>NZ_CP059997.1:557500-10363158 GCF_018736145.1 Amycolatopsis sp. CA-230715
CCGGATCACCGCGGCGGGTTCGGCGCGGCGCAACCGGACCGGTGACGCGGCATCGGTGAGGTCCACGCCGTTGTGCTGCGGGCCGATGCCGAGCGCGGAGGTCAGCCTGGCCGGGCCCTGGGCGAGCTGGTCATCGCGGCGCGCCGCCTCGCGGCGCCCGCGTGCCAGCTCGACGCCTTCGACGATCTCGGCCGCGCGGACGAGCACCGCGCCCGGCTCGCCGTCCTCGCGCCCGACGACGTTGGCGCAGAAGTGCATGCCGTAGACGAAGTACACGTACAGGTGACCCGCTGGCCCCCACATCACCTGGTTCCGCGGCGTCCTGCCCCGGTAGCAGTGCGAAGCCGGGTCGTCCTCACCCCGGTAGGCCTCGACCTCGGTGAGCTTCGCGGCGACCGTGCCGTCCGGGCTCTCGCATTCCAGCACCGACCCGAGCAGACCCGCCGCCAGGTCGAGCGGGTCGAGCGCCAGTTCGTCCCTGGTGAACAGCCGATCCGCCACTACTCCCCCAGCTCCAGCCTGCCGCCGTCGGGAAGGCCGAGCACGGCCGTCACACCAGCCGGACCTCGCTCGACCGGGACGTCGGAACCGAGCGCGCGCAGCACCTCGGCAACGCGGTCCGGGTCAGGATGGGCCAGCGCGAACGACTCGAGCGCGGCCCCTTTCGCCGCGCTCCCGGAAGGATGCGCCGAGGAACCCCAGTCGATCAGGAACGGCAGCACCCCGCCCGCGTTGTCCGGCGGGAACGCGAGCCGCCAGCGCAGCAGCACGCCGTCCGGGCGTTCGCGTGCCATCTCGCCCGGGGTGCCCGCGTCGTGTCCGGCCCCGGCGGCATCGGCGATCGCGGCGTCGAGGTCCGTGGTCCGCGCGGCCCAGGTCACCAGGCGCGGCCCGGCGAGCGAGTCGATGCCGAAGGGCCGCGGCGCACCGGGTTCGTCCTGGCCGGGATCCGGTCCGACCACTTCGAGGTAGGCCCCGGCACCGAGGCCGCCGAGGAAGTTCCGGGTGCCCATGCCGACGTGCGGCCCGCCCGGCGACAGCGGCACTCCGCTCGCCCGCAGCGCGGCGACCGTCGCGTCGAGATCGGGGGTCGCGTAGATCAGGTGGTCGAGTTCGATGCCCACCGCTCCTGTCTACCCGACGAACGCGTCAGGCCGATCGTGGCCCGCTAGATTCGGTCCCATGACCGGTATTCCTCGCCTTCCCGGACTGACACTGGCCGACGCCGACTGGCTCGCGCAGGCGGCGTTGGACGTCGGCGCCGAACGCGGCTTCCCGCCACTGGCGGTGGCCGTGATCGATGTCGCGGGCGAAGTGATCGTCCTGCGGCGCGCCGACGGCGGCATGCCGATGACCAGCAGGATCGCCGTGGCCAAGGCCCGCACCGCGCTGGTGGCGTTGCAACCGTCGAGAGCGCTCGGTGAGCTGCCGTCCCAGATCACCGACAGCATCCAGCACCTGTACGACAGCGATTTCGTGCCTCGGGCGGGCGGAATCCTCGTCACCGGCGGCGACGTGGCCCTCGGCGCCGCCGCCGCTTCGGGTGCCCACGGCGACGAGGACGAGGAGGCCGTGCTGGTCGCCGTCGAACGGTGGCGGACGCACCTGTCCGAAGGGACCGCTCAGCCGTCGGCCCACTCCCGGTAGGCGGCCACCTTGGCGACGAGCCGCTCCCGTTGTTCGGCGACGCGGACCGGCGCGGTGCCGCCCTTCGCGTCACGCGATCGGACCGAGCCTTCGACGGTGAGCACGGTCCGCACCTCGGGCGTCAGCGCGGGGTTGATCTTCTCGAACTCCTCGTCGGTCAGCTCGTCGAGCCCGACGCCGCGCGCCTCGGCGACGCGCACGCTCTCCCCCGCCGCCTCGTGCGCGACGCGGAACGGAACCCCTTGGCGCACCAGCCATTCCGCGATGTCGGTGGCGAGGGTGAACCCGGCGGGGGCCAGCTCGGCGAGCCGCTCGGTGTGGAAGGTCAGCGTGCCGATCATGCCCGCTATCGCGGGGAAGAGGAGTTCGAGCTGCTCGACGGAGTCGAACACCGGCTCCTTGTCCTCCTGCAGATCCCGGTTGTAGGCCAGCGGCTGCGCCTTCAACGTGGCCAGCAGCCCGGTGAGGTTGCCGACCAGCCGCCCCGACTTGCCCCTGGTCAGCTCCGCGACGTCGGGGTTCTTCTTCTGCGGCATGATCGAGCTGCCGGTCGCCCACGCGTCGTCGAGCGTTACGTAGCCGAATTCGGCGGTGTTCCAGATGATCACCTCTTCGGCGATCCGGGACAGGTTCACGCCCAGCATCGCGACGGCGAACGCGAACTCGGCGACGAAGTCGCGGGAGGCGGTGCCGTCGATCGAGTTCTCCACGCTGGTCTCGAAGCCGAGCTCGGCCGCGACGGCTTCCGGGTCGAGACCGAGCGAGGACCCGGCGAGCGCGCCGGAACCGTACGGCGACTCCGCGGTGCGCGCGTCCCAGTCCCGCAGCCTGCCGACGTCCCGCAGCAGTCCTTGCCCGTGCGCGAGGAGGTGGTGCGCGAGCAGCACCGGCTGCGCGTGCTGCAGGTGCGTGCGGCCGGGCAGGATGGCCTCGGGGTGCCGTTTCGCTTGGGAGACAAGGGCATCGACGACATCGAGCGTCCCCGCGACGACGCGCCGCGCGGCGTCACGCAACCACATACGGAACAGGGTGGCGACCTGGTCGTTGCGCGAGCGGCCCGCGCGCAGCTTGCCGCCGAGTTCGGTGCCCGCGCGCTCCAGCAGGCCGCGTTCCAACGCCGTGTGGACGTCCTCGTCGGCGATCGTCGGGGTGAACGCCCCGGAGGCGACGTCCTCGGCGAGCGTGTCGAGCGCCGCGTGCATCCCGGTGAGCTCTTCGTCGGTGAGCAGGCCCGCGTCGCGCAGCACCCTGGCGTGCGCACGCGATCCGGCGATGTCGTACGGCGCGAGGCGCCAGTCGAAATGGGTCGACGCGCTCAGCGCCGCCATGGCCTCCGCCGGTCCGCTGGCGAACCGGCCGCCCCACAGCTGCACCGGCTGCTCTTTCCCGCTCACGATCTTCCCTTTGCTCGTCGTGGGAGGTGCGCGCGGCCGTGTGCCGCGCGCACCCTCGTCATCAGTTCTTCTTGAGGTCCCGCTTGGCGGCGATCTTGCTCGGCAGGCCCCAGAGCTGGACGAAACCCTTCGCCAGCGACTGGTCGAAGGTGTCGCCCTCGTCGTAGGTGGCCAGGTTGAAGTCGTACAGCGACTCCTCGCTGCGCCGCCCGTTGACCACCGCGGTCCCGCCGTGCAGCACCATCCGGATCTCCCCGGTCACGTGCTCCTGCGAGGACTGGATGAAGGTGTCCAGCGCGTCCTTCAGCGGCGAGAACCACAGGCCGTCGTACACCAGCTCGCCCCACCGCTGGTCGACCGTCCGCTTGAAGCGCGCCAGATCGCGCTCCACCGTGACGTTTTCCAGCTCCTGGTGCGCGGTGATCAGCGCGATCGCGCCCGGCGCCTCGTAGATCTCGCGGCTCTTGATCCCGACGAGCCGGTCCTCGACCATGTCGAGCCTGCCGACGCCCTGCGCGCCCGCCCTGCGGTTGAGCTGCTGGATCGCCTCCAGCACGGTGACGGTCTCGCCGTCGATCGCGACCGGGACGCCCTTGTCGAAGGTGATGACCACCTCGTCCGGCGCCTGGAAGTTGACCGTGGGGTCCTCGGTGTAGGAGTAGACGTCCTTGGTCGGCGCGTTCCACAGGTCCTCGAGGAACCCGGTCTCGACCGCGCGGCCCCACACGTTCTGGTCGATCGAGAACGGCGACTTCTTCGTCACGTCGATCGGCAGGTTGCGCTCCTCGGCGTACTGGATCGCCTTCTCGCGCGTCCAGGCGAAGTCCCGCACCGGGGCGATCACCTTGAGATCGGGCGCGAGCGCGCCGATGCCGACCTCGAAGCGCACCTGGTCGTTGCCCTTGCCGGTGCAGCCGTGCGCGACGGTGGAGGCGCCGTGGTACTTGGCCGCCTCGGCGAGGTGCTTGACGATCACCGGCCGCGAAAGCGCCGACACCAGCGGGTAGCGGTCCATGTAGAGCGCGTTCGCCTGCAGCGCGGGCAGGCAGTACTGGTCCGCGAACTCCGCGCGGGCGTCCGCGACGACGGCTTCCACCGCACCGCAGTCGAGCGCGCGCTTCCGGATGGTCTCCAGGTCCTCGCCGCCCTGGCCGAGGTCGACGGCCACGGCCACCACCTCGGCGCCGGTCTCCTCCGCGATCCAGCCGATCCCCACGGAGGTGTCCAGCCCGCCCGAATAGGCGAGCACGATCCGCTCAGTCACCGTTGTTCTCCTCACTACCGTTCAGGTCCAAAGTAGACGCTCGCTGCGCCAGTGCGGCGAACCGCTGTGCCAGGTCCATTCCCGACAGCGGCTCCCTGGCGATCACCGCGATCGTGTCGTCGCCGGCGATCGAGCCGACGACCTCGGCCAGCGCCGCTTTGTCGATGGCGCTGGCCAGGAACTGCGCCGCACCGGGCGGCGTGCGCAGCACCGTGAGATTTCCCGACGCGTCGACCGAGACGAGCAGCTCTTCGAGCAGCTTCGACAGTCGCGTGGTGCCGCCCTGGACACCTCGCACCGGGCTCCCGTCCTCCGGGATCACGTACACCGGAGCACCGGAGTCCGCACCCCGCAACTTCACCGCACCCAATTCGTCCAGATCCCTCGAAAGGGTCGCCTGGTGCACCTCGATCCCTTCCTCGGCCAGGAGGTTCATCAGCTCCGTCTGGCTCCGGATGGCCATCGTGGACACCAGCTCGGCGATCCTGGCCTTGCGGGCGGCCCTGCTGATCATCGTCGCGCGGCCTCCATCAGCCAGACGAGCAATGCCTTCTGCGCGTGCAGGCGGTTCTCCGCCTCGTCCCACACCGCGCTGGCCGGCCCGTCGAGCACCTCGTCGGTGATCTCCCAGCCGCGGTGGGCCGGCAGGCAGTGCAGCACGATCGCGCCGGGCGCGGCCCGCTCCAGCAGCGCCGCGTTCACCTGCAGCGCGCGGAACGGGCCCACCCTGTCCTTGCCGTCGTTCTCCTGCCCCATCGAGGTCCAGGTGTCGGTGACCAGCACGTCGGTGCCGTCCACGGCCTCGTGCGGGTCGATCAGGACGGTGGTGCTGCCGCCGGTGTCCGAAGCGCGCTTCTTGGCGTCCAGCATGACGCCCTGATCCGGCTGGAAGCCCTCCGGCGACACCACCCTGACGTGCATGCCCGCCGTGGTTCCGGCGAGCAGCAGCGAATGCGCCATGTTGTTCGCGCCGTCGCCGAGGTAGGTCAGGGTCAGCCCGGCGAGCTTTCCCTTGCGCTCGCGGATGGTCTGGAGGTCGGTGAGCGCCTGGCACGGGTGGAACTCGTCGGTCAGCGCGTTGACCACCGGGATCGCCGACACCGACGCCATCGCGTCCATGCGCGCCTGCGCGAAGGTCCGCCACACCACGGCGTCGACGTACCGCGAGAGCACCCGCGAGGTGTCCTCGATGGTCTCTTCGCGACCGAGCTGCATGGCGCGGCCGTCCACGATCACCGAGTGGCCGCCGAGCTGCGAAATGCCTACGTCGAAGGACAAACGGGTGCGGGTCGAGTTCTTCTCGAAGATCGCCGCGACCGATTTCCCTTGCAGCGCTTGGGATTTGAACGGTTCGGCCTTCAGCTCGTCGGCGAGGTCGAGCACGGCGAGCTGCTCTTCCGGCGTCAGATCGTCGTCCCGGAGGAAGTGGCGGGGCATCAGACGTCCTTCGTGGTGGAGTCGAGCGCGGCGGGCAGCGCGGCGAGGAACTCGCCCGCCTCCCCCGCGCTCAGGATCAGTGGGGGTGCCAGCCGGATGGTGTCCGGCGCGACCGGGTTCACCAGGAACCCCGCTTCCTGCGCGGCCTTGGCGACGGCCGCCGACACGTTCTCGCGCAACGCGATACCGAGCAGCAGACCTGCGCCGCGGACCCCGGCGACGAGCGGGTGGTCCAGCTCCTCGACCCCGGCGGTGATGTCCTTGCCGAGCGCCGCGACGCGCTCGTTGAGGCCGTCCCGGCGGATCGCCCTGAGCACCGCGAGCCCCGCCGCGCAGCACACCGGGTTACCGCCGAAGGTGGTGCCGTGCTGGCCGGGCTTGAACAGGTCCGCCGCCTCGCCGACGCCGATCACGGCGCCCAGCGGCAGCCCGCCGCCGAGGCCCTTCGCCAGCGTGATGACGTCCGGTTCGACCCCGGCGCGCTGGAAGGCGAACCAGGCGCCGGTGCGGCCGATCCCGGTCTGCACCTCGTCCAGCACGAGCAGCGCGCCAGCCCGCTTGGTGATCTCCCGTGCCGCGTGCAGGTACCCGTCCGGCGCGGGTATGACGCCGCCTTCCCCGAGCACGGGTTCCAGCACGACCGCCGCGGTCTCGCCGTCGACCACCGCGCGCAGGGCGTCGATGTCACCGAAGGGCACGTGCGTGACACCCGGCACGAGCGGTTCGAAGGGGGTCTTCTTGCCCGGCTGCCCGGTCAGCGACAGCGCGCCCATCGTGCGGCCGTGGAACGCACCCTCGCAGGCGACGATCTTCGTGCGGCCGGTGAGCCTGCTGATCTTGAACGCGGCTTCGTTCGCCTCCGCGCCCGAGTTGACGAAGAGGACCTTGCCGTTGCCCGCGAACCCGGCGACGTCGAGCAGCGCCTCGGCCAGTTCGACGGTGACCGGGTTGACGTAGAGGTTGGAAGTGTGGCCGAGGCCCGCGATCTGCTCCGAGACCGCGCGGACCACGTCGGGATGGGCGTGCCCGAGCGCGTTCACCGCGATCCCGCCGACCAGGTCGAGGTAGCGCGTGCCGTCGGCGTCCCACACGTGCGCGCCCTCGCCGCGGACCAGCGCCAGCCCCGGGGTGCCGTAGTTGTCCATCAGCGCGGACCGCCAGCGCTGCTGAGCATCCACATTGGACTCGAACTCGCTCACGATGTCCCCTTCTCCGGCAGCACCATGGTGCCGATCCCCTGCGAGGTGAACACTTCCAGCAGTACCGAGTGCGCCAGCCTGCCGTCGATCACGTGCGCCCGCCGTACGCCGCCCCTGACCGCGCGCACGCACGCCTCCATCTTCGGGATCATCCCGCTGGCCAGCCCCGGCAGCAGTTGCTCGAGCCGGTCCACCCTGATCCGGTCGATCAGCGAGGAGCGATCCGGCCAGTTCGCGTAGAGCCCTTCGACATCGGTCAGCACGACCAGCTTCTCGGCGTCCAGCGCGGCGGCGAGCGCGCCCGCCGCGGTGTCCGCGTTCACGTTGTGCACCACGCCGTCCGCGTCCGGGGCGACGGTGGAGACCACCGGGATCCGGCCCGCGTTCACGATGTCGAGCACCGCGTCCGGGTTGACCTCGGCCACCTCGCCGACCAGCCCGATGTCCACCAGCTCACCGTCCACAGTGGCCTGTTTGCGCTCGGCGGTGAACAGCCCCGCGTCCTCACCGGAGATGCCCACCGCGTACGGGCCGTGCGCGTTGACCAGGCCGACCAGCTCGCGGCCGACCTGGCCCACCAGCACCATCCGCACGATGTCCATGGTCTCCGGGGTGGTCACCCGCAGGCCGCCCTTGAACTCGCCGGCGAGGCCGAGCCGGTCCAGCATCGCGGTGATCTGCGGCCCGCCGCCGTGCACCACCACCGGGTGCAGGCCAGCCAGCCGCAGGAACACCATGTCCTGCGCGAAGGCCCGCTTCAGGTCGTCGTCGATCATCGCGTTGCCGCCGTACTTGACCACCACGGTGGCACCGGTGAAGCGCTGCAGCCACGGCAGCGCCTCGACGAGCACCTCGGCCTTCTCGGCCGCGGTGGCGAGCCTGCGGTCGGCGCTGATCAAGGATTCGGGCGGGGTCACGACGAGTACGCGCTGTTCTCTTCGACGTAGCCGTGCGAGAGGTCCGTCGTGTAGACGGTCGTCCCGGCCTCGCCGAGGCCGAGGTCGATCACGATCTCGACGGCCCGCCCGGACAGGTCGGCCTCGGACCGGTCCGCGGCCGTAGTGCCCTTGGCGAACAAGGTGATCCCGTTGATCGCGATGGACACCAGATCGGGGTCGATCCGCGCGGCGGCCCTGCCGAGCGCCATCGCGATCCGGCCCCAGTTCGGGTCCGAGCCGAACAGCGCGGTCTTCACCAGGTTGTCCTCGGCGACCGTGCGCGCGACGGCGATCGCGTCATCGGTGCTCTCGGCGCCGGTGACGACGACGTCGACGTCCTTGGTCGCGCCCTCGGCGTCGGCGCGCAACTGGAGCACCAGGTCGAGGGCGACCGCGGTGAGCGCTTCGGTGAGCGCCGCCTCGTCGGGACGGATCCCGCTCGCCCCGGAAGCGAGCACGAGCACGGTGTCGTTCGTGGACGTGCCGCCGTCGACGTCGAGCCGGTCGAAGGTGACGGCGGTGGCCGCGCGCAGCGCCCTGTCGAGCACCTCCGGTTCGACCTCGGCGTCCGTGGTCAGCACCGACAGCATCGTGGCGAGGTTGGGTGCGAGCATGCCCGCGCCCTTCGCGAACCCGCCGACGCGCCAGCCGCCCGGATGCTCGGCGGCGGCCTGCTTCGGCACCGAGTCGGTCGTCATCACCGCGGTGGCCGCGTCGAGACCCGCACCGGCCGAACCCGCCAGCGCGGCGGCCACACTGTCCACACCGGACAGGAGGGCGGGCATCGGGAGCCGCTCCCCGATCAGCCCGGTGGAGCACACCGCGACCTCGATCGCGCCGGACCCGAGCACTTCGGCGACCTTCTCGGCGGTGGCGTGCGCGTCCTGGAAGCCACCGGGCCCGGTGGCCGCGTTGGCACCACCGGAGTTCAGCACGACCGCGCGGAGCCTGCGCTGCTTGAGGACCTCCTGCGACCACAGCACCGGCGCGGCCTTCACCACGTTGCGGGTGAACACGCCCGCCGCGGCGTCGCGCGGGCCGTCGTTGACCACCAGCGCGAGGTCGAGCACGCCGGAGGCCTTGATCCCGGCCGCGACACCCGCGGCGCGGAACCCGGCGGGCACGGTGACACCGGCATCGCGCCGCACGGGCACGGTCATGGCGCTACTCCCACGGTCGAGAGCCCGGTCTCCTCGGGGAGGCCGAGCGCGAAGTTCATGGACTGCACCGCGCCACCCGCGGTGCCCTTCGTCAGGTTGTCGATCGCGGCGACGGCGACGAGCCGCCCCGCGTCGGTGTCGGCCGCCACCTGGAGCTGGACGTTGTTGGAGCCGAGGGTGGCCGCGGTGGCGGGCCAGCTCCCCTCGGGCAGCAGCTGGACGAACGGTTCGCCGGCATAGGCCTTTTCGTAGGCGGCCCTGATCGCGGCACCGTCCACACCGGACTTCAGCGGCGCGCTCGCGGTGGTCAGGATCCCGCGCGGCATCGGCGCCAGTACCGGCGTGAACGACACGGTGACCGGTGCTCCGGCCACCGCGCCGAGGTTCTGCGCGAATTCCGGGGTGTGCCGGTGCGCGCCGGCGACGCCGTACGCGCGCGCCGAACCCATAACCTCCGAGCCGAGCAGGTTCGCCTTGAGGCTGCGCCCCGCACCGGAGGTGCCGGTGACCGCGACGACGGTGACCTCGGGCTCGACGAGCCCGGCACCGAACGCGGGGGCGAGCGCCAGCGACCCGCCGGTCGGGAAGCAACCCGGCACGGCGACCCGCTTGGTGCCGGCCAGCTTCTCGCGCGCGCCGGGGAGCTCGGGCAGCCCGTACGGCCACTGCCCCGCGTGGTCACCGCCGTACCAGCGCTGCCAATCGGCGGCACTGGCGAGGCGGTGGTCCGCGCCGAGGTCGATCACCAGCACGTCCGGCCCGAGCCGCGCGGCGATCTCCGCGGAGTGCCCGTGGGGCAGCGCGAGGAACACGACCTCGTGCCCGCCGAGCGTCTCCGGCGTCGTCTCCGCCAGCACGCGGTCCGCCAGCGGGGCGAGCTGCGGCTGGTGGGCGCCGAGCGGCGTGCCCGCGCTGCTGGCCGCCGTCAGCGCGCCGATCTCCGCCTCGGGATGACCGAGCAGCAGGCGCAGGAGCTCACCACCCGCGTACCCGCTCGCGCCCGCGATCGCGATCTTCACCGTCATGCGAATAATTATGCATGCCCATGCAAACCTAAGCAATCGGGTATTCGCAAGGCGGGTGCGGATCACACCGGCGGCCGCGATCCGGGTGCGCCCGGCCGCCGGGAGGCGGCCGGGCCCGGCCTCACCAGGGTTCGGCGTCCTCCTCCGCTCGTTTGCTCGGCGGGCGCGGCAGGTACTCGCCGACGCGCTCGGGATCGCAGCCGACCCTGGGCAGGCGCGCCCTGATCCCGCCCGGCGTGCGCCCCAGTTCCGCGGCGATCTCCGCGACCCCCTCGCCCGCCAGCCAGCGGCGTTCGAGATCGGCGTCGAGCTCCGCGGTCCACGGGCGGCCCCGCGACGCGGCGGACGGCCGTGTTCTTCGGCCGCCACCCGCCATTCCGCCGTGCGCGAGCAAGGTCTCGGCCAGCAGCGCCGCGACCGCGGGCACCTCGGCGGTATCGGTCTCGAACCCGCCGTCGGCGACCGGCTCGCCCCGCTCGCCGACACCGCACACCTTGATGGAGGTGCGCGCCGGAGTGCCCGATTCCGCGGCCGGCGTGGTGGTCAGCTGGATGGAGTACGTGATGTTGTTCCGCGTCCGGATCTCGGTCCGGTGCTCTTCGATGATGTTCATGACGGCAAGCTAGCGCGCCGTGCCGACAGTTTCGCTCACCCACCGCGTCCGGGGCACTGCGCTCGGCGAACTGTCGGTCCCCGCGCCTACCGTTCTCCGGAGTTCGTGACTGCGAGGGGGACGGTATGACGGAGCGGGAGTTCTGGCGGGTGATCGGCACCGCCCGGCGCGGGAGCGCGCGCCGCGGCAGCGTGGCCGATCTGAACCGCCAGCTGGGCACGCCGGAAAGCGCGCTGCGCGTGCGCGGGCTCGAACGGCTGCTGGAAGAGCGCGAGGTCCGCGAAGTGCTCGCGTTCCACCGCACGCTCGCCGCGGTGCACCGGCGCGCCTACCGGTGGGATCTCTGGACCGCGTTCGGGATCGCGCTCGGCGGGGTCGACCGCTGGCAGTTCCGGGACGCGGTGTCGTGGCTGCTCCTGCGCGGGCGGCGCGCGTACCGGCGCGCACTGGCCGAGCCGGACGTGCTGGCCCGCTGGGACGTCGACGACGCGGAGATCGCGAGCGCCGGCGCGGTGACGACCGTCGCGCACCGGGTGCTCGATCCGGCGGACACCCGCAACCTGGCCGCGACGATCGGCGGCATCGATCCGCCGGACCGCCCGTGGGGCTACCTCACCGAAGCGGACTTTCCCTTGCTGCGGCGGCGTTTTCCCCGGCTCACCGCCCGTCACCTTCCCGGCGGGTCCTGCCGCTTCGACGGCGCGCTGTTCCACGAACGGCCGTTCGCGTGGAAGGCGTGGCGGTGAACCGGCGCCGGACAGACCGGTGCCCCGGCCTCGACGAGACCGGGGCACCGGGCGCGGGGAGCGCGGAATCAGGCGTGTGCGGCCTGCGCCGTCAGCACGGCGCGCAGCTCCGCGGGCTGCTTGCCCGCGCCCTTGGCGCCGTTGTCGGCCTTGGCCGACGGCGAGCCCTCCGGTTCCGGCGCCGGTACCGCGGGGCACTCGACGTCGGGCCCGTTGCCCGCCTTGCGCACGGGCAGCTTGCCGGAGCTGAGGTACTCCGCCACCCGGTCGTCGACGCACGAGACACCGGACAGCGAACCGGCGTGCGTGGTGCCGCCGGGCGCGCCGATCAGGCTCGAGTTCGGGAACCGCTTGCGGACCTCGATGCTGCCGGCGAACGGGGTCGCCGCGTCCAGTTCCTCGCTGATCAGCAGGGCACCGGGCACCTTGGCGCCGTTGATCTCGACCGGCTTGCCGGACTTGGCCGGCCAGGTCACGCACGGCGCGTTGTACCAGGCGTTGCCCCAGGTCTCGAACGGCGCGCGGAAGTGGGTCAGCCAGTTGTCGATGCGCCACTTGTTCCAGTTCTGCGGCCACTGGACGTCCGAGCACTGCACCGCGCTGTAGACCGCGTAGCCGTTGTCGTCACCGGGCGGGTTCGAGTCGTCGTAGAGCCCCTTCAGGGTCTGCCAGTCGCCCTTGTGCACCCAGCCGGAGAAGGCGTTCGCCATGTCCACCCAGCCGAACACGTAGTACCCGGCCTGCAGGAAGATGTCGGTCCACTCGTCGGAGCCGATCACCCCGCCCGCGGGCTTCGCGTCCAGCTTCTTCTTCTCCGCGTACCAGAGCCGCTCCACGGCGTCGCCGGTCTTGCCGAGGTGGTAGACGTCGTCGTGCTTGGCGAGCCAGTCGAAGTAGATCTTGATGTTCTTGTCGAACGCCACGTCCTGGTCGAGGTTCGCCTGGTACCAGACCTTGCGCGGGTCGACGTTCCCGTCGAGCACCATGCGGCGCACGTTCTTCGGGTACAGCGTGCTGTACACCTGGCCGAGGTAGGTGCCGTAGGAGAAGCCGTAGAAGTTGATCTGCTGCTCGCCGAGGGACTTCCGGATGCTGTCCATGTCCTTGGCGACGTCGGTGGTCTTGATGTGGTCGAGCAGCGCGCCGTTCTTGGCGCACGCCTTCGCGTAGCCCGCGGCCTTGTCCCGCCACACCTTTTCGAGCTGCGGCGTGACCGGCAGGTAGTCCGGCCGGTCGTAGGCGAAGTAGTTCTTGTCGCAGGTGAGCGCGGGCTTGCTGGAGCCGACGCCGCGCGGGTCGAAGCCGATCCAGTCGTAGGCTTCGCCCGCCTTGTTCGGCACCGAGGCGCCCAGCGTCGCCAGGCCGAGCCCGGACCCGCCGGGGCCGCCGGGGTTGACCAGCATGATGCCCTGCGACTGCGGCGTCTTGTGCTTGATGCGCGACACCGCGATCGAGGCCTTCGCCCCGTCAGGCTGCTGGTAGTCGAGCGGTACGTCGAGGAAACCGCATTCCGCGCCCGCCTTCTTCAGGCGGTCGCTCTGGCACGGCCCCCAGCTGATCGAGGCCGGCTTGAACTCGGGCGCCGCGGCGGGAGCCGCGGTGGCGGAGGGAACCATCAGGAGACCACCGGCGACCACACCGGCTGCCGCGGCTGCGGCGGCGAATCGTTTCACTTTGTCTCTTTTCGTCGACCCGTGTCGCGTATCGGCAGCAGAAACTACCAACACTGGCGAACAATCTCGCCGAACGACGCGAATTTCACCAGCCATCTTTCGTTGGTATTCGGTTTGCTCCTCCTCGCTCACGCGCCGCGACCGAACGCCGCGCCCTGCCGCGGCGGCCGCGCCCGCACCGTCCCGAAAGGACCTGACCATGACCGGTTCCACCTCGTTGATCGCCGACGTGAAGGCGGGGCTGGCCGAATTGGCCGATCCGGTGAAAGCCCCCGAGATGCGGCGGTACATGAAATCCGAGATGCCGTTTCGCGGTGTACCCAAACCGGCACGCAGCGCATTCGCGAAGCACCTCTTCGCCGCGAATCCGTTCTCCGATCGGGGGATATTCACGGAAACAGTTCGCGCACTGTGGCGGCAGGCCGAATTCCGGGAGGAGCGCTACCTCGCGATCGACCTTTCGGGGCACCGGCCCTACCGGCGGTGGCAGGACGCGGGACTGCTGGGGCTGTACCGGGAGATGATCGTGACCGGGGCGTGGTGGGACTACGTCGACGAGATCGCCATCCGGCGGGTCGGCCCGATCCTGCGCGCGGACCGCGCCGCGGTCACCCCGATGATGCTCGACTGGGCGGCGGGCGAGGACCGATGGCTCCGCCGCTCCGCGGTGATCTGCCAGGTGGGCGCGAAGGACGACACGGACACGGAACTGCTCACCGCGGCGGTCGAAGCCACGCTCGCCGACAAGGACTTCTTCCTGCGCAAGGGCATCGGATGGGCGTTGCGGGACTACTCGAGGACCGCACCGGACTGGGTGCGCGACTTCGTCTCGGCCCACCGCGGTCCCGCTGGCCTGTCCCCGCTTTCGGTGCGCGAAGCGATGAAGCACCTCAGCTGACGGCGAAGCCGCTGACCCGGCGAGGTGGCCCGGTCAGCGGCTTCGCGGTCGAGCTGTCAGGCCCGGAGCGCGGCGGCGAAGCGATCCGCCGCGGCGGCCACCGCGGCGTCGCGGGCCGCGGTCGCCTCGTCCGCCTTCAGCGTGCGGTCCGGCGCGCGGAACCGGAGCTTGTAGGCCAGCGAGCGCTTCCCTTCGCCGAGCTGCTCGCCCGTGTAGACGTCGAAGAGCGAGACGTCCTCGAGCAGGTCGCCGCCGCCCTGGGCGAGCACGTCGGCGAGCTCGGCCGCGGGCACCGATTCGTCCACCACGAGCGCGACGTCCACCAGCACGGGCGGGTAGGCCGACAGCGAAGGCGCCGGCCTGCGGTCGGTCTGCGGGATCGCGTCCAGGTCGAGTTCCATCGCGACGGCCCGCTTCGGCAGGCCGAGCGCCTCGACGACCTTCGGGTGCAGTTCACCCGCGTGCCCGATGGGCCAGTCGCCCACCCGGAGCTGGGCGCAGCGGCCAGGGTGCCACGGCAGCAGGTCCGCGGTGTGCGTGGTCAGCTCGACCCCGGAGGCCGCCGCCACGATCCGCGCGGCCTCGATCGCGTCCGCCCAGGTCGCCTGCTCCCCTTCGCCCCACCATCCGGCGCGGCGGAGCTGCCCGCTGATCACCACGGCCACGTGCTTCGGCTGCGCGGGCACGGCCGCTTCGAGCGCCGCGAGTTCTTCGTCGCTCGGGCGCGCGGACACGGCGGGGTCCGGGACGGCCACCGCGGACTCCGGCGGCAGCACCACCTGTCCGATGTGGAACAGCGCGACGTCCTTCGCCCCGCGGGCGAGGTTGCGCTGCAAGGTTTCCAGCAGACCCGGCAGCAGCGAGGAGGCGAGCTGGTTCTTGTCCGCGTCGAGCGGGTTGAGCACCGCGACGGTCCGGCGCCGGACATCGTCCTCCGGCAGGGCGAGGTCGTCCCACACCGACGGCGCGACGAACGGGAACGGCAGCACCTCGGCGTATCCGGCCTCGGCCAGTGCCCTGGCGACCGAACGCTGGCGGCGCTGCGCCTCGGTGAGACCGCGACCGGCGGGCGCCGCGGGCAGGGTCGAGGGAATGCTGTCGTACCCCTCGAGCCGCAGCACCTCTTCGACGAGATCGGCTGGCTGCGCCAGGTCGGCGCGCCAGCTCGGCGGGTAGGCGGTGACCATCGCGACGCCGTGGTCGCTGGTGCTCACCGCGACCCGGCAGCCGATCTGGCCCAGCCTGCGCGCGGTGACGCCGCGCTCGTAGCGCACGCCCGCGACCTGGTCCGGGAGGTTGATCGGCATGGTGACCGGCGGGTTCGGCTCGACCTGGCCCTCGTCGGTCCGCCCCGGCTGGATGCTGCCGTCGCCGTACTGGCGCAGCAGCTTCGCCGCCAGCTCGACCGCGGCGGGGCACAGCTGCGGGTCGGTGAACCGCTCGAACCGCTTGGCCGCCTCGGAGAACAGCTTGTGCCGCCGTGCGGTCCGGCTGATCGACGCCGGGTCCCAGTGCGCGGCCTCGAGCAGCACGTCGGTGCTCGCCTCGCCGATCTCGGTGCCCGCACCGCCCATGGTGCCCGCGAGCGAGACGGCGCCGGTGTCGTCGGCGATCACCACGTCGTCCGGGTCGAGCGCGCGCTCGACATCGTCCAAAGTGGTCAGTTTCTCGCCCGGCTTCGCCCTGCGCACCACCAGATCGCCCTTGACCGAAGCGGTGTCCCAGGCGTGCAGCGGGTGCCCGAGTTCGAGCATCACGTAGTTGGTGACGTCGACGGCGAGCGAGATGGACCGGATCCCGGCGAGCATCAGCCTGCGCCGGATCCACCACGGCGACGGCGCGCCCGCGTCCAGTCCCTTCACCCGCCGCATCACGAAGCGGCGGCAGCCGGTGGTGTCCTCGATGCGCACCGGCCACGCGTCGCCCTCGGCCTCGGGGATCTCCAGGTGGGCCGGGTCGCCGAAGGGCACGTCGAGCGCGTTCGACAGCTCGCGGGCCAGCCCCCGGATCGACAGCGCGTAGCCGCGGTCGGGGCTGGGGGTCAGCTCGAGCACCGTGTCGGTGAGCTGGAGCAGCTCGTTCGCGTCGTCACCGGGGCTCGCGGTGCCGGGCGAGAGCACCAGGATGCCGCTGTGGTCGTCGCCGATGCCGAGCTCGCGCACCGAGCAGATCATGCCTTCGCTGAGGCGGCCGTAGGTCTTGCGCGACCCGATCTCGAACCCGCCCGGCAGCACCGCGCCCGGCAGCGCCACCACCACGAGGTCGCCCTCGGCGAAGTTCGAGGCACCGCAGATGATCCCGCGCGTGCGGATCCCGGCGAGGCCGGAACCCTCGTCGCCTTCGCCCTCTTCGGCTTCGGCCTCGGCGGAGGTGTCCTCGCCGACCTCGACCCGGCAGAACCGGATCGGCTTCTTGAACTCGGTCAGCTCCTCGATCTCGGCCACCCTGCCGACCACCAGCGGACCGGTGACCGGTTCGAGCGCCTGGACGTCGTCGACCTCGATCCCGATCCGGACGAAGGCCGCCACCAGTTCATCCGGTCCGACCGACTCGTCGAGTTCGAGGTGTTCGGTCAGCCAGCTCACGGGGACGCGCACTCAGGCCTCCGTTCCGAAGGGAAGGGTGAAGCGGATGTCGCCCTCGACCATGTCGCGCATGTCGGGGATGCCGTTGCGGAACTGCAGGGTGCGTTCGAGCCCCATGCCGAACGCGAAGCCGGAGTACACCTCCGGGTCGACGCCGCAGGCGCGCAGCACGTTGGGGTTGACCATGCCGCAGCCGCCCCATTCGACCCAGCCTGGCCCGCCCTTCTTCTCCTCGAACCACACGTCCACCTCGGCGGACGGCTCGGTGAACGGGAAGAAGTGGGGGCGCAGCCGCGTCTTCGACGATTCGCCGAACATGGCACGGGCGAACGCGTCCAGGGTGCCCTTGAGGTGGGCCATCGTGATGCCCTTGTCCACGGCGAGGCCCTCGACCTGGTGGAACACCGGGGTGTGGGTGCTGTCCAGCTCGTCGGTGCGGAAGGTGCGGCCGGGGCAGACCACGTACACCGGCGGCTCGCGGTGCAGCAGCGTCCTCGCCTGCACCGGCGAGGTGTGCGTGCGCAGCACCAGCCCGGAGTCCTCAGGCGCCATGTAGAAGGTGTCCTGCAGCTGCCGGGCCGGGTGGTCCTTGCCGAAGTTCAACGCGTCGAAGTTGAACCACTCGGCCTCGACCTCGGGGCCCTCGGCGACCTCGTAGCCCATCGCGACGAAGACGTCGGCGACCCGCTCGGCCACCGCCGCGACGGGGTGCCGCGCCCCGCGCGGGACCCGGTCCCACGGCAGGCTGACATCGACGGACTCTTCGCGGAGCGCGCGCTCGTCGCGCTCGGCCTGCAGCACGGCACGGCGGTCGTCGAAGGCGCCCTGGATCGCTTGGCGCGCTTCGTTCACCCGCTTGCCCGCGTCCGCCTTCTCTGCCTTCGGCAGCGCGCCGATCTCGCGGCGCGCGAGCATCAGCGGCGCGTTGTCCCCGAGATGGGCGGGCTTGACCTTCGCCAGCTCGTCGAGGTCCGCGGCGCCCGCGAACTCGGCTTCGGCGTTCTTGATCGCGGCACGCAGGGTCTCTGGCGCGAGCACACCGGCCTGGTTCGCGTCCTGGGATTCGTTGGCTCCGGACATAGCTCCTCGGCGTCCGCTGTGACGGGGTTTTCGCGGCTTCACGCGGGCGGGGTAGCCCGTGCAGGATCGCCTGACGATTCTAGGCGACCGGCCCTCGACCACTGTCGGTCACCCTCGCCGGGTCCACCCCCGGCGGCGCGTGACGGGCCGCCATCGCGCTGCCGTAGAGGCACACCGCGGCGGCCGTGGCGAGGTTGAGACTCTCCGCGCGGCCGTAGATGGGGATGCGCACGCCGAGGTCGGCGGCGGCGAGCACCTCGTCGCCGAGCCCGTGCGCTTCGTTGCCGAAGACCCACACGGTGGGCACCGACAGGTCCACCTCGGTGAGATCCGCGGCGGCGTAGCCGTGCGCGGCGAGGATCTGGAACCCGGACTCGCGGCAGGCCGCCAGCACGGACGCGGTGTCCCTGCTCCGCGCGAGGGGGAGGTGGAACAGGCTGCCCGCGGAGGCGCGGACGCACTTGCCGTTGTGCGGGTCGACGCTCGTGCCCGCCAGCACGACGGCGGCAGCGCCCGCGGCGTCGGCGACGCGGATCACGGTGCCCGCGTTGCCGGGGTCGGACACGCCGTCGAGCACGGCGACGAGCCCGGAAGCACTCGCCAGCACCGTCTCAAGTGGACGATCGACGAGCGAGCAGACCGCGACAACACCTTGCGGGGTCACGGTTTCCGCGAGCGCGGTGGCCGCCCTGTCGGTGACCGGCGAGACGGGCACCCCGAGTTCGCGAGCCCGTGCGACGAGATCGGGGTACTGCGCGGCCGCGCGCTCGGTGGCGAACAGTTCGTGCACGAAACCCGGCTCGCCGCCGGCGCGGGAAAGCGCCTCGGAGACGGCGTTCGTGCCCTCCGCCAGGAACCGGCCCGCCTTCTCGCGGTCGGCCCTGCGCGTAAGGCGCCGCGCAGCGACAACCCGGGGGGTCCGTTCGGTGAACGGATCCGCCCCGGGTTGTCCGAGCGCGTCGTGGGCCACGCCGGTGATCAGGCCGACTTCTTCTCTTCGCCGGTCGTCACGTTCTGCTTCGCCAGCTCCGCGAGCGCGGTGAAGGCGGCGGCGTCGTTGACGGCGAGGTCGGCGAGGATCTTGCGGTCGACCTCGACACCGGCGGCCTTGATGCCCTGGATGAACCGGTTGTAGGTGACGCCGTTGGCGCGGGCCGCCGCGTTGATGCGGGTGATCCACAGCTGGCGGAAGTCACCCTTGCGGGCACGGCGGTCCCGGTAGGCGTAGTTGAGCGAGTGGAGCGTCTGCTCCTTGGCCTTGCGGTACAGCCGCGAACGCTGGCCGCGGTAGCCGCTGGCCAGTTCGAGAGTTGCGCGACGCTTCTTCTGGGCGTTGACCGCCCGCTTGACGCGTGCCACGGGTCCATCCTGTCGATCTCAGGGGGCGAGGGAACACCCCGGTGGTTACTACAAGTCTGAAACGGTCAGCGCCCGAGCAGGCGCTTCACGCGAGGCACGTCGTTGGTGGCGACCTCGGTGGTGCCCTCGAGCCTGCGGGTGACCTTGCTGGCCTTCTTCTCCATCAGGTGGCGGCGGCCCGCCTTCTGACGGCGCAGCTTGCCACTGCCGGTGACGCGGATCCGCTTGGACGTCCCGCTGTGCGTCTTCATCTTGGGCATAGTTGTCCTCTTTCATGCGGCGGCACCCGGGATCCCGGGTGCCGCTGACTGCTGCGTCGGGTGGCCGGCGTCAGGACTCGACGGGTTCCTGTGTCGCCTTCGGCTTCGCCTTCAGGTTCTTGTGCGGCGCCAGCACCATGATCATGTTGCGGCCGTCCTGCTTCGGCGACGACTCGACGAAGCCGAGTTCGGTCACGTCGTCCGCGAGCTTCTGCAGCAGGCGGAACCCGAGCTCGGGACGGGACTGCTCGCGCCCTCGGAACATGATGGTCACCTTGACCTTGTTGCCGGCCGCGAGGAAGCGGGACACGTGGCCCTTCTTCGTCTCGTAGTCGTGCTGGTCGATCTTGGGACGCAGCTTCTGTTCCTTGATGACGGTGAGCTGCTGGTTCCGGCGAGACTCACGCGCCTTCTGCGCGCTTTCGTACTTGAACTTGCCGAAGTCCATGAGCTTGCACACCGGCGGCCGCGCCTGGGGGGCGACCTCGACGAGGTCGAGATCCGCTTCCTGGGCGAGCCGGAGCGCGTCTTCGATGCGGACGATGCCGACCTGCTCACCATTGGGTCCGACGAGGCGGACCTCGGGAACGCGGATGCGCTCGTTGATGCGCGTCTCGGAGCTGATGGGGCCTCCTTGGTCCGAGGAATACTGTCTGCACGCACCCTTCCCCGTGGAAAGGTGCTCTCGTTTCTCGACCTGGTGCCCACATACCGCGGGCCCCGACGCGAGCACGGGATGCTCGCACGCGGGGCCCAGTTTCCGATCACGACCGGGTGCGATGACCCGGGCGCTTCGCCCGATGCGCTTCGGCATGACCGACGCCCACCGTGGTGGCGAGACCGGACCCGGCCACCTCGGGCGGTGACTCGGGTGGGAGCGGGGCTCCACTTGCGGCCCCCGATTGCTCAGGGGCTGGTCGCACGTGGAAGGGTACCAGACGTGTCAGAGAACGCTTTTACCCAGCCCGAAAATTCCGCCGGGGGCGCCGAGCCGCCGGTTCGCGAACTCGAGGACATCCCCAGTGTAGAGGTGATCAGCCGGGCCGCGGTGATGCTGATGTCGGCGGCCGCGGAGCGCCTCGGCCTCGCCGACGAGGACCCGGACTCGAGTCCCCGGCGCGATCTCGACGAGGCACGCCGCCTGATCACCGCGCTGGCCGGGCTGGTCACGTCCTCCGCCGAGTACCTCGGCCTGCACGCGGGCCCGCTGCGCGACGGCCTGCAGTCGCTGCAGAAGGCGTTCCGCGAGGCCTCCGCGGTACCCGACGAACCGGGCAAGGGCCCCGGCGAGAAGTACACCGGCCCCGTCTACTGACCCCCCTCCCCCGGCGGATCTCCCTTCCCCCGGGGCTCGACTTCAACTAACATTTCAGATGTGAGTTCCCTTCAGCCGGTGCCCCGCACCCTGCTGCGCGACGAGGCGTACGAACGGATCCGCGCCGCCATCGTCCGCGGTGAACTGCCCCCGGGAGAGCCGCTGCGCGACGGCGCGCTGGCCGCCGAGCTGGGACTCTCCCGCGCGCCGGTGCGGCAGGCGCTGACCAGGCTCGTCGCCGAAGGGCTCGCCGAGTCGAAGCCGCAGAGCTACACGCGGGTGGCGCCCGCGGTCAGCGACGACGTCCGCGACGCGCTGCACCTGGTGCGCGCACTGCACGAGTTCGCGGTCCGCACCGCGCTGCCGAGGCTGGGCGCGACCGAGATCGCCGGGATGCGTGCCGCGAACGCCGAGTTCGCTTCGGCGGTCGCCGCCGGGGACGTGGCCGCCGCGATCGCCGCCGACGACGAGCTGCACGGCATCCCGGTCCGCGCGTGCGGCAACCGCGCCGTCGCGGACACCCTCGCCCGCTACACGCCGCTGCTGCGCAGGCTGGAGCGGACGCGGTTCGCCAGCCTGCCCGCGCAGCGGTCGGTGCGCAGGCACGACGAGCTGATCGAGGCGATCGCTTCCGCCGACGCGGCGGAGGCGGCACGCGTCGCCGGAGAGATCTGGGCGGAGCTGGAACCGTTGCTGGACACCGAAAAAGGAGCGTCATGACCGCACTCGCCGCGTTCGAGCGGTACCCGCTGCTGTTCGGCCCGTCCCCGGTGCACCCGCTGGCGAAGCTGAGCGAACACCTCGGCGGCGCGGAGGTGTGGGCGAAGCGCGAGGACGTCAACTCGCCGCTCGCGTTCGGCGGGAACAAGACGCGCAAGCTCGAATACCTCATCGCCGACGCGCTGGCGACCGGGGCGGACACGCTGGTGTCGATCGGCGGTGTGCAGTCGAACCACACCCGCCAGGTCGCGGCCGCCGCGGCGCGTGCGGGCCTGAAGGCGGTGCTGGTGCAGGAACGCTGGGTCGACCGCGACGACGGCGAGTACGGCGAGGTCGGGAACCTCCAGCTGTCCCGGATGCTCGGCGCCGAGATCAGGACGAACGACGCCGCGTTCGACATCGGGTACAAGCGGGGCTGGGAGGAGGCGATCGCCGACGTCGAACGGACCGGCGGGCGTCCCTACGCGATCCCGGCGGGCGCCTCCGATCACCGGCTCGGCGGGCTCGGCTTCGCCAACTGGATCTTCGAGCTGGAGGCGCAGGAACGGGAACTGGGCATCTTCTTCGACACCGTCGTGGTGTGCTCGGTGACCGGCAGCACCCAGGCCGGGATGGTCGCGGGCGCCGCACTGTCGGGAAAGGACAGAAGGATCCTCGGTGTCGACGCCTCGGCGCGGCCCGAGCGGACGCGGGCACAGGTCGCGAGGATCGCCGACGCCACCGCGAAACTGATCGGGGTCGCGCACGGCGTCGAAGAGTCCGATGTGGAACTCGACGAGCGGTACCACGCTGGCACCTACGGCGTCCCCGACGAGTCCACAATGGACGCCATGCGGACGCTCGCGCGAACCGAGGGCGTGATCACGGACCCGGTGTACGAAGGGAAGTCCGCGGCGGCGCTGCTCGATCTCGTGGCACGGCGCGAGATCGAGCCGGGTTCGAAGGTGCTCTACGCCCATCTGGGCGGGCAACCCGCATTGAGCGCCTACCGCGAACTCCCCTTCTGAAACGTCAGTCGCCCACTACGGCGAGGACGTCGATCTCGACCAGGAGCGGGGCGGGAAGGCCGACGTACACCGTGGTGCGGGCCGAGTACGGCTCGGACACCAGCGTGTTGTAGACCTCGTTGAACTCGGCGAAGTGCGCGGTGTCGGTCAGGTACACGCGCACCATGATCGCGTCGTCGATGCTCGCGCCCGCCTCGGCGAGGATGGCCTCGATGTTCTTGAACGTCTGCCGCGTCTGGTCGGCGACGTTCTCGCCGACGACGTCGCCCGTCTTCGGGTCGAACGCGACCTGGCCTGCCACCTGCACGAGGTTGCCCTTGCGGACCGCCTGCGAGAACGCGGCGACCGGCTTGGGGGCCGCCTCCGTGCTGATCGCGACCTTAGCCATCGTCATCCCCTTTCACTGCTGCTGTTGATATCGACACTGCGCTGTTTCGTCCAGCCGTTGGCGGCGGACGCCTCTTCCGCCGCGGCGACGAGATCGGGTACCAGGGCGAGCAGCCCCTCGAAGTCCAGCAGGACCTTCGGCACCGAGACCGACACCGCGGCCTCCACGCCACCGAGTGCGCCGCGGATCGGGGCCGCGACGCAGTGGATGAAGTCTTCGTGCTCGGCGTTGTCCACCGCGTACCCGCGCTCGGCGACGAGGTCGAGTTCCGCGAGGTAGGCCTTCGCCGAGGTGATGGTGTTGCCGGTCTTCGCCTCGTAGTCGAGGGATTCGGCTAGTTCCGCGCGGCGGGCCGGCGCCAGGTCGGCGGCCAGCACCTTGCCGACGGCGGTGCAGTGCAGCGGTGCGCGCTTGCCGACGCGCGAGTACATCCGCACCGAGTGGCGGCCCTCGTACTTGTCGATGTAGACGACTTCGCCGTCCTCGAAGCTGGCCAGGTGCACGGTGTGCCCGGTGCGGTCGTTGAGGGCGGCCAGCGCGGGCCCGGCCGCCTTGCGGACGTCGCGGTCTTCGAGCGCCTGGTTCGCCAGGTCGAACAGCGCGCTGCCGAGCCGGTAGTGGCGGGTTCCTTCGCGCAGCACGAAGTGGTGCGATTCGAGCGTGCGCAGCAGGCGCAGCACCGTGGACTTGTGCACGCCGGCGGATTCGGCGAGCTGGTCGAGCGTCTTGGCC
Organism: Amycolatopsis sp. CA-230715; assembly: GCF_018736145.1. Taxonomy (GTDB): domain Bacteria; phylum Actinomycetota; class Actinomycetes; order Mycobacteriales; family Pseudonocardiaceae; genus Amycolatopsis. Next base: position 580,941 of record NZ_CP059997.1, read on the forward strand.
CCGGTGGCGAGCCGGGTCATCAGGGTCAGCGCGCGGTCGAGGCTCTGGCTCACCGGCGCACCATCCCGTCCCCGGTCAGCCGCGCCGCTCCCCAGGTTTCGTCGTCGGCGCCGATGAGGCCGGCGACGATCCACGAGGGCAGCGGCGGGGCGACGTCGTCGTGGGTGCGCAGGGTGACGGCGGCTTGGAGGTGCCCGCTGCGCAGGCGGGTCCTCGGGTCGTCGCCGCGCAGGGTGGCGGCGAGGAACCCGGCGGCGAAGGCGTCACCGGCGCCGACGGGTTCGACGACGTCGACGGACAGGGCGGGGGCGAACACGGCTTCGGAGTCTGTTCCGTCGGCGCCGCGTTCGACGAGGGTGGCGCCGCGTTCGCCGTGCTTGATCACGAGCGTGGGCGGGTCCGGCAGGAGCGCGCGCAGCCCGGCCGGGTCGCCGACGCCCCAGACGGCGGCGGCTTCGTCGTCACCGACGAGCACGACATCGGCGAGGTTGGCGAATTCGGCGAGCACGGCGGGATCGCGGTCCTGCCAGAGGCGGGGCCGCCAGTTGACGTCGAACGAGATCCGTGCGGTGCCCCTCGGCGCGGTGAGGAGCGCGCGGACGAGTTCGCGGCAGCTCTCCGAGAGCGCCGCGGTGATCCCGCTGAGGTGGATGAAATCGGCACCGGCGAGATCGAGTTCGGCGACCAGGTCCGGGCCCATCGCCGAGGCGGCCGACCCGGTGCGGTAGTAGCGGACGGGGCTGCCCTGCGCGCCGCTTTCCTTGACGTAGAGCCCGGTCGGGCGCGCCGGGTCGATCGCGACCGCGCGCACGTCGACCCCGGCGGCGCCGATCTCGTCGCGCAGCGCGCGGCCGAACGGGTCGTCGCCGACGGCGCTGACCCACGCGCTGCGCACGCCGAGCGCCGCGAGGTTGCAGGCCACATTGGACTCGGCGCCGCCGATCGTCCGCTTCCACGTGCGGACCTCGTGCGGGGGGCCGGGTTCGGCGGGCACGAACAGCGCCATCGACTCCCCGATACACAGCACCTTTGGCACATCCGCCCCTTCAGCTCAGCGTTGACCGGCCATTGACCAGCCACAGGCCGGATGCTACACCTATGGCACTCAAAATGCGCAACATGCGTTGCACCTCACGCAACGGAGCTGAGCCTGTGTCTTCCCCCCGGTTTTCCCCGCCGTCCCGCACCGCGGGCGCGATCGATCACGCGGCGGTCGGCGCGATCTCCGACGAGCTGCTCGACTGGCGGTTCAAATCGGTGCCCGACGCGCTGTGGGGACTCTCCCTGACCGAGGCCGCCCGGCGGAACCCCCGTTTGTTCGAATCCGCGCCCGGCGCGGGTGACGGTTTCGTCGGCCCGTTCGCGGTGCTCGACGACGAAGCGGTCGAGCACAACCTGCGCACGCTCGCGGACTGGTGCGCGCGGCACGGCGTCGTGCTGGCCCCGCACGGGAAGACGACGATGGCGCCGCAGCTGTTCGCACGCCAGCTCGACCACGGCTCGTGGGGCATCACCGCGGCGAACACCGGGCAGCTGCGGGTGTACCGCGCGTTCGGCGTGTCCCGCGTGGTGCTGGCGAACCAGCTGCTCGACCCGGCCGGGCTGCGCTGGCTGGCCGCGGAACTGGACCGCGACGCCGAATTCGACTTCACCTGCTGGGTCGATTCGGTGCGCGGGGTCGAGCTGATGACCGAGGCGCTGACGGCTGCGGGCGCGCGGCGGCAGGTCGACGTGCTCGTCGAGCTGGGCGGGGACCACGGGCGCACCGGCGCGCGCGACGACGAGGCCGCGCTGGCGATCGCCGAGGCCGCGCGCCGGAGCCCCGCGGTGCGGCTGGCCGGTGTCGGCGGGTACGAGGGCGCGCTCGCCCACGACTCATCGGAGGCCGCGCGGCGCACCGTGGACGCCTACCTCGACCGCGTGCGCGCGTTCACGATCTTCCTTGCCCGGCAAGGGTTCTTCGACGGCCGGATCATGGTGACCGCGGGCGGCAGCGCCTACTTCGACCAGGTCGCCGCCGGGATCGCCACCGGCTGGCCGGACGACCTCGAGGTGCTGCCGGTGCTGCGCAGCGGCGCGTACGTGACCCACGACGACGGCTTCTACCGCGGGATCTCGCCGCTGGGCGGCACGCCGCGGATCGACGACGCCGCACCGCTGCGACCCGCGCTGCGGGTGTGGGCGCAGGTGACCTCGCGGCCGACCGACCGGCTGGCGCTGCTCACGATGGGCAAGCGGGACGCGTCGTTCGACGAGGGCCTGCCCGAGCCGCAGGTGCTGCGGCGTCCCGGTGCGGCACCGTTACCCCTCGACGGGCACGAGGTGACCGCGATGAACGACCAGCACGCGTTCCTGAAACTGCCGGAGTCCTCCCCCGTCGAGGTCGGTGACTGGGTCGGGCTCGGCCTTTCGCACCCGTGCACGGTGTTCGACAAGTGGCCGCTGCTGCCGCTCGTCGCCGCCGACGGCGAGACCGTCACCGGCTTCGTCCGCACCTACTTCTAGGAGACGGGTCATGGACCTGCTGCTGCGCGGTGCGACCATTGTGGACGGTACCGGTGAACCCGCGAAGCGTGGTGATGTCGCCGTACGCGAGGGCAGGATCGCGGCGATCACCGAGCCCGGCACGGGCACCGCTTCGCGCGTGATCGACGCGGGCGATCTGGTGCTGGCGCCCGGGTTCATCGACATGCACGCCCATTCGGACCTACAGATCCTGGCGAACCCGGACCACCTGGCGAAGGTGTCGCAGGGGGTGACCTCGGAGGTGCTCGGCCAGGACGGGCTTTCCTACGCCCCCGTCGACGACGAAGTGCTCGCCGCGCTGCGCGCCCAGCTCGCGGGCTGGAACGACGATCCCGCCGGGTTCGACTGGAACTGGCGCTCGGTCGGCGAGTACCTCGACCGGCTCGACCGCGGTATCGCGGTGAACGCCGCGTACCTGGTGCCGCAGGGCACCGTGCGCATGCTCGCGGTCGGCTTCGACGACCGGCCCGCCACCGAGTCCGAATTGGACCGGATGAAGGAGCTCGTCGCGACCGGGCTGCGCGAAGGCGCCGCCGGGATGTCCTCGGGGCTGACTTACACGCCGGGGATGTACGCGGGCACCGAGGAACTCGTCGCGCTGTGCGAGGTCGTCGGCACGCACGGCGGGTTCTACAGCCCGCACCACCGCAGCTACGGCGCGGGCGCGCTGGAGGCGTTCGCCGAGATGGTGGACATCTCGCGCCGCTCCGGCTGCCCACTGCACCTGGCGCACGCGACGATGAACTTCTCCGTCAACAAGGGGAAAGCGCCGGATCTGCTGCGCCTGCTCGACGACGCGGTCGCCGACGGCTGCGACATCACGCTCGACACCTACCCGTATCTCCCCGGCGCCACGTACCTTTCCGCGCTCCTGCCGAGCTGGTCCGCCGACGGCGGGCTCGACGCCACGCTCGCCCGGCTGTCCGATGTGGACGCCCGGGAGCGGATCAGGGCGGAGATCGAGGAAACCGGCTCCGACGGCGCGCACGGCGTGCCGATCGACTGGGACAGCATCGAAATCAACGGCGTGCGCGGCACCGAGCGGGAGCACCTCGTCGGGCACAGCGTCGCGGAATCCGCGCGGCGCCAAGGGGTTCCGTCCGCCGACCTGTTCTTCGACACCCTCATCGCCGAACGCCTCGGCACCTCTTGCCTGATGCACGTGGGACACGAAGAGAACGTCCAGGCGATCATGCGGCACCCGACGCACACCGGGGGCAGCGACGGCCTGCTTGTCGGCACCCGCCCGCACCCCCGCGCGTGGGGCACGTTCCCGCGCTACCTCGGGCACTACGTGCGCGAACTCGGCGTGCTCGGCCTCGAAGACTGCGTCGCCCACCTGACCGGACGCGCCGCGCGCAGGCTCCGGCTGCCCGACCGCGGCCTCGTCCGCGAAGGGTTCGCCGCCGATCTCGTGCTGTTCGACCCGGACACGGTCGCCGACACCTCGACCTTCGAGGAGCCGCGCCAGGCCGCGACCGGGATCCCGTACGTGTTCGTCAACGGCGTCGCCGCGATCGACGACGGCCGCCCCACCGGCGCGCTCGCCGGCCATTCCCTGCGCAACCCCGGGAGAGTCCGATGATCCACTGGCTGCAGCATTCCACCGGCGGGCTGCTCACCCTGGCCGCGGTGTCCATCGCGGTGCTGCTCGTGCTGATCATCAGGACCAAGATGGAGCCGTTCATCGCGCTCATCGTGGTCAGCCTGCTCACCGCGCTCGCCGCGGGCGTCCCGGTCGGCACGCTGGTCGGCACCGCGCAGAAGACCTCGGACTCCTTGCTGGAGAAGGGGTTCGGCGGGATCCTCGGGCACATCGCGGCCATCATCGGGCTCGGCACCCTGCTCGGCGCGATCCTCGAGAAGTCCGGCGGCGCGCGTGTGCTGACCTCGGCGCTGCTGCGCGCGTTCGGCGAGCGGCGCGCCCCGCTCGCGATGGGCGTCGCGGGCCTGATCTTCGGCATCCCGGTGTTCTTCGACATCGGCATTTTCGTGCTCGCACCGCTGGTGTACGTCGCGGCGAAACAGGGCGGCCGCTCGCTGCTGCTGTACTGCCTGCCGCTGATCGCCGGGCTTTCGGTGACGCACGCGTTCCTCCCGCCGCACCCCGGCCCGGTGGCCGCCGCGGGCCTGCTGCACGTCGACCTCGGCTGGATCATCCTGATGGGCGCGCTGTGCGGGATCCCGGCGTGGTTCGTCGGCGGCGTGCTGTTCTCGACCTGGATCGGCAAGCGGATGCACGTCGACATCCCGGCCGAGATGATGGTCGAAGACGAAACGCTCGACGGGAACGGGCAGACGCCGCCGTCGCTCGGCCTGGTCGCCGCCATCATCGCGGTCCCGCTCGTGCTGATCCTGGCGGGCACCTTCGGCAGCATCTGGCTGCCGAAGAACTCGGCACTGGCCGGGGTCGCGAACTTCGTCGGCACCCCGGCCGTCGCGCTCACCGTCGCGGTCCTGCTGGCCACGTGGCTGCTCGGGCACCGGCGCGGGATGGGCGGCAAGGAACTGTCGGAACTGTCCGCGAACGCGTTGCGGCCGGTCGCGATGATCCTGCTGGTGGTGGGCGCGGGCGCGTTCTTCGGCGCGGTGCTGTCGGCCACCGGCATCGGCAAGGCGGTAGCGGGCTCCCTCGGCGACGCGGGGCTTCCGGTGATCCTCGCGGCGTACGTGATCAGCTGCGGCATGCGGATCGCGCAGGGCTCCGCGACGGTCGCGATCGTGACCACGAGCGGGATCGTCGCGCCGACCGTCGCCGAGCTCGGGTACTCGCAGGCGCAGCTCGCACTCGTCGTGGTGGCGATCTCGGCGGGTTCGATCATCGCCTCGCACGTCAACGACGGCGGGTTCTGGATCGTCTCGCGCTACTTCGGGATGTCCGTCGCGAAGACCCTCAAGACCTGGACGGTGCTGGAGACGATCCTGTCGCTGTCCGGATTCGGCGTCGCCGCACTGGTGATGGCCTTCCTGTAGGACACGGGATAAGGAGTCTGAACACATGGCAGAACTTCCTCGTCGCCTCTTCCTCGGCGCGGCCGGTGCCGCCGCGGCCGTCGGCGCCACGAGTCTGGCGGGCTTGACCTCCGCGCAGGCCGCGAGATGCAAGGGCCGCGTCTTCTACGTCGGCAGCTACACCAGCCCCGGCGCGCCCGTCGGGCACGGGCTGGACGTGACCACGACGTCGAACGGCCCCGCGCTCACGCTCGACCACACCGTGAGCGGGGTGTCGGACGCGTCGTGGTTCGCCTTCTCCCCCGACGGCCGGATCCTGTTCTCCACCAACGAAGGCGTCCCCGACGGGCACGTCACCTCACTCGACGTCCGCGACCCGGCCAAGCCCCGCAAGATCAGTACCCAGCCGAGCCGGGGCTCCGCACCGACCCACCTGTGCGTGCACCCGAGCGGCCGTTACCTGCTGACCGCGAACTACGGCACCGGCAGCGTCGTGGTGCACCCGATCGCGCGCGACGGCAGGCTCGGCGCGTCCACCGATCTCGTGGTGCACCACGGTGCCGAACGCGACGCGCACGCCCACCAGGTGGTCGTCGACCCGAGCGGCCGGTGGGTGCTGTCGGTTGATCTCGGCGCGGACTCGGTGTACGTGTACTCGCTCGATCTGAAGACCGGGAAGCTGAAGCAGCACCAGCAGCTCGTGCTCCCCTCCGGCGCGGGTCCCCGGCACCTCGCCTTCCACCCGAACGGCCGATTCGCCTACATCGCACAGGAACTGCGGCCGGAGGTCACGGTCGCGACGTGGGACGCCGCCGCGGGCAAGCTCGCCGCGGGCGCCGTGGTGCCCGCCGTCGACGCGTCCTCGCCGGGGCCGAACTACCCCGGCGAGATCGAGGTGTCGGCCGACGGGCGGTTCGCGTACGTGTCGGTGCGCGGGGAAAACACCGTGGCCACGTTCGCGGTCAAGGACGGCGGGCTGGAGCGGCTCGGTGCCAACGCCACGACGGGTGGTGACTGGCCACGGCACCTCGTGCTGGACCCGGGGCAGCGCGGCGCGTACGTGTCGAACCAGAACTCCGGCACGGTCACCTGGCTGCCGCGCGACACCGCGTCCGGGAAACTCGGTGCGCCGCAACGCGTCTTCGCGGTGCCGTCGGTGGCAACGGTGGCCTTCCGGCACTGAATCAGCTGGTCTAGACCCTTGTGCGAGCTGGGCGACCCTCCTAAGCTCTGTTGCTAATAGCACAATCTGCATTGCATGGATTGCAACAGAACTACGGACTTATCGGAGATTCTTATGAGAATCCGTCGTCCCCTCCTCGCCGTGGTGCCTCTCGTCGCCGCCCTCGCCGCGTGCGCCCCGACCCAGTCGGGGCCCGCCGGCGCGGGCGGTGACGAGAAGACCGGCACGCTGCGGGTCTGGCTCTTCGACGAAGCCACCAGGGCACCGAAGGAAGCGACGGTGGCCGAGGCCGTCACCGAGTTCAAGGCGAGCCACCCCGGCGTCGAGGTCGACGTGCAGTGGATCCCGGTCGAGGGACGGGCGGACCGGTTCTCCGGCGCCTTCAACGACCCGAACAACGCACCCGACGTGGCCGAGTTCGGCAACACCGACGTCGCGGCGTACGCGAAGACCGGCGCGCTCGCCGACCTCTCCGGCGACCTGAAGTCCTGGAAGGAGGGCGCCGACCTCGTACCGTCCGTTGTGGACACCGCGAAGGCGGACGGCAAGGTCTACGGGCTGCCGTGGTTCACCGGTATCCGCGCGCTCTACTACCGCACCGACGTCTTCACCGAGCTGAACCTGAAACCGCCCGCGACGCTCGCCGAACTCGCCGACACCGCGCGCCGGATCCGGGCCGCGAAACCGGATCTGTACGGGATTTCCGTCGGCGGCAAGTACACCTACGCGATGCTGCCCTACCTGTGGGCGCAGGGTGGCGAGCTGGCCAAACAGGACGGTGGGAAGTGGACGGCCGCGATCACCTCGCCGGAGGCGAAGGCGGGCGTGGACGCGTACTCGAAGCTGATCAAAGATGACATCTGCCCGCCGCAGCAGTGCGGCAACTTCACCGGGACGCAGAGCGTGCAGGCGTTCGCGGGCGGCAAGGCGGCGATGACGATCGGCGGCGACTTCAACCGCAAGGCCGTCGAAGCCGGTGCGGCCAAGGGGAAGTACGCGGTGGTGCCGCTGCCGGGCAGCACCCCGGGTTCGGTCGCACCCGCGTTCGCGGGCGGCAACCTGCTCGGCGTGTTCGGCGCCAGCAAGCGGCGCGGGCTGTCGGTGGAGTTCGCCGAGCTGCTCGGCGGCGCGAAGTACCAGACCCAGATGTACTCCGCGATGGGCAACCTGCCCACGCTCGCGAGCGTGCAGCAGCAACTGTCCGCGAAGGACTCGTCGCTGAAGCCGTTCGTCGACACGCTCAAGGCGGGCACCCGGTTCGTCCCGGCCAGCCCGGCGTGGTCCCGCATCGACGCGCAGAACATCCTGCCGACCGCGATCCAGCAGATCGCCACCGGTGAGCGGAACGTGGACGCGGCGCTGCAGGACGCGGCGGACAAGATGAACACCGCGTTCGGCGGCTGAACATGGCGGCCCTGCTCGCACCGCCCGCATCGTCCACATCGGACTCCGGGCGGCGCCGCGCCCGCCCGTCCCGCCGCCGCGGGGACGGGCGGGCCGCGGCGCTCTACCTCGCACCAGCGGCGATCCTGCTGCTCGGCGTGCTGGCCTACCCGATCTACCAGCTGGTGCTGATCTCGGTCTACGACTACGGGCAGGCCGAGGCGGCCGGCGCCGCGCCGCTGGTGTTCATCGGCCTGCACAACTACACCGACCTGCTGGCGAACAGTGCCTTTTGGACGGTGCTGGCGAAGACGATCGGCTTCGCCGCGGTGTGCGTCGTGGGCAGCCTCGTGGCCGGCACGGTGCTGGCGATGCTCGCGAGCCGGGTGCGGCCGTGGGCGCGGACGCTGCTGTTCCTCGCCGCGCTCGGCGCGTGGGCCACCCCCGCGGTCGCCGGTTCCTACATCTGGCTCTTCCTGTTCGACGCGGACTTCGGGCTCGTGAACAAGGTCCTCTCCGGGATCGGTTTCACCGCCATGGAACGCCATTCGTGGACCTACGACACCTACGGCACGTTCGGGCTCGTCGCGCTCGAAGTGATCTGGTGCTCGTTCCCGTTCGTCATGGTCACCATGTACGCCGGGATCAAGGCGATCCCGGAGGAGGTGCTCGAAGCCGCTTCGCTCGACGGCGCGTCGGCACCGAAGACGGCCACCTCGATCGTGCTCCCGATGCTGCGGCCGGTGCTGATGATCGCCACCGTGCAGTCGATCATCTGGGACTTCAAGGTGTTCACCCAGATCTACGTGATGACCAACGGCGGCGGGCTCGCCGGGCGGAACCTGGTGCTCAACGTCTACGCCTACCAGCAGGCGTTCGCGGGCTCGCAGTACGGGCTCGGCGCCGCGATCGGCGTGGTGATGACGCTGATCCTGATGTCGATCACCGGGCTCTACGTGCGTTCGCAGAAACGGGAAGCGGGGCTGGTGTGAGCACGCTCGTACGCGCCCCGAAGCGGCGCCACAAGGGCAGGACCGTCGCCGAGATCGTCACCGTGGTCATCGCCGCGGTCATCGCGTTCCCGCTGTACTGGATGGTGCTCACCGCGCTCAAGCCCGCCGGGGAGATCCAGTCGGCGAGCCCGTCGCCGTGGACGCTCGCGCCGACCTTCGACAGCTTCCGCCGCGTGCTCACCGTGTCCGGGTTCGGCGGGTACTTCCTCAACAGCGTGCTCGTGGCCGTCGCCGTGGTCGCGCTGTCGCTGCTGCTGTCGTTCCTGTCCGCGGTCGCGCTGACCCGGTTCCGGTTCCGCGGCCGGACCGTGCTGCTGGTGATGCTGCTCGTCGCGCAGATGGTGCCGGTGGAGGCGCTGACGATCCCGCTGTTCTTCCTGATGCGCTCGATCGGTGGCGTGGTGCCCGCGTTCGGGCTGAACCAGCTCGGCTCGCTGGTGCTGGTGCACCTCGCGTTCAGCCTGCCGTTCGCGATCTGGATGCTGCGCGGGTTCGTCGCCGCGGTGCCGGTCGAACTGGAGGAAGCGGCCACTGTGGATGGTGCGAGCCGGTTCCGGTTCGTGTGGCAGATCCTGTTCCCGCTGGTCGCGCCGGGACTGGTGGCGACCAGTGTGCTCGCGTTCATCCACGCCTGGAACGACTTCCTGTTCGCGAAGACGTTCATCATCTCCCAGACCGAGAACCAGACGCTGCCGCAGGCGATGCTGGTGTTCTTCAAACCGGAGGAGAACGACTGGGGCGCGATCATGGCGTCGTCGACGCTGATGACCATCCCGGTGCTGATCTTCTTCGTGCTGGTCCAACGGAAACTGGTGTCCGGCATGGCCGGCGCCGTGAAGGGGTGAAGACCATGCCGGGGTTCGACTCACTGCTCCCCCGACCCGTTTCGGCGACCGCGACCGGCGGCTCGCGGCCGTGGCCCGCCGAAGTCGAAATCGAGAACTCCGACGCGGTTCCGGCGGAGGGATACCGCCTCGACATCGCCGAATCGGGAATCCGGATCACCGCGTCGGACGACTCCGGGGTGCGCTACGCCCGCGAAACCCTGCGACAGCTCGCGGGGCCGTCCGCGTTCCGCGCCGCCGACGTCCACTCCGGACCGATGACCGTCCCTTGTGGAACCGTGGTGGACGAGCCGAGGTTCGGCTGGCGCGGCTGCCTGCTGGACGTGGCGCGGAACTTCCGCACCAAGGCCGAGGTGCTCCGGTTCACCGATCTGCTCGCCGCGCACAAGCTCAACGTGCTGCACCTGCACCTGACCGACGACCAGGGCTGGCGGCTGGAGGTGCCGCGCTTCCCCAGGCTCACCGAGATCGGGGCGTGGCGGCGGGGCTCGATGGTCGGCAGGCACGACGGGCCCGAGCGCGACGGCAGGCCGCACGGCGGTTTCTACCGCACCGACGACCTGCGCGAGATCGTCGCCTACGCGGCCGAACGGGGCATCACGGTGGTGCCGGAGGTCGACGTGCCCGGCCACGTGACGGCCGCACTGACCGCCTACCCCGAACTGGGCGCGGAAAACAGTGCGCGCGAGGTGTGGACGTCGTGGGGCGTCAACGACGACATCCTCGACCCTTCCGAGTCCACTTTGGACTTCTTCCGCGCGGTGTTCGACGAGGTGCTGGCCGTGTTCCCGTCGGAGGTCATCGCCATCGGCGGCGACGAGGTGCCCGGCGCGACCGATCGGCACGGCGCCTTCCTCATCGAACTGGCGAAGTACCTGCACGAGCGCGGGCGCCGCGCGCTCGGCTGGGACGAAGTGCTCGACGCGGGCACGCTCCCCGCATCCGCGATCATCGGCTCGTGGCGCGGTGAGGAAGCGGGCGTGCGGGCCGCGGCGGCGGGGCTGGACGTGGTGATGTGCCCCGAGCAGTACGTGTACCTCAACCACCGCGAGTCCGATCACCCCGACGAGCCGATCCCGGTGGGCTTCCTGAACACGGTCGAGGACGTCCACGCCTACGAGCCGCTGCCACCGGGCCTGCCCGAGGACGCCCGGCACCGGGTGCTCGGCGCGCAGGCCCAGGTGTGGAGCGAGCACCTCGACACCGTCCGGCGCGTCGACTACGCCACGTTCCCCCGGCTGTGCGCGTTCAGCGAGGTGGTGTGGAGCCCGGCCGGAGACCGCGACACCGCCGAGTTCACCGAGCGGCTGCGCACGCACCACCTGCCGCGGCTGGACGCGCTCGGGGTCGAGTACCGCCCGCTCGACGGCCCGCTGCCGTGGCAGACCCGCCCCGGCGTCCCGGGCCGCCCGCTCTGACGTCCCCGGGAGGGCTTACTGGCCGTAGCCCTGTTGCGGGTAGCCGCCGCTCTGCGGGTACTGCTGCTGTTGCTGCGGATACGGCTGCTGCGGCGCCTGCGCCTGGGCTTGCTGCGGTGGCGCCTGCCCGTCGGCGGGGACGACGTAGACCGCGGTGCCGTAGGCCGCGATCTCGCTCGCGGTGTTCGCGATCTCGTTGCAGTCGAACCGCAGCGCCAGCACCGCGTTCGCGCCGTGCGCCATCGCTTCCTGCGCCAGCCGTTGCAGCGCTTCGTACCGGGAATCGGACAGCAGCTTCGTGAGGCCCTTCAGCTCACCGCCCGCCATCGCCTTGAACCCGGCGCCCATGTTGGAGAACATGTTCCGGCTCCGGACGGTCAGCCCGAACACTTCGCCGAACACGGTGGCCACCCGGTAGCCGGGCAGGTCGTTCATGGTGGAAAGCATGATCGGAAACTGCTGCGGATATGGCTGGTTCATGCGCCGGATCGTATCCGGCCGTCGCCGATCGAACCGACTCGATGCCTCGCCGTCCCTTTTGTCACACGATCGTGCGATACCAGACTTCGGGCCTGCCGACCTGCCCGTACCGCGGTTCGCGGGCGGCGATCCCGTTGTCCGCCAGGTACTCGAGGTACCGCCGCGCGGTCACCCGGGACACCCCGGTCCCAGCAGCCGCCGCTCCCGCGGAAAGCCCGTCCGACGCGGATTTCAGCGCGCCGCGAATCGCGTCGAGCGTTTCTTCGCTCATTCCCTTCGGCAACGCGGGCCGTTCGGAGGTCCGCAAGGTCGCGAATGCGCGGTCGATATCGCCCTGATCCGCCGCTTCGCCCGTTTTCCCGACGGTGCGGTGGAATCGGGCGTATTGATCGAGCTTTTCCCGGAACGACGCGAAGGTGAACGGTTTGAGCAGGTACTGCACGACCCCGGAGGACACGGCGGCCTTCACCACCGCGAGATCGCGCGCCGAGGTCACCGCGATCACGTCGGCCGTGCTGCCCGCGGCCCGCAGCGCGCGGCACACCGCGAGCCCGTGCCCGTCCGGCAGGTAGAAGTCGAGCAGCACCAGGTCGACGGGCGTGCGCTCGCAAAACCTGAGCGCCTCCCCGCCCGAGTGCACCACACCGGCGACCTCGAACCCCGGCAGCCGCGTGACGTACTCGCGGTGCGCTTGGGCGGCGACCGGGTCGTCTTCGACGACGAGAACCGAAATCACCCCGCGCTCCCTTCACCCGGCAACCGGACGGTGAAGACGGCACCGTCGACCTCGATCGTGCCACGATGCCGCCGGACCACCTGAGCGGCGAGCGCGAGCCCGAGGCCGTGTCCCACCTCGCCGCCGCCCGGTTTCGTGGTCCAGCCTCGCCGGAACACCGCGTCGGCGGCGTCCGTGGGCACCCCGTCACCGGTGTCGCTGACCCGCATGAGCAGGCTGTCCCCGTCGGGGCGGACGGTGACGGTGACCCTCGGCCGCCGCTGCGCCGCGGTCTCGATCGCCGCGTCGATCGCGTTGTCGACGAGGTTGCCCAGCACGGTCACCAGATCGCGCGACGGGATGGTCACCGTGGCGTCCACGGTCGAATCCGGGGTGAGTTCGAGATCTGCGCCCCGTTCGGCGGCCTCGGCGGCCTTGCCCAGCAGCAGCGCCGCGAGCACCGGTTCCTCGACCGCGCCGAGCACGCGGTCGGTCAGGTGCTGGGCGACCGCCAGCTCCTCGGTGGCGAACTCGACCGCGTCCACCGGCCGCCCCATCTCGACCAGCGACACCACGGTGTGCAGCCGGTTCGCCGACTCGTGCGCCTGCGACCGCAGCGATTCGGCCAGTCCCCTGATCGTGGTCAGCTCGCCGGTCAACGCCTGCAACTCGGTGTGGTCCCGCAGGGTCACCACGGTGCCGCGCTCGCGGCCGTCCGAGCTCACCGGCTCGGTGTTGACCACCAGCACGCGCGTCTCGGTCACGTGGATCTCGTCGGTGCGCGGACCGCTGACGAGCGACCGCGCGAGCGGGTCGGCGAGGCCGAGCCCGTCGACCTCGCGCCCGGCCGGGTCGTCGTCGAGCCCCAGCAGCTCGCGCGCCGCGTGGTTGCACAGCACCACGGTCCCGCTCGCGTTCACCAGCACCAGCCCCTCCCGCACGGTGTGCAGGATCGCTTCGTAGTAGCCGAACATCCCGGACAGCTCGGCCGGCGCGAACCCGCGGGTCTGCCGCCGCAGCCGCCTGCCCACGAGCAGGCTGCCGCCGATCCCGACCAGCAGCACCGCGATCGCGACGATCACCAGCGGCGGCAGCCGCTCCCCCAGCTCCTGCGCGATCGCCTTGATCGTGATCCCGGCGCTGACCAGCGCGACCACGCGGTGGTCCCGGTCGAACACCGGGACCACCGCGCGCACGGACTCGCCGAGCGTGCCGAGGTAGGTCTCGGTGAAGACCTTGCCCCGCAACGCTTCCGCGATGTTCCCGGCGAAGCGCTGGCCGATGAGCGAGGGGGTCGGGTGGGTGTACCGGATCCCGTCGGTGTTCATGATCGTCACGAAGTCCACCCCGGTGTCCGCGCGCACCTTTTCCGCGAACGGCTGGAGCGCCACACTGGGGTCCTCAGTGGACAGTGCGGAAAGGACACTCGGGGTGTCGGCGATGGTGGCCGCCACCGTGGTCGCCTCTTCCCTCGACCGGTCCGTCACGGCGGTCCTGGCGTCGAAGTAGGCCAGCGTGAACCCCACGGCGACGAGCACCGCGACACCGGCCGTCTGCACCACGAGCAGCTGCCCCGCGAGGCTGAACCGCCGCCCGCGCGGCCTCCGCGACTTCACCGTCATCGGTCCATACCAGCACATCGGCCGTACGGCGGCGCGGCCGCTAGGTGCCAACGCGGGCCGGGCGCACCGCGGGCGCCTTAGCTTCGGCGGATGCGCTCACACCTGGTCAGGTTGCTGTTCCTCGCCACGCCCACGGCCCTGCTCGTCACCGGATGCGGTACCGAAAGCCCGCCGCCACCGGCCGCACCGGCCCCGCCGGTCGCGTCACCCGTGACCACCACTACGCCCGCCACGACCACCTCACCGCCGCCTCCGCCGTTCACCGCCGCGGACGGTGGCAACCTCAAAGCCTGTCGCGACGGCACGTGCGAGGTCTTCGTCAAGGCCGGGGACTCCGTCCCGAACGCCAGCGGCGACGGGCCCATCACGATCACGGCCGTGGACGACGGAGTCGTCATGAACACCGGCTCGTTCGCCGGAATGCACCTCGATGTCGGTCAAACGGTGAACCTGGAACTCAAGGCCGCCCAGGTCATCCAGCTCGTCGCCGTCCGAGGCGACCGGGGCGTGCTGCGGCTGAGCCGGAAATGAGCCGGAACCGGTGACCGCGAGTACCGGCTCACTGACCGAGCGAGGACCCTTTCGCCTGGTCGGTGAACTCAATGAACACAAGGGTGACCGGGGTCATAACGCTGCCGATAGTGACTGCCAGCCCGCGCCGGTGACGGCGCTCTCGTTCCCCGCTGGAGGCAGTGTTGCCGACTTCCGCCGCATCCCCGGCCGCGCCACCGCGCCGAGATCGGATGCACCACCTGTACCTGGCCGTCGTGGCCGCCGTCGTGCTCGGCGTGCTCGTCGGTTTCCTCGCGCCGGGGTTCGCCAAGGAGCTCAAGCCCCTCGGCACCGCGTTCGTGAACCTGATCAAGATGATGATCTCGCCGATCATCTTCTGCACCATCGTGCTCGGCATCGGCTCGGTCGCGAAGGCGGCGAAGGTCGGCAAGGTCGGCCTGCTCGCGATCGGCTACTTCCTGGTGATGTCGACCTTCGCGCTCGCGATCGGGCTCGTCGTCGGCAACCTGCTGCACCCCGGGTCCGGCCTGCACCTCGACCCGGCCGCGGCGTCCAAAGTGCACGCCCAGGCGAAGACCGAGGGCACCACGGAGTTCCTGCTCGGCATCATCCCGGAGAGCATGCTCTCCGCGTTCACCGAAGGGTCCGTGCTGCAGACCCTGCTGATCGCGCTGCTGTCCGGGTTCGCGCTGCAGAAGCTCGGCGCGAAAGGGCAGCCGATCCTGCGCGGGGTCGAGCACATCCAGCGCCTGGTGTTCCGGATCCTGTCCATGATCATGTGGGCCGCGCCGGTCGGCGCGTTCGGCGCCATCGCCGCCGTCGTCGGCGAAACGGGCTGGGGCGCGTTGAAGAGCCTCGCGGTGATCATGATCGGCTTCTACGCCACCTGCCTGCTGTTCGTGTTCATCGTGCTCGGGTCCGCGCTGTGGCTCGGCGCCAGGGTCAGCATCTTCTCACTGCTGCGCTACCTCGCCCGCGAGTTCCTGCTGATCGTGTCCACCTCGTCGTCGGAGTCGGCGCTGCCGAGGCTCATCGCGAAGATGGAGCACCTCGGGGTTTCCAAGCCCGTCGTCGGCATCACCGTGCCGACCGGGTACTCGTTCAACCTCGACGGCACCGCGATCTACCTGACCATGGCGACGCTGTTCGTGGCGACCGCGCAGGGCAGCCCGCTCGGCCTCGGCGAGCAGATCTCCTTGCTGGTGTTCATGATCATCGCGTCGAAGGGCGCGGCGGGCGTCAGCGGCGCCGGGATCGCGACGCTCGCGGGCGGGCTGCAGTCGCACCGGCCCGATCTCGTCGACGGCGTCGGGTTCATCCTCGGCATCGACCGGTTCATGTCCGAAGCGCGCGCGGTGACCAACTTCGCGGGCAACGCGGTGGCGACCGTCCTCATCGGATCGTGGACGAAGGAGTTCGACGCCGGCCGGGCGAGCCGGGTGCTCTCGGGCAAGGAACCCTTCTCCGAGGCCAGCCTCCTCGACGACGCCCCGAAAACGGAGGACCCGAAGCTCGGCGACGCCCCCGCGCCGAGCTGACTCAGGCCCCGGCCAGGTGGTTCCGCAACCCCCACAGCCCGCGCCGCATCATCAGCGCGTGGTTGGCGCGGAACACCGGCCGGGCCACCCGGTCGAGCTTGCGCAGCAACGGTTTGCGCGCCTCGACCTCCTGGGTGATCTCGAGGTGCGTTCCGTCCCCCGCGCGGGTCACCGATCCCGCGAGGAACCCCTCGAGATCACCCGAGAGCCCGACGCGGAGGCGGCCCGATTCGGAATCCTCGACGTCGCGGTGCATGCGCAGCACGAGCCGGTACGGCAGGCTCGCGCGGCACACCAGCTCCGCGGTGTCGGCGTCCACCTGCCGCACCGACCGGACATCGGACCACCAGCGCGGGTAGTGCTCGAGGTCGACGACCGCGTCGAACACCGCGCGCACCGGCGCGGGCAGCAGCCAGACCGTGCGGAAGCGGTACGTGCCGACCATGCTCCGATAGTAGGAGCACTGCGCTTCCCGGCCACCGGCACACGCTTGTCCGTGCCCGGCCGCTCTCGTACAGTGAGCCCCGGTCCGCCGCACCTGCCCCACCGGGGGCACGACCGAACCCGCACCGCCGCCGCCTTGTCCCCACGAGGAGGTTGGATGCTGTCGAAACGAGCCGGGATCCTCGCCGCCGCGCTGGCCGCGGCCGGGCTGCTGGCCACCGCCCCTGCCGCGCTCGCCCAGGTCGGCTCCGGGAACTGGACGCCGGACAGCCCGTCGTTCAAGGTCCAGGAGAAGGGCTGCGGGAAGGTCAGCGACCTGACGTTCACCCTGAGCTGCTCCTCGGACAGCGGCGAGCAGCGCGCGGAACGCCGGTACGACACCTATTCCGGCGGCACGCACCAGTTCGAGGGCTACTTCAAGATCACCAGCCAGAGCGGCTCGCGGATCAGCCTGAAGCAGACCTTCCACGGCGACCAGGGACCGTTCTTCATGCTGGCCGTGGAAAAGGGTGGCCGGATGTACTCGGTCGAGGGCGGGCAGACGATCAGCGGCGGCGCGACCGTCGGCACCAGCGTCCGCGTCAACACGATCAACCAGGTCGGCAGCACGCACAAGACCTACATCAACGGGTCGCTGAAGCACACCACGTCCAGCCCCGGCGGCGACTTCTACGACAAGTTCGGCGCCTACCGCACCGCGAGCGGGGCCGGGCCGATCACGGTGACCTGGGACAAGATCCGGTTCTGGCACCAGTGATCCGGCGGGCACTGGCCGCGGCACTGCTGCTGGCGGGGGTGGCGGGCTGCGCGGCGCAGCAGGCCGCCACCCCCGCCCCGGCCGGGCTCACCGCGACCCTCGACTCCCCCGTCGACGTGACCCTGCACTGGCCGGACGACGCGCCGGGCGCGGCGGGGTGGATGGTCGAGTTCGCGACCGAGCCCGGCGGCCCGTACACGACGCTCGGCTTCCTGCCGCCGCACCAGAGCAGCTACCACCACCCCGATCTGCTGCCGGAAACCCCGTTCTACTACCGGGTCCGCCCGTACTACGGCGGCACGAGCGGCGAGGTGGCCGTCACCGTGCCCGCGAGCGCGCCGGACCTCAGCGCGTCCGATCCGCAGTGGCCGAACCCCCGCCCCGGCCCGCACCCCGGAGCCCCCGCGGCGGCGCTGCGCGACGATCCGGCGGCCGCCGCGCCGTCCGATCTCGCGGCGAAGGTGATGACGGCGGACGGGATCCGGTTCACCTGGACCGACCACGCCACCGACGAGGACGGCTTCCTGCTGGAGGCGAAACCCGAAGGCGCGCCGGGATTCGCCCCGGTGGAAGTGCTCGACCGCGACATCGGCTCGTGCGGCCTGGCCACCCTCCCGCAGGAGCGCTCCGCCGCGTTCCGGATCAGGGCGTTCCGCTACGGCGCACTGTCCACTGTGGCCTATCAGCACACCGGGAAAGCACCCGCTTAGGTGCGGCAGCGGGTCATCCACGCCGTCGCACGTCGGCGGCCCTTTGCCGGAACTTCCGCTCACCACCAAGGCGATCGCCCCGACAGCCGTAGCAGCGAAGCCGACGGTCAGCGTCAAGCACGAGACGATCATCGCCAGCACCGTCCGGTAGCCCACCATGCCTCCTCGTGCGGAGCGGTCCGGATTGCGTGACCGCGCTCCGCACCCCGTCCTCGGCTGAGGGGGCAAGCTACCCGTCGCCGACCGGGACCTCTCCCGATCGCGCGACAGTTCCAGTTCCCCGAAGAGGCGGGATCAGGCGAGTACCTCCTTGAGGAACTGGCCGGTGTAGCTCTCGTCGACCGCGGCCACGTCCTCCGGGGTGCCCGTGGCGACCACGGTGCCGCCGCCGGAGCCGCCTTCCGGCCCCATGTCGACGATCCAGTCGGAGGTCTTGATCACGTCGAGGTTGTGCTCGATCACGATCACCGTGTTTCCCTTGTCCACCAAGCCGTTGATCACGCCGAGGAGCTTGCGGATGTCCTCGAAGTGCAGGCCCGTGGTCGGCTCGTCGAGCACGTAGACGGTCTTGCCGGTGGACCGCTTCTGCAGCTCGCTCGCGAGCTTCACGCGCTGCGCCTCACCACCGGACAGCGTCGGCGCGGGCTGGCCGAGCCGCACGTACCCGAGCCCGACGTCGACCAGCGTCTGCAGGTGCCGGTGGATCGCCTTGATCGGCTCGAAGAACTCGGCGGCCTCCTCGATCGGCATGTCCAGCACCTCGGACACGGTCTTGCCCTTGTAGTGCACCTCGAGCGTCTCGCGGTTGTAGCGCGCGCCCTTGCACACCTCGCACGGCACGTACACGTCCGGCAGGAAGTTCATCTCGATCTTGATCGTGCCGTCACCGGCGCACGCCTCGCAGCGCCCGCCCTTGACGTTGAACGAGAACCGGCCCTGCTGGTAGCCGCGGACCTTCGCCTCGGTGGTGGAGGCGAACAGCTTGCGCACGTGGTCCCACACGCCGGTGTAGGTGGCCGGGTTGGACCGCGGGGTGCGGCCGATCGGCGACTGGTCGACGCGGACCAGCTTGTCCACGTTGGCGAGCCCGTTGACCCTGGTGTGCCTGCCAGGCACCTGGCGGGCGCCGTTGAGCTTGTTGCCCAGCACCGTGGCCAGGATGTCGTTGACCAGCGTGGACTTCCCGGAGCCGGAGACCCCGGTGACCGAGACCAGGCAGCCGAGCGGGAACTCGACGTCGACCCCGCGCAGGTTGTGCTCGCGCGCGCCGACCACGGTGAGCTGGCGCTTGCGGTCCACCGGCCGCCGGATCGACGGCACATCGATGGTCTCGCGCCCGGACAGGAACGCGCCGGTGAGCGAGCCCTTCGCCTTCAGTAGCTTCTTGTACGGTCCACTGTGGACGATGTGGCCGCCGTGCTCGCCCGCGCCGGGGCCGATGTCGACGACCCAGTCGCTCGACCGAATGGTGTCCTCGTCGTGCTCGACCACGATCAGGGTGTTGCCGAGATCGCGCAGCCTGGTCAGCGTCTCGATGAGCCGGTGGTTGTCGCGCTGGTGCAAGCCGATCGAGGGTTCGTCGAGGACGTAGAGGACGCCGACCAGCCCGGAGCCGATCTGGGTGGCGAGCCGGATCCGCTGGGCCTCGCCGCCGGACAGCGTGCCGGAGGCGCGGTCGAGCGAGAGGTAGTTCAGCCCGACGTCGAGCAGGAAGCGCAACCGCGCCTGGATCTCCTTGAGCACCGCGCCCGCGATCATCGACTGGCGCTTGTCCAGCTTCAGCTCGTCCAGGAACTCCGAGGCCTCCGCGATGGAGAGCGCGCACACCTCGGCGATCGACCGGTCACCGCGGGTTTCGTGCTGGAGGGTGACGGCGAGGATCTCCGGCTTGAGCCTGCTGCCCTCGCAGGCGGGGCACGGCACCTCGCGCATGTAGCCCTCGTACCGCTCGCGCATGTACTCGGAGTCGGTCTGCTCCTGGCGCCGCTCCAGGAACGGGATCACGCCCTCGAACGAGGCGTAGTAGGAGCGCTGGCGGCCGTACCGGTTGCGGTAGCGGACGTGGACCTGGTCGGCGACGCCGTGCAGTACCGCCTTCTGCGCCTTCGCGGGCAGGCGGCGCCACGGCGTGTCCATCCGGAACCCGATGGTCTCGGAGAGCGATTCGAGCAGCCGCTGGAAGTACTCCGCGCTCTGCCCGCCGGACCACGGTGCGATGGCCCCCTCTTCGAGGGACAGCTCGTCGTCCGGGACCACCAGCTCGGGGTCCACTTCCTTGCGCACGCCGATACCCGTGCAGTCGGGGCAGGCGCCGTACGGCGAGTTGAACGAGAACGACCGCGGCTCGAGGTCCTCGATGGCGAGCGGGTGCCCGTTGGGGCACGCCAGGTTTTCGGAGAACCCCCTGACCCGGTGCGGGTCGTGCTCCGGCAGGTCGACGAAGTCGAGTTCGACCAGCCCGTCGGCGAGGCGCAGCGCGGTCTCCACCGAGTCGGTGAGCCGCTGCTTCGAGCTGGGCTTGACCGCGAGCCGGTCGATCACCACGGAGATCTGGTGCTTCTCCTGCTTCTTCAGCTTCGGCGGATCGGTCAGCGAGTGGACCGTGCCGTCCACCATGGCGCGCGCGTAGCCCTGCTGCTGCAGGTTCGAGAAGAGGTCGAGGTACTCGCCCTTGCGGCCGCGGACGACCGGCGCGAGCACCTGGAACCGGGTGCCCTCGTCCATGTCGAGCACCTGGTCGACGATCTGCTGCGGGGTCTGCTTGCTGATCCGCTCACCGCATTTCGGGCAGTGCGCGACGCCTGCCCTCGCGTAGAGCAGCCGGAGGTAGTCGTAGACCTCCGTGATGGTGCCGACCGTCGACCGCGGGTTGCGCGAGGTCGACTTCTGGTCGATCGACACCGCGGGTGAGAGGCCCTCGATGAAGTCGACGTCGGGTTTGTCCATCTGGCCGAGGAACTGGCGCGCGTACGCCGAAAGCGACTCGACGTAGCGGCGCTGCCCCTCGGCGAAGATCGTGTCGAAGGCGAGGCTCGACTTGCCCGAGCCGGACAGACCGGTGAACACGATCAGGCTGTCCCGCGGCAGGTCGATGTCGACCCCGCGGAGGTTGTGCTCGCGTGCGCCGCGAACAACGAGGCGATCAGCCACGGATGTGTCCCTTCCCTGGAAAACGATGGCCTGGGTCGTGGGGTGCCAGCTCCTCGCGCGGTGCACGGAGACCTGCACGACAGGCCTCGTCCATGCTAGGACGAGGCACCGACAAAAATCGGCGGTGGCACTGCCGGAGCTTGTTTTCGCAGGTCATCGGGCGGCGACTCCTGGACGGCGGGTACTCGGCCGGGCCACCGGCCGTGTTCGCTGGCACCGTGTGCGAACCCCCGGCACCGCGGCGCGGGCGTCACGGGGTTCGTCGGTGCAGCAAGTAAACGCCCCGCGGTATTCCAGTCGAACACCGGGTCGATTGACACCGGGCGGCGGCCCCCGTATGGGCTACCCCTCGCCGGTGCCGAGGTGGCCACTGACGGTGGGCCCGCGAATGGCTAGGGTGGCGAGCGTGAACGTCGCAGACGAATACACCGGGCACGTCGAACCGGGCGGCGACGCCGCCCGCCGCACCCTGGACGCGGTGACCATCACCAAGCTGTCGGTCGGCTCGATGGACAACAACGCGTACCTGCTGGTGTGCCGCGAGGAGAACGAGGGGCTCCTCATCGACGCCGCCGCGGACCCCGACCGCATCTCGGACCTGATCGGGCACGGCCCCGACCGCCCGGCGCTGCGCACCGTCGTCACCACCCACCAGCACCCCGACCACTGGCAGGCGCTCGGCGCCGTCGCGGGCGCGAACGGCGCCAACACCGCCGCGCACCCCCTCGACGCCGACCCGCTGCCGGTACCACCGGACTTCCTCGTGGAGCAAGGCGACACACTGTCCTTCGGCCAGTGCACCCTGGAGGTCATCCACCTGCGCGGCCACACCCCCGGCTCGATCGCGCTGCTCTACCGCGACCCGAACGGCCACGCGCACCTGTTCACCGGCGACTCGCTCTTCCCTGGTGGCGTAGGGCGGACCACTTCGCCGGAGGACTTCTCTTCGTTGATCGACGATGTCTCGTCGCGGATCTTCGACACGCTCGGGGACGACACCTGGTTCTACCCCGGCCATGGCGACGACTCAACGCTCGGCGCCGAACGGCCGAAGCTCCCGGAGTGGCGCGAACGCGGCTGGTGAGCCATGCCCGCACCACGTCGCCGTCAACTGGATCCAACTGCATACGGCGGAGGCCTGCCGATCTTGATCCTGCGGTGGGAGCTTCGCATGCTGCGCCGCATGTTCGCATGGTTGTTCCATGCACGCGGCGATGCCGACAAATGGCGCCGTCTGCTCTCCCGGTTGAGTACACAGCAGGCTGATCTGGTCGTTGTCCATAGGGTCTATCAGCTGGCCAGAACAGGGACCAAGGCCATCATCCGGTTCGAACCCTCGGGTAAACACCAAGACTCGTGGTTCGAGAGCAGACGCGTTGTTCGTGGCGAGTACCTGGTGATTACAGGGCACGACGGCGTCGGTCACCACCACAAGACACTATGCCGTTATGTCGAACGAGGACAGTTGCTCGCGCGCGCGAGCAAGCGAGACCGCCGAGCCTACATGCGGGAAAACAGCGTCAGTTAGGTCGAACCTGTCAGTCTCATTTCACGCTGTTGATGGAATGCCCTGTTCCCCGAGCAGCGCAGGACGGACCACTTCGCCGGAGGACTTCGAGTCCGCGATCGGCGACGTCCCGGCAGGGATCTCCGACACGCTCGGTGACGGCTCCTCTTCTACTCCAGCCATGGTTCCGGCTCCGCCCTGAGCGCTGTGGTCTCGTTCACCTCCACGACGCTGAACGAGCGAGGCAAGTGGCGCCAGTCGCACAGCGAATATGCAGCTGACATACCGGGTCGCTGGGGCGCGAGGCTGCCCAGCGAACAACTCCTACGAATGCGCGCGAGCAGACCTCAACTTCAGGAACGGCAGCCTGAAACGGACCACGACTGACTAACCTCGAGCAGACGCAGGCCGAGACCCCACCACCTGCAGCGATCACCGCAAGCAACCACAGCGTCACTCGCAGGTTTGAACGGTTACCACCTATTCAGAGGGCAGCTTTTGGCTCGGCGATGCCCAACACTGGGGAGTTCGAACCATAACGCCGTCCACGGGGAGGAAGGCGGATGCACTCCGGTCGCCCGCTCGTAGCGGTCAAATGCAAACTCGGCGAACTAGACGCCCTCGGCAACCTCCGCTCTCGGCGTGACGCGCAGGTACGCGTGATGGTCGAGTTACTCGATTCAACAAGCCCCAGTGGTCGACTACTACCCTCTCTTGTCCGAGCCGCGACGAGCCTCGCGCGTTTCGGGCGGACCTTGTGGTTAGACACGACTTGGCTCACCTCCCGCAGTCCGCTCATCCAACAACCGAGAGGGGTGTTCGAATACCTTGATGCCTGCATTGAATCGGCGGTGGAGAATGAGCACGGGCTTTTCGCATCCCATCTACCCAGCCTGGTCCCCGTAATCTCACTGGACGCGTCGAACGATGAGCTTCGTCGAGCGCGACGCCTGATCGAGCACAAATACCGAGACATCGCTATCCGGATTCGTTATCCCGCTAGATCCAAACGGGATCTCGGAAAGCGGATCGAATCAATCATGCGGTCAACCGGAACCCAACCAGGACAGGTTCACGCGGTGGTCGACGCCGGATTCATTGAAACAATACAAGCCTCTCATGTAACCTCGACGGCAAACGTCGCCGCGACGACACTGGACCTGCTCGGGCCAGGTCATACAACACTCCTCGCAGGATCGATTCCCAAGGTTCGAGCCACTTACGCAACGGTTCTGCGCGACCGCCCGGAGGTGACCTTGTGGAACGAAATACACCAAGACGGAACACGCGAACTGAACTACGGTGATTATGGTGTGACACACCCAACGCCGTCCATGACCGGCGGCAACGCGCGGAGTCCTTTTCCGTATCTCTGCTACACGGTGCCACAAAAGACGGTGGTACTGCGCCGTAAACAAGAGAAGGGCGACCTGCCCGCAGAGTTGTTTGCCGATCTGGTCGAGGAACTCGTCGAGCGGGATGACTTCGCCGGACCAGACTACTCGTGGGGTGACAGCGAGTTGGCGCGGTGCCGACACGCTGGCGGACGAACGGCTGGATCTGTGTCTCGATGGGTCGCCATGGCCACCTCGCATCACCTCGAACACGTATCGCGAAGAACAGCGACCGACCTCTGATTTCGACCTTTTCGTCGCGAACTGGCAGTGCTTCGCGGCCATCTGGGCCGTGTAGTCGCGTTTCACCAGGGCACAGTTCCGGCGTCGTCGAACAGGCCCCCGGTCGGACCATCGTCCGGCAACGTCGCGAGCCGGATGGCGATCTTGGCGCCGTCCGCGGTCGTGCTGGTTCCGCGGAAGCCGTTGAGATCTGTCGCGACATAGCCGGGGCAGGCGTTGTTGATCTTGATGGCGGTGCCGCTCAACTCCTTGGCGTACTGCACGGTGACGGCGTTGAGGAACGTCTTCGACGGTGAATAGACACCACTGATCCCGCCGAGTTCGACGCCAGGCGTCGTCTGCAGGGTCAGAGAAGCGACGTGGCTGGACTGGTTGACGATCCGCGGGCGTTCGGAACGGCGCAGGAGCGGCAGCATCGCGTTGATGACCCGGACCACGCCGATCACGTTGGTTTCCACCACAGCGCGCATGGTTTCCGGTGTGGCGGCGGAAGGTTCATCCGGCCACGCTCCGGCGATACCGGCATTGTTGACCAGTGCGTCCAGCCGCCCGGCGCGCTCGTCGATCAGTGCGGCGGCGGCCGCGACGCTCGCGTCGTCGGTCACGTCGAGGGGCACACCGAACGCGTCGACGTCGGCCGCTCGCAGTTTCGCCACGGCGTCTTCTCGGCGCGTTTCGTCCCGTGCCCCGATTCCGACACGCCAGCCCAGCGCGCCGAGCCCGGCCGCGATCTCGTACCCGATTCCCTTGTTCGCGCCGGTGACCAGCGCGATCAGCTGTTCGCTCATGTGGTTGATCGTGGCCGCGGACCGGCGGGGAACCAACACCGTCTGGGTTTCGCGGCAATACCCGGCAGGTATCGATCGGGCGGTAGCCTGATCCGGTGGAGACGCGGGAGCTTCGGTACTTCGTCGCGGTCGCCGAGGAGTTGCACTTCGGCCGGGCCGCCGAACGCCTCGGCATCGCCCAGCCGCCGCTCTCGCGGACGATCACCCAGCTCGAACGACGGCTCGGCGTCGCGCTGCTGGAACGCACCAGCCGCAAGGTCTCCCTCACCGAAGCCGGATCGGTACTGCTGGACGAAGGCAGAGCCATCCTCGGCGCGCTGGCCGCGGCCGAACGGCGCACCCAAGGCGCCGCGACGAGTCGGCCTTCGCTCGTACTGGCCACCAAGGCGGGCGCCTCCGGTGAACTGGTGGCGAAGTTGCTCGACGCCTACGCAGCCGAAGAAGGCGCCGTCACCGTCGAACTGCTGCTCTGCGAACGCCAGCCCCAACGAACGCTGCACGACGGCGAGGCGGACGTCGCGCTGTTGCACCTGCCGTTCGACTCGATCGCCGGACTGGACACCGAAATCCTGCACACCGAGGGGCAGATCGCCATCCTTCCCACTTCACATCCGCTCGCGGCCAAGCCCCACGTCCGGATGGCGGAGGTCTGCTCGCTGCCCGAACTCCCCATCGCCCGCTGGCCCGGCCCCGGCGGCGTCTACCCCGAGGGCGCCGGTGCCGAGGTGCGCAGCCAAACCCAGCTCTTCCAACTGATCGCACTCGGCCGCACCACTGTGGTCATGCCCGAATCCTGCCGCGCCAACCTGCTCGAAGGCCTTGCCGCGGTACCGGTCCTGGACGCGCCGGCCGTCACGACCGTGATCGCGTGGCCACCCCACAGCCGATCCCGTGCACTCGCCGACCTGATCCGTGTAGCCACCCGCCTCTGATCACTCGGCACTCGCCAACGACGCGGGTCGCTGGACCGCAACGCGAACCAGCAGGCTCACCCGCGGCGTTCATCTTCGCGAGTCACGAATCCCGGAGCTTGCAGGCTTCCAGCGCCCATTCTTGTCGGCCGTAATCGTCGCGGAAGGTCCGGTAGCAATCGAGGAGCGAGCTTTGGACACAAGCCTGGAGAGCGATGTCGACGTCTGCCTCTCCTTCGTCTATCGCGTAACTCACGCAGTCCGGGACACTCCGGGTGTCCGCCGACGCGCTCGGCGCGATCGAGACCATCGTGCCTGCCATCATCACCAGTGCGGGGAGTACCACCTTGCCGACCATGCCGTCACCTTCCCGGTCCGCGCGGCGCGGGCCGCCAACGCACTTCCAGCACAGCGCTCCGGCAGCCGCGGTGCCAGGGCTCCACGGCAGGATCAGCCGACGGCGTCGGCACGTCACCGCACCGTGACCGATGAACTCACCGATCGTGTCCCGGGACAGGGCGATGAAACCGTCAACGGGGTGAGCGAATACCCCGAATGCCACTTCGTCATCTCTGTGTTTCGCCGAATGATCGGAAACCGGCTCTTGCCAAGGCGATCCGGGTCGGCGAGCCTGGCGCGATGAAGGCGAAGCGCCCCGGTCACGAGGAACTGACTTCCGAGAAGGGGCTGCCTCGAACTCGCCGGGCGGATGGCGGATATTCCCTTGCGCGAAGCGATGTTGGGCTTTCGCGACCTCGTGTCGGCCGACATGGCGTGGATCGATTCCCGCAAGAGGCGGTACCGAGTGCCTGCCTACCGAACCCGGATCGCGACGCTCGTGCTGACAGCGTCCTCCACCATCGTGCTCGCATGAACCGCCTGCGCGATGACCTGGACTACTACCTGGTCACCACACCGGTCTCCGAGCTGAGCAGGCAGAAACTGGATGGCTTCTACACCGAACAACAGGTCATCTGGGCGGAGACCAGCCGCCACTGGGTGGAGTTCCGCAAACTCGACCGCCCGCCGCAGGTTTGGCAGGAGCCGTCGCCGCGCGACCCGCAACCGTAATCTGAGAATCCCTGACAGACAGGAGAACCGTATGCGCGCGACACGCGTCGTGGCCAATCTTCGGGTGGCCGATATCGAGGCGGCGAAGGACTTCTACACCGGGTTTCTCGGGTTGAGCACCGAGGAGTTCAACATGGGCTGGGTTGCCCGCTACACCTCGCCCGACACCGGGGCCAACCTCCAGCTCGTGACCAGGGACGCGACCGCGCCCGAGGATTCGGTCATCTCCGTCCACACGGACGACATCGACGCCGCGTACGCAGAAACGCGGGAACTCGGCTACGAGATCGTGCACCCGCTGACCGAAGAAGCATGGGGGCTGCGCCGGTTCTTCGTCAGGGCACCGGACGGCACCGTGATCAACATCGCGAACCACCGGGACTGAATCGGGCGTCAGACACCGAGTTGGGCACGGATCAGGGTGTCCAGCCGGTGCCATGCCGGTGACGAGGCGTTGACGGCTCCCTGGATCAGCGCCGGGATCGCGGAGTCGGCTCCGTATCCGGGCAGCTCGCCGGTTCCGTAGCGGGCGTGGGTGGCGTCGACGATCCGGCGGGCGAGATCGTCGACGCGGGGGTCCTTCGGGTCTAGGCCGTACGCACGGTCGTAGTCGAGGCCGAGTTCGCGCAACGCCGGGTCCGCCAGGATCTGGGCCTGGTCGCGGAACAAGGTGATCGCGGTGTCCGGGTGCGTGGCGAACACGAGAATCCACAAGTCGTTCTGGAGCGCCACCCATCGCTCGCTGAAACCGAGGCGGGCCAGTTGGTCGAGGTAGCTTCCGACTTCGGCCGGTAACGCGGAGGAACGCCCGTCAGCGAGTCCCCGAAGGCGCTCCTGAGTCGCCTGCAAGTCACGGATGCGGGTGGACAGGTCACCGTCGATCCGGCGGAGGGCTTGCCGGAACTCGTCGTCGGTGGCGGACCGGAGATCGCGGATGCGGGCAAGGGGAACCCCGGCTTCGGCGAGTGTCCGGATCTTGATCAGGTCGATCGCGTGGGCCGCTCCGTATCGCCGGTAGCCGGAGGCGTCGCGCTCCGGTTCGGGGAGCAGGCCCTTGTCGTGGTAGACGCGGATCGTCTTGGTCGACACGCCGACGTACCTGGCGAGCTGTCCGATGGTGATCACCCGGCCATGATCTCGCACTTGACGTTGCCCTTGGGGCAAGGTTGCAGCATGTCTTCATGGTGAACACGAACTTCAACCGGGAAACCTTGCGCGCGCTCGCGGACGAGGGCAACGAGACCGCACTGGACCGCTTGGCCGATCTCGCCGACGCCCGCGGGGATCTCGGAGAACTGAACGAATTGCTCGACGAGGGATCCGCGCGCGCCGGGCACGTGCTCACCCGCCGTGCCGTCGCGGCGGGTGATCTGCTTGAGCTGCAACGAATCTCCGACGCCGGATGCGAGGAGGCCGGTGAAGAACTGGAGCGGTTGTTGACGACGCGGCAGGATTGAATCCGCCCCGAACGACGGCCGGATACTCTTTTCGGGCGATAAACAAGCGAAAAGATCGCCACCGGAAAAGTCGGCGGGAATGATCGGACCCCGGACTCGGGGAGGGGTCACGACCATGAAACCGCCACGCGATGAAAAAGGCCGTTTCGCGCCATACAAGACCAAAGCGAGGGCGACCGTCGCCGCAGCCGCCACGGCCGGTGTGGTCGCCTTCGGCGGCGGAGGTGCGGGCGGCGGCGCGGCTTCGGTCGGCTCGGGCGCGGAATCCGGTGCCGGGTCGGTCAACGCGGTCGCGAGATCGGTGGGCAAGGATCTCGCGCGCAAGGGACTGCGCCGCGAAGCGTTGAAGAAACTGGGGTTCAAGATCGCCAAGGAGGCGGTGAAAACCGAGCTGCGCTGCGCCACCGCCTCGTTCGGACGGGTTCGGCAGTTCTTCCTGGCGCACCCCTGCCGGAAGCTCGATCGCCAGGTCATCGCCGTGGGCGACGGTGCGGGCAACACCGTGGCGGTGTCGATCGTCTGGGTGCGCATGCGTTCTGGCGACCAGGTGACCGGGCTGAAGGACGTCATCGACGAGCACGGTTCGGGCGACATTTCACCGCTCGGCGGGGCCGTGCTCGGACTGGCCGGGGTGAAGTTCACCGGCGAGCACTACGACTCGCGCGCCGACGGTTCGCTGCTCGTGATCGCGGAAACCGAGGCCGCGGGCGGGCATTCGAGCGATCGCCAGCTCGACGACGCGGCCCACGTAGCGAGTTTGTTCCCGCCGTTGTGAGCCGCTTCAGCGCAGGGTTTCCCGGAGCACGCGCCGGTGGGTCGGCTTCGCCGTGCGGAACCGGGTCCAGCCCGCTTCGGTGAGGGTGACGAAGATTCCGCGCCGGTCCACATCGCACATCGCGCGCTCCACGAGACCTTCGCGTTCCATCCTGGCGACGAGGCGCGAAGTGGCGCTCTGGCTCAGGTGCACGGCTTCGGTGAGGTCGGCGGCCCGGCACTGGTGATCGCAGACGGCGAGCGCTTCGAGTGCTTCGAACTCGCTGACGCCGAGCCCGTGCTCTTCCTGCAGGGCGCACTCGAGTGCGTTGAAAACGGCAGCGTGCCGCGCGAGGAGCTGGTGCCACTCCTCCACCAGGCTCAGCTCAGCGACGTCGCTCACGTCGGCGACCTTAACATGCACGCGAATCTGATGCAACTGAATTTTATGCGTTGTCATTAGATGCGCATGCATGTAGCGTACGGATCCATGAGCACTTCCGCGCACTTGTCCACCTCTTCAACCCGGTGGGACGCCCGCCTCTGGGGCGTCCTGCTCACCGTGTCCACCGTTGTCGGCCTCGACGCGCTCGACGTCTCGATGGTCGGGGTCGCGCTCCCCGCCATCCGGTCCGACCTCGGTCTTTCCACCAGTGCCCTGCAATGGGTCGTCAGCGGCTACGTGCTCGGCTACGGCGGACTCCTGCTCCTCGGCGGGCGCACCGCCGACCTGCTCGGCCGCCGTCGCGTGTTCCTCGTCGCGGTCACCGTGTTCGCGGCCGCTTCCCTGCTCGGCGGCGTCGTCGACGACGGCGCGCTGCTGATCGCCAGCCGGTTCATCAAGGGGCTCGCCGCGGCGTTCACCGCACCGGCCGCGCTGTCCATCATCACCACGACCTTCCAGGAAGGCCCCGCCCGCAACCGGGCGATCAGCATCTTCGCGGTCTTCGGCGCCAGCGGGTACTCCGCCGGCCTGGTCTTCTCCGGGCTGCTGACCGAGGTCGGCTGGCGCTGGACGTTCCTGCTGCCGGTGCCGATCGCGCTCGCCGCGCTGGCCTTCGCGATCAAGCTGATCCCCAGCTACGACCGGGACGACTCCGGCGCTGGCTACGACATCCCCGGCGCGATCACCGGCGCGGTGGGGTCGCTGCTGCTGGTCTTCGGTGTCGTCGAAGCGCCCCAGGTCGGCTGGGCCGCGCCGCGCACGCTCGTCACCTTCGCCGTGGCCATCGCGCTGCTCGCCGCGTTCGTCGTGATCGAGAAGCGGAGCAGCCACCCGTTGCTGCGACTGGGAATCCTGCGTTCGGGCCCGCTGGCCAGGGCGAACCTCGGCGGTGCGCTGTTCTTCGGCGCCTACATCGGGTTCCAGTTCGTGGTGATGCTGTACTTGCAGTCGGTGCTCGGCTGGAGCGCGCTGCAGACCGCGCTCGGGTTCCTGCCCGCCGCGGCGATCGTGGCCTTCGGTTCGCCGAGGATCGAACCGCTGATCGACCGGGTCGGCACCCCGCGCACGATCCTCGCCGGGGTCGTCGCCCACGTGATCGGCTACGCGCTGTTCCTCCGCGTCGACGAGCACTCCGGCTACGCGGGTTCGGTGCTGCCGAGCATGATCCTGCTCGGAATCGGGTTCACGCTGGCGTTCTCCTCGCTCAACATCCAGGCGACCGCGGGCATCTCCGATGACGAACAGGGCCTCGCCGGCGGCCTGCTCAACACCTCGCTGCAAGTCGGCGGTGCCATCGGGCTCGCGGTGGTGACCGCGGTGCTCACCGCCAACGGCGGCAGCGAAGCATCGGCGGGCGCACTGCTCACCGGGCTGACCCCGGTGCTGAGCGTCGTCACCGGGATCGCGGTGCTCGGCCTGCTGGTCGCGCTGTCCGGGGTGCTCAAGCGGCGTCGCGCCGAAGAGCCCGTGGCCGAGCCGGAACTCGCGCTCGCCGCGAAATAGGAGTAGCCGAACGCGCCTGCCTGCCGTTCTCGGGGGACGGCAGGCAGGCGCGTTCCGGCATCCGGGCGACTACCCTTCGCGCACGCTCTTGCTTACGGTGGTTCCGTATCGCCACTATTCGCGAGGGGGCCGAGTGGGTATCAGCGCGCACGCGCGGCGGCAGGCCGAACGGCAGGCGGCCGAACTCGTCGCGCGCCTTCCGGACCTCGGGCCACCACGGCGCCGGGTGCTCACCGCGCTGATCGCGCGAACGGTCGAGAGCTGGCACGTGTTCGTCCGCGACGACCTGCCCGCGCCGGGCACCGCAGACGCCTACCTGATCGGCCCCGGTGGGGTCTTCGCGATCACGGTCGCCGACGGCGCGGTCGGCGAAGCGGCCGCGCGGGCGACGATCCGGCACGCGGAAGAGCGGTTCGCCGGTCTTCCCGGGCTGCACGGCCAAGTCGTCTCCGGGAGCGCGGTGCACTTCGTGGTCGTCGGCGGCGAAGCACCCGGCCACTGGCGGGTCCGGGAAGCCGAGCTGGACAAGCTGTTCCGGCGCGACGCGCTCCACCTGGACCGGCGGCGGGTACAGGCCATCGTGGATCGCGTCGCGGCACGGCTGCGCGGGTATTCGCGTTTCGCGGTCGGAAAGCCGGAGGACACCGCCGAGCCCGATGGCCTGCTCGACGCGGAGGCCCTGACCGAAGACCAAGTCGAGGCCGCCCAGAACCGCCCGTTCGACACCTGGCTGACCTTCCTGCACCCGCAGCAGCAAGCCGTGGTCACCCGCAACTACAACGGTCCCGCCCGGATCAGCGGCCCCGCCGGGACCGGGAAGACCGTGGTCGCGTTGCACCGGCTGCGCCATCTCGCGCGCCGCAGTGTCGGGCCGGTGCTGTTCACGACGTTCGTCAGGACGCTCCCCCTCGTGCACCGCGCCGCGTTCGAACGGCTGGCGCCGGAAATGACGGACCGGGCCGAGTTCACCAACCTGCACGCGTGGGCACGGGCGTTCCTGGCGAGCCGTGGCCGCGCGGTCGAGGTCGACAGCGGACGGGTCGGCACGGCGCGAAGCCGGGCGTGGATAGCGCATCGCGACGAGCTGGAAGGCATCGAACCTTCGCCCCAGTACTGGGAAACCGAGATCGACCGCGTGCTCAAGGGCAGGGGGATCGACACCTTCGAGAAGTACGCCGGCGCCTACCGGAAGGGGCGCCGCATCAACCTGAACGCCCGGCAGAAGGCACTGGTGTGGGCGTATTACGAGACCTACCAACGGAATCTCGCCGCCGACGGGCTGCACGACCACAACGACGTGCTCGCCATCGCGCTCGACGAGCTGGTCAGGGAGCCGCTCGAAAACGCGTACGCGGCCGTCGTGGTGGACGAGGTGCAGGACATCACGCTGACCGGCCTGCGGCTGCTGCGCGAGCTGGCCGGGGACGGGCCGAACCGGCTGCTCCTGGTCGGCGACGGGCAGCAGCAGGTGTACCCGGGCGGCTGGCGGCTTTCCGACGCGGGCATCCCGATCCAGGGCCGCGGCGAGGTGCTGCGGGTGAACTACCGCAACCGCGTCGAGGTGCTCACCTTCGCGCAGCGGTTCGACGCGATGAACCACGTCGACGATCTCGACGGCGCCGCCGGTGTCGCGCTGCGGGACGCCGAATCGGCCAACGGCGGCGGCGAAGTGCGCTCGTGGCGCGGCACCGCCGCCAGCCTCCCCGCCGCCCTGCTGTCCGAAGTGGACAAACTTCCGGTGCCGAGGGGCGAAGCGGCGGTGATCACCTTCCACCACCAGGATGTCAAGCGCTGCACCGAGATCCTGCGCAAGGCGGGTGTCGAAACGAGATCGCTCGACCACTTCTCCGGCGAGTCCGACGACCGGCTGAAGATCGGCACCGTGCACCGCGCGAAGGGACTCGACTTCCGCGCCGTGCTGGTCGTCCAGACCACCGACCCCGAACCGGCAGGCGGCGACGCGGGCCGGGAGCGGCGCGAGCTGCATGACCGCCAGCACCTCGTGGCCGCCACGCGCGCACGGGACTTCGTCTGGTGGGGGCTGGTCGGGAATACCGGGGACTGAGCGCGGGTTGCCCCGCACATGGGCGGACTACGGGGTAGGCGCGCGGCCGACGGCCTGATGCCGCTCGACGACGCGCTCGGCGCGCTGGGCGGCGACGGCGTGATGGGGCGCCGGTTCGCCGAGGTCCCCCTCGGCCGGATCGTCGGTACCTCCGCCCGCGCCTGCGACTTCGACGCCGAGTTCAAGCTGGTCAACCGCCGGCTGCGCGACCGGTGGCACGGCGTCGCGAAGGTGATGGAATCCGGCTCCGAGCCGCCGGTCGATCTCGTGCAGCTCGGTGAGCTGTACTTCGTCGTGGACGGCCACCACCGGGTGTCCGTGGCGCGGGCTCGGGGGTGGCCGGTCGTGCCCGCACAGGTGGTACAAATCTGCACCATTGCTTACGCGATGGGCTGCCTCCGGCTGGCGCACCTGCCGAGCAAGGCGGCCGAGCGCCGGTTCCTCGACCGGGTGCCGCTGCCCGCCGACGTGCGCGCGGACCTCTGGCTCGACGAACCCGCGGACTGGTCCCGGCTCGCCGACGCGGCCGAGTCGTGGGCGTTCCGGCGTGCGCTCGACGGCAGGCCCTTCACCGACCGCGAGGAGTTGGCCGGGGTCTGGTGGCGCGACGAGGTGCTCCCGGTGATCACGCGCCTGCGCGACGCCGGGAAGTGCGTCGATCTCCGCGACGTCGAAACCTACGCCGTCGCGCTCGCGACGCGGGATCACCACGGCTGGCACGTGTGGCCGGAAGACCTCCCCGAGCGCGTGGGCGCACCTGCTCGGCAGGGAGTGCGGCGACTGGGCCGGTAGGGCGAATCAGCCCTTCTCGATCGGGTAAAACCCCTTCGCGGGCCTTGGCTGCCCGCGAACTCCTTGGTTGCCTGCCTGAGGGTGGGAAAACGCAGGCGACCCGAGGGAAGGCGTGATCCGCTGTGCAGCCGTTCGAGCTACCCAAGTTCTACATGCCCTACCCCGCACGGCTGAACCCGAACCTCGAACGCGCGCGGCAAAACAGCAAGTCGTGGGCGTACGCGATGGATATGATCGACGTCCCGCAGCACGGCACCGCGATCTGGGACGAGCACGACCTCGACTCCCACGACTACGCCCTGCTGTGCTCCTACACCCATCCCGACTGCTCCGGCCCCGTCCTCGATCTGATCACCGAGTGGTACGTGTGGGTGTTCTACTTCGACGACCATTTCGTGGAGCTGTACAAGCGCACCCCGGATCTCCAGGGCGCGCGGGCCTATCTCGACCGGCTGCCGTCGTTCATGCCGGTGGACGGTGAAATCACCGCGGTGCCGGAGAACCCGGTCGAAAAGGGCTTGGCGGACCTGTGGTCGCGCACGGTGCCCGCCCGCTCGGCCTGCTGGCGGCGCCGCTTCGCCGAAAGCACCAAGAACCTGCTCGACGAATCGCTGTGGGAACTGGGGAACATCAGCGAAAACCGGCTGGCGAACCCGATCGAATACATCGAGATGCGGCGCAAGGTCGGCGGCGCGCCGTGGTCGGCGAACCTCGTCGAGCACGCGGTGGACGCCGAGGTGCCCGCGGCGATCGCGGCGACGCGGCCGATGCACGTCGTGCGCGACACCTTCGCCGACGCCATCCACCTGCGCAACGACCTGTTCTCCTACGAACGCGAAGTGCTGGACGAGGGCGAGCTGAGCAACGGCGTGCTGGTGCTGGAGCGCTTCCTCGGCATCGGCACCCAGGAGGCCGCGGACGCGGTCAACGATCTGCTGACCTCGCGGCTGCACCAGTTCGAGCACACCGCGCTGACCGAGCTGCCGCCGTTGGTCGAAGAGCACGCGCTCGATCCGGTGCAGCGCATGGGCGTGTTCGCCTATCTCAAGGGCCTGCAGGACTGGCAGGCGGGCGGGCACGAATGGCACCTGCGGTCGAGCCGGTACATGAACGGCTCGACCGAGGAATCCCGTGCCGCGCAACCGGTTCTGGGCGGGCCGAGCGGGATCGGCACCTCCGCGGCGAGGATCTCGTCCTCGATCGCGGGCACCCTCCCGCAGCGGGCGCGCTCGTTCAGCCACGTCCCGTTCGAAAAGGTCGGTCCCTCCCCGATCCCGGACTTCTACCAGCCCTACGAGCTGCGCATGAGCCCGCACCTGGACACCGCGCGCGAGAACGTCGTCGAATGGGCGAAAAACGTCGGCATCCTCGACGAAGCGGTGTGGGACGAAGAGAAGCTGCGCGCCTACGACGTCGCACTGTGCGGTGCCGGGATCCATCCCGACGCCTCCCCCGAGGAACTGGACCTGACCTCCGCCTGGCTCGCCTGGGGGTCCTACGCGGACGACTACTACCCCGCCGTCTTCGGGCGGACGCCGGACCCGGCCGCCGCGAAGGTGTGCACGGCACGGCTGTCGGAGCTGATGCCGGTCGACGGGCCGCCGAAGACGGCGCCGGTCACCGGGCTCGAACGCGGGCTGGCCGAGATCTGGGCGCGCACCGCGGCCCCGATGGACGTCCCGGCGCGGCGGGCGTTCCGGCGCGCCGTCGAGGAGATGCTCGCGAGCTGGCTGTGGGAGCTGGCGAACCACCGGGCGAACCGGATCCCCGACCCGGTGGACTACATCGAGATGCGCCGCAAGACCTTCGGTTCCAGTCTCACGATGGGCCTTTCTCGGATCGGGCACGGCAGGACGGTGCCACCGGAGCTCTACCGAACCAGGCCGGTCCAGAACCTCGAGAACTCCGCGATGGACTACGCGGCACTGCTCAACGACGTGTTCTCGTACCAGAAGGAGATCGAGTACGAGGGCGAGCTGCACAACGGCGTGCTGGTGGTGCGGAACTTCCTCGACTGCACACCGGATCGCGCGCTCGCCGTGGTCAACGACCTGATGACAGCGCGGATGAAGCAGTTCCAGCACGTCGTCGAGCTGGAACTGCCCGCGCTGGCCGAGGACCACGACCTCGGCCACGACGTCCGCGCCACGCTGATCGGGTACGTCGAGGAGCTGAAGAGCTGGATTTCCGGCCTCCTCAACTGGCACCGGGGCTGCCACCGGTACGCCGAGGAAGACCTGCGGCGGAACTTCGGCCGCGACCGGGCGCCGGCGGCGGGGTCGCTCACCGGCCTCGGCACCGCGGCGGCGAGGATCGGCAGGACACCGGTGCGGGCCGGGGCGGGCGCGGGGTGACAATGACGGGGTGGACGCCTACCCCGTCGCCGATCTCGTCGGCTACCTGAGCGGACGGTGGCGCCTGGACCGGGAGATCGTGGCCGCCTCGGGCGAGCCGCTCGGGCGGTTCGGCGGCACCTGCGCTTTCGACGCCGACGGCGAGGAGCTCGTGCAGCGGGAGCGCGGCGTGCTCGACTTCGGCGCGCACCACGGCGAGGCCACCCGCGAACTGCGGTTCCGGCTGACCGGCCCCGGTAGCGCCGACGTCCACTTCGACCACGGCGGGTTCTTCCACACCGTCGATCTGACCTCGGGCAGCTGGCTGGCGAGCCATCCCTGCGCGGAGGACCTCTACCGCGTCGAGTACCGCGTGCTCGGCGCGGACCACTGGCGTCACGAGTGGACGGTCCGCGGGCCGTCGAAGGACCACGTGATCTTCTCGGCGTTCCGGCGCGATCAGGGCTTGCCGAGCACCGGGTAGGCGCGCAGGCAGTCCTCCAGCTCGTCGAGTACCGGCGGCAGGTGCGTCTGGTCGAGCCCGCCGAGTTCGAACCGCAGCTGGTTTCCGTGCCCCGCCTGGTCGAGCAGGGTGCCCGCGACCGCGAGCACACCGCTCGGCTCGCACCGCACGGTCAGCTTCACCCAGTCCTCCATGCTGTCGAGGACCGCGGCACCGCTGAGGGTTTCGTACAGCGCGCTCAGCTCGCGGTGAAAGCTTTCCAGCTCGGACGTCCGCAGCGTCGCGCCGACGGTGCCCTGGAACCCGCCGGCGTGGATCGCGATCGGCGACAGCAGCCAGTTGCCGTCCCAGTAGTCGTCCGCACCGGGATGCGCTCTGCCCAGCAGCGCGATCGAGAGGTGGTCCCCATGCGGGTTCCCGAGCAGGACCCGGTGGTGCGCGCCTTCGGTGCTCATCGGGATCAGCATAGGTGCCGCACGGCGAATCCGGGAGCGGCGAACCGCTCCCGGATCTCGTCAGTCCACTGTGGACAGCGTCAGTAGTCCTTGAGCACCAGCGCGCCGACCACGCCGTCGAAGTCCTCCGGCTCGGTGGTGATCTCGACGGGCTCGGCCGCCTCGGCACCGCCCATGGCCGCCCTGGTCTGCGCCTCGACCCTGGCCCGGTTGGTCAGCGCGAGCCGCTGGTTCGCCGCGACGTAGTCGCGGATTTCCGTTTCGTAGCAAGCGAAGGCGGTTTCGTGGTCGCCCTCGGCCGCCTTCAGCTCGCCCGCCAGCACGTAGGCGCCGACGAGCGCCATGCTGGTGCCCTGCCCCGACATCGGCGAGCCGCAGTAGCCCGCGTCCCCGATCAGCACCACCCTGCCGCGCGACCACCGGTCGAGGTGGATCTGGCTCATCGAGTCGAAGCTGAAGTCCGGGGCGTCCCAGCTGTAGGTGAGCGCCTTCGGGAACTCCCACCCCGCGCCTTCGAGGCGTTCGGCCAGTATCCGCTTCTGCTGGTCGATGTCGCGGTAGTCGTACTCGACCGGCTCCGGGGATTCGAAGCCGACGTAGACCCGGCACTCGGTGGTGTCCCGCGCGCTCATCATCCCGCCGCCGACCGCGCCCGCCTGGCAGAACACCTGCCAGTGGTCGAGGCCGAGGAAGTTCGGCGCGGTGTACACGGCGAGGTAGGTGCCGAGGTGCGAGATGTAGTCCCGCTCCGGTCCGAACGCCAGCGAACGCACCGTCGAATGCAGGCCGTCCGCGCCGACGACGAGGTCGAATCGGCGCGGCGCGGCCTTCTCGAAGGTCACGTGCACGCCGTCGGCGTCCTCGGCCAGGCTCGCGATCGAGTCACCGGTGAGGTACTCGACCTCGTCGCCGGCGGCCTCCTGCAGCAGGAGCGCGAGATCGTCGCGCATGATCTCGATGTCGGCGTTCGCGAGATCGCCGCCGGTGAAGGTGTGCTCGGTGGAGCTGTACAGCTCGGCGCCGCTCTCGTCGACCATCGTCATCCCGCGCATCCGGGTGCTCCGGGCGCGGACCGCGTCGGCGATGCCCATCCGCTCGATCACCTCGAGCGCGGGGCCCCGCACGTCGACGGCCTGGCCGCCGGGGCGCATCCGGCCCTCGGCACGCTCCACGATCGTGACCGAGCAGCCGTAGCGAACCAGCCAGTAAGCCAGCGCGG
Source organism: Amycolatopsis sp. CA-230715 (assembly GCF_018736145.1). Taxonomy (GTDB): domain Bacteria; phylum Actinomycetota; class Actinomycetes; order Mycobacteriales; family Pseudonocardiaceae; genus Amycolatopsis. The sequence goes on from NZ_CP059997.1 coordinate 619,589, forward strand.
GCCCCGCGATGCTGGCGCCGGAGATGAGGACGGTGGTGTTCTTCATCGGTGTCTCCCGAGGTCGTGGCCGGTGACCGTGGTTCCGGCCCGGTGTTGACCCCGACTCTGTCCGGCCGCGCTGGCCGTCGGCTGACCGCGGGCTTACCGGCCGCGGTCAGCACCCCGGTAAGCCCCCGGTCCTCAAGGTTTGGCCGCCACCGGATCCCGTCCCGCGGACAGGTTCTTGATCGCGGCGAGCAACTCGTCGACTTTGCCTTCGACCTTCTGCAACCGGGTGTACATGTCCGCCGAGGCGCCACCGGCGGTGACCGTGCCGGTCGTGTCCCAGACTTTGCCGAGGTCGTCGTTGATCGCGTTCACGGTGGGGTAGACCGCACGCGCCCCGGAGCCGCCTCCGCCGTAGAACGCACCGAGGTACAGGTTCGCCAGTGCGTCGCCGATGGTGATGTCGGAGCCGTCCGGCCGTTTGCCGATGACGTCGTTCGCGGACATGTCGTCACCTTTCGTGATCGGGATGAGCAGGTCGTTGATGTCGCACTGGATGCCGCCGACGCTGGCGGCCCCGGTGTTGCGCTGGTAGACGTGCACGCCGGGCCGGACGGCCGAGCGGGAACCGCACTGCCAGAAGTACGCGGCGCGGCCGCCGTCCCTCGCGGGGTTGATGAACTCGGAGAACCCGTATGCGCCAACCCTTTCCCGGCCGAGCACCGACGCGGCACCGTCGAGATAGGTCAGCGCTGTCGCCACCTCGCCGGGTGCGAGGTGGCGGTCCGCGCAGAAGAAGATCGGGCCGTTCGCGTACCCGATCGCGGCGGCGTCCGCTCGCGCGGCATTCGCCGCGGCCACCCCGCCCCGGAAACCACCCATGGCGTCGTCGACGCCGTTCTCGTAGACGAGCCACACGCTGACGCCGTTGGCCACGAGGTCCGCGTACTCGGCCGCCTTGATGTTCTTGGCGCGACCGGGTGTACCGGCGTACCGGATGACGAACGAATGACCGGCATCACGAATAGCCCGGCCCGGGATCCGGCCGGCGCTGTAGTCAAGACCGGTTGTCATGACATCACTCCTCAGATTGGGCGCAGACTGAAGAAGCCCTCACCCAGGTTGACGGAGCGGCGGCGGCGATCGCAGGTGCTGCGGTACGTCCTATGGGGCTACCGCACTAGCCCGATCGGGCGGACCGATCAGCCGCCGCGTGCCGGTGCCCGAGCACGGGCTGTCCCCCTTTCCCGCCGCGGAATCCGCGATCCCACGGCCAATGCCCCCGGTCGTCCGCGTACACGAGCTGTACGGCGCGGACCCCGCCGCCGTACAGCTCGATGGCCGTGAACAGATGCGCCGAGGGTTCGGTGACCTCGACGATTTCGATGAGGGGGCCGCCGCGGAGCGGGATCTGCTCGCCGGCGGTGGGCGCGTCGGCGTGCAGCACGTGCGCGGCCACCGAGTTGAGCAGCGCCCCTGCCTTTCCCGGCGGCAGCCCGGTCACCACGAGCTCCGGTCTGCCGCGTGGAGTCAGCCCGACCGTGTACGCCCGTGGCGGGTGCAGCCTGTCGCGCTCGATGCTCTGCACCGCCCAGCCGCACTCGGTGATGGTCCCGCGCAGCTCATCGAGGTAGTCGAGCCTGCTGCCGCCTGGCTGATCACATTTCCAGCACATCGTTCCTCCTCGCGGATCGTGAACACCCGACCACTATGCGGAGGGGCACCGACAGAAACGGGGAGATGCGGTGTCGCGTGGGCGGAGGATGCAGGATTCGAACCTGCGCGGCGCTCGTCGCGCCGACCACCGTTTTCGAGACGGCTGCCTTACCTGGCTCGGCCAATCCTCCTTGTGCCGCAACGGATCCCGCGCGGAGGGCGCGCGATTCGAACGCGCGCCGGGACGAGAAGTCCCGGACCTCGGATCAGCAATCCGGTGCCTTGCCTGACTCGGCCAGCCCTCCCGTGCTGCCCGCCGACTGACGGGCAGCAGGTGGTGTTGTTCCCCCGCCAGGATTCGAACCTGGACTGGACGCGTTCTGAGCGCGTTGCCTCTGCCGTTGGGCTACAGGGGAGCTGGCACCGCCGTGAGGAAGGCGCCGGGCCAGGAACGAGTGCGGTTCCGGGGAGTCGAACCCCGACTGTGCTGGCTCTCGACCAGCTGCCTCTGCCAGTTGGGCTAGAACCGCGCGACGGGGTGGCTGACCCCGGTCGGATGCCCGCGAGTCGAACGCGGTGACTCCTGATCCCAAATCAGGCGGGGTCGCCGATGCCCCTCGCACCCGTCAGCGCCCCTGCCAGGACTCGAACCTGGGACCTCCGCATTCGTAGTGCGGCGCTCTGTTCCCGCTGAGCTACAAGGGCTTGCGTGGTGAAGGAGGGAGTCGAACCCACTGTGCCCCGTCCGGGGCGTCCGGTTTACAGCCGGATGGGGCTCCACAGCCCCGGCTCCACCGTGCGTCGAGATGGTTCTCCGCCGCGCCCCTGTCCAAGAACCGCGCGACAGAAACGAAATGGGCGACAAGAACACGAACTCGAAAAACTGTCACAGAATTGAATTTGCGCCGTCAGCGGACACTGAACAGAGAAAGCCGCCCGGATCGGTTACCCGATGGGCGGCTCCCTCGACCGAACGGTTCGTCCGTCACGGCGGGGAGCCCGCACAGCTCAGAAGTCCTTGCCCCGGATAGGAAACAAGCAGGTGACGACCAGGTGACGACCATGCGGCAGCGAGCCGCACCCCGCGCTTTCCCGAGTTCGCCATGTCCGCTCCTTCGATTGACCGTGCATTCATCATGGCCCGCCGGAGCGAATGCGTCAATCCTATTTGAAAACCGGCGGAAACGGGCTCGGGCGGGACCGCCAACCCCAGGGACGGTCCCGCCCGGACGCGGCAGGACCCGCCCCGCGATGGGAGTAGCAGGACGGGTCCGGCCGGCCCGTCCGCAACGGGGGAATGCCTGCCGGGCGCGCGCGGACGAGCACGACACCCAACCTAGATCGCCCGCTCAGGCGCGTCTTCTCCAATGTTGCGCGATGTCGGAGGCCAGCGCGGGCAACGCGGCCAGCACCGGCGGCTGCCAGCGTTCGACCGGTTCGAGCGCGATATCGCAGAGGTGCCGTTCGCCGGGGCGCATCCGCAGCATGCGCGGGGACGTGCCGATCACCGACTCCCCCGGCACGAGGAGCCCGTCGTAGTCGCCGCGCGTCGACAACGCGGTGGCGAGCACCCAGAACAGGCCGGGGGGAACGTCGATCAGCAGGAACTCACCGGGTCCGGCGAGCATCGCGCCCGCGACGGGCTGCCCGCGCGCCGACCGTGCCGGGTACAGGCCGACGAACACCAGCGGATCAGGGCCGAGCACCGCCGCGGCGGACGGGCCGATCCGCACCGAACCGGCGACGCCCCCGCCGCCGCGCGCCTCGCCCGAGGTCGAGACCGGGCGCGGCGGCGCGTCCGCGAGATCGTGCGGGAGCCGCCGGAACTCGGTGGGACTCGTTCCCACCGCCTCGGCGAAGCGGGTGGTGAAGGTGCCGACGGAGGAGAAACCGACGGCGTGGCAGATATCGGCGATCCGGTCGTCGCCGTCGAGCAGGAGCCGTTTCGCGCGGTGGAAGCGGTGGGCGGCGAGCACCCGCACCGGGGACGTGCCGAGTTCCCTGGTGAACGCCCGCGCCAGGTGGAACGGGCTGTAGCCGACGTGATCCGCGACGTCGCCGAGCCGGATCGGTTCGCCGGAGTGCGCGTGCAGGAACACCGCCGCGGCGATGACGGCATCGCGCACTGTTGCTCCCTCCCCAGGGTCGACGAAACCCATCGTGCCGCACCGCGCGCGCCCCCGTCCATTCCGGCCGGGTTGACCTCAAGACGCCTCGAGACGGCGCCCGTGAGCCGGTCGGCTACGCGGTCCGAGGAGTACACAATGGACACAGAAGTGCTCGTGGTCGGCGCGGGTCCGGCCGGGCTGTTCCTCACCACCGTGCGGACGCGAGCGCGCGCTCGAACTCTTCCGCTCGGCGGGCCCCGGCGAAGCAGCCCTCGTGCGCCCGGACGGCTTCGTCGCCTGGCGCGGGGAAAGCGGCGGGCTGCACGACGCGATGCACGCGATCCTGCGGCCCGCGTAGCCTCGGGACGTGAGTGAAGAACCCGAGTACCGCCAGCACCGTTTCAGCCCGCCGCCGGGAGCCACCGAGATCTTCCTGGTGCGCCACGGCGAATCCGCCCCCGCCCGCGCCTCGGCGCCCTTCCCGATGGTGGAGGGCCAGGCCGACCCGGACCTCGCCCCGGAGGGGCGTGAGCACGCCGAGCGCGTGGGAGAACGGCTCGCGAACGAGCGGCTCGACGCCCTCTACGTCACGACGTTGCGGCGCACCGCGCAGACGGCGGCGCCGCTCGCGGCGAAGCTGGGCATCGAGCCGGTGGTCACCCCGCTGCTGCGCGAAGTCCACCTCGGCGAGTGGGAGGGCGGGCTGTTCCGCCGCAACACCGCCGAGGGGCATCCGGTGGCGCGGCGGCTCTGGGCCGAACAGCGCTGGGGCGTGATTCCGGGCGCGGAGGACGTGGCCGCGTTCGCCGCGCGCGTCAAGGCGGGTCTCACCGAAGTGGCGGCGGCGCATCCCGATCAGCGGGTCGCGGTGTTCACCCACGGCGGCGTGATCGGGGAGGCGATGGCGCAGGCGAGCGGCTCGGAGCCGTTCGCGTTCCTCGGCGCGGACAACGGCTCCATCACGCATCTCGTGCTCACGGCCGACAATTGGCTCGTGCGCCGGTTCAACGACACCGCGCACCTGGCCGCGCCGCTCGGCTGAGCCCGCCCGCGGCCACCAGCTGCACGGTCACCAGCACCGAGACGGCCTCGGCCGCGAGCAGCCCGATCAGCACGAGCAGCTGGGTGACGCCTGCCTGCACCGGCCCGGCGCCACCCAGCAGCACGCCGACGTAGGCCCCTGGCAGCGTCACCAAGCCCACCGTCCTCGTCTGGTCGAGCGCGGGGATCAGCGCCTGGCTCGCCGACGGGCGGCAGATCTCGAGCGCGGCGAGGCGGGGCGTGAACCCTAGCGCCAGCGCGGCCTCGTATTCACCGTGCCGCGTCTCCAGCTCGTCGAGGGCGCGCCGCCCTGCCTGCGAGGTCGCCGACATGGCACCCCCGATGACGATCCCGGCGATCGGCACCACCGCGACCGGACGCAGCGGCAGCACGCCCGCCGCGAGCACCACCGCCAGTACCGGCACCACCCCGGCGCCGATCGCGACGGCGGTCCAGCCGAAGCCGGGACCGCGCCGGGGCACCCCGATCCGCCGCGCCGAGGTCACCGCCGCGACGGCGAACATCAGGAGCACGAACAGCGCGGTCCACCAGCCCGAGCGCAGGACCGCGACGATCACCAGCGAGACGGCGGCGAGCTGGACGGCCGCGCGCACCGCCGCGGACACGATCGCCCGTCCGCGGCCGAGTCCACCGAGCCACAGCACCGCCGCGCCGAGCGCGACGAACAGCACGAGCACGGCACCGAGCGCGGGCCCAACGACTATCGCCCCGTTCGTCACCCCGGGGATTCTGGCTCAGTCGAGCACCTTCGCGCACATCACGACGCCGTAGTCGGTCGCCGTGCTCCGCTCGCTGACCACCTTGCCGTCGACGAGAATGCGGCAGCGCAGGGTGCCGTGGCCGCCGTTCTGCGCGGACACCGTGACGTAGTGCGGCCCGTTTTCGGGATCCGCGCGCGACACCGTCTGGGTCCACGGCGTGGGGACCCCGTTGAGCTGCTGGACGTCGGCGCCCTTGGCGACGAACGTGACGTGGACGGCGCCGCTGTCGCCCGCCAGTTCGTAGGTGACGTCCCTGGTCCGGACCACGGCGCCGTGGGCCTCCGGTGCCGAAGTCAGCACCGGGAGCGCGGGCAGCGCGTGCGCGCCCGGCGTCGCGGAGCCGCCACCGCCCTGGTCCCGGTTCGCCGCGACCAGCACCGAGACCACGACGATCCCGAGTACCGCGAGCGAACAGGCGAGCAGCACGCCCGAGCCCGATTTGGGCCGCCGTGCGCGGCTCGTAGTGAAGACCCCCCGTGGATGCTCTGCCATCGGCGGCCGACTCCCCTCGTCACGCTCGGCTATCGAACGCGTCGATTAGTTCTCGCCCGAACGTATGACACCGTTACCGCTGTTGAACGCGATTAATCGAGTTTCACCCGATCGGCTCACGCCGAGTGCGGGGAATACCGGCTAGTAGCAAGGCTTTCCGCGATCCGGCCACCAGCGTTCCCGCGATTTTCCGGCCGGACCCCGCGAAGAACCGCGCACACGGCACGTGATCGGCGTTCAGCCGATCAGGCCAGCGTCGCCGAGCATCGCGAGCACCTTCCTGCCCGCGGGCGGGCAGAGCGCGGCGTCGGCCGTGGTGAGCCAGCGGTGCTCGGCGATCTCGCGCGACGGCGCCAGCTCCCCGCGGTGCTCCGCGGTGAAGCACGTCATCCGCACCTCGCGGCCGTCGGCGTACCCGTCGGCGCGCTCCCTCAGCGCGGTGAAGAACGAAAAACTCATCGGGTCCAGTTCGACGCCGAGCTCCTCGCGGATCTCGCGGCACAGCGCGGCGACGTCGCTCTCGCCGGGCTCGCGTTTCCCGCCGGGCAGGTAGAACTTGTCCTTTCCCTTGGTGCGCACGGAAAGCAGGGCGCGATCTCGGACGAGGATCCAGGCGAGGCTGTCGACGAACGGCGGTGTCACGCGATCACCGTATCGCCGTCATTCGCTGGTGTCGTCGATGTCCCCGACGTCGACCGAGAGCACACCGCTCTCCTCGGAAAGCGTGCTCACCAGCACGGTGAACGTCTTCGGCGGCCCGTGCAGCCGCATCCGGAGGTCGATCACCTGCGCGGTGCGCACCTTCATCCTGCCCTCTTCGTCGTCCTCGTCCATCTGGCGCCGTTCGGTGTGCACCTGCTCGACGACGTATCCGGCGTTCGTCGCGACTTCGAGGATGCCCCGCAGCGCGCCCTCCCCGTCGCGATAGCTGACCCGCACGACCTCGCTCGCGGGCCTCGACCTGGTGAACGCCCTGATCAGCGGCGGGTAGCCGTAGACGACCAGGAAGTGCGCCGCGGTGACGAACGCCGCGAGCAGCGGCAGCCCCGCCGCGCAGGCGCACCCGACCGCGACGCTCACCCACACCACGGCCGCCGTGGTCAGCCCGCGCACCACGTCCCGGCGGACGAAGATCAGCCCGCCGCCGATGAACCCGATCCCGGAGACGATCTGCGCCGCGACCCGCGAGGGGTCGAGCACGATCCGGCCCTGTTCCAGCACGTCGGTGAAGCCGTACTTGCTGACCAGGAAGAACAGCGCCGCGCCGAGCCCGACCAGGGTGTGCGTCCGCAGCCCGGCGCTCTTCTGCTTCAGCTCGCGTTCGAGTCCGATCAGGGAGCACAGCACGAGCGCGATCAGCAGTTCGACGACCTGCGTCCAGCCCTGTCCGGACGGCTCCCCGAGTGAAAACGCGAGCGTCATGGCCTGGCGGCTCCCTTCGTGACGACGACCCCTCAGTGTCTCCTCCCGCGAGGCATACTCGCAGTGTGTACCGCGAAGCCCCGCCACCGACCCACCTCGCCGGGGCCGTGCGGTGCGTGTGGCATTCGACACCGGACGACCGCGAGCGCGCGAAGAACGTCGTGCCGGACGGCTGCCTCGACCTGATCGTGGGCGGCGGCCGGGTGTTCGTCGCCGGGCCGGACACCCGTGCGTGGCGACCGTCGGCCGGTGGGCGGAGCGCGCTGCACGGCATCCGGTTCGCCCCCGGTCATGCGCCGCTGGTCCTCGGCGTCGCCGCGGACGAACTGCTCGACCAGCGGGTGGCGCTGAGCGAGCTGTGGGGGCGGGAAGGCGCGCGTGCGGCGGAGCGCCTGCTCGCCGATCCGCGCGGCCTGCCGGGCCTGGTCGCCTCGCGGCTGGACGGCGCGCGGCCGGCCCCGGAGATCGCGCTGCTGCTGCGGCGGCTCGACCTCGGCGTGCCGAGGGTCGCCGACGCCACCGCCGGGCTGGGGCTGAGCGAACGCGCGCTGCGGCGCCGGTTCACCGTCGCCGTCGGCTACGGGCCCGCGACCTACCTGCGGGTGGCGCGGCTGCAGCGGGCGATCGCGATGGCACCGCACGCCGGTGGCCTGGCCGCGCTCGCGGTCGCGGCTGGCTACGCCGACCAAGCCCACTTGAGCCGCGACTGCCGTGCACTCACCGGCAGTACGGCGGCCGCCTGGTTTGGCCGATCCGTTCAAGACGGGGCCATGGCACCCGACCTAGTGTCGGCACCATGACCAGTCAGTCCACTGTAGACACCACAGCGCTCGGATTCCTGCGCGGGCACGCGAGGATCCTCGAACGACGGCTCGGCGAGCTGTGGCTCGGCTCCCCCGCGCCTGCCACCGCCCACGCCGTACTGGACGCGCTCGCCGCCTACCGCAACTCCGACGGCGGATTCGGCAACGGCCTCGAAGCCGACGTGCTCGCCGCGGAAAGCCAGCCGCTCGCGGTGGACTTTGGACTCGAAGTCGTCGAACAGGTCCTCAGCCGAGTCGACACCGAAGACGTGCGGGCACGCGCACGCGAACTGGGCGAGGGCGTGCTGCCGTTCCTGGCCTCGGTCGCCGCGCCCTCCGGCGCGCTCCCGATCGTGCTGCCGTCGTTCACCGCCGCGCCCCGTGCCACGCACTGGACCGAAAACGCCTTCCCGCTCGGGCTGAACCCGACCGCGAACATCGTCGCGCGCCTGCGGCTGCTCGGCCTGACCTCGGACTGGCTCGACGCGGCGGAACGCTTCTGCCGCACCGAAGTCGACCGCGCGCTCGACCGCGTCCCCGACGGTCACACCGCGTTGAACATCGTCCGCTTCCTCGACCTGACCCCCGCCGACCCGTGGGCGGTCGCGCACGCGGAGAAGCTGGCCGCCGGGATCGACGGCATGGCGCACTTCCACCTCTACCCCGGCGAGGGCTACGGCGTGACACCGCTGCAGTTCGCGCCGAGCCCGCGGCACCCGCGACGGGCCCTGTTCCCGGACGCCGCGATCGAAGCGCACCTCGCCGAGCTGGCGAGCGGGCAGCGGCCGGACGGCGGGTGGACGGTGCCGTGGCAGCCACCGGGCCCGGCGTCGGAGCTGGCGTGGCGCGGGGTGGTCACCGTGCACGCCGCGCGGGTCCTCGCGGCGTACCGCGGCTAGCCGACGGGTTCTTCCGCGCGCTGCTTGCGGCTCGTCACCGCGTACCCGATCGCGATGCCGACGCCGACGATCGGGGTGACGTACAGCGCGATCCTGGTGTCCTCGGAGAAACCGAGCAGCACCACGACGAGCACGAGGAAGGCGAGCCCGAAGTAGGCGGTCCACGGCGCGCCGGGGAGCCGGAACCCGCCCGAGGGCAGCTCACCGGCGTCGACTTTGCGGCGGTACCGGATCTGGCAGATCAGGATCACGCCCCACGTCCAGATCACGCCGACGGTGGCGACGCTGGTGATGTAGCTGAACGCCTCTTCGGGCACCACGACGTTGATCAGGATGCCGATGGCCATCACGGCCGCCGACATGGACAGGCTCGCCGCCGGGACCTTACGCGCCGACAGCTTCCCGAACGCCTTGGGCGCGGACCGTTGCAGCGAAAGGGTCCTCAGCATGCGGCCGGTCGAGTAGATGCCCGAGTTGCACGAGGACAGCGCGGCGGTGAGCACCACGAACTGGATGATGCCCGCGGCGCCGTGGATGCCGATCGCGTCGAAGGCGCGCACGAACGGGCTCTTGCCCTTGTGGAACTCCGTCCACGGCACGAGCGAGAGCAGCACGACGAGCGCGCCGACGTAGAACACCGCGATGCGCACGACGACGCTGTTGATCGCCTTGGGCAGGACCTTCGCCGGGTTCTTCGCCTCGCCCGCGGTGAGCCCGATGAGCTCGACGCCGAGGTAGGCGAACATGACGCTCTGCAGCGCGAGCAGCGCCGCGTTGCCGCCGTGCGGGAAGAACCCGCCGTGCTGCCACAGGTGCGCGAACGACGCCTGCTCACCGGCGGGACCCCAGCCGAAGATGATCACGGCGAGACCGAGCAGGATCGCGCCCACGATGGTGACGACCTTGATCATGGAGAACCAGAACTCGAACTCGCCGAACACCTTCACCGAGATCAGGTTCGCCAGGTACAGCACGCCGAGCACGACCGCGGCGGTCACCCACTGCGGGATCGACGGGAACCAGTACTGCACGTAGAGCCCGGCCGCGGTGATCTCGGCCATCGCCGTGGTGACCCACATGAGCCAGTAGACCCAGCCGGTCGCGAAGGCGGGCATGCGGCCGAGGAACTCCTCGGCGTAGTCGACGAAGCTCCGCGAAACGGGCCGGTAGACCAGCAGCTCGCCGAGCGCGCGCATGATGATGAAGATGACCGCGCCCGCCACCGCGTAGCAGGCGATCAGCGCGGGACCGGAGGTCTCGATCGCGGCGCCAGCGCCGAGGAACAGGCCGGTGCCGATGGCACCGCCGATCGCCATCATGCTGATCTGCCGGTTCTTCAGGCCCCGCTCGTAGCCCTCGTCCAAGACTGGCTCGCCCAAAGCTCCCCCTCCACCGGTCACCTTCTGGGTGACACGCACCATAACGGCCGGGGTGGTGGAGCGTTCACCGGGTCCGGTCCTACCTGGTCAGGACGGTCACCGATCGGTGGCACGCTGCTGTTCGGCGAGGAAGTGGGCGATGTCCGCGGTGGCCGGGTACAGCTCGCGGTAGCGCCGGTAGAACCCGTCGTACACGCCGGTCCGCGCCGGATCGGGGCGGACCACGGTGTGCACCGGGTTCCACGCCGCGATATCCGGTTCGAGCCCGGTGGCCACCGCCGCGAGCAGCGCGTCGCCCAGTGCCGCGCCGATCGTCTCGGCGGGGACCTGCTGCTCGACCCCGGTCACGTCGCTGACGATCTGCGTCCACAGGCCGCCCTGTGTGCCGCCGCCAACCGCGACGAGACGGCTCGACGCGCCTCCCGCGGACGCCATCACCTCGAGGTTGTGCCGCACGCCGTAGGCGATCCCCTCCAGCGTGGCACGGTACAGCTCGCCCAACCCGTGCGAGGTCGTCAGCCCGGCGATGACGCCGCGGGCGTCGGGATCGAAGATCGGGGTCCGCTCGCCCGCGAAGTACGGCAGCGTCAACAGTCCCCTGCTGCCCGCGGGCACCTCGGCGGCGCGGGCGACGAGATCCGCGAAATCGCCGCCGACGAGCTTGCGCAGCCAGTCCGTGATCGCCCCCGAGGTCGCCATGCCCGCGGCGAGCGAATAGGTGCCGGGGAACGCGCCGCGGGTGGTCCACAGCCCCGGATCGGGCCGAGGGTCGGCGAGCACCTGGACGAGGAACATCGTGGTGCCGTACATGACCATCGTGTCGCCGGGATCGGCGACGCCGACGCTCGCCGCCTCCGCCCACGCGTCGACCGTGCCCGCGGTGACCGGAAGCCCTTGCGGCAGACCGGTTTCCGCGGCAGCGGCGGCGGAAACCGTGCCCGCGACCTCGGTCGGCCACAGCAGCCGCGGCAGCCGGATGCCGGGTGCGGTCAGCTCCGCCCAGTCCGCGGCCCAGTCCGCCGCGCGCAGGTCGTACATCGGGTCGCACTGGCTCGCCGAATGGTGGTCGAGCACGTACTCGCCGGTGAGCCGGTGCACGAGGTAGGAGCTGGCCATCAGGAACAGCTCGGTGCGCTCGTACACCTCGGGTTCGTGCCGCGCCAGCCACCGCCACTTCGGGCCGACCGCCTGCGAGGACAGCGGTGTGCCGCCACGCTCCACAATGGACTCCGCGCCGAGTTCCGCGGTAAGTTCCTCGATCTCGCGCGCGGCGCGCGTGTCCACGCCGTACAGGATCGCGGGCCGCAGCGGATTCCCCGCGGCGTCCGCGGGGAGCAGCACGGGGCCGATCCCGCTGACCGCGAGCCCGGCGAGCGCGCGGTCGCCCGCCGCGCTCACCAGTTCACGCGCGATCGCCAGGAAGTCCTGCCACCACACGGTTTCCGCGTCGTGCTCGACCCATCCCGGATGCGGGTAGGAGGTCTCGTGCGCGCGGCTCGCGCGGGCAAGCACCTCCCCTCGCGGGCTGACGAGCACGCCCTTCGAACTGGACGTGCCGATGTCGATCCCGAGCAGCAGCCCGTCAGCCACGGGACCACTCGTCGAGGCGGACGCCCATCAGCTTCGCCGCGGCGCGCAGCTCGGCGCGGCGGTCGCCGGGGATCGCGTGGATGTGGTTCGCGCCGAACTTCGACAGGAACACCTCGCCGGGGACGTCGAGCCGGGTGAAGGCGTGCGGCCATTCCGGAGTGGACTGCCGGATCAGCTCCTCGTTCGTGGCGTCGTCGTAGCTTTCGAACTCGCCGAGCATGAGCTGCAGCCGGTACTCCCCCGCCTCGCGGGTGAGCCTGCCGAGCGTCATGTCGCCCGGCGCCGCGATGTGCTGCACCGACGCGCCGCCCGCCGGGAAGAAGAACACCTCGGGGTAGAAGTTGACCTTCGCGAGGTTCTCCGCCGGGTCGTCGCTGCGCGCGGCGTACCAGGTGGCGTGCTGACCGGAGTTGCACAGGTCCCAGATGTCGCGGTCGCCGTGGTAGTGCCGGACGTCGGCGAAGAGCACCGGCGTGCCGGAGATCTTGTGCATCAGCTGCATCGTCAGCGCGCCGTCCATGTCCGCCTCGGTGGCGGTGATGTGCACGTCCTTCGGCCCGTTCCAGTCGTACGGGTCGTTGAGGAAGGCCTCGGTGACGTCCATCGTCGCGAAGTGCTCGGTCAGCTCGGGCTGGGCCTTGATCCCGGAGAAGTCCAGGTTCCGCTCGGCGATGATGTCGCGGATCGCCTGGTACGAGCGGATCTGCCGTTCGAGCAGTTCCGGGGTGAGCTTCTTGCCGTCGTAGTGCACGCCCGCCGCGTGCGCCTCGATCCACTCGCGTGCCTTGGCCGCCTCGCCGGGGTCCGCCTTCTCGGCGCGCAGGACCAGCTCGTACTGGTCGATCTCCTCGACGTCGACACCGAACTGGCGCATCCACTGGTCGGTGTTGGCGACCGCGGTGTTCATGCCCATCGGGCGGCCGCCGAACCGGCCGAACGTCGAGCCCCGCAGCGAGGCCACCGCCGCCGCGGCGCGCGCGTGCGCGCCGACCTGCTCGGCCAGCTCCGCGTCGTCGGGGGCGCCCCAGAGGCGGGTGTGCTCCCTGCCGATCTGGTCGAGCGCGCCGCCCGCGGCGAGCATGCCGACGAGACCGGGCTCGGTGGGGTCGGTGCTGGCGACGAGCACCAGCGGGCTGCGGGTGGCGTCCGCGGCCAGCATGGTGAAGTGCGGGAAGCTCCACACCGCGTAGTAGAAGATCGTGAGGTCGACGTCCGCCGCGGCGATCCCTCGTGCCGCGGAGCCGGCCACCGCGTTGGTGGCGACCAGATCGGCGCCGGTCACCACCTCGTGCCCGGCCGCCTCGAGGGTGCGCACGAGTCTGTCCTGTTTGGACTGGATGAACTCGGCATTGCGCGCGTGCACATGATCACGGCCATCGGAAATACTGAGCACACCGATACGGGCCACGAGTCCTCCAGGCAGCCAAGGTCGCGAACAGGGCGAGTAATCGTTTACCCGAGACGCTATTCTGCACGGTGGGCAGTGTCAATAGGCTGCCGATGGCCTTCAGGGCCGCTGGTCGTCACCGGGGAGGTTCGGTGGCGGAGGATGAGGGGAGGTCGCCGTGGCGACCATCAGCGATGTGGCGGAACGCGCCGGTGTTTCGACCGCCACGGTGTCCCGCGCGCTCAACGGCAAGTCCACTGTGGACCCCGCGCTCGCCGCGCGCGTGCAGGCCGCGGCGACCGAGCTCGGCTATCACCCGAACGGCCTCGCCCGCAACCTGCGCCGCCAGGAGACCGCGGTGCTGGCGCTGATTATCTCGGACGTGGAGAACCCGTTCTTCACCGCGATCGCGCGCGGCGTCGAGGACGTCGCGCAGACCGCCGGGTACTCGGTGGTGCTGTGCAACTCCGACGAGAACGCGGAAAAGGAGCGCCGCTACATCGACGTGGCGCTCCAGGAGCGCGTCGCGGGTGTGGTGCTCTCCCCCACCGGCGCGTCCACGAGCGTCCAGGTGCTGAGCCAGCGTGGGACCCCGGTGGTGGCGGTCGACCGCCCGCTCACCACGGAGGCGGGCGACCAGGTGCTCGTCGACACCCGGCTCGCCGCGAAGCAGGCCACCGAACACCTCCTCGCCGCGGGCTACCGGCGCATCGCCTGCCTGACCGGGCCCGCCGGGGTCCGCACCGCCGACGACCGGCTCGCGGGCTACCGGGACGCCCTGCCCGGCAGCGACGCGGACGACGAACTGGTGCGGCGCGCGGAATACCGCGCGACCGGTGCCGCCGAGGCCACCGCGGACCTGCTGAAGCTGACGCCGCGGCCGGACGCGCTGCTCGTCGCGAACAGCACGATGGCCGTCGGCGTGCTGGAAGTGCTCGCCGAGCGCGGGCTGCGGCTCGGACGGGACATCGGCGTGGTCGCCTTCGACGACGCGCCGTGGGCGACACTGGTGGACCCGCCGCTGACGGTCGTCGCGCAGCCCGCCTACGACATCGGCACCAGGGCCGCGCAGCTACTGCTCGCGCGGATCGGCGACAACACGCGGGAAACCACGTCGGCCACCCTCGCCGCCCGCCTCATCCCGCGCGGCAGCTCCTCCCGAACTGCCTGAACGCGGTTCCGCCGCGCCAGCCGCGAGGGCCGGGAGCGCGGTGGATCCGGCGGCGAAGGGGATGGATCCCGGGCAGCGCAAGGGATCCCGGAGCGCCCCGACTGTGACGTTCGGGGCGCTGGATTCCCCGAACGTCACAGTGATGTCGGGTGCGCGGCACGATGATCGGCGGCGGAGGTCCCCGAAGGCCACCTTCGGGGACCCTAGCGCCACTTTCTCGGCCCTCGCTCACGCGCGGACAGGGCTGCGCATGCCCCGAAGGTGACCTTCGGGGCGCTGGATGCCCTGAAAGCCACCTTCGGGGCGCCCGGCAGCCCGCCGCGAGGGCCGAGATCCTGACACAGACCGCCCAAGAGGAGCCTTCGGCGACATACACGACCCGCCCCCTCTATAGGAGCATCTTTCGGCGCATCACCGGATCCCCGCCGAGACAGCAGAAGCCCCTGCCAGCACGGACGCCCCCTACCGGAGCCGCCTTCGAGGCGACCGGAAGGCTAGCCCTGCTTGTTCATTTCGGCGTAGACCTGGGCGGCGTTTTCCTTGGTGACCAGGCGGGTCGGCAGGGTCTGGGTCTTCTCGACCTTGCCGCAGTCGACGAGGAGCGTCTTCGCGGCGGCGACGGCTTCCTTGCCGCCGGTCGGGTAGACGAAGGTCGCCGAAAGGCGGCCCGCTTCGACGGCCTTGATCCCGCCCGCGTCGATGGGGAGGCCGTCGATGCCGATGATCTTGAGATCGGGCTTGCCCGCGTTGGTCGCGGCGATCCTGGCGCCCTCGGCCATCGGGTCGTTCTGCGAGTAGATGGCCTGGATGTCGGGGTGCGCCTTGAGCACGGCGTCGGCCTGTGCCTGGCCCTTGTCGCGCAGCCAGTCCCCGTCGGCGGTGGCGACGATGTCGATGTTCTTGCCCGCGATGCCCTGCTGGAAGCCGTCGGCGCGCTCCTTGGCCGGGGTGGATCCGGCGAGGCCGCGGATCTCGGCGATCTTGCCGCCGCTGGGCAGGAGCTTCGTGCCGACGAATTCGCCCGCCTGCTTGCCGATGTCGGTGTTGTTGGCACCGATGAACGAGGTGTAGGCGTCGCCGTCGACCTTGCGGTCGAGCACCAGCACCGGGATGTTCTTGTTGAAGGCCTCCTTGACCACGTTGGTCAGCGGGGTCGCCTCGTTCGGGCTGATGATCAGCAGGTCGATCTGCTGGGTCAGGAAGGTCTTCACCTGCTCGACCTGCTTCGAGTTGTCCTGCGCCGCGTCGGCGAAGTTGACCTTGAACTGCGGTATGCCCGCGGCGGCGGCCCTGATGTCGTCATCCATCCGCTGGCGGTACGGCTCGGCGACGTTGGCCTGGCTCATCCCGATGGTGTAGCTGCCGTCCTTGCCGCACTTCTTCGGCGCCGATTGCTGGCCACCGCTCTTCGGGGCACCCGAGTTCTCGCTCGTGGTGCCGCAGGCCGAAGTCGCGACGAGGGCGCAGGCCGCCAGCGCGGCGCCGACGACCACCCTCCGTGTCCGCACTGTCATGGCAGTTCCCTTCTTGTCGGTCAGCGAAGTAGGCGAAGTAGGCGAAGTAGGCGTGCTCAGCCCGCGGATTCCGGGCGGAAGCGCT
The DNA here is from genome assembly GCF_018736145.1 of Amycolatopsis sp. CA-230715. Lineage (GTDB taxonomy): Bacteria > Actinomycetota > Actinomycetes > Mycobacteriales > Pseudonocardiaceae > Amycolatopsis. The sequence goes on from NZ_CP059997.1 coordinate 635,903, forward strand.
GCAGGCCCGCGGCGAGCACGATCACCAGCCCGATGATGAGCAGCTGGATGTTGGAGTCGATGTTGTTGAGCGCCAGGATGTTCCGGAGCACCCAGACGAGCAGCGCACCGGCGACGGTGCCGACGACCGATCCCCTGCCGCCGGTGAGGCTGGTGCCGCCGATCACCACGGCGGCGATGGCGTCGAGTTCGTACATGGCACCGTCGTTGGGGCCGCCGAAGTTCAGCTGGCCCGCGTGCACGATCCCGGCGAGCGCGGCGAGCAGCCCGCAGATGCCGAACACCAGGATCTTCACGCGGGTGACCGGCACACCGGAGAGCCTCGCGGCCTTCTCGTTGCCGCCGATCGCGTAGATGTGCCGCGAAAACGCGCTGACCCGCAGCAGGACGACGGCGAGCGCGGCGACCACGATGAAGATGAGCGCGGGGATCGGCACGAGCCCGTTGAAGGTGCGCTCGCCGAGCAGGGAAAAGGTCAACGGCGCCTGGTTCGCGCCATCGCCGTAGGTGATGGTGATGCCCTGCCCGCCGGACCAGATCCTGGCGAGCCCCCGCGCGATCTGCATGCCCGCCAGGGTCACGATGAACGCCTGGATGCCGAACTTCGCGATCGCCACGCCCTGCAGCAGGCCGAACACGAGCCCGATGGCGAGCACGATCAGCACCGCGGGCACGAGGCCGAAGTCGTTGTTGACGAGGAGCACGGCGGCACCGACACTAGCGAGCCCGAGCACGGAGCCGACGGACAGGTCGATCCCGCCGATGAGGATCACCAGTGTCATGCCGACGGCGAGGATCCCGGTCTCCGAGGTCGCCCGCACCACGCCGAACAGGTTGTCGGGGTCGAGGAAGACCAGGTCGCCGTTCTTGACCGGGGAGAACACGATGGCCGCGATGAACACCACGACCAGTGCGAACACGCTCTGGAAGCGGAACACGATGGAGACGAGATCGGTGCCGCGGGTCCGCTTCAGCTCGGGGTCCAGCACGGTGGACGGGCCGGGGCCCTGCTTGGTCTGCTCGGTCATGCCCTCTCACCCAGTTCTTCGCTCACGGCTCCTTCTCCCATCGACGCGGCGAGGAGATCGGCTTCGCTGCCGGAAGCGGTGTCGATCTCCTGCACGCTGCGCCCGTCCTGCAGGACGATCACGCGGTCGCACACGCCGATCAGCTCGGCTGGCTCGGACGAGGCGAGCAGCACGCCGACGCCGCGGCTCGCGGTTTCGCCGAGCAGGCGGTAGATCTCGGCCTTCGCCCCGACGTCCACCCCGCGGGTCGGTTCGTCGAGCAGCAGCAGCGACGGTTCGGTCAGCAAGTTCCGCCCCAGCACCACTTTCTGCTGGTTCCCGCCGGACAGCGAGCCGACCGGGCTGGCCAGCGACGCGAGTTTCACGCCGAGCCGTTCGGTGGTTTCGGCGGCCAGCGCGCGCTCCTTCGCCCTCGGCACCGCGCCCAGCCGCGCGATCCGTTCCACAATGGACAGTACGGTGTTGGCCAGCACGGAGTGCTCCAGCGACAGCCCGGCGATCCGGCGGTCCTCGGGGAGGAACGCGATGCCGAGCTTGAGCGCCTGTCTCGGCCCCGACGGCGCGATCTCCTTGCCGTCCAACAGGATCCGGCCGCCGGTGGGCCTGCCCGATCCGACGCCGTAGAGGGTTTCCAGCAGTTCGGTGCGCCCGGCGCCGAGCAGCCCGGCGAGCCCGACGATCTCGCCCCGCCGCACCCGGAGGGAAATGCCCGCGGGATCGCGACGGCCCGGCTTCGGCCGCTTTTGCCGCACCTCCAGGTCTTCGACCCGCAGCAGGTCGTCGCCGTCGTCCTCGTCGGCAAGGTGCGCGCTGTCCGGCTCGGCCTCGGTGCGGAACATGAGGTGCACCGGCCTGCCGACCATCGCCTCGGAAGCCTGCGCCGCGGTCATCGCGCGCGCGTCGAACTCGGCGACGACGGAACCGTTGCGCAGCACCGTCGCCCGGTCGGCGACCCGGCCGATCTCGTCCATCCGGTGCGAGATGTAGACGATCCCCGCGCCGCCCCGCCGCAGCTCGGCGATCACCGTGAACAACTGCTCGACCTCGTGCGAGGACAACGCGGAGGTCGGCTCGTCCATGATCAGGATCCGCGCGTCGAGCGAGAGCGCCTTGGCGATGGTGACCAGCTGCTGCTCCCCGGTCCGCAACTGGTCGATCGGGCGGCGGGGGTCGAGCGCGACCCCGGCGCGGTCGAGCAGCTCGCCGGTCTCGGCGACCATGCGGCCGCGGTCGACCACGCCGTACCGGGTCTTGAGCTCCCTGCCGAGGAAGACGTTCTCGGCCACGGACAGCGCGGGCACCAGGTCGAGCTCCTGGTGGATCATCGCGATCCCGGCGCGCTGGGCGTCGACGGGACGGGTGAAGTGCACCGGCTCGCCGGAGACCCTGATCTCGCCCTCGTAGCCGCCGACCTCGCCGGAGAGCACCTTCATCAGGGTCGACTTGCCCGCGCCGTTCTCGCCGAGCAGCGCGTGCACTTCGCCTTCCAGCACGGTGAAGTCCACCCCGGAGACCGCCCGCACCCCGCCGTAGGCCTTGCTGATCCCGGCCATCTCGACCAGCGCGGCACCCCCCGCAGCCTCACTGTCCATCCGCATCCTTCGTTGGCGACGGTCGGCGTCCCGGCGTGCGCTGAAGGTCCCGTACCTTCGTGAACACCCGAGAAATCGATTACCCGAGAAAGCTAGAGTGACCTGGACGACGTGTCAAGCATCACCCGATCGGGTTCTTTACCCAGGTGCGCCACGGCCCGCGAAGCCCGCGTACGGCCCGCACTGTACCGAGCACGCGGTGCGCACACGACCACTTTCGACCTCCGACCGCCGGATCGGAGCAGGCTCGTGACATGCCAGTACCCGCGCCGGAATGGGACACTGGAAGAAGTGGCCGGGAAAGTCCCTTCGACCCTGGACAACACCACCTGAGCAGGGCAGACTGACCGACGGTCGCCTACAGCATGTGTTTGATTATGTGCGTTACGTGTCGATCTTTGGTGAATTCACCCACATTTGCGGTCAGGAATCGCACGAACCCGCACACGCGAGCTAGTCTGAGCGGCATGACTATGGCGCTGGAAAACGTGCTCGCGAAGGCAGGGCTCCGAGTGGATGCCACCGAGTTCCTCACTCTCGTGGAGGATGCCGCGCGCAGGCTGTCCCCGCTGGCGCCCAACCCCGCGGAGTTCTTCCCGTCCGACACGCGCGCCGCGCTGACCGACGTCGGGCTGGACCTTTCCCCCTACGAAGAGGACGAAGCGGACTTCCGGGCCAGGACGGTGGCCGCGCACGCGGTGTTCGCCGAATCCTCGCTCACCGCGAACGAGGTGGCCAAGAACCTCGGCGTCGACCGCAGCCGCGTCCGGCACAAGCTGTCCGAGGGCAGGCTCACCGGCTGGAAGGACCAGAGCGGGTGGCGGCTGCCGTCGTGGCAGTTCACCGGCAGCGGGGTGCTGCCGGGCCTCGAGGTGGTGCTGGCGGCGGTGCCCGCGGACCAGCCAGCGCTCGTGGTGGCCGCGTTCATGAGCACACCGCAGGAAGACCTCGTGATCAACGAGCGTCCGGCGACCCCGCGGCAGTGGCTGCTCGCGGGCGGCGACCCGGAGGCCGTCGTGGCACTGGTGGAGGTTCTGGGCACGCCCTTCTAAGCTGTCCACCCGGCCCAAGATCACGAGAAACAGGTAACAGCACGAATGGCAAGGCTCCCCCTGCCGCCTTCTCGCGCCGTCCTGGTCAACGAGCTGAACCGCACCGAGGACGTCGTGGCGGTGCACCCGGGGACCAGGCTGGTGCGGATCTTCACCGCGCACGGCAACCATCCGCAGCAGTGGAACTCGTTCCGCTACACCGGCCCGCTTCCGCACGGCCGGTTCGACCAGCAGCACCCCGCGCGAGGGGGAAAGCCGGTCACCGACCCCGGTAACGGAGTGCTCTACTTCGGGCTCACCGTGCGCACGAGCGTCGCCGAGGTGTACCAGACGACGTCCACGGTCGACCGCAGGACGCGCGGCCCCCGGCTGGTGGTGGTGCGGCCGACCAGGACGCTGCGGCTGCTGGACCTGTCCGGGCTGTGGCCGACCAGGGTCGGCGCCTCGCAGGAGATTTCGAGCGGCCCCAAGCGCATCACGCAGGCGTGGGCGCGCGCGATCCGCTCGGCCTTCAGCGATCTCGACGGGCTCTGGTACCGGTCTTCGATGGATTCGGGTGGCCCCGCGCTGTGCCTGTGGGACCCGCCGGCAGGCGCGGCGCTGCCCGTCGAGCCGGACGTGCTGCTCTCGCTCGACCACCCCGGCCTCGACGTCCCGCTCGGCAGGGTGTGCGCCGAGCTGAACTACGTCCTGCTGGACTAGCTAAAGGTGCCTTGACCACCAGTCGAGCACGGCTTCGAAGCGCTGGAGGCGGTGGCGCGGGCTGCCGGAGCGGCTCAGCTCGTGCCCTTCGCCGGGGAACAGCAGCAGCTCGGTTTCGGTACCGGCGCGCTTGAGCGCGACGAACATGCGCTGCGCCTGTTCCACCGGGCACCGCCAGTCGAGTTCCAAGTGCACCACGGCGAACGGGATGCCGATCCGGTCCGCGTGCGTGAGCGGGCTGCGGGCGCGCTGCTCGGCCGGATCGTCGCCGACGTAGCAGCGGGCGAACTTCCAGCCGATGTCCGAGCTGCCGGTGAACGAGTCCCAGGCGTTGACCGCGCGCTCGCTCCACGCGGCGCGGAACCGCCCGCCGTGGTGCGCGGCGAGCCAGCCGGTCATGAACCCGCCGTAGGACCCGCCCATCACGCCGGTCCGGCCGCGGTCGAGATCTGGCCGCTCGAGCGCCGCGTCGAGCAGGGCCAGCAGGTCGTCGGCGTCGACGGTGCCGAGCGCGTGCAGGATCGCGCGGCCGTGCGACTCGCCGTAGCCCGCGGAACCGCGCGGGTTCGGAAGCACGACCGCGTACCCCGCGGAGGCGTACACCTGCGCCTCGTCGAACAGGCCCCAGCCGTAGTCGGCGAACGGCCCGCCGTGCACCACCAGCAGCACCGGATGCGGGCCGTCGCCTTCGGGCAGCACCAGCCAGCCGTGCACGGGATACCCGTCGGCGGAGGTCGCCGTCAGCTCGGTCAGCGGGCGGATTCCCTTGTCCCGCAAGGGTTTCGACCAGTCCGTGAGCGGGCCGGAGCCGAGCAGGCAGACGTCGCCGCGCGAGTCCGGGGCCGTGATCGCGGCGGCGACCCGGCGCCCGTCCGCGGCGAACGCGGTGACCCTCGCACGCTCGCCGCCGAGCAGCCGGAGCCCGTCGAGACGGGTCCCGGCCGCGGTGCGCGGGACGGCGCGCAGCTCGACGGCGCCCCGGGTGCGGACGGCGACCAGCAGGTCGTCGCCGAGGGGCACCGGCGGCCCCGCGGCGGGATCGCAGTCGACGGTCTCGGCGTCGGTGAGCCGCCGCGCCTCGGCGACGGAACCCGGCTCCGGCAGTGACGCGGAGAAGAGCCCGACGTTGCGGATCTCGGTCCCGGGACCGGAGAACTCGGTGCCGTAGAAGAAAAGCGACCCGCCGTCGGCGCACAGCCGTTCGGCGTAACCGCGCATCCGCACGACCAGCTCCGGCGCGCCGCCCGCGGCCGGGATCGCGTAGACGTCGCACTGATCGCCGTCTTCCCTTCCCCAGTCGCGCCCCGCGACGACGAGCACCCGCTCGCCGTCCGGGGTCCACACCGGGTGCTCGACATCGGCTTCGCCGTCGGTGAGCGCTTCCGCGCCCAGGGACGGCCCCGCCGTCGTGGCCCCGTCGAACACGTCGGCCACGAACAGCCGCAGCCGCCGGTCGCCGAGGAACCCGATGTCGTCGAGCCGGTAATCGAGCCGGGTGATGAGCCGCGGTGCCTCCGCCTCCGCCGCGACGGATTCGCCGGAGGAATCCGCGGTGCCGTAGCGCCCCGGTTCCGGGATCCGCGCGGTGAAGGCGATCCGCCGCGAATCCGGCGCCCACACCGGCTCGCCCGCGCCGAGCGGGAGGCCGGTGAGCCGCCGCGCCTCGCCGCCGTCGGACGGCATCACGTGCAGCTGGGCCGGGTCTCCGCCGGTGCGGCGGAGGAACGCGACCCACCGGCCGTCCGGTGAGATCGACGGCGCCGAATCGTGGTCGCCGTGCGTCCAAGCCCGGTCCGTGCCGTCGAAACCGATCCTGCGCACCGTCCCGGTGTAGCGATCGGTGTCCAGGCAGGGCCGCGAAACCGCGGCCAGCAGGAGTTCACCGCGCAGCGCCAGCCGCCCCGGTACCGCCAGCAGTTCGAGATCCGATGGACGCACCGGCCGACCCTACCGGCACGGGATCACCGGGCGTCTTCTCGTTCCTCGGGTGCTTCGGCGTGCAGGTCGAGTCCGTTGGCGTGCACGGATTCCGGGTCCCGCTTGGCCTTCATCAGGCTCGCGACCGTGGTGATGGTCAGCACCACGACGATGACGCCGAGGGACACCCAGTTGTTGATGTCGAGCCAGTCCGGCACGGCGTCGTACTCGTGCAGGGCGTGCAGGAACAGCTTGGCGCCGATGAAGCCGAGGATCACCGCGAGGCCGTAGGACAGGTAGACCAGCTTCGAAACGAGGCCGCCGAGCAGGAAGAAGAGCTGCCGCAGGCCCATCAGCGCGAACGCGTTGGCGGTGAACACCAGGAACGCGTCCTGCGTGATGCCGAAGATCGCCGGGATCGAGTCGACGGCGAAGAGCAGGTCGGCCGAGCCGATCGCCACGATCACCACGAACATCGGGGTGATCCACCGCTTGCCGTCGCGCTTCACGAACGACTTGTGGCCGACGTAGTCCTCGGTGACCGGGAAGACCTTGCGCACCAGGCGGGTGACCGCGTTCTCCTCGTACTCCTCGTCCTCGTCCTTGTTGCGGACCATGCTCACGGCCGTCCACACCAGGATCGCGCCGAAGAGGAAGAACACCCAGACGAACTGCGCGATCAGCGCGGCGCCCACCGCGATGAACACGCTCCGCATCGCCAGCGCCAGCAGGATGCCGACCAGCAGCACCCGGTGCTGGTGGATCGCGGGCACCTTGAACGAGGCCATGATGATCATGAAGATGAACAGGTTGTCCACGCTGAGCGAGTACTCGGTGATGTACCCGGTGAAGAACTCGATCGCCGGGTGGTGCCCGGCGAAGAACCACAGCCCGATCCCGAACAGCACCGCGCACGAGATGTAGAAGATGACCCAGCGAGCTGCCTCACCCGTGGTGACCTCGTGCGGCTTCCGGTCGACGATGACGAGGTCGAGCGCGATGAGCGCGAGCAGGCCACCGACCGTGGCGACCCACAACCACAGGGGAACAGTCATGAAACGAAACCTCCGGATAGTGCGCAGCAGCAACTAACCGGAGGTCTCTTCCGCCGGTGCGGGACCGGCCGACGGTGCCGGGCGCCCAGGGGCAGCCGTGCTGACGACACCGCCGCGGAGGAATACTCCCCTCACAGCGATGTCCATTTTGACTGCTCAGCGCCCCGAACGCCAGCCGGGGTCACCCGCGTCACCAGGATGCCCGGCGTAACTTCGGTCACGTCAGGCGAACGGCCCTTGTTTCCGGTGCCGCTGTCGACGCTGAGTGCGCGCTCCGCTGCGCCACCCATGGGAAGTTCTCAGGAAAGGTCACATACGGTCAACCCGTGCCCCGAATCCCGCTCCCCCGCACGCGCGGCGGCAAGCTGCTGACGCTCGCGCTCGTGCTCGTCGTGCTGGCCGGTGCCGGCGTGGTCTGGGTCCGCTCCGGCCGCGACGCGCCGCCGGTCGCCACCGAGGACGCGATGGTGCCCGTCCCGGCCGCACCGGGCTCCGCCGACCGGATCCAGCTCGACACGACGCTGTACAAGCCCGGCGCGTCCCCCGCGCCGGCCGTGCTGCTCCCGCACGGCTTCGGCGGCGACAAGAACAGCGTGCGGACGCAGGCCGAAGAACTGGCCAGGCGCGGATTCGTCGTGCTGACCTATTCGGCGCGCGGATTCGGCCGCAGCACCGGGAAGATCTCGCTCAACGACCCCCGCTACGAGGTCGCCGACGCGCAGCGCCTGCTCGACCTGCTCGCCGCGCGTCCGGACGTGATCAAGGACGGCGACGGCGATCCGCGCGTCGGTGTCACCGGCGGTTCCTACGGCGGGGCGCTGGCGTTGCTACTGGCGGGCACGGACAAGCGCGTCGACACGATCGCGCCGGTGATCACCTACAACGATCTCGCGCAGGGCCTGGTGCCGAACGCGGCAGGCCCCGGCGCGCCGACCCCGGCGGCGGGCGCGTTCGCCCCCGACGGGGTGTTCAAGAAGGCGTGGGCTGGCATCTTCTTCTCCGCCGGATCCGGTGCGGCCGGGCTGGGCGGAACCGGCGGCGGCACCGGGAACGAAGCGCCGGAACCCGGCCAGCAGACCAGTGAAAGCTCGCAGTCGGGCGCGAGCGGCGCGCAGGGCGGCGGCGCCTCGGTCCCGGTTCCCCCGCCCGCCCAGGCCGGTTCGCCGAGGCCGGGATCGGGGGACCCGTGCGGGCGGTTCACCGCGGACGCCTGCGCCGCCTACACCGAACTCGCCACCACGGGACGCATGAGCCAGCGCACCGCCGATCTGCTGCACCGGGTTTCGCCCGTTTCGGTGACGAACCGGATCACCGCGCCGACCCTGCTGGTGCAGGGCGAGAACGACACCCTGTTCGGGCTCGACCAGTCCGACGCGACCGCGCGCCAGATCACCGCGGCGGGCGGCAAGGTGAAGACCATCTGGTACCCCGGCGGCCACGACGGCGGGCAGCCCGGCCCGAAGCTGCGCGCCTCGATCGGCGACTGGCTTTCCTTCCACCTCACCGGAACGGGCGCCGATCCCGGCACCGGGTTCCGCTACGACGTGCAGGGCACGCTGCGCGCCAACGGCGCGCCGTCCGTGCGCAGCGTGGAAGCACCGGCCTATCCGGGGCTCGCTTCCGGCACGACCGAACGCCGCGACGTGGCGTTGTCCGGGCCGCCGCAGACCGTGGTGAACCCGCCCGGCGGGAGCCCCGCCGCGGTCAGCGGGATGCCGGGCCTCAACGGCATCGCGAGCAGTTCTTCCCGGCTGGCCGGGCTTTTCGGGATCGACCAGCCCGGCCAGTCCGCGCGGTTCACCTCGGCCCCGCTCGGCGCGCAGTTGCTCGTCGCGGGCGCTTCGACGGTCCGGCTCACCGTGTCGGCGCAGCCGTCGGGCGGCACGGCTCCCGGCGAAGCCGTCCTGTTCGTGAAGCTCTACGACGTCGGCCCCGACGGTGCGCGCACGCTGCCGTCGAACACCCTCGCGCCGATCAGGGTCACCGGCCTGCCAGCCGACGGCTCGCCCCGCGAGGTGCCGGTGACGCTGCCCGCGATCGTGCGGCCCGTCGAATCGGGCCACGCGCTGCAGCTTTCGGTCAGCACCACGGACCAGTCCTACGCCGGGTCGACGACCGCGGCCGCGTACCGGATCGGGCTCGCCGGCGCGCCCGCGGTCTCGGTGCCGGTGGTGCCGGGGCGCGCGGTCAGCACCGGCTGGCCGGTCGGGAAGGTGCTGGGGATCGCGGGCATCCTGCTCGCCGCCGTCGTGATCGCGCTCGTCGCGGCGTTCCGGCGCCGCCGTTCGCACCGCGTCGACGAGGAACTGGCCACGGTGCCGCTGGTGATCACCGGGCTGACGAAGTCCTACCCCGGTGGCCTGACCGCGGTGAACGACCTGTCCTTCCGGGTGGAGCCGGGGCAGGTGCTCGGCCTGCTCGGGCCGAACGGCGCGGGCAAGACCACCACGCTGCGCATGCTGATGGGCCTGATCACGCCGAGCGCGGGCGAGATCAAGGTGTTCGGGCACACGATTTTCCCTGGCGCGCCGGTGCTTTCCCGTATCGGGTCCTTTGTGGAGGGTTCGGGTTTCCTGCCGCACCTGTCCGGCGAAGCCAATCTCCGGTTGTACTGGGACGCCACCGGGCGGCCGGACGAGAAGGCCCACGTGGCCGAGGCGCTGGAGATCGCGGGCCTCGGCGACGCGGTGCGCCGCAAGGTCCGCACCTACAGCCAGGGCATGCGGCAGCGGCTCGCGATCGCGCAGGCGATGCTCGGCCTGCCGGAGCTGCTCGTGCTCGACGAACCGACCAACGGGCTCGACCCGCCGCAGATCCACCAGATGCGCGAGGTGCTCCAGCGCTACGCCGCGACGGGCCGCACGGTCGTCGTCTCGAGCCACCTGCTGGCCGAGGTCGAGCAGACCTGCACGCACGTCGTGGTCATGCACCGCGGGCGCCTGGTGGCCTCCGGCGAGGTCGGCGACATCGTCGCGGCCGGTGGCGAGGCGACGTTCCGGGTGGACCGCCCCGCCGAAGCCGCGGCCGCGCTGCGCGGGGTGGCCGGAGTGTCCGATGTGGACGTCGAAGGCGATCTCGTGCACGCCGATCTCGACGGGCTGCCGAGGGCGGACGCCGTGACGGCACTGGTGCGCGCCGGGGTTTCGGTCTCGCAGGCCGGTCCGCGGCGGCGCCTGGAAGACGCGTTCCTCCAACTGGTCGGTGAGGACACGACATGAGCAGCGACGACGTGCTTTTCCCAGCGGAGGAGCCATGAGCAAGAAGGAACACGCCGAGAACGCGGTGCTGGACCACGGGGTGCACACCGATCCCGCAGCGCTCGACGAGCTGACCGAGGCTGCCGAGCACGAGCCGACCGAGATCGGGCCCGACGGCGCGGTCGCGGGCTACCGGGCGGGGCGCACGCTGCGGCTCGGCGTCGAACTGCGGCGCCAGCTCAAGCGGCGGCGCACGCAGCTCGTGCTCGGGTTCGTCGCGGTGCTGCCGTTCATCCTGGTGGTGGCGTTCTCGATCGGGCAGTCCAGCCCGAACCGGCGCTCGGGCGGCTTCGTCGACCTGGCGACCGCGAGCGCGCCGAACTTCGTGGTGCTGGCGCTGTTCGTGTCGGGCACGTTCCTGCTGCCGATGATCGTCGCGCTGTTCTTCGGCGACACCATCGCGAGCGAGTCGTCGTGGTCGAGCCTGAAGTACCTGCTGGCGATCCCGGTGCCGCGGCACCGGGTGCTGCGGCAGAAGACGATCGTGTCCGGGCTGCTCTCGGCCGCCGCGCTCGTGCTGCTGCCACTCGTCTCGCTCGGTGTCGGCGTGCTCTTCTACGGCGCGGGCGACGCGATCAGCCCCACCGGCGACGCGGTGTCCTTTCCGGACAGTCTGCTGGCGATCGCGATGGCGACGCTGTACGTCATCGTGCAGCTGGCCTGGGTCGCCGGGCTCGCGCTGCTGCTGAGCGTCTCGACCGACGCCCCGCTCGGCGCGGTCGGTGGCGCGGTGCTGGTCGCGATCCTTTCGCAGATCCTCGACCAGATCACCGCGCTGGAAGGCCTGCGCGACTACCTCCCGACGCACTTTTCGTTCGCCTGGATCGATCTCATCGCCACCGACATCGACTGGGCGAACATGGCGAGCGGCCTGCTCTCGTCGACCATCTACGCCGCGGTGTTCCTGCTGCTGGCCGGTCGCCGGTTCGCCACGAAGGACATCACGAGCTGAGCAGGACGGGTCGCTCCATGCCGTGATGGCCACCTTGACGGCAGCCAGTGCCGTCAAGGTGGCCATCAGGGGCTCAACTTTTCCGCGTCACGCGGATTCCAGCGCCAGACCGGCGCCGGACCAGTCTTCGATTCCTTCCCGGTACTTGCGAATCGCGGTGTAGCCGAGGTTTTCCAGTTTCGAGGCCACGGCCTGGCTGTTGCCGCAGGCGGGGTTCGAGCAGTACGTCACGATCAGCGCGTCCTTGTCCGGCAGCAGTTCCGGCGCCCGCGCGGCCACATCGGCCGCGACGAGGGGCACCGCGCCGGGCAGGTGCTGCTTCGCCCAGTAGTCGCCGCCGAGTGCGTCGACCACCGTGACCGTGCCCGCGTCGATGGCCGCGCGCAGGTCTTCCCTGCTGATCAACTCCGTCATCAGAACCATCCTCCGAGTAAGTGGACTATAGTCCGTATCTGATGGACGACATTAACGGACCGCAGTCCGGTTATGCAAGCGATGAGATCCTGCACGTCGGCAGGAAGCCGCCGAAGGAGCGCGCCGACGCGGCGCGCAACCGCGAACGGATCGTCGAAGCGGCGGAACGGCTCTTCGCCGCGCACGGTGTCGACGCGGTGTCGATGGACCAGATCGCGGCCGAAGCCGGGGTCGGCAAGGGCACCGTGTTCCGCCGGTTCGGCGACAAGTCGGGACTGGCCGCCGAGCTGCTCGGCGCACGCGAGGCCGAGCTGCAGGAGGCCGCGATCCGCGGCGGCCCGCCGCTCGGGCCCGGCGCGCCCGCCGGGGCGCGGCTCGTCGCCTTCCTCCGCGCCTACGCGGAGTTCCTCGACGCCAACCTCGACCTCGTGCACATGTCCGAGACCGCGAGCGCGGGCGCGCGGTACCGGATCGGCGCGTACGCGTTCTGGCACCAGCACGTCGCTCTGCTGCTGCGGGAAGCGCGGCCGGGCGGCGACGCCGACCTGTTCGCGCACCTGCTGCTCGCCCCGCTCGCCGCGGAACAGCGCAAGGCGCTGGCGGGCGAGTTTTCCTTGTCCCGCCTGTCCGACGGCGTCGCGGCGCTCGCCGCGCTCGTCGTGACCGGTGACGACCGGGCCGACGAGCTCTGACGGCACTACGCTCCGGACGAAGGACCACCGCGAGAAAGCGAGGAACGATGACGACCCGGCTGGAAACGCACGGCGAGGTCGCCGTGCTGCACCTGGCGCACGGCAAGGCCAACGCACTCGACACCGAACTGTGCATCGACCTGGTCACCCGGTTCGACGAACTGCAGGCCTCCTCGTGCACCGCGGTCGTCCTCACCGGTGGCGAGGGCATCTTCTCCGCGGGGGTCGACCTGCGCCGCATCGACGACGGCGGTCCCGGCTACGTCCGCGAATTCCTGCCCGCGCTCTCCGACGCGTTCCTCGCCGTCTTCGACTTCCCGCGCCCGGTCGTCGCCGCGCTGAACGGGCACGCGATCGCCGGTGGCGCGGTGCTCGCGGCCGCCTGCGACCACCGGGTGCTCACCCGCGAGCGCGCCAGGATCGGGGTCACCGAGCTGCTCGTCGGCGTCCCGTTCCCGTTGACAGCGCTGGAAGTCCTGCGCTGCGCGTTCGGCACGAGCGCCCTGCACGGGCTCGCCTTCTTCGGCGAGACCTACGGCGGTGAGGACGCGCTCCGGCTCGGCCTCGCCGACGAACTGTCCGATCAGGACACCGTGCTGCCGCGTGCGATCGAGGTGGCCGAACGCCTCGGCTCGGTCGGGACCGACGCGTTCGGCCACACCAAGGCGCAGATCCACCGGCCGTTCATCGAGCGCATCGGCGAGCAGCGGTCGGGCGACGACGCCCGCGTCGAAAAGATCTGGACCTCCGACGAGGCGCTCGCGTCGATCTCGGCCTACGTCGACCGCGTCCTCAAGAAGAACGGCTGACCACGACCTGCCCGAAGCGCCACGGTTCGAACGGCTGCCCGGCCTGCACCGGCCACGCTTCGCCCGTGCGCCCCGAGGCGAGCACCGCGTCGGCCGCCTCGCACACGAGCGCCGGTTCGGCCACGAGCACGCCCGCTTCCTCCAGCCATGGCACGAAAGGTTCGAGCATCGGCGTCCTGACGAACCCAGGACACAGGGCGTTCACGGTGATCGGCGACTCCCCCAGTGTCGCCGCGCACGACCGGACGAGGCCGATCGCCGCGTGCTTCGCGGCCGCATAGAAGACATCGCCCGAGATCGCCAGCCCGGCCAGGCTCGCGGTCACCAGGATCGCGCCGCCACCGCGCGCCCGCATACCGGGCAGGGCGGCCTGGATGCCGAACACGACCGCGTCCAGGTTCACGCCGATCCCCCGCCGGTAGCGATCGGTGTCGAAGCCGTCCCCGAAGGCCGTGCCACCGGGGACGCCCGCGTTGAGGTGCAGCACCGCGATCCCGCCCCGGTCCTCCGCCGCCCGCACCGCCGCGGCGGTACCGTCCCCTGTGGACACATCACTGTGGACGAACACGCCGCCGGTCTCGTCCGCGACGGCGGCTCCGCCCTCGTCGACGTCCGCGATCACCACGGTCGCCCCCTTCGCCGCGTGGTGGCGGGCCAGCGCGGCCCCGATCCCCCGCGCGCCACCGGTCACCAGCACCACCGGCTCAGCCATCGTTTTCCTTGCCGTTGAGGGTGATCCCGGCGCGCCGGGCCATTCGCTTGCCCGCGAAGTGCACCGCCACCAGCAAGACGATCAGAAGCACCGTGCTCAGCACCGGCACCACGTCCAGCGGCAGCGTGTAGGCCATCACCACGCGCGCGATCGCGTCGGCCACGAACGCGATGCCCCACGCCCCGGTCATCCACCGGAGCGCACGGCGGAACGGCGCGCTGGTCCGCCACTGCTCCCACCAGTGCTCGCACTGCGACGCGGGCAGGATGCGGTAGAGCGCGGAGAGCAGGAAAGGCTCGCCCGCGCCGAGCAGGGTGCTGAGGATCCACAGGCCGAAGATGCCGGTTCCCCAGCTTTCCCGTGCCATCAGCAGCCGCGGGCTGCCGGTGAACACCGAGACCACTGTGCCGAACACCATCATCACGAGCACGGCCCCGCCGATCCGGTCGATCGTGCGGGTCTTCGCGAACGTGCGGACCGTGCGCCAGAGCGGGAGGATCCCGCCCGCGAGCAACGCCCACCAGATGCTCACGTCCAGTGCGCGCAGCGCGTAGTAGAGCCCGATCGGCACGATCACGTCGCTCGCCCAGTTCGCGCCGAGTTTCCGCCACGCTTCCCGTTTTTCCTGTTTCGTCGCCGCCGGTGCGGTCATCACGGTTCCCTCCGTCGTTCGTCGATCTCGAACCTAGGAACCGGCCGCGGCGCGCGGGATCCACTTGGGAACCCGGCCGGGGTGTACGAAAGTGCACCCCCGCGAAGTGCCCGGATCCAGTGCGGCACCGGGTGCGCCTCGGGCACACTCAGGCGGATGGCGGGAACGGCACGGCGGCTGCGCGACGGGCTGCGGCGGCAGGGGAACCGGGGGCGGCTCGGCCTGGAGCTGGCCGGGCTGTCCGTGGTGACCCTGCTGTCCGCGCTCATCACCGTGCTGGGGCTGCTGGGGTTGTTCTTCGGGCTCGTTTCGACCGCGACATCGGTGATCGAGAACAGCAGGGAACTGACCAACGGCTACCGGCGCGGCGCGAAGGTGTGGGCCGGTGTCACGATCGACGTGCCCTACCGCGCGCGGCCCGTCCGGCGCACCCCCGAACCGGAGTGGCTCCGCAACCTGCGGTTCTGGTCCTTCGGCGGGCCCGAGGTCATCGAGCAGCGCACCCGGGTGCACCACCTGCTCGGCGATCCCGCCACCTGGCGGGACCTGGTGTGGATGCTGCTCAACCCGATCGCGGCGGCGCTGTGCGGTTTGCTGCCGTTCGCGCTCGTGATGTACGGCTACGGCTTCCTCGCCGGGCCCGCGCTGTGGGTCCTCGTCACCGGGCACCAGCCCTACGCCGCGCCCACCGGTTTCTGGGACGCCGTGCTCTGGCCGACCTCCGGGATGGGCGGCCTGGTGTGGCTGGCGATCCCGGCAGGACTCGCGCTCACCTTCGGGTGCGGCGCGGTGTCGGGGCCGCTGCTGCGCGCGCAGGTCCTGTTCGCGAAGTCGCTGCTGGGGCCCACCGGGAACACCCAGCTCGCCGAGCGCGTGCAGGAACTGACCGAGACCCGCGCGCACGCCACCGACGCGCAGGCCGCCGAACTCCGCCGCATCGAACGGGATCTGCACGACGGCGCGCAGGCGCGGCTGGTCGCCGTCGGGATGACGCTGCGCACCGTCGAACGGCTTCTCGACACGGATCCGGCCGCGGTGCGCGAACTGGTCGTCGAAGCGAGGGAGACCTCCGCGGCCGCGTTGCAGGACCTCCGCGACCTCGTCCGGGGAGTGCACCCGCCGGTGCTCGTCGAACGCGGGCTCGTCGACGCCGTGCGCGCGGTCGCGCTCGACACGCCCGCCGAGGTCACCGTCGAAGCGGATCTTCCTGGCGCGCCGGAGCCACCGATCGAAGCCGCCGTGTACTTCGCGCTGTGCGAGCTGCTCGCGAACGTCGCCAAGCACGCCGACGCCGACCACGCCACGGTCGGCCTTGTCCATAATGGACACACGCTGCGCGCGTGGGTGACCGACGACGGCCACGGCGGCGCGGCCGATCGCGAAGGCGGTGGCCTGCGCGGCGTGCGGCGGCGGCTCGCTACCTTTGACGGCACCCTGACCGTGGCGAGCCCGCCGGGCGGCCCCACGACCGTGACGCTGGAGGTTCCGTGCGTGTTGTCCTCGCCGAAGACCTCTACCTCCTCCGGACCGGGCTCGCGCGGCTGCTGAGCGCCTACGGCTTCGACGTGGTGGCCTCCGTGGCGACCGGCCCGGAACTGCGCGCCGCACTGGCCGAGCACGAACCGGACGTCGCCGTGGTCGACGTGCGGCTGCCCCCGACGAACACCGACGAGGGCCTGAAGGCCGCGCTCGCCGCGCGACGGGAGCGCCCCGGTTTCCCCGTGCTCGTGCTTTCCCAGCACGTCGAACAGCTCTACGCGCGCGAACTGCTCGCCGACGGCGAGGGCGCGGTCGGGTACCTGCTCAAGGACAGGGTGTTCAACGACGACCAGTTCATCGACGCGGTGCGCCGGGTGGCCGGCGGCGGCACCGCGATGGACCCGCAGGTGATCTCGCGCCTGCTGACCGGGAAACCGCGCCGCGGCCCGCTCGCCGAACTGACGCCGCGCGAACGCGAAGTGCTCGCACTGATGGCGGAGGGCCGGTCCAACGCCGCGATCGCCCAGCGCCTCCACCTGTCCGGCAGCGCGGTCACCAAGCACACCGCGAGCATCTTCGGCAAGCTCGGGCTGCCCCCGTCGGACGACGACAACCGCCGCGTACTGGCCGTGCTCGCCCACCTCAACGGCTGACTTCGCGCACCAGCACGATCGCGCGCGCCAGTGTGGAGAGCCGGTCGTCGACGGTGTCCCCTGCGGGGTACAGCCGCACGGTGTCCACTCCGGACTGCCGCCACGCGCGCAGCCGCTCCTTGACCATCGGCTCGGTGCCGATCAACGTCGTCGCGAGCACCATTTCGTCGGGGATCGCGACCGCGGCCTCGGCCCGTTCTCCCGCCACCCACAGCCGCTGAACCCGCTCGGCCACTTCGGAAAACCCTTGCCGCGCATAGGCTTCGTTGTAGAAGTTGCGCGTGGCCGAGCCCATCCCGCCGAGGCTGAAGGCCAGCGCGGGCTTCCTCGCCGCGACCATCTCGGCCACGTCGTCGCCGAACGCGACCTCCGCGCCCTGGCAGATGTCGAGGCTCGACACGGATCGGCCCGCTCGGCGCGCGCCCTCTTCCAGGTGGGCGAAGTAGGCCGGCGCGGCTTCGGGGACGAAGCTCGTGCCGAGCCATCCGTCGGCGACCTCACCGGTGAGCCGGAGCATTCCCGGGGAAAGACTGGCGAGATAGATCGCGATATCGGAATTCGTTGGCTGGCTGAGCCGGATGGCCTTGCCCTCTCCCCCTGGCAGGGGAAGCTGGAAATGACGGCCCGCGTATTCCACCCGTCCTTCGGCGAACACGCGGCGAATGATTTCGACGGTTTCGCGGAGCCTGCCGAGCGGATGCGCGAACGGCGTGCCGTGCAGGCCTTCGATCACCTGCGGCCCCGAGGCGCCGAGCCCGAGCGCGAACCGGCCGCCCGAGATCCTCGCCAGCGTCAGCGCGGTCATCGCCACCAGGACCGGTGAGCGGGTCCCGACCTGCAGCACGGCCGATCCCAGCGTCATCCGCTCGGTCTTCGCGGCGAGGTACCCCAGTGGCGACGGCGCGTCGCAGCCCCACGCCTCCGCGACCCAGCACAGATCGACGCCGAGCCGCTCCGCCTCCACGACGTAGTCGACCAGTTCCGGCCACGGCGCCGCCTCGGCGGAAAGCTGGATCGAAACGCGCATCAGTCCGCGGCCCGCTCGGCTAGCTCCTTGATGCCCGTGACCGTGGCCAGCATGTTCTCGCGGTGCTCGTCGAGCCGCCGCTGGATGATCCGGTCCTCCTTGTCCGGCATCCGCTCGATGGCGATGGTGAGCCCCGACCAGCCGGGGCCGAGGCGAACCCACTGCCTCAGCAGCGTGCCGTCCCCGTCCGGTTCGAGCTCGAACCGCCAGGTCGCCGCGGGCTTCGCCACGTCGGCGACGGCCCATTCGAGCACCACCGGCTCCTCGCACCGGACGACGTGGCTGGTGGTCTCCCACTCGCCGATCTGGGGATGGCGGTTCCGCCCGACGAACCGGGCGCCGACCGCGGGTGCCTCGGTGTCGGGGAGCCAGCTCGCCCCCTGGAACTCCTGGGAGAACCGCGCGGGCAGCTCGATGTCGCAGACCCAGCGCCACACCTCGGCCGGTGCGGCTTCGATCTTGACCTCGACCTCGGTGGTGGGTCCTTCCGCGAGCTTCATCGCACTCTCTTTCCCCGGCCGGTTCGACTGTGCACCGACGGTACCGCCGCGAACGCGCGAAGTCGCCAAAACTCCCTCACGTGGACGCCGGAAAAGGATCACAACGGTAATTCGAAACGTTCGTAGGGTGCCTGCGTCCGTCCAGCCCATTGCCCGCCACCGGCCATTCTGTGAGGATGCTTCGATCCGGGGGAAATCGACCCCCGTTGAGCAAAGGTTCCCGGAGGGGTTCATGCGTAGGTGGTTGACGAGGTGCTTGACGGCCCTGATCGCGGTGCTCGCGGTCGCCGGGCTCGTCCAGCCCGCCGCGGCGGGCGCAGCGGGTGTGGTGAAGGAAGACATCAAGGACGCGCTCGCGCGCATCCCTGGTCTCAAGGTCGTTTCCGAGGGGCCCGCGCCGACGGGTTACCGCTTCTTCAAGCTGACCTTCACGCAGCAGGCCGACTACACGAACCCCAAGGCGGGCACGTTCGAGCAGCGACTCACCCTGCTGCACCGTGACGTCGACGCGCCGACGGTGATGTTCACCAGCGGCTACAACGTCTCCGAGTCGCCCAACCGGTCCGAGCCGACGCAGATCGTCAACGGCAACCAGGTCTCGATGGAGTATCGCTACTTCAAGCCGTCGCGGCCCGCCAAGGAGAACTGGGCGAAGCAGCTCACGATCTGGCAGGCCGCCGTCGACGAACACCGCATCGTGCAGGCGTTCAAGTCGATCTACCACGCCAACTGGCTCGCCACCGGCGGCAGCAAGGGCGGCATGACCGCCACCTACTTCCGCCGCTTCTTCCCCAACGACGTCAACGGCACGATCCCCTACGTCGCCCCGAACGACGTGATCGACTCGATCGATTCGTACGACAAGTTCCTCTCGAAGGTCGGCAACGACCCTGGCTGCCGCGACGCGCTCAAAGCGGTCCAGCGCGACACGCTCGTGCGCCGCGACGAGCTCGGCGCGCTCGCCGCGCAGGAGTCGAAGGAGAAGGGCTACACCTACAAGATCGTCGGTTCCATCGACAAGTCGCTGGAGCTCTCGACGATCGACTCGTACTTCGCGTTCTGGCAGTACCAGAAGCAGGCCGACTGCGCGACCGTGCCGAAGCCCGGCGCGCCGGCGAAGGACCTCTACGACTGGTACACCAAGGTGGGCACCCTGACCGGGTACTCGGACCAGGCTCTCGAGGGCTTCATTCCGTACTACTACCAGGCCGCGGTCCAGCTCGGCGCGCCGGAGGCGTACGACAGCTACCTGCGCGACCTGCTCCGCTACCCGGGTGAGGACGTGCCGAAGACGTTCGTGCCGAAGGAGATCAAGCTCCCGCGGTTCGACTACCTCGCGATGCCGGACATCGACTTCTGGGTCCGCACGCAGGCGAAGCAGATGCTCTACATCTACGGCGGCAACGACCCGTGGAGCGCCGAGCGCTTCTCCCCGGCGAAGTTCCCGTGGAGCGACAACCACGCCTACACCGTCCCCGGCGGCAACCACGGCTCGAAGATCGCGCAGCTGCCCGCCGACCAGGCGGCCGCGGCCACCGCGACCGTCCGCAAGTGGGCTGGCCTGCCCGAGCAGGCCCCCGACGCCCGCGCGTTCTCCGCGCAGAGCGCGCCCGCCGGGTTCCCGCTGTTCGACGCGGACCTGATGATGATCGACCGCCCGAAGTTCTGATCGCGGCCGGGGAACTCCGGGCCTGCCTTCGCGGGCCTGGAGTTCCCTTGGCCAGCCCGTTTCCGGAGATTCTCGGAGAGGACCCATGCACAGCTGGTTCAAGAAAGGCCTGACGGCCGCGGTCGCGATGCTCGCGATCACCGGCCTCGCCCAGCCCGCCGCGTCGGCGGCGCCGGGCGCGCCGGGCGAGGACATCACCGCCGCGCTCAAGAAGATCCCCGGGCTCAAGATCGTCTCGGAGGACCCGGCGCCGACCGGGTACCGCTTCTTCAAGCTCACCTACACCCAGCCCGCCGACTACACGAACCCCAAGGCGGGCACCTTCGAGCAGCGACTCACCCTGCTGCACCGCGACGTCACCGCGCCGACCGTGATGTTCACCAGCGGCTACAACGTTTCGCAGGCACCGAACCGGTCCGAGCCGACACAGATCGTCAACGGCAACCAGGTCTCCATGGAGTACCGGTACTTCACGCCGTCGATCCCGGCGAAGACCGACTGGCACAAGCAGCTCACGATCTGGCAGGCCGCGGTCGACGAACACCGCATCGTGCAGGCGTTCAAGTCGATCTACCACGCCAACTGGCTCGCCACCGGCGGCAGCAAGGGCGGCATGACCGCCACCTACTTCCGCAGGTTCTTCCCCAACGACGTCAACGGCACGATCCCCTACGTCGCCCCGAACGACGTGATCAACGAGCACGACTCGTACAACGAGTTCCTGTCCAAGGTCGGCGACCCGGCCTGCCGCGACGCGGTGAAGGCCGTGCAGCGCGACGCGTTGAAGCGCCGCGACGAACTCGGCGGGCTCGTCAAGCAGGTGTCCGACCAGAAGGGCTACACCTACGACGTCGTCGGCTCGCTCGACAAGGCGATCGAGCTGATCATCACCGACACCTACTTCACGTTCTGGCAGTACCAGCCCCCGACCGAATGCGCGAACGTGCCCAAGCCGGGCGCGCCCGCGAAGGACCTCTACGACTGGTTCGAAAAGGTCGACAGCCTCACCGGGTACGCGGACCAGGAAGGCGCGAGCACCATCGCGTACAACTACCAGGCCGCCTACCAGCTCGGCTGGTACGAGACCTACGACGCGCACCTGCGCGATCTGCTGCGCTACCCGGGCACGTTCGTGCCGTGGACCTTCCTGCCCAAGGACATCAAGCGGCCGAGGTTCGACCACTTCGCGATGCCGGACATCGACTTCTGGGTCCGCACCCAGGCGAAGAACATGCTCTACATCTACGGCGAGTACGACCCGTGGGGCGCCGAGCGGTTCGAACCGGCGAAGTTCCCGTGGAGCGACAACCACGTCTACACCGTGCCGAAGGGCAACCACGGCGCCAAGATCGCGCAGCTGCCCGCCGACCAGGCGGCCGCCGCCACCGCGACCGTCCGCAAGTGGGCAGGGCTGCCGGCGCAGGCCGCCGAGGCGCGCACGTTCTCCGCGCCGAGCGCACCCGCAGGGTTCCCGCGGTTCGACGCGGACCTGATGATGATCGACCGCCCGAAGTTCTGATCGATCACCGACAAGAAGGGGCCCACCTCGAAGTGGGCCCCTTCTTCATGTCGATCACGGGAGGTTCACCTGGCCGTGGCGACGGTCTTCGTCGTGCCTCTTGAGCTGCATGAAATGCGATCCGACAAGACCGTCCATGAGGCACTTCCTTGAACTCAGATGTCGGCCACGTAGGAGCCGAACTGGGAGAACCGGAAGTTGTACGTCGTCGCGGCCGCGCGGGGTCGGGCACAGCCCTTCCACCGCGCGGCATCGATTTCCACCGTAGGGCGCCGTTCCTGGTGCCGGTCCGGGGATGAACCTCCGAGCGGAAACCGGGTACTTCAGGGCACCCGGTCCCGCACCGGATCCCGTGGCGGAACGACGGCCGCGAGAAGTCGTCCCGTTCGCGCTCGGCGCTACTTGATGCCCGCGGCGTCCATGCCGCGAAGCTCCTTCTTCAGGTCGGAGATCTCGTCCCGCAGCCGGGCGGCCAGTTCGAACTGCAGATCGCGCGCCGCCTGCATCATCTGGTCCGTCATCTGCTGGATGAGATCCGCCAGTTCCGCGCGCGGCATGGTCGACACGTTCTTGTCCACCAGCACACCCGAGCTGCGGCCGCCGCCCTGCTCCGGCTTCTTGCCGCGCGAGGCGTTGCGGCCGGACCCGCCGACCGCCACCTCCTCGGTGTCCTCGGCCTCGCTGTAGACGCGGTCCAGGATGTCGGCGATCTTCTTGCGCAGCGGCTGCGGGTCGAGCCCGCGCTCGGTGTTGTACGCGATCTGCTTGGCGCGCCTGCGGTTCGTCTCGTCGATCGCGTGCTGCATCGAATCGGTCATCTTGTCCGCGTACATGTGCACCTGACCGGACACGTTCCGCGCCGCGCGGCCGATCGTCTGGATCAGCGAGGTGCCACTGCGCAGGAAGCCCTCCTTGTCGGCGTCCAAAATGGACACCAGCGACACCTCGGGCAGGTCGAGGCCCTCGCGCAGCAGGTTGATGCCGACCAGCACGTCGAAATCGCCCGCGCGCAGCTGGCGCAGCAGCTCCACCCGGCGCAGAGTGTCCACTTCGGAATGCAGGTACCGCACCCTGATGCCCAGTTCGAGCAGGTAGTCGGTGAGGTCCTCGGCCATCTTCTTCGTCAGCGTGGTGACCAGGACGCGCTCGTCGCGCTCCGCGCGCTCCCTGATCTCGTGCACGAGATCGTCGATCTGGCCCTCGGTGGGCTTCACGATCACCTCGGGGTCGATCAGCCCGGTGGGCCGGATGACCTGCTCGACGAACTCGCCGCCGGCCTGCCCGATCTCGTACGGGCCGGGCGTCGCCGAGAGGTACACCGTCTGGCCGATCCGGTCGGAGAACTCTTCCCAGGTCAGCGGCCGGTTGTCGACCGCGCTCGGCAACCGGAACCCGTGCTCGACCAGGTTCCGCTTGCGCGACATGTCGCCCTCGAACATGCCGCCGATCTGCGGCACGGTGACGTGCGACTCGTCGATCACGAGCAGGAAGTCGTCCGGGAAGTAGTCGATGAGGGTGGCGGGCGAGGAACCGGCGGCCCTGCCGTCGATGTGCCGCGAGTAGTTCTCGATCCCGGAGCAGAACCCGACCTGGCGCATCATCTCGATGTCGTAGCTGGTGCGCATGCGCAGCCGCTGCGCCTCCAGCAGCTTGCCCTGCTTCTCCAGCTCGGCGAGGCGCTCCTCCAGCTCGGCCTCGATGCTCTTGATCGCCCGTTCCATCCGCTCCGGGCCCGCCACGTAGTGGGTGGCGGGGAAGATGCGCACCTCGTCGACCTCGCTGACGATGTCGCCGGTCAGCGGGTGCAGGTAGTACAGCTTGTCGATCTCGTCGCCGAAGAATTCGACCCGGATCGCCAGCTCTTCGTAGGCCGGAATGATCTCGACGGTGTCGCCGCGGACGCGGAAGGTGCCGCGGGCGAACGCGACGTCGTTGCGGGTGTACTGCACGTCCACCAGCGCGCGCAGGAAGGTGTCCCGGTCGACCTCGCCGCCGACCTCGAGCTTGCTCGACCGGTCGAGGTAGGACTGCGGGGTGCCGAGGCCGTAGATGCACGACACGCTCGCCACCACGATCACGTCGCGCCGGGACAGCAGGTTCATCGTGGCCGAGTGGCGCAGCCGCTCGACGTCGTCGTTGATCGACGAATCCTTCTCGATGTAGGTGTCCGTCTGCGCGATGTACGCCTCGGGCTGGTAGTAGTCGTAGTAGCTGACGAAGTACTCGACCGCGTTGTTCGGGAACAGGTCCCGCAGCTCGTTCGCGAGCTGGGCGGCGAGCGTCTTGTTCGGCGCCATCACTAGCGTCGGCCGCTGGACGCGCTCCACCAGCCACGCGGTGGTGGCCGATTTGCCCGTGCCGGTGGCGCCGAGCAGCACTACGTCCTTCTCGCCCGCCTTGATGCGGCGCTCCAGCTCGTCGATCGCCGCGGGCTGGTCGCCGGCGGGCTGGTAGTCGCTGACCACCGTGAACTTCCCGTCGGCGCGGGGCACCTCGGAAATCGGGCGGAACTCGGACTGGGCGAGCACGGGGTGTTCGGTTGCGAAAGCCACGAAGACCAGAGTAGGCGCAGGCACCGACAGTTTCAGCGCCCCACGGTCCCGGCCGGTTCAGCAGTCGCACCCGCAGTCACAGCAGTCACATCCGTTGCAGTTGCAGCAGTCCGGCTGGCAGGCCTCCACCGGCTCCCCGCTCCACGGGCCGGGGTACGGGTCGCGGCAGCAGACCTGGCAGGTGCCGCACTGGTAGAGCGCGACGGCGCAGCCGAAGAAGAAGTTGCGCTTGACGGGCGGCACGCGGAACTTCGGCACCCAGCAGCCGCCGCCCTTGCCGTCGTAGTACGGCGCCTTGTCGTCGCCCGGCGGCGGCCCCTCCGGCGGAGGTCCGCCCGGCGGCGGGCCGCCAGGTCCCGGTGGTCCACCGGGCGGCGGTCCACCCGGCCCCGGCGGCCCGCCCGCTGGTCCTCGGTACGGCCCCGGAGGCGGGCCGCTCCACTGGCCGGGCTGCCCCGGACCGCCCCAGTTCGGCTGGTTCGGCGGAGGCGGGTACGAGCCGTGCCCGAACGTCCTGGCCACCGCGTGCCGCAGTTCGTGGACGAGCAGCGCGTGCACGAGTGCGCCGTCGGCGAACACCGCCTCGTCGAGCGCGAGCCGGACGCCGAGCACCGCGTCGTCGCACAGCCGCCGCGCCTCGGCCAGGGAGGTGCCGGTGGCCACGAGCGGGTTCCAGGCCCCGGTGCGCTCGTCCTCCGCCTGGTCCTCGACCGCGTCCAGCAGGTGTGCGACGCGGCCGAACAGGCGACCGGCCTCCCTCAGCGGCGCTTCGTTCGCCGGGGCACCGGCGACGACCGCGGTGTGCGCGAACGCGGCGGCCGTCGCGCGCTCGGTCGGCCCGGTGGCCAGCAGCACCGAGTCCCCCGCGCCGATCGCGCGCTCGAGCTCCGCCTGCCCGGCGACCGCGTCGACCAGCACCGCGGTGTCGAACCCGAGCCCGGCACCGGTGCGCCCGCCCTGCTCGGCCCAGCGCGCGGCCATCCGGCGCCCGGCGCCCGCGACGGCCCGGCGGCCGAACACGCCGTCACCGTCCTCGGCGTGGTCGCCGAGCTTCGCGGACGCGAGCACCAGCGACACCGCCGCGGCGAGGCGTGCGCCGTCGCCGTTCGAGACCGACGCGCCGCGCATACCGCGCAGCGGGCACGGCCCGGCGCGCCGCCTGCCGCCGTCGCCGGGCAGCTGCGCCTCGACGAGCACGGAAACCACCAGCCCGTCGTAGTTGGTGACCACGCGCGCAACTTGGCCGTGCTCGTCGCGCAGCGCGAGGCACAGACCGCACAGGTGCGCGAGCCAGTCCGCCCGCAGGCTTTCGGACAGCCGGTGACGGCAAGGACGGATGATCCCGAACACGCACTCCCCCAGTGGTTCGATCCCGACGGGGACACCCTAGCGCCGCTTCACCCGCCGTACCGGCGCTTCACGGCAGGATGTCGGCATGACCGACGTGCACCCGCCCAAGCTCGAGATCTTCGACGTGGACCGGCGGACCAACACCGACCCGAAGGGAATCTCCCGCGACGTCGAGGAGTACCGGGTGGAACCGTTCGGCCTCTACCTCGCGCGCCCCGCCCCCGGCCGCGCGCAGTTCCACTACCTCGAATCGTGGCTGCTGCCGGAACTCGGCCTGCGGGTGACGGATTTCTGGTTCTCCCCCGGCCACGAACGCGACGAGGACTTCTACCTCGACGTCGTCGAAGTGGGCCGGGACGGCTCGCGCTGGTCCACCACGGATCTCTACCTCGACATCGTGCTGCGCGAGGGCCGCGGCCTCGAAGTGCTCGACACCGACGAACTGCTCGCCGCCGCGCACCACGGCCACGTCGACGAGCGGCGCGCCACCACCGCGCTCGAACGGACCTACGCCGCCGTCGACGGGCTGGCGCGCCACGGCCACCGGCTCGGCGCCTGGTTGTCCACAATGGACATCACGCTGAGCTGGCGGCGGCATCCCCGCTCAGACCGGGACTGAGCGCGCGAGATCGCGCCGCAGGAATTCGCCGGTGTGCGAACCCTTCGCGGCCAGTAGTTCGGCGGGAGTGCCTTCGAAGATCACCTCCCCGCCGTGCCGCCCCGCTTCCGGGCCGAGGTCGAGCACCCAGTCCGCGCGCACGATCACGTCCGGGTCGTGCTCGACGACCAGCACCGTGTTCCCCGCGTCCACGAGCCGGTCGAGCAGGCCGACCAGCGCCCGCACGTCGGCCATGTGCAGCCCGGTGGTCGGCTCGTCGAACACGTACGCGGTGCCGGTCTCGCGCAGCCGGTGCGCGAGCTTGACCCGCTGGCGCTCGCCGCCGGACAGCGTGGACAACGGCTGGCCGAGCGTCAGGTACCCGACGCCGACCTCGTGCAGGGTGGCCAGCCGCCGCCGGATCAGGGGGTCGTCGAAGAATTCGAGCGCCTCCGCCACGGTCATGCCCAGCACGTCCACGATGGTCCGGCCGCCGACGCGGTGTTCGAGCACCTCGTCGGCGTAGCGGCGCCCTTCGCATCGTTCGCAGGTGACGGTGACCGGGTCCAAGAAGGCGAGATCGGTCTCGACGGAGCCACGGCCCGCGCACCCGGGACAGGCGCCGGTCGAGTTGAAGCTGAACAGCCCCGGCGACACGTTGTTCTCGCGGGCGAACAGGTTCCGCACCTGGTCGAAGATGTCAACGTAGGTGGCGGGCGTCGACCGGCTGGACACCCCGATCGCCGACTGGTCGATCAGCACCGCGTCCGGGAACCGCGCGCGGAACTCCGCGGAGAGCGAGCTCTTGCCGGAGCCCGCGACCCCGGTGACCGCGGTCAGCACGCCTTCGGGGACGCGCACGGAGATCCCCTTCAGGTTGTTGCGCCGCGCATCGCGGATTTCGAGCCAGCCGCGCGGTTCGCGCGGTTCGGCCTTCACCTCCGGCGTCGCGCCGAGGTGGCGTCCCGTGACCGTGCCGGAAGCACGGAGCCCGGCCACGGTGCCCTCGAACACCACCTCGCCCCCGGCGGCACCTGAACCGGGCCCGAGATCGACGACGTGGTCCGCGATCGCGATGACGTCCCGGTCGTGTTCGACCACGAGGACCGTGTTTCCCTTGTCCCGCAAGGCGATCAGCAACTCGGTGAGCCGGTGGACGTCACGCGGGTGCAGGCCGACGCTCGGCTCGTCGAAGATGTAGGTCATCCCGGTGAGGCTGCTGCCGAGGTGCCGCACCGTCTTCAGCCGCTGCCCCTCGCCACCGGACAGGGTCGAGGTCTCCCGGTCGAGGCTGAGGTACCCGAGGCCGATGCCCTCGATGCGCCGCAACGCGGTCAGCGCGGCGCCCGCCACCGGGGCGGCGACGGGAGCGTCGAGCCCGGAAAGCACCGCGATCAGATCGCTGACCTCCATCGCGCAGTAGTCCGCGATCGACCGCCCGCCGATCTTCGACGCCAGCGCCGCGGCCGAGAGCCTGCCGCCGCGGCACCGCGGACAAGGCCCTTCGGCGACCATCTCCTCGAACGCCGCGCGGTGCTTTTCCTTGATTTCCGCTTCGCGGTTGAGGTTCAGGCGGGTAAACCGCCGGACCGCGCCCTCGTACTCGTTCTGGTACTTGCCCGTCTTCCCCGGCCGCTCGACCTTGAACCCGCCGCCGTGCAGCAACAGCTCGCGCTCGTCCGCGGTGAACTCGCCGACCGGCCGGTCCGGGTCGAACAGCCCCGACTGCGCGTAAAGCTGCCACTGGAAGGTGCCCGGCGCGAAGGTCGGGAACCGCAGCGCGCCCTCGTTCAGCGACTTCCGCTCGTCGAGGAACCGGCTCAGCTCGACGGTCGTGGTGCGCCCGAGCCCGTCGCATCCGGGGCACATTCCGCTCGGGTCGTTGAACGAGTAGGCGTTCGACGCGCCCGCGCTCGGCGAGCCGTGCCTCGAGAACAGCACGCGCAGGATCGGGTTGATCTCGGTCATCGTGCCGACCGTGGAGCGCGCGTTGCCGCCGACCGGCTTCTGGTCGACCACGATCGCGGTGGTGAGGTTGTCGATCACCCCGGCACGCGGGCGCTCGTACTTGGGCAGCCGGTTGCGGACGAACCAGCCGAAGGTCTCGTTGAGCTGGCGCTGCGACTCGACCGCGATCGTGCCGAACACGACCGAGGACTTGCCGGAGCCCGACACCCCGGTGAACACCGTGAGCAGGCCCTTCGGGATCTCGAGCGAGACGTTCTTCAGGTTGTTCTCGCGGGCACCGGTGATCACGATGTGCTCGCCGGGCCGCGACGGTACAGAGGTCCCCATACGGCCGAACGTAACGGCGACCCCCGACAGAAATCCGGGCCCGCCAGTCGTCAGATCGGGTGATCGGCGCCCTTCTCGCTATCTGCGTGAACCGAACCGCCTCTTGTTACGTCGGAGAGGGCGCAGGAGCACGAGGGGAGCTCCCGCCACGAGGCTGGTCGGCATCGACTGTGCTGGGGGTATGCCGACCAGCCGACCGTGGCCCGCGGTCAGGCTTCCGGCGTCCAGCCCGTGCGGGCCGCCCAGTCCTCGGCCCGGCGGAACGCGGCGTCGACCCAGCCCTGCTTCTCCTCCGCGTAGAGATCGACCGAGCCGTCGTGGGCGTGCGCGTCGGCGAGGCCTTCCTTCACCGCGGCGTAGGCGTCCCGTTCCGCCGGGTTCTGCCGTAGCCATTCCGCGAACAGCAGCGCCAGCCGCCATGCCGGCGTCTGGATCGAGCGGACGTGCAGGTTCACCGCGCGGCGCGGATCGGCGCCGTAGTGGAACCGCTTCGGCCAGGTGCCCGCGTCGTCCTGCGCGACATCCCACCAGTCCCCCGCCGCGCGCGGGAAACCCGCGGCGGTCAGCGCGTCGGCGATTTCGTCGGCGCGGTCGAGCGAATCCACGGTGATCTGCAGATCGAGGACGTCCTTGGCGAGCAGGCCCGGCACCGAAGTCGAGCCGAGATGATCGATGCGCAGGACGCGGTCCCCCACGGCCGCGCGGAGCCGGGCGAGCGCGCGGGCCGCCTGCGCTGGCCAGCCGGGGTCGTAGGGCACCAGGCGCGGCGAGCTCGACGCGCGCGGGCGGTGCAACCGGATGTTCGCCTCGAACGGCACCAGCCGGTCCGCCCACAGCGAGTCCACTTCGGACAGTACGGCGTCCTGGTGCCCCCCGTTGTCGAGCCACACGTCGGCGACGGCGCGGCGATCGGCTTCCGTGGCCTGCGCGGCGATGCGGGCGCGCGCGTCCTCCTCCGCCATCCCGCGCGCGGAGACGAGGCGGCGCACCCTGGTCTCCACCGGCGCGTCCACCACGACCACCACGTGGTAATACGGCGCGAGGCCGCCTTCGACGAGCAGCGGGACGTCGTGCACGACGACGGCGTCGGGTGCGGCCTCGCCGATCAGCTCGGCCGTGCGGGCTCCGATGCGGGGATGCGTGATCGCGTTGAGGGTGCGCCGCGCCTCGTCGCTCGCGAACGCCTTCGCGGCGAGCGCCTGCCTGTCGAGCGCGCCGCTCGGGGTGAGGATGTCCTCGCCGAACGCGGCCACCAGCTCGGCGAGGCCGTCCGTGCCCGGCTCGACCACTTCCCTGGCGATCCGGTCGGCGTCGACGACCACCGCGCCGTGCTCGGCGAGGCGCGTGGCCACCGTCGATTTGCCAGCCCCGACGCCCCCGGTCAACCCGACACGCAACATGGGCCGCATTCAACCAGCACCGCCGGACCCCCGTCGGGCGGGCCGCGCACACTGATGGGTGTTTCACAAGATCAACAACGCCCGTGACGGAACTGATATGGGTGACACGCCGATGGGTTACCGCCGATTTTCGCGGGCGTTGCGTACCGTGCGGCGCGAAGGTAGCCCACACGGAGGAACGATGCCCGCCAGCAAGCACATGGGGAGGCACCGGCTCGGTACGCCGGGTCTCGTGCACTGCGTATCGCATCGTCACGTCGAGGACGCGCTGATCGAACACCGCCGCACCTGGTGGCGGGCACTGCTCGTGCCCGCGAAGCACAGCCTCGCGGGCCTCCGCCGCCGCGCCGTCGTGGCGGCCCAGGAACGGGCCTGGGCGCCCGCCACCTGAGCCACCCGCCTACCTCACCACGCCCGCACGCGCGCGGGCGTGATCGCGATCGGCACCGAGTAGTCGTCGAAGAACCCCTCCACCGTGGTTTTCAGCGCCCCGGTGATCAGGTGCTCGTACTTCGCGGCATACGCCTCGCGATAGCCCTCCGACGGCGTGCCACCCAGCTCGGCGGTGGCGTCGATCGAAACGATGCCGCCGCCGCGACCGTCGCCGTCGAGGTGGAACGCCACCTTCGGGTTCGTGCCGATGTTGCGTGTCTTCCCCACGTCCGGCTGGCTCTGCACCCACAGCGCGCCGCCGTGCCACAGGTACCAGACCGGCGAAGCCTGCGGCTGCCCCTTCGCGTTCACCGTGACCAGCCAGGCCACCGCCTCCTTGCCCAGCCTGTCCGTCACGTCCTGGCTCAGCTCGATGCCGCTCATCGATCACTCCCTTCCTACCGTGACGCTACCCTCGCCCCATGACGGAAACCCGCATCGTGGAACGCCTCGACGCGCACTGCCTCGCGCACCCGGGCGCGGCGAAGGGGCAGCCGTTCCGCGACGACGGGATCTTCGCGTTCACCGTGGCCGGCAAGATCTTCGCGATCCTGCGCCCCGGTCACGAGCCGCCACGGATCAGCCTCAAGGGTGATCCCGACGAGTCCGAACGGCTGCGCGCGACGCACCCGGCGATCACCCCGGGCTACCGGCTGAACAAGCGGCACTGGAACACCGTGCTGCTCGACGGCTCGGTACCCGACGAGCTGGTCCTCAGCCTCGTCGACGACTCCTACGACCTGGTGCTCGCCTCGCTCACGCGCGCTCAGCGCGCGAACCTCCGCTGACCTTCTCCCCCTCGTCCACGGGCCGCTCCTCCTCCGTGGTCGTTCGTTCCGGTGCTGCCGGTTCCTGGCGCTTCTCGGCACGCGAGAACCCGTCTCGGCAGTGCCTTGCGAAGCGCCTCGCTCCCGCTGTCATCCGTCCCACCCCGCTGTTTGGAGTAACACCGTTGTAGCACCGGGGTACGACAGTCGCAGTCGGATTTCCGCAAGCGGACAGCCCACCGCGACGAGCGGCGCCCCCGTGCATGCGGGCACCGCACGGGGGCGTTTTCTCACGACGAACGGTTCAGACGAACGCGCTCTCCCCGGTGATCGCCTTGCCGACGATCAGGGTGTTCATTTCCCGGGTGCCTTCGAAGGAGTAGATCGCTTCGGCGTCGGCGAAGAAGCGGGCGATGTCGTAGTCAAGCACGATCCCGTTGCCACCGAAGATCTCCCGGCTCCACGCGACGACCTCGCGCATGCGAGCGGTCACGAACGCCTTCGCCAGCGAAGAGTGCTCGTCCTTGAAGATCCCGGCGTCCTGCAGCTTCGCGAGCTGGACGAGCATGCCCCACGACGCGGTGATGTTGCCGAGGCTCTTCACCAGCAGGTCCTGCACGAGCTGGAACTTCGCGATGGGACGGCCGAACTGCTTGCGCTCCTTCGCGTAGTCGAGCGCCAGTTCGTAGGCGCCGATCATCACGCCGAGGCCCTGCCAGGCGACGCCGCCGCGGGTCGCGCGCAGGATCTCCGCGACGTCGCGGAAGGAATCGATGCCCTGCAAGCGGTTCGCCTCGGGGACGCGGACATCGGTGAGCGTGATCTCGGCGTTCTCCACGATCCGGAACGCGATCTTGTGCTCGATCTTGACCGGGACGAAACCCGGCGTGCCCTTTTCGACGACGAAACCCTTCACCTTGTCGTCCTCGACGTCGCGGGCCCACACGATCACGAGATCGGCGAAGGTGGCGTTGCCGATCCACTTCTTGGCACCGTTGAGGATCCAGGTGTCACCGTCACGCCTCGCGGTGGTGCGCATACCGCCCGCGACGTCGGAGCCGCCGAGCGGTTCGGTCATCGCGAACGCGCCGATCTTGTCCATCGCGGCCATCGGCGGGAGCCAGCGGTCGCGCTGCTCCTGGCTGCCGCCCGCGTACACCGAGTACATCGCGAGTCCGTTGTGGACACCGAAAAAGGTGGCCACCGACGGGTCGGTGCGGGTCAGCTCCATCGACATCATGCCGACGAGCAGGTTGCTGGCCGCGGGCCGGTGATCGCCATAACCTTCGTAGGGAACGCCCGCGAGGTTCTGCTCGCGGAACTTGGCGATCAGCTCCTTCGGGAACTCCCCCTTCGCCCACGCCTCGTTCACCATCGGCTTGATCTCGGTGCGCATGAACGTGCGCGCCTGCAGCAAGACCTTGCGCTCCTCTTCGGACAGCAGGGTCTCGTAGTCGTAGAAGTCGGCGGTCAGCTGGTCTTCGAGCGTGCTCATCTCAGTTCTCTCCCCTTGCGCTGCTTGAATCTGCACTGTCCAAAGCGGACAGTACGGCGAGCTGCCTGCGGTCGCGCGCCTCGGTCAATTCCGAGTACGTGGAGGAGCCGTAAGCGTTTTCGACGGCTTCGATGAGCCGTTCCTGTTCTTCCGGGTCTTGCGAGGGCTGGCCGAGACCGGCCCACATCTTCTTCATGGACACGCCGATGTGCTCGGCCATGTGCCGGTATCCGCCGGGCCCGCCACCGAGGTGCGAGCCGAGGAACGGGCCGACGGTCGACCAGCGGATGCCGAGCGAGTTCGTGATCACCTCGTCCAGCTCGGCCGGACTGACCACGCCCTGCTCCACCAGGTAGATCGCCTCGCGGTTGAGCGCGTTCTGCAGCCTGTTGCCGACGAAACCGGGAATCTCCTTGCGCTCCACCACCGGGGTGCGGCCGAGCAGGCGGTAGAACTCCACCGCGCAGCTCACCGCGTCCGCGCTGGTCCGCTCCCCCGGCACGACCTCGACGAGCGGGATGAGGTGCGGCGGGTTGAACGGGTGTCCGATCAGGACCCGGGAGGAGTCCGTCAGCTCATCGGCGAACGCGGTCGACGGGATCGCGGACGACGAGCTGAGCAGCAGCGCGTGCGCGGGCGCCTCGGCGACGAACGTGGCGAACAGGTCCTTTTTGAACTCCAGGTTCTCAGGACCGTTCTCCTGCACCACATCCGCGTCGCGGACGGCGTCGACCACGTCCGTGGCGAGGCGGACGCGATCGGCGATGCCGGTGACGTCGAGACCGCGCGCGGCCAAGTGCGGCGCGAACTCCTTCAACGCCGCGTCGACAGCGTCGGGGAGGTCCGGCCGTGGATCGGAAACCGCGACCCGGATACCGTGCGCGGCGAACAGGACCGTCCAGGACAGCCCGATCGTGCCCGCGCCGATCACCGCCGCGTTCTTGAACTCCGTCATCACCGTGCTCCCTTCAAGTAGTCGTGGACCGGCTTGACGGGGGCGAGGGTCAGGTCGGTGAGGATGTGGCTGGCCGAGACGATTTCGCGCACCGGCAGGTCGGCGAGCGGCGCCAGCGCGTGCTCGAACAGCTGGAGGCGCGCCGGACCCGCCCACGCCTGCTTCACCACGACGTCGGTGATCTCGGTGCGGACCAGTTCCGCGACGCGGGGCGCGCCGTCGTACCCGGGGACGAACTTGAGCATGAACGTCGGCACGGTGATCTGGGCCGCCGCGCCGGCGAGGTCCAGCGCGTGATGCTTGTAGCCCATGGTCGCGGTGGCGACGCGCTGCGAGCCGTAGTCGAGGGTGCCGACGAGCGCCCCGTTCTCGGCGAACAGGCTGGGCGACCCGATCGTCTTCGGGTAGGCGCTGACCTCGCGCCCGGACGCGGTGGCCGGGAAGTTGTCGAGGTACATCGCGTGCAGGTACTCGCCGCGCTCGCCGTCGAAGGTGACCGGGATCGCCTGGCCCGATTCGGTATACGGGCCGTACCCGCTGACGTCGCCCATCTTCATGACTTCGAAGCGCACCAACGGTTCTTCGATTTCGAGCGGTTCCGGTACGACGGCGCGCAGCGCGGCCTCGTCGGTGCGGTACACGATGTTGAGGTACTCGCGATCGGTGAACCGGGGCACCACGGGCGCGAACGCCGGGTTGACCAGCGGGGTGGTCACGTGCTGAAGAACTTCTTCGGCCTTCATCGGACTTACTTCCCTTCCCACTTCGGGGCGCGGCGCTCCGCGAAGGCGGTCATTCCCTCGCGAACGTCCTTTGTGTTCATGAGCTGGGCCATTTCCGTGCGCTGCAAGGCGAACGCCTCCGGTTCGGAAATCCCCTCGGCCGCGCGGACGATCTTCTTGACCGCGGCGAGGGCGAGCGGGGCGTTGACGGTGATCAGGTCGGCGAGCTGGAGCGCGACAGCCGTCGCCTCACCAGGCTCGACGACACGGTTCACCAGACCGAGTTCACCGGCGCGGGCACCGCTGACCGGCTCGCCGGTGAGCAGGAATTCCATCGCCAGGTGGTGCGGGATCCGCTTCGGCAGCCGGATCACCCCGCCGCCCGCGGCGATCAGCCCGCGCTTGACCTCCGGCAGGCCGAACTTCGCGTCCTCGGCGGCGATGATCAGGTCGCAGCCGAGCGCGAGCTCGAACCCGCCACCCATCGCCCAGCCCTCGACGGCGGCGATCAGCGGTTTCGTGGTCTCGGCCTCGGTCAGGCCACCGAACCCGCGACCTTCGATCGACGGGGACTCCCCGCGCAGCGCGGCCTTGAGGTCCATCCCGGCGCTGAACGTGCCGTCGGCACCGGTCAGGACACCGGCGCGAAGGTCCACATCGGACTCCAGGCGGTCCAGCGCTTCGGCGATCCCGGCGGCCGTCGCGGCGTCGATCGCGTTGCGGGCGGTTGGCCGGTCGATGGTGACGAGCAGTGTCGAGCCGATGACCTCGGTGCGCACTTCCGGTGTGCTCATGGCGTTCTCCTCACTTCACTTCGCGAGTTCGCGCAGGACCTCGGCCGTGTGCTGGCCGGGCAGCGGGGCGAGGCTGCGGATTGACGCCGGGGTCGCGGAGAACCGGACCGGGATGCCGACCGAGCGGATCTTGCCCTCGCTGGGGTGCTCGACGGTGTCGAGCAGGTGTCCTTCGCGGACGTAGTCGTCTTCCGCGGCGCGGTCCAGTTCGAGGACCGGCGCCATCGGGATGCTGTGCTTCGCGCATACCTCGGCCCATTCCGCGGTGGTCAGCGCCGGGGCGCAGTCCTCGATCATCGCGGCCAGCGCCTCGGTGTCGGCGTTGTCGATCGCGTCGCCGTTGACGCGCGGATCTTCGGCGAGTTCGGGCCTGCCCGCCGCGGCGAAGAAGTCGCGGAAGTTCTGCGGGTTGTACGGGATCACGCAGGCGAGGCCGTCCTTGGTTCGGACCGCGCGGTGTCCCTTCGACATCGACAGCGGGAAACCCGTTTCTCCTTGTGCGGGCTCGAAAACGTGCCCGGAGAGGTGTTCGACCAGGTTGAACGCGATCAGCGTGTCGGTCATCGGGATCTCGACGTACTGGCCTTCGCCGGTCTTCTGCTGGTGCAGCAGCGCGGCGAGCACAGAGTAGGCGATGGTCAGCGAGGACACCTTGTCGCCGAGGATCGTCGGCAGGTAGACCGGCTCGCCGAGCGCGCGGTTCGCGATGTCGACCAGACCGGAGGACGCCTGGACGGTTTCGTCGTAGGCGGCGTTGCCTGCCTGGTCGGAGTCACTGCGGAAGCCCTGCGCGTGGGCGTAGACGAGCTTCGGGTTACGGGCGGCGATCTCGTCGTAATCCAGGCCTAACCTGGTCAGTGCGCCGGGACGCATGTTGGTGATCAATACGTCGGCGGTGTCGATGAGGTCGAGGGCCTTCTTCCGCTGGTCGGCGTCCTTCAGGTCGAGTGCGACGCTTCGCTTGTTGCGGTTGACGTTCAGGTTGAGCGGGGTCATCCCGGGGGTGGTCCGGTACTGGCCGACGCGGACGGTGTCGGCGGGGGACTCGATCTTGATCACGTCGGCACCGAGGTCGCCCAGGATCTGCGCGGCGTACGGGCCCATGACTACTGTGGAGAGGTCGATCACCCTGGTGCCGGTCAGTGGTCCCATGTTTCTGTCTCCTCGGTTGGGCTTTCCTCTTGTCTTCGACCGTAGTTCCGGGTTTCTGGTGAGGGAATGATCAAGATGCGTACAATGGTGTGATCGGGGTGGTCATACCATTGTTTGCGTGTTTTCGGGGCACGGTGAAAGTTTCAGGCACGCCTGCGGCGCGCCGTTGACAACTGCCGCTCCACGGTGCAATGCCGCGTAGCTTAAGATGATCATGTTGGTGTGCATGGGTTTTGGTGATCCGGCGTGGTGACGTGCTTGTGTTTTCTCGGGGTGGCAAGGTATCGGTTATGGACGCGAGCGTGGTGGCAACGCCGGATCAGGTGTCGCTGGGTGTGTTGGTGACGGCGGTGCCGCGGGATGCGGTTGACGATGCGATCGTGGTGTGCGGGGTGAGCGCGAAGCGATCGGATGGGAAGTTGCCTCCACATGTGGTGGCGTATCTGACGATGGCGTTGTGCCTGTTTCCCGAGGACGACTATACCGAGGTGGTCACCAAGGTCACTGGGTCATTGGATCAGTGGGGATGCTGGAACGCGGCCTGGCAGGTGCCGACTTCGAGCGCGGTCACCCAAGCGCGGAAACGGATGGGTCGTAACGTTTTCCCGGAAATCTTTGAGCGGGTATGTGGTCCGGTGGGCGGTGAGTCGTCGCCGGTGGCGGCCATGGTGGCGACCGGGCGTGCACGGGGATCCTGGTTGCGGAACTGGCGGCTGATGGCTATCGATGGGTTCGACGTCGACATGCCGGACACTCCGGAGAATGCCGCGGAGTTCGGATACGCGGGCTCAGGTGAAACGCGTTCGGCGTATCCGAAGGCGCGTGTGGTGGCGATGTCGGAGTGCGGCACGCACGCGCTGGTCGCCGCGGAGATCGGCTCTCGCGCGGTGGGGGAACAGACCATGGCACTGGGACTGTATCCGCGGCTGCGTGATGACGAGTTGCTGACCGCTGATCGTGGCTTTTACAGTTTTCAGGCATGGGGACTGGCGGCGGGAACGGGCGCGGCGTTGGTGTGGCGGGCACCGACCCGTCTGCGATTGCCAGTGGTGAAGGTGCTAGATGATGGGACCTTTCTATCGGTGGTAATGAAACCGGGGATGCGCGATGCCCGACGAGAACGAATACTCGCCACTGCCGGCGCCGGCGAGGACATCGATCCCACGGAGGGTTCTGTGGTGCGGGTCGCGGAGTACGACGTGCCGGACCGAGTGGGTGGCGGCACCGGTGAGGTGATCGCGCTGCTGAGCACGATCACCGACCCAGCCGAGGCAAGCGCCGAGGAACTAGCTGACGCCTACCACCAGCGCTGGGAGCAAGAAACGGCGCACGATCAGCTCAAAACGCATATGCGAGGGCCAGGCAAAGTGCTGCGTTCACGGCTACCCGACCTGGTGTACCAAGAGATCTGGGCCTGGTTGATCGTTCATCACGCCATGACGGCGTTGATAGCCAGGGCAGCAGAGGCCGCCGATCGTGATCCGGATCAGGTGTCGTTCACCAAAACCCTCCGTCTCATCCGCCGTACCGTGACTGGTAAGGCGGGTTTTTCCCCCTGACAACTGGGACACCGCGCTACCAGGCTTGACTCTTCACATGGCGCACTGGACACCGGTAGTACGTCGTCATCGGACGTGCCCCCGCGCAGTGAAACGCGCTCGCCACAACAGCTACCGGGTCTAAAAACCCAGTGATGCCAGCAGCGTTCGCCATCCCGGCCCAGCCACGGTTCGCATCCGCGCTCTCACACCACAAACAACATGATCATCTTAAGCTACGCGGCATTGCTCCTCGGCGCGGGTCGCGTCGTTGGTCACCAGCAATCGTTCCTCACGGAACGAAAAACCATTGGTCGCCTTGAGGTAGCGTTCCCGACGCATTGACGGTCCCGTTCGTTGTTTGCCTTCTTTGTTGTCGTGGGCGCGTTGTGGCAGGTAGTCATCTTTTGTGTACACGATCGAGTGACGCAAGCTTCTTTGCTGGTCGGTAGAATTGATTCATGAACACCAAACTGGTTTCCAAGTCTGATTCAGTCAAGCGGCGAGTGGCGATTATTCGGTATCAGCAGGCGATGCTACTGCGAGATATCGCCGATATAGAGCAGGAGTCGTCGCGAAGATCGACCGTGGGCCAGGTGGCACTGCTGTGTTCGTTGACCCAGAACTCGGCGGAGCGGAAGACGGCGCTCGCTGACGCGTTGACCTCATACCTGCCCCAGACCCTGGCGGCGATGGAGAACGGGCTCATCGACGAGTACTCGGCCTCGCGGGTGTTCGAGGCTACCGCGTGCGTCTCTCGGGAGGTGGCGTCCGAAGTGGACACTCGACTGGTCGGCAAGTTCGAGAACCGGAACGCGCCCGCGCTACGACGGATAGTCAACTCACTGCTCATGCGCATCGACCCCGAAGGCTACGAACAGCGACGCAAAGCCAAAGCTGCCGCACGCAGACTCGAAATCCGGCACGGAGATCACGGGTCGTCGACCCTGTTCGCCGAGCTGCCTTCCGATCGCGCGCAGGCCCTCTACGCGGCCTGCGACCAAGAGGCACTGGAGAAAAAGCGGCAAGGCGACAAGCGCACCATGGACCAACTCAGGCTCGACGCCCTGGTCGAACGATGCCTGGGTGGCGGCTGTGGAGGTAAGCCGAAAGCGCAGATCTTCCTGCACATCGACATGCCCATCCTGATGGGGCTGCGCAACAACCCCGCCGAACTCGTCGGGTGCGGCGAGATCTCACCGGAGTTGGCTCGCGAGATCGCCTTCGACGCCAACTCCGTCTGGAACCGCATCATCGACGAACCCATGTCCAAACTCCCCGTCGACCTCGGTCGGAAAAACTACCGACCATCCAAGCGCATGCGGAAATACCTCCAAGTCGCGCACCGGACCTGCAGCATGCCCGGCTGCAACCGGCCCGCCCAGTACACCGACCTCGACCACGCAACAGCCTGGAAAGACGGCGGCCGCACCGACAAGATCAACCTCCGGCCGCTGTGCCGGATCCATCACAAGCTACGCGACGAACCCGGCTGGGAATTCACCACCGACCACAATGGACAACTCACCGTCACCACACCCGACGGGCACAGCTACACCGAAAAGCCGACCGGATTCGGGTGATCGGGCGGCTCAGGTTTTGAGCGGGTCGGCGAAGACCTCGCGCGCCCGGGTGACCAGTTCTTCCAAGTCGCCGCCCTTGCCACCGCGGTCGGTGCGCCACACCAGGCCCGTTTCGAGCGTCGCCTCGAAATCTTCCAGCGGGAGGATGGTCACGTTGTC
Source organism: Amycolatopsis sp. CA-230715 (assembly GCF_018736145.1). Taxonomy (GTDB): domain Bacteria; phylum Actinomycetota; class Actinomycetes; order Mycobacteriales; family Pseudonocardiaceae; genus Amycolatopsis. Next base: position 675,375 of record NZ_CP059997.1, read on the forward strand.
CAGGCGGTAGAGCTGCATCGGCGAATGGGGGTCGAGCATCGAAATCGAGAAGGCGATACCGGTCGAGACGAGCTCCGCGATACCGGCGTAGCCGGACGAGGAAAGCTTGATGCGCTTCTTCACCCCGGCCGAGGCGAGACGGCCGTCCAGTTCGTCGAAGTAGGCGGGTGTCGAATCGGCCGAATCGGCCACATACGACAGTCCAGTCAGGTCGGCGACGGTGAGCGAAGTGCGGCCGGGGAACAGGTCCGCGGGGACGGCGGCGCCGAGGCGTTCGGTCATCACCGGCAGCACTTCGAGAGCGGGATCGGACACCGGGAGCCTGGCGAGTGCGAGCGCGAGCTTGCCGTCGCGGACATCGGACACCAACTCGGCGGTGCCGCCCGGCCAGCGCTTCAGCTCCGCGGTGTCGCGCGTGCGCTCCTCCAACTCCTTCACGCGTTCACGCAGGGCGGGGTGCACCCCGGCGGGCATCCCGACGAACAGGGTGCTGCGCCGGGGGCGGGCGGCTTCGCGGACCTTCCACGGGATCGACGAGACCCGATCCAGCACGTCCTTCGCCAGCGGGAGCAACGCCTCACCGGCCGCGGTCAACGCCACCTTGTGCGTGCTGCGGACGAACAGCCGCTGATCCAGCTCGTGCTCCAGATCCTTGATCCGCTGGCTCAACGGGGACGCCGCCATGTGCAGCTTCTTCGCCGCCTGCGAGAAGTTCAACTCCTCGGCGACCGCCACGAAGTAGCGCAGGTGCAACATCTCCACGAGCGAAGCCTACCCAGCGCCGCCGCTCACTCCTTGCTGGTGGCTTCCGCGTCGGTGGCCTCGACCGGGGCGCGCTGCGACTGGCCGAGAAGGTTCGCCGCCCACTCCGTGACCCGGCGCGCCACGTCCTGCGCGGTCAGGCCGACCCCGGCCAGCACCTCCTCCCGCGAACCGTGGTCGAGGAACCGCTGGGGCACCGCGAGATCACGCAACGGCACCGGGCAGTCGGCGTCACGCAGCACGGCGTCGAAACCCGAGCCGAACCCGCCGTGCCGTCCGCTGTCCTCCACGGTGACGACCATGCGGTGCTGCTCGGCGAGCTTGACCAGCGCATCCGGCACCGGGAGGACCCAGCGCGGGTCGACGACGGTGACACCGATGCCCTGGTCGGCCAGCCGGTCGGCGGCGGCGAGCCCGAGCGGGGCGAACGCGCCGACGGCCACGAGCAGGACATCGGTCCCGGCGCCGTCGCGCGGCCGGTACAGCACGTCGACGCCGTCGATCCGCTCCAGCGCGGGAACGGATTCGACCACCGAGCCCTTCGAATACCGCAGCACCGTCGGGCCGTCGGAGACCGCGACGGCCTCGCGCAGCTCCTCGCGGAGCGTCTCGGCGTCGCGCGGCGCGGCGACCCTGACCCCGGGCACCATGCCGAGCAGCGACAGGTCCCACATGCCGTGGTGGCTGGGGCCGTCGGGACCGGTGATCCCGGCGCGGTCGAGCGCGAAGGTCACCGGCTGGCGGTGCAGCGCCACGTCCATCAGCAACTGGTCGAAGGCGCGGTTGAGGAAGGTGGAGTAGACCGCGACGACCGGGTGCATCCCGCCCATCGCGAGCCCGGCAGCCGAGGTGACCGCGTGCTGCTCCGCGATACCGACGTCGAACCAGCGGTCGGGATGCGCTTCGGCGAACTTCTGCAGCCCGACCGAGCGCTGCATCGCCGCGGTGATCGCGACGACGTCGGAGCGCTCCTCCCCGATCTTCGCGAGCTCGTCGCCGAACACCGCGGTCCAGCTCCGCCCCTTCGGCTTCGGCTTACCGGTGGCGGGGTCGATCGGGTCGGTCTGGTGCATCTGGTCGGCTTCGTCGCTCACCGCGGGCGGGTAGCCGTGCCCTTTCTCGGTGACGACGTGCACGATCACCGGGCCGCCGAACGCCTTCGCGCTGTGCAGCGCCTTCTCCAGCGCCGCCATGTCGTGCCCGTCGACCGGGCCGAGGTACTTCAGGCCCAGGTCGGAGAACATGACCTGCGGGCTCAGCGCGTCCTTGATCCCGGCCTTGGCCGCGTGCAGCGCCGCGTAGATCGGCTTCCCGACCACCGGGGTGTGCTGCAGCATCGCGCGCCCGCCGTCGAGGAAGCGCTCGTACCCTGGCTGGAGCCGCAGGGAAGCGAGGTGATCGGCGAGGCCGCCGATCGTCGGCGAGTAGGAGCGGCCGTTGTCGTTCACCACGATGACCACGGGACGGTCGGGCCCCGCGGCGATGTTGTTGAGCGCCTCCCAGCACATGCCGCCGGTGAGCGCGCCGTCGCCGACCACCGCGACCGCGTGCCTGCCGCCGCCGCGCAGCTGGAACGCCTTCGCCAAACCGTCCACATAGGACAACGCCGTGGACGCGTGGCTGTTCTCCACGAAGTCGTGTTCACTTTCGGCGCGGATCGGGTAGCCCGCGACGCCGCCGACCTGGCGGAGCCGGTCGAAGCCCTGGTGCCTGCCGGTGACGATCTTGTGCACGTAGGCCTGGTGGCCGACGTCCCACACGATCGCGTCCTTCGGGGAGTCGAACACCCGGTGCAGCGCCATCGTCAGCTCGACCACGCCGAGGTTCGGGCCGAGATGCCCCCCGGCCAGGCGGACCTTGTCGATGAGGAACTCGCGGATCTCGTGTGCCAGCTTGGCGAGCTGGTCCGGGTTCATGCGCTTGAGTGCCGCCGGTCCCTGGACTGACGCCAGCAGTTCCACGCTTCCACCTCACCTGGTCGGGCGCCGCGCGGTCCGCGCGGACATCGGCCCAGTCTAGGAGAGGCACGCTTTCCGCCGCCTCCCTCGGAGGCGTTGGTTTGGCCGCCGTCACGTTTCGGCATTCGGTCGAACCGCCGTTGGCCCGTTCAGGCCAGCCCCCTGTCAAGTAGTCACTAGGAGTGGGAAATTAACAGTCACATACCGAAGTATGTGAACTCACTCTCACTTAACGGAGTGGACTAGCCACGCAAGTAGTAACCACTCGTAGCGTGCCCCACGAACGGATGACCGCCAGCAGCCGGACACAACAGAAACAAGCGAGCCATTGACCCTCGGGGGTGAACCGACGCCGTGCCGTTCCTTCAGCCGTCGATCGAGATGACTGACCGGGTCAGGCTCGCCGAGAAAAACGGCGAGCAGAGAAACGGCGGCGCCAACGAAGACGCCAGAGCCACCTTTGTCCATCTGGAAGCACCCCGGCACGCCAAGGCGGCGGAGCCGGGAACCGCCCACGCGGCGTTCGCGCCGAACGAGCGGTGGCATCAGCACACCCTGCGTGTGCTCAGCAGACCGGCGAGCCGGCGCAGGCCGCCGAACGTCGCGGTCGTGCGCTTCGTCGAAGCGCCCCGCATCGAATCCCGGTTCGGCAAGCACGGGCTCGACCGCGTGCTGGAGCAGGTCGCCTGGATCCTGCGCACCGAACTGTCCGAGCAGGAGCACATCACGCCCGACGAGCACGGCGGGGTGATCCTGACCCTGCGCGGCGCGGCGAACTGGCAGGTGAAGGCCAGGCTGGAGAGCATCTCCACCCGGCTCGCCAGGCTGCCGATCGAACTCGGCGACGAGCACCTCACCATCACCCCGGTGATCGGCTGGGCGGACGCGGCCGACCGGCCGCTCAGCATGGACCCGCACCAGTTCGTCGACCGGGCCACCGAGGCGGTCGAGCTCGCCACCAGCCAGCTCGACCTGATCCCGCGCAAGTGGGCGCCTCCCGCGGCGCCGAAGCGCAAGAAGTCCTCCGGCCCGCTCCGCACGACCCTGCAGGCGCTGGCGACGCTGGTGCTCGGCATCGCGGTGCCGTTCGCGCTGCTCGTGTCCTTCTACGTGGACGGAATCGACCTCGCGACACCGATGTACCTGGTGGTCACGGCCTCGCTCGTGATCACCGCGATCGTGATCTGGACGGAGAACTTCTTCGCGCTCGATCCCGACCGGCCACCGAAGCAGGCGGCCGCACCGGAACCCGCGGCGTCCGCGATCATCCCGGCCTACCTCCCCAACGAAGCGGCCACCATCGTCGACACCCTGCACGCGTTCCTGCGGCAGGACTACGGCGGCCCGCTCCAGGTGATCCTGGCCTACAACACGCCGACCTCGATGCCGATCGAGGCGGACCTGCACGAGCTCGCCGCCCGCGATCCGCGGCTCGTCGTGCTGAAAGTCCCCTACTCGACGTCGAAGGCCCAGAACGTCAACGCGGCGCTGGAACTGGTGACGGGCGAGTTCGTCGGTGTCTTCGACGCCGACCACCACCCGGCGCCCGACGCGTTCGGCAGGGCGTGGCGCTGGCTTTCGCACGGCGCCGACGTCGTGCAGGGGCACTGCCTCATCCGCAACGGCGACGCGTCGTGGGTGGCCAGGACGATCGCCGTCGAATTCGAATCGATCTACGCGGTGAGCCACCCCGGCAGGGCGAAGCTGCACGGGTTCGGGCTCTTCGGCGGCTCGAACGGGTTCTGGCGCACGCAGGTGCTGCACGAAACCCGGATGCAGGGCCAAATGCTCACCGAGGACATCGATTCGTCGATCCGCGTGCTGCTGTCGGGCCGCACCGTGGTCAACGACCCCGCGCTGATCAGCAGGGAGCTGGCGCCCGCGACGCTGTCGGCGCTGTGGAAGCAGCGCGTGCGGTGGGCGCAGGGCTGGTTCCAGGTGTCGCGCCGCCACCTCGGCCCGGCGCTGCGGTCGAACGCGCTGACCGTGCGCAACAAGCTCGGCATCACGTTCCTGCTCGGTTGGCGCGAGATCTACCCGTGGCTGTCGATCCAGATGATCCCGGTGATCGCGTTCATCTTCTGGCGCGACGGCGGGTTCGCGAGGATGGACTGGTTCGTGCCGGTGTTCTTGCTGTGCACGGTCTACACGCTGTCTTCGGGGCCGAGCCAGGTGCTGTTCGCGTGGCGGCTCGCGGCGCCGGACGTGCGGCGGCATCCCCGCTGGTTCCTCGCCTACCTCGTGGTGTCCACGTTCTTCTACACCGAGTTCAAGAACCACGTGGCGAGGGTCGCGCAGATCAAGGAGCTCACCGGCGAGCGGAAATGGGCGATCACCCCGCGCCAGGCGGCGTCCGCGCAGGAGCGGACGGCGTGACGGCGGTGCTGCCGGAAGCCGGTAAGGCCACGCGCGAAACCCCCTCGCCGCGCCGGTTCCAGCTCGACGTCTACCGCGCGCTCGCGGCGATCGCGGTCGCCACGTTCCACGCCTACCAGTTCAACCGCACGGAGAAGTGGCCGCTGGAAGGCACCGTCTGGCACGAGGTGATGCTGAGCACCGACCTGTTCGTCGCGCTGTTCTTCGTCCTGTCCGGGCTCCTGCTCGGGCTGCCCGTGGTGAAGGCCGCGCTCGGCGATTCGTCCCCGAGGCCGGCGAGGGTGTTCCTGATCAAGCGGGTGTCGCGGCTGATCCCGGCCTACTTCATCGTGGTGCTGGTGGTGTGGTTCGTGTCCAATCCGGAGCTGCCCGGCCACTGGCAGGATCTGCTGCTGCACCTGAGCTTCACGCACGTCTACAGCGACGAGTACATCTTCTGGACGGACGGCCCCGCGTGGTCGCTCGCCGACGAGATGCACTTCTACCTGTTGCTGGCGCTGCTCGGGTCGCTCGCCTACCGCGTGTGCGCGCGGCTGGGAAGCAGGCGGGCGAAGCTGGCGGTCCTCTACGGCGGCGCGGGCACGCTCGTCGCGATCAGCCTCGCCTACAAGCTGCTCGCGAAGTTCGTCTGGCACCGGCCGTCCTCGTCGTGGTCCACGTGGTTCGGGCCGATGGCGAAGCTCGACCTGTTCGCGATCGGGTTGCTGATGGCGGTGCTGGCCGCCGGCGGCTTCAAGCTCGCGCACCGCTGGTCGCGCTGGACCTCGGCGCTGATCGGGTTCGGCGTGATCGTGCTGGCGCACTGGGTCCGCTCGAACGGATACCTCCCCGATCCGTTCCTGCATCCGGTGGTGGCGGTCGGCTGCGCGTTCGTGGTGGCCAGCACCACGCTCACGACCGTTCCCCCGCCGCGGTTCCTGAGCTGGCAGCCCGCGGTCACCGTCGGGCTCGCCAGCTACAGCCTGTACCTGTGGCACGAACCGGTGCTGCGCGTGCTCGACACGCTGGGCCTGGTCCCGTCGACCGGTTCAGCGTCCGCGTTCGTCGTGACGGCGGTGGTGCTGCTCGCCGTCGCGATCCCGGTCGCGCTGCTCAGCTACCACGCGATCGAAAAGACGGGCATGAAGATCGCGGCGGCCTTCGATGCCAAGGGCAGGCCCCGCGACTACTACGCACCGGAGCCGCTGGCCGTCTGAAATCGTACGGAACGTCACGGGCCGCGCCGCTGAATGAGCGGTGCGGCCCGTTTTACGCGTAGGATTCCGACCCGGCGCGGGCCCGGCCCGCGCCGCGCACGCACTGTCCACACTGGAGAGGTTGATGGCGGACTTTTTCATCGGCGGCCACTGGGTCGGCGCGAAGCAGGGCGGCACCCGCGAAATCCGGTGCCCCGCCAACGGTTCGTTGGTGGCCGAGGTCGCCGAAGGCACGCGCGAGGACACCGAGGCGGCCATCGCGGCCGCGCGGCACGCTTTCGACACCGGCCCGTGGCCCGCCACCCCCGCCGCCGAACGCGGTGACGTGCTGCTGCGCGCCGCCGATCTTCTCGTGCAGCGCAAGGACGCGTTCGCCCGCGCGGAATCGCTCGACACCGGCAAGCGGCTGGTGGAAAGCGAACTCGACATGGACGACATCACCGCGTGCTTCAAGTACTTCGGCAAGCTCGCCGGCAACGACGCCGGTCGCGTCGTGGACACCGGGAATCCGGACGCGTTCAGCCGGATCGTGTACGAACCGGTCGGCGTGTGCGGCCTGATCACGCCGTGGAACTACCCGCTGCTGCAGACGGTGTGGAAGGTCGCGCCCGCGCTGGCCGCCGGGAACACCTTCGTGCTCAAGCCGAGCGAGCTGACCCCGCACACCTCGATCCTGCTGATGCGCCTGCTCGCGGACGCGGGCGTGCCCGACGGGGTGGCGAACCTCGTGCTGGGCGCGGGCGGTGAGGTCGGCGCGCCGCTGTCCGAACACCCCGACGTGGACCTGGTGTCGTTCACCGGCGGGCTCGCCACCGGCAAGGTGATCGCCGCCTCCGCCGCGGCCACGGTCAAGAAGGTCGCGCTCGAACTCGGCGGGAAGAACCCGAACGTGGTGTTCGCCGACGCCGATTTCGAAACCGCCGTCGACTACGCGATCACCGCGATCTTCCTGCACTCCGGCCAGGTGTGCTCCGCGGGCGCGCGGCTGATCGTGCAGGAGGAGATCCACGACGCCTTCGTCGACGAGATCGTCCGCCGCGCGGAGCTGATCCGGCTCGGCGGGCCGTTCGACCCGGACGCCGAGACCGGGCCGCTGATTTCCGCCCAGCACAGGGAAAAGGTCGAAAAGTACGTCGCGACCGCGATCGAAGAGGGCGCGGTGCTGCGGACCGGCGGCAAGCGGCCAGAGGGCGAGCGGTTCGCGGACGGCTACTACTACCTGCCGACCGTGCTCGACGGCGTGCGCCAGGGCAGCACCGCGGTGGTCGAGGAGTCGTTCGGCCCGGTGCTGACCGTCGAAACGTTCACCGACGAGGACGACGCGGTCCGCATCGCCAACGACACGCACTACGGGCTCGCCGGCGCGGTGTTCACCGACGACGCCTCGCGCGCGCAGCGCGTCGCGAACCGCCTCCGCCACGGCACCATCTGGATCAACGACTTCCACCCCTACCTCCCGCAGGCGGAATGGGGCGGGTTCAAGCAGTCCGGGTTCGGCCGCGAACTGGGCCCGAGCGGGCTGGCCGAGTACCAGGAGGCCAAGCACATCTACCAGAACCTGCGCCCCGAGCCGCCGAAGTGGTTCTCCGGCGAGCAGAGCTGAACCGCAAATTCCATAGTGGACTGATCAGGAGGCGCCTTGAGTACACAGGGTGGCGGCGACCAAGAACTCAGCGATTTCGGCTACACCAACCAGTTGAAGCGAACACTGGGCAGCTTCCACACCTTCGCCGCGGGCATCAGCTACATCTCGGTGCTGACCGGCGTGTTCCAGCTGTCCTATCTCGGGCTCGGGCAGGGCGGCCCGGCCTACTGGTGGTCGTGGCCGATGGTGTTCGTCGGCCAGCTGATGGTGGCGCTGACCTTCGCCGAGCTCGCGGCGCACTACCCGGTGGCCGGTTCGGTCTACAACTGGGCGAAGAAGCTGTCCAACAACCACCTCGCCTGGCTGGCGGGCTGGATGATGCTGCTCGCCTCGATCGTGTCGATCTCCGCGACCGCGCTGGCCTACCAGCGCACGCTGCCCCAGATCTGGAAGGGCTTCCAGGTCATCGGGGACGGCACCGGCACCAGTGACGCGGCCAACGGCGTGCTGCTGGCGAGCCTGCTGATCGTGTTCACCATGCTGGTCAACGCGTTCGGCGTGAAGCTGATGGCGCGGATCAACAGCGCGGGCGTGTTCATCGAGCTGGTGTTCGCGGTGCTGCTGGTGATCTTCTTCGCCGCGCACTTCGTCCGCGGGCCCGGTGTGGTCACCGAGACGCTGAACACCGGCGCGAACCACACGGGCGGATACCTCAGCGCGTTCCTGATCGCCGCGATCGCGTCCTCGTACGTGATGTACGGGTTCGACACGGCGGCCTCCCTCGGCGAGGAGTCGAAGGACCCGCACCGCAACGCGCCGAAGGCGATCCTGCGCGCGCTCGTCGCCTCGGCGCTGCTCGGCGGTTTGATCATCCTGTTCGCGCTGATGGCGGTCAGCGACGTGAACGCGCCGCAGCTGGCGACCGACGGCCTGCAGTTCGTGCTCACCGACGCGCTCGGCGGCACGATCGGCCGTGTCTTCCTGATCGTGGTGGGCATCGCGATCACGGTGTGCGTGCTGGCGGTGCACACGGCCGCGATCCGGATCGCGTTCGCGATGGCGCGCGACAACGCGCTCCCCGGCGGTTCGAAGCTCGCGAAGGTGAACAAGAAGACCGGCACCCCGGTGCTGCCCGCGGTGGTCATCGGCGTGATCGCGATCGTGCTGCTGCTGGTGAACATCAACTCGTCGCAGATCTTCTCCGCGGTGACCAGCCTCGCGATCATCCTGATCTACATCGCCTACCTGATGGTCACCGTGCCGATGCTGATCAAGCGTCTGCGCGGGCAGTGGCCGCCGAAGGGCGCGCCCGAGGGCCGGTTCTCGCTCGGCAAGTGGGGCCTGCCGGTCAACATCGTCGCCGTGCTGTGGGGTGGGTTCTGGACGGTGAACCTGGCCTGGCCGCGCGCGGAGATCTACAACGCGACCCCGCCCTTCCACTGGTACCTGAAGTGGAGTTCCGTGCTGTTCGTCGCGGTGTTCGCGGCGGGCGGGTTCGCCTACTACTGGTTCGTGCAACGGCACAAGGTGGGGGTGCTGGCCGATCACGCGGCGAAGTCCGCGGCCGAGGAGCCCCCGGCGGAGATTCGAGAGGAGAGCGCTTAAGTGAGCGAGGAGTTCGACTACGTCGTCGTCGGCGGTGGTACCGCGGGATCGGTGGTCGCGGCGCGGCTGTCGGAGGACCCCAGCGTCACCGTCTGCCTCCTGGAGGCCGGTCCGTCCGATGTGGACGATCCGGCGGTGCTCCAGCTGAACCAGTGGATGGGCCTGCTGGAGTCCGGGTACGACTGGGACTACCTCGTCGAGCCGCAGGAATCCGGCAACTCGTTCCTCCGGCACGCGCGGGCGAAGGTGCTGGGCGGCTGTTCCTCGCACAACTCGTGCATCGCCTTCTGGGCACCGGCCGAGGACCTGGACGAATGGGCGTCGCTCGGTCTCGACGGCTGGTCGGCGAAGGACGTTTTCCCGCTGTACAAACGACTCGAGACCAATGACGGCCCCGGCGAGCACCACGGGCGTTCCGGCCCGGTCACCATCCGCTCGGTCCCGCCGCGCGACCCCGCCGGTGCGGCACTGCTCGAAGCGTGCGAGCAGGCGGGCATCCCGCGCACCGAGTTCAACTCGGGCAGCACCGTCACCCACGGCGCGAACTGGTTCCAGATCAACGCGCGCGAGGACGGCACCCGATCGTCGGCCTCGGTTTCCTACCTGCACCCGATCATCGGCAAGCGGTCCAATTTGGACATCCGAACGGGAGCGAGGGCCAAGCGGCTCATCTTCGACGGCAAGCGCTGCACCGGCGTCGAGTACCTCGCGCCGGACCTGATCCACGGCATCGAGGTCAAGGCGCGCCGCGAGGTCATCGTCAGCTCCGGCGCGATCGACACGCCGAAGCTGCTGATGCTGTCCGGGATCGGGCCCGCCGAGCACCTGCGCGAGGTCGGCGTCGAGGTGCTGCACGACTCCCCCGGCGTCGGCGCGAACCTGCAGGACCACCCCGAGGGCCTGATCCAGTGGGACGCGAAGCAGCCGATGGTGAGCGATTCCACGCAGTGGTGGGAAATCGGCATCTTCACCACCACCGAGGACGGCCTCGACCGGCCGGACCTGATGTTCCACTACGGCTCGGTCCCGTTCGACCTGAACACCCTGCGCCACGGCTACCCCACCACGGAGAACGGGTTCTGCCTGACCCCGAACGTGACGCGCAGCAGGTCGCTCGGCACCGTGCGGCTGCGCACCAGGGACTACCGCGACAAGCCGAAGGTCGACCCGAGGTACTTCACCGATCCGCACGACATCCGCGTGATGACCTACGGCATCAAGCTCGCGCGAGAGATCGTCTCGCAGCCCGCGATGGCCGAATGGGCGGGTACGGAGCTCGCGCCCGGCGCCGACGCGCGCACCGACGACGAGATCGCCGACTACCTGCGCAAGACGCACAACACCGTCTACCACCCTTCGTGCACCGCCAAGATGGGCGGCGACGACGACCCGAACGCCGTCCTCGACGCGCGCCTGCGCGTCCGCGGTGTCTCGAACCTCCGGGTGGCGGACGGCTCGGCGATGCCGTTCCTCGTCGCGGTGAACCCGTGCATCACGACGATGGCGATCGGCGAGAAGTGCGCCGACATGCTCAAAGAAGACGCCTGAACCTCGTTTCCCTCCGGCAGGCGCGGTGTCCCTGATGGTCACCATGACAGCATTCAGTGCCGTCATGGTGACCATCACGGCATAGCGCGGTTCGCCCGGGACGGTGCTCTACGATGCCGCGGAGATCATCGCTGGAGGGAAGAGCATGCGCGGCATCAGGTTCGGCGGGCGGGGCACGGGGCAGCGGTTCGAGGTGGCGGAGCTGGCCGAGCCGGTGCCGGGGCCGGGGCAACTGCTCATCCGCGCCGAGGCGGTCGGAGTCGGTGTCGGGATCGTACGCATGCTGAACGGTGGCGCGGTGCCGCCGAACGGACCCGGCGGCGAGGTGGTCGGGAAGGTGGCCGCGGTCGGGCCCGACGTCACCGGGTACGAGATCGGCGACCGGGTCGGCGGTGTCGTGTTCGAAGGCCTCTACGCCGAGCAGGTGCTGGCCTCGCCGATGCTGATTTCCCGTGTGCCGCAAGAGGTCGACGCCGGTGACGCGCTGAGCCTGGTGCGTGGCGGCCTAATCGCGTTGTCGGTGCTGCGCGCCGCTCGCTTCGAGGCGGGCGAATCCGTACTGGTCACCGCGTCGGCGAGCGGAACGGGACACCTCGCCGTGCAACTGGCGAAGGCCCTCGGAGCGAGCCGCGTCGTCGCCGCGGCCGGGTCCGCGGACAAGGCGGAGTTCCTGCGGTCGTGCGGCGCGGACGAAGTAGTGGCCTACGGCGACGAAAGCTGGGGCGAGCCGGTGGACGTCGTCCTGGACGGCGTCGGCGGTGAACTCGTGCAGCGGGGCGTCGGAGCGCTCGCGCCGCACGGCAGGTTGGTCGCCTTCAGCGCGGGCGGCGGGACCGTGGACGCGGGCAGCCTGCTCGGCGAGCTGAAGTCGGTCATCGGCTTCTCCATCGGACTCGTCGCGAGGCGGCAACCCGAACTCGTGGACGAGCGGCGGGCCGAGCTGTGGGCACTGCTGGCCGGCGGCACCGTGCGCCCCGCCACCACGACGCTGCCGTTCGACCGGCTCGCCGAGGCCGTCGAGCTGATCGAGTCGCGGCGCAACCTCGGGCGGGTGCTGCTGCGCCCCTGACCCGTCCTATTCGGACAGCAAACCGCAAAACGGGTATGACCTTGCCCTGGTCCTCGCCGCTCCCTAAACTGTGCGAACCATACACAGATTCACTGGGGAAGCACCATGACCAAGACGGCACCGCTGCTGATGCGGATGCTCATGTCCGAGCGGATCCCGGCTTCGGCGGCCGACCGCGATGCCGCCGTGAGCCGGATCACCCGCGGCCGCGAAGACGGCGCGCTCACCGAACGCGAAGCGGGCGACCGCTTCGACCGGCTGGACATCGCCGCCACCCGCGAGGCCGTGCGCCGAGCCCTCGAAGGTCTGCCCGGCGTGCCGCCCGCGGTCCTCGTCCCCGTGCGCCGGGTGGTCACCTGGGTCTGGCTCGGCGTGAACGTCGTGCAGATCGCCGTCTGGCTGCTGATGTGCCTGATCGGCCTGCACTTCGCACCACCGTTCTGGCTGTGGTCGGTCGTCGGCGGCGGCCTCGTCGTGGCCGCGCTCTGGCTGCTCACCGAATCCGTCTTCCGGGTGCGCGGCTGACATGACCATCTCACCCGTCCGCCTCGACGCGGTACGCAAGACCTACGGACAGGGCGACAGCGCCGTCGTCGCGCTCGGCGGTGTCACCGTCGACTTCCCCGCGGGCAGCTTCACGGCCGTGATGGGCCCGTCCGGTTCCGGGAAGAGCACCCTGCTGCACTGCGCGGCAGGTCTCGACCAACCCGATTCGGGCACCGTGACGCTCGCGGGCACCCCGCTGACCGGGCTGGGCGAAACCGAACTCACCGTGCTGCGGCGGGATCGGGTCGCCTTCGTGTTCCAGTCGTTCAACCTGATGCCCGCGCTCACCGTGTGGGACAACGTCACGCTGCCGACCATCCTCGCCGGACGCACCCCCGACGAAACGTGGGTCAAGGGCGTGCTCGACAGGGTCGGCCTCGGCCACCGCACGAAGCACCGGCCTGGCGAGCTTTCCGGCGGCCAGCAGCAACGCGTCGCGGTGGCGAGGGCGCTCGCGGGCCGGGCCGCGGTGACCTTCGCCGACGAGCCGACCGGGGCACTGGACACCCAGACCGCGCTCGACGTGCTCGCGCTCCTGCGCGAGCTGGCCGCGGCTGGCCAGACGGTGGTCATGGTGACGCACGACCCGGTCGCGGCGTCCCACGCGGATTCCGCGCTGTTCCTCGTCGACGGGCACATCGTGTCCAAAGTGGACCGTCCGAGGGCGGACGCGGTGGCGGCCGAGCTGGCCGGGTTGACCGGGCGGGCGCGGTGACGCGGCCGATGACCAGGCTCGCGCTGGCGAGCCTGCGGTTCCGCGCCGCCGCGTCGGCGGCCACGTTCCTCGCGGTGCTCGTGGGCTGCGCGCTGCTGATCGCCTGCGGCGGGCTGATGGAATCCGCCATCCGGCTCGGCGCCGCGCCGCAACGGCTCGCGGGCGCGCCCGTCGTGGTGGCCGGTTCCGAAGGGTTCAAACTCCCCGACGAGGAAAGCGAAACCGTCGCCTACCCCGAGCGCGCCGCCGTCGATCCTTCGGTGCTGCCGAAGGTCGCCGCGACCTCGGGCGTTGCGAAGGCAGTACCGGACATCACCTTTCCCGCCACCATCGCGGGCGACGAGCCCAGCACCGATGTCCTTTTCGGACACAACTGGGCATCCGCCGCGCTGACCCCGTTCACGGTGCGCGAAGGCACCGAGCCGCGGCCGGGGCAGGTGAGCCTGAACGAGGCGTCGGCGGCCCGGCGCGGCGCCAAGATCGGCGCGCCGATCGACCTCGTGGTCGGCGGACGCGCGCAAACGTTCACCGTCGCGGGCATCCTGCACAGTGAACGAACCGTCGACGCGCCAGCGCTGTTCTTCGCCGAAGACGACGCGCGGCAGCTTTCGCCCCGACCGGGCAAAGTGGACGCGATCGGGATCGTGCCCGCCGACGGCGTGGACGTCGACGAGCTCGCGGAACGGCTGAGCACGCAGCTCTCCCCCGGCGCGAGCGTGCTGACCGGCGACGACCGCGGCGCGGCCGAGTACACCGGGATCGGCGCCAGCAGGCTGCCGCTGATCCTGCTCGCGGCCGTGTTCGGCGGCATGGTGCTGGTGGTGATGGCGCTCGTGGTGTCGGCCACGATCAGCCTTTCGGTGCGCCAGCGCCAGCAGGAGCTGGCCCTGCTCCGCGCCAGCGGGGCGACCCCGGCGCAGGCACACCGCATGGTGGTCGTCGAGACGACGGCGGTGGCCTTGCTGGGCGCGGTGTTCGGGGTGCCCGCCGGTGCGCTCGCCGGCGACCTGATCTTCTCGGCGAGCACCGCGCAGGGCGTGTTCCCCGCGCAGCTCGTGTTCCACCAGGGCATCGTGCCGTTCGCGGGCGGTTTCCTGCTGGCCGTCGGACTTCCTTGGCTGACCGCGCACTTCGCGGCGAGGAGCGCGGCGAAGGCGCGTCCGATCCAGGCACTGACCGAGGCCGCGATCCCGACCGCGAACCTCGGGCCCGTGCGCAAAGCGCTGGGCAAGGCGTTCGCCGCCGCGACCGTCGCGCTCGCGGCCACCACGATGTTCCTCGACCCGGAGACCGCGTCCGCGATCGGCGGACCCGCGGTGCTCACCGGTTCCATCGCGGTCGGGCTCTTCGGCCCGGAGCTCGTGCACGTCGTCGCCGGGATGGCGGCGCCGGTGCTCCGGCGGTTTTCCGGCGGGGCGCTGGCGGCGATCAACATCGGGGCGCGGGCGCGGCAGTTCGCCGCCGTGCTGACTCCGCTGACGCTCGCCACCGCCATCGCGCTCGGCAACATCTACGCGCAGACCACGCAGAGCGACGCGGCGGCGGCCGCCCGCGCCGACGAGCTGAGCGCCGACGTCGTGGTCTCTTCCGCCGACGGGGTCGTCCCGGCCGATCTCGCGGACCGGCTGCGCGGCGCGCCCGGCGTAACGACCGCGTCGTCACTGGTGACCAGCAAGGGCTGGATCGAAGAACCCTACGACGGCAACGGAAGCGACCCGAGCACGGTGCTCGGTGTCGACGCGCAGACGGCCGATCCGGTGCTGAGCACACCGGTGGCCGAAGGATCGTTGCGGGATCTCGCGGGCGCGTCCGTCGCGCTGCCCCAAGCCGAAGCCGAGAACCTCGGCGTGCGGCTGGGCGGCAAGGTCACCCTCCGCCTCGGCGACGGTGCGCGAGTCGAAGTCGCGGTGGTGGCTTTGCTGGACAGCTCGTCGAACTACCCGAGCGTGGTGGTGCCCGCGACGCTGCTGGCACCGCACACGAGTACCGGCCTGCCAAGCGAAATCCTCGTCCGCGGCACCGGTGACCTGGCGTCTGGGGTACGCCAGGTCGCCGGGCCGCGGACGATCGTCGGCGACGGCGACGCGCTGGCCGCCGAGTTCGCCACGGGCGTCGACGTGCAAGCGTGGATCAGCTACCTCCTCGCCGTGCTCGCGATCGCCTACGCGGCGATCGCGGCGGTCAACACGCTCGGGGTGGCAGTGCTGTCGCGGCGGCGGGAACTGGCGCTGCAACGGCTCGCCGGGGCCACCCGGCGGCAGGTGTCGCGCATGCTGTTCCTGGAAGGCGCCACGATCGGCGTGCTCGCGCTGGCACTCGGCACGGTGATCTCCCTGTTCTCCGTGCTGCCGATCGCGATCGCGACCGGTTCGGTGCTGCCGTCGGGGCCGGTCTGGGTGTTCGTCGCCGTGGTCGCCGCCGCGTTCCTGATCGTGTGGCCGGTCACCGCGATCACGGCCGGGCTCGCGATGAAGCGGAAACCCGTGGAAGAACTGAGCCTTGGCAGCGGACAGTAGTTTCCGAGGAAAGCGATGGCGGGCGGGACGTCCGGTGTGATGATCTGAGGTCATGACGGATCCGCTCGACGACCGCGAACTCGCCACCGAAGCATTCGAACTCGTGGCACAGGCGGTCAAGCCGTACCTGGACGCGCTCGCGGACGCACCGGTGCACGACGCCCGGACAGAGGGCCTGCTCGCGGAGCTGGACGGAGCGCTCCCGGACACCGGCGACGGCACGCTCCCCGCCGTCGAGCGGCTGGTGCGGGTCGGGACGGGAAGCGCGACCCGCTCGTCCGGCCCGCGGTTCTTCCACTTCGTGGTGGGCGGCGCGACACCGGCCGCGCAGGCGGGAGACTGGCTCACGACGCTGCTCGACCAGAACTCCGGCCTGTGGCGGTCGTCGCCGCTCGCGACACACGTCGAGACGGTGGCACTGCGCTGGCTCAAGGATCTGTTCGGGTTGCCGGAAAGCCACGGCGGGGTGCTGACGCCGAGCGCGACCTTCGCCAACCTCACCGCGCTGGCCTGCGCGAGGTATTGGTGGGCCGAACGCCACGGTGCCGACGTGACCGCGGACGGGCTCGCGGGCCTGCCCCGGATGCCGGTGCTCTCCAGCGGGTACGTGCACGCCAGCAGCCGCAAGGCGTTGCAGGTGCTCGGCCTCGGCAGGGACACCGTCGAAACGTTCGCCCGCGACGACACGGGCGCGGCCGACCTGGACGCGCTGGAGCGCAGGCTGGCCGAACTCGACGCGCCCGCGGTGCTCATCGCCAACGCGGGCGAGGTCAACGCGGGGGACTTCGACCCGATCGAGAAGATGGCCGACCTCGCGGAGTCCTATCGCGCCTGGTTGCATGTGGACGGTGCGTTCGGACTGTTCGCCGCGGCGTCACCGCGCACGGCACCGCTGGTACGCGGCGTCGAACGAGCGGACTCGGTGATCGCCGACGGGCACAAGTGGCTGAACGTGCCGTACGAAAGCGGCTTCGCGTTCGTCCGCGACGCGCGCATCCTCGGCAAGGCGTTCGGCGGCTGGAACGCGCCCTACCTTCCGGCACCGGACGAGGAGAAGGTCAACTACAACAACCTGGGCCCCGAATCGTCACGCCGCGCCCGCGCGCTGCCGATCTGGGCGACCCTGCGCGCCTACGGCAGGCAGGGCCACCGCGCCATGGTCGAACGCCACCTCGACCTGGCGCACCGCCTCGGCGATCTCGTCGACCACTCCGCCGACTTCGAGCTGCTCGCCCCGGTACGGCTGTGCGTGGTGTGCTTCCGCTACCGCCCGGCCGGACTGTCCGATGTGGACACCGACCTGCTGAACCAGCGGCTCGGCGACGCGATCGTCGACGACGGCAGGGTCTTCGTCGGCACCACCCGCTACCGGGGCGTCACCGCCCTGCGGCCCGCGATCGTCAACTGGCTCACCACCGAAGCCGATATCGACCTGCTCTTCGACATCACCAGCGAACTGGCCGAAAAGCTGTCATTGAATTAATCAAAGCTCCCTGCGTCAATTCTCGCTGAATGACAACGCTTTACTTAAGTAAGTTATACAAATTTCTTGTATATTCTCCTCCAGCCATCACCTTGCGTTACCAATTTTGTCCCAGAGCCATGTCGCTCGTATATTTGATCATCATAAAAGAATGGCCCTTCACTGCAATTGACTTTAATGAGCAATACTGCACAGCCATGATAGTCAATTAGAGTCAGAGACGAGGAAACCTGAGTGCGCAAGTTGTCTTGCAGCTTTGCCCCGGCTATTTTATCGGAAATCCAGTCGAAATACTCCTTCAAGGATTTCCCATAAATCTCTGCTTCACGACCTATCCCCACGACCTCATAACCCCTATAAGAAACTGATTCGACGCCGTCTAGTTGACGAATGCGATCGGCATCTTCTTTGTTATCGGCCACCCCGATAACAAGGAACCCGACCGAATCAGGACCATCATTCGCAATTGCGGTAATTGACTTGAGAATTTTCTCCCAGGAGCTCGGATCAAACTCTCGTTTGCTTGAGTTTAAGCTGAATAGACCCTGTTTTAGTTCACAAAGAGACTGTTCGGCAACTGAATTTGCTAGCACTTTTTCCAAATATGATGCCTGACTAAATCTTCCGGCGTCACGGGCAGCGCCTTCGACTTTTTCAAATCCATTACGCACCGCCCCTTTTACCGCATTAATATTCTTCTCCTTGTCGACCGCCGTCCAATCGCCGCCACCGCCAGGAATGTTGAGCTGCCCCCGCGAAGCCCCGATACCACGAAGAAGGCTAGCAACTTTCTTCCTGTCAGACACCCTCATACCTTCTTGTACGATCAGCTCCCAAAAGGCCATGTATACCGCTTGAAAATACCGCGGATACCGTCCTCCCGAGCTCCGGCCGACAACGAGGCGCACAAACCTCTCCCCTGAGGCATCTAAGACTGCTCGAAGCTCGTCGTAAACATTGAAGAAATCTTCTTCAATGTTTTGCTCGCCATACACTTCAATACGATTACTTATTCTCTTATATAGAGTTGAAGAATTCGGCTCATCCTCGTCGGCCTTACCATAGACAGCATCACGCGTATCAGTTCCCGACGAGGGAATCGGACTTACTAGGCAATCAACCAGAATGTCTAGTACAAGCTGCTCATCGAACGAGCTTCGGACATCGAGACGACGGAGTATCGATTGTTGAACCCAGAAGATCGAGTCGACATCCACCCCATAGTCCAGATGCCTGTTGTTAATACTCAGATTCGGCATCTCTTTCAAAGGGACAATATCTTTACTAGTAGAATCCCCTCGAATTCGACTAGCAAATACTCGAACGAGCTGCGCAACCTTCGCAGTGGAACCCGCTTGCCTCAACTCCTGACCAGAGAGTCGCCTTCCGCCAGAATTTATACGGCGAAAGATTTCGTCGATCTCTTCAGTATTCGGCGCCTTAAATATGGAGACAGGAAGAAGATAGTTAGCAATCTTCCTTGATAATTCTCGGGATAACACCGGGCTCTTTTGAGTCAACTTTCCGCTATCGCGCCTATCTTTTGTGTCCGCAAGAGAGTCGAGATCGAAATATGCCCCCTCAAGATCAAATTCGTTCTCCACGAATGCAAAGATCGCATTGAGTCTTTGCATTCCGTCTATTAGTTCATAGCTAACATGCGCAGGACCTGAAGTTTCAGCTACCAGAATAAGTGGAACAGGAAGATCACGTACGATTGAGTCTATAAGAGCTTGCTTTTCTTCCACAGTCCATACCAGCTTGCGCTGATAGCGTCGATTAACCCCGTACCATCCGGCAAGATAGTCCGTATATAATTTTTGTATACTTTCACCACGGACAGTCAGATCAGTTGATGTCGAATTTGGCAACGGTCAACCTTTCGGGATGCGCGCGCTACTACCACAGACAAGTAATCACGATTCTATCCCATCCTTCAGTCCAGTCCTACAGCAGCCCGCCGATGTGACCACAAGGAGCAGCTCAGCGCCAGTCGTTAGCGGATCAACAAGATCCACAGACGCAAGAACTCAGTCAGTAAGATCGACAAGACGATGCCGAGACTGAAAGCTACCTTGACGATCGACCTGGCGTGACTGATCATCGGTCAGTTGCCTTTAGTGTTTACGTGAGCCAAATGCACTTGCAGTGCAATCGCATAAATCTTCACCAAAATCGACATGTATCGAACACATTTATTCAAATTCAACAAGTTCGCCGACAGCTCAATATCCTCATTCTGAACGCTGCATGCTAATCCAGCGCAAACTTTACGGCCAGATGGAGGTGACCCATTCCGGGTGGTCGATGAACGGGTTGCGGTTGTGCTGGAACTTGTCGAAGACGACCTGGTTCCGGTGCTGTTCGAAGGCGTCGGGCGGATCCTGCTGGCTCCACGCCTTCAGCACGGACAGGCGGCCGATCGCGGGGGCCGAGCCGTTGTCGACCTTGTCGTTCGGCTCGAGGTCCGGCGCGCCGTCGTCGCCGTCGTACCGCACCGCCATGTAGAGGATCATGCGTGCGACATCGCCCTTGACCGCGTCGCGCGGCTCGAACGAGTCGTCGTCGGTGCGGTTGCCAGGCGCTCCTTCGACCTCGCCGCCACCGTTGTCGAAGTCCTTGTTCCCGCGCTCGGAGTTGACCGAAACCTGTTCGGGGCGCAGGTGGTGCAAATCCGTACCAGGCCCGGTCCCGGTGCCGAAGTCGCCGTGGGACTTCGCCCAGACGTGCTCGCGGTTCCAGTCGCTGGTACCGCCGCCGTTGCTGGTCTTCGGCTGGGACTTGCCGGAGTAGACGTCGATGACGTTCGCGGAGTTGGCCGGATCCTCGTCGGTCGCCTTGATCCCGTCCCAGACCTGGTCGTAGTCGAGCTTGTCCATCTTCGAAATGATCGTGTGCAGCGCCGCCTTGAGCTCGGCTCCGCTCTTGCCTTCGGCGTCCTTGTAGTAGTCGTCCGCCGCGGCGGCGGGCCCGGCGAGCATGGTGCCGGCGAGCGCGGCCCCCAGCAGCGCGACGGGCAGTTGACGGCTCAGGCGCATGACCGCGTCCTTCCCCCGGTCGGCGCGACGACCCGGTCCGGGACGACGCGGCGAGATCGGCAACTTGTGAGAAAAACACTGTCACACGCACCAATGCGTTGAATACCGACGATCGTCGGTTGACAAGCGCTGCCCGGCGTCGCCGTCCGGCGAAAAACACGCACGCCACTGACAAAGACGGCATCCGAATTGCTCAGCGAATTGACAAACAATTCCACTTCGGAAACTGCTAACGTTCGTTTCCGTCTCGCGACGCGCGCGTTTTTCCGTTGGAGGGTCGACGATGATCAACCGGAATCGCAGGGTGTCCAGGGTGCTGGCGCTTCTCGCCGGATTCGCACTGATGACCGGCATCGGGGCGCCCGCACGGGCCGCCGCCGAGCCCGAACTGCCGAGCTTCCCGACGGCCTTGCTCTATTCGTTCGGAAACCCCGACGCGACCCCGCCGGGAGCGAACGACTGGTCCTGCACGCCGTCGCGCGCCCACCCGCGCCCGGTGGTGCTGGTGCACGGGACCTGGGAAAACCGCTACGACAACTTCGCCAAGCTGTCCCCCGCGCTCAAGCGCGCCGGGTACTGCGTCTTCGCGCTGAACTACGGCGCACGCGGCCCCGGGCTGATCGGCCAGTCCCCCGCGGTGAAGGGGTACGGCGACATCGGCGAGTCGGCGAAGGCCCTGGCGGCGTTCGTGGACCGCGTTCGCGCGTCCACCGAATCCGACGAGGTCGACCTCGTCGGGCACTCGCAGGGCGGCATGATGGCGCGCCAGTACCTGAAGTTCGAAGGCGGCACCGGCAAGGTGCACACCTTGGTCTCGCTGGGCGCCACGCACCACGGCACCACGCTCAGCGGTATCGCGACCCTCGCGGAAACGCTCCACCTGCTCGGGTTTTCGCCGTTGCTGCTCGGCGACGCCGCACAGCAGCAGGTCGTCGGCTCCTCGTTCCTCGCGAAGCTGAACGAAGGCGGCGACACCGTGCCCGGCGTCGACTACCTCGCGATCGCCACGAAGTACGACGAGGTCACCACGCCGTACTCGTCGGCGTTCCTCACCGCGGGGCCCGGCGCCACCGTACGGAACGTGACGCTGCAGGACGGCTGCCCGCTCGACCTCTCCGATCACCTGTCGATGACCTACTCCGCACGCGCGATCGGGTTGGTCGAACGTGGCCTCGACCCCTCCGCGCCGCCCGCGCCGTGCGGGGTGAACCTGCCCGTGCTCTGACCACGGTCCACCGTGGCCGGTGCTCAGGACTCGCCGCGGTTGCGCCGGGCCGTGAGCGCCACCAGCGCACCACCGAGGATCAGCAGCAGCCAGCCGACGGCCAGCGTGCCGCGGACGTCGGTCCCGGTCGACGCCAGCGGGCGGCCGCCGGAGGGTCCGCTGCCCGGTTGCGTTCCGGTCGCGACCGGCTGCCCGGTCGTGCTCGACGAAGGCACCACGGGAGCGAGCGTCGTGCTCGTCGTGGTGGCCGACGTACTGCTGCCGGTGGACTCGCTCGTGGTCGCGCTGGTCGTGGACGTGGTGGCCGAAGTACTGCTCGTCGTGCTGGTGCTCGGAGTGGTCGGCTTGGTGGTGCTCGTGGTCGTCGTCGGCTCGGTGCTGGAGCTGGTTGTCGTCGAGGTCGGAGCCGTGGTCGTCGTCGTGGGCTTGGTGGTCGGCGTGGTGACGCAGTCGGGCAGGTCCCCGGTGAACGGGTAGGCGTGGAACTCCTGCCCGCCGCCCCCGGTGGCTTCCGAGGTGTGCAGCAGCGATCCCGTGGTGAAGAAGCGGCCGTTCACCCCGGACGCCGTGACCGTCGTGAGGCTGCCGGGATTGCCGACGAGCACGCTGCCCTGGAACTGCGCGCCCCCGGCGATCCGCACGCTGGCGGCGTCCGGGAAGTTCCACAGCAGCCGCTCCCGCAGCTTGTTCAGCGGGTCCTGGTCGCCGGGGTCGCCGGTGTAGGTGTTGATCGTCCGCGCGCCACCGGTCATGTTGACCAGCACGGTGGCGCCTGCCGGGATGCCCTGGAACTCGATCCCCTGCATGCCGCCGCCGGGGCCGGTCAGGTCGAAGTCCACTGTGAACACCTGCAGCGCGGATTTCCCGTCGCCGGTGAACAGGGTCCGGTAGCCCTCGTTGCGCGCCGTGCCCGTGGCGGGCCTCGGCTCGGCGTCCTGGCGGGCGTAGCAGTGGCTGGCCCGGCGCAGGTCGGCGCGCAGGCCCGCGTACGGCTCGGCCGCGTCCGAGTCCTGCACGAGCTTGCCCGTGACCGTCCCGGTGAGCGCTCCCGCGTGCCGGACGACACCGCCGTCGGCGAGCAGGCGCTGGCCGTCCGCGACGCTCACATCTCCCCCGGTGGTCAGGAAATCCGCGCCGTCCGGCGGCGGCACCCGCGATCCGACTCCGGCGATACCGACGTTGTAGATGGCGGACGCACCCGCGCGCTTCGCCATGTCGAAGTCGCCGAGCACGACGACCCTGCCCTCGGCTTCCGCCGCCGCGCCGCGCACCTGGAACCCGCCGCCGACGTAGACGTTGATGCCGTTGTCGCGACCGGCGAACCCGCCGTTGTTGATCGGCGGATACGGGTTGGGGCAGGCGTCTCCCGCGCACGGCCCCAGCCCGCCCGGTAACGGCGCGGCGACCGCACCGGGGGTGGCCACGATGGCCACCAGGCCCACCGTGGCGGCGATACTGGCGGATATCGTGGCGAATCGCCTTGCGCGCATGCGACCGATTGTTGTGCCGGCCGGCCGAACCCGCTCACCCGAACGGCGGAAATACCCCAACCGGGCGACACCCGCACCTGAAACGGCGCCGCCATTCTCCGTAACCCGATGTGATGTGGAACATACTCATTGGGGGCGCGGTTGCCGGTACTTCTAATGTTTGCGGTACGGGTTCTCGCCCCTGGGGGTTTCACTTGTTCCGGTCACCGGCAACAACTGTCCGAGGCGTGCGCCCGGAATCAATTCATTCCCTCATCCGAGAGGTTCCTCGATGCCGCAATCCGGAAGTCTTCGAAGACGTTCCCTGCTCTCCGCCACCACGGCGGTGACCGCGCTGGGAGCGCTCACCTTGGCCGCTGCCCCTGCCAGCGCCGCCGAAACCCGCGTTCCCTGCGACGCGGCGGCTCTCGTCGCAGCGGTCACCGCGGCCAACGCCTCCAGCGAACCGGACACCCTTTCCCTGGCACCGAACTGCGTCTACACCCTCACCTCCGCAGCGGACACCAGGTGGGCCACCGGGCTTCCCCCGATCACGGGAAAGCTCACCATCAACGGCAACCACGCCACCATCGCCAGGGCAAAGAGCGCACCGCAGTTCCGGATCATCTTCAACCGGAGCGACCTGACTCTCAACGAGATCACCATCACCGGCGGCCACGCCCCCGACGGGGTCGGCGTCGACTCCTACGGCAAGGCGAATCCGGGCGAGCCAGGCGGAGGCATCGAGAACTGGGGGCCGCTGACCATCTCCAACAGCGCGATCACCGACAACACCGCGGGAGCGGGCGCCCCTGGCACCGACGGCACCGCCGCCGCACCGCGGGCAGGTGACGGAGGACGTGGCGGATTCGGCGGCGGAATCTCCTCCTACGATTCCGGTTCGGTGCCACTGACCATCACCGGCAGCTCGGTGACAGGCAACACGACAGGCGTCGGCGGCAGAGCGGGCAACAGCATGGGTACCGCGCCGGGTGGCCAAGGTGGCACCGGTGGGTTCGGTGGTGGCATCGACGTCACCGCCGGGACCGCCCTGCGGATCACCGGCAGCACCATCACCGGCAACAGCGCCGCGGACGGCACTCCAGGCGGTTCCGGAGGTCCTGAGGGCGGCGGGGGCGGAGACGGCGGTAGTGGTGGTTCGGGGGCCGGGGTGTTCTATTCCTCCGACGAGGGCAAGCCGCTGAACCCGGTCGTCGTGGACACCAAGATCTCCGGCAACCGGGCGGGCAAGGGTGGTGATGCCGGTGTCTCGGGCCCCGGCGGATACGCGGGCTGGCCGGGCTACGGCGGGCGCGGCGGCGGACTCGACGTGTTCTACGACTTGCTCACCCTGGACGGGGGGACGGTCACCGACAACGTGGCGGGCGAGCCAGGATCGGGACCCAACCCCCTTCCCGCTTCCGGCGGTGGCATCGCCACCCTGCGCGCACGTGTCGCGCTGACAAACGGGGCCGTGGTGAGCGGCAACCGGCCCGACAACTGTGACTCGGTTGCCGATGTGCCCGGCTGCGTCAACGGCCAGCGCGCGCTCGGCGTTCAGCGCACCCGCGAGGCCTTTGCCCTGGACCGCCAGGCCGCCGATGTGGCCGCAGCGGCGCAGGCCGCGTTCTCGGCAATGTCGGCCAGGTAAGGCAACAGGACTGTTTTCGCGCCCGGCCGGGGTTTCCCGACCGGGCGCGAGTCGGTGCTAGTTCGGGTTCGGAGTACAGCCCGTGCCGGTGGTGAGGTTCAGCGCGGCCCGCGTGGTGTCGAGGTAGGCGCACCCGTCTCGTTTGTTCGGTTCGACGTAGCCGCCTTCGTGCCATTCGTTCCAGGCGTACAACGACACAAAGTTGTCCACTGTGGA
This sequence comes from Amycolatopsis sp. CA-230715, assembly GCF_018736145.1. GTDB lineage: Bacteria > Actinomycetota > Actinomycetes > Mycobacteriales > Pseudonocardiaceae > Amycolatopsis. Next base: position 700,333 of record NZ_CP059997.1, read on the forward strand.
GGGACGGGTCGATTCGGCGATATCGGTGCCGATGTTGGTGAGTAGCTGCCGGTACTTCGGCAGGTCGGCGTCGGGGAACCACCGGAACGCCTTGGCCTGCGCCGCCGGGTCCGGGCCGGGGTCGCCGATCAGGATCCCGATCCGGGGCCGCTCGTCGAAGTCCGAAGTCGCGCAGCGCACGAGAACTCCGGGATATGCCTTGAAGAACTCCCGCTGGCGGTCGACGTAGCGCTGGTAGGACCGGGACTCGTCGAACTGGCCGAGGCATTGGCTGCCGTCGAATCCGGTGCCCGCCGGGGGAAGCCCGCCGTTGAGGGTGATGAGCACGTCCTCGCCGAGCTTTTCCTTCGCCCGCGCCCGGATGGCGTCGTTGAACCGCTTGGTGTCCGCGTTGTCCATACCGGACTCCGAGCCGTTCCCGATGCCGCGCGCGTCGCACACGCCGATGATCGGCCTGCCGTCGTTGGCCCGGAGGTAGTTGGGTTGCGTCAGGTAGGTGTCGACAAGGGTGTTCGCGGCTTTTGTGATCTGCTCGTCCGGGATGTTCAGGCTGACGTCGCCGTCTTTCCACGGGTGCATGCAGGGAAGCACGTTGAAATCGATGCCGGACCGGTTCTGCGCCCGCAAAAAGGCCTTGAGGCCGTCGATGTAGTTCTCGCCGCCGCCGTTCGCGGGATTCCAGTACCAGTAGAAGCTGAAGTACCGCAGCCCGGATCCCGCGGCTTGGGCGATCTGCTTGCGCAGCGTTTCGGGGTCGGAGTCGTCGTAGTAGCCGATGGCGGGCTGGCGGTCGGAGAAGTCCTCGTCCGGCCAGTGCCACGCGTTGCGCGGCACCCCGGCGCCCGCGAAGTCGCGCAGCCCGCCCCACGGGTCCTGCGCCCTGCCGTAGACCCGCTCGACGTTGCGCATCATCGCCTGGTTGCCGTTCTTGTCCCAGGTGGCGAAGTAGATCGCGCCGGTGCGGTGGAACGCGGTCCAGACGTACCCGAGCGGGCCGTCGGTGCGATACCCCTTGGCCGCGAACGCTTTCTCCTGCGCGGCGGGAACCACGCGCCACTCGGCGCCGTTCGACATCCGCAGCAGCGCGTCCGTGCCGGGGACCTTGGTGGTGGCCGCGTAGCCCAGCACCCCCTCGTCCGCGAAACGACCGGACGCCACGAGCTGCCGGCGCTCGTCGGCGGAAGCGGTCAGCAGGTACGTCGGCGCAGCGGCGGAGCGCAACCGGAAGACGGGCTGGCTGCCCTCGAACGGCTGCCTGCGCAGGTACCCGAGCTTGCTGCTCAACGCGGTCATACCGTACTGCCCGACCGCCGAAGACTGTTCGGCCTGCGACAGTGTCCAGAACCAGCCCTTCCCGCCCGCGGTGCGCAGTTCGAGAAGCGGAACCGGATCGACGACCTTGGCCTCCGACGACGAACCGGCCGCGGCACCGGCCGACGCTGGGACGGCCTGCCCTTCCGGCACCTGGACGAGGCTCACGGCGACGAGAACGGCCGCGGCCATGGCGCGCAACGAACGCATGATTACCCCCTGGAGTTCGGTCCGGGCAGCTTAACGCGCCGGTCCGAAAAGGACACTGATCAGCCGTGCGACTCCGAGGCCGCGTCGATCACTTCGCCGAGCACGTCACGGGAGTTGGTCAGTTCGACGATCATCCGGTCGATCCGCTGCTGCTCGGCGATCAGCTCGTCGACCAGCTGGGTGGTGGCGGTCTCGGAAGGCCCGCCGTCCGTGTCCCGCATGCACGGGAGCAGCCGCGCGATCTTCTTGCTGTGCAGACCCGCGGCGAACAGCTCCTGGATGCGGATGACCCGGTCGACGGCCCGCGCCGGATAGTCGCGCTGGCCGCCGGGAGTGCGCTCGGCCGCGAGCAGTCCCTGCTGCTCGTAATAACGCAGCGACCGTTCGCTGACCCCCGTGCGCCGGGCGAGCTCACCGATCCGCATATCGACTCCCACCGGGATCTCGGAGTTGAACCTGACACTGATGTCAGCTTCTACCGTATCGGCATGACGAACCCCATGGAGAACGAACTCTTCGACTACAGCCCGATCACCGAGCGTCCGACGATCACCTGGCCCGGCGGTGCCCGCGTCGCCGCCTACATCGGTCTCAACGTGGAGCACTTCCTCGTCGACCGCCCCTCCACCAGCATCTGGCCCGGCTCAGCGGCGCTGGTCCCCGACGCCCTCAACTACGGCTGGCGCGATTACGGCGCGAGGGTGGGCATCTGGCGCACGATCCAGAGCCTGGACCGGCACGGCATCCGGGCAAGCGCCTTGGTCAACTCGGCGGTCGCCGAGCACTACCCGCAGATCATCACGGCGGGGGTCGCTCGGGACTGGGCGTGGCTCGCGCACGGGCGGACCAACTCGATCCTGCACACCGGCATGACCCGCGACGAAGAACGCGTTTTCCTCACCGACATCGTCGACACCATCACCACCGCGACCGACCGGCGGCCGCAAGGCTGGATGGGGCCCGGTCTCACCGAAACGTTCAACACCCCGGCGTTGCTCGCCGAACTCGGCCTCAGCTACGTACTGGACTGGACCAATGACGACCAGCCCTACCGGCTGAACACACCCGGCATGCTCAGTGTCCCGTACTCGGTCGAGCTCAACGACCTGCTCCTGTTCAGCAAAGGCTTCACCGGGCCGGACTTCCTCCAGATGGTCAAGGACCAGTACGAACAACTGCACACCGACTCCGAACACAGCGGCCGCGTCCTGGCTCTCGCCCTGCACCCGTTCGTGATCGGCCAACCCTTCCGGCACAAGTACCTCGACCAAGCGCTGGAATACCTCGCCGCGCAACCCGACATCTGGCTGACCACCAGCGACGAGATCGCCGACCACTACCGAAGCACCGTCGACGAGCACTGACCCGACCGCAGCCGGACCGAGCAGGATCAGGCCAATCGGGTGGGCCAACGTGTCAGCATAAGAACCATGCGCCCCCAGGAAACGCGCGTTGCGCGGATGGGGGTCCGGGGGCGTGCCCCCGGCTGAGGTCTGGGGGCTTGGCCCCCAGAAACAATGACGATGATCGCCAACGGGGAAGGCGTACCCGCCGAACAGGCAGAACCGAAGATCGGGTGGACCTAACGTGTCAGTACACGAACCGTCAACCGGCGCTGGTCCGGACCAAACCGGACCGGGCTGGGTCGGACGAAGCTCGCACCGTGGGTCTGGGGCTCGGCCCCAGAAACAACACCACCCGATCCCGGCGAAGGTGCGAAGCACCGAGCAGGATCAGGCCAATCGGGTGGGCCGGGCGGGGCTCGAACCCGCGGCCAAGGGATTATGAGTCCCCTGCTCTAACCAACTGAGCTACCGGCCCCTCACACCGGAAGCGCCGCAGTTCACGGACCAGCGTCGAAGGCCGATGGTGTGAAAGGGGTCCCAGTCGCGTCAAGTTATCACGGGCTGGCGGCGGCTCGGGGCGGTGGGCCGTTTGCGCGGCGGGCTTCTCCTGGGACGTTCGGTCGTCTAGCGTCGATGCCTCAGCGCACACCTGGATGGTGGTCATGTCCGGTTCCGGCACGACTTCCGGGGGCAGAGCCCCGCGCTCGCTCGCGATGGCGAACGTGTTGGTGGCGGGACTCGCGCTCGGGTACCTCGCTCGTGAGAACCGCGAGGTTCTCGTGGCACACCTTCCAGCGCTCAGCCTGGTCGTGCTGGTCGTCGTAGTGTTCGTGGTGGCTGCGGGGCGAACGCTTCTGCGGGCGAGTCATCATGTCGAGAACATCCTCGACGCCGAATTCGGTCCTGACCGCAGACGATGAGCGAACACAAAAAAGCCCAGGTGCGCTGACCTGGGCTGGTGCTCCCCCACTTGGACTCGAACCAAGAACCCTCCGGTTAACAGCCGAATGCTCTGCCAATTGAGCTATGGGGGAATGAAGTTGTGTGTCCTGGCCGGTCTCCCGGCCAACGAGGAGAAACTTTAGCGCACGCCCTTCCGGCCGCGGTCAACCACCCCCTCGTTCCGGTCTCCAGCGCCGCGACCGCCGCTAAGGGACACTGGAGCGATACCGAACCACCGGAAGGAGCTGGCGGCCATGAAGAAGTTCCTGCTGGGTGCCGTCGTGGGCTACGTGCTCGGGGCGAAGGCAGGGCGCGGCCGGTACGAGCAGATCGTGCGCACGTACCGGAAGGTCGTGGACCATCCCGCGGTGCAGGGTGCGGCGGGCATCGCTCGGGCGAAGGTGGGCGAACGAGTGGGCGAGCGGGTTCCCTTCCGCCGCACCGGGCCGGTCGAAGACCACGACTGATCCGGCACCCGAAACTGTCGGTAGCGCCCGGTAACGTGAAGATCAGGGGCTCCCCTGGGCGTACGAACGGTCCGTTCGAACGGCCTCGGCGGGGCGGTTCGATCGGAGGGCGGGCCGGGTCAGGGGGTCTTGGCGACGGCGAAGACGCGGCGGAACGGGAACCAGGTGGTGCCGTCGGGGCGCGGCGGGTAGACCTCGTCCAGCATCGGTGCCAGCTGCGCGCGGAAGCGGGTCCACTCGGCGTCGCCGAGCGCCGCTTTGACGGGCCGGAGCGCGGTACCGGTGATCCATTCGAGCACGGCATCGGGGCCGGTGAGCCGCTGCGCGTAGGTGGTTTCCCAGGCGTCCACGCGGCAGCCGAGTTCGGCGAACAGGTTCGCGTAGTCGATCGGGTCGTCCACGGCGTCCGCGTCGCGGAGGTTCGCGCCGCGCAGCCGCTCCGCCCATTCCCCGCTCGCCGCGAGCTGGCGCAGCAGCACGTGCGACGGCGCGTTCAGGTTGCCGGGCACCTGCATCGCGAACCACGCGCCTGACGGGAGCGCGGCCACCCACTTGCGCAGCAGGGCGCGGTGTTCGGGCACCCACTGCAGCACGGCGTTCGTCACCACGACGTCCGTGTCCTCGCGGGGTGACCAGTCGCGGACGTCGACGAGCTGGGCGTCGATACCGGCCTCACGCGCCGCGGCGACCATCTCGGGCGAGTTGTCCGAGGCTTCGACGACCGCGCCCGGCCAGCGGAGCGCGAGCGTCCTGGTGAGGTTTCCCGGGCCGCAGCCGAGGTCGACCACGCGGCGCGGCGAAGGGTGGCCGATGCGGGCGACCAGGTCGTGGAACGGCCGTCCGCGCAGGTCGGCGTAGTCGAGGTACTTTCCCGGATCCCACATGAGACCTCCCAGACGCCACAAAACAGTACGCTCATACTGCTGCAATCAGTACGAGCGTACTGCTAGCTTCCGGGATTGGCCAGCTTCGCGCCGGCGTCACGGGCGATGTCTTCGACGAGCGTGGCGTCCACCCCGGGATCGGCGCGGACCTGCAGCACGACGCCGTCGCGGCCGGGCACCTTGCGCTGGACGAACCAGACCGCGCCGCCGTCGAGCTCCTGCCGGTGCCGCGACCGGATCGACCCGTCCACGCGCTGGCGGATCATCAACGGCACCTTGCCGGGGCTCGGCAACGAGTAGCGCACCGGGTCGCGGTCGGTGAGCAGGACCGCGTCGCCCGCGGTACCGGTTTCGTCGGCCTCGGTGATCGCGAGGAGATCCGCGGTCCACGCGGCCTTGCTGATCAGGTGCCAGCCGATCCGGCGCGCGCCGGATTCCGACGGCACCCAGAGCCCGAGCGCGGTGACCACGACGTGCCCGCCACCCGCGACCGCCGCTGCCGCGAGCGCGTGCTCATCGGCTTCCAAAGTGCCCGGGAACCCGTCGGGCAGGGGATCGCCCATGAGCCGCCGCAGCCAGCCCATCAGTCCATCCCGCCGACGGCCTGCTCCCGCAGCGCCTTGCGGTACTGCTCGAGCGCGACGAGATCGCCGAACAGGGCGCGGTACTCGTCAGCGGCCTCCACCGGCGAAAGCCGTTGCAGCTTCGACTTGATCTCGCCGATCTGCCTGCCGACCAGGTTCTCCTGCACCGCGGCGAGCACCCCGCCGACGTAGCGCGCGTCGGCATCCCCCTTGGCGCGCAACGGTTCCACCGACAGTTCGCTCATCACCCTTCGCGGCGTCCCTTGTGGACAGTGCGGGGTGGCGGCGTCGATCAGGGCCGGTCCGGTGAGCCCGCTCGACGCGCCACCGGCGGCGAGCACCGCGCGGTGCACCGAGACGTAGACGGGATGGGTGAACGCCTCTTCGGGCAGTGCGTCGTACTCGGGCCCGGCGATCGCGGGTTCCTGCAGCGCCGCCTTGAGCGCCTCGCGTTGCGCGATCAGACGCGGATCGCCGGGCGCGGGCCTCGGCACGTCCTGCGACTCGGCCTGCGCGGGCGCCGGGGCCTTGGGCGCCGAGCGCTTCGGCGCGGCCTTCGTGCCCGAACTCGCCCGGACGCGGCGCACCACCATCGCCTCGTCCTGCCAGCCGACCCACCAGGACAGCTTCGTCGCGTACCCGTCGCGCTTGGCCCTGTCCTTGATCTGGGCCACCACCGGCACGGTGTCGCGCAGGGCGGCGACCTGGCCGTCCACCGAGTCGAGGTCGTACCCGCGCAGCATGCTGCGGATCGCGAACTCGAACAGCGGGGTGCGCCGGGCGACCAGGTCCTTGACCGCCGCGTCCCCCTTGGCCAGCCGCAGCTCGCACGGGTCCATGCCGTCCGGCGCGATCGCGATGTAGGTCTGGCCCGCGAAGGTCTGGTCGCCCTCGAACGCCTTGAGCGCGGCCTTCTGCCCCGCTTCGTCGCCGTCGAAGGTGAAGATCACCTCGCCGCGGAACGCGTCGTCGTCCATCAGGAGCCTGCGCAGCACCTTCATGTGGTCCTGGCCGAACGCGGTGCCGGAGGAAGCGACCGCGGTCGGCACGCCCGCCGCGTGCATCGCCATCACGTCGGTGTAGCCCTCGACGACGACGACCTGGTGCCGTTTCGAGATCTCGCGCTTGGCCATGTCGAGGCCGAAGAGCACTTCGGACTTGTGGTAGATCGGGGTTTCGCTGGTGTTGAGGTACTTGGCCTCGATGCGGTCGTCGTCGAACAGGCGGCGCGCGCCGAACCCGACGACGTCGCCGGAGAGGTCCTTGATCGGCCACAGCAGGCGGCGGTGGAACCGGTCGATCGGGCCCTGGCGGCCCTCCTTGACCAGCCCGGCCGTGATCAGCTCCTTCAGCTCGAAGCCCTGGTTGAGCAGGAGCTTCGTCAGCTTGTCCCAGCCCGCGGGCGCGAAGCCGCAGCCGAAGGTCGCCGCGGCAGCCTGGTCGAACCCGCGCTGGGTGAGGAACTCGCGCGCGGTCTGCCCCTCCGGGGTGTTGAGCTGCTCGGCGTAGAACTTCGCCGCGATCCGGTGCGCTTCCACCATGCGCGTGCGGGTGCCGCGGTCGCGCTGGACGCTGCCGCCACCACCCTCGTAGGTCAGCCGGAACCCGGCGCGGTCGGCGAGGCGCTCCACCGATTCGACGAACGAGAGCTTCTCGATCTGCATGATGAACTTGATGACGTCGCCGCCCTCGCCACAGCCGAAGCAGTGGAAGGTGCCGTGCGTCGGCCGCACGTTGAACGACGGGGTCTTCTCGTCGTGGAACGGGCAGAGCCCCTTGAGCGCGCCCCCGCCCCGGCGCAGGGCGACGTAATCGCCGATCACCTCGTCGATCCGGTTGCGGTTACGCACTTCCGCGATGTCACTTTCCCGGATCCGGCCTGCCACGGGAGACAGTCTAGTCCTCGTCCGGCACACTCGATCCGGTGAGCACCACCGAGCAGGACCTGGACGGCCTGGCGAGCGAGTTCGCCGGGCTGAGGGCACATCTGACCGCCGTCGCGTACCGCTTGACCGGCACGGTTTCCGACGCCGAGGACGCCGTGCAGGAGTCGTGGCTGCGCCTGGCCGGGCTCGCGCCGGGCAAGCGCGCCGAGATCCGCGACCGGAAGGCCTGGCTGACCACGGTGGTCAGCCGGATCTGCCTCGACCGGCTCCGCTCGGCCGCCGTGCAGCGCGAGCAGTACGTCGGCCAGTGGCTGCCGGAGCCGATCGTCACCCCGCTCGAAGGCGCGCCAGGCGAGAACCCGCTCGACGTGGCCGTGCGCGACGAAGGCATCCGGATGGCCGCGATGGTCGTGCTCGACAAGCTCACCCCGGAGCAGCGCGTGGCGTTCGTGCTGCACGACGCGTTCTCGGTGCCGTTCGGTGAGATCGCGAGCATTCTCGGCTGCTCTCCCGAGGCCGCGCGCCAGCACGGTTCGCGGGGGCGCCGCGCGGTCGACGACGCCGGCCCGCCACTGCGGACCACGCTCGAAGAACAGCAGGCGCTGCTGGAGAAGTTCATGGTCGCGATGATGACCGGGGACATCCAGGCCGTCGCCGAAGCGCTGCACCCGGACGTCGTGCTCATCGGCGACTCGAACGGCAAGGCGCGCACCTCGCGGCAGATCATGGTCGGCGGCGACAAGATCATGCGCTTCCTGCAGGGCCTGCTGCGCAAGTACCGGCCCGGTTCGTTCGAAAGCGCCGTCCCGGTGCTGGTCAACGGCGACCTCGGGCTCTACATGCCGCCCAACCCCGGCGACGACGGCCACATCGCGCTCGACGCGCACGTGAACACCTTCGCCATCTCCGGCGGGCGGATCATCGCGATCTACGACTGCGCCAACCCTGACAAGCTGTCACGGGTGCCGTCGGCTGGCACCGGGACGAGGCAGGCGTCCCCCGACGTGAAGCCCTGATCGGTGATGTCGAGCGCGCTGTTCATCCGGCCACGCAGGTTCTCCACCGCGATCATGTAGGTCAGTTCGAGCAGGCCCTTGCGCCCGAACGCGGTTTCCAGCTCGGCGACCTGCTCGTCGGTGACCGCGACCGGGGATGCGGTCATCGCGTCGGCGTAGGCCAGCGCCAGCCGTTCCTCGCCGGTGAACAGGTCCGAGGTCGCGTACTCGTCGATGTGCTTGAGCCGGTCGATGTCGAGCCCCTTGTGCTTGATCAGCATGGTGCCGAAGTCCACGCACCAGCTGCAGCCGAGCTGGACGGCGGTGCGGTACACGGCGAGATCGCGCACGGCGGGCGGCAGCGTCGTCGCGGCGCGCTCGATCATCAGCTCGTGCACCGCGCCTGCCCACATCAGGCCGGGGTGGTGCGCGCTCACGGTGACCGGCTCCGGCACGGCGCCGTACTTCTTGCGCGCGAACCGGTAGGCGAGCCGGGTGAGCCTGCTCGCGGCCTTCGTCGGGACGCCGGGGATGCGGGACATGGGTCCTCCTTCGTGCGGTTCGGTCATGACGAGGACGAGGCAGCTCCGGCGGATGTGACAGGGGTGACGAGCGTCTCCCCCGCGGCCTCCTGCGCCCGTGTCGGCGCGCGCCACCACGCGACGGCCATCACCAACGCGCCCGCGGCGAACACCACGGTCAGCCCGGCGTCGTCGAGCGACCCGGTGACGACCAGCGCCAGCCAGCCGAACACGGCGATGCCCAGCGCCCCGCCGCCCTGGCGGGCGAAGGTCAGCGCACCGAGCGCGGTGCCGACCCGGTCGCGCGGCGCGCTGGACTGCACCAGCAGCGTGTAGGCGGAGGCGGTCAGCCCGAACGCGGCGCCCGCCAGCGCCAGCCCGGCGGCCAGCAGCACGGTCCGCCCGGTGCCACCGGCCTGGGGCGCCACCGCGAGCGCGGCCATGCCCACCACGCCGGTCGCGCAGCCGAGACGGCCCCATGCGGCCATCGCTGGCCATCGCCTGGCGAGCACGGCGAACGACAGCGAGACGGCGAGCTGGCCGACGGTCATCGCGAGCAGGAGCGCGCCGGCGGCCGCGGGCCCGCCCTCGCCCGCGGCGAGCCCGCCGAAGGTGATCATGGGGAACAGCGCGCTGCCCGCCATCGCGGTCACCAGCACCGACCGCGACACCGCCCGGTTCGCGAACACCCGCGGCGGGATCAGCGGGCTCGCCGCCCGTCGTTGCCGCACCGCGAATCCCGCACCGGCGGCCACTCCCGCCGCCACCAGCACGGGTGTCCACAATGGACTTCGGGCGAGCGCGCCGACGGTGCCGAGCGCGACCGCCGCGGAACCGGCGACCGCCACGAGAGCGGCGCCGAGCACGTCGAACCCCGGCCGTTCGCCGGTGACGCGGCGGCCCGGCAACGAGCCGGCGCCGAGCACGACCGCGAGCAGGCAGATCGGCAGGTTGAGCAGGAAGATCCAGCGCCAGCCGGGACCGGCGGCGAGCGCACCCCCGACCGGCGGGCCGCCGAGCGCGGCAATCGAGAACACCGCGGTCTGCCAACCCGCCCTGCGCACCAGCTCGGTCTTGGTGAACAGCTCGCCGAGACCGCTGATCGCACCGACGATCAGGCCGCTTCCGCCGACGCCCTGCACGGCCCGCGCGGCGATCAGCCACCCGATCCCGGGCGCCGCCGCGCAGGCCGCCGAGGCGAGGGCGAACAGCAGCAGCGAGCAGAGGACCATGCGGCGCCTGCCGACCAGGTCGCCGAGCCTGCCGTGAACCGGTGTGGACACGGTGACGGTGAGCGCGTAGGCGGCGTTGACCCCGGCGATCGCGGGCCCGGCCGCCAACTCGGCGTCGAGCGACCGGAGCCCGGCGGACAGCGCCGTGCCGTCCAGCTGGGCCATCAGCATCCCCAGGAGCAGCGCCGCGAAGGCGCGATTTTTTACGTGCATAAAGCACACGATAACATGCAAAACACATGCTTTCAGGTTGACGGCACCAGCGCACGACTCCATTCGGGGGCGTGGCACTATGTCCCAACCCAACCGCTCGGGTGAACCGCTGGAGGGCACGACACTGGAGGGCACGACTGCAGTGACCGAGCAACACGAAGACGCGGTAACGGACAAGGAGACCCGCACGATGCCTGGCGCCGGCGCCGCGCTCTTCCGGCTGGTGCGCTTCTGGACGCGCCGCTGGGCCCCCGGGGTCGCCAGCGGCATCAGGGGGCACGACGAGAACGTCCAGAACGTCTACGTCGTCGAGGCGATCGCGAGCGCCGGTGACGCGCGCAGCGAGGTGACCGTCGCCGACATCGCGCACCAGATCGGCATCGACCGGTCGGTGGCGAGCAGGATGATCGCGGTCGCGGTGGGCGCGGGCTACGTCCGCCGTGAGACCTCGGGCAGCGACGCCCGGCGAGCCAACCTCGCGCTCACGCCGTCCGGTGAACAGTTCCTCGCCGACTCGCACGCCTACCAGCAGCGGACGTTCGAGTCGCTCGTGGCGCACTGGCCCGCGGACGACCGCCGCCGGTTCGCCGGCTACCTGCGCAGGCTCGCGAAGGAAGTCATCGACGAGCCGCCGGTGGGCTCTACGAACCGGTCGTGAGCACCCGCACGTCCCACACCCACACCCCGTCGACGAACTCCCCCGGCTTGTGGAGGAGTTCGTCGACGGTCTGCTTCAGCGGAACCTGGTGCTCGTCCGGGCCCAGCACGAGCACGTCCGCGCGCCAGTAACGCAGGTCGCGCAACGCCTTCGCGCGCGTCCGGTCGTCGATCACGGCCGCGGCGCCGGTTTGGACGACCTCGTCGAGCAGCCGCGAAGTAGACGTCGTGACGGCGCCGTAGCGGCCGCGTTTGTCGTTGGGGCCGTTGGGCCCGACGAAGTAGCCCTCCGCGAGCGGGAACCCGAGACTCGCCTCCACCTGCCAGCGCAACGGTTTCGCGTTGCCGGGACTGGCCAGCGGCACGGTCACCACCGACTTGCCCTGACCGACGAACTGGCGCCAGGTGCCGTCGGCGAAGAAGGCGGGAGTGGCCGGGCGCGTGCCGCTTTCGAGCGGGGTCGGCGCGATCGGCAGCAGCACGGCCACGAGCGCGCCGCACCACAGCAACCGCACCGGGAGATCCGCCTGGACTTCGCCGAAACGCGGGCTCGCGCGCCAAACCCGGTCGGTCGCCATCGCGAGCAGGATGCCGATCGCGGGCACGCAGCCCATCGCGAACCGGGATTCCAGCACGGATTCGAACAACGGCAGGCCCGACAACAGCTTCCAGGGCAGGATGATCCCGGTGTCGGTGTGCGACACGATGAGAGACACCCCTAGGGACAGCAGCGCCATCACAGCCATCGCGATCGCGACCGCGCGCGCCAGCACCACGCGCCACAGCCAGCCGCTGATGACGACCACCAGCACGATCAGCGGCCAGCCGAAGAACGCGTTCTCCTCGGTGTAGTTCAGCGCGACGTCCTGCGCGACGTTCGCGTCCCCCGCGACGGACTGGGTGGGGAACCGGGTGAAGGCCGCGGTGTCGTTGCCGACCGGGCCGTGTTCGAGCGAGGCGTAGCTCTGCGGGCCCGAAAACTGCCACCACAGCGGGAAAGCGGCGAGCGCGACCGACACCAGGATCGCGACGCCGAGCCCGATCGCGGTGGGGCGCACCAGTTCCGGCACTTCGCGCGGGCGCGAAAGCGCGTAGGCGATGGCGAACACGACGAAGCTGAGCATGCAGATCAGCAGCGGCTCCTCGCCGAGGAAGATCTGGTAGGCCAGCAAAAGGCCGAGGACCACACCGTCGCGCACCGGGCGTTCGCTGCGCACCAGCTTCACCAGCCGCAGCACGATGAACGGCAGCACGAACAGCCCGACGAAGTTCGGATGCGCGTTGCCGTGCGAGATCAGCGGCGGCGCGAAACCGCAGAACAGCCCGCCGACCGCGGCGGCGAACCGCGAGGTCACCAAGTGTCGCGAAAGGACCCAGTACCAGGCGGCCGCGGTACCGGCGAGGCCACCGGTGAGCGCGATCGCCCAGGTGACGGTCGGGCCGAAGAGCAGCGTGATCGGGGTCAGCGGCACCCCGACGCCGAGCATCGCGGTGTTCGCCATGAGGTTGACGCCGAGCGGGTAGTTCTGCAGATCGCTGGCGAGCGGGTTTTCCAAGTGGGACACGGCTTTCGCGGTCACCGCGAAGAACCACTCCCACATGTTCTGGTCCTGCGCGCTGTTGACCAGGTACCCGGTGCCGAGGTTCAGCCACTGTCCGCTGTAGACGAACAGCGCGAAGAGCAGGAAGCCAGCCACGATCCCGGTGTCGGCACGGGACCACCGCCGCCTGCTCGGCTCGGCGGCGGGTGCGTCGTCGAGCACGGCGGTCAGCTCAGTCGGAAAGTCACTCACGCCGGTTACACGTCACCGGCGGGCGAAAAGGATGCACGCACTTCGCGATTCCTTCACGGTTCGACGACACGGGCGAAGAAGTAGACCACACCAGTCGCCTGGTGCCGCACGAGAAGGAGGAATGGGCGGTCGACCGACACGCTGACCTCGTCGGTCGGCATGGATGTGAGGCGCATCATAGCCGCGGTCGCCGCCGCGCCCTCGAAACCGCGCTCGTCGACGCGCAGCACGGACTGGTGCAGCACGTCGGAGACCGCCAGGCGCGGATCGGGGCTGAGCCCGCTCAGGTCGGCACCGGGCGCGAACATCGTGCGCACGCCGAGCTGCGGGAGCGCGCGTGTGAGATCGGTGCGGACGTCGAGGTCGAGCTTCGGCAGCGCGAGGATGACCTGCCGCGGCCGGAGCCCGTCGAGCAGTGCGGCGAGCGTCGGCGCGTCGAGCGAGGCCTCCTGCGCGGCCAGATCGCCGTCGGGCAGCAGGACGACCGCCTCGGCGCCCCCGATCGCGGGCAGCCCGACGAGCTGCCAGCCGCTGTCGGCGTGGTAGGTCAGCCGCTCAGACTGGTGCATCGTCGGCACCTCGCGCGGCCCCGACGGCGCCGCGAACACCGCGGGCGCGGTGGCGCCGTCGGAGAACGGGATCGCCCACGGGCAGCGCAGGTAGAGCGCGTTCACCACGCTGGCCACGGTGTCCGCGGTGACGATCCCGGGCGGGAGCAGCTCGGGGATCAGGCCGCGGGTCGTCTCGGCGATGTCCGCGTTGATCATTTCCCTGGCGCGCTCCGGTTCGGTCACGAACGGCGCTTCGGCGACCCTGCCGCCTGGCCAGGTCGCCAGGTCCCTGGTGTAGTCCGGCTCGATCGGCAGTTGGTCCCACACCCAGAGGGTGTTGGCGACCGCGAGGACGGGTTCGTCGCGGTCCGGCCGCGGCTCGAGCGTCGCGGCCTCGCGCAGGGGCCGCGCGTCGAAATCGGCGCCGAGCAGGGCGGACAGCTCGTCGGCCGCCTTGCCGCGTGCGGCGCGCGCGACGAGGCCGAGCGCGCTGGCCACCGAGTACGGCGAGAAGCACGAGTCGGCCCCGCCCGCGGCGACGACGCGGTGCAGCGCGAGGCTGAAGGTCAGGTGCGATGCGGTCGTTCCGTCGGACACACCCGCGACCGTACTACCCGCGCGGGTCCGGCAGGTGCGCGCCGACTTCCGGCGGCGGGACCGGCCGCGCCGCCCCGCCGGACGGCCCGGACGGACGGGGGCGGCGCGGTTCGCGCACGCCCGCCGCCCCGCCGCGGCCGGGGTTGTCGCGCGGTCCCACCCCGGCGGGAACGCGCCTGCGCAGGAGCCGACGCACCAGCCGTGGCAGCGCGCCGAGCAAGCGTTTCGGTCTCATGCGCCCAGTGTGGCACCGCGCGCGGCGGTTTCCGCCGATTCCGCTCCCAGCGGAAAGTTCTAGCCGTGCCGCCCGAGGTGCCAGGAGTGCCACGCATGGGCTTGGGCGTCGGTGAGCGAGGCGACCTGGTCGACGACCACGCGCAGCTTCGCGTCGTCACCTCCCGCCGCTTCCCACGCCGTGCGGTAGGCCACGTCCAGCGACTCCGGCGCTCGGGCGGCGAGTACGCGCACCAGCTCGGCGAGCACCTGGCGCTGCCCTTCCTGCATGGCGAGGCGGCGGGGATCGCTCATCACGTACCGGACGGCGAGCGCCTTCAGCAGCGCCACCTCGGCGGCGACCTGCTCCGGTACCGCGAGCCGCGCGGCGTACCGGGTGAGCGGGCCCTCGCCCCATTCGTCCCTGGTCGCGGTGACCACCGCGGAGGCGAACCGGCCGACGAGCTCGCTGGTCAGCTGCTTGAGCGCGACCTGCGCCCCGAGCGACGCGTCGTACCCGGTCTTCGCCAGCTCCGCCACCACGGGCAGCGCGGCCAGTTCGCGCGCCGCATCCTCCACAGTGGACACCGACTGGGCGGAGAAGTGCTTGGTGGCCAGCTCCGCGACCGCGGCGCGCTCCTCGGCGTCGGTCAGGACGTGCAGCGAGATGCGGCCGGCGAGCACGCCGTCCTCCACGTCGTGCACCGAGTAGGCCACGTCGTCGGCCCAGTCCATGATCTGCGCTTCGAGACAGGTCAGCCCGGCGGGCGCCCCCTCGCGCAGCCATTCGAAGGCGCCGGAATCGTCGGCGTAGGCGCCGAACTTCCGGCCGGGGCGCTCACCCCGCCGCCACGGGTACTTCGTCGTCGCGTCGAGGCACGCCCTGGTCAGGTTCAGGCCCACCGCCATGCCGTCGACGGTGAGCGCCTTCGGCTCCAGCCTGGTGAGGATCCGCAACGTCTGCGCGTTGCCCTCGAACCCGCCGCAGCGCTCGGCGACGGCGTCGAGCGCGTTCTCGCCGTTGTGGCCGAACGGCGGGTGCCCGATGTCGTGCGCGAGCCCCGCGGTGTCCACCAGGTCGGGATCGGCGCCCAGCTCCTCGGCGATCCCCCTGCCGATCTGCGCGACCTCGAGCGAATGCGTCAGCCGCGTCCGCGGCGCGCCGCTGATCTCGGTGCCCTCGCCCGGCCCGACCACCTGGGTCTTCCCGGCGAGCCGCCGCAGCGCGGCGGAATGCAGGACGCGGGCCCTGTCCCTCGCGAAGGCGCTCCGCCCGTCGGCGCGCGTGCCCGGCAGCGCGGCGCCCTTGGCGGCTTCGGCGAGGCGGCGCCGCAGATCGTGCTCGGTGTAGGTCACCGGGCAAGCCTAGGACTTCAGCCGACGGTGGTGCCGCCGATTTCGTCCGCGGGGCTCTTGGTGAGCAGGTAGAACAGCAGGGCGCCGGTCTCGCGGTAGATGTACATCGCCTGGCGCTCCCTGGTCTTCACCATGGGCCCGGTGTGCGTCGGCGAGCTGCGCGTGTCGAGCCCGGAGTCGTCGGCCATGGTCATCGCGCGCAGCGAATGCCACGGGTCGCTGACCACCACCGCGGTCCGCCAGCCCCGGTCCCGCACCGCGGTGGCCACCGCGCGCAGGCTGCCGAGGGTGTCGCTGCCCTCGCCCACCACCATCGTCGACGCGCGGGGCACACCGGCTTCGCGGAGCCACTTCGCGCCGGCGTCGGCCTCGGTGAACCGGTCACCCGCCTTGTTGCCGCCCGTGGTGACGACGGTCTTCGCGACGCCCGCGTCGTACAGCGTCTTCGCGTGCTGCAACCGCGCTTGGAACACCTCGGAGGGTTTGCCGTTGTACTGCGCGGCACCCAGCACGATGATCACGTCGGCGTTCGCCCTGTCGTCGACGCGCGCCACCTGCCACACGCGGAACGCGGTGCCGCCGATCACGAGCGCGACGACGACGACCGTGCCGAACACGGCGCGGCGCACCCAGGTCGCCTTCGTGGGCCGGATCGGCGGGGACGTGTTCATCGGGACGATTCTCGCAGAGCCGCACCTCCCGCCCGCGCCACCGGGGGTGGGTGCGCGTGGCGGGCGCCGTCCGCGCTCGGGGGCACGAGGAATCGGTCCGCCCGCGACGGGCGGGCGGAGCATGACGAATAACAATTTTTCGGCGACTTCTTTGGTAACCGATCACAAAAACGCGAATGCCGCCCGGCACGCTGCGGCAATTCGCCGGAACCTCGGTTACCCTCGCGTAAAGAGTGCGCCTCCGGCCGAGGGTGCCGGGCAAATCGCCGGGATCCACCAGGCGCACGCCGTGATCGCCGTGATCCGCCGAATCACGTAACGCCGGATTCCGCCATGAACAACCGTGAAACCGAAGACCCTCCGTTGGTAGGTACCGGACCCGGCGCGCCGGGCGCATCCTTTTCACACCTCCGGCCCCCATTCTCGGCCAGTGAATCGGGAAACCATTCCTGGAATGGCAGGCCGGAGCCCCCCTCCCTGCTCATGTGAAGGAGTTCCGGTGTGAAGACCAAGATTCCGGTCCTGCGCGGACTGGCGGTGAGCTGCGCGGCGGTCACCGCCCTGCTCGCCGCGCAGGCGCCGAGCGAGGCGGCACCGTCGACCACCGCGGCCACCGACCTGGACATCAGCATGCAGGCCCAGGAGAAGAACCAGTGGTGCTGGGACGCGAGCGGCAACACGATCGCCGACTACTTCGGGCACACGCTGTCCCAGACGAAGTTCTGCCAGATCGCGCACAACGAGTCCGGTTCGGACTGCTCGAACCAGCAGGGCTACCTCAGCGATCAGCAGCGCGTGTTCCGCTACCTCGGCTTCCGCAACGCGGGCACCTACAACTCCAACGGCTACACGCTGAGCTTCTCCGGGATCAAGCAGCAGATCGACGCGCGCCACCCGATCGGCACCCGCATCGGCTGGAGCTCCGGCGGCGGCCACATGCACGTCCTCTACGGCTACGACAACTCCAACGGGGTGACGAAGGTCGAGTACGGCGATCCGTGGCCGAGCAACCGGCGCTACAACTCCATGAACTACAGCTCCTACCGGTCCAACAACTCCTTCACCTGGACCCACACCGTGTACGGAATCGAGGGATGAGCGCGATGAGGAAGCACCTGGTACGCGCGGCCTTGGTGTTCGGCGCGGGCGCGCTGCTGGCGCTCGGCCCCGGCGAGGCGTTCGCCGCCGACGGTCCCGCGGGCGCCCCTAGCGGGCAGGACCTCGCGGTGATCAGCGGGGTCGTCGGCGGCAAGAGCACCATCGACCGGCTCGCCACCACGAAGTTCCCCGGTGCCGCGACGGTCAGCGCCGAGGCGGCGTCGCGGACCGCGCAGGCCGACGTCACGAAGCCGGTCAGCGTGTACGAGCCGACCGCGGAGTTCATCGCGGGCAAGTCCTCGGTGCCCGCCGCGCTTTCCTACGTCGCGGTGCCCGCGCGGACGGGCGACGGCTCGGTCGCCACGGTGTGGGCGCAGCGCGAAGCGGGTTCGTGGTCGGTGTTCAACGTCGCGTCCGGTGATGTCGAAAACCGGCTCGCTTCGGCCGCTGGCAAGGGTTATCTCGTGCACGAGCCGCAGGTCAACGCCTGGTACTCGGTGGAAGGCGACACCGTCACCGTGCTCGACGGCTCGGTGACCGGGGTCGCCACCGGCACCAGGATGAGCGTCGCCGCCTACCGCGCGGCGCTACACGACCGGTACGCCGACAAGCTGCCCGGCTCGGCGTACGACCGCTCCGGCGCGGGCGGCGGGTACACCATGGCCGTGGCCGCGAAGCCCGCCTCGGCGGAGCCGGAATCGTCGACCGCCTGGTTCGTGGCCGGTGGCGCGGTCCTCGCGCTGCTCGTCGCGGGCTCGGTGGTCGCGATCCGCGTCCGCCGGAACTGACCGGTGGCCGTGGTGCCGGGAGGTGCGGGCCCGGCACCACGGCCTCCGTTGCGGATGGCGGGGCCGCGGGCGAGAATGCGCGCCATGCCCCGCCATTCCGCGCCGGGTCCGGCCTCGACCGGCCGCGTCCCGCCGGATTCGATCGCGCTGAGCGAAGTCGACCTCGCCCTCGTCGAAGCGCTTCAACTGGACCCGCGAGCGCCGTGGACGAGGATCGCCGGCGCCATCGGGATCGACGCCACCACCGCGGCGCGGCGGTGGGAGCGGCTCCATTCCGCCGGGCTGGCCTGGCTGACCGCCTACACGACCACGCCGACCACCACCATCGGCTACCTCGACCTCGCCTGCCGCCCCGACGCGCTGCCCGCGCTGACCGAGGAGCTGTGCCGGTGGCCCTCGGTGTTCAGCGTCGAGCGCACCACCGGCCGCTACCAGCTGTTGCTCGGCGTGACCACCCACGACCTCGCCGCGCTGGACGCACTGGTCACCGGCCGCGTCGGCGAACTGACCGGCGTCGACTCGACCCGGCTCGCGATCGCCACCAAGGTCTACCGGGAAGGCAGCGGCTGGCTGGTCAGGGCGCTGGCGCCGGAACAGCGCGCCGTACTGGACGACACCGCCGCCCAGGCCCGCGCGCTCGTGCCGGGGCGCTGGAACGACGCCACCGTGGCGACCCTGCTGGAGGCGCTCAGCGTCGACGGGCGCCGCAGCTGCGCCGATCTCGCGCGGGACTGCGGGATGAGCGAGTCCGCCGTGCGCCGCGTGCTCGGCCGCATGCTCCGCAACCACGAACTGGACTTCCGGTGCGATCTCGCGAACGGCCTCGCGGGCTGGCCGGTGATCGCGACCTACCGGCTGGACGTGCCGGGCGACCAGCTCGACCGGATCGCGCGGGCACTGGCCACCCGGCCCGAAACGCGGCTGTGCGTCACGGTCACCGGCGAGCACAACCTCATCCTGACGGTGTGGCTGCACGCCCCCGTGGAATGCGGCGCTTTCGAAGCGCAGCTCGCCACCGCGGCCCCCGAGGCGCGGGTGGTGGACCGGGTCGTCACGATCCGCATGCCCAAGCGCATGGGGCGCCTGCTCGCGAGCAACGGCACCGCCGTCGGGCAGGTCCCGATCATCCCCGCGCGCACGTGACCGCGGGCGGCCCCGCTAGAGCCAGCCGCGTTCTTCGCTCAACCGCACCGCTTCCGCCCTTGTCCGCGCGCCCGTCTTCCCGATCGCCGAGGACAGGTGGTTGCGCACGGTTCCCTCCGAAAGGAACAGCTTCTTCGCCACGTCGGCGACCGTACTGCCGTCCCTTGCCGCCTCCAGCACCTCGCGTTCGCGCACGGTGAGCGGGCTCGCCCCGGTGGCGAGCGATTCGGCCGCCAGCGCGGGATCGACCACCCGGAGTCCACTGTGGACACGGCGGACCGCGTCCACGAGCTGTTCCGGTGACGAGTCCTTCACCACGAACCCCGCGGCGCCCGCGGCCATCGCCCTCGACAGGTAACCCGGCCTGCCGAAGGTGGTGCAGATGATCACCCGGCACGACGGCAGCGCCGCGGTCAGCTCCGCGGCCGCGGTCAGCCCGTCCTTGCCCGGCATCTGCACGTCCAGCAGCGCCACGTCCGGCGTGGTCTCCTTCGCCGCGGCCAGCACCTCGTCGCCGGACCCGACCTGCGCGACGACCTCGACATCGGGTTCCAGCCCGAGCACGGTCGCCAGCGCGCCCCGCACCATCGCCTGGTCGTCGGCGAGCAGCACCTTGATCACGCGAAACCCCCGGCGGGTTCCACGCGCGCCGACGGCGCGGCGGCGGGCTCCGACGGCAACGGCACCTCCGCGCGCACCACGAACCCGCCGCGCGGCCGCGCCGACGCGGTCAGCGTCCCGCCCACCGCACCGAGCCGCTCGGTGAGCCCGTTCAACCCGTTCCCGCTCGGCACCGATCCGGCCGCCTTCCCGTCGTCGGAGATCTCGACCCAGTTCCGCCCCAGCCGGATCTGCGCCCGCTTGGCGCCGGAATGCCGGATCACGTTCGTCACCGCCTCGCGCACCACGTAGCCGAAGGGGCCCTGCAAACTCGGCTCCACGTTGTCGACCGCGTGCGGGAGGTCGGCGTCGATCTCGGCCGCCCGCAGCGCCGCGCGCGCCCCGACGATCTCCGCGGACAACGACACCTCACGGTAGTCCGACACGGTGGCCCGCACGTCCGACAGCGCGCTGCGCGAAAGCCCTTCCACCTCGTGGATCTCGGTGATCGCCTGCTGCGCGTCTCCGCCGCGTTCGAGGATCTTGCGCGCCAGGCCCGCCTTCACGGTGATCGTGGTGAGGCTGTGGCCGAGCACGTCGTGCAGGTCCCTCGCCAGCCGCGCCCGTTCCTCGGCCACCGCCAGCGTGCTGATCTCGGCGTTCGCGATCTCCAGCCTGCGCACCGCCCTGACCAGCCTCGCCATGAAGAACACGGCGGAGGTGATCGAGGTGACCGTGATGAGGTCGCTCAGCTGCTCGCCGAACCGTCCTTCGAGCCAGGTCACCCCGAAGAGCACCAGCAGGGCGCCGCCGTCGAGGATCAGCCCCCACGCGGCGGGAAGCGTGAACACCACCACGAGCGAGGCGTAGAGCAGGATGTACGGCGATTTCGTCACCACGGCCAGCACGGTCCCGATCGACAGCATCGCGACCGGGTGCGCGAACATGAGCCACCGCGGGCCGGGCGCTTGGACCGACGGGAACGTGGCGTAGAGGACCCCGTACACGAGGAACAAGCCGCCGATGACGTAGTTGGACACCGTCACCGGCGGCTTCGCCAGTTCGATGAAGCTCGGGATGTAGGAGGGAAGCAGGAACACGCAGCTGACGACCACCCACCGCACCGGGTGAAAGTGCGATCCGTTCCGGTCGACCGGAACGTCGCCCCACCACGCCTCTTTGGTGTCGAGGCCGACTGACGGCCCGTGCTTCTCGCTCAGCGTCATTCGGAGCGCGTTCCTTCCCGTCGGCACGCCGTTCAGACGCGTGCGCTGTCCTTACGGTAGCGGCGCACGACCGCCGCACCCAGCACCACCGTCCACCCGCCGAGCACCAGCGCCGCCGTCCCGAGGCCCACCGTCAGGTCCTGGGTGATCACGCCGCGCCCGATCTGGGTGAGCCAGTAGGTTGGCATCACCTGCGCCACGTCGTGCAGCCACGACGGCATCGTGTCGATCGGGATCCACACCCCGCCGAGAAGCCCCATCCCCATCGTCACCAGCATGGTCACCGGCTGCATCGAGTCCGGCGTGCCGAACTGCGCCAGCAGCAGGCCGAGCAGGACGAACGGGACGCCGCCGATCCACAGGCCCAGCACGATCCTCAGCCAGCCCGCCGCGTCGAGGTGCACCCCTTCGACCAGCGATCCGATGAGCGGCACCACGACCAGCACGGGCAGCCCGACGGCCATCCCCGACACCGTCTTCGCGGTGAGGTAGCCGGGCCCGGACAACGGGGTCAGGCGCAACTGCCGCTGCCAGCCCGAAGCCCGTTCGAACGCCAGTTTCGCGCCGCTGGACATCGCGGCGGCGAACACGCCGAAGGCGATCATGTTGACCATCAGCACGCCGACCACGGCGGGCCGCGACGGATCGTCGGCCTTCACGAAAACGTTGGCCTGCAAGAGAAACATCAGCACCGGGAAGGCCACCGCGAAGATCACGAACCGCGGCTGGCGGTACGGGCGGCGGATCTCGGTCAGCAGGTAGGTCAGGCTCATCGCACGCCGTCCTCGGTGTCGTCAGCGGTCAGGGAGAGGAAGGCGCCTTCGAGGCCGACCGCGGTGATCTCGATGTCGTGCGCACCGGGGAAACCGGACAGCAGCGCGCGAAGCGTGGCATCGGAGTCGTTGCTGGCGAGCACGACCCGGTCGCCGCGCAGCTCGGCCTCGGTGACGCCGGGCAGCGCGGCGACCGCGCGTTCGGTCGCGCCCGGCACGACCGCACGGACCGTCCGCCCCCCGACGAGCGCACGGACCTGTGCCACCGAGCCGTCGGCGACGATCGACCCCGCCCGCATGAACACCACCCGATCGGCGAACTCCTCGGCCTCGTCGAGGTAGTGCGTCGCGAACAGCACCGTGCGCCCCGAATCGGTGTACTCGCGCATCGACTTCCAGAACTCGCGCCGCGAACCGACGTCCATCGCCGCGGTCGGCTCGTCGAGCACCAGCAGGTCCGGGTCGCACACCAGCGCCACCGCGAACCGCACCCGCTGCTTCTGCCCGCCGGAAAGCTTGGTGCTGCGCCGTCCCGCGAGGTCTTCGACGCCCGCGCGCCGCAGCGCCTCGGACACCGGCATCGGCGCCCGGCTCAGCGACGCGATCATGCCGACCGTCTCCCCCACGGTCAGGTCCTCCAGCAACGCCGCACCCTGCAGCATCGCGCCGATGGCCCCCTGCGCCACCGCGTCGGCCGGGGTGCGCCCGAAGACCGTCACCGAACCCGCGTCCGGTTTCGTGAGGCCCAGCAGCATGTCCACGGTGGTCGACTTGCCCGCGCCGTTCGGGCCGAGCAGCGCCACCACCTCACCCGGGGCGATGGTCAGGTCGATCCCGTCGACGGCGCGGACGTCGCCGTAGTGCTTGCGCAGTCCGGTGAGCCGCACCGCGGCCCCCGCTGCCACCTCCCGTGCCGCGTCGGTGGCGGCCGGAGTCGAAGCTGTCTTGGTCATGCCACCGAGCTTGCCGCCGCGGGCGCCCCGATCCGCAGGCCGCGCGTCATGACCTCGGCATGACACCTGTCATGGGGCCGTACGAGCGGAACGGCCCGCCACCGGTTCCGGTGACGGGCCGTTCGCGGCGGGCTTGCTCAGCAGCCGATGAGGCGACCGGCCAAATAGGACTCGAGCTTGTCGATCGCGACGCGCTCCTGCGCCATCGTGTCGCGCTCGCGGACGGTCACCGCGTGGTCTTCGAGCGAGTCGAAGTCGACCGTGACGCAGAACGGGGTGCCGACCTCGTCGTGGCGGCGGTACCGGCGGCCGATCGCGCCCGCGTCGTCGAAGTCGACGTTCCAGTGCTTGCGCAGCATCGCGCCGACCTCCTTCGCGCGCGGCGTCAGGTCCGCGTTGCGCGAAAGCGGGAGCACCGCGGCCTTGACCGGGGCCAGGCGCGGATCGAGCTTGAGCACCACGCGCTTCTCGACGCCGCCCTTGGCGGTCGGCGCCTCTTCCTCGTGGTAGGCGTCGACGAGGAACGCCATCATCGACCGGCCGACCCCGGCGGCGGGCTCGATCACGAACGGGCGGTAGCGCTCCTTCGTGGTCTGGTCGAAGTACGACAGGTCGACACCCGAATGGTTCGAATGCGTGGTGAGGTCGAAGTCGGTGCGGTTCGCGATGCCTTCGAGCTCGCCCCATTCCTGCCCCGCGTTGAAGGCGAACCGGTACTCGATGTCGACGGTCCGCTTCGCGTAGTGCGACAGCTTTTCCTTCGGGTGCTCGAAATGGCGCAGGTTCTCGGACTTGATGCCGAGATCGGTGTACCACTCGGTGCGCCGGTCGATCCAGTACTGGTGCCAGGTCTCGTCCTCACCCGGCTCGACGAAGAACTCCATCTCCATCTGCTCGAACTCGCGGGTGCGGAAGATGAAGTTGCCCGGCGTGATCTCGTTGCGGAAGGACTTGCCGACCTGGCCGATGCCGAACGGCGGCTTCTTGCGCGCGGTCGACTGCACGTTGAGGAAGTTGACGAAGATGCCCTGCGCGGTCTCCGGCCGGAGGTAGGCCAGCCCTTCGGCCGATTCCACCGGGCCGAGGAAGGTCTTCAGCATCATGTTGAAGTCCTTCGGCGCGGTGTACTCGCCGCGGGTGCCGCAGTTGGGGCACGGCACCTCGGACAGGTCGTCCTCGATCACCTTCTTGCCGGTGCGCTCGGAGAACTCCTCGGCGAGCTGGTCCGCGCGGAAGCGCCGGTGGCACGAAAGGCATTCCACCAGCGGGTCGTTGAACACGTTGACGTGCCCGGAGGCTTCCCACACCTGGCGCGGCAGGATCACCGAGGAGTCGAGGCCGACGACGTCGTCGCGGCCCTGCACCATGGTCTTCCACCACTGGCGCTTGATGTTCTCCTTGAGCTCGACACCGAGCGGACCGTAGTCCCACGCCGAACGGGTACCGCCGTAGATCTCTCCGCAAGGGAAGACGAAACCACGACGCTTGCAGAGACTGACCACGGTCTCGATGGTGTTGGCTGGCACCCACGCTCTCCAGACATGCGGGAACGGTTATCTGACTCGGTGTGCCAGCGTATCCGGCCGTTCCCGCCTGGCTGGCAACGGGTTGACCTCAGGTTTACGGGTGGGACACCAGATCGGCTGTCACGATCCGATTGTCTTCGTAACCCTCTGTGCCACCAACGTATTCCCCGCCGCACGTGACGAGCACGAGCCGGTGCGGGCCGTCCTGTCCGAACAGCGCCTGCGCGCGGTCGGCGAGGCCGTCTTTGTGCACGGTGACGATGTCGCGCACGCGGTACACCCAGCGCCCGCCCGCGGTGTCCACGACGGCGACCTCTTGGCCGTTCTTCATGCTCCAGAGCTCGTTGAACGGGCCCTTCTTGCCCTTCCAGTTCACGTGCCCCGACAGCAGCGCGGCTCCTTGGGCGTCGCCGAGCTTCGCGCCCCACCAGGTCGCGTCGTCGAGCCCTTCGGGGATCGGCAGCGTGCCGTCCGCGGTGAGCTCCTTGCGCACCAGCTTCGCCGTGCCGCCGGACGGGAGCCGGACCGTGCCCGGTTCCTGGCCGGGCGGCGCCTGCTGCTCACCGGCGGCGGGCACCCCGGCCGCCTGGCTGGTCTCCCCCGCGGCGGCGCCGGGCGCCGACGGCGCGCTGGCCGCGGTCTGGGA
Organism: Amycolatopsis sp. CA-230715; assembly: GCF_018736145.1. Taxonomy (GTDB): domain Bacteria; phylum Actinomycetota; class Actinomycetes; order Mycobacteriales; family Pseudonocardiaceae; genus Amycolatopsis. The sequence goes on from NZ_CP059997.1 coordinate 725,515, forward strand.
GTCACCGCCGCCGAAGGCGACCAGCACGACGACGAGCGCCGCCACGACCACCGCGGCCGCGCCCGACACCAGCCAGGCGATCTTGGCCCGTCCGCCGCGGCGCGCCACCGGTGCCGGGGGCTCCGCCGGGAACTCGGGCTCCCCTTCGACGTGTTCCACCATTCCTCCGCTGCTCCTTCGCTGTCCGTCCACCCGCCGCCCGGACCGGCCGGCACCCTTTACATGCGGCGCCAGCCGGTCCGGGTTGCAGCGAATCTCCGGTCAGCTCCGGACGCGGCGGCGGTACAGCACCGTCCCCGCGCCCGCGCCCGCGAGCAGGACCGCGCCGATCCCGATCGCCGCGGCGGGCGAGGAGCCTTCGGCCGCGGCCGCCTGCGCGGGATCGTCGCCCGCCGGGATCTTCACCGGCACCGCGGGCTGGCTCGACGTGCTCGGCGCACCACCGGGAGCCGTCGTGCTCGGCACCGGCTTCGCGACGAAGTCCTTCGGCACCCCGCACGCGACCAAACCGAACTGGAAGTCCGTGGTGCCAAGGGATTCGCCGCGCGTGCCGTCGGGCTTCACCGCGAAGTCCTCGACCTCGACGAACCACCCGGCGACAGTGCCCGACGCCTTGTCCTCGGCTCCGTCCTCGGCGAGCTTCTGCGCGGCCTTCGCCTTCGCCTTCACCGACTCCGGTGACAGGGCAGCGAGCTCGGTGACCCGGGTGATCTTGACGTCGGTGGCCCATTTCGTCGCCGCCGCGTCGAGATGGGTCGGCTTGCCCAGCTTCACGTCCTTGACGACCACCGGCTTCGAGTCCTTCGGCACGTCGATCTTCTTCTCGACGCCGTCCTTGTTCTGGGCGTTCTGGGTGTCCTCGACCTTCGCCAGTATCGAAGCCGCGGTCGCGGTGCCCGCGACCTTGTCGGGCGCGGGGCAGTCCGCGCCGGTCGCGACGCCGTTCAAGTACAGGCCCCAGCCGTGCGTGCTCTTGTCGTCGGTCGGGCGCAGCCAGAAATCGCCCTTCACCGCGGCCGACGGGACATTCGTCTCGGCGATGCCCGCGGTCAGCGAGTAGGGCGTGACCTTGGCGTCCGTCGGCAACTCCGGGTTGCCCTTCGCATAGGAACTGGCGTGCGCGGAGAACCGCTTCGCGTCCTTTTCCGGCACGGTCAGGCTTTCCCGCTTGTCCTTCAGGGTGCCGACCTTGCCCGCGGCCACGACCACCTCGCTGCCCTGCGGCTCCTTGAACTCCACCCCGCTCGCGATGATCCCCGCGCCGAAGGCCACCGGCCCGTCCTTCGGGAGCGGTGTGTCCGCGGCCGACGCCGCCGCCGGCACGGCGGCCACGCACGCGGCCGCCGCGAGGCAGGCCGCCAGCCTTGTCTTCGGAAAGCTCATGTCACCCTCGTTTTCCCAGCCGGGCCTTCGGCCCGGACCTCCACTGGACACGAACGGGTCCCCATTTACCGCTCCCCGACCGGGGTCCCCAAAAAGCCACGGCTACCTGCGCGTGGACGGTGTCAACGTGCCACAGCTCCGGCCACCGTGACAGGGCGTGCACGCATTGGAGACTGGGGTCACGTTAATCGCACACATAATGGGAAGAAATACGCAGCCCGCTACGAAAATCGGTGACGCGCGGGCGCGAAACCGCGCTCAGTGGTGCGACACGAGCTGCGCGGTGACGATCCGGTTGTCGCGATATCCCTCGGTGCCGCCGAGGTAGTCGCCCCCGCAGGTGACGAGCACCAGCCGCGGCGGGCCGCCCTGGTCGAACAGCTTCGGCGCCTGCGCGGGCAGATCGTCCTTGTGCACCGTCACGATCTCGGAAACCCGGTACACCCAGGTACCGCCGCCGGTGTCCACGACCGTCACGTCCTGGCCCGGCTTCGCGCGCCACAGTTCGTCGAACGGGCCCTTCACCCCGGCCCAGTTGACGTGCCCGGACAGCAGGGACACCCCGGTCGGCGCGCCGACCTTCGCGCCCCACCAGCTCGCCTGGTCCAGACCTTTCGGAATGGGCAGCGTGCGGTCGCGCGTGAGTTCCTTGCGCACCAACGTCGCGGTGCCGCCCTCGGGCAGTCGCACCGTGCCCGGCCGCTGCCCCGGCAACGCGTCGATGACCGCGTTGTCCGGCGGAAGCTCCACTTCGGACGGTGGCGGCGGTGGCGAGGCGACTGTCCTCGGCGGCTCGTCGCCGCCGCCCATGGTGAGCACGAGCGCACCCGTGATCACCGCGGCGACGGCGAGCGCACCCAGCGCGGCCGCCGTCCACCGCCGCCATCTCGGCAACGGCTCGGGTGCCCGCTCGTCCGCCTCTTCGTCCATGCCTTGCCGGCGCGCTACTCCGTCACGCGGGCTTCGGCGACCGCCTTGCGCCTGCGCCCGACGACCAGCGCCGCCGCGCCGAGCACGGCCCCACCACCGAGCAGGCCGATGCCGAGCGGCAGCGCGCTCGAAGCGCCTTCCGGCTGGGCCACGACGGCGTCGGCCGTGGTGTACCCGGCAGGGATCTTCACCGGCACGCCACCGCCACCGGCGCTGCCCGGCGACACCGGGGAGAACCCGTTCGGCAGCGAGCAGCTCACGCCACCGAGCACGATGTCGGTCTTCACGTCGTACTTCTTGGACTCCTCGGCCACCTTCGGCTGCTCGGACGGAGGCGCCGGGGTTTCGCCGTTCTCCTGCTCCGTGCTCGGTTCCGCGGCGCGGTGCTGCGCCGTTCCCGGCTGCGCGCTCGTGGTGGCCGGGGTGCGTTGCCCGTTCTCCGGCTCCGCCGGCTTGACGACCACGTGGGTCACGATCTGCACGTGCCAGCCCGCGACCGCGGTGGTGTCACCGGAACGCCATTCCTTCTGGCGCAGCAGCTGGTCGAACTTGGTCACCGGGCTGATCACGACGTCGGACCTGGTCTTCCCCAGGTCCGGGACGTCGACCGCCTTGCCTTCGAGGTGCTCCACGATCGCCGGACCGAGTTTGAGGTCCTTCTTGCTGATCTCGCCGCCACCCGCGGGCAGGTCGACCGGGGCCAGCGCGTCCTTGTCGTCGCGGATCCACAGCTTCGCCGCCGAGGTGGCGGCGGTCGCGCCGGTGTTGGACGGGCACTCGACCGCGGACTTGGCGCCCTGGAAGGCGATCACCGTCTGGTTCAGCGGGGTGCCGCCGCGCGTGAGGTCCTGGAAGGCGAAGTTCGACTCGACCGAGGCGGCGGGCACGGTGGTGTCCCGCAGCGTGGCGATCACCGCGTGGTCCTTGCTGGCGACGCCGTCGGGGTACGGGCTCGCCGCCGCGTCGAAGCGGCCGAAGGTCACGGAGTAGTTCGAGCCCATCGACTGGCGCTCGCCGTCGGTGTTGGGCACGGCCTTGCGCTGGTCCTGCGCGAGCTGCGAGCTGCCGGGGCGGGACGGGGACTTCTGCGTCTCGCTCACCACGGTGCCGCCGCCGGACTGGCCCGCGGGCCCGACCTCGACCGCGGCGATGTTCGCGTACGAAACGGGGCCGGTCTTGTCGTCGACGGTCGTGGCGCCCTGCGCTCCGGCCACCCCCGGGGTCGCGGCGAGCGCGAACGCCGCCGTGCCCGCGGCCACCTTCGTCACGAAACGGCTCATGTCTCCTCAGCTTCCACTGGTCGGCTTTCCACCAACGCCACGGCGAGCTCAGCGACTCGGCCGTCGAATCGAGGGTCAGGTTACTGGAGAACCGGACGAACACACCGAGCCCACCTTGCCCTGTTCGCCACTGGGTCGGGCACCATCACGAAAATGCTCACAAACTCACTCGAATGGAGTAGTGCAATCCTCGTGGTCCTGGCGTTGCGCCGCAGCTTGCCGACAGTGACAACCATGTGCGACGCGCCAGTAGGATGGCAGGACACCCCTGACGAAGGCTGGAGGGCATCATGTCCACGGTGAGCTCGGACGCCGCCCCCGCTGACGAGGTGCACGGGCACGAGCACCCGGTACGGCCGCTCGTCCCGCCGCACCCGGCGAGCACCCTCGCCGACGCCGGCGAGCTGCTGCGCGCGCTCGCGGCGCCGGTGCGGATCGCGATCGTGCTGCAGCTGCGCGACGGCGACCGGTGCGTGCACGAACTCGTCGACGCGCTCGACGTGGCCCAGCCGCTGATCAGCCAGCACCTGCGGGTGCTGAAGGCGGCGGGCGTGGTGCACGGCGAACGCCGGGGGCGGGAAGTCGCCTACGGTCTCGTCGACGATCATCTGGCGCACATCGTGGTGGACGCGGTGGAACACGTACAGGAGGGCAAGTGAGCACGCCGACCAGGGGCAAGGCGCCGCTACCCGGCCGCCGTTCGACGAAGCAGCGCGCCGCCGTGGTGGACCTGCTCAGCGACGTCGAGGACTTCCGCTCCGCGCAGGAACTGCACGACGAGCTCCGCAAGCGCGGTGACGGCATCGGCCTGACCACCGTCTACCGCACGCTGCAGTCCCTCGCCGAGGCCGGTGAGATCGACGTGCTGCGCACCGACTCCGGCGAAGCCGTCTACCGCCGCTGCTCCTCGCACCACCACCATCACCTGGTGTGCCGGCACTGCGGCTTCACCGTCGAGATCGAAGGCCCCGCCGTCGAGCGGTGGGCGGAGAAGATCGCCTCCGGCAACGGGTTCTCCCAGATCAGCCACACGGTCGAGATCGTGGGCACCTGCGCCACCTGCGCCGCGAGCGGCAAATAGCGCCGACCGATCCGATCCGGCCCGCGTGCACCCCGACCACGGGATGATCGCCCCATGAGCGAGATCATCTTGATGTCCGACCCGAAGGTCGCGGCCGTCCCGGTCGTGGAGCGGTGAACGGCTCGTGGACGTGCGGCACGGCACCAGGCCTGCGGTGAATCGTGATCAGTACTCGTAGGGGTCCCCCGGTGCCTTGACGGGCCGGACGGTCGCGACGGTGAGGTCCGGGGTGTAGCGGTTCCGCTCGGTCGCGGTGCCGGGCACGACCTGACCGGTCGCCTCGACCCAGCTGTCGCTCGGGAACTTCGCGGCGGCGTCCCCGGTGAGCCGGACGGTGACCGGGTAGGCGTCGGCCGCGCAGCAGCTGATGACCATTCTCGCGAGCATCGTCGAGCCGCCCGAATGCACCACGAATCCGGACAGCGACACGGTGCGCCCGTCGAGCGTGTGGTTGCCGTCCCAGCCCGCGCGGGTCACGAAGTCGGTGACCCGCATCGGCACGACCGCGCCGGGCGGCAGCGGCGGGAACATCGCCGCGTCCTGCCCGACCGCGGTCTGCGGCGCCCTCGCTTCGGTCCTGACCACCGAATCGGAGCCGAGCGCGGGCGGGGCGACGAGGAAGACCGCGAGCACCGGCACCAAGAGCAGCCACGCCGAGCGCGCCGGGTGGTGGTGCTCGTGCGTGTCGGGCGCGACCACACCGGGACCGGTGGCGCCGGCGCGCGCGGCGTCCCTCGCGGCCAGCAGATCGCGAATCACGGCGAGCACGCCGAGCGCGAGCATCACCGCGCCGCCGCCGATCACCCAAGGCTGCTGGGCCGGTTTGACGTAGCGCAGGTAGTCGCCGTTGATCGCGATCTTGAGCAGCGCGCCGCCGAGCAGGATCAGCAGGATGTTCTGAGTTTCCCTGCGCATCACGCGCCTCCCAGCACGAGGGTGCCAGCCAGCACGCCGCACGCGATCGCGACCACGAACGTGACGGGCGCGAACCGCACCGCGAACCGCTTCCCGAACGTGCCTGCCTGCAACGCGAACAGCTTGACGTCGACGGCGGGCCCGACCACCAGGAACACCAGCTTCGGCAGCAGCGGCAACGCGCCGAGCGAGGCCGCCACGAACGCGTCCGCCTCGCTGCAGAGGGCGAGCACGACCGCGAGCACCGCCATCACCAGCACCCCGAGAACGACCTGGTTGCCGAGCGCGCCGAACCACTCCTGGGGCACCAGCACGCCGAGCGCCGCGGAGATCAGCGCGCCGAGGACCAGGAACCCGCCCGCTTCGACGAGATCCGTCCGCGCCGTTTCCGCGAAGGTCTTCCACCTGCTGCCGGGTTCGACGTCGGGGAGCCTGCGCAGGGCCCGCTCGACGATCCAGTCGAGCTTGCCGAACTTCGCCCACAGCAGGCCCATCACGACCGCCGTGGCCAAGGACCCGAGGAACCGCGCGAGCACCATCTCGGGGTTGGCCGGGAAGGCGACCGCGGTGGCGACGAGCACCACCGGGTTCACCGCGGGCGCGGCGAGCAGGAACGTCAGCGCGGCGGCGGGCGCCACGCCCTGCCCCATGAGCCTGCGCGCCACCGGCACCGAGGCGCATTCGCACCCGGGCAGCGCGACCCCGGCGAGCCCGGCGACCCCGACCGCGGCCTCCTGCCGCTTCGGCAGCACCCGCTCCAGCACCCTGGCCGGCACGTAGGCGGCGATCGCCCCGCTGATCAGGACGCCGAGCACGAGGAACGGCAACGCCTGCACGCACACCGCGACGAACACCGTGGACCCCGTGCGCAGCGCGGGCACGTCGAGCACGCGGGCGAGCCAGCTCTGCGCGAGGATCGCGATGAGCAGCACGGCGCACAGCACCTCGATCGAGGTGATCCGGCCGTACCCCTTGCCGGGCGGCTTCCCGGCGCGCACGGCACCCGGAGCCGTGTCCCCGGCGGCGTTTTCGGAAATGGTTCCCACAACGGCGATGATGCCAGTGGGCTCCCCCGGTGCCGCGGCCGCACGGCGCGAACGGTCGATCTCGTCCCGGATTTCGCCGTTTTCCGTCCGGAATTCGACCTTTCGCGGTGAACACCTGCCCGCCGCGTACCGGATCTGTCGGTGCGTCGCGGTAGCGTTGAAATCGGGGGCTCCCCTAGCCGAACGAAAGGTCGAGTTCGTACGGGCAAAGGCGGGCAGTGCGGGTTACTGGCCGCCCTCGGAGTCCCCCGGCACCAGGTCGAGCAGGTCGCCGCGCAGCTGCGAGGCAGTGGACACGACGAGCATCAGCAGCGTGCCGAGCGGCACGGGGTCCAGCCCGTGGGCGGGGAAGGCGTACCGCAGGGTCATGTCCACCCCGCGGTCGGTGTGCACCACGCCGAGCGTGCCGAACAGGCCCTGGCCCGCGCGTTCGGCGGCCGCGGCGGCGAGCTTGCCGTCGTCGTCGGTGAGGTCCCAGCCGACCACGCAAGTCAGGCTCAGCACGGTGAGCCCTTCCGCGAGCCTGGTCGCCTGGATGACGCACGGCACCTCGGCGTGCGAAAACGTGAGCGCGCCGTCGTCGTCGACGTGCACTTCGAGATAGCGTTCGAGCGCCTCGCGCGCCCGGGTGAGCAGCGCTGCGGTGTCCGCGGCTTCGGTCGTCATCGGGCCTCCGCCCTGTCGGTGGCGGCGGCGTCGACGGCGGCACCGAACCGGCGGTCCCGCTTCGCGTAGTCGAGGCACGCCGCCCACAGCTTCGTGCGGTCGAAGTCGGGGAACAGCGTGTCCTGGAAGACGAACTCCGCGTACGCCGACTGCCACAGCATGAAGTTCGACGTGCGCAGCTCACCGGACGGACGGAGGAACAGGTCCACGTCGGGCATCTCCGGCTGGTACAGGTACCGCGCCAGCGTGCGCTCGTCGATCTTGTCCGGGTTGATCTTGCCCTCGGCCGCGAGCTTCGCGATGGTGCGCACCGCGTCGCCGATCTCGGCCCTGCCGCCGTAGTTGACGCACATGGTCATGTTCAGGAGCGTGTTGTTCTTGGTCTTCTCTTCGGCGTCTTCGAGCTCCTTGATGACGCTGCGCCACAGCTTCGGGCGCCTGCCCGCCCACCGGATGCGGACGCCGATCGAGCCGAGGTAGTCGACCTGGCGGCGGATCGTCTCGCGGTGGAAGCCCATCAGGAACCGGATCTCCTCCGGGCTCCGCTTCCAGTTCTCCGTCGAGAACGCGTACACCGAAAGCCATTTCACGCCGAGTTCGACCGCGCCGCTGGCGACGTCGATCATCACGGCCTCGCCGCGCTTGTGGCCCTCCGTGCGCGGCAGCCCGCGCTGGTTCGCCCAGCGCCCGTTGCCGTCCATCACCAGCGCGACGTGCTTCGGGACCAGCTCGGCCGGGATCGACGGTGGTTTCGCACCGGACGGGTGCGGATCCGGCGGGCGAATCGCCACCGGTTCCGTCGTGGCTGCCCTGCCTCTGCGCCGCACCTGCTACCTCCCTGAGTCGCCCGGTCCGACCCTACTTGCCGCCCGCTGGCGCCTCCCGGCGCCTCTCCACCAGCGGCAGCGACCGGAGCTGCCGCTCGAGATGCCACTGCAGGTGCGCGGCGACGAGCCCGCTCGCGTCCCGCCGCGATACCGGCACCGAAGCCTCGGCGACGTCCCAGTCCCCGTGCAGCAGCGCTTCCAGCAGGACGAGCACCTCGGGCGCCGGGTGCACGCAGCCGGGCACCCGGCAGTTCGCGCACATCGAGCCGCCCGCCTGCACGCTGAACGCGGTGTGCGGGCCGGGGAGCCCGCAGCGCGCGCATTCCGCGATCGCGGGCGCCCAGCCCGCGAACGACATGGCCCGCAGCAAGAACGCGTCGAGCACGAGCGAAGCGTCCCGGCCGCCGTCGGCCAGCGCCCGCAACGCGCCGACGACCAGCAGGTACAGCCGGAGCGCGGGCTCGCCTTCCTCGGCCGAGAGCCGGTCCGCGGTCTCGGTGATCGCGCACGCGGCGGTGTAGCGCTGGTAGTCGCCGACGATCTGCACCGCGAACGCGTCCACCGTCTCGACCTGGGTGACCACGTCGAGCGTGCGCCCGGTGTAGAACTGCACGTCGACGTGCCCGAACGGTTCCAGCCGCGCGCCGAGCCGCGAACTCGTCCTCCGCACGCCCTTCGCCACCGCGCGGACCTTGCCGTGACGGCGGGTCAGCAGGGTGATGATCCGGTCGGCCTCACCGAGCTTGTGCACGCGCAGCACCACACCGGTGTCGCGATAGAGACTCACGTACCCATGGTCCCACTACCGGGCGGGGAAACCGCCCCGACACTCACCAACGCTGTTGCTGCTGCGGGTAACCACCCTGGCCATAGCCGGGCTGCTGCCCGTATCCCGGCTGCTGCCCGTAACCGGGCTGCTGGCCGTAACCCCGCTGCTGCGGGTACCCGGCCTGCGGCTGCTGGCCGTACCCGGGCGGCGCGGGGATCACGATGGTGCCCATCACCTTGTCCGCGAAGGTCTGCGCCTTCTCGTCCCACAGCGGCCAGAGGAAGCCGAGGTCGAGGGGAAGGCCGTCGAGGATGTGGGCGAGGTCGCGCACGAAAGCGTTGCCAGGGCCGATCGGCTGGCGGGTCCCCTCACTGACCATCATGATGCCCATCTTGCGACGGCCGAGCGTCTGACCGGTGTTGCCGCCCTGGATCCACCGGTTGAAGATCGCCCAGACCATGTTGCCGAGGCTGCCGAGGAGCATGATGATCAGTCCCGCCATGAGGGAGCCGAGCATCACCAGCATGCCGATGAGGATGAGCGCGAACCCGGGAAGACCGTCGATCAGGAAGGCGCCGACCCGCTGCCCCCAGCTCGCGTAGGCACCGGGACCGTACCCGGGCTGGCCGCCGAAACCGGGCTGCGGCCCCGGATAGCCGCCGTAGGGCTGCTGGGCCTGCTGCGGGAACCCGCCTTGCTGCTGCCCGTACGGGCTCATCTGCTGACCGGGGTACTGCGCCTGTTGCTGCCCCGGGTAACCGCCCTGCTGACCGTAAGGCGACGGCTGGCCGGGAAAACCACCGGAGGGCGGCGGCTGCTGGCCGTAGGGCTGCTGGCCGTACGGATTGGTCATCGAGGAGTTCCCCCTACACACGAGTGCACTCGGTCTTCCGGCCTCGCTCCGGACCGGGCAACGGCGTCGTGGACACCGAGGCGTGCGTACCGGGAGTGGCTCCCCACGGCCGCTGCGCGGAGCGTACCGGTTGACGAGCCCGCTCGCGCACGGCACGCGAAAGTCGGCTCAGAAGCCCAGTCGGCGGAGCTGCTTCGGGTCGCGCTGCCAGTCCTTCGCGACCTTCACGTGCAGGTCGAGGTAGACCTTGCTGCCGAGCAGCGCCTCGATGTGCGCGCGGGCCTGCGCGCCGACCTTCTTGAGCCGCTCTCCCTTGTGGCCAAGGATGATGCCCTTCTGGCTCGGCCGCTCGACGTAGAGCTGCGCGTGCACGTCGATCATGTCGTCGCGGCCTTCGTGCGGCAGCATTTCCTCGATGGTCACCGCGATCGAGTGCGGCAGCTCGTCGTGCACGCCCTCCAGCGCCGCCTCGCGGATCAGCTCGGCGACGAGCGTCTGCTCCGGCTCGTCGGTGAGATCGCCGTCCGGGTAGAGCTGCGGGCCCTCCGGCAGCCGCCGCACCAGCAGATCGGCCAGCGTGCCGACCTGGAAACCGTCCACAGCGGACACCGGGACCAGATCGGCGAACTCCATCACCTTCTCCAGCGCCATCAGCTGCTCGGCGACGCGCTCCGGCGGCACCAGGTCGGTCTTGGTGACGATCCCGAGCACCGGCGTGCGGCGCGCGATCTTCGCCAGCTCGGTGGCGATGAACCGGTCGCCTGGCCCGATCTTTTCGTTGGCCGGCACGCAGAACCCGACAACGTCCACTTCGGACCAGGTCGTGTACACGAGGTCGTTGAGCCGCTCGCCGAGCACCGTGCGCGGCCGGTGCAGGCCCGGCGTGTCGACGAGCACGAGCTGCGCGTCTTCGCGGTGCACGATGCCCCTGATCGCGTGCCGGGTGGTCTGCGGCTTGCTCGAGGTGATCGCGATCTTGGTGCCCACCAGCGCGTTGGTCAGCGTCGACTTGCCCGCGTTGGGACGGCCGACGAAACAGGCGAAGCCGGACCGGTGCTCTGGTGTCATGCCCGCCATTCTCGCAGCACGCTCAGCGAAGGACCTCTTCGACCGCGCCCGCGGGGTTCGCGCGGAAGATCGGCGCGGATTCGGACAGGTCCCGCACCGCGTGCACGGACGCCTCCGCGACGAGCGGATCGGCCGACACGACGGCGGCGGCTTCGATGCCCTCGGCACCGCTGGACACCGCGGCCGCGATCGCCGCCTGCACCGCGGTGATCTTGAACGACGGAAGCTCCACAGTGGACGCGGCGTAGGTGCGGCCGTCGGTGTCGCGCACCGCGGCCCCTTCGGCGGCCTGGGTCCTCGCCCGCGCCGACCTCGCGAGCACGACGATCTTCTCGTCCTCCGCGGCCAGCTTGGTGATCTCGGGGCTCTCAGGCATGTTCGACGCTCCTGTCGCGGTCATCGTTGTCGTCCGGGGTGCCGACCCGCATCCTGCGGCCCGCGATCCGGTCGTCGCAAGCGTGCACGACGACCGTGGTGATCCGCATGCGGCCCCTGCGGTCCTTCCCGCCCTCCGCGTGCAGCCGGAGCCCGGCGACCTCGGCCTCGGCGCCGGGCAGCGGGACGCGCCCGAGCCGTTGCGCGAGCAGGCCGCCGACGGTTTCCACGTCGTGGTCGTCGAGCTCGATCCCGAACAGCTCGCCGAGATCGTCGACGCCGAGGCGGGCCGACACGCGCACCGAGCGGTCGTCGAGGTGCTCCACCGGCGGCCGTTCGTCGGTGTCGGACTCGTCGGTGATCTCGCCCACGATCTCCTCGAGGATGTCCTCGATGGTGAGCAGGCCCGCGGTGCCGCCGTACTCGTCGACCGCGATCGCCATGTGGTTGTGGGACAGCTGCATGTCCTTGAGCAGTTCGTCGAGCCGTTTGGAGTCCGGGACGAAGCTCGCCGGGTTCATCAGCTCCGCGACCTCGCGCAGCGGCCCGCCTTCGGCCATGTAGGCGGGCATCAGGTCCTTGATGTTGACCACGCCCACGATCTCGTCGACCGATTCGCCGATCACCGGCACGCGGGTGAACCCGGTGCGCAGTGCGAGCGAAAGCGCCTGGCGGACGGTCTTGGTCGCCTCGATCCAGACGATTTCCGTGCGCGGCACCATGACTTCGCGGGCGACGGTGTCGCCGAGTTCGAACACCGAGTGGATCATTTCCCGCTCGGAATCCTCGACGACACCGCGTTCCTGCGCGAGGTCGACGAGTTCGCGCAGCTCGACCTCGGAGGTGAACGGGCCTTCGCGGAACCCCTTGCCGGGGGTGATCGCGTTGCCGAGCACGATCAGCAGCCTGGACAGCGGGCCGAGCACGGACCCGAGCACCCGCACCGGTCCCGCGACGATCGTGCCGACGCGGTAGGGGTGCTGGCGGCCGATCGTGCGCGGGCCGACGCCGATGAGGACGTAGCTGACCACCACCATGACGAGCGCGGCGACGACCACCGCGAGCCAGACCGGCGTGATCCAGCGCAGGAACACGATCGTGACGAGCACGGTCGAGGTGAGCTCGCAGCCCATCCGCAGCAGGAGCAGCAGGTTGATGTGCCGCCGCCGCTCGGCGATCACCGCGGACAGCTGTTTCGCGCCGGGCCTGCCGAGCCGCACCAGCCCGTCGGCCCGCGCCTGGGACACCGTGCTGACCGCGGCGTCGGCGGCCGCGAACACGCCGCCGAGGAGCACCAGCGCGACGGCCAGGACGAGCAGGCCGGTGGAACTGGCCATCAGTCGTCCCTAGCCGGCGGAGTCGGGTTCGGCGGAGCCGTCGAGACCGGCGGCGCCGAGCAGCCTGTCGTCGGTGCTGCGCCGCATGTGCTGGCGCCGCGCCGCCTCGGTGGCTTCCTGGAAGTCGGCGAGGATCCGCTTCTGCAGGCCGAACATCTCGCGCTCTTCCGCGGGCTCGGCATGGTCGTAGCCGAGCAGGTGCAGCACGCCGTGCACGGTCAGCAGGTGCAGCTCGTCGAGCAGCGAGTGCCCGGCGGTGCGCGCCTGGTCCTTGGCGAAACCGGGGCACAGGATGATGTCGCCGAGCAGCGCGGGCGAGGCGTCCGGCGCGTCGGGGCGGCGCACGGCGGAGTCCAGCTCGTCCATCGGGAAGGCCATCACGTCGGTGGGGCCCGGCAGGTCCATCCACCGCTCGTGCAGGTCTTCCATCACCTCGAGGGTGACCAGTGCGACGGACAGCTCCGCGAGCGGGCTGACCTCCATCCGGTCGAGCGCGAACCGCGCGGCCGAGACGATGGAGGCCTCGTCGACCGGGACCCCGGATTCGTTGGCGATCTCGATGCTCACGAGCGGCCCCGCCAGCCGTTGCCCGCGCCGCGTTCCGGCGCCGCCGCGTCCTGCAGTGCCTGCCACTTCTCGTAGGCGTCCACGATGTCGCCGACGAGCCGGTGGCGCACCACGTCCTGGCTGGTGAGCTGGGCGAAGTGCAGGTCATCGACGCCTTCGAGGATGTCCCTGACCACGCGCAGGCCGCTCTTCTGGCCGCTGGGCAGGTCGACCTGGGTGACGTCGCCGGTGACCACGATCTTGGCGCCGAACCCGAGCCGGGTGAGGAACATCTTCATCTGTTCCGGCGTGGTGTTCTGCGCCTCGTCGAGGATGATGAACGCGTCGTTGAGGGTGCGGCCGCGCATGTAGGCCAGCGGCGCGATCTCGATGGTGCCCGCCTGCATGAGGCGCGGGATCGACTCGGGGTCGACCATGTCGTGCAGCGCGTCGTAGAGCGGGCGCAGGTACGGGTCGATCTTCTCGTTGAGCGTGCCGGGCAGGTACCCGAGCCGCTCACCGGCTTCGACCGCGGGCCTGGTCAGCACGATCCTGGTGACCTGCTTGGCCTGCAGCGCCTGCACGGCCTTCGCCATCGCCAGGTAGGTCTTCCCGGTGCCCGCGGGGCCGATGCCGAAGACGATGGTGTGCTTGTCGATCGCGTCGACGTAGCGCTTCTGGTTCAGCGTCTTGGGCCGGATGGTGCGGCCGCGGCGGGACAGGATGTCCATGCTGAGCACTTCGGCGGGCGACTCGGCGCCACCGGAGGACAGCATGCCGACGGTGCGGCGCACGGTGTCGGGGCCGACCTGCTGGCCGCGCCCGGCGAGCGTCACCAGTTCGGCGAAGACCCGCTCGGCGAAGGCCACGTCGGCCGGGCTGCCGGTGAGGGTGACCTCGTTGCCCCGGACGTGGACGTCCGCGGCGAGCAGTTCCTCGGCCACCCGCAGGTTTTCGTCGCGGGAGCCGAGCAGCGTGAGCGCGGCCGCGTCGGGGATGGGGAATCTCGACTGTGCTGCCTGCACTGCCTGGTCGGTGACCTCGGTCGTCGACGGCGGCTGTGCGACGTCCTCGGGGACGTCGGATCGGGCGGCTCCACCCGGTGCGGTACCGGCCACGTGCCCTCGGGCCTGCTTTCTGCGCGTTCGCTGGTCGTCGGTGTCGGATGCTGTCCCCACGATGCTAGCGGTACGCCCGCCCCCGACGCAGGTGGTTACCCCGCACGCCCGAAGCTGAGCCCGAGCTGCTCACCCCCGAGCACATGGGCGTGCACGTGGAAAACGGACTGCCCGGCATCCAGCTCGGTGTTGAACACCACACGATACCCGCTCTGGGTGATCCCCTCCAGCTCCGCCACCTTCGCCGCGGCACCGATCACCTCGGCAAGCAACTCCGGATCCGCCGCCGCCAACTCGGCCACGTTCCGATACCGCTTCTTAGGCACCACCAGCACATGTGTCGCAGCCTGCGGATTGATATCCCGAAACGCCAACGTCCCCTCAGTCTCGTGCACGATCTCCGCCGGAATCTCCCGCGCGATGATCCGCTCGAACAACGTCTCCGCGTCACTCTCACCCATGCCGACACCCTAACGACCCACCCCCGACGCCAAGGGCCGCCAGGCCCGAGGCGAGCGCCGCAACCGCGATGGCGAAGCCGAGCCCACCCGCCGCCCAGGGCCGCCAGGCCCGCAGGCGAACGGACCCACCCACCCGCCCAAAGGCGAGGCGAGGGCCGCCAGGCCCAACGCCAAAACGCAACCAAGCTGGGTCAGAAACGCGCCGCACCGTGGGGGTTTGGGGGGCTCGGCCCCCCAAGCAATACGCGGAATCGCCACGCGGCATCGAAACGAGGAACGAGTGAAGATGCCGCGGGGCGATGGAGCCTGGGGGTTACTCCATCGCCACCGCGGCGCCGCCAGGCCGAGGGGGGAGGTGCCCGGCGGGTTTTACCGGCGCATCGGGAAATGAGAGGTCCCCCGGTGCACCGAAACCGTGTGTGGTGCGTTGATTGACAAGAGTAACGGGCGGGAGACCTCGAGCGCCACAGTCGGAGCGGAAAACAGGGGTATAAATTTCCGGGGTTTCGAAGACGGTCGGTCGCTCGGTCCGCCTGGCGGTCAGTTCCAGCGGGCTGTCCGGGCTCCTAGTGCACCGAGAGCGACGGCGGCGGCCGTGGAGGTCCGCAGTACGGTCGGGCCGAGGCGCACCGGGGTGGCGCCCGCTTCGCGGAGGGTGCGGAGTTCCTCCGCTGTGACCCCTCCTTCGGGGCCGATCACGAGCAGTAGCTCGCCGGACTCGGGCAGTGACTCGGTGGCCAGCCGTCCCGGCACGCCCGCTTCGAGGACGAACGCGCGGTCGGCCGTGCGGACGCGGTCGGCGAGCCGGGCGGTCGTCACCGGGTCGCCGACCTCCGGCACGTACGCCCGGCGCGCCTGTTTGGCCGCGGCGCGGGCGGTGGACCGCCACCGGGCGAGCGCTTTCGCGCCGCGTGGACCGTCGTCCCAGCGCGCGACGCTGCGGGCGGCGCGCCACGGCAGGATCGCGTCGGCGCCCGCTTCGGTGGCGAGTTCCACGGCGAGTTCGCCGCGGTCGCCCTTCGCGAGCGCCTGCACGACCGTCACGCGCAGCGCGGGGGAAGGTTCGGTCCACCGTTCCTCGACGACGAGGTCCAGCTCCGCGTCCCGCCCCGCGCGAACCGCTTCGACGGCGCACCGGGCCAGTTCGCCCGCGCCGTCGGACACCACGAGCAGCTCGCCGACGCGCGTACGCCGCACAGTGACGGCGTGACGCGCCTCTTCGCCGTCGAGGGTGAACCGCTCCCCTGGAGGCACGACATCCACCAGGAAGACCGGCGGAGTGGTCGCCGTCGGTTCGGCGTCCACCTACTTGTGGCTCTTGGCGCGCAGCTTGGAGAACAGCCCGCCGTGCGCCTTGCCGTTGGTGGCGAGCGTGGGGACTTCTTCGCCGCGCTGGCGGGCCAGCTCGCGCAGCAGGTCGCGCTGGTCGTCGTCGAGCTTCGTCGGCACCTGGACGTCGATGTGGACGTGCAGGTCGCCTCGCCCGTCGACGCGGCCGGACGAGCGCAGCCTCGGCATGCCCTTGCCGGTGAGCACCAGCTCGGTCGCGGGCTGGGTGCCGGGCTCGACGTCCAGCTCGTACTCGCCGTCGATGAGGGTCTCGATGGGCACGCTCGCGCCGAGCGCGGCGGTGGTCATCGGGATCCGGAAGTTGCAGTGCAGGTCATGGCCCTGGCGCACGAAGACCTCGTGCGGCTCCTCGTCGACCTCGACGTACAGGTCGCCGGCGGGACCGCCGCCCGAGCCGACCTCGCCCTGCCCGGACAGCCGGATCCGCATGCCGTCGCCGACGCCAGGCGGGATCTTCGCGGTCACGTTGCGGCGGGCGCGGACCCTGCCGTCGCCGCCGCACTGGCGGCACGGATCCGTGATGACCTCGCCGAAACCACGGCACACCGGACACGGCCGCGCGGTGACGACCTGGCCGAGGAAGGAGCGCTGCACGGACTGGACCTCGCCCTGCCCGCCGCAGGTGTCGCAGGTCTTGAGCTTGCCGCCCTCCGCGGTGCCCGCGCCGCGGCACAGGTCGCACAGGATGGCGGTGTCGACGGTGATGTCCTTGTCGACGCCGGTCGCGCACTCTTCGAGGGTGAGCCCGAGCCGCAGCAGCGCGTCCGAGCCCGGCTGCACCCTGCTGCGCGGACCGCGTCCCCGGCCACCGCCGCCACCGGCGGCGCCGAAGAAGGCGTCCATGATGTCGCCGAGGCCGCCGAACCCGGAGAACGGGTCGCCGCCGCCGCGACCGCCGCCGGCGCCGTTGTCGAGCGGGTCTCCCCCGAGGTCGACGATCTTGCGCTTCTGGGGATCGGAGAGCACCTCGTAGGCGGTGGTGACCTCACCGAAGCGGTGCTGCGCGTCCTCGGACGGGTTGACGTCCGGGTGCAGCTCGCGCGCCAGCTTGCGGTAGGCGCGCTTGATCTCCTGCTCGCTCGCGTTCTTCGCGACCCCGAGCGTGCCGTAGTAGTCCCTGGCCACCGTTATGCCGTCCTCGTTTCCTCACTCTCCCGGCCCGACGGGCTACCGCCCGGCCAGGATCTGCCCCACGTAGTTCGCCACCGCGCGCACCGCCGCGATCGTGCCCGGATAGTCCATCCTGGTCGGCCCGACGACGCCCATCCCGCCCAGCAGCATGTCATCCATGCCGTAGCCGATGGACACCACCGAGGTGCTGCGCATCTGCTCGTCCTCATTTTCCCCGCCGATGCGGACCGTGACCGCACCGGGGTTGCGCGCCGCGGCGAGCAGTTTCAACACGACGACCTGCTCTTCGAGCGCTTCCAGCACCTGGCGCAGCGAGCCGGGGAAGTCCGCGACGTTGCGGGTCAGGTTCGCCGTGCCGCCGAGCACGAGCCGTTCTTCGGGATGCTCGACGAGAGATTCCACCAATACCGTACAGACCCGGATCAGCACGTCGCGCAGCTCGCTCGGCGCCTGCTCCGGCACCTCGGCGACCCTGGCCGCCGCTTCGGACAGCCGACGGCCGCCGAGCGCGGTGTTCAGCAGCGCCCTGATCCGCGAGACGGTGTCTTCGGTGACCACCTCGCCGAGGTCGACGGCTCGCTGGTCGACGCGGCCGGTGTCGGTGATCAGCACGAGCATCAGCCGCGCGGAGGTCAGCGGCACCACTTCGAGGTGGCGCACGCTGGAGTTGGTCATCATCGGGTACTGCACCACGGCGACCTGCCTGGTCAGCTGCGCCAGCAGGCGCACGGACCGGCGCAGCACGTCGTCGACGTCCATCGCCCCGTCGAGGAAGCTCGTGATCGCGCGGCGCTCGGCGCTGGTGAGCGGCTTGATCTCGGACAGCTTGTCGACGAAGACCCGGTACCCCTTGTCCGTCGGGATCCGCCCGGCGCTGGTGTGCGGCTGCGTGATGTAGCCGTCCTCTTCGAGCGCCGCCATGTCGTTGCGCACGGTCGCGCTGGACACCCCGAGGTTGTGCCGGTCGACGATCGCCTTCGACCCGACCGGCTCCTGGTTGGAGACGTAGTCGGCCACGATCGCGCGCAGCACCTCGAACCGGCGCTCGTCCGCGTTGGCCACCCGATCACCTCCGTGCCGCTAACCCTCACGTCGAGTTTACGGACTTCTGGCCACGTGGTGCGCGCCCCCGCTCCGGGGCGCGCTTCTTCGCAGGCTAGGCGCGGGCTTCGGCGAGCGGGTTCGGCGGGCGTTCCGGGCGGTGGCGCTGAGGGATCGGCGATGCCGTCAAGGTGGCCTGCACGGCATTGACTGCCGTCATGGTGGCCATCAGGGCAGGTTCCGCCCGGCGGTCGTGGCTCCCGAGGGGTAAATTTGCGGCGTTAGATTCCCCGAAGGTGGCCTTCGGGGCTTGCGGAGGGCGGCTCCGGTGCCCGGAGGAGGGCTCGCCAGGAGGCGGCGGGAATTGTGAGGGTCCCGGCTGCGGGCGCCTTGGAGTCGCGCAGGGCAACGGCATTCGGTGCCAGCGAGACCTCGACACACTCGCCACCCACTCCGTTGCTGTAGCTGCTCTTACGCCAGGTCAGGTCGCGGGTGCTCATCGCGGGAATCCTTCACTCGGTCGTACTCGCTTGCCAGGGTGGCAAGCCACCTCCTGGATTGTGCTCCATCCAGGGCGAGTTCCCCGAGTTTGCTGACGGTCCGGCGATACTTGTCCAGGTCTTCCTTGTCTTCCAAAAACAGGCTCGTCGTGTGGCTTTCCACGTAGACCATGGGGCGATGCTCCGCGTATCGCATGAACCAGAACGGTTCACCGAACACGCCACCTGGGCTGGTCGCACTGCGGATCACGCGGATTTCGCAGCGAGCGTACGAGCTGGCCAACAGGAGCTGCATGATCTGCTCGTGCATGACCGGAAGATTGCCCACCATGTTTCGCAAGGCGTGTTCGTGCAGGTAGAAGGTGAAGTAAGGCGAAGTCGGGCTGCGAAGCAGCCGCTGCCTGGTCATTCGAGCGCTCACGGAAGCTTCGATGTCCCAGGGCGCCAGGACACCGGCCGCGCGGAAGACGTGGCGGGCGTAGTCCTCGGTCTGCAGGATCCCCGGCACGAGCATCGGTTCGAAGACCAGGATCGAGCTTGCCAATGCTTCCTGCGCGCTCAGGGAACGCAGTTGATCGGGCATCTGCTCGCGGTGCGGGCGCAGGCGGTAGCCGTCGTCGGTTTCCCTGACCAGGTCGAGGATCCGCAGGATGTCCTTCCTGCCGACGCCACACGCGGTCAGGTACATGGTCACATCCAGTTCGGACGCACCCCGGCCGCCGGTCTCCAACCGGGAGATCTTGGTCTGCGAACAGTCCATGGCCTTCGCGAGATCGGCCGCGGAGATCTTCGCGGTCACTCGCGCATCCCTCAGTTCCTCGCCGATCTCCCGGGCCCGCGCGGAGGACTCCCGCTCCGCTTTTCCCACCATCAAGCCAAACTAGGCCGCATCCGAATCGGCAGGACGCGCCGCCGCAGGTGGTTCACCACAACGGATGGCACTGTGCCAACCCGGCAAAGCTATGTCCATCGGGGCTTCTTCGGTGTAGGTGCGGCCGCTGGGGGTGGTGACGACGAGGCGGCCGTTGTCGTCGGTGGTGAACGTCCAGCCGGGTTCGTTCCGCAGCAGGTGGTGGACCCGGCACAGCGGGCGCAAGTTGACTTTGTCGGTGCCGCCGCCTTCGCGCCAAGGGGTGGCGTGGTCGAGGTCGGTGAACTGCGCTGGCCGGTTGCAGCCCGGCATGCAGCAGGTGCGGTGCCGGAGGTGGGCGTGCCGCCTGACCGCCCTCGGCGCCCGGTATGTACGCCGTCCTTCATCGCACGGCAATCCGGTAATCGGGTCGGTCACGATCCGCCGCCAGGTGGAGTCGACCTTGAACGCGATTTCGCGGGCCATGGCGGCGGAGATGTCGCCGTAGCCGCCCAGTTCCGCCGGGCCGTCCCGCAGGCCCAGCAGGGTGTTGATGTCGACGTAGACGAAGATTTCCGCCCGCGCCTTGCCATCCCCGGATCCACCGAGGCAGCGCGCGACGAAGCAGTCCACGCGCAACTGGTCCATGGTGCGCGGATCACCTTTGAGCTTCAACGCCATGGCATCGCGGTCGCACGCGGCGTAGATCGCCTGTGCCTGCTCCGCGGGCAGATCGGCGAACAAGCTGGAAGAACCGTGATCGCCGTGCCGAAGCTCCAACCGCCGCGCCTCGATGCGCCGCTGGCGCCGTTCTTCGTATCCGTCGGGGTCGATCCGCATGATGATCGAGTTCACGATCCGGCGCAGCGCCGAGGCGTTGCGGACGTCGAATCGCCCTACCAGCAAGGAATCCACCTGGCGCGCCAGCTCTTCCGGCAAACACGCGGTCGCGTCGAACACCCGCGAGGCCGCGTACTCGTCGATGAGACCGGACTCCAAAGCTTCGAGCGTGCGCGGCAAATACGAGGTCAACGCGACAGCGAGCGCCGTCCGTTTTTCCGCCGCCACTTCGGAAAGCTTGCACACCAACGCAACCTCGGACACCACGGATCTTCGGGACCCCAGCGAGGCGAGATGCGCTATCCCGCGCAACTCCCACGCGCTCTCCCGACATCGACAAACACGCCGCTCCGCGATGAAGGCAGAAGCGAACGAAAACCCTTGAACTTCCCCAGTTTTAGACACAAGACAAGCCTACGCACACGAATCCGCACAGGCATCACTCACAAGTGTGAACCGAAAATGCTCCTTGATGGTGACCAACTGTCCAAACGCGCCACAGCGACGAAACCGCACCGCCCACACCAAGCGACGCCAGAGCAACGCAACCACCACGAAAACCGAAGCGTCCCAAGCACAACCACCACCGCAACGCCACACACGAAAGCCGACCACGATGCCCGTTCCGTGGGGAACCGCTGCTGGTGACCAACGACGCGACCCGCACCGAGGAGCAGCGGTTCCCCACGGCGCGCCGAAGGCGTGCCGTGGACTTGCGCCGTGCCAAGGAAAGCAGGGCGCCGCGACCAAACCCCAGCCGCGGCGCCCTCCCAGAAACGGATCAGTCGTTGCGCGGGAACCCCAGATTGACCCCGCCATGCGAAGGATCCGGCCACCGCGACGTGACCACCTTCGTGCGCGTGAAGAAGTGGAACCCCTCCGGCCCGTACGCGTGGGTGTCCCCGAACAGCGAATCCTTCCACCCGCCGAACGAGTAGTACCCCACCGGAACCGGGATCGGCACGTTCACGCCGACCATCCCGACCTCGACCTCGTGCTGGTACCGCCGCGCGGCCCCGCCGTCGGTCGTGTAGATCGCCGTCCCGTTCCCGTACGGGTTCCGGTTCACCAGCGCCAGCGCTTCTTCGTAACCGGGAACGCGCGCGACCGCCAGCACCGGACCGAAGATCTCGTCGGTGTAGAGGGACATCTCCGGCCGGACGTGGTCGAACAGCGTTGGCCCCAGCCAAAAACCGTCCGGCGAACCGTCAACCGCGACACCCCGGCCATCGACGACCAAAGCAGCGCCCGACGACAACCCAGCGTCCACATAGGACGAGACGCGCTGGTGGTGCGCCGCGGTGACCAGCGGTCCCATGTCCGAGGACGGGCGGGATCCGGCACCCACCTGCAACCGCGAGATCCGGTCCGCGATCTTCGCCACCAGCTCGTCCCCGACCGGGTCGACCGCGACGACCACCGAAACGGCCATGCACCGCTCCCCCGCCGACCCGAAACCGGCGGAGACCGCGGCGTCCGCGGCGAGGTCGAGATCCGCGTCCGGCAGCACGACCATGTGATTCTTCGCGCCGCCGAGCGCCTGCACGCGCTTCCCGTTCCGGGTACCGGTTTCGTAGACGTAGCGCGCGATCGGCGTCGACCCGACGAACGAAATCGCCTTCACGTCGGGGTGTTCGAGCAGCCCGTCGACGGCGACCTTGTCCCCGTGCAACACGTTCAGCACGCCCGACGGGAGCCCGGCTTCGGCGAACAGGTCGGCGATGAAGTTCGCCGCGGACGGATCCTTCTCGCTCGGTTTCAGCACCACCGTGTTCCCGCACGCGATGGCGTTCGGGACGAACCACAGCGGCACCATCGCGGGGAAGTTGAACGGCGAGATCACGCCGACCACGCCGAGCGGCTGGAGCATCGAGTACACGTCGATCCCGGTCGACGCGCTCTCGCTGTAGCCGCCTTTCAACATCTGGGCCGCGCCGCAAGCGTATTCGACGTTCTCGATCGCGCGCGCGATCTCCCCCGCCGCGTCGGATTCGACCTTCCCGTGCTCCGAAGTGATGATCTTCGCCAGCTCGTCCTTGCGGGCCGAAAGCAGCTCTCGGAACGCGAAGAGCACACGCGTGCGCGCCGCCAGCGAAGCGTTGCGCCAAGCGGGAAGCGCGCGAGACGCCGCCGAAACCGCTTCGGCGACCTCGGAAATCGAAGCGAAGTCCACTGTGGACGTGACGGACCCGCTCGCGGGGTCGTACACCTCGCCCGACCGTTCGGGCTCGCCAGCCCAAGCCTTGCCGTCGATCCGATGACTGATGCGGTTGGTCACTTCTCCCGTGCCTCCTGGGTGTGCGCGATCGCTTCGCCGAGTATGCCGAGTGCCTCGTCGGCTTCGGCATCGGTCAACGTCATCGGCGGCGCGAGCCGGATGACATTGTTGTGCAGGCCGCCCTTGCCGACGAGCAGGCCCAGTTCCTTGGTCTTCTCCAGCATTGTCCCCGCCGCGGCCGGGCTCGGTGCACCGTCCGGTCCGACGAATTCGAGCCCGATCATCAGGCCCTTCCCGCGCACGTCGCCGAGCACGTCGTACCGAGTGGACAGTTCGCGCAGGCCGGTGAGCAGCCGCTCGCCGAGCTTCGCGGCGTTGCCCTGGAGATCGTGCGCGAGCAGGTAGTCCAGCGTCGCCTTCGCGCCCGCGGTGGAGATCGGGTTTCCGCCGAAGGTCGAGATCGAGTTGGCGCCGAGGCAGTCCATGACCTCGCCGCGCGCGATCACGCCGCCGATCGCGAGCCCGTTGCCGAGGCCCTTCGCGAACGTCATGATGTCCGGCGTCACGCCGTGCGCCTGGATGCCCCAGAAGTGCTCGCCCGTCCGGCCCCACCCGGTCTGCACCTCGTCGGAGATCAGCAGGATGCCGTGCTCGTCGAGCACTTCCTTGAACTTCCCGAGCATGCCGTCCGGCGGTACCGAGAACCCGCCGACGCCCTGGATCGGCTCCGCGATGAGCGCGGCGACGTCACCGGAGGTCGACGTCTGCAACACGTCGCGCAGATCCTCGACGCACGCGGCGGTGTACTCGGCGTCGGAGAACTTCGAGAACGGGCCGCGGTAGCGGTAGCCGCCGTGCACGTAGCTCACCTTCACCGGTGAAAGCGAACTGGCCGACCAGCCCCGGTTCCCGGTGATGCCGATCGTGGCGAACGCCCTGCCGTGGTAGGAGTTCCGCAGCGCGAGCACCTGGTCGCTGCGGCGGTACTGGGTGGCGAGCATGAGCGCGGTTTCGTTGGCTTCGGTGCCGGAGTTGGTGAAGAACACCTTGGCGTCCGGGATGCCCGACAGCTCCGAGATCTGCTCGGCCAGCTCCACCTGCTTGCGGATCAGGTACAGCGTCGAGGTGTGCAGCACGCCCGTGTCGAGCTGCGCGCGCACCGCGTCCGAGATCTCTTCGACGTCGTAGCCGATCGCGTTCGTCAGGATGCCCGCGAAGAAGTCGAGGTAGGTCGCCCCGGTCGAGTCGGTGACGTGGCGCCCCTTCGCGCGCACGATCTCGATGGGCTCCGAGTAGTAGAGGGCCAGCCAGTTCGGCAGCACCGCGCGATGCCTGCCGAGAAGGTCCCCGTCTAGGAGTTCACTGCCGCTCATCGATCTCCTCCTGCGTCCCGTGCCAGTGCTTCCGAGTCTCACGGTGCGCGCCACGCGGGGACCACCCGCAACGTGTACGGACTCTCGCGCGCCGCCGTACAGTCTGTGGACCCGCCCCGAGCACGCTGGAGCCGCCGGATGTACCCGACCGTCGCGGAGGTGCTGGCACTGCCGGTGCTGCGCCACGGCCGCCCGCACGTCGTCGCGGGCTCGCGCGGGCTCGGCGCCAGGGTGCGCTGGGTGCACGTCGCCGAGGTGACCGGGATCGCGCACCTGCTCCGCGGCGGCGAACTCGTCCTCACCACCGGCATCGCGCTGCCCGACGACGCGAGCGAGCTCACCGCGTACATGGGCGAACTGGCCGACGCGGATATCGCGGGCCTGGTGGTCGAACTGGTCCGGCACTGGAGCGACGAACTGCCGTCCGCGCTGGTGAGCGCCGCCGAGGAGCGCGGGATCCCGTTGGTGACGCTGTCCAGGGAGACCCGCTACGTGACGGTCACCGAATCGGTGAACGGGCTGATCGTCGACGCGCAGGTGGCCGAGCTGCGCGCCGCCGAACAGGTGCACAAGGTGTTCACCGAACTGACCGTGTCCGGTGCCGAACCGGCGGAGGTGCTGCGCGAGGTCGCGCGCGTGACCGGGCAGCCGGTGGTGCTGGAAACCCTCTCGCACGAGGTGCTCGCCTACGACGCCGCGGGCACCGATCCCGGCGAGCTGCTCGACGGCTGGCCCGCCCGTTCGCGCGCGACCGAGATCGGCGAACGCACCGGGTACCACGTCGAAGCGGGCTGGCTGCTCACGATCGTCGGCGCGCGCGGGCACGACTGGGCCAGGCTCGTGGTGGTGTGCGCGGAACCGCCGCCGCACCGGCACGTCGTGGTCGCCGAACGCGCCGCGTCCGCGCTCGCCGTGCACCGGCTCGTCGCGAAGGACGGCGACAGCCTCGAACGCAACGCCCACCGCGCGCTCGTCAACGAACTGCTCGCGGCGCCCGTGCCGTCGGCCGAGCTGATCGCCCGTTCGTCCGCGCTCGACGTGCCGTTGGCCGGGCGCCTGCTGGTCGGCGTCGCGATC
Source organism: Amycolatopsis sp. CA-230715 (assembly GCF_018736145.1). Classification (GTDB taxonomy): domain Bacteria; phylum Actinomycetota; class Actinomycetes; order Mycobacteriales; family Pseudonocardiaceae; genus Amycolatopsis. Next base: position 750,550 of record NZ_CP059997.1, read on the forward strand.
CGGCCACGGCTCATCGGATCCGCCGCGCCCGCGCTGTCGATCCAGCCGCTGACGCGGGAACTCGCCGAAGCCGCGGCGCTGGCCGCACGGCGTGCCCGGGTACGGGCGCTGGTGTCCACCGGCGACGACGGCGGTGTCCGCATGCTGATTTCCCTTTCCCCGCAAGCGAAACCGGACGCGGTGCTGGACAGGCTGGCGGCCGAGGTCCACCAGGCTCGCGGCTCGGCGGTGATCGCCGCGGGCACCGTCGTGACCGGGCCGGCCGGTGCCGGGCGCACACTGGCCGAGGCGGCGCAGGTCGCGGCGGCCGCGCTGCACGGGCCGGACCGGCCGGTCCACCGGCTCGACGACGTCCGCCTGCGCGGTTTGCTGCAGTTACTCGCCGGTGACGAGCGGCTGACCGCGTTCGCCGACCGTGAGCTGGGAGCGCTGCTGGCCAGGGACGCGGCCTCGGGCAGCAGGCTCGTCGCGGCGCTGCGGCACTACTGCGAGCACGGCGGCAACAAGTCGGCGGCGGCCGCGGCGGCGCACACCTCGCGGACGGCCTACTACCAGCAGCTCGCGCGGATCGAGCAGGTGCTCGGGGTGCGGCTCGAAGACCCGGAATCGCTGCTCTCGCTGTACGTCGCACTGCTCGCGCACGACATCACCCGTTCAGACCACTCGACCGGGTGAGGGAAGATCACTGGGCCGGGGAACACAGTCACCACGTCGATCTGTCGATACAGGCGATATGCCTTTCTTATTGGAACCGATCGTCGCGGGCGCGCTCACCCTCGCCTCCCTCGGCAGTCCGGCCGCGACCGCGCCCACGTCGCTGCAGCTGAACGCGCACGACACCACGGGCCGGGTCGCCGCCGTCTCGCTCGCCTGCGACCCGGCGCGGGGCACCCACCCGAAGAGCAACGCCGCGTGCGCGGTGCTGGACTCGATCGACGGCGACTTCTCCCGCCTGCCGCTGCACGATCAGCCTTGCACGCTCGAATACGCGCCCGTCGACGTCACCGCCATCGGCGTGTACCGGGGCCAGCGCGTCGACTTCCGCACCACCTATTCGAACCGCTGCGCGGCCGACGCGGGTTCCAGCGGCGTCTTCGCTTTCTGAGCACGGTCTTCTGAACCACGGGTGGGGCCTCACCGCCGCCGGGGCCCCACCCCTCCTTCTCTTTTCCTTACGCTCATAGCACCACCGCGTCGTCGTTTCCCCTGCATTACCCATGAGTAACGGGTGTCCGCGAAGCACTGCGAGTCGATCAGCGCAATCGACAGTGTGCGCTGGGACACACCCAACGCCGAACACTCTGCCAGTCCCGGTGCCGACGCCGCTGGCGCAGGATTCCGCAATGGAGCCGAGCCAGCGCGACAGCGGCGAGAACACCGTGGTGCACCCGGACGGCAGGGTCGACCTCGGGGACCCGAAGAGCATCTCGGGCAGCCGGTACTTCAACGAAGAGCTGGCGCCGGTTCCGGTGTCGAAACGCACCTGGAGCACCTACAACTACTTCGCGCTGTGGATGGGGATGGCGCACAACATCCCCAGCTACGCGCTCGCGGCCTCGCTCATCGCGCTCGGCATGAACTGGGTGCAGGCGCTGCTCACGATCACCATCGGCAACATCGTGGTGCTCGCGCCGATGCTGCTCAACAGCCACGCCGGGACCAAGTACGGCATCCCGTTCCCGGTGTTCGCCCGCGCCTTCTACGGCGTCCGCGGCGCGAACCTGGCCGCGCTGCTGCGCGCGTTCATCGCGTGCGGCTGGTTCGGCATCCAGACCTGGGTCGGCGGCGAAGCCGTCTACATCATCGTCGGGCGGCTCGCCGGGCCCGGCTGGCGGGACTCCGCGGTCATCGCGGGGCAGCACTGGACGTTGTGGCTGTCCTTCGCGGTGTTCTGGGCGGTCCAGATGCTGATCATCTGGCGCGGAATGGAAGCCGTCCGCAAGTTCGAGAACTGGACCGCGCCGCTGGTGTCGGTCGGGTTCCTGATCCTGCTCGGCTACGTGCTGGTCAAGGCGGGCGGGCTCGGCCCGATCCTGTCCGAACCCGGCAAACTCGGCTGGGGCGCGGACTTCTGGAAGGTCTTCGCGCCTTCGCTGATGGCGATGATCGCGTTCTGGTCGACGCTTTCGCTGAACATGCCGGACTTCACCCGCTTCGGCGGCAGCCAGCGCAAGCAGGTGCGCGGGCAGATATTCGGCCTGCCCACCACGATGACGTTCATCGCGATCGTGGCGATCCTGACCACCTCGGGCGGCAGCGTGCTCTACGGCGAGCAGATCTGGGACCCGGCGAAGCTCGCCGACCGGTTCGACTCCCCGATCGTCGTCGTCATCGCGCTGATCGCACTGGTGCTCGCGACCATTTCGGCGAACCTCGCGGCGAACGTGGTCAGCCCTTCCTACGACTTCTCCAACGCCTTCCCCAAGAAGATCACCTTCGCGCTCGGCGGGCTGATCACCGGCGTCATCGGCATTCTGATCCAGCCGTGGCGGCTGTACTCCGATCCGAGCATCTACATCTTCGCCTGGCTCGGGTTCTACGGCGGGCTGCTCGGCGCGGTCGCCGGTGTGCTGGTCGGCGGCTACTGGGTGGTCAACAGAACGAAACTGCACCTGAAGGACCTCTACACCGAGCGGGGCGCGTACTGGTTCACCGGCGGCTGGAACTGGCGCGCGGTCGTCGCGACCATCGTCGGCGCCGTGCTCGCGGTCGGCGGTGCCTACGACGGGCCGTTCCCCGCCGACGGGCTGATCCCGTTCCTCAAACCGCTCTACGACTACAACTGGGTGGTCGGCCTCGTCGGCGCGTTCGTCGTCTACGCCCTGCTGAGCCGACCCGTCGAGAAAATCGAGAAAAAGGAGGAAACAAGTGAGCGACCTGGTCCGAGCCGGATTGATCCAGCAGCGGTGGACGGGTGACAAGGAGTCCATGATCGCGGGCGCGGTCGAGGCGATCGGCAAGGCCGCGTCCCAGGGCGCGCAGGTCGTGTGCCTCCAGGAACTGTTCTACGGCCCGTACTTCTGCCAGGTGCAGGACACCGACTACTACTCCTACACCGAGGGCATCCCGGACGGCCCGACGACCAAGCTCATGCAGGAGGTCGCCGAGCGGCACGGCGTGGTCCTCGTGGTGCCGATGTACGAAATCGAACAGCCCGGCGTGTACTACAACACCGCGGCCGTGATCGACGCCGACGGCACCTACCTCGGCAAGCACCGCAAGAACCACATCCCGCAGGTCAAGGGGTTCTGGGAGAAGTTCTACTTCCGGCCAGGCAACATGGGGTACCCGGTGTTCGACACCGCGGTCGGGCGCATTGGCGTCTACATCTGCTACGAACGCCACTTCCCCGAGGGCTGGCGCGCGCTCGGGCTCGCCGGGGCGAAGATCGTGTTCAACCCGTCGGCCACCAGCCGCGGCCTGTCGGAGTACCTGTGGCGCCTGGAACAGCCCGCCGCCGCGGTCGCGAACGAGTACTTCGTCGGCACGATCAACCGCGTCGGCGTGGAACCCTTGGGCGACAACGACTTCTACGGCCAGTCCTATTTCGCCGATCCACGCGGGCAGCTCGTCGGCGAAGCGGCGTCGGACACCGAAGAGGAGATCGTGGTCCGCGATCTGGACATGGGCAAGCTCGCGGAGGTTCGCGACCTGTGGGCGTTCTACCGCGACCGCCGCCCGGACAGCTACGGCCCCCTCGCGGAGGCGTGATGACGACGCTGATCAAGGGCGGGCAGGTCGTCGGCGTCGACGGCGCGAAGCTCCAGGACGTGCTGGTCGACGGCGAGAAGATCGCCGCGGTCGCCGCACCCGGCGTGCTCACCACCGCGGACGAGGTCATCGACGCCACCGGGAAGTACGTGCTGCCCGGCGGGATCGACGCGCACACGCACATGGAAATGCCCTTCGGGGGCACGCACTCCGTGGACACCTTCGGCACCGGCACCACCGCGGCGGCGTGGGGCGGCACCACCACGATCGTCGACTTCGCGGTGCAGGCCAAGGGCACCTCGCTTCTGTCCACTTTGGACAAGTGGCACGAGAAGGCGGACGGGAACTGCGCGATCGACTACGGGTTCCACATGATCGTGAGCGACGTCAACGACACCTCGCTCAAGGAAATGGAAGCCTGCGTCACGGCCGGTGTCGGCAGCTTCAAGATGTTCATGGCCTATCCCGGCGTGTTCTACTCGACGGACGGCGAAATCCTGCGCGCGATGGCCAAAGCGCGCGAGATCGGCGCCACGATCATGATGCACGCGGAGAACGGCATCGCGATCGATCAGCTCGCCGCGCGGGCGTTCGAGGACGGCCACACCGCGCCCGTCCAGCACGGGCTGACGCGGCCGCCCGAGCTGGAGGGCGAGGCGACCTCGCGGGCGATCACCCTCGCCAAGGTCACCGGCGCGCCGCTCTACATCGTGCACCTGTCCGCGTCGCAGGCACTCGCCGCGGTCGCCGAAGCGCGCGACGGCGGGCAGAACGTGTTCGCCGAGACCTGCCCGCAGTACCTCTACCTGTCCATTGAGGACTTGGCGAAACCGGACTTCGAGGGCGCGAAGTACGTCGCCTCTCCCCCACTGCGCGAGAAGTCGCACCAGCCGGACCTCTGGCGCGGGCTGCGGACGAACGACCTGTCCGTGGTGTCGACGGACCACTGCCCGTTCTGCTTCAAGGACCAGAAAGAGCTGGGGCGCGGGGACTTCCGCGCCATCCCGAACGGGATCCCCGGCGTCGAGCACCGGATGGACCTGCTGCACCAGGGCGTGGTGGCGGGAGAGATCTCGCTCGGCCGCTGGGTGGAAACCTGCTCGACGACACCGGCGAAGATGTTCGGTCTGTACCCGCGCAAGGGTGTCGTCGCCGCCGGGTCCGATGCGGACATCGTGCTCTACGATCCCGCCGCGACGCAGACGCTCTCGGCCGAGACGCACCACATGAACGTGGACTACTCGGCGTACGAAGGGTTCGAGCTCACCGGCAAGGTCGACACCGTGCTTTCGCGCGGCAAGGTGGTCGTGTCGCCTTCGGGTTTCGAGGGCAGCACGACGCACGGCCGCTTCCTGTCCCGCGACCTCAACCAGTACCTCAGCTAAGGAGCGCGTGGTGGACTTCGGGATCGTGCTGCAGACGGACCCGCCCGCGAGCGAGGTCGTGCGGCTGATGAAAGCCGCCGAGGACAACGGTTTCTCCTACGGCTGGACGTTCGACTCGTGCGTGCTCTGGCAGGAGCCGTTCGTCATCTATTCGCGGATCCTCGCCGAAACCTCGGCGCTGACCGTGGGCCCGATGGTGACCAGCCCGGCGACACGGGACTATTCGGTGATGGCGTCGACCTTCGCGACGCTCAACGACATGTACGGCAACCGGACGGTGTGCGGGATCGGGCGCGGGGACTCCGCGCACCGGGTCGTCGGCCGCGCACCGTCCACTTTGGCCACCGTGCGGGAGTGCATGCACCTGGTCAAGGAACTGGCCGAGGGCAGGGAGGTGCTGCTCAACGACACCCCGGTGCGGATCCCGTGGGTCCGCGACGGCAGGCTCGAGATGTGGATGGCCGGATACGGGCCGAAGGCGCTGAAGATGGTCGGCGAGCAGGCCGACGGGTTCATCCTGCAGTGCGCCGATCCCGCGATCGCGAAGTGGACGATCGGCAGCGTCCGCGACGCCGCGCGCGCCGCGGGGCGTGACCCGGAGGGCATCACGATCTGCGTCGCCGCACCGGGTTACGTCGGCGAGGACCTCGCGCACCAGCGCGAGCAGCTGCGCTGGTTCGGCGGCATGGTCGGCAACCACGTCGCCGATCTCGTCGCGCGCTACGGCGATTCGAGCTCGGTGCCGCGGGAGCTGACCGATTACATCGCGGGGCGCGAGGGGTACGACTACGCCCACCACGGCAAGGCGGGCAACCCGTCGACCGAGTTCGTACCGGACGAGATCGTCGACCGGTTCTGCTTGATCGGATCGGCCGGCGCGCATGTCGCCCGGCTGGAAGAGCTGGCCGAGCTCGGGGTCGACCAGTTCGCGCTCTACCTCATGCACGACGAACGGGAGGACACGCTGGCCGCCTACGGATCACAGGTCGTGCCGAAGCTCACCGCTTGAATTTAGGGTAGCCTTGCCTTCGTTCGGATCGCAACGCGAAGGGGAGGCACGATGGCACGGCAGGACCCGGAAGCACGCAGGACCGTGACCCGGCTCGCGATGGGGTTCATGATGACCCACGCCGTCCGCGCGGCGGCGGAGCTGAAACTGCTCGACGCGGTCGGGTCCGGTACCCGCGCGGCCGCGGACGTCGCGGCCGAATCGGGCACGCCGGTCGAGACGACGACGCGGTTGCTGCGCGCCCTCGCCGGGCTCGGCCTGTGCGCCGAGCCGCGGCCGGGCGAGTTCTCGGCGACCGCCGCCGGCGCGCTGATGCGCACCGACCACCCCGCGTCGATGCACGCCTTCGTCGAGACGTTCACCGACCCGGTGATGACCAGCGCGTGGCCGGAACTGCCGTTCAGCGTGCGCACCGGGCGCACCGCCTTCGACGAGGTGCACGGGAAGCCGTTCTTCGCTTACCTGCGCGAAGAACCCGAGAAGTCGGCGCTGTTCAACGACGCGATGCGCGACGGCACGCGCGCCATCGCCGAGGTGCTGCCGGGCTGCTTCGACTTCGGCCCGTACCGGACCGTGCTCGACATCGGCGGCGGGGACGGCACGCTGATTTCCCCTGCCCTGCGGGAAAATCCGCACCTGCGCGGGATCGTGTTCGACTCGGCGGAGGGCGGCGCGCAGGCACCGGACCGGCTCGCGGCCGCGGGCGTCGGCGACCGGTGCACCGTCGAGGCAGGGGACTTCTTCGCCGCCGTCCCCGCCGGGGCCGAGGTGTACCTGATCAAGAGCATCCTGCACGACTGGGACGACGAGCGGTCCGCGACCATCCTCGGACACTGCCGGTCGGTCATCCCGGACGACGGTCGCCTGCTGATCGTCGAACCCGTGCTGCCCGGCACGGCCGACCCCGCGATGGCCGGTCTTTACCTGTCCGACCTGAACATGCTCGTCAATGTGGGCGGCAGGGAGCGCACGCGCGCCGATTTCGAGGCGTTGTGCGCGCGAGCCGGGTTCGCCGTCACCGCGGCGAACCCGGTGCGGGACACCGGCTACTGGTTGCTGGAAGCCGTTCCCCAGTAAGGGTTTTCCCCGATAGGGCTGGCCCTACCACGGGTTCGGGGGTGGGCCGCCGGGATTTCCCTGCTGGGCACCGAAATGCTGGCCCGATGACTGGGAGAAAATTCCGCACCGCCCTCGCGCTGGGGTCCGCCATGCTCGCCGCCGCGGCGGTCGCGCCCATCGCGGCGGCGAGCACAACCGGTGTCGTCTGGGAGCGGTGCCCCGACGGATCGCCGCAGGGCTACGCCTGCGGCCACCTCGACGTGCCACTGTCCGAAACAGCACTGTCCGATCAGGACACCGACGGCAGGAAGATCAGCATCGCGCTGGCCAAGCTGCCCGCCACGGATCCCGCGCACCGGCTCGGCACCGTGTTCTACAACCCCGGCGGGCCGGGGGTCCCCGGCCGGTTCGCGCCGAAGGAGCTGATGGCCAGCCTCGGCGGGAAGTTCGACCTCGTCGGCTTCGATCCCCGGGGTGTCGGGGCGAGCGGCGCGTTGCGGTGCTTCACCGATCCCCGGCAGCTCGAAACACTGCGGGGCGCGACGGGCTTCCCGATCAGCGCGGCACAGGACCGCGCGCAGGTCGCCGCGGCCAAGACCGTCACCGACCTCTGCGCGGCGAACGGCGACGAGCTGATGGGACACCTCTCGACCGCGTCGGTGGCACGGGATCTCGACCGGCTGCGCGCGGCGTTCGGCGAGCCGAAGCTGAGGTTCTACGGCAAGTCCTACGGTTCGGTACTCGGCCAGACCTACGCGAACCTGTTCGGTGACCGTGTCGGCGCGCTCGTGCTGGACGCCGTGGACGATCCGATCAACTGGTCGACCGGCTACCGGCCGTCCGACGCCGCCAAACCGTTCAGCTTCCGGCTCGACGCCTTCCCCGACGCGCAGCGGGCGCTGGAGTCGTTCCTGCGCTCCTGCGCGGCGGCCACCGAGTGCGCCTTCCGCGAACCGGGAACCGATCTGCTCGCCAAGTACGACGGCCTGCTCGACCGGCTGCACCGGGGCCCGGTGACCGCGACGGATCCCGAAACCGGTAAGCCGCTCACGGTCAGCTACCAGGACCTGGTGTCACGTGTCCACAATGGACTTCTCGACACCGCGAAGGCACCGGCGCTGGCGCGGTTCCTGCAGGCGGTGGCCACCGCGGACGAGGGTGTCGCGTCCACCGCCGATGCCACCATCCCGACCCCCGTCGACTCGCTACTCGGCGGCGCGGCGACCTTGTGCTCGGACTCGCTGAACCCGCGCGATCCCCGCGTGTGGGCCGGGTTCGCCAGGGTCGCGGACCGCTCCGGCCGGGGGTTCGGCGCCTACGACACCTACAAGTCGCTGCCGTGCGCGACCTGGCCCGCCCTGGATCCCGGGCGCTACACCGGGCCGTGGAACCGCCCGACCGCCGCGCCGATCCTGCTGATCGCCAACCGGCAGGGCGACCCGGAAACGCCGTACCCTGGCGCGAAACGAGCCGAGAAGGCACTGGCGAACGCGCGGCTGCTGACGCTGGACACCTACGGCCACGGCTCGGTGGGTAAGAGCGCCTGCGTCGACTCGGCTGCGCAGGGCTATCTCGAACACGGCGCGCTTCCCGCGCGCGGCACCGTCTGCCCGCCGGATCGCGGGCCGTTCGACTGAGTCCGTGCCATTATCGGCGGCGTGATCACGGTAACCGACTGCGAACGAGTGCAGGCGAACTGGTTTCGCATGCGTGCGGAACGGCTCGGCGGGCGGGTGTGGACGGACGGGCCGCTGACCTGGGTCGACGGTCCGGACGGCCAGAACCTGCTGTTCCCCGAGTCGATTCCGCCCGCCGAGGTCGCACGCGGCGTCGAGCACGCCGCGCGCACCGGCGCGCCGATCGTCGGCGCGTGGCTCGGCCTCGGCGTCGACGCGTCGGCTCTTGCCGAAGCCGGGTTCGAGCGCGGGTGGTCGCCGTGGTGGATGACCGCGCCGATCGAAGCCGTCCTCCGTGCCGAACCCGATCCACGGATCGAACTCCGCCTCGACTCCGACGACTACGAAGGCGAGTACGCCGCCTACCGCGAGCAGCTCGCACTGGCCAGGGAGGAGCCGCCGCGCGCGTGGTACGCGGCGGCCTACGCGCCCGGCCGCGAGCTCGCCGGCCACGCGTGGTCCTTTTTGGACAATGGGCTCGCCGGGGTGTTCGACATGGCGGTGTGGGAGGAGTTCCAGCGCCGGGGTTTCGGCAGCGGGCTGCTCCGCGCCGTGTGCGCCGCCGCGGGTGCGGCGGGAGCCGCCCACGCCGTGCTCAACGCGACACCGGACGGCAAGAAGCTCTACCGGGCAAGGGGTTTCACGCAGATCGGCGAGGGCATCACCTGGTGGTTGCACCGGCGTCCTTGACTTCGAGCGGGCTCCTCGTCCAGCACGTGATCGACGTGATGGCCTCGCTCGCTGGCGTCGACCGCGGGCCCGCGCTCGGCGGAAGGCGCCGCGAGATCGAGGCAGGCGCGGACGAACCGAGCGGTCCACGGCGACCGGCTGCCGGACGGCCAGAGGAGCACGGTCCGGTACGGCGCCGCGTCGGGCACCGGGCGGTAGGTGACGTCGGGCCGGACGTTCCTCGCGGCCAGCGAAGCGGGCACCAGCGCCACGGCCTGGCCCAGTGCGACCACCTCCAGCAGCTGGGCGCTGTCCCGCACCACCGGGCCGTCGGCAGGGCGATCCGGGTTCCCCAGCCAGAAACCGCGGTCGACGACGGCCGGTTCCGGCCACCGCGGTGCCGGCTCGGCGACCAGATCGGCGGCGCTCAGCACCGCGCGCCCGGCCAGTTCGTGCCCCGAAGCGAGCGCCGCGACCCGGGGTTCGGTCCACAGCAGCTCGGTGTCGACGCCGCGGCCGTCGACGCAGCCGGCGATCGCCACGTCCGCCCGCCCGTCACGAACCAGGTCGGCCTGCTCACCGAATCCGCTCAGCACCACCTCGATTCCGGGCGCGTCCGGGTTCGCGCGGAACTGCTCGCGAACCCGGTGCAGCAGCTCCGTGGCGACGCCCGGATAGGCGGTGACCACGAGCCGGTGCTCCGGCTCGCCCGCGCGCCGCGTCCGGCGCACCGCGGAGTCGAGGGCACCGAGGACGACGGCCGCCTCCGCGAAGAGGGTCTCGCCTGCCGTGGTCAGCGCCAGCCGGTGCTCGGTGCGGTCGAAGAGGGCGACACCGAGCCTGCGTTCCAGTTGCCGCATGGCCCTGGACAACGGCGGCTGGGCGATGCCGAGCCGCTCGGCCGCATGCGTGATGTTGAGGTCCTCCGCGACCGCGCGGAAGTAGCGCAGTTCCCGGATCTCCGGATCGGGCATACCCCCAGGGTATGGTGCCGGACCCGTTCGGTCTTGGCGTTCCGACGCGCGGGCCGCTGGGGTGGGGGCATGAACGACGTAGCGCTCGTCACCGGAGCCAACAAGGGAATCGGCAAGGAGATCGTCCACCAGCTCGCCCTGCGGGGCTCGACCGCCTATCTCGGCGCCCGCGATCCCGAGCGCGGGCGCGCGGCCGTCGAGGACCTGAACGACGGCGGCGAACTGGACATCCGATACGTCCAGCTCGACGTGACCGACCCGGGATCGGTCGAGGCGGCCGTCCGGCGGATCGAGGCCGAGACGGGACGGCTGGACGTGCTGGTCAACAACGCCGGGGTGGCGGCCGAGTGGGGCGTCCCGACGACCGACGTCACGGCCGCTCAGCTCCGCGAAGTGTATGAGGTCAACGTCTTCGGCGTCGTCACCGTGACCTCGGCTTGCCTGCCCCTCCTGCGCCGCTCGCCCAACCCGCGGATCGTCAACATGTCCAGCGGGCTCGCCTCGGTCGGGCTGTTGAGCGATCCGGCGAGCCCGGTGGCGGCCCGGGGAACGCTCGCGTACAGCACGTCGAAGGCCGCGCTCAACGCGATGACCCTGCTCTACGCCGAAGCCCTGCGCGCCGACGGCATCAAGGTCAACGCCACCAGCCCCGGCCTCGTGCCGACCGACGGCAACGCCGGCGCGGCCTTCCCCCGCGGCGACCGCACCACGGCCGACGGCGCCGCCGTCCCGGTCCTGCTCGCGACGATCCCCGCCGACGGCCCCACCGGCACCTTCCGCGGCCCGGACTCCTTCGACGAGATCATCCCGTGGTGATCACGCTCGGTCCGAAGCTGTCGCGTCACGCCGGGACCTCGCGCGTGTCGAGCGACCGTTCGAAGAAGGTCTCGAGCACGACGATCGTCTGCGTGCTCGAGACCCCGTCGATCGCGAAGAGCCTCCGGAGCGAACCCTGCAACGCTTCCGTGGTCGGGGTCCGGAGCTTCACCAGCAGAGTGGCCGGGCCCGCGATGACGTGCGCTTCGACGACTTCCGGGAGCGCTTCGAGCGCTTCCCTGACCGGTGCTTCGCCCATCCAGGCGCTGGCCTCGACCATGACGAACGCCGCGACGCCACGGCCTGCCGCCACCGGGTCGACGTCGACGGTGGTGCGCCTGATGACGCCCTGTTCGCGCAGCTTCCGCACCCGCTCGTGCGCGGCGCCCGCGGACAGCCCCACGGCCCGCCCCAGCACGGCGTAGGCCTGTGTGGCGTCGCGCTGCAGCTCAGCGAGCAGCTTTCGATCGAGCTCGTCCATGGTTTGACGATATCAGATTCGGCAGTTCATACTGACTACCAGATTTCATTCGGCGAACAGGGGGACTACGTGGACCGGGTCAAGACGGAGTTCGTGGTGCTGGACGAGCGGTTCTCCCGCTGCAACGGCGACGAGTGGATGCAGCGGCTGCACACCGGGTGCCGGTGGACCGAGGGCCCGGTGTACTTCCCGGCTGGCCGGTACCTGCTGTTCAGCGACATCCCGAACGACCGCACCCTGCGGTGGGACGAGACGACCGGCCAGGTCGGCGTGTTCCGGCAGCCCGCGGGCTACGCGAACGGGCACACCAGGGACCGGGCGGGCCGGTTGATCAGCTGCGAGCAGGGCCACCGCCGAGTCACCCGCACCGAACCGGACGGCCGCGTGACGGTGCTCGCGGAGCGCTATCGCGGCCGGAAGCTCAACAGCCCCAACGATGTCGTCGAGCGGTCCGACGGATCGATCTGGTTCACCGACCCGAGCTACGGCATCGACAGCGACTACGAGGGCTACCGCGCGGAAAGCGAGATCGGGGCGTGCCACGTGTACCGCGTCGATCCGGTGGACGGCGAGGTTCGGATCGTCGCCGACGACTTTGAGCGGCCGAACGGGCTCGCGTTCTCCGTTGACGAAAGCAAGCTCTACATCGCCGACACCCGCCAGGATCCCAGTCATATCCGGGTGTTCCGCGTTTCCGGCGACGGGTCGCTCAGCGGCGGCAAGGTGTTCGGCACCTGCGACGACGGCGGTTTCGACGGCGTCAGGGTGGACACGGCGGGGCGGGTCTGGGCCGCCGCCCACGACGGCCTGCACTGCTTCGCCCCCGACGGCACCCTGATCGGCAAGCTCCAGATGCCCGAGATCTGCTCGAATCTGACCTTCGGCGGGCCGCGGGGCAACGAACTGTTCATCACCGCGTCGAGTTCGGTCTACACCCTCCGCGTCACCTTCAACGGCGCGCGCTGAAACTCAGTCCAGCAGGGCCTGGTAGACGAAGCGGCGGAAGTCCTGGCGCAGCGGGTGCGTGCTCGACGGCAGGAGCTGGGTGAACAGCAGCGCGGTGACCTCGTTGGCGGGGTCCACCCAGAACGCCGTGCTCGCCGCGCCACCCCAGGCGATTTCCCCTTGCGGCGCCAGGGTTTTCGCCTTGACCGGGTCTTCGAGCACGGAGAAGCCGAGGCCGAAACCGTAGCCGTCGTAGGGCATCTCGGCGAACAGCGGGCGGCCGAACTGTTCGAGGTCGACGTGACCGGGCAGGTGGTTCCCGCGCATCAGCGCGACCGTGCGCGGCCCGAGCAGCCGCACGCCGTCGAGTTCCCCTTCCCGCAGCAGGAACTGGGTGAACCGGTGGTAGTCGGCGGCGGTCGACACCAGCCCGCCACCGCCCGAAAGGTAGGCGGGCCGCCCGTCGACCGGGTACGCGAGCAGGTCGTTGCGGACGATCGCATCCGAACCGGGCACGGCGAGGTACAGCGCGGCGAGCCGGTCGAGTGAACCCGGTGCGGCTTCGAACCCGGTCTCGGTCATCCCGAGCGGGTCGAGGATCCGGGTGCGGAAGAACTCGTCGAGCGGCTGCCCCGAAGCGACTTCGACGAGCCTGCCCAGCACGTCGGTGGCCACCGAGTAGTTCCATTCGGTACCGGGCTGGAACAGCAGCGGTAGCGCGGCCCACTGCTCGACCGCGCTCGCGAGGCTCGTGCCCCGCGGGGCCCACCATTCGTAGCCCGCCTTGCGGTACAGCTCGTCGACGGCGTGCGCGTGCTGGAAACCGTAGGTCAGGCCCGCGGTGTGGGTGAGCAGGTGCCAGACGCGGATGGGTTCGGTGGCGGGCACCGTCGCCATCGCCTGCGCCGAGCCGCGCGCGTACACCCTCGGCTCGGCGAATTCGGGAAGCCAGCGCGAAATCGGGTCGGTGAGGTCGAAAACGCCTTCCTCGTAGAGCATCATCGCGGCCACCGAGGTGACCGGCTTGCTCATCGAGAAGACGCGCCAGAGCGTGTCCCGCTCCACCGGCGAGCCCGCCTCGATGTCGCGGAGCCCGTGCTGGCCGAGATACACCACCTTGCCCCGCCGGGAGACCACCGCGAGCGTGCCCGGCAGCAGTCCTTTGTCGACGTAGCGCCCGAAGTACCCGTCGAGCCGGGCGAGCCTGCCGGGGTCGAACCCCGCCTCGGCCGGGTCCGCCTCGACCGCCAGTGTCCGCGTCATGCAGTCGTTCTTACCCGAATACGCCCGGTTTCTCGACCACTCAGGACCGTTCGGCCGCCTTCTCCGCGCGCCACTGCTCGTCGTCGCGGCCGATCCGCCAATAGCCGGAAATGGACAGCAGGTCCTTCGACACCCCGCGCTCGTCGAGCAGGTGGCGCCGCAGTTCCTTGACGAATCCCGCTTCGCCGTGCACGAACGCCTGCACGGTGCCGTCGTCGAAGGTCAGGTCGCGCACCGCGGCCACCAGGTCGCCGCCGGAAGACCGGTGCAGCCACGAAATCTGCGCGTCGCCCTTCGTCACCAGCGGCTGTTCCTCCGCCGCGTCCTCGACCAGGACGACCGCCCGCGCCCGCGCACCCGGCGGCAGCGCCTCCAGGCTCGCCGCGATCGCGGGGAGCGCGCTTTCGTCGCCGACGAACAGGTGCCAGTCGACATCGTGCCTCGGCGCGTACGCCCCGCCGGGGCCAAGCAGGAGCAGTTCGTCGCCCGGTTTCGCGTTCGCCGCCCACGGACCGGCCAGGCCCTCGTCCCCGTGGTGCACGAAGTCGAGCGACAGCTCGCCCGCTTCGGCGTCGTAGTGCCGCACGGTGTAGGTGCGCATGCGAGGGTGCTGCTCGCGCGGCAGTTCGGCGCGGATCGTGTCGATGTCGAACGGCTCGGGGTAGGTGACGCCGTCGACCTTGAACAGCACCTTGACGTAGGCGTCGGTGAACTCGTTCGGGGTGAAGGCCGCGAGACCGGGGCCGCCAGCCACGATCCTGAGCATGTGCGGCGTGAGCCGCTCGGTGCGGAGCACGGTCAGCCGGGTGACCGGCCGCCCTCCGCGTCGGGAAGTGTCCGCCATGTACCGCTCCTCGAAGAAAGTCAGGGATCTCTACGGTAAGGCTACCCTTACATTGAGCGGAGGGCTCGGGGATTTCCCCGATGCCGAGACTCGGCCCGCCGTCCTACCGTGGGCACCATGGAGACACCTGGGGGAAATCCCGCGGACCTGCGAGTCTCGGACGCCGAACGGGAGCACGTCGTCGAGCTGCTCAACCGGGCGACCGGGCATGGCCTGCTCGACCTCGCCGAGTTCACCGAGCGCACCGACATCGCGCTCGCCGCGCGCACCCGCGGCGAGCTGAACGCCGTGCTCCTCGACCTGCCGGGGCTCACCCACACCGAGGAACCGCGCCGCGCACCGGTTCCGGGCGAACTGCTCGAACTGGTCGAACACGGCGCGCCGATCCGCCGTTCCGGCGCCTGGCCGGTGCCGAAGACGGTGGTGGTGCGCCCACGCTCGCGCACGGCGTCGCTCGACTTCACCGGTGCGCGGATCGACCACGCCGAGGTCAGGATCGAGCTGCACTGCCGTTCCACGCACGTCCGGCTCCGCCTCCCCGAAGGCGCCACGGCCGACACCACCTTGTTGCGCCGCAAGGAAAAACCCGCCGCGGTGCGGGACCGCGGCGGGTTCTGCGGATCGGGCGGCACGCCGCATTTCGTGGTCACCGGCAGGGCGGCGCACGGCGCGGTCGTGCTGCTGCCGCCTCGCTGAGGCGTCGTCATTCCCGGCTCGCCGCGAGCGTGACGGGCCGCGGCCGCGTCGCGGCGACACCGCTGGCGAGGCTGCTGATCCCGACCACCGCGAACGCGCCAGCGACCACCGCGCCCAGCAGTGCCCACGGCACCACCACGGACGGGGCACCGGTGACGCGCCCGGTCGCCGAGCCGATCGCGAAGAGCGTGCCCGAAGCCGCGAGGCAGCCGAGCGCGAGCCCGATCGCGGTCACCACCCAGGACTCGACGAACGCCATCCGCACCACCTGCGCCCTGCTGAGACCGGTCATCCTGGCCACCGCGAACTCGCGGCGGCGCTCGGCGGCGGCGATCACCACCGCGTTGATCACGGCGACGACCGCGTAGAGCCCGGCGAGGCCCATCAGCACCGCCATGATCCCCGAATTCGTGACGCGCTGGCCGTCCGCCTTCGCGGCCACCGCCTCGGCGACCCCCACCGGGTTCCCCACGCCCTCGGCCCGGATCCGCGCCGCCAGCGCGCCCACGTCCGCACCGGGTGCCGCGCGCACGATCGTGGTCGCCTTCCCCGCCGCGAGCACGTCAGCGCCCACCACTTCCCTCGGTACCAGGAAGCTCGCGCCGCCGTTCATCGTCGGCGCCTGCGCGGCGACCACCCGCAACGGCACCTTCCCGCGCGCGGTCTTCGCACGCACGGTGTCCCCGATCGCGAGTCCCCGATCCCCGCTGCGCTTGGGGCCGACCGCGATCGTGTCGCCGTGCAGGTCCGCGAACGAGCCTTCGGCGAGCGGCCTCGGATGCGTCCGCTGGTAGGCGGCGGGGTCGACGGCGAGCACCGAGCCGCGGATCTCCTTGGTCTTCGGCTTGCCGTTCCCGACCTCGGCGAGCACCGGCATCGTCAGCGCGATTTCCGTCGATGCCGTTCCGACGCCGGGCAGGCCCGCGATCCGCTGCGCGGCCGCGCCGGTCGAGTCGACCACCAGATCGCCCGCGATCGCCCGTTCCTGCTCGCCGCGCGTCGCCTCGGACAGCGAGCCGAACGTGCCCGCCTGCCCGACCAGCAACGCCACCAGCACGAGCAACGGCGCCGCGGTCGAGGCGCTGCGGCGGACCCCGTCGCGCAGGTTGGCCTGGGCGAGCAGGCCGATCGTGGTGCCGCGCAACAGGAATCCGGCCAGCAGACCCGCGAACGGCACCACGAGCGGGCTGAACGCGCTCATCGCGATCGCCCCGGTGATGCCGACGAACAGCGTGATCGGGATGACGCCGTCGCCCGGCACGATCCTGGAGACGATCATGAGCGCGATCGCGCCCGCGGCGAACAGGATGCCGAAGAACCACCGCGGCGCGGTCATCACGCGCGTCGCGGTGCCGGTTTCGCGCACCGCGTCGAGCGGCCGGACCTTCGCCGCGCGCCGTGACGCGGCCAGCACACCCGCGAGCGCGACACCGACGCCGACCCCCGCGGACACGCCGAGGATCCACGACTGCCAGCGGGGCGCGAAATCCGGCGGCAGGAACCCGAGATCGGTCAGCAGCCAGCTCTGGAACCGCATCGCGGCCAGCCCGAGCGGCACGCCGATCCCGGTCCCGATCGCGCCGAGCACGAGCGCTTCGGACAGCAGCAGCCTGCGCACCTGTCCCCTCGCCCCGCCGACGAGCCGCAACAGCGCGAGATCGCGCCTGCGCTGCGCCACGGTGAACGCGAAGGTCGAGCTGACGATGAAGATCGCGAGGAACGCCGAAAGCCCGAGCGTCATGCCGAGCAGGGTGATCGCGCCCGTGTAGCCGTCGCGCAGGCGGTCGGCCACCTCCGGCGGCAGGTCCGCCGAGATGTCCGGGGACGCCGCGGAAACCAGGATCAGCAGGGACGACTGCACGAGCGCGACCCCGAGGCACACCGTGAGGACCGCGCCGATGAACAGCGGCCACCGTTCGCGGAAGGTGCTCAGCGACAGGCGGAACACCTACGACTCCAGCCGGGCGAGCCGGTCGGCGACCTCGCGGGAGGACAGCCGCCCCGCGGTGTCCACGACCCTGCCGTCGGAGAGGAACACGACCGCGTCCGCGCACGCCGCGGCGGCCGGGTCGTGCGTCACCATCATGATCGTCTGCCCCTCGGCGTCGACGAGCCGCCGCAGCAGCCCGAGCACCGTGCGCGCGGACTTCGAATCGAGCGCGCCGGTGGGCTCGTCGGCGAAGAGCACCGACGGACGGGTGGCCATCGCGCGCGCGATGGCCACCCGCTGCTGCTGCCCGCCGGAGAGCTCGCGCGGCCGGTGCCCGCCGCGGTCGGCGAGCCCGACCGAAGCCAGCACGTCGCGGACGTCCTTTTTGGACACCCGGACACCCGCGAGTTTCAGCGGCAGCGCCACGTTCTGCTCCGCGGTCAGCGAGCCGACCAGGTTGAAGCTCTGGAAGACGAACCCGACCTCGCGGCGGCGCAACGCGGTGAGCGCGGCGTCCGAGGCCGAGGTGATGTCGGTGCCGCCGAGGAGCACCTGCCCCGAGCTGACCTGCTCCAGCCCCGCCGCGCAGTGCAGCAGGGTGGACTTGCCGGACCCCGATGGCCCCATCACCGCGGTCCACGACCCCGACGGCAGCGCGAGGCTGACGTCGTCGAGCGCGGTCACCGCGGCGTGCTTCGTCCCGTAGCCGCGCGAAACCCCGCGCAGCTCGATCGCG
Source organism: Amycolatopsis sp. CA-230715 (assembly GCF_018736145.1). Taxonomy (GTDB): domain Bacteria; phylum Actinomycetota; class Actinomycetes; order Mycobacteriales; family Pseudonocardiaceae; genus Amycolatopsis. The sequence continues at coordinate 768,744 of NZ_CP059997.1, forward strand.
ACCGCGCCGGGCACCGCGCCCGGCTCCCGGTCGAGCTGGATGGCTGTCGTCATAAGAGGAATTCCACCGTGCGGGCTACACCTCCGGCACGACTGCCGACCACCGGAACCGCGGTGGGGACAGCCCTACCCCAGTTCGCGCGCGAACCTCGCGAAGCCGTCGGCGGTGGCTTGCCGGAACCCGATGAACAGCCGGTTCGCCAGCGGCACGCCCCAGCGGAGCCGGTCCGCGACGTTGTAGACCCGGTGCGTCACCCGCGCGCCCCCGCCCGGCTCCCCCACCACCTCGTACTCGCCGCGATACCACCAGCCGCCCTGGCACGCCACGGTCCCCCGCTCGCGGTCGACCTCCAGGTTCGGCGCGCCCGTGAGCCTGGTTTCCAGGGCTTCGAGCACGTCCGCCGCGGGCGCACTGACCACTTCGGACACTTCGACCATCAGCTTCTTCTTGGGGCGCTTCATTTCCCCGCCCACGACCTCGGGTCGGTGACGCGGGTGTTCTGGAACGACGCGACGCGCCAGCGGTCGTCGTCGCACACCAGCACGTAGGTGATCAGCGACTCGCGCTCGGTGCCCTGCACCGGCTTGCCGTCGAGCGAGGACCCGCCGCCCACCAGCACGACGGCGACGTCGGGTCGCAGGAACCGGATCTTCGGCGGCGCGCCGCCGCCGACCAGCTTCGCGCCCTTCAGCGGCCCGGCGGACATCGCGCGGCGCAGCTCCTCGATCTTCGCGCGGCCCGGCGTGTTCATCCCGAAGAACGTGATGTAGTCCGCGTCCTCGGTGAAGTGGTCCGCGTACGCGGCGGCGTCGTCGGTGTTCCACGCCTCCGCCATGCCCTCCAGCGTGGCGAGGACCTGGGCTTCCTTCGTGTCGGTCATGCGCTTTCCCCTTTTGATCGCGAACAGTGTTCGTTGACGAACACCGTTCTACAGACGAACGCCGTTCGCGTCAAGTACAGTGTTCGTGACCTGTTCGCGAAGAAGGGCAGCACATGGACCTCCCCGCCCCGCCATGGCAGCGCGCCCCCCGGCGCCGTGCGGTGAAGCCACCGCTGTCGCAGGACCTGGTGGTGCGCGCCGGGCTGGAGATCCTCGCCGAGGAAGGCATCGACGCGGTGAGCATGCGCCGCGTCGCGCAGGCGCTGGACACCGGACCGGCCTCGCTGTACGCGCACGTGTCCAACAAGGACGAACTCGACGAGCTGATGTTCGACCGGGTCATCGCCGAGGTCGAAGTGCCCGAGCCGGATCCGGCGCGCTGGCGCGACCAGATCAAGGAGCTGTTGCAGGCGCAGGCGCGCGCCATGCTCGCCTACCCCGGGATCGCGAAGGTGGCTTGGCGCACCATGATGATCCCCCTCGGGCCGAACGCGTTGCGCCAGGGCGAAGCGCAGCTCGCACTGCTGCGCGCGGGCGGGCTTTCGGCACGGCACGCCGCCTACGCGGGTGACGCGCTTTCCACCTATGCCAAGGCTTTCGCCTACGAAGCGAACGCGTGGTCGTCGGGCGAGTTCTCCTCGGCGGAGGCCGCCGAGCGGGGCAAGCAGATGACCGACTACCTGCGCTCGCTGCCGGAGGGGACCTTCCCGAACCTGCTCGAAACCATGACGATGTTCAACGCCGACAACGCAACGGAACGCTTCGTCTTCGCACTGGACGCCTTCCTGAACGGCCTGCCCACGGACTCAGCCGACGGGTGATTCCCCTGAAGGCCGCGGTGTTTCCCGCTTGATGGACATGCCGTGATGGCCACCATGACGGCGTTCAGTGCCCTCATGGTGGCCATCAGGGCTCGAAGAGCCGGGCGGAAGTCAGCGGTAGAGCAGGGAAGCGGCGACGTGCGCGACGATCCCCGCCTGCCCGGCCTCGGTGCGGACCACGCTCCAGTGGCCAGGGTCCAACTGGCGCGCGGCGACCCTGCCGTCGGCGCTCGTGCGCAGGTCCACCCCGTCGACCCGGACCCGCCGGTCCAGCGGCACCCGCACCGGCTTCGCCTGCGACTGCACCGTGCCCGTGCCGGGAAGGTCGACGGAGTCGTAGACCTCCGGCAGCACGCCCGTCGTCGTGCGGACCTCGGCGCACTCCTGGCGAGCGCCCACTTCGGGGCACAGCGTGATGAAGTTCCCCTGCGGCCCGTCGGACCAGGACACGATCCGCCACGAGGTGGGCACCCCGACAGCGCGAACGATCGAGTCGACGGCGCCTTCGTCGAGGGACGAAGCGACCTGCACGAGGGTCTGATCGGGCACCCCGGCGCTGCCCAGCACGCTCACCCAGCCGGTACTCGGTGGTCCCGGCACGACGAGTTCGCGCTCACCACCGGGGCTGACCGTCCTGAACCGCCCCGTCGCCCCGTCCCCCAGCGGGACCGGCGGACCGGCCGGTTCGGGCGCGGTGCCCGTGCGGTGCATCGTCAGCACGACCGTGCGCCCGTCCGCGGCTTCGTACTGGGCGCTGCTGGACGACAACATCCCGAACTCCCCCACCGGCGAGATGGTCCACGAGGTCTGGGCGAATCCCGGCAGGGGATGCCGGAGGCGGACCGCCATCGGGGGCGGCATCAGTTTCGCCGGGAACGCGGGCACCTCGGTCACGCTCGGCGGCGCGGCGACGTCGGTCCGGCCGTGGCCCGCGCCCCACCACGCGACCCCGCCGACGAGCCCGCCCGCGGTCACCGCGACGACCACGGCCACCGCCGCGGCACGGCGGCGGACCTGCCGCCGGTGGATCCGGCGCCGCACCCCGGCGAAGACGTCGTCGGGATCGGGCGCGCACGCTTCGCGCTCCCGCAAGGTGCCCCGAAGGACATCGAGGTCGTTCATCGTGTTCCCGCTTCCTGTTCGTGCACGCGCACCCTCAGCGCGTTCAACCCGCGTGACACGTGGCTCCGGACGGTCGCCACCGCGCACCCGAGCACTTCGGCGATTTCGTGGTCGTCGCGGTCTTCGTAGAAGCGCAGCACGATCGCGACCTGCTGCGAGCGCGGCAAGGTCGCCAGCAGAGCGGCCAGTTCGGCGCCGTCGGCGATCCGCTCGGCGGGATCGGCGACGCCGGGCAGCTCCCCCACATCGTCCACAGTGGACACCGAGCGCTGGTACCAGCGGCCACGCCAGGTCAGGTAGCCGTTGACCACCATCCGCCGCAGGTACAGGTCGGGGCGCTCGGCCGAGGACACCCTCGCCCACCTACCGTGCGCCTTCACCAGCGCGTCCTGCACGAAGTCCTGCGCGCGGTCGCGGTCACCGGTCAGCACCGCGGCGAACCGGACCAGTCCGGGGAGGTGCTCCCCGGCGAACTCATCGAACTGCACATGAAGAGGACTACGGCACGGGCGCGTTCTGTGGCAGTTTCCGCGGAAAGAATTCAGGCGACCAGTCTGCGCACCACGCCGTCGGCGAGCAGCCTGCCGCGATCGGTCAGCACCGCCCTGCCCCGTTCGTCGAGCGCCGACGGGTCGAGCAGCCCTTCCGCCGCCGCCGCGCGGGCCTCGGCCACCCCCGCGTCGTCCAGCGCGGTGAGCGGCAGCCCTTCCACCACCCGCAGTTCCAGCATGACGCGTTCGAGGTGCCGGTCCTGCTCGGTGAGCACCTCGTGCCCCGCCGACGGTGATCCGCCCTCGGCCAGCGTCGCGGCGTAGCGCGCGGGGTGCTTCAAGTTCCACCAGCGGACGCCGCCGACGTGGCTGTGCGCGCCGGGGCCCGCGCCCCACCAGTCGCCGCCGCGCCAGTAACCCACGTTGTGGCGGCAGCGCGCGGCCTCGGACGCGGCCCAGTTCGACACCTCGTACCAGGTCAGCCCGGCGCCGGACAGGACGCGGTCGATGAGCTCGTAGTCGGCGGCGAGCACGTCGTCGTCGGGTGCGGGCAGCTCACCGGTCCGCACGCGGCGCGCGAGCGCGGTGCCCTCCTCGACGATCAGCGCGTACGCCGAAACGTGGTCGACCCCGGCCGAGAGCACGGCGTCGAGCGAGCGCTGGAGGTCTTCGACGCGCTCCCCCGGCGTGCCGTAGATGACGTCGAGGTTGACGTGCTCGAACCCGGCGGCGCGCGCTTCGGCGACCGCGGCGCCGGGACGTCCCGGCGTGTGCACGCGGTCGAGGATCGCCAGCACGTGCTTCGCGGCGGACTGCATGCCCAGCGACACCCGCGTGTACCCGGCGTCGCGGATGCCCGCGAAGAACTCCGGTGAGGTCGACTCGGGATTCGACTCCGTGGTCACCTCGGCACCGTCGGCGAGCCCGAACGCGCCGCGCACCGCGTCGAGTACCGAACCCAGCCCGGAAGCCCCGAGCAGGGACGGGGTGCCGCCGCCGACGAACACCGTGTCCGCGGCGGGCGGCGCGCCGAGCGTTTCGGCGGCCAGCTCCAGCTCCCGTTCGAGCCCGGCGAGCCACGATTCCGGTGACGCGCCGGAACCGAGCTCGCCCGCGGTGTAGGTGTTGAAGTCGCAGTAACCGCACCGCGTCGCACAGAACGGCACGTGGACGTACACGCCGAACGGCCTCGTCCCGAGCCCGGCCAAGGCGGTCTCGGGAAGGGTGAACGGGCGGGTGGCGGTCTTCTCGGGCACGGTTCCAGTGTCCCCGTTGACGCGCTGACCGGCGCAATCGGGGCGCACGTGATCCTGCTCCCAGCATGCGGACGCGTCTGGACCAGCATGTGGGCGAGTGGCACCCTGGGGGCGTGACTCATGCCGGGATCCGACTCGTGGCGCGACGCCACGTCGATCTGCGGCGTGTCGCCAGCGCCCTGTGCCAGGCGACCGACTGACTCCTGCCACCACTGTTCCACGAACACGGACCGCAGGCATCGGTCGCTCCGCGAAGCGCCCCGCCACGGATGCCTGGGCGCTTCACGGCTGGGCCGGTGCTTCTCGACAGCACCCGGAGGATCCGTATGGCCTCGCCCACTCGCCAGAGCCCGAACGCGAGTCGCGCCGCGCGCCCCAAGCAACGCCGGGGCGAAGGGCAGTGGGCCCTCGGCTACCGAGAGCCGCTCAACCCGAACGAGCGCTCGAAGAAGGACGACAGCCCGCTCAACGCGCGCGCCCGCATCGAGAACATCTACGCGCACCGGGGCTTCGACTCGATCGACCCCGGTGACCTGCGCGGCCGGTTCCGCTGGTTCGGCCTGTACACCCAGCGCAAGCCCGGGATCGACGGCGGCCGCACCGCGACGCTGGAACCCGAGGAATTGGACGACCGGTACTTCATGCTGCGGGTCCGCCTCGACGGCGGCGCGCTGACCACCGCGCAGCTCGCCGTGCTCGGCGAGATCTCGCAGACGCACGCGCGGGACACCGCGGACATCACCGACCGCCAGAACATCCAGTACCACTGGATCCAGATCGAGGACGTGCCGACGATCTGGGAGAAGCTCGAAGGCGCGGGCATGACCACGATGGAGGCGTGCGGTGACAGCCCGCGCGTCATCCTCGGTTCCCCCGTCGCGGGGATCGCCGCCGACGAGATCATCGACGGCACTCCGGCGATCGACGAGATCAAGCGCCGCTACATCGGCAAGCCCGAGTTCGCGAACCTGCCGCGCAAGTTCAAGACCGCGGTCTCCGGGCAGGCCGACGTCGCGCACGAGATCCACGACGTCGCGTTCGTCGGCGTGGACCACCCCGAGCACGGTCCCGGTTTCGACGTGTGGGTCGGCGGCGGGCTGTCCACCAACCCGATGATCGGCCAGCGCCTCGGCGCGTGGGTCCCCCGCGACGAGGTGCCCGACGTGTGGGAAGGCGTGATCAGCGTCTTCCGCGACTACGGCTACCGGCGGCTGCGGTCGCGGGCGCGGATCAAGTTCCTGGTCAAGGACTGGGGCGCCGAAAAATTCAGGCAGGTTCTCGAATCCGAGTACCTCAAGCGCCCGCTGATCGACGGCCCGGCGCCCGAGGTGCCGCCGCAGCCGATCGACCACGTAGGCGTGCACAAGCAGACCGACGGCAAGTTCTACGTCGGCGCGGCACCGGTCGCGGGCCGGGTCTCCGGTACCACGCTGATCGCGGTGGCGAAGGCGGCCGAGCGCGCCGGGTCGGGCCGGGTGCGGCTGACCCCGCAGCAGAAGCTCGTGGTGCTGGACGTCGAATCCGGTGACGTCGACGACCTGAAGTCCGATTTGGACGAACTGGGCCTTCGCGTCGAACCGTCGCCGTGGCGCCGCGGCGTGATGGCGTGCACCGGGATCGAGTTCTGCAAGCTCGCGATCGTCGAGACGAAGCAGCGCGCGCACGACCTCGTCGCCGCGCTGGAAACCAGGCTGGCGGACATCCAGTCGCATGTGGACACCCCGGTTTCGGTACACCTCAACGGCTGCCCCAACTCGTGCGCCCGCGTCCAGACCGCCGACATCGGGCTCAAGGGCCAGATCGTCACCGACTCCGACGGCAAGCAGGTCGAGGGCTTCCAGGTGCACCTCGGCGGTGGCCTCGGGCTCGACGCCGGGTTCGGCCGGAAGCTGCGTGGGCACAAGGTCACCGCCGCACAGCTGATCGACTACGTCGAGCGCGTGGTACGCAACTACGTCGAGCAACGCGAGGACGGCGAGCGCTTCCCCCAATGGGTCGCGCGCGCGGACGAAAGCGCCCTGCAGTGACCGAGCGCGCGGCGCCGTTCTACTGCCCGTACTGCGGTGACGAAGATCTCCGCCCGGAAGAAGACCACGCGGGCGCGTGGTTGTGCACCGGGTGCCGCCGGGTTTTCTCGGTGCAGTTCGTCGGATTGTCCTTACCGGAAGCGAACGAGGTGAGCGGATCATGACCACCGCGACGGATCACCGCGCCCTGGCCGAGCGCGCGTCGGCGGACCTGGCGGACGCCACCGCCGAAGAGGCGCTCCGCTGGACGGCCGAAACCTTCGGCGACGACTTCATCGTGGCGTCGAACATGCAGGACGCGGTCCTGATCGACCTGGCGGCGAAGGTGAAGCCCGATTTCGACGTGCTGTTCCTCGAAACCGGCTACCACTTCGCGGAGACGATCGGCACGCGCGACGCGGTGGAAGCCGTCTACCCCGGGGTGCGGATCGTCAACGCGCAGGCCGAGCAGAGCGTCGCCGAGCAGGACGCGCAGTACGGCGAGAAGCTGCACGACCGCGACGCGACGCTGTGCTGCAACCTGCGCAAAGTGGTCCCGCTGCGCAAAACGCTGGCGAACTACTCCGCGTGGGTCACCGGGGTGCGCCGGGTGGACGCGCCGACGCGGGCGAACACCCCGATCGTCACGTGGGACGAGCGCAACGGGCTGGTCAAGATCAACCCGATCGCGCCGTGGACCGACGAGGAGTTCGACGGCTACCTCCGCGACCACGGCATCCTGCAGAACCCGCTGGTGTCGGTGGGCTACCTCTCGATCGGCTGCGCGCCGTGCACCGCGAAGGTGCTGCCGGGGCAGGACCCGCGCAGCGGCCGGTGGGCGGGCCAGTCCAAGACCGAGTGCGGTTTGCACGGCTGAAAGGGAGTACATGACCACGCTCGAACCCGCGGCGGATGCCGCGCAGGACAACCTGGCAGCGCTGGAATCCGAAGCGATCCACATCTTCCGCGAGGTCGCGGGGGAATTCGACCGCCCCGTGATCCTGTTCTCCGGTGGCAAGGACTCGACCCTGCTGCTGCACCTGGCGATCAAGGCGTTCTGGCCGGCGCCGGTCCCGTTCCCGCTGCTGCACGTCGACACCGGGCACAACTTCGACGAGGTGATCGAGTTCCGCGACCGCGTGGTCGCCGAGCACGGGCTGCGCCTGGTGGTGGCGAAGGTGCAGGACTGGATCGACGACGGGCGGCTGGAGGAGCGCGCGGACGGCCTGCGCAATCCGCTGCAGACCACCCCGCTGCTCGACACGATCGCGGAGAACAAGTTCGACGCGGTGTTCGGCGGCGGCCGCCGCGACGAGGAGCGCGCCAGGGCGAAGGAGCGGATCTTCAGCCTGCGCAACGCTTTCGGGCAGTGGGAGCCGCGGCGGCAGCGGCCGGAGCTGTGGAACCTCTACAACGGACGGCACCGCCCCGGTGAGCAGGTGCGGGTGTTCCCGCTGTCGAACTGGACCGAGTCCGACGTCTGGAACTACATCGGGCGGGAGAAGGTCGAACTGCCCTCGATCTACTACGCGCACCGGCGCGAGGTGTACCAGCGCGACGGGATGTGGCTCGCCGAAGGCCCTTGGGGCGGCCCCCGGCCCGGTGAGGAAGTGCGCGAGCTGACCGTGCGCTACCGGACCGTCGGCGACGGCTCGTGCACCGGCGCCGTCGAGTCCACCGCGTCCACAGTGGACGAAGTGATCGCCGAGGTGTCCGCGTCCAGGCTGACCGAACGCGGCGCGACGAGGGCCGACGACCGGATGTCCGAGGCGGCCATGGAAGACCGCAAACGAGAGGGTTACTTCTGATGAGTGATGACGACCGCAGGGAGGAATCGCTCCAGATGACACAGCCGACTCGTGCCTCATCGGTGTTGTCCCGCACCGAGGAACGAGGGAAGGGGCAACACCGATGAGCAGCTTGTTGAGGCTCGCCACGGCGGGCAGCGTCGACGACGGGAAGTCCACCCTCGTCGGGCGGCTGCTGTACGACACGAAGTCCGTGCTCGCCGACCAGCTCGACGCGGTCACCCGCGCGAGCGTCGACAAAGGACTGTCCACACCGGACCTCTCGCTGCTGGTGGACGGGCTGCGCTCCGAGCGCGAGCAGGGCATCACGATCGACGTGGCGTACCGCTACTTCGCCACGCCGAAGCGCAGTTTCGTGCTCGCCGACACCCCTGGCCACGTGCAGTACACCCGCAACACCGTGACCGGCGCGTCCACCGCGCAGCTCGCGGTGCTGCTCGTCGACGCGCGCAAGGGCGTGCTGGAGCAGACCAGGCGGCACGCAGCCGTACTGGCGCTGCTCGGCGTCCCGGGGCTCGTGCTCGCGGTGAACAAGATCGATCTCGTCGGCTACGACGAGGCCGTGTTCGAGACCATCGCGAACGAGTTCGCCACCCACGCGCGGTCGCTCGGGTACGCCGACGGCACCGTGCTGTCCGTGCCGGTTTCCGCGCTGCACGGCGACAACGTGGCGCAGCCCTCGGCGAGCACGCCTTGGTACACCGGGCCGACGCTGCTCGAACACCTCGAAAACGTGCCGGTGGCACCGGATCCGCACGACGCGGCGTTCCGCTTCCCGGTGCAGTACGTGATCCGCCCGCGCACCGCCGAATACCCGGACTACCGCGGGTACGCGGGCCAGATCGCGGCGGGCACGGTGCGCCCAGGCGACGAAGTCGTGGTGCTGCCGCAGGGGTTGCGCAGCACCGTCGAGCGCATCGACACCGCGGACGGGCCGCTCGAAGAAGCGGGCGCGGGCGAATCGGTCACGCTGCTGCTGGCCGACGACCTCGACATCTCGCGCGGTGACCTGATCTCCGTCGCCGGTGACCAGCCGGTGGTCACCGACGAGCTGACCGCGGTGCTGTGCTGGCTGTCCTCGAAGCCGCTGTCGCCGGGCGCCCGCGTGCTGGTCAAGCACGGGACCCGCACCGTGCAGGCGCTCGTCGACGAGATCTCGGCGCGCTTCGACGAGCAGACTCTGTCCTCTGTGGACTCTCCGGATTCGTTGGCGCTCAACGACATCGGCACGGTCTCGCTGCGGCTGGCGGAACCGCTCTCCGTCGACGACTACGGCAAGAGCGCGCGCACCGGCGCGTTCCTCGTGATCGACCCGAAGGACGGCGACACCCTCGCGGCCGGGCTGGTCGGCGAGCGGTTCACGTGAGCGTCCCGCTCGTCGCCGTCGCGCACGGCAGCCGCGACCCGAGGTCACCGGCTGTCGTCCGCGCGCTGGTGGACTCGGTCGCGGCGAAGCTGCCCGGCGTCGAGGTGCGGACGAGCTTCCTCGACCTGTCCGAGCCTTCGATCGCCGACGTGCTCGTTCGCCTGCACGAGGAAGGGCACCGCGAAGCGGTCGTGGTGCCGCTGCTGCTCGGCAGCGCCTACCACGCGCGCGTGGACCTGCCCGGTCTCGTCGACGAGGTCACCGCGAACCACCCGTTGCTGACCGTGTCCACTTCGGACGTACTCGGCGTCGATCCGGTGCTGGAAAGCGTCGCACTGCACCGCCTTGCCGAAACGGGTGCCGAGCTCACCGATCCCCGGCTCGGGCTGGTGCTCGCCGCCGTCGGTTCGTCGAACGACGCCGCGAACGCCGTCGTCGCCCGGATGGCCCGCCGCTGGCAGGACCGGTTCGGCGTCCCCGTGGCACCGGCCTTCGCGAGCGCGACCCAGCCGGACGTCCCGGCGGCGATCGCCCGGTTGCGCGCGCACGGCGCCACCCGGTTCGCGGTGGCCTCGTGGTTCCTCGCCCCGGGCCTGCTGCCCGATCGCGTCGCCGCGCTCGCCGGTCCGGAGGTCGCGCTGGCGGCTCCGCTCGGCCCCGAACCGCGTGTCGCGGACGCCGTGGTTCGGCGCTACGCCGCGGTTTTGCGCGCGCTGCGCGTCGCTTCCTGACCCCAACGGCCTACCGGTTGCGCGGTTCCGGGCCAGTTTTTCCCAGTTGTGCTACCGAGAGCAGCTGGGAACGGGTGCTTCTTGACGGGTTGTCGTACCCGCCGGTAACTATCTAAGCGCCGCCAGGCCCCCACCATCCCTGCGACCCAAGGTGGCTCCACATGTCGTCTTCACCGTCGAAGACCGCCCTGCGCCGAGCGCTCACCTGCGCCGGCCTCGTCCTCGCCCCCGTGCTGGCGCTGACCGCGCCCGCCGCCGCGGCCCCCGCCGACGTCAACTTCGACTGCGAGGCGAACGCCCCGGTCGTCGGCCCGCAGCACGCCAACCTGAAGCAGACCGCCGAAGTGACCGCGCCCGCCACCGTCGCCCCCGGCGGGGCGCTCGACGTGGTGATCGACCCCGCGCCCAACTCGGTGCCGGGTGACGTCGCCGGGTTCAAGCTCAAGGAGATCAAGAACTTCGCGCTGAAGATCCCGATCCCGGCGAACTCCAGCTTCGTCAGCGCCGATCTCGCGGGCGGCTCCGGCCTCGGCTCCACCCCGCCGAAGATCACCGTCGACGGCTCCGTGGCCACGCTCGCCTTCCCCGGCCCGATCGCGGGCGGCGCCCAGTTCGAACTGCCCACCATCACCGCGCACCTCAAGGCGGGCACGTCCGGCAAGATCGAAACGAAGCTCGCGGGCACCAGCTACGCCGACCCCGGCCTCACCTTCACCGCGGTGGCCACCCAGATCGTCGACATCGAAGCCCCCACCGCGTGCTTCCCCAACCCCAGCCCCACCTTCACCACAACCACCATCGGCTGACGCGGGTTTCGGCGCCCGTGATGGCCACCTTGACGGCACTCAATGCCGTCAAGGTGGCCATCACGGCATCCCGGGCCGCCGCGTCCAGCGTCCGGGCATCCGTCGTAGCCAGACCGGGCGGTATGCGAGGGTGAGCACATGGCTGACGAACTGGTGCACTACGAGGTGGCGGCCGGTACCGCCACGATCACGCTGGACTCCCCGCACAACCGCAACGCGCTGTCCGCGCAGCTGCGCCGCGAGCTGAGCACGGCGCTCGCGAACGCGCGTGACGACGACGCGGTGCGCGTGATCGTGCTCACCCACACCGGGCCGGTGTTCTGCGCGGGCATGGACCTCAAGGAAGCGCGCGGCGCGGGTGCGGCGAACCAGGGCGTCAACGAGTTCCCGCAAATCCTCGAACAGCTTTGGACCAGCCCGAAGCCCGTGGTCGCGCGGCTGGCCGGTCCGGCGAGGGCGGGCGGTATCGGGATGGTCGCGGCCACCGACATCGCGGTCGCCGTCCGGGAGGCCACCTTCGCCTTCACCGAGGTCCGGATCGGCGTGGTGCCCGCGGTGATCTCGCTGACCGTGCTCCCCCGGCTGTCTTCGCGCGCGGCGCACGAACTCTTCCTGACCGGCGAGACCTTCGACGCCGACCGCGCCGCCGCGATCGGCCTGATCAACTCCGCGGTGGCCGCCGACGCGCTCGACGCCGAGGTCGACCGGTACGTCAAGGCGCTCACACTCGGCGGCCCGAAGGCACTGGCGGCCACGAAACAACTGCTCAGCAGCCCCCGCCCGGCCACGCCTTCGGACGGCTTCGCCGCCATGAACGAACTGTCCGCGGGGTTCTTCGCCAGCGAGGAAGGGCAGGAAGGCATCCTCGCGTTCGCGCAGAAGCGGAAGCCGTCCTGGGTGCCGCAGGACTGAGGGGACCGGTGACCGGGAGCGTCAGCTCTCGGTCACCACGACCGTCAGCCGCCGCGAATCCGACCGGTCGCCGGTGGGCCCCAGCGCGCGCTGCGCGTCCGAGAGGACGCTGCGGATCGCCAGGTACGCCTTGGGATCGGCGGTCTTGAGCGCATCGGAGCCGACCCAGATCAGCACGTGCTCCCCCGCAGGCAGCCAGGAAAGATCGGTCAGGCAGTCGTAGAGCGCGTCGAGGTTCCGGCCGAACCAGTCCGGGAACGACAGCGCCGCGGCGATCGCGTCCATCGTGGACACCTTGTCCGTGGCGGCACCGTCGGCGCTGGTGATCAGGTGCGGGAACGCGCCGCGGGACTTCGCCTTCGCGGCCACATTGCTCGCGTTGTCCATGGGCTTCACCGATTCGGGTCGACGACGACGAAGGAACCGTAGTGGTCCTCGGTGTAGTACAGCTCGTGTTCCTTGCCGAAGATCAGGCGCCGTGCGCCGCGATCGCGGCTTCCGGGTGTCTTCACGGTGTACTCACGGTAGTACTCCGAAGCCTTGCCCGGCAGCCGTTTCTCGCGGTTCTGCCAGGTGACGCCGTCGTTGCGGGGATAGGGAAAGGGCCCGTCGGACTGGATGAGCCCCCAGGTGTCCTTCGCCTGGGACGGCAGCGCGGACAGCGGTTTGACCGCGAGCCCCGAGTCCGAACCCGGCAACCGCGACGACTTGCCCGCATTGTCCGGTTTGGACGTGGAAGCCCCGGAGGACGGCGCCGCCGTGGAGGACGGCCGCGTACCGCCGGAGCCGTTGTCGGAGACCGCGTCCTTGATCAGCCAGCCGCCGACCACCAGGACGATGAGCCCGATGAGGGCGGCGGTGATCCGCTTTCGCCTACGGTTGACCATGCGCACACCCTATGACCGGCGGCGCGGTTCCTCGCGACGGGCCGAGGCGAACCACCCGGCGACCTTGGCCACCGCCTTGTCGATCACCCACGCCAGCCCGAGGCAGAGCGGTCCCAGCACCGCGATCACGAGCAGGAACTGCAGCGGGAACCAGAGCTGGGCCAGCCACAGCTCCGCGCGGTCCCACCAGTCGGACAGTCCGTCGAGCACGCCGTGATGCTACTCGCGCGGGCGCTGCCGGTTCGGAGCCGGGCGGGTACGTTTGGCCCATGTTCGCCGTCTACGCCAAAGAACCGAACGCGGAAAACCCCCTCGACTCGCTCGTCGTGGGCGAGCGGCCGGAACCCGAGGTCCCCGACGGCTGGGTGAAGGTGAACGTCAAGGCGGCCAGCCTCAACATGCACGACCTGTGGACCCTGCGCGGCGTCGGCATCAAGCCGGAGCGCTTCCCGATGATCCTCGGCTGCGACGGCGCGGGCACGCTCGACGACGGCACCGAAGTGGTGCTGCACGCGGTCATCAACGAGCCCGGCTGGCAGGGCGACGACACCCTCGACCCGAAGCGCTCGCTGCTCACCGAGGTCTACCAGGGCACGTTCGCCGACCAGGTGGTGGTGCCCGCCCGCAACGCGATCCCGAAACCCGCCGGCCTGTCGTTCACCGAGGCGTCCATCATGGGCACCGCGTGGCTGACCGCCTACCGGATGCTGTTCGTCAAGGCGGCCGTCCAGCCCGGCCAGACGATCCTCGTGCAGGGCGCCTCCGGCGGTGTCGCGACCGCGCTCGTGCAGCTCGGCAGGGCCGCGGGCGTCCGGGTGTGGGTCACCGGGCGGTCCGAGGAAAAGCGCGCGCTCGCCGAAGGCCTCGGCGCGCACCAGGCGTTCGAATCGGGCGCGCGCCTGCCCGAGCGCGTCGACGCCGTGTTCGAGACCGTCGGCAAGGCGACCTGGTCGCATTCGGTGAAGTCGCTCAAGCCGGGCGGGATCATCGTCGTCTCCGGCGCCACGAGCGGCCCGGACGCGAACGCCGAGCTGCAGCGCGTGTTCTTCCTGCAGCTGCGGATCGCCGGCTCGACCATGGGCACGCGCGACGAGCTGGAGCGCCTGCTGTCCTACGTCGACCTGGCGGGCATCAAGCCGCAGATCGGGTCCGTGCTTCCCTTCGAGGAAGCCGAAAAGGGCTTCCAGGACATGCGAAACGGCGACACGGCAGGAAAGATTGTCTTCTCGCGCTGAACCGGACAATGCGGTCTGACCTGCACCGATCCTCGGAGCCCCTCCCCCGAGACCGGTTTGTGATGCACGGATAAGCAGCAAAACCGGAGATCAGTTGTCATCCTGGGAGGATGACCGCGGTGCAGCGGGAGGTTTCGCCCTCGGCGAGCCCCGACGAAGCCGGCCCGGAAATCCGGGTCGGCCATCGGCGTTTCGCCGGTGTGCGCACCCGCGTGCTCGAAGTCGGCCCCACCACCCCGGAACCGGTGCGGCGCCGCGGAAAGCGCGCCGCCAAACCGGGCAGGCTCGTCCTGCTGCACGGGTACTGCGACAGCGCGGACACCTGGCGCCCGGTGCTCTCCGAACTCGCCGCCGCCGGGGTGCCCGCGATCGCCGTCGACCTCCCCGGTTTCGGCGAGGCGGACGCACTGCGGGCGGGCCCGATGCTCCCGCAGCTCGACGCGTTCGCCGCGGCCGTGCTGAGGGAACAGGCGGTACAGGGGCCGGTCGTGCTCGCGGGCAACTCGCTCGGCGGCACCACCGGGCTGCGCGCCGCGCAGAACCCGCGGCTCCCGCTCGCGGGCGTCGTTTCGATCGCGGCGCCCGGTTTCGCGGACTCCTGGCTCGTGAGAACGGTCGCCAAGTACCCGCTGCCACTGCGCCTGTACTCCGCGCTTCCCTTGCCGGTGCCCGGTTTCCTTGTGCGCGCGGTCGCCGAGCAGGTGGTGCCGCGGCTGCTCTACGCCGACCGCGCGGTCGCCGACGCCGAACAGGTCCGCCGGTTCACCGAGCTCTTCCCGGACTACCGCGCCACCACCACCAGGCTCGAACAGGCGCGCCAGCTCGTCGAAGAACTCGCCACCGCCTACCAGCTCGACGCCGTCAAGTCGCCGCTGCTGGTGGTCGCCTGCGGCAAGGACAAACTGGTGAGCGCCGCGTCGGGGCGCCGGCTGCACGCGCTGGTGCCGCACAGCAGGCTGCTGGTGCGCGACGACTGGGGCCACTGCCCGCAGCTCGACAACCCGGCCGAGATCAGCGAGCTGCTCGCCTACTTCACCGCGGGCGTCAGCAGGCCGGAGCCGCGAGATGTGCGCGAAAGGACCACAGTGGACGGCCGTTCGGTCGCGGGTTGATTCCGATCGTTTGATCCGGCGCGAAAGCCCTGTACGGTTCCTCCGATCTCCGGACACCCCGGAATCGTTTCACCCTGTTGGAGACCGTCATGTCCGCTCCCCCGGTCGGAACCGGCCCGTTCCGGCGCAAGCCCATCGAACAGATCGAGCAGATCGAAGACGCCGGCGGCGCCGGTGGCCTGCAGCGCACCCTCGGCCTGCGCCAGCTGACCGCGATCGGCGTCGGCGGCATCATCGGTGCCGGGATCTTCTCGCTGGCAGGCGCGGTCGCGAACAAGACCGCGGGTCCCGCCGTGCTGATCTCGTTCCTGATCGCCGGTATCGCCAGTGCCGCGGCGGCGTTCTCGTACGCCGAGTTCGCCGGTCTCATCCCGAGGGCCGGTTCGGCCTACACCTACGGCTACGCCGTGCTCGGCGAGATCGTCGGCTGGTTCATCGGCTGGGACCTGCTCCTCGAATACACCGCGATCGTCGCGGTGGTGGCGATCGGCATCTCCGGCTACTTCAACGACCTGCTCGGCTTCCTCGACATCAAGCTGCCGCTGTGGATGTCCGGCGCGCCGGGGACCGAACCGACCGGCGTCGAATCCGGCTCGTACAAGGTGAACCTGTTCGCGATGCTGCTGTGCCTCCTGATCGCGTTCATCCTCAACCAGGGCATGAAGAACGCGGCCAGGTTCGAAACCGTGCTGGTGTACCTCAAGGTCGCCATCGTGCTGCTGGTGGTCGTGGTGGGCGCGTTCCACATCAACTCCGGCAACTACTCGAACTTCTTCCCGTTCGGGATCAGCGGCGCCTTCACCGGCGCGGCCACCGTGTTCTTCGCGGTGTTCGGCTACGACGCGATGTCCACCGCCGCCGAGGAGTCGAAGGACTCCCAGAAGCACATGCCCAAGGCGATCCTGTACTCGCTCGCCATTTCCATGGTGCTGTACGTGCTCGCGTGCCTCGTGCTCACCGGGATGGTGAACTACACCGAAATCGACTCGGAAAGCGCGTTCTCGAGCGCGTTCCGGTCGGTCGGGCTCGGCTGGCTCGGCCTGATCATCGCGGTCGGCGCGATCCTCGGCATCCTCACCGTGCTGTTCACGTTCATGATGGGCGCGACGCGCGTCGGCTACTCGATGAGCCGCGACGGCCTGCTGCCCAAGTGGTTCTCCGGCACGCACCCGGTGCGCAAGGTGCCGAGCCGGATGACCTGGGTGCTCGGCATCGCCTCCGCGGTGATCGCGGGCGTGCTGCCCATCGCCGAGGCGGCCGAGCTGACCAACATCGGCATCCTGCTGGCGTTCGTCGTGGTGTGCGTCGCGGTGATCGTGCTGCGCTACCGCCGCCCCGACCTGCCGAGGACGTTCCGCTGCCCCGGTATGCCGGTGGTGCCCGCGATCGGCGTGGTGTTCTCGATCTGGCTCATCACGTTCCTCGAACCGGCGACCTGGCTGCGGTTCGCGATCTGGTTCGCCATCGGCATGGTCGTCTACTTCGCCTACGGCAAGCGGAACTCCTTGCTGGCCAAGCAGAACCCCGCCGAGGAAGGCTGAGTCACCCGAGGCGCCGGGAGGCCGCTTCCGCGGCCGCCCGCGCTTCGGCGCCGAGCCTGGCCACGATCTCGGCGACCGTGCCCTCGGTCGCCAGTTCGTAGGTCTGTCCCGCCCACAGCGACAGCATCTCCGCGTCGCCCGCCTTGCCCGCCGCCGCGCGCACCGGCCGGGTGAGGTTGTTCACCTGGGGGTAGGCCGCCGGGGCCGATCCCGAGTTCTCGTCGAGGAAGCGGTTGCGCAGGCCGCGCGCGGGGCGGCCGCTGAACGCGCGCGTGAACCTCGTGGTGCGGCCGCCTTCGACCAGCGCGCGCCGGTGCGCCGGCTGGGTGCCCGCCTCCGCCGCCCGCAGGAACGCGGTGCCCAGCTGCGCGGCGGCCGCGCCGCCTGCCAGCACCGCCGCGACGTCCGCGCCGTGCACCAGCCCGCCCGCCGCCACCAGCGGCAGGTCCACCGCGGCGCGCACCAGCCGCAGCGCCGCGAGCAGGCCGTAGACTTCGCCACCCGCCGGGTCTTCGGCGTCGTCGGTGAGCAGGCCGCGATGACCGCCCGCCTCGAAACCCTGTACGCACAAGGCATCCGCCCCGATCGCGGCCGCGATCCTCGCCTCGTCCGGCCCGGTGACCGTCACCAGCACCGCGCTGCCCGCGGCGTGCAGACTGTCCACATCGGACCGCGACGGCACGCCGAAGGTGAACGAAACCCAGGGAACCCGGTGCGCCACCACGGTTTCCAGCTTCGCCGGGTAATCGTCGTCGTCCCACGAGGGCGTGCCGGGCTCGGCACCGTGACGCCGCGCCTCCGCGGCGATCACCCGCTCGTACGCAGCGGTGTCCACATCGGACTTCCGGCCGGGAACGAAGAGGTTGACCCCGAACGACTCCGCGCCGAGTTCCCTCGTCTGTTCGATCTGCGCGGCCAGCGCGGCCGCCTTCAGGTACCCGGCGGCGAGGAAGGCACCGGCGCCCGCCTTCCCGGCCGCGGCCACCAGCTCGGGCGTGGACGGCCCGCCCGCCATCGGAGCGATCAGAACCGGCGTGCGCAAGGTGTCGAACATGCTGTGTCTCCTATCGCGCGTCAAAATTTGCGCTGCCGGGGGCGCCACTCTCGAGGTTAGTGGCAGTTGATCTCGTGAGGCGCCCCCACCATCGCAAATTTAGAGGGCCTTCGGCCCTGCGCGCGACTTTGAACGCTCCCCGCCGCGCGGGGCGCGTCGGCTCGCCGGTGCGGGGCCGGGTTGGCAATGACCGGACCTCCGGTCCGGGCCTCGCTGCACTCGGAAGGTAGGCAGGCGAGATGGGGCGGTCTACCGTGGGGTATGGCCATCGATCTGGACGTCGTCCGCGGGCTCGCCGTCGCCGAACACGGGCTCGCCACCATCGCCACCACGCGACCGGACGGGACCGTGCACGCCTCCGTGGTCAACGCGGGGGTGCTCGACCACCCCGTCACCGGGAAGGCGAGCGTCGCGTTCGTCGCCCGCGGCGGCACCAAGAAGCTCGAACTCCTGCGCCGCACCGCGAACGCCACCATCGTCTTCCGGCGCGGCTGGTCGTGGGCCTCGGTCCAGGGCGGCGCGAGCCTGATCGGCCCCGACGACCAGGACCCCGCCTTCCCCGACGGAGACCTCCCGCGCCTGCTGCGCGAGGTGTTCATCGCGGCCACCGGCACGCACGACGACTGGGCCGAATACGACCGCGTGATGGCCGCAGAACGCCGGGTCGCCGTGTTCGTCGACCCGGCGCGCATCACCGGGAACGCCTGAGCTACTTCTTGCCCTTGCCCTTGTCGGACGGGTCTTCCGAGGAAAGCGCCGCCACGAAGGCCTCCTGCGGGACTTCGACGCGTCCCACGGTCTTCATCCGCTTCTTGCCTTCCTTCTGCTTCTCCAGCAGCTTGCGCTTCCGCGAGATGTCACCGCCGTAGCACTTCGCCAGCACGTCCTTGCGGATCGCCCTGATCGTCTCGCGGGCGATGATCCTGGCCCCGATGGCGGCCTGGATCGGCACCTCGAACTGCTGCCGCGGGATGAGCTCGCGCAGCCGCGTCGCCATCTTGTTGCCGTAGCCGTACGCCGAGTCCTTGTGCACGATCGCGGAGAACGCGTCGACCGCCTCGCCCTGCAGCAGGATGTCGACCTTCACCAGATCGGACACCTGCTCGCCCGCCTCCTCGTAGTCGAGCGAGGCGTACCCGCGCGTGCGCGACTTCAAGGAGTCGAAGAAGTCGAAGATGATCTCCGCGAGCGGCAGGTTGTAGCGCAGCTCCACCCTGTCCTCGGACAGGTAGTCCATGCCGAGCATCTGGCCGCGCTTGCTCTGGCACAGCTCCATGATCGCGCCGATGAACTCCGACGGCGCGATCACCGTCACCTTGCTGACCGGCTCGTGCACCTCGCTGATCTTGGCGCCGGTCGGCCAGTCCGACGGGTTCGTCACGGTCACCTCGCCGCCGTCCTCCAGGTACACCTGGTAGACGACGTTCGGGGCGGTCGAGATCAGATCGAGGCCGAACTCGCGCTCCAGCCGGTCGCGCGTGATCTCCAGGTGCAGCAGGCCGAGGAAACCGCAGCGGAACCCGAACCCGAGCGCCACCGAGGTCTCCGGCTCGTAGTCCAGCGCCGCGTCGTTGAGCTGGAGCTTGTCCAAGGCCTCCCGCAGCACCGGGTAGTCCGAACCGTCCACTGGGTACAGTCCCGAGTAGACCATCGGCTTCGGTTCCCGGTACCCGGCCAGCGGCTCGTCCGCGCCCTTGCGCTCCGAGGTCACGGTGTCACCGACCTTGGACTGGCGGACGTCCTTCACGCCGGTGATCAGGTAGCCGACCTCGCCGACGCCGAGCCCTTTGCTCGCCTTCGGCTCCGGCGAGATGATGCCGACCTCCAGCAGCTCGTGCGTGGCGCCGGTGGACATCATCTTGATCCGCTCGCGCGGCACGATCTTCCCGTCGACCACCCTGATGTAGGTGACCACACCCCGGTAGGTGTCGTACACCGAGTCGAAGATCATCGCCCGCGCCGGCGCGTCGGCGTTCCCGACCGGCGGCGGCACCTGGCGCACCGCCTCGTCGAGCAGGTTCGTCACCCCGTCACCGGTCTTCGCCGACACGCGCAGCACGTCCGTCGGCTCGCAGCCGATGATGTGCGCGAGCTCGGCCGCGTACTTGTCCGGCTCGGCCGCGGGCAGGTCGATCTTGTTCAGCACCGGGATGATGTGCAGGTCTTTTTCCAGCGCGAGGTAGAGGTTCGCCAGCGTCTGCGCCTCGATCCCCTGCGCGGCGTCGACCAGCAGGATCGCGCCTTCGCAGGCCTCCAGCGCGCGGGAGACCTCGTAGGTGAAGTCGACGTGGCCTGGCGTGTCGATCAGGTGCAGGACGTGGTCCTGCCCGTCGACCTTCCACGGCAGGCGCACGTTCTGCGCCTTGATGGTGATCCCGCGTTCCCGCTCGATGTCCATCCGGTCCAGGTACTGGGCGCGCATCGCCCGCTCTTCGACCACGCCGGTGAGCTGCAGCATCCGGTCGGCCAGCGTGGACTTGCCGTGGTCGATGTGCGCGATGATGCAGAAGTTCCGGATGAGCTCCGGTGGCGTGAACGTGTCGTCCGCGAACGTGCGTGGGGCTGTCACTCGTGTGGTCCTCGGGAAGTCGGGGGTGAGCGTGTCCATCGTCCCATGAGCATCCGGGCGCGAATACGGGTCATCCCCGATGCACGCTCGGTATACCTGTGCTGACCTGGGAGGTATGAGCAGTTCGATGACCCAGATGCTCGATCGCGCGTTCGGCCACCCGCGCGGTCTGCTCGGCAGGCTCGGTGGCGCGATGATGGCACACGGCAACGCGGCGACCGAGCGCCACCTGGTCGAACTCGCGAAACTCGGCGACGACGACACCGTGCTCGTCGTCGGCCCCGGGCCGGGGGTCGGGCTCGCGGCGGCCGCGAGAACAGCGCGCAGAACCGTCGGCGTGGACCCGTCGGAGGAGATGCTGGCGCGCTGCCGTGATCGGTGCCACGACCTGATCGCGAGCGGCGCCGTCGAACTGCGGCGCGGCACCGCCGAGGACCACGGCCAGCCCGACGAGTCGGCCGACGCCGTCCTGACCGTCAACAACGTGCAGCTGTGGCCCGACCGCGCCGCCGCGTTCCGCGCGCTGCACCGCGCACTGCGCCCCGGCGGCCGGATCCTGGTGTCAGCGCACGACCGGTGGCTGCCGGTGTCCCGGCACGAACTCGGCGACGAACTCCTCGCCGCCGGGTTCGCCGACGTGCAGACCTGGACCTGGGAGCCGCCCGGCCGGGGCGCGAGCCTCGCCGCCCAGCTGCGCGCCGTCCGGCCGCCGGAAAGCGCGCCACGGCGCGGAAAACCTCAGGCCGGTGCCGGCGAGGCGTCCGAAGACTCGGACGCGTAGCGCGGAAGGTGCTTGCCGAGGATGTCGGCCAGCTCCTGGGCTTGGCGGACCAGGTCTTCCCGGTAGGTGATGACGGTGTCCCAGTACAGGCAGAGGGTGCCGCGCCGGTCGCCCCCGCTGCACACCGGCATGCCCAGCCAGCTGTGGAAACCTTCGGATTGAACGAGGTCGGTCACGGATCGGAAGAGCGGATCGGTCCGGGCGTCGGCCACGAACACGTGCTGGTTGTGTTTGACGATGTTCGGGAGGACGACCCCCTCTGCCTGCCCCTTGACGCGGATTTCCTCGACGTAGCGGGAGGAAAGACCTCGCCAGCGCATCGTGGACGGCCACGGGGACCGCGTCGAGTCGACGGGCCCGATGTTCCCGGTGGCCACGTGGACCCGGTCGGCGCCGAGCGACGCGGTGGCCACGTCGCAGGCGAGATCGAGCAGTTCGGACATGCCGGAAGCCCTCGACGCCTGCTCGTCGAACTGCTCGAAGCGGTCCGGCCGGGTCGCGGTGCCGCGGGTGATCGTCTCGACGACGTGCGTCGAGAGCGACTCCTCGATTCCAGGCCCCTGCTCGACATGGCGGACGTAGAACTCGAGAGCGTCGCTGTCGGAGTCGAACGACCCGAGGACGATGAGTTCGTAAGCCCCGGTGGCCAGGTGGACCTCGTCCACCTGGGGCAGTGACGCCAAGCGGTCGGCGACGACGAACCGCTGGCCCGGCTCGACCCGCGCCAGGACGATGAGCCGCGATCGCGGCGCTTCGCGGTCCAAGGTGGCGACCACCCGCATACCGTCGCGCTCGATCAACCGGCGGATCCGCTGGCGCACGGTCTTCTCCGACACCCCGACCCTGGCGGCGACCTCGAGGTTGGGCATGCGCCCGTTCTCGGCCAGCAGTCCGAAGATCTTTTCATCCAGCGCGTCGAGTTCGCGCACCTGAACCTCCTTGTCTCGGACACCTTAGCAGCACGGTCGCCCGAATATCGGCAACTCAAGGTCGTTATTCGGATGCTGATGGTTGTGTGGTCCGAATCCCGGGCGTACGGTGACCATAATTCGGCGCAACGGTCGCCTGAGAGAGGACGCGGCAAGGTATGCGATTCGCGTTCAGGACCGCTCCCCAGCACACCACCTGGGCCGAGCTGCTGGCCGTCTGGCGGGTGGCCGACGGCATCGAGGTGTTCGAATCGGGATGGACCTTCGACCACTTCTATCCCATCTTCTCCGACAGCCGAGGGCCGTGCCTCGAAGGCTGGACGGTCACGACCGCGCTGGCCCAGGCGACCAAGCGGCTCCGCTTCGGCACCCTCGTGACCGGGATCCCCTACCGGCATCCCGCCGTGCTCGCCAACATGGCGACGGCCCTCGACGTCATTTCCGGAGGGCGGCTCGAACTGGGCGTGGGAGCTGGTTGGAACGAAGAGGAATCCACCGCCTACGGCATTCCGCTCGGCACGCCCGCGCAGCGCAGCGATCGGTTCGAGGAGGCATGTGCGGTACTCACCGGCCTCATGGGCCAGGAGTCGACCACCTTCCGGGGCCGGTACTACCACCTCACCGACGCCCGCAACGAACCCAAAGGCGTCCAGCGCCCCCACCCGCCGATTTGCGTCGGGGGCAACGGAGAGAAGCGCACGCTCCGCACCGCGGCCCGCTTCGCTCAGCATTGGAGCTTCCTCGGCGGAACCCCGCAAGAATTCGCCCGGAAACGGGACGTCCTCCATGCCCACTGCGCCAACCTCGGCAGGGATCCGAGCGAGATCCTCCTGTCGAGCCCGGTGGCCTACGACGGAGATCCGGCAGCCACCGCCGCGTCGGCTGCCGCGCTGGGTGAGGAAGGACTGGGGCTCGCCATCATCCCGCTGAAGCCACCGTTCGACCCAGCGGTACTCGAACCTCTCGCCTTCGCCCTCTCCGAGATCGGCCGGTGACATGATCGTCGACGTCCACGCCCATTACCTGCCCGGTTCGTATCGGCCCCTGCTGGAAAAGGTGACCGCGAAGTCCGGGAGGCCCACCGCTCCCGCGGCGAATTCGGCGTCAGAGGCCCATCGGATATTCGCCGCGATGTCCGATGAACCGGGAATGATCGATCAGCGCATCGACATGATGGACGATGCCGGAGTGGAGCGGCAGATCCTGTCCCCGGGCAGCATGGCACCTTACGCGAGGGAATCCCGGTTGGCCGTCGAGGCGGCACAGGTACTCAACGACAGTTACGGCGAGCTGGCCGGCTCGCGTCCCGGCCGGTTCTCTTCCCTCGTTTCCCTGCCCCTGCCGCATATCGACGCGTCACTCGAGGAAATGCGGCGCGGGCTGGACGAGCTGGGCATGGTCGGCGTGGCCCTCAGCTGTTCGGTGTTCAACCGCTCCACGGCTGAGGAAGAATTCGAACCGCTGTACGAGGAGATGAACGCGCGGGGAACGACCCTCTTCTTCCATCCCTGCCAGAACGGTATCTGCTCACCGTTCATCAATGACTACGGTTTCACGGCGGCGGCCGGGGCGTCGCTGGAAGACACCGCCCTCGTTCTCCACCTGATCAAGCGAAACGTCCCGGTCCGGTATCCGGACATCAAAATTGTGATCCCGCATCTGGGCGGCATGATCCCCGTGCAGTTGGCGCGGCTTGACGGCCAAGCGAGCACGCCGGATCTGCTCAGTTCGCCGAGTGCGATGGCTCGCAGCCTCTACTACGACACCGTCGGATGGGGTTCACAAGCCGCTCTCCGGTGTGCCTGCGAAGCCTTCGGCGCCGACCACCTCGTGCCGGGAAGCGACTTCTCCGCGCTGCTGGCGGTCGAGACCTACAAACGGACGTTCGAATACATCAAGGAATCCGGGCTGCCGGAGCAGGACATCGAAAAGATCCTCCACCGCACCGCGTCGGCTCTGTTCGAATTCGACAAGGCGTGAACATGGATGTGTTCGAGGCGATGGAATCGGCCATGACCATGCGCTGGTTGTCC
Source organism: Amycolatopsis sp. CA-230715 (assembly GCF_018736145.1). GTDB lineage: Bacteria > Actinomycetota > Actinomycetes > Mycobacteriales > Pseudonocardiaceae > Amycolatopsis. Next base: position 793,084 of record NZ_CP059997.1, read on the forward strand.
GGCGAGCCCGTGCCGGATGATTTGATCGAGAAACTGATCTGGGCAGGCACCAGGGCACCGAGCCCAGAGAACTCCCAGCTCTGGGACTTCGTGGTGGTCACGTCGCCGGAACAGCGCGCACGTCTCCACGAGGCCATTGTTCCCGAAATCTCGTCACTCGACACGGTACGAGAGAAGCTAGCAGGTGCCGCCGACCCGGCGAAGCGCCGCATGGGAGAGGGCGCATATCACCTGCTGGCCACTCTGCGAGAGGCTCCCGTTCTCATCTTCGTCTGCGCGTCATCGTTTGTTCCCGGCGATCCGAGAGAGGACCGCTACCAGTTCTCCGCCATTTACGGGGCCACGCAAAACATGCTCGTGGCCGGACGGGCCCTGGGCCTGGGGGTGGCTCCGACCGGCATACATCACCTCAACACCAGAGGCGTCCGAGCAGTGCTCGACATGCCGGAGCACAAGAACATCGGGATGACCGTGGCGGTGGGGTGGCCGACCCGGCCGTTCCGCCCGGTCAAGCGGAAACCGATCGCGGACGTAACGCACTTCGATACTTGGTGAAGGAGGACCGCGATGGGCCGGGCGATCATCGCCGGTGCGGGAATCGTCGGGTTGAGCACCGCGCTGTCCCTTCGCCAAGCGGGTTTCGAGGTCGCGGTCCGGGAAAGAGCGCCGCGGCTCAGGGCGACCGGCGCCGTGCTCGGGGTGTGGCCGCACACGATCCGGGAACTCGAACGGCTCGGGCTCGGCCCGCGGCTGGCCAAGATCAAAGCGGAACCGGGTTTCGTGCGCTATCGCGATTTCTCCGGTACCGAGCTCACCACGACCGGAATGCCACCGACCCGGACGGTGCACCGCGCCAGGCTCAGTGCCTTGCTCGCCTCCTCCGTCGGGGAGGACGACCTGCGAACCGGCAAGGAACTCGTCGGCTACGTCGAAGACCACGATGGCGTCACCGTTCACTACGCCGATGGCGACCACGAACGCGCTGACCTGCTCGTCGGCGCCGACGGCCTGAATTCGCGGGTGCGCGCGATTCTCGCCCCGGGCACCGGGAGCCGTCACCAGGGCGGCCACCACGTGTGGCGGGCGGTACTGCGCTTCGACGGCGACATCGGCGACGGCTGCCCGGTGCTCGGACGCGACCGCACCCGAGGGACGCTCACGCGTCTCGCCGACGGTTCTTGCTGCTGGGTGATCGCGCAGTTCGGCACCACCACCGGTGCCACCGGGAACAGCAAGGAAGAAGCCCTCTCCAGGGTGCCGAACCTGCACGACGGAACCTGGCCGTTCGCGCTGCGCGATGCCGTTCTGGCCACCCCGGAACACTCGGTCCTGCACAGCAGGGTCGCCGTGGTACCCGCGATTTCGCGCTGGGCCGGTGACCGGGTCGTGCTCGCCGGGGACGCGGCACACGCCATGTCCCCGCACATCGGATCCGGGGCCTCGCTGGGAATCGAGGACGCGCGCGTGCTCGGCGACCGCCTCAGCCGCGCCGAAATCGCACCGGCCTTGGCCGCGTACCAGGACGACCGGCTCGACCGTTACCGGCAGATGCGGCGGTACGCGAACGCCATGGCCGCGGCGCCGACGCCGTTGTCCTATGTGGAACGATTCGCCGAATACCTGAACTGGCTCCACACCAGCCGAACCCCGCCCGGTTACGAAGTGAAGGCTCCTTACCGGCGCTGAGCGCTGGTAAAGAGCCTTCACGACACGGCAGGTTCGGCCCTACGGCTTCTTCGCGGCGTCTTCCTTGGCGTCGTCGTAGTTCTCGTCCGCCTGCGCTTCTTCCTTCGCGCCTTCGTAGATGCCGGTGCGGGCGTAGTTCCCGGGGCTGAGCGTGTCCGAGAACCCGTCGCGGCCGCGCTTGGCGAACAGGTCGTCGGCCTTGTCGACGGCGGTCTTCACCGGGCCCGGCACGTGGTTCTTGATGGAGTCCTGCCACAGGCCCATGCGGCCCTCGACCTGGTTCATCAGCCTGCCGTTCTTCCCGGCGACCTTGCCGAGCGACTTGCCGGCCTTCCCCAGCCGCTGCGACATCTTCGCCAGCGCCTGCACGGCGCCGCGCAGCCTGCTGAAGCGGTTGAGGATGTTCGCGAGCTTCATCAGCATCTTCGAGATCTTGCCGACGATCTTGCCCGCGGTCGCCGCGCCACGGGCGACCGCCCAGCCGATGAACGCCCCGATCGACGCGCCGAAGGAGCACCAGCTCGTGGCGATCGCGGCAGCGGCGGCCACGATGATCTCCCCGATCACGTCCGCGATCAGGTCGCGGATGATCCCGCGCACGGTCGCGACGAGCTGACCGGAGCCCTGCAGCGACTGCGACACGCCGGTCGCCGCGCCGGACAGGGACCGGATCTCCTTCGCGATCTTGGTGGAGGACTCGCGGTACTTCGTGGCCGCGTCGCCCTTCCACGAGGTGATCTCCGATTTCACCGCGCTCTCGTAGTCGGTCGCGATCTGCTCCAGCTCCTTGCGGATGTCCTCGCCCCAGGTCACCGCGATCGCCTGGATGGCCTTGGGGTCACCGGCCAGGTCGTCGAGCGGTTCCTTGAGGAAGTCGAGGTGCTCGATCAGGTACCCGACGCCCGCGCTGGCGAGCGTGCCGAACGGGTTCCCGATGAACCCGAGCGCGTCCATGCCGAGCGCGAGCCCGTCCATGGCCCAGTCCTCGGGCTTGTTGATGTCCTGCACCGCCTGCCAGACGGTGTCGGCGGGGCCCGCCCCGTCCAGGTCGAAGTCCCCCATCATTCCTCCGTGTGCAGCGACTTGAGCAGTTGCTTGATCTCGTCTTCGATCTTTTCGTAGTGCTGGCCCGCGGCCTTGACGTCGGTGCCGAAGTCGGTGAAGGCGCTCGCGACGTCGGTCATCGCCTCCGCCGTCTGCGAGATCTGTTCGCGCGCGCTCGTCGAGAAGGCCTGGCCGATGATGCCGTAGGTCTCGATGCCGAGGTCGACGCCGGCGCCCTTCTTCGACGCCGCGTCCAAGCGGCCGCCGAGCTTCGACATGGTTCCCGAGTGGGTCGCCAGGTCGTCGGGTGTGGAATGGAATCCGTCAGGCATCGCTCACCTCATGATCGAGCCGCCGAAGGGCTCATCGTCGTCATCGTCGGCCGGGCGGGGACGCCGAGGCCTCGCGGGCGGAGCCGGGGGTGCCGGCGGGGCGGGCGGCGGCGGGGGCGCTTGCTGCTGCTCGTAGGCGGGCCGCAGCACCGGGGCCTGTTCGCCGGGCGCGGCGGGCTTCGGCTCGGCCTCCGGCTCCTCTTCCTGCTGCGCGGCCCCGATCTGCTCGCGGAGGAACTCCATCGCGTCCGAGTCGTCCCCGACCAGCGGTGTCACGGCCGCCTGGGTCTGGCCGGCGGCGTCGGCGTGCGCCTTCTGGATCGTCTGCTTGATCGCCGCCGCCAGCCGGTCGGGGCCGAGGCTCATCGCCTGCGGCGACAGCTCCAGGTTTTCGACCCTGCCGCCGGGGGCGAGCACCACCTTGACCGCGCCGTCCGGGCTCTCGGCCCGCGCGCGCATGTTCTTGATCTGTTCCTGCGCCTCCGCCGCGCGGCGCTGGATGTCGGCGATCTTGCCGGAGTAGTTCGCGAGCCACTCCTGCCCGACCGCCATGCCTTCCGAAGCCAAAGCTGCCCCTTTCCTCCCGGCCTACGACTGCGCGACGCCGGACCCGGTTCCCGCGGACGCGGAACTTTCTTCATGAATTTCGAGCAGCCGCTTCAGCCGCGCGTACTTGCTCTCGATGCTGCTCAGCCAGAGCACGCCGAGGCTGCCGAGCAGGATCGCATCGGTCAGCGCGGCGACCCAGACCAGTGCCGGCGCGGACGACGGCACGTGCTGCACCGCACGGATGATCGCCCACGCGGCGAGCCCGAGCAACGCGGCGCCGAACAAGGCGCTCGCGAAGACGTTCGACCGCGCCGACGAGCGGAGCCGCTCCAGATTCGCCGCCATCCGCTCGTCGGTCGGCTCCTCCCCGTCCAGGTCGGGGAGCAGGTAGTCCGGCCCGTGCTCGATCACCCTCGCGGCGTCACCGCGCGCGCTGGCGACGAAGAACAGGCAGAACACGGCGACGATGACGCCGAAGATCAGCACCGCGACGGTCGGCGGGTCGGCCAGCAGCGCCTGCCCGATCTGCGGCCACGGGGACTCGAAGCGCACCGCCCTCGGCGCGTCGTTGCGCGGCACGGTGGACAGGCTGACCAGCACGATCGCCAGCACGCACCAGCACGCGAGCAGGCGCAGCCGCCGCACGAGCCGCAGGTTCGGCACGGCCGCGCGCGCCGCGGGTCCGACCGGCCACTTCTCGTCCGCCTTCCGCGCGGCCTTGCTGACTTCGCGGCGGCGCGTGCCGGGATAGGGCTCGCTCCCCGTCGCGGGCGGGCGTTTCCGGACCGCGCCGTACACCACCAGCGGCAGCGCCAGCAGCACGACGATCAGCCCGCCCATGACCGGGAACGTCACGTCGGCGAAGCGCGCCGTGTCGTCGTTGCGGCCGAACACCGTCGCCGAACGGCGGCCGGGGTCGTACTGGTAGACGGGGACTTCGTGGCCAACGTCGGCGGGTGTCAGCTCCCCCGCCGGGAACTCGCGGTGCTCGGTCTTGCCGTCCGCCCAGCGGACCTCCGCGGCGCACTCGTAGGTGTAGCCGAACCCGCGCACGCTGACCGGCCCGTACTCCCGGCACGCGGTCACCGCGGCGGTGCCGACCTTGTCGACCGCGGGTCCGGACCCGGCCAGGTGATGACTCAGCGTGACGAGTCCGAGCCAGCCCGCCGCGAGGTAGAGCACCAGGAGGACCCCGAACAGAACCAGTCGCCCGAAGCGGGAGCTACCGGACGCAGCGGAGTTACCGGGCAAAGAGGTGTCGGACACGGGCGACAGCTTCGCACAGCGTCACCCGGATCCCGTCAGGGCTGGCGGACGTCCACGCGCAGGGGATGGTCGGCCGGGATCTCGACCAGCACGATCCGGGTGCCGTCGGGATCGGAGATCCAGGCTTCGCGCAGGCCCCACGGCTCGAGCCGCGCGCCGCGGTCCGGTTCGACGCCCTTGTCCGCCAGCTCGGCCAGCGCGTCGGCGAGGTCGCGCACCTGGAGCCACAGCGCGACGTCGGGGCTCGACCCGCCTTCGCCCTCTCCGACCACCTCGAGGAAACCTTGCCCGAGGAAGAACACCGTGCCCACCGGGAACTCGCGGTAGATCGCGAGCCCGAGCGTGTCGCGGTAGAAGGCGGTCGTCGTGTCCCGGTCACGGGGCTTCAGGAGCACCCGGCTGCTCAGCACCTGCATGGGCACATGCCTACCTGACGAGATGCGGGAACGCCCACCGGAGTGTCACGAAGCGGCGATCGCGGCGATGCCCGCGAGCACCACCACCGAGCCCGCGATCCGGCGCAGCGGGTTAGCCTCCTTCAGTACCAGCCACGCCGCCACCCCGCCGAACACGATGCTCAGCTCGCGGGCCGGGGCCACCAGGCTCACCGGCGCCATCTTCATCGCGAACAGCACGAGCACGTACGCGGCCGGAGAGAGCAGGCCGACCAGCAGGATCTCCTTCCGGTGCGCCCGCCACAGCTCGCGCGTGCGGTCGCCGCGCAGGGCGTGAGGCGCCAGCAGCGCGCTCTGCAGGACCGCGCCCGTCGCGAAGTACACCACCGGCGGCACCGCGAGCGCGTTGACGGCGTGGTCGTCCCACAGCGTGTAGGCCGCGATCGTGACCCCGGTCAGCAGGCCGTAGAAGATGCTGGTCCGCCTGGCCGCGCGGTCCACCTTCGCGCCGCCGGTGCCGATCACGATCACCCCGGCGATCACCAGCGCGGCACCGGCCAGCCCGAGCACACCGGGCCGCTCGCCGAGCACCAGCACGGCGGCCAGCACCGACAGCAGCGGACCGCTCCCCCGCGCCAGCGGGTACACCACGGAGAGATCGCCCACGTCGTAACCCCGCTGCAGGACGATGCCGTAGAGGACGTGCAGCACCGCGGTGACCGCGGCCGCGAGCAGCCAGCTCCACTGTGGACGGTCGTGGCCGAGCAGCACGACCGCGAGCCCGACGGGCGCGCAGACGATCCCGCTGATCGAGTAGTAGAGCCACACGAACCGCGCGCCACCGGAGGAAACCCGCTTCGCGGCGAGGTTCCAGAGCGCGTGGAGCACGGCGGCGACGAGAACGAAGGAAAGAGCGGTGCCCTGCACGAGAAGAACCCTTCTGTTTTCCGCGCACGCGAAAAACGGGTTCCTCCAGGCTTTTGTCCCGTCAGATGAACGACCGGTCCCGTCCCGGCCGATGGTGCCGCTCGGACCTGCCCCGCCGGGTCTTGTTGTGCTGGTGCGTCCCGCGGCGACCCGGCGGCGGAACCCTAGGCACTACGAAGATCACCGTACGCCTCTTCCCGCCCGGATGCCCAGCCCTCACCGCGAGCTGCCGGGAACGCCCTGGTAAGCTCGCTGACCGTTGCCGCGTGGCGTTCCGCAATGGAGGAAGCCCGCGCCCTCACCCGGTGCCACCGGACGAGGCCGGAGCCACGAAGACGCGGCGGCGAAACCCACCGAAGACGCAGGAGGAATGCCTCATGGCGAACATCAAGTCGCAGATGAAGCGCATCAAGACCAACGAGAAGTCGCGCCAGCGCAACCAGTCGATCAAGTCTTCGGTGAAGACGGCGATCCGCAAGTTCCGCGAGGCCGCCGCGGCCGGTGACAAGGACAAGGCCCTCGAGCTGCAGCGCGAAGCCGCGAAGAAGCTCGACAAGGCCGCCAGCAAGGGTGTCCTGCACCCGAACCAGGCCGCCAACAAGAAGTCGGCGATCGCGAAGCGCGCCAACGAGCTCTGAGCACCAGCTCGTCGTCGAAGCCCCGGCCACCCGGCCGGGGCTTCGCTGCGTTCGGGGATGCCGTTTTCCCGGTACCGCGGAGAAAGGCGGTCAGCGCTTGTCCTTGGCGGCGGCCAGTTCCAGGACGGCGCGTTCGAGCGCGTAGTCCGGGTTCGCCGCGGCGCCCTTCACCTCGGCGTTGAGCCTGGCCACGATCTGCATCGCGTCGGCGAGCCCGTCCTGGCCCCAGCCCCGCGACTGCCCTTGCGCCTTGCGGATCTTCCACGGCGGCATGCCCAGCTCACCGGCCATCTGGTTCGGATTGCCCCGGCCCGCCGCGGTCACCCTCGCGATCGTGCGCACCGCGTCCGCGAGCGCGTCGGCCACCAGGACGTGCGGCACCCCGATCTGCATCGCCCACCGCACCGATTCCAGCGCCGCCGACCGATCCCCGGCGACCGCCTTTTCCGCCACCGCGAAACCGGTCACGTCGGCACGGCCCCGGTGGTACCGGCGAACGGCTTCCTCGTCGATCCTGCCCCCGGTGTCCGCCACCAGCTGCGCCGAGGCCGACGCCAGCTCGCGCAGATCGGAGCCGACCGCGTCGATCAGGGCGAGCACGCCCGCGCCGTCGATCTTGCCGCCCGCCTGCCGGACTTCGTTGCGCACGAACGCTTCGCGCTCCGCTGGCTTCGTGATCTTCGCGCATTCGACGACCTCCGCCCCGGCCTTGCGGAGCGCGGGCGGCAACGCCTTGGCCGCCTTGCTCCGGCCGCCACCGCTGTGCACGACGACCAGCGTGACCCCGTCGGCCGGCTGCTTGAGGTAGGACAGCACGACGTCGGCGATCTCCTGCGAGACGTCCTGTGCCGATTCGAGCGCGATCACCCTGCCTTCGGCGAACAGCGACGGGCTGACCATCTCGAGCAGCGCGGGCGCTGTGAGTTCCGACACCCGCACCCTGGTCAGATCGGCGCTCGGATCGGCCATCCTCGCCGCCGAGAGCGCGCCGCGCACCGCGCGTTCGATCAGCAGCTCCTCCTCCCCGAGTACGAGGTGGAGCGGCGCGGGGGTGGCAGCGGGATCGGTCACTCCCCGATCCTCCCAGACCGCCGCGCTGGCGGGGAAAGCCACGCCGCCCGGTGTGGCGCGCCGCGAGCGCCATGTCGTACGGTGTAGCCGAGGCAGCCGCCCGATCGGGCGCGCCGACAACTGAACACCGCTCATCCAGAGGGGCAGAGGGAACGGCCCGATGAAGCCCCGGCAACCGGCGTCAGCCTGTCATCTCGATTCCGCGAGGTAGCTGACGAACACGGTGCCAATTCCGGCCCGCGTCAGCGGGACAGATGAGGAAAGGAACCTCGCGATGACCGCAGCCCTTGGCACGAAGCGCACCTTCGACCTCGGCCCCGCCGTGGAACTGGTGTCGAAGGAAGAAGGCCACCGCCAGCCGCTGGCCCCGGAGTTCGTGTCGGCGGAGGACTTTTCCCCGCTCGAGGTGGCCTACGACTTCGGCCGCGTCCGCCGCGAGGACATCGAGTCCGGTCCCAAGAACATCTGGCGCTACAAGAAACTCCTGCCGGTCCCCTCGAACGTCGAAGAGATCCCGAACACCGAGCCTGGCTGTACCAGGCTGGTCCGCGCGGACCGCCTCGCGAAGGCGCTCGGCGTCAAGCGGATCTGGGTGAAGGACGACACCGGCAACCCGACGCACTCGTTCAAGGACCGCGTCGTGGCCGTGGCGCTGGCCGCCGCCCGTGAGTTCGGGTTCGACGTGCTCGCCTGCCCGTCCACCGGGAACCTCGCGAACGCGGTCGGCGCCGCGGCGGCCAGGGCCGGCTGGGAATCGGTGGTGCTCATCCCCTCCAGCCTGGAGCGGGCGAAGATCCTGACCACCGCGGTCTACGACGGCGCGCTGATCGCGGTCGACGGCAACTACGACGACGTGAACCGGCTCGCCACGCAACTGGCCGCGGAGAACGAGAACTGGGCGTTCGTGAACGTGAACGTGCGCCCGTACTACTCCGAGGGCTCGAAGACGCTCGCCTTCGAGGTGGCCGAGCAGCTCGGCTGGCGCATCCCGGAGCAGATCGTCGTCCCGATCGCCTCCGGCTCGCAGCTGACCAAAGTGGACAAGGGTTTCCGCGAACTCGGGGAGCTCGGGCTCGTGGAAGCCAGCCCTTACAAGGTTTTCGGCGCGCAGGCGACCGGGTGCTCGCCGGTGTCGGCCGCGTTCCGCGCCGGGCACGACGTGGTGCAGCCGGTCAAGCCGGACACCATCGCGCGCTCGCTCGCGATCGGCAACCCCGCGGACGGCCCGTACGTGCTGGACACCGTGGCCCGCACCGGCGGCGCCATCGAGGACGTCAGCGACGAAGAGGTCGTCGAGGGCATCCGGCTGCTGGCCCGCACCGAAGGCATCTTCACCGAAACCGCGGGCGGCGTGACCGTCGCGACGGCCAAGAAGCTCATCGAAGCGGGCAAGATCGACCCCGACCAGGAAACCGTCCTGCTGATCACCGGTGACGGCCTGAAGACGCTGGACGCGCTGGACGGCAAGATCGGCCCGCGCGCGACGGTGGCGCCTTCGGCCGACGCCGTCCGCGCGGCGCTGGCGGGCTGACGCACGACCCCTGATCGGTCCACAGTGGACCGATCAGGGACTCAGTTTTTCCAACGGCGACAAGACCTCGGTGAACCGGTCGACGAACCGCTCGTACGGTTCCGTCTCGCCGGGGTAGACCACGAACTTGCTCAGCCCCGCGTCGATGTACTCCTCGATGAGGCCGCGCGCGGCCTCCCAGCTCCCGGGGACCAGCCGGGCCGGATCGATGCCCGCCGCCTGGCGGCGGATCGAGGCGGCGAACTCGCGGGGAAACCCGTCGGGCGAGACCACCAGGCTGATCCCGAAGTGATCGGCCTCGATCTCGCGCCCCGCCTCCGAGGCGGCCTCCTGGATCGCCTCCCGTCCCGCGCGGGCCTGCTCCGGGGTGATGAAGCTGGCGAGCCAGCCGTCCGCCAGCCTGCCGACGCGGCGCAGCGCGCCCGGGGCCTTTCCGCCGAGCCACAGGTCGAGCCGCTTCGGCCGCGCGGTGCCGAGGCTGACGTTCTCCACCTGGAAGAACTCCCCTTCGAAGGTCACGTCGTCCTGCTCCAGCAGCAACCGGATCAGGCGCAGCGACTCGTCGAACACCGCGGCACGGCGGCCTTCCGGCACGGGGAAGAGCCGGACTTCCTGCTCCCGCGCGGGTTTCAGGCCGAACACGGGCAGCACGCGCTTCGGGGCGAGCGCGGCGAGTGACGCGAGCTGCTTGGCGACCAGCACCGGATCCCGGCCGGGCAGCACCATCACCCCGGTACCGACTTTGAGGCGTTCCGTCCTGGCCAGTGCGTGCGTCATGCCGACCACCGGATCGACCCGCGGCGAGTACACCGCTTCCGGCAGCCAGAGCGAATCGATCCCGGCCCGCTCCAGCAGATCGACGTGCGCGCCGAAGTCCGCGATCGCCGCCCCGGTCGGCGTTCCGGCACCGAGCCTGATCTTGAGGTCCTCCGCCACGCCGTTCCCCTTCCGCTCACCGGGTTCAAGGCCTTCTCTCTAACCGAAATTCCGGCGTCGGACAAGAAAATCACCGGCGGGGCCGTACCAGGCCACTCTGGTAGGCCACGACGACGAGCTGGGTGCGGTCCCTGGCGTGCGGTCCCTGGCGTGCAGTTTGGTCATGGCGCGCTGGATGTGGGGACACGGTGCGGATGCCGTCGAGCAGCGCGTCCGCGGCGACGTCCTTTCCCGGTCAGGTGCGCAGCCCCGCGATGAGGAGTTCGACCAGCCGGCGCGCGTCGTAGCGGGAATCGTGCTCGGCGCCGATGCACAGGTTTCCGACGCCGCGCATGAGCTCGTAGGCGGCCACCCCGGAGCGGATCTCGCCCGAAGCGACCGCGGCGTCGAGCAGCCGGGTGCACACCGGCACGAGGCGGTCGAGGAAGTAGGCGTGCAACGTCTCGAATCCCGCGTTGTCGGACTGCAGCACGGCGGCGAGCCCGTGCTTGGTGACCAGGAAGTCGACGAAGAGATCGATCCACTGCCCGAGCGCGGCGTGCGGGGTTTCGCCCGCCTCCAGCAGAGCGGGCCCCGCCTCGGCCAGTGACTCGACCTGGTGCCGGTAGACGGCGATGATGAGATCCGCCCTGGTCGGGAAGTGGCGGTAGATCGTGCCCATCCCGACCCCCGCCTCGGCCGCGATGTCGCGCACCGGTGCTTCCACCCCCGACGCGACGAAGAGGGCGGCGGCCGCGTCGAGCAGCGTCTTCTCGTTGCGCCGGGCGTCCGCCCGCTTGGACCGGCCCGCGGGGCCCGCTTCCTCGTCGCTGTCGTGCACCGCGCCGTTCCTTCCACCGTCGACCTTGCGAAACGGAACACTGCTCCGTATTGTTAGCGGAGCGGCGTTCCGATTGCTCATGGTGGCAGAGCGGGACCTCGCGGCCAAACCACCCGTCTTCTGGAGGAACTCCGCATGCGGTACCGCACCCTCGGCCGCACCGGCGTACAAATCAGCTCCCTCACGCTCGGCGCGATGAACTTCGGCGCGATCGGCCGCACCAGCCAAGCCGAGGCGACCGCCATCGTCGACGCCGCCCTCGACGGCGGCATCAACGTCATCGACACCGCGGACAGGTACAGCGACGGCGAATCGGAAGAGATCGTCGGCAAGGCCATCGCAGGACGCCGCGATGACCTCGTGCTGGCAACGAAAGCGGGCATGCCCATGGGCGACGAGCGCAACCACCGCGGCGGTTCGCGCCGGTGGCTCGTCACCGAACTGGAGAACAGCCTGCGGCGCCTCGATGTCGACCACGTCGACCTCTACCAGGTCCACCGGTGGGACCCGGACACCAGCGACGAGGAAACGCTGTCGGCGCTGACCGATCTGCGGCGTGCCGGGAAGATCCGCTACTTCGGCTCGTCGACCTTCCCCGCGTACCGCATCGTGCAGGCGCGGTGGGCCGCCCGCGAGCACCACCTCGGCCGGTACGTCACCGAACAGCCCAGCTATTCGGTCCTGCAGCGCGGGATCGAAGCCCACGTGCTGCCCGTGACCGAGCAGTACGGGCTCGGCGTCCTGGTGTGGAGCCCGCTCGCTTCGGGCTGGCTGTCCGGCGCGATCCGCGCGGGCAAGGAGATCACCACCAACCGCGCGAAGTTCATGCCGAACCGCTTCGACACCAGTCTCCCCGCCAACCGGGCCAGGCTCGACGCCGTCGAGAAGCTGTCCGGGATCGCCGCCGAGGCCGGGGTGACCATGATCCAGCTCGCGCTGGGGTTCGTGACCGCGCATCCCGCCGTGACCAGCGCGATCATCGGCCCCCGCACGCTCGACCACCTCCGCTCGCACCTCGCCGCCGCCGACACCGTGCTCACCACCGATGTGCTCGACGCGATCGACACCGTCGTCGCCCCCGGCGTCGATCTGGCCGCGGACGAAAAGCACGACACCCCGCCCGCGCTGCTCGACGCGTCGTTGCGCCGCCGTCGCCCCAGTGCGTGACGGCCTCTGGGCCCGGGAAACCCCACCACTGTCCGGAAAGGACTATCACCGCCATGCCGAACACACCCCGGTTCGGGATCATGACCGCCCCGATGCAGGTCGGTTACGACGAGATCCTGCGCGTCTGGCGCGAAGCGGACGCGATCCCGGAAATCGAGCACGCCTGGCTGTTCGACCACCTCATGCCGATCGGCGGCGACCCCGACGGGCCGATCTTCGAAGGCTGGACGCTGCTTTCGGCACTCGCCGCGCAGACCCGGCGACTGCGCCTCGGCCTCCTCGTGACCAGCAACCGCTTCCGCCCGCCCGCCGTACTGGCCAAGATCGCCACGACCGTCGACATCGTGTCCGGCGGACGGCTCGACTTCGGAATCGGCGCGGGCTCGCGCCCCAGCCACCCGCTCGCCCGGCGCGAGTACGAAGCACACGGCCTCCCCTTCCACGACGCCGCCCACGCCGTGGAAAGCCTCGCCGAGGCGTGCGCGGTCATCCGTCGCTTGTGGACAGATACCGAACCGTTCGACGTCGAGGGCACCCACGTCCGGCTCACCGGCGCGTTCGGCAACCCGAAACCGGTCCAGCGCCCGCACCCGCCGATCCTCATCGGCGGGCGCTCGTCCGCCGTGCTGCGCGTGGCCGCTGAACACGCCGACCTGTGGAACATCCCCGGCGGCGACATCGACGACGCCCTCAGCCGCAGTGCGCTGCTCGACCGCTACTGCGGCGAGATCGGCCGCGATCCCGCCTCGATCGTCCGATCGATCCACCTCCCTGTTTCCTACGACCAGCCGAACACCACCCGGCACGCCATCGCCGAAGCGATCGACGCGGGCTTCGAGCACCTCGTCCTCGGACTGCCGTCGCCCTACCCCGCCGATGTCGCACGCTGGGTCGCCGACGAACTCATCCGCACCCCGGCCTAGCACCCGCGGGCGCTGGACCGGATCAGCGACGGCGGCCGGAGGCGTCCTGCCCGCGACGCACCAGCGCCGGACCCGACTCGTCCGCGACCACCGCCAGATCCCCGTCGGTGTCGGTGCGGCCGACCAGCGCGCCCATTCCGGCCAGTTCGTCCACAGTGGACTTACTCGGGTGGCCGTAGGTGTTGCCCGCACCGACGCTGACCACCGCCACCCTCGCCCCCGTCTCCGCCAGGAACCGCGGAACCGAGTAGCGCGAACCGTGGTGCGGCACCTTCAGGACGTCGGCGTGCAGAGCGGCACCGTCGGCGAGCAGATCGCCCTGTGCCGCCAGTTCGACGTCCCCGGTGAGCAACACGGTGCCCGCCGCGGTCGCCGCACGCACCACGACGGAGGTGTTGTTGATCCCGGTGCCGTCCGGCTCCACCCGGGGCCGCTCCGGGACGAAACGCGGCCCGATCACGTCGAGGGCGAGCCCCGGCCAATCCAGGTGCTGTCCCGTCGCCAGGTCGAGCAGCGGAACACCGTGCTTCGCCGCCGTTTCCGCCACCTGGCGCCACGCCCACGGCGGTGACCGTCCCGGCCCGATCGCCACGGCACCGACCGAACGCCCCTCGAACACCGAGGCGAGCCCGCCGATGTGATCGGCGTGCAGGTGGCTCAGCACCACCAGCGGGACCCTGTCGACGCCGAGCGCGTCGAGGCAGCGGTCGACCGGGCCCGGTTCCGGCCCGGTGTCCACCACCACGGCCCTGCCTGGCTCGGCAGTGGCGAGCACCTCGGCGTCGCCCTGGCCCACGTCGCACGCCGCCATCGCCCAGCCCGACGGCGGCCACGCGGGGGCGATCACCCTCGGCGTGACGACCACCAGCAGCACACAGGCCAGCGCGACCGCGAGGAGGAGCCGCAGTCCTCGCGACCGGAAGGCCAGCGCGATCGTCACGAGCACGACGACCGCGAGCAGGCCACCCCACCAGCCCGACGGCCACGGCACCACGGCGTCGGGTATCGCGGCACCGTGCCTGGCGACGGTGATGAGCCAGTCCGCCTCCGGCCCGGCGAGGTGCGCGAAGGCTTCACCGCCCCACGGCCACACCATGGCCGTCAGCGTGGCGAGCACCCCGAACACGGTGGCGGGTGCGACCACGGGCGCGGCCATGATGTTCGCCAGCACCGACACGACGCTGACGGTGCCGACCATCCCGGCCAGGACGGGCGCCGTGACGACGAACGCGGCGAGCGGGACCGCGATGCCGTCGGCGAACCCCGGTGGCACCCCGCGCCGGACCAGTGCCGCCGACCAGCGCGGTGCCAGCAGGACCAGTCCGGCGGTGGCCGCGACCGACAGGGCGAAACCGAGGTCGACCGCCATCGCGGGATCCCAGGCGATCAGCACGCACACGGTCGTCGCGAGCGCGGGCAACGCCGAGCGCTTCCTGCCCAGTGCCAACGCGAGCAGACCGACCGCGCCCATCGCACCGGCCCGCAGGACGCTGGGCTCCGGACCGGCAAGCACCACGAACCCGACGAGCGTGAACCCGGCCGCGACCGCACTGAGCCGCGGTCCGAGCCGGCACGCCCGGAGCACGATCAGCACCGCGCCGCACACGATGGCGAGGTTGCTGCCGCTCACCGCGGTGAGGTGCGACATCCCGGCATCGGTGAACTCGGTCCGCACCCGTTCCGGGAGACCGGCCGTGTCCCCGGTGACCAGACCCGGCACCAACCCCGCCGGTTCCTCGTCGAGCACCGCGCAGGCCTCGCGCAACCCGGCGCGAAGCTCCTCGGCGCCGCGTTGCCACCACGGTGCCTTGCTGGCGTCCGCCGGGGGCCCGCGAACGAGCACCGCGGCGACGGTGAGGTCGTGGCCGCGCGGCGGCGCGAGCGATCCGGTGAGCGTCACCTCCTGTCCGGGCAGCACTGCCGCCCACGAATCGAACGGACCGATCAGCACGACGCGGCCGGCCGAACCGGCGTCCTGACCGTCCACAATGGCCTGATCCACGTCCGCGGCGAGGACGACGGACCGCGCACCGGCGCGCTGCCCGGCATAACCCGCGCTCCGCACCGGCCGCGGCCGCTCGGCGATCGTCACCCGCAGCGTCGCACCGGCCGAGCGCGCGGCCGCGGCCCGCAGCGGGTCGTGCTCGGACTCGCCGAACCACAGCGCCATCGGGCACGCCACGACGAAGGCGGCAGCCAGCAACGCCACCATCCCCGCTTTCCACCGCGCGCTGAGCGCCCGCCTGCCGCACACCAGAACCGCCACCGCCGCGAGGGCCACGCCCCCGCCGCAGACGATCGCCGTCCACCAGCCGCACAGCAACCCGAACAGCGCGCCGAGCCACAGCACGACCGCGGCCGGCACCAGTCGTGCGTCCTGTTTGGACGGAGGGACGACAGCGCGCTCGTCCTCCGGTATTCGGCTCATGACACGGTCACCTGATCGCGCAACCGGGAGAACTTGGTCTCCCCGATACCGTCGACTTCGCGGAGTTGCTCGACCGCGGTGAACCCGCCGTGCTGGGTCCGCCAGTCGATGATCCGTTTCGCCGTGACCGCACCGACTCCGGAAAGCCCGTCCAGCTCTTCCACGGTCGCGCTGTTCAGGTTGACCTTGCCGCCGGGCGCCCCCGCCGGGGACCCGGCCACCGCGGGCGCCGCGGGCCCGCCGACGACGATCTGCTCACCGTCGGCCAAGCGCCGCGCCAGGTTGACCCCGGTGAGGTCGGTACCGGGCAGCGCACCACCCGCGGCGCGGACCGCGTCGGCGGCCCTCGCGCCCGCCGGCAGCGTGACCAGGCCCGGCGCGCTCACCTTGCCCACGACGCTGACCACGATCGGGCCTCCTGGCCGCTCGCTCGGCCGATCCGCGCCCGGCGACCGCGCTGCCTCCTTCGCGGCCGGGAGGACCGGCGCGTGCTCCGGCCCCGGTGCCCCGGCCGTGACCAGCACGATCACCACCACGGCCACGACAAGGCAAGCGGCGGCGCCCGCCGCCACGAGACCGCGCCGCCTGCGCGTCCAGTACCCGTTCGTCAACGATTCCGGGACCCATCGCTCCACCAACCTCCCTCTCGCGTGCCCGCCGCCCGCGGCGACCTCAAGCCCCGCCGCCTGCCTCGCCAGCTGGGCCAGCCGGGTGCTGGGTGCGGCGCCTTGGCCGCCGGACGGTCGCTCGAACACGCATTCGACGTTAGGGCGCGGCGAAGACGCGGGACAGGGAAGAATCGACGCGCTGTGGACAACCGCCCCGGTGTGGACAACTCGGCTGGGCAGGGCCTCCGGACGCGCGGTTCCGTCGTGGGTATGTGAGAAGCTGCCGGGTTCGGGCTACCGCGCTCGTTGCACGACGACGCCGAGCACCCCCGGACCGGTGTGGGCCCCGATCACGGCGCCGACCTCGGAAACGAGGCAGCCTTCCCGGCACCGGATGCGGCTTTCGAGATCGTTCGCCAGCGCGACCGCCCGCTCCGGGGACGCCAGGTGGTGCACGGCGAGCTCGACCTCCTCCCCCGCCGCGGCGGCCACCGCGAGATCGACGAGCCTGCCCATCGCCCGGTTCATCGTCCGCACCTTCTCCAGCGGCAGGATGCGGCCTTCGTCCATGTGCAGCAACGGTTTCACGGCCAGCGCGGTCCCGAGCAGCGCGGCCGCGGGACCGATCCTCCCGCCGCGCCGAAGGTGTTCGAGGGTCTCCACCACGAACAAGGTTTCCGCCCGGCGCGCGGCCGCCGTCGCCGCGGCCTCCACCTCGATCGCCGGCGCACCGCCCGCCGCCGAGGTCGCGGCGTGCAGTGCCGCGAACCCGAGTCCCATCGCGGTGCTCCTGGAGTCCACGACCCGGACCCGGTCGGGGCCGACCTCCTGCGCGGCCAGTACCGCCGACTCCCAGGTGCCCGAGATCTGCTTCGACAGGTGGATCGACACCACCTCGTCGGCACCGTCGTCGAGCGCTTTCCGGAACGCGTCGGCGAATTCCGCGGGAGTCGGGCGCGAGGTGGTGACGATGCGGCGCTGTCCGAGCGCCTCGGCCAAGGTGGACGGTCCGATGTCGATTCCGTCGAGCGCGGCTTCGCCGTCGATCAGCACGTGCAGCGGAACCACGCGGATCCCGTACCGGTCGGCAAAGCCCTCCGGCAGGTGGGAGGTGGAATCCGTGATGACGGCGACCGGCACGCTGGTCAGCCTACGTGCCGACCGCGCCGAGACGGGGGACCAGCAGCTCGGCCATCGCGGTGCCGACGGCGTGGTGCCCCGCCCAGCCCCAGTGCATCCCGTCCGGGTTCCCGTGCCCGCCAAGGACATGCGGCCCGACCACCTCGGCGAGATCCAGCAACGGCACCGCGACACGCGCGGCCCACGCCGTCATCGCCGCGACGGCGCCCGCGCGCGCGGTGTGGACGTACCCGTACGAAGCCGCCCGGTGCACGCTCGGCAGCATGCCCACGATCGGCAGCTCCGGCCGCAGCGCGCGCAACGCGGTCACGGCGCGGTCGAGGTAGCGCACCGTGAGATGCGCGGGCAGCACCGCGGGACGGCCCCTGGTCGCGATGGCGAGGCGCGGCTGCGCGTGCTGGTAGGCGCTGCGGACCGCGCCGCGCAACCGGTCCGGCCGCAGGTACCGCAACCCGATCCGGAGGTAGGTGGGCAACGGCGAGGGCAGGGTGTCCATGCTCCCCACGGCGAACAGCACCGCGTCCACCCGGTGCAGATCCGCCCACACCCGGGGGTCGCCGGTCAGCGACCACCACGCGTCACGCGCGTTCCAGCCGATGCCGGCCACGAGATCCGCCGTGCCACCGAGCCCGGCCGCCGCGACGTTCGGCCACAGCCGCTCGTCGTCGGCGGCGTGGGCGCCGTCGGGCCCGTGGAAGCTCAACGAGTCACCGAACACGAGCAGCCGAGGCCCCGCCATGCTCAGCCGGTCATTCCCGCGTTGTAGACGTGCAGGCGCCAATCGTCGTCGCGCAGCGCGAGTTCGACCCAATGGCAGTTGCCGACGCCACCGAGGGACGGCCACACCTCGACGGGAAGCCCCATCAGGCGCGCGGTGAGCGCGATGATCAGCCCGCCGTGGGTGGCCAGCAGGACCGTCTCCCCGCAGTCCTCGCCCGACCGGCGGAGGTCTTCGACGACGGCGTAGGCGCGTTCGGCGACCTCGACCCTGGCTTCGCCCCCCGGCGGTGCCCACGTTTCGTCGCGGCGCCACCGCTCGCGGTCACCCGGCCAGCCCGCGTCGACCTCGACACCGGTGAGGCCCTGCCATTCACCGAGGTGGGTTTCGCGAAGGCGCTTGTCGATCCGCAGCGGGACACCGGTTGACTCGGCGAAGACGGTCGCGGTGTCGGTCGCGCGCTTGAGGTCCGAGGCGATGACGAGCGCGGGATCGAACCTGGCGAGTGCGGGAACGGCGAAGCGGGCCTGGTTCCAGCCGACCGGGGTGAGCGACGAGTCGATGTGCCCCTGCATCCGCTTGGTGGCGTTGTAGTCGGTCTCCCCGTGCCGCCAGAGCACCAGCCGCCGCAGGGTCACCGCGCCTCGTCCGTCTGCTCGTCTTCGGCTTCGCCGTTCTCCTCGAGACCGTCGACCTCGATCCGGGGGCAGTCCTTCCACAGCCGTTCCAGCCCGTAGAACGAGCGCTCCTCGGTGTGCTGGACGTGCACGACGACGTCGACGTAGTCGAGCAGCACCCACCGGCCTTCCCGCGCGCCTTCGCGGCGGACCGGCTTGTGGCCCGCGATCCGCAGCTGCTCCTCGACGTTGTCGACGATGGCGCCGACCTGCCGCTCGTTGGGGGCGGAGGCGATGACGAACGCGTCGGTGATGACCAGCTGGTCGGACACGTCCAGCACGACCACGTCGCTGGCCTTCTTGTCCGCCGCCGCGTGTGCGGCCGCGGTCGCCAGGTCTCGTGCTTCGGACGTCGCTGCCACAGTGCTCCCTCGGTGTCGATATACGCCTGACGAGGGTACCCGGCGCTTCCTACCTGCTCTCCGAGGAGTCCGGCTCCTCATCGCGGTAGAGCCGGCGCTTGTCGATGTATCGCACGACGCCGTCCGGGACGAGGTACCAGACCGGTTCGCCGTTGCGGGCCCGTTCGCGGCACGCGGTCGACGAAATCGCCATCGCGGTGACCTCGACCAGGCTCACCTTCCCGCTCGGCAGGTGGCCGTCGTTGAGGCGGTACCCGGGCCGGGTGACCCCGATGAAATGGGCGTAGGTGAACAGATCCTCGGCGTTGCGCCAGGTCAGGATCTGCTCGAGCGCGTCGGCACCGGTGATGAAGAACAGTTCGTCGTCCGGGTACTCGGCGTGGAGGTCGCGCAGGGTGTCGACGGTGTAGGTCTGGCCCCCGCGGTCGATGTCGACCCTGCTGACCGAGAACACCGGGTTGGACGCGGTCGCGATCACGGTCATCAGGTACCGGTCCTCGGCGCGCGTGACCTCGCGCGCCGCCTTCTGCCACGGCTGACCGGTCGGCACGAAGATCACTTCGTCCAGCCCGAACCGCGCCTGTACTTCGCTGGCCGCGACCAGGTGTCCGTGATGCACGGGGTCGAAGGTGCCGCCCATGACCCCGATGCGGCGTGGTGACATGGCTCAGGAGCCTAATACGCGCCGTCGCACCACGACCGAGGAGAGACGCGGTGCGCGGATCGGCCTCCCGCTCCCCGGCAAGGGATCCGCGCACCGCGCCTGCCCGAGCGGACGAGGGGTACCGCCGGGCGCCGGTCACTCCCCCGCGAGTGCCGGCTCACGGGTGTTGACCACCGCGCGCCGCGGCCATGACGCCACCTTTGAATGTGACCTGAGTCACATTCGACCGCACGAACGGACCGTTCGTACGAGTTCGGGCCCCGTGGCCGCCGCGTTGTCGGCGCGATGCGGTAGAGCTGTCGGCGTGGGAAACGAAGCACTCCGCGAACGGGCAGAAGTCCTCCTGCGCGCACTGGCAGGTGAGTCCGCGACGCTGCGCGAAGACCAGTGGACGGCCATCGAGGCGCTCGTGGCCGAGCATCGGCGCGCGCTCGTCGTCCAGCGCACGGGATGGGGGAAGTCGGCGGTCTACTTCCTCGCGACGGCGTTGCTGCGGGAGCGGGGCGCCGGGCCGACCGTGATCGTGTCCCCGCTGCTCGCGCTCATGCGCAACCAGATCGCGGCCGCGGGCAGGGCCGGCATCCACGCGGCCACGATCAACTCGGCCAACCCGCAGGAGTGGGACACCGTGCAGGCGACGGTGGCGGCCGGCGAGATCGACGTGCTGCTGGTGAGCCCCGAGCGGCTCAACAACCCCGACTTCCGGGACACCGTGCTGCCCAAGCTGACCGCGTCGGCCGGGCTGCTCGTGGTGGACGAGGCGCACTGCATCTCGGACTGGGGCCACGACTTCCGGCCCGACTACCGGCGGCTGCGCACGCTGCTGGCCGAGCTGCCGTCCGGGGTGCCGGTGCTGGCCACCACGGCGACCGCGAACGACAGGGTCGCCACCGACGTGGCCGAGCAGCTCGGGATCGGGGACGGCGCGGAGACGCTCGTGCTGCGCGGCCCGCTCGACAGGGAGAGCCTGCGGCTTTCCGTCGTCGACGTGCCCACCGCCGAGGCCAGGCTCGCCTGGCTGGCCGAGCACCTCGGCGAGCTGCCCGGTTCGGGCATCATCTACACGCTCACCGTCGCGGCGGCGCACGATATCGCCGCGCTGCTCACCGAGCGCGGGTACCCGGTCACCGCGTACACCGGGAAGACCGAGCCCGCCGAGCGCGAGGCGGCCGAAGACGATCTGCTGGCGAACCGCGTCAAGGCGCTCATCGCGACTTCCGCACTGGGCATGGGCTTCGACAAACCCGATCTCGGCTTCGTGGTGCACGTCGGCGCGCCGTCCTCCCCGATCGCCTACTACCAGCAGGTCGGCCGTGCCGGCCGCGGAGTGGAGCGCGCGGAGGTGGTGCTGCTGCCCGGCAAGGAGGACGCCGAGATCTGGCGCTATTTCAACTCGCTCGCCTTCCCCGACGAGCGGCGCGTCGATCAGGTGCTCGACGCGCTCGGGCACGCCGATCGGCCGCGGTCGACGGTCGCGCTGGAGCCCGTCGTCGAGCTGTCCCGGTCCCGGCTCGAAATGGTGCTCAAGGTGCTCGACGTGGACGGCGCGGTCCGGCGGGTGAAGGGCGGCTGGGAATCGACGGGCGTGCCGTGGGAGTACGACCGCGAACGGTACGCACGGGTCAATCGGGCCCGCGACGCCGAGCAGGGCGCGATGCTGACCTACCAGTCCACATCGGACTGCCGGATGGAGTTCCTGTTGCGGCAGCTGGACGATCCGCACGCGGCACCGTGCGGACGCTGTGACAACTGCACCGGGGAGCGGCGTTCGGCGGCGGTGTCGGAGTCGGTGGTCACCGAAACCGGGGAACGGCTGCAGCGGCCCGGTGTCGTGGTCGCGCCGCGCCGCCAGTGGCCGAGCGGCCTCGCCACCTTGGACGTGCCGTTGTCGGGGCGGATCGCGAAGGAGGAGCAGACCGAGCCCGGCCGCGTGCTCGGGCGGCTGACCGATGTCGGCTGGGGCGGGCGTCTTCGCGAGCTCGTCGGCGCCACGGCGGGTGACGGCGCGGTACCCGACTCGGTGTTCCAGGCCTGCGTGACGGTGCTGGCTTCGTGGGACTGGGCGAAACGCCCGGCCGCCGTCGTCGCGATGCCGTCGCGGACGCGGCCGCGGCTCACCGGCGAACTGGCGCGCCGGCTCGCGCAGATCGGCCGCCTCGAGTTCCTCGGCACGCTGGAAACCGGGGACGGCCCGCCCCGGCGGGCGAACAGCGCGCAGCGGGTGGCGGACCTGTGGACCACGTTGACGGCACCGCCGGACCTGACATCCGCGTTGTCCACTGTGGAGGGTCCGGTACTGCTCGTCGACGACGTGGTGGACACCGGCTGGACGATGGCCATGGGCGCACGGCTCCTGCGGCGCGCGGGCGCGGAGGGGGTGCTGCCCTTCGCACTGGCCGGAACGTCCTGAGTGGCGCGTCCCTGGTGGAGCGCCCTTGGTGGAATCCGGCGCGCGGTTTTGCTTCCATACCGGTGTGCAGACATCACGGAGCCTCAAGGTCTTGGCCGGCCTGGTGGTCGTGCTCGGCATCGTGGTCGCGGGTTCGTTCGTGTTCGCGGGCCAGACGGTGGTGAGCGAGACTTCGGCACCCGGTGCCGCGGGTGACCGCGCCCAGAACGTGCTGGACGTGGTCGTGGTCCGGAACGATCGGTTGTTCGGCCTCGCCCCGTCCTACGACCTCCGCGTCGGGACCGGCGTGATCATGAGCCGGTCCCCGCTGGCCCTGTGCGGGGAACCGGTGGCGGTGGACGAGCCGACGGTCTCGAACTCGGCGCGGACGCCCGACGGTGGTGTGGTGGTCACGCTCGGTTCCGGGGCCACGCGGACGTTCTCCGCGACGACCGTGCAAGCCTCCTGCGGCTGAGCCCCGCCGCTGGGGCGCAGCCCCGTTCACATCGCGAACGATCTTCCTGTTCGCGGTGCGGTGTGGCAGTGTTCGGGGCCGTCGCGCGAACGCGGAGGTGGCCATGACCGACTCACCGGTCACGAAGGAGGCCCGGCACCGGCTGCCGGTCCGCAAGCTGGTCGCGGCCAGCGCGGGCAACGCGCTGGAGTGGTTCGACTGGACGATCTACGCCACGTTCAGCATCTACTTCGCCACCGCGTTCTTCCCGTCCGGCAACGAAACGCTCGCGCAGCTCAACACCTTCGCCACCTACGCGCTCGCGTTCTTCTTCCGGCCGCTCGGCGGGGTGCTGCTCGGGCGGTTCGCGGATCTCAAGGGCCGCAAGCCCGCCATGCTGCTCACCATCACGCTGATGGCGGGCGGTTCGGTGGTGATCGGCGTGCTCCCGACCTTCGAGCAAGTCGGCTGGTTCGCGCCGATCCTGTTGCTGCTCGCGAGGATCGCCCAGGGGCTTTCGCTCGGCGGCGAGGTTTCCAACGCCTCCGCCTACCTCGGTGAGGTCGCGCCCGCGGAACGCCGCGGGCGGTATTCGTCGTTCTTCTACATCTCCACCGGGACCGCGGTGCTGATCGCCTCCGTGCTCGGGTTCGTGCTCGCCAGGACGATGGACAAGGCCGATCTCGCCTCGTTCGGCTGGCGGATCCCGTTCCTGCTCGGCGGTGTGCTCGGCCTCGCCGGGTTCTGGCTCCGCCGCAGCCTCGCCGAAACCGAGCAGTTCGAGCAGAACAAGACCCGCGCGCGCCGGGTGCGCAGGCCCCTGCTGACCACGCTCCGGGACCACCCGAAGGCCGTGGGCCAGCTCGTCGGGTTCAGCATGCTGTCGACGCTGTGCTACTACACGTTCTTCAGCGCGCTCACCCCGTTCGCGGTCAAGACCCGCAAGGCCGACGCGGTCGACGTGTTCCTCGCGCTGTCCATCGCCACGGCGCTGTTCGTCGCCCTGCAGTACCCGATGGGTGCGCTGTCCGACCGGTTCGGCCGCAAGCCGCAGCTGCTGGTGTGGTCGGCGGCGACGGCGATCCTGATCGTGCCGCTCTCCGCGCTCGTCGCGCCGGGGCTCGGCGGTCTCCTGGTGGTCTTCTGCGTCGGGCTCGCGCTCTACACGGCCATGACCTCGATCGCGCCCGCCATCATGAGCGAGCTGTTCCCCACCGAGCTCCGCGGTCTCGGCATCGGGGCCTGGTACAACCTCACGGTCGCCGTCTTCGGCGGCACGGCGCCCCTGGTGATCAGCGCACTGGCCGACGCCGGTGCGTCGACGGTGTTCTTCTGGTACGTCGCCGCGGGCGCCGCGATCGCGTTCTTCGTCATCCTGCGGCTGCCCGAAACGAAGGGCAGCGAGCTGCGCTGAGCACCGGTCCGCCCCGGGTAGGGGCGAACTTCAGGGTTCTCCCCGATACACCTGGTTGCCCAGGCACGCTATATTTTGCTCATGCAGGCAAAAGCTAGCTCAAGCGAGCAAGACGGGCGCTCGTTCATCGAGAACGCGAGGAGGGCGCAGATCGTGCGGGCGGCACTCGACACGATCGCCGAACTCGGGTTCGCGAAGGCTTCGTTCGCCAAGATCGCGAAACGAGCGGGGCTGAGCAGCACCGGCATGATCTCGTACCACTTCGACGGCAAGGGCGATCTCGTCGCCGAGGCGATGCGGGACGTGCTCGCCGCGGCGGCCGCGGCGATGGGGCCGAGGATCCGGGCCGAGACGGGCGGCCCGGCCAGGCTGCGGGCCTACATCGAAGCGAACATCGCCTTCATCGCCGAACGCCCGACGGACATGAAGGCGCTGCTGGAGATCCTGCGGAACAACGCGGGCGAGCCTGCCTGGTTCCTCCAGTCGATATCCCTGCTGGAGGAGGCCTTCCGCGAGGGCCAGCGCGCGGGCGAATTCGGGGAGTTCGACCCGCGCGTCATGGCGATCGCCGTCCGGCAGGCGATCGACGGGATCCACGCGCTGCTCGCGGCCGAACCGCGGACCGACACCGCCGCCTACGCCCAGCAGGTCGTCCGGATCTTCGCGCTGGCCACCGCCCGCTCCTGACACACCGACAACCGAAGGACACCACCATGACCGCGCTCAAGCCGGTGATCCGGCTGCTCTACGCCAACCTCGGACTCAGCATCCTGTTGGCCGCACTGACTTTCGCCTTCCAGCGCGAAATACTCGACTACCAGGTGATGTCGATGCCGGGAATACCGCACGGCACGGCGGCCGAGATCGCCGACTCCCGCGCTTCGCTGGAGAGCGTCCTCTGGATCCGGCCCGTTTCCGTGCTGGTCATCGCGATCGTCTACATGCGACTCGCCACGCGGCTCCACCTCGGCAAGCGCAGCACCTACCTCAGGGTGCTGGTGATCGCCGTCGCCGGGTTCGCCGGGCTGGTGTACCTCGTCGCGAGTGCGCAGTTCCCGTTGTGGATGCGCGGAATCCAGGTGGTGCAGGCGATCGTGCTGCTCGGCCTCCTGGTCGCCGTGCTACGGCCCGAAGTCCGCTCGCACTTCGCCAAGAAGGTCCCCGCGGGCGCTTGAGCGCCGCCGACGAAAGGACGGAACACATGACCTCCCGTCGAGGATTCCTTCGAGGCGGAGCACTGGCCGCGACCGGGCTGGCCGTGGGCGTGGGCACGGCGAGCAGCGCGGAAGCGGCGACACGGGGAACTCCGACGTTCGTGTTCATCCCCGGCTCGCACGGCAGCGGCGCCTACCTCGCGCCGCTGACCACCGAGCTCGGGCTGCGGGGCCATCGCGCGTTCACGATCGACCCGCCCGGCCACGGGGCGGAAGCCGTGATCCCGCCGTGGTACTGCGCGCCGCAGGACGCCGAGGCGATGGCGAGCGCGCCGTCGCCGATCGCCCACGTCACCCTCGCGGACGCGGTGGCCAGGGCAGTACGCGCGGTAGCGCGGGCCGCGGCGAACGGGCCGGTGATCCTGGTCGCGCACAGCCTCGGCGGCGCGACCGCGGGCATGGTCGGCAACGCCGTGCCGGACCTGATCTCGCGGATCGTCTACGTCAGCGCGTACTGCCCCGTGACGCTCGGGACGGTCGCCGAGTACAGCCTGACCCCGGAGAACTCCGGCAGCGCGCTCAACGACCCGTCGCTCATCGCCGCCCCGACGACGGTCGGCGCCCTGCGGGTGAACTGGCGCTCCGGCGACCCGGTGTTCCTGGAGAAGCTGCGGTCCGCCTATCTGCAGGACGGCACGATCGACCAGTTGCGGTCGCTGGTGAGCGGCCTGCAGCCGGACGAAACGCTGCGGTTCTCCACGGACACCGCGAAGGTCGACGGGCACTCGTGGGGCCGGATCCGCCGCACGTACGTCAGGGCGACCGAGGATCGCGCGATGCCGGTAGCGTTGCAGGACAGGATGATCCGGGAGGCCGACGCGCTCACCCCGCGCAACCGGTTCGACGTGCGCTCGCTGCCGTTGAGCCACCTGGGGATGACCATCGACCCCGCACCGCTCGCGAACCTGCTGGCGCGGCTGGCTTAGCGGTTCAGGGGGACGAGGTCGTCGGCGTGGACGACCTCGTTCCGCTGTTCGCTGGGCAGGTCGTGGGTGGAGCGCCCGATCATCGCGGGCAGTTCGCTCGCGTCGAAACCGACCACTCCCCTGGCGACGGTCAGGCCAGCGGTGTCGACGAGGTCGACGACATCGCCTGCCTCGAAGTCCCCTTCGACACCGACGATCCCGGCCGCGAGGAGCGAACGCCTGCGGAGCACCACGGCGGCGACGGCACCGTCGTCGAGTTGCAGCCGTCCCTTCGCCCCCGCGGCATAGCCCAGCCAGAACCGCCGCGCGGACAGGCGTGAGTCCGCGGCGGCGAACGCGGTACCGGTGTCCGCGGTGTCCAGCGCGCTCGCCGCGGCGGCCGCCGAAGCCAGCAGCACCGGGATCCCCGCCGCCGCGGCGGTCCGGGCGGCGGCGAGCTTCGAGACCATGCCACCGGTGCCGAGCCCGGAACTCGACATCCCGACCTTGATCCCGTCCACATCGGACTCACCGGTGACCTCGGCGATCTTCGCGGTGGCACCGTCGCGGGGGTCGCCGTCGTAGAGCGCGTCCACATCGGACAGCAGGACCAGCGCGTCGGCGCCGATGAGGTGCGCGACAAGCGCGGCGAGGCGGTCGTTGTCGCCGAACCGGATCTCCTCGGTCGCCACCGTGTCGTTCTCGTTCACCACCGGCACCGCGCCGAGCGCCAGCAGGCGCGAAAAGGTGCGCTGCGCGTTGCGGTAGTGGGCACGGCGGACGACGTCGTCGGAGGTCAGCAGGACCTGCCCGACGGTGAGCGAGTACCGGCCGAAGGATTCGGCGTAGGCGTGTGCGAGCGCGAGTTGCCCGACGCTCGCGGCGGCCTGCTGGCTGGCGAGGTCGCGGGGGCGCTTGCGCAGCGAAAGCGGCGCGAGCCCGGCCCCGATCGCACCCGAGGACACGAGCACGATCTGGGTGCCCCGGCCGATCCTGGTGGCGATCGCCTCGACGAGCGCGTCGAGACGTCGCGCGTCGAGGCCCTCCCCCGCGGTGGTCAGCGCGGACGATCCGACCTTGACGACCAGCCGCTTGGCCCCGGCGACGGCCTCGCGCGCCGCGCTCATTCGCGCCCCGTCTCCACGGAATCGTCCTCTTCGGACACACCGTCACGACGGATCCGGCGCGCCTCTTTGCGTTCCGCCGCGCCGACCCGGCCGGTGTCCTCGAGCCGGACGTCGGTGCCACGGCCGGACAGGTGCGCAGCCACGCCCGCCGGGGTCGACGGCTCCCATTCGAAGGTGACGTCGCCGATCGTGACCGGGCTGCCGGGACGCGCGCCCTGGCGGGCCAGCTCGTCCTCGACGCCGAGCCGGTTCAGCCGGTCGCCGAGGTAGCCGACCGCCTCGTCGTTGCCGAAGTTGGTCTGCCGGATCCACCGCTCCGGGCGCGAACCGCGCACGATGAACCCGCCTTCCTCCTCGGGATCGGCGGACACGGTGAACCCGGTGTCGTCGACCGCGAGCGGGCGGAGCACGACCTTCGCCGGCTCCGGCGCGGGCTGCTCGGAGCGGTACTTCTCGACCACGGCGGCGAGCGCGAAAGTCAGCTCCCGCAAGCCTTTCCTGGACGCGGTGGACACTTCGAACACCGCGAGCCCGCGTGCTTCGAGGTCGGGCTTGACCAGTTCGGCGAGTTCGGCGGCCTCCGGCACGTCGATCTTGTTCAGCACGACCACCCGCGGCCGCTTCGAAAGGTCTTCGCCGAGCCCCGGCGTGTACCGCGAAAGCTCGTCCTCCAGTGCGTCCACATCGGACACCGGGTCGCGGCCGGGCTCGTAGGTGGCGCAGTCGATCACGTGCACCAGCGCGGCGCACCGCTCGATGTGGCGCAGGAAGTCGAGCCCGAGGCCCTTGCCGTCGCTGGCGCCGGGGATCAGGCCCGGCACGTCGGCCATGGTGAACACCGTCTCGCCCGCGGTGACCACGCCGAGGTTCGGCACGAGCGTGGTGAACGGGTAGTCGGCGATCTTCGGCTTCGCCGCGGACAGCACGGAGATCAGCGAGGACTTGCCAGCCGACGGGAAGCCGACGAGGCCGACGTCGGCGACGGACTTCAGTTCCAGCACGAGATCGCGGGCTTCACCCGGCTCGCCGAGGAGCGCGAATCCCGGTGCCTTGCGGGCCTTCGACGCGAGCGCGGCGTTGCCGAGACCGCCTCGGCCGCCCTGCGCCGCGACGAACGTGGTGCCGGGTCCGGTCAGGTCGGCGACGACCTCGCCGTCCTCGGTCAGCACCACCGTGCCGTCCGGCACGCGCATTTCGAGCGTCTCCCCCGCCGCGCCGGACCGGTTGCTGCCCTGGCCCATCTTGCCGTTGCCGGCGCGGGCGTGCGGGCGGAAGTGGAAGTCGAGCAGGGTGTGCACGTTCGGGTCGACGATGAGCAGGACGTCGCCGCCGTTGCCGCCGTTGCCACCGTCGGGGCCGCCGAGCGGCTTGAACTTCTCGCGGTGCACGGAGGCGCATCCGTTCCCACCGTCACCGGCGGCCAGATGGATCACCGCGCGGTCCACGAACCGGGACGCCATTGCTTGCCTCTTTCACTCGCGAAAAACAACCATGGGAAAACAAACGAGGGGTGGCGCCGGATATTCCGGCCCCACCCCTCGTCGGAGGTCTTGCTCGTACCGCTGGGGGCTCAGGCCTCAGCAGCGGCGGGCACAATGTTGACCGTCTTGCGGCCACGCTTGGTGCCGAACTCGACCGCGCCGGCGGACAGCGCGAACAGCGTGTCGTCGCCGCCACGGCCGACGTTCACGCCGGGGTGGAACTTGGTGCCGCGCTGCCGGACGATGATCTCGCCCGCGTTGACCTCCTGGCCGCCGTAGCGCTTGACGCCAAGCCGCTGCGCGTTGGAGTCACGACCGTTGCGGGAGCTGGACGCACCCTTCTT
This sequence comes from Amycolatopsis sp. CA-230715, assembly GCF_018736145.1. GTDB lineage: Bacteria > Actinomycetota > Actinomycetes > Mycobacteriales > Pseudonocardiaceae > Amycolatopsis. The sequence continues at coordinate 822,294 of NZ_CP059997.1, forward strand.
GTGAGCCATAGCTCAAGCCTCTTTCTGCCTGCGAAGATCCGGAAGGTCTTACTTGCTGATGCCGGTGACCTCGACGCGGGTCAGCTTCTGCCGGTGACCCTGGCGCTTGTGGTAGCCGGTCTTGTTCTTGAACTTGTGGATCCGGATCTTCGGACCCTTGGTCTGCTCGACGACCTTGCCGGTGACCGAGACCTTCGCCAACGCGTCGGCGTCCGTGGTGACCTCGCCGCCGTCGACGAACAGCACGGCGGGGAAGGTGTGCTCGGTGCCCGGCTCGCCCTCGAGCTTCTCGACCTCGACGACGTCGCCGACGGCCACCTTGTACTGCTTGCCGCCGGTCTTGACGATCGCGTACGCCGACACGGAAGTCTCCTGCATTACTCGACAATGGGTGGGGGCTTGTGCGCGCGGCCCGCGGCTAGGCGGTCCGGGTCTCGCACAATGCGACCCGCTCTAGTGGCGGGCCGCCTTACAGGTTACGTGCCACCCCTGATCCACTGGACACCGGGGTGGCCTAACCCTGTTGGTCAGCTGTTCTCCGAAGCGTTGACCGGCGGACCGGCAGGCCGTGAAGCGGCCCGACGCGGGCGGCGCCGTGCCGACCGCACCGCCGGTGCGGGCACGCTGCCCTCGGGCGCGGCAGCGTCTTCCTCGGCCGGAGCAGGCGTTTCCGGAGCGGCCTTCTCCTCCGGACGCTCCGCGGGCGGCTCAGCGGCCTTTTCCGGGGCAGCCTCAGGCGTCTCGGACACCTCAGCAGGCGCCGCGGCCTCCTGCTGCTCACCGCCGCGCCCGCCCCGGCGACGGGCCCGCCTCGTGCGGCCCGTCGGCTCCTGCGCGTGCCCGTTGAGCTCGGGCTTGCGCGCCTGCTCCGGTTCGGCCTGCTCGTCCTCGTCCTTGGCCGCGGCGACCTTGGACGCGTTGGCCATGGCCTGCACCGCCGACACCACGGACTCCCGCTGCTCGGGGGTGCGCGGGTCGGCAGCCTGCTCCGTGCGGGCGGGCTCGGTGTGGCCGCTCGTGTCCTCGCCCTTGCCGCGGCCGCCTCGGGAACGGCCCTTGCCGTGCCCGTTGCCGCCGCCCTGCTGGTGCCCGCCGTTCGACGACCCGCTCACCCTGCTGAGATCGCTGGAAACCACGACACCGCGGCCCTTGCAGTGCTCGCACGGCGTGGAGAACGCTTCGAGCAGCCCGGTACCGACCCGCTTCCGGGTCATCTGCACGAGGCCAAGCGAGGTGACCTCGGCGACCTGGTGCCGCGTCCGGTCCCGGCCGAGGCACTCGGTCAGGCGCCGCAGCACCAGCTCACGGTTGGACTCGAGCACCATGTCGATGAAGTCGATGACGATGATGCCGCCGATGTCCCGCAGCCTCAGCTGGCGGACGATCTCCTCGGCCGACTCCAGGTTGTTCCTGGTCACCGTCTCTTCGAGGTTCCCGCCGGAGCCGGTGAACTTGCCGGTGTTGACGTCGATCACGGTCATCGCCTCGGTGCGGTCGATGACCAGGTACCCGCCAGAGGGCAGCCACACCTTGCGGTCGAGCGCCTTCGTGATCTGCTCGTCGATCCGGTAGTCGGCGAACACGTCGCCGTTGCCGACGTAGCGCTTCAGCCGGTCCGCGAGGTCCGGCGCGACGTGCTGCACGTAGGCCTGGATGGTCTCCCACGCCGTGCCGCCCTGGACCTCGAGCTTCGCGAAGTCCTCGGTGAACAGGTCGCGCACGACCTTGACCAGCAGGTCCGGCTCCTCGTAGAGCATCGTCGGCGCGCTGGACTTCTTCTGGCCCTTGTTCTCGTCGGCCTTGGTCTTGATGACGTCCCACTGGGCCTTGAGCCTGCGGACGTCGCGGTCGAGCTCCTCTTCGCTGACGCCCTCGGACGCCGTGCGGATGATCACGCCCGCGTCCTCGGGGACGATCCGCTTCAGGATGTCCTTGAGCCTGCGCCGCTCGTTCTCCGGCAGCTTCCGGGAGATCCCGGTGGCACCGCCCGCGGGCACGTAGACCAGGAACCGGCCCGGCAGCGAGATCTGCGTGGTGAGCCTGGCGCCCTTGTGGCCGACCGGGTCCTTGGTGACCTGCACCAGCACGCTGTCACCGGTGGACAGCGCCTGCTCGATCTTGCGCGACTTGCCTTCGAGCCCGGCGGCGTCCCAGTCGACCTCACCGGCGTAGAGCACGGCGTTGCGGCCGCGGCCGATGTCGACGAACGCCGCTTCCATCGACGGCAGCACGTTCTGCACGCGGCCGAGGTAGACGTTCCCGACGATCGAACCCGAGCCGGACGAGGTCACGAAGTGCTCGACCAGCACGCCGTCCTCGAGCACGCCGATCTGCGTCGACTCGCCCTTCTCGGCGACGACCATGGTCCGCTCGACCGATTCGCGGCGGGCGAGGAACTCGGCCTCGGACAGGATCGGCGCCCGGCGGCGGCCCGCTTCCCTGCCGTCGCGGCGGCGCTGGCGCTTCGCCTCGAGCCTGGTCGACCCGCGCACGCTGCGCACGCCGTCGCCGCTGGTCTTGCCTTCCTTCTCCGGCTTGCCCTCGCTCTTGGCGTCGCGCACGTGCACGACGGTGTTCGGCGGATCGTCACCGGTGTGCTGGCCACCGTCGCCGTCGGAGTCGTCCCCGCCCTTGCGGCGACGGCGGCGGCGCCTGCGACGGCTCGCGCCGTCACCCTCGTCGGAATCCGCGTCGGCGTCCGGCCCGGCGTCGCGGGAGTCCTTCGCCTGCTCGTCCTTCTTCTGCTCGGCGTTCTTGTCCTGCTCGGGCTTGTCCTTCTTCTTGCCCGGCTTGGCCGGGGCGTCCTGCTCGTCGTCGGCCTCGTTCTCGGCCGAGTCCTCGCCGCCCTTGCCGCGGCCACGGCCACGGCGCCCACGGCGGCGGCGACGACGGCCGCTGCCGTCGTCGTCCCCGTAATCGGCGCCGTCCGCGCTGTCCTCGGGCTCGGTGTCGTCGGAGTCGTCCTCCGCCTTCGCGGGCTTGGCCTGCTCGACCGGGCGCTCCTGGCGTGCCGAGGGCTCCGGCGGCAGGAACACCGGCGACGGCGCGGCGAACACCGGGACGTGCGCGGCCGGGCGCTTCACGGGCTCCGGCTCTGGCTTCGCTTCGGGCACCGGCTCCGCGGCGGGCGCGGCGGCTTCGGCGGTCTCGGCCGCTTCGGTCTCGGCCGGGCCGACGAGCGCGTCGGCGACGCGCAGGGCGACCTCCTTCGGCACGCTCGATTGAGCGCTGCGCGCCGTCTCTCCGAGTTCGGCGAGCTTGGCCAGTACGTCCCTGCTGTGCGAGCCGAGCAGCTTCGCCAGCGCGTGCACCCTGATCCGGGCGGGCAGTTCGCCCAGCGCGGCGGCGCCGGGCGATGGGGATGTGGCGGTATTCCCGCCGGTGTTCTCGGCGGGTGTGTCCGCGTTCGACATGTGTCTCCTCCGCCCCCGGGCGCGTCTGCCAGCCCGTGGCTGGAAGGACGCGGCCGCGCAGGGGCCCCTTCTATGTCTCCGCACTCCCTTTCGGGAGGCTTGTCTGGTCCGCCGTGGTGGGGTCACCGACGGCGGGAATCCTCGCCTGTCGCCACGACGTCACCGGGGTCCGGCTGCCCGTCGTTGGCAGGTCCACTCGGCGCCACACCGGCTGGGCCGTGGCTGTGCGCCACCGTCCACGTCGTCGAGCCGCCCGCCTGCAGCGAGCGGCGACTCCCGCGATGCTCTTTCGGCATGTCACCGGGCCGCCGTACCGGCGCCAGCCGTGTGAACACGGCGTGCGCGGCCCGGTGGCCACCACGAGTATCCCACACCGTGCGCCCGGTGGGGGGTGCTCGGGTCCGTCGCGGCGCGTCCCGGCTGGCACGGCAGTGCGAACTTCGCCGGAGAACTTGTCCGGGTCACCGCACGTGGATAACGTGCGCGACGAGGGCATCGAGCGGCGCTCGATGTGGGCGGACTCGGGGCCGGTGGGAGGTGCGGTGGCGCTGCTGGGGCCCGTGCGCAGGGTGGCGGCCGTCACCCTGGTGCTGTGCGCGCAGCTCGTCGGCTTCCCTGCCGCGCACGCGCAAGGCCAGGACTGCTCGGCTTCCGGTCGCGCGGCGCGCTACGTCGTCGTCTTCGACAAGGGCACCTCCGCGGATTCGGCGGCGCGGCAGATCGGCGCCGCCTGCGGCGAGGAGACCACCTACTACCCGCAGATCGCCGTCGGCGTGGCGACCTCGACCGACGAGGGCTTCGCCGCGAACCTCGGGCTCGACCGCGCGTTCAGCGCGCAGGCCGAACGGCGCGCGGCGCCGCACTCGCACCGGACGGGCAAGCCCGCCTCGGTCGCGGCGGCGGGGGCGGTGCCCGTCGCGGACCGGAGCGGGGACCAGTGGGACATGCGGGCGATCGGCGCCGCGTGGCCGCCGGGACGTTCGCCCGGCAGCCGCTCGGTCGTCGTCGGTGTGCTGGACTCGGGGATCGACGCGACGCATCCCGATCTGGCCGCCGCGATCGTGCCGGGCAAGTCCGCGGGCTGCCTCACCGGCGCGCCGGACCCGGACCAGGCGAGCTGGCTGCCCGGCACCTCGTCGCACGGCACGCACGTGGCGGGCACGATCGCCGCCGCGAACGACGGCAAGGGGGTGACCGGGGTCGCGCCAGGGGTCGGCGTCGCCTCGGTCAAGGTCGTCGACGACCACGGTTACGTCGATCCGGAAGCGGCGGTGTGCGGCCTGATGTGGGCCGCTGCGCAGCACATGCGGGTCACGAACAGCAGCTTCTCGGTCGACCCGTGGGGGCTGTCCTGCGCGCGCGGTGACGATCACGGCGTGGTGCACGAAGCGCTCGCCCGCGCCGTCGAGTATTCGACGGCGTCCGGGACGCTGAACGTCGCCGCCGCGACGAACGAGGCAGTGAACCTCACCCCGTCCCCGAAGTCCGGGACGCCGCCGGGTGGCACCGGTTGCGAGGCGCTGCCCGCCGGGTTCCGCGACGTCGTCACCGTGTCGGCGATCGGGACGGCCCCGGTCAAGGCCGGGTACAGCTCCTACGGGCTCGGGGTGATCGACCTGACCGCGCCGGGCGGTGACGACCGCGGCTGCGTGCTGTCGACCGTCCCCGGCGGGTACGCGCCGATGTGCGGGACCTCGATGGCGGCACCTCACGTGGCGGGAGTCGCCGCGCTGCTGGCCTCGGCGCGTCCGGAAGCGGGCCCGCGCGCGCTGCGGTCCGATTTGGAGCACGAAGCGAAACCGGTGCCCTGCCCCGGCGACTACGACCTGACCGGCGACGGCGACCAGGACGCGTTCTGCGACGGGTACTCCGCCTACAACGGGTTCTACGGGCACGGCCTCGTCGACGCCGCCGCGGCCGTGCCCGCCGCGCCGGTGACCGATTTCGGCCTCGCCCGGCTGACGCCTTGACCTTCAAGGAACTTCACCGTCGAGGATCGCGGTCATGAACGACGGCTTGCTGAGCATCAGCGTCTTCGCGCGCCGGGTCGGCATCACCCCGAGCGCGCTGCGGTTCTACGCCGACTGCGGGGTCCTCACCCCCGCACGGGTCGACCCGGTGACCGGATACCGGCTCTACCACCCGGACCAGGAAAGCAGGGCGGCGCTCGTCCGCAGGCTGCGCGCGGCCGGGCTCCCGCTGCCGAAGGTGACCGAGGTGCTCGACGGCCCGCCGGAGGCCACCGGGGAAATCCTGCGGGAGCACCTGCGCTCGGTGCGGGCGGCGGCGGAATCGGCCGCCCTCGTCGTGGAAGAAGTGCTCGCCGAGCACTCCTCGGTCACCGCCGCCACGGTCGGCGGCGCGGAACTCGCGAGCGCGATCCGCCAGGTGGTGCCCGCGGCCGACGCGGCGCACGCGACGCTGGCCGGGGTGCTCGTCGAGGTGGACACGGCCGAAGTCCGCCTCGTCGCGACGGACCGGTACCGGCTCGCGATGCGCAGCCTCGCCGTCTCGGCGAGGACCGGCGCGCCGCGGCAGGTGGTCGTCGACGGTGCCGAGCTCGCGGTGCTGGGCCCCGCGGTGGCGCGGTCGGCGACGGCGACCCTGACCGTCGAGGACCGGTCGCTGTCGATCCGGGCGGAATCCGGGGTCCGGCTGGCGCCCGCGACGGCCGATTTTCCGGACTACCGCGTGGTGCTGGCCCAGCTCGGGGATCCGGTGTCCCGCGTCGTCACTGGCCGCGAACACCTGCGGGACGCCGTGCTCGCCGGGGACGCCGCCAAGGTCCGGCTCGAAACCGACGGCGACGAGCTCGTGGTCGGCGCGTCCCGCCTGCCCGCCCTGTGTCCCGGCGAACCGGTGCTGGCCGCGTTCGATCCGGCGGTGCTGGCACCGGCGCTCGAAGCGGGCGTGGGCCCCGATGTGCTGCTCGAGTTCACCGCCGATCCGCACCAGCCCGTGGTGGTGCGTTCCGCGGACCAGGGCGACTTCCGCACGCTCGTGATGCCCGTGGCGCGCTGAAAACCCGCGTGGAAAACCTCAGTGCAGCAACATCTTCTTGAGCCGCCGCGTCGCGCCGTACACCCCGAGCGCCGCGAGCGCGATCAGGTAGCCGGTGTGCCACAGCAGCACCGGGCCGACCACGCCGGTCGACAGCCCGCGCATGATCTCGACCCCTTGGTACAGCGGGGAAAGCTGCACGACGACCTGGAGCGGGCCGGGATAGACCGACAGCGGGTAGAAAGTCGCCGAGAACAGGAAGAGCGGCATCACGACGAGCTGGATGTAGTCGAACTGGGACGGTGACTTGAGGAACGTCGCGCAGGCCATGCCCACCGCGGCGAACGCGAACGCGACGAGCAGCGCGACCACCGGCATCAGGATCACCCAGGCCGAGGTGATCAGCCCCATCACGCCCATCACCCCGACAAAAGCGATCGCGTAGACCCCGCCGCGCAGCACCGACCAGCCGATCTCGCCCATCGCGATGTCGAGCGGGCCGATCGGGGTCGCCAGCATCGCGTCGTACAGCCTGCTGTAGCGGAACCGGAAGAACACGGCGTAGGTCGCGTCGAAGATGGCGCCGTTCATCGCCGACGACGCGAGCAGCGCGGGCGCGACGAAGGCGACGTAGCTGAGCTGCTGCCCGCCGGGGCCGGTGACCGTCTCGACGAGCTTGCCGAACCCGATCTTGAAAGCGAACAGGTAGAACAGCGGCTCGAAGACACCGGACAGGAACACGAGCCACGCCCGCGAATACGCGAGCACGGAGCGCTCGATGATGCGGCTCGCCCTGCCCGCGTACAACCCGGGCGGGAGGATCCGCAGCAGCAGACCGGGGCGCCGCGGGCTGGGGGCCAGTGCGGTCATCTCAGATCACCAGCCTTCGCCGGAAGTACTTCCGCGCGAACGCGGCGCCGACACCCGCGAGCACCGCGAGGTACAGGACGTGCCCCACCGCGGGCCAGCACGAGAGGCCGCCGAGCGTGGCGCCCCTGGCGAGCTCGTTTCCGTGCCACAGCGGGGAAATCCACGCGAGCCAGCGCAGCGCGGCCGGGATCTGCTCGATCGGGAAGAACGTGCCGGCGAACAGGGTCATCGGCATCACGATGAACCGGAACACCGAGGCGAACCGCTCCCCCTCGTCGAACGTTCTCGCGGCGAGCACCATCATCGGCGTGCCGCAGGACAGTCCGGTGAGGACGCCGACGAGCACGACCGCGAGCACCCCGAAGTTCAGCCAGGCGCCGAAGAACAACGCGATGAGCGCGTAAACCAGGCCCGCGAGCGCGAGCCGCAAGGTCAGCCACAGCACCTGACCGCCGAGCAGCTGGCCCGGGGTCATCGGCGTCGAGGTGACCGCGATGTAGTCCTTCTGCCACTTGAACCCGGACAGCACCGGGTAGCTCGACTCGCCGACCGCGTTCTGCGCGGCCGCCGCGACCAGCAGTGCCGGTGCCACGTAGTGCAGGTAGGACAGCCCGCCGGTGGCCGGGCCCGCCTGCACCTGCGAACCGAAGCCGAGCCCCATCGCGGCGAGGAACAGCACCGGCTGCAGCCCGGTCGAGTACAGCGTGGACGTCCAGTAGCGCCGGTACCAGGTCCAGTGCCCCTCGACGCGCAGCCAGGCCGCGCGCCACGAACCGACGACGACCCCCGTGGGTTCCGGTGCGTCCATCAGTCCACCAGCGTCCTGCCGGTCAGCCGGAGGAAGACGTCCTCGAGCGTGCTGCGGCGCACCAGGCTCGACACCGGCCGCACCCCGCGCGAGTGCGCCCGTTCCAGCGCGGCTTCGCCCTGCTGGGTGTAGAGGAGCACCCTGTCCGGCAGCACCTCGACCCGCTCGGCGAGATCGTCGAGCCCGCGCGCGGCGCTTTCCTGTTCCCCCGGCGCGAACCGCAGTTCGAGGACTTCCCTGGTGGAGTACCGGGAAATCAGGTCGGACGGCGAGCCCTCGGCGACGATGCGCCCGCCGTCCATCACCACGAGCCTGTCGCAGAGCTGCTCCGCCTCGTCCATGTAGTGCGTGGTGATGATGAGCGTGACGCCCTGCGACTTCAGCCGGAACAGCCTGTCCCACAGCAGATGCCTCGCCTGCGGATCGAGACCCGTCGTCGGTTCGTCGAGCAGCAGCAGCTCGGGGTCGTTCACCAGCGACCTGGCGATGGTCAGGCGCCGCTTCATCCCGCCAGAGAGCGGCTCGACCTCGTCGTCGGCGCGATCGGTCAGCTGGGCGAAGGCCATCAGCTCCTCGGCCTTGCGCCGGACGTGTGCGCGGGACAGCCCGAAGTACCGGCCGTAGACCTGGAGGTTCTGCCGCACGCTCAGCTCGGTGTCCAGGTTGTCCTGCTGGGGCACCACGCCGAGGCGCGCGCGGATCTTCGGGCCTTCGGTGTCCGGGTCGAGCCCGAGCACGCGCAGCTCCCCCGCCGTCCGCGGCGAAACGCACGCGATCATGCGCATGGTGGAGGACTTGCCCGCGCCGTTCGGGCCGAGGAACCCGAACGCCTCACCCTTGCGGACCGTCACGTCGACCCCGCGCACGGCCTCGAATTCACCGAACCGCTTGACCAGTCCTTCGGCACGCACCATCGCGGCCTGCCCGGGATCGGCGCCGACCACCCCCGGCGCCCCCGCTGTCTCGCTCTCCACGAAACCGACAGTAGGACCTACCCCTGACAAAACACGAGCGATTAACCGACGCGCGTGCGGATCGCGTGGAAGTGGACGCCGATCGCCCTGCGCAGCGCGGGTTCTTCCCGGCTGCGAAGCGCTTCGAGGATGTCCCGGTGCCACGACGCGATGACCTCCGGGGCGGCCTGTTCGCGCGGCAGGTCGCCGTCCATCGCGTGGAAGACGCGCCAGAACACGCGAAGCAGGTCGAGCACGAGCGCGTTGCCGAGCGGCTGGTACAGGGTTTCGTGGAACCGCCAGTCCGCGTCCGGCGAGTATTCGCCGTCGGCGGCGTGCCGTTCCATCTCCGCGACGGCCTCTTCGAGTGCGGGCAGGTCGATCTGGTCGAACTGGTCGAGCACGCGGGCGACCAGCCCGGTTTCGAGGACTTCCCGGACTTCGAGGAGATCGCGGATGTCCGACAGGTCGCCGTTGATCGACCGCGCGCTGCGAAAGGCGAGGCCCGCTTCGAGACCGCCGAGGGAGACCGAGCCGACGTACGTGCCGTAGCCGTGCCGGATGTCGACGATCCCCAGCGCCTCCAGTGCTTTCATCGCTTCGCGCAGCGGGTGCCTGCTGACTTCGAGCTCGTGCGCCAGCACTTGCTCGGTCGGCAGGAGCGAGCCGGGTTCGAGGCCGCGCCGGACGATCAGCTCCTTGATCGCCTCCTGCAGCGCGAGCTGGTTGGCGCGCGCGCCGCCGGAGCGTCCCGGCTGCTCACCACCCTGCGAGCGCAGGCGAACCACCATTGCCTCCCCCGTTTCCCCGGGTTATCGTCGCTCAGACATAGGACATCCTATGTCCAGTATCCCTGGAGGTCCAGGCATGGCAGTGTCGCCGACGCCACCACCCGCCCCCTCGTTCCGGCATCTGCCCCGCGAGCAGCACAAGGCGTTCTTCGCCGCGTGGCTCGGCTATCTGCTCGACGGGTTCGACTTCATCCTGATCACGCTCGTGCTCACCGAAATCCAGGCCGACTTCGGGATCTCGAAGGCTCAGGCGGCGACGCTCGTCTCGGCCGCTTTCGTGTCGCGGTGGCTCGGCGGCCTGGTGCTCGGCGCCATCGGCGACCACTTCGGCCGCAAACCCGCGATGATCGCGTCGATCGTGACCTTCTCGGTCGGCAGCGCGCTGTGCGGGTTCTCGTGGGGGTACTGGTCCCTGTTCGCCTTCCGGGTTCTCGTCGGGCTCGGCATGGCGGGCGAGTACGGCACCAGCGCGACCTACGTGATGGAGTCGTGGCCGCCGAAGATGCGCAACCGCGCCACCGGTTTCCTGCTGTCCGCCTACCCGGTCGGCACCGTGCTGGCCGCGCTCGCCTACGGCGTCGTCGTGCCGAACCTGAACTGGCGCTGGCTGTTCTACCTCGGCCTGGTCCCGATCGCGCTGACCCTCTACCTCCGCCGCTCGCTGCCGGAAGCGCGCGAATGGTCCGAACAGGTCGCCGGGCGCACCGACGTGACGACGTCGTCGATCCTGTTCTCCCCCAAGCGAAGGCTGCCGAACGCGGCGCTCGCGGTGGTGCTGTCGGTGGCGCTGGTGCTGCTCTTCAGCGAACACAGCGGCGGTTACGGCGCGTGGCTGACCGTGCTCGTCGTGCTCGGTTTCGCCGCCTTCGCCGTCCAACTCGCCGGGCGGTCGTGGCCGGTGATGCTCGCGATCATGGCCACCGTCTTCGCCGCGTTCCTCTACTCGTGGCCCATCCAGTCCCTGCTGCCGACCTATCTCAAGAGCGATCTCGGGTACAGCGCCGGCCAGGTTTCCACGGCGCTGACCTGGGCGGGGCTCGGGTATGCGGCGGGCTCGTGCCTCGCGGGCGTGCTGGGCGACAAGCTCGGCACGCGGCGGGCGTACGTCCTCGGGCTCGTGGTGTCGTTGCTGTTCGTGTTCCCGGCGTTCGCGCTGCCCGCCGGGAACATCGTGCTGCTGTGGATCCTGCTGTTCGCCATGCAGGCCACCAGTTCCGGGATCTCGGGCCTGCTGCCGAAGTACATCGGCGACCACTTCCCCACCCGGCTCCGCGCGGCGGGCCTCGGGTTCTCCTACAACGTCGGCGCGCTCGGCGGCGCGGTCGCCCCGCTCGCCGGTACCGCGATCGCGTCCGGTATCGGCGGGCTCGGCACCGCGCTGACCGTGCTGGCCGGCGGGCTCACCCTGGTCGTCGCGCTCGTCGTCGGGTTCGACCTGCCCGCGCGGCTCGGCCGCGCACTCCACATCGACTCGGGCGCGCCCGCGCTCGCCACTCCCGAAAGGACAGTCCGGAATGGACAGTGAGTTGCACGGCGTCATCCCACCGCTGGTCACCCCGATCGGCGACGACGGCGACGTGGACCGGCACTCGCTGGAAAAGCTCGTCGCGTTCCAGCTCGACGCCGGGGTGCACGGGGTGTTCCTCGGCGGCTCCACCGGTGAGGTCGCGCTGCTCGACGGCGAACGGCAGCGCGCCGCGCTGGACGTCGCCGTCGGCGTCGTCGCGGGCGCGGTGCCCGTGCTCGCCGGCGCGATCGACACGGGCACGCTCCGCGTCGTCGAGCAGGCGAAGCGCGCGCAGGAAACCGGCGCCGACGCCGTCGTGGTGACGTCACCGTTCTACGTCCGCCCGCACCCGGCGGAGATCGTCGCGCACTTCCAGGCGGTGCACGCCGCGATCGACGTTCCCATTGTCGCGTATGACATTCCCAGCGCGACAGCGGTCCCGGTCGGCGCCGAGGTGGTGTGCGAACTCGCCGCGTCGGGAACGGTCGTCGCGGCGAAGGACTCCAGCGGGGACTTCGCCGGTTTCCGGCGGATCCTGCGCGAGGCACCGGGATTCCCGGCGTTCACCGGCTCCGAGCTGTTCGCCGACAGCGCGGTGGCGCTCGGCGCGGCGGGGATCGTGCCGGGGCTCGGCAACATCGATCCGCACGGGTACGTCCGGCTGTACGAGGCCGCGAAATCCGGCGACCGCACCGCGGCCGCCGCCGAACAGGACCGGCTGGCGCGGCTGTTCGACATCACCGCCGTCGCCGACCGGGGCCGGATCGGGCACACGGCGGGCGCGCTGGGCTCGTTCAAGGCCGCCCTCGCGGCACGCGGCGTCATCGCCAACGCGACGACACTGCCCCCGCTGGCCCCCCTGAACGACACGGAGCTGTCCGCGATCCTCGCCATCCTCGACGAAGTCGGCCTCGCTTGAACCACTCCGACCCGCCACACTCTCGCTCGCGAGCGAGAACGCCGAACGGCGAAGTCCGGGCCGGAGGCCCGGCCATTGCCAAGCCAGCCACGCGCCCGGCCTCCCCGGTGCGCGCAGCGCGCCGGGGAGGCGTTCAAGTCGCGTGCAGGGCCGCCAGGCCCTCTAAATTCGCGATGGCGGGGGCGCCAACGCGACCAACCGGCGGGTCAGTCGGACAGCCGCGCCCCCGGCAGCGCAAATTTTGACACGCGATAAAAAACTCAGAACCAGAGCTTCAGTTCGCGCTCGGCGGACTCCGGCGAGTCGGAGCCGTGCACCAGGTTGAACTGGGTCTCCAGCGCGTAGTCGCCGCGGATGGTGCCGGGCGTCGCCTTCTCGACCGGGTCCGTGCCGCCGGCGAGCTGGCGGAACGCGGCGATCGCGCGCGGGCCTTCGACCGCGATCGCGACCAGCGGGCCGGAGGTGATGAACTCGAGGAGGTCGCCGAAGAACGGCTTGTCCTTGTGCTCGGCGTAGTGCTCCTCGGCGACGGACCGTTCGACGGTGCGCAGCTCCAGCGCGGCCAGGGTGAGCCCCTTGGCTTCGATGCGCGAGATGACCTCGCCGACGAGGCCGCGCTTGACGCCATCGGGCTTGACCAGAACCAGGGTGCGTTCAGTCACGACGGTAGAACTCCTTCGATTTCCCGGGGAGAAGTCCACGGTTTATTTCGGGTTTGTGGCGAAGAGCCTACTGATGCGTTCCTCACCGCTGCGGGCGCAGGGTCTTCGACCACAGCGAAGCACCCGACGCGTCGCGCAGATCGACGGTCAGCTCGCCGCTGCCGCCGTCGATGGAGATCTCCCCGAAGTGCTGGTAGCCGTCGGCGGGCGAGGTGTTCTGCACCGGCGGCGCGTGCACGAAAACGGCCTCCGGGCCGAAGGTCGGGTCGAGCGCGTTGGGACCGAACGCGCCCGCGTTGAGCGGGCCCGACACGAACTCCCAGAACGGGTCGAATTCGGTGAACGCGGCGCGGTCGGGCGAGTAGTGGTGCGCCGCGGTGTAGTGCACGTCCGCGGTCAGCCACACCACGTTGCGCACCCGGCGCCGCGAGATCTCGCGCAGCACCCACGCCAGCTCGGCCTCCCGCCCGCCCGGCGCGCCCGGCAGCCCGTTCGCGACGGCTTCGATGTCCTTCCCGTCCGGCACCACCAGCCCGATCGGCATGTCGGCCTGCACGATCTTCCACGTCGCGGTGCTGCGAGCGAGCGCGTCGACCAGCCAACTGGCCTGCGCCTGCCCGAGGATGTGGCCCGGCTTCGTCCGGTCGGAGGTGTTGGCGTCGCGGTAGGTCCGCATGTCCAGCACGAAGATCTCGGCGCGCGTGCCGTAGCGGAAATTGCGGTACACGCGGCCGTCCACCGCGGCGCGCCGGTCGATCGGGTGCCATTCGTGGAAAGCCTGGAACGCGCGCGGCTGCAACACGTCCACGCGCTTTTCGGTGTACTCCGGGCGGTCGTTGAGGATCTCACCCGGGTACCAGTTGTTGACGACCTCGTGGTCGTCCCACTGGACGTAGCTCGGCACCGTGGCGGCGAACCGGCGCAGGTGCTCGTCCATCAGGTTGTAGGCGAACTGGCCGCGGTACTCGTCGAGCGTCTCCGCGACCTTCGACTTGGCGGGCGTCACGATGTTGCGCCAGGTCCGCCCGCCCGGCAGCGTCACCGTTTCAGTCAGCGGCCCGTCGGCGTAGACGGTGTCGCCGCTGTGCAGGAAGAAGTCCGGCTCGCGATCGGCCATCGCCGAATAGATGGTCATGCCGCCGCGCTCGGGGTTGATCCCGTAGTTCTGGCCCACGACGTCACCGGACCAGAGGAACCGCACGTCGCGGCGGCCGAGCGGGGCGGTGCGGAACCGGCCGGTCAGCGGTTCACTCGCGGCGCGGCCGTCGAGGTCCTCCGCGGTCACGCGGTAGTGCAGCTCGGTGCCCGGTGGCAGCGCGGGGATCCGGACCTTCCCGGTGCCGCCCGTGGCGGGGCTCAGCACCGGCCCGCACACCCGGCGCGCATGCCGGAACGTCGCGTCGCGGGCGATTTCGACGATCAGCCGCGACGGGCGGTCGGCGCGGGACCAGACGATCGCGGAACCGGCGGTGACGTCGCCCGCCTGCACGCCGTGGGTGAGCGCGGGGCGATCGCGGCGGACGAAGGCGGCGGCGCTCGCGGTGCCGGGGAGGACGAGCCCCGCGGCGAGCGCACTCGCCTTGAACAGCGTCCTGCGGGTGTGGTGGGGTTCGGTCATGGCGCGGTTCTATCCGCCGGTGACGGCCGCCAGGCCAACTCGGGGCGTCGCCCGAGTGAACGCTCACACCTGCTGGCTGGGCAGCCTTCCCTCGGCCATCCGCTTCGCCACGTCGCGGCGCAGCCACACCAGCCACAGCCAGATGCACAGGAACACCACGCCGATCACCGCGATCGCGGGCACCGCGAAGAAGAACGCGATGAGCCCGAGCTGGAGCACGAGCACCACCGGCACCGCCCACGGCCGCTTGATGATCCAGCAGCACGCCACCAGCGCGACCGCGAGGCCGATCACGATCCAGCCCTTGCCGCTGCCGATCCCGCCGCCGAACTGCGCGATCACCGGCAGTGCCAGCGCCACCGTGATCGCCTCCAGGATCAGCGCCCCGGACTGCACCCCGCGGAATCCCTTCATCGGGTCCTTCGCGGGCGGCTTCACCTCGGTCACACCGGCTCCTTACCGAAAAGCGTCCGAGCCTCGCCTGCCGTGACGACCGATCCGGTGATCAGCACGCCGCCACCGGCAAGGGGCTCCTCGGGATCGTCGCCCTGCTCGACGAGCCCGATCGCGGTCTCCACCGCGGCGTCCAAACTGGACTCGGCCACGACGCGCTCCTCGCCGAACACGGTGATCGCGATGGCGTTCAGCTCTTCGAGCGGCATCGCGCGCGGAGAACTGTTGCGCGTCACCACGATCTCGGAGACGACCGGTTCGAGCGCCTCCAGGATGCCGCGCGCGTCCTTGTCCGCCATCACCCCGACCACGGCCGCGAGCTTGCGGAACGCGAACTCGTCGGCGATGGCTGTCGCGAGCGCCTTGGCCCCGTGTTCGTTGTGCGCCGCGTCGAGCAGCACGGTCGGGGCGGCGCGCACGTGTTCGAGCCGCCCGGGTTCTTCGACCTCCGCGAACCCCTCGCGCACGGCTTCGAGCACGAGCTGGCGGTCCTTGCCCGCGCCGAAGAACGCCTCCACCGCCGCCAGCGCGAGCGCGGCGTTGGCCGCCTGGTGCGCGCCGTGCAGCGGAAGGAAGATCTCGTCGTACACGCCGCCGAGGCCCTGCAGTTTCAGCAGCTGGCCGCCGACCGCGACCTCGCGTTCGAGCACCCCGAACTCGCTGCCCGCGCGCGCCACCGTCGCGTCCACCTCGACCGCGCGTTCCAGCAGGACGCGCTGCGCCTCGGGCTCCTGCTCGGCGATGACCGCGACCGAGCCGGGCTTGATGATGCCCGCCTTCTCCTTCGCGATCCCGGCCAGCTCGCTGCCGAGGTACTCGACGTGGTCGATCCCGACGGGGGTGATCACCGCGACGTCCGCTTCGACCACGTTCGTCGCGTCCCACGTGCCACCGAGGCCGACTTCGACGACCGCAGCCTCGACCGGTGCGTCGGCGAACGCCGCGAACGCCATCCCGGTGAGCACCTCGAACTTGCTGAGCGCGGGCTCCCCCGGCCCGGCCGCACCGTCCACCATGGACACGTAGGGCGCGATGTCGCGGTAGAGCTCCACATACCGCGCGGCGGGCACCGGCTGCCCGTCGATCGCGATGCGCTCGGTGACGAGCTGCAGGTGCGGGCTGGTGTACCGGCCGACGCGCAGGCCCATCCTGCTCATCAGCGCGTCGATCATGCGGGCCGTCGAGCCCTTGCCGTTCGTGCCGGCGACCTGCACGACGGGATAGCCCTTGTGCGGCTCGCCGAGCACGGTGACGAGCGCGGAGATGCGGGACAGCGACGGCTCGATCTTCGTCTCGGGCCACCGCTGGTTCAGCTCGGCCTCGACCGCCATCAGCTCGCGGCGCGCCTGCTCCTGGCCGATCGGGGCTTCCCGCTCGCCCTCGTCGTCGAGCTCGTGCACGTCGCCGTCGCCGGGCCGCAGATCCGGGACCGGGCCGAGCGCCAGGTTGTCCCCGAGCTGACCGATGCCGCCGATCCCGCCGGAGGCCCCGCCGCCCGCGGTGAAGGCGCGGTCCTCGCTGGTGAAGGCGCCCTCCGGGTCGTCGTGCACGCCCAGCTCGTCGACCCCGGCGAAGCTGCCGGGATCGGCGAGGTCCGGTTCGTGTCCGTTCCGCACCGGCTCGTCGAACGGCTCATCGGACTTCCCTCGCGGCACCCGCGCTCCCAACTCATGCCTGTTCACGGACGTTGTCGAGTCTACGTCGCGGTGCACGGTGACTCCGGCGCGCCCCGTACGCATCCACTGTGGCCATCGCGGGAAACAACACGGGCGGGTGACGATCACGCACGGTACCCGTTTGGGGGCACCTCCATCCGGTCCGCGGCGGCTATGAACGAGGCACAACTCGAAACACATTGAGGGGTGCACATGCGTCGTCGCACGGGTCTTCCGATCGCCGCCGTTGCCGCGGTGGCCGCACTGTTCACCGGCACCGCGAGCGCGGCGTCCGCGGCCGAGCCGGTCCGCTACGTCGCCTTGGGCGATTCCTACACCTCCGGCCCGTTCATCCCGTTGATGCGCCTCGATCCGCTCGGCTGCGCGCGGTCCACCAACAACTACCCGTCGCTGCTGTCGCGCAAGCTCGACACCGCTTCGTTCACCGACGTCAGCTGCGGCGGCGCGGCCACCGCGAACATGACGACCTCGCAGAGCGTGCCGCTCGGCTCGAATCCGCCGCAGTTCAACGCGCTGCGCGCGAACACCGACCTGGTCACCGTCGGCATCGGCGGCAACGACTTCAACCTCTTCGGCACCCTGATCAGCGCCTGCCCGAAGCTGCGGGCAGGCGACCCGACCGGCAACCCGTGCCAGCGGAAGTTCACCGTGGACGGTGTCGACACCATGAAGGTCACGGCCGCGAAGATCCGGCCGAGGATCGCCGAGGTGCTCGCCGGGATCCACGCGCGGTCGCCGCGGGCGAAGGTGCTCGCGGTCGGCTACCCGCGGATCGCACCGGCCACCGGGTACTGCCCGGACATCCTGCCGTTCGCCGACGGCGACTACGCCTGGCTCAACAGCATCGAAGAAGCGCTCAACCAAGCCGTTTCCGATGCCGTCGCCGACGACGGAAGTTCGTCCTATGTGGACACTTACACCCCGTCACTCGGGCACGACGCGTGCGCGCCGGACGGTGCCGCGTGGATCAACGGGAAGGACCTGAACATCTTCGCAGCCGCGCAGTACCACCCGTTCCGCGCCGGGATGGAAGGCGTCGCGAGCGTGCTCTACCGCGCGCTGGCCGCCGCGAGGCGCTGACTGTCGAAAAAGGAGGCGAGCGCTTCGCCGAACGCTTCGGGGACTTCTGCCGGAGCACCGTGCCCGGCGTCCAGTTCGGCGTAGCGCGCGCCCGCGATCCGCGACACCAGCTCGCGCTGCTGCGCCGCGTCGATGAGGCGGTCGTGCGCGCTGCCCAGCACCAGCGCCGGTGCGGTGATCCGGCCGAGCAGCGGCGTGAGGTCGACGCCCAGGTCCACTTCGGTGTGCCGGATCGCGCCCGGTTCGACGACCGCGGTGAGCTGTTCCACGAGCGCTTCGTTCGCCTCGTCCGTCGTGGTGGCCCAGTAACCTGGCCCGAACGCCATGAGCGGCAGCAACCTCGCGAACAGCGTCGTGCCGTGCTCCGCGTCCGCCCGCAGCGTCGCGATCCACGACCGGAACTCGGCGGCCATCCTGGTGCCGGTCTTGACCCAGCCCGCGTGCATCGCCAGTGACAGCACCGTTTCCGGACGTGTGGCGGCGACGTGCGCGGCGACGACCGCGCCCATCGAATGCCCCGCGAGGTGGAAGGAACCGAGACCGGCGTGCCCGGCGACGGCGAGCACCTCCGCGGCCAGATCCTCGATCGTGAGCGGGCCGCCGTGGTCGGTGGTCGCCCCGGAGCCCGACAGGTCGGGGACGACCACGGTGAAGCGATCCGACAGCGCGTTCGCGAGCGGGAGCCACTGCGCCGAACTGGCCGCCGTGCCGTGCACCAGCACGAGGCCGGGCCCCTCTCCCGAACGTTCGTAGTGGACGTGGGCCTCGCCGCCGGAAAGCGGAACGGTGGTGGTGGGCATGGTGTCCTCTCAGCGGATCAGGGTGCGGAGCGCTTCGGTGAACTCGGCCGGTGTTTCGAGCGGCGGCATATGCCCGCTTTCGAGCACGATCAGCTCCGCGCCGGGCGTGCGAGACGCGCAGTCCTTCGCCACTTCGAGCGGGATTTCGGTGTCCAGCCGCCCGTGGACGTAGCCGATCGGGACTTCGAGCGAGGGAAGCGACGGGCGCGGGTCGTACCCGGTGCTCTCGGTGAGCAGTTCGTCGATGTAGACGCCGGAGTCGAGGATCTGCCGGATCGTCCAGTCGATCGTCGCGGGCGAAGTCCCCGGCGCGAACCACTTCGGCACCCACCCCGAGAGGGTGCCGGGGCGATCGGCGACCAGGTCCACGCGCAGGGAGCGCACCAGATCCGTCATCCCCGCCGACGGCCAGTAGGCGGGCCCGCCGACCGCGACGACACCGCCGACGCGATCGGGGTGCCGCAGGGCCAGCTCCGTGGCGAACGTCGCCCCGATCGACGACCCGACGACGACCGCGCCGCGAAGGCCCAGCGCGTCGACGAACTCCGCCAGATCCGCGACCACGTTCGCGGCCGTGTTGCCGCGTGCCGGGCGGTCGCTGCGGCCGCACCCGCGCCAGTCCACCGTGACCACGCGGTGGTCGCGCACCAGATCGGCGAGCTGCGCGTGCCACGTCCTGCCGCTGGTCCCCCACCCGTGGAGCAGGAGCAGCGGCCGCCCCTCCCCTTCGTCCTCGTAGTACAGCGAAATGTCCCGCACCCGTTGGTACGCCATCGAAATCCCCTTTCACGCTGACTCCAGCCAACCGCGGTGAAGGGGCCGCACCAAGCAGCGATCAGCACTCGCACTGATCACGACTCGTGATGAAACGGCGCGAGCGGGCCGGAGGGTGAGCCCGGCGACCCCTCGTGGTCGCGCGGCTCGGCTACCGATGCCCCGAAGGTGACCTTCGGGGCGCTAGATGCCCTGAAGGTCACCTTCGGGGCATGCGAGCTTCGCGACGAACGCCCTGAGCTGCGGTAATCTGCCCGGGTGGAGCTGAGGCAGCTGCGGTACTTCCTGACCGTGGCCAACGAGCTGCACTTCGGGCGCGCGGCCGAGCGGCTGCACATCGTGCAGCCCGCGGTGAGCCAGCAGGTCAGACGGCTCGAACGCGAGCTGGGCGTGGCGTTGTTCGACCGGACCACGCGCACCGTGCGGCTGACCGAGGCGGGCGCCCGGTTCCTGCCGCACGCCCGCGCGATCATCGCCGCCGAGGACAGCGCGATCGAGGCGATGGCGGGGTTTCGCGCCGAGCAGGCCGCCACGATTCGGCTCGGCACCACCTCCGGTCTCGGGCCGCGGCTCGACCTCGTACTGGCCGAGTTCGCGAAGCTGGCGCCGCAAGCCCATGTCGAGCTGCTGCGCCCGCCGACGGCCGAGCGGTTGAAGCTGGTCCGCTCGGGCGAGTTGGACGCGACGCTCGTGCGCGGGAGCTGGCCGTCGGAACGGCTGCACTTCGAGCCATTGTGGACAGACGGGCTCGTCGCGGCACTCCCGGCCGGGAATCCGTTGGCCCAGCACCAAAAAATCCGACTGTCCGAACTGGACGAGCTGCCGCTTCGCCTGCCCTCGCCGGAAATCAACCCGCCGTTGCGCGATTTGGTGCTGTCGTCCTGCCGTGAAGCCGGGTTCGAGCCGACGCTCGGCGCCGAGTTCACCACGGCGCAGGACGTCCTCGCGACCATCGCGTACGGGAAGCCCGCCTGGACGGTCTTCTACGCGAACCACGCCGAGCAGCTCGCGCTGCCCGGCGTGGCGTTCCGCACGATCTTCGCGCCCGAACCGACGATGCGCACCTACCTGGTGTTCGCCGAAGACGCCCACGGCGAACACCTGCGGCACCTGCTCGCCGCCTGCCAAACGGCGGTCAGGCGGGAGGCAGCGCGGCCAGGCGGGTGTTGATGCGGTCGATGTCGGCGACGGCGGCTTCGCGACGCGCGCGAATCTTCTCGACGACGTTCTCCGGCGCCTTCGCGAGGAATCCTTCGTTGCCGAGCTTGGCTTCGGTCTGCTTGAGCTCCTTCTCGGCAACCCCGAGATCCTTCTGCAGCCGCTTGCGCTCCGCCACGACGTCGATCGCCCCGGACAGGTCCAGCTCCACCGTCGCGGTCCCCGAGCCCAGCACGACCTCCAGCGAAGCACCCGGCGTGAAGCCGTCCTCCGCCGCGGTCAGCCGGACGAGCGAGCACACCGCGTCGGCGTGGCCGGAGACCTCGTCGAACCCGGGGCCGCCGAGGCGGGCCGCGACCTTCTGGCTCGGCTTCAACCCCTGGTCGGACCGGAACCGGCGGATCTCGGTCACCAGCTTCTGCACGTCGGCGATCCGCGCGTTCACCACAGGATCCGCCGCGATCCGGCGCTCCGGAGACGCGGCGGGCCACTGGGCGACGACGAGCGACTCGCCGCCGGTCAGCGCCACCCAGAGCCGCTCGGTGACGAACGGGATGAACGGGTGCAGCAGGCGCAGCACGGTGTCGAGCACGTGGCCGAGCACCGCGCGCGTGTTCTCGACCGTCTTCTCGTCACCTTGGTAGAGCTGGACCTTCGCCAGTTCCAGGTACCAGTCGCACAGCTCGTTCCAGGTGAACGCGTACAGCGACTCGGTGCTCTTCGCGAACTGGTAGTCCGCGAGCTGACCGTCCACTTCGGACACGACCTCGCCGAGCCTGCCGAGGATCCAGCGGTCGGCCTCGGTCAACTCCGCGGCGTCCGGCAGCCCTCGCGCCACGGTCGCGCCGTTCATCAGCGCGAACCTGGTGGCGTTCCACAGCTTCGTGCAGAAGCTGCGCGAGCCGTTGACCCACTCCTCGCTGATCGGCACGTCGACACCGGGGTTCGCGCCGCGGGTCAGCGTGAACCGCAGCGCGTCCGTGCCGTAGCGGTCCATCCACTCGATCGGATCGACGCCGTTGCCCGCGGTCTTCGACATCTTCTTGCCGAACTGGTCGCGGACCATGCCGTGCAGCGCGATCGTGCGGAACGGCGGCTCGCCGTCCATCGCGTACAGGCCCATCATCATCATCCGGACGACCCAGAAGAACAGGATGTCGTAGCCGGTGACCAGCACGGTGGTCGGATAGAACTTCGCCAGGTCCTGGGTCTTCTCCGGCCAGCCCAGCGTCGAGAACGGCCACAGGCCCGAGGAGAACCAGGTGTCGAGGACGTCCTCGTCCTGGGTCCAGCCCTCGCCGGAAGGCGGTTCCTCGTCCGGGCCGACGCACACGACTTCGCCGTTCGGCCCGTACCAGACCGGGATGCGGTGGCCCCACCAGAGCTGCCGCGAAATGCACCAGTCGTGCAGGTTGTCGACCCAGTCGAAGTAGCGCTTCGCCATCTCCGGCGGGTGCACGGCCACGCGGCCGTCGCGGACGGCGTCACCGGCGGCCTTCGCCAGCGGGCCGACCTTAACGAACCACTGCAGCGAAAGCCGCGGCTCGATCGGCTCCTTCGACCGCTGCGAATGCCCGACGCTGTGCAGGTACGGGCGCTTCTCGGCGACGATCCGGCCCTGCTCGCGCAGCTTCTCCCGCACCGCGACGCGCGCTTCGAACCGGTCCATCCCGTCGAACTCGGTTCCGGTGCCGTCGATGCGGCCCGTCTCGTCCATGATCGTGAGCATCGGCAGGCCGTGCCGCTGGCCGATCTCGAAGTCGTTCGGGTCGTGCGCTGGCGTCACCTTGACCGCGCCGGTGCCGAACTCGGGGTCCACATGGGAGTCCGCGACGATCGGGATCCGGCGCCCGGTCAGCGGCAGCTCGACCTCGGTGCCGACGAGGTGCGCGTACCGCTCGTCGTCGGGGTGCACCGCGACCGCGGTGTCACCGAGCATCGTCTCCATCCGGGTGGTGGCCACGACGATCGCGTTCTCCCCGTCGCCGTAGCGCATGGAGACGAGCTCGCCTTCGACCTCCTCGTGGTCGACCTCGGCATCGGACAGCACCGACCGCAGCTCCGGCGACCAGTTGACCAGCCGCTCCGCCCGGTAGATGAGCCCGTCCTCGTAGAGGCGCTTGAAGATCGTGTTGACGGCCTTCGACAGGCCGTCGTCCATCGTGAAGCGCTCACGAGTCCAGTCGACGCTCTCGCCGAGCCGCTTCATCTGGGCCAGGATCTGCCCGCCGTGCTCCGCCTTCCACTCCCAGACGCGCTCGACGAACTTCTCGCGCCCGAGTTCGCGGCGGCTCGTGCCCTCCGCGCGCAGCTGCTTCTCCACGAGCGCGTGCACGGCGATGCTCGCGTGGTCCATGCCCGGCAGGTACAGCGTCTCCTCGCCCAGCATGCGGTGGTAGCGCGTGATGGTGTCGATGAGCGTGTGCTCGAAGGCGTGGCCGATGTGCAGCGAGCCGGTCACGTTCGGGGGCGGGATCACTACGGAGAACGGCGGCCGATCCGAACCTGAGTCGGCCGTGAAGTAGCCGGCGTCTACCCAGCGCTGGTAGATCGCGGATTCCTCGTCGGCCGGGGTCCACGAACCCGGAAGGTCGGTCTGGGGCACAGGGGCGTTCTCCGTCACAGCTAGTAAGTCTACGAACCTTGCACCCGCGTCTGTCACGGCATGCACCTATGCATCAGGGTGCACAGGACGGACTTCACAGCCTAGACTGTGGTTATGACCAGGGTTCCGAACCAGGTGGCCGAACTCGCGGGACAGCTGCGGGGCACCGTCGGCCAGCTGCACCGCAGACTGCGCCAGGTCGACAACGCCGAGGTGCTGACGCCGTCGCAGTCGGCGGTGCTGAGCAGGCTCGTCCGCGACGGCGCCGCCACGCAGAGCGAACTCGCCGCCGCCGAGCACGTCCGGCAGCAGTCGATGGGCGCGACGCTCGGCGCGCTCGACGAACTCGGGTACCTCACCAAGGCGCGTGATCCCCGGGACGGCCGCCGCGTCCTGATCTCGGCATCGGACCTCGGCAGGAAGACCGTGCGAGGGGTGCACCAGCACCGCGACGAATGGATCGCGCACGGCCTCACCACCGGGCTCTCCCCCGCCGAACGCCGCACCCTCGCCGAAGCGATCCCCCTGCTGCAACGGCTCGCCCAGCTCTAGGAGGCACCACGCCCACCGCACCCGCCAAGCGCTTCGGCGCCAGGATGATCACTCCCCTGGTGGCCAGCGCGATCCTCAACCCGATCAACTCCACGCTCATCGCGGTCGCGCTCATCCCGATCGGCCAGACCTTCGGCGCCGGGCCGGGTCAGACGGCGTGGCTCATCTCCGGGCTGTACCTCGCCACCGCCGTCGGCCAGCCGGTGGTCGGGCTGTTCGTCGACCGGTTCGGCGCGCGGCGGGTCCTGCTCACCGGCGCCGTGATCGTGATGGCGGCCGGGATCGCCGGAATCTTCGCCTTCTCGCTCGGCTGGCTCATCGGCGTCCGGATCGTGCTCGGCGTCGGTACCTGCGCCGGGTTCCCGGCGGCGATGGCCGTCCTCCGCCAGCGCGCCGCGCGGACCGGGCAGGGCGTGCCCGCGCGAATCCTCTCGCTGCTGTCGATGTCGTCGCAGACGATCATGGTCGTCGGGCCGACGCTCGGCGGCGCGCTGATCTCGCTGTTCGGCTGGCCCGCGATCTTCGCGGTGAACATCCCGCTCGCCGGGCTGTCGCTGGTGCTCGCGCTGCTGTGGGTGCCGAAGGACGCACCCGGCGGCACGGCACGGGGTATCGACGGTGCCGGGATCGTCCTGTTCTCGCTGACGCTGCTCGCCGTCCTGTTCTTCGTGATGGACCCGTCGGTGGCCGATCTCGGGTACCTCGCGGCGGCCGTGGTGCTGGGAGCCGCGTTCACCGCGGTCGAGTTGCGAAGCCGCCACCCGTTCATCGACCTGCGGATGCTCGCCGCGAACGGGCCACTGCTGCGCACCTACCTGCGGCAGTCGCTCGCGTTCCTCGTCGTCTACTCGATCATGTTCGGCTACGTGCAGTGGCTCGAATCGACGCGCGGCCTCAGCGAATCGGGCGCCGGGGCGCTGCTGCTGCCGATGTCCGCGGTCGCCGTCGCCGCGGCGGCGATGTCGGGCAAGGCGACCGGGATCCGCGCCAGGCTGGTCGTGACCGGGCTGGCCGTGCTCACCGGGTCCGCGCTGCTGCAGGTGCTCGACGCGACGGCGCCGATGGCCGTGCTCGTGGTGGTGGCCGCGGTCTTCGGCGTCGCGCAGGGCATGACGAGCGTGACCAACCAGACCGCGCTCTACACGCAGGCGCCCGCGCCTCAGATCGGCACCGCCAGCGGGCTGTTCCGGTCGGCGCAGTACCTCGGCGCGATCGCCTCGTCCACGCTCATCGCGCTGTGCTTCGGCACACACGCCAGCTCCACCGGGCTGCACCACCTGTCGTGGGTGCTCGTCGGCGTGAGCGCACTGCTGGTCGTGATCACGGTGTTCGATCGACGACTCGGGGGCCCCGTGCTCGCGAAAGAAGACGCGAAGGCGCACCATGAGACCCGTGAGCAACGCGCCGAAGCATGACATCGACGAAGCCGGCATCGAGGTCCACCCGCCCAAGACGTGGGCGGCGGGGATACCCGGGGTCGCGGTCTCACTGGCCCGGGGGGTCGAGCAGATGGGCGCGGCCCGCACGGTCAAGACGCTCCGCCTGCTGAACCAGCGCGACGGGTTCGACTGCCCCGGCTGCGCGTGGCCGGAGCCGCGCGAGGCGCACGGCGAGCACCGCAAGCTGGCCGAGTTCTGCGAAAACGGCGCGAAGGCCGTCGCCGAAGAGGCGACGAAACGGCGTGTCGGGCCGGCGTTCTTCGCCGAGCACCCGGTCGCCGAACTGGCCGGGAAGACCGACTACTGGCTCGGTCAGCAGGGCCGCCTGACGCACCCGATGGTGCTGCGCGAAGGCGGCACCCACTACGAGCCGATCACCTGGGACGACGCCTTCGGCCTCATCGCCGAGCGGCTGAACTCGCTGTCCACTCCGGACGAAGCGATCTTCTACACCTCCGGGCGCACCAGCAACGAGGCCGCGTTCGCCTACCAGCTCCTGGTCCGCTCGTTCGGCACCAACAACCTGCCGGACTGCTCGAACATGTGCCACGAATCGTCCGGGGCCGCGCTGTCCTCGACGACGGGCATCGGCAAGGGTTCGGTGAGCCTGGCCGACATCCACCAGTCCGATCTGATCGTGGTGGTGGGCCAGAACCCGGGCACCAACCACCCGCGCATGCTTTCGGCGCTGGAAGAGGCGAAGAAGAACGGCGCGAAGGTGATCGCCGTGAACCCGTTGCCCGAAGCGGGGTTGATGCGGTTCAAGAACCCGCAGAACGTCCGTGGCGTGGTGGGCAAGGGCAGCCCGCTCGCCGACGAGTTCGCGCAGATCCGCCTCGGCGGCGACCTGGCGCTGTTCCAGGCGATCGGCCATCTCCTGCTGGCGTGGGAGGAGGCCGCGCCGGGCACCGTGGTGGACAAGGAGTTCCTGGACGGCTCCACGCACGGGTACGCCGAGTACGCGGCCGCGCTCAAGGATCTGGACTGGAAGGCCGTCGACGAGGCCACCGGGCTGCACCGCGAGCAGATCGTGCGGATCGCCCGCATGATCGCCGAGTCCGAACGCACCGTCTACTGCTGGGCGATGGGGCTGACCCAGCACAAGCACGCCGTCCCCACCATCAAAGAAGTCGCGAACGTCGCGCTGCTGCGCGGAATGATCGGCAAGCCGGGCGCGGGCCTGTGCCCGGTGCGCGGTCACTCCAACGTCCAGGGCGACCGGACCATGGGCGTGTGGGAGAAGATGCCCGAGTCCTTCATGGACAGTCTCGACGCGGAGTTCTCGATCACCGTGCCGCGCAGGCACGGCTGGGACACCGTCGATTCGATCAGGGCCATGCGCGACGGCACCGGCAAGGTCTTCTTCGCCATGGGCGGCAACTTCGCCTCCGCGACCCCGGATTCGGACCTGACCGCGCAGGCGCTGCGGGCGTGCGACCTGACCGTGCAGGTGTCGACGAAGCTGAACCGCTCGCACGTCGTCCCCGGCAGGACCGCGCTGATCCTGCCGACGCTCGGGCGCACCGAACGGGATGTCCAGACCGGCGGGCAGCAGTTCGTCACCGTCGAGGACTCGATGTCGGCCGTCCACATGTCACGGGGACGGCTGGCGCCCGCCTCGGACTGCCTGCTGTCCGAAGTGGCCATCGTCTGCCGCCTCGCGCGCAGGCTGCTCGGTGAAGAGCACGCCGTGCCGTGGCGGGACTTCGAAAGCGACTACGACCGGATCCGCGACCGGATCGCCCGCGTGGTGCCGGGCTGCCACGACTACAATGCCAGGGTGCGCGAGCCGGACGGGTTCGTGCTGCCGCACGCCCCGCGCGACTCGCGCCAGTTCACCGGCACCAAGACCGGCAAGGCCACCTTCACCACCAACGAGCTGGAATACCCCCCGGTGCCGTCCGGCCGCCTGCTCCTGCAGACGTTGCGCAGCCACGACCAGTACAACACCACGATCTACGGCCTTTCCGACCGCTACCGCGGGGTCGAAGACGGGCGGCGCGTGGTGTTCGTCAACCCCGACGACCTGACCGAACTCGGTTTCGGCGACGGTGAACTGGTCGACCTGGTGTCCGAATGGGACGGTGCCCAGCGGCGCGCGGAACGCTTCCGAGTGGTGGCGTACCCGACCGCGCGCGGGTGCGCGGCGGCGTACTTCCCCGAGGCGAACGCGTTGGTACCGCTGGATTCCGTGGCTTCCGTCTCGAACACCCCGGCGTCGAAGAGCATCGTGGTGCGGCTGACCGCACCGCACTGATCAGCTCGTCACCCGGCGCGCGAGGAAGTCGCGGATCAGCGCGGCGACCTCGTCGCCCGCGCTCTCCAGCAGGAAGTGCCCGCCGTCGAGGAGGTGGATCTCCGCGTCCGGCACGTCCTCCGCGAACGCGCGGGCGCCGTCGGGACCGAAGATCTCGTCGCCCTCGCCCCACACCGCCAGCACCGGCGGGCGGTGGCGGCGAAGGTACTCGTGCAGCGCCGGGTACAGCGGCGGATTCGTCGCGTAGTCAGCGAAAAGCGCGAGCTGGATCGCGTCGTTACCGGGCCGGGACACCGCCGCGAAGTCGTGGTGCCAGGTGTCGGGGCTGACCAGGCTCTCGTCTTCGACGCCGGTGAGGTACTGCCACCGGATGGCCTCCAGCGTCAGCGCGCCGCGCACCCCGGCTTCGGTTTCGGGCGTCTGCTCGCGGTGGTACTCCCACACGGGCTTCCAGAAGGCCGGGACGAACCCGGCGTCGTAGCCGTTGCCGTTCTGCGTGACGATCGCCGTGACCGCGGACGGGTCGGCCAGCGCGAGCCGCCAGCCGATCGGGGCGCCGTAATCCTGGACGTACAACGCATAGCGCGTCACGCCGAGGTGGTCGAGCAGCCCGGCGGTCAGTTCGGTCAACGCATCGAAGGTGTAGGTGAACTCGTCGGCGGGCGGCGCCGCGGACAACCCGAACCCGAGGTGGTCCGGAGCGATCACGTGGTAGCGATCGGCCAGCGCGGGGATCAGCTCGCGGAACATGAACGAGCTGGTCGGGAAGCCGTGCAGGAGCACGATCGCGGGCGCGTCGGCGGGACCGGCCTCGCGGTAGAACAGCTCCTGGCCTCGAACGGTCGCGTAGCGGTGGTGAACGGCAGCCACATCTAACCCCTTTACTCATTTTTGATGGTTAGAGCACAGCATGGCTCGCCATAACCTGTCAAGACCAGGTTTGGAGGTTAGACTTCGGGGGTGACCGATGAGACGCTGCTGCTCGATCTGCTGAACACCACGCCGGTCGTCGACGGGACGCCTCGCGACGACCTGGCTGACGCCTCAGCGGGCGCGCATTGGCTCTCCGAGCACGGACAACCGGCCTCGGAGCGCGAATGGCGGGCGCTGCTCGTCGCGCGCTCGGCGCTCCAGGACGTTGTCCGCGGCGAAGGGGTCCCGGTCTCGCTCGCGCGTTTCGTCGACGGCGTGCGCTATCGCGCGTCGCTCGCCGACGACGGCGTTGAATGGACCCTGGACCTGCCTTCGGGACGGAGTGCCGCGGCACGCGCCGTGCTCGCGTGGGACGCGCTGCGGGTGTCGAGTCCAGGGCGCCTTCGCCCGTGCGCCAACCCGGATTGCCGGTTGTTCCTGATCGACCACAGCAAGCCGAACCGCGCACGCTGGTGCTCGATGGCGGTGTGCGGCAACCGCATGAAGGCCCGCAGGCACTACCAGCGCAGCAAAGGCTCCACAGTGGACTAACGCAGGTGGGACGCGCCGTTGAGGTCGAGGATGGCACCGGAGGCCCAGGTCGCTTCCGGAGAGGCGAGATAGACGACCGCCGCGGCGATTTCCTCAGGTCGCCCGACGCGTCCGAACGGGCTCTGGCCGCGCAGGCTCACGCCCGTGTCTCCGTCGAGCCGGTCGGCGACCCGCTCGGTCTCGGTGAACCCCGGCGCCACCGAAGTCACGGAAATCCCTTCCGGGGCAAGGGAAAGCGCCAGCGACTGGCCCAGCGCGTGCAGGGCAGCCTTGCTGGCGCCGTAGGCGGGATGATCCGCTTCACCGCGGAACGCGCCGCGGGAACCGACGTTCACGATCCGGCCCGCCGCCCCGCGCGCGACCATGTGCCGCGCCACGCAGTAGCTCAGATTCGCCGTACCGGCCACGTTGACGTCCAGGTTCTGCCGCCACGCCCGCTGCCAGTCCGCATAGGACACTTCGGTGACGCGATGCGCGTTCGCCGCCGAGGTCGCGACCCCGGCGTTGTTCACCAGCACGTCGACGCCGTCGAGCGAGGACTCCGCCTCGTCGGCGAGGCGGCGCGCGGCCTCCGGATCGGCGATGTCGGCGCCGAGCACCACGTGTCCGGTCCCGGGAAGCCCGGCGAGCACCGCCTCCGCCGCCGCCCGATCGGCGTGGAAGTGCACCGCGACCCGGTCACCGCGCGCCGCGAACGCCTCGGCGACGGCCTTGCCGATCCCCTTGGACGCCCCCGTGACCAGAACACCGCGAGTCCTCATGCGCGCCCCTCATCCGCCGAACAGTTGCACCACCTTGAGCACCAGCTCGTACACACCGTAGGCGAACGGGATTCCGACCCACAGCCAGGCCACGATCATCAGCGCTCGACGGTTCACGACGCCTCCTGTGTCCGGACGGCCGCCTGCGCACGCGGCTCGTGGTACTTCGGGTTGACCGGGCGGACCAGCTCGTTCGCCACGAAACCCGCCACCAGCAGGCAGATCATGATGACGAACGAAGTGCCGTAGAGATCGGGGCCCTGCTTGCCCGCGCGCTTCCCGCTGTCCGCGATCGCGTTCACGATCAGCGGCCCCAGCACACCCGCCGCCGACCACGCGGTGAGCAGCCTGCCGTGGATGGCGCCGACCTGGTAGGTGCCGAACAGGTCCTTCAGGTACGCGGGCACGGTCGAGAACCCGCCACCGTAGAACGACAGGATCACCCCGGCGCAGAGCACGAACAGCACCTTCGAGGAGTTCGTGGTCAGCGCGATCACCAGGTACAGCAGCGCGCCGACGCCGAGGTAGACGCGGTAGATGTTCTTGCGCCCGATCAGGTCCGATGTGGACGACCAGACGAACCGGCCGAGCATGTTGGTCAGCGACAGCAGCGCCACGAACCCGCCCGCCGCCGCTGCCGCGATCGGGGTCGGGGTCTGCTTGAAGAAGTCGGTGATCATCGGCGACGCCTTCTCCAGGATGCCGATGCCCGCCGTGACGTTGAAGCACAGCACCACCCACAACAGCCAGAACTGCGGTGTCTTGATCGCGTTCGCCGCGGACACGTCGGCACGGGAGATCATCGCCTTGCCGTGGTCGACCGGCTCCCAGCCCTCGGGCTTCCACCCCGGCTCGGGCACCCGGATCAGCAGCACGCCGAGGCTCATGAAGATCGCGTACACCACGCCGTGAACCAAGAAGGCCGCCGCGATGCCACCGGTCCCGGTGCCGAACGACGCCAGCATCTGCGACGACCACGGCGTCGCGATGAGCGCGCCGCCGCCGAACCCCATGATCGCGATGCCGGTGGCCATGCCAGGCCGGTCGGGGAACCACTTGATCAGGGTGGACACCGGCGAGATGTAACCGATCCCGAGCCCGATGCCGCCGACGAAGCCGTACCCGAACACCACGAGCCAGTACTGCGACGTGGCCACGCCGAGCGCGGAAATCAAGAATCCGGCGGAGAAGCAGGTCGCCGACACGAACATCGCCCAGCGCGGGCCGTTGCGCTCGACCAGTGTCCCGCCGAAGGCCGCAGACAGGCCGAGCATCACGATGCCGAGCTGGAACGGGAGCGCGCTCTGCGTCCCGGACAGGTGCAGCGCCTTCTCGAGCGCGGGTTTGAACACGCTCCACGCGTAGGCCTGCCCGATCGACAGGTGCACCGCGAGCGCGGCAGGCGGGACCAGCCACCGGCTCCAGTTCGCCGGTGCGGGGGTCTTCAGGAAGCTCGCGGTCATCGGGCGCCTCCTCCAGGTGCGGGTCCGCAATGTATTACTTGATCGTGTCGGGAAGCAAAACGAGGGTGGTACTCGGTAGGGTGGAGGTATGGGCCGTCTGACTGTCCGGCGCCCGGTGCGCAAGCTCACCACCGGCGGCGATCGCCGTCGCGCCGACACGCTGGCCGCCGAGGAACCGATGGAGATCAGGGTCGGCGGCAAGGCGCTCGCGGTCACCATGCGCACCCCCGGCCACGACGTCGAACTCGCGCACGGGTTCCTGCTTTCCGAAGGCGTCATCGGCGCCCGCGAGGACGTGCTGACAGCCCGCTACTGCGACGGCGTCGACGAGGCGGGCCGCAACACCTACAACGTCCTCGACCTCGCGTTGTCCGACGGCGTACCGCCACCCGAGACCGGCGTGGAGCGCAACTTCTACACCACGTCGTCGTGCGGCGTATGCGGAAAGGCCGCGCTCGACGCGGTGCGCCTGAAGACCCGGTTCTCCCCCGCTTCGTCTCCGTTCACCATCTCGGCGGACGTGCTCGGCGATCTTCCCGACGCGTTGCGGGCGCGGCAGAAGGTTTTCGCGCAGACGGGTGGGCTCCATGCCGCTGGGCTGTTCGATTCCGGGGGCGAGTTGCTCGTTGTTCGGGAGGACATTGGGCGGCACAACGCTGTGGACAAGGTGCTGGGGTGGGCTCTTCTCGAAGGGCGTATCCCACTTGGCGGGGTTGGGCTTCTGGTTTCGGGGCGGGCTTCGTTTGAGCTGGTTCAGAAGGCGGCCATGGCGGGGATTCCGTTGCTTGCAGCCGTTTCTGCGCCCTCTTCGTTGGCTGCGGAGTTGGCTGAGGAGAACGGGATGACTCTGGTGGGGTTTTTGCGGGGGGAATCCATGAATCTTTATACGGGGGATTCTCGGGTTTTGACTTGATTCTTGTTCGGGGTTTTCGGGTTCCACGGTGAGAGTTTCAAGCACGCCTGCGGCGCGCCGTGAGGAACGATTGCTCCACGGTGCGGGTTGCGTCGTTGGTCACCAGCAATCGTTCCTCACGGAACGAAAAACCATTGGCCACCTTGAGGTAGCGTCCCCGGCGCACTGACGGTCCCGTTTGTTGTTTGTCTTCTTTGCCGTCGTGGGCGCGTTGTGGCAGGTAGTCATCTTTTGAGTACACGATCGAGTGACGCAGGCTTCTTTGCTGGTCGGTAAAATTGATTTATGAGCACTAAATCTGATTCTGTTCAGCGGCGGGTTGCGATTATTCGGTATCAGCAGGCGATGTTGCTGCGGGATATCGCCGATATGGAGCAGGAGTCGTCGCGAAGATCGACCGTGGGGCAGGTGGCGTTGCTGTGTTCCTTGACTCAGAACTCGGCGGAGCGGAAGGCGGCGCTCGCTGACGCGTTGACCTCATACTTACCGGAGACGTTGGCGGCGATGGAGAACGGGCTCATTGACGAGTATGCGGCCTCGCGGGTGTTTGAAGCTACCGCGTGTGCCTCTCGGGAAGTGGCGTCCGAAGTGGACGCTCGACTGGTCGGGAAGTTCTCGAACCGCAACGCACCCGCACTGCGGCGGATGGTCAACTCGCTGCTGATGCGGATCGACCCCGAAGGCTACGAGCGGCGACGCAAAGCCAAGGCGGCGGCCCGCAGGCTCGAAATCCGGCACGGGGATCACGGGGCGTCGACCCTGTTCGCCGAGCTGCCCTCCGACCGCGCACAGGCCCTCTACGCGGCCTGTGACCAAGAGGCACTGGAGAAAAAGCGGCAAGGCGACAAGCGCACCATGGATCAACTCAGGCTCGATGCCCTGGTCGAACGGTGCCTGGGTGGCGGCTGTGGAGGTAGGCCGAAAGCGCAGATCTTCCTGCACATCGATATGCCCACCCTGATGGGGCTGCGCAACAATCCCGCCGAACTCGTCGGGTGCGGCGAGATCTCACCGGAGTTGGCTCGCGAGATCGCCTTCGACGCCAACTCCGTCTGGAACCGCATCGTCGACGAACCCATGTCCAAGCTTCCCGTCGACCTCGGTCGGAAAAACTACCGGCCATCCAAGCGCATGCGGAAGTACCTTCAGGTCACGCACCGGACCTGCAGCATGCCCGGCTGCAACCGGCCCGCCCAGTACACCGACCTCGACCACGCGACAGCCTGGAAAGACGGCGGCCGCACCGACAAAGTGAACCTCCGGCCGTTGTGCCGGATCCATCACAAGCTACGCGAAGAACCCGGCTGGGAATTCACCACCGACCACAATGGACAACTCACCGTCACTACACCCGACGGGGACAGCTACACCGAAAAGCCGACCGGGTTCGTCTGAGCGGTCAGGCGGGGGCCCAGTTTCCGTGGAAGCCGTTCGGTACGCGGTCGGGCAGGTGGACGGCGGCGACCGTGTCCAGTGTTCGCGCGTCCAGGACGGTCAGGTCGCTGCGTTCGGTGGCGTGGTCGTACACGAATCCCAGCAGCACGCCGTCGTCCTCGGCGGCTGCCGCGTCCCGTGGCACGAACACGAACTCTCCTGCGGCGTGGCCGGGGCCGAAGTCGCGGATTTCGGTGGTGTCGCGGGAAAAGTCGTGCTTCAGGACCGCGCTTCCCGGGTCAGCGCCGCCGCCGGAGGCCGCGGCGTAACCGTACCGGTGGCGGCGGCCGGTGAGGCGTTCGTCGACCCGGGGGAATTCCTGGGGGCGGTCGTCCAGGCGTTCCTCCCGCACCTTTCCGGCGAGCAGGTCGATCGTCCAGCGGTCGAGGGTCGGGGTGCCTTCGCGAGGGCCGTGCGGATCCGTCGCGAACATCTTCGGGTGCCGCACCACGTCCAACACCACGGTGTCGCCGTCGTCGTGGGCGTTCATCGGGTGGAACACGTAGCACGGTTCGACGTCGAACCAGCGGACATCGGCGTTGCCGCCTTCGCGGGGCATCACACCGACCCGCGCCGGGTACTTCGGATTCCACTGGTAGGGCATCGATCCGTTGGAGCGCATCCGGCGCGCGAGAGCGGCGGTGATCGGATCCGGCACGCGCACCCTGCCCACGACAGCGGCCGTCACGAGCCGCGCGGGCAGGCTCAGCCACCGCGGCACCGACACCGAAACCGCTTGGCGCGGATCGAAAGTGACCGGCAGATCGTAGAACACCACGTACTTCTCGGTGAGCGAGAAATCGTGCATCATCGGCGAACCGGTGACCTCGATGTCGACCGTGCGACGCGCGCGACCGTCCACATCGAGCACCGAGTACTGCACGCGGTTACCCCTGCTGAACGAGTACGAAACCGCGTGCAGCTCACCGGTTTCCGGATCCCGCTTGGGATGCGCCGTGTAGCCACCGTGCAGGGTGCCGTCGAAATCGCACGCGCCGACCGTGTCGAGTTCCTCGGTGAGTTCGTAGTTGGCGATACCCGCCTCGATCAGGGCGAGCGTTTTTCCCGCGTGCACAAGCACATTCGTGTTCGCGCCGAGCGAGGGGGCACCCGCGGACGGCGGCACCGACATCGGCGGCTCACCGAACCGGCGGCGCAGGCTCGGGGTCCGCACCCACCGGTTGCGGTACCACTCCGCACGGCCGTCGCGGAGCCGGACGCCGTGCACCATCCCGTCACCGGCGAAGAGATGGTAGGTCGCCGGGTCGATCTCCGCGACCGGGTTCGGCCCGTTCCGCAGATAGCGCCCGTCGAGGAACTCGGGCAGCGCGCCGGTCACCTCCAGCTCGGTGACCGTGTGCTCGTGCGACACCGGCGCGAAGGTGCCTTCCAGATACCTGTTGCCCATGATGATCGCCGCCCTACCTGGAATAACGTTGTTATAGCTCATCTATAACATGGTTATGGAATACTGGCAACCATGAGCGCCCCCAAGGCGCGGCTGATCGAGGCCGCCATCCGACTGATCGCCGACGGCGGTCCCCAGGCACTGCAGGCGCGCAAGCTGGCGGCCGAAGTCGGCAGCTCGACGATGACCGTGTACACCCATTTCGGCGGCATGCCCGGCCTCGTCGACGAGCTGGCGCGCGAGGGGTTTCGCCGCCTCGACGCCAACCTCGCCGCGCTCGGCGAAACCGAAGACCCGGTAGCGGACATCGCGGCGCTTGGCATGGCCTACCGGCGCACCGCGATCGAGAACCCGACCCTGTACGCCGTCGCGTTCGGACAGATCACCTTCCCGGCGACCACGAGCACGAAGGCCCCGGCGGCGGGAGCGGACGAGGCGATCGCCTCGTTCGAGCACCTCCTTTCCGCGACGCGGCGCGCCATCGACGCCGGGCGCTTCCGGCGCGGCCCCGCGCACACCGCGGCCGCGCAGCTCTGGAGCGCGCTGCACGGCTACGTCACGATCGAATCTTCGGGATTCTTCGGCGACCAGGGCATCGAAGAGGTGCTCGCGCATTTGGCGGTGACGCTCGCCGTCGGACTCGGCGATACGGTCGAAGCGGCCGAACGATCGGTGCGGGCCATTCGCCTGAATGCCTTGCCCGGCACACCCCCGACCGTGGTTCGATGACCGAAGACGCACGAAACCTCGGGGGTACGACCATGCGCAAACTGATTGTCGCGGCGTTCTGCGCACTGCTGGTGGCGGCGGTGCCCGCGGTGGCGACGGCCGCGCCGGATGCGCCCGGTGGCGCGGCCGGAGTGGACGTCCCGCGGCTCGACTGGGCCGACTGCGGCGACGGGGTCCAGTGCGCGACCGCCGTCGTGCCGCTCGACTACCGGCGCCCGCACGGGCCCACGATCGCGCTGGCGGCCTACCGGGTGCCCGCCGCCGATCCCGCGCACCGGATCGGCTCGCTGTTCATCAACCCCGGCGGTCCCGGCGGCACCACCAAGAAGCTCGTCCGCTCGTACGGCCACACCGGCCCGCTCGAACTGCGGCAGCGGTTCGACATCGTCAGCTTCGACCCGCGCGGCGTCGGCGAAAGCTCCGCGATCACCTGCCGGACGCCGCAGGAGTACCGCGACGCCTGGGACGGTGCGACCGCTCGCCCCGCACCCGGCGGCTACGACCGGGCGGTCGCCGGCGCCGAGGACTTCGACGAATCCTGCTACGCGCGATCGGGCAAGATCCTGCCCCATACGGGCGCGGAGAACTTCGCCCGCGATCTCGACGTCCTCCGCGCGGCCGTCGGCGACCAGAAGGTGAGCTACCTCGGGATCTCCTACGGCACGTTCCTCGGCACGGTGTACGCGAACCTCTTCCCGCGCCACATCCGCGTGCTCTCGCTCGACGGCGCCTACGATCCCGAGTCCTACGCCAACCGCCCGTACGACTACGACCGCGGCCAGTACCGCGCGCTCGACGCCGGGCTGTCCCGGTTCTTCGACTGGTGCGCCGGCGCACCGGCCGCCTGCGGATTCGGCGACGGCCACCCGGTCGCCAGTTTCCTGTCCCTGCAACGAGAACTGGACCGGAACCCGGTCCGCGATCAGCAGGGCGCGTTCGTCGCGAACGCCGCCACGATGGCCGTCGAGCTGTCGTTCGCGGTGAACCGGGGCAAGAAGAACTGGCCGAAACTCGGCACGGACCTGAAGGCAGCGCAAGGACGCGGCGGCCCGCTGCTGGCGCCGTTCGAGGACTCCACCGTGGCCATGCTCAACGCGAACACCGCCGTCGAATGCGCGGACCGCGTGTTCCCCGGCGGGCTTCGCCCGCTGCGGGCGAAGCTCGCGGCGAACGTCCGAAGGGGACCGTTGCTCGGACCGGCGCTCGGATACGGCCCGCCGAGCTACGACCACTCGCACGCCACGGCGTGTACGCAGTGGCAGGCGCCCCGGCTGAGCAGGTACGCGGGCCCGTGGAACGCGGCGGGGTCCCCGCCCATCCTGGTCACCGGCACGGTCGGCGATCCGGACACGCCGTTCGAGGACGCGGTCACGCTTTCGCGGACGTTCGACAACGCCCGCCTGCTCGTCTTCGCCGGTGAAGGGCATTCGGCCATGCGTCGCAGCGCGTGCGCGACCGAACACGAGGTGCGCTACCTGGTGGACAAGGCGCTCCCGCCGAAGGGAACGGTGTGCGCTGACGAACCGCAACCGACCGGGTGACCGCAGTCACCAGGAGAAACACCACGGGTTCCCCCGACGATGAGTCGTCAACGGTGGTAGAACGGAAGCAGTCGGGGGACGGGGACGGATGGACGACAGCGATACGGCCGAAACGGTCGAAGAGGATAGGCCGCCTGCGCGCCGCAGGCTGCCCAGCCGCCGCTCGGCGCTGATCGCGGGCGCGTCCGCGCTCGGTGTCGCGGGGTTCGCCGTCGGTGCCGCCACGAACACGCTCCCGTTCGGTGAATCCGTCCAGCGCCTGCTCGGCACCGCGTCCTCCGGTCCCACCGGGCAGCTGGGCGCGACCAGGGTCGAGCGCGTGTGGTCCGCGGCGCGCGGGCGCGAGGTCGACCTCCTCCTCATGCTGCCAGCCAAGTCGCCGCAGAAGAACCTGCCGATGTCGCTGCTGCTGCACGGCCTGCACGGGTCGGCCCGCAAGGCACCGCCGACCGGTCTGCAGCGCCAGCTCAGCAACGACGTCACCCGGCGCGCGGTGCCCCCGTTCGGGTTCGTCGCCGTCGACGGTGGCGACAACTACTGGCACCAGGTCCGGCCCGGCGACGATCCGATGGCGATGCTCCTCGAAGAGGTCCCCCGCTGGCTGCGCGAGCGCGGGCTCGGCGGCACCGACGGGCTGCCGTTCGCCTGCACCGGCATCTCGATGGGCGGGTTCGGCTCCTTCCTGTACTCACGGCGGCGCGTCGAGCGCAGGCAGCCCGTGCGCGCCATCGCCGCGATCGCGCCGGCGCTGATGACCTCGTGGCACGAAATGAGCAAGCGCAAGGCTTTCCGCGACGCGGCGGACTGGGCGTCGATGGATCCGCTGAAGAACCTTTCCGCCACCAAGGACATCCCGACCGGGCTGTGGTGCGGCACCGAGGACAGCTTCATCGGCGGTGTCCGGCGCTTCGCCAGCGAAGCGCATCCGCTGGTCGTGCACACCGGGCGCGGCAAGCACGGCGACGCGTTCAACCGCACGGCCGTCCCCGGCGTGGTCGGCTTCCTCGGCAAGTACGTGCCGAGCGCGTGAGCACGCACTGTCCACAGTGGAATTAGCAATTTTCCGATAGGCTCCTCCCGCTCAGCCGCGACCGAACGGCTGGCGGTTTTCTGGGAGGATCCTTCGTGTTTCGACGCATTTTCGCTGCGGCGGTGCTCCTCACGGGCGCGCTCGCGGCGGCCCCGGCCGGAGCCGCACCCGCGCCCGGCCCCACGTGGAAGGCCTGCGGCGGTATCGGCGGCGAATGCGCCACCGTGACCGTGCCGGTCGACTGGGCCGACCCCGGTGGTGAAAAGACCGAGGTCGCGATCGGCAGGGTCAAGGCGAGCGACCCGAAGCACCGCATCGGCGTGCTGTTCGTCGCGCCCGGTGGTCCCGGTGTGTCCGGAATAGACAACTACACGCTCAAGGCGGGCCTGCCGGACGACAGCGTGCTGCGGCAGCGCTTCGACATCGTCACCTGGGACCCGCGCGGGGTTTCCCGCAGCCACGCCGTGCGGTGCGACGCGGCGCTGCTCGCCAAGGCACCGACGACGTTCCCCGACACCGAGCAGCAGTACCGCGACCTGGTCGCCTACAACGGAAAGCTCGGTGCGGACTGCCGTGCTCGCACCGGGGCGCTGTTCGACCACGTGGACACCGCGAGCGCGGTCCGCGACCTCGACGCCATCCGCGGTGCGCTCGGCGAGGAGCGGCTCAGCTTCTACGGCGCGTCGTACGGCACGCAGGTCGGCCAGCAGTACGCCGAGCTGTTCCCCGGCCGGATCAGGGCGATGACCATCGACTCCAACATGGACCACAGCCTCCGCTCCGGCGGCCGGTACATCGAGACGGCGTCCGAGGACCTCGAAGGCTCGTTCACCGCCTTCGCCGACTGGTGCGCCCGCACGTCCGGGTGCGCACTGCGCGGCCAGGACGTCCGCGAGGTGTGGGACGACGTGCTCGCGAAAGCCGAGGGCGGCACGCTCGTCGACCCGAAGACCGGCAAGGCGATGACCTCGGAAGCCCTGCAGTCGGAACTGATGAACGCGATGTACCACCCGGAAAAGACCTGGTACACCGAGGCCACTCGGCTGCAGGCGCTGGCGAAGGGCGCCCCGTCGGACGCGGCGGCCGTCGCGAAGGAGGATCTGGCGGAGAACTCGTACCAGGCGATCTGGTGCGAGGACTGGCAATGGCGCGTCCACGGGTACGCCGAGCTCAAGTCCTATCGGGACGCCGCGGCGCGGCGCGCGCCGCACACCAGGCTTTCCGCGTTCTGGAGCGATGTCACCAGTTGCCTGGGCTGGCCAGCGAAGGTGGTGAACCCGCAGCACCGGCTTTCCGTGCGGGGCGCGCCGACCGTCCTGATCGTGAAGGGCAGGTACGACGTGGCGACCCCGCACGCCTGGAACTACGCGGTGGCCGACCAGCTCGCCAACTCCGCGCTCCTGGAGTACGACGGCATCGGGCACGGCCAGTACTTCAACAGCCGGTGCGTCCGGGACCACGTGGAACGGTATCTGCTGACGACGAAGACCCCGGACCGCGGCACCCGGTGCGCCGCCGTCTGGCCGACCACCCCACCACCCGCGAAGACGGAATCCCTAACTCTGCCAACGAAACCAGCCCACACGAGCTGACAAACCGCGCGAATTATCTTCAGGTGCCGGTGGGGTCCAGGAGGCGGGCCATGACGGACATGAGCCAGAAGCCGACGAAGAGGGCACCGAAGAAGACTCCGGACCAGATCATCAGGGGCTTGTGCGCCTTCCCCACGCCGCGCAGCCGCCGTTGCGCGTAGGCGGCGACGGCGAACAGCGGCAATGGGACGAGGGGCAGGGGTGACAACCGGACCCCTGCCCCGGCGAGGCATGCCACGACGAGCACGCCGACCACGACCGCGTAGGTCCTGGCCCACCGCGGGTGCCGCCGGTACGCGCCGACGACGAGCCGCCGTGCGAGATCGCCGATGCCCTGCACGTCATCGGAGCTCACCCGGGTTGCGCTCATGCTGTTTTCTCTTCGGTCTCAGGCACGTGCGGCCCGAAACCGCTATGCCGACTTCTCACCACGCTCGTTGCGCTGACGGCGCGAGGGCTGGCGCGACACGATCGTCGGGTTCACGTTCTCCCGGACGGTCTGCTCCGTGATGACGACCTTCGCCACGTCGTCGCGGCTGGGGATGTCGTACATGGTGGGCTGCAGGACCTCTTCCATGATCGCGCGGAGGCCGCGGGCGCCGGTGCCGCGGAGCACGGCCTGGTCGGCGATCGCCTCGAGCGCGGTCTTGGTGAACTCCAGCTCGACGTTGTCCAGCTCGAACAGCTTCTTGTACTGCTTCACCAGCGCGTTGCGCGGCGTGGTGAGGATCTGGACGAGCGAGTCCTTGTCCAGGTTCGTCACGCTCGCGACGACCGGGAGGCGCCCGATGAACTCCGGGATGAGCCCGAACTTGATCAGGTCCTCCGGCATCGTGTCGGAGAAGACGTCGCTGTTGTCGATCTCGGCCTTGGTCCTGATCTCCGCCGCGAACCCGAGGCCGCGCTTGCCGACGCGCTCGTTGATGATCTTCTCCAGCCCGGCGAAGGCACCGGCGACGATGAAGAGCACGTTCGTGGTGTCGATCTGGATGAACTCCTGGTGCGGGTGCTTGCGCCCGCCCTGCGGCGGCACCGATGCGGTGGTGCCTTCGAGGATCTTCAGCAGCGCCTGCTGCACGCCCTCGCCGGAGACGTCCCTGGTGATGGACGGGTTCTCCGACTTGCGGGCGATCTTGTCGACCTCGTCGATGTAGATGATGCCGGTCTCGGCGCGCTTGACGTCGTAGTCGGCGGCCTGGATCAGCTTCAGGAGGATGTTCTCCACGTCCTCGCCGACGTAACCCGCCTCGGTCAGCGCCGTGGCGTCCGCGATCGCGAACGGCACGTTCAGCAGCTTGGCGAGGGTCTGTGCGAGGTAGGTCTTGCCGCACCCGGTGGGACCGAGCATCAGGATGTTGGACTTCACCAGCTCGACCGGCTCGTCCTTGGCGTCCTTCGTGCCCGTCTTGTCCTCGGACTGGATGCGCTTGTAGTGGTTGTAGACCGCTACCGCGAGCGCCCGCTTGGCGTCGTCCTGGCCGATGATGTACTTCTCGAGGAATTCGTGGATCTCGGCGGGCTTGGGCAGCTCGTCGAGCTTGACGTCACCGGCCTCGGCCAGCTCTTCCTCGATGATCTCGTTGCACAGATCGATGCACTCGTCGCAGATGTAGACGCCGGGCCCCGCGATGAGCTTCTTGACCTGTTTCTGGCTCTTCCCGCAGAAAGAACACTTCAGCAGGTCCCCGCCGTCGCCGATCCGTGCCATGACCGTTGACCTGTCCCCTCCGGTGCGCCGGGAAGCCGCACCTGAATGTGTACCTGCCATCGCCGCCCGCCGGGCGAGCGCTGCCCCTGACGGTACCCGTCCGAAGCGCCGGGCGGGAGCATCAGTGCCATACGAGCCGGACGAGTGGCGCCCGAGCGACCCTAGACCACGGGCGGGTGCGTGTCGCCGGTCGACACGCACCCGCCCGTGCCGGGATCACACGTCGATCGCGGACGCCTTCCGGTACGGCACGACCTCGTCGATGATGCCGTATTCCTTCGCCTGCTCGGCGGTGAGGATCTTGTCGCGCTCGACGTCCTTGCGGACCTCGTCCACCGGCTTGCCGGTGTGGTGCGCCAGCGTGCCCTCCATCAGCGACCGCACGCGCTGGATCTCGTTGGCCTGGATCTCGAGATCGGAGACCTGGCCGTAGGTGCCCTCGGTCGCGGGCTGGTGGATCAGTACGCGGGCGTTGGGCAGCGCGAGCCGCTTGCCGGGGGTGCCCGCGGCGAGCAGCACGGCCGCGGCCGACGCGGCCTGGCCGATGCACATGGTCACGATGTCCGGGCGGACGAACTGCATCGTGTCGTAGATCGCCATCAGCGCGGTGAACGAGCCGCCGGGCGAGTTGATGTAGATCATGATGTCGCGGTCGGGGTCCTCGTGCTCCAGGTGCAGGAGCTGGACCATCACGTCGTTCGCGGACGCGTCGTCGACCTGGACGCCGAGCATGATCTGCCGCTCTTCGTAGAGCTTGTTGTACGGGTTCGACTCCTTGATCCCGTAGCTGGTGCGCTCGACGTACGACGGCAGGACGTAGCGCGACTGGGGGATGTGCAAGTTACTCATGTGAAGGTCTCCTACTTACCTGCGCGCTCAGTTCTTCGCCCTGGGCGAGGTGCCCGGCTCGAGGACGTGGTCGACGAAGCCGTAGTCCTTGGCTTCCTGCGCGGTGAACCAGCGGTCGCGGTCGCCGTCGGCGATGATCTGCTCGACGGTCTGGCCGGTCTGCTCCGCGGTGATCTTGGCCAGTTCCCGCTTCCACTTGTTGAACAGGTCGGCCTGGATCGCGATGTCCGACGCGGTACCGCTGATCCCGGACGAGGGCTGGTGCATCAGGATGCGCGCGTGCGGCAGCGAGTACCGCTTGCCCGGCGTGCCCGAGGAGAGCAGGAACTGCCCCATGGAGGCGGCCATGCCCATCGCGTAGGTGGCCACGTCGGCCTTGATCAGCTGCATCGTGTCGTAGATGGCGAAGCCCGACGGCACCGAGCCACCGGGCGAGTTGATGTAGAAGGTGATGTCGGACTCGGAGTCATCGGCGTCCAGCAGCAACAGCTGTGCGGTGATCCGGTTCGCCACCTCGTCGTTGACCTCGGACCCGAGCACGACGATGCGTTCCTGGAGCAGCCGCTCGAATACCGAGTCGGTCAGGTTGAGCCCCGCGGTGCTGGTCCGCGCCTCGGGCATGTGCTGCGTCACGTCTGCCTGCCTTTTCGCCGCTTGTGGCACCCGGACCACGGGAGCCACGGTGTGTCTTTCCCAGCTCGGATTCACTGGATCTTGCCATCGACCCTAACGAACTTGGGCGGTGCAGAATGCCTGACACCGCCCAAGTTCGCTGAGAGCTTTACTTGTCGGAGACTGTTCCCTCGACCTCGGTGACCTGAGTCTCTTCCGCGTCACCCGAAGGGGTCTCGGCCTCGTCCTTGCCGAACAGCTCCTCGAGGTCCACGGCGGTCCCGGACGCGTCGGTCACGGTCGCCTTCCGCACCACCGACGCCAGCGCCTTGCCGCGGCGGACGTCGGCGAAGATCGCCGACAGCTGGCCGGACTGCTGGGCGCGCTGGACGTACTCGTCGGGGCTGACGCCGAAGCGCTGCGCCTGGTAGATGATCCGCTCGGTCAGCTCGCCGTCGTTGACCTGGGTCTGCTCCTCGTCGGCGATGGTGTCCAGCAGCAGCTGCGTGCGGACCGCCTTCTCCGACTCCTCCTTGACCTCGGCGTTGAACTCGTCGAGGGTCTTGCCGTCGGCCTCGAGCGCCTTCGCGAAGGCGTCCTCGTCGTGGTCGAACGGGTGCACCGCGTCGTGCTTGCGGTTCTCGATCTCGCCCTCGACGACCTTCTCCGGCAGCGGGACCTCGGTGCTGTCGAGGAGCTGCTCGAGGATCTTGTCCCGCGCCTGCACCCCCTGCTGCATCTTCTTGACGCGGCCGAGGCGCTCGCGCAGGTCGTCCTTCAGCGCGTCGAGCGTGTCGAACTCGCTGGCCAGCTGGGCGAACTCGTCGTCGGCCTCGGGCAGCTCGCGCTGCTTGACCGACTGCACGGTCACCGTGACCTCGGCATCCCTGCCCGCGTACTCGCCCGCGACGAGCTGGGTGGTGAAGGTCTTGGTCTCGCCGGCCTCGGCGCCGATGATCGCGTCGTCGATGCCGTCGACGAGCTGGCCGGAACCGATCTCGTAGGACAGCCCGGTGGTCGACGCCTCTTCGACGGCGTTCCCGTCGACGGTCGCGGCGAGGTCGATCGAAA
Organism: Amycolatopsis sp. CA-230715; assembly: GCF_018736145.1. Lineage (GTDB taxonomy): Bacteria > Actinomycetota > Actinomycetes > Mycobacteriales > Pseudonocardiaceae > Amycolatopsis. The sequence continues at coordinate 866,204 of NZ_CP059997.1, forward strand.
CGAAGTCGCCGTTCTCCGCGGGCCGCTCGACACCGGTCAGCGTGCCGAACCGCGCGCGCAGCTCGTCGAGCTGCTCGTCGACCTCGGCGTCGGTTAGCTCGACGTCGTCGACGCTGACCGTGATGCCGTCGAAGTCCGGCAGGGTGATCTCGGGGCGGACGTCCACCTCGGCGGTGAACTCGAGCACCTCGCGGTCCTCGAGCTTGGTCACCTCGAACTCCGGCTGGCCGAGTGCGCGCAGCTCCTCGGCGCGCACGGCCTCCATGTACTTGGCCGGGATGACCTCGTTGACGACCTCGTCGAGCACCGGCGCGCGGCCGATCCGGCTTTCCAGCACGCGAGCGGGTGCCTTGCCGGGACGGAAGCCGGGGATGCGCACCTGCTGGGCGATCTTGCGGTAAGCGCGGTCGAAGTTCGGCTTCAGCTCGTCGAACGGCACCTCGACATTGATCTTGACTCGCGTCGGGCTGAGCTGCTCGACGGTGCTCTTCAACGTATTCTCCTCGAGCGTAAAGATTTCGGATGATGCCTGGTCAGGTTGAGACCGGGACGCCCGAGTCTAGGCCAGCGGCTCGTCCGGCCTGGCTCGGGGCGTCGTTCTGGTTTACAACCCGCGACCCGATGCCTACCTTCTTCTCAGAAATCCCCGTCACCCGGGGGTCCCCGCGCGAGGAGCCAGGTCCGCCATGTCGGTCGTCGACACGCGTCGCCGAGCCCGTGTCCGCCCCCGGGGCGGGGCCAGCGCGCACGCCTCGCCGGCGCCGGTCTCGGTCTCGGCCGTCGCGGTGTTCGGCGCCGGTTTCGCGGTGTGGTCGTGCGCGCTCCTGCTCGCGCTCGCCGACGTCCTGCCGTACTGGGCGACGATCCCGATGCAGTCGCTCGCCACGATCGCGATGATCGTCGTCGCCCACGACTCCCTCCACCACGCCAGCGGCAAGCTCACCTGGGTGAACGACACCCTCGGCAGGCTGGCGATGCCGTTCGTCGTGACGTGCGGCTCGTTCCCGGCGTTCCGGTTCGTGCACATGGAACAGCACCGCGCGCTGGCCGCGGGCGCGGTGCCCGCGGCGTGGCGGCCGGATGTGCGGTGGTGGCTGCTGCTCGCGCGGTGGCTCGCGATCGACCTCGTCTACCTCGGCCGGTACCTGCCGAAGCGGTCCGGGCGGCCCCGTGCCGAGATCGTCGAAACGGCCGCGTTCACCCTCGTCCTGCTGGGCACGCTGGGCACGATCGCGGCCGCGGGCCACGGTCCCGAGCTGGTGCTGCTGTACCTGCTGCCGCAGCGGCTCGGCGCGGCGGCGTTCGGCTGGTACGTCTTCCGCGGGCCTCGGCGCGAGCCCGTCCGCCCGCGCCGCTCCCCGGTCGAGGCCTACCGCGACCGGTTCCGGAAGCACCACCGGAAACCGGGGGTCCCCTGCCACCGGCAGGCCACCGCCCCGGCGCCGCCCGCGGCGGCGGGCCGTTTCCACGAACTCGTCGTCTCGGAGGTGCGGCGGATCGCCGCGGGCGCCACGTCGGTCCGGTTGGCGGTGCCGCCCGATCTGCGCGCCGAGTTTTCCGCGGGCCCCGCGAGGCAGGTCGTGGTGCGCCCCGCGACCGGTGGCGGGCACCGGACGTACGCGCCGTGCCCGTCCGAGCCCGGCGCGCTGACGATCGCGGTGCGGGAATCCGAGGACGGGCCCGCCTTCGAGGATCTCCGGTCGGGCGACCGGCTCGCGGTACGGGCCGGTACCGGCCGGTTCACGCTCACCACCGATCCCGGCGCTGCGAAGCACTACGTCGGCCTCGCGGCGGGATCCGGGATCACGGCGGTCCTCCCGGTGCTGGCGGCCGTGCTCGCCGACGAGCCGCAGAGCAGGTTCACGCTGCTGTACGTCAACCGGAGCGGCGCGAGCACGATGTTCGCCGACGAGCTGACCGCGCTCGCTGACGGCGCCGACGGACGGGTGCGGATCCTGCACTACCGGACCGACGACCGGGACCCGGACCTGCACCGCGCCCGCGCGCCGAAACGCGCCGACGTGGTCGCCGAAGCGCTCGCCGTGTCCGACGAGGAGTACCACCGGGGACGGCTGACCGAGACAAGGCTGCGCACGCTGCTGGAATCGCGCCTGCACCCGGTGACCGTGGACGAGTGGTTCGTGTGCGCGCCGCAAGGGCTCACCGAACTCGCTCGCTCCGTCCTCGAAGAACACCTCGTGGAACCCGCCGCGGTGCGCTACGAGCGCTTTCCGCTCTGCTGAGCCTCGCCGGACAGGTTGAGACCGGCGTCCGCCCGGCTACCCCTGACGTGATCGCGGCCTACGAACAGGTGTTAGGAGCAGGTATGCGCCGACGCGACATCACTCACCCACGACTCCGCAAGATCCACGACGATGTGCATCTGGAACAGATCCGGGAAGCCGTCGAAGCCGGAGATCCGAGCATCTTCGGCGAGGGCCCGACGTCGAACACCATCGATGTGGCAGTGACGCCGCTACTTGGAGACGCCGGGATAGAGAACTTCCGGCACTGGGCGAAGGAAGGCAAAACAAGCACGCTCCGCGCGAACTCGGTATCGATCATCGGCTTCCTGCCAGGACGCCGTAACGCCGAGCTGGTCGCCGAGATCCTTGAGACGGACCCGAAAGTCCGTCGGCTGTGCGTGGCTTCCGAAGTCTCCAGGCTCATGCAATGGGAATGGAGCACAGCGCTGGCGGTGGCGGACGACCCCCGAACGGCACCGGAGGCGTCCGCACTGGCCGCGCGGCTCGCGAAGTCGGTAATCGACCCGAAGGACAGCGAGTCCCGGTGGTGTTCGGCGTGGGTGCTGCAACGGCTTGCACCGATCCTCGGCGACTGACGGAGCACCAGGGCGGCACTGGGTAGGCCACACCCGGTGACCGTGGACGAGTGGTTCGTGTGCGCGCCGCAAGGGCTCACCGAACTCGCTCGCTCCGTCCTCGAAGAACACCTCGTGGAACCCGCCGCGGTGCGCTACGAGCGTTTTCCGCTCTGCTGAGCGGAAAACAACCCGGCGTCCACAGCTCGCGCACAGCCCGTCCACACCGCGCCCACACCAACCCGCCTCAGCATGGACGGCATGGAACCGCGGGCCGGGCGGCCACGCGCGTGGCCGCTGCGAACGAGGCTGACCGCCGCGCTCGTCGTGCTGCTGGCGCTGGCGTGCGTGCTCATCGGCGTGGTCAGCGAGTTCGCGCTCGGCGCGTTCCTGACCCGCCAGGTCGACGAACGGCTGGCGGCGGCGACCCTGCGCGCCACCGCGTTCAGCGACGACCACGGAGATCCCCTCGACGCGCCGGGGCAGGCCTCGGGCACGCTCAACGCGCGCGTCAAGGACGGCAGGATCCTCGACGCGGCAACACTTTCGGCACGCGGGGAACGCCAAGGCCTCGACGCGGACACGGCGGGCGCGCTCACCGCGCTCCCCCGTGACGGGCGCCCGCGCACGCAGTCGCTCGGCGCGCTCGGCGACTACCGCCTGACCTCGATCCCGGTACCGGACGGGGCCATCGTCACCGGGCTCCCCCTCAGCGGCGTCCACGACACGCTGCTCACCGTCGGCCTGATCTTCGGCGGGGTCGCGGCCGCCGTGGTGTTCGGCACCGGGTTCGCCGGCGCGGCGGCGGTGCGCCGGACGCTGCGCCCGCTCGACCGCATGGCGGCCACCGCGACCGTTGTCGCCGGACTGCCGCTGGACCGCGGCGAGGTGGCGTTGTCCGAACGCGTGCCGGACGCCGATCCGCGCACGGAGATCGGCCAGGTCGGCGCCGCGTTCAACCGAATGCTCGGCCACGTCGGCGACGCGCTGTCCGCGCGGCACGAAAACGAGCTGCGGGTCCGGCGGTTCGTCGCCGACGCGAGCCACGAACTGCGCACGCCGCTCGCGGCCATCAGGGGGTTCGCGGAGCTGGCGGGAAGGCAGCCGGAGCTGTCCCCCGGACTCGCCCATGCGATCGGCCGCATCGAGTCCGAAGCGGACCGGATGACGAGCCTCGTCGAAGGCCTGCTCCTGCTCGCCAGGCTCGACCAAGGGCGCCCGCTCGAACTGTCCGATGTGGACTTGTCACGACTGGCGACCGATGCCGTCGGGGACGCACGGATCGCCGGGCCCGCGCACGAATGGGTGCTCGCGCTACCCCGCGATCCTGTTGTCGTGAGCGGGGATGTCCAGCGGCTGCACCAGATCCTGGCCAACCTCCTGTCCAACGGCAGGACCCACACCCCGCCGGGAACGACGATCACGACCGCGCTCGCGCTCTCCGGCGACGAGGTCGTGCTGACCGTGACGGACGACGGCCCCTGTATCGATCCCGCTGTGCTGCCGAGCGTGTTCGAACGGTTCGCGCGCGGCGATTCGTCGCGCTCGCGCGCCGCGGGAAGCACCGGGCTCGGGATGGCGATCGTCGCCGCGGTCGTGGTGGCGCACCACGGCACGGTGACCGCGACGAGCGAGCCGGGCCTGACCCGCTTCGAGGTCCGCCTCCCGCGCACAGCGGGCGCACAGCCGGGGCACAACGACGGCCAAGGTCGGATCGCGACGCTGGCTCAATGAGCATCCTCGCGCACCGCGCGTCGTCACCAGCCGAAGAAGTCACGACACGACCGGTGTGGGTCGCCCCCGCGCTGTGCGGGCTCCTGCTCGCCACCGCGGTGCTCTACCTGTGGGACCTCGGCGCTTCGGGCTGGGCGAACGCGTTCTACTCGGCGACGTCGCAAGCGGCGAGCCAGAGCTGGAAGGCTTGGCTGTTCGGCTCGACCGACGCGGCCAACTCGATCACGGTGGACAAAGCACCCGGGGCGCTGTGGGTGACGGGGTTGTCCACCCGCCTGTTCGGGGTGAGCTCGTGGAGCATCCTGGCGCCGCAGGCGCTGATGGGCGTCGGCTCGGTGTGGCTGCTGTTCGCCGCGGTACGCCGGACATCCGGGCCCGCCGCGGGAATCCTCGCGGGTGCCGTGCTCGCCTGCACTCCCGCGGCCGCGCTCATGTTCCGCTTCAACAATCCCGACGCGCTGCTCGTGCTCCTGCTCGTCGCGGCGGCCTACTGCGTGGTACGCGCGCTGGAGAAGGCGAGCCCGAGATGGCTCGCGTTCGCCGGGATCGCGATCGGATTCGGGTTCCTGGCGAAGATGTTGCAGGCTTTCCTCGTGCTGCCCGCGTTCGCGGCGGCGTACCTGATCGCGGCGCCCGTCTCGTTCGGGAAACGGCTAGGGCACCTCGCCGTCGCCGCGGCCGCCGTCGCCGTTTCGGCGGGCTGGTACCTGGCGCTCGTCGCGGTGTGGCCCGCCGCCGACCGGCCGTTCATCGGCGGTTCGCAGACGAACAGCCTGTGGGAACTCGCCTTCGGCTACAACGGGTTCGGCCGGATCACCGGCGACGAGGTCGGCAGCGTCGGCGGTGGCGCGAGCCGCGGCTGGGGCGCGACCGGCTGGTCCCGGCTGTTCGGGGCGGAGATGGCGGGCGGGATCGCCTGGCTGCTGCCCGCCGCGGTGCTGTTCGTGGTGGCCGGGCTGTGGTTCACCCGTCGTTCCCCGCGGACCGGGACCGCGCGCGCCGCGCTGGTGCTGTGGGGCGGCTGGCTGGCCGTCACGGCCGCGGTGTTCAGCTACATGGGCGGGATCATCCACCCCTACTACACGGTGGCGCTCGCGCCCGCGATCGCGGCACCGGTCGGCATCGGCGCCGTCGCGCTGTGGCGGCGGAGGCACGATCCGATCGCCTCCGGTGTGCTCGCCGCCGCGGTCGCGTTGACCGCGCTGACGGCGTACTTCGTGCTCGGCTCGTCGTCCTGGCTGCTGTGGCTCGCGCCGACGGTCCTCGTCGGCGGACTGGTTGCCGCGGCGCTGTTGCTCTTCGCCGACCGTGTACCGCGCGCGATGCGGCACGGGATCGCCGCGTTCGCACTCGTGCTGGCCCTGCTCGGCACCGGCGCGTACACGGTCGCCACCGCCGCGACCGCGCACTCCGGGGCGATCCCGTCCGCGGGACCGGACACGCGGGGCGGTTCGCCCGGCGGGCGGGGTGGTTTGCGCGGCGGCCCCGGTGGCCTGCTGGGCACCAGCGAAACCAGCCCGCGGCTAGCGGCGCTGCTGAGCACCGACGGCAGCCGCTACACCTGGGCCGCGGCGACCGTCGGATCGAACTCCGCGGCGGGGTACCAGCTCTCCACCGGCCTGCCCGTGATGGCCGTCGGCGGCTTCAACGGCACCGACCCCGCACCGACGCTCGCGCAGTTCCAATCGTACGTCCACAATGGACAGATCCACTACTTCGTCGGCGACGGTATGGGTTTTCCCGGTTCGATGCGCGGTGAAAGCTCGGGAAGCGATGCCGCACAGCAGATCGCCGACTGGGTGGCGCGGAACTACCCCGCCACCACCATCGACGGCACCACGATCTACGACCTGAGCAGCTGAGGCCGGTGCCCCGAAAGTGACCTTCGGGGCATCTACGTCCCCGAAAGCCACCTTCGGGGCAGGCACAAGTCCGGAGTCAGCCGCCGTCGATGACCTGGTGACCGCGGCTCTCGATCGCCTTCGCCTCGCGCTGGTAGCCGCTCATCTTCTCCGACTTGCGCGGCGGCCGGTCGTTCGCGATCAACACCGCCATCCAGGGCAGCGGCACCGACAGCACGATGAACCCGAGCGCGAGCCACCAGGTGTGGTAGAAGATCCCGGCCAGGATGAGGCACGGGAAGCGCAGCCCCATCATGAGCATGTACTTGCGCTTGCGCGCAGCGAACTGCTCGTCGTAGGAAGGGGCGGCCTCGGTGATCAGCACCGGGGTGACGTCCCGCGATTCGGATGCCCGCTCGCTCACGACATCACCTCCTGCACTCCATCGTCCCACTCCCCCGGACGGAAGGACAGCGGGGCGGGTTTCACCGCGCCGCGAGCCACTGCAACGCGCCCACCACAAGCGTTTCCACGCCGGTCGAGAGCGTCGGGTGGAGCACCGGCGCGAACAACGGCGAGTGGTTGGACGGGATGTCCGATTCGAACCGTCCCGCGGTCATCGCGGCGATCACCTTCTCCGCGTCCATCCCGCCGACCAGCCAGAACACCGACGGCACCCCGACGGCGCGGCCGAACTCGCTGAAGTCCTCACTGCCGGTGACCAGCGGTGCCTCCATCGACCGCTCCGGGCCGAAGTGCTCGCCGAACGCGGCGGAAAGCGCGGCCGTCGCCGCTTCGTCGTTGGAGGTCACCGGAAAGGTGCCGATGTGCTCGATGTCGGGGCTCTTCGGTGATCCCGCGGTGACCGCCTCGCCGTGCACGATCCGCTCCACCGCGGTGACGACGCGTGCCCGCACCTGTTCGTCGAAGGTCCGGATGTTGACCTCGAGGGTCGCGTGGTCGGCGATGATGTTGTGCGCGGTGCCGACGTGGACCGATCCGACGGTGACGACGGCGGACTCCGTCGCCGAAACCTCCCTGGACACGATCGTCTGCAGGCGCAGCACCACGGACGCGGCGAGCACCGCGGGGTCGACCGTGGTTTCCGGCCGCGAACCGTGCCCGCCCTTGCCGTGCAAGGTGATCCGCAGCGCGTCGGTCGCGGCCATGAGCACGCCCGGCCGCGTCAGCACCCAGCCCGCCGGGCCGGGCACGACGTGCTGGCCGAGCACCACGTCCGGCTTGCCCGCGTGCGAGAACACGCCATCGGCGACCATGCGCGCGGCGCCGATTCCCTTCTCCTCCCCCGGCTGGAACACCACGAGCACGGTGCCGGACCATTCGGAGCGGCCGGCCGCAAGCAGATCGGCCGCACCGCTGAGCCAGGTGGCGTGCATGTCGTGCCCGCAGGCGTGCATGACCGGCACCTCGGTGTCGTCGTCACCGGTCGCGCGGACCGTGCTCGCGTATTCGAGCCCGGTCTTCTCCTCGACGGGCAGCGCGTCGATGTCGGCGCGCAGCAGCACCGTCGGGCCGGTGCCGTTGTGCAGCACGCCCAGCACACCGGTCCCGCCGATCCCGGTGTGCACCTCGTACCCCGAGGCTTCGAGGCGGCGCGCCAGCTCGGCTGCCGTCCGCGTTTCGGCGAACGACAGCTCCGGATTCCGGTGCAGGTCGAGGTAAAGGGCTTCGAGATCGGCGAGTTTCGACTCGAGCGGGGCGAGGACGGCGGCGCGGCGTTGAGGTGTCACTTCTCCATCGTGGCAGCATGATCGCCCGTGACCACCGACGACGCGCGTTTCTCAGCGGAGGAGCCGTGAGCACTGTGCAACCCGAGTTTTCGCCCGATCTGTGCGCGCGTCTGCGCGAAGCCCTGTTCCGCACCGGTTACACGGCCGACGGCGTGGTCGACGTGCTCGGCGGGCAGGCGCATGCCGCGCTGGGCCGCGGCGAACCCGAGCCCGCCGTTCGCGCGACACGGGACGCGGGTGAACTGGGGACGCTCATCCGGCTGTTCCTCCTCGGCGACGGCGTGCGCGAAGCCGAGGCGGCCGCGGCGCTGTCGCCGGTGCCCTTCGCCGACGCGATCGGCGTCGGCCTGCTCCGCGCCGGTTCCGATGGCGTGCGCGCGGGCCTCGACCTGCGCCCGCACGGGGACGAGGAAGGGTTCTGGTGGGTCCTGTCCGACCTCGACTCCGATCAGCTCGGCGGCGAAGTGCCCGCCGATCACGTGCTCGGCGTCGGGCAGGCGTCGCTGAGCCTGATCAGGGCGACCAGCAGGCGTCCGATCGGCACCCTGCTCGATGTCGGCACCGGGAACGGAGTCCAGGCCCTGCACGCTTCGCGGCACGCCGCGAAGGTGACCGCGACCGATGTCTCGGCCCGCGCGCTGGCGCTCGCGAAGGCGACCTTCCTGCTCAACGAGCTGGACGTCGAACTGCTCCGGGGCGAGTGGTTCGCACCGGTCGCGCGGCGGCGGTTCGACCAGATCGTGTGCAATCCGCCGTTCGTGGTCGGGCCGCCGAGGGTCGACTACACCTACCGCGACTCCGGCCTCGCCGGTGACGACGCGAGCGCGCTCGTGGTGCGGCAGCTGCCCGGGTTCCTCACCGACGGCGGCACCGGCCAGCTCCTCGCGTCCTGGCTGCACGTGCGCGGCGAGGACTGGGGCGACCGGGTAGCGCGGTGGCTGCCCGCCGGGACCGACGCGTGGTTCGTGCAGCGCGACATCGCCGACCCCGCCCTGTACGTCGGAACTTGGCTTCGCGACGCGGGAATCGACCCGAAGTCGCCGCAGGGCAGGGCGAAGGCGGGCGCCTGGCTCGACTGGTTCGACGGCAACGACGTCGAGGGCATCGGCTTCGGTTTCGTCACCCTGCGCCGGGACGACGGCATGAGCGCGGCACCCACGATCGTCTGCGAGGACCTCCGCCAGGCCTACGACGACCCGCTCGGCGCGGAGGCCGCGAACTGGCTCGACCGCGTCGCGTGGCTGCGGGCGAACGCGGACGGGTTGCTCGACACGCCGTTCCTGGTCCCGCCGACGGTGTTGCTGGAGCGCGTGGACACCCCCGGTGACGAGGGCTGGGAAACGTCGGTGCGCAGGCTCCACCGCACGGATGGGCCCGGCTGGCAGCACGAGGTCGACGAACTGGCCGCGGCGCTGCTCGCGGGCTGCCGGGGCGCGCTGCCGCTGACGGACCTGATCTCCCTGCTCGCGGTCGCGCACGGGCAGGACGAAGACGAACTCGCCGACGCCGCGCTGCCGATGATCAGGGAGCTGGTGCGGCACGGAATGGTGGTGCCCGCCTGATGCGCGCGGTCGTGGCACGCGTGACCGAGGCCCGCGTGACGGTCGGCGGCGCGACGGTCGGCGAGATCGCCGAGCCGGGTCTGCTGGTGCTCCTCGGCGTGCACGCTGACGACACCGAGACCAAGGTCACCACGATGGCCAGGAAACTGCACGAACTGCGCATTCTTCGCGAAGAGGAATCCTGTGCCACGAAGGGTGCGCCACTACTCGTGGTGAGTCAATTCACACTCTACGGAGAGACCAGGAAAGGCAGGCGTCCGTCGTGGACCGCGGCGGCGCGCCCCGAGATCGCTGAACCGATCGTGAACGCCGTCGTGTCCGCCCTCCGCGAACGCGGCGCGCGCGTGGAAACCGGGGAATTCGGCGCCATGATGGCCGTGCACAGCGTGAACGACGGCCCGTTCACCGTTCTGCTCGAACTCTAAAGAGGTCTAGACCACAGTTCGTCTAGACCACGGTCGCGGCAAGGACCGCTATCCGTTGGCGTGCCTTGGCTCACGGTGACGGCTCTCTCAGGAAAACCTCAGCTTTGGTCGAGCAACCGATACCAGGGCAGGGCCGTCATCTTCATCGGGAACGCGGGAACGATTTCGCATCCACTCGCGTTGACCGAAGTAACCAGCCGCGAAAGCTGGGGTCGTGAACCGAGGCACTCCACAGGCAGCGGTTCGCGAAGCACAGCCGACGTGACTCCACCACGTCAGCCCGTGACCGGGGAGGCAGTACATGTCCGTCCAGACTCTCGAGCGCGAGACTCGCGGGATCCGCCAGCGAACGGTCCCGAAGCAAGCCACCGAGCCCGCACTCGATTCCAGCATAACCACACTTCCGGCCGAGAGTGCGGATCTCGACGCCCAAAGCCCCGCAGCCGACCTGGTCCGCGTGTACCTGAACGGCATCGGCAAGACCGCGCTGCTGACCGCGGCCGACGAGGTCGAGCTGGCCAAGCGCATCGAGGCGGGCGTCTTCGCCGCGCACATGCTCGACACCGCGGAGAACCTCACGCCGAAGCGCCGTTCCGAGCTGTCCGCGCTGGTGCGCGACGGCCACGTCGCGAAGAACCACCTGCTGGAGGCCAACCTCCGCCTGGTGGTGTCGCTCGCGAAGCGCTACACCGGCCGGGGGATGCCGCTGCTCGACCTGATCCAGGAGGGGAACCTGGGTCTGATCCGCGCGGTGGAGAAGTTCGACTACTCCAAGGGGTTCAAGTTCTCGACCTATGCCACCTGGTGGATCCGCCAGGCCATCACCAGGGGGATGGCCGACCAGGGGCGCACCATCCGGCTGCCGGTCCACCTGGTGGAACAGGTGAACAAGCTCGCCAGGATCAAGCGCGACCTGCACCAGCAGCTCGGCCGCGAGGCCACGAACGAGGAGCTGGCCGCCGAATCCGGTATCGCCGCGGAGAAGGTCTCCGACCTGCTCGACCACGCGCGCGACCCGGTAAGCCTGGACATGCCGGTGGGCACCGAGGAGGACGCGCCGCTCGGTGACTTCATCGAGGACTCCGAAGCCACCGATGCGGAGAGCGCGGTCATCTCGGGCCTGCTGCAGGACGACCTGCGCCGCGTGCTCGCCACCCTCGACGACCGCGAGCAGCACGTGATCCGGCTGCGCTACGGCCTCGACGACGGGCAGCCCCGCACGCTGGACCAGATCGGCAAGCACTTCGGCCTGTCGCGCGAGCGCGTGCGCCAGATCGAGCGCGAGGTCATGTCCAAACTGCGCCAGGGCGAGCGGGCCGACCGGCTCCGCGCGTACGCCAGCTGAGCCACCCGTTCGGCCGCGTTGACTTATGACCTAGGTCACGGGACGGTCGGATGCAACGGTCTGGGCCGTTGCTCCGTCTACTAGGGCGGAAAGTCTTCGCGGCAGGGTGCTCGCACCTGTGCCGCTTTCCCCGGAAGGTCGGGTCCGTCGGGGTGGGCCCGGCCTTCCGCTATCTGCGCGTGCCGCGTTCGGTACCGTCGGGTGTTCTCCGATCGCGTGCAAGGGAGCCCGCGCAGTGACTGACGCCACCACCACCCCGTTCGACTACACGGAGGTCCTGCCGCTCGGCACGGACACCCGCACCGAGTACCGCCTCGTCACCCCGGACGGCGTCCGGGTCGTGGAGGCGGCGGGCCGGAAGTTCCTCGAGATCGACCCGGCCGCGCTCACCACGCTCGCGCGCGCCGCGATCACCGACATCCAGCACCTGCTGCGCTCTTCGCACCTCGCCCAGCTGCGCGCGATCGTCGACGATCCCGAGGCGAGCGGGAACGACCGGTTCGTCGCGATGGACCTGCTGCGCAACGCGGCCATCTCGGCGGGCGGCGTGCTGCCGATGTGCCAGGACACCGGCACCGCGATCGTCATCGGCAAGCGCGGCGAAGGCGTGCTCACCGGCGGTGACGACGAGCGCGCGCTGGCAAAGGGTGTGTTCGAGGCGTACCAGGAGCTGAACCTGCGGTACTCGCAGATGGCGCCGGTGAACTTCTGGGAGGAGCGCAACACGGGCACGAACCTGCCCGCGCAGATCGAGCTGTACCACAAGGATGGCGGCGGCGACCCGTCCTACGAGTTCCTGGTGATGGCCAAGGGCGGCGGCAGCGCGAACAAGACCTTCCTCTACCAGGAGACCAAGGCGGTCCTGAACCCGAAGCGGCTCGCGAAGTTCCTCGACGAGAAGCTGCGCGGCCTCGGCACCGCCGCCTGTCCCCCGTACCACCTCGCGATCGTCGTCGGCGGCACGTCGGCCGAGTTCAACCTCAAGGTCGCGAAGCTCGCGTCGGCGCGGTACCTGGACGACCTGCCGACCGAGGGTTCGCCGTCCGGGCACGGTTTCCGCGACCCCGATCTCGAACAGCAGGTGCTCGAGATGACGCGCCAGTTCGGCATCGGCGCGCAGTTCGGCGGCAAGTACTTCTGCCACGACGTGCGGGTGATCCGGTTGCCGCGGCACGGCGCCTCGTGCCCGGTCGGCATCGCGGTGTCCTGCTCCGCCGACCGGCAGGCGAAGGCCAAGATCACCGCCGACGGCGTGTTCCTCGAACAGCTGGAGCGCGATCCCGCCCGGTTCCTCCCCGAGGTCACCGAGGACGACCTGTCCGACGAGGTGGTGCACGTCGACCTGAACCGGCCCATGGCCGAGATCCGCGCGCAGCTTTCCGAGCTGCCGGTGAAGACGCGGCTGTCGCTGACCGGGCCGCTCGTCGTCGCGCGCGACATCGCGCACGCGAAGATCGCCGAACGCCTCGACGCCGGCGAGGAAATGCCGCAGTACCTGAAGGACCACCCCGTCTACTACGCGGGTCCGGCGAAGACTCCGGACGGCTACGCGTCGGGCTCGTTCGGGCCGACCACCGCGGGGCGCATGGACTCCTACGTCGAGCAGTTCCAGGTCGCGGGCGGGTCGCTGGTCATGCTCGCCAAGGGAAACCGGTCGAAGAAGGTCACCGCGGCCTGCCGCGAGCACGGCGGCTTCTACCTCGGCTCGATCGGCGGCCCGGCCGCGCGCCTCGCGCAGGACTGCATCAAGAAGGTCGACGTGCTCGAATACCCCGAGCTGGGCATGGAAGCCGTGTGGAAGATCGAGGTCGAGGACTTCCCCGCCTTCATCGTCATCGACGACAAGGGCAACGACTTCTTCGAAGCCACCTCGGAACCCGTGCTGCAGATCAGCTTCCGCTGATTTCCTCCGCCGCCGCTGTCGATCGGCGGCCCGTTCGTTCGCCGTAGTTCGTGACGGCGCCGATCCCCGGCGCCGTCACGAACGAGAGGAACGACATGGGCACCTTGATGCTGATGGAGTTGACGTCACTGGACGGTGTCGCGCAGGCCCCCGGCGGCCCGGAGGAGGACACCAGCGACGGGTTCCGGCACGGTGGCTGGGCGGTACCGCATTTCGACGAGGAGATGATCGAGCGGATCGCGGCGCGCACCGAGCGGGGCGCCGCGTTGCTGCTCGGACGGCGCACCTACGACATCTTCGCCGCCAGCTGGCCGCTCGCCGAACCGGACGACCGGGTCGGGGCGAAGCTGAACGGCATGCCGAAGTACGTGGCGTCGCGGACGCTGGACACCGTGTCGTGGCAGAACTCCGCGCTGCTCACCGGTGACGTCGCCGAAGCGGTCGGCAAGCTCAAGGCGAGCGTGGACGGCGAGATCCAAGTGCACGGCAGCATCGGGCTGGTCCAGACCCTGTTGCGGCACGACCTCGTCGACGAGATCCGGCTCTCCACGTTCCCGGTGCTCCTCGGCTCGGGACGGCGGCTCTTCGCCGACGGCACGATCCCGGCGAGGTTCCGGCTCGTCGGCACCGAGACCTCGGCGACCGGCGTCGTGGTCACCACGCACGCGCGCGACGGTGAGCTGACGTACGGTGCGATAGGACCGGAGACGGGAAACTGGTGAGGGGACGGGAAACCATGCCGCAGTACGCGATCCTGATCTACGAAAAGGAGCTCCCCGGCGGCGTCGCCGACATCCCGCCCGAGGTGATGGAAGCCAACATCAGCGCGGGCGAAAAGATCGCCGCGCTGGGCGCCACCGTGGTCAACGAACAGGGGCTCGAACCCGTCTCGACCGCGCGGACCATCCACAAGGGAGGGATGGTCACCGACGGGCCGTTCCTCGAAACGAAGGAAGTGCTCGCCGGGTTCTTCGTGGTGGAGGCCGAAGACCTCGACACCGCGATCGCCGTCGGCAAGCTGCTCCCGATCATGGACGGCGCCGTCGAGGTGCGGCCGGTGCTCGGCGTGTGAACCACGCCGTGCAGGCGGTCGCGGACGCGCATCGTCACGAGTGGGCCGCCGTGCTCGCCGCGACGGTGCGCGTCACCCGCGATCTCGATCTCGCCGAGGAATGTGTCCAGGACGCCTACGCCGCCGCGCTCGCGGACTGGTCGCGCGGTGGCGTGCCGTCGAAACCGGGCGCGTGGCTGACCGTCGCCGCCCGGCACAACGCGATGGACGCGCTGCGCCGGGCGCGGACGCTGCGGTCCAAGCTGCATCTGCTGGTCGAACCGGAACAGCACGCCGAGGCCCACGACGACCGGCTACGGCTGGTCTTCCTGTGCTGCCACCCCGCGCTCGCGTTCGAGGCGCAGGTGGCGCTCACGCTGCGGGTGGTGTGCGGGGTGGCCACGCCGGACGTCGCGAAGGCGTTCCTGGTCTCGGAGCCGACCATGGCGGCCAGGATCACCAGGGCGAAGAAGAAGATCGCGGCGGCGGGCATCCCGTTCCGGATGCCGGGTGCCGCCGAACTGCCCGCCCGCGTGGACGCCGCGCTCACCGTGATCCACCTGCTGTTCACCACCGGGCACACGGCGCCGACCGGGCCGGAGCTGACCAGGACCGGCATCGCCGAACACGCGCTCGACCTGGCACGCCTGCTGCACGCTCTGCTCCCCGCCGAGCGCGAGGTCCGCGGCCTGCTCGCGCTGCTGCTGGCCAACCACGCCCGCCGCGCCACCCGCACCGCCGAAGACGGCCGTCTGCTGCTCCTGGAAGAGCAGGACCGTTCGGCGTGGGATGCCGACGCCATCGCCGAAGCCCACGAACTCGTCGTGGGAGCACTGCGCGGCGGCGGTCCCGGCCGGTTCGCTTTGCAGGCCGCGATCGCGTCGCTGCACGCCTCCGCACCGTCCTATGCGGACACCGACTGGCCGCAGATACTGGTGCTGTACAACGAACTCCTGAAGGTGTGGCCCTCCCCCGTGGTCGCGCTGAACCGAGCCGTCGCGCTGTCGATGACCGAGGGCGCCGAACCCGCACTGGCCGAGATCGAGGCGCTCGAACGCGACGGCAGGCTGGCGGGCTACCGCTACCTTCCCGCCGCCAAAGCCGATCTGTTGCGACGGCTGGGAAAGGCGCCGGAAGCGGCCGCGGAGTACGAACGCGCACTCGCCTTGACGGACAACGAAGCCGAGCGCGCGTTCCTTTGTGGACGGTTGGCTCCGCTCGTGCCCTGAAGGTGGCTTTCGGGGCGGTAGATGCCCTGAAAGCCACCTTCAGTGCGTTGAGCGGGATCAGGCGGGGAACATCCGGTCGAGGCGCTCCAGCGACCGTTCGATGCCCTGCTTGTTCTTCTTCGGGAAGAAGCTGATGTCGATCAGGAACGGGAAGCGGGCGGTGGACCAGTCGAACGTCTCGGTCACCTCGGTGCCGACCTCGCCCGCGGGTTCGAGCGCCCAGCGCCAGCGGTGGCCGTTGAAGTGGCGCCAGGCGATGAGCCGGTTCTCTTCGAACTCGACGACGGTGTTCTGGATCTTGTACGGCGCGCCCATTTTCATGTCCATGCCGAACTTCGCCCCCAGCGCGAGGCGGTGCGGGCCGCCGTCGCGGGCGGCCCGCACCGTGCCGGAGCCGTCGATCAGCGGGTGCTGGGCCGGATCGGCCAGCAGCTCGAAGATCTTCTCCGGCGTTGTCGCGATCGTTCTGGTCACCGAGATCTGCCGCTTGCTCATTACTGGAGAGTAGCTACTGCTTGCGCTGCTCGCTCGTCAGCACCAGGGTGCGGGTGCCGAGCGGGTCGGCCAGCTGGGTGCTGACCACCGGGTAGCGGATGTCCATGGTGCACATCTTGTGCGTCTGCGCCGTGGTCTCGACCAGGTTCAGCACCACGCGTTGCGGTGTCTGCTCCTTGGCTTCGACGGTGGCGTGCCCGCAGCCGCCTTCCTCGGCGCGGACGATCACGGTCTTGCCGTCGGGCCCGACGGCGACGTCGCGCGGGAACCCCGCGGGCAGCGCCTTCGCGTCGAGCTGCTGCGGCGGTACCGGCTTGCCGACCTTCGACGGCGGCGGCTGCGAACCGGGTTTCGGCGACGGCTTGGGCACCGGCGGTTGTTCGGGAACCGTCGTGCCGGGCTGGCTCGCGGCGGGTCCCGAGGCGGGCGGTGGGCTGACTGCTGCTGGGCTGGCGCAGGCCGCCCCTGCGATCAGGACGAGTCCCGCACCGGCCAACTTCGCTGTGTACCTCATGCCCGTGAAGACGGAGCGGGCCCGCGATCGGGTTGCACGCCGTTCTCACCGATGTGCAGCGCGTCCCCGCGCGAGGCCGATCGCCAGCACGCCCAGCAGCGTCACCAGCAGCAACAGCACCGTGCTCGCCGAGGCGAGGAACACCTGCCCGCGGTCGGTCAGCGCGAACACGCTCGCGGGCAGCGTCCGCCAGTCCGGCGGGAACAGCATCATCGTCGCGCCGAGTTCTCCCATCGACATCGCCAGCGCCAGGCTCGCCGACGCCGACATCGACGGCAGCAGCACCGGGAGCCGCACGCGGAACAGCACCCGCGCCGGGCCCGCGCCGAGGCTCGCCGCGGCCTGCGCCAGCGCGGGGTCCATTCTGGACACCGCGGCCGAAACAGTGCTGTAGGAGAACGGCAGCAGGATCATCAAGTGTCCCAACAGGACGATCCAGCGGGTCCCGTTGAGCAGCAGCGGCGGGGAGCTGAACGCGACCAGCAGGGCCAGCCCCAGCACCACCGACGGCACCGCGATCGGCAGGTGGAACACCGTGTCGGCGAACCGGCGGACCCCGCGTGGCGCGGACTCGGCGGCGAGCGCGGCCCAGGTACCGAGCAGCAGCGCGGCCGCCGAAGCGATCACCCCGGTCTGCACGCTGACCGAAAGGCTCGCGAACGTCTCGCCGGAGAGTGCTTCCGCGTAGTGGGCGACCGTGAGCGCGTCCGGCAGCACGCCGCTCCACCCGTCCGCCAGTGAGGCGAGCACGATCATCACCAGTGGCGTCAGCACGATCGCGGTGAACAGCACGGCGAACACCGTCCACAGCAGAACCTTGCTACGCCGCGTCCACAGCAGCACGGCCGCCTCCCTTCACCGCTTTGGCGACCGCCCACCGGTAGGCGCCGTACAACGCCAGCGACAGCAGCACGTTGACCACCGCGATCACGCACGCGTCCGGGTAGTCGAAGGTCACGATCCCCTTGGTGTAGACCAGCATCGGCAACGTGATCACGTCCTTCGCGCCGATGAACAGCACGATGCCGAACTCGTTCATCGCGAGCAGCATCGTCAGGCAGGCGCCCGAGGCCAGCGACGGCAGCGCTTCCGGGAACACCACCTGGCGCAGCACCCGCCACGGGCGGGCGCCGAGGCTCGCGGCGACGTCGAGCTGGTCCGCCGGGACCTGCCCGAACGCCGCCAGCACCGGTCGCATGACGAACGGCGTGTAGAACGTGATCTCGGCGAGCAGCACGCCCCAGTGCGAGTACAGGAAACCGCCGCCGACGAGACCCGCGCTGCCGTAGAGGAAGGTGAACGCGAGCGCGATCAGGAAGGACGGGAACGCCAGCACGGTGTCGACAAGGCGCGAAAGCGCTCGGGCGCCGGGGAACGGCACGAACGCGATCACCAGTGCGAGGAACGTGCCGAGCAGGACGCAGCCCGCGGTGGCGCCGAGCGCGATCGCAACCGTCCGCCATGCGGCGTCGAGGAACTCGGGCGAGGAAAGTACCTGGCCCCACACCGAAAACCCGGGCACGCCGTCGTCGGAGACGAACGACTGGCGTACCACCAGCGCGAGCGGGTAGCAGAAGAAGCCGAGCAGCACGACCAGTGGTGGCAGCAGCCACGGCAGTGCCGAGCGGGCGCGCCGAGGACCGCGGGCCCTCGGCGTCGCGGCGGCGCTCAGCGCGATCCCGGTCATGCCCGCACCGCCACCAGCGGGCATCCGTCCGGAATGGACACTCCGACCGGCTCGCCGACACCGGGAAGACCGTCGACGGACGGCACCTCCGCGCGCACCGCGCTCGGCGGCATGCCGTCGACGGCCAGTTCCAGATCGAGCCGGAAGCCGCTCCCCCGCCACTGCACACCGGTCAGCCGCGCGGGCACGGTGCCGCCGCCGGACGCGGCGCGGACGCCGACCCGGTGCGGGCGGACACCGAGCGCGACCTTGGTGCCGTCGGCGAGCGCACTGGTCGGCTCCGCGCTCAGCTCGTGGTCACCGAGCCGGACGGTCACCCGCGCGGGGCCGTCGGCACCGATCACCTCGACCGGGATCAGGTTCGACGCGCCGAGGAAGCTCGCCGTGAACTCCTCGGACGGGCGGTGGTAGAGCCGCTCGCACGGGCCGACCTCGACCAGCCGCGAGTCGCGCATGACCGCGATCCGGTCGGCGAGCGCGAGCGCCTCGCCCTGGTCGTGCGTGACGTAGACCAGTGTCGTGCCGGGCAGTTCGGCGCGCAGGCGCAGCAGTTCGGCGACCATGTCCTCGCGCAGCGCGGCGTCCAAAGCGGACAGCGGCTCGTCGAGCAACAGGACATCGGGCCGGATCGCGAGCGCCCGCGCGATCGCCACGCGCTGCTGCTGTCCGCCGGAAAGCTCGCGCGGGTACCGCTTCGCGTAGGCGCCCATACCGACCATGTCGAGCACTTCGGCGACCCGGGACGCCACCTCGGCCTTGGGTGCCTTGCGCGACTTGAGTCCAAAAGCGACATTGTCGGCGACCCGCAGGTGCGGGAACAGCGCATAGCTCTGCACGACCACACCGAGCCCGCGCCGGTGCGGCGGGAGATCGGTGACGTCCTCGCCGTCGAGCAGTACCCGCCCCGAGCTGGGCCGGACGAACCCGGCGAGCGCCTTCAACGCGGTCGACTTCCCGGATCCCGAGGGACCGAGGATGGCCAGCGTCTCACCGCGCGACACCGTCAGGTCGAGCGGCGACAGTGCGCAGGTCTGTCCGAAGTGGACCGACACGCCCCTGAACTCGACGGCGGGCATCACCGGCCGACGGCCTTCTTGTACGCGGCGAGATCGGCGTCGAGCCTGCCGAGCACGGCGTCCCAGTCCGGCTGCCAGATCTCGACACCCTTGAGCGCCGCGGCGAACTTCTCCGCCCTGGGACCCGAAGGCGTCACGTCGGTGCACGCGGGCATGCCGTAGGTGTCCACGGCCTTGCCCTGCACTTCGGGCGAGAACAGGAAGTCGAGCAGCTTCTTCGCGTTGTCGGCGTGCGGCGCATTCGCGACGAGTCCCGCGTAGTAGGGCAGCGCGAAGGTGGAGCGCTTGCCGGTGGCGTCCGCCGGGAAGAACACGTCGAACCCGCCGCTGGAGTCGATCTCCGCGAGGTTCATCTGGAGATCTCCGTTGGCCACCAGGATCTCCCCCTTGGCGACCTTCGGCTGCAGCTTGCCGGTGGACGAGGACGGCCCGACGTTGTTCGCCTCCAGCCGCTTCAGGTAGTCGAGCGCGCCCTGGTCGCCGAGCACGTGCTGGAGCTGGAGCAGCACGGCGGTGCCGTCACCGGCCTCCCCCGGCGTGGAGTACTGGATCTTCCCCTTGAACCGGGGGTCCAGCAGGTCGTCCCAGCTCTTCGGCGGCGGGGTCGCCTGCTTCGGGTTGTAGACGAAGTCGAGGTAGTTCGTGATGACCGCGGCGTACCGGCCCCGCGGATCGCGCGCGCCGGCGGGCACCTTGTCCACTCCGGACGGTGCGGACGGGGCGAGCAGGCCCTGCGACGCGGCCCGCTGGATGAACGGGGGCAGCGTCACCAGCAGATCGGCCTTGGTGTTCGACTTCTCCTTCTCCACCCGGGACGCGACCTCGCCCGAGCCCGCGGTGACGGCCTGGACGGTGATCCCGGTCTGCGCCTTGAACTCCTCGAACCGCTTGGCGTACCAGTCCTCCAGACCGTCCACTGTGTACACAGTGACGGTCTTGCCGTCCTGGCCGCCGCCCGCGGTTCCGCCGCAGGCGGCCAACGCGAACGCCAGCAGCCCGGCGAGCGCGACCGACATCGCGCGCAGGGTGTTCTTCATGGTGGGCTCCTTCAGGCGAGCAGATCGGGAAGTTCGGTGACGGAATCGAGGACGTGGGTGGCGCCCGCCGCGGTGAAGTCCGCGCGCGCACCGGCACCGGTGAGCACCCCGGCCACGACCGACGCGCCCGCACTGAGTCCGGTGACCACATCGGACACCGTGTCACCGGCGACCGCGATCCTGCGGACATCGGTGACGCCGAGGCGCAACGCCGAAGCGAGCACGAGATCGGGCATCGGCCTGCCGCGCACGCCGTCGCCGGGCGCGAGCGTGAGATCGGCCAGCTCGTGCCAGCCGAGCGCGGTCAGGATCGCTTGCTGCGTTTCGGGGGCGAACCCGGTGGTCAGCGCGACCTTGACGCCGCGGGACCGCAGCGCGCGAATGGCGTCCTCCGCACCGGGAACCGGCTCGCACTGGCCATCGGCGACGAGCTTCGCGTAGGTCCGCTGGAACTCCTCGTTGGCCGTCGTGGCTCGCTCTTCGTCGCCGTCGAGCAGCGCGCGGAACACGGTGATCTTCGACTGCCCCATGGTTTCCACGACGTAGTCCAGCATCGCAGGGAACCGGGAGTCCGTTTCGGACACTCCGGCGGCGCCGATGGCGGCGGTGAACGCGCGGATCACCAGCCCGTCGTCGGCCACGGTGGTCCCGGCCATGTCCAGCACGGCGAGTTCGAAACGCTCCATTGTGGTCACAGTCCTGCCTCCTGCGCGGTGTCTTCGGCGATGGCGGGCGAGCACGTCATGCCGCGCCCGCCCGGTCCGGTTATGAGCCAGGTGCGTTCGGCGATTTCCGCGCGGTGCACGATCTTCGAAGGATCGGTGGCCTGCGCGTAGACCCCGGCCCACCGGCGGACGATCCGCGGCAGCGGCCTGCCGAGCAGCCCGCTCGCGACCTCGCCGAGGTGCCGGTACGGGTCTTCGGTCACGTCGAAGCCGAACGGCTGCGCGTACTCGTGGGTGTCGCCGATGGTCAGCGAACCGTCGAGGCGCTGGACCATCAGCAGTTGCATGGCGGACGCGGCGGCGACCGGCGGTTGCGGCTGCGCCTCGGCGAGCGCGTCGAGCGACGGGCCGCGGTACGCCGGGTAGTAGCGGAAGGAATCGGCGTCGGCGACGGAGGTGGTGAGCCGTTCGCCGAGCGGCTCGGTCTGCGCCATCTGCAGCCGCACCCGGCGCACCGGGATCTCCCCGGCGACTTCGCGGACGAGCCCGCCGAGCCAGGCGCCGGTGCACAGCAGCGCCACGTCCGCGCCGTGGGTTTCCCCGCGGTCGTCGCGAACGCCGCCGTTGACGAGGTCACGGACCTCGCGGCCGGGCAGCCAGGTGTACCGGCCGGTCGCGGTGAGCGCGGCGCGCAGCGCGGGCTGGGCCGTCCTCGGCTCGACGGCGCCGTCGCGTTCGCACCACAGCGCACCGAGAAAATCGCCGCGCAGCGCGGGATTCAGCTCGCGGGTCTCGGTGGCGTCAAGGAGCTTGAACCCGCGGTCCGCGGCCTCGGGCCCCTCGGCGACCTCGCGCGCGACGGCGAGTTCGGCCTCGGTGCGCACCACCGTCAGCGAACCGTTGGCGCGGAAGCCGAGTTCCGGCACCCGAGCGCCGATCCGCTCCCACAGGCCGCGGGCCCTGACCGCGGTCGCGAGTTCCGCCCCGCTCGCCCTGCCGCCGACCCAGACCAGGCCGAAGTTGCGGACCGACGCGCCGCGCGCCTCGGCCTCGCGTTCGATCTGGACCACTTCGTGGCCCCGCTGGACCGCTTCCCAGGCGTGCAGCGTGCCGAGCACGCCGCCGCCGACCACAAGTATTCGCACACCGAGAACGGTCGCCCGATCGAGCGAACGGGCACTGGCCAGCGCGGTAACGGAGGGTTAAACGGCCTCGAATATTGGACTAGATGAGTTACCGTTCTGTTATCTACTTTTCCGGGGTCAGGCGCGCGCTGAAGCTGAGCCGATCGCCCCGGAACAACGAGCGCACGCGTTCGAACGGCTTACCGTCGGCGTCCCAGGAAACCCGGTGCATCAACAACATCGGCAGCGCCGGGTTCGTGCCGATGAGCAGTGCTTCCCTCGGGCTCGCGAGCACGGTTTCGACCCGTTCGTCCGCACCGGCGAACACCACGCCCAGCTGGTCGCGCAGGCACGCGTAGAGCGAATCCTCCGGGTCGAAGACGTCCAGCAGGGTCGGGAACCGCGCCGCGACGAGGTAAGTGGATTCCAGCCCGACCCGTTCGGAATCGGCCAGCAGCACGCGTTCGAGGTGCACGACCTCGTCGCCGGTGCCGATGCGCAGCTCGCTCGCGAGCCCGGCGTTCGCGGCGATCCGTTCCAGGGTGATCAGCGACCGGCCCGGCTCGATGCCCTGCCTCCGCAGGCCCTCGGTGTAGCTGACCAGCGCGAGCGGCTGCACGAGCTTGGGGCCCGCGACGAACGTGCCGCTGCCCTGGCGGCGGCGCAACCGCCCGTCGAGCACCAGCTCGCCGACGGCCTGCCGCAGCGTCGCGCGCGAGACGTCGAACCGTTCGCACAGCTCGCGTTCGGACGGCAGCGCCGCGTCGTCACCGAGTTCGGCGATGACGTCGAGCAGGGCCACTTTCACCGCGTAGTAGCGCGGCATCCGCCCGTGCTCCGGGATTCCGTCGCGCACCGGACCGTCGGCGGTCTGCGTTCGTCGAGCATGCACGGGTACGGAGCTTAGAGCGCCATAATCGACGCCGTGTCCCCCATGACCGAAGCCGCGGCGGCGCTCGACGACAAGAACTGGGCCGGCGGCTACTACGAGCTGGCGATCGATCTCGGTACGGCCGATCGTCTCCAGGAGGCCGTCGACGCGCTCCGGCGCGCCGCACGGATCGACGGCTCGGTGACGCGCGACGGGCGCGCTGTGGCGTGCACGGTCGCGGCGCTCGCCGAACACGTCCAGTTGTGCGGAACCGTCCGGCTCCCCGGCGGCGCGCGGGTGGTGTGCTCGGTCTACGCGACCCGGTACGACGACGGCACGACCTGCCTCGACCTTTCGCTGCCGCTCGGCGCGCTGGCCAGGACGGACCGGCGGATCGGCGGGTTCCCGTTCGGCGATTCGGGAGGCGCCGGATCGCTGGCCTGGCGCGAATCGCTCGACACCTGGCTCGCCGCGGTGGGCATGGCGGTGTTCGACGCGGTGCCGTTCCGGCTCGCGGCGATCGGCTTCGAACTCGACGCGTCGATGGTGGTGCCCACCGGTGACCGGTTCGAGGGCTATCTCGTCCCCGAAGACGGCGGGCCGCGCTACCTCCCGGCGAACCGGTGACTCAGAGCGAAACGAACAGCGTGTACGCCATGCCCGCGCCCATCAGGCCGCGGCACACCGTTCTCGACACCGGTCGTTCGCGGACCGCGCGCACGGCCGATCGCACCGCGTCGGCGGCGAAGTAGGCACCCGCCGCGATCGCGACGGCGGGCAGCGCGAGCTGATCGCTTCCGTGCCCGGTGTGCGGCATGGCCGTCACCATGTAGAACATCACCACGGCGGTGACCGCGTGGTGCCCGCCGTGGCAGGCGCTCGCTTCGTCGTCGCGGCGGCCGCGCCACCAGACGAGCGCGAGCCAGCACGCGGCCAGGCCCAGCACGGCCTGCCAGCCCGCGGCCGGGATCGGCCCGCCCACCGGGGACACCATCGCCACCATGGCGACGGTCATCAGCAGCTCCGCGAGATCGTCGGTGCGGGTGGGCGTGCCCGTGTCGCCGGTGCCGCCATGGTCGAACCGGACGAGTCTGCGCGCGCACGGGAGCACGAGCAGCGCGAACACGACCGTCAACGCCCACGCCACCGGCTCCGGTCCGTGCACGGCACCACTTTCTCGCAGAATCCCCGCAGTGAACGGGTTCCACCGTGCCAGGCGGTGACCGCGATCGCCAGCCCCCTCCTTCCGCGACGCCCCCCCGAAGGATGCTCCTACGGAGAGCCCGCTGAGGATCTTGCGAGAGGTCGGAGCCGGTTTGCCCTGAAGGCCACCTTCACGGCAGTGAGTGCCCGAAACTCGGCCCTCACAACAACATCCCCGGCCCGAGGCGCTATGACGCCATGCCCCGAAGGTGACTTTCGGGGCGCTGGATTCCCTGAAGGCCACAGTGATGTCGGGTGCGCGGCACGATGATCGGCGGCGGAGGTCCCCGAAGGCCACCTTCGGGGACCCTAGCGCCACTTTCTCGGCCCTCGCTCACGCGCGGATGAGGCTGTGCCTGCCCCGAAGGTGGCCTTCGGGGCGCTCAACGCCGCATATTCACCCCTCGCACGCTCGACCACCACGACGCGCCTGCCCCGACGGCCCGCCGCGGGGTGGAGCGGGCGGCGGGAATGCGGTGCGAGGGCCGAATTCGCGGCGTCTACCGCCCCGAAGGCCACCTTCGGGGCGGTCGCAGCCCCGCACGCACGGCCGCGAGGGCCGAGAAAGTGGCGCTGGATTCCCTGAAGGTGGCCTTCGGGGCATGCGGAGGCGGTCAGCCGGAGGCGAGGACGAGGCCGCTCGTCGGGACCCCGGTTCCGGCGGTGACCAGCACGTGCGCCACGCCGTCGACCTGGTTGGCCGCGGTTCCCCGCACCTGCCGCACGCCCTCGGCGATCCCGTTCATCCCGTGGATGTAGGCCTCGCCGAGCTGGCCGCCGTGCGGGTTCAGCGGCAGCGTGCCGTCGAGTTCGAGCGTGCCGCCCGCGATGAAGTCCTTCGCCTCGCCGCGGCCGCAGAACCCGAGTTCTTCCAGCTGCATCAGCACGTACGGGGTGAAGTGGTCGTAGAGCACCGCGACGTCCACATCGGACGGTCCGATGCCCGCGCCAGCCCACAGTTGCCGCGCGACCACGCCCATCTCGGGCAGCGCGGCGAGGTCGTCGCGGTAGTAGCTCGTCATCACGTACTGGTCGGTGCCGCTGCCCTGCGCCGCGGCGGCCACCACGGCGGGCGGGGTGGGCAGGTCCCGTGCACGTTCGAGACTCGTCACGACCAGCGCCACGCCGCCGTCGCTTTCCTGGCAGCAGTCCAGCAGGTGCAACGGTTCCGCGACCCACCGTGAAGCCTGGTGCTCGGCGAGCGTGATCGGCTTGCCGTGGAACCAGGCGTTCGGGTTCGTCGCGGCGTGCTTGCGGTCGAGCACCGCGATGCGGCCGAAGTCCTCGCTCGTCGCGCCGTACTCGTGGAGGTAGCGCCGCGCCAGCATCGCCACGGTCGCCGCCGGCGTCGCGATCCCCATCGGGTAGTGGAAGCTGTTGTCCACACCGGACGAATTGACCTGCTGTGCGGCGGCCGAGGACACCTGGCCGAAGCGCTGGCCGGACCGTTCGTTGAACGCGCGGTAGCACACCACGACCTCGGCCGCCCCGGTCGCGACCGCGAGCGCGGCCTGCTGCACCGTCGCGGCCGCCGCGCCGCCGCCGTAGTGGATCCGGCTGAAGAAGGTCAGCTCCCCCATGCCCAGTTCGCGGGCGAGGGAGATCTCGCTGGTGCCGTCCATCGTGAACGACACCAGTCCGTCCACATCGGACGGCTGGAGTCCAGCGTCGGCGAGTGCGGCGCGCACCGACTCGCACGCCAGCCGCAGTTCGCTGCGCCCGGAATCCTTGGAGAACTCGGTGGCGCCGATCCCGGCGATCGCAGTCGCTTTCACGAGACCACCTCCGGCAAGGTCACGCCGACCGTCCCTTTGAGATGTTCGCCGAGCGAGTTCGTCCCGGTCACCGCGATCACCAGCTCCCTTCCGTCGGCCTCGGCGACCTGACCGGACAGGATCAGCGTGTCGTAGGCGTAGCACGGCACCCCGAGCCGGATCTTGATCGAGCGGACCAGTGCCTCCGGCCCCGCCCAGTCGCTGACGAACCGCTGCACGAACCCGGTGTCGGTGAGGATGTTGAGGAAGATGTCCTTCGACCCGCGCGCCACCGCGGCGTCGCGGTCGTGGTGCACGTCCTGGAAGTCCCTGGTGGCGAGCGCGGTGCTGACGATCACCGTCGGCGTCACTTCGATCCGCAGCTCCGGCAGAGTCCGGCCGACCTCCATGTCAGGCACCTCCCCGCACCCGCCACGCGGGCAGCGTCAGCTCGTCGTCGATGCGGAGGAACACCGATTCGACAGCGAGTCCTATGTGGACTTCTTCGGGCGCGACGTCGATCAGCTCGCCCAGCACGCGCACGCCTTCCTCCAGCTCCACGAGCGCGACCACGAACGGCAGCCGCTTTCCCGGCACCTTCGGGTGGTGGTGCACGACGTAGCTGTACACCGTGCCGAGACCGCTCGCCACGACGTAGTCCGGTGTAGCCTCCAGATCACCGTCCGGCGGCATCGGACCAGGCGGGTGCCGCAGCGTGTCACCCCATCGCTGGATCCTCAGCTCGCCGATCTTGGTACCGGCCCAGAAGAACTCGGTGTCCTTCGACACCACCGGGCGCAGGACACCGGCGGCCAGCTCGCCCGCGTCGATGATCCGGTCATCCACAGTGGACTCGTCAGGGGGCTCCGACCCTGGCGGCCGGAACTTGAGCACCCGGAACAGCATCTCGGCCACCGGTTCGCCGTCCACCGACCAGGTCGTGGTCGTGGTGACGAACCAGCCTTCACCGAGCGCGGTGGTCTTCGGCCCGACTACACTGTCCAAAGTGGTCGTTGCGGCCACGCGCTCGCCTTCGCGGAGGTAGCGGTGGTAGGTCTGCTCCGAGTTGGTCGCCACGACGGAGGTGAAGCCCGCTTCGTCGAGCGCGGTCATCATCGCGCCGAGCGGGTCGTCGTCCGCGCGTTCGCCGTGCAGCCCGTTCATCGTCCACACCTGCGCCATCGCGGGCGGCGCGACCAGTCCGGAATGGACGGTACCGGCGGCGAACTCCGCGTCGGTGTAGACCGGGTTTTCATCGCCGATCGCCTCGACCCAGTTGTGCACCATGGCCTGGTTCACCGGGTCGCGCCCGAGCCTCGGGGACGATGCACCGGCCGCCTTGATCGCCGCCGCGGTTTCGAGGATGCTCATCGCGGCACCCTCGGCAGCCCCAGCCCCGCGGTCGCGATCAGCTCGCGCTGGATCTCGTTGACCCCGCCGCCGAAGGTCAGCACCAGGTTCCGCTTCGCCACGTTGTCGAGCCAATCCATCAACTCCGCCGTCTCCTCGTCCGCGGGATCGCCGTGCCTGCCGACGACCTCTTCCAACCGCCTGCTCACCTTCGGCAGGCGTTCCGAACCGAACACCTTCGTCGCCGAGGCGTCGGCCACGTCGACCGGCGACGACGAGGACGCGGCGGCGACCTGCCAGTTGAGCAGTTCGTTGATCCTGGTGACGGCGGCGGCCTCGGCGAGCACCGCACGGACGTCCGGCAGCTCCAGCAGCGGGGTTCCGTCCGGAGTGGACCGTGCCGACGCCCACGCGCGCACCCGGTCGGCCGTGCCGCCGATCCGCCCGGCGGGGCCGAGCATCACGCGCTCGTGGTTGAGCTGCGTCGTGATCAGGCGCCAGCCCTCGTTTTCCTTGCCCACCAGCATTTCCACCGGAACCCGCACGTCGCTGTAATACGTCGCGTTGACGTGGTGGGCGCCATCGCAGGTGATGATCGGCGTCCACGAGTACCCGGGATCGCTGGTGTCGACGATCAGGATTGAGATGCCCTTGTGCTTCGGCGCCGACGGATCCGTGCGCACCGCGAGCCAGATGAAATCGGCGTCGTGCCCGCCCGTGGTGAAGATCTTCTGCCCGTTCACCACGTACTCGTCACCGTCGCGGACAGCCGTGGTCCGCAGCGAAGCCAGGTCCGTCCCCGCGTCCGGCTCGGTGTAGCCGATGGCGAAGTGCACCTCGCCCGCGAGGATCTTCGGCAGGAACCGGGCTTTCTGCTCGTCGGTGCCGAACGCCTGCAGCGTCGGGCCGACCGTCTGCAGGGTCACCGACGGCAGTTGCACGTCCGCGCGCGCGGCCTCGTCGGCGAACAGGTGCTGTTCGATCTCCCCGAAACCCCGGCCGCCGTACTCGCGCGGCCAGCCGACGCCGAGCCAGCCGTCGCGCCCCATCCGGCGCACGATCTCGCGGAAGACGCCGCCGTGCCGCTCGGTGCGCATCGCGCTACGCTCCTCCGGCTTCACCAGCGTCGCGAAGTAGTCGCGGAGCTCGGCGCGCAGTTTCCGTTGCGCCGCGGTCAGTTCGAGCTGCATGAGGCCACTCCAGATTCGGTCGACGCGCTGCCGCCGACGGCGCGCACCAGGTCCTTCGTCAGCGAGTAGTAGCGGTGCAACGGGTAGGTGACGTCCACGCCGAGGCCGCCGTGCAGGTGGTGGCAGGTGCCGAGCGCGGCGGGCGCCTCGTGCGCGAGCCAGTACGCCGCGACGTCGAGATCGCCGTCCGCGTCCAAACCGGACCCGAGCCGCCACGCCGCGGACCGCGCCGCGAGGTCCAAGGTGCGCGAAGCGATGTAGACGTCGGCGACCTGCTGCGCGACCGCCTGGAACGTCGCGAGTGGACGTCCGAACTGGTGCCGGGAGCCGACGTGCGCGCTGGTGAGGTCGAGCGCACCCGCCAGCACACCGTCCGCGAGGGACACGGCTCCGGCGAGCGCGAACCGCCGTACGGTTGCGAGCGCCTCGCCGGGCGCGTGATCGTCTAGTGCGTCCTCATCGGACACTGCGACACCGTCGAGGTGGATCGAACTCTCCGGCAGCCCGCTTGACGACGGCGTCGATGCCAACGCCATCCCTTCGGCTGCGGGGTCCACGAGGAACACCGCGGTCCCGGTCGGCGTCGAGGCAGGCACGAGGATCCGTTCGGCGGCCGCGGCGAACGGCACCCCGATCTTCGTTCCGGTGAGCCGCCAGCGACCGCCGTCGGTTTCGGCGCGGGTGCGGGGTTTCGCGGTCAGCGGGGCCGACGGCTCGTGCAGCGCGGCGGTGAGCAGCGTCTCCCCCGCCGCGACACCGGGCAGGAACGCGGCCCGCTGCCGCGGCGAGCCCAGCGCGTCGACGGGCAGCACGCCGTAGGCGAGCGCGGCCAGTGCGGGCACCGGCGCGGCGGCGCGGCCGATTTCGGCCAGCAGCACCGAGATCTCGGTCACGCCGAGCCCGTCACCACCCAGATCCGCTGGCAGGGCAAGGGAAAACAGCCCGGCGTCGGCCAGTGCGCGCCAGGTTCGGGTGTCGTACCCGGCGTCGTGCCACGTACGCTCGTGATCGAGTTCTTTGCGCAGGATCCCGGTCGCGAGATCGGCGATCTCGCGCTGGGTCTCGTCGAGGGTGAAGTCCATCTTCGCTCCTCACGGCCGCCGACGCGACAAATACTGAAACGTGTTCTAGTATTGAACAGTCTTACTCGATGATGGCGGCTCGCGGCAACCCCGGGACGACGTAAGGAGAACGGTGTCGCTCGACCTCAACGCGGCGGGCTGGCGTGCCACGCGCCGCGTCGTCACCGTGCCGCCGACAGCGGGCCTTCCCGACCCGGAACCACTGGCGCTGCCCGGCCGCGGGCGGACGGCCGTGGTCGACGTGGGCCCGCGCGACGCACCCGCGGTGATCCTGCTGCACTCGGTGGCCTGCACCGGCATGCTCACCTGGTACCCGGTGGTGGCCAAGCTGGCCGAGCGGCACCGCGTGGTGGTCTTCGACCAGCGCTGGCACGGGCAGGGCATCCGCTCGCAGGAGTTCCGGCTCGACGACTGCACCGGCGACGTCATCGCGGTCGCCGACGCGCTCGGCATCGGCGAGTTCTTCGTCGCCGGGTACTCGATGGGCGGGATGGTGTCGCAGAACGTCGCGCACGAACACCCCGAGCGGGTGCGCGGCATGGTGCTGTGCTCGACCGGCGCGAACTTCCGGCGGGGCATCCGCCAGCGGGTGGCGCTGGACCTGTTCGGCCGCACCATGCACCTCCTGCGCGACCGCGCGCGCATCGGCTCGGTCGGCCCCGCCACCCCGCACGCACGGCTGGAAGACCACCGCTGGGCGCTCGCCGAGTTCCGCTCCACCAGCCCGTGGGCGATCGCGTCCGCGCTGGAGGAGATCGGCCGCTTCGACTCGACGGGCTGGCTGCACGAACTGCGCCTGCCGACCTCGACGGTGATCACCAGCAGGGACCAGTTCATCGCGCCGTCGCACCAGCGGTGGATCGCGGACCGGATCGCGGGGACGGCAAGCTACGAGATCCCGGCGGGCCACGCCGCTTGCGTGCTGAGCGCGGACCTGTTCGTGCCCGCCTTCTTGGCGGCCATCGGCTCGGTGATGGGCCGGATCTAGCGCGGCTGGCATGCCCCGAAGGTGGCTTTTGGACATCTCTGTCCCCGAAAGTCGCAGTGATGTCAGGTGCGGGTCGCGGTGTTCGCGCGAGAGGAGCGGGGCCGCTGCGTGGTCCCCGAAGGCCACCTTCGGGGACTCCAGCGCCCCTTTCTCGGCCCTCGCAGACGTGCGGCCGGAGCCGCGCATGCCCCGAGGGTGACCTTCGGGGCGCTCAACGCCGCGATCGCACCCCTCGTGCGTTCGACGGCCGCGGGACCCCTCATACCCCGAAGGTGGCTTTCGGGGCGCTGAGTTCCCCGAAAGCCACCTTCAGGGCATCACTGTTAGGAACTTCCTTCGGGGCACGGAGCGCCGCGTCGACCTAGAGTCCCGGCGCGGCCGCTTTCAGCTCCTTCAATGCCGCGCCGATCCCCTCCGCCAGCGGCCACAGGTCCGGCACCAGTTCGCGCGCGCCGAGCAGGCCGAAGTCGATCTTGCCTGCATTCGACAGCACGGTGATGTTCAGGCCCGCGCCGTGGAAGACCGGGCCGAGCGGGTAGAGCCCGGTGACGCGCGCGCCGAGCAGGTAGAGCGGCATCGGCGGACCGGGCACGTTGGACACCACCAGGTTGTGTGCCGGCGGGTGCCGTTCCGCCAACCGCAACGCCGAGTAGGCGCGGATCGCGAGGCCGAACACGGCAGGTCCGGCGAACTGGGCCCAGTCCTGGAGCATGTCCGCGTCGATGCTGTGGTGGTGGTCCTTCGACAGCCGGTTGTTCTCCGCGAGCGCGAACACCCTCGCCGCGGGGTCGGCGAGATGGGTCGGCAGCGAGGCGAAGAACGCCGAGACCTTGTTGCTGCCGTGCTCGCGCTCGCTTCGCCCGTGCACCGACACCGGCACGGTGGCGACCAGCGGATCGGCGGGCAGGTCGTCGCGGTCGTCGAGGAAACGGCGCAGCGCGCCCGAAACGATCGCGAGCACGACATCGTTCACGGTGACCCCGAACGCGTTCTTGAGGTCCTTGACCTCGGCGAGGTCGAGCTGCGCGTAGGCCACGCTGCGGTGCCCGGTGATGGTGCCGTTGAGCAGGGTCCTCGGCGCGGTGAACGGCACCGGCATCCCCTTGCCCCGCAACGCCCTGCCGATCCAGCGCGGCGCCATCGCGGCCAGTTCCGGCAGCAGCTTCACCGCCTGCGCGGGCCGTTTCGCCAGCGAGGCGGCGCTGGTGCGCAGGAGGGCGAACCGGTCCGGTTCCGCGGGGTTGCGGCGCGCGTCCTCGCCGGGATCCGGCGGCGGCGCGTCCGGGGACACCCCGGCGAGGTAGGCGATCAGGTTCGCGCCGCCGACCCCGTCGACGCTCGCGTGGTGCATCTTGATGAAGATCGCGACCGTGGCTTCGTCCTCGGTCCTGATGTCTTCGATGACGTACATCTCCCACAGCGGGCGGCTCCGGTCGAGCGGCTGGCCAGCCAGGTGCGCGCACAGCGCCGCCAGCTCGTGCCGGTCGCCGGGGGCGGGCACGGCGATGCGGTGCAAGTGGTGGTCGAGGTCGAACTCGGTGTCCTCGACCCACACCGGGTGGGTGAGGTTCCACGGCGAGTTGTGCAGCTTCCGCCGGAACGCCGGGATCAGCGCGACGCGCTCGCGGAGCCGTTCTTCGAACGCGCGGAAGCTGTAGCCGCCGGGGACCGACGAGCCGTCGAGCGTCGCCAGCCCGCAGACGTGCAGCACCTGCGCGGAGGTCTCCAGGTACAGGAAACTGGCGTCAAGGCCGCTCAGGCGTTGCATGGCGATCAGCCTAAGCGAGCCAACCGGCCCCTTCCACCGACGCGGGCGCGTTGTCCTATATGTGTGGCCTCCCGCGCAAATCGGGACTCGGCTTCGGGCGGCACGACAACCTACTATCGAGTAATGACGTCCGGTTTCCTCACTCGCAGGGTCCTCCAGCTCGGTCTCACCGCCAACGCGATCCGGCCGGTGCGCGGCGCACGGGCCGCCGTGCCCGCGTTCGCGGCGGGCTGGCTCACCGCCGAGCTGGCGCCGCAGCTGATCGGGTTGACCGCGCTCGACACCGCGGTGCACCTCGCCAGGCACGGCGCCCGCACCCGGGGCGACAAGCTCGGCGTCGCGCTCGGCGCGCTGTCGGCCGCCGGGCTGGCCACGCTCGTGACCACGTCCCAGCAAGCCCGCGACGAGGTCGAGAACGCGCTGCGGGAAGCGCTCGGCGAGAACTACGCGGACGAGCTCGGCGCTCCGCTGACCGCGGCCGATCTCGCCACCCCGTGGCCCCAGCTGGTGTGGCCGTTCCGCATGCGCAACCCGGCCGTCCGCCGGGAACGGGACATCGCCTACGCCCCCGGCGGCAAGCGCTTTCTCCTCGACGTCTACCGCCCGCGCGAAGCGGGTGAAGGGCGGCCGGTGCTGCTGCAGATCCACGGCGGCGCGTGGACGATCGGCAACAAGGACCAGCAGGGCATCCCGCTGATGCTGCGCATGGCCGAGCGCGGCTGGGTGTGCGTGGCGATCAACTACCCGCTCTCCCCCGCCGCCCAGTGGCCGGACCACGTGATCGGAGCGAAGCGGGCCGTCGCGTGGATCAGGGAGAACATCGAGGCCTACGGCGGCGACCCGTCGTTCGTCGCGGTCACCGGGGGCTCGGCGGGCGGGCACCTTTCCGCGCTGCTGGCGCTCACCCCGGACGATCCGCGCCTGCAACCCGGTTTCACCGGCGCCGACACCTCGATCCAGGCCTGCGCGCCCCATTACGGCGTCTACGACTTCGCGGCGACGAGCGGGTCACGGGCGAGCGCGGCGAGGATGAAGACACTGCTCGCCAAGCGCATCGTCGGCAAGGACCCGGTCGAGTTCCTGGACGACTACGTCACGACCTCACCGCTGGACCGCGTCACCGACAAGGCGCCGCCGTTCTTCGTGGTGCACGGCGAGCACGACTCGCTGGTCCCCGTGCGGGAGGCGCGCGGATTCGTCGAGCGGCTCCGCTCGGTTTCAGAGAACCCCGTGGCGTACGCGGAGATTTCCGGCGCGCAGCACGCGTTCGACGTTTTCCCGTCGATCCGCAGCGCGCACGTGGTGCGTGGGGTTCAGCGCTTCCTGGAATGGACGCACCTCCGTCATGTCAAGGGGTGAAAATTCCTGGAATCTCAACGAATCACCACTTGTGGCGGCACCGGGGAAACACCAGACTCAGTGGCGCGAACCACCGGAGTGAATCCCCGAGCCGGGCGGTGACGATCTCTCCCCCTCGTCGATCGTCGCCGCCTTCCCCGGCTCCGGCTGTGTTTCCCCCGCCACAGCCGGAGCCGCCCCTAACCCGAAACGCGTCGCGGAGTTTCCCGCGCACGCGCAGCGCCGCGCACGGTTACCGTGCGCGGCGCTGCGGGCTGCTGCGGAAGGGGACGGGCCCGGCCGGCTGGGTCGGAGCGCCGGCCGGGCCTCCCGGTCACCTGCCATAGACCTCCGACAGGAAGATGCTGACCGGGGCCGCCGTCTCGGCGCCGACCTTCTCCACTGTGGTCAGGTGCTCGGCGATCGCCTTGCGCGCTTCGGCCTTCGACACGCCGCTCCGCTGGGTCGCCTCCAGAAGATCCGCCAGCCTGGACGCCCCGTGCCGAACGATTTCGGCGACGGACCTCAAGATGGTTTCGACATTCCCGCCGATGTCCGGGATGGATTTCGCGACGCGGCCGATCGTCTCCAGCACGCCTGCCGCGATCGGACCGCCGACACGCAACGCCCTGATCAGGGCGGGCCGGAGCTGGTCGAGGAGGTCGTCCGGCCCCGGGTCGGCCAGCGCAGCGATCGCGACGGCGCGCCCGGCCGCACTCTGCTCGAATGCGGGTTCGGCAACGGCGGCCGCCGCCGGGCCAAAGCTCATGACGAGCGCGCCCGAGGCAGCCAACACCGCCACCGGCTTGCTGATCTTCGACACCTTCACAGTTTTTCCTTTCGACAGTCCAGATACACCGAAGCCGAGGAACCGGATCATCGAAAATCGAGGAATTCCTGCCGGTTCCGCTGCGCTGTGCGCGGTCCAGACTTTCGCAGTACGCGGCGTCACGCGACAAGTGTTGCCTCGTTGAGAAAACGGGAAACACGATCGAACGAGAATCGCGTCCTCATTCCCACAATTCCCACGATCCGAAATAACGCCAGGTCCGTGCGCCATGTCACACACCGACCCGACGCCAGGGACGACACCCCGGAATTCATTCACTTCTCCAAGGAATCGTGACCTGGCTCACCAACGGAAACCCGCTCCGGCACCGTTTTCACCGATTCTCACCCTTGCCGCCCGTTGATCGGCCGACTACCATCCCGGATCACCGTTCGGCGCCGTCACTTCCGTTGATCCGGCACCACTTCCTTCGGCAGGCAGTTTTCCTCTCGACCGATTTGTTCCGCCCCGGCGCGATCACCGGAACAGGGTGGTACCCATGGACACCGCGAACTCCCCCGGATCCGAGTTCGGCCGCGAACTCGAACGGCTCGTCGCACGCCGTGCCCTGTCGTGGCGGAAGCTGTCGCAACTCGTCGGCTACACCCCCAGCTGGCTAAGCAAGGTGAAGAACGGCGCACCGCCCTCGCCCGAGCTGGCGCGGCGGTGCGACGAGGTGCTCGAAGCGGGTGGCTCGCTGGTGGCCGCGGCCGGAGGTCAGCCGGTGGGTCCGCGCCCGGCCCAGCTTCCCGCGGCGACCGCCTACTTCACCGGGCGGAAGGCCGAACTGGGCGAACTCGACGCCGCGCTGGCCGGCGAGGACGACAGCTGCCCGCCGGTGGCGCTCCTGTCCGGCCCGCCGGGAGCGGGCAAGACCGCGCTCGCGCTGTACTGGGCGCACACCGCCGCCGCCCGGTTCCCCGGTGGTCAGCTCTACGTCGACCTGCGCGGCCACTCCCCTTCGGGGGAGCCCGTCACCCCCGAGACCGCGCTCGACCACCTGATCACCGCGGTGGCGGGCCGCGGCGCGGCGATCCCGGCCACCCTCGGCGAGCGAGCGGCGTTGTACCGCTCGCTGCTGTCCGGAACCCGCACGCTCGTCCTGCTGGACAACGCGCTGGACGCGGCCCAGGTCGAGCACCTCCTCCCCGGCACCGCGGGCTGCGCGGTGCTGATCACCAGCCGCACCGACCTGATGTGCACCGGAGTGCGCTTCGGCGTACGACGAGTGGTGCTCGGCCCGTTGAAGCTCGACGAGTCGGTCGAACTGCTGCGCCGCGTGATCGGGCCC
The DNA here is from genome assembly GCF_018736145.1 of Amycolatopsis sp. CA-230715. Classification (GTDB taxonomy): domain Bacteria; phylum Actinomycetota; class Actinomycetes; order Mycobacteriales; family Pseudonocardiaceae; genus Amycolatopsis. The sequence goes on from NZ_CP059997.1 coordinate 902,128, forward strand.
TCCCGCGCGGACGCGGAACCCGGCGCGGCCGCGGTGCTCGCGGACGAGTGCGACCGGCTCCCGCTCGCGCTGCGGATCGCGGGCGAACTGGTCGCGACCCGGCGCGAGAACACCGTCGGGGAGCTGGTCGGTCACCTGTCCACCCACAAGCTCGATCTGCTTTCGGTCGGCGAGACGGCGTCGGTGCGCGCGGTGATGGCCTGGTCGTACCGCGGGCTGACGCCCGCGGCCGCCTCGTTGTTCCGGATGCTCGGGCTGCTCGCCGGACCGGACTGGAGCCTCGACGCGGCCGCGGCACTGACCGGGTTCGCCCGCGAACGCGTCCGCGATCTCGTCGACGTGCTCTTCGAGGCCCACCTGATCGAACGCGCGGACGGCGACCACTACCGCATGCACGGCCTCCTGCGGCTCTACGCCGCCGAACGCGCCCGGCACGAAGAACGGCCGGACGCGATCGCGGCCGCGATCACCCGGCTCACCCGCTGGTACCTGGCGACCACGCTCGCCGCCTCCGCGCGGATCGCGCCGTACCGTCGCAAGTGGATGGCGAAGACGGACCTCCCCGCGTACCGGTCCGGGGAGGCCGCCGAGTTCGCCGACGCGGCCACCGCGATCCGCTGGTGCGATGCCGAGAGCCGGAACCTCGAAAGCCTGCTCCGCACCGCGAGCGCCTACGGTCTCGCCGATCTCGTGTGGCGGATCCCGATCGCGCTCTACGACTACTTCCTGTTCCGGAAGCCGTGGTCGGTGTGGCTCGCGACGACCCAGCTCGCGGCGGAGGCGGCCCGCCGGTGCGGCAACCGCGCGGCCGAAGGGTGGGCGACCACGAGCCAGGCGATCGCGTGGTACTGGCGGAACGACCTCGACCGCAGTGAAACCCTGCACACCACCGCGCTCGCGATCGCCGACGAGGTGGGCGATCCCCTCGGGCAGGCGTGGGCGCACTACGGGCTGGCCTGCGCGGCCGTCGACCGCGCCGAGCCCACCCGCGCGCTCGGTCACGCCGAGAAGGCGCTTCGGCTGTTCACCGAAGTCATGCTGCCCGAAGGCAAGGCATCGGCCCTCGCCGTGCTCGGGACGGTCCACCGCACCACCGGCAGGATCGACTCCGCGTTCGCGGTGACCCAGCGGGCGCTCCGCGTCTGCGAGGAACTGCGCGATCCGCACGGCCGCGGCCGGAAGCTGATCAAGCTCGCCGAAATCCACCAGCAGCGCGGCAAGCTCGCGGACGCGATGACGTACCTGAACGTGGCGCTGACGATCCGCGTCGCCGTCGAGGACCACTGGGGCGTGGCCGATGTCCGCGTCCGGCGCGGCGACCTGCTCCTCGAACTCGGCGATCGCGAGCAGGCCGTGGCCGAGTGGACCCGGGCACTGGCCTACTACCGCGAAACCGGCGATCCCCGTGCCGATTCCGTGGCACGCAAGGTGGCCACGCCACGCACCGGCTACGAACGATCCGCGTGACCGAACCCGGCGCTATTTCCGTGGCAGGCCGAGCAACCGTTCGGCGGCGACCGAGCGCAGGATCTGGGTAGTCCCGCCCGCGATGCTCAGGCACCGGGTGAGCAGGAACTCGTGCTGCGCCTTCGCGGTCTCGTCCGTCACGATGGAACCGGTGCGCCCCAACAGGTCCAGTGCGAACTCGGCGACCTCCTGCCGGTGCCGCACGCCGAGCAGCTTCCGCACGCTCGACTCGGCTTCGGCGCCGTGACCGTCCAGTCTGCGCAGCACCGCGCGGACGTCGAGCAGCGCGCCGGTGAAGCCGTCGGCGACGAGCGCGCCCAGTCGTTCCAGCGTGCCGGTGTCCGGGTCGTGAACGCCGTCCAAGAGCGCTTCGACGTCTTCACCGAGCGAGGATCCCTTGCTCATCGCGACGCGTTCGTTAGCGAGCGTGGTGCGCGCGAGGCGCCAGCCGTCGCCGGGCTCGCCGACGACGTGGTCGTCCGGGACGAACACATCGTCGAGGAAGACCTCGTTGAACATCTCGTCGCCGGTGATTTCCCGCAGCGGACGGGTTTCGAGCCCGTCGGCCGTCATGTCGACGAGGAAGTAGGTGATGCCGCGGTGCTTCGGGACGCTCGCGTCGGTGCGCGCGAGGCAGATCGCCCAGTCGGCCTTGTGCGCCAAGGAGGTCCAGACCTTCTGGCCGCGAAGGCGCCAGCCGCCGGGCACCTTGCGCGCGGTGGTCCGCAGGGACGCGAGATCGGAGCCCGCCTCCGGCTCGCTGAAGAGCTGGCACCACACGATTTCGCCGCGCAGGGTCGGTCCCACGAACTTTTCGGTCTGCTCGGCGGTTCCGTGCGCCAGTATCGTCGGCGCCGCCCAGCCGCCGATCACCAGATCCGGCCGTTCCACCCCCGCCTTCGCCAGCTCGGCGTCGATCACCAGCTGGCGCGACGGCGACGCGGCCAGCCCGTACGGCTTCGGCCAGTGCGGGGTGAGGTACCCGGTCTCGGCGAGCCGGATCCGTTGCGCCGCACCGGAAACGGCCGCGATCCCGGCCACCTCGGCTGCCACGGATTCGTCCGCGCCGACGTCGATCGCCAGTTCGCGGCGCGTGCCGTCGAGCGCGAGCCGTGCGGTCTTCTCCCGCCAGCGCGCGCCACCGCCGAGCGCCTGCCGCAGCGAGATCGCGCGCCGCAGCCGGAAGTGCGCGCCGTGCTCCCAGGTGAACCCGATCCCGCCGAGCACCTGGATGCAGTCCTTCGCGTTGTCGACGGCCGCGTCGAGCGTGACGGCGAGCGCGGCCGAGGCGGCGCACGACAGCTGTGACGGCGAGGTCGCATCCGCCGCGCGCGCCGCGTCCCAGGCCAGCGCCGCCGCCGCTTCGGCACGGCAGAGCATGTCCGCGCACAGGTGCTTGACCGCCTGGAACGCCCCGATCGGGCGGCCGAACTGCTCGCGGACCTTCGCGTAGTCGCTCGCCGTCCGCAGGCACCACGCCGCGATCCCGGCGGCTTCGGCCGAGGCGACGGTCGCCGCGAGATCGGCGACCAGCGCGCCGTCCAGGTCCAGCCGGGCCGTGTCCGGGACGGCGACCCGGTCGAAGTCGACGAACGCGCACGACCGCGACGGGTCGAACGATTCGACGGGCGTGACCGTGACACCGGTGGTTCCGGGCGGCAGCGCGAACCACCCGCCCGCGGTCGAGGACAGGACCAGCCAGGTGTCGTCGTCGGCGTCGAACACGGGCCCGATACGGCCGGAGAGCACGAGCGAGTCGCCGGGAACGGGCGCGTCCCAGACCACCGCGGCCGACGCCGAGCCCGCGGCGAGCCCCGGCAGCAGTTCCGCGGCGACCGGCGCGGAGCTGTCCGCGGCCAGCGCCAGCCCGGCCAGCGCGGTGCCGAACACCGGGCCGGGCACGAGCGCGGCGGCCACTTCTTCGAGCCCGGACGCGAGATCCGTCACATCGCCGCCCGCGCCGCCGACCGGCTCCGGCAGCGCCGCCGCGAACAGGCCGAGCTTCGCCAGCCCCGCGAAATCCGCGTCCTTTTCCGCTGCCCACGACCGGATGGTCACGGCCAGCGCCGCCTGCTCCTCGGTGATCGCGATCGGCACCGGTACACCTCCTGACGCTCGCCGCCGCGATCATTAGAACGTGTTTCAGTTTTCTCGGCAAGTGCGCGCGAGTTGAACGCGCACGGGCATTGGGTACGCTAACGTCACAAACTGGAACAAGTTACGGATCACTCCGGGAGGCACGATGGCCGCCAAGCCGAGGACGGCCGCGCAGCCGAAGACGCGCGGGGGCGCCGGGATGAGCGCGATCGGCGGGGACGAGCTGGGCTCGGCCGCGCAGCGCGACCGCCGCCGCCGCATCATCGACGCGACGCTCGCGCTGGCCGCGAAAGGCGGCTACGACGCGGTGCAGATGCGCGCGGTCGCCGAACGCGCCGACGTCGCGCTCGGCACGCTGTACCGGTACTTCCCGTCCAAGATCCACCTGCTGGTTTCGGGGCTGGCCAGGGAGTTCGAGCGCGCGCAGGACAAGATCGAGCGCGGCGCGATCCCCGGCGACACCGCCGTCGAGCGGCTCATCTTCGTGCTCGGCCGCAACACCAGGATGATGCAGCGCGACCCGCACCTCACCGAGGCGATGGTGCGGGCCTTCATGTTCGCCGACACCACCGCGGCCGCCGAGGTCGAACAGGTCGGCAGGCACATGGAGGCGATGTTCGCCAAGGCGATGGGCATTGACGAGCCCGACGAGCGCGACCGCGACATCTTCCACCTGATCGCCGACGTGTGGATGGCGAACCTGGTGGCCTGGGTGACGCGCCGGGCCTCGGCGGCCGACGTCGCCAACCGCCTCGAACTTTCGGTGCACCTGTTGCTGGACAAGTGAAAGCGGGTCCCCGGCCGCGCCGGGGACCCGCTCAGCTCACCGGTGTCACTGCCACCACTGGTTCTTGTTGCCCGCCACGAACTGCCACAGCTGCACCTTCGTGCCGTTGCGGCCCGCGGTCACCGAGTCGGCGTCGAGCCAGCGCGGGCTCGCGGGCGTGCCGATGCGGTCGAAGCCCTCCGGGATCCGCGCGGCGCCCCACCACTGGTTCTTCTGCCCCGCGATGTAGTCCCACAACTGCACCTTGGTGCCGTTCTGGTTGATCGTCAGCAGATCCGCGTCCAGGTACCGTCCACTGTGGGCGTTGCGGAGCCTGGTGTAGCCCTCCGGGATCTGGTCGAGGTAGAACGCCTGCTGCGCGGCCGTGTTGTCGCACGTCCACAGCTGGACCTTGGTGCCGTTGCGGCCGATCGTGTTCAGGTCGGCGTCGAGGCACTTTCCGTACTGCACCGAACGGAACAGGTACGCGTCCTGCGCCGCCTTCGCGCTCAGGCCGTGCGCCGAGGCCTTCGCGGGCACGAGTTCGAACCCGGCCAGCGGGCTGATCGGCTTGAGCCCGCCCGCGGCCCCCTCGGCCGCACCGGCCGAACCCGGCGCGAGCAGCGCCAGCACACCGGCGGCCGCCGCGGCGATCGCACCGAACCGCGTCAACTTCCCCATTGTCTCCCCAATCTTCGACATCCCGGTGTGACACCAGGAAAGAAAGCCACCATTAGCGGGTGGCGTTCGCCGTGATCATCCCGGTCCGCGGCGGCACCGTCGACCGGATGTCGTTGGCGGGCAACAACACAGTTCAGGCGTGTAACGAGAAGACCTCGTCCGAGCGAATAGAAGATGCTACGACTGGGGAGAAAACGCGTGCGCATCCACCTGAGCATGGCCGACCTGACCAGAATCGGGCTCGGCGGCGCCGATCCCGCGTGGGAGACCGCGGCGAGCCTTCGCGTGCTGCAAACCGGCGGCACGGCCTTCGACCGCTGGCGGCGGCTGGTGCGCTGGAGCCTCCCCGCGCACGGCGAACGGCTCCTGTGGCTGTGCAGGCCCGGTGCTCCCGCGCCCGCGTTCCTGGTGCCGATGACCGGGGAGTCCGGAGTGGACGCGGTGCTGGGCGAAATCCGCCGCACCGCACCGGCGAGGCTGGCGGCGGGCGTGCGCGCGGCCGCCGCGGGCGGGCCGCTTCCCCGGTGGGCTCGGGAGCTGGCGGGCGGATCCACGGCCGCGCTGGAAGAACTGGCTCGCGCCCTCGTCGACTACCACCGGCTCGCGATCGAACCGCACTGGCGGGAAATCACCACCAGGGTCGACGCCGATCGCGACCTGCGCACCAGGATCCTGCGCGACGGCGGCGTGAGCGGCCTGCTGACGAGCCTGCGCCCCGCGGTCCGCTGGCGCGCGCCGATGCTGGAAAGCGGGCCCGGTCCGGAACTGCACCTCGCCGGAACCGGGCTGCTGTTGGTCCCCACCTGGTTCGCGCGCGAAGCCGAAGTGATCCCGTCCCCGGCGGGCGGCCCGGCACGCCTCGCCTATCCCGCGGTGCACACCCGGAATCCGGTGCCCGCCGCGCGGCGCGGACCGTCCAAAAAGGCGCTCGCCGCCCTGATCGGCCCGACCCGAGCGGCGGCGCTGGCCACGATGGCCACCGGCTGCAGCACGTCCGAACTGGCCGAGCGGCTCGGCGTGACCCCGTCCGCGGTCAGCAAGCACACCGCGGTTTTGCGCGACGCGGGGCTCATCAGCACCCATCGGGACCGCAACACTGTCCTGCACTCCCTCACCCCGCTCGGCGCCTCCCTGCTCGCGGACCTTGGTGCAGATCCGAACCAGGCGCGTTCTTTGCGGTGAACCACGGCGATTCACCTGCCCGCACAGACTTCCCCGCTCTAGCGTGACCGCATGAAAAGAAAGCCAATACTGCGGCCGAACACCCTGCGAGCGCGCGAACTGGGTGCGGAGCTTCGCGCGCAACGTGAAGCGAGGCACCTGACCTTGCGCGAACTGAGCCGGAAGCTGGGATGGTCGCACGCGACAATCTCGTTCTTCGAAAGCGGCGCTCGCCCGCCTTCTCCATTCGAGGTCGCGACTTACCTCGGTGGCTGCGGCCCGGTGAAGCGGGCGGACTACGAATTGCTGCTCCAGCTCGCGAGTACGCCCGACGAGCCTTATCTCACCCTGCCGAACGGCCCGGAAATGTCACGGGAGCTTCGTTCACTTATCGCGCACGAAAATATGGCTCACAGGATCACCTGCTACGAGCCGAGAGCGGTACCGGGACTGCTCCAGTCGGAAAGCTACGTACGCGAGTTCATCGGGCTGTTCACACCGATACCACCAGCGGTCAAGGAAGCACGAGTCCGGACACGGTTGGCGAGGCAAGAACTACCGCATCGCGACAAGGCTCCGCAGTGCACGTTCTTCATCCAGGAACAGGCGCTGCGGACCACAATCGGCGACACCCGAATCATGAACGAGCAAATCTTGTCCCTCATGCTCATCGGCACTCAGAAGAACTGCACGGTACGGGTGGTTCTCAACTCGGCTGGCCCGTTCAGCGTCCTGAACACGCTTCGCTTGATGGATTACGAGAAGCAGCCGCCTGTCGGATACACCGACGGAGAGGGGGTTGGAATCTTTCTGGAGCGGCCGAGCGACATCGCGAATTACCGAACCATCATGGGCAAACTCGACCGCGCGGCACTCGATGAGGAAGAGTCGCGGGCGTGGCTCACCCACCTGGCGGATGCCTACGACCGAGCGGAGGGCGCCTCCTCATTGCCCACGATCGCACAAGGCTGAGCTAGCGTCCCCGAAGGCCACCTTCGGGGAACTGAGTGCCACGATCTCGGCCCTCGCGTTCAGTCGCATGGCGACGCTCGTGCCCCGAAAGTGGCTTTCGGGGCACGCACGGATCGCGGCTTCCCCCTGAAAGGCCACCTTCGGGGAATCTAGCGTCACTTTCTCGGCCCTCGCAGGCGTGCGGCCGAAGCCGCGCATGCCCCGAAGGTGGCCTTCGGGGCGCTAAACGCCACAAATCCACCCCTCGCACGCCCAACCACCGCGAGGCACATGCCCCGAAAGTGACCTTCGGGGCGCTCCATGCCCCGAAAGCCACCTTCACGGCATCACCAGATCCCCGCCGGAGCAGGAGAAGCCCCTGCCAGCGCGGAATTCGCGGCACCGGAATCACCTCCGGGACACCGGACACGGGTCGCCCGACCGCCACAGGAGCCACCTTCCGGGACTCCAGCGCCACTTTCCCGGCCCTCGCGGCTGCGCGGGCGGGCTGCGCATGCCCCGAAGGTGGCTTTCCGGGCATCCAGCGCCCCGAAAGCCACCTTCGGGGCATCACGCGCCCAGGCCCGCCGTCGCGTCAGGCCTTCAGCTTCGGCAGGACCTCGCGGCCGAAGGTCTCGATCCATTCCTTCTGGTTGCGCCCCACGTTGTGCACGTAGATGCGCGTGAACCCGGCGTCGACGAACTTCTGCAGCGCCGCCCGATGCACATCCGGGTCCGAGGAGACGACCATGCGGCCCTCGAAGTCCTCCTTGCGCACCAGCTTCGCCATCTGCGCGAAGTCGAACGGCGAGCGCACGTCGGCTTTCGGGAACTTCATGCCGCCGTTGGGCCACTGGTCGAGCGCGTTCGCCCACGCCTGCTCGTCGGTCTCGGCCCAGGACAGGTGCACCTGGAGCAGCTTCGGCATGCTGTCCGGGTCCTTGCCCGCCTTCTTAGCGCCCTGCGAGAAGTTGTCGAGGATTCCCGAGAGCTTCTCCAGCGACGCGCCGGGCGTGATCAGCCCGTCGGCCAGTTCACCGGTCTTGCGCGAGGTGTACGGGCCAGCCGAAGCGATGTAGATCGGCGGCGGCGCGTCCGGCAGCGTCCACAACCGCGTGGTGTGCAGCTTGAAGAACTCGCCGTTGTGCTTGACGTCCTTGCCGGTGAACAGCTTGTTGATGATCTCGAGCGCCTCGAACATGCGGCGCACGCGCTCGGGCGCCTCCGGCCAGTACCCGCCGATGATGTGCTCGTTGAGCGCCTCGCCCGAGCCGATGCCCAGCCACGTGCGGCCGGGGTAGGTGGCCTCCAGCGTCGCCGCGGCCTGCGCCACCATCGCCGGGTGCAGCCGGAACGACGGGCAGGTCACGCCGGGCCCGAGGTCGCCGGTGGTGTTCTCGGCGAGTGAAGCGAGCACGCTCCACACGAACGAGGCCTCGCCCTGTTGCGGGACCCAGGGCTGGAAGTGGTCCGCGGCCATCTGCCCGGAGAACCCGTGCTGCTCGGCCAGCGCGGCGAGCTCGATGGATTCCCTCGGCGAGAACTGCTCCAAGGCCGCAGCCAAGCCGATCTGAACGTCGCTCACGAGCGCATCGCCCCTTCTTGCCTGCTGATCTTCGTCGTCATAGAACCTACTCCCGCTCAGCGGTGGGCGTCGGCCAACGCGGCCAGTTCGTCGAGCGTGGTGAGCGTCTCGGCTTCGGGCGCGGTCGGCAACAGGAACGTCACCCTGTCGACGCCCGCCTCGGCGTATCCGTCGATCGTGGCCTTGTCCGCCGCCGCGCCGAAGATGGTGACCGGCACGTTCTCCCTGCCCTGCTCGGCGAGCCACGACCGCACGCGCGTGACGTCCTCCGGCTTCGTGGTCCCGATGGGGAGCCAGGCGTCGGCGTGCTCGGCGAGCCGCTTCAACGCGGCCGGGCTGTCGCCGCCGACGTAGATCGGCGGGTGCGGGGCCTGCACCGGCTTCGGCCACGAGAACACCGGGTCGAAATCGATCAGTTTTCCGTGGTATTCCGCCTGTTCCCGCGTCCAGAGCAGCTTCAGCGCCTCGATCTGCTCGTCGATGAGCCTGCCCCGCGTCTTCGGGTCGGTGCCGTGGTTTTCCATCTCCTCGCGGTTCCACCCGACGCCGACGCCGAACGCGACCCGCCCGCCCGAGATGAGGTCGAGGCTCGCGACCTCCTTGGCGGTGTGGAACAGATCCCGCTGGATGAGCAGCGCGACGCCGGTGCCAAGCAGGAGCTTCTCGGTCGCGCCCGCGACCGCGGTGAGCGTGACGAACGGGTCGAGCGTGCGGTAGTAGACCCGGGGCAGTTCGCCGCCGCCGGGATAGGGGCTCCTGCGGCTCGCCGGGATGTGCGAGTGCTCGGCGAGGAAGAGGGAGTCGAAACCCCGCTCTTCCAGCGCCTTGCCCAGCGGCGCGGGCCGGATGCCTTCATCGGTCACGAAAGTGGAGATGCCGAAGTCCATACGACAGTCGAACACCGCCCGCGCGGCCGCGCATTCCCGAGCCGGGTGAACTTCTGGTGACTCAGTCCCGGTAGCGCTCCAGGAGATCGGCTTGACCGTCGAGCCAGCGCAGGAGGGCATCCTCCTCTTCCACGGTGACCAGCAGCGCGACCCGGGGGATCCCGGCCTCGGCGTAGGCGTCCAGCACCGCGAGGTTGCCAGGGTCGAGGTTGGTCGGCAGGACGGTGCCGCCCTCGCCGAGGTGCTCGTCCCGCAACGCGAGCTGCGCCTTGACCCCGTCCACGTCCGCGGCCCCGTTGGGCATCCAGGCGTCGGCGTGCCCGGCCGCGCGCTTCACCGCGGCGACGCTGTTCCCGCCGACGTGGATCGGCGGATGCGGGTCCTGCACCGGCTTCGGCCACGCGTAGATCGGATCGAAGTCGATCAGCTCGCCGTGGAACTCCGCCTGCTCCTGGGTCCAGATCGTCTTCAGCACGTCGAGTTGCTCGTCGAGCAGCTTCCCCCGGGTTTTCGGGTCGGTGCCGTGGTTTTCCATTTCCTCGCGGTTCCAGCCGACGCCCACGCCGAAATCGACCCTGCCGTCCGAGATCAGGTCGAGCGTCGCGACCTCGTTCGCGGTGTGCAGCACGTCGCGCTGGACGAGGAGGGTGACGCCGGTGCCGAGGCGCAGCGTCGAGGTCACCGCGGCCACCGCGCCGAGCGTCACGAACGGGTCGGCGGCGTGGTAGTAGGGCTTCGGCAGGTCTCCGCCGAAGGGGTACGCGCTCAACCTGCTCGCCGGGATGTGCGAGTGCTCGGCGACGAACAGCGCGTCGAACCCGCGCTCCTCCACTGCTTTCCCGAGCGCCGCGGGTCGGATGCCGTAGTCGGTCACGAAGGTGGACAGCCCGATTCTCATACCCGGCGCAACCCCGAAGCGTGAGCGGGCATTCCCGGTCGGTTGACACTCGTCCCGATCGTCGGGATGCTGGAACTCATCAGGCGTTGAAATAGCACGAGGAGGAGAATCATGACCAATTCGGGCTCCACGGGTTCGAACGCCCTCGAGGACTTCGACTTCGAAGAGATGTACCAGGGCAACACCGACATCGGCGAGAAGATGCCTTGGGACATCGGCGAACCGCAGCCGAAGCTGGTCGCGCTCGAAGCGGCGGGCGGGATCGGCGGGGACGTCCTCGACATCGGCTGCGGGCTGGGCGACAACGCGATCTTCCTGGCCTCGCGCGGCTACCGGGTCACCGGCGTCGACGGATCCGAAACCGCGCTCGCCACCGCGCGGCGGCGCGCCGAGACCGCCGGGCAGGACATCGACTTCACCGTTGGCGACGCGACCAGGCTCGACGGGTTCGAGAACCGGTTCGACACGGTGGTCGACAGCGCGCTCTTCCACTGCCTCAGCCCGGAAGACCGCCCCGGCTACGCGTCCGCGGTGCACCGCGCCGCGAAACCGGGCGCACGGCTGCAGATGTTCTGCTTCTCCGACTCGCTGCCCGGCGGCTTCCCCGTCCCGGCGCAGCTCACCGAGAAGGAGCTGCGGGACACCTTCGCCGAGGGCTGGACCATCACCCGGCTCGAACGGGGCGAGTACACCTCGTCCATGACCCCGGGCACGGCCCAGCAGATGGTGGCCGACATGACGCCGGACGCGGACCTGCCCGCGATCGCCGCGCTGAACACCGACGAGAACGACCGCGTCCTGCTCCCCGTCTGGCACCTCACCGCCACCAGGAACTGACCTCTCCACTCGCCGGGGATGCCTACACGCCCCGAAGGTGGCCTTCGGGGCGTGTAGGTCCCCGAAAGCCACTTCGGGGCACCACGACACCCGAAGAGGCGTCCAAAGTGGACGCGAGCCGCCGGAGCTGACACGCACGGCAGCCCCGCCCCGAGCACTCGCCCGCGGCTCAGACGTTGCGGCGGTACTGGCCGCCGACTTCGAAGAAGGCGTCGGTGATCTGGCCGAGCGAGCACACGCGCGCCGCGTCCATCAGCGTGCCGAACAGGTTCTCGCCTCGCGTCGCCGCCTCCCGCAGCGCTGCCAGCGCGCGCTGTGCCTCGTCGCGGTTGCGCCGGTGGAAGTCTTCGAGCCGATCGAGCTGGGACTTCTTCTCGTCCTCGGTGGCCCGCGCGAGTTCGACCTCGACCTCGTCCTCGCCTTCCCGCGGGTTGCGGAAGGTGTTGACGCCGATGATCGGCAGCGAGCCGTCGTGCTTGAGCCGTTCGTACAAAATGGACTCGTCCTGGATCTTGCCGCGCTGGTAACCGGTTTCCATCGCGCCGAGCACGCCGCCGCGCTCGGAGATCCGGTCGAACTCGGTGAGCACGGCCTCTTCGACCAGGTCGGTCAGCTCGTCGATGATGAACGAGCCCTGCAGCGGGTTCTCGTTCTTCGACAGGCCCCATTCCTTGTTGATGATCATCTGAATGGCCATCGCGCGCCGCACCGAGGACTCCGAAGGCGTGGTGATCGCCTCGTCGAAAGCGTTGGTGTGCAACGAGTTCGCGTTGTCGTAGAGCGCGCACAGCGCCTGCAGCGTGGTGCGGATGTCGTTGAAGCTCATCTCCTGCGCGTGCAGCGAACGCCCCGAGGTCTGCACGTGGTACTTCAGCTTCTGCGACCGCTCGTTCGCGCCGTAGCGCTCGCGCATCGCGACCGCCCAGATCCGGCGCGCGACGCGGCCGAGCACCGAGTACTCGGCGTCCATGCCGTTGGAGAAGAAGAACGACAGGTTCGGCGCGAAGTCGTCGATGTCCATGCCGCGCGCGAGATAGGACTCGACGTAGGTGAACCCGTTGGCGAGCGTGAACGCCAGCTGCGAGATCGGGTTCGCCCCCGCCTCGGCGATGTGGTAACCCGAGATCGACACCGAGTAGAAGTTCCGCACCCCGTTGGCGATGAACCACTCCTGGATGTCGCCCATCATGCGCAGGCTGAACTCGGTGGAGAAGATGCAGGTGTTCTGCCCCTGGTCCTCCTTGAGGATGTCGGCCTGCACGGTGCCGCGCACGTTCTTCATCGCCCACTCGCGCAACTGGACGTGCTCCTGCTCGTCGGGCTCGCGGCCGTGCTCCGCCTCGAACGCGGCCACCCGCTGGTCGATCGCGGTGTTGAGGAAGAACGCGAGGATCGTCGGCGCGGGGCCGTTGATCGTCATCGAGACCGAGGTGGTGGGCGAGGTGAGGTCGAAGCCGTCGTAGAGCGCCTTCATGTCCTCCAACGTCGCGATGGACACGCCCGAGGTGCCGACCTTGCCGTAGATGTCGGGGCGGGTGGCGGGATCGTGCCCGTAGAGGGTCACCGAGTCGAACGCGGTGGACAGCCGCTTGGCGTCCGAATCGGACGAGAGGTACTTGAACCGCCGGTTCGTGCGGAACGCGTCGCCCTCGCCCGCGAACATCCGCGCCGGGTCCTCGCCCTCCCGCTTGAACGGGAAAACCCCTGCGGTGTAAGGGAAGTATCCCGGCAGGTTCTCCCTGCGCAGGAACGAGAGCAGCTCGCCGGGATCGGTGTAGCGCGGCAGGGAGACGCGCGGGATCTTGCTCCCCGAGAGCGTCTCCCTCCACAGTGGAGTGTGCAGCTCCTTGTCGCGGATCTTGACGACGAGCTCTTCGGCGCGGTAGGACTCCGCGATTTCCGGCCACTTCGCCAGCAGCGCCGCGGATTCTGCGTCCACATCGGACTCCGCGGCGGTGACGAGTTCGGCGATCGCGGCGGTGTCGGCCCCGGCGTCGGCCAGCGCGGCCTTCGCTTCGGTCAGGTGCTCCCGCTTGCGCACCGCGGCGGCCTGCTCCTCGGTGTGCCGGTGGTACCCGCGCACGCCTTCGGCGATCTCGGACAGGTACCGCACCCTGGTCGCCGGGATGACGGTGCTCGCGTCGGTGGACACCTTGCCCGACACCGCGGGCAGCACGCCCGCCGACACCGACAGCCCGCGCTCGGCGAGCATGTCGCGCAGGTGCTGGTACAGCGCGGTCACGCCGTCGTCGTTGAACTTCGCCGCGCTCGTGCCGTACACCGGCATGTCCTCCGGCGCGGCCCCGAACGCCTCGCGGTTGCGCACCAGCTGGCGCGCGACGTCGCGGCGGGCGTCCTCGGCGCCACGGCGCTCGAACTTGTTGATCGCCACCACGTCGGCGAAGTCGAGCATGTCGATCTTCTCCAGCTGCGACGCGGCGCCGAACTCCGGCGTCATCACGTACAGCGAGTCGTCCACGTAGTCGACGATGCCCGCGTCGCCCTGGCCGATACCCGGCGTTTCGACGATCACGAGATCGTAGCCCGCTGCCTTGCACGCGAGCACGGATTCGTTGAGCCCCACCGGGATCTCGCCGCTCGTGGTGCGCGTCGCGAGCGAGCGGAAGAACACCGGCGAGCCGTCGAGGCAGTTCATCCGGATCCGGTCGCCGAGCAGCGCGCCACCGCCCTTGCGGCGGGACGGATCGACCGCGAGCACCGCGATCCGCAGCTTGTCCTCCTGGTCGAGCCGGAACCGGCGCACCAGCTCGTCGGTGAGCGACGACTTGCCCGACCCGCCGGTACCGGTGATGCCGAGCACCGGTACCGTCCGCGCGCCCGCCGCCTCCTTGATCGCTGCCAGCGCCTCCCCCGGCAGCGCCTCGCGCTGGAGCTGGGTGATGGTGCGGGCCAGCGCCGGGATGTCCCCGGAAAGCAGGCCCTCGACGGAACCGGGCCCCTCCGCCGCGAGATCGACGTCGCAGGCCTTGATCATCGAGTTGATCATGCCGGGCAGACCGAGTTCGTACCCGTCCTCCGGCGAGAAGATGCGCGCGACGCCGCGGGAGTGCAGCAGGTCGATCTCCTCGCGCACGATGACGCCACCGCCGCCGCCGAACACCTTGATGTGCCCGGCACCGCGCTCTTCGAGCAGCTCGACGAGGTAGGTGAAGTACTCGACGTGCCCGCCCTGGTAGGCGCTGATCGCGACGCCCTGCACGTCCTCGGAGATCGCGGCCGTGACGACCTCGTCGACCGACCGGTTGTGCCCGAGGTGGATCACCTCGGCACCCTGCGACTGCAGGATGCGCCGCATGATGTTGATGGCCGCGTCGTGGCCGTCGAACAGGGACGAGGCGGTCACGAACCGGACCGGGTTGACCGGGCGGTGCAGTTCGGAGGTCATAGGGCTTAAAATACTCGGACTTCCAACTATTTGAAACCCGGACACGGCCGTGACGGACGTCTCACCGGCGCCGCGTCATTCCGCGGCGCCGGCGAGCTGATGGAGGCGGCCCAGCGCGCGAGCGCCGGCGACGGGGTCGGCGTAATCCCGGCCATGCTGGATCAATCCGTCGCGGATGGTCAAGACCACGACGTAGCCGCTGGACACCAGCCGGCCGGACTCGCGCAGCCTGCGGTGCAGGGTGAACTCGACCACCGCGATCCCCGGGTCCGTGGTCTGATGAACCGTCACCTGGTCTACCCCCTCGATCCGCCACAGCGCCTCGGAGGACTTGGACCGGGCCCGGAACACCTCGCGCCCCCGCGAGGTGCGCGGGACACCGGGCGGCGCGAACGGGATCTCGATGACGGCATCCTCGGCATACAGGTCGGCCAGCTCGTCATAGGCACCTCGGCCGATCGCATCGAGATAAGCGGACACGATGTCTTGTTCCATGGCGACCCTCTCCCCAAAAAGTGAAGCGGGGCGAACGCCCCGCTTCCACCGACTATACGGAACGCTTACCCCGGTTGTTTATCGGCTCGACACGCTCGACGAAGGGTTGACAAGGGTTCTATATTCAACCCATTGGTTGATTAACAGAATGGTTGAATACGATGCCGATCGCAGCGCAGGACCAGCTCAGCACGACGTTCGCCGCGCTGGCCGATCCCACCCGGCGCGCGATCCTGGCGCGGCTCGCCACCGGAGAAGCGACGGTCAACGAGATCGCCGAGCCCTTCGAGGTGAGCCTTCAAGCGGTGTCGAAGCACCTGAAGGTGCTGGAACGCGCGGGCCTGATCACCCGCGGCCGGACGGCGCAGTGGCGGCCGTGCCGGTTGACCGCCGAGCCGCTCGAAGACGTCGCGGACTGGGTCGCGCGGTACCGCGCCTTCTGGGAGGCGGGCTTCGACCGGCTCGACCGACGGCTACAGGAAATCCAAAAAGGACAGACAGGAGAAGACGATGAGCGCTGACCGGGAACTGACCCTCACCAGGATCTTCGACGCACCAAGGGACCTGGTCTTCCGGGCATGGACCGAGCCGGAGCTGTTCCTGGGCTGGATCGGGCCGGAGGGCTGCACCGGCGACACCGCCGATTTCGACGTGGTCCCCGGCGGCGCCTGGCGCGCCACCATGCTCGACCAGGACGGCGGCAAGCACGGGATGTACGGCCAGTACACCGAAATCGCCGCACCCGAGCGGCTGGCGTTCACCTTCGTCTGGGACGACGAGGAGGCGCACCTCGACCGGTCGCGGATCACCCTGACCTTCACCGATCTCGACGGCAAGACGGAAATGACCTTCCACCAGACCGGGTTCACGTCCGCGACGCAGCGCGACGACCACGGGGTCGGCTGGACGGAAGCCTTCGACAAGATCGCCCCACTACTCGCGAGGAGCACGCGATGACCACCGCACTGCCCGAGATCGTCACCACGGAAGAATGGCAGGCCGCGCGAGAAGCGTTGCTGGTCAAGGAAAAGCAGCTGTCCAAGGCGATGGACGCGATCAACGCGGAGCGCAGGCGCCTGCCGATGGTCCCCTTCGACAAGGAGTACGTCTTCGAGGGCGCGAACGGAAAGGCGACGCTGCTCGACGTCTTCGACAGCCGGAAGCAGCTGATCGTCTACCACTTCATGCTGCACCCTGGTTCGGACCACCTGTGCCCCGGCTGCTCGATGGTGGTCGACAACATGGGCCACCCCGCGCACCTGCACACGCGCGACACGACGCTCGCCGTGATCGCCCCGGCGCCGCTCTCCGAAGCCGAAGCCGTCAAGAACCGCATGGGGTGGACGGTGCCGTGGTACTCCTCCGGCGGCACGGACTTCACCGAGGACTGCGGCGTCGGCGGCGGGTTCGGGGTCAGCGTCTTCCTGCGCGACGGCGACCGCGTGTTCCGCACCTACTTCACCAGCGGCCGCGGCGCCGATCTGCTCGACACCACGCTGCGGTACCTCGACCTCACGCCGATGGGCAGGCAGGAGGACTGGGAGGAGTCAGGCCGTGGCCGCGACGACCCGGCCTGCTCGTGGTGGCGCCCCCATGACGAGTACTGAGCCGCTCAGGTGGCGGCGTTCGCCGCCCGCACCGCGATCCACTGGCGCATCGCGTACTCGACGAGCGTGATCAGCGTCTGCTTCGTCGACTCCCGGTCGCGCGCGTCGCAGCGCACGATCGGGATGCTCGGGTCGATCGACAGCGCTTCACGCACGTCGTTGATGTCGTGGTGCAGCACGCCGTCGAACGTGTTCACGCCGACGATGTAGGGCAGGCCGCGGTCCTCGAAGAAGTCGACCGGTGCGAACGAGTCCGCGAGCCTGCGGGTGTCGGCGAGGACGACCGCGCCGATCGCACCGCGGACGAGGTCGTCCCACATGAACCAGAACCGCTGCTGCCCCGGCGTGCCGAACAGGTACAGGATGAGGTCGGAGTCGAGCGACACCCGGCCGAAGTCCATGGCCACCGTGGTGGTCGTCTTGTTCGGCGTCGAGTCGAGGTTGTCGATGCCCCGGCTGGCGTCGGTCATCATCGCCTCGGTGGTCAGCGGCACGATCTCCGACACCGAACCGACGAAGGTCGTCTTACCCGCGCCGAAGCCGCCGGCCACCACGATCTTGGCCGAGGTCATGGTCGACGGCGCGGATGACCGCGGTGACTTAAAGCCGACGGAGTCCACTCAAAACCCTTTCCATCAACATCAGATGCGCCTCGGCACCGTCATCACCGGATATCGTCCTGTGCACGGTGACCAGTCCCGCGTCGGCAGCGTCGCTGATGAGCACTCTCGCGACACCGAGCGGGACACGCAGCGCCGAAACGATCTCGGCCACCGACCTCGGCGTCCGGCATTCTTCCAGAATCGAGCGGTGCTCGACCTGTTCGGGCGTCTCGACGGCGTTCTGGCCGTTCGGACGGTCCTTGACGGAGACCAGCGTCTCCAGCTCGAGCGCGTAGTTCGACTTCGTCCTGCCGCCGGTCAGCGCGTACGGGCGGACGACGGCGGTCTCCTCGGCGGGGCTCACCGGCTCGGGCTCGGGGTAGCGCGGCTGGACGACCGACGCCGCGCCGGGCTCGAACAGCGCCGCGGCGGGCGACGGGGCCTCGGCGACGGGAGCGGGGGGCGGGGTCATCGGCTCACCCCGGTCATCGGGTGTCTCCGGCGGTGGAGCGGGTACGGGCTCGGCATGGGTGTCCTTGTCCTTCTTGCGCTTGCGTCGGCTACGACCTGAATTCAGGGTGAAACCGTTGAGGACGTCGGCGAAGGTGCCGTCGTCCTCTGGCCGCCCGCCCTGGGAGTGGCGCGCGCCCGGCTCCTCACCGAAGAACCCGGATCCCGTGCTCATCAGAGCAGAGTCCTATCCAGGACGCGTAATGGCAACCGCTTCACCGAAACGGCGGCGGTGCGGTGGCGTCCCCCTCGGGGTTCAGGCCGGCGGGTGATCAGGAGCATCGGTTCGTCGTCATCCCACCGGTTCGCCGATGAGGGAACCCGTCGAGCCCTGCAGCTGCGCGCGCAGCTCCGGGGTGAGGATCTGGCCGACGCGGTCCACCAGCATCGTCATCTCGTAGGCGACCTGGCCGATGTCGCAGTTCGGCGCGGCGAGCACGGCGAGGCACGAGCCGTCGCTGATCGACATCAGGACCATGATGCCGAGTTCCATCTCGACCACGGTCTCGCTGACCGCGCCCGCTTCGAAGCAGCGCGCCGCGCCTTGGGTGAGCGAAACCAGGCCGGAAGCGACCGCGGCGAGCTGATCGGCGCGGTCGAGCGGGAGGCGGTTCGATGCGGTCAGCAGCAGGCCGTCCGCCGACACGACCACCGCGTGGGCGACCCCCGGCACCCGCTCCGCGAAGTCGTTGACCAGCCAGCCGAACTGGTTCTGTTGTGGCTGCGGCGAATCCGGCGAGATCATTCACCCTCCCTTTTCTCTTGGTTGCCATCGGTCGGTTGGGCTGCCTGGTGCCGTCCCCGGCGGATTCCCTGCTGGAAACTGGTCAACCGGCCGCGGACATCATGGGCGTCCCGCTCCGGCCGCGGGCTCGCGGGCTGTGCCGACGGTGGTGCACTGCCGGGCATCAGCTGCTCGCCCCGCCGCCGCCGCGGGAGTCCCGCGGGCGTCAGCGAGCCGGAAACGGTCTGCGAAACCGCCTGGACGGTACGCCAACTCTCGTCGCTTTCGAACGACCAGGCCGCGGTCACTTCCGACGGGTCCTCGCGGCGCTCCGGCGCGGCGGGCGCTTCGGCCGCGGCCGCGGCCGGTGTGACCTGCGCCGGGGGTGGTTCGGGCGCCGGTGTGGCGGAAACTTCCGGCGCTGCGGGAGTTTCCGGCACCGTGGGAGCCTCCGGCGCCGCGGGCGGCTTGCGCGAAGGAAGCGGCGCCGGGGACTCGACCGGAGCCGAAGCGTCCGCGGTGTCCCTCGCCGCGTCCTGCTTGGCCTGCCTGCCGCGGTTGACGCCCTGCTGGAAGCTGCTCAGCCTGCCGCGGACGTTCGCGGGGTCGCGCACCGGCAGGTCCGAGGACGGCGCGGGCGCTTCCGGCTGCTTGTCGGGAACGCCACCGGGGAGCAACTGCTCGCCTCGTCGGCGCTGCGGCAGCCCCGCGCTGGTGAAACTGGTCGGCTCGGTGCGCGAGACCGCTTCGACCGTCCGCCGGTTCGCGTCGGCGACGAAGTCCCATCCGGACTGTCCACTCGCGACCGCGTCGGTCGCCGCCGGGGCGTCCTGCTCGCCGGTTTCGCCTTCGGCGGGCTCGGCGCTGCGGAACCACGCGGAGAGCATCTCGTCGAAGATCGGCGTCGTCTCCGGGCGCGCCGGCGGCGGCGGTGCGGCGGCGGCGCGCTGGTCGCGCTCGCTCGTCGCGGCGTTCCACCAGTCGGTGAGCGCGGTTCCGTTGGCCTCGAACAGTTCCTTGCCGCGCGGCAAGGCGGCGTCAGCCTCGGCCGCGGACAGCGGGGCCTGCTTCTCCGGCGCCTTCGGCTCCGGCGCGGGTTCCGGCTCCGGCGCGTCCTTGCCGATCGGGCTGAACAGCGCCGTGCCCGAGATCTCGAGATCCGACGGCGGGCGCTGGGAAAGCCCGGCGAGCCCGTTCGCGACCCTGATCTCCGGCGGCCGCGGCTCCTCGGCAGGCTTGCGCTCCAGCGGGGAGCCCTGCGAGGGCGGCGGCACCCCGGGCCTGCCGTTCACCGGCCTGCTGGCCCCGTTC
The DNA here is from genome assembly GCF_018736145.1 of Amycolatopsis sp. CA-230715. GTDB lineage: Bacteria > Actinomycetota > Actinomycetes > Mycobacteriales > Pseudonocardiaceae > Amycolatopsis. The sequence continues at coordinate 922,113 of NZ_CP059997.1, forward strand.
ACGGGGCGCTGCCTGCGGGGCAGGGTGCCCGGCGCGGGTTGCGGCGCCTCGGTGGACGACCCCGGCGACGGAGCGGGGGACGACGCACCCTGCGCGTCGACGACCAGATCGGCTGGCACGGTGACGGTGGCCCTGACCCCGGCGATGTCCTTGCCGCCGTGCAACGTGACGCCGATGTGGTGCCTGCTGGCCAGCCTGCCGACCACGAACAGGCCCATCCGGCGCGAGGTGGCCAGATCGACGGAGGCGGCCTCGGTGAGCCGGTTGTTCGCCTCCGCGACCTCGGCCTCGTTCATGCCGATGCCCTTGTCGAGGATGTCGATCGACAGCGCGCCGGCGTCGACGAAACGGCTGGCCACGGTGACCTGCGTGCCGGGCGCGGAGAACGCGGTCGCGTTGTCCAGCAGCTCGGCGACCAGGCGCATCAGATCGCTCGCCGCGTACCCGACGACCCTTGCCTGCGGCGGCGGCTGCACGACCACCCGCTGGTACTGCTCGATCTCCGAAACCGCGGCGCGCAGCACGTCGGTGGTCGTCACCGGCTGGCCCGACCGGCGGCCGGGCTCGGCGCCGGAGAGCACCATCAGGTTCTCGTTGTTGCGGCGCATGCGGGTGGCGAGGTGGTCGAGCTGGAACAGCGTCGCGAGCTGGTCCGCGTCCTCCTCGTCGCGCTCCAGCCGCTCGATCATCTGGAGCTGCCGCTGCACGAGGCTTTGGCTGCGCCGGGACAGGTTGACGAACACGCTGCCGTAGCCGGTGCGCATCGCGGCCTGCTCGACGGCGAGGCGCAGCGCCTGGCTGTGCACGGCGTCGAACGCGCGCGCCACCTCGCCGATCTCGTCGTCGGATTCGACCGGCACCGGTTGCACGTCCGTGCTCTGCGCGCGGCCCTCCTGGATGTTCCGCACCGCGGCGGGGAGCTGGCGGTCGGCGACGTCGAGCGCGCCCACCCGCAGCGTCCGCAGCGAGCGCAGCAGCTGGCGGTTGATCAGGAACACCACCGCCGCGGTGAGCACCAGCGCGGCGAACAGCAGCACCGCGAGCAGGCCCGCGCCGCTGCTGGCGTCCTCCACCAGCGCCGAGGAGCTCGCCGTGAGCTGGTCACCGAGCTGCTTGCTGACCTCGGCCATGCTGCCGACGACCGCGTTCGAGACCTCGGTCCACTGCTGCGGCGAGATGCTGCGCAGTGCCGAGGCGACCTCGTCGGGATCGGCACCGACGCCGGCCCGCTCGCCGAGCACCGTCTTGACGAGCTGGTCCCTGGTCACGTAGGTCGGGCCGACGACCTTGCCGTCGTAGAGCTGGCGCTGCTGCTGATCGGCGGCGGCGCGGAAGTCCGCGAGCCGGTCGGTCATCCGCACGTCCGCCGTGCGCACCTCGTTGACCTCGTTCGGGGTGAGGCTGCCCCGGGTGATCCCGAACCCGATCAGTGCCTGGGTCTGGGACACCTCCTCCTTGGCCACCTCGATGTCGTGCAGCGCGCTCGGCGTGCCGCCGATGGCGTCGTCACTGATCCCCGCGACAAGCGTGGTGTCGAGTTTGAGCAGCGCGCCGGTGATGCCCGAGTAGCCGTTGACCGCCTGCACCGGGTCCAGCTCGCCCGCGGCGACCTGCTCGCGGAACCGGGCGATCCGGCCGAGCTGGTCGGTGGCCTCCCTGCCGGGGCCCGTGACGGCGCTGTCCAGCTCCGCCGCGCGCCCGATCGCGGGCGCCAGCGGCCCGGTCGCGGCGTCGACGGAGCGGCGCGCGGCGTCGAGCGCGGCCGAACCACCCGAGTTGCCCTGGGTCAGTAGCTCGACGGTGAGCGTGCGCTCGTGCTGGACCGCGTCGGTGAGCGCGCGCAGGCTGCTCCCGAGCGCGACGAACCGGTCGATGCGCTGGTAGCTGTCGGAACGGCCGACCTGGTTCGCGATGGTGGTGATGCCCAGCGCCAGTGCGATCATGATCGGCACCAGCGTCACCGCGGCCAGCTTGACCGGGATGCTCCAGTCGCGCCACTGCGCGATCGCCCGCCACCTCGACCGGCGCGGCGGCTCGGCCCCGCCACGGCCGAGCAGCTCTCCGACCGGCACCTGGCCTTCTCCTGCAACCGTCACGAAAGTGACTCCCTGTCCGGCTTCTTCGGTCCGAAAACACGAGCAACGACGGGAACGGCCGAGTGGTCACGGAGTGCGCCACCACCCCGTGTGCGGGCTCTGACGGCGGGGGCGCTCTCGATGGTCGCTTCCCGTGCCGCGACTCGCCTCGCTCGCATCCAGCTCCTCGTCCTCGGTCCGGCTGTGCCTGTACCACGGCCCGCGCCGTCCGTCCCGCCGCCGCGCCCGCGCTCGGCGGGGGCGGCCGTGCCGTCCGGCAGGCCCGTACGTCTGCCCTGCCGCGCCGGTGCCGGCGAGTCCCGGCCGCACCGGGGTGCATGTTGCACTTCGCATCATGCTTCCTGCGGCTGACCTGGCCGACTATCGACACTTCGGAGATCGCTGACTCCGGCGTGGCGGGAGAATCCTACCTCAAACGGCGCTGCGGCAATTCCATCGAACGGACCGGCGATGACCAGCGGAAATACACTTTTCGGTGACACCGATGCGGTTTTGCGGGCAGCACGCCGTGAGCAGGTCCGTTTTGCGTGACCATACGATCCGATTATTCCGGGGATGGCGTCACCCGTACGGCGGATCCCACGGCCCTCACCCACGGTCAGAAGCTACTGCCCGTGCTGCAACCGGCCGACTACAGCGTCAAGATTTCCCCGATGTTGTGGCGTTTCGCTACCGCAGGGCGGAGGACGTGGCGTTCGCCACGGAACCCACCCCCGGCCAGCGGATTTCCGCCGTCATGACGGCCGGGTGAGTTGATCACGCGGAAGCCGGACACCCGGGCGCGGGTCCACCTCGCCCTGGTGTCACCCTCGGTCACGAGCAGCCTGCGGCGTCGGCGCCGAAGGTCCACCGTGTGCCGCATTCCACCCCGTGGGATTAACCGACCGTCACAAAACTGCTCACTATTTCGGGGCAGCCACTCCAGATAGCGCAATGAAGGTCATTTCCATTCCGGATCCCCATCCCGACGGAAACCGGCCCGCCGGTTTTCCGGCGTGAAATCCGCGTAGTTACGATGTGCGCCTTCCCGAGTCCGCTGACGGCCACCCCTGACCCAGACCCACGGCCGCCCCGACCCGGCCACTTGCGGACCGACGCTTGCCGGAGGCATCACATGCAGAACGTCGCGCACTCACCCGCGACCAGGAACGCCACCGAGGAGACCGGCCAGATGCCGGTGCTCTTCGGCGGCGACACCCGGACCGAAACCGCCGACGGCGCCGCCGAGCAGCAGCCGCAGGGCCCCGATTTCGAGCGCATCCAGGGCAGCGGCGAGTTCGTCGCGCTGCGCTCGCGCCTGCGCCGCTTCGTGTTCCCGATGAGCCTGCTGTTCTTCGCCTGGTACCTCGCCTACGTGCTGCTGGCCGCCTACGCGCACGACTTCATGAGCACGAAGCTGTTCGGCCACGTCAACATCGCGATGGTGTTCGGCATCCTGCAGTTCGCCAGCACGATCGCGATCACCGTGGCCTACGTGCGGTTCGCCAACCACCGGATCGACCCGCAGGTCGAAGACATCCGCGTCCGGGCGGGGGTGACGGAATGACGCTCGCCGCCTCGACCAGTTCGAGCAACCCGATCCTGAACACCTCGGTGTTCGCCCTCTTCGTGGCGATCACGCTCTACGTCGTCTACCGCGCGAGCAGCCGGAACCAGAGCCGCGCGGACTACTACGCGGCGGGCAGCTCGTTCACCGGACGGCAGAACGGCATCGCGCTGTCCGGCGACTTCCTCTCCGCCGCCTCGTTCCTCGGCATCGCGGGCGCCATCGCGATCCACGGGTACGACGGCTTCCTGTACTCCATCGGCTTCCTGGTCGCCTGGCTGGTCGACCTGCTGCTGATCGCCGAGCTGCTGCGCAACACCGGCCGCTTCACGATGGGCGACGTGCTGAGCTTCCGGATGAAGCAGCGCCCGGTCCGCGCCGCGGCCGCGACCTCGACGTTGATCATCTCGTTCTTCTACATGCTCGCCCAGATGGCGGGCGCCGGCGGGCTCATCGCGCTGCTGCTGAACATCCACGGCGGGTTCGGCCAGGCGCTGGTGATCGGCGTGGTCGGCCTGATCATGGTGCTGTACGTGCTGGTCGGCGGGATGAAGGGCACCACGTGGGTGCAGATCATCAAGGCCACCATCCTGATCCTGTGCGCGGTGCTGATGACCGTGTTCCTGTTCGGCAAGTTCGGCTTCAGCTTCTCGAACCTGCTCTCCTCGGCCGCGGCGAAGAGCCCGATGGGCGACAAACTGCTGGAGCCCGGCGGGCAGTACGGCGCCTCGGGCACCACCAAGCTGGACTTCGTCTCGCTGGCGGTCGCCCTCATCCTCGGCGCCGCCGCGCTGCCGCACGTGCTGATGCGGTTCTACACGGTGCCGAACTCGAAGGAAGCGCGCCGCTCGGTCGTGTGGGCGACCTCGTGCATGTTCCTGTTCTACCTGTGCACGCTGGTGATCGGCTTCGGCGCGGCGGCGCTGGTCGGCTCGGACGAGATCAAGGGCGCGCCGGGCGGGGAGAACTCCGCGGCGCCGCTGCTCGCACTGCACATCGGCGGGACCGTGCTGCTCGGGATCGTCTCCGCGGTCGCGTTCGCCACCATCCTCGCCGTGGTCGCCGGGCTGACGATCACCGCGTCCGCCTCGTTCGCGCACGACGTCTACGCGAACATCTTCAAGCGCGGCAAGGCCGAACCCGCCGACGAGGTGCGCGTCGCCAGGCTCACCGCGGTGGTGGTCGGCGCGATGGCCATCATCGGCGGCATCCTCGCCAACGGCCAGAACATCGCGTTCCTGGTGGCGCTCGCGTTCGCCGTGGCCGCGTCGGCGAACCTGTCGACGCTGCTGTACTCGCTGTTCTGGAAGCGGTTCACCACCACCGGCACGCTGTGGGGCATCTACGGCGGCCTGATCGCCTGCCTGGTGCTGGTGTTCTTCTCCCCGGTGGTCTCCGGCGCGCCCGACTCGATCATCAAGGGCGTCGACTTCCACTGGTTCCCGCTGAAGAACCCCGGGCTGGTGTCCATCCCGTTCTCGTTCCTGTGCGGGTTCCTCGGCACCGTGTTCGGCAAGGAGAAGGCCGACCCGCGCAAGCACGCCGAGATGGAGGTCCGCTCGCTCACCGGCATCGGCTCCTGATAGTGGTGGGGAGTGACCGCACTCCCCCGCCTCCGCCGGTTCCTCGCCGAGCACGCGCCGCCGACGCCGTGCCTGGTGCTCGATCTCGACACCGTCGCCGACCGCGCCGGGGAGCTCGCCCGCGAGTTCCCCGGCGCCCGGCTGTGCTACGCGGTCAAGGCCAATCCCGAACCCGCGGTGGTGGCGCGCCTGGTGGTCGCGGGGATGAGCTTCGACGTCGCGAGCACCGGCGAGGTCGACCTGTGCCGTTCGCTCGGCGCACCGGCGAGCGGCCTCTCCTACGGCAACACGATCAAGAAGCCGTCCGACATCGCATACGCGTTCGGGCTCGGGGTGCGCGAGTTCGTCACCGACGCCGAGGGCGATCTGCGCGCGATCGCGGAGCACGCGCCCGGCTCGGCGGTGACCGTCCGGCTGCTGGTCGACGGTCCCGCGTCGGCGACCCCGTTCGGCCGCAAGTTCGGCTGCTCGCCCACGATCGCGGCCGATCTGCTGGTGCTGGCCGCCGAACTGGGCCTCGACCCGGCCGGGGTGGGCTTCCACCCCGGTTCCCAGCAGCTCGACCCCGGCGCGTGGGAGCCGGGGATCGCCGCGGCGGCCAAGGTGTTCGCCGACGCCGCCGCGCGCGGAGTGCGCGCGCGGCGGCTCAACCTCGGTGGCGGCATGGCCGTCGGCTACCGCGGCACCGCGCCCTCGATCGCCGCCTACGCCACCGCGATCCGCGGCGCGCTGACGAGCCACTTCCCCGGCGCCACCCCGGAACTGGTGCTCGAACCGGGCCGGGTGCTGGTGGCCGAAGCGGGGCTCATCCGCACCGAGGTCGTGCTGGTGCGCGACGACGAGCAGCGCTGGGTGTTCCTCGACATCGGGCGCTATAACGGACTCGCCGAAACCGAGAACGAAGCGATCGCGTACCGCGTCGAGCCGGTCACGGCGCGGGACGGCGCGGACACCGGCGTCGTCCTCGCCGGGCCGACGTGCGATGGTGACGACGTGCTCTACCTGCGGACTCCCTACCGGCTGCCTGCCTCGCTGCGGGCGGGCGACCTGCTCGACATCCTCGACGCGGGCGCCTACACGGCCAGTTATTCGTCGGTGTCGTTCAACGGCATCCCGCCGTTGCGGACGTACTGCATCGAGGGCACCGATGAAGGATGAGGCCCGCACGGTCGGCGCCTTCACCGGCCGGCACGTGCTCGCCGAACTGACCGACGCCGATCCCGCGCTGCTCGACGACAGCGGCGCCCTGCGCGAAGCCATGTCGTCCGCACTGTCCGCCGCGGGCGCGACCGTGTGCGAGGTGATCTCGCACCGCTTCGAACCGCAGGGCCTGACCGTGCTGGCGATGCTGGCCGAATCGCACGCCTCCATCCACACCTACCCGGAGCTCGGTGCCGCCTTCGTCGACGTGTTCACCTGCGGCGAGCGGGCCGACCCGGAACTCGCGGTCGAACTGCTCGCCAAGGCCGTCGGCGCGGCGTCCGTGCGATCGTCCACAGTGCACCGCGGCAACGGAAAGGACTCTTGATGCGCGAGATCAGCGAACTCCTCGGCGCGGGGCTCACCAGGACCTGGGAGATCGGCGAAGTCCTGCTGGAGACCAAGACCGAATACCAGGAACTGCTGATCGCCCGTACCGCGCAAGGGATCTCCCTGTTCTGCGACGGCGAGCGCCAGAGCACCGAAGCGAGCCAGCTCGTCTACCACGAGGCGCTCATGGTGCCGCCCCTGCTGCTCGCCGAACGGTTGCGGCGCGTGCTGATCATCGGGTCGAGCGAAGGCGTCGCGAGCCAGCTCGCGATCGCCATGGGCGCCGACGAGGTGGACCACGTCGACATCGACCGCGAGGCGGTCGCCGCGTGCGCGGAGCACCTGCCCTACGGCTATACGCCCGAAGAGCTTCGCGCGGCCGAAGTCGCGGAGAGCGGGGTCCGGGTCCACTACCTCGACGGCTGGCAGTGGGTGGCGGACGCGGCGGCGCGGGGACGGTCCTACGACGTGGTGGTGGTCGACCTCCCCGACGAGAACGACGATCCCGCCGCGCAGCACAACCGGCTCTACGGCTCGGATTTCCTCGCCGCGTGCGCCCGTTTGCTCAGCCCCGGCGGCGTGGTGAGCGTGCAGGCGGGCTGCCCCACCTTGTGGCGCAACGAAACACTGGCCGCGGCGTGGCAGCGGTTCACCGGCGCGTTCCCGAGCGTCGTCTACTACGGCTCGGACGAGCACGAGTGGGCTTTCCTCAGCGCCCGTACGGACACGGTGGACAGTCCACTGGAGACGATGCTCGCCCGGCTCGCGGACGCGCCGGCTCAACCGTCCACAATAGACGCCGACGCGCTGCGTGGCGGGACGGTGCCGCCGAGGTCACTCCGGGCGTAGTCCGGCGAGCACCACCTTGACCATGCACAGGCCCTCGTCCTCCGGCGCGTTCACGGCGGCGATGCCGACGCCGTGCCCGAGCCGCAGCAGGGCGGGGCCGGTGAGATCCTCGCGCACCACGCCCGCCTTCTGCGCGTTGGTGACCACGAGGGACGCCGCCTCGGTGATGCTGGCGCGGCACCAGGCGAAGGTTTCCGAACCCCGGTCCATCGCGGCCTTCAGCGTCTGCGCGAGGCCGTTCTTGTAGACCACGAACCGGACCTGCTCCCGCAGCCACTCCTCGAGCGCTTCCTTCGGCGGCAGCTCGTCCACCAGGCGGTAGGCGGAGTCGACGAGCGCGACGATGTCCGCGCGGTAGACCGCTTCGATCAACGCGTCCCTGGTCGGGAAGTGCCGATAGAGCGTGCCCGCGCCGACACCGGCGCGCTTCGCGATGTCGTCGAGAGGTGCCTCCGCCCCGTGCTCGCCGAACGCTTCGCGCGCGGCGCTGACGATGCGCTCGTAGTTGCGCCGGGCGTCGGCCCGCATCGCCCGCGGGGCACCCACAGCCTCCATCGACGGCCTCCTTCGCACCTCTCCGGAAAAGCGCTTGCCGAACCGGAGAGTGTCTCCATATGATGGCACACGTCTCGAAGTGGAGACACTCTCCGATTCTCTGCTCTCACTGGAGTATCCCTTGACGCGTTCCACCCTGCCCGCACCACCCGGCACGCGCGCGGCGCCGCGGCCGGGACTCGCGCTGGCGGTGCTGCTCACCTGCCAGCTCATGTTCATCCTCGACGCCACCGTGATGAACGTGGCGCTGCCGAGGATCCGCGCCGACCTCGGCTTCTCGCAGCCCGGCCTGTCCTGGGTGATGAGCTCCTACACGCTGGTCTTCGGCGGGCTGCTCCTGCTCGGCGGCCGCGCGGGCGACCTGCTCGGCAGGCGCCGCATGTTCGTCGTCGGTGTCACCGTGTTCACCGTCGCGTCCTTCGCGGGCGGCTTCGCGAACTCGGCCGAGTTCCTGATCATTTCCCGTGTCGCACAAGGCATCGGCGCCGCCATGGCGGGCCCGAGCACGCTCGCGTTGGTCACCACCACGGTCAGCAGCCCCGCCGCGAGGGTCCGCGCGCTGGCGCTGTTCTCCGCGATGGCCAGCGGCGGGTTCGCGATCGGGCTCATCCTCGGCGGCCTGCTCACCGAATGGTTCTCGTGGCGCGCGGTGCTGTTCATCAACGTGCCGTTCGGCGTCGCCATCGCGACGCTCGCGCCCCGGTTCGTCCGCGAACCCGAGCGTGTGCCCGCCAAGCTCGACCTGCCCGGCGCGGTCACCGCGACGCTCGGCGTCGGCTCGCTGGTCTACGGGTTCATCAGGGCGGGCGACGCGGGCTGGGGCGACACGTTCGCGCGGTTCGCGCTCGGGGCCGGTGTCGTGCTGATCGCCGCGTTCCTGCTCATCGAGCGCCGCACCGCGCAGCCGCTGATGCCGCTGCACCTGTTCACCGACCGCGACCGCGTCGCCGCCTACGCCAACTTCTTCCTCGGGCCGATAGCGATGATGTCGATGTTCTTCTACCTGACCCAGTTCCTGCAGCTGGTGCTGAAGCTCGCGCCGCTGACGACCGGGTTCGCGTTCCTCCCGATGGCGGCGGGCATCTTCGGGATGAGCAGGGCGGTGCCGAAGCTGCTCCCCCGGTTCGGCCCGAAACCCCTCGCCGTCACCGGCAGCGCACTGATGGTCGCCGGTCTCGTGCTGCTGACCCAGGTCGACACGGCGAGCGCCTACTTCGGCTCGTTGTTCGTGCCGCTGCTGTTGATGGGGCTCGGCGGCGGTATGGCGTTCTCACCGCTCAACGTCGTGATCATGTCGACCGTGCGGTCCGAGGAAGCGGGCGCCGCGGGCGGGGCGCTGCAGACCATGCAGCAGAGCGGGGCCGCGCTCGGACTGGCCGTGCTGGCCACCGTGTTCGGCTCGGCGACCCGCGATCCGGCACCCGGCACCGCGCCCGCCGACGTGTTCGTCACCGGGATGACGCACGCCTACGTCGTCTCGGCCATCGTGGCCGCCGCGATCCTGCTCGTCGCGCTGACGTTCCGGACGAAGCGGCGCGACACCGCTACGGCTTCTGCCCAGCCCGCACTCGTCGAGTGACCCGGCGCTCCACCAGGAACGACACGAACGGCACGCACCCGGCGATCAGGATCAGCACGGTGTTCTTGATCGCCCAGCGCGCCTTGATCGCCAGGTCGATGGTGACCACCAGGTAGATCATGTACAGCACGCCGTGGATCGGCGAGTAGATCGCGGACGGCTTGGGGATGTCGTAGCCGTAGCGCAGGACCATCACGAAGCACAGGCCGAGCAGGCCGACGCCGGTCACGTACGCGGCGATGCGGAACCGCAGCAGCGGACCGCTCAGCGCGGGCGCCGCGGCGGTCGGCTCGTCAGTTCGGGCGGTCATGGACGGGGCCTTTCTTGGCTGGGTCACCTGGTTTGGTCACGGGCGTTCAGCTCGGCCAGGTAGCGGTTGTACGCGGCGAGCTCGTCATCCGGCTCGTCGTCGGGCGCGGGGGCGGCGGTGGGGGTGCTGCTCATCGCCGCTTCCGGCCTGGGGGCGGGCACCGCGGCGTGGTCTTCGCCACTCCCGGCCGCCTCCTGCTCGGCCGCCTGGCGTCGCAGCTTGCGGATGCGCCAGAACATGAACGCGGGGAACAGCCCGAACAGCGGCCACTGCAGCACGTAGCCGAGGTTCTGGAAAGTGCCGCTCGCCGAGGAGAACCGCTCCCACTGCCACCAGGCGAGCCCGCAGCACAGGGCGAGGCTCGCCAGCGACACGACCACGATCGTGAACCGGCGTGCGAGGACCGAGCTTGCGGGCACATTCCGACGCTAGCACCCGTCCGATACACCCGACCTCCGAGGCGGCTCCGAGAAGCGCATGCCCCGAAAGTGACCTTCGGGGCGCTCAAGTCCCCGAAAGCCACCTTCGGGGCACGAAACCGGGGGACGGTCAGTCCCGCACTCGTACGGTTTGGGCGGCTTTCGCGTATCCGTCGGCGAGGCCGAACACCTTCTGCGCGTATTCGACGGAGTTGTTGTACGACATGATCCCGGCCCACCAGCCGGTCGCGCCCGCCATGTCCCGGCCGCCAGCGCACAGGTAGCGCGCCGCGCCGAGCGCCGCGTCGTCGATCTGCTGCGGGTCGCCGACGCCGTCGCCGTTGCCGTCCGAGTTCCACTTCGCCCAGGTGCCGGGGATGAACTGCATCGGCCCGACGGCGCGGTCCTGCGCCGGGTCGCCGTCGTATCGGCCGCCGTCGGTGTCCGCGATCGCGCGCACGCCGGGCGAACCGTCGAGCGGCACGCCGATGATCGGCTTGCTCGGCCTGCCGTCGGCGCCGAGCGTCGCGCCGCCGTACTGGCCGTGGTTGGACTCGATGCGCCCGATGCCCGCGAGCGTCGCCCACGAGAGACGGCATTTCGGCTGCATGGACCGCATCGCCAGCTCCGCGTTCCCGTACGCGATGAGCGCCCGCGCCGGGATGCCGACCGGACCTGACGCGCGCTCGGCCCAGCTGGCCAGGGTGTTCTTCCCCTGCTTGCCCTTCGGCTGTTCCCGCGGGACCTGCGGCTGTTGCTGCTGCTGGGCGGGGTCACCGGCCAGCGTCGCGTTGATCGGGGCGGCCGAACCCGGCTGCACTGCGGCGGCCTGCACCTCGAGCGCCGGGATCTCGGTGGTCGTGGGGCTCACGTCCGGGGTGGTCGCGGCCGTCACGAGCCAGACACCGCCACCGGCGAGCGCGAGCACCACGACGACGATGACGAGCCTGCCGAGCACGGCGGCGCCGTGCGAACGGGGACGTGGCACCGGGGTGGCTTCGGTCACATCCGTTTCTTCGGTGTCCACGACGTCCGTCATGTCTTCGACGCCTGTTTCGCCGACGTCGTCCACATCGACACGCGTGGCACCAGGAGAATCCGGGGAACCCGACGAGACCAAGGAAACACTGCCTCCAGCCCAGCGCACGGTCGCGCCACCAAGATAACGACGCCGCGCACGTTAGCGTTATGGGTGAAGGCCGTCCATTCGGCCCGCCATGCGAACTCCGATCAGCTCGCGCGCTGCTGCCGTGCCAGCCGCGCGACGCACCACGCGGGCGCGCTGCCCCGGCGGAGGTGCTGCAAAACGGTCATCGGGCCGAGGCGCCTGCTCAGATCGGACGGGCTCAGCCCGGCCGCGCGGTAGTCGAGGGCTCGCTGGTCGAGCGGGCTGATACCGGCGTCCCACCAGCGCTCCGCCTCGGCCACGTCGCCGATCATCTGCCACCAGCCCGCCGCGGCGACGAGCAGCTCGTCGGGGACCTCGGGCGCCCGCTGCCGCATGGCGTCGAGGTAACCGGGATCCGCGCTCTCTACCGGCGCCCACGAGGAAGCGCCGCCACGAGCGCGCTGTCCTGGGATGCCCGGCGCCTGGCGGGGCGCTTCCGCGAGCCAAGCCGAAGCGATGCGGTCGGCTTCCTTCTCCTCCGCGGTCTGCTCACGTTCGGCCGCCCATTGGCGGATCAACGCGTCCACTCCAGGATCTCCGGTCATCTCTGCCTCCTCGTACCCCGACAACGAAGTTCTGACTGACGAGCGGTGACCGTGCGGCGGACCAGACGGCCCGGCACTACCAGCACGAGCTGGTCACGCAATGTGAGCACCGTAGGGCCGGATCCCCGGCCGACGCCAGACTTTCGCCGGGACCAATTCGGCGACCAGCGGCTTAATCGCGGCAATCCACCCGGATGGTGTATCGCGACTGTCCAAAATCGATAAAAGTCACCCTCAGTCACCGAAAAAGATCTCACGCAGCGAAATGGCCGACGCCGCGCGGAGGCGGTGCCGGCCCGGCTGTGCCCAGGTCAGGAGAACAGGCTCTTGAAGAAGGTGACGATGGCCTCGGCGCCGTCCTTGAGCCAGCCGAGGACGTTGTGCACGGCGTCGGCCGACTGCGTTGGCTTACTGATGAGGAAGAAGAGGACGAGCGCGATCACGCCGACGATCAGGATCTTCTTGACGTTCGACGACATGGCTCCATCCGATCGGTTCGCCCGGCAGCGCAGGGGATGTCCCTGGTGCCCGTGTGTGTCGGCCCGTTGACCGAGGGTCTACGGCCATCCTGCCTTGCTCGGCCGCAATCCGACAGAGCCTCACACGGACAGGCGGTACCTATCACGTTGAGTACACACCGGCCCGGTCGAGTCTAGGAGAAACGGGCGCATCCGTCACCGACGAACACGCCCCGCGACACCCCGCGTGTCAGGTGATGGTCCCCGCGGCGCGCAGCGACTCGACTTCGTCACCGGACAGACCGAGCTCGTCGAGCACCTCGGGGGTGTCCCCGCCCTTCGACCTCGGCGCTTCGGGCACCGCGGGCGGCGTCCGGTCGAACTTCGGCGCCGGGGCGGGCTGCACGATCCCGCCGATGTCGACGAAGGTCTGCCGCGCCTGGTTGTGCGGGTGCTCGGCGGCTTCCCACGGCGAGAGGACCGGGGTGAGGCAGGCGTCGGTTCCCTCGGCCATCGCGGTCAGCTCGTCGCGGGTGTGCTTTCCGATGGCCTCGGCGAGGATCGCGCGCAGGCGCGGCCACTCCGTCTTGTCGATGTGCAGCGGCAGGTCCTCCCCGTCGAGGCCGAGCACCTTCACCAGGTCCTGCCAGAACCGCATCTCGATGGCGCCGACCGCGACGTACTTCCCGTCCGCGGTCTCGTAGGTGTCGTAGAACGGGGCGCCGCCGTCGAGCATGTTGTCCCCGCGCTCGCCCTGCCACAGCCCCGCCGCGTGCATGCCGTGCAGCTGGCTGGTCAGCAGCGCCGCGCCGTCGACCATCGACGCGTCCACGACCTGCCCCTTGCCGGACGTGGTCCGCTCGTACAGCGCGGCGAGGATGCCCATGGCCAGCAGCAGCCCGCCGCCGCCGAAGTCGCCGACGAGGTTCACCGGCGGCACCGGCCGCTCCCCCGCCCTGCCGACGAGGTCGAGCGCGCCCGCGATGCCGATGTAGTTGATGTCGTGGCCCGCGGCGGGCGCCAGCGGCCCGTCCTGGCCCCAGCCGGTCATCCGCCCGTACACCAGCCGGGGGTTGCGCGCGTGCACGACGTCGGGACCGAGGCCGATCCGCTCGGCGACACCGGGCCGGAATCCCTCGATCAGCACGTCGGCGCGGTCGGCGAGCTTCAGCACGAGTTCGACGCCTTCCGGGGTCTTCGTGTTGATCCCGACCGTGCGCCGTCCCCTGGCCAGCGGATCGGCCGGGATGCCGAGCACGTCCTCGCCAGGGGTCGCCCGGTCCACCCTGATCACGTCGGCGCCGAGATCGGCGAGCACGGTGGCGGCGAACGGCCCCGGGGCGAGGCCCGCCAGCTCGACGACCTTCAGCCCGGCCAGTGGCCCTGCCTTCATGTGTGCGTTCTCCTTGTTCGTGGCGGTCCGGCGTGCGAGTCAGAGCGTGCGCGAGATGATTTCCTTCATGATTTCGCTGGTGCCGCCGAAGATCCGGGAGATCCGGACATCGGCCCACGCTCGCGCGATCGGGTACTCGGTCATGTAGCCGTACCCGCCGAAGAGCTGCAGGCAGTCGTCGACGACCCGGTTGATCCGCTCGGTGGCCCACAACTTGACCATCGCGGCGCCCTGGATGTCGAGTTCGCCGCGCAGGTGCCGCTCGACGCAACTGTCAAGGAAGGCGCGCGCGACCGCGGCCTCCGTCGCCGCCTCGGCGAGCTTGAACTTGGTGTTCTGGAAGGAAAAGACCGGACGGCCGAAGGCCTTGCGGTCCTTTGTGTACTCGATGGTCTGGTTGATCGCGGACTCCATCCCGGCGACCGCGGTGATCGCGATCAGCAGCCGCTCCTGCGGGAGCTGCTGCATCATCTGGATGAAGCCCTGGCCCTCCGCGTCGCCGAGGAGGTTCCCGACCGGCACCCTGACGTCGTCGAAGAACAGCTCGGCGGTGTCCTGGCCCTTGAGGCCGAGCTTGTCGAGGAGGCGGCCGCGGCGGAAACCCGGTGTGTCCGTCTCGACGGCGATCAGGGACACGCCCTTCGCGCCCGCCTCGGGGTCGGTGTCCGTCTTCACCGCGAGCACGATCACGTCGGCGAGCCCGCCGTTGGTGATGAACGTCTTCGCGCCGTTGATGACGTAGTGGTCGCCGTCGCGCACCGCGCGCGTCTTGATGCTCTGGAGGTCCGAGCCCGTGCCCGGTTCGGTCATGCCGATCGCGCCGACCATCTCGCCGGAGGCGAACTTCGGCAGCATGCGCCGCTTCAGCTCCTCGGAGCCGTAGGCGAGCAGGTAGTGCGCGACGATTCCACTGTGGACAGTTACGCCCCACGCGCTGTCGCCGCAGCGCGCCTGCTCCTCGTACAGCACGGTTTCGTGGGCGAACGTGCCGCCGCCACCGCCGTACTCCTCCGGAATGGACAGTGCGAGCAGGCCGACCTCGCCCGCCTTCGTCCACAGCTCGCGGTCGACCTGCTTGGCCGCGGCCCACCGCTCCTGGTTCGGCACGAGCTCCTTCTGGCAGAAGGTCCGCGCGAGATCCCGGAACTCCTCCAGGTCGTCGTTGCTCCACGAGCTGCGCTGGATCTGCAGTGGCACGGCGGGTCCTCCCTGGTCACCCTAGAAAACATTCCGAGTAGGATGTAAGTTCTAGCCGAAATGTACATCCGTTCCGGATTGCACGTAAAGGCCGCCGGGCGAAGGAGTCGATGTGACCGGGACTACACGAGGCCACCGGACGCAGGCGGAGCGGCGCGAGCACACGCGGACCGCCCTGCTCGACGCGACCATCGACTGCCTCGTCGAACTCGGCTACGCCAAGACCTCGGTGCAGGAGATCTGCGCGCGCGCCGGCGTCTCGAAAGGCGCGGTGCAGCACCATTTTTCCGCGAAGGCCGAGCTGATGGCGGCCGCCGTCGAGCACCTCACCACCAAGCTCCGGCGGCAGCTCACCGCGTCGCTCGACGAGCTTCCCGGTGGCGCGCACGGAATCGGCGCCGCGATCGACCTGCTGTGGGAGGGCTACTCGGGCACGCTGTCCACCGCGGTGACCGAGCTGTGGGTGGCCGCCAGGACCGATCCCGAACTGCGCGCGGCGATCCGGCCCGTGGACAGGGCGCTGGGCCGCGCCACGCTCGAACACATCAGCACCGTCGCGGGAGACCTCCCGCGCGAGCGCGCCGAGACCCTGTTCTGGCTCACCGTCAACCTGACCAGGGGGCTCGCGCTGGACGCCGAACTCGGCGGCGACCCCACCCGGCGCAAGCAACTCCTCGAAGAGTGGAAGCGCATCGCGACCGCGCTGTACGCGGAATCCTGAAGCCGCGCCGCCCCGAAGGCGGGCGGGGCCCGGCTCGGCCCTCACGCGAGCCGGACACCCCCATACCCGAGAAGAGGGGACGCGAGGGCAGTCATGACGCGCGAAGGGGAAATTTCCTTCGCGCGCTCTAATATGAGCACTATTCATGTTTGTTTGGCGCAGCGTCGTACCGCCGGTATGCTTCTACTCGTCAGTAACACGGCTCACCCGCCCGCACCTCGACGCCGAGCGAAAGGGACCCCGGACCCATGACGAGCACGACGCCAGCGGACACCGGTCAGGCCACCGGAAAACCCACGACCGTCGGCGGGGTGGTCGGCGCCCCGTCCGCGGCCCGCGCCACCCAGCTGGCCCGCCGCGCGGTCGGCGGCGGTGACTCGGCCCCGGTGGAGATCAGGTCCCCGTTCACCGGGCTCGCCACCGTCACCCTGTCCCAGGCCACCGACTCCGACACCCGCGCGATCTTCACCACCGCGCGCGCCGCGCAGAAGGCGTGGGCCGCGACACCGGTCGCCGAGCGCCAGCGGATCCTGGTGCGGTTGCACGACCTCGTGCTCGCCCGCCAGCAGGAGGCGCTCGACTTCGTCCAGCTCGAAGCGGGCAAGGCACGGCTCGACGCGTTCGACGAGGTCAGCGCGACCGCGCTGGTCGCCGCCTACTACGGCAAGCACAGCGCGAAGATCCTGCGTCCCCGTCGTTCGGCGGGAGCGGTCCCGGTGCTCACCGCCGCGGGCGAACTGCACCACCCCAAGGGCGTCGTCGGGATCATCTCGCCGTGGAACTACCCGCTCGCGCTCACCGCGATGGACGTGCTCCCGGCGCTCATGGCTGGCAACACCGTGGTCCAGAAACCGGACAACCAGACCGCGCTTTCCGCGCTGTGGCTGCACGAACTGGCCGAGGAGGCGGGACTTCCCGCCGGGGTGTGGCAGATCGTGTTCGGCAGGGGCTCGGTGATCGGCGACGCGCTGGCCGAGGAATCGGACTACTTGTGCTTCACCGGTTCGACGCCGACCGGGAAGCAGCTCGCCGCCAAGATCGCCGGGCGGCTCACCGGGTACTCGCTCGAACTCGGCGGCAAGAACCCGATGATCGTGCTGCCGGACGCGAACGTCGCCAAGGCCGCGACCGGCGCGGTCGCCGCCTGCTTCTCCTCGGCGGGCCAGCTGTGCGTGTCGGTGGAGCGGATCTACGTGCACGAGTCGATCCGGGAGGAGTTCACGCGCGCCTTCGTCGCGAAGACCGAAGCGCTGCGCCTCGGCGGCCGGCTCGACTACGGCGCGGACATGGGTTCGCTGACCTCGCAAAGCCAGCTCGACGGCGTTTCGTCCCATGTGGACGATGCGCGCGCGGCGGGCGCGACCGTGCTGACCGGGGGCCGCCCGCGCCCCGATCTCGGGCCGCTGTTCTACGAGCCGACCGTGCTCACCGATGTCACGCCCGCGGCGAAGCTGTTCACCGAAGAGACCTTCGGCCCCGTCGTCTCGATCTACGGCTACACCGAGGTCGACGACGCGATCGAACGCGCCAACGACACCGAATACGGCCTCAACGCGAGCGTCTGGACCCGTGACGCCGCCGCGGGCAGGGCGGTCGCCGCGCGGATCAAGGCGGGCACGGTCAACGTCAACGAGGGGTACGCGGCCACGTTCGGCAGTGTCGGCGTGCCGATGGGCGGGATGAAGTCCTCGGGCGTCGGTCGCCGCAACGGCGCCGAGGGCCTGCTCAAGTACACCGAAGCGCAGGCCGTCGCGGTGCAGCGCGGGCTCAAGCTGCGGCCGCCGCGCGGCGTTCCCGGCAAGGTCTGGGCCACCGCCATGACCGCGAGCATCAAGGCACTGCGCCGCCTCCCCGGCCGCTGAGCAAGCGCGAACGGCCGCCCAGTAAGGGCCGAGTTCGCGGCGGGATGCCATTCCCCTGAAGGCCACCTTGACGGCGCTCACTGACGGCGCTCACTGCCGTCAAGGTGGCCTTCAGGGCACGGCGCAGCGCCGGATCGAGCGAGCGTCCACTTCAGACAGACGCCGGTTTCGTCAGCAGGCCCCGTTCGTAGGCTACGGCGACGGCTTCCGCGCGGTTCGAGACCTTCAGCTTCGACAGCACTCGCGAAACGTGCACGCTGACCGTCTTTTCGCTGATGTACAGCTCTTCGCCGACCTGGCGGTTGGTGCGGCCGAGCGCGACCTGTTCGAGCACGGCGCGTTCGCGGCTGGTCAGCGGGTCGAGTGCGTCGCGCGGGGTCAACAGGGATGCGTCGACGCCCGGCAGCGAAAGCCGGGCGCGGCGGGCCACTTCGCGCACCGCGTCCCGCAGCGGTGCCGCGCCGATCCGGTCCGCGACCTCGTGCGCGGCAACGAGTTCCTGTTCGGCGAGCGCGGTGTTCCCCTCTCCCCCGGCGGCCAAGAGCACCTTCGCCCGGCGCCAGCGTGTGATCGCCTGTTCGTAGATCGCGCCGTAGCCGAACGCCGCCACGACCCCGGCCCAGTTCTCCGGGTCGACGGTGCCACCGAGCGACCGCGCCTCGGCCTCGGCGCGCGCCAGCCACGCCCTGCCCTCGGGGCCGAGCTTGCCCGTCCTCGGCCTGCCGTGCTCCGCGCACGAACGCGCGTGGGCGAGCAGCTCTTCTCCGGCGGCGACCGCGGCGGCGACGGTCGCGTCGTCACCGCGCAACCTGGCCGCCGCGGCCTGCTCGGCGGCCGCGGCGAGCCCGAGCGCGGCGAGCCTGATCCCGCCGAGCAGCCAGGGGCCGAGCTGGTCGAGCCAGCCGATGGCTTCCTGCGCGTAGGCGACCGCGGCGGCGTGATCTCCGTGCCAGAACGCCAGTTCGGTGGCCGCGGACCCGGCGGCGAGCGCGATCATGGTGTCGACGCGCCACTGCGCGCGCAGGTTCGAGATGAGCCGTTCCGCCGTCTCGACCTGTCCCCTGCCGACCACGACCTGCACCCAGGCCGCGGCCATCCGCGCCGCGACCGCACCGGAGACCCCGCGGCCCGGCTGCCCCGCGCCCGCCTTGGTCGGCCAGTCGCCGCTGATGTAGCGCAAGGCGAGGTGCCGCGCGCGCACTTCGAGCCCGAACTCGCTCCAGTTCAGGCTCGCCTCTTCGGCCCGCCGGATCCCGGCCTGGTAGCCCTCGATGGCGCGCGGGATCTCGGCGTGGTCGTCGTAGCTGAGCGCGAGGTAGTAGATCGCCTTCAGCTCGACCGACAGCGCACCCGCCGCACGGGCCTTGCGCTCGGCTTCGCGCAGCTTTTCCCTTGCCTCGTCGATGTTTCCGGAGTTTTCGGCGAGCAGGCTCAGCATGATCAGCGCCAGCGCCTCCCCGCCGCCCGCGCCGGTGGCACGGGCGTCCTCGACCGCGGTCCGCGCGCTCCACAGCGCCTCGTCCCGGCGGCGGGTGACCCGCAGGATGTTCGCCCTGGTGGCGAGTACCCACGCGCGCGCGGGGCTCGGCTCGGCGTGCTCGACCAGCTCCCATGCCTTGCCGATCGCCTCGACCGACTCGTCGAGCCCGCTTTCGAGCGCGAGCAGCGCCTCGGCGCGCCTGCGCCAGATCTTCGCCGCGCGCTCCGGCTCGATTTCCCCGGTCAGCGCCTGGGTGGCGGAACGCGCGTAGGCGACCGCGCGCTCCGGTTCGCCGGAGGTGCCCGCGAAATGGGAGGCCTCGCCGAGCAGCTTCAGCTCGTCGACGTCGGCGGGCCTCGCCTCGGCGGGAACGGCGTGCCAGATCTCCAGCGCCTGCTCGAGGTGCCGCAGCGCGGTGCCCGGCGCCCCCAGCTTCTCGGCCTCCTCGGCGGCTTCGAGCAGCGCGGGCAGCGCCGCGGTGAAGTCCTTGCCCTCCAAGCTGTGGTAGGCGAACTTGGCCGCGTGGCCGCGGCCCGGCGGCATCGACCGGAACCGCGCGGCGTACGCGGCGTGCATCCGGATCCGCTCGCCCGGCAGCAAGTCGCCGTACACCGCCTCCTGCAGCAGCGCGTGCCGGAAGAGGTAGCAGCCCTTCTCCACCACGACGACGTGGTGCTGCACGGCTTCGCGCAGCGCTTCGTCCAGTTCGAACTCGCCGAGACCGGACACGTCGGCCAGCGCGGTGTGCGACACCGGCTCGCTGGCCACCGAGATGGCGCGCAGCACCCGCCGGGTCTCGACCGGCAGCCGCTCCAGCCGGGACAGCAGCAGCTCGGCGAGCCCGGCCGGGATGTCCTCGCAGGTGACGCAGCTGGCGACGAGTTCCTCGGCGAAGAACGGGTTCCCCTCGGACCGCTCGACCACGCGGGCGAGCACGTCCGCTTCGAGCGGGCCGTCGACCAGTGCTTCGATGAACGCCCGCGCGTCGGCGGCTTGGAACGGCCGCAGCTCGACCGTGGTGACGGTGGGCAGCCGCACCAGCTCGCCGAGCAGCGCGCGCAGCGGGTGCCTGCGGTGCACGTCCTCCTCGCGGTAGCTGCCGACGATCAGCAGGCGCTGCGCGCGCAGCCGCGAGACCAGGAACGACAACAGGTTGCGGGTGGCGCCGTCGGCCCAGTGCAGGTCTTCCACCACGAGCACGACCGGCCGGTGCTCGCCGATCTCGGCGAGCACGCCGAGCACCGCGTCGAACAGCTGGAGCTGGCCGAGGTCCTGCTCGGCGCGACGGCGGCGGCTGGGATCCTGCTCGGTCGCGGTGGTGACCGCCATGTGCTCCGGCTTGCCACCGCCCGGCAGCGGCTCCCCCTGCGGTAGCAGCCTGTCGAGCGCGGGACGCGCGCGCACCGCCTCGGCCACCACCGGATCCTCCGAGGTGGCCAGCGGCGCGAGCGCCTCGGCGAAGGGCAGGTAGGGCAACCCGCCCTCGCGAACGTCGAGCGAGCGGCCGGTGAGCACGAGCGCGCCCGCCGTGCCCGCGCGGGCGCCGAGCTCGGTCAGCAGCCGCGTCTTCCCGACCCCGGCGTCACCGGAGAGCAGGACGGCGTTGGCTTCACCGAGTTCGGCACCCTCGAAGGCGGCCGAGAGCCTGCGCATCTCTTCGGCGCGCGCGACGAGGGGTATTCCGGATCCAAGACGGGGCACGGTGTCCATTCTGGCCTACCGCACCGACAGTTCCGGCATGGTTATCCGCGTCGGCTCTCACGCGGCGCGGCGGGACGAGCCGCGCCGCTTGCCGAAGCCCCAGCGGTGGTTCTTCTCCGTGTCGACGACCCTGGTGCGGCGCGACGCGGCGCGCAGCTCGGCGATCCGGTGCGCGACCTCCGCCTGCCACGGGTCGTAGATGTAGTCGATCCTCATGGGTGATCCCTCTTCCGGCTGCTGCGATTCGCTGACGGATCCCAGAGTCGTGCTGAGGCGGGGCACCCGGCATCGGGTGATCACCCACTACTGGCGGCGCCGAGGCCCCTTACCCCACCCGCGGCGGGGTAAGGGGCCGGGTAAGGCCTTACCCGCGGACGGCCGCGAGCAGGCCGCGCCAGCCGGCGGCCGACACGGCGAAGGCCCCGCCACCGGGGTCCTTCGAATCGCGCACGGCGGTGCCCTCACCGGTGAGCGCGACCTCGACGCAGTCGTTGCCGCCACCGCTGTGGCTGCTCTTGCGCCAGACGAGGCCCGTCACTCTGACGGCCATGCTCTCCTGCACTGCTCGCGATGCTGCCATGGTCCCCGCTCCTTATTCCGTGGGTAATGCGGCCACCCGCTCGGCGGCCTTGGCGATCAGCTCGACCGTGTCGTCCGGCTTCAGCGCGGCGGCACGCAAATGGTCGAACATGAGGGAGTAGCGGCGTACGTCGGGGGGCATTTCGAGATAGACACCGCTCGATGTGCTGTCCACATAGACCACGTCGGGATCGGCTTGTTCCGGGAAACCGAGGATGAGGAACGGGCCTTCCATTCCCGGGTGGGCGCCTGCGCCGAACGGGACCACCTGAATCGTCACGTGCGGCTGTTCTGCCACCCTCAGTAGTCTTTCGAGCTGCTCGGCCATCACATCGGGTCCGCCGACCATCCGGTGCAGCACCGCTTCGTCGATCACCGCCCAGTACTCCGGCGGGTTCGGATCGGCCAGCAGCTGCTGGCGCGCCATCCTCGCCGCGACCCGCCTCGAGATCTCGTCGTCGTCGGCGCCGGGGCGCATCGCCCTGATCACGGAGAGGGTGTACCGCTCGGTCTGCAGCAGGCCGGGCACCAGCAGCGCCTGGAACGCCCGCAACGAGCTGGCGTCGGCCTCCAGCCCGACGAACGCGCCGGTGAACACCTCGTTGTAGGCGTGCCACCAGCCGCGTTTGCGAGCCTCCCTGGCGAGCTGCACGAGCGCTTCGCGCTCCTCGCCCGCCATCCCGTACAGCTCGAGCATGTCCCGCACGTCGCGCGGGGTGACCCCGACGTGGCCGGTCTCGATCCGGCTGATCTTCGACGCCGAGCACTCGAGCTTCTCCCCGACTTCGTCGATCGTCAGGTCGGCGGACTCCCGCAGCCGACGCAGTTCGCTGGCGAGCCTGCGCCGCCGGACCGTGGGTCCCTGTCCCCTGGTCATCGCCACCTCCGCCTCGCTCGAGTGCCGTGTTCCGGCGCCTCTGCCCGCATATCTAACCAGTCACCAGCACACCCTGTGAGAACCCAACGATCCCGAATGCGAGAAGTCACCCCCGGTTCGGCGGACTGCAATTTGCAGATTGCGCTTGTATGCTCGGAGGGTGCGGCGCAATTTCGGGTGCGCACGCCGATTCGATCGGGCGAATCCGGCAGGGGAGGTCGTGTGCTCGAACGGGAATCAGCGAAGGATCCGCTCCAGACGGCGGTACACCGACGGTTGACCGAGCTCACCCGATCAGTGGAAAACGCCGGCGACGAACGTGCGATCGAATTGGCCAGGGGTGAAATCCCGGCGCTGGCCGAGGCGCTGCGCGCGGTGCTCGCCGGGCACGGCAGCGACGCGCGGGGCCGCTGCCCCCGCTGCCGCCGGGGCTTCTTCCGCCGCCGCGTCACCCCGTGCCGCGCCTACCTCGCCGCCCAGCTCGCGCTCGGCGAGCCGGTGCCCGCCACGACGCCACGCAGGCGGCACCGCCGCGCCGCCGTCTGACCGGTCAGCAGGTCTTCGTCCAGGAGCATTCCAGCTCGTCACGCGGTGAGTCCACCTGCGAACGCTCGGTCAGCTGCACTGCGGGCTGGGACCGGTCCGACGCGCCCGCGTACTGGGCGAGCCGGAGCGCGACCGCGTCCTCGGCCTTCCGCGGACTCCCGAGGGTCTGGTTCGAAACCATCGAAAACACCAGCTCCTCGCCGTCGGCCGCGGTGACGTAGCCGGACAGCGCGCTGACCCCGGTGTACGACCCGGTCTTCGCGTGCACCTTGCCCGCCGCCGCGGTGCCGACGAGGCGGGAGCGCAGGGTCCCGCCGACGAGCCGGTCGGCGACACCCGCCACCGGCAACGCCGCGTAGAACCGGTCGAACCACGGTTTCCCGCGCGCGGCCAGCAGCAGCGCCGCGATCTGGTCCGGTGTTGCCTGGTCCATCCTGGACAGTCCCGAACCATCCACAAAGGACAATCGTGACGGGTCGACGTCCAAGGAGGGCAACGCTTTTTCGAGCGCGGCGAGCCCATCGGTCCAGCCGCCGGAACCACCGGCGCCGCGGCTCGCCGCCTTCACGAGCGCCTCGGCGTGCATGTTGTTGGAAAGCTTGAGGAACGGGGTCAGCAGGTCCGAGACCCCGATGGAATCCCGCGACGCGAGCACCGGCTGCTTCGGCGCGGTCGAGGTGACCGAGGCGCCGAGCACGCGGACGCCGTGATGGGACAGCGCGTCGCGGAACACCGAGGAGGCGAGCCCGGTCGGCTCCCAGACCGCCATCGTCTCCTCGTCCGGCGCGGCCCCGACCGGGATCGACCCGCTGACCGTGATCGTGTTGGTGCCGTGCTCGCGATCCACCGCGACCGCGGCCGAGCCGTTCGGCGCGGTGGTCGCGGTGTTCACCACGCGCACGTAGGAGTTCGGCGGGACCACGTCGACCTTCGCGGGCTTGCCCGCCTGGCCGGGCGACACCCGCACGATGACCGAACCGGCGTCGAAATCGGTGTCGGGTGCGATGGTCAGCGCCGAGGTCTGCGCGTTGTAGTAGTACGGCTCGTCGTCCCACGCCCAGCCCGTGCCGAGGCGGACCCGGTCGAAGAACCCGTCGTCGGCGACGAGCTTGCCGGTGACCACCTTCACCCCGCTCGCGGCGATCTTCGCGGCGAGCGCGTCGTAGTCGGCGGCGAGCACGGTCGGGTCGCCGCCGCCGCGGAGCACGAGATCCCCGGCGAGCACGGGCCCCGCCCGGTGCGCGGCCGACTCCACCGTGGTGCGGAACCGGTAACCGGGCCCCAGGGTGTCGAGCGCGGCCGCGGCGGTGAAGAGCTTGGTGTTCGACGCGGGCTGCCGCCGCCGGTCGCTCTGGCGGGTGTAGAGCACCTCGCCGGTGCTCGCCTTGCGCACCACCAGCCCGATGTCGGCACCGGCGAGGGAGGGCGAGGACAGCACCGCGTCGAGGTCCTTCCCGAGCGGGTTGGCCGAGAGCGCGGTCGGCACCCCGGCCTGCGTCCCGGTGACCAGTGCGGCGAGGAGGACGACGAGCCCGGCGCGGGCGGTGCGAGTCAGGCGCATGAGCGGGAATCGTAAGCGATTTCCCGGCGCACAGCCGTCCGCCGTTCGGCCTAGTCGCCGCCGGGTCTTGCGTATGCCTCGAAAAGTGACTTTCGGGGCACACGACACGAAGGCTCGCCGCGGGCTCGCGCGCGTGGCGTGCGTGCGGGGGTCGAGTTCGCGGCGTCTACCGCCCCGAAGGCCACCTTCGGGGACTCGCGCAGGTGGCGGCAGCCCGCCGCGAGGGCCGGGATGGGGACGCTCAACGCCCCACGAGGAGCCTTCGGCGGCACCCGCGGCCCAGCCCGACCTCTCGCCCGCTAGTCCAGGACGCGCAAGAGTCCTTCTTGGACGACGGTGGCGATGAGGGTGCCGTCGGCGGCGAAGAAGCGGCCGGTCGCCAGCCCGCGCGCGCCGGAGGCCGACGGGGTTTCGGTGTCGTAGAGGAACCATTCGTCGGCACGGAACGGGCGGTGGAACCACAGCGCGTGGTCGAGGCTCGCGCCGAGCACCTTGTCGAGCTCCCAGTAGACGCCGTGGCGCGCCAGCGGCGAGTCCAGCAGCGTCATGTCCGAGGCGTAGGTCAGCACGCAGACGTGCAGCAGCCGCTGGTCCGGCAGCACGCCGTCGGCGCGCATCCACACCTGGTTGCGGGCGGGGCGCTCACCGGTTTCCCTGGTCAGCCACGGCGGGTCGTTGACGTAGCGCAGGTCGATCGGGCGCGGCCGGGTGCGCATCGTGCTCAGGTGCGGGAAGTCGCCGACCCGTTCGGCGAGTGTCGGCAGCGAGTCCGGCGGCGGCACGTCGGGCATCGCGTCGGCGTGCTCGATGCCCCGCTCGTCCTTCTGGAACGACGCGGACAACGAGAAGATCGCCTTGCCGTGCTGGATCGCGATGACCCGGCGCGTGGTGAACGAGCGCCCGTCGCGGATGCGGTCCACTTCGTACACGATCGGCACGCTGGGATCGCCGCCGCGGATGAAGTACGCGTGCAGCGAGTGCACCCCGCGGTCCTCCGGCACGGTGCGCCCCGCCGCGACGAGCGCCTGGCCCGCCACCTGCCCGCCGAACACGCGCACCGGTGAGTGCGCGGGGCTGACGCCGCGGAAGAAGTTCTCTTCGAGCTTCTCGAGGTCCAGCAGGGCCACGAGGTGGTCGAGCGCCTGCTGCCCGCCGGCCGGTTCCCCTGCGTCCATTCCGGACGCGGCCTGCCTGGCCAGTTCAGTCATGCGCCGACCCTATGCCGTGGCGGCCCGGGGAGTCCCTCAGGCGTGGTCGTCTTCACCGAGCCGGTGGACGCGGATGAGGTTAGTGGAGCCGACCGTGCCGGGCGGGGAGCCCGCGACGATGACCACGAGATCGCCCTTGGCGTACCGGCCCATCTCGAGCATCGCGTGGTCGACCTGCTGGATCATCCGGTCGGTCGATTCGACGAACGGCACGATCCTGGTCGCGGTGCCCCAGGTCATCGCGAGCTGGCTGCGCACGCTTTCCTCCGGCGTGAACGCCAGCAGCGGCAGCCGGGTGTGCAGCCGGGCGAGGCGGCGCACGGTGTCACCGGACTGCGTGAAGGCGACCAGCGCCTTGGCGTTGAGCCGCTCGCCGATGTCGCGCGCCGCGTAGGAGATGACGCCGCGCTTGGTCCGCGGGACGTGGCTCAGCGGCGGCACGACCGGGGAATCGGTCTCGACGGCTTCGATGATCCGGCCCATCGTTCGCACCGACTCGGTGGGATAGCGGCCGACGCTGGTCTCACCGGAGAGCATGAGCGCGTCCGCGCCGTCCAGCACCGCGTTCGCGACGTCGGAGGCCTCGGCGCGCGTCGGCCGGGAGTTGTTGATCATCGAGTCGAGCATCTGGGTGGCCACGATGACCGGCTTCGCGTTCTCGCGCGCGATCTGGATGGCCCGCTTCTGCACCAGCGGCACCTGCTCCAGCGGCAGCTCGACGCCGAGGTCGCCGCGGGCGATCATCACGCCGTCGAAGGCGAGCACGATGGCTTCGAGGTTGTACACCGCCTCGGGCTTCTCGATCTTCGCGACGACCGGGACCCTGCCCTTGCCGACCCGGTCCATCACCTGGTGCACGAGGTCGATGTCGGCAGGCGAGCGCACGAACGACAGCGCGATGAAGTCGACGCCGAGCTCCATCGCGAACTCGAGGTCTTCGATGTCCTTTTCGGACAGTGCGGGCACGGACACGTCCATGCCCGGCAGTGAGACGCCCTTGTTGTTGCTGACGGGGCCGCCCTCGGTGACCTCGCACACCACGTCAGGGCCTTCGACGCCGGTGACCACCAGGCCGACCTTGCCGTCGTCGACGAGCAGCCGGTCACCGGGCTTCGCGTCCTTGGCGAGGCCCTTGTAGGTGGTCGAGACGCGGTCGTGGGTACCGGCCACGTCCTCGACAGTGATGCGCACGACGTCGCCGTTGCGCCACTCCACGGGACCGCCCGCGAACGTGCCGAGGCGGATCTTCGGGCCCTGCAGGTCGCCGAGGATCCCGACGGCGCGGCCCGTTTCCGCGGCGGCCGCTCTGATCAGGTCGAACACCTGCTTGTGGTCGCTGTGGCTGCCGTGGCTGAAGTTCATCCTCGCCACGTCCATGCCCGCGTCCACCAGCGCGCGGACCTTGTCCGCGGTCGCGGTGGCGGGACCAAGGGTACAAACGATCTTCGCGCGTCGGCTCACGTTCGCACAGCCTAGTACCTCTCGCGCCGCAGGTCTGTACCGATCCCGAAATCGATCCGGAAACTCTGCCTGAACTTCCTACCGGCGGGGTTGCTCGCTGACCCCAACGTGATCACGCGCCCACTCATTGAAGTCGCGGACCTGCCGCCACGCCTTTTTCACCCGGTCGAGGCACGCGCGCTCGTGCAGTGTGTCGTCCGGCTCCCAGACGCGGACCGCGTAGATCGACCGATGCCGCAGCAGGGCGATCCGCGGGTGCTCGGCGTCGTACCCCCTCGGCTTGGTCTGGAGCACGTCACCGGCGATGGTCCACCCGGCGCGCCGGAGCTTCGCGAGGATCTTCTCCAGCGCCTCGCCGTGGATCTCGGTGTCGACGGCCTGCCGGAAGCGGGCGAGCTGGTCCGGCGCGAGGTGGAAGCAGCCGCCGCCGACCCGCAGGCCGTCCGGCCCGACCTCCACGTAGTACGCGCCGCCGCCGCGGCCCGCTTCGATCACGCCGCCGCAATGCGTCTTGTACGGCGTCTTGTCCTTCGAGAACCGCACGTCGCGGTACGGCCGGAACACCTTGCCCTCGCCGAGGCCCGCCGAGAACTCCTTGTTCAGCTCCGCGAGCAGCGCCCGCATCGGCTCCCGCACGTCCGAACGGTAGGTGGCGACGTTGTCGTCCCAGTAGGACTTGGAATTGTCCGCGAGCAGGCCGTCGTAGAAATCGACCGCGTACTCGCCGAAACCAGCGAACTTCACGCGCCGCAGCCTACTGTCGCTCCCCGACAGAACACGCGCGAAGGGCCCTCCCCCTCGCCGAGGGGAAGGGCCCGTTCCGAACGCTGCTCAGCCCGCGTTGATCGCGCTGATCAGCTCACCGTTCGTGGTGTCACCGGACAACTCCCAGAAGAAGGTGCCGCCGAGCCCCTGCGAACGGGCGTAGCCGACCTTGCTCTTGATCGTCGCCGGGGTGTCGTAGCTCCACCAGTCCGAACCGCACTTCGCGTACGCCGTGCCCGCGATCGT
Source organism: Amycolatopsis sp. CA-230715 (assembly GCF_018736145.1). Taxonomy (GTDB): domain Bacteria; phylum Actinomycetota; class Actinomycetes; order Mycobacteriales; family Pseudonocardiaceae; genus Amycolatopsis. Next base: position 950,348 of record NZ_CP059997.1, read on the forward strand.
GCCGGTGCTCGGGCAGCGCCCCTTGAGCACCTTGTAGTCCTCGATGCCCTGTTCGTAGGTGCCCTGCGCGGGACCGGTCGCGGTGCCACCGGGCGCGGCCTGGCTGACCCCGGTCCAGCCCCGCCCGTAGAACCCCAGCCCCAGCAACAGCTTGTTCGCCGGGACGCCCTTGCCCTTGAGCTTCTGGATGACCGCGTCCGAGTTGAAGCCCTCGGTCGGGATGCCCTGGTAGGCGTTCAGCGGCGAATGCGGCGCCGTCGGCCCCTTCGGCGCCCACGCCCCGAAGTAGTCGTAGGTCATCACGTTGAGCCAGTCCGCGGACTGCGCGGCGCCGGCGTAGTCGGCGGCGTCGACCTTGCCGTTGTTCGAGCCGTCACCGGTGATCGCGGCGGTGACCAGTTTGGACCCGAACTTCGCGCGCAGTGCCGACAGGACCTTCTTCAGCGCGTCGGGACCGCTCTTGTCGCAGGTGAGCCCGCAGGCGTTCGGGTACTCCCAGTCGATGTCGATCCCGTCGAAGACCCCGGCCCAGCGCGGGTCGTTGACCAGCTTGTAGCACGAGTCGGCGAAGGCGGCGGGGTTCGCCGCGGCCTGGCCGAAGCCGCCGGACCAGGTCCAGCCGCCGAAGGAGAAGAGGACCTTCAGGTTGGGGTGCATCTTCTTGAGCCGCTTGAGCTGGCCGAAGTTGCCGCGCAGCGCGCCGTTGTCCCAAGTGTCGGCGACACCGTCCACACTGGACCCCGCGTCGTAGAAGCGGTCGTAGTCGGCGTAGCTGTCGCCGATGGAGCACCCGCCGTTGGTGACGTTGCCGAAGGCGTAGTTGAGATGGGTCAGCTTCGAAGCCGAACCACTCGTTTCGATGTTCTTGACGTGGTAGTTGCGCCCGTAGACACCCCATTGGACGAAGTACCCGACCGTCTTGCCCGCCGCCTGCACGGCTGGTGCGGGCGGGGCGGACGGGGCCACGGGAGTGGCCGAGGCGGGAGCCGCCACGGTGGCCGCGAGTGTGAGCGCGGCGGCCACGCCCACACCCGCGAGAATGTTTCGCCTGATCCGAGTGAACAACATTGGTCTTCTCCCTGATAACCGTGAGTGGCCGAGGGAACACGGAAGGACCTTCACGGTAAGAGGACTAGACCACCGAAGCAATGGTTTAGACCAAAATCGGATTCCACACCAGACTAAAGTCGGGTCGGTAAAAATCCTTGCCACACAAGTGAAGGACCACGAAATAAATTTCCGGATCCACACGGGAGAATTCCTCGCCCGCTTACAGCCCGCGCCGAAGGCCCGGCCGCTCCCGCTCCAACGCCCGCCTACGACCCGAGTGCCGCGAGGTCCGGGCCGAAGGCCCGGTCAGGTAAAGCCAGCCACCCACCCGGCCTCCCCGGTGCGCGCAGCGCGCCGGGGAGGCGTTCAAAGTCGGTCGCGGAGCCGCCAGGCTCCCTGAATTTGCGATGGCGGGGGCGCCCGCCACTCAACAGCCACTCACCACGAGAGCAGCGCCCCCGGCAGCGCAAATTCTGACGACCGATAAAAAACACAGATCAACCGAAGAAGACTTCGGCCTCCTCGTAGCGTTCGACCGGGACGGTCTTGAGCTCGGCGGTGGCCTCCGACAGCTTGACGCGCACGATGTCGGTGCCGCGCAGCGCCACCATCACGCCGAAGTCGCCGTCGGCCACCGCGTCGACCGCGTTGAGGCCGAACCGGCTGGCGAGCACCCGGTCGTAGGCGGTCGGCGTGCCACCGCGCTGGGTGTGCCCGAGCACGACCGCGCGCGACTCCTTGCCGGTGCGGTGCGCGATCTCGTCGGCGAGCCAGGTGCCGATGCCGCCGAGGCGCACGTGCCCGAACGCGTCCTTCTCGCCGGTGAGCAGCTTCTCCTCGCCGCCTTCGGGGAGCGCGCCCTCGGCGACGACGATGATCGGCGCGTACTCGCGCTCGAACCGGCGCTCGACCCACTCGACGACCTGGTCGACGGAGAACTGGCGCTCCGGCACCAGGATCACGCTCGCGCCGCCCGCGAGCCCGGAGTGCAGCGCGATCCAGCCCGCGTGCCGCCCCATGACCTCCACCACGAGCGCGCGGTGGTGCGACTCTGCGGTGGTGTGCAGCCGGTCGATCGCCTCGGTGGCGATGGAGACGGCGGTGTCGAAGCCGAAGGTGTAGTCGGTGGCGCCGAGGTCGTTGTCGATCGTCTTCGGCACGCCGACCACGCCGATGCCATCGTCGGTGAGCCGCTTCGCGACGCCGAGGGTGTCCTCCCCGCCGATCGCGATCAGCGCGTCGACGCCCTGGGCGGCGAGCACCGACTTGATCTTCTCGACCCCGCCGTCGACCTTGTACGGGTTGGTCCGCGAAGACCGCAGGATGGTGCCGCCCCTGGTGAGGATGTCCTCCACGTCGTCGAGGCCGAGCGGCCTGCTGTCCCCCGTCAGCGGGCCCTGCCACCCGCTCCGGAAGCCGACGATGTCCCAGCCGTGCACCTCGATGCCCTTGCGCACCACGGCACGGATCACCGCGTTCAGTCCCGGGCAGTCGCCGCCGCCGGTCAGTACACCGACTCGCATCAGATCAGACCTCCGCTGTCATGCCTCGCCCTCGACGCCCCGCGCCGGGGCGTGGCGAGACGGCAGTCACACGTTTCGGCGCCAGCGTAGCGGTCCCAACTTGATCGGTGCAGCGGCCATGGCGGTGAGCCGGCCGGCGCGGATCCCGCGCGTGCTACGGTCAAAGGCGTGCAGCGCTATTTCTGGTTTAGCAGGCAGGCCCGGGGCGGGCCCGCCGGCGACACCGCGCGCTGACGATCCCGCCCACGAGCCGAACTCACCGGCTCGCCAGGGACTTCTTCGACGGGCCGGTTCCCCGAAAGGACCCCCGTTGACCATCACCGCAGCCCCCGCCGGGGCCATCGATTCGCTCGACGCGCAGCGCACGACGAGCATGAGCCCGCTCATCTCCCCCGCGCTGCTCCGCGAGGAACATCCGATGGACGCCGCCGTCGCGAAGGTCGTCCAGCAGGGCCGTGCCGACACCGTCGACATCCTCACCGGCGCCGACGACCGGCTCCTGGTCGTCGTCGGGCCGTGCTCGGTGCACGATCCCGCGGCCGCGCTCGACTACGCGCGCCGTCTCGCCGAACTCGCCGAATCCGTCCGCGAGCGGATCCACGTGGTCATGCGCGTGTACTTCGAGAAACCGCGCACCACGCTCGGCTGGAAGGGCCTGATCAACGACCCGAGGCTCGACGGCAGCTTCGCCGTCAACGAGGGCCTGCGGATGGCGCGGCGGCTCCTGCTCGACATCTCCGCGCTGGGCCTGCCGGTGGGCTGCGAGTTCCTCGACCCGATCACTCCGCAGTTCATCGCGGACACCGTGAGCTGGGGATCCATCGGCGCGCGCACCGCGGCGAGCCAGGTGCACCGGCAGCTGTGCAGCGCGCTGTCGATGCCGGTCGGGATCAAGAACTCGACCGAGGGCGACGTACAGGTCGCGGTGGACGCCACCCGCGCGGCGGCGGCCAGCCACGTGTTCCCCGGCATCAACCCCGACGGCCTCGCGGCACTGGTCACCACGGCGGGCAACCCGGACTGCCACGTGATCCTGCGCGGCAGCGCGAGCGGTCCCAACTACGACGAGGCCACCGTCTCGGACACCTTGGCGCGCCTGAAGAAGGCGGGCCTGCCGGAGCGCGTGCTCATCGACGCGAGCCACGGCAACAGCGGCAAGGACCACGTCCGGCAGGGCGAGGTGATCGGCGAGCTGGCGGACCGCATCGCCGCCGGTGAGCGCGGGATCACCGGCGTGATGGTGGAAAGCTTCCTCGAAGCGGGACGCCAGGACCTCACCCTCGGCGACGCGGAAAGCCTGGCGTACGGCCAAAGCATCACCGACGCCTGCCTCGGCTGGAACGACACCGCCACCCTGCTGAAACGCCTGGCCGGACGCTGACCTGCCGAGTGCGTTTCGCGGGCTAAACGTCGGCGACGGGCGGTGCTGTCACGTGCCCAGCCCCGGCCGCACGCCTGCGAGGGCCGAGAAAGTGGCGCTGGATTCCCCGAAGGTGGCCTTCGGGGACCACACAGCGGCCCCCGCTGATCTCGCCCGCCTACCCCCGAGCGAAGCGAGGTCCGCGCCGAAGGCGCGGCCATTGCCAAGCCAACCACCCACCGGCGATCCGGTGCGCCCCGCGCGCCGGGAGCGTGCAGTCGCGCGCAGGGCCGCCAGGCCCTCTAAATTCGCGATGCCGGGGGCGCCCCGCCACTCAACGGTGACTCAGCTCGAGTGCCGCGCCCCCGTCAGCGCGAATTTTGCCGCGCGATCTCAATAGAGTGCCAGCGTAAAAGATTGTGTTTGGCGTCGGCGAGGGCGTCGTGGGCGTCGGTGGGGGCGGCGGGGAGCTTGGGCTTCCCGACGTCTTCCCACCGCTGCCGCAGGTCGCGGGTGAAGCGGGGCAGCTGGCGCGGCAACGCGGGCATGGCACCCCACAGCTGCGCGAGCGCCACGTGGTCGTAGGCGGCGAACCAGGCCCACAGCTCGATGCCGCCGGGCGGTTTGCCCAGGAAGCGCAGCAGGTCGGTGCGGATCTGCTCGCGGCTGCGCCAGGCGCTGTCGGCGGGCGAAGGCAGCTTCGGCAGCACGTTCTCCCGCACCCACGGCCCGGCCTTGTCCGGGTCGAACTCGGTGGATACCGCGTAGAATTCGCGACCCTTCTCGTCCACCACACCGATCGACACCAGGTCGATGGTCACGCCGTCCTCGATGAATTCGGTGTCGTAGAAGAATCGCACCGGGGCACCTTACGGCGTCAGCCCGCCTTGCTTTCCGGCACCCGGTCGGCGGCGCGCGCGTCGGCCTGCGCTGGCACGGCGGGCCGCACCCCGGCGGCCTCGGCGGCGGCGAGCTCCTTCGCCTTGGCGGCGTAGATGTCGACGTACTCCTGACCGGACAGCTCCATCAGCGTGTACATGATCTCGTCGGTGATGGACCGTTCGACGAACCTGTCCCCGGCGAGGCCCTCGTAGCGGGAGAAGTCGAGCGGCGCGCCGAACCGGATCTCCAGCCGCCTCGGCCACCACATCTTGGAGCCGATCGGGTTGACCTTGTCGGTGCCGATCATCGCGACCGGGATCACCGGCGCGCCGGTCTTGAGCGCGATGCGGGCGACGCCGGTCTTGCCCTTGTAGAGCCTGCCGTCCGGGGAGCGCGTGCCTTCGGGGTAGATGCCGACGCAGTTTCCCTCGTTGAGCAGGCGGATGACGGTGTCGAGCGCGGCCTGCGCGGCGGAACCGCTGGACCGGTCGATCGGGATCTGGCCGACGCCGCTGAAGAAGGCCTTCTTGAGCCTGCCCTTGATCCCCGGCTCGGTGAAGTACTCCAGCTTCGCCGGGAAGGTGACCATCCGCCGCACCCGCACCGGCATGAAGAACGAGTCGGCGACGGCGAGGTGGTTGCTCGCGAGGATCACGCCGCCGGTGGCCGGGATGTGCTCCGTGCCGCTCACCTTCGTCGGCCACAGCAGCCGCAGCAGCGGGCCGATCAGCACGTACTTCATCAGCCGGTACAGCACCGCGGGTGACCCTCCAAGCAGCCTTGACACTCGTCCGGACGACTAGCCTACGAATCGCGGCCATCCTCGCACAACGGGTGCCGCCCGGTTGCCCGAGCGCGGCGACCGATGTCACACGCGCGGGTGTGACGCGCGAACCGGGCGGAAACGGTCACGGCGGTGCCCCGATCGCCGCCCGGCGTGCCACCATAGGAGTTCGACCGTCCCGAGCGAAGGCGAGAAGAGCATGCCCGTGCTCCCCGGCGCAGAACCGTTCTCGCACACCGGCTCCGCCGGAGCCGGGGTCCTGCTCTGCCACGGCTTCACCGGCACCGCGGGCAGCATGCGCCCGTGGGGCGAGCACCTCGCCGAGGCCGGGTTCTCGGTGCGCGTGCCGCTGCTGCCCGGCCACGGCACCACCTGGCAGGAGATGAACCGCACCGGCTGGCCCGACTGGTACGGCCACGTCCGCGCCGAACTGCTCGGCCTGCTGGAGTCGCACGAGCGGGTGTTCGTGTTCGGCCAGTCGATGGGCGGCACGCTGACGCTGCGGCTCGCCCAGGAGTTCGGCGACCGGATCGCCGGCATCGCGCTGGTCAACCCCTCGGTCATGACGCTGCGCCGGGACGCGAAGCTGATGCCGGTGCTGGCCAAGCTGCTGCCGTCGGTGAAGGGCATCGCCAGCGACATCAAGAAACCGGGCGTCACCGAGCTGGCCTACGACCGGCTGCCGGTGCGCGCCGCGGCGAGCCTCGCGCAGCTGTGGCGGCTCGTCCGCGCGGACCTGGCGAAGGTGACCCAGCCGCTTCTCCTGCTGCACTCGGTCGTTGATCACGTCGTGGAGCCGGTGAACTCGCGGATCATCCTGGACGGGGTCGGGAGCACCGACGTCACCGAGGTGCTGCTCGAAAACAGCTACCACGTCGCGACGCTGGACAACGACGCGCCGCTCATCTTCGATCGGAGCGTGGAATTCGTGCGGGCGGAAGTCGAGGCGGGCCGAGGCGGTTCACGGTGAGCGAACACGACACGAGCGAACCCGACAACGTCGACGAGGCGTTCGCCGCGATAGTGGCGGGGCTGCGGGCCGAGGGCCTCGGCCAGGACATCGTCGAAGAACGGGCGTCGAAGGAGCCGAAGGCCAAGTCCGCGGAGGGCAAGGAGAAGGAGCCCGAACCGCAGGACACGGGCTGGCGCACCGGAGGCACCGACTGGGACGCCACCGTGCTGGGCCGGGACCCGTCGCCGCCGGATCCCGACGACCCGGAGGAGCACTACATCCCGCCGGAGCCGCCGCCGCTGCCGAAACCGCGCAAGGGCGCGTTCGTGGTGCTGCTGTTCTTCGTGGTCGGCATCCTCCTGCTGGTCGCGCCCAGCATCGCCGGCGTCAGCGCGACACTGGCGACCCCGCTGGGCATCCTCTCGCTCGCGATCGGACTGGCGCTGCTGCTGCTCCGGGTCCGGCAGGGCCCGCCGGACGGCGCGGACCCGACCAACGGCGCACAGGTCTGACACGGCGCGCGCGATGCGCATCGAGTTCGTTCCGTCCCGCCGGTCGACCATCGGCGCGGAATGGGAGCTGGCGCTGGTCGACCGGCGCAGCGGTGAACTCGCCTCGATCGCCGAGCGCGTGCTGAGGAGGATGTGCCCTGACGGGCTCGACGAGCACCCGAAGATCAAGCAGGAACTGCTGCTCAACACGATCGAAGTGGTCACCGGCGTGTGCGACACGGTCGGTGAGGTCGCCGAGGACCTCAGCACCTCGATCGACGAGCTGCACGCCGTGCTGGACCCGCTCGGGGTCGAGGTGTTCTCCGCGGGCAGCCACCCGTTTTCCAGCTGGTACCAGCAGAAGGTGACCGACAAGGAGCGGTACGCCAAGCTCATCGACCGCACCCAGTGGTGGGGCAGGCAGATGCTGATCTACGGCGTGCACGTCCACGTGGGACTCGACCACCGGGACAAGGTGCTGCCCGTGCTGGACGGCCTGCTCAAGTACGCGCCGCACCTCCAGGCGCTCTCGGCGTCGTCGCCGTACTGGGGCGCCGAGGACACCGGCTACGCGTCGAACCGGGCGCTGATGTTCCAGCAGCTGCCCACCGCGGGCCTGCCGTTCCAGTTCGGCACCTGGGACGAGCTGGAGCACTACGTCGACGACATGTTCGTCACCGGCGTGATCGACCACTTCTCCGAGATCCGGTGGGACATCCGGCCCGCGCCGCACTTCGGCACCGTGGAGATGCGCGTGTGCGACGGGCTGCCGACGCTGGAGGAGGTCGCCGCGATCTCCGCGCTCACGCAGTGCCTCGTCGACGACTTCAGCGCCAGGCTCGACCAGGGCGAAACCCTGCCGACGCTGCCGCCGTGGCACGTGCAGGAGAACAAGTGGCGCGCCGCGCGCTACGGCACGGACGCGATCATCATCCTGGACGCCGAGGGCAACGAGCGCCTGGTCACCGACGACGTGGTGGACCTGCTGAACCGGCTGGAACCGGTCGCGAAGCGGCTCGACTGCGCCGACGAGCTGCGCGGCGTCGAAACGATCCTGCGCTACGGTGCGAGCTACCGGCGCCAGCGCGCGGTCGCGCGCCGGTACAACGGGAGTCTCAAGGCCGTCGTCGCGTCCCTGGTCACGGAAATGCGCGACGGCATCGACAAGGATTGAGCATGCGTCGGCGTGCCCCGAAAGATGCTCCTATAGAGGGGTCGGGTCGTGTATGTCGCCGAAGGCTCCTCTTGGGGCGGTCTGTGTCAGGATCTCGGCCCTCGCGGCGGGCCGCCGCCACCTGCGCGTGTCCCCGAAGGTGGCCTTCGGGGCGGTAGACGCCGCGAATTCGACCCTCGCACCGCACTCCCGCCGCCCGCTCCACCCCGCAGCGGGCCTTCGGGCGCCCCGAAGGTGGCTTTTCAGGGAATCCAGCGCCCCGAAGGCCACCGTCGGGGCAGGCGCGTCGTGGTGGTCGAGCGTGCGAGGGGTGGATGTGCGGCGTTGAGCGCCCCGAAGGCCACCTTCGGGACATGCGCAGCCCAGCCCGCACACCGCGCGAAGGCCGAGAAAGTGGCGCTAGGGTCCCCGAAGGTGGCCTTCGGGGACCTCCACCGCCGATCATCGTGCCGCGCACCCGACATCACTGTGACCTTCGGGGCATCTACGTCCCCGAAAGTCACCTTCGGGGACCGGACGCGAAGGGGCGAAGGGCCGCGAGGGGGCGATTCGCGGCGTCTAGGTCCCCGAAGGTGGCCTTCGGGGCCACGCGGGCCGAAGTTGGCCGCGAAGGGGAACCTCAGCCCAGCAAGGAAAGTAGCGTGCGGGGTGACATCGGGTCGGCGCCTTCGGCGGTGATCCGGTCGCGTAGTTCGCGGTCCGCGGTGGCCACCAGCACGTGGTCGTAGGGGCGCTCCTCCACCAGGCGCCGTGCCTGCGCCACGATCTCGGCGTCGCCGTCGCGCGGCGCCGCCACCACGGTCACCCCGTCCACTGTGGACACACCGCGCGCCTGGCCCTCGACCACCAGCACGATCCTCGGCCACCAGGTCCAGCCGGGACGGCGCCCGAGCAGGCCGATCCCGGAGTCGGGCACGCCCGCGGCCGCGAGCCCGGCCAGCCCGTCGCGCAGCCTCGCCGCGGCACCGGCGCGGTCGCGCCACCAGCCGTCGGGCCGGGACCCCATCACGTTCGCCGCGTCCACGACGAGCACGAGCGCCCGGTCCAGCTCGTCGGCGAGGGTCGGCCACGCCTCGGCGAAACCGGGGTGCAGGCGCAGCGCGGCGACCTCATCCGGCGGCACCCAGCGCAGCTCCGCACTCTCCACATCGGACACTGTGGCGCGCAGCTGTGCGCGGACGGTCGCGAGAACGGTCGTGTAGCGCCAAGTTCCATGGTCCACAGTGGACGAGGCGGTGGGCATGAGCAGGTCGGGCGGCACGGCGGCCTCTTCGCGAGCTTCCCGCCGCGCGGCGTCCAGCGGGGCCTCGCCGGAGCGCAGCGCGCCACCGGGCACGCCCCACGTGCCGCCCTGGTGGGTCCACCACGCCCTGCGCTGCAGCAGCACCCCGCGCCCGGGATCGGTCACCAGCAGGCCAGCCGCGCCGTAGCTGCCCCAGTGCCGCTGCCCGCAGGCGCAGCGCACGAACCGCTCACCGTCGCGGAAGACCATCGGGCCTACCCCACTGCCCCGGCCGCGGCCTTCGGGGCCGCGGCGACGTCCATCGCGAGGGCGGCCGCGCCGACGATCGCCGCGTCGTCGCCGAGCTGCGCGGTGCGGATCCTTGCCAGCGGGCGGTGCCCGCTGCCGGTGAGGATGCTCGCGTAGTGCTCCCTCGCCTCGTCGAGGAACAGCGGCGCGGATTCGGAGACCCCGCCCGCGATCACCACCACCTCGGGATCGAACACGTCCGCGACGAGCGCGAGGCCCTCGCCGAGCCATTTCGCCAGCTCCGCCATGGCTTTCAGGGCGATCGGGTCGCCGTCGCGGGCGGCACCGGCGACCCTGCGCCCGGTGACCGAGCCGGGGTCGCCGAGCACCTCCCTCGCCAGCACGGTCGAGGTGCCGGGGTGGCGCGCGAGCTGCTCGATCGCGGTCGCGGCGAGCGCGGTGCCGCTGCAGTAGCGCTCCCAGCAGCCGTACTTGCCGCACGAACACGGCCGCCCGCCCGGCACCACGGTGAGGTGCCCCAGCTCGGGCGCCACGCCGTGCGCGCCGCGGTAGGTCCGGCCGCCGAGCAGGAGGCCGGCGCCGATCCCGGTGCCGAGCGCGATCAGCACCGCGACCTGCGCGCCCCGCGCGGAGCCGAAGCGGTGCTCGCCGATGGTGGCCGCGTTCGCGTCGTGTTCGAGGGTCACCGGGAGCCCGACGCGCCGCGAGATCCGGTCGGCCACCGGGGCGTCCCGCCACGCCAGGTGCGGCGCGAACATCACCGACCGGCGATCGGTCCTGACGAACCCGGCGACCGCGAGCCCGACCGCGCCGATCTCGCCCGCCCCGGCGTGCCGCTTGCGCAGCTCGTCGATGACACCGGCGATCGAGTCCTCCAACGCGCCTTCGTCGCCGGGCGTGCCGACCCTCGCGGTGTCGAGCACCGAACCGGTTTCGTCGACGACACCGGCCCGCACGCTCGTCCCGCCCACGTCCAGGCCGATGGCCAGGCGCGGGCTACTCAAAACGGGGCCGAACGGTGATGCGCTGGACACGCGGTGACGAAGGTGAACCCGCCGGTTCCGGTTCGCGGCGGGGCGGATCCGGGGTGAAGCCCGGCATGTGCACCCCGGCGGCGGGGTCCCAGCGATCGGCCAGCACCGCGCGCAGCAGCGCGATGAGCTGCGCGGCCTGTTCGAGCACGCGCGCGGCGAACTCGGGCCGCTCACCGCGCACGACGGCGACGATCGCGCACAGCGGGCACCAGCCGCAGCCGTCGGCCGAGGAGCCGTCCGCGGACTCGGCGCGGCGGTGCGCTTCCTCGGCGGCACCGTGCCCGGCGGCGATCACGCCGTCGAGCCAGGGCGCGGCACGCTCGACGACCATCTCCACCAGCAGGCGGATCTCCTCGGCGAGGCTCGTGCCGTCCCCGGGGTGCTGCTGCTCGGTCATGGGCGCCTCCGTGCTGGCTCGAGCGAGACGACGAGCCCGGCGGGACCCGACTCGGCTCCGGTGACCGAACACGCCCGCAGCAGTTCGGGCAGCGCGATGAGCCTGCGGAACCCGTCGACGGTGATCGCGAGATCGTCGTCGACCCTGGCCAGGTCGACCACGGAGTCCTTGCCGAGCGGCAACGCGACCCGCAACCGGTAGCCATCGTCTACTTCGGACACGTCGAGGAGCGGGGTGACCCCGGAACCGTTGCCGGACAACGGGTCGGCGCCCTGGTAAAGCTCCCGGTGGATCTCCAGCAGCGCGGGCAGCCCGACCGGCTCGGTGGCCCGGTGCTCGACCCGGCTCGCGTCTCCGGAGCCGAGGCCCGCACTGTCCAGTTCGGACAGCACGGCCCGCTGCTGCGCCCGCCGCGTGCGCATCCACGCCGCGGCGGCGCCCCGCCAGCGGCCGGGGGCCGGCATCAGCCGGTTGACCACGATGCCGTCGACCCTGATGCCGCGCAGCGCGAGCGAGCTGAGCGTGCGGCGCGCCTCGGCGACCACCACGCGCTCCGGTGTGAGCACCAGCCGGACCGTGGTGACCCCGGGATCGGTGAGCAGCGCCCGCAACGATTCCAGGTGGGTGGCGAGCTTGCGGACGGATTCGACGGTGCCGCCCCACTTCCGGCCGCCAGCCAGCTTCTGCCAGCCGAAGAGCCTGCCGAGGTACCCGCTCACCGCCTCCGGGAGCGAGAGCAGGCGCAGCGTTTCCGCGGTGGGACCGCAGTCCACCACCACGGTCGCCCACCGGCCGGTCTCGGCGAGCCGCTGGACCTCGGTCAGCGCGGCGAGTTCGTCGACCCCGGGCAGCACGGTCAGTTCCTCGGCGTCGAGGGTGTCGACACCGGCGCCCGCGAGCGCCGAGCGCAACTGCCCCTTCAGCTCGTCCCACACCCCGTCGACGAGACCGCGCGCGTCCACCTGCGCGGCGTGCAGGCATGAGTCCACTTCGGAGGGTTCACCGGTGAGCGGGATGCCGAAGGCGTCGGAGAGGGAGTGCGCGGGGTCGGTGGAGACCACCAGCGTCTTCCTGCCCTCGGCGGCGAGCCCGGCGGCGGTCGCCGCGGCAAGGGTCGTCTTCCCGACGCCGCCCTTACCGGTGAACAGCAGGATGCGCATGGCGAAGCCTCAGCCCAGTTCCTCGACCCGGCGCTTCAACTCCTTCAGCGCGGTGTCCATCACCATCTTCTCCGCCTTGCGGCGCAGCAGGCCGATCATCGGCAGGACCAGCTCCACCGACAGCGTGTAGGTGACCTTGGTGCCGTTCCCGGCCGGTTCGAGGTGGTACCGGCCGTCCTGCGCCTTCTGCATCTGGCCCTTGACCAGGTGCCAGCTCACGCCGTGGCCGTCGGCGTCCCAGTCGTACTCGAGGGTGTAGACGTCCTTGATGGGACCGGCGTCCAGGGTCAGCTTGACCTGCTTCGCCCTGCCCTCGTCGTCGCTGGAGAGCACCTCGGTTTCGCGGACCTGCTTGGCCCACTCCGGATACGCGGGGAAGTCGGCGATCACCGCCAGCACCCGCTCCGGCGGCGCGTCGACCTCGATGGACTGCGTGGACTGGTCGGCCATGCGCGCTAGGCTACCGCCCGGTCGGCGTCACCAGCGCAGCACGTACGGCTCTTCGGTCTCCTTGAAGTGACCCACGTTACGGCACTCCGTCCTGCCCACGCGCCGCCGGGAGGACAGCGGCTGGTGCACGTGCCCGAACACCGACCACCTCGGCTGCTGCCCGGTGATCACGCCGAGCAGCGCCGCCGAACCGATCTCGTGCCTGCGGGCGATCACGTCGTAGGTGAGTTCGGGCAACGCGGGCGGGATGTGGCTGCACAGCACGTCGACCGAGTCGAGCGCGGCGACCGAGGCGTCGAAGTCCTCCGGGGTGCGCAGGTAGGGCCGCCACGCCCCGCCGGTGCGGCGCGGCACCACGTGCGGCGGCAGCAGTGCGCCGCCGACGAACCCGAACCGCAGCCCGCCGATCTCGGCCGTCCCGCCGTCGACCAGGTCGATCCCGGCCCCGGCGAACTCGGGCCACAGCGCCGGGGTGTCGACGTTGCCGGGGATCGCGTAGGTGGGCGCGGGCAGCACTTTGAACAGCGCCGCGTACTGCTCGCGGATGGCTTCTTCGACGGCGGAAGCCGGATCTTCGAGCGTCGCCCACAGCGAACGGGAGTAGGCGATCGTCTCGTCGCGAGTGCTCTCGCGGCGCAGGCGCGCGAACACGCCCACCTTCTCCGCGCCGAACAGGGCGCCCATGATGCCCTTGTCGTGCTGCTTGTAGTCGACGAAGTCGAGCAGGTCGCCGAGCACGACCAGCGCGTCCGCGCCGTCGCCGGCCCGTGCCAGCGCGTCGGCGTTGCCGTGCACATCGGACACCACGTGTACGCGCACGCCGGTTACCTCGTGCCCTCGTCCGCCGTCCTCGGTGGCTCGCCCGGTGGGCGCCCGTCTTCGAGGATCCCCTTCAGCCCCAGTGCGATCGCCTTCGCCGCGCGTGCCCTGCGGTCGAATTCGCGCCGGACGTCCTTCGGCCGCAACGGCAAGGGCTGCCCGGTGGCGTCGGCGGGGGTGGCGCGCAGGAAGTAGTGCAGCAGCGTGCCGTCGAGGACGGGTTCGAGCCACACCTCCATGGTGCCGACGAGCGCGCCGCGCACGGTCCAGCGCAGGCCCTTGTCCCCGCGGTCGGTGTAGACCTCGAGCACCAGATCGGGCCAGTAGGACGTCCACGACGCGGGTTCGGCGAACACCGCGGCGACGGTGCTCGCCGGCACCGCGAGGAACGTTTCGTCAACGATGTCGAGTGCCGGCGTCACATCAGGCAGAATGTCATGCCCGCGCGTCGAGCAGGCGGCGAGGATGGTCATACGGTAGACAGCAAGCTAAGTTGACCGGCGAGTAACAGTACGGTCCTCTTGTTTGCGGAGGACAGGGCACAGCACGCTCGCGGTGTGGAACTCGGAGGTCTACGTGCGCGAATACAGCGCTCCGGCAACCCGACCGGTGTCGGATGAAGAGAACATGTCCGACATCGTCTGGGCGAACGCGGAACGCTTCGGGGACGTGGTGAGCTTCCGCCGCCAGGTCGACGGCTCGTGGCTCGACGTGACCGCGCGCGATTTCGCCAAGCAGGTGATGGGCGTGGCGAAGGGCCTGATGGGCGCGGGTATCGGCAAGGGCGACCGGGTGGCCCTGATGTCCAAGACCCGGTACGAGTGGACGCTCGTCGACTTCGCCATCTGGGCCGCGGGCGCGGTGACCGTGCCGATCTACGACACCTCCTCGGCCGAGCAGGTGCACTGGATCGTCTCCGACTCCGCCGCCAAGGCCATCGTCGTCGAGACCCCCGAACACCGCGAGGTGCTGGAATCGGTGCGGGGCAGGCTCGACGGGCTCGACCACGTGTGGCAGTTCGAACCGGCGGGCGAGGAGAAGCCCGCGGTGGACCTGCTCACCGCGCTCGGCGCCGAGGTCACCGACGACGAGGTGCACGAGCGCCGCCGCTCCGTCGGCGCGTCCGCGCTGGCGACCGTCGTCTACACCTCGGGCACCACGGGGCGGCCGAAGGGCGTCGAACTGACGCACCGGAACTTGCTCGCCGAGGTCGCCGCCGACATCGAGGCCTTCCCCCAGCTCATGGAGGAGGGGAACTCGCTGCTGATCTTCCTGCCGCTGGCGCACGTGCTCGCCCGCGCGATCGCGATCACCGCGCTGACCGCCCGCGTGACGCTGGGGCACACCCCCGATGTGAAGAACCTCATCCCCGATCTCGGCACGTTCCGCCCGACGTTCGTCGTCGCCGTGCCCCGGGTGTTCGAAAAGGTCTACAACACCGCGAAGCAGCGGGCGCACGGGGACGGCAAGGGCAAGATCTTCGACGCGGCCGAAGCGGTCGCGGTGGCCTACAGCGAAGCGCAGGACGGCGCCGGACCGGGCCTCGGCCTGAAGCTGAAGCACGCCGTCTTCGAGAAGCTGGTGTACGGCAAGCTCCGGGCCGCGCTGGGCAGCCGGTGCAAGGCGGCGGTTTCCGGCGGCGCCCCGCTCGGTGCCCGGCTCGCGCACTTCTTCCGCGGCATCGGCGTCCCGGTGTTCGAGGGCTACGGCCTCACCGAGACCTCGGCGGCGGCGAACGTCAACACGGAGCAGGACTTCCGGGTCGGCACGGTCGGCAAGCCGGTGGCGGGCACCTCGGTGCGGATCGCCTCCGACGGCGAGGTGCTGGTGAAGGGCGACGTCGTGTTCGGCGGCTACTTCAACAACGAGGCCGCGACCAAGGAAGCGTTGGAGGACGGCTGGTTCCACACCGGCGACCTCGGCTCGCTCGACGACGAGGGCTTCCTGAAGATCACCGGGCGCAAGAAGGAGATCATCGTGACCGCGGGCGGCAAGAACGTCGCCCCGTCCGGTCTCGAGGACACGCTCAAGGCGAACCCGGTGATCAGCCAGGCCATGGTGGTCGGCGACCAGCGCCCGTTCATCGGCGCGCTGGTGACGATCGACGAGGAGTTCTTCCCGACCTGGAAGTCCCAGCACGGCAAGCCCGACGGCGCGTCCGTCGCCGACCTCGCCGACGACGAGGACCTCCGCGCCGAGGTGCAGCGCGCCGTCGACGAGGCGAACAAGCTCGTGTCGCACGCGGAGTCGATCAAGAAGTTCACCATCCTGGCCAAGGACTTCACCGAGGCGGGCGGCGAAATGACGCCGAGCCTGAAGCTGAAGCGGAACATCGTCAGCAAGAACTACGCCAGCGACATCGACGCCCTCTACAAGAAATAGGCCGCGGGCAGGCTGCTTCGCTGCGGGCGGGGCGAGCGAGTCCCCGAAGGTGACCTTCGGGGCGCTCAGGTCCCCGAAAGCCACTTTCGGGGCATGCCACGCGCCTTCCTCCTGCCGTGAAGGCCACCATCACGGCAATGCGATGCGGCTCCGCCCCGGAAAGTGCTCTCGCGAAGGGAACTTCTGGGGCACTGAGTGCCGTCAAGGTGGCCTTCAGGGAAAGATCCCCCGCCCACCTACAACTCTGACCGACTCGCTCGCCTACTCTCCGAGTGCCGCGAGGTCCGCGCCGAAGGCGCGGCCATGCAAAACCCAGCCCCGCATCGGCGATCCGACGCGCCCCGCGCGGCGGGAGCGTGCAGTCGGGCGCAGGGCCCCCTGGGCCCTCTAAATTTGCGATGGCAGGGCGCCCCCGCGACCAACCGGCGGGTTGAGCTGGGAGCCGCGCCCTGGCAGCGCGAATTTTGCCGACCGATAAAATTACAGAGCGATAAGGTCGGCGATTTTCCAAGTGCCGTCGACTTTGCGGGCGCCGATGTCGAGGTGTGCGGTGCTCGACGCCTGGTCCGGCGGGCCGCCGATGGTTTGCTGGTCGACGAACACCAGCAGGCGCGCGGTGTCGTCGTGCAGGTCGCGTACTCCGATCTCCCGTATGGTGGTGGATCGGACGAGTTTCTGGTCTCCCGCCTGTTTCTTCGCGGCGGCGAAGCTGCGCCGGTACTGCCCGACCGCGTTGTCCACCAGCATTCCCGCCGAAGCGCGCTCGGTGCGGTCGAGGTTGGCGTAGTCGAACGAAAAGATCGCCTTCACCGCGGCGCCGACCTGTTCGGTCACCTCGGCGGTCGCTCCGGTGTCGGCGAGTGCCGCGTTGTCGCTGCCGAGGCTCGCCGCTTTGATTCCCGACCACACCGCGGTGGCGGTCGCGAGCACGATCACGGCGGTCAGCACGGCGAGCAGGCTCGCCCGCCGTCCCAGCACGCGGCGGTCCGGCAGCTCGTCCGCCGTGTCGTCCTCCGGCGACTCGACCGGAGTGTCCACTGTGGACTTCTCGGTTCGCTTGTACGGCACCGGCCGCTGTCCGTTCATGCCGCCTGCACCCCGCTGATCTTCCACGCGTCACCGGCACGGTTCAGCTGCACAGTGAGCTTGCTGCAGCTCGGGGCCGGTGGCGCACCGTCGACGCCGATCCGCACGTCCAGCACGGCGATCACGCGCGCGCCGTCCCCGGTCAGCTCGGTCACCGCGGCCTCGCGCAGCGACGCGGTCGCCACCGCCTTGCTCGCGGTCGCCCGCGCCACCTGCGCCTGCCGGTCGGCGAGGTCCTGCCCGAGCTGGCCGGTGCTGACCTCGATCCACCGCCCGACGTTCCGGTCGGCGTCGCGGTAGTCCATGGTGTTCAGCGCGACGAGCCCGTCGGTGGCCGCGGCCAGCACCGCGTCGCGGTCCCGCGCGCGCTGCAGGCCGTCGTCGGCCGAGGCGCGCCACCACGACCAGCCGAACCAGGCCGCCGCGAGCACCGCGACGACGGCGAGCGCGAGCAGCCCGGTGCGGAGGGGGTCTCTGCCGTTCATCCCGCCAATCCAAACAGGCCGCCGAGCCCGGCGGGCCCCGCCCCCGAGGTGGCGAGCCCGAGCACCCCGGGCAGCCGCTGTGCCTGCGGGGCGGGCGCCTGCGGTTTCGGCGCCACCGGAGCGACCGGTTTGCCCGCGTACGGCGCGTTCTGCGCGCCGCGGACCCCGGTCGGGCTGCCCGGCGGTTCGGCGCAGTAGGCGAGCTTGTTGGCGGGTGCCTCGCTGGTGTCGTTGGCGGCACGCTGTTTCGTGCCCTCGTAGCCCTTGGTGCACGAATGCGGGTCGAAGAAGTTCAGGACCAGCCCGAGATGCCCTTCGCCGTTGGACGTGACCGACCTCGTGAACGACGAGATCACCGGGTAGGCGACGAGCAGTTCCTCCAGCGAGTCGGTGCGCGCGGTGGTGACCTGCGCGGTGGTCAGCAGGTTCGCGATCACCACGCCGAGGCTGGTGCCCGAGGTCGCGAGCACGTCGCTGACCTGGCGCGCCACCGGCGGCGCCTGGTCGATCACCTTGCGGACGTCCGGATCGGACTTCTTGAGCTGGTCGGAGATCCCGGCGAGCCCGGTGGCCAGCGACGTGATGTTGTCGCCCTGGCGGCGCTGGGTGTCGAGCACGACCTTGCCCTTGGCGAGCAGGTCCTTGGTCTGCGGGAGGTTCTGCTTCGCGGTCGCGGTGAACGAGCCCGCGGTGTCCAGCAGTGCCTGCAGATCGGGGCCGGTGCCGTTGAACGCCGTGTGCGCCTCGTCGACCACCGTGCGCACCGACCGCGGGTCCACACTGGACACCAGTTTGTCCAAGTTGGACAGCACGGTGTCCGGGGCGAGCGGCAGCCGCGTCTTGTCCACTTTGATCACCGAGCCGTCGGCGAGGTACGGGCCCTCGGTGTGCTGGGGCTGCAGGTCGACGAACTGCTCCCCCACCGCGGACCGGTTGGCGACCACGGCGGTGGTGTCCGCGGGGATGTCCGGCCCTCCCGGGTCGAGGTCGAGGTCGACGCTCACCCCGGAATCGGTCAGGTGCAGCTGGCCGACCCTGCCGACGGTGACGCCGCGGTAGGCGACCTCGGCGTTGGTGAAGATGCCACCTGAGTCGGCGAGCTGCGCGGTCACGACGTACCCGCGCGAACCGAACAGCCTGCCGAGCCCGGCGTAGTTCCCGCCGACGTAGACCACCGACACGACGGCGATGAGCAGGAACGCGAACAGCAGCGACTTGTGCTTCCTGGTGATCACCGGCCACCTCCCAGTAGCGTGCCGAGCAGGCCGCCGATGAGCCCGCCCTGCTGCGGCGCCGGTTTCTCCGCGGGCGGCGCCGACTGCGGCAGCGGGAGCGGTGGCGGCGGGGTGCCGTCGTTGAACGGGATCGCGCCGGGCGTTCCCGTCCCGGTCGAGCCGGGCAGGCCGATCGCGGGTGCGCGCGAGCGGCTCAGGTTCTGGAAGATCGAGTCGAGATCGAGGTCGAGCCGGGCGCGCACGTTCGCGTAGTCGCCGCGCACCACCGCGCCCGCGGCGTCCGGCAGCGGGTAGGTCGGCAGGATCTTCAGCGCCGTCGGCAGGTTCTGCCCCGCGTCGGCGAGCTGCTTCAACGTCGGCGCCAGCGCCTTGAGGTTCGCCACGAGCTGGTCCCGGCTCTTGTGCACGGTGTCGACCGCGACCGTCGACAGCTTCGACAGCGACTGCAGCATGCCGACGAGCTGGTCGCGCTGGTCGCTGACGACCTTGATCCCCGGTGCCAGGTTGTCGAGCGCGTTCGTGAGGTTCCCGGTCTGCGAAACGAGCGTGCTGGACAACCGGTTCAGCCCGTCGATGGCGCGGACGATCTCCCCCTTCTGGCCGTCCAGTTCGGTCGCGAGCGTGTCCACACGCGACAGCAGCGCGCGGATCTCCGCCTCGTTGCCGCCAAGCGCGTGGTTCAGCTCGGTGGTGATCGTCTTGAGCTGCGCGACCCCGCCGCCGTTGAGCAGCAGGGAAAGCGCGCCGAGGACTTCCTCGACCTCGGCGTTGCGGTTCGTGCGCGAAATCGGGATCGCGGCGCCGTCGGCGAGCTTCCCGGCTGGCTTCTCGTTGCCGGGCGGGTGCAGCTCGACGAACTTCTCCCCCAGCAGGCTCGACTGGCGCAGCTCGGCGGCCGCGTTACCGGGCAGGGAGAGGTCGCCGTTGACCACCATGGTCACGATCGCCGATTTCGTGTCCGGCGCGAGGTCGACCTTCTCGACCCGGCCGATCGGCACGTCGTTGACCTTCACGCTGGCCTGCGGAACCAGGTCGAGCACGTCGGAGAACTGCGCCGTGACGCGGTACGGGTGGTCGCCGACGTCGGCGCCGCCGGGCAGCGGGGTGTTGTACAGCCCCGAAAATCCGCCGTTCGAGCATCCGGCGAGCACGAGCCCGGCGAGCAGCACGGGGGCGAGGCGGCGCTTCACTGGCTCCCCCCGAGGCCGAACCCGGCGCTGCCGGGCACGTCGACCAGCGGCAGCGGCAGCGGTGGCAGCTCGCCGTTGGCGATCGACGCGGTGATCTGCGGGAGCGACGGGAGCTTCGCGATGCCGTCCACGACCGGCGCGATCGCCTGGCACAGGTTGCCCACCACGTCCGGCAGGCCCTTCGGCGTGGACGCCTTCAGCAGGCGGCACAACGTGGTCACGAGCGGGTTGGTCAGCTCGTTCGCGTTGTACCGGATGGCGATGCTGCCCGACGCCGCGTCGTAGGAGTTGATGAAGTTCGTCATCCCGGTCGGCGCGATGTCGAGGGTCTCGGCGAGCGCGGCGCGCTGGTCGACTAGCACCTTCGTGATCCCGGCCAGTTTGTCCACATTGGACGTCAGCAGGTCCTTGTTCTCCGAGACGAAGCCCTTGACGTCGGTCAGCGCCGTGCCGAGCGAGTTGAGCGCGCCCGCCACATCGCCCGACTCTCCTGCCAGGAACCCCGCGACGTCGGACAGCCTGCCGTAGAACTCGTTGAGCTGGGCGTCGCTGTCGGACAGCGCGGTGGTGAACGACTGGAGGTTGCGGACCGTCGCGAACAGGTCGCCCTTCGAGTTTTCCAGCGTGCGCCCCAGATCCGCGAGCCTGGTCACGGTGGTGTTGATGTTCTTCCCGTTGCCATCGAGGTTCTTGGCCGCGGTGTCGAGCAGTTTGGACAGTGCGCCGTTCTTGTTGGCCCCCTCGGGGCCGAGCGTCGTGGAAAGCTGGTTCAGGCTGCCGTAGAGGTCGTCCAGTTCGGCGGGCATCGCGGTGCGGTCGCGGCCGAGCACGGTGCCGGGCGCGAGCTTCGGCCCGGTGTCGTAGGCGGGGGTGAGCTGGACGTACCGGTCGCTCACCAGGCTCGGCGCGACCACAACGGCGCCCGCGTCCGCCGGGATCGACACCCCGGCGTCCACGTTCATGTCCACGCGGACCTGGTCGCCTGCCGGGGTGACCGCGGTGATCTCGCCGACCTTGATGCCCAGCACCCGCACCGACGAACCCGCGTACAACCCCACCGTGCGCCCGAAGTACGCGCTCACCTTGGTGCCGCCCGGATCGCGGAAGATCCACCACAGCGCGCCGGTCAGCACGAGCGCGACCACGCACGCCATCGCGAGCCAGGAGTAGACGCTCCTCCGCGCCTTCGAATCGACGGTCATCGCCGACCAACTCCTTGGTCCGGCGCGGAAATCGGCGGCGTGCAGCCCTCCGGGTTCACCTGCAGCCCGCCCGCGTTGATCATCGGTGGCAGCAGCCCGCAGATGTAGCCCTCGAACCAGCGGCCGTTCCCGGTCGCGTTCGCGCCGACCCGCGAGAACGGCGCCAGAAGGGCGAGGCTCCGGCCGAGGTTGTCCTGGTTGCGCTTAAGGATGTCCGTGACGTCACCGAGTTTCGCCAGCGCGGGCTTGAGCTGCTGCCGGTTGTCGTTCACCAGCCCGGAAAGCTGCTGCGCGAGCCCGGTGGCGCCGGTGAGCAGCGCGCTGATCGCGTCCTTGCGCCGCTGCAACTCGTCGAGCAGCAGGTTGCCGTCGGAGATGATCTTCTGGAGCTGGGTGTTGCGATCGCTCAGCGTTTTCGACACCTGGCTCGTGTTGGACAGCAGCTTCGCCAGCTCTTCGTCGCGCGAGGACACCGTTTTCGACAACGCGGAAAGTCCGCTCAGCGCGTCCTTCATCGGTTTCGGCGTGTCTTTCAACGTGTCCGAGAGGACGTTGAAGCTCTGCGCGAGCTGCTGGGTGTTGATGTCGCCGACGGTGGTGGACAGCTGCTTGAACGCGTCCTGCAGTTCGAACGGGGTCCTGGTGCGCGCGACCGGGATCGCCTGCCGCGGGTCCAGTGCCGTTTTTCCCTTGGGCTGCAAGGAAAGGTACTTCTCGCCGAGCAGCGTCTTGATCTCGATCGACGCCGAGGTGGCGTCGCCGATGGTGCGCCCGGTTTCCTCGATGTCGAAGGACACCACGACCTTCTTGCCCGCCAGCGCCACCTTCGTCACCTTGCCGACCTTCACCCCGGCGACCTGGACCTCGTTGTCCGGTACCAGTCCCGCCGATTCGGCGAACTCCGCGGAATACGTGGTGGCGTTGGACAGCAACGGCAGCCGGTCCGCGTTGTAGGCGGTGAGCACGGCCAGCACCACCAGCACGAGGGTGACGGCGCCGACGGCGGCCTGGTTGCGTTCGCGGAGTGGTTTCACTGCGGTTTGCACCTCTCCGGTTGCTGGGTCCCCACGATCGGCAGCAGCGGCAGCGTGACGTTCAGCGAGGAGATCCCGATCGTGCCGGACAGTCCACAAAGGAAGTAGTTGTACCAGCTGCCGTAGCTCAGGGTCCTGGTGAACTTCTCCAGGTTCCCCGGCATCTTGCCGAGCAGTTCGTTCAGCAGCTGCCCCGAATCCGACAGGTTCGACGACAGGCGGCCCAGCCCGGCGATGTCCTCCTTCAGCGCCGGGCGCGTGTCGTCGAGCAGGCCCGCGGTGACGTCGGTGAGCCCGCCCAGCGCGGAAACCGCGTCCCCGATGGGCTTGCGCTGCTCGGCGAGACCGGTGACGAGCGCCTGGGTCTGCGTGATCAGATCGCCCAGCTGCGGGCCCCGCGCGTTGACGGTGCCGAGCACCGAGTTCAGGTTCTTGATGACCTCGCCGATCACCTTGTCCTTGTCCGCGATCGCCGAGGTCACCGACGCGGTGTGGGTCAGCAGGCTGCCGATCGTGCCGCCCTCGCCCTGGAACACCTGGATGATCTCGTAGGACAGGTCGTTGACCTGCTTCGGGTCGAGCGCGGCGAACAACGGCTTGAACCCGTTGAACAGCATGGTGAGGTTGAGCGCGGGCTGGGTGCGCTCCACCGGGATCGTGGTGCCGGGGGTGAGCACGCCCGTCCCGCCGACGCTGGTGCCGAGCGAAAGGTACCGCTGCCCGACGAGGTTGCGGTACTTCACTTTCGCGGTCGCCTCGGCGGGGATCCGGCGCGCGGTTTCGACGTCGAAGTGGACCTCCGCGCGGTTGTCCTCGTTCACCGTGATCTTCGAGACCTGGCCGACTTTCACCCCGACGATCCGGACGTCGTCGCCCTGCTGGAGTCCGGAGGCGTCCGCGAACAACGCGGTGTACCCGGCTGTCGCACCGAGGTTGGTGTTCGCGATGGTGGCGCCGAGCACCGCGGTCAGCAGCACCGTCACCACGGCGAAGATCGAGACCTTGATCAGCGACGGGAGCGTCTTCACTTCAGCTCCACCTCCGCGCCCCGGTACAGCGGCGCGACGAGCAGGCCGCTCCAGTTCGGCACCTCGCCGGGGTCGACGCCGAGCGCCGCGCCGCGCAGGGCGCCCACCAGGTTCTGCTCCTGCGGCGAGTTCGCCAGCGCGGCGGGCGCGGCTCCGCCGCCCGTGGCGCCACCCTGACCGATCGGGGTGGATCCCTTGGCGGCGGGCGGATGCGTTGACCCGTCGCGGACCGGACCGTCCGGCGGGTACTGCGGCCAGCGGCCGGGCGGTGGCACCTGGGGATAGCAGCGCGGCCCGCGCTTGTCGTCGTACTTCGGCTCGTCGACGCCCGGCAGGTACTTCGTGCGGTTGGCGAGGAACCGGATCGTCACGTGGTTCATCTGGTCGGTGCCCTTGCCGAACGCCTCCTCCGCGCGCGGCACCGATTCGGCGAGCTGCTGCAGCAGGCACGGGTATTCGGGCGCGTACTTCGCGAGCACGTCGAGCGTCGGCTGCACGGTGGTGGTGAGCCGGATCAGGTTGTCCTTGTTGACTTCCAGGAACCGGCCGAGATCGTCGGAGGCGGTGCTGACGGTGGCGAACACGTCCGCGAGCCCCTGGCGCTTCTCCACCAGCGTGCGGCTGGTGGTGGTGAGATCGGACAGCGCCTGCAGGAAGTCCGGTGCCGCGCGCTGGTAGATCTCGGCGGCGTCGGCGAGCCCGGAGATGTCGGACTTCAACGCGGGCAACGAAGGATTGAGCCCGCCGAGGTAATCGCCGACCTGCGCCAGGGTTTTGCCGAGCTGGGTTCCGCGCCCCTCCAGCGCGGTCGACACCGCGGTGAGCGTGCTCGACAGCTTTTCCGGTTGCACGGCCTGGAGAAGCGGCATCACGTCACCGAGCACCTTCTCCAGCTCGATCGCCGTGCTGCTGCGGTCCTGCGGGATCACGGTGCCGCCGGCGAGCCTGCCCGGCACCGGCGCCGAAGGCGGCTGCAACGCCACATACCGTTCCCCGAACAGGGTTTTCGGCAGCAGCCGCGCGGAGACGTTCGCCGGGATCACGCCCAGCTTGTCCGGCTGCATCGCGAGGTCGAGCTCCGCGTGGTCGCCGAAGGCGCGGATGTCGCGCACCTCGCCGACGACCATGCCGCGGATCTTCACGTCGGCGCCCGCCCGCATCTGGTTGCCGACGTGATCGGTTTCGAGCTTGACCATGGCGACCGGGACGAACGCCTTCTTGTACACCGCGACGGTGACCGTGAAGAACAGCGCCACGACGACGAGGAAAGCCAGCCCCAGCACCTGGTACCGGAGCCTGCGCAGCAGGATCTTCCGGCTCATCCCGAGATCCTCACCGTCGTGCTGGCACCCCAGATCGCCAGGCTCAGGAAGAAGTCGAGCACCGAGATGAGCACGATCGAGGTGCGCACCGCGCGGCCGACCGCGAGCCCGACCCCGGCGGGGCCACCGGACGCGGTGTAGCCGTAGTAGCAGTGCGACAGGATCACGATCGCGCTGAAGACCATCACCTTCAGGAACGACCAGAGCACGTCCTCCGGTGGCAGGAAGAGCCCGAAGTAGTGGTCGTAGGTGCCCGCGGACTGGCCGTAGAGCCACACCGTGATCTGGCGCGAGGCGAGGTACGACGAGAGCAGGCCCACCGCGTACAACGGGATGACCGCGGTGATCCCGGCGAGCACGCGCGTGGTCACCAGGTACGGCATGCTCGGCACGCCCATCACTTCGAGCGCGTCGATCTCCTCGGAGATCCGCATGGCGCCGAGCTGCGCGGTGAACCCGCAGCCGACCGTCGCCGACAGCGCGAGTCCCGCGGCGAGCGGGGCGACCTCGCGGGTGTTGAAGTAGGCCGAGATGAACCCGGTGAGCGCGGCCGTGCCGAGCTGGTTGAGCGCCGCGTACCCCTGGAGGCCGACGATGAGCCCGGTGAACAGGGTCATCCCGATCATCACGCCGAGCGTGCCGCCGATGACCGCGAGCGCGCCGGAGCCGAAGCACACTTCGGTCAGCAGCCGCAAGGTTTCGCGCAGGTACCGGCGAACCGTCCTCGGCGCCCACGCGAGCGCGCGGGCGTAGAACGAAAGCTGCGCGCCGAAGCCTTCCAGCGACGCGCCGGGGCGCGCGATGATCTCCAGCGTCCGGTCGGAGACGGACGGCTCCCGCGTAACGGTTTGTGTCATGTCACAGCGCCTTCGGCGGGACGATCTGGAGGTAGATCGCGGTCAGCACGACGTTGATCAGGAACAGCAGCAGGAACGTGATGACCACGGCCTGGTTCACCGCGTCGCCGACGCCCTTCGGCCCCCCGGCGGGGTTCAGCCCGCGGAAGGCGGCGACCACGCCGGCGACGAACCCGTAGAGCAGCGCCTTGATCTCGCTCACGTAGAGGTCCGGAAGCTGGGCCAGCGCGTTGAAACTGGCGAGGTAGGCACCGGGCGTACCGCCCTGCATCACCACGTTGAAGAAGTAGCCCCCCAGCACGCCGACGACGCTGACCAGGCCGTTGAGCAGGATCGACACCACGATCGCGGCGAGCACCCTCGGCACGATGAGCCGCTGCACCGGGTTGACGCCGAGCACTTCCATCGCGTCGATCTCTTCGCGGATCTTGCGGGCGCCGATGTCCGCGCACACCGCGCTGCCCCCGGCGCCCGCCACGAGCAGCGCGGTGATCAGCGGGCTCGCCTGCTGCACGATGGCGAGCGCGCTGGCCGCGCCGGTGAACGACTGCGCGCCGATCTGCTCGGTCAGCGAACCCAGCTGCAGCGCGATGACCGCCCCGAACGGGATCGCGACGAGCGCGGTCGGCAGGATGGTGACACTGGCGAAGAACCAGCACTGCTGGATCCACTCGCGGAACTGGAACGGCCGCTTCGGGATCGCCCGCAGCACCTCCCACGAAAGCGTGGCCAGCCTGCCGACCTGGGTCAGCGCGGCGCTGCCGGGTATGGTGCCCGCCTCCGCCATCCCGCCTCCACCCGAGTCGTGTGCATGCCGCGTGCGCCTGAGTCTTTCGCATCCGGTGCGCCCGCGTTCGGTTAGCGGTGTTCACGCGACCGGATCGCGCCGTCCTGGTCAGATCCTGAGCGCGTGGGTCGCGGTCGCGCCCCCGTCGGCGATGAACTCGCCGCCGGTGCAGTACGAGCTTTCGTCGCTGGCGAGGAAGGTGACCAGCGCGGCGATCTCGTCCGGCTGCCCGAGCCTGCCGAGCGCGACCTTCTTCCCCACCCACGACAGGTCCACCTCGGCGCCGCCCGCCGCGTCGCGCACCATGTCGGTGTCGATCATGCCGGGGTGCACCGAGTTGACCCTGATCCCGCGACGGCCCAGTTCGAGCGCCGCGACCTTCGTCATGCCGCGGATGGCGAACTTGCTCGCGGTGTAGGCGACGAGGTAGGGCATACCGGCCAGTCCCTCCACAGAGGACACGTTGACGATGGCCCCGCCACCGCGCGCGGACATCGGTTCAACGACCGACCGCATGCCGAGAAACGCCCCGATCTGGTTGATCCCGATGACGCGCTGGTAATCGTCGAGAGTGGTCTGCTCCAATGCCGAGAAGTGCAGCACGCCCGCGTTGTTGACCAGCACCGACAGCTCGCCGAACTCGCCGGTGGCCCGGTCCACCGCGGCCGTCCAGCCGTTCTCGTCGGTGACGTCGAGGTGCTGGAAGACCGCCGCGTCACCGAGTTCGTCGGCGAGCTGCTTGCCCGTTTCGTCGGCGATGTCGGCGATCACCACGCGCGCGCCCTCGGCCACGAACCGGCGCACCGCCGCCGCGCCCTGCCCGCGCGCGGCGCCGGTGACCAAGGCGACCTTGCCGTCCAGCCTGCCCATCTACATCAGCTCTTCGGTCAGCGGCATGAGCACGCTCTTCAGTTCCGTGTAGGCCTCGAACGCCGAGCGCCCGCCCTCGCGGCCGAGCCCGGACTGCTTGAACCCGCCGAAGGGCAGGTGCGGCTCGACCTGGAACCCGTTGATGCCGATCGTGCCAGCCTTGAGCCGCCGCGCGACCCGGAACGCGCGCTGGCCGTCCGCGGTGAACAGGCCCGCGCCGAGCCCGTATTCGGTGTCGTTGGCGAGCCGGACGGCTTCTTCCTCGTCGTCGAAGGGCACCACCGCGAGCACCGGGCCGAAGATCTCCTCCTGCGCCACGGTCGCGGAGTTGTCGACGTCGGCGAAGATCGTCGGTGCGACGAAGTTCCCGTTCGCGAGATCGCCTTCGAGCCGGTCGCCGCCGGTGACCAGCCGTCCCTCGGACTTCCCCTGTTCGATGAAGCCGAGCACGCGTTCGAGCTGGCGCCCGTTGACCAGCGGGCTGGAGAGCACGCCGGGGTCGAACGGGTCGCCGTAGGTCACCGCGGCCGCGATCGAAGCGGCGGCGCCGACGAATTCCTCGTAGACGTCGCGGTGCACGAGCGCGCGCGTGTTCGCCACGCACGCCTGACCGGACAGGCCCAGTGTCACCGCGCCCATCGTGGTCATCGCGGCGAGCCCGACGTTCGGGGCGTCGGAGAAGACCACGGCCGGGCTCTTCCCGCCCAGTTCCAGCGAAACCCGCTTCAACGTGCCCGCCGACGCCTCGACGATGTGCTTGCCCACCCCGCGGCTGCCGGTGAAACTCACCTTGTCGACATCTCGATGCGTGATGAGCGCTTCGCCGACCGGGTCGCCCGGCCCGGTGACGACGTTGAGCACACCGTCGGGAAGCCCGGCCTCGACGAGCAGTTCGACCATGCGCAGCACGGAAAACGTCGCGTACTCGGACGGTTTGAGCACCACCGTGCAGCCCGCCGCGAGCGCGGGCGCGATCTTCTGCGCGAACAGCAGGAACGGCGCGTTCCACGGCAGGATCGCCGCGACCACGCCGATCGGCTCGCGGAAGGTCATCGCGAGGTGGTCGCCACCCTGGTGCGGCGGCAGGGTTTCGCCGCCGATCTTGTCGACCCAGCCCGCGTGGTGGTCGAAGACGTCGGCCGCCGCCCCGACCGAGGTCGCGTAGATACCGCCGAAGGACAGCGGCACGGAGTTGTCGAGTGCCTGCAGCGCGCGCAGTTCGTCGGCGTGCTCGCGCAACAGGTTCGCGTACCGGTGCAGCAGCGAGATCCGGACCCCGGCCCGCGACCGCGCCCAGCCGCCTTCGAACGCTTGGCGCGCCGCGGAAACGGCGTCGTCGACGTCGGCCGCGGTGGCCACCGCGAACTCGCCGATCTCCTCGCCGGTGGCGGGGTGCTGGTGGGTCCACGTGGCGCCGTCGCGGCCGGGGCCCCAGTTCCCGCCGACGAGCAGCTGGCCCGCCTTGAGGCCGAGTGCTTCGCGGTGCGGCAGCACGGTGATCGTCATGAGCCTGCTCCTGTTCCGGTTCCGGGGAGGGACAACACGTCGGTTGCGGCGAAGGTGCGTTCCGGGTCGCGCGCGGCGAAGTAGCCGCCGACGCCCGCTTCCAGCTCGTCGGCGGTCCAGGTGCCGTTCGCGGTGTCGAACCGGTGCTCGACCTCCGGCGGTTTCAGCAGCGCCACCATTCCGCCGTGCACCACGAACACCTGACCGTTGACGCGGTCCGCGGCGGGCGAAGCGAGGAAGGCGACGAACGGCGCCACGTGGTCGACCGACAGCGGATCGATGCCATCGGGTGCGTCGGTTCCGAACACTCCTTCGGTCATCGCGGTACGGGCGCGCGGGCAGATCGCGTTGGCGCGCACGCCGTACTTCGCGGTGCCGCGCGCGGTCGCGACGGTCAGCGCCGCGATGCCCGCCTTCGCCGCCGAGTAGTTCGGCTGGCCGCCGGAACCGACGAGGAACGCCTCCGAGGTGGTGTTCACGATCCGGCCGTACCCCGGCGCACCGTCCGCTTTGGACTGCGCGCGCCAGTACGCGGTGGCGTTGCGGGACAACAGGAAGTGCCCGCGCAGGTGCACCCTGATCACGGTGTCCCACTCCTCGTCGGACATCGAGAACAGCATCCTGTCCCGCAGCACGCCCGCGTTGTTGACCAGGACGTGCAGGCCGCCGAAGTGCTCGACGGCGCCGTCGGTGAGCGCGTCGGCGATGGTCCGGTCGGCCACGTCGCCCGCGATCGGCAGCGCTTTCCCGCCCGCCGCTTCGATTTCGTCGGCGACCTTCCGCGCGGTCTCCTCGCTCACGTCGTTGACCACGACGGCCGCGCCCTCGGCGGCCAGCGCCAGCGCTTCGGCGCGGCCGAGCCCCGCGCCGGCGCCGGTGACGACCGCGACCTTCCCGTCGAGCCTCACCCGATCGTCACCACCTGGCGGATCACGTCCGTGTGGCCTTCGCGGAGCACGCCGAGCCCGGTGTTGATGTCGTCGAACCCGAGCCGCTTCGAGATCATCCCGTCCAGGTCGAGCAGCCCGGCGCGCCAGAACTTCAGCATGCGGCCGGTGTCGCGGTGCACGTGCGCGGACCCGTAGAACGAACCGAGGACCTTCTTGTCGTGCAGGAACAACTCCTGCGCGCTGAACTGGACCATGGCGTCACCGCGCCCGGCGCCGACGATGACCACCGAACCGCCACGGCGGGCGTTGTCCCACGCGGACCGGATCGTGCCGGGGTGCCCGACCACGTCGAAGGCGTAGTCGAAGCCCTCCATCGCGGTCACCTGCTGCTTGATCTCTTCGAGCCCGTCGGGCGTGGTGGCGTGCGTTGCACCGAACCGCTTCGCGATCTCGTGCTTGCCGGTCACCGGGTCGACCGCGACGATCACCGCGGCGCCCGCAAGGCGCGCGCCCTGGATGACCGAGATCCCGACCCCGCCGCAGCCGATCACCACGACCGTCGAACCCGGTTCGACCTTGGCCGTGTTGAGCACCGCGCCGACCCCGGTCAGCACGCCGCAGGCGACCAGCGCCGCGGTCTCGAACGGGACGTCGGGGTCCACCTTGATCGCGCCCGGTGCGGGCACGACGACCTCTTCGGCGAACGTGCCGAGCCCCGCGTAGCCGAACAACTGCTGTTCTCCCAGCCGGAAGCGCGGCGAGGTGAACGCGGCGATGGCGTGCACGGAGCACAGGTTGGGCTCGCCGCGCAGGCAGCTCGGGCAGGCCCCGCACGGCGGCACGAACGACACGGTCACGTGGTCGCCCGGCGCGAGGTGCTCCACGGCGGAGCCGATTTCGAGGACCTCCCCCGCGCCCTCGTGACCGACCACCCCCGGCGCCAGCGCGGGCAGCGTGCCGTCCATCGCGGACAGGTCGCTGTGGCAGATTCCCGAGGCCCTGACCCGGATCCGGACCTCGTGCGGGCCGGGATCGGTCGTGGTGACGTCGTCCCGCAGGTCGAGTGCCTCGTCACCGATCGCGTTCAGTACGGCCGCTCTCACTTCAGCTGCCTCCTCGCGGACGCGGGGCGGTCCGTCGTTGGCCGCCTCTCCAGGCACAGACTAGAATCTGTTCTCATTCAAAGCAAGGCATGTTTAATCCGACATGAACAGGGCGTTCTTCGGACAAGCGGTGACCGCTTGAGTAACACGTTCTACTTCTTCTTGCGGTGGCGACGGCTGCACGATCCGCAGCTCGTCGTCGTCATCGATCTCGAAGACCTCCGGCGCGAACGCCACGCACAGCTCGTTGGCTTCGCACAGTGACCGGTCGACGCGAACCTCCATGCTTCCCCGCTCCCATTCCGGCTGGTATTACTAGAACAGGTTCTACACACTAGCGCGATGAGCGGGCATGACACCACAACGAGCCCGCGCGGCGGAGGTGACGAGGTGCGGATCGGCTACACGCCCGAGGAGAGTGCACTGCGGAGCAGGCTGCGGTCCTACTTCGCCGAGCTGATGACACCGGAGCGGCGCGAGGCACTCGCCGGCGACCGCGGCGAGTACGGGGATGGCAAGGCGTACAAGGAAATCGTGCGCCAGCTCGGCCGCGACGGCTGGCTCGCGATCGGGTGGCCGGAGGAGTACGGCGGGCAGGCGCGGCCGATGCTCGACCAGCTCGTGTTCACCGACGAAGCCGCGATCGCCGGGGTGCCGGTGCCGTTCCTGACGGTCAACACGATCGGGCCGACGATCATGCGGTTCGGCACCGAAGACCAGAAGGCGTTCTACCTGCCGCGCATCGCGGGCGGCGAGCTGCACTTCTCGATCGGCTACTCCGAGCCGGAGGCGGGCACGGACCTCGCGTCCCTGCGCACGCGCGCGGTCCGCGACGGCGACGACTACGTCATCACCGGCCAGAAGATGTGGACGAGCCTGATCGAATACGCCGACTACGTCTGGCTCGCGGTCCGCACCGACCCGGACGCCCGCAAGCACAAGGGCTTGAGCATCGTCGTGGTGCCGACGGACGCCGACGGGTTCTCGTGGACGAAGGTGCACACCGTGGCGGGGCCCGGCACGAGCGCCACCTACTACGACGGCGTGCGGGTACCGGTGTCGGCCAGGGTCGCGGACGAGAACGCGGGCTGGCCGCTGATCACCAACCAGCTCAACCACGAACGCGTCGCGCTGACCTCGGCCGCCCCCGTGCAGCACGCGCTGGCGGAGGTACGGCGCTGGGCGCAGGAGGCGAAACTGCCCGACGGCACCCGCGTGATCGACGCGGAATGGGTGCGGCTGCACCTCGCGCGGGTGCACGCGCACGCCGAATACCTGAAGCTGCGCAACTGGAAGATCGCTTCGGGCGGCGACGTGACTCCGGCCGAAGCGTCGGCGACGAAGGTGTTCGGCACCGAGTTCGCCACCGAGGCCTACCGCCTGCTGATGGAGGTGCTCGGCGCGGGCGCGGTGGTCCGCGAGGGCTCGCCGGGCGCGCTCCTGCACGGCAGGATCGAACGGATGCACCGGTCGTCACTCATCCTGACCTTCGGCGGCGGCACGAACGAGGTGCAGCGCGACATCGTCGCCGCGACCGCGCTCGGCCTGCCCGTCACCCGCTGAGGAGGGTTCCATGGACTTCACGCTCACCGAAGCGCAGGGCGATCTCGCGGGGCTGGCCCGCCGGATCCTCGGCGACCGCGTCACCCCCGAAACCCTCGGGCAGCACGGATCGGGGCGCCTCGACCGTGCACTGTGGACGGAGTTCGGCCGTGCCGGGCTGATCGACGCCGCGCTGCCCGCCGCGGTCGGCGGCGGCGGTTTCGGCCTGCTGGAGCAGTGCAGCGTGCTGATCGAACTCGGGCGCGCGGTCGCCCCGCTGCCCTACCTGCCGACGGTCACCATGGCCGCCGCCGCGCTCGCCGAGTTCGGTCGCGGCGAACAGCTCGAACGCTGGCTGATTCCCGCGCTGCGCGGGGAAAAGGTGTTCGCGGTCGCGCTGCCGGACGTCTCGGTGCCGCCGGGGTTCACCGCGGAACGGAGCGCTTCCGGCTGGCGGCTGTCCGGGACCCAGACCGCCGTCGGGGTCGCGGCCGACGCCGACGCGGTGCTCGTCCCCGCCGACACCGCCGACGGCGTCGCGGTGTTCGTGCTCGCCTCGGACTCCCCCGGGCTGCTCGTCGACCCGCAGCGGACCGTGGATCGGGGCGATTCGGCGCTGGTGACCCTGGCGGAGGCGGCGGTGCCCGATTCCGCGCTGCTGGGCGAACCCGGCGCGGGGGTGGCGGAGTGGCTGCGGCTGCGCGGCACCGTCGGGCTGTGCGCGGCGCAGCTCGGCGTGCTCGAACGGGCGCTGGAGCTGACCGCCGCGCACGCGCGGGAACGCCGCCAATTCGATGCCGTGATCGGCAGTTTCCAAGCGGTCCGCCAGCGCCTCGCCGACGCCTACGCCGACGTCGAAGCGGTACGGCTCACGCTGTGGCAGGCCGCGTGGCTGCTCTCCGAAGCCGAACCCGCGGCCGAGGAGGTCGCGACCGCGAAGTTCTGGGCCGCCGAAGCGGGGCACCGCGTCGCGCACACGGCCGTGCACGTCCACGGCGGCGTCGGCATCGACACCGAGCACGAGATGCACCGCTACTTCGTCGCCGCGAAGCGGAACGAGTTCGCCCTCGGCGGCGCGACCGCGCAACTACGGGAACTCGGCGGGCTGCTGGCGTCCTCGCTGTGAACGAACCGACGGTCACCGGGCTGCTGCTCGGGCACGCGGACTCCGACCGCCCGTGCCTGCGCTACGAGGACGCGGTGTGGTCGTGGGCCGAGCACGTGCGGGCGTGCGCTGAACACGGCGCGGCCCTCCGCTCGATGCTGCGGCCCGGCGTCCCGCCGCACGTCGGGGTGCTGGCCGGGAACGTGCCCTCGTTCTCGTTCCTGCTCGGCGGTTCCGCGCTCGCGGGCACCGTGCTCGTCGGGCTCAACCCCACCCGCCGCGGCGAAGCGCTCGCGCGCGACAGCGCGCTCGCCGACTGCCAGTTCGTGCTCGCCGAGCGCCGGTTCCTCCCGCTGCTGGCGGATTCCCCAGTCCCGGTGTTCACCTTGGACAGTCCGGAGTGGATGGACGCGCTCGGCGCGCAGCGCGGCACGCCGCCGAACCCGGCGGCCGCGGACCCGGCTGGCCTGGTGATGCTGATCTTCACCTCGGGCACCAGCGGCGACCCCAAAGCGGTCCGCTGCACGCACGCCAAGATCGCCTACCCCGGCCGCATGCTCGCCGACCGGTTCGGACTGTCCACTGGCGACACCGCGTACGTTTCGATGCCAATGTTCCACTCCAACGCGGTGATGGCGGGCTGGGCCGTCGGGCTCGCCGCGGGCGGCACCGTCGCGTTCCGGCGGCACTTCTCCGCTTCCGGGTTCCTCGACGACGTCCGCCGGTTCGGTGCCACCTATGCGAACTACGTCGGCAAGCCACTGTCCTATGTGGTCGCCACCTCGCCACGCCCCGACGACGCGGACAACCCGCTTCGCCTGGTGTACGGGAACGAAGGCGCCGAACGGGACCTCGCCGCGTTCGCCGAGCGGTTCTCGTGCCGGGTCGTCGACGCGTTCGGCTCGACGGAAGGGGGCATCGGTTTTTCCCGTACCGCCGAAACCCCGGCTGGCTCGCTCGGCATGCCGCCCGACGGCATCGAGATCCGGCATCCCGAGCACGGCAGCCGGTGCCCGCCCGCCGAGTTCGACGGCAACGGGCGGCTGACGAACGGCGCCGAGGCGATCGGCGAACTCGTCAACACCGCGGGCGCGGGCGCCTTCGCCGGGTACTACGGCGACCCCGCTGCCGACGCGGAACGGGTGCGCGGCGGCGTCTACCACACCGGAGACCTCGCCTACGCCGACGCGGACGGCTACTGCTACTTCGCCGGGAGGCTCGGCGACTGGCTGCGGGTGGACGGGGAGAACCTCGGCACCGCCCCCATCGAACGGGTGCTGCTGCGCCACCCGGACATCGCCGAGGCCGCGGTCTACGCGGTACCGGACGAGCGGGTCGGCGACCAGGTGATGGCCGCGCTCGTGCTCCGCGACGGCACGCTCACCCCGTCCGCGTTCGGCGATTTCCTCGCCGGGCAGCCGGATCTGGGCCCCAAACAGCTCCCGCGCCACGTGCGGATCTGCGCGGCGTTCCCGAAGACCTCGACGCACAAGGTGGTCAAGCGCGCGCTGGCGGCGGACGGGACGAGCGTCGGCGATCCCGTCTGGATCCGGCGGGCGGACGGCTACCACGGCTCGGCTCCGTGACGGAATTCCTTGCCGTGGCGTCAAATCCGGATGAGATCTCGCGCCGAGGGTGAATCGGGAAGATCACTCGTCCAGCGCGGCGGCGCCCGCCCGGCCCCTGGTACCGTCGCGACCGTGAGTGCCCGGATGGCTACGCGATTGGCGCGGTTCGTCGTCGTCGCCCTGCTGGGGTTGCTCGTCGCGGGCGCCCTGCACGCCGAATCCGGTTCCGCCGCGCCGTTCGCGCTCGACGGGCACAGCGCCTCCGAGGCGCAGAGCGCGATCACCGGAAATCCGGTGGCTGCGGGCGATTCGTGCCCCGAACACGGTCATCGCGGCGAGCACGAGCCTTCGGAGCACATCGCCGCCGGAGTCGTCCCGATCCCGCTCCGCGATTCCGGTCCCGCGTCCGTCGCGCCGGTGCCCGACGGCCCCGGTCCCGCGATCCAGCCCGCTCGCGCGGTTTCCGTCCGTGCACCGGCTTTCCGCCCACCGGGCAGGCACCTGCTCGTCGATCTCTGCGTGTTCCGGATCTGAGGTGACCGGCGCGCGCCCGCGCGCCCCGCAGCTCATTTCCCTCACGGAGGCCCCCGGTTGTCCGGCGCTGCCGCGCGCCCGCCTCCGCCCCGTTCACGAGATCGAAAGGTGCCCTGATGAACGCTGTCCTGCACACACCAGGCTCCGCGCGCCTGCTGACCACCGCCGCGTGCTGCCATTCCCCCGCGCTCGCCGTCGGGAACACGCCCGTGCTGTGGATCGAAGACCCGCTCACCCGCACCGGCCGCGGATTCTGGGCCAAGCTCGAAGGCTTCAACCCCGGCGGTATGAAGGACCGGCCCGCGCTGCACATGGTCACGCGGGCGAAGGAACGCGGCGAACTCGCCGAAGGCGCCCCCATCGTCGAATCGACCAGCGGCACGCTCGGCCTCGGGCTGGCGCTGGCCGGCATCGTGCACGGGCACCCGGTCACGCTCGTCACCGATCCCGGGATGGAGCCGATCATGCTCCGGCTGCTCGCCGCGCACGGCGCCCGCGTCGACGTCGTCACGCGGCCGCACGCCACCGGCGGCTGGCAGCAGGCCCGCCGCGACCGGGTGCGCGAGCTGATGGCGGACCGGCCCGGCGCCTGGTGCCCCGACCAGTACCACAACCCGGACAACGTGACCGCGTACGCGCCGCTCGCCGACGAGCTGGCCGCGCAGCTCGGCCGGATCGACGTGCTGGTCTGCTCGGTGGGCACCGGCGGGCACTCGGCCGGGGTGTTCCGGGTGCTGCGGCGGTACTTCCCCCGGCTGCGGCTGGTCGGCGTGGACACCGTCGGCTCGACGATCTTCGGCCAGCCCGCGCGCACGCGGCTCATGCGCGGGCTCGGCTCCAGCATCCACCCGCGCAACGTGGACCACGCCGCGTTCGACGAGGTCCACTGGGTCACCCCGGCGGACGCGGTGTGGACGTGCCGCGGGCTCGCCGCCACCCACCACGTCACCGGCGGGTGGAGCGTCGGCGCGGTGGCGCTCGTGGCGGGCTGGATCGCGCGCACCCACGACCCGGACGTGCGGATCGCCGCGGTGTTCCCGGACGGGCCGCACCGCTACTTCGACACCGTGTTCAACGACGAATACTGCGCGCACCACGGTTTGCTGGGCACGCGCCCGCCCGCCGAACCGGACACCATCGCCCACCCCGGCGAGCGGGTGGTCGAACGGTGGACGCGCTGCGCGAACGTGCGGGGCGCGCGATGAGGCCGCTGCTGCAGCAGTTCCGGTCCTTCGACCGGCCGAGCAAGCTGCTCATGGTCAACCAGTTCACCATCAACGTCGGCTTCTACATGCTGATGCCCTACCTGGCGAGCTACCTCGCCGGACCGCTCGGCCTCGCCGGGTGGGCGGTCGGCCTGGTGCTCGGGATCCGGAACTTCTCGCAGCAGGGCATGTTCCTGGTCGGCGGCACGCTGGCCGACCGGTTCGGGTACAAACCGCTGATCGTCGCGGGCTGCGTGCTGCGGACCGCGGGGTTCGCGGTGTTGGGCGTCGTCGATTCGCTGCCGACGCTGATCGTCGCGTCGGCGGCGACCGGGTTCGCCGGTGCCCTGTTCAACCCGGCGGTCCGCGCCTACCTCGCCGCCGATTCGGGACCGCGGCGGGTGGAGGCGTTCGCCGTGTTCAACGTGTTCTACCAGGGCGGGATCCTCGCCGGGCCCGTCGTCGGCCTCGCACTGACCACAGTGGACTTCCGGCTCACGTGCCTGGTGGCGGCCGCGGTGTTCGCGGCGCTGACCGTGGTCCAGCTCCGCGCGCTGCCCCCTCGGGAGCCGGAGGCAGGGCGCGGACCGCGCCGGTCGGTGCTCGCCGAATGGCGGGTCGTGGCGGCCAACCGCTCGTTCGTCCTGTTCGCGCTGGTGATGACCGGGTCGTACGTGCTGTCGTTCCAGATGTACCTGGCGCTGCCGATGGAAGCGCGCCGGATCGCGGGCCCCGGGACGCCGGGCACCGCGCTGACCGCCGCGCTGTTCGCGGTTTCGGGCGCGCTGGCGGTGCTCGGCCAGCTCAAGGTCACCGGCTGGCTCAAGGCGCGCTGGTCGCCCGGCACCTGCGTGGCCATCGGACTCGTGCTGATGGCCGCGTCGTTCGCCGCGCCGCTCGCCGCCGCGCGCACCGGGCCGGTGCTCGCGGGTGCCGCGCTCGTCGTGGCGGCGATCCTGCTGACGCTGGGCACGGTCGCGGTGTTCCCGTTCGAAATGGACACCGTGGTGCGCCTCTGCGGTGACCGGCTCGTCGCCACCCACTACGGGTTCTACAACACCGTCGTCGGCGTCGGGATCCTCGTGGGCAACCTCGGCACCGGCACCGTGCTCGACCTGGCGCGCGCGGGAGGCTGGCCGGAAATCCCCTGGCTCGGCCTCATCGCACTCGGCGCCGCGTGCGTGATCGGGCTGCGGGCACTCGACCGGAACCGGCACTTCGAGCCCGCCCCCGCCTGATTTCCTTGCCGCACAAGACGATCCGGGCCGCGCGGAGCTAACCGCGACGCGTGGCCCGGATCGGCGCGCTCCGCAACGACTGCCTCGGCGTGACCTCGAGCGCGCGCGCCGCCATCCACGCGATCCCGTCAGCGACCCGGCCAGGCTGATCGGACGGCCGCATCACATGGCTCAGCACCGCGCGAACGACGAGATCGATCACCACGGCGAGCTGCTCGTCGTCCAGCGGCGGGCGATACGCCAGCACCCGCGTGGTCAGCACGGTCTTGGCTTCGGCGAGCAGTGCGCCCGACCCGGTGGTCAGCAGGGGCAGCAGCTCGGTGTCGGCGCTGTGCGTGGCGGACACGATCGCGCGCAGCAGCGTGTGGTCGCGGGCGAGTTCCAGCACCACGCGCACCGCTTCGTAGATCGCCTCGACGAGATCGTCGGGATGCCGGTCGAAGGCGTCGCCGACGAGCGAAAGGAACCGGCCGAGCTCGGTGGAGATCATGGCGTCGGCGAGCGCCGCCTTCGACCCGACCTCGTTGTAGACGGTCTGGCGGCTGACGCCCACCCGCTCGGCCAGCCGGGCCATGGTGACCGCGGCCCAGCCCGCGTCGGCGGTCAGCTCGACGGCCGCGGTGATGATCGGCTGCCGGTACCGGCCGCCCGCTACCGGCGAAGCCTCAGTCATGGTCGTCATCCTAGGCGGCGACCTCCCGTGAGGCGGCGGCGAAGGCGAGTGCGTCCCGCCACGGCGCCCGGCCGGCGATGCGGCGCCGGTACTTCATGATCTCGCGAGGCCGGTCGACGGTGAGCGCGCCGACGATCCGGTCGTCGCGGCGGTAGAGCGCGGTGAACCCGGACTCCGCCGGGACCGCCACCACGACCTCGTCGGCACGCGGCGTGCCGACGAACTGCACGCGGTGCCCGTACCAGTCCGACCAGAAGTACGGCACCGGCGAGAGCGGGCGCGCCGCCGCCGGGTCGAGCGCGTGGCGCGCGGCCGCGGCACCCTGCTCGGCGGCGTTGGTCCAGTGCTCCAGCCGCATCAGCTCCTGGTCGAAACCGGGATTCGGCACGTGCGCGACATCGCCCGCGGCGTACACCCCCGGCACGCCCGTGGACAGCGTCGCGTCGCACACCACGCCCCGGTCGCGTTCGTGCAGGTGCACACCGCTGCCTTCGAGCCAGCCGGTGGCCGGGCTGACCCCGATCCCGGCGACCACGAGCTCGGCGGGCAGCACCTCTCCGGTGCCCAGCCGCACCCCGGTCACGGCGCCGCCGTCGGTTTCGAATCCGTCGACCGCGGTGCCCAGGCGCAGCTCGGTACCGGCGTCGCGGTGGAGATCGGCGCACACCGTGCCCGCGTGCGGGCCGACCGAACGCGAGAGCGGCACCTTCTCCGCCTCCACGACGGTCACCGGCAGCCCGCGCTTGCGCGCCGCGGAGGCGACCTCCGACCCGATGAACCCGGCGCCCACCACCACCGTGCGCGCACCGGCGTCCAGTCCGGCACGCACGGCCGCGGCGTCCTCGGCCGTGCGCAGCGCGTGCACGCCGGAGATCCCTTCGGTGCCGGGGAACCGCCGCGCGGTCGTGCCGGTGGCGATCACGAGCGCGTCGTAGGGCACCGCGGTGCCCGCCACCGACACCGCGCGAACGGTGGTGTCCAGCGCCGTCGCCGCGGTGCCGAGCATCAGCTCGACGTCGAAGTCTTCGCGCAGCTCGGTTTCGGTGCGCAGCGGCTCCACCTCGGTGGGGCCGTCCTCGCCGAGGAACGCCTTGGACAGCGGCGGCCGGTCGTACGGCAGGCGCTCCTCCGCCCCGATCAGGACGAGGCGGCCGGAGTAACCGGCCCGCCGGGCCGCTTCGACCGCGCGCAACCCGGCGAGGGACGCGCCGACCACGACGAGGGTCATGTCCGCTCCAGCAGTTTCAGTGCCAGCACCGGGCAGGCGTCCACCGCGGCGGCGAGGTCCTGGCGGTGTTCCTCGCCGGGGCTCTCGTCGAGCACCACGACGGTGCCGTCGTCACCGACCTCGAAGAAGTCCGGGGCCATCGCCTCGCACATGCCGAGCCCGTCGCACTTGGCACGGTCCGCTTCGATCCTCATCACGCGCTCACCCTTCCCGGTGCCACGAAATCGACCTTTTCCCTTACGCCGCAATCGGGGCAGCACCACGAGTCGGGGATCGCCGACCACGGCGTGCCCGCCGGGAACCCCTCCCTCGGATCGCCGCGCGTTTCGTCGTAGACGTAGCCGCAGCCGGGGCACATCCCGCCGTCGGCGGCGTCTCCCCTGGTGTCGGCGCCCGCCCGCTCGTCCTCCGGCGCGTGCTCCGCGGCGCCGTAGCGGGCCAGCACCTTTTCCCGTTTGCCCGGCTGGATGTTGGCGCGGCTGATGTCACCGCCGAAGTGCGCGAGCACCCGCTCGTCCATCACGCGCCGCCACACCGGCGGAACCAGCGCGAGCACGATCATTCCGGCATACCCGGTGGGCAGCACGGGGGATTCCTCGAAGTCCCGCAGCGTCTGGTACCGCCGGGTCGGGTTGGCGTGGTGGTCGGAATGGCGCTGCAGGTGGTACAGCAGCACGTTGGTGGCGATGTTGTTGGAGTTCCAGCTGTGGCTGGGGTCCACGCGCTCGTAGCGGCGACGTTCCGGCGAGCCGACCTGGCGGCGCAGCATCCCGTAGTGCTCCATGTAGTTCACCACTTCCAGCAGCGAAAACCCGATCACCGCCTGGATCACCAGGTACGGCAGGATGCCCACGCCGAGCCAGGCGATCATCGCGGCCCACAGCACCGCCGACATCAGCCAGGCGTTGAGCACGTCGTTGCCGATCCGGAACGGGTGCTGGTTCCGGCGGGCGTAGCGCTTGCGCTCCAAACCCCATGCCGAGGCGAGCGAGCCGAACACCGTGCGCGGCCAGAACCGGTAGAAGCTTTCGCCGACCCTGCTGCTGGCCGGGTCCTCCGGGGTGGCGACCCGGACGTGGTGACCGCGGTTGTGCTCGATGTAGAAGTGCCCGTAGAAGCTCTGCGCCAGCGCGATCTTGGACAGCCAGCGTTCGTGGCTCTCCTTCTTGTGGCCCAGCTCGTGCGCGGTGTTGATGCCGATGCCGCCGATGCAGCCGATCGACACCGCCAGCCCGATCTTGTCCACTGTGGACAGATCGCCGGTGGCGATCAGCCAGAAGGCGAAGACGAAGCCGACGTACTGGATCGGCAGGAAAGCGTAGGTGATCCAGCGGTAGTAGCGATCGTTCTCCAGCGCCTCGATCATGTCGTCCGGCGGGTTGGCCCGGTCCAGCCCTGCCACCAGGTCGATCAGCGGCACCACCACCAGGATCACCAGCGGGCCGATCCAGAACCACACGCCCCAGCCCGTGGCCGCGTGCAGCCCGATCGCCAGGAACGCCAGCGAGGGCACCACCAGCCCGATCAGCCAGAGGTAGCGCTTGCGGTCGGTCCACCGCTCGCTCGAGCCCGCCGGGACCGATCCCGTCGCACTGGTCATGTCGCCTCCTCCATCGCAGGTTTACAAAAGAGTAAGTCATGTACACCTCACTTGACAACATCTCGATAAACGTAAAGTCAGTGTCCAAGATCCGGGACCGCTGGCACCGGCCCGCCGATCGGTGGTGTCGTGGTGCCATGACCGATCTCGCGCACGCGGAGCCCGCGACCGGACTGCCGGTCATCGACCTCGCGCGGTTCGGCCCGGATCGAGAGCGGTTCCTCGGCGACCTGCGCGCCGCCGCGCACGAGGTCGGGTTCTTCTACCTGGTCGGGCACGGTGTCCCCGCCGAGCTCACCGAGCGCTTGTTCGCCGTCGCGCGGCGGTTCTTCGCGCTGCCGGAAGCCGAGCGGCTCGAGATCGAAAACGTGCGCTCCCCGCACTTCCGCGGCTACACGCGGACCGG
Organism: Amycolatopsis sp. CA-230715; assembly: GCF_018736145.1. Taxonomy (GTDB): domain Bacteria; phylum Actinomycetota; class Actinomycetes; order Mycobacteriales; family Pseudonocardiaceae; genus Amycolatopsis. Next base: position 991,992 of record NZ_CP059997.1, read on the forward strand.
CACCGAACGGACGGCAGGCGCCGCCGACTGGCGCGAACAGCTCGACATCGGCCCGGAACGCGCGGCACTCGACAAGCCCTCCCCCGCGTACCTGCGCCTCGTCGGCCCGAACCAGTGGCCGTCCGCGCTGCCCGAACTCCGCGAAACGGTGCTGGCCTGGCAGGCGGAGGCGCTGCGCGTGTCCCGCGCAGTGCTCCGCGCGCTGTCCGCCGCGCTCGGGCAGGACGACGCCTACTTCGACCGGTGGTTCGACGACGAAGCCGCGATCCACCTCAAGGTCGTGCACTACCCGCCGCGGCGCTCGACGGACCAGGGCGTCGGCGCGCACAAGGACTACGGCTACCTCGCGCTACTCCAGCAGGACGAGATCGGCGGCCTCCAGGTGCGCCGCGGCGACACCTGGATCGACGTGGGCCCGCTGCCTGGCGCGTTCGTGGTGAACATCGGCGAGCTGCTCGAAATCGCCACCGGCGGTTACCTGAAGGCGACCGACCACCGCGTGCTCAGCCAGCCCGTCGACCGCTATTCGGTGCCGTTCTTCCTGGCGCCGCGCCTCGACGCGGTCGTGGAACCGCTGCCCCTGCCACCCGCGCTGGCGGCGCGGGCGCGCGGTGTCACCCAGGACGCGGACAACCCGCTGCTGGCCGCGTACGGGGAAAAAGCACTGCTCGGCTGGCTGCGGTCACACCCGCGCGTCGCCGAACGATGGTGGTCGGACCTCGACCCGGCGGGGTGAAGCGGCTCAGCCCGGTCGACTTCTCCGCACTCCGTCCGCATAGACGGCATAGAGCCATCCTCGCCGGAACGCGAGCTTCACCGCGAAGGCCAGCAGGACCAGGACGGGCGCGGTGATCAGGCAGGCGGCGGACCACCACGCCAGGCGGCCCCGAAGCGGATCCCGCCCGGCGTCGCGGGCGTTCATCGAGTCCAGTAGATCGTCCACTTCGGACTCGTCAGCGCCGGTGATCCCGTCCCGGTCGGCGGCCAGCTCTCGCACGAGCCGCCGGATCTCGGCACCGTCGGCCTCGCCGAGCTGCTTGGCTCCCGGTGTCGCTGGCTCGGCGGTCGATCGCGCGGACAAGGGATTCGCCAGCGCGCCGGTCGGTTCACACCGGGCTTCTTCTCCCGTGGTGGAAAGGAAATACGCCGACCGCCCGTCCGCGCACTCGTCGCCTTCCTCGCCGAACCCGACCGAATAGGACGGTGGCGCGAACATGCCCGACATCACGTACAGCAGGGCGGCCAGCACGAGAACGCCCACCCCCGCGGTCACCGCGTTGCGCGGCACATCCCGGAGCCCGGCCGGATCATCGGCGTTTTCGGCCGCCTTGATCGCCGCGGCGTACCGGGCGACCCTTCTCGGGTGCCACCACGCCCGCAGATCCGCGTCCACCCCGACCTGCTCGGCGACGTGGGCCACCACGAGATCGTCGATATCCGCCACGTGCCAAGGAAATTTCCCGACGATCCGGTAGCACTTCAGCGTCAGCGCGAACGCCAGCCGTTCCACGCCCTCGTACCGGTCGATCCACGCTCTGTCCTTTTCGGACAGCGTCCACGGCCCGAGTGCCGCGTGCTCGTCGTCCAGCCATTCGCCCCGCACGGCGCGGACGATATCCGTGTTCCACCGGGAAAGGTCGCCCCGCGGCCGGAACCGGCCAACGCTGGCGGCGTCAGTCCGGCGCGGTGATCGGGCGGAGGCGGCGCGGGCCCGAGTCCGGGCGCGACGGCGGCGGCCCCAGCACCATGCGCGCGTTCGCCACGAACACCCCGTCCGGCGAGCACAGCACCGGGTCCAGCGACAGCGATCGCACCTCGGGGTTGTCCTCCGCCAGCGCGGCCACCCGTTGCACCAGATCCTGCAGCGCGGCGAGGTCCGCCGGCTCGTCACCGCGGTACCCGGTCAGCAGGGGCGCCGTCCTCGGCTCGCGGATCAGCGTGGCCGCGTCCACGTCGGTCAGCGGGACCGCCCGGTAGGCGCGATCGCCGAGCAGGGTGCTGACCACACCGGACAGCCCGAAGGACACCAGGGTGCCGAACGACGGGTCGTCCTGCAGCCCGATCACACACGACATGCCCTTCGGCGCCATCTGCTGGACGTACACCTCGTCGTCCCCCGAAACGACCTTGATGTCCTCGTAGGCGGTCCGCACCGCGTCCTCGGAGTTGAGGTCGAGCCGCACACCCGCCAGGTCCGGCCTGCCGCGCAGGCGCTCGTCGACCGCCTTCAGCGTCACCGGATAACCGAGTTCGCCCGCGGCGGCCGCCGCCTGGCCCGCCGACAGCACCACCCTGAACGGCACCACTTCGATGCCGTAGCACGCCAGCAGCCGCACCACCTCGGCGTCTTCGAGCACCGTCGTCTTGTCGTCCACTGTGGACAGGAACTCGCGCACGACGTCCTGTGCCTGCTCGGTGTGGATCTCGGCGGGCCGCACCAGGTTCCCCTGCGGGCGCTGCCGCCACGCCGCGTACCGCACGACCCTGGCCAGTGCCGTCACCGCGCGCTCGGGGCTGGGATAGGACGGCACCGAGCCGCGCGTCGGCGCGCCGTCCTCGGTGCGGACCGCCAGCTCCGCGGGCACGCCCTCGGCGGCGAGGAAGGTCGACACGATCGGCTTGTCCTTGCCCAGCGCGGTGACCACCTCGCGCAGCGCCCGCGCGTAGGTCGTACCGGGAATCGCCAGCGGCGGGACGAACACCACCACCAGCGCGTCGGTCTCCGGCGAGTTGAGCGCTTCCCGCACCGCGGCCGCGAACTCCGCGGGCCCGGTCTGGGTGCCTACGTCCACCGGGTCGAACGCCAGCCGGAGGCCCTGCGCCCGCGCCGTGTCCGCGGCCAGCAGGCCGATCGCGCTCGAATTGCCCACGATGCCGATCCTCGGCCCCGCGGGAAGGGGCTGGTGCGCCAGCACGAGCGCGGTGTCGAACAGCTGCGCCATCGACTCGACGCGGACCACCCCGGCCTGCTCGAACAGCGCCTGCACGCTGGATTCGTCGACCTCGGCCGAGGTCGCGGCCAGCTGCGGGCGCACCGCGTGGCGGCCCGACTTCACCGCGACCACCGGTTTGCTGCGGGCCAGCCGCCGCGCCAGCCTCGCGAACTTGCGCGGGTTGCCGAACGATTCGAGGTAGAGCAGCACGAGATCGGTGCGGGGATCGGTCTCCCAGTACTGCAGCAGGTCGTTGCCGGAAACGTCGGCGCGGTTGCCCGCCGAGACGAACGTGGACAGTCCGAGCCCGCGCGCCTCCGCGTCGGCGAGGATCGCCGTGCCGAGCGCACCGGACTGGCAGAAGAACCCGGTGCGGCCCCGCGCGGGCAGGCGCGGCGCGAGCGTCGCGTTGAGCCGGATCGCCGGGTCGGTGTTCAGCACGCCGAGCGCGTTCGGCCCCACCACCCGCATCCCGTGCGCGCGTGCCTCGCCGACCAGCCGCAGCTCGGCGTGCAGCCCGTGCGGCCCGGCCTCGGCGAACCCGCCCGAAACGATGAGCAGTGTCTTCACGCCCTTGGCCAGCGCACCGTCCAAAACGGACTCGACCTGGTCCGCGGGCACCGCGACCACGGCGAGGTCCACCGGATCCGGAATGTCCACAACGGACGGATAGGCGCGCACGCCGCGCACCGACCGGTGCTCGGGGTTGACCGGGTAGACCGTGCCCGCGAAATCGGCCGAGAGCAGGTTGGTCAGCGCGGCGTAGCCGATCTTCGTGGGATCCGTCGACGCCCCGATCACCGCGACCGAGCGCGGGTGCAGCAGGTTGTGCACGCTGCGGGCCTCGGCGGCCTGCTCGCGCGACCGGGCGACCGCGAGCGATTCCTCGGTCGGGTCGATGTCGAATTCGAGGTGCAGCACGCCCTCCTCGATGGCCCTGCTCACCTGGTAGCCGGCGTCGCGGAACACCCGCACCATCGGCGAGTTCTCCGCCAGCACCTCGGCGACGAACCGGCGCAGCCCGCATTCCGACGCGGCCGCGGCCAAGTGCTCCAGCAGGATCGACCCCAGCCCGCGGCCTTGGTGCGCGTCGTCCACCACGAACGCGACCTCGGCCGACGGGGTGCCGCCGAGCCGCTCGTACCGGCCCACGGCCACGATGTCGTCACCGAGCAAGGCGACGAAGGCGACGCGATCGTGGTGGTCGACGGTGGAAAAGCGCTCGAGATCGCGCTGCGGGATCCTCGGGTACGCCCCGAAGTACCGCAGGTACCGCGTCCGCTCCGACAGCTTCCCGTGGAACTTGACCAGGCCGTCGGCGTCGTCGGGGGTGATCGGGCGCAGGTGCACGGTCCCGCCGTCGGACAGCACCACGTCCGCTTCCCACGCCCGCGGGTAGTCGAACGGGTCGTGCGCGGCGGACCGGCCCGTGTCGCCGGTGTCGTCGGTGCTCATGGCTCCTCCGCTGGGAAAAGCACGTCGTCGGTGCTCATGGCTCCTCCGCTGGGAAAAGCACGTCGTCGGTGCTCATGGCTCCTCCGCTGGGAAAAGCACGTCGTCGGTGCTCATGGCTAATCCCTCGGATCGTCCGGATCGAGGCCGTGCGCGGGGAACACCGCGCGCCGGGTGTCGCGGATGGCGATGTCGACCGGTTCGTCGCGATCGCCGCCCCAGGCCAGGTACTCCGTCTCGGCACCGTCGGTCATCTTCAGCGGGAGCTCCGCGTTGGGCGCCGCGCGGCTGACCGAAGTCCGCCAGTCCGGCGGCACCGGGGTCTCCGGGTCGAGATCGCGGTCCAGCACGGTCGCCAGCAGGTGCGTCCACGACCTCGGCACCACCCTGATCAACTGGTATCCGCCCCCGCCGACGGCGAGCCACCGCCCTTCGGCGTGCTCGTCGGCCAGCGTCCGCAGGGTGCGGTAGATGGTGCGGTGCCCGTCGACGGACAGCGAAAGATCGGCGAGCGGGTCCTCTTCGTGCGAATCCACCCCGCACTGGGTGACGAGCACCTGCGGCCGGAACTCCGCGAGCAACGACGGCACCACGGCGTGGAACGCGCGAAGCCAAGCCGGATCGCGCGTCGCGGGCGGCAACGGGATGTTCACCGCCGTGCCCTCGGCACCGGGCCCGCCGGTCTCGGCGGAATACCCGGTGCCGGGCCACAACGTGAACGGGTGCTGGTGCAGCGACACGGTCAGCACGCGCGGATCGGAGTAGAACGCGGCCTGCACGCCGTCGCCGTGGTGCACATCGGTGTCGACGTAGGCGATGCGCTCGAACCCGTGGTCGAGCAGCCACGAGATCGCCACCGCGCAGTCGTTGTACACGCAGAACCCGGACGCGTGGTCCCGCATCGCGTGGTGCAGCCCGCCCGCGATGTTCACCGCGCGGCGGCTGGCGCCCTCCGCGATCGCGCGCGCCCCGAGCAGGGTGGACCCGACGACGAGCGCGGTCGCGTCGTGCATGTCGCTGAACACCGGGTTGTCGGTGGTGCCGAGCCCGTGGCCGACGTCCCACCCCGCGAGCGGGGCCTGCTTCACCGCGGCGAGGTACTCGTCGGAGTGCACACGGCGTAGTTCGTCGTCGGAAGCGGGCTCCGGCACCAGCAACGGGACGTCCCCGAGCACGCCGAGCTCGGTGGCCAGCCGGATGGTCAGCTCGAGCCGCACCGGGTTGAACGGGTGCTCCCCGCCGAGGTCGTACTTGAGCAGTGCGGAGTCCCAGACGACGGCGGGATGAGGCATGTACCGCACTGTAACCGCTCGGCGCCACCCGGGCCGGGCTCGACGCGGGTCAGCCGGGTTCGCCGCCGGTGGCGGCGGGCCGGTTCGCGTCGGCGGCCCACTCCGACCACGAGCCGGGGTAGAGCACGGCGGGGCGCGCCCTCCCGGACGCCTCGAGCGCGAGCACGACCGAGCACGCGGTCACCCCCGATCCGCAGTAGGCACCGACCTCCCCGTCGGCGGGCACCCCGGTGTCGGCGAAGAGCCGCGCCAGTTCCGACGGCGACCGCCACCTCCCGCGTTCGTCGGTGTGCCGTGCGAACGGGGCGTTGAGCGCACCGGGAACGTGGCCCGCGCGAGGGTCCACCGGCTCGGTCTCCCCGCGGTAGCGCTCGGGGGCCCGCGCGTCGAGCAGGACGCCGGACCTCGCGAGCGCGGCCGCTTCGTCCGCGCCGGCGGTGGGCATCGCACCGGGGCGGACCACGAGATCACCGGGTTCGGGTGACGGGACCTCGGTGGAAACCGCGTGGCCGTCGGCGACCCACGCGGCGTACCCGCCATCGAGCACGGCGACATCGTCGTGCCCCGCCCAGCGCAGCAGCCACCACGCCCGCGCCGCGATCGACCCGTCGCCGTGGTCGTAGACGACGACCGGCTTCCCCGCCCGCACCCCGGCGGCGCGCAGTACCCGCTGGAGGTCACCGGGTTCGGGCAGCGGGTGGCGCCCGCGTGCGCCCGGCGCGGCGGCGAGATCGGCATCGAGATCGATGAACACCGCCCCCGGCAGGTGACCCTCCTGATAGGACTCGGCGGCGGGCGGGTGCCCGAGCCCGCCGCGCACGTCGAGGACCACTGGCGGTCGCGGCTCGGCAGCGGACAGTGTCTCGGCCAGTGCGCTGTTCGTGATGAGAGGACCCATTCCGCCATCCTGCACCGTCGGTGACGATACTCGCAGGTCGACGGGACTTTTCCGGCTCGCGACGGCGTTATGCCATCGCCTGGGCGGGGGTGCTGGGGTGAGCGACTACGATAAGCGACGCGGACGAAGGGGACAGCGTGAACGATCTCATCGACACCACTGAGATGTACCTGAAGACCATCTACGAGCTCGAAGAAGAGGGTGTCGTACCGCTGCGGGCGCGGATCGCGGAACGACTGCAGCAGAGCGGCCCGACCGTGAGCCAGACGGTCGCCAGGATGGAGCGCGACGGCCTCGTGGTGGTGGCCGACGACCGGCATCTGCAGCTCACCGATCACGGCAGGGAACTGGCGATCGCGGTGATGCGCAAGCACCGGCTCGCGGAGCGCCTGCTGCTCGACGTCATCGGCCTCGAGTGGGAGCACGTGCACAACGAGGCGTGCCACTGGGAGCACGTGATGAGCGAAGCGGTGGAGCGCAAGCTGGTCAAGCTGCTCGACCACCCGACGACCTCGCCGTACGGCAACCCGATCCCGGGGCTCGACAAGCTCGGCGAGGGCGGGGAGCCCGCGCTGCCGGTCGAGGCCGATCTGGTGCGCCTGGACGAGTTCGCCCGCGCGGGCGGCGGCGCGGTGGAGATCCGCCGGATCGCCGAACACGTGCAGCTCGACGAGAAGCTGATGGTCGAGCTGAAGTCGGTCGGGCTCATCCCCGGCCGCACGGTGACCGTCGGCAGGGCCGCCGGGGCCGGGTCCACCATCGAGATCAGCGGGGACACCGACTCGATGCAGGTGCCGATCTCGGTGCTGCACGCCGTGCTGGCGCAGGCGCGGTGAGTCCGGCCGCCGACGCCGCCCGAGCGTTCCGGACCGTGCACGACCGCGCCCCCGCCGGGGTGTGGTCGGCGCCGGGCAGGGTCAACCTGATCGGCGAGCACACCGACTACAACGACGGATTCGTGCTGCCGTTCGCGCTGCCGCACCGCCTCGCCGTGGCGGCGGCATCGCGCGAAGACGGCGTGCTCACCGTGGCGACGCTCGGCTCCGACGGCAAGCTGCAGTACTCCGAGCCCGCCGTGATCGCCGAGCTCGAACCCGGCGCGATCGAGGGCTGGGCCGCCTACCCGGCGGGCGTGGCCTGGGTGATGCGCGATCACGGGTTCGCCGCGGGCGCGGACCTCGTGATCGCCGGTGACGTGCCCTCGGGGGCGGGCCTGTCCTCGTCGCACGCGCTGGAGTGCGCGGTGGCGCTGGCCCTGCTCGGGACCGCCGGGATCGAACTCGAAGACGGCGGGGAGCGGACGCCGGCGCGCCAGGAGGTCGCCCGCTGGGTGCAGCGGTCGGAGAACGACTTCGTCGGCGCGCCGACCGGGCTGCTCGACCAGACCGCGTCGCTGTGCTGCACCGAGGCGCATCTGCTGTTCCTCGACGTCCGGTCCGGCGAGTCGGAGCAGGTGCCGTTCGACGCCGCGGCCGCCGGGCTCCGCGTGCTCGTGATGGACACCAGGGTGAAGCACTCGCACAGCGAGTCCGGGTACGGCGATCGGCGGCGCGGCACGGAGAAGGCCGCCGAGCTGCTCGGGGTGAAGGCCCTGCGCGACGTCGCGCTCGACGCACTCGGGGAAACGCTGGACCGGCTGCCGGCGGAACTGCGGCCACTGGTGCGGCACGTCGTCACCGAAAACCAGCGCGTGCTCGACACCGTGGCGCTGCTACACGCCGATCGGCTCGCCGACATCGGCCCGCTGCTCGACGCCTCGCACGTCAGCATGCGCGACGACTACCGCATCTCGGCGCCGGAGCTCGACGTGGCGGTGGACGCCGCCAAGGCCGCGGGCGCGCTCGGTTCGCGGATGACCGGTGGCGGCTTCGGCGGCTCGGCGATCGCGCTAGTACGCGAGTCCGATGTGGACAGTGTCGCGGCCGCGGTGACCGCCGCGTTCGCCGAACGGGACTGGCGGCCGCCGCGCACCTTCGTCGCGACCCCCTCCCCCGGCGCGGGCCGGGACACGACTTACTGATCCGGTGCCGGCGAAGGCAACCTCGCTACACCTCGCGCGTCGCCTCCAGTGGACGAGCGAACCGACGAGAAAGGTCCACACGTGACAGACGAGCGGAACGACGCCCTGAACCTGGTCGTCACGGGCGGGGCGGGCTACGTCGGCAGTGTCTGCACCGCCCGTCTCCTGGCCGACGGGCACACCGTCACCGTGGTGGACGACCTCTCCACTGGGCACGCCGACGCCGTACCGGAGGGCGCCCGGCTGGTCGAAGGCGACGCCGCGGACGCCACGCGTGACCTGCTCGCCAAGGACTCCTACGACGGCGTGCTGCACTTCGCGGCCAAGTCGCTGGTGGGTGAGTCGATGCAGGATCCGGCGAAGTACTGGCACGGCAACGTCGGCACCACGCTCCGCCTGCTCGACGCGATGCGGGACCACGGCACGCCGAGGCTGGTCTTCTCCTCGACCGCGGCGACCTACGGAGAACCGGAGACTTCGCCGATCGCCGAGACCGCGCCGACGCGGCCGACCAACACCTACGGCGCCACGAAGCTGGCGGTGGACCTCGCGATCTCCAGCTACGCCCGCGCGCACGGGCTGGCCGCGGTGAGCCTGCGGTACTTCAACGTCGCGGGCGCGCACGGCGACATCGGGGAACGGCACGCCACCGAAACCCACCTCATCCCGCTCGTGCTCCAGGTGGCGACCGGCGATCGGGAACGGATCCAGATCTTCGGCGAGGACTACCCCACCGAGGACGGCACCGCGGTCCGCGACTACATCCACGTGTCCGATCTCGCCGACGCCCACCTGCTCGCGCTGCGTCACGCGCGTCCCGGCGAGCACCTGGTCTACAACCTGGGCAACGGCACCGGTTTCTCGGTGCGCCAGGTGATCGAGGCCTGCCGCGAGGTGACCGGGCATGCCATCCCAGCCGCGGTGGCGCCCCGGCGCGCGGGCGATCCCGCCGTACTGGTCGCCGCGAGCGATCGCGCCCGCGAGGAGCTCGGCTGGAAGCCCGAACGGGCCGACCTCGCCGGTATCGTCGCCGACGCGTGGCGGTTCACCCAGCGCCGGGCCGAGGGCTAGCACGGCGCGGTCAGGCATCGGACTCGTCCAGGGAAATCTCGGCGATATCGGCGATACCCGCGAGCCGCTCCGGGCTGAGCCCGGAGCTCAGACCCGCGCGCAGCAACTGCGCGAGCACGTAGCCGGGATCCGCCGCGAGGGCTTCCTCCAGCGCCATTCCCGCCAACGCGCACTCGCCTCGCAGGTAGGCGGAGTACCCGAGCAGGGTGGCGGGCGCGGCCCGCTCCGGCGCCGGGGTGAGGCGGGTGAGTTCGGTCCAAAGCCGTTCGGCGGACAGCGCTTCCGCACTGCCAGGGGGTAGCGCCGTCGCCAGGCACGCGTCGCGGACCGCGGCCACCGACATCGCCCTCGCCAGTGTCGCGATGTCCGCATTGGACAGTGCGAACCCGGGCCGCGCCACCCGATCCAGCGCGTCACGCAGCGCGGCCCGCGCTTCCCCGGTGCTCAGGTCGCCGGAGGTTTCGGCGAGCATCACCGCCCGGCGCGCCACCTCGGCGACGTCGTCGGGCGCGAGGAGGCTTTCCATCTCCTCCCTGCTGTCGTAGACGACGCGCCCGATCGCCGCGGTCGCGGCCGCGGCGACCGTGCTCTCCGGTTCGGGCAGCGTCCCGCCGCACGCCGGATCGCGGTAGCACCGCCACGGCGCGCCTTTCCGGATCTCCCGCGCCCACATGGCGTGCACGAGCGGGACTCCCGCTGCCGCGCAGTCGTCGATCACCGCCTCCACCAGTGCGCGGTTCGGCACCTCCCCCGGTGGTGCTCCGCGCGCGTCACCGCCCACCGCGACGACGGTGATCCCGGTCGGCTCGGTGCCGAGCGCGAGCCCGGCCGCGGTGGCCGCCACCTCGTCCAGGTGCTCTGGGGACGGGAGGTCGAGCCGGAGCGAGAACGCGATGCGGGTGCCCTGGTGGGCGTGCACCACCAGGGAGTCGGTGGGCCGGAAGCCCACCAGGGACGGGGTGGACGCGATTAGCTCGCCGGGGTCGCGGAGGCGGACCTGGTGGCGGGTGGCTGTGGTCGGAGTGGTCATGCCTCCACGGTGGCGGGTGGGAGGGGGTGGTGGGGGACGGCGAGGGGAATCTGTGGGCGACGGGGGCGGCTGTGGACAACTCGGCGGAAACGCCGCGGGGAGGCGGGTTTTTGTCGGTGGGATGCGTTAGCCTGCCCGGCCTTCCCGCCGGGGTCCGGTCTCCACCCCCGGGTTGACCTCGTGGTCCACCCGGATCCCATCCCCGCGCCGACGCGGGCGGGCGCCTCCCCGGGCGACACTGTGGACACGGGAACCGCAGACGAGAGGGAATCCGACCGTGAACGACGCGAGCGCCGCCGACGTCCTGCTCTACCTCGCGATCGCCGTGCTGGTGATCTGGCGCGTCGTCATCCGCCAGGTGCGCGGCTACCGGCTGAGCGTGCGCGGACTGTTCGTGCTGCCCGCGATCCTGGTGGCGATCGGCGTGGTCACCTCCGTGAAAGCCCTTCCCGGCTCGTCGGGCACCGAGTTGGCGCTGCTCGGCGCGGACCTCGCGGCGCTCGCGGCGCTCGGCGTGTTCCGCGCCGCTTCGGTGAAGATCACCGCGGAGGACGGCTACGCCTTCGCGAAGGGCTCCTCCCTGACCTTGGTGCTCTGGCTGGTCACGATCGGCGTGCGGATCGGGTTCCTCGTGCTCGGCGCGCACCTCCGTGCGGACGGCCCGCTCACCTCGGCGTCGCTGGCGCTGAGCATCGGACTGAGCGTCGGCCTGCAGAACGCGCTCGCCTACCGGCGGGCCCGCGGGCTCGGCCTCCGCGTGGCCACCGGCCGCCCCGCGACGACCAGCGCGCGCGGCTGATCGCGCTCAGCGGCATGCTGGGCCCCATGACCACGTCGGCGCGCGCACACCGGCACTGGTCGGTCGCCGCCCTCGAATGGGTGCGCTGGGCGATGCTCACGTTCCCGTTGTTCAGCGTGTTCCCGGTGCGCGAAGGGTGGGTGTGGCCGCTACTGGCGGTGGCCGCGCTCGCCGCGCTGCCGGTGCTCTGGACGGACCGGATCCCGGCCGGCGGCACCAGTGCGCTGCTGCTGGTCCTCGTGGCCTCGAACGGCGCGCTGTGGCTGCTGGCCCCGGGGAACTGGTGCCTGATCGGCATGTTCACCGCGGTGTTCTTCCTGGTGCGGGGTCAGTCGAGGATCGTGGTGGCCGCCGGTATCGCGCTCGGGAGCGCGTGCGTCGTCCTCAAGGCGTTCCGGGCGCACGGAGATCTCACGGACTCGCTGCTGACGCTCGCGGTGCTCGCTTCGGTCGTGCTGCTCGGCTACAACCGGCGCGCGCGGCTCGAACGGGTGGAGCAGACCGAACTCGCCCTGGCCAGGGCTCAGCAGGCGAACGAAGAACACGCGGTGGCGGCGGCGTTGCAAGAGCGCGCGAGGATCGCACGCGAACTGCACGACGTCCTCGCGCATTCCCTGTCAGGGCTCGCGCTGAACCTGCAGGGCGCCCGGCTCATGCTGGTCCGCGACGGCGCCTCCGCCGAAGCGGTCAAACAGGTGGAGCGCGCGCAACGGCTGGCGGCGGAAGGGCTCGTGGAGGCGCGCAAGGCAGTGGCCGCGTTGCGGGACGCGCCGATGCCACTCGAACGGGCATTGGACGATCTCGTGGCGGGCTATCGCCTCGACAGCGGCGCCGCCGCCGAACTGGTCGTGGACGGGGACGCCGCGAACCTGGACGCGGGCGCCCACGCGACGATCACCCGCACGGTGCAGGAAGCCCTTTCGAACACCCGCAAGCACGCGCCGGGCGCACCGGTCGTCGTTACGCTGACCAGGCGCGAGGACCGCGTCGAGCTGGAGGTGCGGGACAGGCAGGGCGAGCAGCCAACCGATCCTTCCCCCGGCGGGTTCGGCCTGCGCGGGATGCGGGAACGGGCGGCGCTGCTCGGCGGCGAACTGGACAGCGGGCCGGTGGAGGACGGATGGCGAGTGCACCTGGTGGTGCCGGCGAAACGCTCAGGGTAGTGCTGGCGGACGACCAGGCCGTGGTGCGCGAAGGGCTGGTCACGCTGCTGGGCCTGCTGCCGGGCGTCGAGGTGGTCGGAGCGGCCTCGGACGGCGCCGAAGCGGTGGACCTGGTCGCCGAGCACCGGCCCGACGTGCTGCTGGTGGACCTGCGCATGCCGAAGCAGGACGGCGTGCGCACGACGGAACTGGTGCGTGCCAAGCATCCCGGCACCGAGGTGGTCGTGCTGACCACCTACACCGACGACGATTCGGTGCTGGGCGCGCTGCGCGCCGGGGCACGGGGGTTCCTGACCAAGGACGCCGATGCCGAAGCGATCGCCCGCGCGCTCCGGTCGGCCGCCGACGGACAGTCCACTGTGGACGCGAGCCTGCAGGAGCGCTTGGTCGAAGCGGCGACGCGCGCGGCCCCGCCCCGCCCGGAAGCGGTCGAGGGCCTGACCGCGCGCGAAGTCGAAGTGCTGCGGCTGATCGCGGCCGGGCTGTCGAACACCGAGATAGCGAAAACGCTCGTGGTGAGCGAGGCGACCGTGAAGACCCACGTCAACCACTTGTTCGCGAAGGCGGGCCTGCGCGACCGCGCGCAGGCCGTAGCCTTCGCCTACCGATCCGGGATCGCTAACGGCTGACCGTCAGCCGAACTGGCCGACTTTGTAGTCACCTGCGGGCTGCTGGACGAGGACGTTCAAGCGGTTGAAGGCGTTGATGGCGGCGATGAGCGACACCAAGGCGACGAGCTGGTTTTCGTCGTAGTGCTTGGCGGCGTTCAGCCACGCCTCGTCCGTGACGCCACCGGCCGCGTCGGCGATGCGGGTGCCCTGCTCGGTCAGCTCCAGTGCGGCCCGCTCGGCGTCGGTGAACACCGTGGCCTCCCGCCACGCGGCGATCAGGTTGAGCCGCACCGAGGTTTCCCCGGCGTGCACGGCCTCTTTGGTGTGCATGTCGGTGCAGAAGCCGCAGCCGTTGATCTGGCTGGCGCGGATCTTCACCAGTTCCTGCGTCGCGGCGGGCAGTCCTGCGCTTTCGACCGCTTTGCCCGCCGAGACGAGGTGCTTCATGAACTTGCCCGCGATCGGGTTGCCGAACAGGTTCAAACGCGCATCCATGACGCACTCCTCGTGATTGTTGGGGATACACCTCCTTGACGGATCGGCGGGACGAGTTGTGACAGCACCGAATGTGACGTAGGTCTCTTTCAATGAAGGGGTTCAGCCCTGCGCGATGTAGGCCTCGAGCTGTTCCTGGCTCTTCTCCAACTCGTTGAGCCTGCTTTTCACGACGTCGCCGATGCTCACGATGCCGGCGAGTTCGCCCTTGTCGAGCACCGGCACGTGTCGGATGCGGCGCTCGGTCATCACGGCGCTGAGTTCGTCGACGGAATCGTCGGGCGCGCAGCTGGCGACCATGGTGGTCATGATCTCCGAAACCTGCGCTTCGAGCAGGGCGGCACCGCGTTCGTGCAGCCTGCGGACCACGTCCCGCTCGGAGACGATGCCGGCGATCCCGGCGGTGTCGACGACGACCATCGCGCCGACGTTGTGCTCGGCCAGCCCGGCGAGCAGCTCGGACACGGAACGCTGCGGTTCGATGGTCGCGACGGCGGTGCCCTTGCTTCGCAGAACATCGGAAATGCGCATGGAAAACCTCCCGAACCGGTGACCTGGCTCACAACAGGTTATGGCCTCGCCGCCACGGGCGAAAGTTGTGAAATTTTTCAAAAGCTCGCGGCGAGACGCCGCACCCCTTCGGCTATCCGATCCGTCCTGACCGCGCCGTACCCCAGTACGAACCCGGCGCGGCCGCGGCCTTCCGCGTGGTAATCGGCGAGGTCGTCGAGTACCACGCCGAGCTTTCGCGCCCTCGAAAGCGCTTCCGGGACCTCGACCGTCTCTTGTGGACCGAGATGCGCGCAGAGGTGGAGCCCCGCGGCGGCGGGGACGAGTTCGAGCCGTCCGCCGAACTCCTCCGCGAGACCGGCCTTGATCCGGCCGCGGCGCGCGCCGTACTCCCGCGCGGCCCTGCGCACGTGCCTCGCCAAAAGCCCTTCGTCGATGAACCGCGCGAGCGCCGCCTGCACGGCCAGGTCGCCTTGCCAGTCCGAAAGCTGTTTCGCCGCGCGCAAGGCCGGGCGCAGGGAGGCGGGCGCGACCAGGAATCCGAGCCGCAACGAAGGCAGCATCGTCTTCGAGAACGTGCCGACGTAGAGGACGCGGCCCGCGGGATCGAGGCTCTGCAACGGTTCGAGCGGCCGGTCCTCGAACCGGAACTCGGTGTCGTAGTCGTCCTCGACGAGCACCGCGCCGTGCCGTTCCGCCCAGTCCAGCAACGCGGTCCGCCTGGCGAGCGACATCGGGGTGCCCAGCGGGAACTGGTGCGACGGCGTGACGTAGACCAGCCGCGTGTCCGGCGGGATCGCCGCGACGTCGATGCCTTCGGAGTCGACGGGCACCGCCGTCACCCGCGCGCCGAGCGTGTGAAAAATCCGCCGCGCGGGCGGGTATCCCGGGTCCTCGACGGCGACCCGCGTGCCGGGGTCGATCAGCACCTTGCCGACGAGGTCGAGCGCCTGCTGCGCCCCTTGGGTGATGAGGACGTCCTCGGCGGCGGCGCGCACCGATCGCGCCACGCCGGTGTACCGGGCGATCGCCGCGCGGAGTCCCTCGTGGCCCGCCGGGTCGCCGTAGCCAGCCGGAACGTCGTCGGGGCGCAGCTCTCGCGCCACGAACCGGCGCCACGTGGTGTGCGGGAAGAGCGAAGGATCCGGGACGCCGACCCGGAAATCGAACTCCGGGGTCTCGGCGGGGCCTTCGGACACGGGCACGTCCCGCCACACCGCCCTCGGCCGGATCCCGGCTCCGCCCGGCGCGCGGCGGCCGCGGGTCCGATCGGTCGCGGGCGCCGCGACGAACGTGCCCGCGCCGACCCGGCTCACCACGAACCCTTCCGCGGTGAGCCGGTCGTACGCGACGGCGACGGTGTTCCGGGAAACCTCGAGGGTGCGGGCCAGTTCCCTGGTCGGTGGCAGGCGATCCCCCGCGCGCAGGCGGCCGTCGAGGATCGCTTCGAGGAGCTGGCGGTAGATGCGGGCGGCGAGATCACCGCGGCCGCTCAACGCGACGTGCAGGTCCACGCGCTCACCCGCGTTTCCGGAGCAGATCGCGCACCTGCCGCATCCCGGGGCCGATCCGCGCGGGCTGGATCGCGCCGAAGCCGAAGATCAGGCCGGTGGCGGCCGGTTCGCCCACCGCCATGCTTTCCACCGGGTAGAGCCGGATTCCCGCCGCCCGCGCCTCGCGTACGACGCCGTCGCCCGCCTCGCCCAGCGCGCTGATGTGCAAGCCCGCCGCGGAGGGCACGGGGGTCAGCAGCCCGTCGAACTCGTCGCGCAGGATCTCCGCGACCAGGTCGTGGCGTTCGTGGTAGGCGCGCCGCATTCGCTTGACGTGCCTGGCGAACCCGCCGTCGGCCATGAACCGCGCCAGCGTGGCCTGCGATGGCCCGTCCGAATGCCAGTCGGTGAGCTGCTTCGCCTTCCGCACCGGCGCCCGCACGGAGGCGGGGACGATCAGGAAACCCAGGCGCAGCGCGGGAAACAGCAGTTTCGAGAACGAGCTGACGTAGCAGACCCTGCCGTCGTCGTCGAGGCTGTGCACCGGTTCCAGCGGCCTGCCGCCGTACCGGAATTCGCTGTCGTAGTCGTCTTCGACGATGACGCCGTCGACACGGCGGGCCCACGCGATGAGTTCGAGCCTGCGTTCCAGCGACATCGCCATGCCGAGGGGGCATTGGTGCGAGGGCGTGACGAACACCAGCCTTGTCCCCGCCGGGATCGCGTCGACCACGATGCCCTCGGCGTCGACGGGGACGCCGACGACCCGCATGCCGTGCGCGGCGAAGATCATCCGCGGCGGCGGGTAGCCCGGGTTTTCCACGGCCACCGTGTCGCCCGGCCGGAGCAGCACGCGGGCCACCAGGTCGAACGCCTGCTGCGCGCCGTTGGTGACCACGACGTCGTCGGGATCGACGGTCAGCCCCCGCGACACGCTGACGTGCCGGGTGATCGCGGCGCGCAGGGCCGGGTCGCCCGCGGGATCGCCGTAGGTGAGCGCCTCGGCGTTCGACGCGCGCAGCTGCTCGGAAGACAGGCGCCGCCAGGTGTCGAAGGGGAACCGGGTGAGATCCGGTATCCCGGCGCGGAAATCGAAATCGAAGGAGGTTTCGAACGCGGCGGGCGCGGGCGGCAGCACGTCCCACGCCTCGTTCACCGTGAGCCGTGCACGCGGCTCGGAACGCGGCCGCTGCTGCCGTGCGGCACCGGCGCGCACGAAGGTGCCCGCGCCCGTGCGCGCCCGCAGGAAGCCTTCCGCGGCCAGCAGGTCGTAGGCCGAACTCACCGTGTTGCGGGAGACCGACAGGCGCCGGGCCAGCTCGCGCGTCGGCGGAAGGGGCTCCCCGTCGGTGAGCCTGCCGTCGAGGATCGCGGCGCGCAGCTGCCGGTAGATCTGGTCGCGCCTGCCGCCGCCCGCCTCGGTGTCGATCTGGACATCGGTGTTCATTGGCCCCATCCAACCCGGCCGTATTTGGCCCTACGGTAGGGCCGATTCCCATCCTAGTGTGCCGGGTATGCAGCTTCGTGAATCCAACTTCCGCGCACTCGACATCCTGGACACCCTTCTCTCCGACGTGACTTCCGAGGACCTCGCACGACCCACGCCGTGCGCGGGCTGGGACCTCGGCGATCTCCTCCGCCACCAGATCAGCGAGAACCACGGCTTCGCCACCGCCGCCCGCGAAGGCGCGGCGTCCGACTGGGACACCGGTCAGAACCACCCCGACCCGATCGCGGGGTACGCGGCCTCGGTCGCCGAAGTGAAGGCTGCGTTCTCCGAGGACGGGCTCGCCGAACGGAAGATGGCCATCCACGACTTCGGCACCTTCGACGCCGAGATGGCACTCAGCATGTACCTCGTGGACCAGGTCGCGCACGGCTGGGACATCGCCAAGGCGCTCAACGTGCCGTACGCGCCGGACGAGGACCTGGTGGCCGCCGCGATGAAGCTCGTGGAACTCATCCCCACCGGGCCCGAGAACCGGGGTGAGGGCCAGTCGTTCGGGCTCGTCGTGGAAACCGCGGCGGACGCGAGCACGCTCGAAAAGATGCTCGGCCTGCTCGGCCGCGACCCCGCGTGGAAAGTCAGCTGACGTCGGCCGCGGGCGCGGTGAAGGTATTGCACGCCGAGGTGTCCGCGGCGCGCAACCCGGCCCGCGCCCACCACAGCTGGTGCTTGCGGGTGCCGTGGGTGTCGCTGTCGTCGGTGTTGCCGAACTCGGAGACCGCCTTGTCCGCGACGGCCTTCGTCACGTCGCCGCGCCCCGACGCCGCCGCGGCGAACAGCCCGGCGAAGCAGTTCGCCTGCAGTTCGACCCGCCTGCTCAGCTCCTTGTCCGCGGGGGTGCTCTCGTCCGCCGACGACATTTTCAGCTCGACCGCGGTCATGATGCCGCTCAGCTCCTGCACGTGGTGGCCGTACTCGTGCGCCAGCACCGCGAGGTGGGCCGCGGGGATCACGTCGGCCGCCTCGAGCATGCGGTCGCGGAGCATGTAGATCGCCCGGTCGCCCGCGCAGTAGTAGGCGGTGGCCTCCTTTTTCGACGGCGCGACACCGCATCCGCTCGCCTGCGGCTCGCTGAGCTGCACACCGGCCTCCGTGAACGGGCGCTTGGCCTGCCCGAGCGCGCCGTGCCACGCGGCGGCGAGGCAGTCGATCCCGGAGCGGTAGAAGGCGAGCAGCGCTTCGGCGGCGCGCGTGACGCCGGGCAGCTCACAGGTGACCGGGGTCAGGTACACGCCGGGCGCCAGCAGCGGGTTGGCCTCCGGGGGCGGGACCGGCGCGCGATCGGCGTCGCTTCCGGTGTCCCTGCCGGATTCCCTCGCCTGCCCGCCGACCGGCGGCGCCTGGTGCCCGTCGGCGGAATTGGTGAGCTTCGGGACCAGCACCACGGCCACCACGACGAGCAGCACGAGCGCCAGCACGGACGCGATCGCGAGCGGTGAGTTGCGTTCTCCATCGGCGTGTTCCATGGGTACCCCGTGTCAGATCGTTCTCGGCACAGGCGCCCGGGACGCACGATCCCCCGCGAATTCGGCTGCGGTCCCCCAACCAGCGCGGGACCAGCATAGCGGCCCGCCTGACAAACTGGTCCCATGGCTGACGAAGATCCCTACCTCTGGCTCGAGGACGTGACGGGGGACGCCCCGCTGGGCTGGGTGCGCGAGCGCAACGCCGAGACCGCCGCCGTGCTCGCCGAAACACCCCGGTTCACCGCGCTCCGCGACGACATCCGCGAAGTCCTCGACGCGGACGACCGGATCCCGTACGTAGTCCGCCGCGGCGAGCACCTCTACAACTTCTGGATGGACGCCGACCATCCGCGCGGTCTGTGGCGCCGCACGACGCTCGAGGAGTACCGGAAGGACGCCCCCGCCTGGGAAGTCCTCCTCGACGTGGACGCGCTCGGCGCGGCCGAGGGCGAGAGCTGGGTGTGGGAGGGCGCCGCGGTGCTCCGGCCGGACTTCCGGCGCGCGCTCGTCGAACTGTCCCGCGGCGGCGCGGACGCGGCGGTGGTGCGCGAATTCGACCTCGAACGCCGCGAGTTCGTCGAGGACGGGTTCACCCTGCCCGAAGCGAAGAGCGCGGTCGGCTGGATCGACGAGGACCGCGTGTACGTCGGCACCGACTTCGGGGCCGGCTCGATGACCTCGTCCGGCTACCCGCGCGTCGTGAAGGAATGGCGCCGGGGCACCCCGCTTTCCGAAGCCACCACCGTGTTCGAGGGCAAGCCCGACGACGTGTCGGTGCGCGTCGTGCACGACCCAACCGAGGGGTTCGAGCGCGACTTCGTCTCGCGGGTGATCACCTTCTTCCGGTCCGAGCGGTTCCTCCGCACCTCCGACGGCGAACTGGTCAAGCTGGACGTCCCCGAGGACGCGCGGTTCTCGGTCCACCGCGAATGGCTGCTGATCCGCACCAGGACGGCGTGGCGGGTCGGCGGCGCCGAGTACGGGCCGGGGACCCTGCTCGCGGCGAGGTTCGACGACTACCTCGCGGGGGCGCGAGAGCTGACCGTGCTCTTCGAGCCGGACGAGCACACCTCGCTCGACTACTACGCCTGGACGCGGCACCACCTGCTGCTCGGCACGCTGTCCGACGTCAAGTCCGCGATCAGGGTGCTGACCCCCGGCGACGGCGGCTGGACCGACGAACCCCTCGCGGGCGCGCCGGAGATGGGCAACGCCGAAGTCTTCGACACCGACCCGGACACCGGCGACGAGTTCTTCCTCAACAGCAGCGGGTTCACCGAGCCCGCGACGCTGAGCCGCGGTGTGGTCGGCGAGGGCCTCGAAGTGCTGAAGCAGGCTCCGGCGTTCTTCGACAGCGACGGCATGACCGTCGACCAGTTCTTCGCCACGTCCGAAGACGGGACGCGGGTGCCGTACTTCGTGGTGCGCCCCGGCACCGGACACGGACCGGTGCTGCTGACCGGGTACGGCGGCTTCGAGGTGTCGCTGACGCCGTCCTACAGCGGCACCACCGGGCGGGCGTGGCTCGCCAGGGGCGGCACCTACGTGGTGGCGAACATCCGCGGCGGCGGTGAGTACGGGCCGGACTGGCACACCGCCGCGCTGCGGGAGCGGCGCAAGTTCGCCTACGCCGATTTCGCCGCGGTGGCGGCGGATCTGCACGCGCGCGGCATCAGCACGCCCGCCACGCTCGGCGTCCAGGGCGGCAGCAACGGCGGCCTGCTCACCGGCGTGATGCTGACGCGCTACCCCGACCTGTTCGGCGCGGTGGTGAGCCAGGTGCCGCTGCTGGACATGAAGCGGTACCACCTGCTGCTCGCGGGCGCGTCCTGGATGGCGGAGTACGGCGACCCCGACGACGAAGGCGACTGGTCCTTCATCGGCGAGTACTCGCCCTACCAGAACGTCCACAGTGGACAGCACTATCCGCCGAGCCTGTACGTGACGTCCACGCGGGACGACCGGGTGCACCCCGGCCACGCGCGCAAGATGGTGGCGCGCAT
Organism: Amycolatopsis sp. CA-230715; assembly: GCF_018736145.1. GTDB lineage: Bacteria > Actinomycetota > Actinomycetes > Mycobacteriales > Pseudonocardiaceae > Amycolatopsis. The sequence continues at coordinate 1,012,735 of NZ_CP059997.1, forward strand.
GCGGGAACAGGGCCACGACGTGCTGTACCACGAGAACATCGAGGGCGGGCACGGCGGAGCCGCCGACAACGGGCAGCTCGCCGCGAAGTGGGCGATGGTCTACGAATTCCTGTGGCAGCGCCTGAGCGTCCACTGACAGGAGATGGCAGCGAAGCCGGGCAGAGTCGTGCGGGTCCCGCAACCACACCGAAAGGGCGGATCATGGGTTCCCCGCACGACTTCGACTTCCTGCACGGCCGCTGGGCCGTCGCCAACCGCAAGCTCTCCAAACCCCTCACCGGCAGCGACGACTGGGAGGAGTTCGACGGTGTCGCCGAATGCCGCCCGCACTTCGGCGGCGCCGCGAACATCGACGAGATTTCCTTTCCCGGCAAGGGGTTCTCGGGCCTGACCCTGCGGCTGTTCGCCCCCGAGACCGGGCAGTGGTCGCTGTACTGGGCGAACAGCCGCGACGGCGCCCTGCTGCCCCCGGTCACCGGTGACTTCGCCGACGGCGAAGGCTGGTTCTACGGCGATGACGAACACGAAGGAACCCCCGTGCGGGTTTCCTTCCGGTGGTCGGACATCACCGGCACCACCGCGCGGTGGGAGCAGGCGTTCTCGATCGACGGCGGCACGACCTGGGAACCGAACTGGGTCATGGAGCTCACCCGCGCCTGAGGAACTCCTCGTAGGTGACCTCGCCGCGCGCGCCGTCCGGAGCGAGGTTGTGCCCGGCGCGGAAGGCCGCGGAGATCCGGCCGGGGAACCGCACCGGGATGAGCGCGCGGCGGCGTCCGGTGGCGGCCAGCCGCCCGCGCACCAGCTCGCACAGGCTCTTCACCTCGGGTCCGCCGAAATCGGGCACCCGTCCCGCCGGCGCGTCCAGCGCCAGCGCCACCAGCCGGTCGGCGACCTCACCCGCGTCGACCGGCTGGAGCCGGATCCCGGCTGGCACCGGCGCCAGCGGCGACTTCGCCAGCGCGTCGGCGATCCGGGACACCAGCGCGTGGAACTGGGTCGCGCGCAGGATCGTCCACCCGAGCCCCGACTCTTCGAGCATGCCTTCGACCTCGTGCTTCGCGCGGTAGTAGCCGAGCGGGATCTTGTCGACGCCGACGATCGAGATGTACACGAAGTGCTCGGCGGACTTCGCCGCCCGCAAGGCGTTCCGGCTCGCCTCCACCTCGCCGCGCATGATCCCGGCGCAGTGCACGACGGTTTTCGCCCCCGCCATCGCTTCGTCGAGGCCGTGCCCCGACCGCAGATCGGCTCGCGCGTGGGTCAGCCCCGGCCGTGCCGCGCCGGGATTCCTGCTCACCGACCGGACTCGCGCGCCTCGGTCGAGAAGCCGCGAAACGACCTCTCGCCCGAGCACCCCGGTACCGCCGGTGACCACAATCGGTTCTGTCATGCCCTCAAGAACCGGGCAGTGGCGCCGAACGTGACAGCGGTTCGCGGACGTGCCCGAGCTTGTCCGGGTTCGCCACCGCGTGCAGCCCCGCGATCCGGTCCCCCGCCACGTCGAACACGAGCACGCCGACCACCTCGTCACCGATGCTGCCCAGTACCGCCTGCTCGCCGTTGACCTCCGCGAAGGCGATGTCGACCAGATCGCCGTACTTGCCGAACAACCCGGCCAGCAACCGCGCGACCCTGGCCGCGCCCGAAACCGGGCGCCTGGCCGCGGTCACCTTGCCGCCGCCGTCGGTCCACCACGTCGCGTCCGCCGCGAGCATTCCTTCGAGCGCCGCCAAGTCGCCCCCGCGGGCCGCCGCGAAGAACCGCTCGACCAGTTCCCGCCGTTCGGCGGCGCCCGGCCGGAACCTGCGCGCCCCGCCGAGCCGGTCGTGCGCGCGTCGCTGCAACTGACGTGAATACGCCTGCGAGACACCGAGGACTTCCGCGACCTCGCCGTGGCCGTAGCCGAAGGCTTCCCTGAGCACGAACACCGCGCGTTCCACCGGGGTCAGCCGCTCCAGCAAAAGCAACAACGCGAGCGAAACCGACTCGCGCTCCTCGACGGTGTCCGACGGGTTCAACGCTCCGCCGTCGGTGAAGACGGGCTCCGGCAGCCACGGCCCGACGTACCGCTCTCGCCTCGCGCGCGCCGAGGTGAACCGGTTGAGGCACAGGTTGGTGACCACCTTCGCCAGCCACGGCCCCGGCGCACCGATCACCTCGCGGTCCGTGGCGTCCCAGCGCAGGAACGCGTCCTGCACGACGTCCTCGGCTTCGTGCGCGGACCCCGTGAGGCGGTACGCGAGCCCGAACAACCGGGGCCGGTACTCCTCGAACTCGACCGTCACCGCCCACTCCCTGTCTCCGCCACCGGCACCGTATCGCGCAGACTGGACGCGGACACTTCGGCAGGTGCGAGGGAAGGAAGCCATGGCGGCCATCGAACTGGTCAAGGGCGACATCACGCGGCAGGACACCGACGTCGTGGTGAACGCCGCCAACTCGTCCCTGCTCGGCGGGGGCGGCGTCGACGGCGCCATCCACCGCAAAGGTGGCCCGGAGATCCTCGCCGAGTGCCGCGAGCTCCGCGCCGGGCATTACGGGAAGGGCCTGAAGACCGGCCACGCCGTGGCGACGACGGCGGGGAAGCTGCCCGCGCACTGGGTCGTGCACACCGTCGGCCCCGTGTGGTCCGGGTCCGAGGACCGGTCGGCGCTGTTGGCCGACTGCCACCGCAACTCCCTGCTGGTCGCCGCCGAACTCGGCGCCGCGAGCGTGGCGTTCCCGGCGATCTCGACCGGGATCTACCGGTGGCCGGTGCGCTCCGCCGCCGAGATCGCGCTCGCGACCGTCCGGGAAACCGCCGAGGAGACGCCGGGGATCGCGCTGATCCGGTTCGTGCTGTTCGACCAGGCCACCTACGACGTGTTCGCCGAAGAGCTGGCCGAGAAGTGAGCCGCGTTCCCTGTCACATCGCCGGTTCGACGCAGGGGCACGGCAACGAGAAAGGGAGGAACCCATGCGCTACCTGATGATGACCAACGGCTCCGACACCCCGCCCGACGACAAGCTGTTCGCCGAAATGGGCGCGTTCATCGAAGAGCTGACGGCCTCCGGCGTCCTGCTGGCCACCGGCGGCCTCGACCCGGCCGGGGTCCGTGTCGAAGCGAAAGGCGGCGAGATCACCGTGACCGACGGCCCCTTCGCCGAAGCGAAGGAATCCGTGGGCGGTTTCGCGCTCGTCGAAGTCCGCTCCAAGGAAGAAGCGATCGAACTGGCCCGGCGCTTTCGCAAGATCGCGGGCGACGGCAGCGGCATGATGCACCAGGTCTTCGGGCCGTGAGTGCGGGACGGCGGCGCCCCGGTTCCCGCCGGGACCGGGGCGGTGCCGTCCTGTCCGGCACGATCGACGCGGTCTGGAAGCGCGAGTCGGCCAGGATCATCGGCGGGCTGACCCGGATGGTCCACGACGTCGGCCTCGCCGAGGAACTGGCCCAGGACGCGCTCGTCACCGCGCTCGAACGATGGCCGTCGTCCGGCGTCCCGGACAATCCCGGCGCGTGGCTGATGACGATCGCGAAGCGGCGCGCGGTCGACCACCTCCGCCGCGCGGACCGCCTCGGTCGCAAGCACGAGCAGCTCGCCAGGGAGTCCAGCGCCGAACTCACCCCGGATTCCGGCGACGCGCTGCGCCTGGTGTTCCTGTCCTGCCACCCCGCGCTGCCGACCGCGGCACGGATCGCGCTGACGCTGCGGTTCGTCGGCGGGCTGACCTCCGGCGAGGTCGCGCGGGCATTCCTCGTCACCGAAACCGTTGTCTCGCAACGGATCGCGGCCGCGAAGCGGACACTGGCCGACGAAGACGCCCGGTTCGAGATGCCCGGTGACGACGAACTCGCGGAGCGCCTTTCGTCGGTGCTCGAAGTCGTCTACCTGATCTTCAACGAGGGGTACTCGGCGACTTCGGGCGAGGACCTGATGCGACCGGACCTCTGCCTCGAAGCGATCCGCCTCGCCAGGCTGCTGGCCGAACTCGCACCGGGCGAGGCCGAGGTGCACGGGCTGGTCGCGCTGCTGGAGATCCAGTCGTCCCGCGCGGCCGCGCGGACCGGGCCGTCGGGGGAACCGGTTCCGCTCCACGACCAGAACCGCGGCCGGTGGGACCAGCTCCTCATCCGCCGCGGGTTCACCGCGATGCTGCGCGCGCGTGCGGCGGGCGGCCCACCGGGACCGTACGTGCTGCAGGCGGCGATCGCCGTGTGCCACGCGCAGGCGAGCAGCGCCGAGGACACCGACTGGGCACGGATCGCGGGGCTGTACGAAGCGCTGGCCGTGCTGCGGCCGACGCCGGTCGTGCGGCTGAACCACGCCGTCGCGGTCGGGCGGGCCGCCGGGCCGCGGGCTGGGCTCGACCTCACCGATCCCTTGCTCGACGAACCGGCCCTGCGGGATTACCACCTGCTGCCGAGCGTCCGGGGTGATCTGCTGGCCAAGCTGGGACGAGCCGAAGAGGCCAGGCGGGAGTTCGAGCGGGCGGCCGCGCTGACCGGAAACGCCGCCGAACGGGCGTTCCTGCGCCGCCGCGCGAGCGAACTGGCCGAGGTGATCGCGCCGGTGCGCACCCTCGGCCCGGCGGCCGAGGAATTCCTGGCCCGCGAGGACCTCGATCCCGCGACTGTCCGCTCGTACGGGCAGACGCTGCGCCGCCTGCGGCGGTCGCTCGGGGACCGGCTGCCGCTGGAATCCGTGACCGCGGCGGCGGTGGCGCGGGTGTTCCGCACCGCGTGGGGCGGCGCGGCGGCGGCCACCTGGAACCGGCACCGCTCGGCGATCCGGTCCTTCGGCGCGTGGGCCTCGCTCGGTGATCTCGCCGTCGATCTTGATCGGCGAACCGGAAACCGCACCGCCGCCGAGTCGATCGGCCCCGCCACGCTCGAAGCCCTCTGGAACGCGCCTTCCCTGCCGCTGCGGGAGCGGACGTTCTGGGTGCTCCTGCACGAATCCGGGGCCAGTGCGCGAGCGGTGCTGTCGCTCAACGTCGAAGATCTGGACCTCGACGGCCGGGAGGCACACGCGGGCGGCGACCGGGTGAGCTGGCGTGCGGGAACGGCGGACCTGCTGCCCTCGCTGATCGCGGGCCGGGCCAGCGGGCCGGTGTTCCTCACCGACCGGCGGCCAGGACCGGCCCGGATGCCGCCGCGGGCGGACCTGTGCCCGACGACCGGCAGGCGAAGACTGTCCTACGAGCGCGCCGAACACCTGTTCAAGCAGGCGACGAAACCGCTGGACCCGAGCGGTGCCGGGTTCACGCTGCGCGGGCTCAGGTCTCGCGGATGAACTCGTCGATCAGGTGCCAGACGGCCTCCGGCGCCTCCTCCGGCGCGAAGTGCCCGGCACCGGGAATGGTGCCGGTGGTGAGGTTCGCGATCCCGGCGGCGCGGAACCCGGCGGCGTAGGCGGCGATGTCACCGTGCTCGTGGGCGCCGCGCAGGTACCGCAGCGGAGTGTCCACACGCGACACTGCGGCGTTGTCCTCCGCGTCCTGCCCGAAGGCGCGGTAGAGATCGAATCCCGCCGTCAGCGCGCCTTCCGCCCGATAGGCGTCGACGTGGGCGGCGCGCGCTTCCCGCGTGATGCGGGCGGGATCGGCGGACAGGATGTCGTAGAAGTAGTCGAAGTACGCCGCTTCGCGGCCCCGCACCAGCGTTTCGGGAAGCGCGGGCACCGCGTGCAGGCCGAAGTGCCAGATGTGCGGGTTCGCCAGCACGGTTTCCCACGGCGCGACCCCGGGGATCACGGTGTTCATCACGACCACGCGCGCGAGCCCCTGGCACCGCCGCAGGCAGGCGTAGGCCACCATGCCGCCCGCGTCGTGGCCGACCAGGGTCACCTCGGTCAGCCCCATCGCCGTGATCAACTCGTGCACCGTCGCGGCCAGTTCGCGCTTGCGGCCGCCCCCGCCCGTCGACCCGCCGATCCCGGGCAGGTCGATGGCGACGGCTCGGAACCGCGCCGACGCGAGCCGCAGCACGTCGAGCCAAGCGCGCCACGACTCTGGCCAGCCGTGCAGGAACAGACAAGCAGGCGAGTGCGGATCCCCCAGCTCGGCGACGTGCACCGACCCGTTTCGAAGGGCCACCTGGGAATGACGCGGTTCATCGGACATGTTCCATGTCTACCCGTATGTTCGTGCGCCATCCGCGCCGACCCGTTTACGAGCGCGGCACGGGATTCCCGCTGTCCCGCCTGGGTTCCCTCGCGCGCGATCGCCGTGGACGCGCGCGATCTCGTGGCCGTACTGGACTCGCTGAGCGAGCGCGGGCTCATCGACAAAGCCACCGACCCCGCCGACCGCCGCAGACGCGTCGTCTCACTGACCCGGCGGGAAAGTCCCTTGTGGACGATCTCGCCACCGCCGCCGCCCGCGGGCAGGACGACTTCCTCCGCGCGCTCAACGCCCGCGACCGCGACCGGTTCACCGCCCTGCTCCGCCGTGTCTACGACTCCCACACCGGCTAGCCACTCCGACAGCGCCCGGCGCCGAGCGGCCATGCCGTCACCGACGGCCTTCCGCCAGCAGCTGCGAAACGGTCACGAACCGGTAGCCGTTCTGCCGGAGCTGGTCGATCATCGGCCCGAGCGCGGCCCTGGTCTGCTCCCGCGACGCGTACATCGCGTGCAGGACCACGATCGACCCCGGTCGCACGTGCTCGGCGGTGTAGCGCGCGATCGCGGCGGCGCTGCGATCCACCTCGGGGTCGGAGTTCGGTTCGACGTCCCAGGTGATCGTCTTCCGCTGATGTTCGGCGAGGTAGTGCGGCAGGGCGAACAGCTTCTTGCCGTTCGGCGGGCGGAACTGGATCTCGCCCCGGTACCCGGTCGCGCGGATCAGCGCGTCGGTCGCCTCGACCTCGTCGGCGACCCAGGCGGGCGTCACCCCGATCATCCGCTCGTGGGAAAAGCTGTGGTTGCCGATCTCGTGCCCGGCACCGGCGATCGCGCGTCCCAGCTCCGGGTGCGTGGCCAGTTCCCTGCCGATCAGGAAGAACGTCGCGGGCACACCGCGTGCCGCGAGAGTGTCCAAAAGGGACTGTGTGCCCGCGGGATCCGGCCCGTCGTCGAAGGTCAGCGCGACCACCCGGTCCGCGGTGTCGACCCGGTCGACGATCTCGCCGAAGAACTGGAAGGTGCGCGAACTGGCCACGCGCAGCAGCACGAAACCGGCAACCAGCACCAGCACGAGGGCGGCCGCCACCCCGATCGCCCACTTCCGGGCGCGCCGCGATCTGAACAGTCGAACCATGCGCACCACCTTGGCCCGTGCCAAGGCAATCCGGAAGTAGCGCGGAGGGAGCACTTCATCGACGTGAAGTAGTCGCGCACCCGTCGCGAGGGACCGGTCCCGGGCGTACTCCTTGTCCGTCGCCGGATGAACCAGCCTTCAGCTCGATCGCGTCCGCCGCCCCCGAAGAGGCGTGGACACCGGCGAGGATCGTCGGGTGGGCGCAGGAGGTAACCACGGGCTGGGCCGAACGGGGTGTCGGCAGGCACCCCGTTCGACCTTGCGCACCGCGCCCGGAATCAGCTGCAGCCGGAGGTGGCGCCGCAGCCTTCGCACGCGTAGCAGGAACCGGCGGGACGCATCTTCGTGCCGCAGGTCATGCACAACGGCGCGTCGGCGGCCTTGCCGAGGCGCAGTTCCATCAGTTCGGCCGTGCTGTGGGCTTCGCGCGCGGGCTCTTCGGGGCTTTCGGTGCCGCGCGTGCTGGTGGCGTCCACGCTGGTGCGCAACGCTTCCAGGTCGACGCCGTCGGATTCGTCGGAGGACGAGCCGTAGGTCGCTTCGGTCTGCGCCGAGCGTTCGTCCGCGGTGAAGATGCCGAGCTGCGAACGCTTTTCGTAGGGCAGGTAGTCCAGTGCGAGCCTGCGGAACAGGTAGTCCAGCACGCTGGTGGCGATCCGGATGTCCGGGTCGTCGGTCATGCCGGCCGGTTCGAACCGCAGGTTGGAGAACTTCGTGATGTAGAACTCCAGCGGGATCCCGTACTGCAGGCCGACCGAGATCGACATCGAGAACGCGTCCATCACCCCGGCCAGCGTCGAACCCTGCTTGCCGAGCTTGATGAACACCTCGCCGAGCCCGTCGTCGGGGTACGACCCGGCGTGCAGGTAGCCCTCGGCCCCGCCGACGGTGAAGGACACGGTCTGGCTCGGGCGCTTCTTCGGCAGCCGCTTGCGGATCGGCCGGTACTCCACGACCGTTTCCGGCTCCGCCGCCGCCTTGTCCTTCTTCGCGGTGGACAGCGGCTGGCCGACCTTGCAGTTGTCGCGGTAGATCGCGAGCGCCTTCAGACCGAGCTTCCAGCCCTGGAAGTAGATCTCCTCGACCTCTTCGACGGTCGCCGACTCGGGCATGTTGACGGTCTTCGAAATCGCACCGGACAGGAATGGCTGCACCGCCGCCATCATCCGTACGTGCCCCATCGGCGCGATCGCGCGATCGCCGACCGCGCAGTCGAACACCTCGTAGTGCTCGGGGCGCAGACCGGGCGCGTCGACCACGTGCCCGTGCTCGGCGACGTACTCGACGATCGCCTCGACCTGTTCGTTCTGGTAGCCGAGCGAGGTCAGCGCCCGCGGCACGGTCTGGTTGACGATCTGCATCGACCCGCCGCCGACCAGCTTCTTGAACTTCACCAAGGAGAAGTCCGGCTCGATCCCGGTCGTGTCGCAGTCCATCATGAAGCCGATGGTGTTGTGGCTGATGAAGCCGTTCGCGACGTAGGTGACGTTCTCCGGCACCGAAAGGTCGTAGGTCGGCTGAACACCGCCGTCCTCGTTCGCGGCAACGGTTTCGAACAGATAGTCCAGTGCGCCTGCCAGCCTGTCGTCCCCGGTCTCGCCGAGCAGCCTGCGCGCGGTCATCCGGGCGACACCGCCGGTCTTGCGCAGCGACTGGACCACCGCGTTCCGCAGCGGGTGCGAGACAGGAACCAGTTCGTCCCACACCGCGCGGGGAAGGTAGACGTGATCCCGTTTGGCCGAGCGCGCCGGCTCGAGGTCCGCGACCAACCGCGACTTGCGGCCGCTGATGAAGCCGATGACCTCGTCGAAGGTCAACGCGTGGTCGACGTTGCGCAGCCGGACCTGGTACTGGGCGCCGCCCCACCCGCTGGTCGTCTCGCGTGTGGTCGTAGCCAGCCTCAGGGGAAGCAACATGCCGCGAATGTCGTCGGCGAACAGCTCCGACGCGGTGGACAAGCTCGGCACGCCGTCGACCACGGTGCCGTCGGCTTCGAACAGGCCGCGGAGGAAGGCCGCGTAGACCGCGCAGTCGTTGGTCTCCCGGATCGCCGCGGGCACCCGTGGCGTCCATCCCTTGCCGGAATGATCGTGGCCGGGCAGGTCCTTGGCGAAGCCCGCGGCCTGCCACCACCGTGCCAGTCGGACCGACTGAAGCGCGACCTCCTGATAGCCCTTTCGCGCTGAGACAACGGGTTCAAGGCCGAACAGTTCTTTGGACAGGACGTTCAGCCGCGCGACGACGTCGAGGTCCGTGTCCGCCACGCACAACCGGATCCCCTTGGCGTGCAAGCTGCCGTCGCCCATGAAGTAGCCGACCAGTTCGGCGAGGTCCTCGTCGACGACATCCGGGACACGAGTGCCTCGGTCCCCTGCGTAGTACGCCTGGTCGAGCACGGGCAAGGGCACGCGTCGCGGCTCCCCTACCAGGCGATCCATCTGGATCGGTGCCACGTCGCCCTGCTGGACGTCGGCAAGCCGCTTCCAGGTCCAGGCCCCGGTTCCGGCGTCCACCACCTTGACCCGATGTGCCAGCGTGCCCTGGATCCGGTAGCCGCCCTCGGTGACGATCCGCCGCGTCGGTTCCTCGCCGTTGACGAAGAACTTGGTGGCACGCCTCGGGCCTTCGTCGGTCGACACGGTCAAGTCGATGTCCTGCCACTGATCCCCGTACAGCTCGCCCAGTTCCGACAACCGGGCAAGCCCGCGATCCGTTGTCACCAGGGAATCGCCCGTGAGGCACCCGGTCGGCGCCAGCACCGAGGCCTGCGCGTTGCGCCAGCCGCTGGCTTCACCGATCTCGATCCCGCGTCGCCATTCCTCGGTGGCCAGCGAGCGGACCGCCGCGTCGTTGCCGTGGTGGGTGCGGACGAGTTCGTTCGCGGCCGCGTGCTTGCGCATCACGCGCTGGTGCGCCTCGGCGTTGCGCGCATACCCCTCGTACGGGCCGACGACGGCGGCCAGCTCGGCCGAGCGCCGGTACGACACCCCGGTCATCAGCGAGGTGATCGAGGCCGCGAGCGCGCGCCCGCCTTCGGAGTCGTACGCGTGCCCGAGCGCCATCAGCATCGCGCCGAGGTTGGCGTAACCGATGCCGAGCTGGCGGAACTTGCGCGTGGTGTCGCCGATCGCCTCGGTCGGGAAGTCGGCGAAGCAGATCGAGATGTCCATCGCGGTGATCACGAATTCGACGGCCTTCGCGAACAGCGGCGCGTCGAAGGTGCCGTCGTCGCCGACGAACTTCATCAGGTTCAGCGAGGCCAGGTTGCAGCTGGAGTTGTCCAGGTGCATGTACTCGCTGCACGGGTTGGACGCGGTGATCCGGCCCGTTTCGGGGCAGGTGTGCCAGTCGTTGATGGTGCCGTCGTACTGCAGGCCAGGGTCGGCGCATTCCCATGCCGCGGTGGAGATCGACCGGAACAGCTTCTTCGCGTCGACGTTCTCGATCACCTCACCGGTGAGCCTCGCGCGCAGGCCGAAGTCGCCGGAAGCCTCGACCGCCCGCATGAACTCGTCGGACACCCGGATCGAGTTGTTCGCGTTCTGGTACTGCACGGAGCTGATGTCCGCGCCGGAGAGGTCCATGTCGAACCCGGCGTCGCGCAGGACCTTGATCTTCTCTTCCTCGCGCGCCTTGGTCTGCACGAACTCTTCGACGTCGGGGTGGTCGACGTCGAGCACGACCATCTTGGCGGCGCGGCGGGTGGCGCCACCGGACTTGATGGTGCCGGCGGAGGCGTCGGCGCCGCGCATGAACGACACCGGGCCGGACGCGGTGCCGCCCGAGGACAGCAGTTCCTTCGACGACCGGATCCGCGACAGGTTCAGGCCCGCGCCGGAACCGCCCTTGAAGATGAGCCCTTCCTCGCGGTACCAGTTGAGGATCGACTCCATCGTGTCGTCGACGGCGAGGATGAAGCACGCGGAAACCTGCTGCTTCGACGTGGTCCCGACGTTGAACCAGACCGGCGAGTTGAAGCTGAACACCTGATGCAGCAGCATCCAGGTCAGCTCGTGCTCGAACACTTCGGCGTCCTTCGGGCTCGCGAAGTACCCGTGCTTGGTGCCCGCCTTGACGTAGGTCTTGACCACCCGGTCGATGAGCTGCTTGAGCCCGGTCTCGCGCTGCGGAGTGCCGACGGCGCCGCGGAAGTACTTGCTGGTGACGATATTCGTCGCGTTGACCGACCAGAACTCGGGGAACTCGACGCCGCGCTGCTCGAAGTTGACCGTGCCGTCACGCCAGTTGGTCATCACCACGTCGCGCTGTTCCCACTTCACCTCGTCGTACGGGTGTACGCCGTCGGTGGTGAACACGCGCTGGACGGTCAGGCCTCCCCTGCTCTTCCGGCCCGCCTTCGCACTCGTGGTTTCGGACATGCTGCACTCCACTCCCGGCACGCCGGGCGAGATTCACTCGCCGGGCTTGCTCTCTTCGCCTTCGGCCGCCGCCGGGTCGTCCGGCGCGGGCGCTCCCGCCATGGCCGTACGAAGGTCCGCGATCTCCTTCTCGAAGTCCTCTACCGAGGTGAAGGAGCGGTAGACGCTGGCGAACCGCAGGTACGCGACCCCGTCGAGCTCGCGCAGCGGGCCGAGGATCGCGAGCCCCACTTCGTGGCTCGGGATCTCGGCGACGCCCGCCGACCGGATCGACTCCTCGACCCGCTGCGCCAGCTGCTGCAGCGCGTCGTCGTCGACGGGCCTTCCCTGACAGGCGCGGCGTACGCCCCGAACGACCTTGTCCCTGCTGAACTGCTCGGTGACCCCGGACCGCTTGACCACGGCGAGCACCATCGTCTCGGACGTGGTGAACCGCCGACCGCATTCGGAGCACGACCTCCGCCTGCGGATCGCCTGGCCTTCATCGACCTCACGGGAGTCGACGACCCGGGAGTCGGCATGGCGACAGAACGGGCACCGCATCGGCCGATCACCTTCCCTCACGCCGACTGTCACCGGGTACTCGCCCGCCGCCACGCAACGGCGGAACCACGCGGCCCCGAGGGGTCGCCTGGTGATCGAGATGTGGATACCCGGTGGATGACACCGGCAGCACTGTGGACAACTAGTTCGGATTCTACCCCAACTTGTGGACCAACTACAGCCGTGTAACTACTAGATATAGCGGTCGACCCTAGATCGCGACCCGGACAACCGCAAGCGACCCGACCGAGTGACACTGCTCCGCCTCTGGCACCCGCAACCAGCCGCGGAAGCGCTCGACGGTGCTGACGTCGCGGCCAACCCGGACCGCACCGCACTTCCGCGAAACAGGTCAAGAACTACCCACCAGGGTGATGCCACAACGCGCACGCCGAGCAATTCGAAGGGCGGCATCCGCTGCCGCGAAGGCCACCATGACGGCACTCAATGCCGTGAAGGCCACCATCAGGGCGTCGCGATGCGGTCCCGCCCCGGAAAATGTTGCCGCGACCGCCGAGATTCGGACACTCAGTGCCGTCAAGGTGGCCATCAGGGATTCACCCACCCGACGCCCGCCGTCGATAGGGGCACTCGCCCGCCTACCCCCCGAGTGCCGCGAGGTCCGCGCCGAAGGCGCGGCCATTGCCAAGCCAGCCAGGCACCCGGCGATCCGACGCGCCCCGCGCGGCGGGAGCGTGCAGTCGGGCGCAGGGCCCCCTGGGCCCTCTAAATTTGCGATGGCAGGGCGCACCCCGCGACAAACCGGCGGGTCGAGCTGGGAGCCGCGCCCTGGCAGCGCAAATTTTGCCGACCGATAAAGAACTCAGCCGCCCGATGAAGAAACAGGCACGGAGAGCGGGGTGCCGGGGGTGAGGGCGGCGCCGTCGAGGTGGTTGAGTTGCTGGATGCGGTCGACGACCGCGCCGGTGTCGCTGTCCGGGGCGAAGCGGTGCGCGATGGCGGAGAGCGTGTCGCCGGGGGCGACGGCGATCGTGGCGGTGCTCTCCGGGACGGGGGCTTCGCCCGCCATGGCGTTGGCGAACAGGCCGATGCCGACGATCGCGAGGAACACCGCGGCGGCGAGCCCGGCGAGCGCGGGCCACCGCACGGGGGTCCGCCGCGGCGCGCAGGAGGCGGCCCGCGTGCGCGGCCTGCCCGCGACGACGCGCGCCCTGGTGGCCGGTCGCCTGGTCTCGCCGGCGCGGACGCGCCTTGCCGCGCCGGGCGTCCTGGGTTCGGGCGCGGCGTCCGGGAGCGGGGGCACCAGGGTCAGCGACCGCACCCTTGCCGCCCGGGGTACGGCGCCCACCTGCGGTGACCTCTCGTCCAGCAGCGACATCACGGAACCTCCTAGCAGTCCCAGCTCCACCGGCGGCCCACCCTGAGCCCGCCGGGTCGAACATCCGTTCTATCGAACGCCCGTGCGAATGTGTACCACCCCGCACCGACAAAATCGAGCGGCGCCCGGCGTGTCCTTCGAACAGTTGTTTGAAATCGGACCGGCGGCGGGCTAGCGTCACAGGAGCCACAAGCACCACAAGAGGGCTGGACGAGCTGGGAGGCAGCGCAGTGACACGCGACGCGGGCAAGGGCGGCAAGGGCACCGGGGGTGTCGCCACCGGTGACCAGGAAGGTCGCGCCAAGGTGCACACCCTGGCCGAGGCCGAGGACGCCGAGGAAGGCCTGACGACGCGTCAGCAGCAGGTGCTGGAGGTCATCCGCGCCTGGGTCAACCGGTTCGGTTACCCGCCGAGCGTGCGCGAGATCGGCGAGGCGGTGGGCCTGACGTCGACCTCCTCGGTGTCGCACCAGTTGCGCGCGCTGCAGCGGAAGGGCTATCTGCGCCGGGACGCGAACCGCCCGCGCGCGGTGGGCGTGCTCACCGCCAACGCGGCGGAGGAGCCGCCGGAGGAACAGATGCCGCGCCCGGCGTACGTGCCGCTGGTCGGCCGGATCGCCGCCGGTGGGCCGGTGCTCGCCGAGCAGGCCATCGAGGACGTGTTCCCGCTGCCGAAGGACATCGTCGGCGAGGGCGACGTCTTCCTGCTGAGCGTCACCGGTGATTCGATGACCGGCGCCGCGATCACCGACGGCGACTGGGTGGTCGTCCGCCAGCAGCCCACCGCGAACAACGGCGAGATCGTCGCCGCGATGATCGACGGCGAAGCCACCGTGAAGACGTTCAAGCGCAAGGACGGGCACGTGTGGCTGCTGCCGCACAACGACGCCTACGACCCGATCCCCGGTGACGAGGCGAGCATTCTCGGCAAGGTCGTCGCCGTCCTGCGCCGTCTCTGAGGTTCACCCGAAGGTGGGTCTTCGCCGCCAGGGCGGGCGGAAGGCCCACCTTCGTCAGCGCCGTCGCGAGCGCCGGAAAAGACCGAAGCCGATGACCAGCACGGCGGCGACCACGATGACCGCCGTGACCGTGGACTCGTCCGGCCCCGACCCGCTCGGCGCGGCACTGGCGCCGCCGGGAGCGGCGGGCGCCTCGCCGGAGGGCTCCGGCTCCATCTTCACGAGATCGGTCGCCTTCGGCACCGCTTTGATCGGCTCGCCGACGCCTTCGCTGCCGGAAAGCAGCGTGCCGTCCGGGTCGAACGCGATCGCCTCGCCCTGCTTCTCCCCCGGCAACGGCACCCGCACCGGTTCGCGTTTCAGCGCGGCGGCGATGTCGCCGTCCGGGGCCGGGTAGAGATAGGCGTCGGTGTAGGTGCGCAACGCGACGACTTTGCCGTCGGCACTGGTCGCGCCACCGGTGACGAGCAGCGAGCCGAGTGCGCCGACGGGCCCGCCTTCGGTGTCGGTCGTCTTGATGGCCACCGAGCCGACGTTCTCGAGCGGCGTCGGACCCGGGCTGGCGAGTTTTCCCTTGGGGCGGAAGACGGAGGCGTCGCCGAGGATGTTCTTCGTGACGAGGTACGGCGTGCCGTCCCGGCCCAGCAGCAACGCCTCGGTGTCGTGCTGGCCGTCGGGGTAGGTCAGCCGGTACAGCGTGGCCTTGCCTTGCGGCGTGAGCGCGAGCAGCGCGACGGTGTCCCGCTGCTTGCGGTTGTCGCCGGTGTCCGACAGCCAGAACGTGCCGTCGGCGGCTCTCGCCAGGTCTTCCACGTCGTACGGGTCGGCGGCATTGGTGATCACCCGCTGGACGGCGCAGTCGCGCCCGAGCACGAACACCTGTGTCTTCGTGCCGCCGTCGTTGATGGCGTAGAAGTGCTCGCCGTCGCTGACCAGCCCGGACAGCTCGTTCAGCCGCTTGTCCTTCACGGTGCACACCGGCGCCGGTGCCTCGGCCGCGTACGCGACCGAAGGCGCCAGCACCAGTGCGCACAGCACAGCCGAAAGGCAGGCGAAGACCCTGCGCCCGGTAACCGTCACGCTCCTACGGTACTGATCACCGGGTGAGCGAACCGTTCGCGAGATAGGTTTCCAGCGCGGCGGCGAGGTCGGGGCGGACCCTGGCCTTCAGGTGCGTGCCGTCTGCGAGGTGCTCCTCGGTGAGGACCTCGCCGTCGGCGTGCACCCGCGCCACCAGCTCACCTCGCGCGTACGGCACGAGCGCGTCGACGACGACCTCGGGCCGCGGCAGCCGCTCGGCGATGGTGTCGACCAGCTGGCCGACACCCTCCCCGGTGGCCGCGGACACCACGGCCGCGCCGGGCAGCACGTGCCGGAGCCTGGCGAGCGACAGTTCGTCCGCCGCGTCGGCCTTGTTGATCACGATCAGCTCGGGCGGCAGCGGTTCCGACCGGCGCTGCGTGATCTCGCCGAGCACCTCGCGGACGGCGTTGACCTGTTCCTCCGGCGCCGGATCCGACCCGTCCACCACGTGCACGAGCAGATCGGCGTCGGCTGCTTCTTCGAGCGTGGAGCGGAACGCGTCCACCAGCTGGTGCGGCAGGTGCCGCACGAAACCGACCGTGTCGGTCAGCGTGTAGGTGCGCCCGTCCGGGGTCTCGGCTCGCCGCGTCGTCGGGTCCAGGGTCGCGAACAACGCGTCCTCGACCAGCACGCCCGCGCCGGTGATGGCGTTGAGCAGGCTCGACTTCCCGGCGTTGGTGTAGCCGACGATCGCGACGCTCGGCACCTCGTTGGCGACCCGGCGCCCGCGCTTGGTCTCGCGGATGGTGTCCATCGCGGCGATCTCCCGCCGCAGCTTCGACACCCGCTTGTTGATGCGCCTGCGGTCGGTCTCCAGCTTGGTCTCACCGGGACCGCGCAGGCCGACGCCGCCGTTCGCGCCACCGGCACGGCCACCGGCCTGCCGGGACAGCGACTCACCCCAGCCCCGCAGCCGCGGGATGAGGTACTGCAGCTGGGCCAGCTCGACCTGCGCCTTGCCCTCCTTCGAGCGCGCGTGCTGCGCGAAGATGTCGAGGATGAGCGCGGTGCGGTCGATGACCTTGACCTTGAGCTTCTCTTCGAGCTGGCGCAGCTGGCCCGGCGACAGCTCGCCGTCGGCGACCACCGTGTCGGCACCCGTGGAGATCACGACATCGCGCAGCTCGCGCACCTTCCCCGAGCCGATGTAGGTCGCCGGGTCCGGCTTGATCCGGCGCTGCACCACACCTTCGAGGACCTCGGAACCGGCCGTCTCGGCGAGCCGCGCCAGTTCGGCGAGTGACGCCTCCGACTGCGCTGCGCTCCCCTCGGTCCACACCCCCACCAGCACCACGCGTTCGAGCCGCAGCTGCCGGTATTCGACCTCGGTGATGTCCTGCAGCTCGGTGGAAAGCCCCGCGACCCGGCGCAGTGACGCCCGGTCTTCCAGCTCCAGCTCACCGGTGGACAGTTCAGCGTCAGTCATGTCGGTGTAAGTCAGTTCGAATCCCCTGCCTCGGTCGTGCTCGTGCTTCCTGCACCCATGGTCCCACGATCCGCGTCCAACACAGAACGGAATTACCGGGCGGGGTATTCCGGACCTCAGTCCGCTGCCCACTCGTAGGACAGCTCGTACTTGTCGGCGGAGCGCACGATGTCGTTCATTTCCAAGGGAATCCCGTCGGCGCGAAAGGCGACCCTGGTTACGGTGAGGACCGGTGTTCCTTCGTCCACCTGCAAAGCGGACGCTTCGGCGGGGCTCGGCATGCGTGCTCCGACATGCTCGGCGAAGGCACCGAGGCGATGCCCAGCCTCTTCGAGGCGCGCATACGTGCCATCGGGGCCGGTGTCGACCTCTTCGATGGCGGTTCCGCGGGTGAATTCTCGGGGCAGCCGCGAAGTCGAGAGCTGCACGACAAGGCCATCCGCCCGCATGATCCGGTCTCGAACGGTCACCTCGGTGTCGGCCGAGATCTCGAGAATCGATGCGGCCCGCTCGCCCGCGACCTCGGTGCGCACCGTGACCGACCAAGTCGGCGTGAACCCACCTGCCGCGGCATCGGCCAGGAACGCACCTTGGTGGCGAGTTCGAGCCCGGCGAGACAGTCGGGAATGGGGCAGGCGCCGGAGCGCGACGGACTTCCGGACGAAGACACCGCGGCCATGTTCGGCGGTCACGATCCCTTCAGTTCGCAAGACGTTGACCGCGTCCCTGATCGTCGGACGCGACACACCGTAGCTCTCGACCAGCTCACGTTCGCTGGGCAAGCGGTCGCCTGGCGCGTAATCGCCAGCCGAGATCTTGTCACGCAGGTCCGCCGCGACCTGCCGGAATGCGGGCACCCCGCTGCGCCGATCCACCATGCCTCCATTCTCCGCATGACAACTCATCTTGACCAGTTAGATCACTCATGGCGAACTGGTAAAGATGAGTTGTCCAGAGGAGGATGGACCCGCTCGATCGCGATCTCCTGAACCGGATCTCGGTGACCGCGCGCGACCTCCGCACCGGGAGGCTGGTCCGGCTCAGCCACACACTCGACCAGGACCAGTTCACCGAGGACCTGCGCGATCTCGGACTCGATCTCGCCGACCTCGGCGAGGATGTGCTTTCGCGCGTCGCCGAGCTGGACGCCATGGATGGTCCGTGAGGTCAGGCTCGGCCGACCCAGATCTGGGTGCCCCGGCGCAGCGCCTGCACGAAGGCGAGCACGGCGAGCAGGGTGACCCCGCCCAGCAGGGTGGCGCCGGACTGGGACAGCCCGCCGTGCGGCGGGATGGAGTCGAGGATGAAGAAGGTCACCACCATGAGCACCCCGACGACCGCGCCCCCGACCACCGCCGCGATCCCCGCGGCCACGCGCCACGCGAGCAGGGCGACTCCGGCCAGTGAGCTGAGCGCGGTCGCGAACAGGAAGACCTCCAGCAGGACCAGGCGCGCGGTGTCGGTGACATCGCCGACCAGTTTCAGGCCGTTGACGCCGTTCAGCAGGGTGAGCAGGCCGAGCAGGCCCGCGAAGACCATGGCCAGTTTCGCGGAGACGGTGCTCTCCCGGACTTCACCGGTGCCCTCGGTCATCGCACTTCCCCTCGGATCGGACGACGTGATCCGAGAACGGTAGCGAAGAACGGTGGGACGGGTCCCTCGGTGAAACTCAACCGAGACCGGCCCACCAGTGCTCGTCCAGTTCGCCGCGCGCGACGATCTCGGCGGGGCCGGTGAGGGTGGAGGCGCCGCGCTCGACCGTGACGGAGACCCTCCCGCCCGGAATGTCCACAGTGGACGTACCGGAATCGGCGCCTGCCAGGTGCAGGGTGGCCGCGACCGCGGCGACCGTGCCGGTCCCGCAGGCGCGCGTCTCGCCGACGCCCCGTTCGTGCACGCGCATCCGCAGCGCGCCCTCGCCGAGGACGTTGACGAACTCGAGGTTGACGCCGTGCGGGAAGAAGTCCCTGTCGAACCCCGGCTGGTCGCGGAGATCGAGCGAGGACACATCTTCGTCCACAGTGGACACCAGGTGCGGGTTGCCGACATCGACGGCGATACCGGAGAACGGCGTGCCCGCGACCGTGGTGACCGAGCTGCCGGTGACCGTGGCCGGTCCCATGTGGACGGTCACGGAGAGGTCGTCGTGCACGCGGACCGGCCGGTCGCCCGCCCTGCTGCCCATGACGAACTCGCGGTCGGTCACCAGCCCGGCCTCCACCAGGTACCGCGCGAACACCCGCACGCCGTTGCCGCACATCTCGGCGATCGAGCCGTCGGCGTTGCGGTAGTCCATGAACCACTCGCCCTCGCTCGACAGGCCGATCGCCTCCGCGCGCACCACGCGCAGCACGCCGTCGGCGCCGAGCCCCCGGCGGCGGTCGCACAGCGCGGCGACCCTCACCTCGGTGAGGTCGAGCGCGCCGTCGGCGTCGGGGAGCAGCACGAAGTCGTTCTGCGTGCCGTGCCCCTTCAGGAACGAGATACCAGCCATGCCCCCAAGATTACGGGGCCAGTTCGGCAAGCACCTTCCCGGCCAGTCCCGGATCGCCGCCGTCGAACCAGCGGATCCGGCCGTCCCGGCGGAACCACGACCGCTGCCTGCGGACGAAGCGCCGCGTGGCCTGCGCGGTGGCGGCCGCGGCGGCGCCGAAGTCCTCGTCGCCGTCGAACTCGGCCAGCACCTGCTGGTACCCGAGCGCCCGCGAGGCCGTTTTCCCTTCGCGGAGCCCTTCGCGTTCGAGGCGGCGCACCTCGTCGACGAGACCCGCCTCGAACATGCGCCCGACCCGGACGTCCACGCGCTCGTCCAGCTCCTCCACCGCGCGGTCGACGCCGATGAGCACGGTGCCGTAGCGCGCAGGTCCCGGCGCGGGGAGGTTCGCGGAGAACGGCTCGCCGGTGATCTCGATGACCTCCAGCGCGCGCACGATCCGGCGCACGTTCGACGGGAGGATCGCCGCCGCGGCCGCGGGATCGAGCGCGGCGAGGCGGGTGTGCAGCGACTCCGCGCCGAGCCGCTCCGCCTCGGCGTCGAGGCGGGCCCGCACCCCGGGATCGGTGCCGGGGAACCGCAGGTCGTCGAGCACGGCCTGCACGTAGAGCCCGGAACCGCCCGCGAGGACCGGCACCTTGCCCTCGTCGGCCAGCCGCTCGAGCACGGCACGCGCCTCGCGCTGGTACGCGGCGACCGAGGCCGTCTCGGTCACGTCGAGCACGTCGAGCAGGTGGTGCGGGATCCCGCGCCGCTCGGCGGCGGTGACCTTGGCGGTGCCGATGTCCATCCCGCGGTAGAGCTGCATGGCGTCGGCGTTGACGACCTCGCCCCCCAGCCGTTCCGCCAGCGTGACGGCGAGATCGGACTTGCCGGTCGCGGTCGGCCCGACCACCGCGATCGGGGGTGTCACGAGCCCACCCGTTCCCACACGGCCACGTGGTAGCCGACGCCGTACGGCGCGTCGCTGTAGAGCAGGTCGGCGCGCCAGTCGGCGCCTTCGGAGAGGTCCGCGAGCACCTGCCACGGCACCCTTCCGCCGACGCCCAGCTCGTCGCACAGCCCGCGGTCGAGGCGGCGCAGCACGGCGACGTCGGCCGAAGCCAACGCCTTCCTGATCTCCTCGTCGAAGGCGGGCGCACGGTCGTCCTCGCTGCCGGGTGACTTCGGGCCGTGGCGGTTCGACCCGTCGCCGAGCACCAGCAGGCAGGCGCGTTCCTCGGAACTGGCGGTCAGGGGTACCTCGTCGAACAGTTCGACCTGCACGTCCACGGCATCGGTCTCGGCGCGCAGCCAGCCCGCGACGAGCGCGGGCAACGGCATCTCCGGCACCTGAGGCGGGTCCTCGGCCGTGAGCGACACCCTGATGTCCAGGCCGTACCCGGCGAACGATCCACTGGCACCGGAAAGGGTGATTCGCTCGTCGTGCCCACCCACGGCCAGCCAGTAACCACTAGCCCGCGCGAGCGTGCGCGCGGCCGTCCGGCAGGCGGCGCGGAGGCCGACGGGGGCGGTGCCGATCCCGGGAACCAGCAACGGCGGCTGCGGAACCATGGCGACGTGCGTGATCACGCCGGACGACGTTACCGGGCGGGGTTCGCGCCCCGAGATCACCCGCCCGGCGTCAAGAGAGTCATTACCCTGTACCACGAGCCGCGCTGAACTGCTTGAATGCGGCAAGGGGTACCGACACCCCGACCAGCACGATCCGGCCCCACCGGCGGTGGGGCGCCCGCCGACCGGCGGGCTTACAGGCGATAAGGAGCCTGCGATGGCCGACGAGACCACAGACAACGGCACCGCACCGGCGGCACCGCACCCGGTACCGCAGGTGCACGCGGTTGCCGGCCATGCGGCGCCGGTGCCACCAGCCGAGCCGAACCCCACGCGCTGGGGCCGCGTCGACGAGGAAGGCACCGTCTACGTCACGACGCCCGACGGGGAGCGGAAGGTCGGCGTGTGGCAGGCCGGTACCCCAGACGAGGGGCTCGTGCACTACGCGCGCCGGTTCGACGACCTGCGCACCGAGGTCGAGCTGCTCGAAACGCGGCTCGGCTCGGGTGCGGGCGATCCGAAGCACGCGCTGTCGACCGCGACGCAGCTGCGTGACGGCCTGGCCGACGCCGCCGTGGTGGGCGATCTCGCCGCGCTCGGGGCCAGGATCGAGCAGGTGATCACGCACGCCGAAGCGGCATTGGCGAGCGCGAAACAGGAGCGCGAACAGGCCAGGTCGGCCGCCGTCGCCCGCAAGCAGGCGCTCGCGGAGGAGGCCGAGAAGCTCGCCGCCGAGTCGACGCAGTGGAAGGCCGCCGGTGACCGCCTGCGCGCGATCCTCGACGAGTGGAAGACCGTCAAGGGCGTCGACCGCAAGACCGACGACGAGCTGTGGAAGCGGTTTTCGAAGGCGCGCGAGGGGTTCAACCGCAGGCGGGGTTCGCACTTCGCGGAGCTGGACAAGCAGCGCGCCGGTGCGAAGGCGCGCAAGGAGGAGCTGATCGCGGAGGCCGAGTCGCTCGTCGACTCGACGGACTGGGGCCCCACCGCCGGGCGCTACAAGGACCTGATGGCCGAGTGGAAGGCCGCGGGGCGCGCGCCGAAGGACACCGACGACGCGTTGTGGCAGCGCTTCCGCGGCGCGCAGGACCAGTTCTTCGCGCGCCGGTCGGCCGCGTTCTCCGAGCGCGACGCCGAGTTCGCGGGCAACGCGGCCAAGAAGGAAGAGCTGCTGGCCGACGCGGAGAAGATCGACCCCGCGGCGAACCTCGACGCGGCGAAGGCCCACCTGCGCCGCATCCAGGACCAGTGGGACGAGATCGGCAAGGTGCCGCGCGAGCGGATCCGCGAGCTCGACGGCAGGCTGAAGGCCGTCCAGGACAAGATCAAGGCGGCCGAGGACAGCAAGTGGCGCCGCACCGATCCCGAGGCGCAGGCCAGGGCGGCCCAGTTCCGCGAGCGGGTGGAGCAGTTCGAGGCGCAGGCGGAGAAGGCTCGGGCCGCGGGCGACGAGCGTCGGGCGAAGAAGGCCGACGAGCAGGCCGCGCAGTGGCGTGAATGGATGGAGACCGCGGAGAACGCGATCGCCGACCGCTGACCGCTCATGCCCCGAAAGTGACCTTCGGGGCATCCAGGTCCCCGAAAGTCACCTTCGGGGACCTGGCTCGAGCGGGGTCAGGAATGCGACCAGGCGGTGCGCATCCAGTTGACGCCGAGCACGATCATGGTCACCAGCGCCACGATCATGCCGACGCCGGGGCCGCCGCCGACCGCGTTGTTCGCGTGCGAGGACTGCTGCGACCACACCGCGAGCAGGCCGTCGACGAACGAGAACCACCCGCCGACCGCGCACACCCACGAGAGCCACCATCGCCGGGTGCCGAGCGCCAGCGCGGAGGCCAGCACGCCGAAACCGGTCGAGGTGGCGGCGAACAGCTGCGGGATCGGCCCGCCCTCGCCGAGGAGCACCTGCCAGCCGACGTGGTCGCCGACCCACGGCAGCACCTGGCCGACGAGCAGCACGAACACCGCGACCGCGATGACGAACCCGCGCCTGCCCAGCTCCACGGTCTTCGCCGCGCGCTGGCCGACCTCGTCGATCTCGGCCTGCAGTTCGGTCAGCTCCTTGTCGGTGCCCGCTTCGCTCACAGCGCACATCCTTCCGTGGCCGGTGCCGGTGCGGGCGGCGCGCCGAACGACGGCAGCCCGAGCGTGACCCCGCTGGTCTTCGGGCGCAGCCCCGCCTCGGCGTTGTCGCCGGCCTTGGTCCGCCGGTGCGAGAGCAGATCGCCGTCGGCGACGAGGTGGTGCGGGGCCCCGTAGGTCACCACGGTCTCCACGATGTCGCCAGGGCGCACCGCGCGGTCGATCGCGCCGCCGACCGGGGTGAAGTGCACGAGCCTGCCGTCGCGGGCGCGCCCGCTCATCCGGTGCGTCTCGGCGTCCTTGCGGCCTTCGCCGGTGGCCACCAGCAGCTCGACCTTCCTGCCGACGAGCTTCTTGTTCTCCTGCCAGGCCACGTCGTCCTGCAGCGCGACGAGCCGGTCGTACCGCTCCTGCACGACCTCCTTCGGCAACTGGCCCGGCATCTCGGCGGCGGGCGTGCCCGGCCGCTTCGAGTACTGGAACGTGAAGGCACTGGAGAACCTGGCCTCGCGCACGACGTCGAGCGTGGCCTGGAAGTCCTCTTCGGTCTCGCCGGGGAAGCCGACGATGATGTCGGTGGTGATCGCCGCGTCCGGCATGCCGTCGCGCACCTTGTCCAAAATGGACAGGAAGCGGGCCGAGCGGTACGAGCGGCGCATTTCCTTGAGCACCCGGTCCGAACCGGACTGCAGCGGCATGTGCAGCTGGTGGCACACGTTCGGGGTCTGCGCCATCGCGTCGATCACGTCGTCGGTGAACGCGGCCGGATGCGGCGAGGTGAACCGGACGCGCTCCAGGCCGTCGACGGAACCGCAGGCGCGCAGGAGCTTCCCGAACGCGAGGCGGTCGCCGAACTCGACGCCGTAGGAGTTGACGTTCTGGCCCAGCAGCGTCACTTCCAGCACGCCTTCGGCGACCAGCGCCTCGACCTCGGCGAGGATCTCGCCGGGACGGCGGTCGCGTTCCTTGCCCCGCAAGGAAGGCACGATGCAGAACGTGCAGGTGTTGTTGCAGCCCACCGAGATCGACACCCAGCCGGAGTACGCGGAGTCGCGGCGGGCGGGCAGCGTCGACGGGAAGGTCTCCAGCGATTCGAGGATCTCGACCTCGGCCTTCGCGTTGTGCCGGGCGCGGTCGAGCAGCGCGGGCAGCGAGCCGATGTTGTGCGTGCCGAACACGACGTCCACCCACGGCGCGCGCTTGACGATCTCCCCGCGGTCCTTCTGCGCGAGGCAGCCGCCGACGGCGATCTGCATGTCCGGGTTCGAGGTCTTCGCGGGCCGCAGCTGCCCGAGGTTGCCGTACAGCTTGTTGTCCGCGTTCTCCCGCACCGCGCACGTGTTGAACACGACGACGTCGGGCGCCGTGCCGTCGGCGGGCACGTAGCCCGCTTCCTCGAGCTGCCCGGCGAGCCGTTCGGAGTCGTGCACGTTCATCTGGCAGCCGAAGGTGCGGATTTGATAGGTTTTGCGAACATCTTGCGTGCTCACGCCAACACCGCCTCCGCTGATCTCTTGCATCCCTCCAGCCTAGACGCCGCCGTCACCGTTCCGACCTGGGGTTGATCGCGTTGCCCGCTCCGTCCTCGCCGTTCCGCTCGCGCAAGAAGGTCGGGGCCACTTCGGTGAGCCGCTCCACAACGGCCACCCGCGCGCCTCCCAGCCGGAGCTCGCAGGCCAGCATCAGTCCGACCGGGCCGCCTCCGGCCACCACTACGGCATAGTCCATGACACCCACTACCACCGAGGGCCGGGAAGACCAAAAATCGTTGCGGTGTCCAGGAACCAGCCCGCAAGGAGGCACGGAATCGGAATTTTGTTCCGATGCTCCGAGCACCGTTGTCGCGCTCGTTCCGCTCCGCCCCGTCGATCGCCGCGGAAGCCAACCGGTGGCTCTCCACCGCCGACGCCCCGATTCACCTGACCGGCGCCCCGCACGTCTCCAGCGCCCCGCAGCCGCTGCCCGGCACCCCGCCGCGATCCTGTTCCGCACCAACGGCGGCGCCATGGCCGAGAACCTCCGCCGCTCACCGACGGGCGCCGTGCCGCGCTCGCCGGACGCACCGGCCCGTTCGTCGACGTCGTCGTGGCGGCCCTGGACCAGCTCGGCGCGGAGTCCTCAGCCGAGGTCATCGTGTCCACCGCTCGCAGCGCCGAGAGGCGTGAATGGTCGAGCGTGCGCATCGCGGTAGCTCGGGCAATCGAAGACCTGCCGGCGTGCTATCGGAGGGGCCGGTCGTGTCCTGCCGCGACCCGGACGCCCACCGCAGTGGCCACCACGGCGCCGACCAGCGCGAGCGCGGCGAACAGTTCCGCGAGAGGGATGCGGTCTGGCATCAGGTCAGCGGTCAGCGAGCCGAGCAGGGCGATGCCGAACACCCCGCCCAGCTGACGGGCCGCGTTGAGCAGCCCGCACGATACCCCGACACTGTCACTCGGCACGTTCGCCAGCACCAGCGTGGTCATCGACGTCGTCACCAGGCCGGAACCGACCCCGAACACGCCGAGGGCAACCGCGAGCACCCAGTACGGTTGCCAGGCCGCGAACGTGAAACCGATCGAGCCCGCCACCGTGCACAGCAGGCCGGTCAGCAGTGGCTGGCGCGGCCCCCGCGAGGCGGTCCATGGCCGGGCCAGCCAGCTCGCCACCGGAGTGTGCACGAGGGTCAGCGGCAGGAACGCCAGTCCGGTCAGGAAGGCCGAGTAGCCGCGCTGGTCCTGCAAGTACACCGTGTAGACGAACAACGAGCCGTACATCGAGAAGTTGAACGCCGCTCCGGCGAGCAGCCCAGCGCGCAACGGCGGCGAGGTCCCGGCCGCGGCCGGGACCAGCGGTTCGCGCAGGCGGCGTTCCCGCAGCAGGAAAAGCGTCAGTCCGACCAACGCCACGGCGAACAGGCCGAGCACCAGCGGGTCTGTCCAGCCCGACCGGCCGGCGTCGATCAGCCCCGCGGTCAACGCGGTCAGCGCCAGCGCAGCGAGTACCTGACTCGTCCAGTTCAGCCGGACCGGCCGAGACGCCACGTGCGTGACGTACTTGGCTGCCAGCACGATCGCGGCGATACCGACCGGCACGTTGAGCCAGAAGATCGCCCGCCAGCCCACCAGTTGCACCAGGCCGCCGCCGATCAACGGTCCCGCCGCGAACGCGACGCCGGAGACCGCGGCCCAGGCGCTCAGCGCGGTGACCCGCCTGCGGCCATCGGGATACATGGTGTAGATGAGTGCGAGCGAAGTGGGTGCCAGCAGTGCGGCACCGAAACCCTGGACCACGCGCGCGACGATCAGCCATGGGACGGTCGGCGCGAGCGCGCAGCCGATGGAGCCGAGGGTGAAGATCACCAGACCGGTCTGGAAACCACGGCGAGCGCCCCACCGGTCACCGAGCAAGCCGGTGGACAACAACAACGCCGCGAATGTCAGGGTGTAGGCGTCCACGGTCCAGAGCAACTCGTTGCTGCTTGCCGCCAGCTCGGCCCGCAGCGTGGGAACGGCGACGTTGAGCACGTTCGCGTCGAGAATGACCAGTGCGAAACCAACACACACGCCGGCCAGCCCCCAGCTCGACCGATCCGGGACCTCGACCGATCCGGCGGCCGCTTCCTGGACTGTGCTGGCGGAATCGTTCACCCCGCTGATTGTGCCCCGAAATCATTTCCAGCTCAGTGGAAGTATCGGCTATCCTCGGGTGTGCCCGTCGACCAGCCCGATGTCGCCGCGATCGCCGCCCTGATCGGCGATCCGGCTCGTGCGCGCATCCTGCTCGCGCTGTCGGCGAACGATGCGCTGACCGCATCCGCGCTGACGGCCGAAGCGGGCCTTTCCGCCCAGGCGACCAGTTCGCACCTGCGGAAGCTACTGGCCGGCGGGCTGGTCGTGGTCGAGCAAGTCGGCCGCTGGCGCTATTACCGGGTCGCCGGACGGGACGTCGTGGCGGCACTGGAGGCGCTGGCCAGGATCGCCCCGGCGCGGCAGAGCCGGTCGTTGCGGCAGAGCAACCGCGACCGGGCGCTGCACTTCGCCCGGATCTGCTACGACCATCTCGCCGGACGGCTTGCCGTCCTCATCGTCGACGGGCTCATCGCGCGGCAGGCCGTCACCCCGCTGCCGACGCCCGCGGCCGACCTCGGCGACGCCGTGTGGACCAGCGGGCCCTCTGCCCGGTCGGTGTTCACCGAACTCGGGGTGGCACCCGATTTCCTCCATGGCGATCAGCCGAACGTGCCGCTGCGTCCGTGCCTGGACTGGAGCGTGCGCAAGCCGCACCTGGCCGGCGCGCTGGGCACCCAACTGCTGGCGGCCATGCTCGATCGCGGCTGGCTGGCCAGGAAATCGCGCGAGCGCACGGTCCGGCTGACCGCTACCGGTAGCACGGCACTGCACGGCGCACTCGGCATCGAGTTACCGGAGCGGATCGGCGGCTGAGTTCGCCGGGTGCCCGGTCAGCCCCGGGCGGGCAACACGGGCAATGCGGTCGCCGGCCTCACGGTGAGGTCCGCACCGTCGTCGCGACCGGTCAGCCAGCCCAGCAACGCTCCGGCGGTTCCTTCCACCGCCGGGCCAAGGCCGGCCCCGATACCGATCGTCAGGTGCAGCTCGAGGTCCTTGGCGTGCACGGCCCGTCGGCATGCCGCGCGAGATGGGCCAGCACATGCGCGCGGCTCCAGCCCGGCAGTGCGGATGGCGCCCGGACGTCGGCGTCACCGAGCCGGCGAACCGAGCGCGGTAGCCGTTCCGCCGCCCGGTGCACCTCGGACAGCAGAAGTTGCACCCTGTTGGTGCCGACTGAGTGGAACACGCGGCCGAAGGTAACCCGGAATCATTTCCAGATCATTTCCAGCTCGGTGGAAGCGTACGAGCACCATCACAGTGGGATACACGACGGAATACGCGACCTCACCAGTCTCCCCTCAGCGCTCTGCCAAATCGCCGACGCGGATCCGGATGACAGCGACCGCGCTCTCTGCGGCCGGGGGGGGTGCCGCGGCCCCGTCGTGGCCGAGTCCAACGGTGCCACCGCCGTTCTGGTCGTCCAGGCGGCCGTGCGCGGCCCGATGCGCACCGAACATGTGTCCACAGGAGCCACCGCCACTGCCGCCAACCCGAAAAGTCGATCATTTCAGCGCAGCACCCCCGCGTGCGGATCTGGTAGCCGCGGGTCACGGGTCTCCCTCGCGCGCGCTTCGTGGGGCTCCCGTCGGGGTGAGCCTCCCCGCTCGGCATCTGATCAGAGGCCGCGCACGGACCACCGGCCGGCCGTTTTCTGGCACCATTCCCCTGTGCGCAAGGTGGTGGCGGTCCTACTCGCGGTGCTGGTGCTCGGCGCGTCCGTCGCCGGGTGCTCGCCCGAGTTCCGCGGGCTGCACCTGCGGATCGCGGCGGGCAACACCGGTGGTGTGTACTACCAGCTCTCCCAGCGGCTCGCCGCGCAGTGGGGCGGCCAGCTCGGCATCGCGCGCCCGGAGGTGCTCGAAACCCGCGGCTCCCCCGACAACCTGGCCCGGTTGCGCGCGGGCACGGCCGACGTCGCGTTCACCGCGGCCGACGTCGCCGCGATCACCGCGCCGCCGAACGGCGATCTCAAGGCGCTCGCCCGGATCTACGACGACTACCTGCACGTGGTCGTGCGCGCCGATTCGCCGATCACCTCGCTGGCGATGCTGCGCGGGCACCGGGTGTCGATCGGGGCGCCGGATTCGGGGGTCGCGGTGATCGCGAAGCAACTGCTGCACACCGCGGGGTTGTCCGGTCCCGGCGCGCTGACCACCGCCGATCTGGGTCTCGACACCTCGCTCACCGCGTTGCAGCGCGGTGAGATCGACGCGTTCTTCTGGTCCGGCGGGCTCCCGACGAACGCGATCACGGCGGTCGCGCAGCGCACGCCGCTGCGCCTGGTCGACATCGGCTCGCTGATGCCGCAGATGCGGCGCGTCAATCCGGTCTACCGCACCGCGACGATCCCCGCGTCGACCTACCAGACCACCGGCGGGCCGGTGGTCACCCTGGCCGTGCCCAACTACCTCATGGTGCCCTCGTCGATGCCGGACGACCTCGCCGAGGCGCTCGTGCGGGGCCTGTTCGCGGCGCAGGGCGAACTCGCGAAGGCGAACAGGGCAGCGCTGTCGATCGACGTCCGGTCCGCGATCGAGACGTCCCCGCTGGCGCTGCACCCCGGCGCACTGCGGTACTACCGGGGCCAGAAGACGTGACGGCTCAATCCATCCAGTGGAACCACGCGTCGAAGACCGTGTAGGGCGGCCGGTCGGTCAGCACGGTTTCGACCGCCTGCCTGATCGGCCGCCCGAGCACCTTCGGGGTGAGCAGCCTGATGCCGTGTTCGGCGAGCACGGCGGCGACGTCGGCGCACTCCGCCTCCCAGCCGGGCAGGTCCGGATACACCACGGACTCCAGCGACGGCAGGCTCGACGACCCGCTCAACCCGTCCTGGCTCCTCGTGTACAGCTCCGGCGCGCACAGCACGGCGAACGGCGCGAGGCGGCTCAAGCAGACCGTCAGGCCGTCCACCCATCGGTGCCGCTCGTCCTCGCCGCGGCGTGATCCGTCACGGCTGGTCACGAAGACGTCGGCGAACGAGGCGTAACCCGATCCGTAGTGGTCGAAGTCGGCGCTGTCCACGACGATCGACGGCGCGCGGCCGAGCGCGGCGGCCACGCGGCGCAGGTAGCCCTCCACCAGCCGTGCGTCCGACCAGGACTCGTCGGGTTCGTTCACGGCGGCGCGGCGCACGGCGTCGGGATCTTGCGGGTTCACGCCCGGTCATTCCCTTCCGCGACCGCGAGCGTTACGACCACTTCGAGGCCGCCCCCGTCCGGCAGCGCGAGCCGGAGGTCGCCGCCGCCGTTGCGGGCGATCTCGGTGACGATCGCCAGCCCGAGGCCCGAGCCGGGCACGTTCTGGTGCGCGGTGCTGCGCCAGAACCGGTCGGTCGCGCGCTCCAGCTCGTCCGGCCGCAGCCCCGGCCCGTGATCGCGCACCGCGAGTTCCACCAGCTCGCCCTTCCGCCGCACGGACACCACGACCTCGGTTTCCCGCGCGGAGAACTTGATCGCGTTGTCGAGCAGCGCGTCGAGCACCACCTCGACGCCGCGCGGCGGGACCAGCACCCTGACTCCGGTCTCCGCGTCGTGGAGCACGAGTCCGACACCCCGCGCCGCGGCGACGACCTGCCAGTCCTCGACGCGTTCGCGAACCGCGATATCGATCTCCACCGCAACCAGTTCGCCCGCCGAGG
The DNA here is from genome assembly GCF_018736145.1 of Amycolatopsis sp. CA-230715. GTDB lineage: Bacteria > Actinomycetota > Actinomycetes > Mycobacteriales > Pseudonocardiaceae > Amycolatopsis. The sequence continues at coordinate 1,043,091 of NZ_CP059997.1, forward strand.
ATTCCGCGCGCGCCATGGAAAGCAGGCCGTCGAGGATCTGGTTGAGCCGTTCGGCGTCGCCAGCCGCGGCGCGCCGGTGCTCGTCCGCGTTCTCGTCCACGTGACCGTCCAAATTGGCCAGTCGGAGGGTCAGCGCGGTCAACGGGTTCCGCAGCTGGTGCGAGGCGTCGGCGACGAAAGCGCGCTGCGCGGCCAGCGCCGTGCCGACGCTGGCGGCCATCCGGTCGAACGACCGCCCCAGCTGGCGCAGCTCCGGCGGGCCGTGCTCGTCGCCGACCCGCGCCACCTCGCGGCCGCTCACCACGGCCGACACGAGTTCGCCGGTGGCGTCGTCGAGCCGGTGGACCGGGCGCAGGATCCAGCGCACCACGGGCAGCGCGCCGAGCAGTGCCAGCCCGAACGCGAGGAGGCCGCCCGCCGCGATCACCAGCCACCACCGCAGCACTTCCGAGCGCGCGGCCGCGGTCGGCGACACGCTCAGCACCGCACCGCGCACCTCGCCATCGATCAGGATGGGTTCGGCGAGCACGAGCGGGCTGTCGTCCCACGGCACCAGCACGGAGCCGGGTTCCGAGCGCCGTCCCGCGAGCGCGGCCTGCAGCAGCGGCAGGACCGCCGGGTCGTGCTCGTCCACGTCGCCACCGCTGACGAACGGCTTGCCCTCCTGGTCGAGCACCTCGACCGGGACGCCGTAGACCTCGCTGTAGCGGCGCAGCTCCGATTCGAGCAGTTCCGGGCGGTCGTCCAGCAGCGGGCGCTGGGCGAGCGAAGCGAACCGGCTCGTATCGGTCAGCCGGTCGAGGAAGAGCCGCTGCTGGCTGCTCGCGGCCACGCTCAGCGCGAGCGGCACGCCGAGCCCGAACACCAGCAGCGCCACCAGCGACAGCACGATGGCCTGCAGCCGGACGCGCACCCGCTACGCCTCGCCCTGATCGGCGGCGAGCCGGTAGCCGACCCCGCGCACCGTCTCCACCAGCGTGGGACGGCCGAGCTTGGTCCGCAGCGTCGCCACGTGGACGTCGAGCGAGCGGCTCTCCGCGGCGCCGCTGTGCCCCCACACCTCGGTGAGGATCTGCTCGCGGGTGCGCACCGCGCCCTTGGCCGCCGCCACCAGCGCGAGCACGCCGAACTCCTTGCGGGACAGCGCGACCGGCTCGCCACCGACGGTCACCTCGTGCCGGTCCAGGTCGACGCGCACGTCGGACAGCTCGACCACGCCCGCGCGCTCCGGCGGCTTCGGCTGGTGCTCGCCCTGGCGCCGCCGCACCGCCTGCACCCTCGCCACCAGCTCGTCCACGTCGTAGGGCTTGACCATGTAGTCGTCGGCGCCCGCGCGCAGGCCGAGGATCCGGTCGTCGACCTCGCCGCGCGCCGAGACCACGATGATCGCGACGTCGCTGTGCTCGCGGATCTGGCGGCACAGCCAGAAGCCGTCGACGTCCGGCAGCCCGAGGTCGAGCAGCACCACGTCCACCTCTTCCACCCGATCGAGTACACCTGCGCCGCAGGCCAGCCTGCTGACGGCCAGCCCCCTGCGCGTGAGCGCGGGCAGCAGGGCGTCCGCTACGCGGTCGTCGTCCTCGACGAGAAGTACGCGCACCCGTGTCCCCTCCGTGTCCGATGCATGGCCTGGTAGGACGTGTGACAGAGTTGAGACCCTAAGTATTGCTCAAGCGGGCTTTACAAAGTGTTCGGCGGGAGTAGGTTTCCGCCATCACATTGCTCGCTCCCTCGCACAACTTCGTCATGCATACGCTCGTGGAGGCCAGATGACCGCCGCGCCTACGGCGCCGCCGATGATCAGGGCGACCGCCGTGAACAAGTTCTTCGGCGACCTGCACGTCCTGAAGGAGATCAACCTCGAGGTGCCCCGCGGCCAGGTGGTCGTGGTGCTGGGCCCGTCGGGATCCGGGAAGTCCACGCTCTGCCGGGCGATCAACCGGCTCGAGCCGATCAACTCCGGTGAGATCGCGGTGGACGGCGAGCCGCTGCCCGCCGAGGGCAAGGCGCTCGCCGCGCTGCGCGCCGACGTCGGCATGGTCTTCCAGTCGTTCAACCTGTTCGCGCACAAGACCATCGTGGACAACGTGATGCTCGCGCCGGTCAAGGTCCGCAAGACCAAGCAGGACGAGGCGCGCAAGACCGCGATGGAACTGCTCGACCGGGTCGGCATCTCCAACCAGGCCGACAAGTACCCCGCCCAGCTCTCCGGCGGGCAGCAGCAGCGCGTGGCGATCGCCCGCGCGCTCGCGATGCGCCCCAAGGTGATGCTGTTCGACGAGCCGACCTCGGCGCTGGACCCCGAAATGGTCCAGGAGGTGCTCGACGTGATGACCGGGCTGGCGAAGGACGGCATGACCATGCTCGTGGTGACCCACGAGATGGGCTTCGCCCGCCGCGCCGCGCACCGCGTCGTGTTCATGTCCGACGGCGAGATCGTCGAGGACGCCACGCCGGACGACTTCTTCACCAAGCCGAAGTCCGACCGCGCGAAGGACTTCCTGGGCAAGATCCTGACCCACTAAGACGTCCGTGGCGCTCGAGGGGGTGCCGCACCGACGAAGAAACAGGAGAGTTCACATGAGGATCCGCACCCTCGCGGTGGGACTGATGGCCGGCGCGCTCGCGCTGACCGCTTGCGGCAAGGAGGGCAGCCCCACCGATTCGGGCGCCCAGGCACCGCAGCAGACGGCCGTGCAGGGCGTCGACGTCCCCGGCTCGCCGACCTTCGCCAAGATCAAGGCCGAGGGCAAGGTCACCATCGGCGTCAAGGAAGACCAGCCCGGCCTCGGCTACAAGGACCCGACGACGAACAAGTACACCGGGTTCGACATCGAGATCGCGAAGCTGGTCGCCGCGAAGCTGGGCTTCGGCGAGGACAAGATCACCTACAAGGCCGTCCCTTCCGCCGGGCGCGAGCAGGCGATCGCCAACGGTGACGTGGCCTACTACGTCGGCACCTACACGATCAACGACAACCGCAAGAAGCAGGTCGGCTTCGCGGGGCCGTACTACACGGCGGGCCAGGGCCTGCTGGTGAAGAAGGACAACACCGACATCACCAGCAAGGACACGCTCAAGGGCAAGAAGGTCTGCTCGGTGACCGGGTCGACCCCGATCCAGCGCGTGCGCGAGCAGGGCCTCACCGAGCCCGGCAACATCGTGGAGCTGCAGAACTACTCGCAGTGCATCGGCCAGCTCGACCAGGGCCAGGTGCAGGCGCTGACCACCGACGACGCGATCCTCAAGGGCTACGCGGCACAGGAGCCCGACAAGTTCAAGCTCGTCGGCGAGCCGTTCTCGAAGGAGCCGTACGGCATCGGCATCGCGAAGGACGACAAGGCGCTGCGCGACAAGGTGAACGACATCCTCCAGGCGGCCATCGACGACGGCACCTGGCAGAAGATCTACGACAACACCCTCGGCAAGTCCGGATCGCCCGCGACCGCGCCGAAGATCGAGCGGTACTGATCCAGCGTTCGGGCGGCGGGGCGGCAACGGCTGCTCCGCCGCCCGAACTGTTCCACCACCACGCCACTCCTGACCGGCTGATTCCAGACAGGCACCGAGGACACGATGGACGTCTTATTCGACAACCTTGACCTGTACGGTCCGGGTTTTCTCACCACGGTCGAGCTGTTCGCGCTCGCCGCGGTGGGATCGCTGATCTGGGGCACGATTCTCGCGATGCTCCGGGTGAGCCCGGTACCCGTGTTCCGCGCTGCGGCGACCACCTACGTGACGCTGTTCCGCAACACACCGCTGACCCTGATCTTCTTCTTCTTCGCGCTCGCCTTCCCGTTGCTGAAGATCGTGCAGATCTCGTTCTTCACCGCAGCGGTGACCGCCCTGATTCTCTACACCTCGGCGTTCGTCTGCGAGGTACTGCGGTCGGGTATCAACACCGTCCCGGTCGGGCAGGCGGAGGCGGGCCGCGCGCTGGGGCTGACCTTCGGCCAGATCCTGGGTTCGGTCGTGCTGCCGCAGGCGGGCCGCACGGTGGTGCCGCCGATGGTGAGCACCATGATCGCGCTGCTGAAGAACACCACGGTCGCGGCGGGCTTCTCCGTCGTCGAAGCGGGTGCCATCCAGTCGTACCTGTCCGAGCGCGGTTACAACGTGTTCGTCGGGATGCTGTGGGTCGCCCTGTTCTTCATCATCCTGGTGATCCCGATGACGTTGCTGCAGCGCAGCCTCGAGAAGCGCTGGAGCGTGGCCCGATGAGTTCAGTCCTGTTCGACGTCCCCGGGCCGAAGGCCCGCGCGCGCAACCGCGGCCTCGCCGTGGTCGGGGTGCTGGCGATCGCCGCGCTCATCGGGTTCATCATCTACCGCTTCGCCGTCGCCGGTCAGTTCGACGGCAAGATGTGGACCTGGATCGAATACACCACCGTCCAGGAAGACCTGCTCAGCGCGCTGCTGAACACGTTGAAGGCTTTCGCGGCCGGCGCCGTGCTCGCCATTCTGTTCGGCGCGGTCTTTGCCGTGGGCAGGCTGTCCGATCGCGCGATCTTCCGGGTGCCTTCGACGATCATCGTCGAGTTCTTCCGCGCGATCCCACTGGTCGTGATGATCTTCGCGTTCCACTACGGGCTCGCACTCGGCGCACCGTTCTACTCGGTGGTGCTGGGCTTGACGCTGTACAACGGCTCGGTGCTCGCGGAGATCTTCCGCGCAGGCATCCTTTCGCTGCCCCGTGGGCAGGGCGAGGCCGCCTACGCGCTGGGTATGCGCAAGACCCAGGCGATGAACCTGGTGCTGCTGCCGCAGGCGCTGCGCGCGATGCTGCCGACGATCATCAGCCAGCTCGTCGTGCTGCTGAAGGACACCGCGCTCGGCTTCATCATCACCTACGAGGAACTGCTGCGCTACGCCCGGTACCTCGGCGGCATCGCCGAGTTCGGGCGGCCGCTGGTGCCGGTCACGCTGGTGGTCGGCGCGATCTACATCACGATGTGCCTGCTGCTGACCGCGCTCGCGAAGTACCTGGAGAAGCGCAACCGGCGCAACAAGAAGGTGACACCGGGCGTGGCCGCCAAGGGCGAGGAAATCCAGCTCACCGCGGAAGCGGCAGGTGGCGGCGCGGCCGCCACGCTCTGACAGTCCCGTTAGGACAGTCGCCGAGGGGCGCGGGCTTTCCGGCCCGCGCCCCTCAGCCGTCTTCCGGGTCCTTCGCCGCCGAGGCCGCCCGCGGATCGGGAAGAGGGCGCCGCGGTTCGCGGTCGCCCGCGCTGCCACCGCCCTCCTCGTGGAAGCGGACCACGACGCTGTCCCACCGCTTCACGCGCGTACCCGGGGCTGGATCCTGTTCGTCGATCACCCACACCCCCGGCCAGGTCAGCGCACCGAGCGGCGGCCCGTCCGGATCGGGCTGCGCGAGCGCGACACCGGCTTCGGTGGCCACCTGCCGCGCCACAGTCACCGTCAGGCCCACGACGTCGGGCACGATGACCATCTTCGCTCTCCCCCTGGACATCATCCGAGTGTGGCACCGATCCGGTCGCCACCGCTAGGCTTCGCCCGCCATCCGCTCCTTCGCCTCCGCCAAGTCTTCCTCGGTCGGCGCGTCGTCCTGCGACAGTGACCGCCGCCAATGCCCGGTGAACTCGATGTCCCGTTTGGACACCCCGCGTTCATTCACCAGGTGCCGCCGCAACGCGCGCACCACACCGGCTTCCGCCGCGAGCCAGGCGAAGACCTCGCCGTCCGGGAATTCCGCATCCCGCACGGCTTCCACAAGTGTCTCTCCGTTCCCTCGATGCAGCCACCGAACGGTCACCTCGCCGCGAGACCGCAGGCGCTGTTCCTCACCGGCATCGGCCACCTCGACGAAAGCGAGCGCACGATGTCCCGCGGGCAGCGCTTCGAGGATGGATCCGATGGCGGGCAACGCGGTTTCGTCGCCTGCCAGCAGGAGCCAGTCCTTCCCGGTGACCGCATCCATCAGCGGTACCGGCCTGGCGAACGTCGACGACGGGCCGAACATCGCGATCGTGTCGCCGGGACGCGCGGTGCGGGCCCAGCGCGTCGCCGGTCCGATGTGGACGGTGTCGCCGTGCAGCACGAAATCGATGTCGACCATGCGGCGCGCCCGGTCGTGGCGACGGATCGTATAGCTGCGCATGACCGGCCGCTCGTCCTCCGGAATCGCCGTGAACGCGGTGTACCAGCGGGCGAAGTCGCCGTCGGGCTCGGGCATCCGGGGCGCGGACTGCCCTTCCCGCGGGAAGTACAGCTTGACCTGCTGGTCGGGTTCGAGCCGGTCGATCCCCGCCAAGTCGTCACCGCCGAGCGTCACGCGCACCATGCGCGGCGTGACGAAGGCGGTCTCGACGACGTCGACGAACCAGATCGGCACCGCGTCCATCACTTCTCCCCGAGGTAGGCGCGCAGGTGCCGGGCGGTCAGGGTGTCCGCGGTGCCGACGAGATCGGCCGGGGTGCCGGTGAACACGACGCGCCCGCCGTCGTGCCCCGCCCCTGGCCCGAGGTCGACGATCCAGTCCGCGTGCGCCATCACGGCCTGGTGGTGCTCGATCACGATCACCGTGTTGCCGTCGTCGACGAGCCGGTCCAGCAGCGCCAGCAACTGGTCCACGTCGGCCAGGTGCAGACCCGTGGTCGGCTCGTCGAGCACGTAGGTCCCCGCCCCCTCCGCCATGTGGATCGCGAGCTTGAGCCGCTGGCGCTCGCCGCCGGAAAGCGTGGTGAGCGGCTGCCCGAGCCCGAGGTATCCGAGCCCGACGTCGGACAACCGGTCCAGGATCGCCCGCGCCTGCCCCGCGGTGAAGAACTCGCGCGCCTCGGTCACCGGCATCGCGAGTACTTCGCTGATGTTCTTGCCGCGCAAGCGATACGTGAGCACCTCCGCGGTGAACCGCTTGCCCTCGCACTGTTCGCACACCGACGCGACGCCGGCCATCATCGCCAGATCGGTGTAGACCAGCCCGATGCCCTTGCAGTTCGGGCACGCGCCTTCCGAGTTCGCGCTGAACAGGGCGGCCTTCACGCCGTTGGCCCTGGCGAACTCCGTCCTGATCGAGTCGAGCAGGCCGGTGTAGGTGGCCGGGTTGCTGCGGCGAGAGCCCCTGATCGGCGACTGGTCGACCACCAGCACGCCGCTTTCGCGAGGCAGCGAACCGTGGATCAGCGAGCTCTTGCCGGATCCGGCGACCCCCGTGACCACGGTCAGCACACCGAGCGGGAGGTCCACGTCGACCTCGCGCAGGTTGTGCGTGTTCGCGCCCACAATGGACAGTCGCCCCTTCGGCGTGCGCACCACGTCCCGCAGCTTCGCCCGGTGGCCGAGGTGCCGTCCGGTGAGCGTGCCGGATTCGCGCAGCCCGGCCACGTCCCCGGCGTAGCACACCGTCCCGCCGTGCGGACCGGCGCCGGGGCCGAGGTCGACGACGTGGTCGGCGATCTCGATCACCTCGGGCTTGTGCTCGACCACGAGCACGGTGTTCCCCTTGTCCCGCAGGCGGAGCAGCAGATCGTTCATCCGCGAGATGTCGTGTGGGTGCAGTCCGACGGTCGGCTCGTCGAAGACGTAGGTGACGTCGGTGAGGCTCGATCCGAGGTGCCGCACCATCTTCACCCGCTGCGCCTCGCCGCCGGACAGCGTGCCGGACTCCCGGTCGAGGCTCAGGTAGCCCAGCCCGATCTCGACGAGCGAGTCCAGGGTTTCGCGCAACGTCGTCATGAGCGGGCCGACCGCGGGGTCGTCGATCCCGCGCACGAACTCCGCGAGATCGTTGATCTGCATCGCCGCGCAGTCCGCGATCGAGTATCCCTTGATCTTCGACGCCAGCGCCGCCGCGTTGAGCCGCGCACCGCCGCACGACGAACACTCGGTGGACTTCACCGCCCTGTCCATGAACGCACGGGCCTGGCGCTGCATCGACTCCTTGTCCTTGCTCAGGAACAGCCGTTGCACCTTCACCCGCAGCCCCTCGTAGGTCACGTTGGCCGCGCCGATCTTGACCTTGACCGAGGTCTTGTCCAGGAAGTCGTCCCACTCCCGGTCGCTGTAGTCCTTCAGCTTCTTGTCCGGATCGAGGAATCCACAATGGACATAGCACTGCACGTACCACGATTCCGTGGTGAACCCGGGAACGGTGATCGCGCCCTCGTTGAGCGAGCGCTCGCGGTCGACGAGTTGGTCGACGTCGATCGTGGACACCCTGCCGAGGCCTTCGCAGGCGGGGCACATGCCGTCGGGCTGGTTGAAGCTGAACGCGGTCGAGGCGCCGGCGTGCGGTTCGCCGAGGCGGCTGAACACGATCCGGAGCATGGTGTGCGCGTCGGTCGCGGTGCCCACCGTTGACCGCGAGTTGGCGCCCATCCGCTCCTGGTCGACCAGGATCGCCGCGCTCAGGTTCCGCAGCGAGTCCACGTCGGGGCGGCCGAGGCTCGGCATGAACGACTGGATGAACGCGGTGTAGGTCTCGTTGATCAGCCGCTGCGATTCGGCCGCGATGGTGCCGAACACGAGCGAGGACTTCCCCGAGCCGGACACCCCGGTGAACACCGTCAGGTGGCGCTTCGGGATGTCGAGCGACACGTCGGCGAGGTTGTTCTCGCGCGCGCCCCTGACCTGGATCACGTCGTGGCTGTCGGCCGGTCGCGATGCCGGGTTCACTGCGCCCACCAAGTATCCCCCTTAGTATCTTTATGCCATAAGGTGATGAAGAGAAGCGTCTTCCCGAGACGCCGGACCAGGTTAGTTTATGCTGTAAGGAGATGCAAGGTGGTGGTGTTCGCCGGCCAGGGCGACGCGCGCCGGTCGATGGCGCTGCTGTGGCGTGCCAGTGCGCCGGCCGACGACACGGCTAAGCAGGCGCCCGGCCCGAAACCGGGGCTGAGCGTCGACGCCATCGTGTCCGCCGGGATCGAAGTCGCCGACGCGGAAGGGATGGCGGGGCTGTCCATGCGCGCGGTCGGCGAGCGGCTCGGGCGCACCGCGATGGCGCTCTACACCTACGTGCCCAGCAAGAACGAACTGCTCGACCTCATGTACGACCAGGTGCTCGCCGAAGTGCCCACCGAGTACGACCTCGGCCGCGGGTGGCGCGCGGCGCTCACCGCGTGGGCGGAAGAGGCCATCGAGTTCAACGTGCGGCACCCGTGGGTGCTCCAGGTGTCCGAGGCGCGGCCGGTGCTGGGCCCCCACGAGTTCGTGGTGCTCGAATCCCTGCTCAGGATCTTCCACGAGACGGGGCTCGGGGCGGTCGAGATCCGCGGCGCGGTGTCCGCACTGTCCCATTTCGTGCGGGGCGCCGCCCAGGTGATCGCCGACGCGCGGACCGCGGCGAAGGCGACCGGCGTGTCTGACAACGACTGGTGGTTTTCGCGCTCGCCATTACTGGACGAGGTCTGCCCCGATTTCGTCGAACGTTTTCCGATGACCGTCAAACTGGAAACCGAGAACCCGGTCGAAGAGAACGGCGAGCCGCCGGAAACCACGCCGTACATGGAACTGGCGGCGCGGAAGACCTTCGACGCCGGGCTCGCGCTACACCTCGACGGCATCGCGGCCGCCATCGCGAAGCGGACGTGACGGCACGGCGAAGTGAAGTGCGGGCGTTCGCGATCACCGAATGACCCAAACCGCTCCCACGCGGACACTAGAGTGGTGCTGGCATGGCACGAGGGAGTTGGCGGTGGAGTGGCGCGAGATCGAGGTCTTCTTGGTACTCGCCGACGAGTTGCACTTCGGTCAGACGGCCGATCGGCTGTACCTGTCGCAGGCGCGGGTGAGCCAGACCATCCGTGCGCTGGAGAGCCGGGTCGGCGGTCGGCTGTTCGAGCGGACCAGCAGGCAGGTGTCGCTGACGCTGCTGGGCGAGAGGCTCCGTGACGAGCTGCGCCCGGGATACGACCAGATCCTGCGCGCGTTCGCCTCGGCGCGGGAAAGCACGCAGGGCATCTCGGGCGCGCTGCGGATCGGCGTGGTCAGCCTGCTGGTGGGTGGTCCCCACCTCACCGGGATCCTTCAAAGGTTCGAAGCCGAGCACTCCCTGTGCACGATCTCGGTGGTCGACGGCTCCACCTCCCAGTGTCTGGACCAGGTCGACGACGGACGGCTCGACCTGGCCGCCGTGTACCTGCCGCTGACCCGGCCGGGACTGACGGTCGGGCCGGTGCTGGCCCGGCAGGAACGGGCGTTGCTCGTGCCCGACGACCATCCCCTCGCCCGCCGTGGTTTCGCCGACGCGGAGGACCTCACTGACGTCGTCCTGTGCCAGTACCCGGGCGTGCCGGAGGAAACTCTCGATGTGCTGGTCCCGCCGCGGACCCCGAGCGGCCAGCCCACCAGGCGAATCGTGCTCGACATGTTCCACGGCGCGGTGACGCTGCTGTCGGCCGTCGCGCGCGGTGTGATCTGCCATCCCACCGTGGCCAGGTTCGCCGAGGTGTACCAGCAGCCCGGCGTCACCGGGATCCCGCTGCGCGGCCTCCCGCCGATGGAGAGCGCGCTGGTCTGGAACGCCAGCCGCGAGTCCGCGATCATCAGGGCGTTCGCCAAATGCGCCAGCGAGACCCTCGAAACCGTCGAGGGACCGGCCGAGGGCTGATCCGGCATTCGCCTGGCTTATCGCTGCGATACGGGAACGGTCGTTGATCCGCCCCTCGCCGTGACCCACGCTTCAGGGCATCGAATCGAGGGAGCGACGATGTACTCACCCAAGGCCGTGGCGTGACCCGGGCGGCGCGCGTGGACGGAGGCGTGCGGCTGTCGGATCCGGCGGCGAGGTGGACGCTGGTCGTCACGGCCGTCGGCTCCGGGCTGGTGCTGCTCGAGGCGACGGTCGTCAACGTGGCTTTGCCCGCGCTGCAACGGGATTTCACCGCGTCGCTGGCGAGTCTGCAGTGGACGGTCAACGCGTTCACCCTGACCTTGTCGGCGTTGATCCTGCTCGGTGGCGGGCTGGGAGACCGGTTCGGGCGCAGGCGGATCTACCTGGCCGGGACCGTCTGGTTCGCCTGCGCTTCGCTGCTGTGCGGCCTCGCGCCGACCCCGGAGTGGCTGATCGCCGCGCGCGCACTGCAGGGAATCGGCGGGGCACTCGTGGTGCCGGGTTCGCTGGCCCTGATCCAGGACACCTTCCACCCCGACGACCGCAACCGGGCGCTCGGGTGGTGGTCGGGGCTGAGCGGGGCCGCGGGCGCGCTGGGTCCGCTGCTCGGCGGCGGCCTGGTGGACACGGCAGGGTGGCGCTGGGTGTTCCTGATCAATGTCCCGATCGCCGCGGCACTGGTCGTCGTGCTGGTGGCGCGGGTGCCGGAACGCTACACCGGCACCCGATCCGGCGGGTTCGACGTCCTCGGCGCGGCGACCGCCGCGATCGGTCTCGGCGGCACGACATACGCCCTGACCCAGGGCGGCGGCGACCCGGGCACCGCGGTAGCGGCGGCGGTCGTCGGGATCGCCGCCCTGCTCGCGTTCTGGTGGATCGAGCGCCGGGGCCGGACGCCGATGCTCCCGCTCGACATGTTCGGGTCACGCCCGTTCAGCGCCGCCAACCTGACCGCCTTCTTCGTGTACGGCGCGCTGGCCGCGCTGATGTTCGTGCTGCCGATGCAGCTGCAGATCACCGCCGGGTACTCGGCGCTGGCCACCGGACTGGCGATGGTGCCGCTGACCGCGCTCACCCTGGCGCTCTCCGCCCGGGGCGGGACCCTCGCCGCGCGGCTCGGCCCGCGCGTGCCGTTGACCGCGGGCTCGGCTGTCTGCGCGCTGGCTCTGCTGCTCGCCACCCGGATCGGAACCAACGCCACCTACCTGACCGACGTGCTGCCCGTCGTCGTCCTCGTCGGCATCGGCATCCCGCTCGTGACCCCGGCGATCACCGCGACGGTGCTGGCCGCGGTCCCCGGCACCCGCACCGGCATCGCCGGCGCGGTGAACAACGGGATAGCCAGAATGGCCGGCCTCCTCGTGGTCGCCGCGCTGCCGCTACTCGCCCGGCTGCCCCAGGACGCCACGGGCGATCGCCTGGCGCTCGACCGCGGGTTCGACCACAGCATGCTGATGGGCGCCGGCCTGTTCGCCCTCGGCGGGCTCGTCGCGTGGTTCGGGATCCCGCGGCTCGCTACCGGGTGTGCCGCGGAATCGGCTTAGCGCTCGCGGGTCCGCGTTGGTAGGAATCGAGGTATGGATTCCGCCGAGCTCCGCCTCCGGTTCGATGCACTGACGACCGCCCACCTCGCCGACGGATGTGTTCGCGCCGGTGTCCCGGTGCGCTGCGCGCCCGCGGGAACGCACAGCGCGGTGCCCGGCGGCCGCATCGCGGGGCGGGTCCTTCCCGCTCGGCACGTCGGCAGCGTCGACGTGTTCTTGGAGGCCTACGACTCGGCGGCGCCCGGTGACGTGCTGGTCGTCGACAACGGCGGAAGGCTCGACGAGAGCTGCGTCGGGGACCTGGCCGTGCTGGAGGCCAGGGGCGCGGGAGTGGCGGGCGTGGTGATCTGGGGGCTGCACCGCGACAGCGCGGACATCCGCGCGATCGGGTTGCCGGTGTTCAGCCTCGGCTCGCTGCCCACCGGCCCGCTCAGCGTCGGCGAGCGCCCGGCGGACGCGTTGACCTCCGCCGTGGTCGGCGAGTGGACGGTCGGCCGCGACGACGTGGTCTTCGGTGACGACGACGGTGTGCTGTTCGTCCCGCTGGCCGAAGCGGGCGAGGTGCTGACGCGGGCCGAAGCCATCCGCGACACCGAGCGGCGCCAGGCCGAGCGGATCGTCGCCGGGGCCTCCCTGCGCGACCAGGTGGGTTTCGACGCCTACCTGACCGCGCGACGGGAGCGCCCCGCGCTCACCTTCCGCGAACACCTGCGCGCCGTCGGCGGCGCGATCGAGGAATGACGGGTCAACGCTTCTGGTTGAACCGCAGCAGGTTGCCCGCCGGGTCGCGGAAGGCGCAGTCGCGGACGCCGTAGGGCTGGTCCATCGGCTCCTGCACGACGTCCGCGCCCGAGGCCTGGATGCGCTCGAACGTCGCGTCGACGTCGTCGCTGGCGAACAGGACGGCCCGCAGCATGCCCTTGGCGAGGAGTTCGGTCAGCGCTTCCCGGTCGGCGTCGGAGGCGTTCGGGTCGGCGCTCGGCGGTTCGAGCACGATTTCGAGATCCGGCTGCGCCGGCGAGAACATGGTCACCCAGCGCATGCCCTCGAAGCCGACGTCGTTGCGCACTTCGAGGCCCAGCACGTCGCGGTAGAACTCGAGCGCCTTGTCGTGGTCGTCGACGGCGATGAAGCAGTGGGAAACTTTGAGGTCCATGGGAAGGACACTAAGTGCCGCTCGGGCGCTTCGCTTCTCGATTCCTGATCGGTCGCGTGTGGATCTTCGCGAAGCACGCCGGGATGGGCGCGCCCGCGTCGTGGTTCCGCGCGCGGTAGGCGCTCGGGCTCTCGCCGACCAGCTCGCTGAACCGTGAGCTGAACGTGCCGAGCGACGAGCAGCCCACCGCGAAGCACACCTCGGTGACCGACAGCTCCCCCAGCCGCAGGAGCGCCTTCGCCCGCTCGATCCGGCGGGTCATCAGGTAGCTGTAGGGCGTCTCCCCGAACGCCGCGCGGAAGCTGCGGGAGAAGTGGCCCGGTGACATGAGCGCGTCGCGCGCGAGCGCGGGCACGTCCAGCGGCTGCGCGTAATCGCGGTCCATCCGGTCCCGTGCCCGGCGGAGGCGGACCAGGTCGTCGAGGGTCACGCGCTCCATGGTCACACACCACACCCGGTGACCGCTCGTGTTCGGACCGCGTGGTCACGCTTCGAGCGCGGTGTCCACTTCGGACAGCAATCGCGCCTTCGGCCGCGCGCCGACGAACGCCCGCACCGGCTCGCCGTCGCGGAACAGCATGATCGTCGGCAGCGACATCACCCGGTAGTCCCGCATGGTCACCGGGTTCTCGTCGGTGTTGATGCTGACCACGGTGAGGTCACCGGCGCGTTCGCGCGCGATCTCGGCGAGTACCGGGCTGATCATGCGGCACGGCGGGCACCACTGCGCCCAGAAGTCCACCAGCACCGGTTTCCCGTGGTCCAGCACCTCCGCGGCGAAGGTCTCGTCGGTGATCGCGAGGACCTCGGCCGTGCGTTCGGTGGTCGACATGGATCGCTCCTTCACTCGGTCCCCGCGACGGGGACGCGGCACGGATCGGGCTGTTTCGCGAGCGCCTCGGCGAGCTTCGCCAGCAGGCTCGCGCGGACATCGCCGAGCCTGCCGAGCAGCGCGTCGACCTCGGCGAGCTTGCGCTCGTAGACCTCGATCGAATCGGCGCACGAGTCACCGGTTTCGTGCCCGGCGCGCAGGCACTCCACGAACGGGCGGGTCTCGTCGAGGCTGAAACCGATGGCCTGCAGCGTCTGGATCTCGGTGACGAGCCGGTAGTCCCGCTCGCCGTAGTCCCGGTAGCCGTTGGCCGAGCGGCCCGCTTCGAGCAGGCCCTGTGCCTCGTAGAACCGCAGTGCGCGGGCGGTCGTCCCGGTCCGCTTCGCGAGCTCGCTGATCCGCATGGACCGAGCGTAAACGTTGACGCCGAGGTCAAGGAAAGCTCGACCGGGGAAGGAAACCGGCGCCGCACGGGTGCGCAGGAACCCGGCGCGGCGCCGAGTCGATCAGAGGTCGGCGAGCCGCACGGCGGCCGCCATCGCCTCGTATCCCGCGTCGCTCGGGTGCAGGTGGTCACCGCTGTCGTAGGCGGCGAGCAGCCGGTCCGGGTTCGCCGGGTCACCGAGCGCGCGGTCGTAATCGGCCACGGCGTCGTACTCGCCCGAGGTCCGGATCCACTCGTTGAGCGCCTTCCGGACCGCTTCACCGCGCTCGGTGTAGTAGCCCGCCCCCACGAACGGCGTCAGCGTGGCGCCGATCGCCTTGATGCCCTTCGCGTGCGCCTTCTTGATCAGCTCGCGGTGCCCGGCGATCAGCTGCTCCGCGGTCACCTCCGGGTTCGGCACGAAGCAGTCGCCGATCGCGGTCGCGCTGGAGCCGATGTCGTTGATCCCTTCGAGCACGATCACCGACCGCACGTCCGGCCGCTCGACGACGTCGCGCTCGAACCGCGCGGTGGCCTTCTCCCCGAAGCATGTCGAATCGTTCAGCACGCGGTTACCGCCGATGCCTTCGTTCAGCACGCCGAAGCGCCCGTGCAACCGCTCGGCGAGCCGGTCGGGGTAGCGCCGGTTCTCGTCCACAGTGGACCCATAACCCTCGGTGATCGAGTCGCCGAAGGCGACCACGGTGTCCCGCACCAGCGGCGGCCCCAGCACGTCGATCCCGCTCAGGAGGTACCCCGACGCGGAAATGTCGGTGAAGGCGGCGGCGCCGGTATCGGCAGTGCGGTCGCCCTGCGCCCGGTACGACGCCGCGTTGGTCATCGCGTGGAAGGTGACCGGGCCGGTCGGCGCCGCGAAGTACAGCGTGACGGTGAGCCGGTCGAGCGGTGAGACCGGCAGCAGCGCGGGATCGCTCACGATCTCCCCGCCCGCCGGGATCGCCACCGACCGCGCCAGCCCGAAGGTGAGCGGGCGCACCGTGCCCTCGCGCACCGCGGCCCCCTCGCCGGAACGGGCCACCGTGGCACCGGTGACGCGCAGCGGCGCCTTGCCGTAGGTGTTGGCGAGCCGGACCCGCACGGCGGGCCCGCCCGCGCTCAGGCGCGCTATCTGGCGCACGCTCTGCTCCGCGAACCCCTGCACCGACCAGTTCTCCCCCAGCCCGGTGCCCGGCGCCTGCGGCGAGGACGCCCAAGTCCCCGTCCACAGTCCGAGCCCGGCGGGCGCGGCCTCCGCCGTCGTCGCCCCGAGCAGGCCCGTCGTCAGCACGGCGGCACTCGCCACCGCCAGCAGTCTCCTGCCAAGTTTCATGTCCACCCCATCCGTCGTTCCGATGGGTCGGATCGTAGCGCCGGGCACCGACAATCCGGCGCGGATCATAACGCGCAGAGCCAGTCGAGCACCACGGCCGCGGTCCACGACTGGTTCCGGCTGCCGAGCTGTTCCCCGGTGAACGGCTCGTAGTACTCGCCGAACGCACCGTCGCCGGTCAGCTTGAGCCCCGCGTCGCGCAACGCCCGCGCCCGGTCCCGGTTCCCGCCGTGCCCGAACGCCCAGCCGAACAGCCAGGCCACCACCGGCCACTGCGGCCCCCGCCAGTACTGGCGCGCGTTGAACCCCGGCCGCATGGGCGAAACCGACGGCGGCACCGGCGCGAGCAGGCCGGGGTGCCCGCACCACCGTTCACTGTCCCATGTGGACAGCAGGCGGCCATCGGCTTCCCCGCACAGCAGCGGGGAAAACCCGGCGATGCTTTCCGTGTCGAGCCACCGGCCGGTGCGGAGATCGCGGTCCCTGGCGAGCCCGGACACCGGGTGGCAGCTCGCCGCGACCGCCTCGCGGGCGTTCTTCGCCCACGCGCGGAGCCGGTCGAGCTGCCCGGCCGGGGCGCCCACTTCGTCGCCGAGCCCGGCGAGCACTTCGCAGGACAGCGCGAACAAGGCCGTGATGAACACATCGCCGACCAGGAAGCTCGACCGGCGGACCACCTCAGCCGAGTCGTACCCCGCCTGGCGCATCTCCTCGATCAGCCACAGGTAGCGGTCGTACTCGGCGTCGCTCGGCCGTTCGACCGGATCGGCCACCCGCGCGAGGTCCTGGCGCACGTACGGCAGCAGCCCGGCACCGGGGCGCACCCCCGAATACGGCACGTCCCAGCGCGGCGAGTTGTCCATTCCGGACTCCCAGCCGTGCACGATCGCGACGAGCCCGCTCTCGCCAGGCATCCGGTAGTCCACCAGCCAGCGGTGCCACTCGAACAGCGCGGGCCAGATCCGCGCGGCGAACCGAGCCGCCGCCGCGGCATCCTCCACTGTGGACGTGCGCGCGATGTCGAGCACGCGGCGCACCGCGATCGCGTGCACCGGGGGCTGGCAGATCCCCGACGTGCGCACGTGCCCCGGCCCGTCGACGGCCGTGTCGGTGCCCCAGCGGTCGGGGCCGGGGAAGTACGCGGCGTCCGGTTCGGACGCGGTGAACACGATGTGCGGCACCATCCCGTTGCGCCACTGCGCGGCGAACAGCGTGTCCAGCTCGGCGATCGCCCTGTCCACGTCGACGTGCGCGAGCCCGATCGAGATGAACGCGGCGTCCCAGCTCCACATGTGCGGGTACAGCTCGGGCGCGGCGGTGATCACGGTGCCGGTGTCGTTGTCGCGCAGGACCTTCGCCGCGCGCGCGGCGAGCGTGGCGGGCGAATAGCGGACGCGGGCCGTCATCCGTCCTCCAGCCGGAGCCGCGTTTCGGGGTCGTACCAGCGGCAGCGGGCGGCGGGCAGGCTCAGGCGCAGTTCGGTTCCCTGGTCCGCGTCGAACCCGGCTGGCGCGGTGATCTTCAGCCGCTGCCCGCACAGGTCCGCGGTCAGCAGGGTCGACGAGCCGAGCGGTTCCAGCACGGTGAGCGCGGCGACCAGATCGCCCGCCCCGGCCTCGACCGCCTCCGGCCGGACGCCGAGCGTCACCGGTTTCCCTTGGTACGACCGGAGGAACTCGGGTGCGGGCACTGACTGGCCGCCGAGGTCGACGGTCCCGTCCTCGGTCACGCGGCCGGCCAGGAAGTTCATCGGCGGGCTGCCGAGGAACCCGCCGACGAACTCGTCCGCCGGATCGTCGTACACCGCGACCGGCGCGCCGCACTGCGCGATCCGGCCGCCGCGCAGCACCGCCACCCGGTCCCCCAGCGACAGCGCTTCGACCTGGTCGTGCGTGACGTACAGCGTGGTGGTGCCGAGCTCGCCGACGAGCTTCTTCAGCTCCGCGCGGAACGACAGCCGCAGCAGGGCGTCCAAATTGGACAGCGGCTCGTCCATCAGCAGCAGGTCCGCGTCCATCACGATCGCGCGCGCGACCGCCACGCGCTGGCGCTGGCCGCCGGAGAGCTTCGCGGGCAGCCGATCGAGATAGGGCTTGAGCTGCAACAGATCCGCGGCCCAGTCGACCTTGCGGCGCACCTCGTCCGCGGGCACGCCCCGCACCTTCAACCCGAAGCCGATGTTGTCGGCGACCTTCCGGTGCGGGAACACCGCGTAGGACTGGAAGACCATGGACAGGTTGCGGTGCCGCGGTTCGAGGTAGGTGACGTCGCGGCCGCCGAGCACGACCTGCCCGGAGTCCGGGGTCTCCAGCCCGGCGACCATGCGCAGCAACGTCGTCTTGCCGCAGCCGGACGGGCCGAGCAGCACCATGAACTCGCCGTCGGCGACTTCGAGCGAGACCGCGTCGGTCGCCCGCTCGGCCTGGCCCGGATAGGTCTTGACGAGCTCGTGCAGCACGAGATCAGCCACGTGCCCTCCTCCCCTGCTTCATCGCAGCGTCGTCCCCCACATGTTCACCAGATACCGGCGCATCACGAGGATGAACAACAGCGCGGGCACCACGAGCGCGAACCCGCCCGCGAACCGGTACGACTGGGGCGCCTCGGCGAGCGCGGCCAGCACCTGCGCGGGCAGCGTCCGGTGGCCGAGCGTGATCACCGCCGCGCCGAGAACCTCGTTCCACGACAGCACGAACGTGAAGATCGACGACGCCGCGAGACCCGGCAGCGCGAGCGGCAGCACCACCCTGCGCACCGCCTCGAACCGGCCGCAGCCGAACACCTTCGCCGCCTCTTCGAGATCCGCGGGCACGGACACGAAAATGCTCGCGGTGATCAGCACCGTGGTGGGCAGCGCGAGCGCGGTGTGCAGCAGCGTCACCGAAAACACCGTGTCGTAGACGCCGAAGCGCAGGAACAGCGTGGCCAGCGGAACCGACAGCACCACGATCGGCAGCGCGCGCACCAGCAGCACGAACACCTGGTACGCGTCACGGCCGCGGAACGCCTTGCGCGCCAAGGCGTATCCGGCCGGTCCGCCGAGCGCCAGCGACGCGAGCACCGTGTACACCCCGGCGAGCATCGAGTTGCCGAAGGCCGGGATCGTCCCGGTGCCGCCGAAGAAGGCGGCCAGCGTCGCCGTCGAGAAATGACTGGGCACCAACGACTTCGGGAACTCGTCGAGCGCTTCGGGCGAGGAGAACGCGGCGAGGCCGACCAGCACGATCGGCAGCGCCATGAACACCGTCACCAGCACGCAGGCGGTCTGCGCGAGCGCGGCACGGCGGCGCCTCCGCCGCAGCGGGCGCGGGTCGACCGGGGGAAGCGCGCTCATCGTGCCTCCTGCCCGCGCATCGCCCGCAGGTAGAAGGCCGCGCTGCCAAGGGAAAGCACCAGCACGACCAGTGCCACCGCGCTCGCCACCGCCGGGTTCTGCAGGTTCACGTACCACTGGTAGGTCTCCCCGACCAGCAGCGGGAAATCGCGCCCGGTCAGCGCCTGCGCCACGGCGAACGCCTGCAGCGCGAGGATCGTCCGCAGGATCAGCGCGACCCGCAGGCTCGGGGTCAGCAGCGGGATCGTCACCTGCCACAGCCGTTGCCACGCCGACGCGCCGAAGACCTGCGCGGCCTCGTCGAAGTCGCGCGGGATCACCTGCACGCCCGCGACGAGGATCACGAACACCAGCGAGGTCGCGCGCCACACCTCGGCGACCACCACCACGAACAGCATCGAAGCCGTGTTCTGGTACCCGAGCCACGAAACCCCGTTCTCGCTCAACCCCAGCGAAACGAGCAGCGAGTTGAGGTAGCCGCGGTCGGTGAAGATCGAGAGCCAGACCAGTCCCGCGGCGAGTTCGGACACCGCGAGCGGGACGCACCAGATCGCGAAGTGCGTGCGCAGGAACCTCGGCCGCGCCTGCGTCAGCAGGGCCATCCCGGTGGCCAGCACGAGCTGCACCGGGACCACGATCACGATCAGCAGCACCGTGTTGCGCAGCGCCCGCAGGAAGTACGGGTCGCCGAAGAGCCGTTCCCAGTGCGCGAGCGTGAACCCGTCACCGTCGCGGAACGCCGCGAGCACGCCCTGGGCGAGCGGCCACCCGAAGAGCAGGACAAGCAGCACGATCGAGGGCAACAGCAACAGCCACGGCGACCCCGAAAACCGGCGAACGGCCCCCATCTAGGCCACCTCGCAGACCGGTGACGGCGGATCCGGTGCCCAGCACGGGGTTCTGAGATCGGCGAGCACCCCGTTCAGCACCTTGGCCTGCGCGTCCAATGTGGACTGGATATCGGCGCCGTCGAGGATGATGGACCGGAAGCTGTCCTTGAACGCCTTGGTGACCTCGCCTTCGCGGCTACCGAGGCCGACCGGCGGCAGCGACAGGATCGCACCGGCGGCGCGGCGCTGGCGCCCGACCGCGGCCGCCTGCAACGTGATCGCGGGCGGCAGGCCGTCGGGAAGGTCGCCGCTCAGCACGGGGAAGAACCCGTTGGCGCGCAAGAGATCCGCCTGCGCCTGCGGACGCGAGAACGCGCCGATGACCTTCTTCGCCAGCTCGGGATCGGTACTGCCCTTGGGGATCGCGAGCCCGAGCACGACCGCCATGTACCCGAGCCCGGCGTTCCCGCGCGGCGCTGGCGCCATTCGCCAGTTCGCCGGATCGCGTTCGGGCGCCGAAGCCAGCCGCACCACGTGGTCCCACGCGATCGAGACCTCCCGCGCGGCCAGCGGTTCCTGCATGAAGTCGTAGGTGGTGCTCGCCGGGGCGCAGTTCGCCCACAGCTCGCGGAGGTACTGCCACGCGCGCACCGCCTCCGGCGACCGGAACGCGGTGATCTGCCCGCCGGTGAACGAGGGCAGCAGATATCCCTGAAGGAACCGGTGCAGCAGTCCCTTCGGCCCGGCGGGCAGCCCGAGCACCGGCCGGTTGCCGTTCGCGCGGCGCGCCGCGATCGCCCAGTCCAGGAACTGGTCGTAGCTCAGCGCGTCGACGTCGGCACCGGGCGGGAGGTGCTGCAGCGCGTCGGCGTGCGCGGCGAGGACGAACGTCGCCTGTGCCCACGGCACGTACCACGCGCGATCGGTGCCAACCTTCGCGAGCGCCAGGTGCTCGGCCGAGAAACCGCGGTCGCGCAAGCCGTCCGCGACCGCGGTGACGTCTTCGAGGTAGCCACCCGCGAGCGGCGCGAGATCGCCGTGCACGCCGCCGAGCAGGCCGACCCGCGTGGCACCCGCGTCGACCTGGCTGCGCACCTGCGTGGCGAACGGCCCCTCCTCCACCGTCACGTAGGAAACCTGGTCCGGCACCGTGCGCGCGAGCACGCCGCGGAACCGCTCCGCCTCGGCGACCGGCCGGAACTGGGTGGACAGGAACACCATCCCGGTCGTGCCCGTGGTCGCGAACCCGGTGCAGCCGCCAGCGAACGCGCCGAGCGCACCCGCGAGCACCGCCCGCCGCGACACCGACCGCATCCCTGCTCCCCCGGGTTGGTCTACCCTTCTGTTCGGGAACTGAACATAAGTCCGGACGAGGGAGGTGTCAATCCGGTGCTGGCGACCACTTCGCCCGGCCACGTGCTCGCGGTGCTCCGCGCGCACGGGCCGATGACCCGGCAGGAACTCCAGGACCGCGTCGGGATCTCCCGCGTCACCATGGTGGAACGGCTCGACGCGCTCGGCAGGCTCGGGTTGCTGCGGCAGGCCGGATATCGCGCGTCCAGCGGCGGCAGGCCCGCCGAAACGCTCGCCGTCGACGACATCGGGCGGACCGCGCTCGTCGCGGAAATCGGCCAGAGCCACGCCACGCTCGCGGTCACCGACCTGCGCGGCGCCGTGCTGGCGCGGTCCGAACACCCGATGCCGCCGAAAGAACCGCCCGCCGACGCGCTCGCGCGGCTGCTCGGCGCGGGCACGCGGCTGCTCGCGGACTCCGGCTCACGGGCGAGCCTGTGCGCGGTCGGCCTCAGCGTGCCGGGCCAGCTTGACCACGGACGCGGCACGACCATCGCGCCGCCGACCATGCCCGGCTGGACGGGTGTCGACCTGCGCGCCGGGTTCGCGTCCACGCTAAACGTGCCGGTGGTGCTCGAAAACGACGCGAACGCGCTCACCTTCGGCGCCTACTGCGCGCTGGGCCGCCCCGAATCCGCGCTCGTCGGGGTGAAGGTCGGCACCGGGATCGGCGCGGGCATGGTGATCTCCGGGCGCGTGCACCGCGGCGAAACCGGGTGCGCCGGCGAAATCGGGCACATCCGGATCGAAGGCGACGACCGGCGCTGCGACTGCGGGCGGCGCGGCTGCGTGTCGGCCATCGCGAGCGGCAGGGCCGTGGTGCGCGATCTCCGGCCGCACGGGGTGCGCTCCGCGGCCGATGTCGTGCGCCGCGTGCGCGCGGGCGATCGGGTCGCGGTGCGCGCGGTGGCCGACGCGGGCAAGCTCGTCGGCACCGTGCTCGCCACCGTGGTCACGATCGTCAACCCCCGGCTGGTCCGGATCGGCGGCGCGATCGGGGTGCTCGACCCGTTCGTCGCGGGGCTGCGGGAAGTCGTCGACGCGGGCGCGCACACCAGCGCCGTCGACGGGCTGAGCGTGGAAGCGTGCGCGGGCGGCGAAAACACCACCCTCGCCGGGCTCGCGGGTCTGGTCGCCGATGAGGTGTTCTCCCCGTCCTCGGTGGACGCGATGCTCTGAACGGCGGCTGCCAGTGTGGCGCGCGAGGGCTACTGTCCTGGCGGACTCGGAGTGGACTTCGGGGGGCGCTGATGCCGGGAAGACCGCACGAACGCACGTGGCACCTCCCGCTGGGGCAGGCGGAACAGGGCACGGTCCTCGCCGCGCTGCCCGACATCCGCGGCCGTTCGGTGCTAGACGTGGGCTGTGGCACCGGCCGGTACCCCCGCGCGTACCGCGCGCTCGGCGCGGGCAGGGTGGTCGGCGTCGACCCGGCACGGGAACTCGTTTCGCGTGCCCAGAACATCGAAGAACACGACCCCGAAGGCGTGTCGTACGAGACGCACGCCCTGTTTTCCCTGCCGGTACTGGGAAAGTTCGACATCGTGGTCGCGATCAGGGTGCTCGGGGCCACTGAGGACGAGGACGAGCTGGATCGCGTTC
The DNA here is from genome assembly GCF_018736145.1 of Amycolatopsis sp. CA-230715. GTDB lineage: Bacteria > Actinomycetota > Actinomycetes > Mycobacteriales > Pseudonocardiaceae > Amycolatopsis. Next base: position 1,066,074 of record NZ_CP059997.1, read on the forward strand.
TTCGCGGGCTCACCGCGAACCTCGCCGCGGGAGGCACCCTGGTCGTGCTGGTCGCCGAGCGAAACCAGTCGGAAACCCAGGAGCGGTACGGGTTTTCCGTCACCGAGGGCGCCGCCTCCGACCATCGGCTGGCGGTGACCACACTGGTCAGGGCCGATCCGGCGGTCGAGTTCGAGGACTTCGTGCTGTGCCGTGGCGTCGTCGAAGCGGCGCTCGTGCGCGCCGGGCTCACCGACCTCGAACGGCACGACGCGATCGTGCCGCCCGAGGCGTTGCTGGAACGCGGCCGTGACTACTGGGCCGCGCTGCTCGCCGACCCGCCGTTCGCCGTCTTCAGCGCGAGGAAGTGCACGCCCTAGTCGCCGTGCGGGTCAGCGGCGTTCAGGGTGGCGACAACCTGGTCGTAGTCGCCGCGAACCTCTCCGTAGCGGAGGAACTTGACCCGCTCCACCTGGATCTCGGTGGCGTCCGGCTGCTGTTCCAGCAACGTGACGACCTCGTCGACGAACTCGTCGAGCGGCATCGCGAACTCGCTTTCCGCCTGGCCCGGCATCAGGTCGGTGCGCACGGCGGGCGGCAGGAGTTCGACGACCCGCACGCTCGTGTCGGCCAGTTGCAGCCTGATCGACTCGCTGAGCATGTGGATCGCCGCCTTCGAGGCGTTGTAGCTGGGCGTGACCTTCAGCGGCGCGAACGCCAGTCCCGACGAGACCGTGAGGATGGTGGCGTCCGGCTGGGCCCGCAGGTGCTCGATGAACGCGGCGATGAGCCGGATCGGGCCGAGCACGTTGGTGGTGACGATCGACTCCGCCGAGTCCAGGAACGACTCGGGCCGGTGCCAGTCCTCGACGCGCATGATGCCCGCCATCGGCACCAGCACGTTCAGGCCGGGGTGCCGCGCCAGCACCTCCTTGGTGGCCGCTTCGATGCTCGCGGGATCAGCGGTGTCGATTCGCACGGTGTCGAGACCGGGGTGCTCGGCGGCGATGCGCTCGAGCAGTTCGGTGCGGCGCCCGCCGACGATGACCGTGTTGCCCTTCGCCTGCAGCTCGACCGCGAGGGCGAGGCCGATGCCGCTGGTCGAGCCGGGAATGAAGATCGTGTTTCCGGAGATGTCCATGCCTCGAGTTTCACCCCAGGGGCGGGGCGGAGGCAGAGAGCGCTTATCGGGGGATTCGCGATCCCTGGCTGGTCACGGGTGCGCGTCCCATACTGGGCGCCATGGATCGACCGGAACTGGCGAACTTCCTGCGCCTCCGCCGCGAAGCACTGCGGCCGGAGGATCTCGGGCTGCCCACCGGCGCGCGCCGCCGCACCCCCGGCCTCCGCCGCGAGGAGGTCGCCGGGCTCGCCGGGATGTCGACCGACTACTACACCCGGCTCGAACAGCGCCGCGGGCCGCAGCCGAGCGCCCAGCTGCTCAGCGCGCTCGCCAGGGCGCTGCGGCTCACCGCCGACGAGCGCGACTACCTGTTCCGGGTGGCCGGGCACAACGCGCCCGCGTCGGTGATGGCGGCGACGCACGTGGCACCGGCGCTCCTGCGGGTGCTGGACCGGCTCACCGACACGCCGGCGCTGATCCTGTCGAACCTCGGCGAAACGCTGGTGCAGAACGACCTGGCCCGCGCCCTGCTCGGCGACCGCTCCGGCTACCGGGGACTGGCCCGCAGCGAGGTCTACCGCTGGTTCACCGATCCCGGCGAACGGCGCCTGTACCCGGAAAACGATCGTGACCGGCAAAGCCGTGCCCAGGTCGCGAACCTGCGTGCCGCGCACGGGGCGATGGGCCCGAACTCCCCCGCCGGTGAACTGGTGCGGACCTTGCGGAACGCCAGCGCGGAGTTCGCCGGACTGTGGGAACGGCACGAGGTGGTCAAGCGCTTCGAGGACCACAAGGTGCTCCTGCACCCCGAACTGGGCGCGATCGAACTCGACTGCCAGGCACTGTTCACCGAGGACCAGTCGCAGGCGCTGCTCGTGCTCACCGCGGCCCCCGGCACCGAGGGGCACGACAAGCTCCAGCTCCTCGCCGTACTGGGCCAGGAACGGTTCAGCGGCAGCATCTAGCCCGGAAGGTGACTTTCGGGACACGCGCGTCGCGGCGGTCGAGCGTGCGAGGGGTGGATTCGCGGCGTCTAGCGCCCCGAAGGCCACCTTCGGGGCATGCACAGCCGTGCCCGCACGCCCGCGAGGGCCGAGAAAGTGACGCTAGATTCCCCGAAGGTGGCCTTCGGGGAATCTAGCGGCGCACTCCCCGCCGCGTCGGAGATCGGCTCAGAGCGTCGCCGGGGCCACCGCTTCGGCCATCGCGTGGTAGCCGGTGTCGCCGGGGTGGATGTGATCGCCGCTGTCGTAGCCGGGGCGGATGCGGTGCGGGTTCGCCGGATCGGCCAGCGCGCGGTCGAAATCGGCGACCGCGTCGTAGGCACCGGAATCGCGGATCCACGCGTTGAGCCCGTTCCGCAACGCCTCGCGGTGCGCGGTGTACCGCGGTGAGCCTTCGAACGGGATGACCGTGCCGCCGATCGCCCTGATTCCGTTGGCACGCGCCATTTCGATCAGCGCACGCTGCCCGTCCACCAGCTTCCGCACGGTGAGGCTTTCGTCGCTGGCGCCGATGTCGTTGATGCCTTCCAGGACGATCACCGAACGCACCCCCGGCCGCGCCACGACGTCGCGGGCGAACCGCTTGACCCCGGCCTCGCCGCCGCCGGGGTAGTCGGTGAGCAGGAAGTTGCTGCCGATTCCCTCGTTCAGCACGCCGAACCGGCCGTGCAGCCGTTCCGCCAGTTCGTCCGGATACCCGTTGCCCGCGCCGAAAGTGGACGCGAAACCGTCGGTGATCGAGTCGCCGAAAGCCACCACCGCGGCACGGGTGAACGGCCCCAGCGCGTCGACCCCGGTGAGGAGATATCCGGCGCGCGAAGTCTCCGTGAACGCCTCCGCCGAGGTGTCGGCGAGATGGTTCCCTTGCGCCCGGTACGCGAGGGCGCCACCGAACGGGTGCTGGGTCACCGGTCCGGTCGGCGCGGTGAACGACAGCGTGACCACGAGCTTGTCCAGTGGTGCCAACGGAAAGAAGGCGGGATCGCTGACGAGTTCGCCGCCCGCCGGGATCACCGTCGCCGCGCGGCCCCGAAACGTCAGCGCCCGCACGGATTCCGCGGCGGCACCGCCACCACTGCGCCCGAGGGTGGCGCCCGCGACCGGCAGCGGCGCGCCTCCGTAGGTGTTGGACAGGTGGATCCGCACGACCGCGCCACCCGCGCTGACCCACACCACCTGGCGCACGGTCTGCCCGGCGAAACCGGTGCCCGACCAGTTCCCCGGATCGGGGGCCTGCGGCGCGCTCGCCCAGACGCCCCGCCACACGCCGAACCCGGGCGCCGCACTCGCGGGCGCGACCGGCGCGCTCACCAGCGCCACGGCCGCGAGCGCGGAAAGCCGCCGCTTGGTCGTCCTTTTCATTTGTCTCCCCAGTGATCGTGCGTCAGTTCTCCTTGCGCCGGAACAGCTTGTTGCCGAGCCAGACGATCGGGTCGTACTTGCGGTCGGCGACGCGCTCCTTCATCGGGATGAGCGCGTTGTCGGTGATGTGGATGTGCTCGGGGCACACGTCGGTGCAGCACTTGGTGATGTTGCACAGCCCGAGACCGTGCTCCTCCTGCGCCTGGTCACGCCGGTCCGCCACGTCGAGCGGGTGCATCTCCAGCTCGGCGACCCGCATCAGGTACCGCGGCCCGGCGAAGGCGGCCTTGTTCTCCTCGTGGTCGCGCACCACGTGGCAGGTGTTCTGGCACAGGAAGCATTCGATGCACTTGCGGAACTCCTGCGAGCGCTCGACATCGACCTGCTGCATCCGGTACTCGCCGGGCTTCAGGCCCTCCGGTGGCGTGAACGACGGGATTTCGCGTGCCTTCGTGTAGTTGAACGACACGTCCGTGACGAGATCCCGGATCACCGGGAACGTCCGCATCGGCGTCACCGTGATCGTTTCGGACTCGGAGAACACCGACATCCGCGTCATGCACAGCAGGCGCGGCTTGCCGTTGATCTCCGCCGAGCACGACCCGCACTTGCCCGCCTTGCAGTTCCACCGCACCGCGAGATCGGGTGCCTGCGTCGCCTGCAGGCGGTGGATGATGTCGAGTACGACCTCGCCCTCGTTGACCTCGACCTCGAAGTCCTCGAGCCCGCCGCCGTCGATGTCGCCCCGCCACACCCGGAACTGACCCTTGTAACTCATGGGCTACGCCTTCCTTTCCGGGTGCGTCGCGATCTCCGGTTCGGTGTAGTACTTCTCCAGTTCGGTGACCTCGAACAGCTCCAGCAGGTCCTGGCGGAGCTGCAGCTGTTCCTTCGGCGTCACCGAGACACCGTCCCCGTCGGCGGCGCACACCAGCAAGGTGTTGCGCCACTTCGAATCCATCTTCGGGAAGTCGTCGCGGGTGTGCCCGCCGCGGCTCTCCGTCCGCTGCAGCGCCGCCTTCGCCACGCACTCGCTGACGAGCAGCATGTTGCGCAGGTCGAGCGCGAGGTGCCAGCCGGGGTTGAACTGCCGGTGCCCTTCGACGCCGACGACCGCGGCCTGCTCCTTCAGCTCGCCGAGCCGCTCGAGCGCGCTCGACATCTCCTCCGCCTTGCGGATGATGCCGACCAGGTCGTTCATGGTCTGCTGCAGTTCCGCGTGCACGGTGTAGGGGTTGCGCACCGGGTCCCGTTCGAACGGCGCGAGCGCGACCTTCGCCGCATTGTCCACATCGGACTGGCTTACCTCTGGCCGCTTTTCCAGCGAGTCCACGTAGTCCGCCGCGCCGAGCCCCGCCCTGCGGCCGAACACCAGCAGATCCGACAGCGAGTTGCCACCGAGCCGGTTCGACCCGTGCATCCCGCCGGAGCACTCCCCCGCCGCGAAAAGTCCTTGCACCGTCGAGGAAGCGCTGTCCGGGTCGACCTCGATCCCGCCCATCACGTAGTGGCAGGTCGGGCCGACCTCCATCGGCTCCTTCGTGATGTCGACGTCGGCGAGTTCCTTGAACTGGTGGTGCATCGACGGCAGCCGCCGCCGGATCTCCTCGGCGGGCATGCGCGAGGCGATGTCGAGGAAAACGCCGCCGTGCGGCGATCCCCTGCCCTCCTTGACCTCCGAGTTGATCGCGCGGGCCACCTCGTCGCGCGGCAGCAGGTCCGGGGTGCGCCGGTTGTTGTCGGCGTCGGCGTACCAGCGATCGGCCTCTTCCTCGCTGTCCGCGTACTGACCTTTGAACACGTCCGGCACGTACTCGAACATGAAGCGCTTGCCGTCGGAGTTCTTCAGCACGCCGCCGTCACCGCGCACGCCTTCGGTGACCAGGATGCCCTTCACACTCGGCGGCCACACCATGCCGGTCGGGTGGAACTGCACGAACTCCATGTTGATCAGGTTCGCGCCCGCGCGCAGTGCCAGCGCGTGCCCGTCACCGGTGTACTCCCACGAGTTCGAGGTGACCTTGAACGACTTCCCGATGCCGCCGGTGGCCAGCACGACCGCGGGCGTTTCGAACAGGATGAACCGGCCGGACTCGCGCCAGTACCCGAACGCGCCGGAGATCTTCTCGCCGTCCTTGAGCAGTTCGGTGACGGTGCACTCGGCGAAGACCTTCACCCGCGCCTCGTAGTCGCCGTACTTCGCGAAATCCTCCTGCTGCAGCGAAACGATCTTCTGCTGCATGGTGCGGATCAGCTCGAGTCCGGTGCGGTCACCGACGTGCGCGAGCCTCGGGTAGGTGTGCCCGCCGAAGTTGCGCTGGCTGATCCTGCCGTCCTTGGTGCGGTCGAACAGGGCGCCGTAGGTCTCCAGCTCCCATACCCTGTCCGGCGCCTCCTTCGCGTGCAGCTCGGCCATGCGCCAGTTGTTGAGGAACTTCCCGCCGCGCATGGTGTCGCGGAAGTGCACCTGCCAGTTGTCGTTGGCGTTGGCGTTGCCCATCGACGCGGCGCAGCCGCCCTCCGCCATCACCGTGTGCGCCTTGCCGAACAACGACTTGCACACCACCGCGACGCTGAGACCGCGCTCCCGCGCCTCGATGACCGCGCGCAGGCCAGCACCGCCCGCACCGATCACCACCACGTCGTAGCTGTGCCGTTCGACCTCGGTCATGAATGAAGCCACCTTTGTTGACGCCGTTGTCCGTTGGGGTGCCGCGAGTTCCGGTCAGTTCACGAAGCGCAGATCCGCGATCGCGCCGCTGGCCACGAGCATGACATAGAGGTCCGTCAGGACCAGGGTGCCGAGCGTGGTCCACGCGAGCGGCATGTGCCGCGTGTTGAGCTTCGTGATCTGCGTCCACATCCAGTACCGCGCCGGATGCTTCGAGAAGTGCTTGAGCCTGCCGCCGGTGACGTGCCGGCACGAATGGCAGGAAAGCGTGTAGGCCCACAGCAGGATCACGTTGCCGAGCAGGATGATGTTGCCGAGGCCGAAGCCGAACCCGCCGCCCTTGCCGTGGAACGCCGTGATCGCGTCGTAGGTGTTCACCAGTGACACGAGCACCGCGACGTAGAAGAAGTAGCGGTGCACGTTCTGGATGATCAGCGGCAGCTTGGTCTCGCCGGTGTACTTCGCGTGCGGCTCCGCCACCGCGCACGCGGGCGGCGACATCCACACCGAGCGGTAGTAGGCCTTGCGGTAGTAGTAGCAGGTGAGCCGGAAGCCGAGCAGGAACGGCAGCACGATGAAGCCGAGCGGGATCCACGACGGCAGTTCGCCGAACCAGTGTCCGAAGTGGCTCGAACCCGGCACGCAGGACGCCGAGACGCACGGCGAGTAGAACGGCGTCAGGTAGTGGTAGTCCTCGACCCAGTACGCGGTGCGGACGAACGAGCGGATCGTCGCGTAGATGACGAACGTGGCGAGGCCCGCGGTGGTCAGCAGCGGCGAAAGCCACCACCGGTCGGTGCGCAGCGTCTTCTCGGCGATCCGGGCCCTCGACGGGGCCCGGACGCCGGTGCCCGCCTGGCTCGCCTCGTTACGAGCCGGCGCGCTCAACGCTGGTCACGCTGGTAGCCGCCGACACCTTCGTCGTCGGCGCCTTGCCATAGCGCTGGGTCGTACGGGGTATCGGGGACCACGACGACGTTCGCGCGGTCGTCCGGCTTCGCCTGCGCGGGCACCGGCGCCTGGTCCAGTTCGCCCGCGTCGATCTCGAGCCGTTCCAGGTCGTTCGCGAGGCGTCGCACCGAGGACGCTTCGCCGTAGCGGGCACGCAACGCGCCGACGCACTGCCTCAGTTGCCCTAGGGTGCGCCGAAGTTCGACCAGTTCCGTGGTGGTGGGCATGCGTACCTCCGCGTCGTTCGGGAGCACGGCCGTCTAACAGATCGCAGCCGCTGGTTCGACTGTGCCGTGCTGTGTGCTGTGTGACAAGTAGCACACCACCCCTACAGCGCGTGACGGGGGTCACGTCTACCGGCTATCTGTATCGATTTTGAAACCAGGGATTTCTTGGGTACTGTGGCCGTTGTCACGACCGAGCCACGTCAGCGCTGCCGTCGGCCAGACCCACAAGGCGCGCGGCTTTTCGGTGCTTCTTCCGTTCGCGCGCCGCGAGGAGGACGAAGCTCGCCATGCCCCCGGTTCACCCCGTCGTCGCCGAAGTCACCGCCCGCATCGCCGCGAGGAGCGCCGAGACGCGGTCCGCCTACCTCGCCCGCACCGCCGCCGCGCACGAGGAAGGCCCGGTTCGCCGCGGCCTCGCGTGCAGCAACCTCGCGCACGGATTCGCCGCCGCGGAAGGCGCCGACAAGAAGGCGCTGCGCGAACTGCGGATGCCCGGCGTCGCGATCGTGTCCTCCTACAACGACATGCTGTCCGCGCACCAGCCGATGCACGAATACCCCGCCTGGCTCAAGGCATCGGTCCGGGAAGCCGGTGGGGTGGCGCGGTTCGCGGGCGGAGTGCCCGCGATGTGCGACGGGATCACGCAGGGCCGCGCCGGGATGGAGCTGTCGCTGTTCAGCCGCGAGGTGATCGCCATGTCGACCGCGATCGCGCTGTCCCACGACATGTTCGACGCGACGCTGCTGCTCGGAGTGTGCGACAAGATCGTGCCGGGACTGCTGATCGGCGCGCTGTCCTTCGGGCACCTGCCCGCGGTGCTGGTGCCCGCGGGCCCGATGAACTCCGGGCTGCCCAACAAGGAGAAGTCCCGGATCCGCCAGCTCTACGCCGAGGGCAAGGCCACCAGGGAAGACCTCCTCGACGCGGAAGCGGCGTCGTACCACTCGGCGGGCACGTGCACCTTCTACGGCACCGCGAACTCGAACCAGATGGTGGTCGAGGTGATGGGCCTGCACCTGCCCGGTGCCAGCTTCGTCCAGCCGGGTTCCCCGCTGCGCCGCGCGCTCACCGAGGAAGCGGGGCGACGTGCCGTCGCGTTGTCGCGCGGCGAGGAGTACACGCCGGTGGCCGAAGTGGTCGACGAGCGCGCCGTGGTCAACGGCGTGGTCGCGCTGCTCGCCACGGGCGGGTCGACGAACCACACCATGCACCTCGTCGCGATCGCCGCGGCGGCCGGGATCCAGCTCACCTGGGACGATTTCGACGAGCTTTCGCTCGTCGTGCCGCTGCTCGCGAACGTCTACCCGAACGGCAGCGCCGACATCAACCACTTCCACGCCGCCGGCGGTGTCCAGTTCCTCGTCGGCACACTGCTCGACGCGGGCCTCCTGCACCCCGACGTGCGCACCGTCGCGGGCACCGGGCTGCACCGGTATCGCGCGGAACCTGTTCTGCGGCAAGGGAAACTCGGGTGGCGCGAGGTCGAGACCCGCAGCCTCGACGAATCCGTGCTGCGTCCCGTGTCGAACCCGTTCGCCCCCGACGGCGGGCTGCGGATGCTCACCGGGAACCTCGGCAGCGCCGTGCTGAAGGTGTCCGCGGTCGCGCCGGAGCACCGCGTGGTGCGCGCGCCCGCCCGCGTGTTCACCACCCAGGAGGGCTTCGACCGCGCGTTCAAGGCGGGCGAGCTGGACCGCGATGTGGTCGTGGTTATCCGCGACCAGGGCCCGCGCGCGAACGGGATGCCCGAGCTGCACGGGCTCACGCCCGCGCTCGGCGTGCTGATGGACCGCGGCCACCGGGTGGCTCTGGTCACCGACGGCCGGATGTCGGGCGCCTCCGGCAAGATCCCGGCCGCGATCCAGCTGACCCCGGAAGCCGCGGCCGGTGGCCCGGTGGCGCGCGTGCGGGACGGCGATCTCGTCCAGCTCGACGCCACCACGGGCGAGCTGGACGTGCTGGTGAGTGCGACCGAACTCGCGTCGCGCGAGCTGGTGGACGGCCCGCCCGAGGAGGCATCCTGGACCGGCACCGGTCGTGAGCTGTTCGCCGCGCTGCGGCGGGCGGTCGGACCGGCGGATCAGGGTGCGAGCGTGTTCGGCGCGGTGACACCGGAGCACTTCGGCCGCCCGGCGCACCCGTCCGAGTCGCAGCAGAGCCTGGCCTGAACCCGATGCAGGCCCGATACAGGAGGTACTACCCGTGACGACCGGTCCCGACCTGCTCGCGTTGTCCCCCGTGATGCCCGTGGTCGTGGTGGACGACGCCGCGGACGCGGTCCCGCTGGCGAAGGCCCTGCTCGCGGGCGGCGTCGAGGTCATCGAGCTGACCCTGCGCACCCCGGCCGCGCTGGCCGCGATCGAGCGGGTCGCCGCCGAGGTGCCGGGTATCACCGTCGGCGCGGGCACGGTCACCACCCCCGGCCAGGCCAAGCAGGCCGCCGACGCGGGCGCCGCGTTCCTGGTGACCCCCGGCTGCACGGACAGCGTGCTCGACGCCGCCTTCGGCACCGGGCTGCCGTTCCTCCCCGGCGCGAGCACCGTTTCGGAAGCGATGCGGCTCTCCGAACGCGGGCTGAGCGCGCTGAAGTTCTTCCCCGCTGAAGCCAGCGGCGGCGTGGACTACCTGAAGTCGATCGCCGGCCCGCTGCCTTCGCTCCGCTTCTGCCCGACGGGCGGGATCACCCCGGAAAGCGCGCCGCGCTACCTGGCGCTGCCGAACGTGGGCTGCGTCGGCGGTTCCTGGCTCACGCCGAAGGATGCCGTGGCGGCGAAGGACTTCGCCCGCATCGAGACGCTCGCCAGGGAGGCCGCCGCGTTGTAGTCGCGCGGCCCGCACCCAAGGCGGCGCCGCGCGACTCCGGCAGTTGCCGCGGGTCAGTCCTCGGCCGCGAACCGTTCCCAGGCCGATTGCCGCGCCATGCCGAGCGCCTGCCCGATCTGCGACCAAGTGCCGCCCAGTGACCGCGCCTTCGCGACCCAGATGGCGAGGTTGCGCTCGGCCTGTTCCCCCGCCGCCGCAACGGAACCGAGTGTCGCGAGCACCGCGTCGAGTGACATCTCGACGTCCCACGGCGCCACCGGGGAGTCCGAAGTGGACACAGTGCTCGCGTCGGCGATGACGCGGGCCGCCAGTGTCACGCACCCGTCGCAGATGAACACGCCGGGCCCGGCCACGAGCTTTTCCACTTCACTGTTCGGTTTGCGGCAGAACGAGCAGCTCGCGATCGCGGGCTTTTCTTTGACGTCGGCCATCGGGTTCCTCCTCGTGTCAGGAAGAACCTTACGCGCGTCAGGGGTTACCTGACAAGGTTGTCGTGCTCCGGTCAGTCGCTGACGGCGTCGTCGAGGAGGGTCGACTCGGCGCCGACGTCGCGAAGCGTTTCCCGGATGACCTGGTAGGCGAGCCCTTGCGGATATCCCTTGCGGGCCAGCATGCCGAGCAGCCGCCGGGTGACGGTCTGCTCGTCGAGGGTGGTCATGCTGCCGAGCTTCTTGCGCACGAGTTCGCGGGCGCGCTGCTCCTCGGCCTCTCGGTCGACCTCACCCGCCGCTTCGACCGCGGTTTCGCCGTCGACGCCTTTGCGCTTGAGCTCGGCGACGAGTGCGGAACGGGCGAGGCCTTGGTGGGTGTGCCGGGACCGCACCCAGGACTCGGCGAACGCCGCGTCGTCGACGAGCCCGGCGTGGTCGAGCTTGCCGAGGATCGTCTCGCGGGTTTCCTCGTCGAACCCCTTGCGGCGCAAGGCCTGCCGCAGCTCGTCCTTGGTACGGGGCCGCGCCGCCAGCAGGTCGAAGCACACCCCCTTCGCCGCCGCCACCCGCTCCCGAGGCCCCAGTTCCTCCAGATCCACCTTCCGCCCCGCCACAAATCTCCCCTCCGATCAAATCCTTTTCCCGGCCAACTTCCCACCCACAAACACAAACCGGACACCGGTCACCAAGAAAGCGCGCCAGATGCCGATCACGCTCATCCCGAAAGCGCAGCCGGACGCTGGTCACCGATCAACGCGCCCAGCGCCCGTCAGGGTGAGGAGCTCGCACCGCGGGGGTCCGGGGGGTCGCCCCCCGGGTCAGCACCTGAATGGCGGGCTCAGGTGAGCGTGTTCCGCGAACACAGCTCACCCCAAAACCCTGCCATTCAGAAGTCGACCGGTGCCGGAACCGCCGCGGTCTCTTCGGCGTCGAGCTGGGGGCCGATGCCGAGCTTCTCCTTGATGCGCTTCTCGATCTCGTTGGCGATGTCGGGGTTCTCGCGCAGGAACTTCCGCGCGTTCTCCTTGCCCTGCCCGAGCTGGTCGCCCTCGTAGGTGTACCAGGCGCCGGACTTGCGGACGATGCCCTGGTCGACGCCCATGTCGATGAGCGAGCCCTCGCGGGAGACGCCCTGGCCGTAGAGGATGTCGAACTCGGCCTGCTTGAACGGCGGCGCGACCTTGTTCTTGACGACCTTGACCCTGGTGCGGTTGCCGACGGGCTCGCCGCCGTCCTTGAGGGTCTCGATGCGGCGCACGTCGAGCCGGACGGAGGCGTAGAATTTCAGCGCCTTACCACCGGTGGTGGTCTCCGGGGAGCCGAACATGACGCCGACCTTCTCGCGGAGCTGGTTGATGAAGACCGCGGTGGTGCCGGAGTTGGACAGCGCGCCGGTGAGCTTCCGCAGCGCCTGGCTCATCAGCCTGGCCTGGAGGCCGACGTGCGAGTCGCCCATCTCGCCCTCGATCTCGGCGCGGGGCACAAGCGCGGCCACCGAGTCGATGACCAGGATGTCGAGCGCGCCGGAGCGGATCAGCATGTCCGCGATCTCCAGCGCCTGCTCGCCGGTGTCCGGCTGGGAGACGAGCAGCGCGTCGGTGTCGACGCCGAGCGCCTTGGCGTACTCGGGGTCGAGCGCGTGCTCCGCGTCGACGAACGCGGCGATACCGCCGTTGCGCTGCGCGTTGGCCACCGCGTGCAGCGCGACCGTGGTCTTACCGGAGGATTCCGGGCCGTAGATCTCCACCACGCGGCCGCGCGGCAGGCCGCCGATGCCGAGCGCGACGTCGAGCGCGATCGCACCGGTGGGGATGACCGCGATGGGGGCGCGCCCCTCATCGCCGAGGCGCATCACCGACCCCTTGCCGTACTGCTTGTCGATCTGGGCGAGCGCCAGCTCGAGTGCCTTGTCCTTGTCCGGTGCTGCTGGGGGCATTGGAGTCCACCTCGTTGGTCGTGGTGCCTGTGGGCTTGGTTCGGTTGTCTGCTTGCCGGTCCGACGCTACGGGCGGGGACCGACAATTCCGGGCCGGGTGTGGCGATCTGTGGATGACTGACCCCGATGTGCACAACATCGTAGCCGAACACGTGTTCGAGGCTGGGAGTGACACGCCCTTGCGGTAGGGTTTCGGGCCGCTACCGCCGCTCGGGGGGCACGTCGAACGTCGTGCAGACCTCCTGCCAGATCTCCTTGGCCGAGACACCGGCCTTGAGCGCCTGCTCGACGGTGCGCCCGCCGAGCCCGCTCATGACGTAGTCCTTGGACAGGGTTTCCGCCCTGCGCGGCCCGAACTCTTCCGCCATCAACCGCCGGAACACCGTGATTCGCATCGGCTCCAGCGTAGGCCGTGCCCACCGGCGTCCGGCACGAGCACCGCCGCGACACGCGCGGGTAGCATCGGGGCATGTTCCTGGCGGAAGCGGCAATCCCGGCGTGGGGTTCGATCGGGCTCGGTGTCGTGTCCGCCGCGTCGCTGGTGGCGGTGCTCGTGGTGATACTGCGGAACAACCGCCGCCGCTGATCCAGTTGGTTGCATGCCCCGAAAGTGGCTTTCGGGGCGTCTACGTCCCCGAAAGCCACTTTCGGGGCATTCAGCTCGCGTCGCCCGGCTGGATGTTCTTTTCGAAGTAGTCAGCGAGTTCGGACGCGGTGCCCTGCTGGTCGGTGCCCTTGGTCTGGTAGAGCACGCCGATCATCGGCCGGTCGCCGACCCGGAAGACCAGCACCGACGAGGTCGCGCCCGCCGAGGACGAGTACGTGCCGTCGAGGCCGTTGCCCTTCCACTGCGCCTGCACCTGCTCCGCCTTGGTGGAGGCGAGCAGCCGGTCCGAGTACTCCTTGAGCGCGTCCTGCGAAGTGCCGTGGATGTAGGTGACCTGTGCGCCGGCCAGCGCGGGGGTCGAGCAGGTCACGCTGACCCCGAAGTTCTCGTTGGCGGGCGGTGCGATGGCCGCGTTGCCGGTGCCGGGGTTGCACTGGCCGTTGTCCGGCACCTTCCCGGCGAGCTGGCGCAGGCACCCGGTGAAGCCCTTGTCCTCGGGCGCGCCCGGTTTCTGGCACTGGTCCGCGGTGTAGGTGGTGCCCGAGGACGAGCTCGGCCAGAGGAAGTACGCGGCACCGGCGGCGAGCAGCACGACGACCGCGGCCACCGCGCCGATGATGATCTTCTTCCGGTTCCCGGCCGGTTTCTTCTCCTCTTCCTTCGTCACCGAGGGGAAACCGGACGGGAAGTTCGACGGCGCCGGTTGCTGCTGGCCGCCGAGCGCCTGCTGGGGGCCGCTCGGCGGGTAGGACGGCGGCGGGTACGCCCCGCTCGGCATGCCGTACGGCCCGGACTGGGTCCCCGGCACCGACGCGACCTGCGGCGGCGGGGCGTGCGGGCCGGTCTGCGCCGGTCCCATCGGATGCGCGCCGGTGCCGGTGGCCGCGACCTGCCCGTCGACGTTCTGGGTGCGCATGCTGATGCCGTCGGAAGCCACGTGGTGCGCGCCGAGCGCGACGGCGGTTTCCGGCTGGTCGAGGCTGCCGGGCACGACGCCGATCTTCTCCGCGATCATGGTGCCGACCAGCGGGAGCCTGCTCGACCCGCCGACGAGGTAGATCCCGGCGAGCCGCTCCGGCGCGAGCCCGGCCGAGCGGACGGTCCTGGCCAGCAGCTCGACGCTGCGCAGCATCGCGGGGCGGACGAGCGCCTCCAGTTCCGCGCGCGTGACCAGCACGTCGGTGAACGGCTCCGGCATCGGCACCTCGGTCTGCGGGTGCCGGGACAGCGCCTCCTTCGCGGCCTTCACGTCCTCCTGCAGCGCGCGCCGGGTCCGCCGGTCCGGCGTCGACTCCGGGCGCAGGAGGCGCTGCCAGCGCTGCGGGTCCTTGTGCGAGACCTCGCGTCCGACGTGCACCAGCAGCGCCTGGTCGACGTCGAGGCCGCCGAGGTCGGGAAGACCGTCTTCGGCGAGCACCGCGTACCCGTTCTGGGTGGCGCCGACGACCGCGACGTCGAACGTGCCCGCGCCGAGGTCGTACACGGCGAGCGCCTGCCCCGGTGCGAGCGCCTTGCCGGGGAAGGAAGCGAAGTGGGCGGCCGCGGCGACCGGCTCCGGCACGAGCGACACGGCGGTGCGCATGCCCGCGAGCCGCGCCGCCGACAGCAGCACGTTGCGGCGGACGGGCCCCCACTGGGCGGGGTGGGTCAGCCTGATCTCGTCGGGGTGGTCGCCGCCGAGCTGGCGCGAGGTCTCTTCGAGCACCCGGCGCAGCACCGCGGCGAGCGCCTCGTTGACCGGGACGACGTCGCTACCGAGCAGGAGCGTCTGCTCGTCGACCCGGCGCTTGGGGTTGGGCTCGAACCGGGTGGGGTCCAGCCGCGCGCGCCGCTCGGCGTCGCGGCCGACCATGAGCGTGCCGTCCTCGTCCGCGAACACCGCGGACGGCATGGTGGCGGAACCGTCCACCTCGATCACCCTCGGCGGGCGTCCGTGCGCGGACAGCACCGCGACCGTGTTGGACGTTCCGAGATCCACCGACAGGATCCGCACAGCTCTCCCTCGTGAACACGACAGCCGCCCCAGTGGCGATCCGATTGCGACGGCGTGATGCTCCCACGTCCGCCGTCACGGCGCGTGCGGACCCGGCAAGTTGGTCCCGTCTTCCGCGTCACGATCAGCCCCTGTTCACGGCTCGGGCGGAAACTGTCGGTGCGCGGGCGCAAGATGGACGGCGTGGCGGAAGTACTCGAACTGTTCTCCCCCGCGACCAGGGACTGGTTCGCCGGGGCCTTCGCCGCGCCCACCGACGCGCAGTCCGGGGCGTGGCGGGCCGCGCATGCCGGGGAGCACGCGCTGGTGGTCGCGCCGACCGGGTCGGGCAAGACGCTCGCCGCGTTCCTGTGGGCGCTCGACCGGCTCGCCGTCACACCGCCACCGGCCGCGCGCACCGAGCGGTGCCGCGTCCTGTACGTCTCGCCGCTGAAGGCGCTCGCCGTCGACGTGCAGCGCAACCTGCGCGCCCCGCTGGCCGGGATCTCGCAGGCTTCGCGGCGGCTCGGGCTCGCCGCGCCGGACATCGCGGTCGGCATGCGCACCGGGGACACCACGCCCGCCGAGCGGCGCACGTTCCTGCGCACGCCGCCGGACGTGCTGGTCACCACGCCGGAGTCGCTGTTCCTCATCCTCACCTCCTCGGCGCGCGAATCGCTGCGCGGTGTCGAGACGGTGATCCTCGACGAGGTGCACGCCGTCGCGGGCACCAAGCGCGGCGCGCATCTCGCGTTGTCGTTCGAACGGCTGGACGCGCTGCTGCCGCGGCCCGCCCAGCGCATCGGCCTGTCCGCGACGGTCCGCCCGATCGACGAGGTGAGCACGTTCCTCGGCGGCGGCAGGCCGGTCCGCGTGGTGCAGCCGAAGCTCGCCAAGACCATCGAGGTGCGGGTCGAGGTGCCGGTGGAGGACATGGGCAGCCTCGACGCGCCGTCCAGGCCGCGGGATTCGCTCGAGCTGCCGTCCGAGGGCGGGATCGGCACCCAGGAGGAGATCGGCGGCGCGGAGATCGACCGGCCGTCGATCTGGCCCGCGGTCGAGGGGCGCGTGCTCGAGCTGATCAAGGCGCACCGGTCGACGATCGTGTTCGCGAACTCGCGGCGGCTCACCGAGCGGCTCACCGCGAGGCTGAACGAGCTCGCCGCCGAACAGCCCGCGGAACTCCAGCCAGGACAACGGTTTCCGGCGGAGGCGATCGGCGAATCCGGGCTCACCACGGGCGCGGAGGCCGCGATCGCCAAGGCGCACCACGGTTCGATGTCGCGCGAGCAGCGCACCCACGTCGAAGAGGAGCTGAAGTCGGGGCGGCTGCCGTGCGTGGTCGCGACCTCCTCGCTGGAGCTCGGCATCGACATGGGCGCGGTCGACCTCGTCGTGCAGATCGAGGCGCCGCCGACGGTGGCGTCCGGGCTGCAGCGGGTGGGGCGCGCCGGGCACCAGGTCGGCGCGGTGTCCTCCGGCGTGATGTTCCCGAAGTTCCGCGGTGACCTCGTCTCGTGCGCGGTGGTCGCCGAGCGGATGGCCGAGGGGGCGATCGAGGCGGTCCGCTACCCGCGCAACCCGCTCGACGTGCTCGCCCAGCACGTCGTGGCGATGACCGCGCTGGAACCGTGGACCGTCGAGGAGCTGGCCTCGCTCACCCGCCGCGCGGCCCCGTTCGCCGGGCTGCCGGAGGACGCGCTGCACGCGGTGCTCGACATGCTGGCCGGGCGGTACCCGAGCGAGGAGTTCGGGGAGCTGCGGCCGCGGATCACCTGGGACAGGGTCACCGGCGAGCTCAAGGGCAGGCCGGGCGCGCAGCGGCTCGCGGTCACCTCCGGCGGCACGATCCCCGACCGCGGCCTGTTCACCGTGATGACGCCGGGATCCGAAGGCTCTCCAGGGAGCCGCGTCGGCGAACTCGACGAAGAAATGGTCTACGAGTCCCGCGTCGGGGACACGATCCTGCTCGGCACCTCGTCGTGGCGGGTCACCGACATCACGCACGACAGGGTCATCGTGGTGCCCGCGCCCGGCGAACCGGCCAGGATGCCGTTCTGGAAGGGCGACGCGCCGGGGCGGCCGCTGGAACTGGGCAGGGCGCTCGGCGCCTTCGTCCGCGAGCTGTCCACAATGGACTCCGAAGGGGGCGCGGCGCGGTCGGCCGCGGCCGGGCTCGACGAGCGGGCAGGCCAGAACCTGCTCGCCTACCTCGACGAGCAGCGCACCGCGACCAGGCACGTGCCGAACGACCGCACGGTGCTGCTCGAACGCTTCCGCGACGAGCTGGGCGACTGGCGGGTGGTCGTGCACTCCCCGTTCGGCGCGCAGGTCAACGCGCCGTGGGCGCTGGCGATCGCGGCGAAGCTGCGGGAGAACCGCGGTGTCGACGCGCAGGTCGCGCACTCCGACGACGGGATCGTGCTGCGCCTGCCCGAGGCGCTCGACGCCGAGGGTGCCGAGGTGCTGGTGACGGCGGACGACATCCTGCTCGACCCGGAGGAGGTCGAGCAGGTGATCGTGGCCGAGGTGGGCGGTTCGGCGCTGTTCGCCGCCCGGTTCCGCGAATGCGCCGCCCGCGCGCTGCTGCTCCCCCGGCGGGATCCGCGCCGCCGGTCCCCGCTCTGGCAGCAGCGGCAACGCGCGTCGCAACTGCTTTCGGTGGCCGCGAAGTACGAGCGGTTCCCGGTGATCCTCGAAGCCATGCGCGAATGCCTGCAGGACGTCTACGACGTCGGCGGCCTGCGCGAGCTGATGACCGACGTGCGGTCCCGCCGCGTGCGGGTGGTCGAGGTGGAAACCCCGTCGCCGTCCCCGTTCGCGCGCAGCCTGCTGTTCGGGTATGTCGGGATGTTCCTGTACGAGACCGACGCGCCGCTCGCCGAGCGGCGCGCGGCGGCGCTGTCGCTGGACTCCACGCTGCTCGCCGAACTGCTCGGCACCGAGGCGATCCGCGAACTGCTCGACGCGGACGTGGTCGCCGAAGTGGAGCGTTCGCTGCAGCGGCTCGACGAGGACCGCCGGGCCCGGGGCGTCGAGGACACCGCGGATCTGCTCCGGCTGCTCGGCGACCTGACCGAGGCCGAGGCGGCCGAACGCGGGGTGGCACCGGAATGGCTCACTGAGCTGGAATCCACCCGGCGCGCGATCCGGGTGCGGATCGGCGGTGAGGAGCGGTTCCTCGCGATCGAGGACGCGGGCCGCGTCCGGGACGCGCTGGGCGCCGCGCTCCCGGTCGGGGTGCCGGAGGCGTTCACCGAACCGGTCGCCGATCCGCTCGGCGACCTGCTGGCCCGCTACGCGCGCACCAGGGGCCCGTTCCCGGCGGCGAAGGCGGCCGGGCGGTTCGGGCTGGGCACCGCGGTGGTCACCGGCGTGCTCGACCGGCTGACCTCCTCGGGCAGGCTGATCCGGGGTGAGCTGAGCCCGGTCGGCCATCCGGAGTCGCACGGCGCCGGGATCGAATACTGCGAGGCGAGTGTGCTGCGGCGCCTTCGCCGTGCCTCGCTCGCCAAGCTCAGGGCCGAGGTCGAGCCGGTCGAACCGGCGGCGCTGGGCCGGTTTTTGCCGTCGTGGCACGGTATCGGCGCCAGGATGCGCGCCGCACCCACCGCGGACGACGTGCTGTCCGTGGTGGAACAGCTCGCGGGCGCGCCGCTGCCGGCGAGCGCGGTCGAATCGCTGATCCTGCCGAACCGCCTGCCCGGGTACCACCCCGCGCTGCTCGACGAGCTGACCACCGCGGGCGAGGTGACCTGGTGCGGCTGCGGGTCGCTCGCCGGCGGGGACGGCTGGCTCGCCGTGGCACCGTCCGATGTGGCCGATCTGCTCCTGCCGGAGATCAGCGAATCCGTGCCGGACACCCCATTGCACAACGCCATTGTGTCCACTTTGGACCTGGGCGCGCTGTTCTTCCGCCAGCTCGTCGACCGGGTCTCCGCGCTCGTGGAAACGGCGCCGGACGACGGCGCGGTGGTCGCCGCGCTGTGGGACCTGGTGTGGGCGGGTGTGGTCACCGGCGACACGCTGGGCCCGGTGCGGGCCCAGGTTTCCGGAAAGGGGGCGACGCACAAGCCGCGGCGGAGCGCGCCGCGGGGCCGGTACGCCAGGATGCGCGCGGGACGGACGGCCATGCCCTCGCGCACCGGGCCGCCCACGGTCGCCGGGCGGTGGGCGCTGACGCCGTCGCGGGAAACCGATCCGACGCGGAGGACGCACGCCCGCACCGAGGCCTTCCTGGAACGGCACGGCGTGCTCACCAGGGGCGCGCTCGACACCGAACGGGTCACGGGTGGTTTTTCCGGGATCTACAAGGTGTTGCGCGGGATGGAGGACTCCGGCCAGGTCGTGCGCGGCTACGTCGTCGAGGGGCTCGGCGCCGCCCAGTTCGCGGCGAAGGGGGCCGTCGACAGGCTGCGCGCGGTCTCCGAGGCGAACGGGTCCCGTCCACGCGGGCCTGGCTCGGCGCACGAGGCCGTGGTGCTCGCGGCGAGCGATCCGGCGCAGCCCTACGGCGCGGCGCTGGACTGGCCCGCCGCGGTCGGCGGCACGAAGCACCGCCCCGCCCGCAAGGCGGGTGCGCTGGCCGTGCTCGTCGACGGGGTGCCGGGGCTCTACGTCGAACGCGGCGGGAAGTCCCTGCTGTCCTTCAGCACCGATCCCGACGTGCTCCGCGCCGCCGCGCACGCCCTGTCCCGGGTGGTGCGCGAAGGCTGGCTCGGCCAGCTCGCCGTGCAGCGCGCCGACGGCGAGCACGCCCTGACCTCCGAACTCGCGGAAGTGCTGCGGGAAGCGGGTTTCCGCGCCACCCCCAAGGGCTTGCGCCTTCGCGCGTAAACTGCGCCACGATCTGCTGGTCGAGACCGTGATCACCGGGCCCGTCGAGGTCCGCGGTCGCGAACGCGCGCGGCGCGGAGAAGGGAAGAGTTTCCAGATGGCGGTGCGCGAACTGCGCTATTTCGGTGACCCGGTGCTGAAAACGGTGTGCGACCCGGTGACCAGGTTCGACAAGGGTCTCGAATCGCTCGTGAACGACCTGCTGGACTCCGTCAAGCTGCCGGGGCGGGCGGGGCTAGCGGCACCGCAGATCGGGGTGAGCCTGCGCGCGTTCAGCTACAACGTGAGCGGGCTGATCGGGTACGTCCTCAACCCGGAGATCGTCGAACTCTCCGAGGAGACCCACGAGATCGACGAAGGCTGCCTTTCCGTCCCCGAGCTGTGGTTCCCGACCGTGCGGGCGAAACGAGCCGTCGTGCGCGGGGTGGACAAGCGCAACGAACCGATCGAGGTGGAGGGCGTCGACGTGCTCGCCCAGTGCCTGCAGCACGAGACCGATCACCTCGACGGCAAGCTCTACCTCGACCGGCTCACGCAGGACCGCAAACGCGAAGCGCTGCGCGAGGCGCGGGGCAAGGACTGGTTCTGGAAGCGGTGACGGGCAACCACTTCCCGGTACGGGCGGCTTGACGGTGGCACCAAACTGGAACTAACTTAGCTACAGTTAGTTCGGCGACGATCGCGAAGGGGGCGCAATGGGTCTCAGCAGCCGGAGCGCCGTCGCGATCCACGCGCTCACGATGCTGGCGCGCTGGGACCATTCGCTGACCTCCGCGGAGATCGCGGACAGCCTGGCGAGCAACCCGGTTCTCGTGCGCCGCATCCTCGGCAGCCTGCGGGACGCGGGTTTGGTGTGGGCCACCGAAGGACGCGGCGGCGGCTGGTCCCTCGCCAAAGCGCCGCGGGAGATCACGCTCCACGACGCGTACACCGCCGTCGAAGACGGGCCGATCCTGTCGCGGCACGCCCATCCGCCCAGTGACGCGTGCGAAGTCGGGCGGCACATGCAGAACCTGCTGGAAACCGAGTTCCGGGACGCCGAACGGGCCATGGAGAAACGGCTCGGCCGGACGACCATCGCCCACCTGGTCCAGCAGGTGCTGGCCGCCGAGCGGGCACACGCCGTACCGAAATAGCCAGGCGGAGGTTTCCCTCCGCCTTTTCCCTTGCCCTAACTGTAACCGTGATAGTTGCAGTAGAATTCCTTGGAGGACGCGCGAAATGACCCCCGTATCCGCCGCACCGGAACGAGCCGGCCGCGCGCCCGCCCTGCTGGCCGTGCTCATGCCCGCGGTGCTCGTCACGGTCGTCGCCAGCGACATGGTCAACCTCATGCTCCCGTCGGTCGGCGCGGAGTTCGGGGCTTCCGAGGCGGAGCTCGCCTGGATCGTCACCGGTTTCCTGCTGGTGTTCTCGATCGGGATTCCGTTCTACGGCCGCGTTTCCGACCGGATGAGCCTGCGCCGCCTCTTCGCCTTCGCGCTGGTGACCTTCGCGGCGGGGAACCTGGTTTGCGCGCTCGCGCCGAACCTGCTCGTGCTCGTGGCCGGGCGGGTCGTGACGGGGGTCGGCGCGGCCGCGCTTCCCGTGCTTTCGATCATCGCGATCACCAGGCTGCTGCCGGAAAGCGCGCGGGCGATGGGGATCGGCGTGGTTTCCGCGGCCACCGGTGTCGGCGCCGCCGCGGGGCCTGCGCTCGGTGGCGGGATCGGCCAGTTCCTCGGGTGGCGCGCGCTGTTCTGGCTCGTGCTGGCGGTCGCGGCCGTCCTGCTCCCCGTGGCGTGGCGGGTGCTGCCTGGCGAATCCCCGGAAGGCGCGCACCGGTTCGATCTGCTCGGCGGCGTCTTCCTCGGCCTCGGCGCTGGACTGGTCCTGTTCGGCGTGACGCAGGCGCAGGTCGCCGGTTTCGCCGCGCCGTCGTCGTGGGGCAGTCTCCTGGCGGCCGTGGCGGCGATCGCGCTCTTCGGGTGGCGCACCGCGCGCGCCGCCCTGCCGTTCGTCCCGCCCGCGCTGTTCGCCAACCGGGTCTACCGGGCCGCGGTCGTCGTGGCGTTGCTGGCGATGATCGTCAACCTCGGCGGCCTGGTGCTCGTCCCGCTGCTGGTGGTCGACGTCAACGGCCTCGCGCCGGGCGAGGGGGCGCTGGTCATGATCCCGGCCGGGGTCGCGGTCGCCGTGCTGTCGCCGGTGATCGGCCGCCTCGCCGACCGCGCGGGCACCCGTTCCCTGGTGCTGGGCGGTCTCGCGGTGATGGGGTCCTCCGCACTGGTCCTCTCGACCTTCACGGGCGGTACCTCGGTGCTCCCCGCGGGAGCCGGGATGCTCGGGCTCGCCGTCGGGTTCATCTTCGTGATCACCCCGCTCATCAGCGCCGCGGCGGGCGCGCTGCCGCCGGAGCAGGCCGGGGTCGGGCTCGGGATCCTCCAAGGCGCCCAGTTCCTCGGCGCGGGCACCGGTCCCGCCCTGTTCGGCGTACTGGTGACCGCGAGGCTGCACAGCGACGCCGTCAACCCGCTGCACACCGGTGCCGGGGGCGCCTACTCCGACGCTTTCCTTGCCATGGCGGCGATCGTCGTCCCCGCCGCGCTCGTGGCGTACCGGATGCGGCGGACCGCGGGATGATCAGGCGGCGGAGACGGGAAGGCGGGCGGGAAGCGCGATCTCGACCAGGTTCCGGTCGCCTTCCGCGCGCACGGCGGCGAGTCCCGCCCGCACCGCCGTGCGCGGCACCCCGTCTTCGCCCGGCAGGCACACGGCCGTCAGCTCGTGGTGGCCGCGCAGGACGGCGAGCTCCGCGAGCCTCGCCAGCAACGCGGTGCCGAGACCGTTGCGCTGCCAGGAATCCTCGACGAGCAGGGACACCTCGGCCGACGGCCGGTTCGGCAGGCCGAGCAGTTGCCCGAGCGCCACGACCTCGCGCCCGCACACCGCGAGCACGCTCAGTCCCCGCGCGGGCGTGAGCAACCGGTGCAGCCAGCGGCGGGGCACCGCGGGCGTGCCGCTGTGGTACCGCTGGAACAACGTCGTCCTGGAGCACCGGGCGTGCAGCGCGACCACCGCGTCGGCATCGCCGGGCACGCCCTCCCGCAGCACGACGGCCGCGCCGTCGTCGCACGCGACCGCCACCGGCGCTCCGGGATTGGCGCGAGCCGCGCCGAGGAGCGCGAGCAGCGCGCGGACGCGGGTGAGTTCCAGTTGCACGAACGGGGTCCAGCGTCTTCGGGCCACGAGCGCGGTGGTGCCGTCGAGGTCGAACACCACGCGGTGGCCGCCTTCGGTCCGGCCGGGGTTCGCCTCGGCGACCGGGACCGTGGTGACCAGATCCGCCGTCAGCACATCGCGGACGGCGTTGTGCACCCGTTCGCGCTCGGCGATCGCCGCGGTGGCCGCGCCGAGGGTCACGGTCGCGGTGTCGACCAGCTCGCGCACCTCGGCGTCGGTGATACCGCCGCACACGCACCCCTCGGCCTGGATCGCTTCGGCGAGGTCCTGCTTGGCCAGCCCTGGCTGGGGCCGCACCACGATCTCGTCGAGCACGCCGCCGGGGATCGGAAGCACCGAAACGCCCAGGATGTTGCAGCCGAGATCGGCGAGCCTGATCGCGATCCTGGCCAGTGTGCCGGTGCCGTCGTCCATGGAGACGCGCAGGCGCCACACCGCCGAGCCCGCCTCGGCGAGCTGCCATCCGCCCACGTCGGTCACGGGGGCCGGTCGAGCACGACTGATGTCCATGCCACCCACGGTCCCCGCCGGGTGTTGCCGAGCGAGGACGCCGGTGTTTCGCGTTTGTCAGCACGCGCCCCCAACCGCGCAACGGCACGGAAACACCGCGCACCCGCTCAACGCGGGGTGAGCACGCGGAACTCGTTGCCTTCCGGGTCCCGCAGGACTTCGCCCTGCCCGATTTCCGTCTTGCTCGCGCCGAGCCGGACGAGCCGGTCGGCCTCGGTGCCGATCGCCCCGCCCGGCACCGGCGCCACGTCGAGGCGCACCCGGTTCCGGCCGGTCTTCGGCTCGTCGGTGCGCAGGAACTCGAGCCACGGCCCGCGCCCGGTGGGCGCGCGCAGGCCGACGATGTCCCACTCGCGATCGGCGATGACCCAGCCCGCCGCTTCCGCCCAGAACGCCGCCTGGGCGGCCGGGTCCAGCGCGGCCACGACGATCGCCGCGACCCTGCCCGTCGCCTGGTACTTGGCGCGGGGTTCCAGCACACAGAACTCGTTGCCCTCCGGGTCCCGCAGGACCTCCCACGGCACCGCGCCCTGCCCGATGTCCGCCTTGCCGGCGCCGAGCCGCACCGCCTCGTCCACAATGGACTGCTGGGACCCGGTGGCGCCGCTGGCGAGGTCGAGGTGGATCCGGTTCCGCCCCGTGCCCTCGGCCGGGCTCGGCACGAAGGTCAGGCCGTCGGGCGCCCAGCCGTCCGCGGCGGGCGCCCGCACGTCCGCTTCCCGGTCCGTTTCGACCGCGACCGGCCAGCCGAGCAGGCCGGACCAGAACGCGGCGAGCTCGCCAGGCCGCACGGAATCGATGACCAGGTTGACGAGGCGGGTAGCCATGTCAGGACAGTAGGCGATGCGGGCGCCGCGCGGATGTCCACCGGAGGAGGGACCGCTTCACCGCGTCGCGAGCCTGAGCAGTGCCCAGAACCGCGCGGTCGCCTCCGCGTCCCCGTCCGGGGTCACTTCGCCGAGCGAACGGCGCCCCCAGAGCCACAGGTACATCTGCACCGGCGGTGCCGACAGCACGGCGTCGGCGTTTTCCGCCTCCCGCGCCGAACACCGCCACGCCACGGTCTCCCCCGGCCCCGCACTGACGAGCCAGGTGTGCCCGCCGCTGCGGACCGCGACGGAGGTGTCCACGTCCGCGCTGAGGCCGAGCATCGGGAGCCGCTGCCCGAACCAGAGGGTCAGCACCTCATCGATGCCGTCGACCGCGATGTCCTCGGTGATCCCCGGCAGCGAGCGCCGCGGCGCGGTGGCCGCGGTCTGCACGTCCACGCGGTGCACCGTGGTTTCGTGCGCCATCCGGCGGCGCCAGAACCCGTAGGTGGGATCGGCTGGCCACCAGGTGGCGGCGCGCTCGTCGGGCCGGTGCGCGGCGAGTTCGGCGCGCAGTTCGGCCAGCGCCGACCGCAGGAAGCCGACCTCGGTCTGGCCCGGCACCGGATCGCGCTGCCAGGTGCGGGGGCGGCCACGGCCGCGGAGCCACTCCAACACCATCCGCGACACGCTGCCGACGTGCCGGACGGTGGTGGCGACGGTGAACCCGGGACAGCCAGGGACCGGCGCGTCCGGGGACGCCGAATTCGCCGCCTCCGCCAGCAGCTCGCCTTCGATCTCCAGTACCTGCAGGAATCTTCCGTAGCCCACCAGCGCGTGCCCGCGCATCACCCGCGCCGGTTCTTGGGCGCCCCCACCGGCGGTGTGGCGCACACCCCGCGCCGCTGCGCGGGGACGTCGAACTCGGCGGCGGGCTCGTCGTGGTGGTGGACGGCGTGCTTCGCCAGCTCCACGAAGCGCGCCACCTGGGCCAGCAGGTCGTCGGCGAGGTTCGCGGTCACCTTGCGGGTGATACCGGCCTGCGCGGCGGCCTGCGTCGCCGAATGCGCGGCGAAGAAACCGGCCCATTCCGCCAGTTCGGGCACGGTGGAATCGAGCAGCAGCCACACGCTGGCCGGTTTCGCCCTGCCCCGGTGCGGACGGCCGCGCGCGGCCAGCACGGCCGCGGCGGCACGCAACGCCGCGAGGTAGGCGGCGATGAACCGGGGCGCCGGTGACGCCTCGCTCTCCGCCTCGACCAGCCCGCGCCGCGCCTGCGCGAGCAGGGTGATCGCGGCGGGGGCGACCGGCGGGCCCACCGGCATCGGCAGCTCCGGTTGCGTGGCCGACCCGGCCCGCGCGCTCTCTTCCCCAGCCGGGCTCCCGTGGCTTCCCGGCGCGGGGGCGAGCGCCGCGTCTTCGGCGGCCGGGCCCACGGGGATCCCGTTTTCCCGCGCCGGGGCCGGACCGGTTTCCCCGTCCGCCGCGGCACCGGTGACCGGGGTCAGCGCGAGCGGCGCCGGGCGGCCGTGGCGCCCGCCGTGCTCGGCACGGGCGGGATGGCTCGGTTCCGGCGCGGTGCCCGCCCTCGGCACCGGCCGGGACGGGCGGGAGGGGCCCACGAACGGCGCCGTGGCGACCAGTTCGGTGACCGGCAGCACGCCCTGCCTGCCGGACGTGCGGGACTTGGTGATCCTGGGGCCGCGCCGGGTGATCGGCGCGGCGAAGGCGTCGAGCGGCATGGCGTGCGGAACGGGGCCGAGCGGGAGTGCGCACTGACGGCCATCGGCCGCCTGAGTGTTCGCTTCCGGCATGACCATCTCCTTTCCACTCCTTCGCCCGCGGCACCCGGTGCCGACACGCTTCCCCCGTGCCGGCGCCGGGCGCCTCGACCGGCGATCACTTCGCCTCGCGGCGTCGAACGTTTGTTCGAACAAGCTCAGGTTAACCACAGCCGCCCGCCGAGTTCAACCCCGCACCCGGGTGACCCGCGATACGCCTTTCGCGGGCGCATCGGGCTCGTGATCTCATAAACCCATGAGCAGCCTCGAACACCCGGCGGTGGCCAAGGTCGCCGCCGCACTCGCCGAAGCAGGCCAGCACGACGCGGCGACCGGGATCCGCATCCTGCCCGCGGAAGCCCGCACCGCGGCGCTCGCGGCGGCCGCGCTCGGCGTCGAGGTCGGCGCCATCGCGAACAGTCTGCTCTTCCGCACCGACAATTCCGTGCCGCTGCTGGTGCTGACCTCGGGCGCGCACCGCGCCGACACCGGACTGCTCGCCGAACTCGCCGATGCCGGGCGGGTCGAGATGGCCGACCCGAAGTTCGTCAAGCAGCACACCGGGCAGGTGATCGGCGGGGTGGCCCCGATCGGCCACCCGGTGCCGCTGCGCACGCTGGTGGACACCGCGCTGCGGGCCCATCCCGTGGTGTGGGCCGCGGCGGGGCACGCGAAATCGGTGTACCCCACCACGTTCGACGACCTGCTCGCGCTGACCGGCGGCACCCCGGCGGAAGTGGTGGCGACCCCGTGACCGCGGCACCGGACCGGCAGGAGCCCCAGTTCGTCTCGCTGTCCGCCGACGAGTTCCGCGGCAGGCTCCGCGAAGCGCTCGAAATCTACGTCGAGGCGATGCGCTACCCGCCCGGCACCGCCGAGCAGCGGGCGCCGATGTGGCTCACGCACGTCCTGCGGGAGGGGTGGCGCTGCGTCGCCGCGCTGGACGCGCACGGCGCGCTGCTGGGCATCGCCTACGGCTACCGCGGGCGGCCGGGCCAGTGGTGGCACGAGCAGGTGCGCCGGGGGTTGCTCAAAGCCCGCGACGAGGAGACCGCGCAGCACTGGCTCACGGACTACTTCGAGCTGACCGAGATCCACGTCCGGCCGAACAGCCAGGGCGCGGGCATCGGCGAGGAACTGCTGCGCAGGCTGCTGGACGGGGTCGGCCACGAGCACGTGCTGCTGTCCACCCCGGAGGGGCCGAGCAGGGCGTGGCAGCTCTACCGGCGGATCGGGTTCTCCGACGTGCTGCGGGAATACCACTTCGCGGGCGACCCGCGTGCCTTCGCGGTGCTCGGCAGGGCGCTGCCGCTGGACGAGCCCGGCCCGTGAACGGCACGCGGGCCGGCGGTCACCTCCGGTAGCTCACCGCCAGCGCGCCGACCAGCAGCGCCGCACCGCACCAGCCCGCGACGCCGAGCCGGTCGCCGAGCACGACCGCGGCCAGCACCGCCGAGGTCAGCGGTTCGAGCAGGGCCGCGAGCGCCGCGAACACGGGCGGCGCGCCCCGAAGGCCGCGGAAGTACGCCGTGTAGGCCAGTGCCGTCGGGACCGCGCCGAAGTACAGCGCGATCGCCAGCGCGCCGGGGTCCGCGGGCAGCGCCATGCCGAGCGCCAGCGCGGCCGGGCAGAGCAGCACACCCCCGGTCAGCATGCCGAAAGCCGTGGTGCGCAACGGATCCAGCCCCTCGACGGGGTTCGCGGTGACGAGCGTGAGCGCGGCGAAACCGATACCGGCGAGCAGCGCGAAGCCCACGCCAGCCACCAGTCCCCAGCCCCCGGCGGCACCGCCGGGCGACCAGGTGAGCAGCACGACGCCCGCCACCGCGGCGGCGATCGCGAGCAAGGTCGCCGCGCCGGGCAGGCGGCGGGTGCGGATGGCGGTGCCGACGGCCACGGCGACGGGGACCACGCCGATCGTGACCATGGTCGCGACGCTCACCGAGGTGGAGCGCACGGCGGCGAAGTAGCTGGCTTGGTAGATCCCGAGCAGCGCGCCCGCGGCGAGCACGCGCCGCACGGCCTGCCCGGTGCGCGGCAGGGCGCGGAGCCCGCCGGAAGCGCCGAGGAACACCACCGAAAGCCCGCCGCCGAGCAGCAGCCGGTAGGCGGCGACGGACAGCGGGTGGAGGTGCGCCGCGGCGGCGAGCATCGACCCGGCGAGGCCGCCGGTGCCCCAGAGGATCCCGGCGGCGATCAGGGCCAGCGCGGATCGGTCGCGCGCGGGCGCGACAGCGGTGAGAGACAAGGTTTTCTCCTGCGTCG
This sequence comes from Amycolatopsis sp. CA-230715, assembly GCF_018736145.1. Lineage (GTDB taxonomy): Bacteria > Actinomycetota > Actinomycetes > Mycobacteriales > Pseudonocardiaceae > Amycolatopsis. The sequence goes on from NZ_CP059997.1 coordinate 1,094,583, forward strand.
AAGGAAAGGGAACGACGACGCGGGGCAGCGCTCAGGCGCTGGGGCACCGAGGATCGGCCGTGCGGGCGACACCGCACGGCTCGGGAACCACCCCGCTCAGGAGGCGGGGGGTGGGGTGACGAGGAAGACCCGGTGCACGAGGCCACTGTAACCGGCCGGGCCAACCCGTTTTCCCGAGTCCGTGGCGCGTGCCCTGGAAGCTGCCCCTATAGAGATCGAGCGGTGGCTGGCCCCTGCATTTGGCCTGCGACTGCGCCGAGAGCGGCTTCGGGGTTGCCGATCGGGCTCTCGCGCGCCCTGAAGGTGGCTTTCGGGGAACTCAGCGCCCCGAAGGCCACCTTCGGGGCATGCGGAGGCCGGGGACGGAAAGCGCGAAGGCCGAGTTAACGGCGCTGAATGCCGTCATGGTGGCCTTCAGGGGAAGCACAGTCCATTGTGGAGGGTCAGTCGAGTTCGGCCAGCTGCGCGCGCAGGGTGTCCAGTCCCATACCGCCCAGCCGCAGCGCGCGCGTGTGGAACTCCTTGATGTCGAACGCCGCGCCCTGCCGCCGTTCCGCGTCCGCCCGCGCGGCCAGCCACAGCCGCTCCCCCAGTTTGTAGGCGGGCGCCTGCCCCGGCCAGCCGAGGTAGCGGTCGACCTCGTCCGGCAGCAGGCCGGGGTCGGTGATAGTGCGGGTGCGCAGGAACTCCAGCCCGAGCTCGGGGGTCCACCGCTCGCCTTCGTGGAAACCGGTGCCGCGTGGGATTTCCAGCTCGAGGTGCATCCCGATGTCGACGACCACGCGCGCGGCGCGGAAGAGCTGTTCGGAGAGCATGCCGAGCAGATCGCCGTCGTCGGAGAGGAACCCGAGATCGCGCATGAGCCGTTCCGCGTACAGCGCCCAGCCTTCCCCGTGCCCGGACACGAAGGAGAACAGCCGCTGGAACTTGTTGAGCGTGCCCGACTGGTGCACCGCGGTCGCGATCTGGAGGTGGTGCCCCGGCACGCCCTCGTGGTAGACGGTGCTGACCTCGCGCCAGGTGGCGAAGTCCTGCCTGCCCTCGGGCAGCGCCCACCACATGCGGCCAGGCCGGGAGAAGTCCTCGCTCGGACCGGTGTAGTAGGCGCCCGCCGTCCCGCCGGGCGGCGCGATCCGGCACTCCAGCGCCGTCAACGCGTCGGGGATGTCGAAGTGCTTGCCGCGCAACGCTTCCAGCGCGCGATCGGACAGGTCCTGCATCCACGCCTCGAGCCGGTCCGCGCCGTGGAGCCGGTAGCGCTCGTCGGCGTCGAGCGCGTCGGCGGTTTCGGCGAGCGTGGCGCCGGGGGCGATCCGGCCCGCGATCTCCCGCATCTCCGCCTCGATCCGGGAAAACTCCGCCCAGCCCCACTCGTAGGACTCGCGCAGGTCGAGCTCGGCGCCGGTGAAGTACCGGGACCACAACCGGTAGACGTCCTCGCCGACGGCGTCGGATTCCCGCGCCAGCGGTGCCAGCTCGGCGCGCAGGAAGCCCGCGAGTTCGGCGTAGGCCTCTTCGGCCGCTTTCGCGCCGTTGTCCAGATCCGCGCGCACCGAATCCGGTAGCTCACCCGCGCTGCCGGCGAGACCGCGGAAGTACCCGGTGGCGGTGCCGAGCCCGGCCCAGGTTTCGGCCTGGGTGGCCACTTTCGCGACCTGGCGCAGTGCCGCGACGTGCCCGGCGTCGGCGGCGGCGAGCAGCGAGGCGCGCACCCCGTCGAGCGCCGCGGGCACCTTGGCCAGCCTGGTCGCGATGACCGCCCAGTCGTCCGCCGTCGCGGTCGACATCAGGTCGAAAACGGCCCGCACCTCTTGCACCGGGCTCGCGATCACGTTGAGCGCGCCGAGATCGAGCCCGGCGTCGTGGATCTCGAGTTCGAGCCCGATGCGTTCGGAGAACACGGCTTTCGCCGCGCGCTCGGCCGCGTCCGCTGGCTCCGCGTCGGCGATCGCCTCGACCGCCCGCCGGGAGAGGGCCGCCCTGGCGGCGTGCCCCTCCGGCGAGTAGTCGGTCAGCTGGTCCTCGTACCCGGTGATGCCCAGATCGGTGGCCAGCACGGGGTTCGCGGCGGCGTAGTCGTCGACGTAGGAGTCACAGATCCGGTGCACGCTGGAAGCCATGCACGCACGCTACCGGCCGATCAAGCGCGCGCCGGGACCAGTCCGAGCCGCCGGATCACCTCGCGCGTCGCCTTGGACCGGTTGAACGTGTAGAAGTGCAGGTCCGGCACGCCTTCGGCGATCAGGCGCTCGCACAGCTCGGTGACCACGTCGATGCCTTCCGCGCGGAAGGCGGCGGGGTCGTCTTCGAGCGGTTCCAGCCGTTCGAGCAGCTTCTTCGGCGCTGGGGCACCGGAAAGCCTGACCGTGGTGCGCAGCGTGCGCGGGGTGGTCAGCGGCATCACGCCGGGGATGAGCAGCTTGTCGCAGCCCGCCGCGGCCACCCGGTCGCGCAGCCGGAGGAAGTCCTCCGGCGCGAAGAACAGCTGCGCGATGCCGAAGTCCGCGCCCGCCTTGAACTTCCGCACCAGGTACTTGGTGTCCTCGTCGAGATCGGCGGAGCGCGGGTGGCCGTAGGGGAACGCGGAAACGCCGACGCAGAAGTCGCCGAGCGAGCGGACCAGCTCGACGAGTTCCTCGGCGTAGGTGAGCCCTTCGGGATGGGGGACCCACTCGCCGTACACGTCGCCGGGCGGATCGCCGCGCAGCGCCAGGATGTTCCGGACACCGACGGCCGCGTACCAGCCGATCACGTTGCGCAGCTCCGCTACGGAGTGGTTCACCGCGGTCAGGTGCGCCATCGGCACCAGCGTCGTTTCGGTGGCCACCCTGGCGATGCTGCGGATGGTGCCGTCCCTGCTGGAACCGCCCGCACCGTAGGTGATCGACATGTAGGCCGGGTCGAACGGCTCCAGCTCGCGGATGGCGCGCCAGAGCACCGCTTCGTCGGCCAGGTCGCGGGGCGGGAAGAACTCCACTGAGAACACGGGCGCGTCTCCGCGTAACCGCTCCACTACCGAGGTCATGGCGTCAATGCTATCGACTCGCGACCACTGAGCGAGAGCGACTTCTCGCACACTGGACTAGTCACTCCGGGTGTCAGCCATTCCGAGCAACGTTAGGCCATTCCGACAAGTCAAGCCACGATCTCGTACCCAAAGTAGAAACCTTGCGGTAACAAACTCGGTCTTCGGCAACGCTTTCCCCCTTTCGAGCGACAAGTGATCGTCATCCATAAGGGGGATAGATGTTCAAGCGAAGACTTCGCTCACTTTCCGTCGCAGCAACCTGCGCCGCGCTCGCCCTCACGAGCACGGTCGTGCTGACGACCGGTACCGCGGCAGCGGCGGACGGGCCGCCGTCGCTGCCGAAGGGGTTCGTGCTCCTCGACTCGCCCAGCGGGCAGGCGGCGAAGGACCTCACCGATTTCTCGTACCTTCCCGACGGCACCGTGCTCAGCATCGGCAAGCAGGGCAAGGTGGCCTGGGTCGCCACCGACGGGCACGTCAACCAGCTCAGCCAGCTCTCCGTGGTCGCGACGCAGGACCTCGGGCTGGTCGGGCTCGCCGTCGCCCCGGACTACGCGACGTCGAAGAAGATCTACCTGGCCCGTTCGGTGCCGAACGCGAACGGCTACAGCCTCCGGGTCGCGAGCTGGACGGTCACCGGCGCGCCGGAGCCGACCGGGCTGGCGAACGAGCAGGTCCTGCTCGACTTCCCCGGCAAGAGCGACACGCACGCGGTGACCGGGCTCGTCGCCGCACCCGACGGCACGGTGTGGGCCTCCAGCGGCGACAACGCGGACTTCCGCGTCAACGGCGACCCCGCCGCGCTGCGCGCGCAGAACCTCGACCAGCCGCAGGGCAAGGTCCTGCACATGACCGCCGACGGCAAGGGCGTGCCGGGCAACCCGTACTACGACGCGGCCAACCCGGGTTCGGTGCGCAGCAAGGTGTTCGCGAGCGGTTTCCGCAGCCCGTTCCGGTTCTCGCTCAACCCCGGCACCGGGCTGCCGATCGTCGGCGACGTCGGCAACAACACCTGGGAGGAGGTGGACCTCGTCCAGCCGGGCGGCAACTACAAGTGGCCGTGCTGGGAGGCGAACGACGCGGTGCCCGCCTACGCCGGGGCCGCCGAGTGCAAGAACCTGGCGAACACGCCACCGCTGTGGGCCTACCGCCACGGCGACCCGAACAACCTCCCGCCGGAGAAGGGCAACAGCGTCACCGGCGGGATCGTCTACACCGGCGAGAGCTACCCGGAGGCCTATCGAGGCGCCTACTTCTTCGCTGACTACGTCGGAGCGAAGATCTGGTCGCTGAAGTTCGACGCGCAGGGCAAGCTGACCACGCCGCCGCAGAACCCACCACTGGCGATGAACATCGGCACGCCGGTGAAGTTCACCGCCGCGACGAACGGCGACCTCGTCTACGCCGACATCTGGACCGGCAAGCTGCGCAGGCTGGTCTACAGCGACAAGAACGCGCTCCCGGTCGCCAAGATCGCCAGCACCACCGACCCGGCGACGCGGATCGTGACCTTCGACGGCAGCGGGTCGTTCGACTACGACGGCGACACGAAGCTCACCTACAGCTGGGACTTCGGCGACGGGTCCGCCCCGGCGACCGGCGCGAAGGTGGCGCACGCGTACGCGACGGGCACGGACAAGTTCACCGCGACGCTGACCGTCAAGGATTCGCTCGGCGGGACCGGCACGGCGACCACCGCGGTGGCGCCGGGCAACCACACCCCGGTCATCGAGCTGACGACGCCGGGCGCGGCGACGTTCGCGGTCGGGGAACCGGTCGCGGTGTCGGCGAAGGCGACCGACGCCGAGGACGGTGACCTCGCCGTCGAATGGACGAGCCTGGTGAAGCACTGCCCCGGCGCGGCGAGCTGCCACTCGCACTTCGGCCCGTCCGGGACCGGCGCCTCGTTCTCGCAGCCGTTCACCGATCACCCCGACTCCAAGATGGAGTTCACCGCCACGGTGACCGACAAGGCGGGTGTGACCACCTCGGCGACCTACCTGGCGCAGCCGCGCGAGCACCGGGTGACGCTGAAGAGCAACGTCCCCGCCGCGCTGTCCATCCCGACCGAGGGCGACGGCACGAGCACGCAGCTCGTCACCGAGGGAACCAAGCTGGGGCTGGTCGCCGCCGACGTGGCGACCGACGGCGCCGCGGTGTTCACCGGCTGGGACGACGGCGTGACGTCGGCGCAGCGGGAGATCGTGGTCGGTGCCGGCGATGTCACGCTGACCGCGAACTACGCGAGCCCGATCGACGCGCGCTACAACGCCGAACCCGCGCTCCAGCAGACGCTCGGCTCGCCGACCGGACCGGAGATCGGCGAGGCGAACCTGCGCTACCGCACCTACCAGCGCGGCAGGCTGTACTGGACGAAGCAGTACGGCGTGCACGAGATCCACAACGCCAACCACACGAAGTACGTCTCGCTCGGCGGGCACGCGAAGTTCGGCGCGCCGATCACCGACGAGATCCAGGCCCCCGACGGCGTCGGCCGCTACAACGACCTCGCGGGCACGCCCGGGACGCTGGCGGCGTCGATCTACTGGACGCCGGCCAACGGGTCGTTCGGGGTCTGGGGTTCGATCAGGGAGAAGTGGGTCGCGCAGGGCGGGGCGGCCGGGCCGCTCGGCTACCCGGTGACCGACGAACTGACCCCGCCGGACGGGATCGGCCGCTTCAACCACTTCACCGGCACGCCGGGGACGAAGGCGGCGTCGATCTACTGGTCGCCCGCGAACGGGGCCCATTCGATCTGGGGCTCGATCCGCGAGCGCTGGTCGCAGGTCGGCTGGGAGACGGGCCCGCTCGGGTACCCGAAGACCGACGAGATGACCACGCCGGACGGCGTCGGCAAGTACAACCACTTCGACAAGGACGGCTCGATCTACTGGACGCCGACCACGCCCGCGTCGGACGTGTACGGCGCGATCCGGGTCAGGTGGGCGGCGCTGGGCTGGGAGCGGTCGTACCTCGGCTTCCCGCGCAGCGGTGAGTTCGGGAACTCGCTTGGCCGCCGAAACGACTTCCAGCGCGGCTACATCCAGTGGTACTCGGCCAACAACACCGTGGCGGACCGCCCCTACTGACGAGGCGAACGCCCTGACGCGAACCGCCCCGGATCGTCCACAAAGGACGTTCCGGGGCGGTTTTCGCGTTCGCGACCACTGGTACGAAGCGGTGATCGCGGTCACGCGGGGTCAATTCCGGCGACCGGGGCGTGGTAAAAGTTGCTTGCCACAACTGACTTTTCTGGGGGATGCACCGTGGTCGAAGGCCGTCGGCGAGCGGGTCCTGGCGTGATCGTCGCCGTGCTCTCCTCGTGCGGCATCGTCGCCGCGCTGATGCAGACCCTGGTGATGCCGCTGCTCCCGGCGCTGCCGACGCTCCTGCACACCACCGCGACCAGCGCGTCGTGGGTGCTCACCGCGACGCTGCTCGCGGGCGCGGTGTGCACGCCGATCAGCGGGCGGCTCGGCGACATGTACGGCAAGCGGCGCGTGATGCTGTGCTCGCTGCTGCTGCTCGTCGTCGGCGCCGTGCTGTCCGCGCTGACCGACTCGCTCGGCGCGATGGTCGCCGGGCGCGCGCTGCAGGGCTGCGCGATGGGCGCGATCCCGCTCGGCATCAGCATCATGCGCGACACGCTGCCCGCGCACCGGCTCGGTTCGGCGATGGCGTTCATGAGCGCGACGCTCGGCGTCGGCGGTGCGATCGGGCTGCCGCTGTCCGCGGTGCTCGCGCAGAACGCCGACTGGCACCTGCTGTTCTGGATCGCGGGCGCGCTGGGCGCGGTGAGCATGGCCGCGATCCGGTTCGTGGTACCGGAATCGCCGGTGCGGGCGGGCGGCCGGTTCGACTTCGCGGGCACCGCGGGGCTGGTGCTCGGGCTGAGCTGCCTGCTGCTCGCGGTGTCCAAGGGCGGCGACTGGGGCTGGACGAGCGGGCTCACCGTCGGGCTGCTCGCCGGTGCGCTGCTCGTGCTCTGCGGCTGGGCGGCGCTGGAGTACCGGGTGCGCGGGCCGCTGGTCGATCTGCGCGTGTCCACCAGGCGGCCGGTGCTGCTGACGAACCTGACCACGATCATGGTCGGGTTCGCGATGTACGCGCAGGCGCTGATCCTGCCGCAGCTCCTGCAGGCCCCGCTGGCGACCGGGTACGGGCTGGGGCAGTCGCTCGTGCTCGCCGGGCTGTGGATGGCGCCGAGCGGGCTGGTGATGATCGTGCTGTCGCCGGTGTCCGCGCGGATTTCCGCGGCGCACGGGCCGAAGACCTCGCTGATGCTCGGCATCGCGATCATCGCGGCAGGCTACGGCGGCGCGGTGTTCCTGATGGACGAGGTGTGGGAGGTCGTGCTGGTCTCGGTGGTGGTCAACTCCGGGGTCGCGCTGGCCTACGCCGCCATGCCCGCGCTGATCATGCGCGCCGTGCCGGTCACCGAGACCGGCGCCGCGAACGGGCTCAACGCGCTCATGCGCTCGCTCGGGACCGCGTTTTCGAGCGCGGTGATCAGCGCCGTGCTGGCCGCGCTCGCGATCTCCTTCGGCGGCGTGGCGCTCCCGTCGCGGGAGGGCTTCACCGTCGCGTTCCTGATCGCGGCCGGGGTCGCGCTCGCCGGGCTCGCCGTCGCGTCGGCGATTCCCGCGGCCACTCCCGGTGATCACGCGCCGGAGCGGGGTCGGATTCGCCACATCGCGGTACCCCGGGAGCACGCCGAACCCGCCGAACAACGACGATAGGACCATGGACTACGACGCGGACCTGCCGGCACACGTGGAGCGGGTGCTCGCGCGGTTCCTGCGCACCGCGGGCGAGCGGATCCGCGAGCTCGAACCCACCTTCGGCGAAGGGCTCGACGCGCTGTCCGGGTTCGTGCTCGGTGGCGGCAAGCGCTTGCGCCCGAGTTTCGCCTGGTGGGGCTGGCGGGGCGCGGGCGGCGACCCGGGTGACGCCGAGGGCGTGCTGCACGCCGTGGCCAGCCTCGAACTGATCCAGGCGTGCGCGCTGATCCACGACGACCTGATCGACTCGTCCGATTCGCGGCGCGGGTCGCCGACCGTGCACGTGGCGTTCGCGAAGGAGCACGCCGACCACGGCTGGCTCGGCCTGCCTTCGACGTTCGGGCAGGCCGCGGCGGTGCTCATCGGCGACCTGGCGCTGGCGTGGGCCGACGACATGTTCGCCGACGCCCCGCTCCCCCCGGCCACCCTCGCCTCGGCACGTCCGGCGTGGCGCGCGATCCGCACCGAGGTGCTCGCCGGGCAGTACCTCGACGTGCACACCCAGGTCACCGGCGACTCGTCGATCGACGCGGCGCTGCGCATCGACCGGCTCAAGACGGCCGCCTACACCGTCCAGCGCCCGCTGCACCTCGGCGCCGCGCTGGCCGGGGCGAGCGAGGAGCTGATCGGCACGCTGCTGGAGTTCGGCGGCGACCTCGGTGTCGCGTTCCAGCTCCGCGACGACCTGCTCGGCGTCTTCGGCGACCCGTCGGTGACCGGGAAACCCGCCGGGGACGACCTGCGCGAAGGCAAGCGCACCCTGCTCGTCGCGCTGGGCCTCGAGCACGCGGCGAAGCGGGGCAACGCCGCCGCGGCCGGGCTGATCGAAGCCGCCATCGGCGCGCCGAGCCTCACCGAGTCCGAAGTGGACGATGTGCGCGCGGCGCTGACCGAGGTCGGCGCCGTCGACGCGGTCGAGCGCCGCATCGAGGAGCTGACCGCGGCTTCGCTGGCCGCGCTGGAGCGCGCGCACCTCGCCGAGCCCGCGACGGCCGAGCTGACCGCGCTCGCCGCCAAGGCGACGAAGCGGACCTACTGACCGTGCGCACCGTGACCGGTCCCGCCGAGCACGTCGTGGTGGTCGGCGGCGGGCTCGCCGGGCTGTCCGCGACCTTGCACCTGCTCGGCGCCGGACGCCGCGTCACCCTGCTGGAACAGGACGACACCCCCGGCGGCCGGGCCGGGCGCCGGGTGCGCGGCGGCTACACGGTCGACACCGGGGCGAGCGTGCTGACCATGCCGGACCTGCTGGACGAGGCGTTCGCCGCGGTCGGCGGTTCGGTCGCGGAGCACCTGACGCTGACGAAGCTGGACCCGGCCTACCACGCCCGGTTCGCCGACGGCTCCGCGATCGCGGTGCGCACCGACGGGGCCGCGATGGAAGCGGAGATCAGGGATTTCGCCGGTCCGCGCGAGGCCGACGGCTACCGCCGCCTCCGCCGGTGGCTGACCGCGTTGTACGCGGCGCAGAAGGACCACTTCATCGGCGCCAACTTCGACTCGCCGCTCGACCTCGTCCGCCCAGAACTGGTGAAGCTCGCCGCGCTGGGCGGGTTCGGCAGGCTGGGCCCGAAAATCGGCCGCTTCTTGCACGACGACCGCGTCCGCAGGCTCTTCTCGTTCCAGTCGCTCTACGCCGGGCTCGACCCGATGCGCGCGATCGGCGCGTACGGCGTCATCGCGTACATGGACACCGTCGGCGGCGTCTACTTCCCCGACGGCGGGGTCGGCGAGGTCGGCGCCGCGATGGCACGGGCGGCGGAGGCCGCGGGCGCGCAGGTGCGCTGCAAGACCGAAGTCGCCTGGCTGGAACGGGTTTCCTCGCGGGTGCGCGCGGTGCGCACCAGGGCGGGCGAACGGATCCCGTGCGACGCGGTCGTGCTGGCCACCGAACTCGCCGGCGCGTACCGCCTGCTCGGCGCCAGTCCCCGCAGGCCGGTGCCGCTGCGGTACTCGCCGTCCGCGGTGGTGCTGCACGGGCGAGCCGAGCGGAGCTGGCCGGAACTGGGCCACCACACGATCTTCTTCGGCGACGCGTGGGAGCGGACGTTCCGGGAGATCATCCGCGACGGCGCGCTGATGAGCGATCCGTCGCTGCTCGTCACCCGGCCGACCGCGACGGATCCGCGGCTCGCGCCGGACGGCGGGCAGGTCGTCTCGGTGCTCGCGCCGGCGCCGAACCTGCGCACGGGGCGCGTCGACTGGGACCGCGTCGGCCCCGCCTACGCCGAAGACCTGCGCGCGACGCTGGCCGCGCGCGGGCTGACCGGGTTCGGCACCGAGTTCACCGTCGAAGAGATCGTGACGCCGCGGGACTGGCATGCGCGCGGCATGACGGCGGGCACGCCGTTCTCGCTCGCGCACACCTTCTGCCAGACCGGCCCGTTCCGGCCGGCGAACCTGGTGCGGGGCATGGACAACGTGGTGCTCGCCGGCTGCGGCACCACCCCCGGCGTCGGGATCCCGCCCGTGCTCATCTCGGGACGGCTCGCGGCCGCGCGGATCACGGGCCGGTGAAAGCGGCCGAGTTGGACGCCGCAGGCATCACCGACCCCGTGCTGCGCCACGCCTACGCCGCGTGCCGCCGCGTGAACGCCGTGCACGGCAAGACGTTCTTCCTCGCCACCCGCCTGCTGCCCGCGCGGGCACGACCGGCGGCGCACGCGTTGTACGGCTTCGCCCGCGCGGCGGACGAACTCGTCGACAACCCCGCGCCGGGCAGCGATCCCGAAGCGGGCCTGGCGCTGGTGGCGCACCGGCTCGACCTGGTGTTCGCGGGAAGCGAAACCGGGGATCCGCTGCTGGCCGCGTTCGCCGACACGGTGCGCCGGTACCGGCTCGACCGGGCGCTGTTCGACGCGTTCCTGCACTCGATGCGCATGGACCTTTCGGTGACCGCGTACCGGACCTTCGCCGAACTCGCCGAGTACACCCACGGCTCGGCCGCGGTGATCGGCCTGCAGATGCTGCCGCTGCTGGGCACCGAAGGGCCGCTCGCCGAGGCCGAACCGTACGCCGCCGCGCTCGGGGAAGCCTTCCAGCTCACCAACTTCCTGCGCGACGTCGGCGAGGATCTCGATCGGGGGAGGCTGTACCTGCCGCTCGACGAACTCGCCGCGTTCGGCGTCGACCGCGAGCTGCTGCGGTGGTCGAAGCGCACCGGGCGGCACGACCGGAGGATCCGCCGCGCGTTCGCCGCGCTGGTGGCGCGCAACCGGGCGGTCTACCGGCGGGCCGAGCCCGGGATTTCCTTGCTGCGCAAGGAGTCCCGGCCCTGCGTGCACACCGCGCGCGTGCTGTACGAAGGCATCCTCGACGAGATCGCCGCCTGCGGCTACGCCGTACTGGCCCGGCGGGCGGTCGTTCCCGCGCACCGCAGGTTCGCGGTCGCCGCGGGCGCGTGGGCCCGTTCGCGAGTTCGGCACGGATAGCGCATCTTCGCCTACGCTCGGACACATGACTGACAGGAAGCTTCGCGTCGGGGTGCAGATCCAACCGCAGCACGCCGACTACGCCGCCATCCGTCGCGCCGCCTCCGAGGCCGAAGAGCTCGGGGTCGACATCGTCTTCAACTGGGACCACTTCTACCCGCTCACCGGTGATCCCGACGGCAAGCACTTCGAATGCTGGACCATGCTCGGCGCGTGGGCCGAATCCACCAGCAGGGTCGAAATCGGCGCGCTGGTCACGTGCAACAGCTACCGCAACCCCGAGCTGCTCGCCGACATGGCGCGCACCGTCGACCACATCAGCGACGGCAGGCTCGTCCTCGGGATCGGCTCCGGCTGGTTCGAGAAGGACTACGACCAGTACGGCTACGAGTTCGGCACCGCGGGCGGGCGCCTCGACGACCTCGCCGACGCGCTCCCCCGCATCGAAAAGCGCCTCGGCGCGCTCAACCCGGCGCCCACCCGCAAGATCCCGGTGCTCATCGGGGGCGGCGGCGAGAAGAAGACGCTCAAGCTGGCCGCCCGGCACGCCGACATCTGGCACGGCTTCGGCGACCCCGAAGTGGTCGAGCGCAAGGTGAAGATCCTCGACCAGCACTGCGCCGACGCGGGCCGCGACCCGGCGGAGATCGAGCGCTCGTGCGGCGTGCGGGGCGAGCCCGGCGAACTGGGCCCGAAGCTGCGCGATCTCGGCGTCTCGTTGTGCACCGTCGGCATCGGCGGCCCGGACTACGACCTCGGCCCGCTGCGCAAGTGGATCGCCTGGCGCGACGCCGAAAACGGCTGAGCCCCGGAAGCGCCTGCCCCGCCCCGAAGGATGCTCCCGCCCTCCACGGGAGTGCGAAAAGTGGCGCTAGGCGCCCCGAAGGTCACCTTCGGGGCATCCGGGCGCGGCGTCAGAAGGCCATGGCTTGGGCGCGGCGCTTGACCTCGCTGCCGTGGCTGGTGCGCAGCGCCTGGATCGGGCTGGCGCCGGGCAGCGACTCGTCCCGTTCGAAGAGCCAGCGCAGCATCTCGGTCCGGCCGAACCCGGCGTCCGCGAGCACCGTGATGGTGCCGCCGAGGCCCTTCACCACGCCTTCCTTGGTCAGGAAGGCGGCGGGCACCACGAGGTCGCCGTCGCGGCGCACCGCGATGAGCTGCCCTTCCCGCAGCATCTGCCGGACCTTGTTCGCCGAGACGCGCAGGGCCGCGCTGACCTCGTCGAGCGAAAGCACGGTGACATCGGGTTCGAGGACGTCGTCAGCGACGGGAATCGCACTCACGGCTAATACTGTGCCACATTCTGACGCTGTGCCATATTCGGCGTCACGCGCAGCGACATCGCACCGAAGCCGTAACGAACACCCGGGTCCAGCACCTTTTCGGTACCGGGGCGCGTCCACCGCACATGGCCCTATCCGTACGATCGTCAACCGTGACAACCGCGGACACCAGCCTCGTCGGTGCGCTCCTCGAACGCCGATACCGGGTCGACAAGCTGCTCGCGCGCGGCGGCATGTCCTCGGTGTACCGCGGCGTCGACACGCGGCTCGACCGCAGGGTCGCGATCAAGATCATGGACCCGAGGTTCGCCGACGACCGCTCGTTCGTCGACCGGTTCGAGCGCGAAGCGCGGTCGGCGGCGAAGCTGCACCATCCGAACGTGGTCGCCGTGCACGACCAGGGCGTGGACACCGTCGGCGACAACGGCTGCGTGTTCCTGGTGATGGAGCTCATCGACGGCGGCACGGTCCGCGACCTGATGGCCGAGCGCGGCGGCGCGCTGGACGTGGCGCTGGCGCTGAGCGTGGCCGAGCCGGTGCTCGCCGCGCTCGCGGCCGCCCACGACGCGGGCCTGGTGCACCGCGACGTCAAGCCCGAGAACGTGCTCATCGGCCGCAACCCCAGCGGCGCGGGCGCCGGTGTGGTCAAGGTCGGCGACTTCGGCCTGGTGCGCGCCGTCGCGAGCGCGGGGACGACCAGTTCGAGCGTCATCCTCGGCACCGTCGCCTACCTCTCCCCCGAGCAGGTCACCACGGGGGCGGCGAAGGAACGCGGCGACGTGTACTCGGCCGGGATCCTGCTCTACGAGATGCTCACCGGGCAGCCGCCCTACACCGGCGACACCGCGCTGTCGGTCGCCTACCGCCACGTCAACGACGACGTGCCCGCGCCGGGCCGGATCCGGCCGGGTATCCCGCCCGCGCTCGACGACCTCGTGCTGCGGGCGACGCGGCGCGACCCCGCCGCCAGGCCCGCCGACGCCGGTGCCTTCCTCGCGGAGCTGCGCCGCGTCCGCGCCGAGCTGGGGCTCACCGCGGTGCCGGTGCCGGTCCCGCTGAGCGAGGAAGCGCCGGAGGAGCGCACCGACGTCGACGCGACCAGGCCCGCGATGGCCCCGGTCGCCGGGCCGTCGGGACCACGCGGCACCAGGGCGATGCCCAGGATGGCACCGCCCGCGGCGCCCGTGGCCGCGCCGACCGCGATGACCGCGCCGGTCGCCGCGCCACCACCGCCGACCGGCCCGCAGCAGGCGGCCGCGGCCGCCGGGCCGCCCCCGCGCAAGCGGGGCAAGACGATCGCGCTGCTCGCCGTCGCGGTGCTCCTGCTCGGCGGGCTCATCGGAACCGGGGTGTGGTGGTTCTCCGGCGGCCGGTACGTCGCCGTGCCGCAGGTCGTCGGCCTGGACCAGCCCGCGGCGGAGAAGGCGATGCGCGAAGTGTCGCTGGCCCCGAAGTTCACCAAGGAACGCAACAACACCACGCCGCAGGGCAAGGTGATCCGCACCGATCCCGGCACCGGCGCGCAGGCGCTGCAGGGCGACGAGGTGTCGGTGGTGCTCTCGCTCGGCCGCCCGACGGTGCCCGACATCGCGCAGGGCACGCCGGTGGAGGACGCCAAGAAGGCGGTCACCGACCAGCAGCTCACCCTGACGCGCGACTCCGCGCTCGACGACTACAGCGACACGGTGAACAAGAACACGCTGCTGGTCCTCAACCCGAAGGCGGGCACCCAGCTCGACATCGGCGGCACGGTCCGGTTCGGCGTGTCGAAGGGACCGCGCCCGATCCCGGTGCCCGACGTGCTCGGGCAGAGCAAGGACGCGGCCTTCGCGGCGTTGCGGGCGAAGGGGTTCGACCCGGTCGACGCGGGCCAGGAGTTCTCCCCCGACGTCGCCGCGGGCAGCGTGACCCGGACCGACCCGGTGGCGGGCAGTACCGGCGGTAAGCGCGTCAACGTGTGGACGTCGAACGCGGTGGAGGTACCCGGGGTCACCGGCAGGACCATCGAGGACGCCATGAAGGCGCTGACCGAAGCCGGGCTGAAACCCCAGCGCGGCAACGGGGACAACGGCGGCGACAACGGGGACGGCGGCGACGAAGGCGACGGCGACGGGCACGGCGGCGGCCGCAAGCACGGCGGGTTCGGGTTCGTCATCGGGCAGGATCCCGCCGCGGGCACCAAGGTCCAAAAGGGCAGTGTCGTCCGGCTGACCACGTTCCCATGAGACGAATGGCCGACACCGAAGTGGCGGTTACGGGGAATTCCCGTTAGGTATTAGCGTCGGCGAAACACGTCGACCACCCCCGTGACATGTCGGCGTGCTGCACTGGACCGCGTCTCGCCCCCCGCGCCGAAGGAGGTCCACTGTGGACCGGCTCAGCGGACTCGACCTCGCTTTCCTTTGCCTGGACAGCAAAACCACGCCGATGCAGATGGGCGCGGTGGCGATCTTCGACGGCGAGCCCGCCGCCGATCTGCCCGCCGTGCTGGGGGCGCGGGCGCTGCGGATCCCGAAGCTGCGCCGCTACCCGCGCCCGACCCTGTTCCCGCCCGGCGGTGCGGAGTGGACGGACGACGAGGACTTCACCCCGTCCCGGCACGTGCAGCTGCACCGGCTCACCGCGCTTTCCGCGCTGTACAACGAAGATCCGCTCGCCGAGCACGCGGCGCGGTGGCTGGCCGAGCCGCTCGACACGACCGCGCCCCTGTGGGCACTGCAGATCGTCGGCGGGCTGCCCGGCGGCGGGTTCGCGCTGCTGCTGAAACTGCACCACGCGCTGACCGACGGCGCGGGCGCGTTCTCGGTGGCGGCCGGGCTGCTCGACGACTCGCCGGTCACCAGGGCCGCGGCGGCGGAACCGGCGCGGGGATCGCGGGCGCGGACGGTCCGCGACCAGATCTCCGCCGCGGTCACCGGCGCGGGGATCGCGACCTCGGTGGTACGCGCGGTACGGCCCTCCCTGTCGGCGCCGATGAGCGCGCCCGCGTCACCGGAGCGGCGGCTCGCGTTCACCAGGATCGACACGGCCGATCTCCGGCGGATCAGGTCGGCGCACGGCGGCACCGCCAACGACGTGGTGCTGGC
Source organism: Amycolatopsis sp. CA-230715 (assembly GCF_018736145.1). Taxonomy (GTDB): domain Bacteria; phylum Actinomycetota; class Actinomycetes; order Mycobacteriales; family Pseudonocardiaceae; genus Amycolatopsis. The sequence continues at coordinate 1,110,192 of NZ_CP059997.1, forward strand.
GATCCTCACCGGCGCGCTGCGGGACTGGCTGGTCAACCGCGGGCACCGCGCCGACGCGGGACCCGTGCGCGCGCTGGTTCCGGTGAGCGTGCGCGGACGGGGCGGGACCGAAGCGGGCAACCAGCTTTCCGGGTACCTGTGCGATCTCCCGGTGCACCTCGACGACCCGGTGGCGAGGCTGCGCGTGGTCCGGCGCGAGATGGACCGCCACAAGACAGCGGGCCCCTTCGGCGACGCCGGCGCGGTGCCCAAGCTCGCCGAGACGCTGCCTCCCGCCGTGCACCGGCTGGCGACCGGTGTCGCGGGGCGCGCCGCCGGTCTGCTGTTCGACACCGTGATCACGAACGTGCCGCTGCCGTCGGCGCCCCTGTCGCTCGGCGGCGCACCGCTGCGAGAGGTGTACCCGGTGGTCCCCCTAGCCGCGCGGCAGGCGGTGGGCATCGCGGCCGCGTCCTGCCGCGGCTCTGTCCACATCGGACTCCAGGCGAACGCGGCCGCGGTGGACGACCTCGGCTCGCTGCGCGACGCCGTGCTCAAGTCCTCCGCTGCCCTGCTGGGGCGCAGCTGATCCGCCTCAAGCGAAAACCTCGCGGGGGATGCGGTCGAGGAGGTCGCAGAGGAAGTCCGCGTCGGCGTGCAGGTCGTCCGGATCGACCTCGCCGTGGCGCCAGGTGATGATCTCGGTGCCCTGGATGCGGAACGGGGTGTGCCCCGCGCGCGGGTCCTCGCGCAGCCACGCCCTGACGTCGGCCATCAGCAGGTCGCGGGCGAACGCGGCGTCCTCGGCCTTGACCTCGAACGCCGCGTCGAACTCGGGGTCGCCGATCTCCTTGACGCCGAGCCCGAACCCGCGGACCCTGCCGCCGCCGCGCATGCTGACCGCCACGCCCGGTTTCGGTGACGGGAGCCCGACGGTGGTGATCCGGTAGGTCGCGCCGGTGTCCGAAGAGGCGAAGTCGAGCTGGAACACCGTCGCCGCGCGATCGCGGTACTCGCCGCGGAAGACGTGGTTCGCCGTGCGCCCGCCTGCCACCTGGTCGAACGGCTCGCCGGAATAGCGGTCCGCGAGCGCCGGATCCGCGCTGTCGTACTGCCAGCCCAGCCGCGCGGCGGCCTCCGCGCGCGCGTCGCGCCCGCGCCGTTTCTTCCGCCAGTGGTAGCAGGCGTACCCGCCGAGCAGAACCACCGCGATCCCGAACCAGACCCAGTCCCAGTCCACGTCTTCTCCCCGCCCCTTTTTCCACGCCCGGCAAACGCTAACCAACTCGCATTCATGACGCAAGGGAATCGGTCGGCTACCCACCGTCGGGACCGGCCGCGGTTCACCTGTCCGGGACGCGCCACGACCCGAATGGCCAATTGCCGCCCCCGGTGCGGTCGACCACCGTGGGATGTCGTTCACCGGAACGGGACCCGGACCGACGCGAGGGGCGGACGATGGCGAGCGAGTTCCAGAGACGCAAGATCACCACGGTCTTTTCGGCCATGGACGCCGATCACGACGGCTTCCTCGACGAGTCGGACTTCGAGGCGCTCGCGGCGCGGTGGACCGGTGTCCGGGGCGGGGAACGGGGCACGCCGGACCACGAGCGGCTGCGGTCGATCATGATCGGGTGGTGGGCGATCCTGCTGGCTTCGTCGGATCTCGACCGCGACGACAAGGTGACCCTCGACGAGGTCCTCGCCGTGGTGGACCGGTTGCCCAAGACGATCGAAGCGGTCACGGCCACCGCGGACGCCATGTTCGAAGCGGTCGACGAAAACGGCGACGGCCGCATTTCGGAACCCGAATACCGGCGCATGATCGAGGCGTGGACGGGGCGGACCGACACCGGCGAGATCTTCGCGCTGCTGGACCTCGACGGCGACGGCACCCTTTCGAAGGCCGAGTTCGCCGAGCACTGGGTGGAGTTCTGGGCGGGCGACGATCCCGCCGCCCCCGGTTCCTCGGTGTTCGGGAAGGTCGGCCAGGACGAGCAGTAGCCGGGCCTCCCCAGCCCCTGGGAAACGCTGGGTGAGCAATTGGCAAATAGGGGGCTTTCCAGGAAATTCGGCCACTTGGTCCAGTGACACCCCTGCCCCAGCTGTAACAGAATTATTCCGCGTGACGCTCCCTGCATCCGCGTCACGCGTCAGTCGAGGGCATTCGAAAGGACCAACCGATGAGAACCGGGAATCCAGGGCGCCGTCTCGCGTGCGCCGTGGCGGCGATGTCCGCCTGCCTGCTCGCCACGACCACCGCGACCGCGACCGCCGCACCGCCACCGGCGCAGCCGTCCGAGGACAACCACGCCATGGGCGCGTCGATCGCGGCGCACGAGGGCATCAGCCAGGCTTCGACCGCGGGCATCACCCCCGCCGCCGATCCCGCCATCGCGGCGAGCGTCGCGGGCATCGACGTCAGCAGCTACCAGGGCAACGTCAACTGGCAGTCCTACTGGAACGCCGGGAAGCGCTTCGCCTACGTGAAGGCGACCGAGGGCACCGGGTACCGCAACCCGTACTTCACCCAGCAGTACAACGGTTCCTACAACGTCGGCATGATCAGGGGCGCCTACCACTACGGGCGGCCCGACGTCTCCGGCGGCGCCGCGCAGGCCGACTACTTCGTCGCGCACGGCGGCGGCTGGTCGAAGGACGGCAAGACGCTGCCCGGCACGCTCGACATCGAGTGGGGCCCGAACAACGCCTGCTACGGGCTGAGCCAGTCCGCGATGGTGTCGTGGATCAAGGCGTTCAGCGACCAGTACCACAAGCGGACCAGCCGCTGGCCGGTCATCTACACCGCGACGAGCTGGTGGAGCCAGTGCACCGGCAACCGGGGCGATTTCAGCTCGACCAACCCGCTGTGGGTGGCGCGCTACGCCTCCGCGCCCGGCACGCTGCCGTTCAAGTGGGGCTTCTACACCATCTGGCAGTACAGCTCCTCGCCGATCGACCAGGACAGCTTCAACGGCTCGATCGACCGGGTGAAGGCACTGGCCAACGGCTGATCCCCACCGTCCACATCGGCCGGTCGCGCGACCGGCCGATGTGGACGGACAACGGAAAACCCCTCGGCGGCAACGGTTTCAGCTCAGGTGGTGGACCTCCTGCAGGCCGTACACCGGGGTCGGGATCCCTGCCCAGCGCGCCTTGAGCTGCAACGCGAGGTACAGCGAATAGTGCCGTGACTGGTGCAGGTTGCCGCCGTGGAACCACAATCCGTCCTGCTGGGTCGGCTTCCACATGTTCCGCTGCTCCCCCTCCCACGGCCCGGGGTCCTTCGTGGTGTCGGAACCGAGGCCCCAGCACTTGCCCACCTTGTCGGCGACGTCCTGCCCGATCAGATCGGCGGCCCAGCCGTTCATCGAGCCGTAGCCGGTCGCGTAGACCACGAGGTCCGCCTCCAGCTCCGTGCCGTCCGCGAGCACCACGGAATCCTCGGTCAGCTCGCGCACTTCCCCGTGTGCCAGCTTGATGTCGCCGTTCGCCACGAGTTCGGCGGCACCGACGTCGATGTAGTACCCGGAGCCGCGCCGCAGGTACTTCATGAACAGCCCCGACCCGTCGTCACCCCAGTCGTGCCGGAACCCGGCGGCCTCCAGCCGCCGGTAGAAGTCCGCGTCGCGTTCCGCGATCGCGGAGTACACCGGGATCTGGAACTCGTGCATGATCCGGTACGGCAGCGAAGCGAAGGTGAGATCCGCCTTCTGCGTGGTCATCCCGCCCGCCACGGCGCGCTCGGAGTACAGGTCGCCGAGGCCGAGTTCCATCAGCGAATCGGATTTGACGATATGCGTCGAAGACCGCTGCACCATGGTGACGTCCGCGCCCGATTCCCACAGCGCGGCGCAGATGTCGTGCGCGGAGTTGTTGGAGCCGACGACCACGGCCCGCTTTCCCCGGTACGCCTCCGGCCCCGGGTGCGCGCTCGAGTGGTGCTGGTCGCCGGTGAACCGCTCCTGGCCGGGAAAGCTCGGCAGGTTGGGCTTGCCGGACATCCCGGTGGCGAGCACGAGTTGCTTGGGCCGCAACGTGATCTGCTCGCCGTCGCGGTCGACGCGGACGGTCCACTCGCCGGTCTCCTCGTCGTAGGAGGCCGAGGTGCAGGTGGTCGAGGTCCAGTACGGCACCTCCATCACCCGCGTGTACATCTCCAGCCAGTCGCCGATCTTGTCCTTCGGCGCGAACACCGGCCAGGTGTCCGGGAAGGGCAGGTACGGCAGGTGGTCGTACCACACCGGGTCGTGCAGGCACAGCGTCTTGTAGCGGTTGCGCCACGAATCGCCCGCGCGCGGATTGCGCTCGACGACCAGCGCGGGCACGCCGAGCTGGCGCAGCCGCGCACCGAGCGCGATCCCGCCCTGCCCGCCGCCGACCACGACGACGTAGGGCTGCCGGGTGTAGCCGAGCTCGGCGTCCTCGTCGGCACGCTGGTCGGCCCAGGTGCGCCGGTCGGGGTCCGCGCCGTGCACCGCGCCCTTCGGCCGGTACTCCCCGCGCGGCTCCTCGTGCCCCTTCAGCTCGTACAGGGTGGTCAGCAGCGTCCACGCGCCCTCGTCGGTGAGGCGGAGGTGCCCGCGGCCGCGCCCGGCCGCCGTCTCGAACTCCAGCCACGCCGAGGTGACCCCGTCGGCCTCTTCCGGCGGCTCGCTGGTGCGGAAACCGGACGGGTCGATGTCGTCGAGCCGCGAGGTCAGCATGTCTGTGACGCCGTCACGCCCCTCCACGGTCTTGATGTTCCAGGTGAACGCGATCAGGTCGCGCCAGAAGCTGTCGACGGCGAACATCCCGGCCGCGCGCCGCACGTCGCGGGCGGACAGCGCGGCCTCGAAGTCCGCCAGCCACGCGTCCACCCGCCGCTGCGGGGTCATCTCGGCGGGGTCGGCGTGCGCCGGCTGGACGGTCTGGGTCATCGCACTTCCCTTCGTTCGTGTGACGGGAAGCACACCGCACCGGCCCGGCGGCGGACAAGGGTTGCAGCCCGTTGCACCGCCGCCGGATCACCCGGTCAGAGCAGGCCGAGTGCCCGCAGATCGCGGACGTACTTGCCGATCAGCGCGGCCGACAGGTGCGGGATGTCCGCGTCCGGCCCGACGCGGGCGTCCCTGGTCGCGGCCCGGAACTCCTCGGCGGGGATGACCGATCCCCTGACCGGCTCGTCCGGGCTACCGAAGGCGTGCAGCAGGGGCAGCAGCGAATGCTTCCGCTGCTCTTCCGGCAGCGCCCTGATCGCCGTCTCGAACCGGGCGAACCAGTCGCCGTAGTCGTCGATCCGCTGGATCGAGTGCCCCGCCTCGATCAGCCAGTCCACGAACACGTCGAGCGAAATGCCGTCGTCGTGCGGGTTCAGCACGTTGAACGTCCGATATCCGTCCACTATGGACGCACCGAGTGCGGTGACGGCCGCCGCGGTGAAATCGGCGGGCAGCCCGTCGTAGTGCGCGCGCGGCCGCTCGCCGTGCTCGTCGGCGCGGTAGAACGAGCGCGGCGCGATCCCGGTGGCGACGAGGCTCAGCAGCAGGCGCGTGAACATGTCGGGCACGTTCAGCTGACCCGCGTACCGGCTGTGCGCGAGGATCATGTCGGACCGGAACGCCGCGACGGGCAGCCCGCACAGGTCGTGCGCCTCCCGGAGCAGGACCTCTCCCGCCCACTTGCTCGTCGCGTACCCGTTCGCGTAGCTGTCGTCGATCCGGCGCACCGGGGAGGCGGCGCGGATGTCGGCGTCTTCGTCGAGCGACGACGGCGCGCCCTGCCCGCTGCCGACGGCGACCGTCGACAGGTAGGTGACCGGCTTGACCCGCCCGGTGATCGCGAGCCGGATCAGCTCGGCCGTCCCGGCGACGTTGGGGCCGAACAGCTGCTCGTACGGCAGGACGTGGTTGACCAGGGCGGCCGGGTGCACGATCAGGTCCACCTCGGCGGCCAGCCGGTCCCAGGTCCGGTCGTCGAGGCCGAGGTTCGGCTCGCCGATGTCACCCGCGAGCACCTCCAGCCCGTTTTCGGCGAGGCGCCGGAAGTGCCGGGACAGCTCCGCGTCGCCGGAATCGAAGACGTCGTCGAGCCTCTTCCGCGCCGCGGCGGCGTCGCTGCCCCGGACCACGCAGATCACCTTGCCGCCCACCGGTTCCAGCCGTTCCAGCCATTCGAGGCACAGGAATCGGCCGAGGTAGCCGTTCGCGCCGGTCAACAGCACGGTGCGGGCTTCCCCGCTCGCGTGCGGGAGCGAGATGGCCCCGGCGAGCGTCTCGGCGTCGATGAACTTGTCCAGCGTCAGGTCGTCCGCCGCCACCTCCGTGGCGCCTTCGCCGTGCACGGAGGCGAAGTTCGGCCGCGCCGCGCCCGAACCGCGCGCGGCCTCGATGTGCTCCGCCACCCGCCGCAGGTCGTTGGCGGGGCTGATCACCACGCCGACCGGGACGTCGACCTCGAAGATTTCCTTGAGCAGGTTCGAAAACGAGAGCGCGGACAGGGAATCGCCGCCCAGTTCGGTGAAGTGCGCCCCCGGATCGAATTCCGCGGTCGACGAACCGAGCACCGCGCGAACGGCCCTGCCGACCGTTTCCAGCACCGGGCGGTCACCACCGGCTTTCCGGAGCGCGCGCAGTTCGTCGGCCTGTCCCGCGGCCAGTTCCCGGTACAGCTCTTCGAGCCGGTCGCCGTAGCGCTCCTTGAGCCGGGGCCTCAGCAGTTTCCTCGCGTCCGAAAGCAGGCCGTTCTCGGTGGTGAACGGGTCGGTTTCGATCAGGAAGTCGCGCGGGATCTCGTACGAGTTCAGCTCGGCGCCCTTCGCGATCTCCTGGACCGATTCGCCGATCAGCCGGTTGAGCGCGTCCTCGGCACCGTCCGCGCGCTCGATCGCCTCCGGCGTCGGCACGACCACCGCGAGCAGGAACGCGCGCTCGCTGCTGCCGTAGACGAAGATCTGCCTGATCACCGGGCTGCTGGCGAACACGGCCTCCAGATGCGACACGGCGACGAACTCGCCCTGCGAAAGCTTCAGCACGTTCTTGCGGCGGTCGACGTAGACGAGGCGGTCCGGCTCGATCTCGGCCATGATGTCGCCGGTCCGGTAGTACCCGTCTTCGTCGAAGATCTCGGCGGTGACCTCGGGGCGCCGGTAGTAGCCGGGAATGATGGTCTCGGTCTTCACCAGCAGCTCGCCCCTCGGATGCGGCGAGTCGGTGTGGAAGTAGCCCAGTTCGGGGACGTCGACGAGCTTGTAGTCGAGCACCGGCGGCCGCAGGACGTGCGTGTCGATCACGACGCCGCCCGCCTCCGTCGAGCCGTACCCGTCGTGCAGCTCGAGGTCCAAACAGGACTCGACGAAGGCCGCCATCTCGGCCGAAAGCGGTGCGGTGCCACAGGTCGCGCGCACGACGCGGCCACCGAGGAACTCGGTGCGCAGGTCCGCCTTCACCGCCGCCTCGGCCGCGTCGGGACCGCGGCGGTCCAGTTCGGCGGAGTACCGCTGGAAGAGCATGTCGCACACCCTCGGCACCAGGCTCAGCTCCGTCGGCCGGACGAGCGCGATGTCGTCGAACAGGGTCGAGAGGTCGCTGGTCGCCGCGAAGTACCCGGTGCCGCCGCGGGTGAGGCCGTTCAGCAGGGAAAGCCGCCCGGCGAGATGGCTCATCGGCATGTAGTGGAACCCGATGACCGGCATTTCGGCGGTACCGGGCCACATCCCGCCCCACACCTGGCGGACCAGGCTCTGCGTGTACATGGCGCCCTTGGGCGTGCCGGTGCTGCCCGAGGTGTAGATCAGCAGGGACAGCGGGTCCTCACCCTCGGCTGGGGTCGACAGCGGCGCGGCCGGCAGCGCGGTGCCGCGCTCGACCACGTCGGCGAGCGAATCGACGACCACCGGGGAGCCCGTGTCCGCGAGCCGCTGCCGCGCCACCTCGACGGTTTCGCGCTCGTCGTCGACCTCGCCGTGGTGGTCGAAGACGACCAGCCGCCGCAACGACGTGCTCACCAGCGCGATTTCCACCGCGGTGTCGAGCAGTTCCACGCTGGAGGCGAGGATCCGTGGCTCGGTTTCGGCGACGATCGGTTTCAGATTGCCCGCCGAAGCACCGGACTGCAACGGGACGGAAACCGCGCCGAGGTGTACGCAGGCGAGGTCGAGGGTGAGGTAGTCGACACTCGTGAAACCCAGTATTCCGACGAATTCGCCGGATTCGAGCGCATATCCCGGATCGTGGTGCCAGGTACCGGCGACGGCACCGGCCCGAGCCCACAGCTCGCCGTAGGTGATGGTGCCGAACTCCGGTGTCAGCCGGAGGGAAGTGCGCCCCGTAACGGGATCCACCACTGGTTCTCGCACCCGCTCCCCCACGGCGGGACGATCCGCATAGGCCGCCATGACCGTCGCCACCATGCGCGCGAGCCCGGTTTCCTGTTCCGTTACCGCCGCGTTGACCGATTCGAGAGGTTTTGCCGCCCGAACCTGCGCGTCGCGCTCGGATAATTCGGCGATGCGCCGGTGCTCGCGATTTTCGGAAATCTCGCCGGTTTTGTTTTTTCCGCCGATGTCAGGACGCGAACCAGTAGCCATTGTTCAGCCCTCCGTGAGTCACGAAATGCGCGCTCTCGCGCCAGGGAACCTCGATGGGCCCTCCGGTGAGACGATCGCTTAGATGCTTGTACTAACTAAAGATACCGTCGGTACGTCGGCGCGCACAGTGACGAAGCTGTGAGTTACGCCGCAGTACGCAGTCGTATCGTCGCTCTCAGTACGCGAGGGTCGGCGAAGGCCGGAATGGTGACCGCCGCGGTCACGGGTGCGCGAGGAGTTCCAGGCCGGTGGGCGTGCAGGTGTGGTAGACGGCCTTCCCGTCGCGGCGCGTGGCGACGAGCCCCGCGTTCCGCAGCACGGTGGCGTGCTCGGACGCCGACGAGGCGCTGACGCTGACTGCCTTCGCCAGTTCGCCGGTGGTCAACGGCTTCGTGAGCACGGACAGCACCTGCGCGCGGGTCGGGCCGAGCAGATCGGCGAGCGGTTCGCCCGCAGGCACCGCCTGCCGCTGGGGCAAGGAGACCAGCGCCGGGTAGACCAGCACGGTCGGGCCGTCGGGCTGGGGAGCGACGAGCAGCCGTCCCGTCCAGAACAGCGACGGGAGCAGCCGGATACCGCGCCCGGCGGGGAAGAGGTCCCGATCGTGCCGGTCGGGGGCCTCCAGCACGGTGCCCCGCCAGCGGACCGACGGGGACAACCCGGCCAGCAGGTCCTGGATCCCGCGGTGCGCGAGCTGATGGAGCCGCCACGCCCGTTCCGCGTGGAAACCGTTGTGCACCAAGCTCCACGACGGCCGCAGGACGCTGTCGTAGGCGGCCCGCAGCGCGCCGTCGAGCGCCTGCCAAGCGCGCGGTTCCCCGGCCATCAACGCCCGGAACCACGGGCTCGGCTTCGACGACGACTCCAGCACCTTCCGCAGTTCGGTGCGGGCGAACGGTTCCGGCGTCGCCATCACCCGGTCGAGCCCGAGCGCCACGTCGGGCACGGGCGGGTCGAGGAACAGCGGCCCGCACCCGGTGGGCGGGACGACTTCCAGCAACGGCTTGGCGCGCACGGGAAGCGCGGCGAGGGTCCGCTCGCGCCAGCGGTGGAAATCCGGCCGGGAATCGGCGCCGTGCTGCACCGCCGCCATGGCGAGGCCGAGTTCCATCAGCGGCGCGGGCTCGTCGGCGAAGGTCACGTTCAGCAGGTCCTCCACCGTGAAATGGACACGTAGCACGACGCTCTCCGTCCCGTCAACGATCACGCGGCTTTCTTCGGGACCACCCGAATAGATTGTGCCCACCGCGCTCGCCCGCCCATTCTGGATCGCGTCGATTTCGTCCGTCCGGGCTGATGCGATACGCGTTCACGAGCGACAGGAGGGGTTCGCTTTGCCCAGAAGAACGGCGATTATCGCCGGTGCGCGGAACTCGGACATGGGGGCGAACCGGAACGTCGTCAGCGTCGTCGGCTGACCGGTTCGGTGTCCGCGCCCGCCCCGCGGGCGCGGACACACCGCCGGTTCTTCAGGCGGGCACGGCGATCGCCGCCAGTGCGTCCGCCAGCTGGCGCAGGTGCGAAGCCGACGGCACGACCAGCGGGAGGCGCACGACGGCGTGCGGGATGATCCCGAGTTCGGCCAGCGCGGCCTTGGTCATCGTGGCCCCTTGCGCGGTGCGCATCACGGCCTCCACCAAGGGAATCAGCGGTTCCTGGATCTTCTTCGCCGAGCCGAGATCACCGCCGCGGACCGCGCGGATCAGCTCGGCGTTGCGGTCGGCGAAGGCGTTTCCGATGACGCTGACCAGACCGGTGGCGCCGCAGGCCAGGTAGGGCAGGTTGAGTTCGTCGATGCCGCAGTAGTAGGCCAGCGAAGTGCGGGCCAGCACCGACATCGCCTCGAACAGGTCGCCCTTGGCGTCCTTGACGGCGTGGATCCGCGGATGCCCGGCGAGTTCGATCAACGTGGACGCGGTCATCTCGACACCGGCGCGCGCCGGGACGTCGTAGAGCATCACCGGCAGCGCGGTGGCATCGGCCACCGCGGCGCAGTGGGCCACCACCCCGGCCTGGGTCGGCCGGGAGTAGTAGGGGCAGACGAGCAGCAGCGCGTCGGCTCCGGCGGCCTCGGCGTCGCGCGCCCGGCGGATGCTGGCGGCCGTGTCGTAGGTGCCGACACCGGCGATCACGCGCGCCCGGTCGCCCGTCCTGGCCACCACGGCGCGGACGAGCCCGGCCGTCTCGGCTTCGGTCAGGGTGGGCGACTCGCCGGTGGTTCCCCCGGCGACGATGCCGTCGCACCCGGTGTCCAGCAGGTGGTCGACGAGGGCGGCGACGCCGGGCTCGCTGATCGCGCCGCCGGGGTGCATCGGGGTCACCATGGCGACGAGGTTGGTGCCGAAGAGCAGATCCGCGGTCATGGGTCCGATCCTGTCCCGCCCCGACAGTTGCGGTCCAGCAATGCTTTCTTGCCGGTACTGCGTAATCTTGCTTCATGATCGATATCGGGGCCCTGCGGGCGCTGCGGTCGGTGGCGGCGCTCGGAACGCTGGCGGGCGCGGCGGGCGAGCTGGGGTTCACGGCCTCGGCGGTCTCGCAGCAGATCAAGCGGCTGGAACGCCAGCTCGGTGTGCCCGTGCTCGCTCAGGCGGGGCGCGGGGTCGTGCTCACTCCGGCCGGGCAGGCGGTCGTCGCTTCGGCGCCCGAGGTGTTCCAGGCGCTGGAGCGCTGCGCCGAAGCGGCCCAGTCCGTCGCGGAGGGCGCGCCGCGCGGCGTGCTCCGCGTGGTCGCCTTTTCGACCGGGATCCGCGGGCTGCTCGCCCCCGCCGTGCGGCGGTTGTCCGCGCAGTGCCCGGAACTGCGCGTGCACATCACCGAGGAGGACCCCGACCAAGCACTGCACAGCGTCGACGCCGGTATCGCCGACCTCGCGCTCGTCCACGACGCCGACGGGCTGCCCGCCCCGCTGCCGCCGTCGATGACCCAGCGCCACGTGCACACCGACGTCGGCGATCTCGTGCTGAACCGGACGCATCCGCTCGCCCGGCTCGACCGGCCGCTCACCGGCGCCGACCTCACCGGCAGGACGTGGGTGACCAGCCCGCCCGGCACGGTGTGCCACCAGTGGTCGCTGCGGCTGTTCGCCGAACTGCCCGAGGAGCCGGAAGTGCGCCATCTCGTCGACGATTTCGCCACCCAGCTCGCGCTGATCACCGCGGACGACGTCATCGCACTGGTCCCCCGCCTCGCGCGGCCGCCCTTGGGGGAAGGACACGTTTCCCGGCCGCTGCGGCGGCAACCGAGGCGCGAGGTGCACGCGGCGTGGCGGCGCAGCGCGGACGCCAGCCCCGCGATCCGAGTGGTGATCGCGGAGCTGACGCGTCAGTCGTCTTCCGCGCCGCGCAGCTCCCACGAACCGCGACGGCGGAGCACGAGCAGGTAATAGAGGGCGAAGACCACCGCGATCCCGGCGGTGATCACGAGACTGGGTCGCCCGACCTCCGGATCGGTGAAGTTCTGGTATGCCACGTAAGCGATCGCCGCGAGCGCGAGCAGCGGGGCCACCGGGAACAGCGGCATCCGGTAGGCGGCGTGCGCGGTCGAACCGTTGCGGCGGCCCAGCAACACCGAAACGCAGAGCACGGCGTAGATCGCGATCAACGTCGTGGAGGTGACCACGAGCAGGACCTGTTCATCGGCGAAGCAGAACGCGGTCCCGATCGCCCCGGTCGCCAGTGTCGCGATCCACGGGCTGCCGAACCGCGGGTGGATCGCCGAAACCGCTTTGCTGATCGGTGAAGGCCAGGTGGTGTCGCGGCCGGTGCTGAAGATCATCCGCGCGGTCACCAAGATGATCGCGAGCACCGCGTTGAAGATCGCGACGGCGACGGCGAGGCTGACGATGTCGTTCACCGTCGAGCCGGCGCGGTCGGTGATGAAGTGGTCCATCATGTTCGCCGCGCCGAACAGGTCGGGCAGCGACGGCGAGCCCAGCAGCACGGCCGTCACCGGAACGAGTTCGGCGAGCACGGTGATGCCCAGCGCCCACAGCACGGTCTTGGCCACGCTGCGGTGCGCGTCGTGGGTTTCCTCGCCGAGGTACACCGCCGCGCCATAACCGTTGTAGGCGAACAACGCCACCGCACTGGCGCCCGCGATCACCCCGAACGAGGCCGCGGCGACCGTGCCGCCCGCGCCGGTGACCGGGTGCACCACCAGATCGGCCAGCGACCGCTGCGGGTGGATCAGGCCGAGCGCGCTCACCACGCCGAGCGCGATCAGTTCGATGGCCAGGAAGATCCCGGTGACCCAGGCGTTGAGCTTGATGTCGAACACGGCGAGCACCGTCGCGACGACCACCGTGACGGCGGCGACCGTCGGCGCGTGCAGGCCGGGCAGCAGCACGGACAGGTAGGTGCCCACGCCGAGCGCGATCACCGCGATGATCAGCAGCTGGCTGACCAGGAACAGGCCGAGCACCACGAACCCGGGCAGCCTGCCCGACGTGCGGGCCACGATCGCGTACTCGCCCCCGCTGAGCGGGTAGGCCGAACCGAGTTCGGCGTAGACGAAGGCCATGAAGACACCCACGACGGCGGCGATCACGAACGCGAGGAACGCGCCGGTACCCGCCTGCGTGATCACGCCGGGGGCGACGATGAACACCGAGGACGCGGGGGTGATGGCGGACAGCGTGATGAACAGGGTGCCGACCAGCTTGAGGCCGCGGTGCAGGCGGGGGTGCGCGCCGTCCGCACCCGGTGACGGCGTGGGCTGGACCGGCTTGCGATCGACCATGGTCGCGCCTCCTCAGCGTCGAGGATTCTTTGACTGCACATCAAAGAACCAAGTGTGTCCTACGTCAATACCTGTTGCTGTAACGGACTGGCCTTGTTGCGTTTTCTGATCGTCATGTAGAGAATTCGACGCATGGCCAGACCCAGCAGGGCGCGGGAGAAGCGCGCCGATCTCGTGACCGCCGCCCGCGAGGTGGTGGTCCAGCGCGGGGTCGTCGACCTCCGCCTCCGCGACGTCGCCGAGCGGGCCGGGATGTCGACGGGGTCGGTGCTCTACTACTTCCCCGCGCTCGCCGATCTGCTGCGCGAAGTGCAGCGCGACGCCGTCGAGCGGTTCTGCGTCCACCGCGAAGAGGCGGCACGGCGCGAGCCCGATCCTCGGCGGCGCCTGCTCGGGATGCTCCAGGCGGGCCTGCCCACCGGGCGCGACGACGAACTCTGCGTCCTGCTCTACGAACTCGGCGCCTACGCGCGCCGCGATCCCGCTTACGCCGCCGAGCACATCCGCCTGTGCGAACGGCAGGTCGCGCTGTACGCCTCGATCCTCGAAGCGGGCGCCGCGACCGGGGTGTTCACCTTGACCAGGGACGCCACCACGGTGGCCAGGATGCTCGTGATGCTCGAAGACGGCATGGGGCTGCACCTCACCCAGGCCGTGCCCACCCTCGACCGGCGGCAGGCCGAGCGGCTGCTGCTGGCCGCCGCGTCGGACGCGACCGGTGTCGATCTCGAAGGAGTTACCGGCGGATGACCCGCGCACGTGAACTGGGCCTGCCCCTGTCCGGCCGCACCGGCCCCGGCAACGCGATCACCGACGTGCCCGGGGTGGAGGTCGGCTACACGACGTTGATCGAGGGGGACGCCGTCCGGACCGGCGTCACCGCGATCCTGCCGCGCGGCCGCGCGGATTTCGCCGTGCCGTGCGCGGCGGGCTGGTCGTCCCTCAACGGCAACGGCGAGATGACCGGAACCGCGTGGTTGAGCGAAACCGGCTCGCTGCGGCTGCCCGTGCTCATCACCAACACCCACGCCGTCGGCCCGTGCCACCGCGGTGCGATCGACTGGGCCACCGCCGCGAGCCCGGCGATCGCGGAGCAGTGGCTGCTCCCCGTGGTCGCCGAAACCTGGGACGGCTACCTCAACGACATCAACGGCCCGCACGTCCAGCCCTCCCACGCGATCGCGGCCATCGACGCCGCGCACGGCGGGCCGATCGCGGAAGGATCGGTCGGCGGGGGCACCGGGATGAACTGCTACGCCTTCAAGGGCGGCAGCGGCACCTCCTCGCGGCTCGTCCGCTACGGCGAGGACGAATACTCGGTCGGCGCGTTCGTCCAGGCCAATTTCGGCTCCCGCAAGGAACTCACGGTCTGCGGGGTCCCCGTCGGCGAGGCGCTGGCCGACGACAACCCGATGGAGCACACCCAGTGGCGGACCCCGCCGTCGGCGGGCTCGGTGATCGTCACCCTCGCCACCGACGCGCCGCTGCTGCCCTTGCAGTGCTCCGCGCTGGCGCGCCGGGTCCCGCTCGGCCTCGCCCGCACCGGCACCACCGGCTCCCACTTCTCCGGCGACATCTTCCTGGCCTTCTCCACCGGCAACCCCGGCGCGCTCACCATGGGTTTCCCGGACGGCGAACCAGGGTACGAGCAGCTCCGGTTCATCCCGTGGAGCCGCTTGGACGACTTCTTCGAGGCCGTCGTGCAGTCCGTGGAAGAGGCCGTCCTGAACGCACTGGTCGCCGCGGAAACCATGACCGGCCGCGACGGACACCGCTCCCCCGCGCTCCCCGTGGACCGGCTACTCGACCTGCTGTCGCGGTCGATCCGCGCCTGATGCCCCGAAGGATGCTCCTATAGAGGGGTCGGGTCGTGTATGTCGCCGAAGGCTCCTCTTGGGGCGGTCTGTGTCAGGATCTCGGCCCTCGCGGCGGGCCACCGCCACCTGCGCGCGTCCCCGAAGGTGGCCTTCGGGGCGGTAGACGCCGCGAATTCGACCCTCGCACCGCACTCCCGCCGCCCACTCCACCCCGCAGCGGGCCTTCGGGCACCCCGAAGGTGACTTTCAGGGCATCCAGCGCCCCGAAGGCCACTTTCGGGGACGCCCGGAAGCCACGTCAGTACAAGTCGTGGCGGTAGGCGTGTTCCAGCCGCGCGCCCAACTCCCCCACCTGATCCCCGAGGCTCTCCGCCATCTTCGCGCTCTCGGCGACCATCATCGTGGCCGTCTCGCCGCCCAGCGTCACCGCTTCGGCCAACCCCCGCCGATCGCCCTCCCACAGCTTCGATCGGACGACCGCCTTCCCGCACTGGGAAAACACCTCCCGCACCCGCACCACGGTGGCCAGCACCGCGGGTTTTCCTTCCGCGCTCAGCATTTCCAGCAGCTCGGGGTCGTCGCTGAGGAACGCGTCCCCGTTGACCCGCACCACTTCCCGCACACCGGGCACGAGGAACATCAGGCCGACGGCGGGATCGCGGCTGATGTTCTCGAAGGTGTCGGCGAGCTTGTTGCCCGGCCGGTCCGGGATGGCCAGCGTCCACGGGTCCAGTACCCGCACCGAGCCGGGCGGGTCGCCCTTGGGACTGTTGTCCAGCCTGCCCGACCCGTCGGACGTGGCGAGGCAGAAGAACGTGCTGTGCGCGATGAACCTTGCCGTGAACTCGCCGATGGAAGACTGCTTCTTCTCGGCGATGAACCTCGACGGGAATCCGATGATCTCCCGTACTCGCGCCAGATCTATGGGCCGGTAGCCGTCGGCGGCCGTCCTAGCGGGAACAGTCTCGACGCTCATGATGGTCCTCCTTGTCCCACAACGATTTGTGCCACGACGATCACACGTCCAGTACGAGCCTGCCGCCGCACGCCCGCGACACGCACGGGAACATGCGGTCGCCCGCCGCTCTGTCCTCTTCGGACAGGATGTCGTCCCGGTGCTCGGGCACGCCGTCGAGCACGCGGGTTTCACAGGTACCGCAGATGCCTTCCCGGCACGAGCCAGCCACCGGCAGCCCGGCGTCCTCGAGCGCGTTCAGCACGCTGCGGTCGGCGGGCACGGTCACGGTCCGGTCGGACCGGGCGCACACCACCTCGATCTCGGTGTTGGGCAGCGCCGGTTTCGCGCGCGCCTTGAACCGCTCGCCGTGCACGACGCCGGGCCCCCAGTGCGCGGCGGCCTCCTCGACCGCGGTCAGCAGGGATTCCGGCCCGCACGCGTAGACCGCGGTGCCCGGCCGCGGCCGTTCGAACCAGTCGCCGAGCGGGATCCGCCCGCCCTGGTCCTTGGGGTAGAGCCACACCTGGTCCCGGTACCGGCTCAGCTCGTCGAGGAAGGCCATCGAGGCCGCTTTCCGCCCGCCGTAAAGGAGTTGCCACGGCACCCCGTCGGCGGCAGCCTGCCGCACCATCGGCAGGATCGGCGTGATCCCGATCCCGCCCGCGACGAAGAGGTAGGCCTCCGCCGGGCCGAACCGGAAGTTGTCGCGGGGCCCGCGCACGCGAACCGGCTGCCCCGGCCGGAGGAACGCGTGCACGTACTCCGAACCGCCCCGGCTCCCCCGCTCCCGCAAGACGCCGATGCGGTAGCAGGACCGGTCCTCCGGTGTCCCGCACAGCGAATACTGCCGCGCGACCCCGGTGGGCAGCACCAGTTCGACGTGCGCGCCCGGCCGCCACGGCGGCAGGTCGCCGCCGTGGCGTGCGCACAGCTCGACCGACACCACGCCCGCGGCCTCCCAGCGCAGCTGGCGGACCACCGCCGGAAGCTCGGCCACCGCGGAGCCCGGCCGCGCCGGCGCCGTACTCGTCATGACGACCCTCCACCCTGTTAACAACGTTATCACCTATGAAATGCACTGTAGTGATAACATCGTTAACGTGTCAACGAAACGAACCGGCGGCCCGGCACGGGCGGAGACGGTGGCGCGCGCCGCACTCGCACTGGTCGATTCCGGCGGGCTGGAGTCGCTGACCATGCGGCGGCTCGCGACCGGACTCGGCGTGCAGCTCCCGACGATCTACCGGCTGTTCGACGGCAAGCACGCGCTGCTCGACGCGATGGCCGAAACGATCCTGTCCGACGTGCTGGCCAGGATCACCGACGACGACGAGGACGCCGACTGGACGGACCGCCTGACCACCTTCGCGCACGGGCTGCGGCAAACCCTGCTGGCCCAGCGCGACGGCGCCAGGATCGTCGGCGGCAACTACGCGGCGCAGCAGCACACCCACGCGCTCGCCGAGACCCTGCTGGGCGGCTTGCACGACGCGGGCTTCCCGGTGGAGACCGCGGTGTGGGCGGGCACCACGGTCTTCTGCTACGTGCTCGGCGAAGTGCTCGAACAGCAGGGCGCGACCGGGGACGAGGCCGAGGTGCTCGCCAACTCGTTGTCCGGCAACGAGTTCCCGCGTCTGGCGAAGATGCCGGTCGAGCTGTTCGTCGCCTTCGACGCGCGCTTCGAATTCGGCCTGCGCGTCGTGGTTTCCGGCCTGCGCACCGCACTCGCCGAACTCACCTGACGACACCCGCCGCTGACCGCTCGGGTGGAGGCGATTCTCCACCCGGGGATACAGCCTGCGCCTCACGACTTCGGCACGTTCCCGCCCTAGCGTCGATCCCGTCATCCGGAACAACGACGAGGGGCAGGAAAATGGCACACGACCACAGCACCGCGGGGCGTCGGCCCCGACCCCCGCTGGCCATGTTGTGCTGGGACGTCGGACTCCCGGTGCTCGCGTACTTCGCGGCCAAGCTGCTCGGCGCGGATGCCTACACGGCACTGCTGTCCGGCACCGTGGTCTCGGGCCTCCGCGTCGGGTGGGCGGCCGTGCGGCAGCGCCGCCTCGACCCGTTCGCGCTGTTCCTGCTCGCCCTGTTCGGCGCCGGCCTCCTGCTGACCTTCGTCACCGGGGACGCGCGGTTCGTGCTGGCGAAGGACGCCGCGGTGTCCGGCGTGGCGAGCCTGGTCATGCTCGGCAGCTGCCTGATCGGCAGGCCCATCGCCTACTACGCGGCGAAGCGGTTCGCCGAGTCGTCGGGGCACGCCGGATTCGACCGGACGGCGAACACCGATGCCATGCGACGGCGCTGGTACCGGGTGACGCTGGTCTGGGGGTTGGGGTTGCTGGCCGACACCGTGCTGCGCGTGCTCTGCGTCTACATGCTTTCGATCGACGTCGCGGCCACCGCTTCGCAGGTGCTCATGCTGGTCTTCTACGCGGGGCTGCTCGTCTGGACGATCCGGTCAGCCAGGAAGAAGTCCACTGTGGACGCGTGAATCAGGTGTCCGGCCCGTCGAGATGGGTGAGCAGCGCGCTGACGGGTTCGCGGCCGGTCGGGATCGCGGACCGGCCGGTGACGGCCGGCCCCGGATATCCGATCGCCACCGCGTGCCTGGCCAGCCACGGCGGTCGGAACCCGGCCAGCCGCGCGGCTTCCCGCGCGTTGCCGTCGGGGTGCAGCGTCACCGGGCAGGTCGCCAGCGCGCGGGCGTGCGCGCTCAGCAGGATCGACTGGCACACGCGGCCGAGGTCGAATTCCGTGTCGGTGCCCGCGCCGGGGTCGGACAGCAGCAGCAACGCGGTCGGCGCGGCGGCCAGCGGCCGCGCGTACTGCCCGAGCCCGGCGAGCGCTTCGCGCAGGGCGGGGTCGGTCGCCGCGGCGAACCGCCACGGCTGGCGGTTGCGCGCCGATCCCGTCCACCTGGCTTCGCCGACGATCGCTTCGATCTCGGCGCGGGGCACCGGGGTGTCGTCGAAGGAGCGGGTCGCCCGCAGCGTGGTGATCAGCTCGGTCATCGGGTCATCCTCGCCCGGCCGTGGCACCGGTCCTTCGCCGGGGCCGATCCGTCCGGACGGGGGAATTCCGCCGCGGGACCCGATCCTTGTGGAACGGTGGTGACATGCGACGGATCGTGCTCGCGGCGCTGGCCGCCGTACTGCTGTGCTCGGGTACCGCGGCCGCGGCGCCGCGGGGCAGGACCCCGGTCGTGCTGTTCCCCGCGTTCCACCTCACCAAGCTCGCGGTGACCGTCGACGGCCAGACGACCGCGCCGGGCTGCCCCGCCTCCGGCGCCTTTGAGGACTGGTACCGGAACGACCGGCCGAGCACGACCTTCTCCCAGGTCTGCCAGGACCGGTTGCTCACCCTGCGGTACAACCGGAACCCGGCGGTGCCGATGGCGGCGCGGTTCTCCGACCAGCCCGGCGTCCGGGTGCGGATCCGCGACTACGGCCGCACCAGCAGCGCGCCGTTCTACGAAGCGCTGTACCGCGAGCTGGAGGCCAACGGGTACCGGCGGGACCACGACATCCGCGTCGCCGGGTACGACTCGCGGCTCACCCCCGACCAGGACGGCTTCCTGCGGCGCACCCGCCAGCTCGTCGAGGACGCCTACCGGGACAACGGCAACCGGCCGGTCCAGCTCGTCGGGCACTCGAACGGGCCGATCTACGCGCAGTACCTGCTGACCCACACCAGCCACGCGTGGCGGCACAAGTACATCCACGGGTTCACCCCGATCGCGGGCAACTTCCCCGGGCAAGGCCTGCTCTACCCCGTGCTGTTCACCGGGCTGAACGTCCAGGACTTCGGCTACCCCGCCACCGAGGAGAACGCCAGGAGCAGCGCGGAGCTGTACCTGTCCGCACCGTCGACCTACCTCAGCGCCGCCGATCCCGCGGTGTTCGGTGACCGCGAGGTCGTCGTCGAGAACGCCGCCACCGGCCGCGCCTACACCCCGCGCGACTACCGCGGGCTCCTCGCCGACGCGCACCTGCCCGTCGCCCGCGAGATCGCCGACCACTACATCGGGTTCGTCGAGTTCGCCGATCCCCGCTCGTTCCCCGACGTCGACGTGCACGCGGAAAAGGGCTCCGGCGTCGCGACCACGGTCGGCGCGCGGCTGCCGGACCTCACCGTCGGCCAGCTCGCGAGCGGCGCGCGGTTCCTCACCCGCGACGGCGACGGCAACCAGGAGGACCTCACCAACGACGCCGTGCTCGCCTGGCGCGCGATGCGCCACCACCGGTTCGCGCTCACCGACAACCCCGGCGTCGACCACTTCTCCCTGCCGGCCGACCCGAACCTGCTGACCCGCCTGATGGCCGATCTCCGCTGACCCCGCACCGTCCGAACTGGAGTGTCCTCAGTGGACACCTGATCAGGAGTTCAGGCGTTCCAGCAGGACGACGGTGACCGTGTCGCCCGCTTCCTTGCCGATGCGCTTGCGGAGGTCGGCCTTCACCGGCAGCTTGTGCGTGCCGTCGCCCAGCGCCATGAAGGAGCTTTCGAACGCCTCGCCGTCGATGGTGCCGCGGACCTTGACCAGGCCGCGGGTGCCGAAGAAGGCCGCCGATTCCGACCACACCAGGTAGGTCCAGCCGCCCTTGGCCGGGCTCTTCCGCAGTGCCGCGGTGAACTGCTTGTCCATGTGGGTGCTCCTGTCCCCAGACGAATTGCCCCGACAGTACGCGCACCGGTCGCGGTTTGCGGCGAACGCGCGAAAAATCCGGTTACGAACAGCGACCCCGTCCGTACACTCCCCCTCCATGGGCCATCTGGAAGCCGCACACGTCGACTACGACCTGCCCGACGGGCGGGTCCTGCTCGGCGACGTCTCGTTCCGCGTCGGTGACGGCGCGGTCGTCGCACTGGTGGGGCCCAACGGCGCCGGGAAGACGACGTTGCTGCGGCTGCTGTCCGGTGAGCTGCGCCCGCACGGCGGGACCGTGACCGCCTCGGGCGGGCTCGGCGTGATGGCGCAGTTCGTCGGGTCGGTACGGGACGAGCGGACGGTGCGGGATTTACTGGTTTCCGTTGCCCCGAAACGCATCCGCGACGCGGCCGCCGCCGTCGACGCCGCCGAAGAGCTGATCATGACGGTCGACGACGAGCCGGCGCAGATGCGGTACGCGCAGGCGTTGAGCGACTGGGCCGAGGCGCGCGGGTACGAGGCGGAAACGGGCTGGGACGTCTGCACGACGGCCGCGCTCGGCGTGCCGTACGAGAAGGCGCAGTGGCGTCTCGTGCGGACGCTGAGCGGTGGCGAGCAGAAGCGGCTCGTGCTCGAAGCGCTGCTGCGCGGCCCCGACGAGGTCCTGCTGCTCGACGAGCCGGACAACTTCCTCGACGTACCAGGCAAACGCTGGCTGGAAGAACGGTTGCGGGAGACGCGCAAGACCGTGCTGTTCGTCTCGCACGATCGCGAACTGCTGGCACGCGCGGCCGAGAAGATCGTCAGCGTCGAACCCGGTCCTGCGGGCAGCGACGCCTGGGTGCACGGCGGTGGATTCGGCACGTACCACGAAGCGCGCAAAGAACGCTTCGCCCGTTACGAGGAGTTGCAGCGGCGCTGGGCGGAGAAGCACGCCCAGCTGAAGCGGCTGGTGCTCGACCTGCAGCAGTACGCCGCGCGCAGCGACGAAATGGCGTCGCGCTACCGGGCTGCCAAGACCCGGCTGCGGAAATTCGAAGAGGCGGGGCCGCCGCCCCAGCCGCCGCGCCCGCAGGACATCACCATGCGGCTGCGGGGTGGCCGGACCGGGGTGCGGGCGTTCACCTGCGAACAGCTGGAACTGACCGGGCTCATGAAACCCTTCTCGCTGGAGATCTTCTTCGGCGAGCGCGTCGCGGTCCTCGGGTCCAACGGCTCCGGGAAGTCGCATTTCCTGCGCCTGCTCGCCGGGCAGGACGTCGCGCACACCGGTATGTGGAAGTCCGGCGCGCGCGTCGTAGCCGGGCACTTCGCGCAGACGCACGCACACCCGGAGCTGCTCGGGCGGACGCTGGTGGAGATCCTCTGGACCGAGCACGCGAAGGACCGCGGCGCCGCGATGTCGGTGCTGCGCCGGTACGAGCTGGAGCGGCAGGGCGATCAGCGGTTCGACAAGCTCTCCGGCGGGCAGCAGGCCCGTTTCCAGATCCTGCTGTTGGAACTGGGCGGCACCACGGCGTTGCTGCTGGACGAGCCGACCGACAACCTCGACCTGGAATCCGCGGAAGCGCTGCAGGACGGCCTCGAAGCCTACGAGGGCACGGTCGTCGCGGTGACCCACGACCGCTGGTTCGCGAAGTCGTTCGACCGGTACCTGGTCTTCGGCTCGGACGGCGTGGTGCGGGAAACCCCGGAACCGGTCTGGGACGAACGGCGCGTCGTCCGCGCGCGCTGAGCCGGCGCCGGTGCTCAGTCCGGACGAGCCGGGAGCTCGGCGCCGCAGAGTTCGCACCGGGGCGAGTCCCCCTCGGCGAACCGGCCGCATTCGGGGCACACGCGGTCGAGCCAGCAGACCGGGTCGCCGCCCTGCGGTCCTTCCTCGCCGGATTCCACCACACCACCATACCCGCGAAAGGCCGATGTCTTGCACAGCACCGAAAACCCGTACTGGAACACCAATGTCGCCAGACATCCCAGCATCCTCCGCGCCGTCCCCGGCGGGTGCCGCGACGCCCTCGACGTCGGCTGCGGTGACGGGCTGCTGGCGCGAAAGCTTGCCACACGGGCGGAACGGGTCACCGGAATCGACAGCTCGCCGGAAATGATCGCCCTCGCCCGAGAGCGTGCCGATCCGGCGGTCACCTTCGTCGAAGGCGATTTCCTCGCCGCGCCACTTCCCCGCGAGAGCTACGACTTCGTCTGTTCGGTGGCCACCATCCACCACCTCGACTTCGAAGCGGCCCTCGTCAGGATGCGCGAGCTGCTGCGGCCGGGCGGCACGCTCGTGGTGGTCGGCCTCGCCCGCGAAAAGAGCCCGCTGGAGTGGGCCGTCACGATCGCGGCCGCCCCGATCGTGCGGATCACGAAGGTGCTGCGCCGCGCGCACGGGCCGGACGGGATGCCCGCCGCCGACCCGAGGATGGGCTACGCGGAAGTACGAGCGGCGGCGCGGCGAATCCTTCCCGGTGTGCGATACCGCAGGCACGTGCTCCGCCGTTATTCGCTGACCTGGCGGAAACCAGGAGCCGAGTAGTCCACTTCGGATACCCGGAGCCGGGTCAGGCGTATTCGTAGTCGGTCACCGGGAAGTGGGTGGCCTGGTGGTGGGTGGACAGGGTGGAATTCGGGCGCAGCAGCGCCGCTTCCCCGTGCTGGTTGAAGTAGTAGCTGCGGGCGGACGAGCAGTCGCCGACGTAGAAGACGGAGTCGCCGAGGCGGCCCGTCACCGCGTCGAGGAAGTTCTCGTTGGCGCGGTCGGTCACCTCGAACGTGGTGGCGCCGCGTCGGCGCAGCTCGCCGAAGAGCCGGTCGATGTGCTTCATCTGCGCTTCGATCGTGGTGAAGTACGACAGCCCGCTGTAGGAATACGGGCTGTTGAGGGAAAGCAGGTTCGGGAACCGCGGGACCGAGATGCCCTCGTAGGCCTGGAACCTGTTCTCCCGCCACCACTTCCCGAGGTTCCTGCCCTCGCGCCCGATGATCTCGATGGCGGGGAAGTTGGTGTCCCACAGGTCGAACCCGGTCGCGAGCAGCAGCGTGTCGATCTCGGTCGACCCGCCGTCGGAGGTGACGATCCGATCCGGTTCGACGCGGGCGATCGGCGAGGTCTCCAGGTGCACGTGCGGCTTGTTGAACGAGGACAGGTAGGTGTTGGAGAAGGTCGGCCGCTTGCAGCCGAACGAATAGCCGGGGGTCAATTTCCGCCGTACCACGGGATCCTTGACCTGGCGCCGCAGGTGCGCCCGCGCCAGCAATTCCGCGCCCCGGTTCGTGACGCGCGCCTGCCGGTAGCGCAGCACCCCGACCACCATCAGCATCTCCAGCAGGCTGGTGCTGACCACCCTGGCGAGGCGCTGGGTCACCGGCGCCCGCGCGAACAGCCGCCGCACGGCGGGCGGGATCCGCAGGTCCGGCTTCGGCGCGACCCAGATCGGGGTGCGCTGGTAGACGGTGAGCTCGGCGGCCTTCTTCGCCACCTTCGGCACGAGCTGGACCGCGGTCGCGCCGGTGCCGATGATCGCGGCCCGCCGCCCGGTGAGGTCGTAGGAGTCGTCCCAGTCCGTGGTGTGCACGACCTTGCCCGCGAACGTGTCGATACCGGGGATGTCGGGCATCTTGGGCTGCGAAAGGAACCCGGTCGCGGTGACCAGGTAGCGCGCGGTGAGCACCTCGCCGCCGTCGAGGCGCACCTCCCAGTGCTGGGCGTCCTCGTCCCACCTCGCCCCGTCGACGACGGTGTCGAACCGCATGTGGCGGCGGAGGTCGTACTTGTCCGCCACGTGCTCGGCGTACGCCTTGAGCTCGGCGCCGGGCGCGAACAACCGCGACCAGTGCGGGTTGGGTTCGAACGAGTACGAGTAGGTCACCGACGCGATGTCGACGGCGAGCCCGGGGTACCGGTTGACGTGCCAGGTCCCGCCGAGGTCGTCCTCGCGGTCGAGGATCACGAGGTCGTCGATACCGAGCCGCTTGAACTGGATCGCGGCCCCCATCCCGCCGAACCCCGCCCCGACGATGACCGCCTCGAACCGCGGCGCCATGCGCGTACCTCCTTGGCCGGACACCGATAAACTGTCCCGTACATGAAGTACGCTAGAGTTTCTCGATTGGTCGCGCAAGGACCGGGACGACCGGATCCACGGCGTAACCTGAGGCGGTGACCGTGACCTCGATCAGCGATCTCAACACGCCGAGGCTGCCCAGCGGGCGCCACCGCCTCACGAAGGACGACGTGGTCGCGTCGCAGCGCGGGCGCCTGATCGTGGCGCTGTTGGAAGCGGCGGCGGACAAGGGGTACCCGGCGACGACGATCGGGGACGTCGTGGAACGGGCCGGGGTGTCGCGCAAGACGTTCTACGAGCACTTCCCGTCCAAGGAGCACGGCTTCCAGGCCGCGTTCACCATCACCGCCGAGGTCGTCATCGGCCAGCTCGAAGCGGCCGCGGCCGCACCGCACGAGGACTGGCGCGCGCTGGTCCGCGCGACCGTGCAGGCCTACGTGGACGCGCTGGCCGCCGAGCCGGCGGCCGCCCGCGCGCTGCACGTCGAGACGCTGTCCGCCGGGCCCGCGGTGCTCGACCAGCGCGAGGCGATGCTGCGGCTGTTCGCGGACCTCCTCCGCCAGGCGTGCCGCGAAGCACGGGGCGAATCCTGGCCGGAGCCGCCGGTCGACTGGTTCCGCTTCGCCATCGGCGGTATCGACGACCGGATCCGCGAATGCCTGCGGGGGCCCGGCGCGGACGGCCTTCCCGCACTCGGCGCGACGCTCGCGGACTGCACACTGGCGCTGCTGGGCGGTTGACTGTCCACAGTGGAGCTTGGCTAGCCGCCGGAGAACCTGTTCGCTAGGTCGCGCAGCCGCTCGGCGGCCTCGGCTAGCTGATCGCCGCTGATGGTCGCCCCCGGCGCCGAACCCGCCCACCCGAGGCGCTCGATCTCCTCGGCGAGGCGCAGGTACTCCCGGTGGGCGTGGTCCCGGCAAGCGAGGCAGGTGACGCTTTCCGGACGGGACGAGGTCATCGCGTAGGGCGCCTGGATCCCGCACCCGGTGGTGACCACGCTCGGCGCGTCCGTCGCACGGCCCAGCATCGACGAGACGACGTTGCGGAAATCGGGGCCGCTCTCCAGTACCTTCCGCTCGACGTGGATGTGCGGATCGGGTGCGCCCATCTGCGCCCGCGCCTCCGTCCGGATCGGCCAGGAACCAGGCTACCCCTGGCAGGCGCCTGCCAGCGTGGCGTGCGCGCCTGCCAGCGGCTTGCGTCAAGCTCGGTCCGAAGCTCACCACGAGAACGGAGCACTCCATGAAGGCGGTCTCGTTCAGCCGGTTCGGCGGTCCGGAGGTTCTCGAACTCGTGGACCTCCCCGATCCGCACCCCGGCCCCGGTCAGGTCCGGATCGCGGTGCGCGCCGCGGGGCTCAACGCGAGCGACTGGAAGAAGCGCCAAGGCCTGATGGACCCGGAACTTCCGCAGACCATGGGCTACGAAGCGGCGGGCGTCGTCGACGAAGTCGGCGACGGCGTCACCGATGTCGCCGTCGGTGACCGCGTGTTCGGGTTGTCCGCCGTCAGCGGCGCTCAGGCGGACCTGGCGGTGCTGGCCTGCTACGCACCGATCCCGCCGTCGCTCGGCTTCGCCGGGGCGGCCGCGCTCCCGGCCGCGGTCGAGACGGCGGCGCGAGCGCTCGACCAGCTCGGCGTCGGCAGTGGCGGCACGGTGCTCGTCAACGGCGCCTCCGGAAATGTCGGCAGCGCCGCGGTCCAGCTCGCCGTGGTCCGCGGCGCGCGTGTGATCGGCACCGGCGGCCCGGCCAGCCACGATTTCCTGCGCTCGCTCGGCGCCGAACCCGTCGCCTACGGCGCGGGTCTGGCCGAGCGGGTCCGCGCGCTCGCCCCCGACGGGGTCGACCTGGCGCTCGACGTGGCAGGGAGCGGTGTTCTGCCCGAGCTCGTCGAACTCGCCGGTGGTCCGGCGCACGTGCTCACCATCGCCGATTTCGCCGGTGCGCAACGACACGGCGTGCGGTTCAGCGGCGGCGACGCGGGCCGCGCGCTCTACGCGATCGCCCAGATCGGCGAGCTGGTCGAGTCCGGCCGGTTCTCGCTGCCCGTCGGGCGGACGTTCCCCCTGTCCGAAGTGGCCGAAGCACACCGTGCCGGCGAAGCGGGCCTGGTGCGCGGAAAGCTCGTCCTGCTGGTCGCCTGACCGCGGGCTTCGCCGAACCGGGCGTGGTCCCCGGCTCGTGGACGTAGGGTTGGGCTTGCTTGATCGGCTCACCCGGGAGGTTCCATGTCGTCCGCCGGCCGCGTCGAGGTGCCCGACGAACTGGTGCCGCTGCTCGGCGACAAACCGCATCTCAACGTGTTCGGGCCGACGAAGCCGTGGGTGCCGCCCGAGGGCTGGCTCGAGGACACCCGGCGGCGGCTGATCGCGATCGCCGAACGCGAGGAGCTGGCGGGCCACCCCATCGTGGTGGACAGGGAGCTCTACCGAGAAGGGGTCCCTGTCGCGGTGAAGGAGATCAACATCATGACCGAGCAGATGCTCGGAGCGTCCACCGAGAAGTCGGGTTCGCTGCAGAACCTCGGTCCGCTGTTCGTCACCGAGCACCGGCGCGAGCCCACTCCGGTGTACTTCAGCGGCACGCAGATGAACCGGTACGTGCCGATCGTGCCGGGCGAAGCGTTCCGGGATTCCGACAGCCCGCAGCGGCGTGACGCCGTCCTCGCCTATTACCGGGACCTGCTCGACGTACTCGCCGAGTTCCCGCCGTTCGCGGTGCGGGCGGGCGCGCTCGCCGACGCGCACCGGAGGATCATCGGCGATCCCGAGCTCCTCGACCTGCACCGGACACGGTCGGTCACCGAGCTGGCCGAGGTGTGGCGCACCCGCGTGCTCACCGACGCCGACCGGACCGCGCTGCCGGATTTCTTCGGCGCCGCCGAGCACCTGTCGTGGACGCTGACCGGGTTGCGGGCGGTGCACGAACGCCTGCTCGCCACCGCGGGCCCCGAAGGCGCCCCGTTCCTCGATCTGCTCGCGGCGTTGGTGCTCAGGCTCGGCCTGGACTCGCCACCCGCCACCATCGCCACCTCCGATCTCGGGGTGGACGGGGTGGCGGAGATCCGGCGGAGCATGAGCGCGTTGCGCGCCGGGTTCGACGGGCAGGCGTGGCGCCAGAAGCTGCGGGACTGGCTCGAACGCGCGATCGTCGCGGGGGAGGCCGAAACCGCCCGCGTCTGGGCGGGGTTGTTCTGGCTCTGCGCGACCACTTTCAACGGGCTGCCGCACCTGCCCAAGATCCCCGACAACAGCATCACCGTCGCGCCCGGCTACCTGTCGAGCCTGCGGATGCTGTGCCAGCCGCGCCGCACCGTGGTCAACCCGCTCGTCACCCGGCTGGCCACAATGGACACCCCGGGCACCGCGGCCGCGCCGCTCGCACCGTCGCGAATGGACGGTTCGGCGAAGCACGAGGACACCGGCGAGTTCGGGCCGGAGCTGGCGGAACTGGTCGGGCTCGGTGCGATCAAGCCGAGGGTGGCGCGCATCCACGCCGAGGCCAAGATCGAAGCCCTGCGCCGGGAATCGGGCCTGCCCCCGGTCCGCACCCGGCGGCACATGGTGTTCGCGGGCAACCCCGGTACCGCCAAGACCACCGTGGCCAAGCTCATCGGGCGCATCTACGCCGCGTACGGCGTGCTCGCCTCCGGCGAGGTGTCCGAAGTGAGCAGGGTCGAGCTGTTCAACGGCGTCAAGGTGACCGCAGCGGCGGCCAAGGCCGCTGGCGGCATCCTGATGCTGGAGATCGGCCACGACAACGCGACCAGCGAAGGCTCGCGCGAAGCGGTCGCGACGCTGATCAGGACGATGGACGAGCGCGACGATCTCGTGGTCGTGGCGACCGGGCATCCCCGTGCCGTCGCGGAGTTCCTGACCGTCCACCCCGGACTCGCGCCCCGGTTCCCGACCACGCTGAACTTCGTCGACTACGGCGACGACGAGCTGGTCGAGTTGTTCGCGCTGATGGCGCGCCGGGCCGGGTTCGCGCTCGGCGACGGCGTGCTGGACCGGGTGCGCAAACTGGTGACGCGCATGCCGCGCACGGCCGGGTTCGGCAACGCGTGGGTCATCCGGAACCTGCTCGAGGAATCCGCGTCGCACCAGGCCATGCGAATTTCCGGCACCGGGACGCCGACGCCGGAGCAGCTGCGGGATCTCCGCGACACCGACATCGCGGTGCCGCTGTCGATCGTCCTCGCGCCGGGCCACGACGGCGACCCGATGGCCGAGCTCGAAGCGCTCGTCGGGCTGCGGGAGGTCAAGAAGCAGGTCCAGCTGCTCGTGGCCGAGGCGCGTGCCGAAACGGTGCGGGTCAAGGCCGGGTTGTCCGCTGGCGAGCGGTCGAGGCACATGGTGTTCATCGGCAATCCCGGCACCGCCAAGACCACGGTGGCCCGGTTGATCGCCAGGGTGTACGCGGATCTCGGTCTGCTCGGCTCGGGGCAACTGGTGGAGGTGTCCCGGGGCGATCTCGTCGGCCAGTACGTCGGCCAGACCGCGCCGAGGGTGAAGGCCGCCGTGGAACAGGCGCTGGGTGGCGTGCTGTTCATCGACGAGGCGTATTCGCTGACCTACTCCGACTATTCGGGCGACTTCGGGCACGAGGCGCTTTCCACGCTGCTCAAGCTGATGGAGGACCACCGCGACGACCTGGTGGTGATCGCCGCGGGCTACGAGCGGGAAATGCGCGACTTCCTCGCCAAGAACAGCGGGCTGGTGTCCCGGTTCCCGACCGTGCTGGAGTTCCCCGACTACTCGGGCGCTGAACTGGTGGAGATCTTCGAGGCGGCGGCCACGACCGCGGGCTACTTGCTCGGCGAAGGCGTGACGGACTGGGTCGACATGCTGCTCGCCGACGTCGACCGGGGGCCGTCGTTCGGCAACGGCAGGACCGTCCGCAACCTGCTCGAAGCCACCGTCGCCAACCAGGCCGCGCGGATCGTCGAACTGACCGACGCCGCACCGGAGGTGATCCGCGAACTGCGCGTCGCCGACCTCCCACGGCGGCTCTAGGCGTTCCCGCTGCGTTCGAGACGGACGCAGCAGTGGCCTGGCGCCGGAGCGAGCGCGGCGCGCACGCCTCGCGCGCCGATGCCGTCAAGGACGCCTTCGAGCAGGCTCAGGGTCATTCCGCACACGAGTTCGGCGTGGGACTGCGCCAGCCGGTGGAACGGGCAGTTGCCCAGTACGACGTCGCCGTCCTCGGCGCGCGGCTCGAAGCCGTACTCCTCCAGTACGCACCGGACGGCTTCGGCGCCGCGGGCGGTGCGCAGCGCGGCCTCGCCAAGCTGGTGGCCGAGCGCGCCGGCCTGCTCGGCCAGCACCGATTTCGGTGCCCGCCCCGACTCGTCCGCCGTTTCGAGCGCCGAGGCCAGCAGGTGCGCGGCGAGGTCGTAGTGGCGGTCCGGCAGCGACACCGTCACCTGGCGGGACGAGCGCCGGTAGAGCTTGGCCGGACGCCCCGCGCCGGGCCCGCTGCGGCCGGTGCGGCGCTCGTAGGTGACTTCGAGCAGGCACTCCCCGACCAGCTTGTCGAGGTGGAACGCCACCGTCGGCCGCGGCACACCGGTCGCCGCGGCCACCTCGTCGCGCCCGACCGGCGCCGCCTGCCGCGCCACGTAGTCGTAGAGCCGCCTGCGCGTGGGTTCGCCGAGCGCCGCCACCGCCGAGACGGCCGGGGGTTCTGTCATGCCTGCCACTCTAAAACAAACTTTGGTTGACGAAAACCGCGCGCGACTTCTAGGGTCGGCTCAGCTTTTTCGCGCACCCGAACGTGAGGACCCGCCCCGATGAGTGTCGAGAACCTGGAAGAAGCCGCCGCACCGGTACGGCACCTCGGCGTGGTCCACGACCGGGGCGCGGTCGACCTGCCCGCCGCGCGGCGAGCCGTGGCCGATCTCCTGGTCGCACTCGGCAAGGACCCGTCGTCCGAGCACCTCGCCGACACCCCGCGCCGGGTCGCGAACTCCTACGCGGAACTGCTCACCCCGCGCGAGTTCCAGCTGACCACCTTCCCCAACGACGAGGCCTACGACGAACTGGTGGTGGCGAAGAGCATCCCCGTCCAGTCGCTGTGCGAGCACCACCTGCTGCCGTTCCACGGTGTCGCGCACGTCGGCTACCTGCCCGGCGAACGCATCCTGGGACTGTCGAAGCTCGCCAGGGTCGTCGAACTGTTCGCGCGCGACCTCCAGGTCCAGGAACGCCTGACCAAGCAGGTCGCCGACTGGCTGCAAGAACACCTCGCACCCCGGGGCGTCGGCGTCGTGATCGAAGCCGAGCACATGTGCATGTCGCTGCGCGGCGTGCAGGCCGCCGGTGCGCGCACGGTCACCTCCGCCCTGCACGGCCTGCTGCGCGAAGACCGCGGCACCCGGCAGGAGTTCTTCGCCGTCAGCGGAATCAGCGCCTCCTGACCCACTGTCCACTATAGACAGATGCATTTCGCCTGACGCCCCGAAAGGTGCTCCTGCAGAGATTTCTCGCCTGCCCTGAAAGTGGTTTCAGGGCACCCAGCGCCCCGAAAGCCACTTTCGGGGCACTTCCGGCAACGCTGTGACTTCCGGCAACGCTGTGACTCCGGGGCCTGCAGCAACGCGGACTCCGGAGGGTCAGCGCAATCGGTGGTGCAGGGCTTGCATCCGCTCGTCGAGTTGTGCCGCGATCCTCGCGGTCGACGCGAGTTCGTCGGCGAAATCCGCCGGGACCTGATCGTCGTACTTGTAGAAGAGCTTGTGCTCCAGGGTCGCCCAGAAGTCCATCGCGATGGTGCGGAGCTGGACCTCGACCTTGACGTGCTCGACCTTCGACGACAGGAACACCGGGATGCGCACGATCAGGTGCAGGCTCCGGTACCCGTTCGCCTTCGGCTCGGCGATGTAGTCCTTGCTCAGGAGCAGTTCCACGTCGTGCTGGCCGCTCAGCATTTCCGCGACCCGGTACACGTCGGAGACGAACGGGCAGATCACCCGCACCCCGGCGATGTCGTCGAGGTGCTCGGCGATCGTGTCGAGGCTCACGTCGGCACCGCCGACGTCGAAACCCTTGCGCCGCATCTTCGCGGTGATCGCCTCCGGCCGCTTGACCCGGCTGGTGACGTGCTCGATCGGGTCGTGCCGGTGCACGAAGTCGAATTCCTCGCTGAGGATGCGCAGCTTTGTGAGCAGTTCTTCGACGGCGAACTTGTACACCAGCAGGAACCGGGACAGCTGGCGGTACAGCTCGATCACGGGCTCGTCCAGCCGCTGGCCGATCACCTCGGCAGGCGCGCCGCGCACCACCACGTCGGCCCGCGAGTTCTCGTTCATCGCCTGTTTTCCATCGCCCCACGGACAGTTCCTCTACGAAGAGAACGAGGGTAGCAACGCCGGAGTTCCCCGCCGTCCCGGTGTCCACTTTGGTCTCACGGCGCGAGATCGACTCAGCTTCCGCTCAGCGAACCCTGCCTATCCTCGCCCCATGGCCGCCCCTCCTGCCCCGCGCGGACGAGCGGCGCGCACGGCGATGACCGCCTGGCTGTCCAGGCCGCTGGCTTCGTTCCACCTGCTGCTCGCGCTCTGCGGGCTGCTCACCGTGCTCGGCGTGATCATGGTGCTGTCCGCGTCCGCGGTGTCCTCCTACGACGCGCAGACCGGGTCCGGGGTGTACGCGCAGTTCCAGAAGCACCTGATGTTCGTGGCGATCGGCGCGGTGGCGTGCTGGGTCGGCCTGCGGGTGCCGCTGCGCCGGATCAGGCGGCTTTCGCCGTCGCTGATGCTGGTGTGCCTCGCCGCGCTGGTGCTGGTGCTCACCCCGCTGGGCGCGAGCGCGGACGGCGCGCAGCGGTGGTTTTCCCTCGGCCCGTTCTCGGTGCAGCCGGTCGAGCTGGCCAAGGTCGCGCTCACCCTGTGGGGCGCGCACATCCTCGTGCTCAAGGCCGACGTGCTGCACCACTGGCGGCACCTGCTGGTCCCGGTCGTGCCGGTGGCGCTCGTGCTGGTCGCGCTCGTGATGGCCCAGCCCAACCTCAGCGGCACGATCACGCTCGGCGTGGTCGTGCTGGCGCTGCTGTGGTTCGCCGGCGCCCCGAAACGGCTGTTCGTGGTGCTCTTCCTCGCCGGTGGCGCCGGTGTGCTGACGCTGGCGCTGACCGCGGAGTACCGGCTCGCGCGCGTGCTGTCCTTCCTCTCCCCCGACCCCGACGGCGCGGGCAGTTCCTACCAGGCGACGCAGGCGCAGTACGCGCTCGCCGACGGGGGCCTGTTCGGCGTCGGCCTCGGGTCGGGGCAGTCGAAGTGGCAGTACCTGCCCAACGTGCACAACGACTTCATCTTCGCGCTCATCGGCGAGGAGCTCGGCTTCGTCGGCTGCGTCGTCGTGCTCGCCCTGTTCGGCGGGCTGGCGGTCGTCGGCCTCCGCATCGCCACCCGGAACACCGACCCGTGGATCCGGATGGTCGCGGGCACCTCGACGGTGTTCCTCACCGTCCAGGCCGCGATCAACGTCGGCTACGTCGTCGGCCTGCTGCCGGTGACCGGCGTGACGCTGCCGCTGGTCTCCTACGGCGGGACTTCGCTGGTGGTCACCATGCTGCTGGTCGGAATCCTCGCGAACGCCGCGCGCCACGAACCCGACGCCGTCGGCGCGCTGCGCTCGACCGGCCCCGGCAGGCTCGGCCGCCTGCTCCGGCTGCCCGCGCCGGAGCCGTACCGCCCGAGGGCCCGCCGGACGGTGCTAACCGGCCGACGCCGCGATCGACGCCAGCAGGAGGTCCAAGGTCGCGGAGAACGGCGTTTCCGGTAGCTGCGCGACGAGTTCGCCCGCGGTGTCCGCGATCGCCGGGTACTCGCGGGCAGGCAGCTTCTGGTACACCTCGCGCCAGGTCGCCTCCTCGCCGGGGTCGCCGATCGACACCGCGGAGTCCAGCGCGGCGAAGGCGAGCACGGTGCTGATCAGGCAGTGGTAGTGGCGCACCGCGGTGGCCCGGTCGAACCCCGCGCCGCGCAGGATGCCGAGGATCAGCTCCACCGCCGCCACCTCGTGCCGCCGCCCGGTCACTCGCGACGTGACGAGCAGTGCCGCTCGCGGATGCGCCCGGTTCGCCCGGTACACCCGTTCCGCGATCGCGCGCAGATCGGCCAGCCAGTCCCCGCTCGGTGCGAACCCGGCGAAGGTCCGGCCGATCAGCTCGTCGGCGACCGCGAGCACGAGCTGGTGCTTGTCCGCGAAGTAGCCGTAGACGGCGGTGGCGTCCGCGCCGAGCGCCGCGCCGAGGCGCCGCATCGACAGCCCTTCGGTCCCGTGCAGCTCGATCAGCCGCACCGCGGTGTCCACGATCAGCTCTTCGGAAAGCACCTGGCCACCGCGGGTGGGACGGCGGCGGGTCCGGTGCCTCGGCACTCGGGTCACGGCGGGAGAGCTTATATCAACACCATTGACGCAGTGTGCGCCTGCCGATTTCCTTGGCCCCGTCGGACAATCTCGAAAGGACGGCGGCATGAAGCACTTCCGGGCAGGACCCTTGCTGGTCGCGCTGGGACTCGCGCTGGCGGCGTGCGGCACGAACACGCCCCCGGACCCTGGCGAGGCGGCCAAGGCCGAGGAAACCGCGAACGCCCTGCCCCGCGACGCCTTCTACGACACGCCGCCCGACACCGCGGCCGCGGGCACCCCGCTCCGTGCCGAACCCTTCACCCGATGGCAGCTTCCCGCAGGCGCGTCCGGCACCCGCCTGGTCTACGATTCCCGCTCCGCGCAAGGAAAACCCGTGGCCGCCTCCGCCGCCGTGCTCACGCCGGCCGGGCCGCCGCCGCCGGGTGGCTGGCCCGTCGTCGCGTGGGCGCACGGCACCAGCGGCGTGGCCGCGCGGTGCGCGCCGTCGCTGATGAAGGACCTGTACTACCCCGACGTCATCCCGGAATGGCTCAACCGGGGTTATGCCGTGGTGGCCGCGGACTACTCCGGGCTCGGTGCCGGGAACGGCCACGAGTACCTGACCCTCACCGCGAACGCGGCCGACGTCCGGTACGCGGTCGCCGCGGCACGCCGGGCCGTTCCCGGGCTCGGCGAGCGCTGGGTCGCGGTCGGGCACTCCCAGGGCGGGCAAACCGCGTGGGGCGTGGCGCGCCAGGAGGCCGCCGCGCCGACCGGCGGCTTCCTCGGCGCGGTGGCGCTGGCGCCGGTGACCCCGTACGACCAGCTTCAGTCCACAGTGGCCGACCACAAAGGACAGGGCCAGTACCTCGCCTACGTGGCGAGCTCGATCGCCTTGCAGTACCCGGGTTTCCGCCCAGCCGACATGCTCACCGAGGCCGGGATGCGGGACTACGACCGGTACCTGCACGACGGGTGCTGGAGCTACGGGCGCGCCATCGGCGGCGACGGCACCCCGCGGCGGCTGC
Organism: Amycolatopsis sp. CA-230715; assembly: GCF_018736145.1. Taxonomy (GTDB): domain Bacteria; phylum Actinomycetota; class Actinomycetes; order Mycobacteriales; family Pseudonocardiaceae; genus Amycolatopsis. The sequence goes on from NZ_CP059997.1 coordinate 1,145,352, forward strand.
TGCGGCCCGGCTGGCCGGAGCGGGCCGCGGTGAAGGAGTTCCTCGCGCGCAACCGCTACACGTCCGAGCCGCTGGCGGGACCGCTCTTCGTCGCCGCGGGGACCGCGGACGAAGACGTCGCCGCGCCGACCGTCGAAGCGGTGGCCGCCGAGCAGTGCGGACGGCACACCCCGGTGTCCTACCACCGGTACCCCGGTGACCACAGCGGGATCGTCTCCGAGTCCATGGCCGATCAGGCCCGGTGGGTTCACGACCGGTTCGCCGGCGCGCCCGCGCCCAGCACCTGCGGCACGCCGTGACCTCCTCAGGGCAGCGGGTCGGTCCGCAGCAGGCCGTACACCACGTCGTCGCGCCATTCGCCGTCGCGCCAGATGGCTCCGCGCGTCACGCCCTCGCGGAGGAAACCGGCCTTCTCCAGCGCTTTCTGCTCGGCCGCGTTGGCGATCTCGGTGCTGGCCTCGACGCGGTGCGCGGTCGTGTGCGCGAACAGGTAGCGCGCGAGGAGGCGGTGCGCGCGCGTGCCGTGGCCCCTGCCCCGCGCGGCGGGAAGCAGCGCGATCCCGAGGTTCCAGCAGGAGGACCGCGGCCCGGAAACCCGCCGCCACCACGAAACGAACCCGAGCCGCTCCTCGCCGGCGACCACGAGCAACATGCCTTGGTTCTCGCCGAGCATCCGGTTCTCCGCCCACCGCTGCCGGAACCGCCCGAGGTCCCACCAGCCGAACCACGAGTACTCCCCCGCGGCCGCCCTGTCCTCGGTGAGGCTCTCCAGCATGTCGAGATCGTCTTCGCGCACCGGCCGCAACGCCGTTTCCTCATCCATTCCGCGATGATGCCCGATTCGGACGGGATGCGCACCGTCCATTGTGGAGTATCAGCCGAACGCGGTGGCGGTGGTGTGGCCGACGAACAGTTCCGCGGCAGCCCACGGCACCACGGCCATCGCGCTGCCCAGGGTGAATCTTCGGTGCGGCATGGCTGCCGAACCCGCGACCCTCGGCATGATCGTGCGCACGCCTGCGACGCATCGGCCCGCCATCACCGCCGGGAGGCCGTAGCGGGCGACAGCCGTTTCGAGCCGTTCCCATCTCGCCTCGCCGAACCGGCGGCCGACGCCCGTCTCCCGCAACCGCGGCCCCCAGCGCCTGCCCTCCAGATAGGCGAGCTGATCCCCGAGCACGGCCGCCGCCGCCACGTCGGCCATCGCCAGCCACAGGTTCACCACTCCGCGCTGCGCGAGAAACCCCAGAAGAAGCAAAGTGGACAAAGTCGGGAACACGATACCGGGGAGCAAAGCGGTTTCGCTCACCACGATCACCGCGGCGACCAGGTAGACCAGCGGGGCGGGCAGCTCACTGACCCAGTGCAGCAGGGCGTTCACCGCGTGCTCCGATCACGGCACCGGCGACCGGCAGCGCGGCGCGGTAAGCGAAGGCGGGCGGCAGGTTCGGCCAGACCAGCGCGCTGCGTTCGAGCACCGCGAAGCTCGCGCGCAACGACGCGAGGAACCGGCGCGCGGGCGGGGTCCACGCCGTGTGCGCGTAGGCGAAGGTGGTGAACCGCCCTTCCGGGTGCAGGATCCTGGTGGCCTGGCCGAGGATCCGGCGCTGCAGGCGCTCGGGCATGGCGGTCCAGGGCAGCCCGGACACCACCGCGTCGACGGGGCCGTCGACGTGCTCGGCGAGTGCTTCCGCGGAACCTTCGACGACGGTGACGGGAAGGTGCGCGTACCGGGCGCGCAGCTCGGCGGCGAGCCTCGGGTTGATCTCGACCGCGACGAGGCGGGCTCCGCGCGCCAGCCTGCTCAGCACGGCGCCGGTGAACACCCCCGTGCCCGGCCCGAGTTCGACGACGGTGCGGGCGCGTTCCAACCCGATCCCGGTGGTCATGGTCTCGGCCAGCCGCGGCGAACTCGCGGCGACCGCACCGGTGCGCATGGGATGGCGGAGGAACTCATTGATGATCGGCATGCCAAGACGCTAAAAGCCACCGGGTCGACCCGCATCAGTCATCCCGACCGGTCTCCTCCTCCCGGGGGACGACCCACCCCCTCCCGCAGGACGACGCGAGCCGACTGGTAGTGGGCCTACGGTCGGGGCGTGCGCCGACTCGTCCTGTGGTCCCGCGCCCACGCGTGGGTCGCGGATCTGCCGCTGTACGCGGTTTTCGCCGTGCTGGCACCGGCACCGAGCTCGCTGGTGCCGTATCCGGTGCTGCTCGTCCCGTACCTCTTCCTGCTGCCGCTGCCCTTCCGGCGGAAGCATCCGAAGAGCGCGGCGGTACTGGTGCTGTGCGGCGTCGCCGCAGGGTACCTCACCGAGGTCTGGGCCCACGACCGCGGCCGCGGCGAGCTGGCGGCGGCGATCGCGCTGTGCACCGTGGTCCGGCTCGGACACCGGCGGTTCGCCGCGCTGACCGCGTGCGGCATCTTCGCGCTGGAGACATTTTGGACACTGCGCTGGGGTGTCGGGCTGCTCGGCTACACCGCGTTCCTCACCTCGGTGCCGGTGCAGGTCGCGGCGTGGACGCTGGGCGAGTACGGGCGCGCCAAGGAAACCCTGGCAGGCGAACAGGAACGCGGTGCCGCGCTCGCGGAGTCCGAACGGGACGCGCTCGCCAGGGCGGCCGCCGCCGAAGAGCGCACGCGCATCGCCCGCGAGTTGCACGACGTGCTCGCCCACAGCGTGAGCGTGATCGTGGTCAACGCCGAGGGCGCCAAACTGATGCGGCACCACGACCCCGGCACCGTCGGACGCACGCTCGACACGATCAGCCGCACCGGCCGCGACGCGCTCGGCGAGCTGCGCAGGCTGCTCGAAGTGCTGCACGCGAGCGAGCCCGCGCGCCGTCCACAACCGACGGTCGCGGAGCTGGAAGGCCTGGTGACCAAGGTCAACGCGGGCGGACGGGCGGTCGCGCTGGAGGTCGAGGGCGATCCCGGCGCCCTGCCGGAAAGCGCCGGGGTGCAGGCCTACCGGATCGTCCAAGAAGGACTGACCAACCTGCTGCGGCACGCGCCGTCCGACGCGACCGGTCGGGTCGTCGTGCGCTGCTCACCCGGGCTCGTCCTGATCGAGGTGACCAACTCCGGCGGGAGCGCCCCGCCCGCGCCGCGGCTGCCCTCGGGCGGGCGAGGTCTTGCCGGGATGCGGCAACGGGTCGAGCTGTTCCACGGGGCGCTGGACGCGGGCCCGACGGCGGACGGCGGCTACCGCGTCCGCGCGAGCCTCGTCCTCGACCGGGCGGCGGCGTGATGGCGGGCGTGCTGATCTGCGACGACCAGGAACTGGTGCGGTTCGGCATGCGGATGATCGTGGCGAGCCAACCCGATCTGACCGTCGTGGGCGAATGCGCCGACGGCGCGGAGGCGGTCGAGGCGGCCGGGCGGCTACGGCCCGAGGTGGTCCTGATGGACGTGCGGATGCCGGTGCTCGACGGGGTCGCCGCGACCGCGAAGATCTGCGCGGCGCACCCGGAAGCGCGCGTGCTGGTGATCACCACCTTCGATCTCGACGAATACGCCTACGCCGCGCTTCGCGCCGGTGCCAGCGGGTTCCTAGTGAAGGACGCGCCTGCCGACGAGATACTGGTCGCGATCCGCGGCGTGCTGCGCGGCGACGCGATGGTCTCCCCCTCGGTCACCCGCCGCCTGCTCGACCGCTACCTCACCGGCGACGGCCACGCGGACCGCGCGAAGCTCGGTGCGCTCACCGAACGGGAGACCGAGGTGCTCGGCCTGCTCGGCAAGGGACTCGCGAACTCCGAGATCGCCGCCTCGCTGTTCATCGGGGAGACCACCGTGAAGACCCACGTCGGCCGCATCCTGACCAAACTGGACCTGCGGGACCGGGTGCACGCCGTGGTGTTCGCCTACGAAAGCGGGCTCGTGCGGCCGGGCTCCGCTTAGGACAGTCCACAAACGACACTCACAGCCTGCCGACCACCTTGTCCGGGTGGACCCGCACCGTCACGATCGGCACCGCGCCGTAGCGGGCCGCCGCCTCCTTGTTGTGGTCGCGATAGGACTTCCCGGTGTACTTCACCGCGAGGCGGTCGCGCAGTTCTTCGGTGCCTTCGGTCCCCAGTGTCGCGGTGCCGTGGATCGCCGCGTACGTGTACGGCGCGTCGGACGGGCTGACCAGCACGCTGACCCGGGGGTCACGGCGGAGGTTGCGCTCCTTGCGGCTGCCCTCGGCCACGAAGAACAGCACGTCGTCGCCGTCGCGGTCCACCCATACCACGGACTGGTGCGGCCTGCCGTCCGGCTGGAGCGTGGCGACCGTGCCGAACACCGGGGAGTCGAGCACCCGCCGCAGCCGCGCCGGTGACACCCCCGGTTCCGCGGTGGCCACCCCGCCCAGCAGCCGGGTGGTTTCGGCGAACAGGCGCGCCGCCGCGTCCTCGTCGAACTCCGGTCCCCGCACGTCGAGTTCGCGACCGGAAGCGAGGGCGGTCAACGGTTTTCCCGGCGGCTCGGCCAGCACGCCGAGGATCGGCCCGATCGCCTCCCCGACCGGTTTCGCGTGTGCGCGCATCGCTTCGATCGCCGCGGCGGTCGCGGTGTCGTACTCCCCCGAGAAAGCCGTGTTCACGACGCCGGGGTGGACCAGCACGTAGCGCACCTTCGGCGCCGTCCGCCGCCGCGCGAACTCGATCCCGAGCAGGTCGTTGAGCTGACCGCCCTGTGCGAGCACGCGCGAGGCGTCGAAGCGGGGCTCGGTGCCCAAGCCGTCCCAGCGGATCGCGCCGGTCCCGCTGCCGGGACCGGCGACGTTGACGATCACCGGCCGCTCCGCCGCGCCGAGGAGGTCGAGCATTTCGTAGCTCAGCACGAACCGGCTCAGGTAGTACAGGGCGAAGGTGTGCTCGAACCCTTCGGCGGTGAGCGCCCGGGTCGAGCGGTAGTGGCGCGCGCACAGCACGAGCGCGTCGACGTGTGCGAACTCCGCGCGGATCTCGTCGATCGCCCTCCTGGTCTCGGAAACGAGGCTCAGATCGGCGAGGACGAAACGCGCGCGTTCCGCGGCTCCGAGCGCGCCCGCGGCGGCGAGGACGGCATTGCCCTTCGCCCGGTCGCGCCCGATCACCACGACGCGGTCACCGCGGGCGAGCCGGTCGAGCGCCAGCGCCTTCCCGATGCCGTCCGTCCCGCCCGTCACCACGAACGTCTTATCTAGACTCATGAGTTCAATCTAATGAACTAGAGCGCCTCGCGCAACGACACCCGGTACAGCCATCCATCCACTTCGGACGAAGCGGGCTGTCCCCCATACCACGATCGCCGCCGGAACCCTTGGCGGACAAGGGTTCCGGCGGCGATCGAGAAGCGCTCGGTCAGCCGACCTGGAGGTCGATGCAGGAGTAGAAGGCGTTACCGGTGTCGGCGATGTTCCAGATGGCGAGCACCTTCTGGTGCCCGGTGTGCCCGCCGAGGTTCACGTCGTGCGTGACCGTGGCAGGCGGCTGCTGGTTGTTGCCGCTGATGTCGGCGATCTTCTCGCCGCCGATGTAGTACTCGTAGTTCGTGGTGCGGTGGCGCGCGGTGAAGGTCCAGGTGAACTTCGCCGTGGTGCCGGTGGGAGTGGCCTTCCAGCCCTTGCTGTCGTCGTTGAGCTCGGCGAACTGGGCGAGACCGCCGTTGCAGCTGCGCAGGCCCTTCGGCCCCTCGACGCTCTGCGGCTCGTACTTGATCTCACCGCACGGCACGACGCCCTGCGCGCACTGCGCCTGCCTGCTGGCCGGCGAGTTGACATAACCGTGCGCACTGGCGATACCGGTCGGGCCGACCAGGACGATGACGGGGGCTGCTGCCGCACCGATAAGCGCCGCGACGAGCTTTCGGTTCGTTTTCATACCAGCTCCTCAATAGCAAGGTTCCCGCGTCCGGGCACACCGGCTCAGCGGCGCTCGGCCGCGGCGGGAAGTGAGGTTCGGGTGAGGTGGGGATTGTGGTCTAGACCATAGCGCGCACATCCGAGGATGGTCAAGAGATCGCAAAGTGTGCGGCCGGTTTGGTGACCTCCCGACGAAAGTCGTTCGTCGCCCCGATTTCCGGTGCCGACCTGGTATTACGCCGGACCGGACTGGCACAGCGCCAGAAGCAGCCCTTGCGGGACCACCGAAGGTGCTTTCGGGCAACTCGACTGCCCGAAAGTTCCCCGCGACACCGGAAACTAGAGTCTCCGAAGGTGGCCTTCGGGGCACAAACGCGAAAACACGGGGAGGACGCGCATGAAGATCCTGGTCACCGGTGCCACCGGGAACATCGGCAGGAAGGTCGTGGACCACCTGCTCGCACTGGGCGCGCGGGACGTCCGCGCGCTGACGAACGACCCCGGCAAGGCCGCGCTCCCCGAAGGGGTCGAAGTGGCCGAGGGGTACCTTCGCCGGACCGGCACGCTGCCCGCGGCGTTCGAGGGCGTGGACCGGATGTACCTCGCCCCGACACCGGACACGGTCGCCGAGGTGCTGGCGCTGGCGCGCACCGCCGGAGTCCGGCACGTGGTGGACCTTTCCGGTGAGCCGGAGAGCTGGTGGGGCGGGGTCACCGCCGCGGTCGAGGCGAGCGGGCTCGCGTGGACGCACCTGTGGCCGGGCGATTTCATGGAGAACACGACGATCTGGGCGAAGCAGATCTCCGAAACCGGTGCTGTGCGGGAGCCCTACCCGCACGCCACGAGCGCGCCGATCGCGATGACCGATATCGCGGCGGTGGCGGCGACGGCACTGACCGCGCCGATCGAGGAGCACGCGGGCAGGGCGCACTCGCTCGCCGGGCCGGAAGCGCTCAGCCGCACCGAACAGCTCCGCCTGCTCGGCGACGCGCTCGGCCGCGAAATCCCGTTCGTGCGGGTGAGCACCGAGGAAGCCGTCGAAGCGCTCGCGCCGAGCATGGGCGAGGACGCCCGCTGGTACGTGGGCAAGGTGCTGGCCCTGTTCGCCGAGACACCCGGGGCCGCCTCCACCGCGGTCGAAGACCTCACCGGCCGCCCCGCGACGACCTTCGCGCAGTGGGCGGCCGCGCACACCGGGGACTTCACCGGCTGAGACCGGACAGCCGCCCGTACCCCAAGCACGGGCGGCTGTCCTTTTCGGACTCCCCTGGTCAGTGGAAGGCGCCGCCGCCGAAGCGCCGGACGGCCTGGTACACCACGTCCGACGCGGCGAAGCACGGCTGCCGGAGCGGGTTGAAGTGCGAGTACTTGCCGCAGCGGTCGTCCATGTCGTTGTGCAGCTTCTTGTCGATCGCCGTGCGCAGTGCCGACCGGTCCGCCCAGTCGGTCCCCTTGCCGACCGGGATCCGGCGGTTGTTGCGGTAGCCGAAGTCGTGCCGGACGCACTGGTCGGTGAACCAGGCGTCGACGATCTGCTTCCCGCTGTACGGGCCGATCTTGATCTCCTTCGGGACCGAGCACTTGTCGGTGTTCCAGTTGTAGGGCCCCGGCTTGCCCTCGCGGACCTTGAGGAAGTCGCTGAGGCTGTACTTGAACATCAGATCCTTGGCGCTCGGCACGCCTGCGGCCGAAGCCGGTGCGGCGACGGAGCTCACCACGGCCGCCGCGGTGCACACCACGACGGCGGCACGACGTGCGATCGAGTTCTTCATGCGGGATCGTCCTCTGGTCGGTTCTCCGGTGCGCCGGGCACCCGTGCGCCATTGTGACATTCACACGTCATGTGTCACAAGTGACGATAGCGGTCACGCCGCCGGTTGCCCAGCGGCGTGACCGGATCAGGTGAGCTTCAGCGGCGGACCTTCTCCGACGACCGCGCACGTCCCTTGACGGCGAGGCAGCACAGTGCCACCACAAGCACGGCCGCCACCACCAGCACGGCGGCCGAGACGAGCAACGTCGCCCGCATCGCCGTCACGTACCCCGCCGCGAACGCTTCGTGGCCGAGCCGCTCGAAAAGGGCCGCGCCGGGCCCCGGCGGCGCCGACGGCGGACTGAACCGGCCTCCACCCTCCACTGTGGACTCCACGAACGCGGGGCGCAGCGGCGCGGGCAGCAGCCCCGCCCGCGCCGTCGCCTCCTCGCGGAGCGCGGAGGTCAGTCCGGTGGACAGGACCGCGCCCAGTACCGCGGTGCCGAGCACCCCGCCGATCTGCCGGGTGGTGCCCGCGACCCCGGACGCGGCGCCGGCGAGCCTCGGTTCGACCCCGGCCATGGTGACCTGCTGCAGCGGCGCGAAGGTCGCGCCGCTGGCGATGCCGATCACCAGCAGCGCGGGCATGAGCTGTCCCGCACCGGAATCCGCGCGCGCCGTCATGACGAGGAGGACGAGTCCGACGGCGAGCGCGCCCAGTCCGGCCATCAGAACGACCTTGCCGCCGACCCGGTCGGACAGCCTGCCCGCGAAGGCCGAGCCGACGGCGGTGAGCACGGCGTTCGGCAGCAGGATCAGCCCGGTCTGCAACGCCGAGTACCCCAGCGCGGTCTGCAGGTACAGCACGAGCACCAGTCCGATGCCGATCATGCCGAGCTGGAAGAGGAATCCGATCCCGTTGCCTGCCGGGAAGCCGCGCTCCGCGGTGAACAGCTCCACCGGTACCAGCGGCTCACCGCGCTGAACGCGTTGCCACCCAACGAAAGCGACCAGAAGCAGCACACCGGCGACGAGGACGGAGGGGATGCTGATCGGCCCGATGATCGTCCCCCAGTCGTAGCGCGCGCCTTCGATGAGCCCGAAGACGATGCCGCTCAACCCCGCGGTCACGAGCAGCACGCCCGGGATGTCGATCCGGTGCGGGCGCCCCGGCTTCAGATCGGGGACGAACAGCACGGCCAGTACGAGCACGAGCACCCCGACCGGCAGGTTGACGAAGAAGATCCAGCGCCAGCCGAGGTGCTCCAGGATGAGCCCGCCCGCGATCGGGCCGAGCACGGGCGCGAACCCCACGATCGCCCCGAAAACGCCGAACGCGCGCCCGCGTTGTGACGGCGGGAAGATCGTCAGTATCGACGAGATCACCTGCGGGAACAGGATCGCGCCGCCGAGCCCCTGCAGGACGCGCGCGCCGAGGAGTTCCCCCGGCGAACCGGCGAGACCACAAAGGACGGACGCGGCGGTGAAAACGGCAACCCCGGCCACGAACAGGCGCTTGTAGCCGAAGAGGTCACCGAGCCTGCCCGTCGGGATCAGCAGTACCGAGAAGACGAGCAGGTAGGCGTCGACGACCCACAGGACCTGGTCGTACGAAGCGCGGATGCCGTCGATGAGGGACGGGATCGCGATGTTCACGATGGTCCCGTCCAGCAACGACATGAAGAAACCGAGGCACAGGATGCCGAGGACGAACCACGGCTGTCTCGGGGTGGATGCCGACACGGCCGTTACCTCCATGCGGAGTCGACACCGGTCGATGGCCTCGGCACGCGCGAAGGCCACCACCGGTTCCGGATCGGGGGAAACAGGGTGGTCGCGCGAAAACGCGGGAATCACCGGGGAAAGGCGCGCCTTCGGGTACCGAAGACGGCATCGCCCGCCGCGGAGTCACAGCCATCGCAGTAAACCTCGTCCGGATGCGTGTGACTTCCCACCTTCGCCGTGCCATCGGACACGGGAAGCTGATTGGCGAGGTCGATGCCCCTGGTGAGATGTCTTGGCGAACCTTAGCAAACGAAGGATTCGGCCCGGTTACTCGGGATCGGCGGCGGGCAACCCGACTTCGACCCGCAGACCGCCTCCGCTGACGGGTGTCGCCGAGACCGTTCCGCCGTGTGCCGTGGCGATCGAACTGACGATGGACAGCCCGAGGCCGACGCCGTCGCGGTGGTTCGTGCGATCCGCGGTGAGGCGGCGGAACGGCTGGAACAGCGCCGCGACCGACTCGGCTGGCACCCGCTGACCGGAGTTGCGCACCACGAGGGCGGGCTCGTCGGCCACCACCACCTCGACCCAGCCGCCCGGCTCGTTGTACTTGATCGCGTTGAGCACCAGGTTGCCGATCAGCCGTTCCAGCAGCACCGGGTCCCCCGGCACGGTCCGCGCGGTCAGGTCGCGGCGCAGGGTCAGGTCGTGCTCGGCGAGCCGGTCGGCGTGCGCGGTCAGCACCGAACCGGCCAGCTCGTCCACGCGCACCGGCACGGTGCCGGGCAGGCCGCGGTCGGCCTCGGCGAGCACCAGCAGGCCCTCGATCAACCGCTCGTTGCGCTCGTTGACGGCGAGCAGCTGCGCGGCCAGCCGGGTGATCTCGGTGTCCTTGCCGTCGCCGGTGACCACCGCGACCTCGAGCAGCGTCCGCTGCACCGCCAGCGGGGTGCGCAGCTCGTGCGAGGCGTTCGCGGCGAACCGGCGCTGCCCGTCGAAGGCGAGCGCCACCCGGTCCATCATCCCGTTGACCGCGACCGCGAGCGCCCGCAACTGCCCTTCCAAGCCGCCCAAGGGAATCCGCTGCCCGAGGTTCTGCGGGCCGAGCCGGTGGATGGTCCCGGTGAGATCGGGCAGCGGCCGCAGCACCCACCGCCGCACCAGCCGCCGCGCCCACAGCAGCAGCGCGGCCAGCGCGATCAGTCCCGCCAGCCGCAGGAACACCGGCAGGGTGACGTGGGTGCAGCTGATCCCCCTCGGGCAGAAGTCCCGGTAGACGAACGTGCCGAGCACCGCGCCCAGTGCCTGGACCGTGGGCCAGGCGAGTGCCAGTCCGCACACCACGCCGCCGAGGACTGCCAGCTCGACGCGGCCCTGCAGCGAAGCGCGGGACGTCCTCAGGTACCGAGACGGTAGCCAGCGCCTGCCACGGTGAAGATCACCGCCGGCTCGCCGAGCTTGCGCCGCAACGTCATCACCGTCACCCGCACCGTGTTCGTGAACGGATCGGCGTGTTCGTCCCATGCCTTCTCCAGCAGTTCTTCCGTGCTGACGACCCGGCCGTCGGCCCGCATCAGCACTTCGAGGACGGCGAACTCCTTCGGCGACAACGCCAACGGCCTGCCGTCACGCGAAGCGAACCGCTTCGGCGGATCGAGCCGCACGCCCGCGCGGTCGAGCGTGGGCGGCAGCGCGGGACGCGCGCGCCTGGCGAGCGCGTGCACCCTGGCGACCAGTTCGGCGAAGGCGAACGGTTTGGTCAGGTAGTCGTCCGCGCCGAGGCCGAGCCCGTCCACCCGGTCCCGGATGCCCGCCGCGGCGGTGAGCATGATGACCCTGGTTTCCCCGCCGTCGGCGACGACCTTCCGGCACACCTCGTCGCCGTGCACCAGCGGCAGATCGCGGTCGAGGACCACCACGTCGTACCGGTGCACCGCGACGCGTTCGAGCGCGGCGTCGCCGTCGTAGCAGACGTCCACCGCCATGCCGAGGTGCCGCAGCCCTTCGGCGACGGTGTCGGCAAGCAGCCGCTCGTCCTCGGCCACCAGAATCCGCATCAGGCTCCTGTTCTGTTCCGGCCCATTGTCGTCACCGGCCCGATAAAGGCCGGATAAAAGCCGACCTTAACGGCCGGTGACCGCGTGCTCCGTAGACAGGCCGCATGCTTTCGGCGGAAAAGAACACCGTGGCCGGGGTGGCCGGATCGACGCTGATCGCCCTCGGCGCGTTCGGCGCGGGCGCGACGCTGCGACACGATCCCGTGCTGTCCGGGACGGTGCTCGACGCGGGGCGCTACGGGCACGGGAGAACGATCGCCACCGCGGTCGTCTACCTCGGCCTCGCGCTGCTGCTGGTGGCTTGGGTCCGGTTAGGACAGTCCACTCGCGACGGCCGCGACGGCGCGCGCGAAGTGGCGCGAGCGGTCTGGGCGTGGTCCGCGCCGCTGCTGCTGGCCCCGCCGCTGCTCAGCACCGACCTGTACCACTACCTCGCGCAGGGCTTGGTCGCGTCCGAGGGGCACGATCCCTACACGACCGTCCCCGCCGAGCTTTCCGGACCGATCGTCGACAACGCCGGAGGCCAGTGGCAGGCCGTGCCGTCGCCGTACGGCCCGTTGTTCATCCTGCTCATGAAGGGCGTGGTGGCCGCGACCGGCTCTCCCCTCCCCGCGGCGCTGCTGGCGAGGCTGGTGCTCGTCACCGGGCTGGCGTTGCTGTGCCGCGCGCTGCCCGCCCTGTGCCGCCACCTCGGCGCACGACCGGAACGCGCGCTGTGGATCGGGGCGGCGAACCCGCTGGTGCTGCTCCACCTGATGTCCGGCGCGCACAACGACCTGCTGATGATCGGCCTGCTCGCGGCGGGGACGGCGCTCGTGCTCGACCGCGCTCCGGTGCGGGGTTTCGCGCTGGTGGCGCTGGCCGCGGCGGTGAAGGCGACCGCGGCGGTGGCGCTGCCGTTCCTGGTCTGGGTGTGGGCGGCGCACCTGGCGCGGCACGGAAAGCCGCGGTGGCGCGGATTCACCCGCGCCACCGCGGCCGGACTGTCCACTGTGGTCGTCGTGTTCGGATTGTGCACCGTGCTCGCCGGTGTTGATCTCGGCTGGATCCGCACGATGGGCGGCAACGCGGTCCTCGACCCGCTGCTGTCCGTGCCGACCGCGCTCGGCAGGCTCACCGGACTGTTCGTCGACATCGGACTCACGGGATTCCGCCTGGCGGGCTGGATCGCGCTCGGCGGGATCGTCGCGTGGCTGTGGTGGCGTGCCCGCGCCGGTGGCGCCGTGGCGGTCCGGTGCGCGGCGGCGGCGCTGCTGGCCACCGCGCTGCTCACCCCCGTTTCCCTCCCCTGGTACCTCACCTGGCCGTTGGCGCTCGGCGCGGCGATCCCTTGGCGGCCTTCCCTCGTGGCGGTCGCGGCGGCGTTCTCGGCGTGGCTGGTGCTGAGTTCGTACCTGGACGGGAAAACCCCGCTGCCGCCGTGGGGGTTCGGCGTGATGGCGGTAGTTTCCGCCTCGATCGGCTTGCTGGTCCGGGGGAACGCGGTGAAGGGCTACGCCGCGAGGAAGTTCGCGACGGTTTCGGTGAACTCGGCCGGGGAGTCCAGCCACGGGAAGTGCCCGCCTCCCGCCTGCGTGACGATGCGGGCGGCGGGGAACAGCCCGGCGAGTTCCGCGAGCGCGCACGGCGGACCGGACAGGTCGAGCTCCCCGGCGAGCACCAGCACCGGCACCGCGACCGAAGGCAGCGCCGCACGCGTGGTCGCCGGTGAGTAGGAGGCCGTGTAGACGGCGGCCGCCTCGTCGTTGCGCCGCTGGGAGGCGTGGTGCCGTCGCGCCGCCTCGTCCCAGCGGCCGTAGGTGAACGGCGCGAGTGCTTCCCAGTCGGAATCGGTGGCGTTGCCCGCGATGACCGTCTCGAAGGCGTCCGAAACCTGCCGGTGCCACGGCTCCCCCGCGCGGCGCCGGATGATCGCGCGGCGGGCGTCGCCGTCGGGGAAGATCCCCGCGCCGAGCGTGCTCGGCGCGACCAGCACCAGCTTCCGGACGCGCCCGGGGTACCGGATCGCGTACAGCTCGGCGAGGTTCGCGCCCGCGCTGTGCGCGAGCACGTCGATCCGGTCGAGTCCGAGATGGACGCGCAGGGCCTCCACGTCGTCGGCGAGGCGCTCGCAGCGGTACGAGGTGGCGTCCTCCGGCGCCTGCGAGCGGCCGGTGCCCCGCAGGTCGAACCGGACCAACCGCACCCGGCGGGACAGGCCGCCGAGATCGCCAAGGTACGCCGACGCCTGCATCGGGCCGCCGGGGAGGCAGACCACCGGGTTCCCGTGCCCGACCACGTCGTAGCTGAGCTCCGTCCGGTCGAACGCGCGGAAGCCTGGCATCCGCGGATCCTGTCAGCAACGCGCTCACCAGGTCAATCACCCGCGGATCCACTGTGGAGGCGAGCCGTCGCGGATCCACATCGGACGATGCCGGTAACGGCCAGCGGGCGCGGTGGCCCCGGCGTTACGATTCTGGCCTCACGCGCGATCCGGGGAGCACCAGCATGACCAACCCGAACTGGCCGGGACAGCAAGGACACCAGGGTCCGCGGGGTCCCCAGTACCCGCAGCAGCAGTGGCAGCAGCCTCCGGGGCACCAGCAGTGGCCGCAGCAGCCCTACCCGTACCAGCAGCGGCCGCAGTTCCCGCCGAAGCCGCCCCGGCGGCGCGGCCCGATCATCGGCATCGCGGTGGCCGCCGTGGTCGTCATCGCGGCGACCACCGTGACGCTGGTGCTCACACTCGGCGGCGACAAGGACGGCGGCGGCCAGCAGGCCGCGGGGCCCGGCGAGGGCGGTTCGGAGTACACCGCCCCGGCCGACGGATCCGGGTACGACACGGCGGACTGGGACCAGCCGCTCCCGCTGCCGCTCGGCGAGAACCGCTGCGCGTGGCAGAAGGACGCGGTGCCCGAGATCGGCGCGCTCGGCGGCGGGGTCACCGATTTCAAGGACAACACCTCGGGCTGCCAGTTCCTGCTCGCCGACGGCAACACGATCGTCCAGGTGCGCGAAACCGGGCCGTACAACCGGATCAGCCAGGACACCAGCGTGCTCGAACCCGCGCAGTTCGCCGGTGTGCCCGGCCGCGTGTACGCGTTCACCTACGAAAAGCACACCGGGTGCAGCGCGCTGCTGGCGAGCCGGTCGGCCGCGGTGCCCGCGGTCGACATCTCGACCAAGGACAAGGGCGGCGACCAGAAGCAGCACTGCGAACTCGCGAAGAAGGCCATGGAGGTCGTCGCGAACAAGTACGTGCCGCTGGCGGGCGGCACCCCGGCGAGCGGCACCGTCCAGGAGGTACCGGCGAACGCGCTGCAAGGCAAGAACGCGTGCGATCTCGCCAAGGCGGGGGCCAGCTACATCGGCGTCGAATCGAAGTCCGCGCAGGAGGGCACCGACCCGCTCGGCAGCACCTGCAAGCTCGACGGCTCCGACACCACCGCGAGCGCGAAGCTGACCACCAGTACCGCGCTCGACGCCGTGCCGCCGGTGCCGGGGGCGAAGGCGACGAACGGCAAGCTCGGCACGTACCCGCTCCGCATGGAGCAGGAACCGGCCAAGTGCACGCTCAGCCTCGACCTCGGGGGCGGCAAGGTGTTCCAGCTCGCCATGGGCCCGAAGGACGGCCAGCCGGTGAACATCACCTGCCAGGCCGGCCGCGTCGCGCTGGCCAACGGCCTGGTGAACCTGCTCCAGGAGGCGTCCTACCAGTAGCGGCCGACCGTCCACTGAGGACGGTCAACCGCGGTGGCTGTGCGCCGGGCCACATCCGGGAATGATCACGGGCGCCGCGCGCTACATCCCGGTACGGAGCCACCATCGCCCGCAGAGGAGAGACATGTCCGCCACCCCGACCGAGACGGCGCAGCCCGAGCTGGTGCCCGCACTCGACGACTTCGACTTCGAGCTCACCGACGGCGCCGCCTGCCGCATCGACGACCCGGACTGCGAAGCCTGCCAGTAGGACCGAGTCGTGCGAGCTTGCCGCGGCAAGCTCGCACGGCCGCAGTCTCGCTCACCGACACACAGGCATCCGATGAATAGGTGAACAACCAGGTTATCGCGCGATCAGCACTCGACAAGCCCGTGTAAAGATCCTATGTTTCGCCTCATGTTGAGGAACTGGGGTGTGCTGCTCACCGCCGCCGCGCTGACCGTCGGGAGCGCGGCGCCCGCGCAGGGCAGCCCTGAGGGCCGGGGCGGCCAGGACGTGTACGTCGCGCCGTGGGGATCCGATCACGCGCCCGGCACCGCCTTCCGGCCCGTCCGCACCCCGCAGCGGGCGAGGGATCTGGTGCGCCAGCGCGCCGGGCACCTGCGCGCGGATCTGACCGTGCACCTCGCGCCGGGGGTGTTCCGGCTGTCCGAGCCGCTGACGCTGGACGCCCGCGATTCCGGCGGCAACGGCCACCGGATCATCTGGCAGGGCGGTGGTTCTTCCGGTTTCGGGGATTCCGAGCTGAACGGCGGCAAGCGGGTCACCGGCTGGCGCCCCGTCGACGGCAGGCCGGGCCTGTTCGCCGCGCCCGCCCCCGCCGGGCTCGACAACACCCGCCAGCTCTACGTCGACGGCGTCCGGGCGCAGCGGGCGCGCGGGCCGCTCCCGGTGAAGCTGACCGCGACGCCGACCGGGTACACCGCCGACGCGCCGACGCTCGCGAAGTGGCGCAACCCCAAGGACATCGAACTGGTCTACACCGCGGGGGAAGCGCTGTGGAACGTCCAGCGCTACGGCCTCGGGCAGTGGACCGAACCGCGCTGCCCGCTCGGCTCCGTCGACGGGACGACCGTGACGATGGCGCAGCCCTGCTGGGACAACTCGACGAAACGGGTGCTGTTCCCGGACATCCCCGGCCGCAGCGTCAACATGGTCGGCCCCGCCGATCTGACCAACGGCCGCCAGCCCGCCTACGCCGAGAACGCCTTCGAACTGCTGGACACCCCTGGCGAGTGGTACCTCGACCGGTCCTCCCGCACCGTCTACTACCTGCCGAAGCCCGGTGAGGACCCGCGCCACGCGGACGTCGAGGCGCCGGTGCTGGAGAAGCTGATCGACGCCCGCGATCTCCACGACGTCGCGTTCCGCGGTATCCGGTACTCCTACGCGACCTGGCTAGCACCGTCCACACCGGAAGGTTTCTCGGAGATCCAGGCCGGCTACACGATCACCGGCCCGACCGGCTACGCCACCCAGGGCCTGTGCCAGTTCGTGCCGAACGGCACCTGCCCGTACGCCTCGTGGACGCGGGAACCGGCGAACGTGACGGTGTCGCACGGGCAGCGGGTGGAGTTCAGCGACAGCGTGTTCACCCATCTCGGCGGTGCCGCGCTCGACCTGATCGACGGCACGAAGGACAGCAGCGTCACCGGGAACGTGGTCACCGACATCTCCGGGAACGGCGTGCAGATCGGCGGTGTCGACAAACCGCAAGCGGGCGACGCCGACATCACGCGCGACGTGAAGGTGACGAACAACCACCTCTACGGGCTGCCGCGCGAGTTCCACGGCGGGGTGCCGATCGTGAACGGCTACACGCAACGCAGCACCATTTCGCACAACCAGATCGACCACGTCGCGTACTCGGGGATCTCGCTCGGCTGGGGCGGCTGGCCGGACAAGATCAAGAAACCCGCGACCCCCAACATCTCGCGCGACAACCTCGTGTCGGACAACCTGATCCACGACTACATGCTGATGCTCGACGACGGCGGCGGGATCTACACCCAGGGCATCACCGGCAGCTCGTTCGGCGACGGCGAGAAGGTCACCGGCAACGTCATCCACGACCAGTGGGGCCTCGGCAAGGGCGTCTACACCGACAACGGCAACACCTACCAGACGAACCGCGGCAACGTCCTCTACCGGATCGCCTACGCGAACATCGGCACCGTGCACGTCGACTACCGCGACGATCTGCGCAACAACGATCCGACGCTGACCGAGGGAAACTACTGGGAGCAGGGCGATCCCGACCGCGACGACAAGGGCGCGATCACCCGCGGCAACCACCTGCTGGCCTCCCCCGGTGACGCGCCGAGGGAAATCGTGACCAACGCGGGTCTCGAACCGCGGTACCGCGACCTGCTGCGGCGTTCCGACGGCAGCAGGTCCACCGCGGAGGCGCCGTCGCGCGTCGGCACCTTCGCGGTGTCCGGAAAGCTTTACGCCACTTGGAATCCGTCGTACGCGTTCAACGGATCGCCGGTGACGTCCTATGTGGTCACCGCCTCCGGCGGCGGGCGCTCGGTGCGGGCGACGATCAGTGCCGCCGACTTCCAGCGCCTCGGGTACGCCGAAGTGCCGGGACTCACCGACGGCACCGCGTACACGGTGACCGTGGCCGCTCGCAACGGTTCCGGGGTCGGCACACCGTCCGCGGCGGCCGCGCCGGTGACACCCGGCCCGAGCGCGGGCAACCCCGCCGCGGCGCCGACCGGGGGCAAGGCCGTCGCGACCGCGGTGGCGGCCTCTGTGAAGTGGACGCCGCCGTCGAACACCGGGGACACCCCCGTGCTCGGCTACCGGATCACCGTCTCCGACGGCCGCGTGCTCATGGCGACCGGCCGCGACGCGCTCGTCTCCCAGCCGACGGCGAAGACGATGACCCGCGTGGTGGGCGGCCTGAAACCGGCCACGGCGTACACGTTCACCGTCGCGGCCGTGACCGCGAGGGGCGCCGGGGACGCGGTCACCTTCGGCACCACGACCCCGGCCACCTGATCGCGGCTAGCGGCGCCAAGTCACGTTCCGGGTCGGCTTGTCCTCGTAGGGGCTCTTCGAATACGCGAGCGAGACGATCGGATCGGTGGCGACGCCGAACATGAGGTCGCAGGTCTCGTACCGCGCGCCCTTGGCCGAGAAGTCCTTCGGCGCGAAGTCGTTGTCGGTGCAGCCGGGCACGTCGGTCTTGCTGCCGATGCCGAACACCGTGCCGGGGAAGCCGCCGCTCTTCGTGGTCGCCCACAGAGACGGCGCCTGGGCCTCCGCGAGATTCGCACCGTCCACATTGGTCAGTACTTTGTGGACGAAGAAGAAGGTCTTGCCGCGCAGCTGCTTCTTGTCCTCGTCTTTGAGCTTGAGGCTGTCGATGTCCGCGTCGGCCGCCTTCACCGCGTCGACGGTGACCGAGACTCCGAGCAGGCCCTTCGCGTAGTAGCTGTTGAACGGGATGACGGCCTGCTCGCCGAACTTGAGCTTGGTGCCCGGCTTGGTCGTGGCGTCGGAGAGCTCCAGCGCCGGGGTGGTGGTCAGGTACGGCTTCTCCGGGGTGGTGCTCACCGGGGCCGACGGCGGGGCGCTGGTCAGCGGCACCGTCGGCTTCTGCTGGCCGTTCGCGGACTCGGATTCGGCGTCGGCCGAGCACCCCGCGAGTGCGACGGCGAGCGCGGTCAGGACGAGGGCGGACTGGTGTCTTCGATGGCCGTTCATGGGATCCTCTGCTGTCGGGTTCGACAGACCTTAAAGGACCGGGAAGCGACGCCGATCCGGATCCCGCCGAACGGGCAGCCCGACCGGTTCCGGTCGGCTACTGTGCGTGCCATGACGGAGCTGAACGGGAGCGACGCGGCGCGACGCCGCTCTACGCGGGCCATGGCGTTGTTCGCCGTGACGTGTTTCGCCGTGCCGATCGCGCTGCTGGTGCTCACCGTGCTCGTCCAGCTGGCCAGGGTGCACGAGGACGCGCGGCACCGGTTCGACCTCATCCAGCTCGTGCCGGGGGCGATCTTCCTCGGCTGCGCCGCGTTCGTCTTCACCAGCCGCCGGTACCGGCCGGTGACCTGGTCCGGCACGGCCGTGATGCTCGGCGTCGGCACGTTCTTCGTCGGCGCGCTGATCGCCATCGCGTCGATCGGGCTGCACGAATCGGTCTTCGGCACGATCGGCACGTCCTTCTTCTACTTCCCGGTGCTCGTCGTGGTGCCGCTCGGCTGGCTGCTCGGGCGGTTCGCCTGGCGCGTGCTGCTGTCGCCGCCGATCCCCGAGCTGGCCGAGACCCGGTTCGAGCTCGCCTTCACCTGGCGCGGTTCCCGGCGCGAGCGGCTCACGATCGGTACCGAGCACATCGCGGTGTCGCAGACCTACACCGTTTCCAGCGGCGAGAACAGCCACACCCGCACCACCACGCACGCCTACCCGCTCAGCACGCTCTCGCGAGCCGAACCGATCGTGCTCACCGACGACGACGAGATCCGGTTCGCCGCGTCCTTCTCCCATCAACCCCAGTACACGCTCGGCCCCGCGCTGCGCCTCCGGGTGCAGGGCCAGGAGTGGACGATCCCGGTCGACCACCCGGACGTGCTCGCCGAGCTGGCCCGCCGCCGTGCCGCTTCGGCCAGCACCGCGGGCTCACGGTGAGGTACGCCAGCCCGGTGCCGTCGTGGTGCCGCGCCGCATGCGGTAGGCGTCGTCCGCGTACGGCCTGGTGAAGCGGTAGACCGTGCGCATGGGCGTGCCCGGGTCGGCGTCGTAGAGGGTGTACAGCCGGGTGATCGTCGAGGACCGGATCTGCGAGCCGAGCAGGCCGCCGACCCCCGGCGTCCACGTGCCGCCCGAGGTGGCGGCGTGCTCGCTGCCGTCGGGGCCGAACCCGAAACCGAGGGCGTAGGACACTGGCGAAACGATGCCGTCCGCGAGCACCGGCTGCCCCTGGCAGGGGTACAGCCAGGTGAGCTGCCAGTCGACGAGCGTCCTGCCGTCGCGGGGCAGGAGGTCGCCGACCGGGACGACCTGCCGCGTGGTGGGCATCGCGAAGGACAGCCAGTTCCGGGTCACGGTCGCCTTCAGCCGGAAGGCGACCGCGCCGGGCGGCAGGTTCGTGCCGCGGCTGATCGACACGTCGCGCCAGCCGATGTCGTCCTCGGCGGCGCTGAACTCGGTGGTGCCTGCCACCGCACCGGAGGCCGTCGCGAACTCGGCGGTCAGGCTGTTGCCGTCGCCGGTCTGGCCGCTCACGGTGGTCATGAGCTGGTGGTGCGCGGACAGGCCGGCGGGCAGTTTCAGCCACGGCGAGGTGAACCGCGCCGGGCGGCCGGATTCGTCGGGCACGTTGCCGTAGACCTCGGCGGTGGCGGGGCCCGGCTCCGGCGGGCTCGCGGAGTACCAGACGTTCCGCTCGAACCCGTCCGAGACCGGGGCACCGGAGAGTACGTCGACCGGGCGGGCGGACTCCGGATCCGCGGCACGCAGCACCCGCGCCTCGCCGCACCGGGTGGCGAGCGGATCGCGCACCGCGTCGGCCCACGGCGAGAAGGTGTGCCACGTGCGCGCGGTCGCGACGCCGAACCCGCCGACGAGGAAACCCAGTTCCGCCACCAGGAACCACGCGATCACGAGCGCGGCGGCGGACATCGGCGCGAAGGCGCCACGACGTCTTCGGCGCACCAGAGCGACGGCGACGGCCAGCACGGTGACCACAATGGACACCGACCCGGCCAGAAGTGGTTGTCCGGCAAGGGGAACACCGGGCAGCACGTCGTCGGCCCACACATTGCGGCCCGCACCGGCCAGCAGGACCCAGCCCGCGGCGCCCGCCAGCAGCAGCGCGCCGAACACCAGCGCCCACCGGCCGTCGCCGGACAGCCGCCGCACCAGGCCGGGCCCGGCGAGCGCGGACCAGGTCAGGAAGATCGTCGCCACCCCGGCGAACGCGCCGAAGTGCCAGGTCCACTTGGACGGGGTGAGCACGAGGAGCACGAGACCGAGCGCGCAGGTCCAGCCGGTGAGCCACAGCGCCCACGGCAGCGGCCGCCGTCTTCGCCTGGCCAGCACGCACAGCACGGCGAAGAACGGCAGGACGAGCAGCAGCAACAGCACCGGCGTGCGCAGGGCGAAGTTGCCGAGCGAGCTGTCCCCGAGCAGCGACCGGTAGCGGTCGAACTCGTCGTGCAGCGGATCCGGCGGCCCGGTCTCGAGCTTGCCGCCGAACGACGAACTGCCGCGGAGGAAGTCGGCGAGCGACCCGTCGGCGAACCCGGCGAACGCGGAGACCGCGGCGCACGACAGCACGCACAGAATCGTGGCTGCCGCGCCCGCCCTCGATCCGGCCGTGCGCCGGACCAGTTTCCCCGCCGCGACCGCGCCGAGTGCCAGCGGCAGCACCACGAGCACACCCGCGGTGTGCGCGATCAACCCGAGCGAGGCCGCGCCGACGGCGAGCCCGAGGTACGCCACGCGCTGGCGGCGCCTCGCGGCGAGCACGGCGGCGACGGTGACCGCCAGGCACGCCGCGACCGAAGCCTCCTGCCGGGTGCCGAGCCCGAACGGCAGCCACCAGGCGAGGAACAGCAGCGCGGGCACGAACATCCGCCGCCCGCGCGCCACCTCGGCGACCGCGCTCCGCACCGCCAGCCAGGTGACGATCCCGAACAGCAGCGACGGCACGCGCAGCAGCACCGGGGCGGTGCCGAGGTCCAGCCACCACGAATAGAGCCGCAGCAGCCAGGTGAACGGGACGTAGGAATTGTTGTGGTACATGTAGTAGTTGCCGAAATAGCCCGCGTGCCGGTGGTTTTCGGCCATCGCGTACATCCAGCCGTCGTCACTCGTCCTCGGCGCGAGGAACAGCCACGCGATCAGCGCGGCACCCACGAGCACGTCGGGAGCGCCGATCCGGAAGCGGCGTTCGCGGCGGCTCTTCCTGCGGTGCACCGCGAGCAGGCAGGCCGCCGCGACGACGGCGCTGATCGCGACGACGCCGAGCAGCACGAGTTTCACCGGCGCCGGGGAGTTCGCGAACCGGTCGTCGACCCGCATCGTGACCTCGAGATCGGGACCGGGCAGGGCGGTGATCGCGGTGATGAGCGCGTCCACGTCCGGCATCGCCGAGCCGCCGAGCCGGTGCCCGTCCCTGGTATAGACCAGGCGGCCGTCCACGGTGTCGATCTCGTACCGGCACGAGCCTGCCCGGACCTGATCCCGGAAAAGCACCGCGGTGCCGAGGAAAGCGGTGAGCACGCCGCCGTCCGCGGTGATCCGCAGGCCCTCGGCGTTCCCCGGCCGGTCGGGATCGGTGGTGGCGAACACGACGTGGGAGGCGCGATCGGCTTCGGCGGCGGCCGCCGCTTCGACCGCGCGGCATGAGAAAGCCGCCTTCACCGCGAGGGGTTTACCCGCTTCGAGCGGGAGGAGCGTGGACTCCGGCGCGGTCGCGGCGAGCGGCCAACTGACCGACGGATCGGCGACCTCGACCGGGGCCAGCGGTATCAGCAGCGCGCCGAGCACGGTGAGCGCGCCGGCGCCGCAGGCGATGGCCGTCAGCCACCTCCGGCGGCCGCGGGCGCGCGCCGGTGCCGGAGGTGTCGGCGGACGGCATTCGACGGCAACGGGCGGCGCGGAGATGGCCCCTCCCCAGGAGACAAGGTGGTGTCTCGTGAAGATAAGCCTTTCCGGGAATTTCGATAACCCCTAACAAATCGCCCGAAAGTCCCCGTAAAATTGCCCGTTGAGCCACGCCGCCGCGGAAAATTGAGGGGTCGGAATACGCCGAACGCGCGGAACCATGCCGCCGACCGGCGACATCCCGGGGGCTCGTGTCCCGGTCACCGAACAAAAGAGAACCGGGACACGAGCCGTGCCCTGTTAAGGAATAACCCGGTTTCTCAGGTTGTTGGGATACGGACCCGCGCCGTGGACGCCGAGTTCGTGGGCGAGATCGAAGTTGTAGAAGGGGTGCACGGTGAAGTACCCCTGCAGGTTCTGCCCACCGAAGCAGACCGGGTCCGCCCCGTTCGGCGAGTGGGGGCCGTTGCAGAGGCTCAGCGTGGGATAGCGGAACGAGTCGAGCGGGCGGAAACCGCCGCCGGGCCCGGGGAAGGGCAGGTAGCCGTTGACGCCGCCGGGGTCGCCCGGCCAGTTCGACTCCTCCTTCTGGCGCCGCCCGTCCGCGATCAGGATGCCCTGGATGTTCCGGTCCGGCGGCTCCGTCTCGAGTACGTTCCCGGCGATGAGCGCGCCCTCGCTGAACCCGGCGATGATCACCCGCGTGTTCAGGTCGCAGCCGGATTCGACGTACAGGTTGTGGAGCGCGGTCCGGAGGTTGGCGATCCCGATGTCGACGTTGCTCCACAGGTTCACGTCGGGTTGCGCGTTCGGGTAGGGAATGCGCACCGGGTTGGCGCCCTCGGGCGCGGTGGCGGGGTTGAGCATCCCCGCCGCGCCGCCGTCGGTGTACCCCGGCACCACGAACAGGACCGGGCCGCACGGTTGCGCGGCCTGCGCCGACGGCGCGGGCCCGATAGTCAAACCGGCGGCGGCGGCGAAGGACAGCGCGAGCGCCGTGACCCATCGTCGCCGCCGCGCACCGAATCTGGTCGTCACGACATCTCCTCACTGTGTGTGCTCGACTGGCGCCGCGACCGTAGCGAACGGCGATGAAGCACCGATGAAAAGGCTCCGCGAGCGGCGGGGATCACCAGGGCAGGGTGCCTTCGGCGTCGACGTAGCCGCAGGTGGGGCCGTCGGGGCCGAGCAGCGCCGTGCGCACGATGATCTCGGCGCCCTCCTCGACGGTCTGGACACCGGCGTGGTCGTTGAGATCGGTCTTGGTGAACCCCGGTTCCACCGCGTTGATCCGCATGGTGGGCAACGCTTTCGCGTACTGGACGGTGATCATGTTGACCGCGGTCTTCGACGCGGCGTATGCGACGCCTCGGTAGGCGTACGCCGGGGTCCCCGGGGTGGCGACCCTGGTGAGCGAGGCCAGCCCGCTGCTGACGTTGACCACGACCGGGGCCGGGGAACGCCGCAGCAGCGGGAGGAACGCGTGGAGCACGCGCACCGTGCCGAAGACGTTCGTCTCGAAGGTCCGGCGCAGCACGTCCGCGGTCAGCTCCTCGGCACCGATCACGACCTTGCCGTCGGCCATTTCGTGCTGGGCACCGGCGTTGTTGACGAGGACGTCCAGTCCCCCGTCTGCCTCGATGACCCGCGCCGCGGCATCGACGGACGCGTCATCGGTGATGTCGAGCTGGATCGCCCGCGCGCCAAGCCGTTCGGCGGCCTCGCGCCCGCGCCGGTCGTCCCGGCTTCCTATGTAGACGGTGTGCCCTTCGGCGATGAGCCGTCGTGCCGTCTCGAAGCCGAGCCCCTTGTTCGCGCCGGTGATCAGTGTCGTCGTCATGGATGCGACGCTACGATTGAGAGCGCGCTCGAAGTCAACACGCACCTCGGCCCCGGACTTCAAGGACATCACGGTGCACGCCGGCGGGGTTTCCTGGTACGGCAACTACGCCTAGGTGCTGCGGCTGACCCCCGGCGCTACGATCGAGGGCGTGCTCGAAGTCAACGACGACGGCATCAGCATCGCCGAGGCGGCCCGCCGCACCGGGGTCAGCGTGCACACCCTGCGCTACTACGAACGCGCCGGTCTCGTCGTCACCGCGATCGACCGCACCTCGGGCGGCAGGCGGCGCTACCGGCAGGTCGACCTGAACTGGATCACCGTGTGCACCAAGCTGCGCGCCACCGGCATGCCGATCAGGACCATCCGCCGCTACGCCGAACTCGTCGCCGCCGGGCACGGCAACGAGCAGGAACGGCTCGCCCTCATGGAAGCCCACCGCGCCGACGTGCTCGCCAGGCTCGCGGAAATGCGGCGGAGCCTCGACCTCATCGACCACAAGATCGACGTCTACCGGGGCAGGCTCGCCGCCGGGGACGCCGACCAGCTCTGGGCACCACGCCGCTGAAGTCCGAAGTGGACTCAGGCCGTCAGTGCACGCGCCCGTGGCTTTCCTCCAGCGAGAGCCCGCGCATCCGCCCGTCGATGATCGACCAGAACCGGGAGCACTTCATGGGCTCGCTCGCCGGGCACTTCAGGCCGTGTTCGAGCGCGGTGCGGGCCACCTCGATGCGGTGCTGCCGCTCGGCCAGCTCGGCCAGCTTCCGCTCGATCATCTCCCGCCTGCCGGTGCGCTCACCGTCGAGGTAGGTCCCGATCTCGGCGAGGGAGAATCCGATCTCGGCGAGGAAGAGGACAACGGCGACGTCCTTGACCGCGGACTCGGCGTAACGCCGCCGCCCCGAATCCCGCGAGGACGGCCGCACCAAGCCGAGCTCGTCGTAGTACCGCAGCGCGCTCGTCGGCACGCCGGTGCGCTCGGACAGCTCGCCGATCGACAGCGTCGTCGTGGTCATTGACTTCAAGCCTACTTGAAGTGCTTTGCTCGCCGCATGGACATCGGACAACGGGCACTGGGCCATTTCCTGCGGTGGTGGGCACGGCACGGCGGGCTGGCGCAGTTCCACCGGCCGACCGGAGCGCCGGGACACCTCGCGGGCTGGATCATGGGCAGCCGGTCGTCGAACGTGGCGCGCAACCGTTGGGCGGCAAGGCTTCTCGACGTCCAGCCGACCGACCGCGTGGTCGAAATCGGCTGCGGTCCCGGCGTGGCCGTCGCCGCGCTCAGCGCACTGGCGCCGCGGGGGCTGGTGGTCGGCGTCGACCATTCGGCGGTCATGATCGGCCAGGCCCGCCGCCGCAACCGCGCGGCCGTGCGGGCCGGACGGGTGCGCCTCGTGCACGCGCCGGTCGAAGGACTGTCCACAAGCGACGGACCGTTCGACGCCGCGCTCGCGGTCAACACGATCGGCATGTGGCCGGACCCGGCCGACCGGCTGCGCGAACTCGCGCTGCTGTTGCGCCCCGGCGGACGCATCGCACTGGTTTCGCAGCCGCGCTGCCCCGGCGCCACCGCGGCGACTTCGGCGAACGCCGCCACCGAACTGGCGGCCCTGCTCACCGAAGCCGGGTTCGGGCAGCTCCGGGTCGAACTGCTCGACCTCGATCCGCCGGTGGCGTGCGTGCTCGGACGACTGGTGCCCGAACCGGCGCGGTGATTCGCGAGAACGGGTCTTGCCCTCGACAGTGCCCTGCCGGTCCTGCCGCGTGCCATCGCGGCTGGGCATACTGGCTGGCGGTAGCGGTTCGAGCAGGCCGGAGGTGCCGTGCGCGCGCACGAACAGAAATCGGCGAGCGGACCGCGTGCGGGCACCCCGCGGCGGGACCCGGTCCCGGCGAGCCTGGACGCGGCCCTGATCGCGGCGAACGGCGGCAGGCCCGCCCCGCACCAGGTACTGACGGCCCAGCAGGTGGTGGGCAACAGCGTGGTGGGCCAGTCGATGACCGGTACCGCACCGGTCGTCCAGCGCGCGGTCGACGCCAGCCTCCCCCAGCCCGGCGCGGCCGAACGGTCCGCGGCGGTGCCCGACCTCCCGGCCGCGCTCGTGCAGCAGCTCCAAGCGGCACGCGCCGCGAGCGAACGCGAGGCGGCCCTGCGGGCCATGACCGACTACGTGTGGAACCAGATCGGCGACCAGGACGCCGAACTCCGGGCGAGGGTCCGGTTGCGTTACGTCAACCGCGCCACGGGGCCCGGCGGCGCGATGGCCCTCACCCACGAGCAGCTCGGCGGGGCGGAGGACGACAGTCCGCCGATCGTGCTCAGCATCTACCGCGGCGCGTTCGAGCGCGGTCCCGCGGTGCTCTACAGCACCCTGCGGCACGAACTCATCCACGCCATGCAGCGCTCCATGGTTCCCGACGAGGGCGAGGCCTCGGCCACGGACGAGTTCATGTTCGAAAACCTGTACCCACCGCCGGAGCTGGGCCCCGAAACCCGCGACACCCTGCAGCTGCCCATGCAGGAGATCGAAACGCACGTCTGGGAACTGGTGCACGCGGGCGAAACCGGGGTGGACCAGACCTACCGCACCGAGACGGTCGACTGGCTCGTGCGGTACACCGACGACCTCGTCACCGGGATCGGGGGAACCACCGCCGGCCAGTTCGGCTACTGGCGCAACTACCTCTCCCGGGCCCGGCGCTTGCTGGGCGATGCCGCGGCCGCGCTCGGCACCGAGGCGGCGGCACCGGTGACCGCGGCGGCCGGGCGGCTGGCCGCGGCGATCGCGACCCGTGCCGCCGCGGCCGCGAACTCCGCAGACGACGAAGGCAGGCGGAGCCGCTCACCCGGCGAGCAGCCGTCCAGCAAGCGGACGAAGCGCTGAGCCGGGTCAGTCCAGCAGGTCCTCGATCGTGATCGGGATGTGCCGGACCCGGACACCGGTGGCGTTGTAGACCGCGTTCGCGACCGCCGCCGCCATGCCGACGGTGCCGATCTCGCCGAGCCCTTTCGCGCCGACGGCGTTGTGCAGCGTGTCCGGGTATTCGACGAAGCGGACGTCGACCTCGGGGATGTCCGCGTTCACCGGGAGCAGGTACCCGGCGAAGTCGCCGTTGGCGAGCCTGCCGTTCGCCTCGATCTCCAGCCCTTCGTGCAAGGCGGCCGAGACGCCCCAGATCATGCCGCCCATGAGCTGGCTGCGCGCCGTCTTCTCGTTGATGACCCGGCCGGCGTCGAACACGCCGAGCATGCGGGACACGCGCGCTTCCCGCGTCCACTTGTGCACGCGGACCTCGCAGAACTGGGCGCCGAACGAGCTGAACGAGTGCTTGGTCAGCTCCTCGCCCGGCGCGGAGGACCCGTTCGCGGAGATCGACGGACGGCCCAGCGCCCGCAGCACTTCGCCGTAGGTCATCGACCTGCCGTCGGCGTGCACGCGGCCGTCGGCGTAGGTGACCTCCTCGCCGTCGAACGGCGCGCCGGGCGCGGAGGCCGCGGCGAGCAGGTCGTCGATCACCTTGGCCGCGGCGATCATGATCGCGGTGCCCGCGCTCGCGGTGGCCGTCGAGCCGCCGGACAGGCCGCCGGGCGGGAGCACCGAGTCGCCGAGCTTCGGGGTGATCCGCTCCGGCGCGATGTCCAGCGATTCGCCGCCCACCAGGGAAAGCACCGTCAGCAGGCCGGTCCCCGGGTCCGCGCCGCTCGTCGCGACCTCGGCCGTTTCGTCCGCGAGCAGGGTGACGCCCACGGTGGCCGGGAAGCGCAGCGCGGGGAACATCGCGGTGGCCGTGCCGAGCCCGACGAGCCAGTCGCCGTCGGTGCGCCCGTCCGGCGAGCGGTCCGCCCAGCCGAACCGGTCCGCGCCGACGCGGAAGCACTCGTCGAGGTGCTTGCTCGACCACTGCAGGTCCTTGCCGGGCGGCGCGGTCGAATTGTTCCGCAGGCGCAGCTCGATCGGGTCCATGTCCAGCGCCACGGCCAGCTCGTCCATCGCGCTCTCCAGCGCGAACGACCCTGGCGCCTCCCCCGGCGCCCGCATGAACGTGGTCGGCGGGATGTTCAGCGGCACCATCTTCTGGGTGAGCGCCAGATTCCTGGTCGCGTACCACTCGCGCGAAGTGCCGTGCGAGGTCGGCTCGACGAACGACCGGTTCGTGTCGGTGCTGCACCAGGAATCGTGGCGCAGCGCGACGAGCGTGCCGTCGGGTTCGGCGCCGAGCGTCATCTTCTGCACGGTCGCGGCGCGCCCCGCGGTCGCGGTGAACACCTGCTCCCTGGTGAGCGCGGCCTTCACCGGGCGGCCGAGCGCGATCGACGCGGCCGCGGCCAGGAACGCGGGCGCGGAGGTCCTGCCCTTCCCGCCGAACGCGCCGCCCACGAACGGGTTCACCGCGCGCACGGCTTCCTGGTCCAGCTCCAGCGCGCTCGCGAGCTCCATCACCTGGAGGTGCGATCCCTGGTTTCCACTGTAGACAGTCAGCTCGCCGTTCTCCCACACGGCGACCGCGGAGTGCGGTTCCATCGCGGCGTGGTTCTGGGTCGCCGTGCGGTAGGTCGCCTCGACGACCACCTGGCTCGCCGCCAACGCGTCCTCAAAGGACTCGACGCCGTCCTCGAGCACCTCGAGGGTCGACGGAGAACCGTCCCTCGCCGCAGGCGCTTCCTCGGCGGCGGCAAGGCCTTCCTCCAGCGACGTCAGTGCCGGACGCTCGCGGTAGGAGATCTCGACGAGCGCCGCCGCGTCGCGGGCCTGCTCGAAGGTTTCCGCCACCACGAAGCCGATCGGCTGGCCGTAGTAGGTGACTTCCTTGTCCTGCATGGGCACCCACGTCTCGCCGAACAGCGGCGAGTTCGCGGTGCGCAGGTTCAGCGGGTCGAGCGGTGAGTACACGCCGAGCACGCCGGGAACGCTCATCGCCGCCCCGGTGTCGACGGCCCCGATCTCGCCGTGCGCGATCGTGCTCAGCACGACGTAGCCGTAGACCATGCCGGGGAACTGGTGGTCAGCCCCGTACGTGGCCCGGCCGGTGACCTTCTGCGGCGCGTCCAGCCGGGTCGTCATCAGCGGTTCCCCTCGGTCAGTTCGAGCAGTGCGCGGACGATGGTCCGCTTGAGCAGCGAAGTCTTGAACCCGTTGCCGGACAACGGCTTCGCGCCTTCGACGGCCAGCGCGGCGGCGGCCTCGAAGGAGGCGAGCGTCGCTGGTGCGCCGCGCAGGGCGGTTTCGACGACGGGGAGCCGCCACGGCACGGTGGCCACCCCGCCGACCGCCACCCGCGCGTCCACGACGAGCGAATCCTGGACGTCGAGCGCGACCGCGGCCGAGCACAGCGCGAACTCGTAGGACTGCCTGTCCCGCACCTTGACGTAGGTCGAGCGCGCGGCGAAGTCCAGCCTCGGGACCACGACCTCGGTGATCAGCTCGCCGGGGCGCAGGTCGTTCTCCACCTCGGGGGTGTCTCCCGGCAGGCGGTAGAAGTCGGCCAGCTTCACCACCCGGCTGCCGTCGTCGCCGACCAGCCGTACCTCGGCGTCGAGCGCGACGAGCGCCACCGCGACGTCACTGGCGTGGGTCGCCACGCACGAGTCGCTGGTGCCGAGCACGGCGTGCATCCGGTTGGCGCCGGAGATCGCGGGGCACCCGCTGCCGGGCTCCCGCTTGTTGCACGGCGTGGCGACGTCCCGGAAGTACGTGCACCGGGTGCGCTGCATCAGGTTCCCGCCGATGCTGGCCATGTTCCGCAGCTGCTGGGACGCGCTCAGCAGCAGCGCGCGCGAGATCGCCGGGTAGACGCCGGGATGCGCGGCGATGTCGCCCATCCGCTCCAGCGCACCGAACCGCAGCCCGTCGGCGGTGTCGATGCCGTGCAGCGGCAGCCCGTTGATGTCCTGCACCCGCGACGGCGTGAGCACGTCGAGCTTCATCAGGTCGACGAGGGTGGTCCCGCCCGCCAGGAACGTGCCGGAGTCAGCGACCGCGGCTTCGACGGTCTCGGGCGCGGTCAGCTCAAAGGGACGCATCGACCCTCCCCGCCTTGTCGATCGCGGCCTTCTCGACCGCCGCGACGATGTTCGGGTAGGCGGCGCACCGGCACAGGTTGCCGGACATGAACTCCCGCACGTCCTCGACGCCCTGCTCGACGGCCGCGACGGCGGACATCACCTGACCCGAGGTGCAGAACCCGCACTGCAGCGCGTCCTGCTCGACGAACGCCTGCTGGACGGGGTGCAGTCCGTCCTCTGTGGACAGTCCTTCGACCGTGGTCACCTCCTGCTTCACGGTCGCGGCGAGGGTGAGGCACGAGAGCACGGGCCTGCCGCCGACGTGCACGGTGCAGGCACCGCACTGGCCGCGGTCGCAGCCCTTCTTCGGGCCGGTGATGGCGAGGCGCTCGCGCAGCGCGTCGAGCAGCGTCACGCCGGGATCGACGCTGAGGCGCGCGGGCCTGCCATTGACTTCGAGCGAGATGTCCACGGGATCTCTTTCCCAGATCGTCCACTGAGGGAGCGTGAGGCACAGTGCTGGTGGTGGGAGTGTGTCGGGATTGTCACGGCGAGCAACCGGATATTCATCCGCTTCGCCGTGCGTTCGAGGCTAGCGGATGAGAATCCGCTTCGCAATGAAAGTCTCACCCCGGAGTTGCTCCAGGTCTGCGTGGTCTTGGGCTACATTCCACGATGAACGAGACGAACGCGAGAGGAGGAGCGATGACGACGGGCTCGGTCAACCCCCGGCGCGCGGACACGCGGCGTAACCACGAACGCATCCTGACCGCGGCCGCGGATTCGCTGGCCGCGACCGGCGAGGTCTCGTTCAACGCCGTCGCGAAGGCCGCCGAAGTCGGGGTCGGCACGGTGTACCGGCACTTCCCCACGCCGGAGGCGCTCATCCTGGCGGTCTACGACCGCGAAGTGCGGCACCTCGTCGAGGTCGTGCCGAAGCTGCTCGCCCGGCACGCCCCTGACCGGGCCTTCCTGGTGTGGACCACCGATCACCTGGCGCACTACATGATGACCAAGCGGGGCCTCGCCAACGCGCTGCGCGTGGCGACGGTGGCCGAGGGCAAGCTGCCCGCGGACGCCTACGAGTCCATGGTCGGCGCGGTCGCCACCCTGCTGGAAGCCAATGTCGAAGCGGGCGCCGTCCGCGCGGGCCTGGCCCCGGAAACCGTCCTGCGCGGACTGGGCGGACTGCTGTACCTGGACCCGAACGGCGACTGGAAACGCGAGACCGAGAAGCTCGCCGACCTGCTGTGGCGCGGAATGTCCGCGTGCCCTCGGGACTGCGAATAGCGGTGCGCGCACATGGTTTTCTGTCCATTGTGGTCATTCGTGGACACCGGTGATTCCCGAAACCGGTTCGCGCAACTCGGCGAGCACCCGGGATTCGCCGCCGCCGAGGAACACTGAGCGGATCCGCCCGCCGAGGTCGGACACGTAGGCGATCTCGTCGTCCACGGCGAGCCCGATGGCCTCGCGGAAACCGCGGGCGAGGATCTGGGGCTTCTCCCCCGCCGCGCGAAGCGGAGCGCGGTTGAGCGTGTTGCCGTCCGGCTCGGCGCCGCGATCGGTCCAGTACAGCCAGCCGTCGCGGATCTCGAGATCGATCGGCTCCGGGAGCCCGTCCCACAGCACCTCGGCATCCGACCGGCGGTCCGCGCGCTCCCCCGCAGGAATGTCCAGCCCAGCACGGAAGATCCGCCCATGCCCGCCTTTCGCAGGCCCCTTCTGCGTCCAGTACAAGTACTCGGTGTCGACCGCGACTCCGACGCACTCCTGCCGCCACGACGAGTCGCGCGCGTTCACCACGAGATCGGTCAGCTCGGTACCGTCGACACGAACGCGGCTCACCCGGCACCCCTCGCGGTCGCTCCAGTACAAGGTCCCGGCGCCGTCGGACACGAGCTGCTTGCCGGTCGTGATCGCCCCGGGCGGCAGCAGGTCGCGCGCACCGGTCCCGTCCAACCCCACCGCGTGCAGCCCACCGTTGGGCCGCGAATAGTCCAAACCGGACTCCCGCGTCTTTGCCGACGCCCTCGTGGGCACCCCCATGGTCGTCCAGTAGACGACACCGTCGAGCACGGCCACCCCGTCGGGAAAGGGGGCCGCACCGCCGAAAACGGTCGTGACCCGTCCATCCGGGACACTCACGCGCAGGATCGACCCCGACGTGATACCCAGCGCCAACACCGCGGTGAACAAACGGCGGCCCTCCTGCCCTGATCGCTTTCGCGCTCAGGAAAGCACAGGAAGGCCGCCGTCGCCCCTCGATGATCTCGGAGGGGTCAGTGCGTTGTCGTCGCGCGATCAGCGCATCGCGCGGCCTGCGGTCCGCACGAACGCCGACCACGCGGCGGGTGCCACGGTCAAATTCCCCGCGGCCCGGTTCTTCGTGTCGCGAACGCCTACCTCGTCCGCGCCGATCGCTACTTCAACACAATCGCCTTGGTTCCCGCTGTAGCTGCTCTTGCGCCAGCGGCTTCGCGTCATGAGGCAATCTCCATTTCGTCTGCTAACTCTGCGATGAGTCCCGTTGTGGCAGCAGGGCTCATCGCTTCCCGGCGGAGAGTATCCGCCGCCGCGCGATAGTCAGCGACATCCCGGGCATCGGTCAGGGTCGTCGCGGACCGGTAGTGCTCCAGCTGAACGATCGGCTGCCCGATCTCCGGTTCGATGTACACGAACGGGCCTTCGAGGGCGGGCGAGTAGCCGACGCTCAGCGGAAGCGCCTGGACGGTGATGGTTTCCAGTTCGGCGAGCCTGGTCAACTGCCGGAGTTGTTCCACCATCACACTTCGCGGGCAGGGCGGATACCGGAGGGCGGCCTCGCCGATGATCGCGTGGAACGGCACTGGGTTGTGGCGGGTGATCGCGTCGCGCCGACCCATCCGGTACAGAACACGCTGTTCGGCTTCGCCGCGTTCCGCTCCGGCGGCGACCATGATCGCGCGGGCGTAGTCGCTCGTCTGGAGCATCCCGGGCACCAGCAGCGGTTGGACGTTCACGATCAGCTTCGCAGTGCGCTCGTACTCGGTGAGCGCGGCCAGATGCCGAAGGACGCCCGGCGCGACCCAGTTCGGATCGGCGGCGTCCCGCGCGAGATCGACGAGCCGGTCGCGTTCCTCGCCGGTCACCCCGAGAATGCCGAGCACCGCCGCGGTGTCGTTCGGGCTCGGCGCGACCTTGCCGGACTCCCACCGGGACACGGCGGTGTGATGCTTACCCACCTGCTCGCCGAGGTCCCGAGTCGTCATCCCCGCCGCCTTGCGGGCCTCGCGCAAGGCCGCGCCGAGTGCGCGCGCACGGGGACTGTTCGCGGTGCTCACCATGCACCAAATCCTAGAT
Source organism: Amycolatopsis sp. CA-230715 (assembly GCF_018736145.1). Classification (GTDB taxonomy): domain Bacteria; phylum Actinomycetota; class Actinomycetes; order Mycobacteriales; family Pseudonocardiaceae; genus Amycolatopsis. Next base: position 1,179,173 of record NZ_CP059997.1, read on the forward strand.
CAGGGCCGCCGGGGCCACGGGTCCATCCGATCGGGCGATTGCCTCTCAGTGGTGCATGCACCATCGTATTGGACACGCACCACAGTGTTGGAACCGAAGCATACTACTACTGGGACAGCCTCTCGGGTTCGCCTTCGTCCTGCGGGCGAGCGCGCCCCGGGATGGAGCCGGTGCCAGTCCCGCCACGACCCGGGACTGGCACCGCGCCACGACGTTCGCGGCGGAAGGACGGAAGAAATGATCGCGCTCTGGCTACTGCCGCCACTGGTCGTGGCTATCGCACTGCCGCTCGCGCACCGGCTCGCCGCTTATGTGCCACCGAGACACGAAGCGCCTGCCGCTCGAACCCGCGTGGTACTCGACGAGGCGTACGGGTACGAGCACGTCGAGCCGCTCACGCGAAGCGATTTGGTGGCACTGTTGTGAGCTGGGCGAGTTGCGACGACGGTCGGCGGCACTGGATCGTCCGCGAGTACCGGAGCCGCGACGGGGTGACGGTGCGGACCGCGTGCGGCACGGTGTTCGGTCCGAGTAGCCGCACTGCCCAGGAGATGTGCGCGAAATGCGCCACTGCCCGAAGGAACCGGGAATGAGCTTCTACGTCACCTACGTGCGCCACGCCAGCGATGCCCGGCACACGGTGCACCGGCTGCGGCACTACAGCGGCCGTGAGTCCGAAGTCGAGCTGGACTGTGGGAAGCGGTTCGTTCCCTACGACCTGTTCCGTCTCGACGAGGACGAGTGGCGCCGCGACACCGGCTGCCCCGGCTGTGACAACCACTTGCTGACCCTGGTCGACGGCGAGGGCTGCACTTGGCGCGAGGCGCCCGACACCCACGGACATCCCTCCGGCGAGTTTTCCGTTCTGGCGCCGCCGGGCGAGACCCCGGACGAGCTGACCCCGTTGGTCGAGATCGTGCGCATGTGGGGAATCCGCGAACTCAGCTGAGTCCTCGTTCGCCGAGCCTGAAGTGGGCCAACGATTTCGAACGCCGGGCGCGCCAATTCCACCCTTCGACCGATAGCGGTTGAAGGGACCCGGATTTCGGCCAGTCCACTGTGGATACAGTGGACTGCCGGGCCGCCAGTGGCGGCAAGGTTTCTTAGGCTGCGCGGGGTTGGGCGGTGTGGCGGTTCGATCGGGATCTTCGCCATGGGTCGACGAACTCGGGTGGGGTGAACACCGGAAGGCCGTCGACCATGCGGAGTTTCCAGTCACTACGATGTAAAAGTCTGTGGTGATGAGCACATAACAGCACGAGATTACCTAAATCGGTGGTGCCGCCGTGTGCCCATGGGACGACGTGGTGCGCTTCGCAATGCCGCGGGGTCCGCGAGCATCCGGGGAAACAACACCCGCCATCCCGCAATGCCAACATGAAGCGAAGCGCCTCAGTCACCAATCGCCTCGCCCGCCCCATCTCCAGGGGCTGGCCCTTGCCGTCGAGTATGGCCGGGATGACCCGGCAGTCACACGCCAGAATCCGGGCCTCGCTCGCCGTGATGTCGGTGACCATGTCCAGACACGCCTTGCCCAGCTCAGCTTCAAGTCCGCCAGGGGAATGGTCACGATCAGATCCGACCGGCCACCACTGCGATTCGGCGAATCGGGATGACTTCCGGCGAGCGCCACCAACTCCATGAACGCGTCCCCATACCGCTCCGCCCGACTCCGCACCACGGGGCCATCGGACTCCTCAGCGCGGGGCATCGCGAGAGGGTCCAGCAGGGCGAGGGTTTTCGCGGCCGACACGGGATCGAGGTAGCCGTCGAACTTCGCCGAACCATCCTTGCGCTGATGAACGTTCAGCTCCCGCCTCGGCTCAGGGATGTCGCGGGGTTCGGGGCCGTCGGGATCGAGGCGGCCGAGGATTTCCTTACCCGCCTTGCCGATCTCCCTGACACCCGCCCTCCGCGCCAACTCGACCAGAGTCTGTTCCGCGAACTCCCGATCCTCCCCCGACACCGCTGCCGGGATCTTTTCCAGCACCCGCACGATCCCATCCACATGCTCCGGCGAGATCTCACCCTCCCGCACAGCCTCACCGACAACAGGCGCGACAGCGGGAATCTCCGCACCATCAATCCCCTGACCAGGATTGGTGGCCAGCGCCCGCTTCACCAGCTTCTTCACACCCGGACCGGAACTGCGCGCGATATCCGCCACCAACCCAGCCACACCGCTGTACCCCAAAGCACGGGCGCCACCGTTGTCCAGATGCGCGATGATGCGGTGAATGCGGGCTTCTTGGCGCCACCAGGATACGAACTCCTCCCGCAACAGCACAGCCAGCTCGCCCGCGGGAAGCTGCCACAGTTCCTGTTGCGGCACAAGGGAAGGAGAAGTCTCGGACACCCTGCCAGTCTACCGCCGATCGCACGCACGTTCGATAGCCCAAACGGGCGAAACACGCGAGCATCACCACGAAACCCGTTGGCACACAACAATTTCCGACAACAGCGTCGCAAAGTGCAGCGACACCAACAAAAACGAAACCCCGCGAACCAACCACGACAGCCACCAGCAGGAAGACCAAGCGCACCACGAGAAATCACGACAGGAGGTGTCGTGATTCGCTGAGAGCCTGGTTCGAAGACAGCCCCAGAAGTCACGTAACGAGAGAGGGTTCCTCGTGGGATCTCAGGTCAATCCGTGCATCACGTTCAACGGCAACGCGCGGCACGCGATGGAGTTCTACCGGGAGGTCTTCGGCGGTGAGCTGGAGCTGGGCACCGTCGCGGACTTCGGGTCGCCGGACTCGCCCAACGCCGACACAGTCATGCACGCCCGCCTCGACACCGCGGCTGGCTACACGCTGATGGCATGGGACTTTCCCGACGATAGGCCGGGCCACCCGCCCTATCGGCCAGGGAACAACGTCGCGCTCTTCCTGGACGGCGACGGCGACGACAACGAACTGCGCGACTACTTCGAGAAGCTGTCCGAAGGTGGCACCGTCACCTTGCCGCTGGAGAAGCAGGTTTGGGGCGACGAGGCGGGTTCGGTCGTCGACCGGTTCGGGATCACCTGGATGGTCAACATCAAAGCCCAGCACCGGTGATCAACCAGCCGCGGCCTTGGCCAGCAGCCGCCTGAGCTGGCGCTGTTCGGCCGGGCTGAGCTGGGCGACCCGCGATCGGGTGGCCATCGCCGTCGCGAGGCGGCGCCGGGTTTCGAGTCCGCGCTCGGTGAGGGTCACGATCTTGGCGCGACGGTTCTGCTACGACGCCGACTTCCCCGACATGATGCGCGAGGACGCCGACATCATGCTGGTACCGGGCGGCGACTGGCCCGAGTTTGGCCGGGCGCACACCGAGATGTCGAGCCTGCGCGCGATCGAGAACGGCTACGCACTGGTCCGGCAGGACTTCAGCGGCTGGTCGGCCGGGTTCGACCACCAGGGGCGGACGCTCTCGACGCAGGACACCACCGTCGACCACGACTCGTGGATCCTCGACGTCCCCGCCCGCGGCACGACGACGGCCTACCGCCTCTTCGGCGACGTCTTCGCCTGGCTGTGCCTGGCGGGCACGATCGTCCTGATCGGACAGACCGCGCTCGCCCGCAGGGCGGCTACCCGGAAGCGCCGATAGTACCCTATGTCCACAATGGACTTTGAGAAACCGGTGCCCCGCCGCGCCATACGCGCCGGACCGAGAGCGTGTCGCCGATGGCCGTGGTCGGATCACCGGCGACCAGCACGAGGTCGGCGCGGAGCCCCGGCTCGATCCGGCCGCGGTCGCCGAGGCCGAACCGGCGTGCCGGAACGGAGGTCGCCGCCCGCAATGCTTCCGTCGGCGTCAACCCTGCCATCACCAGGAGCCGCAGTTCGTCGTGCAGGCTGGCGCCGTGGGCCATTCCCGGTGCGCCGAGGTGGGCGGCGTCCGTGCCCGCGAGAATGTCGACGCCCGCGCGGTGCAGGGCTGCGAGCGCTTCGAGGGCGTAGCCGAAGTTTTCGCGTGGACTCGTCGCGATCGCGCCGGACAGGTTGTCGAGCCATTCGGGCGTCAGCTTCGGATGCACCCGCGGATCCTTGGCCAGCGACGCACCGGCACTCGCGCCGGTGATCGACGCGATCACCGACAGGGTGGGAATCACGAAGGCACCGGCGGCGATCTTCCCGATCAGCTCGTCGGTGTGCGGCCGGTCGAAGAAGAGGTGGGTGAGCCCGTCGACTCCGGCGCCGACGACCTGGTTCGCGGTGTCGACGGTCATCGCGTGCGCCAGCACCATTTTGCCGCGGGCGTGGCCCTCGCGAACGGTCGCCGCGACCAGTTCGGGAGCGAGGCTGGGCAGGGAAGAGCCGAACAGATGGCCGTCCTCCACGAGCACCTTGAGGTAGTCGGCGCCCTCGTCGATCCTGGCTTCGACGAACGCCGGGATCTCGGCCACGCGCGTGGCCGTCGGCCACTCCGGGTCGCCCTCCCCTTTCCGGAGCTGGTGCGGGTGCCCGTCCGCGGGCGTGAGCCCAATGGACGAGGAGCGCACGTCGGCCAGGTCACTCGACTCGGAAGCCTTGCGGCGCACCGGAATCATCCGCTCCGGGATCGAGAGCATGTCGAATTCGGTGGTGATCCCGAACGTCAGCGCCTGGCGGAGCGATTCGGCGTCGGTGTGCGTGTGCGCGTCGATGAAGCCGGGCAGCACCGTGGCACCGGTGCCGTCGACCAGGTCGACCCCCTCGGGGCGGTCGCCCGCGACGCGCGCGATCTTGCCGTCGGCGACTTCGACATCGACGATCCCGAGCGGATTCTCACCGTCGAAGACGCGGGCGCCGGTGATGATGAAGTGGTTCACGGCTGAACCGTAAGCACTTACGGTTCAGCCGTGAAGAACGCACTTTCCCGATACGTGGTGAGGTTCGGGTAACCGGTATCAGCCCTTCATGCCGTGCTCGATGGCTTCGATGATCCGGGGCCGCAACTCGGCCGCCGAGATGATCGCGTCCACCGAGCCGACTTCGACCGCGCGCTGGATGCTGTGCACGCGGTCGAATTCGGCGGCGACCTCGCCGAGCTTTTCCGCGCGGACGCTCGCCTGGGTTTCGGCGAGCTGGGCGTGCAGCGCCGCGCGTTCGGCGCCGCTGGCGGCCGACGCCCGCGTTTCGAGCTCGGTCACCCTCGGGTCGGTCGCGGTCCGGTTGTTGACGTCACCGGCGAACACCACGGCCGCCGCGGGCGCGCCGCCGAGCACCGAGGCGAACGAGCCTTCGATCGCCAGCACGGTCATGTTCGGGTTGAGCGCCTTGGAGAACACCACGAACGCGCCGCCGTGGTACCGCGAGATCACGCAGAACACGATCGGGCCCTCGAAGTTGACGATCGCCCTGCCGATCTCGGCGCCGTACTCCAGCTGGAGCTTGCGCAGCGACTCCGGCGAGCCGTCGAACCCGGACAGGTTCGCCAGCACCACGAGCGGGCGGTTGCCCGAAGCCGAGCTGATCGCCCGCGCGGTCTTCTTCGACGAGCGCGGGAACAGGGTGCCCGCGGTGTAGGTGTCGGGGCCGTCGGTGGGCGGGAAACCGCGCCGCGGCACCGAACGCGACTCGATGCCGACGAGGCAGACCGGCCACCCTCCGATGTGGACGTCCTGCACCGCCGAGGTGTCCGCGTCGGCCATGCCCGCCCAGCGCTCCAGCACCGGATGGTCCTGATCGGACAATGCGCGCATCACGGTCCGGATGTCGAACGGCTTCTTGCGGTCCGGGTTGTGCGCTGCCGAGAAGATCTCGCCGACGCAGGTGAAGTCGCTGCCGACGACGGCGTGCGGGAACGGCGAGACGTCCCGGTCGACCGGGTCGGTCGTGCCCGCCTTCCGCGGCGCCGACTCGCCCGGCACGACGTAGGTGTGGTCGTAGTGCGCCATCAGCACGTCGCGGGCTGCGGGCAGGTTCGGCGCCCAGTACTGCGCCTGGCCGTTCGGGCCCATCACGCGGTCGTAGCCGCCGATGCCGAAGTTGTCCTCCGCGGACACGCCGCCGGAGAAGTCCAGCGCCTGCTTCCCGGTCAGCACCATCGTCGAATCCGGGGTCATCACCAGGATTCCCTTGGTGTGCATGAGCATCGTGGCCTCGGCGTTCCAGTACGGCTGCGCGCCGACGTTGATGCCCGCCACCACGATGTTGATCTCGCCGCCGTCCTGGGTGAACGTGACGATCCGCTTGAGCGCGGCCGCGACCCAGTCCATGTTCTCGGTACCGGACGACATCGAGATCCGCGCGCCGGAGGACAGCGCGAACCACTCCAGCGGCACCCGCATCCGCTCGGCGAGGTCGAGCGCGGCGATCACCCGCGAGCATTCCGGCTCCGACAGCGCACCGAGCGACTTCGTCGGGTCGCCGAGCAGCACCACGCGCGTGACGCCTTCGGGGTGCCGCTTCGTCGGTGTCGTGACGACGCCCGCGACGATCGCGGCCGAGTTCCTCCCTTTAGGACGGTCCACCGGCACGAGCACACCCTGCTCGTCGAGGTCGTGCTCGGTGAACTCGCCGAGCAGGCCGGTCAGCTCGTAGGGGTAGACCGTGTTGCGGCTGCTCGCGCGCAGCACCTTCAGCCGGTAGTCGTCGATCGGCTCGACCGGTTCCGCGGTCGGCTCGCCGACGGTCAGCTCGGTTCCGCCGGTGGCGTCGAAGGAGACGCGCACGGCGATCTTGGTCAGCTCGCCGGTCGCGGCGTCGCGCTGCCGCGCGATGAACTCGATCTGCTCCAGCCCGGCACCCGCGGTCGTCGGCAGCACGCGCCCGGCGATCATCTCCAGCTCGTCGCGGGTGATGTCGCTCGGCGGCCACACGTAGACCACGATCCGGTTGGTGCTGAAGCGCTTCTTCGACGGGCGACGCGCCTGCTCGCGGCGGATCGAGTCGAGGCAGGCGGCGATGGTGTCCTCCGCCGTCGGCAGCGCGACGAGCCTGCCGTCGTGCTCGCGCAGTTCGGTCAGGTCGCGCACCTGCGCGAACGCGACGAGCCGGTCGTCGGCCTGGTTTTCCCTTGCCACGCAACGGAAAAGGTAGACCTCCTCGTCCGAGGACGGCAGCCGGGTCAGGTCGAACTCGCGCAGCCGTTCGAGCTGCATCCGCTGCGCGATGTACGGGTGCAGGCCGCGGATCAGCCGGTCCTCGGCCATCTTCGACGTCTCGTCTGGCCGGAACGTGAAGTGGTGGTGCATCACCGCGCCGCCGCGGCCCGCGACGGTGGCGGTCAGCCTGCGGACCTGGCTCGGCAGCGCCTGCGCGCCGATGACCTCGTGCAGCGCGGCGGCCGCCGCGGCGGAGTCCTCGGGCTGGTTCTCCCAGGCGAGGTAGATGTCGGCGTCGATGGCGTCGATGCCGTCCTGACCGCTCAGCTCGGCGAGCCCGCGCACCGCGCTGTCCAGCGCGTCGAAGCTCACGGCCGCGGAAACCAGGCACGAACCGCCGCGCTCGGCGACCACGAACCGGCAGCCCGCGACGTCGGCGGTGCGGACCCCGGTGAGCCCCTTGTTCCCGTAGTACCGCCTGGTCAGCACTTCCAGCATGATCGTGTTGTCGAGATCGGCGCGGACGAGGCGCTGGCCGAGCAGCCGCACCAGCGGTTCGGTGCTGCGCACCATCTCGGCCACGCGCTCGGCGCGGTCCGGCGCGTCCGGGTTGGCGTCGAGGTGGCGCAGGTGCTTGCGGATGTCGGCGTAGACGCGGGCGCGGTTGCGGCGCAGCAGCGGCTGGCCGAACCACGCGAACACCACGCCGCGCGCGAGATCGGAGACCGCGGGGAACCGCACCTGCGTCGCGGCGACCAGGTGCTCCAGCGTCAGCCCCGCCCGCTCCCGCAGCGACTCCACCGGCGGCATGCTCGCCAGCCACTCCCGCAGCAGTTCCGAGACCACCGTGACATCGGACGACATCCTTTGGTGCGCAAGGAAGATCCGGAAGACCGCGGCCTCCAGGTCCGGCGTGCGGTCGAGATCGGTGACGCCGTAGTGCCCGAGCACCTGCTTCAGCTTGGCCTGGAACCCTTCGGTGACCCCGGCGCGCTCGACGTCGAGGCTCTGCAGGTAGCTGTGGAAGTACTCGCGCGGGCTGTGCACCGCGCTGCCCGGCTCGCCTTCGAGATCGCCGACCGGCTTGTTGCGGCTCAGTTCCGACAGGTCCGCGAACACCGTCAGCAGGTCCAGCTCGCCTGCCAGTGGCCTGCCGCCCAGCTCGGCGCGCGCGGCGAGGTACCCGGACAGCACGCGCTTACGATCCTCCGGGTCGACGTCGAAGCCCAGCAGCAGGCTGCGCAGGTCCTGCAGGCCGCGCTCGACCCGCTCGGCCGCCGAACCGCCGTCGGGCAACGCGGGCAGGTCGATCTCGACGGTCTCCGCGACTTCTTCGGCCGCTCCCGCGTCCTCCTCGTCGGCGAGGGGCTCCAGGCGCATCAGCGGCGCCGCGGTTTCGACCTGGCTGCCCACCGACACCGGGCATTCGCGGACCTTGGCGCGGAACGGCGCGCGCAGCACCGTTTCCATCTTCATGCTCTCCAGCACCAGGATCGGCGCGCCCGCCTCGACTTCATCGCCGACGGCCAACGGCGTCGCCACCACCAGCGCGGGCGCGGGCGAGCGGACGACACCGCCTTCGTCGCGGCTGATCCGGTGCGTGACCCCGTCGACCTCGACCAGGTGGATCGGGCCGTGCGTGGCCGACACCAGCCGGAAGCGGTGCCCGTTGACCACGATCTGGCCGCTGTGCGCGTCGAACCGCTCGATCTCGACCTCGGCGAGGTGCGTGTCCGAACCGTGCGAAACGCCTACGCGGAACCGTTTCTGCCCGGCGCGCGCCACGCTCACCCGGTAGCCGACGCCGCGGAGCTTGAGGTCGAGCGGGCGGCCGCTCTCGTGCTGCACCTGCGGGCGCCCGCCGTGCGCGGTGGACAGCAGGCGCTGGCGGCTGACCTCTTCCTCGTCCTGGTAGGCCTCGATCGCGGCGGCGGCCAGCGCGATCGCGGAGTGCCGGTGGCTGACCAGGCGGCCCTGCGCGCGCACGCGGTCGATCCAGCCGGTGTCGGCGCTCGCGTCGATCACCTCGGGCTGGTCGAGCAGGTCGAGCACGAAGCTCTTGTTGGTCGCGCCGCCTTCGATGATCACGGTGGTTTCGGCCATCGCGCGGCGCAGCCTGGCCAGTGCCTCGTCGCGGTCGCGGCCGTAGGCGATGATCTTCGCGATCATCGAGTCGAAGTCGGCCGGGATGCGGTCGCCCTCGCTGACGCCGGTGTCGACGCGGATGCCGGGCCCCGCGGGCAGAACGAGCCGCGCGATGCGGCCGGGCGAGGGAGCGAAGTCGCGGTCGGGGTCTTCGGCGTTGAGCCGCGCTTCGACGGCGTGGCCGCCCTCGGCAGGTTGCGCGCCTTCGAGCTTGCCGCCGCCCGCCACGTGCAACTGCAGCTTGACCAGGTCGGTACCGGTGGTGATCTCGGTGATCGGGTGCTCGACCTGCAGCCGCGTGTTGACTTCGAGGAAGGCGAACAGCTTCTCGCCGGGGTGGTACAGGAACTCGACGGTGCAGGCGCCGCGGTAGCCGACCGCCACCGCGAGCCGCTCGGCGGAGGCCTTCAGCTCGGCGGCCTGCTCGGGACCGAGGACCGGGGAAGCCGACTCTTCGATGATCTTCTGGTTGCGGCGCTGCACCGAGCAGTCGCGCACGCCCAGCGCCCACGCCGTGCCACCGTCGGAGATCACCTGGACCTCGACGTGCCGCGCCCCGGTGACGAGGCGCTCGAGGAACACCACGCCGGAACCGAAGGCGCGCAACGCTTCCTGGCTCGTGCGCTCGTAGGCCTCGGTCAGGTCGTCGGCCGAGGCGACCATGCGGATACCGCGCCCGCCGCCGCCCGCGGTCGCCTTGAGCATCAGCGGGTAGCCGATGTGGTCTCCGGCGCGCAACGCGTCTTCGAGCGTGCCGACCTCACCGCGGCTCCACGGCGCGACCGGCACGCCGACCTCTTCGGCGATCAGCTTCGCGCCGATCTTGTCACCGAGCTTGCGCATCGCTTCCGCGCTCGGGCCGACGAAGGTGACGCCGGTCTTCTCGCACAGCTCGGCGAACGCCGGGTCCTCGGCGACGAAGCCCCAGCCGACCCACGCGGCGTCGGCGCCGGTGTCCACCAGCGCGCGCTCCAGCACCGCGAGGTCGAGGTACGGGCGCGCCGAAGCCGGGCCGAGCAGGTAGGCGATATCGGCTTCGCGGACGAAGGTCGCGTCACGGTCCGCGTCGGTGTAGAGGGCGACCGTCTCGATCCGCGTCCCGGTTTCCGCCGAAAGGTCCCGGACAGCGTGGATGAGCCGCATCGCGGCCTCTCCGCGGTTGACGATGGCGACACGACTGAACACCGGCTGAGCCTCCCAAATCCCTACGCACAGCAGGCGACGTCCGGGTCCCGGAACGTCGCCTGCACCTGTCTACACCCTGCTCGACTACCGCTGGGTACACCAATGTCCCGGCCCGCGCATGCCGAGGCCGCAGGCTTGTAGGAACCCCACAAAAAGCGACCAGGGCCACACCGCCCTGGCTCTGCCCGGCGCGAGGTCCACCACAAAGCACGCGGGAAACCCTACGGCTTGGACGACTAGGCAAACGCCAAACCGCGGAAACCTGTCCGGAACGTCGGCTGAACGTCCGGTTCGGATTCGGTCAGGCGGAGTAGGCGGGGCGACCCATCCACCAGTTGCCCGGCGCGTCCGGGTCGCTGCTCGACCAGAATTCGACGATCGCGCTGACGAACTCGGCGGTGGACAGCGCGCCGTCGCCGTCGGTGTCGAGGTGGGCGAACGCCTCGTCGGCTTCGGCCTGGGTCAGCCCGGGGAAATGACCGCGCTGGAACGCGAGGAACTCCGCGGGGCTCACCGTGCCGTCCTCGTCGGTGTCCGCGATCGCCAGGAACGCCTCGGCGAGCGCGCCCACCGTGGCCGCCGCCGCGGCCGCGTCGGAGGCCAGCGATCGGGTGGACGCCACGAACTGCTCCTTGGTGATCGAGGTCGTCCCCTCGGGGAGGTGCGGCAGGTGCAGGTCCCGCCAGATCGCCAGGTACGCGTCGATGATCCGGCGCTCGGCGTCGGATCCGGGCGCGTGCCCCATCGAGGCGGCGACCTGCTGCCCGCACACCACGTGGTCGTGCTCGGTCAGCAGGCCGTCCCCATCCGCGTCCAGGTAGTCGAACCCGTGGCCGATCTTCGCGGTGAGCAGGTCCGAAGCGGTCACGACACCCTCCACTCCCAGCGGGAACACCGGCCACCGACTGTAGCGGCGCCGCTCCTTGATCGGTGCCCCGTCGCCGGGGAATAGCCCGATCGCACGTAGTGTTTGAGCGTTCAACTACTTCGGGAGGACGACATGGGCTACGAGATCCTGGGCACGCGGCAGGAGCCGACCTTCGGCCTGGACACCTTCGGCGACGTCGAGAACGGCGCGAACGGGCAACCGGTGAGCCAGGCCGAGGCGATCAGGCAGGTCGTCGCGGAGGGCGTGCTGGCCGACCGGGTCGGCGTGGACTACTTCGGCGTCGGCGAGCACCACCGCGCGGAGATGGCGGTGTCCTCCCCCGACGTCGTGCTGGCGTCGATCGCGGGGCAGACCGAGCGGATCCGCCTCGGCACCGCGGTGACGGTGCTCAGCTCGGACGACCCGGTGCGGGTGTACGAGCGGTTCGCCACGCTGGACGCGCTGTCCGGCGGCCGCGCCGAAGTCACGCTCGGCCGCGGTTCCTTCACCGAATCCTTCCCGCTGTTCGGCCATTCCCTCGCCGACTACGAGGTGCTGTTCGCCGAGAAGCTGGACCTGTTCACGCACCTGCAGCACGAGAAACCGGTCAGCTGGACCGGAACCGTGCGGCCAGCGCTCGACGGCGCGCAGGCCTTCCCGCTCACCGAATCGGGCAGGCTGCCCGCGTGGGTCGGCGTCGGCGGCACACCGCAGTCGGTGGTCAGGGCGGCCGCCTACGGCCTGCCGCTGGTGATGGCCGTGATCGGCGGGTCGCCGGAGCGCTTCGAACCGCTGGCCGAGCTGTACCGGCGCGCGCTGGCGGAATCGGGGCACGAAGAACTGCCGATCTCCATGCACAGCCCCGGGCACGTCGCCGCGACCGACGAACTCGCGGTGGCACAGCACTTTCCGCACCACCAGGCGGCGTTCGCGAAGATCGGCGCGGAACGCGGCTGGGGCCCGATGTCCCGCGCCGACTACGACGCGATGGCGGGGCCGCGCGGCGCGTTGTTCGTCGGGTCGCCGGAAACCGTCGCGCGGAAGATCGCCTGGGCGGTGCGCACGCTGGGGCTTTCCCGGTTCCAGCTCAAGTACGGCGCCGGCGCGCTCCCGCACGAACAGCGCCTCGAATCGATCCGGCTCTACGGGGAAGAGGTCGTGCCCCGGGTCAGGGAACTGCTCCGCGAGCCGTGACAGGTCCGTCCACAGTGCACATACGCGGGGTTTGGGAACCGTCACAAGAACCTTGGTGAAATCTCGGTACGAACTTCCCCTAGCCATCCGTGTCCGCGGTGCGACACGATGTGACCCATCCTACTGACCAGTAGGAAATGGGGCATCGCCGAACACAGCGCCGTGGAGGATTCATGCACCGATCAGCCCGTTTCGCCTGCATCGCGGCGGCGGCCGCACTCGCCTTCTCGGCGACCCCGGCCGCCGCCGACACCGGGCTCAGCTACGTCAACATGGGCGACAGCTACAGCGCGGGGAGCGGGATCTTCCCGCTGGCGCCCGGAATCAGCCCGCTGTGCGCGCAGTCGACCAAGAACTGGGGCCACGACCTCGCGGCCGCCAAGGGGTACGAGCTGACCGACGTGTCCTGCGGCGGCGCGACCACGAGCCACTTCGAAAAGGCGCAGTACCCGGGCACCCCGCCGCAGCTCGACGCGCTGTCGGAGAAGACGGACGTCGTCACCCTGACCATCGGCGGCAACGACGAAAACACCTTCGCCGGTGCCGCCGCGGCGTGCGCGCTGGCCGCGGTCCCCACCCTCGGCCAGGGCAGCCCCTGCAAGACCCTCTTCGGCGACGGTTTCGCCACCACCATCAAGAACAAGGTCGCCCCGAACATCACGCGCGCGCTGAAAGCCGTGAAAGCCAAGGCGCCCAACGCCCGCGTCGCGATCTCGGGGTACCTGCAGATCCTGCCGCCGACGGGTGGGTGCTTCCCGCTGCTCCCGATCGCGAACGGCGACGTGCCCTACCTGCACGGCATCCAGCAGCTGCTCAACGACAGCGTGCGGAACGCGGCCGAGCAGACCGGGGCGGTGTACGTCGACGTCAGCGAGGTGTCCACCGGGCACGACGCCTGCCAGAACGGTGCCACGCGGTGGGTCGAGCCCCTCTTCGGCGCCAACGGGCTCAGCCTGATCCACCCCAACGCCACCGGGGAAAAGGTCATGGCGGAGCAGGCCGCGAAGGCGCTCGCCGGATCGTGAACCGGCCGCGGGTGGCTGACCCGAGCAGCCACCCGCGAACGTCTTCCGTCCACAAAGGAGGGACCTGAAGGCCCGGCCGAGAGCGAAGGGTCGAATCGCGGCGCCTAGCGCCCCGAAGGCCACCTTCGGGGCATGAGCGACCTCGCCCGCACACCCGTGAGGGCCGAGAAAGTGGCGTTAGATTCCCCGAAGGTGGCCTTCGGGGCATGAGCACAGCCGCACCGGGCGACCTCCCGTGCGCGTAGGCGTTCTGCGCACGATCGTAAGACCCGTACACGTCCGCAGCGGACACCTCGTCTCGAGGAACCAATCAGCCGCTCGGATCTCAGGTGATCGGGTTCTGCGGTGGAGCCAGGACCCGGTACTCACAGCCGCGGTCGTGCGGAAAGTAGTAGTAGACCATCGTCTGGAAACCGGCTGCGGCGAGCACGTCCAGCGCGGCCCGCAGGAGGATCCTGCGCGTCTCGATCGAGTAGCGCGCGAGCTCTGTTCTGTTCTGGGCAAAAAGGTCGTCTCTGTACTTCTCCGAATTCTGAAGCGGGCTGTGCCAGTCGAGGGTGACACCGTAAGGCGGCATCCCGAGACTCAGGTCTATGTGGATGCCGGCCGTTCTGTCGAAGGGCTGGGTCTCGATGGTCGCGCTGATACCGACGCGCGTGAGCTCCGCGTGGACCTTCCCGGCCAGATCGCTCCAGGCCGCGATCGCCTCCGGAGGCGCCATGGTGACGACCTCCTCGGGATCCACCAGCTGTTCGACGGCGAAGGGATCGGTCACGAGAGGGTCGTCCGGTGCTCCCCCGCCGCGGCCGTCCCCGCGGATCTGCGCGACCAGCGCGGGATTCCACGGTGGAGCCTGATCGGTGTCGACGGTCATCCAGTCGGGCGCGCCCGCAGGCCACGAAGTGAACATCAAGATGCACACGCGCCGGATGCGGGGACCCAGTGACGGCCACAGTTCTCGCAGCATGTCGAGATCGAGCGCCAGGCGCAGGAACATGAAGATGACGCTGTGCCGGTCCGGGTCACCGGTGTCGCCGAGTACATTGTCGAGCACGGCCAGTACGCGAAGGCGTTCCGCGGCGCCGATGTCCGGATTGGACCCGAACTCACGGCCCAGGGTGATGACCCGGATCCCCCGAGGCAGTTGGTCCCGGTCAGGAAGCTCCTCGTCCGCCGGAAGTCCGGGAGCGTAGCGCTCGCGCCAGTCCCGCATTTTCTCGGCATCGAACTCGGCGAGGTGTTCGCTCGCCGACAGCAATGCGTCCCACCATACCGGGACCCGCATGGCGCTCTTGTTCTCCACTAATTCGCCGCCGCTCAGTCGAAGGGATGTTCCGGCGGGCCCAGGACGCGGCAGACGCGCGACCGGCCGTAGAGAAAGTCGTACCGCACCGCGGTGGTGAATCCGGCCGCGGCGAGCACGTCCAGCGCCGCCCGCGCGAAGAGGTCCCGGACATCGTCCACGTATTCGCTCAGGTACACGTCCTCGTGGGATTCCCCGACGAGGGCTCGGTACCGATCCGACTGGCTGTCGAGCGGGTTCCAGTCCAGGAAGACACCGGCGGGTTCTTCAGCGCTCACCGACAGCACGACCCCTGTCGGCGCGGGCCGTGCGCCACGGGGGATCACCGTCGCGGGCAAGCCGCAGCGTTCCAATTCGTCCTTGGCCTGCTCCGCGAGTTCCTGCCAAGCACCAGAGTTCGCGCCACCGGCCGGTCGGTGCCCGGCGATCAGGTCCAGCTCCCGCCGCACACGGTCCCCCAGTTCCGAGGGGCGCGACTGTCCGGCGAAGGGCCACAGGAACGTCAGGACGATCGCGCGGCGTTCCGGCTCGCTTTCGTCACCGAGCAGGTCGTCCAGCACCGCCAGCACCCGGCCACGCTCGGCGTCACCGACATCGGGGTCGGCGAGGAACCCCCGGCTCAGCTCGCCGATCCGCAAGTAGTACTGCGCACCGCGCCTGAGAGCGTGCTCGTCCTCCTGCAGTGGTTCCACCCCGGCGAGGTGCTCACTCACCGCCACCACACGTCGCCACCACTCCGCTACCTGCATGACTCCACCATCACAAAAGGGGATTTTCAGGCTTCGACAAAACCCGATAAATGTCCACGTCATCTCCTTCAGGTTCCGTTGCCACACCGAAGCCGGCCCGCTCAAGCACGTCGTACATCATCTTGACAATTATCTCACGTACATCCACCACACACCTCATCAGTGGCCCGCGTTGCCGCGACAAGACTTGTTCGATGTACTCTTCAGTATGCTCCAGCGGCGTTCCCCATTTCAGAACTACACCAAAAGGATCTATTTCATGGACACAAACGAGTGCACCAACAGCATCCATCGGCGGATTGTCGCCAGAGACGACAGAGGCCGTGAATCCCAGGTCGTCCAGTTTTAATTTGACGTAATTTGCCAGTTCAACCCACGACTGAACCGCCAGTTCCGGCGCTCTCGCTACGGAATTTTCAGGGTTTTTGAGAACATTGAAATAGAGGTAAGGATCAGTCACGTTCACCCCTTTGCTTCAAATCTCCACACCACCGGGCATACCAGACCATAAACCCAGCTACAGGTACAACGTACACCACGGCCAACGTCACGAAAATGGACTCTCGGGCGCCGACAAAACACGATAGTACTCTCCGTCGAGAACAATCGCCGTAAACCCGAGTCGACCCAGTTCCACTTTGACACAATGAGCCAGCCCTCGCCAGTATTCAACGGCCGACTCCGGAGCTTTCGCGAGAGGATCATCGATGTTGATGACGTCGTAATAGAGATGGGGATCAGCCATGACTCGTCCAACACATTTCGCCCCCTCCGACACATTGCCGTCGCAGAGTAAATCTGCCACGCTATCGCTCGAAGTGGCGAGAATGCACGCAAGATTGTGACATGAGTCACAAGACGCTAACATTTGCGCGATTCGAAGCCTTCAATAAGCCCTACCCTCCGTGCGCGATCAATTGTTCCCATCCGCAACAGATCTTCCGACAACGCACTGTCAAGGAATCACTCGGCAAGCTCTACTCCGGTGATCTACCCACGAAGACGTGTCCGCATCCATCCGCAGCCGGACGCACTGTCGCCCCACCGCCGCGTTGCCGCACCTATCCGCACATTGGTCCGCAATGGCGACCCGAAAGGGGGTAATTGTCACGCTGTAGAGTGAGCGCGAGCATCGTGGGGTGTCACGCATCGTGCTCGTCGCTTTCCGGCGCTGATGATCTGACGTCGTGCTGGGAGTGCGCCTGCCCCGCAGACTGGCACCACCACACCTGACCTTGAAGGAACGCCCATGTCGTCCACCGCCACGCTGACTTCGGCCGAGCACGGGGCGGAGGCGGCTCGCGGCAGGGGCCGGGTGCCGGTGGTGGTGCTGTCGGTCGTGCTCGCGGTGGTGTTCCTCGGCGGAGCGTGGGCAGCGTGGTTCTTCACGATCGACGACGCGTTCATCAGCTTCCGCTACGCCAAGAACCTCGCCGACGGGCACGGGCCGGTGTGGAACCTGACCGGCCAGCCGGTCGAGGGGTTCACGAACTTCGCTTGGGTGGCGTGGAGCGCCGTCGGGTCGCTGCTCGGGATCGCGTTGCCGCTGTTCACCAAGATCACTTCGCTCGTGCTGGGCGCCGCGACGCTGTACCTGCTGGTCAGCACCGGTCGCCGGTACGCGGGGCTCGGCGGCGCGATCGTCGCGGGTGGCGCGTTCGCGTTGTTCGTCCCGACCTACTTCCACCTCACCGGCGGGCTGGAGACCACGGCGTTCGCCGCCGTGCTGCTGCGCGTGGCCGTGCTCGGCCTGCGCGTGCTCGACCAGCAGCGGATCCGGGACTGGGAGCTGCCGCTGCTGCTCCTGCTGGCCGGGACGCTGCGGCCCGAAGGTGTGGTCGCCGCGCTGCCCGCGTTCCTCGTCTGGATCTGGCACGAACGCCGCCGGGTACCGCCGCGCTGGTTCACCGCCGCGGCCGTGCTGCTCGGCGGCGCGTACTTCGTGTGGCGCTGGCAGTTCTACGGCCACTTGCTGCCCAACACCTTCTACGTCAAGTTCGGTCACCTCGACGCCGGATATCTGTGGAGCGTGCACACCGCCAAAGTGCTCGCACCCCTCATCCTGCTCACACTCGCGCTCATCGTCCGCCGTGCCACCCGTGCCGCCGGGCTCCTGCTCATCGCCACGGTCGCGGTCACGTATGCGACCTACGCCGTGTCCGGGCCGACGATGGACTTCCTCGACCGCTTCGCCGACCACGCCTTCCCGATCCTGTGCCTCGGCGCCGGGATCGCCATGAAGGGCCTGCTCCCCCGCCCCGCCGCCGCGCTCGCCGGAACCGTCGCCGTCGCCTGGACCGCCTACTTCGGTGCGGTGGCACCAGATCTGCCCGCGACCGCGAACTACGGCCCCGACCTCCAGCGCACCCACGTCGCCATCGGCAAGGCGCTCGCCAGCGCCGACGTGCCCGAGGCCGCGCGCACCCTCGCGGTCAGCGACGCGGGCGCGATCCCGTACTACAGCGGCTGGCACACCATCGACTACATCGGACTCAACGACGCCGCGATCGCCCACGGCGCCGACCCCACCCGGGTCGTCACCGCCGCGCGGCCCACCGTCGTCGTCATCACCTCGACCGGCGCCACCCCCGGCGTCATCGACGCCGACAAGTACGGGCTGAACACCGCCGAGGCCACCCGCGGGTACATCCACCTCGCGTCCGTCCCGATGCGCGACGGCTACTACCAGGAAGTCTTCGCGCTCCCCGAGCACGCGCCCGCGCTGCGCACCGCGGTCACCACCACCGTCGACGCCGCGCAGGCCGCCAACGACCCCGGCCGGTACGACTCCAGCATCGGCCGCTGGCTCACCCGACTCCAGCACCAGATCACCGGCTGATCCCGGCCGGACAACCGAAAACCGAGGAAGCATGACCGCCAGCGCGATTACGGAACCGGCGCGCGAAACCGAGCCGAGACGATCATCGAACCGCCCGCTGCTGGCCATCTCGGCAGGTCTTGCCGTGGTGTTCCTGGTGGGCACCTGGGCGGCGTGGTTCTTCACCGTCGACGACGCCTACATCAGCTTCCGCTACGCCAAGAACCTCGCCGAGGGACACGGTCCGGTGTGGAACCTGATCGGCCAGCCGGTCGAGGGGTTCACGAACTTCGCCTGGGTCGTGTGGAGCGCGTTCGGCACGCTTCTCGGCATCGCGTTGCCGTTGTTCACCAAGCTCACCGCGCTCGTGCTCGGCGCCGCCACCCTGTACCAGCTGGTCTCCGCGGGGAAACGGCACGCCGGGCTCGGCGGCGCGATCGTCGCGGGTGGCGCGTTCGCGTTGTTCGTCCCGACCTACTTCCACCTCACCAGCGGCCTGGAAACCACCGCGTTCGCCGCCGTCCTGCTGCGCGTCGCCGTGCTGGGCCTGCGCGTGCTCGACAGGAATCCCGTCCGGGCTTGGGAACTGCCCGCGCTCCTGCTACTCGCCGGGACTCTTCGACCGGAAGGAGTGCTCGCCGCGCTGCCGGTTTTCGCGGTCTGGATCTGGCACGAACGCCGCAGCGCTCCGGCGCGCTGGTACACCGCCGCGGCTTTCGTGCTCGGCGCCGGGTACTTCGTGTGGCGCTGGCAGTTCTACGGCCACTTGCTGCCCAACACCTTCTACGTCAAGTTCGGCCACCTCGACGCCGGATACCTCTGGAGCGTCCACACCGCCAAGGTGCTCGCACCCCTCATCCTGCTCACCCTCGCCCTGATCGCCCGCCGCACCACCCGTGCCGCCGGAATCCTGCTCACCGCCACCGTCGCGGCGACCTACGTGACCTACGCGGCCTCCGGCCCCACCATGGACTATCTCGGGCGCTTCGCCATGCACGCCTTCCCCGTGCTCTGCCTTGGCGCCGGGATCGCCATGAAGGGCCTGCTCCTCCGCTCCGCTGCCGCGCTCGCCGGAACCGTCGCCGTCGCCTGGACCGCGATCGCCGGGGCCACCGCGCCCGATCTCGCCGCGACCGCGAACTACGGACCCGATCTCCAGCGTTCCCACGTCGCCATCGGCAAGGGCCTCGCCACCGCTGCGGTCCCGCCGGGGCACCGCACCCTCGCGGTCAGCGACGCCGGTGCGATTCCCTATTACAGCGGCTGGGAAGCGATCGACTACATCGGACTCAACGACGCCGCGATCGCCCACGGCGCCGACCCCACCGCCGTGGTCACCGCCGCGCGGCCCACCGTCGTGATCATCACCGCCTTCGGCGACACCGTCCAATCCGAGCGGTACGGACTGCGCAACCTCGAAGCCACCTCCGGATACGTCAAAGCCGTGTCCGTGGCTTCGCGCGAAGGCTACTGGGAGAACGTGTTCGTGCTCCCGCCCTACGCCGACGCGGTCCGCGCCACCGTCACCGCCGAAATCGACCGTGCCCGCCCCGCCAACGACCCCGGCCAGCTCCAGGACACCATCCCCCGCTGGCTCGCCCGCCTCGAACGGCAGCTCTTCGGCTGACCCGGCAGTCCACAAAGGACCGTTACGGCGGGGAGGTTTCGGTGATGACGTCGGCCAGCCGGTGCAGCTGGGCGGTCAGCACCCGGCGTTCCCGAGAGCTGAACCGCGACAGCGCGCCGGATTGGCGTTCCCGCAACGCTTTCCGCATGTTCGCGAGCGTGCGGGCACCGGCGGCGGTCGTGCGGATCACGACCTGGCGCTCGTCGTCGGGGGAACGGCGGCGGGTGACCACCCCGTCGGCTTCCAGCTGCTTGAGCATCCTGGTCGCGGTGGGCACGCTGACCTGCGCGGCCGCGGCGAGCTTGCCGACCGGCAGCCCCGTCTTCCCCGCCGCGCCCGCCAGCGGGTCGAGCAGGGCCAGCTGCGCCTGCGACAGCCCGCTCGCGGCGCGTCCCGCGGTGGCCGCCCGCGACCGCCGCATGGCGTAGAAGAGCCGATCCGCCGCGCGCGCCAGCTCCTCGACGTCGTCCTGGCCGGTGACCTCGTGCCGACGCGCCGAGGAGTTGCCCGTAGCTCGCATGGCGGTAGCTTACCCACCATCTTTTAGTTAGCATGCTAAATGTTAGGAGGGTAAGAACCATGAACTCGGTCGACCGCATCGACGTCCACCAGCACATCGTCCCGCCGGTATGGGCCGCCGCGCTGGCCGCGCGCGGCCAGAACTCCGGCGGCTGGGCCATTCCCGGGTGGAGCGCGGGCAGCGCCATCGCGATGATGGACCGCCACGGCATCTCCACCGGTGTCCTGTCGGTGACCGCGCCCGGTGTCCACTTCGACGGGAACGACGACCCCCGCGCGCTGGCCCGCGCGGTCAACGAATACAGCGCGGAGGTCGTCAAGGACCGGCCCGATCGCTTCGGCCACTTCGCGAGCGTCCCGCTGCCCGATGTCGACGCCGCCGTCGCCGAAGCCACGTACGCGCTGGACACCCTCGGCGCCGACGGTGTCGTCCTGATGTCCAACGCGCGCGCCCGCTACCTCGGCGACCCCGGTTTCGCACCGCTGTGGGCCGAACTCGACCGCCGCCGGGCCGTCGTGTTCGTGCACCCGGCCCAGCCGCCGATGCCGCGGCTGCCCGGCACGCCCGCCCCGCTCGCCGACTACGTCTTCGACACCACGCGGACCGCGTTGAACCTCGTGCTCGCCGGCGTGCCCGACCGGTACCCTGGCGCGCGGGTCGTGCTGTCGCACGGCGGCGGTTTCCTGCCCTACGCGGCGTACCGGTTCGCCGGTCTCACCGCGACGGTGGTGGACCCCGGACGCGACGCGGAGCAGATCCTGCGGGGCCTGAAGTGGTTCTACTTCGACACCGCGCTGTCCGCCAGCCCCAGCGCGCTGCCCGCCCTGCTCGCCTTCGCCGCACCGGGACACGTGCTCTACGGCAGCGACTGGCCGTTCGCGCCGAAGGACGCGGGCGCGTACTACAACCGGTTCCTCGAGTCCTATCCGGACTTCCTGCCGGGACAGGCCGACGCGATAGCCAGGCACAGCGCCGAAGCGCTCTTCCCCCGCCTCGCGTCGATCGCTACCGGGGCGGGTTGAACCGGCAGGCGACGTCCTTGTTGCCGTCCTGCGCGCTGGGCACGCCGACGCCGGACACTTCGAGCGTGCGGTAGCCGTGGCCAGGCTCGGCGAACCGCACCTCGACCGGCGCGACCACCTCGCCGGGGCTGCTCGCGGCGCGCGTCAGCATCCGCAACAGCGCCGAGAGGTCCCCGGGATGGCACATGTCCTGCAACCGGCGATCCGACGGAACGCGGATGCCGAGCGCGTCGAACTGCCGGTTCGCCTGCCAGATGTGGAAGAAATCGGTGTTGACCACCGCCAGCGCATCCCGGCTCACCGAGAACAACGCCGCCGCCGTCGGCTCCGCGCCGTGCTGGTTGAAGGCGTGCTCGGTCGAGCCCACCTCCATCGTGCACCCCCGTGCCACCGCGACCGTCGCACCCGCGTACGGATCGGTCAGCAGGCGGCGGCCCACCATCCGCATGTTCTTCTCGACCCCGCTCACCCTGTCCCTGATCCGGTAGTCGCGGAACATCAACTGGTCCGTGGTCGCGCCAACGCCCTCGCTGATCGCCTGGTGCACCGCACCCGACCACGCGTCGTCCACCAGCTCGTGGAAGAAGTACGAGCCGGGCAACCGGTTGCCCGCCGGATACTCCGCCGCCACCGCGGGCGGCCGCGCCAGCCCGAACAGGTCGAACACCTCCGGCGACCAGATCGCCGTCACCGAGCGCCGGTCGGTCAGGTCCACCCGCCACTGCCAGGCACCCACCCCCGGGCGCACCGGCACCACCCCGTCCACCGGCACGTAGCACGCCTGCACCGCCGTCACCGCACCGTCCGCCGGATCCAGCAAGGGCACCGCCACCACCGCGAACCGGCCGTCGCCGCCCAGATCCGTCACCACGTCCTGCACCGCCCTGGTGCGCGCCGCCGTCATGATCTGCGGCAACAGCACCGTCCGGTCGACCGAGGTCAGCAACCCCTTCGGCGACTGGCCCGTGTACAGCAGATCGCCGATCGCCAGCACCTGGAGCCGCACGTCCACCAGGACCCACCTGCCCACGACGCTGCCCCGCCGCCGCCGGGCGACCCTGCCCCCATCGGCACACTCCATGACGACCACCTTAGAACCCACCGGTAACACCGTCACCGTTGATCTTCGCCACGATCCGCGCCAGCCGCCGAACGGGTCGAAGATCTCGCGATCGGCGCCGGGGAGCGGCAACCTCGGATGCGGACCGCGCGCGCTCCGGCCGTCCCGGGTGGCGCGAGGAGACCTCCGCCCCGAAGATTCACGACCGGGAAACCCCGGAGAGGACATCACGATGCACGGCGAGAACGGCTTCGTCCAGGCACTCCTCGGCGAAGCCGTCGAAGATCCGCTGGTCTGGACCAGCGGCGATTTCCCCGAACTGCGCGCGCCCGCGCGCTACCGCACGCCCTCGACCCCGGAAGCGCTCGTCTCGAAGGCGGCGCAGGCCGTCAGAATGCGCGAAGCGCTCACCCCGGAAACCGCGCACGAAGGCGTCCGGCCGGTGTACGCGGTGCTCGACATCCGGTCGCTGGCGACCGTGGCGGCCGGGGTGACCAGGTGGGAGCTGTTCGAGACCGTGGTCACCAGGGGACCGGCGGTGGACGTGCACCTCGTACTGGCACGGCCGGGCGCGCTCGAGGACTGCGTCAGCGGCGAACGGCTCGCCATCCTGGTCCGGATCGTCAAGGACCTGCAGCGCAACGTCGACCTCGCCGGGGGCGCCACGGACAAGGCGTCCCCGACCGACGTCGCCGCGGTCTGGCCACCCAGCGCCGCGGGCCTGCTCGCGCCGCTTCCGGACGTGGCGCCGAAACCGCTCGCGACGGTGCTGCGCGAGGTGGTGTCCGCCGCGGAAGGCCGCTGGCCGGAGAAGGCGCTCGCCCGCGCGCAGGCCCTCGTCGACCCGCGCTCCCGCGTCACCGCCTCCTGACCTGGCGGGGCGGATTCGACGGCGGAACCTGCCGTCGCGTCATCTCGCCCGCGTACCGCTCCGCGGTGCGGACCAGGTCCGCGTGGGCTTCGGCGTGCAGCCTGCCGATCGTGGCGTGCGCTTCGCGGGCGGCCGCTTCCAGCCAGGTCTCGGCGGGGCGTCTGTCCGGTGTGGTCATCTCGGTACCTCCGATCCGTCGGCGCCGACCTCGTTCGCGGTGCCGAGGGGGCGGCCGGGACGGTCTTCGATGAAGTGGCTGGCGACGAGGCCGATCACGGTGACCACCGCGAGGTAGGCGCCGACGGCGTAGACGGTTCCGGTGCTCGTCTGCAGCGCTTCGGCGATGGTCGGGGCGAAGGCGCCGCCGAGCACCGCGCCGATCGCGTAGGAGATCGCCGCGCCGCTGTAGCGCACACTCGTCGGGTACATCTCGGCGTAGAGCGCGGCTTGCGGGCCGTAGGTGAACCCGAGGCCGACCGCGAACAGCACCAGCGCGACGTGCAGCAGCGCGATGTTCCCGGTGTCGACGAGCGCGAAGAACGGGAACATCCACAGCAATTGGACGACGAAGCCGATCCGGTACACGCGCAGCCGCCCGATCCGGTCGGCGAGCCAGCCGCCGACCAGGGTGCTGACCAGCCACGCCACCGCGGAGGCCATCACCGCGATCAGCACCGTCGACCGGTCGAGGTGCAGCGACTTGACCGCGTAGGACTGCACGTAGCCGCCGGTGGTCATGTAGCCGACGGCGTTGTTCGCCGCGAACACCAGCGCACCGGCGAGGACCAGCCGCCAGTGATGCCGGAACAACGGGACGAGCGGGATGCTCGACCTCGCCTTCTGCCTGCGGACCTCCTCGAACACCGGGCTTTCCGCGACCCTGGTGCGGATCAGCAGCCCGGCCACGATCAGGGCGACGCTGAGCAGGAACGGGATGCGCCAGCCCCAGGCGAGGAACTGCTCCGGGGTGGTCAGCCCGGTCACCAGCGCCAGCACGCCGTTGGCCAGCAGCAGTCCGATCGGGACACCGATCTGCGGGAACGCGCCGTAGAGCCCGCGCCGGTCCGCGGGGGCGTGCTCGACCGCGAGCAGTGCCGCGCCGCCCCATTCCCCGCCCGCGGAAAGTCCCTGCAGGATGCGGAGCACGACCAGGATGATCGGCGCGGCGACCCCGATGGAACCGGTCGTCGGCACCAGGCCGATCAGCACCGTCGAAATCCCCATCAGCATCAGGGTGAGGATCAGCATCGCCCGCCTGCCCAGCCGGTCGCCGAGATGCCCGGCGACGATGGCGCCGATCGGGCGGAAGAAGAAGCTGATCCCGATCGTGGCGAAGGAAAGGATCAGCGCGTCCTTCCCCAGCGCGGTGAAGAACTGCGTCGCGAAGACGAGCCCGGCGCAGATCGCGTAGATGAAGAAGTCGTACCACTCGATGGTCGTGCCGACCATCGCCGCCAGCACCACCCGGCGGTGTTCCCTGTCGATACTCCCGGTCCACCGCGTCATCGCGACTCCCAAGTTGTGCCGTCCGGCCGAGCGAATCAGGATCGTATATAATCAGCGTCGGCGCGGCAAGGTCTTGCCATTCATGATCTTGCGGAACGGTCTTGCTGGCGGGAAATTTTCGATCGACTCGCGCCACGTGCCACCGGAACCAGTCCACGACGTCGTTGATCGTATATGGTTAACCATCGGAACGGAGGCTGGCGAATGCCCACTGTGGACAGTGCGGGCGCGGACGGTCAGAACAAGGTCCAGCGCACCTACGAGGCGATCCGATCGCGCATCGCCGACGGCACCTACCCCGCGGGGCACCGGCTGGTGCTCGGCTCGCTCGCCAGGGAGTTCGAGGTCAGCCCGGTGCCGGTGCGCGAGGCCGTCCGGCTGCTGCAGGCCGAAGGGTACGTGCACTTCCAGCGCAACGTCGGCGCCACGGTGGCGGCGATCGACCCGGTGGAGTACCAGCAGACGATGCAGATGCTGGCGGTCGTCGAGGGCGCCGCCACCGCCCTCGCGGCGCCGTACCTGACCAAGGCCGACCTGGCGAAGGCGGCGAAGATCAACGACCGGATGCGCGCTTCGCTCGACAAGCTCGACCCGCCCGCCTTCACCCGGCTCAACCGGGAGTTCCACGAGGTGCTCTACGCCAGGTGCCCGAACCCGAAGCTGATCGAGGTGGTCCGGCGCGGCTGGTCCTCGCTGGCGGTCATCCGGGACTCCACCTTCGCCTTCGTGCCGGGGCGCGCCGGCTCCTCGGTCGCCGAGCACGACCAGTTGCTCGACCTGATCCGGACGGGCGCGGGCGCGGAGTGGATCGAGCACCGCGCGCGCTCGCACCGCACCGCCACCGTCGACGCGTTCCTGAGCTGGGAAGCCGATCAAGACAAGGCCCCGTAACCGAGCGCCCGCCGCAGGGCGTCGACGAGATCGCCGTGGCGGGGTGCCCGCAGCACGGCCGCGACGTGGGCGTCGGGGCGGATCACCCACAGCTCCCCCGGTTCCGCGCCAAGCGCCTCCGCGAGCAGGCCGGTCGAGTCCACTTCGGACAGTTCGAGCACCCGCACCGGCGCGGCGACGGCCTTCGCCGCCGTCCTCGCGACGCCGAGGTCCGCGCCGGACGTGGCGAGCACGAGCAGGCCGCCGCGGGCGATTTCGCGGAACCGGCCGCCCGGCGCCGGCGCGTCGGGCACCAGGATTCCCGGCGCGGCACCGGGAACCGCCCCGCGCGGCGGCCGTCCCGCGAACGGCCGCCGGTCGTCGGGGGTGGTCAGCGGGGAACCGACGTACCAGAACGGTTCCGCGAGCCGCCCCGAGTCCACCCGCGCCCGTGCCGCCGGATCCGCTGCCGCGGCGGCGAGCACCGAACGGCGCCGGAGCCGGTGCTCTTCCCGTTGCGGCACCAGGAAGTTCATCGTCTCGGTGGTGACGTCCAGGTTCTCCGCGGCCGCCGCGTGCCGTTCGTCGTGGTAGCTCTCCAGCAGCCCCTCCCCCGCCCAGCCCGCGAGCGCGAAGGCGAGCTTCCACGCCGCGTTCTCCGCGTCGCCGACGCCGGAGTTCAACCCCCGCGCGCCGAACGGGGCCACCAGGTGCGCGCAGTCCCCGGCGAGCAGCACGCGCCCGACCCGCATCCGGTCGGCGATCCGCGACTGGAAGCGGTACACCGACTTCCACACGATCCCGTACGGCCGATCGCCGATGATCGCGCGCACGCGGGCGTCGAGCGCGCCGCTCGCCTCCTCGGCGGCGAGATCGTAGTCACCGGGGACCTGCCAGTCGATGCGAAAGGTGGAGTCGGGGCACGGGTGGATGAGCACCTGGCGGCCGGGGTTCCACGGCGGGTCGAAGTAGAACCGGCGCTCGTGCGCCCAGCCGTCGAGATCGGCACGGATGTCGCAGATCAGGAACCGGTCGTCGAACGAATGCCCGCCGAAGCCCACCCCGAGCATCCGGCGCACGTCGCCGCCGCGGGCGCCGGTGCAGGCGACCGCGTAGCCCGCGCGCACCTCCGGCCTGCCGTCGAACCGCACCGTGACGCCGTCGTCGTCCTGGTCGATCCCGGTGACGCGGTGGCCCCAGCGCACGTCGATGAGCGGTTCGGCGGCGATCCGCTCGTCGAGGATTTCTTCGGTTCTGGCCTGGGAAAGGTTGACGAACGGCGGGAACGCCGGACGCCCCGGATCGGCGACGCGGTAGGCGAACAGCTCCTCGGTGCGGTGGAAGGTGCGGGCGGTCGTCCAGGTGACCCCTTCGGCGGCGATGCGCTTGCCCGCGCCGACGGCCTCCCACACGTCGAGCACGTCGCGCTGCTGGCAGATCGCCTTCGACCCGACGAGATCGCGTTCGGCGCGCTCGTCCACCAGCACCACCGGAACGCCCCACTTCGCCAGCAGCAACGCGGTGGTCTGGCCCACCGGCCCGTTGCCCAGGACGGCCACCAGGTTGGCGGTCACTCCTCAGTCCTGCAACTGGTCCCAGACCGCGCGGTCCCGTTCGGCCGTCCAGATCACCGGCCGCTCGATCCCGGAAAGCTCGTCCCACAGCCGGGAAACGTCGAAGGGCAGGCAGTGCTCGAAGATCGGCCACTCGCCGTACTGGCCGACCAGCGCGGCGTGGGTCCGCTCGAACGCGTCCTTGAGCGTGCCGCCAGCCCGTTGCGCCGCACCCACCTCGCGGATCATCACCTCGAGGAAGTGCCGGGTCTGCGCGATCGCCGCGTCCACGGCTTCGCGACCCTTGCTCACCGCGCCGCGGCCCCCGATCAGCGCCTCCGCGCCGAACTCCCGCACGCGGTCCAAAGTGGACGACGACCAGTCGCGGTGGAACGCGTCGCCGGTGTAGAGCGCGGCTTCGGCCTCGACCAGGTCTCCCGCGAAGAGGATCTTCTGACGGGGCAGCCACGCCACGATGTCGCCCTCGGTGTGCCCGCGCCCGCAGTACTGGAGCACGAGATCGCCGCGGTCGCCGCCGAGGTCGATGGTGAGGCGGTCGGAGAAGGTGAGCGTCGGCCAGGTCAGGCCGGGTACCGAGTCCGCGCTCTTGGCCAGCCGCGGCATCCGGCCGAACTCGCTCTCCCAGTCCTCCTTGCCGCGTTCGGCGACGAGCGCGCGCGTGTTCTCGTGCGCCACGATCACGTCGGCGTCGAACGCGGAGGCGCCCAGCACGCGAACGGCGTGGTAGTGGGAAAGCACCAGGTACCGCACGGGTTTGCCGGTGTGCTCCCGCAGCTTCGCCAGCCATTCGCGCGCGGCGACCGGGGTGGCCAGCGCTTCGAAGCAGACCAGGAAGTCCTCGCCCTCGATGGCCCCGACGTTGGGATCGCCTTCCGCGGTGAGCGCGTAGACCCCGTCCGCGAGCACTTCGAGGGTCTGTTCCTTCTGGTCGAGGTCGGCGGAGGACGCGAAGGCCTTCGGTGCCACGGTGCACACCCCTTTTGATCAAAGCTTTGATTAACTGGGCACCGCGAGCGTAACCCGGATCACCACCGGAACGGAAGCTAATCTTGCGGCCATGAGCGCGGAACCTGCCGAGTCGAAGGATCTCGAGTACCTGACCTTCGTGGACTACGCGGTCGCCAGAGCGACCGCGGAGCTGCCGGAGGTCGACCCGGCCTCGATGCGGCTCGGCCTGACCCTGCACCGGCTGTCGAGCGCGCTGGTCTACGACTGGGAGTCCACCGTGCACCGGCCGCGCGGGTGGAGCTGGGGCGGTTTCCGGGTGCTGTTCGTGCTCTGGCTCGCCGGGCCGCTGGAGGCGAAGCGCGTCGCCCAGCTCTCCGGGATGAGCAGGGCGGCGGTCTCGGCGCTGGTCCGCACGCTCGAACGGGACGGCCTGATCTCCCGCGAGCAGGCGGAACACGACCGCCGCGCGGTGGTGCTCGCCCTGACCGAGGTGGGCCACCGCGCCATCGTCGACGCCTACGCGGCGCACAACGCGCGCGAACGGGCGTGGAGCAGTTCGCTGACCGAGCGCGAGCAGACCGTCCTCATCGGACTGCTGGAGAAGCTCACCACCAGTCCCGCCGCCACCGAAGCGAAACGCCGGTTCTAGGTTCCCGTCGCCGACGCCCCGAAGGTGGCTCACGGAGAGGTCGACATAGGTCCCCGAAGGCTCCCTCCAGGGAACACCACCCGCGCACACCCGATACGCCAAGGGAACGAACGCGGGAGCGGCCGTCGATGGTCAGCGGGGCGCGGAAATGAGCCATTCGATGGCGCGGCTGAGCAGCACCTCGCTTTGCGCACCGTCGAAGTGGCCGACCCCGGGATGAGCGGTGACGCGCACTCGATCCGCCATCCCCGGATGTGCGGTGCTCAGCGCGTCGCGGAATCGGATCGCTCCGTCGAGCGGGATGTGGGTGTCCGCGGCCCCGTTCTCGAACGCGATCGCCGGCTGGTGGGAGTAGGCATCGAGGTGGGTGATGGGATCGAGTCGGTCGTAGAACGATCGAGCGGTCTCCCCCGCGTGGCCTTGGTCGACGACCTGCGGCGGATCGGCGAGTCCCCGCATGCCAGGACGGGTCCAGTCCGGGGTGGCGACGATCGCCGCGACTCGGCGCACCCGGGGGTCGATTCCCGCGAGGGCCACCGCGATGTCTCCGCCCATGGAGACGCCGCCCGCCACGACATCCGGTCGCGCGAGGTCGGTGAGGGCCCAGTCGATAACGCGTTTCGCGTCGAGCGTGGTCTGGCCGAGGATCGGCCACATGTGGTCGCGGAAGCCGGCGAAGACTCGCGCGGCGATCTGGTCCGGGCTCTCGTCTCCGCGCTCGCCGTGCTGCCACGGATCGAGACTGATCGCGAGGTAGCCGGCGTCGGCGAGCCGGCTAAGAACGGGGACGTAGTCCTCCTTGGTACCGGTCAGGTGGGGCACCCACAACGCCAGCGGCGGCCGCGGGGGACCCGATGTCGGTCGCACGTAAGCGATCGGCACGTCGCCGACGAGATCGGTGACCACAGTGGACTCGGCGGACTCGGTGGGCTCGCTGGTCATCGGGCTCCCTCCGAGCCGCCAGTGATCGTTTCCCGCAGCACCTCGTCGATGGGTGTGGCGCCGACTCCCAACCGGGTTCGGGTCGTCGCCGGGTCGAGGATGTGCGGGCGGTCGTTTACGTAGTACATCTCCACGATCTCGGCGATGACCGTATCGGTCTCGCCGAGTTTCCGGAGCTCCTCGAACGACATCGCCGTGAGCACCGGATCGGCCACCCCGGCCAGGTGGGCGAGGCGCCGCGTGAGATCGCGCACGGACAGCGTGGCGGTCGGCGGCACGTGCCAAGCACGTCCCCAGTCGGTTCCGGAAGCCTGGCGGCTGGCGGCGACCAGGGTCCGGGCGACGTCGCCGACGTGGTTCCAGCTCTTGCGGGCGTCCAGGTCACCGGGGTAGGCGGCTTCGGCGCCGGCCAGCACCGCGGGCACCACCATCAGCGTGTACGCCGAAGCGGCGCCGGCGCCGAGGTATTCGCTTGACCGCACTTCGACCGCCCTGACGCGCCCTTCCTCGTGGGCCATCAGCGCGTCGGTCCACATGCGCGCCCGCACTTTCCCCTTGACGGTGGTCGGCGCCATCGGGAGGTCTTCCGTCATGGGGACGTCGACGGGCCCGTATCCGTAGGTGTTCCCGAGCAGCACGTAGTCGGCGCCGGTCCGCTCGGCCGCCGACAAGAGCGAGGCGGCCAGGGGCGGGAACTCGGCCGGCCACCGGTCGTACCGGGGCATCGCGCAGTTGAACAGGGTCGTCGCCCCGAGCGTCAACTCCGTGAGGCCGGCCGTGTCGGCCGCGTCCACCGCGACGGTTTCGATCCGGTCGTGCCGCGGCCCGCGTCCGCTCCGGGAGACCAGGCGCACGTCCTGCCCCGAGCCGGCCACCAGCCGGGCGGTGGTACACCCCACCGGCCCGGCCCCTACGACGACGCTGAATGGCATGCGACGAACCTCGCTTTCGTGGACTTCTGAACGACCGCCTGTCACTGATCAGCGATGCTATGCGGTTCGTTATGGACGCAGAATGCGCGTTCGTCCGGAATTCATGTCCGTCCGTCTGATGCGAGCAGACGGTACGGTTCGTGTCGTGGATGTTCTCAGCGACGCGCTAGCCACGATGCGCACCGGGCGCCCGCACGCCGCCCGGACCCGCACGCGAGCCCCGTGGGGGGGTGCGCTTTCCCGCCGCGGGAGCGGCCGGCTGCCACGTGATCCTGCAGGGGTCCTGCTGGCTCGTCACCGAAGGAACCGACGCCATCCCGCTCAATCCCGGGGACGTGGTCTTCGTCCCCCACCCGCGCGTCTACGTGCTCGCGGACGATCCCGCCACGCCCGCGATCGACTTCGACCCGGTCGCCAGCGACGAAAGCCCCGTCGACGAGGTCGAGATCCCCGGGCACGGCGCGGTCACCGAAACCCTGTGCGCCGCCTACTACTTCGACCGCGATCGGGTCCACCCGGTCCTGGACGAGCTCCCGCCGGTCTTGCACCTGCCGTCCGCGCCAGGACGCCACGCCGCACTCCGCGGCGCGATCGAACTCCTCGGAACCGAACTGGCGGCGCCCCGGCCCGGCGGCGCGGTGATCGTGCCCGCGCTCGTCGACACGTTGCTGGTGCTCATCCTGCGAGAATGGTTCGACGAGCACCCGGCCACCGGCTGGGCGACTTCCCTCAACGACCCCGCGATCCTCAGCGCGCTCCGCGCCATCCACCGCCGACCGGCCCGCCCCTGGACGGTCGAAAACCTCGCTCGCGAGGCCGGGCTTTCCCGCGCGGCCTTCGCCGCCAAGTTCAAGACCACCACGACGATGCCCCCACTGACCTATCTGACGTGGTGGCGGATGACCCTCGCCGCGCGCCTGCTCCGCACCACCGGCGAGCCGCTTCGCACGATCTCCGCGCGCGTCGGCTACGCCTCGGAGTTCGCGTTCGCCAAGGCGTTCAAGCGCGAATTCGCCACGTCACCGCGGCAGTACCGCGACCGCCGGTCGGCTGATCGGCACTGACGTCGACCGAGAACGTGCTCGGTTCCCCGAGGGCGCCGCGGCGCCCTCGGGGAACCGAGCCTCAGGACTCGCTCTGGTTCTTGCCGACCATGCGGCGCTGGATGGCGGGCGAGTAGAACCACAACCCGACACCGACGGCCATCGCGATCACGCCGAAGATGCCGAAGTACGGCCCCGAACTCGCGGCGTCGTACTCCTTCGACGCCTGCGCGATGAGCCCCTGGCCCGCGGCGTTGGCGGCGTAGTTCAACCCGACGACCTGCGCGGCGAACGCGGCGGGCGCGAGCTGCGTCGTCGCGGAGAGGCTGACCGGGTTGACGAACAGCTCGCCGACCGCGATCGTGGCGAGGCTCAGCAGCGGCCAGATGGGATCGACCTTGGCGTCCGCGCCGTGCAACACCCACGGCAGGAACAGGATCGCGAACCCGAGCCCGGTGAGGACCAGCCCGACGGAGAACTTCTGCGGGGTGCTGGGCTGGCGGCGCAGCTTCGTCCACAGCACGGCCACCACCGGCGAGAAGATCAGCATCATCACCGGGTTCACCGACTGCGCGAGCGTCGGGTCGATGTGGAAGCCCCACGCGTCGAGCGCGGTCTGCTGATCGGCGTACTGCGCCATCACCCCGGCCTGCTGCTCCTCGATGAACCAGAACACGACCATGGCGAGGAACAGCGGGATGTAGGCGACGACCTGCCCGCGTTCCTGCGCGGTGACCTTGCTGCTCTTCAGCATCACCACGAAGTAGATCAGCGGCAGCACGAGCGAGATGACGCTGATCGCGTTGACGACCCCTTCCGCGCTGAGCGTTCCGGTCATCGCCAGCACGACGACGACCAGCGCCAGCACCGCGAGCCCGCCGAGCGCGGTGCCGAACACCCGCGTCCTGCTCTCCGGCTCGATCGGGTTGGGAATGTGCGTTCCCGCGTCGCCCATCGTCTTCTTCGCCCGCAGCAGGTACTGGGCCAGACCGAGCGCCATGCCGATCGCCGCGGCGCCGAAGCCGAGGTGGAAGTGGTTTCCGGTCGGGTCGTCCTGGCTCGGCTTGGTGAGGATGTTGCCGACGATGATCGGGGCGAGGAAGGCACCGATCTGCACACCCATCACGAACAGGGTGAATCCGGCATCTCGCCGATTATCGCCCTTTTCGTAGAGATCGCCCACGCCCTTCGTGATGTTCGGTTTCAACAACCCCGTGCCGAGCACGAGAAGGATCATCGAAACGTAGAGCGCGGGCGCGCCGCCGCCCGGAATCGCCAGGGTGATATGGGCGAACATGATCAGCACCGCGCCGCCCGCGATCGAACGGCGCGCGCCGAGCAGCCGGTCCGAAAGCCAGCCGCCCGCGATACCGGACATGTACAGCGCCGCGCCGTAGACCGACACCAGGCTCTTCGCCAGCGACTTGTCCATCCCGAGACCGCCGTGCGCCGCCTCGTAGTACATGTAATAGAGAAGGATCGCCTTCATCCCGTAGTAGGAGAAGCGTTCCCACATCTCGGTCATGAACAGTGTGGACAGTCCCCTGGGGTGGCCGAGGAACGTCCGTTCTGTGTGACCGGCGCGGTTTTTCAGCGCCACGATCACTGCCTTCCTGGTGCGGTTACGGACAACCGGTACAGGTTGGCATACGACCGTCCGGGGTGAACCCCTACTTTTGGCTGCCGGACCGAATTCGAGTGGTGGTCCGTATCACACCACTCCGCGAATCAAAACCGTGAGAACGCGGCTGACCTGCTTTGAATGCATTCAGCACTACCCATCGAGATCACCTGATCATGCAGGGTAAAAGGTGCGGATACCTATCTATATCCGCACTTCACCGCGATTTGACCCGAAATCGGCGCACCCGCCCCGCCCACCGGAACGAATGGAACGAAGTAGCCGAATTCATGCTGCACACGAGGTCGCTGGGTCCGAAATGGACAGATAAGGGGCGCCGGGGCGGCGGCCGGGCGCCCCGGCGCCGCGACGAGGCGCCGGACGGGCAAGACATCCGATCAATCGGCCGAGATCGTGCTAATATCTGCACGAAGCAGCCGAGTTTCGATCACCTAACGTCACACGTGTCCGTGGATCGAGGACGGGAGACCGATCAATGGCCATCCGCTTGCCCCGCGCCGCCCGGCTCGCCGCGGCCCTCTGCCTCGCGGCCGCCTCTCTCCCCGGCATCGCGAACGCGTCCCCCGCCCGCCCCGATCCGCTGTGGACGCACCTCGTTCCCGCCCCGCAGCAGGTCGGCGCGGCGGCAGGGCCCGGCTGGTCGCCGTCGGGCCGGACCCGGATCGTCGTCGACCCGGCGGCGCGGGACAGGTTGTCCGACGAGGCCGGGCTGCTGGCAGGCGAGCTCGCGAGCACCGGCCTCACCCCGGCACGGCCGCGGATCGTCACCGCGGGCGCGCACGCCGTCCGGCCCGGTGACATCTGGCTGGCGCTGGGCGATCCGGCCGGTGGTTCGCCCGAGCGGTACGCGCTGGACGTCGGCGGCAGCGCGCGGATCGTCGGCGCGACCGACACCGGGGTCTTCTACGGCACCCGCACTCTCCTGCAGGCGGCGACGCTGGCGGGAGGGCCGCGCGCGGTACCGGCGGCGCACGTGCTGGACGCGCCGCTGCGCGGGAACCGCACGGTGATGGTCGACAACGGCCGGAAGTACTTCAGCCCCGGCTGGCTGCGCGATCTCGTCCGCGCCATGGCGTGGCAGAAGAACAACACCCTCGAACTGCACTTCTCGGAGAGCACCGGGTTCCGGATCGCCAGCGACCGCCACCCGGAGGTCGTTTCGCGGGACGGGGCGCTCACCAAGGACGAAGTGCGGCAGCTCATCACCTTCGCCAAGCGGTACCACGTCGAGGTGGTACCCGCGCTGGATTCGCCGGGGCACCTCGGGCAGGCGCTCGCCGCGCACCCGGAGCTGCAGGTGCGGCTGTCGGACGGCACCGTGAGCAAGGGCGACCTCGACTACTCGAACCCCGCCGCCCGCAAGCTGATCGGCGAACTCGTCGACGAGTACGCGGACCTGTTCGGCGGCCGCTACTTCCACATCGGCGGCGACGAATTCGCCGCGCTGCACGATCCGGCGAAGGTGCCGCAGCTGCTCGGCTACGCCCGCGCCGAGGTCGGCGCGAGCGCCGACGTGTACGACGGATACGACCACTACCAGAACGAACTGGTGGACCTGCTGGCGCGCAAGGGAAAGACCGCGATCGCCTACAACAACTCGTGGAGGGTCGAACCCCGCCTCGAACCGCTCGACAAGAGCGTGATCGTGGACTTCTGGGCGCGCCAGTCGCCGGAGTGGCCGCGGGTCCGCGACTGGCTCGACGCCGGGTACCTGGTTCGCAACATGGACGAGAACCTGCTGTACTACGTGATCGCGAAGCGGTTCCAGGACGCCGAAACCGGCAAGACGCGCACCCCGGGCTGGCTGTTCGAACGGTGGCGGCCCGAGCGCTATCTCCGGACCTCGTTCACCCAGGAACTCGAATACGACGAGGTGCCAAGGCAAACGCCCGGCCAGTTCGGCTCGGTGCTCGCGATCTGGAGCGACGACGCCGCCTTCCAGACCGAGCAGCAGGTGCGCGACCGGTTCGCCCCGTGGCTCGGCGGGTACTCCGCGCGCAACTGGGGCTCCCCGGTGCGGGCGAACACCTACGCCGACTTCCTCGCGAGCTACCGGCTCCTCGCCCCTCCACCGTCCTAAGCGGACGCTTGGGGGCGAGGATCCGCGGTCACGAGCCGTTGTCGCGCTGGAGCACCAGTGCGGGTTTCCCGTCGACCAGCGTGAGGCCGACCCTGATCATCGGGCCGTCCTTGAAGCCGAAGGCGCTGCCGCCGAGCCCGACCCCAACGGTCGACGACGCGCCGCCGCCTCCCGGATAAGGCACGAAATAAGCCAGGCTTTCCGCGCTGATCGACGTGACGCGCATCGACGAGTAGTGCAACGTCTTGGTGTCCAACGGAATCTTCGCCGGTTTCGCCAGCAGCAGCGTGCAGTCGCCGTCGAAGCAGTCCTTCACGTTGGAACTGGGCGGAGCGACGGGAAGCGGCTTCTGGGAACTGGACGGCGCCTCGGAACTGGACGTCGGCGTGGCGCTGGACGTGGTGGACGGCGGCGGCTGGGTGGTGGTCGGCGGCTGACTGGTGCTCGGCGGCGCCTGCGCGACCGGGGCTTCACCGCCGCAGCCGGCGAGGAGCAGGGCGAGGGCCGCGAAGGCGGCGGTGTAGTGACGCATGCACGTGTTGTAGCCCTTCGGCACGGGGAGGGGTCCCGTCGTGGCCGCTTCCGGCCCGCCACCGCAGAAGTTCAGGCCGCGTACACGGCGGGGCCAGTTTCGCTGGTTACGTTCACCAGCCGGGTCGGGCAAAACAGACGAGGAGCAGTTCGAGTGGATCGCAGATCGTTCATGATGACCGGGGGCGGCGCGCTGGCGGCGACGGCGCTGCCGGGTTCGGCCGCGCAGGCGAGCACGTGGCCGCCGCCGTGGGAGCCGACCGTGCGGTTCAACGTCATCAGCGACATCCAGGGGGATCTCGCCGACTTCGGCAAGGCGCTGGACGACATCGCCCGCACCACCCCGGACAGCGCGGGGCTCGGCATCGCGGGCGACATCACGCCGCGCGGCTACGACTTCGAGTACGCGCAGGTGGCCGAAACCCTGAAGCGGCACCCGCATCCCCGTACCGTCGCCTGGGCCATCGGGAACCACGAGTTCTACGTCCCGAAGTGGCGCGACCCCGACACGCTGGCGCAGGAGACCTGGCCGAACGGAGTCACCGAGGACTCGCTGTTCCGCAGCTTCTTCACCTTCGCGGGCCGCAACACCACCTACACCGAAACGTCGTTCGGCGGGGTGCCCGTGCTGTGCCTCGGCACCGAACGGTACGCGAAGTACCACGACCCCAAGCTGTGGGACGAGGTCTGGCTCAGCGACACGCAGTTCACCTGGCTCGAACGACGGCTCGCGCACTGGGCGCGCTGGCGGAAACCGGTGATGGTGCTGACCCACCACCCGTTGCCGGACACCGTTTCCGGCACGCGCAACAAGCTGTACCTCAGCGACTACCTCCAGGCCGACCGGCTGCTTTCGGTGCTGGGCCGCTACCCCGACGTGTTCCTGTTCTCCGGGCACACCCACTGGGACCTGACGCTGGCCGACTGGGCGGTGCGCCGGGTGGTGCCGGGCACCGGCAACCTCGAAGGCTTCCCCGTGCTCAACACCGCGGCGGTGCAGGTGGGCTGGAAGGACGACGGCAAGGGCGGCGAAGTGTCCCTCGGCGGCGCCTTCAACCAGGGTCTGCAGGTCGAGGTCGGCCGCCGAGCCGTAGTGGTGAAGGCGCGCGACTTCACCACGGGCACCTGGCTCAAGCAGATCACGATCCCTTTGCACAACACCCTTTACTGAGGCCACCTCCGGTACGAAATTGTGGTCCAGACCACTTTCGGGTTTGACCGGCGGCCGGGCTGGGCACCCTCGCCGCGCGGACAGCCCGCGGGGAGCTCCGTCCCGCCGGAAACCTCATCTCGCCGGAAATGGAGTGTCGTGCCCTTCACCGCCCGCCCGCAGATCGGGCCAGATCTCGAATTCTCCACGCGCCTTCGCGAGTACGTGCACCGCGTCAGCGTCGCGATCGGCGTCGGCTGGGAGTCGTGCGCCGTCGACACCAGCTCGCCCGCCACCGGGTACATCGCGGTGGACTGGCGGCTGCCCGGTCACGCCGATCGCGATGTCGCCGTGCTCTGGGACGAGACGCAGGGCTGGTCGGTGGCGATCGAGACGCACTCCGGCGAGGACCTCATCGTCGTCGCGCTCCTCGGCGGCTCCCTCACCCCGGATCCCTCGGCGGTGGCGGACTTCCTCGCGGACGTGCGCGGCGGCACCCTCGCCGCGCCGGGGGCACCGGTCGTGCCACTCCCCCGCCCCGATCTCACCGCCAGCCTCGATCGGCACGCCGCGGCACCGTTACTGTCCTAACCGGACACTAGCCGGGTCAGGTGTCCGTGGTCTTGCTGCACTTCACGGGCTGGCCAGGCCCCGGCGAGGTGGCCTTGGCGAGTTCCTTCTTCCCGTCAAGCAGCACGCGGCAGCTCAGCACCGCCTGCCCGGCGGGTGTCGCGGTCACCGCGGCGTCACGACCGGCGCTGACGATCACCTCGAGCTTCCACGGCAGCCCGAGCGGCCCGGTCAGCCGGTGGTCGGACACCTCGTCCTGGTAGCGGTCGTTGGACTCGGCGTAGGTCAGCTCGGTGACCGTCTCGCCGGGTGCCTTTCCGCTCAGTTCGTAGGTGATGGCCCAGGACTTGCCGCTCGGGTTCGTGCACGCGCACAGCCCGGCGGCTGCGACGAGCCCGACGACCGTGCCGAGTACGCGGTTGATCATGCGGCCGATCGTATTGCGCCGGCGGGGAAACCGCCCGGCGAGCGCGTCGGCCTCAGGGTGCGCGCAAGAACACGCGGTGAGCCACTACGTCCTCGGCGACGGCGAGCAGGGACCGGTCGTGCTCGCGGGCGTGGGCGCGCAGCACGGCGAACGCCTGGCCGAGCGGAAGGCCGAGCTGGACCGCGAGGACGCCGGTCGCCTGGTGGACCTCCGCGCGATGGGGGCCCTCCTCCGCCTCCGCGCCACGCCGCGACGTTTGCAGCAGGAGCTGGCCTGCCACTAGTGCGAAACCGCCGAAGTGCCCTTTGTCTTCACGGGAGAAGACCCCGCTCGCGGTTCGGTACCCGGCGAGCACGCCGATGGCGGCCGCCCCGAGCGTCACCGGGGTGGCGATGACGGCGCGGACCCTGGTCCGCAGCGCCGCGGGCTGGAACGACGGCCACCGCGGGGGCAGTGTGTTCAGATCCGGTGCGCTGACCGCGATTCCGAGGCGCGTGGCATCCAGGCTGGGGCCCTCGCGGTGACGGTCCTGCAGGTCGTCGGCATCG
This sequence comes from Amycolatopsis sp. CA-230715, assembly GCF_018736145.1. Classification (GTDB taxonomy): domain Bacteria; phylum Actinomycetota; class Actinomycetes; order Mycobacteriales; family Pseudonocardiaceae; genus Amycolatopsis. The sequence continues at coordinate 1,217,987 of NZ_CP059997.1, forward strand.
GTACCGAGGAGGTTGTCCGGATCGGACCACAGCGGTTCCAGCGCGCCCCCCTCGGTGACCGCGCACAGGGTGAGCGCGTCCACGCCCAGCAGGGGCGCCGTGGTGCCCGCGCCCACCGCGTCGAGCCCCTGCCCGTCGTCCGCGGCGCGGTGCAGACGGGCCAGGAGTGCGGTGAACGCGCGGTCCGGAACACCGGTCGTCACGACCGGTGCCGCTGGTGGGGTTTCGTACCTGGAACTGGGCATGGCAAACCGCCGATCGGTGGTGTCCCGCTTCCGCGATCATGGCAGGGTCTGGGCGCACACCCGGACGGGGGAGGATGAGGTGACCGCAGAGAGTCAGCTTATGCCCGCTGGCAGGAAATGCCGCTCGCCTCGAATCCGGTTGACCTGTCCATAATCGCCGCCTCAGCTGTTTCCAAGCAACCGCGGCGATTCAACGATGCCCTCCCACGGTAACGCCGCCACGTCCGTTCGTCGAATCCGGTCGCCGAACTCACCTCGTTGGCGCAGCAGGGGAATGCACGTGCACGCGCCGTATGCTTGCGATCGATGACGCAGTTACCCGATCGCGACGCCGTCGAGCGGCCACGGCTGAGCCAGGCCGTGGTGCTCTCCGAAGCGGTCTCGCTCGCCGACCGCGAGGGGCTGGCGGCGGTGACGATCCGGCGGCTCGCCAAGGACCTCGGGGTCACGCCGATGGCGCTCTACTGGCACTTCCGCGACAAGGGCCTGCTCATGGCCGCGCTGGGCGACCGGATCCTCGGCGAGGTGGATCTGGCGGTCGACGGGCGCGCCCGCTGGAGCGAGCAGTTCCACCGCGTGCTCACGGCGCTGGTCACCGCGCTGCGCAAGCACCCGTGGGCGGGCGCGCTGATCACCTCCAGCGCCTGCGAATCCCCCGGTTACCTGGCCGCGTTGGAAAAGGTGCTGGCGATCCTGCGGGGCGCGGGGTTCTCCGCCAAGGAAGCGACCGATATTTCCCGCCACGCGCTCAGCACGGTGATGAGCCTCGTCGCGAATCAGCCGGGAAATGCGTCCCCCGCCCAAACCGAGGAGGTGCGGCGGTATTACGAAGCGCTCCCCCGCGAGCGGTACCCGCACGTCGTCGAAGCCGCCGGGCCGCTGACCACCTGCGAAGACCAGGACTCCCACTACGAATTCGGCCTCGACCTCATGGTGGCGGGGGTGGTGGCGATGGCGCCGCGGCCCCGAACTCGCCGGTGACCGCGGCCAGGATGCGCCGCGGCCGGTCCGGGTGCGCGAGGTCGATCGCGGCGTTGAGCGCGCCGTGGTCGTGGCCGAAGGCCCACCCGCCGCGCCGGTCGAAATCCGGGTCGGTGACGGTGCACCCGATCGTCTCCAGCCGGTCGAAGCCGACGTCGACGCCGAACCCGGCCGCCTCCCGCTGCCGGGTCAGCCGGAAGGTCAGCGTCGCCTCGGTCTTGCCGCGCAGCTGTGCGCCGACGTCGACCGCGCCCTGCCACGGGTGCCCGTTGAGCCATTGCCTCGGCGGGTTCTCCGTGACGTCCTCGTGCCAGACGACCACACCGTCGAGCAGCACTTCCTTGACGTAGCAGCCCGCGCTCGGCGTCCCTTCGAGCCAGTCGGCGCGGTGCCAGAAGGACAGTTCGTGGCGGGGCGCGTCCGGGACCACGCCGACCCGCTGGCTGGCCCACGCGGAGCTGCCCACCGGTACCGGCGCGTACCGCGTGGCCGTGAAGGCGAGCCGCCCCGTCCCGTACAGCGCCCGGTTTTCGCTTGCGGGAGCGGGCTTTCCGGCCAGCGGGAGGCCGTAGGCCACCACTCCCCCGAGGCGGCCTTCCGCGCTGAGGCGGAGCCCGGTGCGCACGCACGCCGCGGCGTACTCCTCGTCGGGATCGCGTGGCGTGCCGAGAAACCGTCCACAGTAGACCAGCAGGAGCAGGCCGAGCTTTCTCGGCCCGGTCAGTGCCGCGATCTCGGCGCAGCGGGCGGCGACCGCATCGGCGTTTTCGGTGTTGTGGAACGGATCGTCGAGGTACGGGTAGATGATGCCGTCGATGAAGGGGGCGTAGGTGTCCAGGAACGCGCCGTCGACGGCCGCGTCGTAGTACGCGCAGAGCCAGAATTCGAGGTCCGGGTTGATCGCGCGGTAGGTCTCGTGCATTTCGGCCACGTACTCGGGGGTGAACTTCTCCCGGTTGGCACCGATGTGGAAGTCGTCGATCCCCCATCCGGTGACGCACGGGTGATCGCGGGAGAGCTTGGCGATTTCCCTTGCCCACGCCAGGTAATCCTGTTGGTAGGGCTGGGAGCAGCGCCCACCGGGGAAGCATTCCGACGGGGGCACGACGTAGACCCAGACCTCGATCCCGGCCGCGGCGGCCGCGGGCAGGAACTCCCGGCGAAGGTCGTCCCAGTCGGTGGGCGAGTCCCAGATCCCGTAAAGGTAGGTGGTGACGCCCGCGGCGGTGAGCCGCTCGATCAGCGCGGGTGAATCGAGGTGCCGGTAGCCGTCGGCGCGGGGCTCCGGCTCCCGCACCTCGGCACCGATCGTGTTCCCGCCTGCCATGGCCGCGCGGACGATTTTCCCCGGCATGCGCTCACCTCCGCACGCCATCCTCCCGCCCGTGCCGGGTTCCCGCCAGCCGGCCGGGCACCCGGCACGCCGGGTTCATCCACTGTGGACGGACAGGGCCGCCAGCTGGAAGGCGTCCAGCGCGTCGTCGATCGGGTGGCGGCGCGGCTTTCCTTCGGAGTCCAGCTCGTTCCACCGCGCGAGGTTCAGCGCGAGCGACAGCTGGCACCCGTTGTCGGGGTTGACGAGGGACATCGTGAGCGCGCCCCATACCGTGCCGTAGTGCCCCCAGAAGGCGCCGTGGCCGGGGATTTCGACCTTGTGCAGCCCGAGGCCGTAGTCGATGCGCTCGCCGGTCTGCGCGATGACCGGCACCGTGCGCCGCATCTCCGCCAGCGACGACGCGCTCACGACCTCGCCCGCGAACAGCTTCCCGTAGAACCGGTTGAGGTCCTCGACGGTCGACACCATCCCGGCCCCGGTCCGCACCCACGACATGTCGTAGGTGCTGTAGTCGCGCGGCGGCGCGATCAGCCCGAACAGCCCCTCGTACATCCGCGAGTGCGGCCCTTCGAGGTGCGGGTCGTCCGGGAACCCGGTGTGCCGGAGCCCGGCGCGCGCGACGACGTCGCGGGTGATCCACTCCTCCGCCGCAGTACCGGTGACCTCTTCGAGCAGTTCGCCGAGGAGCAGGTAGTTGGTGTTGGAGTACACGCCGGGCGTGCCTCCCGGCTCGTTCCGCCCGGATGCCGCGAGCCCCAGCTCGATCAGCTCTTCCCGGCGGAAGTGCCGGAACCGGTTGGCGTCGAGGCTTTCGGGCCTGATGTCCGGCAGCGACGGCCACGCTCCGAGGGACGGGAAGGCGTACGGCAGGTACTCGGCGAAACCGCTGGTGTGGTTGAGCAGCATCCGGACCGTGACGCGCTCACCGCGTTCGCCCGGTACGCGCCGCGGCAGGTACCGGCCGATCGGCGCGTCGAGCTCGATCCGGCCCCGCTCGACCTGGCGCAGGACCGCGGCTGCGGTGAAGGTCTTGGTGATGCTGCCGACGCGCTGCCGCATGTCCGGCTCGACGGGGCGGCCGGTGTCGAGATCGGCGATCCCGGCGGCCCCGCGCCAGGTCACCCCCGGCGCGCGCACTTCGGCGTACGCACCGGGCATCCCCGCGCGGTGCACATCGTCCAAAGCGGACTGCAGCTTGGCCGTGTCGAGTACGGTGACGTTCTCCGCTACTGGGCTGTTCAAGGCGAACTTCCTTTCCTGGTGGGGATTCAGCTGGTCAGTGCGCGGCGCAGCGCCGCGCCGATTTCGGCGATCTGCCGTTGCGAGACGTCGGCGGACAAGATCGCCAGCGATCCGTGGAACGTGCCGGCCCACTGGTGCAGCTCGACCGGGACGCCCGCCTGAAGCAGGCGCAGCGCGTAGGTGATGTCCTCGTCGCGGTTCGGGCAGAACTCCGCCGCGGCGATGTGCGCGGGCGGCAGGCCGGACAGGTCGGCGGCGCGCGCCGGGGCGGCGTACGGCGTCGGGGCCGCGGAACCCAGGTAGTGCCGCCAATGCGTCGCGATCCGGTCGCGGGTCGCCCACGGCGTGTCGGTGAACGCCCGTTGCGAAGCCGTTTCCTGCCGGTCGTCGAGCGCGGCCTCGTTGAGCAGTTGGAGGCAGATCGGCGGCCCCTGCTCGTCACGGGCCTTCAACGCCACCGCGGCCGCGAGGTTGCCGCCCGCGCTGTGCCCGCCGACCGCGACGCGCGCCGGATCGACGCCCCAGTCGGCGGCGTGCTCGACGGTCCAGACCAGCGCGGCGTAGACGTCGTCGAGCGGCGCCGGGAACGGGTGCTCGGGGGCGAGCCGGAAGTCCACCGAGACGACCACCGCGCCGGAGCCGTCCGCGATCCAGCTGGCGAACGGCCGCTCGGTCTCCAGGTCGCCCATCATCCAGCCGCCGCCGTGCAGCCAGACGACCGCGCCGCGGGCGTCGCGCGGCCGGTAGACCCGCACCGGGACGGCCGGGTCGGCCGGTACCAGGTGGTCCTCGACGACCATGCCCGGGTTTTCCGGCAGCGGTTTCGACGCGGCCAGCTCGGCGTAGACCGCCCGCGCGGCGGGCGGGTCGGCCAGGTCGAGCTCGGGGAACAGCGGGATGAACGGTTCGAGTTCGGGGTCCATGCCGACCATCCTGGCGCCGATCGCCGCCCGGATCGGCCGCCATCCGTCGCACATCCGGCCGGATGGCGCGCCGATCGTCGCTATCCTCGCGGTATGGAGGCACTGGCGAAGCGGCTGTCGAACCTGGACCCGGACGTCGAAGGCGCGATCCGCGTGGTGATGTTCTACGACACGCTGATGCGGCGGCGGGTGGACCTGCCCGCGCTCGCCCGCGCCTCCGCCGGCCTCGCCGAGTGCGTGACCGGGATCCGGCTCCACGGCTCGGGACGGACGATCCGCGTCGCGCCCGACGGCAGGGAGCCGTCCGCCCCGGCGTCACCGGTGTCCAGCACGGTGCCGATCACCCTCGACGAGGAGGAGATCGGCACGGTGTGGCTGGAACGCCGCGGCGAACCGGGCCCGCTCGACGAAGCGCTGCTGGACCGGCTCGCCATCGCCGCGGCCACGGTCGTCGAGCGGTACGGCCCGGCACGCACCACCATGGCCGATCCCGCGCTCGTCGAACTGGTGATCAGCTCGGGCAGCGACGACGCGGCGCGGGCGAGGGCGTTGCGCCTGCTGGGTTTCGCCGCCGAGCTGCCGGTCCGCGTGCTCGCCGTGCGCTCGGCGGTCCCGCTCGACCAGATCGCCTGCCTGGTCTGCCCGGCGCGCCCGGTGAAGGCCGCGCCGGTCGCCGACGCGGGCGTCGTACTGGCCACCACCTTGGACGTCGACGCGATCCCGGCGGACGTGCGCGCGGGCGTCGGCGCCGCGGAACGCCCCGACCGGTCGTGGCGGGAGGCCCGCACCGCGCTCCGCTTCACCACCGCGCGCCAGCCGGTCGTCCACCACGACGACCTGGGGGCGCTGGCGCTGCTCGCCCAGGTGCCGCCGGAGCACGCGCGGACCAACGCCGACGTGGCCGCGATCGCCCGGCTGGCGGGCAATCCCGATGATCTGGCCACTGTGGACGCTTACTGCGCCACCGGTTCCCAGCGCAGGGCAGCCGATCTCCTGCACCTGCACCACAGCAGCGTCGCCCGCAGGCTCGACCAGCTCGGCAAGGCGCTCGGCATCGACCTCACCGAACCGACCGGCCTGGTCAGGGCCCGTCTCGCCCTCACCGCATGGCGCCTGTGCGAGGACTGAGTCCACTATGGAATGGGATTCGTCGCTGTATTCCGGCAGCGCCGCGTACTACGCGCGAGGGCGCATGCCCTATCCGGCAGCACTCGCCGGGGCCATGGCGGCCGAACTCGGCCTCGGCGGTTCCGGGCGGCTCCTCGACATCGGCTGCGGGCCGGGTTCGCTGACCCTGCCGCTGGCCGGGTTCTTCGAGGAGGCGATCGGGCTCGACGCCGACGGCGACATGCTGGCCGAGGCGAGCCGGTTCGCCGCTGAGACCGGTGCGCGGGACATCCGATGGGTGCACCGGCGGGCCGAGGAACTGCCCGCGGGACTGGGCACGTTCCGGCTGGTGACGTTCGCCCAGTCGTTCCACTGGCTAAATCGTCCCGCGGTCGCCGCGGCGGTGCGCGGAATGCTCGCCGACGGCGGTGCCTGCGCGCACGTCCACGCCACGACGCAGCGCGGCACCGAAACCGGTGACGAGCTGCCCCATCCCCGGCCACCGCATTCGTCGGTCGCGGAACTGGTGCGCCGATACCTCGGCCCGGTGCGGCGCGCGGGCCTCGGCCGTCTTCCGGAAGGCACGGCTTCGGGTGAGGACGAGATCTACCGTGCCGCCGGATTCACCGGGCCGAGGCGGATCGAGGTCCCCGGCCGCGTGGTCACGCGCGCCGTGGACGACATCGTCGCCGGGGTCTTTTCGCTGTCCAGCTCGGCGCCCCACCTGTTCGGCGATCGGCTGGCCGAGTTCGAAACCGAGCTGCGGCAGCTCCTGCACGACGCCAACCCGAGCGGTGTCTTCAGCGAACGGACGCACGAGATCGCCGTCGACTTCTGGTTGCCGTAGCAGCGTTTTTCCGGGTCTGCCTAAGGGTTCTGCCCGATGGTACCCGGCGCTGCCGGGTCTCCGGCCGCCGCGCGGCGTACCTGACCCCGCAGGAATCCGCGGCGCTGGTGACCGCGATCGAGGTGCCCGGTGTGTCCTCGGACGTGTTCACCACGGTGCGCAACCGCGCCGCCGACGTGTTCGTTCGTGCTCGACCGGCTCACCGGGCCCGATTCCGCCTGGGCGGGGCTCATCGATCCGCGGCGCGTCGCGATGGTGGGGCATTCGGTGGGCGGAGCCAACTCGATCGGCGCGATGCGTGCGGACCACCGGATCCGCGCGGGGGTGGACCTGGACGGTCAGCTCCACGTCCAGCCGGACGGCCTTGACCGCCGTTCCTGTTGCTCGGCAGGCCAAGCCACCGCCCGGCTGGCGTCGATGCGACGTAGGACCGGCGTGGTCCGGCCTGACCGGGTGGGATCGTCGCGAGCACCGGCCACAACGCGTTCACCGATCACCCGCTGCTGGCCGAACAGCTCGGGCAGGACCGGCCATCCCCGTGGTATCCCGAAGTGTCACGCTGGCCGTGAGCCCGGTTGCGCGGCGCAGAACCGGTCCTGCGACGGCATCGTTCCGGAGACGAGATGCGCGGTGGCCAGTTCGTCCGCGCACGCGTTGCGGCCGGGGTAGACGCCGTGCCCGCCTTGGTCGATCGTGACCAGCCTGGCCCGGTTCCCGAGCGCGTGTCGCAGTTGGACGCCACCGGCGTAGATCGTGGCCGGGTCGCGGAGGTTCTGCAGGATCAGGACGTCGGCCCCGCCGTCACCGGTGATCTCGGTGGGCTTTTCCTTCGGTGCCAACGGCCATCGCGCGCATGGGGTGATGTTCGCGGTCATGGCGCCGACCATGGGGTACCGCCACCGGTCGGTCCGGACCGCGCGCTGGTAGTGCTCGATCGACTTCGGCCACGGGACGTCACCACAAGTCACCGCGAGGTAGGCCGAAACGAAGTTGTCGCCGAGCGAAGGGGCGCCGGTTGGCGCCTTGCCGTCGGCGAGGTTCCGCCAAAGCTGGGCGAGGGCGGGGAATGCTTCGTCCGCGTAGAGCTGGAAGCGGGTCGTCTGCCGGAATCCGTCCCCGTTCAACCCGCCGACCGGTTTCTCGTCGAGTGCGGCGGCGATCGCGAAGTACGTCTGCCGCACCTCGTTTTCGTTGTGCCCCAACCGGTACGCGTCGTGCCGGGCGGCGGCCCACCGGGCGAAGTCGGAGAAGCGCAGCTCCATGCCGAGCCCCCAGTTCCGGAACTGCTCCCGCCACACCATTTCCGGACTGGCGGCGCTGTCGAGGAGGAACCGGTCGCCTTTGCCGGGGAACAGCGCCAAGTACACCGAGCCGAGATAAGTTCCGTACGAGGTCCCGAAGTAGGAGATCCGCCGCTCCCCCAGCGCTTGCCGGATCCGGTCCATGTCGCGCGCGGTGTTCCTCGTGGTCAGGTGCGGCAGATTCGTCCCACCGTTGGCGGCGCACTGCTTCGCGATTTCCTCCGCCCGCCCGGCTTGCGCGATCACGTCGGCCGGTCCGTGCGCGTAGGTCCCGAACGCGGCCGCCTGCTGCTCCGGTGAAAGCTTGCAGGTGACCGGGGTGCTGTGGCCGACGCCGCGCGGATCGAACCCGATCAGGTCGTAGGTGTCCAGCAGGCTTTCCGGCACCTTCCGGTTCGCGACCACCACCGGCAGGTCCAGTCCGGGTGCCCCGGGGCCGCCGGGGTTGACCAGGAGCGCGCCCCGCCGTTTCGCCGGGTTTCCGCTGCGGAGCCGTGAGACCGCGAGTTCCATCTTCGCGCCGTCTGGTCTGGAGTAGTCCACGGGAACGTCGAGTTTTCCGCATTCGAGCTTGTTGGTTCGTGGGGTCGTGGGTGGTTCCGGGCACGGGGCCCAGGTGATTCTCGGTGCCTCGTCTGCTGCTCCTGGTGCTGCGGCTCCTGGTGCTGCGGTGCTCGGTGCTGCGGTGGCTAGTGCCATCGTGGTTGCGGCGAGGGTTATCGCTGTGGCTCTGCTGAGCATCCGTGACGGCATTTCCGATCCTTCCTGGCAGGGTGTCCGGGGAAGCCTGCCGGTGACGGCTGTCGTTCGCACTGGGGTGCGCTCCCGGGCCGGGGGTACGGTCCGCCCGACTTCCTCCTTCTGACAGACCCTTCATGTATTGTGGAAATTGGGGGCTGCATTTTTGGTTTGCTCGCGTTTTTGGGTTTTGCTCGCGTGTTTGGTGGGCACGGTGAAAGTTTCAGGCACGCCTGCGGCGCGCCGTTGGCAACTGCCGCTCCTCGGTGCGGGTTCCGTCGTTGGTCACCAGCGGCAGTTGCCAACGGAACGAAAACCCTTGGTCGCCTTGGGGTAGCGTCCCCGACGCATTGACGGTCCCGTTCGTTTTTTGGCCTGCGGTGTCGTTGTGGGCGCGTTGTGGCAGGTTGTGATCATTTCTGTACCCGATCGGGTGATGGATTGAGCGGTAGAATTGTTTTGTGGACGTATTAGAGAAGTCTGAAGAGCGGGTTGTTGCTGATTCTGCGGAGCATTGGAAGAGGTGGTCTCGATATGGGCAGGCGATGTTGCTGCGGCAAATTGTGCAGATGAGACAGGTGCGGTCTCGAAGATCGGTGCTTGCCTGGGTGGCGTTGTCGTGCAACTGCACCCAGGCGGGGGCGGAGCGGAAGGCGGCGCTCGCTGACGCGTTGACCGCATACCTGCCCCGCACCCTCGAAGCCCTGGAGAACGGGGTCATTGACGAGGGCATGGCGGCGAAGGTGTTCGAGGCCACCGCCTGCGCGTCCCGGGAGGTGGCGCGGGAAGTGGATGCGCGGGTGAAGTTCGAGAACAAGAACTCGGCTTCACTGCGGCGAATGGTCAACACGCTGCTGATGCGCATCGACCCGGAAGGATATGAGGCGCGGCGGCGGGCGAAGGCGGCGGCGCGGATGCTGGAGATCCGGCATGGGGATCACGGATCGTCGACCCTGTTCGCCGAACTGCCCTCCGACCGTGCCCAGGCCATCTACGCCGCCTGCGATCGGGATGCGTTGGAGAAGAAGCGCAAGGGCGATAAGCGCACCATGGATCAGCTCCGGGTCGATGCACTGGTGGAACGCTGCCTGGGCGGGGAGTGCGGCGGTAAACCGAAAGCACAGATTTATGTCTACATCGACCTCCCGACCCTGATGGGCATGCGGAACAACCCGGGCGAACTCGCCGGGTGCGGAGAGATCTCACCCGAGATGGCCCGCGAGATCGCCTTCGACACCAACTCCGTCTGGAACCGCATCGTGTCGGAACCGATGACCGGGTTGCCGATCGACATGGGCCGCAAGAGTTACCGGCCGTCGAAAAAGATGCGCAAATACGTGCAAGTCTTGCACCGCACCTGTTGCATGCTGGGATGTTCCCGGCCCGCCCAGTATTCCGACCTCGACCACGCACAGCCCTGGAGCGAGGGCGGCGGCACCGACAAAATCAACATCCGGCCGTTTTGCCGGGTGCACCACGGCCTGCGTGACGAACCAGGCTGGGAATTCCACACCGACGCCAACGGCGTCACCACCATCACCACCCCGGACGGCCGCACCTACACCGACGACCCCGAGGGATTCATCTGATCTGCGGGGTGCACGGGCGACAGCAGCGCGCCCGATGGCCGCATCTGCGCCGAACCCGTTGCGGATTCAGCTGACCGGGCACGAGGATCACGCCAGGTCGGCGCGGTGAGCGGGTCCAGCACCAGCTCGCGCACGTGCGTCGGCGCGGCAGCCGTGGCGCGACAGCCGTATGGTGGCGAGGAAGGATCTTCAGCGGGACAGGGTGGGTCGAAACGTATGGTGCGCAACGCAATCGTGGTCGGCGGCGGGATCGCCGGGCACTCCGCGGCACTCGCGCTGCTGCAGGCGGGTTTCGCGGTCACGGTGCTCGAACAACGCCCCGAGGAAGACGGCCTCGGCTCGTTCCTCCGGCTGAACCCCAACGGCCTGGACGCCCTGTCCGCGCTCGACCTGCTCGATCGCGTGGCAGGCGTGTCGTTTCCCGTCGAGCACGTCGAACGGCGGGAACTGAACGGGGAAGTGCTCGTGCGGCGCGCGCTCTCCGACCCGCTGCCCGATCGCGGCCTCGGCGCCCGGTTCATCACCTGGGCCAACCTGGCCGGTGCCCTGCGCGACGAGGCCGCGCGGCGGGGCGCCACCGTCCGGCACGGTGCGCGCGTCGTCGATGCCGCGCCCACCGGTGACGGCGTGCGGGCGCTACTGGCCGATGGCGGCCAGCTCGAAGGGGACGTGCTGATCGGCGCCGACGGGACGTGGTCCACCATCCGCACCGTCATCGACCCGGCCGCACCGGCACCGGAACACCGCGGATCCCGCACCGTCTACGGGTACGCGCCCGCCGCGGACGTTCCCCCGGCACCCGCCCAGCTGCGGAGCTACCGCGGCCCCGCGCACTGGCTCGCCCACCTCGACGACCCGGACACCGGTGAAATCTTCTTCTTCACCAACATCAAAACGCCGGAACCACTCCCCTCCCCCGGCCCCGGCACCGAGGACTGGCGCACCGAACTGCTCCGGAACTGGGACCACGACGACATTCCCGCGCGCATCCTCGCCGCCGCCACCCGGATCAGGGCCTCCGACGACCGCGCGCTGCACCACCTGCCGCGCTGGCACACCGACCGCATGGTCGTCATCGGCGACGCCGCCCACGCCGCCCCGCCCGCCTCGGAGCAGGGCGGCTGCCTCGCCATCGAAGACGCGGTCGTGCTCGGGCAGTGCCTCCGCGATCTCGAACCGCCGTCCGCGCTGAGCCGCTTCGAACAGGAACGCCGGGAGCGGGTCGAGAAGATCATCGCCATGGCCACCGGGCGCGCCGAAATCGGCGATCCACGATGGACACACGAGTACCACCTCAGCTGGGAAACGCCGCTCCGGTAAGGACTTCGGACAACGCCGCCGCCAGCTTGTCGACACCGGCGTGGAGATCGGCGCGGTCGATCGTCAAGGGCGGGGCGATGCGGAAGATCCCGCCCATCCCGGGCAGCTGCACGATGTTCATGTGCAGCCCGCGGTCGAGGCAGGCGGCGGTCACGGCCCGGCCGAGGCGGTCGGCCGGTGCCTTGCTTTCCTTGTCCGCCACCAGTTCGATCCCCTGGAGCAGACCGCGTCCCCGCACGTCGCCCACCACCTCGAAGCGGTCGCGAAGCTCCAGCAGCCGGTCGGCCAGCTCCTTGCCCAGCACCTGCGCCCGCTCCACCAGGCCGTCGCGCGCCAGCACGTCCAACACGGTCAACGCGACGGAAGCCGCGAGCGGATCCGAGACATGCGTTGTGTAGAACAGGAAATCGCGGTCGTGGCACACCTGCTCGATCTCCGTCGAGGTCATCACCACCGCCACTGGCAGCCCGGCGCCGAGCGTTTTCGACAGGGTCAGCAGATCGGGGACGACCCCGTCGCGTTCGAACGCGTACATGGTTCCGGTGCGCCCCAGCCCGGTCTGCGCCTCGTCCGCGATGAGCAGCATTCCCCGTGCCGCGCACAGGTCCCGCAGCCGCGCGAGGTAGCCGTCGGGCAGTTCGATGATCCCGCCGGAGGACAGGATCGGTTCGAAGAGACAGGCCGCGAGGCTGCCGGAGGACTGCCGGTCGACGAGCGCGAAACCGTAGTCGAGTTCGGTTTCCCAGTCGTAGGAACCGTCGGGGTGCCGGAACGGTGAGCGGTAGGCGTTGGGCGTCGGCAGGGTGAGGGTGCCCGGCGCCGGGGGCCCGTAGCCGCGCCGTCCCGCGGAGAACGTGGCCGCCGCCGCACCCGAGGTCATCCCGTGCCACGACCGGTCGAAGGCCACGATCTCGTAGTTCCCGGTGTACAGCTTGGCCATCTTGACGGCGGCCTCGTTCGCCTCGGCTCCGGTGCTGAGCAACAACATCCGGCTCAGCTGTGCGGGAAGCGAATCGGCGAGCCGTTCGGCGAGCTCGATCACGGGACGGCTCAGCATCCCGGAATAGAGGTGGTCGAGGCTGCCCGCCGCCTTGGCCACGGCGCGGACGACGTCGGGGTGCGAATGCCCGAGCAGCGCGCTCATCTGCCCGGACGTGAAGTCCAGGATCGCCCGCCCCTCGGAGTCGTAGACGTACGACCCGGCGGTGCGCTCGATGATGCGCGGCGAGAACGAACCGCCGTACCTGACCAGGTGGTTCGTGGCGGAACGCCAGAAGCTCTGCTCGTCCATCTCCGCTCCCGTCTCAGCAGCATGGGCCAAATAAGACCTATTGAACTAGGTCTAATGCCGATGGGTCAACCGCGCCCGGCTGAACTACAGTGCGGTGGTGGACAGCGACATCCAGGTGAGCCGTCAGTCCGATGTGCCCATCTACCGCCAGATCGTGACCCAGCTGTCGTTCATGATCGAGACCGGCGATCTCGGGGCGGGGCAAACCCTGCCCAGCGCCCGGCTACTCGCGGACAACCTGCACATCAACCGCAACACGGTGGCCCGCGCGTACGCGGAACTGAGCGAACTGGGCCTCGTCGAAAGCCGAGGGCGCGGCGGGACGACCGTGGTGGGGCCCGGCCCGGCGCGGGAAAGCTCGCCGGCGCGCGACCGGGCCAGGGCGATACTCGAAGCGGCGGCACGGGAGTGCATCGACCTCGGCCTGTCCGCCGCCGAGATCCAGTCGCTCATGACCGGCCTCGCCGTGCGCGCCGAAGACGATCTCCTCAAGGTTTCGTTCGTGGAGTGCAACGAGGACCGCGCGAAGTACTTCGCCGGCGAACTCGAAGAGCGCATCGGCATCAGGGTGAAACCGCTCGTGCTCGGCGAATTCGACGCGGCGGGCGAACAAGCCGACCTCGTGCTCACGACGTTCTTCCACCTCGCCGAGGTCCGCGGCCAGTGGCGGCGGGGAACCGAGGTGGTCGCGATCGTGGTGGCGCCGCACGTGCAGACCCTGGTGAAGATCGCTTCGGTGCCCGAAGACCGGACCGTCGGCATCTGGTACTCCACAGAGGACCAGGCCGTCAGCATCCGGGATTCGCTTACCCAGTCCGGAATCCGCAACATCGAGGTCCTCGACGGTGTCGAAGACCGGGACATCGAAGGCGTCGATCTCGTGGTGATCCCGAGCGAACTGCCCGAGCTGAAGTCCCGTTTGGACGGACGCGTCGCGGTCATCGAATTCGGCAACGTGCTCGACGCCGCGTCGATCCGCATGGTGACCGAGGTCGTCGGCGACATGCAGGCCGCCAAGCGCGCCTGAGCCCGGCCCGGCGCGGACGCCTGGCCGGGCTCGGAGCACGCGGGTCAGTCGACGGTCTTCTTCCGCCGCAGGAGGTGGTACGCGATGGCGACCGCGAGTGCGGTGACGCTGACGGCCGCGGCGAACACCGGGTGCATGTCCTTCGACAGGCTCGGCGCGCGCTCGGGCCCGATCGCCCAGAGCGCCAGCGGGGTGGCGTAGGCCGCGGTGAGCGCGGCGGCCCACCAGCGAAGCGCGCGGAGACGGGCGTCGCGCAGGGTGCCGATCAGCACGAGCGCGACCGGGACGATGGCGATCATCGCGAACTGGCCGAGGACGAGGACCGGCACGGCCAAGGCCGAGATGATGACGGACCGCGAAACCGGGCGGGTGCCCGCACGTTCGTGGTGGAGGGTGGTGGCGGTCATTTCGTACTCCTCGATGTCGTGGTTCTGGTTGCGGGCAAGGGTTTTCCGGCGAACGGTCAGCGGTCGTCCCGGTGGTGGCACGGGTCGGCTTCGGCGGCGGCCTTGAGATCGCCCAGCCACGCCTCCAGTCCGGCGCCGAGGTAGCGGGTGGCGGTGGGCACGTCGGCTTCGACCTGCGCGCCGGTCCAGGTCTCCTCGGTGCGCACCAGCACGCCGCCGCGGACCTTGGTGAAGTTCCAGACGTGCACGCCGTTGTCTATACGCAGCCCTTCCCCGATCGCGGGGCCGCTCCAGCGGACGCACTTGCCGTGCTGGAGCTGGTGGACCGTGGAGGTGATGGTCAGCGTGGTGTCGGGCGTGGTCTCGGTGGGCGGCGCGGGCGTGGTCCACCGGAACCGCGAGCCGGGCCGGAGCGGACCGGGGTCGAGGCGCTTCATGCTCGTGACGGGCGCCTGCCACGAAGGCCAGCGCGCCACGTCGGTCTGCAACCGCCAGATGGTGCTCAGCGGCGCCGTGATGACGGCCTCGGTCCGGTACTTGATCTTGGCGGCGGGATCGACGGCTTCGCCTCGGCAGGTCAGCGGGGCGGTCGTGTGCTGAACCGGTGCGGCCTGGGCCGGTGCGACGGAGACGCCGAGGATGCCGACGGCCAGCGGGATCGCGAGCAGGGCGGCACGGCGGGCGCGGGACTGGGGCGAAGTGGTCGAGCGGGACATGTCAGGTCTCCTCGTGTCTTAGCGGGACTCGCTGTAGTTAGACGCTATAACTCTCACGTCGTGAGTGTCAATAGTTAAAGTGATAGCCTCTAACTCCTGGCAAGGAGGCAGAACCATGGACTCGAACCACCGGACCCGGATGCGCGCGGAGATCAAGCACCACGCGTGGGAGCAACTGGCCGTGACGGGGGCGCTGTCCCTCAACGCGATCGCGAAGCAGCTCGGCATGAGCGGACCCGCGCTGTACCGGTATTTCGCCGGTCGCGACGAACTGATCACCGAACTCGTCCGCGACGCGTACCGGAGCCTCGCCGATGCGGTCCGGTTGGCCTATGACGGCGGCGCCGACGTGATCGGGCTGGCGGGCACGATCCGGGAATGGGCGCTGGCCGACCCCCACCGGTACTTCCTCGTCTACAGCACGCCGGTCCCCGGCTACCACGCGCCCGAAGAGACCACCGGGCTCTCGTTCGAAACCATGACCGTGCTGATCGACGCCCACGCCGCGCTGACCCCGGGCGCGGTGTCGCCGTTCGACGCCCACCTCGAAACCCACTGCCGGTGGGCGGGCGGCGCCTCGGTCCCACCGGCGATCCTCCGCCGCGCCCTGTCGTTCTGGGCGCGGATCCACGGCGTCCTCTCGCTCGAACTCGCCGGCCATTTCACCGGGATGGACTTCGATCCCGCGCTGTTCTTCGCCGAGGAAGTGCGCGGCCTGCTAGCCGATCAGGCAGGCCACAACGCGCGAACAGCGTCGGGGAAACCGGACACCGCGCGCGGACCGCGCAGGGCCAGGGTGAGCAAGAACCCGGGAAGGATCGACAAGAGCACCGGCGCCACCTGATCGGCGGCCCCGCCCGCCCAGTCCCCGGCTTGCTGGCGCTCGCGGACGAGATCGGCGAGGTCGGCGCTCATCGCGGCGATGCTTTCCCGGAGCCGGTCGGCCAGCGCCTGGTCGCGGAGGGACTCCGACCAGACCATCAGCGCCACCGCGGCGAGCTGGTGCTCGGCGTGCCGGGCGGCGACCGCGTCCAGCAGCTCGGCCAGCACCGGCCCGAGCCCCCGCCCGGTCCCGGCCGCGACCGCGGCGCGCAGCACGTCTCCCACGTCTTCGAGGTTCTGCGTGGCGGTGGCCACGATCATGGCTTCCTTGCTGGGGAAGTACCGGTAGACCGCGCCCGCGGACTTGCCCGCCTCGGTGAACACGTCCTGCATCGACGTCTGGTGGAAACCGTTGCGGACGAAGCACCGCCGCGCCGCGTCCAAGATCTGGGCACGCTGGTCGTCCTTGTACTGCTGGCTCACCCGCGGCATGGCCCCCCTTCCCGCTCATCCGGTTGACAAGTCATCGGAGCGGAGCTTACCTTGAAAAAAAGCGGACGTCCGTTCTCTTTTAACGGAAGGACCTCCCCCGTGGCGAACCCCGAGCTCGCGCTGACCACGGTCGCGCGCTTCCCCGAGCACTACTTCCTGGAGAACCTCGCCGTCCGGAGCGACGGTTCGGTACTGGTCACCGCCTTGCGGCACAAGGAACTCTGGTGCGTCACCGAGACCGGACCGGTCCTGGTGTGCACCTTCGGCCACCTCGTCACCGGCATCGCCGAAATCGGACCGGACGTGTTCATCGTCAACCTCAGCGACGCCTACACCACGCACGAGTCCCACCTGGCGCGCGTGGACCTCACCGGCTGGACACCGGGCGCCCCGGTGTCGCCGGAGATCGTCTTCACCTTCGACGACCGGGCGCGCGGGCTCAACGGCAGCTGCCTGCTCGGTCCCGGGGTGCTGCTCGTCGCCGACTGTTTCGCCGGGTTCATCTGGCGCGTCGATCTCGCCGAGGGCGCCGCGAGGATCTGGCTCGCCCACGAAACGATGGAGATGAACCCCGCCAGTGACGTCCCGCCCCCGCCGCAACCGGGCGTCAACGGGGTTCGCTACGGCGCCCGTTCCGGCTACCTCTGGTACACCTCGACCGCGCAACAGGTCTTCATGCGCGTCCCGGTCGACCCCACGACGCTCGACCCCGCGGGCGCTCCGGAACTCGTGGCCACCATCGACAACGCCGACGACTTCTGCATCGACGAGGACGCCGGATTCGCTTACCTGACAAGGCATCGGGCCAACACGGTCGACCTCGTCCCGCTCGCGCCCCGGAACGGCGAGCCGCGCCACCTCGCGGGCGACCCGTTCGATCCCGCACTCGCCGGCCCGTCCAGCGCCGCGTGGGGCCGAGGCCGGGGCGACCGCGGACGGGTCGTCTACGTGATCACCGACGGCGGGACCACGGCGCCACCCGACGGCATCGTGCGCGAGGCGGCGCTCCTGCGCGCCGAACTGCGGCACTGAGCGTCACGTCCGTCGTCCGAAAAGGACTGCGGCGGGCTTTTCGTTGGGCCCCAACGACAACTGGGCCTCGATGTCGAACCCGGCGTCGCGCAGCCAAGCGGCCACTCGCTCCGCCGGGCGGCGGTGGACGTGGATCCGCATCGGGTGCCCGCCGTAGCCCTGCGTCTTCAGCTCCGCCTCGTCGCCGACGTGGAACCCGAGCTGCACCGGCCCACCGGGGCGCACCACCCGGTGGAAGTGCGCGAGCACGGCGGGCACCTCGTCATCGGGCACGTGGATCAACGACCACCAGGCGAGCAGCCCCGTCACCAAGGCGTCGGGCAGCGCGAGATCCGTCATCGAGCCCACCTCGAACCGCAGGCCGGGGTGATCGCGCCGGGCCACCTCGACCATTCCCGGCGACAGGTCGATGCCGAAGGCGTCGATGCCGAGACCGTGCAGGTGCGCCGTGATCGCACCGGGCCCGCAGCCGACGTCGGCCACCGGCCCGCCTCCGGCGGCCCGCACCTGCTCGGCGAACAGGCCCAGCGCCGCTCGCAGGTACGGTTGCTCCGCCAGCGCGTCGCGCACCACGTCGGCGTAGCTGGCGGCGACCGTGTCGTAGGAGGTTCGGGTGTCGGCCACCCAGGCGTTCGCGTCCACGACTGGCACCGTAGCCCACGAAAGTCTTTCATTTCCCGGTTTTCGGCCGACCCGGATGGCCCATTCCGCCTCCTCGTTAGCGCGAATTTCGGCACTCGTCCAGGTCATCGGGCACCACCTTCCCTATTCGATCCAGACGGCCACCATCAACAGCGGCGAACGCGTCTGCCTGACCCTGCCCGCCGAAAACGCCAGGAAACACGGCCACGTCCGGGTGTACGCCTGCGACGCGAGCAAATCGTCCCAGCGGTGGCGCGTGGTGGAAAACGGCAACACCGACACCTACACGATCACCCCGGCCAATTCCGCGTTCACCGGGTACGCGCTGGCTCCGCAGGACCAGGGCAGCAACAGCAAGATCGACCTCGAGGAGTACTGGGGCACTTCCGGGCCCGCGCTGATGCGCTGGCAGTTCGGCGCGCGCCACACCTGAGCGTCATCGAATGCCGAGCTGCCGGGCCAGGTCGGCGAGGTCCTCGGCGTGGAGGTCGAAGCGGTCCGAGGACGTCGGCGCGTCGCCGACCGTACGGGTGACGTAAGCGGTGCGCAGCCCGAGTTTCCGCGCACCGCGCAGATCCCACGCGTGGGTGGCGACCATCAGCAGCCGCTCCGGCGGCACCCCGGACACGGCGACGGCCAGTTCGTACACGGCCGGGTCGGGCTTGTAGGTTCGCACGTCCTCGGCGGAAAGCGCCTGGTGCCAGCGCAGGCCCGCGTGGGCGTTGATCCTCAGCAGTGCCGCCTTGCTGGCGTTGGAGAGCCCGATCAACGGGAAGTGCTCGGCGAGGCGGGCGAGGCCGGGCACGGTGTCGGGCCAGGCGGGCAGGCGCCGCCCCGACAGCGCGAGCGCGCCGGGATCTCCGGCTCCGGCGGCGTCTGCGACGAGCTGGGCGGCCTCGCGATCGAGCGCGTCGCTGCCGGCGTACGGGCGAGTGCCGTCGACGATGCGTTGTTGCTCGCTTTCGCTGTGCCGCAACCACAACCGCACCAGCTCGTCGACGGCGGGATCGGTGAGCGACGGGACGGAGCCGCGGATACCGGCGCGGATACCGGCGGGTTCGTCGACGAGGGTGCCGAGCACGTCGAACACCACGGCGTCGATCTCGGAGCCGAGCACGGGCGAGGCCTCCCAAGAACCACGTAAGGGGTAAACTCGCCGTTAGCCTAAGAGAGGACCGTAAGGGATGCAAGTGGCGTTAGACGATTACGTGGAGTCGGCTGGCATCGCGACCGAACTGGTCAACACCGCCGCCGAGGTCTGGCACGGCGACGACCACCTGCCCGATCTGCCCGCCCTGGTCGCGTTCGCCGACCTGCACGGAACCGGCGGTCTCGGCGACCTGGCCCGCCGCGCCCGGCAGGCCGACCTGCGGGCGGTCCACGCGCTGCGCGGCACGGTGCGCGACCTGATCGACCACCCCGAGCGCGACCGCCTCGTCACCGGGGCGACCGCGCTCACCTCCCCCGCCGGTGGCGTCACCCTCGACGACCGCGCCCGCTGGGTCATCCCGCTCCGCTCCGGCGCCACCGTTTCCGACGCGCTTTCGGTGCTCTGCGGCGTCGGCGTCCTCGGTGTCGTGCACGCGCTCGGCGAAGGACGGTTCCGCGCCTGCGGCGCACCCACCTGCGGGGGCGCGTTCATCGACACCACCCGCCCCGGCCGCCGCCGCTACTGCATGCCCGGCCTGTGCGGGAACCGCACCAACGTCGCCAACCACCGCGCCCGCCAGGCCGCGGCACGCGAGGCCGCCGGCTAGCGGTCAGGAACGCCGCAACCGCTCCCGTTGCGGCACCACGACGTACTTGGGGTCCTTTGTGGACTCGACGCCCGCCGCGTACACGCCGAACCTGGTGCACAGCCCCGCCGCGAGGTACCCGGCTCCGGCGACCACGGCCGCGAGCCTGCTTCGCTTGCGCAGCAACGAAAGGCCGGCGCTCGCCACGGTCAGCGCCTTGCTCGCCTTGAGCAACCTGCCCGCACGTCCGGTGCGGTAGGGCTCCGAAACGATGCCGAGACGCTGTTCCAGCACGTGGCTGGCGCCGAGTTCCGCGGCGGTGCCGATCAGACCGGCCCGCACGGCGGGCGCGGTCTCTCCCGCGGGCGCGGCGAGTAACGCGGCACCCGCGGCGCTGGTCAGCGCGCTACCCGCGAACAGAATCGGCATCGCTTCGTGGCCTTCGTGCCACGACGGGGTCGCCGTGTCCGAGAGCAGTACCGCGGTGTAGGTGCACATGGCGGGGCCGAGCACGCCAGCGCCGGTCCCGGCGAGCCTGCCCAGCCGGGGAAGGACGCCGGTGAGTTCGGACGCGGCCGAAGCGGCGGCCAGCCCGGAGAACGGCGCCAGGATCCACGACCCGACCGACAGCGGCGAGGTCGGTTTGAGCACCCGCAACATGTGCAGGAACCGGGCCGGCTTGCCGAGATCGTGGACGAGCGCGACGACGCTCGCGAGCGAACCGCCGGACGCGACGAGCTTGCCGGCCTTCGCCAGGCCCGGCCGCCCGGTGCTTTCGGCGAGCACGGCCATCGACGCCGACGCACCCGCCGCGCCGCCGAGGAACAGGTACAGCGGGACGTCCGGCTGCTTCCACGCCGGTTCCTTGAGGATCGGCTTTCTGTAGTACGAGGTGAATCCCGCACGTCCGACCATCGTGCGCTCGCGACGGGGGCTCATCGGCGCCTGCCGAGGAACGACAGCGCGAGCGCGCCGGCGACACCGAGCGCGGTGGTCGCGGCCCGCTTCCACATCGCGGGCAGGTCGCGGGTGGTCACCACCGGATCGGGCGGCAGCCCGTACACCTCCGGCTCGTCGAGCAGCAGGAAGAACGCGCCGTCACCGCCGACGCCGTCGTCGGGATCGCGCCCGTATAGCCGGGCTTCTTCGACACCGGAGTCCTGGAGCGCGCGCACCCGCTCGTCCGCGCGGAGACGCAACTCGTCGAGTTCGCCGAACTGGATGGAATCGGTCGGGCAGGCCTTGGCGCACGCGGGTTCCAGCCCGGAACCGAGCCGGTCGTAGCACAGCGTGCACTTGAACGCGCGGCCGTCGCTCTCCCGCTTCTCGATCACGCCGTACGGGCACGCGGGCACGCAGTACCCGCAGCCGTTGCAGATGTCCTGCTGCACCACCACGGTGTCGAACTCGGTGCGGAACAGCGCGCCGGTCGGGCACACGTCGAGGCACGCCGCGTGCGTGCAGTGCTTGCAGACGTCGCTCGACATCAGCCACCGGACGCCGGAGTCCTCTTCGGACTGCGACGGCGCGCCGACCGTCGGCATGCCGAGCGCGACCGTGTCCACTGTGGACGCTGTGGGCTCGGCGGGGACGCGCTGTTCGACGAACGCGACGTGCCGCCAGGTGTTCGCGCCGAGCGCGCCGGTGTTGTCGTAGGACATGCCGAGCAGGTCCATGTCCGCCGGTTCGCCGGCGGGCACGCCGTTCCACTCCTTGCACGCCACCTCGCACGCCTTGCACCCGATGCACACCGAGGTGTCGGTGAAGAACCCCATCCTCGGCTGCTCGCCGTAACCGCCGGAGTCACCCATCGGCCGTCCTCCCTCCTTCGGCGCCTTCCCGGAGCCGCCGCACGAAATCGAGCAGCTCGACCCCGCGCGGGCGGCGACCTGGCCGGATGTCGCAGGTGGCCGCCTTCGCCTCCTGGATGTGCACGTTCGGGTCCAGCACCACCGACAGCAGGTCGTTCGCGGCGTCACCGCGGGAAATCCCGTTGGGTCCCCAGTGGTAGGGCAGGCCGATCTGGTGGATCGTCCGCCCGCGCACCCGCAGCGGTTTGATCCGCTCGGTCACCAGGACGCGCGCTTCGATGGCGGTCCGCGCCGAGACGATCGTCGCCCACCCGAGGTGGTCGAGACCCCGTTCGGTCGCGAGTTCCGGGGACACCTCGCAGAAGAACTCCGGTTGCAGCTCCGACAGGTAGGGCAGGGTGCGGCTCATCCCGCCCGCGGTGTGGTGCTCGGTGAGCCGGTAGGTGGTGAACACGTAGGGGTAAACCGGGCTGCCCGCCGGGTTGTACGGGTTCGACGGGACGCCGAGCGTCTGACGGGCGGGATTCTCCCGCTGGCCGTAAAGCGCATTGTCCACAGGGGACTCGAACGGTTCGTAGTGCGCCGGGAGCGGGCCGTCGGCGAGCCCTGCCGGGACGTAGAGCCAGGCCTTCCCGTCGGTCTGCATGATGAACGGGTCGCGCCCGCTCAGCGCGTCCTGCGCCTTCGCGCCGTCGGGCGGCACGTAGTCCGGCGGCTTCGTGGCTTCGAAGTCCGGCACGTCCGGGCCGGTCCACTTGCCCCGCTCCGCGTCCCAGGTGACGTACTTCTTCCGTTCGCTCCACGGGTTTCCGTCCGGGTCCGCGGACGCCCGGTTGTAGAGGATCCGCCGGTTCGCCGGCCACGCCCACGCCCAGCCGCTCGCCACCCAGTCCTGTTCGCCGCCGGGTTTCCGGTTCGCTGCGTGGTTGTGGCCGTCCGCGCGGACCCCGCAGTAGATCCAGCAGCCGCAGCTCGTCGAGCCGTTGTCGGTCAGCTCCGTGTAGGACGACAGCGGTCCCGACGGCCCGTGCCCGTTGATCTCCGCCAGCACAGACTCCGCACTCGGCTCGGCGATCGCGCCCTCGGTCGGATAGCTCCAGGTCAGCTCCCTGATCGGCGCGTCCCTCGAAGCGGTGCCGGTGGCGAGGCGCTCGCGGATCAGCCTGCCGAGGTGGTAGTAGAACCACAGGTCGCTGCGGGCGTCGCCGGGTGGTTCGACGGCCTTGTGGTGCCACTGCAGCAGGCGCTGGGTGTTGGTGAAGCTGCCGTCCTTCTCGGTGTGCGCGGCGGCGGGCAGGAAGAAGACCTCGGTGCCGATCTCCTCGCTGCGCAGTTCGCCGGTTTCGATCTCGGGGCCGTCCTTCCAGAACGTGGCGCTCTCGATCATTTGCAGGTCGCGAACCACCAGCCAGTCCAGGTTCGCCATGCCGAGCCGCTGCATCTTCCCGTTGGCCGAGCCGACGGCGGGGTTCTCCCCGACCAGGAAGTACCCCTTGCACGTCCCGTCGAGCTGGTTCTTCACCGTGGCGTAGGTACCGTGGTCGCCGGTCAGCCTCGGCAGGTGGCCGAAGCGGAAGTCGTTGTGCGGCTGGGCGTTCTCGCCCCAGTACGCCTTGAGCAGGCTCACCGCGTACGAGCGCATGTTGCCCCAGAACCCGGTGCCGCCCGCGTCGGCGGCCACGAACTCGTCGAGGCCGAAGTGCTGGTGCGCGTGCGGCATCGGGATGTACCCGGGCAGGATGTTGAACAGGGTCGGGATGTCGGTGGAGCCCTGGATGCTGGCGTGCCCGCGCAGGGCGAGGATGCCACCGCCCGGCCGCCCGATGTTGCCGAGCAGGGTCTGCAGGATCGACGCGGTGCGGATGTACTGCGCGCCGACGGTGTGGTGCGTCCAGCCGACCGAATACACCCAGGCGGTGGTGCGGTCACGGCCGGAGTTCGCGGTCACCGCTTCGGCGATTTCGAGGAACTGTTCGACGGGAATGCCGCAGACGTCGGCGACCACTTCGGGCGTGTAGCGGGAAAAGTGCCGCTTGAGGACCTGGTACACGCAGCGCGGGTGCCGCAGGGTTTCGTCGGTCTTCGGTTTCGCCCTGATCGCCGCGCCGCCGCTGCCGTAGGCCTCGGCACGCGCGGAACGCTGGTGCGGGTCGCCGTGTTCGCCGGGCAGCTCCGGTTCGCCGGACCCGGCCGCCGGGAGCGCCTCGGCGTCCTCGTAGGCCCACGACGACACGTCGTACTGCCCCTTTTCCGGGTCGTAGCCGGAGAAGAGGCCGTCGAGGTCTTCGGTGTCGGCGAAGTCCTCGCGCAGGATCGCGGGCGCGTTCGTGTAGGCCAGCACGTACTCGCGGAAGTCCTTTTCGCTGTCCAGCACGTACTTGATCAGCCCGCCGAGGAACGCGATGTCCGAGCCGGCCCGCAACGCCGCGTGGACGTGCGAAACCGCGCTCGTCCTGGTGAACCGCGGATCGACGTGGATGATCTTCGCGCCGCGGGCCTTCGCCTCCATCACCCACTGGAACCCGACCGGATGGCATTCGGCCATGTTCGAACCCTGGATCACGATGCAGTCGGCGTTGGCCAGGTCCTGCTGGAACGTCGTGGCGCCGCCACGACCGAAGGAGGTCCCCAGACCGGGAACCGTGGCGGAGTGTCAAATACGGGCCTGGTTTTCGATCTGTATCGCGCCGAGCGCGGTGTACAGCTTCTTCATCAGGTAGTTCTCTTCGTTGTCCAGCGTCGCGCCGCCGAGGCTGGCGAACCCGAGCGTCCGGTTCAGCCACCTGCCCTGCTCGTCGCGGTCCTCCCAGGTCTCCTCGCGGGTCGCGAGCACCCGGTCCGCGATCATCTCCATCGCCTCGTCGAGCGCCAGGCTTTCCCATCCGGTGCCGTACGGCCGCCGGTAAAGGACCTCGGTGACCCTGCTGGGACTGGTCACCAGCGATTTGCTGGCCGAGCCCTTCGGGCAGAGCCTGCCACGCGAGATCGGCGAATCGGGATCGCCTTCGATCTGGGTGATTTCGCCGTCTTTGACGTAGATCTTCTGGCCGCAGCCGACCGCGCAGTACGGGCAGATCGAGCGGACCACCTCGTCGGCGTCCTCGGTGCGCGCGTGCCACCGCCGCGATCCGGCCGATTTCGCCGCCGCGGCGCGGCCGAGGTGGTCGTCACCGGTCAGCTGCCGGTACACCGGCCAGCCCTCGATCCAGCGCCGAACACCCATACCGCAACGGTAGTACCGGGTATCAGCCTTCGCAGCGCACGATGCGGCGGTGCTCCGGGTCGACGCGCTCGGTGCGCCCTTCGGCGTCGAGCCGTTCGAGCAGCGGCACCACGACGCGCCTGCTGCTGCCGAGCGCCTGCCGCGCCTGGCTGACCGTGAACGCGCCGCCGATCCCGGCGAGCACCCGGTACGCCCGTTCGAGCGCGCCGGGGCCGAGCACGACGTCACCGGTGATCCGGGTGAGCCTGCCGAGCCGCACGGCCGCGGCGATCTCCTTCACGCCGAGCCGCAGCTCCCGCAGCCGATCCGCGGTCGGCGCCTGGAACGGCGCCCGCTCGAACTCCGCGTCCAGCTCGGTGAGCGCGCGATCGACGGCGGGCGGCAGCGCGGCACCGGGTTCGCGCACGAGTCCCCCGGTGCGCACGAACCCGGTGCCGGACAGCACTTCGCCGAGCAGCGCGGTGTCCGGCAACCCGAGGCACCGCGCCAGCGCGTCGGTAGGCATGCCCGCTTCGACCGGATGCGCCGCGCGCCAGGTTCCGAACTCCGCCACGGCTTCGGCGGGCAACGCGCGCCACCGCTGTTCGTCCACCAGCCACTCCCCGACGCGCACGCCCGATTCCGGGAGACCCATCGCGCGCGCGTCCGCCACCGGGAGGAAGGTCTCGCGCTGTTTCGGCGGACCGGCCAGCTCCGCCGCACGCGCTCGCGCGGCACCACGGCGGCGCAGTGGCGGCGGCCGCACGTCCAGTACTTCGATCCCCGCCGGGATCCGGTGCTCACCGGGATCGCGCAGCAGCCCGCGATCCCCCACCCGCACCGGG
This sequence comes from Amycolatopsis sp. CA-230715, assembly GCF_018736145.1. Taxonomy (GTDB): domain Bacteria; phylum Actinomycetota; class Actinomycetes; order Mycobacteriales; family Pseudonocardiaceae; genus Amycolatopsis. The sequence goes on from NZ_CP059997.1 coordinate 1,243,639, forward strand.
AGCGAGCTCGCCAGCGCGAGGCGCGCGGTGTCCGTCCCCAGTGGACGGACGCGGCACGCGGGCGCGGCCGCGCCGAGGTGCAGGACCAGCTCGCGGTGCAGCGAAGCGGAATCGTCACCGCGCACCCGCACGTCGATCTCCGTCGTCAGCCGCCAGGCACCCGGGGTCAGCAGCGCGTCGCCGCGGGAGATCGCGTCCTTGTCCGCGCCGCGCAGGTTCACCGCCACGCGCGCGACCGCGCTCACCTCGGGCAGGCTTTCGCCCAGCGCCTGCAGGCCGCGGACCCGGACCGTCCCGCCGCCGAGCACCAGTTCGTCGCCTTCGCGCAGCGTCCCCGCGGTCAGCGTGCCGGTGACCACCACGCCCGCGCCGCGGATGGTGAAGCGGCGGTCCACCCACAGCCGGACGTCGGCGCCCGTGTCCGGTTCCGGCAGTGCGCTCGCGAGCGCGACCAGCGCCCGCCGCAGCTCGGGCAGGCCGTCCCCGTCCGTCCCGCTCACCGCGACCGCGGGGACCTCGCCGAGCGTCGTGTTGGCGATCCGGCCGAGCGCGTCCGCCATGACCGGGGCGGGGTCGGCCCGGTCGGACTTGGTCACGGCGAGCAGGCCGTGGCGGACGCCGAGCGCGTCCAGCGCGGCGAGGTGCTCGGCGGACTGCGGCATCCAGTCCTCGTCCGCGGCCACCACGAACACGACCGCGGGCACCGGGCCGATCCCGGCGAGCATGTTCGGCACGAACCGTTCGTGGCCCGGCACATCGACGAACGCGAACCGTGTACCGGAAAGGTCCGTCCACGCGAAGCCGAGGTCGATGGTGAGGCCGCGGCGACGTTCCTCCGACCAGCGGTCGGGCTCCATCCCGGTCAGCGCCCTGATCAGCGTGGACTTGCCGTGGTCGACGTGCCCCGCGGTGGCTACCACCCGCACCGGCGCACCGCCTCTTCGAGCACCCCGTCCGCGGCCGGGTCGATCGTGCGCAGGTCCAGCAGGCACCGGCCGCGTTCCACCCGCCCCACCACCGGCGGCCTGCCCGCCCGCAACGCGGCCGCGCAGGACTCGGGCAGGCTCACGGCCGCGCTCGGCAGCACGACGCCCGGCGCGCCCCCGCCCCCGACGGCCGCCGCCGACTCGACCGCCTCGGCACCGAGGTCGCGCAACGCACCGGCGAGCCGTTCCGCCCGCGCCAGCAGCGATCCCCGATCCGCGTCGAGCGCGGCCCGCACCGGCGTTTCGGGACCGCGCAAGGTCGCTTCGAGCGCCGCGAGCGTGAGCTTGTCGACCCGCATCGCCCGCGCCGCCGGATGCCGTCGCAGCCGCTCGACCAGATCCGCGTCGCCGAGCAGCAGCCCGGCCTGCGGACCGCCGAGCAGTTTGTCGCCGCTCGCGGTGACCAGTGCGGCGCCCGCGCGCAGCACCGAATCCGCGTCCGGTTCGCCGGGGAGCAGCGGGTGCGGTTCGAGCAGGCCGGACCCGATGTCGGCGACCACGGGCACGCCGAGGCCGGTGAGCTCGGCGACCTCCGCCTCGGCGGTGAACCCGCTGACCAGGAAGTTCGACGGGTGCACCTTGAGCACGAACCCGGTGTCCGGCCCGATCGCGTCCGCGTAGTCCGCCGCGCTCGTCCGGTTGGTGGTGCCGACCTCCCGCAACCGGGCCCCGGCGGAGGTGAGCAGGTCGGGGATGCGGAACCCGTCCCCGATCTCGACGAGCTCGCCCCTGCCGATGACGATCTCCTTGCCCGGCGCGAGCACGATCGCGCACAGCAGCAGCGCGGCGGCGTTGTTGTTCACCACGTGCACCGCACCAGCCGACGGCACCGCGGCCGAAAGCGCCTCGACCGCCCCTCGTCCGCGACGGGCGCGCTGCCCGGTCTCCAGGTCGAACTCGACGTCCGTGCTGCCACCGGCCTCGGCGACCGCCGCCAGCGCCGCGGCCGACAGGGGCGCGCGGCCGAGGTTGGTGTGCACGAGGACGCCGGTGGCGTTCAGCACCGGGCGCAGCGACGACGCCGTGGCGGGCAACGCCGCGAACGCCTCCTTCGCGACCGCGTCCGGCGGGATCTCCCCGGCACGCGCACGTTCCTGCGCCGCGACGACGGCGGCCTTGACCACCGACGGGCCGAGATTCCTTGCCGCGCCGGCGAATTCCGGCCGCCCGAGCAGGGCGTCGGTCCTCGGGATGTGCCGCCGCGGGTCAGGCATGGCGGAGGCGGACGGGAATCGAACCCGCCAACGGCAGTGCCTGCCGTTCAACGGTTTTGAAGACCGCGCCGGTCACCAGGCCGGATACGCCTCCTTGCACCATGGTGACCATCCTCGCAAGACAGCGGCGCGCTCGCACGAGGAGCACAATGGCGGCCATGCCGGTCCGACTCACGCAGTACGCGCACGGCGGCGGATGTGCCTGCAAGATCCCGCCGGGTGAGCTCGAAGAAGTCGTCCGCGGCCTCTCCGGCGCACCGCCCCGTGACCCGGCGGGCGAGTTGCTCGTCGGCCTCGACGACGGGGACGACGCGGCGGCGGTGAAGATCCGCGACGGCCTCGCCCTGATCGCCACCACGGACTTCTTCACCCCCGTGGTCGACGATCCCGGCGACTGGGGGCGGATCGCCGCCGCGAACGCACTGTCCGATGTGTACGCGATGGGCGGAAGGCCCGTCGTCGCGGTGAACCTGCTCGGCTGGCCACGGGAAACCCTGCCGTTCGAGTTCGCCGCCGAGGTGCTCCGGGGCGGGCTCGACATCTGCGCCACCGCGGGCTGCCATCTCGCCGGCGGGCACAGCGTGGACGACCCGGAGCCGAAGTACGGGCTCGCGGTGACCGGCACCGCCGACCCGGACCGGTTGCTGCGCAACGACTCCGGGCGTGCCGGGACGCCGCTGTCGCTCACCAAGCCGCTCGGCATCGGCGTGCTCAACTCCCGTCACAAGAGCACCGGGGAACGCTTCGAAGAAGCCGTTTCCGCGATGACCACCCTCAACGACGCCGCCTCCGCCGCCGCACTGCGCGCCGGGATCTCGTGCGCGACCGACGTGACCGGTTTCGGCCTGCTCGGGCACCTGTACAAGCTGGCGCGGGCCAGTGGCGTCACCGCTGTCATCGACGCGGCGGCGGTGCCCTACCTCGACGGCGCACGAGAAGCGTTGCGGGACGGCTACGTCAGCGGCGGCACGCGGCGTAACCTCGACTGGGTCGCCCCCGCCGCCGATCTGTCCGCTGTGGACACTTCGGAGGCACTGCTGCTCGCCGACGCCCAGACCTCGGGTGGTCTGCTGCTGGCTGGCGAAATCCCCGGCGCACCGGTGATCGGCGAACTCGTCCCGCGCGGGGAGCACACCATCGTCGTCCGGTGACTCAGGTGGTTTCCCGCTCCCCCAGCATCGAGCGGAGGTGCTGCGCTTCGTCCACCAGACGGGTCGCTTCGGCGAGCAAGATTCCGTACGGGTGCGAGGGATCCGCCGTGGGGAGCGCGCTGTCCTCGATCATCTCGACGAGGCCGTCGCGCTGCCGCTGTGCTTCCTCGGTGGCCGAGCGCAGTTCGGCGGCCTTCTCGTCCAGCCGGTCCTCGTCGATGGTGCTGAACAGGGACGCGATTTCCGTGATCGAGGCGAGAAAGGCTCCGTACCGGCGGAGGAAGTCGCGGTGCTCGTCGCCGTCTTCGCTCTCCTGCCACTGGTCGAGGCTGCGCGTGATCGACACGACCTGGTGGCCGACGCGCTCGAACGCGTCGATCACCCCTTGGTACACCGGGAAAGCGTTGTGGTGCGAATGGCGGCGAAGGCGGCGGCGCGGGTTGAAGTAGGTGCTTTCCGACGCCGTCCGCACCGAGGACTGCGCCTGCGCGGCGACCGGGGCGAGATAGGTCGCGCGCTCGCGCCAGTGGCTGGTCCGGTCCTCCCCCAGCTCGCCTTCCCGCAGCGGCGGGTGGATGTCGTCGAGCAGGTCGCACAGCGAATGCGCGAGGGCCTGGACGCCGTACTCGGCGCTGCGGTACCGCAACGGCGGTAGCACCAGCACGTTGACCAGCACACCGACCCCGCAGCCGATGAGCACGAGGAGGATGATCTGCCCGAGCTGGGCGACCCGTTCGAGGCCGCCGGTCGCGGAAACGTAGGTGGAGAAGGCGAAGAACGCCGCCGTGGCCACCTGCGAGCCCTGCGCGCCGAGCCTTCGCCACTGCCCGATCGTCATCGCGATGAGCGCCACCAGCGCGAAGGTCAGCAGGGTCGGCCCGAACAGGAATCCCAGCGCCGCCTGCAACGCGACCCCCGCGCACACCGCGCCGACGAACCGCAGCGTCTGCACGAGCGACTGGTAGACCGTCACCTGCATGATCAGCACCGCGGAAAACGGTGCGAACGCGGGTGACTGCGCGTCGATCAGGTCGTACGAGACCACCCACGAGACGGTCGCGGCGAGCGCGCTCTTGCACACCAGCGCGAGCGTGTACCGCTCGTAGCTGTCGGCACCACCGGCCCGCCGGAACCACCGTACGATCCGCGCGAACCGCCCCTGCGACGGGTTCTTCTCCTCAGCCATCACCACCTCGCCGCTTCACGCCTCCGCGACGGCGAAGCGGAGCCCGAAGTTGTCGATCGTCGGCGGCAGCGGGGCGCCCGGCGAAAGCGGCGGCGGGGAAACCAGGCGGAACCGCTTGGCCCGCACCAGGTTCGCGAGCATCGTGGACACCACCAGCAGCACCACGTTGCGGCCGGGGCACTCCCCCGGTCCCGCGCTGAACGGCACGAGCGCGGGCTTGCGCTGCGCGCTGCCGTCCAGCCAGCTCTCCGGTGAGAACCGGTCGGCGTACGGGAGGGACTCGCCGTCGCGGTGGAAGAACGGCGTGAACACGAGGAACTCCGTGCCCGCGGGCAGTTTCGTGTCCTCGCCCCACGCCGTCTCGGCCGTGCTTTCCCGCAGCAGCACCGGTGTGGTCGGCCAGAGCCGCACGGTGTCGAGCACGCTCGCGCGGAGGTAGGGCAGCGCCTGCGGCGCGCCGAGGTCGAGACCGTCGATTTCCGCGCGCGCTTCGGTGTCCTGCTCGGGGTGGGTCGCGAGCAGCGCCAGCGTCCGCAGCGTCACCATCCCCGCCGCGTCGAAGGCGAAGAGCCAGTGCGGGACCTGGCCGACCGGGTCCACCTCGCCACCCGCGGACGTCGTCGCCATCACCTGCGCGAGGCTGCCCGGCTCGGCCCGGTCGAGGTGGCCGCGCAGGCGCGTTTCGAAGCGGCGGCGCGTTTCGTCCTTGTCGGGGTGCAGGTACGCCCAGTTGGCGTCCCGCCTGAGCTTCGCGAGGAGATCGGTGACCTCGTCGTCGTCGCGGGCACCGTCCCCGAGCACGACCCTGCGCACGATGCGCCACCAGGCGATGTTGAACGCGTCCCAGTCCAGCTCCCCGCCGCGGTTTTCCAGCAGTGCGGCGGTTTCCTCCTCGACCACGGTCACCGCGGCGGCGGCGATCTCGTGCAGCGGCCGCTCGGTTTCGAGCACGGATTCGACGTACTCGCGCCGTTCCCCGCGCTCGGGCTGCTCGGAGATGAGCACGCCGTGCGGCTGGAAATGGCTCAGCGCCGCCTTTTTCTCCGTGGTGGCCGGGGTGAACGGCGCGGGCGAGCCTTCGAGCACCCTGCCGACGTCGGCGCCGGAGAGCACGACCGCGATCGACCTGCCCGGGATCCGCAGCCGCAGCGGCCCCGGCCCGTACCGGTGGCGCAGCGACTGGAACAACGGGATCGACGGGCCGTCGAGCCGCAGCTTCTGCGCCGCCGCCAGTACGCGCGGGCGGCGCTTGATGACCCCGCCCGCCAGCGTCGGCAGCACCGCCTTCCCGGCGATCCGCACGGTGTCGAGCACCGAGGCCACCTTGACGAGATCTTCCGTGCCCCCGGTCGCGGGCACCTTGTCCGAAAGTCCTTCGAGGTTGCGGCTCATGCGGTGCGGATACCCCGCCCGCACCACCGCGAAACGGCGGCTCACGGCGTTCAGGAAGCGGTACCCGCCCAGTCCGTTTTCGCTTCCTCCACGGAGTCCCGGAAGACGAACTCGCCGTCGAGGCCGATGAGCACGAGCGACCGGCGCACCTGTGCCCGCACCGCGCACAGCAGGAGTGGCACGTCGTAGCTCCGCGCCTGCTCCTGCGCGCGCAGGAGGCTGGCCATCCCCGCGCTGCCGAGGAACCCGACACCGTTCATGTCGACCACCACGACCTTCGGCATCGGCCCGCGGAAAAGGGCGTCGACGCAGGCATCGAGCCGTGGCGCGGTCGACAGGTCGATTTCCCCCGTCAGCACGATCTCCGCCACCGAATCCGTGACGGGGTGGGACACGATCCGCAGCACCTCGCGATGCCCGCGTGACGTCATCGACAGAACCCTTCCGCTCGCCGTATCCAACGAAGCGGGAAGTGGTCCGAAATGAGCGCCGCACCGCTTCGCGGTTGGCTGCTGACTGAACCGGGGCCAACACTAACGAGGTCTCGGGAAGGCCACAACCCTGGCGCTCACGGCCGGGGCGACTCGTCCAGGTCCGCCGTGGTGCGCGCGACCGCGGCGACCACGTCGGGGTGGCCGAGCGGCAGCGGCGGCGGCACTCTGTCCTCTTCGGACGGTGTGCTGTGCGCGATCACCGCGACCGTCACGCCGTCGGCCTCGGCAGCCTGCCGCACCGAGCGCACGCTTTCCGCCCACCGCTCGTCCGCGGGCGCGGCGTCGTCGCGCGCGCCGGTGTCCTCGGCGGCGGGATCGACCAGCAGCAGCGAACGGACCGCGGCGGGACGCCTGCTCACCAGTTCGAGCACGGTGCCCGCCACCGGCCCGCTGGTGACCACGTCCACCGGCCGGGTGAGCACGTCCGGATCGGCCAGCAGCTCGAACGCCTCCGAAAGGGCGCCGTCCTCGCTGAGGCGGCACCACACCACCTGGCGCCGCTCGGCGAGGTCCCGCCAGGTGGCTGGCAGTTCGCCGTGGTTCGCGGCACCGGCGGGGTCGAGCACGAGCACGGTCGGGCAGCCACCGTCGCCGTGCCACACCACGTTCGGGGTCATCGCGGTCTTCTCCTCGGGTCTAGTCGAAGGAAAGGGCCTCGACCAGGGCTCCGGCGTCCGGATTGGACAGTGTGCGCGCGACGTCGGCCTGCGACACCACGCCGACGAGCCGGTGCCCGTCGATCACGGGCAGGCGGCGGACCCGGTGGTTCGCCATGGTCGCCATGATCTCCTCGGCGTCGTCGTCCGCGCCGATGGTCACCGCCTCGCCCTGCGCCAGGTCGCCCGCGCTGATCGCGCGCGGGTCCTTGCCCTCGGCGAGCACCTTCACCACGATGTCGCGGTCGGTCAGCATGCCCTTGAGCCGGTCGTCCTCACCGCAGATCGGCACCGCGCCGATGTCCGAGCCCGCGAGGATGTTGGCGGCGTCGAGGACCGTGTCGGAGGATCGCACGCAGGTGGCCCCGCCGGTCATCAGTTGCCGTGCCGTGGTCATTTCCGCACTCCTCACTTCGATGAACTCGTCGTTGCACGGGAGGCATACCCACCTTCCGCGCGGCTTATCCCCGAACGCCCCGCCGGGCTGCCGCGGGATCAGCCCATCGAACTACCGGCGGCGTGGCCAGCCGGGTGCGCCGCGACACCTTGGTGGAATCGTGCGCGGCCACGGCGTTCCGCTCGCTACCGTCACCGCCACCGCGGGCGGTCGTGGCCGGGTGGAGAGGGCTTTCTGGTGGCACAGGTGATGGTCGACGATCTCGACGGCAGCGAAGCCGACGAGACGATCCAGTTCGAGCTGGACGGCACCCGCTACCGGATAGACCTCTCCGCCGAGAACGCCAAGGCCTTCCGCGCGTTGCTGGCCCGGTATGTCGAAGCGGGGCGTTACCTGCGCGGATACCGCCGCAAGCTGCTGCCGGGCGGCGGCAGGGCGCCGTCAGGCACCACGGTGGACAACTGCCGGATCCGGCACTGGGCGCGGGTCAACGGGTTGCCGGTGAGCGAACGGGGCGTCCTGCCGACCCGGATCGTCGACCTGTACGAGCGCGCCGAGCACTGATCCGCACCCCCGTCCGGTGGCGGCGGGCTTCCGGCCCGCGAGCCCTGGATCCGTTGCGCCCGAACACTTCTTGTCGATCTTGGTGCGCTCCCGCCCGCCTCGGACGCCTACCCGGACGAGGGACGGCGCGCCCGGTCAGCGGGCCGCGACCCGACACAATCGTGGAACCACGTGGACGCTCGGCGGCGACCGTGGGTATGTTCGCCATCACTCCAAGCAAACCACTATTCGATGCGGCGCCCGAATAAAGGCGAGAACGAAGCGCGCACCGGCGAGTCGAATTCTCGAAGTGGAACTCGACGAACCTTCCCGGCCCGAAAACTTCCGTGCGGAAGCGTTCGGCCGCGCACCCACTTACCGGCTCCGGCCGCCGCATCACCGTTAGGGAGAAACCATGCTCAAAAAAGCCGGATTCGTCGTGACGGCCGCGGCGGCCGCGGCACTGGCCGGCGGCGGAGCCGCCATGGCCGCCCCCGCCGACCACCCCGCGCCCGGCCACCACGGCCATCACGGCGGCCAGGTCGGCCTGATCAACCTGAACAACATCGACGTGCTGCACAACGTCAACGTGAGCCCTGGCGTGTGCGGCAACGACGTCAACGTCCTCGGTGTCCAGGTGCCGATTCGCAACGCCCTCAACGGGATCGGCCTCCCGATCCTGTCCCCTGGCGAAAACGAGAACGAGACCGCGACGCCGTACAACTGCGCCGCGAGCGCCGTCGTCGACGGCGGTACGTCGCAGCACAACTAGGTCCGGAGCCGCCCCGCGCGGGCGCGGCGGTACCCACGGCGGGGACGGGTTGCCCTTCGGCACCGGTCCCCGCCGTTCTCATGCGGTTCCACCACGGCCGATCATCCTGATCGAATTCGCCGGAACAAATCCACGATTATTCCGAGACGTCCACACGCCCGGTTTTCCAAAGAATCGGCGAGCCGGATCGCGCACCCGGTTCGCCCGCCGAAACGGGATCGGATAATCTGTGCGTGGTTGAGAAAGCAGCCAGTTCACCCCCGCATCCCTTTTCGGGTTGGGCCGGGTCGTGGTGAGCACGACAGCTGCGCGCCGATGCCGCCCCTCATCCGATCTCCGGCCGGGCGAACCACGATTTCGAGCGCGAACGCGCGATCCGGTTCGCACCCGTCCGACCTCCCACGGAGCAGCCATGTCCGATCACCTGCTGGTCGCCGCGCCCGGCGCCAGGTTCACCACAAGCACGGTCCCCATCACCGGCGACCGGCTGATCCACCCCCGCGACGTACCCAACGACCTCGCCAGGATCGTGGTCAGATGGGCCAGAACCTGGTTGCCCTACACCGCCGCGGCCCGCGACCACTTCGACCGGCTCGAAAGATCGCTCGGCACCCGGACCCGGTACGCCGACTCGGAGGTCCTCGGCTGGCTCTTCCTGACCCCCGAGGACGGCTCGCTGGCCGCCAAAGTGCGCTCCGGCGAGATCGAAGCGGCGACCGCGCTGTGTGCCGAATCCGAAGCATGGCCGTCCTAGCACGCCGCTGTCGCCGGAGTTTCGCCGCGGGGCCGGGCTGGGTACCCGGAATGTGCGAAAGGAGCCCAGCATGTCGGAACCACGATCGGAGCAGACCAGCGACGAACCCGCCGATGACCTGCTCGAAGCCTCGCGGAGGCACGTCAAGGAAGCGAAGGACGTCGCGGAGTCCCAAGAATGGCGGCTCGGCGCCGAACAACCGGCGATCGCCGAGGACGCGCCCGGCACCGAAGGAGCTTCATGAAAGCCTTGACCTGGCAGGGAAAACGCGACGTCCGGGTGGACACGGTGCCGGATCCGGCGCTGGCGGCGCCCGACGACGTGATCGTGCGGATCACCTCGACCGGTCTGTGCGGCTCCGATCTGCACCTGTACGAGGTGCTGGGGCCGTTCCTGGAACCCGGTGACATCCTCGGCCACGAACCGATGGGCGTGGTCGAGGAGGCCGGTGCCGAGGTCACCGCGGTCCGTCCCGGCGACCGGGTCGTGGTGCCGTTCAACGTCTCCTGCGGCACCTGCTTCATGTGCGGGCAGGGCCTGCACTCGCAGTGCGAAACCAGCCAGGTGCGCGACCAGGGCATGGGCGGGTCGCTGTTCGGCTACACCAAGCTGTACGGGCAGGTTCCGGGCGGCCAGGCGGAATATCTCCGCGTGCCGTACGGGAACGAGCTGCCCGTCAAGGTGCCCGACGGCCCGGCCGACGACCGGTTCGTCTTCCTGTCCGACGTGCTTCCGACCGCATGGCAGGGCGTCGAGTACGCGGACATCCCGCCGGGCGGAAGCGTGGCCGTGCTCGGGCTCGGCCCGATCGGCGACATGGCCGCCCGCATCGCGCTGCACCGGGGCGCCGGCGAGGTCATCGGCGTGGACCGGGTGCCCGAACGGCTCGGCCGCGCCAGGGCCAGGGGCGTCGACACGATCGACCTCGCCGAACACGACGACGATCTCGCCGAGGTGATCCGGGACCGGACGGACGGCAGGGGCCCGGATTCGGTGATCGACGCGGTCGGCATGGAGGCGCACGGGTCGCCGGTCGGGAAGATCGCGCAGCAGATCGCGGGCGTGCTGCCGGACGCGGTGTCCGAAAAGCTCATGCAGACCGGCGGCGTCGACCGGATGCACGCGCTCTACCAGGCGATCGACATCGTGCGGCGCGGCGGTACGATCTCACTGTCCGGTGTGTACGGTGGCATGGCCGATCCACTGCCGATGCTGACGATCTTCGACAAGCAGCTCCGGCTGCACACGGGGCAGGCCAACGTGCACCGCTGGGTCGGCGATCTGCTGCCGCTCCTCGGTGACGACGATCCGCTCGGCGTGGACACCTTCGCCACCCACCACGTCCCGCTCGCCGACGCACCGGCCGCCTACGAAATGTTCCAGAAGAAGGAGGACGGCGCGGTCAAGGTGCTGTTCCGCCCCTGAGCCTCAGCTCACCGTTTCGTCGAACCGCCCGCGTGCCTTTTCGATGGCGGGCAGGTGCTTCGCCGCCCATTCGAGAAGAACGTCGACCGGGTGCCGGAGCGTCTTCCCCAAGGGCGTGATCCGGTATTCGACGGCGACCGGCCGCGAACTGAGCAGCCGCCGTTCCACGATGCCGTTGCGTTCGAGTCTCCGCAGTGTCGCGGTGAGCGATTTCTGGGTCACCGCGGGAATCGCGCGGCGCAGGTCGTTGAAGCGGCACGGCCGCTCGCACAGCTCGTTGAGGATCTGCAGCGACCACTTGTCGAGTACTTGGTCGAGCAGTTCGCGGTGCGGCGCGCTGATCGCGAATTCCGCTGGGGAGGTATCCGGCATGAAACCTGGTCTCGTTGAAGTGTCCTGAATGTACCAGGTATCAAAGCTATACCTGGTTCACTTCCCCCGCGAGGAGACTTCGATGAGCGTCCGGCGCTTCACCCCCGACGGCCTGCCGCAGCCTGCCCCGTACCACCACGTCGCCGTCGGCACCGGCACCCGCCACGTCCACGTCAGCGGTCAGGTCGCGCGCCGGGCCGACGGCGCGCGGGTCGCCGACGATCTCGCGGGCCAGGTCGCGCACGCGCTGCGCAACACCGCGACCGGGCTCGCCGGCGCGGGCGCCACCTTCGACGACGTCGTGCGGCTGACCTTCTACGTCACGAAATGGGCGCCGGAGAAGATCCACGAGTTCATGGCGGGGGTCGAGGAGGTGGCCGCGGAGCTCGGGCTCCCGGCGCCCATGCCGCCCTCGTCGCTCATCGGGGTCGAGCACCTCTTCGAGCCGGACGTGCTCGTCGAAGTCGAAGCGACCGCGATCACGGACTGACGGAGCGCTACCTCGCCACCACCCTGATGGTGGCGAGTTCCGGATCGGCCGGATCGGGCACGTACATGCCCGCCGCGACACCGGAGCGCAGGTAGTCGAGCACCGGCTGGGTGAGGACCTCGCCCGGGAGCACGGCGGGTACCCCCGGCGGGTACGGGCTGATCGTCTCGGCCGCGATCCGGCCCGCCGCGCGGTGCGCCGGAACGTCTTCCAGCGGACCGAAAAAGGCTTCGCGCGGCGACATCGCCTGTTCGAGTTCGAGATCCGCGGGGCTGGGCAGGTCGATGGGCTCGGCGACCGGGATCTCGTCGAGCCTGCCGACCAGCGAGCGGACGGCGTCGACGAGCCTGCCGGTGGTTTCCCCGTCGTCGGCGACGGTGATCTGCGCTGCCATCCGCTGGTGGTCGGACAGGCCCATGTCGATCCGGTGCCGCTCGCGCAGCCACTGGTTGACGTCGTAGCCGGAGCGGTCCAGTTCCGCGGTGTCGATGAGGATCTTCAACGGGTCGTTGTCGTCGGCGAGACCGGGACCGACCAGGTCCGCCCTGCCCAGCACACCGATGCCGGGAATCGCGGCGAGCGCATCCCTCGTCTCGCGCGCGAGGCCGATCGCGGTGTCCAGCAGTTCGGCACCGTGCTCGACCATCTGGCGGCGCCACCCGTCGAGACCGGCGTAGATCAACGAGGAGGGGCTCGTGGTGTCGAGCAGGGACGCGCGGGCGGCCAGGACGCTGCCGTCGATCCGGTCGCCCTGCAGGTGGTAGACCGAGCCCTGTTCGAGCCCGGCGCCCATCTTGTGCACGCTGGTCACGCAGAGGTCCGCGCCCGCGTCCATGGCCCACGCGGGCAACCCGTCGTGGAACGGCAGGTGCGCGCCCCACGCCTCGTCGACGATCAGGGGGCGTCCGTGCGCGTGGCACACGTCGGCGGTCTCGCGGATCGCCGCGCAGGCCCCGTAATCGGTCGGGGTGATCAGCAGCATTCCCTTGGCGTCCGGATGCGCGCGGAAGGCCGCGTCGACCGCGTCGGGGCCGGGCGGGTGCGCCAGGTGCAGGCGGCCGTCCCAGCGCGGGTCGACCCACACCGGCTGGATGCCGCTCAGGATCAGCCCGGCCACCACGGACTTGTGCGCGTTGCGGGACAGCAGCAGTTTCTCGCCGGGGCCCGCGACCGAGAGCATCGCGCTCTTGACCGACAGGGAACTGCCGCAGGTGGAGAAGAACGCCTGGTCCGCGTCGACCGCGTCGGCCATCAGCTCCTCGGCCCTCGCCAGCACGCCGCGGTCCATCTCCCGGTTGTCCAGGCCGTTCAACAGGATGATGTCCGAGGCGAACACGTCCTTGCCGACGACCTCGGCCAGTCGCGGGTCCACTCCCCTGCCCTGTTTGTGCCCCGGCGGGATGAACGCGAGATGGTCCTTCTCGCGGTACTGCCGGATGGCGTCGATCACCGGGGCCTGCGCATGGTTCACCACGAGCCGGGTGTTCCCCGCGCGCGGCGCGGCCAAACTGGGCCGGGCCGCGCGCGGCCCTTCGGCGTCAGCGCAGCGGTTCGAGCGCCTTCGCCAGTGGCTCCAGCACGTCCGGGGTGTGCGGCGGCGGCAGGTACACGATCGCCAGGTCGAGACCCGCTTCGCCGAGCGCCTCCGCTTCGGCGGCGACCTTGGCGTAGTCGTTGTCCGGGCCGAGGCGGACGTGCGAGGACAGCGTGATCTCGCTCGGGTCGCGCCCGATGTCCTCACAGTGGCGGTGCAGCACGCCGCGCTTGTGCGCGAACTCCTCGGGCGTGCCGCCGACGAAGTTCCAGTGCTGGGCGTACTTCGCGGTGGTGCGCAGGGTGCGCTTCTCGCCGCTGCCGCCGATGCAGATCGGCGGGTGCGGTTTCTGCACGCCCTTCGGCTCGCACCTGGCGTCGGTGAGCTGGTAGTGCTCGCCCTGGAAGGTCGTGGTTTCCTTGGTCAGCAGGCCGACCAGGACTTCGCAGCCTTCCTCGAAGCGGTCGCTGCGCTCCTTGACCGGGCCGAGCCGCATGCCGTACGCGCCGGACTCCTCCTCGTTCCAGCCAGCGCCGATGCCGATTTCGAGCCTGCCGCCGGAGATGATGTCGAGCGTGCTGGCCATGTTCGCCAGCAGCGCCGGGTGCCGGTAGTGGATACCGCTGACCAGGGTGCCCAGCCGCAGCCGCTTCGTGGCCTGCGCGAGCGCGGTGAGCGTGACCCAGCCTTCCAGGCAGGGCCCGGTCGGATCGGAGAAGATGGGGTAGAAGTGGTCGAAGGTCCAGCCCGATTCGAACAGCTCGATCTCGTCGGCCGCCTGCCACACGGAGAGCATGTCTTCCCAGACCGTGTTCTGGGGCGAGGTCTTGATGGCGAAACGCATGACCCCGATCGTAACCCTGGAGTACCTCCAGTACGGTCCCCGAACGGGTGGCCCCGGCCGTAAGGTCCTTTGTGGACGATTCAGGCGCCACCGTTCGGCCGATGGGCCGCGGCGTCCGGCTTGGCTACCATCGAGGCACTCCTCACCCCATCGGAGGCTCGGATGAGACCGCCCCGATTCCGTTACCCGCTCGGCTTCTTCTTCGCGCTCTGCCTCGCCGTGCCACCCGCCGCGCAGGCCACCACCCCGGACCCGCTCGGCGGCGGCAGCCCGCTGGAAAGCGGCGCGGGTTCGCGGTGCACGGCCGGGTTCGCCGCGACGGCTGGCGGCGCCGGTTACCTGATCGCCGGTACCGCCTGCGGCAGGCCAGGCGACACCGTCAGCAGCGAGGGACGCCCGGTCGGCGTGGTCACCGGGGCACCGTTCCCGCCCACCGGCGCGATCGTCATCCGGGTCACGAACACGGCGGACTGGCGGCTGGTGGGCTCGATCCCGCCGGCCGACAGCCGCGTCACGATCACCGGGTCGGCCGAGGCGCCGATCGGCGCGCCGGTGTGCGAGTACGGCGCGACCACCGGCTGGCGGTGCGGGGTGATCGAGGCGAAGAACCTGACGATCAGCTTTCCCGAGGGCACCGTGAGCGGTCTGACCCAGACCACCGTCTGCGCGGGACCCGGCGACTCCGGCGGGCCGTTCGTCAGCGGCACGCAGGCGCAGGGCGTGCTGATCGGCGGCAGCGGGGACTGCGACAGCGGCGGTGTTTCCTATTTCGCGCCGGTCAACCCGGTGCTCGCGACATCCGGCCTGACTGTCCTCAGTGGAACGAACTCGGGGTCGATGTCCGGGTAGGACTCCGGGAGAACCCGGATGACACCGCGGCCGTGCCGACGAATCATGATCCTCGTGACGGATCGGGAAACGGACGAAGCCCACGCACTGGCCGTATCGCTGAGAAAACTGTTCGAGCACACGCTGACCTCGCTGCGCAGACCGTCCGCGCTGGCGGACCGGATCAGCACGCACCTCGCGTGCCCCCTCAACGAGGTGCCCACCGTGACCGCGGTCTTCCCCGGCTGGGAGCACGCGAACCTGCAGTGCGGGCTCGACGCCTACCTCGCCGAGCATTCACCGGACGCGGAGTGGTTCGGCATCGACGGTGACGGCAGAACGTACCGCGACATCAAGGACATGCTGACGAATTCCGTCACCAGAGGCGGGTACGACCTCGGCGCGGTGGACTACGTCAGCGTGGCCGTGGGACCGGACGAGACCATCGACGCGGTGCACCTCGGCCTGATTTCCAGCTTCGCCCCGGACGGAAGACCGGTCACGGTCGCGCTGATGGGGCCACCGGACCACAGCGTCGACCAGCCGTGCAAACTGCACGTGCTCGCCGCGGAGCGGTCGGCGGCCACCGCGGCGCGCGAGGAGATCGAGCGCCTGACCGATCGGCACAACGCGTTCGGCGGGAAGGTGATCTCCTTCGGGATCAGCGAGCACCGCGGCAACCACCTGCTGTCGTTCCTGCCCCGGCCCGAGGTCGGCGCGGACGACGTGGTGCTCCCCGACGGCGTGCTCGACAGCGTGGAGCGGCACGTGGTCCGCTCGGCGGAGTCGGCGAAACTGCTCGCCGCGCACGGCCAGCACCTCAAACGGGGGCTGCTGCTGCACGGCCCGCCGGGCACGGGGAAGACGCACACCGTGCGGTACCTGCTCGGCAGGCTCGGCGAGCGCACGGTCATCGTCATCTCCGGTGTCGCCGTGCTGAAGCTGCTCCGCGTGGCGACGACGCTGGCCAGGAGACTTCAGCCCGCGGTCGTCGTGGTCGAGGACGTCGACCTGATCGCGCAGGACCGCGCGGCGAACTCGTGCGGCACCCCGGTGCTGTTCGAACTGCTCAACGAGATGGACGGGGTGGACTCGGAGGCCGACGTGACCTTCGTGCTCACCACCAACCGGGTCGAGGTGATGGAGAAGGCGCTCTCCGAACGGCCCGGCCGGGTCGATCTCGCGGTGGAGGTGCCGTTACCGGACGAACGATGTCGTGAACGGCTGCTGCGCCTCTACGCGAAGAGCGCCGATCTCGACCTGCCGGACGCGGGCGCGATCGTCGCCAGAACGGCAGGCGTGACCGCGTCGTTCATGCGGGAGCTGGTGCGCCGCGCGATCCTGCTCGGCATCGACGAGCACACCGGCGGGCAGCGGGTGCGGCTCGACGAAGCGGTGCTGACCAAAGCGCTCGACGAACTGATGGACGAGCGCGGCGCGCTGACCCGCCGCATCCTCGGCGGCGCACGCTGAACCCGGCGGCAGGTGTCCATCTACTGTGGACACCTGCAGCCGGGTTCCTCAACGATCCATTGTGGATGATGCGGGGCGGGCGGCAAGTACAACGCGTTCGGTGCGCACCGCGAGGTCGTCGCGGCGCAGGATGCTGCCATCGCCGCCGGTGTCGAGCAGCCGGTCCAGCACGGCGAGGTCGTCGGCCGGAAGGTCCTCGGCGACCGCGGCGCGGATGCGGCGGAGGCTGGTGAGCGCGTAGCGGCCGACCGCATCCGTGCGGGACTGTTCGATGTGGACGGTGATCGCGCGCTCGCCTTCGACGGTGAACCCCGCGGCGGTCAGCCGGGGCGCCCAGTCCGCGCCCCGGTGCGGCACCCGCGCGGCGTGACGGCGGTCGAGCACGGCATGGCAGCGTTCCTCGACGCCCGGCCGGTCCTCCGGGGCGTCGGCGGGCAGGAAGCGGGGAAAACCGGCGAGCTCGACGAGCGCGAACAGGCCGCCGGGAGCGAGGGCGCCGCGGACGCGGCGCAGCGTGCCGTCGGGATCGGCCATGTGGTGCAGTGAAGCCGACGCCCACACCAGATCGGGCTCGCCGACGTCCGGCCACGCCGCGTCGAGATCGGCCTGGACGGCGCGCACCCGCTCGGCCACTCCGAGCTCGCGCGCCTTGTCCCGCAAGCGGTTCAGGTGCTCGGCCGAGGAGTCGACCGCGGTGACCACGGCTTCGGGGAACCGGGCGAGCAGGGCGAAGGTGCCCGCGCCGGTGCCGCACCCCAGATCCACGATCTTGCGGGGATCGGCCTCGATCGGCAGCCACGCGGTGATGGCCGCCGTGTGTTCGGCGAGGGCTTCCGCTTCGAGATCGAGGAGTTCGACCTTGGCATCGACGTCGTGGTGGTGCTGGTCCTGGATGTCCTGGGGCATGGCGTTCACGGTAAGCACACCTTGCGCCAGATGCACGACGCTTTGCCAATACGGCAAGGCGATGGTGTCCGGGCCTGCCGCTGGCGCAAGCCCGGCTCGTCCCCGCCTCAGCGCCAGGGCATGTGCTGCAGGCACCAGGTGTTGCCGTCGGGATCGGCGAAGTACGCGTAGAACACTCCGCCGAGGTCCTCGACCTCGCTGACCTCGACGCCGCGCTCGACGAGTTCGGCGCGGGACGCCTCGATGTCGGCCACCACCAGGTGCAGGCCGCGCAGCGTTCCCGCGGGCATGTCGAGGGTGGGGAGCCCTTCGGCGAGGGTGATCGAGCAGGCCGAGCCGGGCGGGGTCAGCTGGACGATGCGGACCCCGGGCTTCGGGTTGATGTCGACGTCGGGGCGGAACCCGAGCTGGTCCTGGTAGAAGGCTTTGGCCCGGTCGATGTCGGTGACCGGCACCGGCACGAGTTCCAGCAGCAGCGTGCCCGGCGGCACGGGCGGGTTCCCGGGTTCGTTCTGGACCTCCAACACATCGGCGGGGATTTCGGTGGCAGGGGCGGTTTTCTCGGTCATGATTGTCGTCTTTCGTCGAGCAGGGCGGCGAGGCGGTCGTACCCTTCGCCAGCGCCACGTTCCATGGGGCTGCGCAGGACCGCGTCGCGGATTTCGGGCGTGGAATACCGCGCGGTGACGGTCATATCGGTATGTCCGTCCACTTCGGACAGCTCGGTGGTGACCAGTGCCTCGCCGTCGGCCCAGTCACGGTGGATCTCGGTCTGCACGAGCCTCGCGGGCGGGTCGACCTCGTGGAAGTGCCCGTGCAGTTCCATCTCGGCACCGGCGGGCCCGGTGGAGACGAACCGCCAGGCACCGCCTGGCCGCAGGTCGACCTCGCAGGCGGTCAGCCGCCAGCCGCGGGCACCGTGCCAGCGGCGGAGCAGGTCCGGTTCGGTGAGCGCGGCGAAGACCAGTGGCGCGGGAGCGGCGAAGGTGCGGGTGAGGACGAGGCCGGCGCTCCCGGAGGCGACCACCCGCAGCCCGTGCCCGGTGTGCGGCGAGGTCATGCGTCCCCGTCCCGCAGTTCGCTCAGCACCGCGTCCAGCTTTTGGTAGCTCGTCTCCCAGTAGTCGCGGTAGTCGGCCAGCCAGTCCGTGGCCACCCTCAGCGGCTCGGCGACCAGGCGGCACGGCCGCCGTTGCGCGTCGCGCCCTCGGCTGACCAGGCCCGCCCGCTCCAGCACCCGCAGGTGCTTGGAGACGGCGGGCTGGCTCATCGCGAACGGCGCGGCCAGCTCGGTGACCGTGGCTTCGCCGGTGGCGAGCCGGGTCAGGATGGCGCGCCGGGTGGGATCGGCGAGCGCCGCGAACGTCGCGTCCAATGTGTCCGGTGCAGTCATGCGGATAACCTCTCGGTTTCATAACCTGATGGTTTTATACGTGCTAGGGTTCGCCATTGTCAACTTCGCGAGCACGCCCCAGGGGGAACCATGGGAAAGGTCTTCACGCAAGCATCGGTTTCGTTGGACGGCTACATCTCCGGGCCGGGCCAGAGCGGGTTCGACCGCCTCTTCGCGTGGTGCACGGCGGGTCCCGTGGCCACCCCCACGACCGATCCGGACCGGCTGACCTACCGCACCTCCGAGACGACCGCCCGGTACCTGTGCGAACTCCAGGAGCGGATCGGGGCCTGCGTCGTCGGCCGGAAGCAGTTCGACCTCACGGCTGGCTGGGCGGGGCGGCATCCGAGCGGGGTGCCGGTGTTCGTGGTGACCCACCGCCCGCCGCCACCCGGCTGGGACGCCGCCGCACCGTTCACCTTCGTCACCGACGGCGTGGCGAACGCGATCGCGCTGGCGCGCGAAGCCGCGGGACAGCGCGATGTCGGAGTCGGCCCCGGCGGTACCGTGGCCGACGCGCTCCGTGCCGGTCTGCTCGACGAACTGCGGATGGACGTCGTGCCGGTCGTGCTCGGCGGCGGCACCCCGATGCTGTCCGGGCTCGACGGTGCCGCCCCGATCGGCTTCGAGCAGGCAGAGGTCGTCGAAGGGATCGGCGTGACCCATCTGACCTATCGCCGGGCCGTGTGAGCGTCAGGTGCCCTTCGTGGCCGCCGAGGCGGCTTTTTTGTTGGTGCGCAAGGGAAGTTCGGTGTAGCCGCGCAGCACGCGCGTGCCGCGCCGGGTCGGCGAGCCCGCGAGCGAGAGGCCGTCGAACCGTTCGAACAGCGCTTGGAGGGCGATCGAGGCTTCGAGCCTGGCGAGCTGCGCGCCGAGGCAGTAGTGGATCCCCGCCGAGAACGCGAGATGTTCGCGCGCGTTGGGACGGGTGATGTCGAAGGTGTGCGGATCGGAGAACACGGCGGGATCGCGGTTGGCGCCCCCGAGCATGGTGATCACGGCGCGGCCCTGGGGAAGCCGCTGACCGGCCAGGTCGATGTCCTCGCTCGCCACCCGCAAGGTGACCTGCACCGGCGAGTCGTACCGCAGGACCTCCTCGACGGCGTTCGCCCAGCCGGACGGGTCGGCGCGCAGCGCGGCGAGCTGCTCGGGGTGGTCGAGGAGCAGGCGGACGGCGTTGCCGATGAGGTTGACGGTCGTCTCGAAACCGGCGCCGAGCAGCAGCAGGCCGGTGGCGCGGAGCTCGGTGTCGGTGAGCCGGTCGCCGTTGTCGACACCGTCGTGAACGAGCTTGCTCAGCAGGTCGTCCCCTGGATCGCGGCGAAGGTGCGCGAGGTGGTTTTCGAACCAGGCGTTGAGGTCGCGCAGTGCCGCGTCCGCGCGCCAGAACGCGCGCCAGCGAAGGCCGGGGTCGAGTGTCGCGGCCGCCTCGTTCCCCCAGCGGAGGAACTCGTCCTGCATCGTGGTCGGCACGCCGAGGATCTCGGAGATCACCATCACCGGCAACGGCGCGGCGTAGGCCTCGACGAGGTCGAACGGCTCTCCTTCGGGGATGCGGTCCAGCAGGTCGTCGGCGACCTCGCGCATGCGCCCGGTGAGGTGGTTGACCGCGCGCGGGGTGAAAGTGCGCGAAACCAGCTTCCGGAGCCGGGTGTGCTGCGGCGGCTGGACGACCAGCAGCGACGGCGGATCGACCGGCCCGAGTGCCTTCGGGTCGACCGCGGCGGTGAGCACCCGGTCGAGCAGCCGGTTGGGCCCGGCACCGGCGCTGGCCACGAACTTGTCGCTGCGCAGCACCTCGCTGGCGGTCCGGTGGGTCGCCGTCGCGCTGAGGAACCGGTTGGTCACCACCGGGCCCCGCGCGCGCAACTGGTCGTAGGCGTCGAAGGGGTCTTCCCGGAGTGCCTCGTCCGCGGTGAGCCTGGCGATCAGGTCGCCGCGGCGGGCGGCGGCGCGGACGGCCATCCCCGGCAGCCCGTAGCGGATCGCCCACAGGGTCGCCGAACGCAGCCGGCTCATGCCACACCGCCGAGCGGGCAACGCGCGGGAGCCGCGCCGTCGAGGCAGACGACCCGCGCCAGGCCGGGGTGCTCCTGGGCGAGCTCGCGCAGCCTCGGCGCGCCGTCCGGTTCGACCTGCGCCTGCACCATCAGGTCCCATCGCCGTCGCAGCGCGAGCAGAAGACCGCGTCGATCACCGAAGATCTCGGCGTACTCGGCGCGCCACGGCACCGCGCCATCGGCCGTCCGGTCCAGTTCTCGCTCCACCTCGCGCAGGGCCGCGTAGTAGCGGTGCGCTTCCTGCCAGCCCATGGGGTTCCTCCCGCGTCGGCTCCGGTCCGGGCCCGAGACTATGCCGCCGCGCGCCCCCACCGCTTCGAGCCGAGGACGGCAATCCGCCTCCTACCGTGGTAGGAAGCCCGCTGCCGCCCGCCGACGGAAGCCCCGGGGCACCGGAGGTTCCTATGATGGGTCCGTGCTGGCAGTGGCGACGCGGGTGAAGGTGCGGCTGGAGAACAGCTGCGCCCGCCTCGGCGTGCCCTACCCGTGGTGGATCCCGGCGTGGTCCACCGCGGCGAGCGCGGCGATGGCCGTCGCCGCGCTGATCCAGCGGCACGCGATGCCGCCAGCGCTGCTCGTGCTCGCCGCGGTGCTCGTGTACGGGCACCTGGTGGTGTGGACGGCCAGCGGCCGGATGCTGTGGCCCTGGATGGACGCCGTGCTGGTGGCCGCCGCGGTACTGGTGCTGCTCACCCATCCCGTGCCGACCGATGTCGCGCCGTGGCTGCTCACCGTCGCGGTGGCCGAGGTGGCCGCGACCTCGCGCCCGCTCGTGGCGCTGGTCGCCGCCGCGCTCGGCTGCGCGATCCCGGTCGGCGCCGGGCTGATGGGGCAGCTGGCCGGAGCGCCGGTGTACGCGGTCGGCGTGCTGCTCGGCGTGCAGGTCGGGATCACGCTGCGCTGGCAGATCAGGGCGCTCGCGGCGGAGAGGACCAGCAGGGCCACCGAGCGCGATCAGGCGGCGCTGGCGGAACGGCAGCGCATCGCCCGCGAAGTGCACGACGTGGTCGGGCACTCGCTGAGCATCACCCTGCTGCACGTCACCGGGGCGAGGCACGCGCTGCAGACCGACGGCGACCTCGCCGAGGCGATCGACGCGCTCACCGAGGCCGAACGCATCGGGCGCAGCGCGATGACCGACATCCGCCGCAGCGTGGGCCTGCTGCCGGCCAACCAGCCGAGCACCCAGCCGCTGCCGGACCTCGAACAGATCACCACCCTCGTCGAACACACCCGCGGCGCCGGTGTCCCGGTGCGGTACGAGCAGAGCGGCGATCTCGGCGCGATCGACGCCACCCGCGGCCTCGGCCTGTACCGGATCGCCCAGGAGTCGCTGGCCAACATCGTCAAGCACGCGCCGGGGAGCACCGCCAGCGTCGGGCTCCACATCGACCGCGAAACGGTCCGCCTGACCGTCCGCAACACGCTTCCGAAGGGAAAACCCGACCGGCGCGCCAAGCACGACGGCGCCGGGCTGGAAGGAATCGCGGTCCGCGCCGCCCAGCTCGGCGCGACGCTGACCACGGGGCCGTGCGACGACGAGCACTGGGCGATCGCGGTGACCGCGCCGCTCGACCTCCCTGCGGAGCACCCCCCGCCGCGCGGCTGTCCACTGAGGACGGCCAAACCGTGACCGGAACCGAGGCCGAGACGAGGGTGCTGCTCGTCGACGACCAGGAACTGGTGCGCTCCGGGCTGCGCCGCATCCTCCGGCGGCGCGCCGGGTTCCTGATCGTCGCCGAGTGCTCGGACGGGGACGAGGTCCCGGCCGCGATCGCGGCGCACGAGATCGACATCGTCGTGATGGACCTGCGGATGAAGCGCGTCGACGGGATCGAGGCCACCCGGCGGCTGCGCACGCGGGGCGATCTCCCGCCGGTGCTGGCACTGACCACCTTCGACGACGACGAACTGCTCTCCGGCGTGCTGCGGGCGGGCGCGGCGGGGTTCGTGCTGAAGGACTCCCCCGCCGAGGACCTCATCCGCGCGGTGCGGACGGTGGCCGCTGGCGAGAGCTGGCTCGACCCCACCGTCACCGCGCGGGTGCTCGCCACCTACCGGCGCGCGGCACCGGCCGATCCGGCGACCGCACCGGCGGCACAGCTCACCACGCGCGAACACGATGTGCTGCAAGCGATCGGGCGCGGGCACACCAACGCCGAGATCGCCGAGCGCCTCGTCATTTCCGAGGTCACCGTGAAGAGCCATATCGGGCGCATCTTCGCGAAACTCGACCTGCGCGACCGCGCCGCCGCGATCGTCTACGCCTACGACCACGGCATCGTCAGCCCCCGCGCCCCGTAGCGATGGTCCACAACAGACCGTTCCGGGTCTGTTGTGGACCATCGGGTCACCGGCGCTCGGTGAACGGGATCAGCCGGTTCCACAGCTTTTCGCAGTTGTGCTGGCGCGAAATCTCGGTGGTGAGCTGGCTGTCACCCGCCGCGTCGAGCGACATCACCACGGGGTTGTCCGCGGTGAAGCGGTCCCACCGGGGCGTGCCGTCGACGGTCGGGTTGCCGGTGCGGGCGAATCCCGTCCACTGCGCGACGAGCTGGTCGGACAACGCCTGCTGGTTCGGCGTGAGCTTGGCGTTGCCGGGGAAGAGCAACGTCGATTCGGCGACGTGGTAGGCACCGTTCGGCTTGGCGGGATCGAGGAAGAACGCCGGTGGCGCGTCGCTGTCGTCGAACTGGTAGGCGTAGACCGGGATGTGCCGCGCCAGCCGCTCGTCGTTGAGCAGGGCGGGGCAGACCGAGTTCGAATCGGCCACGATGGTCCGGTAGGCGAGGAACGCGGCGGGGGCCGGGAACCGGTTCAGCGGATAGGTTTCGCGAACCGCGGGCGCGTGGTGCTTGTACTGCTGCGCCACCAACCGGTCGTAGTCGGCGGGTGTCGAAGCGGAGGCGAGCTGGGTCTCGTCGCGGTCGACGCCGTGCATCAGCGCCACGTTGTTGACGCGCCCGGTGGCGAAGGCCTCCCCCGGCGACGTCGGCAGTGTCGTGCCGTTCACGATCGGCGCGATCGTGCCGCTGTCGGGCGTCATCCCGTTGCCCGCCTTGTCGAGCAGGGCCTGCACCGGCAGGCGGCGGAGGCACGCGGCGGCATCGCCGGTGCCGCACCCGAGTGCCTTGGCGAACCGCGCCCCTGCCTGCTGGGCCTCCTCCTCGGTGGGCAACTCGGCCTTGCAGTCCTGCTTCTGCCACGAGGTGTCTTCGCCGAGCAGCGAGTTGTACTCACCACTCTGGGCGATGCCCCGTTTGAACAATCCCGCCGAGTCCGGTGAGACCGTGTGGGCGCAGACGCTCGACCCGCCCGCGGAAGCGCCGTAGATCGTGACGTTGCGCGGGTCCCCGCCGAACCGCGCGATGTTCCGCTGCACCCAGCGCAACGCGGCCTGCTGGTCCTGGATCCCGTAGTCGCCGGCGTGCTCGCCGAACCCCTCGTGGGCGAGGAAGCCGAAGATCCCGAGCCGGTAGTTCACCTCCACGCTGATCACGTGGCCCGTCGTCACCAGTCGGCTCGCGTCGTTCGGTTCGAGGAGCAGGAACCCGCCGCCGTGGATCTGCAGCATCACCGGGAACGGACCCGGCCCCGCGTTGGCGGGGACGCGGACGTTGAGGTTGAGGCAGTCCTCGTCGGCCGAGCCCGGACCGATCCGCGCGGGCTGCGGGCAGGCGGCTCCCTTCGCCGTCGCGGCGAACGGTTCGGTCCACGGGGCCGGTCGCCTCGGTGGCTGCCAGCGCAGCTCCCCCGTCGGTGGTGCGGCGTAGCGGATTCCCGTCCAGGACTTCACTTCGGGACCGGCGAGGCCGCACACCGGGCCGTCGTCGGTCGTGACCGTGGTGCCCGCCGAGCACCCCGGCGCCGGTGGCGCGGACCGGCTAAGCTCGCTCGCCACGGCCGCCACCCCGACCGACAACACCATCACCACGACGGCCGCCAATGCGGTGGCCACTTTTCTGCCGGGTTTCATCCATCCTCCCTTTCACTTGGTGAAACGAAGTGATCCGATCAGCGCCGTTTTCACTTTCTCGGCACCGGAATCCAGTCTGGCGGGCACCCCGGAACGCACAACCGCCGATCGGCTGCGCCGCATTCAGCCAGCACGGGGAACACTTTCGACTGCGAAATGGCGAGCGATTCGCACCAATACGCGAGTCAATGGCCTTGCCCGGAAAATACGGGTACTTCCGCGCGACGCGACAATTCCGAACGCGCGGCGAACGATGCCCCGAAAGTGGCTTTCGTGGCACTGGATGCCCTGAAGGTCACAGTGATGGCGGGTGCGCGTCGCGGGGGTGCCGCGAGATCGGTGGCGGGGGCTCCGCTTGGTCCCCGAAGGCCACCCTCGGGGACACTAGCGCCACTTTCCCGGCCCTCGCAGGCGTCCGGACACGGCTGCGCACGCCCCGAAAGCCACCCTCGGGGCGCTAGACGACACAAATCCACCCCTCGCACGCCCAACCACCGCGACGCGCATGCCCCGAAGGTGACCTTCGGGGCGCTAGATGCCCTGAAAGCCACCTTCGGGGCGGGAAGTCCGTGGTCAGCAGCGGCCGAAGAACTCGACTTCGCCGAGTGCGACCAGTTTGCCGGGCCCGCCGCCGTAAACGGTGCGCACGGTGAACCGCGCCTGGGTCATGTCCGAGATCGCCACCGGAGTGTGCTGCGGTCCCGGCTGATCGGCGAGCCGCACCGGGACGCTCTTCCGCTCGCCGTCCTCGGTGGTCACGGTGAGGTCGAGTTCCGCCGGCCTGGCCTGGGTGTTGAACACTTCGCGTTCCGCTGACGCCCCGCTGTTCACCACGATCTCCAGCAACCGGCACGGCTTGGCGAACTTCGCGTTCAGGTACTGCCCCTGCGCGGGCGCGGGCACCGCGGGCGCCCAGAAGCGGTTGGTGAACCCGTCCACGGCCAGCCCCGGCGGATGTCCTTCGGCCGAACTCGATGCGGTCGTGTCGGCCGGGGTGAGGGTGGCCGGGGTGGTGGTCTTGTCCTTCACCGCGGTGACGATGTCCGGTCCATATCGGACCAGCGCGCCCGCCACGAGCAGCAGCACCACGAGGAAGACCAGGAACGCCGGGAACCGGATCCGCCGCCCCCGGAACCGGGGCAGGCGCAGCCGTCGCCACCACGGCACCCGCTCGGTCTCCACCACGACCTCGTCGAGCACCGCACCGCACCGGCGGCAGAAGCGGCGGCCCGGCGCGTTCGGGGTGCCGCAGCGGGGGCACGGGCGGTCATCGGAGCCGCCGGTCCCCTGGTCGCCGATCGACGCGCGGACGGTGGGCCGCTTGCTGACCGGTTTGCTCGGATGCACCGCGCCCGGCTGCTCGGCAGGCGGCCGCGCGGGCTCGGACGGCACAGCCCCGGGCTGCACCGTCCCGGCCACCGGCGGAACGGTCCCGGGCGGCGGCGGTTCGACCGGAGCGCTCCCCTGCCGCGACACCTCGACCGGCGCGGCCTCCTGCCGCGGGGCCTCCGCCGTCGGCGGGGTCACCGGTGCCTGCGGTTTCCCCCAGTCCAGGTAGGCACCGCAGTTACCGCAGAAGGATTCGCCCTCGCTGACCGGCGCGCCGCACGTGTCGCAGCGCCGCACCGGGTCGCCGACCTGTCCCGCCATACTCACAACACCCCGATTTCCACGGAGAACGGCAGGTGCGCCGGACAGGACCCGGCCACCACACTGTCCACTTCGGACTGACGGACGGCGGCGGGATCGGCCACCCGCAGGCGGATCGCCAGCACCGGGGCACCGGGCTCGGGCAGCGGCGACCCCGCGGTCTCCGACCAGCTCACCCCGCCCGGATCGGCGATCTCGACCTCGCCGCCGAACTCCGAGCGCAGCCGCTCGGCGAGCCCGCGCGCGGTACCCCGCCACCGGTGGCGCGCCACCGCGCTCGCCACCGATTCGCGGTCAGCCCGCCGATCCGCCGCCACCCAGAACCCCAGCAGCGCGAGGAAGTCCTCCGGCGCCAGCGCCGGATCGAAGTACGCGGGCAGGTTGTCCAGCACCGACAGCACCGGCGCCAGCACCTCGTCCAGTCCCGCGGTGAACCGCTGTGCGAACGCGTCGCCGGCGTACATCCCTGGCAGCTGTTCGCCGATCGGGTACCGGCTGGGCAGTCCCGGCACCGACGCGCGCATCAGGCACCCCTCGCGACGAGATCCTCGGTGACGGTGACCTGGTGCTGGTAGGAGAACACCAGCGAGGTACGGGAAAGTTCGAGCACGGTCACCGGTTCGCCGCGCCTGCCGGTGATCGGATCGGCGGGGAACAGCCGCAGTTCGTCGACCACCGACACCCCCGCCGCCCCGGTGAGCGCGGCGTGCACCTCACCGAACTGCACCGGCCGCCCGAACGGCCAGCCGGTGCCGTCCGGCCCGCCCCGCAACGGGTTGAGATACCGGTACAGCGCTTCCAGCGCCGCGCGCCGGGCCGGTTCGGGCGCCCCGGAAGCGCGCAGCCGCGCCACCACGGTCACGCCCTGGTAGTACGGCGGTTCGACGACCACCCTGGTACCGACCAGCCTGCGCTCGTCGAGCCGCCCGGCGACCGCGGCCAGCATGTCCCTCGGCGGGATCAGTTGCTCCAGCCGCAGTTCGTCCCCGGTGTCGGCGGTCGCGCCGGGCACCACCAGCACCCGCACGGCCGATTCTCCTTGGCCCGCTTCGGCCGCGGGCACGCACCGGATGCGGGCCGCGGCCGGCGCGGCGTCGCGCGCGAGCAGTTCGAAGTCCGCCACGGTGACCGCGCGTTCCTGGGTGCGCAGGGCCAGCGGGCCGCGCAGCTTGGCCGCGTCGACCGTCTCGCCGTCCACCCCGCCGGTCGCCGCTTCCCGGTTCTCCACCTGCGAGATGAAGGGCACCGAACTGGCCAGCACCGAGATCGCCCCCCGTGCCACGTTGCCCGCCCTGCCACCGCCGGTCCGGTAGCGGCGCACCCTGATCACCGCGCCCTTCGGCGGTACCGCACCGTAGTGCCGGATGGCGCCGTCCGGTTCGCGCACCGCGGGCCCGAAGGCGAACTCGCCGCTGGTGGCATCGAGCATCAGGTGCCGATCGACGGCCGACGACGAACCGAAATGGTCCACAACGGACCATTCCTGCCAGCCGTCCCCTTCGGAGACCTCCACCACCACCGGCTCGCCGTCGGTGAGCACCGGCGGCCGGGCGACCGGGAACCGTTGTCCCGCAACGCCTTCCGATTCGCCGATGATCTCGTCGAGCACGGCCTCCGCGTGCTCGGCCTCGATCGTGCCGCCGATGGTGAACGCGTCGGCCTCGCTGACCGTCGGCGACCGCGAGTAGAAGGGCTGTCCCGAGGACGGTTCCACCACCCGGCACCGCAGCCAGCCCGCGCGCGTGCCCGCGATCACCGATTCGATGTGCGTGGCCGGGATGTGCAGCACCACGTCCCCCGGCCGGTTCAGCCCGCCGGTGCCGTCGGAGTCCACTTCGCACTCCACCCAGCTGCTGCCGTTCCACGCCTCCCAGACCAGTGGCGGCTGGCGCGGGTCGACGCCGACGCCCTCGACCTTGCTGTCCAGCTGGACCGCCACCACGCAGCGGGGCACCGCGGCGGACAGCCCGAACAGCATGGTGTCGCCCACCGCGGGCGACGTCGCGAAGCAGGTCACGTCCTGACCGGAGCGCAGCTCGTCGGTCCGGTCGACGGGGGCGCCGGACGCCGCGCTGGTCACCAGCCTGTCCAGCGCGCACGGCACCACGACCAGCTCGTCCGCGGTGGCGAAGGAAACGGCTTCGTCGTTCTCGCCGCGCAGCGTGGTCACCTCGGTACCGGTCCGCAGCACCACCGGTTCGGCCTGCGGCGCGGAAAGCCAGAAGGTCACGTCGGCGCGCGCCGCGGTCGGCGGGAACAACCGCACCCCGAGCAGGTCGAGGAACGCCAGGTAGTTGCGCTCGGGCACCCGGTTGAGGCGGTAGATCAGCTGATCGACCATGTGCGCGAAGGTTTCGATCAGGGTGACCCCCGGATCGGACACGTTGTGGTCCGTCCACTCGGGACTGCGCTGCTGGACGTAGCGCTTGGCCTCGTCGACGAGCTGCTGGAAGCGCCGGTCGTCCAGGTTGGGGGCAGGCAGGTTCACGGGGTATCACTCGGTTCGTCGTGCTCGGGGATGACGTAGAACGGGAAGACCAGGTTGCGCGGGTTGTTGGTGGAGCTGATCCGGTAGTGGATGTCGAGGTAGAGCACGCCGGCGTCCACCTCGTCGTAGGCCACGGCCACCTCGTCCACCTCGATGCGCGGTTCCCACCGCTCCAGCGCGCCGCGCACCGCGTCCGCGATCCTGCCCGCGGTCGCGCCGTCGGTGGGGGCGAACACGTAGTCGTGCGCCGCGCAGCCGAACTCGGGGCGCATCGGCCGCTCCCCCGGCGCGGTGCCGAGGATCAGCCGGATCGACTCCTCGATCTCCCGTTCACCGCCGACCGTGGCGATCGCGCCGGTGGCGTCCACCCGCAACGGGAACGCCCAGCCGCGGCCGACGAACTGGTTGCTCATCACAGCGGTCCGAAGTGGACCGACCGCGCACCACTGCCGATCAGCGCGCCGCACGAGGTCAGGTCGCCCTGCACCGAAGCGACCCGCCCGCCGATGAACACGCGGGCGGCCGCACCCGGACCGCTCACGATGGTTCCCGAAGCGGGATGCGGTGGCGGGATCGGCGCCGCGCACGAGGTCGCCGTTCCGATGACGGCCGCGGGCAAGCCCTCGATGAGGACGTTCGGCACCCCCACTCCCGAGATGACGCCGGTCGCCCCGACACCGGCGTGACTGGTCCGATCGGTGCTCCTTGCCGCGGGTGGCATCGACCTCTCCTTCCACTGTGGACACTGCGAGTCAGTTGAGCCGGATGATCTTGCCGCGCAGCGCGACGTCGGTGAAGGCGCCGACGCTCACCTCGCCACTGCTGGCGGTGATGTCGACCGAGCTGCCGGTCAGGGCCAGCTTCCCCCGGCCTGCGTTGATGTCGACTCCCCGACCGGTGATCTTGACGTCCTTGGTGGCTTCGATCTCCACGCTGCCGTCGCTGTGCACGACGATCTTGGTGTTCTGCCGGTCGAGTTCGACCGTGAGCTTCCCGTCGCCGGTGCGCAGCTTCATTCCCTCTGGCGCCTTCTTCGTGCCCAGCAGTTCGATCCGGTCACCGCCACGGGAGGAGAACGAACGCCGGTTCACCTTGCCGAGCCCGTCCACCAGTGGCACGTCGTGCTCGGTGGGCTTGTCCTTCCCGTTGTACAGCCCGCCGATCACATACGGGCGGTCCAGCAGGCCCTGCTCGAACCCGACCAGCACCTCGTCGTTGACGTCCGGGCTGACCACGCCGCCACCGCCGACCCCGCCGGACTGCACGGTGCGCACCCAGTCGGTGACGTAGTCCTTGTCCAGCCAGGGAAAGCGCAGTTTCACCTGGCCCTCGACGGCGTCACGATCAAGGGGCCGCACCTTCCGCACCTCGGTGACTTCGCCGATCGCGAGGCCGGGCATCCGCGGCCGGTCCACCGGGGCGGCACCCGTCAGCCCGGCGAGCGTGCGGTCCTCCCCGCCGCTCACCACCACCGTGGTGGTGTAGCCGACGAAGGGCTCGATCCGGTGCCGGGTGGCGTTGACCGTGTACTTGCCGGTGAACTGGGGGCCGACGTCCAGCGCGATCGCGGTGCCCGCGCGCAGGTGCGGATTCCCGTTGCAGACCGCTTCCAGCTCACCGTAGCCCGCGGACACCGCCGCCGCCTGCGCCTTGGCCGCGTGCTTCACTTCGGACTGCGTCCGGTAGACGCCATCGGTGACCAGCAGTTCGGTCTTCGAGAACTGCGCATCGACCTCGGTGACCGCCAACCCCGGCTGAGCCGTCTTGCTGACCGCGACCGATTCCGTGCGCTCACGGGGAAGCTTCTTCGCCGGGTCCCAGCCCCGCACGGTCACCTTCCCCACCTGGTCGGCGGTGGACAGCACCGCCCGCAGCGACCGGATGCTCTCGCCGTACCGCAGTACCAGCGGTTCCTGGGGGTTAGTGGTCTTCGGCGATGGCGCACCGCTGGCCGGTTTCGGGGTGCTGAAGCACAACCGGCCCTGGTCGTCGATCCGCAGCCAGGCACCGTGTTCGGCCGCCAGCCAGCGCAGGAACTCCCAGTCCGTGACGTTGGCCTGGCTGATCTGGTCGTACGGAGTGCCGGGGGCTCGCACGGTGCCGACGGCCACCCCGGCGCGCTTGGCGATCTCCCGCACGATGCGCTCCGCGTTCCGGTTGCGGAAGGCGTGCACCCTGCGGTGCCGCATCAGCTTGTGCGCCGGATCGGTCGCGCGGACCACGCTGTACGTGCCGGTCGCGTCGCGCTCGGCCTCCAGCGCGGTCACCTCGCCGGAGAACAGCCGCAGCTGACCGCGGTCGGCCGTGGTGATCATCGACACCTGCACGGTGGTACCGATGGTGATCCCGGTTTCCTTGAACAGCTCGTGCTCGGGATCGCGGAACGCCAGCACGGCCGTGGCAGGCAGGTTCACCGATTCGTCCACAGTGCACTCGACCAGCGCCTCGATCCATGCCTCCGGCAGCTCACCCGGCGCCTTGATGACGGGCTCGGCCGTGAACGCGCGTTGGGACATCGCTCAGCTCACCTCGTCCTGCGCCGGAATGAGCAACTCGGTGCCCGGCCGCAAGCGCATCGGATCTTCCACCTCGTTGGCCTCGGCGATCAGCCGCCACGCGGTGGCGTCCCCGTACTCCTGCCACGCCAGCGCGGGCAAGGTGTCCCCGGCGACCACCTGGTGGCCGCGCCGGGCTTCCAGCGCGCCCGAGGTCGGGTTCTGGTTGGGGGTGGTGCTCCCGCCTTCGTCGATGGTCAGCGAACACCTCGCCCGAAGCGGCGTACCGTCCACATCGAACAGTGAGTAGGTGACGGAGACGCTCTGCACGACACCGGCGAAGCTGAACGTCTTCGCTTTGCCCCAGACGAGCTTCACCCAGGGGCTGGCCGGGCGTTTCTTGCGGCGGCTCTCCGGGGTGGGCACGCAGGCGCGCAGCAGCTTCGACACGTTCTGCTCCACCGAGTCGTCGTGCTTGTCGGTGCCGTCGAGGAAGATCTCGACGGACAACGTGCGCGGTGCGCTGCCGACGAACTCGGGCACCGACGTCTCCTCGGCCATCCTGGCGGGGTTGCGCCGCCATTCGGTGCGTTTGGTCAGCGTCAACTGGTTCGGGTTGAACTGGAACGGCACCCTCAGGAAGGTTTTGCCCGCGCCGCCACCCACGCGGGCCGGTGGGTCCATGATCAGCAGCCGCGCGTGGACCAGGCTCGCCCCTGCTGGCATCTCGTTCCTCCTCCTGCGTCGGTGGTGCGGTTCTCGCTTCGGCCCGGACTCATTTCTGCACGAGGCCCTCGTGCGCCAGTTCGAGCCGTTCCAGTCCGGCCTTGGACTGGGACGAGTCGAAATCCGGCCCCTGCCACCGCACCGGCAGGATTCCGTGCACATCCCAGCTGGCGATGATCGTCCGCGTGTTCGGGTGCAGCGCGACGACCTCACCGGTCCCGCGCTTGACCCGTTGCGTGAGACTGGTCAGCCATTTGAGGACCTTGGCCGTGTCCGCGGTGGTGACCGTCCTGGTCAGCGTGAGGTTGGACCACTTGACACGAGTGGGGAAGTACCGGACGAACCCGTTCTCGCCCCCCTGGGCGTACTGCTCCATCTCCATCTCGGCCGAAAGCCCGGAGCACGTGGTGAACGAGCCGAGATCGAAGGCGTCGATCTTCAGCCGGAAGGACGTCGTGCTGGCAAAGACTTTACTCATGGTCACCTCGTTCGCATCCGGTCGTCATCGGCGGCGTTCGTGCAGCCTGCCGGACCGTTCCCGGCCGAAGCGCAGTTCGGCGCGCAGCAACCTGGTCACCGCGTCGACGATCTGCCGTGCCTGCGCCTCGGGCTCCGGCTGTTTGTCCGCCGTCTCGCCCCCGCCGGACTTCTTCTCTTCATCGGGCTCTTTCTTGACAGTCGTCGTGACAGGGATGTCCACCGGGACATCCGCGGCAACGGAATTCGTACCGGCACCGCCGCCGGAGGAGGAAGGGTTACGCTGCACCGAAACCGCCGCCGCGGCGGGCGGTGTCCACCGAACCGGTACCGGCGGGGCGTCGGGGCGCGCCTTC
Source organism: Amycolatopsis sp. CA-230715 (assembly GCF_018736145.1). Classification (GTDB taxonomy): domain Bacteria; phylum Actinomycetota; class Actinomycetes; order Mycobacteriales; family Pseudonocardiaceae; genus Amycolatopsis. Next base: position 1,276,676 of record NZ_CP059997.1, read on the forward strand.
GCCGCGGCAGCGGCGACCACCGGGGGCCGCGCGGGCACCGGCCCGGCGGGGGCGGGGCCGTCGGCGAGTATCGCCCCCTGCCGGGACGGCCAGTTCGGCGGGCTGGCCGGGAGGTTCGCGGCGCTCCCCTGCCGCGGCCCCGCAGCGCCGGGGGAAGCGGCCACGACTCGTTGCACCGGGCGCGCACCGTCCGAAGTGGACCTTCGGCTCGAGGTGGCTGGGCGTGCCACCTCGCCCGCACCGGATCGGCCACTGCCGGAGGCACCCGATCGGACCGTACCGGGGGAACCCGATCCGATCCGGCCGGAGGCCGGTGAACGACCGGCGCCGGACGGCGAACTGCCCCGGGCACCCGGCTGGGCGGCACCGGACCACGCACTTCCGGTGGTGGCGCTTTGGACGGGTTCTTCCGCGTCGGCCCCCCACTTCGCGGCCACGACCTTGGGCCGGTCGGCGGCGATCGGCCGCGGTCCGATCGCCGTGGCGGGTTCGGCGCCGCCGACCTGACCGAACTCCGGGACGAGCGGCCGCTCCGGCAGCAGTCCCCGCAGCCGGACCGCCGCGACCGCCGCGCGCGCGATCATGACCGGTCCGTCGCCAGCGCCGGTCGCGGGCGGTGCGCCGCGGTGCCCCGGTTCGACGGGAACCGGTGCGGTGACGCCGGAAGCGGCACTTGGCCGACCCGAAGAAGCGGGCGCTGCCGAGGTGGCGTCAGCGTGCTCGTCCCGCTGTCCGGCTACCACCGGCAAGGCGCCGGAGCCCGCCGCGGCGGGTGCGTCCGTGGCACGATCGGTGCGGTCCGAACCGGATTTCGCGGCCAGGCGCTGGATCGACGTGGACTCCGGCAGCAGCGGGCGATCCCCGGTCGCGGGCTGCTCCTGCGGCGCGCGCCGAGTTCCGGCACGCGGTTCACGGTGCGGAGTACCGGCACTGGGCGGGAGCGCGCTCATCGGCTCGCCCAACGCGGGCCGACGGCGTCCCTCCACAGTGGACTGATCGGAAGCGCGTTGCACGGAGGTGGTTTCCGGCGCGGTGGACTCGCGCGCGGGTGGCGGCGGCGCGGACACCGGATCGGTCGGGGTATCGCGGTCACCGGAGACCACCGGCAACGACGCGCGCTCCGGCGCCGGGGGTGGCGTGGCGGCTTGGAGACCCGCGGCCGCCGGGTTCCCGTCGATGAGGCGCTGGATGGCCTCGGCATCGGGCAGCAGCGGACGGCTCGGTGCGGCGGGCTCGTGCGGCGACCGGTCGCCGGTGACGAACCTCGCCGTGCTCGGCAACGCGGGCAGCGGTGCCCCGATCCCCGGTGCCGAGCGGGAAGACCGCGTACCGCCGGACGCGGCCGCGCTGTCCGATGTGGACCGCTGGATCACCGGGTTTTCCCTCGCCTCGGGCGAGGACTGCCTCGGAGAGCCGGAAGCGGTGGCACTGCGCTGAATCGAGGCGTGCTCCGCTGGTGCTGAAGAAGCTGACGTGCCGCTCTCGCGCGCGGGAGCGGGATCGGCGGGCGCCGCGGTCCCGGCGGAAGGATCCGCCGCGGGCCCGGTCGCCACCGGCAGCTCCGGGGCAGGACCGGGGCCGACAGGCGCCGTCGGCTCCGAAAGGACCGACGGGGCACCGTGTTCGGCGGTCGTCCATGTGCCCAGCGGCGGCCGGTCGGCCACGACCGGCGCCCGCGCGGGCCGCGGCGCGGCGAGCGGCAACCGGCGCGGTGGCGCCACCGCGCGGGCCACGGTGAGCCTCCCGCGCGGGATCGACGGCACGGCTGGACCTGCCGGACGTCCGAGAGTATCCACAAAGGACTCGGCGCTGGGCGCGGTGTCGCGACCGGCTACGACGGACGGGTTCCCGGTGCTCGCGCGCCTGCTGATCGGCACCGGTGCGGTGCCCTCCATCGCGGTTTCGGGCTGCCCGGCGGCCTCCGGTTCCGGTGGCACCCGGTGCACCAGCGGCCGCGGCAGACCGGGCCGCGGCGAGTGCGCGGCCCGGCCGGTGCTGCGGACCAGCCCGGTCGCCAGGCCGACCGGCGCCTCCGGGCTGACCGCGTGCCCCAGCTCGATGCGCTGGGACGGGTCCTGCCACGCGGCCAGCCCGTCGCGGAACCGCAGCCCGTCCGACATCGTGGACAGCCGTTGCACGGTGGTGGTCAACGGGCGCACCGCATGCCACCCGGCGTCGGCCTCCGCCACCGGCGAGGCCGGTTCCGGAGCCGTTGCCGGGGCTTCACCAGCCGCCTCGCGCCGACGGCGGCGGAACAGTCCGCGCGCCACGACCTCACCCGCCTTCGTTGATCCGGGTGTTGATCCCGGCGATCTGCTCTACCCAGCGGGCGCGTTCGAGGTGTTCCAGGTCCAGCACCTCGTCGCGGGACCAGTGGAAGTGGTAAGCCACGTACGCGACCTCCTGGTAGAGCCGGTCGGGCGCGTACGTCACGATTCCCCCAGGCGCTCACCGGCGATGTCCACCTCGAACGCCGATCCGCAGTCCGGGCAGGACACCGCTGCCCTGGTGTGCCCCTCGCTGTTGATCCGCCGGTAGAAGTCCTGCAGGAACGCGATGTCCGAGGCGAACATCCGCTCCACCAGCCCGGCGTGGATGTCGGTGACGCTGCCCAGCCTGGTGATCACCATGCTGAGCAGCACCACGCTCAGATACGCCGGGTTCTCCTTGACGCGCAGGTCGACCAGCGGCCGCAGCTCGTCGCGCGCGGTGGCCAGCCGCATCGCGCCCGACCGGTGCGTGACCCCTTCGTCGTCGACGTACCCGCGCGGCAACTCGAATTCGAACTCCGTGCGCAGGTCTTCGCGCGCCGGGGGCGCTCCCGGCGGCGCGGTCTCCTCGTGCGCCGTGACCGCGGGCGCACTCACTGCTCGACGCCTCATTGCTTGACTTCGATGTCCTCGTACGTGATGGTCGCCTTCTCGGTCGCCGCACCCGACTGACCCGCGCTGAGCGAGGCGGGTTCCCATTTGCTCACCCAGGCGTTGACGAGGTTGATCCGTCGCACGGTCTTCCCGTCCGCGGTCTTGACCTCGATGGTGACGTTCTGCCGTGCCTTCTCGATGTTTCCGTCCATCAGCACCAGTTTCACCCAGTCGTAGAAGGCCGGGCTCTCGTTCAGCACGCGGGTGATGGTCACCTCGCCCGCCTGGCGCTTCCCCGGCTGCTTGCGGATGATGAACTTGCCGTCCTCGGTGACCATGGGCTGTTCGGTCACATCGAGCTGGATCGTCAGCCCGCTGACTTCCTGTGCGATCACGGCCTCGACACTGCCGAGCTGCAGCCCGAAGAGATGAGTGGAAGCCGCGTCTCCCTGCGCCATTTCTGATCCTGTCCTTCTGGGGGGTTATTCGTTGACCTGGCTGGTGCTGTCGGAGAACTGGGAGAGCCGGAAGATGACGAACTCGGCGGGTTTCACCGGTGACACGCCGATCTCGCAGATCACCTGGCCCACGTCGATGGACTCCGGCGGGTTGTTCTCGGCGTCGCACTTGACGTAGAAGGCCTGCTCCGCGGTGCTGCCGAACAGCGCGCCGCGGCGCCACTCCTCGGTGAGGAACGCGGTGATGTTGCGCCGGATGCTGCCCCACAACCGCTCGTCGTTCGGCTCGAAGACCACCCACTGGGTGCCGATCAGGATCGACTCCTCGAGGTAGTTGAACAGCCGCCGCACGTTGAGGTAGCGCCACGCGGGATCCGACGCCAGCGTGCGCGCGCCCCAGATCCGGATGCCGCGGCCGGGGAAGGCACGGACGCAGTTCACGCCGATCGGGTTGAGCAGGTCCTGCTCCCCCTTGGTCAGCTTGTACCCGAGGTCAACGACACCGCGGATGACCTCGTTGGCAGGCGCCTTGTGCACGCCGCGCTCCGCGTCGTTGCGCGCCCAGACACCGGCGATGTGCCCGCTCGGCGGCATCAGCACGTTGCGGCCGCTCGCCTGGTCGAAGACCTTGATCCACGGGTAGTACAGCGTGGCGAACTTCGAGTCGTAGCCCGCTTCCTCCAGCCGCCACTTGCGCACCTGCTGCGCGGTCATCCCCGGCAGCGGGTCGAGCACGGCCACCCGGTCGCCCATCTGCTCGCAGTGCGAAATCACCGCCAGCTGCACGGTTTTCACGCCCTCGGCGTCGATGAGGCCCTGCTGGTGGGCCGCCATCAGATCCGGCACCGCCACCATGGTGATCTCGTCGATGGCCTCCAGGCCACCGAGCCCGCTGCGGTCGTCGACGTCGCCGACGTACTCCTCGGCGCGCACCCTGGCCGGCGCGGCCGGTGCCGGCGCGGGCACCGTGACGGCCTGGTTCTCGGGCCTGCCCGCCTGCTCCTCGCTGACGGAGATCAGCTTCGACCGCTCGCGGACCTGCGTGACCACGTAGTTCTTCACGTTCTTCTTGGTCGAGACCTCGAAGGTCTCCACCACCTTGCCCGCCTGCTTGACCTGCAGGGTGAACCGGTCCTCCGGCGGGTTCTCGCCACCGGCGTCGGTGACCTCGACCGAGAGTTGACCGCCAGCCTCCGGCAGCGCGGCCACCCGCAAACCGCCCAGCGCCACCGGTTCCGCCGCCTTCGCGCCCTCCGCCGCGGCAGGCGCGCCGATGCGCACCACGTAGGCGGCGCCCCCGCCGTTGGCGAAGTACCCGTACACCGCCTGCGCGAGGTAGGTGTCGGCGACGAACCCGCCGAACGCGGCTACGTAGGCGTTCCAGTTGGTGACCAACGTCGGTTCGTGGAACGGCCCCCGCTCGGCGAACCCGACGAACGCGGCGACGGCGGTGCCGACCCCTTCGATCGGCCCGGCACCACTCTGGACCTCCTCCACGTACACGCCGGGAGTGAGATAGGTCGGCATGCTGGCTCCTTCACTGCGACACGATCGGCCACCGTCCATTGTGTCCACCGAGCACGCGGGGGCGGGAGGACTCGAAGTGCCCAGTCGCGGGTCCGGTAGGTGCCCGATCGGACATCCCGCCGGGGTACCCCGGACCGCGGGCGGGTGCCCCGTGACCTTCCGCCGGCCGCGGCCCGCCTAACCGCTGTGCTCGGAGTCGCTGCCGGATTCCATTTCGCTGGACGTGTACTCGCTGCTGCTCGTCGCCCCGCCCGAACCGCTGCCGTCGGATTCGAAGTCGGACTCGGGGGCGAAGGTCCTGCCGTTCACGGCCGCCGCGAAGTACTCGAGGTTGTGAGCGCAGTTGATCGCGGCGCCCGGATTGCTCCTCGCGAAGTCCACCGCGGCTTCTCGGAGAGAGTCCCCCGCGCCCTCTTCCTGGGAACCGTCATGGGTGTCCTCGGCCACGTGGGTCGCCTCGTGCAGCACGGTGAACGCCAGGCTTTCGACCGACCCTCCGGAGTTCAGCCCGGCCACCTTGATGGAACCGCCAAGGCGCGACTTCCCGTGCGCACCTTCGGGAGCGTTGGGCCAGTCCTTGATCACCACGGTCCGCAGCACGTTTTCCGCCGCGCTGTAACTGTCCTGGATCCGCTCGATGGCGTCCTCGGAGTGACCGGAACCGAAGTAGAGAACCATCAGATTCTGTGCTTCGCGGTTGTTGTAGATCGCGTTGAGGGCCCTCCTGGCAGCGACCGCGTACCTTTGCGCGCGCGCCCTGATGCGCTCGACCGGCGGCAGGTCTTCGGAATTGCCGGACTCGTCGGAGTCATAGGCAGAGGAACCGCTTTGCGCGCTGTCGTGCTCGCTGTCACTGGCGCGTTGGACCGCGATGCCCTGCCCGGTCGCGGAGTCTCCGGTGTTCCGCTGGACCGGAGCGGGTTTGCCCATCGCCTCGGCGACTTCCCTTGCGGCCGCCGTCTCGTCCTTGTCGTGCGGGCTGGAGATCTTCAGGTTGTTTTCCTGGACGGTGCCCGCCACATCGCCCTTCCTCTGCTGGTCGGTGTGGATGAGCTCTTCCAGCACGACCGCCTTGCCCGCGTCGGTCTTCGTGTCGTACTCGCCCTTGGCGAAGAAGATGTCGTCACCCGAGGCGAAGGCACGGGCCTGCACCGCCACCGCCGCGTCGTGTGCGGAATCGTCCTTGTGCACGCGGCGGCCCGCGAAGCTCTTGCCGGTCCTGGCCTCGGCCTCGGCCCGGAACGCCGGGTCCAGCTCCTCCCCGGCACGCGACTTCGCGTGGTCCACGAGCGCGCGCTGCTCGTCCATTTCGGACTGTTCTTCCGCTGGGGGCCGCATCCTGCGCTGGATGACGTCGTTGCCGACGGAGCGCTGCAGGTCGAGCATCGCGTGTACCTGCGGCGTGGCGGCCCTCTGCTCGCTTCGACCGGGCAACGGGGCCTTCGCGGCGGCTTTGTCGTGCTCCTCGGCATGGTGATCGTGCATGGTGTTCTTCACTTTCTGCGTAGCGCCGGCACTCTGCTCAGGAAAGCTTGATCGACAAGATGGCACCGAGGAAACCTCCGGTGCCCAGTTGAACGTCGTGCCAGGTCTCCGCGCTCTCCTCACTTCCGTACATGCGGAAGAAGTACAGCGGATCTCCTGAGGTCCCGGTCGACGTCACCGCCGGATCCCGCCGGGCGTAGTTCTCCATGGTGATGTAGTCGTCGCCGCTCACCGCGATGGGAGTGCCGAGGTGGTAGGCGAACGTATTGTCCTTGTCGCGATTCTTTTCCTGCTCCTCGGTCCCGTAGCCGACGGTCATGAGCACGTCACCGGGTTTCGGCGGCGGGAGGAACCTGTTCAGGCCCAGATCGCGCAGTACCTGCTCCAACTCCGGCGATTCCGTCCGCTGCAGTTCCTGGAACCGGCCGCTCATCGTCTGGCTGAAGCCGAGGTAGGCCTCCTTGTTGCCAGGGGTGAACTCGTTCTCCAATCGCGTGTGGAGCTCGCTCATGGTCCGCTGGTTCGTCTCCCCGGGAAACACCCGGTCGAGCACCACGCCGAGAAAGTCTTCCCACGCGGTGATCCCCCGGCTCGCCGGATCTCGCTTGCCGCTCACGAAGTCGGCCATCTCGTTGCACCGCTGCGGGGTCAACATCGCCAAGCCCCGCGACTTCGGCTCCGTCAGTGGACCCAGCTTCTTCCCGCGAGCCGTTCGCTGCACGGGTTCGACCTGGTACAGCAGCACGACGCCCCGTTCCCCGGCGATCTGCAGTTTGCGCGCCGTCGTCCGCAGTTCCACTTCGCCGGTGAGCGCCGCGTTGGCCTTCGCCACGTGTTCTTCGGTGGCGAAGAAGTACTTGGCCTCCCGGCCGGTGTTCTCGATGGCGAGATCCAGGTTGTTCGATATCCGCAGCGGCACGCCGGGCATCCGCACGAGGTTGGCTTCCGGTGGTGCGGTGCCGGCGAAGAAGCTACCGCCCCGCTCCTCCTGGCTGACGAAGAACTTCTCGTCGTCCGGCGCCGGTCGAGTGACACCACGGCTCCGTTTGTGCTTGCTGGGGTAGCCTTCATCCCCCGGACTGACGTCGTAGTACCGCTGCACCGGCACCGCGGGCTTCGGCGCTCGCCCCGGACCGGCCGGGGTGGCGCCCGCGACCACGCGCTGCACATCGGGTCCGCGCCGCATGGCCCCGGGAAACCCGTGCTGGACGATGGCGTCGTTGCCGATGGCTTGCTGCAGGCCGAGGACGGCCTCCTGCGCGGAAGTGGCCGAGCGCTCAGCGTGCCGGGGACGCCCCTTCTTGACGGCGTCAGCCACCTTCTCCGCCTCGTGGTCGTACATCGTGCTGCCTCACCTCCGGTCGTGCCCGGTCTTCAGGCTTCGTGGTCGAGCCAGGCGCCGAATTCGCTTCTCAGCAGCAGCCGTCCGAGCTTGCGGTACTCACGGCGGATGGCGGCGACGATATCGGCCATGGCGACCGGACGACCGGCTTCGGCGGCCAGGTACGCGGCGCTGACCGCGCAGGCCCTGATGGAACCGCCAGCCAGTTCGAACGAGTTCGCGCAGAACTCCAGGTCCACATCGGACGCACGGGGCATCGCGGCGCCGAGGCAGCTTTCCCACAGGGCGAGGCGCTGGTCGGGCTCCGGGACCGGGAAGTCGACGATCACGTCGATCCGCCGGGTGAACGCCTCGTCGAGGTTGGCGCGCAGGTTCGTGGTGAGCACCGCGACGCCGTCGAAGGATTCCATGCGCTGCAACAGGAACGCCGATTCCATGTTGGCGTTGCGGTCGTGGGAGTCGCGTACCTCGGTGCGCTTGCCGAACAACGCGTCGGCCTCGTCGAACAGCAGCAGCCCGTTGACCCCGGCGGCCTCGGTGAAGATGCGGTCGAGGTTCTTCTCGGTCTCGCCGATGTACTTGTCCACCACCGTGGCCAGGTCCACCACGTACAGGTCGAGGCCGAGCTCGCCCGCCACCACCTCGGCCGACATGGTCTTGCCGGTGCCCGATTCGCCCGCGAACAACGCCAGCACCCCGGCACCGCGGCCGCCGCCCGGCCGCATCCGCCACTGCCGCAGCACGAGATCGCGGTGCCGGGCCCGCTGCACCATTTCGTCGAGCTGGGCGCGGTGTTCGCCGGGCAGCACCAGGTCGTCCCAGCCCACCGCCGGTTCGACGCGCCTGGCCAGCCTGGCGAGACCGGAGCCGTTCTGGGCCCGCACCCCGGCCCGCAGGTGCCGCGCGGTCAGTTCGCCACCGTCCAGCACGGCCAATCCGGCCGCGGCCCGCGCGGCCGCGCCGAGCTGGCCGGTACCCAGCCGGTACGGGGCCAGCGCCGAGGCGATCCCCGCGTCGTCCAATGTGGACACCGAATGCCCGCTCGCGCCCACCGCCGCCTGCCACGTCGCCACGCGGTCCGGGATGGGCGCGGGCGCCACCGGTACCGACACCGGGCTCGGCCTGCCCGGTTCGGCCTGCCACTGCCGTGCGCCGTAGAGCAGCACCGGTACCGGGTTCGGCCCGGCCAGCCGCCCCAGCAGCGCGCGGCGGCCGCGGTCGGGCAACGCCTCCAGCGGGCCGAGAACCACGCCGCCACCGCGCAATCCCGCCTCGCGCAGGGCGATCGCCACCACCTCGCCCGGTTCGCCGTCCGCGAGCGCGGCCGCGTCCACGACCACCGCCGGGCGACCGGCCGCGGCGAGCGCGGCCAGCGCCAGCTCCGGTGCCGAGGCACCAGCCGACTGCACGAGGTGCACCGGGGTCAGCCCCGCCGCCAGCCCGCGGCCGAGCCATGCCGCCTGCTCGGTGTCCACAAGAGACTCTTCGGGCACGGTGGCGATCCCGGCCAGCGCGGCATCGGGCGCCTGGTCGCCGAGCAGGTGCGCGGTGACCCGGTCGGGGACGGCCACGGTGCGGGAGAGCAGGGGCCGTTCGGGTTCGGTCACCGCGAGCAGGTCGTGCGCGACCAGGGGCGCGCCTGCCCGGAACCGGGCGCGGCCCGCGGGATCGGCGGGCGCCAGCCCGCACAGGTCCAGTGCGAGGCCGATGGTGGGCCTGCGCCGGGTGACGTCGTCGTTGAGGTACCCGTAGAAGCGTTCGAACCGCGGGTCGAGATCGGGCGCGAGCGCGATCAGCAGGATCTCGATGTCCAGTTCGGACAGTCCGAACACCTTGGTCAGGGCCGTGAACGCGGGGACCTCGGGTGCCGGGCCGATCGCGTCCGGCACCGCCGAACGCGCCGGATCGGCGAGCAGGGCGTCGATCGCCTCCGGGGTGAGGTACAGCCCGCGATACGGGTCGTCCGGCTGCGGGTCCTCGGCACGCCGCGCGGCAACCGCCCTGCGCACCCTGGTCTCCACAAGGGACAGTCGCTGGGCCAGTGTCATCGGATCCGGTCCATCCGCCCGCGCACCCTGGGTTTGGCCGCGCCGAGGGTCGGCACCGCCTCGTCCGCCGGGTCGGGATACCGCAGCGTGCGGCGCTCGTCCTGCGTCTCCAGCACCAGGCTGTCGGTGACCAGCGGGCCCACCGGGGTCAGCTCGCCCACCATCGGCGCGGTGACCAGCAGGTCGACCGACGGTTTCAGCTCACCGCCCAATGCCGTCCACAGCTCCGACAACGACCGCCCCTCGCCGAGCGGGCGGGCGGTCTGCATGCTCACCGCGAAACCGGCCTCGGCCACCGAACCGCGCAGATGCTCCTGCGGCAGGTTCTCCAGCCCGGAGAGCCCGGCGAGCAGCGTGGACAGCAAGCGGTGCTCGTCCTGCGCCCTGCTGGTCCACGCGGTGACCAAATAGGACAGGTCGTACCAGCGCGGTGGTGGCCGCCAGCCGACGAGCTCGCCGTGCTCGTCGTGTTCGGCCACCCGGCCGGAACCGCGCCTGGCCAGGTCCTCGCGCACGTCGTAGAGGAACACGTTGACCGTGGGCGCGTTGCGCCGCGCCGCCCATTCGCTGGTCGGCGCCTCGAAGACCACCTCGATCTGCGAATCGAGCCAGGAGCCGTCGGTGATCAGCGCCCGCAGCGCCTCGTCCACTTCGTGGATCATCGGCGCTCCACGAAGTTCGGCGGGCCGACCGACGGCGCGACCACCATGAACGGCGTGGTGACCGGGGAGAACCCGCCGCCGGTCGCGGTGATCGTGCGCGGTCCGAGCTGGTCCTTGGGCAGGATCAGCAGCTGCGCGGCGAAACTGCCGTCCGGCCGTGGCACCGCGGGGGCCGAAGCGGCGGTGATCCCCGGTGTCCAGTTCAGGCCGACCGGCTCGCCCGGCGGGAAATCGGTGCCGCGCACCGAGGTCACGAACCCGGGCGGCCCGATCGGCGGCACCGCGACGATCTTCGGCTGCAGCACGCGCATCGGCGCGGTGGCCGTGTTGTCGCCGTAGTCGGCGTCCTGGCCGGTGCTCGACAGCACGCCCGACACCGCGGTGTCCACCGCGACGTTCGGCGCGAACACCACCTGGAGTACCGCGATGCCCCCGGCTGGCAGGTCGCCGACGTAGCACTGGCCGCCGTCGCATCCGGCCGGTATCCCGGCCACCGGCACGCCAGCGGGAAGTACCAGCGACACCCTGATCCCGGTTGCCTGCTGCACACTGGTGTTGCGGACCAGGTAGGTCGCCACCGCCCGTCCGCCCACATAGGACGGCTCGGGGGTGACGCTCACCTGAAGGTTCGGGCTGGCCAGCGGCGATGGCGGCGGCAGCGGTGGTGGCGGCGGTGGCGTGGACGGCGGTGGTGGCGGCGGCGAAGTGCCCGGCGGCGGAGCGTCCACAGTAGACACTCGCGCCGACGCGGAGTTGTTGCCGGGATCGGCGTCGAGCACGGTCCCGGTCACCGACCACGGCAGGTCGCGCGTACCGGGCGCGGCACCGACGACGTCGACGGTGACCCGCACCGGCTTGCCCGGTTCCACCACGCCCAGATCGCAGCGAAGTTCGGCGGGCAGGCAGGAACCCTGCTCGGTTTTCGCGCCGGTCAGCCGCAATCCCTTGGGCGGGGCGAAGTTCAGCGTGGTGCCCGGCGACGGCGCGGGCCCGGCGTCGGTCACGGTCAGCGTCAGCGTGGCCGGTGTGCCGACGACCGCCTGCGGTGGTGGGCTCACGAGTGCGGTGCGCAGGTCCACCGAGCGCTGCCAGGTCGCCTCCTTGTGCCTTCCCGGCAGGGAAAACGTGAGCGGAGTCAGCTTCCCGCTGGTCAGGTCCGCGGTCAGCAGGCGTTCCGGGACCGCGGGATCGCCCTGGTTCCTGGCGGAGAACACGAGCTGGCGGCCGTCGGGGGAGAACGTGGCGTCCCGTGGCTGGAAGGGCGCGGTGGCGGTCGGGCCGACCGGACCCGCGCACGACGCGCCCGCAGGCAACAGGGCGCGGCAGTCCGAGCCGTCGGTCCGGACCTGCAACAGTCCGTCGAACTCGCGGTTGAACACCAGCGAACCGCCGTCCGGTGAGAACACCGCGCTGTCGTCGACGACGTCGCAGTCCGAACCGCACGCCACCGCGGACAGATCACGCTGCCCGGTGAAGGAGTTGGCGTCCACCGTCCAGATCCGGCCGTGGCGAACCTCGACGCCGTTCGCGTCGTCGGCGATGGTGCCCCTGGTGAACGCCAGCGTGCGGCCGTCGGCGGAAAACGCGGGCTGCGTGTCGTTCTTGGCCTCCGAACCGGGCGGCGGGTCGAGGCGGTGCACCACGCGGCCGGTGCCGGGATCGGCGACCAGTATCCGGCTCGTGCCCCCGCTGACCGGGGGAAAACCACCCGGTGACCGGCGGGACAGCGCGATCCTGCCGCCGTCCGGCGACCACACCGGATCGAACTCCCAGTCGCCCGGTTTCCGGTCCTCCAGTGGCATCGGCCGCGCGTTCCCGCCGTCGGCGTCGGCCAGCCAGACCCGTTCGATCCTGGCGTTCGCCGGTCCTTCGAACCGGGTGAACGCGAGCTTGCGGCCGTCCGGGGAATAGGACTGCCGTTCCATCCACGGGTCGTAGCCGGGACCGGGGCGGAAGATCCGGCGCGAATCGACCGAGGCCTCCGGATCCTCCCGCAGCACCGAAACGCCGAGGTCCCGCGGGTCCGACCCGTCCGGCCGGACGTCGCGCAGGTCCGCGGTCACCTTGTCCTCCGCGGACAGCCTGGTGACGACCAGCCGGTCCGGTCCGGTCAGCCAGGTGGGAAAGCTGACCTGCCGGTCCTCGGCGAGCAGCAGCTTCGGCGGCCCCGAAGGCGCCGCGCCCGGCGTCGGCTGCTCGTAGACCTGGTCGAACTTGGGCGTGCCGCACAGGCAGTACCGGCTGAGGAAGAGCACCGACTCGCCGTCCGGTTTCCACGAGGGCTGGCGGCTCTGCCAGTCGTCGTGCCCGCCGCCGACGAGCAGCACGTCGCCGCTGCCGTCGGTCTTGACGATGTGCGCCTTCTGGTCCTCGGTCGTGCGATCGTTCCGGTCGTTGTCGCAGACGTAGGCGAGCACGTCGCCGTGCACCGGGTTCCACGACGGCTGGATCGCGTCGCCCGCGCGTTCGTCGGTGATCCGGTCGACCGCGCCCGTTCCCGGTGCCAGCGCGTAGATCTGCCGTCCGCGCAAGGGTTCCCGGTTGCTGCTGAACGCCAGCCTGCTCCCGTCGGGGGACCAGCTCGGCCACTGCTCGTCGGCGGCCTGGTCACCGGTCGCGGCGCGCAGGCCCGTGCCGTCCGAGCCGACCAGCCACAGGGCGTGACGGTTCCCTTCGACGCTGGCGAACGCGACCGTCCTGCCGTCCGGCGACAGCACGGGGTGGCTGGTGTCCATCCCGGTCGTCAGCCGCCGCACCTGGCCGTCCGCGGCGCGCAGGTACACCTGGGGCCGGGGCTCGTCGCGACGGCTGGTGAACACCAGCTGCCCGCCCCGCGCGGTGTTCTCACTGTCCAAATGGGACGGTCCGCCGCCGAAGAACGGCGTCGTCCTCGCCTGATCGCCCAGCTCCGATGCGGCGACCGCGCCGAGGCTGACGTGCCCGGTACCGGCGAACGCGATCCGGCCGCTCGCAGTGGCACCCGGCCCGTCCTCCGCCCTCGCCGGCCGATCCTCGGGTGCCGCGACGACGACCACGCACACCGCGGCGGCGATCAGCAGCACCGCGGTCAGTGCCTGGCCGAGAACGCGCGGCCTGCCGCGCAAGCTCCGCTTCACCATGCCCTCCACAGCTGTATCCGGTCCATCCTGTCCCGCCGGACACCACCGCCGCAGTGGCGGCACGGCCCCCTCCGGGGGCACACCGGGAGCCTTTCGGGCACCCGGTGTCAGATCAGCCCGTGCCGCATCGCGTACCCCACGGCATGGGCCCTGTTCCTCAGCTGCAACCGGGAATTCAGCTCGTACAGGCACTTCTTGACGGTGCGCTCGGAGTACGACAGCTTGGCCGCGATCTCCGTGGTGTCCAGCCCGTCCGCGACCAGCCGGAGCACGTCCTGCTCGCGCCCGGTGAGATAGGACAGCCCCACCGCCTGCCCGGTGTCCGCCTGCCGCTGCAACCGGCTCACCTGCTCGAACAACCGGCTGAGCAGATCGCCGGACATGCTGCCCCGCCCCGAAGCCGCGGCCAGCACCGCCTGCGGCAGCGAATCAGGGCTCACTTCGGCCCGCAGCATCAGCCCGACCACGCCGCAGTCGATGGCCGTGGTCAGCCGCTGCGTTTCGATCTGCCTGACCAGCAACACGATCCGCGTCTGCCATTCGGATCGCAGTGCCCGCATCCGCTGTTCGCCCTCGTCGTCGAGCTGGTCGAGCACCATCACGGTGACCTCGGCCGCCTCGTGCGCGTCGACCAGTTCGAACTCGGGCCGCCGCCGCAGCATCGCGAGCACCCCCGCACGGGACACCGCGTCCTCCGCGTCGACCGTCACCGTCACCCGGGACATTCGCACCCCTCCCCTTCGATCCACTCCCCTTACCTGACGCAACAGCGTCACCGGCGGGAATCAAGGATCGATAAACGGCGGGGTGGCGCGGGTCAGCCCTTGTTCACCAGGAATCCGTTCACCGTCACCAGTTCGGTGCAGTTGGGCGCGGGTGCCCCGCTCGGCGGCACACCGGTCTTCGTGCAGGTCGCGCTCACCGAAGCGGTGGCCTTCTCGTCGACGTCGATCGGCGTGACCCAGTGGTAGTCCTGGTTCCGGAAGGTCTCCAGCGCGATGGTCGCGATCGTCCGGTCGCCCAGCTTGATCGTGATCCGGCCCTCGTCGCCCTGGAAGTTCGACAGCAGCATGTCGGTGACGCGGAGCACCTTGCCGTCCGGCACGGTGTACGCGTTCGTCCCGCTCTGCCCCGGATTGGTCTGTACCTCTATGTTCGTGTCGAACTGCTGCTGCTTCGCCCCGTTCGGCGAATTGGGGTCGTCCGGGTTGTTCCCGCCGCCCTGACCGGTTCCCGGCTGCTGCCCCGGCCCGTTCTTCCCCGGCTGCTTACCGGGTCCGCCGCCGGGTCCCGGCGCGAGCCCGCCCGCTTCGGCGATCTGGTTCGTCTTGTCGTCGACGGCCTGCCGCGCCGCCGAGTTGACCGCGGGCCGGACCAGCCCGAACCACAGGGCCAGCAACGCCAGCAGGAGCCCGAGCAACGCCAGCAGCCAGCGCGGGAACACCGGGCGCTGCGTGAAGACGCCGTCCAGCACGATCGCGGGCGGCACGTCGAGGTCCGCGGTGTCGTCCTCGCCGCGCCGGTTCACGCGCACCTGGAACGGTTTGTCCACCGGTTTGCCGAACCAGCGCAGCTTGTGCGCGCGCACCGCCAGCTCCGGTTCCGCGGTCTGGCCAGGCGGCAGGGTCAGCAGGTCGGGACGGGCGGTCAGCGCGAGTTCGTCGGTCCCGCCCACCCCGTCGACCGCCAGCGCGGCCGCGTCGTTGCCGTGGTTGTCCAGCCGGACGGCGTACTTGGCACCGCGCCTTCCCGCCTTCGCCCTCGGCACCAGCTCGGCGTCCGCGTCGAGATAGGGCGCGATCGTCACGGTTTCTTCGAGCACCACGGTGTTCTCCGGGTGCTCCGCCGGCAGCACTCTGACCCCGACCGGCACCTCGCCGACCGGAACCTCCGGCGACCGCGGGGGCTCGATGGACAGCACGACGTTGCCCGAAGTTCCCGGATACAGCGAAATTCGGGCAGGCTCGGCGAATGTCCACGGCGCGAGCGCGCCGAGCACCTCGAATGTGTAAGCCTCGACGATGTCCGTGCTGTTGAACACGGTCACCGTGATGGTGCCCGTCTCCCCGGGGGTGATGACGGGTGCGCCCAACGCGAGGTGTGCTGAAGTGACCACCGGACCACGGTATGCACCGGCGCCGCGCGGTTCGAGGGACCGCGGGGCACCTTCGCGGGCCCTTCTGGTTCCCCGCCGACCCTCGGCGCGGTGCTCGCCCGCGCGCTCAGGGCAGCTCGGCGGCGAACCTCCGCACCACGTCCTGGCAACCGTAGCGGCCGGGAGCGGGCGAAGTGAGGAGCTGGAGATCGACCAGCGACTCGGCCAGTTCCTCGGCGATCTCCTCCGGCCGCAGGAGAATCCGGGCGACCGCGGACAGCGGGAGATCGGCCGCGGTGGCCGAAGCCAGCAGCCGCAGCGCCCTGGCCTGCTCCGCGCTCAGCTGCTCGAAACCCAGCCGGAACCCGGCGAACGACGCGGCGAGCCCGGGGTCCTTGTCCAAGCACGCCGCCGCCGAAGCGAGCGGGCGGCTCGGCCGCCCCGCCACGCGTTCGGCCACTTCCCGGACGGTGAGCGGCAGGTGCCCGCACGCCGCCACCACCGCGACGGCCGCTTCGGGCTCGGCCGCCACCCGTTCCCTGCCCACGATCCGGCTGAACAGGGCGAGCGATTCCGCCGGGCCGGGCACCTCGAGCCGGCAGGTCGTCGCGCCGGGCAGCGTGGACAGCGGGACGCGCCCGGCGATCAGCACCGCGCACCCGGCGGTACCGGGCAGCAGCGGGCGGACCTGCTCGGCGTCGGAAACGTTGTCGAGCACGACGAGCACGCGGCGCGCCGCCAAAGTGGTGCGCAGCAAAGCGGATCGCTGTTCCACCGTCGCCGGGATCTCGGCCGCGGAACGCCCGAGTGCCAGCAGGAACCGGCGCACCGCCTCGGACGGCGCGGTCTCTCGCAGATCGGCGTGCAGCTGCCCGTCCGGGAACTCGTCGCGCACGCGGTGCGCGACGTGCACGGCGAGCGCCGTCTTGCCGACACCGGCCATCCCGGAGATCGCGGTGATCGGCATCGCGGTGCCGCCGCTGGGGCTGAGCCGTTCGGCGAGCTGCGCGGCGATCCCGGCACGGCCGGTGAAATCGGGCAGTGGCGCGGGAAGCTGCGCCGGGCGCGGCCTGCGGACGACGACCTCGCGCGCCGCCGCCCGCGCCGGGAACTGCCCCGCGAGGAAGCGCCGGTGCAGCGCGACCAGCTCCGGACCCGGCTCGACACCGAGCTCCCGGAGCAGGGTCCCCCGGGTGTCGCCGTAGACAGCCAGTGCCTCGGCGAGCCTGCCGCACCGGTACAACGCGGTCATCAGCTGCCCGCGAAGTCCTTCCCGCAACGGCTGTTCCAGGCTGATCGCGCGCAGCTCGGGCAGGACCTTGGCATGCCTGCCCAGGTCAAGGTCCAGCTGGAACCTGGTTTCCAGCAAGGCGATCCGCCGTTCCGCGAGCCGCGCGCGCTGCCGGGCGGCGTACGGGCCGGGCACTCCCGCGAGCGGATCACCCGACCACAGCGCCAATCCGGAACCGAGCAGATCGCGTGCGGTGGCCAGATCGCCCGACCGGCGCGCACGCTCCGCCGAAGCGAACTTCGCTTCCGCGAGATCGGCGTCGAGCACGTTCCCGCTCAGCGGCAAGGAATAACCGTCGCCGACGGACAGCAGCACCTTCGAGGGCGCGCGCGAAGGCCGGTTCGGTTCGAGCGTGGCGCGCAGGCCGCCGACGTAGGTGCGCAGCGAGGTCAGCGCTCTCGCCGGGGGTCTCTCGCCCCACACCGCGTCGACCAGCTCCGACGCGGTCGCCACCCGGCCACCGCGCAGCAGCAGCGCGGCGAGCACCGCCTGCCGCTTCGGCGGTCCGATGTCCAGCGATCGATGGTGGTTCCAGCCGCGCATCGTGCCCAGCACGGCGAACCGGAGCCCGCTGGCGCCCATGCCGCCCCTCCCTGTTCGCACGGCGACCCCGCATCACCGCGCACCCACCATCATGGCCCGGCCGCGCCCCCGCGCGTCCGTTCCCAGTCGGGTAATTCACACTCTTCGCGGACGCGCGACCGGTCCGGACTCGGCAGGCTGGTTCGATGACGGTGGCAGACGAGCGGGTTCGCCTCGGGGTGCTCGGCCCGCTCCGGGCCTGGCGGGGCGAGTCCGAGATCGCGCTCGGTTCACCGCAGCAGCGGGCGGTGCTCGCGATGCTGGTGCTGCGCGCAGGTGCCGCGGTGTCGATCGGGGAACTCGTCGACGGACTGTGGGGCGAAGCGCCGCCGAACCACGCGGTGGCGGCGCTTCGCACCTACGTCGGGCGGCTGCGCGCCGCGTTCGGCCGCCGCCCGCCCGATCAGGTCGTCACCTCGGTCAGCGGTGGATACCAGCTCGCGGCCGGGGTCGAAACCGATCTCGGCGATTTCGAACGCGGGGTCGCCGACGCGGAGCTGGCCCGTACCGCCGGTGATCTCGGAAAAGCCAGGACCGCGCTGCGCACCGCGCTGGCGCTCTGGCGGGAGGAACCGCTTGCCGAAGTCCCTGGCCCGTACGTGCGGAGGCAGCGCGAACGGTTGACCGAACAGCGGTTCGCCGCGCTGGAAACCCGGCTGGAGATCGATCTGGCGCTCGGCGAGCACGCCGAGGCCGCCGCGGAACTGAACGATCTGGTGCACCGGCACCCGTTGCGCGAGCGCTGGCACGGCCTGCTCATGCGGGCCCTGCACGGTGGTGGCAGGCCGGCGGAAGCGCTCGGTGTCTACGCCGACCTCCGGCGGCTGCTCGACCGCGAACTGGGCTGCGAACCCGGCGAAGAACTGCGGGCCCTGCACGCACGGCTGCGCGCCGAAGCCGATTCGGGCAGGGCGCCCGATCCGGCGAGAATCGCCGTACCGGCGCAACTTCCCGCCACCATCACGGATTTCACCGGACGCGGCGACCAAGCCGAACAGGTGCGCGCGGCGCTCACCAGCGGGCCGCCCACCCCGCTGGCCGCGGTGACCGGGACCGGCGGGGTCGGCAAGACCGCGCTGGCGGTCTCCGTGGCGCACTCCGTGCGGGACCACTTCCCGGACGGGCAGCTCTACGCCGATCTCGGCGGTACCGACGCCGAGCCCACCGCACCGGACCGGGTGCTCGCCAGGTTCCTGTACGCGCTCGGCGTACCCCGCGAGGACGTCCCCTCGGGTGCCGCCGAGCGGGCCGCCCTGTTCCAGGCCATTGTGGCCACTCGAAAAGTGCTGGTACTGCTGGACAACGCGCGCGACGTCGAGCAGGTCGAACCCCTGCTGCCCGGTGGCGACGGCTGCGGGGCGCTGGTCACCAGCCGGGCGAAGCTCGGCTGGCTGCCGTGCCGGGCGGTACACCTGGACGTGCTGCCGCCCGCCGAAGCGCTGGCGCTGCTGTCCCGGCTGGTCGGCGAACGGCGCGTCGACGCCGAGCGAACGGCCGCGCTGGAGGTGGTGTCCGCCTGCAGCTTCCTCCCGCTGGCCATCCGGGTCGCGGGCGCCAGGCTGGCGAACCGGCCGTCGTGGACGATCGCCTCGCTGGCCGAACGGCTGGCAGGCGAACGGGTGCGGCTGCGCGAGCTGCGGATGGCCGATGTCGCCGTGGAAGCGACCTTCGACCTCGGCTACGCCCAGCTCGCCCCGCCGCAGCGCAGGGCGTTCCGGCTGCTCGCGACCATCGACGGGGTGGACTTCACCGTGCCGCCCGCCACCGCGATCCTCGATCTGTCCGAAGAGGACACACTGGCGCTCATCCAGTCCCTTGTGGACGCCAGCCTGCTCGAAGAACCGTCGCCGGGCTGCTTCCGCTTCCACGACCTGGTGAAGCTCTACGCCCGCCAGCGCAGCGAAGCGGAGGACGGGGCAGGCGAGCGAGCCGCCGCGCTGGCACGGCTGCTCGACTACGCGCTGGCGACCGCGCGCAACGCCTACCGCGGCGTCGAACCGGAGAGCGTGCTCGCCGATCGCCTGTCCGCGACCACGTCCACCGGCACCTCCTTCGGCAGCCCAAGGGACGCGCAGGACTGGGTGGCGAACCGCCGCCCGGTACTGCTCGCGACCACCCGCCGCGTCGCCGAGAACCCCGCGTGTTCGCTGCGCCCCGCGGCGGATCTGCTGCTCGTCGCCGGGCTGCTCGTGGACGGCGGTACCGCGGGCGCGGATCTCGAGCAGACCGGCCGGGTGGTCGCGCGGGTCGCGGCCGAGCGCGCGGACCCGGCCAGCGGCGCGCAGGCGCACATGGTGCTCGGCAAGGTGGCGCTGGAGAACGGGCGCCTCGACCAAGCGGAGGACGAACGCCTGCTCGCGCTCCGGCTGAGCAGGCGGGCGGGCGATCACCTCCTGATCGCCACCTGCACGCTGGCTTCCGGGGTCGTCGCGGTCGAAGCCGGTCACTACGCCGAAGCGGCCGAGGATCTCGACGAGGCGGTGACCTCCTACCAGGCGATCGACGACCGGCCGGGCAAGCTGTTCGCGCTCGCCTACCTCGCCCGCGCCCAGCTCGGCCTCGGCAACTCCGAAAAGGGGCTCACCATGGCCGAGCACGCGGTCCGGGTCAGCCAGACCGTCGGCCCGTGCGGGATCGCCGCGCGGGCGGCCCTGCACCAGCTCGGCACCGTGCTCGCCGCACTGGGCAAACTGCACGAGGCGATCGAGGTGTGCACGGAATCCGCGCACCTGGAACGGAAGTCCGGCAACACCCTTCGCGAGGCGAGCATGTCGATCCTGCTGGCCGAGCTGTACCTCCGGGCGGGCAGGCCCGCCGAAGCGATGCGCCACGCGGAACTGGGCCACGTCACGAGCCGCCGGATCGGGCACGCGCAGTTCAGCGGCCTCGCGCTGGAGGTGCTCGCACAGGCCCTCGACGCCCTCGGCAAAAACGACCGCGCCCGCGCCTGCCGCCGGGAAGCGGTGGAGATCCTCGACGGCACGAACCCCGACCGGTTCCGGGATTCCTTGTGACACCTCAGTTCGCGGGCGGTGGAAGGGGCTCGTAGTAGTTCCGCGGGCGCCCGTCGCGGTCGAAGGCGGCGCCGATCTTCTCGCCGGTCCGCTCGATCGCGTGGTAGCTCAGGAATCCGGCGGGGACGGCCACGAGCAGCAACAGCGACGACGTCACCGGGAACGCCCACGGCGTGCCGGGGTGCGGCAGCAGCCCGGCCGAATCGAGCACGCGCAGCAGCGGTTCGTGCCAGAGGTAGATGCTGTAGCTGACCAGGCTGATCGCCACCAGCGGCCGCCAGCGCAGCCACCGCGGCCCCGCGGCGCGGCTGAGCGCGGTCGCCCCGATGAGCAGGGTGAGGCCGACCGCGAACGCCGAATGCGCGAACGCGTCCGGCATGCCCTGGTACCGGCACCAGATGCCCGCGCCGACGACCCCGATGCCGAGCGCGCCGACCGCGGTGCGCGCCGAGCGGTTCGGCCAGCGCACCCCGGCGGCCGCCGCCACCGCGAGCAGCAGGCCGATGGCGAAGACGTCCAGTTTCGCGGGCGGGTTGAACCAGATCGACCACGCGTCGGCGGGATAGCGGCGGACGAAGACGGCCCACAGCTTGTAGCCGAGGCTGATCGCGATCAGCGCGCCGATCCCGCCGGTGAGGATCCACAACCGCGCCCCGCGGCCGGGCACGCGGCGGCACACCGACTGGGCGAGCGCGCCGAGCAGCGCCAGCAGCAGGTAGAAGTGCACCTCGATGCCCAGTGTCCAAGCGGGACCGTCGGTGTAGAAGATCTTCGCGTCGCTCCAGACGTGGGTCATCGTGAGGTGCAGCAGCAGATCGCGCCAGTCCCCCGGCAGCACCGGGTTGCTGATCGCCCACACGGTCAGCACGACGAGGACGTACAACGGGAATACGCGCACCGCGCGCCGGATGAGGAAGGCGCGGGCGCGTTTCGGGCTGCCGACGCCGAGCGCCGCGCGGGCGTAGGGCAGGCCGAGCAGGAACCCGGAAAGCACGAAGAACAGGTCGACGAGCAGGTCGGTGTTCATCAGCACCTCGTGCCATACCGTGCCCTGCAGCGGCCACCTCGACTCGGGCCCGTACCGGTTGTGCTGGTAGCCGTGGAAGAACACGATCACGAGCGCGGCGACGGCGCGGTACCCCTCGATCTCGAACTTGCCGCCCTGCCCGGTGTTCATCCGGTCTCCAGCCGGACCTCGGCCGCCGGTGCGGCGCGCGGGGTGACCACCCACTGCCGTTCCCCGCTGAGCTCCTTGAGCTGCGCGGTCCGGCTGATCAGGTTCTTCATTTCGGTGTAGAAAAGGATCGAAAAGAACAAGTAGGCGAGGAACCACACCCGGTTCCTCCGGATTTCCGGGGCGGCGAGCCGCCAGGTGAACAACACCGTCGCCGGTCCGGCCGAAATCGTGTACAGCGAGGTCAGCAGAAACGTCGGAATCGTCCAGTCGAGTTCGCCGATCCCGCCCGCGCGCCAGATCAGGAACGCCATCACCGGAAAGATGAGCAGCGAAAGCCAGGGGTAGACCTCCCGCCAGCCGAGCAGGAAGGCCGCGCCGAGCTTCTGGCGGTGGCTCAGCCCCGGCGAGCGCAGTGCCGAGCCGAGGTGGCGGCGGGAGACCTGGAACCAGCCCTGCGCCCACCGCATTCTCTGGTGCCACAACGCTTTCAGCGTGGTCGGGGCGAGCTCGCGGCTGAGCAGGCCGGGGTCGTAGACGAGTTCGCGGCCGCTGAGCAGCGTGCGGAACGTGGAGTCGATGTCCTCGGTCAGCATGTGGCCCTGCATCCGGGTTTCCCGCAGCACCCTGGTGCGCCAGAACCCGTTGGAGCCGCCGAAGAGTCCGAAGTGGTGCAACGCGGCCCTGCCGGTGTGGCTGACCGCGTAGATCGACTCGAACTCGACGGCGACCATGCGGGCGACCGCGCCGGTGCCGCCGTTGCGGATCACGCAGTGGCCCTGCACGACGTCCGCGCCGTCGGCGAGCCAGCGCCACGCGCGGCGGAACGCGTCCGGGGCCGGGTGGTGGTCGGCGTCGAAGATGGCGGTGAACTCCCCCGTGACGACCTGCAGCGCGGCGTTGACGTTCTGCGCCTTCGACGTGGAGTTGTCGACCTTGAGCAGGACGAGCCGCGGATCGGCCGCCGCCATCGCCGCCAGCTCCCGTTCGACCGGCAGCGGCCCGGGTGTGTTGTAGGCCAGCACGATCTGCAGCGGGCCGGGGTAGTCCTGGCGCAGGAACGACCGCAGCGTGTCCGCGATCGTGGCGGCTTCGTTGGGCAGGTACGCGGCGATCACCGCGGACGCGGGCGGGTGCGGGCCGCCGGGGTCCTCGGGCAGCGGCGGCGGGGACAGCGCTCGCAGCCCCTCCGCCCAGATGAACGCCGAGGTGATCAGCAACGCGACGAGCACGGTGAGGTACACCGGCGCGCCGATGTCGAACCCCGCCGAATAGAGCGCCACCAGCAGCAGGAACGGCAGCACGACACCGAGCGCCACGGTCGAGAGCGCCTGAAGCCAGGTCCGCGCGCCGCGGGAGAGTCTCCGCGGCGGCGGTTCGCCGTCGGACTGCTGCCAGCGGCGCGGCAGCAGGTCGAGGTGCCCGCGCGCGATCTCGCAGGCCACCGTGGCCCGGTCCGCCAGTTCCAGTGCCGCGAAGGGATGCCCCGCGCTCGCCCACCCGCAGATCGGCGTGACGTGCAGATGGTCCCCCGCGAACGGGAAATCCGCCCGGTTCACCCGCTGGATCATCTCGACGAGCCGCTTGCGCGCCCGCGCTCCGGTGGTGCCGCGCAACAACACCAGGATGCCGCCGTCCCCGTCGGTGCCGACCAGTTCGTGGCCCGCGAGCAGGTCACCGATCAGCGCCGCCGCCTCGCACACCACGCGCTCGAGCCCGGCGCGGCCGAACCGGTCGCGGAGCTGGACGGCCTCGGCGAGCCGGAAGACCGCCACGATCGGCTCCCGGCGCGACCGCTCGCGCCCGCGAACCAGCTCTTCCGCCGCGCGCGCCCATTCGGCGCGTGGCTGCGGCACGCGCCGGGCCGCGAGCGGGGTCACCTTGATACGGTCGCCACGCGCCTCACCGCGCACAACGGATAACTGCGAGCCCATATTTCTTCCATGGTCGTCCGACTGGTGAACGAGGAACAAAAATGCGGGCTTCCGGTGCGCCGCAGCCAGCGCAGCGATGGTTACCCGACTCCTCGTTAAAGTCAAACGATGCACCACGGATATCTCGTGTTTTAGCAACATCAGGCGAGTGCGCCGCCGAACTGCCGCATCCTGGTGACACCCCCACCCTCTTTTCCGGAAACCCGATTTCAGCCGGTAGCGCCACCATCGCGCCATGTCACATTTCGCGCGAAAGCACGAGAACAGGAATCGGTAATTGTCATCCGGGAACGAATGCGCGGACGGTGACCGTCAGGCGTCGCGGCCGCGGATCGCGATGACTCCGGCACCGACCGTGGCTCGGTGATCTGTGGCTGCCCCGCGGTGGCACAGGATGGTCGCCGCAGGGGCCGCCAGATGCCGCTGAGCACGCGTTGCTTACCCAGCCCCGTTATGCCGCGACCGGTCCCGGCGTGCACCGCCACCGTGGCGCCATGCCACGGACGGATATGGTCACCACCCGTCCCGAGGCCACACAATTGCTGGAACTGGGCCAGGTTTGCGCTTGTACCCGCTGCGATCCTGTTCGGCACGGGTGTTCCCAACGATGCCACGGCAGCGTTCTCGTATCCTGCGCGCCGTGGCCGGGCAAAAGGGATGAGAACTGCATGATGGACGAAATGGACGACCAGAAGTTGAGGCCTCCGGAAGATTGACGGGAAACGGCGGCGCGAGGTCGCTTCGTTGAAGCGTCGTCTTGGGCAGGATTCGGGTAACTCGTCAATGCCGCCGTCATCGGACCGGTTCAGCAAACCGGCGCCGAAGTCGTTGCGCGGCAAGACCGGTCGCAAACGGGGCAAGCAGCCAGGAGCCCCGGGGGCAAGTCTGTCGTTAGTGGACGGTCCCGACCATGTCGTCGAGCATGTTCCGTCGTCGTGCGGTGATTGCGGCACGGGGCTGCGCCACTGTGACAAGGTTGGTGTGACGCGTCGGCAGGTGGTGGATCTGCCGGAGGTGCGCCCCTCGGTGACCGCGCTGGCCGCGTATCTGCTGACCTAGCAGCACATCCCGGGCGCCCGCACCGCCCAGCTCTTGGCGGACCTGATGGGTATGCCGGTCTCCACCGGCTGGGTCGCCGGACTCCTCGCACCGATCGCGGCCGAGCTGGACGAGTTCGAAAACCAGGTCACCGAGGCGATACGGACGGCGCCGGTGGCGCATTTCGACAAGACCGGGATCCGGGTCGAGGGCAAGACCTGGTGGCTGCACACCGCCTGCACCTCCATGCTGACCGAGTACCTTGCCCACCCGCTGCGCGTAGCGAGGCGATGGACGAATTCGGGATCCTGCCGACCTTTCGCGGTGTCGCGGTCCACGACGGCTGGCGCCCCTACGACTACTACGGCCTCACCCACGCCCGCTGCAACGCCCGCTACCTACGCGAACTGGTCGCCGCCAGCGAAACCCACCCCGAACACAGCTGGCCACGCTTCGCGATCGCCGCCCTGGAGAAACTCACCAACGCCGCCCACAAAGCCCGCGAAGCCGGACGCAGCACCATCCCCGCCAAGACCTTGAAGCCATTGACCACCCAGTTCATCCGCACCGTCAACGTCGGCCTGCTGCTGCACCCACCCCAACAAGGACGCAAGCAAGGCGCCACGCATCGCCTACTCAAACGCTTACGCGACTACCAGCACGACACACTGCGCTTCGCTCGCGACCTCACGGTCCCGTTCACCAACAACCAAGCCGAACGCGACCTCCGCATGATCAAAGCCCAGCTCAAAATCTCCGGCGGCTGGCGCACCCCACACGGCGCACACACCTGGCTCCGCACCCGCGCCTACATCTCCGCACTCCGCAAGAACAACATCCACATCCTCACCGAACTCCGCAACGCAATCACCGGAAACCCTTGGCTATCAACAGTCCGCACAACAACCTGAATAGTTACCACGCTGGTACACCCGACACCAACGCCGGAACAATCCGGGCGCGCCAATTCCGCCCTTCGCCCGATAGCGGTTGAAGGGCCCCGGATTTCGGCCAGTCCACTGTGGATATAGCGGACTGCTGGGCCGCCAGTGGCGGCGGAGTTGCTTAGGCTGCGCGGGGTTGGGCGGTGTGGCGGTTGGTTCGGGGTCTTCGCCATGGGTCGACGAACTCGGGTGGGGTGAACTCCGGAAGGCCGTCGACCATGCGAAGTGTCCAGTCACTACGATGTAAAAGTCTGTGGTGATGAGCACATAACAGCACGAGATTACCTAAATCGGTGGTGCCGCCGTGTGCCCACGGGACGACGTGGTGCGCTTCGCAATGCCGCGGGGTCCGCGAGCATCCGGGGAAACAACACCCGCCGTCCCGCAATGCCAGCATGAAGCGAAGCGCCTCAGTCACCAACCGCCTGGCCCGCCCCATCTCCAGGGGCTGGCCGTCGCCGTCGAGTATGGCTGGGATGACTCGGCAGTCGCATGCAAGGATCCGGGCTTCGCTCGCGGTGATGTCGGTGACCATGTCCAGGCAGGCTGTGCCCAGTTCCTTTTTCAGAGCATCCAGTGGGATGGTCACGATCAGGCCCGAACGGCCACCGCTGCGGTTCGGGGATTCGGGGTGGCTGGCGGCGAGGGCGATGATTTCCATGAACGCGTCCCCGTACCGCTCCGCGCGACTCCGCCGCACCAGCTCACCATCCTGGTCGCCCTCGCTGGATTGGGCGAGTGGGTCCAGCAGGGCGAGGGTTTTCGCGGCCGACACGGGATCGAGGTAGCCGTCGAACTTCGCCGAACCATCCTTGCGCTGATGAACGTTCAGCTCCCGCCTCGGCTCGGGGATGTCGCGGGGTTCGGGGCCGTCGGGATCGAGACGGTCGAGGATTTCCTTACCCGCCTTGCCGATCTCCCTGACACCCGCCCTCCGCGCCAACTCGACCAGAGTCTGTTCCGCGAACTCCCGATCCTCCCCCGACACCGCAGCCGGGATCTTTTCCAGCACCCGCACGATCCCATCCACATGCTCCGGCGAGATCTCACCCTCCCGCACAGCCTCACCGCCAACAGGCGCGGCAGCGGGAATCTCCGCACCATCGATCCCCTGCCCTGGGTTAGTGGCCAGCGCCCGCTTCACCAGTTTCTTCACACCGGGGCCGGAACTGCGCGCGATATCCGCCACCAACCCAGCCACACCGGTGTACCCCAAAGCACGGGCGCCACCGTTGTCCAGATGCGCGATGATGCGGTGAATGCGGGATTCTTGGCGCCACCAGGACACGAACTCCTCCCGCAACAGAACGGCCAGCTCACCTGCGGGAAGCTGCCACAGTTCCTGTTGCGGCACAAGGGAAGGAGAAGTCTCGGACACCCTGCCAGCCTACCGCCGATCGCACGCACGTTCGATAGTCCAAACGGGCGAAACACGCGAGTACCACCGCGAAAACCGTTGACACACAAGGGTTTCCGACAACAGCGTCGCGAAGTGCAGCGACACCAACGAAAACGGAACCCTGCGAACCAACCAACCCTCACCGCACCCCGGACAGCGAAGCCGAGAAGCTCCTTCCCGTCCAAAGCCATCTTTAAACCGCAGCACGACACGGCGAACCAATCCGTCGGCGCTCCCCACGTACGCCACCACGTCGACGAGAGCCTCCTGACGACCATGCGCCAGATCGCCAGCATGCTTCGCGGCATCTGCCCTGAGCGGCGCCCGGCCCGGCGATGCGCGCTAGAGTAAGAGGCGCATCGCCAGGTCGCCGCAGCCGGGTGGAACCGGCCGATGCGGGGCCGTGGACGGAACGACCGGATTCGAGGCGAGCACCGCTTCCCGTCGGCGAGCACCTCTTGGCCCCCTGCGGTCATCCCACTCCCGTCCGGGCGTGCGCCGGGACCCTGCCATGGTCGCGGAAACGGGACTCGACCGATCGGCGGTTTCCCCGTGCCTTCGACCGAACACGACGCCCGCATCGCCGAAGCCGTGTGCGACCTCGCGCACCGCGATGGCGAGAACTTCGATTCCCTCGAACTGTTCTACGACCTGACCACGCACGCGCTCGCCTTGCTGCCCGTGCAGTGCGCCGGTATCACCGTGATGGACGAGCGCAGCGAGGTCACCCACGTCACCGCTTCCGACGAGCGGTGCCGCAAGCTGGAAGACGTCCAGATCAAACTGGGTGAAGGCCCCTGTGTGGACAGCGTGCGCACCGACGGACCGCTCGTCCCCGCGCTGTTCGGGCCGGGCACCTCCGGCAACGAGCGCTGGCCCCGGTTCGCCCCGCACGCCCAGCGCGCCGGGATCACCTCGATCGCGGCCGTGCCGTTGCGGGCCTTCGACACCATGCTGGGTGCGCTCAACCTGATGAACGCGCGGACACCGGCGCCCACCGCGCTGGATCTGCGCGTCGCGCAGGCGATGGCCAGCACCGCCGCCGCGGCCTTCCTGCACCAGGACCGGATTCGCAGCCAGCAGGACATCGTGGCGCAGTTGCAGGGAGCCTTGAACAGCCGGATCGTGATCGAACAGGCCAAGGGCATGCTGTCCGAACGGTTCCGCGTCTCGGTGGACGAGGCGTTCGTCCGGTTGCGCGGGCACGCCCGCTCCCGGCGGATCTCCCTGAGCACCCTGGCAGGCGAAATCGCCCAGGGCGAAGGTCCCAGCGAGCTGAACCCGGCACCGCGGTGACCACGACGCCGGAGTCCCCCGGCGACGCGGTCACCGCGGCGCTGTCCCGGCTCCGCTCCGTCGCCGACGACGGGCTGCCCCTCGGTGCGGTGGCCGCGGGGCCGATGGCGGCACTGCTCGGCGTGGACGCCCTCACCCTGTGCGGGATCGCGGCTGACGGAGGGCTCGAGCTGGTGTGGTCCGACCCGGCCAACGTGCTCGGCGTCGAACTCGACGACCTGCAGTACATCCACGGCGAAGGCCCCAGCCTGGACGCCGCGCGCCTCGGCACGGCCGTCAGCGCCACGGACCTGACCGCGATCTCCGCCTCCCGGTGGCCCGTGTTCCAGCCAGCCGCGCTGAGCCGGGGTGCCCGCGCCGTCATCGCCACTCCGCTGATGCTCGGGGCCAGCGTCATCGGCGTGCTCACCGGCTACCGAACCACCAGCGGGGCGTTTCCCCGCGAGCAGCAGCACAACATCGGTCGCTTCGCGCAGATAGCGCGCACGCTCCTGCTGCAAACACCGATGGGCCCATCCCTGTCCGGCGCTCGCGCGGACACCGACCTGGTGTTCCACCGCGCCGAAGTCCACCAGGCCACCGGCATACTCGCCGTCCAGCTCGATCTCCCGCTGGGTGCGGCGCTCGCGCGGCTGCGCGCACACGCCTACCGCCACGACCGCGCCCTGCTCGACGTCGCCCGCGACATCATCGCCCACCGGCTCCACCTGGAGGCGCCATGAGCGCGATCAGTCCGCGAGCAGGCCCTTGGCGATGTGGGTCACCTGGATCTCGTTACTGCCCGCGTAGATCATCAACGACTTGGCGTCGCGGGCGAGCTGTTCGACCCGGTACTCCGCCATGTACCCGTTGCCACCGAACAACTGCACCGCCTCCATCGCGACCTCGGTGGCCGCCTCGGAGGAGTACAGCTTCATCGCCGAGGCCTCGGCGAGCGTGGGCACGGTCCCGGCGCGCATCTTCTCGATCGTGGAAAACACCATGTTCCGGACGTTGACGCGCGCGACTTCCATCTTCGCGAGCTTGAGCTGGATCAGCTGGAAGCGGCCGATCTCCTTGCCCCATAACGTCCTGCTCTTCGCATAGGCGAGGCAGCGGCGGTGGCATTCGTCGATGATGCCCATCGCCAGCACGGCGACACCCACCCGCTCCGCGGTGAAACCGGTCTTCACCTCGGCCCTGCTGTCCCCGCCCGCACCGGGTTCGGTTTCCCCGAGCAGCCGGTCCCGGCCGAGCCGGACGTTGTCGAAGAACAGTTCGCCGGTGGGCGAGGACATCATGCCCATCTTCTTGAACGGCTTGCCCTGCGTGAACCCTTCCATTCCCTTGTCCAGCACGAAGGTCAGCACCTTCCGGTCGCGCTTGTCCGCGCCGTCGCCCTCGTCGAGCTTCGCGTAGACCACGGTGGTGTCCGCGTAGGGGCCGTTGGTGATGAACGTCTTCTGTCCATTGAGGACATAGCCGTCGCCGTCGCGCCGGACGTGCGTCTTCATGCCGCCGAAGGCGTCGGAACCGGAATCGGGTTCGGTGATCGCCCACGCGCCGACCTTCTCGAAGGTCGCCAGGCCCGGCAGCCAGCGTTCCTGCTGTGCCAAGGTGCCCTTGGCCAGGATGGTCTGCGCGGTGAGCCCGAGGCTGACGCCGATGGAGGCGACGACGCCGAGGCTGACCCCGGCCAGTTCGCTGATCGCGACGACCGCCATCGTCTCCTGGCCACCGAAGTCGAACCCGCGCTTCTCTTTGGCGGGGCCCGCGGCTCGTCGCTTCTTCAGCAGACCGCCGACGGCCTCCTTCGCCAGCACGTCGATGCCGAACGACGCGAAGAGCTTGCGGATGATGTCGTACGGCGGCAGCTCACCGCTTTCCAGCACGTCCACGTGCGGCCGGATCTCTTTGTCGACGAATTCCCTGATCGCCTCGCGGACGAGCAGATCGCTCTCGGACCAGTCGATCACGGCAGCCGTCCCGCGATGTCGTCGATCGTCCAGGCTTCGTCGGTCTCGATGACCTTGACGTCGTGCCAGCCCGCGAGTTCGGAGATCGCACCGCCCTGCACCGCGAACACCTTTCCGGACAGCGGGCAGTTCTCGGTGGCGAGGTAGGCGACCAGCGGGGAGATGTTGGCCGGGGACAGCGCGTCGAACTCGCCCTCGCCGACTTCCTGGGCGAAGATCGCGCCCATGCCCGGCGTGGCGAGGGTGAGCCGCGTGCGCGCGATCGGCGCGATCGCGTTGACCCGCACGCCGTAGCGCTCCAGCTCCCCGGCGGCCACCAGGGTGAGCGCGGCGATCCCCGCCTTGGCCGCGCCGTAGTTGGCCTGCCCGGCGTTGGGCAGGGTCACCCCGGACGCCGACGCGGTGTTGACCACCGCGCCCGCGACCGGCTCACCGGCCTTCGACCGCGCCTTCCAGTACACCGCCGCGTGGTGCAGCACCGCGGCGTGCCCCTTCAGGTGCACCGCGATCACCGCGTCCCACTGCGCTTCTTCCAGTCCCGCGAGGAACGCGTCGCGCAGGATGCCCGCGTTGTTCACCACCACGTCGAGCCGGCCGAACTCGGCGACGGCCTGCTCGACCAGGTTCGCCGCGTCCGCCCAGTCCGCGACGTTGCCGGTGTTGGCGATCGCCGTCCCGCCCGCCGCGGTGATCTCGCCGACGACCTCCTGCGCCGGTCCCGCGTCGGAGCCGCTGCCGTCGTTGGCGCCGCCGAGGTCGTTGACCACGACGCTGGCGCCCTCCTTCGCGAACAGCAGCGCGTGCTCCCTGCCGATGCCGCGTCCGGCCCCGGTGATCACCGCGACCCGCCCGTCGAGTGCTCCCATCAGGATTCTCCTTGCCAGTCGGCGAATTCCGCGACCCCGTCCTTGAGTACCACGGTGTCGCCGACGGTGGTTTCGTAGGCGTAGGAACCGTTCCCGGCGTCCCAAATGGACGTTTCAAGGTCCTGTCCCGGCAGCACCGGTTTGGCGAACCGCACCGCGAGCCGCTTCAATCTGTCCACATCGGACCCGCCGATCCCGGTGAGCAGCGCCCACGACGTGAACGCCATGGTGCACAGGCCGTGCGCGATGATCCCGGGCAGCCCGGACTCCTTCGCGACCTCCTCGTCGAGGTGGATCGGCATCGGGTCGCCCGCGGCGGGGCCGTACCGGAACGTCTGGTCGTCGTCGACGTGCTGGCGCACCGTCGCCGCGGGCGCGGCGACGCGCGACGCCTCGTCGAACTTGTGGCCGGGGGCGAGTTCGCCTCTGGTCTCCCCGGTGTCGAAACCGCGGACGAAGAACGTCACGTACTGCTCGTTGACCATTTCGCCGCCCGCGGCGCGGGTCTCCAGGTACACCGCGGCGCGCGTGCCGTTGGGCAGTCCCTGGTAGCCGGTCATCCTGCCGCGCGCGACCAGCTCGTCACCGGGCCGGATCGGGCGGTGGAAGCGGAAGTCCTGCTCCCCGTGCAGGATCCGGCCGAACAACGCCGGTGGCACCACCTCCAGCGCCGGTGCCAGCAGCGACTCGAACACCGGCACGATCGCGAACACCGGGCTCGCCACGTCACCGGCGCGGTGCGCCGGGATCGGGTCGTTGGTCGCGGCGGCGTACTCCGCGAGCCGCTCGCGGGTGACCGCGAACCGGGTCTCCTCCGTCCAGCGGTCCAGCCCCGCCGGGTCGAACCGCTCTTCCGCCTGCTCAGGCACCGACCAGCTCCTTGAACTTCGCGAGCGACGCGTCGAGGTTCTTCTTGCCGTCCTTCTCCACGGCCTTCCCCAGCGCGCCGACGATCATCTGACCGCTGAACTCCGCGTCGATCGTGGCCGTGGAACCGGTACCGGCGGGCTCGACCGAAAGCCGGAAGCCGACCTTCACCCCGGCCATCCCGGTGCCCGAGATCGCCAGCCGGTTCGGCGCGTCGAACTCGTCGACGGTCCAAGTGATCGTGTTGGGCATGCCGAGCATGGTGACCACTTCGGACACCTGCGCGCCCTTGGCGAACTCGGCTGGCACCTCGCCCTTCCACTTGGTGTGGATGGTCAGCCAGTTCTCGAAGTTTCCGGGGTTGGAGAACTCGCGCCACACCGCTTCGGGTGCGGCGGCGAGTTCGACGGAGGCGTTGATCCGGCCCATGGTTCGCTCCTCGGTGGTTCAGCGCTCGGCGCGCTGGTATGCGGTGACGACGGCGGCGCCGCCGAGCCCGATGTTGTGCTGCAGTGCCGCTTCCACGCCCTCGACCTGGCGCCGGTCCGCGGTCCCCCGCAGTTGCCAGGTCAGTTCGGCGCACTGGGCGAGCCCGGTCGCACCGAGCGGGTGCCCCTTCGAAATCAGGCCACCGGACGGGTTGACCACCCACTTCCCGCCGTAGGTCGTGGCACCGGAGTCGACGAGCCCGCCGCCGTCGCCTTCGGCGCACAGCCCGAGCGCCTCGTAGGTGAGCAGTTCGTTGGTGGAGAAGCAGTCGTGCAGTTCGATGACGCGGAAGTCCGACGGCCCCAGCCCTGCCTGCTCGTACGCCCCGCGCGCGGCCTGCTTCGTCATGTCGTAGCCGACGATGTTCTTGGCCGTACCGTCGAAGGTGGACGCGAAGTCGGTGGTCATCGCCTGGCCGACGATCTCCACCGCCCGCCCCGCGAGCCCGTGCGAGTCCACAAAGGACTCGCTAGCCAGCACGACCGCGCCCGAACCGTCCGAAGTGGGCGAGCACTGCAGCTTCGTCAGCGGGTGGTAGATCGTCTTCGCCGCCAGCACGTCCTCGAGCGAGTAGACGTCCTGGAACTGCGCGTACGGGTTGTCCGCCGAATGCCGGTGGTTCTTCACACCGATCTTCGCGAACTGCTCGGCCGTGGTGCCGTAGGTCTTCATGTGCTCGCGCCCCGCGGCGCCGAACATCCACGGCGCGGGCGGGAAGAGCACTTCGGAGATCTCCGCGAGCGCCTGAAGGTGGTTGCCCATCGGCTGCTCGCGGTCGTCGAAGGTGGACCCGAGCGAACCCGGTTTCATCTTCTCGAACCCCAGCGCCAGCGCGCAGTCGGCCTGCCCGCCCCGGACGGCCTGCGCCGCCAGGTACAGCGCCGTCGACCCGGTCGAGCAGTTGTTGTTCACGTTGACCACCGGGATCCCGGTCATGCCCAGCTCGTAGACCGCCCGCTGCCCCGAAGTCGACTCGCCGTAGACGTACCCGACGTAGGCCTGCTCGATCTCGTCGTAGGCGATACCGGCGTCGGCGAGCGCGGCAGTGCCCGATTCCTTTGCCATCGCCGGGTAGTCCGAAGTACTTCTTCCCGCTGAGGACTCATCAGCAGAGTCCCAGTCCGCACGACGCCCTGGCTTCTCGAACTTCGTCATGCCGACGCCGACGACGTAGACCCTCGGTGCGGTAGCCATGCCAACAAACATACAGACTGGCATGTATTTTACAAGCCCTCTTCGAGCACCCCCGCGAGAGCCGAGGCGACAAGGGCGACGGCCTCGTCCTCGTCACCGCCCAGTTCCCGCAGGACATCCCGCGCGAGGTCAGGCGGCATCTCCGCGAGCGCCTGGGTCAGGCGGATGCGCACCTTCGTGTCCTCGCGGTGCGCGGCGAGTTCCCCGGTCAACGCGGCCATGATCTCCTCCGCGCGGCCTTGGTCCAGCGACAGCGTGCCCAGCACCTCGCCCGCTTCGACGTCGTTCACGCCGTCGACCACCATGCCGACGAGCACGGGCACGGCCGCGAGCACGCCGCGAGCGCCCAAGGCCAGCGCGGCCTGCCCGCGTACGCCGGGATCCACGTCCCCGAGTGCGCTCTCGAGCGCCGCGGACGCCTCGTCGCCGGGCATCCCGGCGATCGCCGACACCGCGCGCCGCCGGACCTCGACGTCCACTGAGGACAGACCGGGCGCCAGGCTCGCCACCCCGTCGCCGCCCGCCCGCGCGAGCGCCCACCGCAGCGCGCCCGCGACGTTCGGATCGGTTTCGGTGAGCACCGCCCCGGCCAGCACCTCCGCCGGCACCGGCACGTCCTCGGCCGGGGCCAGCACGGTCTGCTGCCTTCGCGCGGCACTGGGTGAGTTGAGCCCGTGCAGGAGTTCGACGATGCGCAGCACGTCCTGCCAGCCGGAAAGCGCCGAGGCGTCGACCGCGCGGAGCCGGTCGAGCAGCTCCTGCTCCCGCTTCAGCCGGTCCTCGGTCCGCCGGATGAGATCGCCGACCAGATCGGACGGCGCGAAGGCGGGGTCCTCCAGCGCGCGCCCGATCTGGCGCAGCGACAATCCCAGCAACCGCAGGCTTTCCACGTGGAAGATCCGGCGGATGTCCCCGGCGGAGTACTCGCGGTAGCCGCCGACCGTGCGGCCGGTCGGCCGCACCAGCCCGAGGGAGTCGTAGTGCCGGAGCATCCGGGTGCTCACCCCCGAGCGGCGGGCCACCTCGCCGATCAGCACGCCGCTCCCCCGGCCCGTTCCGGACCGAGCGCGACGATCCGGTTCGCTTCGTCGACGTCCGGCTCGAACGCGGCGTCCGGGTCGCGCAGGAGCCGTTCGGTGGCGCGGGCGTGCGCGCGCACCACCGGGTCACCGCTCTCGAACCCCTTCCGCAGGGAAGGCTCGATCACGTCCCCGAGCGCGACGAGCGCCCGGCTGAGGCTCAGCCGCACGGCCCGGTCCCCGCGACCGAACTGCGCGGCCAGCTCCGCCGCCAGCGCTTCCCGTTCCCCGGCGGGCACGAGGACGACGGCGGCGCGCCACGCGCTTCGCGCGACCTCGTCGTCGGCGTCGCGCAGCAACGACCGCGTGATCGCGGGCCACGCGCTGCCGTCCCCGATCTTGGAGAGCGTGTGCAGCGCCTGGCTCCTGGCCTGTGCGCGTTCGGAACGGAGTTCCGCGCACAGGCCCGGCACCGTGAGCTCCGCCGGGAGCCGGGTCAACGCCCAGGTGAGCATGTCGCGCACGAAGAAGTCCGGCTCGACCGCGCAGCGCGCCACGAGCGCGTCGGCGAACCCAGGGTCGGGTCGCGTGCCCGCGGCCAGCGCGGCCTTCAGCCTGGTCGACGAGTCCTCGGCGGCCAGCGCGTCGAGCAGTCGCGTGTGCGCGGGATTCCGGTGTGCCGTGTTGATGGGAACCACCTCCGGCACCCAGTGAAGACCTTGTCACCGTGTCAAGGTCAAGTGCGTTACGCCCACCGTGGCCGGAACCCGTCCGGGTCGAACCCGTTCGCGTCCAGCGCGAAAGCACCGCCGAGTCCGAATGGACCCGCCCGGCTTCGCGGACGAGCGCGCCCGCTGGCGTAGGGTGCGGCCACGAAGACCCTCGACCAGCGAAGGAACGCATGCCGGAACACCTCTCGACCGCGCTGAACCTGAGCCAGAACGCGGCCGCCCAGGGACTGGGCATCGGCCTCATCATCGTGCTGGTGGCCGCGGGCATCGGCTTCCTCGTCTTCTTTTTCGTCGCACTGGTCAGCATCGTGGGCACCGATATCGGCTGCGGGGCGAAGATCCTGTGGCTGCTCGTGGTCTTCTGCCTGCCGTTCCTCGGCAGCCTTTTGTGGTTCGTCGTCGGCCGCCCCGCGCGCGAGCGGTAGCGCTGTCTCAAACTGAGACAGCGCCTGCCTTTCCGCGCCGCCATGGCCCGCCTACCTTCCGTTCAAGCCCAGCGACCACAAAGGAGTCATCGCATGAGCAAGAACGTTCTCGTCACCGGCGCGGCACAAGGGATCGGGAAGGCCATCGCACTGCGGCTCGCCGCGGACGGGCACGACGTCGCGGTCAACGACATCGCCGCGAACGAGGCGGCGCTGAAAGCGGTCGCCGAACAGATCCGCGCCGAGGGACGGCGTTCCGCCGCGGTCACCGCGGACGTGTCCGATCCGGACTCGGTGTCCGGCATGGTCGCCGAGACCGTGCGTGCCTTCGGTTCGCTGGACGTCATGATCGCGAACGCGGGCATCGCGCAGGTCCTGCCGCTGCTGGAGGTGACCCCGGCGGACTGGGACCGGATGATGGCGATCAACGCCCGCGGCATCTTCCTGTGCTACCAGGCCGCCGCGAAGCAGATGATCGCGCAGGGCGGCGGCGGGAAGATCATCGGCGCGGCGTCGATCGTGGCGCACCGGCCGTTCGCGTTGCTCGGGCACTATTCGGCGTCGAAGTGGGCGGTGCGCGGGCTCACCCAGGCGGCGGCGATGGAATGGGCCGAGCACGGCATCACCGTCAACGCCTACTGCCCCGGCATCGTCGGCACCGCGATGTGGGACCTCATCGACGAGAAGCTGGCCGAGTCCGAAGGGCTCCGGAAGGGCCAGGCCATCGAGAAGTACTCCAACCTGATCCACCTCGGCCGCGTCTCCGTCCCCGAGGACGTCGCGAGCTACGTTTCCTACCTCGCCTCGCCCGATTCGGACTACATGACCGGGCAGTCGGTGATGATCGACGGCGGGATCCAGTTCGCCTGAGCCGCGAGGCTGAAGACCCGCTGAAGGAACCTCGCGCGCACTGGCACCCCTTGCCCGGGACCGGGATGGTCGGACGTGGCAGACCCGCTACCGGAAAGGATCCTCGATGGAGGGTGCCAGGTCCCTTGTGGACAGTCCGCTGTCGCGTCGCCGGATGCTCGGCCTGTCGGCGGCGGCGCTCGGACTGACCGCGGCGGGCTGTTCCGTCACCGGAGCCGGTGCGGCGCAGCGCGTCGTCGCGCCGCCTCCGGCCGGTGTGCTGGCCGCGAACTTCAACCAGAGCCTGGACGCGATCGACTTCGCCGCGCTCGCGGCCGTGTCGGCGACCTGGCTGCGGGGCTTCTACCTCATGCAGAACGCCGATCGGGGCGAGGTGGCGGACCAACCCGGCATGCGCAAGCTCACCGACGCGATCGGGCAGGGCTACGGCACCGTGCTGAGCCTGAAGTTCGCCTACGACAACGGACTTCCCGCGCCCGGCAGCGGCGCGATGGCCACCGCGCTCGCGCGCATGGACAAGGTGCTCGCGGTGGTCATGGGCAAGGTCGACATCCTCGTCATCGGCAACGAGCCGTTCTACGAATGCGGCGGCAAGACCGCGAACCTCAACGAGTTCTACGAAGCACTCGCCCAGCACGCCATCGACTACCGGCGCGAGCACGCCGGAACGGGCAAGCAGACGCAGATCTACCTCGGTGCGCTGACCCGGCTCGAAAACCCCCGGAACGACTGGCTTCCCCACCTCGACCGCTGGCTGGACTTCGCTCGCGGCAACCACGACATCGCGGGTACCGACTGCCACCCGCACGTGGCCGCCGTCGGCGACTGCCGGAAGTACCTCGACCGCATCCTCCCCCGGCTTCGCCAGGACCAGAAGTTCCTGGCCACCGAGTTCTCACTGGTCAAGCTCTGGGCGAAGCACTTCCGGGACCCGGTTTCCGCCCGGTTCGCCGACGAGTACCACGTTCCGAAGGACACCCCCGTGTGGCAGGTGGCCCGTGACGCGGCCGAACACCCCGTCCCGCAAGCGGAGTGGAACGACTTCCTCCTGTCCCAGCCCTGGTTCGCCGACCAGAAGCGGTGCATGGCCGAGATGATGGCGATGTTCCGCGAGCACGACCGGTGCGCGGTGGCCGCCTACGGGATCACCCAGGACACCGGGGCGACGCACCACATCGGCCCCGACAAGAAACCGTGGCTGTTCAACAGCATCTTCTGCCCGTACACGGTCCAGCGCGGCCACGACGGCCTGCCCGGCCAGAACACCACGTGGCGGGACGAATTCCGCGCCCTGCAACACCTCTGACCGGGTCGCCCACGATTTCAGGCGGCCAGGTCCAGCCATTCGCCGACGGCCAGTACGTGGGCGCGCCGTCCGGCGTGCGCGTGGAACTCCTTTTCCGGGTCGGAAACCTCGACGTAGCCCGCGATCTTGTCCGGCTGCTCCGGCTCGTAGTGCATCGGCACCGCGTACCGGGCGTCGAGGATCTCCGCCGCCGCGGCGGACTGCCGCGGGTCCATCGCGGCGGGCAGCGGGCTCGGCGGCTGGAGGTGCGGCGCGTCGACCACCGCGCCGTTGGCGGGCAGGAACACCGCGTCGAACGGGCTGAACCGGCGCGCGATGAGCCACCAGTAGCCGTGGAACATCGTGTCGCCGCCGTGGAAGATCCGGTGCCCGTCGGCCCGCACGACCCAGTTCAGCTGCGGGTCGCCCAGCCCGTCGACGGCGGGGACCGCGGTGACGCGGAACGGCCCGGTTTCGCGGGTGGACCAGGCAGCCACGACCTCGGCGGCCAGCCCGTGCCGGGTGAGCTCGCGCTCGGCGGGCAGCGTGGTCACGTTGTCCACGTCGTCGCCGTGACCGGGCGCCGGGCGGAGCACCGGCGCTCCCGGTGCCAGCACGTCCGCGAGCGCGGCCGCGTCGGTGTGGTCCCGGTGCAGGTGGGTGACCAGCGCGGCGGTGACCTTCCCGCTCGGCGCCGCCAGCCCCGCACCGGACTTCCAGCCCGTGAACAGCGGCGAGAGGTCCCGCACGTAGTCGATCACCAGCCGTTCGCCGCCCGCCTCGATCTCCAGCCCGGCCCAGCCCAGTCGCCTCACCCGCATCTCGCACTCCTTCGCCTCGGTCGTTGCGGCGAAATTTAGCGTACGGTCGTTCGATAAATCAATAGCGAACGCACGTACGCTATTCTCGTCCCATGTCACCGCGACGCTCAGCAGCCGAAGCGCAGGCCACCCGGGGCCGGATCCTCGACCGCGCCGCCGAGATCGCCTCCGAGGAAGGGCTGGACGGCATCACCATCGGGCGGCTCGCCGAGGAGCTGGAGATGAGCAAATCCGGGGTGCACAAGCACTTCGGCACCAAGGAGACGCTGCAGATCTCCACTTTGGACAAGGCCTTCGTCGACTTCTGGCACCGGGTGGTCGAACCCGCGCTGGCCGAGCCGCCGGGCCTGCGGCGGCTGCGCGCGGTGTGCGCCAACTCCGTGGCCTACCTGGAGGCGCCGCTGCTGCCCGGCGGCTGCCTGATGACCGCGGCGCTCACCGAGTACGACGGCCGCCCCGGCCGGGTCCGCGACGCGGTGGCCGAGGTGTGGTCGCGCTGGCGGGACCGGCTGCGGGCGGACCTGGCCGCCGCGGTGGAGAACGGTGAGCTGCCCGCCGGGTTCGACGTCGACCAGGCGCTGTTCGAGATCGTCGCCGCCGGGCTGGCGCTGAACGCGGCCATGCAGCTCCAGCACGACCGGGCGGCCGCGGGCCGGGCCCGCCGCTCGATCGAACGGGCCCTTCGCCAGCCGTAGCCGCGGCTCCGCCCGCCCCGGTTGACAGCGCCGCGGACCGCTGCCATTCTCCCTAACGATCGTTAGGGAGAATGGCGTGGTGAACGAGAACGGCCGCATCCGCGATCTCACCGCGCTGACCAGGGCCCGCGCGGTGGATCCGCGGCTGCCCGACGGCACGAGCACGGGCACCGAGCTGCGGATCCTGCTGGAGTCGCTGCGGCTGTTCGCCCACCACGGCTACCCGGCCACCAGCGTCCGCGCCATCGCCACCGCGGTCGGCATCAAGGCACCCAGCCTGTACGAGCACTTCCCCGCCAAGGAGG
Organism: Amycolatopsis sp. CA-230715; assembly: GCF_018736145.1. Classification (GTDB taxonomy): domain Bacteria; phylum Actinomycetota; class Actinomycetes; order Mycobacteriales; family Pseudonocardiaceae; genus Amycolatopsis. The sequence goes on from NZ_CP059997.1 coordinate 1,316,470, forward strand.
ACGTACTGGCGCGGATAGTCCACATCGGACACAGCGCGCTGCTGGCCGCGTTCGAGCGGACGATCGCCCGCTGCGATCCCGATCCGGTCAGCCAGGTTCGGGAACTGGTCCGCACCCACGTGCTCGTCCACGTCACCTACCCGTTGCTCGCGATCGTCGCCAACGACGAACTGCACCACCTCTCCCCCGAACGCGCCCGCGAAGCGCTCGCGTTACGGGAACGCACCGAGCAGATCGCGCTGGACGCCGGACGCCGCGGAGTCGACAAAGGACTCTTCGACGGCGCCGAACTCGTCGCGACCACCGCGGCGATCGCGAGCATGGGCGTGCGCGCGCCCTACTGGTTCACCCCCACCCCCGCCTACGGTCCCTACGACCTCGCCGACGCCTACGCCGAACTGGCCATCCGGATGCTGCGCCCGCCGAAACCCGTGCGGCGACGCCGATCGAGGTGACTGACCAATGTGGACCGACACCCGAACCGAGGACGAACCACGGACCGGCCGCGTGCGGACCGAACTCGACAGCTACGTCGGCCGCCAGCGGGAGTGCGCCGAAGTGCGCCGGTTGCTCGGCACCGCGCGGCTGGTCACGCTGACCGGTCCCGGCGGCGTCGGGAAGACCCGTCTCGCCGGGCGGGTCGCCGCCGCGGCAGGCGGTGCGTTCGCCGACGGGGTGCTCGAGGTGGCGCTCGCCGACGTCCGCGACGCCCGGCTGCTCACCGGGCTCATCGCGCACGAGCTGGGGTTGCACGACCGGTCACCGCGGTCGGCGCTCGACACCGTCGCCGGATACCTGCGGGACAAGCACTTCCTGCTCGTGCTCGACAACTGCGAGCACCTGGTCGAGGGCTGCGCCGAGGTGGCCGCCGCGCTGCTGCGCGGGTGCCCGCGGCTGGTGGTGCTGTGCACGAGCCGCCGATCCCTTGCGGTGGCGGGAGAACACGTGCACACCGTGCCGCCGCTGACCGTCCCTTCCGGACACACCGCCGCCGCCAAGGAGCTGGCGTCCTGCGATGCGGTGCGGTTGTTCGTCGAGCGGGCCCGCGCGGTGGTGCCGTCGTTCCGGCTCACCGACGACAACGGCACGGACGTGGCCAGGATCTGCCGCCAGGTGGACGGGTTGCCGCTGGGCATCGAACTCGCCGCGGCCCGCATCCGCGCGCTGTCACCGAAGCAGATCGCGCACCGGCTCGACGACCGGCTGGCGCTGCTGACCACCGGCGCCCGCACCCTGCCCGAACGGCACCGCACGCTGCGCGCCACCGCGGACTGGAGCTTCGCGCTGTGCACCGAGGTCGAGCGTGCGGTGTGGTCGCGGTGCTCGGTGTTCGCCGGCTCGTTCGACCTGGCCGCGGCCGAATACGTCTGCACCGGCCACGGCCTGGACGGCGAGGAAGTGCTCGCCGCGGTGGACACCCTGATCGACATGTCGGTGCTGGTGCGCGAGGACACCGCGTCGGCCGTGCGGTACCGGATGCTGGAAACCCTGCGCGAATACGGCCAAGAACACCTGGCGGCGCGGAACGCGGACACCGACGCCGCCCGCAGGCACCGCGACCACTACGCGCGACTGGTCCGCGACGCCGACGCCGGCTGGTTCGGACCGCACCAGCCCGAATGGATGGACCGGCTGGCCGCCGAGCACGCCAATCTCCGGGTCGCGCTGTCGTGGTCGCTCGCCGAACCCGGCGAAGCGGCCGCGGCGCTGCGCATGGCCGTCGGGCTGTCCGAGTACCTGGTGATGAGCGGAGCACCGCGCGAAGCCCGTGACTGGATCGACCGCGCGCTCGCCGCCACTCCCGAGGACGAACCGGGACGGGCGCGCGCACTGGGTTCCGCGGCGCTGTGCGCCCTGTTCCACTCCGATCTGCCGCTGGCCCGCGCCCGGCTGGACGAAGCCGACGGGCTCGACGATCCCGGGGCCCACGCGCACCTGAGCTACGCGCGGGGTTTCGCCGCGATGATGAACACCGAACCGGCCGTGGAACTCGCCGCGGAGGCGGTGCGCGCCTTCGCGGAGCGGGGCGAGATCCGCGGGCAGATGCACCCGCTGTTCATCCTCGGCGTTTCCGTGGCCTACCGCGGCGACCTCGGGCTCGCGCGGGCGCTGTTGCATCGGATGCGGTCGCTGTGCGAGGCAGCGGGCGACAGCCACTACCGTTCGATGGCCCTGTTCGGAATCGGGGTCGTGGAGGTGTGCTTCGGCGACGCCGGGGTCGCCGGGAAGGCGATGCGCGAAGCGTTGCGGATCGACCTGCGATCCCGCGACCGGTTCTCCGCCGCCTACCGGATCGACGGACTCGCCTGGGTCGCGTCGCGGCAAGGCGACCACACCGCGGCGGCACGGCTGTTCGGCGCGGCGGCGACCCTGTGGGACCGCTGCGGTGCCACCCCGGAGGTCGCCGTGTCGATCGCGCACCACGACTTCCGCGGTGCCACGCGCGACGCGCTCGGCGCCGAGGAGTTCGAGCGCGCGTTCACCGAAGGCCGGTCCCTGACCCCCGCCGACGCCGTCAGCGAGAACACCGCGAAGCCGCCGCGGACGCGGAACGCGGCAGGCCCGCTGACCCCGCGGGAACGGGAGGTGGCCGATCTGGTCGCGGCGGGACTGTCCAACCGGGAAATCGCGCACAGCCTCGTCATCGCGCCGCGCACCACCGACACCCACGTCCAGCACATCCTGACCAAGCTCGATCTCAGCAACCGGACCCAGCTCGCCACCTGGGTCCTCCGACGCCGCACCACCGGCGAATCCTGACCCGCGGTCGCGGTCAGCGTGACCCGGGTGCCCGCACTCCCGGTGTCGTGATCGATCCGCCCCCGGGACAGATCGACCAGCGGACACCGGGAGCGCGCCACCGACCCCGGCCGGGCGCGCGGTGGCAGCTCAGGCACTGCGTTCCCCCGCCGAATGTCCCGTCGCCGAACCGTTTCGGTTGTACTCGGCACCATCGGCGCCTTCGTTCGCGAGCGAGTGCCACGGCGGCATCCCGACGGCACCGTTGAGCCGGATCGGTTCCGCCCGCACGGTTTCACCGCGTTCGGCGTCGAGGCTGGCGAGGGTCTGTTCCGCGTCCAGGCCGGGCAGGTGGAGCCAGGCGTCGTCGGCGACGCCTGGCTCGGCAACGCTGATCCGGGTGCATCGCGCCGGGGGCACGAGGGAAACGGCGAACGGCTCGACGACCGCGCGCCAGACGGCCGAGGACACGGTCAGGCTCGCGCCGAACTTGTCCCCGGTGGGGTCCTTGCGGCACCAGTGCGTTACCGCCTCGGCGGCACGCGGGGCGGTGAGCAGCCTGGTCAAGGTGATGTAGGTGCGGTGGTACCGGTCCCGGTCGGCCATCGGTCCTATGTGGACGGCCACTCGCGCGCGCATGGGCATTCGCGCGTACCGGTTACGGGAGCGCAGCAGGTGATCCAGGTGGAACACGATTTCGACCAGCTGCCCGGCGGCGTCGTCCGGATAGGCGAGCATGACGCCGTCGCCGGTCTCCCGGAAATGCCGTGCCCCGTTCCACTCGAGACCGACGGTGGCCAGCGCGGCCGCCACCAGCGATTCCATTTCGGTTTTCATCGGCTCGAGAAGATCGTCGCTCGCGCGGGACGAACCGACGATGTCCACCGCGAGAACCGCGTGGGACCGGGCCTGGTACCGACTGGAGGTCAGCGTGAGCATCGTGACCCTCCCCCTCGTGTGCTGTCGGACTGGATAACGCCCTCGAATAGCTAACACAGAGGAGTGTCACGACTACGCTGGAAAAGTTCTGTCCCGCACAGGTCAGAACTCGACCAGGACGACAATTCAAACAGTGATCTAGATCACAGCTAATCCTGGCGCAATGCCACCAGCCGCGGCCGGTCCAGCACGGTCAGCGCTTTGCGGGACTTGGCGATGACGCCGTCGCGTTCGAGGGATTTGAGCGCCTCGGCGACGTTGGACCGGCTCAGCGGCACGAACTGGGCGAGTTCCTCCTGGCTCAAGGAGACCCCGACCCGCCACGCCCCGTCGCCGGGAACGCCGCAGATGTCGAGCAGGTGGTCGAGACGGCGGGCCACCTTCGCCATCGCCTGCGCCCCGCGGATGTGCGTTCGCTGCTCCTGCGCGACCGCGAAACGGCCGCAGACGGTCACCAGCACCTGCTCCATCGCCGAGACGTGACCGCGCAGGAACCTGCGGAACTCGGTGGCGGCGATCCTGCGCGCGCGAACGGGTTCGAGCGCGACCACGGTCGCCATCCGCGGTTGCCCGGCGACCACGGCGATCTCGCCGTGCAGATCACCGGGGACGCCGATGTCGAGGATGATCGTGTTGCCCTGCGAATCGAGGTTGCTGACCTTGACGAAACCGCTCTCGAGGAGCATGACGTAGTCACCGGGTTCGCCCGCGCGCATCAGCGGGTTCCCCTTGCCGAAGGTCTGCGGCGTGCCGAGCGTGCGGAGCCGCGTCCGCGCCGCGGCGTCCAGCCGGTGCAGAAAGGCGGGCCGTCCGCCGTTGCCGTCGTGCACTGGTTCCGCGTCCTCGTCCCGATGTCGCGTGCCTTTCCCCGCACTCACGGTAGTGCATCGGCTACTCCGGTTTCGACCTCATCGCCTCGCACGTGAAGACGTTGAGCCGGACCAGTTCGGACCGCACCCAGTCCGCCAGCAGGTGCATCGGACCGCCGGGTTCCTCCACCAGGAGGCGGTCCGCCACGTGGTGCGGAAGGCCGTGGCGCGCCGCGTACACCAGCGCCGCGCGCACCTCGGAAACGGACAGCGGGACCACCCGGCCCCCCGGCTTCGGCCGCACCGGGATCTTCACCGCCATCACGGTGAGCACCACCTCCTCCGCGGTGAACCGGTGCTCCACCGAGACGGCGATCTGTTCGGTCCCCGCGACGACGCGGCGTGAAATGAACGGCATGCGCCAAGTCGACCAAACACGCCGCTGCCGGACTGTCCGCGGCAGGACAAATCTCCGCAACCCCGTAGGACACCGGGGCGGGCGGCCTACGAAACGACGGGGGTCCGGGAGTCCGGCACGCCGTCGTAGCCGGGCAGGTCGACGCCGTTGATCGCGCGCTCGATCAGGTCGGTGAGCCACTCCGCGCCGGGGTCCAGGATCGGCTCCGCGTCCGGCTCGGGAACGTCCCGGCTGCGCGCGTGCAGCCGCCCGATCTCCTGGTTGGCCTCGACGTACGAGCGCATCCGCTCCTCGTAGCGGGCGAACCCGGCCTCGGGGTCCCACCCGGCGGCGGCCAGTTCCCCCGCCAGCAGGTAGGCGCCGACCAGCGCCAGCCCGGTACCCGCACCGGAGAACGGCGACGAGCTGAACGCCGCGTCCCCGAGCAGCCCCACCCGCCCCTTCGACCAGCGGTCCATCACCACCTGCGCGATCTGGTCGAGGTAGAAGTCCGGCGTGTCGTCGAGGTGCGCCAGGATCCGCGGGGTCAGCCAGCCGAAACCGGTCATCCGCTCGCGCAGCAGGCGCTTCTGGGCCTCGATGTCGCGGTAGTCGACGTCGAAATCGGCCGCGGCGAAGGAAAACATGGCCATCGCACGGGTCGCGTCCTGGATGGGCCGCAGGGCCGCCGAGCGCCCGGACTCCTGGTATTCGAGCAGCCAGCGGTCCAGCCCGAACTCGTTGGGCACGCTGTAGAAGGCCAGCACGTGCCCGAGGTGCCGGACGAACCGCTCGCGCGGCCCGAACACCATCTCCCGCAGCGCCGAGTGCAGCCCGTCCGCCCCGACCACCAGGTCGAAGCGCCGCCGGTCGCCGCCCGCGAAGACCACGTCGACCCCGGCCGCGTCCTGGGTGAGCTCGGCGATCCGGTCACCGAAGAGGTACTCGACACCGTCCCGGGTGTCGTCGTAGAGCACCTGCGACAGATCCCCGCGCAGGATCTCGATCTCCGCGATGAACCCGTCGCCGCCGTTGTCGTCCGCGCGGTAGGTCTCCAGCACGGTGCCGTCGGCGTCCACGGTGTGCGCGCCGGCGGTCTCGGTGCGGGCTTCGCGCACCGCCTGGTCCAGCCCCATCCGCCGGATGACCTCCTTGGCCACCCCGCGCGCGTCCACCGCCTGCCCACCGGCACGCAACCCCGACGCCCGCTCCACCACGGTCACCTCGGCACCCCGCCGCCGCAACCAGTGGGCCAGCGCGGGCCCGGCGATGCTCGCCCCCGCCACCAGAACCCTGACACCGCTCATCGCGTTCCCCAGTTCGACCGGCCGGATATCGGACCAGGAGCATACGGTGTTCCGCAGGCTTTCCCGATCATGCCGGGCGCAGTCCGGTGTAGACGATCGCGAGCGTGCGGCGCCGGAGGTCCGCGTCCCAGTTCCCGCGCAGCGCGCCCTGACAGACCTAGGTGGCCGTCCGCCGCGGCGGCACGACCGATCGGGCAGTCCCCGTGGCCTGAATTACCGAAATCCCGGCTTGCCGGGACGAAGCGGCGTAGGGTGTGACGCAGAAGACAGAACGTGCGCCGCGGCACACCACAACGGAACCGGAAAGCGCCCGGCCAGGCCGGGCGCTGTGACCGGAGCACGCTGAAGGTCGTGATGAGCATGACTGCTGGGGTTCCCGTTCGCGGGATTTTCGAATTCGATTGGGACGCCGAGCTGAACCGCTACCGCGAGCGCGCGGTGGCGACGCTCGCGCAGCACCGGTCCAGCGAGGGCCGTTGCCTGAAGTGCGGCAGTCCGACGCCGTGCCCTGCCGAATGCGGGGCGGAGTTCGTCCTGGAACTCTAAGGGGCCCGTACGACTGGGGGCGCCGTGGTCAGGCTTTGAGTTCGAAGCTTTCGACGTACCAAGCTCCTTCGTGCTTCCGCACCTTGAAGGTCAGGCTGAACGAGCCCGTGTTCCCGGAGGCGCCGACGAGTTCGAGGCTGCGCAGCGTGCGGCCGTCGAGTTCGACTGCGGTATCGGCTACCGCGACCTGATCACCCGCTGCCCCCGTGTCGGTCACCGCGACCTTTCCCTCGGGCGGCAGCTTGACGCCCGGCTTGGCCCAGGCGTCGCGCAGCGACTTGGCGGCTTTGATCGCCTGGGGGCTCTTGCACAGCGTCTCGGGGTCCCGATCGGCGGGCAGCACGGGGCCGCCGGACAGGCACGCTTTCGCGTACTGCTTCCGCAGAACCTGGGTCACCCAGCGCTCGACCGCGGCCTGGTAGGTGGGGGCGCCGTTCGCGGGCGCCGACGGGGTGGGCGCGCCGCTCGCGGACGGCGGGACCGAGCCGGTGGCCGGTCCCGGCGGGTCGGCGGCCGAACCGCAGGCGGCCAAGCCCAGCAGCGCGGCCGGAAGCACCACGGCGAACGACTTCGCCTTCGGCTGCCGAGCGGTCACCGCGGGCAAGGTCGTCCTGACGGTCACGAAAATTCCCCCTGGCTGGTCAGCCCCCGCAGCTTCGTCGGCCCGAGTTTCGTTCCCGGGGCGCCGGAAGGTCAACCGAATCGGGCGACGGGTGCCCCATCGGGCACCGGCACTGTCCGGAATCCTGCCACGCGCGCGCGAAACCCCGCGTGACGCCCGTTCATCGGGGTTTTCCCTTGCACACCAAACTGCTTCACCGCGAGGCTGAGGTGGCGGACGGGGCCACCGCGGCGCGCTGCCTGACCGGGGTCGCCCCCTCCCACCGGCGGTGAGCCTCTGGTCAGCTCGTCTTCACCGGCGGGCAGGTGTGCGAGGTGTACCCGATCCCGTTGATCTCCGCGTTGTCCCGCACATCGCCCGCGTAGTCGTACTGATTCGTGCACTTCAAATTCAGATCCGACGGCCCCGGAGGCGCGGGCAGCGCGCCGTCTTCAGGCGCCTTCGGCGCGGACTTCTTGACCGGCGGGCAGGTGTGCGAGGTGTACCCGATCCCGTTGATCTCCGCGTTGTCCCGCACGTCACCCGCGTAGTCGTACTGATTCGTGCACCTCAGGTTCAGATCCGACGGACCGGGCGGCAACGGCAACTTCCCCGACTTGGGTGCCTTGGGCGCCTTGGTTTCCTTGGGTGCGGACGACTTCACCGGCGGGCAGGTGTGCGAGGTGTACCCGATCCCGTTGATCTCCGCGTTGTCCCGCACATCGCCCGCGTAGTCGTACTGGTTCGTGCACTTCAAATTCAGGTCCGACGGACCGGGCGGCAACGGCAACTTCCCCGCTTCGGGTGCCTTCGGCGCGGTCGAGGTGGCCACCACGACCGCGGCGGACCCGGGTTGCTGAGCGGCCGAGCCGTCCGGTGTGGACTGCGACGAGCAGCCACCCATGAGCGCGCCCGCCAGTACGACACCTCCTGACACCAGTGCCGCGGTACCGACGTTGCGAAGCCGTTGCGGGAACATCCACTGTCTCCTGCTCTTGATCACCTGCGGTTCTTGCTCTTTACGCTCAGGAGACGTCACGTCCGGGCTCCGGTTGTCGCGGCCACGCGTGCCTGCCCGAAGGGACCGACAATGTTGGCTCCCTGACCGCCGATCGGGCTGACCGAGACCTTGCGGAGCACGTTGGTGCCGCCCGGCGCGAGCTCGACGATCTCGTTCCCGGCGTTGATGCCGATGACGAGCTGTCACTGCCGGGTTCGGTCATCCCCGGCGGTACGGCGCCGGACAGTCCACAACGGACCGGACGGGGGCGTCGCGGCGGCTGAGGGCGCCGCTGGCCGAGGTCAATCGAGAGCTTCGGCGAACACCGACAGCGCCACGCCGGGCTGGTAGGCGGTCAGAATGCGATTGGCCGGCTGCTGGAGTGCTTCGACGGCGTGCTCCCGGCACGCTGGAAACCTCTGGTGGCCGCCATCGGGACCGAGCAGTTCGACCACCGAGTCGCGGGGGCAGCCCCGCGTCCCGCAGGCGTCGCCGTCGCGGCTGAGCAGAGCCGAATGCCCGTTCGTCGCGGCGTACGCGTCCGCGGTCAGCGCGGCGAGCAGCCCGATCGGCTTCGCGGCGGCGGGGTCGGTCGGCGTGGCCGCGTTCAACGCCACCGCGTACGCGTCCACCAGCAGCAAGTCGAACGCGTCGAGTCGCTGCGCCGTCGACGCTTGTTCGAATTCGGCCAGCCGCGCGCGCAGCGTCTCCAGCCATGGCAGGCCCGGTCGCCCCTCGGCCGTGGCGAGCACGGCCCGCACGCACTCCGCGAACTCGCCGGCGTGGGTGTTCCACCACGTGAGCTTGCGCTGTCGCTGGTCGGCCAGACCGGCCAGACCGGGCCACTTGCGCCGGGCGCCCTGCCTGGTCATCCCGGCCGCGGCACCGATCGCGGGATAGTCGGCACCGTGCTGCGCGGCCGACAGCGCGGCGGAGGCCGCCAGCTGTTCGGCGCTGTCCCGGATCGCCATCAACGAGGTCAGCGTGGCCAGCCACAGTTGCCGCGGCTGCGCGTCCGGCGGATCCGGCTGAGTTTTCCCGTTCGGCCCGAGCGGCGGCGTTTCCCGCGCCGTCGCCTGCGCCAGACGCTCGATGGCCGCGGTCAACTCGGCGCGTTGCGCGCTGGACAGCCTTCGCACGAACCACTCCTTGACAACATCTGTTTACGACACGACCATGATGATCCTCGACAACATTTGTTGTCAACACAGGGGAGGATGGACATGAGACTCTTGGTCATCGGCGGTACCTCGTTCGCCGGACGCACCATCGCGCGCGACGCACTCGGCCGCGGACACCAGGTCACGACCTTCAACCGCGGACTGACCGGCAAGGACATCGACGGCGTCGAGGCTCTGCGCGGTGACAGGTCCGCCGACGAGGACCTCCAGCCGCTTGCCGGGCGCGCCTTCGACGCGGTCATCGACCCGAGCGGGCAGGTACCGGCGCACGTGCTGCGCACCGCGCGGGCACTGGCCGGCTCCGTCCCGTTCTACGCGTTCGTCTCCACCACGGCCGTCTACCAGGCGTGGCACACCGCCGGAGTGGACGAGTCCGCCGCGACCTGGCCGGGCACGGCCGACGAGGACGGCGACCCGGCCGACCTGGCGAAGCTGAGCGCGCGCAAACGCGGGTGCGAGCTGGCGATCGAGCAGACGTACGGGCCGGACGGCTGCTTGATCGCGCGCTCCGGTTTGCTCGTGGGCCCGCACGACAACGTGGGCCAGGTGCCGTGGTGGCTCACCAGGATCGCCAAGGGCGGCCGGGTGATCGCGCCCGGCGATCCCGCTCGCCTGCTTCAGCTGATCGACGTGCGCGATCTGTCCGCGTTCGTGCTCGACCAGGTCGAGGCGCGCGCGGGCGGGATTCACAACATCGTCCCGGACACGCCGAACACCACGATGGGCCAGCTCGTCGAGCACTGCGCGCAGGCGACGGGTTCGACCGCCGCACCCGTGTGGATGGACGAGGGTTTCCTGTTCTCCCAAGGCGTCGCGCCGTGGACCGAGCTCCCGCTGTGGCTGCCGGACGGGCCGGACACCGCCGGATTCTGGGCGGTGTCCGGCGCCCGCGCGAAGGCGGCGGGCCTGCGCACCCGCCCGTTCGGCGAGTCCGTGCGGGACATCTGGGACTGGCTGCGGTCAGGCGGCGCGGTCCAACCGGCTCCCGGTGTCCTGCCGTTCGGCCTCTCCCCCGAGAAGGAACGACAGGTGTTCGCGGCCTGGGACTCCCGGCCGGTCGCCTGACCTCCCGTCCTGCGGCTGAGGTGGCCCGCGAGCCCCTCGCGACTACTGCTTTCGTGCTCCGCACTTGAACTGGACACCCGGCGCTACTACCTTCGGCCGTCTCGATTCGGCCGCAAAGCCGGGCATCACGGTTGAAGGGGAGGCATCGTGTCGGCGCCGCGAAAGCCAGACCACACGGGACAACCGCTCGAGATCGAGCACGTGCGTCCACGCGAAGGAGTCGTGCTCATCGCGTTCCGGGGAGATCTCGACACAGCGACCTGCCCGTCCGCGCGCGCGGCGATCGAGGACGCGCTGGAAGTGGAGGTGACCCGGACGCTGGTGCTGGACTTCTCGCGCGTCCACGTCTTCGCCACGGCCGCGGCACATCTGGTGAACGACGTCAGCACCGCCAGTGAACGGTGCGGAACAGATCTCCGCGTGGTGGCGGGAGAATCGCGGTGCATCCGCCGCCCGTTGAGCATGTTCGGCGGCGGGAAAACAGCGATGCACGATTCCCGCGCCGCCGCGCTGCGCGCCTGAACGGCAGGGCCGATTCCGGTCCTGAAGTGCGAATGTGGAAACAATAGGGATTGACGGCCGCGGTCGCGAACCGTGGCGTACTTTCGTCACCAAAAGTGACGCAAAGCGGGTTCACTGAATTACCGGGGATATTTTTGGACCGAGCACGCGAGGTGCCTGGAAGCCGCCGATCCGCTGTTCGAGCAGTTCGGCCAGCCGCAGCGGGGTCCGGTCCTCGAACATCGGGCCGACGAGCTGCACCCCGACCGGCAGGCACTCGGGAGACCGGCCCGCGGGTACCCGGCGCCGTCGATGTCGATCCGGCGTTCCATCAGCTCGGATGCCTCAATTCTGGCCCGCCGAGATGCGAGGAGATATTCGGCCCGGGGCGACCCGACCGGCATGCGCCTTTCCTGTGTGCCCATTCGGCCTCCAGCACTCCTTGGTACCGAACAGCGGGCCTCAGCACGGTTGCAACGAAGACGCCTCATCGCTCTCGTGGTCCGTGAGGTTGACCGCGGCGGTCGGGCCGAAATGGTCCATCGGGTGATTCTCACCGCGGTGCCCGGCGTCGAAGTACCAGCAGTAGCGCCTGCCCGAGTTGTTCCGCCACGACGACATCTGGTCGTTGAACGTGCCGTTCGATTCGGGGTGCTTCGAGCTGTTCTGGCACGTGTCGCAGGGAAGGGTCGCGAAGTTCGACTGGGAGGTGTACGGCTCCCGGAAGTTGTACGCGTTGCCGTCGGAGTCCCTGTCCTGGTGGAGGCACACGAATCCAGGATCACAGTCGAAGGGGCTGCCGGGGGCTCTCCCGGTGTCCGTGGTGAACACGACCCCTCGCGGCAGCCCAGGCCGCGGCGGGGCCAGCTGGGGCGCGAGCGGGTCACCGCGTACCGCACACCGTCCCCTGCCGCGACGAGCGGCGCGACGAACGTCGAGCCGTCGGAGCGCCCCAGCCGCACCGCGTTCGGGCCGTCCCCCGACAACCTTTTCGAACGTTCTGGAATAGCTCGCGCACGCGCCGTTCGCCGTCGAACCGCCGACATCATCCGCCTGGGTGGTACCTGCGCTCGATGTGCCCGGTCAGGTCGTCGGGATGGAAGTAGACGGGCCGCAGGTTTCCGCTCGCGTACCGGTCGGCTTGGTCGGCGAAATGCGGCGAGCCGGGATGGCCGCTCGCGCCGCCCTCTCGCACCGCCATCGCGCGCGGTCTCGGCCCGAATTCCACGACAGCCACAAAAGTATTGCCGCTCGTGCCGTAGAAACGCTTCGTGGTGCCACCAGGCCGCTCCGGTCCGCGGTCGGCCGCGAACGACGCGAGGGAGCCGAGCTTCGCGGAGACGAAAGGCACCGAAGTGCTCGGCTTCGCGTCGTCGAAGGTCTGGTCGATCGCGTCGTCGAGACGTTGGAAGCGGTTGATTTCACCCCAGGGAACCCGCCAGCCGCCGAAGTCGTGCGTGAGCCGCTCCATCGCGGCTTCGAGCGAGGCGAGTCGCTGTTCATCGGTGTCACGCGGCCCCGCGGCCCAGAACACCGCCAGCGAGGTCTCGGTCGAGTCCACGCCCCAGCGGTAGTCCCAGCCGCGCAGCAAGGCGATCGGGTCGGCGAGCTTCGCTTTTCGCGGGGCGCCCGCGGGCAGCTTTTCCCACGCCTCGACGAGTCGCGGTATCAGTCCGCTCACCGGCGCCCCGTCACCGGTGTCCGGGGCGAACGCGGGAATGCGGGAATCGAAAGCGACATCGCGCAGAGTTTGTGCGGTGAAAACCTTTCGCTCGCTCAGCAACCGGACGGCGTGCGGCCCGCGCGGAGTCTCTCCGACCTGGTCGAGGTACTTCGGGTAATCGGCGGCTTCGGGGCTGTCCGGCCCGGCGCAGGTCCACGGCCAGTTGTTCGAGTTGAACACCCAGCCGTGCCGCGGATTCACGGCCCGCGGCAGGTCTTCGAGGCGGTGCAGTCCCCGCCAGTCGGTCGCCGGGTCGCTGCCGTCGACGGGCTTCGTGTAGTCGAAGCGATCGTCGCGGATCGGCATGAACTGCGGCATGAGGAAGGCGATTTCGCCGCTCGAATCCGCGAATATCGTGTTGTTGGAGCTGTTGGCCTTGAATTCCGCCACCTTGAGGTATTCCGCGTAGTTCCGCGCCTTGGTACGGAGGTAGCTTTGCTGCAGCGCCTCGACGGGCTTGTTCATCAGTGCGAACGCGATCCACTTGCCGCCCGTCTCGCCCACGATCGGGCCGTGGTGGGTGGCGAAGGTGGTGAAGCTGCGCTCGGCCGCCGTGCCTTCGGCCGTGCGGTAGGCCAAGGTGATCGTCTTCTTCGCCACCGGTCGCAGCGCGGCGCCGTACCGGTAGGACAGGCGACCGTGCTCCCCCGGCACGATCGTCTCGGCGAACTCGTCGATGTTGTCGGCGCCGGTCGAGGTGTGCATCCAGCCCACGTTCGCGTTGAAACCCTGGTACAGGAAGAACTGCCCCCAGGTGGCCGCGCCGTAGGCGTTGAGCCCTTCGCCGCTGGTCACGTGCTGCTCCGAGCGGAAGTAGAAGGTGGTGTGCGGGTTGATCAGGAGCAGCGTGTTGCCGTTCCGCGTGCGGTTCGGCGCGATCGCGATGCCGTTCGAACCCGTTGGCTCGTGCGGCGGCTCGGGCTCGGCGTCGACTGGGGACGCCTGGTGGTCGTAGAAGGCCTGGAGCCGAGAGAGCGAGGCTCGCGTGATGTCGCCGCCGATGCTGCCTTCGGTGAAGCTCAGCGCCATCCACGGTTCGAACCGCGTGAGCACCAGCGGGCGCACCTCGGGGTGGACCGCGAGGTAGTAGTTCAGCCCGTCCGCCCACGCCTCCATCAGCTCGCGCAACCAGCCGGGGCTACGCGGGTAGAGCTCGCACCTCAGCACCTCGGGATCGATGAACAGCCGCTGGCGGAGGTCCTGCCAGAGCGCGCGTTCGCCGTTGGCCTCGGCGAGCCTGCCGAGGCTGGTCAGGTAGTTGGTTTCGATCCGGTTGAAGTCGTCCTCGGCCTGGGCGTACATCATCCCGAACACCGCGCTGGCGTCGGTCCTGCCGTGGACGTGCGCGATCCCCCAGTCGTCGCGGGTGATCGTCACCCGCGACGCGTGCCCGCGCCAGCGGGCGAGCTCGGACGAGGTCGGCCCCGCAGCCGCGGCCGCGCGGCCCGACGACAGGCTCGCCGTCACCACGGCCGCCGTCGCCCCGCCGAGGAACCGGCGCCGGTTCACCACTCTGTCGTGCTGGACGTCGTTCATGCGGTGCTCCACCTTCCTCGGGCGCCAGGACGGCGTGGAACGAAGCTGTGCCGGAGGCAGCATCTCACAGGTCCTCGGCTACGAACGGCTGGACAAAACACCGCCCGGTCGCCCGCGACAACCTGCACGACCTGCTCCGGCGGGCGGGTCGGCAAGATCGCGTTGAGTCCACAAAGGACGCATAAACCGGCATGACCATGCCATATGCGCGCGGGTGAGGACGGGGCCGCGGCGTGCGCTAGAACTGTGCGCATGACAGGACCCGTTTTCGACGCCGACGGTTACACGCTCGACGACGATGTCGCGGCGAGGCAGTTCGTCGTCCTCAATGACACCCCGCTCGGTGAGGGCACGGAAACGGACCTGCTCGAGACCAACCAGGTCGCGCGCGGCCTCGCCGAACTGATCATCGCGTCGCGCACGACCGCGCCGTTCACGCTCGCCGTGGACGCGGCGTGGGGCATGGGCAAGAGCAGTCTGCTGCGCACGCTGGAAAAGCGGCTGGCCGCGGAGCCGGCGGTGTCGGTCGTGTGGTTCAACGCGTGGACCTCGGGGGCGGCCAGCGCGCTCGAAGGACTGATCAAGTCCGTGCTGCTCCGCTTCGACCGCAACCTCATCCGCCGGGCCGTGCGGTCGGTGACCGGGAGAGCACACCTGGTCGGGTTGCTGCGCGGGACAGCGCTGCTCGTCGGGAGCGCCTTCGGGATCGGCAAGGTCGTCAACGAGCTCTGGCAGGCGCTCGCCGTCGACGCCCGATCGCGGAACCAGCTGAAAGGGGTCCTGCGCGACCTGTTCACCACCTGGATCGCGAAGGGCGACCGGACCGGCGGCCAGCGCCTGCTCGTGGTGTTCGTCGACGATCTCGACCGCTGCGCCGGAGAACGGGTCGTCGAGGTGTGCGAGGCCATCAAGCTCTACCTCGACGTACCGGGCGTGGTGTTCGTGCTCGCCTGCGACCAGACGGTCCTGTGGCGCGCGGTGCAGGACTCCGCCGGGAACGGAGAACCCGCCCGCGCCGTCGAATACCTGGAGAAGATCGTCCAGATCAACTACCGGATCCCGCCGCCGAGCACGGTACTCGCGGCGCAGCTGGTGGACGGCTACCTGCGGCAGTCCGAGACCGCGAACCTGTTCGACTCGTCGATGAGGAACATGATAGTCGACCGGACCGGCCGTAATCCGCGGCGGATAAAACGACTCATCAACAGCTTCGTCCTCGAATACCACCTGGATCGGTCGTGGGACGATTTCGGTCCGGAAAACCTGGTCAAACTCGTTCTCCTGCAACACTTCTACCCGGCCTTCTACGGCCTCATGGCCGACCCGCGCGAGCTTGAACCCGTCCAGGAATTCCTCGCTTACCAGAAGTTTCACGGCATGGTCCGGCAGGGGGCCTACCAGGACCCCGAGCGGTGGCGGCAGCTGTTTCTGGCCAAGGGCATCCGTCCACCGGAGCGCACGCCGTCAGCCGACGAGCTGAGCACCCACCTCCGCGAGCTGGAGCACGAGCTACCGGACGAGTTCCCGGTGCTGGCCGCCGATCGGGACTTCGTCGAGCTTGTCAAGAGCCTCAACCGCTCCCTCGGCCCGGACCAGTTCCGGCTGCTGCTGCGTAAGCCGTTGACCGGCGGTCCCGCGCATTCCCCCTTCCTGCCTCCAGCGCCGCAGCATCTCGCGGAGAGCCCGCTCGTGCACTCACCACGAGTTCCCTTGGCCGAAACCTCCGACCCGGCTCGCCTCCCTGGCTTCAGGGTGCTCTGGATCGATGACCACCCCGGCAGCAACCGGCGGCTGATCGACCACCTCACGCGGCTCGGCGCCGTCGTCACGACCGCCGTGAACCACACCGCCGCGCTCGCCGCGTTCGAAGAGACGGCCTTCTCGATCGTC
This sequence comes from Amycolatopsis sp. CA-230715, assembly GCF_018736145.1. GTDB lineage: Bacteria > Actinomycetota > Actinomycetes > Mycobacteriales > Pseudonocardiaceae > Amycolatopsis. The sequence goes on from NZ_CP059997.1 coordinate 1,332,704, forward strand.
CTGTCCGATCTCACCCACGGCGCTGATCCCGAGAAAGGTCTCACCGATCTGGCCCACTACCGCGAACACGGGATCTACCACGGGCCGGTGATCTTCTGCTCGGGAAAGGCTTCGCCGGAGATCCCCGACCGCGCGGCGCGCCTTGGCGCACTCGGCCCGACCAACGACGAGAACGAGATCATGCGGTGGATCTCGCTAGTCGCATCGGGAACGCTGTCGCCGCCGCTGCCACCCGACGAGGCATCCTGACGGGTGCCACCGGCGTCCACTGTGGACTATATGGCGGGCGGGAGTTCGTCGGTCACCGGTAGTGGATGCGGACGTCACCACCCCGATCGGGGCCGACTTCCGCTTCGACGCCGAACACCTCCTGGATGCGGGCGGGGGTCAGGACTTCGCATGGGGGGCCGGAAGCCACCAAGCGGCCGTGGTGCATCAGCGCCAGCCGGTCGCAGAACCGGGCCGCCAGCGACAGGTCGTGCAGGACGACCACCGCGGTCTGCTCGGCGGCGGCGAGCAGCCGCATGAGTTCGAGCTGGTGCCGGATGTCGAGGTGGTTGGTGGGTTCGTCGAGCAGGATGGCCGAAGGCTCCTGCGCGAGCGCGCGGGCGATGTGGGTGCGCTGGTGTTCCCCGCCGGAGAGGGTTTTCCACGGCCTGGCACGCAGTTCGGTCAGGCCCATGCGGTCCAGCGCCGCGTTCACGACGGCGGTGTCGTGGTGGTCGTGGCCGCGCCAGCTCGTGCGGAACGGGGTACGGCCGAGTGCGACGACGTCGACGACGAGAAGGTCGCTTTCGGTGACCGCGTACTGGTCCACGAAGGCCACCCGGCGGGCGATCCGCGAGCTGTCCCAGCCGGCGATGTCCGCGCCGTCGTAGCGGACGGTCCCTCCCGAGGGTTTGCGCAGGCCCGCGAGACACCGCAGCAGCGACGACTTGCCGGATCCGTTCGGCCCCACCAGACCGAGCACCTCGCCGGTGCCGACGCTCACCGCGATGTCGTCGATGATGGTCTTCGCGGGGACGCCCCAGCGCAGGGATTCCGCCTCGATTCTCACAGCTCCCCCCGCCTGCGCAGGATGAGGAGGAACACGGGGACGCCGATCAGGGCGGTGACCACGCCGACCGGGACCTCCCTCGGCGCCATCGCGATCCGCGCCAGCGCGTCGGTCCACACCAGGAACACCGCGCCCATGACCGCGGCGAACGGCATGAGCACCCGGTGCCGTGGACCGACCACGAACCTGGCGGCATGCGGGACGATCAAGCCGACGAAACCGATGGCGCCGACCGAGGCGACCGCGACGGAGGTCAGCAGCGCGGTCAGGACGAGCGCGGCGATCCGGGTCGCGCGCACGCTGATCCCGAGCGACTCGGCGGTGTCCTCGCCGAACGAGAAGGCGTCGAGTGCCTGGGACCGGGTCCAGCATCCGGCCAATCCGACGGCGCAGGCGATCGCGCAGAGCAGGACCGAGTCCCAGCGGGCGGAGGTCATCGAGCCCAGCAGCCAGTAGGTGATGGCGCGCGTGGTCTCCGCGTTCGCCGAGGCCATGACGAGCAGGGAGGTCAGCGCGGCGAAGAGCTGGCCGACGACGACGCCGGTCAGCACGATGCGGACCGTCCGCATACCGCCGCGCAGCAACAGCATCATCGCCCCGAAGGACAGCAGCGCGCCCACCAGCGCCCCGCCGGACAACCCGAGCGCGGTGCCGCCGAGGCCGGACAGCGTCACCGCGACGGCGCCGACCGAGGCGCCGTTGGACACGCCGAGCAGGTACGGGTCGGCCAGTGCGTTGCCGGTCAGGCCCTGCAGCACGGTTCCGGACACGGCCAGCATCGCACCGATCAGCGCCGCCAGCAGCACCCTGGGGACGCGGAGCTGCCAGATCAGCGAGTCGAGCAACCGGGGCAGCGGCTCCACCGGCAGCCCGAGGTGGGTGCCGACCGCGCGGGCGACCTCCGGCAGGCCGACGCCGTTGGTGCCCACGCAGGTGGCGACCCCGGCGGAGAGCACCAGTGCGGCCAGGCCGACGGCGAACAGCACCCAGGTCGGCGTCGCGGTGCGGCGGAGGCTGGCTCCTTCGGCCGGAGGAGCCTCGGTGGCGGTCATCGCGGTCCCGCCAAGCCGTCGTTGATCCTCTTGAGCGCGTTCACACTGCGCACCGTGGCGCCGAGTTCCAAGCCGGGGACCGTCACGAACCGGCCCGCCCGGACGGCATTCAGCTGCGAGAGCACCGGATGCGCGCGCATCATCTGGATCTTCTCGGCGACGGTGTCGCCCCGTTCGCCCCGGTCGGGCAGATCGGCGAGCACGATGACCGAGGGGTCGCGGGCGGCGATCTGGTCCCAGCTGACCTCGGGCCAGTTGCTGTCGACGTCGTCGAAGACATTTTTGACGCCGAGGACGCGGCTCATGTTCGCGGGCATCCCGCTGCCGCCCGCCACCCTCGGCGTGCCGTTGTACACGGAGTACAGGTACGCCACCGTCGGCTTGGACGGCCTGGCCGCACCCGCCTTCTCCGCCTCGCCGAGCACCGCGCGCTGTTTGGCGATCAAGTCCGCGGCGCGCCCGGGAACGTCGAAGAGCGTGCCGAGGTTCCGGTAGTCGGCGAACAGCCGCTCGAACGGGGTTTTGCCCGGCTCGTACGACGCACAGTCCACCGCGCTCACGTAGGACGGCACACCGAGTGCGGTCAGCTCGTCCCGGGTGCCGACCTGTTCACGGGTGAAGCGGGAAATGTACGCGCTGGCCACGAAATCGGGGTTGGCGGCGCGGAGCTGTTCTCCGGTCAGCTCCTTGGGGTTGAGCAACGGGATCGTCGCGTAGTCGGCGCGGTACTCCTCCGGCACCGGCTCGGGATGCAGGGCGGTACCCGCGATGTGGTCGCGCAGGCCGAGCGCCAGGAGTGTTTCGGTGGTCTCCTGGTCGAGCGCGACGGCGCGCCGCGGCGGCTGATCCACCCGGACCCGCGCGCCGCAGTTCTCGACGGTGGTGCCCCCGGCCACGACCTCCGGGTTCCCCGCGCTACAGCCCGCAGTCACCACCAAAAGACCGGCCAGAGCGCTCAAGCGAAGGCGATACAACAGTGACCACTCCCCAGACGACGGCGAACGATAATCGGTTCTGGCCATTTCACCCTTGGTAGATCGCGGTGGCATAAAGCATGGAGCCCGCCAGATCCGACGGGACCAGGTCGATGTTGTCGTACATCTCGACGTCGCCGAATCCGCACGACGTCAAATAGTGTTCCAGCTCCATGGGGAAAAAGAGGCGGTAGCGCGTCACTTCTTCCTCCGTGGCACCTCCCGGCAGCGACCAGTTCAGGTGCCGGGTGAGGATTTGCCGACGGCGGTCGACGGTGAACGACGCGTCGCCCGTCGCCTGGAAATCCTCGCGTTCGATGGAGAAGTCGCTTTTCGCGCCCAGCGCGGCCAAGTCCCCGATCGGATTGTGCGTCCCGAGCACGAGCAGCGCGCCGGGGTTCGCGTGGACCGCGAAGGTGTCCATCACCTTCGCGATGTCCGCGCACGAGTGGACGTTCTCGATCACCCAGCCAAGGCAGGTGATCACGTCGAACTTCCGGCCGACCCGGACATCGCGAACATCACCCACCTCGAATCGCATGTCCGGGTATTCACCACGGGCGTAGGAGACCATCCCTTCCAGATAATCGACGCCGGTGCAGTCGTAGCCCGCCTCGTTCAGGTGAGCGAGTTTGTAGGCGGTGCCGCATCCGAGGTCGAGTACCGAATCAGGTGGCGTCTTCCCGTTCCGGACCAGCAGTTCGTGGCACATCTTCGTCAGGCGGATTCCCGTGCTGTCGAACCGGTAGATCGAATCGTACAGTTCCGGGCTGCGGTAGAGAAAACCGGAGGTGTTCGTGGTGACCGAATCCAAAGTCCACTCCTTCTTGCGAGGTTCGGGTGCCGCCGCCCGGTCAGGATTCCGGTGCGGTGAATCCTTCGAGTTGTGAGGCGAGCAGGTCGACGTAGGCGCCGCCGGTGGCGAGGAGTTCTTCGTGGGTGCCGGTTTCGGCGACGCGTCCGTCGGAGATGACGACGATCCGGTCGGCGGTTCGGATGGTGGAGAGGCGGTGGGCGATGATCAGGGTGGTGCGCCCGTGCCGCGCCTCGTCCATCGCCTCGCTGACGGCCTGCTCGCTCGCGGCGTCGAGATTGGACACCGCCTCGTCCATGACGAGGATGGGTGCGTCCTTCAGCAGGGCCCGCGCGATCGCGATCCGTTGCCGCTGCCCGCCGGACATCCGTGCGCCGAGTTCGCCCGCGACGGTGTCGTAGCCGTCCGGCAGGGTGGTGATGAACTCGTGGGCTTGCGCGGCTCGTGCGGCGGCTTCGATCTCGTCGTCGCAGGCGTCGGCGCGGCCGAGGCGGATGTTGTCGCGCAGGCTGGTGTTGAACAGGAAAGTGTTCTGCGGCACCAGTGTCATGAGGCGCCGGAGGTCTTCCTGCGGGAAGTCGCGCACGTCGTGCCCGCCCACCGACACCGAGCCACCGGTGACGTCCCAGAATCTCAGCAGCAGGTTGGCGCAGGTGGATTTGCCCGCACCGGAATGCCCCACCAGTGCGACGGTCTCACCGGGACGGATCTCGAAGCTGACCTCGCGCACCGCGGGCCGCAGATTACCGCGGTAGGCGAAGGTGACGGTGTCGAACCGCACGTGCGGCACGATCGGCCCCTCCGGCGGTTCGCTGACCAGGTCCGAAACCGGGGCTGGTGCGTCGAGCAGCGTGGTGAGGCGGTCGGCTGACGCCGCGACGATCGACAACTCGCGTGCTACCTCGGTCACCGCCAGCACCGGCAGCATCGCCATCGAGGCGAGCACGACGGCGACCGGGAAGAAGACGCGGTCGAGTTCGCCCGCGGCGACGAGTCGCGCGCCCAGCAGGAGCACCGCGAGTATCCCCAGCAGGACGATGGTGTCCGTGGCGGCGTACTCGATCCCGCTTCGGCGTCCGTGCGCGGACTTCGTCTCCGCCAACCGGGCACTCTGCTTGCGCAGCAACCCCAGACGCTGCGCGTGGGCGCCGAAGTTCACCAGTTCCCGCAAGCCCTGGAAGGTGTCGGTGCTGTCGGCGCTCATCCGGCCGAGGGAGTCGCGGAGCTCGTGGCCGTGCAGTTCGGCGCGGCGCCGCAACCACCCCGGGACCGAGGCGAGCAGCAGCAGGATCGGCGCCAGAACGCAGGCAAGCGACCAGTGGAACCAGCCCAGCACGACGGTGGTGGCGACCGGGATCGTCGACGCGACGGCCAGCGGGCTGAGCGTGTGGGCGAAGAACAGCTCGATCTGCTCCACATCGGACACCGCGGCGGAGCCGAGATCCCCGGAGCGCCGTTCGAGCAGGTAACCGGGTGAGAGCCGTTCGAAAGCGGCGAACACCTTGGTCCTGGTGTCGGCCAACGCACGAAAGGCCGCGACGTGGGCGTAGGTGTTGTCGGCGACCTGCATCACGACCAGCGGCAGGATCAGGCAGGCGAGCACGATCAACCAGCCGGTGAGCTGGGTCAGCGAGGCGCCCCCGGCCGCCCGTGCCACCACGTACGCGCCGATCCCGGACGAGGTGAGCAGAAGCAACTGGTGCACCACACCGGCCAGGTAGGCCACCCCGATGAGCCTGCGGTGCGGGCCCAGCAGGGGCATCAGGCTCCTCAGCCTGGCGACCAGCGATCGCCTCGGCACCGGCACGTCACTGTGTCCGTGCCCGTGGCCGTGGCCGACGTCGTGGGTGTGGATGGTCGAGGTCATGCGGACACTCCGCTCTGGGTCGCGACGAGTTCGGCGTAAAGACCCTTACGTGCCACCAGATCCGGGTGGCTGCCGAACTCGACCACCCGGCCCGCGTCCATCACCACGATCCGGTCGGCGTCGCGCACCGTGGACAGTCGGTGCGCGATGATCACGGTCGTCCGGCCGCGGGTCAGCTCGCCGAGGGCTTCGGTGATCTCCGCTTCGTTGGCGGCGTCGATGCTCGAGGTCGGCTCGTCGAGAACGAGCACGGGGGCGTCCTTGAGCAAGGCGCGGGCGATCGCGATGCGCTGGCGCTCACCACCGGACAGTTTCAGGCCACGCTCGCCGACGACCGTCTCGAATCCCTGCGGCAGCCGGGAAATGAACTCGGTCGCCTGCGCCGCGGTCACCGCACGGCGAATCTCGTCGTCGGTGGCGTCCGGCTTGGCCAACAGCAGATTTTCCCGGACCGTACCGTGGAACAGGTAGGTGTCCTGTGCCACGACACCGACCAGCGACCGCAGAGCGGCCAGCGGGAACTCGGCTATGTCACGATCGTCGACGCGGACGGAGCCCGAGTCGACGTCGAAGTACCGCATCAGCAGGCCCAGCACGGTGCTCTTACCCGCACCGGACCGCCCCACGACGGCGACCCGCTCGCCCGGCGCCACCGTCAAGCTGAACCCGTCGAGTGCCGGAGCGCTCCGGGTCGGGTAGCAGAACCGGATAGCACGGAATTCCAATCCGGGAGGGTTCTGCCGCAATTCCGGCACCGCGGTCGCCGAGTCGCGCACGTGCGGTTCGATGCGCAGGATGTCGGCGACCGCGATTCCGGCTGGAATGGCCTGGTACGCCGCGTGGTAAGCCGATTCCAACTCGTGCATGGGCCGGAAGGTCTCGCGAGCCAGCATCAGGATCGTGAACAATCCCGCCACACTCACCGAACCGGTGGCGGCGTGCCAGGCGCCCAAACCCACCGATGCCGTCGTGCCGATCGTCACCACGAGCGCGCCGACGCTCGAGGAACCGCACCACGCCACCATCAGCCGGATGGAATCCCGGCAGAACACCTCACCGCGCTCGACCATCTCCCGGCGCCGCCTGCCACTGGCGTTGAACGCCTTGAGCGTCGCCATCCCCTGCACGGCGTCCAGGCTCTCCGAATACATACCGCGGTAGGACACCATCCACCGGTCGCCACGTTCCTGGATCCAGTTCCGCCCGGCCACTTTGGACAGAGGTGCCAGTAGCGCGCACGCGAGCACCACGAGGCCCACCACCGGATCGACCGCGATCACGTACACCGAAGCGAGGCAGGAACCCAGGACGGAAGCCAGCACCGCGGGCACGAACCGCCCCACCAGCGGGTCGAGCAGTTCCGCCGAGTCCACCAGCGTCGACTGCAGATCACCGGCACGCATCCGCTGCGCCTGCCCCGGCCCGATCTCCATGAGCTTGAGCGTCAGCCCTTCCCGGACCGCCTCCTTCACCCGCGCCGACACGCGGGGCGCCCACGAATCCTTCACCAGGATCAGCGAAACCCGGACCACCTGCAAAACACCGATCACCGCCAACGACAGCACCAGCCCGTCGGCCTCGATCGAGGAGAACACCCCGGACAGCAAATGCGCGATCAGCAGGCCCTGACCGACATACGTCGCCGTCACCAGCAACATCAGCCCGGCGAGACCCGCTGTTCCCGCCCAAGCCCTCGGACGCAAGCTGAGAAACAGCCTGATCGCCGACCACACAGTCACACCTCCACAGAAATATCGTTGACCACCCTTGATTCCCGGGGTTCAGCGTTTCGTCACCGACCGGGCGGGCCGCAGCATCGAGGCGAGCCGGTCGACGACCCGCGCGTCGAACAAGCCGTTGGCCACCATCCATTCGTCGTTGAACACGGTGTCCAGGTACTTTTCCCCGCCGTCGCACACCAGCACGACGATGGTGGTCTCCGGCCCGACGCACTGCGCCCGTTCCAGCGCCTTGTAGACCACTCCGCCCGCCGAGCCGCCGATCAGCACGCCGAAGTTCCTGGCCAGGTAACGACAGGTCTCGAACGCCTCCGAGTCGCTGACCTTGATCCCCTCGTCGATCACGTCGTAGTCGAGAACGTCGCAGATCTCCCCGATTTCCGGCGTCCCGGTGCCGGACTGGTGATACGGCGCCTCGTCCCCGCCGAAGTTGACCGAACCCACCGGCTCGACACCGATGATCTTCAGGTCCGGGATGCGCTTGCGCAGCACGCGACCGGTGCCGCAGAGCGAACCACCGGTGCCGACCGCGCCGTACAGGTAGTCGATGTCCTCGCCCAGATCGTCGTGCAGTTCGAGCGCGAGTGGCCGGTAACCGTTGGGATTCCCGGGATTCCGGTCCTGCGCGGTCAGGTACGCGCCCTGCTCGGCCGCGAACCGGCGAGCCCCGGCGTAGCGTTCGGCGGTGGCCAGCCCTTCCCTGTCCCCGGAGATGTTGAGCAACTCGGCACCGTAGGCGAGCATCCCGCGCAACTTCTCGACGCTGGAATGGTTGTCCACCACGGCGGTGAACTTGTACCCGCGTTCGGCGGCGATGAGTGCCAGCCCGAACCCGGTGTTGCCGGAGGTGGCCTCGACCAGCCACCCGCCAGGGGTGAGCAGCTCCTGCGCCTCGGCCTCGTCCACCATGGTCCTGGCCATCCGGATCTTGGCGGTGCCGGTGGGGTTGTACTGCTCCAGTTTCAGCAGCACGGTTCCCGCCCCGTCCGCCGCCGCCAATCTGAGCAGCGGCGTCCGCCCGATCAGATCGGATACTCGGTCCTTGATCATCGCGTTCCCTTCGCGCAGATCTCCGCCAGGCGCCGCACGAAGACGTCGTTGTCTTCGGGGGTCGACAGCGAGGCTCGGATGAAGTTCTCGTATCCCGGCTCTCGCCACGCCTTGACGACGATCCCGGTGCGGTGCAACTCCTCGGCCACCCGGTCGGCGGAGCGGCCCGTATCGATGAACAGGAAGTTCGCCGAGGACGGCGCCACGCGAAATCCCTTGCCGCGCCACCGATCCGCGACCCTGGCGAGCTCGACACCGGTCCGGCGGACGGTGTCCGCCAGGTGCGCGTGGTCCCCCAGCGCGGCGATGGCGGCGGCCTGTGCCAGTTGGTTGACGTTGTAGGGAGTGCGCACCCGGTCCAATGCCTGGACCAGAGCGGCGTCGGAAGCGATACCGAACCCCACCCGGATGCCCGCCAGGCCGTAGGCCTTGGAAAAGGTGCGCAACACGATCCACGGCCGGTCCTGCCCGCGCAGCATCGCCAGCCCGTCCGGGTACTCCGGGTGGGGGTGGGCGAATTCGCAGTACGCCTCGTCGAGCACCAACAAGGCCGACTCCGGGGTGTCGGCCACGACGCGCTTCAGCTCACCGACGCTGAGCATCGCGCCGGTCGGATTGCATGGATTGGCAAGGAAAACGAGCTTTGGGCCCGCGGCCAGCGCGGCACGCCAGGCGGCCGCGTCGAACCCGAACTCGGCGGTGACCGGGACCTTCTCCACCCTCGCGCCCATCATGCGCGGGAAGATCTCGTGCAGGCTGAACCCCGGCGCCTGGGTGGTCACCAGGTCACCCGGGTCGAGCACGGCCTGGCACAGCAACTCCAGGATGTTCTCCGAACCGTTGCCGAGCACCACGCGTTCCGCGGGCACGCCAAGGCTTTTTCCGATGGCTTCGGCCAGCCGCTTGCCCGTGGGGTCGGGATAGCGGGACACGCCGTCGGCCAGCCACCGGCGCACAGCTTCGGCGACCGCGGGCGAGGCACCGAACGGGCTCTCATTGTTGGACAGCTTGATCACACGGGCGGCGCCGCTGAGCGCGGCCACTTCGTCCGGGTCGGCGCCGGGATCGTAAGCGGGCAAGCCCGCCACCTCCCGGCGCACCAAGGACGCCGAGGTCGTGCTCACCAGAAATCGACCCTTTCCCCGCGTCCGTCCGCCAGCGCGAGATCGGCGATGTACCGGCCCAGCGCGGCGTCGGTGACCGCCATACCGCTGTTGTAGGCGAAAACCACGTCGGCGGGATCGCGCCGGGCGGGCGCCAGGCCGAGCAGGATGTCCGGCAGTTCGGCGTCCACCGGCGGAATGCTGCCGTCCGCGGCGCGCAGTTTCCCGCAGGTGACGTGCATTTGGGTGGTGTTGGTGGCGATCCGGTAGTCCGCGCCGTGGAACACGTCGTGCACGCCGTACCCGAGCAGCACGGCGATCGCTCCCGGTTTCACCCACTCCCGCTGGACCACCTCCGTCACGGACAGCCCGGAAGCGCCGATCAGGATGTCCGCTTCCCCGGCGGCTTTCCGGAGGTCGTCCACGATCTCCACCTCGCGACCGTCCACACTGTCCTGAACGGCGCGCAAACCATCGGGATAGGTACCGAAAACCCGCAGCCGCTCCAAGTCCGGAAGCGCGGCGAGCAGCATCGGCAGGGCCATCTGCCCCTGGACGCCGGTGCCGACGACCAGCGCGCTGCGGGCGTCGGGGCACGCCGCGCGGGCGAACAGCGCGCTGGTGGCCGAGGACCGCAACGGCCCGAGTTTCACCACGTCCATCAGCGCGATCGGCGCACCCGTGGTGTCGTCGGCGAGGAAGATGAACGAATGGAACCGGTAGCCGTCCCGACGACGGGCCGGATCGAATTCGTAGACAGCTTTGAAACACACCGTGTCACTCGCGGCATCCCTGGCCACCATCGAATAGCTCAGCGAATGATCATCCGGGTCCTCGATGACGGTTTTCACCGGGCTGTCCGACCCGCGTTCGCGCACTGCGCGGTAGGCCCGCTCGACGACTTCGAGCACCTGCCGGTAATCGAAGTCCAGGCCTTCTTGCTGCGACTGCGGCAACAACCACAATTGTCCAGGCGCGGCGTAGCTCTGCGACATACTTCTCCTTTGTCTTCCAGCGGAGTCAGATCCGGTCCAGTCGCCAGCGCGGCAGCGCGCCGTCGTCGCCGAGCCGGAGAACCGCTTTCATCGGCAACGGGGCGTCGTGGAACCGTGATTCGAGAAAGTCCATGTGGTATCCGGCCGTGTTGAGGTAGACCAGGTGGTCGCCGGGCCGCACGGGCCGGGGGAACCCGATCTTCCGCCAGGTCACCATGTCGTTTTCCAGACAGGTCGAACCCGCGACACAGGCCGGGAAAAGCTCGTCGGCGCTCGGCTGGGCGGAAATCAGCAGGGGATCCGGAAGAAAGTCGGTGTTGAACCACGGTTCGCTGAGGCTGAGGCTGTTTCCCGCCACCGTGACTATCGCGTACCCGTCGGTGCCGCGCCGGTCGTCGACCTGCTGCACGCGGTACATCGTGAATCCGGCCTGGTCCAAAAGGGACCGACCGGGTTCGGCGAGGAAGCGGATGCCGTGGCGGGCTGCCTTCGCCGACAGGCTCTCGTCACCGTCGACAGGATGGTTCATGAGCGTGCGCGCCGCCTGGGCGGGAGTCTGCCCGCCGTACGGGTAGCAGGAAAAACCCTTGTCCGCCTTGGTTCCGTGATAATGGGCGGGTTCGTTCTGCTGGAGGAACTCGTCCCAGAGCCGCGGTTCGACATAGCGCATCGGTAACCCGCCGCCGATGTCGACCAGGTCAGCGGACAACGCGCCACGCCGCCTGGCGCCGAGACAGTGCTCGATCATCTCGTTCGCCGCTGTCGCGCGTTCCTCCGGGGAATAACCGTTCAAGTGAAACGAAAATCCCTGGAAATTCACGTCGTCGGCGAACTCCACGCACAGTCCGACGGCCGCGTCCCGCTCGGCGGCGGCCATCCCGAACCGGCTGCCCGGTTGACTGCCCGCCCGCGCTCGCAGCAGCACCCTGACCCGCCGGTGCGCGAACCGCGCGGTCGCGGCCAGCCTGTGGAGTTCGCTGATCGAATCGACTGCGACCAGGCAGTCGTGCCGGACGGCGAGGGCGTGCAGTGCGTCGTCCTTCTCCGGGCCGGAGACGCCGATCCGGTGTCCCGGCACTCCCCCGGCCAGCGCTTTGACCAGTTCGGCGGAGCTCGCTGCGTCGATTCCGGCACCGAGCGCGGCGGCGGAGGAGACGAAGCAGCCGGCCTTGTTCGCCTTCTTGGCGAACAGGATGTCGACGTCGGCGCCCGTTTCGGCGAACGCCTGGCGGAGGCGGGCGATGTTCTCCTCGAAAACCTCCGGCAGCACCACGTGCAGCGGTGACCCCAGTCCGTCCAGAAGATCGCCCAACAGCGCCCGGTGATCGTCCAGGAGCGTGGCGACGGTGGGATGCCGAAGGGCGGTGAGCGGGAACGGCCGGACCCCGGTGAGCAGGGTCCCTCGTCCTTGTCGCGGCATGAGCACCCTATCCTTATACATGATAATGATAATCGTTTGCAACAACTGGTGTAGACCAAGTGCGCGACCGTTGCCTCAGCCGATCGGACGGGAAGCGACGAAGCTGGTCGTTCCACCGGTCACGAATCGGTTGTCGCGCAAGGGTTTCCGGCGTTCTACCCCGGCGAGTGCGTGACCGCTAGACCGTCTGGGGCTTCGCGGTGAACCCGCGGACGGTCGGCACCAGGCAGGCGGCCGCCGGTACCACGAAGCAGCTCACCGCGCACACGGCCAGCACCGGGGTGGCGCCGAAGGTCTCGATCGCGGGGGCGATCAGGGCGAGGCCCGCCGGTGCCAGGCCGTAGGACAGCAGGAAGTCCAACGACGACACCCTGGCCAGCTTGTCCGGCGCCACCTCGCGCTGCGTCGCGGTGAACCACGGGACGTTGAACAGTTCGACGCCGAGCCCGGCGACCACGTACGCCGCCACGACCACCGCGGGGTGCACCGGCACCAGCAGGCACAGCGGCGCGAACCCGTAGCAGGCGAGGCTCGCGAGCGCGGCCCACCCCTGAGCGCGCGGCCGCCAGCGCGCGATCAGCACCGCGCCGAGCAGCGCGCCGACCGCGTACCCGGTGGTGGCCGCGGCGAGCACCGCCTCGGTGCCGTATCGGTCACGGCTCACCATCGGCAGCACCACCATGCTCGCCGAATATCCGAACGCCAGCATCGAAGTGAGCGCGACCAGGCCAGCGATGAACCACGGGTGCCGACGCGCCTCCCGCACCCCCTCGGCAAGCTCGGCGAAAAATCCGGGCCGGGCGGGCGACACCAGGCCGGGCGCTTTCCCTTGCGGCGGAACCAAAGCAGCGACCAGCCACAGCGCGGCCACGCCGAACAGCAGCACGTGCACCGGCAGGACCGTGCCGAGCAGCGTGGTCAGCCCTGGCGCCACCAGCGTGGTCACCCGGACCGCGAGCGAGATCGCCGCGTTGGCCCGCTGGCGTCGTCCGTCGTCCACCACCTCGGCGGTCAACGCCTGGAAGGCCGGACGCGGTGGTGCCGATCCACAGCCGGACGAACCCGCCGTCCCGCGGTATCGAACGCGTGGAGACGGATGAGGCAGCGACCGGCACGGTGATCCCCTCGATCAGTTAACGACAATCATTTTCATTATGGGGTCGCGGGTTTGCTCAGGTCAACCACCTGACGCCCTGCGGTTTCGGGTTTGGTGGCGCGCACGATGGCGGAGTGCATGCCGTCGGCGACCTGGTGCGTGGGCGTGATGTCGATTCCGGTGAAGCCCGCGGCGTGAAGTTGTTCGCGGTATTCGGTGAACGAGAGCGCACCGGCGATGCAGCCGACGTAGGAGCCTCGGTCGGCGCGCTGGGCTGGGGTGAGGTGGTCGTCGGCGAGGACGTCGGAGATCCCGATGCGGCCGCCGGGGGTCAGGACGCGGAAGGTTTCGGCGAAGACGGCGGGCTTGTCGACGGAGAGGTTGATGACGCAGTTGGAGATCACCACGTCGATCGTGTTGGCCGGTAAGGGGATGGCTTCGATGGTGCCCTTGAGGAATTCCACGTTGGCCGCACTAGTTTTGGCTGCGTTCGCCAGGGCGAGTGCGAGCATTTCCTCGGTCATGTCCAGGCCGTAGGCCTTGCCGGTCGGGCCGACCCGGCGGGCCGAGAGCAGCACGTCGATGCCGCCACCGGAACCGAGGTCGAGGACCCGTTCGCCCTCGCGCAGCTCGGCGACCGCGGTCGGGTTGCCGCAGCCCAGCGACGCGGCAACGGCCTCGGCGGGCAGCCCGTCCCGGTCCGCTTCCGCGTAGAGGGTGGCGCCGAAGGTGGCATCGACCTCGACCGGCGCCGGGCCGCAGCAGTCCTCCGCGACACCACCGGAAGTGACCGATTTCGCGGCGGCGGCGTAGCGCTCCCGAACAGTTTCGCGCAGGTTTGCTTGCTGGTGACTCATGTGGACGGTCCTTTGTGATCACGCCGAACCCGGATCCCCAGACCCGGCTGTATCGATGTGTGTCGATACAGTCTTGAATCCTGGATCGAAGTTTGTCAACATAGACGCATGTCGAATCAGGATCGTCCGGTCGAGCGGGCCGCGGTGTGCTGCCCCGGCCTGCTGGACGCGCCGTTGAGCGAGCACGATGCCGCGGAACTGGCGCCGGTGTTCAAGGCACTGGCCGATCCAGTGCGGTTGCGGCTGCTGTCGATGATCGCCGCCCAAGGAGACGGCGAAGTCTGCGTGTGCGAGCTGACCCCGGAGTTCGAGCTGTCCCAGCCGACGATCTCGCACCACCTGAAACTGTTGCGCCAGGCCGGGTTGATCGACTGCGAGCGCCGGGGAACCTGGGTCTACTACTGGCTGCTGCCCGCCGCCACCGACAAACTCGCCGCGCTGCTCACCCGCCCCGCCGGAGACCGGGTCGCCTGATTCACCGGTGACAGACGGCTCTGGTCGTCACCAGAGATCCGGCGCGCGAGCCCGATTTTCCTTGCGGGGCAGCGGATTTCCTTCGCGCGCACGGATGATCGGCCGAAACCGGGAGGGGTCCCCGGCGATCGCTATACCGTCGCACCATGGCACTTTTCCGCACCGCACTCTTGGCGAGCACCCTCACCGTCGCCGTCCTCGGCGGCACCGCGCCCGCGGCATCCGCGGACACGATGACGCCCTCCCGAACCGGTTCCTTCAGCGGCAACGGGACTGGCCGGGATCCGCAGTCGGCGACCAATGCCGGACTGCAGGTCGCCCGGAATTCCGCGCTCATCAGCGGTTTCGACTACTACCAATGCACCATGACGTCCTCCAACGTCAGCCGGACGTCACCACCGCCGTACGAGTCGTACTCCGCCTATGTCACCGTATTCTGCTTCGCCCCGGACTGAGCCCAGACACCGCTGAAGGCACCGAGTCCGGTTACGCGCGCCGGGAAGAGCACCCGAGTGGCAAGATCTGTCGCATGTTCTCCGGCGACTTCGAGGTGCACCTGACCGGCTCCGAATGGGAGGTGGACGAGCTCGCGGCGTTCGCCGAGCGGCACGGTGCCAAGTTCAGCCATATCCAGCTGCACCGCGGCGCGACGCCGTCCCAGCCGATGCTGACCGTCGCCGGCAGCGGGACGCTGGCGGATCTGCACGAGGTGGCCGCGCGGTGGCGTGCCGGTCTGGAGGCGGCCGAACTGCGGGTGCTCCGGGTGAAGATCGAGGCGGCACCGTGGAACGAGGACGTGCCGCCGTCCGATGAGGACGCGCGCGACGACCTGTACTTCGAACATCACGTGAAGGTGCTGCTGCCCTCCGGCGACTACGGTGCCCTGAGGTCGTTGACTTCGACGGCCCAGCAGCAAGCCGCGCACACCTCACGCAACGCCCGGCGCCAGCGCGACGACGCCCACGAGGAGCGGTTCGTCACCCAGCGCTGCCACGGCGTCGGCCGGCCCACGGCCCTGGCACGCCTCGACGCTTTGCTGACTGCCCTGCGGGATGGCGGGTTCGAGGTGCTGGAGGTCGAGGAGGAGTACGTCGTCCACGACGACGCGCTGCACGTCGACCGGGGCTGGCTGGAGCACGACCCGGCGGCGGACTCTGGCTCGTCGCTGGACGAACGACTGCGGACCGCGCCCGCCGGTACCGAAGGGTTCCCGTCGACCTACCGGCCGCTCGCGGTGAAACCGCGGCAGGACATCCGGCAACGCGCCGCGTTCGACCCGGCGCTCAAGCAGTTCGACCACGCCTTCCGGGCCGGCGAGCCGGTGTTCGGCGACGCCGCCGAAGGCGAACGGTGGCGCGCCGCGCGCCGCGCCGCGATGGCGCACACGCTGGCCGTCGTGGCCGCCTCACCATGGACCGGGCACCTGGTGTTACGCGGCAGCGTGGTGCTGCGGGCATGGCTCGGCGACGCCGCGCGCGAGCCAGGCGACCTCGACTTCGTGGTCACGCCACTCAGTCTCGCCTCGGACAGCAGGGAAACAAAAGCTATGCTGGACGGCCTGGTCGCCGCGGTCTCCGCCGACCCCGGCCCCGGCCTGCGCGCCGACCAAGCGGTGTCCGAGCACATCTGGACCTACGACCGGGTGCCGGGCAGGCGCCTGCTGTTCCCGTTCGATGCCGACAACCTGCCGCAGGGCGCGGTACAGCTCGATTTCGTCTTCAACGAGCGGTTACCCGAGCCACCGATCAGCGTCGAAATCCCACCACTGGGTACCCGGATCCGCGCCGCGACACCGAACCTCTCGCTCGCGTGGAAACTGCAATGGCTGATGACCGACGCCTACCCGCAGGGCAAAGACCTCTACGACGCGGTGCTGCTCGCCGAGCACACCGCCGCGCCACTGGAACTCGTCCGCGATCTCATCCGGCCCGAACTCGGCAGGCTCGCCGACGAGTTCACCGCGGAATCCGTGCTGTCGCTCACCGTCGACTGGGACAACTTCCGCGCGGAACGGCCCGGCACCGAGGGCGACGCCGAGTCGTGGCTCCGCAGACTCGCGAAAGCACTCACGAGCTGAACCATCCGCGGAGCACCGGATCTCGGGCATCCGCGTAGCGCCTACCGGTAGTGCTCGCCGATGAACTTCGCGGCCATGCCGACGCTGCCGTCGAACCCGTAGGACAGGGGCTGCTGTCCTTGATCGTCTGCCGGTACAGGCCACCGATCGGGTTGCCGAAGGCCACCACCGCCACCACGCGGACCTTCTGGGCGATCGGCTGCCAAGTACAAAATCCCGGCACACCTCGAGATCCGCGACGCACTGCCCCGAACGGGATCGGGCAAGATCCAGAAAGCCCGCCTGCGCGCCAGGGAACCACCGCGCTGAGGGTTCGGCCTACGGCCGGTGCATGCGGTCCCACAGCAGGGGCCACGGATCGCGCGGCGCACCGCACAGCCACACCGGAACGCCTTGGTTGGCCACGGACGCGTCGATGTCGAGGCGCACGGTGTTCACCTGCCGCACCTGTCCGAAGAACCGGTCGAGCAGTTCCCGGTCCCCGCCGGTGTACAGCACTTCGCGGGTGTCGTCCGGCGGCGCGCCCGCGTACCAGTAGCCGCGTTCCGGGCCGTACGCGGCGGGCAGCCCCCGCTCGGGACCGTAGACCGCGAGCGCGCTCGCCTGCCAGTAGCTGTCCCCCATCACCACGGTGTGCGCGCGGTCGTCCGGGGGCAGCTTCCGGTAGGAGTCGGCGACGGTGTCCGCGAGCCGCGGCCAGCCGTAGCTGCCGCTGCCGACGAAATCGACCAGCTGCACGCCGGTGAACCCGGTGGCGGGCCGGACGGGCAGGGCGAGGTAGATCGCCAGCGGCACGGAAAGCGCGTACACCGGCCACGTCGGCACCCAGCGCCACCAGCGGGCGGGACGGCGACGTTCCAGGCGGACGGCGGAGGCCGCGAACAGGACCGCGTACAACCCGGCGAGGTAGTAGTAGCGGCTCGCGGTGACCAGCAGCAGCAGCGCGACCAGTACGGCCGCCCAGCCGAAGAGCCGGTACTCCCGCAGTTCCGGCGCCCGCAGCAGCACGAAGATCCCGTGGCAGCACAGGAACGCGCCGACGAGCAGCCCGGACATCAGCACCGCCAACGGGATCATCGCGACGCTTCCGCCGAGCAGGCGGTCGTTCTGCTCGGCGACCACGGTGTTCATCAGCAGGTAGGGCCAGCCGTGCCGCGCCTGCCAGAGCAGCGTCGGCACGGTCAGCAGGACGGTCAGCGCACCGCCCGCCCACAGCGCCGGGCGGCGGAGCAGCGCGCGCGGGCCCGCGATCACCGCACCGGCGATCAAGCCGAGCCACAGGAAGGCGATCAGGAACTTGCCCTGCATCGCCACCGCGGTGACGATTCCGGCGAGCAGCAGCAACCGGTCCGCGCGGGTGCGCACCCAGCGCGCGACCAGCCAGCACACCAGTACCCAGCAGAACGGGTCCACTGTGGACGTCGCGAGCACGTGCCCGGAGGCCAGCAGCTGGAAGGAAAGCGCGTACGCCGCCGCGGTCGTCACCTGGGCCCTGGTGCCGCCGCCGAACTCACGGGCGATCAGCGCCGCGAGCACGATTCCGCCCGCGGTGAGCAGCATCGGCAGCACCCGCAGCGCCACCACCGATCCGGGGAACACCGCGTCCGACAACCAGGCCAGCGCCGGGAGCAGCCACGGGTTGTCGGCATAGCCCCAGGCGAAGTGGTACTTCGCCGACGCGACGAAGTACAGCTCGTCGCCGAAGTACCCGAACTTCCCGCTCACCGCCAGCAGGAGCACGCCGACGGCGCCCGCGATGGCGAGCACGGGCCAGCGCGCGAACGGCGGCACGCCTTGCCGCTCCCCGACGACCTCGGACGCCACCGAGACGGCCATGTCAGAAGCTCTGTTCCAGGTAGCGGGTGCGGCAGGCCGAGCGCTGGATCTTGCCGCTGGAGGTGCGGGGCAGCTCGCCGGGGCCGATGATCAGCACGTCGCGCAGCGACAGCCCGTGCCGCTGCGACACCATCGCCCTGATCATCGCCGTCGTCTCGGCGTGGTCGAGGTCTCCCGCGGCCACCTGCTTGGCCCGTTCCGCCACGACGACGGCCCGTTCGCCGCCCTCGCCCGGCACCGAGAACGCCGCGACGGCATGCCGCCGGACGGCCGGGTGCGCCTGTTCGACGGTGTGCTCGACGTCCTGCGGGTAGTGGTTCTGCCCGTCGACGATGATGAGGTCCTTGAGCCTGCCGGTGATGTAGAGGTGCCCGTCGACGACCACGCCGAGATCGCCGGTGCGCAGCCAGCCACCGCGGCCGGGCCACGGCTCGACCACCTGACCGTCCTCATCGGACAGTTCGGCGGAGAACACCGCCGCGGAGCCCTCCCGCTGGCCCCAGTAGCCCTGTCCGACGTTCGGCCCGCTCGCCCAGATCTCCCCGACCCTGCCGTCGGCCAGCGCCGTCCCGGTCCGCGGGTCGGCGATGCGGATCACCTGCTCGACCGGCTGCCCCGCGGACACCAGCGTCGTCGTCGAGGTGCTCTGCTCGCCCACGACCGCCTTGCCCGCGGCCAGGCTGACCCGGTCGAAGCTCAGCCGCCTCGGCGGAGATCCGGCCGGCGAGACGGAGATCATCACGACGGCCTCGGCGAGACCGTAGGTGTGGCGGTGCATGCTCGGTTCGAGCCCGCACTCCGCGAACTTCGCGTAGAAAGTGTCCAATGTGGACGGCACGACCGGTTCGCTGCCGTCACCGAGCGAAACGACGTGGCCGAGCCGCAGCCGTGCCTTCTCGGCGTCGGTGGTGCGGGCCGCGGTGTAGCCGTAGGCGAAGTTGGGCGCGGCGGTGACCGCGGGTCCCGGTGTCGCGGCCAGCTGGTCGAGCCAGCGCTGGGGCCGGGTGAGGAACGCGAGCGGATCCATCAGCGTCGCGGCGAACCCGCCGTAGATCGGGGTCGCCAGGCCGACGACCAAGCCCATGTCGTGGAACAGCGGCAACCAGCACACCGAAGTCGTCGCCCCGCGCTCGCACTCGTAGGCGGCAACGCCTTGGCTGGCGTTCGCGACGACGTTCGCGTGGCTGATCATCACCCCGGCCGGTGCGCGGGTCGAGCCCGAGGTGTACTGGAGGTACGCGAGGTCGTCAGGGCGCACGAGGACGTGCTCGTAGTCCTCACCGGCCCTCGGCGGCAGGACGTCGACCGCGATGATCTGCGGTCCGTCGAGCCCGCGCTCGGCGAGGAACGCCTCGACCGAGTCGGTGTGCCGCCGGGTGGTCAGCACCAGCGACGGCGCGCAGTCCGCGAGCACCCCGGCGAGCCGTTCGGAGTGCCCCGGCAACGGGGACGGCTCGAACAGCGGCACGGCGACCACTCCGGCGCGAAGGGCGCCGAGGAACGCCACGACGTAGTCGACGGACTGGTCGATCAGCACGGCGACGCGATCGCCGAACCCCGCCCGCCGCTGGCACCACGCCGCAACACCGTCCACTCGGGAGTTCAGCTCGCTCCAGGTCAGCGAAGTCGCCGTCCCGTCCGGGTTTTCACGATAGTCCACAAAGGTCACCGCGCACCGGTCCCCCTGCGTTTCGGCCCAGTGCGCCAGTGCCGCGGACAGCGTCGCGTGCGTGGTCCGCGCCGCGGGCCGGGTCGGTTCGGAAGTCGTCGTCATCGGGTTCTCCCCTAGCGTGTTTCAAAAGCGGCGGAGCCGCTTGAGGTGGGCCATCAACTTGCACCGCCGGAGGTTCTGACGTGGTTCCTGGCGAGGACAGCGCCAGCGTGGTGACCTGGCGGTCATGAGTCGGCGATCCCGGAGCCAGGGACCACGTCAGGTTCTCCTACCCGCACCGCCACGCAAACCACCTTCAAAAAACCTCCTAGATTCCCATGCCGCTGGCCAGGATGGGCCACGACCGGTGGAAGGTGAACTGCCAGTAGGGCCAGGAATGCGTGCCCGCGCCGTAGAAGTCGACCGTGGCGGGGATGTTCTGCTGTTTGAGCTTGTCGACGAATCCCTGGGTGTTGGACAGCGCGGTGCCTTCGAGCAACGCGCCCACCTGCACGGCGGGCGACCCGGGGTCGTCCAGCGGGCCCTCCTGCCCGTTGCCGCAGGAAATGTAGAGCTTGGCCCCGCGCAGCTTGTCCACTTTGGTCGCCGGGTTGTGGTCCTCCCACCGCGGCCGCTGCGACCACGGGTCGCCCCACAGCACGCCCCAGATGAAGAAGCCCTGCGCGATCATGTTGAGCTGGGTCACCTCGGGGATTCCCGGTGCCTGCACGTCGATCGCGCCGCTGTAGGCGGCCACGGCGCCGAACGTCCCCGGGTAGCGGGTCGCGTACTCCATGGCGCCGTAGGCCCCCATCGAGAGCCCGGCGATCGCCCGCTTGTCACCGGCGCCGTAGCCGCGTTCGACGATCTGCTTCACCTCGGTCATGTGGAACTTCTCCCAGCTCGGACTCCCGAACAGGCCGTAGTTCCACCAGTCGCTGTACATCCCGATCTTGCCGCCGGTCGGCATCACCACGAGCGCCGGCTTGTCCGCGGTGAACTGTTCGACGTCGGTGAACTTCGTCCACGACTGGTAGTCCTCCGCCGCGCAACAGCCGTGCAGCAGGTACAGCACGGGCCAGCTCCGGCCGTCGCCCTTCGACCAGCCCTGCGGCGTCAGGATCCGCACCATTCCGGTGGTCCCGAGTGCCGGTGAGGAGATTTCGAGGTCGAGCGTGCGATCGTCGATCCGGGTTTCCTTCACCACTTTCGCGCCGTCGTCGGCCGTCGCGACCGGCGCGGCGTTCGCCCCTGCCGCGGGCAGGAGCGCGCTGGCCAGCAGAACCACGACGAGTGCTCTAATCGGAGTGCGGTGCCTGCTCCGGATCATCGGTCTTCATCTCCTCGAATCGCAGGGTTCTCGCGAGGCGGCAACGCGGCGGACACCCGGTCCGCGATCACCGCGACGTGCGGCGGGTCGATGACCGTGATGTGGTCACCGTGCACCCGCACGATCTCCAGGCGCTGGCAGTACTCGTCCCAGCCGAGCGCGTCGTCGGTGCGCAGGTAGCGGGGGTCGAGCGTGGTGGTCAGCGGATGCGGGTCCTTGGCGCGGAAGAGCAGCACCGGCCCCGGATACGGGCTCGGCGCGTAGCTTTCCGCGATCCGGGCGTCCACATAGGACGTTTGCTGGTGCTCCAGCACGGCCTTGCCCATGGCACCCACCCGCTCGCGAAGCCGCCGCAGCACCAGGTCGTTGCGCTCGGACTCGGCCAGCCCGGCCAGTTCGTCCTCCGGCAGCCCGAGCTCGACCTGGTAGGTCTGCTCGATGTAGTCGATGAACCGGCGCAGCCGCGTCCGGAGCACCTCGTCGTGGGACTCCTCCGCCGCGGGCAGCGGGATGATCGTGTCGATCAGGAAGAGCAGCTCCACCTCGTCCCCTTCGGCGGTGAGCCGCCGAGCCGTCTCGAAGGCGAGCAGGCCGCCGAACGACCAGCCGCCGAGCCGGTACGGGCCCGCGGGCTGCCGCTCGCGGATCAGCTCGGCGTACCGGGCGGCCTTGGCCTCCACGCTGTCCAGCTCGTCGATCCGCTCCATGCCGTAGGCGGTCACGTCCGCCCGCAGCAGCCGCACCAGCGGCCGGTACACCGCGGTCGGACTGCCCGCGGCGTGGAACAGGAAGAGCGGCGTACCACTCCCGTCGCCGCCGAGGATCCGCACCGGCCCCTCGCCGTGCCCCTCCAGCTCGGCCCGCACCACGTTCGCCATCCCGGCGATGGTGGGGTCGGCGAACAGCTCCGCGCCCGCGACCTCGCGGCCCAGCTCCGCGGAAACCGCCTCCCGCAACCGATCCGCCGCTGCCGGATCCGCCTCGACGCCGCTGAACGGCACGTCCACGGCGACGTCGGCCCGCTCACCCAGCACCTGGCGCCACCGCAACGCGATCCACCGCTCGGCGAGATCCCGCGTTCCGGGACCCCGGCGCGTACCGGCACGGGGTTCCGCGCCGTCCGGCAGCAGGCGGCCGACGAGGTGGTCGGCCAGCTCGGCCAGGCTGGCGCCCCGCAACAGGAGCGGCAACGGCAGCGCGGTGCCGAAATCGCGTTCGACCGCCGCGCGGGCGCGCATCGCCAGCAGCGAGTCGAGCCCGAGCGCCGTCAACGAAGCGTGCGGGTCGAGGAGCGCGGCGTCCTGCCACATCATCTCGGCCACCAGCGACAGCAGGTGGTCGCGCACGGCGGTCCTGGCCCGTTCCGGATCCTCGGCGGCGAGCGCGCGCAGGGCGCCGAGATCCAATCCGGTCTCGGTGACACGGCTCCGACCGGACAGGGCCGCGAAGAACGGGCGTTCGGCGAGCCGAGGGAACAGGTCCAGCACCGTTCCGGCGTCCATGCGCGTGATCGCCGTTTCACCGCGTCCCGAGGCGAGCACGGCCGACAGCGCGGCGAGCCCTTCGCCGGGCGGCATCGGCGCGAGGACCGGGTTGTCCCGGCCTGCTGCGCCGCCGATCTCGCCCCAGGCACCCCACTGGATCGTGGTCCCCGGCAAGCCCTGCGCGCGGCGCCACGCGGCGAACGCGTCGAGCCACGCGTTCGCCGTGGCGTAGGCGGCCTGACCCGGTGAGCCGAACAGCGCGGCCGCCGAGGAGTACGCCAGCCACCAGTCGAGGTCGAAACCGGCGCACGCCTCGTGCAGCCGCACCGCGCCCTCGGTCTTCGCCCGCCACGCGGTGGCCAGGTCCGCGGGTTCCATGGCGAGCACCGCGCCGTCGGCGAGCGCACCGGCGGCGTGCAGGACGCCCCGCAGCGGGATACCGCCCGCGACGGCCCGCTCCACCAGCATCTCCGCGACCCCTGGCGCCGCGATGTCCCCCGACAGCACCACCACCTCGGTACCGGACCACCGGATCTCCTCGATCACCTTCTCGGCGCCGGGCGACGGCCTGCTCCGTCCTAACAGGACGATCCGGGTGGCGCAGCGATCGGCGAGCCAGCGCGCCGTGACGAGCCCCAGCCCGCCGAGCCCGCCGGTGATCGCGTAGGCGCCGTCACGCACGACCGGGATCGGATCCGCTGACGCGGGCAGCGCGGCGCGCGCCACCACGCGGGTGTAGCGGTGGCCGTCCCGCCACGCGCTCTCGTCCTCGGGCGCGTCCGCGATCAGCTCGCGCACGAGCGCGTCGTCGGCATCGACGTCGATCCAGCTCGCCCGGAGTTCCGGGTGTTCGTAGGCCAGCACCCTGACGAGCCCGCGCACCGCCGCGTCGCCCGGTCGTCCCGGCTCGTCGCCGGTCACCACCGCGGCGCGCCGGGTCGCCAGCCACAGGCGGGGCGGCGTACCACCGGACGCGGTCAGCTCGCGCACGACGTCCGCCGCGGCGAGCACGCGATCCCCGGCGCCGCGCGGGTCGACGGGGGAACCTCCGGTGAGGAGGACGACGCCCGCGACGTCGTCGCGGTCCGCGATCAGCCGCGCGAGATCACCGCGGCGGCTCACCGGGAGCACCACGGGCTCGTGTCCGCGTTCGGCCAGCTCATCGGCGATCGCGGTGGCCGGGGTTTCGTCGTCGTGCACGAGAACCCACGCGCGGGCGCGGCCCGAACCCGCGTCCGCCAGCTCACCGGGACGCCATTCCGCCTGGTACGCCAGCCTTTCTGGGGTGAAGGGCAGGCCGGACCTGTCGACGCGGTCCAGTACCACGCCCTCGAAGTCGACCAGCACCACGCCGTCCGGGCCGAGCAGGCTGGCGCGGCCCGGGGCCGCGGCCGCGCGAGTGGCGCGCCGGGGCTCGCCCGCGAGGCGGACCCTGCCGAACCGCACCGGCAGCCAGCTCGCCTCGCCAGGGTCGCCCGCCGTGGAGTTCAGCAGCCGCAGGACAGCGTCGCCGAGCACCGGGTCCAGTCCGAACCGGACACGTCCAGGCGCGACGATATCGGCGAACACCGCGTCAAAGTCCACTTTGGACAGTGATGCGAACGTGGTCGCGGCCAGCGCCTTCGCGTGCAGGACCCATTCGCCGCCGCGCCGGGCGAACACGGACAGCCGCACGACGTCTCCCGGTGCCCGAGCGGCGGACACGCAGACGGCGGTGCGCTCGGCGAGCGGCAGCACGCGGTGCAGCACGACCTCGCGGAGTTCCGGATTCCCCTTGCGCGGTAGTACCTCCTTCGCCGCCGTGAGCAGCAGTTCGAGGAATCCGGCCGCGGAGAGGACCGGGACGTCGTGCACGGTGTGTTCCGCGAGCCACGGATGCGCGGCGGTACCGACGTCACCGTGCCACAGCCATCGCGCGCTACCGGGCACCTCGGCCCGCTCGCCGAGGAACGGGTGTCCGGAATGGATGGAGGCGGCGGTCGGGGCCGCCCAGTAGGGCCGGTGTTCCCACACCGGCGGCGGCAGCTCGACCACGACCCGGTCCGGGTACCGGCGCCGCGCCACCTCGGGATGGCCGAGGACGTGCATCGCGGCCACCCCGGCGGCGAAGCCGTCCGAATCGCCGTCCGGGTCGCGCCGCAGGCTCGGCACCACGGCGACCCCGGTGACCCCGGCGGAATCCGCGGTCTGTTCCACCGCGACGCTGGTGATGGGATGCGGGGAAATCTCGACGAACACGCGGTGCCCGTCGGCGATGGCCGCGGCGAGCGCCTGCGTGAACCGCACCGGGCGGCGCAGGTTCGCCGCCCAGTACGCGGTATCGAACACCGGCGTCGCCCGCGGGTCGTCCAGCACGGTGGAGTACCAGGCCGTGGTGACCGGTCCGGGGTCCAACGCGCCCAAGGACTCCTCGAAACGGCCGAGCAACGGCTCCACCGCCGCCGAATGCCCCGCGCCGCCGACCGGCAGGATCCTGGCGAGGCCCCCGCGCTCCCCCACCTGCTCCGCCAGCGCGGCCACCTCGTCCGGCGGCCCGCTGACCGTGCACTGGCGCGGCGAGGCGTACACCGCGACGCTCACTCCGGGGAACCGGTCACCGAGCCCGCGCAGTTCTTCCGCGCTGAGGTCGACCACCGCCATCGCGCCGGTTCCCGAGGCGTCGAGTTCGTCCAGCAGCACCGCGCGGCTCGTCATCACCCGCAGCCCCTGCCGCGCGTCCAGCGCGCCGACGGCCACGGCCGCCGCGACCTCGCCCATCGAATGGCCGACGACCGCGGCGGGCAGCACCCCGTAGGACCGCCACAGTCCGGCGAGCGCGACCTGCGTCCCGAACAGCGCGAGCTGCCGTGCCGACAACACCTCCGCGGTGCCGTCGAGGAGCGCGGACAGCTCGATTCCGGCGATCTCCGCGAACACCGGGTCCAGTTCGGACACCGCGGCGGCGAACGCGGGTTCCTCGGCCAGCAGGCGCCTGCCCATCGCGGGCCAGTGCGAACCGTGGCCAGAGAACACGAACACCGGGGCGGCCGCGGCATCCCCGGATCCCCTCGGCAGCGACGCGATACCGCGTAACCGTTCCTTCAGTTCGCGGGTATCGCGGGCGACGATCGCCGCCCGCACCGGTGCCCTGTCCTGGCCGTGTGCCAGCGCGGCCGCGATCTCGGCGACGCCGAGCCGGTCGTCGAGCCCTTCGGCGAGTGCGTTGGCGCGAGCGCGCAACCGGGTTTCCGAGCGCGCCGCGAGCGTCACGACCTCCGGGCGCGCGACCGTGGACCGCTTGCCGTGCCCCGAATCCGGCCACTCCTCCACCACGACGTGGGCGTTGGTGCCCCCGAACCCGAACGACGACACCCCGGCTCGCGCCACGCCGGGGTAACGCGGCCACTCGGTGTTTTCCGTGACGACGCCGAGTCCTCCGGCCGCGAGGTCGAGGTGCGGGCCGGGCGTGGTGAAGTTCCGGCTCGCCGGGATCAGCGCGTGCCGAAGCCCCAGCACGACCTTGATCAGCCCGGCCATCCCCGCCGCGCCTTCGAGATGCCCGAAGTTGCTCTTCACCGAACCGATCCGCAGCGGGCGGTCCGGCGCCCGTCCCGAGGCAGGGCCGAACACGGCCGCCAGCGCGCCCGCTTCGATCGGGTCGCCGAGCGGGGTCCCTGTCCCGTGCGCCTCGACGTAGTCGACGGAACGGGGCGCCACCCCCGCCTTCGCGTAAGCCCTGGCCAGAAGCCGTTGCTGGGCAACGGGATTCGGCGCGGTGATCCCGTTGGACCTGCCGTCGGAGTTGACCGCGCTGCCCTTCAGCACGGCCAGGACCCGGTCCCCCGCGCGCTGGGCGTCGCCGAGCCGCTTGAGCACCACGACACCGCAGCCCTCACCGCGCGCGATCCCGTCCGCCGCCGCGTCGAACGGCTTGCACCGCCCGTCCCCGGCCAGCGCGCCCGCGCGCTGGAAGTTCGCCGTGACACCGGGGGAAAGCAGGAGGTTGACGCCACCGACGATGGCGGCGGACGCCTCCCCTTCGGCCAGCGCGCGCAGGGCGAGGTGCACGGCGACCAAAGAGGACGAACAGGCGGTGTCGACGGCGATGCTGGGGCCGTGCACGCCGAGCGCGTAGGAGATGCGGTTGGCCGTGATCGACGCCGCGGCACCGGTACCGGACCAGACGTCGACCTGGTCGAGATCGGTCATCGTCAGCTGCCCGTACTCCGTCGCGGACAGTCCGGTGAACACCCCGCATTCGGTGCCCCGCAAGGATTCCGCGGGGATGCCCGCATGGGAGAGCGCCTCCCAGGTGACTTCGAGCAGCAACCGCTGCTGCGGGTCCATCACCTCGGCTTCGCGGGGACTGATCCCGAAGAACTCGGCGTCGAATCCGGCGATGTCGTCGAGGAATCCCCCGTACCGCGGCAGTTCATGCGCGGCGACGCCCGGCGAGAACTGCTCCCACCGTCCGGCCGGGACCTCGCCGATCGCCTCCTCGCCTCCGGTCAGCAGTGCCCAGAACTCCGCCGGACCGGACGCACCGGGGAAACGGCAGCCGACGCCGACGACCGCGACCGGCTCGTCCTGCCGGAGACCGGAACGCCCGGCGTCGACCGTCGCGGGCCCCGCCGCGAGCACGGTGGCGAGTTCGGCGATGGTGGGCGCTGTCCACACCAGCGTGCTCGGCAGCTCGCGGCCGAGCAGTTCTCCCGCCTCCGCCGCCAACAGGGTCGCGTCGCGGGAGGACACCCCGAACTCGTGCAGCGGCCGGTCGAATTCGTCCTCGGTGACCGGACGCGCCAGCAGCACGCTCAGCCGCCCGGCGAGCCAGCTCCGCCACCGCGGCTCGCTCTCGGGCGCGGTTCCGCCTTGGCTGCCCGAAGCGCTGTTCATGCGTTTTCGCCCTTCTGTGACGACGTTGTCATG
This sequence comes from Amycolatopsis sp. CA-230715, assembly GCF_018736145.1. Classification (GTDB taxonomy): domain Bacteria; phylum Actinomycetota; class Actinomycetes; order Mycobacteriales; family Pseudonocardiaceae; genus Amycolatopsis. The sequence continues at coordinate 1,360,488 of NZ_CP059997.1, forward strand.
GCGAGGGCTCGCCGCTCCCGGAGCACGACGAGCGCGAGCGCGGCGGCGGCCGCCTGGAGCACGGCCGCGACGACGAGCCCGGCGGTGTACCCGGCGGCGAGCGCGGGCCCGTGCTCGGCACCCGCGGCGGTTTCCCGGCCGCGGACCACGGAAAGCACGGTTCCGATCAGCGCCACCCCGAGTGCGCTGGCGAGTTCCCGCGAGGACATCAGCAGTCCCGACGCGGTCCCCGAATCCTCCTCGGCGACGGCGTCGAGCGCGTACGCGGTGATCGGCGCGGTGAAGGCCGATCCGGCGCCGATCAGGAGCAGCCCGGCGAACCGGGGCACGAGCGCGTGCTGGTCGTTGACCACCGCGACCGCCACCAGGCCCGCGGCCACCACGAGCAGGCCGAGGCACACCGCGCGGGGTGTGCCCAGCGCGCGGGAAACCGGTGCGACGAACGGGGTCGCGCCCACCACCGCGACCGCGACGAGCGCCAGCGGCAGCCCGGCCGCCTGCGGCCCCAGCCCGAGGAATTCCTGGTGCAGCAACGGGGTGAAGAACGCGATACCGCTGATTCCCAGTCCCCACAACAGGACCAGCGCGTTCGCACCGACGAAGACCCGGTTGCCCAGCAACCGGACCGGCACGCCACGCCGTCCTCGCGTGCCGATCCGGGTCTCCTCCGGCGGCACGGCCCCCGCGACCAGTACCGCGATCGCGACGAGGAGCGGCACCGTGCCGAGGAAGATCCAGCTCCAGTGCAGGTACTCGGCGAGCGCGCCGCCGAGCCACGGCCCTGCCGCGAGCGCCGCGGCCAGCGCCGCCGTCCAGACCGCCACCGCGAGCGGGCGCCGCTGGGCTGGCAGCACTGTCCGGATCAGGCTGAGCGTGCCCGGCACCACCAACGCGGCCGCGATCCCCTGCGCTCCCCTTGCCACGAACAGGATTTCCGCCGACCAGGCCGCGCCGCCCAGCAGCGCGCCCGCGGTGAACAACCCGCACCCGGCCAGCAGGACACGGCGCCTGCCGAGCCGGTCGATCAGCGCGCCCGCGGGCAGCATCAGCGCCGCGTACGGCAGCATGTACGCGATACCGGCCCATTCCAGCGCGGTGAGGCCGAGGCCGAGCTCCCGGCCCATCGACGGCGCGGCCGCCGCCACGATCGTGTTGTCCAGGGTCGCGACGAACGCCACGAGCGCGACGATCGTCAGCAGGGCCGTGGTACGGGTTTCCCCGGCCACGGCGGTACGCGCGGGCATCACCCTGCCGCCGCCTCGACCGGCTCGGGAACCGGCCGGGGCAGTGCCCTGGCTCGGGGCGACGCACTCCGCGACGGCGGCAGCGCGAGGCGGAAGATCTTCTTCCAGACCTTCCCGACCTGCCTGCCCAGCGGCCCGGTGTTGTACGCGAGGCCGTAGCGCGTGCAGATTTCCCTGATGCGCGGCGCGATTTCTTGGTACCGCCGCGCCGGGATGTCCGGGAACAGGTGGTGTTCGATCTGGAAGCTCAGGTTCCCGGTCAGCAGGTGGAAAAGCTTGCCGCCCTCGATGTTCGCCGAGCCCAGCATCTGCCGGTAGTACCACTGGCCTCGGGTCTCGTTTTCGCACTCCTCCTCGGTGAAATCCGCTACGCCGTCCGGGAAGTGCCCGCAGAAGATGATGCTGAACGCCCACAGGTTGCGCACCAGGTTCGCGGTCGCGTTCCCGGTCAGCGTCGCCACCGCGCCCGGCCCGCTCAGCAGCGGGAACAGCACGTAGTCCTTCAGCGCCTGCTTGACGCCCTTCTCCCACATCCGGCGGCGCAGCCCGCGGGTCTCCGCCCAGCTCCGGCGGCCGGACAGGATGCGGTCGAACTCGAAGTCGTGCAGCATCACGCCCCATTCGAAGGCGAGCATGAGCCCGAACGCGTACACCGGGTTGCCGAGGTAGTACGGGCGCCACCGCTGCGCGTCGATCATCCGCAGCAGCCCGTACCCGATGTCGCGGTCCTTGCCGAGGATGTTCGTGAACGTGTGGTGCACGTAGTTGTGCGTGTGCCGCCACTGCTCCGACGGGCACACGGTGTCCCACTCGAACATCTTCGAGTTCAGCGCGGGATCGCCCATCCAGTCGTACTGGCCGTGCATGACGTTGTGGCCGATCTCCATGTTGTCCAAGATCTTCGAGACCGACAGCGCCGCGGTCCCGGCGAGCCAGGCCGGCGGGAACCAGCCCGCCCACAGCAGCGCCCTGCCCACCACCTCGAACCGCTGCTGCGACCGGACCACCCGGCGGATGTAGGCCGCGTCCCGCTCGCCGAGGTCCTCGGCCAGTTCGCGGCGCAGCGCGTCGAGCTCCCTGCCCAGCTCGTCCAGCTCCCCGGCGGTGAGCCGGGGGATGCGGGTTGGGGTCGCCATTGACCCTCTCCTTCCGGTTTCGCGCTAAAGATCCAGCTCGACGTCGCCGCACGGCACCGTCACGCACACCTGCACCCGCTGCCCCGGCTCCGCGCTGACCGCCCCGTTCAGGACGTTGCGGACCGCGCCCGCGGACTGGACGGTGGTGCAGGTGTGGCACACGCCCATCCGGCAGCCGTGCTCGGGGCGCAGGCCAGCCGACTCGGCCTGCTCCAGCAGCGTCCGGCCGTCGTCGCGGATCGTGCGGCCACTGCGGGTGAACCGCACCTCGCCGGTCGCGGATCCGGGCTCGGGCACCGGCGGTGCGACGGTGAACCGCTCGGTCCGCACCCGGTCCGCGATGCCCTCGGCGGCCCAGTGCGCGCCGACCGCGTCCCTCAGCGAAGCGGGCCCGCAGACGTAGGTCAGCGCCTCGGCGTACCGCGGTGCGATCTCCAGGTGCGCACCGTGGAACCGCCCGTCGAACCGCCCCGCGCCGGGCGCGCCGGTGTACGAATACGCCACGGTGAGCGCGGGGTTCGCCCGGTCCAGCGCCGCGAGTTCCTCGCGGTAGATGACGTCCTCCGGTGTGCGGTCGTAGTGCAGGAAGGTGATCCCGCAGCCCCGCCCGGCGAGTACGCGCAGCAGTGCCATCACCGGGGTGATCCCGCTGCCGCCGCTGATCAGCACGACGTGCTCCGGCGGTTCGGACGGGAGCACGAAATCGCCTTCGGCCTGCGACAGCACGACGACGAGGCCAGGACGTGCGTGGGTCTTGAGGTAGCTCGACACCATCCCGGCCGGGTTCACCTTCGCGGTGATCTCGATCGTGCCGTCCGCGCGGCCCTCGGCCCCGGCCAGCGAAAAGCACCTGGTGCGCCGGACACCGTCGACCTCGACCGCGACCCGCGCGTACTGGCCCGCCCGCGCGCCGGCCCAGTTCCCGTTGGGGCGCAAGGTGAGCGTGACGCTCCGCTCGGTCAGGTGCACGACATCGACCACCTCCGCGCGCACCTCGTCGACCGACCACAATGGACTGATGAGGCCGAGGTACCGATCCACTCCGTGTGGTTCGGCCAGCGCCGTGACGAACCGGGAGCCGAGGACACGGCGCAGGCGCCGCCACCCGGCCCGGGCCGCGAGCGGCTTCAGCGCCATGTCGCGCTCCGGACTCCACGATGACATCTGGACATGATCACGCTCACTTGTCGGTAAGGGCACTTGCCCCTCGAAAACCCCCGGAAGGAGGATGAAGCAGGCGGAACGGCACTGTCAACGAAGAATTGGTTTCCGGCGCCCTGGGTGTAGCCGGAATACCAAAATTGTCATTCCACCGCACAGTGCGGGCGTGGCGTTAATCATCCGGGCACAGTCGAGCGGCCACGTACTCCGCTGGAGAACCGTTGCGACGCAGGGAAACCGCCAGCCGAGGGACGACCGCTCCCGGTGGCGAACTTTGTGTCCCGGCTACGAGAATCCGGCCCGGACTTGTCAGCCGGGTATGAAAGCACCCGGAGAACCACCATCCGTGCTTGACTTCCGCGCGTCCTCCTGCCGAAACTTCCGAGCTTGGGGGAAAGCCGACGAGTCCCGGCACGCCGTTCCCACGGACGGGCGTGGCCGAGAAGGAGGACCGGCATGTTCGACGACCACGTACCCGACCGGCTCGGCACCGCCGACCGGATCGCCGATCTGGCGGCCCGGCGGCACGAGGCGGTCTCGATCGCGGAGAAGCACGCCGCCGACCGGCAGCACGCCAAGGGCAAGCTCACCGCGCGCGAACGGATCGACCTGCTCGTCGACCCCGGCTCCTTCGTCGAACTCGACCAACTCGCGAGGCACCGCTGCGCCGAATTCGGGCTGGACGCCGACCGGCCCTACGGCGACGGCGTGGTGACCGGTCACGCCACTGTGGACGGCCGCCAGATCTGCTTGTTCTCCCAGGACTTCAGCGTGTTCGGCGGCAGCATGGGCGAGGTCTTCGGGGCGAAGGTGCTGAAGGTGATGGACCTGGCGATGACCATCGGCTGCCCGATCATCGGCATCAACGACTCCGGCGGCGCACGCATCCAGGAGGGTGTCGTCTCCCTCGCCTACTACGCCGAACTCGCCCGCCGCAACGCACACGCCTCCGGGGTCATCCCCCAGCTTTCGCTGATCATGGGACCGTGCGCGGGCGGCGCGGTGTACACCCCGGCGATCACCGACTTCACCGTGATGGTCGAGGAAACCTCGCACATGTTCGTCACCGGGCCGCAGGTCGTGCACGCCACGACCGGCGAACGCGTGAGCCCCCAGGACCTCGGTGGCGCGGCGGTCAACACCGCGGTGTCCGGTAACGCGCACCACCGGGCGATCGACGAGGCCGACGCGATCGACTGGATCCAGACGCTCCTGGGCTACCTGCCTTCGAACAACCTCGACACCCCACCGGAGTTCGACGATCCGACCGACTTCGAGCAAACCGCGAGCGACCGCGAACTCGACACCATCGTCCCGGATTCGCCGCAGCAGGCCTACGACATGACCGAGGTGATCGCGCGGATCGTCGACGACGGCGAGTTCACCGAGATCCACAACGGTTTCGCGCCCAACATGATCTGCGCGTTCGGCCGGGTGCGGGGCCGTTCGGTCGGCATCGTCGCCAACCAGCCCCGGTACCACGCGGGCGTGATCGACATCGACGCCTCCGAGAAGTCGGCGCGGTTCGTCCGCTTCTGCGACGCCTTCAACGTTCCGCTGCTGACCCTCGCCGACGTGCCGGGGTACCTGCCCGGTGTCGAGCAGGAACGCGCCGGGATCATCCGCCGTGGCGCGAAACTCGCCTACGCCTACGCCGAGGCCACCGTTCCGCAGGTGACCGTCGTGACCAGGAAGGCATACGGCGGCGGCTACGCCGTGATGGGCTCCAAGCACCTCGGTGCCGACGTCAACCTCGCCTGGCCCACCGCGGAGATCGCGGTCATGGGCGCGGAAGGCGCGATCAGGGTGCTCCACCGGCGTGAACTCTCCACTGTGGACGATGCCGAACGCGCGCTGGCGGAACGGCGACTTGCCGAGCAGTACCGCGAACACCACGCCAGCGTGTACGCCGCGGCGGAACGCGGATACGTCGACGCGGTGATCACCCCGGCGGAAACCCGGCTCCGGGTGGGCGAAGCGTTCTACGCCCTGCGGAACAAGCGGCAAACCCTGCCCGCCAGGAAGCACGGGAACATCCCGCTCTAAGCGGTGCTCAGGCGGCGGGTGATGAGGAACTCGGCGAACTCGGCGATCAGGCCCAGCCTGCGCTCCTCCGTGGCCGGATCGGGTGCGATCTCGCGGCGGATCGCCTCCCCGTCGAAGGTGAGCACCAGCGTGATGACCAGCATGTCGAGATCCTCGTCGGGAAAGATGTCGACACCGGGTACCAGCCGCGAAGTTTCCACGATCTGCGCGGAGAACTGGCGGCAGGTGCCGGTCAGCCGGGTGCGCAGGTCCGCGTCCGTGCGCGCGGCCACCATGAGTTCGAACCAGACCGCGTTTTCCCTGGCGCGGTGGCGGGCGCGCATCGCCCGGATCGCTTCGGTGACCGTGGGTTCGCACAGTTCGGCGAACTGCTTGCGGACCTCGGCGATATGCCGCCTGCCGACCTCGGCCGCCGTGGCGACCATCAGGTCCAGCCGGGAACCGAAGTGCCGGAACAATCCGCCACGGGACACACCGGAGCGTTCGCAGATCACCCCGAGCGAAGTGTTCGCGTATCCCATTTCGGCGATGGCGTCGATCGTCGCGTCGATCAGCCGGTTGATCGTCGTTTCGCGACGCTCCTGCTGAGTGCGTCGTCGCGGCGCGGTCGCGGGGTGGTCCACCATGCGTCAAGGCTACGGGAGCTTCGACGCCGCGATCCTGGATGTGGTGGTCGCCATTCTGATAGTTCAGGACCCGCCCGTTCGTTACCGCTTGACAATTTAGCGACTGGTCGGTCGTTATCTCTTGACGGTGCGAGATCAGTTCGATTCCATCGTGGACATGGTGCGGGACAAAATCCCCACATTCGCTGCGATAAACACCCGCAGCCAGGCACCTGGTCCGTCGATCTCACGTTACGACTCAATGTGGAGTGCCGTATGTCCAACTCAGTTCGCCGTGGCCTCATCGCCACCATGACCGCGGCCATGGTCGCGGCCACCGCGATGGCGACCATGGCGGTGGCCGCCCCGTCGGCCAGTGCCGACGCGTCCTCGATCTACACCCCGCCTTCCCCGCTCCCGGCGGGCGAGAACGGCGACGTGCTCAAATCCGAACCCTCGAACTACAACGGCGCCAAGGCGACCCGGATGCTGTACCTGTCCCGGGACAACAAGGACAAGCAGGTCGCCGTCAGCGGCTCCGTTTTCGTGCCCAACACCCCGTGGAACGGGCCTGGCGAGCGGCCGATCGTGGCTTACGCGCCGTTCACCTTCGGCATGGCCGCGAAGTGCGCGCCGTCGAAGACCCTCGCGGGCGAGGGCGGTGACCTCGTCTCCGGTTTCCAGGGCAACTTCGTCAACGCGCTGCTGGGCGCCGGGTTCGCGGTGGCGCAGACCGACTACATCGGACCGTGGGTCGAGGGCGGTGGCGAGCACCCGTACGTGATGCGGCTGTCCGAGGCGCACACCGTGCTCGACGCGGTCCGCGCGGCCAAGCGGCTGCCCGACACCGGCCTGGCCAAGAACGGCCCGGTCGGCATCGCCGGGTACTCGGAGGGCGGCAGCGCGGCAGCGTCCGCGGCTGAGCTCGCCGCCACCTACGCACCCGACCTGGACGTCAAGGGCGTCTACGCCGGTGCCCCGCCCGCCGACAAGGCCGCGCTGGCCAAGTCGCTCGACGGCGGCATGTACGTCGGATTCCTTGGTTACGCGCTGATCGGCATCAACCAGGCCTACCCCGAGGCCAGGCTGATGGACCTGGCCAACCCGGCCGGTGCCGACCTGTTCCTGAAGGCACGGCAGACCTGCACGCTCGACTCGGTCTTCCAGTTCATGTTCAAGCAGACGAGCACGCTGACCAAGGACGGGCGGCCGGTGGCCGAGTACCTGAACCAGCCCCCGTTCGACAAGATCGTCGCGGAGAACCGGATCGGCAACCTCAAGCCGGCCATGCCGACCATGGTCGAGCAGAGCCCGTTCGACGACGTGATCCCGGTCGCCACGGGTAAGCAGATGGCCAAGGACTGGTGCGGCAAGGGCGCCAACGTCCAGTGGAAGGACCTGGCAGGTGCCCCGGTCTTCGCGCACGCGCTCGGCATGCTGACCGCCCCCAACGACGCCACCGCGTGGCTGCAGAGCGCGTTCAAAGGACAGGCCGGAAACGGGAACTGCGGCCAGTTCTGATCGGACCGCCATGACGTGGAGGGTCCTTCCTGTGACGGCGTCGGGAAGGGCCCTCCACAGCGGACGTTCCGCCGCACCGGCGTGAACCGGAACCGTCCACTGTGTACCGCGATGCGAGGCACCCGGAAGAGTCCGCCGGGGCCAGGCAACCGCTCCGGCTACGTATGCCCGCTCCTCCCCGTTCCCGCGATCTCCGTAGCCACCTACGTAGTAATCCGGATGCTCCGTTCGCCGGAGCCGAGGACCCTGGTAGCGGACAACACCCTCGGGTCCTGCCGAGGTCGGTTCAGCACAACGAGGTGCGACATGAACGATCAGGAACTCACCGCGCTGCGCCGCACGGCCGCGAACGAGGTGCTCTTCCACCGCGGCACCTGGGGCGGCCCAGCGGGATATCGCTGGCGCGGACAGGACGGGCTCGAAGCCGGTGTGGTGCCGCAGTGGACGGTCGAGGCCCTCGACGGGCTGGCGGCCCGCGGCCTGATCGCGACCGAACACCGGCTCGGCCCGCTCGACGTCGGCGTCACCGTCACCACGACCGGCCTGGACGCGCTCGGCTGCGTTCCGGAACGGTGACCGCGAGCCTTCCCGCTCCCACCACCCGCGTCTCCGACGCCCGCCCGGACAGTCAACTCGCCGCGACTCCCGGCACGCGCCGCGGATGGGGCACACTGTCTGGTATGCCTCGCACTTCCACCGTCGGCACCGCCGCGGATGTCGACGCGGTCACCGACGCGGTGCTGACCGCGTCGCGCCTTCTGGTCGCGGTGTCGGCACGGTCGATTTCCGCGTCCGGGGACGTGGTGTCGCTGCCGCAGTTCCGGCTGCTGGTCGTCCTGCACACCCGCGGGCCGCTCAAGCACGCGATGCTGGCCGAGTATCTCGGTGTGAACCCGTCGACGGCGACCAGGATGGTGGACCGGCTCATCGCGGTGGGGATGGTCCATCGCCGGCACAATCCCGCGTCACGCCGGGAGATCGTGCTCGACCTGACCGCCGAGGGCACTCGCCTGGTCCGTCAGGTCACCGCGCGGCGGCGCAAGGAGATCGCGAAGATCGTCGCGAAGATGCCGGAGAACGCGCGCGGCGGTCTCGTCGAAGTACTGGCCGCGTTCGCCGAGGCGGGCGGGGAGCCGTCGGCGGGCACCACGCTCGACGCCATCTGGTCCTGACCGGGAACCACCTGGCACCGGCGGCCCGGTCGGTGAAGGGCGCGACGGGACACCTGTTGTATCGGTGAACTCTTGCACTATGCACGAGTGATACGGTGCCCGGTGGTGTGCCGGGAAGTCTGGTCGGCGAGTCATCGGCGACGGTCCGCTTCCAGGCGGGGAAGGGTAGCGACTCGGATGCGGACACGCCTGCTGCTCGTCGAGGACGACGAACTGATCAGCCAGGCTCTCGGGATGGCCTTGCGCGACGAGGACTTCGACGTGGTCGAGGTTCCCTCCGGCGAACGGGCGCTGGAGGTCCTCACCGACACGCCGGTGGACGTGGTGCTGCTCGACCTGATGCTGCCGGGGATCGACGGGCTCGAAGTCTGCCGCCGCCTGCGGACCGACGGCACCCTGCCGATCATCGTGATCACCGCGAGGACAGCCAGCGACGACATCATCGCCGGGCTCGAAGCCGGTGCCGACGACTACGTCACGAAACCGCTCGTCGCGGCCGAACTCACCGCCAGGATCAGGGCACTGCTGCGCCGAAGCGGGCCGACGAGGCGCCCGGTCACCGCGGTGGCCGGGCTCGAACTGCGCCCCGACGAGGAAACGCTGTTCCGCGACGGCACCGAGATTCACCTGACCAGGACCGAATTCCGCCTGCTCGCCGAACTGGCCGCGAACGCGGACACCGTGGTCACCAGGGAGCAGTTGCTGCGACGGGTGTGGGAGCACGAGTACTTCGGCGACACGCGTCTGCTCGACGTGCACATCCGGCGGCTGCGCCGCAAGATCGAACCGGCCCCCGACACACCGTCGATCATCCTGACCGTCAGGGGAATCGGCTACAAGATGGCCGCTCAACCATCCACTGTGGACAACTGAGGTGCGGCTGTCCCGGTTGCCGCTGCGCTCCAGGGTCTCCGCCGCGTTCGGGCTCGGCCTCGCGCTGATGGCCAGCGCGCTCGCGGTGGCGACCTGGCACCTGGCCACCGGCTATATGCTCGGCCAGCGCGAGCAGAGCGCGACCAGGCAGGCCGAGACGAACGTGCGGCTGGTGGGCAACGCCATCGCCGCGCACTCGGGCGCGCTCGACGAGCTGCTGACCGGGCTCACCACCGGCCCGGACTCGACGATCCTGCTGTCCAGGCCGGACGGCTGGCTCAGCAGCGGCCGCCCCGTCGACACCACCGCGATCCCGCGTCCGCTCGTCGACACCGCCCGCGCCGGGTCCTCGGCCCGTCAGCGCCTCACGGTCAGCGGGATCCCGGTGCTCGCCGTCGCGATGCGCGTAGGCGAAGGGCAAGGTGTCTACGTCGAACTGTATCCGCTGCTGGAGCTGGAGCGGACCTTCCGCTACCTCAAGATCGTCCTGGTGTCCGGCACCGCGGCCGCCGCGGTGTTCGGCGTCGCGCTCGGGGCGTGGGCGGGTAAACGCGCGCTGCGGCCGTTGACCACGCTCACCGCCGCGGCGTCCAAAGTGGCCGGTGGCGATCTCTCCGCGCGCCTGCCGGAACAGGCCGACCCCGATCTCGCCCCGCTGGCCGCGAGCTTCAACACCACCGCCGAAGCGCTGGAACAGCGGGTGCGGCGCGACATCCGGTTCGCCGCCGACGTGAGCCACGAGCTGCGCTCACCGCTGACCACCATGGTCAACGTGGCGCAGATACTCGCCCGCCGCGAGGAAAGCCTTCCCGAGCCCGCCCGGCAGGCGCTGCGCCTGCTGCTCGCCGAACTCGACCGGTTCCAGCACATGGTGGTCGACCTGCTGGAGATCTCCAGTTCCGAGGGCAACGGCGAGCAGAACCGGGACGTGGTCGACCTCGCCGAGGTGATACGGACCGTCGCCGAGCGCGGCCGGCGCGACCCGGTCCCGGTCGCTGCCGAACCGGCACCCGTGCTCGTCTTCGGCGACAGCAGGCGCCTGGACCGGATCGTGGCGAACCTGCTGGACAACGCCGACCGCTACGGTGGCGGCGCTGTCCGAACAGGACTGTCCACTCACGACGGCAACGCGGTGATCGAAGTCGACGACAACGGTCCCGGTGTCCCCGAACCGCTGCGGGAACGGATCTTCGAGCGCTTCGCCCGCGGCGCTCACTCCGGGCGCCGCAGCGCGGACACCGGCGCCGGACTCGGCCTGGCGATCGTGGCCGAACACGTCCGGTGGCACGGCGGTGAGGTACGGGTGACCGACCGGCCAGACGGCGGCGCGCGTTTCGTGGTCACGATCCCGCTGGCGGCCACCCCGGGATCGTCAGCCAGTCTTCAGGTCGAGCCGCGCCGGGACGGCGGATAATGGGCTGTGCGGCCGAAACCGAACACGGGGAGCGACATGACACCGGACAGCCAAGCACAGCGCGAGGTCGTCGACCAGGTCACCATCACGCTGACCCGGGAATTCGGCGGCAGGCTCTCCGAGGGCTGGGTCCGTGACATCGTCCGCGGCGCACGACACGACCTCGACGGCCAAATCGTGCCCGAAGCGCTCGGCGAAATGCTGCACCGCCTCGCCAGCCACCGGCTCACCCGCGTCCTGCACGTCGGCTGACCTCTTCGGCGATCCACGACGCGGCCTCACCCCCGCGGGCGCACCGCCCGGCGCCGCACCGGCGGCGGCTCCGGCCGGTTCACCCAGGAATCGAACACCAGGAGCAGCCCGGCGAGCACCACGCAGATCGCGCACACGACCCGGGACTCCGCCACCGCGAACAACCCCGCCGCGAACAACAACGGCACCACCGCGGCGAAGCAGAACGGATCGACCCGCCCGAAGTACCGCCTGCGCCGTGCCATCGTCCCCGCCGCCTCGCACCACAACCGTTGCCATTGACAACACTTGCCTACAACGAGAGAAAGGGCGGCGCTACGAACCGGCGGCGATCGCAAGGTGATCGTCAGGTTTCGGATCAGCCCGCACATCGTGCGGTACGCGCGGTGACGGCAACCGCGCATGGCTACGCAGCCAGCGCGGATCGTCAGGCAGTCGTCAGGTCGAACATCGCCGCGGCGACGGACAATGGACAGAATGCACGCCTACTCGCAGGACACGAGATCCAGCATGTCCCCGCATGCCGAAGCCCTGGTGCGAGGCTGATGCCCCGCGGACATCCCGCCGCCCGTCCTCACCACGACGCGACGCCTCCGCCCGTCGACGGCGATGGTCCAGCCGAAGCATTCCCGGTAAGCGTCGAAGGCGTTCGCCAGCGCCGACCGCTCGCGCCGCTCGTCGAGTCCGGCGGGTGCTCCCGCCGGATCGGCACCGCATGGACGCCCGATGTTCTCCGGCCGCACCGAAACCTCCTCCCGTTCGCTCGCGATCAGGTCGAGCACGTCGCCTGGGAAGTCGCATGTGGACAGAGCGTTGCCCGCTCGTCCGCGCACAGGGCGATCTCGAGGGTGAACCGGGCGTCCGGATCGGCCAGCCGGTCGCCGAAGAGCTCTCTGAGGCGCCGCAACCGGTTGCGGACGGTCGCCGGGTGCGCACCGAGCCGTCGCGCCACCTCACCGACGTTGCCTCCGGTGCCGAGCCAGGCCAGGAGCGTCGTGCTCAAGGCGATCCGTTGTTTGGCGGTGAGTGCGGCCAGCGGTTCGAGGGCATGGGACGCGGTCAACGCGGCGAGCTCCTCGTCGGCGAGGAGCCAAAGCCGGATCAGATGGTCGTCGCACCGGGTGACCGGGCGGTCCGGCAAGGCGCCCTGCCGCACGAGGTGCAGGGTCCGGCGCGCCAGGTGCAGCGAATCGGCCGCCCGGTCCAGCGGTACCGACGGGCCGACAACGGTCCGTGCGCCTTCGAACTCCGGTAGGTCGCCGGGTGCGCCGGGGAGGAGCAGACACGGTTCCGGGCCGTCGAGGTCGGTGAGCGCGTCGGCCCACGGCTCTCCGGCGTCCGGGTGCCAACCCGGTTCCACGGCCACCGCGGCGACTCGTTCAGGCAGCGGCCACTCCGCGGCCGCGGCCATCGTGTGCAGCGAACGCGCCACGTCCGGCCCACCGGACAGGATGCGGTGCAGCAGGAGCTTCCGTCCGCGCGCACGCCCGTGGGCACCGCTCGCCCGCGCGGCCGCGTAGCCCCTGGCGGACTCGGCGGAAATCTCGTCCACGACGGCGAACACGGTGTCCGCGCAGGCTCGTGCCACCGCACCGGAGAGCGCGTTCCGCCGCACCAGCGCGTACAGGTACCGCACGGCCGCCCTGCCACCGGCCCAGTACGAGCGGTACAGCGGCAGCAGGCCGCGGCCACCGGCGAAGGCGGCGGCACCCATCCACCGGAACCGGCGCACCCACGCGGACCACGCCTCGGCGCCGTCGCCGGTGCGGCGCGGCACCCGGTGCACCGTCCCGGCGGCGCATTCCCTGGCCCACTCGCGATCCAGCGCGGCGGCGTATTCCGGGAGGGCGCGCCTCATCCCGGTGATCACCACGTCGGTCAGCGACGGCAGGTACCTGGCGAGCTGGACCATCGCATCGGCGGACCCCGCCATCGGGTGCAGCGCGCTTTCGGGCAGTGGGTGCGTCATCGCCGACCTCCGCACCGGACGACCAGCAACTCCTTTGTGGATTGCGCTTTTCCGAATGAGTCCGAACCGGTGTGTGATCAAAGTGTCCGACGGACCGTGTCCCGTAAATCGGTAAAACGCCGTACCGGAGTACGTATGCCCGGCCACCGCCGGCTCGGGCTGGGTGACGGCTCGCACTGTGATCACCAACGCGTTACGGTCTTGCTCGGTCGGCGCGAATCCCAGATTGCGAGGTGGTGAGCCTGTCCACCCCACTTCGTCGCGGTGGCGGCCTCGACCGCGCGGCCGCCGCGCCGCCGCGTGCCGAACCGGCCAGTTACGTCGGACGGCGCGGTGAAGGCGCGGACGTGCGCCGTCTGCTCGGCACCGCGCGGCTGGTGACGTTGACCGGTCCCGGCGGGGTGGGCAAGACCAGGCTCGCCACCCGGGTCGCGCGGGACGCGGAACGCGCCTTCGCCGACGGCGTCGTGTTCGTGGAACTGGCTCAGCTGCGCGACGGCGCGCTGGTGGCGAACCTGGTGGCGGATCGGCTCGGCCTGCACGACCTGTCCGGCCTTCCGGCCGCACGGCAGGTGATCGAGCACCTTCGCGACCGCTCGCTGCTCCTGGTGCTCGACAACTGCGAGCACCTCATCGACGCCTGCGCGGAGTTCGCCGCCGCCGTGCTGGACGGCTGCCCCCGGGTCGTGCTGCTGGCCACCAGCAGGCAGTCGCTGACCGTGGCCGGCGAGCACGTGCAGCCGGTGCCGCCGCTGCCGATCGCCGACGCGGTGCACCTGTTCAAGGACCGCGCCACGGCGATCTGGTCCGGTGCCCTCGACGGGCAGGACGTGGAGACCACGCTCACCGAGCTGTGCCGCCGGCTCGACGGGTTGCCGCTGGCCATCGAGCTCGCCGCGGCCAGGATCCGCGCGCTGTCCCCCGCCCAGATCCTCGACCGGCTCACCACCCGGTTCACCCTGCTGACCTCCGGCCGCCGGGCCGCGCCGCGGCGGCAGCAGACGCTGCGCGACACGATCGACTGGAGCTTCGAGCTCTGTTCGGAGGCCGAGCAGGCGGTGTGGGCCAGGACTTCGGTCTTCGCCGGATCGTTCGACCTGGAGGCCGCGACGCACGTGTGCGCCGACGCCGCGCTCGGCACGGACACGGTGCTCGACCTGGTCGACGGGCTGGTGGACAAGTCCGTCCTGATCCGCGACCAGCACGACGATCCGGCCCACTACCGGATGCTGGAATCACTGCGCGAGTACGGCCAGGAACACCTGGCGCGGTCCGGCGATCGCGAGCGGGTCGCGCGGCTGCACAGCGGCTGGTTCGACCAGCTCGCGGTGCGGGCGGACCTGGAGTGGGCGGGCGACCGGCAGCGGTACTGGATCGACCGCCTGCGCCGCGACCACGCGAACCTGCGCGCGGCGCTGGGCTGGTCGCTGAGCGAACCGGGCGAGGAGGGCGCGGCGCTGCGGATCGCCGCCCGGCCCTTCGAATACTGGATGGTGCGGGGCCTCGCCGGGGAGGCGCGAACCTGGCTCACCCGCACCCTCGCCGCGACGCCGCCCGATCATCCCGATCGCGGGCGGGCGCTGTGCGCCTGCGCCGTGTACACGATCTGGCAGGGCGGCCTCGACCGGACCGAGCCCCTGCTGGCGGAGATCGGGGCGGTGGCCGAGGCGAACGCCGACGAGGTGCTGCGCGCCAAGGTCCCGTACCTGCGCAGCTTCGCCGCCCTGCTCTCCGTGGTGGACGAAGCGGTCGAGCCCGCGGAGGAGGCCGCCGCGGTGTTCCGCGCCCACGGTCTGGTGCGGGACGAGCTCCATCCACTGTTCATCCACGGTGTCGCGGTCGCCCACCGCGACCGGGAACCGACCGCCGCCCGCCGGTCGCTGCGCCGGATGCACGACCTGGCGGTCGACCACGGCGGCGCCTTCTACCAGGCGATGGCGTTGTTCGGCCGCGCGATCGTCGAGGTCGAACACGGCGAGGTCGCCGCCGCGGACGACGCGGCCACCGCGGCGCTGCGGCTGGACCTGGACATCGGCGACCAGCACGGCATGGCCTACCGCGCGGACACCCTGGCCTGGGTGGCCGACCGGCGCGGCGAGCACGAGCGCGCCGCGACCCTGTTCGGCGTCGCGGAAACCGTCTGGGCCCGGATCGGCACCACCGCGGACTTCGCCGTGGCCCGGCCGCATCGCAAGCACATCACCAACACCCGCGCCGAACTCGGCGAAACCCGGTTCGACAGGGCGTTCGCCATCGGGCGCGCGCTGCCGACCGGCGAGGCCATGCGCTACGCACTCGGCGAGCCTTCCTCGGCACCGCCGGAAACCGCCGAGACCCCGCCCGCCCTCACCGCCCGCGAGGCGGAGGTCGCGGCCCTGGTCGCCGAGGGCCTGACCAACCGGGACATCGCCGCCAAGCTGGTGATCTCCCGGCGGACCGTGGACACGCACGTCGGGCACATCCTCGGCAAGCTGGAACTCGGGAACCGCGCGCAGATCGCGAGCTGGGTGGCGGGCCGGACCCGGGAGTAGCGGCGCGCCGATTCCGGTCAGTGCCGGCGGCCGAGGACCCAGGTGGCAGAACGCCTCCAGCGCGGCCACGTCCGGGTCCCCGTAGAGATCCTCGGCCAGGCTCAGCGCCGATCTTCTCCGCGGCCGAGACGGCACGCCGGGTTCAGGGCAGGGTCGCGGTATCCACCGCTTGGACCTTCTTGGCGCCGGCGTTGGCGGCGAGCACGGTGCGGCCGTCCGGGCTCAGTGCCAGTTCGCGGGGAAAGGCGCCGGTGGGGATGCGCCCCAGTGCGGGACGTCCGGCCAGCGCGGCTTGAGTGTCCACAACGGACAGACCGGTACTCGCGCCAGGCGCCTGGAACCGGTTGGAATCCGCGGTCACGACCCGTTCGCCGTCCGCGGTCATGGTGAGCCCGACGGGAGCGGTGCCGACCTGGACGGACGCCCGCCGCGCGTGTGCGGGATCGGTGGTGAGCTTCCCGGCGTCGAAGGCGAGCAGGGCGTTGCTGCCGCGGGCGGTGACCCACACGGTGCGCCCGTCCGGCGCGGCCGCGACGCGCACCGGCTGGCAGCTCGCGGACACGGCACCCAGCAGCGCGGTGCCGGGGCTGGACTCCAGTTCGCCGACATCGAGCACGCTGAGCTGGCCCTGCTCGCCGCCGGGGGCGACTTCGCTCGTCGCGTAGAGCCGCTTGCCGTCCGGGGAGAGCGCGGTGCCGACCACCGACCTCCCCAGCACGATGTGCCCGACGTAGCTGCCCGCACCGAATCCACTGTGGAGCGCTTTGGCCAAGTCGAACACCTCGACCGCGCCCCGGTTTCCGGTCTGCTCGTTGCCGTATTCCTGGCTGACGAAGGCGAACCGATCATCCGGCGAAACGCTCACCTGAACGGCGCTGGACCCCGCGGTCCCGGTGAGCGTGCCCAGCACCGGGTTCGCTCCCCCGCTCGCCAGTTTGCCCGCGTCCAGCACGATCGCGCCGGTGCCGGTGGCGACGAGCAGGTGCTGGCCGTCGTGGGTGACCGCGAGCCCCGTCGCGCCGCTCTCGCCAAGACTCCCCTTCGGCAACGCGACCCTGCGCTCGAGCTTCGGCGGGAAGCCGCCGGTCAGCACGCCGATCTCCGGTCCCAACGCGACGAACGCCTGGCCGCCCTTGGGGCCGTAGACCACTCCGAAGGGCGCCGTTGGAACATCGAGACTCGCCGTACGCACCTTGTCGAGCACGGGCTGCGCGGGCGCCGCGCTCTTCTCGCACCCCGGCGCGGGAACGGCGGCCTCGGCGGATCGCGCGATCCCCTCCCGCGCCTGCGTACCGGCCAGGATCGCCCCGGCCGCCGCGATCGTGACAGCGGCCGCGGCCAGCCCGCCCTGCCACCGTTCCCCGTGGTTCATCTTGCCTCCGATGTCGAGTCCTCGGCGCGGACGCCGAAATTTCCGGTCGCGTGCCTGCTCGTTCGGTGTCACGGCAGCGGGCCGGTGTGCGCCTCGATCCACTGCCGGTAGTAGGGCACCTTGTTGTACACCGACGGCGCTTCGGCGCAGGTGGAGCTCAGCCCACCGAGGCGGCTGGTAGTGCCGCCCAGCTCCCATCGACCGTCCACTTCGGTCACCAGCGGTCCGCCGGAGTCGCCGTAGCAGATGCCCTTGCCGCTGGGATCGCCCACGCACAGCTCGGAGTCCGCGTGGAACCGCCGGCACCCCGTCACCAGTGTCGTGTCCAGTTCCTGCAGTTGCTCCGGCGGCGGGCCGCAGGCGCGCGCGGCGCACGTCTGGCCGTGCCCGATGACGCGGATCGGCAGGCCGGGCTCCAGCGGCGCCGCGGTGATGGTGATCGGGGCCGATTTCGCCGGTTCGGCCAGCTTGATCAGGGCGAAGTCCGCCCCGAACACCTCGTCCTCGCCACCGGGGCCCGGTACGAGCTGCTCGACCGGGATCGGCTCACCGGCGCCGAGGCTGGTGCCGCCCACGCGCACCGAGTCCGGGTGCCTGCGGGTGACGCAGTGTTTCGCCGTGGCCAGCCATTCGGGCGCGACCAGCACCGCGCCGCAACTGAACGCCCCGTTCTCGAACAGCTTGGTGTAGAAGGAATAGTCCTCCGAGGCCGGGTTGCCCCCGACAATCAACGGCGCGGCCGTGCCCACCGAACCCGCGGAACCGGCCAGCGGGGCCACTACCGCGGCGAACAGCCCGACGACCGCACCCAGCACGCGCAACCGCATCTTCCGCCTCCTCCGTCCGGGACCGAGCGGGGCCAACACTGGTGAACGGAGGATGCCGAGCGCATCCGCTGAAGTACGTACGGGCACACGTATCCGCCGCAGCAACGCGATCCTGTCGCAGCCCGGCAGCGCGCTGGACACCGTGCCGTACACCGAATGGATCGCGAACCTGTACCGGCTCTGCGACGGCGTCGCCCGCGAGCAGAATCCCACCCTGCCCGAGCTGCCGGGCGGGCATCGGGAATCAAGACCGCTTCGCGCACGCTGCGTTCACGATTCACGATCGTTCGCGCCGACGACACGGCAGGCTTTCAGGAACTCGCCGAGGTGGGCCGGAGGTTCGGAGCGGTGGACGGCGAGCGCGGTCGGCAGTACCAGCGGGGACCCCGCGCCGCCGGGCCCGCGCACTGCCCGGAAGGCGACCCGCTCGGTGGCCAGTTGCGCGGCGTGCGCCGCGTACACCACGCTCCAGCCGGGGGTGCCCGCCCCCAGCGCCGCCAGAGTGTCTTGCAGGGAACTGCGCTGCGGGCCGGGCACAGGCTCGAAACCGGCGTCCCGGCATGCGCCCATGACGAGGTCCACCAGGGGTGGATTGTCGCGCCGCGCCGTCAGGTACAACGGCAGACCGGCCAACTCGGCGAGGTCCACTTCGGACTGCCGCGCCAGCGGGTGCCGAGCGGGAAGCGCCACGAGAAGCCGATCCAGCCAGACCGGAACGAGCCGCACCTCCTCGGGCCCTTCCTCCACGCCGCGCGCAAAGGCGGCATCCAATTCCCCGCGGGCCACCTGCTCCAAGCGCACCACCGTAGGTGCCGAAGCCAACTCGACCCGCAGATCGGGGGCATGACCCGCCAGCACCTCGAGCACCTGGTCCAGTCGCTCCCCCATCCCCGTGCTGGTGCCCACCCGTAACCGGGCACCGCGCGCGTCCGCGAACTCGGCCACCACCGCGTGCGCCCGTCGCTCGGCCGCCAGCACCTCCCGCGCCGCCGGGAGGAACCGCTGCCCCGCCTCGGTCAGCCGAACCCGCCGCAGCGACCGGTCGAACAGATCGGTCCCCAGCTCTCGCTCAAGTCGCCGCACCTGCTGGCTCACCGCCGACTGCACGATCACCAGCCGTTCGGCGGCACGCCCGAAGTGCAGTTCTTCGGCCACCGCCACGAAGTAGCGAAGTTGACGCAGTTCCACACTCCCCAGCTAACCAAATCACCCCGGAACGTGGTCGAAACACGGGAGTCCCGAGCCGGGAGTCTCGCGAACCGGACCGGGCGCGCTTCTGCCGTCAGCCGGAGTAGGACTCGAACCCGACAACCATGAATGCGGGCCGAGCGAGAACGCCAGGTGCGGCGCGTTCGCCCGGTCGAGTGTGAACCGGTCGGGATCGGGGAACCGCGCGGGATCGCGGTTGGCCGCGCCGGCGAGCAGGACGACCCAGGCGCGGGCGGGCAGCTCCATCCCGGCGACCGTGTGCGCTTCCTTCGCCACCCTGCCGACCAGCTGCACCGGCGCGTCGACGCGCAGCGCCTCCTCGACCGCGGCGGACGCCAGGCCGGGATCGGCGCGCAGCCTGCCCAGTTCGCCGGGGTGGCGCAGGAGCGCGAGCAGGCCGTTGGACAGCAGATTGCCGGTGGTCTCGTGACCGGCGACGAGCAGCACCGGACAAGTAACGTGATCCGATCCCGAGCTACACCCTGCCACCGGTGCGGGATCGCGAACGGCCAACGACACGATCAGCTCTTTCGTCACTGGGCCGGGAAACACGGGCACTTACCAAGAAACAGCTCCCACCGCTCTCCTCGGCGCCCGATGACCCACGTGGGGGATCCGCAGCTCGCTGAGCGTGCACCCGGCGAGCTTGTGGGCGTCCCGGTTGAAATGGGCTTGGTCGGCGTAGCCGCAGAACTCCGCGATATCGGCGAGTGGTCGCCGGGGCCAGGTGTTGAGCAGATGCGCCGCGTGGTGAAGCCGGGGCATCCGGGCGACGGTCTTGGGCGGCATGCCGACCTGATCGGCGAAGTTGTACCAGTCGTGGCCGAACTCGTGTGCGGCGAGCAGCGCCTGGTCCTTGACCCCGCCGAGATACAGGAGAATCCGCTCGCCCCTGCCCCAGTTGCAGCCGACAGCCGTGACGTCACCGCACTTGAATTCACTGTTCGTGCATTCCACGGGCGTGCCGCTGGATTCGGACCTGCGCAGCGAGTCGGCTCCCCAGTATCGGGCGCCCTTGAGGACGGCGCTTTCGGAACCATTGCACGAGCTGGTGATGTGGTACTCACGAAAATCGCGATCCTGCGCCTGAAAGCGCGGCGGATCGATGACCGCCGTGGCGAGTTGTACGCCCGGGGCCGCCGTCATCGTCGACGGCCTCCTCCTCATGGCCACCATCGAACTCTGGAAAACCGAAACCAGACACCGCACCGGCCGCTGGACAGCTTGGCTCGCCTTCTCCCTCGGCATCAGCCTCTCCCTCTGCGCCAACATCGCCGCCGCACCCACCCACAACCCCCTCGCCATCACCGTCGCCGCCTGCCCACCCCTCGCGCTCTGCTCGCCGTCGAACTCCTCAACCGCGCCCTCAAACACCACCACGCCGACTCCCCGACCAACACCATCAGCACGCCAGCAACCGAACCCGAAGACGCGACTCCGCTCGACAAGGCCTCCCCCGAAGCCACTACACCCGCCGGACCGCCGACTGCTGAACAACGCATGTGGGCCTTCTACCTCACCGAACACGCACAAGGCCGAAACCCCACCGGCGCCGACCTCGACCGCATCGCCGGAACACACACCTACGGACGCCGAATCCTCCGAAAATGGCGAGACACCGGACACCTCGCGTCTCGTTCCACAAGCTGATGACGCACCAACGCTTGGCCTCGTCGACGTGGCTCGACTCAGGTGACTTCGTCCTCGATCAGTCCGTACGGTGGTTGATCAGCTCGCCGCGAGAAGCGGACGACGATGTCATCGTCGGCTGATGCTGGCGGGGCGTTGTCCACGACGAGGATCTGAGCACCTTGACCAGGACCAGCCAACCAATCGTGTAATGGTGATAGAAGTCAGCGACGGCGACACTGTCGGCGAACTCGGCGTCACGGTCACCGCCTTGCCCAAGGTTCTTCTGGGGGCTGTCGATCATGAGGAAGCCAGGGTGAGCGCTGCCGGTCTCCCATGCGATCTCGAAGATCGCCAGGATCCAGGCAAGCGAAATCAAGGTCCGCCCGCCTGATGAAGCGTGGATGTAGCTCGAGCCTCGCATGTATGGGACGAGGTTGCTGTCGACAAAGGCTGGCTTCTCGCAGTTCCCGACGCAGAACCTCAAGGGCGTTTTCGAGTCGTGTGACCGCTGTACCACGACGGTCCAGGCTGTCGAGCATCTTGATTCGTGGCTCGTGCACGCTCCAGGTTGGCGGCTGCGACCTGTTGTTGACGCATCAGATCGTCGCGTTGGCTAAGGAACGGGCTGACGGCCCTGTGGGTGGTGTCGTCGACTGCCCGCGCAAGTTCGGTTTCCTCATGATCAGCCTGTTGGGAAGCGGTCCGCAGACGACCTAGTTCCGCCGTTCGTCGAGCGCATCGAGCGATGAGAGCCGCACGTTACTGCCAATCACGCCGTGTGAACCTTTGTAGCAGCCGCGTGACCCGATCGTGCTCAAAAAGATCACTAATGCGCCCGCACCGGAGCGGCCGGGCCGAGCTTGTCACCGAGCCGATGGTGACCACGCCATCAGCGGTCGTTCACCGATTGCGGGGTAGTGGCGTCGTGCTGAACTGGCCTTGCCAGGTCGCTTGCGCACCCGAGTCGCCGATGCGGACGATGTCGTAGCAAGCGGCCCCCGCGGCGAGCACGCACAGCACCACCACGACGATCGTGACCACAGTGGACTGCGGAGCCAGAAGAGTGCGGCGTGCCACGGCGGGACGCACAGCGAGTGCGGTACCGCCCGTTTCTTGCGAGCTGGAGTGTTCTTCGCTGAGCGCGGCGGTGGTGGCCGCCGCTTCACGGCCGCGCCACCACACGACGAGCGCGAGCACGGCGACCGGGATCGCTGCCCAGATAGCCGTATCGCCGAGTTCGGTGTGCGCGTGCACGAGCGGAGTGGAGGGAACTCGACGTTCGAGCCACTCCCCCGCGTCGGTGGTGATCGGCACGAGAAGGACCACCAGCAAGGAGAGGATCGCGTTGGCACCGGCCAGTTTTCGACGTGCCGCGGGCCAGGAGGCGGTGAGCACGAGCAGCAGTGCCGCGACCGGGAGCAGCACGACGATCGCGTGGACGAGCAGGATGTGCGCGGGCAAGCCGTTGACGGTGGTCACGGAAGTTCCTTCGCTCGGTGGTGGGATTCGTCGAGCGCGGACCAGCTACCACTCGTGCTGGGCGGACCTCGACTTCTCCTGGCGGTGACGGTGTGTGACCGCCACTGTGGCCGAGCTCGGTTAGGCGCCGGTTCGATCAAGGTGTGAATCAGGTAAGACTCCACCGACGGTGAATCCCACCATCGCGCCCCCGCCGTCGCGTTGTTCCGCGAAAACGCTGCCACCGTGGGCCAGAGCGACCTCTCGCACGATGGCCAGCCCCAACCCGGAGCCCGGGAGCGAACGAGCGCTCGCCGCGCGGTGGAAGCGATCGAACACGCGCACCTCCTCCCCGGCTGGGATACCGGGCCCGCGGTCGAGCACCGCGATCCGGCCGCCCCGGACCCGGACCTCTACCGCGTCGGTGCCGGGATCGAACTTCATCGCGTTCTCCAGCAGGTTCGACACGGCCCGCCGCAACCCCTTCGGCCGGCCGGAGACCTCGGTGCGGTCGGCGTCGACCACCACCGGCCGTCCGGATCGGCGCCGGGCGCGCTCCGCGGCCCACGCGGCCACGTCCGCGAGCACGACGGGTTCGGTCTCCTCGTCGTCGTACCGCTGGGTGGCGAGTTCGACCAGCTCGGTGACCAGGTTTGTCAGCTCGCGCGTCTCCCCGTCGAAGTCGGCCAGCAGCCTCCGGCGGTCGTCCGGTGACAGCTCTTCGAATCGCTTCAACACGCTGGCGTTGGTGCGCAGGCTGGTCAGCGGGGTTCGCAGTTCGTGGGCAACGTCCTGGACCAACCGCTCCTGATCCGCCCTGGAGTCCGCCAGGCGAGCGAGCATCGCGTCGAACGACGCCGCCAACCTAGCCACTTCGTCCTTTCCCTCGGTGGGAACCGCCACGTCGAACCGGCTTCCCGCGCTCACCTCTTCGGTCACCCTGGTCAACCGCACCAGCCGACGCGTGATCTGCCGCGCGATCAGCCACCCGGCCGAGGCCGCGGCCAGCAGTACCGCGACGCTGACCGCGGTGATCCGCACCGCCAGGTCGTCGAGCACGTGCCTCGTCTCGTCGACGTCGATCCCCAACTGCAGTGCGCCCCTGCCGCCACCGAGCACGACCGTCAGCACCCGGTAGTCGTCACGACCCACCGTGACGTCCGCGAAGCTCTGCCCCGTGGTGGCCGCGGCGAGCGCGCGGTCACCCGGTGCTACCGGGAACGCGATCGGCCGCCCGCCGAGGTGCCGCACCACGCCGTCGGGTGCGATCACCTGCGCGGCCATGGGCCGTGCCTCGTCGTGGTCGTCGTCGTGGGGACCGCGGGTCAGTTCGTTCGGCGCCAGCACCTGCACGGCACCGGCCGCGACCTCGCCCGCCGACGTCCGCAACGATCGATCCAGCTCCGCGCCGATCCGGTGCGAAGCGGTCTGATAGCTCAGCACACCGACCAGAACGGCCGCCCCGCCACCGATGACGGCGAACGCGATCGCGAGCTTGCTCCGGAGGTTCACCGCGGCCGCGCCGTGTAGCCGACCCCGCGAACGGTGTGGATCACCTGCCCGGCGCCCGCCTTGTCCAGCTTCCGCCGCAGGTATCCGATGTAGACGGCCAGGTTCTTCGACTCCGGACCGAATTCGTAGCCCCAGATGCGCTGGTGGATGGTGCCGCGGTCGAGCACGATCCCGGCGTTGCGCACCAACAGCTCCAAGAGGTCGAACTCTGTTTTCGACAGCTCCACCTCGGTGTCGAGCCACCACACCCGCCGAGCGCCGGAGTCCACCGACAGGCTGCCCAGCCGTGCCACGCGCTGCCCCGCGTCCTGTGGCACGGCGCCGCGCCGCAACAGCGCCCGCAACCGCGCCAGCAGTTCGTCCAGCTCGAACGGTTTCGACAGGTAGTCGTCCGCGCCCGCGTCCAGCCCCGCCACCCGGTCGGCCGTTTCCATGCGCGCGGTCAACATCAGCACCGGCGTGCGATCACCGTCCGCCCGCAGGACGCGGCACACGCCCAGCCCGTCCACCCCGGGCATCATCACGTCCACGATCAGGACGTCGAACTCTTCCTGCCGTGCCAACGCCAGGGCCTCGACACCGTCGCCGACCTCGCTGACCCGGTACCCCTCCAGTTCCAGCGCGCGCACCAGCGACTCCCGGATCGGCCGGTCGTCATCGGCGAGCAACACGCGGTGAGCCACGCCCCCATCATGCCCCGCCCACATCCGGCCCGCCCTCCCGCGGACCAATCCAGCGGCGGCCTTCAAGCAGGGAAGTGCGCGTTCGGGTAGAGCAGCAGGTCATCACTTGTCCCGGCCTGGTCCGGATACATCGGTGTCCTTCGTCCGCATCGCCGCAGTTCCTGGAGGAAGTTCACTGGCCCGGAGGAGACGGGAGTGGTGCCATGGCGCAGGGCAGTGCCGACCCGCCCGCGGTCGTGGTCGATCGTCTGCGGGTGGTTCGCGGTGGTCGCGCGGTCGTGCGCGGGATCGGCTTCGAGGTCGCGCGGGGCACGATCACCGGGCTCCTCGGTCCGAACGGCTGCGGCAAGACCACGTTGCTGCGGTCGATCGTCGGGGTGCAGGTGGTGGCGGGCGGAACCGTCACGGTCCTCGGCCGCCCCGCCGGTGACGGCGAACTGCGGCGTCGTATCGGTTACGCGACGCAAGACCCCGCGCTCTACGCCGACCTCACGGTGAGCGAGGCGTTGCGCTACTTCGCCACCGTGCTCGGCAGCGGTCCGTCCTCTGTGGACCGGGTGCTAGCCGATGTGGGCCTCGAAGGTTCCGCCAGGACGTTGGTGGGCAGACTGTCGGGTGGTCAACGCGCCCGTGCCAATCTCGCCGCCGCCTTGCTCGGTGAGCCCGCGTTGCTGGTGCTGGACGAACCGACCGTCGGCGCCGATCCGGAACTGCGTGAACACCTGTGGCGGCTGTTCCGCGCTCGCGCCGCCGCGGGAACCACCCTGCTGGTCTCCAGCCACGTCATGGACGAAGCGGCCCGCTGCGACCAGCTGCTCCTCATGCGCGACGGCGCGCTGCTGGCAGCCGCGACACCGAGCGAGCTGCGGCGTCGCACCGAGACCGAGGACCTCGAACAGGCTTTCCTGCGATTGATCAGGAAAGCGGGGTGATCGCCTGAACCACGCGGCGATGACCTTCGCGACAGCGCGTCGCATCCTCACCCAGCTCAGGCACGACCCCCGGACCGTGGCACTGCTGCTCGGGCTTCCCGCGGTGCTGATGGTTCTGCTGCGGTACGTGCTGAACTCCGAGCAGCGGTTCACGGCCGTCGCTCCCGCGCTGCTCGGGGTGTTCCCGTGCACGATCATGTTCCTGCTCACTTCGGTCAGTACGCTGCGGGAGCGGACCTCGGGGACGCTGGAACGGCTGATGACCCTGCCGCTCGGCAGGCTCGACCTGCTCGGCGGCTACGCACTCGCGTTCGGCCTGCTGGCGGTAATCCAGGTCGCGGTCGCGGCCGGGGTGTCCCTGTGGTGGCTGGGGCTGACCGTGTCCGGGCCGCTCTGGGGCCTGCTGCTGATCACGGTCCTGGACGCGCTGCTCGGCGTCGCGCTCGGCCTGTGCGTGAGCGCGCTCGCGCGCACGGAGTTCCAGGCGGTGCAGTTCATGCCGGTGTTCATCCTGCCCCAGATCCTCCTTTGCGGGCTCTTCGTACCGCGCGGCGAGATGGGCTGGTTGCTGGCGGCGGTGTCGGATGTGATGCCGTTGTCCTACGCGGTCGACGCGCTCGACCGGATCACGCGTTCCACCGGCATCGACGGCATTTTCGTACGGGACACCGTGATCGTCGCCGCCTGTGCCACCCTCGTCCTCGTGATCGGTGCCGCTACGCTGCGGCGGCGAACCCCGTGAGTCACCGCGAAGCGAGCAGCGCGGCCAGTTCGTGCTCGACCGCCTTGCCGAGGAAACCGGGCTCCGGCGAGCTGTCGCGGTCAGTGGTGATCCCGAACGTCATCCGCTCGCCGTAGGTCGACACCGCGATCCCGGTCCGCACGCACATCGCGATCGGCACGTAGGGGTAGAGGTCCACGACCGGTTTGCCCAGCACGGACAACGCCCGGTGCGGACCGGGGACGTTGGTGGCCACAGCGGCGACGCTGCGCTGGGGAAGAGCGGCCGCCACGCGCACCCCCAGTGACACCGGCGCGAAGGGGAGGAACCGGGCCAGCCCGAGTAGTGCGGAACCTCCCAAAACCTCCCCGCCGGTCTTCAACACCGCCATCCGGTGCTGAACCGCGGCGAACCGCGCCGACGAGGTCATCAGGTCGACCGGTAACCGCGGCAGCATCAGCGAAATCCGGTTGTCCACTTCGGACATTTCGGTGGCGCTGCGGACGGAGACGGGTACGAGCGCGCGCACCGAGTCCGTGCGGGGCACTTCCCCACGCCGGCGGAGCAGGTCCCGGAAGGCGCCGGTCACCGCCGCGAGCACGACGTCGTTCACGGTGCCGCCGAATGCCGCGGCGATCGACCGGACATCAGGCATCCTGGCGTGGGCGAGTTCGTACCGCCGGTCCACGCCCAGTGGACCGGTCAACGTGGTCGGCGTCGCCGGCGCCAACGCCCTCGCCAGCTGTGCGATCCCCCGCACGGCGTCGGTGATCCGCCCGGCGAACCGCGCCGGTCGCCGGAGTTCACCGGTGAGCGCCCGCACGAGTTCGACGGGGCCCGCCACCATGTCCCGCACGGAACGCAGCAGCAGCGGGAAGGCGCCGGGGTCGCCCGCGCCCGCGGGAGCGGGATGCCCGTCGGGAGAACCGGTGGCAAGGAGCGTCTCCAGCAGCGCGGTGCCCGCGATCCCGTCCGCGAGGCAGTGGTGGATCTTCGACAGCACGGCCCAGCGGCCCTCGGCCAGCCCGTCCACGACCCACGTCTCCCACAGCGGCCGCGAGCGGTCCAGCCGCTCGGCCATGATCGATGCGACGGCCTCGCACAACGCGTTCTCGTCCCCAGGAGCCGTGGCGACGATCCGGTGGAGGTGCTTGGCCAGGTCGAACCGCTCGTCCTCGACCCAGACCGGCGGCCCGAGGCCGAACGGCACCCGGCGGATCCGCTGCCGGTAGTGCGGCAGGAAACGAAGGCGGGCCAGCATCGCATCAAGGAACTCACACTGCCGCGGCGGCGGCCCTTCCAGTACCGCGATCGAGGCGATCGAGAGCGAAAGGGTCGGATCACCGTCTTCGAGCTCCAAAAACACCGCATCGAGCGGGCTGAGTCCTGCCACCGGCCACCTCCTGTCGACTGCGGGCTGTCGGCTTCGATGTCGTATCCACGACGGAGCAGTGCGTGCGGCGACCGGAACCGCTCATCCGTCGGCGGCCAGGTAGCGGTGCGGGTCCCCGCCCGCGCGGGCGCCGCTGGCCAACCAGCGGGCGAAACCCTTGTGGTTGCGGCGATCGAGCTCGTCAAGGTACTCCTGCCGCCGCACCACGACGCTGTACCGGGTGTTCTCATCACCGGCCTTCTGCAGTTCGAAATAGCTCCGCCGCCACGCCAGGCACAGGTCGTCGTCGGACAGGTCGGCCACGCCCGGCTCCTCCTGTGGCACGCAAGCTTGCGGGACGGGTGAGCACGCCGCGGTCCGGCGGCGGAAAAACCGCTGGTAGCACCAGAAAGCCGCGATGACGACCACGACAGCGGCTGCCGCGAGCGTGCCGAAGACGGTCACCAATCCCACGATCGTCAAGTAGCTCGCGATCCAGGCTCCCCCGATCATGGCACCCCACCGCGGTCCGGACAGCCCCTTGCCGGCGCGCGCCCGGATCGCGAGCAGGTCACCCGCGACGAGCCATCCGCAGACACCCACCGACGCTCCCAGCACGCCCCAGAAGATCAACGCTTCCACGGGGGAAGCGACCACGCCGACGACACCGAACACGAAGCAGAAGAGGATCAACGCGGTCCGAGCGGCACGTGGAAGCATGGGAGCGCCTCGGCTTTCCGGAACGAAACTGTGACGACGGAACAGCACCGGGGTCCAGGGCGCGGGGCTCCGCCCGGCTCGGCGGCACTGCCGAACCGGGCACCGGCAATTGTATGCCCACCCGGCTCAGCCGAGTGCCGCTTTCGCCGGGACTTCAGTCGCCGATCGAAGGGCCTTCAGTCCTCGCGCACGACTACCGGCGGACCGTAGTCGTGGCGGAGCGGAGTACACCGTTGGCAGTGCGGTGTTTCCGCCGTACCGCGGTGCGGACATGACCAGCGACGCCGGAATCGCGCTCGCGCTGAGCGCGGCGACCCTCAGTGGTGCAAGCCACTGCGGCACAGTGCACGGTGTCCCCACTGTTCGCGCGGGTCGCCCGGTACGGCACAGAACTGGCCATCGACGCAGTCGGCTGGAGCTTTCGTTGGTCGCACTCCGCTTCCTGGTCGCTGTCCTCGTCGCCGAGCCGGGCTTGGCCTGCTGGCCGCGAGCGCGGACCGCGCGATCGGCTGGAGCTCACCGCAGCGGATGGTGCTCGGTATACAACAGCGTCGCGCCGGAACACTCCCCCGGCGCGATCGTCACCATGACCGAGGTCCTGTTTTCCCGGAGCGCTGGCCATCCCCCTGCTCGGCGACCGTATCCGTCGCGAGTCCCCGATCTGGCCGAAGGCCGGAAAGAGCACTCGGTCGCTGGCGTTCGTCGCGAAAGTCCCTATCGCGTCCGCTTCCTTCGCGCGACAGTCGAGCAGAGGTGGCACTGGAATTCGACGGAACGGGCGATGGGACGCGACATGGCCGAGAAGGCGCGCGAGGACGGGAGCTGGCGGCGGAGCACTCTGATCACCCACCACATCGATCACCCTCCCCAGGTCAAGGCCCTCGTCGACGAGCTGTACGCGACGCTGACCGACGCCGGCCACCAGGACTACGAAGCCGCGATAGAAGCGGAGTACGCCACCGCGCACGAACGAGTCGAGCACTATTCCTACGGCGACGGCATGCTCAGCCTCGTCGGCGCTCCGGAGCCCGGCCGGGGCGGTATTCACCTGACCCACCTGATCTACGGGGGTTGCACGGCCCACCAGATCCGACAGGACCTGGTGCACCGCGGACTGGGCTCTCTGGGCATCACCTGGGTGTACCCGCCGGAGGACACCCTGCCCGACGACGGAACCTAGCCGACGCGTTCCGCCAGCCGAGTCGCCCTTCGATCACCTGCCGCGATGGCCCTCTTCCGACTGAGAAAGGGAAGACCATGCACGCGCTGGTTGTGTACGAGTCGATGTTCGGCAACACCGAACACATCGCCGAGTCCGTTGTGGACGGACTAAGTGCCGGCGTATCGGCGACCATCGCCGAGGCAGGCACGATGAGCGCTCTGCCGGACGACCCCGTCGACCTGCTCGTGGTGGGAGCGCCGACACACGCGTTCGGGCTACCTGGACCGAGGACCCGCGAAGACGCTGCGCGGCAAGCACCGGGCAAGGCCGTCAACGGGAATGGCGTACGCGAGTGGCTGGACACGCTGCCCGCGGCCGGCTCCGGAGCAGTCGCCGCCACGTTCGACACCCGGCTGGCCAAGCCGCGCTGGTTGCCCGGTTCGGCGGCGCGCAGGGCCGCTGCCCGGCTGCGACGGCTCGGCTACCGGGTGGTGGCTGTCGAGACCTTCTTCGTCACCGGGACGCAGGGACCGCTGAAGAACGGAGAAGCCGCGCGGGCACGGCTTTGGGCGTCGAACCTCGTCAGCCGGATCGAGAACGCCCGCGACTGAGCGACGACCCGAAAGGGCGCCGCAGGAGGTGAGCGCGATGACAGAGGACACCAAGTACCCCGTCCGGGTCGACGCGACCCTGGACGTCGACCCGTCCCGCTGGCAATGGTTGGTCAAATGGCTGCTGATCATCCCGCATTACCTGGTTCTGGCGGTGCTGTGGCTGGCGTTCCTGGTGACGAGCTTCGTCGCTTTCGCTTCGGTGTTGGTGACCGCTCGCTACCCCCGGCCGATCTTCGAATTCAACGTCGGCGTCCTGCGCTGGACCTGGCGCGTGCACTACTACGCGTACGGCGCGCTGGCCACCGACCGCTATCCCCCCTTCACGCTCGCCGAGGTACCGGACTACCCGGCACATCTGACGATCAGCTACCCCGAACAGCTCTCCCGTGGTCTCGCACTGGTGAAGTGGTGGCTGCTCGCGATTCCGCACTACCTCGTGATCGGCCTTTTCACCGGTGGCGCGGAATGGGGAACAAGGTGGTACGAGGGCACGGGGGTGAGCCCCGCCGCGGTCGCCGGGCTGATCGGCCTGCTGGCGGTGTTCGCCGCGGTAACCCTGTTGTGCACCGGGCGTTATCCACGCGGCGTGTTCGACTTCGTGCTCGGGATGAACCGGTGGGTGTTGCGGGTGGTCGCCTACGCCGCGTTCATGACTGACGCCTACCCGCCGTTCCGCATGGATCTCGGCGGCACCGATCCGGAAAGCGAACGAGAGGAGACCCTCGAATGACCTCCGGCAAAGGAAGAAGACACCGCATCCTCGGCCTCACCGCACTGCTCGTCAGCGCCTTGCTGGCGCTGCTGCCCGGAGTCCCGGCGAACGCCGTCGCCGCGGGCCGTGCGGCGTCCCCGCGGGTCACGGCCGTCCAGCCACCCGGATTCCTCGAAGTCAGGGACGACGGTTGGCTGTGGTACTACGAACGAACCGACCGTTCCTTCACCGGCCATCGCATCGGCGGCGGCTGGGACCGCACCTCACTGGTCGCGCTCCTGGGCACCGACGGATCCTTCGTCGAGGTCAAAGGCGACGCACTTCGCCTGTGGCAGGTCGACCTCACGGGCGGGGCGAACACGTTGACCTTCCTCGGCAGCGTGATGGGCGGGTGGCAGAACGCGCGGCTCATCGCCGGGGTCGGTGACGCGACCTATGACGGGATACCCGATTTCGTCGAGGTCGACAACAGGGGCAATCTCGTCGTCTGGCGCCGGGACGGGAACGGTTTCGCCTACGGGGGAATCGAGGGGTACGGCTGGCAGAACGCGCGGCAGATCGCCGGAGTGGCAGTCAAGCAATTCGTCGAAATCAAGACCAACGGCGAGCTGTGGTCGTGGCGCCTTTCGGACCACAACCCGACCGAGCCGTGGTGGGCGACCGGCGGTTTCACCATGGGCGGCTGGAACAACGTCCGGCTGCTCGGTCCCGATGGTCTCACCGACTCGTTCGTGTCAGTGCGGTTCGATACGCAACTCGTGCGCTGGACGTCGAGCGCAAACACGTTCCGGCCGAGCTACTTCGACAGGGGCTGGCAGAACGCCCGCCTGCTCGGGTGAGGCCGCCCGGCGAAAAAATCACATCGAGCGTTTGCCCACCATCGTTGCCCGGTACGAGAAATTCTGATTAATCGACAGCTGCGCGGAGTCGGCGAAGGACATTCTTGCAATCACCGAAAAGCACGTAGACACCGTCGGCGACCGTGGTGCAGGCTGGGCGCGCACGGTCGAAAACTCCCCGGACCCCGCAAGGCCGAGCGTTCTTTCTGCCTGAAACGTGTCCGAATCGATGATCACATCGGGGAGTTGTCGGAATGCCCGGCGCCGTAGTGCTGACAAGTCGCTCCGCCAGCACCGAAAGGAGGATCGATACCACCGAAAAACCGGTCCCCGGCGTGGATCGGGAGCTTGTTTCCGCGGCTGTCCGCGGCGATCCCGGCGCGACGGAAAAACTGCTGCGGCTGCTGCGCCCGGTGGTCGTCCGCTACTGCGCCAGGCGGCTCGGCGGATACGACCACCGGATTTCCGGGCCGGAGGACTGCGCACAGGATGTGCTCGCGGCGGTCATCACCGCGCTGCCGCGGTACCGCTACCCCGCCGAACGCTTTCTCTCCTTCGTCTTCGGCGTCGCCGCGCACAAGATCGCCGATGTCTACCGGAAGCGGGAACGGGACCGCTCCGCGCCGGTAGCGGATTTCGACGATGGGAGCGGTGAATGCGTCCGCGTGGCCGGGGAGCGCGACGAGATCGAACTGGCCGATCACCGGTTCGCGGTCACCTGGCTGCTGGAGCGGCTGCCCCGGCAGCACCGCGAGGTGCTCACCATGCGAGTGCTGTACGACTATTCCGCGGAGGCCACGGCCACGGCGCTCGACATGCCCAGCGCCGGCGCGGTAAGGGTGGCGCAGCACCGGGCGTTGACCACGTTGCGGCAGCTCCTGGCCGCTGATCCGGTCCTCTAGCGCGGCAGGGATCCAGTGCTTCGCGAGTACGGCCTGCCGCACTCGCGAAGCACGGCCTCCACGACCCGGGGAAACGCCTTGGCCACCGGTGGGGACAACCCCGCGCGGAGTCCGAGGTCCTCGGCTTCGACCGCGATCACGACGAGTTCGCCCGGCACCCTGCCGAGTGCCTGGCCGAGCAGGAGGGCTTCCGGGATGCCGAGCGCGTGCGAACTCGCCACACCGGAGCCGCCCGGCAGGTTGTCCACTGTGGACACCCAGATGCGGCCGGGGTCCGACGGCTCGCACAGGACGGCGTCGACCACGATCGCGCGCTCGGTGCCCGTCCATGCTTCGAGCAACGCCGCCGGTTCCCCGTCGGCGACCACCGAACGGACTCCCGGCACGGCTCTGCGGTCGATTTCGGCCGCCACAGCGGGCCCGATGCCGTCGTCGCCGCGGTACTCGTTGCCGACGCCGATCACCACCACGGCCGTCATCGGTGCACCACGCGAAGGTCGAGGAAGTGCGCCGAACACGAGATGCACGGATCGTGGTTGCGGATGGCGCGTTCGCAGAGCGCGGCCAGCGCGTCGTCGGAGAGATCAAGGTTGCCCGACACCACGCGGCGGAGGTCGTGTTCGATCGCGGCCTGGTTCTGCGAGGTCGGCGGCACGATGGTGGCGGCGCGGATCAGCCCGTCCGCGGTGAGGTCGTAGCGGTGGTAGAGCAGTCCCCTCGGCGCTTCGCTCACGCCGTGGCCGGTGCCTTCGCGCGCCGGCACTTCGACGTGCGGCCGCGACGGGCGTTCGTAGCCGTCGATGATCCGCAGCGCCTCGTCGATCGCGTAAACGACCTCGACGGCCCTGACCAGGATGCTGCGGAACGGGTTGCGGCATTCCGCGCCGAGCCCCGCTTCGACCGCGGCTTCGCGCGCGAGCGGCGACAGCAGGTGCGAGTTCAGCGTGTAACGGGCCAGCGGACCGGTGAGGTACCGGCGCCCGTCCAATGTGGCGTGCAAGGCGGTCGAATGCGGGACCTGTTCCTCCACCACGTGGGCGGGGAACTCCTCCGGAGTGAGCGAAAGACCGGTGCTGGTCCGGATCGTTCCGCGTTCGATGGCGTACCTGTCCGGCTCGCTCGCGGCGAGGAGGTCGTGGTCGAGTTCCAGCTCGGGGAAGTCGAACGTGGCGGCCCAGCGCACGGTTTCCCGCGCGAGGTCGAGCGCGGTGGCGAGTTGCTCGGCCAGCGGTGCGAAGTCCGCGCGCGACGGCACGGCGTAGAACCCGCCCAAGCGGACGTTGACGGGATGGATCGCCCTGCCACCGAGCAGTTCGAGCAGCGCGTTGCCCGCCTTCTTCAGCGCCAGGCCGCGTTCGACGATCGCGCGGTGGTCCTTCGCCAGGCTGATCGCGTCGGGATAGCCGAGGAAGTCCGGTGCGTGCAGGAGGTAGATGTGCAGGCTGTGGCTGGAAATCCACTCGCCGCAGTACAGCAGTCTCCGCAACGCGGCGAGCGGTTCGTCGAGTTCCACCCCGCACGCCTGTTCCAGCGCGTTGCAGGCGCTGGTCTGGTACGCCACCGGGCAGATCCCGCAGATGCGGGCGGTGATGTCGGGCGGCTCGGTGTACGCCCTGCCGCGCAGGAACGCTTCGAAGAAGCGCGGCGGCTCGTAGATGTTGAGCTCGGCGCGCTCCACCTGTCCGTTGTGGACGGTGACGACGAGTGCGCCTTCGCCTTCGACCCGCGAGAGCGAACTGACCTTGAGCTGCCTACTGCGGTGGTTCACTCCTCGCTCCGTTCCGCGAACGCCGGGGACGCGGCGTTGAAGGTCGTGAACACCCTGGCCGTCTCGTCCTCGGACATGCCGCAGGTGCGCAGGATCGGCAGCAGGGCACGGGTGTTCGGCGCGGCCATCGGCCCGAAGCAGCCGAAGCAGCCCCGCCGGTAGCCGGGGCAGAGCGCGCCGCAGCCCGCCTGGGTCACCGGGCCGAGGCACGGGGTGCCGTCCGCGACCATCACGCAGGTGAGCCCGCGCCGCTTGCACTCCGTGCAGACGCTGGTGTTCGGGATGTCCGGCTTCCGCCCCGCCAGCAACGCGCCGAGCACCTCCAGGAGCTGGTGGCGGTCGATGGGGCAGCCGCGCAGTTCGAAGTCGACCGGGACGTGCGCCGAGATCGGGGTGGAGGTGGCGAGGGTGTCGATGTACTGCGGGCTGGCGTAAACGACCGAGGCGAACTCCGCCACGTCCCCGAAGTTCCTGAGCGCCTGGATCCCGCCCGCCGTCGCGCACGCGCCGATGGCGACGAGCACGCGCGATCTTGCCCGTACTTCCCGGATCCGTTCGAGATCGGCGCGGGTGGTGATCGACCCTTCGACAAGGGAAACGTCGTAGGGACCGGGATCCGTCGCGCTCGATGCTTCCGTGAAGTGCGCGATGCGCACCTGCCCGGCCAATGCGAGCAGTTCGTCCTCGCAGTCGAGCAGGGTCAGCTGGCAGCCGTCGCACGAGGTGAACTTCCACACGGCCAGGGTGGGCGGTCCCATCACAGCTCCTTGGTCTTCATCAGGTCCCCTGCCACCGCGTACCCGATCACCGGGCCGTCGCGGCACAGCAGCAGCGGGCCGAGCTGGCAGTGCCCGCACAGGCCGGCCCCGCATTTCATGTTCCGCTCCAGCGACACCCTGATGTCGGCCGCCGCGATTCCCTTGCGCAGCAACGTCTGCGCGCAGAACCGCATCATCGGCTCCGGTCCGCACAGGAACGCGGTAGTCCGCGCCGGTTCGAGCGCGAGCCTCGCCAGCGGTTCCGTGACGAACCCGACCGGCCCCCGCCACCCTGGCGCCGGTCGGTCGACGGTGCGCTCGGCTTCGAGTCCTCTCGCCCCCGACCACATCCGCCGCTCGTCCGAGAAGAGCAGGTCGCCGGGTGTGCGCGCGCCCGCGATGAGCACGAGCCTGCCGTAGCGCTCCCGCCCGGCCAGCGCGCCGAGCACCACCGGCCGCAGTGGCGCCATGCCCACCCCGCCCGCGACGACGACCAGGTCGCGGCCCACCGCCGATTCCAGGTCCCAGCTCGTGCCGAACGGCCCGCGCACGCCGACCGGCGCGCCAACCGGTGCGTCGTGCAGTGCCCTGCTGACCGCGCCGACCGCGCGGACCGTGTGCTCCAGCGCGCCGTCCTGGTTCGCCGGGTCGCCGCTGACCGAGATCGCGATCTCCCCGACGCCGAAGGCGTAGAGCATCATGAACTGACCGGGCCGGAACGGCGGCACCGCGGCGGAAACCGGCTCCAGCCGCAGGGTCACCACGTCGGCGGTCTGATGCTCCTTGGCGGTGATCCGGTACGGCGCGGGCACCATCGGCGCACCGGCCGCCGCCGCGTCGACGAGGTGCTCGCTAAGCATCGGGATTCCGGTAGAGGTCGAGCAGACGCGCGCGCGTCGCGTTGAGCCGGTGGAAGAGCGCCTCGAACAGGGTGAGGACGAGTTCGTGGCCGAAGCGCGGGTCCTCCGCCGCGAACGCGCGGAGCCGGACGGTGTCCAGTACCGCCGCACTGCCCGGCCCCGCCGCGGTCGCGCCGAACTGCCACCGGTACGGGGGAACGAGCCACGACAGGCCCAGCACGTCGCCCGGCCCCAGCGTCTGCACCACGACCTCGCCGCGGCCGGGCACCCCGGTGCACACGTTGATCTGTCCACTGTGGAGCAACCAGCACCGGGTGGCCGGTTCCCCCGCGACGCACAGCCGCTCGCCCTCGGCGAAGGACTCCTCCCGCGCGAAACCCGCGACCGCGGTGGCCTCGGCGGGGGTGAGCCGGGGGAAGAACGCCTGCGGCGACCACCCGTCATCCGTTCGCCGCACCGGTGTCCTCCTTCGGTCCGTCGAGCAGATCGGCGAGCGAAGCGACCTCCTCGGTGAGGTCGATCCCGGCGGGGCACCAGGCGATGCACCGTCCACATCCGACACAGCCCGAGGAGCCGAACTGGTCGTGCCAGGTACCCAGCTTGTGACTGAGCCACTGCCGGTAGCGGCTCGCTCCGGACTCGCGGACGCTCCCGCCGTGCACGTAGGAGAAGTCGAGTTCGAAGCAGGAAGCCCAGTGCTGCCAGCGTTCCGCGTGCTCGCCGGTGAGATCGGTGACGTCCTCGGTGGTCGTGCAGAAGCAGGTGGGGCAGACCATCGTGCAGTTGCCACAGGTGAAGCACCTGGCGGCCACGTCGTCCCAGTGCGGCGATTCCCGGGAGTCCCGGACCAGCGCGCGCAGGTCGGTGGCGGGCAGTTCCCGCCCCATCCGGCCCGCGGCGGCGGCCACGTCCTCCCTCGCCGAGGCGACTTCGGCCGCGGAGGCCGCCGTCGTGGGCACGAGCGCGAGTATTCGCGCCCCTTCCGCCGTCCCGACGTCGACGACGAACCGGTGCCCGTGTTCGTCGATGCGTTCGGTCAGGCCGAGGTCGTAGCCGGGAGCCGCGGCGGGGCCGGTACCCGCCGACGCGCAGAAGCACACTTCGCCGGGTTCGGTGCAGTTCGCGGCGATGACGAACAGGCCGCGGCGCCGGGCGATGAACCCGTCGTCGGAGTGCGCGCCCCCGCCGAGCACCGTGCCGAGTACGGCCAGTGCGGCGAGGTCGCATCCCCGCACGCCGAGGAACGCGTACTTCGGCGATTCCTCCCGGGCCGGTTCGACCCCGCCGTCGCGGTCCGCCGACCACAGCTTGCGGCGCGGCGGGTGCAGGAAGCGCTTCCACGACTGCGGGCCTGCCGAGTGCCCGAACACGGCGCCGTCGTCGCGCCTGCGCAACCGGTACCGGCCGGGAGCGGTTTCCACTCCCCAGCCCGCCGGCAGCCGTTCCGCCGAATCCAGTTCGTCCAGCACGATCGCGCCATCGCGCACGGTCGGGCCGATCACCCGGTAGCCCGCTCCGGCGAGCGCTTCGACCAGCTCGCCGAGTCCCGCGAGGTCGAGCGTCCGCACCCCGGTCGCCGCCATACCGCGATCACCTCCCTGACCGGCCCCCACTCAACCGGTCCGGAGCGGACGGCGGCCAGGGACCAAAGTCACCACGTTCGAGCGGAAATCCCCGATCGCGCCCGGCGGCGGAGCTGAGGACTTTGTGCCATCGCGCCGGGTGACTTCCAGCCCTGCCGCACCCGGCACCGCCTGCAGGACCGTGCTCCCATCGGTTCACCGACGGGGAGGGCCCGATGGAGATCCAGATTCGCCGCGACGCGGCCGAGGAAGATGCCGCCCTGTCGTCCTCGAGCACGGCATGACGGGGCCGAGCGCGACGGTCAACCGCGTCCGGGTCGAGGTGCACGGCATGGTGCAGGGGGTGGGGTTCCGCCCTTTCGTCCACCGGCTCGCGACCGGCCTCGGTCTGGTCGGTGACGTGCGGAACGCGGGTGGTTACGTGGTGATCCGCGCCGCGGGTGCGACCGGGCCGATGAGCTGTTTCCTGTCCGGCCTGCACCGCTCCGCGCCGCCACACGCCACCGTCGACCGGCTCGAGATCGGGCCCGTCGGTGAGGAAGTGGCGCTGGGACCCGGTTTCGCGGTGCTCGCCAGCGGGCCGGGCCGCCCGGTCGTCCCGCGCGTGCCACCGGACCTGGCAACGTGCCCGGACTGCGTACGGGAGCTGTTCGACCCCGCGGACCGCCGGTACCGCTACCCGTTCCTCAACTGCACCGCGTGCGGACCGCGCGCGAGCATCGTCGAGGGCCTGCCGTACGACCGGGCGCGGACCGCGATGCGGGGGTTCCCGCTCTGCGCGGCCTGCCGCGCGGAATACCACGATCCGGCGGACCGGCGGTTCCACGCCGAACCGATCGCCTGCCCGGCCTGCGGCCCCCGGCTGGAGTGGTACCTGCCAGGGGCGGGCGACGCTCCGGCACGCGGTGAAGATGCCCTCACCGCCGCCGTCACGACCATCTCCGGGGGCGGGATCGCCGCGATCAAGGGCATCGGCGGGTACCAGCTCGTCTGCGACGCCACCGATGACGACGCCGTCCGCCGCCTTCGCGACCTCAAACACCGGCGCACCAAGCCTTTCGCGGTGATGGCGCGCGACCTCGCCAGCGCACGCGAACTGTGCACAGTGGACAGTCGTGCGGCCGGCGCGCTCGTCTCCTCGCCGGCGCCGATCGTGCTGCTCCCCCGGTTCCCCGGCACGCCGATCGCCGACCAGGTCGCCCCGGGACTGCCGGAACTCGGCGTGTTCCTGCCGTACAGCCCGGTGCACCACCTCCTCCTCGACGCGCTTTCCCGGCCGCTGGTCGTCACCAGCGGCAACCGCGCCGGTGAGCCGATCGCGATCGACGACGCCGCCGCGCGGGCGACGCTCGGCCCGGTCACCGACGGGCTGCTCATGCACACCCGGCCGATCTGGTCGCGCTACGACGACTCGGTGGTCCGGCCCGCCCGGCACGGCACGGTCACCGTGCGCCGCGCCCGCGGCCTCGCCCCGTCACCGCTCCCGCTCCCGGCTTCCCTCCCGGCGCCGGTACTGGCGCTCGGCGCGCAGCTCAAGCACACCGCCGCACTGGCGATCGGCTCGACCGCGACGCTCGGGCCGCACACCGGCGACCTCGAAGACGCGGACGTCTTCAGCGCCTTCGCCCAAGCGGTCCAGGACCTGTGCCGCACGCACGACGTCCGGCCAGAGCACTGCGCGCACGATCTCCACCCGGCCTACCTGTCCACCCAGTACGCCCGCCGATGGCCGCGAACGCACCGCATCGCCGTGCAGCACCACCACGCCCACGTCGCCGCGACCGCGGCCGAACACCGGGTACCTGGCCCGTTCGTCGGCATCGCGCTCGACGGACTCGGGCTCGGCGACGACGGCACCTTCTGGGGCGGTGAAGTCCTGTTGAGCTCCTACACGGGATATCGGCGCTTCGCCCGGTTCGGCACCGCACCTCTTCCCGGCGGAGCCGCCGCGGTACGCAGACCGGCCCGGATGGCGCTGGGCTACCTGTTCGGCGCGGAACCGTCCGACGGTCCCGGCTTTTTCCCCGAGCACGGCGCGGATCTGCTGGCCCGCCTCGACGGCCACGAGGTCCACGTCGTGCGCGCCATGATCGAGCGGAACGTCAACTGTCCGCTCGCCTCCAGCGCGGGACGGCTGTTCGACGCCGTCGCCGCGCTGCTCGGGCTGTGCGACGACAACCGGTACGAAGGCGAAGCAGCGGTCCGGTTGGAAGCCGCCGCGACCGGCCACGAACCCGGGAGCGCGCTGCGGTGGCGCCTGTACCGCCGCGACGGGATGTGGGTGTACGACCCGGTGCCGACGCTGGCCCACGCGGTGGAAGCCGCGGCGGCCGGATCCGCGGGCGTGGTCGCGGCCCGGTTCCACCGCACCATCGCCGAGGTGGTCGTCGCGCTCGCCGAGAAGGCCGCCGACGCGCTGGGGGCGAAGACGGTGTGCCTCGGCGGCGGTGTCTTCCAGAACGCGCTCCTGACCGAGCGGGTGTTGGCCGGGCTGCACGACGCCGGGCTGCGCCCGCTGGCCGGTGCGCGGGTGCCGATGAACGACGGCGGGATCAGCTACGGCCAGGCCGCGATCGCGGCCGCACGCCTCGGGAAGGGGTGAACCACCGTGTGCCTCGGCATTCCCGGCCGGATCGTCGCGATCGACGACCGCGCGGACCCGGCGGACCCGGTGCTCGGCACGGTGGACTTCGCGGGCCTCCGGCGCTCGGTGTGCCTCGACTTCACCCCTGCCGCGGGAATCGGCGACTACGTGATCGTGCACGTGGGGTTCGCCATCAGCCAGATCGACGAGGCCGAAGCCGCCAAGACGCTGGCCGTGCTCGACGCGATCCCCGACGTGTGGGAAACCGAACTGGGACCGGAGGCGGCCACGTGAAGTACCTCGACGAATACCGCGACCCGGCGCTCGCCGTGAAACTACTGGCCGAGCTGCACGCCACCGCCACGCGACCGTGGGCGGTGATGGAAGTCTGCGGTGGACAGACGCACACCCTGGTGCGCCAAGGGATCGACGAGCTGCTCCCGGCCGGGATCCGGATGATCCACGGTCCCGGCTGCCCGGTGTGCGTCACCCCGCTCGAGGTGATCGACAAGGCGCTGGCGATCGCCGCGCGCCCCGAGGTGATCTTCACCAGCTACGGCGACATGCTGCGCGTTCCGGGCAGCGCCGGCGATTTGCTCGGCGTCCGGGCGCGCGGCGGCGACGTCCGCGTCGTCTACACCCCGCTCGACGCCGTGCGGATCGCCAGGCAGCACCCCGATCGGGAAGTGGTGTTCTTCGCGGTCGGGTTCGAGACGACCGCGCCCGCGAACGCGATGGCCGTGCGCTACGCCGCCGACGCGGGCATCGGCAACTTCAGCGTGCTGGTGAGCCATGTCCTGGTGCCACCCGCGATCACCGCGCTGCTGGACGCCCCGGACAACCAGGTGCAGGGCTTCCTCGCCGCCGGTCACGTCTGCGCCGTGATGGGGTGGACGGAGTACGAGCCGATCGCCGCCCGCTACCGCGTCCCGATCGTGGTGACCGGTTTCGAACCGCTCGATCTCCTCGAAGGCATCCTCATGGCGGTGCGCCAGCTCGAACAGGGCCGCTCCGAGGTGGAGAACCAGTACGCGCGGGCGGTCCGCCGCACCGGGAACACCGCGGCGCAGGAGGTGGTGCGCCGGGTCTTCCGCGTCACCGAACGGAACTGGCGCGGCATCGGGCCCATCCCGACGAGCGGCCTGGCACTCGCGGCGGAGTTCTCGGCGTACGACGCCGACACCAGGTTCGCCACCACCGGCGTGCGCACCGAGGAGAACCCCGACTGCATCGCCGGGGCGATCCTGCGCGGCACCAAGCTGCCCACCGACTGCGCGGCCTACGGCACCCGCTGCACCCCGCGCACTCCGCTCGGCGCGCCCATGGTGTCGGCGGAGGGCACCTGCGCCGCGTTCCACAACTCCGGCCGAAGGCCCGCACCGTCCACTGTGGAGGAAATCGGATGACCACGATCGACCCGACCCGCGCGACCTGCCCCGCCCCGCAAGCCGAGACCGAACGGGTGCTGCTCGGCCACGGTTCCGGCGGGCAGCTGAGCACCGAACTCCTCGACGACGTGATCATCGCCGAGCTCGGCACCGCCGGACCACTCGAAGACGCCGCACTGGTGGGAATCGCCGACGTCGACGCGGTGTTCAGCACGGACAGCTTCGTCGTCACGCCCCGCTTCTTCCCCGGTGGCGACATCGGTTCCCTCGCCGTGCACGGCACCGTCAACGACCTCGCGATGCGCGGCGCGCGCCCGGTCGCGCTCGCGCTGGCCTACGTGCTGGAAGAAGGATTCCCGCTCGCCGAGCTCCGCACCATCACCGCCTCGGTCGCCGCGGCCGCGCGCGCCTGCGGGGTACCGGTGGCCACCGGGGACACCAAGGTGGTCGGCGCCGGTGCCGCGGACGGCGTCTACGTGACGACCACCGGGATCGGCGTGCGCCTCCGCGACGCGTTCCCGTCCGCCGCCGGTGGTGTCCCCGGCGACGTGGTGCTGCTGTCCGGCCACGTCGGCGACCACGGCACGGCCATCCTCAGCGCCAGGGAGGGACTGGGGTTCGAGGCGGAGATCCGGTCGGACAGCAGGCCGCTGCACGACCTGGTGGCCGCGATGATCGCGGCCGGAGCGCGGGACGTGCACGCACTGCGGGACCCCACCCGCGGCGGGCTGGCGAGCGCGCTCAACGAACTCGCCGCCGCCTCCGAAGTCGCCGTCGAGATCACCGATGCCGACATCCCGATCCGGCCCCAGGTCGCGGCCGCGTGCGAGTTGCTCGGCCTCGATCCCTTGCACGTCGCCAACGAAGGCTGTCTCGTCGCCTTCGTCGCGCCCGGCTCGGCCGACGCCGTCCTCTCGGCGATGCGCGGAACCGAGGCGGG
This sequence comes from Amycolatopsis sp. CA-230715, assembly GCF_018736145.1. Classification (GTDB taxonomy): domain Bacteria; phylum Actinomycetota; class Actinomycetes; order Mycobacteriales; family Pseudonocardiaceae; genus Amycolatopsis. The sequence continues at coordinate 1,402,960 of NZ_CP059997.1, forward strand.
GCAGGCGGCCCGAGCCATCGGCACGGTCACCGGCGGACCGGCCGGGCAGGTCACCGCCCGCACCACCGTCGGCGCCCGCCGCGTGGTCGACGTGCTCATCGGCGAACAGCTGCCGCGCATCTGCTGAATTCCCCCAACGGCAAGGAAGCCAGGACCGATGAACGAGACCTCGAACCCCGAAGAGGACCATGCTCGGCACACCGGCGCCAATGCGGCCGACGACGTCGTCGGCCGCGCCGGAAAGGCACCCGGGCACGCCGCGTTCGCCCGGCAGTCCGGCGGCACGTGGCGAACCGTCACCGCGCAGGAGTTCGCCGACCAGGTGACCGGCGTGGCCGCGGGTCTGGTCGCGGCGGGCATCTCGCCCGGCGACCGGGTCGCCATCGTCTCGGCGACCCGCTACGAGTGGGCCCTGTGCGACTACGCCGTCCTGATGATCGGCGCGGTTTCCGTTCCCCTCTACGAAACTTCCTCGGCACCGGAGCTGGAGTGGATGCTCCGGGACTCCGGCGCGGTCGCCGCGTTCGTCGAACCCGGCCGGTGCCAGGCGACCTTCGCCGACGCCTGCGCGCCGTCCGTGCGCAGGAGCTGGGCGATGGACCTCCCCGGCCTCAACCAGCTCTGCGGCGCGGGAACCGCCGCACCCGCCGGAGAGGTGGAGCGCCTGCGCCGCGAGGTCACTTCCGACTCACCGGCCACCATCGTGTACACCTCGGGCGCGACAGGGCGGCCGAAAGGCTGCACGATCAGCCACGGCAACCTGATCTCCCAGGTCGACGAGATCCTGGCGGCCGGGGGAATCGCCGACGAGGTACTCACCGAGGACGCGTCGCTCCTGTTGTTCCTCCCACTGGCGCACGTCCTCACCCGGCTCGCGCAGTTCGCCGCGGTGCGGGCGGGCACCGTCGTCGCGCACACCTCGGATTTCCAGTCCGTCGCCGCCGATCTGGCGACCTTCCGGCCGACCGCCGTGCTGGCGGTACCGCAGGTGTTCGACAAGCTGTACCGCACCGCCGCCCGCCAAGCGGCCACCGCGGGACACGCCCGCGTCTTCCGCAGTGCGGCGCGTATCGCGATCGCGCACAGCCGGTCGCTCGACACCGGCGGACCCGGCTGGTGGCTTCGTATCCGCCACCGCCGGTTCGACCGGCTCGTCTACCGGACCGTGCGCGCCGCCATGGGCGGCAGGGCGACCGTCGCCGTCAGCGGCGGAGCGCCGTTGCCACCCTCGCTCGCGCATTTCCTGCGTGGCGCGGGAATTCGCGTGCTCGAAGGGTACGGGCTCACCGAAACCACCGGCGCGGTCACCCTGAACCTGCCCGCGGCAGCGAGGATCGGCACGGTGGGCCGTCCGCTCCCGCACTGGTCCGTACGCATCGCCCCCGACGACGAAGTGCTGGTGCGCGGACCCGGCGTGTTCACCGGGTACCGGCACGACGAGCCCGGCACGAAGGAAGTCCTCGACGCCGACGGCTGGCTGCGCACCGGCGATCTCGGCAGGCTCGACGACGGATACCTCACGGTCACGGGCCGCAAGAAGGACCTGATCGTCACCACCACGGGGAAGAACGTCGCACCGGGCCCGATCGAAGACAGGCTGAACGCGCACCCGCTGATCGACCACGCCGTGCTCGCCGGTGACGACCGGCCGTACCTCACCGCCCTCGTCACGCTCGACCCGGACGCGTTCGCGGACTGGAAGCGCGACCACGCCAAGCGCCCGGACGCCACCGTCACCGACCTGTGCCACGACATCGACCTCGTGACCGCGATGCGCGCGGCGATCGACGCGGCCACCGGGGACGTTCCGCCCGCTGGAGCGATCAAGCGGTTCCGGATCGTGCCAACGCGCTTCGAGGTCGGCGACGAACTGACGCCAACGCGCAAGATCCGGCGTGACCACGTGCTCGCGAAATACTCCGACCAGGTGGAAGCCCTGTACTCCGTGGGGTCGTGAGCCTTGCTCGTCCGAGCCTGGCACAAGTCAACCGCTTGAAGGACTTTCGTCACTGGCCGGATCGCTCGCGCCGCCACGACAATTTTGTGGTCGAGCGGATTCGACGACCAATCCACACCACAACGAGAGGGAATTCATGCACGCCAGACGAAGACACCGGCACGTTTTCGCGATCGTCACCGGAATCGCCGCGCTAATCGCGCTGACGCTTTCGACAGCGGAAGCAACCCCGCGAGCAGCTCATCCGTACCACACCACCGCGGATTCGGCGATCGACCAGCGCTACTCGGCGGAACCGGCTTTGCGCCAGTTGCTCGGCCCGGCGACCGCGGCCGAACAAACCGACGGCACCATCCACTACCGCACCTATCAGTACGGGAACCTGTACTACACGCCCGCCACCGGCGTGCACGAGGTGCACGGGAGCATTCTGACCGCCTACTACCGGGAAGGGCACTACCAGAAGTTCGGCGTGCCGACCACCGACGAACAACCGTGCGCCGATCCCGCCGGGCGGCACAACATCTTCCAGCTCACCGCCGCGACCGGCGCCACCACGACCTCCGGATTCTACTGGCGCGAGGATCTCGGCGCGCATTCCATCGTGGGCGCGGTGTTCACGAAATGGGCGGCGGCAGGGTACGAGTGGGGCCTCTACGGATACCCCACGAGTGACACCTACAGTACCGCCACCGGAGCCACGTTCAACCATTTCCTCGGTAACGACAAGGCCGGTGCTTCCATTTACGTGACCGCGCTGGCGGGCGCGAACGGCGTCAAGGGCCGAATCCGCGACCGCTGGATCTCCCTCGGCGGCGAATACTCCTACCTCGGCTATCCGGAATCCGACGAGTTCACCGTGACCGGCGGAAAGCGCAGCAACTTCCACGGCGGCTACATCACGTGGATGGCGCAGACCGGGCAGACGGCGGTGTACCGCTACTACTGACGATCCGGCCCGGCGCCGGGTATCCGGGACGGGTCCCTCCCACCGCGAAGACGCGGAGTGCGGAGGGGCCCGCCTCACCATGCGCAGCCCCGGACGAGACGACGCGGACACCCGGCCGCTCCTTGATGACCTTCGTCCCCTCCTGGACTCCCGATCGGCCCTGCGTGCGCACCACCGCGCCCCGGTGTGATGGACACGGCCACCCGCGGCCACGTCAGGAGGTAGCCAGCCATGTCCCGTCCACGCCGAGCGGAACGCCCACCGGGCAGGCCGGCACCGAAGGCACGCGCGCTGGGGCTGACCTCGGCCACCGGGCTGGTCACCGGCAGCATCATCGGCACCGGGGTCTTCACGATGCCCGCCGTGCTCGCCGGTGCGGGCACGAGCTCGCTGGTCGTGCTCGCGGTCATCGCGGTGGGCGCCGCGCTACTCGCCGTCCTTTTCGGACAGTTGACCCGGCGGATACCCGACGCCGACGGCGGTTTGTACGCCTACGCCCGCCACGAGTTCGGCGACTTCGCCGGCTACCTCACCGGGTGGTGCTACTGGGTGTCGGCATGGGCGGGCAACGCCGCCATCGTGTCCTCGTGGGTGCTCTACGTCGATTCGCTGTTCGGTATCCGCGCTCCGTCGCCGTGGGTGAACTGGGGAATCGCGCTCGCCGGGCTGTGGCTCCCGGCGGCGGTCAACCTGGCCGGAGTGCGGAAGACGGCGTGGTTCGAAAACGCCACCGTGGTGCTCAAGTTCGTTCCACTGCTCTTCGTGGGCGTCGTCGGCTGGTTCTTCGCCTCCGGGAAGAACTTCGGCGCGTTCAACACCACCGGTGGCAGCTTGTACAACGCCATCGGCATCGCGGCCGGGGTGGCGTTGTTCGCCTTCATCGGGGTCGAGGTCGCCGCAGTCACCGCGAAACGGGTGCGCCGCCCGGAACGCAACGTCGGCAGGGCCTCGTTGCTGGGTACCGCGTTGAGCGCGGTCCTCTACCTCGCGTCGTCCGCGGCGGTGATGGGCCTCGTGCCCCACGAAACCCTGGTGTCCAGCGAAACCCCGTTCGTCCCCGCCTTCGAAGCGATCCTGCCCGGTGCCGGCTGGGCGGGCACCCTGGTGGCCGCGCTCGCGGTGGTCTCCGGTATCGGTGCGCTCAACGGGTGGACCCTCGTCACCGCGGAGATCTCGCGGGCCGCCGCGAAGGACGGTTTGTTCCCCCGCGCCTTCGCCTGGTCCGATCGCCGCGGTACCGCGTGGTTCGGCGTACTGGTGGCGGCCACGCTGCCCTCGCTGCTGATGTTGTGGCGCTACACCGGCGATTCCGGGCTGGCCGTTTTCACGTTCCTGGTCAACCTCGCCGTGGTCACCGTCGCCATCCCGTACTTCTTCTCCGCCTGTGCCCAGCTCACCCACCTCCTGTCCCGCCGCCACCCCGTACGGCGCCTGCTGCTCGCTCGCGATCTCGCGATCACGGGTACCGGCGTCCTGTTCTCGCTGTGGGTGACCTTCGCGGCCGGATACGCCGCCGTGTACCAGGCGATGGTCGTGGTGCTGGCCGGGCTGATCGGCTACGCGTTCCTCAAAGCCGCGCGGGAACGGCACCGCGAAACCGGCGCACCGGCGAGCATCCGCCCCTCGGACGGCGAGCAGCCCCGAGCGGCCTGAACGAACGCGGAAAGGAGATCCGGATGAGCTTCACCGTCGCGTCCGAAGTGGGCCGGCTCCGGCAGGTCGTCCTCCACCGGCCGGGTGCCGAGCTGGACCGGCTGACGCCGCGCAACATCGGCAGACTGCTGTTCGACGATGTCATGTGGGCGAAGAAGGCGAAGGAGGAGCACGACGTCTTCGCCGAAACGCTGCGCGAGCAAGGTGTTCGGGTGCACTACTTCGGCACCCTCCTCGCCGAGACTCTGGAAACGGCCGAGGGCAGAGCCTTCGTGCTCGACCGGGTGTGCACACCGCGGCTCGCCGGGCCCGCGCTCGCCGGCCCGCTGCGACGGCTGTTCGACGGCCTCGACGGCACCGACCTCGCCGCGGCCCTGATCGGCGGAGTGGTGAAGGCGGAACTGCCGACGCTGCGAACGGGGAGCCTCACCTGGCGCACCCTGCTGCCGGAGGACTTCGTGGTGCCCCCGCTGCCGAACCACCTGTTCCCGCGCGACAGCTCGTGCTGGATCTACCGAGGCGTTTCGGTCAACCCGATGGCCAAACCGGCGCGGCGGCGCGAAACCCTGCACACGATGGCGATCTACCAGCACCACCCGATGTTCGCCGGGACCGAGCTCACCACCTACCACGAGGACGGCGACACCGACCCGTTCCCGGCCACCATCGAAGGCGGCGACGTGCACGTCCTCGGCAACGGCGCGGTGCTGATCGGCCTCGGCGAACGGACCACCCCGATGGCGGTGGAACTGTTGTCCCGCAAGCTGTTCGCCTCCGGCCAGGCGCACACCGTCCTCGCCGTCGAAATCCCCCGATCCCACGCCACGATGCACCTGGACACCCTGATGACCATGGTCGACAGGGCCACCTTCGTCCGCTACCCGTACCTCGACCGGAAACCGCGGTCCTGGACCGTAACCGCCGGGCCGGAACCCGGCGCGCTGGACGTCCGCCCGAACCGCGATTTCCGGGGCACGCTCGCCGAAGTGCTCGGAGTCGGCGAAGTCACCGTCCTGTCCACCGACGAGGACGTCCGCGCCGCCGAACGCGAACAGTGGGACGACGGTAACAACTACCTCGCCATCTCCCCCGGCGTGGTCATCGGCTACGACCGCAACGTCGCCACGAACACCATGCTGCGCAAGCACGGCATCGAAGTGATCACGGTGCCGGGCGCCGAACTCGGCCGCGGGCGCGGTGGCCCGCGCTGCATGAGCTGTCCCATCGAACGCGAACCGGCCTCGACCGCGGGAGGAACCCCATGAACCTGCAGGGACGCAACCTGCTGAAGGAAACCGACCTCACCCGCGACGAGTTCCTGCACCTGGTGGAACTCGCTTCGCTGCTGAGGCAGGAAAAACGGGACGGCAAGCGGCCGGAACGGCTGGCGGGCCGGTCGATCGCGCTCGTCTTCGAGAAGAGTTCGACCCGCACCAGATCGGGGTTCGAGGTCGCAGCGCACGACGAGGGCGCCCACCTCACCTATCTCGGTCCCGGCGAATCCCACCTCGGCCACAAGGAGTCCATCAAGGACACCGCACGCGTACTGGGCCGGATGTTCGACGGCATCGAGTTCCGCGGCTCGTCCCAGGAGGCCGTCGAACTGCTCGGCGCGCACGCCGGGGTTCCGGTGTGGAACGGCCTCACCGACACCTGGCACCCGACCCAGATGCTCGCCGATGTCCTCACCATGCGAGACCACGCGAACAAACCTCTCGAGGACGTCGGTTACTGCTTTCTCGGAGACGGGCGAGGCAATATCGCCAACTCGCTGCTCGTCACCGGCGCCCTTTTGGGGCTGGACGTGCGGATCTGCGCCCCCACCACGCGGTGGCCCGCGCGCGAGGTCCGCACACTCGCCGACGCACTCGCTCGCGATTCAGGGGCCAACGCCGTGGTCACCAGCGACGTCCCGGAAGCGGTGCGCGGTGTCGACTTCGTCTACACCGACGTGTGGCTCTCGATGGGCGAACCGGAAGAGTCCTGGGGTCCGCGCATCGACCAGCTCCTGCCCTACCAGGTCACCGCGGAAGTCCTTGGCGCGACGCGGAACCCGGCGGTGAAGTTCCTGCACTGCCTTCCCGCACTGCACGACCGGGACACCGAAATCGGGCGACGGCTCGGAGAAAGGTACGGGCTCGACGGACTCGAAGTGACCGACGAGGTCTTCGAATCACCGGCCTCCGTGGTGTTCGACCAGGCCGAAAACCGGTTGCACACGATCAAGGCCGTCATGGTGGCGACGATGTCGTCGCTCGGCCCGGTGGCGTCGTGAAGATCGTCGTAGCACTGGGCGGCAACGCACTGCTGGAACGCGGGGAGCCGCCGGAGTCGCTGATCCAGGAACGACACGTCCTCACGGCCGCGACCGCGCTGGCACCGCTCGCCAGGCAGCACCAGTTGATCATCACCCACGGAAACGGCCCGCAGGTCGGGATGCTGGCGGTGGAAAGCGAGAACGACCCCGGCGTGGCGCGTCCCTACCCGTTCGACGTACTGGGCGCGCAAACCCAGGGAATGATCGGCTACTGGCTGGTGCAGACGCTGCAGAACGCCGTGGGACGCCCTACCGCCTGCCTGCTCAGCCGGACCGTCGTGAGCCCGGACGATCCCGCGTTCGCGTCCCCGGCGAAGTTCGTCGGCCCCGTGTACTCCGAAGCCGAGGCGTTCCGGACCGCCGCGGAGCGGGACTGGACGGTACGGCTCGACGGGGCGGCATGGCGCCGGGTCGTCCCCTCCCCGGAGCCCCTCGACATCGTCGAACTGCCACTGGTCAAGCTCCTCGCGGAGGCGGGGACCACCGTGGTGTGCGCGGGCGGCGGCGGTATTCCCGTGGTCGCCGACGACCGCGGCCTGCGCGGGGTCGAAGCCGTGGTCGACAAGGACCTCACGGCGGCCCTGCTGGCCAGGGAAACCGGAGCCGACGCACTCCTGCTGCTCACCGACGTCGACGCGGTCGAAGACGGTTACGGCACCCCGGCGGCGCGGCCGCTCCACCGGGTCACCAGCGGGGAACTGCGAGCGCGGTCGTTCCCGGCCGGGTCGATGGGCCCCAAGATCACCGCCGCGTGCCGGTTCGTCGATGGCGGCGGGCGGTTCGCCGCGATCGGCCGCCTCGACGCGGCCGAGGACCTGATCGCGGGTACCTCCGGAACGATCGTGCGCGCCCGGTGAAACGCCGTGACCACACCGGATCCGCCGGTCGTCCATTCCAGCGATTTTCCGCGAAGACAGCCTCCGCGCCGGACGGGCGGAGGCTACCGTCGAGGTGGAGTTCGGCCGCCCTGGACGCGGCTCGCCCGCGGACGTCCGCGAACCACACCCACCGCCGCCCCAGCCCCCGGTGACGGGATCCCGCCTGACCCAGGACGTGGAGACCAGTCATGAACGATCGCGCCCCCTTCCCGGGGCACCGCCGTGCCTGCGAGTACTGCGGAAGCCTCATTCCACTCGACCAGTCTGCCAGTGCGCTGGTGCCGGATTCGTCGGTGCTCGATCCCGAGGACCCCAGTGGCGACGGCCAGCGCCAGATCACCGCGTGCGGCTCCGCGCACCTGGACGCGCTGATCGAACGAGCCCGTGCCGCCTGGATCCCCGAACAGCGGTGGTTCGGAGAGCTGTGCCGCGCCAGCACGCGGCCGGGGGCGACCGGCGCGACGATGGCGGAACTCGGCGCCCGCGCGCGCATGCCCGCCGAGCACGTCCGCCGCGCCGTGCTCTGGAACTCCCGACGCGAAACCCCGTTGTGCGCCCTTCCGGGCGGGCAGGTCCTTCCCGGGGCGGATCTCGAAACCACGCTCGACAACCGGTGACGCGGCCCGCCCGCTTCGGCCGCTTCCGGAACAGAGGGGGTGCCCGATGACCGAGCGGCGCGAGGTCTACGTGGATTGGCTGCGCGCGGTCAGTCTGCTCGTGGTCGTGCTGTGGCACTGGGCCTTCACCATCCTGCGGTGGTCGCCGACGGGCCCGCACGCGACGAACCCCCTCGGTTTCTTCAGCGGGCTCTGGATCTTCACCTGGCTGCTCCAGGTCATGCCGTTGTTCTTCTACGTCGGCGGGTTCGCACACCTCGCGTCGTGGGAACGCGCCCGCGCGGCGGGAACCAGTCTCGGCTCGTACGTGCTGAGCCACGTGAAGCATCTGGTCGTCCCGGCGACCCTGCTCGCCGGGACCTGGGCGGCGCTCGGCGTCGTGCTGGGCCTGCTGTTCCGGCTCGACTGGATCGGCAACGCGGTGATGCTGGTGATCAGCCCGCTGTGGTTCCTCGGCGTCTACGTGGCGCTGATCGCGCTCCTGCCGGTGAGCCTGTGGCTGCACCGCCGCTTCGACCTGCTCGCGCTGGTGTGGCTCGGCGGCATCGCGCTCGCCGTCGACGTCCTGCGGTTCCGGTACGGCCTGTCCGCACTGGGCTGGGTGAACATGGCGGCGGTGTGGATGCTCGCCCACCAGGCCGGGTTCTTCTACCGCAGGCTGGTGGACGCACCGCGCAGGCTCGACCTCTCGTTGCTGTGGGCGGGGCTGTTCGCCTTGGCCGGGCTGGTGTTCTCCGGGCTGTACCCGGGTTCGATGGTCGGGGTGCCCGGCGACCGGTGGTCCAACATGGCACCGCCGACCTTCGTCATCGTGGCGTTGCTGGCGTTCCAGATCGGCTTCGCCGAGGTCATCCGGCCCTCGATGGAACGAAGGCTCGCCCGGCCGCGGTGGCACCGGTTCACCGAGCTGATGAACCGGTTCGCGCTGCCGCTGTTCCTCTTCCACACCACGGGAATGGCGATGGCACGGGCCCTGGACTACTTCGTGTTCGAGGGCGCGATCGTCGACGACCGCGCCCCCGACCTGATCTGGTGGCTCCAACGGCCGCTGGCCGTGCTCGGCCCGTTGCTGTTCACCGCACCGGTGATCGCGTTGTTCCTGTGGTACCACCGGAAGCGGGCTCCGAAGGGAGAACCGCGCGATACCGCGTCGTGAGGATCAGCGCGGCGCCGCGACGGGTTCGGTGGCCGTCGTGACGCCTCGCTGCCGCGGCGGTGCTTCCGACGCCGACGCGGCTTCGCGGGACAGGAACGTACCCAGCTCGCCGATCGTGCTCATGAGCGGCGCGGGGAACACCACCGTGGTGTTCTTGTCGACGCCGAGTTCGACCAGCGTCTGCAGGTTCCGCAGCTGCAACGCCAGCGGGTGGGCCATCATCGTGTCCGACGCGTCGCCGAGCGCGTCGGCCGCGAGAGACTCGCCCTGTGCGTTGATGATCTTCGCGCGCTTCTCCCGCTCCGCTTCGGCCTGCTTGGCCATCGCCCGCTTCATCGACTCCGGCAGCTGGATGTCCTTCAGCTCCACCAAGGTCACCTCCACGCCCCACTCGACCGTGGTCATGTCGAGGATCTTGCGGATGTCGACGTTGATCTGGTCGGTCTCCGCCAGCGTCTGGTCGAGGGTGTGCTGCCCGACCACTTTCCGCAGTGTGGTCTGCGCGATCTGATCGATCGCCGCGTACACGTTTTCGATCGCCACCACGGACTTCACCGCGTCGACCACGCGGAAGTACGCGACGGCCGACACGTCGACGCTCACGTTGTCCCTGGTGATGATCCCCTGCGACTGGATCGGCAGCGTGATGATCCGCAGCGAGACCCGGTGCAGCACGTCGACCACCGGGATGATCAGCCGCAAGCCCGGCATCCGCACCCCCCGCACCTGTCCCAGCCGGAACAGCACGCCCTGTTCGTACTGCTTCACCACCCGCACCGACAAGCCGAGCAGCAGCGCCACCACGGCGACGATCCCGATAACGACCCACGCGTTCATGACAGGACTTCCCTTCCCGGAAATGAGTGACGTCAACGATTCGCCGGTCCCGCACCATCGGACACCAGCACCGGCGCGGGCACCAGAGGGCAAGGGACTTCCAGACCAGGGACCAAATACCCCCGCATCGAGTGAGCAAGGCTGCGGCGCGAACCCGCCGTCGCGCGCATGCTGCCAGCAGCGACCGGTGTCCCGCCGGAAGGTCGGAGGAATCGACATCATGACGAAACCAGATCCCTATCCCAGCGGCAATCCGTTCCCCGAGAACGAAAAACCTCCCCCCAGGCTCGTGTACCCGGATTCCGCGCGGTGGGTCCGGGCCCGCCGGGTGCAGCTCGGCTGCACGGCGATCCACATCGTCTGCGGCCTGTTCGCGGTGGTACTCCTCGCCCACGTCGTATTCGTGGCCGGTGGCGCGAACCAGGCGAACGGCGTCGCTTCGATCGTCCGTGCCTGGTCGCACGCGGTGTCCCTCGGGTTCGAAGGGCTGTTCACCCCGCCCAGCCCCGGCTGGCGGGCCTTCCTCAACGACGGCCTCGCGGCGGTCACCTGGGTCGTGGTGAGCGCGGTCGCCACCACGCTGTTGCGCCGCATAGCCCTCGCGCCCGGGGACGACGAGATGACCCGATGATCCGACCGGCTCACAGCAGCGGGCCGGTGAGGGGCTCCGTCCCGCTCTCGGGCGGGCGCGGCGCGCGGGTGCGGGCCGGGATCACCACCACCGGGCAGGTCGCCGCGCGCAGGCACTGCTCGGTGACGGAGCCGACGAGGAGCCGGAGGACCCGGTTGTGCCCGTGGCTGCCCAACACCAGCATCGCGGCACCGTCCGAAGCACGTCCGAGCGCGGCGGACGGGGTGTCCTCGACGACCTTGGCAACGACCTCGACCGGTGACGTCTCACCGCGGACATCCGCGACGAGGTGATCGAGTTCGCGTCGCCGGTCAGCTTCCGCGCGCTGCCGCGAGAGGCCGGTACCGGGGCCCGGCAAGGGATCGAAGGTCCACGCGCGGACCACGTGGACCCCGCGGTGGCTCAGTGCCGCCTCGCGGACGGCCCAGCGCAGCGCCGCCGCACTGGCCTGCGATCCGTCGACACCGACCACGATCACGTCTTTCCGGTCTCCGGCAGCCATCGGTTCCGCCCTTCCCTCGGGGTTTCTTCGCAGGCTCCTCCGTGGACGCGTGTTCGGTACAGGGTCCGGAGTTCTTCCGATCGGTGCCGGTGGAGAGCCGCACCGGTGACCTTGTGCTCTCGCAAGGTGGGTTCGCAGGCGCGATCGTGAAGGCACGGCCAAGACGACACAAGGAGGCCCGCGATGCTGGTACGCGACATCATGAGCACACCGACGATCGCGATCACCTCGGACGCCTCGATCGCCGAAGCGGCCGCCACGATGGCCTCCCGCGGGTTCACCAGTCTCCCGGTGACGGACCGGGAAGGCAGGCTCCTCGGCCTCCTGACCGAGGCCGATCTCGTCGGCGGCATCACGGCGGCGGGGGAAGGGCGGAGTGATCCCGACACCGGGGTCATGCTCACCCACCGGCCACACCTGGTCGCCGCCCTGATGCGCCCCTCTCCGGTCGTGACGGGCCCGGGGATCGACGTCGTCGATCTCGCCGAAACCATGGTCGCCCGCCAGGTCCGGTCCGTGCCGGTCCTGGCCGATGGCAAGCTCGTCGGCATCGTCACGCTCCAGGACCTCGTCCGCGTGCTCGCGAGCTGAGCGCTGGCAGCGCGCTCAGCGCGCGCGACGGGCGACCGCGGCGGCGAAGAGCCCGGTGGGAAGCCCGGCGAAGAGAATGCCGTCCTGCCACGGAGTGCTGGCCTCGTCGAGAAACCGGAGCACCGGTTCGGCCGATCCGCGATCGAAGAGCGCCGCGAAGGTCTGTTCGAGCCGCGCGGGCTCGCGAACGACGACATCGAGCAGCGCGCCGTCGAACCACCGGTACCTCGCGGCGCCGGCTGGGACGGCGAAGGGATGTCCCCGAGTACGCAGCGAGCGCACGATCGCCGCGCTGTCCCGCTGAATGCGCTGGTACGCGAAGCCGGTGCTGGCCTTGGCCAGTCCCGCCTTCGTGCCGATGGCCATGGTCCGCCCCGAGCGCCTCTTCGCCGGTGCGGCCGTAAGCGGCAGTGCCGCGCCTTCCTCTCGCAGCACGGTGTACCGATCGGTGCCGACGATCTGTTCGAGGTACTCGGCGAGCGCGGCACGCTGTTGGCGGGGCTCCGGCGCGACGTGGTGTTCCGGTGCGGTGAACGAGGTGAGTTCGACCAGTGCCTCGGCCGGGGACCGCGGAAGGACGTAGACGAAGCTCGCCGCCAGGTCCTGCGCGGTCCGGAAGTCGGCGAAGGTGACCACTTCGGGATCGAAGACCGGCTCCTCGCTTCGCAGGTGCCAGCCGCGGAAGACCAGCCGCGCGTCGGCCGGTGGCGGCGTGCGCGGCCCGGCGACGCTGTCGAACACCCAATCCGCCTCCCACCGCTCGCCATCCACGACGAGTTCGCCGTCGCCGACGCGCTCGACGCGTCCGCGGCGGAACGTGACCCCGCCGTGCGCTCCGATGAGGCGTTCGACCTCGGCGGCGAAGTCGGTGCCGCGCACCCGGTGGTACCGGTACCTGCCGAGCCCGAGCGTGCGGTCCCGTCCCCCGGCGTGCACGCGGAAACAGTCGAACGTCCGCGAAACCGCGCCGCTCAGCAGGCCAGGACGATCCGACCAGTACGCCCAGCCCGCTTCGGAAAACGGGGAACGGCCGTCGTCCACGACCGTCACCTCGTCGGTCACCCTCGGCTCGGCGGCAAGGTGCGCGGCCAGCGTCGCACCGCTGAGCCCGCCTCCCGCGATCACAATGGACACCGGACTTCCCCTTCCGCCCGGGGAATCCGGGCTCAGAACCGGGTCTTGCGATCCTGTTCGCGATCCCATTCCCACTGCCACCTGGCCAGCCGGGCGCGGTTCAATCCGAGTGACGTGAGGCCGTAGATCCCGAGCAAGGTCAGGCACAGGCCCAGCCAGGAACCGGCGCCTGCCGCGATCCCGTCGACCACCGCGCCGAACTCCGTGATCGGTGCGTCGACCGGGTTCCCGTCCCGGTCCAGCCACACCGGCACCACCGCACCCTTCAAGGCACCTTCTTCGGCGGGAACCTTTCCGAAACGGGGCACGCCGTTCGGCAGGGTCCACGTCGCCTCGGTCGGCTTCTCACCTCCGACCGAGGCGCTCCGCCCGGTCGCCGAGAGCGCCGGGCCGTCGGTCAGCAGGGTCGCCGTGCTCTGGTATCGCGTCTGCACCTGCTCACGTGCCTGTTCCGCTTGCCTCGCATGGGTTTCCGAGCCGATGCTCGCCGCGAACGGCACCGCTGCCAGCGCGAAGAGGATGAACAGCACCAGCACGCTCGCCTGGAACCGGTCCGATGGCCGCGCCAGCGAATCCGCGCCCGGCTTGAACGTCCGCCACAACCGCACCAGAATCCTCCGCGACGCGTCCATGGTTTTCTCCTTCACCAGCGGGAAATGCTTTCCACCAGCATCGTCCGAACCCGCGCGCGTCCGAAGGGTCCTCCGGCACCGCCCGCCCGCGACAGGTCACGGTGATCGAGGACTCTGGGCGAGATGCCGCGGGACCAAAGACCCTAAAGAGAGTCCACTGTGGATCAGGTCGCGACGTCCCTGCCGCGGAAGGCGGTCAGCCCCAGCAGAAAGAGCGCGACAGCCGCCATCACCAGCCACAGGAGTGGCGTCACGGACACCGCGGCACCGGGAAGCCGCGGCAGGTGCGTGAACGGTGAGAGGTCGACGACCCACGCGGGCAGCCCGAGCAACGGCCCGAAATCGCCGATGACGACGAACCCGGCGAGCACGCCCCACATCCAGGCCACCGCGCGCGGCGCCAGGCCGAATACGGCGAACGCCAGCGCGGCCAGCACCCATACCGCGGGCAGCCGGGACACCGCGGCACCGGTCAGCCTGGCGATTTCCCCGGTGACGTCGCCGGAACGCAGCCCGTTCCCGATCCCCGCGCCGATCCCGGCCGCGACGAGCGGAAGGGCGCTCCCGGCACCGGCCGTCAGCAGGTACCCGGTGAGCACCCGTGCTCGTCCGACCGCTCCCGCGAGCAGAGGATCCAGCCGCAGCGCGTGCTCCTCCTGGCCCAGCCGCACGACCACCCACACCGCGTAGACCGAGACCAGCACGCCGAAGATCGCGAACTCGGCCGCGAGAAAGGAGTCCGTGACACCGCTTTCGCCGCCGAGCGCGGCGATCAGCTGCCGCGCCTTCGGCGTGTCGAGGAACCGGCTCACCCCACCGGCGAGGTTGCCGATCACCACACCGAGCGCCAGGAAGCACGCCGTCCACACTCCGAGCGCCATCCGGTTGAGCCGCCACGTGAGCCCCCACGAGCCGCGCAGCAGGCGGTCGGCCCGTTCCGGTCCGGCCCGATCGGCCAGCAGTCCGGCACCGAAGTCGCGGCGGTGTGCGAGCCGCCGAGCCGCGCCGGCGCACGCCGCCGCGAATCCCAGCGACAGCAGCGAAACCCACCACCGCTCACCGGCGTAGGCATGCAGCTGGTGTGCCCAGCCGATCGGGGAAAGCCAGGACAGCCAAGCGTTTCCGGTCGCGTCGCCCACCGCGCGCAGCACGTACGCCACCACCAGTGCCGCGGCAGCCAGACCGGACGCCGTCCTGGCACCGCGGGTGAGCTGTGCGGTGACCGCCGCGAGCGAACCGAAAGCAAGCCCGGTCACCGCCCACCCGAGACCGAACGCGAAGGACCCGGCCCAAGGAAGCCCGGCCGCGACGAGTCCGAACGCGGTGACGAGTCCGAGCACCAGGCTCGCCGCCGAAACCACGGTCAGCGCGGCCGCGAGCGCCGCGGACCGGCCGGTGACGGCGGCTCCGACGAGCTCCAGCCGCCCGGATTCCTCCTCGGCCCTGGTGTGCCGGACGACCGTGAGGATCATCAGCAACCCGACCAAGGCAGCGCCGAAGCCGCCGAGTTTGAACACCGCGGTCGCCCCGGCCGTCGGCGCGTACACCGGTCC
Source organism: Amycolatopsis sp. CA-230715 (assembly GCF_018736145.1). Classification (GTDB taxonomy): domain Bacteria; phylum Actinomycetota; class Actinomycetes; order Mycobacteriales; family Pseudonocardiaceae; genus Amycolatopsis. The sequence goes on from NZ_CP059997.1 coordinate 1,418,367, forward strand.
GTACAACGCCAGCATGGCGGGAACGGAGTTGACGCTGTCGGCGATCGCCGCGCGATCCGCGGCGCCGGGGTAGAGCGCGACGGTGGCCGCCGCCGACGCGGCCGCGACCACGACGAACACTCCGATCCACAACGGCAGCCGGATCCGGTCCAGGCGCAGCGCCAGTCTGATGAGCATCCTGGTACCGGTGAGCGCGTTCATACCGACGCCTCCGCGGTGTCGCGGCGGTAGTGCCGCAGGAACAGCTCTTCGAGGGTCGGCTGGCGGCTGGTCACGCTCCGCACGCCCACATGGCTCAACGCGCCGAGGACGCCGTCGAGCCCGGCGCTGTCGACGCTCATCCGCACCTGGTCGCCATCGACGGAGAGATCGTGCACGGCGGGCAGTGCTCGGAGCTCGTCGGGCACCCGGGAGACCCGCGCCGTGATGGTCGTGCGGGTCAGGTGGCGCAGCTCGTCGAGGGAGCCGGTGTCGACGTTCCGCCCGTGGCGGATGATGCTGACGCGGTCGCACAGCGCCTCGGCTTCGGCCAGGATGTGGCTCGACAGCAGAACCGTGCGGCCACGCTCGCGCTCTTCCCGCACACAGTCGCGGAACACTTGGTCCATCAAGGGATCCAGGCCCGCGGTCGGCTCGTCGAGGAGCAGGAGGTCCACATCGGACGCCAGCGCCGCGACCACGGCGACCTTCTGGCGGTTGCCCTTCGAATAGGCCACCGCCTTCGTCGTCGGGTCGAGGTCGAACAGCTCCAGGTAACGGGCGCGGCGCTTCGGGTCGAGCCCGCCGCGCAACCGGCCGAGCAGGTCGATCGTCTCGCCGCCGGTGAGGTTCGGCCACAGCGACACCTCACCCGGCACGTAGGCCAGCTTCCGGTGCAGCAGCACGGAATCGCGCCACGGATCGCCGCCGAGCAGCCGGACCTGACCCGAGTCCGCCCGCAACAACCCGAGCAGCACCCGGATGGTGGTCGACTTCCCCGCACCGTTCGGGCCGAGGAACCCGTGCACCTCGCCCGCGCGCACGGTGAGGTCCAGACCGTCCAGTGCCTGGACGGTCCCGAACGCCTTCGACAAACCCGTGATCTCGATCGCCGGTCGTTCCTGGTCGGTCATCGGTCCTCCTTGCCGCTGAAAAAGGCTTCTTCCTCTTGGGCGTAGTGCAGGTTCAGCACGGCGTCGAGCCCGTACAGGGTGGCCCGCAGGTCGTCGACCTGGTCGGCGCCGATCCGGCCGGGAGCCACCGCGAGGTGGCGCCCGAGTCGCCGGGACAGCCGGGAGATCTCGGCGTGCTCCCTGCTCAACGCGGCCGTGCGCACGGCACCGAGCACCGGGTAGAGCTCGGACTCTTCCGCCACCTCGTGCGGCAGCAGGCGCTCGACGACCATCCGGTTGGCGCGCCGGACCGCGGCGTCGGAGGCGGCCGTCGGCCCGTCCGCGAGCGCGTCCGCGGCGTGCCGGATCGCGGCCCTCGCCGGTGCCAGTCGCTCGTGCTCGGCCGAGAACCTCGCCGCCAGCTCGTCCGCACGCGGATCGTGCCGCCGGGTTCGCCCGCGCAGGGCGCGCAACGCGTTCAGGATCGCCACGACGTCGATGGCTTCCTGGACCACCGCACCGGCGACGGGGAGCAGCAAGCCCGACGCGGCCGCGGCCATCGCGCCCAGCGACAGCACCGTGCCGCCGACCGCGCTCCACACCGCGAGCGTTCGGGAACGCCGCGCCGTTTCGACCGCGTCGGCCAGCCTTTCCAGCCGGTCGTCCAGGATCACCGCGTCGGCCACCTGCGTGGCCGCCGTGGCGCCATAGGAACCCATCGCGACGCCCACATCCGCGGTCGCGAGCGCGGGTGCGTCGTTGACACCGTCTCCGACGAACGCGGTAACCCCGGCGCGGCAAGCATTCTCGGCCGAAGTCACCTTCTCCGCCGGGCCCACCTCGGCGGTCACCGCGTCGAGGCCGAGCGTCGCGGCCACTTCTCGCGCGTTGTCCACGCGATCGCCGGTCACCAGCCGGATTTCCCGGATTCCCGCCTCCCGCAAGCGTTTCATGGTCCGAGGCGCGTCGCGGCGCACCCGGTCGCGCACCAGGAACGCGGCCGTGAGCGCACCGTCCACGTCCACCCACACCACGCTCGCCAGGTCCAGCTTGCCCCGGTTCAGCACGCCCCGCGCCCACCCCGGCAGGTCGCGCTCCCCCGGCAGACGGCCGACCGTCACCCGCCGCCCGTCGACCACACCCCGCACGCCGGTGCCCGGGGTCTCGGTCACGTCCTGCGCTCGTTCCACGGGCACGCCCGCGGCAGCCGCCGCGCGGACGATCGCCGCGGCGAGCACGTGCGGGGAAAGGCGCTCCACGCTGGCGGCCAAGGCGAGCACTCTTTCCTCAGTCATTCCCGGCGCGCACACGACGTCGGTGACCTCCGGCCTGCCCTCGCTCACCGTCCCGGTCTTGTCCAGCAGCAGCACCCGGACGTTGCCGAGCGTCTCGAGCGCGGCGCCGTCCTTCACCACGACCCCGGCCCGCGACATCCGCGACATCCCCGCGGTCACCGCGATCGGCACCGCCAGCAACAGCGGGCACGGCGTCGCCGTCACCAGCACCGCGACCGCGCGAACCGCGTCCCCGGTGAACAGCCACGCCGCGGCGGCCATCAGCAAGGCCACCGGCAGGAACCAGATCGCGATCCGGTCGGCGATCCTGGCGACCGGAGCGGTGCCCGCGACGGCGCGTTCGGCCAGGCGCACGATCCCGGCGTAGGTGCTTTCCCCCGCCGCGGCCGTGGCGACCAGGTCGACGGCGGCACCCGCGTTCACGGTTCCACTGTGGACAGTCGCCCCGGCGCGCTTGGGCACCGGGAGCGGTTCCCCGGTCAGCGCGGACTCGTCGAAGGCGCCGTCCGCGTCGAGGACGCCGTCGACCGACACCACCTCACCCGGCAGCACGACGATCGCCTGCCCGGCGACGACCTCGTCCACGCCGATGGTCTCGAGGCCGTCCGCGGTGCGCCGGTGCGTTCGGGACGGCGCTCTGTCGAGCAGCATCGAAAGGTCGCGGCCCGCACGTCGCCTCGCGCCGGCTTCGAGCACATGGCCCGTGGCCACCATGAGGGCCACGATCCCGCCCGCGAGGTACTCACCGACCGGGAGTGTCGCCGCGAGCGCGAGGACCGCCAAAAGGTCGGCGCCCCACCGCCTGGCACGGAGATCGGCCATGACCCACACGACCGACGGCCCCAGCGCGACCACCGTCGCCGCCGCCCACAACACTTTCGCGCCACCGCCGCCCACCAGCGACAGCACACCGCCCGTTCCGACGAGCAGTGTTACCGCGACCAGGAGAACCGCTTCCCGTGAGCGCGCGAGCCGCACCGCCCTCATCACGCCACGTCGTTCCAGACGTAGTCGAGCCGGTTTTCGACCGCGACGACCCCGGGAACGTCCTCGACCATCCGCGTGAGCGTCTCGACCTCGCTGCGCTTCTCCACGCGCCCGCACATCGTGACGACGCCGTCGTGCACCGCGACCCGCGCGCGATCGGGTCCCAGTCCCAGCGCGCGGAGCAACACCCCGCGCTCCACCTCGTGAAGGAGTTCGTCATCGGTGCGCACGAACACGCGCACCAGGTCGCTGCGCGAGACCACACCGACCAGCGCTCCGCGCCGCAGCACGAAAAGGCGCCGCACCCCGGTGCGCGCGAACTCCGCCGACGCGGCGGTCAGCGAGGCGCCCGCGTCGATGGTCAGCGCGGGCGCGGTCATCAGATCCGAGGCGACCCTGCCGCTCATTCTGCGGTCGCGCCGCGAAAGACGCTTCGCGAGCCACGATGGCCGTTCGTGCTCGCGCAGGTGCGACAGGAGATCCGCCTCCGAGACCACCCCCACGAGCGCGCCGTGCCGATCGAGGACACCCACGGCGCTGATCGCCCGCGCGGTCAGCACCTCGGCGATCTCCTTGAGCGGTGTGTCGGTGCGGACCGTCACCGGGTCCGGGGTCATGACGGTGGAAACGGTGAGAGACGTCATCGCGGTCCTCCACTCGAACACGCCGCCTCACGTCCGACGGCTCCTCCCCCGAAGGTAGGGACCGAGCGGGGGCCGTCGCGGCGGTCCTTCGCCCACCAGCGGAAGGACCTAGGTCGTCAGTTCACCCGCAGGACCGCCGCCCCGTTGACCCGGTCCGCGGCGAGATCGGACAGCGCGCGGTCCGCTTCCGCCAGCGGATACGGCGATGTCGACACCCGCAACCGGTGCGACCCCGCGACGCCGAGGAACTCTTCAGCGTCAGCCCGCGTGTTGGCGGTGACGCTGCGGACCTGGCGCTCCTGGAACAGGTGGCGCTGGTACCGCAACGGCGGGATGTCCGAGAGGTGGATGCCCGCGATCGCCAGCGTGCCGCCGCGGTCGAGCGCGGCCAGGGCGGGCAGGACCAGGTCACCAACCGGGGCGAACAGGATCGCGGAATCCAGCGGTTCCGGCGGCGAGTCCCCGGCGCCGGTCGCGGAGGCGGCGCCGAGTTCGAGCGCCAGCCTCCTGGCGGCCGCGCTCCGCGTCATCACGTGGACCGTGACGCCCCGAGCGATCGCCACCTGCGCCGTCAAGTGCGCGCTGCCGCCGAACCCGTAGATCCCCAGCACTCCGCGCTCCGGGACCTCCGCCCGGAGCAGCGCGCGGTAACCGATGATCCCGGCGCACAGCAGCGGAGCGAGTTCGTCGTCGGTGTACCCGTCCGGCAGGCGGAGCGCGTAGCCCGCCGGGACGACGGCGAACTCGGCATACCCGCCGTCGGCGTCCCACCCCGTGTAAACCGAGTCGGGGCAGAGGTTCTCCCGCCCGCGCGCGCAGTACCGGCACCGCCCGCAGGTACCGCGCAGCCAGGCGATACCGGCCCGGTCGCCGATCGCGAACCCGGTGGCGGGCCCGTCGCCGATCGCGACCACCTCTCCGACGACTTCGTGCCCGGGAGTGACGCCCCGCCGGTGCACGGCAAGATCGCCTTCCGCGACGTGCAGGTCCGTCCGGCAGACACCGCACACCAGCACCCGCACCAGCAGCTCGCCGGGCCCTGGCACGGGAACCGGCGCGGTCACCTGGTCAAGCGGGCGCGACACCATCGGCCCCGGCCGCGTCACCCGCCAGGCACTCATCCGCTCGTTCACACCGTCGAGAATGCCCGCGACGGCACTCTTCCGCGACTGCCGAAGGTCCTCTCCACTCGATGAATCCACCATGGTCACCGGGTGACGGGACGTAGGCCCCTGTCCGCGCCCGCCGACCGTGGAGAAGGTGGGCGAGTGTCCCGCACCGCCGCCCCAGGCCCGCCGCCCTCCGCGCCTCCACCCGCCACCGAACCGCCGAAGCGCGGCTGGCCGTGGTGGCTGACTTCGCTGCTCGTCCTGGTGTACCTCGCGATCCTGTTCGGCCCTGCCCTGCTCGAACGGGGCACGAGCGCCGTGCCCTACACCGAGTTCCTGTCCAAAGTAGACCAGGGGCAGGTCGACTCGGTGACCGTCGACGACCACGGCTCGCTCAGCGGGGAGCTCCGTGGCGGCGCCGGCTTCACGAGCCAGGTGCCGACCGCGCTCAACGACGCGTCGCTCGAACCGCTGCTGCGCTCGAAGAACGTCAAGATCACCGCGAAGACCACGACCACCTCATGGGTCAGCACGCTCACCGCGTTCCTGCCGTTCGCGCTCTTCCTCGGCTTGATGATCTGGATCGGTCGTCGGGTCCGCCGCTCTCTCGCCGACGGCGGCGGCGTCGGCGGTCTTGGCGGTATCGGCGGTATCGGCCGGTCGAAAGCGAAGATCATCGAGGCGCAGCGGCCCACCACCCGATTCGCCGACGTCGCCGGCTACGAAGGGGTGAAGCAGGAAGTCAGCGAGGTCGTGGACTTCCTCCGCGACCCGACCAGGTACGCGGCAGCGGGCGCGAAAGGACCGCGCGGCGTGATCATGATCGGACCGCCCGGCACCGGGAAGACGCTCATCGCCAGAGCCGTCGCGGGCGAGGCGAGCGTGCCCTTCCTGTCCATCACCGGATCCGCGTTCGTCGAAATGTTCGTCGGGGTCGGCGCGTCGCGGGTCCGCGACCTGTTCGACGAAGCGCGCAACCGGGCGCCGTCGATCATCTTCATCGACGAGATCGACGCCGTCGGCAGCAGGCGCGGCCCCGGTGGCTTCGGCGGGCACGAGGAGCGCGAGCAGACGCTCAACCAACTTCTATCCGAAATGGACGGATTCGACCAGAGCAGCGGGATCGTGGTGCTGGCGGCCACCAACCGCCCGGAAACGCTCGACCCCGCACTGCTGCGGCCGGGCCGGTTCGACCGGCAGGTCACCGTGCCACTGCCGAACCAGGCCGAACGCGCCGCCATCCTCACCGTGCACATCGACGGGAAGCACCTCGCCCCCGACGTCGACCTCACCGTGGTCGCCAGGGGCACCCCGGGGTTCTCCGGCGCCGATCTCGCGAACCTCGTCAACGAAGCCGCCATCAACGCCGTGCGCGACGACCGGACCGTGCTCACGGCCGCGGATTTCGCGACCGCGCGGGACCGCGTGCTGCTCGGCAGGCGCGATGCGTCCAACGCGCTCCTGCCCGAGGAACGGGAATCCGTGGCCGTCCACGAATCGGGGCACGCCCTCGTAGCCGCGCTGTGCGAGCACGCGGACCCCGTCACCAAGGTCACCATCCTGCCCGCCGGGATGGCCCTCGGTGCGACCGAACAGCTCCCGGAAGCCGAACGGCGCCTGTACCGGGAGGACTACCTGAGCGATCTGCTCGCGGTGCGCATGGGCGGCAGGGCGGCCGAGCTCGTGGTCTTCGGGCAAGGCTCGACGGGTGCCGCGAACGACCTCGCCGAAGCGACCGCGCTGGCGGTGAAGATGGTGACCGAGTTCGGCCTCTCCCCCGCACTCGGCCCGATCGGCTATGGCACCGGAGCGCACGCCGCGCCGGTGGACCCGGTGGAGGCCGCGCAGAGGCCGTACTCGGAACACACGCAGCGGACGATCGACCAGGAAGTGGCCAGGCTCCTCGCGGAAGCGGAAGCGCGCGCCGTCGCCATGCTCACCTCCCGGCGCGACGCACTCGACCGGCTCGCGGCCCAGCTGCGGGAGCAGGAAACCGTCGACGGCGACGCCGTGCTGGCGGCGTTGCGCGAAACCACCGCGGCGCCCGCGCGCTGACTGGCCAGTGTCACCGGCGGCGAGGACTTCTTCCTCTGCCGGCGGGGCACGGACGAGATCGACACTCGGCCCGTGGCGCGGATTCGCGCGAACGGCAATGAAAGGGGTGCGCCATGCCGAACTGGTGGTACCACGCATGCGGTGGCACGGGCTGGTTCGGGCCGGCCATCGGCCTTGGCATCGTCCTGATCGCCGGGATCGTCCTGCTCGCGATCGCGCTGGTGCGCCGCGGTTCGAAACCGCAGGCACCGGACCCGACGGCCATGCACGTTCTCGAAGAACGGTTCGCCCGCGGGGAAATCGACACCGAGGAATTCGAACAACGGCGCGACATCCTGCGCCGGGCAGCGGAAAACGGGACGAGGAGAACACGATGACGATCGACCCCGCGCGCTCCGGCGGCACGCCGAGCCTGATCGACCAGGCCATGCCACGGCCCGACTTCACCCTTACCGAGCACCTCTTCGTCGACGCACCGGCGGGTGCCGTCTACGACGAGATCGGGCGGTTCGACCTCGGCCGGGTTTCCGATCCCGTGCTCCGCGTCCTGTTCTGGTGCCGGGCGTTTCCCGAACGGCTCCAGCGCCTGCTCTTCCCGAAGGGCGCGGAAGAGATGACCTCGGCGGAGATCGCCGTCGGCACCGACTGGGTCCTGCTCGGCGAACGCGACGGCGAGGAAATCGTCCTCGGCGCGAAAGGGCGGTTCTGGATCCCGGTCGTCAAATGGGACCAGATCCCGGTCGACGACTTCGAGCGCACCACCCCCGCGCACCACGGCCGGATCGTGACCTCGTTCGCGGTGCGCCCGTACGGGGACCGGCGCAGCGTGGTGACCTACGAAATCCGGGTCGACCTGCCGGACACGGGCACCCGCCGCGCGTTCCGGGCCTACTGGGTGACCGTGCGCCCCTTCGTCGGGCTGGTCGGCAGGAGGATCCTGCGCGCGATCCGCGACGCGGCGACCACCGTCGAGTGCTGACGGCCGCGAGCTCAGTCCTCCGGCACCATTTCGATGGCACCGCACGGGCATTCCTGGACACAGATCCCGCAGCCCTTGCAGTAGTCGAGGTCGATCTCGTACCGCTCGCCCGGTTCGAGCTTGACCACCGCGTTGTCCGGACAGACCCCGTAGCAGTTGTCGCAGCCGAAGCAGTTCCCGCACGACAGGCACCGCCGTGCCTCGAACAGCGCGGTCGACTCGTCGAGGCCACCGACCACTTCGTCGAATGTGGACACTCGGCGGGACAGGTCGAGATGCGGCCGGACCGTCGCGTCCGCGTCGCTGTAGTACCAGGTGTTCAGCTTGTCGAAGGTCGCGAGCGGCCGCGGCTCCCGCTCGGCGCGCGCTGAGCCGCGGAGCCACGCGTCGATCGAGCGAGCCGCCCTCGCGCCGTGCCCGATGGCCGCGGTCGCGGTCCGGGTGGCCGGAACCATGTCCCCGCCGGCGAAAACCCCTTCGCGCCCGGTCATCATGGCCCGGTCCACTTCGACACCGCCGTCCGCACGGCCGATGCCGGCCAGCCCGTCCACCAGGGACAGGTCCGAATCCTGGCCCAGTGCGAGCAGCACGGAGTCGGCGGCCAGGTCCTCCAGCTCACCGGTCGGCTGGGGGAAACCCGTGTCGTCGAGGCGCATCTTCTCCACGGTGACCCCGCCGCGGTCGACGTGGGTGACGGTGGACAGCCAGCGGAACGTGATCCCTTCCTCCACCGCCTCGCCGACCTCGGCCGGATGGGCGGACATCCGCGCGCGGGTCCGCCGGTAGACGACCAGCGAGTCGGCCGCACCGAGCCGCCTGGCGGTGCGCGCGGCGTCCATGGCGGTGTCGCCGCCTCCGTAGACGACGACGCGCCGTCCCAGGAGAGGTCGTTCACCGCTCTCCACGCCGTGCAACACCGACACCGCTTCGAGCACGCGCGCCGAGTCCCCCGCCGGGATGTAAGCGCGTCGGCCGAGCTGCGCCCCGACCCCGAGGAACACCGCGTCGAAACCGCCGTCCGCCATCGCGGCCGCCGCGTCGGCGACCTTGCTGCGCTGCTCGAACACCACACCGAGGTCGCGGATGCGGGCGATCTCCGCGTCGAGGACGTCACGCGGGAGCCGGTAGCGCGGGATCCCGTACCGCATCATGCCGCCGGGCAGGGCTTCCGCGTCGCGAACGGTCACCAGGTGGCCGAGCCTGGCCAGGTGGTACGCCGCCGACAACCCGGCGGGCCCGGCGCCGACCACCAGCACGTGCTTTCCCGACGGGTCGCCTTCGACCGCGACCGTCCACCCGCGCTCGATCGCCTCGTCGCCGAGGAACCGCTCGACCGAGTTGATGCCGACGGCTTCGTCGAGCTGCCCCCGGTTGCAGGCGCTCTCGCACGGCGCGAAGCAGATTCGCCCGAGCACGGCGGGAAACGGGTTGTCCGCCATGATCCGGCGCCAAGCGGGCTCGTAGTCACCCGACTCCGCGTGGTAGAGCCACCGCTGGATGTCCTGCCCCGCCGGGCACGCCTGGTTGCACGGCGGGAGCAGGTCGACGTAGACAGGTCGCTCGGTGCGCCAGTCGCCGGTCTTGTTCGCCCGGCTCGAACCCGCGTCGAGGGTGATCGCGAACGGCTTTTCCCGGTCCATCTTCACTCCTCGTCGCACAGCCCGAACCGGCGGATGTTCCGGTCCGCGATCGCCTGGATCCGCGCGAGCACGTCGGTCCGCGGCTCCGCGCCGAACAAGTGCGCGAACCGCGCCTGCGGGCGCAGGTAGTCGGCCACCGGCACGCGGCGCCGGATCTTGGACACCCCGACGACCTCGCCGCGTTCGGCTTCGAACACCGGGAACAGCCCGCTTTCCTTGGCCAGCCTCGCGATCCGGATCGTGTCGTGCGCCGCGCTCCCCCAGCCGAGCGGGCACGGCACCAGGATGTGGAGGTACCGCGCACCGCGGAACTCCATCGCCCGCTGGACCTTCGCCTCGAGATCGCGAAGCTCGGCGACGGTAGCCGTTGCCACGTAAGGGATTTCGTGCGCCATCGCGATCATCGGCACGTTCTTGCCCTGCCCGAAACGCGCGCCGGGTGCGGGCCCGGTGGCCGGTGTCGTGGTGGTGCGCGCCGCGGGCGGGGTGGCGCCGGAGCGCTGCACTCCCGTGTTCATGTACGCCTCGTTGTCGTAGCAGAGGTAGAGCACGTCGTCGTCGCGCTCGAACATGCCCGACAGGCAGGCGAACCCGATGTCGACGGTTCCGCCGTCGCCGCCCTGGGCGACCACCCGTACGTCTTCACGGCCCTTGACCTTCATCGCGGCCGCGACCCCGGTCGCCACCGCGGGCGCGTTGCCGAACAACGAGTGCAGCCACGGGATGCGCCACGAGGTTTCCGGGTAGGGAGTGGAAAACACCTCCAGGCACCCGGTCGCGTTCACCGCGACGACCCGGTTCCTGGTGGCCCGCATCGCCGCGTCCAGCGCGTAGCGCGCGCCGAGCGCTTCCCCGCAGCCCCGGCAGGCCCGGTGCCCGCAGTCGATCGAGTTGATCCGCTGCCGATCGGACTGCACGCTCCGGTCCTCTGGACCCAGCAGCCGGTTCCCGACCGCGAAACTCCCCGTCTGGTAGAACTTCACCGATTGCACCACGGTTTCCTCACCCGATCCTCGAAGCGACGGCGCCGAGGTCCCGGAGGATGTTCTCGGCACTCGGCCCGGAACGCCGCGTGGTGGCCAGCCGTTCGAGCTCGCGGTCGATGAGTCCCCGGTTCAGGTCGAGGAACGTCAACGGTGCCAGCTCGTCCGCCGCCGCGGCGATGAACAGTTCGGCCAACGACTTCTTCGTGATCGCCCGGCCGCCGAGACCGGCGACGACCGCGTAGCTCCGGATACCGGGTGCCGACGTCGCGACGTTCCGCGAGACGATCCCGCCAACGCCCGGTTCGAACGCCCGCTCGATCACCACGAGTCGCGTGGCGTGCGCGGTGGCCGCGGCGATCGCGTCCGCGGGGAACGGCCGGAAGCAGGTGATGCCCAGTACCCCGATCCGGACTCCCGCTTCGCGCAGTTCGTCGACAGTGTCCTTGACGGTGCCGAGCACCGAGCCGAGCGCGATCACCACCGTCTCGGCGTCCTCGCTCCGGTAAGCGCGGACGAGCCCGCCGGAATTGCGGCCGAACGACTCCGCGAACCGGTCCGAGACCTCGGGCACCACGTCCAAAGCGGACAGTTGCCTGGCGTGCGCGAGGTACCGCACCTCCGTGAACGCCTCCGGCCCCACCATCGCGCCGATGGACGCCGGTGCGTCCGGATCGACCACCTGGCGCGGCGCGTACGGCGGGAGGAACGCGTCCACCTCGTCCTGCGTAAGCAGGTCGACCCGTTCCCAAGCGTGGGTGAGCACGAACCCGTCCAGGCACACCATGACCGGCGTCGACAGCTCCTCCGCGATCCGGAACGCCTGCACGTGCAGATCCGCGGCTTCCTGGTTCGTCTCGGCGTGGAGCTGGATCCAGCCGGAGTCGCGCAGTGCCATGCTGTCGCTGTGGTCGTTCCAGATGTTGATCGGCGCGCCGATCGCCCGGTTGGCCACGGTCATCACGACCGGCAACCCGAGGCCAGCGGCGTTGAAAACCGCTTCCGCCATGTACAGCAGTCCCTGGCTGGCCGTCGCGGTGTAAGCCCTCGCGCCCGCCGCGGAGGCCCCGATAGCCACGGACATGGCGGCGAACTCCGACTCGACGTTGACGAACTCGCACGGCGTCAGCACCTCGGCCCGCACCAGCTCGGCGAGACCTTCGACGATGTGCGTCTGCGGCGAGATCGGGTAGGCGCAAACCACCTCGGGGCGGCACAGCCCGACCGTCTCGGCGACCGCGCGCGAACCTTCAATCTGCCTGAGCACCGGTCAGCTCCTCCCGTGCCGCCACCACGAAGTCGAAAGCCGCGGTGGCCGCTGCCACGTTCCCTTCGGCCAGTTCGCCGGCGAACCGCTCCTCGATGGCCGAGACGACCGACCGGAGGCGGACGAGACCGGTGAGCGCCGCGAACCCGCCCAGCAGCGCGGCATTCGGCACCGGGCGGCCGATCCGGGACAGCGACAGCTCGGTCGCGGGCACCATCGCCAGCCGATCGGGGCGGAGGCCGCGGGCGACCTCGCCGAACCCCAGTTCCTCCGGCGTCCGCGCCGCGTTGACGAGCAGGTAACCGCCGGAGCCGAACCCTTCGAAGAGCGCGACCTGGTGCAGCAGGGTCGCGTCCTGCACGATCATCGCGTCCGGCCGGACCACCGGCTCCCTGGTCCGGATCGCGCTGTCACCGACGCGGACGAAGGCGACCACCGGCGCACCGGTCCGCTCCGAGCCGAAACTGGGGAACGCCTGCGCGTGCCGCCCCTCGGCGAACGCGGCCATGGAGAGCAGCTGCGCGGCCGTGACGACTCCTTGCCCGCCACGGCCGTGGATCCGCACCTCGAACATCTCAGGTGCTCGGATGCTTGGCGAGGATCTCCCGCAAGGCGGCTACGAACCTCAGCGACTCGTCGTGGTCGCGTTGCCAGACGTTGCGGCCGAAGATCAACCCGGTGGCACCGGCCTCCATCGACTCGCGGGCCTTCTCCAGCATGGCCTCGTCGCCCGCCCTTCCCCCGCCCGACACGAGCAGCAGGGTCCGGCCCGCCGACCGGACCACGGCGTCGATCGCCTGCTGCGAGGTGAACTCACCCGAGTAGCTTTCCGGCACACCCGTGTTCTTGTCCGGGTGCGGGAAGTTCACCTTCACCACGTCGGCACCGAGTTCGGCGGCGGTCCTCGCCGCGTAGTCGACGGCGTAGAACGAATCCCGGCCACCCTTGGCCTCGATCGCCGAGCCGCGCGGGTACGCCCACACGATCAGGGGCATCCCCAGTCGTTGCGCGTCCGTGCGGACTTGGCGGTACTGCGCGAAGTCCCGTTCCTGCGCGGGCGTTCCCACGTACAGGGTGTAGCCGACGGCGTCGGCGCCGAGCCGCACGGCGTCTTCGACACTCCCGTGCAACGGCGACAACGCGTCCGCGTCCGACGGGATCTCGGTCTTGCCGTTCAGCTTCAGCACCAGCGGCAGTTCGCCCGCGTACTCCCAGTAGAACTTCTCCGCCAGTCCGATTTGGACCACGACACCGTTGAACCCGCCTTCGACCGCCAGCCGCAGGACGTATTTCGGGTCCCCGGCGGGCGGGTTCGCGAAGAAGTCCCGTGGACCGTGTTCGAGCCCTTGGTCGTAGGGCAGGAAGAACGCGGTGCCGTTACCGAGCCCGTGCTGGTGCAGGATCCGGTGCAGCCTGGTCTTCTTGCCGGTGGTCAAGCCGAGTTCGGCGAGAGCTGGACGCGGCACCATGGTTCGCCTCCACGTGTAGTGGCTGGGTTTACCGAAAGCCAACACCCGCGCGGCGCTGCGGCGCCGCGGCCGAACGCCACCGGCGACGGCGACGTGCGTACCCGATCCCGGTGACCAATGCCCCTACTGCCACCGGCGGCGTGGATTTTCCGACGGGCACTTCCCGGCCGCGTGGTCCGGGTGCCAGGAACGCAGAGACCGCAGCAACGGGTTCTTCTTGTAGTGGTGCCCGGACATCCGGTGCAGAACGTCGGCGAGCACGGACACCGCGTCCGCGACGAACGGACCCTTGTTGAGCATCACGCACTCCGCCCGCTCGCTCATCGCCGCGTCGGTGATCTCCGCGCGAGAGGGCTGTCCCTCCTTGGCGAGCTGTTCGAGCACCTGCGTCGCCCAGATCACCGGAAGGTGCGCCGCTTCGCACAGCCACAGGATTTCCTCCTGCAATTCCGCCATCCGCTCGTAACCGCATTCCACGGCCAAGTCGCCGCGGGCGATCATCACGCCGACCCGAGGCCATCGCATGGCGGTCAGCAACACCTGCGGCAAGTTCTGGAAGGCCCGTTTCGTCTCGATCTTGAGCACCACGCCGAGCCGCGTGGCACCGAGCCCGGTGAGCTCGTTCAGCAATCGCTCGACGTCCTCAGGACCGCGCAGGAACGACAACCCGACCGCGTCGGCGACTTCCGAAACGACGGTGAGGTCCTCCAGGTCCTTCGCCGTCAGCGCGGACACCGGCAACCGCGTGTCCGGCAGGTTGATGCCCTTGTCGGCACCGAGCCTCGCTCTACCGGTCTTGGTCCGGACCACCCGTACCCGCAGCGAATCCCGCTGGCGGCCGACCACCACACCGCTCACTTTGCCGTCGTCGAACAGCACCTGGTCTCGGATGTGAGCATGCTCGAACACCTCGGGCAGCGTGCACCCGATCCGCGGACTCCCCGGCACGACTGGGAGCGGCGAGCAGTCCGGCACCAGTTCGAGGACGTCGCCGGGACGCAGCAGCAGGCTCTGTCGCGCGGGCGGAACCGCGCCGACGACACCGCCGGAGCCCAGAACGCACCCGGTGGCCAGGTAGGTGGTGCGCTCGCTGCTCACCACCGCGCCGCCCTCGGCGAGCGCCACGGTCATCGTGCGGCGCCTGCCGCGCGCGTCCCGCACGGACAGCTGCTCGCCATCCTGGCGGGCGCCGAGCCACGCCGCGGGAACGGGGATCGGCACGAGCCCCGGTTCGGGTGCCGCGACCGGGTGCTCGGCCGAGGTCAGCCAGCCGCGCGCCGGTACCCGGACATGACCGAGGGCGTCCTTCTCCGCGCGGAGCCTGACCACCCTCGGCCCCGGCTCCAACGCGCCGGTGCGCAGTTTCGGCCCCGCCAGGTCCAGCACGATCCGGCACGGCCGCCCCGCCTCGGCCGCCGCCGTGCGCACGTGCCGCGCCACCGCCCGCCACACCGCGGGATCGTCGTGCGCGCAGTTGATCCGGGCAACGTCCATGCCCTGCCGGATCAACAGGCGCACCAGACCGAGGTCTTCCGCGGCCGTGCCCGGCAGTGTGACCATGATCCTCGCCCGGTGCGTCGGCGGCGCCGGGCCGAGCAGATCCGCCGCACGGCGCCGCAAAACCCGCGTACCGCGTCCCGCCACCGCCGGGTTCGGCGGATGCCACGCATCACCGGCGAGCGCCCTCACCGCCGCCGCGACCGTCCGCAGCGTGTCTTCCACGTGGGACTCGCTGCGCCCCAGTGACGACAGCCCGACCCCGGCCAGCCTGCCTTGCAGATCCCGGAGATCGTGCTGCCGAAGGGCCCAGTAGTGCACGAGGTTGCGCGCGCTCTCCCGCTGCCCGGCGTCTACGGACGCCAGCCACGGCGCCCACCGGGCCTCCGCGGCCGATAGCGATTCCAGCAGTCCGTCCACTTCGGCGCGCATCCGTGACAACGTGTCCACCTGACCGCACCTCTCCTTCCGTTCGACCGCGGAATCGCGGTGGGGCAAGCGGAAGCGCTCAAGTCACCCGCACACCGCTGAGCACGATCCAGATCCCGGCCTGGCCGAGCTTCGCGGGCTGCCCGAGTTGCAGGACCAGCTTGGTCCCGGTCACGGGATCGGTGACCTCGGCGGTGTGCGGATCCGCCATCGCGACCGACGGACCGGTCCAGCCGAACCGGATTTCCACGAACGCACGGGCGACCTGCGCCGGATCGAGGCGCCACGGCTGATGACCGGCGTCCACAGTGGACTGGAGCGCCGCCACCTGTGCCGGGGTGAACTCCTCTCCGCCGAACTTGCCGGGCACCGGTGTCACGGTGGTCGTCGGCCGCGGTGCCGTGCTCTGCGAGGGCGTCGGCGCAGGGGCCTGGGCCGGATGGTCGTCCTGGCGCGCCAGTACGACGACGACCGTCATGCCCACCGCCACGACGAGCACGGCGAGCACCACCAGCCAGCGGCGCCGCGTTCCGGAGGAAGCCATGGCGCATCTCCTTTCGAATCCGGTGGCGCGCCCGCGGCATCCGCCACCGGGTCACCGAGAACGCGTCGAACCACCAGCGGCGAGCAGGAGGCGATGTGCCGCTTTCGCGGCCTTCGCGACGTGTTCGTCGAGCGGCTCGTCCATCGGTGACCCCGCGATGCCCCCGGCCAGTTCCGTCACGGCCTCGTACAAGCGCGTGACACTCGCTTCCAGGTCGGCGAGGCGCGTGTCGTCCAGGTGTTCGTCGCGCACCGCGGGCTGGCCGGTGAGCTTGGCCCGCACGGAAGCGGGGAAGACCGCCAGTGCGTGGCCGAGCTGGCCAGGGGAAAACCGGTCGCCGAGCGCGGTGGTCACCGCGACCGCGACCCGGTCCACATCACCGATTTCGATGTCCGCCTCGATCGCGAACCGCCGCTGGAACTCCTCGCCGTCGAACTCGGCAGGCACCCGGTTCGGCCGCCAGCCCTCGAAGTAGAGACCACGCAGGAGGGTCGGGAGCTGAGCGGCGAGGTGCGCGGCGGAATGCACGCTCAACCGGTCGCGGACCACGTGGAGCCATGCCCGCAGCGCGCGGTAGGCGAAGTCGCGGTCCTCGGTGCCCAGTTCGGTGCGCACCTGGCCCAGCCAGTCACGAGCGGTCCGTTCTGCTTGCGCGATCGCGTCCTGTCGGTGTGGCATGTCGTCTCCTCGCCGCCAGACTCGTTCCTGGCTCCAGGGTCGACCGCGCGCCCGGCGGCAGGAAGGGCTCTTCGGGAGCGGGGCCGGGGACCTTCGTCCATTCACGCCACGACCGGTGGGCCGAGACGCATCCGGTGGTTCCTTCGTCGCCACCGCGAAGGACCGAATGCCCTACCCGCCGCTACCGGAAGATCGAAGACTCGTTCCGTGACCAAGCGAATCGTGATACTCGGCGGCGGCACCGGCGGCACGGTGGCCGCGAACCGGCTCCGGCGGTCCCTCGGCGGCGGTGCGCACATCACCGTCGTCGACCGCGACGACGACCACGTCTACCAGCCAGGGCTCCTGTTCGTGCCGTTCGGCCTGGCGGACCCGGAGGACCTCGTACGGTCGCGGCCCCGTCAGCTGCACGACGGCATCCGCTACCACCGCAGCGACGTGGAACGGGTCGAGGTCGACAAGGAGCTGGTGCACCTCCACGACGGCGCGGTGCTGCCGTACGACGTCCTCGTGATCGCCACCGGCGCGCGCCTGATGCCCGAAGAGACCGAAGGGCTCACCGGCGAGGGGTGGCACGAGACCGTGCACACCTTCTACGACCTCGACGGCGCGATGGCGCTGGGATCCGCGTTGACCGGGTTCACCGAGGGCAGGCTCGTGGTCAACGTGGTCGACCTGCCGATCAAATGTCCCGTGGCACCGCTGGAGTTCTGCTTCCTCGCCGACTGGTACCTCCGCGAACGCGGTGTCCGCGACGACGTCCAGCTCGTCTACGCCACACCGCTCGACGGCGCGTTCACGAAACCCGTCGCCGCCCGCACCCTTTCGGGACTGCTGACGGAAAAAGGCATCGAACTGGTGACGGAGTTCACCACCGGCGAGGTCGACGGCGCGGGTAAGCGCCTGGTTTCCTACGACGGCCGCGAGCTCGCCTTCGACCTCGCCGTGGTGGTCCCCCCGCACGGCGGCGCGTCCTATGTGGACCGTTCGCCGGGGCTGGGCGACGAGTTCGGTTTCGTGCCCGCCGACCCGCGGACCTTGCGGGCCAAGGCGCACCCGAACGTCTTCGTCATCGGTGACGCCGCGGCGCTGCCCACGTCGAAGGCCGGTTCGGTGACCCATTTCGAGGGTGAAGTGCTCGCTCGCAACATCGTCAGCTTCCTGGGCGGGGACGAGCTGGACGGCGAATTCGACGGGCACACGAACTGCTTCATCGAAAGCGGCTTCGGCAAAGCGCTGCTCATCGACTTCAACTACGACACCGAGCCGCTTCCGGGTCACTTCCCCGCCCCGATCGGCCTGCCGCTGCTCAAGGAGTCGCGGCTCAACCACCTCGGCAAGCTGATGTTCGCCTGGTGGTACTGGCACGGTCTCCTTCCCGGACGCGACATTCCCGGTGTCTCCGCGTCGATGCCCCACAGCGGCAAGCACTTTCCCACCACCGCGGACACCTGAGCCACGAGGAGGAACATCCCATGTCGACCGCTACCTACGCGGGTACCGAAGTCACCGTCAACGAAGAAGGCTTCTTCACCGATCCCGCCGCCTGGACCGAGGCGATGGCACCGGAAATCGCCGACGAGGCCGGTATCGCCGAACTCACCGACCAGCACTGGCAGGTCATCAGGCACGTTCGCCACGAATATACGGAAAAGGGCTCAGGGCCGACCGTTCGGGCATTGGGAAAAACCTCCGGCGTCGGAGTGAAACAGCTCTACGAACTGTTCCCGAAAGGCCCGGCGAAGCTGGCGGCGAAGATCGCCGGTATCCCGAAGCCACGCGGCTGCATCTGAGCCGGAAAAGGAGAAGACATCGTGATCGAAAAAGTTTCCATCATCATCTCGAAAGGTTCGCTGGAAGCCGTCTACCCCGGGCTCATCATGGCCAACGGCGCACGAGCCGAAGGGATCGAGGCCAACCTGTTCTTCACCTTCTTCGGCCTGGACGCCGTCCACCGAAAGCACCACGACCACATCAGGCTGGCCACCGTCGGCAATCCCGGCCTCCACCTCCCGACCCTGGCCGGCGCCCTGCCCGGCGTTTCCGCGGCGATGACGGCCTACCTGGCCAAGAAGATGGCGAAGCTGGATATCCCGCCCATCCCGGAGTTCATCGAAATGATCTCCGATACCGGCGCCGGGCTCTACGCGTGCAAGGCCTCGGTCGACCTGTTCGAGCTGGCCAAGGACGACCTGATCGAGCAGGTGCAGGACATCATCACGGTCGGCGAGTTCTACGACAAGGCGGACGGCGGCCAGATCGTCTTCACCTGAAAGCCGCGAATCCCCGTGCCCGGCCTCGTGCGACGAGGCCAGGCACGGGGATCTTCCGTGTGTCAGGCAGGCGGGGCGATCAGGCCGTAGTGCCCGTCGTAGCGCCGGTAGAGGACGCTCCCCCGCTCGTTCTCGGTGTCGACGAAAAACACGAACGGCATCTCCGACATCGTCAACCGCGTGATGGCCTCGGTGACCGGCAACCGGACAGCGGGGTGCTCGCTCACCGTCAGCGATACCCCGGTCTGAGGGATTTCCTCGGGTACCGGCCGGACCTGCGCCAGCCGGTAGCCGTCCGGGGTGCGGTACAGCACGCTGTCCTGGCCCGTGGTGTTTTCGACGAACAGGTGGAAGGCGTAGTCCATCGAGTCCATCTCGTCCGCGGCCTCGTCGACCGAGCACGCGGCAAGCGTGAAAGCCTTGTGCCGCACGATTTGGCACTCCTCTTCCGGTCTGGGGAAGAAGGCCGGCCGAGCCGATCGCTCGGACCCGTGGCGCCACGAGCCAGGATGCGGCCATCGGCCCCGCCTGGCTTCCCACCGGGTCGACGACTTCGCCAATCGCGTGCGCAGCCGTTCGCACAACTCGTCCACCGCGCCGGCCACCGTGGCCGCGGCGGCCTGCGCGCGCACGGCCCGGCCGCGCAGCCGTACGTTCGCCTGGGCCACCACGCGGCGCTCGCGCGTCGGGTCTCGCTGCTCGGTCACTCGCACGCGCGCGTCGAGCACGGGCTTCGGCGCATGGCCGAGGCTCTCCATGACGCGGTCACGGGCGTGCTCCCCGGCGCCGGGGAGGGTGCCTCGTACGGTCACCCGCACGTCGGTTTCTGTGTTGATCGTCGTCTCTCGCACATCGACCACGATGTCCGCCCGGTCCCCGTGCCGGCTGGGGTCCAAAGACCCGTCTTCGGCGGAATTGGTCTGCTCGCTCAGTCCGTCGCGGGGACGTGGGGTTGCGGGAGGGGAACTCGCCATTCGAGCCGGGTTCCGGCTCCGGGCTCGCTGGTGATGGAAAAGCCGCCATCGTGGATCTGAGCCCGCTCGCGCATGTTGCGCAGGCCGCTGGAGCGCGTGGTGGTGCCGAGGCCCCGCCCGTTGTCGCTGACGCGGAGGACCAGTTCGTCGCCGACCGCGAGACTGAGCTCGGCCTTGGTGGCGTGGGCGTGACGGGCGAGATTGGACAGCGCCTCACGGGTGACGGCCAGCAGGTCGGCGGCGATGTGGTCCGGCACCGCGGCGTCGATGGGGCCCGCGAAGCTGACGGTGGGGCTGAAACCGAGGTTGTCGTCGGCTTCGGCGATCAGGTCCGCGAGCTGGATGCGCAAGCTCACCGCTTCTTGTGGGTGGTCGTGGAGGCCGAAGATCGCGGTGCGCAGGTCCCGGACCGTGGCGTCGAGTTCGCCGATCACCGTCCGCACCCGCTCGGCCGCGCGCGGGTTCCGGATCAGTGCCGCGCTGCCCTGCAGGATCAGGCCCGCGCTGAAGACGCGTTGGATGACCTGGTCGTGCAGATCGCGCGCGATCCGGTCGCGTTCGGCCAGTACCGCGTTTCTCGCCCACGCCCGCGCTTCGGCGTCACGTGCGGCTTCGAGTTCGGTGTGCAACGCGATGATGCCGCGGTTGGTGGTGTCGAGTTCCTCGGTGAGGTCGGCGATGCGCTGGTGCGCGGCAGCGAGCTCCGCCCGCGTACTCGACGGCTCGTGGTCTTCCGGTTCGCTCATCGGTCGCCCCCTGCCGTGGCTTCGCCGGTGTCCTTGACGACGAGCACCGCGGCGTCGTCGTTGCCCCTGGCGTGATCGCGGTGCACCACGGCGGCGATCACAGCCGGGTCGTGGCGCAGCAGACCGGGCCAGCGGGCCGGATCCCATCGCGTGTCGATGCCGTCGGAGGTCAGCACCGCGGTGGACCCCGCTGGCCAGGTGCGGATGGCCGGGTGCGGCCGGGGCGGCCGCAGGGAAGTGCCGAGCGTCCCATGCTGGCCGAGCACCTGATGGTGGTCCGAACCGGTGAGGACCCGGCAGGTGATGTTGCCGACCCCGACGAAGGAGAGTCTGCTTTCGCCCGGCTCGATCCAGCAGAGTCCGAGGACGCCGCCGCGGGTGCCCCGCATCGCTTCGTGGGCGCGCCGGGGAAAGTCGGTGAGCCAGTTGTCCGCAGCCCGCTGCCGTTCGAACGCTTCGACCGCCGCACCGGCCGCCGCGGCGGCTTCCGGTCCATGGCCGAGGCCGTCGACCACCAGCGCCGCCACATCCGATTCGACAGCGGCGACGGCCCAAGCGTCCCCGCTGGCACCGGCACCGCCGAGCGGGACGGTGACCCCGCCCCACCGCCACCGCCCGGCGCCCGACTCCGCGGCCCGGATGCGGACGAGGACGACCGTCCCGGACCGCGTGGAGTAGGTGTCGAAGACCGACGCGCGGCGCCGGACACCGGCCAGACCCACCCCGAGCCCGCCCGCCCTCGGCGGGCCCGGTTCGTCCGGCATACCGGGGCCGTGGTCCACCGCGAGCAGTTCGAGCCCGCCGCCGGTCGGCCGGGTGAGCACGTACCCGCCGGCGGTGTGCCGAAGGATGTTCGTGGCGAGTTCCGTCGCGACAAGTTCGGCATCCCCGTCGGGCAGGCCGGGCAGCGTGCTCGCTTCGGCGGCCATCGCCCGGCGGAGCACGCCGACGTCTTCGACGACGCGGACCGGGTACCGCCGGTGCGTCGTGCTCATCACCGCGCCCATTTGGTGATCGTGACCGTGGTCCCCGATTCTCCGGTGACGATCGTCAGCTCGTCGACGAGCCGTTTGGAGCCCGGCAGACCCAGCCCGAGGCTGCCGCTGGTGGAGTAGCCGTCGGTCAGCGCCGCTTCCACGTCCGCGATACCGGGGCCGTCGTCGGTGAACACCGCCCGCACCCCGCGGCGCCCCGGCTCGCGCACCTGCTCGACCCGCAGCACACCGCGCGCACCGGTGGCGTAGGTCAGGATGTTGCGGGTCAGCTCGCTGCCCGCGGTGATCAGCTTCGTCGAATCGACGAGGCCGAGCCCCGCCTCCTCGGCGTGCGCGCGCAACGACTGGCGCACCCGGATGAGATCGGCTTCGGTGGCGATCGCCACCGAAGCCCGACCGGTCTCAGTCAGCTCCGTAGCCATCGCCACGCACCGCATCGTCGCGAAGCCGCCGCAGCAGGGCCAGCCCCTGCTCCGCGTTCAGCGCCGTGTCCAGGTGCCCCATCGGGATACCCAGTTCGACCAGGGTGATCGCCACAGCGGGGGCGATCCCCACGATCGCCGCCTGCGCACCGAGCAACCGGATCATGCCCACCACCCTGGCCAGCACCCTGGCGATGAACGAATCGACCACCGTCAGCCCGCTCACGTCGATCAGCACGCCCGCCGCCTGGGTGCGCGCCACCTCCTCGGTCAGGTGCTGCTCGATGCGCACCACCGTGGCGTCGTCCAGATCGCCCTGCAAGGTGACGAGCAGGGTGTCACCGATCTGCAGGATCGGCACCGCCACCTCGCTCACGCCCGGCCACCGGTCACGTTCCTGGCGATTTCGTCCGCTTCGCCCGCCCTTTCCCGCAGGATCCGCAAGGCGAGCTGGAGCGCGTCCCGCAGCGTGTTCCGGCTGCGCAGCCGCCCGAGGTCGATACCGAGGTGCACGATCGCTTGCGCGGTCTCCGGTCGGACACCGCTCACGATGCTCACCGCCCCCATCAAATTGGCCGCCTGCACGGTTTTGAGCAGGTGCTGGGCGACCAGAGTGTCCACTGTGGGCACACCGCTGATATCGAGGATGACGACTTCGGCCCGCAGCTCGGCGATGTTCTCGAGCAGGCTTTCGGTCAACCGCATCGCCCGCCCGGAATCCAGGGTGCCGATGATCGGCAACGCGATCACCTTGTCCCACACCTGGATCACCGGTGTGGACAGCTCCATGATCTCGTCCCGCTGCTGCCGCAGCCGCGCTTCCTGTTCGCGGCGTTCGGTGACATCCCGGATCGCGGCGCACACCTGCGGCCCCTGATCGGTTTCCAGCGGGCTCAGGCTGATTTCGACCGGGAACTCGGTGCCATCGCGGCGCACGCCGAGCAGGTCGAGGCCCACGCCCATCGGACGCACCGCGGGCGCGGCGAGAAACCCGTCGCGGTGGCGGACGTGGCGCTGGTGCAGCCGTTGCGGGACGAGGATTTCGATCGGCTGGCCGACCAGTTCGTCGCGCGGGAACCCGAACAACCGCTCCGCCTGCCGGTTGACCAGCGTGATCCGCCCGTCCGGCCCCGCGATCACCATCGCGTCCGGCGCGGATTCCAGCAGGGCCCGGAACATCGACTCGTCCGAGCGCCGTTCCGTCACGTCCCTGGTCAGCGTGGCGAAACCGGTCACGGCGCCGTCGTCGTCCAGGATCGGCGCCGCGACCACGTTGGCCCGGAACCGGCCGCCGTCCTTGCGCACGCGCCAGCCCTCGACCTCGACCCGGCCGCCCGCGGTGGCGGCGTCCAGGTCCTGCCGGTCACGACCGGCGGCGCGGTCTTCTTCCGTGTACAGCACGGACACCGACCGGCCCCGGATCTCCTCGGCCGCGTACCCCGTCAGTGCTTCGGCGCCGGAACCCCAGTCGACGACGGTCCCGGAAGCGTCCAGCCGGATGAGTCCGTCCCCGGCGAGCATCGCCACCGCTTCGAGCTCCCGCACGCGCGACCCTGGATCGGATCTCGCCGACGCCCCGTCCATGCAGACCTCCCGATCCGGCACGCCCTTCCGCGTGGCGCCCCGAATGCTATCGGCCGAAGCTCCGCCCGCACACCCGCCGGCCGGTCTACCTCCAGTCCTCGCGGTAGTCAGCGGTGGACGGGATGCGCAAGGGCGCCGCGGCGGGCGCCACGGGATACCCGACGCGCAGGATCAGCTGGGGAAAACCGGCCAGTCCGAGCTGGTCGACGAGGTCGGAGCGCACCTCGGGCAGTTTCAGCGGCTGGGTCAGCACTGACGCCGCGAGGCCCCGTGCGACGGCGGTCAGCCAGACGCGCTGCATCGCGGCTCCGGCCCGCACCTGGTCCCGCCTGGTGTCGTCGCCGGTCACCAGTACCAGCAATCCTTCACGCGCCAGCCGCTCTGCCAGCGTGACGGTGTCCGGGAGGTGCGTGCTGGAGCGCACCAGACCCGCCCACGGCAGGCTGGCCCTGGCAGCACCCGGCTCCGGGACCGACGGCATCCACGCGGCCAGTTCCCGTTGGTAGGCGCGGTCTTCCCTCAGCACGGCGCCGGCGTGGGCGAGCAGCTCCGCCAGCCCGGTCGATTCGCGACGGGGATCGATCACCCGAGCCCACGTTCCGCCATCGCGGGCGATCTCGGTCAGCAAGCGCAACTCGTGCGCGGAAACTCGGTCGAGACGGAACGGAGCCCGGTGGCTGCGACGGCGGAAGAGCGCCGTGTAGCGCTCGTCCTCGACGGCGGTGGTGTCCTGACGAGTGGACGTTTCCAGCCTGGCCACCAAGTTCGGCCGTCGGTCGTCGGGGAACACCGACACCGCGGCATCCCGGCCGAGTGCTCGCACGGCGAGATGGAGGTTGGCCACCGCTGCACCGCAGGAAATCATCCGGTCGCGTCCCGCGGGGTCGTGCCGCGGCAAGGCGGCGGTGGTCCGTTCGTGGAGTTCGGCCGTGCCCGTATCGGTTTCCAGCACCCAGGGCTGGGTGTTGTGCACCGACGGCGCGTGGCTGATGGCTCGCGCCAGGATGCCGATCTCGATCGCCGACCACTCGATCATGGCGTCTCCTGCTCCTGGTCGCGCTGACGACCCTCTCCGCGAATGGCTTGTCCTGCGGTGCTTCCAGCGTCGTTTGCCAGGTCCGGGCCGGACAGAGCCGCCCGCCCTCGACCCGAGGGCCGAAGTGCCTTCCGGGTGGAGCCCCTCGGCGAGATGACCTTGGTCCCTTCGGCAGGGGACCTTCGCCGTGCCGGAACTCGCCCGGAGTCTTTAGCCTGGAACACGGCAAGCTGGCAGCGTCTGAGAGAGGCAGTGTCTTCGTGATCAAGGTGTTCCTGGTCGACGACCACGAGATCGTCCGGCGCGGAGTGGCCGAGCTGCTGGAGTCCGATCCCGAGCTGTCGGTGATCGGCGAAGCGGGATCGGTGGGGCACGCGCTGGCCCGGATCCCGGCGCTGCGACCGGACATCGCCGTGCTCGACGTCCGGTTGCCCGACGGCAACGGCATCGAGCTGTGCCGCGAGCTGCGGTCCAAACTGCCCGAGCTGAACTGCCTAATGCTGACCACGTTCACCGACGAACAGGCCATGCTCGACGCGATCCTCGCCGGCGCCGGTGGTTACGTGATCAAGGACATCCAGGGCATGCGGCTGGTGGCCGCGGTCCGCGAGGTCGCGTCCGGCAAGTCACTGCTGGACAACCGGGCGGCCGCGACGCTGATGGCCAAGCTCAGGGCAGGCATCGAAGCGAACACCGGGCCGACATCCGGGTTAAGCGAGCAGGAGCGCACCCTGCTCGACCTGATCGGCGAAGGCTTGACCAACCGGCAGATCGCGGCGCGGATGTACCTCGCGGAGAAGACGGTCAAGAACTACGTCTCGCGGCTGCTCACCAAGCTCGGCATGGAACGCCGCACCCAGGCCGCCGTACTGGCCACCGAGTTGCGCGGCAAGCGTTCCGAGCACTGACACGATGCTGTCGCACTGACCGCCGCGACTTCCGGGTGCCCGTGGCCGTCCAGTAGGGACGTTGGTCCCCACCGGTGTGCGGAAGACTCGGCGGATCAACGTCCACAAAGGACGATCGTGCGGCGTTCGACCGGTCTCTCGTCGAAGCCGGGTGGACGGTCGGCCACCCCGGCGAGGAGAAACCACATGGTCCAGTTGTTCCCGGCGCATTCGGCGCCCCGCAACACCAAGGTCGCGATCGTCGGGGCGGGCGCGGTCGGCGCCACCATCGCCTACGCGTGCCAGATCCACGGCGTGGCGCACACGATCGCGCTCTACGACACCAACGCCACGAAAGTGCGCGCGCAGGCGCTGGATCTGGCCCACGGCAGCATGTTCACGCCCACGACCGAGGTCGTGGGCAGTGCCGACGTCGGTGTCTGCGCCGACGCCGACGTCGTGGTGATCACCGCGGGCGCCAAGCAGAAACCCGGCCAGGACCGGATGGCACTCGCCGGGGACAACGTCGCACTGTGCCGTGACCTCGTGCCGCGGCTGCTGGCGGTGGCACCGGAGGCGATCCTGGTCCCGGTCACCAATCCGGTCGACGTGGTCACCCGGGCGGTGCTCACCTTCAGCGGGCTGCCCGCGCGGCGGGTCGTCGGCTCCGGCACCGTGCTGGACTCCTCGCGGCTCCGGATGCTGATCTCCGAGCACTCCGGCGTCGGCACGCCGAGCGTGCGCGCCTACATCGCGGGCGAGCACGGGGACAGTGCCGTCCCGCTGTGGTCCGGCGCGTTCCTCGGCTCGGTCCCGATCTCGGACTGGAAGACCGATGGCGCGCCGGGTTTCCCCGACGAGATACGAACCGCCATCAAGCACGCGGTGACCAACGCCGCGTACGAAGTGATCGCGGGCAAGGGCGCCACCAGCTACGCCATCGGCCTCGCCGTCGCCTACGTCCTGGACACGATCCTCGGCGACCAGCGCCTCATCCTGCCCGTCACCAGCCTCGTCGAGGACTTCCACGGCATCACGAACGTGTGCCTGTCCCTGCCCCGCCTGCTGGACCGTTCCGGCGCGGGTGCCGTGGTGCCCTTACCGCTGGCACCGGACGAACTCGACCAGCTCCGGGCGTCCGCGGAAAAGATCCGTGCCCTGTGCCACGAGTTCGGCCTGTGAGACACGACCGGGAGGCGACGATGACCGGGAACCGGGACCACGGGGCGGACAGGATCCGCGCGACCGCGGTGGTCGAGCGCTACGCGCGAGACCCCGCCGAGTTGGCGGAGCTGCTGGACATGCTGGGCCTCCTGAGCCGGCCAGAGGACCGCGCACCGGCACCCGCGCGCGGCGGGCCAGGGCGGCGGTTGCTGATCAGCGAGCTGGCCGCGATGGTCTCCGCACAGCGCCCACCGGCCGCGGCACCCCACTGTTGACCTCTCCGCGACCGCGCTCGGGATCACCCGGATCTGCGCCCGACCGCTGCGAGCAGGGGGCATCGGGCGTGATCGGTGAACGCCACGGGCGAGGGCTGCTGATGCGCGGGTCAGGCGCGTTTCGTCGTGACCTGGTCCGCGGTGCGGCGGCCCGTCATCGGGACCGGGTAGCCGTAGCCGATCCTCAGCAGCGTCTGCACCTGGCCGCGATCTTTGAACAGCTTGAACAGCTCAGGACGGGTGTCAGCGGTCTCGAACGGCTGGGACAGGAACGAGCTGGCGAGGCCAGCGGCCGTGGCCGCCAGCAGGACGCGTTGCATGACCATGCCCGCGTGGACCTGGTCCCGCGGCCCGGAGCCCGGCGCGAGCACCGCGGCGAGCAGCGGCTGTTGCTCGTACGAACGCCCTGGCAGGTCGTGGTTGGCGTGGGAGTCGCGCAGGACGATCAAACCGTCCTGCAACGGTGGTGGCGCGGCGGAAGTGGTGGGCACGCCGTCCGGGCACCCCGCCGGGCGCCTCGTCCAGCTCGCCGACTCGGTGCGATAGGCGATGTCGTTGCTCTGCACGAATTCCGCGCGCCGGATCAGGGCGACGATGCGGTCGTACTGCCCTGACGCGTCAATGAAGACCAGCGCTCCGCCTTGGGTGAGTGCCGCTGTCTCGAGCCGACGCCGCACCCCTGGCGGCACCGGCCGGTCCGAGAACGGGCGCCGATTGGTGTGCCTCCTCGCGATCGCGTCGGCAAGCGCGCGTTCGTCCGAAGTGGACTTGTGGTTGCCCGTGACGCGTGCGGTGGCGAGCAGATCCGGGTGCGCCGGGTCCGGGAGCGTCCGGACGTCGGCGAAGACACCGGCATTGCGCAGGGCCAGGTCGAGGTTGAGCATCGCGGCACCGCACGCGAGCCGCGCCTCCCACGCGTCGGGATCCGCCACGGGCAGCACCCGGCTCCGGTCGAGCCACAGGTCGACGCGCTCGTCCCCTGCCTCGAACCGCCACGGTTGCGTATTGTGCGGCGACGGCGCGAGGATCGCGGATTCCACCGCCCGGTCCAGAACGGCCGGAAGTGCTCGGTTCATCGTGTGCTCCGTACTCGTGTGGATCGGCTCTCGGCCGAGTTTCGTACCGAGATGGCCACATCCGATGCGGTCACCCGGCCCCGGAACGAAGGACTTTCGCCATCGCTCCGCACGGCGGGCCCGCTCACAGGAGCACGCGTTCGCCTACACCCGGTACCACCGCACACCAGCCTTCGTCCGCGTGCAGCCGCTTCGCCAACGCGCGTTCACGATCGGGCTCGCCTTGGGTCAGGTACGTGGTTTCGGGCCGGGGCCCTTCCTGCGCCCACGCCACCAGCTCACCGGCGTCCGCGCTGATCCCGAACCCGCCGAACTCGACGACTTCCGCGCGGACCGGGAGGTACCGGCCGTGGATCTTCACCTGCCGCGCGTGGCGGGCGAGTTGATCGGCACGGGTGCCCGGCACCGCGTGCCCCGGCAGCAGGACGGCGTTGCGGGGGTCCGGCAGCAGGCGTTCGAGATGGGCAAGCACGCGGCCGCCCGTGGCCATTCCGGCGCCGGCGATGACGATCGACGGCGCACTCCCGTCCGGTCGGCCCGCGCTCCGCCTGGTCCGCAGCTCGACCAAGCCGGTGGGCGCGCCGAGCGGACCCGCCGGGTCGCGGCGGACCTCCGGCCACCGCTCGCGCAGTGCGCGCTGGTACACCGCCAGCGCGGTCAGTCCGGCGGAACTGTCCAGGTACACCGGCACGTCCGGGATCCGCCCGTCTTCACGGAACAAGCGCAGCAGCATCAGCAGCACCTCGGTGCGGTCGACGGCCGCGGCCGGGATGACGACGCTGCCACCGCGCGCCGCGGTGCGGCGGATCGCGTCGGCGAACCGGTCGAACTCGTGCTTGTCCGGTGGCGCTTGGAGGTCGGGTCTCGCGGTGAGGACCAGTGTGTCGCAGTCGGGGCGCGCCTGCGGCGGCCGGAGGATCGGGTGCGCCGTGCCGCCGAGCGGACCGCAGAGCACCGCGCTGCGTTCGCCGAACCGCAGGTGGGCCCACGCGGAGCCGAGGGTGTGACCGCTGCGGCCGAACTCGAGCCCGATCCCGTCGGCGATCTCCTGCGAAGCACCGAACGCGAGCGGCCGCAGGAGCTCCGCCACCGCCGCCGCGTCCGCGACCCGGAACGACGGCAACGCGGGATTGTGCTTGGACGAGCCGAGCGCGTTGGCGATCGCGGCGTCCTCGACGAACTGGTGCGCGCTGTCGAGGAGCGCGATGGGCACCAGCTCGGCCGCGCCGGGCGTCGCGAACACGGGGCCCCGCCAGCCTTCCGCGACCAGCGCGGGCAGGTACCCGCAGTGGTCGAGGTGCGGATGGGTCAGCACGACGGCGTCGAGCCGGTGGAGCTCATCGGGTACCGGTGACCAGTTGCGGCGCCGCATCGCAGCGGGCCCCTGGAACGTGCCGCAGTCGACCAGCACCCTGGAAGCCGAGGTCTCGACGAGGAACCGGGTACCGGTGACCGTACCGACACCGCCGTGGAAGGTGAGCGCGGGACGGCGCCCGCGCCTGCGCGGCAGGGACGGGCTGCGGCCGGGCTCTCCGTCCGGCTCCCTGCGCTGCGATCTCGCTGCCCGCTTCGCGTTGGCCAGCATGTGCTGGAGGGACACCGGTGTGGACATCCGTACTCCCGTTCGAGTGTGTCCGAAGTGGACATTCAGAAAACGCTGACTGTTGACGATCTTCGCCGGGAGCGGACCGGCGCGCCGGTGCCCAAAGTCCTCTGATGGTCTCCATTCGTCCCCTATTCACCTCGCCCGCACCCGCCGCACGATCGGCGGAGCCATCGAGAAAGGGGAAGTTCATGGAGTCATCGACATCGGAGCCGCGCGTGGTGATCGTCGGAGTGGACGGGTCCGAGCAGAGCGTGGCGGCGTTGCGGTGGGCTCTCACGATCGGTAGCGGGCCCGGTGACACGGTCCGCGCCATCACCGTCACCGGGTCGGACGATCTGCTCCCCGGCACGTCGTTCGCCGTACAGCCGTACGGGAGGCACCCGGTGCCGCCACGGGAGTTCTCGCTGACCGAACTGGTGACGCGGTTGCGCCAGGAAGGGATCGGCGAACGGGTACTGGAAGCCCGCACCGACCGAGGGGATCCCGCGACGGTTCTGCTCGCCGCGGCCGCCGAAGCGGATCTGCTCGCCGTCGGCGCGCACCGGGGTGGCGTGGTGAAGGACCTCCTGATGGGAGGCGTCGCGACCGAATGCGTACGGCGGGCGTCCTGCCCCGTCATCGTGGTCAACCCCGAGGCGGCCAAGCGGTTCGTGCCCGCGTCGGCGGAGTGACGGAACGGCCGGGACAGCGCACTCGTCCCGGCCCGTTTCATCCGGCACTGCGCACGCAGGCGCGGACCACCGCATCCGCGTCGCGGACCATCACCCGGTTCTCGAGACCGCTCGGCACCTCCGCGGGAACCTCGGGATCGGGCGAGACGAGTACCACCGGTACGTGCGCCCGCACCGCGCAGACCGCGCCGAACTCCCGCGCGGTGATCCGGTCGCCCTGCCCCCGGACGTCCACCAGCAGCCCCGGCGGATCGGGCTCGTCGAGCGGGCAACGCCCGCCCGGCGCCAGCGCCCGGCACAACCCCGCCTTGGTGTGGCAGGACGCCACCCGGCACCCCTGCCCCACCAGCCTGCGCCGCAACGGATCCGCGTCGCCGAACCGCGCTTCGGTCAGCAGCACTCGCATGTCAGCCCACCACCATCCTGGTCAGCGCCCGCTCGGCACCCCGGGCGAGTTCGAGGTCTTCCCTGGTCGTCACGAGCAGCACCGCCGGGCCGGCGCCCGCGACGCTGAGCATCCGATCGCCGGGGACCCCGTCCGGCAGATCCGGCACCCGCACGCCGAGCACCCGCAGCCCGCGGGCGATGTCGACGACCACGGCGGGCTGGTGGTCGCTGACGCCACCGGTGAACACGATCGCGTCGATCCGGTCCAGGCTCATCGCCGCGGCCCCGATCTCGCGGCGGATGCGGTGCCGGTAGACCTCGAGCGCCAGCACCGCGTCACGGTTGCCGGCGGCCGCGGCGGCCGTGACCGCCCTGACGTCGCCACTGGTCCCGCTCATCCCGGCCAGGCCGGAGCGGTGGTTCAGTGCGTCGCTCATCTCGTCCGGGGACATCGGCGCGGTCCGCATGACGTGCAGGAGCAGTCCCGGATCGATCGATCCCGACCTGGTCGCCATCGCGGCGCCTTCCAGCGGGGTGTACCCCATGCTGGTGTCCACGCTCCTGCCGTCCTTGATCGAGGTCACCGACACGCCAGCGCCGAGGTGGCAGCACACGATCCGCAGCGCGTCGGCGTCGCGGTGGAGCATCCGCGCGGCGCCCCGCAGTGCCGACTGGCAGGACAGCCCGTGGAAACCGTACCGGCGCAACCGGTTCTGCCTGGTCCAGCTCCGTGGCAGCGGGTAGTGCGCGGCCGCGTCGGGCAGATGCGCGTGGAACGCCGTGTCGAAGCACGCCACCACCGGCACCTCCGGGACCACTCGCATCGCTTCTCGCGCGACAGCAAGCGAAAGTGGCTGGTGCACCGGCGCGAACGGCACCAGTCGCTCCAATGTGGACATCATGGGCGCGGCAAGCTCGGCCGGTTCCTTCCGCGCACCACCGTGGACGAACCGAATCGCGACGGCGTCGGGCGTCTGCCAGCGCCGGATCGCCTCGCCGACCGGCGCCTCGACACCGTCCGCGCCGGAAATCGGCCAAGCCGCCCATCCGACGGCGGCCCCGTCGACGACCATCGAGGCCTTCAGGCTCGACGAGCCGGGGTTCAAGGTCAGCACACGCATGGTCGCTCCTCCATCGGGTCAGGGTGTGAGAGTGCGAAGCAACGGATCTGCCGGCGCGCACCGCTCCCAGCGGATCCGGATGTCCAAGGCAACGCATCCGTTCGCGGCGACCCTGACCGGATTGAGGTCGAGCTCGGCGATTTCGGGCAGCAGCACGGCCAGCGCGCCGAGGCGCACCAGCAGATCGTGCACGGCCGCCCGGTCGATCCCGGTGGCCCAGAGCGCGTCCGAGGACCGCAAACCGTCCAGCATCAGATCGGCGTCGGTGGCGGTGACCGGAGCGAGCCGGGCCGAATGATCGGCGACCAGATCGGTGTCGGTGCCCCCGAGCCCGAACACGACCAGCGGGCCGAACACGGCGTCGGACCGGATCCCCAGCACGAGATCGCGGCCGGGCGGGGCCATCGGCTGCACGAGCACGCCGCGCAACCGGGAACCGAACCGGGCGCGCAGCTCCCGGTGCGCACCGCGAACGGCGTCGGCGTCGGGCAGCCCGAGCACCACCGCGCCGCTCGCGCTCTTGTGCAGCACGCCTTCGGCGTCGGCCTTCAGCACCACGGGACCGCCGAACGTCTCCAAGGCCGCGACCGCATCGTCCTCAGTGGACGCGTATCGGCTCGCGGTCACCGGGAACCCAGCCACCTTCAGCACTTCTTCGCACTGCTGCGGCGAAAGCCAGTTCGCATCGGCCGGGATCAGGTCCGCGACCGTCCTGAGCGCGGCGGTGTCCAGCGTTTCCGGGGTCGGCCCCGCCGGGCGGTGGCGCCAGCGCGCGTACCGGGACAAGGCTGCCAGTACCGCCGCGGCATCCACGACGTCGGCGTAGGAGGCGGTGGCCGGTCGTCCCGGCGCGTAGTCCACCGGCTTCACCCGTTCCACCTGGCCCGGCCGCACCAGGAGCACCGTCTTGGCCGCGCGGTCCAGTAGCGGCGCGAGCGCGCCCTGCGGGTCGCCGACCGCCGTGGGCACCGTGATCACCAGCACCGCGTCGACGCCCTCGTCACCGAGCAGGATCCGCAGCGCCTCGCTGAAGATGATGGCGGGCACGGCCGCGGTGGTGTCGACCGGATTGGACACGGAGGCCTGCGAAGGCAGGACGGCACGAAGCCGATCCGCGGTACCGCGGGACAACGGCGTGAGAACGAGGCCGTCGCGTTCGCACGCGTCGGCCGCGAGCACACCCGCGCCACCGGCGTTGCTGATCACCGCGACCTTCGAGCCGCCTGGCAGGGGTTGCCAGGAAAGGGCGGCGACCACGTCCGCGACGGCGGACAGCGAGTCGACGGCGATCACGCCGGCCTGCTCGTAGAGCGCTTCGCGGAGCACGACGGGGGTGGCCGCGGCGGCGGTGTGGGACGCGGCGGCGGACCTCGCGGTCTCACCGGTGCCCACCCGGACCGCGACTACCGGCTTGGTCCTGGCGAGCGCTCTCGCCAGCCGCGTGAACCGCCTCGGGTTGCCGAAGGACTCCAGGTACAGCACGGCGATCTCGGTCCGGCGGTCGTTCCCCCACCACGCGAGCAGGTCGTTTCCGCTGACGTCGTACTTGTCCCCGGTGGAGACCACGGACGAGATGCCGAGCCCCAGTGACGCCAGTGCGCCCGCGAGCGCTATCGCGACGCCACCGGACTGCGTCACCACCCCGACCCGTCCCGCCGGTACGGGGCCGGCGAGAAACGTGGCATCGAGTTCCTGGCCCGGTTCGGTGCTGGCGACGCCGAGGCAGTTGGGACCCACCATCCGCAGGCCGTACCGGCGGATCGACCGCCGCATCCGTTCCTCGTGCGGTGTCCCGGTGATCCCCGACGAGATGACTACGACGGCGCGCACGCCCGACCGGCCGCACTCCTCGACCGCGTCGGCGGCTTCCGGTGGTGGAAGGCAGATCACGGCCAGTTCGGGCGGATCGGCCAGCGCGGTCACCGAGCGAGCCGACGGGACGCCGAGAACCTGGTCAGTGCGGGGGTTCACGACGGCGACCCGGGCGTGGTCGCCGCTTCGGAGGAGGTTCGCCAGCACCGCGTGCCCCACCGAGCTTTCGCGCCGTCCGGCGCCGATCACCGCGACCGAAGCGGGCCGAAGGACGTGGGCAAGGCTCGCTTCTTCGGCCGCGCGATCGCGGCCGGTGACCGCGCGGCGATACCGGTCGTCGGGGTTCAGCCGGACCGTCGCGAGCACCTCCGGCCCGTCGCGGTCGAGTTCGTAGGGCAGGCCGAGGTCCGCCAGCACCCGCAGCATCGCCGAGTTCTCGGCCAGCACCTCCGCCACGAAGACCCGGAGGTGGTGCTGCCTGCCGATCGACACGAGGTGCTCGAGCAGTTGGGTCGCGACCCCGTGCGCCTGTACCGAGGCGTCGACGACGAGCGCGATCTCCGCGTACGCGCTGTCGTCGAGCACCTCGTAGTGCGCTACTCCGACCAACTCGTCTCGGAGGAAGCACCCGACGGCGGCATGCCGCTCGCCCGTCTCGGTCGCGATCTTGGCGGCGAGTGCGTCGTCCCGCGACGCGCCGGTCCCGAAGAACCGGAGATACCGGTCGTGCTCGCTGAGCCGCTCGTGCAGGGCGAGCACCGTCGCGGTGTCCGGCGGCCCGAGCGCCCGCACCGCGGCCACGGCCCCATCCGCGAGCAGCACTCGCGCCGTCGGTTCGGAAGACATGGATTTCCCTTTCGGCGAACGGTGAACGCGCTTCGGCCTCTGCTCCCAGCACACCCCGCGAGCCACCGGTGAAGCTGTGGCCGGACTGCCCGAACCGCGAGGACCTACGTCACCAGCCACCGGGCTAGGGACTTTGGGCCCTGTCTTCGGGCCCGGCGGCGATGCGAACGTCTGCCACCGAACGGAGGAGATATGAACGGACATCCGGACCAGTGGCCGATCGCGATCACGACCGGCCATACCGCCCACCGCGCCCGCGCCCGGGCGACGCTCACCACCACCGACGGCGCCACGTTCGCCGGGATCGGCATCGCCGAACGCGGTACCACCGAAGGTGGCACGCCGCAGGTCGCGAACTACCTTGCCGTCGCCAGGGCCCTGTCGGACCTCACCGCGGAACTGCTGGAGGCCGTCACGGCGGACATCGAGGCGAGCACGGCGCACCTGTTCGCCCAGCCGAGCGGCCGCGGCTGACCGGTTCCGCCGTCCACTGTGGACACAGTGGACGGCGGGGAGGTCATCGTGGTGCCGCGGTGGCCCCGTCCCAGGACCAGTTCCGGATCTCGGGCAGGTCCTCGCCGTGTTCGCGGATCCACGCGTGGTGGCGCGCCTGCGCTTCGGTCATCCGCTGGCGTGCCTGACCCGCGGTGGCCACGAGTCCGGGCACGCGGTCGATCACGTCGATCACGAGCTGGAACCGGTCCATGCTGTTGAGCACGAGCATGTCGAACGGGGTGGTGGTCGTGCCGTGTTCGGTGTAGCCGCGCACGTGCAGGTTGTGGTGGTTGCCGCGCCGGTAGGAGAGGCGGTGGATCAGCCACGGGTAGCCGTGGTAGGCGAAGATGACCGGCCGGTCCGGGGTGAACAGCGCGTCGAACTCGCGGTCGCTCATCCCGTGCGGGTGTTCGGCTTCGGGTTGCAGGCGCATCAGATCGACCACGTTGACCACCCGCACGGCCAGCTCCGGCACCAGTTCGCGCAGCAGCGCGGCCGCCGCGAGCACCTCCAGGGTCGGTGCGTCACCGGCGCAGGCCAGCACCACGTCGGGTTCGCGCTCGGGGTGCGCGCTCGCCCAGTCCCAAATGGACACACCACGGGCGCAGTGCAGCGCGGCCTGCTCCGGGTCGAGCCAGTCCGGGGTGTCGTTCTTGCCCGCCACCACGACGTTGACGTAATCGCGGCTGCGCAGGCAGTGGTCCATGACGTGCAGGAGCGTGTTGGTGTCGGGCGGGAAGTACACCCGCACCACCTCGGCGCTCTTGTTCGCGACGTGGTCGACGAAACCCGGGTCCTGGTGGGAAAACCCGTTGTGATCCTGCCGCCACACGTGCGAGGTGAGCAGGTAGTTGAACGAGGCGACGGGCCGCCGCCACGGGATTCCCCGGTGCACCTTCAGCCATTTCACGTGCTGGTTCACCATCGAGTCCACGATG
The DNA here is from genome assembly GCF_018736145.1 of Amycolatopsis sp. CA-230715. GTDB lineage: Bacteria > Actinomycetota > Actinomycetes > Mycobacteriales > Pseudonocardiaceae > Amycolatopsis. The sequence continues at coordinate 1,454,342 of NZ_CP059997.1, forward strand.
TGCGTGAACGCTTCGTAGCACGAGAACAGCCCGTGCCGCCCGGTCAGCAGGTAGCCTTCGAGCCAGCCCTGGCAAAGGTGTTCCGACAGCACTTCCAGCACACGACCGTTGACGGCCAGGTGCTCGTCCACCGGCTCGACAGCGGCCTGCCATTCCTTGTTCGTCGCCTCGAACACCGCGTCGAGCCGGTTCGACGCGGTCTCGTCCGGGCCGAACAGGCGGAAGTTGCCCCGGCCCGCGTTAAGCCGGAACACGTCGCGCAGGTAGCGGCCCAGCGCCCTGGTCGGCTCCGTCGCGCTCACCCCCGGCCGCGCCACCGCCACCGAATACTCGCCGGCACGCGGCAACGCGAGTGGCCGCAGAACGGAACCGCCGTTCGCGTGCGGGCTCGCGCCCATCCTCCGCGCGCCACGGGGAATCAACGCGGAGACGAGGTTGCCCGGCCTGCCGTCGTGGTCGAACAGCTCGTGCGGCCGGTAGGACCGCAGCCACCGCTCCAGATCCTCGAGATGCTCGGGATTTTCCCGCGGCGACGCGAGCGGCACCTGGTGGGCGCGCCAGGTACCCTCCACCCGATGGCCGTCCACAAGGGACGGTCCGGTCCAGCCTTTGGGGCTGCGCAGCACGATCATCGGCCACACCGGCCGGGTACCCCGCTCCCTGATCCGGCGGTACTCCGCCACGATTTCGTCCATGGTGGCCGCCATCGCCTGGTGCATCGTCACCGGATCAGCACCCTCGACATAGCGCGGCGCGTAGCCGTACCCGCGCAACAACGCGTCGAGTTCGTCGTGCCCGATCCGCGCCAGCACCGTCGGGTTGGCGATCTTGTACCCGTTGAGGTGCAGAATCGGCAACACCACACCGTCACGCGTCGGATCGAGGAACTTGTTGGCGTGCCAACTCGTCGCCAACGGCCCCGTCTCCGCCTCCCCATCACCAACGACACACGCGACCACGAGATCCGGATTGTCGAACGCCGCCCCGAAAGCGTGCGCGAGGGAGTACCCGAGCTCACCACCCTCATGGATCGAACCAGGCACCTGCGGCGCGACATGACTCGGCACACCACCGGGAAAGGAGAACTGCCGGAACAACGCCTCCATCCCCGCGGCATCCCGGGTGACCTCCGGCCACGCCTCGGTATAACTGCCTTCCAGCCAGGTGTTCGCCAGCAGCGCCGGACCACCATGACCAGGACCGGTCACGAACAACGCGTCGAACCCATGCGTGACGATCGCGCGGTTGAGATGGGCGTAGACGAAGTTGAGGCCGGGCGAAGTGCCCCAGTGCCCCAGCAACCTCGGCTTGACGTGCTCCGGCCGCAACGGCTCGGTCAACAGCGGGTTGGCCAGCAGGTAGATCTGACACGCCGCGAGGTAGTTGGCCGCACGCCACTGGGCGTCGACCTGCGCCAGCTCCTTCTTGCCCAGCACGCCCTCGGATGTTTCGACGGCGGTCATGCGTCGTCCTGGCTCGGGACGACGAGGACGGGGCATTCGGCGTGCTGGACCAGTGCCTGACTGGTCGAGCCGAGCAGCATGCCGCGGAACCCGCCACGACCACGCGTACCAACCACGACGAGCTGTGCGACGGCGGACTGCTCGATCAACACGTGCCGGGCGCGGTCACGCACCAGATGACGACGCACCTGCACATCCGGGTACTTCTCCTGCCACCCGGCAAGCCGCTCCGCGAACAGGCGCTCCTCACCCTCTTCGAGGGATTGCCATTCCGGCACGAGCCGAGCGGTCCCGTAGACGTCGTCGTAGGTGACATCGCTCCAGGCGTGCACGGCGACCAGTTCGGCTCCCCGGTGGGAAGCCTCCTCGAACGCGTACTCGATCGCGGGCTCACTGCTCGGGGTACCGTCCACCCCCACCACGACGAGCCCCGACGTGGGCACATACGTGGTGTGATTGCGGCCCCGCACCACCACGACCGGGCAGTGCCCGTGCCGCGACACCGCCGCGGCGGTGGACCCGACGAGCATCCCGGTGAAACCACCCTTGCCCGAAGCACCGACCACCACCATCGGCGCCTCCTTCGACAACTCGATCAGCAGCGGGCTCGGCGCGTCCACCGGCATCGCGGTGGTCACCGGCAGGTCACCACCGGAGAGGGCGGTTTCCTTGGCCTCGCTGACGAACTGCTCCCCCGCTTCCCGCACCGCGTCGAACAACGGGGGTCCCGCGAGCCCTCCCCCGTAGTACAACTCGCTCATCCGCAGGCCGTGCACGATGCGGAGGCCGAGGTGGCGCCGCCTGGCTTCGTCCGCGGCCCAGAGGACCGCCTGCTTCGATCCGGCGGAGCCGTCGACTCCCACCACGATCTCGCCGCTGTTCGTCTTCACTGGTCGTTCCCCTTCGCGGTAACGGATACGGTTTCGGCTGACGCGCAGCCGGGAACTGCTTCGGCCAGCAGCGTGGCGACGTGGCGGTCCGTGGCGTCGTCGAAGGCGTCGGTGATCCGGACGGCGCCGTCGCGCACCTCGACGGTCCACCGGCCGTTGCCGCCGTAGATCTCCAGCCGGTGGCGGACGTCGGCGGCGATCGCGCTGTCCTCGCGCGCCAGCACCCGCACCACGTCACCCCTGGTGACGATTCCGACCACAGTGGACCCATCGACGATCGGCATCGCGCGGATGCGGCTGTCGACCAGCGCCTGGCACACTTCGGCCACGTCGGCGCCCGCGCTCATCGCGGTCGCCGGGGTGGTCATCACCGCTTCGACCGTGTTCGCCGCGGCGTGCCAGTCCGGGTCGCTGTGGCGCGCGTCCGGCGGAACCCGGTCCTTGATCAGGTCGGCTTCGGTCACGATGCCGATCAGCCGATCGTCTTCGTCCACCACCGGCAGCGCGGTGAACCCGTGCGACGCCAGCACCTTCGCGGCGTCCTTGACCGTCGTGTCCGGTCCCGCGGTCAGCACCGGCGCGGTCATCAAGTCGCGAGCGCGCATTGTCGCCTCCCTGTTCGCTCTGGTCGATCAGACGGTAAGCGGCGCCGGGGCGGCCTCGCCGCGGCCGTTGGCAACCGGCGAAGGGGACAAACGTCCTTCAAATCCATTGAGGACGGACGAGAACGTGCCCTCCCGCCAACGCCAGGCCAGATCCGTCGCGCACCGGTCGGCCGCATCGGCCTCGAACCGCCGCAGCACGCCGAAGACCGACGACGAAAGACTCTTCTCCTCGGCGGCCCTGGCGAGGGCGTCGAAATGCCACATCGCGAGCACCGCGGCACGGTGCGCTTCGAGGAGCTGCCTCCATTCGCGCGCCGGGCCGCGACGGCCGGACACCGCGAGCAGGCAGTCGTAGCGCTGGACCGCGTTGAGCGCGCGCTGTGCCGCGGCGGACCGGGTATCGCGCTCCTCGGCATCCGCCAGTTCGCCGAGGCGCCGGCCGACCGCCTGGCTCGCCGTGGCGAGCAGGCTCCGGAACGCCGCTTCGGCCGGCAACCTGGCTATCCGGGGCCGTTCGCGTTCGGGCTCTTCCTCCAGCACGACCACGAGCACGTCGAGCGCGTGCAGCAGGTTCAGGTACCTCGTCGAATCGAGGACGTCGACGACCTCGGCGCGGTTTTCCTCCGCGCGCGCGGTGAAGTACTCGTCGAGCACCACGCCAGCGTCGCCCGTCTCGAAATCACCGGACACCTCGTCGAGCCGCCGGCGCAGGCGAACGCGTTGCGCCTCGTCGTCGACGAACGGTGCGAGGGCGGAGAGAACCCAGCGGAGCTCGGCGCGGATGGTCCGCGTGAGCTTCCTGCCCCCGGTCAGCGGCGCGCACTGCTTCAGGACCAGGCGGATCCGCTGTGCCGTTTCGTGCAACCGTGCCACCGCGCCGGGCAGCTCCCGGCGAACCGCGCAGTCCTCGAACGGCAACGCGGCCACCTCGGTCCGCAGGTACCGCAGAGCGAGGTCCCGCCCGGTGAGCGCGCGGTGGGACCGGTGCCGCCGGGGCCCCAGCACCCGCGCTATCGCCTCGGCACGGGGTGTCGGGTGTCGCTCGTCCCAGTGCCGGCTTTTCCCGTCCCGCAACGAAGTCAGCGTGACGCGGGTTTCGCCGCCGTTCGGCCGCGGCGCGTTTTCGCGGCGCACCACCGGTTCCAGGTCGGCCCGGCGGGTGAAGGCGGTCACCAGCCACCGCAGGTCGTGCGGAACGGACGTGAGCCCCGGAGTGGGCGCCAGCGACACCGATTCCTGTCCGAGATCGAGGTGCCAGCCTGGCGCGTCGCCACCGATGGTCCGGTACAACACGATCCCGCGGGCGTGCAACCGCAGTCCCGAGGTGTCGTAGTAGGTTTCGGTGCCCTCGCCCCGGTTCACCGCGCACCGTCCGGCCTGACCACCGCGACCGGGCACGGCGCGTGTGCGATGAGCGCCTGGCTGGTCGAGCCGAGCAGCATGCCGGTGAACCCGCCGCGGCCGCGGTTGCCCACCACGACCAGCCGTGCGGATTCGCCGTATTCGAGCAAGGTCCGGACCGGCCGCCCGCGCACCACCACGGCCGTCACCGCGACGCCGGGGAACTTCGCCCGCCATCCGGCGAGTTGCGCGGCCAGTTCGGCCTCCAGCCCGGCGATGACCTCGCGCGGGTCTTCGGACATCGCGCGCGGTCGCAGGGTTCCGTCCGCGATCACGTCGTTCCAGGTGCGGACCGCGATCAGTTCGGTATCGCACGACGCGGCCTCTTCGAACGCGAACGCCAGCGCGGCATCGCTTTCGGCCGAACCGTCAGTGCCGACGACGACGGCACCGGACCCGGGTGGCGGATCGACCGGGGTCCGGCCCCGCACCACCATCAGCGGGCATCGGGCGTGCGCGGCCACCGCCACCGCGGTGGATCCGACGAGCAGGCCGGTGAACCCGCCGAGGCCACGCGAACCGACGACCAGCACGCGCGCCAATCCGGACTCCTGGACGAGCGCCGACACCGGATTCCACTCCCGCGTCGCCGTCTCCACCACCAGCCCCGGATGCGTTGCCAGCACGGCCTTCTTCGCGTCCGCGAGCCAGTCCGAACCCCGGTCCGCCAACCGTTCGCGAACCGCGGAGATCGGGCCGACCAGGCCGGGCAAACCTGTCCGCGGCACGGTGTAGACGTGGACGAGGCGCAGGGGCAGGCCGTGCCGGACAGCCTCGTCGGCCGCCCACAGGGCCGCGCGCGCCGCCGATTCCGAACCGTCGATACCGGCGACGACCGTGTGCCTAGTCGGGCCGGACATGGCTCATCGCCTCCGTCGCGCCGTCGTGGCGCCGCGCCGCGCGCGAGGCCCACAATCGGGTTCGCGCTGCTTCGTCGGCGACCCGCAACTCGTCCGCGCTCACCACGAGCGCGTCCGGTCCGGGGAACACGGTCGAGACGTGGTCGTCGTTGAGCCAGCGGACCACGTACGGCGGAGTGCCGTCGTCGGTGCGGACGTCCAGGATCCGGCCGCGCTGGTCCGGGCTGTCCACCCGGGTTCCCTTGACCACGAGCCAGTCACCCGTTTTCGCGCGCATCTTTCCTCCATTTCGGTTTCCCGCCGTGTCACCCGCGACCCGGCCCGGGACGGATTACGCCTGCGACGACGTTTTCGCCAGCGCGAGGCCGATTTCCCGGCCCCACGCGGAGATGGCGTGCCAGTCCCGGTAGTCACCGTCCTTGACCCGCAAGGCTTTGACGAGCGCGCGCTCGGCGAACCGCAGCACGCCGCGATCGATCTTCCCGCCGAACACCCGGTGTTCGACGGCACCGGTGTCCGCCAGCAGACGAGCCGTGAACTCCGTCGCCTCGGCCGGTCTCAGCGGCTCCCCCACCGGCCCGCTCGAAAACAGCCAGACCGGCATCGCGCGCAGCACGGCCGCGTGCCGGTCGACGAACCGCGCGGCCGTTTCGAGCCAGTGTCCGATGTAGACGGCGCTGCCGAGCACGACCGCGTCGTACTCGGCCGGGTCCACGGCCGTTTCCGCGAACAGCACCTCGACCTCGGCCGGAGTGCCCGCCTCGTCGAGGGCCTCCCCGATAGCACGGCCGAGCACGTCGGCGATCTCCCTGGTGGCACCGTGTTTGCTGGCCACCGCGACGAGCACGTTCACGGCGCTACCTCCGCCGGTCGCCCGGCGTCCTGCGGGCCGAGTTCGATCGACACCACACCCGGCACCGTCCTGGCCAGGGCCCGCACGACCTGGCGCTCCGCGTCGTCGTGGAACTCGCCCCTGATGGTGACCGCGCCGCCGATCACCTCGACCGACCAGCGGTCGCGGTGCCCGGAGTAGTCCGTGAGCAGGGCCAGCAGCCGTGCCGCGATCGAATCGTCGCCGCGGACCAGCGGGCGGAGCACGTCGCGCCTGCTCACGATCCCGACCAGCACCCCGTCGTCGACCACCGGCACGCTCCGCAGCCGGTCACCCAGCATCCGGCGGGCGATCTCGCGGGCGTCGGTGTCGAGCGAGACCACCTCCACCGGTGTCGTCATCCGCTCGCGCACCCGCCTCGCCGGGTCGAACCCGTTCTCGGTCGTCTCGGCGCGCAGGGCGTCGGACTCGGTGAACACGCCCACCACCCTGCTGTCCGCGTCGACCACCGGAAGAGCCGCCACACCGTGCTCGGTGAGCAGTGCGACCGCCTCGCGCACCGGCGTGGACGGCCCCACCCGCACCACCGGACGGGTCATGATTTCGTGTGCCTGCATGACAAAACCCTTCACTGGGGAGCTTGGCGCTCTTCGTCGTGCGCGGGCTCGCCGCGCTCCTCCCGCGCGAACACACGGCGCTCGGCGGCGGTCAGGTACCGCCGCAAACCCGATCGGCGCCCGCTCCCGCGGGCGGCGACGTCCCGTTTCGCCTCTGCCTGGATGGCAGCCTTCTCGGCCTCGTCCATCGGGTCGTTCTTCTTGTCCGCCACGATGTTTCCCCTTTCCTGTTCGAGGTCACCGCGGATTCGCGGGAACGATCATCACGGGGCAGTGCGCGTGGTGGAGCACCGCCTGGCTCGTCGAACCGAGCAGGAGCCCGCTGAAGCCGCCCCTGCCGCGGCTTCCCACGACGACCAGCCGCGCCCGCTTGCTCCAGTCGAGGAGGTTGTGCCGCGGCTTGTCCTGCACCACCACCCGGTCCACGCGGACGTCCGGGTACTTTTCGGCCCACCCGGCCAGCCGCTCGGCCAGCAGGCGACGCTCGGCCTTTTCCACCGGCTCCCATTCGAAGTACATCCTGGCCTCGCTGAACAACCCCGCGGAATCACCGTCGTGCCAGGTGTGCAACGCCACCAGCGGAGCGTGCGCGAACGAGGCCGCCTCGAACGCGTGCGCGAGCGCGGACTCACTGGTAGGGCTTCCGTCGACGCCGACGACCACCGACCCGTCGCGCACCGCTCCCCTGACCACGACGACCGGGCACCGGGCACGCGCCGCGAGGGAAACCGAGACCGACCCCTCCAGCAGCGCGGCGACCGCCGAGTTCGGCTCACCCAGCACGACCATCCTGGCCCGGCGAGAAAGGTCGAGGAGCGCTTTGACCGGACCAACCGACACCGCCTCGGTGGTGATGTCCACCGACGGCGCCTCATCACCGACGATGGCCGCCGATTCCCGGAGCAGCTCGTCCGCGGCGACCTTCTTCATCGCCAGCCATTCGGTCGGCGGCGGGAAACTGGCACCCGGAGCCACATCCTCATACCCGTAAGCGGTGAAGATCCGCACCGGCGCACCACGCCGCCCCGCCTCCGCCGCCGCCCACCGGAGCGCGGGTTCGTTCCGCTCTCCGAGCACCACGGCAACCACGACGGGGAAGTTCTGCGAAGGCTTGTTCATCGGCACACCCGTTCGTCGAATCGGCACCGGCCACCGGCACGGGGCGGCCACTGCTCCCGACGGTATGCAGGCACCGGCCGCACCGATGCGGACTTTGGTCACCAGGCCCGAAGACCAACGGCTTGGGTGCCCGAGAGCCCCAGCTCCGGACGGCCCTGGCGCGCGTGACGAAGGGCCCTTTCCGCGCCGGGGCGCCGCGCTCGAAGCTGGCAGCATGCTTCCCGCCGACACTCCCGATCACGGGCCGGGCCTGCCCGCCGCCGTGTGCGAAACACATATCGGCATCGTCTTCCTCGTCGGCGATCTCGCCTACAAAATGAAGAAACCGGTCAACCTCGGCTTCCTCGACTTCTCCACCCGCGAAGCCAGAGAAGCGGTGTGCCACCGGGAAGTCGGGCTCAACCGCAGACTCGCACCCGACGTCTACCTCGGCGTCGCCGACATCTCCGGCCCCGACGGCACACCCTGCGACCACCTCGTCGTGATGCGGCGCATGCCGCAAGACCGCCGCCTCACCGCCCTCGTCCGACGACGCGACCCACTCGACGGCACCGTGCGCGACATCGCCCGCGAACTCGCCGGGTTCCACGCCACCGCGGACCGCGGACCCCACATCGACGCCGACGGCACCAGAGACGCCCTCACCGCGCGGTGGCGCGCCAGTTTCGAACAGGTACGCCGCTTCCACGGCACCGTCGTCGACCCCGCCACCGCGGACGAAATCGAACAACGCACCGAAGCCTTCCTCCGCGGCCGCCACGACCTGTTCGCCCGCCGGATCGCGCTGGGCAGGATCATCGACGGGCACGGCGATCTGCTCGCCGACGACATCTTCTGCCTCCCCGACGGACCCCGGATCCTCGACTGCCTCGAATTCGACGACCACCTGCGCCACGTCGACGGCATCGACGACATCGCCTTCCTCGCGATGGACCTCGAACGGCTCGACGCACCCGAACTCGGCACACTCCTCTACCAGCACTACCTCCGCTTCACCGGCGACACCCCACCCGACGCCCTGTGGCACCACTACCTCGCCTACCGCGCATTCGTCCGGGTCAAGGTCGCCTGCCACCGCTACAACCAGGGCGACCACCTGGCGAAAGCGGTCGCCGCCGAATACACCGCCATCGCACTCCGGCACACCCGCCTCACGAGCGTGCGACTGATCCTGGTCGGCGGCCTTCCCGGCTCCGGGAAAACCACCCTCGCCTCCGCACTCGCCGAACGGCTCGGCGCCACACTGCTGCACAGCGACCTGGTACGCAAGGAAATCCTCGGCAAACCCGGCACCTGGCACGCACCCGCCCCCTACCAGGAAGGCATCTACTCCCCCGAACAAACCACGAGCACCTACCACGAACTGACCCAACGCGCGCGAGAACTGCTGGCACTCGGCGAAACCGTCGTGCTCGACGCATCCTGGTCGTCCGGACAACACCGCGCACTCGCCGCCGAGATCGCCACCGGCACGCACAGCGAACTCGTCGCACTCGAATGCGTCGCACCGGACTCCGTTCGCACCAACCGGATCGTGACAAGAACGAATTCACCGTCCGACGTCACACCACGCGTCGCACGAGCGATGGCCGCCGCCGCGAACCCATGGCCGGAAGCCTTCCCCGTCGACACCACCAGATCGATCACCAACTCCGTGGCGCAGGCACTGCACGCGATCGCACCGCATTCCCGTTGAACTCATTCCGACCCGAAACGAGGCAGCACCCATGGATCGCGGACTCCCCGACGACTTCACCGTCACCACCGCCGTAGCCCTGGCCGCACGAGCCCCATCGGTGCACAACACCCAACCGTGGCGGTGGGGCCTCGGCGACCAGTCCCTGCACCTCTACGCCGACCAGGACCGGCGACTGTCCGAAACAGACCCCGAAGGGCGCGACCTCCTGCTCAGCTGCGGCGCCGCCCTCCACCACGCCCGAATCGGCCTCGCCGCGCTCGGCTGGCAATGCGAGATCCACCGCCTGCCCAACCCGGCCGATCCGGACCACCTCGCCGCGATCGAACCGCAGCAGGCCGCGCCGTGCGACATCGACCTGGCCGCCGCCATCCCCCGCCGACGGACCGACCGCCGCCGGTACAGCTCGTGGCCCGTTCCCCCTGGGCAGATCGAGGCGCTGGCCGCGGTCGCGGCGGACGAAGGCGCGGTACTCCGCAGGGCGGACGGCGCCGCCAGGTACACCCTCGCCGAGGCCATCGACACGGCGTACCGGCGCCATCAGGACGACCCGGCCTACCGGATCGAACTCGCCGCGTGGAGCGGGCGGCACGGCTCCACGGATGGGGTGCCTGCCAGGAACGCCACGGCGCCGGACCTGGCCCCCGACGCGCTCGCGTCCCGGCCGTTCGCCGATCCCCAGCTCGACCAAACCGCGAGCGCCGAAGACGACGCGGTCGCCCTGCTCGTGCTCAGCACCGCGTCGGATGACCGGATTTCGTTGCTGCGCGCGGGAGAAGCGACCAGCGCGGTCCTGCTCTCCGCGACCGCCACCGGACTCGCCTGCTGCCCACTCACCGAACCCCTCGAAATCGCCGACACCCGAGACCTCCTCCGCCACCGCGTCACCGGCGACCGCTACCCGCAAATGGTCCTGCGCGTCGGCTGGGCACCGATCAACGCCGACCCGCTGCCAGCCACCCCGCGACGCCCACTCGACGAAATCCTGCGCCCCCTGCGAGAAGTCGCCAGTTCCCCACACGAAGAAGGAGAAACCCGATGACCATACGGCTCGGTATAAACGGATTCGGCCGGATCGGTCGCGATGTCACCCGGCGGGTGCTCGAACTCGCGGACGGTTCGATCGAGATCGTCGCCGTCAACGACGTGACCGACGCCGCCACGCTGGCGCACCTGCTCGCCCACGACTCCACCTACGGCAGGCTCGGCACCGCGGTGTCCACTCAGGATTCGACGATCCGCGTCGGCGCGCATCAGATCGCCGTGCTGAACTCACCCGATCCGGCAGCACTGCCCTGGGCCGCGCTCGGCGTGGACGTCGTGCTCGAATCCACGGGCCGGTTCCGCGCCAGGAGCGCCGCGGCCGCGCACCTCGACGCGGGCGCGGCCAAGGTGGTCATTTCCGCGCCGGGCAAGGACGCCGACGCGACCATCGTGCTGGGCGTCAACGACGACACCTACCTGTCCGCCGCGCACCACGTGATCTCCAACGCGTCGTGCACGACGAACTGCGTGGCGCCCATGGTCAAGGTGCTGCACGAGGCGTTCGGGATCCGGCGCGGCATGATGACCACGATCCACAGCTACACCAACGACCAGGCGCTGCTCGACGCCCCGCACAAGGATCCGCGCCGGGCGCGGTCCGCCGCGGTCAACATGATCCCGACGAGCACCGGCGCCGCCCGCGCGATCGGGCTCGTGATCCCCGGTCTGGCAGGCAGGCTCGACGGCGTCGCCGTGCGGGTCCCGGTCGAGGACGGTTCCTTGACGGATCTCACCGTGCAGCTGGAGAAACCCGCGACCGTGGAACGGGTCAACGCGGCGTTCGCCGACGCGGCGCAGGGAAGTCTCAAGGACGTCCTGCGCTACGCCGAAGCGCCGATCGTCTCCAGGGACATCATCGGCGATCCGGCCTCGTGCGTGTTCGACGCGGGTCTCACCAAGGCCGACGACCGGCTCGTGAAGGTGTTCGGCTGGTACGACAACGAATGGGGTTACGCGTGCCGCACCGTCGAGCTGATCGAACTGGTGGGAAGCGGGCTCCGGTGAACCGGCGGTGGCGGGAGATGAGCCGAGCCCAGCGCACGCGGGTGGTGGGGGCGGGCTGCGTCCAGCTCGCCCTCGCCGGCTCGGCGTGGTGGGATCTCGCGCGACGCCCCGAAAGCGAAGTCAACGGCACGAAACGCCTGTGGGCGTTCGTCATCGCGATCAACTTCGCCGGGCCGCTCGCGTACTTCCGCTGGGGGCGGATCACCTCACACCGAGCAGGGCGGTGATCTCGTTCTGATCAGCGATCGGGGGCCGGGTCACTGGTCCGGCCCCCGGTTCCGCACCGGATCGCGCCACGCGGCTCAGCCGTTTTCCCTGCCCTTGGCGACGATGACGGGGCACAGCGCGTAGGACATCACGGTCTGGCTCGTCGAACCCAGCAGCATGCCGGTGAACTCGCCGCGACCGCGGCTGCCGACCACGACCAGTTGCGCGCGGTCCGCGCGGTCCAGGACGAGTTCGGCGGGGCTTCTGCCGTCCACGACCAGGTCGACGGGCACGTCGGGGTACTTTTCCCGCCAGCCCGCGAGCCTGCGCTCGATCGCGTCCTCCCCGCCTTCGGCGCCGAACCTGCTCCGGCTGTGCACCGCCACCAATCCGGTGGCTCGCCACGACGCCTCGTCGAAGGCGATCGCGACCGCTTCGTCGCTGGACGGCGAATCGTCCACGGCCACGGCGACCGGACCGTCCGAAGGCGGGAAGTCCTCGGCGAGGTGCGTCCGGACCAGCGCGACCGGGCAGGCGGCGTGCACCGCCACCGCGATCGAGGTGGAGCCGAGCAGCACCCTGCCGAGCGGCCGCAGCTCCCCGGTGCCCAGCACGAGCAGATCCGCTTCCCGGCAGGCGGAAAGCAGACCGGAAACGACCGTCGCGGTCACGAGCGTCAGGCTGACGCTCAGCTGTGGCGCGAATTCGGCCGCGGCGTCCCGCGCCTGGCGCAGCAGGCGGTGCCCCCTGGCGCGCAACACGGCGCCGGGGTCTTCCCGCATCGGCATCGGGCGCGGGTACCGCAGGGTGACGTCGTCGACGACGTGCACGAGGCGCAGGCCTCGTTCCCGCTGCCCGGCCATCGCGGCCGCCCAGCGGACCGCGCGCAGCGCGCCGGGAGTTCCGTCGACACCGACGACGTAAGTGTGGTCCGACATCTCGGTGGTCCTTCCTGGCCGGGTGAACTGACACGCCGACGGTAGGCAGCCCGCTGGCGCCTGCACTGCGTGCTTTCGGCACCGCGCGAAGGACTTTCGGCCGCAACCACCCGCGTTGCCGGTGAACCGCAACCCAACGGCCCGTGGTGGAAGGACCTTCGACCCCGGACACCGGAGCTCCCCAGCCGCACGCTGGTCACACCACCGAAACGAGGAGGTTCCATGTCACTGCACCAACCTCAGCACAAGGCGCCTTCGGAACCACCGGAGACCGCACCCGAGGCCGTCGCACCCGCGCACACCGGTCCGACGCTCGCGTTGCGTTCCCTCGCCGTGCTCCGGATCGCCATGGGGCTGCTGTTCCTGTGGGCGTTCGCCGACAAGACCTTCGGCTGGGGCTACTCCACGGCGTCCCAGAACGCTTGGCTCAGCGGTGGTTCGCCCACCAAGGGATTCCTCGGCAACATCGATGTCGGCCCGTTCGACACCATGTTCCGGTCGTGGGCTGGAGAATGGTGGGCGGACTACCTGTTCATGATCGGACTGCTCGGCATCGGCGTCGCGCTCGTCGCGGGTATCGGGCTGCGCGTCGCGGCGGTCACCGGCACCGTGATGATGCTGCTGATGTGGGCCGCCGAATGGCCGCTGTCGCGGACCAACGGAGCCGGCGAGGCGACCCACTCCACCAACCCGATCATCGACTACCACCTCGTCTACGCGCTGGTGCTGATCGTCCTCGCCACCACGGCCAGCGGCCTCGTGTGGGGATTCGGCAAGCGGTGGGCCGCCTTCGTCGGCGACCGCCGATGGCTCCGATGACCACCCATTCCAAGGACGCCTGCCTCGACGGCGGGCGTCCTTTTCCTTGGAGGAACCATGAAAGCACTCGTCTACGACGGTCCAGGGCGCAGGCGCTGGACCGACCGCCCCCGCCCGGAGCCGACGGACGCCACCGACGCGGTGGTCCGCGTCGACGCGGTGACCATCTGCGGCACCGACCTCCACATCCTCAACGGCGACGTGCCCGCTGTCGACGCGGGACGCGTACTCGGTCACGAAGCGGTCGGCACGATCGTGGAAACCGGTTCCGCGGTGACTGGCGTCAAACCCGGTGACCGGGTCCTGGTCTCGTGCATCACCTCGTGCGGACGCTGCCAGTTCTGCCGCCAGGGCCGGTACGGCCAGTGCCTCGGCGGTGGCGGCTGGATACTCGGGCACCGGATCGACGGGGTCCAGGCCGAATTCGCCCGCGTGCCCTTCGCGGACACCTCGACCCATCTGCTCCCGGAGAGCGTCTCCGACGAGTCCGCGCTGATGCTGGCCGACATCCTGCCCACCGCGTACGAAGTCGGCGTGCGCAACGGCAACGTGGACACCGGCGACACGGTCGTGATCGTCGGCGCCGGGCCGATCGGACTCGCCGCGATCACGGCCGCGCGTCTCTACAGCCCCAGTTGCGTCATCGTCGTCGACAAGGAACCGGCCCGCCTGGCCGCCGCGAAGCAGTTCGGGGCCGACCTCGCGGTCGAACCCGGCGACGCCGCGCGCGCGGCCGTGTTCGGAGCGACCGAAGGGCTCGGTGCCGACGTGGCGATCGAAGCGGTCGGCGTGGCGGCGACGTTCGAACTGTGCACGACGCTCGTACGCCCCGGTGGCCGGGTCGCGAACGTCGGCGTGCACGGGAAACCGGCGACCCTGCACCTCGAAGACCTGTGGATCCGGGACGTCACGATCACCACCGGCCTTGTCGACACGGTCAGCACGCCACGCCTGCTGCGCATGCTCGCCGCCGGGCGCCTGGACACGTCCAGGTTCGTGACGCACCGGTTCGGCTTGTCCGAAATGGATGGTGCGTACGACGTGTTCACCCACCCCGGTGACAGTGAATCCCTGAAAGTCGCGCTGTTCCGGGCGTGATCCGGTAACGAAAAACCGCTCCTTGTCCATTGTGGACAAGGAGCGGTTCCGGCGCGTGTGTCAGCGAGGATGCTTCCTGGCGCTGAGGATGCCGACGTTCTCGTCCCCGGTGTCCGTGGCCGCGGTGTCTTCGAACCGCGCGGTGAGGTACTCGTGCACCGCGACCACGCCGTCCACCCCGCGGACGAGCGCGGTGACGACCGGGATCATGCCCGAACGCTCGACCTGGCCACGCAGGCTCACCACCCCGTCGTGCACCGCCACGGACAGCGAGTCCGGGTCGACGCACATGTCGCGGAGCAGCACCTGGTCGCGGACCTCGGCCCTGATGTCGTTGTCCGACCGCAGGAACACCCGCAGCAGGTCACCGCGGGCGACCACGCCGACGAGCTTCCCGTCCTCGTCGACGACGGGAAGGCGGTGGACCCGGCGCTCCTCCATCAGCCTCGCGGCCCGCGAGACGTCCTCGTCCCGCCCGACCGTCACCGCGGGGGCGGTCATCAGGTCCGAGGCGTAGCTACCCGTTTCCTTGCGCCGCAGGGCGGCGCCAGCGATCCGGAACCGGCCGTGCGCGGCCTTGCGGCGCAGGAGGTCGCCTTGGCTCACCACGCCGACCACGGTGCCGTCCTCTTCCACGACCGGCGCCCCGCTGACACCCCACGAAGCGAGCAGCACGGCGATCGCCTTCAGCGAGGTGTCCGGGTGCACCGTGGCGACGCGGTCCTTCATAAGTGCGCGAACCTTGCGGTGGTCACTCATCGTCTTCTCCTGTCCTGGTGCTCTCGGCCGGTCCACGGTGGATCACCGGCTGCTTTCGAGGAGCAGCTTGCGTTCCGCCGAGGCGATGGCGAACCTCGCCGATTCGGCGACGTCGGGGTTCACCGATATCGAGGTGATCCCGAAGCGCACTAAGTGCTCGGCGAAACCGGGGATGGTCGAGGGCGCCTGCCCGCACAGCGAGGACGTCATCCCGAGCTGGTTCGCGGTACGCACGATGTCCTCGATCGTGGCGAGCACCGCGGGGTCGGCTTCGTCGAACAGTTCGGCGCACTGGGCCGAATCCCGGTCCACTCCGAGCATCAGCTGGGTGAGGTCGTTGCTGCCGATCGACACGCCGTCGATGCCGAGCTTCGCGTACTCGGGCAACCAGTGCACCACCGACGGCACCTCGGCCATGATCCAGCGCAGCAACCCGCGCTGGCGGCCGAGCGGGCTGGCGTCGATCTGCTCGAGGCAGGCTTCCAGCTCCCATTTCGTCCGGACGAACGGGATCATCAGGTGCAGGTTCGGCGTCTGCTCCCGGACGCGGGCCAGCGTGCGGAGTTCGAGGCCGAACAGGTCCGGTTCGCGGACGTACCGGTAGCAGCCGCGGTAGCCGATCATCGGGTTGCTCTCCACCGGTTCGTACTCGGCGCCGCCTGCCAGCCCGCGGAACTCGTTCGTGCGCAAGTCGGTCGCGCGGTAGACGACGGGCCGGGTGCCGAACGCCTTCGTGATGCGCAGCAGCGACGCGGCCATGGCGTCCACAAAGGATTCCTGGGCGCCCCTGGCGAGCAGCGCGCGGGGGTGGTCGCCGCCGAGCGCCTGGGTGAGCAGGAACTCCGCCCGCAGCAACCCCACGCCGTCGACCGCTTGCGCGGCAACGGTTTCGGCGTGGTCGGGGATCGCGAGGTTGACGTACAGCTTGGTGCCGAGCGGATCGGGCGACCGGGGTGGCGCCGCGACCGGCTCGGTGCGCGCAGCCGGTTCGGCCGCGCCAGCGCGGACCTCTCCGGTCGTACCGTCCACGGTGACCAGTTCGCGGTCGGCGAGCACGCGCGTCGCGTCACCGGTGCCGACCACGCAGGGCACGCCGAGTTCGCGGGCGACCACCGCGGCGTGGCAGGTCATCCCGCCGCCGTCGGTGACCAGCGCCGCGGCGCGCCGGATCGCGGGCACCCAGTCCGGGTTCGTCATCGGGGCGACCAAAACGTCCCCGGTGCGCAACCGCTCGCCCTCCCCGGGGTCGGTCAGCACGCGCACGGTCCCGCTCCCGATTCCCGGCGAGGCAGCGAGGCCGGTGACGAGCGCCGCGCCGTCGGTCTTCTTTTCCGGTGGCACCGTGGTGACCGGCCGGGACTGGACGATCCACGGCTTGTCCCCGGTCAGGGCGAACTCGATGTCCTGCGGCGTGCCGTAGTGGTCTTCGATCCGCATGGCCAGCCGCGCCAGCTCCAGTACGACGCCGTCCGCGAGCACGCGGCGAGCACCAGCCTGCTCGGGCAACGTGATCATCGCGTCGCCGCCGCCGACCTCGGCGATCACCTTGTGCGTCTGGTGGCCGACCCGCGCGGAGACCACGCGGAGGTTCTCCTTGTCCACCACATAGGTGTCCGGCTCGACGGCGCCGCTCACGATCGTCTCGCCCTGCCCGAGCACGGCTTCGACGATCATGCGCCCGCGCTCGCCGGTGCGGGGATCGACGGTGAAGATCACGCCCGACCGGTCCGCGGTGACCATGCGCTGCACGACGACCGCGATCGCGGGCTCGGCGGTGAACCCGCGCCCCGCCCGATAGCTGACCACCCGGGGCGAGAACAACGAAGCCCAGCAGTCGAGGACGCGGGCGGGCAGATCGTCGCCCCAGACGTTGGTGTAGGTGGCGTTCATCCCGGCGAACGACGCCTCGGCGCCGTCCTCGCCGGTCGCCGACGAGCGGACGGCCACCGGCATCGGCTCCCCCAGCTCCTGGTAGGCCCGGCCGAGCTGCGTTCGCAGGTCTTCGGTGAGTCCGGCGGAACGCACCAGGGCGCGGATCCGGTCGCACAGCTCGGTCAACCTTGCCGTGTCATCGGCGCACGCCAGCGCTTTCACGTGCAGCTCGGCGATCTCCGCGCGCGCTCCCGCACTGTCCATAGCGGACAGATAGCCGTCACGGGTGATGACGAATCCGCCCGGTACCGGGAAACCGGCACCGAGCAGCTCGCCGAGGTTCGCGCCCTTTCCCCCGGCGGGGACGGCGTCGGCCAGTGACACATCGGTGAGGTCGCGCACGTGGTTCATCGCGGTTCTCCTGGAAAGTCGGCGGGGTAGATGTCCCCGAGCGGAAGGCGGGGCGAGGGCGGTGCCGTCCCGGCGGGCAGACCGAACCGGAAGATCGCCTGTGGCACGCCGGGGAGGCCGAGTTCGTCGGACAGCCTGCGCTGGAAACCGGTCAGGCGCAGCGGCTGGGTGAGGACGGAACCGGCGAGACCGTGCGCTGTCGCGGTCAGCCACGAGCGCTGCAAGGCGATCCCCGCGGCGAGGTGGTCGGCGCCGGAATCACCCCCGGTGCACAGGAAGAGCAGGTTTTCGGCGGCCAGCCGTTCGGCGAGCACGGCGTCGTCTGGCACCGGGGTCCGGGCGCGGACGAGGCTCGCGATCGGCAGCGCGGCACCGCTCAACGCGTCTTCGGGGATCCCGTCTCCGGCGCCGAGCGCGTAGTCACCGCACATCTGGGTGGTCCACAGCGCGAGTTCCCGTTGGTACGCCTTGTCCTCTTTGAAGGCGCGGGTGGCGAACCCGAGCAACCGGGCGAGCGCGTCGAACCGGCGAGCGCGGACGCCCCGCACCCCCATCGCGTCACCCGCGGCCAGTACGGCCGCGAACGCCGCTTCGGGCACGGGCGCGTTCAGGAACGCACGGCGGTAGCTCCGGCGCCTGCCGATGGCGTGGTAGAGCGCCAGTTCGTCCGTGGTGGCCGGTTCCGGCGCGCCGACGCGGACGGTCGCGGCCACCAGCCCCGCACCGAACAACTCGACCTCGGCGGCGCGGCCGAGGCTTCGCGCCGCGAGTACGAGGTTCGCGCACGCCGCGCCGCACGAGACATCGCTGTCCGCGCCTTCGGGGTCGTGCACGCGCAGCACCACGTCCCGGCGCCGCACCAGGTCGATCTCCTCGCCCCGGACCGCGAGTTCCCACGGCTGGCTGTTGTGCACCGACGGCGCACGGCTCACCGCACGGACGAGCACGCCGAGCTGCTGGTGGTCGAGGACGGTGGATACAGGCATCATCGGTGGTCCGCTCCCGAACGCGGAGTCGTTCGCTCCGCACCGGACTCATCGTCGCCGGTCGCCGCCGCACCCGATGGGGCTGAAGGTCCTCTCGCGGCACGGCGTTGGTCCCGGCCGCGGGTGGCCCCGCGGAACAGCTCGTCGGCGCCCCACACCAGCACCGGCATCGGGAGCAGCATGGCGAACACCCACGCCGGGAGCGCGGCGGTGCCGAACAGCGACTGCAGCGGCGGCAGGTAGATCAACGCGGCCGCGAAGGCGAGTTCGAACGCGCAGCCTGCCAGCAGCAGCCGGTTGGTGGCCAGCCCGATCGAGCGCAGCGAGACGCGTTCGGTCCTCGCGGCGAACGCGGTGCCGAGCTGGCAGAACACGATCGCGGTGAAGCTCGCGGTGGTCGCCTGCAGGTAGGCGTGGTGCAGCGGCGCACCCGCCGAGGTGTCCGCGCCGGGGTGCCATCCGGCGGCGAGCAGGACCGCGAAGAACGCGACGAGCACGAGCAGCCCGGACAGCAAGCCCATAATCCCCCAGGCGCGCAACAACATCCGCCCGGTGACCACGCCCTCGGCCCGCTTGCGCGGCTTGCGCGCCATCAGTCCCGGTTCGGCGGGCTCACGCCCGAGCGCCAGCGCGGGAAGCGTCTCGGTGCCGAGGTCGATCGCGAGGATCTGCAGCACCGTCAACGGCAACGGTATGGCCCCGCCGGACACCGCGAACAGCAGGAACGGCAGTACCTCCGGCACCGCGTGGGCGAAGATGTACAGCACGAACTTCCGCACGTTGTCGAACACGCGCCTGCCCTCGCGGACGCCCGCGACGATCGTGGCGAAGTTGTCGTCGGTGAGCACGACGGTCGCGGCTTCCTTGGCGACATCCGTGCCGCCCGCCCCCATCGCCACCCCGATGTCGGCCCGGCGCAGCGCGGGTGCGTCGTTGACGCCGTCACCGGTCATCGCGACGACTTCCCCGCAGTCGCGCAGTGCGTCGGCGATCCGCAGCTTGTCCTCGGGATCCGCGCGCGCGAACACGATCTCCCCGTCGCGGGTGAGCAGTTCGTCGAGCTCCGGTTCCGGGATCCGCTGGAGTTCCTCGCCGGTGATCACCCTGGACACCTCGATCCCGACCTGGCGCGCGATCGCCGCCGCGGTCAAGCCGTTGTCCCCGGTCACCACGTGCACCCGCACCCCGGCCGAATGGCAGGCCGCGACCGCGTCGGCGACCTCGGCACGAGGCGGATCCACGAGACCGGCGAAACCGAGCAGGCACAACGAAGATTCGGCATCGGCACGCTCGGCCGGAACGGCGGAGACGGTCTTGCGGGCCACCGCGAGCACCCGCAGCGCCCTGCCCGCCATGTCCTCGACAACCGCGGTGAGCGCGGCCCGTGATTCCGCGGTGATCGGCACTTCGGTTCCCGAACCGTCCACAGTGGACGTACATAGTGGAAGAATTCGTTCCGGAGCCCCTTTGACGGAAACCGAGGTCACTTCGTCGACGACATCCACTGTCGACATTCGCTTGAGGCGGGGATCGAACGCGTACAACGACCTCCGGCCCGCTTCCCGGGTACCGACGTCGAGGTCGGCTTCGTGCGCCGCGGCGAAATCGAGCAGCGCGAGTTCGGTCGGGTCTCCGGTGCCCGCCTCACGGTCCGCGGTGCTGCACCGGGCGAGTGCGCGCGCCAGCGACGCCGAGTCTCCCAGCACCGCACCGCTGGCTCCGCGCGCTTCGATCACGCGCATCGAGTTCATAGTCAAGGTGCCGGTCTTGTCCGTGCAGATCACGGTGGTCGACCCGAGCGTCTCCACGGCGGAGAGCCGTTTCACGAGCGCGCCCTGCTTCGCCATCGAACGAACCCCGGCGGCGAGCGCGAGCGTGATAGTGGGCAACAGCCCTTCCGGCACGTTCGCGACGAGCAGACCGATCGCGAACACGAAGGCCGCCGACCAGCTCAGCCCCGCCACCACGCCCAGTGGCAGGAATCCGACGCCGACCACGACGGCCACCCCGGCGATGAGCCACGCGACGCGACGGACCTGGCGTTCGAGCGGGCTCTCTTCCCTGCCCACCCTGGCGGTGAGCGCCGCGATCCGGCCGATCTCGGTGTGCCGCCCGGTCGCGTGCACGACCGCGCGCGCCCCGCCCCGGACGCAGGCCGTGCCGCTGAACACCAGCACCGGCGAGTCGATCGCCCGGTCCGCGTCGTCGACCGCGTCCGCCATCCGCGTCACCGGGACGGATTCACCGGTCAGCATCGACGCGTCCACGTCGAGCGTGCCGGAGATCAGCCGCGCGTCGGCGGGGACTCGGTCCCCTTCGTCGAGCACGAGCACATCGCCGGGAACGAGTTCGGCGACCGGGACCGGGCGCACCACGCCCTCGCGGCAGACCGCGGCGCGTTCGGGCAGGTACCGGGTCAGCGCCTCCACCGCGCGTTCCGCCTGCCGTTCCTGCACGAACGCCAGCAAGCCGTTCAGGACGATCACACCGACGATCGCGATCGCCAGGTTCGAGGTACCCGCCACCCACGCCAGCGCGGCCGCGACCCACAACAGCAACGCCAGCGGGTGCACCACCTGGCGCAGCAGCGCCAGCGGCCACGTCCGGCCCGAATGCGATGGCAACGCGTTGGGGCCCCGCACTTCCAAACGCCGCGCGGCTTCGCGCGCGGTCAGGCCGTCCGTGCCCGTGCGCAGATCGCGCAGCAGGCGGACGACCGGCTCTCTGGCGTCCACGTCCGGCTCCTCGGCCTGCCGCGATGCCTGCTTGAGATGAGCGGTCACCGTCGTTTCCCTCCGTTGACGGGGATCTCGTATCCGACGCGCACCAGCGCGTGCGGCCGGGCGAGTGCCCGGAGTTCAGCGGTGAGCCGCGGTGGATCCGGTGCGGTCAGGGCGACGAACGCGGTGTCGAGACCGGCCACCGCCGCGTCGAGCCGCACCGTGTGCGCCGCGGCACCGGCGAGCACCTGGTCGCGGCGCGTGACTCCCGACGTGACCACGAGCGTGACGTCGTCGACCACGGAAACCGCGACGCCCGGCCAATCGCAAGGAGCGGCCAGTGCGTCCAGCACCGCCCGCCCGGCCGGCGTCAAGTGGTCGGGCTCGGTCCTTCGCATTCGTTCGAGGGCCACGTACCGATCCCATTCGATGCGTGTCGGGGGCCTGGTGCCCACCTGCCGAAGCACGGCCACTTCGTCCGGGCGGCCGGGATCGTCCGGGAACACGACTTCGAGGTCGTGGCCGAACATCCGCAGCACCGTCCGGGTGATCGACAGGGCCGCACCGCAGGCCAGCAGCCGCCGTGCGCCCAGGTGGTCCCGCTCGCACGCCGAGGGGACTTCGGAAACGACGAAATCCGTGCCGCGCGGTTCGACCGCGCACCCGTGCGGCGCCAACCGTGCCAGCGTGTCGCGCACCAGCTTGTCCGTGCCGCGCTCCCGATCGGCGTCGAAGGCCGGTTCGACCGAGTTCATCCGCCGTCCTCACGCCGAGGGTGGGTGCGAGCGCCACCCGCACCCACCCGACCGGATCGTCAGTCCCTTTCGACCTGGATCTTGACCTGCTTCTCCCGTGGGTGTTCCGAGTACGGCATGGTGATCTCGAGAATCCCGTCGGCGTACTTCGCACTGATCTGGTCGGCGTCCGCGCCGGCCGGAAGCGAGACGGTACGGCTGAACGTGCCGTAGTAGAACTCGCTGCGGCCGTCACCGGTTTCCTTCGCCTCACGTTCGGCGCGTACCGTCAGCAGGCCGTCGTGCGCCGTGACCGTGATGTTCTTCTCCGGGTCGAATCCGGGCAGCTCGGCACGCACCACGTACTGATTGTCCTCTTTGGACTCCTCGATGCGGACCGGGTTGTGCTCGGCGAACGGCCACGGGTTCTCCAGCCAGGCCGCGAGGCTCGGCAACGCGAACCGCGGGTTCGGAACCAGCGCTGACATCCCTGTTCTCCCTTCGTCACGACTTGTGCCGCACTCCCACCAAACCGCCCGAGAGGTCGCCACGACGCTGCCGGACTGCCCGAAACCGAGGGACCTTCGTCACCGGCGGAGCGCGCAGAGGACGACGGTCTTGCCAGCTAGGGACCAAGGACCCTCTCCGCGCCGGTGATCGATCGCCGAAGCTGCAACGGACACGATCAACGGGTGACCGGGAGCGCGGATGAACAACTTGGACCTGGCGCGGTGGCAGTTCGGGATCACCACCGTGTACCACTTCATCTTCGTCCCGCTCACCATCGGGCTTTCGTTCCTGGTGGCGGGTATGCAGACGGCATGGGTGCGCACCGGGAACGAGCGGTACCGCCGCATGACGAAGTTCTGGGGCAAGCTGTTCCTGATCAACTTCGCGATGGGCGTGGCGACGGGGATCGTGCAGGAGTTCCAGTTCGGCATGAACTGGAGCGATTACAGCACCTTCGTCGGCGACATCTTCGGCGCGCCGCTGGCCATCGAAGGGCTGCTGGCGTTCTTCCTCGAATCCACCTTCCTCGGCCTATGGATCTTCGGCTGGGACCGGCTGCCGAAACGGCTGCACCTGGCCACGATCTGGATCGCCGCGATCGGGACCGTGCTCTCGGCGTACTTCATCCTCGCCGCCAACTCGTGGATGCAGCACCCCGTCGGCTACCAGGTCGACCCGGCCACGCACCGCGCCGAACTGACCGACTTCGGCGCGCTGCTGACGAACTCGACCGCGGTCGGCGCGTTCGCGCACACCATCACCGCCTGCTTCCTCACCGCGGGCATGTTCGTGGTGGGGATCAGCGCCTGGCAGCTCAAGCGGAAGCGCTCGCCGGAGGTGTTCCGGCCGTCGATGCGCCTGGCGCTGGTGACGGCGCTCATCGCGAGCCTCGGCGTGATCGTCACCGGTGACCTCCAGGCCCGGCTGATGACCGAGCAGCAGCCGATGAAGATGGCGGCCGCGGAAGCGCTCTACGACACCGTCGCTCCCGCATCGTTCTCGTTGTTCACCATCGGCTCGCTCGACGGCTCGCAGGAGAAGTTCAGCATCCGCGTGCCCAGGATCCTGTCGTTCATGGCGACCGGCAGCTTCGACGGAGAGGTCGAGGGCATCAACGACGTGCAAACCGCCGAACAGCAGAAGTACGGGCCCGGTGACTACCGCCCGAACATCCCGACCACCTACTGGACGTTCCGGTTCATGATCGGCTTCGGGTTCCTGTCGGCCCTGCTGTCCGCGGTCGGCCTGTGGCTGTTCCGCCGCGGCCGGACGCCGGCGGGCCGCTGGTTCTACCCCGCCGCGGTGGCCTCGATCGCCTTGCCGTTCCTGGCCAACAGCGTCGGCTGGATCTTCACCGAAATGGGCCGCCAGCCCTGGTCGGTGTTCGGTGTGCTCAAGACCGCCGATTCGGTGTCGCCCACGGTGTCCGCGGGCACGGTCCTCACCTCGCTGATCGTCTTCACCGTCCTTTATGGAGTCCTCGCGGTCGTCGATGGCGTGCTCATGGTCCGGTACGCGAAGGCGGGGCCGCCCGAACCCGAGGCGCCGCCGGACGAGACCGGATCCGAACCGCGCCCAGCCGCCTTCGCCTACTGACCGCCTGGAGTGACCATGGCCCTCACCGACATCTGGTTCCTGCTCATCGCGGTCCTGTGGACCGGGTACTTCGTGCTCGAAGGCTTCGACTTCGGCGTCGGCGTGCTGCTCGGCGCGCTCGGCCGCACCGACACCGAACGACGGGTGCTGATCAACACCATCGGCCCGGTGTGGGACGGCAACGAGGTGTGGCTGCTCGTCGCGGGCGGCGCCACCTTCGCGGCCTTCCCGTTGTGGTACGCGAACCTCTTCTCCGGGTTCTACCTCGCCCTGCTCGTCATCCTGGTCGCACTGATCGTGCGCGGCGTGGCGTTCGAATTCCGCGGCAAGATCGACAGCGCCCGCTGGCGCAGGGGCTGGGACGTCGCGATCATCGCGGGTTCCGCCGTACCGGCGCTGCTGTGGGGAGTGGCGTTTGGCAATATCGTGCACGGGGTGCCGCTCGACGCCACCCATCACTTCACCGGCACGTTCTTCACCCTGCTCAACCCGTACGCCCTGCTCGGCGGTCTGGCCACGCTGAGCCTGTTTTCCTTGCACGGCGCGGTGTTCCTCGCCCTGAAGACGACCGACGGGCTGCGCTACCGCGCGAACCGGCTCGTGCAGCCGCTCGGCTACGCGGCCATCCTGTTCGGCGGCGGCTTCCTCGCTTGGACCGCCGTCGAGCACGGCGGCTGGACGTGGCTCGCCGCGCTCGCCGCCGCGGCCGCCCTGATCGCGGGTGTGCTCACCGGCATGAACGAACGCGACGGCTGGGCGTTCGTGTGCACCGCTGCCGCCATCGTGGCCACCACCGCGACCCTGTTCACCGCGCTCTACCCGGACGTCCTGCCTTCGACGACCGATCCCGCCAACAGCCTCACCACGACCAACGCCGCGTCGACGCCCTACACGCTCGGGATCATGACCTGGGTGGCGGTCGCGTTCACCCCGATCGTGCTCCTCTACCAGGGCTGGACCTACTGGGTGTTCCGCAAGCGCGTCAGCCTCTCCTCGATCCCCGCGTCCGCGGGCCTGCCGGCGGGAAAGTGATGCGCCCGCTCGACCCGAAGCTGCTCCGCCACGCCGCCTCCGCCAGGCCGTTCATCGCGGCCTGCGCGGTGCTGGGCGCGGCCACCGCGGCGCTGGTGATCGTGCAGGCGGAATTCCTCGCCACGGCGATCACCCGCGCGTTCCTCGACGGCGACGGGCTCACCGCACTGGCGGTCCCGCTGACGATGCTCGCCGCCGTCGTGCTGGGCAGGGCGACCGTGGCGTGGCTTTCGGAAACGACCGCGCACCACGCCGCCGCGCGCGTGCTCTCCCAGCTGCGCGAGTCGGTCGTCGACGCCGCACTGCGCCGCGGCCCGCGCGGGAGCCACCGCTCCCCCGCCGAACTCGCCACCCTCGCCACGCGGGGCGTCGACAAGCTCGACGGGTACTTCGCCCGCTACCTGCCGCAGCTGCTGATCGCGGCGATCGTCCCGGTGACGATCGGCGCCCGGATCCTGCTCGCGGACTGGGTGGCCGCCGTGATCATCGGCGTCACGGTGCCGCTGATCCCGGTGTTCATGATCCTCATCGGCCTCTACACCCGGCGTGACGTACGCCGCCAGTGGCGCACGCTTTCCTTGCTGGGCAACCACTTCCTGGACCTGGTCGCCGGGCTCACCGTGCTCACCGCGTTCGGGAGGGCGCGCGAGCAGACCCGGTCGCTGCGGGAGATCACCGAGCGGTACCGCGCGCAGACCATGCGCACCCTGCGGGTCGCGTTCCTGTCCGCGCTGGCGCTCGAACTGCTGGCGACGCTGTCGGTCGCGGTCGTCGCCGTGTCGATCGGGCTCCGCCTGCTCGCCGGCGAACTCGACCTCCACACCGCGCTGGTCGTGCTGATCCTGGCCCCGGAGGTGTACTTGCCGCTGCGCGCGGTCGGTGCCCGCTTCCACGACAGCGCGGAAGGGCTCGCGGCCGCGGAGGACATCGTCGCGCTCACCGAAGACGGCCGTTCCGGCGAACCGGTCCCGGTTCCCGAGGGCACCGCGCTCCGGTTGGACGGCGTGACCGTCGACGGACGCTCGGGCCGCGTCCTCGACGGGCTGGATCTGCGCGTCGAACCAGGTGAGGTCGTCGGGATCGCCGGTTCCAGCGGCGCGGGCAAGAGCACCCTGCTCGACCTGCTGCTCGGCTGGCGCCGCCCCGACCGCGGACATGCCACAGTGGACGGTGCCGAGATCGGCGACCTCGACCGCGCGGCCTGGCTGGCGCGGATCGCCTGGGTACCCCAGCAGCCGAACCTGGTAGCCGGGACCGTCGCGGACAACGTGCGGCTCGGCGCCCCGGACGCCCCCGAGGAGGATCTGCGGCGCGCGGCCGCCGCGGCCGCGCTCGACCTGCCGCTGACCACCCCGGTCGGCGAACTGGGCGCCGGGTTGTCCACCGGGCAGCGCCGCCGCGTCGCGCTCGCCCGCGCGATCCTGCTCGACCGGCCGATCCTCCTGCTCGACGAACCCACCGAAGGGATCGACGCCGAGACCGAAGCCGTCATCCTCGACCGGCTGCCCGGGATGCTGGCGGGCCGGACCGCGATCATCGTGACCCACCACAGCTCCGTGCTCGCGCGGTGCGACCGGGTGATCCGGCTGCCCGGTCCTGCCGCCGACCGCCCCGTTCCCGCGAACGCCGCGGACGCCCCGGAACCAGCCGCGACCGCGCACGCCCTTCCGGCCGAACCGGCGGGCACCCGCCCGGCCGTCCAGCGCTCGCCGTGGTCGCCGCTGCTGGCGGCCATCCGTCCACATCGGACCCGGCTGGTGCTCGCCTGCCTCGCCGCGACGGCCGCGCTCGCCTGCGGGGTCGCGCTCACCGCGACGTCGTCCTGGCTCATCTCGAGCGCCGCGCTCCACCCGCCCGTGCTCAGCCTGATGGTCGCGATCGTGGCGGTACGGGCGTTCGGCCTGGCGAAGGGCATCTTGCGCTACGTCGAACGACTGGCCTCCCACGACGTCGCGCTGCGAGCAATGACGGAGCTGCGGGTCCGGGTGTGGGAACAGCTCCTCAGGATCGGCCCCGCGACCACCGCGCGCCTGCGGCGAGGTGAACTCCTACAGCGCATGGTGTCCGATGTGGACAGCCAGCAGGACGTGCTCGTCCGCGGTCTCGTCCCCGGTGTTTCGGTGTTCCTGGTGCTCGCCGCGACGGCGACCGGCCTGGGACTACTCTCCCCGTCGGCCGGGATCGCCGCCGCCATCGGTTTCGCGCTCGCCGCCCTCGTGGCCCCCGCGGTCGCCGCCGTGGCGTCCCGCCACGCGGAACGCCGCACGGCGACCCGGCGCGGCGCCGTGACCACCGGCATCGTGGAACTGCTTCACGCCTCCGCCGAGCTCATCGCCTTCGACGCGGCGGACAGCCGCCACGCCGTGCTTCGCGAACGCGAGGCGGAACTGGTCACCGACGCCAAGCGCAGCGCGCTAAGCCGCGGGCTCGGCTCCGGGATCGGCGCTCTCGGCGTCGGTCTCGCCTCGCTGGCCTGCCTGATGCTCGGCATCGCCGCGCTCCGGACCGGCACTCTGCCCGGCCCGGCGCTGGCGGTGCTCGCCCTCACGCCGCTCGCGACCGCCGAGCTCGTCGCCGGGCTTCCCGAAGCCGCGCAACGCCTCATCGGTTCCCGTGAATCCGCCGTGCGCCTTGCCGAGCTCGACGCGGCGCCGGCCACGGCCGCCGAACCCGCGGCTCCCCGGCGTGCGGCCGCCGCGGCCACCCTGGCCGCCGACCACCTGTCCGTTCGCTGGCCGGGGTCGACCACCGACGCGGTACACGACGTCGACCTCGTCGCCACCCGCCAGCTCGTGCTGACCGGGCGTTCGGGTGCCGGGAAGAGCACGCTCGTCGCCGCGTTCATGCGGTACCTCGACCCGGCGCGGGGCCGCGTACTGCTCGACGGCTCCGACGCCCAGTTGTTCTCCGGTGATTCCGTGCGCGCCCAACTGGCTTGGTGCGATTCCGACGCGCACCTGTTCGACAGCACGCTCCGAGAGAACCTGCGCTTCGCGAAACCCGGTTCCACCGACGCCGAACTGCGAGACTGCCTCGGGCGGGCCCGGCTCGGGCGCTGGCTCGACTCGCTCCCTGAAGGGCTCGACACCGCGCTTGGCACCCACGGCACACCGGTGTCCGGTGGCGAACGCCAGCGCCTCGCCGTCGCCAGGGTCCTCCTCGCCGATCGCCCGATGATGATCTTCGACGAACCGACCGCACATCTCGATGCCCCGACGGCGAGCGCGCTCGCCGCGGACATCACGGCGAGCACCGCGAACCGCGCTGCCCTGATCGTCACGCATCGTCCCGGCGAGTTCGCCGGTGTCCCCGCGATCCGGATCGGCACCCCGGCGCCAGAAACCTTTCCGAAGGAGACCACGACATGGCCGACGACGCGGCACAGCCCCGGATCCTTCTGATCGACGCGGTCCTGCCGCACCACCACTTCGAACTGGTGCGGCACCGCATCGCCGACGCCCCGGCGCCGGTGACCTACGCGGCCGCACGCGAGCTCGACTACACCGAGGTCCGGGGTGGCATCGCATCGCTGGCGACGTGGGTGCGCGCGATACCGGAACGCCGGATGGCCAGACAGCATGGTCTTCCGCGCGTCCCGACCCGGATGACCATCGACGACATGACGACGGGCTCCGCGTGGTCGCTGCTGGGCGAGCGGCCGGGACAGGAGTTCGCGATCGGTGCCGTCGGCAAGTTCTGGCGACCGGTCGTCGACTGGCGCGAACTCGACGACGCGGATTTCGACACCTTCGACGAACCCGGCTACGGGAAAGTGGTGATGGCGATCGCGACGCGTCCCTACGGCCCGCACCGGGCACTGCTCACCGTGCACAGCCGCGTCCAGCTCACCGATCCCGCGAGCTGGGTGAAGTTCCGCCGCTACTGGCGGATCGCGAGCCCGTTCATCGGCTCCGTGCACACCGCGATCCTCATGACCATCGCCGAAAACGCCAGAAAGCGCGCGCTGGACGAGTACGTGCGGGACCCGGAGACCTGAGCGCTCAGTCCGCCAGCGTCGCGGCGTGGTCGGGAATGGCGGTCTGCAGGCTCCGCTCGGTTCTCGCGTACCCGGTCAGCGAGGGCCGAGGCGGCAACGAAACCGCCTGGCGCGGCACCTCGCGGTACGGCACGCTCGACAGCAAGTGCGCGATCATGTTGATCCGACCGCGGCGCTTGTCTTCGCTTTCCACCACGTGCCACGGTGATTCCGCGATATCGGAGTGCACGAACATCTCGTCCTTCGCCCGCGAGTAGTCCTCCCAGCGAGAGATCGACTCGATGTCCACAGTAGACAGCTTCCAGCGCCGCATCGGATCCTTCAGCCTGGCCCGGAACCGGCGCTCCTGCTCCGCGGCGCTCACCGAGAACCAGTACTTGCGCAACAAGATGCCGTCATCGACCAGCAGGCGCTCGAAGATCGGGCACTGCTGCAGGAACCGCCGGTGCTCCTCCGGAGTGCAATAACCCATCACCCGCTCGACGCCCGCGCGGTTGTACCAGCTGCGGTCGAACAGCACGATCTCCCCCGCCGCGGGCAGTTGCTCGACGTACCGCTGGAAGTACCACTGGGTCCGCTCCCGATCGGTCGGCGTCGGCAACGCCGCGATCCGCACCACGCGGGGGTTGAGATGCTCGGTGAACCGCTTGATCGTGCTCCCCTTGCCCGCGGCGTCCCTGCCTTCGAACACCACGACCAGCCGCGCGCCGTCGTGGCGCACCCATTCCTGCAGCTTCACCAGCTCGCCCTGGAGCCGAAGCAACTCGCGCTCGTACACCTCGCGCGGCAACCGCGAGCCCCCCTTGTCCGACACCGGCGCACCTTTCTTCGACCGAGCCCCCACCCTCATCGCACGTCCCACTCTCCGATAGGGCACAAAGACTCTCGAAATCCGCTGAATCATCCCTCCGCCGTGACCTCCGCGAGGTCCGTTGACCCTGCTCACATCCTGGCCACCGATCTCGGCGCTGTCGACGATCACGCCCGACGACAGCGCCACACCGATCAGGAACGGCTTCGCCGCAAGCTGACCGAGATCGAGACCCGTCAGGGATCGCTCCTCCGGCAAGCCGCCGACGGCGCACCCGACGACCCCCTTCACCAAGGGACTCCGCCGCACCTACAACGAGTGGGAAATCGGAAAGACCGCGGTTGAGACCGAACTGGCCAACCTTGCCGCAGCCGCCTGCCATCGCCGAAGCAGCGGACCGGATCAGCGACAACACGAGGAGTGTCATGGCAGGGCATCACACAACTACGGCGCCGCCTGCATTCGCAGACAGCGCCGAAAGTGTAGATGCTGTATGTACCCCCGATGGGATTCGAACCCACGCTACCGGCGTGAGAGGCCGGCGTCCTAGGCCGCTAGACGACGGGGGCTAGGAATTTCTTCAGTTGTTTCTCTGTGCTGCGAGAGAGAACTTACCAGAACCAGTTTTTCCCTCTGCAGCTGGGGTACCAGGACTCGAACCTAGACTAACTGAACCAGAATCAGTCGTGCTGCCGATTACACCATACCCCAACGAGTCCCGATCCAGCCTCGGCCGGATCAGCACCGCCGGGAAGAAATACTAGACCACGCCCTCGTGGGCCCGGAACGCGGGGGCCGAGCCGCTCACCGCTGGGCGGGGATGCCCAGCCTCGCGAACTCGCTGACCAGGAGTTCCGGCAGCTCGTCGAGGCCGGAGACGACGTGCACGCCGCGCGGGACGTCAACGTCGTCACATCCGGCCCTGTCCAGCCAGACGGCGCCGAGCCCGGCGTCGCGGGCTCCGACCGCGTCGACGCCCAGCTTGTCCCCTACGTGCGCCGCCTCGGCCGGATCGCAGCCGACCGAGGCGCATACTGAGTGGAAGATCACCGGATCGGGTTTCGCGACGCCGACCTCCCCCGCGATCGCGACGTGGTCGAAGTACCCGGCCAGCCCGAGGTCCGCCAGTTTCGCGCGCTGGTGGGCGCCGGAGGCGTTCGTCACCGCGGCCAGCCGCACGCCCGCCGCCCGCAGCCATTCCAGGCAGGGCAGCACGTCGTCGAACAGCCGCCACGACTGTCTCAGGATCTCCTTGCGGCGCAGTTCGAACACGGTGACGTCGGCCGCGTCGAGGAAGACTCCGAGCTCGGCGAGGAAGCACTGCGTGCGCCGGTGGTGCATGGACGCGTAGTCCAGCTCGCCCGCGACGACCATCGCCACGTGCGCGTCGGTGACCCGCTCCCACAACGGCCACATGTCGCCCCTGCCGATCAGTGCGGCGAGCGCGAACCCGCTCGCCGCACTGAAATCGATGAGGGTGTCATCGATGTCAAGGCAGACCAGCCGCAAAGTGGGCGGCGACCACGGGTCGAGTGTGGTCTTTTCCGGGGCGACCGAGGTCTGCGCGAGTTCCACCCAGCGAGGCTAGGCCACTGATGAGCTAAGCGTATTCGTCCAACGAGGTGATAAACCGTCGTCCCATCCGGGATTTCCGCTCTACCCCTAGTGGACGTTCACCGCGCGGCGAAGCCTGCCGAGCGTCCGCTCACGACCGAGCAACTCCATGGATTCATACAGGGGCGGGGAAACCGTACGTCCGGTCACGGCGACACGAACGGGTGCGAAAGCCTTGCGGGGCTTGAGACCCAGTCGTTCGACGAGCGCGTCCTTGAGCGCTTCCTCGATCGCGGGCGTCTCCCACCACGGCAGCGCCTCGAGCGATTCGATCGCCGCGCGCAGCACCGGTTCGGAGTCGGGACCGAGCGCCTTCGCCGCCGACACTTCCTCTGGCGCGAAGGTTTCCTCGTCCAGGAAAAGGAAACGCACCATCTCGACCGCGTCGGAGAGCACCGTGACGCGCTCCTGCACCAGCGGCGCGATGGCGCGCAGCACCGCGAGCTGCTCGGCGGACGGCTCGGCGGGGAGCACGCCGGCCGCGGTCAGGTACGGCACGACGCGACCGGTGAAATCGTCCACATCGAGCGCGCGGACGTGCGTTCCGTTGATGGCCTCGGCCTTCTTGACGTCGAACCGCGCGGGATTCGCGCTCACCTTGGTGATTTCGAACGCCTCGACCAGTTCGGCGACGCTGAACACGTCCCGGTCGTCGGCGATGGACCAGCCCAGCAGCGCCAGGTAGTTGAGCAGGCCCTCCGGGATGAACCCGCGATCGCGGTAGTTGAAGAGATTCGAAGAAGGGTCGCGTTTGGACAGTTTCTTGTTGCCCTCGCCCATCACGTACGGCAGGTGGCCGAACTCGGGCGTGAACTCCGCGACGCCGACGCGACGCAGTGCGGCGTAGAGCGCGATCTGACGCGGCGTCGACGGCAGCAGGTCCTCGCCGCGCAGCACGTGGGTGATCCGCATGAGCGCGTCGTCGACGGGGTTCGTCAGCGTGTAGAGCGGGTCACCGTTGGCGCGCACCAGCACCGGGTCCGGAATGGTCCCGGCGGGGAAGCTGATCTCGCCGCGCACGAGGTCGGTCCAGCCGAGGTCCTCGGCCGGCATGCGCAGCCTCAGCACGGGCGTCCTGCCCTCGGCGCGGTACGCGTCGCGCTGGGCGTCGGTGAGGTCGCGGTCGAAGTTGTCGTAGCCGAGCTTCGGGTCCTGCCCCGCGGCCTTGCGGCGGGCTTCCACCTCTTCGTTGGTGGAGAACGCCTCGTACAGCTCGCCAGCCGCCAGCAGCTTGGCGGCGACGTCGGCGTAGACCTCGCGGCGCTCGCTCTGCCGATACGGACCATAGTCGCCGCCGGCCTCGGGGCCTTCGTCCCAGTCGATCCCGAGCCAGCGCAGCCCGTCGAGCAGCTGTTCGTAGGACTCCTGCGAGTCGCGCGCCGCATCGGTGTCCTCGATGCGGAAGACCAGCTTGCCGCCGTGATGGCGGGCGAAGGCCCAGTTGAACAGGGCCGTCCTGATCAGCCCGACGTGCGGGGTGCCGGTCGGCGAGGGGCAGAAGCGCGCGCGTACCGCGGAAGTCTCAGTCATAGCCCGATCAGCGTATCCATCGCCGCGAAGCTTGACGCACCCAATCCCCCGGGGCATCCTGAACTTATTCAACGAGTGATGAATAAGAGGGGTGATCGAGATGACCGAGCGCACGAGCTGCGTGGTCGTCGGCGGCGGTCCCGCCGGGATGGTGACCGGGTTGCTGCTGGCCAGGGCCGGTGTCGAGGTGACGGTGCTGGAGAAGCACCCCGATTTCCTCCGCGACTTCCGGGGCGACACCGTGCACCCGTCGACGCTGACCCTGCTCGACGAGCTGGGCCTCGGCGAGAAGTTCCACGCGCTCCCGCACAGCGAGGTGACCGCCGCCGGGTTCCCGACCGAGGACGGCGGCATGATGAAGCTGGCCGACCTGAGCAGGCTCGACGTCCCGCACCCCTACATCGCGATGGTGCCGCAGTGGGACTTCCTCGACCTGCTCGCCGAATCGGCTATGAAGGAACCGACGTTCACCCTGCGGATGAGCACCGAGATGACCGGGCTCCTCCGCGAACGCGGCCGGGTCGCCGGGGTGCGGTACCGCAGCGGGGGCACCGACGGCGAACTGCGGGCGGACCTGGTGATCGCCGCGGACGGCCGCTGGTCGCTGGCGCGGCGCGAGGCGGCGCTGGAACCGAAGGAGTACGACTGCCCCTTCGACGCGTGGTGGTTCCGGATCTCCCGCGGCGAGAACGAGGGCGACGGCATGCTGACGCCGAGGATGCGCAACCGCCGGTTCGCGGTGCCACTGCCCCGCCAGGGCTACTTCCAGGTCGCCTACCTCAGCCCCAAGGGCGAGGACCTGCGGGCGCAGGGCTTGGAAGCGTTCCGGGAGAACGTCGTCGAGGCGTGCCCCGAGTTCGCCGATCGGATGGACGAGCTGGCCACCATGGACGACGTGAAGTTCCTCGACGTGCGACTGAACCGGCTGCACACCTGGCACCGCGAGGGCCTGCTCTGCATCGGCGACGCGGCGCACGCGATGTCACCGGTCGGCGGCGTCGGGATCAACCTCGCGGTGCAGGACGCCGTGGCCGCGGCGACGCTGCTGGCCGACCCGCTGCGCCGCGGCGGGGTCACCGGCGCCGAGCTGGCGAAGGTCCGCTCGCGGCGGCTGCTGCCGACGATGCTGGTGCAGGGCCTGCAACGGCTCCTGCACCGGACCGTGATGCGGCCGGTGATGGCTGGCAAGCGCAACGGCCCGCCGCCGGCGATGATCGCGCTGCTCGGCCGGTTCCCCCGGCTCACCGTCATCCCGGCGAGGCTGCTCGGCATCGGGTTCCGGCCCGAACACGCCCCCGGCTTCGCCCGCCGCGCCCAAGAACCCGCCTGACCCCGGTCCTCGCGCCCGGCCCGGTTGCCCCGAAGGTGACCTTCGGGGCGGTAGATGCCCGGAAAGCCACCTTCGGGGCGTTGCACCCGGCGCGCGCGAAGGTGGCCTATTGGGGCGGAAAACGGGGGTCAGGCGTCCTGGACCGGGTTCGTCAGGGTGCCGATGCCCTCGATCGTGATGGACACCTGCTGGCCTGCCTCGATCGGGCCGACGCCCTCCGGGGTGCCGGTGAGGATGATGTCGCCCGGCAGCAGGGTCATCACCCGCGACACGAACTCCACCAGCTCCGGCACCTTGTGCACCAGGTCGGAGGTGCGGCCGTCCTGCTTCAGCTCGCCGTCGACCTCGGCCTTCAGCGCCAGGTCGCCGGGGTCCACCGAGGTCTCGATCCACGGGCCGAGCGGGCAGAAGGTGTCGAAGCCCTTCGCCCTGCCCCACTGGCCGTCCGACTTCTGCAGGTCCCGCGCGCTGACATCGTTGGCGACGGTGTAGCCGAGCACGGCGCTCGCGGCGCGGGCGGCGGGCACGTTCTTCACCGGCTGCCCGATCACCACCGCCAGCTCGCCCTCGAAGTCGACCCTGCCGACGCCGGACGGGCGCTTGATCGCCACGTTCGGGCCGATCACCGTGGTGGACGGCTTGATGAACAGCATCGGGTCCGACGGCACCTCGTTGCCGAACTCGGCCGCGTGCTTCGCGTAATTGCGGCCGACCGCGATCACCTTGGTCGGCAGGATCGGCGCGAGCAGCCGGACATCGGCGAGCGGCCACCGCTTACCGGTGAAATTGGGGTTGCCGAAAGGGTGTTCGGCGATTTCGAGCACCTGAGCGTCGTCGCCTTCCCCTTCGACCGAAGCGAAAGCGACACCACCGGGATGAGCAATTCGAGCTAGACGCACCCCGCCATCCTACGCACGCACGGAAAGCGACTTGTGCACCAGCGCGTCGTACAGGGCTAGCCAGCTCGCTTCGACGATGTTGCCGTGCACGCCGACGGTCGTCCACTCGCGACTGCCGTCGGTGGTTTCCACGAGCACGCGCGTGACCGCGTCCGTGCCGGGGTGGCCCGGCAGGATGCGCACCTTGTAGTCGGCCAGCTCAACGGTGTCCAACCAGGACAGGTGCGGGCTGAGCGCCTGGCGCAGCGCGGCGTCCAGCGCGTGCACCGGGCCGTTCCCTTCCGCCGTCGCGATCACGCGCTGCCCCGCGACGTGCACCTTCACCGTGGCCTCGGACACCACCTCGCCGTCGGAGCGGTGGTCGAGCACCACGCGGTAGGACTCCAGCTCGAACGGCGGGTTGTCGAGCACGCGGTTCTGCGGGCCGTCGACTTCGCGGCGCAGCAACAACTCCAGCGAGGCATCGGCCGCTTCGAACGACCAACCGCCCGCTTCGAGCCGCTTCACCTTGTTGACCGCGCTCGTGAGCGCTTCGGGCTGGCCGGCAAGATCGACCCCGAGCTCACGTCCCTTGAGCTCGAGACTGGCCCTGCCGGCCATCTCGGTGACCAGTACCCGCATGTCGTTGCCGACAGAAGCTGGATCGATGTGGTTGTACAGCAACGGATCCACCTTGATCGCGCTCGCGTGCAGCCCCGCCTTGTGGGCGAAGGCCGAAGACCCGACGTAGGCCTGGTGGGTGTCGGGTGCGATGTTCGCGATTTCGGCAAGGGCATGGGAGACGCGGGAAAGCTCGGCGGCGCCTCCGGTCGGGAGCACCTCCATCCCGAGCTTGGTCACCAGGTTTCCCGTCACGGCGAACAGATCGGCGTTGCCCGCCCGTTCGCCGTAGCCGTTCGCGGTGCACTGGACGTGCGTCGCGCCGGCCTGAACCGCGGCGACGCTGTTCGCCACCGCGCACGAAGTGTCGTCCTGGCAATGGATCCCGAGCCGGAACCCGGTGCGATCCGCCACCTCGCGGACCGTTTCGGCGAGCCCGAGCGGAAGCTGCCCGCCGTTGGTGTCGCACAGCACCACGACGTCCGCGCCCGCCGTCGCGGCCGCGTCGAGCACGCGCAGCGAAGTGTCCGGATCGTACGCGTAGCCGTCGAAGAAGTGTTCCGCGTCAAGGAAAACGCGGCGGGCCTCACCGACGAGGAAGGACACCGTGTCGCGGACCATCGCGCACGCCTCGTCCACGTCGACCCGCAGCGCGCGTTCGATGTGGCGCAAGTCCGATTTGGCCACCAGCGTCACCACCGGGGCCTGCGAGTCGAGCAGCGCGCGGACCTGCTTGTCCTCACTCGCTTTCGCGCCCGCCTTCCGCGTGGCCCCGAAGGCGACGAGCGCGGCGTGCTTGAGCGCCAGCTCCCCCTTCGCGGCCCTGGCGAAGAACTCCGTGTCCTTCGGCAGCGCGCCCGGCCACCCGCCCTCGATGAAGCCGACCCCGAGCTCGTCGAGCAACCGCGCCACGGCCAGCTTGTCGGTGGCCGAGTACGAGATCCCCTCCCGCTGCGCCCCGTCGCGCAGGGTCGTGTCGTAGAGGTGGAAATCGTCGCCGAGCGGGGTATCGGCCGGCTCCTTGCGGGTCACGGTGCTCTCCTAGGCGTGGTGGGCGAAAAGGCTTCATGGCAAACAAAAAACCTCCCGCATGGATGCGAGAGGTTTGCGCGCCGGATGCTCCTGCGGGAGCACCTATCCGGCGCGCTGCTCAATAATGATGCTGAAGGAAGCCACGACGCG
Organism: Amycolatopsis sp. CA-230715; assembly: GCF_018736145.1. Taxonomy (GTDB): domain Bacteria; phylum Actinomycetota; class Actinomycetes; order Mycobacteriales; family Pseudonocardiaceae; genus Amycolatopsis. Next base: position 1,491,519 of record NZ_CP059997.1, read on the forward strand.
ATGATGCCACACCCCCGCGCGCACTTCCACACCCTGGTCGAAGATTCCCGCATCGCGGGATGCCGTTCACCCGACCGAGCCGACTCCGATCCCGCATGCCCCGAAGGTGACTTTCGGGGCGCTCAGTTCCCTGAATGTCACCTTCGGGGCACGGCCGGGCCAGCGCGGGCAACACGAGTTTGGTGCGAGGGTGGAGTTCGCGGCGTCTAGCGCCCCGAAGGCCACCTTCGGGGACGGGCGCCGAAATGGCCGCCCGCCGCGAGGGCCGAAATCGTGACGCTGGACGCCCCGAGGGTGGCCTTCGGGGAATACGCGGCCCCGCCCAACCTGTAGAGGAGCCGCCTTCGGGGCACGGGCGGGCCCACCCTCAGCCAGGCACGAAAAATGGCCCCGCACCAGGAAGGTGCGAGGCCACTTTCGTCGAAGAAGGATCAGACGGCGCCGCGAGCGTTCGAGGAGACGAGCGCGGCGAGCCGGTCGCCGATCGCGTGCGTGGCACCGGGCGAGTTCTGGTCGCGGGTCGCCAGGTCGAAGGCCACCGACGCTTCGATACGGCGCGCGGCCTCCTTCTGCCCGAGGTGGTCGAGCAGCAGCGACACCGACAGCACCGCGGCGGTCGGGTCCGCGAGCCCCTGCCCGGCGATGTCCGGCGCGCTGCCGTGCACCGGCTCGAACATGCTCGGGTTCCGGCGGGTGATGTCGAGGTTCCCGCTCGCGGCGAGCCCGATGCCCCCGGTGACCGCGGCCGCGAGATCGGTGATGATGTCGCCGAACAGGTTGTCGGTGACGATCACGTCGAACCGCGAGGGGTCGGTCACCAGGTGGATCGTCGCGGCGTCCACATGGGAATAGGCGACGGTCACTTCGGGGTGTTCGAGCGAGACCTCTTCGACGATCCGCGACCACAGCGAACCCGCGTGCTCGAGCACGTTCGTCTTGTGCAGCAACGTCAAGTGCTTGCGGGGGCGCTGCTCCGCGCGGTTGAACGCGTCCACGACCACGCGGCGGATACCGAACGCGGTGTTGACGCTGACCTCGGTGGCGATCTCGTGCTCGGTGTCCTTGCGCAGCAGGCCGCCGTTGCCCGCGTACGGGCCCTCGGTGCCTTCGCGGACCACGATCATATCGATCTCGCTGGTGTCGGCGAGCGGGCCGCGCACCCCCGGGTACAGCTTGGCCGGCCGCAGGTTCACATGGTGGTCGAGCTCGAACCGCAGCCGCAGCAGCAGGCCCCGCTCGAGGATGCCGCTGGGCACCGTCGGATCGCCGACCGCGCCGAGCAGGATCGCGTCGTGCTGGCGGAGCTCGCCGAGAACGGACTCGGGCAGCAGCTCGCCGGTGGAATGCCATCGCGCGGCGCCGAGATCGTAGTTGGTGATCTCCGCCGTCGGTGCGACCTCGCCAAGCACCTTCAGCGCCTCGGTGACCACCTCGGGCCCGATCCCGTCACCTGGGATCACAGCGAGCCGCATCCACACACCTCCGTCGACCGGGGTCATCCGGCAGTCCGAACGCCCCATCCGCAAGAAACTCCAGCGACGGCAGGTTACCGGCCGTCGTCAATTCCCCGAAGCCGCACCACCCTTATGCCTCATGATCCCGCTGTACGAGACACTCGACCGGGTAACGGCACCACCCGCCATTCGGTCAGTTGACGGCGTTTTTCAGCCCATTCGGGGCATCGGCGATGTGGCGTACGCCATTCGCTGCACATCATCCTATCGGGTGAGCGCAGCACGGCGCCCCGGCTCGGGCGAGCCGAGGCGCCGCGGACGCCGCCGCGTCAGCCGAAACCGCGTCAGTCGAACTTCACCGCGCGGATCGTGTTGGCGCCGACGGCGGCGCCGATCGGCTCGAGCAGGTGCGCGTCCACCGGGCGGTCGACGCGCAGCAGCATCACGGCGTCGGCGTCGGTGGTCTGGCTGATCTGCGCGGCCGCGATGTTGATGCCCGCTTCGCCGAGCAGGGTGCCGACGCGGCCCATGATGCCCGGCCGGTCGGGGTATTCGAGCAGCAGCACGTTGCCCTCGGCGCGGATGTCGAACGAGCGGCCGTTGACCTCCACCAGCTTCTCGACCTCGTCCTTGCCGGTGACCGCACCGGACACGGTGAGCGTGGTGCCGTCGGCGTGGACCGCCTTGATCGTGACGAGGCTGCGGTGGTTCGGGCTTTCCGGCTCGGTGACGACCTCGACGTGCACGCCGAGCTCCTCCGCGAGCCGCGGCGCGTTGACGAAGGTGACCTGGTCCTCGACCACCCCGGAGAACACCCCGCGCAGCGCGGCGAGCGGCAGCACGCTGACGTCCTCACCGGACAGTTCGCCCCGCACCACCACGGTCACCGACGAAGGCGCGTTCTGGCTCAGCGCGGCGAGCACGGTGCCGAGCTTCTGCGCGAGCGGCAGGAACGGGCGCACCTCCTCGCCGACCGTGCCGCCCGCGGCCACGTTCACCGCGTCGGGCACGAAGTCGCCGCGGAGCGCGAGCAGCACCGACTTGGCCACGTCCGTGCCCGCCCTGTCCTGCGCTTCGGCGGTCGAGGCGCCGAGGTGCGGGGTCACCACGACGTTCGGCAGCTCGAACAGCGGGCTGGCCGTGGTCGGCTCGGTCACGAACACGTCCACGCCCGCACCGCCGACGTGGCCGGAGCGGACGGCCTCCGCGAGGTCCTCCTCGACGACGAGGCCGCCGCGCGCCGCGTTCACGATGATCACGCCGGGCTTGGTCTTCTTCAGCGCCTCGGCGTTGATGAGGCCCTTGGTTTCCGGCGTCTTCGGCAGGTGGATGGAAATGGCGTCGGCGCGCTCGAGCAGTTCGTCGAGGCTCACCAGCTCGATGCCGAGCTGTGCGGCGCGCGCCGCCGAGACGTACGGGTCGTAGGCGATGACCTCGGTGCCGAACGCGGCGATGCGCTGCGCGAAGAGCTGGCCGATCTTGCCGAGGCCCACCACGCCGACGGTCTTGCCGTTGATTTCGACGCCGGAGTACGAGCTGCGCTTCCACTCGCCGCCGCGCAGGCTCTGGTCGGCGGCCGGTACGCGCCGCGCCACCGCGAGCAGCAGCGCGACGGCGTGCTCGGCGGCGGAGACGATGTTGGACGTGGGCGCGTTGACGACCAGGACGCCGCGCTCGGTCGCCGCGGGCACCTCGACGTTGTCGAGCCCGACGCCGGCGCGGGCCACGACCTTGAGCCTGCTGGTCGCCGCGAACACCTCCGCGTCGACCTTCGTCGCCGAGCGCACGAGCAGCGCGTCGGCGGTCTTCACGGCCTCGAGCAGAGCGGGACGATCGGTGCCGTCCACATGCTGGACCTCCACCTCGTCCCCGAACACACTCAGCGTGGAGGGCGCGAGCTTCTCCGCGATGAGGACAGTCGGTTTCTCTGATGTGGTCACGATTGCAGCTCCCAAAGGCTCGGAATCGGGGAATGTCTCGGGGTGCGACGCCGTCAACCGCGGTCAGCCGGACATCGGTGTACCCCACCTGCGCTGACCGGTCACGACGGTGTGCCCGGATGGCCCGCAGTTTAGCCCCAAGTCAGCGCCCCCGTTAACCGATGCGCAACGTCACGACAACAAAACGGGCGAACCGCCAACGGCGACAAACGGAGTTGACAGTCCGGTAAACTTTCCGGAGTGACGACTCCACTTGCCGTCTTCCTGGAGGGACCATGACCACCCCGCGCGCCGTGTTCGAGCGACTCCTGCGAGGAATCGAGGAGGGGCGCTGGACCGAACTGGCCGACTTGTACGCTGAGGACACCGCCGTCGAGATCCCGCGCGGCGCCACCGCGATCCGGCTCGACGGCAGGCACGCGGTCCGCGCGCATTTCGACCACGCCCCGGATCTCGGCCTGTCCATTGGTGATCCCGTGGTGCACGAGACGACCGATCCCGAGGTGATCGTCGCCGAGTACCGCTACCGTTCCGACGCGTTCGACGCCGCGAACATCGGCGTGCTGCGGATCCGCGACGGCCTGATCCAGGCTTCACGGGACTACCACGACCACCTCGCGCTCGCGGCCGCGATCGGTGGCCTCGACGAACTGGCGTCGACCGTCGAAAAAGCCAACGCCCGCTTGGGAAGTGATCCGCTGACCTCACCGGGCACCCCGTCAGCGCCCGCGAACACCCCCGAAGGCACCTTCGAGCGGCTTGTTTACGGGCTCTCCGCGGGACTTCGCGAAGAGCAGGCAGAGCTGTACGCGGAACCGACCCTGGTGACCCACCCGTTCCGCGCGTCGACGCCCCCGCTGCGGACCAGGGCGGAGTTGCGGGCGCACTTCGCGCGGGCGAAGGTCGATCTGCGGGCGCGAAACCTGGTGCTGCACAAGGGAATCGACCCGGAGCTGGTGATCGGCGAGTTCCAGTACACCGGCGACGCGAGCACCGGGAAGCGGTTCCTCGCGTCGAACATCTTCGTGACGCGGGTGCGGGACGGCCTGATCGTGGAATCACGCGATTACGGCGACGGGCTCGCGCTTTCCGCGGCCGCGGGCACGCTCCCCGATCTCATCGCCGCCGCGCGCGGTTATGCGGGTCCCCGAAAGTGACCTTCGGGGAATCCAGCGCCCCGAAAGCCACTTTCGGGGCACCAGGCCCGCGCGGGAGAACTCGGCCGACGCCGAGCCGGGGTCAGGACTGAGCTTCGGGTTTTCCGGTGCTTTCGGGGGTTTCTTCTTCGAAATCCTCGGGGAGGTCGAATTCGCCGTCCCGCACGCCTTTGACGAAGGCGTCCCATTCCGACGGGGTGAAGACGAGGACGACGCCGTCCGGTTTGGCGGACTGGCGCATCGCGGTGTAGGTGACGCCGTCGGTGTGCTCGACGAACGCGTACTCGACGCAGTCGTCGAGCGTGACGCCCTCGGGTTCGGCGCGGATCCACGGCGCGTTGGTCAGGTCCAGCTCGTGCCGGATATGCGCTTTGTCGTCGACGGGCTGGTCGCTCATACCCCCACAGTATCGGGAGCCCGAGACACGCTGAAGGCCACCTTGACTGGGAGTCAAGGTGGCCTTCAGCGACAACAACTACGCCGTTTCGGTGATGGGGCGGTCGACCCAGGACATCAGGCCGCGCAGCTTGGCGCCGACCTCCTCGATCGGGTGGTCCTTGCCCTTCTGGCGCAGCGCGAGGAAGTTCGGGCGGCCGTTGTCGTCCTCGGCCACCCATTCCTTCGCGAAGCTGCCGTCCTGGATCTCGCCGAGGATCTTCTTCATCTCCGCCTTGGTGCTGTCGGTAATGACGCGCGGGCCGCGGGTCAGGTCGCCGTACTCCGCGGTGTCGCTGCAGGAGTAGCGCTGGCGCGCGATGCCGCCTTCGTAGATCAGGTCGACGATGAGCTTCAGCTCGTGCAGCACCTCGAAGTAGGCGATCTCCGGCTGGTAGCCCGCCTCGACGAGGGTCTCGAACCCGGCCTGGATGAGGTGCGAGGTGCCACCGCACAGCACCGCCTGCTCGCCGAAGAGGTCGGTCTCGGTCTCCTCGGTGAAGGTGGTCTTGATGGTGCCGGCGCGGGTGCCGCCGATGCCCTTCGAGTAGGACAGGCCGAGCGCGAGCGCGGTGCCGGAGGCGTCCTTCTCCACCGCGACCAGGTTCGGCACACCCTTGCCGTCGACGAACTGGCGGCGCACGAGGTGGCCGGGGCCCTTCGGCGCGACCAGGACGACGTCGACGCCTTCGGGCGCGTCGATGTAGCCGTAGCGGATGTTGAAGCCGTGGCTGAAGAACAGCGCGTCACCGGGCTTGAGGTTCGGCGCGATGTCGTTCGCGTACACGGTGCGCTGCACAGTGTCCGGCGCCTGGATGGAGATGAGGTCCGCCTCCGCGGCGGCCTCGGCCGGGGTGAGCACCCGCAGGCCCTCTTCCTCCGCCTTCGCCCGGGACTTCGACCCCTCGGGCAGTCCGATGCGGACGTCGACACCGGAGTCGCGCAGGCTCAGCGCGTGCGCGTGCCCCTGGCTGCCGTAGCCGATCACGGCGACCTTGCGGCCCTGGATGATGCCGAGGTCGGCGTCGTCGTCGTAGAAGATTTCCGCTGCCATGGGGGGTGTTACTTCCTTTCCTGACTGAAAGACAAAACTGGGTGGCCTACCTGGCCGAGGTCGCGGTGATCGAACGCGCTCCGCGCCCGACCGCGACCATGCCCGACTGCACGAGTTCGCGGACGCCGTAGGGTTCGAGCATCCGTAGCAGTGCGCCGATCTTGTCGGAGGTGCCGGTCGCCTCGACGGTCAGCGCCTCCGGCGACACGTCGACGACCTTGGCGCGGAACAGCTGCACGGTTTCGAGCACCTGGCTCCGCACCGTGGCATCCGCCCTGACCTTGACGAGCAGCAGTTCGCGCTGCACCGCGCTGGCCTTTTCGAGCTCCACGATCTTGATCACGTTCACCAGCTTGTTGAGCTGCTTGGTCACCTGTTCGAGCGGTAGCTCCTCAACGGCGACCACGATCGTCATGCGGGAGACCTCCGGGTTTTCCGTCGGCCCCACCGCGAGGGACTCGATGTTGAAGCCGCGCCGGGAAAACAGGCCCGAAACGCGCGCGAGCACACCGGGGACGTTCTCGACGAGAACACTCAACGTGTGGTTGGTCATCGAGCCTCTCCCTGCGCTTGCGAAGCTTCGGCCGCGGCCTCGACCGGTTCGACCGACACCTCGTCGTCGTCGAACAGCGGCCGGATGCCCCGCGCGGCCATGATTTCGTCGTTCCCGGTCCCCGCGGCCACCATCGGCCACACCTGGGCATCCTTCCCCACCACGAAGTCGATCACGACGGGGCGGTCGTTGATCTCCATCGCGCGCCCGATGACCTTGTCCACGTCTTCCTTGGTCTCGCAGCGAAGGCCCGCGCAGCCGAGCGCCTCGGCGAGCAGGGTGAAATCGGGGATGCGGTGCTTGTGGGTACCGAGGTCGGTGTTGGAGTACCGCTCCGAATAGAACAGGTTCTGCCACTGCCGGACCATGCCGAGGTTGCCGTTGTTGATCACCGCGACCTTGATCGGCGCGCCCTCGATGGCGCAGGTGGCCAGTTCCTGGTTGGTCATCTGGAAGCAGCCGTCGCCGTCGATCGCCCAGACCTGCTTGTCCGGCTGGCCGAACTTGGCGCCCATCGCGGCGGGCACCGCGAAGCCCATCGTGCCGAGCCCGCCGGAGTTGATCCACGACATCGGCTTCTCGTACTTGACGAACTGGGCCGCCCACATCTGGTGCTGGCCGACGCCCGCGGTGTAGACCGCGTCCGGGCCGACGAGCTGGCCGATGCGCTCGATGACGTACTGCGGCGACAGCGTGCCGTCGTCCGGCCACTCGTACCCGGGCGGGAAACCGTCGCGCCATTCGCTGACCTGCGTCCACCACGCGGCGAGATCGGGCTCGCCGTGCTCCGCGCGGACCGCGGCGATCAGCTCGGTGATGATCTCCGCGCAGTCGCCGACGATCGGCACGTCCGCCTTGCGGTTCTTGGAGATCTCGGCGGGGTCGATGTCGGCGTGCACCACGGTCGCGTCCGGTGCGAACGAGGACAGCTGCCCGGTGACGCGGTCGTCGAAGCGGGCGCCGAGCGCGATCAGCAGGTCCGCGCGCTGCATCGCGGCGACGGCGGCGACCGACCCGTGCATGCCAGGCATGCCGAGGTGCTGGCGGTGCGAATCGGGGAACGCGCCGCGCGCCATCAGCGTGGTGACGACCGGGATCCCGGTCAGCTCGGCCAGTTCCAGCAGTTCCTTCGACGCCTGCGCCTTGATCACGCCGCCGCCGACGTAGAGAACGGGACGGCGCGCGTTCGTGATCAGCTTCGCGGCTTCGCGGACCTGCTTGCCGTGCGGGCGCAGCGTCGGCCGGTAGCCGGGCAGGCGCATCTCCGGCGGCCACGCGAACGACGTGGTCTCCTGCAGGACGTCCTTCGGGATGTCGACGAGAACAGGGCCGGGGCGCCCGGTGGAGGCGAGGTGGAACGCTTCGGCGATCGTGCGCGGGATCTCGGCGGGGTCGGTGACCAGGAAGTTGTGCTTGGTCACCGGCATCGTGATACCGCAGATGTCGGCTTCCTGGAAGGCGTCGGTGCCGATCAGGCTCCGCGACTGCTGCCCGGTGATCGCGACCACCGGCACCGAGTCCATGTTCGCGTCGGCGAGCGGGGTGACGAGATTCGTCGCGCCGGGGCCGGAGGTGGCCATGCACACGCCGACCTTGCCGGTCGCCTGCGCGTAGCCGGTGGCGGCGTGGCCCGCGCCCTGCTCGTGGCGGACCAGGACGTGCCGGACCTTCGTCGAGTCGAGCAGCGGGTCGTACGCGGGGAGGATCGTGCCGCCGGGGATCCCGAACACCACTTCGGCGCCAACGGATTCGAGTGACCGCACGAGCGACTGCGCACCGGTGACCCGCACCGGCGTGCCCGCGGGCGGCGCGGGCTTCGGGCGGGCTCCCATGGTGCTCGGCGACGCCGGATTCGGCGCACCGGAGTTCGTGTCCGATCGCGATGTGGCGCTAGTCATCGGTTCTGCCTCGGGGGGTCTCGGTGTCACTCGTTCGGGTTTATCGGCTTCAGGCAACAAAAAACCCTCGCCGACCATAAGGTCGCACGAGGGTCGCGCATCGACGCAGCGGGAGTGCTCCTAAGCGTCGATGCGCTTGGGAAGTACGAGGCCGGTCTGAATGTTCACGGCTCCGACCGTAAACGGTGCACCTCGGAGGTGTCAACTCTGCGGGACGGCGATTCCGCATGGTGGACGCCGACCGCCGTTTGCGAACGCTCGATAACCCACCCGCGCGCGCGTGGCGCGCGCGAGCGGTGCACCATCGTGCAATGGCGAAAAAAGCGCAGCAAGAGCAGCAGGACCAGGGCCGGAAGGCGATCTTCCGCATCCCCGCGACCGCGATACTGGCGATCGTCGTACTGGTCGTGTGCGTGACTCCCGTCGCATTCGGCGGGATCCCCGGGCTGCAGGCGCTCTACCTCGTTCCGCTGGGCCTGCTGTGGTTCGTGCAGCGGATGCGGACCGTCGCGACCGCCGACGGGCTGGCCGTGCGCACCATGTTCGGGCACCGCGACATCCCGTGGACCGCGTTGAAGGGGCTGGCCATCACCAGCAAGGCCAGGGTCCGCGCGGTGCTCGGCGACGGCAGCGAGATCGCGCTTCCCGCCGTGCGCACGCGGCACCTGCCGGTGCTGTCACTGGTCAGCGGCGGCTTGCTGAAGGACCCCACCGGCCTCACCGACGAGGACACCGCACCGTCCCAATCGGACACTGCGCCGGAAGCGGCGGCCGATGCCGAGACGATCAGCACAGAGTCGGCCGGCGAGAACGCTCCGCACAAGGAGTAGCCTCGAAGCACCGCCAAGATCCGCGACGCCCACCCTTCGCGCCGCTCCCCGGTTTTTGTTCCACCTGAAGATCAGCACCTTGGAGTAGCCGTGCCCCAGCTACGGTCCCGCACCACCACCCACGGCCGGAACGCCGCGGGCGCCCGTTCGCTCTGGCGCGCCACCGGGATGACCGACTCCGACTTCGGCAAGCCGATCGTGGCGATCGCCAATTCCTACACGCAGTTCGTGCCGGGTCACGTGCACCTCAAGAACCTCGGCGAGATCGTGGCGGAGGCGGTGGCCGAGGCCGGTGGCGTCGCGCGCGAGTTCCACACCATCGCGGTGGACGACGGGATCGCGATGGGCCACAGCGGCATGCTTTACTCGCTGCCCTCGCGCGAGATCATCGCCGACTCGGTGGAGTACATGGTGAACGCGCACCAGGCCGACGCGCTGGTGTGCATCTCGAACTGCGACAAGATCACCCCCGGCATGCTGAACGCCGCGATGCGCCTCAACATCCCGACCGTGTTCGTCTCCGGCGGGCCGATGGAGGCGGGCAAGGCGGTCGTGGTCGGCGGCGTCGCGCAGGCCCCGACGGACCTGATCACCGCGATCTCCGCGTCCGCGAACAGCGCCGTCGACGAGGACGGCCTGTCCATTGTGGAACGGTCCGCCTGCCCGACCTGCGGCTCGTGCTCGGGCATGTTCACCGCGAACTCGATGAACTGCCTCACCGAGGCGCTCGGCCTTTCCTTGCCTGGCAACGGCTCGACGCTCGCTACGCACGCCGCGCGCCGCGACCTGTTCAGCGGCGCGGGCCGCACCGTCGTGGAACTGTGCAAGCGCTGGTACGGCGAGGACGACGAGAGCGTGCTGCCGCGGTCGATCGCCACCAAGGAAGCCTTCGAGAACGCGATGGCGCTCGACATGGCCATGGGCGGCTCGACGAACACCGTGCTGCACATCCTCGCCGCCGCACAGGAAGGCGAGATCCCGTTCACCATCGACGACATCGACGCGATCGGCCGCCGCGTGCCGTGCCTGTCGAAGGTGGCGCCGAACTCCGACTACCACATGGAGGACGTGCACCGCGCGGGCGGAATCCCGGCGATCCTCGGTGAGCTGTACCGGGGCGGGCTGCTCAACACCGGCGTGCACTCGGTGCACTCCCCCGATCTCGAATCCTGGCTGTCCACATGGGACATCAGGGCGGAGTCGCCGTCGGCGGCCGCGGTGGAGCTGTTCCACGCGGCGCCGGGCGGGGTCCGCACCACGGAGGCGTTCTCCACCGAGAACCGGTGGTCCAGTTTGGACACCGACGCGGTCGGCGGCTGCATCCACGACGTCGAACACGCCTACACCGCCGACGGCGGGCTCGCGATCCTGCGCGGCAACCTCGCCGAGAACGGCGCCGTGATCAAGTCGGCTGGCATCGACGAGGAACTGTGGCGGTTCGAGGGCCCGGCGCGCGTGCTGGAAAGCCAGGAAGAAGCGGTTTCCGCGATCCTGGCTAAGAAGATCCAGCCGGGCGAAGTGCTGGTGATCCGCTACGAGGGCCCGGCAGGCGGCCCCGGTATGCAGGAAATGCTGCACCCCACGACGTTCCTGAAGGGCTCCGGGCTCGGCAAGAAGTGCGCGCTGATCACCGACGGCCGGTTCTCCGGCGGCTCGTCGGGGATCTCGGTCGGCCACATCTCCCCCGAGGCGGCCGCGGGCGGCACGATCGGGCTCGTCCACGACGGCGACCTGATCCGGCTGGACGTGCACGAGCGGCGGCTCGAACTGCTCGTCGACGACGAGGTGCTCGCGGAGCGGCGGGCGAAGATGGAGGCCAGCGAGCGGCCGTGGCAACCGGCCGAACGCCAGCGCCCGATCACCGCGGCCCTGCGCGCCTACGCCCGCATGGCCACCTCCGCCGACACCGGCGCGGTCCGGGACCCGAACAAGTAAGAACTAACCGAACTAGGGAGTATTTCGTAAGCGGCGGAGCCGCTTGAGTGGGCCATCAGCTCGCACCGCCGCGGGTTCTCAGCTGTCTTCTCGCGAGGACAGCTCCAACGTGGTGAATTGGCATTCATGAGTTGGAGATCCCGGAACGAGAAGGCCGCTGAGGTTCCGCCACCCGCACCGCTAAGCAAACCGGATCAAATACTGCATGTGCCGCGGTCGGCTTCGTCGTGCTCGTGGTCCAGCGTCGCGGCCGCGCGGTACTGCTCGCAGACGGCGTGGACGGTGCGCTCGTCGCGGAACCGCCGGACGTACTCCGCGCGGACTCCGGCATCGAAGGCACCGGGATCGTCGGACCACGAGTCGAGCACGTGGTGCACGAACTCCTCCGGCGGTCGTACCCCAGCGCCGAAATGACCTCCACCTGGTCGCGGACGAGCGCGCGCATGCTGTACGGCGCGTGGTCCGCGGTGCTCGCCGGTTTCCCGCTGTCGCCGTACCCGCGCAGGTCCGTGGCGACGACGGTGAACCGCTCCGCGAGCCGCGGCGGCCGTGGATCGTGGTGCCCGCCGCGGTGACGTCGAATTCCTCGAAGCTTTCAAAGACACCGAACATCCGGCTACCGGAAGAGCACGATCACCAGTACCGAAGCGGCCGCCGCGAGCAACAGCCCGAACAACCCGAAGGGCAGCGGTTTGCGGCGCCACGGGGTGTTCACGTCGAGTGCGATCCGGCCGGAACCGGTGAACAGCAACGAGAACGCGACGGCGCCGAGCAGCAGTTCGTACTCGAAACCCTTGCCCTCTCCCATGAAGAAGCCGCCGTGGAACTTCGCGTAGACGATGTTCGCCGCGACGCCGAGCAGCGCGGCCGCGCCGAGCGGGGTGAACAGGCCGAGGATCACCAGCGCGCCGCCCGCGATCTCGCTGATCCCGGTGATCCAGGACAGCAGCGTGGTCTGGCTGGTGAACCCGAACCCGCCGAGCGCGCGGGCGAACCCGGCGATGCCGGGCCCGTCGAAGAGCCCGAACACCTTCTGCAGGCCGTGCGCGCCCATCGTGCCGCCCAGCACCAGGCGCAGGATCAGCAGGCCGAAGTCGAGCCCGCCGTGCCAGCGCGTGGAAGTGTCCTTCTCGGTGCTTTCCTCGGCCCCGGAAAGGATGCTCGTGGTGGCACCCGATGAGGCCGTGTCGTCGAACAGGCTGGTCTTTTTGCCGTACTCATCGTCGTGAGTGGTCACGCGCGCAGAGTAAGGGATCCGGCCCGGCCTCGCACGACCCGCCCGTCAGTACTCGCCGTGGACGAGGTTGTCGGGCAGCTCACCGCTGGCCCACCGCGCGATCTCGGCCGCCGCGACCGCGTAGGACCGCTTCTGCGCGCCCCTCGCCGCGCCCGCGACGTGCGGGGTGAGGAACAGGCCCGCGGCGTCCCACAGCGGGTGGTCCTCCGGCAGCGGTTCGGGATCGACGACGTCGAGCGCGGCGCGCAGCCTGCCCGTCTTCAGCTCGGCGACGAGCGCGTCGGTGCGCACCACCGGGCCGCGCGCGACGTTGACCAGCACGGCGCCGTCCTGCATCGCGGCGAGGAACTCCGCGTCGACCATCCCCCTCGTCCGCGAGGTCAGCGGCACCATGAGCACCACGACGTCGTGCGACCCGAGCAGCTCGGGAATCTCTTCGACGCCGCGGACGCCGTCGCGCGCGTTCAGGCCGACCATCTCGACCCGGGTCTCGAACGGTTCGAGGCGCCGCTTCAGCCGCCTCCCGAGATCACCGGCACCGATGATGAGCACGCGCTTGCCCTGCAACGTGTCGGTGCTGTGCCGGTACCAGCGCCGCTCGTCCTTCGCGGTGGCGAAGGAGTGCACCTCGCGATAGATCGCGAGCAGCGCGGCGACCACCCATTCCGCGGTGCTGCCGCCGTGCGCGCCGCGGCAGGTCGACAGCAGCATGCCCGCGGGCACCTCGCCGACCCAGTCCTCGGCACCGGCGGCGAGCAGCTGGATGAGCTTGAGGTTCGGCAGCCGCTCGAACAGCTCCCTTCCCTCGCGCGCGCTGTGGAAACCGGGTATCAGCACCTCGGCCTCGGCGGCTTCGGGCGGCAGCGGCTCACCCCAGGTGTAGCGAACCGCGCGCACCCCGGCGAGCTCGGCCAGCGCGGTCACCCCGTCGTCGTCGGGTACCAGCACGGTAATCGTCATGTGTCCCACCGTAACCGGCGACACTTACCCATGGCTCACGGCGGGCCGCCTAGGCTCTGTATTCGTGCGTATCCGTCCCACCTGGTGGCCGGCGGCCCTCGTGGCCGGCGGCGGCCTCCTGCTGTCCAGCTGCGCCCAGTTCGACGACCGCGCCGCGGACCAGACCTACGCACCGGCGCCGACGCTGACCCCGGAGGCAGGGCCCGCGCCCGATCTTCCCGAGATCGGCGGCAAACCGGGCGGCCCGCCCGCGCCGAAGAGCGCGCCGTCCACGACGGTGCAGCCGCCGCAGGGCTGCACCGACTTCGACAAGGCCGTGATCGAGACCTGCCTCGACACGGTGGCCGCGGTCGCCGCGCTGCCCGGCGAGGGCGACAACCCGTCCGCGCTGGCCGGTGAGCGCAAGAGCGGGCGGATCCTGCGAGTCGCCGCGAACACCGATCCCGCGCAGCTCGCGAAGGTGGACGTGGACCCGGCAGGCGACGGCGGGCTGACCGGGCTCGCGCTGTCCCCGACCTACGGCGAAGACCAGCTCGTGTTCGCCTACGTCACCACGGCGAGCGACAACAGGGTGGTCCGGATCGCGAACGGGCAGCCGCCGAAACCGGTCCTCACCGGTATCCCGCGCGGGTCGACCGGGAACCGCGGCGCGATCCTGCCGGACGGGAAAGGCGCGCTGCTCGTGGCCACCGGCGACGCGGGCGATCCGGCCGCGGCGACGCATCCCGCCTCGCTCGCGGGCAAGGTGCTGCGGATCGACACCACGGGCCGGCCGGCGGCGGGCAACCCGACCGCGGGGTCCCCGGTGTTCGCGAGCGGCCTGCACGCGCCGGGCGGGCTGTGCAAGTCGGCCGACGGCTCCCGGCTGTGGGTCACCGACCGCGACGACAACAAGGACCTCCTGCACCGCGTCCAAGCGGGCACCTCGCTTTCCATCCCGGCGTGGACATGGCCCGCGAAACCCGGCGTGGCGGGCTGCGTCGACGCGGGCGCGCAGCTGTGGGTCGCCGCGGCGGGCGCGGCCAACATGCAGAACCTGCCGATCACCCCCGAAGGAACCGTCGGCGGCAAGCCGCAGGAGACCATGAACGGCAAGAACGGCACCAGCTACGGGAAACTGAGCGCGCTGTCCCCCATCGACCAGCACTACGCGTTCGCGGGCACGGTGAACAAGGACGGCGGCAAACCGGTGTCGAGCGACGACCGCGTCGTGATCATCGCGCTGCAACCGAGCCAAGGCGGCGGCAGCAAGGACTGACCGCCAGGCCCTCCCCGCCGCGACGCGCATCGGCGGATGTCCGAGCGGGGCCACCGCACCCGGGAGTCTCCGCGATCCGGAAAGCCAGCCGGAAAGCCATCGCGCGGAGGACTCGCGTACCGCTAGCTTGGAAGGACGCCTACTCCGAGAGGAACCTCTTGCGCAAGCTGACCTACTACGTCGCCGCCTCGCTCGACGGGTTCATCGCCGGCCCCGACGGGGACTTCAGTTTCTTCGCGCTCGAAGGCGATCACCTCACCGCGCTGAACGAGCAGCACCCGGAGACGGTGCCGACGGCGTGGCGCGAGGCGGCCGGGATCGACGGGCCCAACAAGGTGTTCGACACCGTGCTGATGGGCAGGGGCACCTACGAGATGGGGATCAAGACCGGCAGCTTCAGCCCGTACCGGCACCTGCGGCAGGTCGTGTTCTCCACCGGCTATTCGGGGGAACTCGGCGAGGGCGTCGAGCTGGTCAGGACCGACCCGATCGCCAAGGTTCGCGAGCTGAAGGAAGAGGACGGGCTCGGCATCTGGTTGTGCGGCGGTGGCGGGCTGGCCGGTTCGCTGCTGCCGGAGATCGACGAGCTGATGATCAAGCTCAACCCGGTGGTCGCTGGCTCCGGGATCCCGTTGTTCAACCGGGAGTTCACCGCCGCGCAGTTCCGGCTGACCGCACACGACGTGTACGACAGCGGGGTCGCGGTCATGACCTACGTGCGGCGCTAGCGCCCGCCGCGCACGAAATCGCGGCGCAGTCCCACCCGCCAGCCCGACCACCACCCCTCACTGAGACGCTTCGCGCCGCTGCTCCATCGCACACGCGGCCATCGCCAGCGGGCCGGGGACCAGCGCGGCCACCGGCGGCAGCACCCACGCGCACAGCGCCGCGGTCGCGAACGCGAGCAGGAGCAGCAGGCTGCCGCCGGGATCGGCGAAACTCGCCGCGGCCGCGTCCGCGTAAGCCCGTCGCCAACCCCGCGCAGGCATCGCCACCGCGCGCAGTCCGATCACGGCCAGTGCCACGGCGACGAGCGCGAGCGCCACCGTGAACGGCTTCCCGCCGGGCAACCCGGCGCCCGCGAGCAGGAAATCGGCTGCCAGCACCGAAGCGACGCCGATCATCGCGAGCCCAGCGAGAAGGTCCGCGCGCCAGCGCGCCCGCCGGGAGAACGCGCGCCAGAACGACCCCCTGCCGCCCCGCAGCACCTCGCACGCGGTCGACAGCGCCGCGGGCGCGGTCACCACCGGCAGGCACGCGACGGTCGTCGCGATCCCGACGCTGAGCACGTCGGCGAACAGCTCGAACCTCGGCCCGAACAGCTCACCCGGTTCCCGGCTCATCCCTTCAGCCCCGAATTCGCCATGCCCTCCACCAAAAAGCGTTGGAAGGCGAGGAAGAACAGCACGATCGGCAGCAGCGCGATGACCGACATCGCGAACATCGGGCCGTACGCCGACTGGCTCGAGGTGTCGACGAAGTTCCGCAGCGCCAACGTGATGGTGAACTTCGCGGGCTCGAACAGGTAGATGAGCTGGGTGAAGAAGTCGTTCCAGGTCCAGATGAAGGTGAAGATCGCGGTGGTGATCAGCGCGGGCCTGGTCAGCGGCAGCACGATCCGGGAGAACGTGCGGAACGGGCCGCACCCGTCGATCCTGGCCGCCTCCTCGAGTTCGCGGGGCAGCCCGCGCATGAACTGCACGATCAGGAACACGAAGAAGGCGTCCGTGGCGAGGAACTTCGGCAGGATCATCGGCCAGAACGTGTTCACCATGCCGAGCTGGTTGAACACGATGTACTGCGGGATCAGCACCGCGTGGTGCGGCAGCATGATGGTGGCGATCATGAACGCGAACAGCGGCCCGCGCAGCCGGAACCGCAGCCGCGCGAACGCGTACGCGGCCAGCGAGCAGCTGAGGACGTTGCCCAGCACAGCGCCGCCCGAGATGATCAGCGAGTTCGTCAGCAGCTGCGCCACGCTCACCCCGCC
The DNA here is from genome assembly GCF_018736145.1 of Amycolatopsis sp. CA-230715. GTDB lineage: Bacteria > Actinomycetota > Actinomycetes > Mycobacteriales > Pseudonocardiaceae > Amycolatopsis. The sequence continues at coordinate 1,508,220 of NZ_CP059997.1, forward strand.
GACGCCGTTGAGCGCCTGCGCGTAGTTCTCCCCGGCGAGGCGGCTCGGCAGCAGGGTGAGGCTGGCGAGGACTTCCGACGCCGGTTTGAACGACGCCGCGACGAGCCACGCCAACGGGTACAGCATCAGCAGCAGCACCAAAAGGCACACCCCGTGCAGCAGCACGCGCCGGTTCCGCATCACGCCCCCTTGTCCGCGTAGAACACCCACGACCGCGAACTGCGGAACAGCAGCGCCGTCACGAGGCCGATCGCGACCAGCAGCACCCACGCCATCGCGGAGGCGTACCCCATGTGCGACGCGGTGAACGCGCGGTCGTAGAGGTAGAGCGTGTAGACGAGCGTCGAGTCGGCGGGCCCGCCCTTGCCGCCGCTGATCGCGAACGCAGGCGTGAACACCTGAAACGCTTGGATCGTCTGCAGCACCAGGTTGAAGAACAGCACCGGCGAGAGCATCGGCAGCGTGATCGACAACAGCTGCCGCCACCGGCTCGCCCCGTCGACGGCCGCCGCTTCGTAGAGCTCGCGCGGGATCTGCTGCAGCCCGGCGAGGAAGATCACCATCGGCGCGCCGAACTGCCACACCGTCAGCAGCGCGACGGTGAGCAGTGCCCAGCCCGGCTGGTTCACCCAGCCACCGAGGTCGAGCCCGACCGACGACAGCACCGAGTCCACCGTGCCGCCGTCGTTGAACATCGCGCGCCACACCAGCGCGATGCTCATGCTCGCGCCGAGCAGCGACGGCGCGTAGAACGCCGAGCGGTAGAAACCCTTGCCCCGCTTGACGGAATTGAGCGCGAGCGCGACCACGAGCGCCGCGGCGAGCTGCAGCGGCACCGCGATCACCACGTACAGCGCGGTGTTGCCGACCGACCGCCAGAAGCGCGGGTCCTCGGTGAACATCTGCGCGTAGTTCCGGATGCCGACCCAGTTCGGCGCGTCGAACAGGTCGTAGTCGGTGAACGACAAATACAGCGAAATCAGCATCGGCAGCAGCGTCAGCACCACGGCGCCGAGCACCCACGGCGACAGGAACACCCACGCCGCGCCCTGTCGCCGCGTGGTCATTGCTTCAACTCCGCGGCGGCTTCGGTGAGGTAGTCCCGTGCCGCCTCCAGCGGGCTCATCCGCTCGAAGGACACCTGGTCGTAGTCGCGCTGAAAGGTGCTCTGCAACGTGTTGTCCCCCTTCGGCGGTGCCGGGGGCGGCGGGGCGAGCCTGCCTTCGAGCCCCTTCTGCAGGTCCGCGATCCGGCGGTCGAACCCTTTCAGCCCCGGATCCACCTTCGCCCGCACGCCGTCGTTGACCGGGATTCCCCTCGACACGCCGAGCACCTCGCCCGCGCCGGGATCGTTGAGCAGGAAGTCGATCAGCATGGCCGCCTCCGCCGGGTGCGGGCTGCGCGCGGAGACCCCGATCAGCATGGCCGGTTTGAAGTACTGGCCGGGTTTCCCGTCCGGCCCGACCGGCATCGGCGCTATCCGGACGCTGTCGCCGACCAGGGACTTGTACCCGCTCGACGCCGCGTCCCAGCTCGGGTCGGACACCGCGTTCCCGCGCCCCATCGGGGTGTTGTCCAGCGCACCGTCCATCTGGGTGGTCTGGCGCGCCGAGCTGACCGCGCCCTCGCGGCGCAGGGTCGTGCACCACTGCCAGAACTCGGCGAGGTCTTCGTCCGTGAAGGCGATCCCGCCACCGTCGTAGAGCGCCTTTCCCTTGCCCCGCAACCACACCTCGAACCAGTCCTCGGAGTAGCCGGGATCGGTCGAGCCCGCTTTCCCGGTGGCGGCGGCGACCTTGCGCCACGCCGCCGCCCAGTCGTCCCAGGTCCAGGTGGCGGCCGGTTCGGCGGCGCCCGCCTTCGCCCACAGCGTCGAGTCGTAGGCGATCGCCTGCGTGCCGCGCGCCATCGGCACCGCGTACTGGACGCCGCCGAGCTGCCCGGTGCGCAGCAGCGCCGGGTCCATCTGGTCGCGGCGCAGCTCGGGACGCTTGGCGAGGTCGAGCAGGATGCCCGAGCCCGCGTACTGGCTGATCTGGCGGTAGTCGAGCTGCATGACGTCCGGTGCGTCACCGCCCGCCGCCTGCGTGGCGAGCTTCTGCTTGTAGGGCTCGTAGGAGGAGAACGAGGTCTGCACGGTGATGCCGGGATGGGTCCGCCGGAACGCGGCGATCGCCTTCTCGGTCGCCTTCGCCCTGCCTTCGTTGCCCCACCAGGAAAACCGCAGCGCGACACCACCCGAAACGCCCTCGGCGCCACCGCAGGCCGCCACGAGTCCACAGAGGACCGTCAGGCAGCAGGCCAGCGCGGACACCGTTGTCCACTTGCGACGCATGTCGCCCACCTCGCCGTCATTCGCCGCCGTAGGGCAGCGTCACTCCCGGTATTCCGTACTCCTCGCGGCGTCCGCACATGCCGTATCCGTCGCGCCTGGACGGGATCGCTTCGCGCACGCCCGAAGCGGCGAGGTGGCTCGCGTCCCCGTTCGCGAGCGCTTTCAGGTGGTCGCCGGTCAGCTCGGCGGCGGCGAGCGCGCCCGCACGCCACTTCGGCACCCAGTCCGCGATTTTCGGTGCCACGAGCGCGGCCGCCGCGCGGTGGAACTCCCGCAGCGGCCCGGTGTCGCCGTCGTCGAACGCGTCCTTCAACCGCAGGTACCCGCGCACCGCGAGATCGCGCCTGCGCCTCGCGGCGTCGTCGGTGCCGGGAGAGGGCAGTGCGGCCGCTTCGGCGTAGGCGGCCGGATCCGCGAGCACCTCGGGCGGGAAGGTGAACACCGCGTCGCCTGCCTCCGGCAGCCCGCTGTTCTGCATCAGCACCGTGACGCGCAGATCGCCGCGCTGGACCATGCGGTGCACGGTGCCCGGCGAAAACCACACGATAGAACCGGCTTCGAGCGGGGTCTCGCGATAACCGCCGCCGACACTCAATGTGTGCGCGGCGCCCTTGCCGCCCGTGACGACGTAGGCCTCGGTGCACGCGAGGTGGACGTGCGGGCTGCCGCCGCACACCCCGTCCTCCGCCTCCCATTCGTAGGCGCGCAGGTGCGAAACCCCGATCCCGCCGGGGAGTGGGAACTCGGTCACGATGCCTCCTCGAAGGGATGCGTCTTCAGGTACCGCTCGACCCGCTCGTGGTCCCACGCCCCGTCGGCGAGGACCACGCGGTACCGGTACCGGAAGCTCTCCCCCGGTGGCAGCGCGAACTCCTCGAAGAACGCCCACGAGAACGCCACCGTGGGCGTGGCCGTGGTGCGGACGAACCAGTGCGACTCGTGGATGGCGTCGTCGTTTTCGGGCGCGTGCGCGAAAACCAGCGTCGAGTGCGCGTCGAACTCGTCGTGCTCGCCGACGAACGCGAGCCACGGCGACTGCTCCCCCATCAGCTCCTCACCGGTGCGCCCGCCGGAGGCGAGCACCTGCCCGCCCGCGAACTCGCGCGGACCGCGCCAGTGCAACCCGGTGTACCCGGCGAGCTCGCGTCCCGCGGTGGTCGGGCTGCCGAAGCGCAGGTACTCGTCACGGGTGTTGGTCAGCTCGATCGACCAGTCCAGCGCCCACGCGCCCTCGTCGGGTTCCGCCGAGTGGACGATGATCCGCCTGCGCTCGCTCGCCCACTCGTCGCCGCCGTGCTCGATCCAGGTGAGCCGTTCGGTGAAGGCCAGCCGGTCACCGTCCACTTCGAACTCGGTGAACCCGTCGTGGCGCATGGACCCGATCACCTCCGGCAGGTCCTGGTACCAGTCACCGGGAACGTAGGTGTGCCCGCCCCAGAAGTTCTGCCCCGACAGGTGGCTCGCGGTCATCTGCAGGCCCTTGTGCCAGCGGTGGTCGTTCGGCCGGTACGCGCTGACCACGTTGCCCGCCAGTGTCCTCAGTGGATGCGCGTAGGGCTTGCGCGCCTCGTAGGCCACCGGATCCGGTTTGTACACATAGGACAGCAATTCGACGCCGCCGGACTCGACGATGATCCGTTCGCCGTGCCGATGGGTGACGGTGAGGCTCACGAAAGCACTCCTTCGGAAGGGGCCACGATCTTCGAAGCGAGCCCGCCGTCCATCGAGGCGTAGAACGGATCACCCGGCCCGATCTCCCCCGCCCGCACCGGAAAACCAGTGAGCGCGGCCTTGTACAGCGCGGCGACGAACTCCAGCGACCGCCTGCCGTCCGCGCCGCTCGACGGCGGTCTGGTGCCCGCGCGCAGCGCCGCCAGCACGTGCGGCAGCTGCGCGGTGTGCGAGCTGGGCACGTCGCCACCGGGCGTGCGCCAGCGCGCCACGCGCCGTTCGTCCTCGACGTGCGGCGCGGGCGTGTAGACGAAGTCCGCGTTGGAATACCCGTAGAGGTGGGTCAGCTCGACGGTCGCGTCCGCGCAGTCGAGCCGGATCCTGCTCACCTCGTCCGGCGAGAGCACGCTGTTGACCACGGTCGCCATCGCCCCGGAGGCGAACCGGACGAGCGCGGTCGAAACGTCGTCGGTCGCCACGTCGTGCACGAGCCGACAGGTCATCGCGCGCACCTCGGCCCACGGCCCGAGCAGGTGCAGCAGCAGGTCCATCTGGTGGATGCCGTGCCCCATCGCGGGCCCGCCGCCCTCGGTCTCCCACTTCCCGCGCCACGGCACCGCGTAGTAGGCGGCGTCGCGGTACCAGGTCGTCTGGCAGTGCGCGACCAGCGGGCGCCCCAGCTCACCGCCGTCGAGCAGGGCCCGGAGGTGATCGGCGCCGGAGCCGTACCGCTGCTGGAACACGAACGCCGCGTAGGTCCCGTTCGCGGCCTCGGCGGCCGTGATCGCGTCGTATCCCGCCAGCGACAGGCACGGCGGCTTCTCGCACCACGCCCACGCCCCGCTGTCCAGCACCGCGGTGACCCCGCCGGTGTGCGCCGACGGCGGCGTGCAGATCGACACCAGGTCCGGCCGCTGCTCGGCGAGCAGCGGCGCGAGATCCGGGTAGGCCGCGATCCCGCCCGACCGCGCGGCGAACTCGCGCGCCCTGGTTTCGTCGAGGTCGGCCACGGCCACCAGTTCGACGTCGTTGTCGAAGAAGGCTTCCCGGTGGGCCTTCGCGATCCCGCCGGTGCCCGCGATCGCCGCGCGAAAGCGCTTTCCAGTCGTTGCGGAGTCAGCCAATGCCGGTGTCCTCCCGCCCGTGGTGGGTGCGCCTCAGAAAGCGCTTTCTCACGGTAGGGACGCGGTCAGCGCACTGTCAACACCCGCCGGAGACCCGGCCCGCCGGACGGCACACCCGGCGAAACCCTGCGCGGTCGTCGCCACTCGTGCAACAAACCGCCATAATGTGCGTCACATGCACAACAGATCGGTGTTCTCGGGTGGATTCGCGGTGGATACCGTGATCCGGTCCCGCACCCCCGACGAGAAGGAGCACCGTGGAGCAGCACACCGCCCGGCCACCCGGCCGGACCGGTTTCGCGGCGAGCGTGCTGCGGCGCAAACCGGTGGAAGCCTTCGTCGACGAAGGCGGTGTCGGTCAGGGCGGCACCCTGCGCCGGACGCTCGGCCTGACCCAGCTGACCACGCTCAGCATCGGCGCGACGCTGGGCAGCGGCATCTTCGTCATCCTAGGCGAAGCCGTCCCGGTGGCCGGGCCCGCGGTGGTGCTCTCGTTCGTGCTCGCCGGGGTCACGGCCCTGTTCTCCGCGCTGTCCTACGCGGAGCTGGCGGGCATGATCCCGCTGTCCGGTTCCTCCTACTCCTACGCCTACGCCACCCTCGGCGAACTGGTCGCCTGGGTGTGCGGCTGGTGCCTGGTGCTCGAATACGGCGTCTCCGTCGCCTCCGTCGCGGTCGGCTGGGGCCAGTACCTCAACGAGCTGCTCCAGCTCACCTTCGGTGTCGCGATCCCCGACGCGCTGAGCCAGCCGCCCGGCGACGGCGGGATCGTGAACCTGCCCGCGATCGCGGTCGTGCTGCTCGCGATGTTCCTGCTGCTCGCCGGCGCGAAGGAGAGCGCGACCGTCAACACCGTGATGGTGGTCGTGAAGGTGCTGACGCTCGTGCTGTTCTGCGCGGTGGCGTTCACCGCGGTGCGCGCCGGGAACTTCAGCCCGTTCCTGCCGATGGGCCTGGCGGGCCTGAGCGCGGGCGGGGCGAAGCTCTTCTTCTCCTACATCGGCTTCGACGCCGCGTCGACCGCGGGCGAGGAGGCGCGCAACCCCCAGCGCGACCTGCCGCGCGCGATCCTGCTCTCCCTCGGCATCGTCACCGTGCTGTACTGCCTCGTCGCGCTCGCCGCGGTGGGCGCGTTGCCGTGGCAGCGGTTCGACGGCGAGCAGGCGGCGCTCTCGCACGTGCTGAGCACCATCGTGGACAACAAGCTGTGGGCCGCCCTGCTGGCGGTGGGCGCGATCGTGGCGATCTCCAGCGTGGTGCTCACCGTGCTCTACGGCCAGACCCGCATCCTGTTCGCGATGTCCCGCGACGGGCTCGTCCCGAAAGCACTGTCCAAAGTAGACCCCAAGAGCGGCACGCCGAGGGTGAACACGGTCGTCGTGTCGCTGTTCGTCGGCGTGCTCGCGGCCTTCGTCCCGCTCGGGAAGCTCGCCGACGCGACGAGCATCGGCACCCTGTTCGCCTTCGGGCTGGTCAACATCGCGGTGCTGCTGCTCCGCCGTCGCCGCCCCGACCTGCCGAGGACGTTCCGCGCGCCGCTCTCCCCGGTCACCCCGGTGCTGGGGGTGCTGTGCTGCGGGTACCTGATGTTCAGCCTCGACGTGGCGACGTGGATCGTGTTCGGCTGCTGGATGGTGGCCGGGCTCGTGATCTACTTCGCCTACGGCGCCCGGCGCTCCAGGCTGGCGGTGCCCGCATGATCGTCGGCATTTACCAGGGTCCCGGCGAAACCGGTGACGTCATGGGCGAAATCGGTGCCGCCGCCGGGCGCGCCGCAGCCGCGGGCGCATCCCTGCTGGTGTGCCCGGAGATGATCACCACCGGGTACCACATCGGCGCCCGCACGGCCGAAGTCGCCGAGCCCGCGGACGGGCCGACCGCGCGCCGGATCGCCGGGTTCGCCGCGGACGCGGGCCTCGCGATCGCCTACGGCTACCCGGAACGCGACGGCGGGACCGTGCACAACAGCGCCATGATCGTCGGCGCGCACGGCGAGCGGCTCGCGAACTACCGCAAGACACACCTGTTCGGCGACATCGACCGGACCGCGTTCTCCCCCGGCGAGGAAGCCGTGGTGCGCACCGAGATCGACGGTATCGCGGTCGGTGTGGTGATCTGCTACGACGTCGAGTTCCCGGAACTGGTCCGCGCGCACGCCCTGGCCGGCACCGAACTGCTAGTCGTGCCGACCGCGCTGATGCGCCCGTACGAACTGGTCGCCGACACGCTGGTGCCGACCCGCGCCTACGAAAGCCAGCTCTTCGTCGCCTACGCCAACCGGTGCGACGTCGAGTCCGAATTGGACTACTGCGGCCGCAGCAGCGTCGTCGCGCCGACCGGTGCGGTGCTGGCGAAGGCAGGCGGCGGGCCGGAGCTCATTCTGGCCACTGTGGACAGTGCGGTGCTGCGGGCGTCCCGCGCCGAGAACACCCACCTGACCGACCGGCGCCCCGAGCTGTACGACGGAGAACACCAGGCATGACTTCCGCCGTCCCGACCGCGATCCACCCCGACGGTGACCACGCGCGCCCGATCACCATGGCGGGCCCCGACTTCCCGTTCGGCTACGACGACTTCCTCGCCCACCCCGCCGGGATCGGCTCGGTGCCGCCGCAGCACCACGGCACCGAGGTGGCCGTGATCGGCGGTGGCCTGTCCGGGCTCGTCACCGCCTACGAGCTGATGAAGATGGGCCTGCGGCCGGTGGTGTACGAGGCCGACACGCTCGGCGGCAGGCTGCGCACCGTGCGGTTCGACGGCTGCTCCGACGAAGTCGTCGCCGAGATGGGCGCCATGCGGTTCCCGCCGTCGTCGACCGCGCTGTTCCACTACATCGACAAGGTGGGCCTGCGCACCACGCCGTTCCCCAACCCGCTGGCACCCGGCACCCCGAGCACGGTCGTGGACTTGAAGGGCGAGAGCCACTACGCGCGCACGCCAGCCGATCTGCCCCCGGTGTTCGCCGAGGTTTCCCGTGCGTGGCAACGCACCCTCGACGAGCACGCCGCGTTCCCCGAGATGCAGGCGGCGATCAGGGCGCGCGACGTCGGCACGATGAAGCGCATCTGGAACGACCTGGTGCGCAAACTGGACAACCAGACGTTCTACGGCTTTCTGTGCGACTCGCCCGCGTTCGCGTCGTTCACGCACCGGGAGATCTTCGGCCAGGTCGGGTTCGGCACGGGCGGCTGGGACACCGACTTCCCGAACTCGATACTCGAGATCCTGCGCGTGGTCTATACCGGTGCCGACGACGAGCACCGGTCGATCGTCGGCGGCAGCGACCAGCTGCCGAAGCGGCTGTGGGAACGGATCCCCGGCAAGATGGTGCACTGGCCCGCCGGGACGAGCCTGAAGACCCTGCACGACGGCGCGCCGAGGCCGGGGGTGACGCGGCTGCACCGGACCGCGCCGAACAACATCACGGTCACCGACGCCGACGGCCGCATCCGCACCTACCCCGCGGCGGTGTTCACCGCGCAGAGCTGGATGCTGCTGTCGAAGATCGAATGCGACGAATCGCTGTTCCCGATCGACCACTGGACCGCGATCGAGCGCACCCACTACATGGAGTCGTCGAAGGTGTTCGTGCCGGTCGACCGGCCGTTCTGGCGCGACGTCGACCCGGCGACCGGGCGCGAGAAGATGAGCATGACGCTCACCGACCGGATGACGCGCGGCACCTACCTGCTGGAGCACGGGCCGGACTCGCCCGCGGTGCTCTGTCTGTCCTACACCTGGGCCGACGATTCGCTGAAGTGGCTGCCGCTGAGCGCCGCCGAACGCGTCGAGGTGATGTTGCAGTCCCTGCGCGAGATCTACCCCGGCGTGGACGTCCGCCGCCACCTCATCGGCGACCCGGTGACGGTGTCGTGGGAGGCCGAGCCGCATTTCATGGGCGCGTTCAAGGCGAACCTGCCCGGCCACTACCGCTACCAGGAACGCCTGTTCAGCCATTTCGTGCAGGACCGGCTCGACCCGGGCCACCGGGGGCTCTTCCTCGCCGGTGACGACGTGTCGTGGACGGCGGGCTGGGCCGAGGGCGCGGTGCAGACCGCGCTGAACGCCGTGTGGGGCGTGATGCGCCAGTTCGGCGGCGCCACCGATCCGGCGAACCCCGGGCCGGGTGACCGGTTCGCCGAGCTGGCGCCGATCGTGCTCGGCGACCGCTGAGCCGATCGATCTACCCCACGCGGGTGGCTCCGCATGAGAAAATATGGCGCATGAACTCAGATCCCGCGCCGAAATGGCGTCGGCTGGAGCCGGACGAGCGCAGAGAGCAGATCTTCACCTGCGCGGTCCGGCTCTTCGCCGAGCGGCCGTACACCGAAGTGTCCACTTCGGACATCGCAGCCGCCGCGGGCGTGGCGAGGGGCCTGATCAACCACTACTTCGGCACCAAGCGCTCGCTCTACCTCGCGGTGATCCGCCGCGCGCTGACGGTACCGAGGGTGGCGATCGAGATCCTGCCGGACGGGCCGCTCGACGAGCGCGCGGACGCCGCCATCAGCTGGTTCCTCGACATGGTGACCAGCCAGGAGAAGATGTGGCTCGCCGCGATCGCCCCCGAGGGCATCGGGCGCGATCTCGAGGTCGAGCAGATCCTCGAAGAGGCGGATCGCGAATCGGCGGACAGGGTACTCGAAGCGGTCGGGCTGTCCAGGGAAAGCGAGCACGGCAACGAGCTGAACGCGCTGGTCCGCGCGTTCGGCGGGATGGTGAAGGCGGCGAGCCGGGAATGGCTCGTGCGGGGCGCGCTGAACCGCGAGCAGGTGCACACCCTGCTGAGCCGTTCGCTGATCACTCTCGTCCGGGAAATCTTCCCCGCGATCCAATCCCCCAAACCCGCGTAATCCCACTCTCTGGACGCGTGCCCGCCCGAATTCGGCGGGTCACGCTGGGTACACCGCGCCGATTACGCGGATTTCACCGCACCGCGAACAACACTCCCGGGCGATAAACACCACGGCGGGCGAGATACAAATACCCCATGCAGAGCGGGAACTTCACGGGCGAGCTCGTGCTGCCGTCGGACGAATCGCGTCCGCGGCGCGCGCGGTGGTTGCTGCCCGCGCTGCTGATCGTGCTGTGGCTGGCGATCGGCGCGGTGAGCGCGCCGTTCCTCGGCAAGCTCAGCGAGGTCCAGAGCAACGATCCCGGCTCCTTCCTGCCCGCGAGCGCCGAGTCGACGGAGGTCCAGCACCTGCAGGAGCGGTTCGCGCAGAACCGGCTGCTGGTGACCGTGGTGGTGTTCGACCGGCAGAGCGGGCTGACCCCCGCCGACTCCGAGGCGATCAAGGCGAAGGCCGCGGAACTGGCGAAGGCACCCGGCCTCGACGGTGCCGTGCCGCCGCCGATCCCGTCCGCGGACGGCAAGGCCGCGCAGGTGGTGCTGCCGGTCAAGGGCGACGACCCGTACAAGGCGGGCACCGCGGTCAAGGACATCCGCGTGCAGGCGAAGGCGGGGCTGCCGCCGGGGCTGAGCGCGCTGGCCACCGGGCCCGGCGGCTACAACGCCGACTTCGCCGAGGTGTTCGGCGGGATCGACGGCGCGCTGCTGATCATCACGGCCTCCATCGTCGCGGTGATCCTGGTGATCGTGTACCGCAGCCCGCTGCTGCCGATCTTCGTGCTCATCTCGGCCGGGCTGGCGCTGACCTCGTCGTCCGCGGTGATCTACCTGCTGGCGCACGCCGGGGTCCTGACGCTGAACGGGCAGTCGCAGGGCATCCTGCTGATCCTGGTGTTCGGCGCGGCGACCGACTACGCGCTGCTGCTCGTGGCCAGATATCGCGAAGAACTGCTCAGAACCCCGTCGGCACACGAAGCGATCAAGATCGCCTGGCGTGCTTCGCTCGAACCGATCGGCGCCTCCGGCGGCACCGTCATCCTCGGCATGCTGTGCATGCTGGCCAGCGAGCTGACGTCGAACCGCAGCCTCGGCCCGATCGCGTCGCTCGGCATCCTCGGCGCGCTGCTGGCGTCGCTGACCTTCCTGCCCGCGGTCCTCGCGCTCGTCGGGCGCGCCGCGTTCTGGCCTGGCGATCCGGTGCCCCGCAAGCACCGCAGGACCTCGCACGGCATCTTCGACGCGATCGCCAGGCTCGTGCGCAGGCGGCCGCGCTGGACGTGGGCGCTGAGCACGCTCGTCCTCGTCGCCGGCGTCCTGTTCGTGCCCGCGCTGAAGGCGAGCGGCACCTCCCAGCAGGCGCTGTTCCTCAACGAGGTCGAAGCCGTCACCGGGCAGAACGTGCTCAGCGCGCACTTCCCCGGCGGCACCGGCAGTCCGGCGATCATCACCGCGAACGCCGGCTCGGCGCAGCAGGTGCTGACCACGGCGAAGGGCATCGACGGGATCGTCGAGGTCCAGGTGTCCCCAGCGGATCCCGCGAACCCCGCGGCCGGGCCCAAGATCGTCGACGGGCTCGTCGAAATGGGCGCCACGCTGCGTGATCCCGCCGACTCGCCGTCCGCGGTCACCGTGGTGGGCAAGCTGCGCGACGCCCTGCACGCGCTCCCCGGCGCGGGCGCGAAGGTCGGCGGGCAGAGCGCGCAGCAGAGCGACATGATCGCCGCCGCGACCCACGACCGGGACCTGATCATCCCGATCGTGCTCGTGGTGATCTTCGCCGTGCTCGCGCTGCTGCTGAGATCCCTGCTCGCGCCGCTGCTGCTGATCGCGACCGTGGTGCTGTCCTTCGGCGCCACGCTCGGCGTCGGCGCGCTGGTGTTCAACGACCTGTTCGACTTCCCCGGCGCGGACCCGGCGATCCCGTTGTACGCCTTCGTTTTCCTGGTGGCGCTCGGGATCGACTACAACATCTTCCTGATGACCCGCGCCCGCGAGGAGGCGGCGCGGTTCGGCACCGAGACCGGCACCCTGAACGCGCTCGGCGTGACCGGCGGCGTGATCACCTCGGCCGGGGTCGTGCTGGCCGCGACCTTCGCCGCGCTCTCGGTGATCCCCGTGCTGTTCCTCGCCCAGGTCGCGTTCCTGGTCGCCTTCGGCGTCCTGCTGGACACCTTCCTGGTCCGCTCGCTGCTGGTGCCCGCGCTCGCCGTCGACTTCGGCCGGGTCATCTGGTGGCCGGGCAAGCTCGCGAAACGCCCCCGCCCCGCCGAAAAGTGACCTTCCCGGGGAGCGGCGCGGGTGAGGCCGCACATGCCCCGAAGGTGGCCTTCGGGGCGCTAGACGCCGCGGATCCACCCCTCGTGCGCCCGCCAGCCGCGGGGCCCAAGTGGCCTTCAGGGCAAACCCAGCCGGTTCCCCGAACGCGCCGCGAAGCGGCCGTCAGGGGGTGAGCGCGGGTTCCGGGGTGTCGTCGGCGGGTTCCGGGGCGGCCGTCTTCGGGATCAGCACCCCGGCGATCGCGCCCAGCAGGCTCACCGCGGCGATCACCAGGAACGCTACGCCCATCGCGTCGACGAAGCTGAGCTTCGCGACCGCGGAAACGGCGTTCGCGAGCCTGGCCCCGACGGTGCCAGGCTCGAACCCGTCGGGGATCTTGCCCTGCGTGACGGCGTCGGTTCCGGCGCGCACGGTCTCGGCCACCGGGCCCGGCAGGCCCGCTTCGGTGCTGTGCCGTCCCAGCGCGTCCGACACGCGCCACGACATGACGCCGCCGACGACCGCGATCCCCAGCACGCCACCGAGCTGGGAGGCGACCTGCTGCAGCCCCGAGGCGATCCCGCCGAGTTCGTCCGGGGTGCCGCCCATGATCGCCTCGGTCGCCGCGATCACGCACAGGCCGGTGCCGAACCCGGCGAGCAGGCCCGGGGCGAGCAGGTCGGTGAACACCGAGCCGCGGTCGAGCGTGGTCATGCCGACCAGCCCGGCGGCGACGAGCACGAGACCGGCGACGACCGGCCAGCGCGGCCCGAACCGCTGCGCGAGCATCCCGCCGATCGGGGCGGACACCACGACGACGCAGGTCGGCGCGAGCATCCACGCACCGGCCTCGATGGGGCTCATCCCGCGCACGTTCTGCAGGTACAGGGTGAGCAGGAACAACAGCGCGAACACGCCGACCGAGCTCACCCCGACCAGCGCGGCGCCGAGCGTGACGGACCGGTCGCGCAGCAGCCGCCGCAGCCCGCCCCGGCCGGTTCCTTCGTCCCCTTTGGACTCCACGACCGCGAAGAAGGCGAGCGCGACGGTGAGCACCGCGACCGGGACGTTCAGCAGGAACACGGCCTGCCAGCCGAATCCCTGCACGACGAGCCCGGAGAGCACCGGCCCCAGCCCGATGGCCAGCGCGTTGGCGCCGCCCCAGATGCCCAGCGGGAGGCCGAGCTTGTCGGCGGGGAAGGCGTTGCGCAGCATGGCCAGCGCGGCGGGTTGCAGCAGCGCGCCCGCGAAGCCTTGCAGCACGCGGAAAGCGACCAGCGCGGCGACACCACCGGACAGCGCGACCCCGAGCGAAGCGAGCCCGAAGAGCGCGACACCGATGACGAACGTGCGGCGGCGGCCGATGCGGTCGGCCAGCTTGCCCGCGGGCAGCAGCCCGATCGCGAGCGCGACCAGGTAGGCGTTGGCGATGAGCTCCAGATCGCCGAGGGTCGCGTCGACCGACGACGAGATGAACGGCGCGGCGATCGTGATCGCGGTGCCGTCCAGGCCGACCATCGCGCCGCCGAGCACGCCGCCCACGAGGGTGAGCCACGGCCTGCCGCGGAGTTGTGATCCTCCGCGCATGCGTACTGCCGTCACCTGGGTAGCTCCTCCCGGGTAGCTCACGGATCGTGTGTGCTGACCGTTCCGAAGGGCACAGCATGACGGGTGGTCGTCACCCTCCCGCGTCCGGCCCCGGCACTTCACCCACTAGAAACGAATATCGTTCAGGTTTTCGGAGAACGGTAGCAGAGGGTAACGCCGGAGCCGGGGAGGATTATCACTCAATCGAGGGTTGTTGCGTGACCAACTTGCAACCTGATGCGTACATCGCTACGGTCTTGCAGGCACATCAGCCAATAGCGTGAATTCGCCAGGGCAGGCCGATCCCCCGCGGCCAATGCCATTGGTGTATTCCGCGTCGCGAATTTCTCCACCGGACGGTGGATTTCCGCAGAAGCGCGCCCAACGGCACGGACGCCCATTTCGGCGCGTGAGGCTGCCACACAAACACTTTCACCTGCAGGAGAGTGCACATGCCCGAGGCTGAGCGCCGGTACCCCGAACCGACGGACGGCCTGAAGAACCCGGTGCGGCCCTTGACCGATCTGCTGGTCGACCGCGCCGGTTCGTCCGCGCCCGCGTTCACCTACCGCGACTACGCCGCCGAGCGCGAGGGCACCGAAGTGACCCTCAGCTGGGCCGAACTCGCCGAGCAGGTGCGCACCGTCGCCGCGGAGCTGTCCCGGATCACCTCACCCGGCCAGCGGGTCGCCATCCTCGCCCCCCAGGACCTCAGCTACGTCACGGCGTTCCTCGGCGCGCTGCACGCGGGCACGATCGCCGTGCCGCTGTTCGCGCCCGAGGTGAGCCAGCACGGCGAACGCCTCGTCGGCGCGCTCGCCGACTGCGCCCCCGAGGTGTGGCTGACGTCCTCCGAATCGCTCGCCGCGGTCCGCTCGCTGGCTGAGGAGAGCGCGGTTCCGATGCCGAAGCAGATCATCGCGGTCGACGCGCTGGAGCCAGCGGGCGCCGACTACACGCCGCCCGCGCTGTCCCTCGACGCGCCCGCCTACCTGCAGTACACGTCGGGCTCCACGCGCGCGCCCGCGGGCGCGGTGATCACCCACCGCGCGGTGGTGGAGAACAGCAACCAGGCGATCACCGCGTTCGGCGTCGATGACACCTGGACCTGCGCGGGCTGGATCCCGTTCTTCCACGACATGGGGCTCATCCAGCTCCTGTGCGTGCCGGTGGCCTCCGGCGCCCGCTCGGTGTTCATCACGCCGTTCAACTTCATCATGCGGCCGGTGCGCTGGCTGAAGCAGCTTTCCGACTTCCCGAAGGTGTTCGCCGCGGCACCGAACTTCGCGTTCGAGTACGCGGCGCGGAAGGTGTCCGAAAGCGACCGCGCCACTTTGGACCTGTCCGATGTCAGGGCCGTCATCAACGGCAGCGAGCCGGTCCGCGCGAGCACCATCGCCGCGTTCCAGGAAACGTTCGGACCGCACGGTTTCCCGGCCACCTCGCACCGCCCGTCCTACGGTCTCGCCGAGGCCACGGTGTTCGTCACGAACACCCGCGAAGAAGGCCCGACGGTGACCGCGTTCGACCGGGCCGCGCTCGGCGAAGACCGCGGTGTCGTGGTCGAGCGGGGCACCGAGGGTTCGATCGATCTCGTCGCCGCCGGGCGCTCGCACGGCCAGTACGTCCGCATCGTGGACCCCGCGAACGGCACCCTGCGCGCCGACGGCGACGTCGGCGAGATCTGGGTCCACGGTCCCAACGTGGCCAGCGGCTACTGGGAGCAGCCGGAACGGTCCGCGGAGACCTTCGGCGGCCGGATCGCCGGCGCGGCGGGCATTCCCGCCGACGGCTGGCTCCGCACCGGTGACCTCGGGCTCTTCCACGACGGCCTGCTCTACATCACCGGCCGGATCAAGGACCTGATCATCATCGACGGCAAGAACCACTACCCGCAGGACATCGAGGCGACCGTGCAGGCCGCGCACCCGGTGATCCGGCGCGACCACGTCGCCGCCTTCGCGGTGACCACGGAGGACGGTCGCGAAGGCGCCGCGGTGGTGGCCGAGTTCAACCGCAAGGCGGCACCGGACGGCTTCGACGAGAAGGAGGTCGCGAGGGCGGTCCGGCGCGCGGTTTCCGCGGCGCACGACGTCAAGCTGCGCGACGTGCTCGTCCTGCCGCCCGGCGCGGTCCAGCGGACCTCGAGCGGGAAGGTCGCCCGCGCGGCCACGAAGGCACGGCACTGGGAGAAGGCGGACTAAGGCTGATGACCACCGCGCGTGAGCTGCGGTCCTGGCTGATCGAACAGGTCGCCGAGGTCTGCGAGCTCGACGAGGACGAAGTCGACCCCGAGCTGCCGCTGGACGA
Source organism: Amycolatopsis sp. CA-230715 (assembly GCF_018736145.1). Classification (GTDB taxonomy): domain Bacteria; phylum Actinomycetota; class Actinomycetes; order Mycobacteriales; family Pseudonocardiaceae; genus Amycolatopsis. The sequence goes on from NZ_CP059997.1 coordinate 1,524,355, forward strand.
GTACGGACTGTCCTCGCGGGACGCCGTGCAGCTTTCCGGCGCGCTCGAGGAACTGCTCGACCGCCCGATGCCGACGACGCTGCTGTGGGAGCACCCCACGATCGACCGGCTGGCCGCCGCGCTCACCGGCGCGGAATCCGGCCCGGCACGCGAGGATCGCGCTCCGGCGCGGCCCGCGGCGGGTGAGCCGATCGCGGTCGTCGGCGTCGGCTGCCGCCTGCCCGGTGGCGTGCACGGCGCGGACGGTTTCTGGCGGCTGCTGACCGAAGCCCGCACCGCGACCTCCGAGGTCCCGGCCGGGCGGTGGGAGCACGACGAGGCCGCCGCCGAAGCCGTCGGCACCACGCGCTGGGGCGGTTTCCTCGATGACGTCGCGGGGTTCGACGCCGAGTTCTTCGGCATCACGCCGCACGAAGCGGCCAGGATGGACCCGCAGCAGCGGATGGTGCTCGAAGTCGCGTGGGAGGCACTCGAACACGCCGGGATCGCTCCGGAATCCTTGCGCGGCAGCGAAACCGGTGTGTTCGTCGGCATCAGCGGCACCGAGTACGCCGCGCGCGCACTCGGCGATCTGTCCGAAGTGGACGCCTGGACCGGGACGGGTGGCGCGCTCTCGATCGCGGCGAACCGGCTGTCCTACGTGCTCGACCTGCGCGGCCCGAGCGTCGCGGTGGACAGCGCGTGCTCGTCTTCGCTGACCGCGGTGCACCTCGCCGTGCAGAGCCTGCGCTCGGGGGAAACCGGCGCCGCGCTCGTCGGCGGGGCGAACCTGCTGCTCGGCCCCGGCGTCACCACGTCGTTCGACGAGATGGGGATCAGCTCCGCCGACGGCCGGTGCAAGCCCTTCTCGCACGACGCCGACGGGATCGCCCGCGCCGAGGGCGCCGGAATGGTCGTGCTCAAGCGCCTTTCGGACGCCGTCGAGGCAGGCGACCGCGTGCTCGCCGTGGTCCGCGGCACCGCGGCCAACTCCGACGGCAGGTCGAACGGCCTCACCGCGCCGAATCCCGATGCGCAGGAAGAACTCCTTCGCACGGCCTGCCGCCAGGCCGGGATCGCACCGGCCGACGTCGCCTACGTCGAAGCGCACGGGACGGGCACGCTGCTCGGCGACCCGATCGAGGCGCGCGCGCTCGGCGCGGTGCTCGGTGAAGGCAGGGACGAACCGCTGCTGCTCGGTTCCGTGAAGAGCAACCTGGGGCATCTCGAAGCCGCGGCGGGGATCGCCGGGCTGATCAAGACCGTGCTCGCGCTGCACCACGGGAGGATCCCGGCGAGCCTCAACTACGCGGGCCCGAACCCGCACATCGACTTCGACCGGCTCAAACTGTCCGTTGTGGACAGTGCGCGGCCGTGGCCGGACGGCACCGCCGTCGCGGGCGTGTCCGGGTTCGGCTTCGGCGGCACGAACGCCCACGTGGTGCTCGAACAGGCCCCCGCCGCCACTCCGCCGTCGCCCCGGCGCGCCGCGCGCGGCCGGTTCCTGCTCGGCGCGCCGTCCGCGGACCGGATCGCCGACACGGCTTCGGAACTCGCCACGTGGCTCGCTTCCGACGTCCCGCTTTCCGACGTCGAGCACTCGCTGGCGCGGCGGCTCGGCGGACGGCACCGCGCCGCCGTCGTCGCCGACGGGCGCGAAGACCTGGTCGCCGGATTGCGCGCGCTCGCCGCGGGCGCGAACTCCCCCGGCGTGATCACCGGGAAGCCCCGCCCGGCGGGCAGGCTGCCGGTGTTCGTGTTCTCCGGGCACGGTTCGCAGTGGGCGGGCATGGGCAAGCGGCTCTACGCCGAGGAACCCGTGTTCGCCGCCGCGATCGACCGGCTCGATCCCCTTCTCGCCGCCGAAAGCGGGTACTCGCTCAAGGACGACCTCCTCGGTGGTGTCGACGCGCGCACCATGGATCACGTCCAGCCGCTGCTGTTCGGCATCCAGCTCGCGCTCACCGATCTCTGGGCCGCGTACGGCATCCAGCCAGGCGCGGTGATCGGGCATTCCTTCGGCGAAGTCTCCGCGGCGGTCGTCGCGGGCGCGATCTCCGAAGCCGACGGCGCGAAGATCGTGTCGCTGCGCTCGCGCCTGCTGGCCTCCCTCGCCGGCGACGGCGCGATGGCGCTGCTCGAACTCGGCGCCGAAGAAGCGGGCGAGCTCGTCGACGGACTGTCCGATGTGGACGTCGCGGTGCTGTCCGCGCCGAAGGAGACCGTGATCGCGGGGCGCGCGGACGAGGTGCGGCGCATCGTGTCCGATGTGGACTCGCGAGGGCTGCTGGCGAAACTGGTCAAGCTGGACGTCGCCGCGCACTCCCCCATCGTCGACCGCGTCACCGGCACGCTCGTGGAGGGGCTGATCGGCATCCGCGCGGACGAGCCCGCGCTGGACTTCTACAGCACCGCCGAGGCCGACCCGCGCGGCGTGCCCGCCTTCGACCCCGAGTACTGGGCGGCCAACCTCCGCCGCCCGGTCCGGTTCTCCGGTGCCGTGGCCGCGGCGGCCGAGGACGGCTACGACACCTTCGTCGAGATCTCGCCGCACCCGGTGCTGCGGCACGCGCTGACCGGGAACCTCGGCGGGCCGGGTGCGCTGGTACTCGCCAGCGGCAGCAACTCCGACGACGAGACCACCCACTTCCACACGCAGCTCGCGGCGATCGAACTCGCCGGTGGCGTGCGCGTGGCACGCGGCGGCGCGGTCACCGACGTGCCCGCGACGCCGTGGCGGCACGTCCGGCACTGGCTGCCGCAACCGGCACCCGCCGCGCCGGCCGCGTCCACTTCGGACACCCACCCGCTGCTGGGCACCGCGATCGACCTGCCGGACGAACCGAAGCTGGTGTGGCAGGCCGAACTGGACCACACCGCGCTGCCGTGGCTGCCCGACTACCGCTGGGACGGCAGGGCCGCGCTGGCCCCGTCCGCGTACCTGGAGCTGGCGAACGCGGCGGGCAGGACGGCCTTCGCGGTGTCGGCGGACCGGGTACTGGTCCGCGGCCTCGCGCTGCTGGACACGCTGCCGCTCGGCGAGTCGACCTCGGTGACCACCACGGTGGTCGCGGACACCGGCGAATTCCGCGTGCACGGCAGGGCCGACGGCGCGCCGTGGCGGCTGCTGGCCACCGCGGAGCTGTCCGTGCTCGCCGAAACCGCGCTCGCCCCTCCGGTGTCCGAAGTGGACGACCGCGACCTGGTCCGCCGCACCGGAGCCGATCCCGCGCCGCGGACGCCCGCCTACGGGCCTTCGTTCGCGACGATCGGCGCGATCCGCGTCGCCACCGGCCGCGGCCTTCGCGCGGTGGCCGAAGTGGACGTCCCCGAAGGACTCGGCGCCGAGCTGCGCTTGCACCCGGCGCTCGTCGACCCGTGTCTGCGCCTGTTCACCTTGGCGCTGAACGACAACGACTCGGTCCTGGTGCCCGTTTCGCTCGGCACGGTCCGCGTCTACGGCGATCCGGCGCGCGCGTCCTCGGCGCGGATCGCGGTGACCACCACCGCCGACGGCGGTCACGTCGGCGATCTGCACCTCGTCGACCCGGACGGCGTGGTGGTGCTCGAGATCGGCGAGATCGCACTGCGCAGGGCGAACCCGGACGAGCTGCTCGCACCGGTCTCCGAACGGCTCGTCGAGCCGCGCTGGCGGCTCGACCCGCTGCCCGCGCGGAGCAGGCCGCGCGGTCGCGTCGTGCTCCTGAGCGCGGGCGGGCACGAGCTGACGGACCCGCTCGCCGATACCGGCGCCGAGGTGACGTCGATCGACTACCGCGACGAACAGGCCATCCGCGAGGTGATCGCGGCCGACGGCGATCTGAACCTGCTTTTCCTGCAACCCACTGATAGCACGGGACTTGACGCGCTCGCCGCGGCGGAACGCGCGGTGCTCGCGGTGTCCGACACCGTCCGGCTCCTCGCCGAGCGCACCGCGCGCGGGCACGCCCGGATCTTCGTCGTGACCACCGGCGCCGCCGCCGTGCGCGACGGCGAGCCGGTCGAGCCCGCGTTCGCCGCGCAGCGCGGGCTCGTGCGCATGTTCGCCTACCTGCACCCGGAACTGCGGACCACGATCGTCGACGTGGCACCGGAAATGCCGGGCGGTGCACTGGCGGGCGCGTTGCTCGCCGAACTGGCCTCCGGCACCGACGACGAGGTCGCGCTGCGCCGCGACGGCCGGTACACCCGGCGGCTCGACTGGGCCTCGCTGCCGTCGCCGCGCACCGCCGCGGTTCCGGTCGTCCGCACCGACGGTGCCTACGTGATCACCGGCGGGCTCGGCGGGCTCGGCATCCGCCTCGCGGAATGGCTCGCGGGCAAGGGCGCCGCGCGGATCGTCCTCAATGGACGGTCCAAGCCGAGTGCCGCCGCGGCCGAGGCGATCGCCGGGATGCCGGGTGAGGTGCGCGTGGTGCTCGGCGACCTCGCGGAACCGGGCGTGGCCGAGCGGCTCGCCGGGGCCGCAACCGAAGGCGGCGTCCCGCTGCGCGGGGTGCTGCACGCCGCGGCGGTCTTCGGCGACCACACCGACGGCAAGCTGCTCGACGCCGATTCCCTGCACCGCACCTGGCTCCCGAAGGCGCACGGCGGCTGGCGGCTGCACGAAGCGACCAAACAGGACACTCTCGACTGGTGGGTCGGGTTCTCGTCCGCCTCGACGACGCCCGGTCTTCCCGGCCAGCCCGCGTATTCGACCGCGAACGCCTACCTCGACGCGCTGGTCGAGCACCGGCGCTCGGCGGGGTTGCCCGCGACCTCGGTCGTCTGGGGCACCTGGGCCGAAATCGGCGCGGCCGCGGATCTCGAAGTGCCGTGGATGCGCGCGATCGAGCCGTCCGAGGGGCTCGACGCGCTCGCCACCGTGATCGGCGAAGGCAGGCCGACGACCGGTGCGATGCGGCTGGCCACGCGCAGGCTGCTGGAAGCCTTCCCGCACCTCGCGGAGGTCCCGTTCTTCGGAGTGCTGCTCGCCGGTGAGGCGTCGGCGGCGGCCGAGGACGAACGTCCCCTTTCCGAGCGGCTGGCCGGACTGTCCACAGCGGACGCCCACGACGCGGTGTCACGGCAGCTGCGGACCAGGGTCGCGAGCGTGCTCGGCTACGCGGCGGAATCGCTGGACGTGACCGCGCCGCTGCCCGCGCTCGGGGTCGACTCCCTGCTCGCGGTGCGCATCCGCAACGCCGTGCAGCACGATTTCGACCGCGCGATGCCGGTGTCGCTCCTGTTGCGCGGCGCGAACGTGCTGGAAACCGAGCACTGGCTGCTCGGCGAACTGGGGCTCGAGGGCGCGGAGGCCCCCGCGCGGACGACCAAGGTCGGGCCGAGGGACGCGGCCGAACGGCTCGTGTCCACCGCGTGGGCCGACGTGCTCGGCCGGGAACACGGTGTCACCGCGGACTTCTACGCCGAGGGCGGCGTCCGCGAGCAGGCCGAAGCGGTGACCGCGCTGCTGAGCGAGCGCAGCGGCCGCGAGCTGACCGTCTCGGAGCTGTTCGAGCACCCCACGATCGAGCGGATGGCGGTGCACCTGCGCGACGAAGAGACCGAAGGGCGCCCCGTCCGTCCACTGCGGACACGGGGCGACCAGAACCCGCTGTTCTTCTTCCACCCCGGCGGCGGTGACACCGCGGTGTACCGCCAGCTCGTCGGCCTGCTCGACGAAGACATCCCGGCGTACGGCTTCGACCGCGTCGATGGGCTGGTCTCGGTCGAGGAGCGGGTGGAGCGGTACCTGCCGGAGCTGCGGAAGATCCAGCCGCACGGACCATACCGGCTGGCGGGCTGGTCGTTCGGCGGGTTCATCGCGTTCGACATGGCGCAGCGGCTGCGGGCCGAGGGCGAAGAGGTCGAGCTGCTCGCCATGATCGACTCGATCCTCCCGCTCACCGGCGACACCGGACTGTCCGATGTGGACCTGATGAAGAAGCGGCTGGAGCGCTTCGAGGAGTTCCTCGAATCCAGTTACGGCAAGCGGATCGACCTCCCGTTCGACCGGCTGGCCCGGCTCGGCGTCGAGGACCAGGCGCAGCTGCTGGTCGACACGATGCGCGCGGAAGGCCTCGTCAACGGCGAGGTCAGCGAGGCGATCCTGCACCACCAGCGGACCTCCTTCGTGGACGCGCGGGCGCTCGAGTTCTACCGGCCGGACCGCTACGACGGGCCGCTGGTGTTCTTCAGCGCCGCGGACCAGGTGCCGGGCGGCCTGCGGGACCACCGCTTCGACCGCACGGACGACGCGCGGGGCTGGGACGCGGTGTGCCCCGCGCTCGACGTGATCGTGGTTCCTGGCCACCACCTGTCGCTGCTGGATCCGCCCAATGTGGACCACATCGCCGCACGGCTCACCGAGCTGCTCTCGGCCGGTGCGCCGGTCGGCGCGGGGAGCGGCACGTGAGGAGACTGTCCGTTGTAGACAGCAGGACGGGTGAGGGCGGCGAGCTGCTGCTGACGCTGCGCTCCCCCGCACTCGGCAGGGAATGCGGCGTCACGCTGCTCACCCCGGACGGCTGGACGCCGTCGCGGAAGTACCCGCTGCTGTACTTCTTCCACGGCTCGTCGGACGTGCGCTCGTCGGTGGTGGAGCGGACCGCGCTGCGGTCGCTGGCCGCGAAGTCGGACGTGCTGGTGGCGTTGCCCGACGGTGGCCGGATGGGCTTCTACACCGACTGGCGGGTGCCCGACCGCGAAGGCACCGTCCCGAAGTGGGAGACCTTCCACCTCGGCGAGCTGCTTCCCTTGCTGGAAGCCGAATACGGCGCCTCCGACGTGCGCATGGCGGCGGGGCTCTCGATGGGCGGCTACGGCGCGCTGCGGTACACCATGCGGCATCCCGGCCTGTTCCACGCCGCCGCTTCGCTGAGCGGTTTCACCCACCTCACGCGTCGTGGCACGGCCGCGCTGCTGGGCACGCTCGCGGTGCGCGAGGGGATGCGGCCCGGCCGGATCTGGGGCCCTCGCCGCTACGCCGCGGAAAGCTGGGCGGCCAACGACCCGCACCTGCACGCCGAAAGGTTCGCGGGCACCGAGGTCTACGTCGCGGCGGGCAACGGAAAGCGCGTGCCAGGCGAGGAGTTCGTCGCCGGGATGGAACTCGTCGAACGGTTCGTCCGCGGCATGGCCGACGACCTGGTGGACACCCTCCGCGCGGCCGGGGCGCACGTCACCACCGATCTCGGCCCCGGCATCCACTTCTGGACGACCTTCGCCCGCGAAATCGACAACCTGTGGCCGTACGTGGAAAAGAACCTGCTCAGCGAACGCCCTTGATCGGCCGCACCAGCACCGCGCCCGCCAGCGCGATCGCACCCGCGATCAGGTACAGCACGGTGTAGCTCGACACCGCCGCGATCACCGCGCCCGCGATCAACGGCGCGAACGCCTGCGACGCCGTGTTCGCGATGTTGATCACGCCGAGGTCCTTCGCGCGCTCCTTCGCCACCGGCAGCACCTGCGTGATCAACGCGTTGTCGATCGCCGCGTAGACCCCGTAGCCCAGCCCGAGGATCCCGGCCGCCACCATGGCCGCGACCCAGCTGTGCCAGACCGCGAGCACCAGCATCGCCAGCGCGATCACGCACGACGAGGTGGTCACGAAGACTTTCCGCTTGCCGCTGCGGTCGGACAGCTTGCCCGCGATGACGCTGGTGAGCAGAATCCCGGCGGTGTAGATGATCGTGAGTACGAAGACGCCACCCGCGGGATCGTCGAGCTGCACGTCGTCGCGCAGGAAGTACAGCAGGTACAGCGTCGCGATCGAGTTCGCGAGCTGGATCGCCAGCCGGGACACCGCGGCCCAGCCGAAGTCGGGGTACTGGCGGAGGTCGATCTTGAACCCGGCGAGGAACCGCTTGAGCACGAACGGTTCCGCCTCCGCGGCGGGCAGCGGATCGTCCGATGTGGTCAGTACGAACGGCACCGTGCAGGCCAGCAGCAACCCGGCCAGCAGCAGGTACCCCGCCGTCTGCCCGGACACCACCTGCGTCACGAGCAGCACGCCGAGCACGAGCCCGACCGGTGTCGCCAGGCCGAGGAACGCCGACACCAGCCCGCGCTGCGCGACGGGCACCCGGTCCGGCACCGTCGCGCTCAGGCCCGAGAAGAGCGTGTTCTGGGCGGCCTGCGCGACCACCCAGCACAGGGCCACCCCCAGCACGGTCGCCTGCGCCGACTGCACGGCGAGCGCCACCGCCGCGACCAGCGCGCCCCCGATGATCCACGGACGACGGCGGCCGAGCCGCGACGTCGTCCGGTCCGACAACGCCCCGGTCACCGGCGCGGCCACGATGGACGCCACCGCCGCCGCGGCCGTCACCCACGCGAGACTGGTCTCCTTGCCGCCCGCGTCGATCCGCTCGATCTGCAGCGGCAGCAGCACCTGGATCGGCGTCACCACCACGATCCAGAACCCGAGCACGGCGGTGGAAAGCGCGGCGATCCAGCGCCCGGTGACGGGCTCGGTCGGTTCGGTGAGTACCCCCGCTGTCATGGCAGGGAGAGTACCCGGACCACGGGGGTTCCGGGTGGCCCGGCGGGACAAGGTTCGGTGGCCGTTTCACAGTTCACCCGTCGCCGGGCGGCGGTCACCGACGTCTGCTGTCGCAGGATTTATCGCCGTGTTACGAATCGGCGGCTCCGTTCTTCTGAGAACATGGTGATGTCGTCATTAGATACGCCTGACCGAGGTCGTTGACTTGAAGTGCCATGCTATATCCAGCCTTGTCGACAGCTCGAACAAAGTCCGGCTTAGAGCCATCATTATCGACCGCAAAGCCGTTCCTCTGCCACCACTGCTTCAACGACTCCTTGTAGTCGTTCAGCTGTTCCTTCGATATTCCGGAAAGCTGGTAACTGACCGTGGCGTTACGAAGTGTCTTCGATGGGCTACCATCTGGATTTGAACACGGAAAATCGTAGTCTTTGTCCGGATTGGTGAAATTTGCTTGCGGATATGCTTGCTGGCGCGCGGACTCAGTCAGTTCATCAACTCGCTTGACAGCCTCGGCCAGGGTTATTTTACTTGCCATGTCACCTCCCTGGGAATTGCCGCCTTGGCCACACCCTGACATCAAAAGGCTCAGCAGGACGCCAAGCGCCAAAGGCGCAGCTACGACTCGAACATGTGGCCGCTTGGTCATACTCATGGTTGTCGACCCGCCATGATCTTCCCGACACTGGCAAGAGCCGGGTTGTCACGTGTCCAGTACTCGCCATGCGCATCGATACTCGGCAGTTCCAGTTCCCCGAGGGCAGTTGTACCTCGCGCGGAGGTAAAAACCTTGCCACCGAATTCCGGATCCGTAGGACTCGGGCCAAGGGGGTCGATCGGAAGCCCCTCGCCGGAGGGTGATCTTGGAAAGTTTGTAAGCTGGATTACGTCTTTGTCCGCGGTGGTAGAGAAGACATGGTCGGGCGGCATGTGAAGTTGACTGGCACGGTCTACGCCTACGCCTGGACTGGCAATGAGAACCATGTCGTCCACGGGCAAATGTCCGTCGCGTGCGGCGTGGCCAATGAGAGTCGTTCCGTAGCTGTGGCCGATCGCGATATTGTGGGACGGCTGCCCCTGATGGCTTTCACGTAGACCTTGTTGGAAGTTGTCGAACGACTGCTTTCCACCATCGGCGTAACTCTCACTGGCGGCATTTTGGATAGCATCCGGAGCGTCGTAACCAAGCCAGGTAACTGTCGACACGGAGCCGCCACCGGCTTGAATCGCGGCACGATTCATCAAGTCAGCTCTGTCGACTTCGTCGTTGAAGCTGGCAAGGTCGGCCGTGGTTCCTGGGACGTAGGTCGAAACATTCGATGCCGTGTCCGGATTCCCTTTGGCCAAGATTACCTTTCCATCGTCTTGTGTGTCGATGTCGATAAGGTAGTATCTGTTGCTTTCTGGAGTATCTGGCGGCTGAACGAGTCGCTCGTGCAGCTTGTTCATTCCTTCTAACTTGCCGTCCAAAGTCTTAACTTGTCGTTTAAGGGCTCGGTGGGTGAGGTGTACCCCAGTTGATCATGAGTGCAGCCCTTGGTCGATGATTCCTCTTGCGACAGAAGGAAGATCGACTCAAGGGCTGCGTGATCAGTGTGCATGATGGTGATCGGGGGCAGGCGCTCGGGGACCTGAACCGGTTCCGGCAGGAGTTCTATGGGTGCTTGTCTCGCCGGTCCGATGGGTTGTTCGAGCTGGCCGATGCGGTGTTGTGCACTGATGGGCCGGTCCGGACACTGGTCGGGTTGTCGCTGGCGCCGGAGCATCGGCGTGGGCGTGGCGGCCTGTATGACGCGATCAACAACGGCCGGGTCGACCTCGATCGGTTGCGCACCGTGGTGGCCGGTCTGCCGTTGCCCCGCGCGGCGGATGGGCGGCTGGTGCTCGCGGTGGACGTTTCCCCGTGGTTACGGCCCGACGGCGCGACCTGTCCGGCCCGCTCGTTTTGTCACACCTACGGGCGCGGTAAGGACGAGCACCGGATGATTCCTGGCTGGCCGTACTCGGTCGTGGCCGCGTTGGAGAGCGGGCGCACCTCGTGGACGGCGCTGCTGGACGCGGTCCGGCTACTGCCCGGCGCCGATGTCGCCGCGGTGACCACCGGACAGATCCGCGATGTGGTGGAACGACTCATCGCCGCGGGCCAGTGGCACCAGGGTGACCGGGAGATCCTGGTGGTCTTGGATGCTGGCTACGACGCGCCGCGCATCGCCTATCTGCTTGCCGATCTGCCTGTGCGGATCCTGGGGCGGATGCGCTCGGACCGAGTGTTGCGCCGCCCAGCACCGGCCCGGAGATCGGGTGTCGCCGGACGGCCGTCGCGCCACGGTGGCGAGTTCGTCTTCGGTGTCCCGGCCACCTGGGGTTCCGAGCATGTCGTGACCAGCACTGACACCCGGCTCTACGGATTGGCGACCGCGCAGGCGTGGAACCGGTTGCATCCCAAGCTGACCAGCAGGGCCGCCTGGACCGGCCACGAGGGACCGCTGCCGATCATCAAGGGGACGGTGATCCGGCTCCGGGTCGAGCGCCTGCCCAGCGGTGGAGTGAACAAACCAGTCTGGCTGTGGTTCTCCGGCGTCGATACCACCCCGGCCGAGGTCGACCGCTGCTGGCAGATGTTCCTGCGCCGCTTCGATATCGAACACACCTTCCGCCTGCTCAAGCAGACGCTCGGCTGGACACGGCCCCGGCTGCGCGCCCCGGAGGCCGCCGACCGCTGGACCTGGCTGATGATCGCCGTCCACACCCAACTCCGGCTGGCCCGGTCGTTGGTCACCGATCTGCGCCGCCCCTGGGAACGCCCCGCCAACCCGACCAGACTGACCCCGGCCCGGGTCCGGCGCGGGTTCCGCAACATCCGCACGAAGACCACACGTCCAGCGGCGGCACCGAAACCCACCCGACCAGGACCAGGCCGCCCCGCCGGGTCGAAGAACTCCGTTACAGCGCAACGCTTCGACGTCGGACGCGTCCTCGCAACCGGCCAGGCACACGCTCGACCAACACACCACAAAAAAGGCACCAAACCACGCCGCACCACTTAAACGACAAGCTTAAGCTGGTCTTCAAGTTCGTGATACTCGTTCTCTTGCGCTGGATCGCTTTCTTTCATGCCGTCAAGCTTGCGCCGAATCGCATCTCGTTGCTGTTGCAGGTCGCCAAGCTTTTGCTCAAACATGAACCGGTTTGCTCTATCTCTCACTTCGACGGGAAGTCCGTCCAACTTTCCTACTACACCAGGGTTTCCCTGCTCGTAGAAACTCTTTCCCGCGCCCGACAGAGTCGCCCACCAGGCAGCGTTCTGGGCCGGAGTGGCGTTCGGCGGCGGATCGGGAAGAGTCAGGCCAACCTCCTTCAGACCTGCATCCGCTGCAGCGGCGACGGTGCCCTGGTGGAAGTCGGCGTACTCACCGAAGGCGGCCCGGAAGAAGAGCGAGTCGAGATCGTTGTCGATGTCCTCGGCAGTGCGCAGGGCTTGGGTGAGGTCGGCGACCACCTGCTCGTGCACGTGGGCGCGGTCCTCCGGGTGCATCTCCGGAGGCGGCTCTTTCCCGGCGAAGTCATCGGTGACCTGGCCGTTCGCGTCGACGGTGAAGCCGTACTTGCGGGCCAGTTCTTCGGCGGCTTCGATCGCGTGCTTGACGGGCGGGATGGCGTCGGAAGCCTGCATCAGCCCCTTGCTCACGGCGCTGGTGACCGCGGTCAGCGCCATGAGCCGGGTCATCAACTGCTGGTGGGTTCCTTGGGCGGCGTCGGCGGCGGGGCCGGTCCAGCTGGCCATCGGCATGAGACGGCCGAAGTCGTCGCCGGAGTGCACCAGGGTCTGCTGACGCTGACGGAGGGTAGTGGCGATCTCGTTGAGAACTTCGGGTTTCCAGTTCTTCACGTCGGCGAGGCTGACCATCAGATCGGGCCTCCCGGCGCGTCGCTGCCCGGGATCGCCCCGGCCGCGGCGTGGTCACCGGCGACGTAGGTGTCGGCCGCGGTGGCGAACGCGGTTCCGTGCGCCTCCGCCCCGGTGCACCATTCGATGAACGTCATACTCCACGTGTCGGAGTACATCGTCGCGTTCGCACCGGCCTTCGCGCCAGGCAACGCCCCAGCGACGCCAGCGACCGGTTTCCCGCAGTCCGCACCGCGCAGCTCCCCGAGCGCGGAATGCGCGGATCTGCTGGTCGCGCGCAGCGTTTCGGGCACGCTTGTGAAGCCCATAAAAGCCCTCCCCGGCTGTATGGATCACTACTACCTGTGCCAGTGAAACACCCTTGGGTGATCTCATCACACACTGGTAGGCACACAGTGACACATGCGCTACCGCTTGCGCACCCAGTTCGCTACTCAGGGGTGATGAGTAGTTCTACGCAGCACGAGACCCCGACGGGTCGCTTCGGCTCCCGCCGGGACTCGTTTACCCCGGCGGACATCTCCAGCCGGGAGGGGCAGGAAAGGTGCCCGCGGTCCTGCCCGGCCTACGCCGGGAGGTCCTGGACGCGTGTTTGTGCAAGGCATCCCGGCTCACGCGGGGTTCGCACACCGCCATGACCGACACGCAAGCCCGAGCAGCGCCATGTCCCGCATATCGGTTCCGAGGCAACTGACCCGGCGAATACGGCAATTCTCCACTCGTACCCACTCCGCTAGAGCAAACTACGATCGGATCAAACCGGCGCGCCGTTCGCTGGAGCGAGGGAGCCGACCAGCCGGATCAGCACGCCGTCCGGCAACGCTTCCAGGTCGTCGAGGCCAGCCAGGTCCCAGGTCGGCATCGGGTCCACCGGTCCACCGACCCCGAGCACGGGCATACCGGCCGCGATGGCCGCACGCACGCCTGCCGACGCGTCCTCGACGACCGCGCACCACATGGGATCGACGCCGAGGCGCCGTGCCGCGAGCAGGTAGCCAGCCGGGTCCGGTTTGCCCGCGTCGACCTGCTCCGCGGTCACCAGCACGTCCGGGACCGGAAGACGGGCGGCGGCGAGTTTCGCCCTGGCCAGTGGCTTCGTGGACGCGGTGACGATGGCCCACGGCATGTCGTCCAGCGACGCCAGCAGCCGAGCGGCACCGGGTAGCGCGCGCACGCCGTCGGTGTCGTTGAGTTCGTAGCCGAGCAGAGCTTGGGAATCTGCGAGGTTTTCGGCGGCGGAGCGCCGCGGGAGCACCTCGGCCATGACCTCGTGGCCCGGCCTGCCGTGCGTGCGGTGGAAGAACGACTCCAGCGGGACGCCGACCGCCTCGGCCCAGCGCTGCCAGCTGCGCCTGGTGACCGCGTGGGAATCCACCAGCGTTCCGTCCAGGTCGAGCAGGAGTGCGCGGACCCGCAACTCCGCCCTTATTTTGTTCTCCATGAGTACATAATAAGATAGGGGGCATGCCGAAGGAAGGGAGCAGGCTGACCGAACAGCCGGAAGTCGCGCCCCGCACCGCCGCCGCGCGGATCCTGACGCTGCTGCACGACAGCGGTCCGTTGTCGCGCACCAGCGCGACCGCGACCCTCGGGCTGGCGCGCAGCGCCGTGGGGACCGCCCTTGCCGAACTCGACGCGCTGGGACTGGTCCGCACGACGGCCCACACCATCGCGGGCTCCGGGCGCGGCAGGCCGTCGCCGCTGATCACGCCCGCCCCGACCGGTCCCTTCGTCGTCGCGTGCGCGCTGCGCCCCGAATCCCTGAGGGTCACCACCGGCACGATCGGCGCTCCCATCGCGCCACCGCGGCACCGCGCGCTCGGCGCACGCGACGTCGCCCCGGAACGGCTGGCGGCCGTCGTCGCCGAACAGGTCGAGCACGCGGTCCGGCAGCAAGCGGGCACCGGCCGTGCGTGCGCGGGCGTCGCCGTCGCGATCCCCGGCGCGCTGCGCCAAGACGACGGGTTCGTGCACTCCTCGCTGTGCTACGACTGGGCCGACGTGCCGTTCGGGACACTTCTGGCGGCACACCTGCCCGGCCTCCCGCTGCACTTCGACCGGGACAGCAACCTCACCGCCAAGGCCGAATACCGCCGCGGCGCCGCGGCCGGTGCGGCGAACGCCCTGGTGCTCACCTGCGACGGCAAGGGCATCGGCGGCGCGGTGCTGAACGCGGGCGCCTTGTTCACCGGCGGCGGGCACGCGGTGGAGGCAGGGCACCTCATGGTCGACTCCCGTGGCGAGCCCTGCCCGTGCGGTTCGCGAGGATGCCTGGAGCGCTATGCCGACGGCGTGGCACTGGCTCGCGCGGCCGCCACCTCCACCGCCGAGAAAGCCTTGTGCGCCAAGTCCCCGCGGGCACAGCGCGCCCGACGGCACGCCGCGGGCATCCTCGGCTCCGGGCTCGCCGGGCTGGCCACCGTGCTGGACCCCGACCGCATCGTGCTCACCGAGTTCCTCGCCGACCTGCTGGCGGCCGAGCCGGACGTGCTGACCCGGGAATTCCACCGAGCCTCACTGCTGGCTCGCACCAGGGGCCTCCGGCCGGTTCCCGGTGAACTCGCCGAGCCGCTGCTCACCGGCGCCGTCGACCACGCCTTCACCCCGTTACTGCGCGATCCCCACCAGATCGTCGGCTGAGGGTCTTCGGGTGCGCGAAGACCAGACCGGCCAGCGTGATCGCGAGGCAGAGCCAGGCGGACCAGTCGCCGAGCCGGGTGTAGAGCGTCGCGCCGGGACCGGTCGGCACCTCGGCGGTGACCGTGGTGAACGGGGCCGTGCCGCCGGTGCGCGCCTCGCCGGTCACCCGGCCGAAGCCGTCGGAGACCATGAGGCTGCCGTTCGCGTCGGAAAAGACGACGGGCAGCCCGTTTTCCACACCGCGCACGAGTGAATTGCGGCTGTGCTGCCAGCCGCCCTCGTCGTTGTTGCCAGGGGGAACCGCGAGTTCCGCCGGAATCGCGAGCAGCCGCGCGCCCGCCGCGGCGGAATCCCTGATCGGATTGGCGAAGTTGGCGTCCCCGCAGATCACCATGGCGGTCGAAACCTCGGCGCCGGGCACGAAACCCAGTTCGCGGCCGGGTGGGCTGACCATGTCGTGGTGCTTGAGGTAGCGCGCCGGAGCCGCGCCGTCGGCGGGGAAAGCCAAGGCGTAGTCGTAGTTGTGCTTGCCTTTCCGGTCGTAGTACTCGAAACCGAGCACAATGGACAAACCCCTGGCCTTGGCCGCCTGGCGCATCGGGCCGACCAGCTCGGCAGGCCACTCCTGCTCCGCGCTGAACGCGGCCTCGGGCAGCACCACGAGCCGCACCCCGTCCGGCAGCGACGTGATCTCTCGGACGTAGGCCGCGACGAGTTCGCGCCCCTCCTGGCCACCGACATCGGGCCCCCAGTGGTAGCCCGCGTTCTGGGTGATCGCGGCCAGGCGTTGCGGCGCACCCGTCCCTCCCCCGCTCGCCAGCCGCAGCGCGCCGCCGCCCAGTGCCAGCGCGAGCACGACGGCGGCGACAGCACCGGCACGGATCCGCGCGGCCCGCGCGACATCGGGCGCGCAGAGCGCCGCGATCGCGCAGGCGGGCAGCAGGACCAGGAACTCGACTCCCCACATGCCCGCCCACGACGCCGTCTGCAGCACGACCGGCGCGTCGCCCTGGTCGTTGGCGAGGCTGCCCATCATCCCCATCGGGTTGACCACGGTGACGAGGTAGACCGCGCCGGTCCACGCCGCCGGGGCCGCCAAGGTGGCCAGCAGCGCACGGCGGCGGCGCACCAGCGCCCAGAACACCCACACGGCGAAGGTGAACAGCAGCGACATACCGACGTCCATGATGATCCCGAACGGCCACAGCGGCTCGTCGCCCGAATGCGACTGGTAGCCCCACACATTCGCGGTGCCCAGCAGAAACGCCCCGAAAGCGACACCGGCGGCCGTCCAGCCGCCGGCACGGGTCGCCAGCACCAGCACCGGAATCGGCGCGATCCAGGTCAGCACCGCGATCGGGGAAAGGCCGGTGCCGAAGTAGAAAAGCACCGCCGAGCACAGCAACGCGCCCAACACCCCGGCCGTCCGCGCGGATCGTTCAGTCCCGATACCCATCGATCATTCCCCCTGTCATGTCTACAGCGTACACCCGAGCGTATACGGCGTACACATGCTTGACCACAGGGGAATTCCCTGACACACCCGCGAGTGGCCCCCTAGGGGTAGTACCCCTTGTTGTCCACAAAGGACATAACGCTCAGGAGGGCACCGCGGTGATCGCGATCGTCCGATCCTCCAGGCTCCCGCAGTAGAGCTTCCCGTCGCGCTCGCGGACACCGGTCAACATGTGGAAACCCTCGATCTCGCCGCGCAGTTCGTGCACCACGGTGCCGTCGGCGGCCACCGCGAGCACGCCGACTTCGCGGCCGGGCGACGGTTGCAGCCACCGGGGCAGCCTCCGCACGGCGAGCCGCACGGGCGCGGGGAGTTTGCGCACGAGATCGAGCGCGGGCACCTTCGGGCTCGCCTGGGTGATCCAGATCAGGCCGTCGCTGCCGGTGGAAATGTTGTCGGGGAAACCGGGCAGGCCGGTGACGAGATCGGTCACCGCGCCGCCGGGCAGCGATACCCTGCGGACGCGGCACGCGCCGGTTTCGGCGACCGCGACGAACGACTCGTCCGGGGCGAGTGCGACGCCGTTGGCGAATTCCAGGCCGTCGGCGACCAGCGACATTTCGCCGTCCGGGGTGCGCCGGAGCAGCCTGCCGCCCTGCTCGCTTTCGATCAGATCGTCTCGCCAGTTGTCGATGCCGAACCGTTCGGTCGAGTCGGTGAAGAAAATGGTGCCGTCCGCCGCGACCGCGGCGTTGTTGCAGAACACGAACGGCTTGCCGAGTGCTTCGGTCGCCAGCACGCGCACCGCGCCGTCGACGGGGTTCACCAGCAGCAGCCCGGCCCGCGCGTCACAGACGAGCAGGTCGTCGCCGTAGAACTCGATACCCAGCGGCCTGCCGCCGGTGTCGGCGACGACCTCGATCCGGCGGCCGTCGTCACCGATCCTGATGATCCGGCCGTCGACGAGCCCGGTGTACACCCGGCCTTCGCCGTCCACGAGGACGTCCTCCGGGCCGTCGCCGTTGACCTGCACGACCGTGACCTCGCCGAACCGCATCGGGTGCTCCTTACCGGTAGGTGAGCAGTTTCGCCGCCTCCGCCTCGAAGTGCGGGTGCTCGTTGAACGACAGCAGGGTGAGCCCGCCGCGGCCGGACACGAGCTTCGTGATGCCCGCGTTCACGGTCACCCTGTTCAATTTCAGCAGGCCCGCCTCCGGTGCGCCCATCAGCGCGCCGCACACCGCCGCGATCACCCCACCGGAGGTGAACACCACCGCGTGCTCGCCCTTTCCCAGCGTGGCAACGAGTTCTTCGAGCGCGCCGCGCACCCGGGAAAGGAACGCGGGCCAGGTTTCCGCGCAGGGGCTGTCGTCACCGGCTTCGACCCAGCTCGTCAGCGCCGCGTCCAGCACCGCCTGATATTCGCGAGGATCGGCGCCCACCTGGTCGGCGCCGCCCGCGTGGTGCTCGGCGATCGCGACGTGGTCGTACTCGTTCCAGCGCGCGTCTTCCTTGGCCGCGGGCGCGGAACCGAGTTCAGCGAGCGCGATTTCGGCGGTCTTCACCTGCCGCGCCAGCGAACCCGTCCTGGCCTGGCTGAAGGTCACTGCACGGCGGCGCAGTTCCGCGCCCGCGAGCGCGGCCTGTTCCGCACCGCGCTCGGAGAGCCGGTCGTAGTCCTCGGCGCCGAACGACGCCTGGCCGTGGCGGACCAGGTAGACCGCACCCATCAGGACCGTCCTTTGTGGATGATCTCGAGGCAGCGCCACTCCAGGTAGGCGACGAACTGCCCGAAGTCGGCGAACGCGGGGTTGTGCGTGTCACCGGAGTGGAAGCGGTAGTAGATCTGCTGCAGCACCACCGCGAGGCGGAAGAGCCCGTACACCTCGTAGAAAGTGAAGTCGCCGATCTCGAGACCGCTGCGGCTCGCGTACCGCTCGACCACCTCGGCCCTGGTCAGCATGCCGGGCAGGTGCGTCGGCTGCCGCCGCGACGCCTTCATCACGTCGTCGTCATCGGCCTGCACCCAGTACGCCAGCGTGCTCCCCAGCTCCATCAGCGGATCGCCGAGCGTGGCCATCTCCCAGTCGAGGATGCCGGTGATCGAAAGATCGTCGCCGAGCAGCACGTTGTCGAAGCGGAAGTCGTTGTGGATCAAGCAGATCCGCACCTCGTCGCGGAGGTTCGCCTCCAGCCAGGCGATCACCTCGGCGAACTCCGGTGCGTTCGGCGTCTTGGCCTTCGCGAACCGCGAGGTCCAGCCGCGGATCTGCCGCTCGACGTACCCGGCGCCCTTGCCGAGATCGCGCAGGCCCACCGCGTCGACGTCCACCTCGTGCAGTTCGGCGAGCCGGTCGACGAGGCTCTCCGACAGCCCGCGCGCGGCGGGCTCGTCCAGCGACAAACCCGGCGGCAGGTCCCCGCGCAGGATCAGGCCGTCGAGCCGTTCCATCACGTAGAAGTCGCCGCCGAGCAAGGCCGGATCGTCGTTGAACGCCAGCACCGTCGGCACGTAGCCGAAGGCGGGCTTCAACGCGGCCTGCACCCGGTACTCGCGCCGCATGTCGTGCGCCGACGCGGCTTTGTGCCCCGGCGGCGGCCTGCGCAGGATCAGCTCGCGATCCGGGTACCGCAGCAGGTAGGTGAGGTTCGACGCGCCGCGCGGGAACTGGCGCACCTCCGGCGGCCCGCCGAGTCCGTCCACTTCGGACGAAAGCCAGTCGTGCACGGCGTCGACGTCGAACCGGTCCTCGGCACGGACCTCGACCGTCGGGTCGTCCGCCGCGCCGGTCACGCGAACTTCCTCAGCAGCCCGACCGGGGCCAGCCGCACGATCGGGCTCAGCAGCGCCCACGGAAGCGTCGGCACGTACGACGTCGCGGCCTCCGACTCGATGGCCTTGACGAGTGCGCGCGCACCGACCTCGGCCTTGGTGACGAACAGGTTGCCACCGGCCCGCGCGTTCATCTCCGACTCGATGTAGCCGGGCAGCAGCGTCGTCACCTTGATCGGCTTGCCGTGCACATCAGCCCTGATGCCCTCCGCGAGCGCGGACAGTCCCGCCTTCGACGCGGAGTACGCGGTGACGTTGCGGGGCAACCCGCGCAGCGCGCTGAACGACGACACCACGACGAGGTGGCCGGCGCGCTGGTCGCGGAAGATCTGCATGGCGGCTTCGCACTGGGCGAGGCCCGCCACGAGATTGGTCTCCAGCGTCTGCTTGTTCGCGTCGAAGCGGCCGGTGCCGATCGGCTGGCCCTTGCCGAGCCCCGCGTTCACCACGATCCGGTCCACGGTGCCGAGATCCGCGCGGAAGTCGCCGAACACCTTGAACACCTCGTCGTGGTCGTTGACGTCGAGCGGGTGCACCACGACCTCGATCCCGGGGTGCTCGGCCTTGAGCTCGGCGGCGAGCTTCTCCAGCCGGTCCGTGCGCCTGGCGCACAGGCCGAGGTTGCGGCCCTTGGCGGCGAAGCCCCTCGCCATTCCCTCGCCGAGGCCGGAGCTCGCGCCGGTGATCACGATGTTCTTCCGCAGCGTCATACCGCGCACCTTACCCGCCAGTAACAAGCCTGGGGAGGCCCTCTTTCGTGCCGTCAGGTGAAAAGACCGATGGCCCGGCGCGAACGCCGGGCCATCGGTTCCAGGGGTGGGAAAGTGGCTCTTACCTCACTTGCCGCCGGTGTTCAGCAGCTTGTTCGGGGTGCCTGCGCTCGGGTTGCTGATCTTGTCCGGCGTCGCCGCGTCGGTCAGCGCCTTCGCCACGGCGTCCGGCTTGGCGTCCGGGTTCGCCGCGAGGTACAGCGCCGCCGCGCCGACCACGTGCGGGGTCGCCATCGAGGTGCCGCTGATCGTGTTGGTCTTGTCGTCACCGGTGCCCCACGAGGAGGTGATGTCGACACCCGGCGCGTACAGGTCGACGACCTTGCCGTAGTTGGAGAAGTCGGCCTGCTTGTCGGTCTTGTCGCTGGCCGCGACCGTGATCGCTTCCGGAACGCGCGCCGGCGAGGTGGACCCCGCGTCGGTGCTTTCGTTACCGGCCGCGACACCGAAGGTGACGCCCTTCGAGATCGCGCCCTGGACGGCCTTGTCCAGCGCCTCGTCCGCGCCGCCGCCGAGGCTCATGTTCGCGACCGACGGGCCCTTGGCGTTCTCGGCGACCCAGTTGATCCCGGCGACGACCTGCTCGGTCGAGCCGCTGCCCTGCGCGTCGAGGACGCGGACCGGCACGATCTTGACGCCCTTGGCGAGGCCGTACTCCGCGCCGCCGATGGTGCCCGCCACGTGCGTGCCGTGGCCGTTCTCGTCGCTCGGGTCGCTGTCGTTGTCGATGAAGTCCTTGCCGCCGGAGACCCGGCCGCCGAAGGTCTTGTGGGTCGCCCGCACGCCGGTGTCGATGACGTAGGCGGTGACGTTGTCCGCCTTCGTCGAGTAGGTGTACGACTCGTCCAGCGGGAGGTCCTTCTGGTCGACCCGGTCCTCACCCCACGACGGCGGGTTCTTCTGCGTGTCAGACGCGTGCAGAATGTGGCTCTGCGTAACGAAAGCGACGGTGGGGTCCGCGGCGAGCCGCTTGGCCTGCGCTTCGCCGACCTTGACCGAGAAACCGTTCAGCGCCGCACCGTAGGTGTGGCCGACCTGGGCGCCGTACTGCGCGGCGAGGCTCTGCGCCTTCGCCGCGACGCTGGCCTTGACCTCGCCCTTCGACGCCGACTGGCTCACCGCGGTGTCCTTGAGGACCACGATGTAGCTGTCCGCGACGGCGTTCGCGGTGTTGGCGCCGAGAATCTGCCCCTCTTGCGCCTGCACCGGAGTGGCGGCGAGGGCCGCCACGACCGCCGTGACGCCGGCCGCGACAGTGCCCGCCGCGAGTCCGCGCCGAAGTTTCCGAGAGTTGCCCATGAGCTACCTTCCTCGTCCCGACAGTTGGCACGGCGAAGGTGGTCGCGGTTGACTCGCACCGATTTCGAAGGGTGCTGCCCCGAGTCGCCCGGTCCGTCCGCCCTCGCTGTGTGCAATTCATGCAAACGTGACGAACTCGGTTGGGCAATAATTCACAGTTACCAGTACTGGGCCATTTGGCCTAGTGTGAAGCGGCCAAATGGTCGCGTGACGGTATGGTGAGATTTGCCCTTGTCGTCCGGCTACTCCTGATAACGTTGCTCTCACCAGCAGTGAGGTCGACGAACCGGGCGGTCATACAGCACATGCGGTCGGGGACAGGCGCAGCCGGGGAAAGCACCGGCGAAACGTCCGACAACGCGTTCTCGACCGCGCTCCGGGCCGCGATCTCACTGAGTGGACTCAGCCTCGACCGGATACAGGCCCGGCTCCAGAACCGGGGCGTCTCGGTCAGCGTCACCGCCCTCAGCTACTGGCAGTCGGGCAAGCGGCAGCCCGAGCGCGCGAGTTCGATCTCCGCGGTGCGCGTGCTGGAGGAGATACTGGACCTCCCCGCCGGCGCGCTGCTCGGCCTGCTGCCCCCACCGCGGCCGCGAGGGGCGTCCTCACGGCGGCAACGCCAGGACGCCGCGGGCACCATGAACTTCCCGGCGGGTGTGCTGCGGCCGATGCTCGACCACGTCGGTGCGCCGCACGCACTCGACCAGCACCACCAGCTCCGGCTGGTCGGCCTGCACGACCGGTGCGAAATCGCCCCCGACGGCGGCCAGCGCGCGACCACCGCGCGCGCCGTGCTGCAGGCCGAGGCCGACGGCCAGAACCGGTGGCTGCTGGTCTACGACCACGGTGGCGCCCACGCCGAACCGCCGAAACTCACCACGCTGCGGAACTGCCGCGCGGGCCGCGTCGCGGTCGACGTCCAGCACGGCCTCACCGTCGCCGAACTCCTCTTCGACCACCCCATCGACCGCGGCGAAACCCAGCTGATCGAATACGCACTGCTCAACCCCGGCCCGCCGTATCCGGACGGGCGCCGCACCTACTACCGCGAATTCCGCCGCCCGGTACGCGAATACCTCCTGGAAGTCTGCTTCGACACGGACACCGTCCCCGAACACTGCTGGCAGTACTCGCGGACGGCCGCGAACCGGCCCGAAGAACGCAAGGACCTGAAAATGGACACCGGCGGCAGCGTGCACGCCGTCGCACTCGACTTCGGCCCCGGCGTCTTCGGCATCGCCTGGAGCTGACTCCCCCGGATCTCGGGGCGTAGTGCCCCTGTCCCGCTCACACGACATGACCCAGTGAAAACCACTCGGCTACGCTGAGTCCCGATCGGATCGCCGAAACCTGGGGAGATTTCGTGCACCAGTACCCTGCCATGCCGCCATCGCGGCGGTGGAAAATCAAGTTCTGGGTGATCTTCAGCGTGGTCGCCGTGCTCCTGGTCGGTGGAGTGGTCACGGCATGGGCGCTGTACACCGACCCCGTTGACAAGCTGGCGGAACAAGAGAATCAGCACCGGTCCGAACCTCCGCCCACGCCTCGAACCTGGCCGACACCGGGGAGCAGGCTCCCGAAGCCGATGCCCATGCCGACCGGGGAAATGCTCGCCGCGCTCCCGGATTTCGTGCGGAACGACGTCCTCTGTCAAGCCGTCGACGACGCACGAATGACCGGGATCATCGGCGGCCCGGTACGCCGGGAAGTCCGTCCGGATGGGAGCGGTGACCTGGCAGCTTGCCACATCGTGTCGCCTGGGAACGACATCGAGATCACGACCACGACCAGCGGCACCAGCTCTTCCGACGCGGCCGAGGTGCTGGTTCACGGCAAGCGTGCGCGCCTTGAACACCTCGGTGACCGGACCGAGGTGTCCGTACCGGTGTTGCCGGGTTCCGAGTCGGCGCAGAACTACCCCTACGGGGTACGTCCGATTCTCTCGATCAAACAGCGTCCCGGTGCGGACGACAAGGTCACCGCAGTGGCCACAGCAGTTCTCGAAGCGGCCACGAAACCCGGTCCGTCGATCCCCAAAGACGACGAGACGCGGATACCACCGCGTCGTGCCGATCCGACGCCTGGTTTCGGTGTCATCGGATCGGCATGGCCCCAAATCACCTGGCAGCTTTGCACGATCCTCGCCGACGAAGCACACCTCGATCTTCAAGCTGCCGAAGCGAAATTCGACGGCGAGTGTTCCATCGAGAGCGGCAACGTCCGCACGTACGCGCGCTCCTCCGAGGTTACGAGCCGTGACGACACAGCGCACTTCACGGAGACGATCAGCGGCAGGCCGGCCAGCCGCGACGCCGGTGGCATCACGGTCAAACTCACCGACGAGCCGGCGCCGACGGCGAACTTCGCAGCTACCGGGCCGTTCCCGCCGGGTTTCGACTACAAGGCGTTCACCGAGCGGGTGGTGGCGAAGCTCGTCGGAAAGGGCTGACCGAGCAACCGATCCGACCCGACGAACTGCAACCCGAAATTCGGCCCGCGTGAAGGAGCCTTGTGTACCACCCTCCCGCCAACCCGCCTCCACCCATTCCCGAAAGTCCTCCGCGCCCGACGGCACGAATCTGGTTACTCGTCAGCGTGATCGTCGTTCTCGTGCTGGGTACCGGAGTCGCGGTGTGGGCGCTCCTTCCCGGTGATCCCACCAGTAGGCAAGCGGACCCGGATCCCGATCGCATTCCACTCACCGCTGCCTGGCCGACGCCGGGCGGTAAAACGGTCAAGCCGCTGCCCATGCCGACCGGGGAAATGGTGGTGGCGCTTCCGATTTCCGTCCGGAACGACGTGTTCTGCGGCGCTGTCGACGACGGGCGGCTGACCGCGCTCATCGGCGGACCGGTGTTGCGAGAGGTCAAGCACATCGGCGAGCACCCCTTGTCCTGCCATATCGCGGCACCGGGACGCGACATCGAGATTTCGGCCGAAACCGCCGCCGATCTGATCCCGGATCGCCGCGTTACGGTCCAGGTCAGCGGCCGGGAGGGGCTGCTGCACCGTTCCCTCGGCAGCACCGAACTCAAGGTTCCGTTCCTCGCACCCAGGTCGCCAGCAGCACAGCGGAAAGACTCCGAGATCGCGCCGATCCTGAGGGTCTACCAACGCTCCGGATCCGACGAAGACGCCATCGCGCTCGCTTCGGCCGTCCTTGAAACGACCACCAAACCCGGGCCGCTGCTCCCCGCCGTCGGCTCGCACGGCACGATCCCACCGGAGCGCACCGAACCGACTCCCGGCTTCGGCGTCGTGGGCTCGGCGTTGCCCCAGCTCGCTCGGCAGCTGTGCACCATTCTCGCCGACGAAGCACATCTCGACCTCGCTACAGCCGAGGCGAAGATGAACGGCAGCTGCTCGATCCGGAACGGCGAGTCCGAAGTGAGCGCGGATTTCTCGGAAATCTTCGACGGTTCAACGGTGTTCGACGAAACGATCAACGGCACTTCGGTCAGCATCACGCCGTACCGAATGATCGTCAGGCTGGAGGGCAAGCCGTACCAAGGCATCACCGTTTCCGTCGGATATCCACCGCCACCCGGGCTCGATTACAAGGCGTTCACCGAGCGGGTGGTGGCGAAACTCGCCGGGAAGGGTTAACTGGGTTCGTACGCAGGATTCCAGTGGCGGCGCGGGGAGGCGATCCGGTCATGGACGATCCGCAGATGGACCGAGCAAGTGCTGAGCAGGGTGACAGTTTGTCCCATGCCCGCAAGGCCGTGTTGTCGATTCCACTGATGGTGCTGGTGCCGATCGTTTTCGGCGTCGGCGCGGTTCTCTGGTCCGTACCTCCGGTGTGGCCGGCGTTCGGGTTCGGCGCGCTCGGCTGGCTGGTCGCGCTCGTGGCGCGCAGTCCGATCGGGGCCGTCGTCGGCAAGCCCGCGGCCGGTCAGGCGCCGAGCGCGCGAGCCAAGACGATCATCGTCGCGGCGTCCGGGCCGGTCGAAGAGATCACGCGCCTCGTCCTCGTTCTGCTGCTCGCCACGGACTTTTCCGGGGCGTTCTGGGCGGGGCTCGGCTGGGCGACCGTCGAAATCCTGTTCACCTGCGTCAACAGCGCGGTCATCGCCGCTCTGGTCAGCCGCGGCGACGAACGAGCCCAGGAAATACAGGAGGTGCTTTCCGGCCAGGGCCTCGCCGGTGACCGGACGGGGCTGTACTGCGTCCTGGAAAGGATCAGCGCGACGCTGCTGCACATCGGCTTCACCTGGATCCTCGCGTGGAGCCCGCTCATGGTGGTCGCGACGATCGTGGTGCACAGTGCCGTGAACCTCGCCGCGGTCCGGCTCGTCCCTCGATCCCTGGCACGCACGGAAGCAGTGCTGGCCGCAGCCGGTGCCGTCGTTTTCTGCGCCGGGCTGGCGGCCATGCACTGAGACCGGGCGGTCAGCCGAGTTTCGTGCGCAGGACCTTTCCAGTGGCGTTGCGGGGCAGTTCGGCGAGGAATTCGACATCGCGCGGGACCTTGTAGCGCGCGAGGTTCGCCTTGACGTACTGGCGCACTTCATCGGCATCGAGTTTCACGCCGTCGGCGAGTACGACGTAAGCTTTCAGGCGCTGCCCGAATTCGTCGTCCGGGACACCGACCACGGCCGCTTCGAGCACATCGGGGCGTTCGACGAGGAGGTTTTCCACCTCGATCGGGAACACGTTCTCACCGCCCGAAACGATCATTTCGTCGTCTCGGCCGTCGATGAACAGGAGCCCGTCCTCGTCGAAATGACCGACGTCTCCGCTGGAGAGCAGGCCGTCGATGATCTCCTTGTTCCTGCCGTCGGTGTAACCGCCGAAACTCAGCCCGCTGCCGACGAAGACCCGGCCGGTGACACCGTGCTCGGTGATCCGCTGCCCCTTGTCGTCGTAGATCGCGACGCGGCAGCCGACCGGCGGCCTGCCGACCGTGCCCGGCGCCTTGCGCCAGTCCTCCGGTGTCGCGACGGTGGCCACCGCGACCTCGGTCGACCCGTACAGGTTGTGCACGACGTCGCCGAACGCCTCGGTGGCCCGGTTGCCGAGATCGGGCGAAAGGGCCGAGCCCGCGACGAACACGATCCGCAGCGACGAGGTGTCGTACTTCGCGAGCGTTTCCTTGCCGAGGTCGACGATCCGCTGCAACATCGTCGGCACCAGCACGAGCGCGGTGCACTTGTGCTCCGCGATGCCCTTGAGCGCTTCCTCCGGCTTGAACTTCCGCCGCATCACGACCTTCGAGCCGAGCGCGAAGGAAAGAATGAACTGCGAGAGCCCGGTTCCGTGGAACAGCGGCGCCCCCATGTACGTGCTTTCGCCGGCGCGCAACGGGATCCGGTCGAGGAACTGCGCCGAGTCGAGCGGGCTGACCTGCGGCCGCGGCGCGCCCTTCGGGGTCCCGGTGGTGCCGCTGGTGAGCAGGACGAAACCGCCGGGCTTCGCCGGGGTCGGCACCGGGCGGTCGTCGCTGCTGGCGATCAGTTCGTCGAGCACGGGGATCGACTCGTCCCGGTGCGCTGCGTCGCTGTCGACCCAGGCGAGGTAGTGATCGACGTCACCGGAGACGGCGTCGAGGAGCCCGGTGAACTCCTCGTCGTAGATCAGCGCCTTCACCTTCTCGCGGGCGGCGACGTCGGCGAGCTGCGGCTTCGCGAACCCGGTGTTCATCAGCAGCAGCCTCGCGCCGAGCTTGCCCGTGGCGAGCATCGACAGCACGAGTCCCCGGTGGTCGCGGCACAGCGCGGCGACCACGGTGCCCGGCGTGATCCCGCGCGCGGACAGGGCCCTGGCCAGCGCGTTGGACTGAGCGTCGAGCTGGCGGAAGGTGAGTGGGCCGAGATCGTCGACAATGGCGACGGCCGACGGGTCCCGCCTGGCCGCGACGTGCACGGTACCCGCGAACGGCCCGAACCGGCGGACGGCGGAAAGCGAGCGCACCCCCTCGTCGAGGCGGGGGAACGGCACCAGCCCGGCCTGCCACATGACCTCGATGCTGCGCACCGTCTCGGTCACCTTGGTGGCCAGCTCCGCGACCACGGGCGGGTATCTCATCTGCGCACCTCCGTCGCTGCGACCAGATCACGTCGGGATCACCGTACCGACGGTATGGCAGCTGGTCGAGAGGTGGGCGAAACTGTCGGGGGCATGACACACAATCGAGGCGTGCACATTGTGGTGGGTCACGAAGCGAGCGGGTCCTACCGTGTGCACGGTGACGAAGAGCGCCTCGAACTGACCGAAACCGAGTTCGTCGCCTACGCGGCCGAGCGCGAGCGGGCGGGCGCCGAGGCGCCGCGATGGGTGTTCTCCTCGGTCGAGCAGGTGTACCCGGTCCTGCTGCACGCCGGTGTCCGGGTGCGCCGGTGCCACGACCTCGCGCTCGCCGAAGGGCTGCTGCTCGCCCACGAAGGGCGCGAAGGGGAACCTCGCGGGCTCGCCGCGGCGCTGGCCAGGGCGAACGGCGCGGAGGCGCCACCGGATTCGGCCCCGGCCGGGCTGGACGACCAGCCGTCGTTGTTCGAGACCCGCGGCACCGGCCTGCCGCCGGGGGTGACCGCGGCCGACGCGGCGGCGACGGTGCTCGCCGAGCAGGAGCGCCGGGTGAAGGGCGTCGAGCACCCCGGCCGGATGCGGCTGCTGCTGGCAGCCGAGTCGGCGAGCGCGCTGGCCGCGGCCGAAATGTCCGAGGACGGGCTGCCCTGGCGCGCCGACGTGCACGACGCGCTGCTCACCGAGCTGCTCGGGCCGCGCGTCCCGGCGGGTCAGCGGCCGCGCAAGCTCGCCGAGCTGGCGAACGGGATCAGCGAGGCGTTCGGCCGCGCGGTCAATCCCGACCACCCGCCGAGCGTGGTGCGGGCGTTCGGCCGCGCCGGGATCGACGTCCCGTCGGCGCGGGCGCACGTGCTGCGCGAGGTGGACCATCCCGCGGTCGCGCCGCTGCTGGAGTACAAGGAACTCGCGCGGCTGCACTCCGCGCACGGCTGGGCCTGGCTCGACGAATGGGTGCGCGACGGGCGGTTCCGGCCGGTGTACGTGGTCGGCGGCGTGGTGTCGGGCCGGTGGGCGAGCCGCGGTGGCGGCGCGCTGCAGATCCCGCGCACGCTGCGCCGCTGCGTGCGGGCCGATCCGGGGTGGAAGCTGGTGGTCGCGGACGCTTCCCAGCTCGAGCCGCGCGTGCTCGCCGCGCTCTCCGGCGATCGCGGGCTCGCCGAGGTGTCCGCCGCGGCCGATCTCTACGACAGCTTGGCGGAAGCCATGTTCTCCGGCGTGCGTCGTCCACCGGTGCCCGCGTGGGACGACCGCGACGACAGGGCGCGCGCGAAGATCGCCATGCTTTCAGCCATGTACGGCGGCACAGCGGGCGAAGCGGCCTCGCTGCTCGCCTTGCTGCGCAGGCGCTTCCCGGCCGCGGTGTCCTATGTGGAGCGTGCGGCGCAGGCGGGCGAGCGCGGCGAACGGGTGCGGTCCCGGCTCGGGCGCACCTCCCCCGCCCCGTCGGACGCGTGGCGCGCGCTCACCGGAGCGCTCGCCGACGGCGAGGCCGCCGAGGGGAAGGCCCGCCGGGCCTCGCGGGAATGGGGCCGGTTCACCAGGAACTTCGTGGTGCAGGCCTCGGCCGCGGACTGGACCGCGGTTCTGCTGGCGACGCTGCGCCAGCGCCTTCCCGCGCCCGCGCACCTGGTGTTCTTCCAGCACGACGAGGTCATCGTCCACGCGCCGGAAGCGCTGGCCGAGGAGGTCACGACGGCGCTGCACGGCTCGGTGCGGGAGGCGGCGCGGCTGCTGTTCGGCGAATCGTGCCCGGTCCGGTTCCCGATGCATCCGGCCGTCGTGGACTGCTACGCCGACGCGAAGTGATCCTTGACCTTCACGTATGGGTCAATCCTTAGCGTCGGTGCCATGAACGCATCCAGAACCGGCCTCGCGCTCAAGCTCGTCTCGCGGCCGTCGAAACTGCCCACTCCGGCGAACTTCGAGCTCACCCGGGTACCGGTGCCCGATCCCGCACCGGGGCAGCTCCTCGTCCGGACCGAACTGATGTCACTGGATCCCCTGATGCTGCGGCTCGCCGCGGGCGCACCCGGCCTGCCGATGCCGGTCTACGAACTCGGCGAAATCCCTTACGGCGAGGCGATCGGCCGGGTGGTCGAGTCGGCAGCCGACGGGTTCTCACCCGGCGATCTCGTACGGCACCGGTTCGGCTGGCGCGAATTCGCGGTCGCCGAGGCCGCCTCCCTCACGCGGCTCCACGAAACGGCGGTTACGTCCACGCACCTGGGTTTCGGGGTGGTGGCGCAGATCGGACTCGACCTGGCGAAAGTCCGGCCAGGTGACACGGTGTTCGTGTCGAGCGCCGCCGGTGCCGTCGGCGGTGTCGCGGGCCAGGTCGCCCGCCTGCTCGGTGCGACCCGGGTGATCGGCAGCGCGGGATCCGCCGCGAAGGTCCGCCACGTGCGGGAAACGCTGGGATTCGGCGCCGCCTTCGACTACCACGACGGGGCGGTGGCGGACCACCTGCGCGAAGCGGCACCGGACGGGATCGACGTGTACTTCGACAACGTCGGCGGGGAGCAACTGCGAGCGGCGATCGAGGTGCTGAAGCCGCACGGCCGGATCGTGCTCTGCGGTTCGCTCGCCGGGCAGACCGGTGACGAGGATGGCCGCGTCGACCCGTTCCCGCTACTGGCGAAACGGATCACGGTCACCGGCTTCACCCTGCGGGACCACTCGGACAAGGCGGGCGAACTCTCCGCACGCCTCCAGCGCTGGGTGCGCGACGGTGCGGTCACGATCACCGAGAACATCGTCGACGGGCTCGTCAACGCGCCACAGGCACTGGCCGATCTCGCGAACGGCGCCTACTTCGGGAAGGTTCTCGTGCGCCTCGCCGGTTGAACAGGGTGGAGGTGGCGAACATGCTGATCGGCGAACTCGCGAAGCGGACCGGGACGACCACGCGGACGCTGCGATTCTACGGCGAACAAGGCCTGCTCGACGCGGGGCGGACCGCGGCGGGCTACCGCGTCTACGAACCGGCCGCCGAGCGGCGGGTGCGCAACATCCGCGAACTGCTCGCGGCGGGGTTCACCGTCGAGAACGTGCGGGCCTTCCTGCCGGTTCTCGACCGCGATCTGCCCGCGGTGTTCTCCTACACTTCGCAGTGCGCGAGCAAGTTCGCGATCGCGGAGGAGCGCATCGGCGAGCTTCGCGAGCGAATCGCCACCCTCACCCGGCTCCATGATCGACTTGTCGACATGGTGCCTTGGCTCGGCGAACCGGTTCAGGACAAGGCTTTGACGTAACGGTGGCACCGCAGCGGGATCGGGCCGTCCACATCGGCGGCCGCGTAGTCGAACAGGCCCTCGTCGCGCCAGCCGTTGCGTTCGTAGAACCCCCGTGCCCTGGCGTTTCCCGCGACGACCCCGAGCCACGCCTGCTCGTACCCGCCTTCGGAGACCAACCGTTCAGCTTCGGCGATGAGCGCCGAAGCCACCCCCGATCCCCGGTGCTCGCGGGCGAGGTAGACCTGCTCGACCTCGTCGTCGACCACCATCACGAACCCGGCGACCGCGCCGTCCACGATCAGCACGGTGGCGTCCTCGACCCGGTGCCGGGCACGCGCGGCGAAGGACTCCTCGGTGCGGACGGCCACCAGCTTCTCGGGGACGTGCCCGAGATGGCCGTCCGCCCAGCCGACCCGCCAGATCTCGGCGATCCGCTCCGCGTCGTCGGGATGTGCCGGGCGGAACCTCGTATCGATCGTCACTTCCGCGAGTCTAGGCCGCGTCCATCGCCCGCAGCACGCGTTTGACCGACACCGGGTGCGCCGTGCCGAGCGTCTGGGCGAAGAAGCTCACCCGCAGTTCCTCGATCATCCACCGCACGTCGCGCAGCGCGGGCGACGGCGAGGTTCCCGGTGGCACCGCGTCCAGCAGCCGCTGGTACTCCTCGGTCACCCAGGCGACCTCGCGCAGCCGCTCGATGTCCCTTGCCGGATCGGTGCGGAGCTTGTCGATCCGCCGTTCGATCCCGCGCAGGTACCTGACCACATTGGACAAGCGGTCGAAACCCGTCCGCGTCACGAAACCCTTGTACACCAAGCCGTCCAACTGAGCGCGAATGTCGTGCAAGGACTCCGCAGGGCCTTTCGCGTCCGCGAGCGCGGTCTCGGCGTCGTTCGCCGCGCGCAGGATCCGCTCCACTTCGGACAGTACGGAAAGGACGGTGGAGTTCAGTCCGGTGCGGACCTTCTCGGCCAGCGCGCCGAAGCCCGCCTCGTCCCACACCGGGCCGCCGTTGTCGGCGACGAGCTTGTCGATCGCGCACGAGATGCAGTCTTCGAGCAGTGCGGGCACGCTGCCGTGCGGGTTGCGGTTCAGCACGAGCTTCGCCTGGTTGCCGAGGCTGCGCGTGATGAACTTCATCGGCGACGGCACCGCGAGGCGCAGCAGCCTGCGCGTGCCGAGCCACATCGCGTGCTCCTGCTGCGCCGGGGTGTCGAGCATGCGGACGGCGACCGTCTCGCCCTCGTCGACCAGCGCCGGGTACGCCTTCACCGCGTGCCCGCGCTGGGTGCTCTCGAACACCTTCGGCAGCTCGCCGAACGCGCCCGAGGTCAACCCGGCCCGCTCGATGCTGTTCGCCGCGGTCGAAATGGTCGCGCGGACCTCACCGCTCAGCTTCCGCTTGAGCGCTTCGAGATCCTTGCCCTCGGCGAGTTTGCGGCCCTTGTCGTCGGTGACCCGGAACGTCACCTTGAGATGCTCCGGCACCAGCTCCGGCTGCCACGCCTCGGGCGGGATCGGCACGCCGCGGAAGTCCTCCAGCTCGCGCGCCGCGACGTCGGTCACCGCGCCGTCGTCGGGATTCGCCCGCGCCAGCACCAGTTTCGCGTGGTCCGGTGCCGGGACGAAGTTGCGCCGCACCTGTTTCGGCAACGACTTGATGAGCGCGGTGAGGAGTTCCTCGCGCAAGCCGGGCACCTGCCAGTCGAACCCGTCCGCGCGCACCTGGTTGAGCACCGGCAGCGGGATGTGCACGGTGACGCCGTCCGCGTCGGCACCGGGTTCGAACTGGTAGGTCAGTCCGAACCGCAGCGCGCCCTGCGCCCAGGTGTCGGGGTAGTCCTGCTCGCTGACGTCTCCCGCGGTGGCGTTGATGAGCATCGTCTTCTCGAAGCTCAGCAGGTCCGGTTCGGTGCGCCGGGTCTTCTTCCACCAGCTGTCGAAGTGCCGGGACGACACCGCGTCCTCGCCGACGCGCTGGTCGTAGAACTCGAACAGCGTCTCGTCGTCGACCAGGATGTCGCGGCGGCGCGCGCGGTTTTCGAGATCCTCGACCTCGTCGAGCAGCGCGCGGTTCTCCTTGAAGAACCGGTGGTTCGTCTGCCAGTCGCCCTCCACGAGGGCGTGCCGGATGAACAGCTCCCGCGACAGCTCGGGGTCGATGCGGCCGTAGTTGACCCGGCGGCCCGCGACGAGCGGCACGCCGTAGAGGGTCACCTTCTCCATCGCCATCACCGCGCCCTGGCGGCGTTCCCAGTGCGGTTCGGAGTAGCTGCGCTTGACGACGTGCTGCGCGAGCGGCTCGACCCATTCCGGCTCGATGCGCGCGTTGACGCGTCCCCACAGTCGCGAGGTTTCCACCAGTTCGGCGGACATCACCCAGCGCGGCTGCTTCTTGAACAGCGCCGAACCGGGGAACACCGAGAACTTCGCGCCGCGCGCGCCGAGGTACTCACCGGTGGCGGGGTCCTTGAGCCCGATGTGCGAGAGCAGGCCGGAGATGAGTGCCGTGTGGACGTGCTGCGGATCGGCCGGTTCGGTGTTGAGCGTGATGTCGAGCTGCTTGGCGAGCTGGCGGAGCTGGCTGAAGATGTCCTGCCATTCGCGCACCCGCAGGTAGTTCAGGAACTCCGCGCGGCACAGCTTGCGGAACTGGTTGGCGGACAACGCCTTCTGCTGCTCGCGCAGGTACTCCCACAGGTTGAGGTAGGCGAGGAAGTCCGAGGTCTTGTCCGCGAAGCGCGCGTGCTTCTCCCCCGCCGCCTGCTGGTGCTCGGCTGGCCGCTCGCGCGGGTCCTGGATGGACAGCGCGGCGGCGATGATCATCACCTCGCGCACGCACCCGTTCGCCGCGGCCTCCAGCACCATGCGGCCCATCCTCGGGTCGACGGGAAGCTGTGCGAGCTTGCGGCCGACCGTCGTCAGTCGCTTGTGGACATCGGTTATCGAAGGGTCGAGCGCGCCCAGTTCGGTGAGCAGGTGCACGCCGTCGGTGACCTGGCGGCGATCCGGCGGTTCGACGAACGGGAAGGCCGCGATGTCCCCGAGCCCGAGCGAGGTCATCTGCAGGATCACCGACGCGAGGTTGGTGCGCAGGATCTCGGGATCGGTGAACTCGGGGCGCGCGTCGAAATCGTCCTCTGTGTACAGCCGGATGCAGATACCGTCCGAAGTACGGCCGCAGCGGCCCTTCCGCTGGTTGGCCGACGCCTGCGAGACCGGTTCGATCGGCAGCCGCTGGACCTTCGTCCGGTGGCTGTAGCGGGAGATCCTCGCCGTGCCGGGGTCGATCACGTACTTGATCCCGGGCACCGTGAGCGAGGTCTCCGCGACGTTCGTGGCCAGCACGACGCGGCGCCCGGTGTGCCGCTGAAACACCCGATGCTGGTCGGCCGCCGAAAGCCGCGCGTACAGCGGGAGGATCTCGGTGTTGCGGAGGTCCCGTTTGGACAGTGCGTCCGCGGTGTCGCGGATCTCGCGCTCACCGGAGAGGAACACCAGTATGTCGCCGGGCCCCTCGGCGGAAAGCTCGTCCACGGCGTCGAGAATGGCCTGGGTCTGGTCGCGGTCGGTGTCGGGATCGGGGTCGTCCGGGTCCACCACCGGCCGGTACCGCACCTCGACCGGGTAGGTCCGCCCGGAGACCTCGACGATCGGCGCGTCGTCGAAATGCCGCGAAAACCGCTCCGGGTCGATCGTCGCCGAGGTGATGATCACCTTCAGCTCGGGGCGGCGCGGCAGCAGCTGCTTGAGGTAGCCGAGGATGAAATCGATGTTGAGGCTGCGCTCGTGCGCCTCGTCGATGATCAGGGTGTCGTAGCGGCGCAGCATCCGGTCGGTCTGGATCTCGGCCAGCAGGATGCCGTCGGTCATTAGCTTGACCAGCGTGTCGTCACCGGAATGATCGGTGAACCGCACCTTGTAGCCCACGGTGGCGCCGGGCTCGGTGCCCAGCTCGCCCGCGATCCGGTCCGCGACCGTGCGCGCCGCGAGCCGCCGCGGCTGGGTGTGCCCGATCTGGCCGAGCACACCCCGCCCCAGCTCCAGGCAGATCTTTGGCAGCTGCGTGGTCTTCCCCGACCCGGTCTCCCCCGCGACGATCACCACCTGGTGCTCGCGGATCGCGGCCGCGATGTCGTCCTTGCGCTTGCTGACGGGCAGTTCTTCCGGGTACTCGACCCGCGGAACGCTCGCGCGCCGCAGCTCGACCCGCTGCTCGGCCGCTTCGACGTCGCGGGTGATCTGCGCGAGGACGGACTCGGCGTCACGGGCCTTGCGCGCGCCGTCGATGCGGCGGCGCAACCGGTTCCGGTCGCGCGGCATCAGCTCGGGGAGACGGGCCCGCAGCCCGTCGAGGGGGGATCGCGTGGACATACTTCAGCCGAGGATAGCGGTGCGTGACCGCCGGACGCCTCCGAATATGCGCCACGCGACTCGGTCTCAGCGGCCGGGCCGCCCCTGCTGGTTCGGTGGGAACTGCTGCTGAGGGAACTGCTGGGGCGCCTGGCCCGGCTGCGGGAACGGCTGCTGCGGCGGCTGACCGGCCTGGAACGGCTGCTGCGGAGCCTGCTGCGGGAACGCCTGCTGGGGCGCGGACGGCTGCTGCTTGCGCTTGCTCAGCACCACGTGCGCGACGACCAGTGCCAGCCCGAGCACACCGATCACGGAGCCGAGCGCGGGCTGGTAGTCCTCCGCCCAGATCAGGATCGCCAGCTGCCGATCGCTCCAGTAGTGGAAACCCACCGAACCGAACCCGAGAATCGTGAGCAGAACACCGGCTCTGAGCATTGATTTCACCTCGAAGACTCGTCCGCCGCGGCCGGGCCCGGCCGCGCGCGGCGCTTCGACGGCGGCGCGCGCGATTCGGTTCCCCGCCAGGCCGATCAAATGCGCACGAGATCGGCGGCACCGAGTTCGGCGACCGCCCGGTGCCCCGAAAGCCCGAGCGTGAGGTCGAAATCGGCGAGCAGGCTCCGCAGCACGTGCCGCACGCCCTCCTCACCGTCGTGCGCGAGCCCGTACACGTACGGCCTGCCGAGCAGGACGGCGTCGGCGCCCAGCGCGAGTGCCTTGAGCAGGTCGGCGCCGGTGCGGACACCGGAGTCGAACAGGACCTCCGTGCGGCCGCCGACCGCAGCGACGACGCCGGGCAGCGCGTCGAGCGAACCGATCGCGCCGTCGACCTGGCGGCCGCCGTGGTTGGACACCACGATCCCGTCCATCCCGGCGTCCACCGCGCGGCGGGCGTCGTCGGGGTGCTGGATGCCCTTGAGCACGATCGGCCCGTCCCAGTGCTCGCGCAGGAACGGGAGCTGGGCCCACGCCTTGTCGGTGCCGGTGACCATGGAGATCCAGCGCAGGATCGCCGACGCGGGATCGTCCTCCGGCGTCTTCTCCAGCCGCGCGCGGAACACCGGATCGGAGAACGGGATCGCGACGCCGTCGCCGTGCAGGAACGGCAGGTATGCCTGGTCGAGATCCCCCGGCCGCCACGCGAGCGTCCACGTGTCGAGCGTGACCACGAGCGCGGTGTAGCCGGCTTCCTTGGCCCTGGCGAGGATGCTCGCGCACACGTCGTTGTCGTTCGGCCAGTACAGCTGAAACCAGCGGGGGCCGTCACCGTTCGCGGCCGCGACGTCTTCGATCGTGTTCGACGACGCGGTGGACAGGACCATCGGCACGCCGAGCGCGGCCGCGGCGCGGGCGGTCGCGAGCTCGCCGTCGGGGTGCACGATCGTCTGGACGCCGACCGGGGCCAGCACGAGCGGCGCGGGTACCGGCGTGCCGAGCACGGTCGTGGTGAGGTCGCGGTGCGTGGCGTCGGTGAGCATGCGGGGCACGATCTTCCAGCGGTCGAACGCGGCGCGGTTGGCGCGCGCGGTGGCCCCGGCTCCGGCGGCGCCCGCGACGTAGGAGAACGGGCCCGGTTCGAGCACCCTTTCCGCCGCCGCTTCGAGCCCGGTCGCGTCCGTGGTGAACGCCGGTGTGGTACCGGCGAGGCCCTGCAGGTAGATCTCGTTCTGGTAGCCACCGAATGC
The DNA here is from genome assembly GCF_018736145.1 of Amycolatopsis sp. CA-230715. GTDB lineage: Bacteria > Actinomycetota > Actinomycetes > Mycobacteriales > Pseudonocardiaceae > Amycolatopsis. Next base: position 1,561,025 of record NZ_CP059997.1, read on the forward strand.
TGCTCCGGTCACCTGACCTCCTCGTCGTCAGCCCCTCGATACCCGGCGGTAGCGTACGGGTTCGCGCCTCTGAACGGCGTCAAGGGCGGATAAGGAATATCCGGGGCACCGAGGACGCTGACCGGGTCAAGTCCATGCAAACGTATGGACTTCGGCGTCGGGAGGCACGCGGTGGACGGCTCACGGGATCGTCGGCTGGGCGGCGCGCAGCTTGTCGCACAGGCGTTCCAGGGTGCGCAGCTCGTCCGCGGTCAGCGCGCCACCGACGTACTTGCCGATCGCCGCGGCGTGCGCGCGCCCGACCCGGCGCTGCACCTCGGCACCCCGGGCGGTCAGCCGCACGACCGTGCCGCGGCGGTCGCCCTCGTCGGCACCCCGTTCGACGAGGCCGTCGGACTCCATCCGGTCGACGAGCCTGCTCAGGCTCGGCTGCGTCAGCAGGATGTGCTCGTTCAACTCGTTGATCCGCAGTCCCGCGTCCGGGAACCGGGACAGGTTGTACAGCACGTCGTACTCGCGCAGCGACACCTCGGCGTCGCGGTGGGCCCGCTGGAAACGGCGCATCAGCGTCACCTGCGCGCGAAACAGCGACTCCCACGCGCGCGTCGCGTTCGCCATCTCACCCCCGCCTTCTGAGTTCGGAGAGGATCACATCATGCCCGCCATCACCGTTCCCGACCTGCTCGTGCTGCCCCGCGTGCCGTCGCCGCCGTCCTCGGCCGCCGACCGCGCGGTGCGGCAGGTCGTCACCGCGCACCAGCAGCTCGAAGGCGCCGGGTTCGCGGTGCGCCGCCCGTTCCCGAGCGCGGACCTGCGCGGCGCCGACCCGTTCATCCTGCTCGACCACCTCGGTGAGGTCGCCTACGAACCGCATGAGGCGAAGGGCGCGCCGTGGCACCCCCACCGCGGGTTCGAAACCGTGACGTACCTGATGGACGGCACGTTCGTGCACCACGATTCGCACGGGGGCGGCGGCGTGATCAACGAGGGCGACACGCAGTGGATGACCGCGGGCTCCGGCGTGCTGCACGACGAACTGCCCAGCGAGCAGCTCGTCGCCACCGGCGGCTGGTTCCACGGCGTCCAGCTGTGGGTCAACCTGCCGCGCGCGCAGAAAATGGTCGACCCGCGCTACCAGGACATCGCCGCCGACCGGCTGAAGCTGCTGACCTCGGACGACGGCGGCGCGATCATCCGGCTCATCGCGGGCGATCTCGGCACGTTCTCCGGCCCCGGTGTCACCTACACGCCGATCACCTACGCACACGCGTCGCTGAGCCCCGGCGCGCAGGTGCGCGTGCCGTGGCGGCCGGACTTCAGCGCGCTGGTCTACGTGCTCTCCGGCGAAGGCACCGTCGGCGCCGAGGGCCGTCCACTTCGGACCGGTCAGCTCGCGGTGCTCGGCGATGGCGAAGCCGTCACCGTGCGCGCGGACGCCCGCCAGGACAACCGGACCGGCCAGTTCGAAGTGCTGCTGCTCGGCGGGGCGCCGTTGCGGGAGCCCGTGGTTCAGTACGGGCCGTTCGTGATGAACACCCGCGAGGAGATACTGACCGCGATGTCGGACTTCCAAAGCGGACGGATGGGGCACATCCCCGCCGAGCACGCCGGACGGCGGCCGGGCGACGGCAGCTAGAGCCGGTGGCCGACGGTGACGTCGACGTGGTCGGGGACCTGCTCGTGCCGGTCCCCGACCGTCAGCGTGCCAGTCGGCTCGAACAGCAGGATCGACGCACCGTCCACTGAGGACGGACAATGTTCGGTACCTTTTGGCACCACGAACACTTCACCTCGGTTCAAGGTGACCACGCGTTCGGTTCCTTGTTCTCGCAACGCGATGTCCAGTACGCCGTCGAGGACGAGGAAGAACTCGTCGGTGTCGTCGTGGACGTGCCACACGTGCACGCCCTTGACCTTGGCGAGGCGCACGTCGTAGTCGTTGACGCGTGCCGCGATGCGCGGGCTCCACAGTTCGTCGAATGTGGACAGTGCCGCGGTGAGGTCGATCGGTTCGGTCATGCGTCCATCCTGCCCTTGGTGACGACCGCGCGAGCGTGCTAGAAATCGCACATGTCGCCTGGATTCTCGCACCGGATCGTCATGATCGTCGACGAAGGGTCGAACCCGTTCGAACTCGGCGTGGCGACCGAGCTGTTCGGGTTGCGCAGGCCCGAACTCGACCGGCCGTGGTACGACTTCGCGATCTGCTCCGCAACCCCATCCGCCCAGCTCCACCTCGGCATGTTCACGGTGTCCGGCGTCGGCGGGCTGGACCTGATCCGCACCGCGGACACCGTGATCGCGCCCAACCGGCCGGATCCCGAGGTGCCGCCTTCACCTGCTGTCGTGGCCGCGATCCGGGACGCGGCCAGGCGGGGCGCGCGGCTGATGAGCTTTTGCACCGGTGCGTTCAGCCTCGCCGCGGCGGGAGTGCTCGACGGACGGCGGGCCACCACGCATTGGCAGTGGGCGGATCGGTTCGCCCGGCTGTATCCGGAGGTGCGGCTCGCGCCGGATGTTCTGTTCGTCGAGGACGGCCCCGTGTTCACTTCGGCCGGTAGTGCCGCTGCGTTGGATTTGGGGCTTCGTGTGATTTCGATGGACCATGGCGCCGAGGTCGCGGCGGCCGTGAGTCGCAGGCTGGTGTTCGCGGTGCATCGGGATGGCGGGCAGCGGCAGTTCGTGGAACGGCCTCTCCCGTCAGTGCCGGATACTTCGCTCGCTCCGTTGCTGGCGTGGGCGCTTGAGCGGTTGGATCAGCCGTTGGGGGTTTCAGATCTTGCCGCTCGTGCTTCGGTGAGCGTGGCTACGTTGCATCGGCGGTTTCGGTCCGAATTGGGGATTACGCCGTTGGAGTGGCTGACTGGGGAGCGGGTTTCGTTGGCTTGCCGGTTGATCGAGCGTGGGGAGTCTCGGTTCGATGTGGTTGCCCGGTTGAGCGGGTTGGGCGGGGTTTCCAATTTGCGGGCTCAGATGAGGCGGCGGGTGGGGGTTGGGCCTCGGGATTATCGGGCCCGATTTTCGGGGGCACGGTGACAGGCACGCCTGCGGCGCGCCCGCGACACACTGTCGGTCCCGATTCTTTTTCATCTTCTGTTTCGCCGTGGGCACATTGTGGCAGGCAGTGATCTTTTGAGTGCACGATCGATTGACGTCCGCTTCTTTGCTGGTCGGTAGAATTATTTCATGACCACCAAACTGATTTCCAAGTCTGATTCTGCCCGGCGGCGCGTGGCGATTATTCGATATCAGCAGGCGATGTTACTGCGGGATATCGCCGATATAGAACAGGAGTCGTCGCGAAGATCGACGGTGGGTCAAGTAGCACTGTTGTGCTCCTTGAGCCAACCCGCGGCGGAACGGAAGACGGCGCTCGCTGACGCGTTGACCTCATACCTGCCCGAGACACTGGCCGCGATGGAGAACGGGCTCATTGACGAGTATGCGGCGTCGCGGGTGTTCGAGGCTACCGCGTGTACCTCCCAGGAGGTGGCGTCCGAAGTGGACGCTCGACTAGTCGGGAAGTTCGAGAACCGCAACGCACCTGCGCTGCGCAGGATGGTCAACTCCTTGCTGATGCGCATCGATCCCGAAGGCTACGAACAGCGACGCAAGGCCAAGGCGGCGGCGCGCAGGATCGAAATCCGGCACGGGGATCACGGGTCGTCGTCCCTGTTCGCCGAGCTGCCTTCAGATCGCGCGCAGGCCCTTTACGCGGCCTGTGACCAAGACGCGCTCGCGAAAAAGCGCCAAGGTGCTCCGGAAACCGTGGACCAGCTCAGGGCCGATGCCTTGGTCGAGCGATGCCTGGGTGGCGCTTGTGGGGGCAAGCCGAAAGCGCAGATCTTCCTGCACATCGACATGCCCACGCTCATGGGACTGCGCAACAACCCCGCCGAACTGGTCGGGTGTGGCGAGATTTCACCGGAGTTGGCCCGCGAAATCGCCTTCGACGCCAACTCCGTCTGGAACCGCATCATCGACGAACCCATGTCTAAACTTCCCCTCGATCTCGGCCGGAAAAACTACCGACCCTCCAAACGCATGCGGAAATACCTCCAAGTCGCCCACCGGACCTGCTGCATGCCCGGCCGCACCCGGCCCGCGCAGTACACCGACCTCGACCACGCGCAGACGTGGAAAGACGGCGGCGGCACCGACAAAGTGAACCTCCGGCCGCTGTGCCGGGTGCACCACAAGTTGCGCGATGAACCCGGCTGGACCTTCACCACCAACCCGTCAACCGGCGCACTCACCGTCACCACACCCGACGGCCACACCTACACCGAAGACCCCCACCGGATTCGCCTAGTCGGAAATCCCGGCCACCACCTCGACAGGCTGCTCGCGAGGGAACTTCACGTCGGGGATGAGGTGGTCCAGCCCGCGCTCACGCAGCCACCTTCGCGCTTCGTCGCGAACCTTCCTGTTCGGATGCGAATTCAGCCGTTCGAGCCTGAGCTGTATGCGCTCCTCGAACTCTTCAGGCGGCGATTTAACCATCGTCACTGATCCCTTCGGCAAGTTCGGCACAAGCGGAGCAGTGGTACAAAACCTTGTTGTAGCGCTTTCGGCTGGCTTCCCAGATGGCCCCGCACAGAAACTCCACGAACACCCCGTCGGGCGGCAAGGGCGTATCAAGTAGATGCGACACGCCCCCACCGCTGTTCACCCAACGCCATCGATCACTCATCGTCTTCGACCGGACCGTTGCCGTCTGGGTCTTCAATGCCTCCGTGCATGTCGCGTCGCCAACTCACGAGCCCTGGTCATCTCCCTGTCTCTCGGCTGCACCCTCAGCGTGGCCGCGCGGTCACGTACCGGGCAGGGAAAATCGAGGGGAAGATGCGGGAAGACGTACAATGAGCAGGTGAACGAGCGTCTACGGGCCGCGCGACGACGTACACCGTCACGCCTCCGTGTCGGAGAGATGAGCAGGGACGAACTCGCCTCGCTCGTGGCGCAGTGGATCACCGAGCACGACCCGAGGCACCGATTCTCGGCCTTCGACGGCAACGCGCTGGGGAAGCTCGAACGCGGCGTCGTGAAGCGGCCGCGCGAAGACGTCCGCATGGCGCTGTGCGAACTGTTGAACGCCACCGAGACCGAACTCGGGTTCTCACCCGACGAAGAAGACGAGCGCGTCTCCGCCGCTGCCTCGGGACGCCTGCACACAGACGCCAGAGCACTGGCCGCGATCGCCGACGCACTGGCGCACCTGCGGCAACTCGAAGACTTCACCAGCGCGGCGACCGTCCTGCCCAACGTTCTCACCCAACGCGCCACGGTCAGAGAACTAGCGCGAAACGCCAAAGGAAACGTACGAAAGACCGCCATTGGTTTACTCAGCGAACTTGAGCAATACCTTGGCTGGCTGAGCATCCCGATGGGCCGGTGGAACGCCTCACTCGCGCATTTGGACCGTGCGAGCGTTCTCGCCGTGGAAGCCGATGATGCTTTCAGGCTGAGCACAGCACTGTCGTTCTCCGCATACCGTCATCTTCGGCGTGCTGACCTCAGCAGCGCGGAAGCGTTGAACGCGGCGGCAGCCCGAGACGAACGTGTTCATCTCGGGCTGCGAACCTACGTCACCTTTCAGCGCGCGGAAGTTCTCGCACGCGCTGGCAGCAAGAACGAAGCGCTGAAAACCTTGAACAAGGCCGAGAACATGGTGGGACGTTTAGCGAACGACGACGAACCGCTCCCGCCGTCGGGATATTGGTACGTTCCCTCGTTCTTCCGAGGGCAACGCGCGTTCGTCCTGCGCGCGCTAGGAGACGCGAAGGAAGCACGGCGCGTTGCCCAGGAAGCGTTGGACGCGATGCCGCCCGGTTGGAAGACCAGCGAGTGGGCGGTCCGGCGTCGAAAGCTCGCCAGCTAGCCGACGGTGGGTCAGGGTGCGGCCGACGGAAGGTCCATGATGCCGGTGGCTTGCGACCAGGCACAACGCCACGTGCCACCGGCATCGGTGTAGACGTCGGTGTGCCAGGCCTCGTGCCGCGGGATGTCCGCGCCGTCGACGGTGAGTTCGATGACGCACCGGTAGCGGAGAACGACGACGTCGGTGCCGACGATGGCATCCACGTCGCCGATCAACTCCAGTTCCCGGTAGGCGACCCGCCCGGTGGTGAGGAGATCCAGGTATTCGGCCTTCGTCCACACGGTGCCGGTCGGGTTGCACAACCGGTACTCCTCGGCGTGCAAGCGGTCGTAGGTGCCGCGATCCACGTCGAGGAGACAGCGAATCCGATCCTGCTCAGCCTTGATCACCTGGCTCGCCACAGCGTCGGTCATACCCGCTCCTAATCCACTCGTCCGGTGAGCATGGCCGTTGGCTACACGCTATCGGCTAGCCGATGCTCGACAGGTCGCCCGTCTTCAGCGCCTCCGAGGTGACCTTGATGTCGTTGTCCACCAAGCGTTGCAGCGCGTCGCCGTCGTCCCAGACGTTCACGTTCATCGCGGCGCGCACCTGGCCGTCACGCACCCAGAAGGCGATGAACTCGCGGGCGGCCAGGTCGCCGCGGATCACCACCTCGTCGGTGTCGACGTCGGCGAGGCCGCGGTACTCGCAGCCGAGGTCGTACTGGTCGGAAAAGAAATACGGGGCCTTCAGGTACGGGTCGTGGTCGCCGAGCAGGTTTCCGGCGACGTGCGCGCCCTGGCCCTTCGCGTTGTCCCAGTGTTCGACCCGCACGCGCCTTCCGTAGCGGGGGTGGAAGTGCGACGCGATGTCGCCGACGGCGTACACGTCCGGTGCGGCGGTGCGGAGGCCCGCGTCAACGCTGACGCCGCCGTCGTCGGCCATTTCGAGGCCCGCAGCGTGCGCGAGCGAGACCCGCGGGGCCGCGCCGACCGCGACCAGCACCACGTCCGCCTGGAGTTCGGTGCCGTCGGACAGGCGGACCGCGTCGACGCCGTTGTCGCCCGCGATGAGTTCGGCCACGCCGGTACCGAGGCGCCAGGTGACGCCGTGCTCGGTGTGCAGGTCCCGGAACACCGCGGACACCTCGTCACCGAGCACCGGCTGCAGCGGCGAGGCGATCTGGTCGACGACCGTGACCTCGGCGCCGTGCTTGCGGGCGGCGGCCGCGGCCTCGGTGCCGATCCAGCCCGCGCCGACGATCAGCACCTTGCCCGCCGAATCGAAGGCCGACCGCAGCGCCAGCGAATCGTCGATGGTGCGCAGCGTGCGGACGCCGGGAAGGTCACCGCCCGGCACCGGGATAGCGCGCGGCTGCGAGCCCGTCGCCAGCAGGAGGCGGTCGTAGCGGTGCTCGCCGCCCTTCGCGTCCAGCACGAGCCTGGCGCCCAGTTCGATCCGCGTCGCCGTGGTGCCGAGGTGGAGATCGATGTTGTTCGAGGCGAAAAAGCCTTCGTCTTTCACCCAATCGGGCTCATCGGCGTCGCCGAGCAGAACACCTTTCGACAACGGGGGAAGCTCGTACGGCCTATGTTCTTCCGAGCCCAAGAGCAGCACCTCGCCGTCGAAGCCGCGTTCTCGCAGGCTCGTGGCGGCGGTCGCACCGGCCAATCCGCTCCCGACGATCACCACTCGGTTGGGCCCGCTCATGGAAACCTCCCACGTCACGTGAACATTCGCGTGGGGACAGTACCGCTGTCGGTACGCGCCGTCAGCCCGGCGAAACTCGTCGGTAGTTTTCGCGTCACAGCCCGCTCACCGCCACGTCCCAAGCCCGGAACGCACCAATCTTGGGCCTATCGGGAAGGCGGAGAGAACGTGTCGTCGAGGGATGAGTGGTCGGTCAGCTGCCGAGATCTGTCCGGGCGGCGCCGGGACCTGACGGTGTTCGTGAGCAGTGACAGGGTGGTCATCGTGGCGCCGCCTGGCGAAGCCGCGGTGCTCGCCCCGCTCGACGTCGGCAGGCTCCGCGCCGCGCTGCGGGACGCGGTCGTCGCGGTCGCGCAGCACCCCGCATGACCCCGCGGGCTCGCATTACTACTCACGAGTAGGTAGACTCAGCCCGTTCGTTGACCACGTGCCAAAAGGGTGTCGAGCAAATGACGAGCTACTTCGTGACCGGAGCGACCGGCTTCATCGGCAAGCGCCTCACCGCGCGGCTGCTGGCCAGGCCGGAAACCACCACCGTCTACGCGCTCGTGCGGGAGACCTCGAAGGGCCGCCTCGCCAAGCTCGCCGAGGACTGGCCGGAGCGCGGACGACTGGTCCCCGTGGTCGGCGATCTCACCGAGCCCTCGCTCGGCGTCGACCCCGCCACCCTCGATCCCATCGATCACGCCGTGCACCTCGCCGCGGTCTACGACTTCACCGCCGACGACGACGCCAACCACGCCGCGAACGTCGAAGGCACCCGCAACGCCCTCGCGTTCGCCACCGCGGTGAACGCCGGGCTGTTCCACCACGTCTCGTCCATCGCCGTCGCGGGCACGCACGCCGGGCGGTTCACCGAGTCCGATTTCGACCTCGGCCAGCGGTTCGCCTCGCCGTACCACCGCACGAAGTTCGAAGCCGAGAAACTGGTGCGGGAGAACGGTTCCGTGCCGTTCCGGGTGTACCGGCCCTCGGCCGTCGTCGGCGACTCCCACACCGGCGAGATGGACAAGATCGACGGGCCATACTACTTCCTGCCGACCATTTCCCGGCTCGGCGCGCTGCCATCGCGGCTGCCGCTCGCCGGGCCCGATTTCGGTGCCACGAACCTGGTCCCGGTGGACTACGTCGTCGACGCGATGAACTACCTCATGCACCGCGACGCGCCCGCGGGCGCGACCTACCACCTCGGATCACCGCGGCCGCAGTCGCTGACCGAGGTGTACAACGCGTTCGCGCGCGAAGCCGGTGCGCCGAGGATCGGAGCGACCCTGCCCGCGGGCGCGTCGGCGGCGTTCCGGAAAGCGGGCACTCGCACCGTGAAACTGCTCGCGAGCGCGCTCGACCGCGTACCGGGCGGGCGCGAGGCCGGCGAAACCCTGGTGGCGGAACTCGGTGTGCCACCTCAGGTTCTGCCGCACCTGAGCATGGCGGTGGACTTCGACACCGCGCGCACCACGGCCGCGTTGTCCGGCAGCGGCATCACGCTTCCCGGACTGCGCGAGTACGCGGGCCCGCTGTACCGGTACTGGCGCACCCACCTCGACCCGTACCGCGCGCGCCGCGGCGACAAGGGGAATCCCTTGCGCGGCAAGGTGATCATGGTGACGGGAGCGTCCTCGGGCATCGGCGCCGCGAGCGCGGTGCAGATCGCCGAGCGGGGCGCGCGGGTGCTGCTGGTCGCCAGGCGCGCCGACGAACTGGACCAGGTTCGCCGCGGTATCACCGAAACCGGCGGCGACGCGCACGCCTACCAGTGCGACCTGACCGACAGCGACGCCGTCGACGCGCTCGTCAAGGACGTGCTCGCCGAACACGGCGCGGTGGACATGCTCGTCAACAACGCGGGCCGGTCGATCCGCCGCTCGCTGCGCTACTCGACCGAGCGCGCGCACGACTTCGAACGCACCATGGCGATCAACTACTTCGGCCCGGTCCGGCTGGTGCTCGGCCTGCTGCCGTCCATGGTGGACCGCCGCTTCGGCCACATCGTGAACGTCACCACGCAGGGCCTCCAGACCGACACACCCCGGTTCTCGGCGTACCTCGCGTCGAAGGCGGCACTCGAGGAGTTCGGCCTCGCCGCGGGTCGCGAACTGCTTTCCGACGGGGTCACGTTCAGCTCGGTGCGGATGCCGTTGGTGCGCACCGACATGATCGCGCCGACCGGGATCTACCGGACGCTGCCGTCGAGCAGCCCGGAAAGCGCGGCGAAGCTCGTGGTGAAGGCGCTCGAAACGCGCAAGGAGATCGTGAACCGGCCGGAGGGCACCGCCATGGAGCTCGCCACCAGGGTCGCGCCGCGGACCGCGCGGGCGATCGCGCACCTCGTCTACCGCGTGGCGCCCGAATCGGCGCCGGAGGTTCGCGGGCGGGGCAAGGCGCGCGGGCCGTTGAGCGCCGTCGTCAAGACCGTCGTGCGCGGACTGTCCTGACGCAACGGTCCGCGCACGGGCTCCCCCGACCCGGGGTCGCTAGGTTAGCCTAACCAATGTGGAGCAGACCGTAGACACGATCACCGAGCCGCGGCAGGACACCGGAACGCGCCTGCACGCGGAGGAACTCACCCTGGCCTACGACGGCAGGACCGTCGCCGAGGACCTCGGCGTGGTGATCCCCGACCAGTCGTTCACGATCATCGTCGGCCCCAACGCGTGCGGGAAGACCACGCTGCTGCGGGCGCTCGCGCGGATGCTGAAACCCCGCAAGGGCACGGTCTACCTCGACGGCGACGTGATCGGCTCGCTGCCCGCGAAGCAGGTGGCGCGCAAGCTCGGCCTGCTGCCGCAGAGCTCCATCGCCCCGGACGGCATCACCGTCGCCGATCTCGTCGGCCGCGGCCGCTACCCGCACCAGCGCCTGCTCCGCCAGTGGTCGCGCGACGACGCCGCGGTGGTCGAGGAATCCATGCGCGCCACCGGTGTCGAAGACCTCGCCGAGCGGCTCGTCGACGAACTGTCGGGCGGGCAACGCCAGCGGGTCTGGATGGCGATGGCCCTCGCGCAGGAAACCGATCTGCTGCTGCTCGACGAGCCGACCACCTACCTCGACATCGCGCACCAGATCGACATCCTCGAACTGTGCGCCGAACTCCACGGGCGCGGGCGCACGCTGGTCGCGGTGCTGCACGACCTCAACCACGCGGCGCGCTACGCCACGCACATGATCGCCATGCGGGACGGGCGGATCCTGGCGACCGGCACCCCGGAAGAGGTCGTCACGGCCGAGCGCGTGCAGGAGATCTTCGAGCTGCCGTGCCAGGTGATGCCGGACCCGGAAACCGGCACCCCGCTCGTCATTCCCAAGGCCCGCCGCTGAGCCTCGGCGGTAGGTTCGCGGTATGCCACAGGATCTTTGGACCGCCGTCGACACCTACTTCGCCGACAAGCTGCTCCCACCGGACCCGGCGCTCGATGCCGCACTCGAAGCCAGTGCGGCGGCGGACCTTCCGCGGATCGCGGTGACGCCCCACCAGGGCAAGTTCCTCAACCTGCTGGCGAAGATCGCCGGTGCGCGGTCGATCCTCGAGATCGGCACGCTCGGCGGGTACAGCACGATCTGGCTCGCGCGGGCGCTCGCGCCGGGCGGGAGCCTCGTGACGTTGGAGGCCGTTGCGAAGCACGCCGAAGTGGCGCGCGCCAATCTCGCGAAGGCCGGGCTCGCCGAGGTCGTCGACATCCGGGTCGGTCCCGCGCTGGACACCCTGCCGACGCTGACCGGCCCGTTCGACCTCGTGTTCGTCGACGCCGACAAGCAGAACAACCCGCACTACTTCCAGTGGGCGGTGCGGCTGGCGAAACCGGGCACCGTGATCGTCGTCGACAACGTGGTCCGCCAGGGCGCGGTGGCCAACGCGACCAGCGAGGACGAGGCCGTCCAAGGGGTTCGCGCACTGCACGACGTGATCGAGGCCGAGCCGCGCGCGGAGGCCACCGCGCTGCAGACGGTCGGCGCGAAGGGTTACGACGGGTTCACCATCGTGCGCATAGCGAAGTGATCCACGTCACCCACGTTTGAGTGACCCCCGTCCTGGGTACAGAAGGTCCCGTAGAAGCTCAAGAAGCGGGCTTCCCGGCTGTGTGCCCAGGAGAAACCAGATGGATCCCGACCGTCGCCTGGAAGAGCTGTTCGCCGAGTGGCGTGCGGATGTCGACAGCGTCGCGTTCCCGGCGATCATCACCGAAACCGTCGTGCTCCCGCCCATCCCCGCGCAGCGCCGCGGTGACGAAAAACTCCTCGACGTCGGTTAGTCCTTCTCCTCGTTAGGCTCTTCGCAGGACAACCCGACGAGAAGGACGGACGCGATGAGCCCGAACCCGCACGATTTCCTCGACCTCGACGCCGACCTCAGCAGCGAGGACAGGGACATCCGCGACGCGGTGCGGGACTACGCGGCCGATCAGCTGCTCCCCCAGGTGGCCGAGTGGTACGAGCACGGTTCGCTGCCCGCGCGCGAGCTGGCCAAGGGCTTCGGCGGGCTCGGCCTGCTGGGCATGCACCTTCAGGGGTACGGCTGCGCGGGGACTTCGGCCACCGCGTACGGCATCGCGTGCCGCGAGCTGGAAGCCGTGGACTCGGGGCTGCGCAGCTTCGTTTCCGTGCAGGGCTCGCTGGCCATGTACGCGCTGCACCGCTGGGGTTCGGAGGAGCACAAGCAGGAGTGGCTGCCGAAGCTCGCCGCGGGCGAGGCGCTCGGCTGCTTCGGCCTCACCGAGCCGGACGCGGGCAGCGACCCCGGCAGCATGCGGACCGCGGCCCGCCGCGACGGCGACGACTGGGTCCTGAACGGCACCAAGATGTGGATCACCAACGGCACCGTCGCCGACGTCGCCGTGGTGTGGGCGCAGACCGAAGAGGGCGTGCGCGGGTTCGTCGTGCCGACGGACACGCCGGGGTTCACCGCGAACGAGGTCAAGCACAAGCTGTCGCTGCGCGCGTCGCTGACCGCGGAGCTGGTGCTCGAAGACGTCCGCCTGCCCTCGGCCGCGGCGTTCCCGGAGGTCCGCGGTTTGCGGGGACCGTTGAGCTGCCTCAACGAAGCGCGGTACGGGATCCTCTTCGGCGTCGTCGGCGCGGCGCGCTCCTGCTACGAGGCGGCGCTCGACTACACGCTGAGCCGCGAGCAGTTCGGCAAGCCGCTCGCCGGGTTCCAGCTCACCCAGCGCAAGCTCGCCGACCTCGTGGTGGAGGTCAACCGCGCCGGGCTGGTCGCCACCCGGATCGGCGCGCTCAAGGACGCCGGGCGGCTGCACCACAACCACGTCAGCTTCGGCAAGCTCGCGAACGTCCGGTCGGCGCTGGAGGTCGCGCGCACCGCGCGGGCGATGCTCGGCGCCAACGGGATTTCCCTGGAGTACCCGGTGATGCGGCACATGGCGAACCTCGAAACGGTGCTGACCTACGAAGGCACCGAGGAGATGCACGCGCTCTCGCTCGGCCAGTCCGTCACCGGGATCGCCGCGTTCCGCTGACTCACCGCAGTGCGACGAGCCCGCTTTCCTCCTCCGGGAGCGCGGGCTCGGCCACGGCGCGGACCGAGGTCGCGGTCAGGTCCAGCTCGGCGCCCAGCGTGGTGAGGAACGCGGTGTCGGCCGCGTCCCGGCCGGTGGCGATGCGCACCATGCTCGCGCGCGGGGCGAGGTGCGTGGCGTCGAAGACGTACCAGTGCCCGTCGATCGCGGCCTCGAACACCGCGTGGAAGTCCATTGGGGACAGTCCGGGCGCGTACACGGCGACGAACCGCGCCGGGATGTCGAGCGCGCGGCACAGCGCGACGCACACGTGCGCGTAGTCGCGGCACACCCCGGCACCGGCGAGCATCGTGTCGATCGCGCCGTCGGACGAGCGGCTCGATCCGATCACATAGGACAGTCGCCGCGCCGCGAACGCCACGATAGCGTCCACTTTGGACCGAACATCGGGCAGTTCCCCGAACTCGGCGGTGGCCACCGCGAGGAAGCGGTCGGACTGGCAGTACCGGCTCGGCCTGGTGTAGAGGACGAAGTCGTGCTCGCTCACCGGCTCGGGTTCCGCCGCGCCGGGCGCGCACTCCGCGCGGTAGCCGATCGTGAGCGCGCCCTCGGCGAGGTCGAGCAGGTGCACCCTGGTGCCGTGCCGGAACTCGACCACCGGCGGCTCGCCGCCCGTCGCCGCCGGACCGGTGAGGGTCAGCTCCTCGCGCGCGGGCGAGGAAACCGCGACGGACAGCGCCACCCTGCCCGGTTTGGTGATCTGCAGGGACAGGTCCGTTTCGAGGCGGCACAGCGGGGACATACCGCCATCTTCGCTCACCCGTCCAGGAAGGTCTTCACCGCGGCGCGGATACCGCCCTCGTCCAGGCCGTGCGCGACGTCGTGGTCCTCTTCTTCGCCGTAGATCCGCACCTCGTGGTCCCGCGTGGTGCCGAGGGAAAGCAGCCGGTGGCGGACGCCCCGCAGCGCGTCGGCGACCGCGTGCGCGGAGGTCCCGGCGAGGTAGGGCTCCACCAGCACCACGTCCGGCGCCGCCGCGTCGACCGCGGCACGCAGCCCCGCCGCGTCGAACGGGCGGATCGTCGAGGCGTAGAGCACGGTGACGTCGGCGTCCGAAGTCGCCGCCAGCACCCGGTCGAGCACCGGGCCGACCGCCACCACCACACCCGACCGCCCGCGCCGCAGCTGCTGGAAGCCGACGCCGAGGTGCGGCGAGCGATTCTCCTGCGCGGAGAGCCGCAGGTACACGTTGGCGTTGCCCGGCAGCGATTCCAGCAGCAGGCGCTCCGCCTCGTCGGGATGGCCCGGCACGTGCACGGTCCAGCCGGGCAGGCTGTCGATCAGCGCCACGTCCCCAGGCGACTGGTGCGTGCGGCCCGCGGTGGGCATGTCGTAGGAACCGCCGTAGGACACCAGTACCGCGCCCGTGCCCTGGTGCACCAGGTCCAGCTTGAGCTGTTCGAACGGCCGCTCGACGAGGAACGACGAGAAGGTGTGCACCACCGGCCGCATCCCGGTGAGCGCGAGCCCGCCGGCGACCGACACCATGAGCTGCTCGCGGATGCCGAGGTTGAGCACCCGGTTCGGGTGGCGGGCGTGCGCGCCGTCGAGCTGCGCCGCCGAGATGTCGCCAAGCACCACCGCGATCCTGGGATCGAGGTCCAGCGCCCTGTCTATTGTGGACAGAAATCCGTCGCGCATGGTCACGCCGCCAGCTCCTTCGGTTCGACGGTGGCCACGACCGCGAGCGGCCTGCCGGGGTGTTCGGCGGTGAACACGGCGTACAGCGCGTCGTGGTCGCGGCCGTCGACCGTGCGCGTGGCCCAGCCCTCCACCTCGAACCGCGCCGCGATCCCGCCCGGCCAGCCGTGCGTCGCCGACGCGTTGTCCACCACGACGGTCGTCAGCTTTTCCAGCCCGGCGCGACCGGCGAACGCGATCGCCTCTTCGTTGGAACCCTCGTCGAGTTCGGCGTCCCCGACGAGGACCACGACCTTCGACGGGATCCGTTGCGCGCGCAGCCCGAGCGCGGTGCCGACCGCGATCGGCAGCCCGTGCCCGAGCGAACCGCTCGAAATCTCCACCCCCGGCACCCGCGTGCGGTCGGGGTGCATGCCGAGCCGCGAATCCCGGCCAGCCCAGCCGTCCAGCTCGCCTTCGGTGAGGAAGCCCTTCGCGGCCAGCACCGCGTAGTAGGCCATCGGCCCGTGGCCCTTCGACAGCAGGAACCGGTCGCGCCGCGCGTGGTGCGCGGTGGCGGGCGCGATCTTGAGCACCCGGTCGTAAAGCACCCACAGCACGTCCACTGTGGACTCCGCAGCCACCGAATGCTTTTCGTCACCGGTCATGCGGGCGATCAGCCCCGGCAGCTCTTCGTACCCCGTCGTGGTAACCATGGTCTCACCGTGCAACCTCGACCATAGTCGAAGTCAAGGCTAAGGTGGGTGGCGTGACCAAACTTGCCGACCACCTCAGCATCGGACAGGTCTCCGAGCGCAGCGGGGTCCCGCACACCGCGCTGAGGTTCTACGAGGACCGGGGGCTCATCTCGTCGGAGCGCTCCGCGGGCAACCAGCGCCGCTACCCCCGGTCGATCCTGCGCCGCATCGCGTTCATCCGCGCCGCGCAACGAGTCGGCCTGAGCCTCGAAGAAATCAGCGCCGCACTCGCCACCCTCCCCAAGGACCACGCCCCGACGAAAGCCGACTGGGCCCGGCTTTCCAAGAGCTGGCAAGAAGAACTCGACGCGAGGATCGACGCGCTGCAACGCCTGCGGGACAGGCTCACCGGCTGCGTCGGCTGCGGCTGCCTCTCGCTGCGCGTCTGCGGCCTGTACAACCAAGACGACCAGATGGCCCGCTTCGGCCCCGGCGCACGCCTGCTGAAACCAGTCTCCGAAGGCGGCGCCTGACTTTGCCTTTTATCGCGTGTCAAAATTTGCGCTGCCGGGGGCGCGGCTGTCGTGGTTCGGCGCGGGTTAGTCGCGTTGGGCGCCCCCGCCATCGCAAATTTAGAGGGCCTGGCGGCCCTGCACTCGACTTGAACGCTCCCCGCCGCGCGGGGCGCGTCGGCTCGCCGGTGCGGGGCTGGGTTGGCAATGGCCGCGCCTCCGGCGCGGACCGTAGGTTGGCGAAGTGCGCCGCCCGCGCGAAGGGTCAGGAGTCGGCGGTTCGTTCGGCGTAGGCCTCGACCAGCTGGCGTTCGGAATCGTTCAGGTAGACGGCGAGCAGCTCTTCGGCGCCAGCGCCGTCACCGACGCGAAGCCGGTCCAGGATTTCGTGGTTGCGGACGAGGTACCGCTCGTGGAACCGGCGCGGGTCGGCCATCACGTGGAAGACCAGCCGCAGTTCCGCGAAGATGCCGCGCATCAGCTCGTCCACGCGGGTGCTGCCGCCCAGGGCCGCGATTGCCTGGTGGAAGTGGATGTTCGCGGTGCCGAGGTGCTGCCACCGCTCCCCCTTGGCGGCGACGTCACCGTCGGAGACGGCGCGCTCAAGCCGCGCCAGGCCTTCGGGCGGCTCGGTCACGGGGCGCACCGCGGCGCATTCGACGAGCTTGCGCACCCGGTACAGGTCGACCACGTCTTCGACGCGCAGCATGCGGACGAACACGCCGCGGTTCAGCTCGTGGTTCAGCAGCCGCTCGTGCGTCAGCAGGCGGAAGGCCTCGCGCAGGGTGTTCCGCGAGACGCCGAGCGCGTTCCCGATGTCGTGCTCGGACAGGCGCGCCCCCGGCTGGAAGAAGCCCTCCGCGACCCGGGTGCGCAGGATATCCGCGACGCGTTCGGCGGTGCTCGTCCTGCCGAGCAAGCCCCGGTCGGCTTCGAGCCCCAAGGCGCCAGAACCGTCATCGGCCGTTCTCACACGGCGAGCCTACTCCGTCACATGAGGAACGATAAAATCAGCCTCTTGTGGAATTGTTCAACAATCATCTACGGTGTGAGCCATGCCACGATGAACTTCGTCCCCTAGCGAGGTCCGCATGAACCCCACACCGGCGTCCACCACCGAGGACACCCGCCCGTTCGCCTGGTACCGCACGCTCGGCAAACGCGGGCAGCGCGCGTTCATCGGCGCCTTCGGCGGCTACGGCCTCGATTCGTACGACTACCAGGTGCTCCCGCTGGCCACGGCCGCGATCATCGCCTTCTTCCATCTCACGACCGGGCAGGCCGGGCTGCTGAGCACCGTCACGCTCGTGGTGTCC
Source organism: Amycolatopsis sp. CA-230715 (assembly GCF_018736145.1). Lineage (GTDB taxonomy): Bacteria > Actinomycetota > Actinomycetes > Mycobacteriales > Pseudonocardiaceae > Amycolatopsis. The sequence continues at coordinate 1,578,275 of NZ_CP059997.1, forward strand.
GCGGTCGGCGGCGCGCTCGCGGGCGTGCTCGCCGATCGCATCGGCCGCGTGCGCACGCTGCAGCTCACCATCGCCGTCTACACGGTCTTCACGGTGCTGTGCGGGTTCGCGCCGAACTTCGAGACGCTGCTCGTGTTCCGCGCGCTGCAAGGGCTCGGCTTCGGCGGCGAATGGGCGGCGGGCGCGATCCTCGTCGCCGAGTACGCCTCCACGAAGTACCGCGGCCGGACGGTCGCGTTCGTGCAGAGCGCGTGGGCCGTCGGCTGGGGCCTGTCGGTGATCGTGTCGACGATCGTGTTCAGCACCCTCGGCGATGCGATCGCGTGGCGCGTGCTGTTCTGGACCGGCGCCATCCCGGCGCTGCTCGTGCTGTGGCTCCGGCGTTCGGTCACCGACGCCGACGAAGCGACCGAACGGCGCGCGAAGACGTCGAGCCGCGGCTCGTTCCTCGCGATCTGGAAGGGCGATCTGCTGCGCACCACGGTGATCGCCTCGATCTTCGCGACCGGCGTCCAGGGCGGCTACTACACGCTCGCGACCTGGCTGCCGCAGTACCTGAAGACCACGCGCGGCCTCGGCATCGTGGGCACCGGCGGTTTCCTCGCGTTCCAGATCACCGGCGCGTTCGTCGGCTACGTCTGCGGCGGGTACCTCACCGACCTGCTGGGCCGCAAGCGCACGTTCACCCTGTTCGCCGTGCTGTCCGCGGCGCTCATCGTCGCCTACACCCAGGCACCCGCCGACGCGAACGCGTTCGTGCTGGTGCTCGGTTTCCCGCTCGGGTTCTGCATGTCGGCGATCTTCAGCGGGTTCGGCGCGTTCCTCGCCGAGCTGTACCCGACCGCGCTGCGCGGCACCGGGCAGGGCTTCACCTACAACTTCGGGCGCGCGGTCGGCGCCGTTTTCCCCGGCCTGGTCGGCTTCCTCGGCGTCGGCGGCACGATGGCGTTCGGCGCGATCGGGTACGCCGTGGCCGCGCTCGCGCTGCTGGGCCTTCCCGAAACCCGGAACCGTGACCTCACCTGACTAGCACGTGTTTCAAAAGCGGCGGAGCCGCTTGAGGTGGGCCGTCAGCTCGCACCGCCGGAGGTTCTGACGTGGTTCCTGGCGAGGACAGCGCCAGCGTGGTGACCTGGCGGTCATGAGTCGGCGATCCCGGAGCCAGACAGCACAGTGGCGCGCAGCGCCTCCGTGAGGGGCGGTGGTCGGGCTGGCGGGTGGGCCACGTCAGGTTCTCCTACCCGCACCGCCACGCAAACCACCTTCAAAAAAACCTCCTAAAAGGAGTCGCGATGACCACGTTCGACGACACCGCCACCGTGCACCCGGCGCGGGCCCGCGCGCTCTTCCGCTCCGGCGTCAGCGAACCGACCACCGGCTGGGCTTCGGGGTACGCGCAGGCCAATCTCATCGCGGTGCCGCGGGACTGGGCGGACGACCTGCTCCTGTTCTGCCAGCGGAACCCGAAACCGTGCCCGGTGCTCGACGTGAGCGAACCCGGTGCCACCACGACGAAACTCGCCGACGGCGCGGATCTCCGCACCGACCTTCCCCGGTACCGGCTATGGGAAAACGGCGAGCTGGTGCGCGAAACCACCGACGCGACACCGTTCTGGCGGGAAGACCTGGTCACCTTCTTGATCGGCTGCAGCTTCACCTTCGAGACCGCGCTCGCCGCGGCGGGGATCCCGCTGCGGCACGTCGAGCGGGGCCGCAACGTGGCCATGTACACCACCACGAAGCAGTGCCGCCCCGCCGGGCGATTGCACGGCCCGCTGGTGGTGTCGATGCGGCAGATCCCGGCGGCACTCGTCGACGAGGCCGTGCGCGTGACCAGTTCGATGCCCGCCGTCCACGGTTCGCCGGTGCACAGCGGAAACCCGCGTGCGCTGGGCATCGAGGACCTCGCGCGGCCGGACTTCGGCGACGCGGTCGTCGCCGAACCCGGTGACGTGCCGGTGTTCTGGGCGTGCGGCGTGACCCCGCAGGCCGCGCTGATGGCGTCGCGCCCGCCGTTCGCCATCACGCACGCGCCAGGCCACATGTTCATCTCGGACCGGCGCGACACCGAATACCGGGTGGGTTCGTGAAGGTCGTGCCCTACGGCGAGCGGGCGGCGCTGGTGGATCTCTACGACGCGGGCGAAGTCGTCGGGCTCCGCGCCGCGCTGTCCGCCTCGCCACTGTCCGGAGTGGACGAACTGGTGGCCGGCGCCCGGACGCTGCTGGTGCGGTTCGATCCGGCGCGCACCTCGTTCGACCGCGTCCGCGCGGCCGTGCACGAGCGCGAATTCGATACCGGCACCACGACCCGCGGCCCATCGGTCGTGCTGCCGGTGCGGTACGACGGCGCGGATCTCGCCGCCGTCGCCGAGGCTTCCGGGCTGTCCGTGCCCGAGGTGGTCCGGCGGCATTCGGCCGCCGCGTACACGGTCGCGTTCTGCGGGTTCGCACCGGGATTCGGCTACCTGACCGGGCTCGACCCCCGCCTGCGCCTGCCGCGCCGGGCCTCGCCGAGGACGAGGGTGCCCGCGGGCTCGATCGCCATCGCGGGCGAGTATTCGGCCGTCTACCCGCACCCGTCCCCCGGCGGCTGGCACCTGCTCGGGCACACCGCGCTCGCGGTCTGGGACGCCGACCGCGAGCCGCCGAACCTCCTGGCCCCGGGAACCCGCGTCGAATTCCGGGTGTGCCCTTGAAAAAGCTCGAAGTGGTGCGGCCGGGGCCGTTCGCCACCGTGCAGGACCTGGGACGGCCGGGGCTCGCGGCGATCGGGGTCGGCCGCTCGGGCGCCGCGGACCGTCGCTCGTTCCGGCTCGCGAACCGGCTCGTCGGTAATCCCGAAGGGTGCGCGGCGATCGAGGCCACGCTCGGCGGCCTCGTGGTGCGCTTCACCGAGCACGCCGTCGTCGCCGTGACCGGTGCGCCGTGCGCGATCACCGCCGGGGCGAGGGCGGCCGGGATGTCCGCGCCCATCCCGGTCCGCCCCGGCGACGAGGTTTCCCTTGCCACACCGGACAACGGCCTGCGGAGCTACCTCGCGGTCCGCGGCGGGATCGACGTGCCGCCGGTGCTCGGATCGCGCGCCACGGACACGATGGCGCGCCTCGGCCCCGCCGCGCTGACGCCGGGCTGCGTGCTCCCCGTGGGCACGCCTTCACTCCCCCATCCGCCCGTGGATTTGGCTCCACAGCGCCCTTTCCCGGACGAACTGGTGTTGCGCGTCGTGCCGGGGCCGCGGCTGGACTGGTTCGCCGAGGACGCGCTCACCTCGCTGCTGTCCGCCCCGCACCGGGTCACCGCCGAGGCCGACCGGGTCGGGATCCGGCTCGACGGGCCGGTCCTGCGGCGCGCCAGGGGCGACGAACTCCCACCGGAGGCGGGAGTTCTCGGCGCGCTGCAGGTTCCGCCTTCGGGCCACCCGATCCTGTTCCTCGCCGATCACCCGGTCACCGGCGGCTACCCGGTGCCCGCCGTCGTGCTGGAAGACGACGTCGACCTCGCCGCGCAGGCGAGACCGGGCCAGTCGATCCGGTTCTCAGCGCCGTAGGTGCCGGTAGCCGGACGCGGACAACGGCAGGAACACCGCGACCAGCAGCACCGGCACGACGATCGCGAGCAGGGTCGCGTTGTCGACCGCGAAAGACCCGCCTACGACGGGATTTCCGAGCAGTTCGCGCACCGCGGTGGTGGTGGTCGAAAGCGGGTTGTACTCCGCGATCGTGCCCAGCCACCGCGGCATCGTCGCGGTGTCCACGAACACGCTCGACAACATCAGCAGCGGCCAGACCGCCACCTGCACCGCGGTCACCGTCTCCTGGTTCTTCGCCTTCAGCCCGATGAACACGCCGATCCACAGCATCGCGAACCGGAGCAGGAGCAGCAGCCCGAACGCGGCGGCGATCGCGGGCAGCCCCGCATGGGGCCGCCAGCCGAACACCAGCCCGGCGAGCACGACCACGGCCAGCCCGACGACCGAGTTGATCAGGTCGGCCGTGCACCGTCCCGCGACGACGGCGACACCGCTCATCGGCAGCGAGCGGAACCGGTCGGTGACCCCCTTGGCCGCGTCCGACGAAACGGCGGTCATCGTGCCTTCCAGGCCGAAGAACATCGCCATCGCGAAAGCGCCGGGCAGCACGAAGTCGATGTAGTCCCCGCCCGTGCTCCCGCCGAGCGCGCCACCGAGCAGGCCGATGAACACGGCCATCAGCAGCACCGGGAACAGCCAGCCGAAGACCATCACCCCCGGCCGGTTCCGCCAGTGGTGCAGCGCGCGCAGGGTGATCGTCCAGGTGTCGGCGACGGCGTGCCGGAACCGGTCGGCCAAGCCGTCCTCGAACGTGGTGTAAGCCGTGGTCATACCGGAACCCCTTCGGTTTTTTCGTTCAGGTGCAGGAAAACGTCGTCGAGGCTGGGCGTGCGGATCGCGATGTCGTCGAGGCCGATCCCCGCGTCGCGCAAGGCGGCCGCCGCTCCGAGCAGCGCGCCCGCGCGGTCCGCGACGGGGACCCGAACGGTGCCGTCCGACACGTGGATCTCGCCGCTCGCCCACGTGCCGACGACACCGGTGATGCGCGCGATGTCCGTGCTGTCACGGGGAACCAGGTCGAGCCAGTCGTCGCCGACCTTCGCCTTCAGCTCCGCGGGCGTCCCCTCCGCGACGACCCTTCCCCGCGTGAGCATCGAAACGCGGTCCGCGAGCTGATCGGCCTCCTCCAGGTACTGGGTGGTCAGCAGGACCGTGGTGCCGCCGTCGACGAGATCGCGGATGGCCGTCCAGACCTCGCGCCGCCCGGCGGGGTCGAGCCCCGTCGTGGGCTCGTCCACGAACAGGACCTCCGGCGCGACCAGCAGTCCCGCCGCGAGGTCGAGCCGCCTGCGCATCCCGCCGGAATAGGCGCTCACGCGCTTCGTCCCGGTGTCCGCCAGCCCGAACCGGTCGAGTAGCTCCGCGGCGCGGGTTTTGGCCGCACGCACCGAAAGCCGGCTCAGCCTGCCGAACATCACGAGGTTCTGCAGCCCGGTCAGCTCTTCGTCGACGGCGGCGTACTGGCCGACGAGACCGATCCGCCGCCGCACCCGCCCGCCGTCGCGGGCCACGTCGTCGCCGCCGATCAGCACGGTCCCCTCGTCGAGGTCGAGCAGCGTGGCCATGATCCGGACGGCGGTGGTCTTCCCCGCGCCGTTCGGTCCGAGCAGCCCGTGCACGGTGCCGCGCGAAACCTCGAGGTCGAACCCGTCGAGCGCGGGCGGATCGTCCTTGCCAGCCGACGGATAGGCCTTGCGGACCCCGACCGCGGCGATCGCGGGCCCTCGATCGTTTTCCAGCATGCGTCCCCTCTTCTCCGCAGTGCCGTACGGCGTACGGTACGTCGTACGGCCGCTGAGCGTACGGTACGGTGTACGGCAGACGCAAGCCTGGTTCGCGAATTCGGGCGGAAAGGAAGACCTTGGCCAGGCAGCCCCCCGCATCCGAGCTGACCCGCACCATCTACCTGCTGTGGGGCCACCACCCCAGCCCCGGCCGGTCGGGGCTCACGGTGACCGCGATCGTGCGGGCCGGGATCGAACTCGCCGACACGGGCGGCTTGGCCGGGGTCTCGATGCGCCGCGTCGCCGAGCACCTCGGGGTCGGCGCGATGTCGCTGTACGGGCACGTCCCCGGCAAGGAAGACCTCGTCGCGTTGATGGTCGACGCCGTCTACGAGGAGTTGTACGGCGACGACGTCGGCGCCGCGACCGAAGCAGGCGACTGGCGCGCGGGGATGAAGTTCGTGGCGCGGCGGAACTGGGAACTCTACGAGCGCCACCCGTGGCTGCTCGACGTCGATTCGTCGCGCGGCGCGCTCGGCCCGCACGTCAGCCGGAAGTACGAAACCGAACTACGTCCGCTCGACGGCATCGGCCTGTCCGACGTCGAGATGGACGCCGTGCTGACGCTCGTGCTCAACCACGTCTCCGCCGCCGCGCGCACGGCGAGGATCGCGTCCAGCACGGAGAAGGCCTCCGGAATGTCCGATGTGGACTGGTGGAGCGCGGTGGCTCCCGTCCTCGAACAGGTCATGAACGACGAGGAGCTGGTGCTCGCCGATCGCGTCGGCACCGCGGTCGGCACGCAGTTCAACGCGGCCGCGAGCCCCGAGCACGCGCTCCACTTCGGCCTCGACACCATCCTCGACGGGGTGCAGTCTCGAATCGGGTAACGTGCCGGGAGTGATCGAATACCACGGCACCGAGGGGCTACCCCCGGTCAACGGGTACAGCCACGCGGTTTCCTTCCAGGGCCGCATGATCGTGGTGTCCGGCCAGGTGCCGCTCGACGCCGACGGCACGCTGGTCGGGAAAGACGATCCCGAAGCGCAGATCGACCAGGTCTTCCGCAACCTCGTCGCCGCACTGGCGTCGGCGGGCGCCGGGATGGAAAACGTCGTCAAGTTCACCATCTTCCTGACCGATCTCGCGGACCTCCCGGTGTTCCGCACAGTGCGGGACAGGTACCTCTCCCCCGGCAGGCTCCCGGCGAGTTCACTGGTCCAGGTCAGCGGGCTGGTGCACCCGGACTTCCGGGTCGAGGTCGAGGTGCTGGCCGCGCTCGGCTCCTGACCGGGGCAGTTCGGCCCGGAATCGTTGTCCGTAGGCCTCTTCTCCGCCCGAACCCGGGTTCCGGTGACTTACCGATGTCCGTGGCGCGGCGTCTGCCCCGATCACGACCTTCAGCACGACAACGCGGTTATTCATGAGTTGGAGATCCCGGAGCGAGAAGGCGACTGAGGTTCCGCTACCCGCACCGCCACGCAAAGCACTTCGAACCAGTCTCTAGGTCCGCGGGCGGGGGCGGCCCATCAACCGCCTTCCGACGGCCAGCAGCGCTTCGCGGAGGCTTTCGTCGTCGAGACCGGCGAGCGCGGGTGCCCCGCCCGCCAGCGCGATACCGGCGAGCGCGACGTGCGCGGCCACCAACGTGGCGGTGTCCGGCTCGGGTCCCGACAACAACGTCAGCAGCCGCTTCTCGAACCTTTCCTCGCCGTGCAACGTCTTCTCGATCGCGCGGGCCACTCCGGGATCGCTGCTGAACAACGCGACGAGCGCGCGGTGGCGGACCACGATGTCGACGAACCCGGTGAGCAGATGGTCGACGCGGGCGCCCCGCCTGCGGAAGGTCGCCGCTTCCTCGACGACGGCGGCGAGTTCGCGCAGCCCCGGCTCGGCGACCGCCTCGGTGATCTCGTCCTTCGTCTTGAAGTGGTAGTACACCGCGGCCTTCGTGACCCCGAGCGCGTCCGCGATCATCTGCAGCGACGTGCCCTCGGCGCCGTGCTCGGTGAACAACCGCAGCGCGGTCGCCAGTAGCCGCGACCGCGTGTCCTCCCCCGCGGCGCCGCTGGTCCGGATCGTCCCGGTTGTCATCGAACCTCCTCGTAGAGCAGGCAAACCCTACGCCTCCCCCGGTACCACCGGCAAACTTTTCTCCTAGCCGTGCGGCTAGTCACAAACTTGCCGATCGGCTTGTAGCCGCCTAGCCGAACGGCTAGCGTCGAACTCACCCGATCGAGAACGGAGCGCGTGCTGTGGCCACCCTTCTGTACCGGCTCGGCCGGTCGTCATTCCGCCGCCGCTGGCTCGTCGTCGGTGTCTGGGCGGCCGTGCTCGTGGCGCTCGGCCTCGGCGCGCTGACGCTCTCGGGCACGACCACGAACGCCGTGACCATCCCCGGCACCGAGTCGCAGCAGGCGATCGACCATCTCAAGGAGAAGTTCCCGCAGGCGTCCGCGGGCGGCGGTACCGCGCGCGTCGCGATCGCCGCGCCGGACGGGCAGAAGCTCACCGAGCCGGCCAACCGGGCCGCCGTCGAGCAGGTCGTCGCCAAGCTCAAGGTCGCGCCGCAGGTCGCGGGAGTCGTGGATCCCTTCCAGGCCAAGACGATCTCACCGGACGGCAAGGTCGCGCTGGCGCAGGTCAGCTACAAGGTGCAGGCGTTCGTGCTGACGCCGGAGGACCGCGCCGCGCTGACCTCGTCCGGCGATCCCGCGCGCCAGGCCGGGCTCGAGGTCCAGATCGGCGGCGACGCGGTGCAGGGCCCGGTGGAAACCCAGGCCACCGAAGGAATCGGCGTGATCGTCGCGGCGATCGTCCTCGCCATCACGTTCGGCTCGCTCATCGCGGCCGGGCTGCCGCTGCTGACCGCGTTGATCGGGGTCGGCGTCGGCATGGCGGGGATCATGACCGCGTCCGGGTTCATGGAGCTGAACGCGAACACGCCGATCCTCGCGCTCATGCTCGGCCTCGCGGTCGGCATCGACTACGCGCTCTTCATCGTCTCCCGATATCGGCACGAACTCAGCGAGGGCAAGGAACCCGAGGAGGCCGCCGCGCGCTCGGTCGGCACCGCGGGATCGGCCGTCGTGTTCGCCGGGCTCACCGTGATCATCGCGCTCGCCGGGCTCACCGTCGTCGGCATCCCGTTCCTCGCCGAAATGGGCATCGCCGCCGCGCTGACCGTGGCCGTCGCGGTGCTCATCGCGCTGACGCTGCTGCCCGCCGTGCTCGGGTTCGCCGGGCGGAAGGTGCTCGGCAAGAAGGCGCGGGAGGAATCGGCCGACGCCGCCAAGACCACGAACGGCGAGCGGTGGGCGAAGTTCGTGGCGCGGCACCGGGTCGTGGTGCTCGTCGGCGCGGTCGCGGCGCTGCTGGTGGCCGCGATCCCGGCCACCAGCATGCAGCTCGGCCTGCCCAACGACAGCACCGCGGCACCGGATTCGACCCAGCGCAAGGCCTACGACCTGGTGACCTCCGGGTTCGGCGAGGGCGCCAACGGGCCACTGCTCGTGGTCGTCGACACCGAGGGCAGCAAGGACCCGCAGGGCGCCGTGCGCCAGGCGGTCACGGGCATTGCGAAGCTCGGCGACGTGGCGGCGGTGACTCCCCCGCAGGTGAACGCCACCGGCGACACCGCGCTGCTGAGCGTGGTCCCGAAGAGCGGGCCCAGCAGCGAGCAGACCGAACAGCTCGTCTCCGACATCCGCGCGCAGAACGCGAACCTCGGCGAGGCCACCGGCGCCAAGCTGTCCGTCACCGGGCAGACCGCGGCGAACATCGACGTGAGCGAGAAGCTCGCCGACGCGATGCTGCCCTACCTCGCGCTCATCGTCGGGCTGGCGTTTTTGTTGCTGATGCTGGTTTTCCGGTCGGTGGTCGTGCCGCTCAAGGCGACGCTCGGCTTCCTCGGCTCGGTCATCGCGACGTTCGGCGCGGTGGTGGCCGTGTTCCAGTGGGGCTGGCTGACCGATCTGCTCGGCGTGGAGACCACCGGCCCGATCATGAGCATGCTGCCGATCCTGCTGATCGGCGTGCTGTTCGGGCTGGCGATGGACTACCAGGTGTTCCTGGTGACGCGGATGCGCGAAGAACACGTGCACGGCGCACCGGCTCAGCAGGCGATGGTGACCGGGTTCCGGCACGGTTCCCGCGTCGTGGTCGCGGCCGCGCTCATCATGATCAGCGTGTTCGCCGGGTTCGTGCTCGCCGACCAGGCACTCATCCAGTCGATCGGGTTCGCGCTCGCGTTCGGGGTCGCGGTGGACGCCTTCGTGGTGCGCATGACGATCGTGCCCGCGGTGATGTCGCTGCTGGGCAAGCACGCGTGGTGGCTGCCGAAGTGGCTGGACCGGATCGTGCCGAACGTCGACGTCGAAGGCGAGAAGCTCGCGCAGCACCTCGGCGATGGCGGCGACGCGGGCGAGAAGGTCCTCGAACCAGCCCGCTGAGTTTGTTAGAGAACTTTCCGAATAGGTCTTGACGGGAGCGCCCGCCCGGCTCGATGCTGGACACCTGCCGCCGCTGGAAACCCAACGGAGGCGCCATGAAACGGCTTGCCGTCGTTCTGTCCACCGTCCTGCTCGCGGCGCTTTTCGTCAGTGCGGGCGCCGCGAACGCGGCCACCACCCAGCCCACGTTCCTAACGTTCTACGGGTGGTGGGACAACACCCCGCCCGGCGGTGAGATCGAATACCCGAAGCTGCACGACACCGCGGGCGGCGAGGGCACCTACGACGACCCGATCACGTTCGCGACCTCGACGAAGGAACTCAAGGCGGGCACGAAGGTCTGGGTCCCCCGGGTGAAGAAATATTTCATCATGGAGGACTCCTGCCAGGAATGCGGCGAGGACTGGAGCGGCGAAGGCCCCAACGGCGGACCGGGGCTGCGGCATATCGACCTGTGGCTCGGCGGTGAAGGCGGCAGCGCGATGGACGCGATCGACTGCGAAGACGCGTTGACGCACTACAACTCCGACGGCAAGCCGACGATGGAACCCGTCGTGGTCGACCCGCCGTCGGACGAGACCGTCGACCCGACGCCGATCTTCGACACCAAGAGCGGCGCCTGCTACGGCGGCGCGAAGCCGACCACGACCGTCGGGCAGTACAAGAACGACTCGACGGGCCAGTGCCTCGAAGATCCGGCGAACAGCACCAAGCCGGGCACCGCGCTGAAGACGGCCGCGTGCTCCGGCGGGGCGAGCCAGCGGTTCACCTTCCACGGCGCGTTCCTGCTCGTCAACGACCTGTGCGCGGGCATGTCCGGCGGAAAGGTCGTGTTGCAGAAGTGCACCGGTGGACCGGCTCAGCAGTGGTCGATCAACCCCGACAAGACGATCTCGGACATCCAGAGCGGCCAGAAGTGCGTGCGCGCCTCGGGCGGCAACGCGGTGGCGGGAAGCTGTTCGGGCGCGGCGAGCAGGTGGACGTTCACCCCGAAGTGAGCGGTCAGCTTCCGGTGAGCCAGACGACGGCGCCGCCAACCGCCAGCACCGCGGCGATCGCGAGCAGACCGGCGAAGAGCTTCGCGGTCTTCCACAGGCTGTAGACGCCGCCGATCAGGAAACCGGCGAGCGCGAGCAGCAATACGGCGACGACTTCCTTGCTCACCCGGTCAGCGTGCCACACGCGGATGCGCACGGCGCAGGCACCCGCCTCGCGCCGTGCGCTTCGCTTCGCTTCGATGCCCCGAAGGCCACCTTCGAGGACCTGAGCGCCCCGAACACGGCCCTCGCAGCGCTCAGAGCACGCCCTTCGTCGACGGGATGCCGCCCGCGCGCGGGTCCGGTTCCGTCGCGGCGCGCAGTGCGCGGGCCACCGCCTTGTACTGGGCTTCGGCGATGTGGTGCGGGTCCCTGCCGTGCAGCACGCGCACGTGCAGCGCGATCTGCGTGTGGAACGACAGCGAGTCGAACACGTGCCTGGTCAGCACGAACGGGTAGTTGCCGCCGATGGTGAACGCGTTGAACTGCTCGGGCTCGCCGAGGTGCACGCAGAACGGGCGGCCGGACACGTCGATCGCGGCGTGCGCCAAGGTCTCGTCCATCGGGATCCAGGCGTCGCCGAAGCGGCGGATGCCCGCCTTGTCCCCGAGCGCCTGCCGGATCGCCTGCCCGAGCACGATCGCGGTGTCCTCGACGGTGTGGTGCGCGTCGATGTGCGTGTCACCGCTGGCGTCCACCTTGAGGTCGAGCGACCCGTGCGCGCCGAACGCGGTGAGCATGTGGTCGTAGAACGGCACGCCGGTGCTGATCTCGACCTCACCGGTGCCGTCGAGATCGAGCTGCACCGAGATCGACGACTCCTTGGTCGTGCGTTCGACTTTTCCGACCCTAGTCATCGCGGAATCTCCTTGCTGGCTTCCAAAAACGCGTCGTTCTCCTCCGGCGTGCCCACCGTGACGCGGAGGTGACCGGGGATGCCGACGTCCCTGATCAGCACGCCGAGGTCCACATAGGACCGCCAGCTCGCAGGCGCGTCGGCGAACCGTCCGAAGAGGATGAAGTTGGCGTCGCTTGGCACCGGGGTGAACCCGAGGCCCAGCAACGATTCGGACACCCTGTCCCGCTCGGCGGCGAGCTTGGCCACCGAGGCGAGCGTGGCGTCGGCGTGCCGCAGCGCCGCGCGCGCGGCGGCCTGGGTGAGCGAGGACAGGTGGTACGGCAGCCGGACGAGCTGCAACGCGTCCACAATGGCCGGTGCCGCGGCGAGGTAGCCGAGCCGCCCGCCCGCGAACGCGAACGCCTTGCTCATCGTGCGCGAGACGATCAGCTTGCGCGGGAAGGTTTCGAGCAGGGACACCGCGCTCGGCTGCGACGAGAACTCCGCGTACGCCTCGTCCACGACGACGATGCCCGGTGCGGCTTCGAGCACCGCGCTGAGCTCGTCGAACGGGATCGAGCCGCCGGTCGGGTTGTTGGGGCTGGTCACGAACACCACGTCGGGCTGCCGCTGCGCCACGATCGCGGCGGCGGCCTCGGTGTCGAGCGAGAAGTCCTCGCGCCGCGGCGTCGGCACCCAGTCCGTCCTCGTGCCCGCGGCGATGATCGGGTGCATCGAGTACGACGGCTCGAAGCCGAGCGCGCTGCGGCCGGGGCCGCCGAAGGCCTGCAGGATCTGCTGCAGGATCTCGTTGGACCCGTTGGCGGCCCACAGGTTCCGCTCGTCGAGCACCACGCGCGTGGCCACCGTGAGGTAGTCGGCGAGATCGCGGCGCAGCTCGACGGCGTCGCGGTCGGGGTAGCGGTGCAACGACTCCGCCGCCGCGCGCACCGCGGCCTGGACGTCCTCGACGAGTTCGACCGGCGGCGGGTACGGGTTTTCGTTGGTGTTGAGCCGAACGGCCACGTCGAGCTGCGGCGCGCCGTAGGGCGAGCGGCCGCGCAGGTCCTCGCGCAGCGGCAGCTCTTCGAGCGTGACGTCTTCGCCGAGCGTCATTTCGCGTCCCCCTCGAACCGGGCGGTCACGGCTTCGCCGTGGGCTGGCAGGTCCTCGGCGTTCGCGAGCGACACGACCTTCGGCGCGACCGCCCGCAACGCCTCCTCGCTGTAATCCACGACGTGGATCCCGCGCAGGAAGCTCTGCACGGACAGCCCGGAGGAGTGCCTCGCGAAACCGCCGGTGGGCAGTACGTGGTTGGACCCGGCGCAGTAGTCGCCGAGCGACACCGGGGCGTACGCGCCGACGAACACCGCGCCCGCGTTGCGGACCCGTGCGGCGACCTCGCGCGCGTCGGCGGTCTGGATCTCCAGGTGCTCGGCCGCGTACGCGTCGACCACCCGCAGCCCTTCGTCCACAGTGGACACCAGGATGATGCCGGACTGCTTTCCTCCCAACGCTTCCGCGACGCGTTCGGTGTGCTTCGTCGCGGGGACCCGCGTCTTCAGCTCCGTCTCGACCTCGTCGGCGAGCTGCTCGGAGGTGGTGACCAGCACGCTCGCGGCGAGCGGGTCGTGCTCGGCCTGGCTGATCAGGTCGGCCGCGACGTGCGCGGCGTCGGCGGTGCCGTCGGCGAGGATCGCGATCTCGGTCGGCCCCGCCTCGGAGTCGATGCCGATGATGCCGCGGAGCATGCGCTTGGCCGCGGTCAGGTAGATGTTGCCGGGACCGGTGACGATGTCGACGGCAGCCAGCTCGGCGCCGTCGGTGTCGGCGGCGCCGTAGGCGAGCAGTGCGACCGCCTGCGCGCCGCCGACCGCCCACACCTCGTCGACGCCGAGCAGCTCGGCCGCGGCGAGGATGGTCGGGTGCGGCAGCCCGCCGAACGCGGCCTGCGGCGGCGAGCACAGCACGAGCGAGCCGACCCCGGCGATCTGCGCTGGCACCACGTTCATCACCACGGTCGACGGGTAGACCGCGAGCCCGCCCGGCGCGTACAGGCCGACGCGCGCCACCGGAACCCAGCGCTCGGTGACCGTGCCGCCCTCGGCGACGGTGGTGGTGACGTCGGCGCGCCGCTGGTCGGCGTGCACCTTGCGGGCGCGGTCGATCGACTCTTCGAGTGCCGCGCGGACGTCGGCGTCCAGTTCGGACAGTGCACGGGTCAGCTCCGCCGCGGGCACGCGTACGCGCGAGGGCCGCACGCCGTCGAACCGCTCGGTGTAGTCGAGTACCGCTTCGACCCCGCGCTCGCGGACCGCGTCCACCACCGGCCGCACCTGATGCAGGGCGGCGTCCACATCGATCTCCGCGCGCGGCAGCGTGGCACGCAGCTCGGCGGGTGACAGGGAGCGCCCTCGCAGGTCGGTACGGTTCAGCATGCCCCAAGGGTACGAGGTGGGCCATCCCACGCTCGGGGCGCCGTAGGCTCGGCTGCGCCGGGCCGGAAACGATCAGGAGGTTGCCGTGGTGCGCATCGGACTCTGCCAGCTGACCTCGAGCGAAGATCCCGCCAAGAACCTGGTGCTGGTCCGCGACGGCGTGGCCGAAGCGGCCGGCGCCGGCGCGGAGGTAGTGGTGTTCCCCGAGGCGACCATGGCCAGGTTCGGGGTGCCGCTGGCGCCGCTCGCGCAGCCGCTCGACGGGCCGTGGGCGACCGAGGTCGCGAAGGTCGCCGCCGAGCACGACGTGCTGGTCGTCGCCGGGATGTTCACCCCGGCCGACGACGGCAGGGTGAAGAACACGCTGCTGGTGACCGGGCGCGGCGAGCACCTCGGCTACGACAAGATCCACCTTTACGACGCCTTCGGCTTCCGCGAGTCCGACACCGTCGCACCCGGTGACGCCCCGGTCACGGTGGCCGTCGACGGCATCGTGCTCGGCCTCGCGACCTGCTACGACCTGCGGTTCCCCGAGCTGTTCCGCGGACTCGCGGACGCGGGCGCGGCCGCCGTACTGGTGCCGACCTCGTGGGGCGCCGGCGAGGGCAAGATCGAGCAGTGGCAGGTGCTCGTGCGCGCGCGGGGCCTCGACTCGGGGTGCTGGATCGTCGGCTGCGGGCAGGCCGACCCGGCCGCGACGGGCATCTCGGTCAACCCGAAGGCGCCGACCGGGATCGGGCATTCCCTGGTCGCGGACGGGTTCGGCCGCGTGCACGCGCAGCTCGGCGCGGAACCGGGCGTGACCGTCGTCGAAATCGACCCCGAGCTGCCGGAGAAGGCGCGCGGCGCCACCGGGGCGCTGGCGAACCGGCGGTTATGACCCCTGCTCGTAGGCGATGCCCTCTTCGATCGCGAGCCGCGTCAGCTCGGGACGGCGGCGGCGCCCGGTCTTGTCCCTGATCCGGTCCAGGTAGGAGCGCACGGTCCGCACGCTGATCGACATCAGCTCGGCGATGTCCTGGTCCCGTTCGCCCGCGGCGACCAGCGAGAGCACCTGCCGTTCGCGTTCGGACAGCACGAGCTTCGGGCCCGCGTTCCGTTCCCGCGACGAGTTCAGCACGAACGAGGCCAGCGTCGGCGAGACGTACGAATTGCCCGCCGCGATCTCCCTGATGGCGCGCAGGATCTCGTCGCCGTCGGCGTCCTTCGACAGATAACCGCGCGCGCCCGCCGAGATCGCGCCGAGCACCTCGGTCTGTCCCGCGTGCGCGGACACCACGAGGACGCGGTGCCCCATGCCGACGACCTCGAGCACAGCGGCCGCGTCGGCGACCCCGCGCAGCTTGAGGTCCAGCACCACGACGCTGCCCGCGGGCTGGCGGCACACCGCGAACCTGGCGACCGAGTCGGCGACCGCGCCCAGTTCGACATCCGGCGCCTCCTCCAGCACGCGCGCGACCGCGGCGCGGTAGAGCGGGTGGTCCTCGATCACGGCCACCTTGATGTTTTCCGGCGTCCCCATCACATCCCCCTCACCCCGAACCAGCCCCGGTCACCGGTACCGCGGCGGCCGCGGGATCGAGCGCGGGCCCGCTCGGCAGCGCGGCGAGGGTCCCCGCCGCCACCGGCTGCCTCGGCACCGCACCGTAGCCCAGCGCGGCCAGTGCTTCCCGGCTCACCACGGGATACTTCACCCCGGTATCGGTCACCAGGTACGTCGTTCCCGAATCGACACCGGGTGCTGTCTGCTCCGCGACCACCGCGCCGCCGGACGGCGGCACGGACACCTCGTCGGCGACCCGCCCGTCCTGCTTCGCCATCGTCGCGATCGGACGCGCTCCGCCCGGCAACGGCAGCCGGTCCGAGATCGTCACCCGCGCGTCGCCGTCGCGGGCGCACACGGTAACCGACGTCCCGGTGACCGTGACCGGGACCGGGATCCGCCCCGGGTACCCGGCGGCGTCCTCTCCCCCGGCCGTCTGCTTCCCGGCGTGCTTCGGCGCACGCGCGACGGCGGCGACGTCCGCGGGCTCGGGGCCGCCGGGGACCAGCGCCGCCTGGGTTTCGGTGATCGCTTCGAGCCCGTCGGCACGGACGAGGTAGTAGCCGTCCTCGCCGACGCGCAGCACCTGCCCGGTCTTCGTCGCCTTCCCGCCGACCGACGGCCCCCGCTCGCCGGCGCCGTCGGCTTCGAGGAAGGCGAGGTCCCGCCCCGCGGGCACGGTGCCGAGCCAGCGCGGCGACACCGCGATCGGCATGCGCTGGTCGTAGTGCAGCGCCACGAGCGCCTCGTCGGTGAGGCGGAACCGGTGGCCCGCGCTGATCAGGTACCGCGAACCGTCCGGCAGGCGCACGAGAAGGCCTTCGCGCGGCCCGAGCACGCGACCCGAATCACCCGCGACGAGCAGCACCGACGACGTGGGATCCGCCGACGACGGCGCGTCGCGGCTGGTGCGCGAGCAGTTCGTCCAGGCGGTGGTGACCAGCCGTTCCGGGGCTGGCAGCGAATCCGGCGCGCCGACGATCCCGATCCCGGCGCCACGGGCCGCGGTCGCGAGCTTCTTCGCGGGCACGGTCACGTCGGCGTTCGGCGCGGCACCGGCGAGCAGGCGCGCGGACGAGTAGTTGAGCACCGGGTGCAGCACGCCGTCCTGGCCCAGCACGAACCGCGCGCCCGTGCCCTCCTCGACGATCACGTGCCCGCCGGAGAGCCAGTCCTTGCCGCCGCCGGGGCTCAGCAGGCCGAGCACCCCGCACACCGCGGTCACCAGCACGGCCACCGCGAGCCCGGCCGCGGTGCCGAGCACGAGGCGCCTGCTCGGCGACACCGGGTGGTTGGCGTCCGCGGCGACGAGCGCGGAAACCAAGCGGCGGCGCAGGAACTGGTACGCCTGGATCTGGTCTCGCTGGGTCCACACCCCGCCCGTGTCTCCCTCGATCAACTCGCGGAGGATCATCGTAGGCACCCGCGGCACCCGCCGGTGTGGGCAATTTTTCCGGCAGAGCGCGGAAATCCCGCCGCTAGCGTGGACGCCTCCTGACCAGAGGAGGTGGGCGGTGACCGCCGCGTGGCTGTTTCCGGTGCGGGTGCGCCAGATCGTGGTGTGGGAACTCGCCGCCGTCGCGGTGCTCGCGGTGTCCGGTTTCGGCGAGGTGCCGCGGATCGCGGTGTCTTCGGTCGCCGCGCTCGCCGTGCTCACGACGTCGGTCAGGATCGGCGGCACGCACTTCGCGGGCTGGGCGGCGGCGTGGCTCGGCTACCGCTTCCGTTTCCGGGGTGCCCCGCCCACCGCGAACATCGAGATCCGCGAACACGTCGACCGGGCGGGAAACCGGTTCGGCGTCGCGCGGACCGGTGACGGGTGGAGCTGCGTGATCCGGCTCGCCGGTACCGCGGCGGCGAGCCCCGTCGCGCTCCGCGACAGCGTCCTCGAAGCGTTCCGCCGCACCGATATCCCGCTCGCGAGCGCGCAGGTTCTCGTGTGGACAGTGCCCACTCCCGACGACGGCGCGCCGCTCAGGGTGCGTTGGCTCGCGGTGCGGTACCGGCCCGAGGCGGAGCCGCTCGCCGCCACGGCGAGGGGCGGCGGAGAACTCGGCGCCCTCCGCGCCACCGTGAGCGCCGCGCTCGGAATCGTTGGCAGGCTGGCGGAATCGGGCTGGGAAAGCGCTGTCCTGGACGCGGCCGAACTCGAAGAAGACCTCCGGGCGGCACTCGGCGCGAACGACGAGGACATCGCCGACGGCTGGCGCGCCTGGCGGGCGGGCGCCGTCACGCAGACCTGCCACGCGCCGCTCGGACGCCCGGACTCCCCGCACGTCCTGGACGGTTACGCCGACGGCGCCGCCTTCACCGCCACCTCGCTCGTCGTCGACCGCGACCCGAGCGGCCACGAGCGGATCACCACCACGATCAGGATCGGCGGCACGGACGCCGCGCTGCCGTTCAGTACCCGGCCCCTGCACGGCAGGCACGGCGCCCACGTCCGCCGCTCGCTCCCACTGGCCCTCCCCTGACGGCTGCTGTCCCCTGAAGGTGGCCTTCGCGGCACTCAATGCCGTGAAGGCCACCTTCAGGGCATGTCCTCCGGGGCCTTCGCTCGCACGCCGCAAGGGTGAAAAGGGGCACTGAGCTGCGAGAATCCATCATGGCACCAAAATGGGGTTGCAGTGGCGCCATCGTGGTGCCATAGTAGTGCCATGAACCTGGCGCAGTATGTCGACAACCTCCGCCACGAACTCGCGGTGGCCGCCGAGGCTGCCGGCGAGGAGGCGCGAACGCTCGCTGAGCGTCTCACGGCACCGCTCGAGTCGGCCGTTCGGCTCACTCTCCTCAACGCGCTGTCCGCGGCGGCGGACGAGATCACCCGCGATCTCGCGCCCGGTTCCGTGGACGTGCGCCTGCGCGGCCTCGACCCCGACTTCGTGGTGAAGATGCCACCGAAGGAGACGCCCTTCGACGACGCGGACGCCGAGCCGGAACCGCAGCCCGCGCCCCCGGTCTCCGACGAGGCCGCGACCTCGCGGATCAACTTCCGCCTCCCCGACCACCTCAAGGTCCGGGTCGAGGAGGCGGCGACCGGCGAGGGTCTTTCGGTGAACGCCTGGCTGACCCGCGCGGTGTCCGCGACCCTCGACGCGCGCCAGGCCCCGCGCCGCACCGGCAGGACCGACTCGTGGGGCTCGCAGCGCTACACCGGCTGGGTCCGCTAGGAGGTGTTTTGAAGTGGTTTGCGTAGCGGCGCGGGTAGGAGAACCTGACGCCGGTGCGAGCTGACTGCCCAAATCAAGCGGCTCCGCCGCTTTGAAACACGAACTAGCCCTTCCCTTCCGCCACTCGACGACCAAGGCCCGTCAGGAGCGCACCACCATGCCCACTTTCGACACCCCGGAACCGATCTCGGTCACCCTCGAGCTCGTGGCGTGCGATGTCGAAATCATCGCGAGCGACCGCGTCGACACGGTCGTCGAAGTCCGCCCCCGCGACGCGAGCAAGGACATCGACCGCAAGGAGGCCGAGCGGACCACAGTCGACTTCGTCGGCGGCAAGCTCCGGGTCAAGACCTCGAAGCGCGGTACCTACTTTTCGCGCACCGGCGTGATGGCGGTGACGATCGAACTGCCGACCGGCTCGCACGTGCAGGGCACGACGAGCATGGGCGACTTCATCGCCGACGGCAGGCTCGGCGATTGCGTGTTCACGACGTCGGCAGGCGACATCCGGCTCGGCGAAACCGGTTCACTGAAGGCGAAGACGACCCACGGCGCGCTGACCGTGACCAAAGTGGACGGTGACGCCGACCTCACCGGTTCCGGCGAACTGCAGATCGGCGAGGTCACCGGGGACGGCCTGATCAGGAACATCAACGGCTCCTGCTGGATCGGCGACATCGCGGGAGACCTCAAGCTGAGTTCCGCGAACGGGGACCTCGCGACCGAACGGCCGCGGGGCTCCGTGATCGCGAAGACCGCGTACGGCACGGTCCGCGTCGAGCGTGCCGTACGCGGCACGATGGTGCTGGAAACGCAAAGCGGCAACGTGGAAATCGGGATCGCCGACGGCACCGCGGCCTGGCTGGACGTGCGCACCTGGTACGGCTCCGTGCAGAGCGCACTGGACAACTCCGAAGCGCCGTCGCAGACCGAGGAAGCCGTCGAGGTCAGGGCAAGGACTTGGTACGGCGACATCGTGGTCCGCCGAGCCTGAGAGCGACAACCTCCTTTCCGCGCCTTTCGAGCACAAGGCGCGGCAGCTCGACCATGCCCGGGAAATCCCGGGCGAAACCAGGTGAAGAAAAGGGGAACACCATGGGGAATTCGATCGATGTAAGCGCTTACCGGACTGCGGAGAAACTGCTTTTCCACAACCGGTCCAAGCTCGTACGGGGCCTGAAGGTCAAACCGAACTGGCTCGACGGCGGCGCGCGGTTCTGGTACAAAGTGGACGGTCCGGGCGAGGCGGAGACCGTGCTGGTCGACCCGGCGGCGGGCACCCGCGAACCGGGTTACGCCCCCGAGCCCGGCCCCGAACTCGGTTTCGGGTCGGTACTGTCCCCCGACAAGCGCCACGCGGTGTACCGCGACGGCCACGACGTCTGGCTCCATTCGCTCGACGACGGCACCAAGAAACCGCTGACCACCGACGGCGAACCGGACTACGAATACGGGACCGCCCCGGCCGCGATGACCCCGTCGACGTTGTTGCGCCGCTTTGGTGTCGCCGAGCTGCCGCCCGCGGTGGCCTGGTCTCCGGACTCGACGCGGGTGCTGACGCACCGCACCGACCAGCGCGGGGTGCGCGAAACCACGCTGGTGGACGCGATGCCGCCGGAGGGCGGTGCGCCGAAGGCGCGCACCCAGCGCTACGCCTTCCCCGGCGACGAGAAGTACCCGCACGCCGAACTCGCCGTGCTCGACGTGCGCACGGGCGAGGTGGTGCGCGCCGACGCGGAACCGGTCGGCATGCCGGTGTTCTCCCCGGTGAACAGCAGGCAGGCGTGGTGGGCCGAGGACGGTTCGGCGGTCTACTACCTCCGCGGCACGCGCGACATGCGGACGCTGCGCCTGCACCGGCTCGACCCCGCCACCGGAGAAGTGACGACGCTGATCGAAGAAACCGGCCCCACCAGGGTCGAGCCGACGCAGGCGATGGCGGGCAAGCCGATCGTCCGGATCATCGGCGGCGGCGCCGAAGTGCTCTGGTACTCCCAGCGCGACGGGTGGGGCCACCTCTACCGCTACGACGCCGCCTCCGGCGAACTGCTCGACCAGGTCACCTCCGGCGAGTGGCCGGTGCAGGAGATCCTGCACGTCGACGAGGCCGCGCGCGTCGTCTACTTCGTCGCCGCGGGGCTGATCGCCGAGGATCCCTACCGCAGGACGGTGTGCCGCGCCGGGCTCGACGGCACCGGGTTCGCGAAGATCACCGACGACGAGTTCGACCACGTGGTTTCGGTACCGGACAACGGTTCCTACTTCATCGACTCGGCGTCCACAACGGACACTCCGCCGGTGATCACGGTACGCGGCTGGGACGGGCGGGTGCTCGTGGAACTGGAGCGCACGGACATCTCGGCGCTGCTCGAGACGGGCTGGCGGCCGCCGGAGCGCTTCCGCACGAAGGCGGCCGACGGGGTCACCGACGTCTACGGCCTGCTGTACCTGCCGCACGGCTTCGACCCGGAAAAGTGGTACCCGGTGCTCAACCGACCCTACCCGTCGGTGCAGATGAACACCATCAGTCCGGCCTTCGACCAGAGCTGGTTCGGGTGCGATTCCGAAGCGTCGGCGGCGCTCGGGTTCGTCGTGGTGCTCGTGGAGGGCCGCGGAACGGCGGGGCGCGGCAAGGCGTTCCACGACCTGTCCTACGGGCACCTCGCCGACGCGGGCGGGCTCGCCGACCACGTCGCGGCGATCGAGCAGCTCGCGGAAACGCGGCCGTGGATGGACCTCGACCGGGTCGGCGTGTACGGCCTGTCGGGCGGCGGGTTCGCCACCGTGCGCGGGCTGTGCGAGTTCGGCGACTTCTACCACGTCGGCGTCGCCATCTGCGGCAACCATGACAACCGCTACTACCACCTCGGCTGGGCGGAGGCCTACGACGGCCCCAACCCCGCCGCGTGGGCCGCCGCGTCCAATGTGGACATCGCAGACCGGTTGCGCGGCAAGCTGATGCTGATCCACGGCGGGATGGACGACAACGTCCACCCCGAGCACACGATGCGCCTCGTCGACGCCCTCGTCGACGCCGACAAGGACTTCGACCTGCTGATCGTCCCCGGCGCGGAGCACCTGTTCTTCGGGTACCAGCACTACCTCGAGCGCCGCAAGTGGGACTTCCTCGTCCGCAACCTGATGGACCTCGAACCCCCGGCGGGCTTCCGGCTCACGCCAGCCGAACTGGACCTCGAACTCATCGCCGAGATGTTCGGGTCCTGACGTACACAGTTCGGTGGCCGCGAGGACACGGGACCGCGAACGGCCACCCGGCCCGTGCACGACCGCGTTAGGTTCGTGCACGGGCCGGACAGCGGCCATCGGAACGCGGAAAGTGGGGCTATGACCGGGAACGGTGCGCACGAGGACGGTCTCGATCGGCTTCAGGCCGCCCTGTCCGCGCGGGCCACGATGAAGCGCTGGGCCGAAGGTGCGGAACTCGTCGAAGTCGTCCGCGCCGCCCACGACGCGGGATGGCTCGCGCGGTTGCGGGACGAGATCACCGCGGAGGACCTGGCGTCGGATGCCGGTGTCCCGGTCGGCCAGGTCTCGGACGTGCTGGCGGTACTCGTTTCGGCGGGGGTGGTGCGTGCCGGGGAGACCTCGTTCCGGCTGTGCCCCGCCTTCGACGCACTGGTCGCCGGTGCCTCCGGCGTCGACATCCGCACCGTGCTCGACGCGCTGGACCTCGCGCGCGGCCAGGCGGGCCGGGTCGCGAAGCCGGGCCGCCTCGACGGCGCGCGGGCACTGGTGCTCGCCCGCGACTGGGGAGTGCGGGCGAGCACCGGGGCGCGCGAGCTGTACGGACTGCTGTACCAGGCACTGCCGGAATACCGGGATCGGCTCGCCCGCGGCGGCCCGCTGCTCGACGTCGGCAGCGGCGTCGGCGGCGCGCTGCTGACCACCGCGACCCTGTTCGACGAACTCCGCGCCGTCGGTGTCGAAATCGTCGCCGAGACGGCCGCCGAAAGCCGCCGCCGTGCGCGGGAAGCCGGTGTCGCCTCCCGCGTGGAGATCCGGACCGCCGATGCGCGAACCCTGACCGACGAAGGCGCCTTCACCGTTTCCTACTGGGCGCAGGCGTTCTTCCCCGCCGATACGCGCGCCGAAGTGCTCGCCGCGATCTTCCGCGCGCTGCGTCCCGACGGCCTGCTGCTGATGCAGGAACTGTTCCCCCGCGACGAACCCACCACCGGCACCCGGCTCGATCAACTCTTCTACCGGCAGCAGAACCTCGCGTTCGGACTCTCCGCCGACGCCCTCGTCACCGAAGCGGCCGCCGCCGGGTTCGAGGACGCGCGGATCCTCGACAGCCCGGTGGGAAAGCTCGTCCTGGCGCGAAAACCGGTCTCCTGACGCATGCCGTCCGCGAGTGATTCCCTTGCCCCGAAAGATGCTCCTCTAGAGGTCGGGGCGGCCCCGAGTCCCCGAAGGTGGCCTTCGGGGGACCATCTCGCACAATCACCGCGACCCGCATGCCCGGAAAGTGGCTTTCGGGGACCTGAGCGCCCTGAAGGTCACTTTCGGGGCGTGAACGCGGCTCAGGAGGCTAGCCGCGCACGGCTTCGTAGACGCCGGTGATCATCGCCGCCATCGGGACGAGTGACACGAGCGCGAGGAATTCGGCGATGTCCAGTACCCGGGCCCAGTACGGGGAGCGGTGGCCACGCGCGACGCGGCCCGCGTACGCGACGCAGATCGCGGCGGCCACCGCGACGACGAAGCCCGCCGGTAGCACCAACGCCCGGTCGCCGTCGAGCACCAGCCACACGGCGGCGAAGCCCAGTGCGGCGAAACCCGGCACGAGCAGCAGCACCCGATGGGAAGTGTCCGAATAGGACCGTGACCGCAGCGTCCACGCGACACCGAGCAGGGCGAGCAGACCGGCGTCCCAGCCCGATCCCCGTACCAGCACGGGAGCACAGCCGAGGAGGACCAGACCCGCGGCGACGAGCAGGCCGCCGAGCAGCCGTCGCGCGTACGCGGTCTGACCGACCATGTCCGCGCCGAGCGACGGGCGCTCGTCGGCACGGAAGGCGTCGATGTCGTCCGGTACGCGGGGCAGCGGGAGCTTGCCGAGGCGCAGCGCCAGCATCGGCGCGGCGGCGGTCAGCGCGGTGACGACGACCGCCAGCACCGCCGCGGCGGGCTCCGCGACCGAGCCAGCCAGCAGCACGACGGCCGTGGTGACGGCGCCGAGCGCGGCGGCGGCGGTGACCGCGACGAACCACGGCACCCGATCGGCCACCGAAACGGCCGCGAGCACGCCGTACGCGGTGACCGCGGCGAGGCCGCACCCCAGCGGCCCCGCGGCGAGCGAGAACGGCGGATGCGCTGGCAGCGCGGACATCCCGGCCAGCAACGCGGGCGCGAATCCGGCGACCGAGACGGCGACACCCGCCTCCGCGTCACCGTAGGCGCGGCTCAGCGCGCCACCGCCGAGGAGCAGCACCACCGCGAGCACTCCGCACGCGACCGGCGCGAGCGCGGTGCCCGCCGTCGAAGCCTGCAGCAGGACCGCGGAACCGACGAGCAGCACGGCGGCGGCGACCAGCCCGGCCCGCCGCGCCGCCTCGGGACCCCACGACCGCGAGGAAGAACCGGCGACGCTCGCGATCGAATCCACCACGTCGTCGAACAGCAACGGCGTGCGCGGCCGCTCCCGGGGGTTCAGGCAGAGGACTTCGCCGTCGCGGACCGCGGCGTCGGCCACGGTGAGCCCCGCCGCGAGCGGTGCGCCGCCGAGCCGGGACAGCACCCAGCCGGGGTGCTCCGGATTCGCCTGCCCTTCGGCATCGGCGAGCCGCACGAGCTGCGGCACCAGTTCCGCGAGCGTGCTCCGCGGTGGCAGCGCGACGTCCATTCTCGCCAGCGGGGTCACCACGGTGACGCGGCGGGCGGCCGTCACTCGCCCGGACCGGACTGGTCGAGCACCGGCGCGAACTTCGACCGGCTCGCCTCGGCCAGCTTCGCCAGCCCGTTGTTCACCGCCTCCAGCACGATCTCACCGAGGTTGCGGGCGTCGTAGCGGCGCGCGGCGCCGGGATCGATGTCGATCCCGGTGAACCGGCCGTCGCCGCGCAGGGTCGCGGTGACCTCGTTCCCGCGCGAATGCCCCTTGACCTCCATCGCTTCGACGCTGCGCTGGATCCGGTGCACCTGCTCGGTCTGCTCGCGCACCTGCGCGAGCAGCTCCTCCAGATCGGGCTCGGTGTTCACGGGGTTCCTCCTCAGTGGACGGATCGGGGTGGTCAACGGTCCATCGAGACGGAACCGTCCGCGTCGACGTCGATGTGCTGTTCGAACCGCTCACCGTCCACAGTGAACTGAAGGTCGATGTCGGCGTCCTTTCCGGACGGCACCTCGACCACCGTGGAGAAGTCACCGCGCTGGGTGCGGACGACCACGTCGCCGTCGGCGGGGTTCACCGGGATCCAGCTGTCGGGCCGCTGTCCGTTCGGCGACGAGGTGGCCAGCGCCGGCGGCACGTAGTCGGTGAAAGCGTGCTGCCCGGAAGCGCTCGCCACCGGCGCCGGGGCCTGCGGCGCGGCCACCGGCGT
Source organism: Amycolatopsis sp. CA-230715 (assembly GCF_018736145.1). Classification (GTDB taxonomy): domain Bacteria; phylum Actinomycetota; class Actinomycetes; order Mycobacteriales; family Pseudonocardiaceae; genus Amycolatopsis. The sequence continues at coordinate 1,603,630 of NZ_CP059997.1, forward strand.
GCCACCGACGGCCGCGGCACCGGGCGCCGTCGCGCCTCCGCTCTTGTCGCCGCCGCCGAGCAGTTTGTCGATCTCGCCGATAATGGTGGCCAGCTGGGAGATCTGGTTCGCCAGGTCGACCACGCCCAGCGCCTTGAGCAGCGCGCCGACCGCTTCGACGAACCCGCGCAGCGACGCGCTCGTCGCGGTCGAAAGCGCCACCGCGGCGCCATAGGTCCAGGGGTTCGACATCAGCGACGCCACGGTCGGGTTCACCGCGCCGACGACCGATCGGTACGCCTCCTGCGCGGTCCGCACCAGCGTGCCGGAAACGCCGAGCAGTTCGGCGCCCTTTTCCACCACCCCGATGATCTTCGTCAGCGCCGCGATCGAATCGGAGATCTTCTTCAACGCCGATTCCGAAGCCGCACCGGACCACGCTTTTTCCAGCTGTTCGGCGGCTTTCGTGAACTCCGTCATCAGATTCGTGAATTCGGTCGCCTTCTTCAGCAGCTCGCCGACGTGCTTCGCGATCTGTTCCGGGGAACCGGTGACGATCTCGGGCAGGATCGTGATCGGCCCGCCCGAGGACGCGGTGGCGTCCATCGCGCTGGAATTCGGGAAGCTGAGCATTTCTCCGCCTCTTCTCTTCTCGTCATACTCGGGCGAGCGCGGGCCGGTACACGCTGAGGGTCACCGGCCCGGACAGGGCGGCGTCGACCCTGCCGTGGTTGAACAGGCGGCCGGCGGGGCCCGCGATGCCGATCACCGGATCCGCGCCGCCGGACGGCTCGACGACGACCATGTCGCCGCCGGCCACCCCGCCGGGGACGTCGCCGAAATCGCGGGCGGTCCCCGAATAGACCTCGATCATCCCGATCCTGGCCTGGTTGCCCGCGTCGCCGGAAAGCCAGTCGTTGAAATCGGCGACGCCGCCGAACCTGCTGTCGCTCAACGGATGCTCGCCGAGCTGGCCGAGGCCCGCTTCGCCGAGGTAGCGCAGGATGTTCGCCACGGAGCCCGGCTCGCCCGCGCCGCTGTCCCGCATCGCGTGCGCGAGGAGTTCCGGCGCGTGCGGCGCGCCCCAGATCGCTGACGGCGCGGTGGTCCCCCCACGCCCGCCGTACCCGCCTGCCACCGCCTCGTCCGCCGACTGGTAGTCGTCGGCGCTGCGCCGGACCAGGTCGTTCACCTGCTGGAGCACGCCGAGCAACGACCGCAGCGCGGTCACCTGGCCGCTTTGCAGCGCGCCGTTCGCCGCGGCCACCGCGGAGCCGAACGCCGCGAACGACGACGGCGCGAGGACCATCCGCTCGAGATCGGCGACCGCGCTGACGGTGTGGGTGATGATGCCGCCGACGTTGCCGGCACTGGCGCGCATGGCCTCGGGCTCGGCACGGTATTCACCGCCGTCGGCCATGGGCGCCTCCTCTCTGTGCACTCGGGGCGAGAACCACACTAGGAGCGGGCCGAACGGCCGACGGACGGCAAAAGTACCCACCGCGCCCCGCGGCGGGGTCGCCAGAATGAACGACACGGACCACTTGCCCGCACCCCCGCTTGGACGCCCCTCGATGACCGTCTCCCGCGACCGGCTCCCGCTGTTCGGCGAGCAGCAGGACGAGATCGTGCTGCAGTCCCCGCCGATGCTGCCGAAGGGCTCGTCCGGCGGGCTGATGCAGCTGATGCTGTTCCTGCCGATGATGCTCGGCATGGGCGCCATGTCGTTCGTCTACATAGGACGCGACGGCGGCGCGATGACCTGGGTCTTCGGCGCGCTGTTCCTCACCGCGATGATCGGCATGGTGGTGATGTCGCTGTCCCGCGGCGGCGCGGCGAAGAAGGCGCAGATCAACGAGGAACGCCGCGACTACCAGCGCTACCTCGCCGGGCTGCGCGGGCAGGTCCGCGAGATCGCCGACCGCCAGCGCGCGACGATGGTTTCGCTGCAACCGGATCCGGCCGATCTGTGGGCCTACGCGGGCACCCCGAGGCTGTGGGACCGCCGCCGCGCGGACCCGCAGTTCGGCCAGGTCCGCGTCGGCACCGGGCCGCAGCGGCTGATCACCCCGCTCAAGGCACCGCAGACGGTGCCGCTGGAGGACCTCGACCCGGTGTCCTCGACGAACCTCCGCCACTTCATCCGCACCTATTCCGCGGTCCCCGAACTGCCGGTCGCCGTTTCGCTGCGCGCCTTCGCCACCGTCGCGCTCTCCGGTGCCCGCCCGCGCGCGCTCGGCCTGGCGCGTGCGCTGCTGGCCCAGCTCGCCACCTTCCACTCCCCCGCCGATCTGCGCATCGCGCTGTGCGTCCCGGACCACCGCCGCGCGGAATGGGACTGGGCGAAGTGGCTGCCGCACGCCACCGCGACCACGGCGACGGACGCGACCGGTCCGCGCAGGCTCGCCGCGGCCGAAGCCACGACGCTCGCCGAGCTGCTCGGCCCGGATCTCGGCGACCGTCCCGCGTTCACCCGCGCGGCGGGCGCGGGGTTCGACCACCCGCACGTCGTCGTGGTCGTGGACGGCGGGCGCATCGACGGCGAACCCCGGCTGGCGGACCGCCACGGCGTCACCGTGCTCGTCCTCGACGACGAGGCCCGCGAGCCCGGTGAGCACGCGCTGTGCCTGCACGTGGCGAACGACCGGATGGGCATGCTCGTCGGCGAAGGCGCCGAGCAGCGCCTGGCGTTCCTCGGCGCCCCGGACGCGCTCGACACCGGGGCTGCGGAGGCTATGGCGCGCACGCTGACGCCGCTGCACCACGTCACCCCGGTCGTCGGGGAATCCCCGATGGCCGCGACGTTCGGCCTGTCCGGGCTGCTCGGGCTCGGCGACCCCCGCGACATCGACACCGCGGTGACCTGGGCGCCCCGCGCGCCGAGGGACCGCCTGCGCATTCCGATCGGCGTCGACCCGCAGGGCCGTCCCGTCGCGCTCGACCTCAAGGAATCGGCCGAGGGCGGGATGGGCCCGCACGGGCTCGTCGTCGGCGCGACCGGGTCCGGCAAGAGCGAACTGCTGCGCACGCTCGTCACCGGGCTCGCGGTGACGCATTCTTCGGAAAAGCTCAACCTCGCGCTGATCGACTTCAAGGGCGGCGCCACGTTCGCCGGGATGACCGGGCTGCCGCACACCTGCGCGGTGATCACCAACCTCTCCGACGACCTCGCGCTCGTCGACCGGATGGCCGACGCGATCAACGGCGAGCTGCTCCGCCGCCAGGAACTGCTGCGGGCGGCGGGAAACCACGCTTCCGCGCGCGACTACGAACGAGCCCGCGAAGCGGGGGCGGACCTGGAACCGCTGCCGTCGCTGCTGGTGATCATCGACGAGTTCAGCGAGCTGCTCTCGTCGCGGCCCGAGTTCATCGACCTGTTCGTCACCATCGGGCGGCTCGGCCGCAGCCTCGGGATCCACCTGCTGCTCGCCTCGCAGCGGCTGGAGGAGGGCCGCCTGCGCGGGCTCGACTCGCACCTGTCCTACCGGGTCGGCCTTCGCACCTTCTCCGCCGCGGAAAGCCGCACGGTGCTGGGCGTCGCGGACGCTTACCAGCTCCCGCCGGTACCCGGCTCGGCGTACCTGAAGTCCGATACGGACACGCTGACCCGGCTCAAGGCCGCCTACGTCTCCGGTGCGCTTCCGCCGCGCCACGAAGAGGATCCGGGCGGCACACCCGACCACGGCGTGCTGCCGTTCTCGCTCGACCCCGTCGACCTTCCCGCGACTCCCACCGTCCATAGTGAACAGTCTGATTCGGACAGTACGAGTGAGACGATCATGGGCGCGATGCTGGCGAGGCTGGCAGGCCGCGGCCGGGCCGCGCACCAGATCTGGTTGCCGCCGCTGGACGTCCCGCCCACGCTGGACCAGCTCCTGCCGCCGCTCGGCGTGGCTCCCGCGCGCGGCCTGTGCCCGGTCGGCTGGGGTGGCAACGGCAGGCTCGTGATCCCGGTGGCGCTGGTGGACAAGCCGTTCGAGCAGCGGCGCGACCTGCTGTGGGCGGACTTCTCCGGCGCGGGCGGGCACGCGCTGGTCGTCGGCGCGCCGCAGAGCGGCAAGAGCACGCTGCTGCGCTCCCTAGCCGCGATGCTCGCGGTCACGCACACCCCGGAGGAGGTGCAGCTGTTCGTGCTCGACCTCGGCGGCGGCGCGCTCGCGCCGATCGCCGGGCTCCCGCACGTCGCCGGGTACGCCACCCGCCGCGACGCGCAACGCTGCCGCCGCGTCGTGGCGGAGCTGACCACCCTGCTCGAACAGCGCGAGGAGTTCTTCTCCGCCAACGGGATCGAGTCGATGGCCGCCTTCCGGCAGCGGCGCGCGGAGTTCACCGAGAGCACCGAAGGCCGCGAATTCGGCGACGTCTTCCTGCTCGTCGACAACTGGACGACGGTCCGGCAGGAGTACGAGCAGCTCGAAGAGCGGATCACCGCGCTGGCTCAGCGGGGGCTCGGGTTCGGCGTGCACGTGGTGATCACGCTCAACCAGCCGATGGGCGCGCGGGCCCCGTTGCGCGACGCCATCGGCACCCGGTTCGAGCTGCGGCTCGGCGATCCCGCGGACTCGCTCGTCGACCGCAGGACGGCCCAGAACGTGCCCGCGAACGCGCCGGGACGCGGGCTCACCGCCGACAAGCTGCACTTCCTCGGGGCACTCCCCCGCATCGACGGCGACCAGCGCGCGGACACCATCGGCACCGGCGGCGCGGATCTCGTGCAGCGGATTTCCTCGGCGTGGCAAGGGAAACGGGCACCGCAGGTACGCCTGCTCCCCGCGGAGATCCCGCTCGACGCGCTGCCACCGGGGCCGGGGAGGAAGATCGTGCTCGGTGTCGCCGAGGCGGACCTGCGACCGGTGCACCTCGACTTCGCGGCCGATCCGCACTTCCTCGCGTTCGGCGACGTCGAATCCGGGAAGAGCGCGCTGCTGCGGGCGATCGCGCGCGGGATCACGACCGCCTACTCCGACGACGACGCGGCGGTCATCGTCGCCGACTACCGGCGCGGCCTGCTCGACGCGGTCACCGGCAGGCACCTGCTCGGGTACGCGGGCTCGGAAAACGTGCTGAGCGGGCTCATCGCGGAATGCGAGCAGGCGATGCGGCTGCGGCTGCCCGGCCCCGACGTGACCGCCGAGCAGCTGCGAAACCGGTCGTGGTGGACCGGCCCCGAGCTGTTCGTCCTCGTCGACGACTACGAACTCGTCGCGACCGTCGGCAGGAACCCGCTGCTGCCGCTGCTCGAATTCCTCCCGCAGGCCAGGGACATCGGCCTGCACCTCGTCCTCGCGCGCGGCAGCGGCGGCGCCGGGCGCGCCCTGTTCGAGCCCGTGCTGCAACGGGTCAGGGAACTGGGCACGCCCGGCCTGGTCATGTCCGGCGCGAAGGACGAGGGCGCACTGCTCGGCGACGTCAAGGCGAGCCCGCTGCCACCCGGCCGCGGCACGCTGGTCAGCAGGCGCCACGGCACCGGCCTCGTCCAGGTCGGGTGGACCAAGCCACTCGATTCCTGAACTGTGGCATCGCCCGGCCCCGCGCTGGAAGGATGGACCGCATGAGCACGAGAGAAGAAGCGCTGCTGGACCTGGTCGGCACGCGCACGTTCGCGACACTGGCCACCCTCCGCCGCGACGGCACTCCGCAACTGTCCACTGTGGTCTACCAGTGGGACGGCGGAGTGCTGCACGTGCCGACCACGGCGGACCGCGCGAAGGCACGCAACCTCCGGCGCGATCCGCGCGTGGTCGCGCACGTGGCAGGCGAGAACGGGCTCGCCTACGCGGTGCTCGACGGCATGGCCGAGCTGTCCCCGGTGAGCGAAGCGCCCGGCGACGAGACGGGCCGGGAGATGCTCGCCCGGTTCGGCTCGTTCGACCCGCAACCGGTCGACGAGGACCGCTACTTCCGGCGCATGGTCGACGAACAGCGCCTGATCATCCGCCTGAACCCGACCCGGGTTTACGGCCTCGCACCGGGTGAACTCCCCGTCCCGGACTGACCACTGCACTCCGGCGGTGCCCCGAAGGTGACTTTCGGGGAATTGAGCGCCCCGAAGGTCACTTTCGGGGCATGGGCCTCGCGGGAGTCGAGTGCGCGAGGGGTGGATGCGCGGCGTCTAGCGCCGTGAAGGCCACCTTGGGGGCATGACAAGCCTCGCCCGCGCGCCCGCGAGGGCAGAGAAAGTGGCGGCGGATGCCCCGAAAGGGACCTCAGGGCATCTACCGCCCCGAAAGTCACCTTCGGGGCATGAGGCTTGCCGGAGGCACGTCCGAAACGGCCTGCTACTTGGGCTGTTTGCAGCGGATTTCGGTGCTGCGCACGAGGAAGTTCGTCACCTTGCCCGCCTTGGTGTCGAAATCGGCGACCCAGCCGGGGTGACCGGGCACCGCCATTTCGTAGCGGCCCTCGGATTCGAGCTTCAGGCCCTTCGGCTGGTACGCGGCCAGCAGCTGGTCCACAGTGGACTCGCGGCCGATACCCTCCGGCGTGGTGATCCCCGGCGGCGCGCTGAGCAGCCGCAGCACGCCGCCACCGAACGACACCCCGCCAGCGGCGTTGGAGCGTTCGATCCGCGCCGCGGACCGGTTCGACTGCTGCTCGCTGATCTTGGTGACCTCGGCGATCGCCGCCGCCGAATCGGCGTACCGCTGCGCCGATTCCGCGAACTGCTTGGCTCCCGCGTTCTTCCCCGGCCCCGCGTCCGCCGCCTTGTTCAGCGCGTCCGACTTGGCCCGAGCGTCCTGATAGGACTTTTCGAGCTCGGCGTCCTTCGCGATCTCGGCCGGGTCGGGCAGCGGGCCGCCCGCGAAGGAGTAGTCCTCGCAGCCGGTCACGACCGAGACCGGGGACGGGCCGAGTTCGCCGGTGGCGACCGCCTCGTCCTTGCTCATCCCCGGCTTCAGCTTCCCGAAACCGTCGAAGCCGAAGCGCGGGGGCCCGTCGGCGGCCGCGGTGCCGCCACCGTCACCGCCACCGTTGTTCACCGCGATCAGCACCCCCGCGACGGCGGCGGCCACGACGACCAAGCCGATCCCGCCCACGAGCCACTTCCGGCCGGAACCCCGGGCGGGCCGACTCGATTCGTCACCGTGGGTGGTCGTTTCTTCGGTGTTCATTTCTGCTTCGTTCTCCCCATGAATGGCGGGCCCGCCGCTTCGACCAGCGGTGGCGCCCGCGACGATCATCGTGTCCGAAAGGGACGGTGTTACCGAGAGCCGGATCACCCAGGGTGTTCCCAGGTCGGGACACCAGGGCGGAGCCGGACAAAACACGCGCGCCGCGTCACTCACGCGGCCCAGCGCGCAGGCGAAAACCATTAACCGACTTCGGTAGGTACCGGCGGATATCTCGACGAAATAAATTCACGGTTGTCCGCTCCAACCGGAGCGAGATTCTCCACCCGGAAGTCGTGCGGAAGGTTTCTCCATGCGAAAGACGAGGGCAGCACTGCTGGCGGGGGTCGCCGCGGCGCTGAGCATCGCGTCGTCGGGCGTCGCGAACGCGCAGGACGTCGACCCGTACATCATCGGCGGCGGCAACGCCGACTCCGCCCCGTGGGGCGCGCAGGTGTTCTGGGACGACGTCAAGGACAACGGCGGGTTCGAGTGCTCCGGCACGATCATCGCGCCGGAATGGGTACTGACCGCGCAGCACTGCCTCAACGACCCCGGCATCCACGTCAAGGTCGGCGACGTGAAGCTCGGGCAGGGCAAGGACGCCAAGGTCGACCAGCAGAAGAAGTCGCCGAACGGGGACATCGCGCTGCTGCACCTGTCGACGAAGGTCGAAGCCACCTACATGAAGCTCGCCGACGGCGACCCGAAGACCGGCGACAAGAACCAGATCTTCGGCTGGGGCCGCACCGAGGGCAGCAGCCCGCCCGCGAGCAGCCTCAAGACCGCGGACGTCGAGGTCACCGGCAGCAGCACGGATGCCTTCGGTGGCAAGGCGATCGCGAGCAAGGGCGTCACGGGAGCCTCGTGGCACGGCGACTCCGGTGGCCCGCAGCTCGCCAACGGCGCGCAGGTCGGCGTCTGCTCGACCGGGGAGAACTCGGGCTCGGACCCGCACGGCACGCAGAACTACGCCAGCATCGAGAACAGCAGGAGCTGGATCAAGGAGACCGCCGGAGTCTGATCTCCCGGCAAGAACCTCGAAGCGCCCGTCCCGCCGCACCCGGCGGGGCGGGCGCTTTGGTGCGCAAGGGCACAGGCGTGGGTAATAGTGCCGCCAGGGAACCGGGTCTTTGTGCCGTTTGACCACGCACGAGGACTTTCTAGCGTGACATTCACCGCGAGACATCGGGCGCCGGGATCACCGGCGCCCGCCACGATCTTCCGCGAGTCGAACGAGTCGAACGAGTCGAGAGGAGGTGGCCCGTGAGCAGTGCCGGCTACCAGAGTGACGCCGCGGCGATGACGCGCGCGGTCCAGGGGTTCGAGGAAACCGCGTCGGACGCCAAGACCACCATGGCCAGCTTGGAAACCGAGCTGACCGAGACCCTGCGCACCTACAAGGGCGACCAGGCCGTCGCGTTCTGGGACCTGCAGCGCGCGCTCCAGGAGAAGATGGCCGCCGCGGTCAGGGAACTCGACACGATGTCGGGCCTGGTCAACCAGAGCTTCCACAACTACGGCAGCGGTGACGCCGACGTGTCGCACCAGCTGCGGCAGGTCTCGAACCTCGCCTCCGACGCCGGGGGCTCGGTGCTCGGCCGCCTGTCCGGCGCGCACTGACCCTTCAGCCAAGCCAGGAAAGGACATCGCATGGCCGACGTCGTGGAAGTCAACTTCGCCGCGCTGCAGCACAGCTCCGCCTCACTGGCCGCCAAGGCCAAGACCCTCACCACGCAGCTCGAACAGCTGCAGGCGAACCTCCAGCCGATCAAGGCGACCTGGTACGCCTCGGGCAGTTCCGCGGGCGCGGCGGCGGAGTCGGCGGAAACCAGGCTGCGCCAGGCGACCGCCGACATCGTCACGATCATCGCGCAGTTCGGCGGCAAGGTCGGCGAAGCGCACGATCTGCAGCACTCACTGGAGAACAAGAACACCGGGTACTTCGCGGTCTGACCGCGGCCAGGTGTCGGCCGGCCGGTGCGGGCCCTCCCCCCAACCCGCACCGGCCGACCGGCTCATCCCCCTCCGCACCCACCAGGAGCCAGCGACGATGTACGACCAGTCCTACTACGTCCATCTCCAGTCGCTCGACGACTTCGTGCGGGAGCTGGAAACCCAGCTCGAAGGCATGGCGAAACCGGGCGAACGGCTCGGCGACCTCGGCGAACGCGCGCCGCTGTTCGGGGAGTTCGGCGAAGCGTCCTCGCTCGCGCGGGCCCACCAGGCCGCCGTCGCCGAGATGCAGGGCCTCCTGGAGCAGGTGAAGGGCGCGATCACGTTCGCGCGCGAGGTCACCACGACCGTCGCGGACGGCTACGCGCAGGCCGACCAGGTCGTCGCGGGCGATCTGCACCGATCGGGGCAGGACGCCGGGTTGCTCGGCGGGATCGGGGCACTGGTCGGCGACGTGCAGGAGGTCTCGTGAACGACACTGGCGAAGCCCCGTTCACGACGGCCGACCGGGTGCGGGTGTCCCGCAAGACACAGGAGGCGTTGTGAGCACGAACTTCGCCGCGTACAGCCACCAGCAGCTCTACGCGATGCTGCAGGCCGGCGACGCCGCCACCGCGCGCACCGCGGCCCAGCGGTGGCAGGCCACCGCGACCGGGCTCCACGACCAGGCGGGCGGCCTCACCGACGAACTGCACGGGTTCGAAGACGGCTGGCGCGGCGGCGCCGCCGACAAGTACCGCACGATGATCACGGACCTGGCCGGCGGCATCAGGAAGGTCGCGCACACCGCGTCCGCGATGCGGGACCTGCTCGAAGACGCCGCCGACGACCTCGACAAGGCGAAGGCGGAGATGCCGCCGCCGGTCGACGTGCCCGCGGTGTCCCCTTCGGACATCTCGCTCGCCGCCACTCCCCCGCTGCTGCCAGCCGACGCGTCCCAAGAAGTGGTCATGGCGGCCGCACGGCAGCGCGCCACCGCGATCAGCGCGGTGCGGTCGCAGCAGCAGGCGGCGGCGACGGCGAACGCCGCGCACGACAAGGCGGTCGCCGTGATGACGACGCTCGCGACCGGGTACACCGCCACCGAACAAGCCATCCCGGCCGCCCCGGACGCCGCCGAAGTGCCCGGCGCGCCTCGCCCCGGCGGCTCCCCCGGCGCCGGGCACGGCACCGGCGAGATCCCCGGCGGTGGCACCGCGGTCGTCCCCGGCGACCACCCGCTGGCCCCGGCCGACGGCGGTACCGCACCAGGTGGCGCGGCACCGGGCGGCACGAAACCCGCCAGCCCGTTGTTCGGGGACATGTTCACCGCCGGTCTCGCGGCCGCGTCCGCCGCCGCGTTCGGCCGGTTCGGCTCGATCATGCCGAAGGTCCCCGGCTGGGCTGGCAAGAAGCCGGAAGAGCGCAAGGACAAGGACACTGTGGACACCGCGGTGACCGGCGGCGCCGGTGGCGGGATCCCGGACGCCGCAAGCGGTTCCGGTGGTGTCGGCGGGCTGGGCGGTCTCGACGGCGGCGCGATCGGCGGCGGCGCCGGGCTCGACGGCACCGTGCCCGCCGCGCACACCGGGCTGTCCGGGTCCACCGGCGCGGGCGGCGCGTTGAGCGGGCTCGCCGGGGGCGCGGCGGGCGCCGCCGGGGCGGCGGCCGCCAAATCGGCCATGCCGATGATGCCGTTCATGCCGATGGGCATGGGGGCGGGCGAGCTCGGCTCCGGGCGGCGGATCCCGCCGTGGCTCGTGGAGACCGAGGACGTGTGGGGCGAATCGTCCGCCGTGGCACCACCGGTGATCGGGACCGAGCCGGACCACCGGTAGCCGACGGCGTCCGGGAGGGGCGGGGAACATGGATCTGGACCGGCTCGCCGAGGACCTGCACGTGCTGGTCGACGACCTGGCCGCGCAGTTCGGCACCGGCGGCGGCATCCAGGTCACCGTCGACGGCGACCTCGACTGCGATCCCACCGCGCCGGGACGCCTGCGCTGCTGGCAGTACGGCGTCCGGCTGGAGTGGCCCAGCAGCCCACGGCAGTGCCTGTCGGGCGTGATCCTGCCGAAGCTGGCGCGCGCGGGCTGGCAGCCGACCGACCGCAGCGGCGGGCGGCGGCTGGTCGTCCAGTTCAGCAAGGACGGGGCGAACCTGAACGTGCACGTGGCCGCCGAGGGCGACGGCGTCGCCATCCTCGGCTCCACCCGGTGCGTGGCGGCCTGATCCGCGCGGACGTGGCAGACTCGGCCGCGTGGACCGTCCGTATGTCGTGCTTTCCGCCGCCGTGTCGCTCGACGGGTTCCTCGACGACGCGAGCGAACGACGGCTCCTGCTGTCGAACGAGGAGGACTTCGACCGGGTCGACGAGGTGCGCGCCGGGGTCGACGCGATCCTGGTCGGCGCGGGCACGATCCACGCGGACGACCCGAAGCTGCTGGTGCGCTCCCCCGAGCGGCGAAGCTCGCGCACGGCACGAGGGCTCGCGGAGAACCCGATCAAGGTCGCACTGACGACGAGCGGCCGCCTCGATCCGTCGGCGGCGTTCTTCACCGCTGGCGACGGCGAAAAACTGGTCTACACAAGCGAATCCGCGTCCGTCGATGGTCTCAACGCGACAGTGGTGAAAGGACTGGAACTGCCCGGGGTCCTCGCCGATCTCGCGAAACGGGGCGTCGGGCGGCTGCTGGTCGAGGGCGGCGGCTCGGTGCACACCCAGTTCCTCACCGGTGGCCTCGCCGACGAGCTGCACCTCGCGGTGGCGCCGGTGTTCGTCGGCGACGAGTCCGCGCCCCGCTTCGTGCGCCCGGGGCGGTTCCCCACCACCAGGGCACGGCTGGTGGAAACCAGCGCGCTCGGTGACGTCGTGCTGATGCGCTACCTGCTCGCCGAGCACGAAGAACGCGATCTCGTCCGGCTCCGGCAGGCGATCGACCTCGCCGAGAACTGCCCGCCGTCGGCGACCTTCCGGGTCGGGGCGGTGCTCGCCGACGCCGACGACCACGTGCTCGCGACCGGGTTCTCCGGCGAGACCGACCCGAAGGACCACGCCGAAGAAGCGGCGCTCGCGAAGGTCGACCCGCGTGACCCGAGGCTCGCGCACGCCACCATCTACAGCTCGCTCGAACCGTGCGGCGAGCGCGCGTCGCGGCCGCTGACCTGTACCGACCACATCCTGCGCGCGGGCATCCCCCGCGTCGTCTTCGCCTGGCGCGAACCGTCGATCTTCGTGGAAGGCACGGGTGCGGAGCTGCTCGCCGCCGCGGGCGCGGAGGTCGTGGAAATCCCGGCGCTGGCCCCGTTCGTCCAGCGCACGAACGCCCATCTGCGCTGAGCCGCTCCGCAAGCCCCTTGATCGAATAGACAGCATTTTGTGCCGAAAGGGGCACTCCACACCGTTCGAGATGTGAAATAGTGACCCTTCTTTACCGAAGGAAAATGTGCGCTCTTTTGACGGGAAAAGTCATTCGGGTGGTGAATTCCCCCCGTGGCGTTTCGAGCTTGGAGGGACTATGCGGCGATCGCGCTGGGTACCGGCGGCTGTGCTGGCGACATCGGTGAGCCTGCTGGCAGCCTGCGGAGGTGGTGGCGACAGCGGGAGCGGCAATGACGCCGCCAATGCCTCCGTCACGGTGTACGGCACCGAACCCCAGAACGGCTTGTTGCCGTCGAACACGAACGAGATCGGCGGCACGAAGGCGCTCGAGCCGATGTTCACCAAACTCGTGAGCTACGACTCGCAGACCGGCGCCCCGTCCAACGCGATGGCCGAATCGATCGAGTCACCGGACGCGAAGACCTACGACATCAAAATCAAGAAGGGTTGGAAATTCCACGACGACACCGAGGTCAAGGCGAAGAACTTCGTCGACGCCTGGAACTGGGCGGCCAGTGCCAAGAACGGCCAGCTGAACTCCTCGTTCTTCGAGCAGATCGAGGGCTTCGACGCGGTCAACCCCGGTAAGGGCAAGACCCCGACCGCGGACACGATGACCGGCCTGCAGGTGATCAACGACTACGAGTTCAAGGTCGTGCTGAAGGCCCCGTTCTCGGTGTTCCCCACGAAGATCGGTTACGACACGTTCTCCCCGCTGCCCGACGTGTTCTTCAAGGACCCGAAGGCGTTCACCGAGCACCCGATCGGCAACGGCCCGCTCAAGTTCGTCTCGCGGACTCCGAACGTGGACATCAAGCTGACCCGCTTCGACGGGTACCCCGGCCAGGACAAGGTCAAGTTCAAGGACCTGACCATCAAGATCTACTCGAGCCAGGAAACCGCCTACCAGGACCTGAAGAGCAACCGCCTCGACTTCATGGAGGCACTGCCCCCGTCGGCTCTCGCGGGCGGCAAGTACAAGACCGAACTGGGCGACGGCCTGATCGAAGGCCACCTGCTCAGCATCAGCACCATCGCGGTGCCGTACTACGTGCCCGGGTACGACAACATCCATCTGCGCAAGGCGATCTCGATGGCGATCAACCGCGAGCAGATCGTGCAGACCGTCATGAACGACACCTACTCCCCCGCCGACGGGTGGATCTCGCGGGGCATCGAGGGGTACCGGCCCGACGTGTGCGGTGAGGCGTGCAAGTACGACCCGGTCAAGGCGAAGGCGGAGCTGGCGCAGTCCGGGTTCACCGGCAAGCTGACCATCACCTCCAACGCCGACGGTGGCCGCAAGGAGCCGCTGGTCGCGGCGTGCAACAGCATCAAGAACGCACTCGGCGTCGAATGCGACTTCGTGCCCGCCACGAACTTCGGCCAGTACCGCGGCATCGTCACCGGCAAGAAGCTCACCGGGATGGGCCGCTCGGACTGGTCGGCGGACTACCCGTCGATCGAGGACTTCCTCAACCCGATCTACAAGACCGACGCCAGCTCGAACGACTCGGCCTACTCCAGCCCGATCACCGACGGCCTGCTGACCCAGGCGGACAGCACCGCGGACAAGGCCGCGGCGATCAAGTTCTACCAGCAGGCCGAGGACCAGGTGGCCAAGGACCTGCCGCAGATCCCGGTGTGGGAGGAGAAGGGCTTCGCGGCGAAGTCGAAGCGGCTGAAGTCGGCGAAGCTCGACTTCCGGCGCATCCCCGACTACGGCGCGATCGAAGTCGCCTGATCCGGTCCGTCCGTGCCCGGCTGATCTCGCCGGGCGCGGGCGAACTCCCCTGATGGCCACCTTGACGGCACTCACTGCCGTGTTCAGTATCAGCTGTTTTGACACAGTTTGTGTATCGCAGCATGTGACACACCCGGGTCGGGTGATGTTGCATGATCTGCCGCCTGACCGGCGTTGTGGTGAGGGCCATGACGCGGAATGGGACGATCATGCGATTCGTGGACGCGATGCTGACGGCTGAAGTGCCGGTTGAGAACGTGTCGGCGTGGTGCCGGGAGCATGGTGTCGATAGGCGGACGTTCTATCGGCACCGTGCCCGGATCCAGGCCGAGGGGCAGTGGCGGCGGCGGTCGACCCGGCCCAAGACCGTGCGGCATGCTACGGCGGAGCCGGTCGTGGCTGTCGTGCTGCGGCTGCGGAAGGAGCTGAAACCGGACAACGGGGCGGACCCGATCCGCGATCGGCTTCTGGAGTTGGCCGCCGAGCGGGACTGGGCCGGACGGGGCTGGCCTGTCCCGTCGCGGGCCACGATCAACCGGATCCTGTCCCGGCACGGGCTGGCCGAGTCCAACCCCCGTAAGCGGCCCCGGTCCTCCTACCGTCGGTTCAGCTATGCCCGGCCGCGGGACTGCTACCAGATCGACGCCACCGAGGTCATCCTCGCCGGCGGGGCCACGGTGGTGGTGTTCGAGGTCCTCGACGACTGCACGCGCATGCTGGTGGCCAATCACGCCGCCGAGGCCGAAACCTCCCGTGCCGCGATCACCGCGATCACCGCGGCCATCACCGACCATGGTGCGCCCGCGATCGTGTTGTCCGACAACGGATCCGCGTTCACCTCACGCGGCCGCCACCCCAACGCCGGGCCATCGGCGTTCGCCCGCACCGTCACCGGCCACGGCTGCAGGCTGATCCATTCCAGCCCCTACCACCCGCAGACCTGCGGCAAGGTCGAACGCCACCACCAGACCTTCAAACGCTGGCTGGATCACCAACCCATCCAACCCGCGACCCTGACCGAACTCCGCACCCTGCTCGAGGTCTACCGCGAGCACTACAACCACCGCCGCCACAGCGCCCTTGGCCGGCAAACCCCCACCCATGCCTGGACCACCAGCGACAGCCACGGCGGACCCCAGCACCTGCCCGTCCAGGACGACGCCACCGTGCACCGCCTCAAAGTCAGCACCACCGGCACGGTCAACCTCGGCAAACACGCCCGGCTACGGATCGGCACCGCCCACGCCGGACACACCATCACCATCATCCGTGACAGCGACCGGGCCACCGCCTACACCAGCGACGGCGACCCGATCGGCCACATCCACCTCGACCACACCAAGACCTACCAAGGCCAACTCACCCCAGCCGCCTAACCTGTGTCACAACAACCGAGACAAACCTGCGGCAGAACTACCGAGACACGACACGGCACTCACTGCCGTCAAGGTGGCCATCACGGCATGCGGCGGCCCGGCTGCCAGCCGCGCGCCCGTCCCCGCCGCACCGCAGCGACGGCGATCCCCGCTGCCGCGGCGAAGCCCAGCGCGCCGATCGTGACACCGCCCGCGAGCCCGTCCCCTGGTGCGACGGCAGCCGCCGCGGCGGGCACCACCCTGGCCGGTTTCCCAGCGCCCGCACCGAGTCCCGGCGCCGGTGCGTCCGCCGGGATCTGCGCGGTGACGGCCGCGTAGGCGTCGAGCGTGCCCCAGCCGCGCTTCGGGTCGTGGTCTCCGTTCGGCGGCCGGTTCGCGGTCAGCACCAGCCTCGTGACGACCTGCTCCGGCGAAAGCGCGGGGTGGTAGGCGCGGACGAGCGCGGCGGCACCGGCGACGTAGGCCGCGGCCAGCCCGGGATCGGTGAGCGGCCACCGGTGCGCCACCACACCGTGCCCGCCCGCGGAGGTGCTCACCAGATCGGCGCCGGGCGCCGCGATCCCGAGGTGGTCACCGGCCTCCTGTCCGACGGTCGCCCCGGCCCGGTCGAGCGATCCGACCGCGAGCGCACCCGGCGTCGCGGCCGGGTAGGTCGGCGCGCCGTTCGTCCCCGCCGCGGGCGAAATCACCACCGAGCCGCGTTCGCGTGCTTCCGCCACCGCGCCCGTGAGCGCGGCGCTGCCCGAGTTCACCGGTACCGCGACCAGGATCACCCCGGCGCGCGCGGCGACCGCGGCCTTGATCGCCTCCGCGAGCCGGTCGGGTTCACCGTCACCGCCCGCGTGCGGGTACCGCACCGGGAGGATCTTCGCACCGGGCGCCACCCCGGCGAACGTGGTCGCCGGATTCGCTTGCGCCGCGACGATTCCGGCCGCGATCGTGCCGCGCCCGTCGCAGTCCGTCCCCGGCTCGGCGCCCACGTCGCCGATGTCCCGCGCCGCCACGACCTGCCCGCGCCCGAACTGCGCGTTGCGCGTGTCGACGCCCGTCCCGACGACCGCGACGAGCTGCCCCGCACCGGTGGTCAGCGGCCAGATCCGCGCCGGGTCGAGCAGCCGCTGGCCCCACGGCACCTCGCCAGGGTAAACGCCGACGGGATCGGCGCATGTCGCGGAGGGCGAAGCCGTCGCGACAGCGGGAAAACCGCCCAGCAGCACCGAAACGAAGGCCGCGGTGAGGGCTCGCCTCACCGCGGGACCCACAGCGTGACCCTCGTCCCGCGCCCCGGCCGCGACTCCACCGTGCACCGGCCGCCGACCTCGGCGAGCCGTGCCTTCATCGACTTGCTCACCCCGAACCCCGGCGGCCGTTCCGCTTCGTCGTAGCCGATCCCGTGATCCCGCGCTATCACCGCGATCCCGCCTTCGCGCTCTTCGAGACGGACCACGACCTCGCGGGTTCCGGCGTGCTTGATGGTGTTGCGCAAGGCTTCGCGCACCGCGTCGCGGACGGCGACCCGCCGCACCTCCGAAAGCACGTCGTCGTCCACGTCGGCGACCACGAGCTGGGCGCGCAGCCCGTCGCGCGCCATCTCGGTGGCGACCGCGGCGAGCTCCTCGCCGAGCCCGTCCGCCTGGTGGCCGTCACCGGTGTCCAGGCCGCGGCGCAGGTCGTTCGCCTGCGCCCTCGCGACGGCGCGCAGCCGGGCGAGTTCGGCGCGCGGATCCGCTTCGTCCTCGCTGGTCCGCATCGCCATCGATTCGAGCACCTGCAGCACGGTGTCGTGCAAGGCGCGTTCGGTGCGGGCGCGCTCCGCGGTGCGGCCGTTGCGGATGCCGATCGCGAGCGCGAGCCGGTTGCCGAGGCCGACCAGCATGAGCGACCCGAGCGCGGTGAACGAGGCCACCACGAGGATCGCCGACCCGGCGAGCGCACCGGCCACCTCTTCGCCGACGCCACCCGGTCTCGGCCCGCCGGTCCACCACATCACCGCCTGCAGCGGCAGGCTCAGCCCCACCACGGCCATCCCCGACGGCACGCCGCGCGCGATCGTCCACAACGCGACCGTGCCGCACAGGTACACCCACGGCACCCAGATCGCGTACGGGTGCAGCGGGACCGGCACCGTCACGTTCACCACGAGGCACGAGGCGAGCGCGAACACGACGTCGGCGTAAAGCAGTCCCCTCGTGACGCGGCCGTTGAGATCGGGCACCTTCAGGATCCACGCGATCGCCGCGAGCGTGCTCACCAGCGACAGCCCCCCGACCACCGTGGACGGCCAGGTGCTCGCGAAACCGGAGGTGGCCACGAGCCATCCCCACACCACCGGTACCGCCAGCGCGCGGAAAGCCAGCGGCAGCAGCACCCCGTACCGCGTCGCCCTGATCATCAGGGAGTCCTTCGGCGCGGACCGGTCGGTCGCGGCGAGCGCGGCGATGCGCCGCGTGGCGGGCACCGGCGTCGGATCATCGACCTCGTCGGGCAGCTCGCGCGGCGCCGTCGCGAGCACGGGCGCGCCGTCGCGCAGCAGCGCGACCAGGAAATTCGACTCCGGCGCAGGGTTTTCTACTGGCGACATCACCCTTTCCCCAACTCCCCCGGTTGGTACTTCTAGCAACACTGGCCGAGTTGGACAACCTCTGACCGGGTGTTCGATACCGGATCTTGGCCTGGTTACCGAAGATCCATGCCCAGGTCGAGGGCGGGAGCCGAATGGGTGAGCCCGCCTACGGACAAATAGTCCACACCGGATTCCGCGTAGACGCGGGCATTCGCGAGCTTCAGCCCGCCGGAGGCTTCGAGCCGCGTCTTGGGTGATTCGGCATCGCGCCGCCGCACCGCCACCGCGCACTGCTCCGGTGAGAAGTTGTCCAGCAGCACCTCGTCGGCCTCCGCGGCGAGTGCCTCGCCGAGCTGGTCCATGGTGTCGACTTCGACCTCGCACGCCAGTTCCGGCGCGTGTTCGCGCGCCGCGGCGAGCGCGGCGGTGACCGAACCCGCCGCCACCACGTGGTTGTCCTTGATGAGCACCGCGTCACCGAGGCCCATCCGGTGGTTGGCGCCGCCACCGCAGCGCACCGCGTACTTCTGCAGCAACCGCAGCCCCGGCAGGGTCTTGCGCGAATCCCGCACCACGCAGCCCGTACCGTCCACTTCGGACACCCAGGCCGCGGTCGCGGTGGCCACCCCGGACAGGTGGCACAGCAGGTTCAGCGCGGTGCGCTCGGCGGTGAGCAGTCCGCGCACACCGCCCCGCAGCACCAGCGCGGGTTCCCCGGCGACGAGCCGCGCGCCGTCTTCCCGCTTCGCCAGCACTTCGTACCCGTCACCGAGCACGGAGTCGAAGACGGCGAGCGCGACCGCCAGCCCCGCCACCGTGCCGGTCACCCTCGGCCGCAGTTCGGCCAGCGCCACCGCGTCGGCGCCGACGGTGGCGAACGTCGTGGCGTCCGGGCCGTATCTCAGGTCCTCGGCGAGCGCGGTGTCCACCACGCGCCGCACATCGGCCACGTCCAGTCCGGAATCGGCAAGGTACCGCCGCACCGCGGCGCTGAGCTCGGTCATCACGCTGCTCCTTCGACGAGGACGGGATCGGCGAGCACGGGCTGGCCGGACGGGCTCAGCCTGATCTGCTGGCTGCGCAGCCAGCGCGCGTCGTCCCGTTCGGGATGTTCGTTGCGCACGTGGCAGCCGCGCGACTCGGTGCGCCGCGCCGCGGCGGCCACCAAAGCCTGTGCCACCAAGGTGAGCGCGGCGTCCTCCACCGCGCGATGTGTCGTGAGTGGACTGTCCTTTGCGGAAAGGTCGAGCACGGAGCCGACGACCGCGAGCCCGTCGGCGTCCCTGCCGATCGCGGCGTAGCGGCTCATCACGCGCTGCAGCGAATCGCGGTCGGCGACCGCGGCCCTCGGGTGCTCGCCGATCCGCCCCGACCGCGGGTCGGCGAGCACCCCCGCCGCGAGATCGGCCGCGACCGAAGCCGCGGCGCGCTCGCCGACGACAAGCCCTTCGAGCAAGCTGTTGGACGCGAGCCGGTTCGCGCCGTGCAGCCCGGTGCGCGCGACCTCGCCCGCCGCGTACAGGCCGCGGACCGCGGTCCTGCCACCGGCGTCGGTGACCACGCCCCCGCACGCGAAATGCGCGGCCGGCGTCACCGGGATCGGTTCGGCGACCGGGTCGACGCCGATCTTCCGGCACGCGGCGTACACGGTGGGAAAGCGCTTCGCGAATCCCGGTACACCGGTCGCGTCCAGGAACACGTGGTCGCCGACGCCGCCGGGCGCCGCCGCGAGATGACGCGTGATCGCGCCGGACACCACGTCGCGCGGGGCGAGGTCCGCCAGCGGGTGCACCCCCGCCATCACGCGCGCGCCGGTGGCGTCGAGCAGGATCGCGCCCTCGCCGCGCACCGCCTCGGTGACCAGCGGGCAGCGGCCGCGGGCGCCGGGAGTGTACAGCACCGTCGGGTGGAACTGCACGAACTCGACGTCGGCCGCGGTGGCACCGGCGCGCAGCGCGAGCGCGAGCCCGTCCCCGGTGGCGATCTCGGGATTCGACGTGGCCTGGTAGAGCTGCCCGATCCCGCCGGTGGCGAGCAGGACCGCGGGGGCGCGCAGGACGCCGGGCACGCCGTTCGGGTCGAGCACGCGCACCCCGGCGATCTCCCCGGAAGGCGCCTTCAGCGCGTCGACCGCCACGTGGTGCTCCAGCACCGGCAGCCGGTGCCCGGTCGCCTCGGCCACCAGTGAGCGCTCGACCTCGGCGCCGGTGGCGTCCCCACCGGCGTGGATCACGCGGAACGCGGTGTGCCCGCCCTCCCTTGCCCGCGCGAGCAGTCCGGAGGTTTCGCGGTCGAACCGCGCGCCCGCCGTGCGCAGCCGCTTCACCGCGGACGGGCCACCGTCGAGGATCGCGCGCACCGCGTCGGCGTCGCACAGCCCCGCACCGGCGACCAGGGTGTCCTCGGTGTGCTTGCGCACCGAATCGCCCTCGTCGTGCTGGTCGTCGAGCACCACGGCGACCCCGCCCTGCGCCCACCGGGTGTTGCCGTCGACGACCTCGCCCTTCGTCACCACGAGCACCCGCAGGCCACGCGCCTGCGCGTGCAGCGCGGCGGTCAGCCCGGCCACCCCGCTGCCCACCACCACCAGGTCCGCGCGCGCTTCCCAGCAGGCGGAACCGTTGGCGTGCCGAGTTTTCGCCTCGCAGGAAGGAACCACAGTGGTCACCGGGCCCTCCGCTCTGCCGGTCATTCCCCGCCGCCCGGCTGCCCGATCTCGATCATCCGCTGCACCGAGGCTTCGGCCTTCGCGGCGGTTTCGAGATCGACGTGGACCTCGTCGAGCCCGTCGCGCAGGCACCGCAGCAGCGCCGCGGGCGTGATCATCTTCATGTACCGGCAGGAGGCGCGGTCGTTCACCGCGCGGAAGTCGATCTCCGGCGCGGCCTTGCGGAGCTGGTGCAGCATGCCGACCTCGGTGGCCACCAGCACCTCCGTCGCGTTCGTCGCGCGCGCCGAGTGCACCATGTCGCCGGTGGAGAGGATCTTGACCCGGCCGGGGTCCACGGTGCCCTCCCCGGCGAGGTAGAGCGCCGAGGTGGCGCAGCCGCACTCGGGGTGGATGAACAGGTCCGCGTCGGGTGATTCGGCGGCGCGCTCGGCCAGTTCCGCGCCGTTGATCCCGGCGTGCACGTGGCACTCGCCCGCCCAGACGTGCAGGTTCTCCCGGCCCGTTTCCCGCTTGACGTGCGCGCCGAGGAACTGGTCGGGGCAGAAGAGGACCTCCCGGTCGGCGGGGATGGAGGCGACCACGTCGACCGCGTTCGACGAGGTGCAGCAGATATCGGTCTCCGCCTTCACCTCCGCGGTCGTGTTGACGTAGGAGACCACGACCGCGCCGGGGTGCTGCGCCTTCCAGGCCCGCAGGTCGGCGCCGGTGATGGAGTCGGCGAGCGAGCATCCCGCCCGCGCGTCCGGGATGAGGACGGTCTTCTCCGGTGCCAGGATCTTCGCGGTCTCCGCCATGAAGTGGACACCGCAGAAGACGATTGTGGAGGCGTCGCTCGCGGCCGCGATGCGGCTCAGCGCGAGGGAGTCACCGGTGTGGTCGGCGATGTCCTGGATCGCGGGAACCTGGTAGTTGTGCGCCAGCAGCACCGCATCGCGCTCGCGTGCCAGCCGTCGCACCTCCTCGGCCCACGCCTCGTCCGGCTCGACGCCGTCGAAGGGCGTCAGGTCGTTCGCCTGGATAGTGCTCGTCATGGTCTTGGCCCTCCTGGACCTCGCCTAGGTTTTCGTCTTATAATCGAAAACCGTGCGAAGCCATATTAACACCCACGCCCCCCTGGCACACGAGGTTTTGGGCGCGGTACTTCAGGTGCGCTGCGACACACTCCAGGTGCTGCTGTGGCGCCGCGCGCTCGATCCGCACCTCGGCCGCTGGTCGCTTCCCGGCGGCAGGCTCCGCCCCGACGAGGACGTCGAAACCTCCATCCGGCGCCAGCTCGCGGAGAAGGTCGACGTCCGCCAGCTCCAGCACGTCGAGCAGCTCGCGGTGTTCAGCGCGCCGGACCGGGTGCCCGGCCCGAGGGTGGTCGCGACCGCGTTCGTCGCACTGGTGCCCTCCGACGTCGACCCCGAGGTCCCCGAGGACACCGGCTGGCACCCCGTCGACGACCTCCCGCGCACCGCGTTCGACCACGAGTCGATCGTGCTGCGCGCTCGCGACCGGCTGCGCTCCAAGCTGTGCTACACGAATCTCGGTTTCGCGCTGGCACCGGCGGAGTTCACCATTTCCGCGCTCAGCGGCCTGTATTCCGCGGCGCTCGGGTACAAGGTTTCCGCGACGAACCTGCAGCGCGTGCTGTCGCGGCGCGGCCTGCTCTCGGCCACCGGCGCGATGGCGCCGTCCGGCCGCTCCGGCGGGCGGCCCGCCGCGCTGTATTCGTTCACCGGCGACGGAATGCAGGTGACCGACCCGTTCGCGGTGTTCCGGCCACCCGCGGGCACGCGCTGACCGCAGCCAGCGAGCATGGGCCCGTTCTTCGCCATATGGTGGGGTGCGTGACCGAGCAAGCACCAGCAGGCAGAGCGGGGGCGACACTGCCCCTGTTCCCGTTGCAGACGGTGCTGCTGCCGGGCACGAACCTGCCGCTGCACCTGTTCGAGCCGCGGTACCGGCAGCTCGCCGTCGACCTGGTGACCGGCACGGTGCCCGACCGCCGCTTCGGCATCGTCGCGCTGCGCTCGGCCGCGATGCGCGAGGTCGACACCGTCGAACACGTCGAGACGGTCGGCTGCGAAGCCGTGCTGCGGGAAGCGGAACGCCTGCCCGACGGCCGGTTCGACATCATCATCACCGGCGGGCGCCGGTTCCGGCTGCTCGACGTCGACCCGACCGCGGCGCCCTACCTGCTCGGCACCGTGCGATGGGTCGACGACGAACCGCTCGCGCCCAGGACCGTCGAAGCCGCGGGCCAGCTCGCCGACGTCACCCGCGAGGCACACCGGCGGTACTGCGAATCCGCGTGGAACACCGGTGACTGGAGTGCCCCCGGCGAGGACGCGAAGATCGACGAACTCGCCTACCTGCTGGCCGCCGACTGCCTGCTGCCCCTGGGCGACCGGCAGCGGCTACTCGAAGAGACGCACCCGCTGCGCCGCCTCCGCATCGCCTGCCAGCTGCTGACGCGGGAAGCCGGGTTCCTGTCGAGGCTGCGCGCCGTCCCGGCACCGCCCGCCGAACTCCCCCGGCTCAGCGGCCCGTCCAGCCTCAACTGAGCACTTGATTCTCTCCGCAGCGCAACGCCCCGAAGGTGGCTTTCAGGGCATCTACCGCCCCGAAGGCCACCTTCAGGGCATCGGCAACCCGGGCCGCACGACAACAAGGGCCAAAAGTGTCGCTCTGAAGCCACTTTCGAGGCGCGGAGGACTCGTGGCGGTCAGTTCGCGGAGGTGTCCCCATTGGTGCCGAACTTGTTCCACATCTTGCCCGCGGCGCCCGCCACCGCCTCGCCGACATCGCTGAACACCTTGGCGAGCGGGTCCGTGGACTCGGCGAACGAATCCTTGTAGGACTTGGCCGCCGCCTTGACATCGTCCTTCCAGGTGCTCGACGGTTCGTCGTCGGCGCGGCGCGGGTAGTTCCCGGCGAGGATGTCCCGGTACTCCGGCGAAGCGGCCCACTTCTGCAACTGCGCGGATCGCACCACCGCGAACGGATGGGACTGGGTCTCCACGAACCGCAGCTTGTGGAAGCTGTCCCTGATGTCCTCGACGGACTCGTACTCGCTCGCCTGCTGCAGGAACGACGGAATGTCCACTTGGGACGGATCGATCCCGCCGGCGAACTGGATCGACGCGCGCAGCGCGGCGGTCGGGTCCTGGCTGCACAGCAGGCCGGCGCGGTCGCAGGACAGCTCGGCCTTGCGGTACCACTCGTTCAGCGCCGCGATGATCACCCGGATGCCGAGCGCGCTGACCGGCATGAACGACATGCTGGCCTGGATGCTGATCAGCCGCATCAGCATCGTCTTGTACACCGCGTGCTCGGACAGCACGTGGCCCATCTCGTGGCCGAGGACGAAGCGGAGCCCTTCCGCGTCGGTCAGGTTCAGCAGGCCGGTGGTGAGCACGATGAACGGCTCGTCCATGCCGATGGTCATCGCGTGCGCCTGCGCGTCCCGCGCGACGAACACGGCCGGCACCGCGGCCAGGTCGAGGGTCTCCGCGCACTCGTGCCGGATCTTCTCCAGCGCCGGGTACTGCTTGGGCCCGACCCTGATGTGCGACGCGAGCGCCATCAGCCGCTCGCCCCGCTCGGTGTAGAACCCGGACACCGCCCTGAGCACCTGCGCGAACCCCGGTACCGCCCGCAACGAGGCGAGCGCCCCGCGGTCGGCGGGGTGTTCGTAGGCACGGGGGCTGATCCCCGGGAACTTCATCCTGCTGGTGGACTTGACTTCCACTTCGTCCGGCACGCGCCGCCTCCCCACGTCGTCGTGGCCATGCTAACGAGGGGGACCGACAGCCCGTGGCGGGTTCGCGGATTTCACCCCAGCCTGCGGCCGAGATCCTCCCGCCCGTTCCACGCGGCGAGCAGCCCGTAGACGAGCGCGGTGCCCAGCGGCATCGCGAGGAGCACCCACAACGTGTCGAGCACCGGCGCCTGCGTCACGACGTCACCGAGCCTTGGCGGCGACGGCGCCGGATAGACCCAGCCCGCGAACAGACCTGGCCCGAGCAGCGACGCCAGCCAACCCGCGACGAGGCCGCCGAGCAGCCCGGCGACCAGCACCACCGGCCCGCGGCGTTCCCGCAGCAGCCACAGGAGCGCGCCGGTGAACAGCCCGATGCCGAGGCCGAGCAGCGCGAAGATCGCGAGGTCGTCGAAGTGGTGCCAGCTCTCCAGCTGCAGCGGCACCGGTTTCTCGGTCAGCGACACGATCCGGAAGCGCTCCGGCGGCGCGAGCCGCGACCACAGCCAGCCGAGCGGGATGCCGAGCAGCCCCACCGTCGACAGCACGGTGACCGCGGGCAGCAGATCGGCCTTGACCACGACCTTCGGCCGTTCCTGCGGCAGGGCGAACCACGGCGGGGGCGGGAGTTCGCCGTAAACCGACCCGCTCGCCTCCATCGGCGTGCCCGTCGTGTCGGCCACCTCTACCCCTCCCCTTCGTCACGTACGGGGACGAGACTAACCCGTGGCGTCGCTGGTCACTTCACCGTGTCGGCTGCACTTCGCGGCCCAGCCGACCGGGGTCACCTGGACGATCATGCGGCGCGCGCAGGCAGGGCAGAACCTCGGCGGCTCCAGCGCGGTCCTCGGGTTGCGGCAGGACGGGTGCGCGCCCCCGTCCTCCGGCTGTCCACAGTGGACGCAATACTCGGTCACAACGTGTCGCTCAGCGCCTTGACCGGCATGCTGAGCTCGTCGAGCATTTCGAGGTCCTTGCTCGCCGGGCGGCCGAGGTTGGTCAGGTAGTTGCCGACGATGATCGCGTTGATCCCGCCGAGCATGCCCTTCTTCGTGCCGAGATCGCCGAAGGTCAGCTCGCGGCCGCCGGAGAACCGGATCAGCGGGCGCGGCATGGCCAGCCGGAACGCGGCGACGGTCCGCAGCGCGTCCTTGCCCTCGACCACCTCGTAGTTCTCGTACGGCGTGCCGGGCTGCGGGATCAGGAAGTTCATCGTGCACTCGTCGGGACCGAGCTCGGCGAGCTGCGCGGCGAACTCCGCGCGCTGCTCGACGGTCTCCCCCATGCCGATGATGCCGCCGCAGCACACCTCCATGCCCGCCTCGCGCACCATGCGCAGCGTCTCCCAGCGCTCTTCCCAGGTATGCGTCGTGACCACCTCGGGGAAGTGGGACCGCGCGGTCTCCAGGTTGTGGTTGTAGCGGTGCACGCCCATCCCGACCAGCTCGTCGACCTGCGCCTGCGTCAGCATGCCGAGCGAGCAGGCGATCTGGATGTCGTTGCCGTCCTCGCGGATCGCCTCGATCCCGTCGCGCACCTGTGACATCAGCCTGGCGTCGGGGCCGCGGACGGCGGCGACGATGCAGAACTCCGTCGCGCCGGTCTCCGCGGTCTGCCGCGCCGCCTTGACCAGCCCGGGGATGTCGAGCCAGGCCGAGCGGACCGGCGTCGGGAAACGGCCGGACTGGCTGCAAAAATGACAATCTTCGGGGCAGCCGCCGGTCTTGAGGCTGATGATGCCCTCGACCTCGACTTCGGGACCGCACCAGCGCATCCGCACCTCGTGCGCCAGCGCCAGCAATTCGGTGAGCCGGTCGTCTCCGAGCCGCAGCACCGCGAGGAGCTGCTCCTCGGTGAGCCCGGTCCCGCGTTCGAGCACCTGCTCCCTGGCGACGGCGAGCACGTCCGCCGTCGCGGCGGCCGGGCTGGTCTGTTCGGGCGCTGTCGTCACGGGTCGCTCCTCCTGGCGGCGGCACGAAGTCGGCACCATCGTGCCCGACGGACGGCGTCACGCAAAGCGATGCGCGTCACTTCGCACGGTGATCCGCTCACCGCTGCGCGGAGGTGCTCCCGGCGAACCGCTCCGGGTCGAACTCGCCGCCGAACCACGGCGACAGGCCGCGCCGCGCCGCCGCGGCGAACTCCGGCCTCGGCAGCGAGCCCATGCCTTCCTCCAGCGCGCCCAGCAGCGGGGCACCCGCGGCGACCGGCAGGTCCGGCACGTTCGACCAGGCCGCGAGGTCCGGTTCGGACGGCCAGGAGCCGATGATCACCCCGGCCACGTTGAGCCCGCGCTTGGTGGCGACCTCCGAGGTCAACGCGGTCGCGTTCAACGTGCCGAGACCGGCTTCGGCGACGACGAGCACGAGCGCGCCGAGCGCCCACGCCACGTCGGCCAGGGTGCTGCCGCTCTCGTCGAACCGCACCAGCAGCCCGCCCGCGCCCTCGATCAGCACGAGGTCGTGGGCGGCGTCGAGTTCCGTGGCCGCGCTCGCGATCTCGCCCGGTTTGACGGTCTCGCCGCCCGAGCGGCGGGCGGCGGCCTCCGGCGACAGCGGATCGGGGTATCGCCGCAGCTCGCGCGTGGTCACCGCACCGGCGAGCCGAGTGACCTCCGCGATGTCACCCGGCTCGTCCGGCCGTACTCCGGTCTGCGCGGGCTTGAGGACCGCGACCTTACGATCGTCGGCCGTGGCCAGCGCGGCCATCGCCGCGGTCGCCACGGTCTTGCCGACTCCGGTCCCGGTGCCCGTCACCACCAGCATGCTCACGGAACTTCACAGTAGTACCGGCGCCGAAGAGTGGAACGATCCGGTCTTCGCGTCGTACAGGTGCACCCCGGCGGCGCCCACGTCGAAGTACATCCCGACGAGCTCCAGCTCGCCACGCGCCTCCGCACGGGCCACCGAGGGGTACCGGCGCAGCCGGTCGAGCTGCTCCAGCACGTTGTGCAGGGCCAGCCGGTCGCCCGGCCGCTCCGGCGGCGTCCCGTCGATCGCGATCGGCGGGTCGACCTTCGCCCTGGCCACGCTCGGCTCGGCGTGCTTGAGCCAGGACCGCAGCGCGGGCGCGTCCTCGGGGGCGCCGTTGAGCAGTGCCGACATCGCACCGCACGAGGAATGCCCGCACACCACCACTTCGCGCACCTTCAGCACGTCGACCGCGAACTCCACGGCGGCCCCGATCGAGGTGTCCTCGCCCGCGGCGCACACCGCGTGGTCCGGGACCAGGTTGCCGATGTTGCGGACCGTGAACAGGTCGCCCGGCCCGCTGGTGGTGATCAGGTTCGGCACGATCCTGGCGTCGCCGCAGGTGATGAACAGCGTCTCCGGGGACTGCGAATCGGCGAGCTTCGTCAGCGTCGGCTTCACCAGGTCCGCGGTGCGGCGCTGGAATTCCAGCATGCCGCGCCGCATCGAACTCGGCGACGAGGTCCGCTGCGCGGGGACCACCTCGTCGGAGTCCTCGTGCACGCGCTGCCATTCCGACCACGGCGCGAACCACCTCGGCACGATGCGGTGCGCCGCCGAGCGGGTCACCGTCGGCTCCCCCGACTTGCCCTGCGCGAACCAGGGGTGGCCGACCTCGTCGACGATCACCGTGCCGCCCGCCGCCTCGTGCGCGTGCTGCCAGGTGGACAGCGCGTCGAACGCGGCGTGGTCGAGGTAGTCGACGACGAGTTCCAGGGTCACCGTGCTGCCGCGCGGAATGGTGCCGAGCACCGTGGACAGCCTCGGGATCGACAGCGACGCGAGCGCGCCTTCGACGACGACGCGCCACTGCTCGCCGTCGCGCTCGGCGTGGATGCCGGACCACAGCAGCCGCCGCAGCATAAGCACCGCGGCCACCCCGATGCCGATCAGCACGCCGGTGAGCAGGTCGAGCGCCACGACCCCGAGCAGCGTCACCAGGTAGACGGCCAGGTCGCCGTGCCGGAAGACCTCCTTGATGTGCGCGACGTTGACCAGTTTGGCGCCGACGTGCACGAGCAGGCCGGCGAGCGCGGCGAGCGGGATGTTCTGCAGCAGCCCGGAAAGCGCCACCACGAACAGCAGGATCCAGAACCCGTGCAGGATCGCCGAGGCCCTGGTGCGCGCGCCGGACTGGACGTTGGTGGACCCGCGCACGATGACGCCGGTGACCGGAAGGCCGCCGAGCGAGCCCGACGCCATGTTCGCCAGGCCCTGCCCGACCAGCTCGCGGTTGAGGTTGGAGCGCGGGCCGGTGTGCTGCTTGTCGATCGCGACGGCCGAAAGCAGGCTCTCCACGCTCGCCACGAGCGCGATCGTCACCACGGCGAGGCCGATGTCCCAGACGCTGCCGCCGGGCATCCTCGGCACGAACGAGATGTCCAGCAGGTTCGCGGGCACCTCGACGCGCGCGATGTCGAAATTGGCGACCGAGGCGAGCACGGTGACCCCCACGACGGCCGCGAGCGGGCCGGGCACCACGCGGATCGCCTTCGGCAGCTTCCCCCAGACGAGCAGGATCGCGATGGTCAGCAGTCCGATCAGCACCGCCTTGTCGTGGTGCTCCACGACCTGGCGCGGGAGTTCGAGGAGGTTGTCGATCGGCGAGCTCTGCGCCTTGCCGCCGAGGACGACGTGCATCTGCGCGAGCACGATCGTGACGCCGATACCGGCGAGCATGCCGTGCACGATGGCGGGCGAGATGGCCAGCGCGGCGCGCGCGATCCGGCTCAGCCCGAGCAGGATCTGCACCACGCCCGCGGCCGCCGTGATGGCGCACGTCGCGACCCAGCCGAACTGGTTGATGGTCTCCGCCATGATCACGGTCAGGCCCGCGGCAGGCCCGCTGACCTGCAGTGCGGAGCCGCCGCACAGCCCGGCGACGATACCGCCGACGACGGCCGCGATGAGCCCGGCGACGATCGGCGCGCCGGAGGCCAGTGCGATCCCGAGCGACAGCGGGACCGCGACGAGGAACACCACGAGCGAAGCGGGGACGTCGTGGCGGAGGTTGTCGAGCGCGGTGCGCCAGCGGGTGGTGCCGGTGGGGTCGCCTTGGCCGCTGCCTGGTGGCCCGGTGGGCCTGCTGCTGCCTGCGGTGTCGATCATTCGCGCCTCCGTGATCTGGGTTCGATACGCGGGGTGGATGTGCTGCGCCGTGCCGGCGGCAGTGACGGCCCGTAGGTGCCCAGGTAACCGAAAAACGCCTCAAATGTCTGTTATGTAAGTTTCCTTCATGTTTGGGTTCACGCAGTGTCGTCACAGGTGAGCAGCGTGTTGAGAGGACAAAGCGGACAAAAAGTGTGTTACGTCTCACTCTTTCGAGCGAAGATCGGAATCGGCCACGACCGGGCGTGACGGCGACGCTCCCAGTGGTCGGCGTCACATCGGATCGGGTGAAATCGAGCCCCGGTTCGCCGATCAGGCTTGCGAAGCGACCGCGAGCATCGCATTGGCGATCGCGGCGACGTCCGCGTCTTCGCACACGTACGGCGGCATCGCGTAGACGAGATCGCGGAACGGCCGCAGCCACACACCGCTGTCGGTTGCCGCTTTCGTGGCGGCCGCCATGTCGATCGGGTGATCGAGCTGGAGCACGCCGATCGCACCGAGTACCCGGACGTCGCGCACGCCGTCGACGGCCCGTGCCTCGTCGAGCCCCTCGATCAGGGCGGTCTCGATCCGCCGCACGTCCGCGGCCCAGTCCCGCTCCCGCAGCAGCCCGATCGACGCGAGCGCCACCGAGGACGCCAGCGGGTTCCCCATGAACGTCGGACCGTGCGCGAGTACCGGGACCTCGCCCTCCGAGATCCCGTCGGCGATCTCCGGTGTGCACAGCGCCGCCGCCATCGTCAGGTACCCGCCGGTGAGCGCCTTGCCGACGCACAGCACGTCCGGGGTGACGCCGGCGTGCTCCGCGGCGAACAGCGCGCCGGTGCGCCCGAACCCGGTCGCGATCTCGTCGAAGATCAGCAGCACGCCCGCGGCCTCGGTGATCTCCCGCAGTGCGCGCAGGTAACCGGGGTGGTGGAAGCGCATCCCGCCCGCGCCCTGCACCACGGGCTCGACGATCACCGCGGCCAACTCGTCGACGTGCCGTTCGACGGCGGCCGCCATCGTGTCCACATAGGACTGTTCAACCGGCGCGTCGAAACCGGCTGGCGGCGCGGGCATGAACACCTGCTCCGGCAGCGTGCCGCGCCACAGCGCGTGCATCCCGCCCTCGGGATCGCACACGCTCATCGGGTGGAAGGTGTCGCCGTGGTAGCCGCCGCGCCAGGTCAGCAGCTTCCGCTTGCCCCCGCGGCCGAGCGAATGCCAGTACTGCAGGCACATCTTCACCGCGACCTCGATCGAAACCGATCCCGAGTCGCACAGGAACACGTGCTCGAGGCCGTCCGGGGTGAGGTCGACCAGCTCGCGGGCCAGCCGGATCGCGGGTTCGTGCGTCAGGCCGCCGAACATCACGTGGCTCATCCGCCCCGCCTGCTCGGCCAGCGCCGCGTCCAGCACCGGGTGCCGGTAGCCGTGGATCGCCGCCCACCACGAGGACATGCCGTCGACGAGTTCGCGGCCGTCCGCGAGCGTCAGCCGGACCCCGGCGGCCTCGGTGACCAGGAGCGGCGCGACCTTGCCCGGCATCGCGCCGTAGGGGTGCCACACGTGGCGGGCGTCGAGTGCCAGCAGTTCGTCGGGGCGCACGCCGTGCACCCTAACCGTCAGCGTTCGGCCAGCGCGGCGGTGAGGTGCTCGATCACATCGGTCCAGTACGCGCGCTGCTCCGCGCGTTCGTCGGCGTCGGCGAGGCGGTCCTGCTCGAACTTCACGACCGTCTTCTGCCCGGCCGCGCTGACCGTGAGCTGCACCGTCGAGTCGTGCTCCCAGTCCTTCGGCCGCCAGGTCAGCCGCACCGCCTCGCGCGGGGTGAACCGGTCGACCTTCCCGGTCGTGCCGTTCGCGGTCTCGTAGCTGACCCCGCCCTCGCGCGGCAGCTCGGTACCCGGTCCCAGCCAGATCTGCACCCCGTCACGGCCGACCAGGAAGTCCCAAGCGTCCCCCAGCACGTGTGGCACGGTTCGGGAAACGCCTACCTGCCAACGGGTTTCGGCGGTGTTCCGCACTTCTTTGCCCACTCGGCCATCGTCGCATCACCGCGATCGCGCGACGTTCGTCGGGTTCGACGCCGCCGAGCCGCCGCGATCCCCCGCTTCGGCGGGTGTGACCAGGCGAGATCGGGCACGCGACCGGACCGGGCGGCACCGCGGGCCGCCGGGAGCAAGCACGAGAAGAGTCAGATGAATCACACCCTCGTGGCGCCTCTTTTGACGCAGTGTCACGAAACTGTGCCGCGTTGCTAACCTGCGGCCATGCTCGCGAAACCCGTTCACCGGCCCGCATCCTGATGCGCTACCGGCCGATTTCCCCGGAGCTGCTCGTCGCCGAGCTGACCGAGTTGATCACCGAGCGCGACCGGCGGTGGACAAGGGTCGCGATCGACGGCGCCGGGGACGGGCCGCGGCTCCTCGCCGGTTCGCTCGTCGAGCCGCTACGCGTTCGCGGGCGCCCGGCGCTCCACGTCTCCGCGCGCGACTTCCTGCGCCCGGCGTCGCTGCGCTTCGAACGGGGACGCCATGATCCCGACGAGCGCTACCTGAGCTGGCTCGACACGAACGCGCTCCGCCGGGAGGTGCTCGGCCCACTCGAACCGGACGGCTCCGGTGCCGTGCTGCCCGCGCTGTGGGACGCCGAGCGTGACCGCGCCACCCGACTGCCCCGCACCGAACTCGCGGCGGGCGGCGTGCTGCTCGTCGACGGGGAATTCCTCCTCGGCGCCGGGCTGCCGTTCGACCTCGCCGTGCACCTGTGGCTCTCGCCCGGCGCGCTCCGCAGGCGGCTGCCCGATGAAGAAGCGTGGGCGCTGCCCGCGTTCGCCCGCTACGAAGACGAGGTGAACCCGGTCGGCCTGGCCGATCTCGTGGTGCGCGTGGACGATCCGCGCCACCCCGCCGTGCGGGAAGGCTGAGTCACCGGATCGCGGTGGCGGGCTCGCCCTCCAGCAGGCTCGTCAGACGCCGGGTGAGCACGTCCCACCGCCAGTTCTCGCCGACCCACCGCCGCCCGGCCTCGCCCATCCGCTTCGCCCGCGTCGGGTCCATCAGCAGCGCGGCGAGCGTCTCTTCGAGCTGGCCGAGTGCGCGGCCGTCCACCACGTGCCCGGTCACCTCGTCCAGCACGGTTTCCGGGGCACCGCCGGAATTGCCCGCCACGACCGGCAATCCGGTCGCCGAGGCTTCGAGGTAGACGAGCCCGAGCCCCTCCACGTCGAGGCCCTTGCCCCTGGTGCGGGCGGGCATCGCGAACACGTCGCCCGCCGCGTAGTGCGCGGGAAGTTCCTTCCACGGCACCGAACCGGTCATCACCACGCTGTCCGAAACCCCGAGCTGGCCGATCATGGCGGCGAGCTTCTTCCGGTACGGGCCGCCGCCGACGAGCAGCAGCGCCACGTCCGGGATCCGCGCGCGCAGCCTCGGCATCGCGCGCACCAGCATGTCCTGTCCCTTGCGGGGCACCAGGCGCGACACGCACACCACGGTCGGCCGGTCGCCGAGCCCGTGCCTGCGGCGGATCTCCTCGCGGGCGCCGTCGTTGGGGCGGAACAGCTCGGTGTCCACACCGGACGGAAGGTGCTCGAGACCCGCCATCGGCCCGAACGCGGCCGCGAACCGGCCCCGCGTGTACTTGCTGACGTAGGTGATCACGTCCGTGGTGTCGCCGATGCGCCGCAACGCCTGCCGTGCGGCGGGGAGCATCGACCAGCCGACCTCGTGCCCGTGCGTCGACGCGACGATCCGCCGCGCGCCCGCGTTCCGGAGCGGCTGGGCCAGCAGCGCGAGCGGAGCGGCCGCGCCGAACCACACCGTCTCGCACCGGTTGGCGCGCATGATGTCCTTCGCGCGCCGCAGCACGTCGGGGGCGGGCAACATGAGGGAGGTCGGGTGGCGGACCACCTCGAACGCGGCCTCGGCGTCGAACTCGACGTGCGAGCCGGAACGGCCTTCCCACGACGGGGCGTAGACGACGAGATCGTCGGCGGGCAAACGCGTCGCGAAGGAGTTGAGGTAGTTCTGGATCCCTCCCGACCGTGGCGGGAAGTCGTTGGTCAGCAGGAGGGTACGCGGCACCGTCGGAGGCTACCGCGCCCGGAAAACGCGCGAGGGGCGCCGGTCACGCGATCGTGACCAGCGCCCCTCGCGGGCGCGAACTCCAGTGCGACCGGCGTCAGGCGACGCGGCGGGCACCGCTGTACTGCGACTGCAGCGGCGAGATCTTCACGACGTCACCCGAGGTGGGGGCGTGGATCATCTTGCCGTCGCCGATGTAGATGCCGACGTGCGAGACCGGCGAGTAGTAGAACACCAGGTCGCCGGGCTGCAGCTGCGAGCGGTCGACCGGGGTGCCGAACGTCGACTGCGCGCGGCTGGACCGGGGGATGGTGATCCCGGCCTGTTTGTAGGCCCACATGGTCAGCCCGGAGCAGTCGAACGTGCTCGGGCCGGTGGCACCCCACACGTACGCGCTGCCCAGCTTCGACTGTGCCGCCTGGATCGCCGCGGCCGCCGCGGGACCGGCGTTCTTGATGTCCGGCATCGCGCCGCCGGTGTCCTTCTGCGACGCCTTCTGCGCGGCACTCAAGCTGTTGCTGGTCTTCTCGAGATCGGCCTTCTGGTCGTCGAGGACCTTCTTCTGCGCCGCGATGTCTTCGGTGAGCTTCGCGGCCGCGTCCCTGGCCGCCTGCGCGCGGCCTTGCGCGTCGGTGGCCAGCGCCTGGGCGTCGGCGGCCTGCTTCACGGCGCCGGAAAGGCGGCCGAGCGCGGCGTTCTTCTCGGAGGCGAGGATCTCGAGCGCGGAGGACCGGTCGAGGAAGTCCTGCGTGGAGGTGCCGGTGAGCAACGCGGACAGCTTGTTCAGCGGCGCGCCGCCGGTGAACGAGGCGTCGGCGAACTTGTCGACGTCGACGCGGTAGCGCTGCTCGTTGACCTTGGCGTCTTCGCCGGACTTCTTCGCGGCCTCGACATCGGCACCTGCCTTGTCGAGGTCACCCTGCTTGGCCTTGAGGTCGTCCTGGGCTTTGAGGTAGTCCTCGTTGAGGCGCTCGGCCTTCGCGGCGAGATCGCGGTACTTCGCGAGCGCGTCGCCGGAGTCAGCGGGGGGAGGGGTCTGGGGGGCGGGGGCGGGAACGGCGGTGGCCGGTGACTGGACGATGCTGACGGCCGCGATGACGGCGCCCGCTGCCAGTGCTCCTGATACCACGCGCTTCACAGGTTGCGACTGCACGCCGCGCGTGTCTCCTTTGCTCGTCGGCCACCGACCGGACTTCGCCGGTGAAGAGGTCGGGGGCCCTCTCCACACTCCACCGCGGCACCGTGCGGCCCGCGGCGTGACGCATCCTTCCCCACCGGTTCCCGGCACGGCTGTACCGCGACTGGAATGCCCGGTGGTTCTCCGGTACAGCTCCCCGACAAAGCTGCCTCGGCGGCAATCCCGCGTCGCCGGACCTTGGTGGACACGGCTACCAGGCGCGAGATCTCGGCCAGGTTACGAAAGAGTGGCCCGCTCGTCCACCATGCGTAGTGAAAATCCCCGGGTTCCATCGCTGACACACCATCGGACCAGCGCCGAATAGCCGAGTGTGACTGGGCTAACAGAGTGGGACCGATAGTGGTATAGACCGTTCGCCTGATCGGATCGACCACTCGTCGCTCCGCGTCAGTTTCTTCCCCTCCGGGCGTGTCAGCGCCCCTTCCTGGCCCTCTCTCCGCCAGGTCAGCCCGCGCGGAGCCGGCGCTCCGGCTCCGCTGGCACCAGCCGCAGCCGCGGCACCATGCCCGCCTCGGCGAGCGCGTCGACCGCGAGCCGCTCGCTGGAGTCCCATTCGATCTCCGGCGGCGCGCCCAGCAGCACGCTGACCACGCAGTCGGCACAGGCGTCGCCCCTGACCTCGCACCGATCGCAGTCGATCACCATCGTGCCCTCGTCCACGGGGCCCACCGAGCTGTCCATGCCAGTCCTCCCAACGTCGTTTCCACGGGTGCGGCAGCTGCTGGGAACGACGCTAGGGGCGACCACCGACAATTCCGGTCACCACGGCCATCAGAAGTAACCCGAACGGGTGACCTGCGAAGATGCGGCCCGATCGCCCCGGGGAACTACCGCAAGATCACCACCGAGCAGTCGGCCCCACCGGGGTGACGAGGCCGCGCGGTGGGTCAAGCTGTACGCCAGCCGGCTCGGGCGCCCTGGTCCGGCCGGCGCCCGGTGAACACTGGCGAAAGGCTGACGTCTTGACCCGTCCACGCGGCCTGCACGGACACCTGCTCGACACCCTCGGCGCGGCACTGACCAGTGGCGAGTACCCCGCGGGAACGGTGCTGCGCATCGACGAGCTGACCGCGGCGCACACGGTGTCGAGAACGGTGGCGCGCGAGGCGATCCGCGTGCTCGAGACGCTCGGCATGGTGCAGAGCAGGCCCAAGGTCGGGGTCACCGTGCGCCCGCCGGAGACGTGGAACGTGTTCGACCCGCTGCTCATCCGCTGGCGCCTCGCCGGGCGGCAGCGCGTGCGCCAGCTGAACCAGCTCGCCCAGCTGCGGGCCGCCGTGGAACCCGCGGCTGCCGCACTCGCCGCCCGCACCGCCACTCCGCAGCAGAAGGACCGGCTGCGCGAGATCTCCGACCAGATGGTCGCCGCGACCGACATCGCCGAGTTCGTCACCGCGGACATCGAGTTCCACCGGCTCGTGCTGACCTCGTCCGGCAACGACATGTTCGCCCATCTCGCGCACGTGACCGCGGAGGTGCTGCGCGGCAGGGTCGAACAGCACCTGATGCCGGAGCACCCCGATCCGACGGCGCTGAGCAGGCACGTCGCGGTCGCCGACGCGATCGCGCGGAGCGCCCCCGCCGAAGCGGAGCAGGTGATGCGCACCCTCGTGCTCGCCGCGTCCGACGAGGTCGACCGCATGCTCGGCTAACGGCCCGCGTATTCCCAGTGCCAGGGTTCTTCGCGGCCACCGCCCGCGCGCGCCCAGCCGGGATGGGCCCAGCCGAACCCGCGGGAGTTCGCGGCGAGCCACGCGTACTGCGGAGAGGAGAACGACTCCGGGCCGCCGCACAGGTCGACCGCGAGGCCCCAGCCGTGGTTGCTGGTGCCCGGTACCGCGGCCAGCGAGGGCTTGCGGCGGTAGAGGTCGACCTGCTGCGCGAAGGTGCGGTAGGAGTCGGTGACGCACATCGGCGTGCCGAACACCCCGGCATAAGCCTGCGAAAGCGCCTGGAACGACTGCGCGGCGTCGCAGCGCAGCACGTGCGAACCCGTCCCGAGTGGACAGAGCGCGGCCGACGGGATGAGCCCGTTCGGGTACCCGCCCCACGCCCCGGCCGCCTGGTCCGAGCCCTGCGGGCGGGGCGGGAGTTCGACACCGCCGCACCGCCAGGTCAGCTCGCCCGCGGCGCGCTGCGGGACCGGCGCCGACGCGCGTTCCCCGAGCGACGGCCGCGAATACCCGAGCACGCTGTCCCCGGCGGGCAGATCGGTGACCACGACACCGGCGAGCCTGCCGTCCGCCGCGAGCATGGTGCGCTCGTCGAGCACGATGCCGACGGACTGCACCCCGTACTTGGCAGGTCCGACGAACACCAGGTCGCCGGGCTGGGCCTGCCCGGCGGGCACCCCGCGGGCGAACTGCTCCCCCGCCGCCGCGGGCAGCGGCAGCCCGGCGCCGCCGAACACCGAGCGCACGAGCCCGTCGCACGAATACGCCACCGGTCCTTCGCCACCGTCGTGCGGCACGAACGGCCTCCCGAGCGCGCCGACGGCGGCGGTCACCGCGCCGATGGTTTCCTTCGGCAGCACCAGAAGCCGCTGGCCGCCCGAACTGAGCTGCGCCACGCCCGGCTGCGGCCTGCCGTCGGCTCCGGTGAGCGCGGTCAGCGGCGCGGGCAGGTGCGCCGGATCCCGCAACGCGACCGCGGGCGGCGGCGTGATCCCGGCCGCGGCGAGGCGGTCGGTGTAGGCCTTCCAGTTCGCGGTAGTCCGGGAATTGCGCTCCTGCTGGGCCTTCTGCTGCGCGATCACCGCTTCGTTCGCCGCGCCCGCCGGGCCGCGCAGCTCGGACGAAACGGCGTCCGCGCGGTTCCTCGCGTCCCCGTCGCGGCGGACCACTTCGTCCTTGAGCGCGGTGGCCTGCCGCTCCGCACCCGCGGCCTGGTCCTCCGCGGCCACCGCCCGCCGGTGCCGGTCGAGCGCGGCGCGCAGCTTCACGTCGGTGTCCCCGGAGATCTTCGCGAGCATCGACGCGCCGTCGAGGAGGTCCTTCGCGCTGTCCGCGGTGAGGATGAGCTGCAGGCTCCCCGGCCGCCCCTTCGCGGTGAAGATCGCGCGCGAGAACGCGTCGACCTCCTTCTGCTGGGTCGCGACCTCGGCGTCCGCCCGCTCGCGGTCCGCTTTCGCCAGCCGCAGCTTGTCCCCCGCCGCGGCGACCCCGTCCTGCGCTGCCTTGACCTGTCCCGCGAGATCGCCGAGCTCGCGCTGGATACCGGACGCGGTGCGCTGCAGATCGGCCACCTTGGGATCGGCGAAGGCCTCGCCGGGGCGGGGATCAGGAACCCCCGCGCCCGGCGCCACCCCGGCCTCCACCCGGAGATCACCGGGATCGGCTGGTGGCGGCTGCTGGGTCGCCGCGGGAGAACCCGCGGCGACGCCACCCGTCAGCAGTACCGCCACCAGCACCGCGCCGACGCGCATCCGACCTCCTGTGAGAGCCCTGACGCGATGGCGCGTCCCTTATGGAGTACCAACGCCGGCGCGCCGGCGTTGGTACTCCCCCAACCGGGTGGGTCACTCGGCGCGCAGCGCGTCCAGCCTGGTCACCTGCCGCAGCAGCGGCAGGGTCAGCGCCGTCACCAGCAGCACCGCGAGCACCGCGGCACCGGCCAGCCCCGCGAGCACTCCCCCGTCGACCACCATCGGCAGGTTCGCCAGCCGCAGGATCGGCGCGGTGAGCCCGAGCCCCGCGGCCACCGCGAGCACCACGCCGACCACGACCGGGATCGCGGTCTGCCACAGCGATCCCCGCGCGAGCACCCCGAGCGGCACGCCCGCCGCGGACAGCGCCGCCAGCGGCCGCCGCCGTTCGCTGATCTGCTCGATGGACAGCATGAGCAGGCTCATCGCGGCCACCGCGAGCACGAACAGCGCCGCGGTGAGCAGCACGCCGCGGAAGCTCTCCACCATCCGCTGGTCCTTGTTCGCGAAATCGGCGTACGGGTCACTGCTGCGGACTTCGGCGTGCCAGGCGAGCTGGCTCACCGCGGCCGCGACCCGGTCGGACAGCGCCTTGGCGTCCCCGGTGCCGCCGACGTAGAACTCCACCATTCCCTGCGGGACGGTGATCCCGCCCAGCGCGCCCGGCGTGACCAGCAAGGTGCCGCCGCCGTACGACTGCGCGCTCTGATCGGGCGGCACCGCCTTGACCCCGGCCGGGATAGTCCATTGTGGACCGTCCTGGGGCTCGTCGGTGCTTCCGGCGCTGTAGCCGACCAGCCGCATCGTCCCCGACGGCGGCGGATCCACCACCGCGGGCGCGTTCTTCGGCTGCCGCTCCGGCAGGTAGAACACGTCGCCGTCGGCGCACGGGCCGATGTTCCCCTGCACCGCGAGCGCCGCGCAGTCCCCGACCATCGCGGAATCGCCCCGGCCCGCCTTGTCCCCGGAACGGAGGTGCAGCTGGGTGAGGCCGTGCACGGCGCTCAGACCGTCCACACCGGACAGTCGCTGCCGCACGTCGGCCTCGTGCGCGGTATCGGTCGCCACCTTGACCGGCGCCGCCGCCATCCCGGCCGGCGTGGTGTGCGGCGTCTGCTTCGTGGAGATCGAGGCGATCATGACCTGGATCAGGATCGTGCCCGCCAGCACGATCACCAGCCCGGACACCACCCGGCTCGCGGTGCCGCTGTCGAGTTGCAGGCGCCGCACCGCGAACTGCCACGACGGCGGGCCGCCGCGCAGCCCCCGCACGATCCGTTCGACCGCCCACGGCAGCAGCGCCGCGACACCCACGAGCAGGAAGACACTGCCGATCGCGAGCGCGATGGCCCCGGTGTCGTCGCTGGTTCCCGGGTCGAAGAGCAGCGTGGCGAGCAGGAACACCGCGCCGATCGCGGCGAGCGCCCAGCGCCACCACATCCGCCGCCGCACCGGCTTGCCCTGCCGGACCACACCGAGCGGCTCCACGATCGTGCGCCGCAGCCCGAAGAGCGCGGAGCCGATCGCGAGACCGGGCACCAGCAGCGCGATCGCCACCGCGAGCGGCCACGACGGCACGAAGTCCTCCGCGAACACCCGGATCCCGAAGGGGTGGACCTCGCTGATGAGCGGGCGCAGCGAATAGAACAGCGCACCCCCCACCACCAGCCCGAGCATCGCCCCGACCAGCGACTCCGCCGCCGCGACCCGCCTGATCTGCCGCGCGTCCACCCCGACCAGCCGCAACGCCGCGAGCCTGCGTTCCCGCTGCGCGGCGCCCATCCGCGAAGCGGTGGTCACGAAGATCAGCAACGGCAGCAGCAGCACCGCGGCGATCGGCGCGACCATGACCAGGGTCACCGGGAGCATGAAGCCGGTGCTCGGTTTGCCGAACGCGTAGACCTGGTCGGCCCGGTCACCCTCGGCCGCGATCTCGGCAGGCGACGCCCCGGTGTACGCCACCAGGTCACCGGCGTCCCCGACCCCCGCCTTCGCGATCTGACCGGTCACCTGCTGCGGCAGCCGCGCCCGCACCGAACCGCCGTCGGCCGAGTTCAGCTTCTCCGCGAGCGCGGGCGAGACGATCATTTCGCCCGGCGCGGGCAGCCGGTCGATCCCCGGCGGCACCGGCGAACCGGGCCCGGTCGCCGCCACCGCGGTCACCTGGATCAGGTCCTCACCGCTGGTGGCGTACCACTGGTAGACCGACAGCGGCGCGACACCGGGCCGCGGGGTCTTGTCCTCCTTGATCGCCGCCTCGCGGTCGGCCTTCGCGTCCACGAGGTGCCCGACCGAGGCGGCGGGAAGGAGCACGGCGACCGCGAGCGCGATCCCGAACGCGGTCATCGCCAGCCGCAGGAGTGCCGCGCCGGACATCCGGCCGCCCCCGACGGCCAGCCGGAGTCCCAGCAACAGATCCCGCATCATGCGACCAGCTCCCGGTCGACCGTGCGCCCGTCCCGCACCACGATCTCGCGGTCCGAATAGGCCGCGACCCGCGGTTCGTGCGTCACCAGCACCACCGCCGCGTTGCTCTCCCGCGCCGCTTCGGTGAGCATGCGCATGACCTTCTCGCCGTTGAGCGAGTCGAGCGCGCCCGTCGGCTCGTCGGCGAAGACCACCTTCGGGCCGGTCACCAGCGCCCGCGCCACCGCGACCCGCTGCGCCTGGCCACCGGAGACGTCACCGGGGCGCCTGGCCGCTTCGTTGTCGACCTCCAGCCGGGCGAGCCACTCCATCGCCTTCGCCTCGGCGGGCTTCCGCTTGGCCCCGGTCAGGCGCAGCGGCAGCGCGACGTTCTCCAGGCACGACAGCTCCGGGACGAGCTGGCCGAACTGGAAGACGAACCCGAACTCGGTGCGCCGCAACGCACTCCGGCCCTTGTCGTCCATCGCGACGAGATCGCGGCCGTCGTAGGTGATGGTGCCGCCGTCCGGCCGGACGATCCCGGCGAGGCAGTGCAGCAGGGTCGACTTCCCGGAACCGGACGACCCCATGATCGCGAGCACCTCGCCCGCGGCGATGGTGAGCGCGGCGCCGTCGAGCGCGTGCGTCTGGCCGAAGGACTTGTGCAGCCCCTGCCCGGCGAGCAGTGCCTTTCGCGCGGTCATCAGCGCACCACCTTCGCCAGCTCGTCGAGCCGCGCCGCGGTGAGCTCCAGCCACCGCAGGTCCGCCTCGAGGTGGAACAGCGCGTGATCGCAGATCAGCTGGTCGGCGAGGTCACCGTTGATCTTGCGCTTGGTCAGCTCGCGCATCACCTTGAGGTGCTCCGAGCGCTGCGCGTCGAGCACCGCGTTCGCGCTGCGCCCGGACAGCAGCGCCAGCACGACCTTCGTGTAGAGCGTGTTCTGCAGGTACGGCTCCGGGCTCTCCGGCGTACCGAGCCACGTCTCGACGTCGGTGACGCCGGAGTCGGTGATCGTGTAGCGCTTGCGCTCCGGCCCGTCGCCGCTCTCCACCCCCGCCACTTCGACCATCCCGTTGCGCAGCAGGCGCGACAGGGTCGAGTAGACCTGGCCGTAGGCGAGCGGGCGGTCCTGCCCGAACTGTTCGTCATAGGCCCGCTTGAGGTCGTAGCCGTGGCGCGGGCCCGGCTCGAGCAACGCGAGCAAAGTGTGTGAAACCGACATCTCCCTGTTCCCTCCTTGACCCCGGCATCCGGGGGTGAACAGGACTATACACGAGGCGTATACCCCCGGTGTATACGCGGGCAGAATACGGCGTTTCCCCAGTTCAGAGCGAGATGCGCTAGACCCGGCCGAGCCGGGTGAGCAACACGGCCGAAGGCACCGGATGAGCGCCCGCGTGCCGCGTGGAATCGGCGACCGCGCGGTCCGTGGTGGCCACGATCAGCGGCCGCCCGCCCGGTTCCGCAGCGACCAGTGAGCGGATCACGTCGTCGGCGAGCACGCCGGGATCGGAGAACAGCACGCGCACGCCACGGGGCGCCGCGGCGGGCACCGAGAGCACGCCAGCGCCGTCGAACACCACCGTCACCTCGACGCCGGTGCGCGCCGCGAGCGAACCGAGCTGGCCGACCAGCCGATCGCGCTGATCCGCCAGCGACAGCTCGGGGTACCCGGTCTTCGTCACGTTGTAGCCGTCCACAATCACGTGCGCGTTCGGCAGCGAAAGCAACCTGTCGAGCGCGGAGCCGTCGCGCACCCTGGCGCCGTCACCGCCGCCCGCGCTGGCGCCGCGCACGCTGTCCGCGGGCCGGCGCGCGCTGCTCCCGCCCAGCGACAGCTCCCGGCGCAACCCGGAGGCCGCGCCCTCGATCGTCTGCACGAGCATGCCCAGGCGCACCTCGTCGGCTTCCCGCGCTTCGCGCGCGGCCTGACGGGCGTTGTCCGCCTCGGTGACCGCGCGGTCCGCCCTGGCCCGCTCGGTCGCCACGCGCTGGCGTTCCCGTTCCAGCTGCGCCGTGAGCGACTTGATCTCGGCGTCGCGCTGGTCACCGCCCGCGGCGGCGAGGGCGCGCGCCTCGGCGGCCGCGTCCTTGGCCTGGCGAAGGACCACGCCCTGTTCGCGCAGCCTGCCGCGAAGCTTCTCCAGCTCCGCTTCACGCTCGCTACGGGCCTCCTCGACGGCTTCGAGTGCCTGCGAAAGCTCGAGGCGCAGCCGTTCGACCTCGCCTTCGAGCCGCTGCGCCTTGGTCAGCGCCTGGTCGCGTTCCGCCCGCAGAGTGCTCTCCTCGGCGTTCTTCGCGACCAGCCGCACCCGGGAACTCGCGTCCGACTCCCCCAGCAGCACCGCGGCCGCCGCGGCGGCGACCGAATCGGACGCGTTCGGGTCGAGCGCGTCCTGGCGGCGCTCGCGCAGCCACTCCAGCACCGCTGTCCGGAAGGCGGCGGAGTCGCGCAACGCGGCCAGCAGCGCGGGCGCGCCCAGCTTCGCGCGCTTGGCTGGCGCGAACTTGGCCACCGGGCGCACCGTCTGCGGGATGTCCACTTTGGATAACGTGCCGAGCGCGCCGGCGGCGAGCTCGGCCAGCCTCGCCCGCACGGCGTCCGGCAGCGCACCCCAGTCGAGCTGCTCGCGGGCAGCTTCCGCGGAAGGCGCCTCGGTTTCGTCCTTGGCGCCCCCGTGCTGGGGAGACGGTTGCATCTGTCCAGGGTAGGCCCCCGGCGGCGGCGCCGCGTCGCGGACAGGCCGGAGGTGGCGGCGCGCCAGCGCGCCGAAACTGTCGGTGCCCGTCCCTACTGTCGCGGATCATGGACGTCGGACGCCGGTTCACCGATCTCCAGCTCACCTTCGACGAGCTGGGCACGCCGTTGCGGGAGACCACCTTCGTGGTGTTCGACCTGGAAACCACCGGCACCAAACCCGGTCCCGACGGGATCACCGAGATCGGTGCCGTGAAGGTCCGCGGCGGTCAGGTGCTCGGCGAGTTCGGCACCTTCGTGAACCCGGGAATGCCGATCCCGCCGCAGATCGTCTCACTCACCGGGATCACCACCGCGATGGTGCACGACGCGCCGCGCATCGAACGCGTGCTCCCCGCGTTCCTCGAGTTCATCGGCGGCGCCGTGCTCGTCGCCCACAACGCCGGGTTCGACACCGGGTTCATGCGGGCAGCCTGCGCCGCGCACGGCTACGCGTGGCCGAAGGCCGCCGTGGTGTGCACGGTGCGGCTGGCCAGGCGCGTCATCCCGCGCGAAGAGACCCCGAGCTACCGGCTCTCCGCG
Source organism: Amycolatopsis sp. CA-230715 (assembly GCF_018736145.1). Lineage (GTDB taxonomy): Bacteria > Actinomycetota > Actinomycetes > Mycobacteriales > Pseudonocardiaceae > Amycolatopsis. The sequence continues at coordinate 1,647,596 of NZ_CP059997.1, forward strand.
CTCGCCCACCTCTTCGGCGCCTCGACCACGCCGAACCACCGCGCGCTCGCCGACGCCCGCGCCACCGTCGACGTGCTGCACGGGCTGCTCGGACGCGTCGGCAACCTCGGCGTGCACTCACTCGAGGAACTGCTGGACTACCTGCCCGAGATCACCCCAGCCCAGCGCCGCAAGCGCGGCCTCGCCGCCGACCTCCCGGAACGGCCCGGCGTCTACCTGTTCCGCGGCCCCGGCGAAGAAGTGCTCTACGTCGGCACCGCGGGCAACCTGCGGCGGCGCGTCCGCCAGTACTTCACCGGCTCCGAGACCCGCGGCCGGATCAGGGAGATGGTCGCGCTCGCGGTCCGCGTCGACTCCGTCGAATGCGCCCACTCGCTCGAAGCCGAGGTCCGCGAGCTGCGGCTGCTCGCGGCGCACCGGCCCGCCTACAACCGGCGGTCCAAGAACCCGCGCAACGCGTGGTGGGTCGTCCTCACCGACGAGGCCTTCCCGCGGCTGTCCGTGGTCAGGGTCGCCCGCGACGGCGCGCTCGGCCCGTTCCGCACCCAGGCCGGTGCGAAGACCGGAGCGGACGTGCTGGCCGGTGCCACCGGGCTGCGCACCTGCACCCAGCGGATCCCGGCGAACGCGGCCTCCGGCACCCCGTGCGTCCTCGCCGAACTCGGCCGCTGCGGCGCGCCGTGCGCGGGGAAGCAGAGCGTGCCCGAGTACGCGCCCGCCGTCGAATCCGTCGAAGAGCTCATCGGCGGCGTCGGGAACGAGGCGCTGCACAACGCGATCCGCCAGATCGACGAACTCGCCGCCGCCGAGCACTACGAGCAGGCGGCCCGCCGCCGCGACGAACTGGCAGGCCTCATCCGCTCCGTCGACAGGGCGCACCGGCTGGCCGCGCTCGCCGCCATCCCCGAACTCGTCGCGGCTTCGCCGGACGGCTCCGGCGGCTGGGAGTTCGCGGTGATCCGCTACGGCAGGCTCGCCTCCGCAGGCGTCGCCCGGCGCGGCGTACCGCCGATGCCGATCGTCGACCAGCTCGTCGCCGCGGCCGAGACCGTCATCCCCGGCACCGACCCGCTGCGCGGCGCCACGAGCGAAGAGGTCGGCGTGCTGCTGCGCTGGCTCGGACGGCAGGGGGTCCGGCTCGTGAAGACCGCCGTGCCGTGGGCCGAACCCGCCCGCGGCGCCGCCCGGTGGCGCTCCTGGGTCGACCTCGCCGGACACGCGCGCGAGCTCGAGTACGCCGCAAACTGAGCCGGAGGCGGCGGGCTACCATCGCCTCACCAGCACCCCGACGCCCAAGGAGACCCGAGTGATCACCGCGATCGTGCTGATCCACGTCAAGGCGGAAAACATCCCGGAAGCCGCGCAGACGATCGCCGACATCGAGGGCGTTTCCGAGGTCTACTCCTGCGCGGGCGACGTCGACCTCGTCGCCATCGTGCGCGTGGCGGGCCACGAAGACCTCGCCGACCTCATCCCCGCCAAGATCGGCAAGGTCCCCGGCGTCCTCGACACCGACACCCACATCGCGTTCCGTTCGTACGCCCGCGCCGCCACCGAAAGCGCCTTCTCCGTCGGAGACTGAACTGTTTATCGCGTGTGCTGAATTCGCGCCGCCAGGGCGCGAATTCAGCACACGCGTTCCGTTGCGTTGTCGGGGCGCCCTGCCGTCACGAATTCAGGGGGCCTTGGCGGCCCTGCACGCGACTGCACGCTCCCGGCGCGCGGGGCGCACCGGATCGCCGTGGTGGCTGGGTTTTGCATAGCCGGGCCTTCGGCCCGGACCTCGCGACACTCGGATGTGTAGGCGGGCGAGCGTATTTCGGTAGGCGCGCGGAGTGGGGTCGGGCGGGGTGGTCGAAGTCTCCGAAGGTGACCTTCGGGTAGCTGGCGCCGCGAACCTGCGGCCTCGCGTTCGCCGGTGCGGTGGGCGATTGCCCTGAAGGCCACCTTGAGGGCATTCAGTGCCGTGTTCAGTATCAGTGCCGTGAAGGTGGCCTTCAGGGGGTTAAAAGGGCGCTACATAAGAGAAAGCGGCCCCGGTTCCGTGATGAGAACCGGGGCCGCGTTTCGTGCTACGTCAGTGCTTCGAGCTGGCGCCGGACTCCGGCGCGATCTCGGCGGGCGCTTCGTCAGCCTGCGGGCTGTGCCCGTTCGAGCTGTGCCCGTTGGAACCGTGGCCGTTGGCGTGTGCCCTGGCCAGCGCGGCGGTTTCCTCCACCGGGTCCGGCCGGAGCAGCGAGCCCGCCACCGGCTGGCCCGCCGTGCCCAGCTTGTTCATCTTCTTCGGCACCGGCGCGCCCTGGTACTCCAGCGGGATCGCGTGGCCGTGGTCGTCCGTGCCGCCGAGCGGCTGGTGGATTTCGATGAACTCACCGTGCGGGAGCCGCTTGATGATGCCGGTTTCCACGCCGTGCTCCAGCACCTCGCGGTCCGCCCGCTGCAGGCCGAGGCAGATCCGGTAGGTGATGAAGTACGCCAGCGGCGGCACGATCAGGATCCCGATGCGGCCGGCCCAGGTGGTCGCGTTCAGCGAGATGTCGAACCGGTCCGCGATGATGTCGTTGAACCCGGACAGCTCGATCACCATGAAGAACCCGAGCGCCATCGCGCCGAGGCTCGTCCGCACCGGCACGTCGCGCGGGCGCTGCAGCAGGTTGTGGTGCGCGGTGTCGCCGGAGAGCTTGCGCTCCAGCCACGGGTACACCAGCAGCAGCGTGATCAGGATCGGCATGCCGATCGCACCGGCGAAGAACACCGCCGGGATCGTGTAGTTGCCGAGGTAGACCTCCCACGCCGGGAAGATTCGCAGCATGCCGTCGGCCCAGGCCATGTACCAGTCCGGCTGCGAACCGGCCGACACCTGCGAAGGGTTGTACGGCCCGATGTTCCAGATCGGGTTGATCTGGAACAACCCCGACATCAGCGCGATGACACCGGTGACGACGGCGAAGAACGCCCCGCCCTTGAGCGCGAACACCGGCATGATCCGGACGCCGACGACGTTGGTCTCCTTGCGCCGCACCCCGGGGAACTGGGTGTGCTTCTGGTACCAGACCAGCGCGAGGTGCACCGCGATCAGCCCGAGCATGATGCCGGGCAGCAGCAGGATGTGGATCGTGTACAGCCTGGGGATGATCTCGGTGCCGGGGAACTCCCCGCCGAACAGCGCCCAGTGCAGCCAGGTCCCGATCACCGGCACCGAGAGCACGATGCCGGACAGCGTCGCGCGGATACCGGTACCCGAGAGCAGGTCGTCCGGCAGCGAGTAGCCGAAGAAGCCCTCGAACATGCCCAGGATCAGCAGCAGCGCGCCGATCACCCAGTTCGCCTCGCGCGGCCTGCGGAACGCTCCGGTGAAGAAGATCCGGAACATGTGCACCATCATCGACGCCACGAACAGCAGCGCCGCCCAGTGGTGCACCTGGCGCACGAACAGCCCGCCGCGCACGTCGAACGAGATGTCCAGGGTGCTGGCGAACGCCCTGGTCATCTCCTGGCCCTGCAGGTTCCGGAAGCTGCCGTGGTAGACGACCTCCTGCATGGAGGGGTCGAAGAACAGCGTCAGGTAGACACCCGAGAGCAGCACCACGATGAAGCTGTAGAGCGCGATCTCGCCGAGCAGGAACGACCAGTGGCTCGGGAACACCTTGTTGAGCTGGTGGCGAATGCCCTTCGCCAGGTGGTACCGGTCGTCGGCCCACTGCGCGGCGGCACCCGCCGCCTGCTCCGCCGGGTTGGTGCCCTTGGTCGGCGTGGTGAGTGAACTCATGACTTACGCTCCCAAAAGGCCGGTCCAACGGCCTCGATGAAGTCGCCTCGCGCGATCAAGTATCCCTTGTCGTCAACCGTGATGGGAAGCTGGGCGAGCGCGCGGGTGGCCGGGCCGAAGATCGGCTTGCCGTAGTGGAGCGCGTCGAACTGCGACTGGTGGCACGGGCAGAGGATGCGGTTGGTGCGCTGCTCGTACAACGAGGTCGGGCAGCCGACGTGGCTGCAGATCTTCGTGTACGCGTAGTAGTCGCCGAAGTTGAAGTCCTCCTGGCCCTTCCGCTTGACGACCCTGGCCGCGTCGGAGGGGCGGAGGCGGATCAGCATCACGGGGTTGTCGGAGCGGTGCAGTGCCGCCGACAGCGCCTCGTGGTCACCGCGCTCGGACTCGCGGAACGGGAACACCGTCTCCATCCCGCCCGCGTCGAGGTCCTCCGCGCGGACCAGCACGACCTCTTCGGGGCGGCCGGTGTTCCGTCGCATGTAGACGACCTCACCGGGGTGCTGCGGCTGCCAGCCGGTGTGCCACAGCGAATCCTTGTTCTCGGTGTTCTTCCACGGGTCCTTGATGAAGGACGCGACCGGCAGCGCCGCGGCGGCGAGCCCGATCCCGGCGGCGCCGAGTCCGGCCGACCGCTTGATCAGCGAGCGGCGGGCGATCGTGCTGCGGGTGCCCGCGTCGGCGAGCTGGGCGACGATGGTGGCCTTGTCGACCTCCTTGGAGCCGCCGTCACCGCGCTCCTGCACCGCGAGCTCGTGCGGGATGAACTTCTTGGTGTACAGCAGGATTCCGATGCCAAGGCCCAGTACGGCGAGGCCGAGCGTGATGCCGAGGAACGGCGTGTACAGGCTGTACAGGAAATGCCCGTGCTCATTGCCGGGTGCCTCGTACTTCCACGGCCACCAGATGAGCGACACCACGAACAGCAGCCCGGCGAGGCCGGAGATCGCGAACCACAGCGCGATGAGGCGCTCCGCGCGCTTCTCCGCGCGGGTCCCCTTGACCGGCCACGGGTCCGGGTACTCGACGAGCGTGACGCCGTCGAGCTTGGTACCCAGCTCGACGAGCTGGTCCCGGTTCATCTTCGCGAGTTCCGCCTCCGACGGCGGCTTCACTTCCTCGCCACTCATGCCTTCGATCCAATCCACAAGGTGACGCCGACCAGTGCGGCGATACCCACCACCCATGCCACGAGGCCTTCGGTGGCGGGGCCGAGCCCGCCGAGCCCGTTGCCGCCGGGGTTGTTGTTGCCGTCCGACACCGACTTGACGTAGGCGATGATGTCCTTCTTCTCCTCCGGCGAGAGCTGCCGGTCGGAGAACTTCGGCATGTTCTGCGGGCCGGTGAGCATCGCGTCGTAGATCTGCTCTTCGGTGGCAGGGCCGAGTTCCGGCGCGAACTTCCCGGCGGAGAGCGCACCGCCCTGTCCGGTGAAGTTGTGGCAGGAAGCGCAGTTGAGGCGGAACAGCTCGCCGCCGCGGGCGGAGTCGGGCCCGCGCAGGGCCTCGCCCTTCTCGGCTGGCCGCTGCGGGCCGCCGCCGTGCGCCTGGATGTACGCGCTGACCGCGTCGATCTCCTCCGGCGTCAGCTTCGGTGGCTTGCGCGCGACCTGCGCCTCCTGGCGCACCGCGGGCATGCGGCCGGACGAGGTCTGGAAGTAGACGGCGGCTTCGCCGATCCCGATCAGGTTCGGGCCGCGGTCCTTGACGCCTTCGAGGTTCGCGCCGTGGCACTCGATGCAGGTGTTGTTGTAGACCTGCTCGCCCTGGCGCAGCAGCGCCGGGTCACCCTGCGCCTGCGCGGTCTGCGGCTTCGGGGCGAAGATCCCGTAGGCGGCACCCGCACCGACGAGGGCGACGAAGAGCGCGAGTGCGCCGGCGATCCGCCTGCGCACCTTCGTCCGGGCGCGGGAGCGGCCCTTCGAAGACTTTTCCGTGGTGGTCATTCTGCGGCAACCCTTGCTGTCAGTTCGGGACCAGTGGTGGCGGGCTCTGCGGTCACGGGATCAGGTAGATGACCGCGAACAGGCCGATCCAGACGATGTCGACGAAGTGCCAGTAGTACGACACGACGATCGCCGAGGTCGCCTGCGCGGGCGTGAACTTGCTGAGCCTGGTGCGCATCAGCAGGAACACGAACGCGATCAGGCCACCGATGACGTGCAGCCCGTGGAAACCGGTGGTGAGGTAGAACACCGTGCCGAACGGGCCGGACGGGATCGTCACCCCTTCGCCGATCAGGTTCAGGTACTCGTTGCCCTGACCGGCGACGAAGATCGCCCCCATGATCAGGGTCAGCATGTACCAGCGGCGCAGGCCGTACACGTCACCGCGCTCGGCGGCGAACACGCCGAGCTGGCAGGTGAAGGACGAGGCGACCAGGATCACCGTGAACGGGATCGCGTACGGCACGTTCAGGTGGATCGGCTCACCGCTGGACTCCAGGATCGGCGGCCAGTGGCCGGTCGAGTTCTGTGCCTTGACGGTGAAGAACATCGCGAACAGCCCAGCGAAGAACATGAGCTCGCTGGACAGCCACACGATGGTGCCGACGCTGACCATGTTCGGCCGGTTCAGCGAGTGCACCCGCTGGCTGATGGTGGGAGCTGCCGTTGTCACGAGTCGCATTATGTCTCCCCGAGCCCGGACCCCGCCGTTCGGGTCCCGGCGGGTCGCGGCTGAACTGGATCACACTGGAGAAGGACGAAGGACGGGGGCTACTCGTGAGTTTTCTCGATCGGGTGCGTGACCTGGTCAGAAGGCCGAAGGAACCACCGCTGTCGCTCGACAGCCCCGGGCTCGAGGTGGTCGTGACGGCCTTCGACATGGCCGAAGCGGACTCCGCGGCGCTGGCGCGCTCACCCGCGTGGGCGGCGGAAAAACCCGCCGTGCTGCGCCATCACCTCCTGTTACCGCCCGGCCGGGTCGCCGAGGCCGCGAAAGTGCTGGCGCAGGACGGCTGGGCGCTGGGCGAACCGGAGGACGGCACCGGCGGGATGGTCCTGGTGCACGCCAGGCGCGTCCAGGTGCTCGACGCGCTGCACTGCGCGCAGGAGCGGTCGAGGATGGCCGGGCTCGCGCAGCGCCTCGGCGGGGATTCACTCGGCTGGGACGCCCTGCAGCCCGGTACCGCGGGACCGGCGCCAGGCGATAGCATCGCGTGACCCACCACACGATGAGGCCGGAGGCGACATGTCCGAGCAGCCGATGAGGATTCTGGTGTTCAGCCACCGGGCCGAGGTCCGCGAGTCGATCATCTCCGCCATCGGCCGCAGGCCGGCCGCCGACATCGGCAGGGTCGAATACATCGAGCACTCCGGGGTCGGCGACGTGCTTGCCGACATGGACGAGGGCACCGTCGACCTCGCGATCCTCGACGGCGAGGCGCAGCCGACCGGGGGCATCGGGCTGACCCGCCAGCTCAAGCACGAGATCGAGGACTGCCCGCCGATCGTGGTTTCGGTGCGCCGCAAGGACGACCGGTGGCTCGCGACCTGGTCCCAGGCGGACGCCGTGCTGGTGCACCCGCTCGACCCGCTGACCGCGGCCGAGACCGTCGCCGACGTCCTGCGCGCGCGGCGGGTCCCCGTCGTCAGCGGGTGACCGGCATGCCGCACACCTGGCCCGCACTGCTCGGCCCGCTGATCTCGGGCGAAAACCTCGCCGCCGCCGACACCGCGTGGGCGATGGACCAGATCATGTCGGGCGCGGCGACACCGTCGCAGATCGCCGCCTTCGCGGTCGCGCTGCGCGCCAAGGGCGAGACCCCGGCCGAGATCGCGGGCCTCGCCGACGCGATGCTCAAGCACGCGCGCCGCGTCGAGGTCGACGGGCGCGCGGTCGACATCGTCGGCACCGGCGGCGACCGCTCCGGCTCGGTGAACATCTCCACCATGACCTCGATCGTGGTGGCTTCGGCTGGCGCACCGGTGGTCAAGCACGGAAACCGCGCGGCGTCGTCGAAATCGGGTGCGGCCGACGTGCTGGAAGCGCTCGGCGTCGCGATCGACCTTCCCCCGGCCGACGTGCGGCGCAGCATCGCCGAACTCGGCATCGGGTTCTGCTTCGCGCCGGTGTTCCACCCCGGGTTCCGGCACGCCGGGCCGACCCGAGGCGAACTGGGCGTGCCGACCACGTTCAACCTGCTCGGCCCGCTGACGAACCCGGCGCAGCCCTCGTCGGCGCTGATCGGCTGCGCCTACCAGGACAAGACCGAGGTGCTCGCGCAGGTGTTCGCGCGCCGCGGCGCGACGGTGCTCGTGGTGCGCGGTGACGACGGGCTCGACGAGCTCACCACGACGACCACCAGCACCGCGTGGGTGGTGCACGGCGGCGCGGTGCGGAAGGCCACCGTTCGTCCGTCCACACTGGACATCCCGGTCGCGACAGCGGAGGACCTCCGGGGCGGCGACGCGGCCACCAACGCCGAGGTCGTGCGAGAGCTCGTCGGCGGGAAAACCGGCCCGGTGCGCGACGCCGTGCTGCTCAACGCGGGCGCCGCGCTGGCGGCGTTCAACGGCTTCTCCGGCTCGCTCGACGACGATCTCCGCACCGGCATGGCGAAAGCCGCCGAGGCGATCGACAGCGGCGCGGCGGGCGATCTGCTGGCCCGCTGGGCGGCGTTCTCCCGCGACGCGCGAGCCTGACGGGGACACGAAAAAGGCCCTCCGGAAACATCGTTCCCGGAGGGCCTTTTCGGTGGTCTTACTCCTCGTTCGGGCCGGTGTGGTACTCGAAGACCAGGCCGCCGATCGCGATCAGCAGCACCACCAGGGTGACGATGAGCATCCAGACGTGGAAGAACGCCAGCGAGATCCCGGCCATCGCCACCGCGGCGGCCATCGCGATCGGCCAGTAGCTGCCGGGGCTGAAGAAGCCCAGCTCGCCGGCGCCGTCGCTGATCTCGGCCTCTTCCCTGTCCTCCGGGCGCGGCTCGATGCGGCGCGCCACGAACCGCAGGTAGCTCCCGGCCAGCAGGGACAACCCGCCGGTCAGGATCAACGCGACCAGCCCGACCGGTTCGACGCCGTACCCGCTCATGTAAGCGGTCATCACGCCGTACACGATCGCCACGAGGAACGCAAACCCCGTGATGATGTCGAAGATCCGGGCTTCGACCTTCATGGTCCTGTCCTCACTCTCACACTGGCTCGGCGACTGGCTGGGCGTACCCGGCCTCAGCCGGTGGCCGTCCGCCGGGTGCGGTCGGTGTCGAACGGCTGCGTGGTCACCGCGTGCGGCGTGCACAGCTCACCGCAGTTGAGCGCGGTCAGCGCCTCGGCCGCGGTGTTCGGCGCGGCGGTCATCGGGTTGATCTGGGTGCGCAGCTGCAGGTAGCGCTGGTACTTGTCCGGCGACAGCGCGCGCACCTCGAAGTTCATCACCGAGTGGTACGTGCCGCACAGTTCCGCGCACCGGCCGACGAAGGAGCCTTCGCGGTCGATGCTGTTCTGGAACGAGAAGTCCTGGTTGTTCTTCTCCGGGTACGGCATGACGTCCCGCTTGAAGTGGAACTCCGGCACCCAGAACGAGTGGATCACGTCGGTCGAGCGGAGGTTGTACTGGATGGTCTTGCCGGTGGGCAGGACCAGCAGCGGGATCTCGCCGGAGCTGCCGACGGTGGACACCGGCTGGCCGTCGGGCTTCGCGGTGCCCGGGTAGCGGAACTCCCAGTTCCACTGGAAGGCGACCACGTCGACGGTGACGTCGGGGTCCTTCTTCTTGTCCAGCACCGAGCCTTCCGTGGTGGCGGTGAAGAAGAACAGCACGCACACCATGATGACCGGCACGACGACGCAGAACAGCTCGAGCGGCACGTTGTACTGGAACTGCCTCGGCAGTTCCTCGTTCTCACCTGGCGCGAGCTTCTTCTTGCGGTGGAACGCCACCGTCCAGAAGATCAGCGCCCACACGATCACGCCGACGACGAGCGCGGCGATCACGGACCAGGTCCACAGATCGCGCATCTTGTCGGCCTGCGGGGTGACCCCGACCGGCCAGCCGAAGCGCAGGACCTCGTCGCCGGAGCACCCGGTCACCGCGAGCGCGATCAGCGCGCCCAGTGCGGCCACCTTGGCGGTCTTCACCGAACGCTTCGCTTTGGGCGTTGCATCGTGCCCGTTCACCCAGAGCCTCCTAGACCGATCTGTTGGACAGTGCGGAGCCTAGCCGAGTTACCCGGTCTCGCTGACCAAGGGGTAACCACGGGCGGGCGGGTGTCGCGCGCGGACACCCGGGGCGCGCCCGTGCCCGCGTCGGCGACCGGCATACTTGGGGCTTCGTTTCCCGGCCACAAACCTGAGGTGTGTGACTACGCGTGTGCGGCCTGCTTGGACTGATCTGCGCCACCGAGACCGAGGCGGCGAACGCGCGTGACGCGGTCGGCGCCGCGCTGCGCTGCCAGCGCCACCGCGGCCCCGACGAGACCGACACCTGGGCCGACGCCGAGGTCGTCTACGGGTTCAACCGGCTCGCGTTCATCGACCTCGCGCACTCGCACCAGCCGCTGACCTGGGGTCCGCCGGAGTCGCCGAGCCGGTACACGATGAACTTCAACGGCGAGATCTACAACTACCTCGAACTGCGCGAGGAGCTGGCCGCCGAGCACGGCGTGAAGTTCAACACCGAGGGCGACGGCGAGGCGATCGTCGCGGCCTACCACCACCTCGGCGCCGACGCGGTGAAGAAGCTGCGCGGCATGTTCGCCTTCATGATCTGGGACGCCGACACCAAAACTGTCTTCGGCGCGCGCGACCCGTTCGGCATCAAGCCGCTGTTCTACTCGGCGGGCCCGCACGGCGTCGCCTTCTCGAGCGAGAAGAAGAGCCTGCTGGAGCTGTCCTCCGCGCTCGGCGTGGCCGAGGAGCTGGACCAGACGGCGCTTCAGCACTACCTGACGCTGCAGTACGTGCCGGAGCCCGAGACGCTGCACCTCGGGATCCGCCGCGTCGAGTCGGGCACGTCCTTCCGGCTCCACCCCGGCGGCACCGTCGAGTTCACCCGGTACTTCCACCCGCAGTTCGCCGCCAAGCCGGTCAACGGCGAGGCCGAGGCGGAGGCGCTGTACGAGCGCATCGCCGACGTGATGCGCGACTCGGTTTCCAAGCACATGATCTCCGACCCGGACGTCACGGTCGGCGCGTTCCTCTCCGGCGGCATCGACTCCACGGCCACCGCGACGCTCGCGAAGGAGCACAACCCGAACCTGATCGCGTTCACCACCGGGTTCGAGCGCGAGGGCTATTCCGAAGTGGACGTCGCGGCCGAATCGGCGGCGGCGATCGGGGTGAAGCACGTCGTCCGCACGGTGTCGGCCGAGGAGATGATGGAGGCGCTGCCGCTCATCGTCTGGTACCTCGACGACCCGGTTGCCGACCCCGCGCTGGTGCCGCTGTGGTTCATCGCGCGCGAGGCGCGCAAGCACGTCAAGGCGGTGCTCTCCGGTGAGGGCGCGGACGAGCTCTTCGGCGGCTACACGGTCTACAACGAGCCGATTTCGTTGGCACCGTTCGAAAAGATCCCCGGCGGCGTGCGGAAGCTGCTCGGCAAGGTGTCCACGAAGATCCCCGAGGGCACGCGCGGCAAGGACCTGCTGCGCCGCGGCTCGCTGACCCTGGAGGAGCGCTACTACGGCAACGCCCGCAACTTCCGCGACGAGCAGTTGCGCGCGGTGCTGCGGGATTACCGCGAGGGCGTCGGTTTCCAGGATGTCACCGCGCCCTGGTACGACGTCTCGCGCGGCTGGGACCCGGTAGCGCGCATGCAGCACGTCGACCTCTACACCTGGCTGCGCGGCGACATCCTGGTCAAGGCGGACAAGGTGACCATGGCGAACTCGCTGGAACTGCGGGTGCCGTTCCTCGACGCCGAGGTGTTCAAGGTCGCCGCCTCGATCCCGCTCGACCAGAAGCTCGCGCACGGCACCACGAAGTACGCGCTGCGCAGGGCGCTGGCCAAGATCATCCCGGAGCACGTGCTGAACCGGCGCAAGCTCGGCTTCCCGGTCCCGATCAAGCACTGGCTGCGCACCGACATGTACGACTGGGCCCGCGGCATCATCTCGGACTCGAAGACCGACGAGCTGCTCGACAAGAAGGCCGTGCTGGCGATGCTCGAGGAGCACAAGGCCGGTCAGCTCAACCGCAGCCGCCAGCTGTGGGCGCTGCTGGTGTTCATGCTGTGGCACGGCATCTTCGTCGAGCACCGCATCAAGCCGGACATCCCGGAACCGGTCTACCCCGTCAAGCTCTGACCTTTCCGGGCGAGTCGCGATGCCCCGAAGGTGACCTTCGGGGCGCTGGATGCCCTGAAAGCCACCTTCGGGGCGCACGAAAGCCCGCCGCGAGGGCCGAGATCCTGACACAGACCGCCCAAGAGGAGCCTTCGGCGACATACACGACCCGACCCCTCTATAGGAGCATCTTTCGGGGCACGCTCACGTTCCGGGCTTCCAGGCGCGCGGCGGGAAGAGGGTCAGGGCCGCGGGGAGCAGGACGCCGCGCACGAGCGTGGCGTCGACGAGGATGGCCAGCGCCATGCTCACGCCCATCATCTTGTACTCGATGGCGTCGAGCAGCACGAAGATCGCGAACACCGCGGTCATGATCGCCGCCGCGCTCGTGACGACGCCGGAGCTGCGCGCGATCCCGTCCACCACGGCTTCGCGCACGCCCATCCCGGCGGCGCGGCGTTCGCGGATCCGGCTGAGGATGAAGATGTGGTAGTCCATGCTCAGCCCGAACAGCATCACCAGCAGGAACATCGGCAGCCACGACACCACCCCGCCGTACGAGGTGAAGCCGAACAGCCCCGACAGGTTCCCGTACTGGAAGATCCACGTCAGCGCACCGTAGGCGGCGCCGACCGACAGCAGGTTCAGCGCGATCGAGATCAGCGGGACCACCACCGAGCGGAACGAAAACGCCAGCAGCGCGAAGGCGAGCGCGAGCACGACGCCGAACACGAGCGGGACGCGGCCGACGAGGATCCGGTCGAAGTCGTAGGCGATGGCGGTCTTGCCGGTCACCGCGTGCTCGACGCCGGGCACCTGCCCGAACGTGGCCGGGACGACCTCGTTCCGGAGCAGTTCGAGCGCGCGTTCGGAGGTCGGGTCCGTGCTCGACCCCGCCAGTGGCACCCGCACCACGAGCGCCCTGTCCACGCGCACCACCGTGACGGGTTCGGCGAGCAAACCGCCGCTCGCCGCGATCCGCGCGCGCAGGCCGCCGAGGGCGCCCGCCACCCGCGTTTCGTCCACCACACCGCCGGAATCCCAGAGCACGACCTTGGCGGGCGCGATCACCCCGGGGAACGCCTCGTTGACACGCACCGCCGAGTCCACAGTGGACTCGCTACGCGGGACGCTGTCGATGCTCGCGGCCTGCTGCAGGTGCATGCCGAGCGCGGGAAGCGCCATGACGAGCAGGACCAGCGCCGCCGTCCCGCCCCAGAGCACCGGCCGCCGCACCACGACGCGCGCCACCGCGGACCAGATCCTCGACTCCTCCGCCGCGGTGCGCCGCCCGCCGATCCACGGCAGCCGCCCGCGGTCGATTCTGTTGCCCAGCAAGGAAAGCAGCGCGGGCAGGAAGGTGACGGCACCGAGCACGGCGACCCCGACCACGAGCCCGGTCCCGACACCCGCGCCGCGCAGGTTGTCGAGCCCGGTCACCAGCATGCCGGACAGGCACAGGATCACCGTCACCCCCGACACGACGATCACGTGGCCCGAGGTGCGCGCGGTGATCCGTAGCGCGTCGGGGCCGGAACGCCCTGCCGCGCGCTCCTCCCGCAGGCGGCGCACCGAAAACAGCGTGTAGTCCACGCCCACCGCCATGCCGATCAGCAACGCGATCGCGTTCGTCGCGCTGTTGATCGGCAGCACCTTGGCCACCAGCGCGATCAGCCCGAACGCGCCGCCCACCGCGGTCACCGCGAGCAGCATCGGGAGCACCGCAGCGACCAGCGCGCCGAACACCAGCAGCAGGATCGCCAGCGTCACACCGACCGAAATGAGGCCGGCGCGTTCGACGTCGTCGTTGAGCGAGGAGTTGACCACGCTGCTCAGCGTCCGGTCCCCCGCCTGGTCGAGCCGGGCCGCGGGATGTCGTGCCGCGACCGCGTCGACGGCGGCGGCCGCGGCCTCGCCGTGCGCGGCCACCCGGTCGTCCGGCCCGGCGAGCGTGAACGTGAGCAGTGCCGAGCCGTCGCGGGAAATCCGGTTAGGACTGTCCGAAGGGGACTGAACGGCAGCGACGGCGCCTTCGGTGCCGTGCAGGCTCGTGACCAGATCCTCAATGGTGGCGCGGAGTTCGGCCGCGTCGCGGGACTGGATCAGCACGTTCTCGCGAAGGGGCTCGTACTCCCGTTGTGCGTCGAGCGCGATCTTCGCGATACCCGACTCCCCCGGGTCCGCGCCCTTCGCGTCGTGGCCCGGCAGGACCGCACTGATCAGCACGGTCAGCACCACGAGTACGAGCCAGCCCGCGATGGCGAGCGCGCGGTGCCGGACCGACCAGTCCGAAATCCGCTCGACGACGGGTGTCCGCGCAGAAGAGGGCGCGGCGATGGTGCGCAGCATGAACTAAGATCCTTTGCTGGAAGGGTGTTTCCGGTGCCTACGGTGCGTCTTTCCTCACCTGGGCCGTCGAGTTGCCGCTCGGCGGCCCAGGGCTTCGTATGCGGTTATTCGACCTGCTGCAGGATCCTTTCGACGGAGTCGACGCGGGCCCGCATTTCGGTGAGCTGACCGGTCAGCTCGGTGAGCGTGCGCTCCATGCCCCGCAGGGAGGCGAGCCCTTCGTCGGCGATCTTGCGGTATTCGACCTCGCGCGCGATCCGCGCCTTTTCCCTGCGGATCGCGGCGATCTGCGTGATCGCGACGACCACGACCACGATCAGCAGCGTGAAGATCCCGATCGTGCCGACGAACTCCTGCCAGCTCCGGTCCATCACCGGTCCCCTTCCCCTTCACCTCGGGTGTCCGCACCCGGCTTGGTCAGCGTCTTCACCGCGGCCGCGACGGCCTCGGGCGTCAGGTGCAGCGCGAACGGGCGCACCTCGTAGAACTTCATGGCCTTGCCGTCATCGGAGAGCTCCATCCGCGACGACACGAGCCCGGCCGCTTCCAGCTTCCGCAGGTGGACCTGGAGCAGCGCCCTGCTGATGCCCAGTTCGCGCGCCAGCCTGCTGACGTAGTCGGGCGCGCGCGCCAGTGCCGCGACCACCCGCAGCCGATGGGGGTTCGCCAGCGTCGCGAGCATCGCCAGCAGTTCGTCCCCGGTCGGCACGGCGTCGGTCACAACGAAACCCTGCACATGCCAATAAAAGTTAGCAGGTGTCGGCCGATAGCACCAGCTAAAGCACGAAGGCCGCCTCCCCGAGGGGAAGGCGGCCTTCGCGAGGTGCGGGAATCAGCCGGGCAGTATGGGCGAAAGCTCCATCGCGGCCTCGGCGCCGAACGCGTCGGCCAGGCGCTCGACCGCGGCCGCCTTGTCCAGCGACCAGTCCTGCGGGCCGACCGTCTCGAACGACATCACGCCGATGAGCGCGCCGAGCTGGGCCGCGCGCTCGAGCCCGAGCCCGGCGGAGATCGCGGCGAGGAAACCGCCGCGGAAGCCGTCACCGGAGCCGGTCGGGTTGGCCGAGCCCTGCGCGGGCACCGCCGAGATCTTGAAGTCGACGTCGTCGCCGACCACCTGCGCGCCGTCCTCGGCCAGCGTGGTGACCCGCAGGCCGACCCGGTCGGCGACCTCGGCCTCGGTCCAGCCGGTCTTCTGGAGCAGCAGCTCCCACTCGTAGGCGTTCGTGAACAGGTACTTCGCGCCGACCACGAACTCACGGACCTGCTCGCCGTCCATCCTGGCCAGCTGCTGCGAGGGGTCGACGCCGAAGTCGATGCCCAGCGCGCGGCATTCCACGGCCCTGCTCAGCATCGCGGCGGGGTCGTCGGGGGCGATCAGCACCAGGTCGAGCCCGCCGACCCGCTCGGCGATGGGCGCCACCTTGATCAGGTCGGCCTCGGCCATCGCGCCCGCGTAGAACGACGAGATCTGGCACATGTCGTCGTCGGCGGTCGACACGAACCGCGCGGTGTGCTTCTTCTCGGACACGTAGACCGAGGAGCAGTCCACGCCGTTCAGCTCGAGCCACTCGCGGTACTCGTCGAAGTCTCTGCCGACGGCCCCCACCAGCAGCGGCGACGCCCCGAGCACCCCCATCGCGTAGGCGATGTTCGCGCCGACCCCGCCGCGGTGGATCTCGAGGTCGTCCGCGAGGAAGCTGAGCGAAATCTGGTGCAGCTGCTCCGGCACGATCTGCTCCGCGAATCGTCCGGGGAAGTGCATCAGATGGTCGGTTGCGATACTGCCGGAAACCGCGATCTTGGCCTTGGCTGCCACCCGAGCTCCTTCGTCATCGATCGCTTTACCGTCCTGAACGCGCGAAGTTACCCGCAGGTATATAACCCGTACGGGTAGTTGGCGCCCGCTCGTCGACACTACCGGTTGGTAAGCCTTCTCCGGCCACGATCTCGCTCGTAACGTCGTCGCCGTGAGCATCGCCACCGAACCAGAAACGCTCGGCGAACTGATCGCCGACTGCGCGCTGATCCCGTCGTCCCTGGTCACCGAGACCCCAGCGGTACCCCCGCAGGCGGCGAGGCCGTGGACGGTCGACGACACCTGCCAGGCACAGGTCGCCGAATACGACGCCTACATCTGACCCGTTCGGACCAAAGAGGGCCCTCACCGGCGAACCGGTGAGGGCCCTCTTGGCACGGGTGCGCTCAGTGGAACGAGTCGCCGCAGGCGCAGGAGCCGCCCGCGTTCGGGTTGTCGATGGTGAAGCCCTGCTTCTCGATCGAGTCGACGAAGTCGATCGTCGCGCCCTGCACGTACGGCGCGCTCATCCGGTCGACCGCGACCTGGAGGCCGCCGAAGTCGCGGAAGAGGTCGCCGTCGAGCGTGCGCTCGTCGAAGAACAGCTGGTAGCGCAGTCCGGCGCAGCCACCGGGCTGGACGGCGATGCGAAGGTGCATGTCGTCACGGCCCTCCTGCTCGAGCAGGGCCTTCGCCTTGGCGGCGGCCGTGTCGGTCAAGAGCACGCCGTGGGTCTCTTCGGCGGCCTCGGCCTGCGTGGCGCCGGTCTCAGCGGTCGTCATGGGTCTCCCTCTGGTGTTGCTGGCGGCGAGTACAGGTATCTCTGAAGCGTTCAACACCTGCGGCCCGTCATCTGTTCCGCACTGGCACTCGCCCTCCATGGTGACACATCGAACGACCAGGTGAACATCGGCGGTGAGCTGTGCAATACCCTGGTCAGGTGAGGTTCCTGCGCCGCAACAGCACCACAGCCACCGACGACCCCGAAACCGAGGGGCCCGACGGTGGCGAAGAAGTCGAGCCGCAGACCAGGGGATACACCCCGGGGAAGGGCCGTGCCACGCCGAAGCGGCGCGAGGCGGAAGCCAAGCGGCGCGGCCCCGTCGCGCCGCCGCCCCGCACGACGCGCGAGGCGCTCAAGCGCAACAAGGAACTCCGCAAGGCCAACCCGGTCAGCAAGGAGGACCGCCGCGCCGCCGCGAAGGAACGCCGCGAGCGGATGGCCGCCGGTGACGACCGGTACCTGCTCCCCCGCGACCGCGGCCCGGTGAAGGCCTACGTGCGCGACGTGGTGGACTCGCGCCGCCACCTGGTCGGCCTGTTCATGCCGCTCGCGGTGCTGGTGTTCGCCGGGATGCTCATGCCCCCCGGCATCCAGCAGATCGCCACGCTCGCGTTCATGCTGCTGCTGATATTGATGATCGTCGAAGGCATCCTCACCGGGCGCCGCGTGTCGAAGCAGACGCGCGCGAAGTTCCCGAACGAAACCATCAAGGGCATGTCCATCGGCTGGTACGCGTTCATCCGCGCCAGCCAGATCCGCAAGCTCCGCATGCCGAAACCGCGCATCCAGATCGGCGACCCCGTCTCCTGACCGGGATTCAGCGCGGCAGGAGGCGTTCGGCGATCGGAACGTCGTGCGGGTAGGTGACCTTCAGGTTGAGCTGCTCGCCGGGCACCCAGTGCACGGGCAGGGCGGCGAAGCGCTCCATGCAGGACGCCGTGTCGGTGCCGACGAAGCCTTCGTCCGCCGCCTGTTCGTAGGCGGCCAGCAACGCGTCCGCGCGAAATCCCTGCGGTGTCTGCACGCGGACCGAGGTGCCCGGCGGGCGCCCGGTCACCGCGCCCTCGGCGGTCACCGCGAGCAGGTCGCCCGCGACTAGCCCCGGCACCGCTCCCCCGTGCTCCCTCGCCGTGCGCAGGACCCGCTCGACCAGTTCGCGGCCCACCAGGGGGCGCGCGCCGTCGTGCAGGAGGACGGTGTCGATCAGGCCGTCCCCGATCCGCTTTCCGAGGTGCCGCAACGCGTTCAGCTCGGATTCCTGCCTGGTCGCCCCGCCGTGCACGACCTCGACGGTGCCGTCGAAGGCACCGAGCACCTCGTCGGCCAGTTCGGCGTCCTGGGGCCGGATCACGAGCACCAGCGTGCCTATGCCGGGCACGCCCGCGAAGGCGCGCAACGACCACCACACGAGCCGCCTGCCGCCGAGCGGGAGGTAGACCTTGTTCAGCTCGGCGCCGACCCTTGTGCCCGCGCCACTGGCGAGCACCACGGCGGCGGCATGGGAAGCGGGCGAATCGGTATCCGGCACAGCGGAAGCATACGGAGCGCGCGGCACCGGTAGCGTGACCGCGTGGACACCGACGCCGAGCCCCGCATCGAGTTCAACGACCTCCCCGCGCCGGACGAGGTCGCCCGCGCCGCGGCCGCCGAGCTGCACGGCGCGCTGATCAAACCGGCGGGTTCGCTGGGCAGGCTGGAGGAGCTCGGCGTCTGGGTGGCGTCGTGCCAGGGCCAGTGCCCGCCGCGGCCGTTCACCCGCCCTCGCGTGGTGGTCTTCGCCGCCGACCACGGCGTCGCGGCGAATGGCGTTTCGGCGTACGCGCCCGAGGTCACCGGGCAGCTCGTCGGCAGCGTGCTCACCGGTGCCGCCCCGGTCAACGTGGTGGCCTCGGCGGCGGGCGCGAGCGTGCGCGTAGTGGACGTCGGCGTCGCCTCCGACACCCCGCGGCCGGTGGCGTCTTTCAAGGTGCGCAAGGGTTCCGGCTCGATCGACCGTGAGGACGCGCTGACCGACGAGGAGACCAGGGCGGCCGTGCTGGCCGGGATGAGCGTCGCCGACGCGGAGGTCGACGGCGGCGCCGACCTGCTCATCGCGGGCGATCTCGGGGTCGGCAACAGCACGCCGTCCGCGGTGCTGGTGGCCGCGCTGACCGGCAGCGAGCCGGTCGCCGTGGTGGGCAGGGGTTCCGGGATCGACGACACCGCGTGGATGCGCAAGGCGGCGGCGATCCGGGACGCGCTGCGCCGGGCGCGCACCGTGCTGGCCGATCCGCTCGCGCTGCTGCGCACGGCCGGCGGCGCGGAACTCGCCGCGATCGCCGGGTTCCTGGCGCAGGCGGCGATGCGGCGGACGCCGGTCCTGCTCGACGGGCTCGCGGTGGGCGCGGCCGCGCTGGTCGCCGAGGAACTCGCACCGGGCGCGCGCTCGTGGTGGGTCGCGGCGCACCGCGGCGGCGAACCCGCGCAGGCGCTCGTGCTCGAACACCTCGACCTGGAGCCGATCCTGGACCTCGACATCCGGCTCGGCGAGGGCGCCGGTGCCGCGATCGCGCTGCCGCTGCTGAGCACCGCGACGAGGCTGCTCGCCGAAACCGCCACCTACGAGCAGGCAGGCGTCACCCCGCCGGTCATCGCACCGCCCGCCGGATAGCCCCGCGAGAAAAAGCTGCCCGGGTCCCGCGACCCGGGCAGCTTTTCCGTCAAGCGAGCTTGTGCATCCAGCCGTGGGGGTCGGCTTCGGTGCCGTCCTGGATGCCGGTGAGGCGCTCGCGCAGCTTCATGGTGAGCTCGCCTGGCGCGCCGTCGGCGACGGTGAACCCGCCGCCCGCGTGCTTGACACTGCCGACCGGGGTGATGACCGCGGCGGTACCGCACGCGAACACCTCGGTCAGTTCGCCGGAGGCCGCCGCCTTCTCCCATTCGTCGGTGGAGATGCGGCGCTCGTCGACCCGGTGGCCGAGATCGGAAGCGAGGCGCAGCAACGAATCGCGGGTCACGCCGGGCAGGAGCGAGCCGGTCAGCTCCGGGGTGACGACGCGGGCGTCGGCGCCGGAGCCGAACACGAAGAACAGGTTCATGCCGCCCATTTCCTCGACCCAGCGGCGTTCCACCGCGTCGAGCCAGACCACCTGGTCGCAGCCCTTCTCGACGGCCTGCGCCTGCGCGACGAACGACGCCGCGTAGTTGCCGGCGCACTTGGCGAACCCGGTGCCGCCGGGCGCCGCGCGCACGTACTCGGTGGACAGCCACACGCTCACCGGCTTGACGCCGCCGGTGAAGTACGACCCGGCGGGCGAGCCGAACAGCGTGTAGACGTACTCGGTCGCGGGCGCGTTCACGCCGAGCCCGACGGAGGTCGAGATGAGGAACGGGCGGAGGTACAGGCTGTCGCCGTGGCGGGTGGGCACCCACCGCTCGTCGGCGGCGACGTACTCCCGCAGCGAACCGAGGAACAGCTCGTCGGGGAGCTCGGGCATGGCGAGGCGGCGCGCGGAGTTGCGGAACCGCGCGGCGTTGGCGTCGGGACGGAACGAGGCGATCGAACCGTCCGGCTGGCGGTAGGCCTTGAGGCCTTCGAAGATCGACTGGCCGTAGTGCAGCACCGAAGTGGCCGGGTCCAGGGTGAACGGCGCGTAGGGGCCGACGGTGGCGTCGTGCCAGCCCTGCCCGGCGCTCCACTTGATCGTGACCATGGTGTCGGTGAAGAACGTCCCGAAGCCCGGATTCGCCAATACCTCCGCGACACGCTCCGCGGAGGCGGGAGCGGGATTGGGGGTATGCGTGAAGGACATCGTGGTCGTCATGGGAGCAGAATACTTCTTAGTTGGACGTCCGAGCATTCGCCGGTCACCCGCTCCCGCCTTTAGGATGACCGGGTGACCTACAACCTCCCCGAGCCCGCCGTCGGCAACAGCGTGTCCGCGGGAAGGGCCTCGGACGTGAAGACGTTCGCCGCCGCGGCGCTGCTGACCTTCGGCGCCGGCATGCTCGTCCTGGTCGGCTACCTGTTGCTGGACAGCTTCTTCGGCGGTTTCCTCGGCGCGGTCGGTGCCGTGTTCGCCATCATCTGGTGGCGCAGCGTGCACGAAAAGGCGTTCCCGCGCGATCTCCCCGCGAAGTCGTTGATCATCCTCGCGGTGGTCAACGCGGTACTCGGCGTCATCACCTTCCTGCTCACCACCTGAGCCCGCGTGCCGCCGCGCCTCCGCCTGCCCGCCGAGCGCGAGGACCGCATTCTCGCGGACGCGCTCGACCTCATCACCGAACGCGGGTTCGACCGCGTGACGATCGACGCGGTGGCCGCGCGCTCCGGCGCGTCGAAGGCGACGCTGTACCGGCATTGGGCGAGCAAGGAAGAGCTGCTCGTGTCCGCCGTGCGGCGCCAGGCCTCGATGCCCTTCGAAGTCCCCGATCACGGCGTGTTCCGTGACGACGTGCTGTTCGCGCTCCGGCTCGCGTCGCGCTGGCTGACCGAGAACGGCGAGGTGTTCCGGTCCCTCATCGACGCGGGCCGCCGCGACCCGTCGATCGAGCGGGAGATCGCACGGCAGATCGTCGAGCCGCACGACGCGATGTGGACGAACCTGATCGACCGGTGGCGCGGCCGCGACGGGATCGGCGGCGCCGTCGACCTGGCGTGGCTGCACGATCTGTGCGAAGGCCTGCTGCTGCGCCGGCTCGCGGTGACCGCGCCACCGCCGACGGACGACGAGCTGGTGCGCTTCACCGACGAGGTCCTCGTCCCCGCCTTCACGGTCTGATCGGCCCTTGTCGCCAGCGAGTACGAAACTGTACAGTTTCGCTTAGGTAAGGCAACCCTACCTACTTGCCCAGTCAGGAAGTACTCCCATGGCACTCTTGCCGAAGCGGAAGAGCCCGGACTCCCGGCGGCCGCTCAGCGCGCGGGTCGTGCGCACCGAACGCACCTCCGAGCACTTCGTCACGATCACGATCGGCGGCGAGGACCTGGCCGATTTCGCACCGATGGGCGCCGACCAGTGGTTCCGGTTCTTCTTCCCCCGCGAAGGACAACGCGAACTGCGGCTGCCCACCTCGTCCTCGGAACTGGGCTGGATGGCGCAGACGATGCGGATGGGCCAGGCCACCCGCCCGTGGGTCCGCAACTACACCGTGCGCGCGTTCCGCCGCGACGCGCTCGAACTCGACATCGAATTCGTGGCGCACGGGGACGCCAGCCCCGGTTCGGCGTTCGCGACGCGAGCCGAACCGGGCGACGACGTCGGTCTGCTCGACGAAGGGATTTCCTACCTGCCACCGGAAGGATCGCGACAACTCCTCGTCGCCGACGAAAGCGCGCTCCCCGCCGCACTCGCGATCCTCGACGGCGCGCCCGCGGACCTGGTGGCGAAGGTGCTCCTGGAGGTGCCGTCGAGCGCCGACATCCGGAAGGTCGACGCGCCCGACGGTGTGGAAATCCGCTGGCTCCCCCGTGACGGCGACGACCGCTACCCGGGCAGGCTCGCGCTGGAAACCCTTGCCACCGAAGAACTTCCGGCCTCGCCGTACTACGCGTGGATCGCGGGCGAGAGCGGGTTGGCGACCGGCGCGCGCCGGTTCCTGAACCGCGAGCGCGGCGTGCCGAAGTCCGATATCGCGTTCCTCGGCTACTGGCGGACGGGCCGGTCCGCGCCCGGTTAGGCCTGCGCGGCAGGGCGGACCACGATCTCGTTGACGTCGACCTCCGGCGGCTGCTCGATAGCGAACGCGATCGCGCGGGCGATCGCGTCCGGCGGAATCGCCATCGCCGCGTAGCGGGTCTTCACCTCCGATTCCGGTACGTTTTCGATGAATTCGGTGCGCGTCACCCCGGGCGAAATCACCGAAACCCGCACCGATTCACCGGCTTCTTGGCGCAGCCCTTCGGAAATCGTGCGCACGGCCACTTTCGTCGCCGAATAGACGGCTTGTCCCGGCACGGTTTTGTACGCGGCGGTGGACGCGGTGTGCACGAACTGCCCGTGCCCCTGCTCGCGGAACACCGGCAGGGCGGCGGCGATGCCGTGGAGCACGCCCTTCAGGTTGACGTCGATCATCGCGTCCCATTCTTCGACGCCCGACGAGTCCAGCGGAGCGACGGTCGCGACCCCGGCATTGCCGACCAGCACGTCGAGGCGACCGAACCGGTCCACGGCGAGCTGGACGAGGTTCGCCACGTCCGCGGGCTTCCGCACGTCCGCTTCGGCCACGGCGACCTCGGCGCCCGCGTCGGCCAGACCGGCCGCGAGGGCGTCCAGCCGATCCTTCCGCCGCGCGCCCAGCACCAGCTTCGCGCCCCGCGAGGCGAGCAGTTTCGCGGCCGCGGCCCCGATCCCGCTGCTGGCACCGGTGATGACGACGACCTTGCTCTCGATTCCCGACACGTTCGACACCTTCCCAAACGGACACGTGTCCGTTTGGGAGTCAGCCTACCGGACACGTGTCCGGTAGGCTGCTCAGCTCGCCGAGGTGACGACGCTCCCGCGCCAGGCTTCGTTGTCCTGCACCGATCCGTCGTGCCCCGGCACCACCGGGATGTCCGCGGCGGTGATCCCGTCGAGGTAGAGACCGGCTTCCTCGCCCGCGACGGCCACGGACCGCTTGCGGCGCTTGGCTTCGATACCGGCGACGGTCACCGCGCGCGGCTCGCCCGCGACCGCGATCGTGGCGGCCTGCCCGACGCGGACGGCCCCCTCGGTCACGGTTCCGGTGAGGAGAACACCTCGCAGGGGAACGACCAGGACACGCTCGACGGTGAACCGGAACGGCTCGACTGGCGCCGAGTCCGGTGCGGGATCCCGGCGTCGGGAAAAGAGGGCCATGGCCGAATCATCGCAAGGGCCCGCTCCCCCGGTTTCACCGCGCCAGGCGAAGACTGCCCTCGATCGCGCCGAACGCGCGCCGCACGCACTCGGGCAGTTCACCGGGGGCGCAGTCGGGCAGCCACTCGGCCAGCGCGCAGTTCCACGCGGCCACGAAGAACTCGACCAGCAGCCGCAGTTCGAGCCGGTCCGGGTCGCCGATCCGCCGCGCGATCTCGGCCTGGACCCCGGCGCAGAAGCGCCGCGAATACCCGTCGAGGGACGACGACCGCTCGATCAGCCG
The DNA here is from genome assembly GCF_018736145.1 of Amycolatopsis sp. CA-230715. Lineage (GTDB taxonomy): Bacteria > Actinomycetota > Actinomycetes > Mycobacteriales > Pseudonocardiaceae > Amycolatopsis. Next base: position 1,671,626 of record NZ_CP059997.1, read on the forward strand.
CAGGGTCGCCGGGAAGCGCCGGTACCAGTCCTCGTCCATCCGTTCGAGCGCGGCGAGCATGGTGTCGCGGAAGACGTCGACCAGCGGCCCCGTCCGTCCCGGCTCGTCCAGCGCCGCCAGGAAGACGTCCCACAGCTGCTTCGCCGCGGTGAACGCCACGTCCTCCTTCGAGCGGAAGTTCCGGAAGAACGTCCGCTTCGACACCTCGACCGCGTCGACCAGCGCGTCGAGCGTGGTGGCCTCGAATCCGCGCTCGGTGAACATCGACACGGCGGTTTCCGCCAGCGCTTGGCGGGTGCGCTGCTTCTTGCGTTCCCGCAGGGAGACGGGCACTTCCGAGGTCGGCATCGGCCCAGCCTAGCGCCGACGCGCCTTCTGCGCATATGCTCTCGATAAGCAAACGCCACTCAGTGGCACTTAATCGGAGGGAACCCATGCGCGCACTCGTCGTCGACCACACCGCGGACGCCCACCTCTCGGTGGCCGAGGTACCCGATCCGGTACCCGCGCCGGACGAAGCGCTGGTGCGGGTCGAAGCGGTTTCGCTGAACTACGGCGAGGTCAACATCGCCACCGACCCGGAGATCCCCGAGGGAACCGTGCTCGGCTGGGACGCCGCGGGCGTGGTCGTCGAGGCCGCTGCCGACGGCTCGGGGCCCGCCGCGGGCACCAGGGTCGTCACGCTCGGCGAGGCAGCGGGCTGGGCCGAGTTGCGCGCCGTCCCGGCCCGCCTGCTCGGCGTCGTGCCGGACGGGGCCGATCTCGGCGCGATCAGCACGATCCCGGTCGCCGCGCTGACCGCGTTGACCGTGTTGCGGCGCATCGGCCCGACGCTCGGCCGTCGCGTGCTGGTCACCGGCGCCTCCGGCGGGGTCGGCCGCTACGCGGTGCAACTCGCCGCGCGGTCCGGCGCCGAAGTCGTGGCGATCAGCGGGAATCCCGCGCTGGAGGACCAGCTTCGGGCGCTCGGCGCGGACGAGGTGCTCGCCGATCCGGCCGAGCTGGACCGGCCCGTGTTCGGCGTGCTCGACAACGTGGGCGGCCGCCAGCTGGTCGACGCCTTCGGCAAGCTGGCGGCGGGTGGCACGCTGGTGAGCATCGGCCGCTCGGCCGGGACGGACGCGGTCTTCACCCCGGCCGACCTGCTCCCCACCGACGGGCGGCACGAACGGTCCCTCCGCACGTTCTTCCTGCTCGCGGAGGCCGCCGCGGACTTTTCCGCCGAGCTGACCTGGCTCGCCGCCGAAGTGGCCGCGGGCCGCCTCGACCCCGGGATCACCTGGCGCGGCCCGTGGACGCGGTACGGCGAAGCCGCGCAGGCGTTGCTCGGCCGCCGGTTGCACGGGAAGGCCGTGCTCGACCTCGCGTGATCAGAGCGCGGGTGCCGGCCAGGAGGGGCCGGGGCGGAAGTCGGTCCACGTGCCGTCGAACGGAAACGCCCCGGCCTCGGCGAGCGCGATGACCCGCTCCCCCTCCTCGCGCAGCTTCGCGAGGTCTTCGCCGGTGAGCCGCCCGGCTTCGAGCGCGGCGTCCGCTTCGTCCTCGTCCTTCCACTCCCAGGCGAGGTTCTTGGACACCACGATGTCGAGCACACCGTCGATCCTGTCGGGCCCGGCGGGCGTGCGGCCGAGCGGGATCTCCAGGTTCACGTACCAGTCGAGGAATTCGCCGTCCACGGAGAAGAACCACCAGACCGAGGACCACGCGCGATCGTCGACGAGCCGCAACGTCGAGCACCCGTGCCAGTACGCGGGCACCTCTTCGCGCGGGATCCGGAACCGCTGCTCGATCGGCACCTCGCGCATCGACCTGCCGTCGACGAGCCTGCTGCCCATGATCGCGGTGCCCGCCGGGATCCAGCCCAGCAGCGTGGTGCCGTCGTCGGAGATCACCCGCAGCGGGTGCCGCTGGCCGATGCTGCCGTCGGGACGCAGGAACCGTTCGACCACCGTCTGCCCCGGCACCCAAACGTCAGCCACGACCTCCACGGTACTGAACGCGCGCGAGCAAGACGATCGCCACAACGGGTTCGGCCAGGGCGAAACCGGCCGCGAAGAACACCGCGCCGCCCGGCTGGAGAACGGCGGCGGAAACCACGGCCGCCGCGCCGCAGGCGAGCGCCGCCTTGGGGCGCGGGCCTTCCGGCGCGAGCCCTGCCCTGCCCGCGCCGAACGCGGCGAAGGCACCGCCGACGGTCGCGAGCGCGGCGGCCGCGGCCAGCCACGGATCGATGGCGAGCGCGTCGGCGGCGGCCAGCACGTCGCGCAGCGGGGCGGGTGACAGCCCGAGCCGCAGCGGGCCGAGCTGGTAGAGCGCCGCGGCCGAGAGCACGGCCGCGGCCACCGCTGTCCCGATGAGCCACCAGCCCGCGTGCTTTCCTGGTGCCCTGGCCAGCAACGGGAACAGCGCCACCGCCGCGACGGCCGCGTTCGACGGCACGTCGTGCTCCGGCAGCCGCAGCGGCGTGATCACGGTGCACAGCACGACGAGCACCGCGAGCGCGAGCACCAGCAAGCCGAGCACCCAGCCGCGCGCGTACGGCGTGAAATCGAACCTGGCGGCGTCGGCGACGGTGACCGCGGCGACGACCGCGACCGCGGCGAGCATCGGATGCGAGGGCACCAGGTAGGCCGCGAACGACGCCGCGGCGAGCGGCACGAGCGCGAGCCTCGCCGCACCGCCGACCGCCGACAGCAGTCTCGCGTTCGCACCTTCCATAGTGGACTGTGCATAGGCGACAGTCCGCATCGATCCGAACGCGACCGCCGCGACGACCGGAACGGCCACGAGGAGCCACCATCCGGCTACCGACGCCCCGGTGGCGAGCGTCACCAGGATCCCGGCGCCGAGCCCCATCCCCGCCACCTGCCTCTCCCGCCTCGGCCCCGTTGTTATTAGCATGGCTCACGATCGGGCGGACACCCCGTCCCCCACTCGAGAAGAAACGCGCGAGGAGCCACTGTGACCGTGCCGAAGTTTGCCCTCTCCGAGAACTCCGAAAGCGCGCTGGGCAAGACCCGAGCGGACGTGGTCGTGCTCGGCACGCTGCAGGGCGACGGCGCGCCGGTGCTCGCGGCCGGGGCCGGCGCGGTCGACGCGGCGTTCGACGGCAAGCTCGCCGACGCACTCGCCACGCTCGGCGCCTCCGGCAAGGCCGAAGAGGTCGTGAAGGTCCCGACGTTCGGCAAGCTCCCCGCGGGTGTCGTGCTCGCGGTCGGCCTCGGCAAGGCCGACGAGGACGGCGCGGTCACCGCGGAGCAGGTCCGCAGGGCGGCGGGCGCGGCCGCACGCGCGCTGGCGGGCACCGACCGCGCGTTCAGCACGCTGTCCGAGGTGGACCTGCAGGCCGCGGTCGAGGGCACCGCGCTCGGCGCCTACTCGTTCGTCGAGTACAAGTCGGAGCCCGGTGACGCCGCGGTGGCCAAGGTCGACTTCGCGAGCCCGTCGACCGGCACCGCGAAGGACCACAAGGCGACGCTGAAGGCCGCCACCGCGATCGCCGAGTCGGTGATCATCGCGCGCGACCTGATCAACACCCCGCCGAACGACCTCTTCCCCGCCTCCTTCGCCGACCGCGCGAGCAAGCTCGCCGAAGCGAACGGCCTCGACATCGAGGTGCTCGACGAAAAAGCGTTGAAGCGCAAGGGTTTCGGCGGCATCCTCGGCGTCGGCACCGGGTCGTCCCGGCCGCCGCGCCTGCTGCGCGTCGCCTACAAGCCGTCGAAGGCGGCCAAGAAGGTCGCGCTCGTCGGCAAGGGCATCACCTTCGACTCGGGCGGCATCTCGATCAAGCCCGCCGCGGGCATGGACCAGATGACCTCGGACATGTCGGGCGCCGCGGGCGTGCTCGCTTCGGTGGTGCTGGCGGCGAAGCTGAAGTACCCGCTCGAGGTCGTCGCGCACATCCCGCTCGCCGAGAACCTCCCGTCCGGCACCGCGTACCGGCCGGGTGACGTGCTGAGCATGTACGGCGGCAAGACCGTCGAGGTGCTCAACACCGACGCCGAGGGCAGGCTCGTGCTCGCCGACGCGATCGTGCGCGCGGGCGAGGAGAACCCCGACTACCTGATCGAAACCTCCACGCTCACCGGCGCGCAGGTCGTCGCGCTCGGGACCCGCACCGCGGGCGTGATGGGCTCCGAGGAGTTCCGCGACCGGATCGCCGAGCTCGGCCGCGCCACCGGCGAGCACGCGTGGGCGATGCCGCTGCCGGAGGAGCTGCGCGCGGATCTCGACTCGCGGCTGGCCGACCTGGCGAACGTGACCGGGCACCGCTGGGGCGGCATGCTCGCGGCCGGGATCTTCCTGCGCGAGTTCGTCGCCGACGGCCTGCCGTGGGCGCACATCGACATCGCGGGCCCGTCGTACAACACCGGCGGGCCGTGGGGCTACACCGCCAAGGGCGGCACCGGCGTCCCGGTCCGCACCATCGCGGCCGTGCTGGCCGACATCGCCGACAAGGGCTGAGCGATGGCGAAGCTCCGGCCGCTGCAGATGCGCAACATCGCGGCCGCGGTGGTGATGGCGATCGCGCTGGTCGCCTACCTCATCATCGGCGGACCGTGGTGGGTCGTGCTGATCATGGTCGCCGCGATCGGGCTGTCGATCGCGTCGGCGATCCTGAACCGGCCGGACCAAGGCGGCCGGTGACCTTCTCGGCGCCGGAGTACCTGGAGGCGGCCGTGCGCGACGTGCTCACGGCCGCGCTCCCCCAGGTGAACGCCACCGTCGGGTATTCGGTGGTACTGCTGGCTTCCGGTGGCTTTCCGGCCGAGGCGGACCGTGTGGTGCTGGCGTGGCAAGCCACCACGGAACAGCCGGTTTCGGCGCTGTTCCCGGACACGGTTTCCCAGCGGGCGTTGGCGATGCTCTTCGACGCGGCAGGCTCACGTCCATCGTGGACGGACGGGCTGGCGCCGCTCGACCTCGACGAGGAGGAGCGCGCGCACCTGGCCCATCTGCGGCGCGCGGAACCCTTTTTGGCGGGGTCGCTGGGGGATTCGACCGCGGCGAAGGTGATTTCCGGGCTGGCGGACCACCTGGACTCCGGCCGCGTCGATCCGCTGCGCGCCGCGGCCTTCGAGGTGGAATCCGGCGCTCCGCTCGACGTCTGGGCCGAAATCGCCTTGCGCAGAGCCAAACCGGATGTCGCCACGCTCGCCGCGGGACGGCGGACGGCTCGGGTTCTGGTGCGTGGGGCCGATCCGCTCGGGCTCGGATCCGAATGGGCCGAACGGTGCGCGGGGGATCTGGTCACCGCGTTACGGCACCGGTTCTCGGTCGCGCCTTCGGAATGGGGCGAATTGGTGGGTCGGGTTCTCGACGGTGCCGCTCGACCGGAACCCGTTGACCTCGCGGCTTTGACCGCGGCGGAAGAACGCCTGGGCGTGCGGCTTCCCGATGATTACCGGGCCTTTCTGCGGACATGTGACGGGCTGCCCGCGGGAGCGGTTTTCCCTCGGCTGCTCTCGGCTTCGGAACTCGGGGTCGAGGACAACGGCGCTGTGGTGGTCAGCGAACGAGGCGGGATGCTGGTGATCCTCACACCGCTTTCGGATGGATGGCGAGCGGTCGAGTGGGATCCGGAGCTGGGAGCCACGGTTCACCCCGATTTCCGCGCTCTCATGGAGAAACATCTCCGCCTGGTGGAGAACTCTCGCTGATCCGCTTGCCCCGAAAGTGACCTTCGGGGCGGTAGATGCCCCGAAAGCCACTTTCGGGGCATACCGCGACGGCGGGCGGGTCAGCTGAGGAAGGCGCGCAGGAGGGACGAGGTGCCTTGCACGTGTTCGGCCATCGCTTGCCTCGCCGCTTCCGGGTCACCCGCGAGGATCGCGTTCACGACGGCTTCGTGCTGGGCGTTCGAGTGCTCCAGGTTCGGCTCCAGCAGCGGGATTTCGTCCAGGAGCTGGTTCACCCGCATGCGCGCGTCCGCGACCGCGGTGGTCAGGGTGCCCGAGCCGGTCACTTCGGCGATGGCGAGGTGCAAGCGCGAGTCCTTGCGGCGGTAGTCGCTCAGGTCGGCGGCGGCGGCGTTGGCGAGCGTCGCGGTGAGGTGATCGCGGTCGCGCTGGGTCAGCACGCGGGAGGCGGCGAGTTCCGCCGCGCCGGTTTCCAGCACGAAGCGCAGGCTCACCGCGTCCTCCAGGGTGGACGCGTCGACCTTGCGGCCGTCCACCACGTGCTCGGGCGGGGTGGGCAGGGTGTCGTTGACGAACGTGCCGCCGTAGCGGCCGCGCCGGGACTCCACGTAGCCCGCGTCGGCGAGCGCGCGGATCGCCTCGCGCAGGGTCACCCTGCTGACGCCGAGGCGGTCCGCCAGCTCGCGTTCCGACGGCAGGCGCTCACCGGTGCCGACCACGCCCAGCCTGATCGCCTGGAGCAGGCGTTCCACGGTCTCTTCGAAGGCGTTTCCCGCGCGCACCGGCCGGAACAGCACGATGCCCGCGCTCGCTCCGGCGATCTCGCGCCCGGGATCGGTACTCACCCCGCGAGTGTAGGACTCTTCAGCACTCGATGACGTTGACCGCGAGGCCGCCGCGAGCCGTCTCCTTGTACTTGACCTTCATGTCCGCGCCGGTTTCCCGCATCGTCTTGATGGCCTTGTCCAGGGTGACGACGTGGCTGCCGTCGCCGCGCATGGCCATCCTGGCCGCGTGGATCGCCTTCGACGCGCCCACCGCGTTCCGCTCGATGCACGGGATCTGCACGAGCCCGCCCACCGGGTCGCAGGTCAGCCCGAGGTGGTGTTCGACGCCGATCTCGGCCGCGTTTTCGACCTGGGCCGGGGTGCCGCCGAGCACCTCGGTGAGCCCGGCCGCCGCCATCGCGCAGGCGGAGCCGACCTCGCCCTGGCAGCCGACCTCGGCGCCGGAGATCGACCCGGTCTGCTTGAGGATCGACCCGAGCGCGCCCGCGGTCAGCAGGAACGTCACCACGCCGTCGTCACCGGCGTCGCGGATGAACCGGCGGTAGTAGTGTAGGACCGCCGGGATGATGCCCGCCGCGCCGTTCGTCGGCGCGGTGACCACGCGCCCGCCCGCGGCGTTCTCCTCGTTGACCGCGAGCGCGTAGAGGCTCACCCAGTCCATCGCGTACAACGAGTCGCCGACGCCGTCCTCGGACTCCAGCTTCTCCTTGAGCGCGTGCGCACGCCTCGGCACCTTCAGCCCGCCGGGCAGCACACCCTCGTTGTCGCAGCCGTTGCGGACGCATTCCGCCATCACCTGCCAGATCCGCAGCAGGCCCTCGCGCACCTCTTCGCGGGAACGCCACGACAGCTCGTTGCGCATCATGATCTCGCTGACCGGCAGGCCGGTTTCGCGGCAGTGCCCGAGCAGGTCCGCGCCGGTGCGGAACGGGTACGGCAGCGGGGTGCTGTCCTCCACGATCACGGGTTCGTCCGCGTAGGTCTCGTCGCGGACGAACCCGCCGCCGACGGAGTAGTACGTGCGGTCCCGCAGCACTTCCCCGCCGGCGCCGAAGGACCGGAACGTCATGCCGTTGGGATGCGCGGGCAGCGACCGCCGCCGATGCATCGTGAGATCGGTGTCCTCGCTGAACCCGATCTCGTGGGTGCCGCCGAGCCGCAGCCTGCCGGACTCGCGGATTTCCGCGACCACGACGGGAACCCGGTCGGTGTCCACCGTTTCCGGCCGCTCGCCGGACAGCCCGAGCAGCACGGCCTTGTCACTGCCGTGCCCGTGGCCGGTCGCGCCGAGCGAGCCGAACAACTCCGCTTTGATCCGATGGGTCTTCTCCAGCAGGCCTTCGTCGACGAGACCGTCCACAAAGGTCCGCGCGGCGCGCATCGGGCCGACCGTGTGGGAACTGGAAGGGCCGATGCCGATGGAGAACAAGTCGAACACGCTGATCGCCATGCCGACGTCCTATCTGGCGAGTCGTTCGAGGAGGCTGGTGGCTTCCTGGGCGGCGGGTCCGGCCGTGGACAGGTGCGCCAGGTTCGCCGGAAGCTCCTCACCGCGATGCGCCACGGTCTGGGCGTACAAGCGCCCGGCCCGATACGACGAGCGCACCAGCGGCCCGGCCATGACTCCGGCGAACCCGAGTTCTTCGGCGGTTTTGGAGTGCTGGACGAACTCTTCGGGCTTGACCCAGCGTTCCACCGGGTGATGCCGCGGCGAGGGCCGCAGATACTGGGTGATCGTCAAGATCTCGCACCCGGCCTCGACCAGATCCCGCATCGCCTCGGTCACCTCGTCCGGGGTTTCACCCATGCCGAGGATCAGGTTCGACTTCGTCACCAACCCCGCCCGCCGGGCCTCGCTGATCACTTGAAGGGAGCGGGCGTAGCGGAACCCGGGACGGATCCGCTTGAAGATCCGCGGCACCGTCTCCACATTGTGCGCCAGCACCTCCGGCCGCGACCCGAACACCTCCGCCAACTGATCAGGATCGGCGTTGAAATCCGGGATCAGCAACTCCACCCCGGTCCCCGGATTCAACGAATGGATCCGGCGGACCGTCTCCGCGTACAACCACGCGCCGCCATCAGCCAGGTCGTCGCGGGCGACGCCGGTGACCGTGGAGTAGCGCAAGCCCATGGCCTGCACCGACTCCGCCACCTTCCGCGGCTCCTCCCGGTCGAGATCGGCGGGGCGTCCGGTGTCGATCTGGCAGAAATCACACCGCCGCGTGCACTGATCACCCCCGATCAGGAAGGTCGCCTCGCGGTCCTCCCAGCACTCGTAAATGTTGGGACAGCCCGCCTCCTCACACACCGTGTGCAGACCCTCACGACGAACCAGGCCCTTCAACTCCGTGAACTCCGGACCCATCTTCGCCCGCGTCCGAATCCACGACGGCTTCTTCTCGATCGGCGTCTCACTGTTACGAACCTCGAGCCGCAACAACTTCCGACCCTCGGGCGCGGCCCTGTTCGATGCCGCCTCAGCGGGAGGGCGTGCTTCGGCGGTCATCGCTGAAGTCCCGGGTAGAGCGGGTGCTTCTTGGCCAGCAGCTCGACGCGCGCGGCGAGGGATTCCTTTGCAGCGTCATCGAAATCGGGGCGAAGCGCCAGCGCGATGATGTCGGCGACCTCGGTGAAGTCCTCCTCGCCGAAGCCGCGGGTGGCCAGTGCCGGGGTGCCGATGCGCAGGCCCGAGGTGACCATCGGCGGGCGCGGGTCGAACGGCACCGCGTTGCGGTTGACCGTGATGCCGACCGAGTGCAGCCGGTCCTCCGCCTGCTGACCGTCCAAAGTGGAGTTGACCAGGTCGACGAGCACCAGGTGCACGTCGGTGCCGCCGGTGAGCACGCGGACGCCCGCGTCGGCGCAGTCCTGTCGCGACAGTCGCTCGGCGAGGATCTTGGACCCGGCGAGCACGCGCTCCTGGCGCTCGCGGAACTCCTCGCTCGCGGCGATCTTCAGCGCGACCGCCTTCGCCGCGATGACGTGCTCCAGCGGGCCGCCCTGCTGACCGGGGAACACCGCGGAGTTGATCTTCTTGGCGAGCTCGGCGCGCGAGAGGATGATGCCGCCACGCGGGCCGCCGAGCGTCTTGTGCGTCGTGGTGGTGACGATGTCGGCGTGCGGCACCGGGCTCGGGTGCAGCCCGGCCGCGACGAGCCCGGCGAAATGCGCCATGTCCACCATGAGCTTCGCGTCGACGGAGTCGGCGATGCGGCGGAACGCGGCGAAGTCGAGCTGGCGGGGGTAGGCCGACCAGCCCGCGATGATCAGCTTCGGGCGGTGTTCGGTGGCGAGCCGTTCGATCTCGTCGAGGTCGACGATCCCGGTTTCCTTGTCGACGTGGTAGGCGACCACGTTGTACAGCTTGCCGGAGAAGTTGATCTTCATCCCGTGCGTGAGGTGGCCGCCGTGCGCGAGGTCGAGGCCGAGGATCGTGTCACCGGGCTTGAGCACGGCCACCATCGCGGCCGCGTTCGCCTGCGCGCCGGAATGCGGCTGCACGTTCGCGTGCTCGGCACCGAACAGCGCCTTCGCGCGGTCGATCGCGAGCTGCTCGATGACGTCGACGTGCTCGCAGCCGCCGTAGTAGCGGCGGCCGGGGTAGCCCTCCGCGTACTTGTTGGTCAGCACCGAGCCCTGCGCCTCGAGCACGCCGAGCGGGGCGAAGTTCTCCGAGGCGATCATTTCCAAAGTGGACTGCTGGCGGTGCAGCTCGGCCGAGACCGCCTGCGCGACCTCGGGGTCCACAACGGACAGTGCGGATTCGAACGAGGTCATGGCTCAGGCCTCCTCGGTCAGCGCGGTGTAGGCGGCGGCGTCGAGCAGCTCGGGCAGTTCGGCGGCCTTCACGGTGAACAGCCAGCCCTTGTCGTACGGGTCGTCGTTGATCAGCTCGGGGCTCTCGGTCGCTTCCGAGTTCACCGAGACGACCTCGCCGCTCACCGGGGCGAACAGTTCGCTGACGGACTTCGTCGACTCGATCTCGCCGCAGCTTTCGCCCGCGGTGATCGTGTCGCCGACCTCGGGAAGCTGCACGAACACGATGTCGCCGAGCGACTCGGCGGCGAACGCGGTGATGCCGACTGTCACGGTGCCGTCCGTCTTGCGGATCCACTCGTGCTCGGCGGTGTACTGCAAATCCTGGGGGTAGCTCATGGACGTACCTCTCGGGGAAGAAGAGCGAGTGGGTCAGGAACGCTTGTAGAACGGCAGTGCGACGACCTCGACGGGTTCGACCTTGCCGCGGACGTCGACCGAAAGCGCGGTGCCGGGTTCACTGTGCGCGCGGTCCACATAGGCCATCGCGATCGGGTAGCCGAGCGTCGGCGAAAGCGCGCCGCTGGTGACTTCGCCGACGGCGGTTCCATCAGCGGGGCCGGTCTCGGGCACCTCGGCGAGCAGCCGGTACCCGTGCCGTGGCGCGCGGCGCCCGGTGCCCCGCAGACCCACGAGCACGCGCGCGGGTTCGACATCCTTGCGACCGGACAGGGCCGCCCTGCCGACGAAGTCGCCGGGCTTTTCGAACTTCACGACGCGGCCGAAACCGGCGTCGAACGGGGTGAGCGCGGCGGACAACTCGTTGCCGTACAACGGCATCCCGGCTTCGAGGCGCAGGGTGTCGCGGCAGGCGAGCCCGGCGGGGAGCAGCCCTTGCGGTGCGCCCGCCTCGGTCAGCACCTGCCAGACGCCCGGTGCCTCGGCCGCGGGCACGTACAGCTCGAACCCGTCTTCGCCGGTGTACCCGGTGCGGGCCAACAGGATCTCGACACCCTTCACCGCGGACGGCACGCTCGCGTAGTACTTCAGCTCGTCGAGCTTCGCGTCGGTGACCGAGGCGACGATCTCGGCGGATTTCGGGCCCTGCACGGCGATCAGCGCGACCTCGTCCGACCGGTTCGTGACCACGGCGTCGAACCCGGCGACGCGGTCGGACAGTGCGGCGTCGACGACCGCGGCGTTGCCCGCGTTGGCCACCACGAGGAATTTCTCCTCGGCGAGCCGGTAGACCACGAGGTCGTCGAGCACGTCGCCGTCGGCGTCGCAGATCATCGTGTAGCGCGCCCTGCCGACCTTGACGCCGGAGAGGTTGCCGACGAACGCGTAGTCGAGCATGGCCGCGGCCTGCGGCCCGGTCACCTCGATCTCGGCCATGTGGGACAGGTCGAACAGCCCGGCCGCTTCGCGGACCGCGCGGTGCTCGGCCAGCTCGCTGGAGTACCGCACCGGCATCTTCCAGCCCGCGAAGTCGGTGAACAGCGCGCCGAGTCCACTGTGGACGTCGTTGAGGGGGGACAATTTCGTCATCGGGGTTTCCGCTCCGGTCAGTTCTCGTAGGCGTTCAGCGGCGGGCAGGAGCAGACCAGGTTCCGGTCGCCGTGCGCGCCGTCGATCCGCCGGACCGGTGGCCAGTACTTCGCCTTCGGCGAGACCCCGGCCGGGTAGACCGCGAGCATCCGGTCGTAGGGCAGGTCCCAGTCACCGGCAATGGCCTGCGCGGTGTGCGGGGCGCCCCGCAGCGGGCTCTTCGCCAGCTCCCACTCCCCCGCGGCGACGGCGTCGATCTCGTGCCGGATCGCGATCATGGCGTCGCAGAACCGGTCGATCTCGGCCACGTCCTCGCTCTCGGTCGGCTCGACCATCAGCGTGCCCGCCACCGGGAAGGACATCGTCGGGGCGTGGAAGCCGTAGTCGATCAGGCGCTTGGCCACGTCGTCGACGGTCACGCCGGTTTCCTTGGTGAGCGCGCGCAGGTCCAGGATGCACTCGTGCGCGACGAGGCCGCCGCGGCCGGTGTAGAGCACCGGGTAGTGCGGGCCGAGGCGCGAGGCGACGTAGTTCGCCGCGAGCACCGCGACCTTGGTGGCGTCGGTCAGGCCGCGCGCCCCCATCATCCGCACGTAGGCCCACGAGATCGGCAGGATCGACGCCGATCCGTACGGGGCGCCGGAAATCGGCCCGACCCCGGTTTCCGGCCCGGCGCCCGCGAGCATCGGGTGGTTCGGCAGGTACGGCGCGAGGTGCGCGCGCACCGCGACCGGGCCGACACCCGGCCCGCCGCCGCCGTGCGGGATGCAGAACGTCTTGTGCAGGTTCAGGTGGGACACGTCGCCGCCGAACTCGCCCGGTTTCGCCAGGCCCAGCAACGCGTTCAGGTTCGCACCGTCCACATAGACCTGTCCGCCCGCCTCGTGCACGATGCGCGAGATCTCGCTGATGTCGTTCTCGTAGACGCCGTGCGTGGACGGGTAGGTGACCATGATCGCGGAGACGGTGTCGCGGTGTTTGTCCACTTTGGCCTTGAGGTCGTCGAGGTCGACGTCCCCGTCACCGGTGCAGGCCACCACGACCACGCGCATCCCGGCCAGCACCGCGGACGCGGCGTTCGTGCCGTGCGCCGAGGACGGGATCAGGCACACGTCGCGCTCGGGCTGGCCGTTCGCCTTGTGGTAGGCGCTGATCGCGAGCAGCCCCGCGAACTCGCCCTGGCTGCCCGCGTTCGGCTGCAGCGAAACCTTGTCGTAGCCGGTGACCTCGGCAAGCCACCCGGCCAGTTGCTCGACCAGTTCGTGGTAGCCCTCGGCGTCCTCGGCGGGCGCGAACGGGTGGATCCCGGCGAACTCGGGCCAGCTGATCGGCTCCATCTCGGTGGTGGCGTTGAGCTTCATGGTGCACGAGCCGAGCGGGATCATGCCCCGGTCGAGCGCGTAGTCCTGATCGGACAGTCGTCGCAGGTAGCGCAGCATCGCGGTCTCGGACCGGTGGCTGTGGAACACCTCGTGGGTCAGGTAGCCGCTTTCGCGCACGATGCTCGACGGCAGCGCACTGCCCTCGGCCTTCGCGTGGGCTTCCAGCTCGAACGCCACCAGCACGCGGTGCAGGGTGTCCACTGTGGTCACTTCGTCGCAGGCGACGCGCACGTGGTCGGCGTCGGCGAGGCCGAGGTTGACGCCGAGCCTGCGCGCGTCGGCGACGACCCGCGCCGCCTTGCCGGGCACCCTGGCGAGCACGGTGTCGAAGAACGACTCGTGCACGACCTCGACCCCACCGTCGCGCAGTGCCGCGGCGAGGCCGGTGGCGTGCTCGTGCACGCGGGTCGCGATCGCCTTCAGGCCGTCGGGACCGTGGTAGACGGCGTACATCGCGGCGAGCACCGCGGGCAGCACCTGCGCGGTGCAGATGTTCGAAGTCGCCTTCTCGCGGCGGATGTGCTGCTCGCGGGTCTGCAGCGCGAGGCGGTAGGCGGGCACGCCGTCGGCGTCCACGGAGACCCCGACGAGCCTGCCAGGCAGCGAACGTTCCAGTCCTGATCGGACGGACAGGTACCCGGCGTGCGGGCCGCCGTAGCCGAGCGGCACGCCGAAGCGCTGCGTCACGCCCGCGGCGATGTCGGCGCCGAACTCGCCCGGCGCGGTGACCATGGTGAGCGCCAGCAGGTCCGCCGCGACCGTGTACAGCGCGCCCGCGGCCTTCGCCAGCTCGGAGATCCCCTGGTAGAACCCGTGCCCGCGCAGCACGCCGGACGCGCCGGGGTACTGCACCACGACGCCGAAGAACTCGTCGGGCAGGCCGGTCAGCAGGTCCCTGACTTCCACCTCGATGCCGACGGCCTCGGCGCGCGTGCGCACCACCGCGATGGTCTGCGGCAGGCACTCGGCGTCCAGCACGACCTTCGACGACTTCGCCTTCGACGCGCGGCGCATCAGCAGCACGGCCTCGGCGACCGCGGTCGGCTCGTCGAGCAGCGACGCGTTCGCGGTGGTCAGCCCGGTCAGGTCGGCGACCATGGTCTGGAAGTTCAGCAGCGCTTCGAGCCTGCCCTGCGAGATCTCCGGCTGGTACGGCGTGTACGCGGTGTACCAGGCCGGGCTCTCCAGCACGTTCCGGCGGATCACCGACGGGGTCACCGTGTCCGCGTAGCCGAGGCCGATCATCTGCGTCATCGGGCGGTTACGGGCGGCGAGCGCGCGCAGCTCGGCGGTGGCTTCCACTTCGGACGCGGCGGGCGGCAGGTCGAGCTCGCGGTGCGCGCGGATGGCCGTCGGCACCGCCGCGTCGACCAGCGCGTCGAGGCTGCCGTACCCGACCTCGGCCAGCATCTTGGCCTGCTCGGCCTCGGCGGGTCCGATGTGCCGGGAAGCAAAAGGACTACTGCTCATGTGGGAGCTCCTCGGTCGGTGCGCACACGGGGCGACCCGTCCGCGCTGGGAACTCCCCCTCTGTCATGGCACCTGAGAGTTTCACCCTCGCCGGAGCGGGGGCTTTCACCTTGGGTGAGGCGCGCGTGCGCCTGCTTTCCAGAGTGGCCTGGCCTGAAGCGGTAGTTGTACCTGAGAGATTGGTGGGGAGTTTGCTCCTTCGGTGCCCCGTCCGCCAAGGCGGCGGGGGCTCTCCCGCTCCGGCTCGTTCAGCCCGATCTGCAGTTGTTTATCGTGCATACCGTACGTGCTGGCCTCGGGCCTCGTCCAGCCGAGGCGGTTCACCTCACGCGCGGCCCCGTGCCAGGTCGATGAGCCTGTCCAGCACCCTGCCGCCGTCGGCGCGCATCGCGTTGTGCTCGTACTCGTTCGTCAGCCACGGGCGGAGGCCGCGGACCAGCGAAACGGTCTCCATCGAGTACTCGGCCTCGACGTAGGCGTCCTCGGCGAAGATCGCCGCGGCGGCGGGCACCTCGTTCTCGGCGAGCCGCTCGGCGTCGTACAGCTTCGGCCACTCGTACTCGGCGAGGATCTCGGCCGCCTCCCGCCACGGCGCCAGCTCGCCGTACTCGGTGAACATCCACGGGTAGACGTGCTCGCCGGTGAACCCCTCCGGCGGCAGGTCGGGCCGCGTGCGCTCGGCCGACCAGCGCGTCGCCACCCCGTCGGCGTAGCTCGACTCGTGCACGACCGCGTACAGCGGGTTGCGGCGGAACGGGTCGGCCGCTTCGACGTCGTGGAGGAACGCGCGCGAGCCCTTCGGCAGCTCGATCAGGTAGTGCAGGCGCTCGGCGCCGTCGCTCATCCCGAGCGCGTGGCCGAGCTGCTGGAAGCGGCGCGGGGTCAGGCGGTCGCCGGAGGGCAGGCGGACGTCCTCGTTCTCCAGCCACTAGTGGATTTCGAGCACGCGGTCGCGATCCGCGGGGTAGCGCTCGTAGTAGCGGCGCGTGCGCTCGACGACCCGCTCGTAGGTCTTGCGGTAGATGTCGTCGACGTCGCGGCCGACCGGCGGCACTCCCCCGGTGAAGAACGCCTCCCGCAGCCCTTCGGGAGCCAGCGAAAGGTAGCTCAGCGTGCAGAACCCGCCGAAGGACTGCCCGGTCACGCTCCACTTGTCGCCGCCGAGCGCCTCGCGGACCAGTTCGGCGTCCCGCACGATCGAGTCCGCGCGGAAGTGCTTGAGGTAGTCGGCCTGCTGCTGGGGTGTCTCCCCCACCGGGTCGCCCACCGGCGTCGACCGGCCGGTGCCGCGCTGGTCGAGCATGAGCACGCGGTAGTCCTTGAGCGCCCGTTCGAGCCACGCCGGGCCGGACGGGTGCCGCGTCGGCCGCGGCGCCTCGTGGCCGGGGCCGCCCTGCAGGTACACCAGGAACGGTTTGTCCGTGCCGTCCGGATCCGCGACCTCGCGCGCGAACACGGTGATCAGCTCGCCGCCGGGATCGGCGTGGTCGAGCGGGACCGTGACCTCGTGCTCGGTCAGGGCGAGGCCGTGGGTGCGGACGCGGGTGCTGACGATGTTCGTGGCGGGCATGCGCCCGATCATGTCAGCGCCGGGTCGCCGGGGTCACCCGACTTCAGTCGTTATCAGGATTTCATCGGTCCTCTCTAAGGTGCGCGCATGACGCGAAGGACAGCTCTGTGGATCTCCGGTGCCGCGCTGGTCGTCACCGCGGCCGTGACCGGTGGCACGCTCGCCGCCGCGGCACCGGCCGAAGGCACGATCGTCAACGCCGGCGCGGACGACGTGGTGGCCGGGCGGTACATCGTCACGCTCAAAGACAACACCGCTGGCGCCACCGATGTCATTGACCGGGTCGCCGCCGCCTACGACGCGAACGTCGAAAGGCGTTACCAGGCAACGATTCGCGGGTTCTCCGCGCGGATGGACCCGACGCGGGCGAAGCGCATGGCCGCCGATCCGGACGTGGCCTCGATCGAAACCGTGCGCTCGATGCGGACCGACGCGGCTACTCCCAGCACGCCTTCGGCGGTGCCCAGCTGGGGCCTCGACCGCATCAACCAGCGCGACCTCCCGCTCGACGGCGACGCCACCCGGCAGGCCGACGGCGGCGCGGGCGTCACCGCGTACGTGCTGGACACCGGTGTGCGGCTGACCCACGACGAGTTCGAAGGCCGCGCGACGTCGGGCTGGGACTTCGTCGACAACGACCCCGACGCGAGCGACGCCTGCGGGCACGGCACCCATGTCGCGGGCACGGTGGCGGGCAAGACCTTCGGCGTGGCGCCCAAGGCGAAGATCGTCGCGGTGCGCGTGCAGCCCTGCGGCACCACCGTGACGCCGAGCGACTCCGTGCTGGCCGGTGTGGACTGGGTGACGGCCAACGCGAAGCACCCCGCCGTGGCGAACATGAGCCTCGGGTACCCGGGCAGCTCCCCCGCGCTGGAGAACGCCGTCCGCCGCTCGATCGCCTCCGGCATCACCTACACGATCGCCGCGGGCAACTTCTTCGTCCCGGCGTGCACATTCACCCCGGCCAACGTCCGCGAGGCGATCGTGGTCGCCAACTCCAACCAGAAGGACGACCGCGCCGCGGAAAGCCACTGGGGCGACTGCGTCGACCTGTTCGCGCCGGGCACCGACATCGTTTCGTCGACCTTCGCCGACGACCACAGCAGCGGCGCGATGAGCGGCACCTCGATGTCCTCGCCGCACGTGGCGGGCGCCGCGGCGGTGTACCTTTCGCGCCACCCCGGCGCTTCGCCGGAGGAGGTGCAGCGGGCCCTGACGGAGAACGCGACGCGCGACAAGATCGGCTACGCGATGCCCGGCACCCCGAACCTGTTGCTGTACACGGGCCCCTGAGGGTTTTGCCCCGAAGAGGCTTGCCGTGCCCCGAAAGCCACTTCGGGGCACGGCAAGCCTCGATGATTGCGTGAGATGTGTGGCGGGGAGGGTGCCGTGGTCCCCGAAGGCCACTTCGGGGAATCTAGCGTCACTTTCTCGGCCCTCGCAGGTGCGCGGGCCGGGCCGTGCATGCCCCGAAGGTGGCCTTCAGGGCGCTAGACGACACAAATCCACCCCCCGCACGCACGACCCCCGCGGCCCGTATGCCCTGAAGGTGACCTTCGGGGCGGTAGATGCCCCGAAAGCCACCTTCGGGGCATGCGGCGTCTACAAAGGAGTGACGTAGGCGCTGGAGATGCCGCCGTCGACCAGGAACTGCGACGCGGTGATGAACGAAGCGTCATCGCTGGCCAGGAAGGCGACCGCGGCGGCGATTTCCTCCGGTTCGGCGAACCGTCCAACCGGGACGTGCACCAGCCGGCGGGCCGCCCGTTCCGGGTCCTTCGCGAACAGTTCCTTCAGCAGCGGCGTGTTCACCGGGCCGGGGCACAGCGCGTTGACGCGGATGTTCTCGCGCGCGAATTCCACGCCGAGTTCCCGTGTCATCGCCAGCACCCCGCCTTTCGAGGCGCTGTAAGAGATCTGCGAGGTCGCCGCGCCCATCACGGCCACGAAAGACGCCGTGTTCACAATGGACCCTTTGCCCTGGCGGCGCATGTGCGGCAGCGCGTACTTGCAGCACAGGTACACCGAGGTCAGGTTCACCTGCTGCACGCGCTGCCACGCGTCGATACCGGTTTCCAGGATCGAGCCGTCGTCGGCGGGTGAGATGCCCGCGTTGTTGAATGCCACGTCCACGCTGCCGAACTTGTCCACCGTGCGCTGGAACAGGCCTTCGACCTCGGCCTCGTTCGTCACGTCGGTGTGCTCGTAGGCGCCGCCGACCTCGTCGGCCGCCGCCTTGCCCGCGGCGTCGTCGACGTCGGCGATGACGATCTTCGCGCCCTCGCTCGCGAGCCTGTGCGCCGTGGCGAGACCGATACCGCTCGCGCCGCCGGTGATCACCGCGACGCGGTTTTCGAACCGCTGCATGCTCATTCCTCCGTGCTGATGAAGACGTTCTTGGTTTCGGTGAAGGCGTCGACGGCGTCGGGGCCGAGTTCGCGGCCGAGCCCGGACTGCTTGAATCCGCCGAACGGGGTCCAGTAGCGGACCGAGGAGTGCGAGTTGACCGACAGGTTGCCCGCTTCGACGCCGCGGGACACGCGCAGCGCGCGCCCGACGTCGCGGGTCCAGATCGACCCGGACAGCCCGTACTCGGTGTGGTTGGCCATCGCGATCGCGTCGGCCTCGTCCTCGAATCCGACGACCGCGACGACCGGGCCGAAGATCTCGTCGGCCGCCAAGGGATCGGTGAGGTCCGGCGGGGTGACCACGGTCGGCGGGAACCAGAAACCCGGCCCGTCCGGCGCGCTGCCCCGGAACGCGATCGGCGCGCCGTCGGGCAGGTAGGAGGCGACCTTTTCCTTGTGCCGCGCGGAAATCAGCGGGCCCATCTCGGTGCTTTCCACGGCGGGGTCGCCCACCACGACGCCCGAGACCGCGGGTTCGAGCAGCGCCATGAACTTCTCGTGGACGCTGCGCTGCACCAAAATCAGCGAGCGCGCGCAGCAGTCCTGGCCCGCGTTGTCGAACACGCCGTAGGGCGCGGTCGCGGCTGCCTTGTCCAAATCGGAATCGGCGAACACGATGTTCGCGTTCTTCCCGCCGAGTTCGAGCGTCACGCGCTTCACCTGCTCCGCGCAGCCAGCCATGATCCGCCTGCCGACCTCGGTGGACCCGGTGAACACCACCTTCCGCACGCGCGGGTGGGTCACGAACCGCTCCCCCACCACCGATCCCTTGCCGGGCAGCACCTGGAACACGTCCTCGGGGATCCCGGCTTCGCGCGCCAGCTCGCCGAGCCGGATCGCGGTCAGCGGGGTCAGCTCGGCGGGTTTGAGCACGACGGTGTTGCCCGCCGCGAGCGCGGGCGCGAAACCCCAGCCCGCGATCGGCATCGGGAAGTTCCACGGCACGATCACGCCGACCACGCCGAGCGGCTCGTGGAACGTGACGTTCAGCCCGCCCGGCACCGGGATCTGCTTGCCGTTGAGCCGTTCCGGCGCGGCCGAGTAGTAGGTGAGCACGTCTCGGACGTTGCCCGCCTCCCAGCGCGCGTTGCCGATCGTGTGCCCGGAGTTGGCCACTTCGAGGCGCGCCAGGTTTTCGAGATCGGCGTCCACCGCGTCGGCGAACCGCCGCAGCAGGCGCGCCCTGTCCCCGGGGGCCACCGCGCGCCACGCGGGGAAGGCGGCGTGCGCTCTCGCGATCGCAGCGTCCGTCTCCTCGGCGGAGGTCCCCTCGACCCCGGTCACCACCGCTTCGGTGGCGGGGTTGATGACGTCGAACATGCTCAAGCGCCCTTCTCTCGTCGCTCCTTCGCCGCCGCGACGAGCGCGGCGAAGAGGCGGACGTCGTCGATGTCCTGTTCCGGGTGCCACTGCACCCCGAGCGCGAAACCGGGACCGGGCAGCTCGACGGCCTCGACCGTGCCGTCGGATGCCCAGCCCACCGCGCGCAGGCCGTCCCCGAGCGCGGCGACGGCCTGGTGGTGATAGCAGCGCCCCTTCGTCTCCCCGCCGAGGATCGACGCCGCGAGGCTGCCTTCGGCGAGGGTGACCGTGGTGGTGCCGAACGTCGCGCGCGCGGGCTGGTGCGCGAGATCCCCGGTGGTCTCGGGCAGGTGCTGGGTCAGCGTCCCGCCGAGCGCGACGTTGAGCACCTCCATCCCGCGGCAGACGCCCAGCACCGGCACCCCGGTGGCCAGCGCGCGGTCGAGCAGCCCGAATTCGAAGGAGTCCCGGTCCGGCCTGGTGTAGGTGGTTTCGTGCGGTTCCTCGCCGTACCGCGCCGGTTCCACGTCCGCGCCGCCGACCAGCACCAGACCGTCCACAACGGACAGCAGCCGGTCCGGCGCGTCGACGACCGGCGGCAGCAGCACCGGGATCCCGCCCGCGCGCACCACCCCGTCGAGGTAGACGCGGTGCAGCAGCGCGGCTTCGGTCTCCCACACCGCGAACGAACTGGGTTCGAGGTACGTGGTCAGGCCGATGACCGGGTCAGAGCCGTTCGAAGCCACGGATCCGCTCCCAATCGGTGACGGCGGCGTCGAAGGCGGCCAGCTCGATCCGCGCCGCGTTGAGGTAGTGGGCCACCACGTCCTCGCCGAACGCCGCGCGCGCGAGTTCGCTGCCTTCCAGCAGCGCGGCGGCTTCCCGCAGGGTCGTCGGCACGGTGGGTTTGCCGGACTCGTAAGCGTTTCCGGTCAGTTCCGGCTCCAGCGGCAGCTTCCGCTCGATGCCGTGCAGCCCGGCCGCGATCAGCGCGGCGACCGCGAGGTAGGGGTTCACGTCGCCGCCCGGCACCCGGTTCTCCACCCGCAGCGACGGCCCGTGACCCACCACGCGCAGCGCGCACGTGCGGTTGTCGGTGCCCCACGCGACCGCGGTCGGCGCGAAGCTGCCCGGCACGAAACGCTTGTAGGAGTTGATGTTCGGCGCCAGGAAGTAGGTGAACTCCCGCAGGCAGGCGAGCTGGCCCGCGATGAAGTGCTCCATCAGTTCCGAGAACCCGCCCTGCCGGTCACCGGCGAGCACCGCCTCGCCCTCGGTGGAGCGCAGGCTGACGTGGATGTGGCAGGAGTTCCCCTCGCGCTCGTCGTACTTCGCCATGAAGGTGAGGCTCTTGCCCTCCTGCGCGGCGATCTCCTTCGCCCCTGTCTTGTAGATCCCGTGGTTGTCGCAGGTGGCCAGCGCGCCGGTGTAGCGGAACGCGATCTCCTGCTGGCCGAGGTTGCATTCGCCCTTCGCGGACTCGACGTACATCCCGGCGCCGGTCATCGCGTTGCGGATGCGGCGGAGCAACCGCTCCACGCGCCCGGTGCCGAGCAGCGAATAGTCCACATTGTACTGGTTGGACCCGCTCAGGCCGTGGTAACCGCGCCGCCACGCGTCCTCGTAGCTGTCGTCGAAGAGAATGAACTCCAGCTCGGTGCCGACGAACGCGGCGAGGCCCCGCTCGGCGAGCCGGTCGAGCTGGCGGCGCAGGATCTGCCTCGGCGACGCGCTCACCTCGCCGCCTTCGACCCATTCGACGTCGCACAGCACCAGCGCGGTGCCCTCGTGCCACGGCACGTGCCGCAGGGTGGACAGATCGGGCCGCAGCACGAAGTCCCCGTAGCCGCGCTCCCACGACGACATCGCGAACCCGTCGACGGTGTTCATGTCCACGTCGACCGCGAGCAGGTAGTTGCACGCCTCGGTGGCGTGCGGGACGACCTCGTTGAGGAAGTATTCAGCCGCGCACCGCTTGCCCTGGAGCCTGCCCTGCATGTCCGTCATGGCGACCAGGACGGTGTCGATCGCGCCCGCCGCGACCAGCTCGCGCAGCCGGTCGAGGGTGAGCATGCCGGTGTTGCCTGCCATCGCGGCCCTTTCCTGGAGCTACCCGGAGTCTTAAGGATCAAAGCAGACCCATTGAAGCGAGGTCAACCGGACCCGCGGGATCGGGTTATCGTCACGAGGTGACTTCCGGCGACACGGTCGACGTCTGGATGCAACAGCCCACCGAGCGCTTCCTCGCGCAGCCGTGGCTGGAAAGCCTGCTGCGCTGGACCTCGATGTCCCGTGCGGTGCCGAGGGTCGAGGACACCCTCGCCGCGATGGACGAAGCGGAGGTCGGTGTCGGGCTGCTGTCGGCTTGGCACGGTCCCCAGGGTTCGCTGATCTCGAACGAGGAGGTCGCCGCGCTTGTCGAGCGGTTCCCCGGCCGGTTCGCGGGCGTGGTCTCCGTCGACCTCGCCGACCCGGTCGCCGCCGTCAAGGAGATCCGCTGGTACGTCCGCGAGCTGGGGTTCGTCGCGGTGCGGGTGGTGCCGTGGCTGTGGAACCTGCCGCCGAACGACCGCCGCTACTACCCGCTCTACGTCGCGTGCGTCGAGGAGGACGTGCCGTTCTGCACGCAGATCGGGCACACCGGGCCGCTGTGCCCGTCCGAGCCGGGCCGCCCCATCCCCTACCTCGACGAGGTGCTGCTCGACTTCCCCGAGCTGGTCGTGATCGGCGGCCACGTCGGCTACCCGTGGATGGCGGAAGTCCTTTCGCTGGCGAGGAAGTACCCGAACTTCCACATCGACACCTCGGCCTACGCGGTGCACCGGTTGCCGCCGGAGCTGGTCGAGTTCATGCGTGGCCGCGGGCGGTCCCGCGTGCTCTTCGGCAGCAATTACCCGATGGTGACGCCGAGCCGCTGCCTCGAACACCTCCCCGAACTCGGGCTCGACGTGGAGGCGACCGAACTGTTCCTCGGCGGCAACGCGCGACGCGTCTTCGATCTGCGGATGTGAGCTTCCGGTCGGCGCGGCACGGCGCGCGTTCACCGACGGACCATTCCCTCCGCTGACCGGGCGTGCTTTTCTGGACATTCCTCGTGCGAGGGGAGCACGCGATGACCATGAGCACGAACAAGCAGACGCTGGTCACCTTCGGGGTCGGCGCGGTGGTGCTGTGCTTCCTGATCGCGCCGACGCTGGGATACGGCCTGCTGATCGGCGCGGTGTGGGCACTCGTCGCGTTCTGCCGCCGCCAGGTGAAGCGCGCGCGGAGCGAGCTGGCGCCGGACCGGCTGCGAGACAACCCAGGGCTGCGCTACCACCTGTGCGCCTACGGCGTGCTCTACCTGATCCCGATCACCACCGCGGCCTCCCTGTACTGGCTGCTTTCGGTGGTCGTCGAACTGTTCGGCGGCGCGGCGGACATCGGCTGGCTGACCGGCCTGCAGCACTTCTTCGAGACGGTCTCGAAGTTCTTCTCGGACACCCTCAAGCTGAGCGAGTTCGCCGTGTTCGCCGTGCTCATCGGTGTGTACCTGGTGACCTGCCTGCTGCTGGCACGGCGGCGCGGCACCCCCGCGGCCGGGCGCGGGTGGCGGTTCCGGGTCTCTTCGGCGCTGGGCCGGGGCACCGAGTGGTACAGCCGGTACAGCGGCCCCGCCGCGGCCGGGCTGGCGGCCCTCGCGTCGTTCACGCTGTTCGGCATGCAGGCAGGCGCGCCGACCACGAACCTGCACCTGCGGCTCAAGATCGCGCAGGAGGGCTACGCCGAAGTCACCAAGGCGGTGGAGGCGGACCTCTCCCAACGCGTCGCGAACGACCTCTACGGCAAGGTCCGCTCCGCGTTCCCCGTGCCGTACCTGCAAACGCTGGGCAAGCAGGCGGATCTGGGCAGCGCGGTCGACCGCGTCCGGGAGCGGGCCGCCACCGCGAAATCCGTGCACGGCATCAGCGAGCCGTCGGTCGACAAGACCGTCGCGGAGGAGACCGCGAAGAGCCAGCGCGCCACCGACCTGGTCGCAGACCTGCGCGTGGACACCACCGGGCGCACGGACACGCCGGACGCCACGCAGGAGCAGGTCGACGCCGCCAGGAAGGCAGTGTCCGAGCGGCCGCCCCGGCCGGGGATCGATCTCGTCGCCGACAGCAGGAAGAAAGTCACGCTGCAGGTGGAAAAGGTGACCAGCGAACGGATACTGGCCGCCACGAAACCGCTGACCGAGGCCGTCCCGATCGTGGAGCCGCTGCTGCAGGCGTTCGCCGAAGCGGCCGACAAGACCTTGCAGGACAAGGTCGCCAAGGCCTACGACCGGCTGCTCGCGGTCGTGCTCAGGAACCCGGGCGACCTCGACGCGGCCGCCGACCGCGAAGCGAAGGCGATCGTCGCCGAAACCGACGTGAGCAAGCCCGTCGCGGATGCCGCACCGCACGCGAAGCAGGCGGCGGACGCGCTCGCCGCCACCCTGTCCACTTTGGACGCCAACCGCGTGCTCATCGAGGCGAAGGTCGCCGAAAAGGTGGCCTCCATCCCGCCGCCGGAGGCGAAACTGCCCACCCTGCAGGGACTGTCGCGCCTGCCGCTGCGGCTGCCGAAGCTCCTCGGTCCCGAGTTCTACCGGCTGCCGCCGAGCTACCCGTACAACTACGGCTCCGGCGGGTACCGCGGTTACACTCCCCCGGACACCTTCCGGATTCCGCCGCGGATCGTGACGCCCCCGCGCGTCGTCGTTCCGCCCCGGATCTTCATCCCGTGGTAGCGGAGTCCGAAAAGGACAGTCAGCCGCGCACTTCCTCGATCGTCACCGGGCGGCGTTCGCGCCGGGACAGTTCGCAGGCTTCGGCGACGTAGAAGGCTTCCAGCGCGTCCTGGACACCGCACGGGCTCGGTTCCCGCCCCGCCACCACCGACACGAAGGCGGCCAGCTCGCGCACGTAGGCCGGGCGGAATCGCTCCATGAAGCCCGGATATGCCGGTCCCGGCAAGGGCGGCACGCCGGGTTCCACCGAGCGCAGCGGCAGCCGGTCGTCGACGCCGACGGCCACGCTGTCGCGCATCCCGAGGACCTCCAGCCGGACGTCGTAGCCCGCGGCGTTGTACCGGGTGGACGAGACCAGCGCGAGCGTGCCGTCGTCGAGGGTGAGGACGGCCGCCCCGGTGTCGACGTCGCCCGCTTCGGCGAAGAAGGCGGCGCCCCGGTTCGCGCCGACCGCGTACACCTCGGCCACTTCGCGGCCGGTGACCCAGCGGATGGCGTCGAAATCGTGCACGCCGCAGTCGCGGAACAGCCCGCCGGACCGCGGGACGTACTCGGCCGGCGGCGGCGCGGGGTCCAAAGTGGTCGCGCGCACGGTGTGGATCCAGCCCAGCTCACCGGACCGGACCGCGGCCCGCGCGGCCGCGTACCCCGCGTCGAACCGGCGCTGGAACCCGAGCTGCACCGGCACCTCCGAGGCGCCGATCCGCGCGAGCACGGCGAGCGTGCCAGGGATGTCCGCCGCCACCGGCTTCTCGCAGAACACCGGCAAGCCCGCCTCGACGGCACCGATGATCAGTTCGGGGTGCGCGTCCGTCGCGGCCGCGATCACCACACCGTCCAAATCGGACTCGAAGAGCGCGTCGATGGTGTCCGCGCTCTCCACCCCGAGCTTCGCGGCCACGGCGTGCGCGCGCGCCGCGTCGGCGTCGGCGAGCACGAGCGAGGACACTTCCTCCTGCTGTTTCAGGATTTCCGCGTGCGTGGTGCCGATCCGGCCGGTGCCGGCCAGTCCCAGCCTCATGTCGCCTCCGCCTGCTCGGGATCGGGTGCCGCGGTGGTCGATCGGACCACCAGCGACGGGTGCAGCTGGTGCCGCACGGGTTCGGCTCGCTCCCCGCGCACCCGTTCCAGCAGCGCTTCGACGGCCAGCCTGCCCATTTCGCTGCGCGGCTGGTCCACAGTGGTCAGTGAGACGTGGCGAAGCGCGGCGAGCGAGGTGTTGTCGTACCCGACGACGGACACGTCACCGGGCACCCGGAAACCGGCGTCCTCGAACGCGGAGATCGCGCCGACCGCGTTGAAGTCGTTGCCCGCCAGCACGGCCGTGGGCACCGGGCCGCCCGCGCCGAGCAGGTCCCGCACCGCCTTCTCGCCCGCGGTGTCGGTGTGCTCGCTGTGCACGACCTGCGGTTCGAGCCCGTGCCGCCGCATGGTCCGCAGGTATCCCTTGCGGCGCGCGGCCGCCGTCGCGGCGCCACCGCCGTCGAGATGCGCGATCCGCCGGTGCCCGAGCGAGACGAGGTGGTCGACGGCCAGTGCCGCGCCCGCCTCGCCGTCGTCGTTCACGGTGTCCACAGTGGAGGCTCGGGAGGCGCGCGACACGAGCACCACCGGGCATTGCCTCGACGCCGCCTCGATGGCCGACGCGGCGATCACCGGCGACAGCAGGATCACCCCGGCTGGCCGGAAGGACAGCAGGCTCCGCAACGCGGCGCGCTCCCGCGACGGGCTGCGGCCGCCGGTGTTGAGGACGAGGTCGAACCCGGCAGCCTGCGCGGCCGCGTCGAGACCCTCGACCACCTCGGCGAAGAACGCGTTGCGCAGATCGGACACCATCACCCCGAGCACCGTCGAAGTGCGACTGGCGAGCGAGCGCGCCATCACGTGCGGCTCGTACCCCAGCTCCGCCGCCGCGGCGCGCACCGCCGCGCGTCGGTGGTCGCTCACCTTCGGCGAATTCCGCATCACCAGTGACACCAGCGCGCGGGAGACGCCCGCGCGCGCGGCCACGTCTTCCATGGTCGGACGCGCCAAGACTGCCTCCCCTGCCGTTTGGCGGACACCGAATCCGTCCTTGACTTGCTGTGACGCAGGATACAAGATTAGAGCGCTCTAATCAATACCGCACAGGCGCTCCGAACCGCACCCCCGTCCCCGTCCAGGCTGGAGATGCCACCGATGCCATCATTCCGTATCCGCGTCGCGGCCGCCCCGATCTCTTGGGGCGTCTGCGAAGTACCGGGCTGGGGCCGGGTGCTCGACGCGCCGGCCGTGCTCGCCGAAATGGCCGAACTGGGGATCACCGCGACTGAGCTGGGCCCGCCGGGGTACCTGCCCCGCGACCCGGCCGAACTGCGGGAACTCCTTGGCCACCACGGACTTTCCCTCGTCGGCGGGTTCCTCGCCGTTCCCCTGCACCAGGATCCGGACGCGGCGGTCGCCGCCGCCGAAGACTCGGCCGCGCTCTTCGCCGCGTGCGGCGCCGACGTGCTGGTGCTCGCCGCCGCGACCGGATCAGCCGGTTACGACGAACGGCCCACCCTGACCGCGTCCTCATGGGACACCCTCGTCGCGACTTCCGCGCGCGTGCGCGACATCGCCGAGGGCCACGGCCTGCGCGCGGTGCTGCACCCGCACGTCGGCACGCACGTCGAAACCGAGGCGGAGGTCGAGCGGTTCCTCGCGGACTCGGATCTCCCGCTGTGCCTGGACACCGGGCACCTGCTCATCGGCGGCACCGATCCGGTCGACCTCGCCAAGCGGCACCCCGCGCGCATCGGGCACCTGCACCTCAAGGACGTGCGCGGCGCGCTCGCCGACGACGTGCGCGCCGGGAACCTCCCCTACGCCGAAGCGGTGCGGCGAGGGCTCTACCCGCCGCTCGGCGATGGCGACGTCGACGTGGAGGCGATGGTCCGGTTCGTGCACGACGCGGGCTACGACGGCTGGTACGTCCTCGAACAGGACACCGCGCTCGGCCAGGACAGCCCGGCGGGGCAGCCGAAACGGGACACCGCGCGAAGCCTCGCGCACCTGGAAGGCATCGTCGACCGGTTACCGGTTCGATAAGCGAGGAGAGACAATGACGTCTTGTCGCTTCGGAAAGGTCGCGGCGCTCGGCGCGGTCGCGGCGGTGCTGCTGGCCGCCTGCACGGGCCCCGCGGCCGAAGAGGAATCCGCCGCGCCGACGGCGAACGCGCCGCTGTCCAGCGGCCCGCTCAAGGTCGCGGTCGTCTCCCACGGCACCGCGGGTGACGCGTTCTGGAACGTGGTCAAGAACGGCGCCGAGGCGGCGGGCAAGGAACTCGGCGTCGAAGTCGAGTACAACGCCGACGGCGATCCGGGCAACCAGGCCAAGCTGATCGACAACGCGGTCGCGCAGCGGGTCGGCGGGCTGGTCGTGTCGATGGCGAACCCGGAGGCGCTGAAGCCTTCGGTCGAAGCCGCCGTGCACGCGGGCATCCCGGTGATCACCATCAACTCCGGCGAGGAGCACAGCGCGGAGTACGGCGCGCTCACCCACGTCGGGCAGAGCGAGACGATCGCGGGCGAGGAGGCCGGGAAGCGGTTCAAGCAGCTCGGCAAGGCGAAGCTGCTGTGCGTGATCCACGAAGCGGGCAATGTCGGCCAGGCCCAGCGGTGCGACGGCGCGAAGACCGGGTTCGGCGGCGCCGTGCAGGACCTCCAGGTCGACATCAGCAACCCGGCCGACGCGGAGTCGCGGATCAGGGGCGCGGTGCGGTCCGATCCTTCGATCGACGCCGTGCTGACGCTGAATTCCCAGGTCGCCGCGCGCGCGGTGAGCGCGGCACGGGCCGCGGGTTCGAAGGCGCAGATCGGCACGTTCGACCTGAACTCCGACGTGGTGGCCGCGATCAGGACCGGGGACGTGGTGTTCGCGGTCGACCAGCAGCAGTACGAGCAGGGGTACCTCCCGGTGCTGTTCCTCAAGCTCTACCGGGACAACGCGAACGTCGTCGGCGGCGGGAAGCCGGTGCTCACCGGGCCCGACCTGGTCGACAAGTCCACTGTGGACAAGGTCGGCGAGTACGTCAGGAGGGGAACGCGATGACCGCGATCGACGAACGGCTTGCCAAGCCACGGCCGCTGGACCGGCTCGTGGTGCGCCCCGAGATCGGCGCGCTGATCGGCGCGGTCGTGGTGTTCGCGTTCTTCACCGTCGCCGCGGACCAGTTCCTCTCCGGTGACGGCGTGGCGACCTGGCTCGACGACGCGTCGACGCTCGGCATCATGGCGGTCGCGGTGTCGCTGCTGATGATCGGCGGCGAGTTCGACCTGTCCGCGGGCGTGATGACCGCCTCCACCTCCTTGGTCACCGCGATACTGGCGACGGAGGCGGGGCTGAACGTGTGGCTCGCGCTGCTGGTGTCGCTGGTGTTCGCGCTCGCGGTCGGCGCCTTCAACGGCTGGCTGGTGCTCAGGACCGGGCTGCCGAGCTTCATCGTCACGCTCGGCACCTTCCTCGCGCTGCAGGGCCTGAACCTCGGCGTGACCAAGCTCGTCACCGGCACGGTCGCGGTGTCCGGGATGCGCGGCACCGACGGGTACGCCTCCGCCGGGTTCGTGTTCGCCTCCACTGTGGACATCGGGGGCACGAAGTTCCAGATCTCCATCCTGTGGTGGCTCGGGGTGGCCGCGGCCGCGGCGTGGCTGCTGGTGCGCACCCGGTTCGGCAACTGGGTGTTCGCGGTCGGCGGCTCGGCGCAGAGCTCGCGCGCGGTCGGCGTGCCGGTGGCGCGGACGAAGATCCTGTTGTTCATGGGCACCGCGCTGGCGGGCTGGCTGGTCGGCTCGATCAACATCCTGCGGTTCGCCACCGTGCAGGCGAACCAGGGCATCGGGCTGGAGTTCCAGTACATCATCGCCGCGGTGATCGGCGGCTGCCTGCTCACCGGCGGCTTCGGCTCCGCGATCGGGGCCGCGATCGGCGCGCTGATCTTCGGCATGGCGCGGCAGGGCATCGTGTTCGCGCGCTGGGACAACGACTGGTTCATGCTGTTCCTCGGCGTGATGCTGCTGTCCGCGGTACTGGTCAACAACGCCTTCCGGCGGCGGGCGGAGAGGGTGCGGCGATGACGGCCTTGATCGAAGTCTCGGGTGTCGGGAAGACCTACGGCAGCGTGGTCGCGCTGCGGGAGGTGTCCACTGTGGTCAACGCGGGCGAGGTCACCTGCGTGCTCGGCGACAACGGCGCCGGGAAGTCCACTTTGATCAAAGTGCTGGCCGGTGTGCACCAGCACGACGAGGGCGAGTTCAAGGTGGACGGTGAGCTGGTCCGGTTCGCCTCTCCCCGCGAAGCGCTCGACCGCGGGATAGCCACGGTGTACCAGGACCTCGCCGTGGTCCCGCTGCTGAGCGTGTGGCGCAACTTCTTTCTCGGTTCGGAGCCGACGAAGGGGATCGGCCCGTTCCGCATGCTCGACCGCGCGAAGGCCACGGCGACCACCAGAACCGCGCTCGCCGAGATGGGCATCGACCTCCGCGACGTGGAGCAGCCCGTCGGCACCCTCTCCGGCGGGGAGCGCCAGTGCGTGGCGATCGCGCGCGCCGTCCACTTCGGAGCGAAGGTGCTCATCCTCGACGAGCCGACCGCCGCGCTCGGCGTCAAGCAGGCGGGCGTGGTGCTGCGGTACGTGGCGCAGGCGCGCGACCGCGGCCTCGGCGTCGTGCTGATCACCCACAACCCGCACCACGCCTACCCGGTGGCCGACCGGTTCCTGCTTCTCAAGCGCGGCAAGGCATTGGGCAGCTTTGAAAAGTCTGAAATAGACATAGCTGAGCTGACGAGGCAGATGGCGGGCGGCGCCGAGCTGGAAGCGCTCGAACACGAGCTAAGGCAATCATGACGGGTCTCGAAGCGCTCACGGTCGGCAGGGTCGGCGTCGACCTCTACCCCGAGCAGAGCGGCGTGCCGCTCGCCGGGGTCAGCACGTTCGCCAAGTCGCTCGGCGGCACCGCGACCAACGTCGCGGTCGCCGCCGCCCGGCTCGGCCGCCGCACCGGCGTGCTCACGAAGGTCGGCCCGGACGGCTTCGGCGACTACGTGCGCCAGGCGCTGTCCGGGTTCGGGGTGTCACCCGAGCACGTCGGCACCGCGGTGGATCTGCAGACCCCGGTGGTGTTCTGCGCGCTCGACCCGCCCGCCGACCCGCCGCTGCTGTTCTACCGCTCCCCCATCGCCCCCGATCTCACGCTCACCGGCGAGGACGTGCCGTGGGACGTGGTGGACGCGGTGCCGCTGCTGTGGGTCACCGGCACCGGCGTCTCGACGGAGCCCGCGCGCTCGACCCAGCGCGAAATCCTGCTGCGGCGCGGACGTCGCGAGCACACCGTGCTCGATCTCGACTACCGGCCGATGTTCTGGCCGGACGTGACGGCGGCGCGCGCCGAGATCGGCTGGATGCTCGACCACGTGACGGTGGCCGTCGGCAACCGCACCGAAGCCGAGGTGGCGGTCGGCACCGGCGATCCCGGCGAGGCCGCGCGCCGCATGCTCGACCGCGGTGTCCGGCTCGCGATCATCAAGAAGGGCGCGGACGGCGTGCTCGTCGCGACGCCGGAGCGGAGCTGGACGGTGAAACCGCGGCCGGTGGAGGTGGTGTGCGGGCTCGGCGCGGGCGACGGGTTCGGCGGCGCGCTCGTGCACGGCCTGCTGTCGGGCTGGGACCCGCCCCGCATCGCGTCCTACGCCAACGCCGCGGGCGCGCTCGTCGCGTCGCGGCTCGCCTGCGCCGACGCGATGCCGACGACCGAGGAGATCGAGGAGCTGCTGTGACCCTGTTGACCGACGAGCGCTGGCACGAGCTGCTGGAGCGGCGCGTGCGGAATCCCGGTGCGGTCGGGCGCGCCTACCGCGATCGCAGGCGGCGGGCGTCGCTGCTGTCGCCGGGCGGGACGCTGTTCCTGGTCGCCGCCGATCATCCGGCGCGGGGCTCGCTCGGGGTCGGCGGTGACCCGCTGGCCATGGTGGACCGGCGCGATCTGCTGGAACGGCTGCTCGTGGCGCTGGAGAACCCGGCCGTCGACGGCCTGCTCGGCACCCCGGACGTGATCGAGGAACTGCTCCTGCTCAGCGCGCTGCACGACAAGGTGGTGATCGGGTCGATGAACCGCGGCGGGCTCGCGGGCGCCGACTGGGAGATCGACGACCGGTTCACCGCCTACACCGCGCGCGCCATCGCCGAGTCCCGTTTGGACGGCGGGAAGATGCTGCTGCGCATGGTGGACAGCGATCCCGGCACCGTGCCGACGCTGGAAGCCTGCGCGAACGCGGTGTCCGAACTGGCCGCGAACGGGCTGATGGCGATGGTCGAACCACTCCCCTACGACCGCGAAGGCGGGAAACTGGTGCTGCGCAAGGACACCGCGTCGCTGGCGCGTGCGGCCACAGTGGCGTCGGGGCTGGGCGTGACCTCGGCGCACACGTGGCTGAAGCTGCCCGCGCCGGAGGACGCGGCGGTGCTCGACTCGACCACGCTGCCGGTGGTGGTGCTGGGCGGGGTGCCCTCGGCCGATCCCGCCGCGGATCTCGCGTCGTGGGGCCGCACGCTCCGCCACCACGCGGTCAGGGGGCTCGTGGTGGGCAGGGCGCTGCTCTACCCACCCGACGGTGACGTCGGCGCCGCCGTCGCGGCGGCGGCGAAGGTGCTGGAGGCCGCGAAATGAGCCACCTGCACCGTCC
Source organism: Amycolatopsis sp. CA-230715 (assembly GCF_018736145.1). Lineage (GTDB taxonomy): Bacteria > Actinomycetota > Actinomycetes > Mycobacteriales > Pseudonocardiaceae > Amycolatopsis. The sequence continues at coordinate 1,703,950 of NZ_CP059997.1, forward strand.
ACACGGGACGCTTTCGGACGGCGATGACCCGGTGCGCCTGTCCCCGGACTCGGCGGGCTGGGCCTACACCGGCCTGCGCGTGCTGGTGCTGGCGCCCGGCACCAGCCGGATCGTGCGGACCGGCGAGTTCGAAGCGTTCGTGCTGCCGTTGCGCGGCGGCTGCGTCGTCGAAGCCGACGGGCACCGGTTCGACCTCACCGGCCGCGACTCGGTGTTCACCAGGGTCACCGACTTCGCCTACGTGCCAAGGGACACCGAAGTCACCTTGTCCACAACGGACGGTGCGGAGCTGGCTCTGCCGATGGCGCGCTGCGAACGCAGGCTGACCCCGAAGTACGGGCCCGCCGAGCAGGTTCCGGTGGAGGTGCGCGGAGCGGGCCAGGCGACCCGCCAGGTCACCAACTTCGGCGTGCCCGGCGTGTGGGAGCACGCCGACAAGCTCAACGCGTGCGAGCTGATCACCCCGGACGGGAACTGGTCCTCCTATCCGCCGCACAAGCACGACAAAGCGAGCGAATGCGAGGTCGTCAACGAGGAGGTCTACTACTTCCGCATCGCGGGCCGCGACGGTGTCACCCCGTCGCGCGAAGGGTTCGGGCTGCACCGCACCTACACCGCGGACGGCCTGCTCGACGAGGACGTCGCGGTCCGCGACGGCGACGTGTTCGTCATCCCGCGCGGCTACCACGGCCCGTGCGTCGCCGCCCCCGGCTACCCGATGTACTACCTCAACGTGCTCGCCGGGCCCGCGCCGGAGCGGTCGATGGCCTTCTGCGACGATCCCGCGCACGCCTGGGTCCGCGGCACCTGGGACGCGATGACCACCGACGAGCGCTGCCCGGTCACCACGGCGGCGGGCAGGACGGAGGACGCGTGAAGCTCACCACCGCACAGGCACTGGTGCGCTGGCTGATCGCCCAGCGCTCGGAAACCCTCGAAGGCGCCGAGGTTCCGTTGTTCCCCGCGGTGTTCGCGATCTTCGGGCACGGCAACGTGCTCGGGCTCGGCAGCGCGCTCGCCGAACACCGCGACGCGCTGCCGGTGTGGCGCGGGCACAGCGAGCAAGGCATGGCGCTCGCCGCGGCCGGGTACGCGAAAGCCGCGCACCGGCGGCAGGTCGGCGTGGTGACCTCGTCGATCGGGCCCGGCGCGCTCAACATGGTGACCGCGGCCGGGGTGGCGCACGCGAACCGGCTGCCCGTCCTGCTGCTGCCCGGCGACACGTTCACCGGCAGGGCGCCGGATCCGGTGCTGCAGCAGGTGGAGCACTTCGGCGACGCGACCGCGACGGTCAACGACGCTTTCCGCCCGGTGAGCCGCTACTTCGACCGGATCACCAGGCCAGAGCAGCTCATCGCCACGCTGCCCCAGGTCGCGCGCGTGCTCACCGACCCGGCGGACGCGGGCCCGGTCACGCTCGCGCTGCCGCAGGACGTGCAGGCCGAGACCTTCGACTTCCCGGACGAACTGTTCGCGCCGGTGGTGCACCGCGTGCCGCGGCCGCGGGCGGACCTGCGGGCGCTCGCCGAGGCGGCGGCCGTGCTCCGCGCCGCCAAGCGCCCGCTGCTCGTGCTCGGCGGCGGGGTCCGGTACTCCGGCGCGGCGGGCAGGGCGCTGCGGTTCGCCGAGCGGCACGGGATCCCGGTCGTGGAAACGACAGCGGGGCGCACGCTGGTCCCGCACGGCCACCCGTTGCACGGCGGGCCGCTCGGCATCACCGGCTCGTCGTCGGCGAACGCGCTCGCCGCCGAGGCGGACGTGGTGCTCGCCGTCGGCACGCGGCTGCAGGACTTCACCACCGCGTCCTGGACCGTGTTCTCCCCTGCGGCGAAACTCGTCGCGCTCAACACCGCCCCGTTCGACGCGGTCAAGCACGGCGCGCACGCGGTGGTCGCCGACGCGGACACCGGGCTGGCCGAACTCGGCGACCTGATGGGCGACTACGACACCGGCACGTGGGCGGACCGCGCCTCGCAGGAGCGCGCGAAATGGGACGCCCACATCGACGGCCTGCGCGCGGATTCGCCAGGGTGGCCGACCTACGCGCAGGTGGTCGGCGTGGTCAACGCACTGTCCACTGCGGACGACTACGTGCTCACCGCGTCCGGTGGTATGCCCGGTGAGCTGGTCGGCGGCTGGCGCGCCACCGGAACGTCCACTATGGACGTCGAGTACGGATTTTCCTGCATGGGCTACGAGATCGCGGGCGCGTGGGGCGCTGCGATGGCCCGCTCCGCGGGGATCGTCACGACCCTGCTCGGCGACGGTTCGTACCTCATGCTCAACTCGGAGCTGTTCTCCGCCGCGTTCGCCGGGCATCCGTTCGTCGCCGTGGTGTGCGACAACGACGGGTACGCGGTGATCGCCCGCCTGCAGCAGGGCCAGGGCGGCGAACCGTTCAACAACTTCTACGCCGATTGCCGCAGCGGGCACGCCGAGCCGCCGAGGGTCGACTTCGCCGCGCACGCGGCCGCGCTCGGCTGCGCGGTGTTCCCCGCCGACGCCCACGGCGGTGTCGCGGGCGTTCGCGCCGCCTACGCCAACGCGCGCGACGCCGCCGTGGCGGAACGCAGGCCCGCGGTGGTCGTGGTGCGCACGAAACCGGATGCCTGGACCGAGGCGGGCGCGTGGTGGGAGGTCGGGGTGCCCGAGCACGCGGCGGGTCACGCCGATTACGCGGAACACAAGGAAAAGCAGGTCCGGTACCTCCGCTCCGCTGCTACAAAGGAGTCATGACTGGGGACGATGATTTCCGCTGGCTGTACGCGAGCCCGCTGTGCGAAGCGGCCTGCGTGACCACGGTGAAAACGACCGATACCGACGGCGTCCTGCGTGGATTCGGCGGTATCCTGGAAGAAGCGCGAACGCTCGCACTCGAAGACGTCTGGAGCAGTTTTCCCGGCAAGTCCGCCCTCGCGGTGCGCCGGCGGGGCGACCGCGTCATCGCGGTCGAGGTCAACGGCTTCGAAGGCTCGCGCACCGAGGTGCTGCGCAGGGTCTCGGCGCTCGGGGAGACGGTCAGCGCGTTCTGGAACGTCAACGCGGTGACCCGGTTCAGCTACGCCGTCGACGGCCGGGTGAAGACCTCGTTCGAAGTGGGCGTGAACGCGGCGCGCGAGGGTGAAGATCCCGACTGCCTCGCCGATCTGGTCGACGCGATCGACTGGGCGCCAGGCAAGTGGCTGACCGGGATGCTCCGGCTCGCGGCCGAGGTGACCGGGCGGCCGGTCACCGAGAACTTGCTGGAGGGGGTGTACGAGGTCGTCCCGGTCGCGGCGCACCTCGGAGACGTGCACCCGGTCGCACCGGGTTTCGAACAACTGGAGTACCACCACCCGGTAGTCGCCAGCGCGCTGCACCGCGCCGAGGACGAAGCGCTGCTGGCAGTGGCGCGAGCCGCGGTCGACGCGGTGACCGAACCGGTGGTCCTGCCCGGCCTGCCCGACGGCGACGACGAATTCGACGAGCTGGTCCGCATGGCCCACTACGAAACGAGCGCGACCGGCTACCGCGATCACGCGCCCGGCTCCGACCGGTATCGGCTCGTGGCACTGGACGCCGTGCGCACGCTGCGCGTGGCACCGAACCTGCTCACGGCCGCGTTCAAGACGGTCGAAACGGCCACGCTCGCGAAGCAGATGGCCGGTGTCGATCCGGCGCCGATGCTCGCCGTTTTCCTCGGCCTGCTGGGAAATCCGCCGCCGCCGTCCGGTTCGGACGGTGCTCGTGCGTCCGGCGCGACCCCGCTGGAGCGGCACGCGTGGATCACCGGGCACTGGCTCGGGCTCGCCGCTTCGGTCACCTACGTGCGCGATGTGCCACTCGCTCGTGTGGCCGAGGCGTTCGGCGGCACGCCCGCCGGGCGCGGTCCGGTGTCGCTCACCGACACCGAGCAGGTCGCGCTGCGCGAGGAGGGCGGCTGGGTGCTCGCGATCGGGTTCAACCGGTCCCCGTTCGCACACGAGGTCGTCGAAGCACTCCGTCCACACGGGACAGTGCTCAACGTCGGCTGGCAAACGCGTGGCAACAGGCTGGTCTACTACGCCGAACCCGGCCACGAGGTCGCCATGATCCGGCCAGGACAGGCCGACGTCCCCGAGCCACTGCGCGCGTTCACCTCCGCGCTCCCCGAGCCTTCGCCGGAAGAGGTCGCCGCGTGGCTGCTCGCGCTCGGCGAAGTCGTCTCCGGAGTGGCGGTGCCACCGGAAAGCCTCGATGCGGAACACATCCTGCTCGACACGGACCGGAAGAAGCACCCCAAGTCGTAGGCCGCCGTTGACCGCGGTCGACGCTCGTGTTGTCGTGCTCCACGCCGTTCGTGGTGGTGCGGAACGCAAGGGAAACAGGTCCGGTACCTCTCCCCTGCCACCGCGCCCTCTGCTAGAACGGGGTGATGACTGGGGACGAATACGGCTGGCTGTCCTCGAGCGCTCTGAGCGAAGCCGCCTGCGTGACCATGGTGAAGACGACCGACCTCGACTGCGTGTTGCGCGGGTTCGGCGGCGTGCTCGACGACGCGAGGACCATCCCGTTCGGGGAATCCTGGGAAACCTTCAACGAGCGTTACGCGGTCGCGGTGTGCCGCAAGGGCGAGTACGTGGTCGCCGTCGAAGGCAACGGGTTCCAGGGCTCGAGGCCCGAGGTGCTGCGCAGGGTGTCGGCGCTCGGAGAGACGGTGAGTGCCTTCTGGAACGTCAACGCGCTGACCCGGTTCAGCTACGCCGTCGGCGGCCGCGTGAAGACCTCGTTCGAAGTGGGCGTGGACGCGACGCCCGAAGGCGAGGATCCCGGCTGCCTCGCCGGGTTGGCCGACGCGATCGACTGGGCGCCGGGGAACTGGAAGACCGGCATGCTCCGGCTCGCCGCCGAAGTGACCGGCCTGCGCTTCGCCGAAGAATGGCTGGGCGACGAATACACCGTCGCACCGATCGCGGCACACCTCAGCGACGTGCACCCGATCATGCCGGGCTTCCACCAGCTGGAATTCGACAGCCCGGTGCTCGCCCGCGCACTGCGCCGTGCCGATGACGAAACGCTGCTGGCGGTGGCGCGGACCGCGGTCGACGCGCTGACCGAGTCGGTGACCTTGCCCGAGCTGCCCCACGGCGACGCCGAACTCGACGAACTGATCCGGATGGCCAACTACGAGGCGGATGCGGGCGCCTACGCCGGTTACGCGCCCCGCACGAACGCGCACCTGCTCTTCGCGCTGGACGCGGTGCGCACGCTGCGGGCCGCCCCGAACGCCCTCACCGCCGCGTTCAAGACGGTCGAAACCGCCAAGCGCGTGAAGCGGATGGCCGGCGACGATCCGGCGCCGATGCTCGCGGATTTCCTTGCTGTGCTGGGAAATCCGCCGCTACCGTCGGGTTCGGACGGGTCCCGCGCGACGGGCGGCACCCCGTCGGAACGGCACGCGTGGATCACCGGGCATTGGCTCGGGGCCGGCGCGCTGGTCACCTACGCGCACGGTGTGCCGATCGACAGCGCCGCCGAAGCGTTCGGCGGTACGCCCATCGGCACCGGTCCGTTGTCGCTTTCGGACACCCAGCAGGTGGCGTTGCGGCGGGACGGCGACTGGGTGCTCGCGATCGGGTTCACCCGGCCCTCCTTCTCGTTCCAGGTCCTCGACGCGCTCCGTCCACACGGGACGGTGCTCGTCGTCGGGTGGAGCAGCAGCAGTGGCGGCTTCGCGTACTACGCGGAGCCCGGTCACGACGTGGTCTTGCTCGTGCCGGGACAAGGCGACGTACCCGAGCAGCTACGCGCGTTCACCGCGGCGCTCCCGGAACCGTCGCCGGAAGAGACCGCCGCGTGGCTGCTCGCGCTCGGCGAAGTCGTCTCCGGGGTGGCGATGACCCCGGAGAGCCTCGATGCCGAGCACACCCTGCTCGCCATCGACAGGAAAATGTGAGCTAGCTCATAGGCCGCAAATCCGTTCCCCAGCCTCTAGCGTCGGATCGTCAAGACGACCTGGAGAGTCCGAAGTGGACTGAGGGGATGGTTTTCCGTTGACTGCGGTCGATAGTGTGCACGAGCGCCGCCGCTGGTACGCGCTCGTGTTGTTGTGCTCCGCGCAGTTCGTCGTGGTGCTGGACGCCTCGGTGATCAACGTGGCGCTGCCCGCGATCGGGCAGGACCTCGGCGCCGGGCAGCGGGCGCTGACCTGGGTGGTCAGCGCCTACGTGCTGGCCTTCGGCGGTTTCCTGCTGCTGGGTGGCAGGCTGGCGGACCTGCTCGGCCGCAGGCGCCTGTTCGTCTCCGGCCTGCTGCTGTTCGGGATCGCGTCGCTGGCGGGCGGGTTCGCCGATTCGGTCGGCGTGCTGGTCACCGCCCGCGTGGTGCAGGGTCTCGGCGCCGCCGTGCTTTCGCCGTCCGCGATGTCGATCATCGCGGTGACCTTTTCGGACGGTGCGGAGCGGAACAAGGCGTTCGCCGCGTGGGGTGCGGTCGGGGGTGCCGGTGGCGCGGCGGGCGTGATCCTCAGCGGCGTGCTGACGCAATACGCGGGCTGGGAATGGGTGCTGTGGATCAACGTCCCGGTCGTCGTCGCGTGCGTGCTGCTCGTGCGCCCGCTGCTCGCCGGAACCCGTGCGCCTTCGGGTGACCGGGTGTTCGACCTCGCCGGGGCCGCCACGGTCACCGCCGCGCTCACCCTGCTCGTCTACACGCTGGTGGAAGCGCCGCGAGCCGGTGCGGTGCAGCTCTTCGGTTCGCTGCTCGGCGTTCTCGTGCTGCTGGCCGCGTTCGTCGCGATCGAACGGCGGTCGCGCGCGCCGCTGGTCGACCTGGCGACCTTCCGGTTGCGCACGCTCACCGGCGCCAACGTCGCCGGGATCCTCACCGGCGGCGTGGTGGTGACGATGTTCTTCTTCCTGTCGCTGCTCCTGCAGAACGTGCTGGGCTACGACGCGATCACCACCGGCCTGTCACTGGTGCCGATGTGCCTGGTGAGCTTCGGCATCGCGCTCGGGCTCGCTTCGGCGCTCGTGACGAAGCACGGCTACAAACCGGTGCTGACCGGCGGGCTGGCACTGTTCGCCGCGGGTCTTGCCTGGCTGTCGCTGTTCTCCCCCGGCGACGGGTTCGTTTTCTCGGTACTGGCGCCGGAACTGGTCGCGGGCGCCGGTCTCGGCCTGGTGTTCGCCCCGCTGTTCGTCGCCGCGTCGACCGGTGTCGGCTGGCAGCAGGCGGGGCTCGCCAGCGGCCTGATCAACACCAGCCAGCAACTCGGCGGCGCGCTCGGACTGGCCGTGGTGTCCGCCGTCGCCTTCACCGGAGACACCTCGCCCGAAGGGCTCGCCCGTGATTACGGCACCGCGTTCCTCAGCTGCGCGGTGATCGCCGCACTGGGTGTTGTCGCGACGGCCTTCTTGATCCGGTCGAGCGACAGCAGGGACCACGCCGAACTGAGCCGCGCGGCGGAACCCGTCGCATAACCAGCCTCCTCTCGCCAGGGGCCGTGATGCCCTGAAGGCCCCACCTTCACGGCACTGAATGCCGTCAAGGCCTTCAGGGACGTCCGATGTCGGCGAGCTGACCCGCGAGACGCGCGACCAAGGCGGAAGAGTCCGCCCCGGAGGTAGCGACCGGCGTGGCATCGAGTTCACGAACACGCCCGAGTAACGCGTCGCCGACACTCGTCAGGTCGGCGCCGAGGTCGCGCATGCCTTCGGCGAAGATGTCCACATCGGACTGGACGTGGCTGAGCAGCACGGTGCGCTGGGTCAGGGTGGCGTGCAGCGCGCGGACGCGGTCGAGGAGTTCGCGGTCGGTGTCGTTCACCGCGCGAGCCAGACATGTTCGCAGGGCAAGCAAGTGGGATCGAACCAGTGCCCGCCGAGTTCGGGGATGTCGTCGCGGGTCACGGACACGTTCGCGCCGCACAACGCCACGAAGGACGCTCCTTCGGCGGGAGCGCGCCCTTCCAACGCGTGGCGCAACCCCTCCGCCTGTTGCCACTGCAACATGATCCTCCTCAGCTGGGTCGTTGTGGTCGCTAGGCGGCATTGCTGGCACTGGCATGTGCGGGCCGAAATCCACGAGGAAGCGCGAAGGACGGGCGCGGGTTGGCGTGGACGCGGTAAAGCAGGCGGTCGCCGGTGAACGCGCGGCGGCCGTGTAGCCAGCGGTGGTTGTCCAGGACGTAGCCCTCTCCTGGCTGCAGCGAGAAGGTGTTGCTGTGCCGGTCGATCACCTCGCGCAGGACGGGAAGATGACGTGCGGCCAGAGGTGAAAACTTTGCGAGCTTGTCGAAACGGAGGCGGATGGCGATCCGTTCGTCGGCGAGTGAGGTGAACACGGCACCGAGGTATCCGGCGGCCCCGCCGAACAGCACGGTGCGCGGGGTACTCAGGTCTGCGAGTGCTTCGGGGTCGCAGCGGGCAAGGTCGTCGTAGATCGCGCAGGCATCAACGGTCACGCATTCACCGCCCGTGGCCACCGCTCGCGCGCAGGCGACGAACAAAAGGTGCGGCGGCTCGGTGATGCCGGAGCGGTCGGTGTGCAGTGCTAGCGCAGTGCGAGTGAACCCGGCAAGTCCGCTGGATTCACCCGCGGGCTCGGCACGTGCGGTAATCGCGGTAATCCCGTTCTGATTGCTGTCGCGATGGCCCACCACGATGCCTGTGGTGCGAGCGAGATCGGCCACTTCGGCCGCGGTGGACACATCGGAGAACGGTGCGATCCCTTTGTCTGCCAGGGCTGCGGACAAGGTCTGCATCGACGTCACCTTTCGGATGCGGCTGCTCGGTTCGCTACTGAGCAGACCGCGTCGGATCCCTGTTCGTAAAGTGACAGGTTGTCAACGCTGCGCGAGAGACTGCGACAATCGAGTCTGTTACGTTCGGTCAGCGGACCATTCGTCAGCACAGGACCCCGGAGGCGCACCAGGATGAGCCAGCCAGTTTCCAGCCCCGCTGCCTTCCCGGTCTCGATCAAGGGTGTTGTCGTTCGCGATGGCCGGGTTTTGCTGCTGCACAACGAAAGAGACGAGTGGGAGCTTCCTGGGGGGCGGATCGAACTCGGTGAGACGCCCGAGTCGTGTGTGGCGCGGGAGATCACCGAGGAAACGCGGTGGAAGGTCCGTACCGGGCCGATCCTGGATGCTTGGATGTACTACATCGCGGTGGCGGACAAGAACGTATTCATCGTGACCTACGGCTGCCACCCCGAGGGTGACGACGATCCGATCGTGTCCCACGAGCACAACGACATCGGACTGTTCACCGAACACGAGGTCGCTGACCTGTCGATGCCCGAGGGCTACAAGCGGTCCATCGCGACGTGGTTCACGATGCTCGTCGATCGAAACGGGTAACCCCGCTATGACCCAGCGGCGGTGCGAGGCATGCGGGACGGAACTTGGTCGCTTTGCTACCAGCTCCACTTGCCCGACCTGCGACGCCAGCGCGGCACGCGGGAAGGCGTTGCCCACTCGGACCGTATCGCCCGCCGTGTGGCTGTGGTCCGGGTTAGACGCCACCGCCGCACTGGCTACTCGCGACCTTGGCACCATTCTGAAGAGCTACCGCAAGCTGAGCGGCCTGTCTCAGGACGGCCTCGCCGCCGCGTTGGGCTATGACAAGTCCTATGTGTCGATGATCGAGAACCGGCGGCGCACGATCAGCGATGTACCCACCCGGCGCCACATCGCCCGGGTCCTCGGCCTGCCCGCGCACGTGCTCGGCGTGACCGACGCCGCTGACGCCGATTTCGCCGCCATGCTCCAGTTCGGGGACTCCACCATTCGGCTCGCCGAGATTGCCCGCCAGTCCGGGCGCGCTGTTGAGGCGGTCAACGAGCTGTGGCCGCTCACTGCGCGACTCGAAGCACGGGCTGCCGAGGGACACCTCGACCGGGACGCCCTCATTTTGCTCGGGCAAGCACGGGTCGCGCTCGGTGTTTCGCTGGGCACGGTATTGCCCGAGGAGCGGCTCGCCGTCGCCGCGCGCTGGACCGGCAAAGCACTGCTTGTGGCCCGGCGTCTGGAAGATCGGGCGTTCCTTGCCCACACGTTGCGGATGCACGGAAACGAGCTACGCAAGGCCGACCATAAGATCGCCGCTGCGGCCCGCCTGGAACAGGCCGTGAACCTCGCGGACAGCCCGGTTGAACGCGGCAGCGCACTCGCACTGCTCGCCCGCGCCACCGGCGAAACCGGCAACAGCGCCGCCTTCGACGACACCATCGCCGCCTACCGCGACCTTCTCGACCAGCACTCCGGTGACAGCATCCTGTTCAACCCCTTCACATTCCACGAAATCCACCTCCGCGGCCTGATCGACACCGGTCGCACCACCGAAGCCGCGGACCGCGTGCACAACAACCCACCCGGCTCAACGGCACCCGCACCGCAATGGCAGGTGATCGAACGCGTCACGGCCGGACACGCCTTGCTCGCCGCCAATGACGTCACCGGTGCCGAAGAGGCTCTCCGAAACGCTCTGCAGGCCGCAGAGGCTCGCCGCCTGCCACATCAAATACAACGCATCCACCGCATTGCTCGCCGCGCTGACCTTCCACTGACCGCAGACGCCAAGACCGCACTGACCAAACTGCGCACCTACCTCGTACTACCTGATCACCAACCGCCGGGACACTCCGCGAGCTGACCAGGGGCACCGAGATCGCAGGAATTCTCGAATCCGGAGGCGACTCGATTTCAGGCCCGGTACTCATCGAAGCGTGTGGACTCCTTCACCGCCGCGTCGCGCCACCGAAAGTACTGAGCCGCGTTGGCGGGGTCAACGACCTCCCGATCCCGCAACGTACCTTCGGCTGTGAAATTCAGCAGCACCACGGTGGTTTCGTCGAAAATCCAGAAGTCCTGCGTCGGCAGATCACTCTCCCGGCCGGTCAGGTCGAGAATCCGATAGTCCTCGCCAGCTTCGACGTTACCGGCGATGACCCATTCGAAGAGGAAGCGCGTGTAGTCGGTGAAGGGTCTGCGGACCGCCTTGAGCCGTTGCATCGTCTTGCCCGCGGCGAGGTTGGCCCGAACGGTTTCGTGCCAGCCCGCGTTGAAATCGGCTGGCTTCTCCGCTCCCGAGAGGAACAAGTTCACTTCCTCTTCCTCGGCGGGCATGCGGTAGGTCTGGTGTGCTTCCATCCGGAAAGCGGAGCGTTCGAAACTCCTGAACAGGTTTCCCAGCTCTTCACGCGTGAGCAGCGGCAACGTTCACGTCTCCTCGAGAGCGGGGATGGCCGACCGCACAACATCCAGCGGCAGCTCCACGGCCTGCTCACCCGGTCCGAGGCGGACCACGCCACCATGGACCACGGCGTTGCCCTGGAGCACCACCGTGCCACGATCCGACAGGTGCGCCGTCGGGCACTCGCCGTCCTTGCACCCGGCCACCTTGCGTAGCTTCATGGTCACAGCGTCTAGTATCCACACCCGAACGGCAAGCCCCGGAACTTCTTCAGTCGGGGTCCCGCATAACTTGGCTGTCCGCCGCTTCCTGGAAGGCGACGTCTGATGCCCCGAAAGTGACGTTCGGGGCATGCAGCGCCCCTAAGGTCACTTTCGGGGCATGGTAGCGACGCCAGCCCGAACGTGCGCGGAGTCGGAGAGGAGATCGCGGACTTCCCGGACGGCGGAGCGGCCCGCGCGGTTCGCGCCGATGGTGCTCGCCGAGGGGCCGTAGCCGAGCAGGTGCAGCCGCGGTTCGGCGACGACGCGGGTGCCGTCCATCCGGATCCCGCCGCCGGGGTCGCGGAGGTGCAAGGGCGCCAGGTGGTCCAGCGCGGCGCGGAAACCGGTCGCCCACAGGATCACGTCGGCCGCCTTTTCGGTGCCGTCGGGCCAGTGGACGCCGGTGGGCGTGATCCGGTCGAACATCGGCAAGCGGTCCAGGATCCCGGTTTCCTGCGCGCGGACGACCTCCGGCGTGCGCGCGAGGTCGGTCACGCTCACCACGCTCGCGGGCGGTTTTCCGGCTCGTACGGCCGCATCGACCTTCGCCACAGCGGCGCGGCCCCAGTCCTCGTTGAACGGTTCGTCGCGGAACACCGGCGGGCGGCGCGTGACCCACGTCGTGTCGCGAGCGACCGTCGCGATTTCGATGAGCTGCTGGATCGCCGATGTCCCACCGCCGACGACCACGACGCGCTTGCCTTGGAACTCAGCAGCGCCGGTGTAGTCGGCGGTGTGCAGTTGGCGCCCTTCGAACGTTTCCTGCCCGGGGTAGTGCGGCCAGAACGGACGGTCCCAGGTGCCGGTCGCGTTCAGCACCGCCCGCGCGGCCCAGGTTTCCGCGGCGCTTTCCACCAGCAGGCCGGAAGAGGCCGCGCGGACCACCAGCACGTCGACGGGCCGCCGCACGGGCAGGTCATAAGCAGCTTCGAAACGGCCGAAGTACTCGGAGACCACTTCGGACGCGGGGCGCGTCGTGTCCGGGGCGCCCAGCGCCATGCCCGGCAGGTCGTGCAACCCGTGCACCTTGCCCAGCACCAGCGACGGCCAGCGGTACTGCCACGCCCCGCCCGCGCGCTTGCCGTGGTCGAGCACGGCGAAGTCCAGCCCGGCCCGGCGCAGGAAGTACGCCGCCGACAGGCCCGCCTGCCCGGCACCGATCACCACCACGTCGGTTTCGTGGTCCGCTCCAGTCACATCGGGTGGAACGCCGCGGCGCACCGGGACCTTCCCCGATGCGCCCGGCGCCACACCCCTACCTGCGCAGCGCGCGGATGATCGCGACGAGCCCGAGCACCGCGGCGACCCCGATGAGCACCGGGGCCAGGCGTTTCGCCACCGAGATGCCCGCGTAGTCGACGAGGTCGATCGGCTCGGCTTCCGGCAGCGGTTCGGCGTGCTGCACGCTTTCCAGCTTCGGCCGGGTGCCGTCCCGCTCCGGCTTCGGTTCCGGGGAAACCGGAGCCGGAGAACCGAGCTTCGTCGACAGGCAGGTCGCGAACTGGTCCAGGATCTTGCCGCCGACCTCCGAGATGAGCCCGCGCCCGAACTGCGCGGGCTTCCCGGTGATGTTCAGGTCGGTGGCCACGGTGCCCTTGGTCGCCCCGCCGTCCGCGGTGAGCTGGACGGTCACCGTGGCGGCGGCGGTGCCGGCGCCGCGCGAGTCCTTTCCGGACGCCTTGATCACGACCTTGCGCGCCTGCTCGTCCTTCTCCAGGAACTCGCCGGATCCCTTGTACAGCAAGGAGATCGGGCCGAGCTTGACCTTCACCGTGCCGCGGAAGGTGTCGCCGTCGACCTCGGTGAGGGTGGCGCCCGGCATGCAGGGCGCCACCCGTTCCGGTTCGACGACCGCGTTCCACACGTCCTCGACGCTCGCCGGGACGGTGAATTCGTGGTCCAGTCGCACGAAGGTTCCTTTCCGAGGTCCGGCTCAGCCGACGGCGGCGGACACCGCGCGCCCGGTGAGCACGCGGGCCAGCTCCTGGCGGTACTCGACGTCCGCGTTGCCGTCCGCGGTCGGGTTCGTGCCCTCGGCGGCGTGCTGCGCGGCGGCGCGGACCGAGTCCGCGGACGCCTCGCCGCCGACGAGCGCCTGCTCCACGGCCGTCGCCCGCACCGGGGTCGAGCCCATGTTCGTGAGCGCGACGCGGGCTTCGGCGATCGAGGCGCCGTCGGTGCGGACGGCCACCGCGACCGCCACCATCGACCACGCCTGCGCGACCCGGTTGAACTTCTCGTAGTGCGCGTGCCAGCCGGTGTACTTCGGCACCCGCACCGCCACCAGTATCTCGTCCGGTGCGAGCGCGGTGGTGAAGAAGTCCTGGAAGAACTCCGCCGCCGGGACCGTCCGGCGCCCGCCCGCCGAGGCGATGACCATCTCGGCGTCCAGCGCGAGCGCCGGGGCCAGCAGGTCGCCCGCGGGATCGGCGTGCGCGATCGAGCCGCCGAAGGTGCCGCGATGGCGCACCTGCGGGTCGGCGACCGTGTCGGTCGCCTTAGCCAGCAGTTCGGCGTGCTCGCGGACGAGCGCGTCGCGCTGCACTTCGTAATGCGTGGTCATGGCGCCGATGACGAGCGCGTCGCCGTCCTCGGTCACGCCGCGCAGTTCGGCGATCTTGCCGAGGTCCACCAGCGTGGTCGGCGCGGCGAGGCGCATCCGCAGCACCGGCAGCAGGCTTTGCCCGCCAGCCAGCACCTTGGCGTCCTCGCCCGCTTCGGCGAGCGCGCGCACCGCTTCGTCCACTGTGGAGGGTGCGGTGTAGTCGAAGGCCGAGGGGATCACTGGGCACCTCCGGTAGCGTCGATCGAACCGAGTCCGCCACCGGACTCCCCGCCGACGCCACCGGCGCCGGTGTCACCGCGGTGGATCGCCGACCACACGCGCATCGGCGAGAGCGGCATCTCGATCTCGTTCACACCCCGATGGCGCACGGCGTCGATCACCGCGTTGACCACGGCCGGGGTGGACGCGATCGTGCCGGCCTCGCCGACTCCCTTGACACCCAACGGGTTCGTGGTCGACGGCGTCTCGGTGCGATCGGTGACGAACGAGGGCAGATCCGCGGCCGAGGGCAGCAGGTAGTCCGCGAACGTGCCGGTGGTGAGCGTGCCGGTCTCGTCGTGCACGGCCTCTTCGAACAACGCCTGCGCGATGCCCTGCGCGAGGCCGCCGTGCACCTGGCCCTCCACGATCAGCGGGTTCACCACCGCGCCGACGTCGTCGACGCAGACGTACTTCCGGATCGACACCCGGCCCGTTTCGGTGTCCACCTCCATCGCGCACAGGTGCGTGCCGTGCGGGAACGAGAAGTTCTCCGGGTCGAAGGTGGCGTCGGAGTCCAGTGACGGTTCCATGCCCTCGGGGAGGTCGTGCGCCGCGAACACCGTGAACGCGATGTCGCCGAGCGCGGTCGAGGATTCCGTGCCCTTGACGGTGAACTTGCCGCTCGCGAACTCGAGGTCGTCCTCGGCGCATTCCATCATGTGCGCGGCGACCTTCCTCGCCTTCGCCACCACCTTCTCGGCCGCCTTGACGACCGCGATCCCGCCGACGGCAAGGGATCGCGAACCGTAGGTGTCCATGCCCTTGTGCGAGGACTGGGTGTCCCCGTGCAGGACTTCGACGTCCTCGAAGGCGACGCCGAGCTGGTCGGCGACGATCTGGCTCCACGCCGTCTCGTGGCCCTGCCCGTGCGCCGAAGCACCGGTGATGACCTCTACCTTGCCGGTGGGCAGCACCCTGATCGACGCGTGCTCCCAGCCGCCCGCGGCGTAGTCGAGCGAGCCGAGCACGCGCGACGGCGCGAGCCCGCACATTTCGGTGAACGTGGAGATCCCGATGCCGAGCTGCACCGGGTCACCCGCGTCCCGGCGCTCCTGCTGCTCGCGGCGCAGGCCGTCATAGTCGAAAAGCTCCTTCGCCTTCGCGGTCGCGGCCTCGTAGTTGCCGGAGTCGTAGGTCAGCGTGGACACCGTGGTGTACGGGAACTCGTCGTGCTTGATCCAGTTCTTTTCCCGCAGCTCCAACGGATCCATGCCGAGTTCGGCGGCCAGCTCGTCCATGATCCGCTCGATCGCGAACGTCGCCTCCGGCCTGCCCGCGCCGCGGTAGGCGTCGGTGAGCGTGGTGTTGGTGAACACGTTCGTGCAGGCGAACCGGTAGGCCGGGATCTTGTAGATGGCGTTGAACATGAACGCGCCGAGGATCGGCACGCCCGGCCCGACGAGCCCGAGGTAGGCGCCCATGTCGGCGAGCAGGTCGACCTTGAGCCCGGTGACCGTGCCGTCGCGGTTCGCCGAGATCGTGATGTCCTGGATCTGGTCGCGGCCGTGGTGCGCGGTGAGCATCGTCTCGGACCGGGATTCGGTCCACTTCACCGGTTTCCCGAGCTTCTGCGCGACGAGCAGGCACATGGTCTCCTCGGGCAGCACGGCGATCTTGCCGCCGAAGCCGCCGCCGACGTCCGGCGCGATCACGCGGAGCTTGTGCTCGGGGATGCCGAGCGTCAGCGCGGACATCGTCTTGAGGATGTGCGGCACCTGGGTCGCCGACCACATGGTGAGCTGCGCGCTCGTCGGGTCGACCACGCACGACCGCGGTTCCATGAACGCGGGCACGAGGCGCTGCTGCCGGAACCGGCGCGTCAGCGTGACCTCGGCCTTGGCGATGGCCTCGCCGACATCGCCACCCGATCCCGCCTCGCCGGAATCGAAGACCCACACCGCGTTCTGGTTCGTGCCGAGCTCTTCGTGCACGAGCGGCGCGCCGTCGGCGAGCGCGTTCTCCATGCCCAGCACCACGGGGAGGTCCTCGTAGTCGACGTCGATCGCTTCGAGCGCGTCGTGCGCCTCCGCGGCGCTGCGCGCGGCGACGACGGCGACGCCCTCACCTGCGAAGTTCACCTGGTCCGCGGCGAGCACGGGGCGACGAGGGCTCTTCATGTCCGGCGTGATCGGCCACGCGCACGGCATCGCGATCGATCCGTCCGGATCGAGGTCCTTCGCGGTGTAGACGGCGACGACACCCGGCGCCTTCTTCGCCTCGCTCACGTCGATCGAAACGATCTTGGCGTGCGCGAACGGGCTGCGCAGCACGGCGAGGTGCAGCATGCCGGGCAGCGCCAGGTTGTCCGTCCAGCGGGTGCGCCCGGTGATCAGGCGCGCGTCTTCCTTGCGCAGCCGTGCTTTTCCTACTTCGGGCTCGACGGTCGAGGTCATCACTCACCACCCCCGCCGACCTTCGAAGCTGTGTCTTCCGTGAGCCGTTCGGCTTCGGGACCGGCACCCGGCCGCATCTGGTGCGCGGCGTCGCGGACCGCGCGCACGATGTTCTGGTAGCCCGTGCACCGGCACAGGTTGCCTTCCAGCCCTTCGCGGACCGCCTGCTCGTCCGGGTCGGGGTCGTCGGCGAGCAGGTCGATCGACTGCATGATCATGCCGGGCGTGCAGAACCCGCACTGCAGCGCGTGGTTGTCGTGGAAGGCCCGCTGGACGGGGTGCAGCTCGCCGTCGCGCGCGAGCCCTTCGATCGTGGTGACCTCGCAGCCGTCGGCCTGCACGGCCAGCACGGAACAGGACTTCACGCTGTGCCCGTCGAGGTGGACGGTGCAGGCACCGCAGTTGCTGGTGTCGCACCCGATCACGGTGCCGACCTTGCCCAGCGTTTCGCGGAGGTAGTGGACGAGCAGGGTGCGGGGTTCGACATCGTCGGTGTAGGTGGTTCCGTCCACAGTGACAGAGATGCGCATCAGGCCTCCAAGTGGATGCCCGCGTGGCGGGGCGGTTCGGGACAAGCGGATCCGAACCCGGATCGACCGTGATCGGACTCACACGCGAGCCTGCCCCTTCGGTCCGGTGCCGACAAGTCCTGGCCACGGGCCCCGCGAACTCCAATCCTCAGATACACGGCCGCACAAGGAATTCCGCCGAATCTGCGGCAGGGTGATCTCGAATGGGCTAGCCGCTCACCCGGAAGGGCTGGTGGAGCAGTTCGGTCTCCTTGGCCCGCGCCTCGGCTTCACGGGAGAAGTGCCGGACCACCTTGTAGATCTCCATGGCCCGGTCGAGGCCGATCCCGTTCTCGTCCATCGCCGTGAGCGTCGCCGACATCGACGTGGTCACCGCGACGGCCAGGTCGAAGGTGTCGCGGGCCCGCTGGCGCTCCATCTGGAACTCGTCCATCAGCAGGGCCACGACCTCGTCGCGGGTGTGCTCCTCGGCCATCTTCGCGAGGTCGCGGAGCAATCCGGCCTCGGCTTGGCACTGGATCCGGTGCTGCGTCAGTATCCGCTGCTGCAGATCCTCGAGTTCACCCATGCGGAACACCCCTTCGCCGTGGTCACCCTCGCCGGATGATCACCGGGAGTGTCGTTCCGGTGATTCTATGCGGTCGGCTCAGCCGTGGATGCGGCCACTCAGCTCGGCGAGCCGCTGCCCGCCGCCACCCCATCGCAGCGCGATGATCTCGGCCGCGATGGACACCGCGGTCTCCTCCGGCGTCCGCGCCCCGAGGTCGAGCCCGATCGGCGAGGACAGCCGTTCGAGGTCCGCTTCGGACAGTCCCGCGTCCCGCAACCGCGAGAACCGGTCGTCGTGGGTCTTGCGCGAGCCCATCGCGCCGACGTAGCCGACATCGAGCCGCAGCGCCACTTCGAGCAGCGGCACGTCGAACTTCGGGTCGTGGGTGAGCACGGCGATCGCGGTGCGCCGGTTGACGCGGCCCGCCTCCGCCTCGGCCTTCAGGTACCGGTGCGGCCAGTCGACGACGACCTCGTGCGCGTCGGGAAACCGGCTGCTGGTGGCGAAAACCGGCCGCGCGTCGCACACGGTGACCTGGTAGCCGAGGTAGGCGCCCATCTTCGCCATCGCGGCCGCGAAGTCGATGGCGCCGAACACGAGCAGCCGCGGCGGCGGCTCGAAGGAGTTCACGAACACCGTCATGCCCTCGCCGCGGCGCTGACCGTCCGGGCCGTAGTGCAGCACCCCGGTCCGGCCGGTGGCGAGCAGCCCGCGCGCGTCGTCGGCGACCGCGTCGTTCATCCGCGACGAGCCGAGCGTGCCGTCGACGTGCTCGGGGCGCACGATCAGGTGCCGCCCCACCGTGCCCGCGTCGGGGTGTTCGATCACCGTCACCACGGCGACCGGCTGTCCGGCCCGGACGTACCCGACGACGTCGCCGAGCTCCGGCATCGTCTCGCGGTCCACCGGCTCGACGTAGATGTCGATGATGCCGCCGCAGGTCAGCCCGACGGCGAAGGCGTCGTCGTCGCTGACGCCGTAGCGCTGCAGCACCGGCGTCCCGTCCGCGACCACCTGTTGGGCCAGTTCGTACACCGCGCCTTCGACGCAGCCACCCGACACGCTGCCGACGACCTCGCCGTCGGCACCGACCAGCATCGCCGCGCCGGGGTCCCTCGGCGCGGAGGAAAACGTCGCGACCACGGTGCCGAGCCCGACGGTCTCGCCGTCCCGCCAGCGCCGGTGCAGTTCGTCCAGTACGTCACGCATCGCGGATCTCCACCAGCAGTCGTTCCAAGGTGGCCAGGCTGTGCCCGGCCAGCAGGCGGTCAAGGTGTGGCATCGCGGCCGCGATACCGGATTGGACGGGAGCGTAACCCGCGCGACCGGCGTGCGGGTTCACCCAGAGCACCGCGTACGCCAGTCGACGTAACCTCGCAAGCTGGTCGCCCAGCAGCGCGGGATCGCCGCGCTCCCAGCCGTCCGAGCAGATCACGACCACCGCGCGGCGCGCGGCACCCCGCTGGCCCCAGCGGTCGAGGAACACGCGCAGCGTCTCGCCGAGCCTGGTCCCGCCCGCGAAATCCGGCACCGCGCCGCCCGCGGCGAGCATCGCGCGCTCGGGGTCGCGCTGGCGCAACTGCCGCGAAACCCTGGTCAGCCGGGTACCGAGGGTGAACACCTCGACGGCCGACGGCGCACGCCGCACGACGACGTGCGCGAACCTCAGCAACGCGTCCGCGTACGGGCTCATCGAACCCGAAACATCGAGCAGCAGCACCACTTTCCGCGGCCGCCTGGTCCGGGCGCGGTACGCCAGCCGCACCGGCTCGCCCCCGTCGGCGAGCATGCCGCGCAGGGTCCGGCCGGGATCGAGCGCACCGCGCCGCGCGGGACGGCGCCGCGCCGAAGACCGCTTCGGCAGCTCCGGTTTCAGCGCCGACAGCAGCTCGCGCAGGAGTTCCCGTTCCGCGGCGGACAGCTCGGCGAGGTCGCGGCGGCGCAGGATCTCCGCGTCGGAGGCGGCCACGCTCAGCTCGGGCCCCTCTTCGGATTCGGTGCCGTCGGACCGTTCCGCCGACATCGACGCCATCCGCGCCTGCTTCGGTTTGGGCACGGACACCGGTCGCGGCGAAGGCGGCGCGGCCGCGAACCACTGCGCGAACGCGTCGTCGTAGCGCGGGAGGTCGTCGGGATCGGCGCACAGGGTCAGCCTGCCCGCCCAGTAGAGCTGGCCGGTCTCGCCGACGTCGATCTGCTCGACGGAGGCGAGATAAGCCTGGACGCGCTGCGGGCCGCACGGCACCCCGGCCTCGCGCAACGCGGCCGCGAAGCCGACGAACCCGGGCAGCACCTCAGCGTCCACCCCTCCAGTGTGCCCCTTTTCCCGGCGGATGATTCCGTGAAGGTCGTGTGCGGGGCGGTCCGTACCTGCCGAGGTGGCGGCCCAGCCGGTCTTGGAGTGCGGTCAGCCCGCTAACTGCGCTTGGTGACCTCTGGCGCGCTGCGGGCCGCGGAGTCCCCGAAGGTGGCCTTCGGGGCGTTGAGCGCCGCGAACTCCACCCTCGTAAGAACCTTCTGTCGCTGTGGCGGGGCTGTCGCATGCCCCGAAGGTGACTTTCAGGGAACTGAGCGCCCCGAAGGTCACTTTCAGGGCAGGCGACAGCCGTCATCTACCCAACTGGAACACTCCGCGGTGACCCCCTCCGTCAGGCGGGCTCGCCTGCCCAGCGTTGCAAGGCTTCGGCGAGACCGTCGAGCGCGCCGCCTTCTCGTGCCCACGCGACGTGGCCGTCGGGCCGCATCAGCAGCCCGGACAGCTCGGGGTGCTCCGGGGCCTTGGCCGTCACCAGTTCCACCCGTTCGCCCCAGCCCGCGGCCAGCTCCCGCAGTTCCGCGGAATCGGCGAGATCGAGCAGCACGAACGCGCCGCGCGCGCAGTGCTCGCCGAGCCGGGTGCCGTCGGCGAAGGCGAGGTCCGGGGTGCCGAGCCCGATCCAGTCGTGCCCCTGCTCGCCCATGTCGTAGCGGTGCAGCACACCGGAAAGCTTCTTCGCCAGGTACGTCGAACCGTCCGATGTGGACAGCAGATCGCCGACGACCCCGCGCAGCATCCGGGTCCGCTCGTCGGTGCGCATCAACGCGACCTGCGCGCGCGTCCATTCGAGCACCCAGGCGCCGATCGGGTGCCGTTCGGTGGTGTAGGTGTCGAGCAGGCCGTCGGGTGCCCAGCCGTGCACGGTGGCGGCGAGCTTCCACCCGAGGTTCATCGCGTCGCCGACGCCGAGGTTGAGCCCCTGCCCGCCGAACGGCGAGTGCACGTGCGCCGCGTCGCCTGCCAGCAGCACGCGTCCGCGGCGGTATTCGGTCGCCTGCCGCGCGTTGTCGGTGTAGCGGGTCGCGGAGTGGACGGCGGTGATCGTAACGTCCACTCCGGACGTGCGGCGGAGGCTCCCCTGCAGTTCCCCGGCGGTGATCGGGGCGTCGCGGTCGGCGGGCGGACCGTCCATTTCCACGGTCAGTATCCGGCCGGGCAGCGGTCCGTTCACGTAGATGCCGTGGCCGGTGTGGTTCCAGCCGGGGCGGAGCCCTTCGTCGCCGGTCATGTCGACCAGTGCCTGGCGCCCGGTGATGCTGGGATCGGTGCCGGGGAAGTCGAACCCGGCGTTCTTGCGCACCAGGCTCCGGCCGCCGTCGCAGCCGACGAGCCACCCGGCCGTAGCGGATTCCTGTCCGAAGTGGACGGTGACAGTGTCGTCGCCTTCGTCGAAACCGGTCAGCTCGACGCCGCGGCGGATCTCCACACCCAGCTCCTCGGCGCGCTCGCCGAGCATCGACTCGACAGCCTGCTGCGCGAGCAGCATGACCCCGGACGCCGGGCCCGCGTCGCGGAACCCGGGATCGTCGAACCGGATCTGCTCCCCGCCGACCATGATCCCGGCGAAGTGCCCGGCCACCTTGGGCATCTTCGGCGGCAGGTCCGAGGCGCCTTCCGGCATCTTCGAGCGGATGAAGTCCTTCATCCGCTCGAAGCCACGCCGTTGCTCCTCCTGCATCGCGGGCAGCATCCCGCGCCGGTAGAACGCCTCGGCGGTGGGCACGTTGATCGCGCCCGCCTTGAGCGTCGGATCCGGTTCGGCCAGCCGTTCGAGCACCAGCACCCGCACCCCGGCCAGCCCCAGTTCGCACGCGAGCGCCAGTCCGGCCGGGCCGGCACCCGCGATCACCACGTCGTATTCGGTTCCCCTGGAAGTCATGCCCCCAGGTTACGGCGAACTTGTACTTTGTCAACGTTTACCATCATGGTAAGTTTCCCGTGTGGACGAAGGGCGGCGCGAGCGGAAGAAGCGGGAGACCCGGCGGCACATCTCCGACGTCGCGACCGGGCTGTTCGTCCGGCACGGGTTCGAGCAGGTGACCATCGCCGACGTCGCCGAAGCGGCCGAGGTGTCGAAGAAGACGGTGTCGAACTACTTCCCCCGCAAGGAAGACCTGTTCTTCGACCGGCAGGAGGACATCCTGCTCGCGATCTCCGACGCGCTGCGGAGCCGCCCGGACGGCGAGTCGATGAGCGGCGCGCTACGGCGCTACCAGCACCGGCTGCTCACCGAACGGCACCCGACCGCCTGGGTGTTCGCGGGGGTCGAGGGCTTCCTGTGGGTGATCCGGCAGAGCCCGGCGCTGAGCGCGCGCTGGCTCGAACTCGACCACGAGGTCGAGGACCTGATCCGGGAAGTGCTGCTCGAAGAAGGCACCGATCGGGTGCGCGCCAGGATCGCCGCCGGGCTGCTCACCTCGGCACTGGCCTCGATCCGCAAGCATTCGGTGCAGTGCATCCTCGACGGCGAAGCTCCCGAAGAGGTCCAGCGCGGCCATCCCGCGGTCATCGATGCCGCCTTCGACCTCGTTGAGCGCGGCGTCGGCTGACTCGTCCGTCCTCAGTGGACCCGATCCGGAGCTTTTCCGCGCGCCGTCAGCACTTCCAGCACGCGTCAAGCGCGCGGACCACCTCGTCGGAGGTCAACGGCGGCACCGGGAGCGGGGTCGCCGCGCTCGCGCGCAAGCCGTCGAAGATGAGTGCGAGATGCCTTCGCCACGCGTCGTCGCGCACGCCGTCGGTCGCCTCGATGGTCCTGCTGATCGCCCAGGTCACGAACGCCATGTCGGTCAGCTCGAAATCGGCGCGGAGCGCGCCCGCCGCCTTCGCCCTGTCCACCACCGCGATCATCAGCTCCTGCCCCTGGTCGGGCGTGACCTGCGGGAGCCTCCTGGCGGCGAGGTCGTTGTAACCGCGATCCGCCGCGCGCAACCGGCTGATCTGCTCGACGAACTGCGTGAACCCGGCCCAGGCGTCCTCGGTTTCGAGCGCGTGCTCGGCGAGCGTGACGACGGTTTCCACGCGGTCGTAGAACGCCGCGTGGACCAGATCCGCCCTCGCCGGGAACCGATTGTAGAGCGTGCCGATGCTCACCCCAGCACGACGCGCGATCTCGTCGAGCGCGACATCGAGTCCTTTCTCCGCGAACACCTCGCGCGCAGCCGCGACGAGCTTCTCGCGGTTGCGCTGGGCATCCTTGCGCAACGGCACCCCTTCTGCCATGGCCGCCATCCTACCGAAGTTGACGGGGTCCTCAACTTATGGCTAACTTGAGGACATCCTCAACTTTCTACTCTCGCTCAACTTCCTACCTTTGAAGGAGATACCGCCATGAAGGTCATCGCGATCCTCGGTGCGGGACCGGGTCTAGGGCTCTCGATGGCCCGGCGCTTCGCCAGGGAAGGCTTCGCGGTCGCACTGGTCTCCCGCACCACCGAGCGTCACGCCGATTACCTCGCGAGCCTCGACGGAGCGGAAGCACAGAGCTACGCCGCCGACCTGACCTCCCCGGAACAACTGCGCGCCGTGCTGGACCGCATCACCGCCGACCTCGGCGACCTCGACACCGTCTACTTCGGACCGGCGGCGGTCGTCGACGCACCGATCAGCCCGATCACCGAGCTGGACCCGGTCGCCGTGCGCGATCTGGTCGGCGACGTGCTCACCGCGCCGATCACCCTGGTTTCGGCCGTACTCCCCGGAATGCGGGCGCGCGGGCGGGGAACCCTGCTGTTCGCGGGCGGACTCAGCGGCAAGCACCCGCTCCCCCAGCTCGGCACCCTCGTCCCCGCGTCCGCCGCGCTGCGGATGTACGTGCTGACGCTGGCCGCCGCGCTCGAAGAAGAGGGCCTCTACGCCGCCACGCTCACCATCGGCGGCCTCATCGAACGCGGCGACATCCACCGGAAGTTCTCGGCGGAACAGGAATTCCCCACCCTGAACCCGGACGACATCGCCGACACCGCGTGGCGGATGTACGTCGAGCGCACCGAACACGAACACGAGTTCAACGCCCTCTTCTGACGCGGCGTACCCGGCACTGAGTGCCCCGAACTCGGCCCTCACAAAGACATCCCCTACCGGAGCCATCACTGCGCCACGCCGTGAAGGTGGCCTTCGCAGCATTGAGTGCCGTCATGGTGGCCATCGGGGACTCGGCCATCGGGGCGTCGAGCCCGGTCGCTGCGCCGGGCCACACGCAGGACTGTCCATTCAGGACAGAAGGGAGTCCAGTTTCGCGCGGACCCGGTCGAGGTCTTCGCTGTACTTCAGGACCGCGCCGAGGGTGCGCGCGGCGGTTTCGGCGTCCAGTTCGTCGCGGCCGAGCGCGAGCAGGGCCTCGGCCCAGTCCAGCGATTCGGCCACCCCGGGCGGTTTGAGCAGTTCCAGCTCGCGCAGGCGGCGAACGGCGCCCGCCACCTGCGACGCGAGCCGTTCGCCGACACCGGGCAGCCGCCGCCGCAGGATCGCGATCTCCCGCGCGAGGCCGGGATGCTCCAGCCAGTGGTAGAGGCACCGCCGCTTCAGCGCGTCGTGCACCTCGCGCGTGCGGTTGGAGGTGAGCAGCACCAGCGGCGGCACCTCGGCGCGGACCTCCCCGAACTCGGGGATGGTCACCGCGTACTCGTCGAGCAGTTGCAGCAGGAACGCTTCGAACTCGTCGTCGGCGCGGTCGATCTCGTCGACGAGCAGCACGCACGGCGAGGACTTCAGCGCGCGCAGGAGCGGGCGCGCCAGCAGGAACCGTTCGGTGTAGAGCGATTCCTCGGCGACGTCGGCGTCCAGCGCGCCGTCGGCCGCTTCCAACGCGCGCAGGTGCAGGAGCTGGCGCGGGAAGTCCCATTCGTACAGCGCCTGCGCGGCGTCGATCCCTTCGTGGCACTGCAACCGGATCAGCGGGAGGCCCAATCCCTCGGACAACGCGAGCGCGAGCGAGGTCTTGCCGGTCCCGGGTTCCCCTTCGCACAACAGCGGGCGGCGCATGCGCAGCGCGAGGAACGCGGCCGTGGCCACGCCGTCGTCGGCGAGGTAGCCGGTGCCGTCGAGCAAACTCGCCAGCTCTTCGGGGGAGCCCAGATCCGTCACACCGTCGAGCGTAGGCGCTACGGGGGCACGGCGCTCACAGGTCCGACGGGTGGTCGACATCGCGGCCGCCGCCGATGTCGGCGCATTCCACCACGCGCAGGTCGTCACGGGTGGCGAGCCAGTCGCGGGCACCGCGGTCCCCGATCGCGGCCGCCGCGATCTCGGGCCACCACCGCCTGCCGAACAGCACGGGATGGCCGGGCACGCCGTCGAACGCGGCACGGGCGACGACGTCCACAGCGGACAGCTCGGCGAGCCTCGCCACCACCTCGGCCCCGACACCGGGCAGGTCGACCAGGTGCACCAGCACCGCTTCGGGCACCGGGTCCAGCTCGGCCAGCGCGGCCAGTCCCGCCCGCAGCGACGCGCCCATGCCGGACGCCCAGTCCGGGGACTCGACGACCAGTGACGGGTCCGGCAGCAGCGCCACCGCGGCTTCGGCCCGCGCGCCGAGCACCACGCGGATCGGGTCGCACCCGCCCTCGGACAGCGCGCGCAGCGAGCGGGTGAGGAACGTTTCCCCTTCGAAGTCGACGAGCGCCTTCGGCTTGCCGAAGCGGCGACCGGCGCCCGCCGCGAGCAGGAGCCCCGCCGGCCGGTCAGCCATGGTGCGCCCGTACCGGTGACAGCGCGAGATCGGCCTCGATCCGCCGCGCGGCGGCGAGCAGCGGCGGCACCATCTGCTCCCGCGCCGCCTCGGGCGAGGTGCGGCTGGCGTGCGTCGACACGTTGACCGCGGCCACCACCGGCCCGCCGCGGTCCCGGATCGGCGCGGCGACCGAGCGCAGCCCCTCCTCCAGCTCCTGGTCGACGATCGCCCAGCCCTGCTCCCGTACCTTCGCCAGCTCGGCGCGCAGCGCGGGCGGCGAGGTCAGGGTGTGCGGGGTCAGCCGGTCGAACCTCGCGGCTTCGAGGTAGGCGTCGAACTCGCCCTCGTCCAGCCCGGCCAGCAGCACGTGCCCCATCGACGTGGCGTACGCGGGAAAGCGGGTGCCGACGTTGATCGTGACGGTCATGATGCGCGATATCGCCACGCGCGCGACGTAGACGATTTCGGTGCCGTCGAGCACGGACATCGAACTCGACTCGCCCACCTCCGACGAGAGCCGTTCGAGATGCGGCTGCGCCACCTCGGGCAGCGTCATGCTGGACAGGAACGAGTACCCCAGTTCGAGCACGCGGGCGGTGAGCGAGAAGTACTTGCCGTCGGTGCGCACGTACCCGAGGTCGACCAGGGTGAGCAGGAAGCGGCGCGCGGCCGCCCTGGTCAGCCCGGTCGAGCGGGCCACGTCGCTGAGCGTCAGATTCGGCGCGTCGGCGTCGAACGCCCTGATCACCGCGAGGCCGCGTTCGAGCGACTGCACGTGGTGCGCACCCCGCACCGCCTGGCCAGGCTCGTCCATAGCTTGGACCTTAACCGTCGGGTTCGCCGGTCGCCGCCGTCTCCCCCAGCTCGGCGAGGGTGTGTTGCGCCACGGCGAACGCCTTGTTGGCGGCGGGCACGCCCGCGTAGACACCGGTGTGCAGCAGCACCTCGCCGATCTCGGCCGGGGTGAGTCCATTGTGGATCGCCGCGCGCACGTGCATGGCCAGTTCGTCGTGGCAGTGCAGCGCGGTGAGCAGTGCGAGCGTGAGACAGCTCCTGGTGCGCCGGTCGAGACCGTCGCGCGTCCACACCGAACCCCACGCGGCGGTGGTGATGTACTCCTGGAATGGCGCGGTGAACTCGGTCGTCTTCGCCACCGCCGCGTCGACGTGCGCGTCGCCGAGCACTTCGCGGCGCACGCGCATGCCGTCTTCGTAGCTGCCCATCACGCTCCCACCCGGTCCAGGATCAGTGCCGTGAACCGCTCGTGCTGTTCGTAACTGCCCAGGTGCGCGGCGCCCTCGACGATCTCGAAGCGCGCGCCGGGAATCCCGTCCGCGATTAGCTCGCCGTGGTCCGGCGGGGTCGCCGGGTCTTCGGCGCCGGAGATCACCAGTGTCGGCACCGCGATCCTCGGCAGGTCGCCGGTCAGGTCCATGTGCTCGATCGCCGCGCAGCACGCGGCGTAGCCCGCGGCAGGGGTGCCCGCGACCATGGCGCGGAGCATCGCCACCGTCTCCGGGTTCCGCTCCGCGTAAGCGGGGGTGACCCAGCGCCCGACGGCGGCGTCCGCGACGGCGCCGGTGCCCTCGGCGAGCACGGTCGCCGCGCGTTCGGCCCACCGCTCTGGCGGGCCCAGCTTCGCCGAGGTGCAGCACAGCGTCAGGCTCGTGATCCGGTCCGGCCGGTGGGCGCCGAGCCACATGCCCGCCATCCCGCCGAGCGACAGCCCGACCAGGTGCGCCTTCGCCACGCCGAGGTCGTCGAGAAGGCCGAGCAGGCCCTCCACGACGTCGGCGATCGAACACGGCCCCACGGGCACCGGCGACTTCCCGTGCCCGGGATGATCGGGCCGGATCACCCGGAAACCGCGCGCTGCCAACGGTTTCACCTGCGGTTCCCACATCCGGTGATCGCTGCCGATCGATCCGCTCAGCACCACCGGGACGCCGTCGGACGGGCCGTCCTCGACGTAGTACAGGCTCACACGCGCACCTCTCGCTCGAAGACCGTCACAGGTCGAAGAACACCGTCTCGCCATCGCCCTGCAGCCGCACGTCGAAGCGGTACCCGTCCTCGGTCCGCTTCGCGATCAGGGTGTGCCTGCGCTCGGCGGGCACCACGGCGAGCACGGGATCGCCGTCACTGTCCACGTCTTCGAAGTAGATGCGCGTGACCACCCGGCTCAGCAGCCCGCGCGCCAGCACCGACACGTCGATGTGCGGCGCCTGACCGGGCAGCGCGCCCGGCACCACGGTGCGGATGCCGTACGCGCCGCGCTCATCGGTGGGACACCGGCCGAAGCCGCGAAAGTCCCGCGATTTCGCGTCCCTCGGGTCATCGGGATGGTCGAACCGGCCTTCGGCGTCCGCCTGCCAGGTTTCCACGAGTGCGTCCGGCACCGGCTCGCCCTCGCCGTCGAACACCGTGCCGCGGATCCAGATCGCGCCCGGCTCGTCGATCGCCACGACGTCCGGCCCGTCCTCCCACGGCAGCCCGATCGACAGGAACGGCCCGACGGTCTGCGAAGGCGTGCTCATTCGTCGTCATCCTCCTCTTCTTCGAACACCGAAGCCTCGCGCCCGCGCAGCACGATGTCGAACTGGAAGGCCAGCGCCCAGTGGTCCTCGGTGCGGTCGAGGTCGAACCGCGAGATCATCCGCTGCCGCGCCTTTGCGTCCGGCACCGAGTTGAAGATCGGGTCCTGCGCGAACAGCGGATCGTCGGGGAAGTACATCTGCGTCACCAGGCGCTGGGTGAACGCGGTGCCGAACACGGAGAAGTGGATGTGCGCCGGCCGCCACGCGTTGTCGTGGTTCTTCCACGGGTAGGCGCCCGGTTTGACGGTGGTGAACTCGTACCGGCCGTCGTCGTCGGTGAGCGTGCGGCCGACCCCGTCGAAGTTCGGGTCGAGCGGCGCTGGCCACCGGTCGCCGGTGTGCCGGTACCGGCCCGCCGCGTTCGCCTGCCAGATCTCCACCAGGGAGTTCCGCACCGGACGGCCGTCCCCGTCGAGCAGCCGCCCGGTGACCACGATCCGCTGCCCCTGCGGTTCGCCCGCGTGCCCTCGGGTGAGGTCGTTGTCGTGCTCGCCGAGCCTGCCCGGTCCCAGCAACGGGCCGGTGACCTCGGTGAGCCGCTGCGGCATCAGCACGAGCGGCTGCTTCGGATGCCGCAGCCGCGTGGAGCGGTAGTCCGGCGAATCGAGCGGCGGGTGGGTCCCGTCGGGATCGCGCCGGTACTTCGGCAGCGCGAGCCGCTGCGGCGCCGGTGTCACCATTGCTTTCCTCCTACGCTTTCCTCTTTTTGAAGCGGCGAAGCCGCTTGAGTGGGCCGTCAGCCCGCACCGCCACCGGCACGCAAACCAACCACTGTCAAGTCCCTAGGCTTCCAGTACCACGGCCAAGCCCTGGCCTACGCCGATGCAGATGGCGGCGAGGCCCCAGCCGCCGCCTCGGCGGCGCAGTTCGTGCGCGAGCGTGCCGAGAACGCGTCCGCCGGAGGCGCCGAGCGGGTGGCCGATCGCGATCGCGCCGCCGTTGACGTTGACGATCTCGGGGTCGAGTTCGGGCCAGTCCGCGAGGCAGGCCAGCGACTGCGCGGCGAAGGCCTCGTTCAGTTCGACCGCGGCGAGGTCGCCCCAGCCGATCCCGGCCCGCGCCAACGCGATCTCGGCGGCCTTGACCGGTCCGATGCCGAACACGTCGGGGTCGACGCCCGCCGCGCCGCGCCCGGCGATCCTCGCCAGCGGTGTCACGCCGAGCCGGTTCGCCGTGGCCTCGCCGCCGAGGAGAACCGCGGAGGCACCGTCGTTGAGCGGTGACGAGTTCCCCGCCGTGACCGTCCCTTGTGGACGGAAGGCGGGCTTCAGCTTGCCGAGCTTGGCCGGATCGGAGTCGGGGCGGATGCCCTCGTCGCGCTGGAGGTCGACGCCGTCGACGGCGACCACGTGCGAATCGTAGAACCCCTCGTCCCACGCCTTCGCGGCGTTGAGGTGGCTGCGCAGCGCGAACGCGTCCTGGCTTTCCCTGCCGATGCCGTAGGAATCGGCGAGCGCTTCGGTGGACTCGCCGAGCGAAACCGTCCAGCGCTCCGGCATCGCCGGGTTGACCATGCGCCAGCCCAGCGTCGTCGAGTGCATCGTCTGGTGGCCGTTCGGGAACGCGCGCTCCGGCTTGAGCATTACCCACGGCGCCCTGCTCATCGACTCGACGCCGCCCGCGACCACCAGCGACGCGTCGCCGACCTCGATCGCCCTGCTCGCCTGTACCGCCGCTTCCAGGCCGGACCCGCACAGCCGGTTCACCGTGGCGCCCGGCACCGACGTCGGCCAGCCGGCCAGCAACGCCGCCATCCTGGCCACGTTCCGGTTGTCCTCGCCCGCGGCGTTCGCGTCGCCGAGCAGCACTTCGTCCACTTCGGACGGATCGAACGCCGTCCGCGTGGACAGCGCGCGCAGCACGCCCGCGGCGAGATCGTCGGGACGCACCTTCGCCAGCGCGCCACCGTACCGCCCGAACGGCGTGCGGACCGCGTCCAGCACATAAGCCTGGCTACTCATTCGCCCGCCTTCTTCAGCTCTCGCAACAGGGTCAGCTCCTCTTCCGTCGGCGCCGGTGTGGTTTTGACATCGGGATCGATCTTCAACCGCCATCCCGTCGCCTCGACCACGTCGTCGATCCCGACACCGGGATGCACCTCGGTCAAGGTCAGTTCACTGGTTTCCGGGTCGGGGCGCAACAGCCCGAGATCGGTGACCACGAGCGTGGGCCCGGCGCCGGGGAGGCCGAGCCGTTCCCGGTCGCCCTTGCCCGTGCCGTGGCCGAACGAGGTCACGAAGTCGACGCGCTCGACGAAGGCCCGCGCGGACTGCCGCAGCACCACGAACACCTCGCGGCAGGAAGCGGCGATCTCCGGCGCGCCACCGGCACCCGGCAGCCGCACCTTGGGCTCGCGGTAGTCCGAACCGATCACGGTGGTGTTGATGTTGCCGAACTTGTCGAGCTGCGCGGCGCCGAGGAAGCCGACGTCGATGCGGCCGGGCTGCAACCAGTAGTTGAACACCTCGGGCACGCTCACCACGGCGTCCGCGGTGTCCGCCAGCTCACCGTCCCCAATGGACAGTGGCAGCTTCGACGGCTTCGCGCCGAGGCACCCCGACTCGTACACCAGCGTCAGGTCCGGCGCGTGCGTCCGGCGGGCGAGGTTCGCCGCGGTGCTGGGCAGGCCGATCCCGACGAAGCAGGTCATCCCGTCCCCGAGCGCGCGCGCCGCGGCCACGCTCATCATCTCGTCGGCGCTGTAATCGGTTCCGGTCATGCCCGCACTCCCGCCAGCCACTTCGCGAACTCCTCGCGGTCCCGTCCGATCGTGTCCCATGCCTGGTACGCGCCATTGTCCCGCTCGTAGTAACCGGCCGCGTAGGACGGGCGCGCGCCGAAGGGCACCTCGGCGACCGCCGTGACCGCCCACGAGGGCAGCACCACCGCGCCGGGTTTCGGCTCCAGCTCGTCGACGATCTCCTCGACCGTCACCAGGCTGCGCTTCGCCGCGAGCACGGCTTCCTTCTGCACACCGGTGATCCCCCACATCTGCACCGCGCCGGAGGAGTCCGCGCGCTGCGCGTGGACGATCGTGACGTCGGGGTTGAGCGCGGGCACCGCGGTCAACCGCTCACCGGTGAACGGGCAGGTGATCGGCTTGATGGTGTCGGTCTGCGCGGGCAGGTCCGTGCCGGTGTAGCCGCGCAGCACGGCGAACGGCAGCCCGGACGCCCCGGCGACGTACCGGTTCGCCATCCCGGCGTGGCTGTGCTCCTCGATCTCCAGCGGCACCGGCCACGCGTGCTGCACCGCGTCGCGGAACCGGTGCAGCGAGCCGACACCGGGGTTGCCGCCCCACGAGAACACCAGCTTCCGCGCGCAGCCGGCGCCGATCAGCTGGTCGTAGACGATGTCGGGGGTCATCCGCACCAGGGTCAGGTCACGGCGGCGCTGGCGGATGATCTCGTGGCCCGCCGCCACCGGGATGAGGTGCGTGAACCCCTCCATGGCGACGGTGTCCCCGTCGTGCACCAGCTCGCCGACGGCTTCGGCGAGGGACAGGATCTTGGCCATCCGCCACTCCGTTCCAGGTCCCCAAGAGCTTTTTCGTTCGTGCCTGTTCTTTTTTCCGTCGTAACAAGTGTTCGCATGTCGCACACTAGTTACACATACGAACTTACCACGACCTCGCGAAAACAGGGACCCGCTCCTCGCCTCGCCGCGCTGGCCCGCGCGGGACGGCCGCGGTTACGGTTGCCGCGTGCACGATTCCCCGATCATCGCGGTGACCAGGCAAGTTCCCGAGGCGGCGCTGGAGGTGCTGCGGACGGCGGGCGAGATTTCGCTCTCCGAAGCCGATCGCCCGCTCACCCCGGACGAACTTCGGGCTCAGGTGGCGGGCGCGTCCGCGATCGTGAGCATGCTCCACGACCGCGTCGACGGCTCGGTCGCGGACGCGGCGGGCGCCTCGCTCCGGGTGGTGGCGAACGTCGCCGTCGGTTACGACAACCTCGACGTCGCCGCGCTCGACGCGCGCGGCATCACGGTGACGAACACCCCGGGCGTGCTGACCGAGGCCACCGCCGACCTCACCTTCGCGCTCCTGCTCGCGGTGACGCGGCGCATCGGAGAAGGCGAGCGCCTGCTGCGCGCGAAACGGCCGTGGTCGTTCCACCTCGGCTTCATGCTCGGCGCCGGGCTGCAGGGCAGGACGCTCGGCATCGTCGGCCTCGGCCAGATCGGGCAGGCGGTGGCACGGCGCGCCAAGGCGTTCGGCATGGAGATCGTCTACTCCGGACGGTCCAAAGTGGACGAGCGGGTGGAGGGAGAACTCGGCGCGCGACGGGTCGGGTTCGGCGAACTGCTGGCGAACTCGGACGTGGTGTCCTTGCACTGCCCGCTCACCCCGGAGACGCGGCACCTGATCGACGCGGACGCGCTGCGCGCGATGAAACCGTCCGCCTATCTCGTCAACACGACGAGGGGCCCGGTCGTGCACGAGGCGGCGCTCGCGGAAGCGTTGGCGCGCAAGGAGATCGCGGGTGCGGCGCTCGACGTGTTCGAGCACGAGCCCGAGGTCGACCCCGGTCTGCTCGACCTCGACGCGGTCGTGCTCGCACCGCACCTGGGTTCGGCCACCGTCGAAACTCGCACGGAGATGGCCGTGCTGGCGGCGAAGAACGTCGCCGCCGTGCTGCGGGGCGACCCGGCGCTCACCCCGGTCGTCCCGCGCTCCTGACGGCCGCGGCGGGTGCCGCGGCCGTCAGGGTGGAATCCTCACGCCTGGACGGGAGGCTCCTGCTGCGGCTGCGGCATCACCGCGAAGTTCAGCTGCCCCTGGTCGTCCTGCTGGACGTCGAGCACCTTGTCGTCGAGGAACGCCGCGGCCTGTGGCTCGAGGAACACCTTGGCACCCGCCTCGGTGCCCAGTACCTGGTCACCGTCCTCGGGGGCCGGTGCCATCGACAGCGCGAGCTGGGCGCCCTCTTCTTCCTGGCTCTGCACCGCGAAGCGCAGACCAGCGGCGTCGTCCCCGCCCTGCTGGGCGGTCAACGCACTGATCGCCTCCGCGGCGGCGTCAGTCATGGCGAGCATGGTGGGCCTTCCCTTCGTTCGCGATTCTGCGCTTCCGAGCCACCGTAGGGGGTACCGGCGCGGCGTGCGCGCTGGGCGGGGATCGCACGGTTCCGCACGCGGGACACGAAACGGTCGCGGCACTGCGCACAGCGCCGCGGCGGCCGGGAACAGGACAGAAATGGCCTCGGTCACAGGAGCGGCGTGGCTAAGCTGGGAGCGGGCCGGGGAAAGCGAGAGGACGCCGTGACCACCACCAACAACCGCGAAGAACGCGCCGAGATCGGACCCGCCCTGCTGGAGCGGCTTCTCCAGCAACTGAAGAGCACCGTTCCGGGGCTGCTCGGCGCGTCGCTCAACGCCACCGCGTCCCACGGCCGCCGCCTCGCCGCCACCGGTTTCGGGGCGGAAATCGATGCGTTGCAACGGGAAACCGGCGAGGGCCCGACGCTGTACGCGGCCACCGAACAGGAAGCCACCACCTCCGACGACATCACGGCGGACGACCGCTGGCCCGCGCTCGCCGGGAAGCTGGCCGGCCACGACGGCACGATCGCCGCCGTTTCCGTGGCGGGGAGCTGGGACGACGAGGGCCCGATCGTGCTGACGATCTACCTCGACCACGCGCCGACCCCGGACGACCTCCGCCGCGTCGAGGAGATCGAGCCGGTGGTCGCGATGTCCGCCGCGCTCATCGACTACTGCGCGGACGAAACCCTGCGCGGCGACCAACTGCTGAAGATGGTGGAGAACCGCCGCGTGATCGAACAGGCCAAGGGCATGATCATGGCGGTCCGCCACTGCGACGCGGGCACCGCGTTCGGTTCGCTCGTCGCGGCGAGCCAGCACTTCAACGTCAAGCTCCGCGATCTCGCGGTCGCCGCCGTGGAACACGTCGGCCAGGCCCCCGCCGAGGCCGAACCCCAAGAGGTCCTCGGCTACGGCCACGATCACGCGCCCGCGAGCGAGGCGGCGCGCCGGGCGGCCGAACTCATGTGGGCCGCGCTACGCGCCTAGCCGAGCGGCGGCTGCCGTCGCCCCGAAAGCGACCTTCGGGGCGGCAGATGCCCGGAAAGCCACTTTCGGGGCATCGCGGATCTTGCCCGCAGGCCGAGCACTAGCGGGCGGTTCTGATCGAGTCGGCGACGGAACCGCCTGCCACGTCGGCGTTTTCGCCGTGGTCAGCCTCGGCGGTGCGGCGTGCGGGCCGTTCGCCCGGCGCCACCGGCTCGTCATCGGCCGGAGCGTCCTCAATGGACTGATCGAGCCGGTCTGCGGGCGTGGCCGCGATCGGGCGGGCCGGTACCTCGTCGGGCTCGACGTCCGCGCGCTCCTCGGCGAGCCGGTCCTCGATCGGCTCGCCCTCCCGCTGTTCGCGAGGCGTCATGCCGTGGCGGTCCACCGCGGTCCAGTGCTCCGGGGCTCCACGCCTTCTTCGAGCGGATCGACGCGCAGGCTGTCTTCGTCGAGCTCTTCGCTGCTGCTCAGCGCCGCCGGATCGGTCTCGGGGTGCTCGGTCATCGAATCCTCCGTTCTCACCGCGCTCCGGGCACCGTGGTACCCCGGCCGCCGCCGTCCGAAACGCGGGGGCGCGTAGCCTGGGGAAGGGCCCGGTGCCCCTTCTGAGCGGGAGACACAGATCACCTCACCTGCGAAGACATCAATATTCACAACTTTGTGAAAAGTATGTAGTGTCGATGTCATGACCACCGCCAGGTGGGTGGGCCACCACCTTCCGCACCGGCAGGCACCGGCCGCCCGGCGCCGCCACCACCGGCTCGGCGAGCACCTCGTGCTCTACGTCGTCGCCGGCGGCGTGACCACCGCGATGCAGGCGGGCCTGTTCCTGCTCCTGCGGCCGTGGCTCGATTCGGTGCTCGCCAACCTCGCCGCGATCGCGGTGACCACCGCGGTCAACACCGAGTTCCACCGCAGGGTCACCTTCGCCGACAGCGAGAGCACCGCGAACTGGCGCCGCGTCCAATCGGTGCTGACGTTCGCCTTCTACGCCGGTTACGGCTCGGTCGTGCTCACCGTTCTGCAGGCGCTCGTCGTCTCACCCTCTGCGAATCTCGAAGCCGTCGTGCTCGCCGTCGCGAGTACCCTCGGCGGACTGGCCCGCTTCGTACTGCTTCGGTGGTGGGTGTTCACCCGCCACACGCCGCGCACCTGAGCGCGGACGCTCGGTCACTTCCCGGTCAGTCGAGCGCGGGAACACCTCGGTTTTGTGTCGTCTTCATCGCGATCTGGCGGGTTCGAGCGCCCGAATGGGCTATCTCTAGTTGAAATCTGGACTGCCTCCGCGTCCCGCTTTACGATTACGCAGAGTCGCTGCGGCGCCGGGTTATTCCCGCTCCTACGGAGTAATCGCTGACCGTACGTTACCGATTGTCCACCTTCGACAGCGACCGGTCGGAGGGTCGCGGGAGGCGACCATGACAGCAGCGAGAACCCGGATCAGTTCCGCCCACTCCGCCGAAGCAGGCAGCGCCGATCTCGCGCTGCCCGGTTTCACCCAGCCCGTCACGCACCCCCGCGCCGGCCAGCGGCTGACCAAGGAACAGCTGGACCCGCTCGTCGAGGACGCCGCCGCCGAGAACCCCGGCGCCGTCCAAGCGCTGCTGGAGCTCATCCGCCCGATGGTCGCCAGGTACTGCCGCGCCAGGATGGGCGGCCGCGACCTGTCGTACCTCTCCGCCGACGACGTCGCGCAGGAAGTGTGCCTCGCCGTGCTGAAGGCGCTGCCGACCTACCAGGATCGCGGCGGTTCCTTCCTCTACCTCGTGCACGCGATCGCCGCGAACAAGGTCGCCGACGCCTACCGCCTCGTCTCGCGGGACCGGTCCGACCCGGTACCCGAACTGCCCGAACAACCGCTCGCGGACAACGAGCCGGAAACCCACGCACTGCGCACCGATCTCGGCTCGCGGCTCAACCGCCTGCTCGGCCGACTTCCCCAGACCCAGCAAGAAATCCTCGCGCTGCGCATCGCCGTCGGGCTCTCCGCCGTCGAGACCGCCGAGGCGCTCGGCATCTCCCCCGGCAACGTCAGGGTCACCCAGCACCGCGCGCTCACCCGGCTGCGGGCGATGGTCAACGCCGACGAGGAGTTCTGACCCGCTAGAGTTGTGCCGAACGCGGTTGAGCAACCAGCCGCAGCGCGCCAGCGCTCCCCTCGCCGCCGAGTGCGGCGGGCGGGCACTGGCGGTTCGCGCGAAGCGAGACGCTGCGTGCTGCGCCCCGCGGCCCCTTCCCACGGCCGATCCTCCCGGTCGCCGCTCCCTGCGCCCTCGCCGCGCGCTGTGGCCGTTGACGACGCGACCGAGGGAGCTGGAAGTTGGGGTCTTACGCCCGGACCGAGCGCGAGGAGATCGAGCTGCGGCTCACCGATCTCCAAGGGGAGCTCGATGGGCTGCGGCGCGCGCTGCGCACGCGCGCGACGATCGAACAGGCGATGGGCGTGCTCATCGTCGCGCAGCGGTGCACACCGCAGCAGGCTTTCCGTTCACTGGTGCGGTTTTCCCAGCAGCACAACATCAAGCTGCACCGGGTCGCCCAGATGCTGGTGCGGCTGGCGGCGAAGGTGGAGACCGGCCAGCTCGAACCGCTGCTGAGCCGCGCGGCGGATTCGGTGGTGCTGGAACCGGAAAGCACCACCGAGTCCGACGAGAACCTCGGGTGGCCGGACGACGAACTGATCGAGATCGCGAAGGCGCTCATCCAGGCCACCGAACCGGGCGCGGCGGGACGGGCGCAGCTCGCTTTGCACCGCCTGCTCGTCGGGCGCGGCTGGATCCCGCCCTACGAGGTGCTCGCCGACCTCAGCGACGACTAGCTAGACAGCTTGGGGGAGGTGGCGGCGGCGGTTTATGGCATCCTTTCGCTCGGTCTCGTCGAGGCCGCCCCAGACGCCGAACGGTTCTTCGGCGGTCAGGGCGTGGTGGCGGCATTCCACGATCACCGGGCAGGACCGGCAGATCTGCTTGGCCCTGGCGACCCGGTCGGACCTGGCGAACCCGCGCTCGCCGTCGGGGTGGAAGAACACCGCGCTGTCGAGATTGCGGCAGTTGCCGTGCCGCTGCCACTCCCAGGTCTCCGCGACCGGGGTCGGCAGTCGTGACGTGTCCGCCATGGCCTGATCACCTCCACGAATTAATCGCTCAGGTGCGGGAGTACCCCGTTCCGTGACGGGTTACACGTTCAGGCCGTACACCCGTTGTGCCGAATGGACGAACACCTCGGCGCGTTCGGTGTCGGACAGCGAGCCGGTCAGCGACAGCGCCGCCTCGAGGACGACGGGATAGGCGGCGGCCAGCTCGCACACCGGCCAGTCCGAACCGAACAGCAGCCTCCGCGGCCCGAACGTGTCGAGAATGTGCTCGGTGTGGCGGCGGAGGTGCCCGACACTCCAGTGTGCCCAGTCGGCCTCGGTGACGAGGCCGGAAAGCTTGCACGACACGTTTTCCCGTTCGGCGAGCGCGGACAGCGCACCGGCCCACGGTTCCCACCGGCCGCTCGCGATGGGCGGCTTGGCGGCGTGGTCGAGCACGAAACGCAGTCCTGGCAAGGCATCCGCGGCAGCCGCGGCGGCGGGGAGCTGGTCGATCCGCACCAGCAGGTCGTAGGCGAGACCCGCGTCGGCGAGTGCGGAAAGCCCGCGCCGCACGTCGTCGCGGGCGAGCCATTCCGAGTCCTGCTCGCCCTCGGCCTGGTGGCGGACACCGACCAGCGGGCCCGCCTCGGCCAGCTCCGCGAGCCGGTCCGCGACCGACGGCGAGGTGAGGTCGACCCAGCCGACGACACCCGCGATCAGGGGTTCGGCTGCCGCGATTTCCAAGAACTCGTCGGTCTCCACATCGGACGAAACCGTCTGCACGAGCACGGTCGCGGTGATCCCGTCGGCCACCGCTTTCAAGTCGTCGACGGTGTAGGCGCGGCGGATCGGGTCCATCGCTTCGCCGGTCATCCACGGGTACTCGCGCCGCGACGGGTCCCACAGGTGGTGGTGCGCGTCGATCATGCGGCCGTCCTCACCGGGGTGTCCTGGCGCAGGAGCCCGGCGTCGATCAGGTCGTACCACAGCTCCGGCGGCACCGGCCGCCGCGCGCGAGCCACGTTCGCGGCGACCTGCTCCGGTGACTGCGAGCCGACCACCACGCTCGCCACCGCCGGATGTGCCGCGGGCAGCGCCATCGCGACCTGCGGCAGCTCCGCGCCGTGCCGTTGGCAGACCGCCGCGATCCGCGCCGCCTTCTCGGCCAGTTCCGGTGGCGCGTCGACGTAGTCGTACTTCGTGCCGGGCTCCGGCGTAGCGAGGATGCCGCCGTTGAACACGCCCGCCGCCATCACCGCCACCCCGCGCTCTTCGCACAGCGGGAGCAGTTCGTCGAGCGCGGGCTGGTTCAGCAGCGTGTAGCGGCCCGCCACCATGACGGCGTCGACGTCGCCGCGGCGGACGAACTCCGCGAGCATCGGGGCCTGGTTCATGCCGATCCCGACCGCGCCGATCATTCCCTGCTCGCGCAACGAAACCAGGGCGGGCACGGCACCGGTGACGGCGTCGTCGAAGTGGTCGTCCGGATCGTGCACGTAGACGAGATCGACCCGGTCGAGGCCGAGCCGGGCCATGCTCTCGTCGAGGGACCGGCGAACGCCGTCGGCGCTGAAGTCCCACCGGCGGCGCAAGGTCGCCGGGACGTCGAACCCGGCCTCGTCGCGACGGGAAGAGCCGCCCGGGTTCGGTTCGAGGAGCCTGCCGACCTTCGTCGACACCGCGTACTCGGCACGGGGGCGCCCGGTCAGCGCGGCACCGAGCCGCCGTTCGGACAGCCCGAGCCCGTAGTGCGGCGCGGTGTCGAAGTACCGGATCCCGTCGTCCCACGCGCGCGCCACGGTCGCCGCCGCGTTCTCGTCGGACATCGCGCGGTAGAGGTTGCCGAGCTGCGCGCAGCCCAGCCCCAGCGGCGTGACGGTCACGTTCACGGCAGCTCCCACACCAGCGACAGACCGGAATCGGTGCCCGAGTAGTCGTCCTCGACGTCGAGCAGTTCCGCCATCCTGGCCTGCCATGGCACGTTCGCCGGGTGCCCGGCCAGCGTGCGGCGCATCGCCGGGTAGTCGTCCACCTCGACGACGTGGAACAGGTCGAGCCCGTCGCGCCAGATCCGCCACGACCGCACGCCCGATTCGCGCAGCGCGGCGTCCAGCTCGTCCGGGATGACGGCGTGCACGCGCTCGTATTCCGCCTCTTTGCCCGGTCTCAACCGGGTGTGCAGGGCCACTCGGTGGGTCATCGCACCTCGACTTTCACATCCGTGGCAATCTGGACCGGCAAACATCGGAGGTCTGCGGGAGGGGAAGGTGCCATGCCGGTCACCGACGTCGCGATCGACAAGATCAAGGACATGATCATCTCGGGCGAGCTGGCACCGGGCGACCGGCTGCCGAAGGAGGCCGAACTCGCCGAGCGGCTCGGGCTGTCCCGCAGCTCGCTGCGCGAGGCCGTCAAGGCGCTGTGCCTGATCAGGGTCCTCGACGTGCGCCAGGGCGACGGCACGTACGTCACCAGCCTCGAACCGAAGCTGCTGCTCGACGCGATGACGTTCGTCGTCGACTTCCACCGCGACGACACCGTGCTCGACTTCCTCGCGGTCCGCCGCATCCTGGAACCCGCCGCCACCGCACTCGCCGCGCTGCACATGGATGAGGCAGGCATCGCCGAACTGCGCACACTGCTCGACGAGCTGGAGGACTCGCCGACCGTGGAAGCGCTGGTGGCCAACGACCTCGCCTTCCACCGCCGCATCGCGGACGGGTCCGGCAACCCGGTGCTGTGCTCGCTGCTGGACAGCCTGTCCGGGCCGACCACGCGCGCGCGGGTCTGGCGCGGCCTCACCCAGGAGGGCGCGGTCGCGAAGACCCGCGAGCAGCACATGGCCATCTACGAGGCGATCGCCGCACGGGAGCCGGAGCTGGCGCGCTCGTGGGCTACCGTGCACGTCGCCGGGGTCGAGCAGTGGCTGCGCAACGCGCTGGGGACGGCGGACTGAAGGCTCATGTCTGGGGCTTCCCGCCCGCGAACCGGGAGATCATCAGCGCGATCAGGATGATGCCGCCGTAGATCGCCTGGATCC
This sequence comes from Amycolatopsis sp. CA-230715, assembly GCF_018736145.1. GTDB lineage: Bacteria > Actinomycetota > Actinomycetes > Mycobacteriales > Pseudonocardiaceae > Amycolatopsis. The sequence continues at coordinate 1,744,403 of NZ_CP059997.1, forward strand.
AGAACGCGGGCACCTGCGCCAGGTTCAGCATGTTCTGCACGACGCCGAGCAGCAGCACGCCGGTGAGCGCGCCGAACATGGTGCCCCGCCCGCCGTCGAGCGAGATGCCGCCGATCACCGCCGCGGCGAACACGGTGAAGATCATCCCGTTGCCCTGGTTGGCGTTGAGCGCGCCGACGTACCCGGTGAGCACCAGCCCGCCGAGCGCGGCGAGCACACCGGCCACCACGAACACCAGCCAGGTGATCTTGTCGACCCGGATGCCCGCCGCGCGCGCCGCCTCGCGGTTGCCGCCGATCGCGTAGAGCGCGCGCCCGACGCGGTGGTACCGCAGCACGAGGCCGGTGATCAGGTAGGCGAGCGCGGCCAGCCACACCGACATCGGCAGGCCGGCGAAGGTGGTCGTGGCGAGCGCGAAGAACGCGTCCGGCATGTCGAACAGGGTCTTGCCGTTGGTCGCGCCGATCAGCACACCGCGCAGCACGGTCAGCATCGCCAGCGTCACGATGAACGCGTTGAGCTGCAGCTTGACGATCAGGAACCCGTTGAACGCCCCGATCAGCGCGCCGACGACGAGGATGCCCAGCAGCCCGACGACAGTCGGGAACTCGGTGCCGAACCCGGCCGACGCCGCCGGGATCACCAGCAGCGCGCCGAGCGCGGGCGCGATGCCCACAGTGGACTCGAGCGACAGGTCGAACTTCCCGGTGATCAGCACGAGCGACTCACCGAGCACGATCAGCGCGAGCGCCGCCGAGGAGCCGAGGATGCTGACGATGTTGTCGACGCTGAGGAAGCTGTCGTTGACCAGCCCGCCGATCGCCACCAGCACGACGAGCGCGGGCAGCAGCGCGACGTCGCGGATCCAGCCCGCCCTGCTCTTCTTCACCGGTGCCTTCGCGGCGGCTTTCGGTGGGGACACCGCCTTGATCTCCGTGGTTTCAGACATCCAGTTCGACTCCTTCGATATCGGCCACGAGATCGCCGTCGGCCCAGCCCGCGTCGTGCTCGCCGACGACCCTGCCGCCGCGCAGCACCAGCACCCGGTCGGCGAGGCGGAGGTCGTCCAGCTCGTCGCTGACGATCAGCACCGCCTTGCCGTCCGCGCGCACCCTGTCCACCACCGCGAGCAGGGCTTCCTTCGATTTCACGTCCACGCCCGCGGTGGGGTTGATCAGCACCACGACGCCGGGGTCGCGCGCGAGCGCCCGCGCCAGCACGACCTTCTGCTGGTTCCCGCCGGAAAGATCGGACACCGCCTGGTCCGGCCCGGCGGCCACGATGTCGTATTCGGACAGTGCCCTGCTCGCGGTGCGGGTGCGCGCGCGAGGTGCGGCGACCCCGGCCGTACCGAGCCGGTCGAGCACGGTCATCGTCGCGTTGTCCGCGATGGACAGTTCGAGCACGAGGCCCTGGTGGTGGCGATCCCTTGGCACGCAGCCGATCCCCGCCGCCAGCGCGGCCGGGACATCCCCGGTCTTCAGCGGTTTCCCCGCCACGGTGATCCGCCCCGACTTCGGTGCGCGCAGGCCGTACACGGTCTCGGCCACCTGGTGCTTGCCGCTGGCGTTGCTGCCCGCGAGCCCGAGCACCTCCCCGCGCCGCACCGAGAACGACACGTCGTCGAACTCGTCGCCCGACAGCGATTCGACGGACAGTGCTTCGTCCACATCGGACGCCAGCGCCTCGCGCGCGGCGGCGTCGGCGACGGTCAGCCCGCCCTGCTCGCCGGTCATCGCGTCGATCAGCTCGGCGTGCGCGATCTCGGCGACCGGCGCGGTCAGCACGTGCCCCGCGTCGCGCAGCACGGTGACCGCCTGGCACACCTCGTACACCTCCCGCAGATGGTGGGAGATGAACAGGAAGGTCACCCCGGCCGCCTGCATTTCGCGCATGCGCGCGAAGAGCCGGTCGATCGCCTGGTGGTCGAGCTGCGCGGTGGGCTCGTCGAGCACGATGAACCGCGCGCCGTAGGACAGCGACCGCGCGATCTCGACGAACTGGCGGTCCTCGACGGACAGCTCGCCAGCCGAGGTGTCCACATCCACCTCGACGCCCCAGGAATCGAGCAGCTCGCGCGCCTGCGCCCGCAGCCGCCGCCAGCTGATCGCGAACCGGCCGCCGGACTGGCGGTTGAGGAACAGGTTCTCCGCGACGGACAGGTGCGGGATCACCGTGGAGTGCTGGTAGACGCAGGCGACGTGGCGCCGCCACGCCTCGCGGTCGGCGACCGGTGGCGCGGGCTCGCTACCGAACGCGATCGATCCCGTGTCCGGTTTGGACAGTCCGGTGAGGAGGGACACCAGCGTCGACTTGCCAGCCCCGTTCCGGCCGACGAGCGCGTGCGACTGGCCCGGCGTCACGGTCAGGCTGACGTCGCGCAACGCCACCGTGGGGCCGTACCGCTTGCCGACGCACTCGGCGCGGACCACGGGCGCGCTCATAGGTTGTTGCCCCACAACGCCTTGTCGTCCACGTTGGCCTTGGTGATCACCGGCGCGGGGAGCTGGTCTTCGAGGATGCCCGGCCTGCTCTCCACCACGGTGCTGTGGTGATCGGTCGGGCCCGGCTTGAAGGTCTCCCCCGCCATCGCCTTCTTGATCCAGTACATGCCGTACTTCGCGTAGTCGTCGGCGGGCTGCGAGACCGTCGCGTCCAGTTCGCCCGCCCTGATCGCGGCCAGTTCCTGCGGGATGCCGTCGTTGCTGACCAGCACGACGTGCTTCGGATCGCCCGCGGGGAAGAAGAGGTTCTTGCGGCGCAACGTCTGCAGCGTCGGCGCCAGGTAGACCCCGCCCGCCTGCAGGTACACGGCCTTGACGTCGGGGTTCGCGGTGAGCAGGCTCTCCAGCCCCGAGGCGGCCTTGTCGGCCTTCCACTCGGCGGGGATTTCGAGCACCTGCACGCCGGGGTAGGACTTCATGCACTCCCGGAACGCCTCGGAGCGCTCGCGGCCGTTGACCGAGGCGAGATCGCCCATCACCTGGACGACCTTGCCCTGCTTGACCTTCTCCCCGATCGCGTCGCAGGCCTTCGTGCCGTAGGCCTTGTTGTCGGCGCGGACGACCATCGCGACCTTGCCGCTCTCCGGTGCCACGTCGACCGCCACCACCGGCACGCCCTTGCGCTCGGCCTGGTTCAGCCCGGCCACCACCGCCGCGGAGTCCAGCGGGGTCACCACCATGCCCTTGACACCCTGGTTGAGCAGCGTGTTCATATCGGTGATGAGCTTGGCCGGGTCGCTGTCGGCGTTCACCGTCGGCAGCGCCTCGATCCCGGCCTCCTGCGCCATCTTCGGCACGTAGCCGTTGTAGGCCTGCCAGAACGGGGAGGTCAGCAGCGGCACGGTGGCCCCGACCTTGCCCCCGCCACCGCTCCCCGCCGCCGGTGCCGCTTTGTCCTTTGTGGACCCGCAGGCGCTCGCCGTCAGCGCGAGCGCGGTGACCGCCGCGGCGATCTTGATGACCTTCTGCACCGCATCCTCCTTGATGCCAAGCGTTTTCTAGTGCTGCACCGGACCGCGCGGGCGCAGGCCGTACATTCCGCCGTCCACGGCCAAGTTGGTTCCGGTCGTCGAACCCGAAAGCGGGCTGGCGAGGTAGGTGATCGCGTTGGCCACCTCGTCCGCGCTGACGAGCCTGCCCATCGGCTGGCGCGCTTCGAGCGCCGCCCGCTCGGCAGCCGGATCGGCGGCCGAGTCGAGCAGCCTGCCCACCCACGGGGTGTCCGCGGTACCGGGGCAGACGCAGTTGACCCTGATCTCGTCGGGCAGGTGGTCGGTGGCCATCGCGAGCGTGAGCGCGAGCACCGCGCCCTTGCTGGCGGAGTACAGCGCCCGGTTGGGCAGCCCGGCCCACGCGGCGATCGAGCAGGTGTTGACGATCGCGGCCGACGAGGACCCGCGCAGGTGCGGCAGCGCGGCCCTGCTCACCCGCGCCATGCCGACCACGTTGACGTCGAGCACGCGGTGCCACTCGGCGTCGTCGTTGGCCGCCACGTCGCCCTGCGCGCCGATGCCCGCGTTGTTGACCAGCACGTCGATCCCGCCGAGCGCGGTGGCCGCGGCGTCGATCGCGGCCCGCACCTCGCCGTCGTCGGAGACGTCGCAGCGGAACCCGGTCAGCCCGGCGGGCAGCCCGTCCGCGCGCAGGTCGAGCACGGCCACCGCGGCGCCGCGCGCGGACAGCTGCCGGGCGGCGGCGAGCCCGATCCCAGACGCGCCGCCGGTCACCACGGCCTTGAGGCCCTCGAAGTCGGTCACTCGCGCTCTCCCGTTCCCTCTGTCCACTCCGGACCGTCCGGGAACCGGAAGCGGCGGAGCGTCGCGTCGTGCATCCTGGCGGAAAATCCCGGTGCCGTCGGCGCGAGGTAGTGCCCGTCGCGCACCACGGCCGGATCGGTGAAGTGCTCGTGCAGGTGGTCGACCCATTCGATGGCCCTGCCCTCGGCCGAGCCGGACACCGCGACGAAATCGAACATGGCGAGGTGGCGCACCAGTTCGCACAGCCCGACCCCGCCCGCGTGCGGGCACACCGGCACGCCGAACTTGGCCGCCAGCAACAGGATCGCCACGTTCTCGTTGACACCGCCGACCCGGCACGCGTCGAGCTGCAGCACGGAAAGCCCGCCCGCTTGGAGAAGCTGCTTGAACACCACGCGGTTCTGCACGTGCTCGCCAGTGGCCACCCTGATCGGCGCCAGCGCCTTCGCGATGGCCGCGTGCCCGAGCACGTCGTCCGGCGAGGTGGGCTCCTCGATCCAGTACGGGTCGTACGGCGCCAGCTCGGTCATCCACGCCACCGCCGCGTCGACGTCCCAGCGCTGGTTCGCGTCGACCGCGATCCGGACGCCGGGGCCGACGGTTTCGCGCGCGATCCGCAGCCGCCGCACGTCGTCTTCGAGCCTGCCGCCGACCTTGAGCTTGATCATGTCGAACCCGTCGGCGAGCGCCTGCTTCGCCAGCCGCACCAGCTTTTCGTCGGAATAGCCGAGCCAGCCGGGCGACGTGGTGTAGGCGCGGTACCCGCGGCCGAGCAGCTCGGCGGTGCGCGCCTCGCGCCCCGGCTCGGCGGCACGGAGGATGTCGAGCGCGTCCTGTTCGGTGAGCGCGTCGGACAGGTAGCGGTAGTCGACGAGCCCGGCGATCTCCTCCGGCCGCATCTCCGCCAGGAACCTCCACAGTGGACGGTCCGCGCGGCGGGCAGCGAGGTCCCACACCGCGTTCACCACGGCGCCGACGGCCATGTGCGCCACGCCCTTTTCGGGGCCGAGCCAGCGCAGCTGCGAATCGCCGATGAGCCGCGCGGAAAGGTCCGCGAGCGCGGCCGCGTCCTCGGGCACCTCGCGCCCGATCACGTGCGCGCCGAGTGCCTCGATCGCCGCGGCCTGCACGTCGTTGCCGCGCCCGATGGTGAACGTGAGGCCGTAGCCGTCCGGCCCGCCGTCGGTGTGCAGGACGACGTAGGCCGCCGAGTAGTCCGGATCCGGGTTCATCGCGTCGGATCCGTCGAGCTCCCTCGACGTCGGGAACCGGACGTCGAGCACCTCCATGCCGGTGATGCGCGCCATCACGCCTGCCCGATGCGCTGGCGCTGCCTGCCGAGACCGTCGATCTCCAGCTCCACGACGTCGCCCTCGGCGAGGTACGGCTTCGGTTCCGGCTGGCCGAGCGCGACCCCGGCCGGGGTGCCGGTGTTGATCAGGTCGCCGGGCCGCAGCACCATGAACTGGCTCAGGTAGTGCACGATCTCGGCGACCGGAAAGATCATGTCGGCGGTCGTGGAGTCCTGCTTCTTTTCGCCGTTCACCCACAGCCGCAGGCCGAGCGCCTGCGGGTCGGGCACTTCGGCCGCGGGCAGCAGGTGCGGGCCGAGCGGGTTGAACGTCTCGCACGACTTTCCCTTGTCCCACTGGCCGCCGCGGTGGAGCTGGAAGTCGCGTTCGGACACGTCGTGCGAGAGCACGTACCCGGCGACGTGCGCGAGCGCGTCCTCGACGCGGTCCAGGTAGCGCGCGGTGCGGCCGATGACGACGCCGAGTTCGACCTCCCAGTCGGTCGCCGTCGACCCGCGCGGCACGAGCACGGTGTCGCCGGGGCCGACGACGGCGTCAGGTGCTTTCATGAACACGACCGGTTCGGCCGGGATCGCGGCACCGGTCTCCTCGGCGTGGCCGCGGTAGTTCAGCCCGATGCAGACGACCTTGCCCGGCTGCGCGATCGGCGCGCCGACGCGGAGGCCCGCCACGTCCACCACGGGCAGGGAGCTGTCCGCGACCCGCGAAACCCAGTCCGAGGCCAGGAACGCGCTGTCGATCTCGGCGGTGAGCGGGCTCAGGTCGTGCACCGCGCCGTCATCGTCGCGAACGTAAGGGCGTTCGCTTCCCTGGTCACCGAGGCGCAGCAGCTGCACGGATGTTCCTCTCAGCGCAAGACGAGCAGACATCCGATGTATAGCGCATCACCGCACCAGAATCCAGGGTGGCAATGCGTTTGCCGCAAAATTACCGCAGATTGATCCGATGGATCAGCCGGTCACGAGCTCCTTGGCGAACCAGTGCTCGGCGTACGGCTCACTGTTGAACGCCTCGACCTCGGCGTAGCCCAGCTTGGCGTACAGCGCACGAGCTTCCACCAGATCGTCGCGGGTGTCGAGGCGGACCACCTTGATCCCGCGCAGCCGGGCGGCCTCCTCGACCGCGGCGACCAGCAGCGGCGCGCCACCGGTGCCGCGCGCGGACGGGTCGACGTACACCCGCGTCAGTTCCGCGGTCTCGCCGTCGACGAAGCGCAGCCCCGCACAGCCCGCCGGACGGCCGTCGAGCCTGCCGACGAAGAACAGCCCGGCGGGCTCGGTGATGTCGTCGTCGGGGAACTCGGCCACCACCTCGTCGACTTCTTCCTCGCTGAGCACGCGGTTCCAGTACCGGCTCGCCACCTCGTCGTAGTAGCGGCGCAGCAGCGCCACCGATTCGGCGGAGCCGACCGGCTGCCGCACGATCCCCCAAGCGGTCCTCACGCGACCAGTTTCACCGGTGCGTAAAGCGATTTAGCCGCGGGCCAGCCGGGCGGCGACCTCCGCCCCCGTGCGGCATTCGCGGCGTACCCGGTCGCGGGACAGCCCGGTGCGCGAGGCGATGGCCGCCCAGGACAGCCCGGTCGCGCGGTCGCAGGCGATGGCGACGGCCTGGACCTGGGACGCGAGGTCGACGAGCTCGGTCGCGGTCGGGGTGAACCCGTGCGGGCCCCGCTCGACCTTCGCCCTGCCGCGCAGCCGCTCCGCGAGTTCGGACAGCGCCAGCCGGAAGTCGCGCACGTCCTCCTCGGACCGCGCGGCGGCACAGCGGTGGCGCTGCCGGTGCGCGGCCTGGCGGCACACCGAGGAGCAGTACTTCGCGGGACGTCCCGCCCTGCCGGGGCGAACAACCCCGAGCATCCTCCCGCAACGAGCGCAGCTGCCGTCCCCATCGGTGCGCGTGGTCATCCGAATCCTCCCCCAGAGTCGCTCCAACGATACACCTAAGAGCAAGATGTCACATTCAAGCGAGGGAGCCAATGCCCAGGGGGCGGAATCAGAGGAAGCGCTTCGAGACGACGCCAACCAGGCGCTGGTAGCGCGCGCCCAGTACCTTCGGCAGCAGGTCGATGGCGTAGGCGTCCGGGCCGATCAGGATCTTCGGGCTCTTCCGCTGCACGCCGCGCAGGATCGTGCGCGCCGCCTGCTCTGGCGTGGTCCTGGCGATCTTGTCGAACATCGACGCCCGGTCCTTGCCGTCGGTGACCCTGGCGTCGCGCACGATGTTGGTCTTGATGCCGCCGGGGTGCACGCAGCTGACGCCGACCCGCTTGTCGGAGAGCAGTTCCTGGCGCAGCGCCTCGGTGAAGCCGCGCACCGCGAACTTCGTGGCGTTGTACGCGCTCTGCGTCGGCACGCCGATCAGCCCGAACACGCTGGAGATGTTCACCAGGTACCCGTCGCCGGACTCCTTCAGGTGCGGCAGGAACGCCTTCGTCCCGTGCACCACGCCCCAGAAGTTGATGCCGACGATCCAGTCGAGCTGCTCCCACGTCGAGTCCTCGACGGTGCCGACCAGCGCCACGCCCGCGTTGTTGACCACGAGGTTCACCCGGCCGAAGTCCGCGCGCACCTGCTCGGCGTGCGCGGCGACGGCGGCGCGGTCGGAAACGTCGAGCTGGTAGGGCCGCGCGGTGGCGCCGATCTTTTCGCACTGGGCCGCGGTTTCGGCCACCCGCACTTCGTCCACATCGGACAGTGCGAGCTCGCTGCCGCGCGCGGCGAGGTTCAGCGCGAGCGCCCTGCCGATCCCCGACCCCGCCCCGGTGATGACGGCGACCTTGCCACCGAACTCCTTCATCGACGCGCCTCCCGTACTCTTGGATACCGACGGTATCTGTTACCGACGGGTACAACTATCGTGCGCCGCGACGGGGGTGTCAACCGCGACCGGTTTCGGGGTACCCGCGGTCTTCGTAACAGTGTTCAACCGTGATGGGAGGCCTGCGCGCGAGGGCTTAAGGTGGCCGTCATGGCACGACTCACGCGCGCGGAGAGCCAGGCCCGCACCCGCGAACAGCTCGTCTCGACGGCCAAGCGGCAGTTCCTGCGCGCGGGCTACGCGGCGACCTCGCTGGAGAAGGTCGCCGAGGAGGCGGGCTACTCCAAAGGGGCGGTCTACTCGAACTTCCGCAACAAGAACGAACTGTGCCTCGCCGTGCTCGACGACATCCACGAGCGGCAGACCGCGATGCTGACCGAGGCCATCACCGGCGCGGCCGATCTGGAGAGCATGCTCGCCGCGTTCCAGGCGTGGTCCGAGCGCAGCATCGGCGACGAGGCGTGGACCGCGCTCGAAGTCGAGTTCGCCACCAACGCGCGCCACGACCCGGAGGTCCGCCACCAGCTCGCGCTGCGCAGCAAGGCGATCAGGGACACCATCGCCGGGATCCTCACCGCGCACGCGGGCCACCTCGGGCTGACGCTGCCGATGTCCGCGGAGGACACCGCGACCGCGCTGCTGAGCCTCGGCATCGGGCTCGGCGTGCAGCGAGCCGTCGACCCCGGCGTTTCCGCCGTCGTCCTCACCGATGTGATCAGGTTGTTCGCGGGTCGTTGATCCGCCACGGACGTGAACCCCGTCGGCACTCTTGAACAAGTGCGTCACGGGTGGTTATCGTGTCGTCACGCCGCCAGGTTCGCCTTTCCGAGAGGACGACCCTGCATGCCCACCCCCAGGAACCCCCGCCTGATCCGCCGCGCGATCGGGGCCGCTTCGGTCCTCGCCGTCACGGTGGCGGTGCCCGCGCTGGCGGGACCCGCGTTCGCCGCGGCACCCGATTCCCCCGCCGCCTCGGCGGCTTCCTTCTTCGCCGGCGGTGACCTCTCGTCGCCAGAGAAGAAGGAAATCGCGATGAAACTGGTCTCCAGCGCGGAAAACTCCTCGCTGGACTGGAAGGCCCAGTACCCCTACATCGAGGACATCGGCGACGGCCGCGGCTACACCGCGGGCATCGTCGGGTTCTGCTCCGGCACCGGCGACATGCTCGACCTCGTCGAGGCCTACACGAAGTCCACACCGGACAACCCGCTCGCGAAGTTCCTTCCCGCGCTGCGCAAGGTGAACGGCACCGACTCGCACGACGGCCTCGGCGCCCCGTTCGAATCGGCGTGGAAGGAAGCCGCGAAGACCTCGGAATTCCAGCAGGCGCAGAACGGCGAGCGCGACCGCGTCTACTTCGACCCCGCGGTCAGCCAAGGAAAATCCGACGGGCTCGGCGTGCTCGGCCAGTTCGTCTACTACGACGCCATCGTGATGCACGGCCCCGGCGACAGCACCGACAGCTTCGGCGGGATCCGCAAGACCGCGCTGCAGAAGGCGAAGCCGCCCGCGCAGGGCGGTGACGAGAAGGCCTACCTCAAGGCGTTCCTCGAAGCCCGCAAGGTGGTCATGAAGAAGGAGGAAGCGCACGCCGACACCTCGCGCGTCGACACCGAACAGCTGGTCTTCCTCAACGAGGGCAACCTCGACCTGCACACCCCGCTGAAGTGGAAGGTCTACGGCGACCCGTACGAGATCAACTGACCGCTTCGCGCACCCGTCCCCGGCGAAGCTCAGGGGCGGGTGCGCGGCGGCAGGGTGTGCAGTTCCACGTCCACCAGCGCGCCGTTTTCGACGCGGGCGGTCTGGTAGGTGCAGAACGGCTGCCGCCGCCGGTCCGTCGGCGAGCCGGGGTTGAGCAGCCGCAGCCCGGTGGAAGCCGTGCTGTCCCAAGGGATGTGGCTGTGCCCGAACACCAGGACGTCGGCGTCGGGGAAGTCGCGGGCGCAGCGCTGCTCGCGTCCCTTGGCGGCACCCGTCTCGTGCACCACGGCGAACCGCACGCCGCCGAGGTCCGCGCGCGCCACCTCGGGCAGGCGCGCCCTCAGCTCGGCGCCGTCGTTGTTGCCGTACACCCCGATCAGCCGCGCCGCACGGGTTTCGAGCTCGTCGAGCAGGACGGCGCTCACCCAGTCCCCCGCGTGCAGCACGACGTCCGCTTCGTCGACGCGGCGCCACACCTCGTCCGGCAGCGCGCGGGCGCGCTTCGGCAGGTGCGTGTCCGCGATGATCAGCACCCGCACGTCAGTCCCCGATCGCGCCGAGGATGCGCTCGAGGAAATCGCCGATGTGCGCGCGGACGAGCTCGGCGGCCGCGTCGGCGTCCCCCTTCTTCGCCGCCGCGAGTATCGCCTTGTGCTCGGTCAACTCCTTGCGCCAGCTCGGATTCGCCTCCCAGCCGACGACGCTGATCAGCGCGGCGCGGTCCTTCAGGTCGTCCAGGATGTCGATGAGCAGCGGGTTGCCGCAGCCCCGGTACAGCGCGCGGTGGAAGCGCCGGTTGGCGAGGCTCAGCTCGGCGTTGTCGCGCGCGGTGATCGCGGCGGACGCCTCCTTCAGCGCGGCGGCCGCCTCGTCGAGCAACGGCGATCTGCCCTGCGCCGCGGCCTCGACAGAACGACGCACGGCTTCGGGTTCGAGCACGAGCCGGACGTCGTAGACGGCCTTGGCGAGTTCGGCGTCCACCACCCTGACCGACGCGCCCTTGTACGGGCTGAAGGTGACCAGGCCCGAGTTGGACAGCACCTTCAGCGCTTCCCTGACCGGCGTCTTCGACACCCCGAGGCGCTGCGCCAGCTCGGCTTCCACCAGCGGCTGCCCCGGGCGCAGCTCCTTGGTGAGGATGCCGCGCCGGATCTCCTCCAGCACCACCTCGGTGCGCGAGGCGGGCAGGCTGAACGTCGGGGGCATCGGCATCTCCTGGTCACGAGGTCCGCTGGCGGGAACACGAATCTACCGGCCTGCTCCACGATGCGAAGCATTACCTCCATCGTATATGAGATGTCATACTCGGCGCTGTGATCGAACCAGAGGACCTCCGCAGCCACCGGTGGTACGGCGGTGGCGGGCTGCGCGACTTCAGCCACCGCGCGCGAAGCCGCCAGCTCGGCCTCAACCCCGAGGAGCACCTCGGGAAACCGGTCATCGCGATCCTCAACACCTGGAGCGACATCAACCCGTGCCACCTGCACCTGCGCGAACGGGCCGAACAGGTCAAGCGCGGGGTGTGGCAGGCGGGCGGGTACCCGCTGGAGTTCCCGGTGGCCACCCTGTCGGAGACCTTCCAGAAGCCGACGCCGATGCTCTACCGCAACCTGCTGTCGATGGAGGCAGAGGAGATCCTGCGCTCCTACCCCGTCGACGGCGCGGTGCTGATGGGCGGCTGCGACAAGACCACCCCCGCGCTCGTGATGGGCGCGACGAGCGCGGGCCTGCCCGCCGTGTTCGTCCCGGCGGGGCCGATGCTGCGCGGACACTGGCGCGGCGAAACACTCGGCAGCGGCACGGACATGTGGAAGTACTGGGACGAAAAGCGCGCCGGGACCATCGGGGACGCCGAACTGTCCGAATTGGAACGCGGCCTGGCCAGGTCGCCGGGGCACTGCATGACGATGGGCACCGCGTCCACGATGACCTCCGCCGTCGAGGCGATGGGGCTCGCGCTGCCCGGCGCCGCGTCCATCCCCGCCGTCGACTCCGCGCACCACCGGATGGCCGCGGCGAGCGGGATGCGGATCGTCGAACTGGTGTGGGCGGACCTGAAGATCACTGACGTGCTCACCGAAGCCGCCTACGCCGACGCGGTCACCACCGTGCTCGCGCTCGGCGGCTCGACGAACGCGCTCATCCACCTCGTCGCGATGGCGGGCCGCGGCGGGATCCCGCTCCGCCTCGGCGATTTCGACGCGGCCGCACGGAAAGTCCCGGTGCTCGCGAACATCCGGCCAGGCGGCGAGCACCTGATGGAGGACTTCTACTACGCGGGCGGCCTGCGCGGGCTGCTCTCGCGGATCCCCGATCTGCTGCACCTCGACCGGATCACCGTGTCCGGAAAGGACTTCGGCTCGACACTGGACGGCGCGCTCGTGCACGACGACGACGTGATCCGCCCGCGCGGCAACCCCGTCGCGGCCGAGGGCGGGATCGCGGTGCTGCGCGGGAACCTCGCGCCGGACGGCGCGGTGATCAAGCACCTCGCCGCGGAACCGCGCCTGCTGCGGCACACCGGGCCCGCGGTGGTGTTCGAGGACTACGGCGATCTCCGGCGCCGCATCGACGATCCCGCGCTCGGCATCACCGAGGACACCGTGCTCGTGCTGCGCGGATCGGGGCCGATCGGCGGGCCAGGCATGCCCGAGTACGGCATGCTCCCGCTGCCGGAACACCTGCTGGCGCGCGGGGTCCGCGACCTCGTCCGGATCTCCGACGCGAGGATGAGCGGCACGTCCTACGGCGCGTGCGTGCTCCACGTCGCCCCCGAATCCCACGTCGGCGGGCCGCTCGCACTGGTCCGCGACGGCGACCTGGTGACGCTCGACGTACCGGGCCGCGTGCTGCGCCTCGAAGTCACCGACGAGGAACTGGCGGCGCGGCGCGCGTCGTGGCGCGAACCGCCGCCGAAGTACGAGCGCGGGTACGGCGCGCTGTACAGCGAACACATCACCCAGGCCGACGAAGGGTGCGATTTCGACTTCCTCGCCCGCGCCGGCACGAACCCCGAACCCGACCCGCGATGAAGGCGCCCGTAACCTTTGAGCTGAATGTCGGAAAACGCGGAGGGTCGAATCTTGCCGCAGGAGCCCGCCTGGCCGGAATCGCACGCCGAACAGACCGACGTGTTCCCGGTCGTCCGGCCGCACCAGCACACCCCGCCGGAGGAAGCGACCACGGATCTGGCGCTGCCCGACCTGTCCGAACCCCGCCCGCCGCGGCGGGGGAAGAAGCGGGCGGCGATCATCGGCGGCGCCGCGTTCGGCGTGCTCGTGGTGCTGTACGGGATCGATCTGCTCGCCACCAAGGACAGCGTGCCGCGCGGGGTCACGGTCGCGGGCGTCGACGTCGGCGGTCTGGACCGGTCGTTCGCCGAGACCAGGCTGCGCACCCAGATCGAACCGCGGCTGACCCAGGCCGTGCACGTGCGCGCCGGTGACGCCGAGACGACGCTGAACCCGAACCAGGCCGGGCTCAAGCTCGACTGGGCCGCGACCCTCGACCAGGCGGGCAGCCAGCCGCTCAACCCGTTCACGCGGATCGCCTCGTTCTTCTCGACCCGCGAGGTCGGCGTCGTCACCACCGGCGACCAGGCGAGGCTGGGCACCGCGATGGACAAGGTGCGCGAGGACGTGGACCGCGCGCCGGTGGAGGGCACCGTCAAGTTCGACGGGACCACCCCCGTCGCGGTCGACCCCAAGCAGGGCCAGAAGCTCGACGTCACCGCGGCGACGACCAAGGTGCTCGCCGAGTGGGCGTCCGGCAAACCGCTCGAACTCCCGGTGGCGCTGACCCCGGTGCGCACTTCGCCCGAGGCGGTGCGCGCCGCGCTCGACGGGATCGCGAAGCCCGCGATGGCGGGCCCGGTGCTCGTCAAGGGCGAGGGCAAGGACGCGACCGTCGGCCAGGAGGTCATCGCTTCCGCGCTCACCTTCGAGCCCGCCGAAGGTGGCGCGCTGGCGCCGAAACTCGACCCGGCGAAGATCGTGGCCTCGGCGGGCCCGCAGCTGAAGTCCACCGAGAAGGAGGGCAAGGACGCCGAGATCGTGTTCACCGGCGGCAAGCCCGGCGTGGAGCCCTCGGAGGACGGCAAGGCGATCAACTGGGACCCGACGCTCGCGCCGATGCTCGAGGTGCTCAAACGGGCCGACGCGCGCGAGGTCAAGGCCGTCTACGAGACGAAGCCCGCGAAGGTGACCACGGACCAGGCGAACCAGCTCGGCGTCAAGGAGGTCATCGGCGAGTTCACCACCGGCGGGTTCGCCGCGGACTCCGGCACCAACATCCGCGTGGTCGCGGAGAAGGTCAACGGCGCGATCGTCAAACCGGGCGAAACGTTCAGCCTCAACGGGTTCACCGGGCCGCGGGGCGCGCCGCAGGGCTACGTCGAGGCGGGCGTGATCGAAAACGGCGCGCCCGCGCGCGAGGTCGGCGGCGGCATTTCCCAGTTCGCGACGACGCTGTACAACGCCTCGTACTTCGCGGGCATGAAGGACGCCGGGCACAAGGAGCACAGCTACTACATCAGCCGGTACCCGGCGGCCCGCGAGGCGACGGTGTTCCAGAGCCCCGGCGGCGCGAGCGTGATCGACCTGAAGTTCACCAACGACTCGGACACCGGGGTCGCGATCCAGACGGTCTGGTCGCCGTCGTCGATCACGGTGAAACTGTGGGGCACCAAGCGCTACACGGTGGAATCGGTGCCGGGGTCCCGGTCGAACCCCGCCGACCCGCCGACGAAGCCGGGCCCCGCCGAGAACTGCCACGCGAGCAACGGCGCGCCGGGGTTCACCACCTCGGACACCAGGGTGCTGCGGGACGCCGCCACCGGCAGGGAGGTCCGCCGCGACACGCGGACGGTGCACTACAACCCCCAGCCCAAGATCACCTGCGGGTGAGCCGGCGGGCGGGAACGGCGGCCACCCCAGACCCGCCGTTCCCGCCCGCCGGGTGTGCACCGTCCACGGTGGACAAGAACAGGACATCACCTGGTCATGACAATCCGATGTCGCCGGGTGTCAGCGTTTTTCCCGAACGGCTTCCCCCGAACGCGAAGGTGCCCCCGGCGCTCGCAGTAGGGGAGGAGAGCGCCGGGGGCGTATGCCGGCTGAGGGGGAGTGCCGACGGCGAGAACCTACTCGCGCGGGCTGTCAGACCTCTGTCACGTCGGTCCGGAGAGGGCTCGGGCCGCTGGTGAGCGCGCCGAGCCGGGCTTCGACGCCGTCGAGGCAGCGTTCGACGGTGAAGTCGTACATCTCCGAGAGGTAGTCGCGACCGGACTCCAGGATGTCGTGGACCGCCTTGCCCATCGCGGCGAGCCCCGGCATCCCGGTGTTGCCGCGCTCGGCCTGCCAGTCCCTGCCGTAGCGCTGGCGCGTCAGCTCGTCGCCCATCCGGTCGTCCTCGACCGCCACGAGCTGGAACGCGGTGCCGATGAGCAGGCTGTAGACCATCATGCTCTCCTCGCCGAACCCGGCGTCGAGCAGCAGCCGCATCCCGGTGTCCACGGTGCGGCCCGCGACCTCCGCGGTCGGGCCGAACAGCGACAGCCTGCGCGCCACGCCGGGGTACTGGCGCAATACCTCGCGCAGGCCGGGGAGCAGTTCCTCCCACCACCGCCGCCACGTCAGGTCGCCGGACGGGAGCGGGAACATCGCGGTCACCCTGTCCACGACGGCGCGCGCGACGGTCTCGCGATCGCCGACGTGGTGGTAGATCACGGCGGGGTAGGCGTCCACGGCCGCGGCGAGCTGGCGCAGCGTCCAGCTCTCGAGCCCGTTGTCCGCGGTGAGCCGCAGCGCCGCCTCGATGACGCGGTCCGGTGTCACCGCGGGAAGACCGGCCGCGCTCCGCGATCTTGGCCGGGAGGGCCCCGGCGCCGTGCTAGCCATGGAGGCACAGTAGTTGTTCGCGCGGCCGGAGCGCCAAGACCCGGTTTACCGTCGCTTGACCAACGGGCGGTGTCAACGCCGTGTCAAAAAAGCACCGGAGCCCGTACGAAAACCGTGCGGGCGCCTGGACCGGCGGCACTCCCCCGCGTGCACTGGAGCGCATGCGAAGCGGTTTCGGGTTCCCGGTCGGGTTCGTCGCCACCACCGCGGTGATCGTGGCGGCGATCGCCGCGGGCGCCACCCGCTACCCGCTGCTCGCGCTCGTACCGCTGACCGCGGTGGTCGTCGTGGTGGCCGCGCTGGCCACGGCCCGTGCGGCGTTCGGCGTCGCCGCGTTCGCCTGGGCGGCCCACTCGGGGTTCGTCCTCGGCCGCGCGGGCGAGCTGGTGTTCGGCCCGCGCGCGCTGACCGCCGCCGCCCTGCTGGTCGCGGCGGCCGCCCTCACCGCCGCGGCCGGCGCCGTGGTGCGCCACCTCCGCGCGGGGCGGCCCCTGCCGAGGATCCCGGCACCGCGCGCCCCCGAGCCGATCCGGCAGCGCGCAACCACTGTGTGACCACACGCGTCCTCCTCGCATGGCGGACGACGAGCGGGACCTCGATTGGCCGGGGTGCTTCAACGCACGAGACCTCGGTGGCCTGCGCACGACCTCGGGCGGCGTGCTGCGCCGCGGCGCCGTGGTGCGTTCGGCCGCACCCGATTCCCTGACCGCACAGGGGTGGTCGGCACTGCGCGCGCACGGCGTGCGCACGATCATCGACCTGCGCAACGAAGACGAGCGGGAAGCGAGCGCCGCACCCGCACCCGCCGGGCTGACCAGGCTCTCGCTACCGCTCGACGATTTGGGCACCACCGAGTTCCGGTCCGGCTGGCAGGCCCCGGAACTGGGCACCCCGCTGTACTACCGCCCGTTCCTCGACCGGTTCCCGCACCTGATCGGGCGCGTGCTCGGCGCGATCGCGACGGCCGCGCCGGGCGGGGTCCTCGTGCACTGCGCGGTGGGCCGCGACCGCACCGGGCTGGTGATGCTGGTGCTGCAGACCTTCCTCGGGGTCACGCCCGCCGACATCGCCGCCGACTACACGCGCAGCGCGGTCCGGCTCCGGCCGTCGTTCGCCTCGCGCGGTGAGCCGGACCCCGGCCCGATGCTCGCCGAGTTCCTCGCCGGGCGCGGGACCACCGCCGAGGAGCTGATCGGCACGGCACTGGACGGGATCGACGTCGAGAAGTACCTCGTCGACTCCGGTCTCGGCGTCGAGCACATCGCGGCGCTGCGCGCGCGGTTCGGGTTCGTCTGATCGGGTGGCCAAATTAGGTCGCCAAGCGCCCGCTCACCTGGGAGGCTGGCGACGAGACACGTCGTCATAAGGAGGCGGACATGGCCGATTCGACATCGTCACCGGAGGGTGACGAGCAGGACGACGTCAAGCGCAGGTTCCGTGAGGCGCTCGAACGCAAGCAGGCCAAGAACAAGACCCGCGAAGCGCACGAGGACCACGGTTCGAAGGTGCACACCGCGCACGGCCCCGCCGGGGGCAAGCGCGAGTTCCGCCGCAAGAGCGGCTGAGGAATCCGACGAAGAAGGGGCGGCCCCGCGGGACCGCCCCTTCTTTTCGCGTCACGTCACGGGGTCATGATCGACCGCAGCCGCGACACCTCCGCCATCCGGCGCTCGGCGAGCCGGTCCGCGGCGGTGGCAGGCGGCACCCCGTCGGACTTGGCCAGCGCGAACACGGCCTTGGTGGTGTCGAAGATGGCACTGGTCTTGCGCTGGGCGCGCGCGAAGTCGAACCCGTGCAGCTCGTCGCTGACTTGGATCACGCCACCGGCGTTGACGAGGTAGTCCGGGGCGAACAGCACGCCGCGCTCGTCGAGCACCTTGTCGATCCCGGTGTGCGCGAGCTGGTTGTTCGCCGCGCCGCAGACGATCTTGGCGCGCAGCACGTCGACGGTCTCGTCGTTCAGCGCGCCGCCCAGCGCGCACGGCGCGAACACGTCGAGATCCGCCCGCACCAGCTCGTCGGCCGAGTCCACGACCCGCACGCCGGGGTGGGCGGCCCTGGTCCGCTCGACCGCGGCCGCCGAAACGTCGGTGACCACGACCTGCGCGCCCGCCTCGACGAGGTGGCCGACGAGGATGTGCCCGACCTTGCCGACCCCGGCGACGCCGACCGTGCGGCCCGCGAGCTCGGGGGTGCCCCACAGGTGGTCCGCGGAGGCGCGCATGCCTTGGAAGACACCGAAGGCGGTGAGCACCGAGGAGTCGCCCGCGCCGCCGTCCTCGGGGGAACGGCCGGTGACGAACCGGGATTCGCGGGCGACGACGTCCATGTCGGCGACGTAGGTGCCGACGTCGCACGCGGTGATGTAGCGGCCGCCGAGCGACTGGACGAACCGGCCGTACGCGCGCAGCAGCGCCTCGGACTTCAGGGTCGCGGGGTCGCCGATGATGACGGCCTTGCCGCCGCCGAGGTCGAGCCCGGCGAGCGCGTTCTTGTAGGCCATGCCCTTCGACAGGGCCAGCACGTCGTCGATCGCGTCGCTTTCCGACGCGTAGGGGTAGAAGCGCGTGCCGCCGAGCGCGGGGCCGAGCGCGGTGGAATAGATGCCGATGACGGCCTTCAGGCCGGTGGCCCTGTCCTGGCAGAAGACGACCTGCTCATGGCCGGTCTCCCGGCCGAACACACCTTCGGTCACGGTGGTGACTCCTTTGTCTCCACCGGCCCACGGCTTGTGGCGCGAGCCGGTGCGGGCGATTTTCGGGTGACGCTGTCCGCGCGCGGTGAGGTTGTCGCCGCGCACGGGTCACCGAGAATCTAGAGCCAAGGCCCGATCGGCGCCACGGTGCGTTCCCAACTCGCGGGAACTCCGCCGGGAAGTCACTGCCGGGCGACCGCCCCGAGGTGCGCCATCGCTTCGTCGAGCTGCTCGTCCGAGAGGTACGGGGCGGGCCCGAACCGCAGGTGCTCCCCGCGGCTGTCTGTGTGCACGCCGCGCTCGGCTAGCGCGCGTTGCAGCAGCCCGGCGTGCCGCGACCGCAGCGACAGGAAGCCGGCGAACTCCTCGCGCGGGGTTTCGCGGTCCCGCGTGAGGAGGTCGTCCGGCAGCCCGAGCGCGTCGAACCTGGCGGCGAGGAAACCGTTCTGGTGCAAGGAGATCCGGCGCAGCTCGGGCGCGTTCAGCCCCTGCTCGGCGAAGAACCTCAGCACGCGTGACGCTCGGTAGTGGCTCGTGACGTCGTAGGTGGCGCCCGCGAACCGGTCGCCGCCCGCCGCGTACGCCACCCGGTCCGGGCGCCGCTCGTCGGCGAGCGCGCCGAACTCCGCGTACCAGCCGGTGATCACCGGCCGCAGCGCACCGGCGTGCGCGGGCAGGCGCAGGAAGCAGTTGCCCTCCCCTAGCTGCAGGTACTTGTACCCGCCGCCGAGCACCCACGCGGTCGAGAGGCCGAGCGCGTGGATCGGCGTCTCGACCGCACCGAGCGCGTGGTAGGCGTCGACGACCAGTTCCGTCCTGCCGGGGCGGCAGGCGGCGGCGAGCTGCCCGAGATCCGGCACGATGCGCGCGGTTTCGAACAGCACGCGCGAAACGAACACCGCGGCCGTGCGGTCGTCGACCTCCGCCGCGAGCCGCGCGGCCAGGGTGCCCACCGGGGCAGCGGGCACCCGGACGAGTTCGACGCCCTCCTCGGCGAGCCTGGCGAGCTGGCGCCGCAGCGTGTGGAACTCGCCGTCGGTGGTCACGATCCGGGGCCGGGCGCGGAGGTCCACAGCGGACAGCAGGCGCAGTACGAGGTCGTGCGTGCTGGCGCCGAGCGCGATCTCGCCGCCGGGGTCGTCCAGCAGGATCCGCACCGCGGCGCGCAGTTCGTCGGCCTTCGCGAACGCCGCGTCCCATTTACTGTCCACATAGGACGACGCGTCGGCGAAGGCGTCGAGCACGCCTTGTTCGGCGACGTCCGGCCACGCCTGGTGCGAATGCCCGGTGAGCAGGAGCCGTTCGGACACCCGGAAGCGGGAGTAGTGCGCGGCGAGGGGGTTCACAGCTCGCTCCGCACGGCCCACAGATCCGGGAAGACCGGCGCGAACAAGGTCGTGCGCAGGTAGGCCGCGCCGGGCGAACCACCGGTGCCGATCTTCGCGCCGATCGTCCGCTCGACCATCTTCACGTGCCGGTACCGCCATTCCTGCAGGCCCTCGTCGAGGTCGACGAGATGCTCGGCGACCGTCGCTTCGCCACCGTCGTCGGCGTACACGTCGAGCAGGATCCGTTGCAGCGCGGGCGAAGGCTCGGCCTGCTCCCGCACATCGCGCTCGGTGTCCACTTTGTACCCGCGCACGGCGAGGTAGCGGACGAACGAGTCGTAAAGGGACGGTCGCGCCATCGCGGCCGCGATGCGGGCGCGGTACGGGCTCTCCTCGGGGTAGTGCTCGAACACCTTGTCGTCGCGGCGGCCGAGCACCGCTTCGAGCTCGCGGAACTGTCCTGATTGGAACCCGCTGGAGGCGTCGAGGCGCGCGCGGAACCCGGTGAACTGGCGCGGTGTCATGGTTTCCAGCACGTCGATCTGCGCGACCACGACCTTGAACACGGTCAGGATCCGGCGCAGCGTGCGGATCGCGTGCGCGGTGTCGCCCGCCTCCAGCCGTTCCTGCAGGTACGCGAGTTCGTGCAGGAGCTGCTTGAACCACAGCTCGTACACCTGGTGGATGACGATGAAGAGCATCTCGTCGTGCTCGTCGGACCGGGGCCGCTGCGCTTCGAGCACTTCGTCGAGGGCGAGGTAGGAGGTGTAGGTGAGCGCGGCGTGCGGGGAGGGGCTCATGAGCGGGTCACCTCGTCGAAATGGCGCTGGGCGGGTCCGGCCAGCGCGGCGTACAGATCGTCGAACAGCGCGACCGCGCGCGAGCGGTGCGACGGCGGTGGCACGAGCGAGGGCGGTAGTTCCGGGTCGAGCGAGGGGAACTGGCGGAACAGGTGCACCATGCGGGTCCGCACGCGGAACGCCTCGGCATCGGTGGCGACGGAGCCGGTCTTTGTGGAACTGCGGTGCTCGAACTCGGCGACGAAGGCTTCGTACCGGGCGGCGAGCGCGTCGAGATCCCACGCCCTGCCCGCGAACGCGCGCACGTCGAGCGACTCCGCGGGCCTGCCCAGCATCATGCCCGCGAACGCGGTCACGTCGAGTTCGGCGAGCAGGGCGGCGACCTCGTGCTCGCGGTCGTGCGGGGCGAGCCAGGTGCCATCCTGCACCGAGCCGAACCCGAGGAAGCGCAGGCGCCGCACCAGTCTTTCGCGCGCGCCGCGGTGCGTTTCGGGGATGCTGTGCCACAGCACCGTCCACTTCCCCGCCCGCTTCTCGTCCCTGCCGAGCGAGAAGATCCGCCGGTCGCCGTCGGCCAGCAGCGACACCGTGCGCGGCGTCAGCGTGTAGTGCACGCGCCTGCCGTCCTTCACACGCGCGAGCAGGTCGCGGTTGACCAGCCTGGTCAGCGCGATCCGCGCGGCCCCTTCGGAAAAGCCCTGCCCGACGAGCAGGTCGACGAGCCCGCCGGACCACACCGCGCTGCTCTCGCGCGGCGACACGTAGGCGCCGAGGAGCGTCATCACGAGCTCCTGCGGCGCGGGTTCTTCGAGCACGCCTCCAACTCTATACACTACACCCGGGTCAGGTGTAGCTTAATTTGCGTGAAGGTCGGAATCGGGTTGCCGAACACCACCCCCGGAACCACCGGCGAGCTACTCGCGGACTGGGCGCGCGAGGCCGACCGGGGTCCGTTTTCCACGCTCGCAGTGCTCGACAGGCTCGTCTACGACGCGCTCGACCCGTTCCTCTCGCTGGCCTCGGCGGCGTCGGTGACGAGCCGGATCGGGCTGGCGACGATGATCGCGATCGGGCCGCTGCGCAGCCCCGCCGTGCTGGCACAGCAGGCGCGGTCCCTGCACACGCTCTCCGGCGGCCGCTTCACCCTCGGCCTCGGCGTCGGCGCGCGCGAGGACGACTACGAAGCCGCGAACGCCGACATCCGCACCCGCGGCGCGCGGCTCTCCGAGCAGCTCGCACACCTGCGCACCCACGGCGAAAACGAGGTCGAACTCCTCGTCGGCGGTGGCAGCGGCGCCGCGTACGCGCGGATGGCGCGCTACGCCGACGGATACGCCCACGGCGGCGGCCCGCCCCGCGCGTTCGCCTCCGCCGCCGCACGGGCGCGCGCCGCGTGGCGCGATCTCGAACGGCCAGGGGCGCCGAAACTGTGGGGGCAGGGCTACTTCGCGCTCGGCGACCCGGAGCGCGGCAGCGCCTACCTCCGCGACTACTACGCGTTCACCGGCCCGTTCGCGGAGAACATCGCGGCGGCGAACCTCACCTCGGCGCGCGCGGTCAAGGACTTCGTCCGCGGGTACGAGGCCGAGGGCTGCGACGAACTGGTCCTGCTGCCCACCGTCGCCGATCCGGCCGAGGTGGAGCGGCTCGCCGAGGTCCTGTCGTGAAGGCGACCGTGCTCGGGGCGGGCCCGGCGGGCCTGTACTTCGCGATCCTGCTGAAGAAGGCCGATCCCGCGCACGAAGTCACGGTGCTCGAACGCAACGCGCCGGACGCGACCTTCGGCTGGGGCGTGGTGTTCTCCGAAGAAACGCTCGGCGCGCTGCGCGACGCGGACTACGAAACCTACGTCGAAATCACCGACACCTTCGCCCGCTGGGACGCCATCGACATCACCTACCGCGGCAAGCTCATCCGCTCGCGGGGCCACGCCTTCTCCGCGATCGCGCGCAAACAGCTACTGAAGATCCTGCAGAACCGGTGTTCCCGGCTCGGCGTGGAACTGCGCTTCGGTGAAGAAGTCAATGATTTCGAGGCGCTGGAAGGGGATCTGCTCGTCGCCGCCGACGGCGTCAACAGCCTGGTCCGGCGGAGCAGGCCCGAGGTGTTCGGCAGCTCGGTGCGGCCGCAGGGCTGCAAGTACATCTGGTTCGGCACCGACCTGGTCTTCGACGCGTTCCGGTTCATCTTCGCGCGGACCGAGCACGGCATGATCCAGGTGCACGGCTACCCGTTCGACGAGAACCTGAGCACGTTCATCGTCGAGTGCCCGGAGGAAACCTGGCGGAAAGCGGGGCTCGACACCGCGACGGAAGCCGAAAGCATCGCCTTCTGCGAGGAGCTTTTCGCCGAGCAACTGCACGGGCACCGGCTCTTCTCGAACCGTTCGCAGTGGCTCGACTTTTCCCGCGTGCGCAACCGGACCTGGCACGACGGCCGTATCGTGCTCGTCGGCGACGCCGCGCACACCGCGCACTTCACCATCGGTTCCGGCACCAAGCTCGCGATGGAGGACGCGATCGCGCTCGCCACGGCGTTCAGCAGGCACGCCGACCGCGAAAGCGCGTTGGTGGAGTACGAGCGGGCGCGTCAGCCGATCGTCGACAAGTTCCAGCAGGCCGCCGCCGACAGCGCCGACTACTTCACCCGGGTCGGGCACCACGCGCATCTCGAACCGCTGCAGTTCGCGGTCAACCTGCTCACCAGGAGCGGGCGCATCGGGTACACCAAGCTCGGCGTGCGCGATCCCGATCTCACCAGGGTGGTGGACGCGCGGTTCGCGGGCGGGCCCGGCGCGCGGTTCGGCCCGCCGCCGATGCTGGCGCCGCTCGCGCTCGGGAAAACCGTGCTCCCCAACCGGATCGTGCGCATCGACAGGGATGGCGACGGCGCCGGGCTGGTGCTGAGCGAGTTCGTCGCGGTGTCCCCCGAGGGCAGGATCACGCCGGACACCCCGGTCGGCATCGAGAAACCTCGGGGCGACGCCCTTGCCGGAATCCGGTTAGGACACTCCGGACCCCGTGGCGCCACCCGGAATCCGGAGCACGGTGTCGACATAGCGCTTCCGCCAGGCGAGCGGTGGCCGTTGCTCGCCGCCTCGTCCGTCCCTTATGGACCGGGCAGCCCGGCGCCGAAGGCGATGGACCCAGACGATTTCGCGCGCGTGCTCGACGAGTTCGCCGCCGCGACCGAGGGAGCTGCCGAAGCCGGGTTCGACCTGCTGGAACTCGACTGCGCGCACGGCAGGCTGCTCGCGAGTTTCCTATCCCCGCTGACGAACCGCCGCGAAGACGCCTACGGCGACCGGCTGCGGTTCCCGCTCGAAGTCGTGCGCGCGGTGCGGGCGCGGTGGCCTGCCGATCGCCCCCTGTCCGTGCGGCTGACCGTCACCGACTGGGCGCGCGGCGGCCTCACCCTGGACGACGGGATCGTGGCGGCGAAAGCGATGCGCGAGGCGGGCGTCGACCTGATCCACGTCGCGGCCGGGCAGGGCGTCGCCGAAACGCGGCCAGAGTACCGGCGCGGGTTCCTCACCGCGATCAGCGATCGCGTCCGCAACGAAGCACGCGTGCCGACGCTGGTCGGCGGCCACCTCACCACGCTCGACGAAGTGAACACCGTGCTCGCCGCCGGGCGAGCGGATCTCTGCTTACCGGATCTCGCGCCGAGTCCACTGGAGGCGGTGTGAACTTCGCCGACTTGACTTCGCCCGCGATCGCCGCGCTCGGCTCCGATGGCCGGGTCCCGGTGCTGTTGCTGCCGCTGGGCGCCGTCGAACCGCACGGCCCGCACGCGCCGGTGGGCACCGACCCGCTCATCTCCGCCGGGATGTGCGCCCGCGCCGCCGAACGGCTCCGCGACGATCCCGCCGTGCGCGTGCTGATCCTGCCCGCGCTCCCCTACGGCGTCACGCACTACGCGGCGGCGTTCCCCGGCGGGATCAGCGTCGGCGAGGAAACGTTGCACGCGCTCGTCGTCGACGTGTGCGCGAGCCTGATCGAGCAGGGCCTTTCCCGGATCGTGCTGGTGAACAACCACTTCGAGCCCGAGCACGTGGCGACGCTGCGCCGCGCGGTGGCAACCGTGCGATCCCGGCACGAAGTCGCGATCGGGCACCTGGAGCTGACCCGGCGCCGCGCCGCCGCGCGGCTCACCGAGGAGTTCCGGTCGGGCTCGTGCCACGCCGGGCGGTACGAGACCTCGCTCGTGCTCGCCGACGAGCCGGACCTGGTCGACGTCGAAACCATGCGCGGGCTCGCCGCGGTCCCGGTGGACATGCCGTCCTCGATGGCCGCGGGGCGGCGGGACTTCCTCGCCATGGGCATGACCGGCGCCTACTGCGGTTCCCCCGCCGAAGCGACCGCCGCCGAAGGGGAAGCGGTGTTCACGACACTGACCGACATGCTGGTCGAGGCGATCAGGGAGGCGGCCCGATGAACCTCGCGACGAGATTCGTCGACCGGAACGTCGACGAGGGACGCGGTGACCGGGTCGCGCTCATCCACGACGACGGCGAGACGACCTATGCCGAGCTCGCCGCGCTGGTGAACCGGATCGGGCACGTGCTGCGGGATCTCGGTGTCGGCAAAGGAGATCGCGTACTGCTCGCGCTGAGCGACGGCATCGAGTTCGTCGCCTCGTGGTACGCCGCGCAGAAAATCGGCGCGGTGACCGCCGAGGTGTACACGTTCCTGAAACCGAAGGACTACGCCTACTACCTCGGTTATGTGGAGCCGAAAGCCGTACTCGTCGACGAGGTGACCGTCGGCGCGCTCCGCGAGGCGGGCGGCCGGGACCTGGTGGTGATCGGTGACGTCGAACTCCGCGACGGCGAACGTCCATTCGGGACATTGGTGGCGGCGGCACCGGACCGGCTCGACGCCGAGCCGACGCGGGAGGACGACGAAGCGATCTGGAAGTTCACCACCGGCAGCACCGGTTCACCGAAGGCGTGCGTGCATCCGGTGCGGAGCCCGCTCGCGAGCTTCGAGAACTACGCGCTCGGCGTGCTCGGCATGTCCGAAAAGGACCGCGTGCTGTCGGTGCCGAAGCTGTTCTTCGGCTACGCGCGCGATCTGACCGCGCTCTTCCCGTTCGGCGTCGGCGGCACCGGGATCGCCTTCGCCGCGCGCAGCACCCCGGAGGTGCTGTTCGGGCTGATCGCCCGGCACCGGCCGACGGTGCTGGTGAACGTGCCGACCATGATGGGCGCGATGGCCGCGCATCCCCTGGCGTCGCACCAGGATCTGAGCTGCCTGCGGCTGTGCACCTCCGCGGGCGAGGCGCTGCCGCCGGAACTGCACCGGCGCTGGGACGCCGCGTTCGGCGTCGAGGTGGTCGACGGGATCGGCTCGTCCGAGGCGTACCACATCTACCTGTCGAACTCCCCCGGCGCGGCGGAGCACGGCACGCTGGGCCGCCCGGTGCCCGGCTATTCGGCGCGCATCCTGGACGAGGACGGCTATCCCGCGCCGGACGGGGAAATCGGCACGCTCGAAATCACCGGCCCGACCGTGGCGCGCGGGTACCACGGCGATCCGGTGAAATCGGCGGCCACCTTCCACGGCGAAACGGTGCGCACCGGCGATCTGTTCAGCCGCGACGCCGACGGGTTCTTCCGCCACCACGGCCGTGCCGACGCGCTGCTCAAGATCGGCGGGATCTTCGTCGCGCCCGGCGAGATCGAGCACGTGCTGACCGCGCACCCGGAGGTCGTCGACTGCGCCGTGGCCGGGTACACCGACGGCGGCTTGACGCGAGCGCGGGCGTTCGTCGTCGTGCGGGACGACGCCACCGTGGGCGCGGACGAGCTGATCGCGTTCGCCAAGGCGAGGCTGGCCGGGCACAAGTACCCGCGCGAGATCCGCTTCGTCGACGCGCTTCCCCGCACCGCCAACGGAAAGCTCGACCGGCGCGCACTGGAGGACCTGCCGTGACGAGACTGGTGGTGGTGACCGGCGGGACCAGGGGCATCGGGGCCGCGATCGCCGAACGCTTCCGCGCGCGGGGCGACGAGGTGCACGCGCCGGGCCGTGCCGAATGCGATGTCACCGAAGAGGAATCGGTGGTCGCGTTCTTCACCGCGCTGGGCCCGGTCGACGTGCTGGTGAACAACGCGGGCATCTCGTCGAGCGCACCCACCGCGAAGACCACAGTGGACAGTTGGGCGGACCAGTGGTCGGTCAACGCGACCGGTGCGTTCCTCTGCACGCGCGCGGTGCTGGCTTCGATGCGGGAGCGGGATTCGGGCCGGATCGTGACCGTCGCGTCCACCGCGGCGCGGGCGGGTTACCGGTACACCGCCGCGTACACGGCGTCGAAGCACGCGGCGGTCGGGCTCATGCGCGCGGTCGCGGCCGAGGTCGCGGGCACCGGTGTCACCGCCAACGCGGTGTGCCCGGCGTTCGTGCGCACCGAGATGACCGAGCGGTCGGTGCGCCGGATCGCCGAAACCACCGGGCGTTCCGCGGAAGAAGCCGAAGCCGCGCTCGCGAGCGCGGCGCCGCTGGGACGCTTGATCGAACCGGAAGAAGTGGCCTTCGCGGTCGGCTTCCTCGCCGCGGCCGAGGCCGCGGCGATCAACGGCCAGACAGTGGTCCTCGACGGAGGTGGCATCCAAACATGAGCCCGTTCCGCGCGTCCGCCGCGCTCACCGAGAACTGGGAGCACTTCGACTTCGCGGTGCAGGACGGCGTGGCGACAGTGACGCTGAACCGGCCGGAGAAGCTCAACGCGCTCACGTTCGACTCCTACGCCGATCTCCGCGACCTGCTCGCCGAACTGCCCGCGCGCGGTGACGCGCGGGTGCTGGTGCTTACCGGCAGCGGCCGCGGGTTCTGCTCCGGCGGCGACGTCGAGGAGATCATCGGCGAGCTGCAGCGCAAGGAAACCGCGGAGCTGCTGGAGTTCACCAGGATGACCGGCGCGGTGGTGAAGGCGATGCGGGAGTGCCCGCTGCCGATCGTCGCCGCGGTCAACGGGATCGCGGCGGGTGCCGGTTCGGTGCTCGCGCTGGCCAGCGACTTCCGGCTGCTCGCCGAATCGGCCGCGTTCGCGTTCCTGTTCACCAAGGTCGGGCTGGCTGGCGCGGACATGGGCTCGGCGTACCTGCTGCCGCGGCTCGTCGGGCTCGGCAGGGCGACCGAACTGCTCATGCTGGGCGACAAGGTGAAAGCGGAGCGCGCCGAGCGCATCGGGCTGGCGACCCAGGTCGTGCCCGACACCGAACTCCCGGCCGCCGCGGCGGCGCTCGCGCGCAGGCTCGCCGACGGTCCCGCGCAGGCGTACTCCGCGACGAAGGTGCTGCTGACCCGGGAGCAGGACATGGACCTCGGCAGCTCCGTCGAACTCGAAGCGATGACGCAGGCCCTGCTCATGACGTGCCAGGACTACCGAGAGTTCTATGCCGCGTGGTCGGCCGGAAGGAGTCCACAGTGGACGGGACGATGAGCACACCGCACCGCGTGGTGACCGCGCCGGGGCTGGCACCGCCTTCGGGGTTCGCGCACGCCGTGGTGGCCGCGCCCGGTACCGCGGTGTACCTCGGCGGGCAGACCGCGCAGGGTCCCGACGGCGTGATCGTGGGCTCGACCGTGCCCGAGCAGTTCGACGTGGCGGCGGGCAACGTGGTCACCGCGCTCGCCGCGGCGGGCGGGTCGCCGGAGCACCTCGTCTCGCTGCTGTTCTACGTCACCGACCTCGCCGCCTACCGCGCGTCGCTGGCGGACCTGGGTCCCTTGTACCGCAAGCACTTCGGGCGGCATTACCCGGCGATAGCGCTGCTCGGCGTCGCCGAGCTGTTCGACCCCGAGGCGAAGCTCGAACTCGTCGGCACGGCGGTGGTCCCGGGATGAACCTGTCCGAAGTGGAGGAAATCGCCCGCGCGCTGGTGCCGCTGGCGAGCGAATCCGGCGCGGTCAACCGGCCGATGGTGCGGGCGCTGGCGTCGCACGGACTGCTGGGCCGGTTGTTCCCGGTCGTCTCCGCGCGCGAGCTGTGCACGCTGCGCGAAGGGCTCGCGCGGTACTGCACGGAAGCCGAAACCACGCTGGCGTTGCAGGGGCTCGGCGCGCACCCGATCGCCTCCGCTGGCCAGGAATCCGTGGTGTCGCACTGGATCCCGCGAGTCGCCGACGGGAGCGCGGTGGCCGGGTTCGCGCTGACCGAGCCCGGCGCCGGTTCCGACGTGGCGTCGCTGTCGCTGGCGGCGGCGCCCGACGGCGACGGTTTCCGCCTGACCGGCGAGAAGGCGTACATCTCGAACGCACCCGACGCCGACGTGTACTCGGTCTTCGCCAAGACCTCCCCCGACGCCGGTTCTCGCGGTATCACGGCGTTCTGCGTCCCCGGTGATTCCCCGGGGTTGAGCGGATCGCGCCTGTCGATGCTCGCCCCGCACGCGCTGGGGCGGTTGTACTTCGACGGTGTCCGCGTCGAACGGTCGCACGTGCTCGGCGAGGTCGACGCCGGGATGCGGGTCGCGATGACGACGCTGAACCTGTTCCGGCCCAGCGTCGGCGCGTTCGCCGTCGGGATGGCGCAGGCCGCGCTCGACGCCGCCGTCGAGCACGTGTCCTCGCGCGAAGCGTTCGGCAAGCGGCTGCGGGACTTCCAGGGTGTCAGTCACCAGCTCGCCGACATCGCGACTTCGGTGGAAGCCGCGCGGCTACTCGTGCGCTCCGCCGCCGACGCCTACGACGCGGGATCTCCTGGCGTGGCAAGGGAAGCGGCGATGGCGAAGCTGTTCGCCACCGAGACCGCGCAACGCGCCGTCGACGTGGCGATCCAGGTGCACGGCGCCCGCGCGCTGGAACGGGGCCACCTGCTGGAAGCGCTGTACCGCGAGGTGCGGGCACCCCGGATCTACGAAGGCGCTTCCGAGGTACAACGCGAAATCATCGCGCGCTCTTTGTTCAGCTGACCGGCCAGCAGCGTGAGCGCGTGGTGCGACGCCGACCCGGCGGGCACGGTCAGCGCGACCAGCATCTGGTCCGGGGCCCTGGCGACGTCGAACGACTGCTGGGTGAGGGTGAGGCCGCCGACGAGGGGATGCCGCAGCTCGTAGGCGGCGGCGTCGCAGGGCCGGATCCGGTGATCGGCCCACATCGTGGCGAATTCGGGGCTGCGCACGGACAGTTCGCCGATCAGCGCGGACAGCGCCGCGTCGTCGGGGTACCGCCCGGCCGCGAGGCGCAGGTTCCCCACCACGGCACGGGCCTTGCGCGGCCAGTCCGCGTACAGCTCGCGGCTGTGCGCGTCGAGGAAGATCATCCTGGCCGTGTTCGGCCGGTCGGCTGGCCGCTCCGGCGCGGTGAAGTCGAGGTGCCCCGCGAGCAGCGCGTGCCCGAGCCCGTTCCAGGCCAGTACGTCCGTGCGGCGTCCTTGCACCAGCGCGGGCACGTCGCCCATCAGTGCCAGCAGTTCGAGCGTGGCGGGATGCACCCGCTCCGGCGCCGGTTTCGTGGCTTTCGCACGCTTGGCGGTGGCGAGGCGGCGGAGGTGTTCGCGCTCGTCCCGGTCGAGCCGCAGCGCGTCGGCGATGGCGTCGAGCACCGCCGGGGAAGCGCCACGGGAATGGCCCTGTTCCAGACGCGTGTAGTAGGACGGGCTGATCCCCGCGAGGTGGGCGAGTTCCTCGCGCCGCAACCCCGGCACGCGGCGGCGGTCGCCGAAGGAAGCCATGCCGACGTCCGCCGGGCGCACCTGGCCCCGGCGGGCCTGGAGGAATTCGCCGAGCTCGGTCATGGGCCGAGTATGCGCGCTCCGCGGCGGCCGTAGCCACTCCCTCCGCTGGATAGGAAAGAGCGGGGCTGGCTCGGGCCCCGCGCCGTGGTCAGAGTCTGTTCCGGACACACCGAACGGACGGGAGCGCGAGCGTGGGCACCGGAACGAACCGGAAGTGGTGGGTACTGGCGGGCGTCGGCATCCTCAGCTTCCTCGGCTGCATCGACCTGACGATCGTGAACACCGCCGCCCCGGAGATCAGCAGGCGGCTGGGCACCACGATGGTGCAGACCCAACTGGTCGTCAACGTCTTCGTGGTCGCGCTGTCGATGTTCATGGTCACCGCGGGCAGGCTCTCCGACCGGCTCGGCCGCCGCCGCGTCCTCTACGCCGGTGCGGTCCTTTTCGGACTGTTCTCGCTCGGCGCCGGGCTGGCGACCACGGCACCCGTCCTCATCGCGTTCCGGTTCCTGCAGGGCGCGGCGTGCGCGGTGCTCTACACCGGCACCAGCACCATCGTGGCCGACGCCTTCGGTGCAGCGGAGCGGGGCAAGGCGATCGGGTCGCTGTTCGCGATCAACGGCATCGGCCTCGCGATCGGCCCGATGCTCGGCGGGCTCCTCGTCGGCGCGCTCGGCTGGCAGTGGGTGTTCCTGATCAACGTGCCACTGGTGCTGATCGCGTTGGTGATCTGCTCGGTCAGCGTCCGCGAGTCGCGCGGCGCGGACGGTACCGGTCTCGACTGGCCAGGGCTGGTGCTGCTCGTCCCCGGCCTGGCGGGGGTGATCTTCGCGATCACCTTCGGCGACACGTTCGGCTGGGGTTCGTGGCCGGTGCTCGGCGCGCTGGCCGCCGGTTCGTCGGCGCTGGCCGGGTTCCTGGTCGTCGACCGCCGGGCGGCGCACCCGCTGATCCCGTTCGCGCTCATGGCGAACCGGCGGTTCCTCAGTGCGATCGTCGCCGAGTTCTCGCTGGCCTTCTTCTACACCACCGCGTTGTTCCTGATGCCGCTCTACCTCAGTGTCGTGCGCCGTTTCGGCGAAGTCGCCATCGGGCTGCTGATGCTGCCGACCACGGTCGCGGTCGCGCTGCTCTCCCCGGTGATCGGCCGGGTGGTGGACCGGGTCGGCGCCCGCGTGGTCCTGATGACCGGCTTCGGCGCGTTCGCCGGATCGGCACTGCTCCAGTCCCGGTTGGACGCGGACACCGGGCTCGGCTTCGTCGTTGTCGCGTTCGTGCTGATGGGATTCGGCTGGGCCGCGGTACTCGGCCCGTCCGCGGTCACCGCGCTTTCTTCGGTGCCGCCGGAAAGCTCCGGGCTCGCCGTCGGTGCCACCTGGACGTTCCACAACTTCGGCGGCGGAATCGGGCTCGCGGTGGGGATGACCCTGTTCCGCGCTTTCGCGGGCGACGGAGCGGTGCGGGCGGAAACCTTCCCGGCCGGGAACCAGGCGGCGATGCTGCTGCTCACCGGAACGTCACTGGCCGCCTTGTCCGGCGTCGCCGTGCTGGGCAGGCGCTCTCGCTTGCCGATGCCCCGAAAGTGACGTTCGGGGCACTGGATTCCCCGAACGTCACAGTGATGTCGGGTGCGCGGCGCGGTGATCGGCGGCGGAGGTCCTCTGCTGGTCCCCGAAGGCCACCTTCGGGGACCCTAGCGCCACTTTCTCGGCCCTCGCTCCCGTGCGGGCAGGGCTGTGCATGCCCCGAAGGCCACCTTCGGGGCGCCTAGCGCCGCGAATCCACCCCTCGCACGCTCGACCACCACGACGCGCCCGCACCGAAAGTGACGGTCGGGGGCAAGTTCCCGAAGATCACAGTGATGGCGTGTGGATCGCGGCACGCGCCGTGGTGTCGTGGCTGGCGAGTGAGCGGAAGTCCCCGAAGGCCCTTCGGGGACAGCTGCGGGTGGCGGCAGCCCGCCACGAGGGCCGAGATCGTGACGCTCAGCGCCCCAAGAGGAGCCTTCGGTGGCACCCGCGACCCGCCCCGACGACCTCTATAGGAGCATCTTTCGGGGCACGCGGGTCACTTCGCGGCGCCTGCCAGGGGGTGTTCCTCGACCAGCTCCTCGGGCGCGGACAACCGCCACGCTTCGTACAGCAGTTCGTTCAGTTCGGTCACGCCGATCTTCGGCAGGTGCACCACGACCCAGCCGAACCCGCCCGCGGTGAACTGCTC
The DNA here is from genome assembly GCF_018736145.1 of Amycolatopsis sp. CA-230715. Lineage (GTDB taxonomy): Bacteria > Actinomycetota > Actinomycetes > Mycobacteriales > Pseudonocardiaceae > Amycolatopsis. Next base: position 1,777,125 of record NZ_CP059997.1, read on the forward strand.
CTCGAACACGTCCGGGCGCTCGGCGACCAGCGCGATCTGCTCGGACAGGGTTTGCTTCAGCCCCACCGTGCTGGTGCGCGGCCAGTGGTAGCCGAACCGCTTGCCGCGCACGCTGAACGAGAGGTAGTCCCTCGCTTTGGCGCGCTCCACCTCGGCGAGGGAGTCCGCCATCCGCAGGAACCGATCGCTCGACACACCCATGGCCGACATTCTTCCCCACCGCACCGACAATCCGGCGGGCAGCGCCTCACCCGTGACCGACCGCGAAGCCGACCGCGACCCAGCCGCTCCCCCGCGCGGAGTTCGAAACCGTACGCGACGGCACCGTGCACGGCTTTCATCCGCTCCCACGAAAAGTCACCCTGCTCGTCCGGCCGGTACGGCGCCGACCAGAACTCCGGGGTACGGGTCGCCCCGCGGCCGCGGTGGCCCCAGAACGTCACCGACCGGTCCTGGTCGGTGAACACCGTGCGGGCGGTGTCGTCGATGGTCCACCAGTCGCGGCAGTCACCGCTGCCCGAGCCCTACCCGAAATGTCGGTTAAGCGGCTTTCCTTCGCGCGCCGGAAAACCGCGGGCACGCGGGCCACGCCGTTGCTACCGTCCGGCGGATGGACACCGACTTCCAGCCCGCCGTCGACGGCGAACTGACCCTGCTCGATCCGGGCGTGCGCGCCGACCGCGACGCGGCGGGCGCGTTGCTGCACAAGGACTTCAGCGAGTTCGGGGCGTCCGGAACCGTGTGGGACCGGGAATCCGTCCTCCGCATGCTGTCCACGGAAGCCACCGAACGGATCGTCGCCGAACGGCTCGAAACGCTGCGGCTCGGGCCCGACGCGGTCCTGCTCACCTACGTCGCCGTCGCCGGGGAACGGCGATCGCTGCGGACCTCGATCTGGGTGCGCGAGGACGGCACCTGGCTGATGCGGCACCACCAGGGCACATCCCTGCGGTGAACGGGGCGCGGCGATAAGGTGGCAAGCTCGGACGGCTGAGGGGGACCTTTGGCGGACAGCGGACCAGCGATGCGGCTGCACGGACTCCGCAAGGCGTTCGGCGGCAAGGTCGCGGTGGACCAGGTGGACCTGGAAGTGCCGGCGGGCTCGTTCTTCGGGCTCGTCGGGCCGAACGGGGCCGGGAAGACGACGTCGCTGTCCATGGCCGTCGGGCTGCTGCGGCCCGACGCGGGCACGGCGCACCTCTTCGGCGTCGACGTGTGGGCCGAGCCCGAGCGGGCCAAGGCTCTGGTCGGTGTGCTGCCCGACGGGCTTTCGGTACCGGAGCGGCTCACCGGGCGGGAACTGCTGAGCTACCTCGGCGAACTGCACGGGATCGACGAACCCACCGTGCGCGAGCGGACACAGGAACTACTCGGCGTGCTCGAACTGCTCGACGCCGAACGCACGCTCGTCATCGACTACTCCGCGGGGATGCGCAAGAAGATCGGCCTCGCGATGGCACTGCTGCACGCGCCGCGGCTGCTCGTGCTGGACGAGCCGTTCGAAGCGGTCGACCCGGTGTCCGCCAGCACGATCCGCACCATCCTGCGGCGATTCGTCGCCTCCGGCGGCGCGGTCGTGCTGTCCAGCCACGTGATGACGCTCGTCGAACAGCTTTGCACCGACGTCGCGGTGATCACGCGCGGCCGGGTCGTCGCCTCGGGACCGGTGGCCGAGGTCCGCGGCGCGGGCACCCTGGAGGACGCGTTCGTCCACCTCGTCGGTGGGCGGACCGGTGGCGCGGAAGGACTGTCGTGGTTGGCGTCCTCGTCCGAATGAAGCTGCGCGTCCTGCGCAACTCGCTGCACGGGCGCCAGGTCGTCGGGCTCGTGCTCGGCGGGCTGCTCGGCCTGGCCTTCGCGGCCACCAACCTGCTGACCGCCGCGATTCCGTTCGAAAACCCGCGCATCACCGTCGACCTGCTCGCCACGCTCTACGGCGTGTGGCTCCTCGGCTGGGTCATCGCCCCGATCGCCACCGGCGGCGGCGACGAAACCCTGCGGCCGCAACACTTCGCGCTGCTCCCGATCGGCAGGCGCAAGCTCGCGCTCGGGCTGCTCGCCGCCAGCTTCGTCGGGGTGCCCGCGCTGGTCAGCCTGATCGCCTTCGCCGGGCTGGTCGTCTACGGCGCGCGGCTCGGCACCGCGCCCGCGCTCGTCGGGCTCGTGTTCACCGTGCTGCAGCTCGTGTTCGTCGTCGTCCTGTACCGGGTCGCGACCGCCGCGCTCGGCTCGCTGCTCACCTCGCGCAAGGGCAAGGAACTCGGCATCCTGCTCGTGGCGCTCACCGGGCTGTCCGGCGTCGCGGTCAACTACGCCGTCAACAGCGTCGGCCCCGCGCTCGTCGCCGGGCGCGCGAGCGGGCTCGCCGCGGTGGCGCGGGCCCTGCCGTCCGGGTGGGGCGCCGACGCCGTCCGCATGGCCGCCGACGGGCGGTGGGGCATCGTCGCGCTGCTGCTGGCGAGCATCGTCGCGCTCATCGCGTTCCTCGTCGCCTGCTGGGGCGCCCTGATGGCGTCGACGGTCACCCGCGGCCAGTTCCGCGGCGGCGCGTCCCGCCGTGCCGCCGACACCGCGGGCACGCGGCGGCGGGCGCTGCTCCCGAGGGGCCCGGTCTCCGCGGTCGCCCGCAAGGAACTGCGCACCTGGGGCCGGGACGCGCGGCGGCGGATCGCGATCTTCTCCGGGATCGTGCTGGCCGTGGTGATCGCGATCGTGCCGTTCGTTTCCGCACACAGCAAGGCCTTCACGGCGCCGTACCTCGCGCTCTACGTGGTGTTCGCCGGTGCCATGCAGACCGGGAACCTGTACGGGTTCGACGGCAGCGCGCTGTGGCACACCCTCGTCGTGCCCGGCGCGATCCGGGCCGACGTGCGCGGGCGCCAGCTCGCCTGGGCGCTCATCGTCGGACCGGTCGCGCTCCTGTTCGCCGCCGTCCTTCCCGCCGCCACGGGGAAACCGGGCGCCTACCCGTGGGTACTCTCGCTCGTGCCCGCGCTCGTCGGCGCGGGCGCGGGGATCGTGCTGCTGCAGTCGGTGTTCGTCGCCTACCCGCTGCCGGACCCCCGCAAGAACTCGAGCCCGTTCGCCCAGGGCGGACGGCCGGGCTGCGCGCGGGGGCTCCTCGCGCTCGCGCTGCTGGGGCTGCTCGCGCTCGGCGCGGCGCCGGTCGTGGCCATCGAAGTGCTCGCCGCGGCAACGGATTTTCCCGCGCTGGCCTGGGCCGGGATCCCGGCGGGGCTCGTGCTCGGCCCGGTGCTCGCGTGGTGGTGGGGCGGTATCGCGGAGCGCAGGCTCGCGGCACGCGGCCCGGAAACGCTCGCCTTGGTGAGCAAAGAACGCTGAGGCGTTCTGTCGGGCCCTTCGAGTAAATTCGACCGCATGGCAACTCTCGTGACGTTCCACGCCCATCCCGACGACGAATGCATCGGGACCGGTGGCGTGATGCGCAAGGCACACGAAGAAGGGCATCGGGTCGTGCTCGTGGTGGCCACGCGCGGCGAACTCGGTGAGATCCCGCCCGGCCTGCTGGCCGAGGGCGAGACGCTCACCGAGCGCAGGGTCAAGGAAACGCATGCCTCGGCGGACATCCTGGGCGTGGACAGGGTGGAGTTCCTGCCCTACACCGATTCCGGCATGGCGGGCGACGCGACCAACGACGACGAGGGCACCTTCTGGACAGCGGACGTCGAGAAGGCGGCGCGCCAGCTGGCCGACATCCTCGTCGAGGAGAAGGCCGACGTCCTCACCTGCTACGACGACAACGGCGGCTACGGCCACCCCGACCACATCCAGGTGCACCGCGTCGGCGTGCGCGCGGGCGAGCTGGCGGGCACGCCCCGGGTCTACCAGAACACGCAGAACCGGGACGAGTTCCGCAAGCGCTCGGCGGCGTTCGCCGAGCGCGAAGGCGTCGACATGCCGCCGCCGGACTTCGAAATCGGGAAACCGGAGGCGGAGCTGACCGGCGCCGTCGACGTGCGCGACTACCTCGGCCACAAGCGCAAGGCGATGCGGGCGCACGCGAGCCAGATCTCCGAGGAGTCGTTCTTCCTGAGCCTGCCGGACGAGATCTTCGCCGAGGCGTTCGGCGTCGAGTGGTTCATCCGCGCCGGGCAGGGCCCCGGGATCACCGAAACCGACATCATGGCCGGGCTGTAACCGGCGGAAGGGGGCGGCGTGCGCAGGACGATCGACTGGGACGACGGCGCGGTGCTGATCATCGACCAGTGCGCGCTGCCCGCGGAGTACCGGACGCTGCGGCTGCGCACGGTCGAGGAACTGATCGCGGCGATCCAGCGGCTGGCGGTGCGGGGCGCGCCCGCGCTCGGCGCCGCGGGCGCGCTCGGGGTCGCGCTCGCCGCGCGGGCGCACGGCGCGGATCGCGATTCCGTGCGCGCGGACGCCGCGGCGCTCGCCGGGGCGAGGCCGACCGCGGTCAACCTGAGCTGGGGCGTCGAGCGCGCGCTCGGCGCACTGCCCGGCGGTGCGGACGCCGTGCTCGCCGAGGCGCGCGCGATCCTCGACGAGGACGAGCGGGTCAACCGCGAGGCGTCCCGGCTCGCCGCCGACGAGGTGCTGCGCCGGTGCGGGCGGCGGCCGCTGCGCCTGCTCACGCACTGCAACGCGGGCAGGCTGGCGACCGTCTCGTGGGGCACCGCGCTCGGCGTGGTGTGGCACCTGCACGAGGCGGGCCTGGTCGAGGAGGTCTTCGCCGACGAGACCCGCCCGCTGCTGCAGGGCGCGCGCCTGACCGCGTGGGAACTGGCCGAGGCGGGTGTCCCCTACCGCGTGCTGCCCGATTCGGCCGCGGCCACCGCGCTCGCCAGGGGCATGGTCGACTGCGTCGTGGTGGGTGCCGACCGGATCGCGGCGAACTCCGACACCGCCAACAAGATCGGCACCTACCCGCTCGCGCTCGCCGCCGTGCGCCACGGCGTCCCGTTCTTCGTGGTCGCCCCGGAGTCCACAGTGGACGAGTCCATTGCGGATGGTTCGGCGATCGTCGTCGAAGAGCGCGACGGCGCGGAGGTGACGTCGTTCGCGGGCACCCACGTCGCCCCGGAGGGCACGCGCACCTTCAACCCCGCCTTCGACGTCACCCCGGCCGACCTGATCACCGCCGTGGTGACGGAGAAGGGAGTGCGCTGGTAGCGCCGCAGGCGACATCGTGCGACGGCCGTTTCCCGGTGGCGAGGAACTCCGTGGCGATGTCGTTGAGGCACCGGTTGTCCAGGTACAAATACGCCAGGTGGCCGCCCTGGTCGGCAGTCACCATCCGCGCCCGGTCACCGAAGGCCTCGCGCAGTTTCCTGGCGCCGCCGAGCGACGTGGCCGGGTCGCGGAGGTTCTGCAGGATCAGCACGGTCGACGGGCCGCGATCGGTGATCTCGACCGGCGGTTCGACCGATCGCGACGGCCAGAACGCGCACGGCGTGATGTTCGCCGCGGCCGCGCCGAACAGCGGATGGCGGACGCGGTCGAGCGCGACGTGGCGCTGGTAGGTACCGACCGAACGCGGCCAGTCGGAGTCGTTGCAGATCACGTGCAGCTGACTGGCCACATAGTTGTCCGCCGGGACTCCGGCAGGCGGCGCCTGCCCGCCCGGGACATCGGAATCGGGCACCGGCGCCGGTTCGCCGATGTCGAGCGCGTGCCAGGTCTTTGCCAGCAGCGGCAGTTTCTTGTCGAAGTAGAGGTTCGCGAAGGTGGTGAAGCGGAACGCCTTGCCGGTGTACCCGTCCGGGCTCGGCTTCGCGTCCAGCCGCGCGGCGAGTTCGAAGTACTTCGCCCGCACCTGTTCCGGTGTGCTGCCGAGGCCGAACTCGGGATGGGCGATGGCGAACTCCGCGAAGTCCGGGAACCGGTCCTCCACGCCTTGCCCGAGGCTCCGCGAAAACGCGGCGTCCCAGCCGCCGGGGCCGGTCGCGCTGTCAAGCAGGACCCGATCGGTCCGGTGCGGGAACATCGTCGTGAACACCGAACCGAGGTAGGTGCCGTAGGAGATGCCGTAGTAGGACACTTTCGGCTCACCCAGCACGGCGCGCACGCGGTCCATGTCGCGTGCGGTGTTCGCGGTGGTCATGTACGGCAACAACCGCGCGGTCTCCGACGCTCCGCACTTCCCGGCGACCTTGGCGACCCGCTTCGCCTCGTCCGCGACCTCGGCGGCGTTCCGCGCGAACATCGGGATGTTGGTCGGCTGCTCCGCCGGGGTCAGGTCGCAGGTCACCGGCGTGCTGTGGCCGACGCCCCGCGGATCCATCCCGATCACGTCGTACTGGTCCAGCACCTCCCGCGGCACCTTGAGGCCGTCACGCATGGTGGCGGGGAACCCCAGGCCCACCCCGCCCGGCCCGCCGGTGTTGGTCAGCAGCGCGCCGCGGCGCTTTCCGCGGTCGGGGCTCGCCATGCGCGAGATCGCGATCTCGATCGTCTGCCCGCCGGGGTCTCGGTAGTCCAGCGGAACGTCGAGCGTCGAACACTCCAGGCCGGGTTTGGCGACATCCGCCGGGCAAGCAACCCAGTTCACCGTGCCGGGCGTCGTCGCCGACGCGGGCGCGGCTGTCACCACCAACATGGCGACGGCGGCGAGAACGGACTTCCGCATGTGCTCCTCCTGTGCCTGTGAACAACGTTCTGCTCATGAGCACAGCAGCAGTGGTACACCTCGGCCAGTGACGCGATGTCACCTCTCGACCCATGACATCCGTGCTTGCCGCGCGCGAAAAAATCGCTAAGGCCTCGGCACGTTGCGAAGGTTGGACTTCGCGAGCTGGAGCATCTTGCCTACGCCGCCGCTGAGCACGGTACGGCTCACCGCCAGTGCGAACCCCTTGACCTGCGCGGCGGTGATGTTCGGCGGGATCGACAGCGCGTTCGGGTCGGTCACCACGTCGAGCAGGGCGGGGCCGTCGTGCGCGAGCAGGTCCTTGATGCCGTCGCGGATGTCGGCCGGGTTCTCCACTCGCCGCGCGTGGATCCCGGCGCCCTGCGCGATCGCGGCGAAGTTCACGTGCTCGTGGTCGGTGCCGTACTCGGGCAGCCCGTCCACCAGCATTTCGAGCTTCACCATGCCGAGCGAGGAGTTGTTGAACACCACGACCTTCACCGGCAGCGCGTGCGTCCGCAGCGTCAGCAGTTCGCCGAGCAGCATGGACAGGCCGCCGTCGCCCGCCATCGCGATCACCTGCCGCGAGGAGTCCGCCGCCTGCGCGCCGATCGCGTGCGGCAGCGCGTTCGCCATGCTGCCGTGCACGAACGACCCGAGCAGCCTGCGCCGCCCGTTCGGCGTGACGTACCGCGCGGACCAGACGTTGCACATCCCGGTGTCCACGGTGAACACGGCGTCTTCGCTCGCTTCGTCGTCGAGGACGTCCGCCACGTACTCGGGGTGGATCGGCACGTGCTTCTCGACGTTCTTCGTGTAGGCGTCGACGACCTTCTGCAGCCCGCGCTCGTGCCGGTGCAGCATCTCGTTCAGGAAGGTGCGGTCGGTGCGCCTGGTCAGCTTCGGAAGCACGGCGCCGATGGTCGCGCCGACGTCGCCGAGCACGCCGAATTCGAGCACGCTGCGGCGGCCGATCCGCGCCGCGTCGATGTCCACCTGCACGGTGTTGGCCTGGGGCAGGAAGTTGTCGTACGGGAAGTCCGTGCCGAGCAGCAGCACGAGATCGGCGGCGTGCATCGCGTCGTAGCAGGCGCCGTAGCCGAGCAGTCCGCTCATCCCGACGTCGAACGGGTTGTCGTACTGGATGAACTCCTTGCCGCGCAAGGAATGCCCGACCGGGGCACCGATGGTGTCGGCGAGCTGGACGACCTCGTCGTGCGCGTCGCGGCAGCCGGCGCCCGCCATGATCATGATCTTGTCGGCGCGCTCGATCCGCTCGGCGAGGCGCGCCACGTCGTCGTCGGCGGGCAGGATCGCGGGCGGGGTGCCGAGGACCCCGCTCGTCCCGGTCGGGTGCACGGCCTGTTCGTGCGCGACGTCGCCGGGCAGCACGAGCACGGCGGCCCCGCGCCTGCCGACGGCGTTCTGCACGGCGATGCGCGCGAGCCTCGGCATCTGCTCCGGCCTGCTGACCAGTTCGCAGTAGTGGGAACACTCCTGGAAGAGGTGCTGGGGATGGGTTTCCTGGAAGAACCCGGTGCCGATCTGGGCGGCTGGGATGTGCGACGCGATCGCCAGCACCGGAGCGCCCGAGCGGTGCGCGTCGAACACGCCCTGCAGCAGGTGCAGGTTGCCGGGGCCGCAGCTGCCCGCGCACACCGCGAGCTGGCCGGTGAGCTGGGCCTCGGCGGCCGCGGCGAACGCGCCCGCCTCCTCGTTGCGCACGTGCACCCAGTCGATACCGCCGTTTGCCGAGCCGCCGCTGCGCCGGATCGCGTCGACCACCGGGTTGAGGCTGTCGCCGACGACACCGTAGATGCGCCGGACCCCTGCCTGGAGGAGGACGTCGATGAGCTGGTCCGCAACCGTTGTCATTGTCCCGATCCTAGCCGGGAAACCGATCTTCGCAGTTCGTCCGGCCGTCTCACCGGTCACACCACAGCGTGGGCGAGACGGCCGATCCGCCCTTGCTCAGGGGCGTGGGCCGAGCACCTTTCCACCACCGGTCACGGTGATCGCCATCGCCGGGCACGAGTCGGCGACGTCGAGCACTTCCTCGTCCTCGTCCACCTCCGGCCGCAGCGCGACAGCGTGCTCGTTACCGAGTTCGAACTTGTCCGGCGCGAGCGCCGCGCACATTCCCGAGGAAATGCACGTCGCCCCGTCGACTTCCACCCGCCAGCTCACGTTCGTCACCATCCCACCGGCATCGTGCGCGGACCGCGCACGAGCATCTGCGTCTTCCAGACGATGTCGCCCGAAAGATACAGGCCGGGCAGCCGCGCGGACAGCACGCGCAGCGCCTCCTGCAGCTCGACCCTCGCCAGCGGCGCGCCGAGGCAGTGGTGCACGCCGTGCCCGAACCCGAGGTGCTGCGCGCCGTCGCGGTCGAACTTCACCTCTTCGGGCGCGTCGAAGCGCAGCCTGTCCCGGTTCGCCGCGCCCACCGCGACTAGCACCGGTTCGCCCGCCTTGACCAGCACGCCCCCGACTTCGACGTCTTCGGTGGCGTAGCGCGGGAAACTGGCGCCGGCGCCGATCGGGACGAACCGCATCAGCTCCTCCACCGCCGCCGGGAGCACGCCGGGATCGGCGCGCAGCTCGGCGAGCCGCTCGGGATTTTCCAGCAGCACGTAGAGGAAGTTCGGGATCTGGGTCGCGGTCGTCTCGTGGCCGGCGACGAGGATGCCGACGCACATGTCGACCAGTTCCAGCTCGGTGAGCCGGTCGTGGTCGTCGCGGGCCTCGATGAGCGCGGTCATCAGGTCGTCGGCGGGGTGCTCGCGGTGCTGCGCGATGAGGCCGCGCATGTAGTCGCGCAGCTCCTCGCGGTTCTGCTCGAACTCGGCGGCGGTGAGGCTGCTGGTGGACAGCGCGCCGTCGCTCCACACGCGGAACTGGGGACGGTCCGCGGTCGGCACGCCGAGCAGCTCGCAGATGACCGCCACCGGAAGGGAAAGCGCGAAGTCCTCCACCAGATCGGCGGGCGGGCCCTTCGCGATCATGTCGTCGACGAACCCTTCGGCGAGCTCGCGCACGCGGGGGCGCAGTTCCTCGACGCGCCGCACGGTGAACGCCTTCGTGACGAGGGTGCGCAGCCGGGTGTGGTCCGGCGGGTCCATCGCCAGGATGCCTTGCTGCTGCGCGGAAGGCTGCGAACGCGGCGGGTCGTGCAGCGCCGCGGCCGCCCTGCTGAACCGGCGGTCGCCGAGCACGAGCCTGGCGTCGGCCCAGCGCGTCGCGAGCCAGGACGGCTCCCCGAACGGCAGTTTGACCCGGATGAGGCCCTCGGCCTCGCGCGCGGCGGTGTAGGCCTCGTTCAGGTCCAGCCCTTCGGCTTCGTTGAACGGATAGGCGACGGGTTCGGACGTGGTGGTCACGGGCAGCTCCTCGTCGGCGATGTAAGCAGCTGCTTACAAAGGTAGGCGCGGTGACTGTTCGCGTCAACGCCATTACCGGAGGAACACGGGTTACGGTGTCCGCCTTGACCGGCGAAGCGCGTTTCGAGGTGGATTCGGTGACCGAAGAGCAGCGGGCACGGCGTCGCGACTCCGCGGCGACGCGCGAAGCGCTGCTCGACGCGGCCACCGCGATGTTCGCCGCCCGCGGCTTCGACCGGACGACCGTGCGCGACATCGCGAAGGAAGCCGGCGTCAACCAGGCGCTGCTGTTCCGCTACTTCGGCTCGAAGGAGTCGCTGTTCGAAGAGGCGATCGCCCGCGGCGGGCACGAGCAGATCGCCACCACGAAACCCGGGCTGCTCCTGGAAACCGTGCTGCGCAACCTGCTCACCTCCGAAACCGGCGGCGAGCGGAACCACACGCTGCGGGTGTTCCTCCGCTCGACGGGCAACAACGAAGCGGCCTCCGCCACCCGCCGCCGCCTCGGCGAGGACTACACGCGCGCGCTGGCGTCCCTCACCGACGCCGAAGACGCCGACCTGCGCGCCGACCTCGTGCTCGCCTGGCTCGTCGGCATCACGTTCCTGCGGGACATCTCCGAAAAGGACCCGCTCGCCGGTGCCGACGCCGACCGGATCGTCAAGCTCGTGCTGGACGCCTCCCGCACCCTTCTCGAACGCGTCGAAGAGTGAGCGTTGCCCTCAACCGCGGTTGACCGTGCAGGGTGGGGGAATGCCGGACAGCCTGCCGCGGACCGCCCGCCAGATCCAGCTCGCCGCCCGCCCGCGAGGAAAGCTCACCGGTGACGAATTCCGCGTCGCCGAGGTGCCGCTCGCGCCGCCCGAACCCGGCCACGTGGTGGTACGCAACGAATACGTGGGAATCGTGGCCGTGCTCCGCGCGCTCATGGAACCCGAAAGCGACGTGCCCATCCCGCAGTTCGACCTCGGCCGTCCGCTGGTTTCGGACGTGGTCGGCAGGGTCGTCGCAACCGGTGCCGCGGACATCGGCGTCGGGGATCTCGTCACCTTCCGCGGACCGTGGGCCGATTACGCCGACACGGCGGAGGCGACCGTGCTCGACCCCGCCGCGTTGCCCGAGCCCTGCTACCACCTCGCTGCCCGCAACGGGGCGACCGCGCTGCTGGGCATGCGGGACGTCGCCGCGGTGACCGAAGGCGACGTCGTGCTCGTGTCGGGAGCGGCAGGGGGCGTCGGCTCGCTGGCGGGGCAGATCGCCCGCAGGCTCGGGGCCGCACGGGTGCTCGGCACCGCGGGCTCCCCGGCGAAATGCCGTTGGCTGGTCGACGAACTCGGCTTCGACGACGCCGTCGACTACCACGACGACGATCTCGTCGCGGCGCTGCGCGCGGCCGCGCCGGAGGGCGTCAGCGTCTACTTCGACCTCGTCGGCGGAGCCCAGTTCGAAGCGGCGGTCGAGATCGCGGCCGACCACGCCCGCTTCGCCCTCTGCGGCGCGCTCGCCACCCAAGCGGGCGCGCCATGGCCACGACTGGACACCGGCGCCGCGGTGGTGAAGGACCTGACGATCCGCGGCTTCGCGCTGCACCACCGCTGGGACGTCTTCGCCGAATGGCCCGCGCTGTTTTCCCGCTGGCTGGGCGAAGGCATGGTCCACCCGCACACGGTGGTGGACGGCGGGATCGAGGCAGCGCCGCGGGCACTGATGGACCTGCTCGACGGCCGCTTCACCGGGAACGTGTCGGTCCGCCTGACCTGACCACTACCCCTTCACGGCCCGGACGAGGCAGCCCCGCTTCGTCAGCCACAGCGGCAGGTCCGGCCGTTCCGCCCGGTCGGCGGGCACGTAGTGGTGACGGCAGTACGCTCGAAGTTCTTCCCGCGTTTCGATCGGGAAGAACGCTCGGTTCCAGTGTTCGACGGAGACGTCCGCGAACGCGGTGCCCACGATTTCGGCCGCGTCCTCGGCGTCGAACGTCGTGGCGGGGTAGCCCTCCGGCATGAGTTCGGGGTCGTTGCGCCGCGACGAGGTGCAGGCGTAGTAGGTGCCGCCGGGGCGGAGCACGCGAGCCGCCTCGGCGACCGCGCGCCTCGGCTCGGTGACGTGGTAGAGGCACCACAGATGGGTCACTTCGGCGAAGGTGTTGTCGTGGAAGGGAAGCGCCCCCATGTCCGCCAGCACCACCGGCCGGTGCGGATTCGCCGCCAGCTGGTTCGGTGACGAGTCGACGCCGACCCACGAGACGTCGTCGCCGAGCGAGGACGCGAGCCTGCCTTCGCCGCATCCGATGTCGAGGACGGGACCGTGCAGCTCCGGAGCGATGAGGTCGTGCACGTCCCGGCTCGATCGCCAGCCCTGCCACCGGCACGGCTCGGAGTCGTAGTCGGGCGGCAGGGCGCTCATGCGAACCCGAATTCGGCGCGAATGGCGTCGGAATGCTCCCCCAGCGCCGGGACGGGGTCCATCCGCGGTTCGCGGCCGGGAGGCACGCCGGGCGGTATCAGCGCGCTCACCTCACCGGCGGGAGTGCCGACCCGGCGCCAGCGGTTCCTCGCGGAGAGCTGGGGGTGGTCGGCGAACTCCGCCATGGTGCGCATGCGGGCGTTCGCGATCCCCGCGGCGTCCAAACGCGACTCCACCTCGGCGGCGGGAACCTTCGCGAGCGCGCCTTCGATGATGGCCGTCAGTTCGGCGTCGTTGGCGACGCGCGCGGTGTTCCCGGCGAACCGCTCGTCCACGGCCAGCTCCGGGGTGCCGAGGACCTTTTCGCACAGCGCGAGCCATTCGCGGTGGTTCTGCACACCGATGAACACCACGCCGTCGTCCACTGTGTACGGTCCGTACGGCGCGATCGCCGCGTGCTTCGCTCCGTTGCGCTGCGGCTGGGTTCCGCCGTAGTTGGCGAAGTAGTAGGGAAAACCGGCCCATTCGGCGAGGGAGTCCAACATGGACACTTCGAGCGAGGCACCGGCGCCGGTGCGCTCCCGCTCGTACAGCGCGGCCAGTATGCCGCTGTAGGCGTACATCCCGGCGGCGATGTCGGCCACCGGGATACCCGCCTTCGCGGGCGCCTCCGGGGTCCCGGTCAGCGACACGACCCCCGCCTCGCACTGCACGAGCAGGTCGTACGCCTTCTTCTCCCGGTACGGCCCGCTCGACCCGTACCCGCTGATCGTGCACACGACCAGGCCGGGGTTCGCGGCGCGGACGGTCTCCGCGTCGAGGCCGAGCCGCGCGGACGCGCCGGGGGCGAGGTTCTGCACGAACACGTCCGCCTTCGCGACGAGCCCGGCCGCGACCGCGCGGTCCGCCTCGTCCTTGAGGTCGAGCGCGATGCTCTCCTTGTTGCGGTTGAGCCAGACGAAATGGCTCGACTGCCCGTGCACGGTTTCGTCGTAGGCGCGCGCGAAGTCACCGGTGCCTGGTCGCTCGATCTTGATCACGCGCGCGCCGAGGTCGCCGAGCTGCCTGGTCGCGAACGGCGCGGCGACGGCCTGTTCGAGCGCCACCACGACGACGCCGTCGAGCGGGAGTGCGGTCATGCGAGGTCCCCGTCCTGGTGGAGGCGGTGGGCGCGGCGCAGCACTTCGGCGAGGTGCACGGCGGTGCGCTCGGACTCCCCCGCGATCTGCGTCCGGCAGCTGAACCCGTCCGAAACGACCAGCGTGGCCGCGTCCGCGGCCCGGATCGCGGGCAGCATCCGGTCCTCGGCGCAGGCGACCGACACCGCGTAGTGCCCGCGTTCGAAGCCGAAGTTCCCGGCCAGCCCGCAGCAGCCGGAGTCCAAAGTGGAGTTCCGGACCCCGGCCATGGCCAGCACCTGTTCGTCCGCGTCGAACCCGAGCACGGCGTGCTGGTGGCAGTGCACCTGCGTGATCGCGTCCACGTCGAGCGAGCCGAGTGGAAGCGGTGCACCGGCGATCACCTCGGCGAAGGTCTTCGTCCGCGACGCGAGCAGCTCCGCGGTCGGATCGCCCGGCAGCAGCGCGGGAAGATCGCCGCGGAACAGCGCGGTGCAGCTCGGTTCCAGCCCCACCACGTCGTAACCCGCGTCGAGATACGGCTTCAGCACGGCGAGGCTCCTGGTGAGCACCTTGCGCGCGGTGCCGAGCTGACCGGTGGACATCCAGGTCAGCCCGCAGCAGACGCCCTTGTGTGGCAACACCACGTGGTACCCGGCCGCGGTCAGCACCTCCGCCGCCGCGTCGAGGACGTCGGGGGTGAAGTAGTTGTTGAACGAGTCCGGCCACAGCACGACCGGTTTCCCGGTGCCCGGCCGCGCGCCGCGCAAATCGGCCCGCGCCTTCGTGAACGGGCGCGGGGCGAACAACGGCAGCTCGCGTTCGGGTGCGATCCCGCCGAGCCGTTTGAGCAACGCCGAAACCCGGCTCGCGGTGACCCGGTTGGCCGCGCGGGGCGCGAGCGCGGCCAACCGCAGCCACAGCGGCAGCCAGCCCATCGAATAGTGCGACGCCGGGCGGAGCCTGCCGCGGTAGTGCTGGTGGTAGAACTCGGCCTTGTAGGTCGCCATGTCGACATCGACCGGGCAGTCCGAGAGGCAGCCCTTGCACGACAGGCACAGGTCGAGCGCTTCGCGCACCTCCTCCGAGCGCCAGCCGTCGGTGATCACCTCGCCGTTGATCATCTCGGCGAGCAGGTGCGCGCGCCCCCGCGTCGAATGCTTCTCCTCGCGCGTGGCCCGGTAGCTCGGGCACATGACCCCGCCGCCACTGGTGTTGCGGCACTTGCCGACGCCGACGCACCGGCGCATGGCTTCGCCGAAACTGCCGTGGTCCTCCGGGTACCCGAGGAAGGTCACCGACTCCATCGACGCGGGTGCCCGGCGCAGGCGGAGATCCGCGTCGATCGGGCGCGGGTCGACGAGGATGCCGGGGTTCATCATGCCGTCCGGGTCGAAGATCCCCTTGAAGCGCGCGAACAGGTCGAGCACCTCGCGCGAGTACATCCGCGACAGCAGCTCGGACCGCGCCTGCCCGTCGCCGTGCTCACCGGAAAGCGAACCGCCGTGCGCGGCGACGAGATCCGCGGCCTGTTCGAGGAACACGCGGAAGCCCGCTTTTCCTTTCCCGGAAAGCAGATCGAAGTCCAGTCGCATGTGGAGGCAGCCCTCGCCGTAATGGCCGTACACGACGCTGCGCCTGCCGTGCTCGCGCATCAGGTCCTTGAAATCACGCAGGTACGCGCCGAGCCGTTCCGGTGGCACCGCCGCGTCCTCCCAGCCAGGCCACGCCTCGGCGCCACCGGCGAGCCTGGTCGCGAGCCCGGCGCCTTCCTCACGGATGCGCCAGAGCCTGCGCTGCGCGGCCGGATCGGTCAGCACGAGGTGCCCGGTGAGCTGGCCCGACAGGTCCTTCGCCAACTCCTTCGCCCGCTGCTCGGCGTCGGCGAGCGTCTCACCGGCCAACTCCACGAACAGCCACGCGCCGCCCGGCGGGAGGTCGCCACCGCCGCGGGCGAGCAGCGCGACCAGCTCGGCGTCGACGCCCTCGACGGTCAGCGGGGACCACGGAAGGATCGCGGGCACCGCGTCGGCGGCCGCGACATCGGACGGAAACCCCAGTACCGCAAGCACTTTGTGCCGTGGCAGCTCGGCGAGGTCGAGCGTCGCGCCGAGCACCGTGACGCACGTGCCCTCGCTGCCGACGAGCGCCTTCGCGACGTCGAACCCGTTCTCCGGGAGCAGGTGTTCGAGGCCGTACCCGGAAACGCGGCGGGGCCAGGTCGACAGTTCGGTGCGCAGCAGCGCGAGGTTGTCCCGCACCAGCGACCGCAGCTCGGTGAACACGCGGCCCTCGGTACCGCCGAGCGCGGTCCGCCGGTCCACTTCGGACGGTGTGGTGGCGCCGACGGCGAGCGCGGTCCCGTCGGGCAGCAGCACGTCCATTCCGGACACGGTGTCCGCGGTGCGACCCCAGGCGACCGAATGCGAGCCGCACGCGTTGTTGCCGATCATGCCGCCGATCGTGCAGCGGCTGTGCGTCGACGGGTCCGGCCCGAACCGCAGGCCGTGCGGGGCGGCGAGTGCCTGGAGGTCGTCGAGGACCGTGCCCGGTTCGACGCGTGCCCGGCGCGCGGCCGGATCGAGTTCGCGGACCCCGCCGAGGTGGCGTGAGAAGTCGAGGATCAGGCCGGGCCCGCACGAGTTCCCCGCGACGCTGGTGCCGCCGCCGCGCGCGGTCAGCGGCACGCCCAGCTCGCGGCAGGTGGCGACGGTCGCGTGCACGTCGTCGAGGGTTCTCGGCCGCACGACGCCCGCCGGGACGTGCCGGTAGTTGGAGGCGTCCGTGGTGTAGAGCGCCAGGCTCCCCGCGTCGAAGGAAACCTCGCCCGCCACCCGGTCGCTCAGCCGCCGCCGAAGTCGTTCGTGCACGAGCCCCATTGTTCCTGTTCCGCCCAGTGGAACAATCGTGTTGCACGCGCCGGGCGCTCCGAGCAGAGTCGCGACCATGGACGACGCCTCCGTGCGGGACGCGGCGGGTGCGCTCGGGCGCGCCTACGCCTCCGGCACCCCGATCCGGCCGATCGTCGAATCCCATCCCGGCGCGACGCTGGCCGACGCCTACCGGATCCAGCTCGCCCAGGTCCGCGCGTGGGAAGGGGCGGGCGAGGTGGTCAAGGGCCACAAGGTCGGGCTGGCCTCGGCCGCCATGCAGCGGCAGATGGGCGTCGACCAGCCGGACTACGGCCACCTGACCGGCGGCATGTTCCACCTCGAGCACCAGCCGATCCCGCACGGCGGTTACCTGCAGCCGAGGATCGAGCCGGAGATCGCGTTCGTGCTGCACCGCGAGCTGACCGGGCCGGGGGTGACCGCGGCCGACGCGGTGCGCGCGGTGGACTTCGTCCTGCCCGCGCTGGAGATCGTGGACTCGCGGATCGCCGACTGGCGGATCTCCATTGTGGACACCGTGGCGGACAACGCGTCGTCGGGCGGGGTGGTGCTCGGCAGCAGGCCGACCCTGTTGTCCACAGTGGACCTTCGGTTGGCTGGCTGCACGCTGCACTCGAACGGCGCGCTCGCCGCGACCGGGGCCGGCGGCGCGGTGCTCGGCTCGCCGCTCAACGCGCTGGTGTGGCTCGCGAACACCGTCGGCCCGCTCGGCGTCAGCCTCGAACCGGGGCACGTGATCCTGCCCGGGTCGATGACCGGCGCGATCGGGGTCTCCCCCGGTGACACCGTGGTCGCCGCGGTCGCCGGGCTCGGCACGGTCACCGCCGTCTTCGACCGGGAGGACGCCCGATGAGTGAGTGGACCGTCCCCGGCGCGGCCGAAGC
Source organism: Amycolatopsis sp. CA-230715 (assembly GCF_018736145.1). GTDB lineage: Bacteria > Actinomycetota > Actinomycetes > Mycobacteriales > Pseudonocardiaceae > Amycolatopsis. The sequence goes on from NZ_CP059997.1 coordinate 1,794,411, forward strand.
ACTGCTGGAAGCGCAGCGCACGGCGACCGCGCGGCCGATGCTCACCGAGGAGTGGGCGGAACTCGACCTGTCCACCGCCTACGCCGTGCAGGACGAAGCGCTGCGGATCCGGGTGGCGCGCGGCGAACGGGTCGTCGGCGTGAAGCTCGGGCTGACCTCGAAGGCCAAACGCGAGCGGATGGGCGTCGACCGGCCGATCGTCGCGTGGCTCACCGACGCGATGCTGCTGCCCGCCGGTGCCCCGCTGCCGAGGGCCGGGCTGATCCACCCGCGCGTGGAACCCGAGATCGCGTTCGTGCTCGGCCGCCCGTTGGCCGGGCCGGGGATCACCGCGGCGGCCGCGCTGGCCGCCGTCGACACCGTGCACGGCGGGCTCGAAGTGATCGACAGCCGGTTCACCGATTTCCGGTTCGCTCTCTCCGACGTGGTCGCCGACAACGGGTCGTCGAGCCTGTTCACGCTCGGCTCCGTCGCCGCCGCACCGCGCGGTCTGGACCTCGCGCTCGAAGCCTGCCTCCTCGAAGCCGACGGGTCCGTTGTGGACAGTGCGACCGGCGCCGCGGTGCACGGCCACCCCGCCGAAGCGCTCGCGCTCGCCGCGAACCTGCTCGGTGAACGGGGTTCACGGCTCGAAGCGGGCTGGGTGGTGCTCACCGGCGGGATGACCGACGCGGTGCCACCGCCCGCGGGCGGGCGCGTCGCGGCCCAATTCACCTCGCTGGGCACCGTCACCCTCGACGGCGGGCCTTCCTGACCGGCTGGTCCAGACCACGACGGGCGAGCGCGCGCTCACGGTCCGTCCGCACCCCTGGTGGAGGCCGCTTTCCCGGCGCACCCCCAGTACCCGACGAAGGTCGGGGAATACCCCTAAATGTTCCCTAAATCTCCTCGAGATTCGAGACATACCGTCGGCGGTACCCGAAACTGTCGTAGTCCCGAGTTTTACTGGGGGTACAGGGAGGAGGCACAAGATGCCTCAGGAGAGCGAACTGAACTATCGGGAACGCGCCACCCTCCGCGCGGTGGCGCTGGGCACTGCCGAAATCACCTGCAGCTCCGAGCCGGACCTGTTCATCGACGGGCTCGCCTGCTGCGACCAGACCACCGCACACCAGCTCGCCAACCGCGGCTTCATCGTCCCGGTCCGCGCGGGGCGGGCAGGCGAGCGGGTACCGGCGATCATCAGCGAAGCGGGCACGGCCGCGCTGGCCGCCTACCTCTCCGCCACGATCGCCGCCTGAAAGCTTCACGCGAGCAAGGGATGGCCGCGACCACGGCGGCCACCCCGCGGTAAGTCTCGCCCCGGGGGTACAACAGCGCCCCGGTGTGGTGTCCGGCGCGGTGACGCGTGCTTGTCTGGGGGCGAGTGACGCGTCGACCCGGCACCACACCGGGGCGCTCCCCCGCGCCCGGCTCAGGACTCTCGCGATGCACGTGCTCCGAAAGCCACAGTGATGGCGGGCGCGCGTCGCGGGGGTTCCGCGAGATCGGCGGCGGGGGCTCCGCTTGGTTCCCCGAAGGCCACCCTCGGGGACTCTAGCGCCACTTTTTCGGCCCTCGCAGATGTGCGGGCGGGGCTGCCGATGCCCCGAGGGTGACCTTCGGGGCGCTAGACGACACAAATCCACCCCTCGCGCGCCCGAACACCGCGAGGCACGTGCCCCGAAGGGTGGCCTTCGGGGCGCTCGATGCCCCGAAGGCCACTTTCGGGGCATCACGGAGCGGCGCCAGGAGTCACGGGTCCAGGCGCACCCAGTGTTCGCCTGCTTCTTCGGCTCGCGCGGCGCCGCCGGTCCGGTCGGCGAGCCAGCGCGCGAACTCGTCCCGCTCGCTCTCGCGGACCCCTACCTCGAACCTGGCCTGCGCGCCGAAGGACGTGCCCTGCACGGGATACGGCGACTCGCGGAGGTCGTTCTCCATCCGGCCCGCCCTGCCGTAGTCCACGGTCACCGCGAGCACCCGCAACCGCCGGTACCGCGCGGTGCCCGCCTCGTCGAGCGCGTCGGCGACCGCCTGCCCGTAGGCCCGGATGAGCCCGCCCGCGCCGAGCAGCACGCCGCCGAAGTAGCGCGTGACCACGGCGACCGTGTTCGTCAGCTCGCGGCGGCGGAGCACTTCGAGCATGGGCGCGCCCGCCGTGCCCGCGGGCTCGCCGTCGTCGTTCGACCGCTGGGTCCTGCCGTCGGCGCCGAGCACGAAGGCGTGGCAGTGGTGCCGGGCCGCGGGCTCGGCCTTGCGGCGGGCGGCGATCACCTCGCGCGCCCGCTCTTCGGTGTCCACCGGCGCGAGCGCGCACAGGAACCGCGAGCGGCGCACTTCGATCTCGTGCACGGTCGCGCCGGCTACGGTGCGGTACTCGTCATCCACCTGGGCAGCTTCTCATTGAGCCAGATAGTCACAGTCTGATTACGGGACGTGAGAGCTGGGCAAGGCCGCAAAACGGACACACGATGCGGACCTGCGGGCACACTGGTCCTACTGGCTGGTATCCGTTCAGTGGAAAGAAGCAGGTCATCGCGGTACTGTTCCAGGTGCCGAGACACACTGGCCCGCGATGTGGACCGTTCGGCAACAAGTCAACGCAGACGTGGCATTTCCCACGCGCGTCGAGCGACGTATGTCGGTAACAGCGAATTCACACTATCGTCGTTAGACCCGGCGAACCCGGGGAGGAAGGACCGCGCCGTCGGAGGCCCACCACCACATCGGGTCAGCGACCCGGCGCGTACAGCCAGTGCGACGCACAATGACGTGTGTCCATCGGCCACCCAGCGCAGTGTGGCCTCGATGATGCCTGCGGGCGTTCCCGCTTCAGAGCCCGCCAGGAGCTCACGCATCTCTCGACTGACCAATCGCGGTCCCGAGTGGCCCCGTTAGCCAGTGCGGCGGATTCTCCGGAATCCCGCACTTTCGGGTGAACTCGGTCGCGCCGACGCCTTGGGAGGCGGCCAGCCGTGACCCGCCACGCACTTCAGCCCCGAGAAGGGCTGTACGACGAACAGTACGAGCACGACGCCTGCGGTGTGGCCTTCGTGGCCGATCTCGCCGGACGACGGGACCACAGCATCGTGCGCAAGGCGCTGGTCGCGCTGCGCAACCTCGAACACCGCGGCGCCAGGGGCGCCGAACCGGAGACCGGCGACGGGGCCGGGATCCTCATCCAGGTCCCCGACGCCTTCTACCGCGAGGTCGTGGACTTCACCCTGCCCGAGCCGGGCGCCTACGCGGTCGGCACCGCCTTCCTGCCGAGGGACGAGAAGTGCCGCGGCCGCGCGATGACGACGATCGAGCGCATCGCCGCCGAAGAGGGCATGCAGGTGCTCGGCTGGCGCGAACTGCCGGTGCACGCCGAGCACTGCGGGCCGACGGCCGCGACCACGATGCCGTACTTCACGCAGCTCTTCCTTTCCGCGCGCGAACCCGGCGTGCGGGACCTGGCACTGGAACGGCTCGCGTTCTGCGTGCGCAAGCGGGTCGAACACGAACTCGCCGAGGCCGATGTGGACGGCACCACCGGCGCGTACTTCCCCAGCCTTTCCTCGCGCACGATCGTCTACAAAGGAATGCTCACCGAGCCGCAGGTCGAACTGTTCTTCGACGACCTTTCCGACGAGCGCGTGGTGAGCGCGATCGGGCTCGTGCACTCGCGGTTCTCCACCAACACCTTCCCGTCGTGGCCGCTGGCACACCCGTACCGGTACGTCGCGCACAACGGCGAGATCAACACCTTGCGCGGCAACCGGAACTGGATGGACGCGCGCGAGTCGATGCTCCAATCAGGACTCATCCCCGGCGAGCTGGAGCGGATCTACCCGATCATCACGCGCGGCGCGAGCGACTCGGCGTCCTTCGACGAAGTGCTCGAACTGCTGCACCTCGGCGGCCGGAGCCTGCCGCACTCGGTGCTGATGATGATCCCCGAGGCGTGGGAAAACCACGAGGAAATGGACCACCGGCGCCGCGCCTTCTACGAGTTCCACTCGACGCTGATGGAACCGTGGGACGGCCCCGCGCTGGTGTCGTTCACCGACGGCACCCAGATCGGCGCGGTGCTCGACCGCAACGGCCTGCGCCCCGCGCGGTACTGGGTGACGGAGGACGGGCTCGTGGTGCTGGCCAGCGAGGTCGGCGTGCTGGAGATCGAACCGTCGAACATCGTCCGCAAGGGCAGGCTCGAACCCGGCCGCATGTTCCTCGTCGACACCGCCGAGGGCCGGATCATCGACGACGAGGAGATCAAGGGCGGGCTCGCCGCGGAGCACCCGTACGGCGAGTGGGTCGAAAAGGGCTTGCTGCACCTGGACGATCTGCCCGAACGCGACCGCGAAGTGCCGACGCACCATTCGCTGGTCCGCCGCCAGCAGGCGTTCGGCTACACCGAAGAAGAACTCGACGTGCTGCTGCAGCCGATGGCCCGCACCGGCGCGGAGCCGATCGGGTCGATGGGCAACGACTCGCCGCTGGCCTCGCTGTCCAGCAGGCCGAGGCAGCTCTTCGACTACTTCATCCAGCTCTTCGCCCAGGTCACGAACCCGCCGCTGGACGCGATCCGCGAGGAGCTGGTGACCGCGCTCGGCACGCAGCTCGGCGCGGAGCCGAACCTGCTCGACGCCAGCGCGGAATCCTGCCGGCGGATCGTGCTGCCGTTCCCGGTGCTGGACAACGACGAGCTGGCGAAACTGGTGCACGCCAACGACGACGGCGATCTCCCGGAGTTCCAGGCGGTCACCGTGCTGGGCCGGTACGACGTCGACGGCGGCGGCGAGGCGCTCGTGCGCAGGCTCGACGAAATCCGCGCCGAGGTGTCCGAAGCGATCGAGGACGGCGCGCGGCTCATCGTGCTGTCGGACCGCGGTGTCGACGAGAAGCACGCGGCGATCCCGTCGCTGCTGCTGACCGGCGCGGTGCACCACCACCTGGTGCGCGAGAAGACCCGCACCCAGGTCGGGCTCGTCGTCGAGTCCGGCGACGCGCGCGAGGTGCACCACATCGCGCTGCTCATCGGGTACGGGGTGGCCGCGGTCAACCCGTACATGGCGATGGCGACCGTCGAGGAAATGGCTCAGCAGGGCCTGATTCCCGGTGTCGACGCGAAGCACGCGACGCGGAACCTGATCAAGGCGCTCGGCAAGGGCGTCCGCAAGACGATGTCGAAGATGGGCGTCTCGACGGTCGCGTCCTACACCGGCGCGCAGATCTTCGAGGCGATCGGGCTCGGCGAAGAAGTCATCGAAAACTGTTTCACCGGAACGACTTCCCGCCTCGGCGGGGTCGGGTTCGAGACGCTGGCGGACGAGGTGCACGAGCGCCATCGCCGCGCCTACCCGCGCGACGGCGTGCGCGCGAGCCACCGCGAACTCGAAACCGGTGCCGACTACCAGTGGCGCCGCGAGGGCGAGCCGCACCTGTTCAACCCGCAGACCGTGTTCAAGCTGCAACATTCGACGCGGGCCGGGAAGTACGACGTCTTCAAGGAGTACACGAAGGCGGTCAACGACCAGTCCGAGAAGCTGCTGACGCTGCGCGGGCTGTTCGACTTCAAGAGCGGCGAGCGCCCGCCGGTGCCGATCGAAGAGGTCGAACCGGTTTCCGAGATCGTCAAGCGGTTCGCCACCGGCGCGATCTCCTACGGCTCGATCTCGATGGAGATGCACCAGACCCTGGCGATCGCGATGAACCGCCTCGGCGGCAAGTCGAACACCGGCGAGGGCGGCGAAGACCCGGAACGCCTCTACGACCCGGAGCGGCGCTCCGCCGTGAAGCAAGTCGCAAGTGGACGGTTCGGCGTCACCAGTGAGTACCTGGTCAACGCCGACGACATCCAGATCAAGATGGCGCAGGGCGCGAAGCCGGGCGAAGGCGGGCAGCTGCCCGGCGCGAAGGTGTACCCGTGGATCGCGAAGACGCGGTTCTCCACCCCCGGCGTCGGGCTGATTTCCCCGCCGCCGCACCACGACATCTACTCGATCGAAGACCTCGCGCAGCTCATCCACGATCTCAAGAACGCCAACCCGGACGCCCGCATCCACGTGAAGCTGGTGTCCGAGGTCGGCGTCGGCACGGTCGCCGCCGGTGTGTCCAAGGCGCACGCGGACGTCGTGCTGATCTCCGGTCACGACGGCGGGACGGGCGCTTCGCCGCTCTCGTCGATCAAGCACGCGGGCGGCCCGTGGGAGCTGGGCCTCGCCGAGACGCAGCAGACGCTGCTGGCGAACCGGCTCCGCGACCGGATCGTGGTGCAGACCGACGGCCAGCTCAAGACCGGCCGCGACGTGATCATCGCGGCGCTGCTCGGCGCCGAGGAGTTCGGGTTCGCGACCGCGCCGCTGGTGGTGTCGGGCTGCATCATGATGCGCGTGTGCCACCTCGACACCTGCCCGGTGGGTGTCGCGACGCAGAACCCCAAGCTGCGCGCCAAGTTCAGCGGCAAGGCCGACTACGTGGTGAACTTCTTCGAGTTCATCGCGCAGGAGGTCCGGGAGTACCTGGCGGAGCTGGGTTTCCGGTCGATCGCCGAGGCGGTCGGGCACGCGGAGCTGCTCGACAAGCGCAGGGCCGTCGAGCACTGGAAGGCCGAGGGCCTCGACCTGACGCCGATCTTCCACGTGCCCGAGCTGGAGCCGCGCGCCGCCCGCCACCAGGTGGTGGCGCAGGACCACGGCCTGGACAAGGCGCTCGACAACACGCTCATCCAGCTCGCCGAGGGCGCGCTCAGCTCGGGCGACAAGGTGCGCCTCGAACTGCCCGTCCGCAACGTCAACCGGACCGTCGGCACCATGCTCGGCTCCGAGCTGACCAAGCGGTGGGGCGGTGAGGGCCTGCCCGACGACACGATCGACGTGACGTTCACCGGTACCGCGGGCCAGTCCTTCGGCGCGTTCGTGCCGAAGGGGATCACGCTGCGGCTCGTCGGCGACGGCAACGACTACGTCGGCAAGGGCCTTTCCGGCGGCCGGATCGTGGTGCGCCCGTCGCCGGACGCGCACTTCGCCGCCGAGGAGCACATCATCGCGGGCAACGTGATCGGCTACGGCGCCACGAGCGGCGAGCTGTTCCTGCGCGGCAAGGTCGGCGAACGGTTCTGCGTGCGCAACTCCGGCGCGGTCGCGGTCGTCGAAGGCGTCGGCGACCACGGGTGCGAGTACATGACCGGCGGGCGCGTCGTGGTGCTCGGGCCGACCGGGCGGAACTTCGCGGCGGGCATGTCCGGCGGCATCGCCTACGTGCTCGACCTCGACGGCGGCCGCGTCAACGGCGAGATGGTCGACCTCGACCCGCTCGACGGCGACGACGCGGACTTCCTGCGGGAAACCGTGGAACGGCACTTCGTGGAGACGGAGTCGAGCGTGGCGCGCGCGCTGCTCGCCGACTGGGACAGCGGTGTCGACCGGTTCTCGAAGGTCATGCCCAAGGACTACAAGCGGGTGCTCGCGGCGCAGGCCGCTGCTGAGCGTGAAGGCCGCGATGTGAACGAAGCGATCATGGAGGCCGCTCATGGCTGACCCCAAAGGGTTTCTGACCACTGAACGGGAACTTCCCACCCGGCGGCCGGTTCCGCTGCGGCTGATGGACTGGCGCGAGGTCTACGAGGACTTCGCGACCACGAAGCTGGAGAAGCAGGCGGGCCGCTGCATGGACTGCGGCATCCCGTTCTGCCACCAGGGTTGCCCGCTGGGAAACCTCATCCCGGAGTGGAACACGCTGGTGTGGCGCCAGGACTGGCGCGACGCGATCGAGCGGCTGCACGCGACCAACAACTTCCCGGAGTTCACCGGCACGCTGTGCCCGGCGCCGTGCGAGACCGCGTGCGTGCTCGGCATCAACGACGACCCGGTGACGATCAAGCGCGTCGAGATCTCGATCGTCGACCGCGCCTTCGAGGAGGGCTGGGTCACCCCGCAGCCGCCGGAAACCCGCACCGGCAAGAAGGTCGCCGTGGTCGGGTCCGGTCCGTCGGGGCTGGCCGCGGCGCAGCAGCTGACCAGGGCGGGCCACGACGTGGTGGTGTTCGAGCGGGCCGACAAGATCGGTGGCCTGCTGCGCTACGGCATCCCCGAGTTCAAGATGGAGAAGCGCCGCCTCGACCGCAGGCTGGACCAAATGCGGGCGGAGGGCACGGAGTTCCGCACGAGCGTGAACGTCGGCGTCGACATCACGGCCGAGGAACTGACGAGGTCCTACGACGCGGTGGTGCTGGCGGGCGGTGCGACGGCGTGGCGCGATCTGCCGATCGACGGCCGCGACCACGAGGGCGTCTACCAGGCGATGGAGTACCTGCCCCCGGCGAACCGGGTCGCCTCCGGTGAGCTGGAGACCTCGCCGATCAGTGCCGAGGGCAAGCACGTGGTGGTCATCGGCGGCGGTGACACCGGCGCGGACTGCGTCGGCACGGCGCACCGCCAGGGCGCGAAATCGGTGACGCAGCTCGAGATCATGCCGAAGCCGCCGGAGGCGCGTCCCGACGCGAACCCGTGGCCGACCTACCCGATGATCTACCGCGTCTCGTCGGCGCACGAAGAGGGCGGCGAGCGCCTGTACTCGGTGAACACGCAGGAGTTCCTCGCCGACGACGACGGGAACCTCCGCGCGCTCTCGCTGGTGGAGGTGCGCCGCGAGGACGGGAAGTTCGTGCCGGCCGACGGCACCGAGCGGGAGCTGCCCGCTCAGCTCGTGCTGCTCGCGATGGGGTTCCTCGGGCCGCAGCGCGAGGGCCTGCTCACCGAGCTGGGTGTGGAGCTGGACGAGCGAGGCAACGTGCGGCGCGACGCGAACTTCAAGACCAGCCTCGACAACGTGTTCGTCGCCGGTGACATGGGCCGCGGCCAGTCGCTGATCGTGTGGGCGATCGCGGAGGGCCGGTCCGCCGCCGCGGGCGCGGACGCGTATCTCACCGGCCGGGACGTGCTCCCCGCCCCGATCGCGCCGACGGACAGGCCGATCGCCTAGCCCCGAAGGGCAACCCCCAGACCAGCCGTGGGGCTTCGTCAACGACGCCGAAGCCCCACGGCTGCCCCCGCGCCCGCGGAAACGGTCACCGACCAGCTAAAACCGACAAATCGGGCGCCGTGCTGCATCACGTGGTGCGCAACTGAACCACTGTCAACATTTGTTAACACGGTCGTGCTGTGGCACCATCTCCTGCCTATGAAGGCTGGGGAGAAGGTTCTGTTCGAAGGACGGGACCTCGGGGAGATCCGTGACGCCATGGCGGCGAGCTTCGGATCGCGCGTGCTGCACGCGGTCAAACCGGGGCCGGACCACGCGATGCTCCGGATCACGCAACTGGGGTCGAGCACCGGCGACGTGCGGATGCTCGAGGTCGAATGCGGTCCCGCGATACTGGTCCGCCCGGACGCGCTGGAGGACCGGTACCTGCTGAGCATCCCGCTCCAGGGCACCGGCTGGACGGAGGTCGACGGCGAACAGGTCGACACCCGCGAGGTACTGCTGGGACCGGCGCACACGAAGGTGTCGATCAGCCGGAACGGCGGCAACCGGGCGATCGTGCTGCACTTCACCCGCGAGGCGATCGACGCCGCGGCGGCGGAGCGGCTCGGCCGCGAGCCGGGCGGGCCGACCAGGTTCGACCCCGCCGTCCGGTCCGACCACGCGAAGACGGCGGCCTGGCTCGCGCTGGCGCGCACGCTCGCCGACACCGCGCGACGGGGGCTGCTCGACGATTCGCCGCTCGGGCGGCACCACCTCGAACAGCTCCTCATCCACGGCTTGTTCGAAGCGCAGCCGCACACCTTCCACGAAGCGGTGGAGCGACACGAAGCGGCTTCACTGCCCGCCGTGGTGCGCCGCGCCGTTTCCTTCTGCGAAGAAAACGCGAGCGAACCCATCACGGTCAGCGACATGGCGAAGGCCGCGGGCACCAGCGTTCGCGCGCTCCAACGCGGGTTCCGCAGCCAGCTGGGGATGAGCCCGCTCGCCCACCTCCGGCAGGTGCGGCTGGCGCGGGTGCACGAAGACCTGCGCGCGATCGGGCAGGGTGACCAGCCCGGAACCGTGACGGAGGTCGCGCTGCGATGGGGATTCCCCCATCTGGGGCGATTTTCCCAGCTGTACCGGGAAACCTACGGGGAGCCGCCGTCCCACACCCTGCGCTCGGCGTGACTATCCGGGAAACGTCCGCCGACAAGTGCGCGATTCGGATACCCACCGACGCCGGGATGTGGCTACACTTCACAGCAGGATCCCGCGCCAGACGCGAGGATCGAAAGACCCGATGCGCCGAACCTACCTCCCCAGGGGCTCGGCGCATCGGCCTTTTCCAGGGGTTTTTCCCCGCTCCTGCCCGATTTTTCCCGGTAGCTCTGACGCCACCGCCGCCGGGGCGACCGATTATTCGCCCGCGGCCCGGGCCCGTAACGAATCCAATTCGTCCCACCCGAACGGCGGTCGACTCCGCTTCCCCTGCGGTGGAAGGCATGCGCAGCCGCGCACTGTCCCCCGCGAACACTGGGACGGATGGGGACATCCGGGGACCGGTCCCCGTGCGGCGCACACCCTGAGTACCGGAGTCACCGTCCGCTATGGACGGTGACCCCACCGGGGACCACGTGCCCCGAAAGTGGCTTTCGGGGCGTTAGATGCCCCGAAAGCCACCTTCGGGGCACGCTCGCGGCGCGGCGACGGGAGATTTTGGTGCGTGACGGGGACATTCGATGCCGTGAAGGCCGCTTGGGCGGCACTGAACGCCGCCATGGTGGCCTTCACGGGTAAAGATACCGTCGGGAAATCGGTTACCCGGCAAGGGTTTTCGTGAACGAGATGAAGGCGTTCGAGGTGAGGGTCAAACGACCGCCATCCCGGTCCTTCGTATCCCGGATCCCGACTACCGACGAAGTCACCGCGATAGGAGCTATCGCCGCCGGGCACGCTTCAAAAGGGTGAGCGAGTCAGCTTCGCTGAGCGCCTCACCCATCAGCGTGGCAAAGGCGAGCTCATAGGTGCGTACCGGCGTTGGCTCGTTCCGGCACTTGCCACCGACCAGGCTCGCGAGGTAGACCCACGTCACCGGAGCATCGCCGATGTCCACCTTGAGCAAGGTGAAGCCATCACCAAGCGCCGCATAGGCACCGGCGGCGAACGGAAGAACCTGCAGAGTCAGATTCGGCAGCTTCGCCACTTCGATGAGGTGGTCGATTTGCCCACGCAATGCATCCGGACCCCCGACTTCGCGGCACAACGCCGCTTCCCCCAGGACCACATGCACCTTCGGCGGATTCGGCTCCGTGAGCCGCGACTGGCGGCGAAGCCGCACCAGCACCGCGTCCTCCACATCGACCGGCGCCATCGTCTTCGAGGTCGAAAGCAGGGCTCGCGCATAAGCCTCGGTCTGGATCAGCCCGGGGATCAACTCGCCCTGATGAACTCGAAGCTCCGAGGCGTCCTGCTCCAGCCCGTAGTACTGGCGAGTCCACTCCGGGACCTTGCCGTAGCTTCCTCGGCGGCGAGCCTGCACACCTATCTCACGGATCCGCTCGGCATCCGCCGCGCTGGCGCTGTACAGGTGCAGAAGTTCATCGATCTCGGCCGCGCGCAGCGCACCTTCACCGCGTTCCGATCGGTAGATCTTGGAAGCGAACCAGCCGGTGCGGTCGGCCACAGTGTCGATATTCATGGCCGCGGCCTCCCTCAGCTGGCGCAGCTCGAAGCCGAGCAGTACCCGGGAAGTGACAGGACCGTTAGCCATGGCGAGAGCCTATAAGCTCAACTCCTTTCGCTACTCTCTGGATCCGAGCGACCACGCCTTGGCTTGCTAACTTGTAGTACAGCTTATATGGTGGCTTGATCGGAGAGGGGATGCCATGACGGAAGGACTGGCCAGTCCGCAGTGGACTGACGACCAAGTCAGGCTCGCCGCGAGCCTGCTCGTCGACGAGCACCGACCGGCGAGGTTCTGCCTGCTGGGCATCATCCGCGACACCGACGGCGGTGTGGTCGATCTCGAACTGGTCGGCTACGGCCTGCAGATGCCCGGTACCGCCTTCGCGTACCTGCCCTCCACACCTCGCTCCCGCACGACCACCTGGCACGGCAGTTCCGTACGCACGCTCATGACCCGCCATGGCGGCGACGATCTGCTGGTGCACTGGATCGACCAGGAATCCTGAAGCCTGCCGCCGCGAGGCGGTACGGAGCCGGGCGGGAGTGGGCCGTCCCTCAACCGCCTCCACTCCCGCCCGCGACTGTTTCCCTCCGGGAAACCCCTATACCGCGCGGAGATCCACGCCCGCGGCTTCGAAGCGGCGTTTCAGGTCGGCGTGGACCTCGGCGTCGGTGACCACGGTGTGCACGGCGCCGATTTCGCAGATCCGGGCGAACGCGCGGAGGCCGAGTTTCGAGGAGTCGGCCGCGACGACCACGCGCGTGCCGCGCCGCACCATCAGACGGTTGATGTTCGCTTCGCCTTCGTGGTGCGCGAACGCACCACCTTCGGGATCGAGCGCGTCGACGCCGAGGATCACCAGATCGAGTGCGATCTCCGAGAGGACCTTCGTGGCGAGCGGGCCGGTCAGCTCGAACGAATGCGGCCGCGCGACCCCGCCGGTCACCACGAGCTTGAGATGGCGCCGCACGGCGAGTTCCGCGGCGATGTTGAGCGCGTTCGTCACCACGGTGAGGCCAGGCCCGTCCCGCGTGGTCAGGTCGCGCCGGGTGCTGAGCAGCCTCGCGACCTCCGTCGTGGTGGTGCCGCCGTTGAGGCCGACCACGGCACCCGGCGGCACCAGCGCGGCGACCTCGGTCGCGATCCGCGACTTCTGCGGCGCGTGCCGCCCCGACTTGTAGCGCAGCGGAAGGTCGTAGGACACCGAGCTGGCCACCGCGCCGCCACGGGTCCTGGTGAGCAGGCTCTGCTCGGCGAGGTGGTCGAGATCGCGGCGTACGGTCGCCGTCGAGACGGTGAGTTCGGCGCTCAGCTCCTCGACCTCGACCTTGCCGCGCTCTCCGACGATTTCGAGCAGGCGGGCGAGCCGGACGTGGCGTTTCACTTCTTCATCCGGAAGTCGTAGCGCGCGGGGAGCGGTTCGTCACCGGCGAGCGCGTGCCAAGTGTCCGAAAGGGACGTTTCTCCTTCTCGGACGTCGGGCAGGTCGAAACCGTCGGTGAAGATCCGCGACGCCCCCGCCCGGTCGCCGAGTGCCAGCCTCGCGCGCGCTTCGAGCAGCTTGATGCGGCCGTACGCGCGCAGTTCCTCGCTCAGCCCCTCGATCAGCGCCAAAGCGGACGGCGGATCGTCCAAAGCGGCGGTGATCGCTTCGATCGCGAGTGGACGGACGTCCGGCGCCATGTGGTGCGCCTCGGCGAGCAGTTCCGCGGGGCTCTCGCCCGCGACGGCGAGGTTCCGCAGGGCCCACGGGTTCGGGCTCGCGTCCACCGACGCACGCCACGCTTCGACGGCGCCCGCCCTGTCCTCGGCGTACCAGCGCGCGACCCCGCGGTGGTACCAGACCTCCCAGCTCTCCCCTGCCTTCTCCAGGAGCGCGCGCCACGGCTCGGACACCAGCGTCCCGGCGGGCGCGGAGAGGGGATCGGCGCCGCCCATCGCGCCGTCGAGCAACGCCAGCCACGGCGCCTGTGCCGCGCCGAGAGTGTCCGAAGTGAACGGTGTACCCGGCAACGCGGGGCCACTGGAGCGAGCCGCCTCCAGCGCACCCCAGCCGGAACCGCGGTGCAGGATCTCCGCAGGCTCGCGGTCGGCGACCGCGAGCCACTGGGCGTGCCGCTCGTCCAGATCCGCGAACGGGAGCGAGTCCTCCGCGGCCCGCACGGCGGTGGCCCAATCGCCGTGTGCGCCGTCCGTCCGAATCGGACCGTAGGCCTCCAGCCAATCCCACGCCTGCCCGCCGGGTAGCCGCAGGTGTTCGAGCTGCGTCCGCGCGAGACCCGCCTGGATCTCCAGGTACCCCGGCGCGCCCGGCGCGAGCCATTCCTGCCAGCGGTGCCCTCCGTCGGACTCGCCCCACACGAAGAGCTTGCGGCCACGCAGGCGGCGCGTCGAGAGCTGGGCGAGACCGCGCCCGTCGGCTTCGACCGCGGCGATCCACCGTGGACGGTCGTCGGGGACCTCGAAGAAGAAGTCCGCCGCCTGCTCGTGCCGTGCGGGATAGGTGAGATCGGATTCGCCCGGCACATCGACGAGATCGAGCCGCCCGCCGTAGCCGTAGTGCCACGCCTGCGTCGCCGGGGCGAGCACGCGGGTGCGCTCGGTCCGCGTCACCGCGATGTTCGACCACCAGTACGCCGGGACGTCGCGGGGGTGCGGGTTGCGGATCCGGACGCCGACGTAGACGAACTCCGAGTCCTCGGGGAGCCAGAAGTCCACCTGGTACGGCAGATCCCTGGTCCGCTCCCATTCCCACAGCCGCAGCACCGGTGTCCCGTCCGGACCGTCCACACGCGACGCGTGCATCGGCTCGCAGGTGAGCGTGGTGTGCCCGGTGCTGCCGAGGTTCCACTCGACCCCGCCCGCGAACCAGGCTCCCCGGAGTGCGAGGTTCGCGGGCTGGAACACCGGGTTCCGGTACAGCAGCTCGCGCTCCTCCCCCTTGTGGTACAAGGAAAAGAGCCTGCCGCCGAGCGTGGGCAGCACGGTCGCGGTGACGTGGTCGTTCTCCAGCACCAGCGCGGGTAAGGCGCGCTCGCGCCGGTCGCGGTCGTAGGAGTCCTGGAGCAGGCACGGCAGCACGCTGCGCAGCGTCCCGTACTCCACATTGGACGCCAGGTCGGCTGGCAGCTCGTCCAGGTTCGTGACGCGCTGCGCCTTGTCCAGCATTTCCAGCGGCGGCAACGGATTTTCTTCGCCGAGGTCCGCGCACGGCAGCCGGATCTCAGTGCGGTACAGGCGGGTCATCAGTCCGGCAGCCGTTCACCGGTGGCCGCGTCGAACCGGTGCGCGGCGTCGGGCAGCGGCACCAGCCCGATCCGGTCGCCGCGCTGCCACGGCGCCATCCCCGGGGTGCGCACGGTCAACGGCTGCTCGTGCTCGGGGCTCGCGCAGTACAGGTACTGGTCGCTGCCCAGTTCCTCGACCACCTCCACGGTCGCGGAAATGCCTTCCCCGTCCTCGGTGATCCGCCAGCCCTCGGGCCGCACGCCGAGCACATGATCCCCTTGCGGCAGCAGGTTCATCGCGGGCGAGCCGATGAACCCCGCTACGAATAGGTTCGCCGGTTTCGCGAACAGGCCGACCGGGGTGTCGCACTGCTGAAGGGTGCCGTCCTTGAGCACGGCCACCCTGTCCCCCATGGTCATCGCCTCGACCTGGTCGTGGGTGACGTAGATCGTGGTGACGCCGAGCCTGCGCTGCAGCGAGGCGATCTGCGTGCGCGTCTGCACCCGCAGCTTGGCGTCCAGGTTGGACAGTGGTTCGTCCATGCAGAACACCTGCGGGCGCCGCACGATCGCCCTGCCCATCGCGACCCGCTGGCGCTGCCCGCCGGACAGCTTCGCGGGCTTGCGGTCCAAAAAGGACGTCAGGTCGAGCAACTCGGCCGCCTCGGCGACCATACGCGCCCGCTCCGCCTTGGGCACCTTCCCGATCTTCAGGTGGAAGCCGATGTTCTCGGCGACCGTCATGTGCGGGTAGAGCGCGTAGTTCTGGAACACCATCGCGATGTCGCGGTCCTTCGGCGGCAGATCGGTGACGTCGCGGTCCCCGATGTGCACCTGCCCCTCGTCGACGCCCTCCAGCCCGGCGAGCATGCGCAGCGTCGTCGACTTGCCGCAGCCGGAAGGCCCGACCAGCACCAGGAATTCGCCGTCTTCGACCTCGAGGTCGAGCCGGTCGACGGCGGGCTTGTCGACCCCGGCGTAGTAACGGGTCGCGCCCTTGAACGACACGGTTGCCATGTCTCTCCTACCTCCCCGCACCGAGCGTGAGACCGGTGATGATCCGGCGGGCGAGCACGATGTAGAGCACCAGCATCGGCAGCACCACGATCGTGACGCCCGCGATGAGCCCGCCGTACTCCGACTGGTAGCTCGCCGCGCCGTAGAACGTGAACAGCGCGCGGGCGAGCGTGAACTTCGCGTTGTCCTGGAGGAACACGATCGACAGCAGGGTCTCGTTCCACAGCCCGATCGCGTTGAGCGTCAGCGCGGTGATCAGCCCGCCGCGTGCGAGCGGCAGCATGATCGAGGCGAAGGTCCGGAACGGCGACGCGCCGTCGATCGCGGCCGCCTCCTCCATCTCGTCCGGCAGCGAGCGGAAGAACCCGGTCAGCAGGAACACCGTGAACGGCAATGAAAGCGCCACGTACACCAGGAAAAGACCGATCAGGCTGTTGGTCAGGTTCAGCTTCGCCATCCCGACGAACAGCGGGATGATGACCGTCTGGAACGGCACGCCCATGCCGATCGCGAAGAAGTTCGTCATCGGGCCTGACCCGCGCACGCCGAGCCTGGTCAGCGCGTACGCCGCGGGCGCCGCGATCGCCACCGTCACGATCGCGGACGCGCCGACGAGCAGCACGGTGGTGACGAAGGCTTCGCCGAACCCGGCCTGGCTCCACGCGTAGACGAAGTTCCGGAACGGCTTGCCGAGCACGAACCACTGGCGCGGCAGCTGGAACGGCTGCGTGAAGATCTCCACCGGGGTCTTGAACGAGGCCGCGATCAGCCAGTACAGCACGAACACGTTGAACGCGGTGAACACCCACACGATCACCTTGCCGAGCACGCGCAGCGGGCTGACTCCCCTTGCCGCAGGTGGCGGTTTCGGTTTCCTCGGCGCCTTTCGCGGCACTGCGGTGTCTACTGTAGACATTTGTGTCCTTTTAGAACTTGATCGCGTCGCGCCGCATGAGGCGGCGCAGCAGCACGACGAACACCGACACCAGCACGATCATCATCACCGCGCACGCGCACGCCGCACCGTAGGCGGGCGTGCCGCGCGTGCCGAAGGACCGGTCGAACACGTAGATCCCGAGCGTCCACGACCGCACCGGCGGCGAGTAGGTGCCCGGCCCGGCGAGCACGAACACCATCTCGAAGATCTTCATCGCGTTGATCGTCCACAGCACCCCGGCGACGCCGACCACGTCCCAGGTCAGTGGCAGCGTGATGTTGCGGAACTTCTGCCACGGCGAAGCGCCCGCGATGTCGGAGTCCTCGTAGAGGTACGGCGGGATCCGGTCCACCGCGGCCATCAGGATCGTGATGTAGAACCCGGAACTGGCCCACACCAGCGCGCCGATCACCGCGTAGGTCACGTTCTCCGGCTGGAGGAACTTCACCGCGTCGATCCCGACGGACTCCAGCAGGAAGTTCACCAGGCCCTGCTTCCCCGGCTGGTACTTCAGCACGAAGCCGAGGAACATGCCCAGCGCCACCGGCGCCACGATGTTCGGGAAGAACAGGATCGCCCTGACCAGCTTCCCGCCCTTCATGTCCCGCAGCACCATGGTGAACAGGAACGCGAGCAGGAACGTGCCCGCGCCGCCGACCACGATGTACAGCAACGTGTTGAAGAACGAGTAGCGGAACGCCTCGTTCGCGAACATCTCGCGGTATTGGGTGAACCCGTTGAAGCGCGGGGTGTCGCCCGCGCCGGACCAGCTCGAAAAGCTGAGCACGGCGGTGGCGATCGTCGGGACCACCAGGAACACCACGTAGAGCACGAGCGCCGGGGTGAACAGCGGCCAGAACAGCCGCCGTTTCCCCTTCAGCTGCGCGCCCGCCCTGCCCCCGGCTGGCCGCGCCGCGCCGGGTACCGCGAGCTGTGCCACTAGCCCTGCGCCTTCCAGTACTCGGCGGTCTTCGCCGCGAGCGCGTCGACGAAGGCGGCCGCGGTGAGCTTGCCCTTGAGCAGGTCGTTGTTGAGCGGGTAGAGCACCGCGTCCACGTACTTGCCGCCGAACATGCCGTCGATACCGTCCTTGATCAGCATGTGCTCCTTCTTGGTGTCCTCGAGCGTCGCCTTGATCGGCTTCAGGTCGTCGGGCACCGGCAGGTCCGCGCGCGGCGTGAGGTTGTCGCTGACCGCGGGGATCCCGGCGAGGATGTCCTTGTTCAGCATGTACGCCATGAACGCCTTCGCCGGTTCCGGGTTCTTCGCCTTGGCCAGCACGGAAAACCCGATCGGCAACTGCTCGACGATGTCGTGCGTGGCGCCGTCCGGCATCGGGAACTGGAACGAGCCGTAGTCGATCTTCTTGCCGCCACCCTGCTTTCCGAGGTACTCGCGGATCTCGCTCGGGATCCAGCTCCCGTTGAACAGGTACGCGGCGTCACCGTCGGCCCAGCGCTGCTGCACCTGCGGGAACTTCGACGCGTCCCAGCCGTCGATGAAGTAGCCGCCCTTCGCGAGCCGCTCCACGAACTGCGCGGCCTTGAGGTACCCGGGATCGGACTTCCAGAGCTGGCCGCTGCGGTCGGAAACCGCCTTCGCCAGCCCGCCCGGCCCGACGTAGTGCGCGGCGACCTGGGTGAAGTAGTAGGTGTTGTAGTCGTTGATGTCGCCGTCCTGCGCGACCGCGCTCTTGCCGGCCTGCTTCGCCTTGTCGAACAGCCCGAACAGCTCGTCGATCGTCTTCGGCGGCGCGACCTGCTCGCCGCCCTTCTGGTACCACCACGCGTCGCTGATCAGCTCGTAGGGCACCAGGAACGGTTTGCCCGCGGCGTCGGCGTTCTGCTCCATGGTGTGCGAAGTAGGCAGCAGCACGTCCTTGACGGTCTTGTCGCCCTCGCCGACCTTGAGCCCGAACACGTCTTCGACGCTCTGCGTCCCGCCCGGCGCGACCACGGCGGCCTTCATCTGGTTCAGGTCCTGGTCGACGAGATCGGGCACGTCGTTGGTGTTGAGCGCGGGGCCCACGTTCTGCGTGAGCAGCTTGCGGCCGAGCCACTGGACGTTGACCTTGACGCCGGTCTTCTGGGTGAAGCAGTCGATGGCGTGCTTGACGACCTTGCCCTGCGGCTCGTCGGCGGTCCACATCGACCAGTAGGTGAACTCCTTGCCCGCCGGTTTCGTACCGGGCTCGGGACACGGCGAGGCGAGGTACTGCTCGGCACCCGGCAACGCGTTCTCGCCGGTGGCGCCGCCCTCTCCCCCGGTAGGGCTGCCGCAGGCGGTCAGCGCGATCGCCGCCGCGCACGTGACCCCCATGGCGACGGGAATCTTGCCGGACCCGACTCGAGCTGCTCTCATGGCCACCACCTGATCGAAGTCAGCGAAATCCGCGCACTCGCTGCGCATTGGTGCGCAGTTTTGTTCGATTTCACGCACTTGTCAACAGTCAGACGAGGGAAAAGCTGCGAAAACGTCATCTTTGATAGGCGCCGTGCCGACCTGGGGCCGATCCGCCATGCACGGTCCGTGAACGGTACCGCGTGCACTGCGTGAAGTTTGCGCTTTCTTGACTGAAGTTAGAGTTAATCCTTGACTTTCAAGCATGTTCGAACGGATGCTCAGGAGCACCGCATCCTTCGTCCTGGGAGGTCCCGTGTCCCCTGCACAGCCCTTTTCCCGGCGCTCCGCGTTGCGCACCGGTGTCGCGGCGGGCGCCGGGCTCGCCGCGACGGCCCATGGCGTGACCAGCGCGGCGGCCGCCCCCGCCGAAAGCGCCGTCGAGACCGCGGCCGCTCCCGCCGCGCGCGGGAAGACCATGATGGGCGTCCCGTTCGACCGCCACCCGGTGGTGCGCGTCGGCATCATCGGGCTCGGCAACCGGGGTGGCTCGATGCTGCCGCTCTTCCTCGCGCTGCCGACGGTCAAGGTCACCGCGATCTGCGACGTCAACACCGAGTACGTCGCGAAGGCGTCGGCCGCGATCACCAAGGCGGGCCAGCCGAAACCGGCCGAGTTCACCGGCGGCGACCACGCCTTCGAACAGCTCCTGCGCCGCGACGACGTCGACTTCGTCTACGTGGCGACGCCGTGGGAATGGCACACGCCGATGGCGCTCGCCGCGATGCGGGCGGGCAAGCACGTCGGCGTGGAGTGCCCGATCGGCGTCAGCGTCGACGATCTCTGGGCGCTGGTGGACACCTCGGAGCGGACCAGGAAGCACTGCCTGCAGCTGGAGAACTGCTGCTACGGCCAGAACGAGCTGCGGGTGCTCAGGATGGCCCACGACGGCCTGTTCGGCGAGCTGCTGCACGGTTCCGGCGCCTACCTGCACGACCTGCGCGAGTTGCTGTTCTCCGACACCTACTACCAGGGCCAGTGGCGGCGCGCGTGGCACACGAAGGTCAACGGCGACCTGTACCCGACGCACGGGCTGGGCCCGGTCGCCTCCTACATGGACATCAACCGGGGCGACCGGCTCGCGAGGCTCACTTCGATGAGCACGCCCGCGCTCGGGCTGGCGGACTACCGCGCGAAGCACGTGCCCGCCGGTGACCCGAAGTGGCGCGAGCGGTACGTGGACGGCGACGTCACGATGAGCCTGCTGCAGACCGAACGCGGCCGCGTCATCCACCTCGTGCACGGGGTGTCCAATCCGCACCCGTACTCGCGCCTGAACCACCTCGCCGGCACCAACGGCGTCTTCGAGGACTACCCGCCGCGGATCTACCTCGAACCGAAGAACTCGAACGACGAGTGGGGCGATTTCGCGGCCTACGCGGACTACGACCACTGGCTCTGGAAGGACGTCGGGCCGGGTCCCGGCGGGCACGGCGGCATGGACTACCTGATGCTGTACCGCCTGGCGCAGACCATGAACCTCGGCCTCGTCCCCGACATGGACGTCTACGACGCGGCCACCTGGAACGTGCCGTTCGCGCTGAGCTCCGAGTCCGTCCGGCGCGGCGGGGCGCCCGTGGCGTTCCCCGATTTCACGCGCGGGCGCTGGCGCACACCGCATCCCGGTACCGACTCGCCGAAGCCGTCCTGACACCGCAACCCCTCTTCCACAGGTTCACGTAGTACTTTCAGGGGCGAATCGTCACGAGGAGGCCCCGGAACGTGGATCGGCACGAGCGGTTGGGCGCCCTGCTCGACATGATCGGGCAGCGCGACAAGATCGACGTCGAGCAGACGGCCGAAGAGCTGGCCGTCTCCCCCGCGACGATCCGGCGCGACCTCGACCACCTCGCGGGGCGCCAACTGCTCACCCGAACGAGGGGCGGCGCGGTAGCCAGCAACGTCGCCTACGACCTCCCGTTGCGGCACAAGGCAGCCAGGCACGCGCCGGAGAAGCAGCGCATCAGCGCGGCGGCGGCGCGGCTCGTCGAACGCGGCATGGTGGTGGGGCTCAACGGCGGCACCACGATCACCGAGGTCGGGCGCGCGGTGGCCACCCGCCCCGATTTCAACGACCGCGGCGACTCCCCCGCGCTCACCGTGGTGACGAACGCGCTCAACATCGCGAACGAACTCGCGGTGCGGCCCAACATCAAGATCGTGGTGACCGGCGGGGTCGCGCGCCAGCACTCGTTCGAGCTGACCGGTCCACTCGCGACACTGCTGCTCGACGAGATCACTTTGGACCTCGTGTTCCTCGGCGTCGACGCGTTCGACAGCGAGCGGGGCGCCTACGCCCACCACGAAGGCGAAGCGAGCATCAACAAGCTGATGGCGGGCAGGGCGCGGCAGGTCGTCGTGGTGGCCGACAGCTCGAAGCTGGGCGGGCAGGCGTTCGCGCAGATCTGCCCCACGTCCCAAGTGGACATGCTGATCACGGACACCGAAGCCGATTCCGCCATGGTCACCGCGTTCGAAACCGAAGGCGTGAAGGTGCTGACCGCCTAGAACAGGCTCAGCAGGCGGGTTACTTCGTCGCGAACGCGATTCCGCCCGGCGCCGAGGTACTTCCTCGGGTCGACGGCGGTGGGGTTCTCGTCGAGGAACGCCCGCACCCCCGCGGTGAACTCCTTGTTGAGCTGCGTCGCGATGTTGATCTTCGCCATGCCCGCGCGCACGGCTTCGACGAGATCGGCGTCCGCGACACCGGAGGAACCGTGCAGCACCAAGGGAACCGGCACAGCGGCGTGCAGCGCGGCGATCAGCTCGAAGTCCAGCGACGCGTCCCTGGTGAGCATCGCGTGCGAGGTGCCGACAGCTACCGCGAGCGCGTCCACCCCGGTCGCGGCGACGAATTCGACGGCCTCATCGGGATCCGTGCGCGCGCCGGGGGCGTGCACGCCGTCCTTGCCGCCGACCTCGCCCAGCTCCGCTTCGACCCAGACCCCGTTCACATGGCACAACTCGGCGATTTCCCTTGTCGCCGCGACGTTGTCGGCGTAGTCGAGTTTGGACGCGTCGAACATCACCGACGAGAAGCCGAGCGCCACGGCCTCGCGCACCAGCTCGGGCGACTCGGCATGGTCGAGGTGCACGGCGACGTCCACCTTCGCCGCGCGGGCCGCCGCCAGTGCCGCCGAGCCGATCGGGGCCAGCGCGCCGTGGTACCGCACCGCGTTCTGGCTCAGCTGCAGGATGACCGGCGCGCCCGCGGCCTCGGCGCCTTCGATGATCGCGGTGACGTGCTCGACGCCGATGGCGTTCAGCGCTCCGCTTCCCCGCCGCGCGGCGAGGATGTCAGTCGTCGGTACCAGTGGCATGGTCCACCTCCACGGCGTCGTACTCGCGCCGGTAGTGCTCGATGTCGATGTCCCCGGCGAGCGGGCCCAGTACGGCCGCCGCCGAGAGCGCGACCGCGCGGCGCAGCACCGCGGGCCAGTCGGGAGCTCCGCCGGCGAGTTCGAGCGCGATCCCCGCCACGGCCGCGTCCCCCGCGCCCGTCGTGTTCCCGGTCAGCGCCTTGGACGGGCGCGCGAGCCAGCTCCCGCCCTCGGCCACCGCGAGCATGCCGTCGGCGCCGAGCGAAGCGACCACGGCTCCCGCGCCCGCGCGGCACAGCTCTTCGGCCGCGCGCAACGGATCCCCGATCCCCGTCACGTCGCGGAGTTCGTCGAGGTTCGGCTTCACCACGGACGGATGCGCGGAAAGGCCCGCCGTCAAGGCGGGGCCTGACGTGTCGAGCACGGTGGGCATCCCGGCGTCGCGCAGCAGGTCCGCGTACGCCGAAACCGGCACGCCGCCGGGAAGGCTGCCGGAGCACACCAGCACCGACGCCGTGCGCGCCGCGGCACCGACCGAGGATACGAACCGCGCCCAGTCCTGTTCGGACAGTGCGGGACCCGGCTCGCTGATCAGCGTCACCGTCTCGTCCACTGTGGACAGGATCGTGGTGGTGCGTCGCGTTCCGGCGGCCACTTCGGTGAACTCGTGCGCGATCCCGGCCGCGGCGAGGTCCCGCACCACGGCGGCGCCGTCGTGCCCGCCCGCGATGCCGAGCGCCCGCGTCGGCGCACCGAGCGCGTGCAGCACGCGTGCCACGTTGACGCCCTTGCCGCCCGCCCTGCGCTCCACAGTGGACGTGCGGTGAGCGGCGTCGGGGACCAGCCGCGGCACGCGGTAGGTCACGTCGAGCGCCGCGTTCGGCGTCACCGTCACGATCACCGCGCCAGCTCCAGTGCCATCAGCCCCGCGCCGAGGTTTCCCGCTTCGTCACCGAGTTCGGCGACGCGCAGCTCGGGCATGCGCTGGAAGGTGAGGGTCGAGGAAAGCCGCTCGCGCACCGGGTCGAGCACGAACGGGCCCGCCGCGAACAGCCCGCCGCCGAGCACCACGACCTCCGGCGCCAGCAGCGTGACCAGCGTGTGAATGCCCTTCGCGAGGGCTTCGAGGGCTTCCTTCAGCACCACGGCCGCGTCGGCGTCGCCCGCGCGCGCCGCGTCGACGACCTGCTGGCCGCCCTCGGCGGCCCGTCCGGTGCGGTCGCGGAACCGGCGCGCGATCGCCGACGCCGACGCGATCGCCTCCAGGCACCCGATCGCGCCGCAGCCGCAGCGCAGCTCGTGCCCGACGTCGATGTGCCCGATCTCGCCCGCCTGGCCGCCAGCCCGGTACGGCCTGCCGTCGAGCAGCAGCGCGCCCGCGATCCCGGTGCCGACCGGGATCACCACGGCACCGGAAAACCCGCGCGCGGCGCCGAGCCGGAACTCCGCGAGCCCGCCCGCGGTGACGTCGTGACCGAAGGCGACCGGCACCGGAAGCCGTTGCGCCAGCAGGGCACCGAGGGGAACCTCGCGCCACCCGAGGTTGGCCGAGAACCGCGCGATCCCGGCGTCCTCGTCCACGATGCCCGGCACGACCACGCCCGCCGCCGCGACCGCCCCCATGCGCTCGGTGAGCCGGGCGATCTGGTCGACGACCAGTTCCGCGGTAGTCGCGCCGTCGTCGGACCGCGCGGTCGGCTCGCGGAGCCGCTCCACCACGGTCAGGTCCTCGTCGAGCAGGGCCGCCTTGACACTCGTGCCGCCGACGTCGAACGCCGCGACCAGCTTGTTCGCCATGGCCTCAGTATCGGGTCTACTGGAGCACCACGGACCGCGTGAGCGAACGCGGGTGGTCGGGGTCGAGTCCGCGATCGGCGGCCCGCGCCCCCGCGACGCGCTGCGCGAGCACCAGATCCGCGAGCGGGTCGACGTCGCGGTCGACGAAGGTGGCCCCGGTCTTCGCGACGTCGCTGGCCATGCCCTCGGGCGCGGCGCCGAACATCCAGGTGACGCGGCCCGGCTGGCTGATGCTGATCGGGCCGTGCCGGTACTCCCACGCCGGGTACGACTCGGTCCAGGTGAGCGCGGCCTCGCGGAACTTCAGCGCGGCCTCGTTCGCGATGCCGACCGTCCAGCCCGTGCCGAGGAAGGTGAACTGGTCGGCTTCGCGCAACTCCGCCGCGATCGGCTCGTCGAGCGCGGCGCGCGCCTGCTCGATCGCGCCCGAGAGGTCCTCGCCGAGGTTCGCCCGCAGCAGCGCGAGCGTGGTGGTGGCGAACCGCGTCTGCACCACGGACCGCTCGTCGCTGTAGGACAGGTCGACGACCCGGTCCGCGGCGTGCGCGATCTCACCGGGCACCCCGGTGATGACCGTGGTCGGGACGCGGCCGCGCAGCTCCGCCAGCAGCCGGAGCACCTCGGTCGTGGTGCCCGAGCGGGAGATCGCGAGCACCTCGTCGTACTGGCGGCCGCGCGGGAACTCGGACGCGGCGAACACGTCCGTCTGCCCGAGGCCCGCAGTCTCGCGGAGCACGCCGTAGGACTCGCCGATGAACCGCGAGGTACCGCAGCCGACGACGGCGATGCGACGGCCCGGCGCCGGCAGTACGGCGCTGAGCTCGTCGGCGAGGCCGACCGCGCGCTGCCAGCACTCGGGCTGGCTGGCGATCTCCTCGTCCATGAAAGACCGGGTCATGCGACTCCCCATCCGTGCGGACACTCTTCCTTCACCCTAGATGCTTGTTCATGCACGGTCAACGAGTGTTTCAGTCACTTTCAATCATTCAGCGGAACAGGGCAGCTTGCGATGCGGTCACGTCACGTTGACCACCTGGTCACTGGCGGCTTACGCTCGCTCGGCTAGGCGATGGCAACCGGAATGCGGTGAGAATCCGCACGGACGCGCCACTGTGACCCACTACTCCAGGTGGGAAGTCAGACCCGGGTCATCGCACGAAGTACCGAGAGGCCGCGCAAGCCCGAGGAGGTCCCCAGCCGTGACACAGGCAGCAGTCCCCGCCATCGGCGAACCGATCCGCATCCCGCTCAAGGAAATCGCACCGTGGGCGGCGTTCGTCGTGCTGCTCGCGATGATCGTGCTCTACTTCGTCAGCACCGAGCAGGGCGCGCTCGCGCTCTTTTCGAACAGCTACGTGCACGAGTTCGTGCACGACGGCAGGCACCTGCTCGCCTTCCCCTGCCACTGACCGGGCGGGCAGCGGCAGATGATGAGGACCTTGCTGGTCCGCGGCATGCTCGCGGGCCTGATCGCCGGTGTGCTCGCGACCGGGTTCGCCTACCTGTTCGGCGAGCCGTCGGTCAACACCGCCATCGGCTTGGAAGAGTCCGGCGGCGGGCACTCCCACTCCGCGCCAGCCGAACCGGGCGCGCACTCCCACGAGACCGCGGCCGAGCCGGAGGAGGAACTGGTCAGCCGGGACGTGCAGAGCACGCTCGGGCTGTTCACCGGCGTCGCGGGCTACGGCATCGCGATCGGCGGCCTGTTCTCGCTCGGTTTCGCCTTCGCCCACGGCAGGCTCGGCCCGATGCGCCCGCGGGCGACCGCGGCCGTGCTCGCCGCGACCGGGTACGCGGTGGTCGTGCTCGTGCCGTTCCTGAAGTACCCGGCGAACCCGCCCGCGGTCGGGCAGGCGGGCACGATCGGCGACCGGACGGGGCTGTACTTCGCGTTCGTCGCGATCTCGCTCGTGGTGGCGGGCATCGCCGTCGCGGCGGGCCGGAAGCTCGTGGAGCGGTTCGGCGCGTGGGGCGGAGTCCTGCTCGGCGCCGGGGGCTACGTCGTGGTGATGGCGCTGTGCGCGTGGCTGCTGCCGGTGATCGACGAAGTGCCGGAAGGCTTCCCGGGTTCGACGCTGTGGACCTTCCGCACCGCCTCGATCGGCACGCAGCTCGTGCTGTGGACCGCGCTCGGTCTCGTTTTCGGCGCACTGGCCGAAAAAGTGGCGCCGAAGCGCGCGGTGGCGGCCGCTTAGAGCTTCATCAAGCGGCGCAAGGCTTCGCCGTCGAGGTGCTGTTCGATGGCGTCGGCGAGGCTGTCGAGCATGCGTTCGCGCAGTTCGGCGAAACCGGGTGCGCCCGCGCGCGGGGTCCATTCGATCCCGGCCTGCGCGGCCGCCTCGGTCAGCCACGCGCGGCGGAACCCGTCGTTGTCGAAGGCGCCGTGCCACATCGTGCCCCACACCGGACCGCGGCGGCAGCCGTCCAGAAACGGTTCCACGTCAGGGGTTTCGGGCACCGTCGCGCGGCCGTGGTGGATCTCGTACGCGCGCACGGCGTGCCCGCGCCAGCGCCCTTCCGGGGTGGCCAGCACCTTCTCCGCCGTGAAGTCCACTGTGGACGGGAGGAGGCCGAGCCCGTCGATCGTGCCCACCTCGGACTCCACGTCGTCGGCGATGCGGGTGGCCAGCATCTGGTAGCCGCCGCACACGCCCAGCACGGGTTTTCCCTCCACCGCACGGGTTTTGACGGCGTCGGCGAGTCCGCGTTCGGCCAGCCAGCGCAGATCCGACACGGTGGCCCTGCTGCCGGGCAGCACCACCACGTCGCTCGTCGCGACGACGTCCGGGTCCGCGGTCAGGCTCACCGCGACACCCGGTTCCGCGGCGAGCGCGTCCACATCGGTCGCGTTCGAGGCGCGGGGGAACCGCACCACGGCCACTTTCAGGGTGGCGCCGGTCGCGGTCCCTGCCCAGCCCGCTGCCGCGAGCGCATCTTCGGAGTCGATCCACACCCCGTCGAGCCACGGCAGCACGCCGAACACCGGGCGCCCGGTCCGCTCGGTGAGCGTGCCGAGCCCGGGGCGCAGCAGAGCGAGGTCACCGCGGAACTTGTTGACCACCCAGCCGGCGATCAGCTCCTGGTCCTCGTGGTCGAGCAGCGCGAGCGTGCCGTACATCGCGGCCAGCACGCCGCCGCGGTCGATGTCCCCGACCACCAGCACCGGAAGGCCGAACTCGCGCGCCAGCCCCATGTTCACGTAGTCGCCGTCGCGCAGGTTGACCTCCGCCGGGCTGCCCGCGCCCTCGCACACCACGACGTCGAAGCGGCGCTCCAGCTCGCGGTAGGCGTCGAACGCGAGCTTCGCGAGCACACGGCGGCCGGTGGCGTACTCCCCCGCGTCGAGCACGCCGAACGGCTTTCCCATCGCGACGATGTGGCTGCGGCGATCGCTGCCCGGTTTGAGCAGCACCGGGTTGAACGCGGCCTCCGGCTCGACCCCCGCCGCGCGCGCCTGCAACCACTGCGCGCGCCCGATCTCGGCACCGTCCGCGCACACCATCGAGTTGTTCGACATGTTCTGCGCCTTGAACGGCGCCACGCGCACGCCCTCGCGCGCGAGCCAGCGGCAAAGCCCCGCCGCCACCAGGCTCTTGCCCGCGTCGGAGGTGGTGCCCGCGACCAGGACCCCGCTCACGCGATCGCCACCGCCACCGCGGCGGCCGCCGCGCCGACCATTGTGGACAGTCGAACGGCGCGGCGGAGATCGGCGGTGACCGGCGGGCGCCCGTCACCGAGAGTGCCCCTGTCCTCGGTCTCGCCGTGGTAGCTGTTGACGCCGCCGAGCCGGACGCCGAGCGCGCCGGCGAACGCCGCTTCCACCTGTCCCGCGTTCGGGCTCGGATGCCGCCGCCCGTCGCGCCGCCACACCCGCAGCGCCTCCCGCGCGCGGCCACCGGCGCACACGGCCGTCAGCGCCGCCGCCACGCGCGCCGGGACGAGGTTCGCGAGATCGTCCGCACGCGCCGATGCCCAGCCGAAACGGCGGTAGCGCGGCGAAGTGTGGCCCACCATCGCGTCGAGCGTGTTGAGCGCGCGGTAGCCGAGCAGGCCGGGAATCCCGGCGACGGCACCCCACAGCAGCGGCGCCACCACGGCGTCGGAGGTGTTCTCCGCGATCGACTCGGTGGCCGCCCTCGCCAGCTCGCCCGGCCCGAGATCCGTCGCGTCGCGACCGCACAGGTGTGCCAGGCGGCGCCGCGCCGAGGGCACGTCTTCGCGGTCGAGCAGTGCCGCCATCGCGGCGCCTTCCGCGGCGAGTCCCCTGCCGCCGAGCACCGCCCAGGTCGCGGCGGCGGTCAGCGCGAACCTGGCCGTGGGACGCTCGCGCGTGGCAACCTGCGCGAGGAATCCGAGCGCGGTCGCCGTACCCGCGCACACGCTCGCGTACGCGGTCCCCGCGGCCTTCGAATCGGCCCACGCGCGGCGTTCCAGCGCGGCCGCCGCGGTGCCGAACCCGGCGACGGGATGCCACCGCGCCGGATCGCCGAACACCAGATCGGCGGCGTACCCGGCGGCGAGCCCGGCCGCCGTCACCGCCGATGTGCGCAGTCCCACGCACGGCACACTAGCCTGTGCACGACAATGCCCGGTATGACGAAGCTGACCCAGCGGCTCGCCGCCTTCTTCGAGGCCGCGGCCAGGGTGTTGCGCCAGTACGGGCGCGCTCGGGAGAAAGTGCTGATCCTCGGCGGGGTCCGGTCGGGGAAGTCGAGACACGCCGAGCGGTTCGTCGCACGGCATCCCGAGGTCGTCTACGTGGCCCCCGGCCTGCCGCCGTCACCGGACGATCCGGAATGGGCGGCGAGGGTCGCCGCCCACCGCGCGCGGCGCCCCGAGAACTGGCGCACCGTGGAGACCACCGATCTCGCCGCCACCCTGCGCGGCGCGTCGCGGCCGTTGCTCATCGACTGCCTCGGCACCTGGCTCAGCCGCGTCCTCGACGAGGTCGGCGCGTGGACGCAGACCGAGGGCTGGGAGCTCCGGCTCGACGAGCGGCTCGAAGACTTCCTGTCCGCTTGGGACAGCGCGCACGTGCCGGTGGTCGCGGTCAGCAACGAGGTCGGCAGCGGCGTGGTGCCGGGCTTCGCCTCCGGCCGCGTCTTCCGCGACGTGCTCGGCGCGCTCAACACCAGGGTCGCCGCGGCGTCGGACCGGGTCCTGCTGGTGGTCGCGGGCCGGGTCGTCGAACTCGGAGAACGGAGCGAATCGTGATCGAGGTCCCCGCCCCCGACGGCGCCGCGCGCGAGGCCGCGCAGGCCAGGCTCGACGGGCTCGTCAAACCGCTCGGTTCGCTCGGCAGGCTGGAGGAGCTGGCCGCGTGGCTGTGCGCCGCGCACGGTTCGGTGCCGTCCCGCCCGCTCGACGACGTTCGCGTGGTGGTCTTCGCGGGCGACCACGGCGTCACCACCTCCGGCGTCTCGGCCTACCCGCGCGAGGTCACCGCGGCGATGGTGCGGGTGTTCCTCGCGGGCACCAGCGGCGTGACCGTGCTGGCGAAGCAGCTCGGCGCGCGCGTGCGGGTCGTCGACATCGCGGTGGACGCCGAGCTGCCCGAGGTGCCGTCCGCCGTGGTGGCGCACAAGATCCGCCGCGGCTCCGGTTCGATCGACGTCGAAGACGCGCTGGCGCCGGGCGAGGCTTCGTCGGCGTTCACCGCGGGCCGCGCGATCGCCGACGAAGAGATCGACGCGGGCGCGGATCTGCTGATCCCCGGCGACATGGGCATCGGCAACACCACGGTCGCCGCCGCGCTCGTCGCCGCGGTGCTGGGCCTTCCCGCCGAAGACGTGGTGGGTACCGGCACCGGCGTCGATGCCGACGGCCGCGCGCGCAAAGTCGCCGTCGTCGAGGCGGCGCTGGCCCGCGCGGGCACGGGTGGCGATCCGTTCGCGCTGCTCACGAAGCTCGGCAGCGCGTGCGCCGCAGCCACCGCCGGTTTCCTCGTGCAGGGCGCGGTCCGCGGCGTCCCGGTCGTGCTGGACGGCGTGTTCTCCGGTGCGGCCGCGCTCGTCGCGCGCGAGATCGCGCCCGGCGCGCCGCGGTGGTGGCTCGCCGGTCACCGGTCGACGGAGCCCTCGCAAGCGTTTGCGCTCAAGGCACTCGGGCTCGACCCCATCCTCGATCTCGGCCTGCGGCTCGGCGAAGGCAGCGGCGCGGTCCAGGCCGTGCCGGTGCTGCGCTCGGCACACGCGGTGCTGGCCGAGATGAGCCTGCTCTCGGACCTGGGGTGATCGACGCGCTGCGCATGGCGTTCGGCACCCTGACCGTGGTGCCGGTGCCCGCGCCGCGCGTGATCGACCGCGGGGTCGCCGCGGGCGCCATGCTGCTCGCGCCGGTCGCCGCCGTGCCGCTCGCGGCCGCCGCGGTGCTCGTCGTGCTCGCCTGCACCGCATTGCGGTTGCCCGCACTGGGTTGTGCCGGTCTCGCGCTCGCGGCGATCGCGCTCGGCAGCAGGGGCCTGCACCTCGACGGCCTCGCCGACACCGCCGACGGCCTCGGCGCCTCCTACGACCGCGCCCGCGCGCTCGAAGTCATGCGGCGCGGCGATTCCGGCCCCACCGGCGTCGCCACCCTGGTACTCGCGCTGATCGTCCAATGTGGAGCGTTGACGGGCGCTGTCCTTTCCGGACACGGTGAAGCGGCGATCGCCGTCGCGGTACTGGCGGGACGCGGCGTGCTCCCCCTGTGCTGCGCGCGGGGCGTCCCGTCCGCCCGCCCCGACGGCCTGGGCGCGACCGTGGCTGGCTCGGTCCGGGTCCCGTTCGCGGTGCTGGTGTTCGTCTTGCTGGCCGCGGTGAGCGCGCTCGCGCCGGGGTTGCCGTGGTGGCGGGGTCCGGTGGCGGTCGGGGTCGCGTTCGTCGCGGCGGGGGTGTTGCTGTTCCGGTGCGTGCGGCGGCTGGGCGGGATCACCGGGGACGTCCTGGGCGGCTGCGTGGAAGTCGGCACGACGGCCGCCCTGCTGGCGATGTCCGCTGGGTAGGTCTCGGAGTCCGGAACGGGACCACATCCGATGCCCTGAAGGCCACCATGACGGCACTGAGCGCCCGAAACTCGGCCCTCACACCAAGATCCCGGCACGGAGCCGCCATGGCAGTATGCCGTGAAGGCCACCATGACGGCATTCAGTGCCGTGTCGTGTCTCGGTAGTTCTGCCGCAGGTTTGTCTCGGTTGTTGTGACACAGGTTAGGCGGCTGGGGTGAGTTGGCCTTGGTAGGTCTTGGTGTGGTCGAGGTGGATGTGGCCGATCGGGTCGCCGTCGCTGGTGTAGGCGGTGGCCCGGTCGCTGTCACGGATGATGGTGATGGTGTGTCCGGCGTGGGCGGTGCCGATCCGTAGCCGGGCGTGTTTGCCGAGGTTGACCGTGCCGGTGGTGCTGACTTTGAGGCGGTGCACGGTGGCGTCGTCCTGGACGGGCAGGTGCTGGGGTCCGCCGTGGCTGTCGCTGGTGGTCCAGGCATGGGTGGGGGTTTGCCGGCCAAGGGCGCTGTGGCGGCGGTGGTTGTAGTGCTCGCGGTAGACCTCGAGCAGGGTGCGGAGTTCGGTCAGGGTCGCGGGTTGGATGGGTTGGTGATCCAGCCAGCGTTTGAAGGTCTGGTGGTGGCGTTCGACCTTGCCGCAGGTCTGCGGGTGGTAGGGGCTGGAATGGATCAGCCTGCAGCCGTGGCCGGTGACGGTGCGGGCGAACGCCGATGGCCCGGCGTTGGGGTGGCGGCCGCGTGAGGTGAACGCGGATCCGTTGTCGGACAACACGATCGCGGGCGCACCATGGTCGGTGATGGCCGCGGTGATCGCGGTGATCGCGGCACGGGAGGTTTCGGCCTCGGCGGCGTGATTGGCCACCAGCATGCGCGTGCAGTCGTCGAGGACCTCGAACACCACCACCGTGGCCCCGCCGGCGAGGATGACCTCGGTGGCGTCGATCTGGTAGCAGTCCCGCGGCCGGGCATAGCTGAACCGACGGTAGGAGGACCGGGGCCGCTTACGGGGGTTGGACTCGGCCAGCCCGTGCCGGGACAGGATCCGGTTGATCGTGGCCCGCGACGGGACAGGCCAGCCCCGTCCGGCCCAGTCCCGCTCGGCGGCCAACTCCAGAAGCCGATCGCGGATCGGGTCCGCCCCGTTGTCCGGTTTCAGCTCCTTCCGCAGCCGCAGCACGACAGCCACGACCGGCTCCGCCGTAGCATGCCGCACGGTCTTGGGCCGGGTCGACCGCCGCCGCCACTGCCCCTCGGCCTGGATCCGGGCACGGTGCCGATAGAACGTCCGCCTATCGACACCATGCTCCCGGCACCACGCCGACACGTTCTCAACCGGCACTTCAGCCGTCAGCATCGCGTCCACGAATCGCATGATCGTCCCATTCCGCGTCATGGCCCTCACCACAACGCCGGTCAGGCGGCAGATCATGCAACATCACCCGACCCGGGTGTGTCACATGCTGCGATACACAAACTGTGTCAAAACAGCTGATACTGAACACGGCATTCAGTGCCGTGATGGTGGCCATCAGGGGCTTCAGGGGGCATCAGGGCGCGTCCTACCGCGAAGGGGCATCCCGCCGCGAGCAACCGCCGTGCGAGGGGGCGATTCGCGGCGCTCAAGTCCCCGAGGGTGGCCTTCGGGGCAGGCACCCCGCGACAGCCGAGCGCGCGAGGGGTGAGATCGGGGCGTCTAGCGTCACTTTTCCCGCCCTCGTGGACGCGCCGCCCCGGCCGCCGATGCCCTGAAGGTGGCTGTCGGGGCATCTAGCGCCCCGAAAGCCACCTTCGGAGTAGCACGGAGGCGAGAGCGGTGAGGAAGCCATCGGTGGTGGCGCGGTCTCGGACGGCGATCCGGATGTGTTCGGTGCCGAGGCCGGGGAAGGAGTCGCCTCGGCGGACCGCGTATCCCTTCGACCGCAGCGCTTCCCGCACAAAAGACGGCACTTCGGCCAGCACGAACGGGGCCTGCGGGACAGAAGGGACCGTCACCCCGAGCGAAGACAGCCCCGCCATGAGGTGGTCACGATCCCGAACGGCCTGCGCAGCCATCACGGCGGCTTCGTCCAAAGCGGACGGAGCACTGCATGCGACGGCAGCGATGACGGCGAGTGTCGAGACCGACCACGGTGGTTGCACGGCGCGCAGCCGAGAGACCAAAGTGGACGGTCCAAGCAGGTAGCCGCAGCGAAGGCCCGCGATCCCCCAGGTCTTGGTCAGGCTCCTGATCACGGCGACACCGGGAAGCCGTTCTCCCGCAACGCTTTCCGGCTCACCAGGGACGGCGTCCATGAACGCCTCGTCGACCACCACGAGCCTGCCGGGACGGCACAGCGCGCGGATGGTCTCGGCGGGGTGCAGCACCGAGGTCGGGTTCGTCGGGTTGCCGACGAACACCAGGTCGGCTTCCTCGCCGACGGCGTCGGGCTTCAGCACGAACCCGTCCGCGGCGGGCAGCACGACGCGGCGCACCGGGTGGCCCGCGGCGCGCATCGCGGCTTCCGGTTCGGTGAACTGCGGGTGCACGATCACGGTGTCCGCCGGGCGCAACGCGGTCGCGAGCAGCGTGAACGCTTCGGCGGCGCCCGCGGTGACGAGCACCTCTTCCGGCGGGACCCCGTGACGGGCCGCGATCGCGTCGACGGCGGGCCGCGCATCGGGGTAGGCGGCGATCTGGTCGAGGCCGCGTTCGAGCGCGCGCCGCAGCCACGGCGGCGGCGCGCTCAGGCGGACGTTGACGGCCAGGTCCACCAGCCCGTCGCCGATCTCCTGGTCACCGTGGTGATGCAGGTCAACCATGGCCGACCAGCGAAGCCGAAAACGCCTGCGCCGCGCGGGCGAACCGCCCGGCCTGGCCGGGGTGCCCCGCCCAGTGCACGTGCAGGTACGAAGCGCTCAACCGGGGCGAGGAGAAGCCTTCCGGTTTGCCCTCCCATTCCCACGCGGCCGGATTCCCGTTGCGCGGCAACACTTGCGTGCGATGGAACTCGTGCCCGGTCACCTCGTCGCCGCGGCGCACGAGCACCGAGTCGGCCGCCGCGACGGCGCGCCGGTAGCCGAGCGCGCCACGGCTAGTCATCCGCGCGGAGGCGTCGAGCACCCCGGTCATCGGCGCGCCGTCGAGGTCGCGGCACAGGTACAGCAGCCCGGCGCATTCGGCGACCACCGGCATGCCGCCCCGGACGGCGAGTGCGATCCTCTCGCGCAGCACGGCGTTCTCGGCCAGTTCCCCCGCGTGCACCTCCGGGAAGCCGCCGCCGAAGTACAGTCCGGCACATCCCGGTGGCAAGGCCTTGTCCTGCAACGGGTCCACTTCGGCCACTTCGATCCCCGCGGCGGCGAGCAGCTCCGCGGTCTCGGTGTAGCGGAAGGTGAACGCGCGCCCCGACGCCACCGCCACGACGGCCCCAGCAACAGAACTGTCCAATTCGGACGACGCGTCCCACGGCGCACCGTCCACAGGGGACGCGGCACGGGCGACGCGCACGACCGCTTCGAGATCGATCCCGCTTTCGATCCAGGAAGCCAGTTCCGGCAGCAGGCGCCGCGACTCCGCGTCCCGTTCGGCGGCCGGGACCAGGCCGAGATGACGGCTCGGGGCGTGGATGTCGTCGCTGCGCCGCAGCGCGCCCAGCACCGGGATCCCGGTCGGCGCCAGCGCCGCACGGATCTCGTCCTCGTGCCGCTGCGACCCGAGCTTGTTCAGGATCACCCCGGCCAGCCGCACCGCGGGGTCGTACTTCGCGAAGCCCAGCACCACCGCGGCGACGCTCCGGCTCGCCGCGCTCGCGTCCACCACGAGCACCACGGGCGCGTCGACGAGCCGCGCCACGTGCGCAGTCGACGCGTAGCCCTCGGTGCCGAGCGCGCCGTCGAACAGGCCCATCACGCCCTCGATCACGGCGAGGTCCGCGCCGCGGGATCCGTGCAGCAGCAACGGAACCAGCCGCTGTTCGCCCTGCAGGAACGGGTCGAGATTGCGGGGCGGGCGGCCGGTGGCGAGCGCGTGGTAGCCGGGGTCGATGAAATCGGGGCCGACCTTGTGCCCGGACACCGCCGTCCCGCGCGCGGTCAGCGCCGCCATGATCCCGGCCGCGATCGTGGTCTTCCCGTGCCCGGAGCCCGGTGCCGCGATCACCAGCCTCGGCACCGCGCGCGTCACCACTCGATCCCCCGCTGCCCCTTCTGACCGCTGTCCATCGGGTGCTTGACCTTCGTCATCTCCACCACCAGGTCGGCGGCGTCGACGAGCGCGGCGGGCGCGTTGCGGCCGGTGATCACGACGTGCTGGTGCCCCGGCCGCGCGGTGAGCGCTTCGACGACCTCGCCGGTGTCGATCCAGCCCCAGTGCAACGGGTAGCTGAACTCGTCGAGCACGTAGAAGTCGTGCCGCCCGTCGGCGAGCCTGCGCTTGATCTCGGCCCAGCCCTCGCGCGCGTTCTGCGCGTGGTCGGATTCGGTGCCGGACTTGCGCGCCCAGCTCCAGCCCTCGCCCATCTTGTGCCATTCCACCGGGCCGCCTGAGCCGTCGGAGTCGTGCAGCGCGCCGAGTGCGCGGAACGCGGATTCCTCGCCGACGCGCCACTTCGCGGACTTGACGAACTGGAACACGCCGATCGACCAGCCCTGGTTCCACGCCCGCAGCGCCATCCCGAACGCGGCCGTCGACTTGCCCTTCATCTCCCCGGTGTGCACCACCAGGAGCGGACGGTTGCGGCGCTGGCGGGTGGTGAGCCCGTCGTCGGGCACCACGGCCGGTTTCCCCTGCGGCATCAGGCTGCCCTTCCCGTCCTGGCGCGCACGGCGCCGGTCAGCGACTCGGCGGCGACCTCCGCGAGCGGCAGGCGTTCGGCGCCGAGCGCCTCGGCCAGCGCGGCACCGAGCCCGAGCCGCATCTTGCCGGTCTCGCAATCCATCACGACCGACGCGATCCCTTGCCCCGCGAGCAATCCGGCCGCGGCTCGCGAATGCGCGACAGCGTCGGCGCCGCTGGTCGCGCGCCCGTCGGTGACCACGACCAGCAGCGGCCGCCGCCTCGGGTCGCGCAGGCGCTCGACCCGCAGCACGTGCTCCGCCTTGAGCAGCCCTTCGGCGAGCGGTGTCCGCCCGCCGGTCGGCAGGGTTTCCAGCCGCGCGGCGGCGGCCTCGACGCTGATCGTCGGCGGCAGCGCCAGTTCCGCGGCGTTCCCGCGGAAGGTGACCAGGCCGACCTTGTCGCGCCGCTGGTAGGCGTCGAGCAGCAGCGACAGCACGGCGGCCTTCACCTCGCGCATCCGCGAACGCGCGCCCATCGAGCCCGACGCGTCCACGCAGAACAGGACGAGGTTGCCTTCCTTGCCCTCGCGCCGCGCGAACCGGAGGTCGCTCCCGCGCAGCACGAGCCCGGTGCCGGACCGCCCTCGCGCGCGCTGGTGCGGCGCGGCGGCTCGCACGGTGGCGAGCAGGTGCGGCCTGCCCTCGCGCACGGACGACGGCTGCACGCCGACCGTCCGCCCGGTGTCCGTGACGGCCCTGGACCGGCGACCCTGCGCTCCTTCACCGGTGCCGGAAACGGCGAGCAGCTTTGCGCGGTAAGGCTTTCCGGCGCCGACCGTGGAAGTGTCGGTGCCCCCACCGCCCCCGCTCTGCTCCCCAGGCGATCCCGTCGGTTCGTCCTCAGTGGACGGTGGCTCGGCACCCGAACCCGGCCCGTCGTCGTCCGGTCCCTGCTCGGGTGGTTCGGCGTCGGAAAGCGCCTGCTCCAGTTGCTCCTCTTCGATACCGGGCGCGTCGAACGGGTTGCGCCTGCGCCGGTGCGGCAGCGCGAGCCGCGCCGCCACCCGGATGTCCTCAGTGGACACTTCGGCGCGGCCTGCCCACGCGGCGTGCGCGACCGCGGTGCGCGCGGTGACGATGTCCGCGCGCATCCCGTCCACTTCGAACGCGGCGCACACCTCGGCGATCTGGCGCAACGCGGCGTCGGTCAGCACTACCTCGGGCAGAAACCGTTGCGCCGCTTCGATTTCGATCGCGAGCGTGGCGTCGGCCTCGGCGTAGGACGCGGCGAACGTGTCCGGATCGGACTCGTAGGCGAGCCTGCGCCGCACCACCTCGACCCGCTGGGCGGGATCGCGGCTGGAGGCGACCTCGACGGTGAGCCCGAACCGGTCGAGGAGCTGCGGCCGCAGCTCGCCCTCCTCGGGGTTCATCGTGCCGATCAGCACGAACCGGGCGGCGTGCGAGACGGAAACGCCCTCGCGCTCCACCGTCGCGCGCCCCATCGCGGCGGCGTCGAGCAGCGTGTCCACGAGGTGGTCGTGGAGCAGGTTCACCTCGTCGACGTAGAGCAGGCCGCGGTGCGCGGCGGCGAGCAGGCCGGGCTGGTAGTCCGTGACGCCTTCGCCGAGCGCCCGTTCCAGGTTCAGCGACCCGACCACCCGGTCCTCGGCCGCGCCGACGGGCAGTTCGACCAGGCGCGCCGGGCGCCGTGACACGGACGGCGCGTCGTGCGGGCCGTCGGGGCAGGCGGGGTCCGGTGCCGACGGCGAGCACGAGAACCGGCAGCCATCGACCACGTCGACCTCGGGCAGCAGCGCGGCCAGCGCGCGCACCATGGTCGATTTCGCGGTGCCCTTCTCGCCCCGCACGAGCACCCCGCCGATCGACGGGGAGATCGCGGAAAGCACCAGCGCCAGCCGCAGATCGGCCATCCCGACCACGGCGCTGAACGGATACGGCCGCATGCACGCTCCTCTCGCGGTGGGTGTCCACGCCCACTGGAGTACGGGCCCTGCCGGGGATGCTCCCGGCGGGCAACGGCCGCCCAAGCTCTGGCTCCCGGCCCGGTGGCCGGTCACAGTGGCGGGACCGCCCTGGACTCGCGCGCGTGCGCTCACACAGGTTCCTCGGCGACCGTCCGGCCAATCCTCGCACAACGCGGTTAGCCTCTGCGGGTGAGCGAGACGGTGACGGTGGCAGGAATCGGAGCGGACGGCTGGGCCGGGCTGTGCCGGGACGCGCGCGAGGCGATCACCAGCGCGGACGTCGTGTACGGCGGTCCGCGCCAGCTCGCGCTCATCGGCGACCACCCCGGCAAGCGGCCGTGGCCGAGCCCGCTGCTGCCCGCGCTCGACGGGCTGTTCGACGAGCCGGGGCGGATCTGCGTGCTGGCGAGCGGGGACCCGATGCTCGCCGGGATCGGCACGACGCTGGTGCGCAGGCTGGGCGCCGACCGGGTGCGGATCCTGCCGAGCGTGTCCTCGGTCGCGCTGGCCAGGGCCAGGCTCGGCTGGTCGGCCGAGGAGACCGAGGTGGTCAGGGTGGTCGGACATTCGGCCGATCGCGTGACCCGCGCGCTGGCGCCCGGCGCGCGCCTGCTGGTGCTCAGCGGCGACGCGAGCACCCCGGCGACCCTGGCCGCGCTGCTGCGGCGCACCGGGTACGGCCCGAGCCGGCTGACCGTGCTGGAAGAACTCGGCGGGCCTGCCGAAAACCAGGCCGACGGCACCGCGGACGACTGGGATCGCGCCGAGGGCGCCGCGCTGAACCTCATCGCGGTCGACTGCGAACTGGCTCCGTGCGGTCAAGCGCTTCCCACGCTCCCCGGCCTCCCCGACGACGCCTACGAGCACGACGGCCAGCTGACGAAACGCGATCTGCGCGCGCTCGCACTGGCCAGGCTGGCGCCCGCGCCCGGTGAGCTGCTGTGGGACGTCGGGGCGGGCGCGGGCAGCGTCGGGATCGAATGGATGCGCGCGCATCCCCGCAACCGGGCGATCGCCGTCGAACGAGACCCGGGGCGCGCGGCGCGCATCGACCGCAACGCGACCGCGCTCGGCGTGCCGGATCTCGACGTCGTCGTCGGCGAGGCGCCGGGAGCGCTGTCCGGGCTGGCCGCGCCGGACGCGGTGTTCGTCGGCGGCGGCCTCACCACGGCACTGGCCGAATGCCTTGCGGCGCAACCGAAACGACTCGTCGCGCACGGTGTCACGGTCGAAGCGGAACAGCTCCTCGCCGCCGCGCACCGCGACCACGGCGGCGAGCTGACCAGGGTGGCCGTCGAGCAGGCGGCGCCGCTGGGCGGGTTCACCGGATGGACGCCGTCGAGGACCGTGACCCAGTGGAGCGTGACGCCATGACCGTGCACTTCATCGGCGCGGGCCCCGGCGCCGCCGACCTGATCACCGTGCG
This sequence comes from Amycolatopsis sp. CA-230715, assembly GCF_018736145.1. Taxonomy (GTDB): domain Bacteria; phylum Actinomycetota; class Actinomycetes; order Mycobacteriales; family Pseudonocardiaceae; genus Amycolatopsis. Next base: position 1,833,876 of record NZ_CP059997.1, read on the forward strand.
CGGCCGCGACCTCCTCGCGCGCTGCCGGGTCTGCCTGTACCCAGGCAGCCTGACCCCGAAGGACCTGCTCGCGCACTGCCCCGGCGACGCGCGGCTGGTCGACACCGCGGGGCTTTCGCTCGACGAGATCGTGGCGGAACTCGTCGCCGCGCACGAACAGGGCCTCGACGTCGCGCGCCTCTGCTCGGGCGACCCGTCGCTCTACAGCGCCGTCGCCGAGCAGGTGCGCCGGCTCGACGACGCGGGCGTGCCGTACGCGATGACGCCCGGTGTCCCTGCTTTCGCCGCGGCGGCCGCCGTGCTCGGCCACGAGCTGACCGTGCCGACGGTCGGGCAGAGCCTGGTGATCACGCGCGTGCAGGCGCGCTCGACGAAGATGCCGCCCGGCGAGAACCTCGCGACGTTCGCGGCGAGCGGCGCGACGCTGGCGCTGCACCTCGCGGTGAACCGGATCGAGCGGGTGGTCGACGAGCTGCTCCCGCACTACGGCGAGGACTGCCCCGTCGCGGTCGTGTTCCGCGCGACGCACCGCGAAGAGCGCGTGCTGCGCGGCACGCTCGGCGACATCGCGGGCCAGGTCCGCGAGGCGGGGATCGACCGCGCCGCGATGATCTTCGTCGGGAAGGTGCTCGCCGCGGACGGGTTCCCGGACAGCTTCCTGTACTCGGCGGACCGGGACCGCTCGAAAATGCCGCCGTCGTTCTGAGCCGGGTTGCCTACCCTGGGAGCCGTGCTGGAACTCGGAAGCCGCCGCCGCAGGCTGCCCCCGCCGCCGAAGGTGGTGTGGGCGTCGCTGGTGGACCCGCACCTCGATCCGTCGCGGCCGTGGCTGGACCTGCTCGGCGACGAGACCGAGCCCCGGATCCTCGAATCGGCCGAGCCGGGCCTGGTGGTGTGGTCTTCGCTGTGGCCGTCCCGGCCCGATGACGTGATCCGCTTCGACGTCGAGCCGGACGGCGTGGAAACCGGGCTTCGCTGGACCCTGCTCACCTCCGGCGAAGCACCCGACGAGAGCAAGCTCGGGCACCTGCGGTTCCGGCTCAACAAGCTCCTGTACGGCGGCCTGCGCGGCTCGTACGGCCAATGACCGTCCTGGTGCTCGGCGGCACGGCCGAGGCGCGCGAACTGGCCGCCGAACTGCACGCGCGCGGCATCGGCGTGGTGTCTTCGCTGGCGGGCCGGGTCAGCGCGCCGCGCCTGCCCGAGGGCGAGGTGCGGATCGGCGGGTTCGGCGGCCCGCACGGGTTCGCGGCGTGGCTCGCCGACCAGCGGATCACCGCGGTCGTCGACGCGACGCACCCGTTCGCCGAGCGCATCAGCGCCTCCGCGGTCACCGCGTGCCGCCTCGCCGGGAAGCCGCTGCTGCGGCTGGAACGGCCCGGCTGGGAGCAGGGCCCCGGCGACGACTGGCACTGGGTCGCCGATCTCGGCGAGGCCGCGCGCGTCGCGCCGGCGCTGGGGCGGCGGATCTTCCTCACCAGCGGGCGGCAGGGCCTCGCCGCGTTCGCGCACCTGGCCGAGCCGTGGTTCCTGGTGCGCTGCGTCGACCCGCCGTCCCCGCCGCTGCCGCCGAAGGCCGAGGTCGTGCTGGCCCGCGGCCCGTACACGATCGCGTCCGAACTGTCGCTTCTGTGCGAGCACGGCATCGACGTGCTGGTGACCAAGGACAGCGGCGGCGCGCACACGTCGGCGAAGCTCACCGCCTGCCGCGACCTCGGCATTCCGGTCGTCCTCGTGCGGCGGCCGGACCGGGGCGGGGCGGCGTCGGTGGCGACCGTTCCAGCGGCGCTCCGCTGGGTGCTCGGGATCCGGTAACGGGTGCTCACCCGGCTACGGCTAGCGTTGGGGCAATGTGGACCGCCACCAGGCAACCTCCGGGCGACCGTGACGAGGAGAAGGACCCGGAACACCCCGAAGGCGACGCACGGACGAGCGCGGTGGAGCGCAGGCACCTGTGGCGCCTGCTCGCGATCGTGTTCGGGCTCGTCGCCGCGGGCTGCGCTCTCGCCTACCCGTTCCTCCCGGTCGTGCAGGACACCGCGAAGATCGTGTGGCCGGCGGGCAACGACACCAGATCGGTGAACGCGCCGCTCGTCGGCTACTGGGCGCAGGACATGCGCGTCGACCTGCCGTGCCCGACGGTGAAATCGGTCGACTCCCGCACCGGTGGCTCCGGCGTGCTCTTCTCGACGGTGCCGTCGGCGCGCTCGGAAAAGGGCGCCGGCATGCTGCTGCGGGTCGAGAACGGCCTGCTGACCGCGTCGAACCGCGGCGAGCAGGTGGTGCGCCAGCCGCTGCCGCCGAGCGGCTGCGACGTCAAGATCACCTCGGATGTCAACCGCACCAAGATCTTCGTCGGCGGCATCCCGGTGTACGACGCGAACGGCGACTCCCGCCCGCGCGTGGTCGGCATCTACACCGACATCTCCGGCGCGAAGGACCCGACCGCGGGCCTGCAGGTGACAATCACGCCCGACACGCGCTACCAGTCGTCGCCGACGGGCTGGAAGGTCGGCATCGGCGTGGTCGGCGTGCTCGCCATCATCGCCAGCCTGATCGCGGTGAACCGGCTCGACATCGGCTTCGCGAGACGAGCGCCGCGCTGGGCCCCGGTCGGCTGGTGGCGGCTGACCGCGCGCGACTTCACGGTGTTCGGCGCGCTCGGCGCGTGGGTCTTCATCGGGCCGGTGACCTCGGACGACGGCTACATCCTCACGATGGCCAAGGTCACCGAGGCCACCGGGTACCTGACGAACTACCACAGATGGTTCGGGGTCGCGGAGGCCCCGTTCGGCTGGTTCTACCACGTGTACGAGCTGATGACGCACGTCAGCATGGTGCCGCCGTGGATCCGGCTGCCCTCGTTCCTGCTCGGGGCGCTGAGCTGGCTGCTGATCAGCCGCGAGGTGATGCCGCGGCTGGGCAGCCAGGTGCGGGTGAGCCGCGCCGCGGGCTGGGCGGCCGCGATGGTGTTCCTGGTCTGGTGGATGCCGTACAACAACGGCGTCCGCCCGGAACCGGTCGCCGCGGTCGGTTCGCTGCTGGCGCTGTGCGCCGTCGAGCGGACCCTGGTCACGCGCCGCATGCTGCCGCTGTGCCTCGGCCTGCTGGCCGCCGCGTTCACCCTGGCCGCGACCCCGACCGGGCTGATCGCGGTGGCGCCGTTCCTGGTCGCCGCGCGCCCGCTCTACCAGCTACTGCGGTCGAGAGCGCGGGAAAGCAGCTGGCTCACCGTGCTGGGGCCGATCATGGGCTCCGGTTTCCTGGTGCTCATCGTGATCTTCGCGGACCAGACCTTCGCCAGCGTCCAGGAGGCGACGCGGCTGCGCACCCAGGTCGGGCCGAGCCTGTCGTGGTTCGAGGAGCTGTCCCGGTACGAGCTGCTGTTCGAGAACTCGGCCGACGGTTCGGCCGCGCGCCGCTTCCCGGTGCTGCTGCTCATCCTCTGCACCGGCGTGTGCCTGGTGATGCTGTTGCGCCGCGGCCGCATCCAGGGCGCCGCGCTCGGGCCCGCCCGCCGTCTCATCGGGACGGTCGCGATCTTCTTCGTGATGCTGGCGCTCACGCCGACGAAGTGGACGCACCACTTCGGCGCGTTCGCCGCGGTGGGCGCCGCGATGGCCGCGCTGACCGGGCTGGCGACCAGTTCCACCGTGCTGCGGTCCAAACGCAACAGAGCCGCGTTCGTCGCGGGGCTGCTGGTGGTCGCGGCACTCGCGGCGACGGGGCCCAACGCGTACTGGTTCGTGTCGAACATCGGCGTCCCGTGGGGCGACAAGGCGATTTCGGTCGGCGGGTTCTCGCTGTCCACGGTGCTGCTGATCGCCGCGGCGGTCGCCGGGATCGTGGCGTTCGTGGAGAACGTGCGCGCCCACCGTCCACATCAGCCGGTCGCGCCGCAGGAGGGCCGTGGCCGGTCGCTGAAGCTCGGGTCGATCTCGCTGGTCGCGGTGTGCGGACTGGTCGCCTTCGGCGAGTTCGGCAGCATGGCCAAGGCGATCCAGAAGGGCTGGGGCAGTTACAGCTTCGGCGCGGCGAACGTGTCGCACCTGTTCGGCAAGAACTGCAACCTCTCCGATCACGTGATGGTGGAGCGCGACCCGGTTTCGAGCGTGCTCAGCCCGGTGACCGACAAGACGGTGCCGCTCACCGAGGCGGAGAAGAAAAAGAAGCAGGAGGACAGCGGCGGCGGGGTCGGCGGCATCGGCGCGCTTCCCCCGCCACCGGACGAGGGCAACCAGAAGACGCAGGTCGGGTTCCACACCACCGGCACCCTCGACAAGGACCCGCTGACCGATCCGCCGCACGGCTTCAAACCGTCGAAGGTGCCGATGTGGAGCAGCTACCAGGACGGCGGCGCTTCGGTCGGCAGGCTCCGCACCGACTGGTACGGGCTGCCGGAGGAGCGCGCGGACGGTCAGGTCGTGGTCGCGGTCAACGCCTACCCCGGCAAGGCCACCTCGGTGCAGGTCGAGTTCGGTGAGCAGACCCCGCAGGGCGTGCACATCGTGAAGAGCCAGGACGCGCTGTCGAACGGCGGCGGCTCGGGAAGCTGGTCCGACGTGCGCATCGGCATCGGCGACCTGCCGAAGAACGTCACCACGGTGCGAGTGGTCGCGAAGGACGACGACCTCACCCAGGACGGCTGGGTCGCGGTGACGGCGCCGCGCGTGCCGACGTTCACCACGCTCACCGAGCGCGTCGGCAAGGCACCGGTCTACATGGACTGGCCCGCGTCCTTCGCCTACCCGTGCATGAACCCGGTGACCTCGCACGACGGGATCTCCGAGATGCCCGCCTACCGGATCACCGCGGGTTCGCTCGCGGTGGAGGGCGAGGTCGGCTCCAACAAGGGCGGCGGTCCGATCGGCTGGATCGAGGAGGTCGCGGACGAGCCCGAGGTGCCGAGCTTCCTCAAGAACAAGCCGGAACAGGCGTGGGGCCAGCTGATGCAGGTCGAGCCGTACACCGACGGCGTGGCACCGCAGGTGGTGCGCGGCCAGGAGGTGCACCCCGGCTGGTGGACCCCTGGCCCCGGCCCGCGCCAGCCGAACGGGCACACGCAAACGCGCTAGTACGACCGCGGCGTGTAGACGGTTCCTCCCGCACTCCTCGTGCGGGAGGAACCGACGATCAGCAGGCAGCGCATGTCCACTTCGGACGGATCGAGTCCGTCCAATGTGGTCACGGTGACCGATTCCTCCGCGCTGCCGACGGCCCTGGCGATCACCACGGGCGTTTGCGGTTCCCGGTGGCGCAGCAGCACTTCCTTCGCCGTGGCGAGCTGTGTGGTGCGGCTGCGGGAGGCCGGGTTGTAGAGCGCCAGCACCAGATCGGCCGCGCCCGCCGCGTCGAGCCTGCGCTCGATCACGTCCCACGGCTTGAGCCGGTCCGAAAGGGACAGCACGCAGTAGTCGTGGCCGAGCGGGGCGCCGACCCTGGACGCGGCGGCCTGCGCGGCCGTCACACCCGGCACGACCCGCACGCCGACCCCGGCCCATTCGGCGTCCTCGGCCTGTTCGAGCACCGCGGAGGCCATGGCGAACACGCCGGGGTCGCCGGAGGACACCACGGCCACCTTGGCGCCCGCGCGGGCGAGGCCGAGCGCTTCGCGCGCGCGGTCCGCTTCGACGCGGTTGCCCGAGGCGTGCCGCGTCTGCCCGGCTCGCTGCGGCACCTTCGCCAGGTACGGCCCGTAGCCGACGAGGTGCTCCGCCGCGGCCAGTTCCGCCGCCGCCTCCGGGGTGAGCCACTGCTCTCCCGCCGGGCCGAGCCCGACCACGACGACCTCGCCGCCGGTCGCGGGCTCCCGTCCGGCGGACATGGGTTCGTCCTGACCGGACTTGCGCGCCGCGTAGGCGGGGCTGGGCACGACGGCGAGCGAGAAGTACGGCACGGTGCCCGGCTCGACCTCGGCGAAGTCCGCCACCCGCTGCGCACCCCAGGTCGCACGCTCCACATAGGACGCTTCGGGCATCCGGCCGGACTCTTCGAGCGCCTCGCCCACCGCGCCGAAGGTCCTGCCCAGCTTGAGGATCGCGGCCGCGTCGGTGTCCGCGAGCCGCCGCGCCAGCTCCGGGGCGGGCAGCGTGCCGGGCAGCACGGTGAGCACCTCGTCGCGCTGCACGAGCGGGCGCCCGAGCACCGCGGCCGCCGCGCTGACCGAGGTGACGCCGGGGACGACGTGCGCCTCGTACCGATCGGCGAGCCGCTCGTGCATGTACATGTAGGAGCCGTAGAAGAACGGGTCACCCTCGCACAGCACGACGACGGACCGCCCGGCGTCGAGGTGCTCGGCGAGCCGTTTCGCGCTCAGCTCGTAGAACTCCGCGATCGCGCCCTCGTACCCGCCGGGGTGGTCGGTGGTCTCGGTGGTGACGGGGTAGACGAGCCGCTCCTCGAGCTGGCCTTCGGTCAGGTAGGGCGCGGCGACGGAGCGCGCGATGCTGCGGCCGTGGCGCGCGCTGTGGTAGGCGATCACGTCGGCGCCGCCGATGAGCCGCGCCGCCTTCACCGTCACCAGCTCGGGATCGCCCGGCCCGAGCCCGACCCCGTAGAGCACACCGGTCACCGGATGATCCCTTCGTTCTCGGCGGCCAGTGCGTTCACCGCGGCGACCGCCATCGCGCTGCCGCCCCGCCTGCCCCGCACCACGAGGTACGGCGCTGGCGCGCGCTTCACCAACTCCACCTTGGACTCTTCGGCGCCGACGAAACCGACCGGGACGCCGAGAATCGCGGCGGGCACACCAGCGCCTTCGTCGATGAGTTCCAGCAAGCGGAACAACGCGGTCGGCGCGTTGCCGATCGCGACGACGGATCCGGCCAGCCGGTCCCGCCACAGCTCCATCGCGGCCGCGGACCTGGTGGTGCCCATCCGCTCGGCCAGCCCCGGCACGGCGGGGGCGGTCAGCGTGCACACGACGTCGTTGGCGGCGGGCAGCCGGGTGCGGGTGATCCCGCTGGCGATCATCATGGCGTCGCACAGGATCGGCGCGCCCGACCTCAGCGCCGCGCGCGCCGATTCCACCACGTCGAGCGAGTAGGCGAGGTCGTCGACGAGGTCGACCATCCCGCACGCGTGGATCATCCGGACCGCGACACCCGCCACGTCCTCGGGCAGGATCGCGAGGTCCGCCTCGTCCCGGATGGTGGCGAACGAACGGCGGTAGATCTCCGCGCCGTCGCGGATGTAGTCGGTCACTCGGCTCCCTTTCCGTGCAAGGACTCCAGAAGGTCCACAGTGGACACCCAGGCCCCGTCGACGAGGTACCCGCCCGCGGTGGCGAGCACGTCGCGGTGCGGGCCGCGCGGGGCGCCGCAGCGCCGGTCGCAGCCGGAGAAGTGCGCGGTCAGGCCCGGTTCGAGCGCCTTGGCGGCGAGCGCGCGGACGTCGGCGAGCGCACGGGAGCACCCCGGCCGCCCGATGCACGCGCTGACCCCGGCACCCGGTGCGTCCTGGCTGGTCAAGAAGCCTTCGAGCCGGGGCGCGACCGAGGCGTCCGGGAGCACGACCGACCGCCACGGCGTGATGGTCACCTCACCGGCGAGCGAGGCGAGCAGGTACGCGTCGTTCGCGCTGAGCACCCCGAGCGGCGGCGCCACGCACAGTTCCTCGCCGTGCTCGCCCAGTTCGACCCGCGTCGAGGGCAGTCGCCGTGGTGGCACTCTCGCGGCTCGGAGCGCGCGTCCCGCTTCGATGAGCGGCGCGTCGTCGGGTAGTTCCCGCACCCGCCACGCGTCGCCCCTGATCTCGGTGAACACCACGGCGAGCCGGGCCAGCGCGCCCGCCGCCGCCGACGCGGGAACCCGCAGGCCCGAGTCGGATCCGTCGAACAGGATCGCGCCGTAGTCCGGGGTGAGCGCCTGCCAGCCGAGGTCGGCGCGCTCGCCGGACAGGTCGCCGCGCCCGCTGTCGAGCGCGAACAGGAACCGGCCGGGCAGGTTCGCCAGCGCGGGCACCGCGCACACGGTCTCGTCGAGCGAGCGGACGAGCGGCCGCACGTCGACCAGGCCACCGCCGACCGGGGACGCGAGGAAGTTCCGGACCCGCTCGTGGGTCGGCGAGGGCAGCAGCCCGGCGGCGCCGAGCCGCTCGACCACCCGCGGGTCGCCGTCGGGGAGGCCACGGAGCTGGAGGTTCGCGCGCGAGGTCAGGTGCAGTGCGCCGTCGCCGAATTCGGCCGCGACGGAGGCGAGCGCGACGAGCTGCGCCGCCGAGACCCTGCCACCGGGGAGCCGGACCCTCGCCAGCGCGCCGTCCGCGGCGGGATGCGTGGCGTAGACCCCAGGGCACGCGTCACGGCGATCACGTGCGGGGGTGGGCATGGAGGTCACTCTAGATGGCCGGTGCCGCTTCGCCGAACGTCACCTTGACGCCGGGTGCCCGGTACCCGGAGAGTGAACGGCGACCCATGCGCGCCTGTCAGCGGAGGAACCCGGTGGAAATCCGGGACGGTCCCGCCACTGTGACCGGATCTTGGATCCGGGAGTCAGGAACTCCGGCAGGCGCGTTCCACGTGCCCGGGGCGAGGACACCCCGGAAAGGAGCGTCGGCGGCCGTGATCCTGCTGCTGTCCACTTCGGACACCGATCTGCTGAGCGCGCGGGCGAGCGGGGCGGACTACCGCCTGGCCAACCCCGCCCGGCTCGACCTCTCCGAGCTGCCCGCGCTGCTCGCCGCCGCGGAGATCGTCGTCGTCCGCATCCTCGGCTCCGAACGGGCCTGGCAGGAAGGCCTCGACGCGGTGCGCGGCAGCGGCAAGCACGTGGTGGTGCTGGGCGGCGAGCAGGCGCCCGACGCCGAGCTGATGAAACTGTCGAGTGTGCCGTCGGGTATCGCCACCGAATCGCACGCGTACCTGGCGCAGGGCGGGCCGGAGAACCTGCGGCAGCTGCACCGGTTCCTCTCCGACACGCTGCTGCTGACCGGGGACGGGTTCGACCCGCCCGCGGCCCAGCCGGTGTGGGGCGTGCTCGACCGCGAAAAGCGCGCCACGAGCGGGCCGACGATCGCGATCCTGTACTACCGCGCGCACCACCTGTCCGGGAACACCGCGTTCATCGAAGCGCTGTCCAGCGCGATCGAGGACGCGGGCGGGCAGGCGCTGCCGATCCACTGCGCGTCGCTGCGCTCGCGCGAGCCCGACATGATGGCGAAGCTCGGCGAGGCGGACGCCCTGCTGGTCACCGTGCTCGCGGCGGGCGGGACCAGGCCGTCGGAAGCGGGCGCCGGCGGGGACGACGAGGCGTGGGACGTCGCCGAACTGGCCGCGCTCGACATCCCGACGTTGCAGGCGCTGTGCCTGACCAGCGACCGCGAAACCTGGGACGCGAACGACGACGGACTGTCCCCTTTGGACGCCGGGAACCAGATGGCGGTCCCGGAGTTCGACGGCAGGATCATCACGGTTCCCTTCTCCTTCAAGGAGATCGACGAGGACGGCCTGCCGAAGTACGTGGCCGATCCCGAACGGGCGTCCCGCGTCGCCGGGATCGCGGTCGCGCACGCGAGGCTGCGGCACACTCCCCCGCCTCAGCGCCGGATCGCGCTCATGCTGTCGGCGTACCCGACCAAGCACTCGCGCGTCGGCAACGCGGTCGGGCTGGACACGCCCGCGTCGGCGATCGACCTGCTGCGCCGGATGCGCGCGGCCGGATACGACCTCGGCGACGAACCGTTCCCCGGTGTCGAGCCGACCAGCACCGACCAGCCGGACGGTGACGCGCTCATCCACGCTCTGATCGCCGCGGGCGGTCAGGATCCCGAGTGGCTCACCGAAGAGCAGCTCGCGGGCAACCCGATCCGGGTGCCCGCCGCGCGCTACCGCGAATGGTTCGCCGCGCTGCCCGCGGAGCTGCGCGAAGCGATGGAAGAGCACTGGGGCCCGGCGCCGGGCGAGTTGTATGTGGACGGTGGCGACATCGTGCTCGCGTCGTTGCAGGCGGGCAACGTGGTGCTGATGATCCAGCCGCCGCGCGGGTTCGGCGAGAACCCGGTGGCCATCTACCACAACCCGGACCTGCCGCCGAGCCACCACTACCTGGCCGCCTACCGGTGGCTCGAAGAGGAGTTCGGCGCGCACGCGGTGGTGCACCTCGGCAAGCACGGCTCGCTGGAATGGCTGCCCGGCAAGACCGCGGGCCTGTCCGCGTCGTGCGCGCCGGACGCGGTGCTCGGCAACCTCCCGCTGATCTACCCGTTCCTGATCAACGACCCCGGTGAGGGCGCGCAGGCGAAGCGGCGCGCGCACGCCACCATCGTCGACCACCTCATCCCGCCGATGGCGCGCGCGGAGAGCTACGGCGATCTCGCGCGCCTGGAACAGCTTCTCGACGAGCACGCGAACATCGCCGCGATGGACCCGGCGAAGCTGCCCGCGATCCGCGCGCAGATCTGGACGCTCATCCAGGCCGCGAAGCTGGACCACGACCTCGGCGTGGACGAGCGCCCGCACGACGCCGAGTTCGACGACTTCCTCCTGCACATCGACGGCTGGCTGTGCGAGGTGAAGGACGCGCAGATCCGGGACGGCCTGCACATCCTCGGCCAGGCGCCGGAAGGCGAAGCGCGGGTCAACCTCGTGCTGGCGATGCTGCGCGCGCAGCAGATGTGGGGCGGACAGTCCGGCGCCGTACCGGGGTTGCGCTCCGCGTTGGGGCTCAAGGAGAACAGCGACACCGCACTGTCCGAAGTGGACGGTATCGAGCAGACGGCGCGTGCCCTCGTCGAAGCGATGGAAGCGTCCGGCTGGGACTCGACCACGGTAACCGCTGTGGCGGAACGCGTGCTCGGCCATCCCGACGAGAAGGTCGGGCACGTGCTCACCTTCGCGGCCACCGAGATCGTGCCGCGCCTCGCCGGGACGTCCGCGGAGCTGGACGCGGTGCTGCACGCCCTCGACGGCGGGTACATCGCGGCGGGCCCGAGCGGGTCGCCGCTGCGCGGGCTGGTGAACGTGCTGCCGACCGGCCGCAACTTCTACACCGTGGACCCGAAGGCGATCCCGAGCAGGCTCGCCTGGGAGACCGGGCAGGCGCTCGCGGATTCGCTGCTGCGCCGCTACCGCGAGGACACCGGTGACTGGCCGCGCTCGGTAGGGCTGTCGGTGTGGGGCACTTCGGCGATGCGGACCTCCGGTGACGACGCGGCGGAAGTGCTGGCGCTGCTGGGAGTTCAGCCCGTGTGGGACGAGGCTTCCCGGCGCGTCACCGGGATCGAAGCCGTCCCGCTCGCCGAACTGGGCAGGCCGCGGATCGACGTCACCGTGCGGATCAGCGGGTTCTTCCGCGACGCCTTCCCGCACGTCATCGACCTCCTCGACGACGCGGTGCGGCTGGTCGCCTCGCTCGACGAGCCGGACGAGCAGAACTTCGTACGGGCGCACGCGCGCGCCGATCTCGCCGCGCACGGGGACGAACGCCGTGCCACCACGAGGATCTTCGGTTCCAAGCCGGGCGCGTACGGCGCCGGGATGCTGCCGCTGATGGATTCCGGGAACTGGCGCGACGACGCCGATCTCGCCGAGGTGTACGCGGTGTGGGGCGGTTTCGCCTACGGCCGCGGCCTCGACGGACGGCCCGCGCGCGAGGACATGGAGAGCTCGTACAAGCGCATCGTCGTGGCCGCGAAGAACACCGACACCCGCGAGCACGACATCGCCGACTCCGACGATTACTTCCAGTACCACGGCGGCATGATCGCCACCGTCCGCGCGCTCACCGGCACCGCGCCCGCGTCCTACGTCGGCGACAGCACCACCCCGGACGCGGTGCGCACGCGGACGCTCGGCGAGGAGACCGCGCGCGTGTTCCGCGCCCGCGTGGTGAACCCGCGCTGGATCTCCGCGATGCGCAAACACGGCTACAAAGGCGCTTTCGAACTCGCGGCCACTGTGGACTACCTGTTCGGCTTCGACGCCACCGCCGGGGTCGTCGACGACTGGATGTACGAAAAGCTCAGCGAGTCCTACGTGCTCGACGAAGTGAACCAGGAGTTCATGGCGAAAGCCAACCCGTGGGCGCTGCGCGGCATCATCGAGCGCCTCGGCGAAGCCGCCGAACGGGGCCTGTGGGCCGAACCCGACCAGGACCTCCTCGACCGCATGCGCGAGGTCTACCTCCGCTTGGAAGGCGATCTCGAAGAGGGCTGAGCACTCACGCCAGTTCGTGCTTCGCGGCCAAGGCAACGGCGCGCGACGACCCGTCAGCCCGGTAGAGCCGAGGGGATGGCTCGGGCCGGGGTCGCTTCGTCAAAGGCGGTCCACAGCAGGTTTAGCGGGTGGTCGGCGGCATAGCGGGCGCGTTCGCCCTTGCGAGCGAAGATGCCGGTGACGATCTCAAGGCGGGGGCGGTAGTCGTCGGCGAGGTCGATCTTGCGCAGGCCCTGGCCGGGCAACCGGCCCTCGAGGGCGGCGTCGGCGACGCGTTCGGTGGTGAGCAGGCAGCCATACAGGAGCTGGCTGGTGAGCAGGTTGAGGCCGTAGTTGAGGGAGTCGATATCGGCGATGACGTCGAGCACGCCGCGGTAGCCGGGGCCGTACCAGCGGCTGAGGAACTGGGCGAGTAGCCCGGCGGTGGGCGCGAGCAGCGGCAGGCCGGGCAGCCGCTCGGCGCCGACCGGGGTGTCGGGCAACTCGCGGACGCTGAGATTGGTGAGCAGGGCGACACGTTCGCGATGCCATTCCAGGAAGTCGTAGTCCACTGTGGATGGTCGGCCAGGTTCGGCGGCGAAGCTGCCGCACACCAGGTCGACCTTCTTGCCGTCGAGCTTGCGCCACAGGTCTCGGGTGCGGACGTGCTCGATGTTGAGCTGCACGCCGCGGCGCTCGAAGTCCTTGCGCAGCGCGGGCCACACGGCGCCGAGGAACTGCACGGTGAACTCGGTGGTGCCGAAGGTGACGGTGGACCCGACCCGGCGCCGGCTTCGGTGCAGACTGTTGGTCCACGACAGCAGGGTCTGCCGTGCCAGTGCGACGACCTCCTCGCCGGACGGGGTGAACAAGAAGTCCTTGCCCCGGCCCTGTTTGACCACCAGCGCCTCACCGACCAGGCGGGTCGCGGCCTTGTTGAGATTGTCGAGCTGCTTCTGCACGCTGGACTGCTCGCGCCCCAGCGCGCGGGCGGCACGTTGCGCGGTGCCCGTGGCGTGCACGACGGCCAGGGTGCGCAGTTGGTCCAGGCTGACGTCGAGCATCTCCGGCGGGCTGCTCAGCAGCGATGACAGGACTTCCGCCGCCTCGCCGTCATCTGCGATCTCCGGCACCGCGCCCTCCTCGTCCCGCCCTGTCGATGACACACCCTGGCATGTGAATTGTCCGCTCGGACAGTTGGACTGTCGTTGACCGCACTTCCCGCCGAACTGTTCCACAAGTGTTCGTGCGAACATCTCAAGTAACGATACTGTTCGACCGAACATCTAGTGTGAGTGCCCGACCAGGCTGCTCACGGTGGCGCCCAGGTCGGCGCCCGGGGAAGCGGAGGTTGCACTGGTGATCGCTCGCAGTATCGCCACCGACGAGGTGGCCTCGTCCTGCTACTTCCGCACCACGGTCGAGCAGCCGTTCCGCAAGGCACTGGTCCAGATAAACGAGGACTGCAATCTGTGCTGCGCCCACTGTTTCGTGTCCGCGACGCGAGTCGGCATGCAGATGCCGCTGGGCGATGTAGTGGAGAAGGTGATCCCGCGCCTGGCGGACAGCCGGGTTCGGCGGGTGACCCTCACCGGCGGGGAGCCAACGATCCACTCGGACTTCCTGGACATCGTGCGCGCGTTCCGTACTGCGGGGATGGACGTCGGGATCTGCACCAACGCCACCAGACTGACCACGGTCCAGATCGCGGCGCTGGTCGAGCTGGGCGTGCACTGCAACGTGTCCCTGGACGGGTTCGCCGCCGACTCGCACGGCAAGTTCAGAGGTGACCGCGCCACTTTCGCGGTCACCGTTGCGACCGTGGAAAGGCTCGGCCGGGCGGGCATCCTGCAAGGGCTGCTGTGCACGCCGAACACGTTGGCGCAGAACGAGGAGTACGCCCGGCTGTGCGGGTTTGCCCGGGCGAACGGGGCCCGCTACGTGCTGCTCAACCCGCTGGGCAGCATGGGCCGCGGCGTAAGGTCGAAGGCCAAGCTGGCCAAGACGACCCTGCACATGCGGGAGATCTTCGAGCTGACCGCGCCGTTCGACGGACCGGAGCTGGACATCGCGCACATCCGCTTCCCCAACGCCGGAGCCCGGCCGCTGGCCGGATGCGAGGCCGGGACGATCATCTATGTGTTCACTCCCGGCGAGGTCACGGTGTGCCCGTACCTGGTGTTCGCCGCCCGCACCCCGCAATCGCGGCACGCCGACACCGAGTTCATCGTCGGCAACATCTTCACCGACCCCGACATCGCGCACCGGCTGGGCGACTACCGCTTCCACGACCGCTACCAGGTCGGCGCGAACGCCACCTGCGCGGCGTGTTCGCTGAACTCCGGCTGCGGCAAGGGCTGCCCGGCCGCCGTGGTCGCTGCGGGTGGCCGGATCGGTGACGTCGACGCCGAGCAATGTCCGATTGTCGACGAGGATCACGCTGAGGGGCGTCGGTTGCTGCCGCTGATGCCCGCGTGACCGGCCTGTCGCTGGACGAGCCGCGGCGCCTGTCGGGCACGCTGATCATCCTGGACGGCCCCGGCGGGGCAGGGAAGTCCACCGCTGTCTGCCTGGTCGCTGAGACGCTGACAGTGGCCGGGGTAGCGGCGCACCCGACGAGCCAGCCGTCCCGCGCGCCGCTGGGAGAGCTAACCCGGCACGGCACCGACACCTACCGAGGCATGGCACTGGCCTGCCTGTGCGCCGCCGACCGCCACCACCAGCTCGCCACCGAGATCCTGCCCGCGCTGGCGGACGGCGCGGTCGTGGTGTGCGACCGCTACGTCGCGTCTTCGCTGGTGCTGCAAGGTCTTGACGGGCTGTCCGCCGAGGTGGTGTGGCAGCTTAACCGTGGTGTCTACCGGCCGGACCTCTCTGTCATCCTCACTGGCGCCCCCACCGTGATCAACGCCCGGCTGCGGGCGCGCGGCGGACACAGCCGCTTCGAGCGCGCCGAGGACAATAGCGAGATGGAGACCGGCCTGTACCTCCACGCTGTGGTCAACCTGCGACAACGGGGCTGGCCGGTCGCGTCGATGGACGCCACCACCGACACGATCGCCGCGGCGATGGTGTCCCTCATCCAGCACGTCCTGACCGAGAAGAGCTCGGCATGTCTCTGAGCCTGATCACCGTCAACATCGGCGCCCCGTCGCTGGATCGTGCGCAGCGCCAGCTCCGCTGGCTGGCCGCCCGCCCGGAGGATGTGCTGGTGCTGACCGAGACCAAGGCCACCGCGGGCAGCCAGTTCCTCGCCGAGGCATTCATCGCCGCCGGCTACGCGGTGACCTTCCCCGACCACGCCCCCGGCGAGCTCGGCGTGATGATCGTCAGCAAGCTCGCCACCACCCTGGACCCGCTCAGCGCGGCACTGGACTACCTGCCCGCGCGCGCCGCCGGGGTCGTGGTGGGTACTTCGGACGGGCCGCTGCGCGTAGTCGGCGCCTACGTGCCCTCCCGCAACGCCACCGCCGAGAAGACCGAACGCAAGAAGACCTGGATCCAGCGCTTCGGCCACGCCCTGGACGCCACCACGAGCGAGGCGCCGCTGCTGCTGCTCGGCGACCTCAACGTGCTCGAACCCACCCACATACCCGCGCATCGCGGCCAGTTCGCACCGTTCGAGTACGCCTTCTACACGGGGCTGACCGAGCGACACGGTCTGGTGGACCTGTTCCGGCACCTGCACGCCGACGCCGTCGAGCACAGTTGGGCACGCCGCGCGGACCTGGGCTACCGCTACGACCACGCCCACGGCTCCCGCGCCTTGGCCGAGCGGCTCACCGCGTGCGAGTACGTCCACGAGACCAGGGAAGCGGGGACCGACGGCGCTCGGCTCACCGACCATTCAGGACTCGCCGTGCGGGTGTCGATGACCGCGACCACCTCGCTGCTAACGTCGGACCCCGCCACGGCGGCCACGCACGCCGAGCCGGAGCCGACTCTGTTCTGACGCACTCGGCCTCCGCTGCTCGTCGGTGGCTGCCGGACCACATGTCCGTCAGCCGACCGCGAGGACCTGCCGCAGGATGCCCGCATCCACCAGCACCGCCACACCACGAATTGGCGCCCGCGTCCTTCTGCTCGACCGCGACGACCGCGTACTGCTCATCCACGCCCTCGACCCCACCGACCCCGCGCACCACTGGTGGGAGCTGCCCGGCGGCGGCCTGGACGAGGGCGAGGACCTCCATACCGCCGCCCGCCGTGAGCTCGCCGAGGAATCCGGAATCACGCTCACGGCCCTCGGCCGCAAGTTGTGGGTCCGCGAATCCCGCTTCCGCTACCAGGACCGCGACCACCACCGCATCGAGCACGTCTTCCTCGGACGCACATCGATCACCGCGCCACAGGTCTCGCTCCAGCCCACCGAGAACGAGAAGGCCGGGCTGATCGAGCGTCGTTGGTGGGCCGCTGACGAGCTGAGGCAGTGCCGCGACAAGCTCCTGCCCGCCACCCTGCCTGCCCATCTCGACGACCTGCTCGCGGACCGGTTCAGCCCCACGCCTCTCACTCTCCTCGACTGAGCGTCTGGCGGATCGCCGGGGCTCCGTGTGGGCCAGGGCATCAACGCCTCCAGCCGCCGCAAGATCAAGGAAGGCTCGCTGAACCGGTTCCGCTGCCAGGCGACGAGGTTCTCACCTGTGTCGCGCACTACGACACGTTCGACAAGATGGGCCGGTCTACCCACCCCGCACCGCATGAACCGTCGTGGTTCAGGCGTCGTAGTCGACCGTCAAGGAGTCGGACACCGGGAACGACTGGCAAGTAAGGACGAACCCGGTGTCCACTTCGGACTTTTCGAGTGCGAAGTTGCGTCGCATGTCGACCTCGCCGTCGGTCACCTTCGCCCGGCAGGTGCCGCACACCCCGCCCTTGCAGGCGAACGGGAGGTCGGGGCGGAACCGCTGCGCGCCGTCGAGCACGGTCGTGGCGCGGGACAGCGTCATCGAGCTGGACCGGCCATCCAGCACCAGCTTCACCTCGCTGGACGCACCCTTCAGGCCGGGTTCTTCGTGGCGGACGGGTTCCGGCGGCAGATCGTCCACATAGAACAGTTCCTGGTGCACGCGGTCGGCGGGCACGCCCAGATCGGCGAGCACCTCCTGCGCGGAGGTGACCATCCCGAAGGGACCGCACAGCCACCAGTGCGCGACCTCGCCGACCGGGATCAGCGCCGTGCACAGCTTGCGCAGCCGGTCGGCGTCGAGCCGCCCGGTGAACAGCTCCGCCTCCCTCGGCTCGCGCGAGAGCACGTGCACGAGTTCGAGCCGTGCCGGGTAGCGGTCCTTCAGATCGGCCAGCTCGTCGGCGAACATCACGGTGTCGCTGCGGCGGTTGCCGTAGAGCAGGGTCACCGTGGCGTCGCTGGAATCCAGCAGCGACGCGGCGATCGACAGCACCGGCGTGATCCCGGAGCCCGCGGCGACCAGCACGTGGTGGCCGCCGGTGTCCAGATCGGGGGTGAAGCTGCCCGTCGGCGCGGCGACTTCGATGGTGTCGCCCGCCCGCACTTCGTTCACCAGCCACGACGAGAACAGTCCACCCGGGACTTCCCGCACACCGACGCGCGGGCTTTCCCCCGCCGCCGCGCAGATCGAGTAGGAGCGCCGCTGGTCGACGCCGTCGATCTCGCGGCGCAGGGTCAGTGACTGCCCCGGCCGGAAGTCGTAGCGCTCCGCCAGATCCGGTGGCACCTCGAAGGTCACCGCGACCGCGTCGTCGCACAGCCGCCGCACGGACGCGACGGTCAGCGGGTGGAACCCGGTCCGCCGCGGTGAAACGGTCGTGGTGGTCACTAGATCTCCTTGACGTGCTCGAACGGTTCGAGGCAGGCGCGGCAGCGGCGCAGCGCCTTGCACGCGGTGGCGCTGAACCGGGACTGCTCTTCGGTGTCTTCGGAACCGCAGCGCGGGCAGCGCACGCGGGCGATCGGCGCGCTCAGCGTGAGCGGGATCGGCCCGGTGCGCGCCGGTGCGGCCCCCGGCGGCGCGATACCCGCCTCGGCGAGCTTGCGCTTGCCCTCGGAGCTGATCCAGTCGCTCGACCACGCCGGGTGCAGCACGGTGCGGACCTCGACCTCGCCGAACCCCGCGCCGCGCAGGGCGTGTTCGAGATCGTCGCGCATGGTGTCCATCGCGGGGCAGCCGGTGTAGGTGGGCGTGATCGACACCGTCACCCGTCCGTCTACTTCGGACACCTCGCGCAGCACGCCGAGATCGGCGAGCGTCAGCATCGGCAGCTCGGGATCGGTCACCGTCGCGGCCACCGCGTAGGCGGTCACCATGTCGCGTCCGGATGCGCCCTCGCCACGCTCTGCAGCTCGGCGAGCAGGTAGCCCATGGCCTCGGTGTGCACGCCGTCGCGGCCGGTGTGCCCGGACACGCCGATCAGCGCGGGACGCTCCGGCCTGGTCAGCGTAGCGGCGGCGAACACCTGGTCCAGCACCGCGTCGACCTCCTCGCGCACCGAGGACGCGTCGACAAGTTCGTCCGGATGCGGCTGGAACAGTTCGTCCACATAGGACCACGCGGCGTCGAAGCCCTCCTGCATGCGCCGGTGCGAAAGCTCGGTGCCGTCGCCGAGGCGGACCGCCCACTGCGCCGCGTAGTCGCGGTGGTAGGCGACCTCCTTGACGCCCTTGTCCGCGATCGCGGCGAGCACCGGGTCCTCGCTGGACACCAGGCGTTGCAGCAAAGCAAGGCGCCAGGCGGAAAAAATGACGAGCCGGGCGATGAGGTGTCCGAAATGGCCACCGTCGAGTTCGGCGAACCGGACGTTGCGGAACTCCTGCTCGCCGCGGAAGTACGCCAACTCGTCCTCGCCGCGGCCGGAGCCGTCCGCCTTGCCCGCACGGGAAAGCAGCAGCCGCGCCTGGCCGAGCAGGTCGAGCGCGATGTTCGCGAGCGCGACTTCGTCCTCCAGCTCGGGCGCGTTCGTGCACCACTGCTGAAGCCGGTGCGAGAAGACCAGCGCGTCGTCGCCGAGCATCAGGCAGTACGCCGCCAGCCTCGCACCGTCCACACCGGACGGGACGGTGGTGTCCACACCGGATAGCGGGTCGTCGAACCCGGTGCCGAAGGCCCAGCGTTCGTCGTTCTCCTCGGTGATCGCCTCGTAGACGTTGTCGAAGCTCATATGTGCGGCACGTTCTCGGGAATGTCGTAGAACGTCGGATGCCGGTACACCTTGTCGCCGCTGGGCGCGAAGAACGGGTCCTTCTCGTCCGGGCTCGACGCGGTGATCTCCGAAGCCCTGACCACCCAGATGCTGACGCCCTCGTTGCGGCGGGTGTAGAGATCGCGCGCGTGGTGCAGGGCCATCTCGTCGTCGGCGGCGTGCAGCGAGCCGACGTGGACGTGGTTCAGCCCGCGCTTCCCGCGCACGAACACCTCGTACAACGGCCAGTCGTGTTTCACCGCTCCCCCTGCTTCTTCAGCGCGTGCGCCGTGGCGGCTTCCCGTACCCAGGCGCCGTCGTCGTGCGCGCGCCGCCGCTGTTCGATCCGCTGCGCGTTGCATGGGCCGTTGCCCTTGAGGATCTGCTTGAACTCGTCCCAGTCGATCGCGCCGAAGTCGTGGTGCCCGCGATCGGGGTTCCAGCGCAGTTCGGGATCCGGCAGCGTGACGCCGAGCGCCTCGGCCTGCGGCACGGACATGTCGACGAAGCGCTGGCGCAGTTCGTCGTTGGTGTGCCGTTTGACCTTCCACGCCATGGACTGCGCGGTGTTCGGCGAATCCGCGTCGGGCGGGCCGAACATCATCAGCGACGGCCACCACCACCGGTTCACCGCGTCCTGCACCATCTCGCGCTGGCCTTCGGTGCCGCGCATCATGGTCATCAGCAGCTCGAAGCCCTGCCGCTGGTGGAAGGACTCCTCCTTGCAGATGCGGATCATCGCCCGCGCGTACGGCCCGTACGAGCTGCGGCACAGCGGGACCTGGTTGCAGATCGCCGCGCCGTCCACCAGCCAGCCGATCACGCCGACGTCGGCGAAGCTCAGCGTCGGGTAGTTGAAGATCGACGAGTACTTCTGCCGACCGGTGATCAGCTTGTCGGTGAGATCGGCGCGGTCGGCGCCGAGCGTCGCGGCGGCGGAGTACAGGTACAGCCCGTGCCCCGCCTCGTCCTGGACCTTCGCGAGCAGGATCGCCTTGCGCCGCAACGAAGGAGCGCGGGTGATCCAGTTGCCCTCCGGCTGCATGCCGATGATCTCCGAATGCGCGTGCTGCGCGATCTGCCTGATCATCGTCTTGCGGTAGCCCTCGGGCACCCAGTCGCGCGGCTCGACCCGCTGGTCGCGCTCGATGGTGTGCTCGAAGAGCGCTTCGAGGTCCTTTTCGGACACTTGGTCCGCGACGGTCATGGCTGCTCCTTGGCGACCAGGGTGAGCACGTCGTACTTCGCCACCGAGTCACCGTCTTGATTGGTCACGTCGGCGTCCCAGCGGACCTCGCCGTAGTCCTGGTCGTTCCGCGGCGTGATCTGCTTCGCGGTCAGCGTCACCGTCAACGCGTCGTCGACCTTGACCGGGGTGAGGAAGCGCAGGTTCTCCAGCCCGTAGTTCGCCAGCACGGGACCGGGCTCCGGCGAGACGAACAGCCCGGCGGCGAACGAAACCACCAGGTACCCGTGTGCGACGATCCCGCCGAACAGCGGGTTCGCCGCGGCCGCCGCCTCATCGGTGTGGGCGTAGAACGTGTCGCCGGTGAACTCGGCGAAGTGGTCGATGTCGGCGCGGGTGACCGTGCGCGCGCCCGCCACCACCGCGTCGCCGACCTTCAGCTCCGCCAAGGACTTCCGGAACGGGTGAGTGTCCGAAAGGGACCGTCCGGCACCGGGGACCCACTGGCCGCTGACCGCGCCGAGCACCTTCGGGCTGCCCTGCACGGCGGTGCGCTGCAGGTGGTGCAGCACGCCGCGGATACCGCCCAGCTCCTCGCCGCCGCCCGCGCGGCCTGGCCCGCCGTGCACGAGCTGCGGCAGCGGGGAGCCGTGCCCGGTGGACTCTTTCGCGTCGTCCGCGTCGAGCACCAGGATCCGCCCGTGCCACGGCGCGAGCCCGAGCACGATCTCGCGCGCGAACGCGGTGTCCCCGGTGACGACCGAGCCGACGAGGCTGCCTTCGCCGCGCGCGGCGAGTTCGACGACCTGCTCGGCGGAGGTGTACGGCAGGAGTGTGGACACCGGGCCGAACGCCTCGACCTCGTGCGGTTCGGCGCGGTCCGGATCGGCTTTGAGGAGCACCGGCGAAACGAACGCGCCGCGTGCGGCGTCCGCGCCGACGACCTCGACCTGCTCGGGATCGCCGAAGACGACGCTGCCCACGGACAGCAACGCCTTCAGGGACCGGCGTACCTCTTCGCGCTGTTCGAGGCTGGCCAGCGCGCCCATGCGCACGCCCTCGGCGGCGGGATCCCCGACGACGACCTTCGCGAGCCGTTCGCTCGCGGCGGCGGCCACGTCGTCGAGCAGTTCGGCCGGCACGAACGCGCGCCGGATGGCGGTGCACTTCTGGCCCGCCTTGACGGTCATCTCGGTGACGAGCTGCTTGACGAACAGGTCGAACTCGGCGGTCCCGCGCACGGCGTCCGGGCCGAGGATCGAGCAGTTCAGCGAGTCGGCCTCGGCGGTGAACCGCACGGAGTTCCGCACGATGGCCGGGTGCGCGCGCAGTTTCCGCGCGGTGGCGGCCGACCCGGTGAACGACACCAGGTCCTGCGGGGTGACGTGGTCGAGCAGGTCGCCCGCGCCGCCCGCGAGGAACTGGAACGAACCCTCGGGCAGGATCCCGGATTCGACGATCAGCTCGGCGAGGCGCGCGGTCAGGTACGCGGTCTGGCTGGCGGGCTTGACCAGGCTCGGCACCCCGGCGAGGAAGGCGGGCGCGAACTTCTCCAGCGGGCCCCACACCGGGAAGTTGAAGGCGTTGATTCCGATCGCGACCCCGCGCAGCGGCGTGGCGATGTGCCTGCCCGCGAACGTGCCGCCCTTCCCGAGCGGTTCGACGGCGCCGTCGAGGTAGACGGTGTCGTTGGGCAGCTCGCGCTTGCCCTTGCTGGCGTAGCTGAGCAGGACGCCGATGCCGCCGTCGACATCGACCTTCGAATCGACCGGCGTGGCCCCTGTCTTCGCGGAAAGCGCGTACAGGTCATCGCGGTGCTCGCGCAGGTACGAGCCGAGCGCCTTCAGCAGCGCCGCGCGCTGGTGGAAGGTCAGCGCGCGCAGCGCGGGCCCGCCGACGCGGCGGCCGTACTCGAGCGCCGCCGCCCTGTCGACCCCGGCGGACGAAACGCGAGCGACCTCCTCACCGGTCACCGCGTCGTGCAGTGGCGCCCCCTCCTCGGCAGGCGTGTGCCAAGCACCGGAGACGTAACTGCGCAGGACTGCCATGGGTTCCGACCTCTCACCGAGAGCGCTGAAGTACCAAACCGACTGAATTACCAACCGTACGTTCAGTAATTCATCTTAGCCGCTGGCCACGCGGGACGAAACCCCATCGCTCACGACCAGGTGTGGAACCCCTTGCCGGACTTGCGGCCCAGCTCGCGCTTTTCCACCTTTTCGCGCAGCAGCTCCGGCGGCGCGAACCGGTCGCCGAGCACCTCGCTCAGGTGCTCGGCGATCGCGAGCCGGACGTCGAGGCCGACGAGGTCGGTGGTGCGCAGCGGTCCCATCGGGTGCCCGTAGCCCAGCTCCATCGCGTTGTCGATCGCCTCGGCGTCGGCGACGCCCTCGGCGAGCATCCTGATCGCCTCCAGCCCGAGCGCCACGCCGAGCCTGCTGGTCGCGAACCCCGGCGAGTCGCGCACCACGACCGCGGTCTTGCCGAGTTCGCGCACCCAGCCCGTGACGCGGTCCAGCACGGCGGGATCGGTGCCCGCGTGGGTGACGACCTCGACGAGCTTGGACGGCGGGACCGGGTTGAAGAAGTGCGTACCGAGGAACCGGGTGGCGCCGGACAGCGCGGCCCCGAGTTCGCCGACGCTGAGCGCGCTGGTGTTCGTGGCGAGCACCGTGCCCTCCCCCACCGCGCGTTCGGCCGCGGTCAGCACGGAGATCTTGAGCCGGACGTCCTCCGGGACGGCTTCGACGACGAGCGCCGCGGAGGACGGAAGCGCCGCGATGTCCGTGACCGTCTCGACGCGCACGAGGACGTCCTCGGGTGTGCCCGTGAGCTTTCCCCGTTCCGCGGCGCGCTTCAGGCCGGTCTCGACGCGCGCCCGTGCCGCGTCCGCCGCGCTCGCGTCACTTTCGACGACCACCACCGCGGCACCCGCCGCCGCGAAGGACTGCGCGATGCCCGCGCCCATCCGCCCGCCGCCGATGACGCCGATCGTTTCCTCCACTGTGAGACTCCCGTCTTGACACCGCGCGGTCACTCCCTTTACATGACGACACACTATTAACCGTCCATTCGGTCAGTTGGCAAGGCGGTGACCATGACGCGCAACGCCGCGCATGCCATGTTCGAAGTCGACGAAGCTTCGCGCGCGCTGGGCATCGAGCTGGTGGAAGCCGGTGACGGCCGTGCGGTCGCGCGGCTCTCGGTCACCCGCACCATGGTCAACGGGCACGACATCGCGCACGGCGGGTACGTGTTCCTGCTCGCCGACACCACGTTCGCCTGCGCCTGCAACAGTCACGGTCCGGTGACGGTCGCGGCGGGTGCCGAGATCTCCTTCGTCGCGCCTGCGAAGCTCGGGGACGAACTCGTGGCGACCGCGGAGGAGCGGACGCGGTACGGGCGCAGCGGTATCTACGACGTGACGGTCCGCCGCGGCGACACCGTGATCGCCGAGTTCCGGGGGCGCAGCAGGGTGATCGAGCGAGAACGGACCGGACCATGACGCAGGACGACGCCGAGCGGCTCAGCGCCGACGAGCTGCACGCGCGCCAGCTCAACCGTCTGCAATGGACACTGAAGCACGCGTACCAGAACGTGCCCTGCTACACGAAGAAGTTCGACGACGCGGGTGTGCGCCCGGAGGACTGCCGCGAGCTGGCCGACCTGGCGAAGTTCCCGTTCACCACGAAGCAGGACCTGCGCGAGCACTACCCGTTCGGGATGTTCGCGGTGCCGAAGGCGAAGGTGCGGCGGATCCACGCCTCCAGCGGCACCACCGGGAAGCCGACGGTGGTGGGGTACACAGAGGACGATCTCGACGTGTGGGCGACGGTGATGGCGCGCTCGATCCGCGCGGCGGGCGGGAAACCGGGCGACACGGTGCACGTCGCCTACGGCTACGGCTTGTTCACCGGTGGCCTCGGCGCGCACTACGGCGCCGAAAAACTGGGCTGCACCGTGGTTCCCGCGTCGGGCGGGATGACCTCGCGGCAGGTGCGGATCATCACCGACTTCCGCCCCGAGATCATCATGGTCACGCCGTCGTACCTGCTGACGCTGCTCGACGAGTTCGAACGGCAGGGGCTCGATCCGCGGGAAAGCTCGCTGAAGGTGGGGATTTTCGGCGCCGAGCCGTGGACGGAGCAGATGCGCGCGGAGATCGAGGAGCGGGCGGGGCTCGACGCGGTCGACATCTACGGACTGTCCGAAGTGATGGGTCCCGGGGTGGCGCAGGAATGCGTGGAGGCCAAGGACGGCCTGCACGTCTGGGAGGACCACTTCCTGCCGGAGGTGATCGACCCGTTCACCGAACAGGTGCTGCCCGGCGGCGAGCGCGGCGAGCTGCTGTTCACCTCGCTCACCAAGCAGGCGATGCCGATCATCCGGTACCGCACGCGCGATCTGACGCGCCTGCTGCCCGGGACCGCGCGGCCGGCGTTCCGGCGCATGGAGAAGGTCACCGGGCGCACCGACGACATGATCATCCTGCGCGGGGTCAACGTGTTCCCCACGCAGATCGAGGAGGTCGTGCTGCGCGTCGAGGGCCTGGCGCCGCACTTCCAGCTCGTGCGCACCCGGCAGGGCCGCATGGACCACCTGACCGTGCACGTGGAGGCGAGGCACGGCACGCCAGCGGACCGGCGCGGCGGCGCGGCGGCCGAACTCGTCGCGCGGGTGAAGGACGCCGTCGGCGTGACCGTCGGCGTCGAAGTGGTCGACCCGGACACGCTGGAGCGGTCCGTCGGCAAGATGCGCCGCGTGCTCGACCGGCGGGACGAGGGCCGATGACCGGCGATACCAGGCCCGCGCGGCGCGGGCGGCCCGGTTACGACCTGGAATCCCTGCTGCGGGTCGCCGTCAAGCTGTTCAACGAACGCGGGTACGACGGCACGAGCATGGAAGACCTCTCCCGCAAGCTCGGCATCACGAAATCCGCGATCTACCACCATGTGCGCAGCAAGGACGAACTGCTGCGGCTCGCGGTGGACAGGGCGCTCGACGGGTTGTTCGAGATCGCCGACGAAGCGGGATCGGCGCCGGGCCGCGCGATCGACCGGCTGGAACTGTTGGTACGGGGCAGTATCGGGGTGCTCTCGGACCGGTTGCCGTTCGTCACGCTGCTGCTGCGGGTGCGCGGCAACACCAAGGTGGAACGGGCCGCGCTGGCCAGGCGGCGCGAGTTCGACCGGATCGTGACGGAACTGGTCAAGCAGGCCGCCGCCGAGGGCGACGTGCGCGCGGACGTGGACCCCGCGGTGACGAGCAGGCTGCTGTTCGGCATGGTCAACTCGCTCATCGAGTGGTACCGCCCCCGCCGCGGCGACGGCGGCGAACTCGCCGACGCCGTCTGCAAAATCGCCTTCGACGGACTGCGCTTGCCGCCTACGAAATGAGCGGTGGGTCCGCCTGCCAGCCGGACTGCCACAGGAGTGCTTCGTGCAGTTCGCGGATGAGGTGCTCGTCGTCGGCATCGGACGGGTCCTCGCCCACCGGCAGCCAGGTTCGCGCGACCGGTGTCCCGTCGATACGGCGGATGAGCAGGATTCCCGGGTAGACGAGTACCTCGCCGGTGCCGATCCGCACGCACCGGCGTTCGAGGCGCACCGTGACCGACCGGCGCGCCCCCCTCGATTCCGTTGTCATGACGCCCCCACCGCCGTTCTATGGAGGGTCCGTCGCGGCGGGGATCCCGTTGGTTACCAGCGGTTCGTTCCGGTTGGGTAACGGCCCCTCAGCGCGCGGGGCGGCGGGCGAACGCGGCGGGGGTGGTGCCGGTCCAGCGCTTGAAGGCGTAGATGAAGCTCGACGCTTCGGCGTAGCCGAGCCGCACGGCGACGTCCTCGACCGACAGCGCGCCGGTGGCGAGCATTTCCTCGGCGAGGGTCTGGCGCACTTCGTCGACGAGGCCGCGGTAGCTCGTGCCCGCCTCGGTGAGGCGGCGGCGCAGGGTGCGGGGGCTCATCGCGAGCCACCTGGCGACCTCGTCCATGCCCGAGTCGACGCCGCCGACCCTGATCAGCCGTTCCCTTACCTCGTGGGCGATCCCGGACCGGCGGCGGCGGCGCGTGACCATCGCGCGGCACTGCGCCTCGCAGATCGCGACGGTGTGCTCGTTCGCCTGCGGCAGCGGGTGGCCGAGGAAGCCGGCGTCGATGGTCGTCGCGCAGCTCGGCGCGGAAAACACCGGCACGATGCGGAAAACCTTGTGGTAGGAGTCCGTTGTGGACGGTGTGGGGTGCCGGAAGGTCAGCGTCCGCAGCTCGATCGCGGGCAGCAGGTCCCGCAGCACGGTGACGATCGCCGACAGGTCGCGCAGCACCAGGAAGCGCGCGACGTCGCCGGGCACCTTGTCGTCGTGCATGGTCAGCGTGATCACGTCGCCTTCGACCGCGACGCGCGGGATGCAGAAGGTGAAGCTGAGATCGAGGTAGCGCAGCGCGAAGGTCATCGCGTCGCGCAGGGTGGGGCTGCTGACGCAGGCGAAGCCGAAGATGCCGAACGTGGTGACCCGGTAGCGGCAGCCGAGGTCGAGCGCGGTGCTGTCGGCGCGCTCCCCGACCGCGCGCACGAGGTTGCGGACCACGGCCAGCTCCTGGCGCGCGTCGACCTGGAGCTCGGGATCGCGCAGCCGCGCCGGGTCCAGGGCGGTCCCGCGCAGCATCGCGTCCACGCCGAGGCCGCGTTCGGCGCCGAACCGGCTGATCAGCGCGACGCTCGCGGCGCTGCGCGGGAAGTCCCAGTCGCGGACCGCGGGCGCGGCTAGCTCTGCCATGGCCGGAATTATTGGTCCTCCGCGCCGTCCTGGCCACTCGTTGCCGATTGCGGACGGGAACTGGCCGCAATGCCGGTTAAGCTGCGATCATGACCAGCTCCGTGCTCAGTTCGCGCGCGCTCAACCGGGCCACGCTCGCCAGGCAGCTGCTCCTGCGCCGCTCGCCGATGTCCGCGCTGGACGCGATCCGCCACCTCGCCGGTTTGCAGGCGCAGGCACCTTTTCCGCCGTACTACGCGCTGTGGGCCCGGCTGTCCGGCTTCTCCCCCGGCGACCTGTCGAAACTCATCCTGGACCGGTCGGTGGTGCGGACGGCGCTCATGCGCGGCACGGTCCACCTGGTCACCGCGGACGACTGCCTGGCGTGGCGTCCCGCCGTGCAGCCGGTGCTGGCGCAGTCGCTGCGCGCCGCCAACCAGCACACGCCGGAAATCGCGGGCCTCGACCTCGACGACTTCGCGAAGACCGCGCGCAAGCTGCTCGCCGAGCGCACGCACACCTCGGCGGAGCTGGGCAAGGCGCTCGCCGAACGCTGGCCTGGCCGGGCGCCGTCCTCGCTGATGTTCGCCGCGCGGAACCTGCTGCCGCTGGTCCAGGTTCCGCCGCGCGGCGTGTGGGGCAAGGCGGGGCAGCCCGCCTACGCGACCGCGGAGGACTGGCTCGGCCGCGAGCAGGGCGAGCCGGATTTCGACGGGCTGGTACTGCGCTACCTCGGCGCGTTCGGGCCCGCGTCGGTCGCCGACGTGCAGGTGTGGGCGGGAATCACCCGGCTGGGCGAAGTCGTCGACCGGCTGCGGCCGCGGCTGCGCGTGTTTCGCGACGAGCAGGGCCGGGAGCTGGTCGACCTGCCGGACGCGCCGCGCCCCGATCCGGACACCCCGGCGCCGCCCCGGTTCCTCGGTGCCTACGACCAGCTCGTGCTGTCCTACGCCGATCGCACGCGCGTGCTGTCCGACGAGCACCGCAAGCGGTTGATCACGAAGAACGCGGTCATCCCCGGCACCGTGCTGGCGGGCGGCATGATCAAGGGGACCTGGAAGACGGTCAAGGACGGCACGCGCGCGACGCTGGTGGTCACGCCGTTCGAGCGACTGTCCAAACGCGACACGACGGCGCTGTCCTCGGCCGGGGCGCGGCTGCTGAAGTTCGCCGAGCCCGCGGCCGAGGACCACGACATCCGGTTCGAAACGGATTAACGGACCACGTTGGCGGAAAGCTGGCTCTCGTTGGCCGCCGAGCAGGCCTGCTGGGCGTCCTCGACGAACATGGCGGCGGTGTCGCCCGGCGCGTACACGCGGAGGCCGCGGACGTCGGTCGGCTTGCACTCCGGCCCGTACATCTCGGTGCGCGCGATCTTGAGCGGGCTGGCCGCGCTCTTGCCCGGCGCGAGCGTCACCACCTTGCCCTTGCCCTTCGGCTCGCGGGTGGCGGGCTTGCCGACCTGGGCGCCGTTGGTGCCGGTCACGAACGACACGCCGGGCGAGCCCTGGAGCGTGCAGGTCCGGCTGCCGGTGTTGGTGAACTGCAGGTTCGGGAAGGTGCTGCCAGCGCCCGCGCCGTCGCCGGAGGTCAGCGAGACCTTCAGCTCCCCTGCCTTGCAGGTGCCGGGAGCGGTGGGGCCGTCCTGGGCGTCGCCGCCGTCGGGCTGCCCCTTCGGCTGGGAGCTGGGGGCCGGGCTGGACGAGGGCGGCGCGGAGCCGGTGGCCGGTGCGGACGTGGAGGATTCCGTGGTCGGCGCCGCGGCCTGCTGCGGGGCGGACCCGGTGTTGCCGCCACCGCAGGCGGACAGGAGCCCGCCGACGCCGATCGCCGCGGCGAGCACCAGGGTCGCGGTACTGGTCCTCTTCGTCATCGTCTCGCTCTCCTTCGTCGCTGGCGGGAAGTCCCTAGCCGGGTTCCCCTCTGCCGAGCCCTTTACCCGTAAGACGCGTGTGAACCACGTCGGTTGGCGACTTGCGATCTTTTTGTGATCCTCGGCAAGACTTGGCAACCACGCGATCCGAATGGCCGGAAGTCTCGATTCCGTGGCCGCGGTGAGCCTTCAATCCAGGGAGATGGCGTCGTAACGTCGCCCTATGGGTACAACGAAGTCGGTGGTGATCGTCGGCAGCGGGTTCGGCGGGATCGGCACCGCGATCGAGCTGAAGCGGGCCGGTTTCGACGACTTCGTGATCCTCGAGCGGGCGGCCGAGGTCGGCGGGGTGTGGCGCGAGAACACCTACCCCGGCGCGGCGTGCGACATCCCGTCACCGCTGTATTCGTTCTCCTACGAGCAGAACCCGCACTGGCCGAAGCGGTATTCGCAGCAGCCCGACATCCACGCCTACCTGAAGCGCGTCGTCGAGAAGTACGGGCTCACCCCGCACCTGCGGTTCGGTGTGACGGTCACCGGCGCGACCTTCGACGAGCGGACCGCGCGCTGGCGCGTCCACACCGACACCGGGGACTACGACGCGCGCGTGTTCGTCCCCGCGGTCGGTCAGCTCTCGCGTCCGGTGTGGCCGGACATCCCGGGACAGGAATCCTTTGAAGGCACCGCTTTCCACTCCGCGCGGTGGGACCACGGGTGCGATCTCACCGGCAAGCGGGTCGCGGTGATCGGGACCGGCGCGAGCGCGATCCAGTTCGTGCCCGAAATCCAGCCGGAGGCCGGGAAGCTGACCGTTTTCCAGCGAACGCCGCCGTACATCATGGCGAAGCACGACACCCGCTACCGGCCGTGGCAGCACCGGCTGTTCCGCACGCTGCCGCCGGCGCAAGGTTTCGGGCGGCTGCGGATCTGGCTGCTCGGCGAGTACGCGACCTACGCGCTGACCCGGAAACCGTGGCTGGCCAAGGGGTTCGAGCTGCGGACCGCGCAGCTGCGCCGCCGCTACGTGAAGGACCGCGCGCTGCGGGCGAAGGTCGAACCGCGCTACCAGATGGGCTGCAAGCGGATCCTGTTCACCAACGACTACCTCCCCGCGCTCACGAAGCCGAACGTCACCGTGGAGACCGAGAAGATCATCGAGATCACCCCGCGCGGCGTCCGGACGGCCGACGGCACCGAGCACGAGGCCGACGTGCTGATCTACGGCACCGGGTTCGCCGCCACGGATTTCCTCGGCGAGCTGGACGTGCGCGGGCTCGGCGGCCGTGAGCTGGCCGCGGACTGGGACAAGGGCGCGCACGCCTACCTCGGCATGGCGGTGCCGGGGTACCCGAACCTGTTCTGCGTCTACGGCCCCAACACGAACCTCGGCACCGGGTCCATCGTGTACATGATCGAACGCCAGGCCCGCTACATCCGGCAGGCCGTCGAGGCACTGTCCAAACCGGACGTGTCCTATTTGGATGTCCACACCGAAGTGGCACGGCGCTTCGACGAGGAGATCCAGCGCAGGCTGGCGGACACCGTGTGGACGACGTGTTCGAGCTGGTACCGGACCGACGACGGGCGCGTCACCACGAACTGGCCGGGCCTGGTCAGCGAGTACCACCGGCGGACGCGCGAACTCGACCTCGGCGACTACCGGGTGGTGACCTCGTGAGCGACTACGACGTGCTGGTGATCGGGTCCGGGTTCGGCGGCAGCGTCACCGCGTTGCGGCTGACCGAGAAGGGGTACCGCGTCGGCGTGCTGGAGGCGGGGCGGCGGTTCGCCGACGACGAGTTCGCGAAGACCTCGTGGCGGGTGCGGAAGTACCTGTGGGCGCCGAAGTTCGGCTGCTTCGGGATCCAGCGCCTGACCCTGCTGAAGAACACCTTCGTGATGAGCGGGACCGGGGTGGGCGGCGGCTCGCTCGTCTACGCGAACACGCTCTACGAACCGCCGGACGCCTTCTACCGCGACCCGCAGTGGGCGCACATCACGGACTGGCGCGCGGAGCTGGCGCCGCACTACGACCAGGCGAAGCGGATGCTGGGCGTCACGGAGAACCCGCTGACGACCGAGGCCGACGAGGTGCTGAAGGAGGTCGCGGACGAGATGGGGATCGGGCACACCTACCGGCGCACCCCGGTCGGCGTGCTCTTCGGCGAGCCAGGCGCTCGGGTTCCCGACCCGTTCTTCGGTGGCGCCGGGCCGGAACGGCGTGCCTGCCGCCAGTGCGGCCAGTGCATGACGGGCTGCCGTCACGGCGCGAAGAACACGCTGGTGAAGAACTATCTTTACCTGGCAGAGCGCGCGGGCGCGGTGGTGCACCCGCTGACCACCGTGACGTCGGTGCGCCCCGACGGCGCGGGCTACCGGGTGGAGACCGAGCGGACCGGCCGGTGGTTCGGGCGCCGCGGGCGCGCGTTCACCGCGGACCAGGTGGTGTTCGCCGCGGCCTCGCTCGGCACGCAGCGGCTGCTGCACCGGCAGCGCGACACCGGCGCGCTCCCGCGGATTTCGCCGCGGCTGGGCATGCTGGCGAGGACCAATTCCGAGGCGGTGCTCGCGGCGAAGTCGAAGCGGAACGACACCGATTTCACCCGGGGCGTCGCGATCACCTCGTCGATCCACCCGGACACGGTCACGCATGTCGAACCCGTGCGCTACGGCAAGGGCAGCAATCTGCTCGGCATGCTCGCCACCGTGCTCGTCGACGCCGAACCCGGCCGGAAGCGCTGGGCGCTCGGGCTGCGCGAACTGGTGCGCGAGCGGCGGCACCTGGTGCGGATCCTGAGCGTGCGGCGCTTCTCCGAGCGGATGATCGGCCTGCTGGTGATGCAGGCGCTGGACAACTCGGTGACCACCTACACGCGGCGCGGCCTGTTCGGCAGGCGGATGACGACGAAGCAGGGCGTCGGCGCGCCGTCGCCGGAGTGGATCCCGGCCGGGCACGAGGTGGCGCGGCGGGTGGCGGCGAAGATCGACGGCATCCCGCAGGGCGCGTGGACCGATTTCGTCAACATCCCGGTCACCGGGCACTTCATCGGCGGCTGCGCGATCGGCGACGGGCCGGACACCGGGGTGCTCGATCCGTACCAGCGCCTCTACGGGCATCCGGGGCTGCACGTCGTGGACGGCTCGGCGATTTCGGCGAACCTCGGCGTGAACCCGTCGCTGACGATCACCGCGCAGGCGGAGCGCGCGATGTCGTTCTGGCCGAACAAGGGTGACGCCGACGAACGGCCGCCGCTCGGCGCCGGATACCGCAGGCTTCGCGCGGTGGCGCCGAAGAACCCCGTAGTGCCCGCGGCCGCGCCCGGCGCGCTGCGGTTGCCGATCACCCCCGTGTGAGGGATGGCCCGCTCGAAGTCCCGGGGGGTGTTCCGGACGGCACGTCCGCACGGGCAGAATGCCCTTCGGACTTCATCGAGAGGGCGGACGAGGAACGTGACACAGGTCGTGCAGTCGGTTCAGCAGAAGATCGCCGAAGAGCTCGGCGTGGGCGAAGGGCAGGTCAAGGCCGCCGTCGACCTGCTCGACGGCGGTTCGACGGTGCCGTTCATCGCGCGGTACCGCAAGGAAGTCACCGGCATGCTCGACGACGCGCAGCTGCGCACGCTCGAGGAGCGCCTGCGCTATCTGCGTGAGCTCGACGAGCGCCGAGTCGCGGTGCTGGAGTCGATCCGGAGCCAGGGCAAGCTCGACGAGGCGCTCGAAGCGCAGATCATGGCGGCGGAGACCAAGTCGCGGCTGGAGGACATCTACCTCCCCTACAAGCCGAAGCGCCGCACGAAGGCCCAGATCGCGCGCGAAGCGGGTCTCGAACCGCTCGCCGACGGCCTGCTGAACGACCCGTCGACCGAGCCGCAGGCGGCGGCCGCGGTGTTCGTCGACGCGGACAAGGGCGTCGCGGACGCGCAGGCCGCGCTGGACGGCGCGCGGGCGATCCTGGTGGAGCGCTTCGGCGAGGACGCGGACCTGATCGGCGAGCTGCGCGAGAAGATGTGGGGCCAGGGCCACCTCGGCTCGAAGGTCCGCAAGGGCAAGGAAGAAGAGGGCGCGAAGTTCTCGGACTACTTCGACTTCTCCGAGCCGTTCACGAAAATGCCCTCACACCGGATCCTCGCGATGTTCCGCGGGGAGAAGGAAGAAGTCCTCGACCTGACCGTCGAGCCGGAGGAGCCCTCGGACGAGCCGAAGGCCGGGCCGACCGACTACGAGCGCCGCATCGCGCAGCGCTTCGGCATTTCCGATCAGGGCCGTCCCGCGGACAAGTGGCTCAACGACACGGTCCGCTGGGCGTGGCGCACCAAGATCCTGCTGCACCTCGGGATCGACCTGCGGCTGCGGCTGCGCCAGTCCGCCGAGGACGAGGCCGTGCGCGTGTTCGCCTCGAACCTGCGCGACCTGCTGCTCGCCGCGCCCGCGGGCACGCGCGCCACGATGGGGCTCGACCCGGGTTTCCGCACCGGGGTGAAGGTCGCCGTGGTCGACGCGACCGGCAAGGTCGTCGCCACGCACGTGATCTACCCGCACCAGCCCGCGAACAAGTGGGACGCCTCGATCGCCGAGCTGGCCGTGCTGTGCGCGAAGCACAGCGTCGACCTGATCTCGATCGGCAACGGCACCGCGTCGCGCGAGACGGACAAGCTGGCCGCCGAGCTGATCAAGAAGCACCCGGAGCTGAAGCTGACGAAGGCCGTCGTGTCCGAGGCGGGCGCCTCGGTGTACTCGGCGTCGGCGTTCGCGTCGCAGGAACTGCCCGGCATGGACGTGTCGCTGCGGGGCGCGGTGTCGATCGCGCGCCGTCTGCAGGACCCGCTCGCGGAGCTGGTGAAGATCGACCCGAAGTCGATCGGCGTCGGCCAGTACCAGCACGACCTGTCGGAAAGCTCGCTGTCGCGTTCGCTCGACGCCGTGGTCGAAGACTGCGTGAACGCGGTGGGCGTGGACGTGAACACCGCGTCGGCGCCGCTGCTGACCCGCGTTTCCGGGATCACCACGGGGCTCGCGGAGAACATCGTCGGCCACCGCGACGAAAACGGCCCGTTCCGCTCGCGCGAGCAGCTCAAGGGCGTCGCGCGGCTGGGCCCGAAGGCGTTCGAGCAGTGCGCGGGCTTCCTCCGGATCCCCGGCGGCGAGGACCCGCTCGACACCTCGGCGGTGCACCCGGAGTCGTACCCGGTGGTGCGGCGCATTCTTTCGGCGACGGGCAAGGAGCTGCCGACCCTGATCGGGGACACGCGCACGCTGAAGTCGTTGCAGCCCAAGCAGTTCGTGGACGAGACCTTCGGGCTGCCGACCGTCACCGACATCCTCGCCGAGCTGGAGAAGCCCGGCCGCGACCCGCGGCCCGCGTTCAAGACGGCCACCTTCGCCGAAGGCGTCGACAAGATCTCGGACCTGAAGCCGGGCATGCGCCTGGAAGGCGTCGTCACGAACGTGGCCGCGTTCGGCGCGTTCATCGACGTCGGCGTGCACCAGGACGGGCTCGCGCACGTTTCCGCGCTGTCGAAGAACTTCGTGAAGGACCCGCGCGAGGTCGTGAAGCCGGGCGACATCGTGAAGGTGAAGGTCCTGGAAGTCGACATCCCGCGCAAGCGCATCTCGCTGACCCTGCGACTGGACGACGAACCGGGCGCTGGCGGCCGCTCCTCCGGCGGCTCCGGCTCCGGTGGCCGTCAGGGCGGGCCGCGTCAGCAAGGCGGTGGCGGCCAGCGTCAGGGACAGGGCCGCGGCGGGCAGCAACGCGGCGGCGGCCGGGATCGGGGCGGCAACTCCGGTGGCGGCGGCGCGCTCGCGGACGCGTTGCGGCGTGCGGGCTACGGAAAGAACTGACCCTTTTTTTCTCCCTTCGCCCGCGCCGTCTCACCGGCGCGGGCGAAACTGCTGCACGTCCTGCCTGCCGCCGTCCCATCCGGTGGTCCGGAGCCAGTCCTCGAAGGTCATCATCCCGGGATGGATCCGGCGCAGCAGTGCGCTGTCGCGGTCGCGGCGGAAGACGTCCCGTTCCTGGAAGAACCGGAACATGGCGGCGAAGTCGTGCCCGGCGACCGGCACGGACGCTTCCAGCTCGGCCAGTGACAGGGGCTGGTAGGCGCTCGCATTTCCGGTGACCCGTTCGAAGGTTTCGGCGATCTCGTCGCCGGTGAGGCTGTCCGCGGTGACCGCCAGGTCGCGGCTTCCCCATTCTTGCCAGTGGTCGAACATGAAGCAGGCGAACCAGGCGATGTCGTCCAGGCCGATGAGCGGATACGTCCCCGTGCCGAGGGGAAGCGCGAACACCAGGCCGTCACGGCCGTCGGGAAGCACGCCCGGCTGGGGGTAGAGCCGCGACTGGAGGTTCTCGAAGTACGAAGACGTCGTGAGGATCGAAACGTGCTCGGTGAACCACGCGTCGGTCTCTCGCCGCATCATCTCCTCGGAGCGGAGGGTGCCGATGTGCGCCGCGACCGAAGCTTTCGCGTCGTAGTGGGGAACGGGGGTGTTCCCGGCCGTGAGAACGGCGGCGTGGTCGAGCGAGGACCAGATGAACCTGTCGACCGACGCGGCCCTCGCCGCTTCGAGAACCGCGATTCCTTGGCGGTGTTCGGCCAGCACGCTCCTGGTGCCGAAGAAGTCCGTGTTGCAGAAGACCCGGTCCACGCCACGCATGGCCGCCGCGACGGTGTCGGGCGCGTTCAGGTCACCGGCGACGAGCCGAACCCGGTCGTCGATCTTCCTTGCCCCTGAAGAGGAAGGATCACGGGTGAACACGGCTACCTCCGCGTCCGGCGCTCGCAGGAGCCGCCGGACGACGCGGCTGCCCATGGCGCCGGTTCCGCCGATGACGAGGGTGCGACCCATCGTTCCTCCGCTCAGGTGGGGTGGTTGTCGAGGATCAGGTCCGCGACCTGCTGGTGGGTGGCGAGCCAGACGTCGTCCCGGTGCTCGTCGATGCGGTCGAGGAGCCGGTCGACCATGTCCGACAGCAGCGGACGGCCGCCGACGTGCGCGTGGACGGTCACGTTGAGGATTCCGGGGCCCGGCGCGCTCACCACGTGGTCGAGCAAATCCGTGTGCACGTCCAGGAACGCGCGAGGGGCGCCGGAAAAGCGGACGTCGGAATATTCGCTGTGCATGATGGCTACGAGCGGACCCGCGGGTGTCGGCACCACTCGGGGCAGTTCGTGGTCGTGGTAATCGCCTGACCACGTGTACCCGGCCTCGGCCAGCAGTTCCGCGGTGTGCGGTGAGGCCGAGGCCCGAGGGCTCATCCAGCCGACCGGACGCGCTCCTCCCACGGTTTCGAGGATCTCCGTGCAGGTGCGGATGTTCTCGCGCTCGGCCGCGGTGTCGAGAGCTACCGGCAGGACGTCCTGCGCGTAGGAATGGGCGGCGACCTCGTGCCCCGCCTCGTACACCGCGGACACAGCCTCGGGAAACCGTTCGGCCACGAGGGCGTTGATCCCGACCGTGGCGGTCGTTCCGTGCGCGCGCAGGATGTCGAGCAGGCGGAAGACCCCCGTCGTCGCCCCGTACTCCGACCAGGAAACGCTGTGCGCGTCGTACAATCCCGGCATCGGCCACGCGGCCGCCATCGGGGCATAGGGGGGCCAGTTTCCCGGCGACCACAGCTCCAGCGCCACGGTGATCATCACCGCGGTTCGCTTGTCCCCTGGCCACTTCGCACTCACTTCGCGCTCCTGTCGCTTGTGGACTCAACGTAGCTCCCCGTCGGCCGTGGAATCCAATGCCGGTTTCGCAAGGCTCATGCCCCGCGAGCATCGGGCCTTCCGGTTACGATTCGGCGGTGGGTGAGTTCACGCCGTCGCCGGACCTCGACCTCCGCGTGGTCCGGTACTTCGTGGTGGTCGCCGAACACGCGCACTTCGGCCGGGCCGCCGCGGCACTGCACGTCGGGCAACCCACGCTGAGCAGGCAGATCCGCGATCTCGAAAAGCAGCTCGGCGTAAAGCTGCTGGACCGGACAGCTCAAGGGGCTCAGCTCAGCGAAGCAGGCGAGGCGTTCCTGCCCAAGGCGCGAGCGCTGCTGCGCGCGGCGGCCGAGGCCACCGCGGCCGCGCGCGACTTCCCCGGGGGCGGCTCGCTGACGGTCGGCTACTCACCCGGCATCGTCGTCACCCCGGTAGTCCGCGAATTCCGCGACCGGCATCCGGACGTCACCGTCCACACGAGACACCTGGGCTGGCTGCGCCCGGCCGAGGTCCTGCTGAACCGCCAGGTGGACGCCGCCGTCGTACGCATGCCGTTCCCGGCAGCGGGCCTGCACGTCACGCCACTGCACGAGGAACCGCGCCTCCTCGTTGTTCCCCGCGATCACCGCCTGGCAGGCCGGGAATTCGTCACGAGGCAGGACATCGCCGACGAACCGATGCCCTGGGTCCCCGACCTCGACCCCGAGGTACGGGCCTTCTGGCGCCTCGACCCGCGCCCAAACGCTCCGGCCGGACCCCCGATGCCCGCACTCGACGACACGTGGGAACTCGTCGCGTCGGGTCAAACGCTCGCCGTCGTCGCGCAGAGCCACAGCCAACTCGTCCGTCCCGATTTGGACCTGGTCCCGCTCCGGGGAATCGCGCCGAGCAAAACCGTACTGGCTACTCGGGCGGATGAGGGTGCCAGGCTCGTGGCAGAGTTCCGGCGATGCGCTGTGGCGCATGATTGGTCTTCTGCTGGTCGGTGATCCGCGTGTTTTCTGGCGGCGGGTGCGGTGGCACTTGGTTGGTTGGGGTCTCGGCGCCGGTCGCCAGGCTCGGCTGCGGCCTAAAGAAGGCTTCGGACTGAAAGAGTCGAGAGACTTGAGAAGCCCGGCTACCCGTTACGAAGTCCTCGGCGCCGGTCGCCAGGTTCAGCTGCGGCCTAAAGAAGGCTTCGGACTGAAAGAGTCGAGAGACTTGAGAAGCCCGGCTACCCGTTACGAGGCCCTCGGCGCCGGTCGCCAGGTTCAGCTGCGGCCTAAAGAAAGCTTTGGACCGAAAGAGGCGAGAGACCTGAGGTACCTGGCTTCCCGTTTCGCAAACCTGAATCTTTATTGCGAAACATATTCTTGATTTTCGTTGTCCACTTTGGACTTTTATTTGGTTTCACCTGGATGGACCAGTCGAACTTGTATGCGACGGCGATAGAATGGAGTCGTGTCCGAGAACTCTTCCCTTGTACCGCAGCGGGAGCTGTGGCAGCTCGCCGCGGGCGAGAAAGCCGCGCTGCTGCGGGAAGAGATGATGTCCTTGTGGCAGCAGGAATTCCGGGTCTGCCAGGTGATCGCGGAACTGGACAACGGCGGCTCACACGAACTTGGGTACCCCTCCACCACAGCGTTGGTGGCGGAGATCGCGCGGACTTCTTCGACCGCGGTGCGCAAGTTGGTGGCGCGGGCGCTCGCGGTCAACCCCGGTCGCAGTGTTGGCGGCGCGGAGATTCCCGCCGCTGCGCCGTTGACCGGAGCAGCCGCTGCCGAGGGAGCGATTTCGCCACTGCATGTGGATGGGATTGTGTCGGCGCTGCAGGCGATCCCAGAGACCGTGCCGGTCGAGGAGCGGGAGAAGACCGAGAAGACTTTGGTCGATCTCGCTCGGAACGCGACCGCGGCGGAGGTCGCCGCCGCGGGTCAGCGGTTGCGCGACACCCTCGACCCCGACGGCGCCGAACCCCGCGACACCCCCGAACCCAAACGCGCTTTCCGGTACCGGCAAGGCAAAGACGGCTCGATCAAGTTCGACGGCTATCTCGACCCGGCGTCCGGCGCGAAAACCCTCGCACTCCTGGAACCCCTGGCACTGCCCCACAAAGAGGACAACCCCCTGGTGCGTGGCAAAGACGAGCGCTACGGGGATGCCTTCATGGAGATGGTCAACCTCGCGGCAAGCCATCCGGATGCGCCGAACCACAGCAGCACCCGAGGCGACATCGTCGTCACGATCCCGCTGGAGTTGCTCCAGAAAGGACTCGGGCAGGCTTGCCTGGACCTGGTCACCGGCATCACCGCGAGCGAAGCCCGCATCCTCGCCTGTGACTGCAAAGTCATCCCCGCCGTGCTCGGCACCGACGGGCAACCCCTGGAATACGGGCGCGCCAAGCGAATCGTGACCGAAGGCCTCCGCCTCATGCTCGCCATCCGCGACGGCGGTTGCGCTTTTCCGGGCTGCACCCGGAAGCCCCGACACTG
Source organism: Amycolatopsis sp. CA-230715 (assembly GCF_018736145.1). Classification (GTDB taxonomy): domain Bacteria; phylum Actinomycetota; class Actinomycetes; order Mycobacteriales; family Pseudonocardiaceae; genus Amycolatopsis. Next base: position 1,873,148 of record NZ_CP059997.1, read on the forward strand.
CGACGCCCACCACGTCCGAGAATGGTGGAACGGCGGCAAAACCGACCTCGGCAACCTCGTCTTGCTCTGCGGGCACCACCACCGCTTGCTGCACAACAGCGACTGGAAAGTCCGCATGGTCAACGGGATGCCCGAGTTCACCCCACCCGAATTCCTCGATCCCTGGCGAAGACCCCGAACCAACACCATCCACACCGCACAACCCCGCGCCGCGTAACAGATTCAGGTGGCGGGGGCATCGACCCACACCAGTTCGACATCGCGACCGATGCCGAAGAGCTGGCGCGCGCTCTCCGCTGATTTGAACCGTCCGTGCAGCCCGGAGTCGACGGACTGCGCGATCGCGTGGTCCTCGAAACCCAGGCCCCAGGCGAGGAGTTCGCAGTCCGGGCCGTGTTCGTCCTCGATGAAACCGCACAACGCGAACCGGCGCGGCGGATTTTCCCTGGCCCAGGTCCGCAATACCGCGCCGACCTGTTCCCGGGTGAACTTGCTCTGCCCCAGCCGGATCGCTTCCGCGAGGACCTTGTCCGCTTCCGAAGTCATGCATTCCACGGTGGCACAACACACTGTTGTCCCGGGACCTGAAACAGCGCATCCGATCGTGTGATGGCACAAATCATGTGTTCCCGGTGAGATGGGCTCCAAGTTCGAGGAGGGGACCCCATGAACACCAAGCACGCTACCGCGCGGATGCGCAGCCTGGCGACCGAACTCAAAGAGCTGCGCGCGGAGGCGGGATTCAACACCCGCGACGCGGCGAAGCTCGTCGGCATGTCCGCATCCACATTGAACCGCTTGGAGAACGGCGGCAAGGCGATCGAGCCCGAGGACGTGTCGGCGCTCTGCGTGGCCTACAAGGTGACCGGGCCCGAGCGCGACCGATTGCTGTCCCTGTCCCGCGAGCAGCACCTGCCCGGCTGGTGGGAAACCACCGGCACACCCCTACCCCAGCAACTCCCCGCCCTGATCCGCTTCGAGGGCGAGGCGACCCGGATAGTGCACGCCTCCATGCTGCTGGTGCCGGGCCTGCTGCAGATTCCCGAGTACACCCGCGCGGTAATGGCGGCGGGCGACATCTCCGAGGAGGATTCCGAAGCGCGCGTAGCAACTCGCCTTGGTCGGCAAGCGATACTTTCCAAGCCTCGCCCGCCCGCTTACCTGGCGATCATCGATGAAGCCGCGCTCCGAAGGCCGGTTGGTGGTGCGGCAGTGATGGCGGCTCAAGTTGCTCATCTCATCCGGTCCGCCACGAGGCCGCACATCGACATCCGGGTCCTCCCGTTCTCAGCCGGGCCTCATACCGGTCTGAATGGCACCTATGTCGTTCTGGAATTCACCAAGGCCCGGACCATCGTGCACCTGGAGCACAAGCAGTCATCGTTGTTTCTGGATGCACCTGAGGAGGTAGCGCCGTTTCAGGAGGCAACCGATAGCCTGGTAGCGAAAGCACTCGGACCAGGAGAATCGCAAGACTTCCTAGCCTCGGTGGCGGCGGACTACGGCAAAGGGTGAAACAACATGGATCTTGGTGACACTCGGTGGCGCAAGTCCAGCTACAGCGGCACACAGGGCAACTGCGTCGAGGTGGCCTTGCCACAGTGGCAAAAGTCCAGCTACAGCGGCACGGAGACCGAGTGTGTCGAGGTGGCGGTTGCGCCGACAGCCGTCGGCATCCGCGACACCAAGGACCGAACCGGAGGCGCCCTCCTGGTCTCCCCCGCCTCCTGGACTGCCTTTCTCACTGCCCAGCGGTAGCTACGAGCAGGTCATCACCGGGGTCACCGTGGCCAGCCTCGGGGTGGGTACGGCCGGGCGATCCTCGCCGACCACGCGGTTGCGGCCGGTCCGCTTCGCTCGGTAGACGAACTGGTCCGCGGCGCGCAGGCAGGCCCTGACCTCGGTGCCGTGGTCCGGGTACAGGGCGGCGCCGATCGACGCCGACAGGCCGGTGACGGTCACCGGGGTGCCGTTGCCGTCTTCGGTGCGCACCTCCAGTTCGGTGACGCGCTGCCGGAGCCGTTCGGCGATCCGCATCGTGCCCGCGTGGTCGGTGCCGGGCAGCAGCACGGCGAACTCCTCGCCGCCGAAGCGGCCCGGCACGTCGAACCGGCGCAGATCGGTGCGCAGCATTTCGCCGACGGCGGCGAGCACGTCGTCGCCGGCGTAATGGCCGTAGGTGTCGTTGACCTTCTTGAAGAAGTCCAGGTCCAGCATCAGCACCCCGGCCTGCGCGTGGTCGCGGGCGGCGGCGCGCAGCGCGTCGTCCGCCTGCGCCTGCCAGGACGCCGCGTTCGCGAGGCCGGTCTTCGCGTCGGTTTCGGCGGCCTTCTGCAACTGCCGCGTCAACGCCGCGCGGTGCATCACCACCACGGGCAGCAGCACGAACGGGATCAGCGCGGGCGCGCTCACCACGATCAGCCCGACCACCACGCCGAGCGCCAGCATGCTCAGTTCGAGCGTCGCTTCGTGCAGGCGCAGGAAGTACCCGGTCAGCGTCTGCTGCCCGCGCAGGTGCAGGCCGATCGCGACGAGCACGCCGTTGACGCCGAAGTAGGCGAGCACCGCGACGGCGGCGAGCACGGCGGTGTGCGGCGTGACCCCCACCGTGGACGGTGCCGCCAAGGTGAACCCGGCGAGCACGACGTGGCTCACCGCGAGGGTCCACGCGTGCATGCCGATGTTGTAGACGACGCGGTTCGGCAGCATGTAGTCGCTCGTGCCGCGCCAGGCGCGGAAGTACAGGTGGCCGTAAATGATCGGCACCAGCGCGAGGCACAGCGGCAGCGGCAGCGTGATCGCGGCGGCCATGATCCACACCGAGGTCATCGAAACCACGCCGTAGCTGCCGTAGCGGCGGCGCGCGCGTTCGACCTGACGCGACAGTTCTCCTTGCAGCACCGCGAAACCGGCCAGCCCGCCGAAACGGGCCCACTCGGCGGCGGTCGGGTGTCTGGCGAGAAAACCCAGTACCAGCAACATCAACGACGATGCGGGGAGCGCGACCAGCAGGGCGCGGAGCAGACCGTGCGCATCGCGAAACGACAACGCGATCGGCCGAGATTGAGCGTCCACTGTGCCTTCTCCCTACTGGTATCGACTTTTTCCCGCTATAGTCGCGATTTCAAGGTGTTCGCCGGTCATCTTCCGGAGAGGAGTCGCCGTGGACGGGCAGGAGTGACGACCCCGACCGCTCGGCCCGGCGCCACGAGATCCCGACGGCGGCGGCGCAGGCCATCCCCGCCGCCGCCAGCACGGAGATCGCGGCCGCCGGGCCGAGCCGGGTACTGGCCAGCCAGCCGCCCGCCGCGGCACCCAGACCTTGCGTGGTCATGAGCACCGCGTTGAACGCGCTCATCACGTGCCCCCGCACGCGCTCCTCCGCGTGCAGCGTGGCGAGGTTCGTCGAGATCACCACCGTCGCGGTGAGCGCGACACCGGTCAGCGCGAACAGCAGCAGGCTCACCCACAGCCCCGGCAGCGCGAGGCACACCAGCAACGGCAGCCCGGTGACGAAGACGAGCGGGCCGAGCGCCGCGGAATCCCGATCCCGCAGCCATCCCGCGGCGTAGGCGCCCACGACCGCGCCGACGGCGGGCGCGGCGAGCAGCAGCCCGGTGGCGCCCGCCCCGCCGCCGATCGCCTTCGCATACGGCGCCGCCACCGCCTCGGACGCCACGTAGCACCCGACGAGCGCCTGCACCCCGATGAGCGCGCGGAGCCTGCGATCGCCCAGCACGATCGTGATCCCGTTGAGCGGGCTGCGCCGGGCGCCCCCGCCGTCCACCGGACGCCTGCGCAGCGACAGCAGTAGCGCGGAGGACGCGACGAAGGTGGCCGCGTCGATGAGCAGCGCGACGCTCGGCGAGGTCAGCCCCACCACGGAGCCGCCCGCGGCGAACCCGAGCACCTGGCCAGCCTGCAACGTGACCGTCCGCAGCGAGCTGCCCATCTTGAACAGCGCCGGATCGGTGAGCACCGCGCGCAGGGTGGCCAGCTGCGCGCCGCGGAACACCGGGTGCAGCAGGCTGATCACCACCACCGGCGCGATCACCGCGCCGACGGGCGAACCGGGAACGGCCATCAGCGCGGCCATCGCGGCGCGCACGAGGTCGACGGTGATCAGCACGCCGCGCCGGTCGAACCGGTCGGCGAGCCAGCCCAGCGTCAGCCCGCCGACCATCGTCGGCAGGTAGGTGGCGGCGAACGCGAGCCCGGTGAACAGCGCCGACCCGGTGCGGTCGTAGACGAGCAGGGACAGCGCCACGCGCGCGAACTGGTCGCCGACGATGGACAGCAGATCCGCCGCCCACAGCGCCCGGAACTCGCGATCGGCCAGCGCGGCGCGAAAGCTCGCCCGCACGTACTGATCCCCCTCGGCCACGACGCTCCTCCCCCTGGATTGCGCATGCCTGTTACCACCATAAGTGATGAACCGAGCACGATGGGCGCCGTTGGCAAATCTTTCCCGAATTGGACGGAAAGCAAGAACGGGTGCACCCGAACGGCCCAACGATCCGAGTGGACGAGAAACAACATCGTCACACGGGCGGCGGATTCTCCACCGAATCGGCCGCGGGACGCGCGGGCGCGGCGTCGCGGCGACCATTCCGTCGCGGCGCCGGACGGAATTCCGCCGACGGGGAAACGGTATTGCTCTAGGCTTCGCGCATGACTTCGAGCACGACTGGGACAACGGCTGGGGGAACGGCCGGGGACAAGGCCGGAAGATCCGCGCTGAACACCGCGAGGAAAGCGCTGCGCGCCGGTGACACCGCTCCGGCGCGCGCACTGCTCGCGACCACGAGGACCGATCCCGACCGCCGGGAGCACCACGTCGGCGAGCTGAGCAAGGCGGGCGCCGAGCAGCTCGCGCTCCTCGGCGGCGCGCTCGAAGAACAACCGGGCGACCCCGATCTGCTCCTGCTCCTCGGCGTCGCACTCGTGACCGCCGCCAAGAACGCGCGCGGATCCGCGAGGGCGAGCGCGCTGAGCGACGGTCAGGTGCGCGACATGTTCTCGCTCGGCCGGGAGGCGCGGGAACACTTGCGCGCCGCCGTGAAGGCCGCGCCCGAGGACCCGGTGCCGTGGGCCGCCCTGATGCGGATCGCGCAGTTGGCCCCCGAGCGCGAAAGGGAGTGGCGCGAGGCGTTCGCCCAGGTCACCGAGCGCGCGCCGCTGTTGTACGGCGCGAACATGACGGCGCTGGGGTGCCTGACCCGCAAGTGGCACGGCAGCGAAGCCGAGCAGGCCGCCTTCGCCGCGGAACGCGCGGCGGCCGCGCCGGACGGGCACCCGCTGCTCGCGCTGGTGCCGATGTCGCACATCGAAAGCTATGTGGACGGTCTCATGCGCGGCAACGTCGTCGTCCGGATCGGACGCGTCCTCATGCAGCGCCGCCTGAAGAAGCGCAGGGCGCGGACCGAGGTGAACACTGCGAGCGAACGACTGCTGACGAGCCCGCTCGCGCATCCGTCCGCGACGAGCGCGCACCAGGTGTTCGCGACCTACTACCACCGCGTGCACGACACGAAACGGCTTCGCGCCCACCTGGAACGCTCCGGGCCGAAGGCGATCGAGTTCCCCGCCGCTTACTTCGGCGATCACGTGAAGCTGTTCGCCGAAGCGCGCGCCGCGGCCGGGCTCGCGCCGAAAACCTGAAAACAGGCCCGAAATATTCATCAGTGGTGTCAAGAAGTGCCCGAAAATTCTGCCCGAACGGACAAAGTGCGATAACCGAATGGGCCTTCGTATCCGTGCGCTCGCGTGCGTTCGCGCCCTGACCAGGGATAATGCCAACCGGGCGACACCGGCCCCCTTTCGGGTGAACCAAGACGCGGTACCGCATACTTTGCGTGTTCTCGAACATCTCCAGCAGAGAACGGAAAATAATTCACGCAGGCGCAGTCGAGGGCATCCGGAGGGGATGGGGCATGAACATCAACGGCACGGCAGTCCGGCGAGGTGCGGTCTCGGTGACCGCCGCCGCGTTCGCGCTCGGCGCTCTTGGCGCGTGCGGTGGTGGCGAACAGGGCCCGGCGGGCGCGCCGGGGAACATCACCCAGGCGGGCTCGGTCGTGTCCACCGGTGACCCGCAGCCCAGCTCGCAGCCGTCCCAGCCCCCGGCCCCGAGCGCGGAGAAGTCCCCCGGGCGCACCACGTCCGGCGCCCCCGACAAGGGCAAGCCGCCCGCACCGGGAGGCGGCGGCGGGGCGGAGTGCACGAAGATGAAGGTGACGCAGTCGCAGCCGCGCGGCAGCGGCCAGGAGCACTTCGCGCTCCTGTTCACCAACGAGGGCAGCGCGCCCTGCACCGTCCGCGGCTTCCCCGGCGTGCGGCTGGACGGCGCCGACGGCTCGTCGTGGGACCTGACGCGCACCGCGAAGGAGATCACCCCGATCGAGGTGGCGCCGGGGCAGCACGCCTCGGCCGATCTGACCTACCTCTCGGCCGCGGACGGCGGCGCGGGCCCGGCGTGGCAGGTCGCCCGCATGGCCGTGACGCCGCCGCACACCACCGACACGCAGATCGTGCCGTGGGCCGTCGGCAAACCCGTCGCGAAGCAGGACGCGGCGACGCACCCCGGCACCTACATCGACCCGGTGCGCCCCGCCGCGACCGGGTGACCTACGGGTTCATCGCGTAGGCGCCCGAGAGCGCTTCGACCTGGTGCCACACCCGGTCGAAGCGCTCCGCGCCGGACACCGGCTTCCGGATCGACGCCAGCGCGAGGCGCTGCTGGACCTCGGTGGAGCTCGACTTCCCGTTGAGCTCCACCGCAGCGGCGCTGAAGTCCTGCACCAGTACCGCGAAGATCTGGTCGACGAGATCTTCGGAAAGTCCGGTGATCTCGGCCTGTTCGAGCACGAGCTGCCCGTAGACGACGAGCGTGAACAGTTCCGTCAGCGCGAGCCCGAAGTCGAGATCCGCCTGCTGGTCTTTGTCCGGGGTGGCTTCGGTGAGCAGTTTCACCAGCATTTCGGCCTGCTCGGTGAACCGGGCGACGTTCGCGATCCCCGCCGCGTTCTTGTACGCCACGCGCCAGTCGTGGAAGCGCACCTTCGACAGCCCGCGCGCGGGGCCCTGGCGGAACAGGAACTCGTCGTCGGCGGCGTCGGACCGGGTCGGCACCGCTTCGTAGGGCTGCGGGTCGAACAGGTAGGCGGGCATGAACTTGGCGATCAGCGCGAGGTTGACCGCGACGGTCCCTTCGAGCTTCGGGAGCCCGTCGATGTCGTTCTTCGCCATCGCGAGGTAGGTGTCCGCCTCGAAACCCTTGGCCGCCACCACATCCGCGACGAGGCCGATCACCTTCTGCGCTTCGGTGGTCACCTTCATCTTGGTGATCGGGTTGAACAGCAGATAGCGGCGGTCCTCCGGGCCAGCCGAGCGGAAGTAGTCGACGGCGCGGTCGGAGAACAGCTTCATCGCGGTCAGCCGCGCGTACGCGTCGACGAATTCCCTTCGCACGTGCGGGAAATCGGTGACCGGGTTGCCGTAGAGCACCCGGTTGCGGGCGTGCGTGATCGCCTCGTACAGCGAATGCGTCGCCATGCCGATGCCGCCGAAGCACAGGTTGAACTTGCCGATGTTGACCGTGTTGAGCGCGGCGGAGAACGCTTCCGCGCCGGTGTGCAGGATGTCCTCGGCGCGCACCGGGTAGTCCTCCAGCCGGAACTCCGCCACGAACATCTGCGACGGCACCACGTTCTTCACCACGTGGTAGTTCGGGTGGTCCGCGTCGGCGTAGAAGAAGACGTACTGGTCCTGCCCCTCGACACCGTCGATCCGGCCGAACACCGACACCGTGCTCGCGCAGTTGCCGTTGCCGATGTAGTACTTCGACCCGCTCGCGCGATAGCCGCCGGAACCGTCCGGGGTCAGTACCAGGTCCGACGAATAGATGTCCGCGCCATGGTCCTTTTCGGACAGTCCGAACGCGCCGACCCCACCCGCGTCGAGCGCGGCGGCCGCCCGAGCACGCGCCGCCGCGTTCTCGCTCTGCCACACCGGGCCCAGCCCGAGAATCGTGACCTGCCACGGATACCAATAATTGAGCCCGTAGAAACCGAGGATCTCCGACAGCGCCGCGATCCGCGCGGTGTCCCACCGCTTGTCCGGACTCCCACCACCATCGCGCGCGGGCGTCAGGAAGGTGGCGAACAGCCCCTCCTTCGCCGCGAAGTCCAGGAAGTCCTGGTAGAAGACGCGGCGGTGGTAGTCGTCCACGAGCTTGGCCTTGCCGCGTGCCTCGAACCAGTCGATCGTGGCGCGCAGGAGGCGCTCGGTCTCGGCGTCGAACCCTCCCGAGTAGTGGTGCGGGTTCAGCAGCTGGGCCGCGTCGTCAGCCATGTCCGGGCCTCCTCGAAAACAGGTGTACTGACCGGTAACTTAGCAGACGCGGACGGGTCGGCCGGGTATGGAACGCTGATGAGCATGAGCGATGACGACCGCAGGGAGGAATCGCTCCAGAGGACACAGGGCACTCGTGCCTCGCGGGTGTTGTCCCGTACCGAGGAACGAGGGAAGGGAGAACACCCGTGAGCACACTGGAACGCCGCTACCTGCAGGAGCTGATCATCGACGAGCTCGGCGTGCCGCCGGAGTTCGACGCCGCCGCCGAGGTCGAAGCCCGGATCGGGTTCCTCGTCGAGCGGCTGAAGTCGTCGAGCACGAAGGCGCTCGTGCTGGGCATCAGCGGCGGGGTGGATTCGAGCACCACCGGCAGGCTGTGCCAGCTCGCCGCCGAACGCGTCCGCGCGGCGGGCGGCGAAGCCACCTTCGTCGCGATGCGCCTGCCCTACGGCGTCCAGGCCGACGAGGCCGACGCCCAGCGCGCGCTCGCGTTCATCCAGCCGGACGAGACGCTGACCGTGGACGTCAAACCCGCGTCCGACGCCATGCTCGACTCGGTGAAGAACAGCGGCGTCGACTTCCAGGGCCGCGAGGACTTCCTGCACGGCAACATCAAGGCCAGGCAGCGCATGATCGCGCAGTACGCGGTCGCCGGCGCGCACCGCGGGCTCGTCGTCGGCACCGACCACGCGGCGGAGGCCGTGATGGGCTTCTTCACCAAGTACGGCGACGGCGCGTGCGATCTGACGCCGCTGTCCGGGCTGACCAAGCGGCGCGTGCGCGCGGTGGCCACCGAACTCGGCGCACCGGACGCGGTGGTGCACAAGGTGCCGACGGCCGATCTGGAGAGCGAGTCCCCCGGCCTGCCCGACGAGCAGGCGTTCGGCATCACCTACGAGGACATCGACGACTTCCTCGAAGGCAAGGACGTCAGCGACAAGGCCTACGAGACGATCATCTCCTGGCACCGCCGTACGGTGCACAAACGAGCGGTGCCGACCCCTTTCACCCGGTAACACCCATCCGGGTCGTTTCTGCCGTTGACCCATAGCTATCGGGTTGTCACTCAGTGCATGATCAGGTGTGCACTGGATCGACCGCCTGACCGACCGCTCCGCACGGCGCTGGCTGTGCGGCATGGGCGCGCGCGTGGAATCCGGCTGGGTCGCCCTCGGCACCCGCCCCGACCTGCGGCTCGCGTTCGGCACGCACCTGCACGCGGTCGCCGACGCGGTGCACGTCGAACTGGACCTTTCGGGCCGCGCCGAGCCGCTGACCCCGCTCGCGCTGATCGCCGGGCACGCCCACGACGTGTGGACGACCGCCACCCGAGGAGGCTGGCAGCCGCCCGCGGTGCCCTCGGGCTGGACCCCGCGCGAGTCGACCGGCCTGCGGCTGCTCGCCTGCTACTGGCTCGCCGCCACGCTGCCGCACGGGCCGAAGGTGCCCCAGCTCGTGCCGGATCCGGTGCGGTCCTCGCCCGACCTGCGCCAGCTCATCGGATCCGAATAACCGGCAATTGCCATTCGCCTGGCGTTCACCCCTATGCCAGCCAAAAGGGGCTGGTGCTCGCCCCCGGTGCACGCTTAGCATCCCGATCGGGGTCGGATTTCACGCATTTCAGGCGGGCACGTGGCATCGATTTCGTTTCGGGTTCTGGGGCCACTCGAAGTGCGGGTGGCCGGGCGAACCGTGCCGCTGGGTGGGCCGAAACCGCGCATGCTGCTGGCCGCGCTGCTGCTCCAGCCCAATGTCGCGGTCACGGCGGACATGCTGACCGAAGTGCTCTGGCCGGGGGCGGCGCCGCGTTCGGCAGCCGCGAACATCCGCACCTACGTGCATTCCCTTCGCCGCCGGTTCGGTGAATTCGGCGACCGCCTGCGAAGCAGGCCGTCCGGCTACCTCGTGCTGGTGGAGCCGGGAGAACTCGACCTCGCCGAATTCGAAGACCACGCGCACCGCGCGTTCGCCGAGCCGGACCGGGAAAAGGCGGCGGAACTCGGGGAAACCGCGTGCCGGTGCTGGCGCGGCGAAATACTCGAAGACCTCCCGCACAGCCACGCCTGGGCGGCGACCGTCGCCCGCGTCACCGAACTGCGGCTCACCGTGCGCGAACACCGGCTCAAGGCACTGATCGACCGCGGCGCCCACGCGGACGCGATCGCGGAGCTGCGCGGGCTCGTCGCGGACCACCCGCTGCGCGAAGAGCTGTGGGAGAACCTCGTGCTCGCGCTCGACGGCGCGGGGCGCGCCACCGAAGCGCGGCAAGTGTGCGACGAAGCCGAACGCGTGCTGCGCGAAGAGCTCGACGCCCAGCCGGGGCCGAGGCTGCGGGCGTTGCGGAACCGGCTCGCCTGCCCGGTTTCGGTGCGCCAGCTCCCGCTCGACCTGCCCGATTTCACCGGCCGCGACCGGCTCGTCGGCGAGCTGACCACGTTGCTGCGCGCGAACTCCGGCACCAGGCCGACCGTCGCCGTGCTGTCGGGGCCACCGGGGATCGGCAAGTCCGCGCTGGCCGTGCGGGTCGCGCACGCCGTCCGCGACGAGTTCCCCGACGGGCAGGTGCACCTCGACCTCGGCGGCACCTCCGAGGCCCCGCGCCAGCCGATGGACATGCTCGCCGAGCTGCTGCACGCGCTCGGCGTCTCCGACGCGGCGCTGCCGAAGGGGCTCGGCGAACGCGCGGCCCTGCTGCGCTCGCGGCTGGCCGAGGCGAGGCTGTGCGTGCTGCTCGACGACGCGGGCGCCGCCGCGCAGGTCCGCCCGCTGCTCCCGGGCACCGGCGGCTGCGCGGTGCTGGTGACCAGCAGGAGACGGCTGCCGGACCTCTCCGGCGCGCACCAGTTCGACGTCGAGGTGCTCACCGACGCCGAGGCCGCGGCGCTGCTCGACGGAATCGTCGGCGCGCCGCGCACCGCGGCCGAACCCGCCGCCGCGGCCGAAATCCTGCGCGCCTGCGGCCACCTCCCCCTCGCCATCAGGGTCGCCGGCGCGAAGCTGACCCACCGTCCCGCGTGGACACTGCAGCTCTTCGGCGCCCGCCTGCACGACGAACAGCGGCGCCTGGACGAACTGCGCGTCGGGGATCTCGCGGTGCGCGCGAGCGTCGCGCTGAGCTACGAACAACTGCCGATGAGAGCGGCGCGCGCGTTCCGCGGGCTCGGCGCGCTGGGCCCGGTGCAGTTCCCCGGCTGGGCCGTGTCGGCGCTCCTCGGCTCGGACGGCTCGGCTGACTCGGAGGAACTCGACGTCCTCATCGACGCGCACCTCGTCGAGACGGCGAGCACCGACGCCACCGGGAATCCGCGCTACCGGCTGCACGATCTGCTGCGCTGCTTCGCGACCGAGCAACCCGGTTCGCCGGGAGAGGACCTGCGCCGCGTGCTCGAGGGCTACCTCGCGCTGGCCACCGAAGCGGCGCGGCGGATGCCGATCCACTTCTTCGGACTGACCGAAGTGGACGGTCGGAAACCGTTGTGGCACCCCGGATACGACGAGCTGCTCGCCGATCCGACGGCCTGGTTCTCCGCCGAGCTGCGCGCCGGGGTGCTCGCCGTGACCACCGCCGTCGACCACGGGTTCGACGATCTCGCGTGGCGCATCGCGGTCGCGTTCACGCCGTACTTCGACCTTCGCGGGCACTCCGAGGACTGGCTGCGGACGCACGAGATCGCGCTCGCCGCCGCGCGCCGCGCCGGTGACGTGGAAGGCCAGGCGATCGTGCTGCGCAACATCGGACAGGTCGACCTCTACCGCGACGCCTACCCCGGCTCCGAAGAGGCGTTCGGCGAATCCCACCGGCTCTTCGCCGCCATCGGCGACGACCGCGGCCGGGCGATCGCGCTCGCCGGGCTGGCCACCGCGCTCCGCTTCCGCGACGCGATCGACGGCTCGCACGAGCACGCGCAGCGCGCGCTGGAGCTGTTCCGGCTGGTCGGCGACCGGCACGGCGAGGCCGTCGCGATGATCGCGGTCGGCGCCGCGTGGATGGCGAGGCGCTGCTACGCCACCGCGGGCCGCTGGCTCACCGACGCTCGCGCGCTGGCCGCCGAAATCGGCGACCGGCACCGCGAAGCGCACGCCCTCAAGCGGCTCGCGCTGCTCTACCAGCACCAGGGCAATCTCAGCGCGGCGCGCGAGCATGTCGACCGCGCCATCGCGATCTTCGACGAGCTCGGCGACGACCACTGCGTCGGCTACGCGAACCAGAACCTCGGCGAGCTGTGCCTGTGCACCGGCGATCTCGCGCACGCCAGGCTGCTGCTGGTGAACTCGCTGAACGTGCACCGGCGCAACGGGGACCGGCGGTCCGAGGCCGAGGTCGCCGGGCTGCTCGGCGACCTGCACGACTCGCTGAGCCAGCCGGAGCGCTCCCAGGACTACTACGCCCGCGCCCGCGCGCTGTGGCACGAGCTGGCAGATGGCACCGCGCCGCGGGACGAGGTGCCCGACTCCCCGCCCCGGCTCCGGTCGGTCTCCGGCTGAGCGTCACGCGTTGTGGGGATGTTCGCCGTGTCGGCGGCCCTGTCGACGGCGGTATCCGCGCCGGGCCGCTACGAATGAGCCATGTCGATCACCCGTCGAAGATTCTCCCGCTTGACCGCATCCGCGCTGGCCATCGCGCTGCTGTGCACGGTGACCACGCCCGTGCGAGCCGATCAGGGCTGGCGCGCTGATCTGTCCACTGTGGATGAAGATGACGTCAACGTCGCCTTCACCGGCGCGCTGACACTGCGTGATCCCGCCTGGCGCCGCGCGGACCAGCCCGAAAGCGAAGGCACTCTCCTGCTCCCGTGGCACCCGCTCGCCCGCCCCGCGAACCGGATCTCGGCGAAGACCGTCGCGACCGGCGCCGTCGACGTGGACGTGCGCGGCCACGGCACCGAATGGACCGCCGCGGGCACGCCGCTGCCCGAGGAGGTCACCGAGGTCCAGGTCCGAATCTCGTTGCGCACGTCGGCCGCGGTGTCCTCGGTCCGGCTCACCGCGGATTCCGTGCCCGCACCGCGCTCGGAGCGGGGCAACGCGGCCGCCTCGTACCGCGTCTTCGCCACCAGGGAAGGGCTCGTCGGCAACAAGACCGCGAACGGCCACGTGATCGCCGCGCGCGACCACTTCGTCGCGTTCCCGTCCCGGCGTGGCCTGTCCCCCAAGGGATCCGGCGACTACACCGTCCGCGTCTGCAGCACCGACCGCAGCCGCTGCGAGTACGCGCCGGTCTGGGACGTCGGGCCGTGGAACGTGCGCGACGACTACTGGAACCCGGCGGCACAGCGCCAGAGCTGGCAGGACCTCGCGCAGGGCATGCCCCAGGCGCAGGCCGCCTACCAGCTCGGCTACAACGGCGGCAAGGACCAGTACGGCCGGAAGGTGGCGAACCCGGCCGGGATCGACCTCGCCGACGGCACGTTCTGGGACGGCCTGAAGCTGAGCACGAACGCGTGGGTCGACGTCACCTACCTCTGGACCGGCAGCGGTACCACCGCCGACGTGCGCACCGAGGGCGGGCCGCTGAACCTGCGCTCCGGGCCGGGCACCGGGAACCCGATCGTGGGGTTCGCGGCGAACTACGCCAGGGTGACGGCCGAATGCACGGTGGCGGGCCAGTACGTGACCGGTGCCGTCGGCGCCAGCGCGCAGTGGGCCCGGATCGGGCCTGGCCACTACGTGTCGCGCGGCTACCTCCTGCTCGACGGCGAACCACCGGCGTGCTGATCGCCACGCCCGGCCTTGCGCTGGACGGATAGTCACCGGCGCCGCCGCCGTATTCACTGCTCAACGATGAGATCGCACCGGGGAGACGAATCGCACCACTGGTCGTTTCCGTCGCGCGGGCGGCCGGAGCTCCTGACCGTCCGCGCGCACGAAACGACACCGTCGGTCCGCGTCGTCCGCCTGTGCGGGCAGCTCAACCACGACACGGCGCCCGAGCTGGACCGCGTGGTGGCCAGGCAGGTCACGGCGAAACCCCGGCTGCTCGTGCTCGACCTCGTCGAACCGTTCTGGCTGCGCCCTGACGGCGTGCCCGCGCTCGTGCGGTGCGCTTTCGCGGCCCACCGCGCGGGAATCGCACTGAGCCTCGTCGGCGCCGAGGGCACCGAAGCGGCGCGGCGGCTGGAAGCGGCGGGATGGTCCGAGATGTTCCGGTTCCACTGCTCGGTCGGCGACGCGATCAAAAGCGCCGACTGAGCGGGCTACCGGGGCTCGATTTCACTCCGTGCGCAGGCGGTGTTCGGCCCACGTCCGCGCCGACCCGGCGAGTCGTGGCCGTTGCGGCTGGGGATCGGCGTGCCGCAGGTACGTCCACATCCCGGCCAGCGCTACCGCGAAGCCGGTCAGTTCCGTTCCAGAGACGTCTTGCCACCCGGGAATCCCCGCGGCCCAGCGTTCGGCGTCCGAGGGACGGTGACCTGCGTCGATGAGCCGGACCACCAGATGAGCGGTGTCGGTCCAGGCCGCTCCGCTACGAGCCCACGCCCAGTCGATGACCCGCGCCCGGTCGGCCACCAGGATGTTCAACGAGTGGAGATCGGTGTGCAGCAGCGCGTCCCCCGCGACGGCTTCCAGACCACGCGCCTCCCATTCGACCAGCAGGTCCAACTGCTCACGGCTCCAGTTGTCCAGTTCCGCAGGCGGATCATGGCGCAGGCGCCGCCATCCGGCCAACCACGCCATCTTGTCCGCGAGGCTGGGGACCCCGGACGGGCACTGCGCCAATTCGCGCGCCAGCGTGGTCATCGCTTCGGTGACCAGCGGAAGATCCGGTGAACCCGGTGAGAGGTCGGCATGGCACCCGGCGACGTGCTCGAAGCCCAGCAGCAGCCAGCCGTCCGCCTCGGCCTGCCACAGCAGCCGCGGCGCAACCTCGTGCGGCAGCCACTTGTTGATCATGGACTCGTGCCGGTGCATCGCGCCACGCTTGCCGTGGGCGTCGGTGATGCCCTTGCAGAACACGGGTCCGCGGTCGGTGTACACGGTGGCGGAGAAGTCGGAGTTCCGCCCCGCCGAAGGTTCTTCCGCGCGAAGGACCCGCCCGCACTCGCGTTCGATCACGGCTCGCACGAGCGCGGGCAGGCCTTCCCAGGTGGTGCGGGGCATCGAGTTCCTTACCGGCACGCGGGTGGCGGATCGTCGGAGCAGCCGTTCTGGCACTGCGAACAGTCCACATTGCACTGACTGCCTACCGCGGGCCACAGCGCGGGGTCGACGGCGAGCCCGGATGATTTGATCGCGGCCACAGTACGGCTCAGAGTTTCACGGGCAGCCTCACCGCGGGCAGCCGGGTCGTTCTCATCCGTGGGAACGTGGTGCAGGAAGCGACCGGCGATCCGTTCGCAAAACGCGGCGTAGTCCTTGGTGTGCAACAGAAAAGTGTGCCAACCGACGTCCACCAGTTCACTCGGCGCGAGCGGCGAGCCGGTGTTGACGGCACAGGCCACCAGGAACGCGAGCGTTTGCTCGGTGATGCGCTCGGCCAGGTCCCGATCCAGTTTCTCCTCGCCGACGATCCGGCGCGCGAGCCGGTCGAACAGTTCGGGTGAGACGAGCGAGCGACCGGTGGCCCGGCCGGTCAGGACTGAGGTCATGGGAACTCCTTCGGTTGGCGATCGAACCGCGCCGATCGGCGCTGGGTCCGAGAACACCGCAACCGCGGGGCGTGTGGCTAGGCTGAGAACCGACTCACGGTAGGTTCACGCACACTCACGGTCCCGGCTCAGCTGGAGGTGGCAACGGTGGCAGATCCAGCCGGTGACGTGAACGCTTTCGCCGTCGAACTTGAGCGATGGCGCGATGTACGCGGACATTCCCGCGCGGCCCTGGCCAAGGCCATGGGTTACGACCGCTCGTACGTCTCCAAAGTGCTTTCCGGTGCGGAGCGACCTTCGGAAGCGTTCGCCGTGCACGCCGAGACCGCACTGCGCGCAGGTGGTGCCCTGCGAGCCGCGTTCCGCGAGTACGAAGCCCGTCGCCCGGCCAGGCCACGGCCTCAGGCTGCCCCGGCGGTCGCGGATCCACCGGCCGGGACGGGCGGCATCGTCGTCGACCACGACGACGCGATCCTGCGCTACGACGAAGGCGTCTACCGGCTCACGCAGAGGCGGCGCTTGGTCAACGAAGGTGGCGAGCCGATCAGCCGCTACCTGATCCGCATCTCGGTCGATCGGTATCCCGGCGACCCGGAACGGTCAAACCAGCTGTACAGCGAAAACCCGCTGACCTGGGACGAGATCGAGCTGCGTGCCTGGCACGGCCGTGGACGGTCCACTGCGATGACCTGGACGCCCCACCACGACCGCGACGCGTTCAAGGAAGTGTGGCTGCTCTTCGAGGGCGAGCAGGGCCATTTTCCCTTGTATCCCGGGGAAGCGTGCTGGATCGAGTACGAATACACCGTGCGGGACGAGCACTGGGGAAACTGGTTCCAGCGCGCCGTCCGCCTCCCCACCCGCACTCTGTCGGTGTGCCTCGACTTCCCAGCGGACTTGGCAGCGTCGGTGTGGGGCCTGCACACCTCGATGACCTCGCAGGCCATGCCGTTCGCCACCGCCATCAAACGCGATGACGACGGCGACCGTCACGTCTTCTCCTGGTCGTGCGAAGACCCACCGCTGCATGCCCGTTACCGGCTCGAATGGGGTTTCCGTAGTGACACCGCCGCCACGGGGCCAGCGCCCACCGCGGTGATGGCCTCGCTCGGGATCGTGCAGGACTCCGATCCCGCGTTGCGTGAACCGGCCCGCAGGTTCGCGCTTCCTTCAGAGGCCGAAGACGCCCACCGAGTCGTCGCGGAGTTGAAGGCAGCAGCCGAGCGCGTCGCGCGGGCGCACACTTTCGGCAAGGGTATGGGGATCGCCGCACCGCAGATCGGGGTCAACCGAGCGGCCGCGATCGTGCGCACCCCGGACGGTGAGGTGATCACGCTGTTCAACCCCAGGATCATCGAAACCGCGGGCGAGATCGACGAACAGTACGAAGGGTGCCTCTCGTTCTTCGACGTCCGCGGTCAAGTCCCGCGGGCGCACACGATCCAGGTCGAGCACACCAGCGCCGACGGCCGGACGAAGATAACGGCCTTCGACAAAGGCGTTGCCCGCCTCGTCGCGCACGAAGTGGACCACCTGCACGGGACGCTGTACACCGACCGGATGCGCGAAGGCGTCAGCCCGATCCCGGTCGAGCAGTACCGGGGCACGGGGTCGCGCTGGAAATACTGAGGTTGCTCCTCCCGGCGACGAGTACCGGGAATCGGGGTTTCACGGCAGGCGGCGGAGGGTTTCGTTCGGGCGTTCCCCGTAGCGGTCCCGGTAGCCGACGGAGAACCGGCCGAGGTGCGCGAAACCCCATCGCCCGGCCACTTCGGTGACGGTGACCGCGCCGGGTTCGGCGGCGAGCAGGTCCGCGTGCGCCCTGCCGAGCCGGACCTCGCGCAGGTAAGCCATCGGCGGGCGCCCGATCGCGCGGCGGAACCCGTCGTGCAGCGAGCGGACGCTCACCGCGACCGCGGCCGCCAGCTCCGCCGGTGACCACGGGAATTCCGGGGTTTCCCGCAGCAGTTCGATCGCGTGGCGCACCACGCGCGGTGCCGCCTCGTGCGCTTTCTCGGTCAGTTCCGCGGAATAGGTGTGCGGTTGGGCGCGGAGCACCGCGTCGATCACCTGGTCCCGCAGGGTCGCCGCGGCGAGCGGCTGGCGCAGCACGCCGTCCGGCTTCGCCGTTTCCCGGTCGAGGAGCCGCAGCAGGTCGAGCAGCTCGCGCGCGGCGCCGGAGCCGAGGTCCATCGCGACCGCGAAATCGGGTGCGCCGGTGACCGGCCGGTCGAGGTGCTTCGCGAGCCGCTCGCGCAGGGTTTCCGCCGGGATCATCAGGCACAGCTGCGCGCAGTCCGCCCGCCAGCGCAGATCGGCTGGCGCGCCGGGGGTGAACACCGCGGCGCGCCGCGGGCTGCCCCGCACCGGGCCGCGGTTGCCCGAACGCGATTCGACGGCACCGGACAGCGGCACGTTCACGTGGTAGCTCGCGCAGTCCCCGGTGACCACGCGCACGTCGCTGCCGAAGCGCACGTACCCGACCGTCACCCCGGCGAGCCGCACCGCGTTCAACCGCATGTCCAGCGGGGTCGCCGGATCGAGCAGGTCGATCCGGTTGGGCAGGTAGACCCGTTCGATCGCCTCGTTCGCCACCGCCACGTCCGCGGTCTCGGCGACCCGGTGGACGGCGAACGCGGGCTCGGCACCTTGCGCGCGCAAAGCTCACCTCCTGGCCGCTGTTCACCGTACGGCGCCCGCGGCCACCGGCTCAACTGTCCGAAGTGGACTTATCACGGGGTGGGGATCATGAAGCTCAGCACACTCGCCTGCAGCAGCGCGAGAACGCCGACCACGCCGGTGAGCACGAGCGACCACAGGAAGGTCTGCCGCAGCAGGGTGCCCTCCTTCCCGCTCTGCCCGATCGCGGTGGCGCCGATGGACAGGTTCTGCGGCGAGATCATCTTGCCCATCACGCCGCCGGAGGTGTTCGTCGCACCGGCGAGCGTCGGGTCGAGGTGCAGCTGCTGCGCCGAAATCACCTGCATCGGCCCGAAGATGCTGTTCGTCGACGCGTCGGACCCGGTCAGGAACACCCCGAGCCAGCCGATGTAGGCGGAGAACAGCGGGAACAGCGCGCCGGTCGCCGCGAGCGCGAGCCCGAGCGTCTGCGTCGCGCCCGAATAGTTCATCACGAACGCGATGGCCAGGATCATGAAGATCGTCGCGAGCGCCCACCGCATCTGGTGCACGGTCCGCCGGTACGTCCTGGCCAGCAGGCCCGGTTTCGCGCCCATCGCGAACCCGGCGATCAGCGCGGCGGCGAGCGCGACCGTGCCGGGCGAGAACAGGAAGTCGACGGTGAACGACGCCGCGTACGGGGTGTCCTTCGGCGTGATCGGCGCGTGCTGCACGACCGCCTTGTCCAGCCCCGGCCACCCGAACACCCAGTCCGCCTTGTGCAGCAGCTTCGTCAGGTCGAGCCACGGCGGCAGGTCCTTGAAGATCGTGCCGATCCGCGAGGCGAAGATCGCCGCGATCAGGATGACGTAGGGCAGCCACGCGTGGAACGGTCCCGCCTTCGGCGCACCGGTCGCCGCGGCCACCGGCTCCTCGCCGTCGAAGCGCCACACGGTTTTCGGCTGCCAGAACCGGGTGAGGATCCACAGCGACGCCATCGCGCCGAGCGCGGCCACCACGTCCACCAGGCTCGGGCTGACGTAGTTCGACACCACGAACTGCAGGGCCGCGAAGGTGATCCCGGCCGTCGCGACCGCGGGGAGCACCTCCAGCATGCGCTTCCAGCCCGCGAGCACCACCACCAGGAACGCCGGGATGATCACCGCGAGCCACGGCACCTGCCTGCCCACCATCGAGGAGAACAGATCCGTTGCCTGGTCCGGTTTCAGGTGCACGATCGGCGCGGTGAGCCTGCCCAGCACGATCAGCGGGTTGCCGAGCCCGCCGAAGGCCACCGGTGCGGTGTTCGCCAGCAGCGCCAGCACCACGGCCTTCACCGGCGGGAACCCGAGCGCGGCCATCATCGCCGCGGTGATCGCGATCGGCGAGCCACCCCCGGCGACGCCTTCGAGCAGCGCGCCGAAGCCGAACGCGATGAGCAGCGCCTGGAGCCTGCGGTCCTCGCTGAACCCGGCGAGCACGGTCTTGATGCTGTCGAACCGGCCGGTGGCCACCGTGACGTTGTGGAAGTACACCGCGTGGAAGGCGATCCAGGCGACCGACCACACCCCGAACACCACGCCCATCGCCGCCGAGTCCAGTGCCAGCCCCACCGGCATGCGGTACAGCGCCAGCGCGACCGCGAGCGCGGTGAGCAGGGCCAGCGCCGCGGAGAGGTGGGCGGACCGGCGCAGCACGCCGAGCGAGACCAGCAGCACGACGATCGGCAGCGCCGCCAGCAACGCGGAGGGCCACAGCCCGCCCGCCGGCTGGTAGTCCTGCACCCAGCCCACGCTCAGGCTCCTTGCGCCGGTACGTGACCGAGGCGGCGGGACAGCGCGGCCGCGGTGGCGACGACCAGCCCGGCGAGTTCGCCGCGACGCGGCAGCACCCGTTCC
Organism: Amycolatopsis sp. CA-230715; assembly: GCF_018736145.1. Lineage (GTDB taxonomy): Bacteria > Actinomycetota > Actinomycetes > Mycobacteriales > Pseudonocardiaceae > Amycolatopsis. The sequence goes on from NZ_CP059997.1 coordinate 1,893,606, forward strand.
GCCGGTCCCGCCACGCTCATCGCGGCCACCGGCGCCCCGCTGCGATCCCGGATCGGGGCCGCCACGCAGCCGACCCCCGGCTCGTTCTCGACGTCGTCGAGCGCCCAGCCCTGGCGGCGCGCGGTCACCAGCTCGTCGAGCAGACGAGGCAGCTCGACGATGGTGTTCCCGGTGAGCCGGTCCAGTTTCATCCGCCGCAACCGCTCCACTCTGTCCACTTCGGACAAAGCGGAGAGGTAGGCCTTGCCGAGCGAGGTCGCGTACTGCGGGCGGCGCGCGCCGAGGCGGCACTTGAGCGTCACCGCGCCCGCGCTCTGCTCGGTCGCCACGTAGACCATCGCGTTGCCGTCCGGAACCGCGAGATAGGTGGTCTCCCCCGACTTTTCCGCGAGCGCGGCGAGGAACCGGGGTGCCGCGCGGTGCAGGTCGCTCGACGACATCGCGCGCACGCCGAGTTCGACGAGCCTGGTGCCGAGCCGGACGCGGCCGGTCACGTGATCGGCTTCGAGGTAGTCGAGCTGCTTGAGGGTGTTGACGATGCGGTACACCGCGCTCCTCGACAACCCCAGCTGCGTGGCGATCGCGTTCGTCGAAATCTCCTGCTTGAGCCCGACGTGCCGGAGCACCGCCAGCCCGCGCTCCAGAGTGCCGCTGCGTTCGAACGTGCCGTGCTCACAATCCACGTCGACCTCCCAGCCCGCCCGGTGTGCCGTTCGCCGGGACACCGGCCCGATGAGCGGAAGGAAGTTAACACGTCCGATGTTTGTCAGGGAAGAGCGAAAAGTGAACTCGGTTCATTACCCCGAAAGGTCATCGCCGACGAAGATAGTCCTTTCCTGCCAGCGGATATTCACATCCATGAAAATCCAAAGAGGTCCAGACCATTGCTCGCTCTCCGATGACACATCGGAGGGGAACGTAAGCGAGGGCGGCACCCCGTGTCCGGGATGCCGCCCTCGCTCTACAAAGGACTCGGTGGGCTCAGCGCGGTGCGGCGGCGGTGTCGAGCTTGGCGTGGACCGCGAACAGCGACGCGAGCCCGGTGGCTTCGAACACGCGCCAGACGATGTGCTCGGTGATGACCACGCTCACCTCGACCCCGCGCCCGCGAACCTCGACGAGCGCCTGCAGCCCGGCGCAGGACAGGAATCCGACGCGCGAGAGGTCCAGGACGAGTTCGCTCGTCGCGACGCGGTCCAGGTGTGCGCGCAACGCGTCCACGGTCATCGCGTCGACCTCGCCGACCACGGTCAGCACCGTCCGGTCGTCGTACTGACTCTCGGTGACCGATAGGCCGTGGCCGTCCGGCAACCGGGGCAGGGGTATTTCCATGGTGCGCTCCTCTCGATGACCGCCGGATTCGAAAACCCGCACTGTGTGGAGATGCGCGAAACCACTGGCGGCCATCAACGTCCGCTCGACAATCGCTGACCGGAGCACGTGTCTGAACAACAGCCAGTGACTTCCAAAGTACGCGCTCGCCGGGACAGGTCAACCCCTCGGCCGGGTCAACGCGGTAAGCGGCGCCACAGCGCTCGCGGGAGCAAGCGCAGCACCGCGAACACCGGCCTCAGCACGCCGGGTACCCACACCTCGCCGCACCCGCGGCGCAGCGCGCCCAGCGTCGCCTTCGCCACTTGTGCGGGCGTGCTCGAAAACGGCGCGGGCGACATGCCCTCGGTCATCCGCCCCACCACGAAACCCGGGCGGACGAGCAGCAACCGGACCCCGCTGCCCGCGAGCGCGTCGGCGAGCCCGCTGGCGAACCCGTCGAGCCCCGCCTTCGCCGAACCGTAGACGTAGTTCGCCCGCCGCACCCGCACGCCGGCGACCGAGGAGAACACCACCACGGTCCCGCTCGCCTGCTTCCGGAGCAGGTTCACGGCGTGGGTCAGCACGCTCACGTGCGCGACGTAGTCGGTGTGCACCACGGCGACCGCGTGCCCGGCGTCGTTTTCCGCACGCTGCTGGTCGCCGAGGATGCCGAACGCGGTCACGATCACGTCCAGCGGGCCGAACCGCGTGGCGACGTCCTCGAGCAGCGGCAGGTGGCTCGCCAGGTCGTCGGCGTCGAACTCGACGCGTTTGACGGCACCGGCGCCCGCCGCGCGCAAGGCGTCCTCCTGCGCGTCGAGGTCGTGGCTCCGCCGCGCGGCGAGCACGATCGTGCGCCCTTCGGCGGCGAGGCCGCGCGCGACCTCGAGCCCGATCTCACTGCGTCCGCCCAGCACCAGCACCGTTGAAGTCACGGAGCCGAGTGTGCCGTACGCGTTCGTGACTAGGCTGCGCGCCGTGACCTACGTTGCCGCGAACAGCCGATACGACACGATGCCCTACCGCCGCTGCGGCCGCAGCGGGCTGAAGCTGCCGCCCATTTCGCTGGGGCTGTGGCACAACTTCGGCCACGACAAGCCGTTCGAGACCCAGCGCGCGATCTGCCGCCGCGCCTTCGACCTCGGCATCACGCACTTCGACCTGGCCAACAACTACGGCCCGCCGTACGGCTCGGCCGAGGAGAACTTCGGGCGGCTGCTCGCCGGGGACTTCGCGCCCTACCGCGACGAACTGGTCATCTCGTCCAAGGCGGGCTACGACATGTGGCCGGGCCCGTACGGCGACTGGGGCTCGCGGAAGTACCTGCTCGCCTCGCTCGACCAGTCGCTGAAGCGGATGGGGCTCGACTACGTCGACATCTTCTACTCGCACCGCTTCGACCCGGAGACGCCGCTCGAAGAGACCATGGGCGCGCTGGACACCGCCGTGCGCTCCGGGCGCGCGCTGTACGCGGGCATCTCCTCGTACTCCTCGGAAAAGACCGCCGAAGCCGTCCGGATCCTGCGCGACCTCGGCACGCCGCTGCTCATCCACCAGCCCTCGTACTCGATGCTCAACCGCTGGACCGAAGCCGACGACCTGCTCGGCACGCTCGACGAAGCGGGTGCCGGGTGCATCGCGTTCTCCCCGCTCGCCCAGGGCATGCTGACCAGCCGGTACCTCGACGGAGTGCCGCCGGACTCGCGCGCGGCGGCGGGAAAGTCGCTCAACCCCGGCACGCTCACCGAGGAAACGCTCGCGAAAGTGCGCGCCCTCAACGAAATCGCGCGGCGGCGGGGGCAGACGCTCGCCCAGCTCGCGCTCGCCTGGGGCCTGCGCGACCCGCGCATGACCTCGGTGCTGATCGGCGCGAGCAGCGTCGGTCAGCTCGAAGACAACGTCGCCGCGCTCGGCAACCTGGAGTTCACCGACGACGAGCTCGCCGAGATCGACCGCCACGCCACGGACGCGAACATCAACCTCTGGCAGCGGTCCAGCGCGCACTGAGGCGGCCTTCACGGCGAATATCCTGGGCCTTCACCCGATCGGGTGAGGCTTGCGGTACAAAGGTGCCCTCCGGTGTGCGACCGAAGGGTTTCCCGTGAACGACGAAGTGTCGGTGTCCGCGCTGCTCGCGCGCGAAGGCTGGGGTGAGCACCTGCCGCCCCGGCCACGCTCGCGCTGGCGCGTGATGGCCGTGATGGCCGCCGTCGTCACGGGCTGCGGTGCCGCGGCCGTCGCCGTGAACGTCTCCTCGCCGTCCGACGACCGCGCCGACGATCCGCTCATCGTGCAACCGCCGCCGCCCACCAGCGGCACCGGCGAAGAAACCACTGCCGTCCCGACGGCTCCGCCGAGCCGCCGGGGCGGCAGTGGCGGCGGCGAGCCGTCCACGGCGGCGTCCACTTCGGAATCACCGAGCCGAACCGGCCGCACCTCGGCGAAACCCACCACCGCCGCCCATCCCAGCACCGAGGACCCCGCCCCCACCGGGCATCCCGAGCCGAGCAGGCCCGCACCGCCCACCACCGGTGGCGGCGGCACCAGCACCCGCCCGGCCCCGCCGCCACCACCGACCACCTCGACCGCACCCCCGTGCACCATGTGGCCGGAATGGCTGTGGTGCTGAGAAAACGTCGGGGTCACCCGGTCCGCTGCACCATCAGGTGCGCGACGGCGGTCAGTTCGACCTCGGCCTTCGGGTCCGGATCGCAGGCGCGGAGTTCGGCGAGCGCGTCGGCCAGCAACGCGCTCGCCTGGTCGCGGCACCACGCCCGGCCGCCCGCGGCGTCGACGAGGCGCGCGGCCCGCACCAGATCGTCCACCGCCAGCGGATCCGGCCGGTGGTAGAGCTGCCCGAACTCCCGGCCCGCGTCGGTGTCCGAAGTCAACGCGGCCACCACGGGCAGGGACTTCTTGCGGCTGCGCAGATCCGAGTAGACGGACTTCCCGGTCGCGGCCGGGTCGCCCCAGATGCCGAGCAGATCGTCGACGAACTGGAACGCGAGGCCGAGCCGGTCGCCGAACGAGCGGAGGTGCCCTGCTCCGGCCGCGACGCTCCCTGCCGCCGCGGCACCCAGTGCGCACGCGCACCCGAGCAGGGCACCGGTCTTCCGCTCCGCCATCCGCACGCATTCGGCGAGGCCGACGTCCCGCCGCCGTTCGAACGACAGGTCCGCGCTCTGCCCTTCGACGAGTTCGAGCACCGCCGCGCTCAGCATCCGCGCCGACTCCGCGGCCACCGCGCTGCCGGTCGACGCGAGCACGTCACCCGCGAGCGTCAACAGCGCGTCGCCGGCCAGAATCGCCGCCGGAGTCCCGAAAACCGACCACACGGTCGGGCGGTGCCGCCTCGTCGTGTCCCCGTCCATCACGTCGTCGTGCAGCAGGGAGAAGTTGTGCGCCAGCTCCACCGCCACCGCGGCGGGCACGGCGCCGGCGGGATCGCCGCCCGCGGCCTGCGCGCTCAGCAGCGTCAGCGCGGGCCGGATCGCCTTTCCCGCCGACTCCTTCGCGGGTTTGCCCCGCTCGTCGAGCCAGCCGAAGTGGTAGCCCGCGATCAGCCGCATCGACCCCGGCATCGAGTCGACCGCCTCCCTCAGTGCCGGGTCGAGCAGGCCCCTGCTCCACTCGAGGAGCGCGCGGACCGGGCGTCCGGTGGCCACGGGTAGCCCGGTGAGATCCGAAGTGACCATGCCAACCTGCCTTCCCCGAGTGGATTCGACGTCGTCCTCACTGGACTGTGTGCTGGCGTGCGCCCCTTCGCAGGGTGACCCGGCGCGGTTGCGAAGGGGCGCACCGGAGGGAGCGTCCCGCGCCCGGACGTGTGTCGGCCGCACGTCCGTGAGCCGCTCCGTGGTCGTAGAAATAGACGCGACGAAATGGGTTCACAAAACGAGATGCCTGCGGAATTGGAAAACGATTGACGTCGTTTTCGCCGTGCATTTTCGAACGCCGATGGAACCGACGCTAGCACCGCCCGCGGCAACCCGTACAGTCACCCGAAAGTGCGGTCGCGGCGCCGATTAATCCAATTTTGCTCCGTACCGATTCATCAGATCCAGCTCTCGACTGCGACCCACAGTAGAGCAGACGCTGCGTAGCCGTCTCACCGGCCACCCGAATGCGCGGCAGCTCGCACATCCGAGGCCGTTTCGCCTGCGCACGACCTCGGAGCGCATATCGAAACGCCGTCACAGCCGATGATCTTGCTCGTCAGGGTCACAAAGCGGTAGGTCGGCGCGCGGCATGGGCGGACCGTCCATCCCGGATCCGACTACTACGGACAGTGAGCGCAGTGGTCGCTCAAATGGCGCACCGCGGGTCCACTTTGTACTCTTTTCCTCCCGTTCTCCTGATGCCAATAAGCCGACGACTCGGCCGCGCCGGTGACGTTTCGCACCGACTGGGAATCACCCGGATGAATTGTCGAATCGTGACTTGTCGGCACCGGCCGCGGCTGACTAGCTTCGATCACTATCGGCGGGCCCGCTGCCGGGTAATCGGCACGGGCGGATATTTCGGCGACCGCGCACGACCGGCGAAAGGCCACGATGAGCATCTATCTGAGCGGTCTCCTCTGGGTGGTGGGCGCGGCCGCCGCTGGCGCGGGCAGCGCCTATCTGGTGAGGCGGTTCGGGCTCTCCGAAGGCAGACCTGACAACAACGACGCGGCGGGCCAGGTGTTCACGATCGTGAGCGGCCTGCAGGCGGTGATCGTCGCTTTCGTGCTCATTTCGCAGTTCGACGCCGTGGACGCGGCGCGCGACGGCGCCTTCAAGGAAGCGAACGCCGCGGTCGCCGCGTCGTGGGCGGCCGACGCGCTGCCCGAGCCGACGCGCGGCGAAGTCCGCGAGCAGGCCGCCGCCTACGCGCGCACGGTCCAAGACGTCGAGTGGCCGCAGATGCGCGCGGGCCACACCGTGGAGAGCGACGGCTGGGCCCAGCTCGCCAGGCTCCGCGACACCGTGGCGGACGCGCAGACCGCGGACGGGGACGACTGGGCCACCGACCGCAAGACCGAGGCCGCGAACCAACTCTGGGACGTGTACCAGGCGAGGCAGGAGCGGATCACCGGCGCCGTGCAGAACGGCCTCGGCGCGGTGCTGTGGTTCGTGTTGATCCTCGGCAGTGTGGTGACGGTTCTGATGCCGAACCTGTTCGGCGGCACCAAGCCGCGCACGCACATCATCATCGTGTCCACCCTCGCCGGCACGATCACGGTGCTGCTGTTCGCCATCTACCAGTTGCAGAACCCCTACGCGGGCGGGACGAAGATCGAACCGGACGCCTTCCGGTGGGCACTCGACCGGTTGAGCTGACCCGTGCCGTCCGCGCGCCGCGCCTTCCCGCTCGCCGCCTCGGCACTGCTGCTCGGGGCGCTCGCGTTCCTGCCCACCGCGGCTGGCGCGCGCGAGCCCGAAACCTGCACCGCGATCGAAGTGCGGTCCCGCCTGCCGACCGACCTCTCCTCGGCCTACCGGGTCGAGCTGCCCTCGGGCGCGGTCACCGCGCTGGGCCGGCTCGACTACCGCGTCAACGCGCTCGGCTACGCGAAGGCGCAGAACCTCGCCTACGGCCTCGCCGATTTCGCGAGCCGGTGGCCGACGCCCGGCGCGCCGCGGGTGGTCACGATCGCCCGTGACGGCACCGTGCGCGACCGCGGTCCGATCCGCCGCGGCCCGCATCCGGGGCTCGGCCCCGCCCTGGTCAGCGCGACGGCCGGGGCGATCGTCGGAAACCGGTGGTACGTCAAGAGAATCGGCACACTGTACACAGTGGACATCGACCCGGCGAGCGCGACCTATCTGAGCGTGGTGCACGCGACGAGGCTGCGGCCGCTCGGACTCGCCGCCAAGGTCGACGACTTCGACCTCGACCCGGCGAGCGGGCTGCTGGTCGGCGTCGCGGCGGACGCCCACGAACCGGGCGCGCTGGTGAGCCTGGACCCGGTGAGCGGTGCCGTGCGGCGGCTTCCGGGGCCGAGGCTGCCCGCGAGTTCGGCCTACGGCGCCGTCGTCGCCTTGGGCGGCGGGACGCTTTCGGTGCTGGCGAACGACGTGCGCGGCCGCGGCCGCCGCTACCTGGTGCCGCCGAACGGCACCCCGGTGGAAATCGACGCGGGCCCCGCACTGTCCAGTTCGGACGGTGCGGGCTGCTTCACCGCGCCACCACCGCCGACGACACCGCCCACCACACCACCCACCACACCACCGACGACGCCGCCCACGACGCCGCCGACCACAACACCGACGACTCCCCCGACCACGCCTCCCAGCACACCGCCCAGTTCGCCGCCCGCACCCCCGCCACCACCACCGAAGGCCACTCCCCCGCCGTCACCGGTTCCGGTTCCACCCCCCGCATCGGAGCCGGAACCGGTGACCCCCGCCCCACCGCCACCGCCGCCGTTGCCGACCGCGGAACCGGTCGCCCCGGCCAAACCGGCGCCACCGTCACCGCGGCCCACGACGAAGAAGCCGGCGCAGGCGCGCCCGACGCCGAGCAAGTCCGCCGACGCGGGCCCGACCCGGCTCGAGCGCACCAAGGAAAAGCGCCGCTGGGGCGTCGCGGTGCTGCTGATGACGATCGGCGCGGCCGCGGTGACCCGTAGCGCCGCACGGCACCGGTCGCGCTGATCCGGTCAGCCGCGCAGCTCGGCCGGGAGCTTCGTGACGTCGATGCGCAGGAACTCGCCGTCGTCCTGCTTGCCGTCCGGGGTCAGCTTCGGGTGCAGCGCGAACGGCGGGGCGTCGCCTCTGACGCCGTCGATACCGAAGTCGCTGTCGTTGCTGAGCACGACGGTGCGCCCGCCGTCGGTGGTCGCGACACCCTCGATCTTGTCGTGCCCGAAGAACCCGCCCTTCGGGTCGAGCCGGGTGAGCAGCCCGCCGACGTCGACGTGCAGCTTCTTCTTCACCGGCTTGATGTCCACGTCGGCGAGATCGCGGGTCGCCTCTTCGGTGTCGTGCGCGCCGACGTAGGCCTCGATGGTTTCCTTGTCGTCGCCGACAAGCAGCCCGCCCTTCGCCGCGTCGTACGGCGCGTCGTGCACCTTCTCCGCGGGGCCGACGTCGGTGGCACCGGCGAGGTCGATCTTGAACAGCTTCTTGTACGCGCCGGGTTCCGGTTGGCCGTCGCGCTCGTCGACGAGGAACGTGGTGGCGCTCAGCGCGGTGATCTCGCTGACCGCGCCGTCGTTGTCCTTGGGATCGTCGAGCAGGTACAGGTATTCGTGGGCGGCGCGCGTGCGGAGGTCGTAGGTGACGATCCGCACCGGCGCGACGTGACCCGGTTTCTTGTCGAGGTCGGGCTGGCCGAGCGCGGACTGCATGATGCCGACGAGCGTGCCGCCGTCCGGGGTGAGCGTGAGCCCTTCCATCCCCTTGTTCGGCACCCGGTTCTTCAGCTCGCCGGGCAGGCCCTTGCCGGGTGCCAGCCGCTCGATCGCGCGGCCGTCGCGGCCGAAGTGCGTGACGAACGGGCCATACTCGTCGGAGACCCAGAACGTGCCGTCGGCCGCGACCGCGAGCCCTTCGGAGTCATAGCCGTTCGGGTCGGGTGCCAGCGGTTTCCCGTTGAGGTCGACGATCTTCTCGCCGGTGTCGGCCTGGGTGGAAAGCCGCCCGGAGTACGGGGTCCCGTCGGCGGCCCGCAGCGGGATCGTCTGCTCCAGCTCCGCCTTTCCGCCGCGGAGCCGGAACTTCCCGATCGACGGCGTGAACGCGGGCAGCGGTTCGACCTTCTCGCCGCCGGGGCCGTCGACGTTCGGGCCGCGATCGGTGAGGCCGTAGTACTCGTCGCTGCCGCCCAGTACCGGCGCGAGCGCCGAACCGTAGCCGCCGCCGGTGATGGGCACGCCGCCGACGGTCGCCAGCGGCGGCAGGTCCGTGCGGAACACCTGCACCGCGTCGCGAAGCCGGTCACCGTGCGCCGAGGCAGTCCCCGCCGCGCTCAGGGACACCACCAGGCCCGCCGCGATCGCCAGTCTTCTCATCCGCTGCTCCTCCTCGTCGTTTCCCCCTCGGGGCAGTGTCGTCAACGCGGGTGTCGGGCGGAAGGCCGCTGGATGAACACCGCGCGCGGGCACTGGACAACGACCGGACAGATGGTCTAGACCCCTTGACCTTCTTGGTTTAGACCACCTACGGTCGCGTGACCGCCGGTACGGAGACGGTCACCGGCGGCACCGGTCGGGGGTCACGGAACGGACGAAACGTATGAACGACAAGAAGTTCTCGCGAGGAAGGCGGATCATCGCGGCGGCGCTGGGCACGGCCGCACTGGGTGTGCCCGCGGTCGCGCACGCCGACGCGGCGCCGCTCGCGAGCAGCAGAGTCTCGCCCTACATCGACATCACGGCGGCCACCCCGTCGATGACGTCGATCGCCAAGGAAACCGGGCAGAAGGACTTCAACCTCGCCTTCGCGCTCGCCGACAGCACCGGCTGCAACCCCGCGTGGGGCGGCACGGTCCCGCTCACCGATTCCCGCATCACCGGTGACGTCAAGGGACTGCACGACCTCGGCGGTTCGGTCACGGTGTCGACCGGCGGGGCGGCGGGGCCCTACCTGGAAACCGCGTGCGGCTCGGCGGACGCGCTGTACGGCGCCTACGTCAAGGCGCTGGACGCGGTGGGCAGCAACAGCATCGACGTCGACGTGGAAGCCAGCATCCCGGCTGGCACGGTCAACGAGGCGCTGCTCAAGCTGCAGAAGGAAAAGAAGACCAAGGTCAGCTACACGCTGCGGATCCAGGGGCAGGACTACGGGCTCGACCCCGGCTCGGTGGACATCCTGAAGGACGCGGCCGCCAAGGGCGTCGCGGTCACGGTCAACCCGATGCTGATGGACTTCGGCTACACCGGTGACTGGGGCGACGCGCTGATCTCGGCCGCCAACGCCACGCTGAAGCAGCTGAAGACCGTCTGGCCGGACAAGAACGACGCCGATCTGAAGGGGATGCTCTCGCTCACCCCGATGATCGGGAAGAACGACACCGGCTCGGTCACCGACCAGGCCGCGGCGAAGAAGCTGCTCGACTACGCGAAGGCCAACCACGTCGCGGGAATCGGCTTCTGGTCCGCGGGCAGGGACAACGGCGACTGCCCCGGCGGCGGCGCGGTCGCGAACTGCAGCGGGATCGAGCAGTCGAAGTACGAGTTCACGAACATCTTCAAGGCCTATCAGGGCTGAGGGGAGCGCGCGGGCCCCGGTCAGTCCTGCTGACCGGGGCTCTGCTCCGCCAGGAACTGCTCGAACGCCGAACCCAGCTCGTCCGCGGTCGGCATGTGCTCGACCGATTCGGCCAGCAGGCTTTCCCGGCTCGACGCCTCGGTGAACGCGTCGTACTGGCGCTCGAGCGCCGCGACCACTTCGCTCAGCTCGTCGGACTCGGCGACCTTCTGGTTGATGTCGGCGTCCGCCTGCTCGGCGGCCTCCGCCAGGTCAGCGGCGGGCAGCACGAGCCCGGTCGCCTCGCCGATCGCGTCCAGCATGCTGACCGCGGCGGCGGGGTACACGGCCGCGAGGTAGTGCGGGACGTGCGCGGCGAAGCCCATCGCGTCGTGCCCGGCGTGGCCGAGCCGCAGCTCCAGCAGCGCCGAGGCACTGCCGGGCACCTGCACGCGGTTGAACAGCGGCTGGTGACCCTTGACCAGCTCGCCCCGGGTGGCGTGCGCGGTGACGCCGAGCGGCCTGGTGTGCGGCACGCCCATCGGGATGCCGTGGAAGCCGACCGTGAGCCGCACGCCCCACCGGTCGACGAGCGTGCGCACCGCGGCCACGAACCGCTCCCAGCGCTGATCCGGCTCCGGGCCGGTGAGCAGCAGGAACGGCGTGCCGTCCTGGTCGTGCAGCAGGTGCACCACCAGCTCCGGTGCCTCGTACTCGGTCCACCGGTTGACCGAGAAGGTCATCGGCGGGCGCCGCGAGCGGTAGTCGATCAGCGCGTCCACGTCGAACCGGGCGATCACCCGGTGGTCGAGCGAGCTCAACAGGTGTTCGGTGACGAGACGGCCGGCGGAGCCCGCGTCGACGAACCCGTCCAGCGAGTGGAGCAGGACGGCGCCCGTCAGATCGGGAACGTCCGAATCCACCTCGTAGAGATCCTCGGGGTCCAGCACACTGCCTCCAGATTTCGACTGCCCGTACCTTAGGTCAACGCGCGAAGGCGCCGGAGGAATTCCGCCGAAGGTCAGCCCTTTTCACCGAAGGTCAGCGACGACAGCGCGTGCACGAGCGGCGCCAGCTCGGGGAGTTCGACCGCTTCGCCGAGCGCCTGCCCCAGCGCGGCGTCGTGGGTCGGGCGCACGGCGGCGAGCAGCTCGTGCCCGGCGGGGGTAACCTCGGTGTAGACGCCGCGGCGGTCGGTCGGGCACAGGTAGCGCTGCAGCAGCCCGCGCTCTTCGAGCCGCGTGACCAGGCGCGTGGTCGCCGACTGGCTCAGCACCACGGCCGTGGAGAGCTGGTTCATCCGCAGGTGGAAACCGTCCTGCCGGGACAGCACGTCCAGCACGCTGTACTCGCTCACGGACAGCTCGTGCGCGCGGCGGAGCTCGCGTTCGAGCCGGTCTTCGATCCGGGCGTGCAGGGCCGCGAGCGTGCGCCAGCCCTGCGCGCGCGCCGCGACAGCGTCTTCGGCGTCTTCGGCCAGTGACACGATTCACCTTCTCCCACCCGGATAGCAGGCACCCGCAACTATTGAGCGCGCCGGTAGTTGACGGCGCCGCACACAGCGTACTCCGGCTCAGGCCAGCGCGGCGCGCACCAGCTCGGCGGCCGTGGCCGGGGTCGACGCGTGCGGTGTCAGCCGGACGTGCTCCCGGCGCGCGGTCGCGGTGATCCCGGCTTCGGCCAGCCGCTCGCCGACCTTCTTCGCGGGCACGCCGGGAAGCGCGAAGGCGAGGATCCCGCCACGGCGCCGCGTCGCGGACACGATTTCCGCGCCCATGCGCGAAAGCGCCTCCTCCAGCTCGCGCACCCGCCGCTCGATCAGCGCGCCGATCGCCGCGGGCCCGGCGTCCTCGACGAGTTCGAGCGCCGCGGCGAACGCGCCGGAGGTCACCGGGCTCAGGTTGCTGATCGACCACGCCTGCGCGCCGTCGGCCACCGGGTGGACCTCGCCGTCGAACACGCCCGCGTCCCGCACGCCCGTCCAGCCCGACAGCACCGGCCGCAGGCGGTCGAGCGCGCGCTCGGACAGCACCGCGAACCCGGTGCCCCAGCCCGCGCGCAGCCACTTCTGCCCGCCGACCACCAGCACGTCCGCCACCTCCCACGGCTCGTCGACGACGCCGAAGCCCTGGATGCCGTCGACCACCAGCAGGCGGTCGCCGACGACCTCCCGCAGCGCCGCGAGATCGGCCCGGTACCCGGTGCGGAAGTCCACCGCGCTCACCGAAACCGCGGTCGTTTCGCCGGTCAGCGCCGCGCGCACGCCGTCCGCCGTCACGTACCCGGCGCCGAGCGGGCGCACGCGCAGCAACCCCGCCTCCTCCGCGCGCACCCAGGGGTAGAAGTTGGCGGGGAACTCCGTCGGCGCGACGAGCACTTCGCCGCCCGGAACGCTGAACGCGGCCTGGAACAACCCGAGGCTGGTGTTGGGGAGCAGCACGACGTGCTCGGGAACCGTGCCGCACAACCGCGCGGCGGCCGCCTTCGCGCGGGACTCCTGCGTCATCAGTTCGTCCACAGTGGACGGACCGGCGACGGCGGTGCGCGCGAGCAGGTCCGCGGTGGTGTCGAGCACCGCGCGCGAGGGCGGGCCGAACCGGCCGAAGTCGAGATATCCCGCGGGCTCGGTGAACTGGGCGAGGTAGGCCTCAGGGACCACCGTTGAACGCCGCCTTCCGCACCGCGCCCTGCTGCAGCCCCCACGCGGCGAGGATCCGGCCGTAGGTGCCGTCGTCGATCAGCGCCTGCAGCGCGCCCCGCACCGCGTCCGCGAGCTGGCGGTTCGACTTCGCGAACCCGATGCCGTACGGCCCGCCGTTGAGCGGCTGGCCCGGCACCACGTCGAAGGCCGCGCCGTCGTCGACCGTCCGCGCCGCGAAGCTCGCGCTCGGCAAGTCGTTGAGCACCGCGGAAACCCGTCCCGTCTTCAGCTCGTTTTCGCTGCGTCCGTCGCTTTCGGTCACTTCGACCGCGACCGCGGGCATCCCGGCCTTCACGCACTTCGCGCTCTGCGCGTCGGCGAAGTGCTGGTTGCTGGTGCCCTGCACGGCCGCCACCGCCTTGCCGCACAACGCGTCCGGCCCGGTGACCCGCTCCGGGTTCCCCTTGCGGACCATGATGGTGATCCCCGAGGTGAAGTAGTCGACGAAGTCGATCCTGGCCTCGCGCTCCTTGGTGTCGTTCATCGCGGCCATGGTGAGGTCGACCCGGCCGGATTCGAGGCTCGGGATGAGCGAGGAGAAATCCTCGTCCTGGTGCTCGATGCGGACGCCGAGCTTGGCCGCGATCGCCTTCGCGATGTCGACCTCGTAGCCGATCGGGGTCCGCCCGTCGGCGGCGTAGAAGTTGTTCGGCGGCGACTGCAGGTTCGTCGCGAGGCGCAGCGAGCCGGAACCGGATACCTGCGGCGGCAACGCCGCGGCGAGCGCGGGATCGGCCGCGACGGCGGAAACGATGGAATTCGTGTCGGGGATCGGGCTCGGCTTCGGTGCCGCCGTGTCCTCCGCCCCGCCACAGCCGGCCAGGCACAGTGCCGTGATCGCGAGCGCGCCGACGCGGCGGACGAGCGCCACCGGCGGGATCGCCACGGATGTACCTCCACGGCCAGCTACGGCCCTCGGCTGTGCGCGGAGACCGTACAACCGGCGGGTGGAGGCGTCAACGGCCGGGGTGGCCGCGGGGTCGCGGCATCCACAAAGGACTCATCGGCGTCAGCGGCCTTCGCCGGGGGCGGAATAGGGCGCGCCGTGCTCCAGCGACGGGCTCACGCTCGGCCTGGTGGGATCGGTGCCGGGGTCCACCGGGTTGACGGTGGTGCCGCCCCGCCCGCGCTCCGCGGCGAGGCCCTGCTTGCGCGCGACCAGGTTCTCGCCGACCTGCTCGTCCCGGATCCTGGACAGCACCGCCAGCGTGATGCCGTGCGCCAGTGCCAGCACGAGCAGCAGGATGCCGAGCTTGGCCACCACCTTCGGCATGCTGCTCTCGTCACCGCCGAGGCTGATCGTGGACAGCAGCGCGAGGATGCCCAGCACGGCGAGGTGGAACATCACCGTGACGAGCCTCGCCATCGACGCGCCCGCTTCCGGGGCGCCGTAGGAGTTCTCCAGGTAGCGGCGCCCGCTGTGGTAGATGATCTGCCCGTCGATCGCCACCAGCACGATGCCGATCAGCAGGAACGTGATGTACGCGTTCGTGTTCACCGGTGACCTCCTCGTTCACGTCTCCTCGGCGGAGTACCCGCTGGGCCGGGGCGGAAACGGCGCCCGTTCGTGCGCTAGGTTCCGGGGTGTGACCGAACACCTGAGCATCCCGACCGCGGTGGGCAGTTTCGACGCGATCGCCGCCGGTCCCGAGGACGGCGCGCCGGTGCTGCTGCTCCACGGCTTCCCGGAGGCCGCGATCTCCTGGGAGCACCAGGTCGGCTCGCTCGGCGCGCAGGGCTTCCGCGCGGTGGCGCCGGACCAGCGCGGCTACTCCCCCGGCGTCCGGCCGGAGAACCCGGCCGAGTACGGCATCGGCGAGCTGGTCGGCGACGTGGTCGCGATCGCGGACGAACTGGGCTGGCACCGGTTCCACCTGGTGGGCCACGACTGGGGCGGCGCGGTCGCCTGGTGGACCGCCGACGAGCACCCCGATCGCCTGCGCACGCTCAGCGCGGTGTCCACGCCGCATCCCGGCGCGTTCGCGGAGGCACTGCGCGAGGACGAGGACCAGCAGCTGCGCTCGGGGTACATGACCGAATGGCGGCAGGCGCGCGTCACCGAACAGCGCATGCTCGCCGACGACGGCGAAGCGATCCGGCGCATGTTCGACTGGAAGGTCTCGCCGAGCAAGATCGACGAGTACGTCCGGCGCCTGTCCGAACCGGGCGCGCTCACCGCGGCGCTGAACTGGTACCGCGCGGGCAGGCCCGCCGGGAAGATCGGCAAGACGACCGTGCCGACGCTGTACGTGTGGAGCACCGAAGACGTGGCGTTCGGCTCGACGGCGGCGCTGAACACCGAGCACTGGGTGGAAGCGGCCTACCGGTTCGAGATGTTCGAAGACGTCTCGCACTGGGTGCCCGAAGAAGCCGCCGAAGCGCTCACCAGCGTCCTCGCCGAGCACTTCGCGGCGCCGCGGTCACGCTGACCTGGCGAGCGCGGCCGCGCCGATCGCCACCGCGAGCACCCCGAGCCGCGCCGTCTCGATCGACAGCCCCCGGTTCGACGCCAGCACCGACGAGTCCACGACCGCGCGGCACGGCGCCTCGATCAGGTCCCACGCGGCGGCCACCCCGCCGCCGACGACCACCGTCTGGCAGTCCAGCAGCGTCGCCGCGGTCGCGATCGCCTGCCCGAGCGCGGCACCCGCGTCGGCGTAGACCCCGCGCGCCGCCGGATCGCCGTGCCTGGCCAGTTCCGCGATCTCGGCCGGCCCGAGCGCGCGCCCGTCCCGTGCCGCGAACCGGCGGGCGATCGACGGTCCCGCGGCCACCGACTCGAGGTGCCCGCGTGCCCCGCACGTGCACGGGTCGTCGCCGAAACCGGGTGTGTGACCGATTTCCCCGGCACCACCGTGCGCCCCGTGCAGCAGCTCGCCGCTCGACAGCAGCGCCCCGCCGATCCCGGTGCCGACGGTGATCCCGATGACGTGCTCCGCCCCGAGCGCCGCGCCCGCACTCGCCTCGCCGCGCAGGAACGCGTTCACGTCGTTCTCCACCAGCACCGGGCGGCCGAGCGCGTTCTCCAGCAGTTTCGCGGGCGATTTCCCTTGCCACTGCGGGAAAGTCCCGCTCGCCGCCGTCACGACGCCGGAGACCGGGTCGATCACGCCCGCCGCGCCGACCCCGACGCCGAGCACATCGGGGAACTCCGCGAGCAGCTCGCCGATCAGGCCGAGCGCCGTTTCGATCATGCGGTCGGCGCCGTCGCTGGCACCGGAGGACACCCGGCGCGCGGTCCGCACGCGCAGCTCGTCGTCGACGACCACCGCCTGCGCTTTCGTCCCGCCGATGTCGACACCGAGCCAGCTCACCCGCGCTCCCGGCGGGCCCGCTGTTCCACCGGGTCCGGCACCGGTGCGGAGGCCAGCAGGCGCCGCGTGTAGTCCTCCTTCGGCGCGCGCAGCACCTCGTCCCTGGTGCCCTGTTCGACGACCTTTCCCTTGCGCATCACCACGACGCGGTCCGAGAGCTGGTCGATCACCGCGAGGTCGTGGCTGATGAACAGGCACGCGAACCCCAGCTCGCGCTGCAGCTGGCCGAGCAGGTCGAGCACGGCGGCCTGCACGGACACGTCGAGCGCGCTCGTCGGTTCGTCGGCGACCAGCAGCGCCGGGTCCATCGCCAGCGCCCGCGCGAGGCTCACCCGCTGCCGCTGCCCGCCGGAAAGCTCGTGCGGGTACCGGTCGCGGTGGGCCTTCTCCAGCCGGACGCTGTCGAGCAGCTCGGCCACCCTGGCATCGCGGTTCCCGATCTTCCCCAGCACCAACGGTTCCGCCACGCATTCGCCGACCGTCATCCTCGGGTCCAAAGAGGACGCCGGGTCCTGGAACACCATGCCGATCCGCTTGCGCACCTCGCGCAGCTTCCGCGCGCCGAGACCCGCGACGTCGGTACCGAACACCTCGATCCGGCCCGAGGTCGGCTTCTGCAGCCGCACCGCGCAGCGGCCGACCGTGGTCTTCCCCGAACCGGACTCCCCCACCAGCCCGAGCACCTCGCGCGGCGCGATCTCGAACGACACCTCGTCGACGGCGCGGTACTTCCCCGCGCCGCGCCGCCCGCTGAAGTCCACCACGAGATCGCGCACGGCCAGCACCGGCTCCTCGTCCGCGCGGGCTTCCTCGACGACGCGCGCGGGCGCGCGACCGAGGTGCGGCACCGCGGCGAGCAGGCGGCGGGTGTAGTCGTGCGCGGGCTCGGCGAAGACCTGGCGCACATCGCCTTCTTCGACGATTTCGCCCTGGTACAGCACCACCACCCGGTCCGCGAGATCGGCGACCACGCCCATGCTGTGCGTGATGAGCACGATCGCGGTGCCCAGCTCGTCGCGCATCCGGCGCAGCAGGTCGAGGATCTCGGCCTGCACCGTCACGTCCAGCGCGGTCGTCGGCTCGTCCGCGATCAGCACCTTCGGCTCGCACGACAGCGCCATCGCGATCATCACGCGCTGGCGCAGCCCGCCGGAAAGCTCGTGCGGGTACTGGTCGAGCCGCCGTTCCGGTTCGTCGATCCCCACCAGCGCGAGCAGTTCACCCGCACGCGCCCTCGCGTCCGATGTGGATATATCACGGTGCAGCAGCAGCGCCTCGGCGACCTGCCACCCGATCGTCCTGAGTGGATTGAGCGCGGTCATCGGCTCCTGGAACACCATCGCGACGTCGTCGCCGCGACGCGCCCTGAAGTCCTTTTCGGACAGTTCCAACAGTTCGTCACCGTCGAGCACGACGCTCCCGCGCACGGTCGCCGTCGGCGGCAGCAGTCCCAGCGCCGACAGCGAAGTGGCGCTCTTGCCCGAACCGGACTCCCCGACCACGGCGACGACCTCGCCGGGACACACCCCGAAACTGATCCCCTTGACCGCTTCGGTGGTCCCCTGCGCCGTGGCGAACCCGATCTCCAGCCCGGTGAACTCCAGTACCCGATCCGCCATCACCGCTCCTTCAAGCGCACGTCGAAGGCGTCGCGGAGGCCGTCGCCGATGAAGTTGAACGCGCACACCGTCGCGACGATCAGCAGCCCCGGCGGGAACACCAGCCACCAGTACCCGTCGTAGGTGTAGGACAGGCCCTGGCTCAGCATGCCGCCCCAGTCCGCCGCGGGCGGCGGCACGCCGAGCCCGAGGAAGCTGACGTAGGCCACCAGGAGCACCGCGTCCGCGACCTGGAACGTCGCGTTCACGATCACGGTGCCGATCGCGTTGGGCACGATGTGCTTGCCGATCGCGCGCAGCCCCGTGCCACCCGAGAGCCGCATGGCCTCCACATAGGACCGCGACCGCAGCGCGAGCGACTCCGCGCGCATCAGCCTCGCGGGCGCGAGCCACGAAACGCACCCGATGACGAGGATCAGCACGCCGATGCTCGGCGTCACCATGGTGCCCGCGACGACCAGCAGGAACAGCGCGGGGATCGCGATCCCCGCGTCCACGATCCGCATCAGCACACTGTCGACCCAGCCGCCCGCGTACCCGGCGACCGCGCCCCACGCCGTGCCGATCACGGTGGCCAGCAGCCCGGCGGCGAGCCCGATCGTCAACGAGGTCTGCCCGCCCGCCATCAACCTGCCCAGCAGGTCGAACCCGACGTCGTCCGTCCCGAGTGGATGGCCGGGCGAGCCGGGTGGCAGGTGCGCGTCCGCCAGCGCGGTGTGCACCTGGTCGGTCCGGTAGAGCAGCGGGCCGAGGAAGCAGAACGCCACCAGCACGACGAGCATGCCGAGCCCGGTCTTCGCGAGCCGGTTGCGCAGGAACAGCCGCAGCCTGCGGCGGCTGGGCCCTTCCGCGCGCACCGTGTCCTTTTCGGACAGTGACTCCGCCGTCATGCGCGCGCCTTCCTCGTCCTCGGGTCGATCAGCGCCTGCACGACGTCGGCGAGCAGCGAGCCGAGCACCGTGGCGATCGCGATCACCAGCACCACGCCGAGCAGGATCGGGTAGTCCCGCGTCTGCGCGGCGTTCCAGAACAGCAGGCCCATCCCCGGGTAGTTGAACATCGACTCGATCACGACCGCGCCGCCGAAGACGACCGGGATGTAGTAGCCGATCATCGCGACCACCGAGGTGAGCGAGTTGCGCAGCACGTGCTCGCGCAGGATCTGCCGCTCCGACGCGCCTTTCGCCCGCGCGGTGCGCACGTAGTCCTCGCTCAGGTTGTCCAGCACCGAGGACCGCATGTACCGGCTGAACACCGCGACCTTGGCCGCCGCTCCGGTGGCCACCGGAAGCACCAGCGCGCCCGGCTCGGCGAAGATCCCGGCGAGCGTGTCCGACTGCGGCGCCTGCGCGGGGAACAGCGC
The DNA here is from genome assembly GCF_018736145.1 of Amycolatopsis sp. CA-230715. GTDB lineage: Bacteria > Actinomycetota > Actinomycetes > Mycobacteriales > Pseudonocardiaceae > Amycolatopsis. The sequence continues at coordinate 1,913,090 of NZ_CP059997.1, forward strand.
GATCTTCTGGGAGAACACGATGATCAGCACGAACGCCAGGAAGAACACCGGGGTCGAGTAGAGCACGAAGGTGATGCCGGTGGTGACGTAGTCCGACGCCCTGCCGCGCCGCGCCGCCTGCCACGTCCCGAGCGGCACCGCGATCACCAGTGCCACCAGCACGTACAGCACGGTCAGCACGAGCGTCTTCGGCAGCCGCTGCCCGATCAGGTCGCCGACGGGCTGGTTGAGCGTGAACGAATCGCCGAGATCGCCCTGCAGCAGCCGGAGCAGGAACCGGCCGTACTGCTCGGGAAGCGACCGGTCGAACCCCTGCGCCTGGTTGAACGCGGCGATCTGCTCGGGGGTCGCCTGCAGCCCGAGCGCGCCGCGCGCGGGCCCGCCGGGGATCTGGTGGAGCAGGAAGAACACGATCAGGGTGACCACGAAGATCACCACGATCGCCTGCCCCACGCGGGAAACCAGGTACCTGAGCACGCTTCGCCCCTACTTGGTGAGGTACCAGCGCTGGACCTGCATGCCCGCCAAGGGATCCTGCACGACACCCTGCAGCTTCTTGTTCAGCACGGAGATCTGGTAGACCGGGTTCGGCAGCCAGATCACCGGCAGCTGCTGCGTGAGGTACTCGCCGTACTTGCGCATGGCGTCCGGGTCCTGGCTCTTGAGCGCGGCCGTGATCAGCTCGTCCGCATGGGGATCGGTGTAGTTGCCGAGGTTCGACGACGCGCCGCTCGCGAAGATGCGGTCACCGCTCGGGTACGCCGGGAAGTACCAGCTGCCCTGGGTGCCGAAGAACGAAAGCTGCCACGAGCACTCGTTCTGCTCCGGTGTACACGGCACGCTGTTGCCGAGCACCGTGTTCAGCGGCTGCGGCTTGACCTCGAGCGCGATGCCCACTTTGGACAGTGACGATTTGAGTTCGAGCATCATGTTCTCGGTTTCCTTGGAACCGCTCTCGGTCAGCAGCGTCAGCTTCAGCCGCGTACCGGCCGCGACGCCCGCGCCGCACTGGTTCTCGGCTGTGCCTGGCGAAGCGCACGCGAGCGTGCCGTCCGGGCCGGGCTGCCAGCCGTGCGAAGTGAGCAGGCGCTTGGAGTTCTCGATGTCGAACGGGAACGGCGCCTTGCGCTGCGCCTCGGACAGGAACTCCGACTTGTCGTCCTGCGGCACCGGCCCGTACCCGGGCGTGGCCATGTCGCGCCAGATGTTCTTGGCGATCGATTTCTGGTCGACCGCGCCCTGGATCGCCTGCCGCACGTAGAGCTGCTTGAACGCGGGCCCCGCCTGCGGGTTGTTGAAGTTGTACGGGATGTAGGTGATCGCCCAGCCGCGCCACGGCTCCACCTTGAAGTTCCGCGCTTCGAGCGCGCCGCGCTGGCCGAGGTTCGCCGAGGTCATGTAGCCGTAGTCGACGCCGCCGGACTGCAGCACGTTGAACTCGGCGTCCGCGCTGGTGAACGGTTTGAACACCACGGTGTCGAGGTGCGCCGGGTCCTGCCCGGTGTACTTGGGGTTCTTCTGCAGCGTCACCTGGCCGCCGGTGGTGAACTCCTTGAGCGCGAACGGCCCGTTCGTGACCTTCCACAGTGGATCGGTGTTGTAGTTCGCGATCTGCTTCGCCTGGCCGGTGAGGTAGTCGAAGACCTTGCGGGCGCCCTCTTCCGACCGGTCGAAGTCGCCGACCTGACCGTCCGCGCTCTGCTTGTCCCACGCCGCCTGCGGCAGCGGGACGACGTAGATCAGCTGGTTCGCGGTGTACCACTCGGGGTTGTAGGACTGGTCGAAGGTCAGCGTGAACGTCTTGTCGTCCACCGCCTTGAACGCGGTGACGCTGTCCGGGATGCGCCCCTTCGAGTAGCCGCCCCACTTGGTCTTGTTGGCGCGCACCAGGTTGAACCAGAACTCGACGTCGCGGGTGGTCACCTTGGCGCCGGTGGACCAGGTGAGGTCCTTGAGCGTGATGGTGGCCGACTTCCCGTCCGGCGCGTACTTCGGCGGGTTCGCGGCACCGCCCTTCTCGTCCAGCGCGACCGAGCCCGAGGAGCCGTTGAAGTCGACCAGCGGCACGAACATCTCGTGCTGGATCGACGAGTTGTAGGTGGCGAGGTAACCGGGCAACCCCACCGGGAGTATCCAGTTCGGGGTCGCGTTCGGCGGGAGCGCGAAGCTCACCGAGCCGCCTTCCGACGGCGTGCCGCCGCCGGAACCGGAAGAAGCGCCGGTGCACGCGGAAAGCGCGACCAGTGCCGCCGACCCCGCCGCGAGCGCGGCCAGGGTTCGGCGCCGGGGAGAACGGCCTTGAGGCGTCGGGAACATCGCATCTCCAGTGGGGAAGGTCAGGAGGGATCGCCGGTGAACGCAGACCTTAAGCCCGAAATCGAAGCAAAACAAGATGCTCTTCGAATTAAGTTGCCATCCTCGACGCCCTGCCGTTTTGCCTCGGAAACCGTTAGCATCACTGGTCAGGGCGTGCTCCCAGCCCGTGTGCAAGAAAAGAGACTTAATTCGATGTTCGAACAAAGTGGGCAGCCAGAAGAACCGGGTTCGGCCGCGCACATCCTGCGGCTGGTTTCCACCGGCGAAGCGATGTCGCGTTCGGACCTGGCCAGGGTGCTCGGCGTCGCGAGATCCACCGCCTCGCTGCGGGTGCAGGAGCTGATCGACGCCGGGCTGGTGTCCGAAACCGGCGAAGGCCCGTCGCGCGGCGGCCGACGGCCCCGCCTGCTGCGGGCCCGAACCGACGGCGGGTTCGTGCTCGCCGCGGATCTCGGCACGCGGCACGTCCGCGTCGGCGCCATGACCCCCGCGCGGGACCTCGTGCGCACCGCCGAGTACGAACTGGACATCGCCGCCGGACCGGACACCGTGCTCACCGAGCTGCGCTCGATCGCCGCCGACTTCACCGCGCACGAAGCACTCGCCGGGATGCGGCTCATCGGCGTCGGCATCGGCCTGCCCGGTCCCGTCGACGCGGGCCGGGTGTCCGGCCCGTCCCGGATGCCCGGCTGGCACGGCTACTCCGTCGGCACCCGGCTCGCGGACGCCTTCGGCGTGCCCGTCACGGTGGACAACGACGCGAACATCGTGGCGCTCGGCGAATACCACGTGCGGGGCCGCGACCGCGAAACCCTGCTCGTGGTCAAGGCGGGCACCGGGATCGGCTCCGGGCTCGTGTCGTCGGGGGTCGTGCACCTCGGCGCGCACGGGGTCGCTGGCGACGTCAGCCACGTCCGGGTCTCCGCCGCGGGCGAACTTCCGTGCAGCTGCGGCAACACCGGCTGCCTGGAAACCGTGGCGAGCGGCGCCGCGCTGCTGGCCACCTTGCGGGACAAGGGAATGGAGGTCGGCAGCACCGAGCGGATCGCGGAACTGGCCGCCAACGCCGACCCCGCGGTGACCTCGCTCGTCCGGTTCGCCGGGCGCGGGCTCGGCGAGGTGCTGTCCACTGTGGTCAACTTCGTCAATCCGCACGCCGTGCTGCTGTACGGGCGGCTCGCCACCATCGAGCCGTACGTGGCCGCGGTGCGGGGGGCGTTGTACGAGCGGTGCCTTCCCATCGCCACGCAGGACCTCGAAATCGGCGTCGCCGCGGCCGGGGTCGACGCGGGCGTGCTCGGCGCCGGGCTCCTCGCGTTGCGCAACGCGCTCACCGTCTGATCATCCCTCCTCGCCGAAAGGATCGTCCGTGCCCTCGAAACCGCGTATCGGGATCGCCGGGATCGCCATCGAAAGCAGCACGTTCTCCCCGCACCGCACCGGAGTGGACGCGTTCACCGTGACCAGGGGCGCGGATCTCCTCGCCCGGTACGACTGGATGCCGGGCGAGCTGGGTTCGCGCGCCGAATGGGTCCCGTTGCTGCACGCCGTGTCCCTTCCCGGCGGCGCGGTGGAATCCGAGGTGTACGCGGCGTTGAAGGAAGAGATCGTCGCCCTGCTGGCGGCGGCCGGACCGCTGGACGGCATCCTGCTCGACATCCACGGCGCGATGAGCGTGGTGGGCATGACCGACGCCGAAGCGGATCTCGCCATCGCCGTCCGCGACGCCGTCGGGCCCGATGCGCTGATCTCGACTTCGATGGACCTGCACGGCAACGTCTCGCGCGCCTTCGCCACCGCGGTGGACCTGCTGACCTGCTACCGCACCGCGCCGCACGTCGACACCTGGGAAACCAGGGAACGCGCCGCGCGCAACCTCGTCGACCGGCTCGCCTCCGGCGGCAGGCCGCACAAGGCGTGGGTGCAGGTGCCGGTCCTGCTGCCGGGCGAAAAGACCAGCACGCGACTGGAACCAGCCGCGGGTTTGTACGCCCGCATCCCGGAAATCGAGGCGCGGGAAGGGATCCTGGACGCGGCGGTGTGGGTCGGCTACGCGTGGGCCGACGAACCCCGCTGCCAGGCGGCGGTGGTGGTCACCGGCGACGACGCCGCACTCGCCGTCGAAAGCGCCGGTTCCCTCGCCGCCGAGTACTGGCGCGCGCGGCACGAGTTCCCGTTCGTGGCCCCCACCGGGGACTTCGCTTCCTGTGTCCGGAAAGGTCTCGCGAGTTCCCTGCGGCCGTTCCTGATCAGCGACTCCGGTGACAACCCCACCGCGGGCGGCGCCGGGGACGTGTCGTGGTCACTGGGCGAGCTGGTGGACGACCCCGCCTTCTCTTCCGGTGCCACCGCCATCCACGCCAGCATCGTCGACCCCGACGCCGTCTCTCTCGCGGATGCCTCTGGGGTCGGTTCTCCGATTTCGGTTGCCGTGGGCGGAAAAATCGACCCGGGCCCTCGGGGGTCGGTCCCTCTGACCGGAGTGGTGGAATCGTTGCACGACGATCCCGTCGGCGGGCGGATCGCGGTCGTCCGGTGCGGCGGCGTTCATTCGATCCTCACGTCGCGGCGCAAGCCTTACCATCACGTACGCGACTTCACCGACCTCGGCCTCGATCCGTCCGGAGTGGACCTCGTGGTGGTGAAAATCGGATACCTGGAGCCGGAACTGTACGAGCTGGCCGCCGACTGGTTGCTGGCGCTTACTCCGGGTGGAGTGGATCAGGATCTGCTTCGGTTGGGACACAAGGGAATAGTGCGGCCGATGTACCCGTTCGATCCGGACATGGGTGATCCGGATCTTCGGCCCGTCCTGTTGTGATCGCAGGAGTCAAACAGCTTGCCGAGTCTGGCTTCCGGTTGCGGCGCTGCGGTGCCGGTCGCCGTGTCGAGCGGCAGTTTAAAGACAGCTTTGGACTGAAAGAGTGTGACTGGCTTGTCGAGGCCGGGCGCCGGTTGCCAGGTCGGCCGATTTTCCTTTTCTGGCAAGAGGTTTTCTATAGTCCACTTCAGACCGTCGCTCTGGTTCACCTGGATGGATCAGTCGAACCTCTGTGCGATCGCGGTAGAATTGTGGCGTGTCCGAGAACTCTTCCCTTGTACCGCAGCGGGAGCTGTGGCAGCTCGCTGCGTGCGAGAAGGCCGCGCTGCTGCGGGAAGAGTTGATGTCTTTGTGGCAGCAGGAATCCCGGGTCTGCCAAGTGATCGCGGAACTCGACAACGGCGGCTCCCACGAACTCGGATATCCCTCGACCACCGCATTGGTGGCGGAGGTTGCACGGACTGCCTCAGCCGCGGTGCGGAAACTGGTGGCACGGGCGCTCGCGATTAACCCCAGCCGGGGTATCGATGGCGCGGAGATTCCCGCTGCGGCGCCGCTGACCGGAGAAGCCGCCGCCGAAGGCGCGATCTCGCCACTGCACGTAGATGAGATCGTGTCGGCGCTGCAGGCCATCCCGGACACCGTGCCGGTCGACGAGCGCGAGAAGACCGAGAAGACTTTGGTCGATCTCGCTCGGAACGCGACCACGGCGGAAGTCGCCGCCGCGGGTCAGCGGTTGCGCGACACCCTCGACCCCGACGGCCGCGAACCCCGCGAAACCCCCGAACCGGCCCGCGTGTTCCGGTACCGGCAAGGCAAAGACGGCTCGATCAAGTTCGACGGCTACCTCGACCCGGTCTCCAGCGCGAAAACCCTCGCACTCCTGGAACCCCTGGCACTGCCCCATAAAAATGGTGGAACGGCGGCACCACCGACCTCGGCAACCTCGTCCTCCTCTGCGGACACCACCACCGCCTACTCCACAACAGCGACTGGAAAGTCCGCATGGTTAACGGGATGCCCGAGTTCACCCCACCGGAGTTCCTGGATCCCTGGCGAAGACCCCGAACCAACACCATCCACACCGCACAACCCCGCGCCGCCTGACCGGAACCCGCCACCCGGCGGCCCTAGCCACCATGTCCACAATGGATCGCGGCCCGCCGGTATCATTCAATCGGCGGAGATTCACGCGGATCTCCGAAGACCATGCGATGCCCGCGCGCGGTGTCCATGTACTCCCGCACCCGGTGCACCAGACCCTCCCGCAACTCGAAGACGAAGCAGTAGTCGTTGGCGTAGTGGCGGCCGTCCGCCAGGGTCGCCGTCATAGTCTCCTCCACGATCACCCGGTCGCCGTCGGCGTACAAGCCGTGGAAGGTGACCGTGACGTCGCGCGCGAACAAGCGGGGGAAGTCTTCGGCCAGGAAGCGCGCGATCACGTCCCTTCCGATCAGGTGGCTGGGGACGTTCAGCGCGATCGCGGTGGCATTGCCCGGCGGGGCGAGCCACTCGGCGTCGCCGGTGAAGACCGCGGCGATCCGGTCGGCGTCGTGGGTCGCGAAAGTTCGCCATGCGGCCTCGACGAGGGTGCGGCTGTCGTCTGACATGCCGCGATGCTAGGCGAGCACCCCTCGAAGAAGCTGGCGTCTTCGCGCCATCACCGACCAGTCACCGAGCGAACCGGCTATTGACCGGTCAAAATCGGTATTGCTAGGCTCATTCGGTGTCAGCACCTCTCTACCTGCGGATTCGCACTCAGCTCGAGGAGCGGATCCGCTCCGGAGACCTGCCGCCCGGCGCCCGGTTACCCACCGAGGCCGAGTTGCGGGAGCAGCACGGGATCAGCCGCGCCACCGCGCAGCGGGTCCTGCACGAGCTGGCGCAGGCCGGGCTCGTGGTGCGCCACCGGCGCCGGGGCACCTTCGTCGCCGAGGGGGTCCGCCAGGAGAACCTGCTGCGGCTGATCAACCCGCGGTTGCGCGGTCCGGAGATCCCGGGGCGGCACGCGGTGCACTCCGCGGCCGTGGTGCCCGCGGCGGAGTCCGAAGTGGACCTTCCCGGCATCGGCGGTGACACGCCGGTGACGCAGCTCGTCCGGATGAAGTTCGACGTGGACGACAACCCGCTCGCGCTCGAGATCACCGCGGTCCCGTTCGCGCTCGCGCCCCATCTGCTCGACGAGGACCTCGCCGAGCTGACCATGATGGTCTACTTCGGACGGACCGGGGTGCCGATCGCGCGGTCGCGGATGTACCTCGACGCCGTACTGCTCCAACCGCACCAGGCCGAGTTGCTCGCGATGGACACCACCACGCCGCTCGTCCGGCAGCGGCGCTACACCTGGCTCACGAACGGCGAGCTGGCCGAATCGGGCGCGTACCTCATGCGGCCCGGCGCGATGGAGTTCTTCGTCGAGCATTCGGTGCTCGCGGAAGGGGACCCGTGATGACGCAACCGAGGATCGGCGTGGTCGGCACCGGCGTGATCGGCGCGATGGCCGCGTGGCGCCTGGCCGCGCGCGGGCTGCGCGTGATCGCGTTCGACCGGTACGCCGGCGGGCACGACCGCGGCGCTTCGGCGGGCGAGTCCCGGATCTTCCGCACGATCTACAAAGAGGGCGGCGAGTACGTCCCGCTCCTGCTGCGGGCCGGAGAACTGTGGCGCGAGCTGGAAAAGACCGCGGGCCGTGATCTCCTCACCCGGTGCGGCGGGCTGACCATCGGCGCGCCGGACCATCCCGATCTCGTCGCCGTCCGCGCCTGCGCGAAGAAACACGACCTGCCGCACGAAGTGCTCAGTGCCGCCGATGCCGCCGAACGGTTCCCGCAGCACCGCCTCGATCACGGGGAAATCGCGGTACTGGACCCGAACGCGGGCGTGCTGCGGCCCGAGCCGTCGGTGCAGGCCGCGCTCGCCGAAGCGGCGCGGCTCGGCGCCGAGATCCGGCCCTACTCCCCCGTCACCGGCCTCGACGAGACCGCCACCGGCTGGCGGATCACCACCGGCGGCACGACCGCCGAAGTCGACCACCTGGTGCTCGCCCCGGGCCCGTGGGCGCGCGAAACCCCGCTGCTGCACGGAATCGCCGTCGAACCGCGGCTGATCACCGCGTGCTGGTTCGCCGCGCACGACGTGGCCGCGCACCGCCCCGAGAGGCTGCCGATCGCCGTGCGAAGGCATCCCGAAGCCGGGTTCTCCTGCTTCCCCGTGCTCGACGGGGTCGGCGTCAAGATCGTCCCGCACCACCTCGGCTGGCCCGCCATCGACGGCCCGGAAAGCTTGCCGCGCAACGCTTCCGTCGACTTCCTCAAGGCGGCCTCGGCCGCCGCCGCGCGGTTGCTGCCGGGGGTGCGCCCCGATCCCGTCCGCGTCACCACCTTCACCGAGGGCTTCACACCCGACGACCACGCGATCGTGGGCGCGGTGCCCAGACAGCAAAACACGACCGTCCTCACCGGATTTTCCGGGCACGGGTTCAAACTCGCCCCGGTCTTCGGCGAGATCGCCGCCGATCTCGCCGAACACGGCACCACCCGACACGACCTGACGCGGTTCGCCCCGTCGAGATTCGCCTAGGGAGAAACTCCGACGACGCAGAAACACCGCGCGCACCCCGCAGTGCGCGCGGCGGCCCTTTCCACCCTCTGGAGGGTTCACCATGCACCAGGGAACGACCGGTCAGATCATCGCGATCGTGCTGATCAGCATCGTGATCGTGGGCATCGGCGCGCTGCTGTCGATGTACTTCGGCCGCCGCGCGAAGAGCTCGGCCGACTGGCTCGCCGCACCGGAGTCGCTGCCGCTGGGGGTCGTGGTGATCACCCAGTTCGCCACCGCCGTCGGCGGTGGCGTGCTGATCGCGCACGTGGGCATCGCCTACTCGTCGGGCTGGTCGGTGTTCGCCTACGAGGGCAGTGTCCTGCTGGGATTCCTCGGCCTCGCGTTCATCGCGAAGTGGTTGCGGGAGCAGAGCTTCACCACCGTCCCGGACATCCTCACCAAGCTGTTCGGTCGCAACAGGACGGTCACCGTGGTGGCCGGGATCGCCGCGCTGATCGTGCCGTTCGGCTGGCTCGCCACCCAGTTCGTCTCGTTCGCGAAGCTGTTCGGGCAGCTCACCGGGATCCCCGCGGCGGTGCTGGTGATCGCGATCATGATCGGCTCGCTGGTGTTCGTGCTGCCCGGCGGGCTCACTTCGGTGGCGTGGACCGATTTCGTGTTCGGCATCTTCAAGATCCTGATGTCGCTGGTGATCGCCGGGTACGCGATCTACCTGGCGGGCGGCTGGTCCGGGATCACCTCGCGAGTGCCGGAAACCCTGTGGAGCGTCAAGGGAATCGGCGCGGCGGGCAGCGAGCAGATCTGGTTGTGGATCGCCGCGATCGTGCCGGGCACGCTGACGAACCAGCTCTACTACCAGCGGGTGTTCGCGACCAAAAAGGTCGGTGACGCGCGGCGCGGGCTGGTGCTCTCCGGGCTCACGATCCTGGTCGCCGGGGTGTACGCGGGCTGCATCGGGCTGGCCGTGCGCGCGATGAGCCCCGGGCTCGCCAACCCGGAGCAGGCCGCGGGCTGGCTGCTCACCCGGCTGCCGACCGCGCTGCTGGTGCTCTTCGGCGCCTTCCTCGTCGCGACGATCATCTCGACGACGGGGGCGGCGCTGCAGTCGGTGGTCGCGAACCTGACGCGCGACCTGTACCAGAACGTGTTCGGCGGGACCAGGGGCGACCGCGCGACGATCTCGCTGTCCCGCCTGTTCAGTGCCGGGGTGGCGGCGCTCGCCGCGGTGCTCGCGATCGCCTTCCCGAGCGCGCTGGGCTGGCTGGTCGCCAGCTACGCGTACTCGGCGGCCGCGCTCGCCGCGCCGATCTTCCTCGGTTTCGCGCTGCGCAAGCGTTTCACGCTCCGGCCCGCGGCCGCGCTGGCGAGCATGATCGCCGGGATCGCGGGCTGCGCGGCCGCCCAGCTCGCCGGCACGTCGGTGCCCTACGCGGTGTACGGGATCGCGTCCTCCGCGGTCGTGCTCGCCGTCGTCGGCATCGGCACCCGGGCTTCCATTCCGTCCACAGTAGACATGTCCAGTCCGGAGAGCAGGGAGATCGGGTGAGGATCGCAGTAATCGGCCTCGGCGTACTCGGCGCGAGCACCGCGAGGTCACTGGCGCTCGCCGGAGCCGAGGTGACGGTGTTCGAGCGGAGCGCACCGGGTGCCGGCACCACCGGCACCACGTTCGCCTGGGTCAACTCGCACCAGAAGAACCCGTTGAGCTACCACGACCTCAACCTCGCCGGAGTGCTCGAACACCACGAGCTCGGCGGCGAGGAGTTCCGCCCGACCGGCAACCTCGAATGGGCCGACGGGGCGGGCGGTGCCGAACGGCTCCGCGCGTCGACGGAGCAACTGCGGGACCGGGCGTACCCGATGGACTGGATCAGCCCGCGCCGGGCGCGCGAACTGGTGCCCGATCTGGTGGTCCCGCCCGGGGTCGACGAGATCGCCTACTTCCCGGAAGAAGGGCACGTCCTGCCGATCGTGCTGCTCGCACGGCTCTGGGGCGAGGCGCGTGACCACGGTGCCGTGCTCCGCTGCCCCGCCGAAGTCGCCGCGGTTTCCGGCGGCACGGTCGAACTCGCCGACGGCACGAGCGAATCGTTCGACACCGTGGTGCTCGCGACCGGCCGCTGGACCGAGGAACTCGCCTCGACGGCGTCGGTGACCATCCCGATGGCGGGCACCGAACCGGCGACGGTCGGCTTCCTCGGCTACACCGGCCCGGTCGCCGCGCGCGTGCCGTCGGTGCTGACCACACCGAGGCTGAACGTGCGCCCCGACGGCGGCGGCAGGCTCGTGGTGCAGGGGCTCGACCTCGACGCGGACGCGGATCCCGCCGCCGTGCCGCCCGCCGACGGCGAGCACGCCGCCGAACTGTGCGCGCGGCTGCGGGAGCTGGTCGCCGGTACCGAGGGCGTGCGGCTCGAATCGCTCCGGGTCGGGCAGCGCGCGATGCCCGCCGACGGGCTGACCGTGGCCGGGTTCGCCGCGCCACGGCTCTACGCGCTGGCCACGCACAGCGGGATCACGCTCGGCCCGCTCCTCGGGCGGCTCGCCGCGCAGGAGATCCTGGCCGAACGGGAGTCACCGCTGCTGGCGGACTTCCGGCCGGAGCGCTTCGACGGCGTCGACCGGTCGGAGTTGAAACCGCTGACCCGCGCGCGGTTCGCCGGTCAGCAATGACTCAGGTGGCGGGCGGCATCGGGATGCCGAGCTGCCCGGCGAGCGCGTTCAGCTCGCGGTAGAGCGCGGGCGACATCGGCACGCCGAGCGCTTCGCACTGCTCGGCGAACTGGGATTCCTTCCAGCCCGGGTAGCGGATCGGGGTGCCGCCCACGCCGCTGTCCCAGCCGAGCAGGCTGCCGAACAACGCGCTCGCCGCGCGCGCGAACCCGTCCGCGCTGCGCAGCGCGGGCGGGGCGATCGCGAGCACCAGCAGGCCGGTGTCGCGGTCGTGGTCGCCGACCCCGGAGAGCACCCCGGCGAGCACCTCGACCATCAACGCGAACCCGGCGGCAGGTGACTGCGGCCCGGTGGAGGTCAGCGCGTCGGCGGTGGCGTCGAAGACGAACGGGGCGTAGTCACCGCCGGGTGCCGCGATGCCGAGCGGGTTCACCCCCTGATCGCCACCCGCGGCCAGCACGACGCCGATCATGCCGTGCGAAAGCGCGCGCGAGGCGTGGTGCGCCGCCCTCCCGAACGCGCTGACCCCGCGCACCGACAGCAGTCCGACGCCGTAGCGCGCGGCCCTGACCACCGCGCGGTCCATCGCGTCGCTGACCGCCCACAGGCCGAGCGCCTTGCGGTAGTCGACCATCGCGGCCGCCCCGCGGTCGGCGATCACCAGCGGCTCCGCCCTCGGCCGCACCTGTCCCTCGTCGAACAGCGGGAGGTAGGTCCGGATCAGCTCGGCGACGCCGCAGTCCTTCACCCCGGCGAGGTCCCCGTAGCAGAGCGCGTGCGCCGCGATCCTCGCGCGCTCGGGCGGCAGGTCGTAGGCCGCGAACACCGACGCCGCGAACGCCACCAGGTCCTCGCCCACCACGCGGAGCCGTGCCTGTTCGGGGATCTTCGGCGGCGGCTCGACAGGGACGGGGCGGGACTGGCGGAAGGACAACGGTCTGAACGGCACTTCACCGAGAGTGCTGAGACCACACTGGACTGTCAACGAGGCGCACGGGGGCGCTACCCGACCGTGTGATTCAAGCGCCGCCGGGAAGTCCGTCGAGAAAACTGTCCAAAAGGGAGATTTGGCGCTCCGGTGGGAAATTTTCCGGATCGAACAGCACTTGGACGACGAGTCCGTGCGTGCACGACGCGGCGATCGCGACGAGATCGTCGGGATCCGCCGCCGCGTCCAGCTCGCCCCGCCGCTGCGCCTCGACGACGTGCGGACGCAGCCGGGCGCGCCAGTTCGCGTACCGCTCGGCCTCGCCCTTGTGCAGGGCGGGATCGGCGAGCGCGGCGCCCCAGAAGCCGACCCACATCCGGTTCATCGTCACCGCGTCCCGGGTCAGTGGCAGCACGTCGAGCAGCGCGGCCCGCAACGCGGCGAGGCCGGGCCGTTCCGGTTCGCGCCGGGCACGCGCCTGCGTCCGGTCGTCCGCGAGGCGCACGGCGTACCGCACGAGCGCTTTCTTGTTCGGGAAGTAATGCGTGACGAGCCCGGTGGACGCGCCCATCTCGGCGGCGACCGCGCGCAGGGTGAGCCCGCTGAACCCGTGCGCCGCGAGCACCCGCCACACCGCCTCGGAAACGTCCTCTCGCCGCGCGTCGTGGTCCCCGCGTGCGGGCATTGGCCACTCTCCGTCCTGGTCGGTTATCCTCGTGATCGTACATAACAAGTGTTATGTACGTTCGTACTGGAGGGGAACCCCATGCTCAGCCACCCCTTGGCGCCCGACGCCGAGCTGTGCCCGCTCGAACCCTGGAACGCCGAGGAGTTCGCGGCCCACGTCGACCAGGTCCGCGAGCACCTCGCGCCGTGGATCCCGTGGGCGCACACGGTCGTGGACACCGAGAGCGCGCGGGAACTCCTGCAGCGCTACGCCGACGCGCAAGCGCGGGACGAAGGCCGCCTCTACGGGATCCGGGTCGGCGGGAAGCTCGCGGGCGGCACTCTGTTCCGGACCTTCCACGTGCCGAGCGGCGTGTGCGAGGTCGGGGTCTGGCTCGATCGCGGCGCCGTCGGCCGCGGACTGGTCACCGCCGCGGTGCGCGCGATGGTGGACTGGGCGATCGACGTGCGCGGCATGGCGCGTGTCGAATGGCGCGCCGATCCGTCGAACACCCGCAGCGTCGCGGTCGCCGAGCGCCTCGGGTTCACCTTCGAAGGCGTGCTCCGGCAGACGTTCCCGATCGCGGGGCGGCGCCTCGACTCCGGGGTCTGGGCGATGCTGGCCGGCGAATGGCACGAGGCGAAGGCCGCCGCGCAAACTGGACGGTGATGACCGCACCCCAGCGCAGGAGGACGGCGATCGCCGCCGCCGTGCTCCTGCTCGCCGCCGCGAACTACCTGCCGAACCGCGTCCTGCCCGGCTGGGCGTACCCGGTCAGCGGCGCGGTGACGGCGGCGCTGCTGCTCCTGCTGGCGCGCTGGGCCGGTGTCCGCGCGCACGAATTGGGATTCGACCGCCGGTTCCTCGCCCGCTCGGCGCTCGCCGGGCTCTTCGGGATGGCCGTGGTCTCGGCGCTGTTCGCGATCGCTTTCGTCCTCGCGCGCCCGGTGTTCGACGACGGGCGGATCGGGCACCCCGGGGCCGGGCAGCTGCTCGTGCTGGCGCTGGTGCGGATCCCCTTCGGGACCGTGCTCGTCGAGGAGGTCGCGTTCCGGGGCGTGCTGCCCGCGTTGTTCGGTGGCGGCGAACGGTGGCGGTGGAAACCCGTGCTGTGCGCCTCCGCGCTGTTCGGGCTGTGGCACCTGCTGCCCTCGTTGGCGTTGAAGGAAAACGCCGCCGTGCACGCGGCGCTCGGCGGGGTTCCCTGGCTGATCCCGATCCTCGCGATGCTCGCCGCCGCCGCGGTGGGTGTGGTCTTCTGCTGGTGGCGTTACGCGGCACACGGCGTGCTCACCACGATCCTCATCCACTTCGCGACCAACTCGGGCGGCCTCGTGCTCGCCTGGTGGGTCGTCACCTACGGCTGATCTTCGTCCGTTCGGCCCAGGCACTCGCCGCACGGGGACGAATTCGGCCGCACAGCGCGGAAAACCCGTTTCGCTACCACTCCGCCGGGGCATTCCCCGGCCATGTCCACCTCACGAATCCACGGTGGCCGGGGCACGGCCGCACGAGTGGTGACCGGGATCGGCGCGCTCTTCGCGCTGATCGAAGTGGTCTACATCCTGATGGTCGTGCTCGGCGCGAACCAGGCGAACGCGTTCTTCGGGTTCATCCGGTCGATCGCCGACCCGCTCGCGCTGTTCTTCCCCGGCCTGTTCACCTTGTCCGACAACGATATCGGCGTCGTCATCAACTACGGGCTCGCCGCGGTCTTCTGGCTCGTCGTCACCGGGATCGTCGCCCGCGTTTTACGGTGACGCCCTCCTCCGCGACGGTCAGGCCCAACGCCGCCGCCAAGACAGCCGCCTGCTCAGTAGTGATGATCGCGCCAGCCAGCTCCGCGTTGACCGGGTCCAGCGCGCTCAGCTCGCTGCCGCGCAGATCGCACCGCCCGAGCTTGATCCGGTGCAGCTGCGCACCGGACAGATCGGCACCGGTGAGCGCGGCGTCGGTGAAATCGGCCCCGGTGAGATCCGCTTCCCGCAACCGAACCTGCTCGAACACCGAGTTGCGGAGATCGGCGCCGGGCAGCCCGATGAACGACCAGTCGCCGCCGTGCACCCGCATCGGCCGCACCGTCGACTCCTTGAACGTGCTCCCCATCAGCTTGCAGCCGGTGAATTCGGCGTCGAAGAAGTTGCAGCGCTGGAAAACGCAGCCCACGAACGCCGACGAAGAATGCTTCGAGGCGTTGAACCGGACGTTGCCGAAGGTGCATTCGGTGAAGACCGCGCCCTCGGTGCTCGCCTCGGTGAGATCCACTTCGTGGAAGGCGCAGTTCGTGAACGCCTTCGCGCCGAGCTCCTCGGCGTACCAGTCCTCGCGGGTGAAGGTCACGCCTTCGGTGGCTTCGGTCACGCCTACCACGGTAGCCCGGCCGGGTCGAGGGCCTTCGTGTGCTACAACGCTCCCCATGAAGCACGTGCACGCGGGCAAGGTCAGGGATCTCTACGAGCTCGACGGGGACCTGCTCCTGGTCGCGTCCGATCGCGTCTCGGTCTACGACGTGCCGCTGCCGACCCCGGTGCCGGACAAGGGAATCCTGCTCACCCAGCTCTCGATCTGGTGGTTCGACCGGCTGCGCGAGGTGGTGCCGAACCACGTGCTGTCGGCGACCGACGTGCCCGCCGAGTTCGCCGGGCGCGCGATCCGGTGCAAGCCGCTGGAGATGGTGCCGTTCGAATGCATCGCGCGCGGGTACCTCACCGGCTCCGGGCTCAAGGAGTACGAGCGCACCGGTTCGGTTTCCGGTGTGGCACTGCCGCCGGGCCTGGTCAACGGCGACAAGCTGCCGGAACCGATCTTCACGCCCACCACCAAGGTCTCCGAAGAGGGCGAACACGACGCGCCCATCACCTTCGACGCGATGGCCGCGCAGATCGGCCGCGACACCGCCGAGCGGCTGCGCGACCTCACGCTCGCCATCTACACCGAAGGCGCCGCGCACGCCGCGAAGAACGGCATCCTCGTCGCCGACACCAAACTCGAATTCGGCTTCGCCGCCGGCGGCGCGCTGACCCTCGGGGACGAGGTGCTCACCTCGGACTCCTCCCGGTTCTGGCCCGCCGACGAATGGGAGCCCGGCCACCAGCAGCACGCGTTCGACAAGCAGTTCGTGCGCGACTGGTCGGTCAGCACCGGCTGGGACAAAACCCCGCCCGGCCCCGAAATCCCGGCCGAGATCGTCGACGCGACCCGCGAGCGGTACCAGCGCGTGTACGAACTCATCACCGGCGAGAAGTGGCGCAGCTAGCGGTCCGCCACGCCTGCCATCGACGCGTCGTGAGCGGCGGTCGCGGCGCTCATCGCGATGAACTGGTCGGTCAGCCACGCGGCCAGCTCGGCCGCGGTGAGATGCCGTTCCCGCAGCCAGCTCAGCGTGCCGACCTCGACGGTGGCCACCCAGCTCCGCAGCGTCATCAACGTCATCGCGCTCGGCTCGGTGACCCCCGCCCTCGCGAGGATCTCGTCGACGGCGGTGCGGCGGACCCGGTCGATCAGCGCGGTGGTGTCCGGCGTCGCCATCACCGATCCGTTGCGCAGCAACGCCACCACCGACGGCTCGTGCGTTTCGGCGAAGCGCAGGAACTCGCCCAGCGCGGTCCGCAACTGCTCGGCGAGGGTCCCTTCGGACGGCGTGGTGAGCCGTTCCACAAGCCCGTCGACCGCGGTTTCGGTGGCCGCCACGAACGCTTCGGCCGCCGAGGAGAAGTACCGGTAGAACAACGCGCGCGACACCCCGGCCTCGGCCGCGATGTCGTCCGCGGAGACCTGGTCGACCGGCAGCCTCCCGAACACCGCGATCGCCGCGTCGATCAGGTGCGCGCGGCGCTGCTCCGGCGGGAGCCGCTTGCCTCGTGTGCTACCTCGTGTCACCGTCACCGCGCCCATGATGGCATCTATGGTCTTCGGTGATGAGACGCAAGCGTGTTTCCCCGCTCCCGCCGCGCAACGGGCTCGACGCGGCACGCCTGCGGCTGCCCGCCGAAGGGCCGTGGACCACGCTGCGCGAGCACCTCGTGGCGAGGCTGCCGCGGCTCGACCCCGAGCGGATCGACGGCATGCTCCGCGAGGAGCGCATCCACGGCGAGGACGGCCCGCTCGGACTCGACGCGCCGTTCGTGCCGAACTCGGTGATCTGGTTCCACCGCGACCTCCCCGACGAGGCGCCGGTGCCCTTCGAGGTCGAGCTCGTGCACCGCGACGACCACCTGCTGGTGGTCGACAAACCGCACTTCCTCAGCACCATCCCGCGCGGGCGGCACGTGATGGAGACCGCGCTCGTGCGGCTGCGCCACGATCTCGGCCTGCCCGAACTCGTCCCGGCGCACCGGCTCGACCGGGTCACCGCCGGCCTGGTCATGTTCGTGATCACCCCCGAACGGCGCGGCGCCTACCAAACGCTGTTCCGCGACCGGAAGGTCACGAAGACCTACGAGGCGATCGCGCGCGCCGACCTTTCGCTCGCCGAACCGCGCACGGTCCGAAGCCGGATCGTGAAGGAACGCGGCATCTACACCGCCTACGAGGTTCCCGGTGAGCCGAACAGCGAAACCGTCGTCGAACTCGCCGAGCACCGCGACGGGCTCGGCCGGTACTCGCTTTCCCCGAAGACCGGGCGCACGCACCAGCTCCGCCTGCACATGAGCGGGCTCGGCGTGCCCATCCTCGGTGACCGGTTCTACCCCGAGTTCACCGAAACCGCGCTCGACGACTTCACCCGCCCGCTGCAGCTGCTGGCGAAGACGCTGGAGTTCACCGATCCCGTCACCGGCGAACACCGGCGCTTCGACAGCGGCCGCGTGCTCCAGGCGTGGTCGTCCTATCCGGACTGGGCCAGGGACTGACCCTCGCCGTTCAAGCCCTTCCCGATCGCGCGCAGCGAAGCCCACATCGTCGCCTGGTTCGCCGTCACCACCGGTTTGCCCAGCTCCCGCTCCAGCGGCGCGATCACGTCGTAGGTCGGCAGCGCGGTGCAGCTCACGAACACCGCGTCGGCGTCGTCGCGATCGCCCCGGCGGACCAGCTCGAAAACCTCGCGATAGGTCACCGAGTAGACCTGCTCCATCGGAAGGCCCAGCGGCGTGGTGTCCGCCACGCCGAGCCCCGACTCGGCGAGGAACTCGCGCAACCGCTCGCCGACCGGGCGCTGGTAGGGGTGCACCACCGCGACCTTCATGCCGCCGACCTGCCGGATGGCCTCGACCGCCGCGCTCGCCGCCGTCACCGCGTGGCGCGCGCCCTCGATCTCCATCGCCTCCCGCAGCACGCGTTCCCGTTCGGCACCACCCACGAACGCGCACGCCGTGCACGCGTAGGCGACCACTTCCGCGCCCACGCCGCACACCTCGCGGGTCGGGCCGACGAGCTGGCTCGCGCGGTTGAGCCGCGACACCATGTCGAGGTTGTCCCACACCGGCACGGACGCCGTGCGCGCCACGTACACCGTGACGTCGGCGGGCACCCACCGCCACAGCTCGCGATCCTGGCGGAAGTCGAACGGGGCGACGACACCGACACCGGTCTGCGGCGCGGGCCCGTCAGCGAGATCGGTCTCCACTGCCCCTCCTTGCTTTCGGCACTCCGCCCAGTCTCGCGCACCGGGACGGCCGAAAGCGCCCACTCGTGGGCACCGCCACGGGAACGGCTCAGCCGCGTTCGATCAGGTGGCCCACCACATCCGGGCCGGGGTGGGCGTGACCGGAACCGTCGCGGCGCGGATCGGGCTCGGGCAGTTCGACCGGATCGCCGCTCTTTCCCGAACCGGCGGGGCGCGGGCCGACCCAGCCGACCGTCAACCCCGTCTCCCCCTTGAGGAAGCGCTGCGCGCGGACACCGGCGGTAGCGCGGCCCTTCGCCGGGTACAGCTCGAACGGCGTCACCTTCACGCTCGCGCCGGTGGCCGTGACGACCATCGGCTCGCCGTGCTCGGTGTCGTCGGTGCGGACCGCGCCGAAGAACACGACCTCGCCCTTGCCCACGTTGATCCCGGCCATGCCCCCGCCCTTGAGGCCCTGCGGCCGCACGATCGACGCGGCGAACCGCAGCAGCGACGCCTCCGAAGTCAGGAAGGTCATCGATTCCTCGCCGTCGGTGAGCCAGGTGGCGCCGACGACCTCGTCACCGTCCTTGAGGCTGATCACGTCGAACTCGTCGGAGCGGACCGGCCATTCCGGCGCGCACACCTTCACCACGCCCAGTTTCGTGCCGAGCGCGAGCCCCGGCGAACCGGCACCCCGCTCGCCGAGCGGCGCGATCCCGACGACCTTCTCGCCCTTGTCGAGCGGAACCAGTTCGCGCGCGGCCATCCCGCCGCGCAGCGAAACCGTGCCCGCCTGCTCTGGCAGCACCGGCAGCGGCAGCACGTCCGTCTTGAACGCGCGCCCCCGGTTGGTCACCAGCAGCACCTGGCCGCGCGCGGTGCTGTGCACGACCGCGGCGACGGCGTCGTGGCGCACCCTTCCGTTGCGGCGGCGCGCTTCCGGGGACTCCTCCGATTCCGCCGCGGTGCGCGCCACGAGACCGGTCGCGGACAGGATGACCTGGCAGGGATCGTCGGCGACTTCCAGCGGGCCCGCCGGTTTGGACGCGGCGAGCACCTCCTTGAGATCGCCGTCTATGAGCGCGGTGCGGCGCTCGGTCGGGAAGTCCTTCGCGATCTTCGCCAGCTCGGCCGACACGACCTTCTTGAGCACCGACTCGTCGTCGAGGATCTTCGTCAGCTCGGCGATCTCGTCGCGCAGCTTGTCCTGCTCCGCTTCGAGTTCGAGCCGGTCGTACTTGGTGAGCCTGCGCAGCGGGGTGTCGAGGATGTAGGTCGCCTGGATCTCGGACAGCTTGAACCGCGTCATCAGGCCGTCCTTCGCGGCCTGCGCGTTCTCGCTCTCCCGGATCAGCTTGATCACCTTGTCGATGTTCAGCAGCGCCTTCAGCAGGCCCTCGACGAGGTGCAGCCGCTCTTCCCGCTTGCGCCGCCGGTACTTCGTCCGCCGCGTGACGACCTCGTACCGGTGCGCCAGGAACACTTCCAGCAGCGCCTTGAGCCCGAGCGTCTGCGGCTGCCCGTCGACGAGCACGAGGTTGTTGATGCCGAAGGACTGTTCGAGCGGGGTGAGCCGGTACAGGTCCGCGAGCAGCGCCTGCGGGTTCACGCCCACCTTGCACTCGATCACCAGCCGCGTGCCGTTCTCGCGGTCGGTGAGGTCCTTGACGTCCGAGATCCCGGTGAGCCGCTTGGACTTCGTGACCTCGTCGGTGATCTTCTCGATGATCTTTTCCGGCCCGACGCCGTAGGGCAGTTCGGTGACCGTGATCGCCTGCCTGCCCCGGCTGCCTTCGAGCAGTCCGGTGTGGACCTTCGCCCGCATGCGGACCACGCCGCGCCCGGTTTCGTAGGCGCGGCGGACCTCGTCGAGGCCCAGCAGCATGCCGCCGGTGGGCAGATCGGGCCCCGGCACGAACTCCATCAGCTTGTCCAGCGAGGCACCAGGATGCGTGATGAGCCAGCGCGCGGCGGCGATCACCTCGCCCATGTTGTGCGGGATCATGTTCGTGGCCATCCCGACCGCGATCCCGGACGTGCCGTTGACGAGCAGGTTCGGGAACGCCGCGGGCAGCACGGACGGCTCTTCGAGCGAACCGTCGTAGTTGGGCCGGAAGTCGACGGTGTCCTCGCCGAGTTCCCCGACGAGGAGCATGGCCTCGGGCGACATCCTTGCCTCGGTGTAACGGCTCGCGGCCGGTCCATCGTCTGGGCTACCAAAATTTCCATGTCCGTCAATTAACGGCGCATTCATGGAAAAGTCTTGAGCGAGGCGTACCATCGCGTCATAAATCGCGGTATCGCCGTGTGGATGGTATTTGCCCATCGCGTCGCCGACCACGCGCGACGATTTCACATAAGCGTGCGTGGGCCGATAACCGTTTTCGTTCATGGAGAACAGAATGCGGCGGTGGACCGGCTTCAGGCCGTCGCGCGCGTCCGGCAGGGCGCGCGAGTGGATGACCGAGTAGGCGTACTCCAGGTACGAGTCCTCGATCTCGGTCTTCAGCGAGTTGTCGAAGACGTGCGCGCCCGGCTGGTCGAACGCGCCCGGATCGACCTTCGTGCTCGGGCCCTTGCGGCGTGCCATGGCGGGAAACTCCTTGGACTAGCGAATGAAGACGGTGATCAGATGTCGATGGCTTCGCGGTCGACGCGGTCGGAGGACTCGACGAGCCATTTGCGCCGCGGTTCGACCTTCTCCCCCATGAGCAGGTCGAGCGCGGCCTCCGCGGCTTCGGCGTCGTCGAGCGTGATGCGGCGGACCGAGCGGGTGGCCGGGTTCATCGTGGTCTCCCACAGCTCGTCGGCGTCCATCTCGCCGAGGCCCTTGAACCGCGGCACCGGGGTCTCGATCCTCTTGCCAGCCGCCTCCAGTTCCGCGAACTTCGTCTCCATCTCGCGCTGGGTGAAGGTGAAGTGCGTTTCGGAGTTGCGGCCCTTCGTGACGAGCTTGTGCAGCGGCGGCATCGCGGCGTAGAGCCTGCCGTCCTCGATCACCGGCCGCATGTACTTCGCGAACAGCGTGATCAGCAGGGTCCTGATGTGCGAACCGTCCACATCGGCGTCGGCCATCAGGATCACCCTGCCGTAGCGCATGGTCGCCAGGTCGAAGGTGCGGCCGCTGCCGGACCCGAGCACCTGCACGATCGAGGCGATCTCGGCGTTCTTCAGCGTGTCGCCGAGGCTGGCCTTCTGCACGTTGAGGATCTTGCCGCGCAGCGGGAGCAGCGCCTGGTACTCCGAAACCCTTGCCATGCGGGCGGATCCGAGCGCGCTGTCCCCCTCGACGAGGAACAGCTCGCTGCGCGAAACGCCGGTGGTGCGGCAGTCGACGAGCTTCGGCGGCATCGCGGCGCCTTCGAGCGCGGTCTTGCGGCGCGCCGCGTCCTTCTGCTGCTTGTGCGCGAGCCGGACCCGGCCCGCGTCGACGATCTTCTGCAGCACCGTCTTGGCTTCGGTCTTGGTCCTGCGGTCGTCGACCCACGCCTTGATGTGCTTCTCCACGATGCCGCCGATCACCTTGGTGATCCCGGCGGTGGACAGCTCGTCCTTGGTCTGCGAGGTGAACTGCGGCTCGGGGATGCGGACGTGGATGACCGCCGTCATGCCCTCGAGCACGTCGTCGAGCACCGGCGGGTCCTCTTTGGGCTTGAGCAGGCCGCGGGTGCGGGAAATGGCTTCCTGCAAGGATTTCAGCGCCGCGCGGTCGAAGCCCTTGCGGTGCGTGCCGCCGTGCACGTTGCGGATGGTGTTGGTGAAGCACTCGACGGTGCGCTCGTAGCCGGTGCCCCAGCGGAACGCGACCTCGACCTCGGCGCGACGCTCCACATTGGACTTCATCACGCCGTTCTCGTCGGCGGCGTTCTCCTTGTAGGTGCCCTCGCCGCGCACGATCAGCGTGCCGGACACCGGTTTCTCGCCGGACGGCGACAGGAACTCCACCATGTCGGCGAGGCCGTTGGGGTAGTGGAACGTCTCCTCCTCGATGGCGCCCGAGGTGGCGTCGCGCAGCACGTAGGTGACCCCCGGCACCAGGAACGCGGTGTTGCGCAGCTTGGCGCGCACGCCGTCGACGTCGAGCGCGGCCCCGGTTTCGAAGTAGCGCGAGTCGTACCAGTACCGGATCGAGGTGCCGGTGCCCTCGCCGCGCTTGAGCTTGCGGGTCACGTTCAGCCCGGACTGGCGGGTGAACTTCGCCTTGGCACCCGGCCCGTCGAACACACCGGGCACACCGTGCGCGAAGGACATTTCGTGCACCTTGCCGCTCTGCTTGACCGTGACGTCGAAGCGGTGGGACAGCGCGTTGACCGCCGAGGCGCCGACGCCGTGCAGGCCGCCGGAGGTCTTGTACCCCGAGCCGCCGAACTTGCCGCCCGCGTGCAGCCTGGTGAGCACCAGCTCGACCCCGGACAGCCCGGACTTGGCGTGCACCCCGACCGGGATGCCGCGGCCGTCGTCGTCCACCTGGACGCTGCCGTCGGCGTGCAGGGTCACCACGATGCGGCCGGCGTGACCGGCCACACCCTCGTCCGTCGAGTTGTCCACGACCTCGGCGAACAGGTGATTGATGCCACGGCTGTCGGTGGACCCGATGTACATCCCCGGTCGCTTGCGGACGGCTTCGAGACCTTCCAGATGGGTCAGGTCGTCCGCTCCGTAGCGGGTCTCGGCAGAAGCAGTCACAGGGTCTTACTCCCAGATCAGGTCGTGCGAACGACGAACCGCGCCGGCTGTGGTGCCCGGACTGGTGCCAGGCGACCGGCGACTCACCGTACTGGAAGAGTATCCGGCCACCCCGACATTCCCCGCGCAAGCGAGCCGCGCCACGCGCGGGAACCGGTCGCGAAGCGCCCCTTTCGCCCACCGGCGTGAGACAGGTTACAGGGTCGATCCGCTACGGTCGGTGTCAGTCGACGGACGGTGCGTGTTCGTGTCTACTTAGGACGGACGGCGCGCGTCGCCTCGGCGACGAACTCCGCCGCCACGTCGTTGAGCTTCACGTTCTCCCGCTGGGACCGTTTCACCAGTTCCCCGAAGGCCTCGTCGGGGGTGAGCCCGCGCGCGGCCATCATGATCCCCTTGGCCTGCTCGATCACCGCGCGCCGGTCGAGCGCCTGCCGGAGCTGGTCGACCGACGCCCGCGCGCGCAGGTAGCGGCGCGCGGACTTCAGCGTCGCCGCGACGACCATCGTGTAGAGGTCGAGCAGCTTCTCCTCGACCTCGTTGAAACCGTGCGGCCCGAAGCCGAACAGGTTCATCGCGCCGCTGAGCGTTTCGTCGACGCGCAGTGGTGCGGCGAGGTAACTGGCGACGCCGAGTTCGAGTGCGGACTCGGTGAAGCCGGGCCACAGCTCGGCGGCCGTGCCGACGCTGACCCTGACCACCGCACCGGTTTCCGCCGCCCGCAGGCACGGGCCCGCGCCGCTGGCGTACTGGCCGCGGTCGATCCGCTCGGCGCGCGGATCGGTGAACGCCTCCGTGCTGGGGACGCCGTCCCTGATGACCGTGACGCTGGCGAGGTCCGCGCCGGGGATCACCCTGGTCACCTGATCGCACACCGCGCCGAGCACCACACCGAGATCGTCTTCGGTGCCCACCACTTCGGTGAGCTCCCCCATCGCGCTGGTGACCTCGTCGAGGTGGTCGCTGAAATCTTCCACGCTCCAGACCACTCCCGTGCCGCCCTTCGTGCCACGGCGCCGCTGCGCCGCGCCCGCGCCGATTCTATTCGGGGCCCAGTTCGCGGCGCAGGCATGCCCTCGGCCAGCGGTCGAGACCGTGTTCGGCTTCGGCCGCCCTGATCTTCCGCAGGCCCGGCGTCAGCTCGGCGTCGTCGAGCACGCGGAAGCCGCAGCGGCGGTAGTACGGGCCGTTCCAGGGCACTTCGGTGAACGTGGTCAGGGTCAGCGCGGCGCAGCCCCGCTCGCGCGCCCACACCGCGAGGTGCTCGATCAGCGCGCGGCCCAGACCGCGGCGCGCGTGGGACGGGTGCACGGAAACCTGTTCGACGTGGGCGTTGCCGTCGACGAGATCGGCTATCAGGTAAGCGACCGGGCCGCTGCCAGGATCGGCTACCCAGGCGCGCCCGAGGTAGGCGCGGAGTTCGGCGATCGACAGCGGTTCGTCCTCGGCGATCGCCGTCATGCCGAACTCGGCGAACACCAGCCCGGCGGCGCGCTCGATTTCGCGCAGCGCCGGGAGATCGGCCTCGGTCGCGGGTCGGATCACACGGTGAGCGTACCGACTCCGGCGTCCGCGAGGCATCCGAATACGTTCGTCCACAGTAGACGAACGGGACCGCCCCGTCCCCCAGCCGAGGCGGCCCCGTGTCGCTCCCCCTCAGCGCGGCCCGGCCCACATCCCGCAGTGGTGCTCGGCCGCGAGGTCGACGGTCGCGATACCGCCCTGGCCGGACGGTTTGAGCGACGGCCCCGAAACCGCACCGCTCACCGGCGCCCAGTGCGGGCGGCCCGGCCCGTTCGGATCACCGGTGCGGGCGAACGCCGCCCAGTAGTCGACCATCTCGTCCGCCAGTGCCCGCTGGTCCGGCGCCAGCTCCAGGTGGGCACCGCGGATGTCGAACAGGTACGGCAGCTCCACGCCGTGCATCGCGCCCTCCTTGATCGGCCCGGGGAACACCCGCACCAGCGGCGAATGCGCGTCCGAGAACTCGTAGGCGTAGGTCGGCACCTTCGAGGAGAGCGCGCGATCGGACCGCACCTGGTTGCACGACCAGATCCGGTCGGTGGTGACCGCGCCCCACGCGTGCGCCGGTGACGCGTACGCCGAAAGCGGGTATTCCGCCTCCACCTTCGCCGCCGCGTCCCCCGCCATCGCGGCGACGAGCTGGTGGTACTTCGCGGCGTCGATGGCGCCGAAGGCCTGGAGCCACGAACGGCCTTCGTCGTGGTTGTTCCCCGACAGCACCGGAACGCGGTGGAACCGGCCGGCCGCCAGCGCCGTCGCCGGGTTCTCCGGCAGCACCCCGCTTCCGGTCCCGGACGAGGTGAAGGCCATGAACTGCTTCATCAGCTCGGCGGGCGGACGGCCGCGCAGGCACGCCAGCGCCGCCGCGCCGCCGGGGCAGCCGAGCTCCTTCGCCGCGATCTCGTCGCCCTGCTGGCGGATCGCCCGCTGCGGCACCCAGAACGAGCCAGCCCGCTGCCCCGGGTACTGACCACCCGTCGGCCAGTCGAAATCGCACGAGCCGCTCTGCATGACCGCGCGCTGGAACAGGCCGGCCGAACCGGGCGAGGTCAGCTGCGCGCACGTGCTCATCCCGCCAGCCGACTCACCGGCGAGCGTGACGTTGCCCGCGTCGCCGCCGAACGCCGCCGCGTTGCGCTGCACCCACCGCAGCGCCGCCTGCTGGTCCTGCAGGCCGAACGTGCCGGACCCGGGAAGGCCGTCGTGCCCGAAGAAACCGAAGATCCCCAGCCGGTAGTTCATGGTGACCACCACCGCGTCGCCCCGCGCGGCGAGCCGGTGCGCGTCGTAGTTGTGCCCGGCCCCCATGAAGAACCCGCCGCCGGGGATCCACACCACCACCGGCCGTGGCCGCGCGGACGGTTTCACCGGCGTGGTCACGTTGACGTACAGGCAATCCTCGTTCGTGCTCCCGCCGGGCGCCTCCGGGTTGTCGTTCTGCGGGCAGGCCGACGCGGGCGCGGTGGCGTCCCGCACGCCGGTCCACGGGCGCACCGGATGCGGCGACCGCCAGCGCAGCTCCCCCGTCGGCGGCGCGGCGTACGGGACGCCCTCGAAGGTGCGGACCTCGTCGGTCACCTTTCCCCGCACCGGCCCCGCGTCCGTGCGGACCACCGTCCGATCGGGACCGTCCACAGCGGACGCGGTGCCGGCGACGGCCAGCAGCGCGCCAGCCACCCCCAGCACCAAGGCCTTCTTCAGCATGGTCGATGCCACCTCCTCCTTCGGAGGCTCCAGCATCGCGTCCGGCGCGGCGTCCGCACATCGACCGCGCGGCGCGGCGCGCGGTGGACTCGATATCCACCGATCGGTTGATGCGCTATTCCTCGCGCGGTGCGAACGGATCGGGTGGCGGTTCGGGGCCGGTGACGGGATCGGCGTCGCTCAGCGGTTCCGCGTCACCGCACAGGTCCTCCAGGTCGTCGCCAGCGACGCAGCGTGCCGGGAACACCGCGGCCGCGCACACCGCCCGCAGCGGGCCGATCGGCAGCTCCGCCGTCGAACCGGCGAGCACGAGGTTCGAAAACCGGCGGCCGCGCAGCACCATCGGCTCGGCGAGCAGCAGCGCGTGCGGGAACACCGCGGACACGGTGGCGGCGACCCGTTTCGCGAACGCGAGGCCGGTGCCGTCGGAAATGTTCAGCACGGCCGTGCCGCCCGGCCGCAGCACCGCCGCGACCGCGGTGAGGAACTCCGCCGTGGCGAGGCGCCCCGGCACCGAAGCGCCCTGGAACGCGTCCAGCACCACGAAATCGGCCGAGTCCGCGGGCAGCTCCTCGATCACCGCGCGGCCGTCGCCGACGATCACGCGGATCCCTTCCGCCGTCAGCCCGAACAGCCGCTCGACCAGGTCGACGAGCCCGTCGTCCGCGTCCACCACGAGCTGGCGCGAGCCCGGCCTCGTCGCCGCGACGTAGCGCGCGAGGGTGCCCGCGCCGCCGCCGATGTGCACCACGTCGAGCGGGCCGTCCGGTACCAGGTCGAGCACGTCGGCGATCCGCCGCAGGTAGTCGAATTCGAGGTGCTCCGGATCATTCATGTCCACATAGGACTGACTGATCCCGTCGACGCTGAGCAGCCAGCCGTTCTCGCGGTCCGCGTCCCGGAGCACCTCGGCCACGCCGAAGCGGACCGGGTACTGCCCCGGCACCGGCCTCGCCCGCTCTTCCGCCACGACATCGACCCTAGCCGAGTGGCCCTCGGCACAGCGCCCGCCGATCGCCTTGCCAGTGCGGGGAATGGGCGCTACACTGCGGTCATCCCCTGAGGATGTCGGCAACCCAGCCGCCCCGGGGAAGTCCCGAGAATCACGGTTCGTCGAACAGCTTCCGTTCCGCGTTTCTCCGATCCACCGCGCGATCTTTTTCGTCCTGCGCGGCACACTCACTTCGGGAGAACTCCCATGCCAGAAACCCTTGTCCCCGAACCGATCCGGGGAATACTCGACATCGGCGACAAAGCCGGGTTCGTCCGAGGAGGCGGCTATCTGCCGAGCGCCGACGACGCACACGTCCCCCTCGCCGTGATCCGCAAGCACGGCCTCCGCCACGGCGATCTCGTGCTCGGCGCGAAACGCCCCGCACAGCAGCAAAAAGCGGGCACGCTCACCGATATCGTGAGCGTGAACGGAATCGAGCCCGAAGAAGCGCGGCACCGCCCCGAATTCGAGAAGCTCACCCCGGTGCACCCGCACGAACGACTGCTGCTCGAAACCACGCCGACCGCGATCGCCACCAGGGTCATCGATCTCGTCATGCCCGTCGGCAAGGGCCAGCGCGCGCTCATCACGTCACCGCCGAAAGCGGGGAAAACCTCGGTGCTGCAAGCGATCGCGAACGCGATCGCGGTCAACCACCCGCGTGCCCAGCTGATGGTGGTCCTCGTCGACGAACGGCCGGAAGAGGTTACCGACATGGCGCGCTCGGTCCGCGGCGAGGTCATTTCGTCCACATTCGACCGTCCGCCGCACGAGCACCTCGCGGTGGCCGAACTCGCCGTCGCACGGGCACGCCGCCGCGCCGAACTCGGCCAGGACGTGGTGCTCCTGTTCGACTCGCTCACCCGCCTCGGCCGCGCCTACAACCTCGCGACCAAGGCGTCGGGGCGGATCCTGTCCGGCGGTATCGACGCCGCCACCCTGCACCCCCTCAAGCGATTCCTCGGCTCCGCCCGCGCGTTCGAGGAGGGCGGCTCGCTGACGATCGTCGCCACCGCCATGGTGGAGAACGGTTCCCTCGGCGACACGGTCCTCTTCGAGGAGCTCAAGAGCACCGGCAACGCCGAGCTCAAACTGGACCGGCGCACCGCGGAGCGCCGCGTGTTCCCCGCGATCGACATCCCGCAGTCGAGCACGCGCCGCGAGGAGCTGCTGCTCACCCCCGAAGAGCTCGCCATCACCCACGAACTCCGCCGCGCGCTCGCCACCGACCCCCAGCACGCCATCGACCACCTGCTCGACCAGCTCCGCAAGACCAGGTCGAACGCCGAGTTCCTGATGCGCTTCGCGGGCGCGCGCGTCGCCGCGGCCTGAGCGGCGCGGTCACCCTCGGCACACGCGCGGACGGGCTAATCACGGTCACAACCAGCGTGTGGTGGTGGTTCATCGCGCGGTCAGGCGCGATACTGGGCGGGTGCGATGAATGAACGGGCCGCGCCGGGGTACCCACCGGGAAGCCTCGAGGGATCAGCGAGAGCGGTGAGTGTCTTGGTACCGGTACGAATGCAGGGAGTCGCCCTTCTTTCCCCGGAGGCGGCTCCGGTGATGATGCTGCGCGAAACCGAGGGTGACCAGCGGTGGCTGGCGATCACGATCGGCGCGCCGGAGGCGGACGCGCTGCTGTCCGCCCAGGAGCGGGTGGCGCACCCGAGGCCCGGCACGATCGAGCTGATCGGGCAGGTGATCGACGCGTTCGGCCACGAGGTGGTCGGCGTCGAGGTGACCGGGCTGAGCCACGGTATCTTCCTGTCCGACCTGGTGCTCGACTCCGGGATCCGGGTGTCCGCGCGCCCGAGCGACGCGGTCGCGCTGGCGATCCGCGCCGGTGTCCCGGTGACCGTCGAGGAGGCCGTGTTGGAAGAGGCCTCCGTCGACATCGAGATCACCGGTACCGGTGCCGAGGCGACGGCGGACGATCTCAGCGAGCACGAGCGCGATCAGCAGGTCGCGGAGTTCCGTGCCCTGCTCGACGAGGTCCGTCCCGAGGACTTCGGCGACTGAGCCCGCGCGGGAAGCCCGCTTCGCGTGCGAAGCGGGCCGTCCGTCCGCGTCATCTTACTTCTGCTGCTCCGCCAGCTGCGCGCGCAGCTTCTCTTCGGACTCCCGGATTTCCGGCGTCGCCGCGTCGCCGAAGTCCTCGGTCTCGAAGACCTGGCGGATCTCGATCTCGGCGTCGACGAAGGGCGCGCGCCGCATCCACTCCAGCACCTCCTCCTTCGACTTCGCCTGGAGCATCCAGAACCCGGCGACCAGTTCTTTCGCCTCGGCGAACGGGCCGTCGACCACGGTCGGCTTCCCACCGGAGTACCGGATCTTCGCGCCCTTCGAGGTGGGGTGCAGGCCGTCGCCCGCGAGCATCACGCCCGCCTTCACCAGCTCCTCGTTGAACCGGCCCATGGCGGCCAGCTCCTCCTCGGACGGCATCGCGCCCGCTTCGGTGTTCTCGTCGCCCTTGACCATCACCATGAACCGCATCTCCGGCTGTCCCTTCGTGTTCGCGGGCCGCGTCCCGGCCCGTGCTCATTCTTGCGTCGAACGACGGGCGGCTCGTTCGACAACCGGGATCGGATTTTTTTCGCCGCATTCAAATTAGGGTTGCCTAACCAAACACCGTGCGGTCCAATGGAGACATGGAGGGCCTCACTTCGATCAGGGCGGTCGCGGACCACTTCGGCCTGCCCATCTCGACCCTGCACTACTGGGAGCGCCGCGGCCTGATCACCCCGCGGCGGCACGCGGGCAGCAGGCACTACGACACCGATCAGCTCTACCGGATCGCGCTCGTCCAGATGTGGCGCGACACCGGGACGATGAGCATCGACGAGATCGCGCGCGTGCTCGACGACGATCCCGGCTGGCGCGACATCGTCGCCGCGCGGGCCGACGCGATCACCGCGCACATGGCGAAGCTGGACGCGGCCCGCAACTACCTCGCCTACCTGCTCACCTGCGGCCATCCCGGTCCGCTGGAGCGGTGCCCGAGCTTCCGGTCCGAAGTGGACGTTCCGGGCCGCCCGGCGGCGCGGCCGCGGCGACCGGTGCCCGTCGCGAACCGCCCGGCACCCGCGGCATGAGCACCGCCGCCGCGGCGGCGGCCAACACGACACAGGCCGCCGCCACCGCGAAGGCCACCGAGTAACCGTGCGAGAGCGCGCCGGGTGAATCCGCTCCGTCCCGGTGCCCCGCGGCCCAGGACGCGGCCGCGCCCGCCGAGATCGTGGTGAGCACGGCGAGCCCGATCGCGCTGCTGGTCTGCCGCACCGTGTTCAGCACCCCGGCGGCGAGCCCGTTCCGGTGCGCCGGGACGCCGGTGGTCGCCGCCAGCGTGATCGGGGTGAACGCGGCGGCGGTGCCGAACCCGAACACCACACCGGGAACCAGCACGGACACCGGGTAGGACCGGTCGGCCCCGATCAGCGCCGAGAGCGCGGCGAACCCGGCCGCCCCGACGAGGCAGTACAGGACGGCCGCCCGCCGCGGGCCGAGGCGGACGGACACCGCGCCCGCGAACTTGGCGCCCGCGAACATCGCGACGCCGATCGGCAGGTACCCGAGCCCGGCCCGCAGCGGCGTGTACCCGTGCACGTCCTGCAGGTACAGCGAAAGCAGCACCGGGCTGGCGAAGAACCCGAGGCCGAGCAACAACATCACGAAGTTGCCGCTGCTGACCGCGCGAAGCCGGAACACGTCGAGCGGAAGCACTGGCTCGCGGGCCCATTTCCCTTGGTGCACAAGGAAGATCGCGAGCAGCGCGACGCCGCTGAGCAGCGCGCCGAGCACCTCCGCGCTGCCCCAGCCCGCGACCGCGGCGCGCATGACGCCGTACACCACGCCGACCAGCCCGGCCGTGGCGAGCACGGCTCCCGCGGAATCCAGTCGCGGGCGTGCCGCCGTCCGGTCCCCGCGGGCGAGGACGGCGAGCGCGGCCAGTACGGCGGCGATCCCGATCGGCACGGTGACGAAGAAGACCGAGCGCCAGCCCGCCCACTGCATCAGGACACCGCCGAGGATCGGACCGGCCGCGGCCCCGATCGCGCCGACCGCGCTCCAGGTGCCGAGCGCCTTGGCCCTGCGGGCGGGATCGGTGAACGTGGTGGTCAGCAGCGACAGCGTGACGGGCATCAGCAGCGCGCCGCCGAATCCCTGCACCGCCCTGGCCGCGAGCAGCACCTCGGGCGAGCCCGCGAACCCGCCCGCGAGCCTGGCGACGGTGAACAGCACGGTGCCGGCGAGGTACATCCGCCGCTGCCCGAACACGTCCGCGCACCGGCCGCCGAGCAGCAGGAACCCCGCGAAGGCCAGCGTGTAGGCGTTCACGACCCAGGTCAGTGCCGACGGGGAAAACCCCAGCGTGGCACGGATACCGGGCAGCGCGACCGAAACGATCGTGGCATCCATGATCGCCACGAAGGATCCCGCGCAGGCCAGTGTCAGTGTCAGCAGTTCGTGCCTGCGGGTCGGCGTGCCCATGAAACTCCTCGTGCTCGCGGAAAACCCGACTCTGCCGCCTCAACTAGGGTTGAGCGCAAGGCAGCGGGCCGCGCGGCACCGTGTCCGTTGTGGACAGTGGCTCAGAGTTCCGCCAGCTTCGGCACCAGTGGTGCGCAGCGCTCGTCGATCCACGCGGCCGCGTTCTGGTCCGGCGGCATCACGATGACCTTGGTGATACCGAGCTTCGCGAACGGCGCCAGCTCGGCGGCCACCCCGTCGAGGTCGCCGTGCCGGAGCGCCTCGCCGTTGTACACGCCCGTTTTCTCGATCTCGGCGTAGTCCCGGCCGGCGTCGTCGCAATGGCGCCGGAGGACGTCCAGCTTGTGCGCGACCTCTTCCGGCGTCGAGGAGAGCAGGTTGCACGCGTCGGCGTACCGCGCGACCAGCCGCAGCGTCTTCTTCTCACCGCCGCCGCCGACGAGGATCGGCGGCCGGGGCGCGCTGATCGGCGGCGGCACGCAGATCGTCTCCGCGAGCCGGTAGTGCTTGCCTTCGTAGGCACCGGAATTGCCGGGATCCCACATCTGCAGGCACACCTGGAGTGTTTCTTCGAGCCGTTCGAACCGCTCCGCCGTCGACGGGAACGGCACGCCGAGCCCCTTGTGCTCGCGTTCGTACCAGCCGGCGCCGAGTCCGAGTGTGGCCCGCCCGCCGGACAGCACGTCGAGCGTGGTCACGATCTTGGCGAGCAGCCCCGGGTACCGGTAGGTGACGCCGGTGACCAGCATGCCGAGCCGCGTGGTCGTGGTGTGCGCGGCGAGGAAGCTGAGCGCCGAGTACCCCTCGATCATCGCGTCCGAAGCGTCGCCGTGGTGCTCCATCTGGAAGTAGTGGTCGACCACGGAAAGCCAGCGCACCCCGGCGTTCTCGACCGCGGCGCCGACGCGCGCGAGTTCGGGCGCGATCGCCGCGGGACCGCCTGGGTGGTCGAACTTGATGACGTGCACGCCGAGTTCCACGGCCGCTCCCCCTTCCGCCACGGACTTTCCGGGCGTGGCCGGAGCGTATGGGCTGGAGCGCGCTCCAGGTCAACCGGCGTTCGGTCACGACTGGCCCACGACCTGCCCGGAAACCCACCGGGCGCGATCGCGGCCGGGCAGGATGCGGATCGTGAGAACTCATGCTCCGTGGTGGCCCCAGGTGCTCTGGGTGTGGGTGGCGGGCTCGCTGACGATGGGCGTCGGCGCGTTCCTGCTCACCCGCTCGACCCTGCTCGGCGGCGGTCCGTCGCCGCTGTTCGTGGTGGTGTGCGCGGCGATCGTGCTGTTCGCGGTGCTCGGCTGGATGGGCTGGCGGTGGTCGGCGGGGTCGTGGTTGCCGGACGAGGCGCGCGGCAGGCTGCTGTGGGCGGCGCTCGTCGGTGCCGTCGGGCTCGCGGGCTGGGGGTTCGCGGCGGCGACGACCTTCGGCGCCGGTTTCTCCACCACCGCGCAGGCCGTGCTCGCGATTCCCGGGAGCGGCCTGCCCTTCGCCCTCGTCGCGATGCTGCTGCTGAAGCCGCCGCGCGTGAACGCGTTCGCGATGGCGGCCTCGGTGATCCTGCTGCTCGTCGGCTACCTGCTCGTGGCCGTCCGGCTGGCGGGGACCGGCGAGGTGAGCGTGCCCCAGCTCTACCTGCAGTACCTGGAGGTGCTGCTCGACGGCGGCCCGATCGCCATCCCGATGTGACCAGCCCTGCCCGTCACGGAGAGTGCACGAAGGCACACCGAAGCAGCGTCCGCGCCTGGGCGCGAACGCTTCGCCACGACATGCTCAGGTCCGATGCCGCCCGGCGTCCTTGGCGTCATCCGCCTGCTCCGAGCTGGCCCCCTCGCCGCTCGCCCGCGAAACCGCCTCGTCGTAGATCGGAGTCGGTTCCTCGGCGGCGGCGTTCTCTTTCCCCTCACGCTTAGCCACCCGTAGATGATCCGTCATGGCACCGACAGTTCGCCGGGCAGGGCACCGAAGTTCCCCATGGCGGGGGACTGACCACCTCGGCGTGGCGGGTTCGCCCGGCGTGGCGTACACGGTGAAGCAGCGCGACGACACGGAACGTCACTCCTGGCGCTTGCGCCACTCCTCGACCACTTCGTCGGCGTCGACGATCCGCACGCGCATCGGCGGCCCGTCCTGGGGCTGGCGGTAGGCCTTCATGATCCGCTCGTTCAGCTCGGTCACGAGCGCGCGGACGGCGCGTTCGGACCGCTCCTTCGCCGCGCGCCCCGGCAGGAGTTCGGCCTCCTTCGCCAGTGCGAGCGAAGGTGGCAGCATGGCCAGGGTGTCGTCACCTTCACGGCGGGCCAGTTCGGCCGCCCATTCCAGCGCGGTCCGCGTGCGCCCCTTCGGCAGCGGTTTACCAGCGCCGGGCAGGTTTTCCAGCTCCCCTCGCTCCTCCGCCTGCCGCACCTGCGTGTCGAGCCAGGATTCGTAGGGCATTCCGGGTGGCTTGCGTCCGGTCATCTCGGGACTCCTCCCCCTGGCCTTTCGGCGTACGTGCTGGCCGGTTGCCACACCGTCGAAGCCGCGAAACGAATCCTCGACGAGCACTTCGACCACGGCGTCTAACCAAGTGCATCCCCCACCCGTTCCCGGGGGGCGACCCCAGCCCAGTCTACCGCCCGCCGTTCGGCGGGATGGCGGATCCGCGCTCGGCGGGCCGAGTTGTCCACACGCGCGGGATCGCTGTGGACAACCTCGGATCCACCGGCTCATTCGCCCGCGCGAGCCGGGTTCCGGTCGTCCCGGTGCGTGCCCGGCGTGTGCCCGAACGCGGCGCGGAAGACGTCGATGAACGCGCTCGTGGACGCCCAGCCGCAGCGATGCGCCACCACCGTCACCGGCAGGTCGTCGGCGAGCAGGAGCAACGCCTGCCGCAACCTCAGCTGTGTGCGCCACTGCGGGAAGGTCATGCCGAATTCGGCGCGGAAGAGCCTGCTCAGCGTGCGCTCCCCGGCACCGGTCGCGGCGCCGAGCGCGGCGAGCGTCCTGCCGTCCCCCGGCTCCCCTTCCAGCACCGCGCAGACCGCCGCCAGCCTCGGATCGCGGGCGGACGGCAGGTGCACGGGTTGCTCCGGCGAACTGCGGAGCTGGTCGAGCAGAACGGCACGCAGACGGCGCACCTGCGGGGTTTCGGTCTCGCCGTACCGGCTGCATTCGAGGAGGAGTTCGCGCAGCAGCGGGCTGACGCGCAGCACCGCGGGCCGCCGCAGCCCGAGCGGGTTCGCGGTCACCGGCAGGCCGATGGTGTGCAGATCCGTCGCGCCGTGCGCGCGGTGCCGGTGCACGGTGCGCGCCGGTATCCAGATCGCGCGCGTGGCCGGGGCGACCCAGCTGCCGCCGTCGGTCCGCACCGACAGCACGCCCTTGCCCGCGTAGACGATCTGGTGGTCGTCGTGCCAGTGCGGCGCGACCTCCGAACCACCGGGAAGCCGGTGCACGGCGGTGACCGAGCCGTCGTGGCGGGAAATCGACATAGTGAGGCACTTTATCGGAAGCGCGACAACGTCCGCGCGCCCGAGGATGCTCGCGTGACGATCACCGTGCGACGAGGAAACCGCGCCATCACCCTGCTCTCCGCCGGACACGCGGGGGTCGACTTCTACCAGGGCGCGGTACCCGCGCTGGTGCCCGTGCTGGTGGCCGAACGGCACTACGACTACGTCGCGGCGTCGGGCATCGTGCTCGCCGCGACCCTGCTTTCCTCAATCGTGCAACCGCTCTTCGGACTCCTCACCGACCGGCGGGCGATGCCGTGGCTGCTTCCCGCGAGCATGGCGACCGCGGGTATCGGCCTCGCGATGAGCGGTCTCGGCGGGAGCTACTGGAGCACCTGGCTCGGCGTCGCGCTCAGCGGGCTCGGCGTCGCCGCGTACCACCCGGAGGCCGCGCGGCTCGCCAGGGTCGTCAGCGGCGGCGCGCACACCGGCATGAGCTGGTTTTCCCTCGGCGGCAACATCGGTTTCGCGCTGGCGCCGGTCGTGGTCACCCCCGTGCTCGCCGCGGGCGGGCTCGGCGCGACACCGTTCCTGGTCGCGCCCGCCGCCGTCGCGACCCTGCTCACCGCGTCGGTTCTGCGCACCTTTTCCCGCCACGACGCGGAAACCCGCGCCGAGCCAGACCGGCGCGGGCACGACGACTGGCCACGGTTCCTCCGGCTGACGGCGGTCGTGATGTGCCGCTCGATCGTCTACATGGGACTCAGCGCGTTCGTCGCGCTGTACGTGCGCGGCCGGGTGCCCGGCGGCGCGACCGCGGGTGCGGTGGCGCTGTTCGTGCTCTTCGCGGGCGGCGCGGTGGGCACCGTGCTCGGCGGCAGGCTCGCCGCGAAGCACGGCCGCGTCCGGACGATGCGGATCGCTTACGCGGCCACCATTCCCGCGCTCGCGGGCGTGGTCTTCGCGCCGGGCTACGCCGTCTACCTCTTCGTGGCCGCCGCCGCGATCACGCTGTACGTCCCGTTTTCCCTGCACATCACGCTCGGCCAGGACTACCTGCCCAACCGGGTCGGCACCGCGAGCGGGGTGACGCTCGGGCTCGCGGTGAGCGTCGGCGGCATCGCCTCCCCCGCGATCGGCGCACTCGCGGACGGCACCTCGCTCCAGATCGCGCTCGCCGCGCTGATCGGGCTCGCCGTGGTGTCGTGGCTGCTCGCACTGACGCTGCCCGAACCAGCGAGCCAGGACCGTCAGGGCACGATCGAGTCGACGTAGCCGCCATCGACGCGCACCGCCGCGCCCGTGGTGGCCGATGCCTGCGGAGAACTGAGGTACACCACCATGTTCGCGATCTCCTCCGGCTCGATCAGGCGCTGCAGCAACGACTGCGGCCGGTGCTTGAGCATGAATTCGCGCTGCGCCTCTTCCCAGGGCAGGTCCTTGTCGACGAGCTGGTAGACGAAGTCCTCGACGCCGCCGGTGTGAGTGGGGCCCGCGATCACCGAGTTCACCGTGACACCGGTGCCCGCGGCCTCCTTGGCGAACCCCCGCGACACCGCGAGCAGCGCCGTCTTCGACGTGCCGTAGTGGATCATCTCGGCGGGGATGACGATCGCCGAATCGCTCGCGATGTTCTGGATCCGGCCCCAGCCCCTGCCGACCATGCCGGGCAGGTACCGGCGGATGAGCCGGACCGCGGCGAGGACGTTCACCTCGAAGTAGCGGCGCCATTCGTCGTCGGTGATCTCCAGCGGCGGGGTCGCGCCGAAGATGCCGAGGTTGTTCACCAGGATGTCGACGCCGGGCAGCACCGCGGCGATCTGCTCGGCGCCTTCTTCGGTGGTCACGTCGGCCGGCGCGGCGACGACTTCCGCGCCGTCGACCTCGGCACGGATCTTCGCCACCACCTCGTCGACGGTGGCGGGCTTGCGGCCGTTGACCGCGACCCTGGCCCCGGACCGCGCGAGCGCGGTCGCGATGGTCAGCCCGATCCCCTGGGTGGACCCGGTGACCAGTGCCGTCTTGCCCGAGACGTCGAGAAGCATGGTGCGGAAACCTTCCTTGGCGGCGGTCGAACCCATCCTGCGCGACGGCACGCCGTAGCGCAGGATCCCCGGCAACTACCAGCGTCCGCAATAGTTGCACACGCCGGTTATTGTTCACGACGTCTACCCGAGCCCGCAAGCGGCGGTGAACCGGATCACGACGGTCGGGACCGACCGAAGTTCTCGGCCATTCGAGGTAATCCGTAAGAAATTACCCGACTGAACTGGTGGCTGGAATCTTCTACACATACGGTGCCCCCAGCGTTCGCCGGGGTGATCACTGGGGCACCACCGTTTCCCCGCCGAGCGCCACTTGGGACACCTGCTCTGGCTCCGGCCTGCCCAAAAGGAGAACCATCTTGCCTACCCTCTCCCCGAACTCACGACGGGCGCTGCGCGCGCTCGCCGCGAGCGCACTGGCACTCCCGATCCTCATCGGCGCGGCGAGCACCGGCTCGGCCGACGAGACCGCGCTCGCCGCTGTCTCCCACCCGGAACTCGACTACGCGGGCTCCACCATCGCCGCCAACGAGGGCACCGGCGGCGCCCGCACCGCGGCGGCACCGGGCGGCCTCCCCGGTATCGACGTCAGCCACTACCAGGGCAACATCGACTGGGGGTCCGTGGCGAAGAACAACCAGTACACCTACATCAAGGCGACCGAGGGCACCGATTACAAGGACGGCACGTTCAGCAGCTACTACGACGGGGCGTACGGCGCCGGAATGATCAGGGGCGCCTACCACTTCGCACTGCCGGACCGCTCCAGCGGCGCCGCGCAGGCGCAGTTCTTCGTCAAGAACGGCGGCGGCTGGTCCGCCGACGGCAAGACGCTGCCGCCGATGCTGGACATGGAGTACAACCCGTACGGCGACCGCTGCTACGGCAAGAACGGCGGCGACATGACCGCGTGGATCACCGACTTCAGCAACGAGGTGCACCGGCTGACCAACCGGTACCCGACCATCTACACCACGCGGGACTGGTGGTCGAGCTGCACCGGCGACAACGGCAGCTTCGGCGCCACGAACCCGCTGTTCCTCGCCTGCTACTGCGACTCGGCCGGCACCATGCCGAAGGGCTGGGGCACCTACACGTTCTGGCAGTACACCAGCAAGGGCAGCACGCCCGGCGTGTCCGGCCCGGTCGACCAGGACGTCTTCAACGGCACCGCTGACCGGCTGCAAGCACTCGCGAAGGGCTGAAACCCGGTCGGCCCTCGTCCTCCCCGGATAAATGTGATATCACTTTGATAGTCAGAGGCCATCACATCCGGGGAGGACACCATGACCGCTGTCGACATGCCGACACCGACCATCCGCGAGCGCGCCGCGTGGGGGACGCCGGGGATCCCGGTCGCCGCGCTGGGGACCGTGCTGTTCCTCGGCGGCGCCGGGGTTCTCCTGTGGGGCATCATCGCCACCGCGCAGGCGGGCGGCGGCGGCTCGATCGCGCTGATCGTCGCGGGCGCGGTGCTGGAGCTCGCCGCCGCGATCGTCGCGGGCGGGCTCACCCAGGTCGCGACCGGCGAAGCGCGCGTGGTGCAGTTCCTCGGCCGCTACACCGGCACGGTCCGGGAACAGGGCCTCCGCTGGGTCAACCCGTTCACCACCAGGGCGCACGTGTCGGTGCGGATCCGCAACCACGAGACCGCGGTGATGAAGGTCAACGAGTCGGAGGGAAACCCGATCGAGATCGCCGCGGTCGTGGTGTGGCAGGTGGAGGACACCGCGCGCGCGATGTTCGAAGTGGACGAGTTCGTCGACTTCGTGGGGATCCAGACCGAGACCGCCGTGCGGCACATCGCCAACAGCTACCCGTACGACTCGCACCACGAGAGCCGCCTTTCCTTGCGTGACAACGCGGACGAGATCACCGAGAAGCTTTCGGCCGAGATCGCCGCGCGCGTCGAATCGGCGGGGGTGCGGATCATCGAATCCAGGATCACCCACCTCGCCTACGCGCAGGAGATCGCCCAAGCCATGCTCCAGCGCCAGCAGGCCGACGCGATCGTCGCGGCGCGACAGCGGATCGTGGAGGGCGCGGTCGGCATGGTCCAGACCGCGCTGACCCAGCTCGCCGAACAGGACGTCGTCGACCTCGACGAGGAACGCCGTGCCGCGATGGTGAGCAATCTGCTGGTGGTGCTGTGCGGCCACCGGGAAGCCACGCCCGTGGTGAACACGAGCTCGCTCTACCACTGACGGGCGCCAGGCGTGGCTGACCGGAAGAAGATCCTGCTGCGGCTCGATCCGGCCGTGCACGACGCGCTGGCCAGGTGGGCGAACGACGAGCTGCGCAGCACGAACGCGCAGATCGAGTTCCTGCTGAGGCGCGCGCTCACCGAAGCGGGCCGCATGCCGGACGCCGCGGGCCGGATCCCCCGCCGCGGCCGTCCGTCCAAATCGGATTCCGACGAGTGAGACGTCCGCCGCGGGCGCCGGAAAAGGAATTGCGCCCCGTTCATCGCGGCGGCTACCTTTCGGGGGTAGGTAGCCGCCGCGTTCCGGGAGTCCACTGGTGAAGCTCTGATCTTCTGTGCCACCGCCCACGGGGTTTCGTCCCCGTTCACGAGCGACCCCAGGAGATCAGCCTTGTCAGTTACCGTGATCCTTTCCGGCCTCGCCTTCGCCTGGCCGGATTCCCGTGCCGTGTTCACCGGGCTCGACGCCGTGTTCGGCGAAGGCCGCACCGGGCTCGTCGGTGTCAACGGCGCGGGGAAGTCCACCCTGCTCCGGCTCATCGCCGGCGAACTGCGACCGTCGTCGGGAGACGTCCGTGTCGCGGGCAGTGTCGGCTACCTTCCCCAGAACCTCATCCTCGACGCGGACCGCCGCGTCGACGACGTGCTGGGCCTGGCCGAAACGAGGGCCGCGCTCGCCGCGATCGAGGAGGGCGAAGCCGGTGAAGCGCAGTTCGCCGCTGTCGAAGGCGCGTGGGACGTCGAAGAGCGGACGCACGCCACGCTCGACCGGCTCGGGCTCGGGCACGTCGGCCTCGATCGCCGCGCCGGGCAGCTTTCCGGCGGCGAGGTCGTCCTGCTCGGACTCGCCGCCCAGCTCCTGCGCGTGCCCGACGTGCTGCTGCTCGACGAGCCGACCAACAACCTCGACCTGCGGGCGAAGCACTACGTGCACGAAGCGATCCGGTCCTGGCGAGGTGCGCTGATCCTGGTCTCGCACGATCGCGAGACGCTGGAGCTGGTGGACCGCATCGGCGACCTCCGCGACGGCGACCTCTCCTTCTACGGCGGCAATCTCAGCGCCTACGAAGCGGCCGTCGCCGCCGAACAGGAAGCGGCCGAACGCACCGTCCGCGTCGCCGAAGCCGATTTCCGCCGGGAGAAGCGGGAACTCGCGGACACGCAAGTGAAATTGGCCCGGCGGCAGCGCTACGGCAAGAAGATGTTCGAGACCAAGCGCGAACCGAAGGTGCGCATGCGCAAGCGCGCCGAGGACGCGCAGATCGCCGCGGGCAAGCTCCGGAACACCCATCTCGACCGGCTCAACCAGGCACGGGATCGGTTGCAGGAAGCCAAGGACGCGGTCCGCGACGACGCCGAGATCCGCATCGACCTTCCGGACACGAAAGTGCCGCAGGGCATGCAGGTGCTCGAACTGTCCGATGTGGAACTCGCGACCGGCCAGGTGGTGAGCCTTTCGGTGCGCGGCCCCGAGCGGATCGCACTGATCGGCGACAACGGCACGGGTAAAACGACGCTGCTGCACACTGTGATGCGGCTCGCCGAACCACGCTCCGGCACGGCGCGGACCTTCGTACCGGCGCGCTTTCTCCCACAACGACTCGACATCCTCGACGACAACCGGTCCGCGGTGGACAACGTGTCGGACACCGCTCCTTCGGCAGGCGACAACGCGATCAGGGCTCAGCTGGCGCGGTTCCTGCTGCGGGGACGGCAGGCGGACCAGCTCACCGGCACCCTGTCAGGCGGAGAACGCTTCCGCGCCGCACTGGCGACCCTCCTGCTCGCGGAACCGGCGCCGCGCCTGCTCCTGCTCGACGAACCCACCAACAACCTGGACCTGGCCAGCGTCCGGAAACTCACCCAGGCACTGGAGTCCTATTCCGGGGCGCTCGTCGTGGTGAGCCACGATGTGCCTTTTCTGCGGGATATCGGCATCAGCCGGTGGTTGCGGCTCGGGTCCGATCGCCTCGAAGAGGTCGATCCGCTGTAGCGGGGCCGATGTCGTGGCTGGCTCGCCGTGTTTGGCTGCGGTCCAAAGAAGGCTCTGGACTAAAGAGGCGTGGGCGGCTTGCCGAGGCCGGGCGGCGGTTGCGAGGTTGGTCGATTTTCCTTTGCCAGCAAGAGGTTTCTCTATGGCCCACTTCAGACTGTCATCGTGATTCACCTGGATGGATCAGTCGAACTTCTGTGCGATCACGGTAGAATTGTGGCGTGTCCGAGAACTCTTCCCTTACACCGCAGCGGGAGCTGTGGCAGCTCGCTGCGCGCGAGAAGGCGGCGCTGCTGCGGGAAGAGTTGATGTCCTTGTGGCAGCAGGAATCCCGGGTCTGCCAGGTGATCGCGGAACTCGACAACGACGGCACGCGTGAACTCGGATATCCCTCCACCGCCGCACTGGTAGCGGAGATCGCGCGGACTTCCTCGGCTGCGGTGCGGAAACTGGTGGCGCGGGCGCTCGCGATCAACCCCAGCCGGGGTATCGATGGCACGGAAATTCCCGCTGCGGCGCCGCTGACCGGAGAAGCCGCCGCCAAGGGAGCGATCTCGCCACTGCATGTGGATGGGATCGTGTCGGCGCTGCAGGCGATCCCGGACACCGTGCCGGTCGAAGAGCGCGAGAAGACCGAGAAGACTTTGGTCGATCTCGCTCGGAACGCGACCACGGCGGAGGTCGCCGCGGCCGGTCGGCGGTTGCGCGACACCCTCGACCCCGACGGCCGCGAACCCCGCGACACCCCCGAACCCAAACGCGCTTTCCGATACCGCCAAGGCAAAGACGGCTCCATCAAGTTCGACGGCTACCTCGACCCGGTGTCCGGCGCGAAAACCCTCGCACTCCTAGAACCCCTGGCACTGCCCCATAAAGAGGACAATCCCCTGGTGCGTGGGAAGGCTGAGCGCTACGGGGATGCGTTCATGGAGATCGTGAACCTCACGGCAAGCCATCCGGATGCGCCGAACCACAGCAGCACCCGAGGCGACATCGTCGTCACGATCCCGCTGGAGTTGCTCCAGAAAGGACTCGGGCATGCTTGCCTGGACCTGGTCACCGGCATCACCGCGAGCGAAGCCCGCATCCTCGCCTGCGATTGCAAGGTCATCCCCGCCGTACTCGGCACCGACGGGCAACCACTGGAATACGGGCGCGCCAAGCGAATCGTGACCGAAGGCCTCCGCATCCTGCTCGCCATCCGCGACGGCGGTTGCGCTTTTCCGGGCTGCAACCGAAAGCCCCGACACTGCGACGCACACCACGTCCGAGAATGGTGGAACGGCGGCAAAACCGACCTCGGCAACCTCGTCCTCCTTTGCGGGCACCACCACCGCTTACTCCACAACAGCGACTGGAAAGTCCGCATGATCAACGGACTCCCCGAGTTCACCCCACCCGAATTCCTCGACCCCTGGCGAAGACCCCGGACCAACACCCTCCACACCGCACAACCCCGCGCCGCATAACCGAAACCCCCGCCACACCGGCGGGCAACCGCCCCAGCAAACCCGGCAGACAGCTACCCCGGTCACCCACCCCGGCGACCCGATCCACAATGTCCACAACAGACCGTGGCCCCACCCACCGGGCAGACCGCGGCGAACGTTGCCTACTCGCCTGGCCATCCTCAGTGACGCGCGATGACCGCGAATCCGGTGCCGAACGGGTCGGTGAGCTGGGCGATCCGGCCGTACGGGTTGTCTTCGACCGGTCCCGCCGAGCCGCCCGCGTCGACGGCCGCGCGGGCCACCGAATCCGCATCGGCGACTTCGAAAGTGGTCATCCACGCGGGCGTTGCCGCAGGGTCGCCGAAGATGCCGCCGATCTCGTGGCCGTCGCGGCGGCGGAGGAAGGTGAAGTCGAACCCCGGCAGGTCCGGGTTGCCGTCGAGCGTGAAGTCGAAGACCTCGGCGTAGAAGGACCGGGCACGTGCGGGCTCGGGGGTCGCCAGATCGTTGCGCACCAAGGTGTTCGGCTCGTTCACGAGGTGGCAGCCGTGGTGCGCGCGGCCTTCCCACAGTCCGAAGCGCGCGCCGGACGGGTCGCCCAGCACGGCCGCGCGTCCCCGGTCACCGGTGTCGGCCGGGGCCGAGAGCACGGCGCCGCCCGCCTCGGCGGCCCGTTTCGCCGTCGCGTCGCAGTCGTCGGCGGCGAAGTACATCAGCCATCCGGAGCCCTCGGTGAAACCGGCGACCGGCCGCCCGCGCAGGAGGCACCGCGTGCCCCGCTCCCATTCCTCGTACTCCCAGCCGAACAGGGCGCGGTAGAACTCTTCGGCGCGCGGCACGTCGGGCACGCCCAGTTCGACCCAGGTCGGGGTGCCGTCCGGCTGGTTCGCGGTCACGAGGCTCATCAGCAACTCCTTCGTCGAGGTTCGAAAACGACGATAAGGAGCATTCCGGCCAGCTTTCGACCGCAATGCGGCAGGACGGCCGTCCGGAAGAATCCGGTGCAATAAAGTCCTCGCTGGCTGTCGAGACCGCGTCATCGGCTCCGACTTGCCGGTGCAGGACGCCCGCCGGGGGCGTCCGGACCTCGAGGAGCGAGAAGTGAAGTACATGCTGCTGATCCACGTGAACCCCGCCGTGATGGCGACGCTGACCGACGAGGAGCGGTCCGCGATCGGGGACGCGCACGGCGAGTTCATCAAGACCATCCAGGAATCCGGCGAGATGATCGGGACCCAGGCCCTCGGCGACCCGGCGGAGAGCACCGTGGTGTCGGCAGCCGGTGGCGTGCCCGTGGTGACCGACGGCCCGTTCAGCGAGGCCAAGGAGGTCATGGGCGGCTACTACCTCGTCGACGTGGCGAGCAAGGAGCGCGCGATCGAGATCGCGAAGGCGATCCCCGATCTCAAGCACGACGGGCTGACCTCGATGGAGGTCCGGCCGGTGGTCTTCTCGGCGGGCACCGACCTTTGACCGGAACGGGTTTCGACGCCGAGGACCTGCTGCGCCGGGTGGCGCCGCAGGTCCTCGGCGTGCTCGTGCGCAGGCACGGGCAGTTCGACGCGTGCGAGGACGCGGTCGCCGAGGCACTGGTCGCCGCGACCGCGCAGTGGCCGGAGCAGGGCACACCGGCCGACCCGGTGGCGTGGCTGGTCACCGTCGCGGGAAGGCGGCTGACCG
This sequence comes from Amycolatopsis sp. CA-230715, assembly GCF_018736145.1. GTDB lineage: Bacteria > Actinomycetota > Actinomycetes > Mycobacteriales > Pseudonocardiaceae > Amycolatopsis. The sequence goes on from NZ_CP059997.1 coordinate 1,957,806, forward strand.
ATCTGTACCGCAGCGAGCACGCGCGGCGCAGGCGCGAAGAAACGGTGCACGCGCAGGCCCCCGCCGACGAACTGCTCGCGCCCGCGCCTGGCGAGGACGCGCCGCAGCACGCCGACGACACCCTGAAGCTGCTCTTCCTGTGCTGCCACCCGGACCTGTCCCCGCCGTCGCAGATCGCGTTGACGCTGCGCGCGGTCGGCGGGCTCACCACGGCCCAGATCGCGAACGCGTTCCTGGTGCCGGAGGCGACCATGGCGCAGCGGATCAGCAGGGCGAAGCAGCGCATCAAGGCGACCGGGGCGAGGTTCGCGATGCCCGCGGCCGCCGAACGCGGCGAGCGGCTGCGCGCCGTCCTGCACGTGCTGTACCTGATCTTCAACGAGGGCTACACCGCGACCTCGGGCCCCGAACTCCTCCAGACCGACCTGACCGTGGAGGCGATCCGGCTGACGCGCGCGGTGCACGGCCTGCTGCCCGGCGACGGCGAGGTGACCGGCCTGCTCGCGCTGATGCTGCTCACCGACGCGCGGTCCGCCGCCCGCACCGGGCCCGGTGGCGAGCTGATCCCGCTCGCCGAGCAGGACCGCGGCCGGTGGGACGCCGAAGCCATCCGCGAAGGCGTCGCGCTCGTCTCCGAGGGGTTGAAGGGGCCGACGCTCGGCGAGTACCTGCTGCAGGCCGCGATCGCCGCGGTGCACGGGGAAGCGCCGTCCGACGAAGAAACCGACTGGGCCGAGATCCGGTGGCTCTACCAGGTGCTCGACCGGGTGGCGGGAAACCCGATGGTGACGCTGAACCGCGCGGTGGCGATCGCGAAGGTCGAGGGCCCGCGCGCCGGGCTCGACCTGCTGTCCACTTTGGACAAGGACAAGCGGATAGCCGGGCACCACCGGATCGACGCGGTGCGCGCGCACCTGCTCGAACTGGCCGGTGACCTCGCGGGCGCCCGCGAGAACTACCTCCTCGCGGCCAAGCGCACGGTCAGCCTTCCCGAGCAGCGGTACCTGGAGGAGCGGGCGGCGCGCCTCGGGTGAGCAGTGTCCTGACCAGATCGCGCAGTGTCGCGGACAGCCGGTCCGCCTCGCCGCGGCGCAGCAGGTGCACGACGAGATCGCTGTGCAGCGAGCCGAGCAGGATGTGCGCGAGCAGTTCGGCGTCCAGACCGGGACGCGCTTCGGCGATCAGCGCGCGCACGTGCGCGTGCCAGGCCTGGTACGCGGGCGCGGCCTGGCGTTCGCCCTCCTCCGCCCGTTCGTAGGCCGACATCAGCGCGATGTTGCGCGTCGCGAGCGCGACCACCGCGTCCAGGAAGGCGACCAGCCGCTCGGCGGGATCGGCGCCGGGACCCAGCGGCGGCGGGCCCGCTTCGATCCGGTCGGCCAGGTGCCCGACGCGCTCGTCGACGAGCGCGCGCATCAGCCCCGCCCTGCTGCCGAACCGGTGGAAGACGGTGCCCTTGCCGACGCCCGCTTCGCGCGCGACCTGCTCGACGGAAACGTCGCGCTGCCCGTTACCGGACAGCAGGCGTTCCGCGGCGAGCAGGATCGCGCGCCGGTTGCGGGCGGCGTCGGCGCGCTCGGTCCGTCCGGCCAAGTTCAGGACCGCGCGAGTTCGGTGGAATCGCCTTCGTCGTCCGACGCGCCGTAGAGCCCGCTCTTCACGGAGTCCAAAATGGACAGACCCTGGCCGACGAGCCCGGCCGCGATCTGGCCGAGGCCGTCGGTGCCGTTGAGGACGTTGACGTTGGCGCCCTGCAACCCGCTCGCCGCCTCCTTCACGATCTGCGGCAGCTGTTCGATGAGCGCCTGGTCGAGCGCCACCCTGTTGTGCGACGCGGCGGCGGCCGCCCTGATCTCCATCGCCTCGGCCTCCGCCCTGGCGAGCACGCGGACCCGCTCGGCGTCGGCTTCCGCGGGCTTGACGACCTCGGACACCAGCTGCTGCTGCCGCAGTTCGGCCTCGCGCTGGGCCAGTTCGGTGCGCGCGTTGATGACGTCGCGCCACGCCTGCGCCTCGGCGAGCGGGCCCGCCTGCGCGGCCTCCGCCTGCGCCTTGTCCACTTCGGCCTTGTACTTCGCCTGCACCACCGAGGTCTGGCGGGTGTACTCGGCCTGGCGGCGCGCGGACTCCTGCGCCGCCTCGGCCGCGGCCTGGTCCGCCTGCGCCTGCGCGATCTGGGCCTCCCGCTGGATCGCGGCGTTGTGCGGCGCGGCCATCGCGGCGATGTACCCGAGCTCCATGTCGTCGATCGACTGGATCTGCAGCGAGTCGATCGTCAGCCCGATCTTCGCCATTTCCACCGCGGACCCGTCGAGCACCTCGTTGGCCAGCTTCTGCCGCTCGGTGACGATCTCCTCGACGGTCATCGAGCCGACGATCGAGCGCAGGTGCCCGGCGAAGATGCGGCCGGTGAGCACCGACATCTGCTCCTGGTCGGACAGGAACCGCTGCCCGGCGTTCACGATGCTCTCGGTGTCGTTGCCGACCTTGAACGCGATCACCGCGCGCACCTTGAGCGCGATCGCCTGCTTCGTCACGCAGGTTTCGGTGACCTCGGCCTCGGTCATGCTCAGCGTCAGGAACCGGACCTTGCGGAAGAACGGCAGGATGAACGCGCCGTGCCCGGTCACCACGCGGAACGGCGCCCCACCCGCGGCCTTGTTCTTCCCACCCGAAATCAGCATCGCCTCGTCGGGGGCGGGCACGCGGTAACCGAACATGGTCTTTCTCCTAGTCGTTTTCAGGAAGGGTGGTGGGCGCGAAGGGGTCGGTCCATTCGGTGACTTCGACCGCGCGGGCGCCGCGGGATTCGACCACGAGCACGTGCGTCCCCTTGGGCAGCGCGGTTTCGGAGTACGCGAGATATGTTTCCGAACCGCCGCGGATCTTGATCAGCGCCTCGCCGGGGCCTGCCTCGCCGCGGGTGCCGATCAGCAGTACGCCGACACAACCGATCGGCGACGCGTCCGACGTCATCGAGCCCTCGTCCTCTTCTCCGTCCCCCGTGGCGGCGTCTTCGCCGCAAGCGCAACGCTAGAGCATCGGCGAGGGGAACCGCAGGAACTCCGGTGGAACTCGCTCGGCGAGCCAGACTCCGTTCGCGCTGACGTGGAACCGGTGCCCCGCCGCCGCCATCGCGCGCGCGTCCACCACCAGCACCACGGGCCCTGGCTGGCCCTGATCCGGGTGCCGGTCTCGTCGAAGGCGAAGCGGCGCTTGTCGTTGTGCTCGACCACATCCGCGAGCGTCGCGCGGGAAAGGGCGAGGCCGTGCCGCTCATTGGGCCACCGTGGTCTGGCGCAACGCAAACAAATTTCCCGTTTTGGGTGATTAGTCCTGATGGCACACCCCGAGCGCGGCGGTCGTCACTCGATGGCACTAAGGTCACGCGAAGCCAAGCTGTCTTGTGGCCAATTTTCCAGGGGCGGAACGGGAGGGGTAGTTGTGGCAGAGTCCGGTGCACACGAAGCCGTCGGCGGGAAGCTGACCGCCGATCAGATCACCGTCACCGAGCCAGGCATCATCCGGCGGGCGATCGGCGCCGCCGCCATCGGCAACGTCACCGAGTGGTTCGACTTCGGTGTCTTCGCGTACTTGCAGACCACCATCCAGAAGGTGTTCTTCACCGGTGCCAGCCAGACCGTCGCGACGATCGGGACGCTGGGGCTGTTCGCGGTCGCCTTCCTGGTCCGCCCGTTCGGCGGCATGTTCTTCGGCCCGCTCGGCGACCGGATCGGCCGCACGAAGGTCCTTTCGCTCACGGTGATCCTGATGGCGATCGGCACGTTCGCGATCGCGTTCATCCCGAGCTACGCCGCGATCGGCGCCGCCGCGCCGATGCTGATGCTGCTCGCCAGGCTGCTGCAGGGCTTCTCCACCGGTGGCGAGTACGGCGGCGCGATGGCGTTCATCGCCGAGTACGCGCCCGACAAGCGCCGCGGCTTCCTCGGCAGCTGGCTCGAGTTCGGCACGCTGACCGGGTACGCGATCGGCGCCACCTGCGCCACGCTCATCACGAGCCTGATCCCCGAGGACGACCTGCTCAGCTGGGGCTGGCGGATCCCGTTCCTGATCTCGGGGCCGATCGGGCTCATCGGGCTCTACCTCCGGCTCAAGCTCGAAGAGACCCCGGCGTTCAAGGCGCTCGCCGCCGAGTCCGAGGGCAGGGAGGGCAACCAGACCCTGCGCGAGATCAAGGACATCTTCAGCAAGTACTGGCGCCCGATGCTGGTGTGCGGCGGGCTGGTGCTCGTCTTCAACGTCACCAACTACATGCTCACCTCGTACGTGCCGACCTACCTCGAAGAGCCGTTGAAGGGCGCGGGGATCAGCTCGACCACGTCGCAGGTGCTGCAGATCGTGGTGCTGCTGCTGATGATGGTGTTCATCACCTTCGTCGGGAAGCTGTCCGACAAGATCGGCAGGCGCCCGGTCATCTACGCGGGCTGCGTCCTCATGATCGTGCTCGCCGTGCCGTCGGTGCTGCTGATGCGCGCGGGCGGGTTCTGGCCGGTGTTCAGCGGGCTCGCGCTGATGGGCCTGATGCTGCTGTGCTTCAACAGCACGATGCCTTCGACGCTGCCCGCGCTGTTCCCGACCGAGATCCGCTACGGCGCGCTGGCGATCTCGTTCAACCTCGCGGTGTCGCTGTTCGGCGGCACCACGGCCGTGGTGACCGCGGGCCTGATCGCCGCGACCGGTGACCTGAACTGGCCCGGCTACTACCTCATCGCGGCGGGCATCATCGGCGCGATCGCCTGCTACTTCACAAAGGAATCCGCGCGGAAGCCACTGCCGGGATCGCCCCCGGCCGCGGCCACCCGCGAAGAGGCCGAAGAGATCGCGGCGGCGTCCCAGCGCTGACGCCACCGAGACAGTGAAACGGCGTGCCCGGGAATCCCGGGCACGCCGTTTCACTGTTCAAGTCTTGGTTTACCGCTCTGGGCGGGGAACCGCGGCGCTCACTCAGTCGACGGCCGCGACCTGCTCGGGGCTGGTGCTCTTCAGTCGCGCACGGAACCACGCCGTGCCGACGCCGACAACGATGAAAACCACGGCCGCCTCCGCGGCGAGCGCAGCCCACATTGATGCCATTTCCTTCTCCTTGCTGACTGTGTCCGATGTAGACGAGGTGACCGGCGTAGTGACGCGTGGTGGTTTCGTCACCGGCTCAATCGCGAATATCCCCGACCGCGTTTCCGCGCGCACCCCCTGTGGCTTGTGCGCTATACCACACTTTCCCTTGCGGGGTCCGGGATCGGGGCCGTGCGCCCGGCTTTGAAGCAGCGCTTACCGGAACCGTGAAGGAAATCCGTGCCTCATTTGAGGTCGGCGACGTGCACGATGCGGTCCCGCCCGGTGCGCTTCGCGTGGTACAGCGCCATGTCCGCGGCGTCGAGCAGGCGCTGCACACCGGTGCCCGCCGCGGGGTACATCGCGGTGCCGAGCGAGGCGGACAGGTCGGCGATCTCGCGGACCTCTTCCTCCGAGTCGACCTTGAGCGCGATCTCCCGTACCGAGCCGCGGATCCGCTCGGCGACCGCAGCGAGGTCGATCGCCGAGATCTCGGGCAGCAGCACCACGAACTCCTCGCCGCCGAACCGGCCGACGGCGTCGTTCTGGTCGCGCACCTCGCTCTGGATCGCCGACGCCACCGCCTTCAGCACCGCGTCCCCCGCGAGGTGGCCGTAGGTGTCGTTGACGCGCTTGAAGTGGTCGAGGTCGATCATCAGCAGCCCGAGCGTGGTCCGCCGCCGTTCCGCCTGCGCCAGCGCGTGATCGGCGATGGCGTGCCAGCCCGCGCTGTTGAGCAGGCCCGTCTTGTCGTCGCGGGTGGCCGCGGTCTCGAGCTGTTTGACCAGCACGGTGCGGTGCAGGATGAGCATCGGCGGCAGCACCAGCACGGTGAGCCCCGGCAGCACGGTCAGCGCGAGCGCGTTGAACGCGCCGAGGCACAGCGTGGCCAGCTCCAGCGCGTTGTCGGACCAGCCGCCGAACAGGTCGACGAACGTGCGGCCTGGATCGTTGCGGGCGGGCAGCACCAGCAGCGCGTTCACCACGAAGTGCACGACGAGCGCGAGCGCCACCGCGATCGACCCGAGCCACGGGATCTCCATCGCCGCGCGCAGATCGGCCATCCCGAACGCGGTCAGCACCGCCTTCGACGCGTAGCAGGTCAGCACGAGGATGGTGGCGTTGCTGACCGTCCGGAACGGCGAAACCCGGTGCAGGCGGTACCAGCTGCGCACCGCCAAGTGCAGGTACAGCACCACGGTCAGCGCGGCGGTGAGCACCGCGGGCAGCAGCAGCACGCCCGCGAACAGCCACACCGAGGTCATGTTGATGTGCGCGGACCCGGCCACCCGGCGCCGCACCCGTTCGACCTGCCTGCCCAGTTCGGCCTGGGCCACGGCGAGCACCGCCAGCGTCACCCACAGTGCGACGGCACGGCCGTCGATCGGCTCCTCGTGCAGCCTGAGCACCGTCAGCAGGATCGCCACGGCCTCGCTCAGCAGGCAGTACGCGGTCACGTGGCGCCGTTGCTTCCACAACGCCCAGTTACGGGGCATGACGAAAGAGTCGCGAAGACGCACCGCGGGTGCGTCTTGCGGTCTTCCGCTGCGCATACTCATAGTGTCCTCGACTGCCGAACCCGATCCCGGTCATCCCACCACAGGTCGTCCGCCAAGGCGCGTGCACGGTGTGACCGGGTCGCGACCGACAGCGGTGATCAACGGATTTTTTGCGTTTGAACCACTTCTGAACAGGAAAAACTCAAGAGAGAGTGATAGACCGTAGCGATTAGGAGGTTCTCGATGTCCCGTGACAACTGACCGCGTCGAACCGCCCACTCGGTGTTGAAGCGCCCGCCGTGCCCCCACGCCCCACCGAACGCAGGAGCCCTCCCATGAGCCGCGACAACTGAGCGCCCACTCCTCCCGTCCCCCTCGCCCCACCGAAGGAAAGAGAAACACCGATGTCTCGCGACAACTGAGCCCCACCCCCAGTACCGAACTCCCCTCGGCACCTTTTCCGGCTCCACCCGGCGCCATGCCCGCCCCGGCGTCACCGGCGGGTGTGCGATCCTGACGCCGTGCACCGGACCGCCCCGCCGTGCTGCCCCCGGTGGCGACCCCACCTAAGCTGAACGGCGCGAACGGCACCGGACTGCCGGGCGCCGGGCGCACGTGCAGAGTCGCGGGAAAGCGGAGGACCGCGTCATGGGGAGTGACATCAAGGCCACCATCCGGCCCGTCGGCGACCGCGTCGGCGTCTACGTCCAGCAGGGCGGCTGGTGGCTGAGCAACTCCGGCTGGGTCTCCGGCGACCACAAGACGCTGCTGATCGACACGTGCGCCACCGAGCGCCGCACCCGCGCGCTGCTCGCCACCGTGAACCGGTACACCAGGCCGGGTTCGCGCGATCTCGCCGCCGCGATCACCCATGGCGACGGCGACCACGCGAACGGCGCCGGCCTGATCCACGGCCTCGGCGGCGAAGTGCTGGCCACGCCCAGCGCGGCGGCCGAGATCCTGTCCGGCCCGCACGTCTACCCCGAGGTCTTCGACTGCTCGGACTGGGGCGACATCACCCCGCCCGCGAAGATCACGCCGGTCACCAGTGCCCAGACGCTCGACCTCGGCGGGATCACCGTGGAGGTGCACCCGGTCCCGTTCGTCGCGCACACCCGCGGCGATCTCGTGGTCGTGGTGCCCTCGGCGAAGGTCTTCTTCACCGGCGACCTGTTCTGCTCCGGCTCGTTCCCGACGCTGCAGGAAGGGTCGCTGCACGGCTGGCTCGACGCGCTGCGCTGGCTCGGCCGGTTCGAGGTGCACACCGCGATCCCCGGGCACGGCGAACCCAGCACCCAGCGCGGCCACCTGAGCCTGTCGACCTCCAACCACCTGCACTGGCTCGACGAGGTGACCCAGCCCGAGCGGCCCGACTACGACGCGCTGATGGACGAAGCGCGGCGGCGCTGGCCGTCGTGGGGCGGCCTCGAACGCGTCGCGCTGAACCTCCGGGCCGCGCACGCCGAGAACCACGGCTACCCGCTGGACATCCAGGCCGCGCTGGCCGCGATGACCGCGGCGGCAGGCGGCAGGATCGCCCTCGCGCTGTGAACAGGCTCGACGGTCTGTTGAAGTGGCGTAGCCACTTGAGCGGGCAAGCAACCGGCACCGCCGCGGGTTCTCAGGTGGTTCCTCGCGAGGACAGCTCCAACGTGGTGAATTGGCATTCATGAGTTGGAGATCCCGGAGCGAGGGACCACCTGAGGTTCCGCCACCCGCACCGCCACGCAAAACGACTTCGAAACAATCTCTCGACGACGTCGATCTCGGGCTGGTGCACGCGTTGCAGATCGACGCGCGGGCGCCGTTCAGCCGGATCGCGAACGTGCTCGGGGTGTCCACGCAGACCGTGGCCAGGCGCTACCGCCGCCTGCGCGCGGAGGCGTCGCTGCGCGTCGTCGGGCTGGCCGATCCGCACCGCACGGCCGGTGAGCGGTGGCTCGTGCGGCTGACCGCGAGCCCGCACACCGCGCAGGACCTCGCATACGCGTTGGCACGGCGCGCGGACACCTCGTGGGTGAAGCTGTGCTCCGGTGGTACCGAGATCTTCGGCATCGTGCACGCCTCCGCCGCGGACGGGCGTGCCCTGCTGCTGCACGACATCCCGCGCGCCACGAGCATCACCGCGGTGTCCGCGCACTACCTGTTGCACAGCTACGTCGGCGGGCCGACGGCGTGGAGCGGGCGGCCCGCCGTGCTTTCCCAGGAGCAGCAACGAGAACTGGCCCCGGACGAGGACCACGCGTCGACGGCGTCACTGTCCGAATCGGACTCGGCACTGCTCGCCGCGCTCGGCGAGGACGGCCGCGCGAGCCACACCGAGCTCGCCTCCGCGACCGGGTGGAGCCCCGCGACGGTCGCCCGCCGCCTGGCCGATCTCCGTGCGAGCGGCGCGATCTTCTTCGACATCGACCTCGACGGCTCCCTGTTCGGCGTGACGACGCAAGCGCTGCTGTGGATGGCGGTGGCGCCCGCCCATGTCGACGCGGTGGCGACGGCGCTCGCCGAGCACCCGGAGCTGGCGTTCCTCGCCGCGACGACCGGGCCGAGCAATCTCGTCGCCAAGGCGCTGTGCTCGGGCCCGCGCGCGCTGCACGAGTACCTCGTCCACCGGCTAGGCGCGTTCGACGAGATCCGCTCGCTGGAAACGGCGCCCGTGCTCAGGACCCTGAAGTCGGCGGCCCCGCTGCGGCGCTGAACCACGAGCCGTCGGGGCGCCGGATGAGCTGGGGTTCCACTCTGGCCACGATCACCACGGCGAGCGCGACCACCACGAGCGCGGCGACGATCGCTTGCACGACAACGAAAGAGCTGCCGCCGTAAGTGCCGCCGTTGGGGTAGCTCGCCAATGACAGCACCACGCTGACCGCGGTCGCCGCGACGCGGAACCGCGAGGTCCCCGCGGCGGCGGCGAGCGGGATCACCGCCCACAGCAGGTACCACGGCTGGAGCGTGACCTGCAGGACCATCACGGCGCCGAGCGAGACGCCGAGCCCGATGATCGGGCGGTAGCGCCACCGGAAGCTCGCCCACAGGAACTTCAGCGTGATCGCGGCGGCGGTGGCGTAGCCCAGCACGTTCAGGATCGGCACGAGCCCTTCGGTGTGGTTGCCGAGGCCGAGCGCGATCCCGAGCAGGCCGCCGAGGCTGACCAGCTCGGCGACCGGGGACAGCAGGCTGCGGACCAGGCCCGGCGTGCCGAGGTTCGCGACCCAGCCGAACCCGAGCCCCGAGCCGAGGCACACGGCGACCAGCACCACGGCGAACACCACGAACATCGGCACCGCGGCGCGGACCAGGTCGGCGACCCGCCCGTGCCAGCGCCGCGCGACCATCACCGCGAAGAACGGCAGCGCCACGATCGCGTACAGCTTCACCGAGACGCCGACGGTGATCACGGCGGTGCCGAGCGCGATGAAGAGCAGTTCGCCGTCCGCGAGCGGTGGCGGGCTGTCGCCCTTGACGCGCGCCGGGAGCCTGCGCAGCCCCAGTTCGAGCCCGGCCATCATCAGCCCGATCGCGAGCGAGTCGTTGTGCGCGCCCGCGACGAGGTGGAAGAGCACGAGCGGGTTGATCGCGCCGAGCCACAGCGCGGTGGCGGGCGGGACCCCGAACCGCTTCGCGAGCCGCGCCGCCGCCCACACGATCAGCGCGACGCCGATGAGGGCGAGCCCGCGGTGCAGCAGGACGCCGAGGATCGTGTTGTTGCCGGAGATCCCGGCCAGCCAGCCGCCGAGCCGGAAGTACAGCGGGCCGTACGGGGGCGAGGTTTCGCGCCACAGCAGCGAAACGTTCGCGGTGAGCGGGTCGCCGACGCCGAGCGCCGCGGCGGGCCCGAGCGAGTACGGGTCCATGCCGCGGTGCACGATCTCGCTCTGCGCGAGGTAGGCGTAGACGTCGCGGGAGAACAGCGGCGGGATGGCGACCAGCGGCGTCAGCCACATCGCGAGCGTGCGGCTGAGCTGGCGGTTGCTGGCCATGCGGGCGTTGCCGGGGCGGGCGAACCGGCCGAGCAGCAGCCAAGCGATCACCATCATCGCCATCCCGGCGAACGCGACCGCGAGCGAAACGGTCGGGATGCGGATGAACAGCCGGAGCACCGGGATGTCCTGCACCGGGTTGAGCACCGGGGCGGCGCCCGCGCCGAGCGAGCCGGCGGCGAGCAGCAGCGCGCCGACGGTGCCGAGCCTGCGGACGACGTCGAGCGCGCGCCGTTCGCCCTCTTCGAGCGGCAACGCGGAGGTACCGGCGATCTCCGGTGCGCTGATCCTGCTCACGGCCACGACCGGGAACGGTATCGCCCACGGCGACGGGCACCGAACCGGGGCGCCAAGGTCACCAGTCGCCGCGTGCCGTCCGGCCCGAGTGCAGGCGGAACGAGTTCTGCTTGATCGCGTCGACGAGCGCGCGTTCCTGCGGGCTCGGCTCGCGCGGCCGGTTGACGAGCACGAACTCCAGGCTGCCGGGATCGGGCAGGCCGGCGGCGGGATCGACCGGGACGAGCCCCGGCGGCAGCAGCGTCTCGGCGTGCACGATGAACCCGAGCCCGGCGAGCACGCCCGCGCGCAGGCCCTGCTGGCTGTCGGCGACGCACGTCAGCCGGTGGCCGAGGCCAGCGTTCTCCAGCGCCCGCAGCGCGGCCTCCCTGGTGAGGCTGGGATCGGGGTAGGTGACCAGCGGGACCGGATCGGTCACCTCCGCCCGCGTGCCCTCGGGACCGGCCCAGACCAGGCGGTCGCGGTAGACCGGGGTGCCGTGCCGTTCGCCGGGGCGCCGCTTGACGAGCACGAGGTCGAGCTGGTTCGCGCGCAGCCGCCGGTGCAGGGTTTCGCTGCGCCCGACGGCGAGTTCGAGATCGACCGACGGGTGGTGCGCGCGGAACTCGCGCAGCACCCGCGGCAGTTCCATCGCCACCACGTCCTCCGACGCGCCGAACCGGATCCGCCCGGTCAGTTCGTCGCCGCTGAAGTAGCGCTGCGCCTGCTCCTGGGCGGCGAGGATGGCCCGCGCGAACCCGAGCATCGCGGAACCGTCGGGAGTGAGGTCGACGCGGTGGGTGTCGCGCAGGAACAGCTCGCGGCCGACGGCCTGCTCCAGCCGCGCGATGTGCCCGCTGACCGTGGACTGGCGGAGGCCGAGCTGCTTGGCCGCGGCGGTGAACCCGCCGCTGCGCTCGACGGCGAGGAAGCTGCGCAGCAGCGCGGAGTCGAACATCGTCATCACGATACTCGATAGCAGTTACCTTACTCATCGTATTTCACAATCACCGCGGGCGACCTACCGTGAAGTCATGAAGGTCCCGTCGAAGTTCGATCCGTTCGTGCCGTTGATCCTGCTCACCGTGGGCGTCGCGAGCGTGCTGCCCGCCGCCGGAGCCTTCGCGGACGTGCTCGGCTGGGCCACGAAGATCGTCATCGGCCTGCTGTTCTTCATCTACGGCGCGCGGCTTTCGCCCGCGCAGGCGTGGGACGGCGTGAAGCAGTGGCGCCTGCACGGCGTGGTGCTCGCCGCGACCTTCGTGCTCTTCCCGGCGCTCGGCCTCGCCGCGCGCCCGCTCGTGCCCTCGGTGCTGACCCCCGACCTCTACACCGGCTTGCTGTTCCTGTGCCTGGTGCCCTCGACCGTGCAGTCCTCGATCGCGTTCACCTCGATGGCGCGCGGCAATGTCGCCGGCGCCATCGTCTCGGCGTCGTTCTCCAACATCATCGGCATCGTGCTGACCCCGCTGCTGGTGCTGGCGCTGATGAGCACGACGGGCGGCGGGATCGACGCTTCGTCCATTGTGGACATCGTGCTGCAGCTGCTCGCGCCGTTCGTGCTCGGCCAGCTGCTGCGCCCGTGGCTGCGCGCGCCGATGGAACGGCACGCGGCGAAGACGAAGCTCGTCGACCGCGGCTCGATCCTGCTCGTGGTGTACGCCGCGTTCAGCGAGGGCATGCGCCAGCACATCTGGAGCTCGGTGTCCGCGCTGCGCATCGTCGCGGTCGCCGCGGTGTGCGCCGTGCTGCTCGCCGTCGTGCTGGGGCTGACCGCGCTGCTCGGCAAGCGCCTCGGGTTCACCCGCGCGGACCGCATCGTGGTGCTGTTCTGCGGTTCGAAGAAGAGCCTCGCCGCGGGACTGCCGATGGCGACGGTGTTCTTCGCCGGGCAGCCGGTCGGGCTGATCGTGCTGCCGCTGATGATCTTCCACCAGATCCAGCTGATCGTCTGCTCGGTGCTGGCGCAGCGGTTCGCCCGCGCCGCGGCCAAGGAGGACGCCGAAGACACCAGCGCGCCGCAGCCCGTCGGCGCTTGACCTTCGCAGATTGCATGCAATAGCGTCTGATCGCATGCAATCCAGTCAAGTGACGGTCGCCGGGATCGCCCGTGCCGCCGAGACGATCGACCCGGTGTTCCTCGACTCGCCCCAGTACCTCGCGGAGCCCCTCGAAGAGGTGACCGGTGCGCGGGTCGTGGTGAAGGTGGAAACCGCCAACCCGGTCCGCTGCTTCAAGGGCAGGGGCGCGGACTTCCGGCTGGCGAGCACTGAACCGGGCTCGACCGTGGTGTGCGCGTCGGCGGGCAACTTCGGGCAGGGGATCGCCTACGCCGCCCGCGAACGCGGGGTCACCGCCGTCGTGTTCGTCTCGGCCGCGGTCACCGACAGCAAGCTCGCCAGGATGCGGCAGCTCGGCGCGGACGTCCGGCTGGTCGACGGCGACTTCGACGGGGCCAAGTTCGCCGGCAGCTCCTTCGCCGAGGCCGAAGGCCACCAGTTCATCGAGGACGGCCGCGACCCCGCGGTGTCCGAGGGCGCCGGGACCATCGGCCTCGAACTGGCCCGCTGGCCGTCCCCGTTCGACGTGGTCGTGCTGCCGCTGGGCAACGGCGCGCTGGCCGCGGGCGTCGGCCGCTGGGTGAAGGCCCACTCGCCGGAGACCGAGATCATCGCGGTGAGCGCGGCGGGCGCGCCCGCGATGCACCGGTCGTGGCATTCCGGCCGGGTGGAGCACACCGACACCGTCGACACCATCTCCGAAGGGGTCGCGGTGCGCCTCCCGATCCCGGAAGCGTTGCGCGACATGGCGGACGTGGTCGACGACGTGGTGCTCGCCGACGACCCGGCCACCCTGCGCGCGATGCGGGCGCTGCTGGCTTCGACGGGTCTCGTCACCGAACCCGCGGGCGCGCTGGGCTTGGCCGCGATGCTGACCGACCCCGGCCGGTTCGCGGGCAAGCTGGTGGCTACCGTGCTCACCGGGTCGAACCTGCCGAGCGCCCGCGCGGCGGACTGGTTGTGGGGAAAGGACTGAACATGGGGCCGGTGGACTGCGAGCGCTCCCTTTCGCGGCACCGGGTGCGCACGCAGGCCCAGTGGCTGCGGCGGCTCGGCGAACTCGCGTCGGCGGCGAGGCCCGCATGACCTCCGCGCGCGACGAACGCCGCCGGACGGTCGAAGACCTGTTGCGGCAACGGATCCTCTCGACCGCGATCGAGCCGGGGCAGCGCGTCAACGAGAGCCAGGTCGCCGACGAACTGGGGGTCAGCCGGACCCCGGTACGCGAAGCGCTGCTACGGCTCGAAGGCCAGGGCTGGGTGCGCTTCGACCACGGCAGGGGCTTCGTCGTGACACCGCTGAGCGCGGACGAAGTCCGCGAGACCTACCCGATCATCGCCCAGCTCGAACAGCTCGCCGTCACCACCACGGGGCCGGCGCTGCGCGGGCTCGCCCCGGCGCTCGCCGAGATCAACCGGGACTTCGCGGACTCCGCCGAACCCGGCCGCTCGCACGAGCTCGACGCGCGGTTCCACCGGACGCTGGTTTCGCGCTGCGGCAACGGAAGGCTCGTCGCGCTGCTGGCGCGGCAGTGGCAGACGCTGTCCCGGTACGAATACTTCTACATGGCCGACGCGACCGATCACCAGCGCTCGGCCGAGCAGCACGACGCGATCATCTCCGCGATCGAAGCCGGTGACCTCGCGAAGGTGACGGACAAGGTCGCCGACAACACGGTCGGCTCGATGTACGTCCTCCTCGACCGTCTCTATCGGTGATAAAGTGTCTCTATCATCGATAGAGACAAGGTGGGGGCATGGGGACCAAGACGATGTCGAAACGACTGGCACCGACGCGATGGACGCCGCGACTGGGGGTTCTCGTCGCGGTGTGCTCGGTCGTGTTCGTCGTGGGCACGGCGGTGCAGACCTTCGCCGTGATCACGCCGGAGCTGATGGAGCGCAGCATGGCGCTGTCCGGGCGCTCCGCCGAGGAGATCGCGGCCGAATCGCCGGGGTTCCTGCGCGCGCTGCGCCTGGTCGGCATCGCGTTCATCCCACTGAACGCGCTCGGCGTGCTGGCCTTCCGCTACCGCTGGAGCTGGCTCTTCTGGGCGATGCTCGTGATCAGCGCCGGCCAGGCGGCCGGTGTCGTGGCGGGCATGGTGCCGCCGACGGTGCTCCGCGCGTCGATCGACCTGTACGGCCCGCTCGGCGTGCTGCCCACACTGGTCACCGACGGCTGCGCGGCACTGCTTTCCTTGATACTGCTGGGATTCCTGCTGAAGTACCGCACGCCGTGGGCTCAGCTCCGCGAAGACTGACCGCGCCTCAGCGCGAGGCCGGTTTCGCGTCGCGGTCGAAGAGCGCGCCGCCGATCAGCAGGACCACGTTCCGCAGCACCCGGTCGACCCGGCCACCTCGCCACGCGGCGCGGATCATCCCGCGATGGGCGGCGAGGTGGTCGGCGAGCACGTCGTGGCCGAGGTCGTGCGCCCGGCCGAAGTGCCGGTACGCCTCGGCCCAGTTCCGCCGCTCCATCGCGGCACGAGCCTCGGACATGGCGTTTTCGTAGGTCTCCTCGGACACGACACCCTCCCCAGTACTGGTCTTTCGATATTTGCAGTCTATGCAGAGTTTGCATGCACTGCAAGTCTCAACGCCACGCGCCGATGATGAGCGCCAGCGCGAGCAGCTTCAGCAACCAGTCACCGCCGTGAATGACGGCGAGCCGCCAGGGCACGCCGTCCCACAGCACCGAACCGGAGAGCAGCACGCCGGGGAAGGCGACCCAGGACACCAACGCCAGCACCAGCGCGCCACCCACGCCGCCGACGGCGAACTGGGCGACGAACACGGCGAACACGAGCGCGAGCACGGTGGTCCGCACCAGTTCCACCAGCATCTTCCCCGGCGCGGGGCGCGTCAGGTCCACTTCGGACACTTCTCCCCCAGCGAGCAGCGCGGCCCGGCGCGCCCCGAACACCGCGTACCAGGTGGAGCTCACCACGAACGCGACCACGGTCGACACCAGCACGGCGAACACGTTGATCCCGGCCATCTCTACGTCTCCTTCGTCATGAGGGGTTCATTCCCGCTCGCAGGGGACGTAGCTGCCGTCCGGACTTTCTCGACACCACCTAAGGCGAAGTGACCCAGGTCACAGTTCGACTGGTTTTTCGGTTGTGCCCCGACCACGCTCGGCGCGAGCTGACTTCGACTGGCGGGCCGCCGTGAGATGTGCTTCCCTGCCGCAAAACCAGCGAGCCAGGGCATTTCTCCATGATCATCATTTCGACCCGCGCGATGCGGCCGTGGACGGTCGCGATCGCGGGTGACACGGCCACCTTCAGCGCGGTGTCCTCAGTGGACGACCACACCGCGGACGCCGCGCTCCCCCGCGTGTGGGGCGGGCGGGGGCTCGGCGTCCACCGGGTGGACCTGCGCGGGTTCCACGCCTCGCTCGTCGAAACCATGAAGCACCCCGCCTACTGGGCCGCCCGCGCGCGCCGGGGGCTGAGCACCGGGCGCGGGACCACCGAGGCGTGGTCGGTGCCGCACCACGACAGCGACGAGAACTTCGTCTACTTCACCGGGCCGTGCGGCAGCCCCGGCGAAGCGGTCGGCTACCGGTCGGCCGCGGTGTTCACCATCGAGCTCGTCGACCTCCGCGGCCTGCGCGTCCGGCTCACCGGGCTGCTGACGACACTGCCCTCCGACGCGCGCTAGGCCTTCGGTTCGAGGAAGACCAAGGGGATCTCGCGGCTCGTCTTCGTCTGGTACCCGGCGTAGTTGCGGTGCTCGGCGGTGACCTTCGGCCACAGCTCGGCGCGCTCGGCCGCGGAAGCCACGCGCGCCCGCATCGGCCGCGACGCCCCGCCCTTCAGCGCCACCTCGACCTCGGGGTTCGCCGACAGGTTGAGGAACCACGCCGGAGCCTTGTCGTCACCGCCGCGGGAGGCGACCACGACGAGGGTGTCCCCGTCCTGCCACGGCGAGGTGAGCATGACCGTGCGCCGCGCACCGGACTTCCGGCCGGTCGTGGTCAGCTCCAGCACCGGCATCCTGGACATCTCCCAGCCCAGTTTGCCGCCGCTGAGCTTGAGCATTCCGCGGTGGATCCCGTTCATGGCCTTCAACACGAAGTCACTAGGCATGACGTGAAGGTAGCTCAGGTAGCGGGTACTTCGCCGACCGCGCACCACATGAACGGGCCCGCCTCGCGCTCGGCCTCGGTGATTTCGTCGTCGGGGCGCCAGTCCGCGAGGTGCACGATCCCGGGCTCCAGCAGGGAATGACCGGAGAACCACTGCTCGACGTCCGCGCGCGTGCGCAGGAAGGCCGGGTTCTGGGTGTTCTTGTACTGCTCGGCGAGCCGGGCGATCTGCGCGGCGCCCTCGTTGTCGCTGTCCTCGTTGCAGATGTGCGACAGGGCGAGCCAGCTGCCCGGCGCGAACTCGTCGCGGTACTGGCGGACCAGCGCGTCGACGTCGGTCTCGCCGCCGACGAAGTGCAGCACGGACACCAGCAGCACGCACACCGGCTTCGCCGGGTCCAGCAGGCGGCGGGTGGTCTCGTGCTCGAACACCGATTCCGGGTCGCGCAGATCGGCCTGCACGATCCCGGCCCAGTCCAGCGCGTCCTGCTCGGTGAGGATGTGCTCGGAGTGCGCCGCGGCGACCGGCTCGTAGTCGACGTAGACGACGCGGCCCTCGTCGGCGCCGGCGTGGTTCGCGACGATCTCGTGCACGTTGCCGACCGTCGGCACGCCGGAGCCGAGGTCGAGGAACTGCGTGATCCCGTGGTCGAGCGCGGCGCGGACGACCCTGCCGAGGAACCGGCGGTTCGCCATCGCGAGCGGTTTGATCAGGGGGAACTGCTTGACGGCCTGGTCGGCGAAGTACCGGTCGACGGCCCAGTTCGTGGTGCCGCCGAGGTAGGCGTCGTAGATGCGGGCGGAGGACGCCTCCTCCAGGTTGACGCCTTCCGGCGCGGCGGGTGCGTTTTCCCCTGTTGTGCTCACCTGTGTGCTCCCAACCACATTCGCGTGCCGTCGGGGGCGAGCCTAGCGCTGCCGTTGTACGGGGTTCACCCGCCGGTGCCGCTAGCTGCGGAACGCCAGTTTGGCGATCTCGGCCTCGAAGTCGAACCACTCGGGCTCGTCGCCACCGGGCACCTGCTCGTAGCTGCGGTCGAGGAACGCGGCGATCTCCTGCGCCGGGGCCTCCAGCACGGCGGCGCCGTCGGGCGCGTCCAGTTCGAAGACGACCTTCGCCGCGTCGGTGCTGGGGCTGATCCGCACGTCACCGTCGCCGGACGGGGCCAGCAGGCCGTCCGCGAGCAGGTCGCGGCTGAACATCCACCGGACCGTGCCGCGACCGGAGTGGAACGCGGCGACGACCGCGTACGGGTCGTCGGAGTCGTACTCGAGTTCGACGCGCACCGGCAGGGGGTTCGCGCCGAAGGTGCGCAACCCGAAGACGACTTCCGCCCTGGCGGAACGATGTTCGTTGCCCACGGTTCATACCCCTTCCGTGCCGTGGCCCGTTTTGATCTTGCCTCTACAAATAACGCCCTGTGATGCCCAACGACACGCGTCTGAAGATTATTCACACCTTCGGAGGAGAGTTAGGTCGCACTTTTCCAGGCGATGGACGCACTGTTATGAGTTGAATCACAAGGGTAGGGCTTGAGTCTGTCATTTCGGTGACACGTGCCCGTTCGGCCAGCGAAGGGTGCCGATGCGTCCCTCGGCGGGGCGCCGCGCCAGAGGACGAGCGCGGCGCCCCGCCTGGTCAGAGCACCTCGCGCAGTTTCGCCGCGAACCCGGCGGGGTCGGCGGCGAAGCCGACGTGATCGCCGGGGAAGAGCACGGTCTGAGTGTCGAGCAGTTTCGCGACGGCGTCGGCGGCGAGCCTCGCTGGCTGGTCCGCCGAGGACCCGGCGCCGCTGCCGAGCACGACTCTCGTCGAGGCGGAAACGAGCGCGTCCACGTCGGGTTCGAAGGCGCCGATCTCCTCGATCATGTGCCCGAGGAACACGGCGAAGTTCGCTCGCATCCGCGCGTATTCGGCGGGGTCCGGCTCGGGGCCGTCCAGTTCGGCGATCTCCATGAACTTCGCCATCGCGGCGTCGACGCCGTCCCTGCGGTAGATCACGGCCAGCTCGTCGTCACCGCCGAAATCCGGCAGCAGCGTGGTCACCGGCGGCTCGTGCGCCACCAGCACCCGCACCAGACCGGGGTGCCGCGCGGTGAGCGCGAGCCCGGTGATCGCGCCGCCGCTGCTGCCGAACACGAACGCGGGCTCGTCGGTGACGGCGGCCAGCAGCCGTGCCGCGTCGTCGGCCTGCGTGTCGACGGTGATGTCGGCGTCCGGGTCCTCTCGGGTGCTGCCGGAGATCCCGCGCGAGTCGTAGGTGACCACGGTGTGGTCCGCGGCGAGATCCTCGGCGAGCCCGGTGAACGCGGCGGATTCCATCGCCCCGCCGGGGATCAGCAGCAGCACCGGTCCGGCGCCCCTGACCTGGTAGCGCAGCCGTGCGCCCGGTACCGCCAGAAACTGTTCGTCGGCCATGTCCCTCGTCCTCACTCGCCTGGCGCCCCGGCGGCGCCGTTCGCCCGGTGGTCGCGCGCGGGCCGCCGGACCGGACACGGCCGCGAGGAAGACTTCGGCTCAGTTCGGGACGGCCCGCTCGGCGGGCCCGCTGTAGTGGCTCAGCGGCCGGATCAACGCGTTCGCCGCGAGCTGCTCGGTGATGTGCGCGGTCCACCCGGTGATCCGCGCGGCCACGAAGATCGGCGTGAACGTGGGCGTGTCGAATCCCATCAGGTGGTACGCGGGGCCCGCGGGGTAGTCGAGGTTCGGGTGCAGGCCCTTCTCCCGCAGCATCGCGCGAGCCAGTGCCTCGTAGGTGTCGAGCAGAGTGTGGCCGCCTCGCGCTTCGACGACGTCCTGCAGCGCGGCGCGCATCGCGGGCACACGCGAATCGCCCTTCTTGTACACCCGGTGGCCGAACCCCATGATCTTCTTCTTCGCCGCGAGCGCGTCGGCGAGCCAGTCGTCGACGGCGTCGGCCGAGCCGATCTCGGTGAGCATCGCCATCACCGCCTCGTTCGCGCCGCCGTGCAACGAGCCCTTGAGCGCGCCGATGGCCGCGGTCACCGCGCTGTACATATCGGACAGTGTCGAAGTGACCACCCTGGAGGTGAACGTCGAAGCGTTGAAGCTGTGCTCCGCGTAGAGCACCAGCGAAGTTTCGAAAGCCCGCACGACCGGCCGCTCCGGCACCTCTCCGAAGGTCATGTGGAGCAGGTTCTCCGCGAACCCGAGATCGTCGCGCGCCGGGATCGGTTCGAGGCCGCGGCGCCGCCGCTGCGCCAGTGCGACGACGGCGGGCAGCGCCGAGAACAGGCGCAGCGCCTTCCGCCGGTTGGACCGCGGCGCGTTGTCGTCCTCACCGGGATCGTGCGCGCCGAGGATGCTGACCGCCGTGCGCAGCGTGTCCATCGGGTGCGCCGAGGCGGGCAGCCGCATCAGCGTGTCGACGAGGCTCGAACTGAGCCCGCGGTGCGCGCGCTCGAAATCGGACTGCGCGGCGAGCTGGTGCGGCGTGGGCAGTTCGCCATGCCATAGCAGGTAGGCGACCTCCTCGAACGACCGGTGCGCGGCGAGGTCCTGCACCGGGTAGCCGCGGTAGGTGAGCGAGTTGCTCTCCGGGTTCACCATCGAGATCGCCGTGGTGTCGACGGTGACCCCGTTCAGTCCCTTGTGGATGGTTCCGGGTTCTTTGACCGCGGGCATCGATGTCCTCCTCAGAGCCGGAAGTCGAAGACGGTTTCGTCGAAGGCGCGGTAGCCTTCGTAGTCGAGCAGGTCGTAGAGATCGCGCCGGTGCTGCATGGAGTCCACAAGAGACGCTTGCGTGCCGTCGGCGCCGATCGTGGCGAGCCCGGTGTCGGCCGCGTGCATCGCCAGGCGCAGCAGGGTCACCGGGTAGATCACCAGGTTCACCCCGAGCGATTCCAATGTGGACGTGGTGAGCAGCTCGCTCTTGCCGAACTCGGTCATGTTGGCCAGGATCGGCACGTCCACCGCCGAGCGGACGGCTTCGAAGTCCTTCGCGTCCGCCATCGCTTCGGGAAAGATGAGATCTGCGCCCGCGTCGGCGTATGCCTTCGCCCTCGTGATCGCCTCGGCCATGCCGTGCACGGCCTTCGCGTCGGTCCGCGCGGCGATCACGAACGACGGATCGCGCCGCGCCGCCACCGCCGCGGAGATCCGGCGCACCGCGGTCGCGGTGTCGACGACGTCCTTGCCGTCGAGGTGCCCGCAGCGCTTGGGGTTCACCTGGTCCTCGATGTGCAGCCCGGCCACCCCGGCGTCTTCGAGGAGCTGCACCGTGCGCGCCACGTTCATCGGCTCACCGAACCCGGTGTCGGCGTCCACGATGCTCGGCAGATCGGTCACCCTGGCGACCTGGCGCGCCCGGTCGGCGACCTCGGTCAGCGTGGTGAGCCCGATGTCCGGCAGCCCGAGTTCAGCCGAAATCACCGCGCCGGACAGGTACACGCCTTCGAAGCTGCGGCGTTGGATCAGCTTGGCGGACAACGGGTTGAACGCGCCGGGGAAGCGCAGTAGCCGTCCGGAGGCGAGCCCAGCGCGGAAGGCGGCGCGCTTTTCGGCTGCGGTCGTGGTGGCGTGCGGCATCAGAAGATCCCCTTCGTGGTGGCCGACTCGTCCGCGGCGACCGGAAGGGCCAGGTCCGCGACTTCGCGCGCGGTCAGCGAGGGAAGCCGCTGGACGGTGTCGAGGAATTCCTTCTGCGCCACCGGTTCCACCACGCCGTCGGCGAGTTCGCGGAACTTGGCGAGGTACTGTTCGCGAGCGAAGGGGCGCGCGCCGCGGGGATGCGCGTCGGCGACCTCGATCTCCTCGGTCAGCGTGCTCCCGTCGGTGAACTCGATTTCGACGCGCCCGCCGAACGCCGGGTCCGCAGCGTGGTATCGACTAGTCCACTGTGGATCTTCTTCGGTGGTGATCTTCCGCCACAGTTCGACGGTTTCGGGCCGCGTGGCACGGGCGCGGTCGTACGAGCGTTCGTGGTGCCACGCGCCGTCTTCCAGTGCGACGGCGAAGATGTAGGGCACCGAGTGGTCCAGCGTCTCCCTGCTGGCCCCGGGGTCGTACTTCTGCGGGTCGCCGGAACCGGAGCCGATCACGTGGTGCGTGTGGTGGCTGGTGTGGATGACGATCCGCCGCACCGTCCCGAGATCGACCTTCGGGCCGAGCGCGCGGGCGAGGTCGATCAGCGCCTGGCTCTGGTACTCGGCGGAGTGCTCCTTGGTGTAGGAGTCCAGGATCGCGCGCTTCGCCTCGCCCGGCGCGGGAAGCGGCACGGTGTATTCGGCGTCCGGGCCGCCGAGCAGCCACGCGATCACCCCGTCCTCGCCCTCGTAGACCGGGCTCGGCGAGCCTTCCCCGCGCATCGCCCTGTCCACGGCTTCGATCGCGGTCTTCCCCGCGAACGCGGGCGCGTACGCCTTCCACGACGAGATCTCGCCCTTGCGCGACTGCCTGGTCGTGGTCGTGGTGTGCAGTGCCTGCCCGATGGCCTGGTGCACGACCTCGGTGGGCAGCCCGAGCAGCGCGCCGATTCCCCCGGCGACGGCGGGGCCGAGGTGCGCGATGTGGTCGATCCGGTGCTCGTGCAGGCAGATCCCCTTCACCAGGGCGATCTGCAGCTCGTACGCCGCGGCGATCCCGCGCACCAGATCGGCACCGCCGCGGCCGGTGTGCTGGGCAACGGCGAGGACCGGCGGAATGGTGTCGCCGGGATGGGAGTAGTCGGCGGCGAGAAAGGTGTCGTGGAAGTCCAGTTCCCGCACCGCGACGCCGTTCGCCCAGGCCGCCCACTCCGGCGAAACACGGGTGGCGGCACCGAAAACGGTCGCGCCGGGCGCGGCGGGGTGGCATCGCGCCTGGTCCCTCGCCGCGCGCACCGGCCGCCTCGCCAGCGACGCCGCCGCGACGGCCGCGTTGTCGATGACCCGGTTGACCACCATCTCGGCGGTTCCGGCGGGGACCTCGACGGCGTCGGTGGCGACCGCGGCGAGCTTCCAGGCGAGCTGGTCTTCCCGCGGCAGCCGCTTCGCCGACGGGTGGCTGCGGACGGTGTGCTCGATCATCGCGCCCCTTCGTGTCAATTTTGTGGTGATCGAGAACGAGCGTCGCACGGGCGTGAAATGCCGTCTACGGCTTGGCATTGTGAAGTTCTGTGCGAACATCGACCACGGTTGTGAAGACTGTGAAGGGGGCCGAGGTGGAGAAGACGTTCGCGGGCGGACGGCTGCGGCACCTGCGCGAAGGGCGGTCGATGAGCCAGGCCGAGCTCGCGCGGCTGCTGGAGATCTCGCCGAGCTACGTCAACCAGATCGAGCGCAACACCCGGCCGCTGACCCCGGCGGTGCTGGTCCGGCTGACCGAGACCTTCGGGGTGGACGCCGAGTTCTTCGCCGCGAAGGACACCGCGCGCCTGCTCGCCGACGTCCGCGAGGTGCTGACCGACGACACGATCGGCGAGCACCTCTCCCCCGGTGAACTGGACGAGCTGGCGAGCAACCTCCCATCGGTGGCCAGGACGCTGGTCCGCCTGCACCGCCGCTACCGCGACGCCACCGAAAGCCTCGCCGCGGGCCACGGAGCGCGCGCCGACGCCGCGCGCCAGCCGCACGAAGAGGTTCGCGACTACTTCTCCGAGCGGCAGAACCACGTGGCCGAACTGGACGAGCACGCCGAAGGCCTCGCCGTCGAACTGGGCCTGCGGCCGGGTGAGGTGCGGACGGCGCTCGCGGCCCGCCTCGCCGATCGGCACGGCGTCACGGTCACCTCGGACGGGCTCGCGCCTTCGGCCCAGCACCGGTTCGACCCGGCGGAGAAGGTACTGAGGATCGCCCCCGGGCTGCGGCCGGGGCAGGCCGCCTTCCGGATGGCCTCGGAGCTCGCCCTGCTCGAAGCACGCGACACGATCGACGAACTGGCCGCCGCCGGAACCTTCGCGAACGAGACCGCACGGCGGCTCGCCCGGATCGGGCTCGCGAACTACTTCGCGGGCGCGCTCGTGCTCCCCTACCGGTCGTTCCTGGGCGTCGCGGAGCGGTACCGGTACGACATCACACGCCTGTGCGACCACTTCGGCATGGGCTTCGAAACGGTGTGCCACCGCCTGTCCACGTTGCAGCGGCGGGGAACCAGGGGCGTGCCGTTCTCGTTCGTGCGCACCGACCGCGCGGGCAACCTGTCGAAACGCCAGTCCGCCACCGGTTTCCACTTCTCGCGCGTCGGCGGGTCGTGTCCACTGTGGATCATCTACGAGGCGTTCGGCGCGCCGGGGCGCGTCCTCACCCAGATCGCGGAGCTGCCCGACGGCAAGAAGTACTTCTGGCTCGCGCGGACGGTGACGCGTCCCGCCGCGCACGGCGAGCCGGGCAAGACCTTCGCGATCGGGCTCGGCTGCGAACTCCGGCACGCGCGGCGGCTCGTCTACTCCGACGGGCTCGCACTCGGCGCGGGTGCCGCGGTGACCCCGATCGGCATGGGCTGCAAGGTGTGCGAACGTCCGGCCTGCCCGCAGCGCGCGTTCCCCGCGATCGGCAAGGACCTCCTCGTCGACGAGCACAGCAGCACGTTCGTCCCGTACCCCGCAACGTGACGGCGAGCACCTCGGCTCGATCTCGACATAGTAGGACGTCCTACTTTATGGTGCTTCCAGGTCTGCGGAACGGGGAAGTCCGGTGCGAATCCGGCGCGGTCCCGCCACTGTGACCGGAGGAGCGGTGCGCCACCGAAAACCCGGTGCGCCGCCGATCCGGCGAGCCAGGTCACCGGCCGCGGATGTCCGTGTTTCCACGAGGATGGAGTAGGCACGCATGTCTTCACGCGCGCAGAAAGAGCTTCACCACTACGTTTCCGGAAAGCGTGTTCCCGGTTCCTCCGGCCGCTTCGGTGACGTGTTCGATCCCAGCACCGGCGAAGTGCGGGCCACCGTGCCGCTCGCTTCCGCGGACGAGGTCGCGGGCGTCGTCGCCGATTCCGTTGCGGCGCAGCGG
This sequence comes from Amycolatopsis sp. CA-230715, assembly GCF_018736145.1. Classification (GTDB taxonomy): domain Bacteria; phylum Actinomycetota; class Actinomycetes; order Mycobacteriales; family Pseudonocardiaceae; genus Amycolatopsis. The sequence goes on from NZ_CP059997.1 coordinate 1,982,738, forward strand.
GACTGGGCGCGCTGGAACCCGCAGCGGCGGGCCAGGGTCCTGATGCGCTTCGTCGATCTGGTCAGGGAGAACGAGGACGAGCTCGCGAGGCTGCTCTCGTCCGAGCACGGCAAGACCGTCCCGGACGCGAAGGGCGACATCCAACGCGGGCTCGAGGTCGTCGAATTCGCCATCGGCATCCCGCACCTGCTCAAGGGCGAGTACTCGGACAGCGCGGGCACCGGGATCGACGTGTACTCGATGCGCCAGCCGCTCGGCGTCGTCGCCGGGATCACGCCGTTCAACTTCCCCGCGATGATCCCGCTGTGGAAGGCCGCGCCCGCGATCGCCTGCGGCAACGCCTTCGTGCTCAAACCGTCCGAACGCGACCCTTCGGTCCCGGTGCGGCTCGCCGAACTGTTCGTCGAAGCCGGACTCCCACCCGGCGTGTTCAACGTGGTCAACGGCGACAAGGAAGCCGTCGACGCGCTGCTGACCGACCCCCGCATCGAAGCGGTCGGGTTCGTCGGCTCGTCCGACATCGCCGAATACATCTACACCACCGCCGCGGCGCACGGAAAGCGCGCGCAGTGCTTCGGTGGCGCGAAAAACCACCTGATCGTGATGCCGGACGCCGATCTGGACCAGGTCACCGACGCGCTCATCGGCGCCGGATACGGCTCCGCTGGCGAACGCTGCATGGCGATCTCCGTCGCGGTCCCGGTCGGCGAAGCCACCGCGGACGCGCTCGTGGCGAAGCTCGCCGACCGGGTGCGCGCGTTGAAGATCGGCGCCTCCCTCGACGAGACCGCCGACTTCGGCCCGCTCGTCACCGCCGACGCGGTGGCCAGGGTGACCGGCTACATCCAGTCCGGTGTGGACGAAGGTGCCGAACTCGTGGTGGACGGCAGGAACCACGTGGTTCCCGGCCACGAGAACGGGTTCTTCCTCGGTGGGACGCTGTTCGATCACGTGACACCGGACATGCGGATCTACCGAGAAGAGGTGTTCGGCCCGGTGCTGAGCATCGTGCGCGCCGCCGACTACGAGGAAGCACTGCGGCTGCCGAGCGAACACGAGTACGGCAACGGCGTCGCGATCTTCACCCGTGACGGCGACACCGCGCGCGACTTCACCAGCCGCGTGAACACCGGCATGGTCGGCGTCAACGTGCCGATCCCGGTGCCGATCGCCTACCACACCTTCGGCGGCTGGAAGCGGTCCGGTTTCGGCGATCTCAACCAGCACGGGCCGGACTCGATCCGGTTCTACACCAAGACCAAGACCGTCACCTCGCGCTGGCCCGGCGGCGTCAAGGAAGGCGCCAGCTTCGTCATCCCGACGATGAGCTGAGGCGACGATGAGACTCTCCGACGAGCAGCGCGCATTGCGCGAGACCGCCGCGGACTTCGCGGCGGAGCACCTCGCCCCGCACGCGCTGGAATGGGACCAGGCCAAGCACTTCCCCGTCGACGTGCTCCGCAAGGCGGCACAGCTCGGCATGGGCGGGGTGTACGTCGCCGAGGACGCGGGCGGCTCCGGACTCGGCAGGCTGGACGCGGCGCTCATCTTCGAGGCGCTCGCCACCGGCTGCCCGTCGATCGCGGGCTATCTGTCCATCCACAACATGGTCGGCTGGATGATCGACCGGTTCGGCGACGACGCGCAGCGCCACCGGATCCTGCCCCGGCTGTGCACGATGGACGCGCTCGGCAGCTACTGCCTCACCGAACCCGGCGCGGGCTCGGACGCGGCCGCACTGTCCACAAGGGCCGTTCGCGACGGCGACCACTACGTCGTGGACGGCGTGAAGCAGTTCATCTCCGGCGCCGGTGCGTCCGATGTGTACGTAGTGCTGGTGCGGACGGGGGTGCCGGGACCGCACGGGATCTCGGCACTGGTCGTCGACCGGGACACACCGGGGGTTTCCTTCGGCGCCAACGAGATCAAGATGGGCTGGAACGCGCAGCCGACGCGCCAGGTGATCTTCGACGGCGCCCGCGTCCCGGTGGAGAACCGGCTCGGCGCGGAAGGCGACGGGTTCCGGGTCGCGATGTCCGCTTTGGACGGGGGAAGGCTCAACATCTCCGCGTGCTCGCTCGGCGGCGCGGAAGCCGCGCTGGCCAAGGCGATCGCGCACCTGCGCGACCGGGAGGCGTTCGGCGCGAAGCTGTCCGACGCGCAGGCGCTGCGGTTCCGGCTCGCGGACATGCGCACCGAACTGGAGGCGGCGCGGACCCTGCTCTGGCGGGCGGCTGACGCGCTCGATGGACGCGAACCGGGTGCCACCCAGTTGTGCGCGATGGCCAAGCGGTTCGCCACCGACACCGGGTTCGAAGTGGCCAACCAAGCGCTGCAGCTGCACGGCGGCTACGGCTACCTCGCCGAGTACGGCGTGGAAAAGATCGTGCGCGACCTGCGCGTGCACCAGATCCTCGAAGGTACCAACGAAATCATGCGGGTCATCGTGTCCCGCTCGATGCTGGGAGCGGCCTGATGACCGAAGTGCGCACCTCCGTCCACAACGGACTGGGCAGGATCACCCTGAACCGGCCGAAGGCGATCAACGCGCTCACCCACGACATGGTGCGCGTGCTCGGCGCGGTGCTCGACGACTGGGCTGGCGACGACCTCGTCCGCGCCGTGCTGATCGACGGGGCCGGTGAACGCGGGCTCTGCGCCGGCGGCGACATCCGCGCGATCTACCAGGACGCGCGCTCCGGCGGTACCGCGTCGCTGCCGTTCTGGGCCGACGAATACCGGCTCAACGCCCGGATCGCGCGGTACCCCAAGCCGTACGTCGCGCTGATGGACGGGCTCGTGATGGGCGGTGGTGTCGGCGTCTCCGCGCACGGCTCCGTGCGCGTGGTCACCGAGCGGTCCAGGATCGGCATGCCGGAGACCGGGATCGGGTTCGTGCCGGACGTCGGCGGCACCTACCTGCTCTCGCGGACGCCGGGGCAGCTCGGCACGCACATCGCCCTCACCGCGGGCCAGATCTCCGGCGCCGACGCGATCTACTGCGGACTCGCGGACTACTACGTCCCGAGTGGACGGCTCGGCGAACTCGCCGAAGCACTGGCGAACGGCGAGACCGTGCGGTCCTTCGCCGAGCCCGCGCCAGAAAGCGAACTGGCGAGGCAGCGCGACTGGATCGACGCGTGCTACTCCGCGGACACCGTGGAGGAGATCCTCGAACGGCTCAGCGGTTCCGGTGAAGCGGCGTCGTCCGCGGCCAAGGAAATCGCCGGGAAGTCACCGACCTCGCTCAAGGTCACGCTGCGGGCACTGCGCACGGCGAAGGCGCTGCCGGATCTCGAAACCGTGCTGGCGCAGGAGTTCCGCGTGTCGTCGGCGGCGCTGCGCTCCCCCGATCTCGCCGAGGGGATCCGCGCGCAGATCATCGACAAGGACCGGAACCCGCGCTGGTCGCCCGGCACGCTCGGCGAAGTCGGCGACGATCTCGTGGCGAGCTTCTTCGCCCCGCTCGAAGACGAATGGGAGGCGGGCCGGTGATCGCGTTCCTCGGGCTCGGCAACATGGGCGGCCCGATGGCCGCCAACCTCGCGGCGGCGGGGCACGCGGTGACCGGGTTCGACCCGGTTCCCGAGGCCCGCGAGCGCGCCGGGATCACGACGGCGGCGAGCGCCGTCGACGCGGTGCGCGGGGCGGCAGCGGTGCTCACCATGCTGCCCAGCGGCAAGCACGTGCTCGACTGCTACGCGGAACTGCTGCCGCACGTCTCCCCCGGCACCCTGTTCCTGGACTGTTCGACGATCGACGTCGCCGACGCGCGGGCCGCCGCGAAGCTGGTCACCGACGCCGGGCACCTCGCGGCGGACGCACCGGTGTCCGGCGGCGTGGTCGGCGCCGAGGCGGGCACGCTCACCTTCATGGTCGGCGGCGGCGAACCGGCTTTCGCCGCCGCGAACCCGCTGCTGGCCGCGATGGGCCAGCGGATCGTCCACTGTGGAGGGCCGGGATCGGGGCAGGCGGTGAAGATCTGCAACAACCTGATCCTCGGCGTGTCCATGATCGCGGTGAGCGAGGCGTTCGCGCTCGGCCGCTCGCTCGGGCTGACCGACCAGGCGCTGTTCGACGTCGCCTCGACCGCGTCCGGTCAGTGCTGGGCGCTGACCACGAACTGCCCCGTGCCGGGCCCGGTGCCCGCCAGCCCCGCCAATCGCGGCTATCAGGGCGGGTTCGCCAGCGGCCTGATGCTCAAGGACCTCCGGCTCGCGCGATCGGCGGCCGACGAGCACGGCGTGCCGACCTCGCTCGCCCGCGCGGCCGCCGAGCAGTACGCCGCGTTCGTCGGAGAGGACGGTCCTGGCCGCGACTTCTCGGCGATCATCACCTCGATCCGAAAGGACGGCCTCGATGCCTGACACCATTCTCGTCACCCGGCCCGCCCCCGGCGTCGGCCTTATCACCCTCAACCGCCCCAAGGCGTTGAACGCGTTGAACCAGCAGGTGATGGGCGAGGTCACCGAGGCGGCCGCGGAACTGGACCGCGATCGCGAGATCGGCGCGATCGTGCTGACCGGCTCGGCGAAGGCGTTCGCCGCGGGCGCCGACATCAAGGAAATGCAGCCGCAGTCCTTCAGCGACGTCTACGCCGCCGACTGGTTCGCGGGCTGGGACGCGTTGACGCGCGTGCGCACGCCGTTGATCGCCGCCGTCGCGGGGTACGCGCTCGGCGGCGGGTGCGAGCTGGCGATGATGTGCGACGTGCTGCTCGCCGCCGACACCGCGAAGTTCGGCCAGCCGGAGATCACCCTCGGCGTGATCCCCGGGATGGGCGGATCGCAACGGCTCACCAGGGCCGTCGGCAAGGCGAAGGCGATGGAGCTGTGCCTGACCGGCCGGATGATGGACGCCGAAGAGGCCGAGCGCGCCGGGCTGGTGTCGCGGATCGTGCCCGCGGACTCGCTGCTCGACGAGGCGCTGGCGACCGCGGAGAAGATCGCCGGGATGTCCACCCCCGCGGCCATGATGGCGAAGGAGGCGGTGAACCGCGCGTTCGAAACCGGCCTCACCGAAGGCATCCTGTTCGAACGGCGCGTGTTCCACGGCACCTTCGCCACCGCGGACCAGAAGGAGGGCATGGCCGCGTTCACCGAAAAGCGGAAGCCTGCCTTCACGAACCGCTAAGCGATCCAGACGGTTTTCGCGTTGACGAACGACTTCGGGCCGAAATCGGCGAGTTCCCTGCCGTAACCGGAGCTCTTGGCGCCACCGAAGGGAACCTCCGGGGTGGAGGCGGTGTACTTGTTGACGTACAGCATGCCCGTCTCCACCTCGGTGACGAACCGCCGCTGCTCCTCGGCGTCGGCGGTCCACGCGCTGCCGCCGAGGCCGAACGGCGAGTCGTTGGCGATCCGGATCGCGTCGTCGGCAGAGTCCGCGCGCCACACCAGCGCCACCGGGCCGAAGAACTCCTCGTGGTGGCCTGGCGAACCGTCCGGGATGTCGCTGAGCACGGTCGCCGGGTAGTAGTTGCCCGGTCCCTCCACCGGTTTCCCGCCGGTGTGCAGCTTCGCCCCGGCCGCGACGGTGTCGGTGACCTGCTGGTGCAGGGTCTCCACAGCATCCGGTGAGGACAGCGGTCCCAGCTCGGTGTCCGGCGCCATCGGGTCGCCGAGCTTCAGCGCCGCCATCTTCGCGACGAACCTCTCCAGGAACTCGTCGTAGACGTCCGCGTGCACGATGAAGCGCTTCGCGTTGATGCACGACTGGCCGTTGTTGAGCAGGCGGGATTCCACCGCGTTCGCCACGGCCGCCTCGAGATCGGCCGAGGGCATCACGATGAACGCGTCGCTGCCGCCGAGTTCGAGGACGCTCGCCTTGATGTGCTGCCCCGCCGCGGCGCCGACCGCCCTGCCCGCGGGCTCGCTCCCGGTCAGCGTCACCGCGCGCACCCGCTCGTCACCGATGATCCCGTCGATCTCCGACGACGGCACGAGCAGCGTCTGGAACACGCCGTCGGCGAATCCGGCGCGGCGCAGCACGTCGGAGATCGCGAGCGCCACCTGCGGCACGTTCGAAGCGTGCTTGAGCAGGCCGGTGTTGCCCGCCATCAGCACGGGCGCGGCGAACCGGAACACCTGCCAGTACGGGAAGTTCCACGGCATCACCGCGAGCACCGGCCCGAGCGGCTCGTATCGCGTGTAGACGGTGCCGTCCTCGATCGGCCACGGCTGGTCGGCCAGCATCGCCTCCCCGTGCTCGGCGAACCACCGGCAGCCGAGCGCGCTCTTGCGCACCTCGGCGACCGCGGCCCCCAGCGTCTTGCCCATTTCCAGGGTCGCGAGCCGCGCCAGCTCGTCGGCCTCGTCGTCGAGGATGTCCGCGGCGCGGCGCAGCAGGGCGGCCCGTTCGGCGTAGGTGGTCTTCCGGTACGCGCGGAACGCCGCCGCGGCCTTGGCCAGCTTCTCCTCGATCTCCCCCTCGGTGAGCGGGTCGAACGACCGGACCCGTTCGCCGGTCGCCGGGTTGACCGTCGCAATCGCCACCGTGACCTCCTGTGTTCGACGCTTCGCGCTCCGCCGAGTTACCCGGGATCGCGCGGGTGGAAACCCCCGGATCGGTCGATAATGTCGGCCTCCGATGCGAACATGTGTTCGTGCCGATAATCGAAGGCCCCATTCTGCACGCCGATCTGGACTCGTTCTACGCGTCGGTCGAGCAGCGGGACGATCCCGCCCTGCGCGGGCGCCCGGTGCTCGTCGGCGGCGGGGTCGTGCTGGCCGCGAGCTACGAGGCGAAGGCGTACGGCGTGCGCACCGCGATGAACGGCAGGCAGGCGCGCACGCTGTGCCCGCACGCCGTGGTGGTGCCGCCGAGGATGTCCGCCTACGCCGAAGCGAGCAAGGCGGTGTTCGAGGTCTTCGAGCAAACCACCCCGCTCGTCGAGGGGCTCTCGATCGACGAAGCGTTCCTCGACGTGGGCGGGCTCGCGAAGATCTCGGGGTCGCCGTCGCAGATCGCGGCCCGGCTGCGCGCGGACGTGCTGGCGCGGGTCGGGCTGCCGATCACGGTCGGCGTGGCGCGGACCAAGTTCCTCGCGAAGGTGGCCAGCGGGGTCGCCAAACCGGACGGGCTGCTCGTCGTCCCGCACGACGGCGAGCTGGCCTTCCTGCACCCGCTGCCGGTGGAACGGCTGTGGGGCGTCGGCAAGGTGACCGCGCGGAAGCTGCACGACCGCGGCATCGCCACGGTGCGCGATCTCGCGGCGCTCGGCGAGCGCGAACTCGTCTCGATGCTCGGGCGCGCGGCGGGCAGGCACCTGCTCGCGCTGGCGCTGAACCACGACCCGCGGCCGGTGCGGCCCGGCAGGCGGCGGCGGTCGATCGGCGCGCAGCGGGCGCTCGGCGGCAGGCCGAGACCACCGTCCGAACTGGACGCGATCCTCACCTCCCTCGTCGACCGGCTCGCGCGCAGGCTCCGCGCGGCGAAACGGGTGTGCCGCACCGTCACGCTGCGCATGCGGTTCGCCGATTTCACCAGGGCCACCCGGTCCCGCACGCTGTCCCAGCCGACGATGCACACCGGCGCGATCCTCGCCGCCGCGCGGTCGCTGCTCGGCGCGGCGCAGCCGACGATCGACGAGAAGGGCCTCACCCTCATCGGCTTCGCACTGTCCAATTTGGACAACGAAGGGTCGGTGCAGCTGGTGCTCCCGTTCGAGGAGCACGCGGAAGGCGCACTCGACACCGCGCTCGACACCCTGCGGGACCGCTACGGCAGCAAGGCGGTCACCAGGGCCGCCCTGCTCGGCCGCGACGAAGGGATCACCGTGCCGCACCTGCCGGACTGAGTCACGCGCGCCGCTTGGGGAAGAACAGCGCGGGCACGACCGCCACCGCGGACAGCGCGATCGCCCACCAGAACGTGGTGCCGTAGGCCGTTTCCGCGCCGGTGCCCTGGCCGAGCAGGACCATCATGAGGATCGCGGTGCCCAGCGAGCCGCCGATCCGGTTCACCACGTTGACCGCGCCGGCCGCGCGCGCCGTCTGGTGCGGCTCGACGCTCGCGTAGGCCGCGCCCATCGTCGGCCCCATCACCGCGCCCAGCCCGGCACCGCGGACGAACAGCGCCACCGACAACAGCCAGCCCGGCAACCCGGTCAGCGCGAACGGGACGGTGCCCACGAGCGCGAGGAGCACACCGCCGGTCACCACCGCGCGGTACCCGCGCCGATCGGCCCGCATGCCCGCGACGAACGCGCCCGCGGCGGTCCCGAGCGCCTGGGGCACGAGGAGCAGGCCGACCTGGAGGCTGTCCGCGTGGTGGATCTGCTGGTAGTACAGCGGAAGCAGCACCATCGAGCTGTACAGCGAAGCCCCCGCGACGAAGGCGGTGACGCTGGCGACGGTGAACCCGCGCCGCGCGAACAGCCGGACGTCGATCAGCGGCAGGCCCTTCTTCCGCAGCGCGTGCACCACGTACCAGCCGATCAGCGCCGCCCCCGCGACGAGCACCGCGATCCCCGCCGAGCTGAGCCCGCCGCCTTCGACGTCCGAGAGCCCGTAGACCACGCCCGCCAGGCCGGGCGAAAGCAGCGCGAGGCCGAGCAGGTCGAACCGGTTCCCGGTGTTCCGGTCTTCGCCGTCCTTCGGCACCAGCTTCGCCGCCAGCGGCAGCGCGACGAGGCAGATCGGCAGGTTCAGGAAGAAGATCCAGCGCCACCCGGCGTCCTCGACGAGCGCGCCGCCGAGGATCGGCCCCAGCACCGGCGCGAAGGTGATCGAGGCGGACAACAGGCTCATCAGCCTGCCGATCTGGGCGGGGCCGGCCGCCTTCGCCACGATGGTCTGCCCGATCGGGTTCATCAGGCCACCGCCGACGGCCTGCAGCGTGCGGAACACCAGCAGCGACGGCAGCGACCAGGCGAACCCGCACAGGACCGAGCCCAGGGTGAACAACCCGACCGCGGTGAGCCACATCCGGCGCGCGCCGAAGCGCTCGCTCACCCAGCCCGACACCGGCATAACCAGCGCGATCGCCAGCAGGTAGCCGGTGGCGACCCATTGCACGTCGGCCAGCGCGGCCCCGAAGTCGCGCGCCATCCCGCCCAGCCCGATGCCGACCGCGGTCGCGTCGATACCGGCGAGGATCGGCGCGCTGCCGAGCACCAGCCCCATCCGGATCAGCCGGGGGTCGAGGCGGTCTGGCGCGGGCGGCGCCGCTGATGTGGTCACGGACCGGGTCCTTTCACTCATCGTTTTTGACTCGGTCCAGACATTAGGTGCGACCTACCGACTAGGTCAAGTACATTTAATGGGTCAGAGCCAACGGAGCGGTACAGTGGCTCGCATGACGGCAGAACGGCTCCGGGACCGCGCCAAGCGCCAGACGCGCCAGCTGATCTCGGACGTGGCGACGGAACTGTTCGAGGAAAGGGGCTTCGGGAACGTGACGATCGCGGAGATCGCCGCCGCGGCCGGGGTCGCCAGGATGACGGTGACCAACCACTTCCCGCTGAAGGAAGACCTGGTGTTCGACCTCGCCGAGCAGATGCGCACGCACCTGGCGAAGACCGCGGCGGCCCGCGAACCGGGGACGTCCGTGCTCGAAGCGCTCCGCCGCGAGTACACGACGAGGGTCGAATGCCGGGACGACACCCTCGGTGGCACCGACTCCTCGTGGGCGAGGATGGTGTGCGAGAGCCCGGTGCTGCTGGCCAGGCTCCGCGAACTCCACGACCAGGCCGAAGCGGAACTGGCCGCGCAGCTGGCCGCGGAGTCCGGGGACGACGGCATCGTGCCGAAACTCGTGGCCGCGCAGCTCGCCGCGGTGAACCGCCTGCTGTTCCACCACGCGCTGCGCCGCAGCGTCGCGGGCGAGGACCGGGCCGAAAACCTTCGCTCGCTCGCCGAAACCGCCGAAGAAGCCTACGCCGTGCTCGAACCCGCCATCGGCGACTACGGTGTTGTCTATCGGGCGGCAAAATTTGCGCAGCCAGGGCGCGGCACTCAAAGTGAACCGCCGGTTAGTCGTGATGGCGCCCTGCCATCGCAAATTTAGAGGGCCTTGGCGGCCCTGCGCCCGACTGCACGCTCCCGGCGCGCGGGGCGCACCGGATCGCCGTTGTGGTCGTCCTGGCAATGGCCGCGCCTTCGGCCCGGACCTCGCGGCACTCGGAGTTGTAGGCGGACGAGTCAGGGCGAACCGGAGGTGAACGAGCAGATCACCACGGGTGCCGCGCCCTGGCAGCGCAAATTTCGCCGCCCGATAAAGAACACCGCACCTGTGCGACCAACCCGCCATCGAAGGCGAGTGCGACCCCGGCGAGGAACTCCGCCTCGTCGCGCACCGTGCGGCAGACCGGCTCGCGGTGCTGCGCGCCGACCCGGACACCGGTGGTCCGCCTGCCCGCGGCGTACCCGTCCAGCCCGAGGGTGATCTCCGCCGCGACGCGCACCGCTTCGCGCTCGGCGACGCCGGCGCCCGCCGCCCGGCACACCCGGTCCACCGCGGTGGCGACCCCGGCGGGCACGTAGGGCAGGAGCCTGAGCCGCGCGTCCCTGATCTCGATGACCGCCCGGTACAGGCGGGTCCCCAGATCGGCGTCCCCGAGTCCACTGAGGACGATCTCGGGGAACGGAGCGGTGATCGTGCTCCGCAGGAACTCGATCTCCTCCAGCACCGCCTCCGCCCACTCCGCCAGCGGCGGGCGGGTGAAATCGGGGCGGCACAACAAGGTCGCGGCCAGTTCGGCGTCGTGCTCCCCCGCCTCGGCGAACGTGGTCCTGCCGAGCAGGCGCCGGATCAGCCCGTCCGTCAGGTGCGGCGCGACCGTGGCGCGGCAGAGCTCCGCCACGTCCTCTGGCACCGTGTGACCGTCGTGGCCGAGCATCAGGTGGGCGATCTCGTGGGCGACGATGTGCCTGCGGTGCACCGGGGTGGCGGTCTCCGGGTGGAGGATCACGTCGTGGCCGCGACGCGAGACGACCATCCCGGTCGGCGTGGTGCCCGCCAGATCGGCCGCCTTGACCTCGATCGGGCGCCCGCCCCGCATCGCCACGGCCCGTTCGACGAGTTCGGGGACGCCGAACTCCGCGGGCAGCGCGAACTCCCGCACGAACCGGTGGCACGCGTCGGCGGGCGAGGGGCGGCGGCGCTGCGGGATCATCCCGTCGCGGCGGCGGGTGGGGCGGCGTTCTCCCGGATCACCCGGTTCGAGCGAGGGCGGGGCGGGCGAGCGCCGCCATCGCACGCGTTCCGCCGTGCCGTCCGATCCCTCGCGACGCTGCGTCCAGTGGCGCTGCGTCCGGTCCTGTTCGCGCACGCGGATCGGCCCCTCACTCGGCGGACGGGCGGGCGCGCCCGAGCACCCGCGAGCGGGGAAACGGAACGACGCGCCGCCGTTGCGCACAGACCTCGCGGCCTGTGGTCCACGGACCGACCACGCCTCGGGCGCCGAGAGCGGGCCGCACGATCGAAGTTGACGTGAAGGCCATGCCTTCGATCAGCAGCGGTCAGTATAGCCGTACCGGGACTATCGTCAATGGACACCGAGAGCGCTTCCCCCAGCGCCAAGTCATCTGGACGCGCACGTCGATTCGCGCCCGGACCCGTTGCCGGGAAAGCGGATTATTACCCAGAATTGGCCGCGGCCGATGCGGACAACCCCATTGCCGGATACCGTGGCCGCGCGATATCGGTCAGAGTGATCACCGCAGTCGTGATCATCGAACACCTGATCCCGCTCGGTCCCCGAGGAAGGCCCATGTCATTCACCGGTAGTTTCGTTCTGGGGCGAGCCGAGCTGCCGTTGACCCGGTTCGAACCACTGCGGCGGTGGGACCCGGAGCTCGGCGGGATCGACGACGACGGCTGGCAGGTGCTCGCCATCGCCGCCCGCGCGACGCCGAGCCGGTGCGGCGCGGACACCTTCGGGCAGCTCCGCGCGATACGGGCGATGCTCGTCGTGGAGACGAGTGCCCCGGTGCTGGTCGCGACGATCGGCACCAGCGCGGTCGCGGTACTGGAGGCGTCCTCCCCGAACGGCGCGGACTGGGCCACCATGCTCTACGCCGCCGCGATGGCCCGCACGCTCGACACCTCGGCCATGCACGACGCGGACAACCCGGAAAGCGGGTTCGCCTCCCCCGAATACCTGGCGCCCGTTATCGCGAAATGGGCAGGCGAAACGGGGCGCCCCGCCGCGGACGCGCACCGCGTCGAAACCACCCTGAAGGAGCTCAACGAAAACAGCGGCCCGGCCGCGTGCAATTCGGCGGGCATCGGGGAAGGCGCCCTTTCCGAACCGGTCGCCGGTCTCATTCCCGCCACCGCCGAAGCGAAGGTCGCCCGATTGCTGGACTCGGCTGGGCTCGCGCCCGCACCACTGGCGGGGACGAAATGGGCGGTGGCCGCGGACGCCGTCCGGCACTGACAGTGGTTCAGTCCACTTCCCCGGCTGGCCCCGCGCCCTCGGTGACCGAGCGCAGCGCGGCCAGCAGCCGCGGCATGTCCTCCGGGCTCGTCGACGCGCGGTGGCCGAGCACCCGCAGTGCCATCGCGGCCTCGGGCCCCGCGGCCGCGATCGCCCTGATCGCGTCGATCTCGGCGTTGATGACCTTGCTCGCTTCGTTGTCGAAGAAGTAGCTCCCCGGCACGTCGAACAGCTCGGCCAGCCGCTCCGCCTTGTTCATCACCATGCCGTTGGCGACCGCGCCCTGTTCCAGTTTGCTGACGTACTGCCTGGTCACTCCGATGGCGTTCGCGACGTCTTCGAGGGTGTAGTAGTGCCGGGTGCCGTCCTCGTCCACCCGGCGCGGCACGGTGCGCCGGAGGTGGTTGAGCTTGATGCCGAAGATCTGCGCCGCCGTCCTGCCCTTGGCTCTGAGCTCGGACGAATCCGTGAACGGCAAGCCGTCCGATTGCGCGGACACGATCACCCCTTCTTTGGCCGCCGAGTCCGGTACCAGCGGCGAGACCGGAGAATGTTCGTTTCAGTTGACATGAGCACCGCAGTCTGTCCTATGCTGTGCACCGTCGATGTTAACTGGATATTCCATCCAGCGAAACCGCGGCACTGGGGAGAGCCGCCCGGCACGAGCCGGGATCCAGGGCTGGCGCGAGGAAGACCGTAACCCCCATGCGGTCGTTCCCCGCGTCAGCCCGCCTCCCCCGGTCAGTGCAAATAGGACAGTTGAGGGTGCGCGGCGCGGTAGCCGTCGAGGAGGCGGCGCGCCACGGCCACCGAATCGACGAGCGGGTGCAGCGCGAACGCCCGCACCGCGGCGTCGGCCGAACCGGTGGCCGCGGCCTCGATCACGGACCGCTCCACGGACTTGACCGCGTGGACCAAACCCAGCGCGTGACCGGGCAGCCTGCCGGCGCCGATCGGGCGGGCGCCGAACGCGCCGACCGCGCACGGCACCTCGACCACCGCGTCTTCGTCCACTCCGGACAGTGCGGTTCCGTTGCGCACGTTGAGGATCAGCGTCGTGCGCTCATCGCGGGCGATGGCGCGCATGAGCGCGATCGCGATCCGTTCGTACCCGCCGCCCTCGAGGTCTTCGGGGTCGCGCGCCTCGTCGCGCGCCTCGGCGAGGTAGGTGGCCTCGCGTTCGGCACGGGCGCGCTCCCACGTGCCCAGTCCGGGCGAGGCGTAGAACTCGCGCTGCTGCGCCAGCAGGACCGAGCCGCGCGAGGAAGTACCGTCACCGGCCGCGGCCACGGCTTCGCGCGGGGAATAGTAGTAGTGCAGGTATTCGTTCGGCACCGCGCCGAGCAGGCGCAGCCATTCCGCTCCGAAGAGCCTGCCCTCCTCGAACGTTTCCACCGCGGGCGAGGCGAGCAGCTCCGGCAGCACGTCGACCCCGCCGACGTGCACCCCGCGCAGCCAGCCGAGGTGGTTCAACCCGGCGTAGTCGAACCACGCGCCGTCCTCGGCGACGCCGATCGCCCTCGCCACCCGGCGGCACAGGCCCGCCGGCGAGTCGCAGATGCCGATCACCCTGCCGCCCAGCACCGGTGCCATCGCCTCGGTGACCATCCCGGCCGGGTTGGTGAAGTTGATGACCCACGCCCCCGGCGCCAGCTCGGCGATCCGGCGCGCCAGCTCGACCGCGAGCGGCACGGTGCGCAGGCCGTAGGCGATCCCGCCCGCGCCGACGGTCTCCTGCCCGAGCACGCCTTCGGCGAGCGCGACCCGTTCGTCGAACTGCCTGCCCCGCATCCCGCCGACCCGGACAGCCGAGAACACGAAGTCCACATCGGACAGTGCGGTGGCGAGATCGGTCGTGGTGGTGACCGAGGGCGCGCCTTCGGCACCGCGTGCCTGCTCGGCCAGCACGGTCGCGACGGCGGCGAGCCGTCCCGCGTCCACGTCGTGCAGCACCAGTTCGGTCACCACGCCCGCACCGCGTCCGGTGAGCAGCGCGGCGTGCACGAGCGGCACGCGGAAACCGCCGCCACCGAGGATCGCCAGCTTCATGCCCACCTCCACACCCGCTGGGAAACTTTGCCAAAGCCGGGCTCGGGGCGCATCCTCGTACCGGGACTTGATCAGCGTCCGGGAGGGGCACGTGACTGGTTCGGCGGACCCTCCGCACCCGGCGGATCTGGACGTCTTCCTGTCCGGGCTGCTGTTCTTCGATCTGGTCTTCACCGGTATGGACCAGCCGCCGGCACCGGGTACCGAGGTGTGGACGCGCGGGATGGGATCGGGGCCGGGCGGTATCGCGAACCTCGCCATCGCGCTGGCACGGCTCGGCCTCCGCACCTCGCTCGCCGCCGCGTTCGGCACCGATCTCTACGGCCGCTACTGCTGGGACGTGCTCGAACGCCAGGAAGGCGTCGACCTGTCGCGCTCGCGCCGGTTCCCCGGCTGGCACTCTCCGGTCACGGTGTCCCTCGCCTACGACCACGACCGCGCGATGGTGACGCACGGGCACGCGCCGCCGGTGCCGCTGACCGAGCTCACCGGCTCGCCGCCGCCGAGCAGGGCGACCGTGGTGCACATCGGCAGGGACACCGAGGACTGGGTTCGGCAGGCGCACGCCGCGGGCAGCATGGTCTTCGCCGACGTCGGCTGGGACCCGTCCGAGGAATGGGCACCGGAGCTGCTCGACCAGCTCGCCTGCTGCCACGCCTTCGTGCCGAACCGCGTCGAGGCGATGCGGTACACCAGGACGGACACCCCGGAAGCGGCGCTGGCCGCGCTCGCGGAACTGGTGCCGGTCGCGGTGATCACCTGCGGCGGCGAGGGCGTGCTCGCGACCGACGCCACCACCGGGGAATCCGCGCGGGTCCCCGCGCTGCCGACCGACGCGCTCGACGCGACCGGGGCCGGTGACGTGTTCGGCGCGGGATTCGTCGCGGGCACGCTCGCCGGATGGCCGCTGCCGCAACGGCTCCGGTTCGCCTCGCTCACCGCGGCACTGTCGGTGCAGCAGTTCGGCGGCGGCCTCGCCGCACCGGGCTGGGCCGAGATTTCCCGCTGGCACCGGGAAAACCGGC
Organism: Amycolatopsis sp. CA-230715; assembly: GCF_018736145.1. Lineage (GTDB taxonomy): Bacteria > Actinomycetota > Actinomycetes > Mycobacteriales > Pseudonocardiaceae > Amycolatopsis. Next base: position 1,998,194 of record NZ_CP059997.1, read on the forward strand.
GTCCCGACTTCGCCTTCCTCGACGACGTGCTGCCCACGCGGAACGCGATTTCGTGCGATACCGCGGCCAGGCGGGCGCAGGCGACGATCGGGTTCGGCGGCAAAGCCGTCGAACCGTGGCACTGAGCGCCCGCACCGATCCCGCCCGTGATCGTCAGCGTCGTGTAAGCGGCGCCTGCTGTGCTTGTTCCCCGAGTTCCTCTCGAACGAAAAGAGCGAGCATGACCAAGTTCCGGACCCGATCGGCCGCTGTCGCCCTCGCCGCGGCGGCCGCCTTCCTGACCGCGGGCGGCGTGGCGGGGGCCACGACGGCAGGCGCCGAAGGGATCGTCCGCCACGGCCCGTTCCCGGCCAAGTCCACCTGCGAAAGCCTGCGCAAGGCGTACCCACTGACCCCGGAGCCGTGCTACTCCACCGGCGGGCAGTGGTACTTCGACCAGTACCTGTTCTGATCGACATTTACATACATACTGCCTGTATGTAATCTGGGGCCATCCGATCCGAGGAGGGCACCATGCTCGAACGCACCGGTCAGGCCCGGCTGGGCCAAGGCACGCTGGACTACGTCGAGGCCGGCTCCGGCCGCCCCGTGGTGTTCGTGCACGGACTCCTGGTCAACGCGGATCTGTGGCGGGCGGTGGTACCCGGCGTCGCCGAAGCCGGGTACCGCTGCCTCGCCCCCGACTGGCCGCTCGGCTCGCACCGCACGCCGATGGCGGCGCACGCGGACCTGACCCCGCCGGGCGTGGCGAAGCTGATCGCCGAGTTCCTCGCCGAACTGGACCTGCGCGACGTGCTGCTGGTGGCCAACGACACCGGCGGCGCGATCACGCAGATCCTGATGGCGAACCACCCGGAGCGGATCGCGGGCGTCGTGCTGACGCCGTCGGATTCGTTCGAACACTTCTTCCCGCCGATCTTCGCGCCGCTCCCCCGCATCGCGCGGATCCCCGGATCGATGCGGGTGCTCGCGGCGGCGTTGCGCAACCGGTTCCTGCGATCACTCCCGCTCGCGTTCGGCTGGGTGGCGAAGCGCCCCGTGCCGCTCGACGCGGTGCACTCCTACATCGACCCGGTGTGGGAGTCGGCGCAGGTGCGGCGCGATCTGGGCAAGTTCCTGCGCGGAGTGGACAAGCGGTACACGCTCGAAGCGGCGGAGAAGCTGCGCGGGTTCGACCGCCCGGTGCTGCTGGCGTGGGCCTCTGAGGACCGGCTCTTCCCGATTTCGCTGGCACGGCGGCTTTCCGCGGTGCTGCCGGACGCCACCGTGACCGAGATCGGCGACAGCTACACGTTCGTCCCCGAGGACCGCCCCGACACGCTGAGCGCGCTGATCACCGGGTTCGCGGCGGAAAGGGTCTTCGCCTTGGCAGACTGACGTGCCATGCGCCGCAGTCAGCAGGATCGCTCCAGCAGCACCAGGTCGGCATTGACCACCGCGGGCCGTGCCCTGTTCGCCGCGCGCGGCTACCACGCGGTGCCGACCGACGAGATCGTGCGCACCGCCGGTGTCACGCGCGGCGCCCTCTACCACCACTTCACGGACAAGAAGGACCTCTTCCGCGCCGTGGTGACCGAAGTGGAAGCGGAGTTCACCGCGAAGGTCAGCGCCGAGGCGGACTCCGCGCCCGATCTCGCCAGCGGGGTGTTCGCCGCGCTGAAGGCGTTCCTCGATCTCTGCGCGGAACCCGAGATCCGGCAGATCGCGCTGACCGACGCCCCCGCGGTGCTCGGCTGGGACGACTGGCGCGCCATCGAAGCCGAGCACGGGCTCGGGGTGCTCACCGACACGATCACCCGCGCCGTCGAAGAAGGACTGCTGTCACCGCAACCGGTCGACGTGCTGGCCAGGCTCGTGCTCAGCGCACTCAACGAAGCGGCGCTCCTCATCGCCGCCGCCGAAGACCCGGCGCAGGCGAGGGCGGACGCCGAGCGCGCGCTCGGTTCGTGGTTCGCCGGACTGCTCGCCTAGCGCGCGTCCATCCCCAAGTTTCGGGGGATCCGCGATCGGTGCGGGTGGCCCAGCATCGACGGCATGACTCCGACCTTCGTCTTCGTCCACGGTTCCAACGGAAGCGCCCGCAACTGGGCGTCGATCCAGCGCGAGCTCGCGCTGCTCGGCCACCGCGGCCTCGCCGTCGACCTCCCCGGCCACGGCGCCGGGGCCGGGTTCACCGCGGCTTACCAAGCGCCGCAGGACATCGAGGCCTTCGCCACCGCGCCGTCGACCATGGCGCTGGTGACGCACTCGGACCTGGTCGCGCACGTGATCGGCGTGGTGCGGCGCGTCCGCGAACACGGCCCGGTGGTGCTCGTCGGCGCCAGCCGGGGCGGCCTGGTGCTGACCGCGGTCGGCAACGCGGTGCCCGAGCTGCTCGACCGGCTCGTCTACATCTCGGCGTGGTGCTGCGTGGACCGGACGGTTCCCGAGTACCTGGCGATGCCCGAGTTCGCCGCGACCGAGCTCGGCGCCTTCGGGTCGCTGATGGTCGGCGATCCCGAGGTACTCGGCGTCACGAGGTGGAACTGGCGCACCGCGGACGCCGAAGTGCTCGCCGGGATGAAGAAGGCACTCCTCGCCGACGGCACCGACCAGCAGTTCCTCGCGATGCTCAACGGGTTCGAACCGGACGAGATCGCCGACTTCGGCACCGACGTGATCGATCCGGCCACGTGGGGTCGGGTCCCGCACACCTACCTCCGGCTGACCGAGGACCAGGCGATGCCGCCCGCGATGCAGGACCTGCTGATCAAGCAGGCCGACGCGCGCACCCCGGGCAACCCGTTCGAGGTGCACTCGCTCGCGTGCAGCCACGCCGGTTTCGGCCTCTCCGGTCGCGCGCCCGAGGTCGCCGCCATCCTCGCCGGGTGAACCCCGTTGCCGCCGGGGCGAAGGCGGAGAAGACTCGGGCGCGTGGACCGGTCAGGGGAGCTTCGCGAGTCGGCCCGGTGCGGCGGGGACGGCCTGGGAGAGCTGCTCTCCCAGGCGATCGCGCCCGTGGTCGCGCACGACGCGCTGCGCTTGGTCGGCACGACCCCGGCGGCGGCGTTCGACGCGGGATCGTTCAGCTTCTGGCACGGGTACGACCCCGCGTTCGGGTTGGCGCTGCTGCACCGCGCCTACGCGGGCGACTACCCGCTGCCGTTGCCGAAGCTCGCCGCGCGCCAGGTCCCGGGCGGGGTCATGGGCCCCGCCTCGCACGGTGTCGGCAGCGCGCTGACACTGGCGCTGCGGGACGGCAAGGGCGTGTGGGGAGTGCTCGAACTGGTGCGGGCGGAAGGCGGCAGCCCGTTCGACGAGGACGACGTGACCACGGCGGCACGCCTCACCCGGCCGCTGCTGGCCGTGCTGCGCGAGCACGTCACCTCGGGTCCGCTGGTCCCGTCCGCGCCGAGGCTCACGCCGGGGGTGCTCATCGTCGGCGCCGATCACCGGGTGCGGGCCACCACGCCGCAGGTTTCGTTGTGGCGCAAGCAGTTCCGGGCGACCTCCGACTTCACCGGCACCGCTTACTGCACCGGGCTGTCGCTCCAGGCGCGCCGGCACGCCGCCGACCCGCGCAGCGGCCAGCCGCTGGTCTGCGGGCCGCCCGCGAGCCACGGCCGGTGGGTCGCGTGCCACGGCCAGCCGCTCGAAGGCAGCGGGGAGGTCGCGATCGTCGTGCGGGCGGCCACCCGCGACGAGCTGCTCCCGTCGTTCTGCGCCTGGTACGGCATCACCGCGCGCGAGCAGCAGGTCCTCGCACGGCTGCACGAAGGCGGTATGCCCAAGCAGATCGCGCGCTCGCTCGGGCTGTCCGTGCACACCGTCAACGACCACCTGAAGTCCGTGTTCGGAAAGACCGGCGCCCGCGGCCGCGACGAGCTGATCGCCGCCACCTCCGGCTGAGCGCGATATACCCAAGAGTGGGGGATCCTCTTCGCCGCGCTCCTGCCGGGGCTCGCCCGCTAGCGATTCCTTTCCGGTGCCCGCGCGGTCTACCTGTCCGGAAGCACTCGGAGGAAGGGAAGACCATGACCGACGAAGCAGCGGTGCGCGCGGTGATCGACGGGATCTACGCGGCGTGGGGGCGCAACGACGCGGACGAGTTCGTCAGCGCCTACGCCGAGGACGCGACCGCGACCCTGCCCGGCTCGTTCCTCGACGGGCGGGAAGCCGTGCGGGCGACGATGGAAGCGCTCTTCGCGGGCGACGGCAAGGGCACGAAGGGGGTGGCGGAGATCCGGCGCGTGCGGTTCCCCCGCGAGCACACGGCGGTGGTGAACACCACCAGCGCGACCATCCCGGCGGGCGCGGCGGAACCGCCCGCCACCGGGTGGGCGTTCGACACCTGGGCACTGTCCGAACGCGACGGTCACTGGCTGGTGGACGCCTACCACAGCTCCCCCGGCGCCTGACCGCGCCAGGCGGCCCGCTCAGCGCAGGCTCAGCGGGCCGCCTCGCATGATGCCGCCGACCACCCTGCGCGCCAGCACCAGGAAGACCGCGATCACCGGCAGCACGCCGATCGTGGCGCCGGTGAGCATCAGCGAGTAGTCCGTGAAGTACCCACCGGCCAATGTGGACAGTGCGACCTGGACGGTCGGGCTGTCGCTGGGGTTGAGCACGATCAGCGGCCAGAAGAAGTCGTTCCACGCGGTCATGAACGACAGCATCGCGAGCACGACCGCGTGCGGCCGGATGGCGGGAACCGCGACGTGCCAGAAGGTGCGCAGCAGCGAGCACCCGTCGACGCGCGCGGCGTCCACCAGTTCCCCCGGCACCGCTTCCTCGCACGCCTGCCGCATCCAGAACACCGCGAAGGCGTTGACCAGCGCGGGCACGATGAGCGCTTCGAGCCTGCTGTACCAGCCGAAATCGCTGACCACGATGTACAACGGGATCACGCCGAGCTGCGAGGGCACCATCGCGGTGCCGAGCACCACGAGGAACAGCGAGTTCCGGCCGGGAAACCGCAACCGCGCGAACGCGAACCCGGCGAAGCTCGCGAGCACCACCGTCGACACCATCACCGTGGTGGACACGATCAGGGAATTGCCCAGCGCGAGCCAGAAGTCGGCCTTGTCGAACACCGCCTCCACGTTCTCGAAGAGGTGCCCGCCGGGGACGAGCGGCGGCGTCTTCTCCCCGATCGCGGAGTTGTCGCGCGAGGACACCACGAACGACCAGTACAGCGGGAAAACCGAAGCGACGGTCACCGCGACGAGCAGCGCGTAGACGAGCGGGCCCGGCCCTCGGCGTGCGCGCGCCATCAGCCGCGCCCCGCGATCCGGCGGACGAGGGAGAAGTTCAGCAGCGCGCAGCCCGCGCACACCACGAACAGCACCCACGAGATCGTCGCCGCGTATCCGGCGTCGAGCGAGGCGAAACCCTTCTCGTACAAGTACATCGCGACGGTCTGGAACTGCCGCTCGTTCCCGCCGATCCCCTTCGTCCCCGAACTGTCGAACAGCTGCGGCTCGGCGAACAGCTGCATCCCGGCGATGGTCGCCACCACCACGGTGAACACGATCGTCGGCCGGATCGAGGGCACCGTGACCGACCAGAACGTGCGCCACCGCGACGCGCCGTCCAACTCCGCCGCCTCGTAGAGCTCGACCGGCACGGACCGCATCGCCGCCAGGTACAGCAGCGCGTTGTAACCGGTCCAGCGCCACATCACCATCAGCGCGACCGCGAAGTGCGAGGACCAGCGGTGCGACTCCCACGACACGGGATCCGCGCCGAAGAGCCCGAGCAGCCAGTTCACCACCCCGAAGTCGCGGCCGAAGAGCTGGCCGAACACGAGCGCGACCGCCACCACCGACACCACGTTCGGCAGCAGCACCACGGCGCGCCACGCGCTCGCCGCCCGCAGCGGCCGGTTGAGCAGTGCCGCGAGCCCGAGCGCGGAAAGCAGCTGGGGCACCGTCGAGAGCACGAAGATGCTGACGGTGTTGAACAACGCGTTGTAGAAGTTGGGGTCGCCGAACAGCCTGGCGTAGTTCGCGAGCCCGGCGAACCCTTCGTCGCCGCCGATGAGCTGCCAGTGGTGCAAGGACATCCACAGCGTGCTCAGCAGCGGGTAGAGCCCGAACACCGCGAACAGCACGAAGAACGGCGCGATGAACAGGAACGGGGTGACGCGGGCGTCGAACCGCGCACCGATCACCCGCCAGCGCCCCGCCACGCGGTCAGTGCGCGGACACGGCGGCGCGGGATTCGTTCACCGCCTGCTGCCACGCGTCGGGGAGGCTCTGCTTGCCCTCTTCGACGCGGCCGAGCGCCTGCCCGAACGGCGGGCGCGCGTCGGCGTCGGCGAGACCGCGGTAGTTCGGCCGGACGTGATCGGCCGCGGTGGCGAACAGCTTGCCGACGGGGGCACCGCTGAAGTACGCGTCGGTGTGCGCGAGCACCGAAGGGTCGGAGTACACCGCGGGCTCGCTCGGCAGGATGTTCTTGCGCTCGAACAGCTTCTTCTCCTGTTCGGGCGCGGTGAGCCAGCGCGCGAGGTCGTAGGCCTCGCGCTGGTGCGCGCCCTGCGCGGGCACGGTGAGGTACGAGCCGCCCCAGTTGCCACCGCCGCCGGGCACGCTCGTCACGTCCCACTTCCCGGCCAGCCCGGTGCCGCCCGCCTCCTGGATCTGCGTCAGCATCCAGGCGGGGCAGGTCATCGTCGCGAAGCTGCCCTGTTTGATCGCGACGTTCCACGGCTGTGTGAAGGTGGTGACCTTCGCGGTGCGGCCCGCCGCGCCGATCCCGCCCGCGAGGTCGAACGCGTGCTTGACGGCCGGGTTGCGGTCGGCGATGAACGCGTCGTCGGCCCTGGCGAAGTAGTTCTCGTCGGACTGGTTGAGCATCGCGGTGTAGATGGTGCCCGCGGAGTCCGCGAAGGCGACACCCGGCGATTTCTGGCTGAACCTGGCCGAAACGTCGGCGAAGGCCTCCCAGGTCGGCCAGAGCTTCGCGACCTGCTCGCGGTCGGCCGGCAGCCCGGCGGCGGCGAAGAGGTCCTTGCGGTAGCACATCGCGAGGCTGCCCATGTCGGTGCCGAGCCCCATCACCTTGCTCCCGGCGAGCCCCTGGTCCCACTTCCACGGCGTCCACTGGCCGCGCAGGTCGTTCGCGCCGAGCGCCGCCAGATCGGCGAACTTGTCCGGGGTCTGCCGGAACCGGGGCATGTACTGCTCTTCGATCGCGACGACGTCGGCGGCGCCCCGGTTCGCGGCGAGCTGGGTGACGAGTCCCTTGTGGTGCGCGTCGAAATCGGTGACCCTCGGCTCGATCTTGATCCCGGGGTGCTGCGCCTCGTATTCGGAGAACAGGGATTCGTACCCGAATTCGCCGAAGGTCGCGACGCTGAGCTTGATCTGGTCCTGCCCCGACGCCGAGCACCCGCCGAGCACGAGCGCCGCCACGACGGAAGCGGCGAAAGCGGTGTGGCGCGGCCGGGTGAATCGCATGAATGCCCCTAGGTCGTCGGCTTTCCCTCAGCCCCCGTGCCGATCTTGCCGCACCGGGCCCCCGCGAGCCACGCCCGGGTCAGATCATTCCGGCGCGCAGCGCGTAGGCCACCGCGTGCGGCCGGTTGCGCAGCTTGAGCCTGCTGGTCAGCGCGTAGATCACGTTCTTCACGGTGCGCTCGGAGTAGCAGAGCTTGTCGGCGATCTCGGCGGTGTCCCAGCCGTCGGCCATCAGCCGCAGCACGTCGACCTCGCGAGCGCTGAGCCCGGACGGGTCGATGCCGCGCGGGGCGAGCACCTCGCGCTGGAGCCGCTGGACGTGCTTGAGCAGTTCACCGAGCAGGTCGCTCGGCATCACGCCGCCGCCCTCGGCGGCCGCGACGACGCTGGAGACGAGGCGGTCGCCGGTCGCCGCCGCCCTCGGCAGCACCGCGACCACGCGGCACTCGACCGCGGTGAGCAGATCCGATTCCTTCAGGTCCGAGGTGACCAGCACCTTCGGCACCACCGCGCCGCTGCCGCCGCGCAGCAGCGCGACCGTCTCCGAGGTGACCTTGTCGATCGCCACCACCAGCACGTCGGTCTCGCTCAGCTCGGCCTGGGGCACGACGAGCATCTCCGGCCTCGACTTGAGGTAGCTGGTGATCCCGGCCAGCGTGATGGGGTCCGAAGCCTGCACCGCGACTCGCACGCGTTCCATCTGGTACCTCCCGCACTCAATGTCACCAGCACCGTCTGGCGCCAAGTGTGCGAGAGCCGACTTCACGATGTCTCTACGGAGCCTTCAGACGGGCGCGAAAGCCGTGAAGTCGGCGGGTTTTCCCAGGTCGCGAATCCGGTTGGAGAATCGCAGTTCACTCGAATGGAGTAACGCGGCGGTGGTGGGCGGCCCTCCCTGGCCCGTCGCCCGCCACCGCCGCGGCACCCGCTCAGCGGCCGTCACCCGCCCACATCGTGACGCCCGTGCTCTCCGCCTGCTGGCACCCCGCGGAGATCTCCGACAGCGCGTCGTCCGCCCGGCGCAGGCACACCCGCATCCCGGCCGCCGCCGCGTCCCAGCTCGCCTTGCACTCCTCGTACGCGGCGCGCGCCTCGCCGCTCCACTCCCCCATGCCCTCGCGCGCCTCGCGGTCGAGTTCGGCGAGGAGCGCGCGGATCTCGTCGGTGGCGCTCGCGACGGACTCCCGCGCCTGCTCTGCCATCGGGAAGCGGAGGCGATCGGCGGGCACCGCGATCTTCCTTTCCTGGCGGGACGAAACGGTCAGCACGAAGACGCCCCGCACGGGCCCGCGGCCCTGGTGCCGCCGAGCACCAGCGCCATGCGATCGAGCTCGGCGACCACGATCTCCACCTGCCGCGCCCAGTCGTCCATCGCCTGACCGAACTTCGGCGCGGCCATCCCCCTCCAGGTGCTCCGCAGAGCAGCCAGTTCCGCGCCGACCGCGCCCAGCCTCGCCGTCGCCGTCGCCGACGCCGTTTCGAACCGCCCGCACACCGCGTGCGTCCCCGGCGCGCTGTCGTCGAGCGCCATCGCGGGCCTCCTCCGTGGTGTCCGAACCGACTCGCGAATTCTGGCGCCGGGGGCGAGGGCGCGAAAAGAACTCGGCGACGTTCCTGCCCGAACCGCCCCTGAACGTTGCCTCGATCTCCCCGAGAGCACGTCAGAAGCCTTTAGTGACCACAGGTGACCGCGCACTCACCCGGTCGCGGGAGCCCGCACGCGATGGTCCCGGCCGGGTCGCCGGGCCGGTCACGATGCAGACATGACCGTGCCGGTCCGAACGGCTAGGCTTTCGGCATGAGCCTTGGCGACGAACGGGAGCTTGTACCGCTGGGCGCCGGCTTCGACCTGACGAAGCGCGGCTACAACCGGGGTCAGGTCGACGAGCATCTGGAGCGGCTGGACGCCGATCTGAAGCTCCTCACCGCCGACCGCGACGCCGCGATCGCGCAGGCGGGCGACCTGGCGAGGCAGCTCGAACTCTCCCGCACCGAAATCGACGACCTCCGCGGCCAGGTCGACCGGCTGGCCCAGCCGCCGACGAGCCTCGAAGGGCTTTCCGAGCGCCTGCAGCGCATGCTGCGGCTCGCGCAGGACGAAGCGGCCGACACCCGCGCCCGCGCCGAAGCCGAGGCGGGCCACATCCGCGCCAAGGCGGAGACCGACGCGAGCGCCATGCGCGCCCGGTACGAGCAGCTCCTGACCGAGCTGGACGCGCGCCGCAAGGAGATGGAAGCCGAGCACCGCAAGGTGCTGGAGACCGCGCGCGCCGAGGCCGAGAAGATCACCAGCACGGCCAAGGAGGAGCGCGACCGGCTCGACCGCGAGTCCGAGCAGCGCCGCACGCAGGTCGAAGAAGACTTCGAGATCGCGATGGCGGCCAGGCGGACCGAGGCCATGCGCGTGCTCGCCGAGCAGGAGGCCACCAGCAAGGCGGAGGCCGAGCGCCGGGTCCGCGAGGCCACCGAGGAGGCCGCGGCGATCCGGAAGAAGGTCGCCGAGGAAGAGGCCACCGCCACCGACGAGATCGAACGCAGGCGCCGCGACTCGGTCGCCGACGCGAACCGGCGCAAGCAGGAGTCCACGACCGAGGCCAACGCGCGCATCGCCGAAGCGTCCGACGAGGCGCACCGGAGGGTCCGCGAGGCGACCGAGGAGTCGAACCGCCGGATCAACCAGGCCGCCGAACGCGTCGAAGCGCTCCGTTCGCTGCGCTCGGCGATCGCTGAGCAGATCGCCTCGGCGCGCGGTGTGCTGGCCGAGGCGACGGCCGCGCTCGGCGACGCCGCACCCGCGGTCGAGCCACTGCCGCAGGAGAAGACCGGCGCCACCGCGGTGAAGCCGCCCCAGAAGACGCAGGCGAAAACCTCGCAGAAAGCCCCGCAGAAGACGCCGTCGCCGTCACCGGTCCAGCGCGGGGGCAACCGGTCGAACGGCACCTCGGCAGCGAAACCGACTGGCGAGTAACCTCTAGCCCCAACCGGGTCGCAGGCGACCGCGCCGGGGCTCTCCACCCGCGTGGATGCTCCTGCGGCCACCAGGTCAGACACCTTGCTGGAGGATTTCGATGGCCGCCTACCAGACCGTCGTCGTAGGGACCGATGGGTCGGAGTCGTCGTTCGCGGCGGTGGACAGGGCCGCGAGTGTCGCGAGCGACGCCGGTGCCACCCTCGTGATCGTCTGCGCGTACTACCCGGCGAGCAAGCACGACGTCGAGAAGGCGCAGGACGTGCTCCGCGACGAGGCCTACCAGGTCGTCGGCTCGGCACCGGCCGAAGACACCCTGCAGAGCGCGCGCGACCGCGCCGTGAAGGTGGGCGCGACCCAGATCGAGACCGTGCCGGTGGTCGGCGCGCCGGTCGAGGCGCTGCGCGACACCGTCACCGAGCGGTCGGCGGACCTGCTGGTGGTCGGCAACCGCGGGCTCAACACCCTCGCCGGGCGCATCCTCGGCTCGGTGCCCTCGGAGGTCGCCCGGAAGTCGGGCGTCGACGTGCTGATCGTGCACACCACCTGAGGTGGTCGCGGACGACGCCGACCCGAGCGCGCTCCAGCAACGGCTCGAGCGGATCCTGCTCGGCGGGAAGCGCAAGTACACGCGGCTCGAGGTCGCCGCGAAGGCGGGCGTGCCCGAGGAGCGCTCGCGGCGGCTGTGGCGCGCGCTGGGCTTCGCGACCGTCGGAGACGACGACGTGGTCTTCACCGACGCCGACGTCGACGCCATGCGCACCGCCGACCAGCTCGTCCAGTCGGGCCTGGTGGAGCCGAGCGTCGAGGTGTCGGTGACCCGTGCGCTCGGGCAGCACCTGTCCAGGCTCGCCGAGTGGCAGGTGCACATGCTCTGGACGCTGATCACCGAGAACGCGGAAGTGGGGGCGGACGAACGGCAGATCGCCAAGCTCGTCGACCGCGTGCTCCCCGAGCTGGAGCAGGTGCAGAACTTCGTGTGGCGCCGCCACCTCGCCGCGTACGCGGGGCGGGCGCTGGCCGCGCCGGACGAGGACCTCGAAGCGCGCACCGAGGTGGTCGGGTTCGTCGACATGGTCGGGTACACGCGGCTGACCCGCCAGATCGACGACACCGAGCTGAGCGACGTGCTGGAGCGGTTCGAGGCGCTCGCCACCGAGGTGATCGCCGAGCACCGCGGCAGGGTGGTCAAGATGATCGGCGACGAGGTGCTCTTCGTCGCCGATTCCGCCGTCGACGGCGCGGAAATCGCGCTCGCGCTGACCGAACGGACCGCCGAGGACGACGGGCTGCCCGCAGTACGAGCCGGGCTGGCCTCGGGGCGCATCCTGAGCCGGTTCGGGGACGTCTACGGCTCTGTCGTGAACCTCGCGAGCAGGCTCACGTCCGTGGCGAGGCCCGGCACGATCCTGGTGGACAAGGAGCTCGCCGGCGAACTCGACGGCGACGACCGGTTCGAACTGCGCGGCAGGCGGCCCGTTTCGGTCCGCGGCTACCACCGGCTCCGGCCGTCCGCTCTGCGCAGGGCGAGTGCGCGGCCGAGCGGAATGTTCGCCAGTTCGCAACACCTCGCCGCGGAAATGCTCGGGATCGCCGGGGACACCGGTGATCCGGAAGACGCCATCGACGATCCCGACGCGCGCGCCGATGACGCCGCCGCACCAGATGTTTCCGACGCGGGAACGAAAACACCCAGCGGAGAAGGGCGGTCACCGGCACCCGCCGGACGACGGCGCCGACGCCGCTGAATGGGCCATTCCGAACGCGGCACCCAGCCGACGAATACTGTCCGGAGTCATTTCCGGGTGGGGAGTTTCCCCCGAATTCCTTATTTTCACGGCATGGCCGAGAGCGTAAGGTAACTAGCCGCACTCAAACAGACACTCTGAGTATTGGATCATGCCGTGATGCCATGCCGAGGTGTCACGATCAGGAGGTGACCTGGTGGCGGCGGATGCCAAGGGGCTCCGCAGTAACCCGCTTCAAGAGCTCTTCTGGACCAGAACGGGACTACTGCTCCTGATCTTGGTCGTGGTGTCGGGCGGCAGCCTCGCACTCGCCAGCGTGATGGACCCCGGTGGCGGCAAAACCCTCGTCACCTCACTCGGGACCGGCACGATGATCTCCGCGATCGTCGGCTTCGGCCAGACACTGATCACCGCCACCGCGTCGCAGCGCGCCATGGTGTCCCCGGTGATCGAGGAGAGCAGGCGCGCGCTGCGGGAGCTCAGCGACGAGTACCGGTCCTTGAACAAGGAGTTCTTCCCCACCAACGTGTTCGAGGCGACCACCGACCCCGACCCCGCGTTCAACCACCTGCTGATGGAGGACCTCCACGCGACGCGGCAGGTCTTCTTCCGCGGGTTCTCCGGCCGGTACGCGGCGGCGCGCCTGCTCGTTTCGCAGGCGGAATGGGAGCTGCGCGCGGTGATCGCCGATCCCAAGGACGCCACCACCATCAGCGGCAGGGCGCGCTACCTGCTCCGCAGGGCGGGCGCGGACGCCGACGCGGACGCGATCTCCGCGCGGCTGCACGACGAGATCTGGATGGGGCTCGTCGGGCTCTACCTCGCGCGCAGCCGGTGCATCCGCGCCGACATCACGGTGGTCACGGACCCGCCGGTGGACCGGATGGAAATGTTCGACGAAAGCGTGTGGATCACGCTCTACAGCGATGTCGGCGGGGCGCCCCAGCTCTACCCGCGCACGCTGCGATTCTCCGAAGGGTCCTTCATCTACAACATGGAACGCGCCGAATTCCTGCGCATCTGCCGCGCGCGGACCGCGCGCCACTTTCTCATCACCCCGGACACCACGAGGGAGGAGTTCTCGGCGATCTTCCACAAGATCACCGGCGCGACCCTTACGCCGAAACGGTTCCAAGACCTGGAGGCGAGATTCCACGGTTTCCGCCAGGAATTCTCGACCGCCGCCGAACTGGAGGGCTGATGCTCGTGCGCAGGCAGACATCCGTTCTCGGCAGCCTCGCCGAGGACATCAGGCACACCGGGGCGCGGCGTGAAAGGTGGCAACTCACCTACGCGCCCTTTCGGAACTGGGTGGACACCGCGGGCCTGCGCACGCGGTTGCGCTCGCACCTCAACGATCTCTCCCCGAGCGAGGCGGCCGCGGTGGCAGGCAGATCGCGCGAGACCACCACGCATTTCGCGTGGTGCCTCTACCTCGACCCGGACGCGGAGTTCTCGTTCTGGTTGCACGAGTACAAACCGCAGAAGGACTGGCGGGCGGGGTACGCCGATTCCGTGCACAACCACCGCTACCACTTCTGCACGGCGATACTGAACGGCGGTTACCTGCACGAGCGCTACGACGCCGAAATCGATCCGGCGGCGGGCCTGGTCACCTCGACCGTGCTCCAGCGCAGCGACCAGTGCGCCGCGGGTGAATCGGGGGTGCTGCTCGCCAGCGAATTCCACCGGATCCCGAAAGCGCTCGACGGGACCATGACCTTCTTGATCAAATCGCGGCCGGTCTACGACTGGAGCCTTTCCTACGACCCGTCGACGGGGGTGAGTCATCGACACGTCCCGGTGGAGACCCGCTTGGGGGAGCTGACCCAGCGGATCTAGACCGGCTATAGCGACTTGCGTTTACCATCTCTGCACCCGCCTGTGTCGCACGGCTGGGATCGGAGAGGTCGATGCATGCCCACCAGAATGTCCAGGTAACCACCACCGAACACCAGGTCATCGCCGCATTTCCCACGGTGGGGAACGCGGCGTTCTCCGCGGTCGAGCGCCGCGTACGGGATCTGTGCCTCCGGTACGCCGACCGGCTGCCCTTCCACGGTTGGCACCACGTCAATTTCGTCAGGTCGAAGGCGGCCGCGTTCGCCGCGGCCAACGGCGCGGACGTGTCGGTGGTGCAGACCGCCGCGCTGGTCCACGACGTGAACTACCTCGTCCGGCGCAACTCGCCCGCGTCGGCGGGGCGCAGCCTGAGAATGGACGTGCTCGCCGAATCCGGGGTGGACGCCGAAACCGCGAAGTGGATCGACGAAATCGTCGACGAAGCGGAAATGTGCTCGCGCCACCGCGATATTTCCTTGGAGGCGCAAGCGCTCAGCGACGCCGACACGCTGTTCAAAGCGCTGCCCATCACCCCCGTCATGCTCGCGCACCGCTATCTCGAAGAAAACGGGCTGAGCCTGCGCGCGCTCGCCGACAAGATCGTCGGGGAGCAGAGCGGGATCCACGACGACGGGTACTACTTCTACAACCCCGACGCCGCCGCCACCTATTCGCGGTGGGCGATGGCGAATCTGGAGCTGTGGCGGTGCATCCAGGAATCGGTGGCCGATCCGGTTGTCGAGGATCTCCTCGACGCCGTCGCCGCGGTGGACGCCGCTGCTTCCTGACCGGTGCCCGCGAGTCGAAGGTAACGATTCGGTCGGCAGTGCCCCCGGTGCCGGTAACGGCGCCCGCGCGGACAGCGAAAGGCTACGCGTGCGGTGCCGTTCCGCCCGGTATTCCCGCCGGGCTCGGAAATGAGGAGCGCCGCACTTCACTCGCGAAAGGGCACCGATGAGCACAATTCCACAGCATCCGCCGCGTGAGGACGCGCCCGTCACCCAGCCCAAGAACGGGCTCGGCACGGCCGGTTTCGTACTCGGCCTGGTGGGGCTGGTGTTCTCGTTCATCCCGATCATCGGCGTGGTCGCCTGGCCGTTGGTGATCATCGGGCTGGTGCTCGCCGCCGTTGGTTTCTCCCGCGCCCGCAAGGGCATGGCCAGCAATTCGGGAATCGCGATCGCGGGTGTCGTCCTTTCGCTCGCCGGTCTGATCGTCTGCATCGTGTGGGCGGCCGCGTTCAAAAACGCCGTGGACGAACTCGACGCCAGCAGGCTGCACTTCGGCCAGGAGGTCCAAGGTGGACAGACGGTTGAATTCCTGGTGACCACGGACAAGCAGGCCACGGTCAAGGTCAACGATTTTCCGGACAGCAAGGACGAGGTCGTCCAGCCGGGTGCGGACTGGCACCTGAAAGCGGGTTTCAAGGGCGGTATGCACGCCTTCACGCTGTCGGCGACCGCGGTGAACAGCAGTGAGCACGCGAACATGACCTGCAAGATCGTCGTCGACGGAAAGACGCTGAAGGAAGACAAGAGCCAGCTCGGCCTTCCCGCGCTCTGCTCCGCGTCGATCGGGTGAGCCACCACGTTGTGCCGCGCGGTGGCTCCGCTCGCACCAGGCCGCCGCGCGACGTAACGAAACACGCCGCTCCCGCGTCTTCCCATTCGGACGAGTCCGCCGCCACGGCCACGGCGGACACGGGAGGACCTGGAATGGATGATCTTGTCGCGTTCCTGGACGCGCGGATAACCGAACGCCAGGCCGTCCTCATGCGCGCGGTCACCAAGCGGAAATCGGGTGAGGCGATCGTGCGGGAGGAGGGCAGCGTGCTCGTGGAAGCGCGCATCCGCAGCCTCAACGGCGTCGAGCTGGACGCGGTGCACCGCATGGTCGACGAGCTGGAATCGGCGCGCCGGATCTGCCACGAGCACCGCACCACCGTCACCGAGCGGGTGCCCGGCTTCCCGGTGCACGGCGGCGACTACTGGTGCCAGACCTGCCACGTGCCCAGCGACGATCCCGGCTCGAACTGGTGCCTGACGCTGCGCCTGCTCGCCGCGCCGTACGCCGACCACCCGCAGTACGTCAGCTCGTGGCGGCCCTGAGCGACGGCAGCAGGTCCAGCAGCGCGACGGCCGCCTGCGACGGCTCGCGGTCGCGGGCGAGCACCACCACCTGCTCCCTGCCGATCGCGGGCTCCGTCGGCACCCCCGCCACCCGCTCCCCCGCCGTCCGCAGCGCCAGCGGGGGCAGCAGGGCCACGCCGAGCCCGGTGGCCACCAGCTCCACCTGATCGGTGATCGTGTCGACCTCGCAGCAGATCCGGCGGCGCAGGCCCGCTTCGCGGGTCGCCCTGTCGATACTCGCCCGCAGCGCGGAATCGGCACGGTACTCGACGAAATCGGCGTCGCCGAGCTCGGCGATCCGCACCTTGGCGCGATGGGCCAGCGGGTCGTTCGCGGCCACCGCCAGCACCAGCGACTCGGAGCCGAGCCGGTGGGCGCGCACGCGGTCGGCGTCCGGGCCGAGCGGCCGGTCGACGAAGGCGAGATCGAGTTCGCCGGTGACCGTGGCGTGCACCAGCCCGCGCACGCTGTCGTGGCGCACCCGCAGCCCGACCGCGGGATGCCGCCGGTGGTACCGGGTCAGCACGGCGGGCAGGTCGACCATGCCGAGCGTCTGGATCGCGCCGACGGTGAGCGTGCCGCGCAGGAGCCCGTGCACCCCGGCCACCGCGTCGCGGCCCGCCTCGGCCGCTTCCACCGCGCGGCGGGCGGCGGGGAGCAGCGCCCGCCCCGCCTCGGTCAGCTCGACGCGGCGGGTGCTGCGCACGAACAGGTCACCGCCCAGCTCGCGTTCCAGCGCCCTGATGGACGAGGACAGGCTCGACTGGGTCAGGTGCAGGTCGCCGGCGGCCTTCGTGAAGTGCCGCCGCTCGGCGACGGCGAGGAAGTGGGTGAGCTGGCGAAGCTCCATTCAGTGATGGTACCGATGAGTGCGCCCGGAATTATGCGTTGGCATCACTGGGCGGGCGAGCCGCACACTGGAGGCATCCGATCTCGAAGGAGCCCCGCCATGACAGTCACGGCGAACGCGGCCGTAGCCACCCGGCCCCTCGCCGCGGTCGCCGCCGTCGGGTACGCGTTCGCCGCGACCATGACCGGCACCACGCTCCCCACCCCGCTCTACCCGCTCTACCAGCACGAACTCGGTTTCGGCACGCTGCTCACCACGGTCGTCTACGCGGTGTACGCGGCGGGCGTGCTCGCCACGCTGCTGCTGTTCGGCAGGGCGTCGGACGGGGTGGGCCGCCGCCCGCTCCTGCTCGCCGCGATCGCCGTCTCGGCGGTCAGCGGGCTGGTGTTCCTGGCCGGGCCGTCGCTGCCCGTGCTGTTCGCGGGGCGGATCCTGTCCGGGTTCTCCGCCGGGCTGGTCACCGCGGTGGCCACGGTGGCGATGGCCGAACTCGCCGGGCCCGCGCACCGCGCGAAGGCCACCCTGGCCGCGACCGCGGTCAACATGCTCGGCCTCGGCTGCGGCCCGCTGCTGGCCGGGCTGCTCGCCGACCACGCGCCGTCGCCGCTGCACCTCCCGTTCGCCGTGCACCTCGCGCTGCTGGTGCCCGCCGCGGTGCTGGTGTGGCGGCTCCCGGAGACCGTTACGCCGGGGCCGTGGCGCGCCGCGCTGCGCCCGCAGCGGCCCGCGGTGCCCGCCGCCGTCCGCGCGGCGTTCGTGCCGTCGGCGATCGCGGTGTTCGCCGCGTTCTCGGTGTTCGGGCTGCTGACCGCGATCGCCCCGGCGTTCCTGACGACGGTCCTGCACCGGCCGGGGCACACCCTCGCCGGGCTCCTGGTGTTCGCGATGTTCGCCGGGTCGACGCTGAGCCAGCTCGCGTCGTACCGCTGGCACGCCCGGCTGGCGCTGCCCGCCGGCTGCCTGGTGCTGGTGCTCGGCCTCGCCGGGCTCGCCACCGCGCTGGGCACCGAGTCGCTGCCGGTGCTCGCGGTGAGCGCGTTCGTGATCGGGGCGGGGCAGGGGCTCAGCTTCCGGGCCGGGATGGCCGCGATCACCGAGCACTGCCCGGCGGACCGGCGCGCCGAAACCGTTTCGGCGTTCACCGTGGTGGCCTACGCGGGGATCTCGGTGCCGGTGATCCTGGTCGGCGCCGCGTCCGCGCTGTCCGGCCTGCCCGCGGCGGCGACGGCGTTCACCGGGGTGACCGCCGCGCTCGCACTCGGCGCGCTGTTCGCGATACGGCGGATCCGCACACCCCGATGACCCCATTCGCTTTCTTTCGGGGGCTGGAGTAATCGGTAGGGGTCATTAGGGGCTTGCTCGCCGAGAACGCCGGAACATACTCTTTTTCCAGCCCATGCTGGCCGATGACCTGCAACGACGCGGTGCGGCGTGCACGGTCGACTCATCGGCGAACTGAATTTCGCCGGTCGTGCGATGGCCATTGGCGCCATGCGCATTCGAATGCGCGGACCACGATTTCCGCGACGGCAAGGGGGACACGATGGGCGCGGCAGGCAGCGAACTTCCCTCCTCCGCCCCGATCACGATGTTCGGGCCGGACTTCCCGTTCGCCTACGACGACTGGCTCGCCCACCCCGCCGGGCTCGGCAGCATCCCGGAACGCCACCACGGCACCGAGGTCGCGGTGATCGGCGGCGGGATCGCCGGGCTGGTCGCGGCGACCGAGCTGCTGAAGCTCGGCCTGCGCCCGGTGGTCTACGAGGCCGAGCAGCTCGGCGGGCGGATGCGGTCGGTGTCGTTCGACGCCCACCCCGGGGCCGTCGCCGAACTCGGCGCGATGCGCTTCCCGCCCGCCGCCACCGCGCTCTACCACTACCTCGACACGGTCGGCCTGGACACGGCGCCGTTCCCGAACCCGCTCTCCGCGTGCACGCCCAGCACCGTGGTCGATCTCAAGGGCGTTTCGCACTACGCGCGCACCCCGGTCGAGCTGCCCAGCATCTACCAGCAGGCGTCCGACGCGTGGGACAAGGCGCTCAACGAAACCGCCGAGCTGGCCGCGATGGACGACGCCATCCGCCGCCGGGACGTGCCGACCATGAAGGCGATCTGGAACCGGCTCGTTCCCCAGCTCGACGACCAGTCCTTCTACGGCTTCCTCACCAGCACCTCGGCGTTCACCTCGTTCCGGTACCGGGAGATCTTCGGCCAGGTCGGTTTCGGCACCGGCGGCTGGGACACCGACTTCCCGAACTCGATGCTGGAGATCCTGCGCGTGGTCTACACCGGCGCGGACGTCGACCAGCGGCGCGTCCTCGGCGGCAGCCAGCAGCTCCCGCTCCGGCTCTGGGCGCACGAACACCCGGACCCCGCCCACTGGCCGTCGGGCACCTCGCTGGCCTCGCTGCACCCCGGCGGGCACCGGCCCGCGGTGACCAGGCTCAGCCGCACCGCGCGCGGGTTCACCGTCGAAGACGCCGACCACCGGATCGGCACCTATCCCGCGGCGGTGTTCGCGGCGCAGAGCTGGATGCTGCTGTCCAAGATCGGCTGCAGCGAAGCGCTCCTGCCCGCGTCGCACTGGACCGCGGTGGAACGCACCCACTACATGGGCTCGTCGAAGCTGTTCGTGATCACCGACCGGCCGTTCTGGCTCGACGCCGACCCGCACACCGGGCGCGACGTGCTGAGCATGACGCTCACCGACCGGCTCCCCCGCAGCGTCTACCTCTTCGACGACGGGCCCAACCGCCCCGGCGTGATGTGCCTTTCCTACACCTGGAACGACGATTCGCTGAAACTCGCCGCACTGTCCACAAAGGAACGTCTCGACGTCATCCTGGCTTCGCTCGCGCAGATCTACCCCGGCGTGGACATCCGGTCGCACATCATCGGCACCCCGATCACGGTGACCTGGGAGACCGAGCCGTACTTCCAGGGCGCGTTCAAGGCGAACCTGCCCGGCCAGTACCGGTACCAGCGGCGGCTGTTCACCCACTTCATGCAGGACGAACTGCCGCAGCACCAACGCGGGCTCTTCCTCGCCGGCGACGACATCTCGTGGACGGGCGGGTTCGCCGAGGGCGCCGTGACGACCGCGCTCAACGCCGTATGGGGCGTGCTGAACCACTTCGGCGGCGCCACTCCCGCCGACAACCCCGGCCCTGGTGACCTCTTCCCCGCGCTCGCCCCGATCGAACTGCCCGAGGACTGAGCGCTCCCCTACTCGGCGAGGGAATGGCCCACCTCGGGCCAGTCCCGCCCGCCGGGGACGCGGACGCGATCGGTGGCGATCAGGTAGACCGACCGGAGCGTGATCTCCTCGGCCGGCCGCCGGAGCCGCTGCTCGACCTGGTCGACGATGTTGCTGGAATACACCAGCCGCCGCACCGCGCGGTCGAAGCGGAAGGTCGCGGCGATCCGGTCCCAGCAGGCTTCCACCGCGGCCACCAGCGCCGGGTGCACGGCGTCCCAGTCGAGGCGGAGCCCGATCATGCTCCGGCACGCCTGCGCCTCGTCGGCCGCGTCGAAGATGGGGCGGATCGCGGCGAGCGCCGCGGCGCGCTCCGCACGCGGGACGGACCGCATCGTCTTCGTGATCAGCTCGGCGGTCGAGGTGATCACGGTGCCGTCCGGCCACACCGCTTCCACCGCCGCACGGCATTCCTCGTCCTCGGCGCAGCACACCACGAACGCGTTCCGCAGCCCGCGTTCGCGCAGTTCGGCGAGCGCGGCGCGCCAGTCGCAGCCGACCCAGATCCCCAGCACCTGCTCGAGGCCGTCCGCGTCGACCGCGACCGCGAGCCGCACGGTGCGGTCGTCCCCCTCGGCCGCCGCGACGGTCGCCAGGTGCAGCACCGGGTACCCGATGTCCAGCGGACGCGAGCGCCACGCGGCGATCTCGCGCTCCATCAGTTCCGGCGGAAGTGCCTGCTGCCGGGGGAAAGCGGCGCCACCGCCGGTTTCGCCGATCCGCTCCCGGATGAGCCCGCGGGCGCAGCCGACCAGTGCCGTCCGGTCGGTGCGGCTGAGCCGGATCGGGCGGCCTGGCCGCTCGCGCAGCACGCGCGCGGTGGCCGCGTCGGCGATGCGGGCGATCACCGCGCTCGCGTCCGAAGCGGGCAGCGCGGCCGCCGCGGCCAGCATCCGGCCGGTCTCGTCGTCCGCGAGGATCTCCGCCAGCCGCTCGGCGGCCAAGTCCATCGCCGAGCGGTCTGCCGCCGTTCCGTCCGTGTTGACCGTATCCACGCCCCGTTGCGCTTCCCGTTTCGGTGCGGCGACCAGTTCGCCAGCGATGATGGAAATGCGTCCATTCAGTACACATGATTGTGCCATGCCGACACCCGATCCAGCACGCGAACACGGTGCCCTGGCACGATAATCCCGACCCTCCCGGCACTTCTGCCGCCGCGTCCCGGCTACGGAGCGCCGACGAACGGCTACTCTCGTTTCGACTTTGGTCGATGTTCGAACCAGGCTGCCACTGTTACCGTCACCGCGGTAAGCAATTTTCACCACGCGGAATCACCGGCGCGTTCGGAGCAGGACGATCGCAGCCGAATGCGCGCGGGAAGAGCATTCGGGGGACAGCGGCCAGTGAACGAGACCATCTCCGTGCTGATCGTCGACGACGACGCGCTGGTGCGGGCCGGGCTCGCGATGATCCTCGGCGGGGTCGACGACATCAGGGTGGTCGGCGAGGTCGCCGACGGCGCGCACGTCGTCGAGGCGGTCGAGCGGCACCGGCCCGACGTGGTGCTGATGGACATCCGGATGCCGGAGATGGACGGCGTGCAGGCGGCCGAGCTGCTCCACGCGCAGCAGGACGGGCCCGAGGTGATCATCCTGACCACCTTCGACGCGGACGACAACGTGCTGCGCGCGCTGCGGGCCGGGGCGAGCGGATTCCTGCTCAAGGACACCCCGCCCACCGACATCATCAAGGGCATCCGGCTGGCCGCGGCGGGTGATCCGATCCTGGCGCCGCAGGTGATGCGGCGGCTCATCGCCCGCGTCACCCGTGACCCCGCCGATCGCGGCGACAACGAGGCGGCCCACCTGCTGCGCCAGCTCGGCCAGCGCGAGCGCGAGGTGGCGCTCCTGATCGGCAAGGGCAAGTCCAACGCCGAGATCGGCGACGAGCTCTACATGAGCATGGCCAGCGTCAAGGCCCACGTGTCCCGGCTGCTGACCAAGCTGAACCTGCACAACCGGGTGCAGATCGCGCTGATGACGTGCAAGGCACACCTGCCCGAGCGGGAGTGACCGGCCCCTTCGAAAAGGATTAACCCGGCACCCGCGCGAGATATGCGCCAAATCGCACACATTTCGGCGTCTGACCGAAACCCTGGATTCCGCGGTGAAATCCGCTCTCAATACCCGAGAGTCCGCATGTGAACTGCGTCACTACCCTAGACTAAAGTATTAAATAGATAGGATGCACGCCCGGCAGGGGCACCCCTTCGTTTAGCCCGGAGCTAACCGGTGGATACCCCTACGCTTTTGCCGATTCCGTTCCCGAGGGCCCCGATCCGGAAAACCGAAAAGGCCCGGAGATCACTCAGCGTCAGTGATCTCCGGGCCTTTCGCGACAGTGCGTGCGGTTCGCCGGGAACGAGCGGGACCGGCTACTTCCGCCTGCCCAGCGCCTTGGCCTTGGTGTGGGCCCAGCCCGCCAGCAGCACGCCGATGACGATCACGACCACGTAGATGATGACCTTGGGCACCCAGCCACCAGGCACCCAGACGAGCAAAGCCTGCTTTTCGTGATCGATAAGCTGCCCAATGGCACCCTGACCACCGATGATGACGAGCACTGCGCCGATGATCTGCGCGACATCGTACTTCATTGTGCGCCTTTCTTTGCCGGAGAACGTTGCCGGGCCGAAGTGTTTGGCCGCGGCGACTTCGCCGCGCTGAGCCAATTCCGCGAGAACTGCGTTGATGCGGATGGACCATAACACAGCGGTGTTCGGTGGTGCAGATCTGGCGACCTCCGTGCCGGGAGCGCACCGCCGAACCGTACGTACCCAGGGCCCGCGGCGGTGAAACGCCCGCGAGCCGCCGAATTCCCCTAGCGTGTTTCAGAAGCGGCGGAGCCGCTTGAGGTGGGCCGTCAGCTCGCACCGCCGGAGGTTCTGACGTGGTTCCTGGCGAGGACAGCGCCAGCGTGGTGAAGACACTGTCGCGCGCAGCGCGTCCGCCAGGGGTGGTGGTCGGGCTGACGGGAGGGAGGTCATGAGTCGGCGATCCCGGAGCCAGACAGCACAGTGGCGCGCAGCGCCTCCGTGAGGGGCGGTGGTCGGGCTGGCGGGTGGGCCACGTCAGGTTCTCCTACCCGCACCGCCACGCAAACCACGTCCAAAACACCTCCTAGCCGATCGTCGAGATCCGCACGTGGTCCCGCCCTACGGCGGGCGCGGGGCGCACCAGCTTCCGCATCGCCTGGTAGACGCACAGCAAAGCCCACGCCTCGGCGAGCGCCGTGCCCGCGCTCTTCGAGCGCAGCGCCGTACCGGAGGTGCTCGGGCGGAGCCGCACCACCCTGCCGACCTCGCCCGCGGTCCACCGATCCGCGTGGCAGGCAGCCAGCCCGGCCGCGTCCGCGCGCTCCGGGTCGACCAGGCTGGTGACCAGCCGCACGGGGTAGTAGTCGCCGCACGCGCCGTCGAGGCGGTACTCGACCACGCGCACCTCGATACCGCGGTCCGAACCGGGCCAGGCCAGCTCGGAGAGGTAGGTGCCGTCGGGCAGCACGGTGCGGCACGGCAGCGGTGCCGACGGCGGCACCCGCCACAGCAGCTCGGCGCCGGTCGCCCTCGCGGCAGGCCACAGCATGGGCGAAAGCCCGGTCCCGCCGGGGAAATCGGCGACCAGCAGGGTGCGTTCGTCCACCGTCCCCGCCGCGAGCAGGCGCTCCAGCAGCGCCGGGGAGGTCACCTCGGCCGCACCCTCGACTTCGGCGCCGAGCAGCGACAGCGTGCCGCACTCCGCGAGCATCGCCGCACGCAGCTTCGGCGGAGTGCCGAAGACGGCGCCGTTCTCCGGCGAACTCGGCGCGTCGAGCACCATCTCGTCGAAGGCGACCCGGCGAAGCCCGGCGAAAGAGGCTCGCGGATCGTCCCCGGCCGCCTCGCTACCCCGCGCGGTCGCGAGCAACGCCTTCAACGGTTCGTGGCCCACTCGTTTTCGCGCGTTCGTGATCGAGCCGTCCGAAGGCAGCTCGGGCAGCGAGGGCACGCCTCTGGCCCAGTACAGCCCCGATTGGAGCGCGCGAAGTACCGCGACGTACCCGGCCTCCGGCCACAGCCACATGCCGAGCGAGAACATCACCATCAGCTGGGCGGGGAGCTTGCGGTTGCGCTCCTCGCGCACCCCGGCGGCGTCCACCACGGCCTCGACCGTTGCCAGCGGGTACGCCGCGCTGAGCAGGCCGATGGACGCGACGTCCCGGAGGCTGGGTTCGGATAGTGGCTTGCTCACCCGTACAGCATCGCAAATTCTCGCTAATGAAGGACCATCCACGACCGACTGGTTACCGATTGTCCAAATTTCACCAGTCGACGCGTTACTCGTTCACCTGTTAGTTTGAGCGCAGTGATCTTCTGACCGTGACTACGGGTGCTCGGGCGATCGCCACTGGGGATGGTCGAACCTGGGATGACCAGGGCTGGCCGAGCCATGTCTCGGTCATGGGGGAAGGGCACTACCTATGGCATTGGCCGAACGCTCCGCGGAACTGGCCACCTTGACAGCACTGGCAGCCGACGCCGCACGGGGCAAGGGCGGGAACGCCGTCGTGTGCGGCCCGGTGGCCAGCGGCAAAACCGAACTGCTCACCGAATTCGCCGAGCACAGCGTGGAAAACGACGCGCTGCTGCTCACCGCGCTCGGCTCGCCCGCCGAGCGCACCGTCCCCTTCGGGGTGGTCAGCCAGCTCCTGCAGGGCGGCCCGTTCGACGCCGGAACCGGCGCGCGGGTGGCGGAACTGCTCGCCGAGGCCAAGGCGGACGCGGCGGGCTTCGATCCGGAGTCCGAGCGCGTCCCGCAGGTCAGGACGCACGTGGCGGACGAGCTGTGCCAGCTTCTGCTGGGGCTCACTCGATCGTGTTCGATTTCGGTGATCGTCGACGATGTCCAGCACGCGGACGTCCCATCGTTACAGTTCCTCCTGTACCTGGCGAAGCGCTCGCGCTGGGAGCGGCTGGCGGTGCTGCTCGGCGAGACGGACCAGGCGCGCGACGTGAACCCGCTGTTCCACGCCGAGCTGCTCAGGCACTCGCACACGCGGCGCATCCGGCTGGCGCCGTTGAGCGCCGACGGCGTCCGCGAGGTCGTCACCGGCAGGCTCGGCGCCGCGGCGACCGAGCTCGCCACCGCGTTCCACCCGATCACCGGCGGGAACCCGCTGCTGGTGCGGGCGCTGCTGGAGGACCACGGCTCGGCCGCGGGCAGGCCCGCCACCGGCAGGACCGCCTCCCCCGTGGTCGGCAAGGCCTTCACCCGCGCGGTGCTGAGCTGCCTGCACCGCGGCGACCAGCAGTGCCTCGACGTCGCGAACGGCGTGGCGGTGCTGAGCGAGTCCTGTGACCTCGAACTGCTCAGCGAACTGCTCGGCCTCGACACCGCGCTCGTCGGCCACGCGCTGCAGAAACTGGAAGCCGCCGGGCTGCTCGACGCGCTCCGGTTCCGGCACCCCGCGGCGCGGGCAACGGTGCTGCAGGAGCTCGCCCCGGTGACCCGCGCCGCGCTGCACGGCAGGGCGGCCGAACTGCTGCACCACCGCGGGGTCGCGGTGACCACCGTGGCGGAGCAGATCCTCAAGGCCGACGCACTCCGTGCCCCGTGGGCGGTTTCGGCGCTGCGCAAGGCCGCGGACCAGGCACTGCGCAACGACCAGTGCGAGCTCGCCGTCCGCTACCTCGAGCGGTCCATCCGGCTCAGCCGGGTGCGGCGCGACCAGGTGGCGACCCTGGTCAAGCTGACCGACGTGGTGTGGCGGATCAACCCGTCGACCAGCACGCGCCACTTCGCCGAGCTCCTCACCGCGATGCGCGACGGGCTGCTCGACGCCGGGCACGCCCGCTCGCTGCTGGGCCACCTGCTGTGGCACGGCATGGTCGACGACGCGGTCGAAGTGGCCACCCTGATGCAGGAGCAGGTGCCCGCGGGCGACGTGAAGGCCGCGGCCGCGCTGGCCGCCACCCGGCAGTGGCTGTCGGTCTCCTACCCCGCCGTGCTCGGGCGGATGCCGTCGAGCCCGGTGCCCGCGCCGTCGCGGGACGGCCTGCCCGCGGCGCTCGGCGCCGAACCCGGCAGGCGCGCGACGAACGCGCTGAGCACGGTGCTGTCCACCGGTGCCACCGGCGAGGCCGTGACCGACGCGGAGCAGGTGCTGCAGTGCACGCGCCTCGGCGACGCGACCATCGTCCCGGTCGACACCGCGCTGTGCACCCTGATCTACGCCGACCGGCTGGACAAGGCCGCGTCGTGGTGCGATCTGCTGCTGTCCGAGGCCGCCGGGCGCAGGACACCGGGCTGGCGCGCGCTGCTGTGCTCGGTGCGCGCCGAGATCGCCTTCCGCTACGGCGACCTCCGCGGCGCGGAATCGTTCGCCCGCAAGGCTTTCGGCGACATGACGGCGCAGAGCTGGGGCGTGGCGATCGGGCTTCCGCTGGCCAACCTCGTACTGGCCACCACCGCGATGGGCAAGTACGACGAGGCCGCCGCGCTGCTCGACCAGCCGTTGCCGGAGGCGTTGCTGGAGAGCAGGGCCGGGCTGCACTTCCTGTACGCGCGGGGCCAGTACAACCTGGCCACCGACAGGCTGTACGCCGCGCTCGCCGATTTCCACGCCTGCGGTGAGCTGATGGTGGCCTGGCGGATGGACCTGCCCGCGCTGATCCCGTGGCGCTCGGCGCTGGCCGAGGTGTACGGGCGGCTCCGCGAGCCCGAACGTGCCAAGAAGCTGGCCGCCGAACAGCTCGCCCGCTGCGGCAAGCGGCCTTCGCGGACGCGCGGCCTTTCGCTGCGCGCGGTCGCCGCCACCCAGGAGCCCCGCCAGCGGCCGCGGCTGCTCCGCGAGGCGGAGGAGGAGCTGCAGTCCTCCGGCGACCGGCTGGAGCTGGCCAGGGTGCTCAGCGATCTGAGCAGCACGCACCAGTCGCTCGGCGAGCCGAGCCAGGTGCGGCTGATGGCGCGGCGCGCGTGGCACGTGGCCAACGACTGCCACGCGGAACCGTTGTGCCAGAAGGTGATGCCGCACCGCGTCGAGGAACCGGCCGCCGCGGCCGCGTCATCGGCGACGCTGAGCCCCGCCGTGTCGGACAAGGCGAAGGCCCTCACCGAGGCCGAGCTTCGGGTAGCCAACCTGGCCGCGTTCGGGCACACCAACCGCGAGATCGCCGGCAAGCTCTACATCACGGTGAGCACCGTCGAGCAGCACCTCACCCGGATCTACCGGAAGCTGAACGTGAGCCGCCGCAAGGAGTTGCCGACCGGTCTCCAGGTGGAACTGCCGCAGTGCAGGCCGGCCGAGCACGGCAGGCGGCCCGCGGACGAGTACGCGCGGGCACGGGGCTGACGGAGCGCGCCGGGCGGGCTGGCCCGCCCGGCGCGGCCGGTGTCACGAGTAGTCGTAGAAGCCGCGTCCGACCTTCTTGCCGAGCAGACCGGCGTCCACCATGCGCACCAGCAGCGGGGGCGGCGCGTACAGCGGTTCCCGGAACTCGTCGTAGAGCGCCTCGCCGACGGAGACGATGGTGTCCGCGCCGATCAGGTCGATCAGCGCCAGCGGGCCCATCGGATGCGCGCACCCGAGCGTCATGCCCTTGTCGATGTCCTCGGCGGTGGCGAACCCGGACTCCAGCATCCGCACCGCCGCGAGGAGGTACGGCACCAGCAGCGCGTTCACCACGAACCCGGAGCGGTCCTTCGAGCGGATCACCTGCTTGCCCAGCACGCCGGTGACGAAGGATTGGGTCCTGGCAAGGGTTTCCTCGCCGGTCAGCAGCGAGCCGATGACCTCGACCAGCGGCAGCACCGGGGCCGGGTTGAAGAAGTGCAGGCCGAGCACGTGCTCGGCGCGCCCGGTCGCGGTGGCCAGCCGGACGATCGGGATGGACGACGTGATCGACGCGAGCACGGCGTTCTCGACTTCGACCACTTTGTCCAGCGCGGCGAACACTTCGAGCTTCGTCGGCTCGTGCTCGGGCACCGCTTCCAGCACCAGCTCGCGGTCACGCAGGTCCAGCAGCTCGGAGGTGAACGCGAGCCGGTCCAGCGCCGCGTCGCGCTCGGCTTCGGCGAGCTTTCCCTTGCGCACGGCGCCATCCAGCGATTTCCGCACGCGCGCGCGACCCCGGTCGATCGAGGCGGGGCTGGACGCCACCACGATGACGTCGAGACCGGCCCTGACGCAGGTTTCGGCGAATCCGGCGCCCATCACGCCGCAGCCGACGACACCGACCTTCGTGATCTTTTCAACGCTTTCGTCGCTCATCGGACCAGCTCCTTCACCGGGGCCGACCACCGCACGAGGCTCGCCCCGAGCGACATCCCGCCGCCGAAACCGGCCAGCAGCAAGAGATCCCCGTCGCGCAGCGAACCGGAGCGGTGCGCGTCGTCGAGCGCGACCGGGACCGAGGCGCTGCCGATGTTGCCGAACTCCTCGAGCGTCCGGCAGGTGCGGGCGCCGGTCAGCCCGCACCGCTCGACCAGCTCGCCGAGCAGCACACCGTTCGCCTGGTGCGGCACGAAGTGCTGGACGTCCTCGACGCCGAGACCCGCGCGCGCCAGCAGGCCGCGGGTGGCCGGTGGCACGTGCTCCATCACGAAGTCGCGCACGCCCCTGCCGTACATCTTGAAGAAGTGGCCGCCGTCGGCGAGGGTCTCCGCGGAGCTGGGCAGCCTGCTGCCGCCCGCCTCGACCCTGATCAGCTCGTGCGCCTCGCCCTTGGTGGACAGGTCGGTGGCCAGGATCCCGTACGGCGCCTCGACTTCCGCGACGATCGCGGCACCGGCGCCGTCACCGAGCAGCACGGCGGTGCTGCGGTCGTCGAAGTCGAGGATCCGGGAGTACAGGTCGGCACCGATCACCATGACCTTGGTGCCGGGACTGGCCGACACCAGCGTCCTGGCCAGTTCCAGCCCGTAGACGAAACCCGCGCAGACGACGTTGATGTCGAAGCAGGCGGCGCGGTGGGCGCCGATCGCGAGCTGCACGAGGCACGCCGTCGGCGGCTGGGGCGAGTCACCGGTCGAGGTCGACACGATGAGGTAGTCGAGCTGGTCCGCGCTCAGCCCTGCCTGGTCGAGCGCCTCGATGGCGGCCTTGGCCGCCAGGTCCGAGGTCGCCTCGTCCGGCGCGGCGTAGCGGCGGCCGCGGATCAGCGTCTTGCGCTCGATCCACTCCGCGGTGATGTCCGGCACCCTGGCGGCGACCTCGTCGTTGGTCACCTTCCGCTCGGGAAGGTAGGACCCGGTCGCGACGATGCCCGCGGTCTTCTCGGTCATCCCCGCCTCACCGGGCCCCGTCGCCGGAACCGAAGCCGCGCAAGGGGTTCAGCGCTTCCTCGCCGATGCGGGCGCGCAGTTCCGGGTCGGTCACGCCGAGACCGGCTTCGGGGGCGAGGCACAGCACCCCGACCTTGCCGATATGACGATTGGTCTGGACCAGTCGGGCGGCCTCGCCGATATCGGCGAGCGGGTAGAGCTCCGACATCGTCGGCATGACCTTGCCCATCCCGACCAGGCGGTTGAACTCGTACTGCTCCTGCTGGTTCGCGACGTGGCTGCCGATGACGCGCTTGAGCTTCATCCAGAGGTAGCGGTTGTCGAACTGGTGGTGGTAGCCGGTGCTCGAACCGCAGGTGACCACGGTTCCGCCGCGCCGCACCACGAACACGGAGATGCCGAAGGTCGCCTGCCCCACGTGTTCGAACACGATGTGCGGGTCCTCGCCGACCTCCTTGCGGATGATCGCGCCGAGCCGCTTGCCGATCTCGATCACCTGGCGCGGATCGCCGCTGACGTCGTCGTGCAGGCCGAACTCGGTGCGGTTGATCACCACGTCGCACCCGAGCCGCCGTGCCGCCTCGGCCTTGCTCTCCGAGCCGACGATGCCGACCGGGATGCCGCCGCCGTTCTTGACCAGCTGCGCCGCGTAGGCGCCGAGGCCACCGGTCGCGCCCCAGATCAGCACGACGTCGCCCTGCTTGATGCGGGCGCCCTTGTCGCTGACCAGCATCCGGTAGGCGGTGCCGCCGCACAACGTGTTGCAGGCGGCCTCTTCCCAGGTGAGGTGCGCTGGCTTCGGCACGAGCTGGTTGGTCCGCACCACGGTGAAATGGGCGAGGCCGCCGAAGTTGGTCTCGAAGCCCCACGCGCGCTGCTCGGCGCCGAGCATGCCGTCGGCCTGCGTGGCCGCTTCCTGGTCGTCGACGTAGGCGGGGCTCAGCACGACCCGGTCACCGACGCGCCAGTGCCGCACCCCGGCGCCGGTCCGCACGATCACGCCCGCGCCGTCGGATCCGACGACCTGGTACGGCTGGTCATGCCGGGTCGCCCAGCCGCCCTGCTTTGCGAACTGCTTGAGGAACTTGAAGGTCGACAGCGGTTCGAACATCGCCGACCAGACGGTGTTGTAGTTGACGGCGCTGGCCATCACGGCGACCAGCACCTCGTCGGGTGCCAGCTCCGGCATGGGCACCGAGCCGACGCGCAGCGACTTGCGCACGTCCTTGTCGGCCACGCCGGCGAACATGTCCTCGTCCTCCACCCGGATGTGGGCGGCCGTGTACTCGGTGGGTAACTCGAGGCGTTCCAGCTCGGCACCCGGCATCCCCCCGGAGAGTGCCTCAACGAATGAGGTCATCGACGCTCGTCCCTTTCTCTCGCCCGCCGTCACGCCAAGGTCACCCGGCACATTCCGGCCGTGCTCCGGTTGTGTCTTCTCGAAAAACGCACCATCCGAAAACACGCGAGCCGGCACAGCGAATCTCCAGGCACCATGGACGTGCGTGCGCGCCGCGCCACTCCGGCGGACACCGCGATCGGCGTCCCCCCGCCAGATTCCCGACGTTCCCCAGCCGAACCCTGCCAGCCCCACCAGGCACCGACAACCCCTTCGAACCCCCATACCCCAGCACCGGAATCCGCGCGGTAGGGGTTACCGCGATTAGCACTTTCCGCGGATTTCCCGGGCGAATTCCACGGCGCGACGGGACCGATCCGGAGTGTCCGGCACACCCCGACCGGGTCACAGACCTTCGACTACCGAGCGCGATCGAACCTCGACGAAAGTCTAAAGATTCGCTCCGTTCGTTTTCCCCGCCGAAGGCGCCACTCACCGGCGCTTCGCTCGCAGCGACGCCCTGAACTGGGTTTTTCCCTGAATTTCGACCTGAGTAGACCCCCGTTCTCTCGGCCACAATCCCGATCCACCCGATCGCGCAGAGTGTTTGCCGGAGCCGCGGCGCGGGCAGTATCCAGGTCAGGAGACGCACCGCAGATCGAGGAGATCCCCGTGACCGCCACACTCGGCACCACCCCCGTGCGCACCGATCCGGCACCACCCGCCCTTCCCGCACTCGCCCGAGGCCCGGTCTGGACCCTCGCCGGCGCACTCGGCATGGTGCTGCTGCTGACGAGCGGCCACTACGGCTACTTCGGGGACGAGCTCTACTACCTCTCCGCGGGCAAGCACCTCGCCTGGGGCTACGCCGACCAGCCGCCACTGGTGCCACTGCTGGCGAGCCTGATGGACAGCCTGTTCCCCGGCCAGGTCGCCGGGTTCCGGCTGCCCGCCACCGTCATCACCGCGCTCGGCACGGTCGTGGTGGCGCTGCTCGCCCGCGAGTTCGGCGGCGGCCGCAGGGCGCAGGTGCTCGCCGCGGCCACCTACACCGTTTCCCTCGGCACGCTGTGGACCGGTCACCTGCTCACCACGCCCACCCTGGACGTGGTGCTGTGGGCGGTGATCGTGCTGCTCGTGGTGCGCTGGGTGCGGCTCGACCGCGCCGGTGTCCGCGCCGATCGGCTGCTGCTCTGGGCCGGGCTGGTCACCGCGGTCGACTTGCAGGTCAAGTACCTGGTCCCGGTGCTTTGGATCGGGCTCGCGGTCGGCATGCTCGCGGTCGGCCCACGCCGGATGCTCACCAGGCCGCTCCTGTGGGCGGGCGCCGCGATCACCGTGGTCACGATCATCCCGGCGATGCTGTGGCAGGCCGCGAACGGCTGGCCGCAGCTCGAAATGACCGACCAGATCTCGCACGAGATCAGCGGTGGCACCGGATTCGCGGGCAAGCTGGTCAACGCACCGGTCATCCTGCTGTGGGCCGGGGTGCTGGTCGGCACCGTGCTGCTCGGTTACGGCTGCTGGCGGCTGCTGCGCTCCCCCGCTCTCCGCCCGTACCGCTTCCTCGCCATCGCGGCGCTGGTCGTGGTCGTGGTCTTCGTCGTCTCCGGCGGCAGGCCCTACTACAGCGCGGGCATCTTCGCCCCGCTGTGGGCCGCGGCCGCGGTGGAGATCGAACAGGGCGAGCCCGCGAAGTGGTGGCGCTGGGTCACCACCTGGCCGGTTTTCGCGGTGTCCGGGCTGCTCGCCGCGGCGCTGACCCTGCCGGTGCTGCCCGCGTCGACGGTGAGCCCGACCGACGAGTTCCTGAGCAAACCGGGCAGCGTCGGCTGGCCGGAACTGGCGGGCGACGTCGCGTCGGTCTACCGCGGCCTCCCGCCGGACGAGCGCCGGAAGGCAATCCTGATCGGCGAAGACTACTGGCAGGCGAGCGCGCTCGAACACTACGGCGAGCCGCTCGGGCTCCCCGCCGCGTACAGCCCGAATCGCGGGTTCTGGTACTTCGGCGCGCCGCCGGACGACAAGACCGTGGCGCTCTACGTCACCGCGTTCCCCCAAGCGCTGCCCGCATTGTTCGACAACGTGCGGAAGGCCGCGACGATCGACAACCCGAACGGCGTGCCGACGAGCAACAACGGCGTTTCGGTCTACGTCGTGTCCGGGCCGAAGGTCCCGTGGTCGACGCTGTGGCCGCACCTGCGCCGGATGTGAGTCAGCCGAGGCAGCCGCGCACCGCGGAAACCACCGCGTCGACGGCTTCGTCGGACAGCTGCGGTCCCATCGGCAGGCTGAGCACCCGCGAGGCCAGCCGTTCGGCGATCGGCAGGCTCCCGGCGGGCCAGCCCGCGTCGGCGTAGGCGCCAGAGCGGTGCACGGCGACCGGGTAGTGGATGAGGGTGCCGACACCGGCTTCGTCGAGCGCGTCGCGCAGCCGTTCGCGCTGCGCGGCGCGCACGACGAACAGGTGCCACACGTGTTCGGCCCACGGCTCGACCTTGGGCAGCACCAGCCCCGGCAGGCCGTCGAACTCGTCCTGGTAGCGCTTGGCGACCGCGGCGCGCCGCGCGTTCCAGTCGTCGAGATGGGGCAGCTTCGCCCGCAGGACGGCGGCCTGCAGCTCGTCGAGCCGGGAGTTGGTCGCCTTGATCTCGTGCTGGTACTTGACCTTCGAGCCGTAGTTGCGCAGCAGGCGCAGCCGGTCGGCGAGGTCGTCGTCCGAGGTGACCACCGCTCCGCCGTCGCCGAGCGCGCCGAGGTTCTTCCCGGGGTAGAAGCTGAACGACGCGGCCAGCGAGCCGGTGCCGACGCGGTTGCCGCGGTAGCGGGCGCCGTGGGCCTGCGCGGCGTCCTCGAGCACCGGAATGCCGTGCGCCGCAGCGATTTCGGCGATCCGGTCGAGATCCGCTGGCTGCCCGTAGAGGTGCACCGGCATGATCGCCTTGGTGCGCGGGGTGATCGCGGCGGCGATCAGCTCGGGGTCGAGGGTGAAGGTGTCCTCGTCCGGCTCGACCGGCACCGGTACCGCGCCCGCCGCCGAGATCGCCAGCCAGCTCGCGATGAACGTGTGCGAAGGAACGATCACTTCGTCTCCGTCGCCGATGCCGAGCGCGCGCAGGCTCAGTTCGAGCGCGTCGCACCCGCTGCCGACCGCGACGCAGTGCGCCGCGCCGCAGTATTCGGCGAACTCCGCTTCGAAGCCTTCCAGTTCCGGGCCGAGCAGGTACCGGCCGGAGGACAGCACCCGATGGCAGGCCGCGTCGATTTCTTCGCGCAGCGCGAGGTATCCGGCGTGCAAATCGAGGAATGGCACCTTCACGCGAGGCTCCGTGCGTCGTTGAGGAAATCGGCGTAGTCGCGGTAGTAGTCGGCCTCGTCGTAATGACTCGACGCGAGTACCACGCCGACGGCACCTTCGGAGAAGTTGATCAGATCCCGCCAGACCATCGGCCCGATGTACAACCCGCGCGACGGGTGGTCGAGGCTGAAGCTCTGCTTGTTCTTGCCGTCGTCGACGATCACTTCGAACCGGCCGTGCACCGCGATGACCAGCTGCTGCAGGTTCCGGTGCCCGTGCGCGCCGCGGACGGTGGCCACCGGAAGGCCGTAGAGGTAGTAGACCCGTTCGATGTCGAAGTCGATGTCCTTGCCCGTTTCCACCACGGAAAGGCTGCCCCGCGGATCGGAAAACTCGTTGAGCTGAACTATCCGGCAGGGCCGGACCCTGCCCACGGTGAACTCCCCGGTCTCCGCGGCGAACTCGTCGTCTTCACGCTTCGCGCCCATGTTCTCCGCACCTCTCTAAGGGGTATTGGCCGCACATCGACGCTCATGGCGCATACCACCGATAGTGCGCACGAGGGGAATGGTGAGCAGGTCTGTCATTCGGAATCCGGAGGGCAATATGCTCGACCCAGCCAATCTATTTCGCCGACCCCCCGGACCGTCCACCCCTACCCGCCCCTATTCGCACCCGCTCAGGGGGTATCGGGTGCCGGGCCGCCTCCGGCGCTACGCTGAGCCGGTGGCGGCGGGAAAGCGGCGGTTCAGCCTGGATGCGGGGTGGCTCGTCCCGGTACCGGACGCACCCGGCGAGGGCGGCCGGCACGCCCGCCGCACCGCGCTGGACTGGCTCGGGGACGTCACCACGTTCGTGGTTTCGGTCCTGTTCGGACTGGCCCTGCTGGTCGTCGCGGTCAGGGTCGGCGGGGTCCAGCTCAGCGGGCCGCTGTTCTACTCCGATCTCGTCGTCGGCGGGGTGGCCTGCCTTTCGCTGTTCCTGCGGCGCCGGTGGCCGCTGTGGGTCGCGGTGGCCACGGCGACCGCGACCACCGTGTCGACCGTGGCGGTGGCGCCCGCGCTGATCGCGGTGTTCACCGTCGCCGGTGTCGCCCCCGCCGGGATCGCGCTCGCGGTGGCCGCGCTCAACGCGGCGGGCACCACCATCTACTACGTCCTGCTTCCCGGTCTGTCGAAGTATTGGGACGGGGTCGTGCCCGCGCTCGGTCTGCTGCTGGCGGCGCTGGCGTGGGGCATGATGGTCCGCGCCCGGCGCCAGCTGATCGTCTCGCTGCGCCAGCGCGCCGAACGCGCCGAAGCCGAACAGCGGTTGCTCGCCGACCAGGCGCGGCAGGCCGAGCGGTCCCGGATCGCCCGCGAAATGCACGACGTGCTGGCGCACCGCGTCTCGCTGATCGCGTTGCACGCGGGCGGCCTCGAGATCCGGTCCGATCTGCCGCCGGAGCAGGTCCGCACCACCGCCGCGCTGATCAGGACGAGCGCGCGGCAGACCCTGGTGGAACTGGGCGACGTGATCGGCGTGCTCCGGGTAGCGCAGGGCGCCGAGGCGCCGCTGAGCAAGCAGCGCACGCTCTCCGACATCCCGACCCTGGTCGAGGAGTCGACCGCGGCTGGCGCGGACGTCGACCTGACCTTCGAGGTCGAGCGGGCCGACGAAGCGCCGGGCCAGCTGGCCCGCGCCGCCTACCGTGCGGTGCAGGAGTCGCTGACCAACGTCACCAAGCACGCCCCCGGCGCCCCCGCCGCGGTGTCGGTGACCGGGGGCCCCGGCACCGGGCTGCGGGTGACCGTGCGCAACCCGCTGCGGCCGGGCGAGCCCGGCGACACCCCGGCCCTGCCTGGCTCTGGCACCGGGCTCGTCGGTCTCGCCGAGCGCGTCAGCCTGGTCGGCGGCACCCTGTCACATGGACAAACGCCGAATGGAGAGTTCCTGGTGGACGCGCGACTGGAGTGGTCGGAATGAGCACGCGGAAGGGACCGATCCGGGTGCTGCTCGTCGACGACGACGCGCTGGTGCGCACCGGGCTGCGGACGATCCTGTCCTCCGGCGACGACATCGAGGTGGTCGGCGAAGCCTCGGACGGCTCGGAGGCGGTGGGTGCGGCGACGCGCTACCGCGCCGACGTGGTGCTGATCGACATCAGGATGCCCGACATGGACGGCATCACCGCGACCGGGAAGCTGCGCGAGCTGCCCGACCCGCCGCACGTGCTGGTGCTGACCACGTTCCGGGTGGACTCCTACGTCTTCGGCGCGCTGAAGGCCGGTGCGAGCGGGTTCCTGCTCAAGGACACCCCGCCGCTGGAGATCGTCCAGGCGGTGCGGTCGGTGTCCGCCGGTGACGCGATGCTCTCCCCCGCCGTGACCCGCACGCTCATCCAGCACTTCACCGAAACCGAAACCCGCGACGAGCGGCAAGTCGCCGAAAGCGCGCTTAAAGAGCTGAGCGCGCGCGAACGCGAAGTGGCGATCGAAATCGGCAGGGGCCTGTCCAACGCCGAGATCGCGGGCAAGCTGTACATGAGCGAAGCGACCGTGAAAGCGCACGTCTCCCGGCTGCTGACCAAGCTGAACGTCAACAACCGCGTGCAGATCGCGATCCTGGTGCACGGGGTGCAGCCGAGCTGAAGCCGACGCGGAAACCGTTCTACCGCAACGAAACCGGCAGCTCCCGCCACCCGTTCACCACGGCGGAAGACCGCCGACGCGGAGCAGCGGTAATCCGCAACCCAGGCGCCCGTTCCGCCAGTACACGCAGCGCCACATCGCCTTCCATCCTCGCCAGCGGGGCGCCGATGCAGAAGTGGCTTCCGCCGGAGAAGGCGAGGTGGTCCGGTTCGCCCTCGCGGACGATGTCGAATTCGGCCGGGTCGCGGTAGACCTCGGGATCGCGGTTCGCGGCGGCGAGCAGCACGGTGAGGGGTTCGCCCGCCTTGACCGGCTGGCCGGCGAATTCGGTGTCCTCGTGCGGGACCCTGGTGGAGGCCACGGTCGGCGGGTCCCAGCGGAGTCCTTCCTCGATCGCCTTGGGCGCGAGGCCGGGGTCCTGCTTGAGCCGGTCCCACTGCTCGGGGTGGCGCAGCAGCGCCGAAACCGTGTTGCCGATCATGTGCACGGTGGTCTCGAACCCGGTGACCGCGAGCACGGTGCACAGGCTCAGCAACTCCTCGTGGGTGAGCACGCCGTCGTCGTATGCCTTGCCGAGCGAGCTGACCAGATCCTCGGACGGCTTGGTGCGGCGCGCTTCGATCATGGCGTCGAACAGGCCGTGGTAGGCGTCGATCGCCTTGCGGACCTGGCGCGCCAGCGGCAGCGAGGTCACGCCGTCGATGAGCTCGCCGATGACCATGCCGTGCTCGCGGAAGTAGTCGTGGTCCCCCGCGTCGACGCCGAGCATCTGCCCGATCACCGCGACCGGCAGCGGCGCGCCGAAATCGTGCACGAGGTCGAAGGCGCCGGTCGTCTCCACCTTGTCGATCAACTGGTGGCACAGCTTTTCCACGGTGGCGCGGTACTCCGCGATGCGGCGCGGGGTGAACGCGGGCGCGGCCAGCTTGCGCAGCCGGGTGTGGTCCGGCGCGTCCTTGGTCAGGAACGAGCTGTCCCAGCCGATCTTGAGGTTGACCTTCTGGCCGTTCGGCTTGCCGTCGAGCCCGCTCATCTTGAGCGTGCGGTCGCGCAGGATCTCGGTGCCGAGCGGGTGGCTCGTGGTGATCCAGCTCTTCGTCGCCTTGCTGTTGAACAGCGGGCCCTCGGCGCGGATCCGGTCGTAGTACGGGATGCGGTCGGCCTGGCCGTCGCCGAGGAGTAGCTGGACGAACGGGTCCTTGACCCGGCGCACCAGTGCGCGCTGGAGCTTGAGCGAAGCGCCGAACCACAGGTCGCCGCCCTTGCTACCGGTCACAGTGGACATCGTCACTCCGTCTCGTCGGTCAGGTTCCCGCCACGGCGAGGAGCCGCCCCGGCTTGGCCCGCAGTGCGCTCTTCGGGGTCACCGCGACGGTCTTGAACGCCTTGCCCATGCCGCGGAGCCTGGCGAACAGGTTCTCCGGTCCCGGCACGTACACGGTGCCGATCCCGTTGTCCCGCAACGATTCCAGCACCGCGTCCCAGCGGATCGGCCGGACCACGCCGCCGAGGACGAGATCGCGGACGCCCGCCGCGTCACCGAGCACCGAACCGTCCTGATCGGACACGATCGGCAGCGCGGGGTCGGCGAACGTCAGCTCGCCGACGACCTCGGCTTCGATCCGCTCCCGCAACCCGGTGAACACGCTCGCGTGCACCGGCGGCCACATCGTGTACAGCGAATAGCCGCCCGCGTCCCTGATCCGGTCCTTGAGCCCGTCGAGATCGTTGCGCCGCAACGAAATCATGTAGAAACCGTCGTCGAGCTGCGCGGAAACCTCGTGCCACGCCCCGAGTTCCGCGAGCATCCCGTCGAGCTTCTCCCGCGGGGTGCGCGTGAACGAGTGCGTCACGACATCGGTGTGTTCGGTGGCGAAGTACTCGTCCTCGATCCTGGCCACGCCGACCGCGAGCCTGATCGAGTCCGCAAAGGACAGTGCGTCGGTGTACGCGGCCGCCGCCTGCTGACCGAAGCTGGCGCCGACGCACAGCGAGGGCGTCATCCCGAGCCGTTCGGCGGCGAGATCGGCCAGTGCGAGCGAGTTCACCAGGAACGCGACCCGTGCGGCTTCGGTGTAGTCCTGTTCGGACTCACGCAGCCTCGCGAGCACGGAGTAGCCGAGCACCTCGTCGGCCGCGGCCAGCCGCCGCCGCGCGAACGGGTTCAAGAGCATGAACCTGCCCACGTCGGTGAACGCGGATCCCGCCATCCCCGGGAAGACGACCGCGCTGGAGGGGGACTCCGCCACGCTACCCACCCCTCGTCGTTTCCGTACCGGGAACGGTATTGACCGGCACCGGCCCGGCACCACCCCTACCTCCCCCTACCCGGGTCACCCGAGCTTCGCCAGCCATGCCTTCATCGCCTCCGAGGTGGTGTCGACGAGTTCGCGCGACATCGTCCAGTGCGTGCCGGGGACGTCGACCACGTCGTGCGGGTGGATCCAGTCCGCGCGCCAGTCGGTGTCCTCGGTCCATTCGATGCCGGGGTCCGAGGCCCGCACGAGCAGCGTCGGGCAGGCGGCCGGCTCGTCGGTGAACCAGTTGAGCTTGCAGTACCGGCCCATCGCGGTGAGCCAGGCGTCGCCCCAGATGTCCTCGTCGGACAGCTCCTGGACCTTCGCCTGCGACTCCACCACGTTGTGCAGGATCTGCGGGCCGATGTGCTCGACGATCGCCATGTTCGTGGCGTAGGTGTCGAGCAGGATGACCCCGGCCGGGTCCATGCCGACGCTTTCCATGTGGTGCGCGATCCGGTAGGCCGCGAGCCCGCCGGAGGAGTGCCCGGCGAGCACGAACGGCGCGCCGTCGGTGTACCGCTTGATGTTCTCCGCGTGCACCTTGAGGATCGCGTCCAGGTCTTCGGGAATCGGCTCCCCGCTGAGGAAACCGGGCTGGAAGACCGCGGCCACGTCGCGCTCGCCCCGGAACATCGTGGCGAGGCGGGCGTAGTCGTAGGGCCCCGACTTGCCGACGAACGCCGAGACGAAGATCAGCTTCGGCGTCCGCGGGCCGGTGCTGAGCTTGATCGGGCTCGGGATCCGGTCCAGCTCGCTCGGATCGGCGTAGCTGGGCCGGAAGTTCGACGCGGCGTTGAGCACGTCGATGAAGTCGTCGATCTGGCCCTCGGCCACAGCGTGCTCGAACATCGCGTTGAGCGTGTTGCTCCGTTCGACCTTCACCACCGCCTGCCGCGATCCGCCCCGCGCCGCGGCGGGTTCGGCGGCGGATCCGGTCAGCTCCTCGGCGAGGTGCCTGGCCAGCACGGCCGGTGCCGGGTGGTCGAAGACCAGGGTCGGCGGCAGGCGCAGCCCGGTCGCGGCGACCATCCGGTTGCGGAACTCGACGGAGGTCAGCGAGTCGAACCCGATTTCGAGGAACGGCTGGTCGGGGTCGACGCGCTCGGTGCCGCTGTGCCCGAGCACCGCGGCCACCTGGCTGCCGACCAGGTCGAGCAGGATGCCGAACACCTCGGCCGCGCTCGCGCCGGCGAGCCGCCGCGTCAGATCGGACGCGGTGGGCACCGGTGCGCCACCGGCCGCGGCGCGCCGGGACTGCGCGCGGACGAGGCCGCGCAGCACCGGCGGCAGCGAGGCCGCGTCGGCACCCCGCAGTCCGCTGGTGTCCAATGCGATCGGCACCACCAGCGGTTGGTCCATTGTGGACGCGAGGTCGAACAGGGCGAGGCCGTGCGGCGCCGACAGCGGGGTCACCCCGCCGCGGCTCATGCGCTTCAGATCGGCTTCGCCGAGTTCGCCGGTCATCCCGCCGCCGCTGGCCCACAGGCCCCACGCCAGCGACTGCCCCGCGAGCCCGTCGGCATGACGGCGCTGCGCCAACGCGTCCAGGAACGCGTTCGCCGCCGCATAGTTGCCTTGCCCCGGCGCACCGAACGTCGCCGCCGCCGAGGAATACACCGCGAACAACGCCAGATCCAGATCGCTGGTCAGTTCGTGCAGGTGCCAGGCGGCGTCGACCTTCGGCCGCAGCACCGATTCGAGGCGTTCCGGGGTCAGCGATGCCACCACGCCGTCGTCGAGGACACCGGCGGTGTGCACGACACCGGTCAGCGGGTGCTCGTCCGGAATCGCCGCCAGTGCCGACGCCAGTGCCTCGCGATCGGCGGCATCGCACGCCACCACCTCCGCGCTGGCACCCGATGCGGCCAGTTCCGCCACCAGCTCTTCGGCGCCCGGTGCCGCCGGGCCGCGACGACTGGTGAGCACCAGCCGCCGCACACCGTGCTCGGCCACCAGGTGCCGGGCGAGCACCGCGCCCAACGCACCGGTGCCGCCGGTGATCAGGACCGTGCCAGCCGGGTCCAGCGCCCGCGGCATCGCCAGTACGACCTTGCCGACGTGCTTGGCCTGGCTGATGAACCGGAACGCCTCCGGCGCCCGCCGCACATCCCAAGCCCGCACCGGCAACGGCTCCAGCACACCGGCTTCGAACAGCCCCACCACGGTGCGCAGCATCTCGCCGGTGCGCTCCTGGCCCGCTTCGGCGAGGTCGAACGACCGGTAGGTCACCCCGGGGCAGGCTTCGGCGAGCCACGCGGGATCGCGCAGATCGGCCTTGCCCATCTCGACGAACCGGCCGCCTTCGGCCAGCAGCCCGAGCGAGGCGTCCACGAACTCGCCCGCGAGCGAGTTCAGCACCACGTCGAACTTCCGCGTCCCGAACCGCTCCGCGAACTCCAGGTCTCGGGAGGAGGCGATGTGCTCGTCGTCGAGGCCCATCGCGCGCAGCGCATCCCACTTGGCCGGGCTCGCGGTCGCGAACACCTCGGCGCCGAAGTGCCGGGCGAGCTGCACCGCGGCCATCCCGACGCCGCCCGCGGCCGCGTGCACCAACACGGTCTGGCCGCTCGCGAGGGCACCCAGGTCCGCGAGGCCGTAATAGGCGGTCAGGAACACCGTCGGCAGCGAAGCGGCCCGTTCGAACGACCACGACGACAGCATCGGCGCCAGCGCGTGCCGGTCGGCAACGGTGACCGGGCCGAATGCGCCGCCCATCAGGCCGAACACCCGGTCGCCCGCGATCAGGTCGTCGACACCGGCGCCGACTTCCAGCACGACGCCCGCGCCTTCGGTGCCCATCGACGCCTCGCCGGGGTACATGCCGAGGGTGATCAGCACGTCCCGGAAGTTGACCCCGGCGGCACGGACCGCGACCCGGACTTCGTTCGGTGCCAACGGTTCCGGCTCGGCGGTGTCGGACACCAGCGCGAGGTTTTCCAGCGTGCCGCGGGCGGTGACGTCCAGCCGCCACGGTCCCCTCGGCGGGATCAGCGCGCCGCCGCCCGCCTTGGCGAGCCTCGGCGCGCGCACCGCGCCGTCGCGGATGGCGACCTGCGGCTCACCGCTGCCGACGGCCGAGGGCACGACCAGATCGACGACGTCGTCGCCCTCTTCGGCGTCCAGCAGCACGAACCGGTCGGGATTCTCCGACTGCGCCGACCGCAGCAGGCCCCACACCGGCGCGGCCGCGAGATCGCGCACCGCTTCACCCGGCGAGACCGCCACGGCGCCGCTGGTCGTGACCACCAGCCGGGACGCGGCGAACCGGTCGTCGGCGAGCCAGCCTTGCACGAGCGCGAGTGCCCGCGCGGTCAGCGAGCGCGCCGAAGCCGCAGTGTCTACATCGGACTCGCCGCGGAAGGAGGCGAAGACCACCTCGGGCACCGGTGCACCGGCGGCGACCGCTTCGCCCAGTGCGGCGAGATCGTCGTGGTACTCCACGAGGATGCCCTTGACGATCAGCTCGTGACCGATGCCGAAATCGTCGACGCCCACGATCGCCCAGTCGCCCGCGGCCGCCGGGGACGGCGGCAAGGTCGTCCAGTCCACTTCGAACAGTGCGTCGCGTTCGGACTGACCGGCCTCGGCCACTTCGGCCGCCGCGAGCGGGCGCAGCACGAGCGACTCCACCGAGCCGACCGGGGCGCCTTCGCCGTCGGCCACCTCGACCGCGACCCCGGATCCCGCCGGGGCCAGCCGGACGCGCAGCGCCGACGCGCCGGAAGCGTGCAGCGACACCCCGGTCCACGCGAAGGGCAGCCCGGCGCCCCGCACACCCGGCACCAGGTCACCGAAGGCGACCGCGTGCAGCGCCGCGTCCAGCAGCGCGGGGTGCAGCCCGAACCGGCCCGCCTGCTCCTGCTCGCTCGCGGGCAACGCGACTTCGGCGAACACCTCGTCGCCACGGCGCCACGCCGCGCGCAGCCCGCGGAAGACCGGGCCGTAGGAAAGCCCGGTGTCTGCCATACCGTCGTAGAGCCCGTCGACCTCGACCGGCTCGGCGCCCTCGGGCGGCCACACGGACAGGTCGAAGGCGGGCTCCTGCTCCGGCGCGGCCAGCAGGCCGATGGCGTGCCGCGTCCACGGTGCGCCTTCGTCGGCGTCTTCGGCCTGCGAGTAGACGGTCAGCGGGCGCGCGCCCGTAGCGTCCTCGGCACCGATCACGAGTTGCAGGCGCACGCCGGTGGTGCGCGGCATGACCAGCGGCGCCTGCAGGGTCAGTTCGACGAGCGCGCCGCAGCCGACCTGGTCGCCCGCGCTGATCGCCAGTTCGACGAAGGCCGTGCCGGGCAACAGGATCCGGTCGGCCACCACGTGGTCCGCCAGCCAGGGCTGGGTGGTGGTGGACAGCCGCCCGGTGAGCAGGAAACCGTCCACATCGGGCAGTGCGACCGCCGCGCCGAGCAGCGGGTGGTCCGCTGTGGACAGACCGGCCGCGGTGACGTCACCGGACCCGGTGAGGTGGTCGAGCCAGTAGCTCTGCCGCTGGAAGGCGTAGGTCGGCAGGTCGACCGCGGTGGCGCCGGTCCCGGCGAAGAAGGCCGCCCAGTTGACCGGGGCCCCGGTGGCGAACAGCCTCGCCAGCGCGTCCACCAGCGCGGGTGCCTCCGCGCGGTCGCGCCGCAGCGCGGGCACGAGCGCGGCCGGGGTACCGGAGAGGCAGGCGTGCGCCATCGCGGTCAGCACGCCGTCGGGGCCGAGCTCCAGGAACCTCGACACCCCTTGGTCTTCCAGGCAGCGCACGCCGTCGGCGAACCGGACCGCATGGCGGACGTGGCGCACCCAGTACTCGGGGTCGGTGACCTCCGCGACCGCACCGGTCACATTGGACACCAGCGGGATCTTCGGCGCCTGGAAGGAAAGTCCCTCCGCGACCTTCCGGAAGTCCGCCAGCATCGGCTCCATCCGCGGCGAATGGAACGCGTGGCTCACCTTGAGCCGCTTCGTCTTCCACGCCCAGTCCGCTTCGAACCGGGCGATCACGTCCTCGTCACCCGCGACCACGACCGAGGCGGGACCGTTGATCGCGGCGATCGAGACCTGTTCTTCCAGCCCTTCGAGCAGGGGCGCGATGTCGTTCTCAGTGGCCTGCACCGAAAGCATGGCACCACCGGTGGGCAGCGCCTGCATCAACCGGCCCCGCGCGGCAACCAGCGCCGCAGCGTCCTCAAGCGACAGAACCCCGGCTATGTGCGCCGCGGTCAGCTCACCGATCGAATGCCCCGTCACGAAGTCGGGACGCACCCCCCACGACTCGACCAACCGGTACAACGCCACTTCGAGTGCGAACAGGGAAGCTTGCGTGTACTGCGTCTGGTCGAGCAGCTCACCGTCTTCGGCGAACATCAACTCCTTGACCGGACGATCCAGGGACTTGTCCAGTTCCACACACACCGCATCCAGCGCGGCGGCGAAAACGGGGAACTCCCCATATAGCTGTTTGCCCATGCCCGCGCGCTGCGAACCCTGACCAGAGAACAGGATCGCGGACTTGCCCCGCGTCCCGGTCACGCCCCGCACCGCCCCGCTCTCGGCATCGC
Organism: Amycolatopsis sp. CA-230715; assembly: GCF_018736145.1. GTDB lineage: Bacteria > Actinomycetota > Actinomycetes > Mycobacteriales > Pseudonocardiaceae > Amycolatopsis. Next base: position 2,042,796 of record NZ_CP059997.1, read on the forward strand.
CTTCGGCGACCGCGCGCAGTGCGTCCCGCAGTTCCACGCGGTCGCGCCCGACCAGCACCGCGCGGTGCTCCAGGAGCGTGCGCGTGGTCAGGAGCGAGAAGGCGACATCGGCGGTGGTCGGTTCCGCGTTCTCGTCCAGCCACGCACCGAGCCGTTCGGCCTGCGCCCGCAACGCTTCCGGTCCCTTCGCCGACACGACGAACGGCACCACGGAAGGCGCACCCTCGGCGGGCTCCACGCGGGTTTCGGCCTGCGGCGGCGCTTCTTCCAGCACCGCGTGCGCGTTGGTGCCGCTCATGCCGAACGACGACACGGCGGCCCGGCGCGGATGTCCGTTCCTCGGCCACTCGACGTTCTCGGCCAGCAGCGAAATCGCCCCCGCCGACCAGTCGACCTGGTCGGTCGGCTCCGCCGCGTACAGCGTGCGCGGCAGGATCCCGTTCCGCAGTGCGAGGACCATCTTAATCACCCCGGCGACGCCCGCCGCCGACTGGGTGTGCGCGATGTTCGACTTCACCGAGCCGAGCAGGAGCGGGCGCTCGCGGTCCTGGCCGTAGGTCGCCAGCAGCGCCTGCGCTTCGATCGGGTCACCGAGCTTGGTGCCGGTGCCGTGCGCTTCCACGGCGTCCACTTCGGACGGTCGGAGGCGCGCGTTGGCCAGCGCCTGCCGGATGACGCGCTGCTGCGACGGCCCGTTCGGCGCGGTCAGCCCGTTGGAGGCGCCGTCGGAGTTGATCGCGCTGCCGCGCAGCACGGCTAGGACCCGGTGCCCGTTGCGCTGCGCGTCGGAAAGCCGTTCCACCAGGAGCATCCCGACGCCCTCGCCCCAGCCGGTGCCGTCCGCCCCGGCCGCGAACGCCTTGCAGCGCCCGTCGTGGGACATTCCGCCCTGCTTGTCGAACTCGGTGAAGATGCTCGGCCCGGTCATCACCGTGACCCCGCCCGCCAGCGCCAGCTCGCACTCGCCGTGGCGGAGCGCCTGCGCCGCCATGTGCAGTGCCACCAGCGACGAGGAGCACGCCGTGTCCACTGTGACCGTCGGGCCTTCGAACCCGAAGGTGTAGGCGACGCGTCCGGAAAGGACACTCGTCGCGGTGCCGGTGAGCAGGTAGCCCTCGACGCCCTCAGGCACGCGTCGCAGCCCGGTGCCGTAGCCGGAGCTGGCCGCGCCCGCGAACACGCCGGTCTTGCTGCCGCGCAGGGTCGCCGGGTCGACACCGGCCCGTTCGAACACCTCCCACGAGGCTTCCAGCAGCAGTCGCTGCTGGGGGTCCATCGCGAGCGCTTCGCGCGGGGAGATCCCGAACAGCGCGGGGTCGAACTCGTCCACGTCGGCGACGAAACCGCCGCGGAAGGGCGAATCCTCGCCGAGCGGCACGGACCAGCCGCGGTCCTTCGGCAGCCCGCCGATCGCGTCACCGCCGCCGACCACCAGGTCCCACAGCTGCTCGGGCGAGGTGATCCCGCCGGGGTACCGGCAGCTCATCGCGACGATGGCGATCGGCTCGTCGTCGGTGCTCGCCGACGCGGTCACCACGGTCTCCGCGGCGCCGCCGCTCAGCTCGGTCATCAGGTAACCGGTGAGCGCGGCCGGGGTCGGGTAGTCGAACACCACGGTGGCGGGCAGCCGCAACCCGGTCGCCTGGTTGAGCTGGTTGCGGAACTCGACCGCGGTCAGGGAGTCGAAGCCGAGTTCGGAGAAGGCCCGTTCCGGGTCGATGTCCTCCGGCCCGGCGTGCCCGAGCACGGCGGCCGCGTAGGAGCGGACCAGTTCGGAGAGCACGTCGTGCCGCTCGGTTTCGGCCAGTCCGCTCAGCCGGGTGCCCAATGCCGACGCCGCGGCCGCACCGGCGGCAGCGGCTCGGCGGACCGGCGCGCGCACCAGGCTCGACAGCAGTGGTGGCACGGTGTTCGCCCGCATCGCGGCGAGGTCGAGCCGCACCGGCAGCAGCACCGGTTCGTCCACTGTGGATGCTTTGTCGAACAGGGCGAGTCCGTGGTGCGCGGTGAGGGGCAGGACGCCGCCGCGGCTCATCCGCTGCAGATCGGCTTCGCCGAGTTCGCCGGTCATGCCGCCGTCGGTGGCCCACAAACCCCACGCCAGTGACTGCGCGGGCAGGCCCTGGCTGTGGCGGTGCTGGGCCAGCGCGTCCAGGAACGCGTTCGCCGCCGCGTAGTTTCCTTGCCCCGGCGCGCCGAAGGTGGCCGCGGCCGAGGAGTAGAGCACGAACATCGCCAAGTCCTGGGTCAGCTCGTGCAGGTTGATCGCCGCGTCCACCTTGGGCCGCAACACCTTCTCCAGTTTCTCCGGGGTGAGCGAATCGATCACCCCGTCATCCACCACACCCGCCGTGTGCACCACACCCGTCAACGGATGGTCTTCGGGGATCGCCGCCAACACCCCGGCCAGCGCGTCGCGATCAGCCGCATCGCAGGCAGCCAGCGTCACCGTCGCACCCAGGCTTTCCAGGTCCGCCACCAAGTCCGCGGCACCGGGAGCATTCATGCCACGGCGGGAGGTCAGCACCAGGTTCTTGACCCGGTGCTCGGTGACCAGGTGCCGAGCCAACAGCGCACCCAGCGCACCCGTACCGCCGGTCACCAGGACCGTGCCGTCCGGATCGAGCGCGGGCGGAATCGTCAGCACCACCTTGCCGACGTGCTTGGCCTGGCTGATGTGCCGGAACGCGTCCCCGGCTCGCCGCACATCCCAGGTCCGCACCGGCAACGCGGTGAGCGCGCCCTGCTCGAACAACCCGAGCAGCGCGGTCAGCATTTCCTGGATGCGCTCCGGCGCCGGATCACCCAAATCGAACGACCGGTACTGGACACCGTCGTAATCGGCAGCCATCTGCCCGGGATCGCGGACATCGGCCTTGCCGAGTTCCACGAACACCCCACCCGGGGCCATCAACCCCAGCGACGCGTCCGTCAACTCCCCGGTCAGCGAGTTGACCACCACGTCCACCGCCGGGAACTTCGTACCGAACCCGGCGTCACGCGACGACGCGATGTGCTCGTCATCGAGGCCCATCGACCGCAAGGTGTCCCACTTCGCCGGGGACGCGGTGGCGAACACTTCCGCACCCGCCTGCCGGGCGAGTTGGACGGCGGCCATGCCGACCCCGCCCGCGGCCGCGTGCACCAACACCTTCTGACCACTGTGGAGCCCAGCCAGATCGTGCAGACCGTAGTAGGCCGTCAGGAACACCGTCGGAGTGGAAGCGGCCTGCTCGAACGACCAACCCTCCGGAACCCTTGCCAGCAACCGAGAATCCGCGACCGCGACCGGCCCGAACGCGAGTTCCGTGATCCCCAGAACCCGATCTCCCGGCACCAGCCCGGTCACATCGCTGCCAGTTTCCAGCACCACACCCGCGGTCTCGCTGCCCATCGCCGCCGCACCCGGATACATCCCCAGCGCGATCAACACATCCCGGAAGTTCACCCCGGTCGCCCGCACCCCCACCCGCACCTCATGCGGCAACAACTCCCGCACCGACTCCGGCGACTCCACCAACACCAGGTTGTCCAACGTTCCGGGCGACGACACATCCAACCGCCACGGCACCTCACCCGACGGCGGCACCAGCGAACCCCCGCCCACCCGGGCCAACCTGGGCGCCCACACCGCACCATCGCGGATGGCCAACTCGGCCTCACCCGCGCCAGCCACCACACCCGCCAGCTCGGCCGAACCGTCGGTGTCGACCAGCACCAGCCGGTCCGGGTTCTCCGACCGCGCCGACCGCACCAGGCCCCACACCGCGGCACCCACCACATCGACGTCCGAACCACCCACCGGCACCGCACCCCGCGTCACCACCACCAACCGCGAACCACCACACCGCCCATCCGACAACCACGACCGCACCAACGACAACACATCCCCGACCACACCACGAACCTCCGAAGCGTCCACACCGGACGACGACGGAATTTCGGCGAGAACCAACTCCGGCACACCGTCCAAAGCAGACAGATCCCAGTCGGCACCGAGCACGACCGACGACGGCGCGGTGGTGCCGCCCTCCTGCGCGGCGAGCCGCGTCCAGTCCGGCTGGAACAGCGAGTCGCGGTCGCCCGGCGCGGCGGTGAGCTGCGCCGAGGCGGCGGACCTGATCACCAGCGAATCGACGGCGACCACCGGCGCACCGGCTTCGTCCGAAGCGGACACGGCGACGCCGCCCGCCGCCGAACGGGACAGCCGCACGCGCAGTGCGGTGGCGCCGATGGCGGCGAAGGACACACCGGTCCACGAGAACGGCATACCGCCGCCGCGGACGCCCTGCACCAGCTCGCCGAACGCGGCGGCGTGCAGCGCTGCGTCCAGCAGCGCCGGGTGCAGCCCGAAGCGGCCAGCCTCTTCGTGTTGTTCGGCTGGCAGCGCGACCTCGGCGAACACCTCGTCGCCACGGCGCCAGACCGCGCGCAGCCCGCGGAACACCGGGCCGTAGGCCAGTCCGGCATCCACCAGTCCCTCGTACAACCCGTCCAGCACAACGGGTTCGGCGCCCTCCGGCGGCCACACCTCGTCCGCGGCGGGGGCGTGCGGCGTGACGGGATCGGTCACCATGACCCCGGCAGCGTGCCGCGTCCACGGCTGGTCTTCGGCGACGCCGTCCGGCCGGGAGTGCACGGTCAGCGGCCGCCGACCGGTTTCGTCGGGCGCGCCGACCACGACCTGCACCGCGGCCCCGCCGCGTTCCGGCAGGACCAGCGGGGCCTGCAGCGTCAGCTCCTCGACGCGCTCGCAGCCGACCTGGTAGCCCGCGCGGGTCGCGAGTTCGACGAACGCGGTGCCCGGCACCACGATCGTGCCGAACACCCGGTGCTCGGCTAGCCACGGCAGGGTCTGCACCGAAAGCCTGCCGGTGAACAGGAATCCGTCGGCGTCGGCGAGCGCCACCGCCGCGCCGAGCAGCGGGTGGTCGGCGGAGCCGAGACCGAGCGAAGAAATGTCCCCCACCGCGTCACTGCCGGAAAGCCAGTACCGCTGGCGCTGGAAGGCGTAGGTCGGCAGCGCGATCCGCCGGCCGCCGGACCCGGCGAAGAAGGTGGCCCAGTCGATCGGCAGGCCCTGGACGTGCAGCCGGGCGAGCGCGGTGGTCACCGAGTGCAGTTCGTCGCGGTCCCGGCGCAGCGCGGGCACCACGACGGCGTCACCGGCGAGGCTGTCCTGCGCCATCGACGTGAGCACGCCGTCGGGGCCCAGTTCCAGGAACGTCGTCACGCCCTGCTCTTCGAGGTGGCGCACGCCGTCGGCGAACCGCACCGCCTCGCGTACGTGGCGCACCCAGTACTCGGGCTCGGTGACGTCCGCGACCGCACCGGACACATTGGACACCACGGGGATCTTCGGTGCCTGGAAGGAAAGCCCTTCGGCGACCCGCCGGAACTCGGCGAGCATCGGGTCCATCCGCGGCGAGTGGAAGGCGTGGCTCACCCGCAGCCGCTTGGTCTTCCAGACCAGTTCGGACTCCAGCTCGGCGAGGAAGTCCTCGTCACCGGCGATCACGATCGACGAGGGCCCGTTGACCGCCGCGATCGAGACCCGGTTTTCGTGCCCTTCGAGCAGGGGCGCGATGTCGTTCTCAGTGGCCTGCACCGAAAGCATGGCGCCACCGGTGGGCAGTGCCTGCATCAACCGGCCCCGCGCGGCAACCAGCGCCGCAGCGTCCTCAAGCGACAGAACCCCAGCCACATGCGCCGCGGTCAACTCACCGATCGAATGCCCGGTCACGAAATCCGGGCGCACACCCCACGACTCGACAAGTCGATAAAGCGCGACCTCGATGGCGAACAGCGAGGCCTGCGTGTACACCGTCTGGTCCAGCAGCGCGGCGTCCTCGGAGTCCGGCTCCGCGAACATCAACTCCTTGACCGGGCGGTCCACATGCGCGTCGAGCCGCGCGCACACGTCGTCCAGCGCGTCGGCGAAGACCGGGAACCGCTCGTAGAGATCGGAGCCCATCCGCACGCGCTGGGAACCCTGGCCGGAGAACAGCACTGCGGTGAGCCCCTCGGTGCGCACCGCCCCGGTGATCACCCCCGCGGCGGGCCGGTCCTCAGCCAGCGCCGCGGTGCCCGCGCGGAAGTCCTGGCCGTTCTCAGCGATGACGACCGCGCGGTGGTCGAGTGCGGTCCTGGTGGTCGCCAGCGAGTACGCCAGGTCGACCAGCCGTTGATCGTCCACATGGGACAGCAATCGGTCCGCCTGCGCGCGCAGCGCCTCCTTCGTCTTGCCCGACAGCACGAGCGGGAGCACCCCGCGCTCGTCACCCGGCTCCACGGCCGCCGAAGGTTCCTCGGCGGGAAGTTCCAGGATCACGTGGGCGTTGGTCCCGCTCACGCCGAACGCCGAAACACCGGCACGGCGCGGGGCACCGGTTTCCGGCCACGCGGTGTTCTCGTCCAGCAGGGAAACCTCGCCCGCGGACCAGTCTACGAGCGACGAGGGCTGGTCGACGTGCAGTGTCTTCGGCAGCACGCCGTGCCGCATCGACTGCACCATCTTGATCACCCCGGCCACTCCGGAGGCGGCCTGGGTGTGCCCGATGTTGGACTTCAGCGCGCCGAGCCACAAGGTACGGTCGCGGTCGCGGCCGTAGGTGGCTTGCAGCGCCTGCGCCTCGATCGGGTCACCGAGCACCGTGCCCGTGCCGTGCGCTTCCACAGCGTCCACATCGGACGGTTCGAGCCGGGCGTTGACAAGGGCCTGCCGGATCACTCGCTGCTGCGACGGACCGTTCGGCGCGGTCAGGCCATTCGACGCGCCGTCCTGGTTGATCGCCGAACCCCGTACCACGGCCAGCACGTCGTGGCCGTTGCGGCGGGCGTCGGAGAGCCGTTCGACGACGAGCACGCCGACGCCTTCGCCCCACCCGGTGCCGTCGGCGGCTTCGGCGAACGCCTTGCACCGGCCGTCGGAAGCGAGTCCGCCCTGCTTGTCGAACTCGGTGAAGGCGGTGGAGGTGTACATGACGGCGACGCCGCCCGCCAGCGCCAGCGAACATTCGTGCTGGCGCAGTGCCTGCACGGCGAGGTGCAGCGCGACCATGGACGACGAGCACGCGGTGTCCACGGTGAGCGCCGGGCCTTCGAGGCCGAGCGTGTAGGCGACGCGGCCGGACACCACGCTCGTGGTGGTGCCGGTCAGCATGTAGCCCTCGACGCCTTCGGGGAGTTTGCCCGCGCCGACGCCGTACCCGGCGTGCGACGCACCCGCGAACACGCCCGTATCGGAGCCGCGCAGCGTGCCGGGCTCGATCCCGGCCCGTTCGAGCGCTTCCCACGTGCCTTCGAGCAGGAGCCGTTGCTGCGGGTCCATCGCCAGGGCTTCGCGCGGGGAGATTCCGAAGAACCCGGCGTCGAACTCGGTGGCGTCGTGGACGAATCCGCCGACCGGTTCGTACTTCGCCTTGCCGTCTTCGCCTGCCTCGAACAGGTAGTCGATGTCCCAGCCGCGGTCGGTCGGCAGCGCGGAAACGGCGTCGGTCTGGGATTCGACGAGCCGCCACAGGTCCTCCGGACCGCGCACGCCACCCGGCAGGCGGCAGCTCATGCCCACGATCGCGATCGGCTCGTCGGTGGCGACGGCGGCCGGTACCACGGCGCTCGTCTCGGCCCCGCCGCCGAGGACCGCGGAACGCAGGTACTCGGCGAGCACGACCGGGCTCGGGTAGTCGAACACCAGTGTCGTGGGCAGCCGGAGCCCGGTCGCGGCGCCCAGCCGGTTGCGCACCTCGACCGCGGTCAGCGAGTCGAAGCCCATGTCGCGGAACGCCCTGGTCCGCTCGATGTCCTCGGCGGATGCGTAGCCCAGTACCGCGGCGGCTTCCGCGCGCACCAGGTCGACCAGCACCCGGTCACGTTCCACTTCGGACAGTCCTGCCAAGCGCCCGGCGAGTTCCGTACCCGCCTGACCGCCGGGCTCCTCGCTGGCCAGTGCCGCGCGCACCTCGGGGATTTCGTCGAGCAGCGGGCGCGGGCGCGCGGCGGTGAAGCCCGGCGCGAACCGCGTCCAGTCCACATCGGCCACCGCGACGAAGGTCTCGTCCCGGCACAACGCCTGGACCAGTGCCGACAGCGCGAGTTCCGGGTCCATCGGCACGACGCCGCGGCGGCGGAGCGCCTCACCGCTGTCCGCGTTCGCGGTGACCATGCCGCCGTCCGCCCAGGCGCCCCAAGCGATCGAGGTCGCCGTGACCCCGCGGGCACGCCTCGCTTCGGCGAGCCCGTCGAGGTAGGCGTTCGCCGCGCAGTAGGCCGCCTGGCCACCGCTGCCCCAGACTCCGGCGTTCGAGGAGAACAGCACGAACGCGTCCAGCTCGGTGTCGCCGAGCAGCTCGTCGAGGTTGCGCGCGCCGCCGACCTTCGCGGCGAGTTCGTCGGCGAACGCGGACAGCTCGATCTCGTCGAACGGCTGGTAACGGCCGATCCCGGCGGCGTGCACGACGGTGGTCAGCGGCTTGTCCGCGGGGATCGCGGCGAGCGCGCGGGCCAGCGCGTCGCGGTCGGCCACGTCGCAGGCGCGAATGTCCACCGTCGCCCCGAGCGCGACCAATTCGGCCTCCAGCTCGGCGGCGCCCTCGGCGTCCCGGCCACGGCGGGAGGTCAGCACGAGGTGCTCGGTTCCGTGCCCCGCAAGGTACTTGGCGACCCTGGCGCCCAGTCCGCCGGTGCCGCCGGTGATCAGCGCGGTGCTCCTCGGTGCCCACTCGCGCGCGGCAGGGGCTTCGCCGACCCGATCACGTACGAGCCGTCGCGCGAACACCCCGGAGTCGCGGACGGCAAGCTGGTCCTCGTCGCCGATTCCGGCCAGCGCCGCGGCGATCCTCCCCCGCGCGCGCTCGTCGAGCCGTTCGGGCAGGTCCAGCAGGCCACCCCAGCGGTTCGGGTGTTCCAGGCCGAGCACCCGGCCCATCCCCCACACCTGCGACGCGAGCGGGTCGGCGATGCGGTCGGCGGCGCCGACCGCGACCGCGCCCCTCGTCACCGTCCACAAGGGAGCTTCGATGCCGGCCGCGGCGAGTGCCTGCGCCAGCGCGACGATGCCCGCGACACCGGCGGGCAGCACCGGGAACTCCTCGTGCGGCCGGACATCGGTGCCCAGCAACGAAATCACGCCCGCGAACGTGCCGCCAGGCAAGTTCTCGGTGACGTCGACGCGGATCGGCTGCCCGCCGTGCTCCCGCACGGCTTCCGCCACGCCGTCGGCCAAGGCGTCTTCCCCGGCGGGCGCCACGATCAGCCAGTCGCCGTCGCAGCGCGCCGATCCGCTCGCGGCGGGAACCGGGCGCCACACCACCTTGTACCGCCAGTCGTCCACAGTGGACGTCGCGCGGCGCTGCCGCCGCCATGCCGCCATCGCGGGCAGCAGCGCGCCGAGCGACTCGGCGCCACCGGACACCCCGAGCGCCTCGGCGAGCCAAGCGGAGTCCTCTTGCTCGACCGCTGCCCAGAAACGGGCCTCTACCGGGTCGTGCCCGGTGTGGGTGGCGACGGTGTCTTCGGCGGCGTCGGCGCCGAGCCAGAAGCGCTGGCGCTGGAAGGCGTACGTCGGCAACTCGACCCGGCGCGCCCCCTCGGGGAACACCGTGTCCCAGCTGACCGCGAGGCCCCGCGCGTAGCCCTCGCCGAGCGAGGTGAGGAACCGGTCGAGCCCGCCTTCGTCGCGGCGCAGGGTCCCGATCGCGGTCCCGCCCGCCTCCAGGGCGTCGAGGGTTTCCTGGATCCCGACGGTGGTCACCGGGTGGGCGCTGGACTCGACGAAGAACCCGTAACCCTGCCCGGCCAGCGCACGCGTGGCCTGCTCGAACTTCACGGTGTGACGCAGGTTTTCGAACCAGTAGCCCGCGTCGAGACCGCTGGTGTCCTGCCAGTCCCCGGTCAGGGTGGAGAAGAACGCGATCTCCCCGCCGCGCGGCCGGATCGGTGCCAGATCGCGGCGCAGGCGGTCCCGGATGGACTCCACCTGCGGGGTGTGCGACGCGTAGTCCACCGCGATCTTGCGCGCCCTGACCTCTTCGCCCTCGCATTCGGCCAGGATCTCCGCGAGCGCGTCCGGCTCACCGGCGACCACAGTGGACCGAGGGCCGTTCAGCGCGGCTACCGCGACGCGGTCACCGAAACGCGCGATCCGCTCGGTCACGGCGGCCTCGGGCTCGGCGATCGACACCATGCCGCCCTTACCGGCCAGCTCGTCCCGGATCGCTTGGCTCCGCAGCGCGACGACGCGGGCACCGTCCTCAAGGGACAGTGCGTCCGCGACCACCGCCGCGGCGATCTCGCCCTGCGAGTGCCCCAGCACCGCGGCGGGCTCCACGCCGTAGGAACGCCACACCGCCGCCAGCGACACCATGACCGCCCACAGCGCGGGCTGCACCACGTCGACGCGTTCGAGCGCGGCCTCGTCGCCGAGCACGCCGGTCAGCTTCCAGTCCACAAAGGACGACAGAGCGCGCTCGCATTCGGCGATCCGCGCGGCGAACACCTCGCTGGTGGCCAGCAGGTCCACGGCCATGCCGGTCCACTGCGAACCCTGGCCGGGGAAGACGAACACGATCTTGCCGCCCGGTTCGGCCACCCCGGTGACCACGCCCGCCGCCGACGTCCCCTCGGCGAGCAGGTCGAGCTTGCGCAGGAACTCGTCGCGGTCCTCGCCGACCACGACGGCGCGGTGCTCCAGCGCCGCGCGCGTGGTGGCGAGCGAGAATCCGATGTCGGCGGGCGAGATCGCGTCGGCACCGGTCGCGAACGCGTGCAGCCGCCTCGCCTGCGCGCGCAGCGCGGCGGCGGACTTGGCCGAGAGCACCCACGGCAGCGCGCCGGTGACCGACTCGCGCTCCGCCTCCTCGGTCTCGGGTGCCTGCTCCAGGATCGTGTGCGCGTTCGTGCCGCTGACGCCGAACGCCGAAACCCCGGCACGGCGCGGCTGGTCCCGCTTCGGCCACGGCACGTTCTCGGTCAGCAGCGACACCGCACCGGCCGACCAGTCCACATGCGACGTCGGGCGGTCCACGTGCAACGACTGGGGCAGCACGCCGTTCCGCAGCGCCATCACCATCTTGATCACCCCGGCCGCACCGGCGGCGCCCTGGGTGTGCCCGATGTTCGACTTCACCGAACCGAGCAGGAGCGGGCGGTCCTCCGGCCTGCTCGCGCCGTAGGTCGCCAGCAGTGCCTGCGCCTCGATCGGGTCGCCAAGGGTGGTGCCGGTGCCGTGCGCCTCCACGGCGTCGATCTGCTCGGGCAGCACACGCGCGTTGGCGAGCGCCTGCCGGATGACCCGGCGCTGCGACGGCCCGTTCGGCGCGGTCAGCCCGTTGGACGCGCCGTCGGAGTTGACCGCCGACCCGCGCACCACCGCCAGCACGCGGTGCCCGTTCTTCTGCGCGTCGGCGAGCCGCTCGACGAGCAGCAGGCCGAAGCCCTCGCCCCAGGACGTGCCGTCCGCGGCGTCCGCGAACGGCTTGCACCGCCCGTCGCCCGCGATCCCGCCGAGGCTGGTGATCTCGGAGAACACGCCGGGCGTGGTCATCACGGTGACCCCGCCCGCCAGCGCGAGCGAGCATTCGCCCTGCCGCAGCGCCTGCGCGGCCAGGTGCAGCGCCACCAGCGCGGACGAGCACGCGGTGTCGACGGTGATCGCGGGGCCTTCGAGGCCGAGGGTGTAGGCGACCCTGCCGGACACCACGCTGCTGGTCGTCCCGGTCATCAGGTAGCCGGCGACCTCCTCGGGCAGCTCGCGGGCGCCGCTGGGGTAACCGGACGACGCGGCGCCGACGAAAACCCCGGTCGCGCTGCCTCGCAACGACTCCGGGTCGATCCCGGCGCGTTCGAGCGCCTCCCAGGCACCTTCGAGCACGAGGCGCTGCTGCGGGTCCATCGCGATCGCCTCGCGCGGCGAGACCTTGAAGAACCCGGCGTCGAACTCGCCCGCTTCGTGGACGAACCCGCCTTCCCTGACGTAGCCCTCGTTGCCGCCGGTGGCCCACCCGCGGTCCTCGGGGAACGCGGAAATCGCGTCCGTGCCGGAGGAAACGAGCCGCCACAGGTCCTCCGGCGAGGCGACGCCACCGGCGAACCGGCAGCTCATCCCGACGATAGCGATCGGCTCCTGCGTCCCCGCCTCGCTCTCCAGCTTCTGCAGGCGCTGGCGGGTCTCGTGCAAATCGGCGGTGACCCGCTTCAGGTAGTCGAAGAGCTTGTCCTGGTCAGGCATGGGGTCCCCACTTGTCGATCCGGTCATCTTCTCTTGCCAGCCTCAGGAGATGCCGAGCTCTTTGTCGATGAAGTCGAACACCTCGTCGGGTGTCGCTCCTTCGAGGTTCTGAGCAACGGCGGTGACGTCCCCTACTTCGTCCTGGTCACTCCATCGGGACAAGATGGCCTGCAGGCGGGATTTCACCTGCGTGCCCGTCGTGCTGTCGAGTTCCGCCTTGGCCAGCGCGGCTTCGAGCCGGTCCAATTCGGACAGAACCGGGGTACCGGTGGCGTCCCCGTCCCCGCCCAGTTCGCCGTCGAGCTGCCTGGCCAGCGCGGTGGGGGTCGGGTAGTCGAACACCAGCGTCGCGGGCAACCGCAACCCCGTCGCCGCGCCGACCTGGTTTCGGAACTCCACCGCGGTCAGCGAATCGAAGCCCAGCTCGGAGAACGCCAGCGCCGGGTCGACCGCCTCCGGCCCGGCGAAGCCGAGCACCGCCGCGGCGTAGGTCCGCACGAGGCCGAGCAGCAGTTCGTGCCGTTCGTCGCCGGACAGCGCGCCCAGCTCCCGCACCAGCGCGCCGGTGTCGGGTGCCGCCGCGCCCGCGATCGCCCGCCGGGCCGGGCGCTTGGCCAGCCCGCGGAACAGCGGCGGGACCGCGGCGGGATCGGCCTTCGCGATCCCGGCGGTGTCGAGTCCGATCGGCACCACCAGCGGCTCGTCCATTGTGGACGCGAAGTCGAACAGGGCGAGGCCGTGTTCCGGGGTGAGCGGCAGCACGCCACCCCGGCTCATCCGCTGGAGATCGGCTTCGGCGAGTTCGCCGGTCATCCCGCCCTCGGTGGCCCACAGGCCCCACGCCAGCGATTGCCCGGCGAGGCCGTCGGCGTGACGGCGCTGCGCCAACGCGTCCAGGAACGCGTTCGCCGCCGCGTAGTTACCCTGCCCCGGCGCCCCGAACGTTGCTGCGGCCGACGAATACACCGCGAACAACGCGAGGTCTTCGCCCCGGGTCAGTTCGTGCAGGTTGAGCGCCGCGTCCACCTTGGGCCGCAACACCTTTTCGACCCGTTCCGGGGTCAGCGACGCGATCACTCCGTCGTCGACCACGCCCGCGGTGTGCACGACACCGGTCAGCGGATGCTCCTCCGGAATAGCCGCCAATGCCGACGCCAGCGCCTCCCGATCGGCGGCATCGCATGTCACCACGTCGACAGCGGCACCCAAGTCCGTCAACTCCGCGACCAGTTCGTCCGCGCCCGGCGCCGCCGGACCACGACGACTCGTCAGCACCAGCCGCCGCACCCCGCGCTCGGCCACCAAATGCCGCGCCAGCACCGCACCCAACGCCCCGGTGCCGCCGGTCACCAGAACGGTGCCATCCGGGTCCAGCGCCCGCGGCATCGTCAACACGACCTTGCCGACGTGCTTGGCCTGGCTGATGAACCGGAACGCCTCCGGCGCCCGCCGCACATCCCAGGCCCGCACCGGCAACGGCTCCAGCACACCGGCTTCGAACAGGCCCAGCAGCTCCGAGAGCATGTCCCGCAGCCGCTCCGGGCCGGGGTCGCCGAGGTCGAATGACCGGTACCGCGCGCCGTCGTGGTCGGCGGCGACCTTCGCCGGATCGCGGACGTCGGCCTTGCCGAGTTCGACGAACACCCCGTCCGGCTTGAGCAGGCGCAGCGAGGCGTCGGTCAGCTCGCCGGTCAGCGAGTTCACCACGATGTCGACCGGGGTGAACTTCCCTTCGAACCCGGCGTCGCGCGAGGAAGCCGTGTGCGCTTCGTCGATTCCCCTGTTCCGCAACGACTCCCACTTGGCGGGGCTGGCCGTCGCGAACACCTCGGCGCCGAGGTGACGGGCGAGTTGCACCGCGGCCATCCCGACCCCGCCCGCGGCCGCGTGCACCAGCACCGACTGGCCACTGTGGAGTCCGGCGAGATCGACCAGGCCGTAGTAGGCGGTCAGGAACACCGCGGGCGCGGACGCGGCCTGCTCGAACGACCATCCGGCCGGGATCCGCGCCACGGTACGGGAATCGGCCACCACCACGGGGGCGTAGCCGGACTCGACGATGCCCATCACCGCATCACCCTGCTCGACGGTGCGCACCTCGGATCCGGTTTCGACGACCACACCGGCCGCCTCGGTGCCCATCACCGCTTCGCCCGGGTACATGCCCAGGGTGATCAGCACGTCGCGGAAGTTGACGCCGGTGGCGCGCACCGCGATCCGGACCTCGTGCGGGGCAAGGGGTTCCGCCGCCGATCCGAACGGCACGAGCGCCAGGTTGTCGACGGTGCCGGGCGTGGTCACCTCGAGCCGCCACGGCTGCTCGCCCGGGGGCGGCACCAGCCCGGCGGCCGTCGTGGCCAGCCTCGGTGCGAAGGCCACCCCGCCACGGATCGCGAGCTGCGGCTCGTCGAGCGCCAGCGCGGCGAGCAGTGCGGCGGACGACTCTTCGGTGCCGTCGACATCGACGAGGACGATGCGGCCGGGGTTTTCCGACTGTGCCGAGCGCACCAGGCCCCACGACGCCGCACCGGCGAGATCGGTGACCGCCTCACCCGTGGACACCGCGCCGGTGGTCACCACGACCAGGCGGGAACCGCTGAACCGGTCTTCGGCGAGCCAGGACCGCACCAGTTCCAAGGTGCCGAGCACCGCGTCGCGCACCGCACGTGCGTCCACTTCGGACTGTGCGGGGAGTTCGGCGAGCACGAATTCCGGCTCGGTGCCCAGTTCTGCCAGCGTCGCATGGACCGGCACGTCGAGCCCGAGTGCCGTGCCGAGCGCCGCGACCGAAGTCGTGGCCGCTCCTTCGGGGAGCGCGACCGTCGTCCAGTCCACGCCGAACAACGAGTCCGGACCGGCCGCGGATCCGAGCTGGTCAGCCGAAACGGACCGCAGAGACAGCGATTCGATCGACGCGACCGGTGCACCGGCCGAGTCCGCGACCGCGACCGAAACGCCGCCCGATTCCGTCGGGGACAGCTTCACCCGCAGTTCGGTGGCCCCGGTCGCGTAGAGGGAGACCCCGCTCCACGCGAACGGCAGCGCGGGCCCGGCACCGGACTCGGCCGTGGTCAGGGTGCCGAGGCCGAGCGGGTGCAGCGCGGCGTCGAGGAGCGCGGGGTGGATCTCGAAGCGGGCCGCCTCGGCGTGGAACTCCGGTGGCAGGGCGACCTCGGCGAACACTTCGCCGTCGCGCTGCCACACCGTGCGCAGGCCCTGGAACGCCGGTCCGTAGCAGAACCCGGAGGCGGCGAGATCGGTGTACATCTGCTCGGTGGGCACCACCTCGGCGCCCTCCGGCGGCCAGGTCTCGTGCTCCGCAACCGGGGATGTCCCCGCTTCGGTGAGCGCGCCGCTGGCGTGCCGGACCCACTGCCCCGCACCGGATCCGGCCGGACGGGAGTGCACGGTGAACGTCCGGCGGCCGGTCTCGTCGGCGTCGCCGACCACCAGCCGCAGCAGCACCGAGCCCTGTTCGGGCAGCACGAGCGGTGTTTCGAGGATCAGGTCGTCGACGGCGCCGCTGCCGACCTGGTCACCGGCCCTGATCGCGAGTTCCACCAGTGCGGTGCCCGGGACGAGGACGGTGCCGCCGAGCGCGTGCCCGGACAGCCACGGGTGCGTGGCCAGGGAGACCCGGCCGGTGAATACCACGCCGTCGCCGTCCGGCAGCTCGACCGCCGCACCCAGCAGCGGGTGGTCCGCCGATTCGAGCCCGGCCGAGGACACGTCCCCGACACCGCCGACCGATTCCAGCCAGTACCGCTCGCGCTGGAACGGGTAAGTGGGGAGGTCCACGGTTCGGGCGCCGGTTCCGGCGAAGAACGCTTGCCAGTCGACGGAAACTCCGGTGGTGTGGAGTTTCGCGATGGCGGTGGTGAGCGTGTGTGCTTCGTCGCGGTCGCGGCGGAGCGCGGGAATGTGGGTGGCCTCGGGTGCGGTGTCCTGGGCCATCCCGGTGAGCACGCCGTCCGGGCCCAGCTCCAGGAACGTGGTCACGCCCTGGCTTGCCAGGTACTGGATGCCGTCGGCGAAGCGGACCGCGTGCCGGACGTGGCGGACCCAGTAGTCCGGATCGGTCACATCCGCCACCGCACCGGTCACATTGGACACCACCGGAATCGTCGGATTTTCGAAGGTCAGACTCTCGGCGACCTTGCGGAAGTCCGCGAGCATCGGCTCCATCCGTGGCGAGTGGAACGCGTGACTGACCTTGAGCCGCTTGGTCTTCCACTCCCAGGACGCTTCGAACTCGGCGATCACTTCTTCGTCACCGGCGACCACGACCGACCTCGGCCCGTTGATCGCGGCGATCGACACCTTGTCTTCGAGCCCGTTCAGCAGAGGCGCGATGTCGTTCTCGGTCGCCTGCACGGAAAGCATCGCCCCACCGGTGGGGAGAGCCTGCATCAACCGGCCCCGCGCGGCCACCAGCGCGGCCGCGTCCTCAAGGGACAGCACACCCGCGACGTGGGCCGCGGTCAGCTCACCTATCGAATGCCCGGTGACGAAGTCCGGGCGGATGCCCCAGGACTCGACCAGCCGGTAGAGCGCGACTTCGAGTGCGAACAGGGAGGCTTGCGTGTACTGGGTTTGGTTGAGCAGCTCGCCGTCCTCGGCGAACATCAGGTCCTTGATCGGACGATCCAGGGACTTGTCCAGATACGCGCACACCGCATCCAGGGCATCCGCGAAAACGGGGAACTCCCCATATAACTGCTTACCCATCCCCGCACGCTGCGAACCCTGACCAGAGAACAAGATGGCGGAAACCGCTTCACCACGCGCAGCCCCGGACACCACAGCACCCGACGGCATGCCCTCGGCAACCGCCGTCAGCCCGGCCACGAACTCGTCGTGATCCGCACCGACCACCACGGCGCGGTGGTCCAGGCTCGCCCTGGTGGTGGCCAGGGAGTAAGCGACATCGGCTTCGTTCAGTCCGTCCACATGGGACAGGAGTCGGGCAGCCTGTGCGCGTACCGCGTCCTGGCTCTTGCCCGAAAGCGCCCAAGGCAGCGGCCGGTTCGCCGGGGAGTGGTCCACGACCACCGGTTCCTCGACCTTCGGCGCCTGCTCCACGATCGTGTGCGCGTTCGTCCCGCTCACCCCGAACGACGACACACCCGCACGCCGCGGCGCCCCCGTCTCCGGCCACTCGGCGTTCTCCGTCAGCAGCGAAACCGCACCCGCCGACCAGTCCACATGCGACGACGGCTCGTCCACGTGCAACGTCTTCGGCAACACCCCGTTCCGCATGGCGAGGACCATCTTGATCACACCGGCGACCCCGGAGGCGGCCTGGGTGTGCGCGATGTTCGACTTCACGGACCCGAGGAAGAGCGGGCGTTCCCGTTCCTGGCCGTAGGTCGCGAGCAGCGCCTGTGCCTCGATCGGATCACCCAGCACCGTCCCGGTACCGTGCGCCTCCACCGCGTCCACATCGGACGGAGTCAGTCCGGCGTTCGCCAGCGCGTCACGGATCACCCGCTGCTGCGAAGGACCGTTCGGCGCCGTCAACCCGTTCGACGCACCATCCTGGTTGATGGCGGAACCACGCACCACCGCCAGCACTTCGTGCCCGTTGCGGCGAGCGTCGGACAACCGCTCCACCAAGAGCATGCCGACGCCTTCGCCCCACCCGGTGCCGTCTGCGGCCTCGGCGAACGACTTGCAGCGGCCGTCCGCCGCGAGCCCGCCCTGGCGGCCGAACTCCGCGAACGCACCGGGAACGACCATGACCGCGACGCCACCGGCCAGCGCGAGCGAGCACTCACCGGCCCGCAACGCCTGGCAGGCGAGGTGCAGGGCCACCAGCGAGGACGAGCACGCGGTGTCCACCGTGACGGCGGGGCCCTCCAACCCGAGGGTGTAGGAAACCCGGCCCGACACCACGCTGCCGGAGCTTCCGGTGAGCATGTAGCCCTCGACGCCGTCGGGGAGTTGCCCGAGCCCGAAGCCGTACGCCGAGTTGGAGGCGCCCGCGAACACCCCGGTCCTGGTGCCCCGCAACGAACTCGGATCGATCCCCGCCCGCTCGCACACCTCCCACGACGCCTCCAGCAACAACCGCTGCTGAGGATCCATGGCGAGGGCCTCACGCGGCGAAATACCGAACAACGCCGCATCGAACTCGCCGACGTCGTAGAGGAATCCGCCCTCGATACTGTCGGCGAGATCGGAGCCGAGCAGCTCCGGAAGGTTCCAACCACGGTCGCCGGGAAGCGCCGAAAGGGCGTCTCCGCCGTTCTCGACGAGCTGCCACAGCTCCTCCGGGGAGTTGACCCCGCCCGGGTAGCGGCAGCTCATGCCGACGATGGCGATCGGCTCGTCGGCGGCGGCGGACACGGTCGACGCGGTGGCAACGCCCTGCCGCGCACCGGTCACTTCCCGGACCAGGAACTCCGACAGCACAACGGAGTTCGGGTAGTCGAAGACGAGCGTGGTCGGCAGTTTGAGTCCGGTCGCGGTGGACAGCCGGTTGCGCAGTTCCACCGCGGTCAGCGAGTCGAAGCCCATGTCCCGGAACGCCCGGCCGCGCTCGACCTCCTCGGCGGAGGCGTAGCCGAGCACCGCCGCCGCTTCCGCGCGCACCACGTCGAGCACCGCGCGCTGGCGTTCCACTTCGGACAGTCCGGCGAGCTTCTCGGCCAGTGCCGAGCTGTCGGCGCCGGTTTCCTCTCCGGCGCTGTCGAGGGCGTGGCGTGCTTCGGGGATGTCGGAGATCAACGGACGCGGGCGGGCGGCGGTGAACCCGGGCACGAACCGCGCCCAGTCCACATCAGCCACTGCCACGAAAGTCTCATCGTGCTCAACTGATTGGACGAGCGCGGCGACGGCGGCTTCGGGTGCCATCGGCAACACACCACGACGGCGCAGGGTGTCCTCAGCTGCATCCGACGCGGCAAGACCACTGCCACCCCACGCGCCCCACGCGATCGAAGTCGCGGTCACCTCGCGAGCGCGACGCTGCTCGGCCAACGCGTCCAAGAACGCATTGCCCGCCGCGTAGGCGCCCTGGGTGCCGCCACCCCAGACACCGGCGTTGGAGGAGAACAACACGAACGCATCCAACTCGGCATCCCCGAGCAACTCGTCCAGATTGCGGGCGCCATCCACCTTCGCGCTGATGATGCGGGACAGGTCCTCGATCGTGGTGTCGGTCAGGGGCGCGAACTCCCCCACTCCCGCCGCGTGCACCACCGCACTGAACGGACCATGCTCAGCCAGCACCACCGCCAAGGCATCGCGATCAGCAGCGTCACAGGCCACGATCGTGACCCGCGCACCCAGCCCGGACAACTCGGTTTCCAACTCCACCGCACCATCAGCGTCCCGGCCACGGCGCGAGGTCAACACGAGGTGCTCGGCACCGTTCGCGGCCAGCCAACGGGCCACATGCCCACCCAGCGCACCGGTGCCGCCGGTGACCAGGACCGTGCCGCGCGGCGACCACTCCCGCACCGGCTCCCGCTCCGCCAACGGCGACCGCGTAAGACGCCGCGCGAACACCCCGGAATCACGCACCGCGACCTGATCCTCATCCCCGATCCCCGCCAGCACAGCCACGACCCGCGCAGCCGCACGGCTATCGCTGCTGGCGGGAAGGTCCAGCAGACCACCCCACCGGTCCGGGTGCTCCAGACCCAGAATCCGGCCCAGACCCCAAATCTGGGCCAGCTCAGGGTCGGCAGCCCGGTCCGAGCGACCCACTGACACCGCACCCCGGGTGGCGATCCACACCGGTGCCGCCACCGTGCTGTCCAGCAGCGCCTGCACCACCACCAGCGTCTCCGCCGCACCGGAAGCCAGGGAGACCGCACCCGCGATCTCACCGAGTTCGGTGATTCGCGCAGACAGCTCACCCGCCTCAACGGTGACCACGTCCGCGCCGTGCGCACGCAGGGCGTCGGCGAACCAAGCGGCCTCTTCGGACTCGGTGATCAGCAGCCAGGTGCCGGACAACCGCGCG
Organism: Amycolatopsis sp. CA-230715; assembly: GCF_018736145.1. GTDB lineage: Bacteria > Actinomycetota > Actinomycetes > Mycobacteriales > Pseudonocardiaceae > Amycolatopsis. Next base: position 2,062,994 of record NZ_CP059997.1, read on the forward strand.
GCTGCGGTGGTCAGCGGCTTCCAGGTGACGCCGTACCGCCACTGGTCCACTGTGGACTGCTGACGACGCTGCCGCCGCCACGACGACAACACCGGCAACACCTCGCTGAACGGGCGATCACCATCGATCTCCCACGTCCCAGCCAAGGCCTCCAAGTCCTCGTTCTCCACCGCATCCCAGAACCGCGCCTCCACCACATCCGTGGTCATCAGCCCGCTGGCGGAAGCCGTTGATTCCAGCCAGAACCGCTGACGCTGGAACGCGTAGGTCGGCAGCTCCACCCGGCGCGCACCCGACGGGAACACCGGTGCCCAGTCCACCCGGAGACCACGCACATACCCCTCTGCAAGCGAGATCAGGAAGCGATCCACACCGCCTTCGTTGCGGCGCAGGGTCCCGACCGCGACGCCCTCGGTTTCCAGGGTGTCGAGAGTTTCCTGCACGCTCATCGTCAGCACCGGATGCGCACTGGACTCGACGAAGAACCCGTAGCCCTGCTCGGACAGGGCCCGAGTCGTCTGCTCGAACTTCACCGTATGACGCAGGTTCTCCACCCAATAACGAGCATCCAGCCCGGTGGTGTCCTGCCAGTCACCGGTCAGGGTCGAGAAGAACCCGATCTCCGTACCGCGCGGCTGGATCGGGGACAGAACGTCCAGCAGGCGGTCGCGGATGGACTCCACCTGCGGAGTGTGCGACGCATAATCCACCGCGATCTTCCGCGCCCGCACCTCCTCCGCCTCGCACTCAGCCAGAATCTCGGCCAGCGCCTCGGGTTCACCGGCGATCACCGTGGTTCCGGGACCGTTGACCGCAGCCACCGCCACCCGATCACCAAACCGAGCAATCCGCTCCACCACAGCGCTCTCCGGCTGAGCGACGGAAACCATGCCGCCCTTACCCGCCAGCTCATCCCGAATCGCCTGACTCCGCAACGCCACCACACGCGCACCGTCCTCAAGAGACAACGCACCCGCGACCACCGCCGCCGCGATCTCCCCCTGCGAATGACCCACCACCGCAGCAGGCTCCACACCAACGGAACGCCACACCGCGGCCAACGACACCATCACAGCCCACAACACCGGCTGCACCACATCCACCCGCTCCAACGCGGCCTCGTCACCGACCACCTCGGTCAACGACCAGTCCACAAAGGACGACAACGCCCGCTCACACTCGGCAAACCGGGAAGCGAACACCGCACTGGACGACAGCAGGTCCACCGCCATGCCGACCCACTGCGAACCCTGACCAGGGAACACGAACACGACCTTGCCCCGCACATCGGCGACGCCGGTCACGAGCTGCGCGGCGGAACCCCCGCCAGCCATGGCATCCAGCCCCGCCAGCAGGGCGGCGGGATCACCGATGACCACGGCGCGGTGGTCCAGTGCCGCCCGCGAGGACACGAGCGAGAAGCCCACGTCCACCGGCGCCAGGTCGGGGCGGGTGTCCAGATAGGACTTCAAGGTGGCGGCCTGCGCGGGGAGCGCGCCGCCGGTCTTCGCCGAAAGGACCCACGGCAGCACCGCGGGTGCTTCGACCGGACCGGGTGCTTCCTCGGTCGCGGGCGCCTGTTCCAGGATCGCGTGCGCGTTGGTGCCGCTGATCCCGAACGACGACACCCCGGCACGACGCGGTGCCCCGGTTTCCGGCCAGCCGATCTCCTCGGTCAGCAGGGTCACGGCGCTCGCCGACCAGTCGACGTGCGAGGTGGGCCGTTCGACGTGCAGGGTCTTCGGCAACACTCCGTGCCGCAGCGCCTGCACCATCTTGATCACCCCGGCCACCCCGGCCGCGGCCGTGGTGTGCCCGATGTTCGACTTGAGCGAGCCCAGCCACAGCGGGCGCTCGCGGTCGCGCCCGTAGGTCGCCTGCAGTGCCTGCGCCTCGATCGGGTCGCCGAGCGCGGTGCCGGTGCCGTGCGCTTCCACAGCGTCCACATCGGACGCTTCAAGCCTCGCGTTGGCGAGGGCCTGCCGGATCACCCGCTGCTGCGACGGACCGTTCGGCGCCGTCAACCCGTTCGAAGCGCCGTCCTGGTTGATCGCGGAACCCCGCACCACGGCCAGGATCGGGTGCCCGTTGCGCTGGGCGTCCGAAAGCCGCTCCACGAGCAGCATGCCGACGCCTTCCGCGGCGCCCATCCCGTCCGCGTCCTCGGAGAACGCCTTCGACCGGCCGTCCGGGGCGAGCCCGCCCTGCTTCCCGATCTCGGCGAACAGCCCCGGCGTGGACAGCACGGTCACCCCGCCGGCGAGCGCCATCGAGCACTCCCCCGCGCGCAGCGACTGGCAGGCCAGGTGCAGCGCCACCAGCGACGACGAGCACGCGGTGTCCACCGTGACCGCCGGGCCCTCCAGTCCGAAGGTGTAGGCGACCCGGCCCGACACCACGCTGCCGGTGGTGCCGGTCATCAGGTAGCCCTCGATGCCTTCCGGCATCTCGTGGATCCCGGTGGCGTACCCGTTGTGGGCGGCTCCGGCGAACACGCCGGTTTGCGTGCCGCGCAACGATTCCGGGTCGATCCCGGCGCGTTCGAGCACCTCCCACGAGGACTCCAGCAGCAGGCGCTGCTGCGGGTCCATGGCCAGTGCCTCGCGCGGGGAAATGCCGAAGAACCCGGCGTCGAACCGGTCGGCGTCGTAAACGAAACCACCCGCGCCGGTGAACTCCGACCCGGCGCCCTCGGCGAACCAGCCGCGATCGGGCGGGAACGCGGACACCGCGTCGCCGCCCTCGGTGACCAGCTGCCACAGCCGGTCGGGTGAGTGGGCGCCACCGGGGAACCGGCAGCTCATCGCGACGATCGCGATCGGCTCGCCGTCGGTGGCCGCGCCCGCCGCGGTGCCGGTGGTGACCGGCAGGTCCGCGCCGAGCAGTTCGGTGCGCAGGTGCTTGGCGAGCACCGTGGGCGTCGGGTAGTCGAAGACGAGTGTGGCGGGCAGTCGTGTGCCGGTGGCGGTGGCCAGCCGGTTGCGGAGTTCGACCGCGGTGAGCGAGTCGAACCCGATGTCCCGGAACGGTTTCGCCGCCTCGACGACGTTGGGCGGGAGCCCGAGCACCGCGGCCGCGTTGGCGCGCAGGAGTTCGAGCAGCGCCTCTTCCTGGTCCCGTTCGGACAGTCCGGCGAGGCGCCCGGCGAGACCGGTCAGATCCGTCTCAGCGCTGTTCGCCGCGGCCCTGCGGTGCGGCGAGGAAACCAGGCCGCGCAGGAACGCGGGCACCGGTCCCGCCGAGAGCGCGCGGAGGTCGAGCGGTATCGGCACCAGCACCGGTTCGTCCATTGTGGACGAGAGGTCGAACAGGGCGAGTCCGTGTTCGGTGCTCAGCTCGCTGCCACGGGAACCGCCGAGGTGCCCGGTCATCCCGCTGCGCTGCTGCCACAGGCCCCAGGCGAGCGACTGCGCCGCACGGCCTTCGGCACGGCGCCGGTGGGCGAGCGCGTCGAGGAACGCGTTCGCCGCCGCGTAGTTTCCCTGCCCAGGGCTGCCGAAGGTGGCCGCGGCGGAGGAGAACAGCACGAACGCGGCGAGGTCGAGGTCCTCGGTCAGCTCGTGCAGGTTGAGCGCGGCGTCGACCTTCGGCCGGAGCACGGCGTCGAGCCGCTCCGGGGTCAGCGAGGTGATCGTGGCGTCGTCGAGCACACCCGCGGTGTGCACCACACCGGTGAGCGGGTGTTCGGCGGGGATGGTCGCGAGCAGGTTCGCGAGCGCGGCGCGGTCGGCGGCGTCGCACGCGGCGATGGTGACGGTGGCGCCGAGAGCGGTCAGTTCCGCCCGGAGTTCTGCGGCGCCCTCGGCCGCTTCGCCGCGGCGGCTGGTGAGCAGCAGGTGCCGCACGCCGTGCTCGGTCACCAGGTGCCTGGCCAGCAGGCCGCCGAGCAGCCCGGTGCCGCCGGTGACGAGCACCGTGCCCTCGGACGCCAGCGCGCGCGGCATCACCAGCGCGACCTTGCCGACGTGCTTGGCCTGGCTCAGGTGGCGGAAGGCGTCCTTCGCGCGGCGCACGTCCCAGGTGGTGACCGGCAGCGGGCGCAGCACACCGCGGCCGAACAGGTCGAGTAGTTCGGCCAGCATGCGGCCGAGCGCGTCCTCGCCCGCTTGGAACAGTTCGAACGCCTGGTAGGAAACCTCGTGCTCGGCAGCCACCCGCGCGGGGTCGCGCACGTCGGTCTTGCCCATTTCGACGAACCGGCCGCCGGGCGCGGTCAGCCGCAGCGAGGCGTCGACGAACTCCCCGGCGAGGGAGTCGAGTACGACGTCGATCCCGCGGTCACCGGTGGCGGCGCGGAACTTGGCTTCGAAATCGAGATCACGGGACGAGGCGAGGTGCTCGTCGTCGACGCCGAGCGAGCGCAGCACGTCCCACTTTCCCGGGCTGGCGGTGGCGAAGACCTCCGCGCCGAGGTGGCGGGCGAGCGCAATCGCGGCCATGCCGACCCCGCCCGCGCCCGCGTGCACCAGCACGGTTTCCCCGGCGCGCAGCCCGGCCAGCCGGGTGAGCCCGTAGTACGCGGTGAGGAACACGATCGGGGTGGTCGCGGCCTGCTCGAACGACCAGCCTTCGGGGATCGGAGCGATGATCCGCCGGTCGGCGACGGCCACCGGTGCGAAACCGTGGTGGAACACGCCGAACACGCGATCGCCGACCGCGAGATCGGTGACCTCGGACCCGGTTTCGACGACGACACCGGCCGCTTCGCTGCCCATGTTCGCGTCACCGGGGTACATGCCGAGCGCGATCAGCACGTCGCGGAAGTTGACCCCGCCCGCGCGCACCTCGACGCGGACCTCACCGGCGGCGAGGGGCCGCAGTGCCTCTGAGTTGTCCACCAGCGCGAGCGTGTCGAGCGTGCCGGTCGCGGTGGAGTCCAGCCGCCACACCGGCGCCGACGGCGCGAGGGCGCTCCCGGCGGCGGCACGTGCGAGCCTTGGTACGTAAAGGGTTCCGTTCCTGAGCGCGAGCTGCGGCTCGTCGGTGGCGAGCGCGGCGGCCAGCGCGGCACCGGCGGTGTCGTCTACATCGGCCAGTACGAACCGGCCGGGGTTCTCGGACTGCGCCGAGCGCACCAGTCCCCACGCCGGGGCGGCGACCAGGTCGGTCGCGCCGTCGCCCAGCACCGCGCCCTTGGTGAGCAGCACCAGCTTCGAGTCGGCGAACCGGTCCTCGGCGAGCCAGCGCTGCATCAGGTCGAGAACCAGGTTCGTCGAAGTACGCACGCCCACCGCGTCCACAGAGGACACTTCGGGCAGTTCGGTGAGCACGGCGCCCGGAACCGCGGCGCCGTGCTCGATGGCCTCGGCCAGTGCGGTGAGATCGGCGTAGGTCCCCGCTCCGGCGATGCCCAGTGCGTCCGCGCCGAGCGCGGCGATGTCCACGACCGGGTCCGGGAGCGGAAGCTCGGTCCAGTCCACCCGGAACAGCGAGTCGGCACCGGCCGACCGCGCCGAGCCGAGCTGTCCCGTCGACAGCGGGCGCAGGACGAGGGAACCGATCGACGCGACCGGAGCGCCGGTGGCGTCCGCGAGCCGGAGTGAGACCGCGTCGGTGCCGCTGGGCGAAAGGTGGACACGCAGGCTCGACGCGCCTGTGGCTGCCAGGGAAACGTCGCTCCAGGCGAACGGGAGCTTCACTTCGTCCGGGTCGGCGAGCAGGCCACCGATCCCGATCGCGTGCAGTGCCGCGTCGAGCAGTGCGGGGTGCAGGCCGAAACCGGGTGCGTCGGCGCGCTGCTCGTCGGGCAGGGTGACCTCGGCGAACACGTCGCCGTCGCGGCGCCATGCGGCGCGCAGGCCCTGGAAGGCGGGGCCGTAGCCGTAGCCGCGCTCGGCCATCCGGTCGTACATGCCGTCGCGGACGCCGTCGATCTCCTCGGCGCCGGGCGGCGGCCACGCGGTCAGGTCGGCGTGGTCGACGTGCCCGGTGCCGAGCGACCCGCTCGCGTGCCGCGTCCACGGCTGGTCCGCGTCCTCCGGTCGCGAATGGAGGGTCAGCGCGCGGCGGCCGGTCTCGTCCGGTGCGGAGACGATCAGCTGGATCTGCACGCCGCCGCGTTCGGGCAGCACGAGCGGCGCTTCGATGGTCAGCTCTTCGACGAGATCGCACCCGGCCTGGTCGCCGGCGCGGATGGCCAGTTCGACGAACGCGGTGCCGGGCAACAGAATCGTGCCGCCGACGGCGTGGTCGGCGAGCCAGGGGTGGGTCTGCACGGACAGCCGCCCGGTCAGCAGGTGGCCGTCGCCGTCGGCGATCGCGACGACCGCGCCGAGCAGCGGGTGGTCGGCGGAGCCCTGCCCGACGGAGCTGACGTCGCCCGCGACCAGTGCCGGGTTCGCCTTCGGCCACAGGCTTTGCCGCTGGAACGCGTACGTCGGCAGGTCCACCCGGCGCGCGCCCGCCGGGAACGCGGGCGTCCAGTCGACGGCGAGGCCGCGGACGTAGCCTTCTGCCAGGGAGGTCAGGAATCGCGCGAGGCCGCCTTCGTCGCGGCGCAGGGAACCGATCGCGACGCCGTCGGCGTCGTCGGTGGTGTCGAGGGTTTCCTGCACGCTCATGGTCAGCACGGGGTGCGCGCTGGATTCGACGAAGAACCGGTAACCCTGCTCAGCGAGCGCCCGGGTTGCTTGTTCGAACTTGACGGTGTGGCGCAGGTTCTCCACCCAGTAGCGGGCGTCGAGCCCGGTGGTGTCCTGCCAGTCGGCGGTGAGGGTGGAGAAGAACGCGACCTCGGCGGCGCGGGGCTGGATCGGCGCCAGCACCTCCAAGAGACGGTCGCGAATGGACTCCACCTGCGGCGTGTGCGACGCGTAGTCCACGGCGATCCTGCGCGCCCGGACCTCTTCCGCCTCGCACTCAGCCAGAATCTCGGCCAGCGCATCGGGCTCACCGGCGATGACCGTGGTGCCGGGTCCGTTGACCGCGGCCACCGCGACCCGGTCACCGAAACGGGAAATCCTCTCAGCAACAGCACTCTCCGGCTGGGCGACGGAAACCATGCCGCCCTTACCGGCCAGCTCGTCCCGAATCGCCTGGCTCCGCAGCGCGACGACCCGTGCACCGTCCTCAAGGGACAGTGCGCCCGCGACCACCGCGGCGGCGATCTCACCCTGCGAGTGACCGACCACCGCAGCGGGCTCCACACCATAGGAACGCCACACCGCGGCCAACGACACCATCACAGCCCACAACACCGGCTGCACCACGTCGACCCGTTCCAACGCGGCCTCGTCACCGACCACCTCGGTTAGCGACCAGTCCACAAAGGACGACAACGCCCGCTCACACTCCGCGAACCGCTCCGCGAAAACCGGGGAGGTCCCCAGTAGATCCACCGCCATGCCGATCCACTGCGAACCCTGACCCGGGAACACGAACACGACCTTGCCCCGCACATCCGCCACACCCCGCACCGCGGTGCTGGTGGCGTCTTCCTCGGCGAGGGTGTTCAAGGCGGACAGGAAGTCGTCGCGGTCGCGGCCGATCACGACCGCCCTGTTCTCCAGCGCGGCACGCGTGGTCGCCAGCGAGAAGGCGACATCGACCAGATCGCCGTCCACATGGGACCGCAGATTCGCCGCCTGCGCGCGCAGGCCGTCGGCGGTCTTACCCGAAACGAGCCAGGGCAGCGCGACCGGGGCCGCACCCCGTTCGATCGCCTCGGCTTCGACCGGCTCGGGCTGTTCGAGGATGACGTGGGAGTTCGTGCCGCTGAACCCGAACGACGAAACGCCCGCGCGGCGCGGGCGCCCGGTGACGGGCCACGGGGTCTGCTCGGTCAGCAGCGACACCGCACCGGAGTCCCAGTCGACGCGGTGGCTCGGCTCGTCCAGGTGAAGGGTCTTCGGGAGCACGCCCTCGCGCATCGCGAGGATCATCTTGATCACGCCGACCACCCCGGCCGCGGCCTGGGTGTGCCCGAAGTTCGACTTGACCGAGCCCAGCCACAGCGGCTGCCCCTCCGGCCTGCCCTGGCCGTAGGTCGCCAGCAGGGCCTGCGCCTCGATCGGGTCGCCGAGGGTGGTCCCGGTTCCGTGCGCCTCGACCGCGTCGACCTCCGCGGCGGAAAGCCCGGCGTTCTTGAGCGCCTCGCGGATGACCCGCTGCTGCGCGCGCCCGTTCGGCGCGGTCAGCCCGTTGCTGACGCCGTCCTGGTTGACCGCGGAACCCCGGACGACGGCGAGCACCTCGTGCCCGTTCTTCCTTGCCTCGGAAAGGCGTTCGACCAGGATCAGGCCGACGGCCTCACCCCAGCTCGTGCCGTCCGCGGATTCCGAGAACGGTTTGCAGCGGCCGTCGGCGGCGAGCCCGCGCTGGCGGCTGAACTCGGTGAACCCGGTCGGGACAGCCATCACGGCCGCGCCCGCGACGAGCGCCATCGAGCACTCGCCCGTGCGCAGTGCCTGCCCGGCGAGGTGCAGCGCCACCAGCGACGACGAGCACGCGGTGTCCACCGTGACCGCCGGGCCCTCCAGCCCGAGCTGGTAGGCGACGCGCCCGGAGATGATGCTGCCCGCGGTTCCGGTGGCGACGTAGCCCTCGATGCTTTCGCCGGAGTAGCCGAGCGCGTTGCCGTAGCCCTGGCCGTAGGCACCGACGAACACGCCGTGCTTGCTGCCGCGCAACGTGGACGGGTCGATCCCGGCCCGTTCGAACGTTTCCCAAGCCCCTTCCAGCAACAGCCGCTGCTGGGGGTCCATCGCGAGCGCTTCGCGCGGGGAGATCCCGAAGAACACCGGGTCGAAGTCCGCGGCGTCGTGGATGAACCCGCCCTGCCGCGTGTAGCTGGTGCCCTCGGCGTCGGGATCGGCGTCGAAGAGGCCGTCCAGGTCCCAGCCGCGGTCGGCGGGGAACCCCGAGATCGCGTCCCCGCCGTCGGCCAGCAGCCGCCAAAGCCCTTCGGGCGTGCGCACCCCACCGGGCAGGCGGCAGCTCATGCCGATGACGGCGAGCGGTTCGCTCGCCTGTTCCTCCACCTCGCGCAGCCGCTGGCGGGTCTCCCGTAGATCCGCCGTGACCCGCTTGAGGTACTCGAGAAACTTCTCCTCACCCGACATCTAACGCCAGCTCCTCGAGGTCGTCACCACACCGCGAATCCCGTGCATCAGGACATTCCCAGCTCGTTGTCAATGAGATCGAAGATCTCGTCGGCCGTCGCCGATTCCAGGTCGGTCGCGGCGGCGCTCGGTGCCGCGGCGCGTCGGCCGTTGCCCCATTTCGCGAGCACCTCGTTCAGCCGTCGCGTGATTTCCTCGTGCTCCTCGTCGTCCACCGTCGTGGTCGCGAGCACGGAGTCCAGCCGGTCCAGCTCCTGGCGAAGCTGCGCCGCCTGGCCCCCCTTCTCCAGCGGGAGTTCGGCGAGCAGGTGCGCGGCGAGCGCGTCGGCCGTCGGGTTGTCGAACACGATGGTGTGCGGCAACCGCAGCTGGGTCTCGGCGCCGAGCCGGTTCCGCAGCTCGACCGCGGTCAGCGAGTCGAAACCCATTTCCTGGAACGGGCGCAGCGGATCGACCGCCGCGGCCGAAGCCAGTCCGAGCACTGCGGCTACGTGCCCGCACACCAGATCGAGGACGAGCCGAAGCCGTTCCGGCTCGCCGAGCGCGCCGAGTTGCTGCGCGAGGGACGGGCCGTCCGCTTCGGCCGACTGCCCGGCCGCGGTCCGCCGCTGTACCGTGGCGCGCGCCAGGCCGCGCAGCAGCGGGGGTACCGCGGCGGGGTCCGTCTGCCGGATGGCACCGGTGTCGAGTCCGATCGGGACCAGGACCGGTTCGTCCACTGTGGATGCTTTGTCGAACAGGGCGAGTCCGTGCTGCGGGGTCAGCGGCAGGACGCCGCCACGGCTCATCCGCTGCAGATCGGCCTCGCCCAGCTCGCCGGTCATGCCGCCGTCGGTGGCCCACAAACCCCACGCCAGTGACTGCGCGGGCAGGCCCTGGCTGTGGCGGTGCTGGGCAAGCGCGTCCAGGAACGCGTTCGCCGCCGCGTAGTTTCCTTGCCCCGGCGCGCCGAAGGTGGCCGCGGCCGAGGAGTAGAGCACGAACATCGCCAAGTCTTGAGTCAGCTCGTGCAGGTTGATCGCCGCGTCCACCTTGGGCCGCAACACCTTCTCCAGTTTCTCCGGGGTGAGCGAGTCGATCACCCCGTCGTCCACGACGCCCGCGGTGTGCACCACGCCGGTGAGGGGATGGTCTTCGGGGATCGCCGCCAACACTCCGGCCAGCGCGTCGCGATCAGCCGCATCGCAGGCAGCCAAGGTCACCGTCGCGCCCAGGCTTTCCAGGTCCGCCACCAAGTCCGCGGCACCCGGTGCCTCACCACCACGACGAGAAGTGATGAGCAAGTGCTTGACCTGGTGCTCGGTGACCAGGTGCCGGGCCAACAGCGCACCCAACGCGCCCGTACCACCCGTGACCAGGACCGTGCCGTCCGGGTCGAGCGCGGGCGGGATGGTGAGTACCACCTTGCCGACGTGCTTGGCCTGACTGATGAACCGCAACGCCTCACCCGCACGCCGCACATCCCACGTCCGCACCGGCAACGCGGTGAGCGCGCCCTGCTCGAACAGATCGAGCAAAGCCGTGAGCATCTCCTGCATCCGCTCCGGCGCCGGATCACCCAAATCGAACGACCGATACTGAACACCGCTGTAGTCGGCAGCCACCTGTCCGGGATCGCGGACATCGGCCTTACCCAACTCCACGAACACCCCACCCGGCTTCAGAAGCCGCAATGACGCATCGAGGAGTTCCCCGGTCAGCGAGTTGACCACCACATCCACCGCCGGGAACTTCGTACCGAACCCGGCATCACGCGACGACGCGATGTGCTCGTCATCCAGACCCATTTCCCGCAGCGTGTCCCACTTACCGGTACTGGCGGTGGCGAACACTTCCGCCCCGAGGTGGCGTACCAACTGGACGGCGGCCATACCGACCCCACCCGCGGCCGCGTGCACCAACACCTTCTGACCACTGTGGAGCCCAGCCAGATCATGCAAACCGTAATACGCGGTCAAGAACACCGTCGGAGTGGAAGCGGCCTGCTCGAACGACCAACCCTCCGGAACCCGCACCAGCAACCGAGAATCCGCGACCGCGACCGGCCCGAACGCGAGTTCCGTGATCCCCAGAACCCGATCCCCCGGAACCAGCCCGGAAACCTCGGCACCGGTTTCCAGCACCACACCCGCGGTCTCACTACCCATCGCCGCCGCACCCGGATACATCCCCAGCGCGATCAACACATCCCGGAAATTCACCCCGGTCGCCCGCACCCCGACCCGCACCTCATGCGGCAACAACTCCCGCACCGACTCCGGCGACTCCACCAACACCAGGTTGTCCAGGGTGCCCGGCGACGACACATCCAACCGCCACGGCCCGGTCGCGGGCGGCACCAAGGAACCCGCCCCCGCACGACCCAATCGCGGCGCCCACACCACACCGTCACGAATGGCCACCTGCGGCTCCCCGGTGCCCACGGCCGCACCCGGATCCAGCGAACCATCGGTGTCGACCAGCACCAGCCGGTCCGGGTTCTCCGACTGCGCCGACCGCACCAGACCCCACACCGCGGCACCCACCACATCGACGTCCGAACCACCCACCGGCACCGCACCCCGCGTCACCACCACCAACCGCGACCCGGCACAACGCCCATCGGCCAACCACGACCGCACCAACGACAACACATCACCGACCACACCACGAACCTCCGAAGCGTCCACACCGGACGACGACGGAACCTCCGCGAGAACCAACTCCGGCACACCGTCCAAAGCAGACAGACCCCAGTCGGCACCCAACGTGACCGAGGACGCCTCTGCCGTCCCGGATTCGGGCAGCGGCGTCCAGTCCACACCGAACAGCCAGTCCCGATCGGTCGTGCCCGCGGCGGTGAGCTGGTCGGTGGGCACCGGACGGATCTCCAGCGAATCGACCGAGAACACCGCCTGGCCGGTCGTGTCGGTGGCCAGAATGGACACTCCGCCCGCACCGTTGGAGGACAGCCGCACCCGCAGCGAAGTCGCGCCGGAGGCGTACAGCGAAACACCGGACCAGGCGAACGGCAGGCCGGGACCGGAACCGGTCAACGTGCCGAGGCCGAGCGGGTGGAGCGCCGCGTCGAACAGCGCGGGGTGGATCCCGAACCGGCTCGCGTCCTGGTGGTAGTCCGGCGGCAGCACCAGTTCGGCGAACACCTCGTCACCGGCCCACCACAGCGAACGCAGGCCTTGGAACGCCGGGCCGTAGTAGAACCCGGACTCGGTCAGATCCGCGTACATCGGCTCCGCCGAAACCGCTTCGGCGCCTTCGGGCGGCCACACCGTCAGCTCGTCGGCCGGTGCCTGCCGGTCGACGGCGGGCGCCAGCACGCCGCTCGCGTGCGGCTGCCACGGCTGGGTGCCGTCGGCGTCGGCGGGCTGGGAGTACAGCGTCACCGAACGGCGGCCGTCGTGCTCGATGCCGCTGACCACGAGCCGCAGCAGCACGGCGCCGTGCTCGGGCAGCACCAGCGGTGCCTGCAGGGTCAGCTCGTCGAGCACCCCGCAGCCGACCTGGTCACCGGCGTGGATGGCGAGTTCGACGAGTGCGGTACCCGGGACGAGAACGGTGCCGCCGACCGCGTGCCCGGACAACCACGGGTGCGTGGCCAGGGAAACGCGCCCGGTGAACACGACCCCGGCTTCGTCGGGCAGTTCCACCGCGGCACCCAGCAGCGGGTGCCCACCGGGCAGCAACCCGGCCGAGGACACGTCACCGATCCCGCCGACCGATTCGAGCCAGTACCGCTCGCGCTGGAACGGGTAAGTGGGGAGGTCCACGGTTCGGGCGCCGGTGCCGTCGAAGAACGCTTGCCAGTCAACGGAAACACCTGCGGTGTGGAGTTTCGCGACGGCGGCGGTCAGGGTGTGCACCTCGTCGCGGTCGCGACGCAACGCGGTCACCGCCGTCACCTCGGACACCGATTCCGCGGCCATCCCGGTGAGGACACCGTCCGGGCCGAGTTCCAGGAACGTCGTCACACCCTGGTCAGCCAGATACCGGACGCCGTCGGCGAAGCGGACCGCATGCCGCACGTGCCGGACCCAGTAGTCCGGATCGGTCACATCCGCCACCGCACCGGTCACATTGGACACCACCGGCACCTTCGGCGCCTCAAACGTCAAGCTCTCCGCCACCTTGCGGAAGTCCGCCAGCATCGGCTCCATCCGCGGCGAATGAAACGCGTGCGACACCGTGAGCCGCTTCGTCTTCCACTCCCAAGACGCCTCGAACCCAGCGATCACATCCTCATCACCCGCGACCACCACCGACCTCGGACCATTGATCGCCGCGATCGACACCTGCTCCTCGAACCCCTCCAGCAACGGAGCGATGTCAGCTTCGGTCGCCTGCACCGACAGCATCGCCCCACCGGTGGGCAGCGCCTGCATCAACCTGCCCCGCGCGACCACTAGCGCCGCCGCGTCCTCAAGCGACAACACCCCGGCCACATGCGCCGCGGTCAGCTCACCAATCGAATGCCCCGTCACGAAATCGGGACGGATACCCCACGACTCGACCAGCCGGTAAAGCGCGACTTCCAGCGCGAACAGGGAGGCTTGTGTGTACTGCGTCTGGTCGAGCGGCTCGCCGTCCTCGGCGAACATCAGGTCCTTGACCGGACGATCCAGGGACTTGTCCAGATACGCGCACACCGCGTCCAGGGCATCCGCGAAAACGGGGAACTCCCCATATAGCTCCCGGCCCATCCCCGCACGCTGCGAACCCTGACCAGAGAACAGGATCGCGGACAGCGCGGTGCCGCGAGCGAGACCTGTGACGACCGCACCCGACGGCGCGTCCTCGGCTATCGCCTTCAGCCCGCTCAGGAACTCGTCATGCTCCGCACCGACCACCACGGCGCGGTGTTCCAGCGCCGCACGGGTCGTCGCCAGCGAGAACGCGACGTCGACATCGGCACGACCATCCACATGCGACAGGAGGCGGGCAGCCTGCGCCCGCACCGCTTCCTTGCTCTTGCCCGAGAGCACCCACGGCAGCGGACGCGACACCGGCGTACGATCCGCGACCGCCGGAGTCTCGACCGCCGGAGCCTGCTCCACGATCGTGTGCGCGTTCGTCCCGCTCACCCCGAACGACGACACACCCGCACGCCGCGGCGCCCCCGTCTCCGGCCACTCGGCGTTCTCCGTCAGCAGCGAAACCGCACCCGCCGACCAGTCCACATGCGACGACGGCTCGTCCACGTGCAACGTCTTCGGCAACACCCCGTTCCGCATGGCGAGGACCATCTTGATCACACCGGCGACCCCGGCCGCGGACTGCGTGTGCGCGATGTTCGACTTGATCGAGCCCAGCAGCAACGGGTTTTCCCGGTCGCGGCCGTAGGTCGCGAGCAGCGCCTGCGCCTCGATCGGATCACCCAGCACCGTCCCGGTACCGTGCGCCTCCACCGCGTCCACATCAGACGGAAAAAGCCCAGCGTTCGCCAACGCATCACGGATCACCCGCTGCTGCGAAGGACCGTTCGGCGCCGTCAACCCGTTCGACGCACCATCCTGGTTCACCGCGCTGCCCCGGATCACGGCCAGCACCTCGTGCCCATTGCGGCGAGCGTCGGACAACCGCTCCACCAGCAGCATCCCGACGCCTTCGCCCCATCCGGTGCCGTCCGCGGCCTCCGCGAACGACTTGCACCGGCCATCACTCGCGAGCCCGCCCTGGCGGGCGAACTCCGCGAACGCGCCGGGCGTGACCATCACGGTGACGCCTCCGGCCAACGCCAGGGAACATTCACCGGCCCGCAGCGCCTGCGTCGCCAGGTGCAAGGCCACCAGGGACGACGAGCACGCGGTGTCCACGGTGACGGCGGGGCCTTCCAACCCGAGGGTGTAGGAAACCCGGCCCGACACCACGCTGCCGGAGGTCCCGGTCATCAGGTAGCCCTCGACACCGTCGGGCACCTGTCCCAGCCCGGTGCCGTACGACGAGGTCGACGCACCCGCGAACACCCCGGTCTTGCTGCCCCGCAACGAACTCGGATCGATCCCGGCCCGCTCGCACACCTCCCACGACGCCTCCAGCAACAACCGCTGCTGAGGATCCATCGCCAAAGCCTCACGCGGCGAAATACCGAACAACGCCGCATCGAACTCGCCGGCGTTCTCGACGAACCCGCCGGTGCTCTGGCCGAGCGCACCCCAGCCGCGGTCCTCCGGCGCCGTCGACAACGCGTCGACCCCGGTGGAGACGAGCTGCCAGAGGCCCTCGGGCGAGTCCACCCCGCCGGGATAGCGGCAGGCCATCCCGATGATCGCGATCGGCTCGTCGGTCGCGGCCGCGACCGTCACGGGGGCGTCGGCCGCGCCGTCGGCACCGGTCACCTCGCGGAGCAGGTGGTCGGTGAGCACTTCGGCGTTGGGGTAGTCGAACACCAGCGTCGTCGGCAGCCGCACCCCGGTCGCGGCGGACAGCCGGTTGCGCATCTCGACCGCGGACAGTGAGTCGAAGCCCATGTCCCGGAACGCCTGGCCGGGTGAAACGTCCTGCGCACCGGCGAATCCGAGCACCGCGGCCGCCTCGGCCCGCACCAGGTCGAGCACCACGCGCTGGTGCTCGCTTTCGGCAAGCCCGGCCAGCCGCTGGGACAGCGCGGGACCGTCCACGGTACCACTGTCCACTGTGTCCGAAAGCGCCGTGACGACTTCGGGGATCTCGCTGATCAGCGGCCGCGCGCGAGCCGCGGTGAAGCCGGGCACGAACCGGGTCCAGTCCACATCGGTCACCGCGACGACCGTCTCGTCGTGTTCGACGGCCTGCACCAGCGCCGACACGGCCAGCTCCGGTGCCATGCTCAGCACGCCGCGCCTGCGGAGCTGGCTCTCGGACTCCTCGTCGGCCGCGAGTCCCTCTCCGGCCCAAGCGCCCCAGGCGATCGAGGTGGCGGTGCGGCCGCGGGCGCGCCGGGATTCGGCGAGCGCGTCGAGGTAGGCGTTCGCGGCGCAGTAGGCGGGCTGCCCACCGCTGCCCCAAACCCCCGCGTTGGACGCGAACAGCACGAACGCGTCGAGTTCGGTGTCGCCGAGGAGTTCGTCGAGGTTCGCCGCGCCAAGGACCTTCGCGGTGGCGACTTCGGCGACGCCGCGAGCGTCGGTTTCGAGGATCGGGGCGAACCCGACCGCGCCCGCGGTGTGCACAACGGCGCTCAGCGGCCCGAGTCCCGCCAGCAGCGCGGCGAGCGCGTCGCGGTCGGCGACATCGCAGGCGGCGATGGTGACCTCGGTGCCGAGCGCGGTCAGCTCCGCTTCGAGATCGGCCGCGCCTTCGGCGTCGCGGCCACGACGCGAGGTCAGGACGAGGTGTTCGGCGCCGTTGGCGGCGAGCCAGCGGGCGACGTGGCCGCCGAGCGCGCCGGTGCCACCGGTGATCAAGACGGTGCCCCTCGGCGTCCACGGACGCTCGGGTTCCTTGCCCTGCAAGGGAGCGCGCCACAGCCTGCGCGCGAACACGCCGGTGTCGCGCACCGCGACCTGGTCCTCGTCTTCGATCCCGGAGAGCGCGGCGACGACCCGCGCGGCGGCCCGGTCGTCGAGCACCGCGGGGAGGTCGATCATGCCGCCCCACCGCTGCGGGTGTTCCAGCCCGATCACGCGGCCGAGCCCCCACACCTGCGCCTGCGCCGGGCTCGGCGCGGCGTCGGCCCTGCCGACGGCCACCGCTGCCCTGGTCAGCAGCCACAGCGGCGCCTCGATGCCGAGATCGGCCAGCGCACCGACCAGTGCGACGGTCGCGGCGACGCCGAGCGGCACCGCCGGGAACTCCGGGTGCGGGCGCTCGTCGAGGCCCAGCAAGGAAACCACGCCCGCGGGCGGTGCCAGTTCACCGAGCCGGGCACCGAGTGCGGCGCGATCGGTGCCACCGGCGACCACCACCGCGTCGGCACCCTTGGCGCGCACCAATTCGGCGATCCGGTCGGAGTCCTCGCTGCCCTCAGGAGCGACGACGAACCAGGTTCCCGACAGCTTCGCCGTGCCGCCCGCGGTCACCGGCTTCCAGCCGACCTGGTACCGCCAGTTGTCCACTGTGGACACAACCCGGCGTTGCTGGCGCCAGTTCGACAGCGCGGTGAAGCCTTCGGTGAAGGGACGGTCGCCGTCGATGCCCAGTGCCTCGCTCAGCGATGCCAGGTCGCCACGTTCGACGGTGTCCCAGAACAAAGCCTCTTCGGAGTCTGCGGGCGCGCCGCCCTCCGCCACGGGCACCATCGTCGGCTGGATCCAGTACCGCTGGCGCTGGAACGCGTAGGTCGGCAGTTCGACGGTCTTGGCCCCGGTACCGGCGTAGAAGGCGTGCCAGTCCACGGCGACGCCCGCGACGTGGAGCACGGAAAGCGCGGTCACGAGGGAAAGCACCTCGTCGCGGTCACGTCGCAGCGCGGGCACCAGTGCGACGTCCGAAACGGACTCTGCGGCCATTCCAGTGAGCACGCCGTCGGGACCCAGCTCCAGGAACCTCGTCGCACCCTGACCGGCGAGGTAGTGCACGCCGTCGGCGAACCGGACCGCTTCGCGGACGTGGCGGACCCAGTACCCGGGGTCGGTCACCTCGGTGACGTTCAAGGCCGCGCCGGTCACATTGGACACCACGGGGATCCGGGGTTCCTGGAACGACAGCCCCTCGGCGATCCGCTGGAACTCCGCGAGCATCGGTTCCATCCGCGGCGAGTGGAACGCGTGCGAAACCTTGAGGCGCTTGGTCTTCCACTCCCAGGACACCTCGAACCCAGCGATCACATCCTCATCACCCGCGACCACAATGGACCTCGGCCCGTTGATCGCCGCGACCGACACCTTGTCCTCAAGCCCTTCCAGCAAGGGCTTGATCTCTTCCTCAGTGGCCTGCACCGAAAGCATTGCCCCACCAGTGGGCAGCGCCTGCATCAACCGTCCCCGAGCCGCCACCAACGCCGCCGCGTCCTCAAGCGACAGAACCCCGGCCACATGCGCCGCGGTCAGCTCACCAATCGAATGCCCCGTCACGAAATCCGGACGCACACCCCACGACTCGACCAACCGGTACAACGCCACTTCGAGCGCGAACAGGGAAGCCTGCGTGTACTGCGTCTGATTAAGCAGCTCGCCGTCCTCGGCGAACATCAACTCCTTCACCGGACGATCCAGGGACCTGTCCAGTTCCACACACACCGCGTCCAACGCGGAAGCGAAAACGGGGAACTCCCCATATAGCTCCCGGCCCATCCCCGCACGCTGCGAACCCTGACCAGAGAACAACACCGCCGACTTGCCGCGGCTGCCCTGCGCGACGCCCTGGACCAGCGCCGAGGACGCGGACCCGTCGGCCAGTGCCCGCAGCCCCGCGACCAAGTCGTCGCGTTCGGCGCCGACGAGCACCGCGCGGTGTTCGAGCGCCGCGCGGGTCGTCGCCAGCGAGTACGCCGCGTCCAGCTCGTCCAGACCGTCCACAACGGACAGGAGCCGGTCGGCCTGTGCTCGCAGCGCCTGCTCCGTCTTGCCGGAGAGCACCCACGGCAGCACGGCTGGGCGCTTGGTGGCCTCGGTGCTTTCCTCGGCCGCTTCCTCCGGTGGCGCCTGCTCGACGATGGCGTGCGCGTTCGTGCCGCTGATCCCGAACGACGACACCGCGGCGCGGCGGCTCCTCGGCGTTTCCGGCCACGAGGCGTTCTCGGTGAGCAGGGAGACCGCGCCGGAATCCCAGTCCACATGCGACGACGGCTGTTCGACGTGCAGCGTCTTCGGCATGATCCCGTGCCGCACCGCCATGACCACCTTGATCAGCCCGGCGATCCCGGCGGCGGCCTGGGTGTGCCCGATATTGGACTTCACCGAGCCGAGCCGAACCGGCGCCTCGGCGGGCCTGCTCTGCCCGTAGGTCGCGAGCAGCGCCTGCGCTTCGATCGGGTCGCCGAGCGAAGTTCCCGTGCCGTGCGCCTCCACCAGGTCGATATCGGCGGCGGACAGGTTCGCACTATCGAGGGCCTGCCGGATCACCCGCTGCTGCGCCGGCCCGTTCGGCGCGGTCAGCCCGTTCGACGCGCCGTCGGAGTTCACCGCGGAACCCCGCACCACGGCCAGCACCCGGTGCCCGTTGCGGCGCGCGTCGGACAGCCGCTCCATCAGCACCACACCGGCGCCCTCGGCGGCGCCCATGCCGTCGGCCGCTTCGGAGAAGGCCTTGCACCGGCCGTCGGAGGCGAGCCCGTTCTTGCGGCCGAACTCCGCGAACACGCTCGGCTCGGCCACCATGGTCACGCCGCCGACGATCGCGAGCGAGCATTCGCCGCGCCGCAGCGCCTGTGCGGCCAGGTGCATCGCGACGAGCGCCGACGAACACGCCGTGTCGACGGTCATCGACGGGCCTTCGAGCCCGAGCGAGTAGGCGATGCGGCCGGACACCACGCTGCCGGTGGTCCCGGTCATGACGTGCGCGGTGATCTGCTCCGGCAGCTCGCCGATGCCGATCGCGTACCCCGAGGTCGCGGCGCCGGCGAACACCCCGGTCCGGCTCCCTCGCAACGAAAACGGGTCGATCCCGGCCCGTTCGATGGCCTCCCACGAGGTCTCCAGCAGCAGCCGCTGTTGCGGGTCCATCGCCAGTGCCTCGTTCGGGGAGATGCCGAAGAAGCCCGCGTCGAACTCGGTGCCGTCGAAGACGAAACCGCCCTCGGCGGCGTACATCGACGCGATGTCCCAGCCGCGGTCCTCCGGCACCGGGGTGATCACGTCGCGGCCGTCGACCACCAGGTCCCACAGCTCCTCCGGCGAGGTGACGCCTCCGGGGAACCGGCAGCTCATCGCGACGATCGCCATCGGCTCGAAATCGCGTTCCTCGAGCTCGCGGACCTGCCTGCGCGCCTGGCGCAGATCAGCGGTCGCGCGCTTGAGGTAGTCGCGGAGCTTGTTCTCGTTCTCCATCTGGCTGTGGCTCCCCTACGCGGTGTTTCGGCTTCGCGGTGTTCGGCGGCGTGAGCCGGTCAGGACTTGCCGAGTTCGTTGTCGAGCAGGTCGAAGAGTTCGTCGTCGCTGACCGAGTCGAGGTCGTCGGCCCCGCCGTCCTGCTCCGCCGGTGGGGTGGCCGTCTCGCGCCACTTGGCCATCAGCGCCTCCAGTCGCTCGGTGATCCGGTCGCGCTCGCCGGCTTCGCCGGTGCCGGGCGGGGAGACCATCGAGAGGATGAACTCCAGCTTGTCGATCTCGGCGTGCACGCCGCTCGCGGCGGGCGCCCGGTCCGTCGCCAGCCCCGCGTGGAGGTGCTCGACGAGCGCGGCGGGCGTCGGGTAGTCGAAGATGAGCGTCGCGGGCAGCCGCAGGCCGCTCGCCGCGGTCAACCGGTTGCGCAGCTCGACCGCGGTCAGCGAGTCGAAGCCGAGCTCCTTGAACGCGCGGTCCGGTTCCACCGCGTCCGCGGTGTCGTGGCCGAGCACCGCGGCGACGTGCCCGCAGACCAGTTCGAGCAGCACTGCTTCCCGTTCGGCGTCGGAAAGGCCCTCCAACCGCCTGGCCAGCGCCGAGGCGTCGACCTCCGTACCCGCGGTACCGACCGCGCGCCTGCTCGACGTCCGGACGAGGCCGCGGAAGAGCGAAGGCACTCCGCCGGAGGATCGCCCCAGCGCTGCGACGTCCACCGGTGCCGGGAACAGCGCCGCTTCGTCCACAGTGGACGCGATGGCGAACAGCGCCGGTCCGGCGTCGGCGGGAAGCGGGACGAACCCGTCCGCGGTGTGCTCCGCGGGGCCCCAAGCCAGTGCGGTGGCTGGAAGGCCGCGGCCGCGGCGGTGCCGCGCCAGTGCGTCGAGGAAGGCGTCCGCCGCCGCGTCGGCGGCGCGGTTCGCCGCACCGAGCGCGGAAACCGCGGAGGAGAACACCACGAACATCGCGACGTCCCCGGCCAGCTCGTCGAGGTGCACCGCGGTGTCCACCTTGGACCGGAACGCGGCCTCGATCCCTTCTGGCGTCAGCTCTTCGACCGCGCCACCGGCCACCGCGTCCGCGGCGTGCACCACCGCGGTCAGCCGGTGCCCGGCCAGCGCCTCAGCCAGCGCGGCGCGGTCGGTGACGTCGCACGGCTGAACTGCCACGTCGGCGTCCACAGTGGTCTCGTCGTCGGAGCCGAGTAGCAGGAGTCGCTTCGCACCGTGTTCGGAGACCAGTCCGCGCGCGATCGGCAGTGCGGCCGCGCTGGTGACCAGCACCGTGCCCTCGGGGTCGAGCGCGGGCGGCGTGGTCAGCACGATCTTGCCGATGTGCTTGGCCTGCCGGAAGAATCCGAACGCCTCGCGCGCCCTGCGCACGTCCCACGACGTCACTGGGAGCGGCTTCAGCGCGCCCTTGGCGAAGAGCCCGAGCAGTTCACGGAGCACCTCGCCGGTCCGGTCCGGGTCCGCGGCGCCGAGGTCGAAGGCCCGGTATTCGACGTCCTCGTGGTCGATCGCGACCAGGTCGGGATCGCGGAGATCGGTCTTGCCGAGTTCGACGAACCGCCCACCGGGCGCGGTGAGCCGCAGCGACGCGTCGACGAACTCCTGTGCCAGCGAGTCGAGGACGACGTCCATGCCGTGTCCGCCGGTGACCTTGCGGAACTGCTCCTCGAAGTCGAGGTCCCTCGACGAGGCAACGTGGTCGTCGTCGAAACCGAGCGACCGGAGCGCGTCCCATTTCGCCGGGCTCGCCGTGCCGAACACCTCGGCGCCGAAGTGCTTCGCGAGTTGCACCGCGGCCATGCCGACGCCGCCCGCGGCCGAGTGCACCAGCAGCTTCTCGCCCGCTTTCAACCCGGCCAAGTCGTGCAGGGCGTAGTAGGCGGTGAGGAACGCGACCGGGACGCCCGCGGCCTGCTCGGCCGTCCAGCCGTCCGGGATCGGCGCCAGCGCGCGGTGATCGGCCACCGCCACCGGGCCGAACGCGCCCGGCACCACGCCGAACACGCGGTCGCCCGGCGCCAGTCCGGTCACGCCGTCGCCGGTCTCGAGGACCGTTCCGGCCGCTTCTCCGCCGAGTTCTTCCTCGCCGGGGTTCATCCCGAGCGCGATCAGCACGTCGCGGAAGTTGGCTCCCGCGGCGCTGATCGCGAGCCGCACCTGCCCTTCGCCCAGTGGCGCGAGCGCGTCGGCGTGCTCGACCAGCGCGAGGCCGTCGAGGGTGCCGGTGGCCGAGGCGCCGAGCCGCCAGCCGGGTGTCCCAGGCGGCGGGACCAGCGAACCGCCGGTGCCCAGCCTGGCCAGGCGCGCGGCCCGCACGACGCCGGACCGGATCGCGAGCAGCGGCTCGTCCGCTTCGACGGCGGCGGGCAGCAGTCCGGTGGATCCGTCCGCGCCGTCGAGGTCGACCAGCAGGAACCGGCCGGGGTGCTCGGCCTGTGCCGAGCGCACCAGGCCCCAGATGGCGGCCTGCGCGGGATCGATCGGGTCGCCGGGTGCGGCGACCACCGCACCTCGGGTGATCACGACGAGCCTCGTGCCCGCGAAGCGGTCGTCGGCCAGCCACGACCGCACGGTTCCGAGCACCTCGGCGGTGACCTCGCGTGCGTCCACTGTGGACCGCACCGGAAGCAGGGCGAGTTCGGGCACCTGCGCCAGGTCGGCCGGGTCGTGGTGGTGCTCCGCGGCGATTCCGGCGGCGTCGAGCGCCGCGGTGAGACCGAGGTCGTCGGCGCCGAGCACGGCCCACGGACCCGACGGGGCGACCGGCGCGATGTCGGGCAGTTCCGGCCAGTCCAGTTCGTACAGTGCTTCGCGCAGGTCGGGGCCGGACGCGGCGAGCTGATCGGCCGACACCGGGCGTACCACGAGCGAGTCGATCCGCGCGACCGGCGCGCCGGTGTCGTCGGCGAGCACCGCCGACGCGCCCGAACCGCCCGCGGGGGAAAGCTGCACGCGCAGCCGGGTCGCCCCCGTGGCGTAGAGGTCCACCCCGCTGAAGGCGAACGGCATCCCGGCCCCGTCGACGTTCTTGGTGAACTCGCCGAAGCCCATGGCGTGCAACGCGGAGTCCAGCAGCGCGGGGTGCACCCCGAAGGCGCCCGCGTCGGCGTGGTCGTCGGCGGGCAGTTCCACCTCGGCGAACACGTCGTCACCGCGCCGCCATGCCGCCCGCAGGCCGCGGAACACCGGTGCGTAGCCGAATCCGGCCTCAGTGAGCCCCTCGTAGAAGCCCGTGATCTCGACGGGTTCGGCACCGGCTGGCGGCCACGCCGACAGGTCGAACGCCGCCGGGCGCCCGGACTCGGCGAGGAACCCGCTCGCGTGCCGTGTCCACAGTGCACTGTTCTCCGGCTGGGAGTGCACGGTCAGCGTGCGCCTGCCGATTTCGTCGCGCTCCCCCACCGCGACCTGGATGTGCACCGCGCCCTGCGCGGGCAGCACCAGCGGCGCTTCCAGGGTCAGCTCGTCGAGGAACTCGCAGCCCACCTCGTCGCCGGCGCGCATGGCCAGCTCGACGAAAGCCGTGCCGGGCAACAGGATCGTCCCGCCGACGGTGTGTCCGCCGAGCCACGGCTGGTTCGGCACCGACAGGCGTCCGGTGAAGAGCACACCGTCGCTCCCGGCCAGTGCGACCGCCGCGCCGAGCAGCGGGTGGTCGGCGGAGCGCTGCCCCACCGAGGCGACGTCACCGGCCCACGACCCGGGTTTCGGCCAGAAGCGCTGGTTCTGGAACGGGTAGGTCGGGAGGTCGACGTGGTGGGTACCGGCGGGGAAGGCTGCGGTCCAGGTGACGGCGAGGCCGCGGACGTAGCCTTCGGCGGCGGAGATGAGGAAGCGGTCGAGGTCGCCTTCGTTGCGGCGCAACGATCCGATCGCGACACCCTCGGTGTCGAGCATGTCGAGGGTTTCTTGCACGCTCATGGTCAGCACGGGGTGCGCGCTGGATTCGACGAAGAACCGGTAACCCTGCTCAGCGAGCGCCCGCGTTGCTTGTTCGAACTTCACCGTGTGGCGCAGGTTCTCCACCCAGTAACGGGCATCCAGGCCGGTGGTGTCCTGCCAGTCGGCGGTCAGAGTCGAGAAGAACGCGACCTCTGCGGCGCGGGGCTGGATCGGGTCCAGCACCTCCAAGAGACGGTCCCGGATGGACTCGACCTGTGGGGTGTGCGAGGCGTAGTCCACCGCGATCTTCCGCGCCCGCACCTCTTCCGCCTCGCACTCAGCCAGGATCTCGGCGAGCGCCTCGGGTTCACCCGCGATGACCGTGGTTCCGGGGCCGTTGACCGCGGCCACCGCGACCCGATCACCGAACCGTTCGATCCGCTCAACCACGGCGCTCTCGGGCTGGGCGATGGAGACCATGCCGCCCTTACCGGCCAGCTCGTCCCGGATAGCCTGGCTCCGCAACGCCACCACACGCGCACCGTCCTCAAGAGACAGCGCACCCGCGACCACCGCCGCCGCGATCTCCCCCTGCGAATGACCCACCACCGCAGCAGGCTCCACACCGTACGAACGCCACACCGCGGCCAACGACACCATCACAGCCCACAACACCGGCTGCACCACATCCACCCGCTCCAACGCGCCCTCGTCACCGACCACCTCGGTCAACGACCAGTCCACAAAGGACGACAACGCCCGCTCACACTCGGCAAACCGGGAAGCGAACACCGCACTGGACGACAGCAGGTCCACGGCCATGCCGGCCCACTGCGAACCCTGACCCGGGAACACGAACACAATCTTGCCCCGCACGTCAGCGACCCCGGTGACAACCTGCGCGGCCGAACCGCCACCCGCCAAGGCATCCAGCCCGGACAGCAAGGTTTCCCGGTCGCCGATCACCACCGCGCGCTGCTCCAACACCGCCCGCGACGACACCAGCGAATAGCCGACATCGGTGATCGACAGGTCCGGGCGCTCGGCGACATGGGCGCGCAGGTTCGCGGCCTGCGCGCTGAGCGCTTCCGCGGTTTTCGCGGACAGGATCCACGGGGCAGCGCCGACAGCGGACTCCGGCAGCGGACGTTCCGTTACCGGGGCCTGTTCGAGAATGGTGTGCGCGTTCGTCCCGCTGACCCCGAAGGAGGAGACGCCTGCGCGGCGGGGAGCGCCGGTCTCCGGCCACGGAGTCGCGTCGGTCAGCAACGCGACCGAGCCCGCGGACCAGTCCACATGCGACGAAGGCTCATCCACATGCAGAGTCGGCGGCAACACACCCCGCTGCAACGCCAACACCATCTTCATCACACCCGCCACACCCGCGGCAGCCTGCGTATGCCCAATATTCGACTTCACCGACCCCAACCACAACGGCACGTCCCGATCCTGCCCATACGTCGCCAGCAACGCCTGTGCCTCGATCGGATCACCAAGCGTGGTACCCGTGCCATGTGCTTCCACCGCGTCCACGTCGGACGGTTCCAGACGCGCATTGGCAAGGGCCTGGCGAATCACCCGCTGCTGCGACGGACCATTCGGCGCCGTCAACCCATTCGACGCACCATCCTGATTCACCGCCGAACCCCGCACCACCGCCAACACCGGATGCCCATTCCGCTCAGCATCCGACAACCGCTCCACCAGCAACAACCCCACACCCTCACCCCACCCCGTACCATCCGCCGACTCCGCGAACGCCTTACACCGACCATCCACCGACAACCCACGCTGCCGCGAAAACTCCGTAAACGTCCCCGGCGTCGCCATCACCGTCGCCCCACCAGCCAACGCCAACCCACACTCACCCGACCGCAACGCCTGCATCGCCCAATGCAACGCCACCAACGACGACGAACACGCCGTATCCACCGTCACCGCCGGACCCTCAAGCCCCAACACATACGACACCCGACCCGACACCACACTCGCCGCATTACCCGTACTCGCGTGCCCGTCGAACTGGTCAGCCGAGAACGCCAGCGTGGCGGCGTAGTCCTGGCCGTTGGTCCCGGCGAACACACCGGTCTGCGACCCGCGCAGCGAAGTCGGGTCGATTCCCGCACGCTCAAAGGCTTCCCACGCGGTCTCCAGCAGCAACCGCTGCTGCGGGTCCATGGCCAAGGCCTCGCGCGGCGAAATCCCGAAGAAGGCCGGGTCGAACCCACCGGCGTCGTCGAGGAAACCGCCTTCGCGCACGTAGGCCGTCCCGGGGTGGTCCGGGTCCGGGTGGTACAGCGAGGCGAGGTCCCAGCCGCGATCGTCGGGGAAGTCGGACAGGGCGTCGGTGCCGGAGACGATCAGGTCCCAGAACTGCTCCGGAGTGGACACCCCGCCAGGGAACCGGCAACTCATCCCGATGATCGCGATCGGCTCGTCCGCCGCGGCCACCCCGGCCACCGGAGCCGCCACCGCGGAACCGGTTCCGAGCACTTCACCGACCAGGAAGCGCGCCAGCGCGACCGGCGTCGGGTAGTCGAACACCAGCGTCGCGGGCAACGGCACCTCGACCGCCGCACCGAGCTGGTTGCGGAATTCGAGCGCGGTGAGCGAGTCGAAGCCGAGATCGCGGAACGCCCGATCCTGGTCGATCGCCTCGGCGCCCGCGTACCCCAGCACGGCCGCAGCGAAGGACCGGACCACGTCGAGAACGGCTTCGAGGCGTTCGTTCTCGGGCAGCCCGGCGAGCCGGTTCGCGAGTTCGGAAACGTCGACCGCGCTGCCCTCGGCGGGCTTCGCCGCCGAGACCTCGGGCAGCTCGGCCAGCAGCGGGCCGGACATCCTGGCCGCGAACCGCGTCCAGTCCGCGTCGAGCACGGTCAGCGCGGTGTCGGTGCCGACAGCCCGCGCCAGCACGCGCAGCGCGGTTTCCGGCTCCAGCGCGGCGATCCCGCCCCGGCGGGCGCGGTCTTCCACGTCTCCGGCGGCGGCCATGCCGCCACCGGCCCAGGGGCCCCAGGCGATCGCGGTCGCGGGCAACCCGTCGGCGCGGCGCTGCTCGGCCAGTGCGTCGAGGTAGGCGTTCGCCGCGGCGTAACTGGTCTGCCCGGCGCCGCCCAGCACCCCGGCAGCGGAGGAGAAGAGGACGAAGGCGTCCAGGTCGCTGGTGAGTTCGTGGAGGTTGCGGGCGGCGTCGGCCTTGGGGCGCAGGACACCCGCGACCCGCTCCGGGGTCAGCGAATCCAGCACCCCGTCGTCGACGATCCCCGCGGCGTGCACCACCGCGTTCACCGATACCTGGTCCAGCAGAGCCGCCACCGCATCGCGATCCGCGACATCGCACGCGGCGAACTCGACCTCGGCACCGGCTTCGGTGAGTTCGGCTTCCAGTTCGGCGACGCCGTCGGCGTTCCGGCCGCGCCGCGACACCAGGACGATCCGCTCCGCCCCCTGCGCGGCGAGCCAGCGCGCGACGTGCCCGCCCAGCGCGCCCGTGCCCCCGGTGACCAGGACCGTGCCCCGCGGCGTCCAGGTCTCTTCGGTCGTGGCGGACGCGTGGTTCAACCGGCGGGCGAGCACGCCCGCGCCCCGGATCGCGACCTCGACCTCGGTGCCGGTCAGTGCCCCGGTCAGCTGGCCGATGGCGCGGTCGTCGAGGGACTCGGGCAGGTCGATCAGGCCGCCCCACCGCTGCGGGTACTCCAACGCGATCGAACGCCCGGCGCCCCACACCATCGCGGCCCCGGGATCAGACGCCCGATCGCCCGCGGTCACCGCACCCCGGGTCACGCCCCAGACCCGGCCGGTGACACCGGTGTCTTCCAGTGCCTGGACCAAAGCCAGCAGTCCGAACAGACCTAGTTCCGACACCACACCTGCGAACCCGTCGTCACCGGCGGATTCACGGATCTTCTCGGCCAGCGCGGCTCGGTCGATGTCTTCGGGCACCGACAGCACGGTCAGGTCCCCGATCCGCGACCCCAGCGCCTCGGCCAGCACGGTCCCGTTCTCGGGGACCACCAGCAGCCACTGGCCTTCCACGGCCGTGGGCTCGACAGTCACCGGAGTCCAGGAAACCTGGTACCGCACACCGTCCACAACAGACCGCTCACGACGCACCCGCCGCCACGACGACAACGCGGGCACCACCGCCGCCAACGAGGCATCGTCAACGTGCAACACCTCGGCCAACCCGGCCAGGTCCTCGCGCTCGACCGCATCCCAGAACTGGGCATCCGCGACATCGCGCTCGATCGCCGCCAGGTCTACCGCGGCCGATTCCAGCCAGTACCGCTCCCGCTGGAAGGCGTAAGTGGGGAGGTCCACGGTTCGGGCACCGGTACCCGCGAAGAACGACTCCCAATCCAGGGAAACACCCGAAACCTGCAACCGCGCCAGCGCCGTCACCAGAGCACGCGGCTCCTCGCGATCGCGCCGCAACACCGGCACCGCGACGGCGTCCGGAACGGACTCCTGCGCCATCCCGGTCAGCACACCGTCCGGGCCCAGCTCCAGGAACGTGCTCACACCCTGATCGGCCAGGAACCGCACACCATCGGCGAACCGCACCGCCTCGCGAACATGCCGCACCCAGTACTCGGGATCGGTCACCTCCGCCAGCGCACCGGTCACATTGGACACCACCGGGATTCGCGGCGCCTCGAACGACAAACCCTCGGCAACAACACGGAACTCCGCCAGCATCGGCGCCATCCGCGGCGAATGAAACGCGTGACTTACCTTGAGCCGCTTGGTCTTCCACTCCCAGGACGCTTCGAACCCGGCGATCACTTCTTCGTCACCGGCGACCACGATGGACCTCGGCCCGTTGATCGCGGCGATCGACACCTTGTCCTCAAGCCCCTCCAGCAGAGGCTTGACCTCGTTTTCGTTCGCCTGCACCGAAAGCATCGCCCCGCCCGTAGGCAGCGCCTGCATCAACCGGCCCCGCGCCACCACCAGCGCCGCCGCGTCCTCAAGGGACAACACACCCGCGACGTGAGCCGCAGTCAGCTCACCGATCGAATGCCCGGTGACGAAGTCCGGACGGATACCCCAGGACTCCACCAGCCGGTAAAGCGCAACTTCCAGCGCGAACAAAGACGCCTGCGTGTACTGCGTCTGATTGAGCGGCTCGCCGTCCTCGGCGAACATCAAGTCCTTGATCGGACGATCCAGGGACTTGTCCAGATACGCACACACCGCATCCAACGCGGAAGCGAAAACGGGGAACTCCCCATATAGCTCCCGGCCCATCCCCGCACGCTGCGAACCCTGACCAGAGAACAGGATCGCCATCCGAGGCTCACCGCGGGACACCCCGGTGACCACGGCCGAGGAGGCCGCTCCCTCGGCGAGTGCCGCCAAGGCGTCCGCGAACTCCGGTCCGACCACGACCGCGCGGTGCTCCAGGCCCGCGCGCGTCGTCGCCAGCGAATAGGCCACGTCGACCTCGGCGAGACCATCCACATGCGACAGAAGACGGGAAGCCTGCGCTTTCAACGCCTCGGGGGTCTTCGCGGAAAGCACCCACGGCAGCGGGTGGCCGACGGGCTCCCGCTCGTCGGCGACCGGCTCGCGCTCGGGTGCCTGCTCGATGATCGTGTGCGCGTTGGTACCGCTGACCCCGAACGAGGAAACGCCCGCGCGGCGCGGGTCTCCGGTCTCCGGCCACGGCGTCGTGTCGGTGAGCAGCGAGACCGCGCCCGCCGTCCAGTCCACATGGGACGACGGCTGGTCCACGTGCAGCGTGCGGGGCAGCACGCCGTGGCGCATCGCCATGACCATCTTGATCACGCCCGCGACACCCGCCGCGGCCTGGGTGTGCCCGAAGTTGGACTTGACCGAGCCCAGCCACAGCGGGCGCTCGCGGTCCTGGCCGTAGGTCGCGAGCAGCGCCTGCGCCTCGATCGGATCGCCCAGCGTGGTTCCGGTGCCGTGCGCCTCCACGGCGTCCACATCGGACGGTGCGAGCCGCGCACTCGCCAGTGCCTGCCGAATCACCCGCTGCTGCGAAGGACCGTTCGGCGCCGTCAACCCGTTCGACGCACCATCCTGGTTCACCGCCGAACCCCGCACCACCGCAAGCACCTCGTGCCCGTTACGACGCGCATCGGACAGCCGCTCCACCAGCAGCATCCCGACACCCTCGCCCCAGCCCGTGCCGTCCGCGGACTCCGAGAAGGACTTGCACCGGCCGTCGGGGGCAAGGCCGCGCTGGCGGGAGAACTCCACGAACACACCCGGCGTGGACAGGATCGTGACGCCACCCGCGAGCGCCATTTCGCACTCGCCCGAACGCAGCGCCTGGCACGCCAGGTGCAGTGCCACGAGCGAGGAGGAGCAGGCGGTGTCGACCGTGACGGCGGGGCCTTCGAGGCCGAAGGTGTAGGCGACCCGGCCGGACGCGACGCTGCCCGCGCTGCCGTTGCCGAGGTAGCCCTCCACGTCCTCCGCGCCGTCGGGCACGACGAACGCCCTGGTGACGTAGTCGTGGTACATGAGCCCGGCGAACACCCCGGTCTGGCTGCCGCGCACGGATTCCGGCGCGATCCCGGCGCGTTCGAACGCCTCCCACGACGCCTCCAGCAGCAACCGCTGCTGCGGGTCCATCGCGAGGGCCTCACGCGGCGAAATCCCGAACAGCCCGGGGTCGAAGTCTGCGGCGTCGTAGACGAACCCGCCCGCGGCGGCGTAGGAGGTGCCGCGGTTGTCCGGGTCCGGGTCGTACAGCGCGTCGAGCTGCCACCCGCGGTCGCCGGGGAGCACCGAGATCGCGTCGGTGCCGCCGAGGACGAGGTCCCACAAGTCCTCCGGCGACCGGACGCCACCGGGGTAGCGGCAGCTCATGCCGATGATCGCGATCGGGTCGTCCAGCGCTTCGGTGCGCACCGGCGCGGCCGTGGCGGCGCTTTCCGCGGCGATGCCGAGGATCTCGGTCTTCAGGTGCCCGGCGAGCACGGTGGGCGTCGGGTAGTCGAAGACCGCGGTGGCGGTCAGCCGGAGCCCGGTCGCCGCGTTGAGCTGGTTGCGCAGTTCCAGCGCGGTGAGCGAGTCGAAGCCCAGTTCGCGGAACGGGAGCCCGGCGTCGACGGTGCCCGCGCCCGCGTAGCCCAGTACCGCGGCCACCTTGCCGCGCACGAGGTCCAGCACGGCGCGGTCGGCGTCGGCGGCGGGCAGCGCCGCCAGTTCCTGCGCCAGTGTGGAACCGCCGCTGCCCGCGGCGGCGGTGCGGCGCGCCGGGGTGCGGACGAGGCCGCGCAGCCAGAGCGGCACCGGCTGGCTCGCCGCGGTGCGTTCGAACTCGGCGAGGTCGAGGTTCATCGGCACCAGCACCGCATCGTCCACTGTGGACGCGATGTCGAAGAGTTCGAGGCCCCGCGCGGAACTCAGCGGGGCGGCCCCGCTGCGGCTGAGGCGCTCGACGCCTTCTTCGGCGAGGTGCCCGGTCATCGCGCTGCGCTCGGCCCACAGCCCCCACGCGAGCGCGCGGCCCGGCAGCCCGTTGACCACGCGGTGCTGGGCGAGCGCCTCGAGGAAGGCGTTCGCCGCGGCGTAGTTGGCCTGACCGGCGTTGCCGAGCGTGGCGGCCGAGGAGAACAGCACGAACATCGCGAGGTCGAGCCCCTCGGTCAGCTCGTGCAGGTTGACCGCGGCGTCGACCTTCGGCCGCAGCACGGTGCGCACGCGGTCCGGGGTGAGCGCCGAGAAGACGCCGTCGTCGAGCACGCCCGCGGTGTGCACCACGCCGGTGAGCGGGTGCCCGGCGGGGATTTCGGCCAGCAGCGCGGCCAGCGCGGCGCGGTCGGCCACGTCGGCGGCGGCGATCGTCACCTCGGCGCCGAGCGCAATCAGCTCGTCCCGCAGTTCGGTGGCACCGCGCGCCCGCTCGCCCTGGCGGCTGGTCAGCAGGAGGTGGCGCACCCCGTACTCGGTCACCAGGTGCCTGGCCAGCAGGCCGCCGAGGGTTCCGGTGCCGCCGGTGATGAGCACGGTGCCTTCGGGATCGAGCGACGGCGCGACGGGCTCGGTGTCCGCGGTCGCCCTGGCCAGCCTCGGCACCCTGACCACGCCGGAGCGCAGCGCGAGCTGCGGTTCCCCGGAGCCGGCCGCGGCCAGCAGCGCGCGGTGGGATTCGGCGGTGTCGTCGACGTCCAGCAGGCTCACCCGGTCGGGGTTCTCGGCCTGCGCGCAGCGGACGAGTCCCCAGATCGTGGCCGCGGGGAAGTCGGTGACGTCCTCGGCGCGCTCCGCCGCGATCGCGTTCCTGGTGAGCACCAGCAGTTTCGCGGCGGAGAAGCGTTCGTCGGCGAGCCACCGCCGCACCACGTCGAGCACGTGCTCGGTCACGGCGTACACATCCGCGACCGCGTTGTCCACAGTGGACGGAACGAACAGCACGTCGTCGAAGGCGGCACCCGCGTCGATCGCGTCGCCCAGCGCGTCCAGGTCGGTGTACTCCGCCACCGCGGTGCCCGCGGCGAGCAGCGCGTCGGCGAAGCCGTGCCGGTCGCCGCCGACGAGCGCGCACCGGCGCCCGTCCGGCGCGGCCGGGACCGCGGGCAGCACCGGCCAGTCGACGCGGAACAGGGATTCGTGCAGCGGTCCGGCGGCAGCGACCAGCTTTTCGTCGGCGAGCGGGCGGAGGACGAGCGAGTCCACGACGGCGACGGGCGCGCCGGTGCCGTCGGCGACCGCGATCGCAAAGCCGGAATCCGACGGCGTGAGCCGGACGCGGAGCGCGTTGGCACCCGACGCGTGCAGCGAAACCCCGTTCCAGGAGAAGGGAAGCAGCGCCTTGCCCTGCTCTACGCCGTCGAGCAGGCCGAGTGCGACGGGGTGCAGCGCCGCGTCGAGCACGGCGGGGTGCAGGCCGAACTTCGCGGCCTCGGCGTGCTGCGATTCCGGCAGCACGACCTCGGCGAAGATCTCGTCACCGCGCCGCCACGCCGCGCGGACGCCCTGGAACGCCGGGCCGTAGCCGAGCCCGACTTCGGCGAACCCGGGGTAGAGCTGCCCGACGGGGATGGCCTCGGCTTCGGCGGGCGGCCAGGCCGCGAGGTCGAAGGAGGCCCCGGCGCCCCCGGCCGCGAGCACGCCGCTGGCGTGGCGGGTCCACGGCAGGTCCGCGGTGTCCTCGCGTCGCGAATGGACGGTCAGCGACCGGCGGCCCGTTTCGTCGGCGGGCCCCACGGCGAGCTGGAGCTGGACGCCACCGCGCTCGGGCAGCACCAGCGGCAGTTCGAGGGTCAGCTCCTCGACGAGATCGCAGCCGACCTGGTCGCCGGCGCGGATGGCCAGTTCGACGAAAGCGGTGCCGGGCAACAGGATCGCGTCGTTGACCCGGTGTTCGGCCAGCCACGGGTGGGTCTGCGCCGACAGCCTGCCGGTCAGCAGCGAACCGTCGGCGTCGGCGAGCGAGATGACCGCGCCGAGCAGCGGGTGGTCGGCGGAACCCTGGCCGACGGCGGCGACGTCGCCGAGCCAGGTCGCGGCCTTCGGCCAGTACCGCTTGCGCTGGAAGGCGTAGGTGGGCAGGTCGACGCGGCGCGCACCGGTCCCGTCGAACACGGTCTTCCAGTCGACGGCGAGGCCGCGCACGTACCCTTCGGCGAGCGAGGTCAGGAACCGCGCGAAGCCGCCTTCGTCGCGACGCAGCGTTCCGATCGCGGCGCCGCCGCCATCGACCGTCTCCAAGGTCGCGTCGACGCCGATGGTCAGCACGGGATGTGCGCTGGACTCGACGAAGAACCGGTAGCCCTGCTCGGCCAAAGCCCTGGTGGCTTGCTCGAACTTGACGGTGTGGCGCAGGTTGTCCACCCAGTACCCGGCATCGAGGCCAGCGGTGTCCTGCCAGTCACCGGTGAGGGTCGAGAAGAACGCGATCTCGCCCGTGCGGGGCTGGATCGGGGCCAGGACCTCCAGCAGACGGTCCCGAATGGACTCCACCTGCGGCGTGTGCGAGGCGTAGTCCACGGCGATCTTGCGCGCCCGGACCTCTTCCGCCTCGCACTCGGCCAGAATCTCGGCCAGTGCCTCGGGTTCACCGGCGATCACGGTGACCCCGGGCCCGTTGACCGCGGCCACCGCGACCCGGTCGCCAAAACGGGAAATCCGTCCGAGGACTGCGGCTTCCGGCTGGGCGATCGAGACCATGCCGCCCTGACCGGCCAGCTCGTCCCGAATCGCCTGGCTCCGCAACGCCACCACGCGGGCACCGTCCTCAAGGGACAGTGCACCCGCGACCACCGCGGCCGCGATCTCACCCTGCGAATGACCCAGCACCGCGGCAGGCTCCACACCAAAGGAACGCCACACCGCGGCCAAAGACACCATCACGGCCCACAACACGGGCTGCACGACATCGACCCGCTCCAGCGCCGCCTCGTCGCGCACCGCGTCCGAAAGCGACCAGTCCACAAAGGACGACAACGCCCGCTCGCACTCGGCAAACCGGGAAGCGAACACCTCGCTGGTGGACAGCAGGTCCGCCGCCATGCCGGTCCACTGCGAACCCTGACCGGGGAACACGAACACGACCTTGCCCCGCACGTCCGCCACCCCGGTGACGACACCGGGCCCGGTCTCGTCCGAAGCCAGCAGGTCCAGCGCCGTCCCGAGCGCGCCTTCGTCCGCGCCGACCAGCACGGCGCGGTGGGCGAGCGCGGCCCTGCCGGTGGCGAGCGAATAGCCGACGTCGCGCGCGGCCTGCCCGGCGCCCAGGTGCGTCCGCAGCCGCTCGGCCTGCGCGGTCAGCGCTTCGGCGGTCTTACCGGACAGCACCCACGGGACCGCGGCAAGCGGGGCGGGCGGGACGTCCTCCGCCGCGGGTTCGGTGGGGGCCTGTTCGAGGATGGTGTGCGCGTTGGTGCCGCTGATCCCGAAGGACGACACCCCGGCGCGCAGCGGCGCGTCGCCACCGGCCCACGGCGCCGGCTCGGCCAGCAGCGACACCGCGTCCGACCAGGTCACGTGCGAGGTGGGCGCGTCGACGTGCAGCGTCCGCGGCAGCGTGCCGTGCCGCATCGCGAGCACCATCTTCATCACGCCGGCGACACCCGCGGCCGCCTGGGTGTGCCCGATGTTGGACTTGATCGACCCGAGCCGCAGCGGACGCCCGGCCGGGCGGTCCTTGCCGTAGGTGGCCAGCAGCGCCTGCGCCTCGATCGGGTCGCCGAGGGTGGTCCCGGTGCCGTGCGCCTCGACGGCGTCGATGTCGGCGGGCGACAATCCGGCGTTGGCCAGCGCCTGCCGGATGACGCGCTGCTGCGACGGCCCGTTCGGCGCGGTCAGCCCGTTCGACGCACCGTCCTGGTTGACCGCGCTGCCCCGCACCACGGCGAGCACTTCGTGGCCGTTCTTCCTGGCGTCGGACAGCCGCTCCACCAGCAGCAGACCGGCGCCCTCGCCCCAGCCGGTGCCGTCGGCGGCCTCGGCGAACGCCTTGCACCTGCCGTCGGAGGCGAGGCCGCGCTGCTGGCTGAACTCGACGAACAGGCCGGGGCTCGGCAGCATCGTCACACCACCGGCCAGCGCCATGGTGCACTCGCCGTTGCGCAGGGCCTGGCAGGCGAGGTGCAGCGCCACCAGCGACGACGAGCACGCGGTGTCGACCGAGACCGCGGGCCCTTCGAGGCCGAGGGTGTAGGCCACCCGGCCGGACAGCACGGAGGCGATGTTCCCGGTGGTCACATGACCCGCGACGTTCTCCAGCTCGCTGGCCAGCACCGAGGCGTAGTCCTGGCCGCTGGTCCCGGCGAACACGCCGATCCGGCTGCCGCGCACCGAGGTGGGATCGATACCCGCGCGCTCGAGCGCCTCCCACGAGACTTCGAGCAGGATCCGCTGCTGGGGGTCCATCGCGAGCGCTTCGCGCGGGGAAATGCCGAAGAACGCGGGGTCGAATTCACCAGCGCCCTCGACGAAACCGCCCTTGAGCACATAACTGGTGCCGGGGCTGTCGGGGTCCTCGCTGTAGAGGGCGTCGAGGTCCCAGCCGCGGTCGGTCGGGAAGTCGCCGATCGCGTCGGTGCCGCCGTCGAGCAGCCGCCACAGATCCTCCGGCGACCGCACCCCACCGGGGTAGCGGCAGCTCATCGCGACGATGGCGATCGGCTCCTGCGCGCCGGACTCCAGCTCCTTCAGCCGCTGGCGCGCCTCGTGCAAATCGGCTGTGACCCACTTGAGGTAGTCGCGAAGCGTCTCCTCGTTCGCCACCTAAAGCCACCTCTCGACGACCTGCAGCAAACCCAGCATCTGCTGCACAAGTTCTCCGGGCAGGGGCCAGCGGCCTGATGGCCCGCGCCCGGCTCCCGCGTACCGGCTCCACCAGGCCAGTGCCGGTACGTGGCCGGGAGCGGCCGACGCCGGGCACCGGCCGCTCCGTCCTCCTCGCGCGCGAAGCGCCCCCGGGACACCCGGGCGCATCACCCTGACCA
Source organism: Amycolatopsis sp. CA-230715 (assembly GCF_018736145.1). Taxonomy (GTDB): domain Bacteria; phylum Actinomycetota; class Actinomycetes; order Mycobacteriales; family Pseudonocardiaceae; genus Amycolatopsis. The sequence continues at coordinate 2,099,278 of NZ_CP059997.1, forward strand.
GTACCAAGGCCGAATCGCGATGCAATGCCCCAAGGAATCGCCAGCCCGCCCGGTACGCGGTCATGCGTGGTGGATTGAATTAAACTTCACTACGGAACGGTAGTTCCCCTTATCCGATGCCGACAACCCCTATGGGCCCCTACCCAGCGCCCTACGACCTGCCGAGCTGCGTGTTGATGAAATCGAAGATTTCGTCGTCGGAGGCGGACTGCAATTGATCCCGGACCGCGGCTTTTTCCGTTTCACCGGATGTCTCGGTCAGTTTCTGCAGAATTGTTTGCAGCCGCTCGACCATTGTCGCGCGCATTTCCTCGTCCTGGGTACCGGCCGCGACCACGGCATCGAGGCGATCCAGCTCGGCGAGCCCCGGCGCACCGGGGTCGTCGCCGAACAGTTCCGCGCGGAGGTGCTCGGCCAGCGCGACCGGCGTCGGGTAGTCGAACACCAGCGTCGCGGGCAGTGCCACGTCGACCGCCGCCCCGAGCTGGTTGCGGAACTCCAGCGCGGTGAGCGAGTCGAAGCCCAGATCGCGGAACGCCTGCTCGGGGTCGATGGACTCGGCGCCCGCGTGCCCGAGCACGACCGCGGCGTAGGACCGGACCAGGTCGAGCACCGCGGCGGCGCGGTCCCCTTCGGGGATTCCGGCGAGCGGGTCGGTGATCGCCGTGGTGGCGGGGGTCGTGGTGGTGCGGGTTTCGGGGAGATCGCTGAGCAGGGGCCCGGGACGGCTGGGGGCGAAGCGGTCCCAGTCGACGTCGAGCACGGTCAGCGTGGTGTCCGTGCCCACGGCGTGCGCGAGCACCGCGATACCGGTGTCGGGGTCGATCAGGCCCAGACCACCTCGGCGGGCGCGGCTGCCCGCTTCGTCCGCGGCGGCCATGCCGCCCCCGGCCCAGGGACCCCAGGCGATCGACGTCGCGGGCAACCCGTCGGCACGCCGCTGCTCGGCAAGTGCGTCCAGGAAGGCGTTCGCTGCGGCGTAACTGGCCTGCCCGGCACCGCCCAGCACCCCGGCCACCGAGGAGAACAAGACGAACGCGTCCAGCTCGCCAGCCAGCTCGTGCAGGTTGCGGGCCGCGTCGACCTTCGGGGCCAGCACACCGGCCACCCGGTCCGGGGTCAGCGAATCCACCACGCCGTCATCGACGATCCCCGCGGTGTGCACCACCGCGTTCACCGGAACCTGCTCCAGCAACGCCACCACCGCGTCCCGATCCGCCACATCGCACGCCGCGATCGTCACCCGCGCACCCGCCGCCACCAGCTCGGCCTCCAACGCCTCGGCGCCTTCGGCTTCCCGGCCCCGACGCGAGGTCAGCACCACGTGCTCAGCACCGTTGGCCACCAGCCACCGGGCCACTCGCGCACCCAACGCACCCGTGCCACCGGTGACCAGGACCGTGCCCCGCGGCGTCCACGTCGCCTCGCTCGCGGCGGGGGCGTGGATCAGGCGACGGGCGAGCACGCCCGCGCCCCGGACCGCGACCTCGACCTCGGTGCCGGCCAGGGCCCCGGTCAGCTGGCCGATGGCGCGGTCGTCGAGGGTCTCGGGCAGGTCGATCAGGCCGCCCCACCGTTGCGGGTACTCCAGCGCGATCGAACGTCCGGCGCCCCACACCATCGCGGCCCCGGGATCGGTCACGCGATCACCCGCATCCACCGCACCCCGGGTAACAGCCCACACCCGGCCCGCGACACCGGTGTCCTCCAGCGCGGGCACCAAGGCCAGGACACCGAAGAGACCCAAGCCCGAGACCACGCCCGCGAACCCGTCGTCACCGGCGGATTCCCGGATCCGCTCGGCGAGCGTCGTCCGCTCGATGTCCTCCGGCACCCGCAGCACGACCAGCTCGCCGGCCCGCTCCAGGGCCTCGGGCAGAGCTGTCTCGTCCTCGGGCACGACCAGCAGCCACCGGCCATCCAGAGCCTTGGACTCCACCGTCACCGGCGTCCACGACACCTGATACCGCACACCGTCCACAACAGACCGCTCACGACGCACCCGCCGCCACGACGACAACGCAGGCACCACCACCGCCAACGACCCATCATCGACCTTGAGCACCTCAGCCAACCCGGCCAGGTCTTCGCGCTCGACCGCATCCCAGAACTGCGCGTCGACCACGTCGTGGCCCATCGACGCCAAGTCCACCGGCGCGGCCTGCGGCCAGTACCGCTGCCGCTGGAACGGGTAAGTGGGGAGGTCCACGGTTCGGGCGCCGGTACCGGCGAAGAACGCTTGCCAGTCAACGGAAACACCTGCGGTGTGGAGTTTCGCGATGGCGGTGGTGAGCGTGTGTGCTTCGTCGCGGTCGCGGCGGAGCGCGGGGATGTGGGTGGCCTCGGGCGCGGTGTCCTGAGTCATCCCCGTCAGTACACCGTCCGGGCCCAGCTCCAAGAACGTGGTCACGCCCTGGCCTGCCAGGTACTGGACTCCATCGGCGAAGCGGACCGCATGGCGCACGTGGCGGACCCAGTAGTCCGGATCGGTCACATCCGCCATCGCACCGGTCACATTGGACACCACCGGCACCTTCGGCGCTTCAAAGGTCAGGCTTTCCGCGACCTTGCGGAAGTCGGCCAGCATCGGCTCCATCCGCGGCGAATGAAACGCGTGACTGACCTTGAGCCGCTTCGTCTTCCACTCCCAAGACGCCTCGAACCCAGCGATGACCTCTTCATCACCCGCGACCACGACCGAGGCCGGACCATTGATCGCCGCGATCGACACCTGCTCCTCGAGCCCCTCCAGCAGCGGAGCGATGTCAGCTTCGGTTGCCTGCACCGACAGCATCGCCCCACCGGTGGGGAGAGCCTGCATCAACCGGCCTCGTGCGACCACCAGCGCGGCCGCGTCCTCTATGGACAGCACGCCTGCGACGTGGGCTGCGGTGAGTTCGCCGATGGAATGCCCGGTGACGAAGTCGGGGCGGATTCCCCAGGACTCGACCAGCCGGTAGAGCGCCACCTCCAGCGCGAACAGGGAAGCTTGCGTGTACTGGGTCTGGTTGAGCAGCTCACCATCCTCGGCGAACATCAACTCCTTCACCGGACGATCCAGGGACTTATCCAGATACGCACACACCTCATCCAGCGCATCCGCGAAAACGGGGAACTCCCCATATAGCTGCTTACCCATCCCCGCACGCTGCGAAGCCTGACCCGAGAACAGAACCGCGGACAGCGCGGTGCCGCGAGCGAGACCTGTGACGACCGCACCCGACGGCATGCCTTCGCCAACGGCCTTCAACCCGGCCACGAACTCGTCGTGATCGGCGCCGACCACGACGGCGCGGTGTTCGAGTGGTGTCCGGGTGGTGGCCAGGGAGTAGGCGACATCGGCTTCGTTCAGTCCGTCCACATGGGACAGGAGGCGGGTGGCCTGTGCGCGTACCGCGTCCTGAGTCTTGCCCGAGAGCACCCACGGCAACGGGCGGTCGACCTGGACCCGTTCTTCGGTGGGGGTGGTGCTAGCGGTGGGGGCTTGTTCGAGGATGGTGTGCACGTTGGTGCCGCTGACCCCGAAGCTGGACACACCCGCACGCCGGGGTGCGCCGGTCTCCGGCCACGGTGTGTTCTCGGTGAGTAGTCCGACCGCGCCGGTCGACCAGTCCACATGCGACGACGGCTTATCGGTGTGCAGTGTTTTGGGCAGCACCCCGTGCCGCATCGCCTGCACCATCTTGATCACCCCAGCCACACCCGACGCCGCCTGCGTGTGCCCGATATTCGACTTCACCGCACCCAGCAGAAGTGGCCGCTCCCGATCCTGCCCGTAGGTCGCCAGCACAGCCTGAGCCTCGATCGGGTCACCGAGTGTGGTCCCGGTGCCGTGTGCTTCCACCGCATCCACCTCGGTGGCCGTGAGACCGGCGTTGGCCAGGGCTTGGCGGATCACCCGCTGCTGCGACGGACCATTCGGCGCGGTCAGGCCGTTGGACGCGCCATCCTGATTCACCGCACTACCCCGAATCACCGCCAGCACCTCATGCCCATTGCGCTCGGCATCGGAAAGGCGCTCCAGCAGCACCATGCCGACACCCTCACCCCACCCGGTGCCATCAGCGGCTTCGGCGAAGGGTTTGCAGCGGCCATCACCCGCCAGACCACCCTGCTTACCGAACTCCGCGAACGCACCCGCCGACGCCATCACCGCGACACCACCGGCCAACGCGAGGCTGCTCTCCCCCGACCGCACCGACTGCGCCGCCCAATGCAGAGCCACCAGAGAGGACGAGCACGCCGTGTCCACCGTCACCGCCGGACCTTCGAGACCGAGGGCGTAGGAGACGCGGCCGGAGACCACGCTGCCCGCGTCACCGGTGGTGAGGTAGCCCTCGACGGCGTCGCTGGCGGCCTGCATCAACCCCGCCCCATACCCCTGACCCGAGGCACCCACGAACACCCCGGTCTGACTCCCCCGCAACGACAGAGGTGCGATCCCGGCCCGTTCCAGGGTCTCCCAGGCCGCCTCCAGCACCAGCCGCTGCTGCGGATCCATGGCCAGGGCCTCCCGCGGCGAAATCCCGAACAACCCCGCGTCGAACTCCGCCACGTCATACAAGAACCCACCCGCACGCGCCTGATCCGACACCGCGGACTCACCATAAAACCCGTCCAGGTCCCAACCCCGATCGGTCGGGAACACCGAAATCCCATCACTCCCGGACTCCACCAGGTCCCAGAACTGCTCCGGAGAATTCACCCCACCCGGATACCGGCACGCCATCCCCACAATCACCACCGGATCATCACCAGCAGCATCGACCACCACCGTCGGCGCGGCCACCTCCGCCACCGCACCCGTCACCTCACCGACCAGGAACCCGGCCAGCACCGTCGCGTTCGGATAGTCGAACACCAACGACGACGGCAACCTCAACCCCGTCACCGAAGACAACCGATTCCGCAAATCCACCGCCGTCAACGAATCAAAACCCAACTCGCGGAACGCCTGCGTGGGAGCGATCTCGGCCGCACCGGCGAATCCCAGCACCGCCGCGGCTTCCGCGCGCACCGTGTCGAGCACGACGCGCTGACGTTCCACTTCGGACAGTCTGCTCAACTTCTCTGCCAGCGCCGAACCCGCCGTGACGTCCTCGCTCGCATCGGCGCTGTCGAGGACTTGGCGCGCTTCGGGGATGTCGGAGATCAGCGGACGCGGGCGGGCCGCGGTGAACCCGGGCACGAACCTCGCCCAGTCCACATCAGCCACAGCCACGAACGTCTCATCATGCTCGACCGACTGCACCAAAGCAGCCACCGCCGACTCGGGCGCCATCGGCAGCACACCGCGACGGCGCAAGTGCTCCTCGGCGCCGTCGCCAGCAGCAAGACCGCCGCCTCCCCAAGCACCCCAAGCGATCGAAGTCGCGGTCATCCCGCGAGCGCGACGCTGCTCGGCCAACGCGTCCAAGAACGCATTGGCCGCCGCGTAAGCGCCTTGGCCACCACTACCCCAGACTCCGGCGTTGGACGAGAAGAGCACAAACGCGTCCAGTTCGGTGTCGCCGAGTAGCTCGTCCAGGTTGCGCGCACCATCCACCTTCGCGCCGACAACCCGGTCGACGTCCTCGACAGTGGTCTCCGCCAACATCGACGTCTGGCCGACCCCGGCAGCATGGACCACGGCACTGAAAGGACCGTGCTCGGCGAGCAGTTCGGCCAGTGCGTCGCGGTCGGCGGCGTCGCAGGCCGCGATCGTGACCCGCGCACCGAGCCCGGTCAACTCCGCTTCCAACTCGACCGCACCGTCGGCGTCCCGGCCACGGCGCGAGGTCAACACCAAGTGCTCGGCACCGTTCGCGGCCAACCAGCGGGCCACATGCCCACCCAGCGCACCGGTGCCGCCGGTAACCAGCACCGTGCCGCGCGGCGACCACTCCCGCACCGCATCCCGGTCCGCCAGTGGCGACCGCACGAGACGCCGCGCGAACACCCCGGAATCGCGCACCGCGACCTGATCCTCGTCCTCGATCCCGGCCAGCACCGCGACAACCCGGGCGGCCGCACGATCGTCAGCGGTGGCGGGAAGGTCCAGCAGACCGCCCCAGCGGTCGGGGTGCTCCAGACCCAGAATCCGGCCCAGACCCCAAATCTGCGCCTGCCCGGGATCAGCCGCCCGGTCCGAACGGCCGACCGACACCGCACCCCGGGTGGCGATCCACACCGGCGCAGAGACCGCGCTCTCCAGCAGCGCCTGCACCACCATCAGCGTCTCCGCCACACCGGCAGCCAGGGACACCACCCCGGCGATCTCACCGAGTTCGTTGATCCGCGCGGACAGTTCGCCCGCCTCAACGGTCACAACATCCGCGCCATGCGTACGCAGGGTATCGGCGAACCACGCGGCATGATCGGTTTCGCCCTCGGTGATCAGCAGCCACCTACCGGACAACCGCACAGCCGCGGTAGTCAGCGGCTTCCACGTGATCACGTATCGCCACTGGTCCACTGTGGACTGCTGACGACGCTGCCGCCGCCACGACGAGAGGACCGGCAGGACCTCGCTGAAGGGGCGATCCCCGTCGATCTCCCACGTGCCGGATAGAGCTTCCAGGTCCTCGTTCTCCACCGCGTCCCAGAACCGGGCTTCCACCACATCCGTGGATATCGCGAGCGCACCGTCCGAAGCGGACGGAAGGTCGATCCAGTACCGCTGGCGCTGGAAGGCGTACGTCGGCAGCTCCACGCGGCGCGCGGTCCGGGGGAACACCGGCGCCCAGTCCACCGCGAGCCCGCGGACGTATCCCTCCGCGAGCGAGGTCAGTACCCGGTCGAGGTCGCCTTCGTTGCGGCGCAGGGTGCCGATCGCGACACCCTCGGTGTCGAGCATGTCGAGGGTTTCTTGCACGCTCATGGTCAGCACGGGGTGCGCGCTGGATTCGACGAAGAACCGGTAACCCTGCTCAGCCAGTGCGGTTGTGGCTTGGTCAAACTTGACCGTGTGGCGCAGGTTCTCCACCCAGTAACGGGCATCCAGGCCGGTGGTGTCCTGCCAGTCGGCGGTCAGAGTCGAGAAGAACGCGACCTCGCTCGTGCGCGGCTGGATCGGGGCCAGCACCTCCAAGAGACGGTCCCGGATGGACTCGACCTGCGGGGTGTGCGAGGCGTAGTCCACCGCGATCTTCCGCGCCCGCACTTCTTCGGCTTCGCACTCGGCCAGGATCTCGGCGAGCGCCTCGGGCTCACCCGCGATGACCGTGGTGCCGGGGCCGTTGACCGCGGCCACCGCGACCCGATCACCGAACCGAGCAATCCGCTCAACCACAGCACTCTCGGGCTGAGCGATCGAGACCATGCCGCCCTTACCCGCCAGCTCGTCCCGAATCGCCTGGCTCCGCAACGCGACTACCCGTGCACCGTCCTCAAGGGACAGTGAACCCGCGACCACGGCGGCCGCGATCTCACCCTGCGAGTGACCAACCACCGCAGCAGGCTCCACACCGTAGGAACGCCACACCGCGGCCAGTGACACCATGACCGCCCACAACGCGGGCTGCACGACATCTACCCGTTCCAACGCGGCCTCGTCACCGGCCACCTCGACCAGTGACCAGTCCACAAAGGACGACAACGCCCGCTCACACTCGGCGAACCGCTCCGCGAACACCGGCGAGGACTCCAGCAGGTCCACGGCCATGCCGACCCACTGCGAACCCTGACCGGGGAACACGAACACAACCTTGCCCCGCACATCCGCGGTCCCGGTGACGACCTGAGTGGCCGAACCACCACCCGCCACAGCATCCAGACCCGACAGCAAGGCGTCACGATCACCGATCACCACCGCACGCTGCTCCAACACCGCCCGCGACGACACCAGCGAATAGCCCACGTCCGCGATCGACAGGTCCGGGTTGTCCGCCAGGTGCCGACGGAGGTTGGCGGCCTGGGCGGTCAGCGCGCCTTCGGTCTTGGCGGACAGGATCCAGGGTGCCGGGCCGCCGGTTTCCTCGACCGGGACCGGTTCGGTTGGTGGGGCTTGTTCGAGGATGGTGTGCGCGTTCGTCCCGCTCATCCCGAAGGAGGAGACGCCTGCGCGGCGGGGAGCGCCGGTCTCCGGCCACGGAGTGACGTCGGTCAGCAACGCGACCGAGCCCGCGGACCAGTCCACATGCGACGAAGGCTCATCCACGTGCAACGTTGGCGGCAACACACCCCGCTGCAACGCCAACACCATCTTCATCACACCCGCCACACCCGCGGCAGCCTGCGTATGCCCAATATTCGACTTCACCGACCCCAACCACAACGGCACGTCCCGATCCTGCCCATACGTCGCCAGCAACGCCTGTGCCTCGATCGGATCACCAAGCGTGGTACCCGTGCCATGTGCTTCCACCGCGTCCACGTCGGACGGTTCCAGACGCGCATTGGCAAGGGCCTGGCGAATCACCCGCTGCTGCGACGGACCATTCGGCGCCGTCAACCCATTCGACGCACCATCCTGATTCACCGCCGAACCCCGCACCACCGCCAACACCGGATGCCCATTCCGCTCAGCATCCGACAACCGCTCCACCAGCAACAACCCCACACCCTCACCCCACCCCGTACCATCCGCCGACTCCGCGAACGCCTTACACCGACCATCCACCGACAACCCACGCTGCCGCGAAAACTCCGTAAACGTCCCCGGCGTCGCCATCACCGTCGCCCCACCAGCCAACGCCAACCCACACTCACCCGACCGCAACGCCTGCATCGCCCAATGCAACGCCACCAACGACGACGAACACGCCGTATCCACCGTCACCGCCGGACCCTCAAGCCCCAACACATACGACACCCGACCCGACACCACACTCGCCGCATTACCCGTACTCGCATGGCCTTCCACGCCTTCGGGGTTCAACGCGACGTTCGTGGCGTAGTCCTGGCCGTTGGTTCCGGCGAACACACCGGTCTGCGACCCGCGCAGCGAGGTCGGGTCGATTCCCGCACGCTCAAAGGCTTCCCACGCGGTCTCCAACAACAACCGCTGCTGCGGATCCATCGCCAGCGCCTCACGCGGCGAAATCCCGAAGAACACCGGGTCGAAACCCGAAGCCTCGTGCAGGAAACCGCCCTCGCGCACGTACGAAGTGCCCGTGCCGTCCGGGTCCGGGTTGTACAGGGTTTCCAGGTCCCACCCGCGGTCGAGCGGGAAGTCGGACAGGGCGTCGGTGCCGGAGACGATCAGGTCCCAGAACTGCTCCGGAGTGGACACCCCGCCAGGGAACCGGCAACTCATCCCGATGATCGCGATCGGCTCATCGGCCGCAGCCACCCCACCGACCGGGGCCGCCACCGCGGCCCCCGCGCCGGAGATCTCCCCCATCAGGAAGCGCGCGAGCGCGACCGGCGTCGGGTAGTCGAACACCAGCGTCGCGGGCAACGGCACCTCGACCGCCGCACCGAGCTGATTGCGGAACTCCAACGCCGTCAACGAATCGAACCCCAGGTCGCGGAACGCCCGATCCGGGTCGACCGCCTCCGCACCGGCATATCCCAGCACCGCCGCCGCGTACGACCGGACCACGTCCAGCACCGCTTCGAGACGCTCGCTCTCGGGCAGCCCGGCGAGCTGGTTCGCGATGGCGGTGGTGGTTTCGGTGGCAGGCATGCGGACTTCGACCAGGTCGCTGAGCAGGAGGCCGGGTCGGCCGGGCGCGAAGCGGTCCCAGTCGACGTCGAGCACGGTCAGCGTGGTGTCGATGCCGACGGCGTGCGCGAGCACCGCCATCCCGGTTTCCGGTTCGATCAGGCCCAGACCACCTCGGCGGGCGCGGCTGCCCGCTTCGTCCGCGGCGGCCATGCCGCCCCCGGCCCAGGGACCCCAGGCGATCGACGTCGCGGGCAACCCGTCGGCACGCCGCTGCTCGGCAAGTGCGTCCAGGAAGGCGTTCGCTGCGGCGTAACTGGCCTGCCCGGCACCGCCCAGCACCCCGGCCACCGAGGAGAACAAGACGAACGCGTCCAGCTCGCCAGCCAGCTCGTGCAGGTTGCGGGCCGCGTCGACCTTCGGGGCCAGCACACCGGCCACCCGGTCCGGGGTCAGCGAATCCACCACGCCGTCATCGACGATCCCCGCGGTGTGCACCACCGCGTTCACCGGAACCTGCTCCAGCAACGCCACCACCGCGTCCCGATCCGCCACATCGCACGCCGCGATCGTCACCCGCGCACCCGCCGCCACCAGCTCGGCCTCCAACGCCTCGGCGCCTTCGGCTTCCCGGCCCCGACGCGAGGTCAGCACCACGTGCTCAGCACCATTCGCCACCACCCACCGGGCCACCCGAGCACCCAGCGCGCCGGTACCCCCGGTGATCAGGACCGTGCCCTGCGGCGTCCAGGTCGCCTCGGTCGTAGCGGGGGCGTGGATCAGGCGGCGGGCGAGCACGCCCGCGTTCCGAATCGCGACCTCGACCTCGGTGCCGGTCAGTGCCCCGGTCAACTGGCCGACAACACGATCGTCGAGGATTTCGGGCAGGTCGATCAGGCCAGCCCACCGCTGCGGGTACTCCAGCGCGATCGAACGCCCGGCGCCCCACACCATCGCGGCCTCGGAATCGGTCACGCGATCACCCGCATCCACCGCACCCCGGGTAACAGCCCACACCCGGCCCGCCACACCGGCGTCCTCCAGCGCCTGCACCAGCGCGAGAACTCCGAACAGGCCCACCCCGGACACGACACCGGCGAATCCGCCCTCCGGCGCGGATTCGCGGATCCGCTCGGCGAGCAGCGCGCGGTCGATGTCCTCCGGCACCCGCAGCACGACCAGCTCGCCGGTCCGCGACTCCAGGGCCTCGGGCAGAGCAGTCTCGTCCTCGGGCACGACCAACAGCCACCGGCCATCCAGAGCCTTGGACTCCACCGTCACCGGCGTCCACGACACCTGATACCGCACACCGTCCACAACAGACCGCTCACGACGCACCCGCCGCCACGACGACAACGCGGGCACCACCACCGCCAACGACCCATCATCGACCTTGAGCACCTCAGCCAGCTCATCGACGGCCCCGCGCTCCACCGCGTCCCAGAACCGCGCGTCCGCGACATCACGTTCCAGCGCGGCCAAGTCCACCGCGGCCGATTCCAGCCAGTACCGCTCCCGCTGGAAGGCGTAAGTGGGGAGCTCCACGGTTCGGGCACCGGTACCCGCGAAGAACGACTCCCAATCAAGAGAAACACCGGCGACGTGCAAACGACCCACGGCCGTAGTGAGCGAGGTGACCTCGTCCCGATCACGACGCAGGACAGGCACCACGACAGCGTCCGAAACGGACTCGGCGGCCATCCCGGACAAGACACCATCCGGACCCAGCTCCAGGAACGTGGTCACACCCTGCTCGGCCAGGAACCGCACACCATCGGCGAACCGCACCGCCTCACGAACATGCCGCACCCAGTACTCCGGATCCGTCACCTCCGCCAGCGCACCGGTCACATTGGACACCACCGGGATTCGCGGCGCCTCGAACGACAAACCCTCCGCAACAGCACGGAACTCCGCCAGCATCGGCTCCATCCGCGGCGAATGAAACGCATGCGACACGGTGAGCCGCTTCGTCTTCCACTCCCACGAAGACTCGAACCCGGCAATCACATCCTCATCGCCCGCAACCACCACCGACCGCGGGCCATTGACCGCCGCGATCGAAACCTTGTCCTCAAGCCCCTCCAGCAGAGGCTTGACCTCATCCTCGGTCGCCTGCACCGAAAGCATCGCCCCACCCGTCGGCAGAGCCTGCATCAACCTGCCCCGCGCCGCCACCAACGCGGAAGCGTCCTCAAGCGACAGAACCCCAGCCACATGCGCCGCAGTCAGCTCACCAATCGAATGCCCCGTCACGAAATCCGGACGCACACCCCACGACTCCACCAGCCGGTACAACGCCACTTCCAGCGCGAACAGAGAAGCCTGCGTGTACTGCGTCTGGTTCAACTGCTCGCCATCCTCGGCGAACATCAACTCCTTCACCGGACGATCCAGGGACCTGTCCAGTTCCGCACACACCGCGTCCAACGCGGAAGCGAAAACGGGGAACTCCCCATATAGCTCCCGGCCCATCCCCGCACGCTGCGAACCCTGACCAGAGAACAACACCGCGGACTTCACGCGGTCGGCGAGCGCGACCCCGTCGAGCACCGCGGCGGAGGGGCGGCCCTCGGCGAGCGCGGTCAGCCCGTCGCGCAGGTCGGCGGCCGTCTCCCCCACCACCACCGCGCGGTGGTCGAGCTTCGCGCGCGAGGTCAGCAGCGAGTACGCGACGTCGAGCAGCGTCTCGTCGTCCACAACGGACTTGATGCGGGCGGCCTGCGCGCGCAGGGCCTCCTTGCCCCGTGCCGAGATCGCCAGCGGCAGCACCGGCGGCGCCGACCGGCTGACCTCGACCGGTTCCGCCTCGTCGACGGGGGCCTGTTCGAGGATCACGTGCGCGTTGGTCCCGCTGATCCCGAACGAGGAAACGCCGGCGCGCAGCGGCGCGTCCGCCTTCTCCCACGGGAGGTTCTCGGTGAGCAGCGACACCGCGCCCGCAGACCAGTCCACATGGGACGTGGGCTCGTCCACGTGCAACGTGCGAGGCAGCACGCCGTGCCGCATCGCCATGACCATCTTGATCACGCCCGCGACACCCGCCGCGGCTTGGGTGTGTCCGATGTTCGACTTGATCGAGCCGAGCAGCAGCGGGTGGTCGCGGTCCTGGCCGTAGGTTTCCAGGAGCGCCTGCGCCTCGATCGGATCGCCGAGGGTGGTGCCGGTGCCGTGCGCTTCGATCGCGTCGATGTCGTCGGGTGACAGCCGCGCGTCGGCGAGTGCCTGGCCGATGACCCGCCGCTGCGACGGCCCGTTCGGTGCGGTCAGCCCGTTCGACGCGCCGTCCTGGTTCACCGCGGAACCGCGCAGGACGGCGAGCACCGGGTGGCCGTTCTTCCGCGCGTCGGAAAGCTTTTCGACCAGCAGCAGGCCGACGCCCTCCGACCAGCTGGTGCCGTCGGCGGCCTCGGCGAACGCCTTGCAGCGCCCGTCCGGCGCGAGCCCGCGCTGACGGCTGAAGTCGACGAACGTACCGGGGGTGCCCATCACGGTCACCCCGCCGGCGAGCGCCATGGTGCATTCGCCGGAGCGCAGCGCCTTGGCCGCGAGGTGCAGCGCCACGAGCGAGGACGAGCAGGCGGTGTCGACCGTGACCGCGGGCCCTTCGAGACCGAACACATAGGACACCCGGCCGGAGGCGACGCTGCCGGAGGTGCCGGTGCCGAGGTAGCCCTCGACGCCCTCGGGCAAGGAGAACAGACCGGTGGCGTAATCGTGGTAAATGACCCCGGCGAACACGCCGGTCCTGCTGCCGCGCACCGATTCCGGCGCGATCCCCGCGCGCTCGAACGCCTCCCACGACGCCTCCAGCAGCAACCGCTGCTGCGGGTCCATCGCGAGAGCCTCACGCGGCGAAATCCCGAACAGCCCGGCGTCGAACTCGCCTGCCTCGTGCAGGAAACCGCCCTCGCTGGCGTAGGTGGTGCCCTGCTCGCCGGGGTCCTCGCTCACCAGGCCGTCGACGTCCCAGCCCCGGTTCGTCGGGAACCCGGAGATCCCCTCTCCACCGGAGGAAACCAGCTCCCAGAGGTCCTCCGGCGAGGCGACACCGCCGGGGAGGCGGCAGCTCATCCCGACGATCGCGATCGGCTCCTGCTCCTGTTCCTCCAGTTCGCGGAGGCGGCGACGGGTCGCGTGCAGGTCGGTCGTCACCTGCTTGAGGAAGTGACGGAGCTTGTCCTCGTTGGCCATCTAATCCCGCTCCTCTTTCACACGAGGGAAAACCCGCATCACGAAATCCCGAATTCCTTGCCGATGAAGTCGAACATCTCATCGTCCGTCGCCGCGTCGAGCTCGTCCGCCACGGCCTCGCTCTCCTCCGCACTGCCCCACTCGCTCGCGAGCGCACGCAGCTTGGCCGTGATCCGCGCCCGCAGCACGCCGTCGAGCGAGTCCGCCGACAGCAACGCCTCCAGCCGGTCCAGCTCCGCCAGCCCCGCGTTCGCCTCGCCCCCCGCCGGCGCGAGCTTCTCGCGCAGGTGGTCGGCGAGCGCGGCGGGTGTCGGGTAGTCGAACACCAGCGTCGCGGGCAGCCGCAGCCCGGTTGCCGCGTTCACCTGGTTGCGGAACTCCACCGCGGTCAGCGAATCGAAGCCCAGCTCCTGGAACGGCAGCGACGGATCGATCGCCTCGGGTCCGGCGTGCCCGAGCACCGCGGCCGCGTACGCCCTGACCAGGTCCAGCAACAGCTCGACCTGTTCGTCCGCGATGAGCCCGGCCAGCCGGTCGGCCAGCGCACCGCCGTCGGGCGCGGACGATCCGGCCGCCGCCCGCCTGCCGGCCCTGACCAGGCCGCGGAACAGCGCGGGCAGGCTCGCCGGATCGGCCGTCTTGAGCGAATCGGTGTCCAGCCTGGCCGGTACCACCACCGCTTCATCCACTGTGGACGATGCGTCGAACAGCGCGAGCCCCTGCTCCGAAGCGAGCGGGACGATACCGCCCCTGCCCATGCGCTTCAGGTCGGCGTCGGACAGCTCCCCGGTCATCCCGCTGCTCTGCGCCCACATTCCCCACGCGAGCGACTGCCCGGCGAGGCCTTCGGCGCGGCGCTGCCCGGAAAGGGCGTCCAGGAACGAGTTCGCCGCCGCGTAGTTGCCCTGCCCCGCGCCGCCGAGCACACCGGCGATCGACGAGTAGAGCGTGAACTGGGCGAGATCGGTGCCCCTGGTCAGCTCGTGCAGGTTGAGTGCCGCGTCGACCTTGGGGCGCAGCACCTTCTCGAGCCGCTCCGGGGTCAGCGAGGACACGATGCCGTCGTCGAGCACACCCGCGGTGTGCACCACCCCGGTCAGCGGGTGGTCCAGCGCGATACCGTCCAAAACGGACCGCAGCGACTCCCGGTCCGCCGCGTCGCAGGCCACGACGGTCACCTCGGCGCCCGTCGCGGACAGCTCGGCCTCCAGCTCGGCGGCGCCCTCGGCGTCCCGGCCCCGCCGCGACGCCAGCACCAGGTGTTTGACGCCGCGTTCGGTCACCAGGTGCCTCGCCACCAGCGAGCCCAGCGTCCCGGTGGCACCGGTGACCAGCACCGTGCCGTCCGGGTCGAGCGCGCACGGCATGGTCAGCACGACCTTGCCGACGTGCTTGGCCTGGCTGATGTACCGGAACGCCTCGCCTGCCCTGCGGACGTCCCAGGTCTTCACCGGAAGTGGTGCCAGCACGCCCTTTTCGAACAGCGCGAGCAGGTCGACGAACATCTTCTCGATCCCGGCCGGGCCGGGGTCGCCGAGGTCGAAGGACCGGTACGCGACGCCGCCGTGCTCGGCCGCGACCATCGCAGGGTCCCGCGGATCGGCCTTGCCCAGTTCGACGAACGTGCCGCCGTGGCGCATCAGCCGCAGCGACGCGTCGGTGAAGTCACCGGTCAGCGAGTTGACCACGACGTCGATCCCGGACGGGAACCGCCGTTCGAAGTCGAGGTCGCGCGAGGAGGCGAGGTGCTCGTCGTCGAGCCCCATCTCCCGCAGCACATCCCATTTTCCGGGGCTCGCGGTGCCGTAGACCTCGGCGCCGAGGTGCTTCGCGAGCTGTACCGAAGCCATCCCGACGCCGCCGGCCGCGGCGTGCACCAGCACCGACTGGCCCGGCTGCGTGTTCGCCAGTTCGACCAGCCCGTAGTAGGCGGTCAGGAACACCGCGGGGGTCGAAGCGGCCTGCTCGAACGACCACCCGTCCGGCACGCGCGCCACCATCCGCGCGTCGGCGACCGCGACCGGGCCGAAGCCGAACTCGACCACGCCCATCACGCGGTCGCCCGGTTCGAGCCCTTCGACTCCGGCACCGACTTCGAGCACCACACCGGCCGCTTCGGTGCCCATCACCGCTTCGCCCGGGTACATGCCGAGCGTGATCAGCACGTCGCGGAAGTTGACGCCGGTGGCGCGCACCGCGATCCGGATCTGTCCGGCGGGCACCTCCTGGAGCACCTGCGGGCACGGGACGAGCGCGAGGTTGTCGATGGTGCCGGGCGTGGTCACGTCCAGCCGCCACGGGCCGTCGGCGGGCGGCACAAGCGAGGAGGTCCCCACTCGCGCGAACCGCGGCGCGAACACGCTGTCACCGCGCACCGCGAGCTGCGGCTCACCCGTCGCGACGAGATCGGCGACGGCGGGCGCGGTGCCTTCACCGAGATCAGCGAGGACGATCCTGCCCGGGTTCTCCGCCTGCGCCGATTTCACCAGGCCCCACACCGTCGCACCGGCGAGGTCGGTCACCGGTTCACCGGCGACCGCGACCGCACCTCGCGTGCACACCACCAGTTTCGCGTCGGCGAACCGGTCCTCGGCGAGCCAGCGCTGCAGGAGTTCGAGCACGTCCGCGGTCGCCGCGCGCACACCGTCGGCGTCTACTGTGGACTTCGGCACGATCGCGACGGCCACGAAATCGGCTTCCGGCATGGCATCCAGGTCCGGGTAGGACTCGGCGCCGATGCCGAGCGCGTCCTCGCCCAGCACTACGACCGAACCCGAGCCGGTGGCGGGCGCCACCGCGTCCCAGCTCACCTCGTACAGCGAGTCGTGCTGCGCCGACGAGGTGGGCGCGACGAGCCGTTCGGTCGCGGCGGGCCGCTGCACCAGCGACTCGACGAAGGCGACCGGCGCCCCGTTCGCGTCGGCGGCGAAGATCGTTACGCCGCCCGACGGCGCGGCGCTGACCTTCACCCGCAGTGCGGTCGCTTGCTTCGCGTACAGCGTCACGCCGGTCCACGCGAACGGCAGGCCTGGCCCGGAACTGTCGTTGCCGGTGGCGAGCACCCCGAGGCCGAGCGGGTGCAGTGCCGCGTCGAACAGCGCGGGGTGGATGCCGAACCGGGCCGCGTCGTCGTGGAACTCCTTCGGCAGCTCGATTTCCGCGAACACCGCGTCCGCCGTCGCCCACACGGTGCGCAGGCCGCTGAACGCCGGGCCGTAGGTGAACCCGGACTCGGCCAGCCCCGCGTACATGTCGTCGGTGGACACCACGTCGGCACCGGCGGGCGGCCACGCCATGAGGTCCATTGCGGGCTCCGGCACCGTCTCGGTGAGCCCGCCGACGGCGTTGCGGTTCCACGGACCGTCCGAATCGGACTCCGCGCGCGAGTAGAGCGCGAGCGAACGCCTGCCGTCGTCGGTGGCTTCGCCGAGCACGACGCGGAGCAGCATCGCGCCCTGCTCCGGCATCACCAGCGGCAGCTCCAGGGTGAGGTCCTCCAGCGCCCCGTAACCGAGTTCGTCACCGGCCCTGATCGCCAGCTCCACCAGCGCGGTGCCCGGCACCAGCACGGTGCCGCCGAGCGCGTGCCCGGACAGCCACGGGTGCGTGGTGAGGGAGATCCTCCCGGTGAAGACGCACCCGCCGCCCTCCGGCAGTTCCACCGCGGCACCCAGCAGCGGGTGCGCCGCCGAAGCGACCCCCGCCGAGGACATGTCGGCACCGCCGACGGTGAAGTCGAGCCAGAACCGCTCGCGCTGGAACGCGTAGGTCGGCAGCGGAACCGTCCTCGCGCCGGTCCCCGCGAAGTAGGCGGGCCAGTCCACGACGACACCGGACGCGTGCAACCGTGCGACAGCGGCCACGAGCGCTTCCACTTCACCGCGATCCCTCCGCAGTGCGGTGACGAGGGTGGCGGTTTCGGTGCTCTCGCGCGCCATCCCGGTCAGCACACCGTCCGGGCCCAGTTCCAGGAACGTCGTCACACCCTGTTCTTCGAGGTGGCGCACACCATCGGCGAACCGCACCGCCTCGCGCACGTGCCGCACCCAGTACCCGGGCTCGGTGACGTCCGCGACGCCACCGGTCACATTGGACACCACGGGAATCCGCGGCGCCTCGAACGCCAGTCCTTCGACCACGCGGCGGAACTCGTCGAGCATGGGCTCCATCAGCGGTGAATGGAACGCGTGGCTGACCGCCAGCCGCTTGGTCTTGGCGGTGAGGTTCGATTCGATCTCGGCGACCGCCTCGGCCTCACCCGCGATCACGATCGACGTCGGCCCGTTGACCGCCGCGATCGAGACCCTGTCCTGGTGCCCTTCGAGCAGGGGCACGACGTCCTTTTCGGTGGCCTGCACCGAAAGCATCGCCCCGCCGGACGGCAGCGCCTGCATCAACCTGCCTCGTGCCGCCACCAGCTCCGCGGCGTCCTCAAGGGACAGAACCCCCGCGACGTGTGCCGCGGTCACCTCGCCGATCGAATGGCCCGCCACGAAGTCCGGGCGCACACCCCACGATTCGACGAGCCGGTACAACGCCACTTCCAGCGCGAACAACGCGACCTGGGTGTACTGCGTCTGGCCAAGCGTTTCGGCGTCCTCGCCGAACATGAGGGCTTTGACCGGCCTGTCCACATGCTTGTCCACATGTGCGCACACCGCGTCGAGCGCGTCGGCGAACGCCGGGAACGCCGCGTACAGCTCCCGGCCCATCCCGGCGCGCTGCGAGCCCTGGCCGGTGAACAGCACCGCCGAACGCCCTTCACCGCGGGCGACTCCGGTGACCACGTTGCCGGCCGGGGTCCCGCCTGCCAGCGCGGAAAGCCCGCGCAGCAGTTCGTCGCGGTCGTTGCCCGTGACGACCGCGCGGTTCTCCAAGGACGCGCGCGTCGTCGCGAGCGAGTACGCCACGTCGAGATCGTTCTCACTGTCCACAGCGGACGCGAGGATGCTCGCCTGCGCGCGCATCGCGGCCTCGGTCTTGCCGGACAACACCCACGGCACCGGGCCGGCCGCGGCGGGCCTCGCCACCTCGGGCGCGGGTTCTTCGACGGCCTGTTCCAGGATGGCGTGCGCGTTCGTCCCGCTCACCCCGAACGCCGAGACACCGGCCCGGCGCGGCGCACCGGTCTCCGGCCACGGCGTGTTCTCCGCGAGCAGGGAGACCGCGCCCGCGGTCCAGTCCACATGGGACGTCGGATCACCGGAGTGCAGGCTCTTCGGCAGCACACCGCGCTGGAGCGTGAGCACCGCCTTGATCACGCCGGCGACCCCGGCCGCGGCCTGGGTGTGCGCGATGTTGGACTTGACCGAGCCCAGCAGGAGCGGGCGTTCCCGGTCCTGGCCGTAGGTCGCGAGCAGCGCCTGCGCCTCGATCGGGTCACCGAGCACCGTGCCCGTGCCGTGCGCTTCCACAGCGTCCACATCGGACGGTGCGAGCCGCGCACTCGCCAGCGCCTGCCGAATCACCCGCTGCTGCGAAGGACCATTCGGCGCCGTCAACCCGTTCGACGCACCATCCTGGTTCACCGCCGAACCCCGCACCACCGCAAGCACCTCGTGCCCGTTACGACGCGCGTCCGACAGCCGCTCCACCAAGAGCATGCCGACACCCTCACCCCAGCCCGTACCGTCCGCGGACTCCGAGAAGGACTTGCACCGCCCGTCACCGGCAAGCCCGCCCTGGCGGTCGAACTCCACGAACGCCGCCGGGGTCGCCATCACCGCGACACCACCGGCCAGGGCCATCGTGCACTCGCCCTGGCGCAGTGCCTGGCACGCCAGGTGCAGCGCGACCAGCGACGAGGAGCACGCGGTGTCGACGGTGACCGCCGGGCCTTCGAGCCCGAGCGCGTACGAGACCCGTCCGGAGACCACGCTGCCGGCGGTCCCGGTGAGCAGGTAGCCCTCGACGCCTTCGGGCACTGACGCGAGCCCGGTGCCGTAGCCCGAGCTGGACGCGCCCGCGAAGACGCCGGTTTGGCTGCCGCGCAACGAAAGCGGGTCGACACCCGCGCGTTCCAGTGCCTCCCACGACGCTTCCAGGAGCAGCCGCTGCTGCGGGTCCATGGCGAGGGCTTCCCGTGGTGAGATGCCGAACAGCGTCGCGTCGAAATCCGTTGCCCCTTCGACGAAACCGCCGACCGGGACCTCGTCCGATGCCGGGTCGATCGGCCAGCCGCGGTTGCCGGGGAAGGTCGAGATGGCGTCGCGCCCTTCGACGAGCAGGTCCCAGAACTGCTCCGGCGAGGCGACCCCGCCGGGCAGGCGGCAGCTCATCCCGACGATCGCGATCGGTTC
Organism: Amycolatopsis sp. CA-230715; assembly: GCF_018736145.1. Classification (GTDB taxonomy): domain Bacteria; phylum Actinomycetota; class Actinomycetes; order Mycobacteriales; family Pseudonocardiaceae; genus Amycolatopsis. The sequence continues at coordinate 2,119,357 of NZ_CP059997.1, forward strand.
GTCCGCCGCGACGGCCACCGCGGCCGGTGCGGCCGCGCTGCTTTCGCCACCGGTGACCTCGGCCAGGATGTGTTCGGCGAGGACAGTCGCGTTGGGATAGTCGAAGACCAGGCTGCTCGGCAGTTTCAGCCCGGTCGCGGCGGCGAGCCTGGTGCGCACTTCCACGGCGGTCAGCGAGTCGAAACCGAGATCGCGGAACGCCTGGGCCGGCGAGATCTCCCGCGGCCCGGCGAACCCGAGCACCGCGGCGGCCTCGGCGCGGACCAGTTCCAGCACTGTGCTCCGGCGCTCGCCGTCGGCGAGCCCGGCGAGCCGGTTGGCGAACGCGGAACCGGTGGAAGCGACATCCGGTTGCGCGGCCGCGATGGCGTCGCGGACTTCGGGGATCTCGTCGATGAGCGGGCGCGCCCGTTCGGCGGTGAACCCGGGCACGAACTTCGCCCAGACCACATCGGCCACCGCGACGAACGTCTCGTCGTGTTCGACCGACCGCACGAGCGCGGACACCGCCAGTTCCGGCGCCATCGGGAGGACACCGCGGCGGCGCAGGTGGTCCTCCGCGGCCTCGCCGGCCGCGAGTCCGCCTCCACCCCAAGCGCCCCAAGCGATCGAGGTCGCGGTGAGGCCGCGTGCGCGCCGCTGTTCGGCCAGCGCGTCGAGCGCGTGGTTCGCCGCGGCGTAGGCGGCTTGCGTGCCGCTGCCCCACACTCCGGCGTTGGAGGAGAACAGCACGAACGCGTCCAGCTCGGCGTCACCGAGCAGCTCGTCGAGGTTGAGCGCGCCGGTGACCTTCGCGTCGAGCACGTAACCCGCGTCGGCGAAGCCCATGTCGGTCAACGCCGTGGCCTGCCCGACGCCCGCGGCGTGGACGACCGCGGACATCGGTCCGTGCTCGTCGAGCAGCGCGCGCACCGACTCGCGGTCGGCCACGTCGCACGCGGCGATCGTGACGCGCGCGCCGAGCGCGGTCAGCTCGGCTTCCAGCTCGGCGGCGCCCGCGGCATCGCGGCCGCGGCGTGAGGTCAGCACGAGGTGTTCGGCGCCGTGCTCGGCGGCCCACCTGGCGACGTGCCCGCCGAGCGCACCGGTGCCGCCGGTGACCAGGACCGTCCCTTGTGGACGCCACTCGCGCACCGGTGCGCGATCGCCGAGCGGCGAACGGACCAGGCGCCTGGCGAAGACGCCGGAGTCGCGCACCGCGAGCTGGTCCTCGTCGCCGATCCCCGCGAGCACGGCGGCGAACCGCCCGCGCGCCCGCTGGTCGCCTTCGACGGGCAGGTCGACGAGTCCGCCCCAGCGGCGCGGGTGCTCCAGTCCGATCACTCTGCCGAAGCCCCAGACGCGGGCCTGCGCCGGGGTCGCCGGGGAATCGGCCTTGCCTACCGACACTCCGTCGTGGGTAACCAGCCACAGTGGACGGTCGAGCCCACTGTCCGCCATGGCCTGCACGAGCGCCAGCGTGCGGGCGAGCCCGGTGGGCAACGCCGGGTGCGCCTCGCTCGGTGTCTCGTCGGCACCGAGCAGGGACACCACGCCCGACAGCTCATCGAAGGCGGCGAGCTTGGCCGCGATCTCCTCGCGATCGGCGTCGGCGAGTTCGAGCAGCTCCACCTCGGCGCCCGCCGCACTGATCGCGTCGGCCACCCACGAGGGTGCTTCGTCCGGACCGGTCACCACGAGCCAGGTCCCGGACAACGCCGCCGACCCGGTGGTGAGCGGCTTCCACGTGATCGCGTACCGCCAGTCGTCCATTGTGGACCGGCTGATCCGCTGTTTCCGCCACGACGACAGCACGGGGAGCACGTCGCCGAGCGCGGAGCGGTCGCCGTCGACTTCGAGCGTTCCCGCGAGCGCCTCCAGGTCCTCGCGCTCAACGGCGTCCCAGAACCGGGCGTCCACCGCGTCGGCGGTACCGGCGGCCCGGAACGACTCGGCGGTGGGCAGGTCGAGCCAGTACCGCTGCCGCTGGAAGGCGTAGGTCGGCAGGTCGACCACCCGTCCCGGGAGCGGCCAGCCGATCGGGACACCGGCGACGTGCAGACCGGCCAGCGCGGTGATCAGGGTCTGCGGCTCGTCGCGGTCGCGGCGCAGTGCCGTCACCAGCGTGGCGGATTCGACGCTTTCGCGCGCCATTCCGGTCAGGACACCGTCGGGGCCCAGCTCCAGGAACGCTGTCACACCCTCGTCTTCCAGGTAGCGCACGCCGTCGGCGAACCGAACCGCCTCGCGCACGTGCCGAACCCAGTACTCGGGATCGGTCACCTTCGCCAGCGCACCGGTCACATTGGACACCACCGGCAGCTTCGGCTCCTGGAACGACAGACCGCGCGCGATCTCGCGGAACTCCGCCAGCATCGGCTCTATCCGCGGCGAATGGAACGCGTGGCTCACCGCGAGGCGCTTCGTCTTCCACTCCCAGGACGCCTCGAACCCGGCGATGACTTCTTCGTCACCGGCGATCACGACCGACCTCGGCCCGTTGATCGCCGCGATCGAAACTCGCTCTTCGAGTCCTTCGAGGAGCGGTGTGATTTCGGCTTCGGTGGCCTGTACCGAAAGCATCGCCCCACCGCTGGGCAAGGCCTGCATCAATCGGCCCCGTGCCGCCACCAACGCGGCAGCGTCCTCAAGCGACAACGCCCCGGCCACATGCGCCGCGGTCAGCTCACCAATCGAATGCCCGGTGACGAAGTCGGGCCGCACGCCCCAAGACTCGACCAAGCGGTAGAGCGCGACTTCCAGTGCGAACAACGAAGCCTGCGTGTATTGCGTCTGGTCGAGTAGCTCACCATCGTCGGCGAACATCAACTCCTTCACCGGACGATCCAGGGACTTGTCCAGTTCCGCGCAAACGGCATCGAGCGCGTCCGCGAAAACGGGGAACTCCCCATATAGCTCGCGACCCATCCCCGCACGCTGCGAACCCTGACCCGAGAAAAGCACCGCGGACTTCGCCCGTCCCGCCGCGTTCCCGGTCACGACGTTCGCCGACGGGGTCCCGTCCGCGAGCGCGGCCAGGCCGGACAGCAGTGCCTCGCGATCGGCCCCGACGACGACCGCGCGGTGGTCGAACCGGGTGCGCGCGGTGGCCAGGGTGTGCGCGACGTCGGCGGCCGAGTGGTCGACGCGGTCCAGGTGCGCACGCAGCGCGGCGGCCTGCGCGGCCAGCGCCTCGGGGTTCTTGGCGGACAACAGCCACGGCACGGCCGCGGTGGGTTCGGCAGGCTCCGGGACTTCCGCTTCCGGTGCCTGTTCGAGGATGGTGTGCGCGTTCGTGCCGCTGACCCCGAACGACGACACCCCCGCGCGGCGGGGCGCACCGGTCCGCGGCCACGCGGTGGCCTCGGTCAGCAGGGAAACCGCGCCCGCGGACCAGTCGACGTGACTCGACGGTTCGTCGACGTGCAGCGTCGGTGGCAATACGCCGTGGCGCAACGCCATCACCATCTTGATGATCCCGGCGACCCCGGCGGCCGCCTGGGTGTGCCCGATGTTCGACTTGACCGAGCCCAGCCACAGCGGCTTTTCCCGGTCCTGCCCGTAGGTCGCCAGCAGTGCCTGCGCCTCGATCGGGTCACCGAGCTTGGTTCCCGTGCCGTGCGCCTCGACAGCGTCCACTTCGGACGGTTCGAGCCGCGCGCTGGCCAGCGCCTGCCGGATCACCCGCTGCTGCGCGGGGCCGTTGGGCGCGGTGAGGCCGTTCGACGCGCCGTCCTGGTTCACCGCGCTGCCGCGCACCACGGCGAGGATCCGCCGTCCGTTGCGGCGGGCGTCGGAAAGCCGTTCCACGAGCAGTAGTCCGGCGCCCTCGCCCCAGCCGGTGCCGTCCGCCGCCTCGGCGAACGCCTTGCACCGGCCGTCGGTGGCCAGGCCGCGCTGGCGGGAGAACTCGGTGAAGGTGCCGGGGGTCGCCATGACCGTGGCCCCGCCAGCGAGCGCGAGATCGCATTCGCCGGAACGCAGCGCCTGCGCGGCGAGGTGCAGCGCGACGAGCGAAGCCGAACACGCGGTGTCCACGGTGAGCGACGGTCCTTCGAGACCGAACACATAGGACACTCGGCCGGACACGACGCTCGCCGCGTTCCCGGTGCCCTGGTGGCCTTCGAGGTTCTCCTCGCTCAGCGCGACGTTGGTCGAATAGTCCTGCCCGTTGGTGCCCGCGAAGACACCGGTCGCGCTACCGCGGACGGTGGCGGGATCGATCCCGGCGCGCTCGAAGGCCTCCCACGCGGTTTCCAGCAGCAACCGCTGCTGCGGGTCCATGGCAAGGGCTTCCCGGGGCGAGATCCCGAAGAACACCGGGTCGAAACCCGAAGCCCCGTGCAGGAAACCGCCCTCGCGCACGTAAGAAGTGCCCGCGCGGTCCGGGTCGGGGTCGTAGAGGCTCGCGAGGTCCCAGCCGCGGTCCGACGGGAACTCCGAGAGCGCGTCGGTACCGGAGAGGACCAGGTCCCAGAACTGCTCCGGAGTGGACACTCCGCCGGGGAACCGGCAAGCCATCCCGACGATCGCGATCGGCTCGTCCGGTGCCACCGCGCTCACCACCGCCGACGGCGTGGCACCGGCACCCGCGAGCTCATCGACCAGGTGGTCGGCGAGCACGAGCGGGGTCGGGTAGTCGAACACCAGCGTGGCGGGTAGCGAGCGCTCCACCGCGGCGCCGAGCTGGTTGCGGAGCTCCAGCGCGGTCAGCGAATCGAAGCCGAGATCGCGGAACGCGCGGTCCGCGTCGACCTCGTCGGCGCTGCCGTACCCGAGCACGGCGGCCACCAGCGACCGCACCACGCCGAGCACCTCGTCGGCGGCCTCCGCACGGGGCAACCCCGCCACGCGCGAGGCGAACCCGGTGACCTCGGCGAGCTCGATCGACCGCGCCTCGACCAGATCCGCCAGCAGACCGGCGGTGCGGCCGGCGCCGAAGACGGACCAGTCGACATCGGCCACGGTCACCGAACCGTCGTCCGCGGCGAGCGCGCCTTCGAGCGCCTTCACCGCGAGTTCGGGGCGGAGCGGGGTCAGGCCGCCGCGGAGCGCGCGGTCCTCGATCCCGCCCGCCGCGGCCATCCCGCCACCGGCCCACGGGCCCCACGCGATCGCGGTCCCGGCGAGGCCGTCGGCGCGCCGCTGCGCGACCAGTGCGTCGAGGTAGGCGTTCGCGGCCGCGTAGCTCGCCTGTCCCGCACCGCCCCACACCCCGGCGACGGACGAGAACACCACGAAGAAGTCGAGATCGGTGGTCAGCTCGTGCAGGACGCGGGCCGCGTCGGCCTTCGGCCGCAGCACGGCGGCGATCCGGTCCGCGGTCAGCGAACCCACCACGCCGTCGTCCACCACGCCCGCCGCGTGCACCACGCCGCGCACCTCGTGTTCGGCGAGCACCGCGGCCACCGCGTCGCGGTCCGCCGCGTCGGCCGCGGCGAACGACACCGCGACACCGGCCGCAGTCAGCTCCTCGGCCAGCTCGGCCGCGCCGTCCGCGTCGCGCCCGCGCCGCGACATCAGCACGATGCCGGGCACGCCGCGGCCCGCGAGCCACCGCGCCACGTGCGCACCGAGCGCGCCGGTGGCGCCGGTGACCAGCACCGTGCCGTCCGGCGTCCACTCCGGAACGTCCACAGGGGACGGTGCGGGCGCCAGCCGCCGCGCGAACAGCCCGCCACCGCGGACCGCTACCTCGGGCTCACCCGAACCCACCGCGCTCGCGAACCGGCCCGCGGTCCGCTCGTCCGGCGCCGGGGGAAGATCGACCATGCCGCCCCACCGCAGCGGGTACTCCAGTGCGACGGAGCGCGCGGCACCCCACACCAGTGCGGCATCGGGATCGGCGCCTTCGGTGCCGACGGCGACCGCGCCCCGCGTCACGCCCCAGATCCTGGCGTCCACGTCGGCGTCCTGCAGCGCCTGCACCGCGGCGACGAACCCGTAGAGGTCCGCGGCCACCAGCACCCCGGCGAAACCGGGCTCCAGATCGCCGAGCGTGGCCGCCAGGTCCGCGCGCTCGCCGAGGTCGACCCGGACCAGGTCGGCGCCCGGCAAAGCGGGGACCTCCCCGATTGCCAGCCATCGGCCGGACACCTGCCCCGAAACGCTGAGAGGCTTCCACACCACCGCGTACCGCAGACCATCCACAACGGACTGTTCGCGGAGCTGGTTCCGCCACGACGACAGCGCGGGCAGCGCCTCGCGGAGCGGCTGGTCCCCGTCGAGGTTCATGGATCCGAAGTCTTCGCGTTCGATCGCGTCCCAGAACCGGGCGTCGACGGCGTCTCCGACCCCGCCTTCCTCGGCGGCGTCGAGCCAGTACCGCTGCCGCTGGAAGGCGTAAGTGGGGAGGTCCACGGTTCGGGCACCGGTACCCGCGTAGAAGGCTCGCCAGTCCACCGGCACCCCGGCGGCGTGCAGCCCGGCGACGGCCGCGGTCAGCGTGTCGGCCCCATCGCGGTCGCGGCGCAGCGCGGTGCTCAGCGTCGCGGATTCGATGCTGTCCCCGGCCATCCCGGTCAGCACGCCGTCCGGCCCCAGTTCCAGGAACGCCGAAACCCCTTGGCCTTCCAGGTACCGCACACCGTCGGCGAAGCGGACCGCCTCGCGGACGTGGCGCACCCAGTACCCGGGGTCGGTCACGTCGGCGACCGCACCGGTCACGTTGGACACCACCGGAATCCCCGGCGCTTCGAACCTCAGGCTCTCGGCGACCTTGCGGAACTCCGCCAGCATCGGCTCCATCCGCGGCGAATGGAACGCGTGGCTCACCGCGAGCCGCTTGGTCTTCCATTCCCACGAAGACGCGAACCCGGCAATGATGTCCTCATCGCCCGCGACCACGATCGACCTCGGCCCGTTGATCGCCGCGATCGAAACCCGCTCTTCGAGCCCCTCCAGAAGCGGCGTGATCTCATCCTCGGTGGCCTGCACCGAAAGCATCGCCCCACCCGTGGGCAGCGCCTGCATCAACCGGCCCCGCGCGGCCACCAAAGCCGCCGCGTCTTCGAGACTGAGGACCCCGGCCACATGCGCCGCCGTCAGTTCACCGATCGAATGCCCGGTCACGAAGTTCGGACGGATCCCCCACGACTCGACCAAGCGGTACAACGCCACTTCGAGCGCGAAGAGGGAAGCCTGCGTGTACTGGGTCTGGTCGAGCAATTCGCCGTCCTCGGCGAACATCAGCTCCTTGATGGGGCGGTCCAGGTGCGTGTCCAAATGCGCGCAGACCGCGTCGAGCGCATCGGCGAAAACGGGGAACTCCCCATATAGCTCGCGACCCATGCCCGCGCGCTGCGAACCCTGACCCGAGAACAACACCGCCGAAGCGGTCTCTCCCCTGGCGACACCGGAGACGACCGACGCCGCGATCTCGCCGTCGGCGATCGCGCGCAACCCGCCGAGGAGCGTTTCGCGGTCACGGCCCAGCACGACCGCCCGATGTTCGAGCGCCGCGCGCGTAGTGGCCAGCGAAAGCGCCACGTCGAAGTCGGCGAATTCGTCCACACGCGACAGAAGCCGGACGGCCTGCGCGCGCACCGCGTCCGCGGACTTGCCCGACAGCGGCCACGCCACCGGACGGTCCACCACGGGACGGTCCACCACGACGGCGTCGATCGCGGGCGCCTGTTCGAGAATGGTGTGCGCGTTGGTACCGCTCACGCCGAACGCGGAAACCGCGGCACGGCGCGGCGCCCCGGTTTCCGGCCAGGCCACGGCATCGGCCAGCAACGACACCGCGCCCGCCGACCAGTCCACATGCGACGAAGGCGTGCCGAGGTGCAAGGTCTTCGGGAGCGTTCCGTGCCGCATCGCCATGACCATCTTGATGATCCCGGCGACACCGGCAGCGGCCTGCGTGTGCCCGAGGTTCGACTTGACCGAACCGAGCAGGAGCGGCTCCTCGCGGTCCTGGCCGTAGGTCGCGAGCACCGCCTGCGCCTCGATCGGGTCGCCGAGCACGGTGCCCGTGCCGTGCGCTTCGACCGCGTCCACATCGGACGCGGACAGCCGCGCGTTCGCCAGCGCGTCGCGGATCACGCGCTGCTGTGCCGGGCCGTTCGGCGCGGTGAGCCCGTTGGACGCGCCGTCGGAGTTGACCGCCGAACCGCGGACCACCGCGAGCACGGTGTGCCCGTTGCGCCGCGCGTCGGAGAGGCGCTCCACCAGCAGCATGCCGACGCCTTCGCCCCAGCCGGTGCCGTCCGCGTCGTCCGAAAAGGACTTGCACCGACCGTCACCGGCGAGCCCGCCCTGGCGTTCGAACTCGGCGAACGCGCCCGCGGTCGCCATCACCGCGACACCACCGGCCAGCGCCATCGAGCACTCGCCCGAGCGCAGTGCCTGGCACGCCAGGTGCAACGCGACCAGCGACGACGAGCACGCGGTGTCCACGGTCAGCGACGGGCCCTCCAGCCCGAGCGCGTAGGACACCCGGCCCGAAACCACGCTGCCCGCGCTCCCGGTGAGCGAAAACCCTTCCGCCCCTTCGGGAAGTTTGACCCCGATGCCGTAACCGGAGGCCGAAGCACCGGCGAACACCCCGGTTCGCGTGCCCCGGACGGAGTGCGGGTCGACACCGGCGCGTTCCAGCGCCTCCCAAGCCGACTCCAGCAGGAGGCGCTGCTGCGGGTCCATGACCACCGCTTCGCGCGGGGAGATCCCGAACAGCGACGGATCGAACTCGGTGGCGTCGTAGACGAAACCGCCTTCGGGGGCGTCTTCGGGATTGAGCCGCCAGCCTCGGTCGGCCGGGCTCACCGAGATCCCGTCGCCGCCCGCGAGCACGAGTTGCCACAGGTCCTCCGGTGACGAGATCCCGCCGGGGAAGCGGCAGCTCATCCCGACGATCGCGATCGGCTCGTCGGCTCCGGCGGCACCCGGCGCGGTGACCGGTACGGCGTCGGCGCCGACGACCTGCGCCAGCAGGAAATCCGCCAGCGCGACCGGGGTCGGGTGGTCGAAGACCGCGGTCGACGGCAGGCGCAGCCCGGTGGCCGCGGTCAGCCGGTTGCGCATCTCCACCGAGGTCAGCGAATCGAAGCCGAGTTCGCGGAACGCGCGGCCGGGCTCGACCTGCTGGGCGCCCGCGTAGCCGAGCACCGCGGCGGCCTCGGCGCGGACCAGCTCCAGCACGGTGCGCCGCCGCTCGGCCTCGGGCAGCCCGGAAATCCGGTGCGCCAGCACCGATCCCGGGTCACCGTCCGGTTCGGACTCCGCCAGCGCGCGCTTCACCGCGGGCAGGTCGCCGATCAGCGGGCGCGGGCGCGCCGCGGTGAACGTCGGCGCGAACAGCTCCCAGTCCACATCGGCCACCACGACGCACGTGTCGTCGTGCTCGACCGCGGCCGCCAGCCCGGACAGCGCCAGTTCCGGTGCCATCACGGCGATCCCGCGGCGACGCAGGTGCGCCTCGGCCAGTTCGCCACTGGCGAGGCCGCCGCCTGCCCAGGCGCCCCACGCGACCGAGGTCGCGGTGAGCCCGCGGGCGCGGCGCTGTTCTGCCAGCGCGTCGAGGAAGGCGTTGCCTGCCGAGTACGCGCCCTGGTCGCCGCTGCCCCACACCCCCGAGTTGGAGGAGAACAGCACGAAGGCGTCCAGCTCGGTGTCACCGAGCAGCTCGTCGAGGTGCGCCGCACCGGCCACCTTCGCCGAAACGACGTCGGCGAACTCGCCGACCCCGGTGTCGGTCACAGCGGCGGACTGGCCGACCCCGGCGGCGTGCACGACGGCGGTCAGCGGGTACTCCGCCGGGATGGAGGCCAGCACGTCGGCCAGTGCGTCGCGGTCGGCGGTGTCGCACGCTTCGACCGTCACGGCTGATCCGAGTTCGGTCAGCTCGGCGGCGAGCGCGTCGACGCCGTCGGCTTCCCAGCCGCGGCGCGAAGTCAGCACCAGGTGCTGGGCACCGCGCCGGGCGAGCCAGCGCGCGACCTGCGCACCGAGCGCACCGGTGCCGCCGGTGACCAGCACTGTCCCTTGTGGACGCCATTCGCGTACCGGTGGCGCGTCCCCGGTCGCGGCGGTGACCAGCCTGCGCCCGAAGGCCCCGGAGGACCGCACCGCGACCTGGTCCTCGTCCGCGATCCCGGCCAGCGCCGAAACGAACCGCGCGCGTGCGCGCTCGTCGACGGTCTCGGGTACGTCGATCAGGCCGCCCCAGCGACGCGGCTGTTCGAGGCCGATGACCCGGCCGAGGCCCCACACCAGCGCCTGCGCCGGGCTGCCGAGCCGGTCGGATCCGCCGATCGACACGGCGCCACTGGTCACCGACCACAGCGGCGATTCCAGCCCGGCGTCGGCCATCGCCTGGGCGAGCACCAGCGTTCCGGCGACGCCGGCCGGCACCACCGGGAACTCCGCCGACGCCCGTTCGTCCGTCCCGAGCAGCGACACCACACCGCTGAGCGGCGCTTCGTCTCGAAGCCTTCCAGCCAGCGCTTCGCGATCGAGATCGTCTTCGTCGAGGTGGAGAACGCTCACCTGCGCGCCCGCGGCCGTGAGCGCTTCATCCGCCCAGTCGCCATCGTGGCCCGCCGGGACCACCAGTAGCCACCGGCCGGTCAAGATGCCTTCGCCGGTGGTGTCGAGCGGTTTCCAGGTGACCCGGTACCGCCAGTCGTCCACGGTGGACTGGTCCCGCCGCTGCCGCCGCCACGACGACAACGCGGGCAGCACCGCGCTGAAGGGCTGGTCACCGTCGATCCGAAGCGTCTCGGCGAGCGATTCGAGGTCCTCGCGCTCGACCGCGTCCCAGAACCCGGCGTCGGGCGCGTCAGACGCGACGGGCAGGAGACCCGCCTCGGGCCAGTACCGCTGCCGCTGGAACGCGTAGGTCGGCAGGTCCACCGCGACGGCGCCGGTCGGGGCGAAGAACGCGGCCCAGTCGACGGCCACACCGGCGACGTGCAGTCCGGCCACCGCGGTGACCAGTGCCCGCGGCTCGTCGCGGTCGCGGCGCAGGGCCGGTACCAGTGCGGCGTCCGAAAGGGACTCCGACGCCATTCCGGTGAGGACACCGTCGGGGCCCAGTTCCAGGAATGCCGACACGCCCTGGTCTGCCAGGTACCGGACGCCGTCGGCGAACCGCACGGTCTCGCGCACGTGCCGGACCCAGTACTCGGGGTCGGTCACGTCCGCGGTCGCACCGGTCACATTGGACACCACGGGGATCTGGGGTTCCTGGAACGACAGCCCTTCGGCGATCCGGCGGAACTCCGCCAGCATCGGTTCCATCCGCGGCGAATGGAACGCGTGCGACACCGTGAGGCGCTTGGTCTTCCAGGTCCACGCCGACTCGAACCCGGCGATCACATCCTCATCACCGGCGACCACGACCGACCTCGGCCCATTGACCGCCGCGATCGAAACCTTGTCCTCAAGCCCTTCCAGCAGAGGTGCGATGTCAGCTTCGGTCGCCTGCACCGAAAGCATCGCGCCACCCGTAGGCAGCGCCTGCATCAACCGGCCCCGCGCCGCCACCAACGCCGCAGCGTCCTCAAGGGACAACACACCCGCGACATGCGCCGCAGTCAGTTCACCGATGGAATGCCCCGTCACGAAATCGGGTCGGATGCCCCACGACTCGACAAGCCGGTAGAGCGCCACTTCGAGCGCGAACAACGAAGCCTGCGTGTACTGCGTCTGGTCGAGCAGCTCACCGTCCCCGGCGAACATCAACTCCTTCACCGGACGATCCAGGGACCTGTCCAGTTCCACACACACCGCATCCAACGCGGAAGCAAAAACGGGGAACTCCCCATATAGCTCCCGGCCCATCCCCGCACGCTGCGAACCCTGACCAGAGAACAGGATCGCGGATTTCGCGCGCGCCGTGGCGACGCCGTCGAGCACGGCGGCCGAAGATCCCTGCGTCACCACGGTTTCGAGGCCGCGGCGCAGCTCGTCGCGGTCCGATCCCAGCACCACCGCGCGGTGGTCGAACCGGGCGCGGGTGGTGGCGAGCGAGAAGCCGAGGTCCGCGATGGACAGCTCGGGATTTCCGTCCACATGCGACAGCAGGCGGGTGGCCTGGTCGCGGACCGTCTCCGCGCCCTTGCCCGAGAGCACGAACGGCAGCACTCCGGTCTCCTGGGAGACCGGTACGACGGCTTCAGCGGCCGGTGCCTGCTCGATGATGGTGTGCGCGTTGGTGCCGCTGACGCCGAACGCGGAGATCGCGGCACGCCTCGGCGCGCCGGTTTCCGGCCACGGCATGGTCTCGGTGACGAGCGAGACGGCACCGGCGGACCAGTCGACGTGCGGGGTCGGCTCGTCCACGTGCAGCGTCGCGGGCAGCACGCCGTGCCGCATCGCCATGACCATCTTGATCACGCCGGCGACTCCGGCCGCCGCCTGGGTGTGGCCGAAGTTCGACTTCACCGAACCGAGCCAGAGCGGTTCGCCTCGGTCCTTGCCGTAGGTCGCGAGCAGTGCCTGCGCCTCGATCGGGTCACCCAAGGTCGTGCCGGTGCCGTGCGCTTCCACCGCGTCCACATCGGACGCGTCGAGCCGCGCGTTGGCAAGGGCCCGCCGGATCACCCGCTGCTGCGAAGGACCGTTCGGCGCCGTCAACCCGTTCGAAGCGCCGTCCTGGTTGATCGCGGAACCCCGCACCACGGCCAGGATCCGGTGGCCGTTGCGCTGGGCGTCCGAAAGCCGCTCGACGAGCAGCATCCCGACGCCCTCGCCCCAGCCGGTGCCGTCGGCCGCCGCCGCGAACGCCTTGCACCGGCCGTTCGACGCGAGCCCCCGCTGACGCGAGAATTCGACGAACGTGCTCGGCGTCGACATGACCGTGACACCACCGGCCAGCGCCATCGTGCACTCGCCGGAGCGCAGCGCCTGCGCGGCGAGGTGGAGCGCGACCAAAGATGACGAACAGGCGGTGTCCACGGTGACCGCCGGGCCCTCCAGGCCGAACACGTACGAGACCCGGCCGGACACCACGGCGGCCGCGTTGCCCATGCCGAGGAAGCCTTCGACGCCGTCGGACGCGCCGGGGGACATCGCGAACCCGGCGGCGTAGTCCTGGCCGTTGGTCCCGGCGAAGACACCGGTGCTGGTGCCCCGCACGGCGGCGGGGTCGATCCCGGCGCGCTCGAACGCCTCCCACGACGCTTCGAGCAGGAGCCGCTGCTGCGGGTCCATCGCCAGCGCTTCGCGGGGTGAAATGCCGAAGAACGCGGGGTCGAACTCGCCCGCGTCCCGGAGGAAACCGCCCTCGTCGGGGCTGCCGTTGCCGGGATCCGGCCGGTACAGACCACCCGCGTCCCAGCCGCGGTCGGCGGGGAACGGGCCCATCGCGTCGGTACCGGAAACCACGAGCTGCCACAGCTCTTCCGGCGACGAGACACCGCCGGGGAAGCGGCAGCTCATCCCGATGATCGCGATCGGCTCGTCCGCGGGAACCGACGACACCGTCCGCGCGGTGACCGCCTCGGCGCCGCCCAGCTCGTCCGCGAGATGTACGGCCAGCACGTCCGGCGTCGGGTAGTCGAAGACGATCGTGGCGGGCAGCGCCAGCCCGGTCGCCGCGCCGAGCTGGTTGCGGAACTCCAGCGCGGTCAGCGAATCGAAGCCGAGGTCGCGGAAGGCCCGTTCCGGGTCGACCGACTCCGGTCCCGGGTAGGCGAGCACAGCGGCGGCGTACGCGCGAACGAGGTCGAGCAGCGCTTCGTGCCGCTCCCCCGCCGACAAGCCCGCCAGCTGACCGAGGAACTCGGAACCGCCCACCTCGGCCGGTGCTTCGGCCGCCAGCAGTGCCCGCATCTCGGGCAGGTCGCCGAGCAGGGCGCTCGGCCGCGCCGAAAGCACCCCGGCGCCGAACCGGTCCCACACGACATCCGCGACGGCGACGAACGGGTCACCCGACGCGACGGCTTGCCCCAGTGCGAGCAGCGCCTGGTCCGGCGACAACGGCGGGACGCCACCTCGCCGCGCGCGCTGGTCGACGACCTCGGCGTCGGCCATTCCGCCACCGGCCCACGGCCCCCAGGCGATCGAAGTCGCGGGGAGTCCTTCGGCGTGGCGTTGTTCGGCGAGTGCGTCCAGGAAAGCGTTTGCGGCGGCGTATCCGGCCTGTCCGGGACTGCCCACGGTGCCGGAGAAAGAAGAGAAGAGCACGAACGCGGACAGGTCCATGCCCGCGGTCAGCTCGTGCAGGTTCACCGCACCCGCGACCTTCGGCTGAAGAACTCGCGCCACCCGCTCCGGCGTCAGCGAATCCAGCACCCCGTCATCGACGATCCCCGCGGTGTGCACCACCGCGTCCACCGGAACCTGCTCCAGCAACGCCGCCACCGCGTCCCGATCCGCCACATCGCACGCCACGATCGTCACCCGCGCACCCGCCGCGACAAGGTCCGCCTCCAACTCGACGGCACCCACGGCATCCCGGCCCCGACGCGACGTCAACACCACATGCTCAGCACCGCTGGCCACCAACCACCGAGCCACCCGCGCACCCAACGCACCCGTACCACCGGTCACCAGAACCGTGCCTCGCGGCGTCCATTCGGCTCCCGCTCCGGGGGCCCGCACCAGGCGACGACCGAACACCCCGGACGGCCGCACCGCGACCTGGTCCTCACCACCACCGGCGAGGACCGACACCAGGCGCGACCACGCCCGCTCGTCCGGATCCGCCGGGAGGTCGACCAGACCTCCCCAGCGCCGCGGGAGTTCCATCGCGGCGACCCGGCCGAAGCCCCACAACTGCGCCTGCACGGGGTCGACCTGCTCACGGCCACCCGTGGAGACCGCGCCCCTCGTCAGCGTCCACAGTGCACCGTCGAGACCGGAATCCTCCAGCGCCTGCACCAAGGTGAGCGTGCCGGAGAGGTCCAGCAGGGACACGACACCGGTCGGTGCCTGGTCCGCCGCGGCCGCGCGGAGGCGTTCGGCGACCGCGGCGCGGTCCAGGCCGGTTGCCGCCAGTTCGATCCGGACGACCTCGGCGCCGTGCGCAGCGAGCGCATCTGCCACCGGGTGTTCGCCGACGGCGTCGGTGGACACCACGAGCCAGGTCCCGGACAGTACCGCGGGCCCCGGGGTGAGCGGCTGCCAGGAGATCCGGTACCGCCAGCCATCCACAGTGGACTGCTCGCGGCGCCGACGACGCCACGCCGACAACGCGGGCAACACTGCACTGAGCGGATCATCCACCCCCACCTGCAACGTGCTCGCCAGCACCTGCAGATCCTCCCGCTCGACCGCGTCCCAGAACTGGGCGTCGACGGCATCGACGGGGGCGGCGTCTTCGGGGAGTTCGTCGGGGTTTTCCAGCCAGTAGCGCCGGTTCTGGAAGGCGTAGGTCGGCAAGTCCACGCGGCGCGCGCCGGTGCCGTCGAAGTAGGCAGGCCAGTCGATCCGCACACCAGCGGTGTGCAACCGGCCCAGTGCGGCGGTGAGGGCCTCCGCCTCGTCCCGGTCGCGGCGCAGCGCGGGCACCACGGCGACGTCCGAAACGGACTCCTGCGCCATCCCGGTGAGGATCCCGTCCGGGCCCAGCTCCAGGAACGCCGAAACCCCTTGTGCGCGCAGCGATCGCACGCCGTCCGCGAACCGCACCGCCTGGCGCACGTGCCGCATCCAGTACGCCGGGTCGGTCACTTCGGCGGCCGACAGCACCGCACCGGTCACATTGGACACCACGGCGAGCTTCGGCTGGTGGAACGAAAGCCCTTCCGCGATGCGCTGGAACTCCGCGAGCATCGGTTCCATCCGCGGCGAGTGGAACGCGTGCGAAACCTTGAGGCGCTTGGTCTTCCACTCCCACGCCGACTCGAACCCGGCGATCACGTCCTCGTCACCAGCGACCACGACCGACCTCGGCCCGTTGATCGCCGCGATGGACACCCGGTCCTCAAGCCCTTCCAGCAAGGGCTTGATCTCCTCCTCGGAGGCCTGCACCGAAAGCATGGCACCGCCCGCGGGCAGCGCCTGCATCAACCGGCCCCGAGCCGCCACCAACGTCGCAGCGTCCTCAAGCGACAGCACGCCCGCCACATGCGCGGCGGTCAGCTCACCGATCGAATGCCCGGTCACGAACTCGGGACGCACGCCCCACGACTCGACAAGACGGTAGAGCGCGACTTCCAGCGCGAACAAGGAAGCCTGCGTGTACTGGGTCTGGTCGAGCGGCTCGCCGTCCTCGGCGAACATCAGCTCCTTGACGGACCGGTCGAGATGGGTGTCCAGATGCGCGCACACGGTATCGAGCGCGTCCGCGAAAACGGGGAACTCCCCATATAGCTCGCGACCCATGCCCGCACGCTGAGAACCCTGACCAGAGAACAACACCGCCGCGACGGCGGTACCCCTGGCCACCCCGGTGACGACGTTCCCCGCGGCGCCGCCCTCGGCGAGCGCGGTGAGGCCGCGCCGGAACTCGTCGTGGTCGCGGCCGACCACCACGGCGCGGTGTTCGAGCGTCGCGCGGGTGGTCGCGAGCGAGAGCGCCACGTCCGCCACGTCGTCCACAGTGGACACGAGGTGGGCGGCCTGCGCGCGCAGTGCGTCGGGCGTCTTACCGGCCAGCACCCAGGGCACAGGACGGGTCGGGGGTTCACGATCCTCCGCTGGTGCGACAACAGCGGGCGCCTGTTCGAGGATCGTGTGCACGTTGGTGCCACTGATGCCGAACGACGAGATCGCCGCACGGCGCGGCCGGTCCACTTCCGGCCAGTCGACGTTCTCGGTGAGCAGGGAGACCGCGCCCGCGGTCCAGTCCACGTGCGGGCTCGGCTCGTCGATGTGCAGGCTGCGCGGCAGCACCCCGTGCCGCATGGCGAGGACCATCTTCATCAGCCCGGCCACCCCGGCCGCGGCCTGGGTGTGCCCGATGTTCGACTTCACCGAGCCCAGCCACAGCGGCCGGTCCCCAGCGCGCTTCCGGCCGTAGGTCGCGAGCAACGCCTGCGCCTCGATCGGGTCGCCGAGCGTGGTCCCCGTTCCGTGCGCCTCCACAGCGTCCACATCGGACGCCGACAGCCCGGCACCGGTCAGCGCCTGCCGGATCACCCGCTGCTGCGCGGGACCGTTCGGGGCGGTCAGCCCGTTCGAGGCGCCGTCCTGGTTCACCGCGCTGCCCCGGACGACGGCGAGCACGTCGTGCCCGTTGCGGCGCGCGTCGGACAACCGTTCCACCAGGAGCAGGCCGACACCTTCGGACCACCCGGTGCCGTCGGCCGAGGCGGCGAACGGCTTGCAGCGGCCGTCGGGGGAAAGCCCGCGCTGCTTGCTGAATTCGATGAACGCGGCGGGGCTCGACATCACGGTGACACCGCCCGCCACCGCCATCGAGCACTCGCCGGACCGCAGCGCCTGCACGGCGAGGTGCAGCGCCACCAAAGAGGACGAACACGCGGTGTCCAAAGTGACCGCGGGGCCCTCGAGACCGAAGGTGTAGGCGACGCGGCCGGAGACGACACTGCTGACGTTCCCGGTCAGCAGGTGGCCTTCGACGCCTTCGGGCAACGCGGTCAGCTCGGCGCCGTAGGGCTGGTTGGAGGCGCCGATGAAGACGCCGACCTGGCTGCCCCGGATCCCGGTCGGCGACAGGCCAGCGCGTTCGAACAGCTCCCACGACGCCTCCAGCAGCAGCCGCTGCTGGGGGTCCATGGCGAGGGCTTCGCGCGGGGAAATCCCGAACAGCTCGGGGTCGAACTGGTCGGCGTCGTGGACAAAACCGCCCTCGCGCGTGTAGGTGCTGCCGGACTGGTCCGGGTCGGCGTCGAAGAGCCCTTCGAGGTCCCAGCCCCGGTTCGACGGGAACGGCGTGATCGCGTCACCGCCGGAAGCCACCAGGTCCCACAGCTGCTCGGGAGTGGCGACGCCGCCGGGGAAGCGGCAGCTCATGCCGACGATCGCGATCGGCTCCCTGGCGGCGTTGACCAGTTGCTGGTTCTGCTTGCGGAGCTGGTCCCGCTCCTTCACCGAAGCCCGGAGGGCCTCGACGACCTTGTCCTGCGATGCCGCCATCTTCCGCACCCTCAGTCCGCCTCGGGAGCCGCGCCGCCGTCAAGCGCGATCTCGATCAAGTTCTCGATGTCCATCGTGTCGATGGCGTCGTCCACGTCCTCGTCCTCGTCCGCAGCGGGCTCGGGGCCCGGCGAATCGGCCAGCCGCAACAAGGTGTCCAGCAACCCCGCCTCGCGCAGCCGGTCGACCGGGATCGTGGCGAGCGCCCGCCGAAGATCGGCCTCGTCCTCGGTTCCGGTTCCGCTCTCCTCCGGCAGCAGTTCCTCGGCCAGCCGAGCGCCGAGCGCCGTCGGGGTCGGGTAGTCGAAGACCAGCGTGGCGGGCAGCGCCACCCCGGTCACCGACGTGAGCTGGTTGCGCAGTTCCACCGCGGTGAGCGAGTCGAACCCGAGCTCCTGGAAGGAACGGTCCGCCTCGATGTCGTCCAGCCCGCCGTGCCCGAGCACCTCCGCCACCTTGGTGCGCACCAGGTTCAGCAGCTTCCGGTCGCGTTCGGACGATGACAGCGCGGCGATTTCCCTTGCGAAGGCGGCACTTTCATCGCCACCGCCCGTGTCCGCGTCGGCTTCCATCGCTCGCTGCGCTTCGGGAACCGAGGAGATCAGCGCGCTCGGACCGGAAAGCGTGTACCCGGGCACGAACCTCGCCCAGTCCACATCGGCCACGGTCACGCAGGTCTCGTCCAGCCCAACGGACTGCACCAGCGCACCGACCGCGAGGCCGGGCGCGAGCTGCCGCAACCCGCGCCGCAGGAGCTGTTCACCGACGGCACCCGAGGCGAGACCGCCTTCGTCCCAAGGACCCCATGCCACCGAGGTCGCGGGGAGCCCGTCGAACCGGCGCTGCTCCGCGAGCGCGTCGAGGTAGGCGTTGCCCGCGGCGTAAGCGCCCTGCACACCACTGCCCCACACACCCGCGATGGACGAGAACAGCACGAACGCGTCCAGCCCGCCATCGGCGAACAACTCGTGCAGGTTCGTCGCGCCGGTCACCTTCGCGCCGACGACCGAGGCGATCTCCGCGAGGTCCATGTCCACAACGGACGTCGACTGCCCGACGCCCGCGGTGTGCACCACCGCGCGGATCGGGGACTCCTCCGCCGCGTACCGGCGCACCAGTGCTTCGAGCGCTTCCCGGTCGGCCACGTCGCACGCCTCGATGGACACCTTCGCGCCGAGGCCGGTCAGTTCGGCCTCCAGCTCGGCGGCGCCCGCCGCGGCACCGCCGCGCCTGCTGGTCAGCACGAGGCGTTCCGCGCCGTTCGCGGCGAGCCAGCGCGCGACGTGCCCGCCGAGCGCACCGGTGCCGCCGGTGATGAGCACGGTGCCCTTCGGCTGCCACTTGGCCGTGGTCTCGCCCGCGGGCGCTCGCAGCAGGCGGCGGCCGAACACGCTGGAATCGCGCACCGCGAGCTGGTCCTCGTCGTCGATCCCGGCCAGCGCGGCGACGAGCCTCGCGCCGAGCCGGGCGGTGGCGGTCGCCGGGAGGTCGACCAGTCCGCCCCAGCGCTGGGGCTGTTCGAGGCCGATCACCCTGCCGATGCCCCACAGGTGCGCCTGCACCGGGCTGGTCAGCCGGTCGGACCTGCCGACCGAAACCGCGCCGCGCGTGCCGAGCCACAACGGGACTTCGAGCCCGGCATCGGCGAGCGACTGGAGCAGTGAGACCGTGCCGAACACCCCGACGGGGACGGCGGGATCGCCGGAATGCGGCCGCTCGTCGAAGCCCAGCAAGGAAAGGACACCGGACAGGGGCCGCTCGCCGACGGCGGACGCGATCCGCTCGGCGAGCACCGCGCGGTCCAGTTCGGACTCGGCGAGATCGAGCCGGACGGTCTCCGCTCCCCCGCTGGCCAATGCGTCGAGCGCACCGGTGACCCAGTCGTGCTCCCCGGCTTCGGTGGGGACCACGACCAGCCAGGTGCCGGACAATGCGGCCTCGGCGTCGGCGGTGACCGGCTTCCAGCCGATCTGGTACCGCCAGTCGTCCACAGTGGACTGGTCGCGCCGCTGCCGCCGCCAGGAGGACAGTGCGGGCAGCACCGCGCTCAGCGGCTGGTCTCCGTCGATCCGCAGGGTGCCCGTGAGCGATTCCAGGTCCTCGCGTTCGACCGCGTCCCAGAACTGCGCGTCCACCACGTCGCGGTCATCGCCGACCGGCTCCGCCTCAGCGGCTTCGAGCCAGTAGCGCTGCCGCTGGAAGGGGTAAGTGGGGAGGTCCACGGTTCGCGCGCCGGTACCGGCGAAGTACGCCTGCCAGTCGAGGAGCACCCCGGATACGTAGAGGCGCGCGACCGCCGTGGTCGTCGCCTCCACCTCGCCGCGGTCGCGGCGGAGCGCGGGGATGTGGGTAGCCTCGGGCGCGGTGTCCTGGGCCATCCCGGTCAGCACGCCGTCCGGACCCAGCTCCAGGAACGTCGTCACGCCCTGGCCTGCCAGGTACTGGACTCCGTCGGCGAAGCGGACCGCATGGCGCACGTGGCGGACCCAGTAGTCCGGATCGGTCACATCGGCGACCGCACCGGTCACATTGGACACCACCGGCACCTTCGGCGCTTCAAACGTCAAGCTCTCCGCGACCTTGCGGAAGTCGGCCAGCATCGGCTCCATCCGCGGCGAATGGAACGCGTGGGACACCGTGAGCCGCTTGGTCTTCCACTCCCACGCCGACTCGAACCCGGCGATCACATCCTCATCACCCGCGACCACGACCGAAGCCGGACCGTTGATCGCGGCTATCGAGACCTTGTCCTCGAGCCCCTCCAGCAACGGCGCGATGTCGTTCTCCGTCGCGCGCACCGACAGCATCGCCCCGCCCGTAGGCAGCGCCTGCATCAACCGGCCCCGCGCGGCCACCAGCGCGGCCGCGTCCTCCAAGCTGAGCACCCCAGCCACATGGGCCGCGGTGAGTTCGCCGATGGAATGCCCGGTGACGAAGTCGGGGCGGATGCCCCACGACTCGACCAAGCGGTAGAGCGCGACTTCGAGTGCGAACAGGGAGGCTTGCGTGTACTGGGTTTGGTTGAGCTGCTCGCCGTCCTCGGCGAACATCAACTCCTTCACCGGACGATCCAGGGACTTGTCCAGATACGCACACACCGCGTCCAACGCATCCGCGAAAACGGGGAACTCCCCATATAACTGCTTACCCATCCCCGCACGCTGCGAACCCTGACCCGAGAACAGGATCGCCGTGCCGCCGTCACGGGCGGTCCCGGTGACGACCCCGGGTGCGCTGCGCCCGTCGGCCAAAGCACGCAACCCGTCGCCGAAGCCGCCGGTACCGAACCCGGTCAGCGCGGCGCGGTGGTCCAGGCCCGCCCTGGTGGTCGCCAGCGAGAACGCGATGTCGGCCTCGTTCAGTCCGTCCACATGGGACAGGAGCCGGGAAGCCTGTGCGCGTACCGCGTCCTGGGTCTTACCCGAGAGCACCCACGGCAGCGGCCGGTCCACCCGGACGTGCTCCTCGGTGTGGGATGCGGGTGCTTGTTCGAGGATGGTGTGCACGTTGGTGCCGCTGACCCCGAAGGCGGACACACCGGCACGCCTCGGCGCACCGGTCTCCGGCCACGGTGTGGTGTCGGTCAGCAACGACACCGCGCCGGTCGACCAGTCCACATGCGTGCTCGGCTCATCAATGTGCAGTGTTTTGGGCAGCACCCCGTGCCGCATCGCCTGCACCATCTTGATCACCCCGGCCACACCCGACGCAGCCTGCGTGTGCCCGATATTCGACTTCACCGCACCCAGCAGAAGTGGCCGCTCCCGATCCTGCCCGTAGGTCGCCAGCACAGCTTGAGCCTCGATCGGGTCACCCAGCGTGGTCCCCGTGCCGTGTGCTTCCACCGCATCCACCTCGGTGGCCGTGAGACCGGCATTGGCCAGGGCTTGGCGGATCACCCGCTGCTGCGACGGACCATTCGGCGCCGTCAACCCATTCGACGCGCCATCCTGATTCACCGCACTACCCCGAATCACCGCCAGCACCTCATGCCCATTGCGCTCGGCATCGGAAAGGCGCTCCAGCAGCACCATGCCGACACCCTCACCCCACCCGGTGCCATCAGCGGCTTCGGCGAACGGCTTGCAGCGGCCATCACCCGCCAGACCACCCTGCTTACCGAACTCCGCGAACGCACCCGCCGAGGCCATCACCGCGACACCACCGGCCAGAGCGAGACTGCTCTCCCCCGACCGCACCGACTGCGCAGCCCAATGCAACGCCACCAGAGAGGACGAGCACGCCGTGTCCACCGTCACCGCCGGACCCTCAAGCCCCAGCGCATAGGACACCCGGCCGGAAACCACACTGCCCGCATCACCAGTGGTGAGGTAACCCTCCATGGCGTCCGGGTCTGCCTGGTAGAAGCCGGATCCGTAGCCCTGCGACGCGGCACCGACGAAGACACCGGTCTGGCTACCGCGCAGGGCCGACGGGTCGATTCCCGCCCGCTCCAAGGTTTCCCACGCCGCTTCCAGCACGATGCGCTGCTGCGGATCCATCGCGCGCGCCTCGCGCGGCGAGATCCCGAAGAACGCGGCGTCGAATTCGCTGGCGTCGTAGACGAATCCGCCCTCGGGGGCGTAGGCGCCCGCCGCGGAGATGCCGTCGAGGTCCCAGCCGCGGTCGGTCGGGAAGCCCGAGATCCCGTCTCCGCCGGATTCGACCAGGTCCCAGAACTGCTCCGGCGAGTTCACCCCGCCCGGATACCGGCAGGCCATCCCGACGATCACCACGGGGTCGTCGCCCACCTCGGCGACGGCCGTCGGTGCGGCGACGTCCGCCACCGCACCGGTCACCTCGCGAACCAGGAACTCGGCCAGCACCGTCGCGTTCGGATAGTCGAACACCAAGGCGGTCGGGAGTTTCAGGCCGGTGGCCGCGGAAAGCCGGTTCCGGATCTCCACCGCGGTCAGCGAATCGAACCCGAGGTCGCGGAACGCACGACCGGGTGGGACCTCCGACGCACCGGCGAGGCCGAGCACGGCGGCGGCCGTCGTGCGCACCAGCTCCACCACGGTCCGCTGGCGCTCCACTTCGGACAGTCCGGCCAGCCGCTTGACGAGTTCGGTACCGCCTGCGGCGTCGGCGCCTTCGTAGGAGGATTCGGCTGCCTGGCGCGCTTCGGGGATGTCGGAGATCAGCGGACGCGGGCGGGCCGCGGTGAACCCGGGCACGAACCTCGCCCAGTCCACATCGGCCACCGCCACGAAGGTTTCGTCGTGCTCGACCGATTGCACCAGCGCGGCCACCGCGGCTTCGGGTGCCATCGGCAGCACACCCCGGCGCCGCAGGTTCTCCTCGGCCACTTCGGTGGTGGCGAGGCCGCTGCCACCCCAGGCGCCCCAAGCGATCGAAGTCGCGGTCACGCCGCGAGCGCGACGCTGCTCGGCCAGCGCGTCCAGGAACGCGTTGCCCGCCGCATACGCGCCCTGGGCACCACTGCCCCAGACACCGGCGTTGGACGAGAACAGCACGAACGCGTCCAGTTCGGCGTCGCCGAGCAGCTCGTCCAGGTGTGCGGCACCGGCCACCTTCGCCTCGACCGTGCTGGCGAAATCGGCCAGATCCTGGTCCGCCAGCAGCGAAACCTGCACGACTCCGGCGGTGTGCACGACGGCACTGAAGGGACCGTATTCGGCGAGCAGTTCGGCCAGTGCGTCGCGGTCGGCGGCGTCGCAGGCCGCGATCGTGACCCGCGCACCGAGCCCGGTCAACGCCGCTTCCAACTCGACCGCACCATCAGCGTCACGGCCACGGCGCGAGGTCAGCACCAAGTGCTCGGCACCGTTCGCGGCCAACCATCGGGCCACATGCCCACCCAGCGCACCGGTGCCGCCGGTAACCAGCACCGTGCCGCGCGGCGACCACTCCCGCACCGCATCCCGGTCCGCCAGTGGCGACCGCACGAGACGCCGCGCGAACACCCCGGAATCGCGCACCGCGACCTGATCCTCGTCCTCGATCCCGGCCAGCACCGCGACAACCCGGGCGGCCGCACGATCGTCAGCGGTGGCGGGAAGGTCCAGCAGACCGCCCCAGCGGTCGGGGTGCTCCAGGCCCAGAATCCGGCCAAGGCCCCACACCTGAGCCTGCGCCGGATCAGCAGCCCGGTCCGAACGGCCCACCGACACACCACCACGAGTGGCCAGCCACACCGGCGCCACCACCGCGCTGTCCACCAGCGCCTGGATCAGGGTCACGGTGTCCGCGATCCCGTTCGGCAGCACGGGATGCCCGGCGCACGGCCGCGTGTCCGTGCCCAGCAGCGAAAGCACGCCCGCGATCTCGCCCTGCTCGTCGATCCGCGCGGTCAGCCCGGCACGGTCCAGCTCGCCCGCCTCGATCGTGACCACGTCCGCGCCGTGCGCGCGAAGTTCCTCGGCGAGCCAGACGGTGTCCTCGTGCCCGGGTGCGGTGACCAGCAACCAGGTACCGGACAAGCGAGCCGTCGCAGTGGTGAGCGGCTTCCAACTGACGGTGTAACGCCACTGGTCCACTGTGGACTGCTGACGGCGCTGCCGCCGCCACGAGGATAGCGCGGGAAGCAGTTCGCCGAGCGACGCGTCGTCCACGTCCAGCGTGGTGGCCAGTGCTTCCAGGTCCTCGCGCTCGACGGCGTCCCAGAAGCGAGCCTCCACCACGTCCGCGGCCATCAGGTCGCTCACCGACACGGTGGATTCCAGCCAGTACCGCTGCCGCTGGAACGCGTAGGTCGGCAGTTCCACCCGGCGCGCATCCGACGGGTACGCGGGCGTCCAGTCGACATCGAGGCCGCGAACGTATCCCTCGGCGAGCGAGGTGAGGAAGCGATCCAGACCACCCTCGTTGCGGCGCAACGATCCGAACGCGACACCGTCGGTGTCGGTGGTGTCGAAGGTTTCCTGCACGCTCATCGTCAACACCGGATGCGCACTCGACTCGATGAAGAACCGGTAGCCCTGCTCGACCAGCGCTCGCGTCGCCTGCTCGAATTTGACCGTGTGGCGCAGGTTCTCCACCCAGTAACGAGCATCCAGCCCGGTGGTGTCCTGCCAATCGCCGGTCAGGGTCGAGAAGAACCCAGTCTCCGTACCGCGCGGCTGGATCGGGGACAGAACGTCCAGCAGGCGGTCGCGGATGGACTCCACCTGCGGAGTGTGCGACGCGTAATCCACCGCGATCTTCCGCGCCCGGACTTCTTCCGCCTCACACTCAGCCAGGATCTCGGCCAGCGCCTCGGGTTCACCCGCGATGACCGTGGTTCCGGGGCCGTTCACCGCGGCCACCGCCACTCGATCACCAAACCGGGAAATCCGCTCAACCACAGCACTCTCCGGCTGAGCGATGGAAACCATGCCGCCCTTACCCGCCAGCTCATCCCGAATCGCCTGACTCCGCAACGCCACCACACGAGCACCGTCCTCAAGAGACAGCGCACCCGCGACCACCGCCGCCGCGATCTCACCCTGCGAATGACCCACCACCGCAGCAGGCTCCACACCAAAGGAACGCCACACCGCGGCCAACGACACCATCACAGCCCACAACACCGGCTGCACCACATCCACCCGCTCCAACGCGCCCTCGTCACCGACCACCTCGGTCAACGACCAGTCCACAAAGGACGACAACGCCCGCTCACACTCGGCAAACCGGGAAGCGAACACCGCACTGAACGACAGCAGGTCCACCGCCATGCCGACCCACTGCGAACCCTGACCAGGGAACACGAACACGACCTTGCCCCGCACATCCGCCACCCCGGCGACAGAGTTCGGCGCGACCTCGCCGGAAGCCAGCGCGCGCAGGCCCTCCAGGCGTGCTTCGGGATCCGAACCGATCACGACACCGCGGCTTTCCAGCGCGGACCGAGTGGCCGTCAGGGAAAGGCCGACGTCCGCCGCGGACAGTTCACCGTGCTCGGCCGCGAAGGAGGCGAGCCGATTGGCCTGTGCACGCAGGGCGGCATCGGTCTTGCCCGAGAGCACCCACGGCACGACGCCCGTGAACGGCTCGGCGGCGGGAACCTCGACCGGTTCCGCCTGCTCCAGGATCGCGTGCGCGTTCGTCCCGCTGAATCCGAACGACGACACCCCGACCCGGCGCGGGCGCCCCGTCTCCGGCCACGGCATGGACTCGGTCACCAGCGATACCGCGCCGGAGGACCAGTCCACGTGCGGCGTCGGCTCGTCGACGTGCAGGGTCGGCGGGAGCACGCCGTGCCGCATGGCGAGGACCATCTTGATCACACCGGCCACCCCGGCCGCTTGTTGCGCGTGACCGATGTTCGACTTCACCGAACCCAGCCACACCGGCTCGTCGCGGCCCTGGCCGTAGGTCGCCAGCACCGCCTGCGCCTCGATCGGGTCGCCGAGCGAAGTTCCCGTGCCGTGCGCTTCTACCGCATCCACTTCGGACGGTTCGAGCCGCGCGTTGGCAAGGGCCTGGCGAATGACGCGTTGCTGCGAAGGGCCGTTCGGCGCGGTCAGCCCGTTCGACGCACCGTCCTGGTTGACCGCGGACCCGCGCAGGACCGCCAGCACCTGGTGCCCGTTGCGCTTCGCGTCGGACAGGCGCTCCATCAGGAGCAGCCCGAGGCCTTCGCCCTGGCCGAAGCCGTCCGCGGAAGCCGCGAACGCCTTGCACTTGCCGTCCGCCGCGAGCCCGCGCTGCCGCGAAAACTCCGAGAACGAACCCGGTGTGGACATCACGGTGACCCCACCGGCGACCGCGAGCGAGCACTCGCCCGCACGCAGTGCCTGCGCGGCGAGGTGCAGCGCGACCAGCGACGACGAGCACGCCGTGTCGACGGTCATCGCGGGGCCTTCGAGCCCGAGGGTGTAGGCGATCCGCCCGGACATCACGCTGGTCGCAGCACCGGTGACGAAGTAGCCTTCCACGCCTTCGGGTGCCTCGATGATGTCCGATCCGTAGCCCTGGGAGCAGGCGCCGAGGAACACCCCCGCGTCACTGCCCCGCAACGACAACGGATCGATCCCACCCCGCTCGAAAACCTCCCACGCCGCCTCCAACACCAACCGCTGCTGCGGATCCATGGCTAGGGCCTCACGCGGCGAAATCCCGAACAACCCCGGATCGAACTCCGCGGCCTCATACAAAAACCCACCAGCACGCGAATACGACGTCCCAGCCCGACCAGGATCATCATCGAACAACGCCGCCAAATCCCACCCACGATCCGACGGCAACTCCCCAATCGCATCACCAGACCCCGACACCAACCGCCACAAATCCTCCGGAGAACCCACCCCACCCGGAAAACGACAACTCATCGCCACAATCGCCACCGGCTCATCCGCCACCACCGAAACCGTTGTGGTAACAGGAGAATCGGGCAGCGCGCCGAGGATTTCGGTGCGCAGGTACGCGGCGAGGTCGGCGGGCGCGGGGTAGTCGAACACGAGCGTCGCGGGGAGCCGCAGCCCGGTGGCGCCGCCGAGCCGGTTGCGGAGTTCGACGGCGGTGACCGAATCGAACCCGAGGTCCTTGAAGGAGCGCCGTTCGTCGGCCGCGTCCGCCGAGGAGTAGCCGAGGACCGTGGCGACGTGGCCGCGCACGAGTTCGAGCAGGAGCCGGTTCTGCTCCGCGGCGCCGAGCCCGGCGAGCCTACCCGCGAGTTCCGAAGGCGCGTCCTCGCGCTCGCCGCCCGCGGTGTCGGTCTTGGCGGCCAGGAGCCTGGTGACCTCGGCCAGTTCGTCGAAGAGCCCGGTGGGGCGGGTCGCGGTGTAGGCGACGACGTACCGCTCCCAGTTGATGTCCGCGACGGTCAGGAAGGTCTCGTCGCGGTCGAGTGCTTGCTGCAGCGCGATCACCGCGAGTTCGGGCGACATCGGTGGCACGCCGTGCCTGCTGGCGATCTCGCCGATACCGGACTCGGCCATGCCGCCGCCGTCCCACGGACCCCACGCGACCGAGGTGGCGACCTGGCCGCGCGCTCGGCGGTGGTGGGCGAGCGCGTCCAGGTAGGCGTTGCCGGGGGCGTAGTTGCCCTGCCCGGACGCGCCGAGCGTGCCGGAGAGCGAGGAGAACAGCACGAACGCGGAAAGCTCGCCGGTCAGCTCGTGCAGGTTCTCCGCGGCGCGCATCTTGACCCGCAGCACCCGGTCGATCTGGGCCGGTTCGAGGAGTTCGAGCACGGTGTCGTCGAGCACGGCCGCGGTGTGCAGCACGGAGGTGAGCGGGTATTCGGCCGGGATCTCGGCGAGCACGGCGGCGAGGGAGTCGCGATCGGACACATCGCACGCCGCGATCGTGACCCGCGCGCCGAGCGCGGTCAGCTCGTCGGTCAGCTCGGCCGCGCCGGGTGCGTCGGAGCCGCGACGGCTCAGCAGCAGCAGGTGTTCGGCGCCGTTTTCGGCGAGCCAGCGGGCGACCTGCCCGCCAAGCGCGCCGGTGCCGCCGGTGACGAGCGCGGTGCCGGTCGGCCGCCACGCGCGTTTCACCGGGGTCTCGCCCGCACGCGCGCGCACCAGCCGCCGTCCGTACACACCGGACTCCCGGATGGCGAGCTGGTCTTCGACGCCGCGTCCGGAAAGGACTCCGGCGAGCCGGTCCTGCGCGGTTTCGCCCACCGCGTCCGGCAGGTCGACGAGGCCGCCCCAGCGCTGTTCGTACTCCAGTCCGGCGATCCGGCCGAGACCCCACACGAGTGCCTGGCCGGGGTGGTCGACCGGGTCCGCCCCGGTCACCGCGACCGCGCCGCGGGTGGCGCACCACAGTGGAGCGTCGACGCGGAGATCGCCCAGCGCCTGCAACAAGGTCAGCGTGCCCGCCATACCGGACGGCACCGCGGGGAGATCGGGCAGCGGGTTCTCGGCGAGCGCGAGGAGCGACCAGACACCGATCACCTCGGCCGGGGTCACCCCGGCCCCGTCCATCGCCTCGCGCACCGCCGCCGCCATCGTTTCGCGGTCGGCCAGGTCGGCGGGGGTCACTTCGACGGTGCGCGCGCCGTGGCGCCGCAGCGCGTCGATGGCGCCCCGATCGCTTCCGTCGGATCCGAGTACCAGCCAGGTGCCCGAAAGGCTCGGCGGCACGTCCGCGCCGAGGCGCTTCCAGGTGATGCGGTACCGCCATCCGTCCACAACGGACTGTTCGCGGTGTTCCCTGCGCCATGCCGAAAGGACGGGGAGCACGTCGTGCAGCGGTGCGTCGCGGTTCACATCGAGGGTGCCGACGAGGTTTTCCAGGTCCTCGTTCTCGACGAGTTCCCAGAACCGGTCCGCCATCGGGTCGGTGGTCGCGACCGGCTCGGCGGCGACCGGTTCGGGCCAGTACCGCTCGTGCTGGAAGGCGTAGGTCGGCAAGTCGACGCGCGCGGCCCCGTCGAACGACGAGGCCCAGTCGACGGTGAGCCCTTGGACGTACGCCTCGCCGAGGGAGGTCAGGAAGCGGTCCACACCGCCTTCGTTGCGGCGCAGGGTCCCGACCGCGACACCCTCGGTTTCCAGGGTGTCGAGAGTTTCCTGCACGCTCATCGTCAGCACCGGATGCGCACTGGACTCGACGAAGAACCCATACCCCTGCTCGGACAGGGCCCGAGTCGCCTGCTCGAACTTCACCGTATGACGCAGGTTCTCCACCCAATACCGGGCATCCAGCCCGGTGGTGTCCTGCCAATCGCCGGTCAGAGTCGAGAAGAACCCGACCTCGCCGGTGCGAGGCTGGATCGGGTCCAGGACATCCAGCAGGCGGTCGCGAATGGACTCCACCTGCGGCGTGTGCGACGCATAATCCACGGCGATCTTCCGCGCCCGCACCTCTTCGGCTTCGCACTCGGCCAGGATCTCAGCGAGCGCCTCGGGTTCACCCGCGATGACCGTGGTTCCGGGACCGTTGACCGCGGCCACCGCGACCCGATCACCGAACCGAGCAATCCGCTCCACCACAGCACTCTCCGGCTGGGCGATGGAAACCATGCCGCCCTGACCGGCCAGCTCGTCCCGAATCGTCTGGCTACGCAACGCGACCACGCGGGCACCGTCCTCAAGGGACAACGCACCCGCGACCACCGCCGCCGCGATCTCACCCTGCGAATGCCCCACCACCGCAGCCGGTTCGACACCGTATGAACGCCAGACCTCGGCCAGTGACACCATGACCGCCCACAACACGGGCTGCACGACATCCACCCGCTCCAGCAGCGCCTCATCCCGCACGGCTTCGGTCAGCGACCAGTCCACAAAGGACGATAACGCGTGCTCACACTCAGCAAACCGGGAAGCGAACACCGCACTGGACGACAGCAGGTCCGTCGCCATGCCCACCCACTGCGAACCCTGACCGGGGAACACGAACGCGACCTTGCCCGAGGCTCCCCCAGGCAGGCCTTCGACGACGTTCGCCGCCGCGTCGCCCCCGGCGAGCGCGGCCAGTCCGGCGAGCAGTTCCTCCCGGTCGGCACCGAGCACGACGGCACGGGTGTCCAGGGTGGATCGTGTGGCGGCCAGTGAGAAGGCGATGTCGGCCGTGTTCAGTTCGGGGTGCGCACCGGTGTGCGACAGCAGGCGAGCGGCCTGCGCGCGCAACGCGGACGGACCGCGCGCGGACAGCACCCAGGGCACCACGCCGTCGGGCGCCGGTGCGCCGTCACGGACCGGTTCCGCCTCGGGGGCCTGTTCCAGCACGGTGTGCGCGTTGGTGCCGCTGAACCCGAACGAAGAGATCCCGGCCCGGCGCGGATGCCCCGTCTCCGGCCACGGCATCGACTCGGTCACCAGCGACACCGCGCCCGACGACCAGTCCACATGGGACGACGGCTCGTCGACGTGGAGCGTCTTCGGCAGCACGCCGTGCCGCAGGGCGAGGACCATCTTGATGACCCCGGCCACGCCCGCCGCGGCGACCGTGTGCCCGATGTTCGACTTGACCGAACCCAGCCACAACGGCTCTTTCCTGCCCTGCCCGTAGGTCGCGAGCAGCGCCTGCGCCTCGATCGGATCGCCAAGGGTGGTCCCGGTTCCGTGCGCCTCCACCGCGTCCACATCGGACGCTTCAAGCCGTGCATTCGCCAGCGCCTGACGGATAACCCGCTGCTGCGAAGGACCGTTCGGCGCCGTCAACCCGTTCGACGCACCGTCCTGGTTCACCGCGGAACCGCGAACCACGGCGAGGATCGGGTGCCCGTTGCGCTGGGCGTCCGACAGCCGCTCCACGAGGAGCAGGCCGACGCCTTCACCCCAGCCCGTACCGTCCGCCGAGTCGGCGAAGGCACGGCACCGGCCGTCGGTGGCGAGCCCGCGCTGGGCGCTGAACTCCACGAACAGACCCGGCGTCGCCATCACCGTGGCACCGCCGGCGAGGGCCATCGTGCACTCGCCCTGCCGCAGCGACTGGCAGGCCAGGTGCAGCGCCACCAGCGACGACGAGCACGCGGTGTCCACCGTCATCGCGGGGCCTTCGAACCCGAAGGTGTAGGAAACCCGTCCGGAAGCGACGCTCGCCGCGTTGCCGGTGCCGAGGTGGCCGCCGAGACCGGTCGCGGACTCGGCCACCACGTTCAGGTAGTCCTGACCGCTGGACCCCGCGAACACCCCGGTCTGGCTGCCGCGCATCGCGGCCGGGTCGATCCCGGCGCGCTCGAACGCTTCCCACGACGCTTCCAGCAGCAGGCGCTGCTGCGGGTCCATGGCCAGGGCTTCGCGCGGGGAGATGCCGAAGAAGTTCGAGTCGAAACCCGCCGCGTCGTCGAGGAATCCGCCTTCGCGGGTGTAGCTCGTTCCCGGTTCGTTCGCGTCGCGGTCGGGGTGGTAGAGCCGCTCGATGTCCCAGCCGCGGTCGGCGGGGAACTCCGTGAGCGCGTCGGTTCCCGAGACCAGCAGCTCCCAGAGCTGCTCGGGGGTGCTGACGCCACCGGGGAACCGGCAGCTCATCCCGATGATCGCGATCGGCTCGTCGGTCGCGGCCGCGGCGACCGGCGCGGAGTCGGCGCCCAGTGCCGCGCCCGCGAGGTGTTCGGCGAGCGCCAGCGGCGTCGGGTAGTCGAAGATCAGTGTCGCCGGGAGGCTCAGCACGACGGCGGCGCCGAGCTGGTTGCGGAACTCCAAGGCGCTCAACGAATCGAAGCCGAGGTCGCGGAAGGCGCGGTCCGGTTCGATCTGGCCGCCGTGCTGGTGGCCGAGCACCACGGCCGCCTGCGTGCGCACCACGTCGAGCAGCACGTCGACCCGCTCGGTGCGGGAAAGCCCGGTCAGGCGCCGTGCCAGTGCGGAAGCAGCGGGGACGGCGGCAGTGTCCGAATCGGACTTCGCCGCTTCGAGGGCACGGCGGACGTCGGGGATTTCGTCGAGCAGCGGGACCGGCGTGTCCGACGGCAGCCCGGCGGCGAACTTCGTCCAGTCCAGGTCGACGATCCCGACGCAGGTCTCGTCCCGCGCCAGGATCCGGCCCATCGCGGTCAGCGCCAGCTCCGGGTCGAGCAGCGGCATGCTGTGCGCGCTGCCCCGGTTGGTGACCGCGTCCGCGGCGGCCATTCCCGCACCCGCCCACGGCCCCCAGGCGATCGAAGTCGCGGGGAGTCCTTCGGCGTGCCGTTGCTCGGCAAGTGCGTCCAGGAAAGCGTTCGCGGCGGCGTACCCGGCCTGCCCCGGACTCCCCATCGTGCCGGAGAAAGAAGAGAAGAGCACGAACGCGGACAGGTCCATACCCGCGGTCAGCTCGTGCAGGTTCACCGCACCCGCGACCTTCGGCTGAAGAACTCGCGCCACCCGCTCCAGCGTCAGCGAATCCAGCACCCCGTCATCGACCACGCCCGCCACGTGGAACACCGCCGACAACTCGGTCAGCGAGCCCACCAGCTCGGCCGCCGCTTCCCGATCGGCCACGTCGCACGCCGCGATCGTCACCCGCGCACCCGCCGCGACGAGTTCCGCCTCCAGCTCCGGCGCGCCCTCGGCATCCGAGCCCCGGCGCGAAGTCAACACCACATGCTCAGCACCGCTGGCCACCAACCACCGCGCCACCCGCGCACCCAACGCACCCGTACCACCGGTCACCAGAACCGTGCCGTCGCAGGACCACGCCGCCTCGTCCGCGGCGGGCGCGTGCACCAAGCGGCGGCCGAACACCCCGGACGCCCGCACCGCGACCTGGTCCTCACCACCACCGGCGGCCAGCACCCCCGCCAGCCGCGACCACGCGCGTTCGTCCGCTTCGGACGGCAGGTCGACCAGGCCGCCCCAGCGCTCGGGGTGCTCCAGGGGCACCGTCCGCGCGAGTCCCCAGATCTGGGCCTGGACAGGGTTGACCGGCGCACCGTCGCCCGTGGTGACCGCACCGCTGGTCACCGTCCACAACGGACCATCCACACCGGATTCTTCGAGCGCCTGCACCAGGGTCAAGGTGCCGGACAGCCCGAGCGGCAGCACCGGGAACTCGGCGTGCGGCCGTTCGTCGAGGCCGAGCAGGGAAAGCACACCGGCGAACGGGCCGTCGGCGGCGAGTTCGGCCAGCTCGGCGGCCAGCGACGAGCGGTCGAGATCAGCCTCGGCGAGGACGAGCGGACGCACCTGTGCGCCGCTGTCCCGCAGGACGCGTTCCGCTTCGTCGAACCGGCCCTCGTCGGGGAGCACCAGCAGCCACGTACCGGACAGCGCCGGCGCCGGATCAGCGATCGCGCGCCACGCGACACCGTACCGCCAACCATCCACAGTGGACTGCTCACGGCGCCGACGGCGCCATGCCGACAACGCGGGCAGCACCGCGCTGAGCGGATCATCCACCCCCACCTGCAACGTGCTCGCCAGCACCTGCAGGTCCTCCCGCTCGACCGCGTCCCAGAAGTGGCCGTCGACCTCGTCGGCTTCCCGCGCGGGCTCGTCCGGGTTCTCCAGCCAGTAGTGCTCGTGCTGGAAGGCGTAGGTCGGCAGGTCCACGCGGTGCGCGCCGGTGCCGTCGAAGTACGCGGGCCAGTCGATCCGCACCCCGGCGGCGTGCAACCGGCCCAATGCGACAGTCAGCACCTCGGCTTCATCGCGGTCACGTCGTAGGGCGGGCACCAGCGCGGCGTCCGAAAGGGACTCCGCCGCCATTCCGGTGAGGATCCCGTCCGGACCCAGCTCCAGGAACGCCGATACACCTTGGCCTTCCAGGTACCGGACGCCGTCGGCGAACCGCACGGTCTCGCGCACGTGGCGGACCCAGTACTCGGGATCGGTGACGTCCGCGGTTTCCCCGGTCACGTTGGACACCACCGGGATCCGCGGTGCCTGCAACGTCACGGCCTGCGCGATGGTGCGGAAATCCGCCAGCATCGGTTCCATCCGCGGCGAATGGAACGCGTGCGACACCGTGAGGCGCTTGGTCTTCCAGATCCACGCCGACTCGAACCCGGCGATCACATCCTCATCACCCGCGACCACGACCGACCTCGGCCCATTGACCGCCGCGATCGAAACCTTGTCCTCAAGCCCCTCCAGCAAGGGCTTGATCTCGTTTTCGGTGGCCTGCACCGAAAGCATCGCCCCGCCTGCGGGCAGCGCCTGCATGAAACGGCCCCGCGCGGCGACCAGCACGGCGGCGTCCGGCAGCGAAAGAACACCGGCCACGTGCGCGGCGGTGAGCTCCCCGATCGAATGCCCCGTCACGAAGTCCGGGCGAATACCCCACGACTCGACAAGCCGGTAGAGCGCGACCTCCAGCGCGAACAACGAAGCCTGCGTGTACTGCGTCTGGTTGAGCGGCTCACCGTCCTCGGCGAACATCAGCTCCTTGATCGACCGGTCCAGGTGCCGGTCCAGTTCCGCACACACCGCGTCCAGCGCGGAAGCGAAAACGGGGAACTCCCCATATAGCTCCCGGCCCATCCCCGCACGCTGCGAACCCTGACCCGAGAACAACACGGCCAGCGAAGCGTCGTCACGGGATGCCCCGGTGACGAGGTTCGGGGCCACCGATCCCTCGGCCAGCGCGCGCAGGCCGCGGAGGAACTCGTCGGAGTCCCTGCCGACCACGACCGCGCGCCGTTCCAGTGCCGCGCGCGTGGTCGCGAGCGAGAACGCGACGTCGGCCGGAGCCAGACCATCCACAGTGGACGCCAGCTCGGCGGCCTGTGCGCGCAGCGCCTCGTCCGTGCGCCCCGCCAGCACCCACGGCACCGGGCGGGTCACCGGTACCCGCGGTTCTTCAGCTGCGTCGTCTACCGGAGCCTGTTCGAGCACCGTGTGCACATTGGTCCCGCTGACGCCGAAAGCGGAAACGGCGGCACGGCGGGGCGCCCCCGTCTCGGGCCATGCGACGCTGTCGGTCAGCAGCGACACCGCGCCGCTCGACCAGTCCACCTGCGGGGTCGGCTCATCGACGTGCAGTGTCTTCGGCAGCACGCCGTGGCGCATCGCCTCGACCATCTTGATCACGCCCGCCACACCCGCGGCCGCCTGCGTGTGCCCGATGTTCGACTTCACCGAACCCAACCACAACGGACGCTCACGATCCTGACCGTAAGTCGCCAGCAACGCCTGCGCCTCGATCGGATCGCCCAGCGTGGTCCCCGTGCCGTGCGCCTCGACCACGTCCACTTGCGACGGTGAGAGCCGCGCGCTGGCCAGCGCCTGCCGGATCACCCGCTGCTGCGACGGACCGTTCGGCGCGGTCAGCCCGCTGCTGGCGCCGTCCTGGTTGACCGCGGAACCGCGCAGCAGCGCCAGCACCTCGTGCCCGTTGCGCCGCGCGTCCGACAGCCGCTCGACGAGCAGCACGCCGACGCCCTCGCCCCAGCCGGTGCCGTCGGCGGCCGCAGCGAACGCCTTGCACCGGCCGTCGGAAGCCAATCCCCGCTGCCGCGAGAACTCGACGAACGTGCCGGGCGTGGTCATCACGGTGACCCCGCCCGCGAGTGCCATCGTGCACTCGCCGTTGCGCAGCGCCTGCGCGGCGAGGTGCAGCGCCACCAGCGACGACGAGCACGCCGTGTCGACGGTGACCGCGGGTCCTTCCAGCCCGAAGGTGTAGGCGACCCGGCCGGACAGCACCGCGGCCGCGAGCCCGGTGCCGAGGTAGCCCTCCACCTCCGGCGGGATCGAGGTCAGCTCGGAGCCGTAGTCCTGGCCGCTGGTCCCCGCGAACACGCCGGTGCGGCTGCCCCGCACCGAGGTCGGGTCGATCCCCGCCCGCTCGAACACCTCCCACGACGCCTCCAGCAGCAGCCGCTGCTGCGGGTCCATCGCGGCCGCCTCGCGGGGTGAGATGCCGAACAGCGACGCGTCGAAGCCGCCCGCGTCGTGCACGAAACCGCCCTCGCGCACGTACGCCGTCCCGCGGTGGTCCGGGTCCGGGTCGAACAGGGCGTCGACGTCCCAGCCCCGGTTGCCCGGGAACCCCGACATCGCGTCCGTGCCGTCGGCCAGCAGCCGCCACAGCCCTTCGGGCGAGTTCACCCCGCCGGGAAACCGGCAACTCATCCCGACGATCGCGATGGGCTC
Source organism: Amycolatopsis sp. CA-230715 (assembly GCF_018736145.1). Classification (GTDB taxonomy): domain Bacteria; phylum Actinomycetota; class Actinomycetes; order Mycobacteriales; family Pseudonocardiaceae; genus Amycolatopsis. The sequence continues at coordinate 2,155,743 of NZ_CP059997.1, forward strand.
GCGCTCGTTGTCCTCGACCTCGCTGAGCCGTTGCCGCACCTGGTGTAAATCCGCTGTCACCCGCTTGAGGTAGTCGCGCAGCTTCTGCTCATTCGACATTCAGTTCCACCTCTTCGGGCAGACAGCACGGCAGAGGACCGGGAAGGGGTTCCGCCGGGATGTGACAGGCACGGGACGGGTGCGGAGCGAAACGGGGGCGAGCACCGTAATCAAGGTCACCGGCCCCGGGCCGGGGTAGGGCGGTCCCACCACTCGGGACCACGCTCGAGCAGGCTCATTCCGGGCAATACCCCCTCACCTCCGGCAGAGGCCCCTGCCCAGATCGACCGCGACCCTCCAGGACTCTCACCGCAGGACACCAAAACGCGGAAACTTATCGCAATCCTGGTTTGAGATGCTATTGAGAGCCCCGATTCGGAACAACCCCTACCGGCCCCTACGCACCCCTAAGGGAATTCGAATATCCCATTCCCTTTATTTCTGTTCATTTCACTGACCCCTTATTACTAGGCATCCAAGTTGTTGTCGATGAATTCGAAGATCTCGTCATCGGTGGCCGCGTCGAGCTGATCCGCCACCGAGACCTCTTCCGAACCCGGCGTGAGCTGAGCGAGCAGCGCGCGCAGCCTGGTCGCGATCTCCCCACGCTGCCCGTCGTCGACCGCGGCCGCGGAGACGGACCGTTCGAGCCGTTCGAGATCGGCGTGCAGCGAGCCGCCGTCGCCGCCGTCGACCTGCCCGAGCTCCGCGGTGAGGTGCTCGGCGAGCTCCCCCGGTGACGGGTAGTCGAACAGCAGGGTCGCCGGGAGCGGCCGCCCGGTCAGCGCGGTGAGCCGGTTGCGGAGGTCCACCGCGGTCAGCGAGTCGAAGCCCATTTCCAGGAAGCCCCGGTTGACCTCGACCGCGGACTGGTCGTCGTGGCCGAGGACGGTCGCGACCTGCGTGCGGACCAGCCGCAGCACGGCGCGCCGCCGCTCGGCTTCGGACAGGCCCGCCAGCTCCGCGGACAGATCCGGCTGAGCAGCTGCTTTGCCCGCGGCAGGCCTGGCGGTTCCGTCGCCGAGCAGCCCGCGCAGCAGCGGGGGCACCGAGCCACCGAGCTCCGCGCGCAACGCGGTGAGGTCGAGCCGCACCGGCAGCAGCGCCGCCTCGCCCGCCTCGCGAGCGAGGTCGAACAGGGCGAGCCCCTGCTCGTCCGACAGCGGCTTGACCCCGCCGCGGTCCATCCTGGCGAGCTGCCCGGCGGTGAGCTCGCCCGCCATCCCGGCGGTCTGCGCCCACAGGCCCCACGCCAGCGCCCTGCCGACCATGCCGCGCGCCCTGCGGTGCTGGGCCAGCGCGTCGAGGAAGGTGTTCGCCGCGCCGTAGTTGCCCTGCCCCGCGGCGCCGAGCACGCTGCCCGCCGCCGAGAACAGCACGAACTCGCTGAGCTTGAGGTCCTCGGTCAGCTCGTGCAGGTTCAGCGCCGCGTCCACCTTCGGCCGCAGGACGGTGTCGAGCCGCTCCGGGGTGAGCGCGCCGGTGACGCCGTCGTCGAGCACACCGGCGGTGTGCACCACGGCGGTCAACGGGTGCGCGGAGCCGATCCCGTCGAGCAGCCCGGCCAGTGCCGTCCGATCCGCGACGTCGCAGGCGACGAGCGAAACCTCCGCACCGAGTTCGGCCAGGTCCTTCTCCAGCTCGGCCGCGCCCTCGGCGGCCCGGCCGGACCGGCTGGCCAGCACCAGGTGCCTCGCCCCGTACTCGGTGACCAGGTGCCGGGCGAACAGCGCGCCGAGCCCGCCGGTCGCGCCGGTGACCAGCACGGTGCCCTCCGGGTCGAAGGCGCCGGCGGTGCCAGTGTCGACGTCGACGGTCACCTGCTCCCGCACGAGGCGCGGCGCGCGCAGCGCCCCGTCCCGGACGGCGAGCTGGTGCTCACCGGACTCGAACACCGCGCCGAGCACGCGCGGCCATTCGGCCCCGCCGGGCACGTCGACCAGCGCGAGCCGGTCGGGGTGTTCCGCCTGCGCCGCCTTGACCAGGCCCCACACCGGCGCGGTGACCAGGTTCGGGGAATCGGCAGGGACCGCCGCGACCGCGCCGCCGGTGACGAGCACCAGCTTCGACGCGGCGAACCGGTCGTCGGCCAGCCACTGCTGCAGGAGCGCCAGCACGCGGCCGGTGACCTGCCTGACCCCGGCCGCGATGCCGGTGGCATCGACGGCCCCGGTCGGGTCGGCGACCCGGACGAGCACGGCCTCGGGACTCGGCGCACCCGCGTCGACGGCGGCGGCGAGCGAGGCAAGGTCCACATAGGACTCGGCACCGGTCACGCCGTCGATCGCGTCGCCGAGTACGGCCAGCGGCGCGCCCGGCGCCCAGTCGCGGCCGGGCACCTCCGTCCAGTCGACGCGGTACAGCGACCCGTTCCGCCCGCCGCGCAGCGCGCCGAACCGGTCCGCGGGCGCTTCCCGCAAGGTCAGCGAGGCGACCGTGGCCACCGGCGCGCCCGTCTCGTCGGCGAGGTCGATCGACACGGCGCCGGAACCCGCGCGCGAGATCCGCGCACGCACCGACGACGCGCCGACGGCGTGCAGCCGGAACCCTTGCCACGTCTGGGGAACCAGCGACTCATCCCCGATCAGCCTGCCGGGGCGCAGCGCCTCCAGGAGCGCCGGGTGCAGAGCGAACGCGTCGTCGCGGTGCTCCTCGGGGAGGACGATCTCCGCGAACAGCGCGTCCTCGGTCGTCCACACGGCACGGACGGCGCCGAACGCTTCCTCCGGGGCCGGGGTGGCCTTCGCGGGCGGCCATTCCGCGAGTTCGGCCGCGGCGATCGGTTCCGCCGGGGCCAGTACGCCGCTGGCGTGGCAGGACCACGCGCCGTCCTCGTCATCGTTGCGGGAGAACACTTCCAGTGCCCGCCGCCCCGACTCGTCCCCTGCCGCGACGGTGACCTGCAGGCGCACCCCGCCGCGCTCGGGCAGCACCAGCGGCTCCCGCAGGGTCAGCTCCGCCAGGTGGCCGCAGCCGACCTGGTCGCCCGCGCGCACCGCGAGTTCGAGGAACACCGAGGAAGACACAGTCGGCACCGCAGCGTCGGGCCCGTCGGCGTCGTCGCCGAGCCACGGCAGTGTCGGCCGGGAAAGCCTGCCGGTGAACAGGAACCCGTCCTCGCCGGCCAGTTCCACCACCGCGCCGAGCAGCGGGTGATCCGGTGAGGCGAGGCCGAGGCTGCCGGCATCGCCCTTCGCGGTCGCGCCCGGCACGTACTTCGGCCAGAACACCTGGTGCTGGAAGGCGTAGGTGGGCAGGTCGACGGTGCGCGCGCCGGTTCCGGCGAACAGCGCCGTCCAGTCCACCGGCACGCCGCGGACGTGGAGCCCGGCCACCGCGGCGGTGATCGTGCGCACCTCGTCGCGGTCGCGCCGCAGCGCCGTCACCAGCGAAACCCGTTCCCCGGCAAGACAATCCCGCGCCATGCCGGTCAGCACGCCGTCGGGGCCCAGTTCCAGGAACGCCGAGACGCCCTGGTCTTCCAGGCGCCGCACGGCGTCGGCGAAGCGCACCGCTTCGCGCACGTGCCGCACCCAGTACTCGGGGTCGGTCACGTCCCCGACCCCACCGGGCACAGTGGACACCACGGGGATCTTCGGCGCCTGGAAGCTCAGGTTCCGGGCGATGGCGCGGAACTCCGCCAGCATCGGCTCCATGTGCGGCGAGTGGAACGCGTGCGACACGGTGAGCCGCTTCGTCTTCCACTCCCACGCCGACTCGAACCCGGCGATCACGTCCTCGTCGCCCGCGATCACGACCGAAGCCGGGCCGTTGACCGCCGCGATCGACACCTTGTCCTCGAGTCCCACCACCAGTGGCGCGATCTCGTCCTCGCTCGCCTGCACGGAAAGCATCGCGCCGCCGGAAGGCAGGGCCTGCATCAACCGGCCCCGCGCCACCACCAGTGCCGCGGCGTCCTCAAGGGACAGCACACCCGCGACGTGCGCGGCGGTGAGTTCACCGATCGAATGCCCGGCAACGAAGTCCGGGCGGATGCCCCACGACTCGACGAGCCGGTACAACGCGACTTCGAGTGCGAACAGGGACACCTGCGTGTACTGGGTCTGGTCCAGCAGCGCCGCGTCCTCCGAGCCCGCCTCGGCGAACATCAGCTCCTTCAGCGGACGATCCAGGGACCTGTCCAGTTCCGCACACACGGCGTCGAGCGCGTCCGCGAAAACGGGGAACTCCCCATATAGCTCCTTGCCCATACCCGCGCGCTGCGAACCCTGGCCGGAGAACAGCACCGCCGACCTCGTGTCGCCGTAGGCGTCTCCGGTGACCACAGTGGACACCGAGTCGCCCTCGGCGAGCGCGGTCAGCCCGCGCCGGAACTCGTCGCGGTCGGCCGCGACCACCACCGCGCGGTGCTCCAGCGCCGCGCGGGAGGTGGCCAGCGAGTAGGCCACGTCGAGATCGGCGAAGTCGTCCACTGTGGACAAAAGCCTGGCCGCCTGCGCCCGCAGCGCCTTCTCGGTCTTGCCCGCCAGGGGCCACGGCAGCACGCGGTGCACCGGCGTGCGCTCCGGCACCTCCGGCACCGGTGGTGCCTGCTCGATGATGACGTGCGCGTTGGTGCCGCTGATGCCGAAGGAGGAGATCCCGGCACGGCGCGGGCCGCCGCTCTCCGGCCACGGCGTCGTATCGGTGAGCAGCGAGACCGCGCCGGTCGTCCAGTCCACGTGCGGGGTCGGCTCGTCGACGTGCAGCGTCCTCGGCAGCACGCCGTGGCGCATCGCCTCGACCATCTTGATCACCCCGGCCACACCCGCCGCCGCCTGCGTGTGCCCGATGTTCGACTTCACCGAACCCAGCCACAACGGACGCTCACGATCCTGGCCGTAGGTCGCCAGCAACGCCTGCGCCTCGATCGGATCACCGAGCGCGGTGCCCGTGCCGTGCGCTTCCACAGCGTCCACTTCGGACGGTGCCAGGCGCGCGCTGGCCAGCGCCTGCCGGATCACCCGCTGCTGCGAAGGACCGTTCGGCGCGGTCAACCCGTTCGACGCGCCGTCCTGGTTGATCGCGGAGCCCCGGACCACGGCCAGCACCTGGTGCCCGTTGCGCCGGGCATCGGAGAGCCGCTCGACGAGCAGCACGCCGACACCTTCACCCCAGCCGGTGCCGTCCGCGGCCGCCGCGAACGCCTTGCACCGGCCGTCGGAAGCCAGCCCCCGCTGCCGCGAGAACTCGACGAACCCGCCCGGGGTCGTCATCACCGTGACACCGCTGGCGAGCGCCATCGTGCACTCGCCCTGCCGCAGCGACTGGCACGCGAGGTGCAGCGCCACGAGCGAGGCCGAGCACGCCGTGTCCACGGTGACCGCGGGCCCTTCCAGCCCGAAGGTGTAGGAGACCCGGCCCGACACCACGCTCGCCGCGTTGCCGGTCATCAGGTAGCCCTCGCTGTCTTCGGCGGAGTCCCCGATGCTGTAGCGGTAGTCCTGCCCGTTGCTGCCCGCGAACACGCCGGTGCGGCTGCCCCGCACCGAGGTCGGGTCGATCCCCGCCCGTTCGAAGGCCTCCCACGACGCCTCCAGCAGGAACCGCTGCTGCGGGTCCATCACCAGCGCCTCGCGCGGCGAGATGTCGAAGAACGCCGGGTCGAAACCGCCCGCGTCGTCGAGGAACGCGCCTTGGGTCGCATACGTGGTCCCGGGGCTGTCCGGGTCGTCGCTGTAGAGCGTCTCGGATTCCCAGCCGCGGTCGGCAGGGAAGGCCGACATGGCGTCGATCCCGGCGTCCACCAGCCGCCACAGGTCCTCCGGCGAGCCGACGCCGCCGGGGAACCGGCAGCTCATCCCGATGATCGCGATGGGCTCGTCGGTGCTCGCCGCGGCGAGCTCGACCTGCGCCGCCTGCGCGGCGTCCTCGCCGACCAGCTCCGCGAGCAGGAAGTCGCACAGCGCGTTCGGCGTGGGGTAGTCGAAGATCAGGGTCGACGGCAGGCTCAGCCCGGTGGCCGCGGCGATGCGGTTGCGGAACTCGAGCGCGGTCAGCGAGTCGAACCCGAGATCGCGGAACGGCCGCTGCCTGCTGACGTCCTCGGCCGAGGAGTGCGCGAGCACGACCGCGACCTGGCCGCGCACCAGGTCAAGCAACTCCCGTTCCCGCTCGGCACCGGTGAGCCCGGCCAGCCGCCCGGCGAGCGGCGGACCCGCGGCCTCGGCCACGGCAGCGGCCACGGGCTGAAGTGCTTGCCGCGCTTGCGGAAGCGCGTCGAACAACGGCCGCGGCCGCACCTCGGCGAGCGCGGGCATGAACACCGGCCAGTCGATGTCGATCACGGCGAGATGCGTCTCGTCCGCTTCGACCGCCTGCTGGAAGCCCAGCATCGCGGTGGCGGGGTCCATGAACGGCACCCCGATCCCGCTGAGCAGGTCCTTGCGCACGTCCGAGGCCACCGCGAGACCGGAACCTGCCCACGCGCCCCAGGCGATCGCCGTCGCGGGCAGGCCCAGTTCCCTGCGGTAATGGGCGAAGGCGTCGACGAAGGCGTTGGCGGCGGAGTAGTTCGCCTGCCCCGCGCTGCCGAGCGTGCTCGAGAACGACGAGTACAGCACGAAGGCGTCGAGCGGGAGGTCCCGCGTCAGCTCGTGCAGGTTCCACACCGCGGTCACCTTGGGGTACATCGTCTCGGCCAGCCGCGGCAGGTCCATCGACGACAGCACACCGTCGGCGAGCACGCCGGCGGTGTGCACCACCGCGGTCAGCTCACCGGGGAGCGAGGCGAGCAGGTCCGCGAGCGCGTCCCGGTCGGCGGCGTCGCACGAGGCGATGGTGACTTGAGCGCCGAGCCCGGTCAGTTCCGCTTCCAGCTCGGCGGCGCCTTCGGCGGCGCGGCCGCGGCGGCTGGTCAGCACCAGGTGTTCGGCGCCGTGCACGGCGAGCCAGCGCGCGGCGTGCGCGCCGAGCCCGCCGGTGCCGCCGGTGACCAGCACGGTGCCGCGTGGCCGCCATTCGGTGGTCTTCGCGGACTCGCGCAGCGGAGCGTGCGCCAGGCGGCACGCGAACACGCCGGAGTCGCGGAGCGCGACCTGGTCCTCGTCGAGCCCGGCGAGCACCGAGACGAGCCGTGCCGTGGCGCGGCCCTCCGAGGAAACCGACAGATCGACCACGCCGCCCCAGGTCGCCGCGTACTCCATGCCGACGCTGCGGGCGAGGCCCCAGACCGGCGACTGCGCCAGCCCGGTCAGCGAGTCCGACCGGCCGACCGACACCGCGCCCGTGGTCGCGAACCACAGCCTGGCGCCGAGGCCCGTTTCGGCGAGCGCCTGGACCAGCAGCACCGAAGCGGTCAGCCCGGTGGTCAGCACCGGGTGCTCCGGATGGGGCCGCTCGTCCAAGCCCAGCAAGGAAAGCACCCCGGCGACGGGCTCCTCCCCCGCTGCCTCGCGCAGTCGCCGCGCGAGGTCGTCGCGGTCGCGGTCGTCGGCGCTCAGCCGCACCTCGGCCACGCGCGCACCCGCCTCGGCGAGCGCCGCGGTGGCCGCGGGGACCCATTCGTGCTCGACGCCGTCCGCGACGACCACGAGCCAGGTGCCCGAGAGCCGCGCGTCTTCGGTGGCCCCGGTGACCGGCTGCCACCGGATCCGGTACCGCCAGTTGTCCACTGTGGACTTCTCACGCCGCTGCCGCCGCCAGGACGACAGCGCGGGGAGCAGTTCGCCGAGCGAGGAGTCCGCCACGTCCAACGTGGCCGCCAGCTCTTCGAGGTCCTCGCGCTCGACCGCGTCCCAGAACACCGCTTCGACCTCGTCGGTGTGCGCCTCGGGCCGGACCGGCTCGCCTGCCAGCCAGAAGTTCCGGTGCTGGAAGGCGTAGGTCGGCAAGGCCACCCGCCGGGCGCCCTCGGGGAACGCCGCGGTCCAGTCCACCGCGGCACCGGCCGCGTAGGCCTCGGCGAGCGAGGTGTGGAACCGGTCGAGGCCGCCTTCGTCGCGGCGCAGCGAGCCGAGCACCGCGCCGGTGGCGCCGGTGGCTTCGAGGGTTTCCTGGACGCCGATGGTCAGCACGGGGTGCGCGCTGGATTCGACGAAGAACCGGTAGCCGTGCTCGATCAGGCCGCGGGTGGCCTGTTCGAACTTCACCGTGCGGCGCAGGTTTTCCACCCAGTACTCGGCGTCGAGCCCGGTGGTGTCCTGCCAGTCGGCGGTCACCGTGGAGAAGAACGCGATCTCGCCCGCGCGGGGCTGGATCGGGGATAGGACCTCCAGCAGACGGTCCCGGATGGACTCCACCTGCGGGGTGTGCGACGCGTAGTCCACGGCGATCTTGCGCGCCCGGATCTCCGCTTCCTCGCACTCGGCGAGGATCTCGGCGAGCGCCTCGGGTTCACCGGCGATCACGGTGACCCCGGGCCCGTTGACCGCGGCCACCGCGACCCGGTCACCGAACCGCGCGATCCGCTCGACCACAGCGGTTTCGGGCAGTGCGATCGAGACCATGCCGCCCTTACCGGCCAGCTCGTCGGAGATCGCGATGCTGCGCAACGCCACCACGCGCGCACCGTCCTCAAGGGACAGTGCACCCGCGACACACGCCGCCGCGATCTCGCCCTGCGAATGCCCGACCACCGCGGCGGGCTCCACACCGTAGGACCGCCACACCGCGGCGAGCGACACCATCACCGCCCACAACGCGGGCTGCACGACGTCGACCCGCTCCAGCAGTGCCTCGTCGCGCACCGCGTACGAGAGCGACCAGTCCACAAAGGACGACAGCGCGCGCTCGCACTCGGCGAACCGCTCCGCGAACACCTCGCTGGTGTCGAGCAGCTCCACGGCCATCCCGGTCCACTGCGAACCCTGGCCGGGGAACACGAACACCGTCTGCCCCTCGGCCTCGGCCGCGCCCTGGACCACCCCGGCGACGGATTCGCCGTCGGCGACCGCGGCGAGCCCGCGCAGGAACTCGTCGCGGTCCCCGCCGAACACCACGGCCCGGTTCTCCAGCGACGCGCGCGTGGTCGCCAGCGAGAACGCGACGTCCACCGGGGAAAGCTCGGCGTGTTCGTCCACATGGGACCGCAGCCGGGCGGCCTGCGCGCGCAGCGCTTCGGCCGTCTTGCCGGAAAGCACCCACGGCACCGATCCGGCGACCGGCGCGGGTTCGGGCGACGGCTCCGCCGGCACCGGCTCGTGTTCGAGGATCACGTGCGAGTTGGTGCCGGACAGCCCGAACGCGGACACCCCGGCGCGGCGCGGGCGCCCCTTGTCCGGCCACGCTCGTGCGTCGTCCAATACGGACACCGCGCCCGCGGACCAGTCGACGTGCGGGGTCGGCTCGTCCACGTGCAGTGTCTTCGGGAGCACGCCGTTGCGCAGCGCCTGCACGGTCTTGATGATCCCGGCGACCCCGGCGGCGGCCTGGGTGTGCCCGATGTTCGACTTCAGCGAACCGAGCCACAGCGGCTCGTCGGACGGCCGGTCCTGGCCGTAGGTCGCCAGCAGGGCCTGCGCCTCGATCGGGTCGCCGAGCGTGGTGCCGGTGCCGTGCGCCTCCACCATGTCGACCTCGGCGGAGGTGAGGTTCGCGCTCGCCAGTGCCTGGCGGATGACGCGCTGCTGCGCCCTCCCGTTCGGCGAGGTCAGCCCGTTGGACGCGCCGTCGGAGTTGACCGCGGAGCCCCGCACCACGGCGAGCACCTCGTGGCCGTTGCGGCGCGCGTCGGACAGCCGCTCGACGACGAGCACACCGATGCCCTCGCCCCAGCCCATCCCGTCCGCGGCACCGGCGAAAGCCTTGGAACGCCCGGTCTTCGACAGCCCACGCATGCGGCTGAACTCGGTGAACGCACCCGGCGACACCATCACCGAGACCCCGGCGACCAGTGCCATCGAGCACTCCTGCTCGGCGAGCGCCTGGCTCGCCCAGTGCAACGCGACGAGCGACGAAGCGCACGCCGCGTCCACGGTGATCGCGGGGCCCTGCAAGCCGAGCGTGTAGGCGACGCGCCCGGAGATGATGCTGGTGCTCTGCCCCGAGGACAGGAAGCCTTCGAGATCGGCGGGCACGTCTTCGAGCGTCCACCCGTAGCCCATCCCGTACGAGCCGACGAACACGCCGGTCCGAGAACCGCGCAGTGAGGACGGGTCGATCCCGGCCTGTTCCAGTGCCTCCCAAGAGGTTTCCAGCAGCAGCCGCTGCTGCGGGTCCATCGCGAGCGCTTCACGCGGGGAGATGCCGAAGAAGTCGGCGTCGAAGCCCGCGATGTCGTAGATGAACCCGCCCTCGGTGGAGTAGGTCGTGTTCGGCACGTCCGGGTCCGGGTCGTAGATGCCGTCGAGGTCCCAGCCGCGGTCGGTCGGGAACTCCGAAATCGCGTCGGTGCCGGAATCCACCAGCCTCCACAGGTCGTCCGGTGAGGCGACGCCGCCGGGGAAGCGGCAGCCCATGCCCACGATCACGATCGGGTCGTCGTCGGTGGCCGGGTGCGCCGAAACCACCGGCGCGGTCTCCTCCAGCTTGACGCCGAGCAGTTCGGAGCGGACGAACTCGGCCAGTTCGGCCGGCGACGGGTGGTCGAACACCGCGGTCGCGGGCAGCCGCACGCCGGTGGCGGTGGCCAGCCGGTTGCGCAGCTCGACCGCGGTGAGCGAGTCGAAGCCCAGTTCCTTGAACGCGCGGTCCGCGCCGATCGACTCGGCGGAAGCGTGTCCCAGCACCGAAGCGACGTTCGACCGGACCACGGCGAGCACGAGCGCGTGCTGTTCGCCTTCGGACAGCCCGGAAAGCCGTCCCGCCATCCCGGTGACCGTCGGCCCGGCTTCCACGACGCGCCGCGGGGTCGCGCGGATCAGCCCGCGCAGCAGCGGCGGCACCGCACCGGAGATCTTGCGGCGCACCACGTCGGTGTCGATCTGGATCGGCACCAGCATCGCCTCGTCGACACCCGCGGCCACGTCGAGCAGCGCCATGCCCTGCTCGGAGGTCAGCGGCGGGAACCCGTCGTTGCTGCGCTTGCGCATCTGGTCGTCGCCGAGGTGGCGGGTCAGCTCGCTGCGCTGCTCCCACATGGCCCACGCAAGCGATTGCGCGGGCAGCCCGGCGGCGCGGCGGTGCTGGGCGAGCGCGTCGAGGAACGCGTTCGCGGCCGCGTAGTTCCCCTGACCCGAAGCGCCGAACACCGACGCGGCCGAGGAGTACAGCACGAACAGCGCGAGGTCGAGGTCCTTGGTCAGCTCGTGCAGGTTCCACGCGGCGTCCGCCTTGGGCCGCATCACCGCGTCCACCCGCTCTCGAGTCAGCGACGACACGACGCCGTCGTCGAGCGCGGCCGCGGTGTGCAGCACTCCGGTCAGCGGGTGCTCCGCCGGGATCGAGGACAGCAGCGCCTCGGTCGCCGCGAAGTCCGCGACGTCGCACGCGACGATCCTGACCTCGGCGCCGAGGTCGGTCAGCTCCGCGGCCAGTTCGGCGGCGCCGGGGGCGTCCGGGCCGCGGCGGCTGGTCAGCAGCAGGTGCCGGATGCCGTGCTCGGTGATCATCCGGCGCGCCGCCAGCCCGCCGAGGGTGCCGGTGCCGCCGGTGATCAGGACCGTGCCGTCGCGGTCGAGTTCGCGCGGCATCGTCAGTGCGAGCTTGCCGATGTGCTTGGCCTGGCTCAGGAACCGGAACGCGTCGGGTGCGCGGCGCACGTCGTAGGTCCGCACGGGCAACGGCTTCAGCGCGCCCTGCTCGAACAGCACCACCAGTTCCCGCAGCATTTCCTGCAGCCGGTCGGCGGAGGCGCCGATCAGGTCGAACGCGCGGTAGCGCACCCCGGGATGCGCCGCGGCGACCTCGTCCGGGTCGCGCTTGTCGGTCTTGCCCATCTCCAGGAACCGGCCGCCGTCCGACAGCAGCCGCAGCGACGCGTCGACGAAGTCCTGGGTCAGCGAGTTCAGCACCACGTCCACGCCGCCGAACGCCTGCTCGAAGCCGAGATCGCGCGAGGACGCGATGTGCTCGTCGTCGAGTCCCATCGAGCGCAGCGCGTCCCACTTGCCCGCGCTCGCGGTGCCGAAGACCTCGGCCCCGAAGTGCTGGGCCAGCTGGACCGCGGCCATCCCGACACCGCCCGCGGCGGAGTGCACCAGCACGGATTCGCCCGCCCGCAACCCGCCGAGGTCGATCAGCCCGTAGTAGGCGGTGAGGAACACGATCGGGGTCGAAGCGGCCTGCTCGAACGTCCAGCCGTCCGGGATCGGGGTCACGGTTTCGCGGTAGGCGACCGCGAGCGGGCCGAAAGCGCGGTCGACGATGCCGAACACCTTCGAACCGGGCTGGAGATCCGTCACGCCCTCGCCGACTTCGGTGACGACTCCCGCGATCTCGCTGCCCATGATGTCCTGCCCCGGCACCATGCCGAGCGCCACCACCACGTCACGGAAGTTCATCCCGGCCGCGCGCACGGAGATCCGGATCTGCCCCGGCTCCAAGGCATCCAGCGCTTCGGGGCATTCCCGCAGCGCCAGGTTCGCCAGCGTGCCCTGTTCGCTGACTTCCAGCCGCCACGCGCGGGTGTCGGCCGGGATCGTCAGCGAACCGGTACCGGCCCTGGCGAGCCTCGGCGCGCGCACGATCCCTTCGCGCACGGCCAGCTGCTGTTCGTCGGTGGTCAGCGCGGCGACGAGCGCGCGCGGCGAATCCGCGTGGCCGTCGAGGTCCGCGAGCACGAACCGCCCGGGGTTCTCCGATTCGGCGGAGCGCAGCAGGCCCCACGCCGAAGCCGAAGCCAGATCGGTGACATCGGATTCCGCGTCAACCGCCACCGCGCCGCTGGTCACCAGCACCAGGCGCGCGGCGTCGAACCGGTCGTCGGCCAGCCACGTCTGCGCGAGGCCGAGCGCCTTCGCGGCCGCGGTCCTCGCCGCGTCGGCCGGATTTCCGCTCAGTGGCACCGTTTCCGGCGCGATGACGACCTCGGGCACCGGCGCGCCGTCGTCCACCGCGGCGATGAGCGCGGCGAGATCGGGGTAGGTGAGGAAGTCGCCGAGGCCGAACCGGTCCTCGCCGAGCACGACCCAGCCTTCGGTGCCCGCGTCGCGCGGGGGCTCCACGACGGTCCAGTCGAGCTGGTACAACGCGTCGGGCCCGGTGTCGCGCGCGGCGGCGAGCTGCTCCGCCGAAACCGGGCGCAGCACCATCGCCTCGACCGAGACGACCGGCGCGCCGGTCTGGTCGGCGACCTGCACCGAGATCCCGTCGGAACCGGCGGGGGTGATCCGGACGCGCACCGTGGTGGCGCCCGCGGCGGAAAGGGACACGCCCGTCCACGCGAACGGCAGGCCCATGCCCTCGTCACCCTTGACCAGCGCGCCGAAGCTGCACGCGTGCAGCGCCGCGTCGAGCAGCGCGGGGTGCACGCCGAACCCGGCGGCGTCGGCGTGGTGTTCTTCGGGCAGCGCGACCTCGGCGAAGACCTCGTCCCCGCGCGTCCACGCCGCCTTCAGCCCCTGGAACGCGGGCCCGTACTGGTAGCCCAGTTCGGTGAGGCGGCCGTAGAGCCCAGTGGCGTCTTCGACCGGCTCGGCCTGCGGCGGCGGCCACGCGGCCAGGTCGAATCCGCCCACCGGTTCGGCTTCGGCGAGGAAACCGCTGGCGTTGCGCGTCCACGCCGAGTTCGACGGCGCGTCCTCGGCGCGGGAGTGCACGGTCAACGACCGGCGCCCGGTCTCGTCCGGCGCGCCCACCACGACCTGCAGGCGCACCGCGCCCTGCGCGGCGAGGATCACCGGCGCGTGCAGCGTCAGCTCTTCGACGGTCTGGCAGCCGACCTGGTCGCCCGCCCTGATCGCCAGCTCGACGAACGCGGTACCGGGCACCAGCACCGTGTCCGCGACCGCGTGATCGGCCAGCCACGGGTGCGTCTGCAGGGAAAGCCGCCCGGTGAACAGGAACCCGTCGGTGTCGGGCAGATCGACGCCGGCGCCGAGCAGCGGATGCTCGGCCGAGGTGAGTCCCACGGAGGTGACGTCACCGGCGGCGGTGGTCGAGGAGTGCCAGTAGCGCTCGTTCTGGAAGACGTAGGTCGGCAACTCGACCCGCTGCGCGCCTTCTCCGAACACGGCGCTCCAGTCCGGCGTGACCCCTTCGGCGAAGAGCTGGCCGAGCGAGGTGAAGAACCGGGCGAGCCCGCCTTCGTTGCGGCGCAAGGTACCCACGACCGCGGCTGAAGCGCCGTCGAGGCTTTCCACGTTCTCCTGCACGCTCACCGCGAGCACCGGGTGCGCGCTGGCCTCGACGAAGAACCGGTAGCCCTGGCCGAACAAAGACTTCGTGGCGTCGGCGAAGCGCACCACCTGCCGCATGTTCTCGAACCAGTAGTCGGCGTCCAGCCCGGCGGTGTCCTGCCAGGTGCCGGTCGCGGTGGAGAAGAACGCGACCTCGCCCTCGCGGGGCCGGATCGGGCCGAGTTCGGTGCGCATGCGCTCGCGCAGCACTTCGACGTGCTGGGTGTGCGACGGGCACGACGCGGGAACGCGCCGCACGCGCACCCCGGCCGCCTCCCACTCGTCGAACACGCGCGCCAGCGGTTCGGTGTCGCCCGCGATGATCGTCGACGTCGGCCCGTTGATCGCGGCGACCGCGACCCGCCCGTCGAACTCGGTGAGCCGCTCCGCGACCTGATCGGCAGGCAGCGCCACCGAAGCCAGCTCGCCCTTGTCGAACAGCTCCTCCAGCAGCGCCTTGCTGCGCAGCGCCACCACCCGCGCACCGTCCTCAAGGGACAGTCCACCCGCGACGCACGCCGCGGCGATCTCGCCCTGCGAATGGCCGACCACGGCCGAGGGGTGCACGCCGTAGGACCGCCACACCGCGGCCAGCGACACCATCACCGCCCACAGCACCGGCTGGACCACGTCGAGCCGGGCGAGCGCGTCCTCGTCGTCGAGCGCCTCGGTCAGCGAGAAGTCCACAAAGGACGAAGTGGCGCGCTCGCATTCGGCGAACTTCGCCGCGAACACCGCGTTCGTCTCCAGCAGCTCGCGGCCCATGCCGACCCATTGCGAGCCCTGGCCGGGGAACACGAAGACGATCTTGCCCTCGGCGTCGGCGGCGGCCTGCGCGACACCGGGACCGGTTTCACCGCGTGCGAGGAGTTCCAGGCCGGTCAGGAACTCCTCGCGGTTGCCGCCGACCACGACGCCTCGGTGCTCCAGCGCCGCCCGCGTCGTGGCGAGCGAGTGGCCGATGTCGGCGTGCCGCAGGTCCTCGATGCCCTCGACGTAGGTCCGCAGCCGCTCCGCCTGCGCCTGCCGTGCCTCGGGGGTCTTGCCCGACACCACCCACGGCAGCACGCCGTCGAAGTCCGCAACCGGGGACTTTTCCACTTCGGGTGCCTGTTCCAGGATGGTGTGCGCGTTCGTCCCGCTGATCCCGAACGAGGACACCCCGGCGCGCCGGGGCCGGTCGCGCTCCGGCCAGGCCATGCCCTCGGTCAGCAGCCGGACCTCACCCTCCGTCCAGTCCACTTCGGACGAAGGCGCGTCGACGTGCAGCGTCTTCGGCAGCACGCCGTGCCGCAGCGCCATGACCATCTTGATGATCCCCGCGACGCCCGCCGCGCCCTGGGTGTGCCCGATGTTGGACTTGATCGCGCCGAGCCACAGCGGCTCGCCCTCCGGCCTGCCCTGGCCGTAGGTCGCCATCAGCGCCTGCGCTTCGATCGGGTCGCCGAGCCTCGTCCCGGTGCCGTGCGCCTCGACGACGTCGACCTCACCGGCGGAAAGCCGCGCGGAGGCCAGCGCCTGGCGGATGACGCGCTGCTGCGACGGGCCGTTGGGCGCGGTGAGACCGTTGGACGCGCCGTCCTGGTTCACCGCGGAGCCGCGGACCACGGCGAGCACGTCGTGCCCGTTGCGCTGCGCGTCGGAAAGCCGCTCGACGAGCAGCAACCCGGCGCCCTCGCTCCAGCCCGCGCCGTCGGCGGCGTCCGCGAAGGACTTGCAGCGGCCGTCCTTCGACAGCACTCGCTGGCGGCACAGGTCGACGAACAGGTCCGGAGTGGACATCACGGTCGCGCCGCCGGCGAGTGCGAGCGAGCAGTCGCCCTGCCGCAGCGCCTGCACCGCGAGGTGGAGCGCGACGAGCGACGACGAGCACGCGGTGTCGACGGTGACCGCGGGCCCTTCGAGCCCGAGGATGTAGGAGATCCGGCCGGAGGCCACGCTGGTCGCGCTGCCGTTGCCGACGTAGGGGGCGAGGTCGTCCGGGATCTCCGCCCAGCCGGTGCCGTACTCGCCGCGGCCGAGCCCGGCGAACACGCCAGTGCGGCTGCCCTTCAACGAAGTGGGATCGATACCGGCCCGTTCCAGCGCTTCCCACGCGGTCTGCAGCAGCAGGCGCTGCTGCGGGTCCATGGCCATCGCTTCGCGCGGGGAGATCCCGAAGAAGGCGGGGTCGAACTGGTCCGCGTCGTGCAGGAAACCACCCGTGCGCACGTAGGAGGTGTCCAGCCGGTCCATGTCGTCGTCGAAGAGCCGGTCGAGGTCCCAGCCGCGGTTGACCGGGAACCCGGAGGTGGCGTCTTCACCGGAGGCGACCAGGCGCCACAGGTCCTCCGGCGAGTTGACGCCGCCCGGGTAGCGGCACGCCATCGACACGATCGCGATGGGTTCCTGCGCGGCCTCTTCGAGTTCCTGGACGCGCCGACGACTCCGCCGGAGCTCGGCAGTCATCCACTTGAGGTGCTCGATCACCTTGTCGTCGTTGGCCATCAGCGTGTTCCCCGCTTACTGTCGTCGAATTCCTTCGGGCCCATCGCCTCAGGACTTCCCGAACTCGTTGTGAATGATGTCGAATATGTCGTCGACGCTCGCCGATTTGAGATCGTCGGCGTCTCCTGGTTCGGCGGCGTCATTGATTTCGTTCCACTTCGCGAGAACCGCCTGCAGGCGAACCCCGATCGTCGCGGCCTCGACGTCCTCTGTGGACACCGCACCGAGGTCCCGCTCGATCTTGTCGAGTTCGGCGAGCACCGCCGCGGCGCCGCCGAGCGCGGACGTGCCGGACACCCTGCCGCGGAGGTAGTCGGCGAGGACGGTGGGATTGGGGTAGTCGAACAGCAGCGTGGCGGGCAGCTGCAAACCGGTGACGGCGTTGAGCTGGTTGCGCAGTTCCACCGAAGTGAGGGAGTCGAAACCCATCTCCTGGAACGCCTTGCTCGCACCGACGGCTTCCCCGTCGGTGTACCCGAGCACCGCCGCGACCTGATCCCGCACCACACCCAGCAACACCTCCCGCTGCTCCGGCTCACCCAACCCGGCCAGCCGATCCGCCAACCCCGCACCACCCGACACCGCACCACCCGCGCTGGCGACACGCCGCCCACCACGCACCAACCCCCGCAACAACGCCGGAACCCTGACCGCACCACGCAATCCGGCCAGCTCCAACCCCACCGGCACCAGCACCGGCTCGTCCACAGTGGACGAAATGGTGAAGAGGCCGAGGCCCTGCTCCGAGGTCAGCGGGCGCACCCCGTCGCCGGCGATCCTGGCGACGTCGACGTCGCTGAGGTCACCGGTCAGGCCGCTGCGCTGCGCCCACATGCCCCAGGCCAGTGCCTGGGCTGGCAGGCCGAGCGCCCGCCGGTGCTGTGCGAGCGCGTCCACGAAGGCGTTCGCGGCGGCGTAGTTCCCTTGCCCTGCCGCACCGAAGGTCGCCGATGCCGAGGAGAACAGCACGAACATCGCCAAGTCGTTGTCCTTGGTCAGTTCGTGCAGGTTCCACGCGGCGTCGACCTTCGGCCGCATCACCGCGTCGAGCCGTTCCGGAGTCAGCGCCGAGATCACCCCGTCGTCGACCACACCCGCCGTGTGGACCACACCCGTCAACGGATGCTCGGCCGGGATTGCTTCGAGTACGGCGGCGAGTGCGTCACGGTCGGCGGCATCGCAGGCGACGACTTCGGCATGGGCGCCGAGGCCGGTCAGCTCGGCCACCAGTTCGGCCGCGCCTTCCGCCGCCGTGCCGCGGCGGCTGGTCAGCACCAGGTGCTTGGCGCCGTGCTCGGTGACCAGGTGCTTGGCGACCAGCCCGCCCAACGTGCCGGTACCGCCGGTGACCAGCACCGTGCCCTCGGGATCCAGCGGCCGGAGTTCACCGGCCTCCCGCACGCGCGCCAACCTCGGCGCGTGCACCGCACCGTCGCGCAGCGCCAGGTGCGGCTCGTCCAGCTCCAGCAGCGACCCGAGCAGCGCCGGGGTCAGCGTGTCACCGTCGTGATCGAGCACCCAGAACCGGTCGGGGTGCTCCGACTGCGCCGATCGCACCAACCCGACCGCCGACGCCACCGCCGGATCGATCACCTCACCCGGCTCGACCGCGGCCGCGCCCTTCGTGACCACGACCAGTTTCGCCGCGAGCCAGCGGTCATCGGCCAGCCAGTCCTGAACCAGCTTCAACACGGCACCGGCCGCGGACTTGGCCGCCTCCACCGGCGATCCGCCACCCGGAACCGAAGCGACCACGACCGACGGCACCTCGCCGGACCCGGCCAGTGCGGCCAGATCCGCGAACACCGGCAAGCCCCGCGAATCCGTACCCAGTGCCGCGCAGTCCACACCGGAGCCGCCGGAATCGGGCAGGGCGAGTTTCGTCCACTGTGGACGGAACAAGGAGTCCACGCGCGTCTCGCGGCCCGCTTCGATCTCGTCGGCCGCGACCGGTCGCACGGTCATCGACCGCACCGAAGCGACCGGCGCGCCCGTTTCGTCGGCGACCTGCAGCGACACGCCACCGTCGTCGGCACGGGCGAGCCGCACCCGTGCCGCGCTCGCCCCGGAGGCGAACACCGAGATCCCCTGCCAGGCTGCCGGGAGACCCGCGCCGTCGTCCTCGCCAGGGAGCAGGCCGACCGCGTGCGCGGCGGCATCCAGCAGGGCGGGGTGGATTCCGAAGCCCGTGACGTCCTGCTCGGCGTCGAGCGCGACCTGTGCGAACACCTCGTCACCTCGCACCCAGGCGCCGGTCAGGCCTTGGAACGCGGGGCCGTACTCGTAGCCCTGCGCCGCCAGCCTCGCGTAGACCTCGTCCGTTCCGTCGGCCTGCTGGGCGTCCTGCGGCGGCCACGCCGACAGGTCGAACCCGGCCGCTCCGGTCTGTCCGGAAAGGACTCCTTCGGCGTGACGCGCCCATTCGCCGTCGCCTTCTTCGGGCCGGGCGTGCACGGACACCGGACGGCGCCCCGTCTCGTCGGCCCCGCCCACGGCGACCTGCACCACGACGCCGCCCTGCTCGGGCAGCACGAGCGGCGCGAGCACCGCCAGCTCCTCGACGGATCCGCAGCCGACCTCGTCGCCAGCGCGGACCACCAGCTCGACGAAGGTGTTGCCGGACAGCAGGACCGCCCCGGCCACGAAGTGGTCGGCCAGCCAGGGGTGGCTTTGCCGCGACAGGCGGCCGGTGCACAGGTAGCCGCCCGTTTCCGGCAGTTCGACACCGGCGCCCAGCAGCGGGTGCTCCGCCGAGCGCTGTCCGATCGACGCGACGTCCCCTGTCGGCCGCTCGGATGCGCTCAACCAGAACCGCTGCCGCTGGAACGGGTAAGTGGGGAGGTCCACGGTTCGGGCGCCGGTGCCGTCGAAGAACGCTTGCCAGTCGACGGAAACACCTGCGGTGTGGAGTTTCGCGACGGCGGTGGTCAGCGTATGCGCCTCGTCGCGGTCGCGGCGGAGCGCGGGGATGTGGGTGGCCTCGGGCGCGGTGTCCTGAGCCATCCCCGTCAGCACGCCGTCCGGACCCAGCTCCAAGAACGTCGTCACGCCCTGGCCTGCCAGGTACTGGACTCCGTCGGCGAAGCGGACCGCGTGCCGCACGTGCCGGACCCAGTAGTCCGGATCGGTGACGTCCGCGACCGCACCGGTCACATTGGACACCACCGGAATCTCCGGCACCTCGAACGTCAGGCTTTCCGCGACCTTGCGGAAGTCGGCCAGCATCGGCTCCATGCGCGGTGAGTGGAACGCGTGACTGACCTTGAGCCGCTTGGTCTTCCACACGAGGTCGGATTCCAGCTCGGCGATCACGTTCTCGTCCCCGGCGACCACGACCGAGGCCGGTCCGTTGATCGCGGCGATCGAGACCTGGTCTTCGAGCCCTTCCAGGAACGGCAGGACATCGGCTTCGGCGGCCTGCACCGACAGCATGGCGCCACCGGTGGGCAAGGCCTGCATCAACCGTCCGCGCGCGACCACCAGCGCGGCCGCGTCCTCCAGGCTGAGTACCCCGGCCACGTGGGCCGCGGTGAGTTCGCCGATGGAATGCCCGGTAACGAAATCGGGGCGGATACCCCAGGACTCCACCAGCCGGTAGAGCGCCACTTCCAGCGCGAACAACGACGCCTGCGTGTACTGGGTCTGGTTGAGCGGCTCGCCGTCCTCGGCGAACATCAACTCCTTGATCGGCCGATCCAGGGACTTGTCCAGTTGCGCGCACACCGCGTCCAGGGCGTCCGCGAAAACGGGGAACTCCCCATATAGCTGCTTGCCCATTCCCGCACGCTGCGAACCCTGACCAGAGAACAACACCGCCGTGCCACCAGCGGACGCCTCCCCGGTGACCACACCCGAGGTGACCCGTCCTTCGGCGATCGCGGCGAGTCCGGCGTGGAAGTCGTTCCCGATGACCACGGCGCGGTGTTCGAGTGGGGTCCTGGTGGTGGCAAGGGAGTAGGCGACATCCGCTTCGTTCAGTCCGTCCACATGGGACAGGAGCCGGGATGCCTGTGCGCGTACCGCGTCCTGGGTCTTGCCCGAGAGCACCCACGGCAGCGGCCGGTCGACCTGGACCCGCTCTTCGGTGGGGGTGCTGGTGGTGGTGGGTGCTTGTTCGAGAATGGTGTGCACGTTGGTGCCGCTGACCCCGAAGCTGGACACACCGGCACGCCTCGGCGCACCGGTCTCCGGCCACGGTGTGTTCTCGGTGAGTAGTCCGACCGCGCCGGTCGACCAGTCCACATGCGACGACGGCTTATCGGTGTGCAGTGTTTTGGGCAGCACACCGTGCCGCATCGCCTGCACCATCTTGATCACCCCAGCCACCCCGGAAGCCGCCTGCGTGTGCCCGATATTCGACTTCACCGCACCCAGCAGAAGTGGCCGCTCCCGATCCTGCCCGTAGGTCGCCAGCACAGCCTGAGCCTCGATCGGGTCACCGAGTGTGGTCCCGGTGCCGTGTGCTTCCACCGCATCCACCTCGGTGGCCGTGAGACCGGCGTTGGCCAGGGCTTGGCGGATCACCCGCTGCTGCGACGGACCATTCGGCGCGGTCAGGCCGTTGGACGCGCCATCCTGATTCACCGCGCTACCGCGAATCACGGCCAGCACCTCATGTCCGTTGCGCTTGGCGTCGGAGAGGCGCTCCAGCAGCACCATGCCGACACCCTCACCCCACCCGGTGCCATCGGCGGCTTCGGCGAAGGGTTTGCAGCGGCCATCACCCGCCAGACCGCCCTGCTTACCGAACTCGGCGAACGCACCCGCCGAGGCCATCACCGCGACACCACCGGCCAACGCGAGGCTGCTCTCCCCCGACCGCACCGACTGCGCAGCCCAATGCAACGCCACCAGAGAGGACGAGCACGCCGTGTCCACCGTGACCGCCGGGCCTTCGAGGCCGAGGGTGTAGGAGACGCGGCCGGAGACCACGCTGCCCGCGTCGCCGGTGGTGAGGTAGCCCTCGACGGCGTCGCTGGCGGCCTGCATCAACCCCGCCCCATACCCCTGACCCGAGGCACCCACGAACACCCCGGTCTGGCTCCCCCGCAACGACAGAGGTGCGATCCCGGCCCGTTCCAGGGTCTCCCAGGCCGCCTCCAGCACCAGACGCTGCTGCGGATCCATGGCCAGGGCCTCCCGCGGCGAAATCCCGAACAACCCCGCGTCGAACTCCGCCACGTCATACAAGAACCCACCCGCACGCGCCTGATCCGACACCGCGGACTCACCATAAAACCCGTCCAGGTCCCAACCCCGATCGGTCGGGAACACCGAAATCCCATCACTCCCGGACTCCACCAGGTCCCAGAACTGCTCCGGAGAATTCACCCCACCCGGATACCGGCACGCCATCCCCACAATCACCACCGGATCATCACCAGCAGCATCGACCACCACCGTCGGCGCGGCCACCTCCGCCACCGCACCCGTCACCTCACCGACCAGGAACCCGGCCAGCACTGTCGCGTTCGGATAGTCGAACACCAACGACGACGGCAACCTCAACCCCGTCACCGAAGACAACCGATTCCGCAAATCCACCGCCGTCAACGAATCAAAACCCAACTCGCGGAAGGCTTGAGTCGGCGGCACCTCGGATGCGCCGCCGACGCCCAGCACCGAGGCGGCCATGGTGCGCACCAGTTCCACCGCGGTCCGCTGTCGTTCCACTTCGGACAGTCCGGCGAGTTTCTCCGCGAATGCCGAACCTTCGGTAGTGGTTTCTTCCTCTGCCTCGAATGCCTGGCGTGCTTCGGGGATGTCGGAGATCAGTGGGCGCGGGCGGGCCTCGGTGAACCCGGGCACGAACCTCGCCCAGTCCACATCGGCCACCGCCACGAACGTCTCACCGTGCTCGACCGACTGCACCAACGCGGCCACCGCCGACTCGGGCGCCATCGGCAACACACCACGACGGCGCAGGGTGTCCTCGGCTGCATCCGACGCGGCGAGGCCACTGCCGCCCCACGCACCCCACGCAATCGACGTCGCCGTCAGCCCGCGAGCACGACGCTGCTCCGCCAACGCGTCCAAGAACGCATTGCCCGCCGCATACGCGCCTTGGGTACCGCCACCCCACACACCAGCGTTGGAGGAGAACAACACAAACGCATCCAACTCGGCATCACCAAGCAACTCATCCAAGTTGCGGGCGCCATCGACCTTCGCACTGATGATGCGAGACAGATCATCGACCGTGGTCTCGGTCAGCGGCGCGAACTCCCCCACCCCCGCCGCGTGCACCACCGCGCTGACCGGACCGTGCTCGGCCAGCACCGCCGCCAAGGCATCGCGATCAGCGGCATCGCACGCCGCGATCGTGACCCGCGCACCCAAACCAGTCAGCTCGGTTTCCAACTCGCCCGCACCGTCGGCGTCATGACCGCGACGGGAGGTGAGGACCAGGTGCTCGGCACCGTTCGCGGCCAGCCACCGGGCCACGTGCCCGCCGAGCGCGCCGGTGCCACCGGTGACCAGGACCGTCCCGCGCGGCGACCACTCCCGCACCGGCTCCCGATCCGCCAACGGCGACCGCGTGAGACGACGCGCAAAGACGCCCGAATCGCGCACCGCGACCTGATCCTCATCATCGATCCCCGCCAGCACCGCAGCGACCCGCGCAGCCGCACGACTGTCACTGGTGGCGGGAAAGTCGAGCAGACCACCCCACCGGTCCGGGTGCTCCAGACCGAGAATGCGACCCAGCCCCCAGATCTGCGCCAGCTCAGGATCGGCAGCCCGGTCCGAACGGCCGACTGACACCGCACCCCGGGTAGCAATCCACACCGGCGCCGTGACCGTGCTGTCGAGCAGTGCCTGCACCACCGTCAACGTCTGCGCGACCTCGCTGACCAGGCACACCACCCCGGCGACCGCACCCAGCTCATCGATCCCCGTGCGATCGCCCGCCTCAACGGTGGCCACATCAGCGCCGTGTGCGCGCAGGGTGTCAGCGAACCAAGCGGCCGTCTCAGTCTCAGGCTCGCTGATCAGCAACCACGTACCGGACAACCGCGCGGCAGCAGTGGTGAGCGGCTTCCAGGTGATGCCGTAGCGCCACTGGTCCACTGTGGACTGCTGACGACGCTGCCGCCGCCACGACGACAACACCGGCAACACCTCGCTGAACGGGCGATCACCATCGATCTCCCACGTCCCAGCCAAGGCCTCCAGGTCCTCGTTCTCCACCGCGTCCCAGAACCGCGCCTCCACCACATCCGTGGTCATCAGCCCGCCCGTCGGAACGGCCTGCTCCAGCCAATAACGCTGGCGCTGGAAGGCGTAGGTCGGCAGCTCCACCCGCCGCGCACCCGACGGGAACGCAGGTGCCCAATCAACGGCAAGGCCGCGGACGTAGCCTTCGGCCACCGAAGTCAGGAAGCGGTCCAAGCCGCCTTCGTTGCGGCGCAACGACCCGAACGCCACGCCATCGACATCGATTGCGTCGAGGGTTTCCTGCACGCTCATCGTCAGCACCGGATGCGCACTGGACTCGACGAAGAACCCATACCCCTGCTCGGACAGGGACCGGGTCGCCTGCTCGAACTTCACCGTATGACGCAGGTTCTCCACCCAGTAACGAGCATCCAGCCCCGTGGTGTCCTGCCAGTCACCGGTCAACGTGGAGAAGAACCCGATCTCAGCACTACGCGGCCGGATCGGGCCAAGCACGTCCAGCAGACGGTCCCGGATGGACTCCACCTGCGGAGTGTGCGAGGCGTAGTCCACCGCGATCTTCCGCGCCCGAACATCCTCCGCCTCGCACTCCGCCAGAATCTCAGCCAGAGCTTCGGGCTCACCCGCGATCACCGTCGTCCCAGGACCGTTCACCGCGGCCACCGCGACCCGATCACCGAGCCGAGCAATCCGCTCCACCACAACGCTCTCCGGCCGAGCGATCGAAACCATGCCACCCTTACCGGCCAGCTCGTCCCGAATCGCCTGGCTACGCAACGTCACCACACGAGCACCGTCCTCAAGGGACAACGCACCCGCGACCACCGCCGCCGCGATCTCACCCTGCGAGTGACCGACCACCGCGGCAGGCTCCACACCGTAGGAACGCCACACCGCGGCCAAGGACACCATGACCGCCCACAGCGCGGGCTGCACGACATCCACCCGCTCCAACGCGGCCTCGTCACTGACCACCTCGGACAGCGACCAGTCCACAAAGGAAGCAAGCGCGTGCTCGCACTCGGCGAACCGGTCTGCGAACACCGTCGAGGACTCCAGCAGGTCCACGGCCATGCCGACCCACTGCGAACCCTGACCAGGGAACACGAACACGACCTTGCCCTGAACGTCGGCGACACCGTGGATCGCCTCCGCCGCTTCGCCGGAGGCGAGGGCGTGCAGCTCGGTCCGGAAGGTCTCGTGGTCGGCGCCGACGATCACCGCGCGGTGTTCGAGCGTCGCCCGCGTGCTCACGAGCGAGAAGCCGATGTCCGCCGCGGACAGCAGATCGTCGTCCGCGGTGAAGGTGGAAAGCCTCTCGGCCTGAGCGCGCAGTGCCTCTTCGCTCTTACCCGAGAGCACCCACGGGACCACGCCCGAGAACGGCTCGGCGGCCGGAACCTCGACGGGTTCCGCCTGCTCGAGAATCGCGTGCGCGTTCGTCCCGCTGAATCCGAACGACGACACACCAGCACGGCGCGGTCGTCCCGTCTCCGGCCACGGAGTCGTTTCGGTGACCAGTGAAAGCGTGCTGGATGTCCAGTCGACCTGGGATGTGGGCTCGTCGACGTGCAGGGTCGGCGGGAGCACGCCGTGCCGGAGGGCGAGGACCATCTTGATCACCCCGGCCACCCCGGCCGCCTGCTGCGCGTGCCCGATGTTCGACTTCACCGAGCCCAGCCACAACGGCTCTTCCCGGTCTCGCCCGTAGGTCGCCTGCAGGGCCTGCGCTTCGATCGGGTCACCCAACGGGGTCCCGGTGCCGTGCGCTTCGACCGCGTCCACTTCGGACGGTTCGAGTCGCGCGTTGGCAAGGGCCTGTCGGATCACCCGCTGCTGCGAAGGACCGTTCGGCGCGGTCAGGCCGTTCGACGCGCCGTCCTGGTTGATCGCGCTGCCCCTGACCACGGCGAGCACCTGGTGTCCGTTGCGCTTCGCGTCGGACAGGCGCTCCATCAGGAGCAGCCCGAGGCCTTCGCCCTGGCCGAAGCCGTCCGCCGAGGCGGCGAACGCCTTGCACTTGCCGTCTGCCGCGAGCCCGCGTTGCCGCGAAAACTCCGAGAAGGAGTCCGCTGTGGACAGAATGGTGACACCACCTGCGACCGCGAGTGAGCATTCGCCCGCACGCAGTGCCTGCGCGGCAAGGTGGAGGGTCACCAGCGAGGAGGAGCACGCGGTGTCGACGGTCATCGCGGGGCCTTCCAGCCCGAGGGTGTAGGCGACGCGGCCGGACATCACGCTCGTCGAAGCACCCGTGATGAAGTAGCCCTCGAGCCCTTCGGGGACCTCGCCCAGTTCGGTGCCGTAGCCCTGGGAGCAGGCGCCGAGGAACACCCCCGCGTCACTGCCCCGCAACGACAACGGATCGATCCCACCCCGCTCGAAAACCTCCCACGCCGCCTCCAACACCAACCGCTGCTGCGGATCCATCGCCAAAGCCTCACGCGGCGAAATCCCGAACAACCCCGGATCGAACTCCGCGGCCTCATACAAAAACCCACCAGCACGCGAATACGACGTCCCAGCCCGACCAGGATCATCATCGAACAACGCCGCCAAATCCCACCCACGATCCGACGGCAACTCCCCAATCGCATCACCAGACCCCGACACCAACCCCCACAAATCCTCCGGAGAACCCACCCCACCCGGAAAACGACAACTCATCGCCACAATCGCCACCGGCTCATCCGCCACCACCGAAACCGTTGTGGTAACAGGAGAATCGGGCAGCGCGCCGAGGAGTTCGCCGAGCAGGTAGCCGACGAGCGCTTCGGGGCTCGGGTAGTCGAAGACGACCGTTGCGGGCAGGGTGATGCCGGTTTCGGCGGTCAGCCGGTTGCGGAGTTCGACCGCGGTGAGCGAGTCGAAACCGAGGTCGCGGAACGCCTTGCCCGCGCGGACTTCGGTGGGTGAAGCGAATCCGAGCACGGCTGCCGCGTGCGCCCGCACCACGTCGAGCAGGATCGATTCCCGTTTGGACCGCGACGCCGCGGAAAGCCGGTCGACGAGGCCGGATCCGGTGGTGACGGGTGTGCTCTGGATCTGTGCTTCGGGCAGCGCCGAGAACAGCGGGTTGGCACCGGTCGAAGCCAGCCGCTGAGCGACCTGGTTCCAGTCGAGGTCGGCGATGACGAGGGTGGGCCCGGTGGCCGGGATGGCGTTGGTGAGCGCGGTGACGGCCTGTTCAGGGGCCATCGCCCGCATACCGCTGCGCCGCGACTGCTCAACGACAGCAGCATTGTCAGCGAATCCGGCCCCGTCCCAGGTTCCCCACGCGATCGAGGTCGCGGGAAGTCCTTGCTGGTGACGGAGTTCCGCCAATGCGTCGAGGTAGACGTTGGCCGCGGCGTAGTTGCCCTGCCCCGGCGAACCCAACGTCCCGGCCACCGACGAGAACAACACGAACGCATCAAGGTCAGCGGTCAGCTCGTGCAGGTTCCACGCCGCATCCGCCTTCGGGCGCACCACCGACTCGATCCGCTCCGACGTCAACGACTCCACAATGCCGTCATCGAGCACGCCCGCGGTGTGCACCACGGCGTTCACCGGCTCGCCCTCAAGAGCCCTGGCCAGTGCTTCGCGGTCGGCGGCGTCACACGCCACGATCCGAACCTCGGCACCGGCCGCCGTCAGCTCGGCTTCCAGCTCAGCCGCGCCCGGAGCCTCCGGCCCACGGCGGGACAGCAGCACCAGTCGCTGTGCACCTTGAGCGGCTGCCCAGCGCGCGACCTGAGTGCCGAGGGCACCGGTGCCACCGGTGATCAGAACCGTCCCTTGTGGACGCCATCCGCCGGTGGCCGCTGGTGCGCGCAGCAGGCGACGGGCGAACAACCCCGTCGACCTCACCGCGACCTCATCCTCACCGATTCCGGTCAGTACCGCGACCAGCCGCGACAGGGCACGCTCGTCGACGGTTGCGGGCAGATCCAGTAGACCGCCCCAGCGATGCGGCTGCTCCGCGGCCATCACCCGACCCAAGCCCCACACCGGCGCCTGCGTCAGCGCATCTACCTGGTCTGAACGACCTGTCGAGACAGCCCCCCGGGTCACCCACCACACCGGAGCAGCCACCCCGGCCTCGGTCAACGCCCGCACCACGCCGATCGCGTCGCCTACACCGGACACGGCCGAGTCCACGTCCAGCGCGAGCAGTGACACCACACCGGCTACCCCGGTCGAGTCCACATCGGACACCTCGTCGGCCCGAACCCGGACGACCTCGGCACCGGCGCGAACCAATGCCCCTTCCAGCAGGGCCACATCGTCAGCCGCGGAATCGGTGATCAGCAGCCAGCGCCCGGACAGCGAACCAGGGTCGCCCGCGGAAACCGGCTGCCACACCACCCGATACCGCCACGACTCCACCACCGACTCAACCCGCCGACGACGACGCCACGACGACAACGCCGGAACAACCTCACGCAACGCCCCATCACCGTCAAGCTCAAGAGCATCCACCAACCCCGAAACATCACCACCCTCAACCAAATCCCAAAACCGCGAATCCACCGAATCGTCGACCGTCTTCGTCGCCGAAGGGGGCTCGACCCAGTAGTACTGTCGTTGGAAGGCGTAGGTGGGCAGGTCGGTGTGGTGGGCGTGGGTTCCGGTGAAGAAGGCGCGCCAGTCGATGGACACACCGGTGGTGTGCACCCGTGCCACCGCCGTGGTCAACGACACGACCTCATCCCGGTCACGACGCAGCGCGGGCACAAGCGCGGCGTCCGAAATGGACTCCTGTGCCATCCCGGTCAGTACGCCGTCCGGCCCCAGCTCCAGGAACGCGGTCACGCCCTGATCAGCCAGGAACCGCACACCATCGGCAAACCGCACCGCCGCACGAACATGCCGCACCCAATACTCCGGGTCCGTCACCTCCGCGACCTCTCCGGTCACATTGGACACCACTGGAATCCGCGGCGCCTGGAACAACAGACCCTCGGCGACAGCGCGGAATTCCGCCAGCATCGGCTCCATCCTCGGCGAATGGAACGCATGCGAAACCTTGAGCCGCTTGGTCTTCCACTCCCAGGACGTTTCGAACCCAGCAATCACCTCGTCGTCACCGGCGACCACGATCGACCGCGGCCCGTTGATCGCCGCGATCGACACCCGGTCTTCGAGACCTTCCAGCAGCGGAGCGATCTCGGCTTCGGTGGCTTGCACCGACAGCATCGCCCCACCCGCGGGCAGGGCCTGCATCAACCGGCCCCGCGCGGCCACCAGCGCCGCAGCGTCTTCGAGGCTGAGCACCCCAGCCACGTGCGCGGCAGTCAGCTCGCCGATGGAGTGCCCGGTCACGAAGTCGGGGCGGATGCCCCAGGACTCGACCAGCCGGTAAAGCGCGACCTCCAGCGCGAACAGCGAAGCCTGCGTGTACTGGGTCTGGTTGAGCAGCTCGCCGTCCTCGGCGAACATCAACTCCTTGATCGACCGATCCAGGGACTTGTCCAGATACGCACACACCGCATCGAGAGCATCCGCGAAAACGGGGAACTCCCCATATAGCCGCCTGCCCATCCCCACACGCTGAGAACCCTGACCGGTGAACAAGATCGCCGCACGGCCCTCGACCGCGACACCTTCCACCACACTGGCCGCCGGAGCACCCTCAGCAAGCGCAGTCAGGCCGGCGCGGAAGTCTTCGTGATTGTCGGCGATGATCGCGGCGCGGTGTTCCAGCGCCGTACGCGAGGTCGCCAACGTGAACGCGACATCGACAAGCTCACGACCGTCCACACGCGAAACCAGACGCTCAGCCTGCGCCCGCAACGCCTCCTCGGTACTACCCGAAAGCACCCACGGCACAACACGATCCACCGGAGACCGCTCAGCACCGGTGGTGGTGTTGCTGGCCTGTTCGAGGATGAGGTGGGCGTTGGTGCCGCTGAACCCGAACGAGGAGATCCCGGACCGGCGGGGCCGGTCGCTCTCGGGCCAGGTTGTGGTGTCGGTCAGCAGGGACACCGCGCCACTGGACCAGTCGACCTGGGTGGTGGGCTGATCGGCGTGCAGGGTTTTGGGCAGCACGCCGTGCTGCATGGCCTGCACCATCTTGATCACACCAGCGATCCCCGCCGCGGCCTGGGTATGCCCGATGTTCGACTTGATCGACCCCAACCACAACGGCGCATTTCGGCTCTGACCGTAGGTGGCCAGCAGCGCTTGGGCCTCGATCGGGTCCCCGAGCGCTGTCCCGGTGCCGTGCGCCTCCACCGCGTCCACCTCGGACGGCCCCAGCCGCGCGGCGGCGAGAGCTTGCCGGATGACCCGCTGCTGCGAGGGACCGTTCGGTGCGGTCAGGCCGTTGGATGCGCCGTCCTGGTTCACCGCGCTGCCACGGATCACGGCCAGGATCTGGTGGCCGTTGCGTTCGGCGTCCGACAGGCGTTCGAGCAGGACGAGGCCGCCGCCCTCACCCCAGGCGGTGCCATCGGCGGTGTCGGAGAAAGCCTTGCAGCGGCCGTCGGCGGCGAGGCCGCGTTGGCGGGAGAACTCCACGAACGCACCCGGGGTCGCCATCACCGTGACCCCACCCGCCAACGCCAAAGTGCACTCACCCGACCGCAACGCCTGCGCCGCCAAATGCAACGCCACCAGCGACGAGGAGCACGCCGTGTCCACCGTTACCGCCGGGCCTTCCAGCCCGAAGGTGTAGGACAACCGGCCCGACACCACACTGGCCGCGTTCCCCGTCCCCACAAACCCATCAAGACCAGAACCAGGATCCGCCAGCAGGTTCAGGTAGTCCTGTCCGTTCGAGCCCACGAACACCCCGGTGTCCGAGCCCCGCAGGGAAATCTGGTCGAGTCCGGCGCGTTCGAACACCTCCCACGCCAACTCCAGCAACATCCGCTGCTGCGGATCCATCGCCAAAGCCTCACGCGGGGAAATCCCAAACAACCCCGCATCAAACAACCCCGCGTCGTGGACGAACCCGCCATGGCGGGCATACGACGTCCCTACCCGGTCCGGGTCGGTGTCGAACAACCCCGCCAGGTCCCAGCCCCGATCCGTCGGGAACTCCGACACCTCATCGCGACCCGACACCACCACATCCCACAACCCCTCCGGCGTCATCACCCCGCCTGGGAAGCGGCAGCCCATCGCCACGATCGCGACCGGCTCATCCACCCCCACCCCCACCGCGGGCACATCCCGCACCACCTGCGGCAACACCCCCAACAACTCACCCAGCAAAAACCCGACCAACGCCTCCACCGTCGGATAATCAAAAACCACACTCGACGGCAACGACACCCCCGTCTCCACCGACAACCGATTCCGAAACTCCACCGCCGTCAACGAATCAAAACCCAAATCCCGAAACGCCCGACCCCCACGCACCTCACCCACCGAACCAAACCCCAACACCGCCGCCACATGACCCCGCACCACCTCACCCAACACCAACTCCCGCTCCAACTCCCCCACCACCCGAAGCCGATCAACCAGACCCGTGACCGAACCGGTCGCCTGCTCGATCCGGGCTTCCGGCAGCGCGGACAGCAACGGGTTGTCCCCGCTGGGCGACAGGCGCTGCGCCAGCTGCGGCCAGTCGAGGTCGGCGATGACGAGGGTGGGCCCGGTGGCCGGGATGGCGTTGGTGAGCGCGGTGACGGCCTGTTCGGGATCCATCGCCCGCATACCGCTGCGCCGCGATTGCTCAACGACAGCAGCACTGTCAGCGAGCCCAGCCCCAGCCCAGGTTCCCCAAGCGATCGAAATCGCCGGAAGTCCTTGCTGGTGACGGAGTTCCGCCAACGCATCAAGGTAGACATTCGCCGCGGCGTAGTTGCCCTGCCCCGGCGAACCCAACGTTCCGGCAGCCGAGGAAAACAGCACGAACGCGTCGAGGTCGTACCCGGCGGTCAGCTCGTGCAGGTTCCACGCCGCATCCGCCTTGGGCCCGACGACCGACTCGATTCGGTCCGAGGTCAGCGACTCGACCACACCGTCATCGAGCACGCCCGCGGTGTGCACCACAGCGTTCACCGACTCGCCGTCGAGAACCCTGGCCAGCGCGTCCCGATCAGCGGCGTCACACGCAACGATCCGAACCTCAACACCCAGTGCCGCCAGCTCAGCCTCCAGCTCAGCCGCCCCCGGAGCCTCCGGCCCACGACGCGACAGCAACACCAGTCGCTGCGCACCCTGACCCGCCGCCCACCGAGCGACCTGCCCACCCAACGCACCGGTACCACCGGTGATCAACACCGTCCCTTGTGGACGCCAGCCACCCGACACCGACGAAGCACGCAGCAAACGACGGGCAAACAACCCCGTCGACCGCACCGCAACCTCATCCTCACCCGACCCCGCCAACACCGTCACCAACCGCGACAAGGCACGCTCGTCCAGGACCTCGGGAAGATCCAGCAAACCGCCCCAGCGCTGCGGCTGCTCCGCGGACAGAACCCGACCCAAGCCCCACACCGGCGCCTGTACCAACGCGTCCACTCGATCCGAGCGGCCCACCGACACCGCACCCCGGGTCACACACCACACCGGGGCATCCACCCCAGCGACACCCAGCGCCCGCACCAACGCGACCGTGTCCACCACACCAGCGGAGATCGCGTCCGCATCCAGGGCCAGCAGGGACACCACACCGGTCACCCCGGTCGAGTCCACATCGGACACCTCATCGGCCGCAACCCGAACCACCTCGGCACCAGCACCGGCCAGCGCCCCAGCAACCTCATCGGCCACCGCGTCAGCGGTACCGGTGATCAGCAGCCAGCGGCCGGATAGCGAATCGGCCTCGCCCGCGGAAGCCGGCTGCCACACCACCCGATACCGCCACGACTCCACCACCGACTCAACCCGCCGACGACGACGCCACGACGACAACGCCGGAACAACCTCACGCAACGCCCCATCACCATCAAGCTCAAGAGCATCCACCAACCCCGAAACATCACCACCCTCAACCAAATCCCAAAACCGCGAATCCACCGGATCGGCTTCGCTCGAGGTGGCGTCCGGCGACAACCAGTAGCGCTGCCGCTGGAAGGCATAGGTCGGCAGATCCACCCGCCGTGCACCAGTACCAGCGAAGAACGCCTCCCAGTCGACGGACACACCGGTGGCGTGCAAACGACCCACCGCCGCAGTCAGCGAGACAACCTCGTCACGATCGCGCCGCAACGCGGGAACGAGCGCGGCGTCCGAAATGGACTCTTGTGCCATCCCCGACAGCACGCCGTCCGGCCCCAGCTCCAGGAACGCGGTCACGCCCTGATCAGCCAGGAACCGCACACCATCGGCGAACCGCACCGCCTCGCGCACGTGCCGAACCCAGTACTCGGGGTCGGTCACCTCCGCCAGCGCACCGGTCACATTGGACACCACCGGAACCTTCGGCTCCTGGAAAGCGAGCCCCTGCGCAACCCGGCGGAACTCCGCCAGCATCGACTCCATCCGCGGCGAATGAAACGCATGCGACACCGTCAGCCGCTTCGTCTTCCACTCCCACGCCGACTCAAACCCAGCAATCACATCCTCGTCACCGGCGACCACGACCGACCACGGCCCGTTCACCGCCGCAATCGAAACCCGCTCTTCCAGCCCCTCCAGCAGCAGCGCAATTTCGGCTTCGGTGGCCTGCACCGACAACATCGCCCCACCCGTAGGCAGGGCCTGCATCAACCGACCCCGCGCCGCCACCAACGCCGCCGCGTCCTCAAGCGACAGAACCCCGGCCACATGCGCCGCGGTCAGCTCACCAATCGAATGCCCCGTCACGAAGTCGGGGCGGATGCCCCAGGACTCGACCAAGCGGTAGAGCGCCACCTCCAGCGCGAACAGCGAAGCCTGCGTGTACTGCGTCTGGTTAAGCAGCTCGCCGTCCTCGGCGAACATCAGGTCCTTGATCGACCGATCCAGGGACTTGTCCAGTTCCGCGCACACCGTGTCGAGAGCGTCAGCGAAAACGGGGAACTCCCCATATAGCCGCCTGCCCATGCCCGCACGCTGCGCACCCTGCCCCGTGAACAGAACCGCGGCACGACCCTCACCCGCAAGCCCCGTCACAACACCCGCCGCCGGAATGCCCCCGGCCAGCGCGGTCAGGTTGCGAACGAACTCGTCCCGGTCGCCCGCGACGACGACGGCGCGATGCTCCATCGCCGCCCGCGTTGTCGCCAACGAGTAGGCGACGTCGACGATCTCGTGATCGTCCACACGCGGCACCAGGCGCTCCGCCTGCGCCCGCAACGCCTCCTCGCTGCTACCCGAAAGCACCCACGGCAGCACCCGGCTCACCGGCGCGCGCTCAGCGTCAGCCTCGATCGCGGGAGCCTGCTCCACGATCACGTGCGCGTTCGTCCCACTGATCCCGAACGACGACACACCAGCACGCCGCGGCCCACCCGTCTCCGGCCACGACACCGACTCCCTCAGCAACGACACCGCACCCGAAGACCAGTCCACATGCGACGACGGCTCATCCACATGCAACGACGCAGGCAACACCCCGTGCCGCATCGCCTCGACCATCTTGATGATCCCGGCAACACCAGCCGCACCCTGGGTGTGGCCGATGTTCGACTTGATCGACCCCAGCCACAACGGCCGCTCACGACCCTGCCCATACGTCGCCAGCAGAGCCTGCGCTTCGATCGGATCACCGAGCGAAGTCCCGGTCCCATGCGCTTCCACCGCGTCCACATCGGACACGTCCAGCCGTGCGTTCGCCAGCGCCTGCCGGATCACCCGCTGCTGCGACGGACCGTTCGGCGCCGTCAACCCGTTCGACGCACCGTCGGAGTTGACCGCCGACCCGCGCACGACCGCCAGCACGCGGTGCCCGTTCCGCTCGGCGTCGGACAACCGCTCCAGCAGCAGCAGACCGACGCCCTCACCCCAGCCCGTGCCATCGGCGGAATCCGAGAACGGCTTGCACCGGCCGTCCTTCGCCTGCCCGCGCTGCCTGCTGAAGTCGATGAACGCGGCGGGGCTGGCCATCACGGAAACACCGCCCGCGATCGCCATCGTGCATTCGCCCTGCCGCAGCGACTGTGCCGCCAGGTGCACCGCGACCAGCGACGACGAGCACGCGGTGTCCACCGTCAACGTCGGGCCTTCGAGCCCGAGCGTGTAGGAGACGCGGCCGGAGATGACGCTGGTCAGCTCGCCGGTGGAGGTGTACCCCTCGATGTTGTGCGCCGACGGGTCCGTGCCGGCGCCGTACCCCATGCCGTAGGCGCCGACGAACACACCGGTCTGGCTGCCCCGCACGGAAGCCGGCGAGATACCGGCACGTTCGAACACCTCCCACGAGGACTCCAGCAGGATCCGCTGCTGCGGGTCCATGGCGAGCGCTTCGCGCGGGGACACCCCGAAGAACTCGGCGTCGAACTCGTCCGCGTCGTAGACGAAAGCGCCTTCGTTGGCGTAGCTCTTACCCGGCCGGTCGGGGTCGGGGTCGTACAGCCCGGCCAGGTCCCAGCCGCGGTCCTCGGGGAAGCCCGAAACCGCGTCCGTGCCGGTGGCGACCAGGTCCCACAGGCCTTCCGGCGACTCGGCGCCGCCGGGGAACCGGCAGCTCATGCCCACGACGACGATCGGGTCGTCGTCGGTGCGGACCCCCGTGCCCACCCGCGTGCTCGTCGTGCCCGCGGCGCCGACCAGTTCGGTGCGAACGAATTCCGCGAGCAGCGCGGGCGAGGGGTAGTCGAACACCAGCGTGGCGGGCAGCCGGAGCCCGGTCGCCGAGGTGAGCCGGTTGCGGAGTTCGACCGCGGTCAGCGAGTCGAACCCGAGTTCCTTGAACGCGCGGTCGGCGCCGACCGATTCGGCCGAGGTGTGCCCGAGCACCGCGGCGACGTGCGAGCGGATCACCCCGAGCACGGTGGCCTGCTGCTCGTCGACGCTCAGCCCGGTCAGGCGCTGGGCCAGTCCGGAGGTGCTCGCGCCGGACTCCACCGCGCGGCGGGCGGTGGACCTGACGAGCCCGCGCAGCAACGGCGGTATGTCGTGCTGCGTGCGCAACGCCGCCACGTCGAGGCCCACCGGCACGAGCATCGGTTCGTCCACAGTGGACGCGATGGTGAAGAGGTCCAAGCCTTGCTCGGAAGAGAGCGGGCGCACGCCTTCGCGGGCCATCCGCTGGAGATCGGCGTCGTCGAGGTCACCGGTGATGGCGCTGCGCTGCGCCCAGAGACCCCAGGCGAGGGACTGGGCGGGCAGCCCGTTGGCGCGGCGGTGCGCGGCGAGAGCGTCGAGGAACGCGTTCGCGGCAGCGTAATTTCCTTGCCCCGGCGCGCCGAAGGTGGCGGCCGCGGAGGAGAACAGCACGAACATCGCCAGGTCATTGTCGGCGGTCAGCTCGTGCAGGTTCCACGCCGCGTCGACCTTCGGCCGCAGGACCGCGTCGAGCCGCTCGGGCGTCAAGGTGGAAACGACGCCGTCATCGAGCACGCCCGCCGTGTGCACCACGCCCGTCAACGCCGGGATCGTGTCCAGCACGGCCGCCAACGCCTGGCGATCGGCGGCGTCGCAGGCAACCACTTCGGCGTGGGCGCCGAGGTCGGCCAGTTCGGCGATCAGTTCGGTGGCGCCATCGGCGGCGGGGCCGCGGCGGCTGGTCAGCACCAGGTTCCGCACACCGTGTTCGGTGACCAAGTGCTTGGCGACGAGGCCGCCGAGGGTCCCGGTGCCGCCGGTGACCAGCACCGTGCCCTCGGGATCCAACGTAGTGGGCATGGTCAGCACGACCTTGCCCACATGCTTGGCCTGGCCCAAAAAC
Organism: Amycolatopsis sp. CA-230715; assembly: GCF_018736145.1. Taxonomy (GTDB): domain Bacteria; phylum Actinomycetota; class Actinomycetes; order Mycobacteriales; family Pseudonocardiaceae; genus Amycolatopsis. The sequence goes on from NZ_CP059997.1 coordinate 2,192,418, forward strand.
CGCATCGCCTCCGGCGCCCGCCGCACATCCCACGACCGGACCGGCAACGGCGTCAGCACACCCTGCTCGAACAGGCCCACCAACTCGACCAGCATCTCCTGGACCCGCTCCGAAGATGCCTCCACCAAGTCGAACACCCGATACAGCACACCGGGATGCTCGGCGGCGATCTGCTCCGGATCGCGCTGATCCGTCTTCCCCATCTCCAAGAACCGGCCGCCGCGGGGCAGCAACCTCAGTGAGGCGTCGACGAACTCCCGCGCCAACGCATCCAGCACCATATCCACCCCACGACCACCCGTGGCCGTCAGGAACTTCCCCTCGAACTCCAGATCCCGCGACGACGCCACGTGCTCCGCATCAAAACCCTGACCCCACAACACATCCCACTTACCCGGCGATGCTGTCGCGAACACCTCGGCACCACGCCACCGCGCCAACTGCACCGCGGCCATCCCCACTCCACCGGCGGCCGAATGCACCAGCACCGACTCGCCAGCACTCAACCTGCCCAGATCAAACAGTCCGAAGTAGGCGGTCAGGAAGACGAGCGGCGTCGACGCGGCCTGTTCGAAGGTCCATCCGGGCGGCATCGGCACGAGGGTGCGGCGGTCGGCCACGGCGATCGGGCCGAAGGTCCGCGCGGTCATCCCCATCACAGTGTCGCCGGGGCGCAGATCGGTCACCCCGGATCCGACCTCGACCACCACACCGGCGGCCTCGCTGCCCATGTCGGCATCGCCCGGGTACATGCCCAGCGCGATCAGCACGTCGCGGAAGTTCACCCCGGACGCCCGCACCGCGATCCGCACCTCACCCGCACCCAGCGGCGCGGCCGCCTCGGGGTGCGGCACCAGGGCCAGGTTTTCCAGGGTGCCCTTGCTGCTGACGTTCAGGCGCCACGCCCCGGTGCCCGCCGGCGGCACCAGCACCTCACCGGAACCAGCCCTGGCCAGGCGGGCCGCGCGCACTTCACCGCCGCGGACGGCCACCTGGGTTTCGTCGGTCGCGAGCACGGCCGCGATCCGCCGCGCGGATTCCGGAGCGTCGTCGAGGTCGAGCAGGACGAACCGGCCGGGGTTCTCCGACTGCGCCGAGCGCACCAGTCCCCATGCGGCGGCGTGCGCGAGATCGGTCGCGTCCTCGCCGGGGGTGGCCGCGACCGCGCCCCGGGTGACGAGCACCAGCCGGGATTCGGCGAACCGGTCGTCGGCGAGCCAGGACTGGACGAGCCCGAGCACCCGGTTCGTCACGCGGCGAACCGCGTCCGGGTCCACTGCGGACTCCGGCGCGCAGGGTACGAAAAGGACGTCCGGAACGGACGTGACCGCGTCCAGCGACTCGCAGGTCGTGATGTCCACACCGGACTCCGCGAGCCGCAGCGGGTCGGGGCCGAGCACGGACCAGGTCCCGGTGGGCGCGGTGTCGGCGAGACCGGCCAGCACCGGCCAGTCGAGCTGGAACAGTGCGTCGGTGGAGCGCGCCTCGGCGAGCTGGTCCGCGGACACGGTCCTGAGCACGAGCGACTCGATGGACGCGACCGGGGCACCGGTGTCGTCCGCCAGGGTCACCGAGATGCCGCCGCCCGCGGGCGCCAGCCTTGCGCGCACGGAGGCGGCACCCGTTGCGTGGAGGGTGACTCCGCTGAACTCGAACGGCAGACCGAGACCATCCACTGTGGACGCACCGAGCCCCGCCGCGTGCAGCGCAGCGTCCAGCAGCGCGGGGTGCAGGCCGAACTCGCCCGCGTCCGACCGGAACTCCTCGGCGAGCGAGACCTCGGCGAACACCTCGTCCCCGCGGCGCCAAGCCGCCCTGACCCCTTGGAACGCCGGGCCGTAGCCATAACCGGCGTCGGTGAGCACTTCGTAGAACCCGCTCACGTCGACGCTTTCGGCGTCCGCGGGCGGCCAGGCGGCCAGGTCGGCCGGTGCCGTCCGGTTCCCTTCGGCCGCGAAACCGCTCGCGTGGCGGGTCCACGGCTGGTCCGCGGCCGCGTCGGCCGGCCGGGAGTAGATCGCCAGGGTGCGGCGGCCGGCGTCGTCCATGCCGCCGACCACGAGCTGGATCTGGACGCTGCCGTGCTCGGGCAGCACCAGCGGGGCGTCGATGCTCAGGGCCTCGACGAACTGGCAGCCGACCTCGTCACCGGCGCGGATCGCCATCTCGACGAACGCCGTGCCCGGCAGCAGGATCGACCCGGCGATCGCGTGATCGGCGAGCCAGCGGTGGGTCTGGGCCGACAGGCGGCCGGTGAACAGAAACCCGTCGGTGGCGGGCAGCGGGACCGCGGCACCCAGCAGCGGGTGCTCGGCCGGTGCCAGCCCGGCGGCGCTCACGTCCCCGGCGGACATCCCGCCGGTCACCCAGTAGTGCTGTCGTTGGAAGGCGTAGGTGGGCAGGTCGGTGTGGTGGGCGTGGGTGCCGGTGAAGAAGGCGCGCCAGTCGATGGACACACCGGTGGTGTGCAACCGTGCCACCGCCGTGGTCAACGACACGACCTCATCCCGGTCACGCCGCAAGGCAGGTACGAGCGCGGCGTCCGAAATGGACTCCTGCGCCATCCCCGACAGCACACCATCCGGACCCAGCTCCAGGAACGCGGTCACACCCTGGCTGGCCAGGAACCGCACACCATCGGCAAACCGCACCGCCGCACGAACATGCCGCACCCAATACTCCGGGTCCGTCACCTCCGCGACCTCTCCGGTCACATTGGACACCACGGGAATCTTCGGTGCCTGGAACGACAGACCCTCGGCGACAGCGCGGAACTCCGCCAGCATCGGCTCCATACGGGGTGAGTGGAACGCGTGGGACACCGTGAGGCGCTTGGTCTTCCACTCCCAGGACGCCTCGAACCCAGCGATGACCTCTTCATCGCCCGCGACCACGACAGACTGCGGCCCGTTGATCGCCGCGATCGAAACCCGGTCTTCGAGCCCCTCCAGCAGCGGCGCGATCTCGGCTTCGGTGGCTTGCACCGACAGCATCGCCCCACCGGTCGGCAGTGCCTGCATCAACCGGCCCCGCGCGGCCACCAGCGCCGCCGCGTCTTCGAGAGACAGAACCCCGGCCACATGCGCCGCGGTCAGCTCGCCGATGGAGTGCCCGGTCACGAAGTCGGGGCGGATGCCCCAGGACTCGACCAGCCGATAGAGCGCGACCTCCAGCGCGAACAGGGAAGCCTGCGTGTACTGGGTCTGGTTGAGCAGCTCGCCGTCCTCGGCGAACATCAAGTCCTTGATCGACCGATCCAGGGACTTGTCCAGATACGCGCACACCGCATCGAGAGCATCCGCGAAAACGGGGAACTCCCCATATAGCCGTTTACCCATGCCCGCGCGCTGCGCACCCTGACCCGAGAACAAGACAGCGGCACGCCCCTCGACCGCGAGCCCTTCCACCACACTGGCCGCCGGAGTGCCCTCAGCGAGCGCGGTCAGACCGCGAACGAACTCGTCCCGATCCCCCGCGATGATCGCGGCGCGGTGTTCCAGCGCCGTGCGCGAGGTCGCCAACGTGAACGCGACATCGACAAGTTCACGACTGTCCACATGCGACATTAAGGTGTGGGCCTGTGCCCGCAGGGCTTCCTCGGTGTTGCCGGACAGCACCCACGGCACCACCCGGTCCACCGGCGTGTGGTCGACGGGTGCGTCGATCGCGGGTGCTTGTTCGAGGATGAGGTGGGCGTTGGTCCCGCTGAACCCGAACGAAGACACACCGGACCGCCGAGGCCGGTCGCTCTCGGGCCAGGTCGTGGTGTCGGTCAACAACGCGACCGCGCCACTGGACCAGTCGACCTGGGTGGTGGGCTGATCGGCGTGCAGGGTTTTCGGCAGCACGCCGTGGTGCATGGCCTGCACCATCTTGATCACACCAGCGATCCCCGCCGCGGCCTGGGTATGCCCGATGTTCGACTTCACCGACCCCAACCACAACGGCCGCTCACGATCCCGCCCATAGGTGGCCAGCAGCGCTTGGGCCTCGATCGGGTCCCCGAGCGCTGTCCCGGTGCCGTGCGCCTCCACCGCGTCCACCTCGGACGGCTCCAGCCGCGCGGCGGCCAGGGCCTGCCGGATGACCCGCTGCTGCGACGGCCCATTCGGCGCGGTCAAACCGTTCGAGGCGCCGTCCTGGTTCACCGCAGAACCGCGGATCACCGCCAGGATCTGGTGGCCGTTGCGTTCGGCGTCCGACAGGCGTTCGAGCAGGACGAGGCCGCCGCCCTCACCCCAGGCGGTGCCATCAGCGGTGTCGGAGAAAGCCTTGCAGCGGCCGTCGGCGGCGAGGCCGCGTTGGCGGGAGAACTCCACGAACGCACCCGGGGTCGCCATCACCGTGACCCCACCCGCCAACGCCAAAGTGCACTCACCCGACCGCAACGCCTGCGCCGCCAAATGCAACGCCACCAGCGACGAGGAGCACGCCGTGTCCACCGTTACCGCCGGGCCTTCCAGCCCGAAGGTGTAGGACAACCGGCCCGACACCACACTGGCCGCGTTCCCCGTCCCCACAAACCCATCAAGACCAGAACCAGGATCCGCCAGCAGGTTCAGGTAGTCCTGTCCGTTCGAGCCCACGAACACCCCGGTGTCCGAGCCCCGCAGGGAAATCTGGTCGAGTCCGGCGCGTTCGAACACCTCCCACGCCAACTCCAGCAACATCCGCTGCTGCGGATCCATCGCCAAAGCCTCACGCGGGGAAATCCCAAACAACCCCGCATCAAACAACCCCGCGTCGTGGACGAACCCGCCATGGCGGGCATACGACGTCCCTACCCGGTCCGGGTCGGTGTCGAACAACCCCGCCAGGTCCCAGCCCCGATCCGTCGGGAACTCCGACACCTCATCGCGACCCGACACCACCACATCCCACAACCCCTCCGGCGTCATCACCCCGCCTGGGAAGCGGCAGCCCATCGCCACGATCGCGACCGGCTCATCCACCCCCACCCCCACCGCGGGCACATCCCGCACCACCTGCGGCAACACCCCCAACAACTCACCCAGCAAAAACCCGACCAACGCCTCCACCGTCGGATAATCGAAAACCACACTCGACGGCAACGACACCCCCGTCTCCGCCGACAACCGATTCCGAAACTCCACCGCCGTCAACGAATCAAAACCCAAATCCCGAAACGCCCGACCCCCACGCACCTCACCCACCGACCCAAACCCCAACACCGCCGCCACATGACCCCGCACCACCTCACCCAACACCAACTCCCGCTCCAACTCCCCCGCCACCCGAAGCCGATCAACCAGACTGGAATCCCCACCAGTCCGGGATTCCTGCTTCGCTTCCGGCAACGCGGACAGCAACGGGCCGGTCCCGAACCGGCTGACGAACCTGGCCCAGTCGAAATCGGCGACGACCACGACCGCGTCGTCCGAGGCCACTGCGGCGGGAAGGGCTGCCAGCGCCTGCTCCGGAGGCATCGCGCCCATGCCTTCGCGGCTGGCTTGCTCGGTGACGATGGTGTGGTCGGCGAGTCCGGCGCCTGCCCAGATTCCCCAGGCGATCGAGGTCGCCGGAAGTCCTTGCTGGTGACGGAGTTCCGCCAACGCATCGAGGTAGACATTCGCCGCGGCGTAGTTGCCCTGCCCCGGCGAACCCAACGTGCCCGCCACCGAGGAAAACAGCACGAACGCGTCGAGTTCGTACCCGGCGGTCAGCTCGTGCAGGTTCCACGCGGCGTCGGCCTTGGGCCGCACCACCGATTCGATCCGCTCCGGTGTCAACGACTCGACCACGCCGTCGTCGAGCACGCCCGCGGTGTGCACCACAGCGTTCACCGACTCGCCGTCGAGAACCCGGGCCAGCGCGTCCCGATCGGCGGCGTCACACGCAACGATCCGAACCTCAACACCCAGTGCCGCCAGCTCAGCCTCCAGCTCAGCCGCCCCCGGAGCCTCCGGCCCACGGCGGGACAGCAGCACCAGTCGCTGCGCACCCTGACCCGCGGCCCACCGAGCGACCTGCCCACCCAACGCACCAGTGCCACCGGTGATCAGCACTGTCCCTTGTGGACGCCACCCGCCCGACACTGACGAAGCACGCAGCAGACGACGGGCAAACAACCCCGTCGACCGCACCGCAACCTCATCCTCACCCGACCCCGCCAACACCGTCACCAACCGCGACAGCGCACGCTCATCAAGAGTCTCAGGCAGATCCAGCAAACCACCCCACCGCTGCGGCTGCTCCGCGGACAGGACCCGACCCAAACCCCACACCGGCGCCTGCACCAACGCATCCACTCGATCCGAGCGACCCACCGACACCGCACCCCGGGTCACACACCACACCGGAGCATCCACCCCAGCAACACCCAACGCCTGCACCAACGCGACCGTGTCCACCACACCAGCGGAGATCGCGTCCGCATCCAGGGCCAGCAGGGACACCACACCGGTCACCCCGGCGGGATCCACACCCGGCACCTCATCGGCCGCAACCCGAACGACCTCGGCACCGGCTTGAGCCAGTGCCCCGGCCAGCTCATCAGCCACCGCGTCAGCGGTACCGGTGATCAGCAGCCAGCGGCCGGATAGCGAATCGGCCTCGCCCGCGGAAGCCGGCTGCCACACCACCCGATACCGCCACGACTCCACCACCGACTCAACCCGCCGACGACGACGCCACGACGACAACGCCGGAACCGCCGCGGCGAACGACTGGTCACCGTCGATGTCGAAGGTGTCCGTCAGCTCCTGCAAATCCTCGCGCTCGACCGCGTCCCAGAAGCGCGCCTCGGCCCCGTCCATAACGCCGACCGCCGCTTCCGCGGAAAGCTCCACCCAGTAGCGCTGCCGCTGAAAGGCGTACGTCGGCAGATCCACCCGCTGCGCACCGGTACCGGCGAAGAAGGCCTCCCAGTCGACGGACACACCGGTGGCGTGCAAACGACCCACCGCAGTGGTCAAGGAGACAACCTCGTCACGATCGCGCCGCAGAGCAGGCACCAAGGCGGTGTCCGCGATGGACTCGGCCGCCATACCAGTGAGCACGCCGTCCGGCCCCAGCTCCAGGAACGTGGTCACGCCCTGATCAGCCAGGAACCGCACACCATCGGCGAACCGCACCGCCTCGCGCACGTGCCGAACCCAGTACTCGGGGTCGGTCACCTCCGCCAGCGCACCGGTCACATTGGACACCACCGGAACCTTCGGCTCCTGGAAAGCGAGCCCCTGCGCAACCCGGCGGAACTCCGCCAGCATCGGCTCCATCCTCGGCGAATGAAACGCATGCGACACCGTCAGCCGCTTCGTCTTCCACTCCCACGCCGACTCAAACCCGGCAATCACATCTTCATCACCCGCGACCACCACCGACCGCGGCCCGTTCACCGCCGCGATCGAAACCCTGTCCTCAAGCCCCTCCAGCAGCGGCTTGATGTCCTCCTCGGCCGCCTGCACCGACAACATCACCCCACCCGCGGGCAGGGCCTGCATCAACCGACCCCGCGCCGCCACCAACGCCGCAGCGTCCTCAAGCGACAGAACCCCGGCCACATGCGCCGCGGTCAGCTCACCGATCGAATGCCCCGTCACGAAGTCGGGACGCACACCCCACGACTCCACCAGCCGGTACAGCGCCACTTCCAGCGCGAACAACGATGCCTGCGTGTACTGGGTCTGGTTGAGCAGCTCACCATCCTCGGCGAACATCAACTCCTTGACCGGGCGATCCAGGGACCTGTCCAGTTCCGCACACACCGCGTCCAACGCGTCCGCGAAAACGGGGAACTCCCCATATAGCCGCCTGCCCATGCCCGCACGCTGCGCACCCTGACCGGTGAACAACACCGCGGCACGACCCTCACCCGCCAGCCCCGACACAACACCTGCCGCGGGCGCACCCTGTGCCAAAGCGGTGAGCCCGGCGCGGAAGTCCTCGTGGTTGTCGGCTGTGACCGCGGCGCGATACTCCATTCCCGCCCGCGTCGTCGCCAACGAGTAAGCGACATCGACGATCTCGTAATCGTCCACACGCGACACCAGACGCTCCGCCTGCGCGCGCAACGCTTCCTCGCTGCTGCCCGACAGCACCCACGGCACGACCCGCGCCAGCGGGGACCTTTCAGCAACCGCTTCCGCCTCGATCGCGGGAGCCTGCTCCACGATCACGTGCGCGTTGGTGCCGCTGATGCCGAACGAGGACACCCCTGCGCGTCGTGGCCCACCCGTCTCCGGCCACGTCACGGATTCCGTCAGCAGTGACACCGCGCCGGAAGACCAGTCCACATGCGACGACGGTTCGTCCGCGTGCAGCGTCGCGGGCAGAACGCCGTGCCGCATCGCCTCGACCATCTTGATGATCCCCGCGACACCAGCAGCACCCTGCGTATGCCCGATATTCGACTTGATCGAACCCAACCACAACGGCCGCTCGCGGCCCTGCCCATACGTCGCCAGCAGAGCCTGCGCCTCGATCGGGTCACCGAGCGGGGTACCCGTACCGTGCGCCTCCACAACGTCCACATCGGACGGTTCGAGCCTCGCGTTCGCCAGCGCTTGGCGGATCACCCGTTGCTGCGAGGGGCCGTTTGGTGCGGTCAACCCGTTCGACGCGCCGTCCTGGTTCACCGCGGAACCTCGCACCACGGCCAGCACCCGGTGCCCGTTGCGCTCGGCGTCGGACAACCGCTCCAGCAGCAGCATGCCGACGCCCTCACCCCAGCCCGTGCCGTCGGCGGAATCCGAGAACGCCCGGCACCGGCCATCGGCGGCGAGACCACGCTGCCGGGAGAAGTCCACGAACGGCGCCGGGTTCGACATCACCGTCACACCACCGGCCAACGCCAGCGAACACTCGCCCTGACGCAGCGACTGCGCCGCCAAATGCACCGCGACCAGCGACGACGAACACGCGGTGTCCACCGTCACCGCCGGACCCTCCAGCCCGAAGGTGTACGCGATCCGGCCCGAAGCCATACTGCCCGCGGTTCCGTTACCGAGGTAGCCTTCCAGCTCCTCCGGCGTCGCGCCGCGATCGGCACCGTAGTCGTAGTAGAGCATCCCGACGAACACACCGGTCTGGCTGCCCCGCACCGAATCCGGCACCACACCAGCCCGCTCGAACGCCTCCCACGACGTTTCCAGCAGCAACCGGTGCTGCGGATCCGTCGCCAGCGCCTCACGCCGGTTGATGCCGAAGAAGTCCGGATCGAACTCGCCCGCGTCGTGCAGGAAACCACCATGCCGCGTGTACGACTTGCCGTACTGGCCGGGGTCCGGGTCGTAGAGGCCGTCGACGTTCCAGCCGCGGTCGGCGGGGAACTCCGAAATCGCGTCCTGACCGTCGGACACCAGCCGCCACAGATCCTCCGGCGAGCTGACCCCACCGGGATACCGGCACGCCATCCCCACGATCGCGATCGGCTCGCGCGCCTTGTCCTCCAGCTCCAGCAACCCGCGCTTGGCCTGCCGCAGGTCAGCCGTGACACGCCGCAGGTACTCCGCGTACTTGTTCTCGTTCATGATGCGAAGTCAGCTCCTAGCAAGACGAAAGCGTGCGCGACAGTCACCTCAGGACATCCCCAGTTCTTTGTCGATCAGGTCGAAGAGGTCGTCGCCGGTAGCGGTCTCGAGTTCGTCGTCTCCGCCGGTGCCCGCCGAACCGGGCGCCGCCGCGTTCCACACGGACAGCAGTTCCTGGAGCCGCGCCGCGACCACGGCGTGCTCTCCGTCGCTCGGTTCGGTCGAGGACAACGTCGACTTGAGCCGGTCGAGCATGGCTTCCAGGGAGACCGGTGAGCCGGCCTCCTTCGCGGGTCCGCCGTGGCCGAGTTCGCCGCGGAGGTAGTCGGCGAGGACGGTGGGATTCGGGTAGTCGAACAGCAACGTGGCGGGCAACTGCAAACCGGTGACGGTGTTGAGCTGGTTGCGCAGTTCCACCGAAGTGAGGGAGTCGAAACCCATCTCCTGGAACGCCTTGCCCGCACCGACAGCCTCACCATCGGCATACCCGAGCACCGCCGCGACCTGATCCCGCACCACACCCAGCAACACCTCCCGCTGCTCCGGCTCACCCAACCCGGCCAGCCGATCCGCCAACCCCGCACCACCCGACACCGCACCACCCGCGCTGGCGACACGCCGCCCACCACGCACCAACCCCCGCAACAACGCCGGAACCCTGACCGCACCACGCAATCCGGCCAGGTCCAAGTCGACCGGGACCAGCGTCGATTCGTCCATAGTGGACGCGGTGGTGAGCAGCTCGAGTCCCTGCTCGGAGGAAAGCGGGCGCATACCGTCGCGGGCCATCCGCTGGATGTCGGCGTCGTCGAGGTCACCGGTGATGGCGCTGCGCTGCGACCACATGCCCCAGGCGAGGGACTGCGCGGGGAGCCCGTTCGTGCGCCGGTGCGTGGCCAACGCGTCGAGGAAGGCGTTCGCGGCAACGTAATTGCCCTGCCCGGCCGCACCGAAGGTCGCCGCTGCCGAGGAGAAGAGTACGAACATCGCCAGGTCGTTGTCGGCGGTCAGTTCGTGCAGGTTCCAGGCCGCGTCGACCTTCGGCCGCATGACCGCATCTAGGCGTTCCGGCGTCAACGCCGAGACCACACCGTCGTCAACCACACCGGCCGTGTGCACCACACCCGTCAGCGGATGCTCAGCCGGGATCGACTCCAGTACAGCGGCGAGTGCGTCACGGTCGGCGGCGTCGCAGGCAACCACTTTGGCGTGGGCGCCGAGGTCGGCCAGTTCGGCGATCAGTTCGGTGGCGCCATCGGCGGCGGGGCCACGGCGGCTGGTCAGCACCAGGTTCCGCACACCGTGTTCGGTAACCAAGTGCTTGGCGACGAGGCCGCCGAGGGTCCCGGTGCCGCCGGTGACCAACACCGTGCCCTCGGGATCCAACGCGGTAGGCATGGTCAACACGACCTTGCCCACATGCTTGGCCTGGCTCAAAAACCGCATCGCTTCCGGCGCGCGCCGCACATCCCAGGACCGGACCGGCAGCGGTGTCAGCACGCCCTGTTCGAACAGGTCGAGCAGTTGCACCAGCATTTCCTGGACCCGGTCCGGAGACGCCTCGATCAGATCGAACACCCGATACGCGACACCGGGATGCTCCGCTGCGACCTGATCGGGGTCACGCTGGTCGGTCTTGCCCATCTCCAAGAACCGCCCACCCCGGGGCAGCAACCTCAGCGACGCGTCGACGAACTCCCGCGCCAAGGCGTCCAGCACCACATCCATCCCACGACCACCCGTCGCGGCCAGGAACTTCCCCTCGAACTCCAGATCACGCGACGACGCCACATGATCGGCATCAAAACCCTGACCCCACAACACCTCCCACTTACCCGGCGACGCCGTACCAAACACCTCAGCACCACACCACCGCGCCAACTGCACCGCCGCCATCCCCACCCCACCAGCAGCCGAATGCACCAACACCGACTCACCAGCACCCAACCCACCCAAATCAAACAACCCGAAGAAGGCGGTCAGGAACACGATCGGCGTCGTCGCCGCCTGCTCGAAACTCCAGCCCGACGGCATCGGCACCACCCGCCGCCGGTCGGTGGTCGCGACCAGGCCGAACGACCCGTCGAACAACCCCATCACCGCATCACCGGGACGGAGGTCGGTCACCCCGGACCCGACCTCGACCACCACACCCGCGGCCTCCAAGCCCATCGGCCCATCACCAGGGACAACCCCGAGCGCCAGCAACACGTCACGGAAGTTCACCCCGGACGCCCGCACCGCGATCCGCACCTCACCCGCACCCAGCGAAGCCACCGACTCCGGACAATCCAGGGGCTCCAGATTCGCCAGACTCCCCCGCTCACGCACATCCAACCGCCACGGCGAACCCGGCAACACGAGCGCGTCATCGCGGACCTTGGCCAACCGCGGCGCATACACCGCGCCCTCGCGCACCGCGAGCTGCGGCTCATCCAGCGCCAGCAACGCCCCCAGGAGTCCGGGCGCGAGCGCGCCACCGTCGTGGTCGAGCACCAGGAACCGGTCCGGATGCTCCGACCGCGCCGACCGTGCCAACCCTTCGGCGGCCGCTACCGCCGGATCGATCACCTCGCCCGGCCGCACCGCGACCGCGCCCGTGGTCACCAGCACCAGCTTCGTGCCGAGCCACCGGTCGTCAGCCAGCCACTCCTGCACCAGCCCCAACACCGACCCGGCCAGCGACCTCGCCGCACCCACCGGCGACCCCGCGCGCCCCGAAACCGGAACCACCACCGCCGAAGGCACCGCACCGGATCCGGCCAGCGCGGCCAGATCCGCGAACACCGGCAACCCCAGCGAATCCGTACCCAGTGCCACGCAGTCCACTTCGGACTTCGGCCCGACGGTGACCGGGGTCCAGTCCACCCGGAACAACGCGTCGGCGCGGCGTCCCGCCGCGACCTGGTCCCGCGAAACCGGGCGCATGCTCAGTGAGCGCACCGACACCACCGGCGCGCCCGTGTCGTCGGCGACCTGCACCGACACCCCGCTCGCGCCCTCCTTGGCCAGGCGGACCCGGCCCGTGCGCGCGCCGGAGGCGTGCACCGACACCCCGGTCCACGCGAACGGCAGTCCTACGCTGCCCTGCTCGTCGGTGACCAGGTCGCCGAACCCGACCGCGTGCAGCGCCGCGTCCAGCAGCGCCGGGTGCACGCCGAACTTCGTCGCGTCCTGCTCGCCGTCCAGGGAGACCTGGGCGAACACCTCGTGGCCACGAACCCACACGCCGGTCAAGCCCTGGAACGCCGGGCCGTACTCGTAGCCCTGCGCCGCCAGTTTCGCGTAGACCTCGGTCACGTCCGGGATTTCGGTGGCGTCGCGGGGAGGCCATTCCGCGAGGTCGAACTCGGCTGCCTCCGGCTGCTCGGACAGCATGCCGACGGCGTTGCGCTCCCAGTCGCCGTCGCCGTCCTGCGGGCGGGAGTGCACCGAAACCGGCCTGCGCCCCGCCTCGTCCACCGCGCCCACCGCGACCTGCAGTGCCACCGCGCCCTGCTCGGGCAGGACGAGCGGTGCCTGCACCATGAGTTCGTCGATGCGGCCGAAGCCCACCTCGTCGCCGGCGCGCACCACCAGCTCCACGAACGCGGTCCCGGGCACCAGGACGGTGCCTGCGATGAGGTGATCGGCCAGCCAGGGATGCGACTGCACCGACAGGCGGCCGGTGAAGACGTACCCGTCGGTTTCCGGCAGTTCCACGCCCGCGCCGAGCAGCGGGTGCTCGGCGGCCCGCTGCCCGACCGAGGACGGGTCACCGGCCGATTCCTCGTCGAGCAGCCAGAAGCTCTGGTGCTGGAAGGCGTAGGTCGGCAGGTCGACTCGACGCGCGCCGGTTCCGGCGAAGAAGGCTTCCCAGTCGAGCGCGACCCCGGCCACGTGCGCACCGGCCACCGCCGCCAGCAGGGTCTGCGGCTCGTCGCGGTCGCGGCGCAGCGCGGTCACCGTGGTCACGTCGGACACCGACTCCGCGGCCATCCCGGTGAGGACGCCGTCCGGGCCCAGCTCCAGGAACGTGGTCACGCCCTGATCGGCCAGGTACTGGACGCCGTCGGCGAAGCGGACCGCCTGACGCACGTGGCGGACCCAGTAGTCCGGATCGGTCACATCCGCGACCGCACCGGTCACATTGGACACCACCGGAATCGACGGTGCTTCGAAGGTCAGGCTTTCCGCGACCTTGCGGAAGTCCGCCAGCATCGGCTCCATCCGCGGCGAGTGGAACGCGTGGGAGACCTTGAGCCGCTTGGTCTTCCACTCCCACGCCGACTCGAATCCGGCGATTATCTCTTCATCACCCGCGACCACGACCGACCTCGGCCCGTTGATCGCCGCGATCGACACCCGCTCTTCAAGCCCTTCCAGCAACGGAGCGATGTCGTTCTCGGTGGCCTGCACCGAAAGCATTGCCCCACCGCTGGGAAGTGCCTGCATCAGTCGGCCCCGCGCCGCCACCAACGCCGCAGCATCCTCAAGAGACAACACCCCCACGACATGCGCCGCGGTCAGCTCACCAATCGAATGCCCCGTCACGAAATCCGGACGCACACCCCACGACTCCACCAGCCGGTACAACGCCACTTCCAGCGCGAACAGAGAAGCCTGCGTGTACTGCGTCTGATTGAGCAGCTCACCGTCCTCGGCGAACATCAACTCCTTGATCGACCGATCCAGGGACCTGTCCAGTTCCACACACACCGCATCCAACGCGGAAGCGAAAACGGGGAACTCCCCATATAGCTCCCGGCCCATCCCCGCACGCTGCGAACCCTGACCAGAGAACAACACCGCGGACTGGCCACCCGAAACCGACCCCGTGAGCACACCCGGCGCGGGCCTGCCCTCGGCGATCGCGTCCAGGGCCCGCTCGAATTCCGAACGGGTCGACGCGACCACCGCGGCGCGGTGTTCCAATGCGGTACGCGTGCGCGCAAGGGAATATCCGACGTCCACAGTGGACGACTCTGGCAGTCCGCCGAGATGGCTCCGCAGCCTCGCCGCTTGCGCCCGCACGGCCTGTTCCGTCTGCCCGGACAGCGGCCAGATCGTGCGCACGTCGTCTTCGGCAGTCCGGTCGGCAGGGGCCGCCGAAGGTGCCTGCTCGACGATCACGTGCGCGTTCGTCCCGCTCAGTCCGAACGAGGAAACCCCGAACCGGCGCGGCCGGTCGCGCTCCGGCCACGGCGTCGGTTCGGTCAGCAGCGACACCGCACCCGCCGACCAGTCCACATGCGACGAAGGCTCGTCGATGTTGAGGGTCTTCGGCAGCACCCCGTGCCGCATCGACTCGACCATCTTGATCACGCCAGCGACACCCGCGGCAGCCTGTGTGTGCCCGATGTTCGATTTCACCGAACCGAGCCACAGCGGCTCGTCCCGCTCCTGGCCGTAGGTCGCCAGCAACGCCTGCGCCTCGATCGGGTCACCCAGCGTGGTCCCCGTGCCGTGCGCCTCGACCGCGTCCACATCGGACGGGGACAGCCCGGCGTTCGCCAGCGCACGCCGGATCACCCGCTGCTGCGACGGGCCGTTCGGCGCGGTCAGCCCGTTCGACGCGCCGTCCTGGTTCACCGCGGAACCGCGCAGGACGGCGAGCACCTGGTGGCCGTTCTTCCGCGCGTCGGAAAGCTTTTCGAGCAGGAGGACGCCGACGCCTTCACCCCAGCCGGTGCCGTCCGCCGCCTCGGCGAACGGCTTGCACTTCCCGTTGGGGGCGAGCCCGCGCTGACGGCTGAAGTCCACGAACGCGGCCGGGGTCGCCATCACGGTCACGCCGCCCGCGAGCGCCATCGTGCACTCGCCCGACCGCAGCGACTGCGCGGCCCAGTGCAGCGCCACCAGCGACGAAGAGCAGGCCGTGTCCACGGTGACGGCGGGGCCTTCGAGCCCGAGGGTGTAGGAGACCCGGCCCGAGGCCACGCTGCCGAAGCTGCCGTTGTCGAGATAACCCTCGAGGTCACCGGGAACGGTACGCAGCCGGGACGCGTAGTCGTGGTAGATCAGGCCCGCGAACACACCGGTCTGGCTGCCGCGCAGCGACGCCGGGTCGATCCCGGCCCGTTCGAAGACCTCCCAGGACGCTTCGAGGAGCAGCCGCTGCTGCGGGTCCATCGCGAGCGCCTCGCGCGGAGAGATCCCGAAGAACTCCGGGTCGAACCGGTCCGCGTCGTGCAGGAACGCACCGGTCCGCACGTAGGAGGTGCCGGTGCGGCCGGGGTCGTCGTCGAAGAGCCCGTCGAGGTCCCAGCCACGGGTCTTCGGGAACTCGGTGAACGCGTCGCCCCCTTCCGAGACGAGCCGCCACAGGTCCTCGGGCGATCCGATCCCGGCGGGGAACCTGCAGGCCATCGCGACGATGGCGATGGGGTCGTCCCCGGTTGCCGCGACGACCGGCGCGGTCACGGCGGGTTCGTCCGAGTCGCCGACGATTTCGGTGCGCAGGTAGCCGACCATCGCGGTGAGCGTCGGGTAGTCGAAGATCAGCGTGGCGGGCAGCCGGAGCCCGGTCGCCGCGCCGAGGCGGTTGCGCAGTTCCACCGCGGTGAGCGAGTCGAACCCCAGGTCCTTGAACGCCCTGCCGGTTTCGATCGAACCTGGGCGGTTGTGCCCGAGCACCGAGGCGACCTGGTCGCGCACGAGGTCGAGCAGCAGCGCGTCGCGTTCCGCACCGGGCAGCCTCGCCAGTCGTGCCTTCCACGAACCGTCGTTGTCCACAGTGGACACCGTGCGCCGTGCGGGTGTCCGCACCAGGCCGCGCAGCACGCTGGGGACCTGGCCGGAGAGCGCGCCGAGGTTCACCCGCATCGGCAGGAGCAGCGCGTCGTCCATGCCCAGCGCCGCGTCGAGCAGCGCCAGTCCGTCCTCTGTGGACAGGGGTGCCATCCCGGCTCGGCGCATGCGCGCCACGTCGGCGTCGGAAAGGTGCGCGGTCATCCCGCTGCGCGTCTGCCAGAAGCCCCAGGCGAGCGATACGCCGGGCAGCCCGTTCGCGCGGCGGTGCGCGGCGAGCGCGTCGAGGAAGGTGTTGGCGGCGGCGTAGTTTCCTTGCCCGGCGTCGCCGAAGGTCGCCGATGCCGAGGAGAACAGCACGAAAGCAGCGAGGTCGTTGTCGGCGGTCAGTTCGTGCAGGTTGAGCACGGCGTCGACCTTCGGTCGCATGACCGCAGCTAGGCGTTCCGGTGTCAGTGCGGAAACCACACCGTCGTCGAGTACGCCCGCCGCGTGGATCACGCCGGTGAGCGGGTGTTCCGCTGGGATCGCTTCCAGCACGGCGGCGAGTGCGTCACGGTCGGCGGCGTCGCAGGCAACCACTTCGGCGTGGGCGCCGAGGTCGGTCAGCTCGGCGACTAGGTCGGCCGCGCCATCGGCGGCGGGGCCACGGCGGCTGGTCAGCACCAGGTTCCGCACACCGTGGTCGGTAACCAAGTGCTTGGCGACGAGGCCGCCGAGGGTCCCGGTGCCGCCGGTGACCAACACCGTGCCCTCGGGATCCAACGCGGTAGGCATGGTCAACACGACCTTGCCCACATGCTTGGCCTGGCCCAAAAACCGCATCGCTTCCGGCGCGCGCCGCACATCCCACGACCGCACCGGCAACGGCGTCAGCACGCCCTGCTCGAACAGGTCGAGCAACTGCACCAGCATCTCCTGGACCCGGTCCGGAGACGCCTCAATCAAATCGAACACCCGATACATCACACCGGGGTGCTCGGCAGCCACCTGCTCCGGATCGCGCTGATCGGTCTTGCCCATCTCCAAGAACCGCCCACCCCGGGGCAGCAACCTCAGCGACGCGTCGACGAACTCCCGCGCCAACGCATCCAACACCACATCCACCCCACGACCACCCGTCGCGGCCAGGAACTTCCCCTCGAACTCCAGATCACGCGACGACGCCACATGATCGGCATCAAAACCCTG
The DNA here is from genome assembly GCF_018736145.1 of Amycolatopsis sp. CA-230715. Lineage (GTDB taxonomy): Bacteria > Actinomycetota > Actinomycetes > Mycobacteriales > Pseudonocardiaceae > Amycolatopsis. The sequence goes on from NZ_CP059997.1 coordinate 2,209,829, forward strand.
ACCCCACAACACCTCCCACTTACCCGGCGACGCCGTACCAAACACCTCAGCACCACACCACCGCGCCAACTGCACCGCCGCCATCCCCACCCCACCAGCAGCCGAATGCACCAACACCGACTCACCAGCACCCAACCCACCCAAATCAAACAACCCATAAAACGCCGTCAAAAACACGATCGGCGTCGACGCCGCCTGCTCGAACGTCCAGCCCGACGGCATCGGCACCACCCGCCGCCGATCCGAAGTCGCGACCAGGCCGAACGACCCGTCGAACAGGCCCATCACCGCATCACCCGGCCGCAAATCCGTCACCCCGGACCCGACCTCAACCACCACACCCGCGGCCTCCAAGCCCATCGGCCCATCACCAGGAACAACCCCGAGCGCCAGCAACACGTCACGGAAGTTCACCCCGGACGCCCGCACCGCGATCCGCACCTCACCCGCACCCAACGGAGCCACCGACTCCGGACAATCCAGGGGCGCCAGATTCGCCAGACTCCCCCGCTCACGCACATCCAACCGCCACGGCGAACCCGGCAACACGAACGCATCCCCGGAATCCGCTCGCGCCAACCTCGGCACGAGCACTCCGCCGCCGCGCACGGCGAGCTGGGGTTCGTCGGTGGCCAGCGCCTTCGCCAGTACTTCCGCGGGCGCTTCTGCCTCGTCGAGGTCGAGCAGCACGAACCGGCCGGGGTTCTCCGACTGCGCGGACCGCACCAGGCCCCACACGGCCGCGCTCGACAGGCCCGGGGTGTCCTCTCCCGGGGCCGTGGCGACCGCGCCGTGCGTGACGACCACCAGCCGCACCGCGTCGAGCTGCTCTTCGGCGAGCCAACTCTGCAGCAGTGCCAAAGCGTTGTGTGCAACCGATTCCGGCCCGGCGGTGCACGAAGCGAACACCACTTCGGGTTCTTCGGCACCGGCGGTGATCGCGGCCGCGAGCGCGGCGGGATCGTCGAACCGGCGAGCCACCCGCACACCGGAATCCGCCAGCTCGGCGAAGGCCGCCGGGTCCACCGCGTCCGCACCGGTGACGAGCGAGGTCCAGTCGAGGCGGAACAGCGACTCGTGCCGAGCCGGGCGCAGCTGGCTCGCGGAAACTTCGCGCAGGGTGAGCGCGTCGACGGAGGCGACCGGCCTGCCCGAGGTGTCCGCCACGGTCACCGCGAGCGCGTCGCGCCCGGCCGGGGCCAGCCGGACCCGGAGCGCGGTGGCGCCCGCGGCGTGCAGCGAGATCCCGGTCCACGAGAACGGCAGCCGCGCGGCCGCGCAGTCACCGGTGGCGGGGTTCAGTTCGGCGGCGTGCAGGGCGGAATCGAGCAGGACGGGGTGCAGGCCGAACTCGCCGGTGCTCCCTTCGGGCAGCGCCACGTCGGCGAACACCTCGTCACCGCGAACCCAGCCCGCGCGGAGCCCGCGGAAGGCGGGGCCGTAGCCGTAGCCGCGTTCGAGCAGCCGCTCGTAGAAGCCGTCGAGCGAGACGGCGGTCGCGCCCTCCGGCGGCCACACGTCCCATGTGGACGGTTCGGTGGGCTGGCTCTCGGCGAGCGCACCGGTGGCGTGGCGGGTCCACGACCGGTCGTCGGATCCGGCCTCGCGCGAGTGCACGGTGAGGGTGCGGCGGCCGGTCTCGTCCACCGCACCGGCGACGAGCTGCACCTGCACGGCACCGGTTTCGGGGAGCACCAACGGTGCTTCCAGGGTCAGTTCGTCGACCACGCCGCAGCCGAGCTGGTCGCCCGCGCGGATCGCCAGTTCGACGAAAGCGGTGCCGGGCACCAGGACCGATCCGGATACCGCGTGATCGGCGAGCCACGGGTGGGTGCGCACCGACAACCGGCCGGTGAACAGGAAACCGTCGGTGTCCGCGAGCGGCACCCCGGCACCGAGCAGCGGGTGCCCGGCCGAGCCGAGGCCGAGCACGGCGGGATCGGTGGCGGCCGGGGCTTCCAGCCAGTACCGCTCGCGCTGGAACGCGTAGGTGGGCAGGTCGACCCAGTTCGGGGCGAATTCCTCGAAGGCGGCAGGCCAGTTCACGTCGAGACCGCGTGTGTACGCCTCGGCGAGCGACAGCAGGAGCCGGTCGGATCCGCCTTCGGTGCGGCGCAGGGTCCCGATCGCGGCACCGTCGATTTCGGTGCTGTCCAAGGTTTCCTGCACGCTCATGGTCAGCACCGGGTGGGCGCTGGACTCGACGAAGAACCGGTAACCCTGTTCGGATAGGGCCCGGGTCGCCTGCTCGAATTTGACCGTGTGGCGCAGGTTCTCCACCCAGTACCGGGCGTCCAGCTCCGTGGTGTCCTGCCAGTCCGCGGTCAAGGTCGAGAAGAACGCGACCTCGCCCGCGCGGGGCTGGATCGGAGCTAGAACCTCCAGCAGACGGTCGCGAATGGACTCCACCTGCGGAGTGTGCGACGCGTAGTCCACCGCGATCTTCCGCGCCCGGACTTCTTCCGCCTCGCACTCAGCCAGGATCTCGGCGAGCGCCTCGGGCTCACCCGCGATCACCGTGGTGCCGGGACCGTTGACCGCGGCCACCGCGACCCGATCACCGAACCGAGCAATCCGCTCCACCACAGCACTCTCCGGCTGGGCGATCGAGACCATCCCGCCCTTACCGGCCAGCTCATCCCGGATAGCCTGGCTCCGCAACGCCACCACGCGGGCACCATCCTCAAGGGACAACGCGCCCGCGACCACGGCGGCCGCGATCTCACCCTGCGAGTGACCGACCACCGCAGCAGGCTCCACACCAAAAGACCGCCACACCGCGGCCAAAGACACCATGACCGCCCACAACGCGGGCTGTACAACGTCGACGCGCTCCAAGGCAGCTTCGTCGCCGACCACCTCGGTCAGTGACCAGTCCACAAAGGACGACAACGCCCGCTCACACTCGGCAAACCGGGAAGCGAACACCGGCGAAGACGACAGCAGATCGAGGGCCATCCCGACCCACTGCGACCCCTGCCCGGGGAACACGAACGCGACCTGACCGCGCACCTCGGCCGCACCCGCGATGACGTTCGGCGCGGACCCGCCCGCGGCGAGCGCGGACAGCGCATCCCGGAACTCCGCGGTGTCGCGCGCGACCACCACCGCGCGGTGCTCCAGCGCCGCGCGCGTGGTCACCAGCGAGAAGCCGACGTCCGGCACGGACAGGCTCGGGTTCGCGTCCACATGCGACAGTAGACGGCCCGCCTGCGCGGCGAGCGCGGCCTGGCCCCGGCCCGACAGCACCCAGGGCAGCGCGTCCGCCACCGGCGCGGAGTCGTCCGAGCGCCCGAACACCCGGGCCCAGTCGACGGCGGCACCGCGCACGAACAACTCGGCGAGCGCGGCGGCCGGCTCGAAGGACGGCCCCAGCGCGATCGCGTCCGGTGTCGCGTTTTCCTCGGCCTGCCCGGCCCAGTAGGCGGGGTCGGTCGCGTCGCCGAGCGCCAGCGGCACGCGCGGTTCGTCGAACGAAAGCAGTTCGGTGAGCCAGCCGAGTTCCCGGCGGCGCTGCTCCGCGTCACCGGTGCCGGTCGACTCGCGGACCCGGCCACGGCCGATCACCAGCGCCGCGGCGTCGGGCAGCGACAGCACACCGGCGACGTGCGCGGCGGTGACCGCACCGACCCCTCGACCGGTCAGCTTGACGGCGTGCACGCCCCACGAACCGAGCAGCCGCTCCGCCGCCACGCCGACGGCGAAGGTGAGCGCGTCGGCAGCAAGCGAAGGCGCGGCGACATCCTGGGCGAGCACCTCGCCGAGCGGACGGTCGAGGTGCAGGTCCAGTTCGGCGCAGGTTTCGTCCATTCCGGCGGCGAAGGCCGGGAACGCTTGGTACAGCTGGCGAATCCGGTCGGCGCGGACGTCGGAAGTGTCCTCGAAGGACAGCACGGCCTCGCCCGCGGCACCGGTGAAAACACCCGTGCCGCCGTCGGCGATCGCACCGAGCCCGCGGAGCACCTCGTCCCGATCGCGGGCACCGAACGCCGCGCGGTATCGCGGGTGACGGGTTCCGGTGGCGAGCGCACCGGCGAGTTCCTCGTGCGTTTTTCCTTCCGCGGCAGCGAATTCCGCCTGGAGCCGCCGCGCTTCGGCGCGCAGCCCGTACTCGGTGCGCGCGGACAGCAGCACCGGCACCGCACCGGCGGGCAGCGGCTCCCCGTGCGCGTCGTCCTCGGCCACCGGCACCGGCGCCTGCTCCAGCACGACGTGCGCGTTGGTCCCGCTGAACCCGAACGAGGACACCGCGGACCGGCGCGGGCGCGCGGTTTCCGGCCACGCGCGCCGCTCGGTCAGCAGTTCCAGCGCACCGGCCGACCAGTCGACGTGCGGCGACGGCTCGGTGACGTGCAAGGTCTTCGGCAGCACGCCGTGACGCATCGCCTGCACCATCTTGATCACCCCGGCGACCCCGGCCGCGGCCTGGGTGTGCCCGAAGTTGGACTTCACCGACCCCAGCCACACCGGCTCGGCCCTGTCCTGCCCGTAGGTCGCCTGGAGTGCCTGCGCCTCGATCGGATCACCCAGGGTGGTGCCGGTACCGTGCGCCTCGACGACGTCCACATCGGACGGTTCGAGCCGCGCGTTGGCAAGCGCCTGGCGGATCACCCGCTGCTGCGACGGACCGTTCGGCGCCGTCAACCCGTTCGACGCGCCGTCGGAGTTCACCGCGGAACCCCGCACCACGGCCAGCACCCGGTGTCCGTTGTGGACAGCGTCGGAAAGGCGTTCCACGACGACGAATCCGGCGCCCTCGGCCCATCCGGTGCCGTCGGCGTCCGCCGAGAACGCCTTGCAGCGGCCATCGGGGGCGAGGCCGTTCTGCCTGCTGAACGCGAAGAAGGAACCGGGGCTCGACAGCACGGCGACGCCACCGGCGAGCGCGAGCGACGCCTCGCCGTGGCGCAGCGACTGGCAGGCCTGGTGCAGCGCCACCAGTGACGCCGAACAAGCGGTGTCGACGGTGACCGCGGGCCCTTCGAGACCGAGCGCGTAGGCGATCCGGCCGGACACCACGCTGCCCGCGGTTCCGGTGACGAGGTGCCCTTCCATCCCGTCCTCGGCGTCGGGCAAGCGCGGGCCGTACTCCTGCGCCTCGGCGCCGACGTACACCGCGGTGCGGCTGCCGCGCAGCGACAGCGGGTCGATCCCGGCCCGTTCGAGCGCCTCCCAGGCGACTTCGAGCACCAGCCGCTGCTGCGGGTCCATGGCAAGGGCCTCGCGCGGGGAGATCCCGAAGAAATCGGCGTCGAACTCGTCCGCGTCGGGGAGGAAGCCGCCCTTGGTGACGTACGTCGTACCCGGCGCCGTCGAATCGGGGTCATATCGGGAATCGAAATCCCAGCCGCGATTGTCGACGAATTCGGAAATTGCGTCGCCGCCTCCGGAGACGAGTTCCCAGAATTCTTCCGGGGTGCGCACCCCGCCGGGATAGCGGCAGCCGATGCCGACGATCGCGATCGGCTCGTCGGTGTCGGCCGGTCCCGCGGGGGCCCAGTCCTGGTCCTCGCCGAGGACCAGCGCGAGCAGCGCGGTGGCCAGCGCCTCGCAGGTGGGGTGGTCGAACGCGATGGTGACGGGCAGGCTCAGCCCGGTCGCCTCGGTCACCCGCCGGTGCAGCTCGACGGCGGCGAGCGAACCGACTCCCAGCTGGTGGAACGGCTGGTCCGGGGGCAGGGAACCGGGGGCGTCGGCGCCGAGGGCACCCAGCGCGCTCACCCGCACCAGCTCGACGAGCGTCCGCTTCGCCTCGGCCCGCGGCATCGCCGCGATCCGCCGCTCGAAGGGAAGTGCGCCGCGTTCCGTCCGCGCGGCCTCCGGGGTACTCGTCATCGCACTCCACCAACCCCACCGGAAGTGAATACCTGTACGTCCGCCGCGCGCCGGTCGGCGAAAGGAACGTGGTTTTCCTGGCCAGCTCCGGTCGTCACTCCCACCCCACCGTAATTCAGGTCATATGCCACCCGATAATGAGCGCACAGCATTCGCACTAGCCTAAATACGTATTGACCATAGCCCAGCGACCACCGGTGGCCGCCCCCTAAAGACCCCTATTTTGCCTGCCGGACCAGCGGTTCCGGAGCGGTCAGCCGACCTGTTCGACCGCCTCGATGATGCGGCCGGAACCGTCCTCCTCGGCCACCTTCGCGGCCACCTCCCCGGCGCGCTCGCGGTACGCCGGATTCGACACCGCGGCGTGCAGCGCGTCCCCGAGCAGATCGGCCGTGAGCTTTTCGAACGACACCGCGCCGGGGCTGAGCCCGACCTTGGTGACCTGGTTGCCCCAGAAGTGCGCGTCGGCGATCATCGGCACCACCACCTGCGGCACCCCGCTGCGCGTGACCGCGCCGGTGGTGCCGGCACCGCCGTGGTGCACCGCGGCGGCCGCCTGCGGCAGCAGCCAGTTGTAGTCCAGCTCCCCGCTGACGGTCAGCACGTCCTCGCTGTCCGTCGAAAGCCCGGCCCAGCCCGCCTGGACGATCCCGCGCAGCCCGGCCTTGCGCAGCGCCTCGGTGACGATCCCGCTGAGCAGCTCGCCCCTGCCCTCGCCGGACATGCTGCCGAACGAGATGAACACCGGCGGCGGACCGGCCGCGAGGAAATCGGTCAGCTCGGCCGAGGGCTGCCAGTACTCCGCGGGCGCGGGCCACCAGTAGCCGACCACCTTCACGTGCTCCGGCCAGTCCTTCGGCCTCGGCAGCAGTTCGGGGCTGTAACCGTAGTAGACGTTCGCGCCGGTCGAATCGTACTTGCGCTTGACCGGGCCCAGCCCGAGTTCCGCGCGCAGCTTGTTGATCGAGCCCTTGCTCGCCAGGTGCGACACCACGCCGAGCACCTCGTACAGCGCCTTGTTACCCCAGCCGCCGATCGAGCGGCCGAGCCCGACCCCGAGCGGCGGGAACTCCCTGGTGGGTTCGGTGGGGCCGACGAACGCCGGGATCGCGGGCATGCCGAGCGCTTCCGCGACGTGGAAGCCGACCGCGCCGAACATCGACGGGATCATCACGTCGGCGCCCTTCTTCGCCGCGGCCAGGATGTCCTGCGCGGTGTGGTGCACCGTCGCGGCGTACCCGCGCAGCACCTTGGTGCCCTGGACGGCGCTCTTCACCCCGGAGCCGGACTCCTGCCAGCGGGTCATGTCCTCCGACGCCTGGCTCTCCTTGGCGTCGCCGACCACGGGGTGGAACTCCATCCCCGCCGACTCGATCATGTCGCGCCACTGCTCGAAGGCGACGATGCCGACCTGGTGGCCGGCCTTGGCCAGCCGGACGCCCATCCCGTGATAGGGCCCGAAGTCACCGCGTCCTCCCGGAGCGACGATCAGTACCTTCTTGGGCTGGGTCACAGAACTCTCCTCTTTCGACGAGTAGCCGGCCGCAGCGACGGTAACCCCGCGCGGGACCCGGCCAGCACCCCTAACGGCCCCTATAGGGCCTCAGCGGATCTGGTTGACCGCCTCGACGATGTGGCCGGCGCCGTCCTCCTCGGCGACCCGGGCGGCGACCGTCTCCGCGCGCTGGCGGTAGGCAGGGTTCGCCACGGCGGCCTTGATCGCGTCCCCGAGCCGGTCCGCGGTGAGCTTCGCGAACGGCACCACGGCCGGGCTCAACCCCAGCTTCACCAGGCGGCTCGCCCAGAACGGCTGGTCGGCGATCATCGGCACCGGCACGTGCGGGACGCCCGCCCGCAGCACCGCGCCCGCCGTGCCGACACCGCAGTGGTGCACGACCGCGCTGGTCCTCGGCATCAGCCAGCCGTGGTTGACCTCGCCCCGCACGGTCAGCACGTCGTCGCCGCTGACGTCCAGCCCGGCCCAGCCCGCCTGGACGATGCCGCGGACGCCCGCCTTGCGCAGCGCCTCGGTGACGATCCCGCTGAGCTGCTCGCCCCTGCCCTCGCCGGTCATGCTGCCGAACGAGATGAACACCGGCGGCGGACCGGCCGCGAGGAAGTCGACCAGCTCGGCGGGGGGCGCCCAGCCGCCGGTGGCCGCGGGCCACCAGTAGCCGACGACCTTCGCCCCGTCCGGCCAGTCCTTCGGCTTCGGCAGCAGCTCGGGGCTGTAGCCGTAGTAGACGTCGCGCTTCTTGGCGGGATCGGGTTTCTCCGCGGGTGGCAGGCCCAGATCGGCGCGCAGCTGCGCGAGCGGGTCCTTGCCCGTCCGCTTCGCCACCTTGTCGATCAGCGTGTAGAGGGCGCGGTTCCCGAACCGGCCCAGTGACCGCCCGATGCCCAGCACCGGGGGCGGGAAGGCGCCGGTCGGCTCGGTGGGGCCGACGAAGGCTTCGATCGAGGGGATCTCCAGGCTCTCCGCGACCATGAAGCCGACGATCGCCAGCAACGACGGGATCATCACGTCCACGTCCTGCTCGGCCGCCGCGACCATCTCCATACCCTGCTCGTGGAACTCGCGCGCGACCTCCTGTGCGGCGCGCAGGCCGTCCACCGCCTTCTTGGCCCCCGTGTCGGCGTCCTGCCAGTGCCGGAACAACTCGGCGTCCTGGTCCGCGCGAGCGTCACCGGCGATCTCGTGGAACTCGAGGCCGGTGGACTCGATCATCTCGCGGTAGTGCCCGTAGGAAGCGAAGACGACGCGGTGTCCCGCCTCCTGCAACCGGACCCCCATTCCGTGGTACGGGCCGACGTCACCCCGCGAACCGGGTGCGACGATCAGTACCTTCTTGGGCTCCGTCAACAGCATCCTCGATTCGTTCGGCGGAACACGACTGATCACGAATGTCCATAAAGGACATCGCCTTCGCGCGACGCGTGGTTGGCGAGGACGATCCCGGCTGCCGCCTTGGCCCCGCCGCCCGCGCGGAGCAGTTCGGACAGCTCACCCGCGCGATCGGCGAACCGGCGGTCGACGAGCAGGCGCCGGAGCTTGCTCGTCACGTCGTCGCGGCCGAACCGCGCGGTGCGGTCGAGCACCAGACCGGCGCCGCTGTCGGCCACGCGCGCCGCGAAGTCGAAGCAGTCCATCCAGAACGGCACCACCAGCAACGGTTTCCCGAAGTAGAGGCCCTCGTTGACGCCGTTGCCGCCGCCGTGGTTGACGAACACCTTGACGTTGTCGCGCGCGAGGATGTCGAGCTGCGACGGGACCCACGTCTCGACCCGCAGGTTCGGCGGCAGCTCGGAGGGCAGCAGTTCCTGCTGCGCCGGGGAAAGCTTCCACAGCACCGAATGCGCCGGCGCCAGCTCCGCGAACGCGGACACCAGCACGGCGATCTGCTCGCGGGTCAGCCGCATGTGCGTGCCGAGTCCGACGTAGACCACGGATTCGGCGGCGTCGAGCCATTCGGCGAGCTCACCACCGGCGTCCGGCGCCTGGGGCAGCGGGGGCACCACGGTGCCCACCAGCCGCACGTGCTCGGGAAGCGGAAACTCGTACTCCACCCCGAAAACGGTGTAGGAGAGCACCGCGACCGCGGCCTCCCACGCCTTCGGCAGCTTCTCCACGCCGCCTTCCTTCGCCAGCTCGGCGCGTTTGCGTTCGAGCGCGAGCAGCGGGGTCTTGCGGACCAGCGCGGCCACCAGCCGGAGCCGGAACGCGGAGTTCGCCGCGCGGCGCCAGCCGGTCAGGTGCCGCCCGAACCCGGTGAGCGGCGCCGGATATCCCTTCGGCAGCACGCCGTCGAGTTCGGCGCTCGGCGTCGCGGGACAGCTGAGCACGAACGGGATCTCGCGCCGGATCGCGACGTCGACCAGGTAGCGCATGGTCAGGTCGAGCACCATCAGGCTCGGCCGGACCCGGTCGACGACCTCCTCCGCGCGGCGGTACATCACCTCGTACGCCTCGGGATCGGCGTCGCGGCGGAAGAACTCCACCACCGGTTTGATCGTGCGCGGGTGGCCGCCGGTGACCAGGTGGCAGGTCTCGTCGTCCCATTCCTTGTACCAGGGGTTGACGTCCTCTCCCATCGACACGAACCGGATCCCGCCGCCGAGGCGCTCGATCTCTTCGCGGCGCTCGTCGGTGGAGGCGAAGTGCAGCCCCCGCGTGCCCGCGCGGACCAGCTCGCCCGCCACGACCAGCATAGGGTTCAGCTGACCGGCCGCGCCGACCGCGCCGAACAGGATCGGCCCGTCACCCGAGGACATCCAGGAACTCCCCTATCACGTTCGGCTGGTGGACGAAAGCTGGTCACGCCAGCTAGCCACGCCCGCGGCGGGGCGGACAACCCCTACCCACCCCAGCCGGGGCCGGTCAGGCGCGCTTCTTCTTGATGTTGTCGATGACGAGGACCAGCCCGAACAGCACGACCATCGCGAAGACGGGCACCAGGTAGGTCCACACGCCCTCCAGTTCGAGGTTGAGGGACCGCGTGACGTACCCGTACAGGCCGCCCTGCTCCGCGCCGAAGATCCGCTGGCCGAGCGGCAGCAGCCCGAGCATGCCGCCCGCGGTCGCGATCAGTCCCATCAGGACGTCGTAGCCGTTCGCCTTGTTTTCCGCAGCCATGCGTTGTCCAGCCTCCCCTTCACCCCGTGACCGGTATTTGCTCCGACCACCGATCCCGGCACCGCGAATTCGATGCTCGAACCGTAGTCAGCCGCCGATGCGCCAGCAATCGGGAACCCCCGCCGATAGTCGTTCGGCGAAACAGTTCTAGACCAACGTCGTAGCGCCGCGAAAACCCGCTCCGCGTCCTGGACTCGCCCGCATTCGCCGTGACAACGCCAAAAGTTGTGCACAGCCGGACGAGCGCCAACGAGACAAATGTGAGTTTCCGGATCACCGGCGGCTCCAAAGTAGTAGTCCGAAAGTCGCACCGTCCTTTCGCGACCGGAACTGCGCACCGTCGATAACGGAGATGCGGTCGTGTTAACTTCGATCGTGACCGCTGGGTCCGAACGCCGGGCGAGGGGATAACCGCGCGCACCAGCGATTTCGGTCTGACTATCGAAAGGTGGCCGATGAGCCACATCGCATTCTGCATGCCGGCCGCGGCCGGTCACGTCAATCCGACCCTGGGGGTCGCGGCGGAGCTGATCGCCAGGGGGCACCGGGTCAGCTACGCCGCCATCGACGAGTACGCCGACCGGATCACCGAGATCGGGGCCGAGTTCGTCCCGTACCGCTCGACGCTGGCCGGGCAGGACCTGCCCACCTACACCTCCGAGGACATGGGCAGGGTGATGGGCTCGGCGCTGCGCGAAAGCAAGGCGGTGCTGCCCCAGGTGCTCAAGGCCTACCGCGGCGACGAACCGGACTTCGTCGTCTACGACTCGGTGATGGGCTGGTGGGGACGGCTCCTCGCGGCGCGCTGGCGGGTGCCGTTCGCGGTGAGCTGGCCGACGCTGGTCAGCAACGAGCACTGGTCGCTCAACGAGTACGTCAAGGTCGACCTGGACAGCACCGCGGTGCTGGCGTTCGGGCTGAGGCTGTCGCTGCTGGCCGCGAAACACCGCCTCAGCCTGGGGAACCTGCTCGAAGGCAAGGACGCCACCGCGCATCTGGTCTTCGTGCCGAAGGCGTTCCAGTTCTGCGGGGACACCTTCGGCGACCGCTACGAGTTCGTCGGCCCCGCGCTGTCCGATCGCGCCTTCCAAGGCGAATGGCGGCCGCCCGCGGACCGCCAGGTGGTGCTGGTCTCGCTCGGCACCGCCTACCACGACCGGGTCCCGTTCTTCCGCACCTGCATCGAAGCGCTCGCCGGCTCCGGCAAGCACGTGGTGCTCGCGGTCGGCGGCACCGTCGACATCGCCGAGCTCGGCGAGATCCCGCCCGGCGTCGAAGTGCACGAAACCGTGCCGCAGCTCCAGGTTCTCCAGCACGCCAGCGCGTTCGTCAGCCACGCCGGGATGAACAGCACCATGGAATCGCTCAGTTTCGGCGTGCCGCTCGTCGCGGTGCCCCAGATGCCGGAGCAGGCGGCCAACGCCGACCGGGTCGCCCAGCTCGGGCTCGGCAGGCACCTCCCGCCGGACGAGGTGACCGCGGGCGCGCTCCGCACCGCGGTCGACGAGGTGTGCGGCGACGACAGGATCGCGGAGAACCTGCGCACGATGCGCGCGGAGATCGAGGCGGCCGGCGGCGCGAAGGCCGCGGCCGACATCCTCGAAGACCTCGTCCCTGCCCAGCGCGACCGCCACACGACGCGCTAGTTTCCCTTGCCGCACAACGGTTCGCGCGGGCGGAAGAGTCTCCCGCCCGCACGAACGGCTACCCGGCGGCGCTGACCTCGTTGCCGTCGGAGATCCGCAGCGCGGACACGAGTTCCCGGTAGAGCTGGTCGGTGCGCAGCAGTTCGGCGTGGGTGCCCCTGGCGCGGCACCGGCCGTTCTCCATCACCAGGATGCAGTCGGCGTCGATCACGGTGGACAGCCGGTGCGCGATGGTCACCACGGCGCCGCGCTCGGCGGTCCGGCGGATGCCGTCCTGCACCGCGGATTCGGTCAGCCCGTCCAATTGCGCGGTCGCCTCGTCCAGCAGCAGGATGGTCGGGTCGCCGACCAGCGCGCGGGCGAGCGCGATCCGCTGCCGCTCACCACCGGACATCGAACTGGCCGACAGCTCGGTGTCCAGGCCGTTTTCGAGGTCCCGCGCCCGCTCGCCGAGCCGGACCGCCTCCAGCGCGCGCCAGATGGCGTCCTCGTCGGCGTCGGGATAGGTGTAGAGCAGGTTTTCCCGCAGGGTTCCCGGCAGCAGCGGGGTGTCCTGCTCGACGTAGACGATCCGTTCGCGCAGCGAGTGCAGCGACCACTGGTCGTAGGGCACCCCGTCGAGCAGCAGTTCCCCGCGCTCGGGCTGGAGGAAGCCGAGCACCAGCGAGAAGATCGTGGTCTTGCCCGCGCCGGACGGGCCGACGATCGCGGTGTGCCCGATCCTCGGGATGTCGATGCTGACGTCGTCGACCGCGGGCGGGCCGCTCGGCAGGTACCGGGCGCTGACCTCGCGCAGCGACACCACCGGGGTCTTGCCGGTGATGCTGGTGGTGGTCGCCGGGGCCGCCTTCTCCCCCGCGTCGTGCCGTTCGACCTCGAGTTCCTGGATCTCGCGGATGCGGGCCGCCGAGACCACGCCGGACTGCAGCTGCGTGATGGTGTGCGTCAACGTGGTCAGCGGTTCGAGCAGCTGGAAGGCGTAGAGCAGGAAGGCGATCAGGGTGGGCACGCTGATCGCGCCGATGCCGACCCGGTAGGTGCCCAGCGCCAGGATGATGATGATCGCGAGGTCGATCCCGGTCTGGGTGGCCGTGTTGGCGATCGCGCCGATTCGCACCGCGCGGATGTTGTGCGTGGCGGAGTCCTGCGCGTGCCCGATCACCAGATCGCTCTCGCGGTCCTCGGCGCGGGAGGTCTTCACCGTCCGGATCGCGCGCAACGCGACCTCGAGCCTGCCGCCGAGCTTGCCGATGGACTCCTGCGCGGTCTGCTGCGCCTTGGCGAGCTTCGGCATCAGCAGCCCGATGACGACACCGACCGCGATCAGCGCGATGAAGCAGGCGAGCAGCAGGACCGGGTCCAGCAGCGCCATCAGCACCAGCGCGCCGACCAGGCCGACGATCCCGTTCAGCAGCTGGACCGCGCTGGAGGAGGCCGCGTCGCGCAGCAGCACGGTGTCCGAGGTGACCCTGGTGGTCAGCTCACCGGTCGGGCGGCGGGTGAACTGGCCGATGGTGAGCCGGAAGAGCTGGCGGATCATCGAGGTCCGCGTCGCCAGCACGATGGTCTCGGCGAGCTTGCCGAGCAGCGTGTACTGGAACACCCCGGTGACCGCGCCCAGCAGCATCAGCGAGATCAGCAGCGTCACGCTGCCGCCGATCGGCTCGGAGGTGGCCAGCCCGTCGAGCACCGACCTGGCGACCATCGGCGTGGCCAGCGTCATCGACGTGGTCAGCAGGCCGAGCACCATGCCGAGCAGCACGGTGTAGCGGTGCGGCTTGATGAACGTCCACAACGTGCCGAGGTTCTGCCACTTCTTCTGCTCGCCCTCGGCGGGCGGCTCGCCGGTGCTCCCGGGCGGGGCGCCGTCGGCGTCCACGCGCTCGGCCGGAATCGTTGCGCTCATGTCGTCCCCCACAGGCTCACGGGCTCGATGGGACGCACGCTACCATCGTGGGACACTTTGTTCCACCCCGATACGAGTGAGTCCCACAGTGACGACTCTGAGTCCCGTCGCGGCGACTAGACGTCCCGACGCGGGCCGGAAGTGGCCTACACTCGACCTCATGTCCAGCGCGCCCACCTCCAGCACCGGCTCCGGCGCCGGCTCCGATTCCAACCTCCGGCGCCGCACCCGCGCCGCGATCATCGACGCCGCGACCTCGGTGCTCGTCGAGCACCCCGGCGCGTCGATGGCGGAGATCGCGGTGGCCGCGGGCGTCGGCAGGAGCACGCTGCACCGGCACTTCGCCGACCGGGGCCAGCTCATCAACGCGCTGGCCGAACAGGTCATCGAGGAGGTGCGGCAGGCGGTCGCCGACGCCGGGCTCGACACGAACACCCCGCGCGAAGGCCTGCGGCGGATCGTGGCCTCGTACTTCGAACTGGGCCCGCGCCTGGTGATCATGCTCAGCGAGCAGAGCGCGGCACAGGTGCGCGAGGAGTACTGGACCCAGTTCGAGGCGGCCGACGAGCCGATCGTGCGCCTGCTCGAAGACGGGCAGCGCACCGGCCTGTTCAACGCGAAGGTGAGCGCGGCCTGGTTGCACCGCACGCTGAACTGGCTGGTCTACGCCGGTATCGAGGCGATCAGGCTGGGCGAGCTGAACCGGTACGACGCGCTCACCGCGGTACTGGAAACGCTGGAGCACGGCATCATGGCCGCCGGACCGGCGGACTGAGCGACGAGTCCACTGTGGACATATAACTCCACAGTGGACGAAAACGGGCCGAGCACACCGGTGAGCGGTCTCGCGCTGGGGGAACACGGGACCGCTCACCGGTTATCAGGAGTCCCGCGAGGGACAGCCTCGAGGCGGGGGGTTCATCCTCTTCCCGCCTGCTCATGCACAGTCAACAGGTTTTCGCCGGTACCGGATAGAGCTGAAGGTATTCGAGTGGAAGTGACCAAAGTTTCCCGCGACTGAAGGCCCGCCCGACTTTCGTCGTGCCGGGCGCGGACGCGAAAAACCCCGGCGGGACGTCTGTCCTGCCGGGGCCTTTCGACGGCTGCCGCGAATCGATTGTGGTGGAAGGAAAAGGACTATTCCCGCGCGTGGCCCGCCGGCTCGCGCACCTTCGGCTCGGCCTCGGCACGCGCTCGTTCCGGCCGCCGCAGGAACGGCGTGAGCAGTCCCGGCAGGGCCTCGTCCGCGACCCGCACCGCCTCACCGGTGCTGGTGTCCCTGATCAGGTAGGCGTGCCCGTTCCCCGCCGCGGTCACCGCGGAAAGCGTTGCCAGACCGGCGAAGCGCTGGGTCGGCGACCGCTCGATCTTCCAGCCGATCACCCCTTCGCGCTGCAACGCCACAGTCCGCCGGTCCACCGCGCCGTACCGCGTGATGAGGTAGTCGCCCGCGATCGCGTGCCCGAGCGCCCGGTAGGCGCCCGCGGCGAGCACGAGCGCCACCGGCCACAACACCAGCGCGGAGATCCACGCCGCGGTCACCAGTTCCGGCAGCACGAACGCGCCGACGACCGCGAGCGCGCCCAGCGGGATCACCACGCCGAGGCTCGCGCGCACGAACCGGCGCCGCCGCGCCGCTTTCGGGTGCGCGATCAGGTTTTCCGAAGTGGTCGGTGCCGGGTGCTCGTCGACGATCTGGGCCGCGACCTCCTGCGCCTCCGCGCGGGGGATCGCGGGCGTCACCGTCTTCAGGTCCCCGCTGGTGCCGTTCTCCGCGTTCATCCCGGTGGCGATCAGGTGCACCCGCGCCGCGCCGCCCATGCGCATCAGCAGCGGTTCGACCAGTTCGACGCCGCGCAGGCGCCGCCGGTCCAGCGACAGCGACCGGGTGGTGAGCAGGCCCCGCTGCACCCGGAAGGCGCCGTCCTCGTCCCGCTCGAACCGGTACTTCCACCACTCCTCGGCGAAGGCCACCAGGCAGCCGAGGATGCCGAGCACGATGAGCCCGCCGCCGAGCAGCAGCAACGTCTTCCACAGCGCGATGTCGCCGATGAACCGGCCGACCGCGTCGAACACGTCCTTCGGCTTGATCCCGAAGACGTCGAGCGAGCGGATGCCGACCCCGCCGATGATCGCGATCCCCAGCACGCCCCAGATGGTCAGCGGCGAGTACCGCAGCCACGACCAGTTCAGCTCGGCGATCAGCCCGTCGCGCGATTCCTGGCCCGCCACCGGCGACCGGATCAGCAGGCCCTCCCGCAGCCGCGCCGCGTCCTCCTTGGCCAGTGCGGCGAGCTTGATCTCCTCGTCACCGCCGACGGCCTGCTGCCCGGTTCCGATGCGCAGCACGGAAAGGCGGAAGATCCGGTGGATCGGGCTCGCCGTGACGTCCACCCGGCGGATCCGGTCGCGCGGGATCGACCGCTGCTTGCGGGTGAACAGCCCGGTGCGCACTTCGAACCGCTCGTCGGTGACCCGGAACCGGGTGGTGAGGAGCTGGATCGTCTCGGCGAGCGAGATCAGCAGGAAGATCCCGGTGATCACGCCGAGCCGGATGATCGCGTCCTTGTCCAGCCTGCCGCCGGTGAACATCGCGTACACGGCGGCGGAAAAGGCAGGCGGGAGCAGCCACTTCAGGTTGACCGCGAGCATGCGCCAGCTCAGCCGCAGCCATTCCTCGCCTTCGCGCGGCTCCGCGGCGGGCTCGGTCATGTCGCGTCACCCGGGGTGGCCTGGGTGCGCGAGGTGAGGTGCTGCACCAGGTCCTTCGCGAGCTCGTGGTCGAGGCCCTCGATCTTGATCGTGCCCGCCGAGGACGCGGTGGTGACCGTGACGGTCGACAGCTTGAACCACTGCTGCAGCAGGCCGCGCTCGGTGTCCACGGTCTGGATGCGCGAAAGCGGCGCCACCCGCCACTCCTGCCACAGCCAGCCGGACGCGGTATACACGGCCTCGTCGGTGGTCTCCCAGCGGTGCACCCGGTAGCGCCAGATCGGCATCACGATCAGGTACGCCAGCGCCCACAGCACACCCACCGCCACGATCGCGACCGACAGCGCCGTCGGCAGCAGCGGCCACACGCCGAACATCACCCCGGCGAGCATGCCGAGCAGCACCACGTCCACGATCACCGCCTGCCAGGCCCACCAGCGCTTCGCGCGCTCGGCGACCCGGTGCCGCGGCGGCACCAGCTCCAGCTCCTCGAGCTTGGCGTCGGCCGCTTCCGCGGGTTTGCCGTCCACTTCGGACATCTCGGTTCCCGCCCCCGGCGTTCTGGTCGTACTCACTGGAATCCCTGTCCGGCCTCGTCGTGCGCGTATCGCGACGGCGCGTCAGCGCGCGCTCATCGATGGTAGCGGCGTCGCGCCGCACGCACCGGCGGCGGGACGACATCGCACACGCTGCCCGAACGGAGAAGCCGGGGGCTAGAGCCGTTCGATTATCGCGGGGTCCTACTTAAGTAGGCGCGACCGGGAACGACTCCTCATTCGACCGCGAGCTTTTCGAGCCTTTTCTTGTCCGGCTTGCCGTTGCGGTTGAGCGGGAAGCTTTCCAGCACCTCGACCCGGTTCGGCTGCTCGTAGGCGGGCAGCACGTCGGCGATCAGCTCGCGCCAGTGGCGGGCTTCGCGGCGCTCCTCGTCCTCCACGAAGAACACGAGCTGACTGCCGCGCCGCTCGTCCGGCAGCGCGACGATCCGCGCCGAGCACCCGGCCGCGGCGACCTTCCGCTCGATGACCTCCGGGTAGAGGGTGTAGCCCATGCGGTGCACGGCGAGCTTGCGGCCCGCGACGAAGAGGTTTCCCCGCTCGTCGAGGTGGCCGAAGTCGTTGGTGCGGTACCAGCCGCGGTCGACCGGCACGAGCGCGCCGTCGTCGCCGAGGTAGCCCTCCATCATGTCCGGGGTGTCGACGAGGATCTCCCCCAGCTCGCCCGAGGGCATCTGGTTGCCGTCGTCGTCGACGATCTTGACCGCGAGCCCCGCCATCGCGTTGCCGCAGCCCGCCGGGTTGTCGACGGTGGCGAAGGAGATGTTGCCGAGTTCGGTGCTGCCGTAGCTGTCCAGCAGCGGCAGGCCGAAGGTCTCGACGTAGCGGTCGGACAGCGCCGGGTCGAGCGGGGCGGCACCGGCGCAGAACATCCGCACCCCGCCGAGCTCGTCGCGCAGCGCGGGCCGCTTCCCGACGATGTTGTGCAGGCTGCGGTAGGTGGCCGGGGTCGCGTCCAGCACGGTCACCCCGCACTGGATGCCCATCCGGATCGCGCGGTCGATCCGGCGGTACGGCGCGATGACCAGCGAGCACTGCGCGAGCCACGCGATCAGCACCATGGAAATCCCGTACTGGTGCGAAAACGGCAGCAGCGGGAGCAGCACGTCGCCGCCGTGGTGGCCCATGTGGTCGGCGTTTCGCCGCAGGTTGCGCAGGAACCGGCCGCCGTTCTTGACGATGCCCTTCGGCTTCCCGGTCGAACCGGAGGACCACATGATCAGGGCGTCGTCGAGCTCGGACCACGCTTCGAAGGAGAGCTTCCGCTCCGACGGGGTGCGCCCAGCCGCGGCGACGTGCAGGTCGTAGATGAAGATCGGGGCCTCGTCGTCGCCGATCGGCGCGTCGTCGTCGACCACGATGGCCTTGACCCCGGCCTGGCGCGCGATCCGCCTGGTCTCGTCGGCGTGCTCCTGGTGGTCCACCAGCACGGTCGACGCGCCGAGGTGCATCAGCGCGAACAGGGTGCCGAGGTAGCCCGCCGAGTTCCCCGCCTTCAGCAGCACGCGCGAGCCGAGGCTGATCCCCCGCTGGCGCAGCGCGTCGGCCAGGTTCAGCACGTGGCGCTCGAAGTCGGGGAAGGTCTGGACCGAATCCGTCGCGAACAGCTTGGGGGACACCGGGATTGTCCTTCCTGTCGGCCTTCGGCGTGAACCACCGTGAATCGACAGCGGGGTTTCCACCGTGCGAATGCGTTCGATAAACAACACCGCAGCCAACGATGTTATTGACCGCATTCGCGAGCGGACACCCCTACCGCCCCCTTAATCGGGGACGTCGCCGACCGGTGTCCCGGCCCCGGCCCGCCCGGCTCAGCCCGCCGCGCCCGCGGCCCGCCCGACCGGGCGGCGGGCGGCGGGGATCCGCCCGAACGCACCCGCGCCGCGGAACATCTCGTCCCGGCCGCCGCGCCAGGCCACCGCGCCCTCGGACAGCAGGACGACCTGGTCGACGACCGGTTCGACCTCCTGCGGCGAGCGCGAGGACAGCAGCACGGTTCCCCCGCCGGCGGCGAAGTCCCGTATCCGCTCCCACATCCACGCGGCACCGTCGGCGTCGAGACCGGCGACGGGTTCGTCGAGCACGAGCACGTTCGGATCGCCGAGCAGCGCGCGCACGAGGTCGAACCGACGACGGTGCCCCGGCGAGTACTCGCCGAGCGGGCTTTCCTCGATCCGCGCCGGAAGACCGGCCAGCCGGAGCATTTCGCCGACCCGTTCTTCGCGAACCCCGATGAACTTCGCCGAAATTGTCAGCGCGGCGCGCGCGGTGAATGTGTGGAATGGGGGTTCGTCCCCCAGCAGCGCGCCGACCCGCCTGCCGAGGTTCGGCACCCCGGAGTAGTCGACGCCGTTGACGAAGGCCCTGCCCGCCGACGGCGCCACCCGGCCGCAGACCAGGCGGAGCACGGTGGACTTCCCGGACCCGTTCGGGCCGAGCAGCCCGGTGACCGTGCCGCTTCCGCAGGTGAACGACACCGCGCGCACGGCAGCGTTCCGCTGGTAGCTCTTGCTGAGGTGATCGACGGTGATCATGCCCCCTATGGTCCCGTAGTCCGGCGGTTTTCGCCGTGCTCGGACAGCCACGATTCGACGACGAACGGCTAGCGCGGTTTCGACTTTGGTCGATGTCGCCGGTCGTGGCCTGCTGTTAGCGTCGCCATGGTGAGCGGGCACGCGGTGCAGAGGACAGGGGGTACGAGCATCCGCGAGTACGCCTGGCTGCTCCCCGGCGCGCTGATCGACGAGCACACCTCGCACCAGGAAGCGGGCCGCATCCAGCGCTCGGTGCGGGACTGGGTCGTCGACACGGTCTTCGTGGTGATCTCGCTCGGCTGGGCGACGATGATCGCGCTGCTCGACTCCGCCGCCTGGCACCGGTCGAACCTGGTCCTGACCTACGGCGAACTGGGCCTGTCCGCGGCCGCCTGCCTCGCGGTGTGGTTCCGCCGCCGCGCGCCGGTCACCGTCGCCGTGCTGTTGCTGCCCGCCACCGTCCTCTCGTCGATGACCGGGCTCGCCGAGGGGCTCGTGCTGTTCACCGTCGCGGTGCACCGCCACCTACGGGTCGCGCTCGGCGTCGGCGCGCTGTACACCGCGGCGCTCGGCCTGCGCGTCGGGCTGCACCTCAGCGAGCTGCCCGACACCCCGCAAGTGCTGCTCGCCTCGGCCGCCTTCGTCGCGTGCGGCATGCTGGTCCGCGCCCGCCGCCAGCTCGTGCTGTCCCTGCGCGAGCGCGCGCGGCAGGCCGAGGCGGACGCGCCGCTGCGGGAGGAGAAGGCCCGCCACCTCGAGCGGGAACGCATCGCGCGCGAGATGCACGACGTGCTCGCCCACCGGATCTCCTTGCTGAGCCTGCACGCGGGCGCGATGGAGTACCGCAAGGACGCCACCCCCGAGGAGCTCGCGCAGGCGGCGTCGGTGATCCGCCACAGCGCCCACCACGTGCTCGGCGATCTGCGGGACATCATCGCCGTGCTGCGCACCGAGGAGGGCGGCGACCACACCGAGCCGCCGCAGCCGACGTTCGGCGAGTTGCCCGGCCTGATCGAGGAGTCCCGCGCGGCCGGGGTGCTGGTGACACTGGACAACCGGATCGACGATCTGACCGAGGTGCCGACCACCACCGGGCGCAACGCCTACCGGATCCTGCAGGGGGCGCTGACGAACGCGCGCAAGCACGCGCCGGGCCGCCCGGTGCTGGTCGAGGTGCGCGGAACGCCGGGGACGGGACTGTCCGGGTACGTGCGCAACACCGTGCCCGCGAAACCGGTGTCGGACATCCCCGGTGCCGGGCTCGGCCTGGTCGGCATGCGGGAACGCGCCGAGCTGGCCGGCGGGCGCCTCGACTTCCGGCGCACCACGGCCGAATTCGAGCTGTCGGTCTGGCTGCCCTGGCCCGCCTGAACGAGCACGGATCGGCGCGCCCAGATAACGGCCACATAACTCTTGATCACTCACGAATGCACAAGAACGGTCATACTATTCTCCGCCGCCCATTCTGCGATCACACCTGTGAAAAATGCGCCACTTCCCTGGCATGAGAACACGGGCCACCTGCCCCACCCCGGCACGACACCCCCGGCCCCGCCCGCGATCGGCGGCGGGGAAGGCTCCGAGGCACCCGTCCGCGGCCACCGGCGGGGCCGTTCTTGCCGGTGCCGCACCGAGGATCGACCAGGAACGGTCCGCGATGCGCGGTGCCCCGCCCTCGAACCGGGCACGAGCGTTAGAGCGCGACACCCCGTACGGACCGCCTCGCCGCAACCCCACCCCGCTCACCGCCCCTCCCCCGGTCGGGGTGTTTCCCGGACTTCGGACACCGACTCGCTGCACACCGTTCACGAAAATGAAAAAACTCCAGCTCGGCGGGGGTCCGATGCTATGGAGAAAGTCACAGTCAGATATCGCCGGAGCTCGCCCGCATCCTTCGTTAGGCACCCCTTAGCCGACAGAACCCCTATCTAGGGGGTGGGATAAGGGGTCATAGAATGCTTCGCCGACGACCTTGCCACAGCGTGACGAGACCATAACGGCCACCGGAATTCGACGCGCCCGCGAATACTCCCGACCGGTTCGATGCAACGAATGGGGTCCCGCGGTAGCGGATCCGGCAATATCTTAACGTCGTTTTCATATTCGTCACCCGAACGCCGGATGCCGTGGCGCGACGGCCGCGACGCCGCGACAGCGCCCGCACGGGCAGCCGCACGGGCAGCCGATCGAGTGTTGTACCGGGGAACGGTACCCCGCGCCGCCCCCAGCACGGATCCGATCCGCCGGGACGGTGAACTTATTGAAGGACCGTGCGAGCCCTCGCCATCGTGGTCACGGGCGGCTTCGGCGTCGACTTGCCCGCAGGTCGCCTGTAGGCTCCCGTCTCGTGACAAAGTAACGGTGACGATGCACTGCCGCGTGGTCACGACTGGGGAGTCAAAGTCTTTAGCGTGCATTCATTTCTCTTGGGGGAAGGAAAGTCGCAATGGCCTTGGCCGAACGCGCTGACGAATTTGCCATCCTGAAGTCACTCGCCGCGGACGCGGCCCGCGGCAGGGGTAGCAGCGTGGTGGTCTGCGGACCGATCGCATCCGGGAAGACCGAACTCCTCAACGAATTCGCTGATCACGCGGTCGCGGACGGGGCGACCCTGCTGACCGCGATCGGCTCTCCCGCTGAGCGGTGCACCCCGCTCGGGGTGTTCAGCCAGCTGGTGAACAGCGGCTCGCTCACCGCCGAAGCGGCCGAACACGGAAAGCGGTTGCTGGCCGAAGGAAGGGACGCCGCGGCCGCCCGCGATCCCGAATCCGAACACGTCCAGCACGTCCGGACCCAAGTCGTGCACGAGCTTTGTTCCGTTGTCCTCGAACAGAGCGTGCGGGGTCCGCTGCTGGTCGTGGTGGACGATATCCAGCACGTGGACATTCCTTCGTTACAGTGCCTTCTCGCGCTCGTAAAGCGCTTGCGGTGGGCGCCCGCCATGCTGCTGCTCGGGGAAACCGACCAAGCCCGTGACGTCAACCCGCTCTTCCACGCTGGCCTGCTTCGCCAGACCCACTCGCACCGCATCCGGCTCAGCCCGCTGAGCGTGGACGGGGTGCGCGCGGTACTCGCCGAACGGCAGGACCCCGCGGCCGCGAACGCACTCGACGACGACGTCCACACCATCACCGGCGGCAACCCGCTGCTGATCAGGGCCCTGCTCGAGGACGCGGCGTCGGCACACCTGAGCCAGGGCACCAGGGCCGGCCGCGGCCCGGTCGTCGGCAGGGCGTTCGGCCAGGCGATCCTCAGCTGCCTGCACCGCTGCGACGAACTGACCAGGGACGCCGCCCGCGGCGTCGCGGTGCTCGGCGAGTCCGGCACCGCCGAGCTGATCGGCGAACTGCTCGGCGTCGAACCCCGCCTCGCCGGGCACGGCCTGCAACGGCTCACCGAGGCGGGCCTGCTGGACTCGTCCCGGTTCCGGCACCCCGCGGCCCGCACCGCGGTGCTGGGCGGGCTCGGCGCCCCCGAACGGGCCGCCCTGCACCGCAAAGCCGCCGAGCTCCTGCACCACCACGGGGTTCCCGCCGCGACCGTCGCCGAACACGTGGTCAAGGCGGGGGAAACCGGCCTCCCGTGGGCCGTTCCGGTCCTGCAGCGCGCCACCGAGCAGGCGCTGCTCGACGACCAGCCCGAACTGGCCGCCCGCTACCTCGAACACGCCCACCGCCTGTGCACCGACCAGCGCACCCGCGCGAGCATCCTCACCGCGCTCGCCGGCGTCGAATGGCGGGTCAACCCCTCGGCCAGCGCACGCAGGCTCGGGCAGCTCATCCCGCTCATGCGCGACGGGCTCCTCGACACCACCGCCGCCACGGCACTGCTGGGCCACCTGCTCTGGCACGGCCGCACCGAAGACGCGACCGAAGTCAGCGGGCTGCTGCACGAGCACGCCACCGGCACCAGGGCACTCGCCGAGATCGGCACCGCGCGGCAGTGGCTCTCGCTGTCCTACCCGACCGTGCTCGGCACCACGCCGCCGAACCCGGCCATCCCGCAGCAAAGCGCCCGCCCGGTCCCGGCGGTGATCAACGCCGACCCGAACCGCAGGGCGACCGCGGCCCTGCACGCGGTGTTCACCACCGGCCCCACCAAGGACGCGGTCACCAGCGCCGAACAGGTCCTGCAGGGCACCCGGCTCGGCGACCACACCATCGCCCCGATCGAAACCGCGCTGCTCACCCTGATCTACGCCGACCGCGTCGACAAAGCCGCGCCGTGGTGCGAACTGCTGCAAAACGAAGCGGCCGAACGCAGGGCACCGGGCTGGGAAGCGATGCTGTGCTCGCTGCGCGCCGAGATCGCCTTCCGCGGCGGCGACATGAAACTCGCCGAAACCCAAGCCCAGCTCGCCTTCGACCACGTCTCGGCACCCAGCTGGGGCCCCGCGATCGGCCTCCCCCTCGGCAACCTCGTACTGGCCCTGACCGCGATGGGCCGCTACGCCGAAGCGGGCACCCTGCTCAACCAGCCGCTGCCGGATTCGTTGCTGGACAGCAGGTTCGGGCTGCACTTCCTCTACGCACGAGGGCAGTACAACCTCGCGACCAACGCCCTCTACGCCGCACTCGCCGATTTCCACACCTGCGGCGAACTGATGGCCGAATGGCGCCTCGACCTGCCCGCGCTCATCCCCTGGCGCTCAGCCGCCGCCGAAGCCTACCTCCGCCTCGGGCACCGCGCCCGCGCCGAAAAACTGGCCACCGAACAACTCGCGCGCTGCGGACGCCGCCACTCCCGCACCCGCGGCATCTCTCTGCGCGTGGTGGCCACGACAAGCGATCTCCGGCAACGCCCGAAACTGCTGCGGGAAGCCGAAGAGGAACTCCAGGCCTGCGGCGACCGTCTCGAACTGGCCAGGGTGCTCACCGAACTCAGCGCGGCATACCAGGCACTCAACGAACCGAGCCAGGTCAGGCTCATGGCACGACGCGCATGGCACGTCGCCAAGGACTGCCGGGCCGAACCGCTGTGCCAGACCCTCATGCCGCAGCACACCGAAGAACCCGCACGCGAAGCGGCACGCAAACCCGCGCGCACCGACCGCGCCAAAGCCCTCACCGACGCCGAATGGCGAGTCGCCAACCTCGCCGCGCTCGGCCACACCAACCTCGAAATCGCCGGCAAGCTCTACATCACCGTGAGCACCGTCGAACAACACCTCACCAGGGTCTACCGCAAACTCAACGTCAGCAGGCGCACCGAACTCCCCACCGGCCTGCACGCCGAACTCGGCGACACCGCGACCGTCCGCTGACCTGAGTCCATTGTAGACCTCAAAGGAGGTCCACAATGGACTCACGCGGCAGGCGGGTCAGCGCTTGCCTGGCAGCACCGCGTACTGGCGGACGTAGAGATCGGTGTAGGTGACCGGGCCGCGCGGGCCAGGCACGCGGTCGAGGTTGATCCCGGTTTCCGGCACGGCGAGCAGTTTGAAGCCGTCGAGCAGGCGGGTCGGGGCGTTCCAGAAGACACCGGTGCCGGTGTAGCCGTCGAGGAAGGCTTCGGCCGCGGTCTCGTCCTCGGTCGCGATCCCGGCGGCCAGCCCGGAGGTCTGGTCGTTCGCGATGCGGACGGCCTCGGGCAGCCCGTCGACGACCGCGACGGTGACGGTGGCCTCGCGCTCGGAGTCCAGCGCCCATTCGTAGCCGATGGGGTGCTCGTGCGGCGCCACCGACGGGGTCACGTCACGGCCGTCGAGTGCCTCGGAGATCACCGGCCACAGGGTGTCGTGCACGGCCGAGTGCACGAGCAGCAGGTTGAGCCGGTTGCACACGCCGAGCCGGTCGAGGCTCGCCGACACCAGCGAGCGGACCTTCTCGGCGTCAGCGTCCTTGTCGACGTAGAGCACGCCACCGCCGTCGGCGTGGGCGAGCGTGCGCACCCCGTGCCGCGCGGCCTCCAGCGCGAGCGACCGCGTGCTGTCCCCGCTGCCGCGCAGGATCACCAGCGGCACCAGCTCGGGCAGGCTCACCAGCGCCGCGGCGGCTTCGCGCTCGACGCGCGGCACGAGTTGCACCACACCCGGCTCGATCCCGGCCTCGGCGAGCGCGGGCGCGATCACCACCTCGAGCAGGCGCTGCGCGGAGCCGAGCGCCGCCGAACCGGTGCGCAGCACGCCGCCGTTGCGCGATTTCACCAGCTGCGAGGCGACGTCCACGGTGACGTTGGGCCGCGCCTCGTAGTTGGCCCCGATCACGCCGACCGGGCGCCGCCGCTCGACCAGCCGCAGCCCGCCGTCCAAAGTGGACACCGGAACGGTGCGCTCCTGGTGCGGCGCGCCGGCGAGCAGCCGTAGCTGCTCAGCCATGCCGGTGAGGCGCTCCTCGGTGATGGTCAACCGGTCCAGCAAGCCGGCGCTCATCCCCTCGGCGCGTGCCTTCGCGACATCCGCGTCGTTCGCTTCGAGCACCGCCGCGCGCCCGTCGAGCAGCCTGTTCGCCATGGCGAGCAGCGCGGCGTCGATCCGCTCGTCCGGCGCCGCCGCCAGCGATGGCGCGGCCGCCTTCGCCACGCGAGCGCACTCCTCGACCGCCTTCGCCACCTCGTCGGCCACGATCTCACCCTTCGTCAGCGCGGAACACCAGGTCACCAGTGTGCCGCACCGCGCGGGAGCTACTTGACCGCGGGCTCGGCGAGCAGCAGTCCTCCGAGCACGAGGCAGCCGAGGACGATCAGGAACAGGATCGTCACCCACAGCAGCGCGGGCACGCCCGTCAGCCTGGCGAGCTGATCGGCGTCCGAATCGCGGGCGGCACCCCGGCGGCGCTTGGCCTGCAGTTCGAACACCGGCCGCACACCGCCGAACAGGAAGAACCAGGTCAGCAGGTAGACCAGCCAGGACTGCAGGCCGGGCGGCGCGACCAGTCCGATCAGGGCCAGCAGACCGGCCGCGACCAGCACCGACAGCACCCCGTAGGCGTTGCGGATCATCACCAGCACGCCGAGCAGCAGCACCGCGGCGATCACCAGCAGCGCACTGGTCCGGTTCGCCGAGAGCAGCCCGGCGAACGCCAGCCCGAGCAGCGCGGGAGCCGGATAGCCCGCCAGCGAGGTGAGCACCATGCCCGGCCCGCTCGGCCTGCCCCGCGAGACCGTGACCCCCGAGGTGTCCGAGTGCAACCGGATGCCCTGCAGCCGCCGCCCGGCCAGCAGCGCCACCAGCGCGTGCCCCGCCTCGTGCACGATGGTGATCCCGTTGCGCGCGAGCCGCCACGGCGCGCCGGACAGCACGAGCAGCAGCGCGACGCCGCCGGTGATCAGCGGTACCGGCCCCGCCGGATCGGGTTGCGCGGTGAACAGCCCGGACAGTCCATCGGTGTTCGGCAGCTCCACCACGCCACCTCACCACACGACGGGTCTACTGCGTGTTTGGCCCTGTGCCTCGCCCTCCTTCCAGCAGGCCACGTACTTCCGGTCCCTTCGTCACTTCCCCGACGCACCCCCGATCTCCCCCGTGCGCCGCTCGCGATCGACCCGCAGCAGCAGTCCCACCCAGCTGCGGAACGGCCGCCAGGACTCCGCGATCCCGGCCAGTTCGTCGACCGTGGCCTCGGGGAGGCCGTACCGGACACGCATCTCGTCGGCGAGCCTGCGCTCGTCACGCGGGAACACGTCCGGATGCCCCGCGCCGCGCACCAGGATCAGCTGCGCCGAGAACGGCCCGATCCCCGGTAGTTCGCGCAACCTCTCCAGCGCGTCCGCCACGCTCAGCTCGCGCAGCGCACCCGGCTCCAGCTCGCCCCGCTCGGCCGCCGCCGCGACCGCGTGCAACCGCCGGATCTTGATCGCGGGCAGCCCGAGCACCTGCGGCAGTTCGCCGAGCACCCGCGGCGCCGGGAACGACGGCAGCGACCGCCCGCCGACGACGACCTGCTCGCCGTACCGTTCCGCGATCCGCCGCTTGACCTGCGCCGCCTGCGTCATCCGCAGCCGCTGCCCGATCACCGCCCAGCAGGCCGCCTCGTACGGCGAATGGAACAGCACCGGACGCAGGCCCGGATACCGGCGCTGGAGCGGCCCCACCACCTCGTCGCGCGCGCCGATCGCCTCGAACCCGGTGCCGGGCACGTCGACCGAAAGGATCCGCCGCACCTGCGCGAGCGCGGCGTCCGGGTCCGGCGCGCGCACTTCGATCTCGACGGTGCCCGGTGCGCGCTGCCGGACCAGCGCGCCCGCGTGCCGCCAGCCGCCCTCCACCGGGAAGGCCAGGCGCAGCGCGCCGTCCTCGTCGGCCGCGTCCGCACGCGCGGCGGGCGTGAACGCTTCGAGGAACCGCACGGAGGCGGACAGGTCGAACGGCCCGTCGACCGGCACCTCGGTGCGCACGATCCCGGGCGTGACGGTGGTGGTGTGCATGGAAACGCTCCCCCTCGCTGTTCGCGAACTCCTGATTCGGCGACGCTAGCGCGGGGCACCGACAAAACCCGGAAAACCGCTTGCCGCGGCTGTTAGCTTCACGGCATGGGAACTTTGTGCTTCCGCTGCACGGTGTTCGCCCGGCTTCGCGCCGGTCGCGCCTAAACGCAGCGGCCACCTCGCACCCGTCGCCGGGCTAGCACCGGCGTAGCCGCCGGTCCTCTTCGCCGGTAGGCGTTCCTTCGCACGGCATGTGCGCCGCTGCGTCATGAGTCCTTCCCTTTTCCTCCTCATGACGTGGAGCTTCCTCATGCCCTCGAAAGGGTCTCGTCCCAACCCGTCCGGCGTGCACTTCCTCGCCGACCGCCGCATCGTCGACGGGCTCATCGATTCCTGTCCCGTCGGCGACGGCGATCTCGTGCTCGAACTGGGCGCGGGACACGGCGCCATCACGGTCCCGTTGACCAGGACGGGCGCCGAGGTGGTCGCGGTGGAACGCGATCCCGAGTTCGCCCGCGGCCTGCGCGCCAGGACCGCCGACACCGCCCGGCTCCGCATAGTCACCGCGGACATCCGCACGTTTCCCCTTCCCGCGCAACGCTTTTCGGTGATCGCGAGCATCCCGTACGCGATCTCCACGACCGTGCTGCGGCGCCTGCTCACCCCGCACCGCACCGCGCTCGACCGGGCCGCGCTGGTGGTCGAATGGGGGTTCGCGAAACGGATCAGCGCGGCCGTCCCGCGCACCGCTGAACTGGCGTGGTGGTCGGCGCGGTTCACCATCCGGCTGCGGAAACGGGTGCCCGCCGCGTGTTTCTCCCCGGCACCTCGCGTCGACTCCGCGCACCTCGTGATCGAACGCACCGCGCCCGGCGGCAAGCGGTTCGACCGTGCACTGTGGACACTCCTCGACGCGGCGTACCGGGCACAGTCCGCACCGCTGCGCCAGTCGGCGGGACGGGTGCTGCCGTACCGGAACCCGAACCGCGTGTTGCGGGCCGCCGGGCTCGACCCGGACGCGCGCGCGGACACCGTGCGGCCCAGCGGGTGGGCGGATCTGGCCCGCCGCCTCGCCGCCGACGACGCGATCGCGTGGCCACCGCTCCCGAAGGCACTGCGCGAATGACGGTGCCGGTGCCTACGATGCGGCGGTGACCTCCGAACCCACCACGCCGGACGACTCGTACCTCCGCGCGCTCACCGAATCGACGGCGGCCGCGGTCACCGCGGCCGAACCGCTCACCTCGCCGCACACCGGGGCGGACGCCGAGACGGCCCAGCGGGTCTCCGCCACCGTCGACGACTGCGCGGAGGCGCTCGTCGCGCTCAGCCGCGACCTGCACGCGCATCCCGAGGAAGGGTTTTCCGAGCACCGTTCGGTGGCCGCGCTGGCGGAGCTGCTGCGCGCGCACGGGCACCAGGCGGAAATCGGCGTCGGCGGTCTCGGCACCGCGCTGCTCGCGAGCACCCCGGGCACCGGCGGCCCGCACGTCGGGATCCTCGCCGAGTACGACGCGCTGCCGGGGATCGGGCACGGCTGCGGACACAACATCATCTGCACCACCGCCGCGGGTGGTTTCCTCGGCGCGGCCGCGGTCGCCGAACGCCTCGGCGGCCGGGTCTCGCTGATCGGCACCCCCGCCGAGGAAGGCGGCGGTGGCAAGGAAACCCTCGCGCGGGCGGGCGTTTTCGACGACGTCGACGTGGTGCTCATGCTCCACCCGTTCAGCCACGACGTCGCGATGCACCCGTTCCTCGGGCGGCGCCAGCTCGAAATGGTCTTCCACGGCGTCGGCGCGCACGCGGCGGCCCAGCCGTTCATGGGCCGCAACGCCCTCGACGCGGCCGTCGCCGCCTACCAAGGCGTCGCCGCGCTCCGGCAGCAACTGCCCTCCAGCGATCGCGTGCACGGCGTGTTCACCGACGGCGGGGCCAGGCCGAACGTCATCCCGGAGCGCGCGGCGTTGCTGTTCTACGTCCGCTCGGCACATCCGGACACGTTGCGCGACCTCGCCGACCGGATGACCAGGATCGCCGAGGGCGCGGCCGCGATGACCGGCTGCGGTGTCGAACTGACCTGGGACGGGCTGCCCGCGTACCTGCCGATCCGGTTCAACACCGCGCTCGCCGCGCGCTGGGCGGAAAGCCAGGCCGCACGGGGCCGGACCGCGCTGCCGCCCGGGATCGTGCCGGAGTTCCTCACCGGATCCACCGATCTGGGAAACCTGTCCTACCGGATGCCCGCGATGCACCCGATGATCAAGGTCTCCGCGGACACGGTCGCCTTGCACACCAAGGAGTTCGCCGCCGCGGCGGGATCGGCCGACGGTGATCTCGCGGTGGTGGACGGCGCGATGGGGCTCGGCCTCACCGCCGCCGACTACCTCGCCGACGCCGAACTGCGGGTCGCGGTGCACGCGGAGTTCGAGGCTTCGGGCGGCGCCATCGACGTGCCGTCGTTCTTCTCGGCGGGTTCTCAGTAGATTCTTCTCAGCGTTTTCGCGGGGTTGTCCACAGCTTGTTCACAAACGCGGGCACGACCGTGGAGGCATGACCGAGAACGATTTCCGGCCGGGCCCCGCCGGTGGATACCAGCAGCCCACTCCGCCGCTCTTCACGACCCCGCCGCCGAAGAAGAAGCTCGCACTGATCGTCGGCTCGGCCGCGCTCGCCGCCGCGCTCGTCGGCGGCGTCACGGGCGCGGCCGTCGCCGGGCTGGGCACCAGCGCGAACGCCGCGACGACCGTCAGCGCGCAGCCCGCCGCGGCGCAGGGCACCGACGCCACGAGCGCGGCGGCGAAGGTGCTGCCGAGCGTCGTCCAGGTCACCACGCGGACCAGCCAGGGCGAGCTGCTCGGTTCCGGGGTGATCATCAGCTCCGACGGCAGGATCATCACGAACGCCCATGTCGTCGCTGGTGCCGAGGGGACGGTGACGGTGACGCTCTCCGACGGGAAGCAGTACCGGGCGACCGTGCTGGGCTCCGACACCAAGGCCGATATCGCGGTGCTCCAGGCGCAGGGCGCGAGCGGGCTGACCGCCGCGCAGCTCGGCGACTCGAGCACGGTGCGGGTCGGCCAGGAGGTGCTCGCGATCGGCTCACCCGGCGGGCTGCAGAACACCGTCACCGAAGGCATCGTCAGCGCGACGAACCGCCGGCTGTCGGATTTCGCCCAGCAGCGAACCGATCCGCGAGCGCGGCAAACGAGCGACGAGTCGAGCGCGGCGCCGAGCTACACCGCGATCCAGACCGACGCCGCGATCAACCACGGCAACTCCGGCGGCGCACTCGTCGACACCGCGGGCCAGGTCATCGGTATCAACTCGGCGCTGTACAACCCCGAGCAGAGCGAGGACGCGGGCAACATCGGCATCGGTTTCGCGATCCCCGTCAACGACGCGAAGGCGATCGCCGACCGGATCACCGGCTGAGCCCGGCGCCCGCGATCACCTTCGCCGGTTGCCGAACAGCCCCCTCGTGACCTCCCTGCCCAGCGCGCTCGCGGCCGACCGCATGAAGGACTTCAACGCCGGGTTCTTCATCGCCTGCTCGATGAACCCCGGCCCCTCGGCCTCCTGCTTCGGCTGCGCCGCGGGCGCTTCTTCCGGTTGCGGCGCCTCGCTCGCGTTCACCTTCGCCGCCAGCTTTTCGTAGGCGGACTCGCGGTCGATCGTCTCGGCGTACTTCGCGTTCAGATCCGACGACTTCGCCGAAGAGACCACGGCGTCGTCCCCGATCGACCCCATTTTCGAACGCGGCGCGCGCAGCCTCGTCCACGCCACCGGTGTCGGCGCGCCCCGCTCCGAAAGCACCGTCACGATCGCCTCACCGATCCCGAGCGACGTCAGCGCTTCGTCCAGTTTGTAGTGCTTCGTCGTCGGGTAGGTCTTGACGGTTTTCGTCAGCGCCTTCTGGTCCTCCGGCGTGAACGCGCGGATCGCGTGCTGCACGCGCGCGCCGAGTTGGGAAAGCACGCTGTTCGGCACGTCGGTCGGCAGCTGCGTGCAGAAGAACACCCCGACGCCCTTCGAGCGGATCAGCTTCACCGTCTGCTCGATCCGCTCCAGGAACGCCTTCGAAGCCTCGCTGAACAACAGGTGCGCCTCGTCGAAGAAGAACACCAGCTTCGGCTTGTCGAGATCGCCCGCCTCCGGCAGTTCCTCGAACAGCTCCGCCAGCAACCACATCAGGAACGTCGAGAACAACGCGGGCTTCGACTGCAGGTTGTCCAGCTCCAGCAAGCTGACCACGCCCTTGCCGTCGACCTCGCGCATCAGGTCCGCGACGTCGAGTTCCGGCTCGCCGAAGAAGTCCTCGCCGCCCTGAGCCTCCAAATTGGACAGCGCGCGGAGGATGACGCCCGCGGTCGCCGCCGACACGCCGCCGATCCCCTTCAGGTCCGCCTTGCCCTCGTCGCTGGTCAGGTGGGTGATGACCGAGCGGAGGTCCTTGGTGTCCAGCAGGGCCAGCCCGCGCTGGTCGGCCCAGTGGAAGATCAGGCCGAGCGTCGACTCCTGCGTTTCGTTCAGCCCCAGCACCTTCGACAGCAGCACCGGCCCGAAACTCGTGATCGTCGCCCTGATCGGCACGCCCTTGCCGCCGGTGCCGAGGGACAGGAACTGCGCCGGGAAAGCCGACGGCTGCCAGTCGTCCCCCAGCTCTTCGGCGCGCTTCGCCAGCTTGTCGCCCGGCTCCCCCGCGGCCGCCAGCCCCGAAAGGTCGCCCTTCACGTCGGCGAGCACCACCGGCACACCCGCCGCCGACAGCTGCTCCGAGATCAGCTGCAGCGTCTTCGTCTTCCCGGTGCCCGTCGCACCCGCCACCAGGCCGTGCCGGTTCAGCGTCGCCAACGGCAGGCGCACCGCGGCACCCGCGTCCGCGACCCCGTCGACCACCACGGCACCCAGCTCGACCGCCGCACCTTCACTGACATAACCGGCCGCGATTTCCGCCGCCGGAGACCCTTCAGCCACTGCTCGCTCCGCTCACTCGAAGGACACCCGCCGTCGCGAAGCGTAAGCGACAATTCCGCAGGTCGCCCACCTTCACTCGCCGTGTCGGGTTAGGGTTTGCCGGTGACCGACCGCCTAGTCTGGATCGACTGCGAGATGACGGGGCTCGACCTCGCCAAGGACGCGTTGATCGAAATCGCCGCGCTGGTGACCGACGCCGAGCTGAACGTCCTCGGCGACGGCCTCGACCTCGTCATCCACACCGACGACGAAAAACTCGCCAGCATGCCCGACATCGTCCGCGACATGCACGCCAAGTCCGGGCTGACCGAAGAGGTACGGCGCTCCACCGTCACCCTCGCCGAGGCCGAGGAACAGGTCCTCGCCTACGTGCGCGAACACATCCCCGAGCCCAACACCGCGCCGCTCGCGGGCAACTCCATCGCCACCGACCGCGGCTTCATCACGCGCGACATGCCCGCACTCGACGCCCACCTGCACTACCGCATGGTCGACGTGTCGTCGGTCAAGGAGCTCATCCGCCGCTGGTACCCGCGCGTCTACTACGCCAAGCCCGAAAAGGGCCTCGCGCACCGGGCGCTCGCGGACATCAAGGAGTCCATCGGCGAACTCGCCTACTACCGGCGCACCGCCTTCGTCGCACCGCCCGGCCCCAGCACCGACCAGGCCAAGGCCGTCGCCGCTGACGTGCTCAAACCCCCTCAGCCATAACCCGATGGAAGCGTGTTCAACGGGCACGCTACGATTACTCAGCCGAGATGATCTGAGGATCTCTCGCATGGTGGGTGTAGCTCAGTTGGTAGAGCACCTGGTTGTGGTCCAGGAAGTCGCGGGTTCAAGTCCCGTCACTCACCCCAGTAGCCCCACCCTGCTCAGTCTTCGACTTTCGCTGCGGGGTGGGGTTTCGTCATTTCTCCCGGGGGCCGAGCCCCCGAACCCCCGCGGTGCGTGCTCGTCACCTTGGCGAGCGCCCTGGCTTTGGCTTGGACCAGCGTTGGGCGGCGCTTCCGGCGCTGGCGCGCCGGGTTGAGGTGCCTGCTTCGCGGGGGGATCTTGGTCTACGGGGCGGTCCAGGCGGGCCAGTCCAGTTGCCAGACGCTCCAGCCGTCGGTGGGCTGCAGGGCGGCGCCACCGCTGTTGGCGACGGTGATCAGATCACCCTTCTTCGACGTGTCCATGAGCCACTTGGCGTTGTCCGTCGAGAGGTTGATGCAGCCGTGGCTGACGTTGCGCTTGCCCTGCGAACCGACCGACCACGGTGCCGAGTGGTAGAAGATGCCGCTGTTCGACATGCGCACCGCGTACTTCACGAACGTGCGGTAGCCCGCCTTGCTGTCCGCGGGCACCCCGTACGTGCTCGAGTCCATTGTGTACCCGACGTGCTCGCTCATCACCGTGTAAGTGCCCGCGGGAGTCGCACTCGACCGCTTGCCCATCGAAATCGGCATGGCGCGGACCTCCTGGTCGTTCACCGACACCTTCATCTGGAAGGTACCGCCGTCGGCCACCGCCACCACCTTGTCGCCGACCGTGATGTTCGCCGCGCGGTCCTCCTTGCCGAACAGGCCCTTGCCGAGGTCGCGGCCGTAGATCGCGGCGTCGACCGACACCTTCGTCCCCGGCTTCCAGTACTCCTTCGGACGCCAGATCACCGAGCTGTCGCTGAACCACCGGAACGCGCCCTCGGTCTTCGGCTCCGTGGTGACCTTCAACGCTTTCTCGGCCGCCGCGCGGTCCGCGATCTTCGTGCCGAAGGTGAAGATCAGCGGGAGTCCCACGCCGACGGTCTCGCCTTCCTCGACGTTGAGCGACACCGTGGTCTGCTTCGCGGGCTTCCCGACCGTGGTGAACGTCGAGGTGGCGTTCTTCGGCACGCCGTCGGTACCGGTCGCCGACGCCGTGACCGTGTAGCTCTTGCCGTAACCGAGCGGCTCTTCGGACTCCCAGCCCGAACCGTCCGGCTTCGCCTTGCCCGCCACCGGGGTGCCATCGGCGCCGGTGACCTTGACCTCACCGATCTTGCCGTCCGCCACGGCGACCGACACCGGCTCGCCCGGCTGCACCCCGGCGGCCCCGGCCGCGGGCGTCACCGTGAGCACCGCCGGTTTCGGCGGGGCGCTGCTGGACGGCTGGGACTGGTCAGCCTGCTCCGGCCGGGTCGACCCCGCCGCGCCGCCATCCGTGCAAGCCGCCGCCACCAGCCCCGCGGCGAGCGCGACCACCAGCACCTTGACGCGCACCGCTACCTTCAGTGACCCAGCGCTACCCCGATCACGCATCCGAACCGTCCGTTTCGTGTGAAGACTCCCCAGTGTCCGGCTACAGTGTGCCTCACGGCACCCCGCACGCGGGCGCGATCCCCGCAAGACACCCCCCGGTGAGCACCCCCTCGGCGGCCTGCTATTGTTTCTCCATCGCCGAGGGAAACCGACGCGAAAAGCACGCGCCATTAGCTCAATTGGCAGAGCAGCTGGCTCTTAACCAGCGGGTTCGGGGTTCGAGTCCCTGATGGCGCACCCTCAGACGCCTGGTCACCTGAACGGTGACCAGGCGTCTTGTGTTTTCTGGAGCCGTTTCTTCCCCTTCCCGACTGTCCATTGTGGTCTCCTGCGAGCCCGAGGGTGGGGGCAGGTGCATCTCCGGTTGGCGACGGGCATCCGATCCAGACACTCGCGACGGACGCTGCCCACCCAGTGCTCGAATACTCGCGCCAACAGCGAATACAGCAATCTCACGATCACAGCACGTGATCGCGAGTCACGGCACCGTCACGCCATCAACCCGCCGACCCCACGCGCCACGAACCAGCTGGTCAGCACCCAGGACAGCGGTTCCGGCACCCACAGGCAACTCGGCAAGGCCGCTGCCGCACAAGCTGCTCGATCGCCCCGGCAAGTTACGTGGACACGAAGCCGCTTCTGCTGGGCCCATACCGTGCGCGCCTTACCGAGATCGGCCCGGCAGCCCCCACTACTACGCGAGGTGCTCGCGTCTCCGAGACGCTTCGCCAGCATCGAGGGCTGGAACTGACAGCATCAGCTGTTCTCGAGCGCGAAAAGAACATATCAGAATCCAGACCAGTAGCTATTGATCGCAAGTATGATCTTGAATTCGACAAATGCATGCGTGTTGACCCCGCAGATCGGTTGCTCCTTCGAAGGTGATCTCGTTGCGCTCCAGGCACCCCACGGCTCTGGGCAGATCCTGGAGGTGCCGACCCGCACTCCTGCCGCGGCCAGCACGGCGGAGAAACCGGCAGCCAGCGTGTGGTGATCCGACGACAATCCGCGCTATCGTGGTCAAGTCAACTCGCAGTGACAACCGGATTTCCTTGCCTCGCCCGATTGTGGAGTCATGTCCGCGCAGTCGCTGCACCCACTGCCCAGCGCACGGCGTCCACGCTCCAGTCGCGCCCCGGACACTGAGCGGAATGTGACGGTGTGAGGCGACAAACGATGATCGCTCTCACCACGGGGGGGGGATCCTCGCGGCGAGCACCGCCGGATGTGCCGATTCGAGGCTCAGAGCCACGGACGCGGCCACTCACCAAGTCCGTGAGCACGCACATCGGATAGCAGGCGAATTACAGCAAGCGCTCGCCAGCTCGCCCGAATCCCTCGACCGCACGATCTCGACTCTGAGCAGCGAGGAACCGGAAGGCCACGTCACGGATCTCGGTCACACCCTGGGCCGAGACGGCACTTTCCGTGCCGATCTCGCGTTGATCGGCACAGCGGAGGCGGGCGGCGGCGGTCTTTACGAGCAGGTCGCGGTCCGGTTGTGTGCCAAATACTCCGGCCAGACCGGACCTGGCCTTGAGGTCGAGGCCGAAGACCTGGAATGCCCACCATCGTTGCCTGGGAACTTCTTCGGCCTGCCAGTCGTCGCGATCGCAACTCTGTCCGGTTGACCGGGCGCCGGTAGACCACCCGCCGTCGTGGATGAGGAACGGTCGTCCCCGCACGCGCGGGCTGGTCTCCGGCCCGACGGGCGGTGGTGCACGACTGGCGGCGTGCCTCAGGTCAGGAGGGTGCCCGGCACCGGCTGGTACGGCTGGAAGAAGTCGTTGGCGCTCGCCCCGGCCAGGGTCAGCACCAGCGTCGGCACCGCGACACCGTCGATCTGCTCGCGGATGATGTCGGCGTGGCCCGCGTGCCGGGCGCATTCCTCGATCAGGTGCACCAGGGAGTAACGGGCGTGAATCGGCCTGGCGTCGAAGATCCCGTGCCATGGCGCGGGAGGCGCTACAGCGTCACCGTCCGGATCGGTCGCGGCGACCGCGACCAGCAGCTCGGCTCGCACCCGGTCGAACTCCTCGATGGTCCCGGCCACCGTCTCGTCCTCGCGCACGGTGAAGCTGTCGGTGAACACGGCGTACGCCGCCGCGTCGACCGGCTGCTCGATGACCTCGGTTCGCAACCGCGCCAACGCTCCCCGCATGACGTATGCCGCGTGCTTGATGATGCCCCCGACCGACAGCGCGCTCCGGCACGGCGTCTCGCGCGCCTGCTCCTCGGTCAGGCCGAACGCGGCCGCACGGATGGCCGTGAACTGCTCGTCGATGTAGTTGACCAGGCCGGTGACCTCGTCGTGCTGAGCGGGTGCGTACATCGTTCCGACCTCCGGGGTTCCACGGTGCTGGTGTGGAGACCACTCTGCCAGCCCTAACGGTCAGGTTCTGTCCTCTATCGAACCCGGGTGGCGCGGATGCCGGTAGCCCGTTGCCGGACTTGGACGCCGAGGCGTGCTCGATCACGGCGAAGTCACACGGCCGACCGAGCACGAGCGTCCACATCGTCCGGTCATAGTCCATTGTGGCCGGACGATGTGGACACTGAAGAGCTGGTGGTGTGAGACCGGCCTGATTCGGCCGAGCCCGCCGACGCACAGCTCGGTTCGGCGTCCGGCAGCGGGCCGCCGGTCACCAGCTTGGCGATACGGCGCGGCCGGTATCCGCTGGAGGCCACCGGCCCCACTTCGTCCTCGATCGAGTCGACGGTGGCGGCCACTGCTTCTTCGTCGACGATGTCGAACGCGCGCGCCGCGACCTCGTTCGGCGATCGCGAGCCCGATCCCGCGACTGGAACCGGTGATCAGGGCGGCCCGGCCGGTGACGTCGAACGCCGATGTCATGGACTGCCTTCCGGTTCGCCACCGCCTGGTGAGGTGACCGTAGTCGCCGCCCGGATCCGGGCGCGTCATCGGCTGGCTCCCGCGTGCCGGTCCAAAGCGGTGAGGACCGTGAGCGCGTCCCGCAGCGCGGCGACGTCGTGGGTCCGGATGAAGTCGACGCTGTGAGTGGCCGCGTACAGTTCCGCGGCCAGGCTGGCTGGTCCGATGTCCGGCAGCGCTCGCCCGGTGATCGCGCGGAGGAACGACTTCCGCGACGGCGAAACCATGATCGGGACGCCGAACCGGGCTCTGATCGCTCCGAGTTCGGCCAGGACCGCCAGCGACGGTTCCGGGGTGGCGCCGAGAAAGTATCCGAGCCCGGGATCGATGATCAGCCGTTCCCGGTCGACGCCTGCCGCCTGGAGCGCGGCCAGGCGCCGTTCGAAGAACCGCTCCATCGCCGCCAGTACCGTCCGCGCCTCGGTTCGCACCTTGGTCGCGGGTCCGTGCCGCTGCACGGAGTGCATGACGATCAGGCGGCATCCGGTGTCGGCCAGCTCCGCGTACCGGTCCGGGTCGGGAAAACCCTGGATGTCGTTGAGAAACATGGCACCGCGAGCGGCGGCGAACCGGTGGGTCCGGGGTTGGCACGAGTCGACCGACACCGGGACGCCGTCGGCGACCAACTGGTCCAGGACCGGGTCCAGCCGCCGCAGCTCCTCGTCGGCGGTCACCGGCTCAGCGCCAGGATGACTGGCCGCGGGGCCGAGTTCGACGACATCGGCGCCCGCCGCCAGCAAGCG
The DNA here is from genome assembly GCF_018736145.1 of Amycolatopsis sp. CA-230715. Taxonomy (GTDB): domain Bacteria; phylum Actinomycetota; class Actinomycetes; order Mycobacteriales; family Pseudonocardiaceae; genus Amycolatopsis. Next base: position 2,248,905 of record NZ_CP059997.1, read on the forward strand.
GCGAGCGTGCGCGAGCGCATCCGCGGGCGCGAAGAACCTGCCACCGTCGGAGAACGAGTCCGCGGTGACGTTGACGATCCCCACCAGCCGAGGCCAGCGCCGGGACAGTTCCGATGAGGTCAGCTGACGAACCATGCCGTGGCTCCCGGATCGCGATCCCCATGAGAGCCCAGGCGTACGGCACGACGTCAGGTCGACGAGGCCGCTTCCCGATGGTGATCCATCTCCAAACGCCAGTCACGGCCTGACGCACACGCTAACACCGAAGTGGCGTGCGGAGCCAAGGTCGGTGGATCGAGTTGTCCCGAGCGGCTTCGCCCGAAGGGGGAATCCCGCGGAGCGGCCTGGCTGGTTAGCGTGGATCACCGAGCACCGGTATTCCGCCGGTGGCCCGAACGAGGGGAAAGAATGCGCGTCCGCGCCGCCATCACCGCAGCGATCCTTTTGCCCGTCCTGACCGCGAGCCCGGCCTTCGCCGTCGCCGACGGTTCCGACGTCGCGCCCGGCCAGTTCGGCTTCACCGCCAAAGTGGCCATGACGGGCATTCCGCGCCCCGGCGGAAACACCTACGCGAGCTTCTGTTCCGGCTCGCTCGTCGCACCGCAGTGGATCATCACCACCGGCCACTGCTTCCACGACGCGAACCGCGACCGCGTGTCCGGCCCGGTCCCGTACCCGACCACGGTCACGCTCGGACTCGTCGACGAGACGAAGGAAAAAGGCGTCACCCGCAAGGTCACGCAGGTACTCCAGGCGCAACCGAACGACGTCGCGTTGGCGCGCCTCGACAGCCCGGTCACCGAAGTGACCCCGTTGACCGTGCACGAACTCGTCCCGGGCGTCGGCCAGCGCCTGACACTGGCCGGATGGGGCGGCCACACCGCGAAGGACCAGGCACCGTCGAAGAAGCTCCAGCAGGGCACGGTGCAGATCTCCTCGGTGGGTACCGCGACGGCCACCGTCCACGGTGTCGCGCCCGCCGCCACCACCAGCGCCTGCGCCTACGACTCCGGCGCACCGTACTTCGTGCCGTCCGGATCCGGTGGCCAGCTCGTGTCGGTGGAGACCAACGGCCCGGACTGCCCGCACACCGGCGCCGAAACGACGTCGCGGGTGGACGTGCTCGCGGGCTGGATCTCCGCGAACGCGAAATAGGCACCGCTCCCGATCAGCCACGGGACAACGCCCTGCCCTGGATGCGGCCGGCGACGGTGAGCACGACCGGTGCCGCGAGCCAGCACAGGTAGGAGGTGGTGCTCCCGGTCAGGAACGCGACGGGGACGGACACCGCGAACACCGCGGCCAGGCAAATGCTGCGCAGCAGGCTCTGGGCGAACACCGGGGGTGGCCCGTCGGCGCGGTAGAGGTGTTCGCGGCGGATTTCCTGGATGATCAGGGCGAACGACGCCGACGCCAGGACCTGCACGATCGCGTACAGGCTGAACCGGGGCGGGAAGGCGCCGTCCGCGGTGATCACGCGGGTCGCGAACGGCATCAGGACCTGCATGAACAGCCACGCCAGGGTGAGGCTGATCAACCGGCCGCTCGGCCTGCGGACGTGCTGGAAGATTTCGTGGTGGGCACGCCAATGGGCGGCGATCACCACGAAGCTGAGCGCGAAGGCCAGGTACTCCTTGCCGTGGGACACCACCGACCCCACCAGGGCATCGGTGGTGTCCCCGGTGGGGACGGGGAGTTCCAGCGCCAGCAGGGTGAGCGCGATCGCGATCACCGCGTCGACGAACATGCTCAGCCGCTCGGCGGCGATCATGGGTGCCGTGTCGGTCGTGGGGTCGGCTTGCGTGGCCATGGTGAGCAGCGGTTCCTTCGGTGTCAGGCGGCGAGTTCCGCGGCGGGCTGGGGTGTGGCCGCCAGCCGCCGGGACTTCACGGCGAGGATGATCATGACGGCGGGGATGAGGATGTCGGTGACGAGAACGCCGCCGGTGTTGCCGGGGGCGTGGTCTCCGTTGGCGAACCACTGGTAGACGTGCCCGATCACGGCTCCCCACAGGAACATCCCGGCGCCGAGCCCGATCGTGATGCGCTCGCGCGCCGACGCCGAGGCAGCGCGGAAGCCCAGGATGGCCAGCCCGAGGTTGGCGAAGGCGATCTCGAACATGAACGGCGTCCGGTCGAAGCCGATCGCGGTGGCCATCACCTCCGGGGCGGCGGTGAACGCGACCGTCATCCACAGGCTGCCGAACCCCATGGCACCGATGGCCCACCAGCGTTGCCAGATCTCCAAGCGCTGCTGGGGCGAGGTGGCGTGGCGGGCCCGCAGGAAGGCCCCGATGGCAGGCACCACGATCCACACGAGCGGGAACGCGGACTGGGCGAAGTAAGCGATGTCGTAGTTCATGACCACAGTCTTACCTGGTTAATATTAACTCGTCAACACTCTGCTAGGGTGGGCTAATGGACGACGGACTCGCAGACCTGCTCCACCGCGTGGTCATGCTGCTGGGCGAAGCGACCCGGCGGCGCACCGATAGCCGAGACGGCTTGACCTACAGCCAGATACGACTACTGGGCACGCTGGAGGACATCGAGCCCGCGACGCAGCATCAGCTCGCGCAGGCACTGTCGATATCCGACCCGGCGATCAGCCGAGCACTACGGCCACTCGAAACCGACGGCCTCATCCAGATCACCATCGACCCCGAACACGCCCGGCGGCGGCTGGTCCGCCTCACCGACACCGGCCGGAAAGCCTTCCACACGGCCGGAAAACCGCTCTACGACGAATTCCGCACCGCACTCCTCGCCGCGGGCTTCCCCTACGAGCGCTACCTCCAAGACACCCTCCGCCTGGCCGAACTCCTCGAACCCGACTGAGCGCACCGAGGTACCACAGAATGAAACGTGAAGCCTTCAGGAGGACTCGTGAGTGAACCGTGGCAGTGGGACGAACAGACCTGGCGCGGGCACGTCGAGCGCGTGCGCGCCGGGCGGCCGTTGCGGCCGGACTCCTGGCCCGGCGGCGCCGAAGTGGCGGTGGCGTTGTCGTTCGACTCCGACCACGAGACGATCCCGTTGCGCGACGCCGAGGTGCTGCCGGGAAAGCTGTCGCAGGGCGAGTACGGCGCGCGGGCCGGCGTGCCCCGGATCCTGAAGCTGCTCGACCGGTTCGAAGCGCCGTCGACGTTCTTCGTGCCCGCCGTGTCCGCGCTCCTGCACGACGGCGAGGCGAAGTCCTATGTGGACGCCGGGCACGAAATCGCGCTGCACGGCTGGATACACGAACGCAACACCCAGCTTCCCGCCGAAACCGAACGCGATCTCACCTTCCGGGCCTCGGACACGCTGGAACGCCTCACCGGTACGCGTCCGGTCGGCATCCGCACCCCGTCGTGGGACTTCTCCGCGCATTCGCTGCGGATCATCCGCGAACTGGGCCTGACCTACGACTCGTCGCTGATGGCCGACGACGACTGCTACGAGATCGTCGCCGACGGCGAACCCACCGGCATCGTGGAACTTCCGGTCGAATGGATCCGCGACGACGCGCCGTACTTCACGATGGACCGGTTCGGGCCGCAACGCCCGTACACGCCGCCACGCGGGGTGTTGTCGATCTGGCGCGACGAATTCGACCTCGCCCGCGCCGAAGGCGGCATCTTCCAGCTCACGCTCCACCCGCACGTCATCGGGCATCGCTCCCGGATCGCGATCCTCACCGAGCTGCTCGACCACATCGCTTCGCACGAGGGCGTCTGGTTCGCCACGCACGCCCAAATCGCCGACCACGTGGCCCTCGGAAAGGACCTCTAGGACGCCGAGGACGATCCGAAGGTGCCGACGACGTAGCGCACGTCGCCCATGCGCAGGTCGTCGTCCGCGGGGAGCGGCAACCCGGTGGCGGTGAACAGGTCCCTGGTGCTGGATCCGGTCACCGTCCAGCCGAGACCGGCCAGGTACGGAGCCGCTTCGTTGCGCTCGCCGAAGTAGCGCAGCCTCGCCATGTCGGTATCGAACCCGTGCGCACGCCAGCGCGCGGAGATGCGGTCCAAGCCTTCCTTCGTTTTCTCCTCGTCGCCCGGTCGCGGGTTGGGCCTGCTTTCGGTCGCGATCCGGCTCCCCGGCGCGCTGAGCTCGGTGATGGTGTCCAGCAGGCTGTCCTGCGCCTCGGGCGGGAGGTAGCCCAGCAGTCCTTCGGCACTCCACGCGGCCGGGCGGACCGGGTCGAATCCGGCGGCGCGCAGGACGGCCGGCCAGTCCTCGCGCAGGTCGGCCGCGACCACCCGCCGCTCGGCGGTGGGCGCGGCGCCCAACGCGGCCAGCGCGCGGGTCTTGAATTCGAGGACCCTCGGCTGGTCGATTTCGTACACCACGGTGCCGCTCGGCCAGCTCAGCCGGTACGCGCGGGAATCCAGCCCCGAAGCCAGGATCACGACCTGCGCCACACCCGCGGCCGTCGCGTCGAGGAAGAATTCGTCGTAGAACCTGGTGCGCACCTTGGCCACTTCGATCGCCACCGGCGCGACCAGGTCACCGGGCGGTGCTTCCCCGGTCGCCAGCCGGGTGAGCAGGTCGACGCCGACCGCCCGGACGAGCGGTTCGGCGAACGGGTCGTCGACGGGTGACCGCTCGGCGCGGGCCGCGATCGCCCTGACCGCCGCGGACATGGTGGCCGTCGCGCCAACGCTGGACGCGAGGTCCCAGGTGTCTCCGTCGCGCCTGGTGGAAGTCACGCTCTCCCCTTTCGGTAATCCCGTGCTTTTCCGGGTTCTGTCGGAGCGGAACCGTAACGGGGGCACCCGTCCGGCTGGCTAAAGTGAGAGCGTGCCCGCCCGTTTGCCTCACCTGCGTTCCGACGCCAGGGACAACCGCGAACGCATCCTCGACGCGGCCCGCGTGGTCTTCGCGTCCGGCGATCTCGGCGTGCCGATCCGGGAGATCGCCCGGCGCGCCGAAGTCGGCCCCGCCACGGTGTACCGCCATTTCCCGACCAAGGAGAGCCTGGCCGCGGCGACGTTCACCGATCAGCTGCGCGCATGGCGGTCCGTTGTGGACGAAGGGCTCGCCGACCCCGATCCGTGGCACGGCTTCTGCCGCGCGGTCGAGGGGCTCTGCGAGCTGCGAGCGCGCGACCGCGGTTTCGCCTCGGCCGTCAAATCCGCGTTCCCGCGCGCCCTGGACTTCACCGCGATGCGCACCGCCTCGCTGACCTCGGCGGCCGAATTGGTCCGCCGCGCCAAGGAAACCGGGCGTCTGCGTTCCGACGTCGCGGTGGATGACCTGATCCTCATGATCATGGCCAACGACGGTATCCACGCGAGCACGACGGCGGCGCGGATCGCGGCCTCCCGGCGTTTCGCCGCACTCATGATCCAGGCGTTCGAGGCACGTTCCGTATAAACGGGGCATGGTCACGCTGGATCGGCTCGTCAACGTCCTCGGTGGGTACGGCGCGCGGTTGTGCTGCTGCCCCGTCGCGCGGGAGGTGGGGCTGAGCGACGTGGCGGTGGACGATCCCGCCGACGCGCGGCGGCTTCGCGGCGACGTCTACCTCGCGGTGGGGATCGAATCCGTGCTCGAAGCCGTCGAGCGGGCCGCCGCCGCGCGGGCGTCCGTCGTGCTGGTGCGCGGGTCCGAGCCGCCGGGGCCGGACGCTGTCGCGAAAGCGGACGAGGGCAGGGTCGCGGTCCTCCTCATCGATCCGGAAGTGTCGTGGGGACAGCTCGCCGGTGTGGTCTACGGCCTCGTGCTCGAAGGGCGCGAGACGGCGTCCGGCCGCGGCCCGACCGACCTGTTCGCGCTGGCCGACAGCCTCGCCGACGCGCTCGACAGCGCGGTCGTCATCGAGGACCAGCTGTCCCGCGTGCTCGCGTACTCCAACCGCCAGCAGGGCGCGGACCAGGTGCGGCTGGAGACGATTCTCGGCAGGCGGGTGCCGGATCCGGTTCGCGAGCTGTTCGAGCGCCGCGGGGTGTTCGCGCACCTCGCCGAGTCCGACGAGCCGTTGTTCGTCGAAGCCGCGCCCGAGCACGGGCTGACCGGGCGCATGGTGGTCGCGGTCAGGGCGGGGCGGGAGACGCTCGGGTCGATCTGGGTGGAGTGCGAGCGGCCGCTGTCGGAGGTCCGGCGCACGGTGCTGCACGACAGTTCGCGCACGGTCGGGCTGCACCTGCTGCGCTCGCGCGCGAGCGCCGATCTCGAGCGGCAGGTCGAATCGGACCTGGTCATCCGCCTGCTGGAGGGCACCCCGGACGCGGCGGCCGTGCTGAGCAGGCTCGGGCTCCCGCCCGACCGGTTCCGCGTGGTCGCGCTCCAGGCGCACATCGCCGAGGAGCGGCACGCCGCGCTCCTGCTCGCGTTCGAACGCGCGACCACCGGTTTCGGCTGGTCCCGGCCGGGGCGGAGCACGTTGTTCAGCAACACCGTCTACACCGTCCTGCCCGGCGAGGGCGTCGCGACGGCGCGGGCGTGGCTCGACGGCATCCGCGACGCGTTGCCTGCGCAGGTCACGGTCGCGGCCGGGATCGGCGCGCCCGCGTCCACCGCGGAACTGCCGGCCAGCAGGCGGGAATCCGACGAATGCCTGGCACTGCACGACGCGCGCCCCGGCGGGGACGCCACCGTCGCCTACGACGAGTCGTGGGACGACATCCTCATCCTGCGGTTGCGCGCGGCGGCCGCGGCTGGCCGGTCCCCCGCCCGCGGGCCGATCGCCGACCTGGCCGGGCACGACGCCGCCAACGCCACCAGCTACGTCGCGACCCTGCGCGCGTGGCTGGAGACCCAGGGCGAGCTCACCGAAGCCGCGGAACGGCTCGGCGTGCATCCGAACACCATCCGCTACCGGCTGCGGAAGATGGCCGAGGTCACCCCGCTGCGGCTCGACCTGCCCGAGAAACGGCTGGCGATGATCATCGAGCTGGCTGTCTCCGATCCTCAGAATTGACCAGTACGGACAAAACGGCCCGCCCTGTTTGGCCGATTCCGACAAAGACCGCCCGCCGGATCCGGGTCATCCTGGCCGCATCGGCACCACGGCACGGTTCGGCGGAGGAAAGCAGATGGGCGATCTCGAGCGGATGGACGGTGGACCGCGTTCGGTGATCGTGGTCGGCGCGGGCATCGTCGGGCTGTCGACCGCCTGGTTCCTGCAGGAACGCGGGGTGCAGGTGACCGTGGTCGACCGCGAGGGCATCGCCGCGGGTTCGTCGTGGGGCAACGCGGGCTGGCTGTCGCCGGGGCTCGCGATCCCGCTCAACGAACCCGCTGTGCTCCGCTACGGGCTGCGCACGCTGCTCGACCGGCGGGCGCCGCTGCACGTCCCGGCCAGCCCCGACCCCCGGCTGTGGTCGTTCCTCGCCCGGTTCGCCGCGAACTGCACCACCCGGTCCTGGACCGCGGCGGTGCGCGCGAACCTGCCGTTGAACGAGGAATGCCTCGAAGCCTTCGACGTCCTGACCGCGAACGGCGTGGACGCGCCGACCGTCGACGCGCCCATCACCGCGCTGTTCGAGACCGCCGGGCAGGCCGAGACACTCGTCGCCGAGCTGGACCGGCTCGGCGACGCCGGGCAGCGAGTGTCGTGGACCCGCCTCGGCGGCGCCGAACTCCACGAGCGCTTCCCGCAGGTCACCTCCCGGATCGGCGCCGGTGTCCTGCTCGACGGGCAGCGGTACGCCGACCCCGGCCGGTTCACCGAATCGCTGGCGAGGGCGGTGCTCGCCAGGGGCGGGAGCATCCGCCACCGGTTCGACGTCACCGCGGTGCGCCGCCACCAGCACGCGTACACCGTCCGGTCGGCGAGCGGGCGGACCGCCAGCGCCAACGCCGTCGTGCTCGCGACCGGCGCGTGGCTGGGCGGGCTCGCCCGCAAGTGGGGCGTCCGCGTCCCGGTGCGGGCCGGGCGCGGGTACTCCTTCACCGTTCCGACCGACCAGCCGGTGCCGGGACCGCTGTACCTGCCGGGAATCCGGGTGGCGTGCACGCCGTACCAGGGCAGCCTGCGGGTCGCCGGGACGATGGAGTTCCGGAAACCGGGCGACCCGCCGCACCAGGCGCGCGTGGACGCGATCATCGCCTCGGCACGGCCCCTGCTCACCGGTGTCGATTGGAAACGGCGCACCGACACCTGGGTCGGCTCCCGGCCGGTCAGCGCCGACGGGCGTCCGGTGATCGGCGAGACCGGCGCGCCGGGGCTGTACGTCGCGGGCGGGCACGGGATGTGGGGGCTCACCCACGGCGCGATCACCGGACGGCTGCTCGCCGAGCAGATCACCACCGGCAAGCAGCCGGAGGCCCTGCGGCCGTTCGACCCGCTGCGGTGACGCGGCCGTGTCCACCGAACCCGCGGCGGCGCCGCCGCTGACCGGCGACGAACACGCCGAACTGAGCCGCCTCCGCGCGGAAAACGCCTTGCTGCGCGTCGAACGCGACATCCTCGTGAAGGCCGCGAGCTGGTTCGCCGCCGACGCCGGTGCGCTCACCCACCGCCCCGAGCCCCGCTGAACCCCGCGGGACTCCTCGAAGGTCCGTGAGGGCCGGAATCCTCGCTCGCAGGCCCGGCCCTCACGGGCGACCACGCGGATCCGAAAGGCACAACCCATGACAGCCACTCCCCCGCGTCCTTGGCTGACGCCCGGCGCCCACGCCCGCCTCGCCGCGGAACTCGCGGACCTGCGGCGCGCGCCCGGTCCCGGTGACGGGTCCGGCGAACAGGACCGCTTCGTGCTCGACCAGCACCGGCAGGCGCGCCTGCGGGAACTGCAGTACCTGCTGCGAAACGCCGTCGTCGGCGAGGATCCACCCGACGACGGCGTCGCCGAACCCGGCATGGTCCTCACCGTCCGCTACGACGACGGCGGGACGGAGACGTTCCTACTCGGCACGCGCGACGAGAACGGCCAGGACGATCTCGACGTCTATTCGCCGGAGTCGCCGCTCGGGCGCGCACTGCACGGCGCCGAACCGGGCGAACAGCGCGAGTACGAAGTTCCCAATGGCTCCATCGTGCGCGTGACGCTCGTCGACGCGCGTCCCTACGGACACCACCGAACCGTCCACAATGGTCAGTCCGGCCACTGAGCGCGCCGTCCCGTCACCCGCCCGTCAGCGCGCTCGCCCGCACCGCCGCGGCGGCGCGTTTGCGTTGCCGTCGCAACAGCGTCACGACGAGCGCGAACACCTGCAGTTCCGGTTCCAGGCCGGGAAGATCCGCGGTCGCGCCCGGTTTCCCGCGACCGGTGCTGGTGAGCGAGCCGATCGGGTTCCCCTTCTCGTCGAACGCGGACTGCTCCCGGCTCGCGAACGAGTTCCGCCGGAAGTGGAAGACCCGTCCGGCGGCGCGCAGCTGCCAGCGGCGGCCCACCCGGCTCGTGGCCGCCACGACCGACCCGCCGTCGTCGAGCAGTTCGTAGACGCGGGTGAACCGGTGCGACCGGACTTCGTAGCCGGTCCCGCCGAGCGGGAAGCAACCGCCGGAAAGCCGTTTCCTCCCGCCAGGCGAGAACGTCGTCAGCGCCCGGCCGTCCCGGGTGATCTCGTAGGAGCGGGTCGACAAGCTGGTCCTCTTCGCGTGCAACATGGGCCAACCCGACCATCCCGGTGCCGCCGGGTCCCCTGCCATCTGTCATGGGGCCGCGGCTGGCGCGTCGCCGTAGCATGATCGGCGTGGGCAAACGCGATCCCGGCGAGTTCTCCGCTCGCCAGTGGCCGGACTGGAGCTTCTGGCAGGACGCTCACGGCGGCCGGGGCCGCGTGGTCGTGGTCGCCGTCAACGGTTTCGCCCTGCTCTTCCTGATCGCGCGTGGCGTCGAGATCGCGGACGACTCGCACGGCACCGGTCTCGCACTCGGCGCACTGGTCTTCTACGGCCTCGCCTGCTTGACCGGCCTGTGGTTCGGGTCGCTGGCGCCCCCGCGGCAGCGGATCGCTTTCGTGGCCGTGGCTTTCGCGTTCGGGGCCGCGCCCGCGCTGCTGCTGGGCTCGCCCGCTTACCTGACCGATCTGACCTACGCCATCGCGCTCGGGCTCATGCTGCTGCCGCTGCGCTACTCGGCGTCGCTCGGTTTTCTCGTGGTGGCCTGCCAGATCGCGTGGATGCGGCTGGGCGAGGGCCGGGTGATCTGGGGGCTGGTGGCCACCCTCGTCGGCGTGACCGCCGCGCTGGGCACCGTGTTCGCGCTGTCCTTCACGATCGGGCACCTCAGAGCGGCGCGCGAGCAGGTCAAGCGGATGGCCGTGGACCAGGAACGCGAGCGCGTGGCGAGGGACCTGCACGACGTCCTCGGGCACAGCCTCTCCACGATGACGGTCAAACTCGGCCTGACCAGGCGGATACTGGAGTCCTCCGGCGACATCGATCCCGCGCTCGCCGAGATCCGCGAGCTCGAAGGGCTTTCCCGGCAAGCACTTTCCGACGTGCGGGCCACCGTGTCGGACTACCGCGCGGTGTCGCTCGCCAGCGAGCTCGCGGGCGCGCGCGTGGCGCTGCGGGCCGCCGGTGTCCGCGCCGACCTGCCCACCGCCGCCGACGACGTGCGGCCCGAGCTGAACGGGGTTTTCGGTTACGTGGTAAGGGAATCGGTCACCAACGTGCTGCGCCACTCCAGTGCGGGGAGCTGCCGCGTCCGGCTCGGCCGCGACTGGGTGGAGATCACCGACGACGGCACCGTCGCGCCGCGGACGGCCGCGGGGCACGGCCTCACCGGTCTCGCCGAACGACTGGCCGCCGTGTCCGGCACCCTCGAACACGGCGAAGGCCCCGACGGCGGTTTCCGGGTGCTCGCCCGCGGCCCCCGGCTCGCCGAGGCGGTCCAGCCGTGATCCGGGTGCTGCTGGCCGACGACCAGGCCCTCGTCCGCGGCGCGCTCGCTTCGATGCTGCGGATCGAACCCGATATCGACGTGGTCGCCGAAGTCGGTTCCGGCACCGAGGTGCTGGACGCGGCGAAGCGGACCTCCCCCGACATCGCGCTGCTGGACGTGCAGATGCCCGGCCTGGACGGGCTCGCGGTCGCCGCCCAGCTCCGCCACGCGCTGCCGGACTGCCGGGCCGTCATCTGCACCACGTTCAGCCGCCCCGGCTACCTCTCCAGGGCGATGTCCGCGGGCGCGGCCGGGTACGTGGTGAAGGACTCCCCACCCGAACAGCTCGTCAACGCGATCCGCCGCGTCCACTCCGGACTGCGCTTCATCGACCCCGCGCTCGCCGCCGAATCCCTCGCGAACGGCGCCAGCCCCCTCACCGATCGGGAAGCCGACGTCCTGCGCGCCACCGCCGACGGCGGCACCGTCGCGGACATCGCGAAAATCGTGGGACTGACCGAAGGCACCGTGCGCAACCACCTGTCCTCCGCGATCGGCAAAACCCAGGCCCGCACCCGCGCCGAAGCGGCCAGGCTCGCCGAAACGAACGGCTGGCTCTAGCGTCTGTATCGAAGTGGCGTAGCCACTTGAGTGGGCTATCAACCGGCACCGCCGCGGGTTCTCAGAAGTCTTCTCGCGAGGACAGCTTCAACGTGGTGAATTGGCATTCATGAGTTGGAGATCCCGGAGCGAGAAGGCTTCTGAGGTTCCGCCACCCGCACCGCCACGCAAAGCACTTTGACACATGCCTAAAGCAGGCTTTCCAGTTCGGCTTCGAACAGGAGGGCCGGGTCGAAGTCCATGCCGGTGAAGTGGCCGGCGAGTTCCAGTGACAGCACGCCGTGCAGGCGGGCCCAGACGGACAGGGCGCGGTGCAGGGTGACCGCCTCCCGCGGTCCTTCGGCCAGCCGGTGGCCGGTCAGCCGCTCGTCGAACTCGGCGATCGGGGTGTGCTCCGTTCGCGGGCCGCAGACGGCGAGGAGCGTGCCCATCAGCTCCGACGTGATGGCGGTGGTGTCCTTCGGGGCGTGGTAGCCGGGCACGGGCGTGCCGTAGAGCAGGTGGTAGCGGTGGGGATCGGCGAGCGCCCAGCCGCGCAGTGCCCTGCCGACGCCGGTGAGACCGTCCCCGGCGGCCGCCGCCAAGGTGTCGGCGAGGCTGCGGTAGGCGTCGCGGATCAGCTCGGTGATCAGGTCGTCGCGGCTGGCGTAGTAGCGGTACAGCGCGGGGCCGCTCATCCCCAGCTGCTTGGCGATCGCCTTCAGCGACAGCGCGGACGCGCCCGCGGTGGCGATCTGCTCCCACGCGTGCTCTTTGATCTCCGCGCGCAGCTGGGTCCGGTAGCGCTCACGGGGCGAGGTTCCGGCGCCTGCCATGGCACTCCTTCCGTTACAAGGGCTAACCAACGATAACGCCTGTCGAAAATCTTGCCCGCCCGCCTTGACGACGTGGCGGACCCCTGCCAGATTGTTATATACAGTAACTAACACGATAGGAGATAGCGCAATGAGACGGTCTCCGAACCGGTGGCGGTGGGTGCTCGCGTCGGCCCTCGCCGTCGCCGCCGCCCTGCCCGCGGTCGCCACCGCCGCGCCGGAAAGTCCGCGAATCGCATGGCAGGCGTGCGCCGATCCCGAATTCGCCGCCTTCCAGTGCGGCACGACGCGGGTCCCCCTCGACTGGTCCCGCCCGCACGGAGCGCGGACCACCCTCGCGATGGTCCGCAGGCAGGCGAGCGACCCGGCGCACCGCGTCGGGTCGCTGCTGCTCAACAACGGGCTCGGCCGGTCGGCCATCGAGCAGTTCCGCTACGCGATGCGGACGCTGCCTGGCATCGGCGGTGCGCTGGTCGAAAGGTTCGACGTCGTCGCGGTCGATCCCCGCGGCGTCGGCCACAGCACGCCCGTCCGGTGCGCGGAACCGCTGAAGCCCGCCGGGGTCAGCTACTTCCCTCATGACCGGAAGGCCTTCGCCGGCCTCGTCGCCCACAACCGCGCGTTCGGGCAGGACTGCTTGCGCCGCAACGGTTCCCTCGTAGCACACATGGACCAGACCAGTACCGCGCGCGATTTCGAAGCGGTGCGCGTCGCGCTCGGCGAACAGCGGCTCGACTGGTACGGCATCCAGTACAGCGATCTGCTCGGCCGCACCTACGCCAAGCTGTTCCCCGGCAGGCTGCGCACGATGGTGCTCGACACCGCCACCGACGACACGGTGTCCCCTGTGGACTGGGCGCTCCAGGAAGCGGGCGCCGCGGAAGAGGCCTTCACCCGGTTCGCCGCCTGGTGCGCGAACACGCCGAACTGTGTCCTCAAAGGACACGACGTGGCGGCCGAGTACGACGCGCTCGTCGCCCGTGCGAACCGCGAACCCATCCCCGCGGGCGACGGCCGTCCTCCGTTGACCGGCGAGGACATCCAAGCGGCCACCCAGGATCGCCTCACCCTCACCGACTTCGTCTGGCCAGCGCTCGCCAAGACGATCGTCAAGGCCCAGTCCGGCGACGCCAGCGGCTTCGCGGGCCCATCCGACAAGACGACCGATGCCGTGCAGGAGCGCGTGCAGGCCTGCGCGGACACCCCTCGGCAGATCCACTCCTTCCGGCAACTGTCGGACGTGCAGCGGCGGCTCGCCGAGAAATCGCCGCACCTGCGCGGCGCCGCCTCGTCCGCGGTCGCCCTCGCCGGATGCATCGGCTGGCCGACCCCGCCGTCACCGGTGCACGCCGGTGCCCCGGTGCACGGCGCGCCGCCCGCACTGGTCGTGCAGTCCGCGCACCAGACCTACGCGCCGCATTCCGCGGGATTCGCCATGGCGCGCCAGCTTCCCGGCAGTGTAGCGCTCAGCCGGGAAGGCGATGACTACAGCACTTTTATGCTGTCGCAATGCGTCCGGGACGCGACCAACCGCTATCTGACCGATCGCGTCCTGCCCGCACCCGGCACCGTTTGCCAGAACTGAACCGCGGACGCTCCTCCTTGTGATGATACGCGGCAACGTGGTATGTATCACGGTATCACCGTGCCGAAGACTCGAGGAGGAGTCGTTCGATGGCCGAGCTGAGCAGGCGCGAGATGCTGGTGTCCGGTGGGGCTTGGGGCGCGCTCGGCGTGCTGGGCATGTCGGCCCCGGTGACGGCACACGCCGCCGGGGCCGATCCTCGGTGGGTATGGGACGCCGAGGCCGATCCACTCGTCGCGGCCCTGTTCGAACGCGGAAAAGTGCCCGAGGTCAACCGTCTACTGTGGAATTGGAATCGCAACGACCAGCCGCTTCCGGACGGGTTGCCCGGCGACCTCCGCGCTTTCCTCGAAACGGCGCGGCGCCTGCCGGACTGGGCGGACCGCGGAAAGCTGGAAACGGCGGCGCGGTTCTCCCAAACCCGTGGCCTGTACCTGAACCTGCTCAACGGCGTCGGCGGCGGAATGCTGAGCACCGCCATCCCCAAGGAGGCGCGCTCGGTCTACTACTCGGCAGGGGGCGCGAATATGGAAGACCGCGTCGCCAAGACGAGTGTGCTGGGCTTCGCGGTGGGCGCGTTGAACGCCTACCGGCCCGACGGCACCTGCGCAGTCAACGCGGTGAAGACCCGGCTGGTGCACGCCGCGGTGCGGTACCTGCTGCCGAAGTCACCGCACTGGTCCGGCGCCGTCCCGATCAGCCAGGAGGACATGCTGGTCACCTGGCACACCCTGCCGACCTACGCGATGCGCGAGCTGCGGGCGTGGCAGGTCCCGATACCCCCGGCCGATTCCGAGGCGTACCTGCACGTGTGGCAGGTGACCGCGCACCTGCTCGGGATCAGGGACGACTTCATCCCCGCCACGTGGTCTGCGGCGCAGGCGCAGTCGGACCGGGTGCTGCCGCCCAACATAGGGCCGACACGCGAAGGCGTCGAGCTGACCGACATCCTGCTCGGCCAGCTCGCCGAGCAGACCAGCCCGGCGGGCGCGGGCAGGCCGCTGTGCAACGCGCTCGCCCGGTTCCTGGTCGGCGACCAGGTGGCCGACTGGGACCGGATCCCGCGGGAACCCTTTTGGGAAGCCACGATCGCGACGATGTGGCCGATCCTCGTGCGGTTCCGGGAAGGGCTCGTCCCGCTGCCCCTCGTCCCGGAAATCGCCTGGACCATCGACGAGGCGCTGCGGCAGTACATCCTGCTCTACCTCACCAAGGGCAAGGAAACCAAGATCGTGATCCCGACCGGGAACCGGCCGAGCTGACTCGACGCGGAGGAGCGAAGGCATGGACGAACACAGCAGGCGCAAGGTGTTGAAGGCGAGCGGAGCGTTGGGCGCGCTCGGGGCGCTGGGCTTCGCGACGCCGGCGCGGGCGGTGCCGTGGACGTGGCGGCCGGCCAATTCGGTGGCCGGTGCGGGCGCGGGCACCGACCCGAAATGGGTGTGGGACGCCGAAGCCGACCCGTTGGTGGCGTCGCTGCTCGACCGCGGGGACGTGCCCGCGGTCAACGCGCTGTTGCGGACGTGGACGAAGAACGGCCAGCCGCTGCCCGCGGGGCTGCCGCCGGATCTGCGGGACTTCGTGGAACACGCGCGCCGCCTGCCGTCCTGGGTGGACGAACGGAAGCTGGCGACCGCCTACGACTTCACCGAGAAGCGCGGCCTCTACCTCGGCGTGCTCTACGGCCTCGCCAGCGGCATGATGAGCACGGTCATCCCGCACGAGGCGCGCGCGGTCTACTACTCCAAGGGCGGCGCGAACCTGAAGGACCGCATCTCCAAGACCGCCAAACTGGGCTA
Organism: Amycolatopsis sp. CA-230715; assembly: GCF_018736145.1. GTDB lineage: Bacteria > Actinomycetota > Actinomycetes > Mycobacteriales > Pseudonocardiaceae > Amycolatopsis. Next base: position 2,264,487 of record NZ_CP059997.1, read on the forward strand.
CGACATCGGGACCCGTGACGCCTTCGCGCCCGGCGGCGAAATGATCGTCACCTGCGTGAAGACGCGGCTGGTGCACGCCGCGGTGCGGCACCTGCTGCCGAAGTCACCGCACTGGCCGGGGACCGCCGACGAGAAGATCCCGATCAGCCAGGCGGACATGCTCGTCACCTGGCACAGCCTGCCGACGACCGTCATGCGGAAGCTGACCGGGTGGCAGGTGCCGATCCCCGGCGCCGAATCCGAAGCGTTCCTGCATTCGTGGCAACTCGGCGGGCACCTGCTGGGCATCAGGGACGAGTACCTGCCCGCGTCGTGGGAGGCGGCGAACGCGCAGGCCGCCCAGATCCTGACGCCGGTACTGGCGCCGACGCCGGAGGGGATCGAGCTGGCCGACCTCCTCCTCGGCCTCGGCTCGGCGGTCGACGGCGGCGTGCTCAGCAAACCGATCCTCGGCGCGTTCACCCGGTTCCTGCTCGGCGACGAAATCGCCGAGTGGCTCCGCATTCCGCGCGAACCGATCTGGGATCCGCTCCTGCACGCGGCATGGGGCCCGTTCGTCGCCGTCCGGGAGGGCATGCTGCCCTTTCCCATGGCGCCCAAGGCCTATTGGCTCTTCGACGAGTTCCTCCGCAAGGCCGCCCTGCTGTACCTGTCCGAGGGTCGGCCCATCAGCATCGAAATCCCCGATGCCAACCAACCGTCCTAACCGGACTGTCCAGGGTCGAGCATGGGTACGAGGAAGCGCCGCGCCACCGCGCGCAGCTCGTCCTCGTCGTCGAGATCGACCACGCTGGACGGGGAAACCAGGAAGGACGTGGAGATCCTGGTCATCATCTCGGCCACGAGCTCCACGTCCACGGCGCCGGAGACGGTGCCCGCGCGCTGTTCGCGCCGGAGCTGCCCCGCGACGAACCGCTGCACCGTGGCCAGTGTGCGGCCGCCGTCGCTGATCATCGAGGGGACGAGCAGCTCCGGCTCGGCGGCCATCAGCCCGCCGATGAGCGGGTTGCGCCGGATCGCCCGCAACGAGCTGACGAACCCGAGCACGACCCGGTCCGCCACGGTTTCGGCCCGTTCGATGTCGACGAGGAACTGGTCGAAGTAGCGGCGGAATTCGCGGCGCACCACCTGTTCGACCAACGCGTCCTTCGTGGCGAACCGGCGGTAGGCGGTGATGCGGGAGACCCCGGCCCGCCGCGCCACATCCTCCATTGTGGACCGCCGGATGCCCATCCTGCTGAACTGGTCGTGCGCCGCGTCGAGCAGGCGCCGTGCGACGTCGTCGTTTTCTTCGACGCGCTCGACCGCGTCGGCGAACGCGCGCTCCAGCAACGACTCCGAGCCCGAAGTGGTCAGCAACGCGGTCAGCACGAGTTCCACGACCACTCCCTCAGCACCAGCAGGTTGTCACGACTGCCGTTTGTTACACAGCAGCGAATCTTGTTTCACCGTATCAACAGCGGCGTGCCCGGTTCAAGAACCGCCGGTCCCGGAGCTACGTTGGGGACCATGGGTTTGCGGATCGCGATCGTGGGACCGGGCGCCATCGGCGCGACCTTCGCCTCGGTGCTCCAGCGGGCGGGGACCGCGGGCGAACTGCTCCTGTGCGGCCGGACCCCGCTCGACGGGATCACGGTGGAGCGCGAGGGGCACGACCCGGTCCGGCTCGCCGCGCCGGTGCGCACCGATCCCGCGAGCGTGCCGGGCACCGCCGACTGGGTGCTCCTCACCGTCAAAGCGCATCAGACGACGGCCGCCCGCCCGTGGCTGGAATCGTTGTGCGGCACCAAAACCGTCGTGGCGGTGCTGCAGAACGGGGTCGAGCACGAAACCAGGGTCCAGCCGCTGGTGCCCGGCTCGACGGTGCTGCCCGCCGTCGTCTGGTGCCCCGCGGAGGCGATCACCAAGCAGCACGTCCAGGTGCGCGACACGCCTTCGCTCCTCGTCCCCGACGGCCCGCCGGGACGAGCGCTCGCCGAGCTGCTGCGACCGGGTGGCGGCACGGTCGATCCGGTGGCCGATTTCGCCACCGCGGCGTGGCGGAAGCTGGTGGTGAACGCCATCGCCGGGTTGATGCCGCTCACCGGGCGCCGCGCCGGCATGTTCCAGCGGGCGGACATCCGCGCGGTGGCGCGGGCACTGGCCAGGGAATGCGCCGCCGTCGCCCGCGCGGAAGGGGCGGACGTGCCCGATCCGGTCGCCGACGACACCGTCGACCGGATGGCCACGATGCCGCCGGATCTCGGTTCGTCGATCCTGTTCGACCGCGACGCGGGCGTGGCGCTGGAATGGGAGGCCCGCAACGACGTGGTGCGCAGGCTCGGTGCCGCGCACGGCATCCCGACCCCGGTCAGCGACGTGCTCGTCCCCCTGCTCGCCGCCGCCAGCGACGGCCCCGGCTGAGCTTGCCCTCGCGTGCCCCGAAAGCGGCTTTCGGGGCAGCGCCTTGCGTTCCGCGGCACAAACGAAAGCACTATTGACGCCGGGTACCGCCTACGACATCCTGGCCACTGGTTTTCCCGGGCACGCCGATCGACGTGCCCGGCTGGGGAATGCGAAAGGACGCTCGACGCATGCGTTTGGTGTTTTCGAGGAATTGGCTGATCGCCGCGAGTTGCGCGATCCTCGCCGTCACCACGGCTTCGGCCTGCTCGAACAGCGGTGGCGCGGTTCCCGGCGGGCAGGGCGCGAGCCAGCTCATCGACAAGTCGCCCGTGGCCACCGACGAGGAAATCGCGGCGAGCCCGACCGCCGCGGCCATCAAGCGCCGCGGTCAGCTGGTGATCGGCAGTACCAAGGAAAACCCGCTGCTGTCCCAGCAGAATCCGATCACCGGACTGACCGAGGGGTTCGACGCGGACCTCGGCAGGATGCTCGCGAAGTACATCATCGGCCAGCCGAACACGACGATCATCAACGCCACCCCGACCACTCGCGAAACGTTGCTGCAGAACGAAACCGTTGACACGGTCCTCTACACCTACAGCATCACACCCGCGCGCGCGGAGAAGATCGGTTTCGCCGGGCCGTACTTCGTCTCCGGCCCCGCGATCGCGACGCTGAAGACCACGAACGGCATCACGAAACCCGCTGACCTGAAAGGGAAGAAGGTGCTCGCGGCGGCCAACACGACCGGCGCGAACGTGCTCAAGCAGGTCCAGCCGGACGCCGAGCTGATCACCTTCCCCACCAGCCAGGAATGCATCCAGGCACTGGAACAGGGCAGGGCGGAGGCCTACGTCAACGACCTCACGATCCTGGCCAGCAACGCGGTGCTCAACACGAAGCTCAAGGTCATCGGCACCCCGTTCGGCAAGGACCCGTACGGGATCGGCATCAAGCACGGGGACACCGCGTTCAAGAAGTTCGTCAACGACTGGCTGAAGAAGATCCAGGCCTCCGGGCTCTGGCAGCAGGCGTACCAGGAAACGCTCGGCACGAAGATCGAAGGGCCGGCACCCGCGCCACCGGAAATCGGGTCGGTCCCCGGTTCCTGATCCCCTGCCCGGCACAAGCGGAAGCACGATGCGCCCCTTTTCCGAATACCTCGGTGACTTCGCGAACGGTCTGCTGGTCACGATCGAGCTGACCGCGTCGTCCTTTCTGGTCGCCGCGCTGATCGCGGTCGTGCTCGTGGCGTTCCGGGTGTCGCCGATTCGCCCGCTGCGCTTGTTCGGAACCGCTTATGTGCACCTGTTCCAGAACATCCCGCTCCTGGTGTGGCTGGTGTTCCTGGTGTTCGGGCTGCCCGAGATCGGTGTCAAGTTCGACCTGTTCACCACCGGCGTGCTCGGCACCGGCCTGTATTCCGCTTCGTACTACGCGGAAACGCTGCGGTCCGGGGTCAACTCGGTTCCGCTCGGCCAGGTCGAGGCGGCGAGGGCGCTCGGCATGAGCGTCGCCGGGTCCTTCGGCTCGATCATCCTGCCGCAGGCGCTGCGCAGCGTCGTCCAGCCGCTGGGCAACGTCACCATCGGGCTGCTGATGAACACGGCGCTCACCGGTGCCGGCGCCGGTCTCGTCGACCTGACCGAGGTGGCGAACCGGGTCAATCTCGAAGTGACGCAACCGGTCGTGATCTTCGTCGGTGTCGGGGTGATGTACGGACTGCTCGCGCTCGGTATCTCCACGACCAGCGGCGCGCTCGCGCGGAAGCTGGTGATCCACCGATGACCCGCGACCTGACCGCGCTGTTCTTCGACTCCCCCGGCCCGAGGACGCGGCGGCGGATCCGGATCGTCACCGCCGTCGCGGTGCTCGCCGGGCTCGCGCTGGCGGCGCTGGCGATCCGGCAGTTCGCGGTCAACGGCCAGCTCGACGCCGACCGGTGGGCGCCGTACGGCAGCGGTGCGATGTGGCAGTACCTGCTCGGCGGGCTCGCCGGGACCGCGCTCGCCGCCGCGCTCGCCGCGGTGTCGGCCGCCGCGGTGGGGCTGCTGCTCGCCGGTGCCCGCCTGTCCTCGCGCCGGGTGCTGCGGGTGCCCGCGAAGACCTACGTCGAGGTCTTCCGGGTCGTCCCGACCTTGCTGCTGGTCTACATGACGTTGTTCATGCTGCCGCGCTACGGCCTCGACCTGCCGCTGCTGTGGAAGCTCGTGATCCCGATGGCGATCTCGCGGTCGGCCCAGTTCGCGGAGATCTTCTACTCCGGTGTCCGCTCGCTGGAGCGCGGTCAGGGCGAGGCCGCCGCCGCGCTCGGGCTCAGTCCGTCGCAGGTGCTGCTGCACGTGCTGTTCCCGCAGGCGATCCGCCGCGTCGTGCCGTCCTTGGTCAGCCAGCTCGCGGGCATCGTGAAGGACACCTCGCTCGGTTTCGTGGTGAGCTACGCCGAACTGCTGTTCAGCGGCAAGGTGCTCGTCGCCTACAACCACCTGCTGATCCAGACCTACCTCGTGGTCGGCCTGATCTACTTCGTCGTCAACTACGCCCTGTCCAAGCTCGCCCGCGCGCTGGAAGCACGCCAGCGAGCCAACCCTCGCATCACCGTCGCCGCTCCGGCGGCGCCCGCGGATCCCGCCGCCGAGGCGCAGGCCATGGCGGACGTGGCCGAATGGGAGCTGGCGCAAGAACACGCGCCAGACGCCGAAGTCCAGCGCACGAAGCGGACCTAGACGCGCCAGAAGACTCCGGCCCAGTCGATGGTTTCGATGGGCGCGTCGATCCCGTGCGCGCCTCGGTAGTCGTCCACGGCCTGCTTGCAGCCCGCGATCGCGTGGTAGTCGTCGACGATCACGAACCCGCCGGGAGAAACCTTCGGGGCGAGCGCGGTCAAAGCGTCCCAAGTGGACTCGTACATGTCACCGTCGAGGCGCAGCACCGCCAGGCGTTCGATCGGCGCGGTCGGCAGGGTGTCGCGGAACCAGCCCGGCAGGAACCGGACCTGGTCGTCGAGCAGGTCGTACTTCGCGAAGTTCGCCCTGACCTCTTCGAGCGGCACGGCGAGGAAGCCGACCTCGTGGTGCTGGTCGCCGGCGTCCGCCGGGTAGCGTTCGGCGTCCGGTGCGGGCAGGCCGTCGAACGAGTCGGCCACCCACACCGTGCGGCCGGTGTCCTCGTAGGCGGCGAGCACGCCGCGCATCAGGATCGACGCGCCCCCGCGCCACACCCCGGTCTCGGCGAGGTCGCCCTCGACACCGTCGGCGAGCACCGCGCGGACGCAGTGGTGCAGGTTGTCGAGGCGTTTGCGGCCGATCATGGTGTGCGCGGTGCGCGGCCAGTCGCTGCCGTCGCCGCGCGCGGCCGCGTCGAACCCGTCCGGTCCCCACGGCGCCGAGTTCGGGTCCTCGTAGATGGTGTTCGTCAGGGCGCGCTTCAGCAGTTCGAGATAGCGTTCGCGGCTTCCCGCTGCGGTTTTTTCGGCAGGCATGACGGCTGTGCTCAGTTCCTTCCAGGCCGGAGCGCGGGCAGTTCCACGGTCGGCGGGTCCGCCGCCGGTACGGCGGGGATGACCTCGGTGCGCGGCTCCGGCGCCCGCTCGGTCAGCGTGGTCCGCAGCCGGAGCGCGTGCTTCTCCACCAGGTGCCAGGACCCCAGCCCGAGCACCACGGCGATCGGCACGCCGATGCCGATGACCTGCCACGGGTGATCCGCGCCGAGCCAGACCAGCGTCTGCTCGACCGGGAAGCCGTAGAGGAACACGCCGAAACTGGCCACGGTCAGCCAGTTCGGCAGGCACAGCCACGGGGGCAGCTTGGTGCCGATGGTCAGCACCGCGTACGGGATGGTGACGGCGCGCGTGATGTCCGCGACCGGGCTCGGGTAGACGAAGACCTCGATCGCCACGCAGGCCACGACGCCCCACCAGGACAGCGGGATCTTGTCGCGGTAGAGCCAGGCCGCGATCCCCATCGCGTAGATGGCGAGGTATTGCAGCAACGGGTTCACCGGCAGCAGCAGCATCGTGTCGGGCAGGTCGACGAGCCCGTTCACGTGCAGCACGAGCAGAGCGCCGAACGGCACCGCGATCAGGAAGATCAACGGGCGCCTGCGGTTGATGCCGAGCAACCCGACCACGGTCACCAGCGCGTAGCCGAGCACCTCCAGCGGCAGGCACCACAGCGAGCCGTTGACCGCCGTCGGGTACGGGTTGCCCGCGAACACGCCGGGCAGGTCGTACTGCTGCGGGAACAGCAACGCGTTGTGCCACAGGAACGACCAGGTGCGCGCCTGACCGAAGTACTCACCAGTGGCCAGCGTGGTGACGAGCGGGCCGAGCACGAGCGCGGCGAGCAGCACGACCACCAGGAGCCCCGGCATGATCCGCAGCGCCCTGCGCACCCAGAACCGGGCGAAGTGCGGATCGCGCTCCCAGGTCTTCATCACGAAGAACCCGCTCATCGCCATGAACGCGGCGACGGTCAGCGTGCCGTAGTGGTACCAGTGCTGTCCCCAGCCCCAGCCGTCGTAGTCCCCGGTCAGCGGCATCGCGTGGAACCCGATGACACCACAGGCGACGACGAGGCGCACGGTGGCGAAGCCGTCCTTGGCACCGCGCGCGCGGCCAGCGGCGGACCCGCTCCGACCGGCCATGCACGCCCCCTTCCGCCGTCTCAACGGACGATAGACCGAACGGAGGATAGCCGTCTGCGTTTGCGTCAGACGGACGGCGGTCCTCCACCTGGAGCTGTCGCGACCCGGCGGTGATTCACCGTGACCGGGCGGTGCCGCCTGGTTCGCGGGCGTGGACCGTGCCACAGTCACGGGGGACGATCCGCTCTCGGCGAAGGAGCCGGTCTCATGGCACGGACGCTGGTGACCCTGCTCGACGACGCCGCCCGCCGCGAGGGCGGGAAAGTGTTCCTGCGCACCGGGAATTCCGCCACGACGTACGGCGAGCTGGCGGCTCGCAGCCGCCGGGTCGCGGCCGCGCTGCACGCGCGGGGCCTGCGCGCCGGGGATCGGGTCGCGGTCGCCGCGCCGAACGGGGCCGAGTGGCTGGAGTTCTTCTTCGGCGCGGTCCGGCTCGGCCTGATCGTGGTCACGCTCAACGTCCGCTACCGCGAGACCGAGCTCGACCACATGCTCACCCATTCCGGCACCCGGCTGCTCCTGACCAGTGGCGACCGGGCGTTCTACGCCGGGTTCCGGCACCGGATCCCGGACGTCGAGGACATCGTGTTCCTCGATCGCTACGCGGAGTTCGCGTCCAGCGCGGCCGAGGACGTTCCCGACGCCGAGATCGATGCGGACACCCCGGCGGTGATCCTCTACACCTCGGGCACCACCGGTGTCCCCAAGGGCGCGGTGCTCACCCACGGCGGGCTCGTCGCGGCCGCCTCGGCACAAGTCGAGCGGGTGGGCATGACCGCGGGCGACGTCCTGCTCGCGGTGCTGCCGCTCACCCACGTCGGCGGGCTGACCTGCAACGTCCTCGCGGCGATGGTCGCGGGCTCGGCGGTGGTCATGCCGACGGCGTTCTCACCGAGCGGGGCCGTCGCCGCGATCGCCGAGCACCGGCTGACGATCTTGGGCGGGGTGCCGACGATGTGGGCGCTGATGCTCGCGGAACCGGCCTGCGCGCGGCTCGACGCGTCGAGCCTGCGGGTGGCGATCGTCGGCGGCGCCAACGCGGAACCCGCGCTGTGCGAAGCGATCGCGACGCGGTTTCCCGGCGCCAGGCTGACCAATCTCTACGGCATGTCGGAGGTTTCCGGTGCCGCGATCATGAGCGCGCCGACGGACCCGCCGGAGGTGGTGGCGCGCACGCTGGGCACCGCGCTGCCCGGTGTCGAAGCCCGCGTCGTGTCGAACGGTGCGCCCGTCGAGTCCGATGTGGACGGAGAACTCCAGCTCCGCGGACCCGGTGCCGCCGCCGGGTACTGGGACATGCCCGCCGAGACCGCGGAGACGTTCCTGCCCGGCGGCTGGGTGGCCACCGGCGACATCGTCACCGCCGACGCGAGCGGACACCTGGCTTTTCGCGGGCGCAGCAAGGAAATGTACCTGCAGGGTGGCTACAACGTGTACCCCGTCGAGGTCGAGAACGTCCTGACCGGGTTCCCCGGGATCGCCATGGCCGCGGGGATCGGCGTCCCCGACCCGGTGCTCGGCGAGATCGGGCGCTACTACGTCGTGCCCGGCGATCCCGCGGCGGAACTCGACCCCGAGGAGATCCTCGACTACTGCCGGGAACGCTTGGCGAGCTACAAGGTTCCCCGGCAGTTGCTGATCGTGGGCGAGCTTCCGATGACACCGGCGGGCAAGATCGCCAAAGCCGTGCTGCGCGAGCGAGTCAGCCAGGAGCACTGAAGCGGTGGAGCTCCGGCCGTGAATTCGTAGGTGCACGCCCGCCGTGCGCCACGAGCGACTGAGGCTGCGCCACCGAGACGCCAAACTGGCTCCGGTCGACACCAGTCAGCCATCATCTACACACCTGGGCAACACCAGCACATCACGCTGGCTTCGCCATCGGTCGACATGCAAACCAAGGCATATTTGCTGGTGAAAGCCACCTTCTAAACCAGGTGCCGTCGACACTTGCCATGGCGCCAAAGATGCGCCATAGTGGCGCCATACGAACGACGGCATGGCGGAGTGACCACGCGCCGCGGACCAACCCGCCGTCGACCCGAAGCCCGGAAAGGGAAATCCATGGCCACTCCGTCACGCCCGCCCGCGATCACCGCGGCCGGGCTGCGCAAGTCGTTCGGTGAGCACGTCGTGCTCGACGGCATCGACTTGCACGTCCAGCGCGGCACGGTGTTCTCGCTGCTCGGCGCCAACGGGGCGGGGAAGACCACCACGGTCAAGATCCTCTCCACGCTGCTCACCGCGGACGCCGGTACAGCCGCGGTCGCCGGGCACGACCTCGCCACCGATCCCGACGGCGTGCGCGGCGCGATCGGTGTCACCGGCCAGTTCTCCGCGGTGGACAACCTGTTCACCGGGCGGGAGAACCTGCTCCTGATGGCCGATCTGCACCACCTCGACCGCGCGGAGGGCAGGCGGCGCGCCGACGACCTGCTCGAACGGTTCGACCTGACCGAGGCGGCCGGGAAAACGGCCGCGACCTACTCCGGGGGCATGCGACGGCGGCTCGACCTCGCGATGACGCTGGTCGGCGACCCCGAGGTGATCTTCCTCGACGAGCCGACCACCGGACTCGACCCCCGCGCCCGGCTCCGCATGTGGGAAATCGTGCGCGGTCTCGTGGCGCACGGCGTCACCATCTTCCTCACCACGCAGTACCTCGACGAGGCCGACGAACTCGCCGACCGGATCGCGGTCCTCAATGCCGGGCGCGTGGTCGCGGAGGGCACCGCCGAGGAGCTGAAGCGCCGGATTCCCGGCGGCCACGTCGAACTGCGCTTCGCCGACGCGCGCGAGTTCGACGCCGCCGCCCGCGTCCTCGCGAACGCTTCCGGTGACGAGGACGCGCTCACGCTGCGCGTTCCGAGCGACGGCGACGTCCACTCGCTGCGGACCCTGCTCACCCGGCTCGACGACGAGCGCGTCGCCGTCGAGGCGCTCAACCTGCACACGCCCGATCTCGACGACGTTTTCCTCGCCCTCACCGGAAATCCCACCCACGAGAAAGCACCCATCCGATGAGCACCCAGTCCTATGCCCTGCGCGACTCGGCCACTATGCTGCGCCGCAACCTCAAGCACCTGGCCCGCTACCCGTCCATGACGGTGGTGCTCGTCGGGATGCCGATCGTCTTCCTGCTGCTGTTCGTCTACGTGTTCGGCAACACCCTCGGCGCCGGGATCGGCGGTGCGGGCGGCGGCCGCGCGGTCTACGTCAACTACGTCGTGCCCGCGATCATCCTGATGACCATTTCCGCGACCGTCCAGGGCACCGCGGTCTCGGTCGCGATGGACATGACCGAGGGCATCGTCGCCCGGTTCCGCACCATGTCCATCGCCCGCGTCTCCGTGCTCACCGGGCACGTCTTCGGCAGCCTCATCCAGTCGATGCTCAGCATCGCGGCCGTTTTCGGGGTGGCGTTCCTGGTCGGGTTCCGGCCGTCGGCCGGTGTCGGCGCCTGGTTCGCGACGGCGGGGCTCGTCGCGCTGATGTCGTTCGCCTTCATCTGGCTGTTCGTCGCGTTCGGACTGGCGGCCAAGACGGTCGAATCCGCGAGCAACGTCGGGATGCCGCTGATCCTGCTGCCCTTCCTCGGCAGCGGTTTCGTGCCGACGGATTCGATGCCTGCCGTGCTGCGCTGGTTCGCCGAGTACCAGCCCTTCACCCCGCTCATCGAGACCCTGCGCGGCCTGCTGATGGACAAGCCGCTCGGCGCCAACGCCGTGCTGGCGGTCGGCTGGTGCGTCGTCGTGGCGCTCGGCGGCTACCTGTGGTCGAAGAAGCTGTTCAACCGCGAGTCCGCGAACTGATTTCCCTTACCACGTCAGGAGAAACCGTGAATCCCGAACTGGCATCGCTGCCGACGGAACGTCCGGCAGGCTGCCCCTTCGACCCGCCCGCGGAGCTGGCGCGGATCCGCGAGCAGAGCCCGATCAGGCGGATGCGCTACCCCGACGGCCACCTCGGCTGGCTGGTGACCGGGCACGCGCTCGCCCGCGAGGTGGCCTCCGATCTCCGCTTCAGCTCGCGGTACGAGCTCATGCACTTCCCGACCCCGCTGCCCGGGGTCACCGAGGCGCCGCCCGCGCCGGTCGGCGATCTCACCGGGATCGACCCGCCGCACCACACCCGCTACCGGAAGCTGCTCACCGGCAAGTTCACCGTCCGCCGGATGCGCCTGCTGACCGACCGCATCGGCGAGATCAGCGCCGAGCACCTGGACGCCATGGCGCTGCAGGGCCCGCCCGCCGATCTGGTGCGGGCCTACGCGCAGCCCGTTCCGGCGATGGTGATCTGCGAGCTGCTCGGCGTGCCGTACGCCGATCGCGAGTCGTTCCAGGAGAAAGCGCTGTCGATGAACGACGCGGGCGCCACGCTGGACGAGATCGGGGCCGCCTACACCGGCATCCAGGAATACGTGCGGGAACTGGTGCTGGCCAAGCGCGCGAAGCCCACCGACGATCTGCTCAGCGATCTCACCACGACCGAGCTCACCGACGAGGAACTCGCGGGTGTCGGGGCGTTCCTGCTCGGCGCGGGCCTGGACACCACCGCGAACATGATCGCGCTCGGCACGTTCGCCCTGCTGGAGAACCCGGACCAGCTCGCCGCGCTGCGCGCCGATCCCGGGAAGGCCGACCAGGCCGTCGAAGAACTGCTGCGCTACCTGACGATCACGCACACGGGCGCACGAGCGGCGCTGGAAGACGTCGAGATCGGCGGCCAGCTGGTGAAAGCGGGGGAAACCGTGACCATCTCGGCACAGGCCGCGAACCGCGATCCGGAAAAGTTCGCGAATCCGGACGTCCTCGATCTCCAGCGGCACGCCGCCGGGCACCTGACCTTCGGGCACGGCGTGCACCAGTGCCTCGGCCAGCAGCTCGCCCGCGTCGAAATGCGCGTCGCGTTCCCCGCGCTGCTCGATCGGTTCCCGGGACTGCGCCTCGCGATCCCCGCCGAAGAAGTGCCGATGCGCACCGGCACCGACATATACGGCGTGCACCGGCTCCCGGTCACCTGGGACGGCGCGTAGACCGAACGGCTCCAGACCGGCCAGGGGGCGGTCTGGAGCAGTTCGACCGTCCACAATGGTCTATCCGGTAGCGGCGTCAAGCAGGGCTTCCGCGGCGGCCCTGGCGGAACGGCCGCACGCCGCGTCGTTGAGCACCATCGCGCGGGTCGCGGCCCCGTCGGCGAGCATCACGAGCTGTTCGGCGAGCACACCGGGACGCGGCGCGCCGAGCGTGCGCACCAATTCGGTGACGCGGCGCGCGAACCGCTGCTTCTGTTCGCGCGTGTACGCGTGCACGGGACTGTCCGGATCGGGGAATTCGGCCGCGGCGTCGACGAAGGGGCACCCCCGGATCGGCCCGGTTCCGTTGTCCGGCACCGTGAACAACGCGAGCAGCCGTTCCCGTACTGGAAGGTCCTCGCGGTCGAGCGCGCCTTCGATGGTGCGCCCCGTTTCCGAGAGATGGCTCAGGTACGCCACCACCAACTGGTCCTTGGTGGGGAAATGGGCGTAGAGGGTGCGCTTCGACACCGGCGCGCTCGCCGCCACCTGTTCCATGCCGGTGGCGGTGATCCCGCGCGCCTCGAACAGCGCGGTGGCCGCGGCGAGGATGCGCTCCCGTCCCCCGCGCCCTCGGCGGCGCACCACTTCCTGATCAGCCACCCCTTAAGTATACACCGCCGTTTACCTTGGCTCGGCCCTCCGCTACAGTCGGCCACTAGGTACACGAAACCGTTTACTTAAGGAGATTCCCGTGGAGCATCTGCCCGACTACGCCGAACACCTGATCAGGGCGCGGCGGGCCACGCGCGCGTTCCGGCCCGACGCCGTACCGGAGGAGACCTTGCGGGCGGTGTTTTCCCTGGCGGGCGCGGCACCGTCGAACTCCAACACGCAGCCGTGGCACATCGAGGTCGTCAGCGGTGCGGCGCGCGAACGCCTCGGCGACGCACTGGTCGAAGCACACGCCGAAAAGCGCCTTTCGATGGACTTCCCGTACCACGACGGCCTCTACCAAGGGACCTACCAGCGACGGCGCCAGCAGGCGGGCGAGCGGATGTACTCGGCCGTCGGGATCGGCCGCGAAGACCGCACCGCGCGCGAGGCGTACAACGCCGAAAGCCTGCGGTTCTACGGGGCGCCGCACGTCGCGTTGCTGTTCACCGCGCCCAACGCGGAAGCGCGCATGGCCGCCGACGTCGGCATCTACGCGCAGACCCTGATGCTGGCGATGACGGCGCACGGCATCGCGAGCTGCCCGCAGGGCCTGCTGGGCTTCTACGCGGACACCGTGCGCGCCGAACTGGGCGTCGAGAACCGGAAGCTCCTGCTCGGCATCTCGTTCGGGTACGCCGATGCCACCGCGCCCGCGAACCGCGTCCGCATCCCGCGCGCCGAACTGGACGAAACCACGCGCTTCCACGCGTGATCGCGGGGACCGTTTTTTCCGGGGCCATTTCCCGAATCTCGCCATGAATCGAGAAAAGAATGGCTATCTCGGCCGCCCGGAAATGCCGGAGTACGATCGGCCGTATGGACAGTGCGCCCGGCGAAGTCACCGACAAGCGCCTCCTGCGCGGCGCGCGGACGCGGCAGCTCGTGCTCGAACACGCCGTCGACGTCGCCTCACTCGAAGGGCTCGACGGGGTGAGCTTCGGGCGGCTGGCCACCGGCGCCGGGCTCAGCAAGGCCGGGGTGCAGACCTTGTTCAAGACCAAGGAAATCCTGCAGCTGGCCACCGTCGACCACGCGCGCGCGAGGTTCGTCGAAGCGGTCGTGCGGCCCGCGCTGTCCGCGCCGCGCGGCGCGGCCCGACTCCGCGCGCTGGTCGAAAACTGGATCGTCTACGCCGAAACCCCGTTGTTCGCCGGCGGGTGCTTCCGCGCCGCGAACCTGGCCGAGTACGACAGCCGCCCCGGTCCGATCCGCGACGCGCTGGTCCGCGACACCCACGACTGGACCGGCGTCCTCGCGGGGGAACTGCGGCACGCGGTGGCGGCGGGCGAGATCGCCGGGCTGGACGCCGATCTCGCCGCGTTCCAGCTCGACGCCGTGCTGTGCGCCACGAACACGGCACTGCGGCTCGGGGATTGCGACGCGGTGAGCAGGGTTCGCCGCATCGTCGACGGCCTACTCGCGCCCCTTCGCTGACGTCGCGCGCACTTCACCCGCGACGGCGGCCACGATGACGACGGCGCCGAGCAGCACAGCGGGCCGGAACGGCTCGCCCAGCACGACCACCCCCGCGAGCCAGGCAACCACGGGCACCGCGTAGGCGTAGGTGCTGACCAGCGAGACGGGAGCCGCGCGCAGCAACCGGTTGTACAGCACGAACCCGGCGAGCGAGTCGACGAGCACGAGATCCGCGAGCGCGAGCCAGGACTCGGTGCGCGCGGGCGTGAACTCCTCACCGGCGACGGCACCGAGCACCAGGAGCAACAAGCCACCCGCCACCAGTTGCACCGCGGCCGCGGGTATCGGCGGAGGCAGCGTCTCGGCGCGCGCCGCCCAGACCGTGCCCGCCGCCCAGGTGACCGCGGCGGCCAGCACCAGCAGCCCCCACGCCGACCACCGGCCGCCCGAGTCGGCGACCAGCACCACGGCCACCCCGGCGAACCCGGTGACCACCCGCGCCACCGCGCCCTTGCCGCAGCGCTCACCCAGCACCGCGCGCAGCAGCACCACCCACAGCGGGACGGCCGCGACGAGCAGCGCCGCGGTGCCCGCGAACAGGTGCCGCGAAGCGACCGCGACCATGCCCTGCGCGCCGAGCAAGCACGCCCCCACTCCCGCAGCGATGGCGACATGTCGACACCGGAGTTCCCGGAACGCGCGGGGTCGGAAGGCCACGAGCACGATTCCGGCGGTGAGGAAGACCGCGCCCGAAGCCGACAGCGGCGGCAACGTCGCCACCATCACCCGGATCGCCGGGAACGACGAACCCCAGCATAGCCACAACGACACCATCGCGACGAGCGTGCGGACCGGAACGGCGGACGACATGGCACCAGCACACCGTCGCCGGGCCCATGATTCCAACGACTACTGGTCATATCGGTCATGCACTGGGATCATGGCTCGGTGGATCTCACCATCGGACAGGTGCGGGCACTGCTGGCGATCGGCGAGCACGGCAGCTTCACCCGCGCCGCCGGGGAACTCGGCCTGACCCAGTCCGCGGTCAGCCGCACGATCGCCGCGCTGGAACGCCTGCTGGGCGGCCAGCTCGTCCACCGTGGACCCGAGGGCGCGGCGCTGACCGCGCTGGGCAGGGAGGTCGCCGGACACGGGCACGCCGCCGTCGGGCACCTGCGGGCGATCGAAGCGCTCGCCCACCGGCCGGAAGCACCGCGGCTGCGGATCGGCGCCGTCGCCAGCGCGCTGGTCCACCTCGTGCCCGCCGCGCTCGCCGAGTGGCCGGACCTGGACGCGCTCACGGTCGTCGGCGACGACGACGAACTCGCCGAGTGGTTCACCGACAGCACCGTCGATCTCGCGGTGAGCACCACCCGCATCCCCGGTTCGAAGCCGATCTCCACGCTCACCGACGAATTCCTCGCGGTGCTGCCGCGGCGCCACCGGCTCGGCCGCGCGAGCCGGATCGCGCTCGCCGATCTCGTGCGCGCCGGTGTCGCCGATCCCGGCGGGACCTGCGGACCGCTGCTCACCGCCGCGTTCGCCGAGGAGGGAGTCACCTGGGCGCCCGATCACACGGTCCGCGACGCCGCCACGGTGTTCGCGATGGTCGCGGCCGGGATCACCGCGGGCGTGGTCCCCGCGCTCGCCGTTCCGCGGCCCGCCCCGGACGGGGTGGTCGTGCGGGCGCTCGACCCGCCCGTGCACCGCACCCTCCACGTCCACGCCGACCGGCGGAGCCCCAGCGCCCGCAAGCTCGCGGCGCTGCTCGGCACCGCGCGGTGATCACGTTCCGTGTTCCCGCCTTTCGGCGGGTTCCGCGCCGGTAAGGTCGGCACATGTCGTCGACCGGTGCGGCACACGTCCACCTCGGCAGGGACGCCGAGCTGGCCGCGCTGGTCCGCGCCGTGACGACCCCGCCGGCGCACGTCGTGGTCACCGGTGAACCGGGGGTCGGGAAGACCAGGCTGCTCACCGAATTCCGGCGGCACCGGCTCCTCGCGGGCCGGACGGTGCTGCGGGCCCGCTGTGAACCGCTACGCAAACCGCTCCCCCTCGGCCCGGTGCTCGAGGCCGTCGCGAAAGCACGGCTCGCCCCGGTCGCGGACCGCCTGTCCCCCGTCGCGGGCGTGCTGCGCGCGGTCCTCCCGGAGCTGGCCCCCGTGCTGCCCGCGCCGCCGCACCCGCTCGGCGCCGAGCTGACCCGGCACCAGATCTTCCGTGCCCTGCGCGAAGTGCTCGTGGTGTGCGGCAACACCGTTCTCGTCCTCGACGACATCGGGCACGCGGACGAGGACACTGTGGACTTCCTGCGCTTCCTGACCGGTGCGCAGCCGGAAAACCTCGCCGTCGTCACCACCGCCGTCCAGGACGCGCCGTGCGGTTCCCCGATCCGGATCGCCCTGCGGCCCTGGGCCGGCGACGACGTCGACCGGTTCGCCCGTGCCGTCCTCGGGCAGGCGACGCTGCCGCCCGGGTTCGCCGAAGACCTGTGCCACCGCACCGGAGGCTTGCCGGGGGTGGTGCGCGAAGTGCTGCGCCGCGCGGACCCCGGCGTCGCGTTCGCACTGCCGCCGGGTGTCCGCGACTCCGTGCGGGACCGGGTGGCGCGGCTGGGCCCGGCGTGCGCAGAGGTGCTGGCCGCGGCGGCGGTACTGGCGGAACCGGTGCGGGAGCAGGCGCTCGCCGCGGTGTCGCGCCTGCCGGAGGACGCGGTGTCCGCCGCCGTCGAAACCGCGTTGCGGGCGGTGCTGCTCGTCGAGACCGCCGGGCGGTACCGGATCCGGTATCCCCTTGCCGCGCAAGCGATCCTGGCCCCGATCCCGGGCACCCGGCTGCGCGGGCTGCACGCGCGCGCCGCCGAATTCCTCGCGGCACAGGGACACGCGCCCGCCGACGTCGCGAAGCACTACCGCGGGGCGTTCGAACTCGGCCACTGGACACAGTGGACGGAGACCGCGGTGGACCGCGCCGCCGCGGAGGACGGCGTCGACGAGGTCGTCCGGCTGCTGGAGGAAGCACTCGACGATCCCGAACTGCCCGCCGCCGCGCGGGAGCGGTTCGCGGTGCGGTTGAGCCACGAAATGCACCAGGGCCTGGTCCGGGCCGCGACGCTGGCCCGCCTGCGGGCGATCGTGCGCGACCGCGCGCTGAGCAAGGCCGCGCGCGGCGAGATCCGGATGAACCTCGGCAGGGCGATGGTCACGCAGTCCGGGGAGATCGACGCGGGACGGCACGAGATCGAACTCGCCGCCGCGGAGCTGACCCAGCGCAGCCCGGTACTGGCGCGCGGCCTGATGACACTGGCGATGCCGCACGTCGGCGCGGTACCGGTGAAGGTCAACCTGCGCTGGCTGGAAAAGGCGGAACTGGCGAGCAAGGGCGTCGCCGACGTCGAACTGATGGCGGCCGCCATGGCGAACCGGGTGTCCACCCGCATGCAGGTCGCCGACCCCGGCGTGTGGTCGGTGATCGAAGCGCTGCCGCAGGCCCCGTCCTCGCCCGAGGTGCGGCGGCAGCTCGGGCGGACCTACATCAACCTCGCCGACGCGGCGGGGTGGAACGGCCACCACGCCGTCGCACGCTCCTATTTGGACACCGCGCGCCGGTTGATCAGCGGCGCGCGCCAGTCCTATCTCGACGCGCTCGCCGCGGGCACCGAGCTTCGTCTCAACGTGATGACCGGCCAGTGGTCGGCCGTCGCCGAGGACGCGCGCCTGCTGATCGAGCGCGTCGGCGAGACCAGTTCACTCGCGGCGGAGCCGCTGCTCGCGCTCGGCTGGCTCGACCTCGAACAGGCCAGGCCGACAGCGGCGCTGCGCAACTTCGAAAACGCGTTCGCGCTTTCGACCGGAACGGTGCCGCTGCAAGCTTCGGCGTTCGCCGGGCGTACCGCGGTTCACCTCGCGGCCCACGACACCGCGGCGGCGCGCACCGTCGCCGGATACGGCATCGATGCCTTGCGCGCCAAGGGAAACTGGGTGTGGGCCGCCGAACTGATGCCCTTCGCCATCCGCGCGCTGCTGGAAACCGACGACACCGAGGGCGCGCGATCGACCCTCGCCGAATACGAGCAAGGGGTGTCCGGTCGCGACGCCCCCTTCGCCAAAGCCGCCGCCCTGGTGTGCCGAGGGCTGATCGCGCGCGCGGACGGCGAACTCGCCACGGCCGCCGACCTGCTGCGCCGCGCGGGCGAGTCCTACCGCGCGCTGCCGCACCCCTACTCGGCGGCGTCCGCACACGAACGCGCCGCCGAATGCTTCGCCGACCTCGGCGACCACCAGAGCGCGATCGACCTGATGACCGCGGCGGAATCCGCGTTCAGCGACCTGTCCGCGCCGGCGGACGCGTTGCGGTGCCGCCGCGTGCTCCGGCGCTTCGACACCACACTGCCCCGCCGAGGCCGCAAAGGCTACGGCGAAGCGCTTTCCCCGCGCGAACTCGAAGTCGCCCGCCTCGCCGCGCGCAACCTCACGAACCGCGAAATCGCCGAACAGCTCTTCCTTTCCCCGCGCACGGTCGAAATCCACATCGGGAAAGCACTGCGAAAGCTCGGGCTGCCGTCGAGAAAAGTACTCAGCGAAGCGCTGGAACGCTCGTCGCTCACCGGGTGACGGTTCAGCCGAGCAAGCCCGAATACGCCTCGGCGGCCAGTTCACCGAGCCGGTCGGCGAGTTCGCACACCCGGTCGACCTCGACGAGCTGGTCGACCACCTGGCGGTGGGCCACGGCCGCGCCGGGGCTCAGCGGGATGTCGCCGAAGACGTCCACCAGGTCCGCGTAGTGCTCGCCGAGCAGGTCCTGGAGCCGTGCCGCGGTCGCGGTGCTCTCCCACACCGCGCATTGGTGCGCCCACGCCTTGAGCACCACCGAGGGCGGCAGCGCGGTTTCCGAAACCACCCGGCGGATCCTGCCCGCCGCCAGCTTCCTCGCCAGTGCGACCGGGTCGTCGCGGTCGGGACCGCGGGCCGCCACCTCGAACACGGGCCGTCCGCTCGCGGACACCAGCTGCCCGAGCGGGGACGGGCCGCGGCTCACCGCCACCGGTACCCGCAGCGCCTCGGTGTCGCCGACCTGCGCCAACAGGCCGGGCAGCTCCGCGAGACCGTGGTCCAGCGCGCCGTCCAGCACGACGACCCCCTCGACGTCGACGACGGTCATCCGCCGCGCGGGCACCCACGCCACGCCGCAGAACAGCGGCACCCCACTCCCACCCATTCCGACCATTGTGGTCGGCTCCTTTTCGTTCGCAATAGTGGTTCCATTCATTAGGGATGCCTAGTCATTTCCCCGGAACACCTCACCGTGGCAGCGTCGGCGGCATTAATTACGGGCCAGGTACGGGTTGTCGCCACGGTTGTGCCGGACTGAAGATGGAATGCGCGGTACCGCCTCCATCCCCCGCTCCTCCTCCGGTGATTCGGAAAGGACCAAACCGTGCAGAAGAAACTACGCAGACTCGGGTTGCTGGCATTGGCCGCGACCGCCTTTTCCGGGGTCGTGCCCACCGCGGGCGCGGCCACGACGGGCACCGGCATCGCGCCGACGGACGAAGCGCGCCTTCCCAGCGAAATGCACACCGCGGACATCGGCGGTGAACCGGCCTCGGTGAAGGACTACCCGTTCGTCATCGCCGCGCTGCGCGAAGGCGGGCCGCGGCCGAAGGGCCAGAGCTGCACCGGATCCGTGGTGGCACCGCGCAAGGTCGTGGTCGCCGCGCACTGCAAGGAACTCGAGGGCAAGAAGACCGTCCTCTACGGACTCGACGATCTCAAGGGCGCTGGCGGCACCCAGCTGAACGTCGTCGACTACCAGACCCACCCGAACTTCACGCAGCCGTGGAACGGCTACGACGTCGCGATCATCACCACTGACGCCGATATCCCGGTGCCCGCCGGCGGTTACGCCAAGATCGCCACCTCGGCGGACGCCGGGCTGGAGAAACCGGGCAGGGACGGGTTCAGCCTCGGCTACGGGAAGAAGGATTACAACGACACCCAGCAGGACGTCACGCTGCACAAGCTGACGCTGCCGATCGTCGACGCGAGCCGGTGCACCGGCGTGGAGAACGGCGTCGACCCGAAGACGATGATCTGCGCCGGATATCCCGACGGCCGCAAGACCGTGCTGCCGGGTGACAGCGGCGGCCCGTTCATCGTGGACGGAAAGGTGATCGGGCTGACCTCGTGGAGCCGCAGCGACTTCAGGTGGTACAGCGTCTACAGCAGACTGAACAACGACATGGGCGACTGGGTCGCCAAGCAGATCGGTGAATCGCCGTCGAGCGACAAGTTCACGCTCGGCGCCAGTCCCGGTTCGGTGAAGGTCGATCCCGGTAAGTACGTCTCGACGAGCGTCACCAGCAAGGCGGGCAAGAACGGCGCCGAAAAGGTCGAACTCACCGCCTCCGGCCTTCCCGACGGCGCCAAGGCCACCTTCCAGCCCGCCACCATCAACTCCGGCGACACCGCCAAACTCACCATCGAAACCGCCGCCAACACCCCCGAAAAGGACTACACCGTAACGATTTCCGGCAAGGGCATCACCGACACCGCCACCACCAAGCTCACCCTCACCGTCGGCAAGGGCACACCGCCCACCGGCGACGTCAAGGTCACCGTCACCCCCGGCAGCGGCTCAGGCAGGCCCGGCATGTTCACCAACGCCACCGTCTCCGCCACCGGAACCGGCTCGATCAAGCTGTCGGCCTCCGGCTCCGGCCTGCCCATCCCGCCGTTCTTCAACCCCCAGACCATTTCCTCCGGCGGTAGCTCCACCATGCAGATCATCGCCCCCTTCCAAACGGGCACCTACCCGATCACCATCACCGCCACCGACTCCACCGGCAAGACCGGCACCACCACCTACACCCTCACCATCGGCTGAGAAGAACGAGGATTCTGATGCACAGGACCGGAAAGACCCTGCTGGCACTCGGCGTGCTTGGCCCGCTGCTCGCGCTCGGCGCGGGGACGTCCGTGGCCGCCGAGCCCGAAGGTGTCGTGGTGCAGGCGAAGCAGCACTACGGCGACCAGTACATCGTGAAGCTCAAGGACGGCGTCGCGGGTGTCCAGGCCGCCTCGGCCTCGTTGACCCAGCGCTACGGCGGTGAGGTGCGCTCGACCTACACGGCCACGATCCACGGGTTCTCGGTGAAGAAGATGACCGAACGGCAGGCCCGCAGGCTCGCCGCCGATCCCGCGGTCGAAACCGTGTACCAGGACGGCACCGCTAGGGGCGCCGACACCCAGAGCAATCCCACCTGGGGGCTCGACCGGATCGACCAGAAGAACCTGCCGCTGGACAAGAAGTACACCTACGCCAACGGCGGCGAGGGTGTCACGGCCTACGACATCGACAGCGGGATCAACCCCGGCAACCCCGAATACGAAGGACGGGCGAGCCTCGGGAAGGACTTCTTCGGCGGGGACGGCAAGGACTGCCACGGCCACGGCAGCCACACCTCCGGCACGATCGGCAGCAAGACCTACGGCGTGGCGAAGAAGGTCAAGATCGTCGGTCTCAAGGTGCTCGGCTGCGACAACACCGGGCCCGATTCCGGGATCATCGACGCCGTCGACTGGGTGACCGCGAACGCGCACAAGCCCGCGGTGGCGAACATGAGCCTCACCATGGACTCGCCCGGTGTCGGCGACGACGCGCTCAAGAAGTCCATCGCCTCCGGTGTCGTCTACGGCGTCGCCGCGGGCAACGCGTCGAGCGACGCGTGCAACACGAGCCCCGCGCGGGTGCCCGAAGCGATCACCGTGAACGCGTCCGACCAGAGCGACAACCGGGCGTCGTTTTCGAACTACGGGTCCTGCACGGACATCTTCGGCCCCGGTGTCAACGTCACGTCGCTCAGCCCGAGCAGCGGCGGTACGGCGAACATGAGCGGGACCTCGATGGCGACCCCGCACGTCGTCGGCGCGGCGGCGCTCTACCTCGCGGCCAATCCGTCGGCGACACCGCAGCAGGTGCGGGACGCGCTCGTGCAGAACGCCACCGACGGCGTCGTGAAGAACCCGGGCAGCGGATCGCCGAACAAACTGCTGAACACCGCGTTCATCGGCAGCGGCGGACCGGGGCCGAAGTGCGGGACCAAGACCGGCACCGTTCCGGTCGCGATCCCGGACGCCGGTGACGAAGTGACCAGCTCGCTCACCCAGGACGGCTGCGACGGCAAGGCCTCGGCCGCGCTGCCGGTCAAGGTCGACATCGGACACAGCTACTCCGCCGATCTCGCGATCGATCTGATCGGCCCGAGCGGAAAGGCGTTCCGGCTCCAGGACGCGGGTGGCGTCGGTTCGGCCGACGGCGTGCACCGGACCTACCAGGTGAACGCGTCGGCGGAAAGCGCGAACGGCACCTGGAAACTGCGGGTGCGCGACGTCTACCGGTTCGACACCGGTTCGGTTGAAGGATTCAGCATCACCTTCTGACACGAACCGGGCACGGATTGCGTCCGTTTCCGGGAAATCAGTGCCGAAAACGCCAGGGGTGGGCGGCCGACCGGCCGCCCACCCCCTGGCAACGCCAATCAGGCGACGCTGGCCGCCTTCTTGCGCCTCGGGGCGCGCTTGCGGGCAGGCTTCTCGGCCGCCTTTTCCACCGGCGCCTGCTGAGCCGCCTCGTAGGCCGAGACGATTTCACCGGAGAGGCGGCCGCGCTCGGCGACCTCGTAGCCGTTCTCCTGAGCCCAGACCCGGATCTGACGGTTCCGCTCGCGGTCGGCCGTGGTCGTGGTGGAACTGCCCTCGGCAGCGCTCTGCCCGGTGGCGAGGCGGATCTTCCGCCCGCCGACGCGTTGACCCGCGCCGACGTAGACCGCCAGTTCGTCACGAAGCCTCGCCGCGTTGTCGTCGGACAGATCGATCTCGTAGGAAACGCCGTCGAGGGCGAAGGGAACCGTCTGGGTCGCTTCGGAGCCGTCGATGTCGTCGAGCATCTGGACGCTGATTTTTTGAGCCATGGGTAAAAGCCTTCTACTCTTTGGGGAGGAAGCTCTTACCCTATCGAACAACACGGCGAAGACCGGCCCCATACCGCGAATTGCGCCGGGCGAGTCGCGCCATTCCGCGGGGGCCGGTGGCGCCGCCACGAGGCTTCCGGCCGGTCTCGCACCGGAAAACGCCTCGTGGCGGCGGATGGATCACCGAGTGCGGCGTCCGTTCATTCGGCCCGCCACAGCGCGGGAACCGACGGCGGTTCCCAGCCCGCCTGGGCCAAATGGCCCTGCAGGCACACGAACGCGCGGCCGCCGTAGGTGACGCGCGCGCCCGCCGTGTACGAGGTGCCCGCGATCCAGCTGTCCCCGCCGGGCGGCGTGGTCGGCGTCGTCGGCGGTGTGGTGGGCGAGGTCGTCGGCGTGCCGGTCTGCGGCACGTTGAGGACGAAGTCGAACGCCGCCTCCCTGCCGCCCTGGCCGTCGCGGACGTTCATCAGCAGGCGCGGGTCGAACAACGAGTCGGTGTTGTTGCGCGGCTCGCCGGGGAAGTACAGCTGCGTGGTCAGGATCGACCGTCCCGGTGCCTGCACCTTCACGTGGATGTGCCGGGTCCGGCCGGGGTAGAGGCCGGGCACGATCGTGGACAGTGTGAAGGCGCCCTGCGCGTTGGTGTACTGGTGCCCGCGGAGGGTGTAGCCGGCCATGTCGTAGGCGCCGTTGTCGTCGGCCTGCCAGAAGTCCAGCAGCACCCGGCTCAGCGGGCGGCACGCCAGCCCGAACACGTACCCGGTCACGCTCAGCTTCGTCCCCGGCATGCCAGGGGTGACCAGGTTGGTCCGCTCGGGCGAACTCGGCTTGAAGTAGGGGCCCTCCATCTGGGGCGGGGTCGGCTCGTCGCCGTCGTCGCACGGCGGCGTCAACTCGGGTACCGCACCGGTGGTCACGTTCGTGCGGGCCAGCGCCGGTACGGCGATCATGGCCAGCGGCACCGTGACACCGGCGGCCAGCGCGGCCTTCAACGCGGTCTTGCGGCTGATCTCCCTGCCGCCGGGCCCTTCCGTGGTGGTTTCGTGGTCGCCATCCGGGAACTCATCCATGTCTGCTCCTTGTGGGGCGTCGGGGATTACCCGTGAAGCTACGGCCGCGGTGCGGCGCTGACGATGGACTCGATCCGCTGGTCGTGGTGTTTTTCACGGGGGTGGTGGAGCAGATCGCCGACACGTCTGAAGTCGCCGGGGCTCACCCCGGTTTCCCGCCGGAAGAACCGGCAGAAGTAGGCGGGATCGGCGAAGCCGACCCTTGCCGCGACCTGCCGCACGGTCAGCGCCGTCGTGGCCAGCAGCCGCTTCGCTTCGAGCATGCGCGCCGCGCGGGCCAGCTGCGACGGGGTGCGGCCGGTTTCCGCCTTGACGACCTTGGTGAGGTAGCCGGGGGTGACGCCGATGCGCGCCGCGTACTCGCCGACCGAGCACAGCGCGGGATCGGCGGTCAGCCGGGTGAACTCCTCGACCACCCCCGCCGACCGCACCGAGGACGTCTCCACCGCCAGCGCGGAAAGCCGGGCGATGCGGACCACGAGTATGTGCAGCAGTGCGCGCAGGACCGACTCGGCCCCTTCGTCCGCGCGCCGGTATTCGTCCTCCAGCTCGGTGACGAGGCGGAGCAGCACGGCGTCGTCGGCGGCGTCCGGGGTCAGCCACGGGCGCTCGCTCAGCCGCCGGAGGAGGTCGCGGTCCGCGGGATGGTCGAGGAGGAAGTCGTCGGTGAACAGGACGACGGTCCCGGTCAGCCCGCGCGCGTTCTCCCAGTGGTGCACTTGGCCGGGGGTGAGCACGTACAGGTGCGGCGGGCGCAGCTCCCAGCGCGCCAGATCGACGACGTGCGTGCCGGTCCCCGCGGTGACATGGGCGATCTCGTGGAAGGTGTGGCGGTGCGGGAAGGACGCCCTCGCCATCGGGCCGATGGTGTCGAACGTGCCCGCGGCGAACGGGAGTGCGTTCGGCAGCGGGACCTCCAGCCGGTGCATCGGCGGCTCGCCGGTGCGGTCGGCGTGGCAGGACGTTCCCGGTGACACGGTGGTATCGCGCATTCGTCCGATTGTTCTCGCCGGTCACGGAGAAGGTCCAGACCAATCACTCGCAGGGCCCCGTTCGAACGGCGGGCCGCGCGCACCCGGCCCGCCGTGCCGCGGAAACCGCCCGCGCCGGTTCGCCCGGTCGCCTTCCGGTCGCCGGGCCCTGACCGGCGCGTTTCGCCGCACGATGACAACTATCGCTGCCGAAAGGAGAAAGAACCGACAATTGTGGACGGTGCGCCGGGGCTGCTATGAATTGATCCGTTCCGGTTCCGCGCACCCGCCACGGGTGGCTTCCACGATGGGCGACATGACCGAAGACCCCCTGCGGCTCCGCGCCTCCGACGCCGACCGCGAACGCGTTGCCCAGGCGCTCTACCACGCCTCCGGCACCGGCCAGCTGACCCTGGACGAGCTCGAAGACCGGCTCGCCCACCTCTACGCGGCGAAAACACTCGTCGAAACCGAAGCCGTGGTGGCCGATCTCCAGACCAGGCCCGTCGCCGCCGCGGAACCCGCACAGGGACCGAAGCGGTCTTTCGCTGTGCTGTCCGGAGTGGACAGACGAGGCGAGTGGACGCTGCCGCCGCGGCACCGCGCGGTGGCGTTCTGGGGCGGGGCCACGATCGACCTGCGGTACGCCAGGCTCATCTCGGCTCGCACGCGGATCTCCGCGTTCGCGATCATGGGCGGGATCGAGATCATCGCGCCGGAGGACCTCACGGTCGAGGTCGGCGGCACCGGCCTGATGGGCGGTTTCCGCACCGCGAGGCGCTCCCGGCGCCAAGCGGCCCCGCCCGGCGCGCCGGTGGTCGTGGTCAGCGGGCTGGCGTTCTGGGGCTCGGTCAAGGTCGTCCGCAAGACGCGCAAGGAGCGTCGACGCTAGGGCACACATCGAACACGCTTCCGAGCAGTCTCCTGGATTCGTTCCGCGAGAAGCCGCTTCGGCAAGACGTCATGGCACGTCCCGGCGGGGTCACCGGCTCCGGTCGTCGATCGAGCGCACCAGCTCCACGAACCGATCGGGGTGTTCGCCGTGGACGTCGTGACCGCTGTCGACCTCGACCAGTTCGACGTCCTTGATCAGCGACGCGATCCGCGCGGCGTCATCGTCGTCGATGGCCCCCTGCAGGACCCCGCCGGTTCCGTACTTCCAGTTCGCGTGGACAAGGGTCGTGGGTGCTTCGATCCCGCGCAGCGTCCCCTCGTGATCGAACCCGTGATCCCAGCGCCCGGTGTAGAAGGCGTCGCCGAAGCGGGGATCGTAGTTCAGCATGGCGCGCTGCATGTCGTTCCAGCCCGGCGGCATGAAGAACAGCCTGATCGGTCGGCCCGGATGCTTGGCGTGCCGTTTCAGACCGGCCCGGACGATCCGATCCGCGCCGTCACCGAAAAAGTCCCAGAGCTTCTGCCGGACGAAACTGTGCGCGACCCAGTCCGTCTCGCCGGACTGCAAGAAGGTGTGGCAGGTGGTGGCTAGATCGACCCAGTTCCAGGTCTTCTCGGCGCGCGGCAACAGGGTGGTGAACAGCGGCGGGTCCTCCAGCACGGCCGCCCGGACCAGATCGGGCCGGTTGCCCGCGAGCCAGGCCGCCAGCTGGCCACCCGACGAGTGCCCGGACACCACGGCTGGTGTTCCGGCCACATCTTCGACGAAACGAGCGAGATCGGCTCCGATCGCCGTCGCGGAGTACTTCTCCGGCACTCGGTCCGAACCGCCGTGACCGTACACATCGACGGCGAAGACCGAGAAATGCTCGGCGAGTGCCGGCAGCACCGGCGCGTAGTTCTGCCAGTCGACACCCTGTCCGTGGATCAGCAACAGCGGCGGCGCGTTCCCGATCGGCCCGCGGGCGTAGTTGATCGTGGAGCCGTCGATCCTCACCTGCTCCTCGACGAAGCCCGCGGCTCTGGTTCGCGCCCTCGCCACGTCGTAGGCCTTCAGGTTCCGCGCGGCCCACCCACCGGCCGCGAGCACGGCCGCGCCGGTCACCGATGCGGCCACGGTCAACCTTGAACCGGTCTTGCCCATCGCCACGGTGTAAACCTCCTTCGCCGCTGGACCGTACCCGGCCAGTGCCAGTCTCCAGCATCGAACGGACAGGGCGTCGTGTGGCCGCGGAGCGGTGGCCAGGGTCCGCGTCAAAGCCGGTCAGAGCCGCTCGTTGGTCGCGGCGATGTGGACGGTGGAACGAATCCATCCGTCTAGCGCGGTACGGCGACCGTGGTTTCCTCGAGCCGCCCGCGCAGCGTGACCTGATCGGCAGACCGCCACCGCTCCCCTTCACCGTCCGATGTGGACTCGATGGCCCGCCAGGACGCGACGAGGCCACCCGGCACGCTCTTCGCCAGCTCGGTGAGCCGCGCCGCCTCGTTCACCGGGTCGCCGATCACGGTGTACTCGAAGCGGCGGCGGTCCCCGACGTACCCCGCGACCGCGGGCCCGGTGGCGACGCCGATCCCCGCCTCGCAGTCGGGCA
Organism: Amycolatopsis sp. CA-230715; assembly: GCF_018736145.1. GTDB lineage: Bacteria > Actinomycetota > Actinomycetes > Mycobacteriales > Pseudonocardiaceae > Amycolatopsis. The sequence goes on from NZ_CP059997.1 coordinate 2,292,164, forward strand.
CCTCCGCGCGCAGCCGCTCGGCGATCGCCCGCGCGGCCGCGAGTGCCGCGTCGGCGTGCGACGGCAGTTCGACCGGGGCACCGAAGATCGCCAGCACCGCGTCGCCGACGAACTTGTTGACCAGCCCGTCGTACCGGTCGACCTCGTCGACGACCACCGCGAAGAACCGGTTGAGCAGCTCGACGACCTCGGTCGGCGGGCGGGTCGCGGCGATCGTGGTCGATCCGACGACGTCGACGAAGAGCACGGACACCTCGCGGACCTCGCCGCCGAGCTCGGTGACCGTGCCCAGCGCGGCCGCCGCGACGTCCTCGCCGACGTGCTTGCCGAACAGGTCCCTGATGTGCTCGCGCTCCCGCAGGCCCGCCGCCATCTGGTTGACCCCCGCCTGCAGCAGCCCCAGCTCCGTCCCGTCGTAGACCTGGATCTCCACGTCGAGATCGCCGTGGCGGATCTTGCTCAGCGCGATCCGGACCGACCGGATCGGCGCCACCACCGCGCGGGCGGTGAACACCGTGAGCAGCATGCCGAAGACGATCACCACGAAGCCGAGCACGACCACGGTGGTGGCCAGTTTGGCGGCGGAGACGTCCTCGCGGATGAGCGCGAACACCGCCACCATCACCAGGCCCGCCGCCGGGACGCCGGTGCCGAGGCACCAGAACAGCAGCATCCGCAGCTGGACCCCGTTCCCGCTCGCCTGCGGCGGGGCACCGGAGAGCGCCTGCGCGGCGATCGGGCGGAGGGCGAACTCGCTGAGCAGGTAGGCGTTCGCGCACACCACCACACCGGCGAAGCCGACCGTGAACCCCATCGCGTAGACGAGGGACGGCTGGAGCAGCCCCGCCAGCACGGTGAACAGCACGGTCGCCAGGCCCCACAGCGTCAGCTGGACCACGGTCAGCCGCAGCGGGACCCGCAGCGCGGCCCTGCGCTCGTCCGCGTCCGGGGTCCGTTCCTCGGTGACCCAGCGCAGCGCGCGAAAGGCGTCCCTGGTTCCCCAGAACGCACCGACCACGATTGCCAAAACGAGGTAGATCGGCGTCGCGATCGACAGCACGCCGAGGGTGTGGCCGTCCGGCCTGGCGCTCGGCACGACGAGCACGGACAGCGCGGCGACCACCCCGGCGCCGATCAGGTTCGCGATGATGAGCGCGCTGGTGAGGATCAGCTGGATCCGGATTCGCAGGGTGCGCCGGTCCTGCCCCGCGGGGCCGAGCAGCCGTGAACCGAACGGACCCGCCGAATATGCGGTCACCGCGGCACTTTAACACGCACCGCTTTCCGCCGCGGAGTCCTCTTTGGAATGACAAGAAAACGCCGTCGATCCGCACTCCGGTGACAACTCTCCCTGCGGCGCCGACCGGCCGCGAAGAACCGCAACACGGAAAAACAATTCCTCCGCACCGGCCGAACAATTCTTGCCGAGCATTTCGCGTACCATTCGAACGTGCTTTCCCAATGCCGCCCGCCCTGGCCGGAGAACCAGGTCAGCGCGCCGCTCCCCGGCGTCGGGGCTCGCCGCGCGCCAGACACCCGCCGATTCGCATGCGCGCCCCGTGTTCGAGTTGCTACCGTTGGCGGATGACCGTCACGGGGGGCAGGGCGCGGACGGCGGCTTGGTCCGCCTACCTGATCACCGGGGTGCTCGTCACCGCCCTGTACTACGTCGTCGTCTCGCTCGGGCTCAACTCGGCCATCTCGGTGACGCTGTACTGCCTGGTCAGCGCGTCCTCCGCGGTCGCGGTACTGGTGAGCACCGCGCGCGGGCGCACCGCACCCCGCGCGCCGTGGCTGTTCATCGGGGTGAGCCAGCTGGTCTACGCCGCCGCCGACACCGTCTTCTACGTCTCGCACTTCGTGCTGGGCGACACCACGTTCCCCGGTCTCGCCGACGTCCTGTACCTCTCGCACTATCCGTTCATCGTGGTCGGGCTGATCGTGCTGATCCGGCTGCGCAACCCCGGTGGCGACGTGCAGGGCGTGCTGGACGCCGCGATGCTCGTGGTCGTCGCGGGGACGCTTTCGTGGCTGTACCTGATCGGCCCGAACGCCCGCGCGGACACGCCGGGCGTCGCCAAGCTGGCGTCGATCGGGTATCCGATCCTCGATCTCGCGATGCTGTCGGTATCCCTGTTGCTGATCCTCGGCGGGGGACGCCGCCCGGTGTCGTTCTTCTTCCTCAGCGCCAACCTGGTCGCGTTCTTCGCCGCCGACAGCATCTACGTCTTCCAGCAGCTCGCCGGCACCTACCAGGTCGGCAACTTCCTCGACGCCATCTGGCTTTCCGGCAACCTCGCCCTCGGCGCCGCCGCGCTGCACCCGACCGCGAAGCAGGTCAGCGAACGGGCCCCGGCGAGCGATCACCGGCTCGGCGCGGGCCGGATCATCGCACTGCTCACCGCGGCACTGGTGGCGCCGCTGATCCTGCTGGTGCAGTACGGGCGCGGCGAACTGCGCGACGTCCCGGTCGTCGCGGTGGCGTGCGCGGTGCTGTTCGTGCTCATCATCACCAGGCTCGGCGGGCTGGTGATCCAGCACCGCCAGCTCGCCATCACCGACGGGCTGACCGGGCTGTACACCCGCCGGTTCTTCGAAACCCAGCTGCCGCTCGAACTGGCCCGCGCGCGCCGGAGCGGGAGCCGGCTGACCGTGCTGATCGTCGATGTCGACCGGTTCAAGGCGATCAACGACCGGTACGGCCACCCCGCGGGCGACCGCGTGCTGGTGGAGGTCGTCGCCAGGCTTCGCGAGGTGACCAGGAACGGCGACGTCCTCGCCCGCTACGGCGGCGAGGAATTCGCCCTGCTGGCACCGGGGATCGGGCCGGAGGAACTGCACACGGTCGCGGAACGGCTGCGGGAGACGACGCGCAGCGCGCCGGTCCGGATCAGCGACGAGGTGTCGGTGCCGGTCACGGTTTCGGTCGGTGCCGCGGTGTTCCCGCTGCACGGCGCGACCCCGCTGGAACTGGTCACCATCGCCGATCGCGCGCTCTACACCGCGAAGCAGACCGGCCGCGACCGCGTGGTCGCCGCCGCCGACGTGCTCGACGCGGCCTCACTGGTGGAGCACGGCGCCGCGGACGGCGCCTCCGATCGCGACGCATCGCTGGCGTATCTGCGCACCGTCGCCGACGACGTGGACGACTGGACCGCGGCGGCGGGCCACAGCGGCGCGGTGAGCAGGTGGGCCGGGCTCGTGTGCGCCGAACTCGGGCTCGACGAGGACACCGCGCGGCGCGCCCAGCTGGCCGGCAGGCTCCGCGACATCGGGAAACTGTTCGTGCCGCGGCGGATCTGGGTCAAACCGGGCCCGCTGGCCGACGACGAACTGCGGCTCGTGCGCACCCATCCCGAGCACGGGTTCCACCTGCTGCGCGTCATTCCCGGCATGCTCGAAGTCGCGAGCATCGTGCGCCAGCACCACGAGCGCTACGACGGTTCCGGCTACCCGGCGGGCCTGTCCGGCGACGGGATCCGGGTGGAGGCGCGGGTCGTCGCGGTGTGCGACGCGTGGGCGGCGCTGCTCGCGGGCAGGCCGCACCAGCCCGCGCGAGAACCCGGCCTCGCCCGCGCGGAGCTGGAGCGCTGCAGCGGAACGCAGTTCGACCCGGTGATCGTGACCGCGTTCCTCCGCCTGTGCGACGACGGGCTCATCGGCGAGCTGCGCCACCCGGCGATCACCGCGCCGTGACCGTGCTTTTCGGCTACGCCTCGTCGGCGATGGTGTTCCAGAACATCAATTCGTAGCTCTGGAAAAGCCTTCCGTACTCCGAAACGTCGTCGCTGAGCGCGCCGGAGTCGATTCCGGCCTGCACGGCGGCGACCGCCTGGTCGTCCGGCAGCGGCGTGCCGAACAGGTCGAAGAATCCGCACGCCTCGTCGTCGAAGTCGTAGCGGGTGCGCATCGCCTGCGCGATCGTCGCGCAATAGCTGCCCCACGCGGCGAAGTTCGACACCATCGCGACCACGGCGTCCGCCGGCGACACGTTGAGCGCGAGCCACGCCACGTACGCCGGGTACGCCTGGCAACCCGCCCGCGGCCGGTGCGCCCGCAACGCGGCGTCGTCCAGATCCATCGCGCCGGCCAGCGCGGTCAGCTTCCCGAGCGCGATCCCCTCGCCCTGCGCCAGCCCGGCGAAGAACTCCCGCGCGTTCCGCTCGTCCGCCCTGCTCGCCAGCGCGAGGAAGCTGCGCCAGTCGCTGGTGACGATCCGGTACTCCTCGGCGGCGAGCGCGGCGAACACCGACCGCGGCGCGCGGCCCTGCTCGATCAGGGGCACCAGCCGGTTGTCCCCTTCCGACGGCAGCAGTTCCTGCCGGACGGTGTCGAGTACCTCGCGTGCCGAACGGGTCATCGCGCGCTCTCCTCGTTTTCTGTCGATGCGGTGTCGTCATCTGTTGGTACCACGGCAAAACCCAGCACGCCGCCCGCGCGGGGGAATTTCGCCGCGACTCCGGCCAAGGCAGCGTAAAGCACTCCGGCGAGCAGCCACGCCTCCACCGACGGCAGCCCCGCCGACGGCGTCGATTCCTGGCCGGGGAACAGGCCGAGACCCCACGCGCCGAACCCGACCGCGGCGAGCACCGCCGCGATCCCCGGCCAGTTCGCGAACCCGGCGTCGCGCCAGCGCGGCACGCCGCCGGGACGGCGCACCCCGAAGCGCGGCACCAGGAAGCGGTCGACGCACATCACCACGGTCACCGACGGGAGCGCGAGCGACGACCAGTTCGTCACGGTGAAGAACCCGGTTTCGACCTGGGGGAACCGCCAGGCGAACACGGCCGCGACGGCCGCGGTCAGCAGGCATGTCCACCAGCGCCGCCAGCCGGGGAGCTGACCGAGCAGGTTCTGCCCCGCGTTGACCATCTCGTAGTAGTTGCCGTCGTTGATGGCGACCTGCACCACCGTCGCGACGAGTGCGCCGAGCCAGAGCAGCCCGAACATCGAATAGCCGACCGTGTACCGGAAAGCGGGCCCGAAATCGGAGGCGCCCGCGCCCGAGACGGCGGCCATCATCCAGCCGCCCGCGACGAACAGCACCAGCCCGATCGTCACCGCGGCCGCGAGCACCGGCAACGGCCACAGCACCTTCGGCTTCCCGTACCGCCAGGTGTCCGGCTCGTTGCCCCACATCACCGACCCGATCGCGACCCCGATCCCGGACAGCAGCGGCAGCTCGGAATTCACCGTTCCCGCGCCGAGCACGGCACCGGGGATTTCCACGAAACCCTTGACGACCAGGTACAGAATCCACACGACGAGCAACGGCGCGACGACGAACCTGGCGAAAGCCGCGATACCGGTGAAACCGAACAAATTGTTCACGATGCCGAGAATCGCCAGTACGACACTGACCGTGACGATTTCGCCCCAGCCGAACAACCCGTCGTACAACGTGGCGAGGAGATTGAACGCGAACGCGACCCAGCCCGCGGCGACCCCGATCAACAGCACCGAAACCAGCAGGGAACCGGCCTTGCCGAGAATGGACCGGGTGAGCAGCCCGTGCGTCAGCCCGGTGCTCGACCCCAGATAGGCCGCGGGCAGCGCATACGCGACATAAGCGACCCCGCCGAGCGCGCCGGTGCCGACGGCGCGCGCCAGCGAATAACCCGCGTCGTGGTACTGAAACCCGAGGAAGAGGTAGGTGAACCCGGCCGCGAAGGTGATCCACAGCGAGGCGAAGTGCGATCGCGGCCGCCGCTGCCCGAGCGGGACCGCGCCGGCGACGCTGGTCGAATAGTCGTGCCCGGCCACACTGACCCCCTTGCCCCGTACCACGCCCCCGCGCCGCTGGGAACAATAGACGACGCGGGCGCGGAAGGTCCGGTCCTCGCCGCTCAGCCGCGCCGGAACCGCTCGGCCAGCGCGGGATCGCTTTCCCACCACAGTCCCGAAGCCGCAGCGGGAGCGTCGTCGAGCTCCTCGTCGATCCGTTCCGCCTGGCGTTCGTCGTCGCGCATCCAGCGGGTGAACAGCGCGCCGACGAACGGGAGCCCGGCGAGATCACCGCCGATCCACAGCACCCCGGCGCCGATGATCTGGTCGGTGCGCAGGTCAGGACCCCACGCGCGGCCGAGCGCGTGGTAGTAGCCCGCGGCGCGCAGCGGGCCGAGCCACAGCACGAGCCCGAGCCCCGCGTCCAGCACGACCTCGGCGAAGCTGATGCCGAAGGAGACCAGGTGGTGGTCCTCGCGCGGGGTCGGGTCCAGCCGCAGGCGCGTCCAGAAATAGGCGAACCCGCACAGGACGAGCGCGAGCCGCACCAGTTCGTCGACGGCGCCGTTCCGCAACGACGCCTCGTACAGCGGGGTGAGGTAGAGCAGGAACGGCGGCGCGATGAGCAGCACCGTGATCACCAGCGGGAAGGTGGCCGCGCGGGCGAACCGGCCGCGCCCGGCCCGCCGCAGCGCCGCCGCGACCGGTCCGGGCGCGGCGGCGAGCACGAGCGTGAGCGGCGCGCCGAGCGCGAGCAGCAGCGGCGTCAGCATCAGCAGCACCACGGTCTGCGTCGCGCGCGCCCAGAACAGGACGTCGTCGTAGGCGCCGAGGAAGGAACAGGTGACCAGCACGGCCGAAGCGAGCCCCGCGCAGAACAGCACGGTCCGCCGGACCGGCCATTCCCCAACCCGGCGAACCGCCCGAAGATATCCGAACGCGCTGAATGCGGCGAATACGAGAACCGGCCAGTCGGGCACCCAGGTGGTGACCATCCTCGCCAAGGTCAGCGGAACGGAATTCATCTCAGAAACAGGCCAAACTTCCGGTTTTCGGCGCGCTGGACGGCCGCGATCGGCGTCAGCCTACGCTTTCTCGGTACCATTCGACAGTGGCGTGCACCGCACTGGCGATCGGCGTGGGGCGCAACCCGAAGGCATTTCCGATCGCGGCGCAGTCGACGATCTGCGGTTCGCGGTACTGGTAGAACAATTCCGCGTATTCGCGCAGGAATTCGGCGTCGAACGGGCCCCACGCCTCCCCGGTGGCGGTGGGCAGGATCTCGGCGGTCACCGGCTCGCCGATCTCGGCCTCGATGAGCCGGTGGATGTCGCGGGTGCTGTGGTCCGAGGTGGTGGGCACGTGCCACGCCCGGCCGAGCGCTTCGTCGCGGGCGCCGAGCACGGCCAGCGTTTCGGCGACGTCACCGATGTAGCTGTACGCGTGCGGCAGGTCGATGTCCCCGAACGCGATCACCGGCTTTCCCCGCAACGCGGCGAAGAAAACGGGAGCACCCAATGCGGACACCAAAACGCGCGGGCCGTAGAAGTCGGCCGCGCGGGCGATCGCGACCCGCGCCTCGCCCGAGGCGTGCGCGCGCAGGTACTCGTCGGCGATCCGCGCGCGCAACCGCCCTTTGCGGGAGGTGGCGTTGTGCGGTGTCCGCTCGGTCATCGGCGTGCCACCGGTTTCCCCGTACATGTAGAGCGTGTCGGTGACGACGAGCTTGGCGCCGCTGTGCGCCGCGCCCGCGAGGAATCCGGCCTGCATCTTGGGCAGCAGTTCGTCCCACTGCGGATAGGGCGCGTGCGCGCAGTTGTACAGGACCGATGCGCCCTCGCTGACCTTCCGCATCGCGTCGTGGTCGGTGACGTCGGCGGCGACGACCTCGACCCCGCCGGGCACCGGCGCGGCACCGGACCGGTTCACCGCGCGAACCCGGTGCCCGCGCGCGAGAAGACTGTCGACGAGTGTGAGCCCCGCGGGCCCGGTACCGAACACGACGTGCAGTTCCTGGTTCATCACAACTCTCCTTTTAGTATGAGTGATCAACCACTCACTTCTTTGGGCAAAAGAAAAGCCCGCCGGGCGCGGGCAGGGCGGATCAGTAGTGGCGGATGCCGACGCCGAGGGTCCGCGCCCACGGCGCGTCGACCGCATCGGCGTCCATCGCGATCAGCAGGTTGCACAGCTGCCCGGTCGCGAAGAACCGCTGAATCTCTTCGTCGGCCGCCCCGGAGACCGCGCGCACGTACTCGACCTGCTTGGCGTGATAGGCGCGCACCGCGTCCCCGATCGCGGGCTCGCTGGCCGCACAGTTCGCCTGCATCAGCATCATCAGCAGGTCACGGTCGACGATGAGGCGCGCGTACTCCTCCCCCATCGCGTCCAGGATGTCTTCCGGCGCGCTCCCCTTCGCCTTGGCGGCGCCGTCGGCGAGGCAGTCGGACATCAGCCGCGAGCAGTGCTCGATCACCGCGACGAACAGCGCCTCCTTGTCCGGGAACAGGCGGTAGAGGTAGGCCTGCGAGATCCCGGCCAGCTTGGCGACCTCCGTCGTGGTCGTCCCGTAGAACCCGCGCGCGGCGAACGCGTGGATGGCGGTCCACAGGACGGTCTTCCGCCGCTCGTCCGCGGTGGACAGCTGGCGCGTGCTCGGCGAAGTCATATGAGTAATAAACCACTCACACTTTGCGGATGTCAAGCTCGCCGTCGAGCTGCACCGGATAGCCCGCGCGCAGGACGGCCACGGTCGAAGGCGGCGTGACGACCTCGGCGGCCCCGCGCGCCGGTCGCGGGCGCGCCCGCCCGTACCCCGTGCGCGTCCACTCGACGACACAGGAGCCGAGCACGACCGAGGGCACGCCGTCGACCAGGACGAAGGTTCCGTCGGGAAGGCCTGGCCACGGCAACTCGTGGAAACGCCTCCGGTGGGTGCCCCGCACGATCCGTTCGGCGTGCAGCCGCCGGTTCATCTCCTTCGCCGAAGGCTCGTCGCCGCCGAACTCCGCCGCCCAGGCGGCGCGGTAAGCGCGGTAGGCGCCCCAGCGGCACTCCCCGCACGGACGGTGCCCCGCCGCGAACGACACGGCTTCGTCGTGGAAGTACAGGAAGGTGAAGCGGTGCGGTCGCCACTGCTCGTTCCACCGGCCGCGGAACTCGAGCGCGCAGGTGATCCACAGATCGCTCGCGTGGTACCGGACGATCTCCCGGCCGGCGTGCAGGATGCCGCGGTTGCCCGTCCACGCGCCGCGCAACGGGATCGCCTCGATGTCTCCAAGCGGGGTGACGCGGTTGCGTTCGGCCATCGCCATCCGCCCTTCGCCGAAAACGCCCCATTCGCCAGAGTAGCGGCCAGGCTGGCTCCGCCGGAGAATGTGCACGTGACCGCCTCGACCGACATCCGGGTAGCGCGTGTCTACGACCCGCCCCGCCCCGAAGACGGCACGCGCGTGCTGGTGGACCGGCTCTGGCCGCGCGGTGTCAAAAAAGCCGACGCCGCGCTGGACGACTGGTGCCGCGACGTGGCTCCGTCGAACGAGCTGCGCACCTGGTACGGGCACGTCCCCGAGCGCTTCGCCGAGTTCGCCGACCGGTACCGCGCCGAACTGGCCGACCCGCCCCGCGCCGACGCGCTCGCGTCGCTCCGGGACACCTGCCGCACCGGCACCGTCACCCTGCTGACCGCGACCAAGGTACTGGAGACGAGCCACGCGACCGTGCTCGCCGAGGTGCTGTCCACTTAGGTCACCCCTTACCCCGTTTCCCGGCGGGGTAAGGGGTGTGGCGCGGGTCGATGCTGGGTGATCGTCCGATGCCGCCGCACCGGCCTTAGCGCGATCGTGAACAAGTCGAAGAAGTTCACGATCGGAAGAAGGATCACCGTGCGCACCGAATACGTTTACGATCCCGTCCAGGCGCAGGTCGCGCACCGCATCGCCGAGCTGCGCCACGCGGCTCAGCGCGTGCAGGTGGTCGACAACGCGAAGAGCGGGCACTGGCGGTTGCGCCGCCGCAACCGCAACCCGGTCAGGGAAAACGCCGCGGACCTGACTTGACCGGCTTCAGTGGCTGACGGCGCCGCCGAGGACGGCGAACAGGCCCTGCGACGCCCCGATCCCGAAAGTCACGCCCTGCTGGACGAGACTCGTCCCGGCGCCGATACCGGCGGAAACGGGGTCGAGCGGGGTCGTGGCGGCGGCCGCGGTGCCTCCGGACGCGAGCAGGACGAGCGCGGCGGCGGCGCCACCAGTGACGCGGGCAAGTCGGCGCATGCTTCCTCCAAGGGATGATCAGCGCGGGTGAACCTAACCCGGACGGGCGTCTTCGGGGGACCCCGATGACCCGATCGTGTCGCCGGGATCTCGCGCACGGCCGCGTGTGCTGGCCAGTCCCGCGGCCGTGACGATGCACCCGATGCCGAGCCAGGCCGGGACTGGGAGCGTCTCCGCGAGCACCACCGCGCCGGCGATCCCGGCCACGGCCGGTTCGAGGCAGGCCAGCACAGCGACCACGCGAGGCGGCACCCTGCGCAGTGCGGCCAGCTCGAGCGAGTACGGCAGGACGGCGGACAGGATCGCCACCCCGGCCCCGGCGAGCAGCACGTGCGGCCGGAACAGGGCCGCACCGTTCTCGGCCAGCCCGGCCGGGACGGTGAGCACCGCGGCGAAACCGACCGCGAGCGCGAGCAGCGAACCGTCGGCGCTGCGTTCCCCCGCCCGCCTGCTCAGGAGCAGGTAACCGCCCATCGCGACCGCGGAAACGACCGCGAACAGCACACCGGTGACCGCGAGCGCGTCGCCGCCCGGCCGGTGCACCAGCCAGACGCCGAACCCGGCCAGGCACGCGAACACGACGTCCGCGAGGCGGCGGCTGGTGATGATCGCGACGGTGAACGGGCCGAGCAGCTGGATCCCGCTCGCCACTCCGAGCGGCAGGTATTCCAGTGCCGGGTAGATGGCGTTCATCCCGGCGATCGCGGCGCCGAACCCCGCGACGAGCGCGATCCGGCGCGGGTCGCGCGGCAACGCCGGGCGGGACACCGCGAGCAGCACCAGTGCGGCGAACCCCAGCCGGAGCGCCACCACGCCCCAGGGGCCGACCGAGCCGAACAGGCCCTTGCCGAACGCCTGTCCGAATTGGACGGACAGCACGCTCGCGAGCATGAGCACGGGTGCGGGGACCATGCCGCCAGCTTCACGTCGTCGACCGTGCACGTCCATCGAAAGTTTTTCGATGCTTCTTTGTAGAATCGCCTACATGATCGACCTGCGCCGCCTGCAGGTGCTGCGCGTCCTCGCCGCGAGTGGAACGGTCACGGCCGCAGCGCGCGAGCTGCACCTGACGCCGTCCGCGGTGTCCCAGCAGCTCCGCCTGCTGGCCGCCGAACTCGACGTCGACCTGTTGAGCCACGAGGGAAGGCGGGTGCGGCTCACCCCTGCCGCGCTGGCACTGCTCGGCCACGCCGACGAGCTGTACGCCGACTGGGAGCGCGCTCGGGCCGACCTCGCGCGGTACCGCGGCGGCGGTGTCGGCGGCATCCTGCGCGTGTGCGGAGTGTCTTCCGCGATCGCCGCGCTGGTCGCACCGGCCGCCCGCGCGCTGCGCGCCGAGGACATCACCGTGACCGTCGTCGAGGAGGAGACGAAGACCTGCTTCGACCGGCTGCTCAGCGGTGAGGCGGAAATCGCCGTCGTCCTGCCGACGCCCGACGTGCCGCCGATCGACGACACCCGCTTCTCCCGCCACGTGCTGCTCGACGACCCGCAGGACCTCCTGGTGCCGTCGGACCACGCGCTGTGCGGGCGCGCGGAGGTCGAACTCGCCGACGCGGCCGGGGAAAGCTGGATCGTGAAAACCAGGGACAACGACACCTACCAGCTCCTGCTCGCCGCGTGCGCCGCAGCCGGGTTCACGCCCCGGATCGGCCCCGGTGTCAAGGAATGGTTCGCGGTGTCCGCGCTGGTTTCCAGCGGACTCGGCGTCTGCCTGCTACCGAGGATGGTGCCCGTGCCCGCGGAACACGCCGTGACGCGGCTGCCGTTGCACCGCACGCCGCGCCCTTCTCGCCGAATCGCGGCATATGTCCGTCGTGGCAGTGAAAATCATCCCGTGCTCACCGCCGGTATCGACGCGCTCAATGCGGCGGCGAGGTCGATCGCGATCGCGGATAACAGTTATCCTGGCGACGCTATTTCCCGCTGACCGCCGGTCGGGCAAAAATCGAGTTCGGAAAGCTCGTTCCCGACGGAAGAAGGCGGTTCGATGACCGAGATCAGCAGGCGCAACGCATTGGGCACGGGCGCGGGGGTCGCCGCGGCCATCGGCCTCGGCGGCGGCGCACCGGCGGCCGGCGCGGCGCCCGTTCCGCGGCAGGCGGCACATCTCTTCCCGCTGAGCAAGACGGCGCCGAGCAAGTTCGACGGCGGGACGCTGCGCGGCGCCAACGAGGACACTTTTCCCGTGCTGGCAGGGCAAAACGGCTCGGCGTACCTGGTCCACCTCGACGTCGGCGGCATCAGGGAGCCGCACTGGCACCCCAGCGCGTGGGAGCTGAACTACATCATCGCCGGCACCGCGAAATGGACGATCCTCGGCACGCACGCCGACGGTTCGTACCACAACGACGCCTTCGAAGCGGGCAAAGGCGATCTGGTGTTCGCGCCGACCGGATTCTTCCACTACTTCGAAAACGCCAGCACCACCGAAGGGCTCGACGTGCTGGTGATCTTCAACACCAGCACCGCGGAACCGAACGACGACATCGGTATTGTGGGCACCTTGAACTCGCTGCCGCGCGATGTTCTCGGCGCCGTTTTCGGCGTGCCCGCCTCGGCGTTCGGCGCCATCCCCCAGAAGATCGAACCCGTGGTGATCACGAAGCGCAAGTAATGTTTTCCCGGCCACTTTCGCCGCACTGCGCGGAGGACTGTGGTAACCCGGATTGGTGCTTGATCCGGTGCAGTTGAGGACGTTCCTGGCGGTCGCGGAGGCGGGCGGGTTCAGCGAGGCGGCGCGACGGCTCGCCCTCGGCCAGTCGACGGTGAGCCAGCAGATCCGGCGGCTGGAGGCCGCTGTCGGCCGCGAGCTGTTCGCCCGCGACACCCATCGCGTCACCCTGACCGGCGACGGCGAGGTGATGACCGGGTTCGCCAGGAGCATTCTCGACCAGCAAGACACCGTCATGCGCTACTTCTCGCGGCCGGAGCTGCGCGGCCGGATCCGCCTCGGCGTCAGCGAGGACCTCGTCCTCGGCAGGCTCCCGGAGGTGCTGCGGCGGTTCCGGCACAGCCATCCGATGGTCGATCTCGAACTCACCGTGGAGCTCAGCGCGGTGCTGCACGACCAGCTCGCCGCGGACAAGCTGGACCTCGTGTTCGCCAAGCGCGGGTCCGGCGAGAGCGGTATGCGGACCGACCCGCTGGTCTGGGTCGGCGCGCCGGGACTACGGCTCGATCGCGGCGAACCGGTGCCGCTCGTGGTGTACCCGGAACCGAGCATCACCCGCACGCGAGCACTGGAGTCCTTGCGGCGCAACGGGTTCAGCTGGCGGATCGCCTGCACGTGCGATCGGCTCAACGGGCTGCGCGCGGCCACGCTCGCCGGGCTCGGGGTCGCGGTGTTCGCGGCCTCGGTGGTGCCGGACGGGCTCGGCGAGCTGGTCGACCCCCTGCCCGATCCCGGTTCCGTGGTGTTCGCGCTGACGAGCCGCCGTCCGGTGACGCACGGACCGGTGGCGGCGCTGGCGGAGGTGATCGGGTCGTACCCGTGGCCGGGCACCGCCTGACGGCTCGCGTCGCGAAGACGCACGCGTGCCGCCCGCTCCAGCAGTTCCCGCGGAATTGTCGGCGCATCGCGGTAGACTTGAAATCGGGGGACCCCCGAATCGAACGAAAGGGCATTCTCGTACGATTCGCTTGCGTTTTACGGAGATGTGTGCTTACCCGCCATCAAGCCCTCGGGAAGACCCACAGAAGCGCATATTCCCTGGTAAGAGTGTCGTGACAGCCCGTGATCCACGCCTACACGAAAGTGTGAGGCGATCGACGTGCCCAGGACCTTAGAATTGTGAGGTGGCTATCGAAGAAACCTCTGAAATTTCCCTGCTCACTGATTCCGTGGCCCGCTCGAACCGGATAATCCGGGGCGAGCAGGCGTCGGTGCTGCGCAGTATCGCGAAGATGAGCCGCCTGGCGTCGCGAAGATCGACGGTGGGGCAGGTCGCGTTGCTGTGTTCGCTGACGCAGCGCGCGGCGGAGCGCAAGGTCGCGCTCGCTGACGCGGTGACTTCCTACCTGCCCAAGACACTGGAAGCGATGGAGGCGGGAGTGCTCGACGAGTACGCCGCCTCCCGGGTGTTCGACGCCACCGCGTACGCGCCGAAGGAAGTGGCGTCCCAAGTGGACGCGATGCTGGTGGGCAGGTTCGAAGGGCGCAACCCGTCGGCGTTGCGGCGGATCGTGAACTCGCTCCTGCTGCGGGTCGATCCGGAAGGGTACGAGCGGCGGCGCAAAGCCAAGGCCGCGGCGCGGACACTCGAAATCCGGCACCGGGATCACGGATCGTCGGCCCTGTTCGCCGAGCTCCCCTCCGACCGAGCGCAGGCGCTCTACGCCGCCTGCGACCAGGACGCGCTCGCGAAGAAGCGAAAGGGCGACGAGCGCACCATGGATCAGCTGCGCGTCGACGCGCTGGTCGAACGGTGCCTCGCGGGCGCCTGCGACGGGAAACCGAAGGCGCAGATCTTCGTGTACGTCGACCTGACCACCCTGATGGGCATGCGGAACGACCCCGCCGAACTGGCCGGTTGCGGCGAGATCTCACCGGAACTGGCACGCGAAATCGCGTTCGACACCAAGTCCACCTGGTACCGCATCATCACCGAGCCGATCACCGGCCTGCCAGCCGACATCGGCCGCAAGAGCTACCGGCCGTCGGCGGCGATGCGGCGGTACGTCCAGGTCACCCATCGCATCTGCTGCATGCCGGGGTGCACCCGGCCCGCCCAGTACACCGATCTCGACCACGCGACACCGTGGGCGGAGGGCGGCGGCACCGACAAGATCAACATGCGGCCGTTCTGCCGCGTCCATCACCTGCTCCGCAACGAACCAGGATGGGAGTTCCACACCGACGAGCGCGGCGTCCTCACCGTCACCACCCCGGACGGCCGCAGCTACACCGACGAGCCCACGGCCACCGGATTCGCCTGACCGGACGGCGCTTCGGCACAATCGGCGCGTGACCACCCCGAAGCGCTGCCCTTGCGGCACCGGCGAAACCTACGACGACTGCTGCGGGCCGTTCCACCGCGGGGCGGCTTCGGCACCGACCGCCGAACACCTGATGCGCTCCCGGTTCAGCGCGTTCGCGGTGGGCGACGCCGGATACCTGGTGCGGACCTGGTCGGCGAAGACCCGGCCGGAACGGCTCGAGCTCGACCCGGACCAGCGCTGGGTCCTGCTCGAAGTCCTCGGCAGGACCGGCGGCGGGCTGCTGCAGTCCGACGGCACCGTCGAATTCGTTGCGCACTACCGCTTCCGGGGTGAACGCGGCGAACTGCGGGAGAACAGCCTGTTCGCCCGCGAGGACAGCACCTGGAAATACGTTCGCGCACTCTAGGAGGGAACCGACAAGATGCGCACGTGACCGAACGCGCGCTCGTGAACTTCTTCTACGCCCATCCCGTCGGGCATGCCATCGAGGCACTGCACTACTGCCAAGGGCACTACGCGGCGAACCCGGACCGGCAGATCGCGGTGGCGCTCAACGCCGCGACCCCGGTCGAACTGGCCTCGTACTGCCCCGCGGTCAGCGCGGCCTACGCGATCGACCACCCCTTCGTCGAGCCGTGCCCCGACGAAGGCGGCAGGTTCGACGGCGTCCCGGGCGAGTGGGACTGGATACTCGACGACTTCCGTCGCTACCAAGACATCCAGCTTTCCACTTTTCCCGGGCTCCGCGACTACTACGCCGCTTCCGATCGCCGCTTGACCGCGCGGTCCGGCCGTTCCGTGGTCAGCGATCCGGCCGCGGGTTACCTGCGGCACCAGCAATTGCGGTTGGCGCTGCCGGAATCGGCCAGGGCGGCGGCGACCGCGCGGCTCGGTGACCGTCCCGACCGGATCGTGGTGATGCCGGCCGGGTCGAGCCCGTCGCCGCTCTACCCGTCGCCGCGGTCGTGGACGCTCATCCTCGACGCGATACACGAAGAGTTCCCCGACGCGCAGATCGTGTTGCTGGGCAAGCTCGCGCGGTCCGAACGCACCACGACCTCGTTCGGTGAGGCAGAGCTCGCCGCTCTGCTCTCCCACCGGTCGCGGCCGGTGAACTGCTTCGATCTCCCCTTGGCGGAACAACTCGCCGCGGTGGAGGCGGCCGGGGTCTTCCTCTCTCCGCACACCGGTTTCGGACTGGCCGCGCTGGCCGTGGGCACGCCGTGGCTGACGCTGTCCGGCGGCCGCTGGTTCGAGTACTTCTTCAACCACGTCCCGTTCCGGTCGATCCTCCCGGACCCCGGCCGCTATCCCAGCTTCACCCAGTTCGACGACGCCGAGATCATCGTCGACGGCGAGGACGGCCGCCGGACACCGAGCATGACGCTGGCGAGGATCACCGAAGACCTCGACCGCATCGTGCTCGCGTGCCGGGAACTGCTGGACGGCAGCCTGACCTACGACCAAGCGCTGCGTGACTACTTTCCCGCACTCGTTGCCGCTCATGGCGGCGACGCATCAGCCATTTGGTCCATCGACGGCGTGCACTTCGATTACTTGTAGGACACGCGATCGCTTTCAGGGCACCGAAATCGGATGGTTCACGTGGAACATCGCACGCGGGTCGTGCCGCGCGCGGATTTCGGTGAGCCGCCGGTAGTCCCCCGGCGCGAACGCGGCGGCGATCTCCGCACCGCCGAGTTCGTCGAAGGTGAAGTTCAGCGACCGCCCCATCGCGTTCGCGGACCACGGCGCGAGAAGATCACGATGCAACGCCCGCACCGATTCCCGCTCGCCCGGCTCCACCGGGGACAGCACGCTGAGCGAGTACCCCGCATCGCGGTGTCCGACGGCGTTCGGGATCTTCGGCGACCTGGCGAGCGCGCCGCCCAGATGCCGCAACCCGACCACGCACATCACCGGCGCCGATGGTCCCGCCGCCTTCGTCAACGTGGTCAGCAGGTCCGGGTCGAGGTCACGCACCAGGAGGTTCGCCGACCGGTAGGCGTGCGGCCGGTCCGGCTCGTCGAAGACCGCGCCCGACTCCGTGAACGGGACTTCCCGCACGGTGTCGCGGACGGTCGGCCCCAGCGCGCGCACCGGCTCGAGCAGCCGCTCACCGTCCTCGGGTGAACCGGCGTAGGCGATCTGCACCTGCGCGATGTGCTTGCCGCGCAACGGTTCCGGCACCATCGGCAGATCCGGGAAGGGCAGCATCGCCACCGCGGCGGTCATCTCGTCCGGCAGGTCCCGGGTCCAGCGGTGCCATCCGGCCAGGATCTCCGGCACCTCGTCCGCGTCGAAGAACAGGCCACCGCCGTAGATCCGGGAAACCGGCACGAGGTCGATCTCCATCCCGGTGACGACGCCGAAGTTGCCCCCGCCGCCGCGCAGCGCCCAGAACAGGTCGGGGTCGCTCGCGCCGGTCACCTCACGCAGCTTTCCGTCCGCGGTCACCAGGTCGATGCGGCGCACGTGGTCGGCGGCGAACCCGTACTTCCTCGCCAGCAGGCCGACACCGCCGCCGAGTGTGTAGGACACTGCGCCGACGCCGGGAAAACTGCCGGACAGGGGCGCGAGCCCGTGCGGCGCGGTCGCTTCGATCACCTGGTGCCAGGTGGCACCAGCCTCGATCCACGCCGTGCGCGCCGCCGGATCCACTTCGACCCCGGACATCCGCCGCGTGCTGATCAGCACGCCACCGTCCAGTGCGCGGTTCTGCCCGTGTCCGGTCGCCTGCACCGCGACACGGCTTCCGCGGGCGGCAGCGAACTCGACAGCTGTTCGCACGTCGTCCGCGCTCTCCGCGCCGACCAGCACTTCGGGCTGGTGCGGGTCGAGCAGTTGGAAGCCCGTCCGTTCCTCGTCGTAGCCGTGGTCACCGGGCCGGGTCACCGAGCCGGTGACCCCGAGCGCGTCGATCTGGTTCTTCGTCGTTTCAGCCATGAAAGCCACCGTAGAACGCCTTGAGGACATAACTTGTCCTCAAGGCGTGGCATTCTGGACCGGTGGACGAAGGATCGACGCGCAAGGACATGCCAGGCCGCCTTCTCCGGCTGCTGTCGCTCCTGGAGAGCAGGCGCGAGTGGTCCGGTCAGGACCTCGCGGACCGGCTCGGGGTGACCAGCAGGACCTTGCGCCGCGACATCGACCGCCTGCGCCGCCTCGACTACCCCGTGGACAGCACCACCGGGACCGCGGGCGGCTACCGGCTGGCGTCCGGGAAGAACCTGCCGCCGCTCCTGCTCGACGACGAAGAGGCGATCGCGGTCGCCGTCGGTCTGGTGACCTCGGCGAACGGCAGCGTCGCCGGGATCGAGGACAGCTCGGTGCGGGCACTGACGAAACTGGAACAGGTACTGCCCGCGCGCCTCCGCCCGAGGCTCGCCGCGTTGACGAGTGCCGCGGTCATCCCCCACCGCGACGCCCCGCGCGTGAACCCGGCCGTGCTCGCCGTCATCGCGGGGTGCTGCCGCGACCACGAAATCCTGTCGTTCGGTTACCTGACCCGCGACGGGTCGCCCGGCGAGCGCCGGGTCGAGCCGCACCACCTCGTGATCGCGCGCGGCTACTGGTACCTGATCGCCCACGATCCCGCCCGCGACGACTGGCGCACCTTTCGCGTCGACCGGATCTCCGATCCCGCCCCGACGCACCGACGGTTCACCCCGCGCGAACTCCCCGCGCCGGACCCGGCGACCTACCTCACGCGCGCGCTCGCGACGGCGCCGTACCGGCACACCGCGCACCTACGCGTCGAGCTGTCAGTGGAAGAGGTCAAGGCCGGGTTGTTCGCGGCCGTGCCGGGCGGCATCGAGCCCGACGGCCCCGGCCGGTGCACCGTCCGGATCAGCGCCGAATCGGCGGATCTCGTGGTGCAGTACGTCGCCGCGATCGCCGCACTCGGCGCCCCGTTCACCGTCGACGCGCCCGAAGCGGTCACCGCACGGGTCGCGACCCTCGCGCGCCGGCTCGGCGCCGTCTGACCGGCGGAATGCTGCTCACTCCCGGCTGGTACCGCTCGACCGGCCGCGGCGACGGCGCCTCCCGCCGGGCGGGCAGCGGGGCGAGCAGTCCCGCCGGGACCACGATCCGCGCCACGATGCCGGTCGTTTCGCCGGTGCGGCTCTCGTTCGGGCGCAGGCTCACGCCGATGCCGTGCCGCTTCGCCAGCCGCGCCACGACGTACAGGCCCATCCGCTTGGTCACCGAAACGTCGAGGCCCGGCGGGTCCGCGAGCCGGAGATTGGCCTCCGCCAGCTGGTCCGGCGACATCCCGATGCCGTGGTCGGCGATCTGGATCGCGAGCGACTGGTGCCGCGTCACCACCGGCTGGATGCCGACCCTCGTGCTCGGCTCCGAAAAGTCCGTCGCGTTGTCGAGCAGTTCGGCGAGCAGGTGCACGAGATCGCTCGCCACGTGTCCCCGCACGGCCACGAGCGGGATCGGGCCGATCTCGATCCGCGCGTACTGCTCCGCCTCCGAGACCGCGGCTCCGGTGACCTCCTCGACGGGCACCGGCTTCGGGCTCGAACTCGCCAGCCCGGCGCCGGAGAGCACCAGGAGGCTTTCGGCGTTGCGCCGCAGCCGGGTGGTCAAGTGGTCCAGTTCGAACAAACCCGCCAGGTAGTCGGGATCCTGCTCCTTCGCCTCGGACTGGTCGATGATGTCGAGCTGCCGTTCCACGATCCCGTTCGAACGGCGGGACAGGCTCGCGAAGATCCCGTTGACCTTTTCGCGCAGCGAAGCCTGTTCCGCGGCCATGTCCAGCGCGCACCGGTGCACCGCGTCGAACGCGCGCGCGACCTGCCCGACCTCCTCGGTGGTGTGCACCGGCACCGGTTCGATCGCGCGCCCGGCGACCTCGGCCGGATCGCGGGCGCGCATGATCTGCTCGACCGATCCCGGCAACTGCCCTTCGACCTCGAGTGCGTGGTCGCGCAGGTCGCGCAGCGGCTGCACCAGCGAGCGCGCCACCAAGTAGGTCAGGGCCAGCGTGACGAGCAGCCCGGCCAGGATGATGGCCGACGTGATCGCGAGCGCGCGGTATTCGGCGCCGATCAGTCCTTCGGCGTGCTCTGCCGCGTCCTCGAACAGGTGCCGTTCGAATCCCCGGATCAGGTCGATGGTCGCCGAACAGAGCTGGGAGACCGTCGGCACGTCGAGATCGAGCGGGATCCCCGCCTTCGCGCGCATCAGGGCGAGGTGCTGGATTTCGAACCGCTTCGCGACCAGATCGCCGGAAACCCTGGTGGCGTAGTCGGCTTGCACGCGCGGCGACGCGACGGTGTTGAAGCGGTCCATCGCGGCGAGCAGGTTCGCCTCGGCGGTGACCAGTTGCCGGAGTTCGGCGGGTTCGAACGCGCCGTGCACCGCCGCGGTGTGCAGATAAGTGTTCTGCTGCGCCGAAAACTCCTTGACGTCGGCGAGGAAGGTCAACGCGTCGTGCCGGTGCTGCATCCCCCGATCGGTGACGTCCGCGCCGAACTGGTCCGCGACCACGGTGAGCGCGCTGATCACGGCGGTGTAGCTCGTCTGCACCGCGAGATCGGAGAAACCGGGTGCGCGCGCCGCGTCGCGAAGTTTGTCCAGGCTGTGGATCCGGGTCATCGCCTGCTGGTAGAACGCGCTGGTCGCGTCGTCGTGGAGATCGGCGACGTCCTCCTCGTCTTCGCGCAACGCCGATACCGCGTCGCGGGAACGCTGGATCCGGGCGTCGAGGGCACCGCGGTCGGCGCGCCCGCCCGCGATCCACACCGACATCGCTTCTCGTTCGTCCTGCACGGCGTCGGCGACCACGGCCGTCTCGCGGTCCAGTTCGATCCACTTGCCCGCGCGTTCGTAGACCGCGCTGTTTTCGAAAGCGTCGGCGACGTGGAGACCCGCGAGGAAGAGCGCGGCCACCGTCGGCAGCACGACCACCAACGCGACTTTCGCGCGCAGGCGCCAGTTCCGAAGCCCGTGGACCTGATCACGGCTTGGCTCTGGCACGACGGACTCCTCCCCAGTTTGCCGCCCCGGTCGGTCTGTCCTCCGGTGTGAACGGTTGGCGAAGAGCGTCCGATTGGGCGTCGACCCTATCGGCCACTGAGCGGAAAGGGAAGGCTGAACGGCGTCTCGTGCACCGGATTCCCAGAACGGTGACCGGAGAGGACTTCACCAACTGTGTCCAGGGGACCGCTTGACGTCACCCGGTGGACTGAACCATTCTCACATTACGCCGCCGTCGCCGAACAAAACCGAAACTGGAGCTGCCCCATGCCCCGTACCCTCGTCGCACGCGCCGCGATCGGCGCGATCGTCCTGTTGGGTGCGTCGCTCTCCGCGTGCAGCTCCAGCGGCCAGGGCTCGACGGCGCCGGGCGGCAGCACGCAGAACCTGCTCGACCGCGCCCCCGTCGCCTCCGATGCCGAGCTCGCGCAGTCGCCGACCGCGGCCGCCATCAAGAAGCGGGGACAGCTCACCGTCGGCGGCTCGCTGGACGCGCCGCTGCTGTCCCAGCAGAACCCGGTCACCGGCGGGGTCGAAGGCTTCGACGCGACACTGGGCAAGCTGCTGGCCAAGTACATCACCGGCCAGCCGGCGGCGAGGATCATCGAGTCGAGTTCGGTCACCCGCGAGCCGCTGCTGGCGAACGGCACCGTCGACGTCGTGCTGCAGACCTACACCATTTCCCAGGAGCGCGCGAAGAAAGTCAGCTTCGCCGGGCCGTACCTGGTGTCGGGGCAGGCCATCGCCACGTTGAAGGAGACCACCGGCATCAGCAAGCCGCAGGACCTCGCGGGCAAGAAGGTCGTCGCGGGCGCCAACACGCCGGCGATCGCGGCGGTCAAGGAAAAGGCCCCGACCGCCGACGTCGTCACCTTCGACACCGACCCGGAATGCGTGCTCGGCCTCGAACAGGGACGCGGCGTCGCCTACGTGCAGGACCTCACGCTGCTCGCCGCCCAGTCCCAGCTGAACAAGAAGATCAAGATCGTCGGGCAGCCGTTCACCAGCGACCCGTACGGCATCGGGCTCAAGCTCGGCGACGACACGTTCAAGAAGTTCGTCAACGACTGGCTGAAGAAGATCCAGGACGCCGGCCTGTGGCAGGAGGCGTGGAAGTCGTCGCTCGGGACCGTCGTCGAGGGCGAGGCACCGACACCGCCCGCCATCGGTTCCGTGCCGGGATCCTGAACCGCGGCACCGAGAACCGCCGCACCGTTCCGAGATGAACGTCGTACTGGACAACCTCGGCCTGCTCGCCGACGGACTGCTCACCACCGTGGAGCTGACCGCGCTGACGGTCGTGGTCGCGCTCCCGCTCGGGCTGCTGCTGGTGGCCTGCCGGGTGTCCCCCGTCCGTCCACTGAGGATAGTCGCGGGCGCCTACGTCGAGCTGCAGCAGAACATCCCGCTGCTGGTGTGGATCGTGCTGTGGGTGTTCGCGCTGCCGGAAATCGGTTTGACCATGCCGCTGGCGACCACCGTCGTGGTGGCGAGCGGGCTGTATTCGGCGGCGTACTACGCCGAAACCGTGCGCGCCGGGATCAACTCCGTGCCGCTCGGGCAGACCGAAGCGGCGCGGGCGCTCGGTTTCGGGACCGTCCGCACGCTGGCGAGCATCGTGCTGCCGCAGGCGGTGCGCGCGGTCGTCCAGCCGCTGGGCAACCTCACCATCATGGTCGCGATGAACACGGCGCTCGCCGCGGCGGCGGGTGTCGTCGAACTGACCGCGACCGCGCACCGGATCAACCTCGCCGCGGCCGATCCGATCCTGTTGTTCACCGCGGCCGGTGTCGGGTACGCGGCGCTCGCCGTGCTGATCTCCGCGATCACCGGGCGGCTCGAACGCAAGCTGTTGCTCCAGCGCGCCGGGGACGCACCGGGCGGTGGGCGGCTTTTCGACCACCCCGGGCCGAAAACCCGCCGCCGCACGCGGAACGCGTCGGTTGTCGCCACCGCGGTCGCGCTCGCCGCGATCTCCGCAGCCGTGGTCAGGTTCGCCGCCGCGGGACAGCTCGACCCGGCGTTGTGGTCGCCGTTCGGCACCTGGCCGATCTGGCGGTACCTGCTCGACGGGCTCGGCTCGACCGCGCTCGCCGCCGTCCTTTCGATCGCGCTCGGCGCCGCGGGCGGACTCGTCGTCGCGCTCGCCCGCCTGTCGCGGTTCGCGGTGCTGCGCGCGATCGGCCGCGCGTACGTCGAGGTCATCCGGGTCGTGCCCGCGCTGCTGCTGGTGTACGTGACGTTGTTCGCGCTCCCCGGTTACGGCCTCGACCTGCCCCTGCTGTGGAAGCTCGTCGTCCCGCTCGCGGTCAGCAGTGCCGCCGGGTTCGCCGAGGTCTTCCGCGCCGGGATCACCGGGATCGACACCGGGCAACGGGAAGCGGCCGCGGCGGTCGGCCTGCGCCCGGCCCAGGTCATGCGGCACGTGCTGCTGCCGCAGGCGGTGCGGCGCGCGGCGCCCGCGCTGGTCAGCCAGTGCGTGGGCCTGCTGAAGGACACCAGCCTCGGTTACGTCGTCAACTACGGCGAGCTGCTCGCGAGCGGAAAGGTGCTGGCCACGTTCACCCACGCCCTGCTGCCCACCTACCTCGTCGTGGCGCTGGTCTACCTCGTCATCAACGGCACGCTCTCCCAGCTCGTGCGCACGCTCGAAACACGCGGCCGGATGCTGGCCGGGTCTGCGGTGGCACACCAAGCCACCCGTTGACCGTCGAGTTGTTGACAATCCGAGAACTCCCGGCACAAGATCTCGCACCATGCGGAAGGCGGAGCCGGTCGACCGGCGGGCACGGGAGGTCCGCCGCGTCGTCGTGTCGTCGCTGCTCGGCACCTCCATGGAGTGGTACGAATACTTCATCTACGGGCTGTTCGCGGCGCTCGTGTTCAACAAGCTGTTCTTCCCCGCGCTCGATCCGGCGGTCGGCAGCATCGCGTCCCTGCTGACCTTCGCGGTCGGGTTCGTCGCCAGGCCCATCGGCGCGGTGCTCTTCGGGCACCTCGGCGACCGCGTCGGCCGCAAGACCACGCTGATCACGACCATCGTGCTGATCGGCACCGCGACCGGGGCGATCGGCCTGCTGCCGACCTACTCCTCGATCGGCATCGCCGCGCCGGTCCTGCTGGCCGTTCTCCGGTTCGTGCAAGGACTTTCGCTCGGCGGCGAATGGAGCGGGGCGGTGCTGATGGCCGTCGAACACGCGCCGGTGGAGAAGCGGGCCTGGTACGGGTCGATGCCCCAGCTCGGTTCGCCGATCGGGACGATCGCCTCGTCCGCGGTGGCCTCCGCGGTCACCCTGCTCCCCGACGAGCAGCTGCTCGCCTGGGGCTGGCGAATCCCGTTCCTGCTGGCGTTCCCGTTCCTCGCGGTCGCCGTCTACCTGCGGCTGCGCGTCGAGGAATCCCCGCTGTTCCAACGCGTTCAAGCCGAACGCAGGGAAGTCCGCGTCCCGCTGGTGAAGCTGCTGCGCACCAGCTGGGGCAGGCTGCTCGCCGCCGCGGCCGCCGCGATGTTCGCCTCCGGCGCGTTCTTCCTGCTGACCACCTACGCGGTCGGCTTCGGCACCAAGACCCTCGGCCTGTCCGCCGACACGATGCTGCTCGCGACCTTGCTCGGCGCGCTGCTCGAAGGCGTCTGCATCGTCGTGTCCGGGCGCTTGGCCGACCGCGGGGCGCCGTGGCGGATCATGGCCGTCGGCGGTGCTGTCTGCGTCGTCGCGGCGTTCCCCCTGACCGCGATGATCGCGACCGGCGACGCCGTGCTGGTCGTGCTCGGCGTCGCCGTCGGGATCGGCCTGCTCGGCATTCCCTACGGCCCCATGGGAACCCTGCTTTCGCAGCTGTTCACCGACGACACCCGGTACAGCGCGGTCGCGGTCTCCTACAACATCGCGGGACTGATCGGCGGGTTCGTGCCGTCGCTCGCGCTCGCGATGTCGACCGCGCTCGACGGGTCCGCGTGGGTCATCGGCATCCTGTTCGCCGTCATCTGCGTCGTCATCACGGCGGGTTCCGTCGCGGCCGGGCTGTTGCTGCGCAAGGAAACCGCGCTCACCGTGGCGAACGCGCCGGGCGCATGAGTGCGGCGGCGGCGAAGCAGGCGAGCACCAGCCCCGCGGCCGTCCAGAACGTGGCCTGCGCGGCGTGCGGCGCGCCACCGGAGCCACCGAGGTAGACACCGCCCAGCACCGCGACACCGAGCGTGGCGCCGAGCTGCTGCACGGCGTTGATCAGGCCCGCGGCCGAGCCGATCTCCTGCGGGCTCACCACGTGCAGTGCCGAGGTGAAGAACGCGGGCGTGAAGAGACCGACGCCGAACCCGATGACGAGCAGCGCGCACAACAGCGGCACCGGACTCGCCGCTGAGTACGCGAAAATCGCGGCCAGCAGGCCGATGAGCAGCACCCCGAGCCCGGCGAACAGCACGCGGTCGCCGAACCTCGGCACCAGGTGCGCGCCCGACACCCACGAAGTGACCGCCATACCGACCGACCACGGCACCAGGGTCAGCCCCGCGCTCAGCACGGTCGCCGACTCGCCGAGCTGCTTTTCGAGCACGACCACGAGGGTCAGCCCGGTGGTGACGGCGAAGAACAACGTCGAAGTGATCAGCGCGGCGGGGAAGACCCGGCGGGTGAAGAGGCTGACTTCGACCAGCGGACGCCCGCCGCGGCGCGCGGTCCGCCGCTGGTGCGCGACGAAGACAAGCAGGACCGCGAGGCCCGCGCCGAGCGCGCACCAGCTGCCCGTGGACAGGTGCGCGGCATCCGATTCGATCAGCGGGTAGACGATCAGGGCGACGCCGAGCATCGCGAGCGCGGTCCCGGCGGGGTCGAGACCGGGCCGCCGCGGCGCCCGGTCCTCCCGCATCTTCGGCGCGATGGCGAGCACGAGGACCGAAAGCGGGATGTTGACCAGGAACACGGCCCGCCAGGAGGAGCCGAACAGGTTCGCGTGCGTCAGCACGCCGCCGAGGACGGGCCCGCAGACCGCGGACAGCCCCATCACCGGCCCGATGCTGCCGAGCGCCTTCGCGATCTCGGATCCCGTGAACATCGTTTTGATGAGGCCGATGGTCTGCGGGATGATCATCGCCGCCGCCGCTCCCTGCACGGCGCGGAATCCGATCAGGAGACCCGCCGACGGGCTCAGCGCGCACGCCAGCGAGGAAAGCATGAAGCCGGTGACGCCGATCCGGAACACCCGGCGGCGGCCGAAGACGTCGCCGAGCCTGCCGCCGGTGATGAGCAGGACCGCGAACGGCAGCGTGTAGGCGGTGCTGAACCACTGGATGTCGGACACCGCGCCGCCGAGGGCTTCGTGCACGGCGGGGCCCGCCACCTGCACGATCGTGGAGTCCAGCAGGTTCATCGCCTCGGCCACGAGCAGCGCGGTGAGCGCCGCCCATCTCCAGCGGTAGGGCGTTTCGGCGGGCGAAGACAGGGTTTCCGGCACGGGAGGTTCCTCTCACGGTTGCGACACGCCGGACTCCGGAGCCCTCACACCGCCCCGGTCCGACCGTCGCTCAGCGTGCCGAAACCTCCCGATTTCATTCCAATCAGATCGGTGGATTGGTCAGTTTTTTCCACAGAAGGCATCCACAGTCGTGGATTCATCCACAGTGCGCGGTCGCAGCAGGACCGCGGTCGCGAACGCGATGAGCAGCAGCGCCACCGCGCTCGCGCCGGCGGCGACGCGGACACCGTGGTCGTAAGCGGAGGCCGCGGCCGTGAGCACGGAGCGCGCCCGGTCCGGGGGCAAGGCCGCGGCGACCTCGGCCGCGCCGCCGACCCCGCTGCGTGTGGCGTGGGCCTGGTCCGCGGACAGGAACGGGAACGCCGGAATTCCGCCGCGGTACCCGAGCCCGGCGACACTGCCGAGCACCGCGACCCCGATCCCGGCGGACAGTTCGAACGACGTCTCCTGGATCGCGGCGGCCTCACCGGCTCGTTCCGGCCGGACCGCGGAGGTGATGACGTCGGCCCCCGAGGTCATGATGATTCCGGCGCCGAACCCCGACACCACGAGCACCACGGCCAGTACCGGGTAGGCCGAAACCGTGGCGCTGAACGCGAAAAACGCCAGCGCGACAGCGAATCCGGCGAGGGCTGCCGTCATGACCGCGCGGGCACCGAACCGCGCCACGATGCCGGGCGCCGACGTCGCGCCGAGCGCGCCGGCGACGGCGAGCGGCACGATCGCGGCACCCGCCTCGAGCGGCGAGAGGCCCCGCGCCTGCTGGAACCACTGCATCAGCAGGAACAACACGGCGACGTACGAGCCGAAGCAGCCGAAGATCGCCAGCACGGCGACCGTGAACCGGCGCTCCCGGAACAGCCCGAGATCCACGAGCGCGCGGCTGCTCCGGCGTTGCCGCCGCACGAACCCGGCGAGCAGCAGCACGCCCGCACCGCCGACGAGCAAGCTCTCCCAGCCGTGCCCGTCGGCCGACGCGAGCTGTTTCAGGCCGTAGGCGAACCCGCCGAGGCCGAGCACGGAAAGGAGCACGCTCACCGGATCGATGC
Organism: Amycolatopsis sp. CA-230715; assembly: GCF_018736145.1. Lineage (GTDB taxonomy): Bacteria > Actinomycetota > Actinomycetes > Mycobacteriales > Pseudonocardiaceae > Amycolatopsis. The sequence goes on from NZ_CP059997.1 coordinate 2,319,615, forward strand.
GGCGCGGCACCGGGTTCCGCGACTCCGGGATGACCCTCGCCCCGACGGCCAGCACGATCGCGACGATCGGCACGTTCACCAGGAAGACCGCGCCCCAGTGGAAGTGCTCGACGAGCAGCCCGCCGAGAACCGGGCCGAGCGCGGTCCCGACGCTGTGCGCCGCGGTCCAGACCCCGATCGCGAACGCCCGCTCCCTGGCGTCGGTGAACAGGGTGCGGATGATCGCGACGGTCGCCGCCATGATGAGCGCGGTGCCGAGGCCGAGCGCGGCGCGAGCGGCGATCAGCCACGGCACGCTGGTCGCGAACGCCGCGGCCAGCGAGGAAACCCCGAACACGGCGAACCCGGTGAGCACGACCTTCCGGCGGCCTGCGCGGTCGGCCAGCGCACCGCACACCACCAGGAACGCGGCCACGGTCAGGGAATAGGCGTCGACGATCCACAGCAGCGCCGGTCCGCTCGGCGCCAGATCGGCGGCGAGGCTCGGCACCGCGACATGCAGCACGGTCAGGTCGAGGCCGGCGAGCAGCAGGCTCACGCACAGGATCGCCAGCACCAGCCAGCGAACGGGGTTCAGATCGGTCACGAGCCTTTTTTCGGTTACCGCGAGCACCGGGTCAAGTACGGTGATTCCGGTGCCATAGGCACACGCGGTATACCTTCGCTGGCGAGTAATTCGAGCGGGCTGCCGTGAAATGGCGCACGGTAGTATCGGCTTCATGAGGCAGGTTCGGGTGCGCGAACGCATCGAAGAGATGGCCGACTTCTGCGACGTCGAAGTGGCACTGGCGGTGCTCGGCGGGAAATGGAAGCTGCTCATCGTGAAATACCTCGACACCGGACCGCACCGGTTCGGCGAGCTGAAGCGCGCGATGCCGGGTATCACCCAGCGCATGCTCACCCGCCAGCTGCGCGAGCTCTCCGACGACGGGCTGGTCCTGCGCACCGCGTACGCCGAGGCCCCACCGAGAACGGAGTACCGCCTCACCCCCGCCGGCGAGAGCCTGAAGTCGCTGATCTGCGATTTCGACCGGTGGGGCGCGTGGTATCGCGGCCACCTCCGCTCCCTCGCGAGCGAGGAGACGCCGGAGCCGGAATCGGCCCCGGCGCCACCGGCTACTTCAGATCGGCCCCGTACGGCTGGGTGATGACCTCCATGCCGTGCCCGGCCGGGTCCATGAAGTACACCCCACGGCCACCGTGGTTGTAGTTGATTTCCCGGGGTTTCGTGAACTGCGGGTCCGCGGCGAAGTCCACACCGGACTCCTTGATGCGACCCAGTATTCCGTCGAACGCCTCCTCGGAAACGAGGAACGCGTAATGCTGCAGGGCCATGTCATCCTGCGGAATGGTCGCGAAATCCAGCCGGACCCCGTTGGTCGTCTCCACCGGAATGAAGGGACCCCATCCGGCCCCGACTTCGAGGTCGAGGATGTTCGCCAGGAATTCGGCGGAAACCCGGTTGTCCAGGGCCGTGATGATGAGATGGTTCAATTCGACTGAAACTGGTACGGATTCTGAAACTGACACTGAGCAATGCCTCCGCGGGCATCTCACGGGCACCTCCACGCTCACCCAGACGGTGACCAACGCGCGATGCCGTGGGAGGGAGTGTAAACAATCTCAGCCGCGAAGGAAACCGGCCAGCCCGCTCAAGAGACGCACGACATCCTCGTCGGTCGTGTACGGCGCGAGCCCGGCACGCAGCCCGCCGGTATCTCCGAGCCCGAGCCGCCGCGACGCCTCCACCGCGTAGAAGCACCCGGCGGGCGCGTTGACACCCGCCGCCGCCAGGAACTCGTACGCGGCGCGCGGATCGCGGCCGTCGAACCCGAGCAGCACGGTGGGCGTGCGGGCCTTGGCACGCGAATACCGCACCACGCCGGGAAGTTCGTCGACCCCGGTCTCGACGACGGCGCGCAGCCGGTCCTCGTGATCGGCGATCGCGGACATCGCGCGGACGAGGCTCGTCCCCCGGTCGTCCCCCGGCGAGGGGCACAGGCTCGCGAGGAAGTCGACCGCGGCCGTGGTGCCCGCGAGCAGTTCGTAGGGCAGGGTGCCGAACTCGAAGCGTTCCGGGATGTCGTTCGTCGACGGCAGCAGCTTGTCCGGGTGGAGTTCTTCGAGCACGTCCGGGCGCCCGGCGACGACACCGCAATGGGGCCCGAAGAACTTGTACGGCGAGCAGGCGTAGAAGTCCGCGCCCAGGCGCTGGACGTCGACCGGTTCGTGGGCGGTGAGGTGCACCCCGTCGACGTAGCACAGCGCACCGGACTCGTGGGTGCGCGCGATGATCGGCGCCAGCTCGGGTTTGGTTCCGATCAGGTTCGACGCACCGGTGACCGCGACCAGCCTGGTCCGGTCGCTCAGCACCGCGTCGACGGCGCCGGGTTCCAGTTCACCGGTGCCGGGATCGAAATCGGCCCAGCGCACGATCGCCCCCACCGACTCGGCCGCCTGCACCCACGGCCGCACGTTCGCGTCGTGGTCGAGCCGGGTGACCACCACCTCGTCACCGGCCGCCCAGGTCTTGGCGAGCGCGCGAGCGAAATCGTAGGTCAGCTGGGTCATGCTGCGGCCGAACACGATCCCGCGCGCGTCCGCCCCCAGCAGGTCCGCCATCGCGTGCCGGGCCGCCTGGACGACGTCCTCGGCGAACCGTTCCGCGGCGGTGACCCGCCCCCGGTTGGCGATCGGCGAGATCAGCGTGGCGCGCACCGCGTCGGCGACCACGGCGGGCACCTGGGACCCGCCGGGACCGTCGAAATGGGCGACCCCCGACTGGAGCGCGGGGAACTGGGCACGAACGGCTTCGACGTCGTAGGGCATTTCTTCCTTCGCGGTCGCCTGGGAAGTGCACCGCCATGATGCCCGGCGCGGGCCCTGTCGCCCAGCCTTCGGAGGTAGGGTGCCTTCGCCACCTCCGGGCGGCCGCGTCCGGCCGCCCGGAGAGTCCACTGTGGATGATCGGAGCCGGCGGTGGTCAGGCGGGCTTCTTGATGATCTCGACCAGGCTCGTCCAGCTCTCCTTTCCGCGCCCATCCTCGATCGCGCCGTCGTAGAGCGCTTTCACCGCGGCGGGCAGCCGTCCGTCGATACCCGCTTCGGCCACCGCGCCGAGGATGTGGTCGGCGGTCGCCCCCATCATCGTCACGTTCGCCGCGTCACCGGGGTGATCGCCGCTGTCGAGGTTCTTCGACGCCTCGGGCAGGTAGTAGGACATCATGTCGAACAGGTCCTTCGCGTACGGCAGGAAAGTCTCGGCGGTGACGCCCAGCGAGCCGAGCAACGCGACGGATTCGAGGTAGGCGGCGAGCGAGGTCAGGAACACGTGCAGCTGCGCCTGGTAGAACGCCTGCCCCAGCGCCGGGTCGGTGCCGCGGAAGTCCGGCCGCCCGATCGCCCGCAGCACCGGCTCGTACCGGTCGAACTCGGCCTTCGGGCCGCTGTAGAACACGTACGAGCTCTCGGTGCCGACCAGTTCGGCAGGCACCATGATGCCGCCGGGAAGGTGTTCCGCACCGCGTTCGGCGAGCCACGCGGACGCTTCCCTCGCCCGCCCCGGGGTGTCCGAGCTGAGGTTGACCACGACGCGGCCGCGGAGCGCGTCACCCACCTCGCCCAGGATCGCGTACATCGCGTCGTAGTCCGTCAAGCTGAGCACGACCAGCTTCCCGGCGGCCAGCGCCTCGGCGGCGGAAGGCGCGCGCACCGCCCCCTCGGCGACCACGGCGTCCGCCCTCGACGCCGTGCGGTTCCACACGGTGGTGGGATGCCCCGCCGTCAGGAACGCCCGCACCATCGCCTGGCCCATCGGCCCCAGCCCGATCACGGTGACCGGATCCTTCTCCGCGCTCATGTTCACTTCGCCCCTTCTTTCTCGGAAACCTTCAGCAGTTCGATGACGCCGGTGATGTCCTCGTCGCCGTGACCGCCGGCGACCCTGCGGTCCATCAGCGCCTGCAAGGGCGCCATCAGTTCGGCGCTGACGCCGCGATCCGCCGCGGCCGCGAGCAGGTTGCCGAACCCGGCCGCCTGCATGGCGAGGTTCGACACCACGCCGATGGTGTAATCGCCCTTGTCGACCTGCTCCGCGGAACGCTCGGTGAACCCGCTCATCGCGGTCAGCCACCGGCCGAGCATCGGCGCGAACGCCGTCACCTCACCGTTTTCGCCGCGCACCAGCGCGAACGCCTGCAGCACACCGATGAACATCCCGTACATCCCGGTGAGCAGCGCGATGTCGTGCAGTGGCGCGAGCCCGGGATCGGCACCGAGATAGTGGCTCTCGCCGAGCGCGTCCAACGGCCCGCGGTAGGTGTCGAACGCCGCCCGCGAACCGCTGTAGAGCAGGAACGCGCCGGGGCCGCCGATCATCGGCGGGACGGCCATGATGCCGCCGTCGAGGTAGTCGGCGTCGTGCTCGGCCGCCCACCCGGCCAGTTCGCGCGCCTGCGCCGGAGTGCCGTTCGTGACGTTCACCAGTACCTTGCCGGACACCGCTCCGGCGTCGAGCACCTCGTGCACGGAGCGGTAGTCGAGCAGGCAGACGAGCACGAGCCTGCTCGCGGCGATCGCCTCCGCGGCGCTGCCCGCCCGCACCGCGCCGCGTTCGACGAGCGGTTCCGCCTTGCCGGAGGAACGGTTCCACACCGTCACCGGGTGCCCCGCGCCGAGCAGCGTCTCCGCGAGCGCGCTGCCCATCGCGCCGAGCCCGAGCACGGTCACGGCCTGTTTGCCGCCATCAGACAGGTGTCCTTCAGGCATCTGCCCTTCCTTTCCAGTCGTCGTTCGCCTTCTGAGCCCGACGTCGTCCACCGTGCCGGGGGCCGCGCACGGTTCGCTGGGGGTTCACGCACGGTCCGTCGTCAGCGGTCGTTGTCGGTGGGACGGGCTACCTTCGCGGTGTGCGATTCGGACTGCTGGGCCCCTTGGCCGTGTGGAGGACCGACGGGACACCGGTACGGGTCCCGGAGGTGAAGGTGCGCGCCCTGCTGGCGAACCTGCTCCTGCGGCCGGGTCGCGCGGTCTCGGCGGACCGGCTCGCCGCCGACCTGTGGGGCGACCGGCCGCCGGGCAAACCGGCGAACACCCTGCAGACGAAGGTCTCGCAGCTGCGGCGCGCGCTGGAAACCGCGGAGGAGGGCGGACGCGAGCTGGTCGCCTTCGAACCCGCGGGGTACGTGCTGCGGATCGAGCCGGAGTCGGTCGACGTCGGGCGTTTCCACGCGCTCGTGTCCCGCGCCCGGCTGGCCCCCGGCGCCGCGGCCAAGTCGGCGCTGCTGGCCGAGGCGCTCGCGTTGTGGCGCGGTCCCGCGCTCGCCGATTTCGCCGACGAACCGTTCGCCGCGCCGGCGATCCGGCTGCTCGACGAGGATCTGCTCGCGGCGAGGGAGGACCGGGCGGAGGCGCGACTCGATCTCGGCGAACACCACGAACTGGTGGGCGAGCTGGCCGATCTCGTCGCGGCGAACCCGGTGCGCGAGCGGCTGCGCGGGCTGCACCTGCGCGCGCTCTACCGGTCAGGGCGGCAGACCGAAGCGCTCGACGGCTTCCGCGAACTGCGCGACCGGCTCGCCGACGAGCTCGGCCTGACGCCCGGCCCCGCGATCACCGAGCTGCACCAGGCGATCCTCACCCAGGATCCGGCGCTGGGCGAAAGCGGCGAAAGCGGCGAGAGCGCGCCGCCGCGGACGAACCTGCCGGTCCCGCTGACCCCGCTGGTCGGCAGGGGCACCGCCGTGCGAGCGGTGCGGGACAGGCTGGGCGAGACACGCCTGGTCACCCTCACGGGGCCGGGCGGGGTCGGCAAGACGCGGCTGGCGGTGGAAACGGCGAACGGGCTCGCGGACGCGTTCGGGGACGGCGCGTGGCTCATCGAGTTCGCGGGCCTCGACCGGGGTGGCTGCGCGGCGGTGTCGTGCCCGCCAGAGGAGTGGATGACGGAGGTGACCGCGTCCTCGCTCGGCATCCGCGCCGATCCGACGGGCGCCTCGGGGGACCTGGCGAACCGGATCGAAGAAGCGTTGCGCGCCAAGGAAATCCTGCTCGTGCTCGACAACTGCGAGCAGTTCGTGGCCCCGGTCGCGGCGCTCGCGGCGAGGCTGCTGCGCGCGGTGCCGGGGCTGCGCGTGCTGGCCACCAGCCAGGAACCGCTCGGGCTCGCCGGTGAGGTGGTGTGGGCGGTGCCGCCGCTGGAGGTGCCCGGCACGGCGAGCCTCCAACCGGGGCACGCGGCGGAGGACGTGCTCGCGGCGGTGCGGGAGTCCCCCGCGGTCGAGCTGTTCACCGCGAGGGCGAGCGCGGCGGCACCCGGTTTCGCGCTCGGCACCGGAAACGCGGCGGCGGTCGCGGCGATCTGCCGGAAGCTCGACGGGATCCCGCTCGCGCTCGAACTGGCCGCGACCAGGATCAGGGCGCTGGGCGCGGCCGAACTGCTCAACCGGCTCGACGACCGGTTCCGCCTGCTCGACGGCGGGCTCCGGGACGCACCGGCCCGCCAGCGCACGCTGCGCGCGATGATCGACTGGAGCTGGGAACTGCTGACCGAACCGGAGCGGATCGTGCTGCGCCGCCTCGCCGTGCACGCGGAAAGCTGCGGGCTGGAAGCGGCGGAGGCGGTGTGCTCCGGCGCCGGGGTCGCGCCAGGCGAGGTACTCGGCCTGCTCTCCGGGCTGGTCGGCAGATCGCTCGTGGTGAGCCAGTTCGACCAGCAGGGCGCGCCGCGGTACCGGCTCCTCGAATCCGTGGCGGCCTACTGCCTCGAACGGGCGCGCGAGGCAGGCGAGTCGGAAGACCTGCTCGCCAGGCACGCGCGTCACTACCTGGACTTCGCCGAGCGGGCCGAAGCCGGGCTGCGCGGGCCGGACCAGCAGCGGTGGCTGCTCAAAGTGGACGTCGACGCCGCGAACGTGCGCGCGGCGCTGGAAACCCTGATCCGCCAAGGGGAAGCCGAGCTCGCGCTGCGGCTCGCCACGACGATGGCGTGGTACTGGTTCCTGCGCGGACGGCTGCCGGAGGCGAGGCGGTCCCTGCGGTCCGCGTTGTCCGCCCCGGGCGAGGCCACCGAAACCACGCGGGCCAGCGCGCTGGCGTGGCAGGCCGGGATCGCGGTGCTGGAAGGGGAAGGTGTCGACGAAACCGCCTTCGGGGAAGCGCAGCGCATCGACGATCCGGCCGTGCAGGGCAAGGTGCTGTGGTTCCTCGGCCACGTGCTGGCCACCGTGGGCAAGATCCCGGCAGGGCAGCGCCTGACCGGTCAGGCGCTGTCCCGGTTCCGCCGCATCGACTTCTCGTGGGGCATCGCCGCCGCGCTCAGCGACACGGCCAACCACGCGATGGCTTCGGGCGATTTCGCCGTGGCCGAACGCGACGCCACCCGCAGCGCGGAGCTGTTCGACCGCGTCGGCGACCGGTGGGGGCAGCTGCAGGCGGCGTTCGCGCTCGGGGTGCTCGCCCAGCTCTCCGGGGACTACGACCGCGCGGCGAGCCTGCACCGGGACGGGTTGCGCCTGGCGCAGGAACTCGGGCTGTGGCCGGAGATGTCGTACCAGCTCTCGTGGCTCGGCAGGGTGGCCATGCTGCGCGGGGATTTCGCGACGGCGGCGGACTTCCACCGGCGGGCCCTGCACCACGCGGTCGAGCAGCGGTTCAAACCGGCCGAGGTCTACGCCGAAACCGGGCTCGCGCTGGGCGCCCGGCGCGAAGGGAAGCTCGACGTCGCCGAAAAGCACCTGAACTCCGTGCTCGCCTGGCACCGCGGGGGTGGGTTCGAAGGCGGCAGCGCGCTGATCCTCGCCGAACTCGGGTTCATCGCGGAGCTGCGGGGTGACGCCGCGAAAGCCACCGAACTCCAGCGGGAAGGCCTCGCGGTGGCCGAACGGACGGGAGACCCGAGGGCGGTCGCGCTGGGTATGGAAGGCCTCGCGGGCGCGATGGCGCTGTCCGGCGACCACCGGGCGGCGGCCGCGCTACTGGGCGCCGCCGCGGCGAAACGGGCGTCGGTGGGCACGCCGCTGCCCGAGGGCGAACGCGGGGACGTCGACCGGATCGAAGCCTCGGCACGCGCGGCGCTCGGCGAGGAACGGTTCGCCGCCGAGTTCGCGCGAGGCGGGAAGGAGCCAGCCGACACCATTGCATGATCGGCGCGACGGCCTAATGTCGGCTCGGTGGACACCGAATTCGAGGCCATGACCGCCCGCGAGCAGGCCGAGGGCATCCGGAGCCGCCAGTTCTCGGCGAGGGAGCTGCTCGACGCGCATCTCGCCCGCATCGCCGAGGTGAACCCCGCGATCAACGCGGTGGTGACGCTCGACGAGGAAGGCGCGCGGGCAGCGGCCGCCGCCGCGGACGAGCGCACCATGGCGGGCGGTCCGCTCGGGCCGTTGCACGGTGTCCCGATGGCGCACAAGGACACCCACGACACCGCGGGCCTGCGGACCACGTTCGGGTCGCCGCTGCACCGCGACCGGGTACCGGCGAGCGATTCGCTGGTGATCGCCCGGCTGAAGGCCGCGGGCGTGGTCACGACGGGGAAGACGAACGTGCCGGAGTTCGCGGCGGGTTCGCACACCTTCAACCCGGTGTTCGGGACGACGGTCAACCCGTACGACCCGTCGAGGAGCGCGGGCGGGAGCAGCGGCGGCACGGCCGCGGCGATCGCGGCGCGGATCCAGCCGGCCGGGGACGGCAGCGACATGGGCGGGTCGGTGCGCACACCCGCCGCGTTCTGCAACCTCGCCGGGTTGCGACCGTCCGCGGGCCGCATTCCTTCGGAGGAGCCGTATTCGTGGCTGGGGAGGGCGGGCGTGCTGGCCAGGCGGACCTCGGACGTCGCGTACGTGATGGCGTGCGTCGCCGGGCCCGACCGGTGCGATCCGGCCGCGCTCACCGAGCCGGGCTCGGTGTTCGACGTCGCGTTGCGCGAGGACCTGCCCGGTGTGCGGATCGGCTGGACCCCGGACTTCGGCCTCGCGGTGCCGATCGAACGGGAGGTGCTCGACGTGCTCACGGGTGTCCTGCCGGTGTTCGAGCGGCTCGGCGCGACCGTCGAGGAGGCGTGCCCCGATCTCCGCGACGCGGACGAGGTCTTCTCCACCACGCGCGCGTTCGACCTCGCGCTCAAGTACGGGGACCTGCTGCCGGAGCATCGCGGGGACATCAAGGACGCGCTGGTCTGGAACCTCGAAAAGGGGTTGGCGCTGACCGGCGCCGACCTGATGTCCGCGACCCGCGCGAGGCGGCGGCTGCACGCCGCGGTCACCGGCTTCTTCGGCCGGCACGACCTGCTGATCGCGCCCGCGACGCAGGTTCTGCCCTTCCCGGCCGAGCTGGAGTATCCGCGCGCGGTCAGCGACACGACGTTCGACACCTATCTCGACTGGATGCGGGCGGCGACGCTCGTTTCGGCGACCGGCTCGCCCGCGTTGTCGATCCCCGCGGGTTTCAGCGGCGGGCTGCCGGTCGGGCTGCAGATCATCGGCCCGCACGGGGCCGATCTCGCACTGCTGCACGCGGCGAACGCGTTCGAACGCGCGACCGGGTTCGCGGATGTCGCGCCGTCCTGAACCGGTGCGCACATTCTACTCCCCGGCGATCCAGCGTCCACAATGGACCGGAGCGCATTTCTGTCGGTCCCGCCGAATAGACTGGAATGACAACACCAGCTACTCGGGGGAGAGCACATGCCGGACACCGTCATTCCATGGCAGCTCGACGTGCCGCAGGCCCAACTGGACGATCTGCGGGAGAGGCTGAACCGGACGCGCTGGCCGGAGGAAGCCACGGTGCCCGGCTGGACGCAGGGCGTGCCGCTGGGCTACCTCCGCGGATTGTGCGCGTACTGGGCGAACGAATACGACTGGCGGGCCACCGAGCGCAGGCTCAACGCGTCCGGTCAGTTCCGCACCGAGATCGACGGGATCGACGTGCACTTCCAGCACGTCCGCTCCCCGCATCCCGAAGCGTTCCCGCTCGTGCTGACGCACGGCTGGCCCGGCTCGATCATCGAGTTCCAGAAGCTGCTCGGCCCGCTGACCGATCCGGTCGCGCACGGCGGCGACGCGGCGGACGCCTTCCACGTGGTGTGCCCGTCCCTGCCGGGGTACGGGTTCAGCGGCAAACCGGCCGGGACCGGCTGGACCATCGGCCGGATCGCCGCGGCGTGGGCGACACTGATGGCACGGCTGGGGTACGACCGGTTCGGCGCGCAGGGCAGCGACTGGGGCAGCAGCATCACCACCCTGCTCGCGCAGCACGATCCGGCGCACGTCGCGGGGATCCACCTCGCGCCGCCGATCGCCGGGCCCGTTCCCGGCCAGGACGGCCACTTCACGGATGCCGAACTCGCCAGCCTCGCCCGGTTGAAGGAACGGCAACGGGTCGAAGCCGGGTACACCGCCCAGCAGGCCACGCGCCCGCAGACGCTGGGCTACGGGCTCGTCGACTCCCCCGCGGCACTGTGCGCGTGGCTGGTCGAGAAGTTTTGGTCGTGGGCCGATCACGACGGCGACCTCGGCGAGGTGCTCAGCCGGGACGAGTTGCTCGACAACGTGATGCTGTACTGGCTCCCTGGCACGGGCGCCTCCGCGGCACGGCTGTACTGGGAGAGCATCCAGCAGGTGATGGGCTGGTTCACCGCCGAGTACGAGTCCACTGTGGACGTTCCGGTCGGCGCGTCGGTGTTCCCGAAGGAGGTGCCGCTGCCGTCGCGGCGGTGGGCGGAACGGCGGTTCACCGATATCCGGTTCTGGCACGAACTCGATCGCGGCGGCCATTTCGGCGCCTTCGAGCGGCCGGGGGATTTCGTCGAGGACGTCCGCGCGTTCTTCCGGCTTGTCCGGTAAGCCGGTTTCACCCTTCGGCGAATTCGGCGAATTCGGCGAAAGCGCGAACGAAAGGAGGCCCCATCGGGAAGCATGCGATGCCATGAGCGTTCCCAGCACCGGTCAGGCGCCCAGCTACCCCCAGACGCCACCACCTCCGCCGCCGCGGCCACCGCGTCCGAGTGGCAAATTCGAAACGGTGGCGGTCCGGCGTCGCGACGTGAAACGCCTTCGCGAGTACGGTCCGCCGAGCAATTTCCACGGCTGGGGAAAGCACGGCGAGGACGGCGATCCGCGGTACCCGTCGCCGAGGGGATGGCGCGTGGGCGTGGGGTTCCTGATCGATCTGCTCCTGCACGCGGGCGGCGGTGCGGGCGCGGCGCTCGCGGTCGCGAAAGTGCCCAGGTTCGAACAGTTCTCGGGCAACGCGATCCCCATCGGGATCGGGGCGTTCGTCGTGCTGTCGCTCGTGCACCGGATCTTCGTGCAGTGGGCGGTGACGACCACGCTCGGCAAGGCGCTGTGCGGGCTGCGGCTGGTCCGGGACGACACCGGCGGCAGGCCGACGCTGTGGCGGCTGACCAAGGACTGGCTGCTGGGCGTGTTCATGATGCTCGCCGTGTTCAGCAATTAGGACGTGCCGGCGCCGCACTGGTTGCTTTTCGGTGACCAAATCCACGAACGGTGCACGCGGACGATCAAGTGAACGTCTCCCCTTGTGTAAGTCAAGTTCGTGAACCACGAACGAAACAGGGAGGAGACGATCATGGGTGCACGAGTACGGGGGATCGCGGTGCTGACGGGGGTCGTGGCCGCGGCGCTGGCCGCCACCGCGGGGAGCGCGTCGGCGAGCGAGCCGCCGCAGCGGGCCACCGCGCAGGCGGACCTCGACGGCAACGGGACCCTCGAAACGGTCACGCTCACGAAGTCCGGTGACGCCATGGACCTCAGCACGACCGTCGAGGGGAAGACCGTGCACGCGAACGTCCCCGGCGACGGGTTCGCCGGGACCGTGTCACCGCTGCGCGTGGCCGACTTCAACGGCGACGGCGCCGCGGACCTGGTCGTCCGGTACTCCGTCGGCGCCAACACCGACTGGTTCGGCGTCTGGGACTTCGACGGCACCGGGTTCCGCCAGCTGACCACGCCGGACGGCAAGGCGTTGATGCTGAACGAAGGCGGCGGGCTGGCCGCGCGCACCGGGTACGCGTGCGCGGACGTTCCGAGCCGCGAACTGACCTCGGTCGCCGCCGAGGCCGACGACATTTCGGCGAACCCGATCACCTACACCGGGAGCCGCACCACCTACCAGGTCCGCGACGGGGTCGCCACGCCGCAGCGGACGATGGACCTGAAGTCGGTGCCGTCGGCCGACCCGCTCGTGTCCCCGAACCCGGACACCTGCCGCTGAGCGTCAGCGCGGCCACGCGGTGATCAGCCGGAGCGAACCCAGGTACTCCGGCTGTGACCGCAGGAATCCGTAGCGCCGGTCCCAGTCCCCCGATTCGACGTCCTCGCGCAGTTTCGCGGCGAACCGCTCGATCACCGCGGGCTCGAGGAAGCCCCACGCGGACTGGGACCGGCGCACCTCCGGGTCGAGAAGGCGTTCCGGCCTGGCGTAGAAGGCCTCGGTGAACCCGTCCACGCAGTCGATCGGCACGGGCACCTTCGTCACCGCGCAGTCACCGCCGAGGACTTCGGTGACCGCGTCGAGCGCCGGGTACCGGCCGCGTTCGACGGCGATCAGCTCCGGCACGTAGTCGGCGAGCCAGAAGTCGCCGCCCGCGTCGCCGTCGAAGGTCAGGATGACCACCGGTCCCCTGCTGACGCGGCGCAGTTCCCGCAGGCCGCGCTCGAGATCCGGCCACTGGTGGATGGTCACGGTCGCCATCACGGCGTCGAAGCTGCCGTCGTCGAACGGGAGGTCCTCGGCGACCGCGTCGACCGCGGGCGTGCGCCGCTGGGCCCGCATCACCCTGGACGGCTCGACCGCGATCACGTCGCGGTCCTCCGGCTCGTACGAACCGGCGCCCGCGCCGACGTTCAGCACGGTGCGGGCGTCACCGAGCGCGGCGTGCACGCGCGCCGCGATCCTCGGATCGGTGCGCCGCCGCACCGCGTATCCGCCGCCATGGGTCTCGTAGTCGAAGTCTCCGGCAAGCATGCTCCCCCTCAGTGAGTTCCGATTCGGAACTCACCTTACACGGGCTATCCTTCGCACAGGGAAGACCACGGCTGGGGAGGACCACGATGAGCACCATCGACACGAGACCGGGCGGCAGCGCCGAGGCGATGATCGCGGAGGCGAAGAAGGCGCTCTGGGTCATGGTCGGTTTTCTCGCCGTCATCTGGGTGCTGCAGATCTTCAACTCCCTCGACGACTACGGGCTGAGCAGGGACTACGGCATCGAGCCGAGGGAGCTCGATTCGCTGCCCAAGGTGTTCAGCTCCCCGTTCCTGCATTTCAGCTGGAACCACATCGAAGGCAATTCGGGCCCGTTGTTCATCTTCGGCTTCCTCGCCGCCTACCGCGGGGTGAAGAAGTTCCTCGGCGTGACGGCGCTGATCGCGGTCACCGCGGGCGTCGGCGCGTGGTTCACCCAGGCCCCCGGCACCGTCGGCGCGGGCGCGAGCGGCGTGGTGTTCGGCTACTTCGGCTACATCCTGGTGCGCGGCCTGTTCGACCGGCACCTGATCGACATCGTGCTCGGGCTCGTGATGGCGCTGTGCTTCGCCTACCAGTTCGCCTCGCTGCTCCCGCAGGAAGGCATCGGCTGGCAGGCGCATGCGTTCGGCTTCGGCGGCGGGCTGATCGGCGGCTGGATCTTCCGCGACCGGCGCCCCAAGGCACCGGCGCCCGAACCGGCCGCGCTCGATCTGCCCACGACCCAGCTGCCTGGCGCCTGAGGATCACCGAACGCCGGAGAAGTTCCGCAGGCGAAGGCTGTTCGAGACGACGAGCAGCGAGGACACGGACATCGCGGCACCGGCGATCAACGGGTTGAGCAACCCGAACGCGGCCAGCGGCAGCGCGGCGAGGTTGTAGCCGAACGCCCAGGCGAGGTTCCCGCGGATCGTGCGCAGCGTGCGGTGCGCGAGGCGGACCGCGTCGGGAACCACGCGCAGGTCTTCGCGCACTCCGATGACGTCGGCCGCCTTCATCGCGATGTCCGTGCCGTCGGCGAGCGCGAGCCCGAGATCGGCGGTGGCGAGCGCGGCCGCGTCGTTGATGCCGTCCCCGACCATGGCGACGGTGCGGCCCCGCGCGCGCAGGCGTTCCACGGTCGCCGCCTTCTCCGCGGGCAGGACCCCGGCGTACACCTCTTCGATCCCGGCCGCCGCGGCGACGGCGCGCGCGGTCGCCTCGTGGTCGCCGGTCAGCAGGACGGTGCGCAGGCCCAGCCGGTGCAGCGCGGCCACCGCGGCGTTTGCCGAAGGTTTGATCTCGTCCCGCACGGCGAAGGCGCCGATCGCGGTGCCTTCGGCGGCCACGAACACCACCGTCGCGCCGCGTTCCGCTTCCTCGTCGACCGTCCTTTTCAGACTGTCCGGTACTTCGACACCGTGCTCGGCGAGCAGCCGCTCGCGCCCGAGCAGGACCGCGCGGCCTTCGACGGTGGCACGGGCGCCCAATCCCGGCAGCGCCTCGAATTCGGTCGCGGAAGGGAGGTTTTCCTCGCCGGCGGCGCGCACGATCGCCGTCGCGATCGCGTGCTCCGAACAGGATTCGACCGCGCCCGCGACGGCGAGCAGCTCCGCGTGGGCGACGCCGGGCATCGGGTGCACGGCGGTCACCGCCATCCGGCCGGTGGTGATCGTCCCGGTCTTGTCGAGCACCACGGTGTCGACCGCGCGGGTGGCTTCGAGCGCGTCCGGGCCCTTGATCAGGATGCCGAGCTGTGCACCGCGGCCGACGCCCGCCATCAGCGCGGTCGGGGTGGCCAGTCCCAGCGCGCACGGGCAGGCGATGATCAGCACCGACACCGCGGCGCCGAACGCGGTCGCGCCGGAATGCCCGGTCAGCAGCCAGGCGGCGAGGGTGCCCGCGGCGAGCACCAGCACGGCGGGCACGAACACCGCGCACACCCGGTCGACGAGCTTCTGCACGTTGGCCTTGCGCGCCTGCGCCTGCTCGGCAGCCGTGCTCATCCGGGCAAGCTGCGAATCCGCGCCCACGTGGGTCGCCTCGATCACCAGCCTGCCGCTGACGTTGGTGGTGCCGCCGACCACGCGGTCGCCCGCGGACAGCTCGGCTGGCACCGGCTCCCCCGTCACCGCGCTGGTGTCCACAGTGGAGTTTCCGTCGACGACCACGCCGTCCGCCGCGACCCGCTCGCCCGGTTTGACCACGAACTCGTCGCCGCGCCGCAGTTCCTCGATCGCGATCATCCGCTCCGCGCCGTCGGCCAGCACCCGGACTTCCTTGGCCGCCAACGCTTCCAGCGCGCTCAGCAGCCCGGCGGCGCTGCGCCGCGAGCGCGCTTCGAAGTACCGGCCCGCGAGCAGGAACGTCGCCACGCCCGCGGCGACGTCGAAGTAGAGCGTGCTGGCCCCCGAGTCCGCGAGGCCGAACCCGAGCCAGTAAACCGGTTCCGACGAGGTGCCGAACACGAGCGAGAAGCACGACCAGCCGAACGAGGCCACCATGCCCAGCGACACCAGGGTGTCCATACCGGACGATCTGTGCCGGAGGTTGCGCAGCGCGGCGCGGTGGAACGGCAGCGCGGCCCAGAACACCACCGGGACGGCCAGCACCAGGCACAGCCAGTCCCAGCCGGGGAAGCGCAGCGACGGCACCAGCGCGAGCGTGATGGACAGGTCGCACAACGGGATCGACAGCACGGCCGCGACGGTCATCCGGCGCCGGAAGTCCAGCGCGCGGGCGCCGTGCCTGTCTTCGTCCACTTCGGACTCGACCGGTTCCGCGGTGTATCCGGCCTTTTCGACGCGCGCGATGACCGCGTCGAGATCGCCGGAGTACCGGACTGAAGCCTTCTCCGTGGCGAAGTTGACCGTGGCTTCGACCCCGTCGAGCTTGTTCAGCGCGCGTTGCACGCGGGCGGCGCAGGCGGCGCAGGTCATGCCGCCGATCAGCAGCTCGGCCCGGTCGGATCCGGCTGGCGCGGTCACCGTCATGTCTTGTTTCCCTTACCACTCAGCTTGGCGAGCATGGCGTTGTAGGCGTCGAATTCGTCGCTGGCGCCCGAATCAAGGCGCCGGTCGACGCGGCGCGCCTCGCGATCGTCGTGGCGCGCCCACTGCGCGAGAAGCGCGATCATCACCAGCACGAGCGGGATTTCCCCGGCGGCCCAAGCGATCCCGCCGCCGAGCCGCTGATCGGCGAGCAGATCGGGGTTCCACAGCACGCCGAGGTAGCGGTAGAAGGTCTCGCCGATCAGGTCCTGCTTGTTCATCACGATGACGCCGAAGAAGGCGTGGAACGGCATCACCGAGAACACCAGCCCGAGCCGCGCCAGGTGCGGCAACGTCCTCGGGCCGGTGTCGACGCCGATCACCAGCCAGTAGAACAGGTAGCCGGTGACCAGGAAGTGGGCGTTCATCAGCTGGTGCGACCAGTGGTACAGCATCGCTTCGCCGAACAGGCCGCTGAAGTACAGCACGTAGTAGGAGCCGACGAACACCACGGCCGCCACGAGCGGATGTGTGAGGAACCGCGCCAGCGGTGAGTGCACGAGCGCGAGCAGCCAGGCGCGTGGCCCCGCCGGACCGGCGCGATCCGTCGCGGGCAGCGCGCGCAAAGCCAGCGTCACCGGGCCGCCGAGCACGAGCAGCACCGGCGCGAGCATGGTCAGTGCCATGTGGACGGCCATGTGCGTGCTGAACATCGCGGGCGCGTACACGCCGACCCCGGAGGAGGTCACCACGACGACCACCGCCCAGCCGCCGATCCACGCCACCGCGCGGCCGACCGGCCAGGTGTCACCGCGGCGCCGCAGCCTGCGCATCCCGAACAGGTAGAGCGCGGCGGCGACGACGGCGACCGTGCCGAACACGAGGTCGAACCGCCAGCCGAGCACCATCCTCAGCACGGTCGGCGGGTCGGGGACCTCGTAGCCGAGGATGGTGTTCTGCGCCGAGGGCGCGCGGGTGAAGAACGTCGGCGGCGGGATGCGGGCGAGCCCGGCCGACACGGCCGTCATCACCGCGAGCACGGCGAGTTCGACCGCCACGGCACGGGAAGGCAGCCGCCGCCGCAACCACGCGCACGCCACGCCGAGCACCGCGAACCCGGCCGCCTTGGCGAGCACGAACAGGCCGTAGCGGCCGGTGAACCCGTCCGGTCCTGTCAGCAGGAACCCTTCCACAATCCCGGAAACGCCGAGCACGAGCCAGCAGATCACGGTGAGCCGGTGGTAGCGGCGGCGCACGATCTCCGGGTCTTTTCCGCGCGAGGTAAGGAAAGCGACCAGCGCGCCGACCCAGACCGAGGCGGCCACCACGTGCCAGACGATCGCGTTCGTCGCCACGTCGTGCCACGCCCCGACCTCCGCGTGGCCGACCACCACCGGCGGCAGGAGCGCGAAGACCCCCGCCGCGAACAGCGCGGCCGTGCCGCGCCAGGACAGGACGAACCGGCTCGCCACCGCGAGGACGAGCGCCACTCCGAAGGTGATCAGCCAGGCTTTCGGTTCCTCCGTGGCGTCGAAGAGTTCCAGGAACACCCGTGGCGTGAGCGCGGTGAACACCGGCTGGCCGAAAACTTGTTTATGACACACCGGTTTTGTGACGGTCTTGGGCATGACCCGGACAGTCATTTCACCAGTGCAAGCCATCATCTACCTGCGGTTATCGGATCTTCGAGACGACGACCTAGATGATAACGGGGACGGTAAGACCTTCAGCAGCCGGGAGCAGAAGCTCCGCGAGTTCGCCGCGCGGCAGGGCTGGGACGTCTTCAAAGTCATCATCGAGAACGACCTCAACCGAAAGAACGGGAAGGCCCGGAACGCCTCGGCGTTCAAGCGCCGCAAAGTCCTTCTCCCGGACGGCACCACAGCGATGCGGGTGGTGCGCCCAGGATTTCGAGAAGTGCTGGACCACCTCCAGGCCGGGCGCGCGAACGGCCTCCTGGCTGAGGACCTGGACCGGACCATGCGCGACCCTCGGGACCTCGAAGACTTCATCGACATCACCGAGGAAAAGAAGGTCAACGCCCGGTCCCTCTCCGGTTCACTCACCTTCACTGACGGTGGAACGGACGCAGAAATCCAGATGGCACGGACCATGGTGAACTTCGCGAATGCGGCCTCGCGGGCAACCAGCCGCCGCGTGACCCTAGCTCGGGAGCGTCAGGCCCGGGGTGGCGACTGGGGTGGCGGGTTGCGCCCGTTCGGTTTTGAGGATGATGGTGTGACCCAAATCGCGGTCGAAGCTGCCATCGTCAAGGACTGCTCAATACGAGTACTCCAGCTAAACCGACGGACAGGCAAGCTCTGGAGCATCCGGTCCTTGGCGGCCGAACTTCGAGACGGCGACGTCACGCCTGTAAGTGGTGCCCGTTGGTCTGCGCCGACCCTGCGGAGCATCCTGCTCCGGCCACGCAACGCTGGCATCTCGGTGTATAAGGGCGAGGAGGTGGGCAGGTTGCCCGGCACGCCGATCGTCGACATGACGACCTACCGGGCGGTTGTCCGTCTGCTTACTGATGAATCGCGCAGCACACGAGGGCCAGGCGTCGGCGCACCGACGAAGTGGATGGGATCGGGCCTCTACCTGTGCGGCATCCACGGCGATGGAACGACGTGTCAGATCGGCGTGGGTGGTAGCCGCAAGCGGGGGAAGTACCCTCATCGATACATTTGCACGAAGGACAATCACCTCGGCCGCAATGCCATAGCGCTTGACACCTACGTACAAGCCACACTGATTAACCGGATCGCGCGAGACCGGGATTTCGTGGAGAGCTTCATTCCGCGGCCGTCCCACCCGGACATCGACGTTGCCGCGCTACAGGCCGAAGCGGCTGGCATCCGCGTCGAGCTCGACGGCTTGGCCAAGGACCGGGTACTTGGGCAGATCAACCGCGCGCAGATGCTTAGCGGCACCAAGACCGGGCAGGACCGGCTGGCGACGATCGACAACCTGCTGTCAACATCCATCGTGGAGTCGCCCCTGACGCGCTTGGTCGGAGTTAAAGATGTGGGTGCGGTCTGGGCGGCTCAACCGTTGAGCATCAGGCGGTACGTCGTGGAAACGCTCATGGTTGTCTCCGTGAACGCGAGTGGGCGTCGGGGTGCCGGGTTCAATCCAGACACGATCGAAATCCAGTTCCGACAACCCGAGGACCTCGCAGACACGCCATGAGGACATACCGCCGATCAGGTGATGATCGACATGTCATTGAGAGTAAAATTGCCTAGTCCATCCGAGGTATAAACTCGCCCACCCGAGGACGCGCAGGGGCCAGGAATCTCCTGGCCCCTGCGTTTTCGTTACTCTCCGCAATCAAGTTTCGGTATTGTCGTCCGATCGACGGCCTGTTCGGGAATCGGTTGCTGATCGAAAAGCACTGTTGTGTAATTCCAGTGACTCCCCCGATCAGGGGGTGGACAGACACAGGCCGTGCGCCTATGTCAGATGACCCGGACAGGAAGTGCTAGCTACATGGGGAAAGTAGCTCTGATCGTGGTTGTGGAGGGTGAGGGTGGCTCTCCCGACAACCACCGGAGAACAACCGACGGCAGACCCGCCACGCTGTACCAAGTCGATCTTGACTCGACCCGCGGCGAGGAGGATGTGCACCACGTACTCGACGCTCACCGACCGAGACGGATGGGCACCCGCAAGCGCGATCGCGCCAGCGAGAAGGCAGAGGATGGCGGGGAGGAAGACGCCGCGATCGTGCGGAAGTGGGCGCGTGAGCGTCGCCTCCCGGTCAGCGATCGCGGGCGCATCTCCGCAGAGATCCGGCGCGAGTACGAGGCACACAAGGCTTTGTCCGACTCGTTCACCGTCGCCGATGCCGTGAACGAGGCCGAGCAGGAATGCCAGAAAGTCGTCCAGATGCGGTCGCACCGCGAGCGCAGGGGGGACGACGACGCCACTTAGGGAGGGGAGGCCCGCATGGCGCAGAAGATTCAAACCATCATCA
This sequence comes from Amycolatopsis sp. CA-230715, assembly GCF_018736145.1. Classification (GTDB taxonomy): domain Bacteria; phylum Actinomycetota; class Actinomycetes; order Mycobacteriales; family Pseudonocardiaceae; genus Amycolatopsis. The sequence goes on from NZ_CP059997.1 coordinate 2,339,550, forward strand.
GCACGGTCGACGACCTGGACAATTCCCAGGATGCGACCGGTAGCCGGGCATTCGAGGTGGGTGCCAGGAAGTTCCTGATCGACTTGTGCGACGAGAACGCCGCGCGTTTCGACCGCGACTTCCTGGAGTGGACGATCGGCTTGAAGAAGCGGACGTTCGCGCTCGGCAAGAAGACCTTCACCCGTTGGCTGTCCGAAGAGGACGCCGAGCTTTTCGACCGCATGGTTTCGTTCTGGACCAAAGCTGCTCGCCGGGTCCGCGACGATGACGACGAGCCATCAGCCCAACTGCCAGTCGATGGTCGCGGCAAGGGGCCGCTGGAAACCATCATCCCGGTTCCCGTGAGGGGCCAGCCGTGGTGGATGGATCCCCCACGGCCTTTCAGTCGAGCTACGTTGGAGGGCTTCGCGGCCGCGCGCCGCAGGGTGCGTGAGTGGGCACGCGGACACGGCTGGCCCGACCTCGGCGAGCGCGGCGCGGTTCCCCGCGAAGCGTACGAACGCTGGTTCGATGATGTCTGGTCCGCAATGGACAGTCCGTCGTGGGAACAGCTCGACCGCGAGGCACCGGCTCCCGGCAGGCGCGCGAGCAAGCCGCGCCGCCGGACGAAATGAGACATCTGTGAAACATGATTGGACACCATGTCTGCCAACGACAACGACGAGATGACCGACGTCGACGAGTACCTGAAGAGCAATCCGAAGTTCGCCAAGTGTCGCCGGGGCAAGCACGACTTCCCGGACGAGGACGAGGTGCCGTTGCTGGAGGCGTACAACGACCCGGCCGCCACGCACGAGAAGCTGTTCGTGTGTCCGCGGTGCAAGGCGAAGAAGCGCTCGCGGTTCAGCATCGTCCTTCGCCGGGGCCGCGTCGCCAGCTACGTCGAACTAGACCCTCGGGGCGACTACTCGGAGGCGAAGGGCTACCTGGCCAAGGGGGTCCGGATCAGCCGCCGGTACGCGCGGGAAGTGCAGATCCGCGAGGACCTGGAAGGCAAGGCCACTTCGGCTCGCCGCACCGAGCGCGCCGCCCGGCGCGGGGCCGCGACGGCGTCCACTAAGGCCAAGGCGCAGCGAGGGGGCCGGAAGGCGGCTGCCGCGTGAGCGCCCCGGCCTTGGCCGGGCATTCGTGGGCGTTGTGGGCTCATACGTGTGTGATGCTGGCTGCCAGGCTCCAGAAGCCGTACGGGGTGTGCATCGTGCTCGACGACGGGTCCGAGATCCCTTGCGAGTGCACGTTCGACGGGATGCTCGATACCGGCGAGATCGTCTGGCTCGCGACGCCCGCAGGAGATGAGCGGGTCGCCGTGGCCCGGCTGGACGGCGTGGTGGTCGATGACATGCCCGTCGGCGCGGTCGTTCATCTGGGCGTGAAGGTCGACGGCTGGCGGTGTCCGCAATGCGGATCGGTGTACTACGACCCGCAGGCCGTTCGGGAGCAGCACTGCGGCATATGCCGGCGGAATCGTTGACAAGGCGGAACTCGTCGACCTATGTGGACAGTGAGCGCCGGAGCGATCGGCATTAGAGACCGCCCCTCGCTGGATTGCCAGCGACGAGGGGGGCGAAAGAGGGGGTTACGAGTGATGGTGGGGCATCGGTCAGGATCGAGGTAACCCTGACCCGGACAGGATCACGATGAGGAGGGTCCTGACCGATTTCTCGTAACTGCCCTGGTGCGGCCCGACGGGTTGAGCAGTAGGCGATCCGTCGGGCCTGCACTTCACCACGAGCGTATGCATTGACTTGCGACTGGAGATCATTGGACCAGTTGTCAGCTGAGGAGCGAACCCCGGCGGGTAGTTGAGCGATCATCTATCGGAGGCCATACGGGGGACTCGGATTTCGCATCGACAGACGAGTGCACTAGAGTGCACCTGTCGGTTCCTTTCAAGGTGATCCTGTCCGGGTCCGTTGTATGGGTTACCGACAGGGCAGCCCCCGGCGTTCGCGTCGGGGGCTGCTCTGGTTTCAGGGGCAAATCAGCAGGTCAGACCATTCATCCCATCATCGGATTATCGAGTCCTCGTTATTGTCCGGCTCGGTACCGGCTGCGTAGGATTAAGGGGTACCCCTTAAGGGGTACGAGGACCCGGACAGCCCTCTCAGCCCCGACTCGGGTGGCGTGCTCGCATGACCTGGTTCCCCGGCGCGCCCGCGGTGCGGCGGTGGTTCCTTTTGATCGTGGGACGCCCCCGTCGTCGCTGGAAGGGTACGTGTAACCCATACAACGAATAGGACCCGGACACCGCATGAAATCCACTCAGGACACGTCATTTGGCGTGCGCGCAAACGTGTACATAGAAATAGATGGCGCGGATAAAGATCCGTCTTTTGAGGCTTATGTGATCGATCGCCAGGTTGATTCTGGTGATGTCCAGCCTTGCTTTACCAGGCCGGTCGCCGAACAGGTAGTCGCGTGGGCGAACCAGGTTTCTGAGGTCAACACTGACTTCCCGATCTGCGAATGGTCGCAGGAAGGCTACATCCTCGTGTTCACTTCGGACAGTCGGTTCCGGCCATCCGAGGTCGTCCAGCCCGACAAGGACGGTCTGTACGCCCTCGGGCTCGGCTGGCCCTGGCAGTCCACGGAGGTCGAGCAGTGACCGACATCCGTGGACTCATCCTCACCCCTGACGGCGAGATCGAAGAGAAGTGGCTTCCCCCGACCGGGCACGACCTTCTGAACGCGCTGTACGGCGCGATCAACTGTGACGCCGTAGAGGCCGTACACCTACGACGTGTGGGCACTATGTACATGGACGAGGAGGGCAGGGCCGAGGAGAAGCTCGCCATGCCCAACGAATACGCCACCATCGTCGTCTCAGGCTTCAACCGCGTCGTCTATCAGATGTACATGGGCACGGTTGTAATCCTCGGGAAGCCCGACAGCGACGGCGACGACACTTCGCTCTCCACAGCGGCGTGCACGTACATCCGAACTCTCGTAGCGCACATCAAGCACAACAACGTCACCGTGCGCGATCTCCGGGGAAGGCGATTCTGATGCCCGTACAGTCCAATGTGGTCGAGCCCGAGCTGTATGCCTTCGAGATCGGCACTATGAGCCTGAACGGCTCGGTCACCGATCGCGGTGACGGCAGGTGCACCGTGCGCGGAAAGTTCGACGACACGGCGACGAACAACGAGCAACATTTCGAGTTCCGTTCTGTGGCAAGGAAATCGTTCGCTGACCTGTTCCGCTCGTTCGCGGACAACATCGCCCCTGTCCAAGACGGGGCCTACAGCTTCTGGTGCGACCTGCACGTCGCGGAACTGGAGGGGCGTCCGTCGCTTGTGCACGACGAGGACAGCAACACCTGGAACCTTGCACTGGACGATATGGAGTGCCCGCACTCCGACGAGCGCTTGTCCTGTCGTCCGGCCTGGCGCATGGGCCGCGTGGCCCTGGACGGGGGTGCGATGTGAACGGAGTAGGAGGGCTCGCTCGAAGCCTCCAGGGAGCCATCGCGTTCTCCTGGCCATCACAGGCTGACCAGTACCCAGCCGACGGACCGCGAGGCGTCAGTTACTTCCGGGGTGACATCAGCCCTGGATCCTATGTGGACTGTCTGCTGTACCGCGACAAGAAGGGTGTCGTGGTCGGCATCCTGAACCGGTACCCGAAGGACTTCCCGCCGTACGAGAAGGCAGGGAACATTAACATCTTCGTACGACCGGACATGCTGCGGCAGGGCATCGCCACGATGTTGCTGCGAGAAGCGCTCACCCGATGGCACGTGAACTTCGATCAGCAACAGTACACGCCATCTGGCGCGGCCTTTCTGGATACCTTCATTCGCTCCGACCTCAAGAAGGGCAAGAGAGGCTGGCGCCGTGGCTAGCCATCAGGTGTGCCAAGTGATGACCTGGTATCGAGGGGTGAAGTCCATGTGTCTCAAGGAAGCCGAGTACTTCACCGCCTACTTCAACGATGGCACCGAGGGCAAGTACTGCTGCGCGGCGCACCTTGCCCGCGCTGTCGAGGCGGTACTTGGTGACCCGCGCGTGAGGAAGCGGGCGAGTGCCACCGTGTGGCCGTTGCACAGAAGGGACCGAGCGCCCGTGTTGTCCCAGCGTTGATTCCGTCGCCTACCTCTCCCCTGCGGGAAGGTAGGCGCGCGGTGTCCACACAGGACAGGTAATGACCCGGACAGGTCCATGAAGGGAACACGGCACTGTGAAAGAGAAACCGCAATCGATCGCCGAGAGGCGACTGTACGACGCTGACTCTGAAGTGATCCGGCAGCAGCTCGGTGAGACGCTGCGAGCCGAGATCAGTGCTCGGTCGTTCGTCGCCTTGGAGGACGGGCTGCTGTTCGTCTTCGGCCCGGACAGCCGAACCAAGATCCGCAAGGTCATCGTGAAGTTGAATCACCTCGACCTGTACGAGGTCGAGGTGGGCTTTCTCCGAAAGTCCAGCAACGAATGGGTTGTTGTCGAACAGGTGTCCAATGTGGATGCCGAGGTGTTGGCCGAGGTGGTCAGGCGGCTGGCTGCGCGAGCGCTGGACGTATGAGCAGCCGCGTCCACATCGCCGCCATCCCCAGGCGAGATACGGGAGAAGCGATGTCCAAACAGGATCACTCCAGCCATAGACCGCAGGGAAAGCGCGGCAAGGGTCGCCCCCCGATCGGGGGCGAGATCCGCCAGGAGATCGGCGACGACCTCAAGGCCGTCGTCGCGACATGGGCACTTGCTCAGGGATCCAACCGGGCCGCCGCTGTACGAACCCTCTTGCGGCGAGCGATCGACCAGGAGCTTGACCCCATGTCTCGCACCGCCGTCGTCGAAGGGGACGAGCTGCACGTCCTGCTCGGCACCTTACGGAACAACGACATTCGACGTGTCCGGTTCGCCTTCGACAACGGCCTCAAGGTCAAGGTCGACCACACCGAATGGACCCGAACGCTCGGCAAACTCGAAGATTCCTTACCACCACAGGAAAAGGGCTGAACCGTGACCACTGCATACGACACCCACGACGTCTTCCACGCACTCCGTTCAGAATCCAGGAATGACCCACGCCGCCGCGTCGGCAGCACCTTCAACTTGGACACCGAGGCCGAGTTCCGGGATCAGGCCGCTTCGTGGCTGCGCGACGAGTACAGGCTGCCTACCGACACCATCGGGAACGCCGACTGGACGGAGGTCTACCAGTACTTCAAGACACTGAATGACCCGCAGGCCGCCGCCAACGTCGCCGAAGACTGGATCGCGAAACCGCGAGGCGTTCGAGCTGTGCAACTCACCGAAGACAACTTCCAGCGTGTCCGCGCCTGGATCGAGACCGCGGGCGGCGATGTCGTCTGGACCGGGCAGAACGCCGCAGGCAGGAAGTCGATGACGCTGTACGCCGTGGACGGTGAAGAAGATGCTTGGGCGGGTCACTACATCGTGCATGACCCGGCACGTCAGGAGTGGCGTATCTCGGAAGCGGCCCCCTTCGTCGCCGACTACGACCACCAGACGACGGGACGGTGAGCCACTGTGGACGACACGTTTTTCCGCCTGACACCGTTGCGGTGCCCCATTCCTTACGGCACACGGATTCGCATCACCGGCGTGCTTCCACGCGATCCTGACCCTCTGCCGGTCGGGACCGAGGGAACGGTGGTCGGCGGCAACGGCGGGCAGCTCTGGATGAAATGGGACAACGGCCGGGCGCTGTCCCTGCTGGTCGAGGAGGACCCGTACGATGTGATCGGCACCCACGTCGGCGAGTTCGTCCGCCTGGTGCGCAAAAGCGTGCCCGAGCTGGAAGACCTCCAACTCCACCGCGAGACCGCTGGCCACCTGGTCCTCGGCATGATCCGGGTTCGCCGCGACCAGCGCGGCAACGGCGTCGGCGAGCGCACCATGCGCCTGCTGGTCGAATGGGCCGATTTCCACGGCCTGGTCCTCTCGGCCTCGGCTTCCCCCGAGGACGAGCCACCTTGGACGAAGGTGGGCAGGCATAGCTACTGGCTCGGACGGCACGGCTTCCGGCTCACCGAGGGCAGCAAGCGCAAGTCGGTGATCCGGGAACGGTACTACCGGCTACCGAAAGGGGAGCGTCCATGAGCGACTTCCCTCCCCCGCCGAACCTCCACGGCAACTACGCGGGTTCCTGCGTGGTGTGCCTGAAAGGCACGGACACCGGCCTCGTTTTCATCGGAGACGCCGCCTTCATTTCCGCCGGCCTGACCGCGCTGGGCATCCCGAAGGACCAGGTGGTGCACACGCTTGCCGCCGCGACCGGCGGCGTCGACGGCGCCCACCCCGCGGGCGACATGCCCATGGGCGTCCGAGTGTGCAAGTCCTGTGCCCGTCGAGCTGATTTGGAGGTAGGACTGTGGCCGACCGTCCCCCTGTATATCCCGCCGAAGCCCCGCTCGTGATGGCGTCCGGAATGGCCGAACTCGTCGCCCTCGAGGACTGCGTGACCGAGCTGCCCGACGACGAGCTGCGGGCGCTGGCGGCCATCGTGGACAACCTGCTGGTCCGGGTGCACACCGAGCAGGCCGCTCGCAGGCGGGGCCGCTCGCCCCGGCGCCCGGTCGATCAGGTGACCGCCAGGCTCGGCGTCCGCGCTTCGTGCGTGTTCTGCCGCCGGGTCTACGTCGCCGAGCTGATAGCGGAGCACCTGCTCCTCGACCACTACGACGATCTCCGTACCTGGCGGCGCACGAGACCGATGGCGGCCTAACCGGACAGCCCGAAGCGACGGAACCCCCGGCAGAAGCTGCCGGGGGTTCCTGCTGTCCGCGCCAGATGGGGAGGTAGCACGGACAGAGCATGTGACCTACGTATGCACCTTACAACGGCGAAGGAGTGGGAAGGGGCCAGGAGTAGAGGCTGTCCGGGTTATCGAGCCAGACGAACTGGTCCTCGTCGCGTGGCGCGGAGACACCGAAGCGGTTTGGGGCTGGGCGGCCGAGGTCGAGCCAGGACTGATAAGCGTGCTCCACGGTGTCCCATAGCCGCGTCGTCCCGCGTTGCTGGACCGGCCACCGGCCGTCTTCGACAGGTTCGAGGTCGGCTTGCGCGAGCGCGGTGTCCGTGTGGACGAAGACGTGGTCGGGGGCGCTGGTCAGCCGAAGGCCGGGTGCGTGCAGCCAGAGAAACAGGGCGAGGTCGGTGCCCTCCACGTCAACGACGTCCTTCGGGTTCAAGGTGGTCGTGCCGTAGGCCGGAATCCCCGGTTCGGTGAATCCCGTGGTGTGGCCTGGCCCGAGTGGACTGTCCGCTCGCTGCCGCAAGGGCATGAAGTGGGCGGGGTATGGGTCGATCCTGCCCGTAACCTCGTCCGGTTTGGTCTTCGTCAGCACCAGAAGCGGCCCGGCTTCGCCAGCGTCGAACGGGGCGACGATCGTCCCGCCGTCGGCGAGCTGCTCGATCCAGGCTGGCGGGATCGATGTCACGGCGCAGGTCGCGATGATGCGGTCGTATGGGCCGTGCTCCGGCCAGCCATCGGCGCCGTCGCCCGCGGTGAGATGGGGGTGCTGCCCGATGGCGGCGAGGTGTTCCCGGGCGGTCTCGATCAGCCCAGGGTCGATGTCGATAGAGGCCACGTTGCCGGGGCCGAGGAAGTGGCCGAGCAGCGCGGTGTTGTAGCCGGTGCCGGTACCGATCTCCAAGACACGGTGTCCCCGGCGCGCACCGAGCCGCGCGAGCATCGCGGCCATCACCCGTGGACGACTCGACGACGAGGTAGGGATCTCGTGCCGACCGACGCCTTCCCCTGCCGCGATGGTCTGCGTCCGCAGTGTCTCATCGGAGTACACGAGGTCCAGCCACTCTGGATCACCCGCCGATATGGTCCCGCCGCCGCGCAGCACCTTCGGGACGAACACGTGGCGCGGCACGCCCTTGAACGCCTTGATCCAATCTGGATCGAGCAATACGCCAAGCTCGACCAGGCCGTCGGTAAGGGCGCTGGCCCGCTGCTCCCAGCCAGCGACGGCAACGAGGTCCACTGAAGATCACTCCTTGGTCAGCGTGTCGGCGAATGCGGCGGCGATCGGCAGGTCACAGGCGTCTGCAAGCCAGCCCCACGAGCCCGTCGTGTTCGCCTCCAGCGCGACCCACGCACCGTCGGGTCGAACTACGAAGTCGAAAACGCTGGACGCCAGGCCCGCCAGGCGAAGGTAGCGGAAGACGCCTTCCCGCACCTGGTCAGGAACATCGATGACCTCGTACCGGTGCGAGTCGTAGTCCGTTCGCCAGTCGATCCGACCCGCCGGGCTTTCCGCATGAATGGCGACCGCGAACACCTGGTCTCCGACCGCGATGACCCGAGGCTCGCACGCTTTGTCCTGCCACTGCTGCACCAGGTGCGCAGTGATCTCGATCCCAGCCAGATCGTCCAGGTCAGCGGCGGTCAGGCGCCGGGTGTAGACCACCGTTTCCCCGTCGCCCTCCCACACGATCGGTTCGGCCAACGGCTTGATCACCACCGGCCCATACCTCGCGGCGAACTCGCGCACCCCCTCACCCCGGTTGGTGACCAGCGTGGGCGGCACCTGCAGACCGGCCGCGCGTAGACGGGTGAGCTGTCGCGGCTTGTACTCGGCGTCAGCCAGCGCTGATGGATGGGACACCCACCGAACGGGCAAGCTGGCGAGCACCCCGCCGAAGCCGGTTCGGGCCTGGGCTCGGCTGAACCGAAGCTCGGGTCCGGAAAGGCCGGACGGCATCTCGAAGTCGCGCGGCTTGCAGTAGTAGACCGCGGTCACCTCGTCCAAGCGGACTCGCGAATCACCGGTCTCAAGCTCCCCCGCCCACCGCACGGCATCCTGGTCGAGGCGCACGTCCATGCTCATGCGGAGCGGGAAGTCGATGGTGTCCACCGCAGTCCACCGGATACCGCGCGCGTCGAGTTCACCGGCCACTTCGGCCGCCGACCACTCCGCGACGTCGCCGAGGACCAGAACGAACGGGTCGATCACGTGTCGGGCACCGTGTACGAGTCGTCGATCAAGTGACCGTCCTCGTTGCAGTTCCGCTGTATCAGCGTCGGCCCCTTAGCCGTGTGATCCGCGTTCGGAACCAGCGTGATCCTTCGAGCCTTCAGGCCCCGAAGGATGAACGGGCGGGCCGAGCTGGGCGCCGCCGAGCTGGTGGGCGGCTCCTTGAGATTGACCACGAAGCGGTGAGCCACCGGCACCAGCGGCTCGCCAATCGAATGTGACCGATCTGGCCATGACATCAGGTACGTCTCCCCTCTTGCCCTGCGCTCAAACCAACCAACCTTATGACGCCGCGGTCAGCAATGAACCTGATGTAACCGTCATGGAGTAATCACCGCGTCCATTACGGTGATCAGGAGCTGCCAGCGCGCGGAAGCCCACCCTAAGATCACCAGTACTGGCGTGCTTCTCGAACGGCACTCCATGGGGAATAACGAAGCCCCCCAGGATCCGGTGCTGGATCTTGGGGGGCTTCGCTCGTGCAGCAGAGCCTATGCGGCCGCGTAGGCGCTCAAGTCGAACTCGCCCTTGACCACGCCGTCGAGGAAGGCGTTCACCTCGTCGAAGGTGAACTCCAGCTCGATCGACGGCACGTCGCGATGACGGAAGACGTACATACCGTCCGAGTCGCGGCGGACGGTTTCGAGACTGTGCCCGACCTGCTGTCGGCCCTCTCGGACAGCCATCTGGTAGTCGTCGAAGTCAGCCTCGGTTAGTCGGAGTGCCCGGGTCGCGTACTCGGGACGGCCTTGGAGTTTGTCGTCGCGCACCTCGACCCAGCCGTCACGACGGGCCACGCGCACGCAGTTCTGCTTCGGCTCGCTACGGGCCGCCTTCCGGAATTCGTGGTCAGCGAACCTCGGTGGGCTGGTGGTCATCTCGTGTTCTCCCTTGGGGAATAGGGGTTTACTGCATTTCCTTGTACTCGCTCGCGACGTCCTTCATGAAGGCACGGCTTTCATCGAAGCGAAGCGCCGCATTGGACAGTCGAGCCCAAGCTGATTCGTAAGCGGCGAGCGCCTTGCGATCGTCCTGGTAACGGCGCTCACCCTCCCCCTCGGTGTATGCAAGTTCGAGAGGACCGGCCGCACCTGGCGATGGAACCCGCACGAGAACGAACCGGTTGCCGATCGGCGACCTTCGGCCGGGCCTTGTCTTGAACGGAAATACCTGGATCATCACGTGCCTGCGGTTCGAAAGCTTGATTAGGTGGTCGATCTGATCGCGCATCACGTCCGCGTCGCCCCACATGCGCCGGAGGCAGGATTCGCTGAGGACAAACTGGATCGTGGGCGCATCCGCCTTGTCGACAATCTCCTGACGGGCCAGCCGCGCCTGCACGAAGTCCTCGACCCCCAGGCCCTCATCGTCGAGTGGCAGGTCTCCGTGCTGCGCCCGTGCGTACGCCTCTGTTTGGAGGAGTCCGGGCACGACCTCCATCTCGAACGATTGGATCTGGTCCGCCATCTTCTCCAGGTCGACGAGCAGACGAAGGTCTTCGCCGTACGCACGGTTGTGGCCAGTTGACCAGAACCCACGTTTGTGGTTGTCGCGGCGCAACTCGCGAAGCGCTTCCTGGTAGCCCTCATCGGTGAAGCCGAGCTTCGTGGCCAGCAGTACCAGGTCACCATGTGAGATGGAGCCCGCTCCGTTGATCAGCGTGGCGATCTTGGGTTGACCAACTTCGATCAGCTTTCCTGCGTCGGTCTGCGAGATGCCCGCAGTCTCGATCATGTGCTTGATCTCGCGCCCGAGCAGGAGCTTCTTGGCAGTGCGGACGGTTGCAGCCATCGATACGGCCTCTCCTTGGCTTGATCGGCAGCGCTGACGAGCCGGGCCGCACCTCCCTTCAACAGAGAGGGTATCGCCCCTTCGCCACCGAATTGAGGGGTGCCTGAAGCTTGATTATCTAGCTTAGATGTATCAGGATAGACAACCACGAACCTAGATACCTGGTCATTAGATGCAGGCATCTTAGCGTATGGGAGTTGTGGCTATGCGAGCTCACCTAGGCGTCGACATTGACTGTCTGACCAGCGGATACATCAACTCAGACCTCAGCAAGCCCCGGCTGCGGAGAGCCTCGCGAACCATCGCTTAACCCACCAGGCCACCCCGAGGGCGTTGCGGTCCGGCGCGGACGCACGCAGCTCGGGGACATCGGCGGCGGGCGGGGCGAGGTTGAGCCCGACGGCGTGCGCGTCCCTTCCCAGGCCCCCGCAAGGACGCACGCGCCCAGGTTCCTTCGTCCGCCTGCCGCCTCCACGAGCGGCGGTGGAGGTGGCTGTGCCCCCCGACCAGCTACCTGCACCGCCTTCCACTCCTATTCGAGGTGTCCACGATGGCCGATCCAGCAGGTCGCTTATGGACTTCCCCGTTCACGTGCGGGGGCGATCGCCTTCAGCACGAGGTGACGGATGAGGCGTTCCAGGCCGCTCGTGAACTCGGTGTTCCGGTGATCGCTCTGTGCGGGCATGAGGTCGAGTGGTCGCCCGCCATCGCCGAGCCCGGCCCGCCCTGCCGTCCCTGTCTGCGGAAGACAGCTCGATCCGGCGACCAGCGGCGTGACGTTGCGCAGCTCGTGCAGGTGCCCGTTCAGCGAGGGCGAGCACCGCGGCATCGGCGTTCCGGCGCTCCCCGCCGCACCCACTTCTTCTTCTACCGCAGTCCCGAACACACAAGGAGGGCTTCATGATGACGGCCACCGACGAGCCGATGCCGGCGGAAACACACCGCTCGATCCCGAAGACCGAGTACGAGTACAGCAAGCGCCACGCTGCCACCTACGACGATCCGGACCGCCTGGCGGTCGACCTCGCGCTGTGGCGGGTAATGCAGACCAGGCCGGGGTGGAGCCTCGGGTTCCCGACGCCCGAGGTAGGCGACGTCTGGGACTTCGACTCCTCGTTCGGAGGGGCTCAGCCTGAACCCTCGATCGGGGAGTTGTTGTCGGACATGGGACTTGTTCGCCTGCGCGCCGGTGTGCAGCCGGACTCGCAGCTCGTCCGGATCGGCCACTGCGGTGTCCACATGGGATGTGAGCGACACAAGGCGCATGAGCTGTGGAAACCGCTGGACTCCCCCGACCTGTCGAAGGCCCTGCGGGACGCGGAAGAGGCAGCTCGAACCATCGATCTCGATTCGTTGGCCGGGTGCCTGGTGTGGGGTGACTGCGGTCGCAACGGCATGGAACGGATCTGGTGGGCCGACTTCGGCCGCCAGGACTCCGTGTTCGCTGCGTCGCCGAAAGTCGCACCTCAGAAGAAGTACGGCGAAGAGACCGAGGCCATGAAGGGCCTGGCGGCGGCGGGTTTCACGCTGAAGAGCAGCGCAGGGCCAGAAGCGACCCCGGAGACGCTGACCTTCGTGCGACGAGTCGGCGACAAGACCGATGTCGTCTCGCTCGCGCTGAACGAAGGTGCGCTCTCGATGGCGTTCCGGTACCCCGCGGGGCAGGATGCGGCGAGTTTCGAGGAGGCATCCGGCGAGTACGGAGTGATGCCTGAGAAGAACGTCGCACCGGACTCGATCACTGCGGTTGTCCGGGAAGTTCTGGAGTGGACCCGTGACTGACGACGCACCGGATCTCGATTGGGCACTGAAGTACATGCCGTTTCACGATATCGAGCAACATCCGAGCTTTGGGCCGGTACTTCAGCAAGTCATGCTGAAGCGCTTCCGCGCCAACATGTCGCAGCGAGCACTTGCCAGGCGGTTCGGATGTTCCTCGGCTGCTGTGCAGCGGGTCCTTGACCGTGCAGGCGCGTTCACCGCGGAGCCGGAGTGCGATGTCTCGGAGTCCACCAGCGACTCGGCGTGGCCGATGGACGATCCGGACGCGGCCGACACCGCAGCCCTCGTTGAGGAACCCGCCCAGGCCGGGGTCCCGGATTCGGCTGACTCGTCCGATCTCTGGGAACGGTTCGCGCAGACCATTGGGGAGACTATGCGGGCCGAACGCGAAGCGCGGGGGTGGACGCGCAAAGATTTGCGGGACACGGGCGGAATCGACCGCTCTCTTCAAACAATGGCAACACACGAATTGGGAACACGCGCATTGTCGGTGTGCCAGTTCGCCGAATACTGCCGCGCGCTCGAAGTTCAGCCCGGCCAGGTCTTTGACCGCGCGTACCGGAAGATGTTCGACCCACCAGACGAACAGAGCGAGACGGTCCTTATCGATCTGGACAAGCTGTCCAGATCGGAGCAGGAGAACCTCGCCCGCTGGGCGAAGCTGCGGCTCAAGCAGCTGTCTCCTTCCGACCGGGGAATGCTTCCCATCCCCAGACGCGCGCAGGACACGCTGATGACGCTTTGCGGGTTCGACCGGCGCCGAATTCTTGAGATCTTGAGCGCTGCCTAAGTGCCCGGTGTATCGAGCCAGCGGGGATGAGCGACTGGTTCCATCCGTCGGAGCAGACCATTCAGCTACGTCTCGTCTTCCCGAAATCATCATCCGAGCGGACGGGCGAACAAGAGTTCTTCGCCACCGCACACCCTCGTCCATTGCATGACTGGATTACCGCACAGATGCCCCCGGCGACTGTGTGGCCGACAAACGATCCCGACGACCCAAAGCATCAATAAACCATCGCTCACAATCTTTAGGGGAACCATGACCGGCAGAGTCAATCTGATCACCATCGACATCGGCAACACGCTCGGGGAGTTCACCGGACGGTCCACAACGGACCGGCTGCGCGAGTTGTCTCGGCTAAATGAAATCGCGCCGCACCGTACAGTGGAAGCCGTGCGGGCTCTCCTGCATCGGGCGCCCGAACTCACCGAGGATCTCGTGTGCCAGGTCTGCCAACGACTGCTGATTCCCTACGATCTATTCCCCGCCAACTGGGGTCGGGGGTACGTCCCGTACCCGGACGCGTCGGCGACGCTCGCCGGACTGCGGGAGGTCGCTCCTCTGGTGGCGCTGTCCAATATGGCCGTGACGGGCGGGCCGGAGCGGGTCGCGGCCGTGCGCGCGGCGCATGGCGATGAACTGGAGGAGGTGTACCCGAGTTACCGCCTCGGCGGGGCGAAACCCGAGCCCTGGCTGTGGCAGATGATCGCCGACCGTCGCGGCGTCAACGTCTCCGACGTCGTTCACATCGGCGATCGGCTCGACGCCGACGTGTACGGGCCGTTCTTCGCAGGAGCGCGTGCGGTACACCTCCGGAAGGAGGGGAGCACGGTCTACCCCCCGTTCAGCGGGGACCACATCCGTACCGTCTTTCGCCTGTCCGATGCTGTCCAGGTGGTGCGCGGGTGGGCGGAGCTGCGCGCGTGACTTCACGGTATATCTCGAAATCACGGGTCGCGGACGGCCGCAAGATATGGGCCGTGTGGTACGAGCAGGGGGCGACTATCAACGAGATCGCCGAGAAAGTCGGGATGCACTACTCGACGGTCTTACGAACGCTCGACGATCTCGATGTTCCGCGGCGCCCTCCCGGCGGCATGTCCACACGGGCTTTCATGGACCGCGCCCCGAACATGGTTCTCGAAGGAGCGTGACATGAAAACTCCTGACACCGCACCGAAGGCGACGCCAGGGCTATGCCTTAGCGCGCAATGGACTATATGGTACGACCAGGGATACTCCATTCAACAGATCGCGAACGCGGCGAATGTCGAATACATGCAGGTTTGGCGCCTATTCAACGACTTGAGAATAACCCTGCGAAAGGATTCTCGGTGAACCATGAAAGTCATTTGGAGAGTTCCCGCACCCTTCCCCGAGTCACGCTCTCATGCCTGGTATAGCAGCAATCTTGACTCGTCCACGGCGATATGCGGAGCAACAATCTGCGACCCCCGCCTGCTGGAGAAGAGCCGTCATCGGCGCTTCTGCGTGGACTGCATGAGTGCGCTCGTGCGGTCCAGGCGCGGTGACGTCGAGGCCCGTCGCAGGAGGCGGATCATGGCCGCGAAGATCGCTTTTGTTGTTGTTGTCCTCGCGCTGCTCGTTGTCGGCCTGTACGACTTGGACTTGGTATGAGCGCGCAGATTACAGACGATTCGCCGTGGGAGGCCGCACTTAAGGCTGTCCAACGTGGATGGCCGATCACACCAGGCACCTACCGGCAATTTCCCCAAGCTCTCACGAACACGGCACAGGCCGAGTTCCCCGCGACACCGGGGCTGGCACCGTTTTTCCCGGGCTGGTGGCAAAGACCCGTTACGACCACGGCCGAAGTGGACAGATGGTGGTCCCACGCACCCTACGGGGTGCTGCTGGTGTGCGGGAGCGGGATGGCTGCGGCGGAGGTGTCCAGCGAGCTGTTCGCGGCGATGATGAAGACGAACGTTTCCTCGTGTCTCGTCGGGCCGATCATCTCGTTGTCGAACTCCCGGTACATCATCCTGACCGACCGGCCCCGACCCGAGCTGGCGCCGGAACTACCGCCGTCGCTGGGCCGATGGAGCTTTGGTGCGAGCTGGGTGCCGTTGCCACCAACACGGGTCAATCGGTTCATAAAAGCGGATTGGCGACAGCCACCGACACGTCCGCTCCAGTTGCCCAGCTCCGATTCTGTGCAGCAAGCCATATTGACCGCAGGAGGCAGGTCGTGAGAAAACGCAACGTCTTCCTTCGGGACACCAGAAAATTCAAGAAAGGCAAGCGAAATCTCACGATCCACGCATCGAATGATGAGTTTTTCGCCGAGCACGAGAAGCCTGTACCAGCGTGCGCGGGGATGGCTATGGAGGCGGAAGCGAAATTTGGCGGCATTGGCAAATGGTCCACATATGGTTTCACGGACGAGCCCGTCACGTGCAAGAAGTGCAAGGCCAAGGGGTTTGAGTGACGAACCTCAACGCACAGCGGTTAAATGACCCCGCAGATGATGCGGTGCACAAGCTCGATCGGGACGTGTATGCGGTGTACCGCGCGGTCAGCCCAGACTGCGCTTCCGTGACAGAAAAAGTGGGACTCATAATGGACCATCAGATACAAATTGAGAAGTACTATCTTCTCCGATCTCCGGTCACCTGCACGCGATGCCTTGACGGTAAGGGCCTGCACGAAAAGACACTCGATCAGTGAAAGAATTCCCCAACGTCGTACTCTGCGAAAGCATCGGAGGCCCGCCCAAGGTACATGCGCCGAATACTGTATCCCAGACAGAACATGACGGCCTGCGTACACCAAAATGCCTGAAGGGACGGCCCGCCGAATATCTCATAAACGCTTTCTACGCCGGGAAGCGGCCACAATACAAAGACACCGAAGAATCGGTCATCACATGCAAAGCTTGCCTTGCACTGTTGACTGCTGAAACCAGCAAAGCACCACCGGTCGAGAAGCACGTTGAGGAGCCGAGTTTCGACACCCCTGTCGCCAAGCCACGATTGTCGCCGAAAGCGTTGAAAGCCGTGCCTGAGATTGCCGAATTTCTCCGCGACCTGGCGACCAGGGACAACGGGTGTCACGATCACTGGCTACTAGCCGCCGCGACGGTGCTGGAGACCCAAGCTGTGTATTACTCGGCGCGAAAGAATCGCTAGCAGCACACGAGAAGTCGCCCCCAGACTCCCGGCCATGGGTGCCAGGAACCTGGGGGCGCTCGCGTGTCTGCCGAGGTTTCGGCTCGGTGTCAGGCGCTTGTGGACGGACCGCCGAGAGCGGTGAGGATCGCGTCGAGCTTCTTGTCCTGTTCGGCCTGCGCCTTCTCGATGGCCTGGACCCGAGGGAGCACGTCGAACATGGTGCCCTCCCACACCGAATGGGTGGCGTTGGTCAGCGTCCCGGCGCTGTGCCCCTTGCGCGCGGCGATCGCCTTCTCGTCGACGGGCGGGAACAGGCGAGCAAGCCGGACCATGAGGTCGCCGTACTCCACTCCGGCCTGTGTGAACGTCTTGGAGAGGCTGTTGTAGATCTCGTTGACCTGTTCGCTTGCGGTCTTGCTCAACTCGTCCTCCGGTGGGTTGGCGCCGAGGTTCCAGGCGCGGGTGTCGTCGGCTCGGCCGTCGGGCATGACGCTGAGGTGGACATGCTTGGTGTGGGGGTTGGTGCCGGTGTAGGGCTTCCATTGCCAGGCGCCGTACTGGGCGCGGGAGTCGATGATTCTGCGGTTCCAGATGACGTACTTGATGCGCGGGTCGCGGGACCTCACCAGGGCGTCGGCGAGCCAGTGGCCATCGAGCCCGGCCGCGGGGTCGTGGGTGAAGTCCCTGGCGGTGACGACACCCGGCCCGTTTCCTGGCCTGTACCAAGGATTGTGGTCGCTGTCGCGTGTGGCGTGTGCGGCGTCGCCGATCGATCCGTCCGAGGCTCTCGATCGTGCCGGGGCTCGGGCGTTGAGCTGGCTGAGCAGGGTGTCGAGGGCACGGGCTACGCGCCAGGTCACGGTTCCTCCGGTGGGTCAGTTGCCCGGCGGCGCCGAGCTGGTGGACGTCGAGCTGCTGTTGCTCGGCGGCGAGCTGGTGAGGACGCACTGCCAGGTGTCGGCGGTGCCCCCGTCGGCGGTGAGGACCCGTAGCTGGGTGAAGGCGCCGCCTTGCGGGCAGAGGGCGGCGGGGTTGTCTTTCAGGTAGGCGGCGAAGGCGTCTTGGATCTGCTGTGCCGTGGGTGCCTCGCCTGGCGGTCCTGCTGGGCCGGGCGGGCCTGGTTGCCCGGCGGCGCCTCCCGGGCCGGGTTCGCCGGGCTGGCCGGGCTGTCCTGGTTCGCCGGGTGTGCCGGGCTGTCCGGTTGGGCCGGTGGGTCCGGCCTGGCCGGTCGGTGGCGGGCTGGTGGCCAGGTAGGCGGCGATGCCGGTGGAGATCTGTTGTGGTGTCGGCCCGACGGGGTTTCTGGTGATGTAGGCGGCGACGGCCTGGCCGAGCTGGTCCGTGCTGGGCCGGGTGGCGGGCATGGAGGCCAGGACGCGGGCGGTGGCCGAGGCGACCAGCACCTCGGAGTCGTCCACCGTGCCGGGTTGCGGGATCGGCACGGGTGCTTGGCCTCGGCGCAGCAGCTCGCCGTTGGCGGCGTCCCCGGCCGTCTTGGACGTCTCGGCCTGGCGGCGCAGCTCATTCACGGCCGCGTCGGTGGAGGCTTGCCGTCCGTAGAGCTGGAGGACACCGATACCGGCGGCCGACCCGACCACCAGCGCGACGAGGAACACCCCGAGGACCGCCCACACCCACCATCGCCGGATCTCGTGCCGGGCGACGTCGCGGGCCTGGCGCGGCGCTTCCTCGACGGCGGCGTGCATTCCCCGGCGGATCTCGGCCAGCGAGTCGGGGATGCTGGCGGGTTCGTCGTCGCTCATGCGAACCCCCGATCGCGGGTGGACGGTGGGCGGTCGCGTCGGTCGAGGAGTCGGCGCAGGCGGACGGTTTCGCGCTGGCAGGCGGTGAGCTGGACCCGTAGGTCGGTCATGGCCAGCTCGACGAGGTCGAGGGCGCGGTCCGCGCGTTCCACGGGTGGGGGCGGTGCGGGACTGGCGGGTTCGGACGGTTTGCTCGCGCGGTGCTTGATTTTCTCCGTGATCAGCGGCATGACCGCGGTGATCAGGGTGGCCAGGCCAGCGGAGCACGCCAGGGTGATCACCAGCCACGGTGGACCGGTCGAGGGTGGGGGCTCGGCTGCCAAGTGCACGGCCGCGCCTCCGTTCAGCCTTCTGAACTCGGGCGGGCTCGGGCCATTGTGGACGGACACAAGCGCCGGTCGCGCCGGTCGCCCCGGGCTCGGCGTGCGCTACTGCGGGCGGGGCGGGGCGCCCGCGATGGTGTCCCACACCGAGTTCACGGTGAACTGGATATCGCCGTCGGTGGAGGCCAGAGTGATGACCGGGTTGGTGGCCACAGCCCAGGCGAACCGGAGGCCGTAGTCGTTGGGATTGGCGAACACGTTGGTCGCCAGCGCGCGCCGGAGCTGTGTTCGGCTCGGGTTGGTGGGGTCGTCCACTTCGGCGCCGACGTCCTTGGCCGCGATCGACACAGCCGCCTGCACGCGCCGAGCGAACGGGGGGAACAGCGCGAGTTCGGCGCTGTCGGCGAGGGTCTGAGCCACTGTGGCTCCTTTCTCATGCGGATTTGCCGAGCACAAGCCATGCCCCGGGCACGCTGGCGTCGATGTGCACGACGTCGCCGATGGTCGGCGCGTAGCTGGCCAGACGTGGCAGGGTCAGCGATCCACCTTGGACGGACACGATCACCCGGCTTCCGGAGATTCCCGTCACGGTGCCGACTTTCCTGCGCGCGGCGAGCGCCTGGTCCACGACGTGGGCAATGGCCTCGGCGATCCGCACTCCCCTGGCCTCGCTTTCAGGTTTCCGCCGGCATGTCGTCCGAGCGGGTGGTGATGGACTGCGTTCCGTCCGGTGCCAGCGGGATCGAAAGCTTGTCGATGATGTGGCGGGTCTCCCCCACTTCGGGGTCCAGGACGGTGATGACGTCCCCGACGTCCAGGGCCGGGTTGACCAGCAGCTCGACCTCGACCTGTGCGGCGATTCCGCGTATCCGCGTGAGAAGGGAGTCCGCGGTGGTCTGGCACTGCGCGACTGTCGTCAGCAGCTCGGAGGTGTAGAACCTGGGCTTCTTGCCGAACGGGCCGCCGTAGCGGGCCGGGCTCGTCGTGTCGGTCGCGGTCGCGTACACGGCGGGCACGCCGTCGGTGCGCTGGCCGCTGGCGACGACCCGGTTGTAGACCTGTTCCCGGGAGAGCCGGTCCTTGATGGACAGCAGGTTCCCGCCGTTGCCGGTGCGCACCGACCAGACGGGGTTCTGGTTCAGTGTCGGTTGTGGCCGGACGACCAGGCGGCCCACGGGGTCGAAGAACGCCTCGGCGCCGAGGGAGTCGGCGAGCTTCTCCACCGCGTCCCAGCGCTCGCGCTCGATGACGATGACCGCGGCGATCGCACTGGAGCCGGTCAGGTCGCGCAGCTCGACCCAGCCGCCGAGGGTTTCCCTGACCAGGCGCGCGATCTCGGACACCGTGCTGGCGTTGGCGATGGTCTGGGCCGGGACGTCGAGGCGGTCTTCGGCGACGCGTACAGCGGCGTCGACGACCTTGACCGAGATGTCCCCGGAGCTGGTGACCGGCCGTTCGCGGGAGGCTTCGTCGAGGTAGCCGATCATGAGCGGCACCCACTCGGTTCCCCCGCCCGGCAGGACGATGCCGTAGTCCACCTGGCACACCGAGCCGTACGGGGAGAGCAGGTCCGTCGGGGAACGCGGCCACCAGCGCGGATCGGCTTGCAGGGTCGCTGACCGGCGGGCCTTGCTGGTGGCGTCGATCTCCACCGAGCCGCCGGAGATCGGCACTTCGAGCGTCCCGTAGCCGGGGCTGGTGACGACGGCGCGGGCTTTCATCGAGTGCGACTGGGCCAGGGCGACTTGAGCCCGAGTGGACAGAGGCCACATGCCGCCCCCCTTACACCGCGAGTTCGCTGGGGGCCGCCACCTCGTGGAACGGGGCGGTCAGGATGCGGGTGCCCTGGTAGGCGCGGCGGTCGCCGGGGTCCTCGTCGAGGTCGCCGAGGGACAGCCACATCCCGGTGCCGTACCCGAACTCGGCCGGGGGGCGCAGGTAGACGGGCTGGAGGTCGGCGAACACGGCCAGCAGCTCGTCCCGCTCGGCGAACGACAACGCGCCGAGGGACAGTTCGCCGGTCGGGGCGCGGCGCTGCGAGGAGGACACGATGATCGGGTACGTCGCGCCGAGCGGGTAGAACACCCCGCGCGGGCTCTCGCGGGTCCGTTTCGGGACCGCGCCCACCTGGACCACCAGCGGGCGGTCCGTACGGGACGGGTGGGTCAGCCAGGTCCGGCCGCCGCTGAGCAGGGTGGCGAGCTGGCTGGTCATCGTGCCGCCTGTGGAGGCCGGATTGACCACCCGGTACCGCAGCGGGATGTCCAACGGGGCTTCGCCGTCGGCGAAGTTCAGCAGCGGAGCCAAAATGGACGCCGAGAGCCCGGCCGGGCCGAGCCAGGTTCCGCCGTAGGTCGCCCCGTCGAAGAAGGACCCGGCGGTGCTGTAGCGCTCGACGGTGAACCCGTCCAGTGCCATGACCCCGCCCGCGGGCATCCCGGCCGCGATCACCTTCACGGTGGGGGTGACCGCACCGGCCGGAGTGGACAGCTTCACGACCTGGCGGGCGAACTGGTCCACGGACTGGTTGATCTGGTCCGTGGTCAGGGCGGCCGTCGACGCGGGCAGCGGCACCCCGGCAAGGTCGGTCCAGGTGATCTGGACCGTCACGGCGCTGGGCCGGGCGGAAAACCGGAGATCCACGCCGATCGTCACGTCCGGTGTGGACGGAATTGAGGTCGGCACGGTGACCCCGACCGGCCCGGCCGCCGCGATGGTCGCGGCCAGGTACGCCCCGCCCCGGGCCGCCGAGCCGCCCGTGACCCGCGCCAGGGTGGGGTTTCCGGCGTCCGCGACGTAGCCGTGCAGCCCGACCTCGAGGCTCGGGTTGAGCGCGTAGTTGCGGCGGGTCGGGCGGGTGACGAACAGCGGGTTCCCGCCACGCACCGGCCACAGTGTCCCGTCGGAGTGCTCCCGGATGATCTGGAGAACCGTGGCGTCCGGCCACCAGGCGGTGACCTGCATGACGCCCGCCTCCGGGACAGGCCGGATCGACACACCCCCGCCGGGGTAGGTCGGCGGGGAGGCGCCCCCGGCCCAGCCCCGTCGTGCCCACCCCAACGGCGGGTTCGGCGTATAGGTCCACTTCGCGGTACCGCCCGGGATCGGGGGCGGCAACTCCTGCTGCCCTGGCAGCGTCGCTGACTCGGTACCGGCCCCGGCGGCGAACGGAGTGCGGGCGAAGATGGCGCGCGCCCAGGACATCAGTACCCGATCGAGAGGTACTGGAACGACACCGCGACCCCGGAACCGACGTTCGCGCCGGTGCTGATCGCGTAGAACGCCACGGAAATCGTGCTCGCGGTCTCGGCCACGATCGTGATGACCGCCGGAACGCCGGTGGTCACGATGGAAACCGTGGTGGCGATGGTCGCGTTCGGGAACGCAACCGGGTGGGACACGGTGATGATGCCGTTGGCGCCCGTGGTGCCCGTGCGGTGCCCGCCCCGCATGAGGATGACCGACCCGTCCGGAGCGGACCCACCGTTGCGGCGGGGCCCGACGTCGGAGGCGACGGCCACACCCGTGCTCGGCCCCCACACCCCGGCGCCGCGTTCCACGACATCGGCCTTGTTCGTGCGCGCGACCCGGTGACCGATGTGCGCATCGGCGGGCAGCGCGGTCGAGGCGAGCACCGCGAGCGCGTCGCGCCCAGCGGTGGGGGCGCACACCATTTGGGTTCCGGCGTTCCACGCGCGCGGCGGCGTGCCCTCCCGGCCACGGACCACGGTGACGGTCTGGGACCCGGCGGCGTGCCCGACGACCCACACGACCTCGAAAATGCCCTGCGACGGGTCGTGCAGTTCCAGCGGCAGGTACTTGCCCGGGGTACCCGAGCTGTAATCGGAGTCGAGCGCGGTGAACGCGGCGGCCGACAGCTCGGTGTCGCTGATGGCCGCCGCGTTCAGCAGCGTCCCGAAAAAATAGTCCACAGTGGACCGGTATTCGTAGCTCACTGATGCGCCTTCCTACGCCCGGACCCCGCGAGCGATCGCGGTGCCGGTGGCGTGGTCGCTTCGGTCGATCCGGCCGTCCACGAACGCGGTCAGGCCGTCGTCGGCAATGGACAGCTCCCCCACGAGCCGCACAGGGCCGGAATCCCCATGCAGGGCACCGATCACCGACTGCGCCGTGTCATGGGGCAACACCAACTCGGGTTTCCCGGTGCCGTTGTAGACCGGGGTGAACCCGGGCTGGAGCCAGCCGCCCTGGTCGTACCAGTGGTGGCCCTCCCAGAACGCCTTAGCTCCCAACGGGTCCCGGTAGCGGCTGGCGATGTACCCGAGTCCCCATTCCGCCTGCGCGGCAGCGCTCGGCGGGACCGGGCCGTGCACGGACTCCATCTGCTGGAACAACCCGCGGGCGCTGGAGTGCGGGTTCTTCGCGCCCGGGTTCCATCCGGACTCGTGCGAGATCAGCCACGACAACGCATCCCACTGCGGACCCGAGCCCCACCCGTAGCGGGTCGCGACCGCCCGCACGGCCGCCACGACCTCCGGTGACCCGGCCGCCCCGGCGGTACTGGCGTACAGCTCGGACAACTTGCCGATGGCGTACCGCTTCGCCCCGTCGGCGGCCTGGCGGGCGATGCCCTGCCCGTGCAGGGCGGCGATGTTGCCGGGGAAGAACCGGGTCGCGTCCTCAACCATGCGGTAGGTGTCGGCGAACGCGCCGTCCACAAGGGCCGCCGGATCGAAGCCGCCACCGCCGGCGGAAACGAACCGGCCGCCAAGTTCGCCGATGTGGAACTTCATCGGGAACTGCGAGTCGTCCGCGCCCGTGGACGGCGGTCCGAAAGCGACGTAGCCGTGAGCGCCGCCAGCCTCGGCGGCGATCCCGGCGACCGTCCCGGCGGTGTGCCCGTGGGACACGCCGATCGCGAACGTCCCATCGATCCCGTCGACGAACCCGGGCGGCGGACTGCCCGGATTCACACTCGCCGTCGCCCATTCCCGCCGGGCGTAGGGCTGCTGGTCCAACGCGGCGCGCTTGAGCATGGCTTGCCAGCCCGAACAGTCCGTCCCGGCCGTCGACGACCCGCCCCAGACGTACGGGCGCCCCTGCATCGACCGGCCAAACGCGACAACCCGGCCGATCGCAGCGTCCATCGCCGAGCCCGTGTCCACGACCAGCCCGCCGGACTGGTACCCGGGTACGACCTGCGCCCGCCCGATGTCGGCGCCGAGCAGACCTTCCAGCCCGGGGAAGGAACCGCGCAGCGCCGCGAGATGCGCGGCGCGGATGTTACCCACTCCCCAGGTCTGCACGACCCGCTTGGGAAGTACGTACTCCCCCGGGGTCAGCAGCGCGGGAACCTTGTCGGTATTGCCCGCGCCCGGCACCGCACCGCCGGAGGCGAACGGGATCACCACGGGCGCGATCGCGTGGTTGAGGGAGAAGTCGCCGTTCAGCTTGTTCCACGCGGCCACCAGACCCGCGTTCACCGGCCATTGCAGAATCCACCGCACAGGGTTCCCGGCGTAGCCCTGCATCTCCAGGAAGCGGTCCCGCACCCACCCGGCGGTGAACGCGACAGCGGCACGCAGCACGGCGAGCCCGTTGCCCAGCGCCCCGAGGGCGCCGTTCTGCGAGTTCACCGACGCCCACACCGAGCCCGCGACGAACGACCAGGACGCGGCGAGGTCGGTTTGGAGCTGCCACTGCCGCGCGGTGATCGTGTTGCCGCTCAGGACAATGTGGCCGGTGATCGCCGTCCACACAGTCATCGCGTTCAGTTGCAACGTCGCCAGGCTCACGCCGAGCTGCGTGTGCGCCGCAGGCAGCAGAACGCCGGTGTGCTGTTCCAGGAGCAGCAGCGCGGGCACCAGGACGGAGGTCACGGTCTCGGCGAGCGCGGCCGAGGCGACGGTCAACGCCTCGGTGGCGGCGGTGGACGCGGCCGGGTCCGGTGCGGTCACCGGGGTTACCGCGCCCGTGCCCGGACCCGCTGGGGCGCCGACGATCCCGCCCTCGGCGAACCGGCCCACCAGCCCGCCCCGCGAGTAGCCACGGCCGCTCATCGCGGCGGCGTTGGCGGCGAGGATCGTGCTCGGGCCGATCGCGCGCACCAGCTCCGGCACGAGCACCGCTTCCCCCGGCGAGAGCAGCGCGGGCACGGTGTCCCGTCCTGGCGCGTAGCCGGGGATCACGCCGCCTCGGGCGAGCTTGAGTTCGTCGAGCGGGTCCATTCCCGGAATGAGGTCCGCGGCGGCGTTGTATACTTTCCGCAGGCCATTGTTCCAAATAATGTCGATCACCAATTGGATCGGCCGCTTAAGCGTATCGACAATAGTGTCGAAAACTTGCTTGGTGATTTCCCCCATGTGCTCGAATCCGAATTTTACGTCGTCGATTCGGTCACTGAACCAGCCGAGCACCGGCTTGATGATTTTCTCCCAGGCAAAGGAGATCGCGTCTGTGACGGTGTGCCAGGCACCGATCCAGAAATCGCGGAAACCGGCGCTGGAATTCCACAGCCACACGAACGCGGCGACCAGGGCACCGATCGCGGTGATGACCAGTGTGATCGGGTTGGCGTTCATGGCGGCGTTGAGCGCCCACTGCACACCGGTCCACGCGATGACCGCGCCACGCACGACCGCCATCAGTCCGTTGTAGACACCCATCGCGGCGATCACGGCCCAGTGCGCGGCGTTGCTGGCCCACTGCGCGGCGGTCTGCCCGGCTTGGGCAAGGGTCGCGAGAATCATGCCGCTGCGCGCGAACGCGATCGCCGAGTTGAACACGCCGATCACCGCGACCGCTGCCCATTTCGCGGCGTTGTACGCCCCCACGGCGGCGGTGCCGAGCCACACCACGCCGTTCCACGCGGCCATCGCGATCCGGGCGGCGACACTTCCGGACTGCCACAGCGATTGCACCAGCAGCATTCCGCGTGCGGCCAGCGAGTAGCCGTTGATTGCCAGCACCCCGGCGCCCAGCGCAGCCGCGACCAGCCCGAGTTCGGGCACGATCGGCTCGATGGCGTGCCACAGTCCGATCCAGAAATCGCGGAACGGCGCCGAGGTCTGCCAGAAATACGTGAAGGCGGCGACCACACCGGAAATCGCGCCGACGAGCAGGCCGAGCGGGTTGGCGCGCATCGCGGCGTTGAGCAGCCATTGTGCGGCGGCCGCGCCCTTGGTCGCCAGCTCGTAGAGCTTGATGGCCCCGCTGATGGTGCCGTACCCGGCCGCGAACCCACCGAGCGCGATAGCCAGCGGCGTGAGCCAGTCAGCGTTGTCGCGCACCCACTGAACCGCGGATTGCAGCGCGGGAAGTACGACCCCGCCGAAGAAGTCGACCAGTCCTGTTTGGATAGACCGCTGGAACGCCACCAGGCGAGCGCCCGCGTTGTCGTTGAGCGTGGCGCCCATCCGGTCGGCGGCGCCCGCGACGCTGCCGAGCGCCTGCACGGCCTTGCTGGGGTCGAGGGCGTACAGCGACCGGCCGAGGTCTTCGGCCTGCGTGCCGAACAAGGCGACAGCGGCTTGGCTCTGCGCCACGGGGTCGGGCATCGCGCGCAGCCGGTCGAGCACCAAGTCCAACGCACCCGTCGCTTCTGGACCACCGCGGGCGATCTTCGCCGCCATCTCCCCCGCGTTCAACCCGATGGCCTGGAACCCCGCAGCGGTGAGCTTCGTCCCGTCCACGGCGCGGATGCTGAACTCCTTGATGGCGTCCGCCACCAAGTCCGAATTCCGCGCACCCGCGCGCATTCCCTGCACCAGCAAGCCCGTCGCCGTCGACGCGTCGAGCCCGAACTTCTGGAACTGGACCGAGTATTCGGTCATCGTGTCGAGCAGATCTTGCGACCGGTCGGCCCCTTGCTGGAACCCGCGCGTCAGCACGTCGAGGGCTTCGCTGGCGTCCTTGGCCAGCCCGGTCTTCATCAGCTGGCCCACGGCCTGCGTGGTGCCGCCCAAGTCCTGGTCGAACACCGTCGCCAGGTTCAGGACTTTCCCCGCGATGGCCTGGATCTGGTCGCTGCTCGCGTCCTCCATGACCAACCCGGACTGCATGACACCCCGGATCGCGTCGTTGACCTGGCCCAGGGACTCGCCGTACGCCTGCGCGTACAAGTTGCCGGCAACTCGGCCGAGATCGGCCGCCATGTCCGCCGGGGCGCCGAGCTGCGCCGCCAGCTTGTCGCCCAGGCGCGCGTTCTCCAGCGTGTCCATCGCGACCGACGCGGCGTTGCCGATCGCGGTCAGCCCGAACGCGAAGGTGCCCGCCTTGCGGGTGGTGTCCACCAGCGACGACCCGAACCCGGACGAGCGGCGGTCCGCTTTGTCCAGTGAGACCGTGACTTCGTCGGTGGCCTCAGCGGCGTTGCGCTGCGCCTGCTCGTACCGGGCCGACGTGGATGCCGTGCGCTCGTGCGCCGTGGACAGGCCGCGTTGCGCGGTGGCGAGGCGTTCTTCGGCGGCGGCGAGCTGGCTGGCCTTCGCGTTGCCCGAGGCGCGCACCTCGTCGAGGCGGGCTTCAGCGACCCGGACCTTCCCGGCCGCGTCCGCCTCCCGGCGACGGGCGGATTCCAGCTCGCCCGCGACCTTCTGGACGTTCGCCTTGGCGGCCTCGATCCCCGAGCCCAGCGACGCCCCGGCACGGCGGCCCGCGTCTCCCGCCGCGCGGTCCAGTTCTCGCCCGATCTGCTGCCCCGCGCGGGTTCCCGCCCCGGCGGCCTGTTTGGCCAGTTCCGCGCCCCACCCGCGCGCAGAGGGCAGGGTGTCGATCCACACGACCTCGCCGGAGTTGACCACTCGTCACCACCCCCAGCTCCAGGACGGCGACGAGCAGGCGGTTATGCGGCGGGGCGTGGCTTGTACTGGTCGAGGTAGGCGATCACGTCCTCGGCGGGGACGTCCCCGCGGTCACCGATACGGCCCTCGTCCTCCTCGCCGGGCCGGGAGACCGGGCGAGGACGGTGCAGTCCTTTCAGGCCGGACCCGCGTCCGGTGACGAACGTGTTCTCCCCCAACCTGTCGGCCACCATGGCGAGCAGGTATTCCACATCGGTCCACGCGTGCCCGTTGACCGTGCGGTGAAACGCCGAGTCCGGCGGCAGGTGCTCGATGAGGACCCGCAGGTGCCGCAGGCTGATCTTCCCGCGCCAGAACTCGGAGACCGGGTTACGGGGCGCGTAGGTCGCGCAGAGCGCGGCCTCTATCGCTTCCGGCGCTTGCCCGAGGAGGTCGAGCGCCGTGTAGGGCGCCCGTCTTCGGTCTCCTGCCGCATCTTCTGCATGTGCTGGTTGATCGCCAGAATGACGTACCCGGCGCGGCCCCCGGCGTCGACGAACAACGAGTACTGGTCCTCGCCAAGGTAGTGCTCGGCCACCTCGACATCGGTCTCCAAATCGAGAAGGCCGTCCTTCCAGTCGTCCTCGGCCGTGATCGGGTCCTTACAGGTCCAGTGCTTGGCCTTGAACGTGAAGCTGAACGTGTCGGCCGAGCCGGTGGCTTCCTCGCGCTGCGCGAGGATCGCATCAATGTCGATTGTGGACACGAGGTGATGTTCTCCATTCGGTGAACGTCGGTGAGCGGAAGAGAAGGGAGCCGATGTGGACCGCTCACCACACGTCCACATCGGCCCCCGCTTCAGGGGCGGGTTACGGGGTCGGGGGCACCGTCGGCAGCTCCCAGCCTTCCTTGTAAACCCGCAGCGCCGAGAAGCCATCGCTTCCCGGGTAGGCGGTGATCGTGACTTCGTACCCGATCAGCGTGTCCGACTTGTACGTGACCTCGCCGCGCTCGGACACCTCGGCCATCGGCAAGAAGATCCGGCGATGATAGGTGCCGTCGATGACGTCGATGCCGAACGCGCGAAGATCCCGTGCGGGCTTGCCTTCCTCCACAAAGGACACCACGGCGTCCTTCCCGGTACCGGTCTGCTTCATGTCGTCCAGGCCGACCCGGTAGTACAGGCTGATGGTGTCGAACTTGGACTCCCAGAGCGTCGCCTGATACGTCTGCGTGGACTTGGTGATCTCCGATCGGATCGGGGTCGCGGACTGCCAGGGCGTGAATTCCTCTTTGTCCTCATCGCGGCCCTCGACCACTCCGTCATCGGAGATGTAGCCCAGGTCTTTCATGGCCGCGTTCCAGGCGTCCATTGCGGTCGCGCTCGGCGCGGTCGTGCCCAGCGGGCCGACGTAGAGCGCCCCGGTCACGCCCAGGCGCGCCAGGGCAGAGTTCAGTGCCACGGGGATATCTCCCTTGAACGTGCGGAGCCCCGGGTGAGCGAGCGGGGTACGGAAACGGCGGCCTATTCGGCCCTGATGGTGAGTTCGACGGTCAGCCCGCTACGGCGGACTGAGGGGTTGTAATCGGGTCGCCAGGACGGACCGGCGGGCTCGTCGACGTCGACGACGAAACCCCACTCGTTGCCCTGCCCGATCAGCTCGTGCAGGTGTCCGGACACAGTGGACGCCAGGTCCCCCGCGGTCGCGCGGGTGGTGGCGTAGGCGTCGATATCGATACGCGGGTGCCACAGCAGCGGCCGGTGCGCGTTCCACGGCCTATCGGTCTTCGGGCCGGGCAGGCCGGTCACCTGCACGACCGGAAGCGACTGCTCGAAGCGCGCGGGCAGCTCGGCCACCACGCGGATTCCGCCGAGGCGCGCGGCAAGCCAGGTGATGACCAGCGCCTCGGCGTCGGTCACTTCTCGGCGACCTTGCCCTTGCGGGGCTCGGGCTTCGGGTCCTCGGCGTAGCGGGCGCGTCCTTCCTGGACCCGCACGGCCGCCTCGTCATCGTCGATCTCGACGGTCTTGCCCACCTGGTTGTGGTCGCGGCTGAACGCGACGATCACCTTGGCCACGGGTGCCTCCTTCTACTTGCTGCCGACCGCGCGGCCGAGCGCGCGGTGCCGGGGTACATCTTCGGTTCCGTACTCGCCGAACGGGTCGTCGTGCACGACCCGGGCGTAGGCACGACCTTTCGGGCGGATTCCCTCTTCAACCGTGACCGTGGCGGCCGACCCGGCCGAGGACAGGTTCGCGCGAGTGCGGGTCGCGATCTGGTTCGCGACGAACCGCAGTCGCTTCCGGACAGAGGGAAGTGCCACGATGCGCCGCCATTCCCGGTCCGATAGCTGGACAGGCTTCATCCGGTCACCTTCTGAATGTCGACTTCGCAATGGTGGACCGCACCGGGCCGCATCGGGTGCGGCCAGCGGGCGATTTCGCCGATGACCTCGCAGGTCCGGCCCGCCCACTCGATCCGGTCGACGGGCTCGATATCGAGGTCCATTCCGGCCGGTGAGTAGATCCGCCACCCGGTGGTCACCATGTCCCGCGCGTCGCCGGTGGCCTCGGTGGACGAGCGCGGCTGGACGCACACCCCGGCGAACACCGTGCGGCTTCCGGCCGCGTAGTCCAGCACGTCCGACCCGTACCGGTCCTGGGTGACCAGCGGCCGAACCCGGGTGATCGTGTCGCCGAAGATCACGGCAGGTCCCCGCGGTTGAGCCGGTACCGATCGACCGCCCGCGTCCAGACCAGGGGCATCCCGGCGGCGGGAGCCGAAAAGGACAAAGACTCCCCGCCCACCGTCATCGACGCGATTCCGGGCTGCACGGTCAGCAGGTACTGGGCCTCGGTCAGCACCGCCTCGGCCACGTCCTCGGGCACGGGGTCGTACCCGTGGCTGTAGACCACCCGAATGCAGCCCAGCCGGTCTGGCCAGTGTGCGAGTCGGTGCAGGACACCGGTCCGCGACCAGGCGAAGTCCGCAACGATTTGACCATCAACCTCGACGACCGGCACAGCGGTAATCGGCGCTGCTGGTAGCAGGAGCAACCTCGTGCCGGTCCCATCGAGCCACACCGCATCGTCAGTAACATGCGTGACCGGGTGTCTTACCGCAGCACGAAATCGAGCAGATGCGCTGGCCAGGGCATCGAGCAGCTGAGGATCGCTAGCCGACCGGCCGGTCCAGCGAGCCGCAACCTCAGGATCAACCAAGAGTGGGTTATTCACAATCAACCCCACATCTCGAAAATACATACTTCTGCTTCGATTTCACCTAGGGCAACTTCGTGTTACGTTTACCGCATGTCCGATTCTCCGGTTGCATGGCTGGCACTGTTTCTTTCGGCAATCTCATTGTTATGGCAGATCATCTCTTGGCGCCATTCTGGACCACGAATCCAAGTGCAACTCGAAAAAGTGCGGCCTCGAAACACGTTCGAAGGGGCTTACGCAATTATCGTTTCTAACAACGGACGCCAAGCGGCAACGATCCCCGAAGTGAGACTACGATGGCAAAAGAAGACGCGAGACTACTCTTACAACTACTTCAATCATGTAACTTGGGGAGTTGACATTGACGATGCACGGTCCGATTCACTGCCCGCAACCTTAAGTCCAGGCGGATCGATTATCGTCTACGCCAGCCATGACGAAATAGCAGCAGAAATGAGCACTCATAAGGTGGAGTTTAGGCATCTAATTCCCCTCGCACGAGTAGGTACACGCTGGATCGAAGGCGAGCTAAACGGAATTCGCGACCCAAACCGTAGCGAATTGCCACCACTCTAAACTTACTTCGGCAGGATGCCGAACCTCACCCCAGAACCGAGCAGACACCGGGGTCGACGCATCCAGCACGGACGGGTCGCCAGGGGCGCGGCCCGCCCAGCGGGCCAGGGTCTGCGACGTGGCCAGCGGCGGCAACTCGAACCATGCCCCCAACCAATCGACGATCACCCGTATGCAGTAGTGGTGGGCCACGAAAACATCACGTTTACGCGATAATCAGAACAGTGAACATCCTGCACGCCCCGCGAATCGTAGGATCTCCACATGGGCTGGCTTGACTTCATTAGCGCAATACTGGGCCACATCGCATGGCCAGCGCTGCTCCTGTTCTTGATCCTTTACTTCAGAAAGCCACTACTCGGAATATCGACGTCTCTACTTGAAACATTGACATCGCGAGAGATTTCCAAGTTTGAACTTGGCGCCGGTGGCGTAAAGTTCGAATTCGGCGAAACCCTGCGCGATACAGAGAAGAAAATTGAAGACATCAAGAAGGAAACCCACGCAGAGGTTGAAGAACTCGACGAAAAAAATAGATTCATCGACGAGATGAAGAGGTTGGCCGTAATATCTCCCGAGGCCGCCATTCTCGATGCATGGTCGCGACTCGAAGCAAAGCTGAACGAATCCTACCGTTTACGAACAAGAGGAGCCGAACCCCCGCCCGGAAATTACCCATTCATTGCCGCTCGCACACTACTTCCCTCCAGCGAATTCGCCGTATTAAAAAACCTAAACGACATGAGAGGATCGATAGCCCACAGGCGAGACGATCAGACCGTAAGCGAAAGTGAAGCGGTTCGATACGCCGAAATGGTCTTCCAGGTAGCAGTATCAATTACGTTAGCGCACGGGAAAACCACTTTGGACGGCCCAGTGATTTAGCCGACCGAAGAGACGTCCGACTTGTTACGAGGCGTGCGCACCTTAGTCTGGGCATCCGCCCGCTTCTGGTTGGGCTCGTGCTCGACCAGTGTGCCGCCGAGCCGGGCGGCGTCGTCTTCGGACAGGTTCATGATGGTGTTGTGGCCGTTCACGGTCACGTGGTACTCGCGCAGGTCCGCCATCGCGGAAACCTCCTCGGTTCGTTCGTCGACGCCGACCGTGGAGGTGGCTATCCCGCAGGAGAAGTCGGTGCTTCCGCAGACGGGGCAGCCACCAGTCCACATCAGACGAGGGTGACCTTGCAGAACGCGGACGGCTGGATCACGCCGAACGCGGCGCGCAGCTCGGCGAGGATCGCGACCAGGTTTCGGATGAAGAAGTCCGCGTGGCTGTCGGTCACCGTCAACGAAGCCTGCTGGCGATCCCACAGGATCGCCTTGCGGAAATCGCCCACCCACGCGGTTCCCGGGGTGGCGGCTTCGGACTCGATGACCGGCAGGCCCCACAGCGGTTGCGTGCCGTTCGCCCCGGCCGGGCCGCCGAAATAGAACCGGCCCTGCATGTCGGAGATCTCGTCCAGGGTCTCCAGGTCGTTCGGGTGGATCACGACCCCGTTGGCGACCGAACGCCCGACCGTGCGCACCTTGGTCTTGGCGCGGCGCACCGCCAGGAGCTTCCCGAAACCTGCGGGCTTTCCGGCGGGGTCGGGGACGGCGGCCTGGGTCTGGGTTCCGGACACAGTGGCCAGACCTTCGAAGTTCTCGCCGGTGCCATCGCCCGCGATCATCTGGTCTTCGAGTTCTTCCTCAAGACCGACCTCGAGGAAGTTATCGATGAGGGTACGCACCTGCGCGGCGTCCGACAGCGCCCGCTTCGTCACGGGCATCCAATGCGCGATGGTGCGCACGGGCGTGGACACCCGCACCGTAGAGAACCCGGACTCCGGCTTCACACCAGCCTGCACGGGAGTGACCTCGGGGTCGCCCGAGCCCACAGCCGCCGCCGTGGTGGCCTCGGGAACGGGAGCGGCTGCGTTGTGCCACCCGGTAATGCGGGCGTACTCGATCTGGTCCGAGGTCGTGGTGCCGCCGGTGACGAGCTGGCGCAGGGTCAGCGGCCGGAAGAACCGGTCGGGTCCGACCAAGACACCCCGGTAGTCCTCCGTGCGGAACGCCCCGCCCGAGGTCGGCGAGAGACCGGTGACCAAGTCCTTGTACCCGACCGGGCGGGACTGGACCCGCATGTCCTTGGCGAACTGTCCATTCGGGGCGGACAGCAGCAGGTCCTTGTACTGCTCGGAGGTGATGAACGTTTCGCCGACGCTGGCGCGGGTGCTGGCCTTGTAACCCTCGCGGTCGGCTTGCTCCCGCCGGCCTTTCGCCTCGGCCTCGGCGTCAACCAGGCCCACGGCGTCGCCGAGGTCCTGAATGGCCGCTCGCACCGAGCTGTCCGCTTTGGCCGCGTCCAGGGCCTTCTTCGTTTCCTGGGCCTTGGCCATGGCTTCGGTGACCGCGGACCGCTCGTCGTCGGTGAAGTCGCGGCCCTCGTCGTCGGCCTTGGCGGCGATGGTCTTGGCGTCGTTCAGGTGCTTCTTCAGCTCATCGGCGAGCTGGGTGATCTTGTCGCTCAAGGGGATTCCTCAGTTCGTGCGCACGCGCAGACGAAGTGAGGCGGTTCCCTCGCCGGGCGAGCTGGCCACCGCCGAAGGCGGGGTGCGCGCGGGGCCGGGCTTGGCCTTGGTACGTCGGGCTGTTCGGATGGATTGACGTGGTGAGCGGCTACGACTCGGCGTCCAGCAGGGCCAGCGTCGCCCGCAGCAGAGCGGAGCTGGCGGCTTTGGACGGTGCGTCGACCGGCGGCGCGGGCAGGTCGCCCGCGGGACCGGTGGACTTGTCCTCGTCTCCGCTGTCCAGGCTGGACAGCACGGTCTCGATGGCTTCGGCGCCCTCGGCGATCTTGCCCAGGGCATCGCGCAGCGAGGTCTCGTTCTTCGCCGACAGCGTCCGCCCCGCCTTCGCGGACGGCGCGGCAGGCTCGGCTTCGGCGCGGTGGGCCGGAGTGTCCGTCGTGGCCGGAGCCTTCACGGTCAGCAGCTCCGTGTCCTGGTTCGCGCCGATCAGTGTGGGGCCGACCTCGTACAGCTTGAGCTTGCGCAGCTCGTAGTAGCCCTCATCGCCGTCCTCGCCGTCCTTCTCCTCGATCCAGCCGCCTTCTTGCACGTCGTAGGCGAAGCTGAATTGCCGGACGCGACGCCCTTTGAGCAGGCGGTAGACCTTGCTCGCTTTGGGCTCGTCGAGGTCGATGCGAGCGCGGACCCACAACCCGTCCTCGCGTTCCTCGGCGTCCTCGACGTAGCCGATGTGGTACTCGGGGTCGTGGGACATGTGCGACCACAGCACGGGAATCGGGTCACCGGAGGACTTCCACTCGTCCAGGGTGTCGGCGAACGCGCCGGGCAGGATCTTGTCCCCGACGGAGTCCACGTTGTAGGCGGCCACAATGGCCTCGAACACCCCGTCCTCGGTGCCGTCCTGTTCCCCGGCCGCCTTGATCCGGACCGGGCACGTCTTCCTCTTCATTCCGCGACGCCCTCCAGGAGTCTCATGGCGGTGGCCAGCACGGTCTTCGGTTCCGGGGCGCTGTCGGTCGGCGAGGCTTGCCCGCCGGTCAGGACGTTGAGCGGGGTGACCAGCTCGTCGCCGCCGTCGAGCTGCGGCAGATTCACCCGGGCTCGGGCTTCGTTGCGGGTCATCCACGGGGCGCCGGTCGCTGTCTGGAGCTGCGCGGCCTGTTCCTCGAAGGACCCGCGCAGCTTCTCGGCCAGGTTGAATTCGAGGTAGATGTCCTGGGAGTCCTCGAAGTCACCGAGCAACTGGAGGTGCAGTTCCTCGGTCATCATGGTCAGCCACGGCCCGAGCGTGTCCTGATACAGGTTCTTGTGCTGCTCTTGGATGTTGGAAAACGTCGCGTGGTCCAGGATTCCGACCATCGGCAGCGGAATGTGGTAGGCGGCGGCGACTTCTTCCCGGGTGAGCTTGCGCGCTTCGATGTACTGGGCGGCTTCGGGCGTCACGGACGCGGGCACGAAGTCCATTCCGTCTTCCAGGATCGGGGTTCCGCCGGCCTTCGCCCCGGTGCCCGTGTATTGGGCCTGCCACGAGCGGCGAAACCGGTCCCGCGCGGCCTCGCCCCACTCCGGCGCTTCCAGCGGGCGTTTGAGGTAGCCCATGAGCCGGGCGCCGTTGCGCCACAACTGCTCGCGGTACTGCCCGGCCTGGTATTCCTCTGACAGGGTGCGGCGCAGCGTCTCCATCGGCGAGCAGCCCCACCGCCCGTCTTCCGGGTTGTATCCCCGGAAGTGGATCACTTGTTCGGCGGGGAGGTCGCGGTAGCCGGTGGTGCCCCGGTATCGGTAGGTCTCCACGGTGAACTGGTTCGCCGAGATCGGGGTGACATAGCGCGGGTCGAGCCGCACGAGGCCGAGCGTGTCCACTTTGGCCAGGACCGCGTTGTCGTAGATCGCC
This sequence comes from Amycolatopsis sp. CA-230715, assembly GCF_018736145.1. Classification (GTDB taxonomy): domain Bacteria; phylum Actinomycetota; class Actinomycetes; order Mycobacteriales; family Pseudonocardiaceae; genus Amycolatopsis. The sequence continues at coordinate 2,375,023 of NZ_CP059997.1, forward strand.
AGGTCCGACACGAGGGCTTCGATAAGCCGGTACCGGGTGGTAAACCCGTTCGGTTTGGACAGCAGCTCCCCGACCGGATGGTCAGTGATCCGCACTCGGTCCACATCGGACATACGCCGGTACACGTGGATGCCGAGCTGCGCGATATTGCGCGCTAGGAACGAGACCACCGTGCGCACCTGCGGCTGCGTACGCCAGATCGTGGCGTAGTCCTGCGCGAGTCCGTCGGCGAGCATGATGGACCCGCCCACGGGAATGGTCGCGGTCTGGTACTGGTGCACCGATTCCAGGACCCCTTGCGAGACCACGAAAGGCACTAGCCCGCCCCCACGATCTGGACCCAGTTGATCCGGTCGCGCTCGATCACCACGTCACCGTCCATGCCCACGGCCTCGCGGCCGGGCTGGACCAGCTCGGCCGAACGCACCACCAGCAGGCGGCGATGTCGGCGCCACAGAATGCCGGTGATGGCCTGGTCATCGACCAGGCACACCACGACCCGGCGGCGCGCGGCGATCGTGCGGCCCCGGTACTCCTCGACCACATGCCACACCACGGAGACGACGAGCAGGACCACGGCCACGGTCAGGATGGCGACGTTCAACGGCCCGCCCCCTGGTCACACGATTTCGAGGTCGTTGTCGTCGTAGGCCGATCGGCGTGGCGGGGTGTGGTGGACCGCGCGGTCGAGCGCCATGATCAGCGCCACCACGCCGTCGATTTTGTCGCCGGAGTTGCGTTTGGACGGCTTCACGTTCCCGGCCGCGTCCATCTCGACCGCCAGGTTGTCGACCTGCCAGCGGATCGCCGGGTTCCCGCCGTGCCGCAGACGCGGCAGTTCGGCCGTGCCCTCCAACGCCAGGCGTTGAAGTTCCTTGGTCGGCGAGGACATGGACCCGAAGCCCTGGCGCATCTTCACCAGCGGCGCGCCGTCGCCGAGCAGGTCCGAGACGAGCTGGCTGGAGTTCCACGGGTCGTAGGCGATCTCCCGGACCGCGAACTTCTCGCGGTCGGCGTTGATCTGGCTGTGGATGTAGTCGTAGTCGGCGACATCGCCCGGGGTCACGTGCAGCAAGCCGCGCTCGACCCACACCGCAGCCTGGCCAGCGGTGCGCTTGTCGATGGCGTCGAGCGCGCCTTCCGGGCACCACAGCCGCCACAACAGGTCGTGCCCACCCTGGCCGTCGGGGAACACCCACGCCAGCGCGCATAGGTCGCTCGTGGACGCGAGGTCGAGCCCGCCGTAAGCCACCCGTCCGGCGAGCCGCCGTTCGTCCACGATGGACGCGTTGCGATCCCACGCCTCCAGATCGAGGTACCGGGTCTGCTGCCGGGTACGGATTCCCAGGTGCAGGCGCAGGAACTTCGCCAGGTCCGCCGGAGAGTTGCGTGCCTCCTTGGCCGCGTTCTCCAGGTACGCCTTCGACGGCGACACCCCGTATCCCGGGTTCGCGCGCTTCCAGGTGGCCTCGGCGAACGGGTCGTCCTCGCGGTCAGCGGCCCACACCACCCCATACATCGAGGTGTCCCGCGTCGCCCCGCGCGCGAGCTGCTCGACGTAGTGACGGCGCCGGGCGTAGATCGTCGCGGTCCGGCCGTCGTCGGCCGTGGTGATCGTGAACACCAGCGGCTGCGTGCGGGACCCGGTACCGGTCTCCACGGCTTCCACGAGGTCCGGGGTCTTGTGGACGTGCAGTTCGTCGATGATCGCGCCCGCGACGTTCGCGCCGTGGAGCACATCGGCCAATCTGGACACGACCGCGAAGTACGAGCCCGAGGGCTGGTGAATGATCCGGTGCTGCAACGCCTTCACGTACGGCGAGAGCGCCGGGGACTTCTCGGCGAGCTGCTTAACCGGATCGAAGCAGTACCGCGCCTGATCCCGGCCCGAAGCGACGGCGTACACCTGCGCGCCCTGCTCGTGGTCGGCACAGGTGAGGTAGGTGGCGAACCCTCCGGCCAAGGTGGTCTTGCCGTTTTTCCTCGGCACGTCAACGTAAACGCGGCGGGTGACGCGGACCCACTCGCCGTCTTCGTTGCGGTACACCCATCCGAAGACCGGCGCGAGGATGTAGGCGATCTGCCACGGGTCCGGCGCGAGTGGCTTACCGGCCCACTTCCCTTGCGTGTGGCGCAGCCGGGCGAACACGTCGAGCACGCGGTCCACCCGGGCCGGGTCGAACCGCGCGCCCCGGCGGGCGCCGCCTTCGGGGGTCTTGATCGCGGGCGGGCAGTCCGGCAGCGGGATGCCCCGCGAGTGCAGGTACCACCCGACCTCCGGCGAGATGTTCAGGCGTTCGAGCGTGGCTCGGCTCGGCGGTCGTTTAGCCGGTGCCCGCGAACGGGTTGGCTTCGTCGCCACGGCCAGCCCCGTCCTTCTGCTCAATCCGGGTCCGGGCCGACGGGGTGAGGCCGAACTCCTGCGCGAACGCGCGGATCACGTGCGCGCTGTCGCGCTGGATGACCAGGGCCGGGTTCCGCACGTAGCCACCGTGCAGTCCTTTCTGGATCACCCCGGTCTTGGCGACGACCGCGGAGGCGCGGCGGTGCGCGACCACGGCTTCGCAGTAGCACATCAGCGTGTCCCGGTCGCAGGCGTGCGCGATGCCCATCGCCTCCAGCTCGGAGACCGTGTAGTCCCAGATCTCCCGCACGGCATCGGCCACATCGTCCGGACACTCCGGCCGCCCGCCGCGCGGGATCGGCTCGTGGTGGTTGTACCGCTCGGTGTGCGGGTCGCCTTCGATGATGCGCAGCGCGGTCGGCTTGGGCGGTACGCCTCGGCGTCCCATGTCAGCCTCCCTGGTGCACGGCCATCAGGTGCGCCCGCAACTCGGGCTCTGTCGCGAAGCGACCGGTCACCGACGTAGTGAGCATCGCGGCGCCGGGCTTGCGGACCCCGCGCTGGGTCATGCATCCGTGCTCGGCCCGCACCAGGCACGCCGAGCCCTCGGTCTTGAGGTAGGTGTCCAGGGCGTCGGTGACCTGGTAGGTCAGCTGCTCCTGCACCTGGAGCCGGTGCGCGAAAATGTCGAGCAGGCGCGGAAGTTTCGACAGCCCGACCACCGGTGCCCCTGCGACCGGCAGGTAGGCGATGGTCGCGGTGCCGGTGAAGGGCATGAGGTGGTGCGCGCAGCAGCTCGTGAACGGCACCCCGGTCACGGCGATCATGCCGTCCGAGCGTTCGACGGGGAACGTCCGTTCCAGCACGGCGGCCGGGTCCTGGTCGTACCCGGCGGTCAGCTCGGCCCACGCTCGGACCACCCGCTCGGGGGTGTCGGCAAGGTTCGGGTCGTCGGGGTCGAGCCCGCGGTGCGTCAGCCAGGATCGAATCCCGGCAGCGAGGTCGGTGGTCATCGGCGCCTTTCGTTGCCCCAGGCCAGCACATGCAGCCGGGTGCCGAGGTTGAAGCCCCGCTTGATCACGTGGTCCGCGAGGAGCTTGGTGTGGATCAGGACGGTCTTGGCGGTGGTGCCCTCGGGCGAGATCCACACCGGCCCGACCAGTTCGTAGCGGTCGACCAGCTCGGCGGCTTCGTCCACATCAGCTGGTGTGGCGCACACGAACTTCCAGGCCACTCGCGCGGAGTCGGAGAACCGTTCCAGCACCTCGGGCCTGATCCGCCGGTGTTCAGGGTCGCCGGAGTGCTTGAGCTTCGGCGAGACGTTGTACCGCAGCGCGAACGGCTCGTAGTGAAGCGTCGCTCCGGCCGGTGCGATCGTGCCGTTGGTCTCGATCTCGATTTCCGCAGACCGGGCGAGCTTGCGCAGCAGTTCCTTCCACGCGGGCTGGTGCTGGTGCAGCAGCGGCTCGCCACCGGAAATCACCACGAGCCCGGGATCGCCGACGAGCGCGCGGTCCACAATGTCCTGCACCGGTCGGCGTGCCAGCTCGGTGCGCAGGTCGAAGCGGGAACCGTCCCACGTATAGGGGGTGTCGCACCACGAGCACGAGAGGTTGCATGCCCCGAGGCGGATGAAGCTCGCGCGTCTGCCGGCGGAAGGCCCCTCGCCCTGGAGCGTGGGACCGAACACCTCGCTGGTGACGAGCGTGTCCGATGTGGCTGGAGACGTCGTGCTGGTCACGCACACCACCCGGCCCGGTTCACGTGCGTCTCGCGGACCTCGACCCGAGTCACCCGCGCGCTGTAGGCGTGATCCACAGTGGCCAGCAGCTCGTCCGCGACCTCGGCCAGGTGGGCGGCGACGTTTTCCACGGTCGGCCAGCCGATCAGTTCGTAGACCTTGCAGTCCTGGGCGCGCAGCAGCGGGACCAGCGGGTCGTCCGTGCCGAGCAGGACACCGTGGTCGAAGTGCTCGTCGATCCAGCCGCGCAGTACTTTCTTGAACGGGCCGAACTCCACGACGATCCCGGCCGCGTCCGGGGCCAGCGCGGTCACCGTCACCTCGGCCCACCAGGAATGCCCGTGCAACGAGACGCACTTGCCCGGCAGGTGCGGCAACCGGTGCGCCGACTCGAAGTTGTGGCTGATGGTGACGGTACTGGCCATTCAGGACACCTCCGTCAGACTCGCGCCGGACTCGCCGTCTTCGGACACCTCGACCTGCACAACGGCCAGGTGGTGAGCCTCGCGCAGGTGGGTCCAGACCTGGCGGGCCAGGTCTTCACAGCTCGAGGAACCGCACTCGCGGGCGCCCGGCCCCCACCACGCCCGGATCAGGTCTTGCAGGTCGTGGAATTCCACGTCCCGGTCGTCGTGGGCGACGGCCACGTGCACGGTGATTGCGAACAGGTGCCGGTGCCGATCGGCCAGGTAGGACCGTGCCCCGGTCGCGCCGGGCCAGCGGTGGAACCCGGGAACGGTCGCGGTGGTCCACACGGTCACGGTCATGACGGGGCCAACTCCCCTTCGCGGTCGTGGCGCGGCGGGTGCGGCACGTCGCCGAGCTGCACGTGAGCCGCTTGCAGCGCGCCCCACGTCATTCCGGTGTGTTCCAGGACATCGGCGTAGGTCTGGCACGCCTCGTCGCGGTGCGCCCCGACCCCGTAGAGGAAGCGGTGGCCGAGTTCCCCGAGCCTGCGCAGCGCGGCCGACTCGGTACGCACCGCGGGGTAGCGCAAAGAGTTCAGCCAGGACGACGAGTCACAGGAGTCCGGCGGACACGGCAGGCACCATTCGCAGGCGGACAGCCCGAGCACGTGGACCCACAGGTGCGGGTACTGGCGGCGCCGTTCCCACATCGTGTGCAACAGCCGCACCCTGGTCGGGTGGTTGGCCTGCACGACGTTGCCGAAGCACAGCCGGTCGTACTGCCCGGCCAGCTCGTCGAAGTAGTCCCACCCGTCATTGAGCGGGTGATACACCGGTATCGGGTTCAGCCCGAGGTCGTGAAGCCGTTGCCGGGTGCGGATCTTGTTGTCCCGGCCGCCCTGGTCGAGTTCGATGTAGCCCCACAACCGGTCTTCGTACCGTGTGGCCAGTTCGACGTACCGGTCGAAAAGCCGGTCGAACCCGGTGATTTCGTCCGGGGGCAGCGACAGCGCCTCGTCCATCGTGCAGCCGGTCGCGCGCTTGTGCTCGTTGGTCAGGTTGAAAATCCCGGAGTCCAGCAGGATCACGTGCCCTTGGTCGAGCAACTTGACCATCCGGAGTTCCTGGCTGCGGTGGTGCAGATCGTTGACCGCGAGCAGCAGGTGACGCGGATAGGCCGAGGATTCCCCGGCCGCGAAGTAGATCGGGGTGTCGGCCCGGTCGAACATTCCGCCGGCAGTAGCGATCACGCCGCCCTCCCCGAAGCGTCCGAAGTGGACAGAATGGGTTCCTTACCGGTGATGCGCGCCCACTTCGTCAGCAGCCACCCCGCCAGGTACGGCAACGGCTGCACCATCACCACCCGGTGTTCCTCAGCCTTCTGCGCGAACGGCGCCAACATCGTCGGATAGGGCCAGAACAGGTCACCCTCGCCGAGCAGCGGCGTCCACAACGGCCAGCCCGAGTGGACATCGGCCACGACCAGGGCGTGACGGCCCAGCGTCCACACCTGCCCCGTGGTGGTCTCGTAGTCCGGCTCCCCCACGGTCACCCCGGCCAGCCGCAGCGCTGCACCCTTGTCCGGCGGGTCACCCTCGCCGGGCTCCCCGTCTTCCTCGCCCGCGGTCAGCGCGTCCTCCAGCGCTGCCAGGTCGTCCGCCTCGTACCCGGTCAGGTCCAACATCTGCGCCTCACCGAGGTCGTGCAGGACTTCGGCGAGCAGCCGGTCATCCCAACCGCCCTTGACGGTCAACTGATTCGACGCGATCAGATACGCCTCGGCGTCATCGTCCGAACGCGACGACCACCCCCGGATGACCGGCATGAGCCACCGGCCGTCCTCGTCGACCCGCACACCCTCGGGCGCGTCACGTCCTTCCTCGGCCCAGGCGAGTAGCTGTTCGTACCGACCGTGCCCAGCCACGAGACGGCCGGTGCGCTCGTCGACGAGCGGCAGTTCCGCGAGTCCAAAGTGGCCGATCGACCGGCCGATTCCCGCCGTGTCGTGCCCCTTCGGGTTCCGGGGCGCGGCCTCCATGTCCTCGATGGGCATGTACTCCACGTACCGGTCACTCATCGACCGCCACCACCAGTTCAGCACGGGATCGGATCATCGGACTCCAGACTGTGAACGCTCGAACGGCTGAGCCCTTGTGCGCCCGATCCGTCGATAGTTGGTGTCAACGGGGAGCAAACAGCCCCCGCTTCTGGCAGGAGGAACGAAAGATGACTTCCACGGTGGTCAACCTGGCCCGAGTTTCCCTGTTCCGTACGGAACTCCCGAAGGCCGGTGGGTGCGGTTGCGCGTGCTGTAGCGGTGGCTTCTGCGGTGGTTGCGGCCACGCCGGGTGCGGCGGGCGCTGACCAGTAGCCACCTAAAGGAACCCCCACGGGAAACCGTGGGGGTTTCCTTATGCGCATCCAAACAGCGATCGCCGATCCCGAATTCGTAAGCACCTAAATGGCTCGCAGAAGTCGCTTGTCTTCATCGCGCGGTCGAGTCGAGTGTTGTTGTCAACGGGGGGCAAACAGCCCCACCACCCGCACACCACAGGAGGAACCCCATGGCCACCAACACCACCACCCGCAAGGCCACCGCCGCCAAGCCCGCCGCCCCGAAGGCCCCCGCCCCCAAGGCGGCTGACGCCCCGACGCCTGAGACCCCGGCGGCCGAGACCAAGGCGGCCGACGCCCCCGCAGCCAAGACCCCGACGCCCGCCGTGGAAACCAAGGAGGCCAAGGCCAAGCGCGGTAAGGGTGACCTGTTTACCCAGCTCGCCCTGAACGCCAAGCAGGCCGAGGCGATGCCCGCCCCCACCCGGGGCAAGGGCAAGCCGAACCCGCTGGCTGACCTGGTGCAGCGCAGCTACGACGAGAACAAGCCGTTCGAGCTGGAGGGTGTCGCGCCCGAGGACGCCGATGCGGTGAAGGCCGCCGTGCGCCGGGCCGCAGCCCGCAACGACCTCGGCGTCAACCTGACCCAGCAGGCCCAGGACGACGGCACGGTCACGGTCTTCTTGCAGGGCAAGAACAAGGAGATCCGCGACAACTGATGACCTGGTGACCCTGCGGGGTCACCAGGGGCCGGGCCGGGGGTGCGCGCTCACCCAACCACGACTGAGCCGCCCCCGGCCCGTTCCTTCCCGCAACCACCATCCCGAAAGGACTTAAACCTTGCAGCACATACCGGTGTCGGAAGAGACCCGCACCGTCGTCAGGTTGCTCGCTCGCGCGTGGGACGTGTCCGAAGACGACGTGATCCAATACCTCGTCACCATCTTCCGAGACGGCGACATGCCAGCACCCGAACCAACGCCAGAACCCGAATCCGAATCCGACGGCGACGGCGACGGCGACGGCGACGGCGACGGCGACGGCGACGGCGACGGCGACGGCGAACCATCGGAGACCATCGAAGTCCTGGCGCGGTACGAAAAAACGTTGATCAAGGCCCGGTACCACGTCGCCACCGAGCGAGTGGACGTGACCGCCGGGCCGATGGCTGGCCAATCATTCAACTCACCGAGCGGTGCCGCTGTCGCAGTCGTGCGCGCGCTCAACCCGAACATCTCGCCGAACCGAAGCGGCTGGAAATTCTGGTCAACCCGCGACGGCCGCAAGCTCGGCGACGTGCGCGACGAGCTGGCCCACGGGTGAACACGCGCCCGCCAAACCGTCATCGTCCAGGCTGATCGCTCAAGGAAACCCCCGCATCATCTGCGGGGGCTTTCCCTTTGCGTGCCACCGGATCGCACGTTCCGTAGCGTGGTCTACGGAACATGATTGGAACCGGAGATCGCTGGTCCTGGTCGCGCCCGAGCGTCGAAGCTGAAGGCACACAAGGAAAACGACCCGGACAGGAGATCACAACCATGAGCACCAACACCAACCACAACGCCCCCGCCGGAACGTGGGAGCCGGAGGTCCCCACCGAAGACGGGTACGCGGTGTGGTCGTTCTCGACCGAGTACGACGGGTCTGAGAACTACTACGCCGAGGTCGAAGCCACCAAAGACGGCTGGTTCACCTGGACCGTCGGCGAAGCCTTCCCCGGCGGCCGCCTGCTGGCCGAGAACGACGCCCCCACCCTGGAAAAGGCACAGCAGCACGCCGAGCGCAGGTTCGCCCAGGAGGTGAACCAGTGATCCAGCCACCGGAGAGCAAGCGGGAGCTGGCCGAGATGATTGCGCTGCGCGCCCGCGTGAACTGCCGAAAGGCGCTCACCCTGGCGGACGGGCGCACGGCGCCCGTCCCGGTCACCCGGCTGCGCCTGGAAGAAACGGCCACCGAGTTCGCCAACTCGCCGCGCTACCGCGACACCGAGCTGCCCGCGCAGCGCACCGTCATCGCCGCGTGCAAGCGGCAGGCCGCCGCCTTCCCCGGGTGGGACATCCTGGCCCTGGAGCAGACGCCCCTAGCCCCGGAAGGCGCCTGCCGCCACCACCGCGAGCCGAAACCACAGCGATGCCGATGCGGCTACATGGCGTGTTGCGACCGCGACTTGGACGAGCACACCACGGCCCTCATGCACGTCAACGACGGCCGACAGCACGGCTAAGGCGGCTCTGGAAGGGTACGGTCGTGGACCCCGCCAAGAAACTGACACAGGACGTAAGCCTCACCATGTCGATCGCCCAGGTCAGCAATATCGTCCAGCGCCTTGAACACGCTAAGCGCACCGGGAACCTTCGTGGCCTCGCCGAGTTCGCGGGCGAACTGCGCGAAGCTGCCAGCGCCCTCGACGAGCTGGACGAGCTGGTGTTCGGCAAGCGGGACGACACCGCCCCCGAGCCGGAATAGCCACCACCCGGAAGCCCCCGCACCCGCGGGGGCTTCCTCGCGTTCCGCGCCACCGGTCTCGAACTCGTGCAGCGGCCTTAGCCGCCGTTGGATTTTCCCCATGCACCACCAGAGACGCGCCGCTCGCCGAGGCGGGCGGCGACCACCCTGGCGAGTGACGGACTAGTCGTCCCACACGATCCGGGTGGCACCGCCATGGCCGTGTACCGCCTCGACGGACACGATGCTCGGCCAGAACACGTTGGACCGGTGTTCCCCGTTCCACTGCACGTTCGCGCTGCCGTCCGGCCACAGGCACCCCTCGGCCACCCGGCCGGTACCGGAAATCCCGGTCACGTCGTCGTCACGCTGGAGGTGGAAGCGGCGAGATCGGACCGGCGCGTCGGTGGGCACGGCGGGTTCCTCCTGAGGTGTCAGCACTGAGTTGGCGAAACGTGGGTTTCCACGAGGAAGACCACCGGCGCGGTCTGGGTGCCGCCTCGCCCTGGCGATTTTGACCCCCTACCCCCGGCCGCGAGCGCGGCGAGAGCACCGCGGGCGAAGCGCTCGAATGGCTCCTGATCTTGGGGGCGATCACGCGGAGATCCTTTACAGGACCGGTTAAGCGGTCACCGACCCGGACAAGTCACTGAAGGAGCCTCGAATGTTCGCCAAGTTCTTCGCCCACGTCGCCACCCTGATCACCGTTCTGCGCACCCGCGTGGAGGTCGAGCACGTGGTCATGGCCGTTGCGTACGGCGTCAGCGCGTCGACCGGGCACGCGGAGCTGCTGGTCGCGATCGCCTACGGTGTGGTGACCACGGTTCATGTGCGCGCGACCGGGCACGACCTGCGCCACGCTGCCTGACCCTGCGACCGAGGTGGCGTGAGGCCACCCGTCGAAGCCCCTGACCTGCTGGTCAGGGGCTTCCTTGTGACCGCTGCCTCTTGAGCGGTGACCACCCGAGGTTTACGGTATCGAACATGAGTTCGAAGCGTAGGCAGTGGAAGCCGCGTCCACCGATGGATGGCGTGGCGGTGTGGGATGCCGAGCTGCCGGGGTGGGTTGCCCCGGCATCGTGTCGGCTGGGGCATCCGTTGAGTGCGGAGATGAAGACCACGGAGATCGATTGGCTGGAGTACCTGTGCCGACGGTGCCTGGCCGAGGGTGTGGCTGATCCGTACCTGCGGCTGCGGAAGCGTACCCGGATCTAGTTCCCGCCAGGCTCGGGACTGTGCTGTGATTGTCCAATGAGGGAGGACAACGAGGACTCGGATACACCGTCACCAGTGCCGCAGGTGCAGCCACCGCCACCAACCAAGGCGCCGAATCCACGCTGGATGTGGGTTGCTGCGCTGGGCAGCATCACTGTGGCCGCCGCGGTAACGTACTGGCTGTGGCGCAGCACTCCCGAAGTCCGCGGCGCTTTTGAGGTTGGCTGGAAAATCGGCGCAGGCGTCTTGGCAATCTATGCGACATGGCTAGGAGCTCGCCGAATTTCCCTGAGCGAGCGCGAGCATCAGCGGCAGCTCGCTGCCGACGATCACAATCGCCGCCACGCCGAAGCGCTCCTAACGAGACAGATGGCCGCCGATGAAGCGTTGCGCCAAGACGCGATCGCTCGACAGATCACGGACCTGTCTTCCAAAGCTAGCGAGCAATTAGGTAGCGACCGTCCATCTGTGCGCATTGGGGGCCTAACAGACCTTGAGCGCCTGGCGCAGTCACATCCGGCTCTACGCCAGACCGTCGTTGACCGAATATGCGCTTACCTGCGCGCTTCCGTGACAGCCGATGACGGAGAGAGCGAGTGGGACGTTCGAGAAACAGCCCAGAAGATTCTTCGGCGACATCTTTGTTCCGCCATAGAATCGACTTACTGGGAAAACATAAGCTTAAATCTCCGGGGCGCACACTTGTTGGACTTTGATCTAAGACTAAGCACCACACTGTCGTGCGACTTCGACAATGCGTCATTCGACGGAGAAACGGTGTTCGAGGGCTCACTATTTGGATCAGCGTCGTTCGTTGGAGCAAAATTCAACGGTACCTGCTTTTGGACGAAAGCCGAATTTACCAGCCACGCAAACTTTACCGAGTGCAGTTTCTCGGACGTAGCCGGGTTCCATGCAACCCACTTCACACATGAGGCCCAATTTCGACTGGCGCAATTTAATAGAGTCCACTTCTCAAATGCAATATTCGACATGAGAGCAGACTTCAGACAAGCAAGTTTTAGTGGGACTTCAACTTACTACGGTACAGTATTCGAAGATTTCGTCGATTTCTATGGCTCCACTTCGGAAGTTATAGAGTTTGGCGACACCCTTTTCAAGGGGACAGCAGACTTTCGCCGCGTCAAATTCGCACCTCCGACACTATTCCAGGGCGTGAAGTTTGATTCAACTCCCATGTTTGACCCGCCTACAACTGACACGCGGAACAAGTTTGAATTTACACAATCGTTCGTCAGAGCACGCGAAAGTAAATATCAATCGAAATCACGTGGATTGCCGCAGGGATGGACGCTCGACACCACGCCAGGAAGTAAATATCGCGAGATTATCCGAAGCTCAGCCGACGAGGATTATTGAGATTCCAGCCTCCGGGCGTCGTTTCTGCGGTATATCGATCATGGCAACGTTTACACAGGGGCCGGAGTCGGTGCCAGGCGTCGGGGTCGGGTACCCCGCGGGCGATGAGGGCGCGCCGGGTTTCGGGGTGGTGGTCGGCCACTGTGGCTGGTCGTTTGCATTCGGTGCAGAGTCGGTGTTCGCGGAGGTAGGCGGCGCGGTTCTGCTGCCAGTCCCAGTCGTAGCCGCGTTCGGCGGCGGTTCCTCGGCGGTGGTCGCTGTCGCGGCGTTGTTCGGCTCGGCAGGTTGAGCAGGGGCCGGGCGGGATGGTGGCTCGGCAGGTTGGGCAGACGCGGGGCGGGCTGGTGGGCATGGCGGTGTCCACTGTGGCTTCACGTGGTGTTGGGGTGGTCAGTGGCGGGGGCCGCACAACCCGCTCAGAGCGGGTTTCGGGCAGGGCCGCGCTGACGATCGCATTCGACGAACGGAGCGCCTGGTGAGGCCCCCGCCACTGTCCGCGCGGTTCTCGGCCGTGCCGTTCGAGTTCCGCGTCCGGTGCACCCGATCCGATGTGGACATAGGGGTGCTTGCTGTGCACGGTAGTACAGTCACGGGCTCGCGCGCTACTGGGGTCGATCAAGAATCCCTTGTCATATCAGGGTTTACGGCCATGTTGGCGCGCCGGATGCGGCGATCGGCGTGGTAGGCCAGCACGTCGGCTACGCGGTACCGCACACCGTCCACAGTGTCCACTGTGGGCAAACCCCGGCGGCGCCACTGCCGCACGGTGCCCGGCCGCACGTCGCACATCTCGGCCACCTCGTCGGCGTCGAGCAAGTCGTCCTGCCCGAAGGTCAAGGGCTTCGGAACCACCCAGCTCTGCCCGAGGTCCCGGCACCGGTCGTCGAGTTCGGCGCAGGTCTCGGGTGCGTCGCGCAGCAGCGCCTCGCGGTAGGTGCGGGCGACCCGGCGAGCCCGGTCGAGCGGGCTGTCGCCGGGCCACGGCCACGGATCATGGCTCACGCCGCGATCTCCCGCCGGTCGGCGAGCAGGGTGCACAGCTTCTCGTACTCTTCCCAGGTGTAGGCGCGATTGCAGGCGGCGCAGGTGATCGTGTCGTCCCCGTCTTCGCGGCCGAGTGCGAGCCGCTCGCAGCGCGGGCAGGGCACGGGCAGGTGGTTCACCAGGCGCCGTTGCCCGGTCAGGGCTCGGATGCGGTGGTGCAGGTCGATCAGGACGAGAGCACCGTCCAATCCGTCCCGGTCGAGGATGGTCCATTCCCCGTTCGTCCAGCCTGTGTGGATCACGTTGCGCAGGGCGAGGAACGCGGACAGGCCGCTGGTGAGAAGCCGCTGCGCGCGGTCGAGCACGATGCCGGGGCGGCTGCGCTGCGCGTTCTGCGTGTCCCAGTCGATACCCAGGACCTCGGCGACGGATTCGGCCCAGCACTGCGCTTCGTGGAGCAGCTCGGCTTGCGCGGCCTCGATGGTCAGCGAGATCGGGACGGGCGGGTCGGGTGTTCCGGCGACGACTTGCCGGAGTCCGTCGCGGATTCCGGTGAGCGCGGTTTCGAGGTCGAGGTAGTCCCGGGGCATGTCCACAATGGCCTGGTGGAGGTGCCGGGTGCAGGCCGCGCACAAGCCTTCGGCCGCGTTGATCGGTGCGCCGCGCTTGATCGTCGGGTAGTCGGGGTCAAGCACGCAGTCTGCGCAGCGGGGTCCGCGGCGGCAATGGTGCAGGTCGGTCGTGGAGTTCACGGGGTGGCTCCTGGCTGGTGGTGTGGTGAGGGCCGGGGCGTGTCGTCGCTGGTCATCGGCCTGTGTGGCTGGTCACGGTGTAACGGGCGCTCGTCGGTGCGCGACCTCAAACGGGGCGCGAAAATGGTCGGGAGCGGGGCATGTACATCACTCGGGAGTTGCGGGCGCGGTGGCGTCTGTTGCGGATGCTGCGGGCGTGGCGTCGCGATGTCCGGTCGGTTCCGTGGCCGGATCGGGCTGAGCGCGGGCGGCGAACAGGGCGGCGGCGAGTTTCCGGGCCAGGTCGTGGTCGAGGACGACCAGCGCGGGGCCGATAGCGAGTGCGACCGCGCTGGGCTCGTCCTCGCGGGGTGGGATCCAGAGGACGCCGAGCGGGCCGTGGATGTGCCAGGCCATCGCGTCGCCGTCGAGGCCGCGTTCGCTGGGCTCGGGGAGGTCTTCGCTGGTCAAGAGGTTCATGGTGCTGCTGGTCCTTCCTCATTCGTGGTCGGGTTTGTTGCTGGGGCGCCGTATCCGGCGGCGTGCAGCAGCGGCACGAGGTCGCGCAGCAGCAGCCGCACGGGCACGTCGAGTACGGGTTGGGGGACGGCGAGGACGAACGGGTTTCGGGCGGTTTCGGCGAGGGCGTACAGGTCGCCCGCGGTCATCCAGGCCCACCAGCGGCCGGGGTCGGTCTTGCCCGCTCGGCGTTCGATGGCGATGCCGTAGTCGGCGCCGCTGGCGACGGCTTGATCGGCGGTCGCGGCGAGCACGGCGAGGACCCGGGTGTCGGTGAAGTCGTCGCGGGAGGTCTTGACCTGCCAGCAGAGTCCGCGTGTTCCGTCGATGTCGCCCCGGTCGCGGGATTGGTGGTCGCCGACTTTCCAGCCCGTTCGGACGGTGCGCTGCGCGTCGGGCCAGCCGTGCTCGCGTAGCCAGCGGGCGACGGCCTGTTCGGCTTCCTTGCCGCGCCGGTTGCTTGACCGGCCGATTTCCGCGCGGGTGCGCCGATCCAGGGTGCTCATGCTGGCCCCCATTCGGCGAACGCGACCTTCTCCTCGTCGGGGGTTTCCGCCGGCATGTCGGCTGCGAACGTCCACACGGGCCGCCAGCCGTTGACGTGGTACGGGTCGGTGAGCTGCTGGGACAGCGCGGCGGCGATGGCGAGCAGGGCGTGCCCGATGCCGAGGTCGAGCCACAGCCCGGCGTCTTCGTGGGCTGGGCCGATCCTGTCGGATTCGGCGAAGCATTCTTCGGCCTTGGCGTAGTGCTCGGGGCCGTTCATCGTGGTCTCCGGTGTTGGTTGGCGTGGGGGCAGTCGGTGAAGTGGCTGGTGTAGAGCGGGAGTCCGGCGTCGCGGGCTCCGGCGGCTTGGTTGCGGCGCAGCACCCCGGCGACGAGCTGTCCACTTCGGATGGACAGCAGGACGTTGCCGCGTTCGGGCGCCGGTGCGGGGTTGACCGGCATGGATCTCCCGGCGGGGGTGGTGGCCCACAGGACCGGGAGGCCGCAGGTGGCGCAGGTTCCGCGCCAGGGTGCGAGGTCGGTGGTCATGGTGGTGTCCGTTCGTCGCTGGTCCATCCCATGAGGTCGTTGACGATCCGGCGCCCGCGTTCGGCGCGGTCTTCGGCGCTGGGGTCGTGGGCGCACACGGCGGTGCCCCGATAGCCGGTGTCGTCGCACAGCGAGCAGTTCGCGATGGCGCGGCGTTTGTCGGCGTGGGTGGTGCGCAGGTGCGCTTGCCGGGCGTCGATCCGGCGTTCGTGGTCGGCTTGCTCGTGCTGGCGGCGGGCGCGTTCGCACGCGCCGCAGCGAGGCGGGTCGTCGTCGAACTCGTGCTCGACGCACCGGGCCGCAGACGGGGACGCTCTGGCCGGTGTGGACGGCCGGGCCGGGGAGGGCGTCGAGCGCGCACCGCGCGCCTGCGCGCTCGCGCGCCCTCCCGGGGAGCCCTGTAAGGGCTCCCGGTCGGGTCGGGTCGGGAGTTCAACGACTTCGCCAGCAGGTGGTTCAGCAGCCGCTTCAGCACGTGCTTGTGCGGGTGCTTGCGGTTTGCTTCGTGCTTTCCCGCTGGCCAAGCCGCCTTTGCGCCCGGCTTCGGCTTTCTTCCGGCGTTCTTCCTCTACTTCTTCCTTGCTGGGGTTGCGCTTCGTTCCGTCGCTGTCCGATCGCCACTCGTGGAACTCGTAGCCTCCGCGCACTCGCCGCCACAGCCGCGCGGCCACTAGCTTCCGGGCCAGCTCGTCCGCACCTGACGGGAACAGCCACGGGAGCTGATGGTCTGGGATCAACCCGTCGGTGAGGTTGTCCGACGACCACGAGCCAGCGACTACCCAGAGGGCGAGGGCGGCGGGGTCTTCCGCTAGGACCTTGCGGACCTTGTTGTGCGAGTGAAACTTGTCGTCCACTTTGAACCACGGCATGGCCGGTCAGGACTCCAGCTCGCCGAGCACCGCGTCCAGCGTCCGTTTGGGCTCGTCGCTGTCGAGGACCCGGGCGAGGATGTCGATCGCTTGTGTGGCCTCCAATTTCGTCAGGTCGTTGGATGAGGTGAGCGTTCGTTGCACGAGCTGCCCGACGACGGTGAGCTTGTCCCCGCGAGCGTCCACGTCGAGGTCACCGAGCTGGGCGTGCAACTTGTCGAGCTGCGAGCGCGTGGCCGGGGCCTCCCCCGCGTCATCACCGGAAGCGTCGGTGGGATCGGGTGTGGCGGGGTGGTCGTCGTCGCCGGGCAGGGACGGAGGTGGCGCGGCCCGGTCGGGTTCGGCGGTGGGGTCGGGCGGACTGCTGTCGGTGGGGGTGACCTTGGCCTTGGGGGCACCGTTTTTCGGGGCTGTACGGCGTTTTGCGGTGCGTTTCGCGGGTTGCGGTGCCTGGGGCTCGGCCGGGCCGGGTGGGGCCGTCAGGGTGGCCCTGGCGGGGTCCAGGTCGTCGGCGTCCTCCAGCTCGTCGACGGTCAGGGCGATCCCGCCCACCACGTCGGCGAACTTCCGGCGGCACAACCTCGTGGTCGCGCGCGCGTACAGCTTGTCCTCGGGGTAGCCGCCGAGGTCGATTTTCGCGCGCCGCGCCTGGTCCGCGGTGAAGGTGACTCGGGTCCAGGTCTCTTCGTCGCGTCGCCGTCCTTCCAGGACTACGCGGGTGTCGGTGACTTCGACGTCGCGCAGGTGGTGCCCGGCGGCCAGCGCCATGCCGCGCATGATCTCGGCCGACTTGCCGGGTTTTCCTTTCACGACGTGGATGTGCTGGAGGCTCGTCATCGGGCCGAGGCCCATTTCGCGGCCGGTCAGAATGGCGGCGGTGACGGCGGCCGGGTTGCCGCGCATCCCCTCCGGGACGAACGGGGTATCGGCGATCTGGGTAGCCAGTTTGGACACGTCGCGGACGACGAGGACCCATTGGTCCAATGTGGTCGGTGCGGTGACTTCGTGCTGTGGCCGGGAAACCTGCTGGTGCGCGTCGACGCGCTGAAGCTCGCTCATGTGCTGCCTCGGTCTGCTTGGTGCGCAGCGACCGGCAGGCAATGGGCTTCTGCGTGGAGCGCAAAACGGTGAACGTCAAGGGGTGTTCGCGGGGCGGTCGGGCTATCCGGCCTGCTGGAGCGCGGGCGGGAGGATCACCTCCCCCACGTAGTCGCGGGAGCGTGCGCAGGCGCGGGAAACCTCGCGGATGTACCGGAACTCGCGAAGCTGGTCCGGCCCGGCGGTCATCGGGTACAGGTCGGCGCCGTCGGCGCGCACGTGGATCACCGCGCAGCCGTCCACCTCGATCATGGGCTGCTCGTGGCCGTCGCTGTCCACGTAGGCATCGGCGTAGCGGTACCCGGCGAGCTGCCACGCCGTCTCCCCGAACACCCCGGACCGTGTGGTCTTGATGTCGCACAGCAGCCGCTTGCCCAGCGTCGGGAAATCGGCGATCAGGTCACCGGTCCCGGCCCAGCCGAAGGAGTGCGACACCGCCACGAACTCCACGAGCACCGGTTCGACGTCGAACCGGTCGAGGAAGTCCACATAGGCTTCGACATGCCCGGCCAACGCGTCCGGCACTTCGACCTCCTCCCCCGCGACCAGCCGCTCGGCGAGCCCGTGGACCTCGGTGCCCCGGCGGGCGGCGGCGTCGCGGTCGGCGAACCGTGCCCCGTTCAGCTTCGCCAGCCGGGTCGACAACGACATCTCGCCCAACTCGTCCCAATGATCGATCGCGTACTCCGCGGTCGTCTTCGCCGCCCAGTTGATCAGCGCCGGTTTCGGGACGCCGTCGGACAGGATCGTCGTGACCCCGGGGACTTTCAGGCCGTGGGCGTCCACGTAGGAGTGGCCCTTGCCGTGGTTCTTCCGGCGTATCGGGGGCGTGTACTCGCTCACGCGGCCACTCCCCTACGGCCGCGCGCGGACCGGTGAGCTCGCCGGATGGCCGTGCGCGTGCACAGGACCCGGCCGTGGTCGACGTAGCGGCCCGGCCAGAACGACACGGCCGGGTGCCCGCAGAACTGGCACACCCCGGCCGGGGGCATCGGGTAGGGCGGCCCTGGCCGGGCTCGCGGATCGGCGCTCATTGCCCGGACCCCGGCTCGTCGTCGGCCGCCGAGGTGTCCTCGTCGTGGGGACGCAGGGCGTCGATGGCTTCCTCGAGTTCCAGCGGGAGTTCGACCTTGCCGGTACGGCGCTCGTGCTGGCGGCGCAGGAGCCGGTGCAGGGTGGCGGCGTCGGCGGTGACGCCGGTGAACGCCTCGCAGGCCAGCACCTCAGCGGTGGGCACGACGTCTCCGGTCCTCGCGTTGGTGCGGATCTCCTTGGTCCGGACAAGCAGGACAGCGACGTGCACATCGTCGGGGCGTTCGACCAGGGACGAGGCGATCGCGGGCATTCCGTTGCGGTCATCGGCGGGGAGCGCGGGTGCGAGTTTGACCGACACGCGGGTTCCTTTCTGTGGCAGGGAATTCAGTGGGTGACCGGGGCGCCGGTTAGCAGGCGGCCCCGTGCCGGGCGGGCATGGGCTCGGGTTCGGCGAGGTACGGGACGGCCCGGCCGTGGAGGTGATGCCCGGCGGGGAAGCGGTGCCAGCGGTGACCGCAGCCGCCGCATTCCCAGTAGAGAACGCCGTCGTAGACACCGAAAATCTCGACGCCGAGGAAGTGGACGGACGAACAGGACGGACAGCGCACGTCGTCCTCGGTCAGCTCCAGCTCGGCGTCCATCACTCCGGCACCCCCAGCGCGGTGCGCAACTGCTTGAGCCGCCGCTCCGCGTTGAGCGCGCGGGACTTCCAGGCGTCGCGGTCCTCGGTGACCGCGGCGAGCTTGTCCAGCCGGGCCATGAGTTCGGCCAGCGGGAGGTTGAGCGAGTTGTCCGGGCCGTTGGTCTTGCGGCGGCTGTTGTGCCGGGCCAGGTGCGGGCGCACCGAGTTCGGGTTCGTCGAGGTGTACGAGCAGTGCAGGCAGCCGTAGACGATCGTGCCGTTCGCGAGCGTGAGCACGCGGGTCTGTGGCTGGTAGATCGTGTTCCCGGCCTTGTCCCGGAACGGCGCCTTGCGTGGTTCGTCGGCGACGACGGCGATCCCGTCGACCTCGGTGGCGGTCATGACCGGGCGTCCTGTTCGGCCGGACGTTCCGGCTCGCGATCGGCGTAGATCATCAGTCCGATCAGGACGTCGAGCCCGACTGTGGTCCAGCCCCACCAGTCGCGGGCGGTGTCCAGGTCCATGATCAGCAGGCGGGACAGCAGCAGTAGGGCGACGATGCGCAGGCTGAGCATCACGGGTTGATCCTTCGGTGACGGGGGAACTTCAAGACGGGGCGGCGGCGAAGAACGCGGTACTGGTCCACCAGTTCGGGACACTCACGGCGCAGGCGGGGCAGGTCGATACCCGTTCGCTTCTCGATCTCGCGCTCAACCGCCGGCAGACCGCCGAGGGTGCCGACGTCGGCATCGCCGAGCAGTGCGAGCAGTTCGGCCTCGATACGGTCCACAGTGGCTCGTGCCCGGCCGAAGGTGGCTCGGGCGTCGTGCCAGCTCCGGACGAGGTCCGCATGAAGGTCGAGGGGCACGCTGCGCTTGGCATCCAGTGGGGATGACCGCGGCGAGCTGGGCTGGTCGGGGTTCACTGTCTCTCCGAGAACGGGGCGGGAATACTGGAAGCCGGTGGGGACCGGAGGGACCTACTCGGCGGGCGCTGGAGCCGGGTCGGGGACGGGCTCCGTCGTGTCGCCGGTTCCTTCGGTTCCCACCTCCTTCGGTTCCGGGTCCTGTCCGGGTGTCTGGTCGGGCTCGGCCTGCTCGTTGGGCACGGTCGTCACCGGCGGCCATCCCGTGCCCAGGTCGTCGATGACCTCGGCGTCGTACTCGGCCACAAGCGCGTTGAACAGCGGTGTGTCCGGGTCGTGCTGGTCACGCATTTCCGCGATGTCCAGGTGTTCTGCGGTGCACGGCATCGGCTAAGTCCCTTTCAGACGAGGATGGAGACGGTGGACACGGCCAGCCCCAGGAACAGCACGGCCGTCACGGCCGTGGCCAGGGCGAGGCGTCGCTGCTCGGGCGGGGCGTCGCGGTAGTGGTCGAGGCGAGCGGCGGCCCGGGTGGACAGCGCGTCCAGGACCGCGCGGGCGACGTGGGCCAGCCGCCAGACCAGCCACAAGGGCGCCTCGACCAGGGCCGGGCGCACGATGAGCGCGTGCGTTGGGCGTTCGGCCATAGTGGATTGCCTTTCGAATCGTGAGGGTGGAGTAGTGCGCCCGCCCCGACGGAATGGGGGCGTTCGCTGCGGGGCGGGCGCACCTGCGCGGCCCGGCGGTTAGGCCGCGCGTTCCGCTCGCCGGGAACGCGGACGGGTATCTGGGCGAGTCCGCGTGCTCGGGGTACCGGCGGGCGGCGCCGGGATCGGCCGGAACAGGGCGGCGATGTCTCGTATCTGCTCGCTCGGCCAGTGCGGGGCGGCGTCGACCGTGCGTTTGATGGCGGTCCATTCGCCGTCGGACAAGGTCAGGCCGCGCTCGGCGTAGAACCGCTCCGTCCACTCACGATTGACGCTGGTGTCGTTCATGCGGCATCAGCGCCTTCGCGGGCGTACGGGGCGACCAGCGCGAGATCGGTGAACACGAACAGACTGCCCCGGGGGACCCCGAGGGCGTCTTCGATACCGGCCGCAGTGTCCAGCCTGACCGTGGACCGCTTGCCCTGAATCAGAAGGTTGATCGCGGTGGGGCTGATGCCCACCGCATTCGCGAGCTGCCGCTGAGAACCGGCAGCCTGCGTACGTTCCAGCAGCGCAGCCAAGCTGCGTACGCGCACAGTGACCATGCGGGAGTGCCCTTTCATCTCACTCGGAAGCGCAGCGGTCGGCAGGAAATGGGCTTCTGCGTGGTGCGCGGTTGTTCGTCGAATGCGGACGCCACCGTAAGCATGATCGCGCCGCCCCGTCAACACAGGAAAAACCACAAAGCGCCGTCAACTGTGATTCAATCCTGTGCTGTCGTGCGAGCGCGCAGAGTGATATACCTCTAATGACCTAAAGAATTCCTGAAATAAACTCTTGCCTTGAATTCCGCCAGTTAATCCGGTCGGGGGAACTCGGCCTCGACCAGCATTTCCGGCAGACGGTGAACACGACGGAGCCCCGGCCGCCACGCGACCGGGGCTCCGTCCTTACAGGATGATCAGCAGGGGCGTACCAGCTTCCACGCCACCCGCGCCATCACCAGGATGGGCCGCGCCACGAACTTCGCCCGCAGCTCCGGCTTCAGCATCTCGTAGACCGTGATGATCGCGTTCGCGGTCTGCGGATCGAGGACAACGCCCTCGATCTTGCGTCCCACGAACTTGTCCCGCACCTCCCGCAGGATCACGATCTTGTCCGGCTCGGTCTCGGTGGCCTCGCGCAGCTCGTCGGCGAACAGCGCCTCGTCCATCCAGGACCGCCAGTCCTCCGTCTCCCTGCACGGCCAGCAGTTGACCGCCCGCGGGTTCGCCGTCACCTCCGGATCGGCTGCCCTGCTCGCGCACGCCGCACTTCCCGGGGACTGGGGCGATTCGAAGTGGACCGCGACCTCGTTGGCCAACAACGCCTCAGTCCAGCCCTGCCGGAAGTCCTTCATGATCTCGATCGCGCCCGTACCGACCGGTCGATCGCCGATCGCGGCACGGACAGCGGCATTGAGCCACGGCGAACCCGACTCGCCCTCCAGGTACGCCTGGCGGCCCACCTCCACCATGTCCTGGTTCTCGCCGGTCATTCCGCCACCTCCCGAGGACGGACTTCCAAGATGCGGTCACGCTTGTACTTCAGCGGCCACGGAAACCCCGCTTCCACGCTGACGGTGACCTTGTTGACCCTGACCAGCCGGTACCACCCGTCGTCGAGGCGCACGGCGGTCGCCGCCCTCAGCTCCTCCTCCGTGTACGGGACGGGCGCCACCTTGCGCAGCCACTCCACCCGGGACAGACAGCTCTTGTACTCCTGTTCTGCCGCGTCGTACGCCTTGTACGCCTCCATGTCCAAGTCGAACTTCGTCTCCGCTTTCCTGGCCTGCCTCGCAGTCTTGCGACGGAAGGCACTGGCCGGATCGGTCTCGACCTCCGAACGCGGCGCCGTGCGCCCCTCGTACCTCGCCTTCAACCTGTCCCGCTTCTCCTCAGCAGGTTTCACGGCGGCCTCGGCCAACGCCAGAACCTCGGCGTAGTTGTCGACCGTCACTTTGCTGTGCAAGGTCGTCATCTCGCGTCCCGCCTCCGATCCATGTAGTCGTGCAGCGGGATCGGGAGCGAATGCCCGAAGAAGCCGATCCAGTCCTCATAACAACTGGAGTGCACGACGTACGCCCCGCTGGCCATGTAGCCGTTGCGATCCGGCGGGCACCGGTCCGCCGGACGCGTCACGATGTCGCCTGCCACCACGTACAGCAGCACCAACGGCATGTTCGGACGGACCGGCCGCGAACGCGGGACACCATCGCCCACCACGAACACCTCCCAGACCTCCGGATTCCCGCTGATCAACCGGCTCGCGTCCCGCCGAACAACCGGCCAGGGCCGCAAGACCCTCGCCCGCATCCCGTACAGCACCGGCTTCGCCTGCCCAGTCATCGACTCTCCCCCTGCTGACGCGATTGCAGCACCGCGTTGGTGACCAGAAGCTCGCGTTCCTTGCCGGACAGCAACTCGTCCACATTGGCCTCGCCAGGGCGCACCACACGCGGAATGCGATGCTCCGGACGCCACTCCACGCCCATGATTTCGTCGGAAGCCATCGACGTCCCCCGCGGGCTGTAGACCTCGGCCGTCACCACGACGAACACCAACCGCTTCTGCAACCAGGCGTAGTAATCGTGAGCGGTGTACGCCCCGAGCCCGAAACCCAGCGGTGTCGTGATCGAGTCGATCCGGTCCGGCCGAATCGTCACCGTCCAGTCAATCGGGACAGACAGCTCCCAACCCGCCAGTTCCTCGGCCGAAACGATCTGCTCCCCCGCTTCCAACTGACCCGACCTCATGCGCCGACCTCCCGCTCAGCACTCGCGAGAACATCGCTAACCAGTTCCCGGAGGTCCTCGTAGGACAGCAGCCCGTCGACATCGGCATCACCGACGTACTGAGGCTTCTGGTTGTCCGGGCGCCACCCCAACCCGTCGACCTCGACTTGGGCCAGGCTGACGTCTCCCTCGAAGACCTCGGCCACGACAACAACGAACACCAGCTCACCGTCCAGAAAGGCCCGGTAGTCATGCGCCGAGTAGTGCCCTACCTCGAAGTCCAGCGGCGTACGATCCGCCTCGAACCGAGCCGGGCGAACTGTGATCACCCACTCCTCGGGCGGAGCAATCCCCCACAGGACAAGCGTCTCCCAAAGAACCACTATCTCGCCCGATTCCAATTCGCCGTTCAGCACGAGCTTTCCTCCCGCCTCTGCGCGGGAAGCGACGACTCGTCGTCCACGAGCGACACATCAATCTTCGTGATGAAATGCCCCTCCTTGATGACCTCGGCTATCCGACGGCCAGCATTTCTAGCAGCGACGTCGGGATGCGGCGCGTGCACGAGGGCTACGAACATCAGGCCCGACGCCTCCAACGACAGCTCCACCCGATAGGCGTGGAGCGCATCGTTGACACGTGCAGGACCGGCCTTTCCAGACGGCGGCGGGTCATTCAACACAAGCCGCGATCGGCGGCCGTGATTTCGATATGCCACTTGCCGATTCCTTTCAAATTCTGTCCGGGTCAAATGTCAGGGAAACCCCTGACAGGGCAACGACAACCCTACGCGGAAAGAAATGAAAAGGGCTCCCGCCAGGGAAAACAATTCCCTGAGCGATTACGCGATGGCATGGTCCGACCCATGAGCCCTGATTGGTCGCGGTACTACGGCACATCCCCGCATCCAGTCCCA
The DNA here is from genome assembly GCF_018736145.1 of Amycolatopsis sp. CA-230715. Taxonomy (GTDB): domain Bacteria; phylum Actinomycetota; class Actinomycetes; order Mycobacteriales; family Pseudonocardiaceae; genus Amycolatopsis. The sequence continues at coordinate 2,398,983 of NZ_CP059997.1, forward strand.
CCGCCATGGCTAGGCCAACGTCCAGACCCGGCCGAATATCGGCGTGTGTGGTGGGCATCGATCACGTCCACAAAGGACCCCACGATCAGGCGCAGGATCGAGACATACCTGATCGACAGCGAACGGTTCGAAATCTGGATCGCCGTCAACGACGAGAAAAGGACCCTTCAACTCGAATACGACTCGGAGCCGGAAGCGCTCCAAGGTCACCGAGCTGCGGTCACCTCCATCGCGTCCACAGTGCCCGGAGCCTTGGTTACCAGCGAAAGCCCGCCCCAATTGCCTTCTGACCTGGACAAACCGCAAACCTAGCCCAAGTGGGTGAAAGTGTGTTGTTTTCGGGGGTTGGGCTGGCCCGAGGCGTCGGCCATCGAGAACACGATCATGCCCGCCGCGGCCGCGCACCACCCGAAGCCCGCGCCGCTCGCGAGCCGCAGCGCGCGGTACGCCCCGGCCGACAGCGTGCCCGGTGCCGCGCCCGGCGCGACGAACAGCGCGAAGCACAGGCCACCGACGGTGATCGCGCCGCAGCCGTCCGCGGCCAGGCGCAGCACCGCGCTGCCGTAGCCGGTCAGCGGGCCGGGATCGGCGTTGCCGAGCAGGCCGTGGACGTCACCGGAGACCGCGGTCATGCCCAGCAGCACGACGAGCGCGAGGCCGGTCACACCCAGCAGCCACCCACGCACGCGCTTCCCCTTGTCCGTCCACCGGTTCCCTGTTCAGGAAGTCGGATGGCGGGCGCGCGCGGTTCCCGGGCGTAGGGTCGAGGATCGTGACCGCACTCGCAGATTTACTCGCCCGCCGCCGGAGCTGCCGGGAATTCGCCGCCACCCCACTGGGATCCGACGCGCTCACCGGAGTGTTGTGGGCGGCGCAGGGCTCGACCGGGGACGGGCACCGCACGGGCCCGTCCGCGCACGCGCGGTACCCGCTGTCGGTGTGCGCGGCCGTTCCCGGCGGAATCCACTGGTACGAAACGGAAACCGGCGCGCTCGTGCCCGGGGCGCCGGGGGACCACCGGGCCGCCGTCGCGCGAACGTCGCTCGCCGACGAAGCGTGGCTCGGTACCGCGCCCGCGCTGCTGGTGCTCAGCGGCAGCCTCGCGGCGGCACGCGCCGCGTTCGCCGAGCAGCCGCCCGCCGGTGTGCGCGGCGAACGATACCTCTGGCTCGAAGCCGGGCACGCCAGCCAGAACGTCTACCTGTGGGCGACCGAAAACGGGCTCGGCGCGGTGCTCGTCGCGGGCTTCGACGACGAACGGCTCCGCGCGCTCCCCGTCGTCCCGGACGGCGCCGACCCACTCGCGATCCTCGCCGTCGGCCATCCCGCGTGAGCTGTCCAAAGTGGGCAGCGTCCAGCAGGCGGGGAGTACCCTCGTACCGTGCCCGAAGACCCGGCGAGGGAACAACTGCTCGACGCCGCCGAGCGGGTGTTCTACGCACGCGGCATCCAGGCCGTCGGCATGGACGAGCTGCGCGCCGCGGCCGGGCTGCCGTTGAAGCGGATCTACCAGCTCTACCCCGGTAAGGACGATCTCGTCGTCGCGTTCCTGCGGCGGCGGCACACGCGCATGATGACGGCGATCCGCGCGAACACGGAGCACGCGGCCGAACCGGCGCTCGCGCTCTTCGACTGGTTGCGCGACTGGTTCTCCGAACCCGGTTTCCGCGGCTGCGCGTGGCTGAACGCCTACGGCGAACTGGGGCCGACCAACGCGGGCGTCGCCGAAGAGGCGCGGCGCCACAAGCGGGAGTTCCGCGCGCTGCTGATCGGGCTGGCCGACGGGTACCCGGCCGACGTCGCGCACGCGGTGTACCTCCTCGCCGAGGGCGCGATCGCCGCCGCCGCGATCTCGGGCACCGCCGAACCCGCGGTCGAAGCCCGGCGCGTCGCCGAAACGCTGCTGCGCCCGCTGTAGCGCGGATCGCACGCGGTCCGGGAATCTGTTCGCCACCTGTCCGGTTGCTGTGAATGCGCCATGATCGCGAGCGCTTCGGCTCGTGGGTCGGCTAACTGGAAGGGTGGACGCTTCCGTGACGGGCCTTCTCGTGCTGCTGGGCATCACGATGGTCCCGTTCCTGCCCTCCGACGTCACGATCATCGGCATGGCGGTCGCCGCTGCGCACGGCGACGGCCCGTCGCTCGCGCTCGTGATCGCCGCCGGGACGGTCGGCGGGCTGGTGTCCGATCAGCTCCTCTACCTCGCGGGCCGCACGGGCGGGCGAGTGCTGGTCGCCAGGCTCAGCCGCCATCGCCGGTTCGCGACCGCGATCGGCTGGGTCGACGCACGGCTGCGGCGCCGTCCCCGCCGGGTGCTCGTCATCGCGCGGTGGGTGCCCTCGGGCGGGCTCGTCGGCGCGCTGCTCGCGGGTTCGCTCCGCCGCCCGGTCGCCGAGTTCTTCACCGCCTCGGCGATCGGCCTCGTGCTGTGGACCAGTTACGAGGCCCTGCTCGGCTACGCGGGCGGCCAGATCTTCGGCGAGCCGGAGATCAGCATGGCGCTGTCGCTGACGGTCGCGCTGGTCCTGATCCCGCTGGCGTTCCGCGGCGTGCGCGTCGCGAAGGCGGCGCCGGTCGAGCCGGACCTCGAACCGGTGGCGTGATCCGTTGTTAACCTTGCACGGATGAGCGACTCGCGCGACTTCGAAGCGCTGCCCCGCGGGCGGCACCGGCTGAGCCGCGAAGAGGTCCGCGCCTCCCAACGCGGGCGGCTGCTGCTCGGGATGGCCGAAGTGGTCGCGGAAAAGGGGTACGTCCGCGCCACCGTCGCCGACGTGCTCAAGAAGGTGCACGTCTCACGGGAAACCTTCTACCAGCACTTCGCCGACAAGGAGCAGTGCTTCCTGACCGTGCTCGATTCCGCGTCGACGCTGTTCGCCGGCGCGTTGGCCGAGCAGGCGGGCCCCGAAGGCACCGCCAGCGTGATGGAACGCTTCGAACGGGTGCTGACCGCCTACTTCGCCGCGCTGGCCGGGGAGGCGGCGATCGCGCGCGTGTTCTTCGTCGAGTGCTATTCGGCGGGGCCCGCGGCGCAGCGCAAGCGCGTCGAAATCGCCGACCGGTTCGTCGAGCTGCTCGACGCCGCGCTGGTGCTGGAACCGGGCTGGCGGAAGCTGCCCGATCACCGGTTCGCCTGCCGGATACTCGCGGGTGGGATCAGCTCGCTCGTCGCCAACGCCCTGATCGCCGATCGCGCCGAGGAACTGCGGTCGCTGGCGCCGAAAGTCGTCGAACTGGCCAACCACCTGATGCGGGCCTGACCCCTCTCCCCGGAGCACGAACAGCCCTACCGATCTGTTCGATCACGTCCTATCATGTTCGAAAACCAACAGATTTCATCAACTTCGAACAGAACGGGACGGTGCCATGGGCTCGCTCAGCAGGAGGGGTTTCCTCGGCGGCGCGGCCGCCGCCGTGGGGGTGGCGGCCGCGGGCACGCTGTTCACCAGCACCGTGTTCGCCGGGCCCGCCGGTGCCGAAGGACGCCGAGGGCTGTCCGTCTCCGGCGAGCGGTTCCTGCTCGACGGCGAACCGTTCCAGCTCGTCTCCGGGGCCGTGCACTACTTCCGGATCCACCCCGACCAGTGGCGCGACCGGCTGCTGCGCCTGCGCGCGCTCGGGCTGAACACCGTCGAGACCTACGTCGCCTGGAACTTCCACCAGCCGTCGAAGACCCGGCCCGACTTCGGCGGCTGGCGCGATCTGCCGAGGTTCATCCGCATCGCGGGCGAACTGGGCCTGCGCGTGATCGTCCGCCCCAGCCCGTACATCTGCGCGGAATGGGAGTTCGGCGGCCTGCCGTCGTGGCTGCTCGCGGACCGCGAGCTGGAGCTGCGCTGCCTCGATCCGGCCTACCTGAAGGCCGTCGACGCCTGGTACGACGAGCTGATCCCGCGGCTGACCCCGCTCGAAGCGGGCCGCGGCGGGCCGATCATCGCCGCGCAGATCGAAAACGAGTACGGCAGCTACGGCAACGACACGTCTTACCTGGCGCACCTGCGCGACAGCATGCGCGCCCGCGGTCTGCGCAGCCTGCTCTTCGCCGCGGACGGGGCGTCGGAGCACTACATGCGGTTCGGCTCGCTGCCGGGCACGCTCGAAGTCGGCACCGGCGACGGCGACCCGAAACCGAGCATCGACGCGATCCGGAAGTTCCAGCCGGGCAAGCCGGTGATGATGGCGGAGTTCTGGGACGGCTGGTTCGACCACTGGGGCGAGCGGCACAACACCCGCGACCCCAAGGAAATGGCGGGCTACGTCGACACCCTGCTCTCGGCGGGGGCGTCGGTGAACCTGTACATGGCTTGTGGCGGCACCAACTTCGGCTTCACCAGCGGCGCCAACACCTCCGGGAAGACCTACCAGCCGACGATCACCAGCTACGACTACGACTCCCCCGTCGGCGAAGCGGGCGACCTCGGCGCGAAGTTCGAGGCGATCAGGGCCGTGCTCGACAAGCACACCGAGCTGCCGCCGGGACCGGTACCGGGCAAGTCCCCGCGACTGGCCGCGCAGACCGTGAAACCCGATGCCGCCGTGTCGCTGCTGGACTCGCTCGCGGTGCTGTCCAAGCCGATCCAGAAGGCGCACCCGGTGCCGATGGAAACCGTCGGCCAGTCCACCGGGCTCATCCACTACCGCACCACGGTGCAGGGGCCGCACCGCGGGCCGTTGAGCATCCACGGCCTCGCCGACCGCGCGCTGGTGTTCCTCGACGGCGAACAGGTGGGCGTCCTGGACCGCAACGCCCCCGACGGCAAGATCGACCTCACCCTGCCGCATGAACGGAACCGGATCGACATCCTGGTGGACGCGATGGGCAGGGTGAACTACGGCCCGTACCTCGCCGACCGCAAGGGCATCGACGGCTGGGTCGCGCTGAACACGCAGCAGAAGCTGTTCGGCTGGGAGATCCGGCCGCTCCCGCTCGACGACCTGGCGAAGCTGCGGTTCGGCGCGGGCGCGCCCGGCACCGGTCCCGCCTTCCACCGCGCCACGGTCACCGTGCCGACCCCGGAGGACGGGTTCGTCGCGCTGCCCGGCTGGGAGAAGGGCATCGTCTGGCTCAACGGCTTCAACCTCGGCCGCTACTGGAAGATCGGGCCGCAGAAGACCTTGTACGCGCCCAAACCGCTGTGGCGCGCGGGCCGCAACGAACTGGTGGTGCTGGAACTGCACCAGCCCGGCGACACGATCGAAATCCGCCCGGAAGCCGATCTGGGGTAGCGCTCACGCGGCTCCGGGGCCCGGCAGCACGTCGACGTCGGTGGCGTGCATGGCCCCGCCGCATTCCGAGCAGACCGGCTCCACGTGGGCGATCTTCCCGCACGCGTGGTGCCGGTAGAGCACCGGCGGCCCGGCGTAGCCCGCCCGCCACCGGTCGCCCCAGCGCACCATGCTCAGCAGCAGGTCGCACAGTTCCCTGCCCTGCTCGGTGAGCACGTACTCGTGGCGCGGCGGCCGGTCGGAATACGGGCGCGTTTCCAGGACGCCGTTGTCGACGAGCCATTTCAGCCGGACGGTCAGCACCTTCCTGGAGATGTTCAGGTCCTCGCGGATCTGTTCGAAGCGGGTGAGGCCGACGTAGATGTCGCGCAGGATCAGCGGTGACCACGGTTCCCCGATCACGTCGAGCGTGCGGGCGATCGAGCAGGTCATGTTCCCGAACTGGGTGCGTTGCATGACACGAGTCTAGCCCAGTGTGTTCCCTCAGGAAACTTTGTCTGCTAATGTCAGTTCCCTCAGGAGATCAACCCGATGAACAGGAGCGGACCATGCCGAGGACACTCACCGAGACCGAGCGCGAGAACTTCCTGGCCGAGCCGCGCGTCGGCGTGCTCAGCATCGCGGACACCGGTGACCGGCCGCCGCTGACCGTCCCCGTCTGGTACGCCTACACCCCCGGCGGCGAGCTCAGCTTCTTCACCGGGACGCAGGGCCGCACGGCCCGCAAGACGCGGCTGCTCGAAGCCGCGGGCAAGTTCAGCTTCTGCGTGCAGCAGCCGGAATTCCCGTACAAGTACGTGACCGTCGAATGCACGGTGACCGGCGCCGACCGCGCCCCGGCGCCGGAGCCCGTGCGCGAGATCATCTCCCGCTACCTGCCCGCCGAGGCGGCCGAAGCGTTCGCCAAGGGCGAGACGGACGAGCCGACCGGCACGTTCGTCCTGTTCACCGCGCGGCCGGAGCGCTGGCTCAGCTCCGACTTCGCCGAGTGAGCCGTCATTCCCAGCGGAGTACGCCGTCGGCGACGGTGCGCGTGGCGGGTTCCCGCGCACCGGTCGTGCGGCCTCGTTCGAGGCCGTCCGCGACGTCGGCGAGCATGGCCGCGAGGCTCGGCCAGTCCGGTTCGAGCACAGCGGTGCCAACCTTGTCGAAGCGCATGACGCAGCCGCGCAGCGGGCCCTCCCGCAGGTCGACGAAAAGATCGGCGCCACCGTTGTCCCCCGCGATGGGCAACCAAACCGGGAGGTACATCGCATCGCACGGGGTGCCCGCGGGCTGCGCCATGAACTCGGCCACCCGTTCTTCGACCGTGGGTTCCGGCGTTCCCAGCCACGCTCCGAGCTCCCGCGTCATCCGCGCGTGGTCGTGCTCGGGAGCGGGCTTGTGCCACACCCTGATCCAGCTACTCCTGCTGTCCAGTGCCCGCGAGACCGGGTAGGGGTCGAACCACGGCGGCAGCAGGTGCCCGGGGTGCGGGTAAGCGTCCGCCACGCCGTCGGCGAGGCGCCACCACGCGAGGAGGTCTTCGGGAAGCGGGACGCCGAGCGCCTCGGCCACGCGGTCGAGGTCCGCTTCTTCGGCGGGCGGGCGGATCCTGGCGAGCACGCCGGGCGCACCGGTGGCGAGCCACCGCCGGATCCGGTCCCACGACCCGGCGACGTCCGGTCCGGAAAGGGGCATGCCCCAGGCTATCGCCGGTCCTTTGTGGATCTTGACGCGACGCCGGGCGGCCGTCACCGGCACGGGGGTGGACGTAGGTCCCCCGAGAGACGCCATTCACCACCATCGGAACTCCCCCGCGCGCTCCCTATCGTTGTTCTCATCCGGCAGGGAGCCGGGAAAACCCCAGGCAGAGGAGCGATGATCATGAACGGGACCGCGGCAGGCATCTACTTCGACTCCGTGCGCACCGCGGGCCGTGCCGCGGCAGTGGTGGAGTCGCCGCTGAACGGCATCTCGCTTTCGCTCGCCGCCGGCAGCGTCACCGCCGTCATCGGCACCGAGGACGGCGGGGCCGCGGCGCTCCTGCGCTGCGTCGCCGGCCTCGAGCGCGCCACCGAGGGTTCGGTGCGCATCGGCGGCACCGACCTCGGCCTCCTCGGCGACGACGGACTCCTCGCCCTGCGCCGCGAGCGCATCGGCGTGCTCGGCCGCTCGCCCATGCTGGTCGGCGCGCTCAGCGTGCAGGAGAACGTCGAACTCCCCCTCCGCCTCGCCGGACGCGCGCTGGCCGCCACCGAACTGGCCGAGCTGCTGGAGCGCACCGGGCTGACCGCGCACCGTTACGAGCGCGCCGACTCGCTGCCCCGCGCGCTGCGGCACCGCGTCGCCTTCGCCCGCGCACTGGCGATTTCGCCCGCGGTCATCGTCGCGGACGAACCGGCCGCCGAGCTCGATTCCGCCGAGCGCCGCGAGCTGTTCCGCCTCCTGCGCGAAAGCGGCAGCACCGTTCTGCTCGCCTCGACCGACGCCACCGCAACCGGTTTCGCCGATTCCGCGCTTTTCCTCGCCGACGGCAAGCTCACCGTAGCCGTGCCGTGACGACCCGCGACACCTGTCCTCCCCTTCGTGCCAGGATTCGGTCGGCCGCACCGATGTTGTGGTTTCTCAGCCGAAATCCCCGGTCCGGCGGGATAGAGTGGACAGTGGAGCGCGGGAGGTGGACGGGCTTGATCAAGGTTGTGCTGGCCGAGGACATGCACATGGTGCGTGGTGCGTTGGTCGCGTTGCTGAACCTGGAGCCCGACATCGAAGTCGTCGCCGAGGCCGCGGTCGGCACGGACATCCTGCCCACGGTGCAAAAGCACCACCCGGACGTCGCGGTGATCGACATCGACCTCCCCCTGCTCGACGGGCTCAGCGCGGTGAAGCTGTTGCAGGAACACACACCCGCGGTCCGCACCCTGATCGTCACCAGCCTCGGCCGCCCGGCCACGCTCCGCAGGGCGTTGTCCGCCAAGGTCGGCGGGCTGCTGCTCAAGGACGCACCGGCGAAGGAACTCGCCGACGCGATCCGCTCGGTCAACGCCGGGAAACGGGTGGTGGACAACCAACTCGCACTGGCTGCTTTGGACAGCGCCGAGTGTCCACTCACACCACGCGAACTGGAAGTGCTGGCGCTGGCGGCCGACGGCGCCGAGGCCGTCGAGATCGCGACAAAGCTTTTCCTTTCCGCGGGAACGGTTCGCAACTACCTCACCACGATCGCGACGAAGCTCAACGCGCGCAGCCGCGTCGACGCCATCCGCATCGCCCGCGACACCGGCTGGCTCTGACCGCCGCCGCTCGTTGAACGCCGTTAAAACCACTCCAGGACAACGGGAATCCGGCCGGGCAGATCCGAACGCGTTGCCCCGCAAGCGGTTCAGCCGCGCACCGGCTCCGCGGGCAGCGGGACCGACGCGCGCAACCGGAAACGGCCGTCCTCGACCCCCGCCAGCAGTTCGCCGTCGAGCTCGCTCACCCTGCGGGACAGGTTCCTGATCCCGCTGCCGCCCAGCTCGTTCGGCTCCTTCTTCGCGGTACCGTCTTCGAGCACACCGTCGTTGACGATGTCGATCCTCGCCGTGTTCCCGTGCCGCCGCACGGTGATCTCACAATGCCTCGCGTTGCTGTGCCGCAACAGGTTCGTGACACCCTCGCGCAGAACCGTGGCCAGCACGGTGCCCACCTTCGGCGGCATGTCCCGCACCGCGATGTCCATTCTGGTCTGCACGTCGGCCGCGGCGAGCACGGACCGGACGGTGTCGGACTCGCCCTCCAGCGACATCTCGCGGTACCCGGCCGCGGTGGTCCGGACATCGGCGAGCGCGGTGCGGGAAATGTCGAGGATTCCGCCGAGTTCGTCCTGCGCCCGCGCCGGGTGCTGGAGCACCACGCGATGCGCGAGTTCACTCTTGAGGGTGATGGCGGACAGGCTGTACCCGAGCAGATCGTGCAGATCGCGCGCGAAGCGAAGGCGTTCCTCCGCCACCGCGAGCTCGGCCAGCCGCATCCGCTTCGCGTGCACCTCGGCGACGAGGTTCGCGAGCCTGGACAGGCCGTACACGACGAGACCGGTGATCACCGTGGACACCGTGGTGTACATGATGTCGAACGCGGAACCGGTGTAGGAAAGCTGCAGCACCGCCATGCTCAGCACGACGAGCGCGAACACCACCACGGCGGGCAGCACGGGCAGCACCAGCAACGCGGACCCGGCGAAGAAACCGGGCATTCCGACCCAGGCCTGCCCGAACAGGAACATCGGGAGGTACACCAGGCAGGCCTGCGCGAGCAGGACCGCGTACCACCGCGTGCCGTACAGCAAATTCCCCGCGCGCGGCGACACATATGTCATTTGCAGCAACAGCAACGAGACCATACAGAGCAATGCCAAAATGACCGAACCGTCACCGAGGCGCAGATTCACGATGGTGAGGAAGGCGACCAGGCACAGGCAGGTGAACACCGAGCACACGATGAGCCTGCTCAACCGCGGCGCCAGCGCCGATCCACCGAAGAAATCGTCCCCGTCGCGGGTCTCCGCGCGCAGGCCCACCGTGTTGGGCGCTTTTCTCCGCGCGGCGGGCAACTCGCCACCGGACATTCGGGAATCAGACCTCATGTACTTCCCCCGTGGCCCAGAAAACCCACAACGATGTTGGACAGCTCCCCAGGACTTCGGATTAACACTATGTTGCGGTCCCGGAAAAGTCCAACTCACGGAACGTCAGCGTTCTGCCACGGGGCGCACCAGTTCCGTTTGCTCCGCGCGGAGTCCGACGACGAACTCGCCGACGCTGACTTCCGAAGGCCACTCCAGGCGCAGCACCCTCGTGGTCGCCTCGAGATCGCCGACCGCCAGCGCGCACGGCGCGAGCCCCATCGCGGTCGCCACCAGATACAGCGTCTGCTGGAGCACGCCGACGTGCTTGAGCGAGGTGGAGTACGCGATCCCGCTGTAGGTCCAGGACAACCGCGCGATCCGCCCGGTCATCGTGATCAGCACCGGCGGCCTGCCCGCGGTGCCGACGGTCACCCGCGCGGCGTCGAGCAGTTCGGCCGCTTCCGCCTCGTCGTCGTTGACCCGCGTGAGCGCGTGCTCCCACGGGTCGTAGTGGTACGTGCCGGACGGCAGCCCCTCGCAGCGCTCGACGGTCAGGTACAGCTCCAGTTCGTGCCGCCCGCCCATGCTCGGGTACGGCCGGTCGGAGGCCATGTCCCGCGGGGATTCGAGGGCCTGCGGCTGGATCGACCGCACCCGCGCGCTGCGGAACAGCAACTCCCCCAACTGTTTCGCGGTCGGTGCGCGCGCGGCGAACTCGTGGAAGGAGCGCCGGGTCTCCATCGCTTCGGTGAGCGTGCCGTCGGTGCGGGCCACCTCGGCGATATCCGGGGTGTAGAGCGGAAACCGCTCCCCCTCTGGTGCCGGTTTGACCACCGGTGCCGGCGGCAGCGCGCCGTGGTGCGGGAAGGTGGCGCCGATCGGGCCGTGCCGCCTGCCGGTCCTGGTGCGCGCGTGGAACATCAGGTCGGTGTGCGACCACGCGGCGAGTTCGGGATCGTGGTCCTCGGCGAACCAGGTCCGGCCGCGGCCGTCGTCCGGCTCGCCGAACACGATCATGCCCGCGGCCGCGAGGTGCTCGGCCAGCGCCTGCACCACATCGGCGGGCAACCCGGTGTCGTGCCCGATCTGGGCGAGCGTCGCACCGTCGCCGATCGCGCCGACGACCGACACCGCGGGCGGCTGGTGCAGGACCACCCGGTGCCGGGACAGCGGTGACTCCAGCACGAGTTCGCCGCCGCTGAGGCGGATCGCGGCGAACCGCGACAGGCGCATCCGGTCCTCGGCCTCGACGGCGGGAAGGACGAACCCGGCGAACCGCGAGATCGGCACGGCGGACAGGCAGGATCCCGCGCCGGGGCGGCATTCCAGCGAATGCACCACGCAGTGCTCGATCTCGGAGAGCACCGCGGAAAGCCGGAGCCATTCGGCGCCGTCCCCGTCCGGCGCGAACAGGTGCGTCAGCACCGTCGGGCCGAGTGTCATGCGGCGCAGCGCTTCGCGCACGGTTTCACCCGGATGGCCGAGCTCGACATCGCCCCATTCGGTCGCGACGGTCACCCCGTCGTCGTCGTACTCCAGCAGCACGTCCTCGCGCAGGGACCACAGCCTCCTCGGCACGAACACCGGTTCGTGCCACCCGTCGGCGGGACAGGCGTCGAAGATCCGGGACGAGTGCGGTACGGCTTCGCCGCGAGCGCGGGCTTCCCGGCCGTCGACCGGGCGCACCCGGTTTCGCAGCCAGGCCCGCAGGCCGTCCACCATCATCATCCCCGCCCCTCCTCTCCCCGCACGGTCACGCCACCGGTGTCGGTTGGCGTCACAAGAACATCGGAACCGGATTGAGATCCGCGTACGCGGTCGGACCGGCGAGCCTGCCCAGCCGCACCGGCACGTCGAAAAGCCTGCCCGGCGCCAGTCTTCGCCAGAACCCCCGCAGCCCGGGCACCACCACCTTGACCACCGGCAGCCCGATGTCGGGCCGGGTCTGGTCGAGCACCAGCATCTCCAGTCCCGCCGCGCGCACCCGGTCGTGCACCGCGCGCACGTCGTCGGCGAGATCGTCCTGCGGACGGTACCCGTAATCCGACGGCACCCGCGGCGTGGCGGCCGGATCCGGCAGCAGGTAAGGATGCGCCGCGACGGTCGCCTCGCGCAGCCACGCCGACGCGTCCGGGTCCCCGCAGTCGTAGGCGGGGTTCTTCGCGAGTTCGAGCACCGACGGCATGAGCTGGTTCAGCTCGGTCATCGCCCGCCGCAGCGCCACTTCCGGGTTCAGGTGCGCGCCGAAGCCGAACATGATCTGCTCCTCCGCGACGCCGGTGCGCCGCGAAACCGCCACCATCGCGGGAATCCCGAGATCCGAGGTCACGTCGAGCGCCCACACCTCGCGCCCGAGCCCGGCGTGCGCGGCCCGCACCTCGGCGAGCCACGGGTCGCCGAAGGCGTCCAGGTCCACCGCGGGCTGGCGGGTCCGGTTGTACCACCACAGCGCGACGGCGTCCCGTTCGACGAGTTCGAGCGAGCCCTGCAGGATCGCGTCCTCCAGGCTGGCGCCCGCGGCGTTGCCGTTGGAGTCGGCGCGGACCGTCCACGAGCCGGGCTCGCGGGGCGCGCCGAAGTAGAGCATCCCGGTCGGCAGGTAGCGGTGCCGCTGCCCGGTCATCGACCACACCGGCGTCCAGTCCAGCTCCGCCGCGGGGTCGAACGGGTCGCACACGTGCTGGAACGCGGCGTGCGAAGCGTTCCACGCGGCGCGGCCGGGGTACTGCCGCTCGTCGAAGAGCTGGCAAGAGTCCGGGGACACCGCGAGGTCGCCGAGCGAGTTCATGCTGGCCCGAACGCGGTGCTCGTCACCGTGGAAGCTGCCGGAATGGCGTTCCAGCGATTCGCACAGCGCACCGACCTCGGCGTCCAGCGGGGTGACGCCCTTGCCGCCGCTTTCCGCGCGCAGCATCGCGCGGAGGCCGTCGAGCCTGCCCGCGGCGACCGCGAGGTTCGGGCCGGAGCGGAAGGAGTTGAACAGTTCGGGGCCACGGGTGTCGCGGCGGATCTCCTTGACCACCCCGGTCAGGCCGCCGATCAGGTGGCGGTAAGTGTCGAGCACCTCCGACGGGGCCAGCGCGCGGTGCCCGCCGCCGGTGTCGGCGTTGCGCGGCCTGCTGGTCAGGCGCACCGGGGCCTGGGCGAGGCGCCGCTGGATCGTCGGGTCACCGCAGGCGTGGCACTGCGGGCGCCGGTGCACCTCGTGCCGGGTCCCGGCCAGGTCGAAGCTGTCGAAGGTCCAGATACCGCGCTGTCCCGGGTACCGGTAGCCGGCGAGCCACTTCATCACCTCCAGGGTAAGGAGATGACCCGCCGCGGAGAAGAGCGGCGGCACGGTCGCCATCGGGCGCGGGGCGGGGCCGTCGTGCCCGAGCACCGTCTGCACGTGCTTCTCGGCCTGGCGGTGCGCCCACAGCCGCGTCGCCATGCAGTGCCAGCACGCGGTACCGCCCGGTTCGAAGAACGGGCCGAGCCACACCTCGCTGCCGACGATCTTCGCCAGCATCCACGGGCGCCGTGCTTCTCGATGCTCGGCGTCCACAGTGGACAGTTCGGGGTCTACGTAGTCCTCGCAGAGGACGATCGACAGGTCGGCGTCGCCTTCGAGCCCGGTCGCGCGGTTCGCCCGCACCCCCGACGAGCGCAGTGCGCCGAGCATCTCCAGCGAGCCGGACCAGCCGAGCGGGATCAGGTCGACCCGTTTCGTCGCCACGCCGCGCCCACCGGAGACGGCGACCCCCGCCGCCTCCCAGTAGGCCGACGCGGCCGGGTCCGGGTCGTCGTCGCGCTTCTCCTGGCGCACGGTCACGAGGCCGGCTTCGACCAGCTTGGCGACGACGGCTTCGGCCTCCGGCGCGGCGTCCGAGGACAGTGCCTCGAGCACCGCGGCCAGGTCGCGGTTGCCGTCCAGCAGCGGCGCCAGGCGCTCGATGTGCCCGCCCTGAACCGCCGTCACGTTCTTCTCGGAGAAGAGGTACACCGCGTCGTCCGCGACAACCTCGGGGCGGAGGTGCCGCCCGAACCCGACCAGATCCCCCTCGATGGACATGGCCGTCGCTCACATGCCGCCGCGCACGGCGGGGACGTTCACGCCCCAGCAGATGCTCGTGGGCGAGAGCATGCCGCCCATCGGCAGGCTGCGGCCGTCGAGCTGCTCGATGACGAGGTCGACGCCGGAATCAGCACGGGCGCCGGGAACCTGGCTGGTCGAAGTGGTGACACTGTTCTCACGCAGAGCAGGCATGGGAATCCCTCCAGTGTGTCGTGGTGGCCGCCGATCAGTGGAGCGGCATGGAAAAGATTCTGCTCCGGTTTCACGGTGAGTGACCAGTGCCGGGGTCACGAGGCACCTATGTTTCCGTCATACCCCGGATGCCGTTGTCATCACCCGAGAGTCGTGTCCCCGCCACAACACGGAGCGTCACCGCCTCGCGGGCCGCGGCGCGTGCCCCGAAGGTGACCTTCGGGCCTCTAGACGCCCTGAAGGCCACCTTCGGGGCATCGGATCTCGGCCCCGCACACGAAAAAGTGCCTTCGAGCGTGTGGCTCGAAGGCACTTGGTGTCGTCGGGTGGCCAGGTGCCGGAGTCCGGTCACGGCACCTGGCGCCGCATCTTCTCCCGCACCGCCCCCGCGGCGCGGCCCCACCCCCAAGAAATCCCCAAGAAAGAACAGCCCCAGAAGTACGTGTCCCCGGCGAAACCCGGGTCAGCCCAGTACGTGATCGTGGTTCAGGATGCGGTGGTAGAGCTGGGAAAGCCCGCGTCCCGGCGCCAGGCCCAGCTCGGTGTCCAGCCAGCGCCGCGCGTAGTGGAACGTGTCCACGGCCTCGGCCTGCCGCCCGCTGCGGTACAGCGCGAGCATGAGCTGCTCGCTGAACTTCTCCCGTTCCGGGTGCTCGGTGACGAGCTGGCGCAGTTCGGAAACGACGACGCGTTCGGCGCCGGTGGCGAGCTTCGCGGCGATCAGGTCCTCCCGGGCGGCCAGCCGCCGCTCGTCGAGCGAGGTGGCGCCGCCCCGGCAGCGCGGGCCGCCCACCACGTCCAGCAGCGCGGGTCCCCGCCACATCCGCAGCGCGGTGCCGAGCAATTCGGCCGCGCGCACCGGATCGGTGCTCACCGCCCTGCTGCCCTGTTCGGCCATGGTGAGGAAGCGCTGCGCGTCGATCGATTCGCTCGGCAGCGCCAGCACGTAGCCGATGCTGGTGGTGCGGACGATCCGGTCCCCGCTCTCCCCCGTGATCTGCGAGAGCCGCTTGCGCAGCCGGACGATGTTCGCCTGCAACGCGTTGCGCGCGTTGCCGGTGGCGCTGTCCGGCCACAGCTCGTCGACGAGCTGCTCGACGGTGACCGGCAGGCCGACGCCGAGCGACAGCATCGCCAAAATCGTTCTCGACTTCGCCGAACCGATGTCATGTGGTTGGCCTTCGTGTTCTACGAACAATGGGCCCAATATCTGTATACGCATTAGTCACTGACCCCCTCGCACTCCGGTGACACTCACGCGAAAGAATTATTGATTCCACTTTCCCAGCCTGCTGTGGTCACCGCCAGTGCACGCGGCACGGGTCGGTCGTGTCCCGATCCCGTGCCCTCCCATGACGAAAACACGGGTGCTTCACCCGGTTCAGCGGTCCGTGATCGGACGGTCACGAAGGCACGTCAGCACGGCGTCAGCAGGCTGTCACCCGGCGAACCTAGCTTTCGAATTCGAGCCAGACCGACCGCAGCACCAGATCAACCGCATGCCGGATCAACCGCAAGCCACGGATGGAGAAGCGTGATGACCCTCGCACTGACCGAACGCATGGACCGCATCAGGGAGATCGTCGCCGAGCACCTCGAACTGGAGGTCGCCGATCTCGACGACGACAGCAACTTCATCGACGTCTACTCGGCCGACTCCCTCGCGCTGATGGACGTGCTGGCCGCGCTCGAACGCGAGTGGGGCATCGAGATCGACCAGTCGCAGTTCGCCCGCATCGTCGACGTGCGCAGTGCCTACGAGGTAGTGGCCGAATCCGCGAGCTGGTGAGCGGCGAGCGGTAACGGGAGAGGAGAGCGATGTCCACGCAGCCAACGGGATCGGCCGCACGACCGGCCGATCGCAGGGTGGTGATCACCGGGTGCGGTGTCATCTCCAGCATCGGCACCGGGGTCGCGGAGTTCAGCGCGGCGCTGCGCGCGGGCCGGTCGAACGTCCGGCCGATCACCGCGTTCGACACCACGGGTTTCGCGCACTCCAACGGATGCGAGGTTCCCGGGTTCGAACCGGACCGCTGGATCCGCAACGTCGACATCACCGAGCTGGGCAGGGCGAGCCGGTTTTCCGTTGCCGCGGCGAGGCTCGCGATCGAAGACGCCGGAATCGGCGAAGAGCGGCTGCGCGACCGCCGCGGTGTGGTCTCGGTCGGCACCACCGACGGCGAGTGCCGCGACCTGGACACCCTGGTCGAAGCGGAGCTCGCCGGCGGCGAGGCCGGGATGGACCCGGTGAACGCCAGGCGCATCCCCGCGGGGAACATCTCCACCGCCATTTCCCGTGAGCTCGGGCTGACCGACGTCGAGTCGAGCACGATCGCGACCGCGTGCTCGGCTGGCAACTACGCGATCGGCAACGGGTTCGACGCGATCCGGCTCGGCGAGGCGGACTTCGCGCTCGTCGGCGGCGCGGACGCGGTGTGCCGCAAGACCTTCACCATCTTCTACCGGTTGCGCAGCATCGCGCCGGACTGCTGCCGCCCGTTCGACAAGAACCGGATGGGCATCCTCACCGGTGAGGGCGCGGGCATCCTGATGCTGGAGAGCCTGGAATCCGCGCAGGCGCGCGGCGCGCGGATCTACGCCGAGGTGCTCGGCTACGGGCTTTCGTGCGACGCGAACCACCCGGTGGCGCCGCACCAGCCGAGCATCACCCGGTGCATGGACCTCGCGCTGCACGACGCCGGGGTGAAACCGGCCGAAGTGGACCTCATCTCGGCGCACGGCACCGGCACCAAGGCCAACGACCTCACCGAAACCAGGGCCATCAGGGACCTGTTCGGTGACGACACCCCGCGCGTGGTGTCGATGAAGTCGATGCTGGGCCACACCATGGGCGCGGCGAGCGCGCTGGCCGCGATCGGCTGCGCGCTGGCGATCACCGACCGGTTCGTGCCGCCGACGGTCAACCACGAGGAAACCGATCCCGAATGCGCCGTCGACTGCGTGCCGAACGAGTCGGTGCCCGCGGACCTGCGGATCGTGCAGAACAACGGCTGGGCCTTCGGGGGCAACAACTCCGTGGTCATCTTCGGCCGACTGGACAGCGAGAAACCAGCCGAGCTGGAAGGAGCGACGCGGTGAACATCCATCCCGACGGGCCACCGGTGATCACCGCGTGGTCGGCGATCTCCCCCTTCGGCTACGGCCACAACGCCTTCACGAACGGCTTCGCCACCGGTGCGTCCACTGTGGACGCAGTGGACGAGGAACGCTGGCAGGTCACGGGCGAGTGCGCCGCGCTAGTGCCGGACTTCGACGTCCGGACCCTGCTGGGCGCGAAGGGCACCCGGTCGATGAACCGGGTCACCGGGCTGGCCGTGGTGACCGCGGGCCAGCTACTGGCCCAGGTGCCCGGCCGCGGCGACGAGTTCGCCGAAGGCACCGGGCTCGTGCTCGGCACCACCACCGGCAGCCCGGAAAGCATGATGGGCTTCACCAGGGCGTCACTGGTCGGCGAGCGGCCCGATCACGTCGAACCCGCCGCGGTGCCGAGCTGCGTGATGAACTGCGCGGCGGGGCAGGTCGCGATCTGGCACCAGCTCAAAGGTCCTAACGCGACTGTCGCGGCCGGACGGCGCACCGGGCTCGTCGGCCTGAACTACGCGCGGCGGCTGCTCGCCACCGGCAGGGCGAGGATGGTGCTCTGCGGTGCGGCCGAGGAGTACAGCACGGCACGCGCGAAGGTCGAGCGGGTCGCGCAGGACGGCACTCCCGGCCCCGCGCTCGGCGAGGGCTGCGTGATGGTGCTGCTGGAGCCCGCCGCGAACGCGATCGCCCGCGGCAGCGCGCCGCTGGCTTCGCTGCTCGCCGTCGAGTCGGCCACCTGCGTGGGCGGGAACCGCGCGCAGGCCGTCCGCGACGCGGTCAGCCGGACCCTGCACCGCGCCGGTGTCTCCCAGGGCGAAGTCTCGGTCGCCGCGGGCACCACGGCGGGCGACGACGAGCGGAACGCGCTGAGCGATCTGTTCGGCGACCGGGCGGACACCGCCGCGGCGCACGACCTGATCGGCGACACCGCTTCGGTTTCGGCGCTGTTCCAGCTCGCCACCGTGCTCGGCGCGGAACGAAACGAGAACGGGCTCGCGGTCATCACCGCGCTCGACGACGACGGCGCGATCTCGACCGCGCTGCTCAAGCTGCACCCGGCCACGACCGCGCAGGTGACCGAAGCACGCGAACCCGCGCTGGCTGGCGGTGTGCGATGAGCGAGCGGAAGGTCGCGGTCGTCAGCGGCGGCTCGCGCGGCATCGGCCGCGCGGTCGCGGTCAAGCTCGCCGAGGACGGCTACGACATCGGATTCTGTTACCGCAGCGACGAAAACGCTGCGGAAACCCTGGCGAAGGAGATCTCCGCGGCGGGCGGGCGCTCGCTCGCGGTGCGCGCCGACGTCGCCGAATCCGCGCAGGTGAAGGCATGGCTGGACGCCACCAAGGCGGAACTGGGCCCGATCGACGCGGTGGTCACCTCCGCCGGGATCACCAGGGACGGCGCGCTGACGCTGATGTCCGATGAGGACTGGGGCGCGGTGCTGCGGACCAACCTCGACGGCGTGTTCAACGTCTGCCGCCCCGCGGTGTTCGACATGTGCAAGCGCCGCACCGGTTCCGTGGTCACGCTGTCCTCGGTGTCCGGTGTGTACGGCAACCCGACGCAGGCGAACTACTCCGCCTCCAAGGGCGGCGTGCTCAGCTTCACGAAGGCGCTGGCCAAGGAGGTCGGCCGGTTCGGGGTTCGGGTGAACGCGGTCGCACCCGGCCTGATCGACACCGACATGGTGGCCGCGCTCGCCGAACCGGCGCGCAAGAAGCTGCTGTCGCAGATCGCGATGCGGCGCTTCGGCACCCCGGACGAGGTGGCCGAACTGGTCGCCTTCCTGGTCTCGGACCAGGCTGCCTACGTCACCGGCAGTGTCATGGAAATCCACGGCGGTCTGACCATTTAGGACATTACGTCCCTGAAACAGCTTGGAGAAGATCGATGGCTCTCGAAGGGGAGAACTGGGACGCGATCGTCGTCGGCACCGGCATCGGCGGGCTGACCGCGGCGGCGTACCTCGCGGCGAGCGGGCGCAAGGTGCTCGCGCTGGAGGCCTATGACGTCGCGGGCGGCAACAGCCACATGTTCCGGCGGCGCGGGTCCTACGAGTTCGACGTCGGCGTGCACTACCTCGGCGACTGCGGGCACGGCGGCATCCTCCCGTCCATCCTCAGTGGACTGGGCATCGAGGACAGGGTGACCTTCCGCCCGCTCGACCAAGAGCGCTACGACCGGGTGGTCCTGCCCAGCGTCACCGTCGAGGTGCCTGCAAGCTGGGACCGCTACCGCGAGCGGCTCATCGCGGCGATGCCGGAGGAGGCCGCGGGCCTTTCGGAGTTCGTCACGGTGTGCGCGGCGGTCGCCGACGCCAACCGCGGCAGGCTGCTCGGCGTGCCCGGCTCGGACGTAATGGAACTGCCGCCGGAGATCCGCCGGTGGAACCACCGCATGCTCACCCAGCTCTTCGACCACTGTGGACTGTCGCCGCGGGCGAGGACCGTGCTGGCCGCGACCTCCGGCAACTACGCCACCGCGCCGAACCAGACCCTGGTCGTGCTGCACGCCAACATGGTCGACGACTACATGCGCGGCAGCTACTACCCCGCCGGCGGCGGGCAGGCGCTGGTCGCCGCGTTCGTCGAAGCGATCGAATCGCACGGCGGTGCACTGTGGACGAACTCGCGGGTGGCCAGGATCGACGTCACCGACGGGAAGACCACCGGCGTCACCCTCGCCGACGGCAGGCAGCTCAAGGCGCCGGTCGTGGTGTCCAATGCGGACTACCGCAGGACCGTGCTGGAACTGGCCGAGGGCGCCTTCCCCGCGGCCGCGGTCAAGCGCAGCCGCGACGCCACGATGCGGCTGGCGACCTCGACCACCTACGTGGCGATGGACCGCGAGCTGGACATCCCGAACGGCAACGTCTGGTACTGGCCGAACGAGGACATCGAAACCGCGTACCGCAAGGTGCGCGAAGGCGACTTCGACGAGCTGCCGTTCGCGTTCATGTCGTTCACCTCGATCAAGGACCACCGCACGCCGACGGTGTGCCCGCCCGGTCACTCGAACTTCGAGGTGATGACGCTGGTGCCGCCCGGCTACGAGCCGTGGGGCGTCACCGAAGGCCCGGTCAACGGCGGCAAGTACCGCCGCGATCCCGCCTACCAGAAGGCGAAGCAGCGCCTCACCGACGGGCTGCTCGACTTGGCCGAGGACATCCTCGGTCCGATCCGCCCGCACCTCACGCACGTCGAAACGGCCACCCCGCTGACGCACGAGCGCTACATCCGCTCCAGCGGCGGCACCCCGTTCGGGCTGGCGACCTGGGGGCGCGCGGGGCACCGCCCGGACGTCACGACCCCCGTTGACGGGCTCTACGTGGCGGGCCAGAACACGCGCTTCGGCGCCGGGATCGTCAGCGTCGCGGTCAGCGGCGTGGCGGCGGCCTCGGCGGTGATGGGCGAAGAGCTGATGCCCGAGGTGTACCGGGGCAAGGTCTACGGCAACTCCGAACTGCTGCCCGAACGCGCACCCGGCTGGGACCCCCTGGAGGTCAGCCGCGGTGCGGGCCGCAAGGGCGAGCGCGGGCTGCCGAAGCTGCGCGCGCTGTCCGAGCAGGCACTCGCCCACTGACCACAAAGGACCGAGGAGAGCATGCCATGACTGCTTTGGTTGGGGTGGCTTCGCATCTGCCGCCGGGCGTGCCGATCGCGAGCCTGCAAGAAGAACTGGGGCTCACGGACACGCAGCTGCGCCGGTTCCACCGGCTCTACGGGCTCTCCGAGGTCTGCCGTAGCGAGGAGGGGGAGGTCGAACTCCTCCTCGCCGCGGCCGGGAAGCTCGCCGAGCTGGCCGGGCAGGAGCACCGGGTCAAGTACGTGGTGCGGGCCCGCACCGTGACCACGACGGCGCCCTATCCGGATAGCCCGCTGCTGACCGCGCGCGACGCGCTCGGCCTGCGGCACGCTTCGACGTTCACGGTGTCCGATCACGCCTGCGCCTCCGGGCTGCTCGCCGTCGACCTGTGCGGCACGCTGCTCGCCGCCGACGGCGACCCGGACGCGCTGGCACTGGTGCTGATGGGCGAGAAGGCGTTCAGCCAGTCCGTGCGGATGATCCCCGACGTCGCGATCATGGGCGAGGCGGCCGCGGCGGTGCTGGTCGGGCCGGGTACCGCGCAGGACAGGATGCTCGGCTACGCGACGCGCTCGTACGGCAGGGAAGACGCCGCGGTCGTGATGTCGCCGGAGGTCGCGGCGCAGTTCCGCCAGATCTACGGCGACGGGCTCGCCGAGGTGATGCGGGAGGCGACGCGCGCCGCGGGCCTCGAACTGTCCGATGTGGACATCGTGTTGCCGCACAACGTCAACACGATCTCCTGGACGAGGGCGGCCGCCGCGATGGGGCTCGACCCGAAGCGGGTCTTCCTCGACAACGTGCCCGTGACGGGGCACTGCTTCTGCGCGGACCCGTTCCTGAACTACCGCACCGCGCACGACCTCGGGGTGCTGGCTCCCGGCCAGCGCTACCTGATGACCTCGGTCGGGCTCGGCTCGACCTTCTCCGCGATGTTGTTCGAGCACTAGAGGGGACGCGACGATGACCGCACCGAACTTCCACAGCAGGCTCAAGACCGCGATCGGGGCGCCCGGCGTGCCGCTGGTCTTCCTCGGCAACCTCGAGGTCGAAGAGCAGTGGGCGCGCGGCGAATGCGGGCTGCCGAGGGTGTCCTCCAGTTCCGGTGTCGCCGTGGTGAACCGGATGGACGAGTTCGCCCTGCTGCTCGCGGGCGGCGGCGACCACGTGGTGCTCAAGTCCGCGCCGGAGGAGTCCTACCTGCGCTACCTGACCGACCTCGGGATCGACCTGCCGAAGATCCACGCCGTCGGCAAGGGCGACCCGCAGCGCACGGTCACCGAGGACGCGCTGGCCGACCAGTCCGTTTTGGACGCCCTGTGCAGCCTCGGCGCGCTCGGCGCCCGGCTCATCCCGCACGGGGTGTCCGAAGTGGAGGAACGGCTCGTCGCCAGCACCGGGCTGACGCTCGGCGCACCCTCCGCGGCGATCTGCAAGACCGTCAACAGCAAGGTCTACAGCAGGCGCGCGGCCGACGAACTCGGCATCCCGCAGCCGAAGGGCTGGGCCGCCACCACGCTCGACGAGCTGGAAGAAGCCGTCACCGGCGCCGCCGAGGTGCTCGCAACCGGGCAGAAGGTGGTGCTGAAGGAGGCGCTCGGGGTGTCCGGCAAGGGCATCTCGGTGGTGGACTCCGCCTCGCGGCTGCGGCGCCTGCAGCGGATGATCGCCAAGCAGGTCGCCAAGGGCGGGTACGAGCGGATCGGGTTCGTCATCGAGGCGTGGGTGGCGAAGCGGGCGGATCTGAACTACCAGTTCACCCTCGCCGCCGACGGCTCGGTGCACTTCGACTTCGTCAAGGAGGCGATCACCGAAGGCGGCGTCCACAAGGGACACCGGTTCCCCGCGGCGCTGTCGGAGTCCCAGGTGGACATCCTGCGGCAGACCGCGGAGCAGCTCGGCAAGAAGCTGCACTCCGACGGGTTCTTCGGGGTCGTGGGTGTCGACGCGATCGTCGGCCCCGAAGGCGAGATCCACCCGGTGATCGAGATCAACGCGCGGCACAACATGTCCACCTACCAGATCCGGTTGCAGGACCGGTTCCTCGGGCAGGGCCAGGTCGCGATCGCACGGCACTACGGGCTCCGGCTCGACGCGCCGCTGCCCTTCGCCGAAGCCCGCGCCGCACTGGCCGATCTGTTGTGGACGGCCGAGAGCAGGGAAGGCCTGCTGATCAACAACTACGCGACCGTGAACGCCGCCGCCGCGGCGGGCGGTACCCCGTTCGACGGCAGGCTCTACGGCCTGATCGTGGCCAACTCCGTCGACCGGGCCGCCGAACTCGACCGGGCCATCACCGCCCGGCTGACCCGAGGAGCACAGGCATGACCGAGTTCACCGTAGGGGGGCTGGGGATCACCGAGATCGCCGGGCGGTTCGGCACCCCGCTCTACGTCTACGACGGCGACGAGCTGGGCTCGCGCCTGACCGGGCTGCGGGCGAGGCTGCACCCGTCGCTCGAAATCTTCTTCTCGATGAAGTCCAATCCGAACATCTCGATCTGCGCGCTGCTGCACGCGCACGGCGCGCGGGCGGAGGTGTCCTCGCTCGCCGAACTGGAAACCGCGCTGCGGGCGGGCGTCGCCCCGTCGGACATCCTGTTCCTCGGGCCGGGCAAGAGCGTCGACGAGATCGCCGCCTGCCTCGACGCCGGGATCTACGCGATCATCTGCGAGTCCTTCGGTGAGCTGGAGCGGATCGACCGGCTGGCGCAGGCGCGCGGCATCGTCGCGAACGTGGCGCTGCGGGTGAACCCGGCGTTCGCGGTCAAGGGGTCCGGGCTGACCATGGGCGGCAAACCGCGCCAGTTCGGCATCGACGAGGCGCAGGTGCTTGCCGACCCGACGGTGGGCGCGCGGCATCCGAACGTCCGGCTGATGGGCGTGCAGGTGTACATGGGCACGCGCATCCTGAGCACCGATTCGATCGCCGAGAACACCAGCCGCATCCTGGAGCTGGCCGAGAAGATCGCGGCGCGCCACGGGTTCCCGCTGGAAATGGTGGACATCGGCGGCGGGCTCGGCATCGCCTACTTCGAAAACGAACAGGACTTCGACGTCGACGAGCTGGCGGGCAAGATCAACCCGATCCTCGGCGAATTCGCCGTGCGCCGCCCGGAAACGCGGCTCGTGATGGAACTCGGCCGCTACCTCACCGCGATGTCGGGCACCTACGTCGTGCGCGTCGAGTACACAAAGGAATCGTTGGGCGAGAAGTTCGCGGTGACCGACGGCGGCACGAACCACCACATGGCCGCGGTGGGCATCGGCTCCTTCGTCAAGCGGAACTTCCCGATGTCCGTGCTGAACCGCGCCGGCGAGCCAGCCGACGAGAGCTGGCAGGTCACCGGTCCACTGTGCACACCGAACGACACGCTCGGCAAGAAGGTCGCGCTGCCGCCGGTGCACCAGGGCGATCTGATCGGCGTGCACCGCTCCGGCGCCTACGGGCCCACCGCGTCGCCGGTGCTGTTCCTCAGCCACGGCTACCCGGCCGAAGTGCTCGTGCACGACGGCGAGCCGTACCTCATCCGCGAACGGGACACCACCGCCGACCTGCTTTCCCACCAACGCCTGCACCACGTGGCGCCCAGCGAGCAGCCAGCCCGCTGAAGAACACCCAGGAAACAATCACAGAAAGGTCGTGAGCGACCATGTCCGACGCTTCCACCATCCAGGCCACCGACCGCGAGCGCGTCACCTCCGCCATCGGCGACGCGCTGGCCGGCGTCCTCGACTACGAGCTGCCGTCGCTGACCGAGGAGACCCGGTTGTTCGACGAGCTCGGCCTCGACTCCACCGGTGTGCTCGAACTGCTGATGCAGCTCGAGGAGACCTTGGACATCGAGCTCGAAGCCGACGGCTTCGAGATGAGCGACTTCCACACCGTCGGCTCGCTGGCGGACTTCGTCTCCGGTCAGCTGTAGCGGTGTACCGGACCGTCGCTCCCTGTCTGACCGAGTGCGGGGGTTCGGCGCGCGACGCCGAACTCCCGCTCCGGCTGGCCAGGATTGTCCGGAGGGAGTTCCCCGAACCGGGCTGCCGCGTCCAGGATCCCGACGTCATCGGGTTCCTGAACGACGCGACGGCGCGGCGTGGAACGGTCGCGAAGGCGGATTCCGTGGTGGGAACCACCTTCGCGGCGATGGCACGCGACATGGTGTCCCTGCTGCGCACCGCGGGCGAGCTGGACGAGCCGTTCGATCTCGTCGTCGTCGCGCACGCGACACCGGACCTGCATCCGTGGGTCTCGCCCGCGACCTATCTGAACCACGCGCTGCCGGGTGATCCGCTCACCTTCAGCGTGTCCGACCAAGGTCTCTCCGCGGCGTACACCGCGCTGCGGATCATCGCCGACTACAGCAGGCGGCACTCCTACCGGCGTGCGCTGCTGCTGCTCGCCGACCAGTCCACCGCCTCGTGCGACGGGGGCACCGCGCCCGAACCGGGTGGCGACGTCGCCGTGGCACTGGTGCTGGACGCTTCGTCGGGCAGCGCGCTGTCCGTCGAGCAGTTCCGCGGGATCGGTCCGTCCGATGTGGACGGACTGCTGGCGGCGCGGGTGGCCGGGCTGGGCTCGCCGGAAGTGGTGGCGGGGCCGGGAATCCTCGGCGACGAGCCGAAGGCGGGCGGCAGGCCGTGCGGCGGGATCTGGCGCGCGGTCACCGGGCCGACCGTGTTCGCCGACTACGACGCGGGGCGCGGCGAACTGTCGCTGTGCTTGGCTTCGTGAGGGGAGAGAAGCGATGACCACGACCACGCACGCCGACGTGTGGGACCGCGGGCGCGCCACGGCGCGCACCCTCGGTGCCGCGCCCGCGCTGTACGAGCTGCAGCGGTTCCTCCTGCCGGGGCTGCTGCCGTTCAGCCGCGACGGGTTCGCGGTGCTTCCCGCCGGGCTCGCCGCCGACACCAGCCAGGTGTGGCTCGACGGGACCGTGCTCGACCGCGGCCGGGAACGGCTGCTGCCGGGCGAACTCGACGCGCCGGGCGGACCGCTCGTGCAGTACCGGCACCCGGCGCCGCACGGGGACGCCCCGCACGGGGACGTCGTGCGGCTCAACTGGGCGCGCGGCCTGGCGGGTGTGCGGCTCGGGCTGTCCGAGGCACTGCTGGAGCGGTGCGTCGACTACCTCGCGGGCAGGCACGCCCAAGACGGCAGCCTCCTACTGCACCCGGTGCTGAAGGACGCGCTCGCCGACGCGCTGATCGACCAGCTCGAAGCCGCCGCCGTGCTGCACGGCGACGGGCCCGCGCCACGCCCGCGGCTGCTCCGCCACGTGCACGAACGGCTTTCCGGCGCCGACCGCGGCCTCCTGCGCACGCTCGGCGCCAGCGGGTTCACCGCGGCCGGCGCGGGCAGGCTGGCGAGGGCGTCGGAACTGCTCGCCGACGCCTACGCCTCGAACCTCGGGAAGGAGGAGTGATGTTCGCGCTCGATGAGAAGCTGCTCGCGTTGCGGGGGCAGGCGCGGGAGTGGGCGGCCGGGTTCCGCGCGGCGGCGCTCGACGTCGACCGGGACCCCGACGGGATCTCCCGGCACCTCGACCTGCCCGGGGTCCGGTTCATGTCGACGCTGATGATCCCGCCGGAGTACGGGCACTCCCCCGAGCTGATCGGCGGGCACCGGTTCCACTGCTCGACCGCGCTGGAGCGCACGGTCCTGATGGAGGAACTGGCCGTCGGCGACGCCGGGCTGCTGCTCGGCGCGCCGGGGCCGTCGATGTCCGGCGTGCTCGTCGACGTGCTCGGCGACACCGAGCAGAAGCAGTGGTACTACGACAAGTTGCTGGCGAAACCGACGTGGACGTTCTTCGGGCTCACCGAGCCGGAAAGCGGTTCCGACGCGGCCGCCATGCGGACCAGGCTGGTACTGGGTTCCGGCGACGCGCCCGCGCGGCTCACCGGCGAAAAGCGGTACGTCGGCAACGCCTCGCGCGCCGAAATGGGCGTCGTGCTGGCGAGGCACCGGTCCGGCCCGCTCGGGGTGACCGCGGTGCTGCTGGAAACCGCGCTCCCCGGCGTCTTCGCGGAACCGATCGAGTCGATGGGCATGCGCGGCGCGCGGATCAGCGCGGTGCGGTTCGAGAACGTGGCAGTCCCGGCGAACCGGGTGCTGGGCAGGCACCTCCCGCCGACGAAGCGCGGGATGTGGGCCGCGGTGCAGGTGTTCGACCGGCTGCGATCCTCGGTGGCGGCGGTCGCGCTCGGGATCGCGCGCGCGGCGTACGAGTACGTGCTGGAAAACCGGGCCCTGCTCACACTCGCGGAGCAGGACTTGCTGGACCGGCTCGGCGCGCGCATCGACTGCGCCCGCGAACTGCTGCACATGGCCGCGGCCGCCGTCGACTACGGCCGCGACGGCGGGCAACTGGCGTCCGCGGCGAAAGCGCGCACGTGCCGCCTCGCCGAAGACACGACGGTCGCCGCGTGCGAGTTCTTCGGCCCCGGCGCGCGCGTGCAGCACCCGTTGCTGGACAAGCTGGTGCGCGACGCCCGGGGCGTGGAGTTCATGGAGGGAACGGGAAACATCCAGCGGCTCAACGTGTTCCACGGTTTGATCCTGGGGAAGCGGCGTGCTCCTTCGGCGCCGCAGGTCCCGGTCCAGACGAAGCGATAGATGCGAAACGCCCCCGGCCGTTCAGGGTGCCGGGGGCGTTCGTCCGTTCTTGGCTCAACCGTCGAGGCGCGCGAGGAACGCGCCCCACGCGGCCGGGGCCACCTCGATCTGGCCGCCCGCACGATCCTTCGTGTCCCGCACCTCGACGTGCGCCGTCAGCCTCGCCTCGACACAGTTGCTCTCACCTTGAGTCCACGAAGATTTTCTCCACGTCTCGTTCACGTTGGCTCCTCCGTCAGTCGATCTCCTTGATGCGCCTACGGAGGATGGTCGCAGACTTGGCGTCGTCTGCCGCCTTGGCCCAGACCTCGTCGAACGACGCTTCGTAGACCGCCGTCTCGTCAGCTTCGTGAATGTAGGTCGCATTGGTCATGCCCTCGATGTAAACCCTCGTGAGGTTCGGCGAGGCAAGGCGCAAGATCTTGAAGCCCACGCCGATGGTGCGGTAGGCACCAACGGAGTTCGGCAAAATCCGGATGGACACGTTCGGTTGTTTCCCAGCCTGAAGCAAGTGATCAAGTTGCTCCCGCATCACCTCGGCGCCACCGACCATGCGGTGCAGAGCTGCCTCGCCGAGCAGGACCCGCAAGCGTGGCGGGTTCGGTCGAACAAGGATCGCCTGCCTGGCAATCCGGTCTGCGACGAGTTGTGCGACCTGTCCTCCCAGCGACATCTCAAGCAGCGCTAGCGCGTACGCCTCCGTCTGGACCAGTGCGTGGATCAGCTCGGCATCGAAGTGGTCGATCTGGACCGCGGCCCGTTCGAGCGTCACGTAGGTCTGGGCGAAGTCGGCAACGTGTGCCGAGGACTCGCGCTTCCGCGCGGCGTCGGCGAGCAGGTGCAGCGTGCCGCGCTCGGCCTCGGCGAGCCGGTACAGGTCCGCCAACCGATCGATCTCGGCGGCGACCGGGACCCGCTTGCCCTGCTCGACGCGGGAGACCTTGCCCGGATACCAGCGGAGATCGTCCTCGATGGTCTTGGACTGCATGCCCACGCGCTCGCGAAGGGTGCGGAGCATCTCGCCGAGTTCGAACCGCTGCGGGTTCTGTTGCGCCATTCGTGTTCCTTTTCTGGACAACTGTCTGTCCACATCCTGCCTCATCTATGACTAGTTGCACAGATCGCCCGTTCGAGTCTAGATAACTGTCTATGTCCAGTCATAGCCTGCCAACAGGCCACAGCCGCGTTCTCGGTTCCTCCGAACCAAGATGCGCCAGCGGCGGAGGCCCGGCGGCGGGTCCGCTCCCTGGCGGGCCCACCGTTCGAAACCTGATGAATGAGGTCGGGATGACTGCATTGTTGATGCTTCGGCTACTCGCACACCGGCTCGTCGCGTACGTGCCACCGAAAACGGTTCCCGCGCAGCGCACGTGCGTCGTGCTCGATGAGGCGTTCGGCTACGAGCACGTCGAGCCGCTCACGCGGCGCGACCTGGTGGCGCTGTTGTGAGCTGGGCGAGCTGCGACGACGGTCGTCGGCACTGGATCGTCCGCGAGTTCCGCGACCGCGACGGGGTGACACTGCGGACCGCGTGCGGCGCCGCCTTCGGCCCGAACATCCGCACAGCAAGGAAAGTGTGCGAGAAATGCACCACCGCCCAGAGGAACCCGGAATGAGCTTCTACGTGACCTACGTGCGCCACGCCAGCGACACCGACCAACCGGTGCACCGGCTGCGGCACTACACCGGCCGGGAGCACGAAGTCGCAATGGACTGCGGAAAGCGGTTCGCGCCCTACGACCTGTTCCGCCTCGACGAAGACGACTGGCGCATCCCGACCGCCTGCCCCGGCTGCGACAACCACCTGCTGCCCCTCGTCGACGGCGAGAACTGCACCTGGCGCGAGGCGCCCGATGCGCACGGGCGCCCCTCCGGCGAGTTCTACCTCCCCGCATCACCCGGCGAAATCCCGGACGAACGGACGTCCATGGTCGAGATCGCGCGCATGTGGGGAATCCGCGAACTCACCTGATTACCCTTGTCCGCCTTGATTTCCCGCTCAGTCCATTATGGACTTACTGGCTTCATTCACCCGATCGGTAACTATTCAGGTCGAGTGAGGGTCGTGAATGGCTGTGCGGGATGATCTTTGTTGCGGGGAAGGGTGTTCGTCCGTCGTACGATGAGCTGGCTGCGTTGGTTGCCGCGCAGAAGGTGGAGCTTGATCGTCCACCGGCTGGGTCGTCGGAGTCCTCGCACCGATCGCGGCCGAACTGGACGAGTTCGACAACCGGGTCATCGAGGCGATACGGACGGCGCCGGTGGCGCATTTCGACGAGACCGGGATCCGGGTCGAGGGCAAGACCTGGTGGCTGCACACCGCCTGCACCTCCACGCTGACCGCGTACCTTGCCCACCCGCTGCGCGGTAGCGAGGCGACGGACGAATTCGGGATCCTGCCGACCTTTCGCGGTGTCGCGGTCCACGACGGCTGGCCCCTACGACTACTACGGCCTCACCCACGCCCGCTGCAACGCCCACCATCTACATCCTCACCGAACTCCGCAACGCCATCACCGGAAACCCTTGGCTACCAACAGTCCTCACAACAACCTGAATAGTTACCCCGATCGTGTCGTCGAACCTGTGTGCGATCGCGGTAGAATTGTGGGGTGTCCGAGAACTCTTCCCTTGTACCGCAGCGGGAGCTGTGGCAGCTCGCCGCGCGCGAGAAAGCCACCCTGCTGCGGGAAGAGATGATGTCCTTGTGGCAGCAGGAATCCCAGGTCTGCCAGGTAATCGCGGAACTCGACAATGGCGGCACACGTGAACTCGGATACCCTTCCACCGCCGCGTTGGTGGCGGAGGTGGCGCGGACTTCCTCGGCTGCGGTGCGGAAACTGGTGGCGCGGGCGCTCGCGATCAACCCCAGCCGGGGTATCGATGGCACGGAAATTCCCGCTGCGGCGCCGCTGACCGGAGAAGCCGCCGCCGAAGGCGCGATCTCGCCACTGCATGTGGATGGGATCGTGTCGGCACTGCAGGCCATCCCGGACACCGTACCGGTCGAGGAGCGGGAGAAGACCGAGAAGACTCTGGTCGATCTCGCTCGGAACGCCACCACGGCGGAGGTCGCCGCCGCGGGCCAACGGTTGCGCGACACCCTCGACCCCGACGGCGCCGAACCCCGCGACACCCCCGAACCCAAACGCGCCTTCCGATACCGCCAAGGCAAAGACGGCTCCATCAAATTCGACGGCTACCTCGACCCGGTGTCCGGCGCGAAAACCCTCGCACTCCTAGAACCTCTGGCACTGCCCCATAAAGAGGACAACCCCCTGGTGCGCGGCAAAGCCGAGCGCTACGGGGATGCCTTCATGGAGATCGTGAACCTGGCCGCGAGTCACCCGGATGCGCCGAACCACAGCAGCACCCGAGGCGACATCGTCATCACCATCCCCCTCGAACTCCTCCAAAAGGGACTCGGGCACGCCTGCCTCGACCTCGTCACCGGCATCACCGCCAGCGAAGCCCGCATCCTCGCCTGCGACTGCAAAATCATCCCCGCCATCCTCGGCACCGACGGGCAACCGCTGGAATACGGCCGCGCCAAACGAATCGTGACCGAAGGCCTCCGCCTCATGCTCGCCATCCGCGACGGCGGCTGCGCTTTTCCCGGCTGCAACCGAAAGCCCCGACACTGCGACGCCCACCACGTCCGAGAATGGTGGAACGGCGGCACCACCGACCTCGGCAACCTCGTCCTCCTCTGCGGACACCACCACCGCCTCTCGCACAACAGCGACTGGAAAGTCCGCATGATCAACGGCATGCCCGAATTCACCCCACCCGAATTCCTGGACCCCTGGCGAAGACCCCGAACCAACACCCTCCACACCGCACAACCCCGCGCCGCATAACCGAAACCACCGCCGCCCCGGCGGCCCATCCACCATGCCCCCAAAGGCCCCATCGATCTGCCACCGCGCTTCCGCCGACCATCCCTCAGCCGCACCCCGGTCGAGGGCCACCGAAACATGCCCTACCTCCGCAACAAAGCACCTCAGCGACACACTTGCCGTGGTCCCAACTGGGCTCCGCCACCGTCCACGGTCAACTCGGCGCTGGTGCTGTAGGTCGCGTCGAACTGGGCTACCGCTACGACCACGTCCACGGATCCGCACTTGTCGCCGAGCGGCTCACCGCGTGACCGCGACAGCGCCGCTGCTAACGTCGAGCCCCACCACGGCAATCACTGCGCGAGACGAACCGGAGCCGACACTTCGGCCACCTAGGCCGCTGGTCGACTGACCTTGTGCCGGGAAGCAGAAGCCCATCAACGCAAAGCATTCCCTTATTCCGGCTCGCCGTGGTCACAACTGGGTTCCACCACCGTCCACCGTCAACTCGGCGCCGGTGCTGTAGGTCGCGTCGAAAGCGAGAAAAACGGCCGCACGCGCGACTTCTTCCGGATTTCCCAAGCGCCGCATCGGAATCTGGGCGGCGAAACCCTTCGACATTTCCTCCACCACATCCGCGGGGAGGTCCCGGTTCAGGATGCCGGTGTCGATCGGCCCCGGGCTCACCGCGTTGACGCGGATGCCGCGCGGTAGCAGGTCGCGTGCCCAGGTCCGGGCCAGCGACCGGAGGGCCGCCTTGCTCGCCGAGTAGACGGTGTGGTCCGGCAGGCCCAGTTCGTTCGCGATCGAGGTGGTCAGCACCACGCCGCTGCCCTCGGCCAGCAGGGGCAGCAGCCGCTGCAAGGTGAAGTACGGGCCCTTGGTGTTGGTCGCGAAGACGGCGTCGTACCGCTCCTCCGTCATCGTCTCGAACGACGTCGAGTCGGCGGTGCCCGCGTTCAGGAACACCGCGTCCAGGCGACCGAACGTCTCCTCGACGCGGCCGGCGAGTGCGTCGATGTCGGCCTTCGAGGTGGCGTCGCTGCGGACCGCGATCAGCCCCTCCTCGGTCGCGGTGTCGAGCGCGGCTTCCGCGCGCCCCGTGACCATCACCCGAGCGCCCTCCGCGGCCAGCAGGCGTGCGATCGACAGGCCGATTCCGCTGGTGCCGCCGGTGACGAGGGCGCGCTTTCCGTCGTACATTTCCATGCCTCGATCAAATCCGGGTTCCGCGACGGCGTCCAAGACCCATCGCGCACCCCGTCATACGCGGACCGCATGACGCACTTCGCCCGAAATAGCCGTTCTCCCCGCCCCGCCCACGACCGGGTGCGCGGATCGAAACGGGATGCTGATCCTCGGGTCACCGGGACGCCTCGGCGAGCGGATCGACTGAAGCCGCCCGCACCCGACCCGGAGGACCCGTTCATGCCCATCCCGCTCTCCGACGCACTGTCCGACCAAGTACAAGCCGCCGAGGAAAAGATCGCCGGTACCCGCAGTCCCGGCCGGTACCTGGTCAGCTCGGCACTGGCGGGCGCCTACATCGGGGTGGCAGTGGTGCTGCTGCTCACGGTGACCGGGCCGCTCAACGCCGCCCAGTCGCCGTGGACCAAGCTCGTGCAGGGTCTCGTGTTCGGGATCGCGTTGACCGCGGTGATGTTCGCCGGGGCCGAGCTGTCCACCGGCAACATGATGACCATGGTGCAGGGCATGATCGCCCGACGCCGCGGCGTCGGGGCCGGGATCGCGGTGATCGCCGGATCCTTCGTCGGCAACCTGCTCGGCTCGGTCGTGTTCGCGTGGCTGGTGCACGAGAGCGGGGTGCTGCAAACGGGCGGAACGGCCGGGCACGCCGCGCCGGGGATCGCGCTGCTGGCGAGCACGGTCAAGGCGAAGGCCGCCGAATCGGCCGGGGCGTTGTTCTTCCGCGGCATCCTGTGCAACTTCCTGGTCTGCCTCGCGGTGTGGATGGCCGCCCGCACCCGGTCCGACGGCGCCAAGCTGGCGCTGATCTTCTGGGGCCTGCTCGCGTTCATCGGCTCCGGTTTCGAACACGTCGTGGCGAACATGACCACCTACTCGCTCGGCCTGTTCGAGCAGGTGCCCGGTGCCACGTTCGACGCGTTCGGCACCAACCTCCTGCTGGTCGGCCTCGGCAACCTGGTCGGCGGCGCGCTGCTCGTCGGCGCCGGTTACGGGTTCCTCGGCCGCTCAAGCACAACCGCGCCGGTCGAGGAGCACCTGGAAACGGTTCAGGCGCCGAGGTAGGTCAGCACCGCGCGCACGCGCCGGTTGTCGTCGGTGGAGGGCGGCAGGTCGAGCTTCGTCAGGATGCTGCTGATGTGCTTGGCCACCGCCTTCTCCGTGACCACCAGCGCGGACGCGATCGCCGCGTTCGAGCGGCCTTCCGCCATCAGCCCCAGC
Source organism: Amycolatopsis sp. CA-230715 (assembly GCF_018736145.1). Classification (GTDB taxonomy): domain Bacteria; phylum Actinomycetota; class Actinomycetes; order Mycobacteriales; family Pseudonocardiaceae; genus Amycolatopsis. The sequence continues at coordinate 2,432,617 of NZ_CP059997.1, forward strand.
ACCTCCCGCTCACGATCGGTGAGCCGGTCGAGCGTGCTGTCGGAACTGGTCCGGTTCAGCAGTTTCGCCACCACGTCCGGGTCCATCACGGTGCCGCCCGCGGCGACCTGGTGCAGCGCGGTCACGAACTGCTGGCTGTTGAACACGCGGTCCTTGAGCAGGTAGCCGACCGCGCCCGCGCCGTCCTCCAGCAACTCGCGAGCGTAGAGCTGCTCCACGTACTGCGACAGCAGCAGCACCGGCAGACCGGGGTGGACCTGCCGCGCCTGCAACGCGATGCGCAGGCCCTCGTCGGTGAACGTCGGCGGCATCCTGATGTCGATCAGGCTGACGTCGGGCTTCTGCTCGGTCATCACGGCCAGCATTTCCGGGCCGCTGCCCACCGCCGCGACGATGTCGAACCGGTGCGCTTCGAGCATGCGCACCAGCCCGTCCCTGAGCAGGAACTGGTCTTCCGCGACCGCTACGCGCACCGGGGCGCCCCCTCCCGAGAAGTCCCGCTACCGCGGGCGACCACCCGAATCTAGCCGGTGCGCGGCGCGCTGACCAGGAATCGGAGCCCGTCAGCTCGGGGTCAGCAGCGTGTCAGCGCGCTGGCCGACGGTGGACGTCGACAGCACACGAATGGGAGCGCGAGGAGCATGTCGATGCCCGAACAGCAGAGCAGCCCGACGTTCTCGGTGATTTCCGGGGCGCAGGTGCACGAGGTCCTCGGCCACCGGGAAAAAGAGATCGTCGAGCTGACCGAGGCGACCTACCTGCTGCACCACCAGCGGGCAACGGTGAACCCGCCGTCCTACTTCCTCCGCTTCCCCGACCGCCCGGCCTCGCGCATCATCGCGCTGCCCGCGTCGGTCGGCGGTGACATCGCGGTCGACGGCGTGAAGTGGATTTCCAGCTTCCCCGACAACATCGCCGACGGCATCCCGCGCGCGTCCGCGGTGCTGATCCTCAACGACCAGAAGACCGGATATCCGTTCGCCTGCTTGGAAAGTTCGATCATCAGCGCGGTGCGCACGGCGGCGTCCGCGGCGCTCGCGGCGCAGCGGCTGTCCGAGCACCGCGCGCGCCCGCGCCGGCTCGGCATTATCGGCACCGGGCTGATCGCGCGCTACATCCACACCTACCTCGCGGCCACCGGCTGGGAGTTCGACGAGATCGGTGTGCACGACCTGTCCGCCGAGCACGCCGAAGGGTTCCGCGGCTACCTGAACCGCACCGGCACCACCGAGGTGAAGGTCCACGAGGACGCGGAAAGCCTGATCAGGGCGAGCGATCTGGTCGTGTTCGCGACCGTCGCGGCGACCCCGCACGTGACCGAGCCCGGCTGGTTCTCCCACGCGCCGTTGGTGCTCAACGTTTCCCTGCGCGACCTCTCGCCCGAGGTCATCCTCGCCGCCGAGAACATCGTCGACGACGTGGACCACTGCCTGCGCGCGAACACCTCGGTGCACCTCGCCGAGCAGGCGACCGGGAACCGCGACTTCCTGAACGGGACGCTCGCCGAGGTCATCACCGGCGAGGTCGCGCTCGATCCCGCCCGCACGCTGATCTTCTCCCCGTTCGGGCTCGGCGTGCTCGACCTCGCCGTCGGACGGCACGTGCACGACGCCCTGCGCGACTCGGGCGAGCTGGCACCGGTGGACGGCTTCTTCCACGACCTGCGCCGCCACGGGGAATGACCTTCGCCCGTTCCGGCCACCCGAGTGATTGGGGCACGATGCGCGTCATCACGACTCCGCAAGAGTTCAACGTCGACGACCTGTACGTGGACCTGCGCGGTCTCGCCGGGTTCCCGCTGCTGCTCAAGTGCGAGGGCTTCAACTTCAGCGGCTCCATCAAGCTGAAGGCCGCCGTGCAGATGGTGGACAACGCCGAGCGCGAGGGCAGGCTCCGCCCCGGCTCGACGCTCGTCGAAAGCTCGTCGGGCAACCTCGGGGTGGCGCTGAGCACGGTCGCGGCGAGCCGCGGCTACCGGTTCGTCTGCGTCACCGACTCGCGGTGCACCCTCGGCGCGCGGCAGCTGATGCAGACCCTCGGCAGCACCGTGCAGGTGATCACCGAACCGGACCCGGAGCACGGATTCCTCGGCGCGCGCATCGCGGTGGTCCGCCGCCTCGCCACCGAGCACGGTTACGTGTGGCTCAACCAGTACGCGAACGCCGGCAACTGGGGCGCGCACTACAACCGGACCGCGCAGGAGATCCTGCGCCACGTCCCGAACCTCGAAGTGCTGTTCGTCGGCGCCGGCACCACCGGCACGCTGATGGGCTGCGCGCGGTTCCTGCGCGACGTCAAGCCTTCGGTGCGGGTGGTCGCGATCGACACGGTCGGCTCCACCACCTTCGGCGGGCCGGCCGGGCAGCGCATGATCCCGGGCCTCGGCACCAGCACGCGACCGCGGATGCTGGACGAGTCCCTTGTGGACGATCTCGTGATGGTGCACGAGTCCGACACGATCAGGGCCTGCCGATCGCTGGTGCGGCGGGGTTTCCTGTTCGGCGGTTCGACCGGGACGGTCGTGCACGGCGCGCGGCAGTGGGTCGCCGAGAACCGGCCGGACGGGCGGCTCACCGCGGTCGCCATCGCACCCGATCTCGGGGAGCGCTACCTGGACACCGTCTACCACGACCAGTGGGTCGCCGACATCTACGGCCCCGAGGTACTGGACGACACCACGGATTACGACGCCTCTCTTTCCACCACCGACCTCTCGGGGACGCTGCTATGACTTCGCCACAGGACACCGGGCTCCCGCTTTCCGCCGCACAGACCGACATCTGGTTCGACGAGCAGTTCGCCACCGGCAGCCTCGCCTACAACATGGGCGACTACCTCGACATCCGTGGCCCGGTCGACACCGGGCTGCTGCACGAGACGTTGCGGGTGCTGCTCACCGAATCCGAGAACTCGCGGGTGCGGTTCACCGAGATCGACGGCGAACCACGCCAGGTGATCGAGCCGCTCGGCGAGCCGCCGGTGACCGTGTTCGACCTGAGCGCCGAGGCCGACCCCGAGGCCGCGGCGCTCGCGTGGATCCACGAGGACATGCGCGGCCCGTTCGACGTCACGAAGGGCAGGCTCACCCGGTGGGCCATCATCACCCTCGCCGAGGACCGCGTGTGGTGCTACATGTGCGTGCACCACATCATCGGCGACGGTTACAGCGAAATGCTGTGGTGGCAACGGGTCGCCGCGATCTACGCGGCGCTGGAAAAGGGCGAGTCCACTTCGGACGGCGCGTTCCCGCCGCTGGCGCAGCTGGTGAACGCCGAGGTCGAGTACACCCAGGGACCGCGCTGGGAGAAGGACCGCGCGTACTGGCACGGCGAACTCGAAGGCGCGCCGGAACTGGTCAGCCTGTCCGGCCGCGAGCCGGAACCCGCGAGCGCGCAGATGCGCCGCAACCTCCGCCTCGACGACGACACCGCCGCCACCCTGCGCGCGGTCGCCGAGCAGGCGAAGGTCACCTGGCCGACGTTCGTCATCGCCGCCACCGGCGCCTACCTCCGCAAGCTGCTCGGCACCGAGGAGGTGCTGCTGACGCTGCCGATCGCGGGCCGCAGCGGTCCCGCGATGCGCGCGGTGCCCGGGATGGTCGCGAACTACGTGCCGGTGCGGCTGCGCGTCGGGAACGACACGACCGTCCGCGATGTACTCACGCAGGCGTCGAAATCCCTTGCCAGGGCGCTGAAAGCGCAGCGGTTCCCGACCTCGAAGATCCGCAAGGAGATGGGGCTGCGGGTCGACAACCGCCGCCCGTTCGGGCCGTTCGTGAACGTGCTGCCCGGCGCGCCCGCGCTCAAGCTCGGCGAATGCGACACCGTGCTGAACAACCTGTCCACCGGCATCGTCAACGACCTCATGGTGACGGTCGTGGAGCCGACGCCGGGCGGGGTCGAGGTGCACTTCAACGGCAACCCGGAGCTGTACAGCGCGGAACAGATCGAAGGCCACCTCGACCGGTTCGTGCAGTTCATGCTCACGCTCGCGCACGCGGGCCCGGACGAGCTGGTCAGCAGGGTCGACGTGGTCACCGGCGCGGAAGGGCGCGACCTGGTCGACTGGGGCACCGGCGAATGGGTGCCGGACGACTGCGAAACCGGTGTCCTCACCCGGGTTCGCGCGATCGCGGGCGCGCAGCCGGATGCCGTCGCGGTCGTCGACGACGAACGCGAAGTGACCTACGCGCAGCTCGTCGCGTGGGCGGACCGGCTGGCGGGACGACTCACCGGGGTCGACCCGAACTCGCTCGTCGGCGTACTCGCAGCGCCTGGCGCCTACTTCGCGGGCTCGATCCTCGGGATCTTCGGCGCGGGTGCCGCGTACGTTCCGCTCGATGTCACCGCCCCGGTCGCCCGCAACGCGAGCCTGTTGTCGGACAACGGGATCGGCACCGTCGTGGTCGGCGCCGGGCAGGAGGAGGCAGCCGAAGAACTGGCCGCCGCCTACCCCGGTGTGGCGCTCGTGCCCGCGAGCCACCCGTTCGACGGTGTCGCCGCGGCACCGGCCACCGAACCCGGTTCCGCCGACGACCTGGCGTACGTGATCTTCACGTCCGGGTCCACCGGCAAGCCCAAGGGCGCGATGATCCACCGCGCCGGGATGCTGAACCACCTCTTGGCCAAAGTGGACACCCTCGGCATGACCGCGGCCGACAAGACCGTCCACAACGCACCGGTCACCTTCGACATCTCCGTGTGGCAGATGCTCGCGCCGCTGATCACCGGCGGCACCGTCCGCACGGTTTCCCGCGACACCGCCGCCGATCCCGACCTCCTGTTCGGGTTGGCCGACACCGAAGGCGTCACCGTCCTCGAAGTGGTGCCGTCGCTGCTCGGCGCGGCGCTGGACACGTGGGCCGCTCCCCCGCCGCTGCCGCACCTGCGCTGGCTGCTCGTCACCGGCGAGACCCTGCCGCCGCACACCGCGACCAGGTGGACCGCGCACTACCCGCACATCCCGCTCGTCAACGCCTACGGGCCGACGGAATGCTCCGACGACGTCACGCACGCCACCATCGGGCCGGACAACCCGCCGGCCACCCGCACCCCGATCGGCACGCCGCTGCGCAACACGCGACTGTACATTTTGGACGACCAGCTCCGGCCGGTCCCACCGGGAACGCCGGGTGAGCTGTACGTGGCCGGGACCGGCGTCGGCCGCGGTTACCTGCACAACCGCGAGCGGACCACGTCGACCTACCTCGCGGACCCGTTCGCGAACGACGGCAGCCGGATGTACCGCACCGGCGACCACGTCCAGCTCGTCGACGGGCAGCTGCACCACCTGCAGCGCCGCGACCACCAGGTCAAGATCCGCGGCCACCGGATCGAACTCGGCGAGATCGAGTCGGCACTGCGGACTCAGCCGGGCGTCACCGGTTCCGTCGTGCTGGCCGTGCCGGACGCGAACGGGCACCAGCGCCTCATCGGCTACGTCACCGGTCCGTCCACACTGGACGGTGCCGCGCTGCGCGACGCGCTGCGCGAGTTCCTCCCGGAGTACCTGGTGCCGTCCGCGATCGTGGTGCTGGCCGAGCTCCCGCTGACCCCGCACGGCAAGCTCGACCGCGACGCGCTGCCGACGCCGGATCTCGGCGCCGTCCGGCAGGGCCGTGCGCCGCGCACTCCCGAGGAAGAGGTCGTCTGCGCCGCGATGGCCGGGGCGCTCGGCGTGAAGTCGATCGGCGCCGACGACAACTTCTTCGCGCTCGGCGGCGACTCCATCATCGCCATCCAGGCCGTGACGAAGGCACGCAAGGCCGGGCTGGTGTTCACCCCGCGCGACATCTTCACGCACAAGACGCCCGCCTCCCTCGCCCTGGTCGCCAAGCACGCCGACGCGCCTAAGGAAACGGTGGACGACGGCGTCGGGCCGCTCGACCTGACGCCGATCGCGCACCAGCTCAACTTCGAAACCAGCGGGCAGGCCGAACCGGTCGCCGAGTTCAGCCAGTACGTGGTCATTCCCGTTCCGTCCGAAGTGGACCAGGCGACCATCGGAACCGCCTTGCAGATGGTGCTCGACCGCCACGACGCGCTGCGCATGCGGCTCGACGTCCCGACGTTCGGGGTGTGGAGCCTGGAGATCGCCGAGCGCGGCTCGGTGCGCGCGGAGTCGCTGGTGCGCACGGTCGCGGTGCCCGCCGATGCCGATCCGGCCGCGGTGGTCGCCGAGCAGGCCGGGCGGGCACGCGAGCGGCTGGCGCCGGACGAGGGCCGGATGGTGCAGGCCGTCCTGCTCGAATCGGGGCCGGGCAAGCCGAAGCGCCTGCTGCTGATGGTGCACCACCTGGCCGTCGACGGCGTGTCGTGGCGCATCATCGTGCCGGATCTCCGCCAGGCGTGGGAAGCGGCCTCCGCCGGGCGCACGACCGAGCTGGACCCGGTCGGCACCTCCTACCGCCGCTGGTCGCGGCTGCTGTCGGAGAACGCGCGCACGAACGCACGGCTCAGTGAGACTCCGTTGTGGACGGAGCAGTTGTCCCCGGTGGACCCGCTGCTCGGCAGGCGCGCGCTGGAGACCTGCCGCGACGTCCGGGCCACCGCGCACGAACTGCGGCTCGAACTGCCCGGCGAGACCACCGCGGCGCTGCTGACCGCGGTACCCGCCGCGTTCAACGCCGAGATCAACGACGTGCTGCTGGCCGCGCTCGCCCTGGCCGTCGCCGACTGGCGGCAGCGCACCCAGCGGCTCAACGACGGCCGCGTGCTCGTCGAGCTGGAAGGCCACGGGCGCGAGCACATAGCCGATGAGCTGGACCTCGGCCGCACGGTCGGCTGGTTCACCAGCGCGTTCCCGGTGTGCTTCGATCTCGGGCAGCCGGACTGGCCGGACCTGTGGGCCGCCGGGGAGACCGCCGGCGCGGCGATCAAGGCCGTCAAAGAGCAGCTGCGCGCGATACCGGACCACGGGCTCGGCTTCGGGCTCCTGCGATTCCTGAACCCGCAGACGGTCGGGCACCGCGGGCTGTCCGCGATCCCCCAGATCGGCTTCAACTACCTCGGCCGCTTCGTCGCGGGAGCGGACGCGGACTGGGCGCTGGAATCCGCGACGATGGTCGGTACCGGCACCAGCCCGGACATGCCGCTGCGGCACGTGCTCGCGGTGACCCCGGTGACCGAGGACCGCGCCGACGGCCCGCACCTGGTCGCCGACTGGCTGTGGGCGGGCGAGGTGCTGGAGGACGAAGACGCCGAGGACATCGCCCGCACCTGGTTCCGCGCGCTGGAAATCCTCGTCGAGCACGCGGCGGGCGAAGGCGCGGGTGGCCCGACCCCGTCCGACTTCTCGGTCGGCGGGCTGAGCCAGGCCGACGTCGACGCCTTCCACGCCGCCACCGGTGGAGTCTCCGACGTGCTGTCGCTTTCCCCGCTGCAGCAAGGACTCCTGTTCCACTCGGAGTTCGACGACGGCGACGCCGAGGTGTACGCGCTGCAGGTGGTCGTCGACCTGGACGGGCCGGTCGACGCGGACCGGATGCGCGACGCGTGCGCCGCGGTGCTGGGCAGGCACGCCAACCTGCGTGCCGCGTTCCGGTACACGCGCACCGGCCAGCCGGTACAGCTGATCCCCGAGACCGTGCGCAACCCGTTCACCGAGATCGACATCTCGGGACTGTCCGAAAAGGAGCGCGCGGCCGAGCTGGACCGGCTGACCGCGGCCGACCGCGAGCGGCGTTTCGACGTCACCGAGGCGCCCCTGATGCGGTTCACCATGGTGCGCACCGGCGAAGACCAATGCCGTCTGCTGTGGACGTTCCAGCACATCCTGGTGGACGGCTGGTCGATGCCGATACTGGCGCGCGAGGTGTTCGCGCTCTACGCGGATCCGTCGGCCCCGCTGCCGGAACCGCGGCCCTACCGCGACTACCTCGCCTGGCTCGACGCGCAGGACCGCGAGGCTTCGCTGGAGATCTGGCGCACCGTCCTTTCCGGACTGACCTCGCCGACGCGGGTCGCGCCGGTGGACGCCGAGCGGGCCGCCACGCTGTCGGAGTCCTCGGTCACCGAGCTGCCGGAGGAGGTCACCACCGCGCTCACCGCGTTCGCCAGGGCCAACGACCTCACCGTCAACAGCGTCGTGCAGGGCTGCTGGGCGGTGCTGCTCGGGCACCTCACCGGGCAGTCGGACGTGGTCTTCGGCGCCACCGCCTCGGTCCGCCCGCCGGAGCTGGCCGGATCCGACGAGATGGTCGGCATGTTCCTGAACACGCTGCCGGTGCGGGCCGGGCTCGACCCGGCGAGCACGCTGCGGACGCTGTTCACCACCGTGCAGGAGCAGCGGGTCACCGTGCGGCCGCACGAGTACCTCGGCCTCGTCGACGTGCAGAACACGGTGGCGGCGCTGGCGGGCACCGGTGAGCTGTTCGACACCGCGGTGGTGTTCGAGAACTTCCCGATGGACCCGGAGTCGATGAAGAACGCGCCGGCGGGCACCACGGTGCGCGACGCGTTCGCCAGCGACGCCAGGCACTACCCGCTGAGCCTGGTCGTGCTGCACGGCGCGAAGCTGACGCTCCGGCTGGACTACCTGCCCGAGGTGTTCACCGCGGACCAGGTCGACGGCATCGCTGCCCGGTTCCGCCGCCTGATCGACCTCGTGCTGTCCGATGTGGACATCCCGCTGGGCAGGCTCGAACTGCTTGGCAGCGAGGAACGGGCCCAGTCGCTGTTGGAAGGCGCGCCGGTGGACGATCCGGGCGAGAGCACCGACATCGTGCAGCGGGTGCGCGAACTGGCTCGGCAGCGGCCCGCCGCGGTCGCGGTGGCCGACGACGAGCGCGAGCTGACCTACGCGCAGGCCGCGGGCCGGTCGAGCGCGCTGGCGCGCAGGCTGGACGGCGCGGGGCTGGTCGCGGTGTTCGCCGCGCCGGGCACCCGGTTCGTCTGCTCGATCCTCGGCGCGCTCGGCGCGGGTGGCGCGTACCTGCCGCTCGACGTCACCGCGCCGATCCCCCGCAACGCGGGCATCCTCGGCGAGGCCGGTGCGTCCACTTTGGTCACCACGGAGGACCTGCGCGCGCTCGCCGGCGAGGTCGTGGCCGCGGCGGGCACGGACACCGAGATCGTGGTGATCGACGACGCCGAAGACCCGCTCGACGAGCTGGTGCCCCTGCGGGGTTCCGGCGGCGACCTGGCGTACGTGATCTTCACCTCGGGGTCGACGGGCAAGCCGAAGGGCGCGATGATCCACCGCGCCGGGATGCTGAACCACCTGTACGCCAAGGTGGACGCGCTCGGCATGACCGCGACGGACCGGACCGTCCACAACGCACCGGTCACCTTCGACATCTCGGTGTGGCAGATGCTCGCGCCGTTGCTGACCGGCGGCACCGTCCGCGTCGTCTCCCACGACACGGCGGCCGATCCGAACGCACTGTTCGGACTGGCGGACACCGAGCGCGTGACGATCCTCGAGGTGGTGCCGTCGCTGCTCGGCGCGGCGCTGGACATGTGGGCCGCTCCCCCGCCGCTGCCGCATCTGCGCTGGCTGCTCGTCACGGGTGAGACCCTTCCCCCGGACACGGCGGCGCGGTGGACCGAGCGCTACCCCGGCATCCCGCTGGTGAACGCGTACGGGCCGACGGAGTGCTCCGACGACGTCACGCACGCCACCATCGGGCCGGACAACGCGCCCACCACGCGCAGCCCGATCGGGACACCGGTCCGGAACACCCGGCTGTACATTTTGGACGACCAGCTCCGGCCCGTCCCACCGGGAACACCGGGTGAGCTGTACGTGGCCGGTGTCGGCGTCGGTCCCGGCTACCTGCGCAACCCCGTCCGGACCGCCAGCGCGTACCTGCCCGACCCGTACGCCTCCGACGGCACCCGGATGTACCGCACCGGCGACCACGTCCAGCTCCTCGACGGGCAGCTGCACCACCTGCAGCGCCGCGACCACCAGGTCAAGATCCGCGGCCACCGCATCGAACTCGGCGAGATCGAAACCGCGCTGCGGACGCGGCCCGAGGTCGCCGAGGCCGCGGTCAAGGTCGACGCGGGCACGGTCGGGCACCAGCGGCTGATCGGCTACGTGACCCCGGCCGGGGACGCCGACAGCGCCACCGTTGGTGCGGAAGTGCGGCGCGCGCTGCAAAGTGCGCTGCCGGACTACCTGGTGCCCGCGGTGGTGCTGACGGTCGACAAGATGCCGCTCACCCCGCACGGGAAGCTCGACCGCGACGCGCTTCCGTTGCCGGAGGCCGATTTCGCCGACGTGTGGGGCGGTCGCGCCGCGCAGACCAAGGAGGAGGAGATCCTCTGCACCGCGATGGCCGAGGTGCTCGGGCTCTCGCGGATCGGCGCGGAGGACAACTTCTTCGCGCTCGGCGGCGACTCGATCCTGTCGATCAAGGTGGTCGGCCTGGTGCGCGCGGCGGGGCTGGCGATCGGGATCAGGGACGTCTTCCGGCACAAGACCGCCGCCGCGATCGCCGGAACCGCGCGGTGGACGGCCACGGAGCCCGCCGCGGCGGCGGAAGCGCCGGAGGCCGAGGACCCGTTGCTCACGATCGCCGACGACGAACTGGACGAGCTGGAACTCGGCCTTGACTGACCTGAGGAGAAATCCATGAAACGCGCCGGCACGAGCCAGTTCCTTCCGCTTTCCCCGCTGCAGAAGGGGTTGCTCTTCCATGCCGAGCTGACCGGCGAGGACTCGGGCGTCGACGTCTACGCGCTGCAGGTCGTCGCCGATCTGCACGGGCCGCTGGACGTGCCGCTGCTGCACGCCGCCGCGCGGTCGCTCCTGCGCAGGCACGACACCCTGCGCGCCTGCTTCCGCAGGCGGAAGAACGGCGAGCCGGTGCAGGTGGTGCCCGCTTCGGCGGACCTGCCGCTGGTCGAGCACGACCTCACCGGGCTCGGCCCCGCCGAGCGGGCCGCGGAGCTGGACCGGCTGACCGACGCCGACCGCATGGACAGGTTCGACTTGACGAAGCCGCCGCTGATGCGGTTCACCGTGCTCCGCACCGGCGAAGCGGATTTCCGTCTGCTGTGGACGGTGCACCACATCCTCGCGGACGGCTGGTCGATGCCGATACTGACGAAGGAACTCCTGGCCGCGTACGGCGCGGGCGGGGAGATCGACGACGCGGGGATCCCCGCTCCCCGCCCGTACCGCGACCACCTCGGCTGGCTCGCGAAGCAGGACGAGCGGGTGGGGTTGCACGCGTGGCACACCGCGCTGGCCGGACTCGACGAGCCGACGAGGGTCGCGCCTTCGCTGACCGAACCGGTGCGCGCGGTACCGGAATCGGTGGCCGTCACGGTGTCCCGCGAGCTGACCGCGATCGTGACCGGGGCCGCGCGCGAACGCGGGCTCACCCTGAACACCGTCGCGCAGGGCTGCTGGGCGCTCGCGCTCGCGCTGCTGACCGGGCGCCGCGACATCGTGTTCGGTGGTGTCAGCTCGGCGCGCCCCGCCGAGCTGGACGGGGTCGAGGGCACGGTCGGCATGTTCGCCAACACGCTGCCGGTGCGCGTCGCGCTCGATCCTCGGAAGTCCGTTGTGGACACCCTGCACGACCTGCAGCGGCAGCAGTTCGACCTGCTCGACCACCAGCACGTCGGGCTCGCGGAGGTGCAGCGGCACACCGGGATCGGCGAGCTGTTCGACACCGCGCTGATGTTCCAGAACTACCCCGCGCCTGCCGGGATCGACTACCCTGGCGGGCTGCGGCTGGTGGCCGCGGACATTCGCGCGGCGACCGGGTACCCGTTGAGCCTGACCGTGCTGCCCGGTGACCGGATCGAGCTGCGGGCCCAGTACCGCGGCGACGTGTTCGACCGCCACGAGGTCGACCACGTGCTGACCCTCGTGCAGCGCCTGCTGCGCCTGGTCGGCACCGCGCCGGACACCCTGGTAGGCCGCGTGGACGTCAGCGACGAAGCGGAGCGGGCCGAAACCCGGCTGCGCGCGGGGTTCGACACCGGCATGGACCTGCCGGACGAACTGCTCCCGGCGCTGCTCGCGAAGCGCGCAACCACCGTTCCCGACCGGATCGCCTTGGTGTGCGGCGAAACCGCGCTCACCTACGCCCAGTTCCGCACCAGGGTCGAAGCGCTGACCGCCGATCTCGTCGCGGGCGGCGCGGGTCCCGAACAGGTCGTCGCGATCGCGCTGCCGCGCTCGGCGGACCTGGTGGTGGCCGCGGTCGCGGTCCTCGCCGCGGGCGCCGCGTACCTGCCGATCGACCCCGACCACCCGTCGGACCGCGTCGGCTACATGTTCGACGACGCGAAACCGGCCCTGCTGGTGACCACCACCGACGTCGCCGCTGGGCTCGGCGAAGCGGCGGCCCTGCCTACCTTGCTGCTCGACAATCCGGACGCGCCCAAACCGGTGCGCGAGGCACCCGTCGCGGAGCTGACCGGCGACCACCCGTGCTACGTCATCTACACCTCCGGCTCGACCGGGCGGCCGAAGGGCGTGGTGGTCCGCCACCACGGCCTGCTGAACCTGGTCGTGGACATGGCATCCCGGCTGCGAGTGTCCGAAAAGGACCGTCTGCTCGCGGTCACCACGTTCGGCTTCGACATCGCGAACCTGGAGCTGTTCGTGCCGCTTCTCGCGGGCGCCACGCTCGTCGTGGCCGAGCGGGAGGTGGTGCGCGAGCCCGCGAAGCTCGCCGCGATGATCCGCGACGAGGGCGCCACCGTCATCCAGGCGACGCCGAGCCAGTGGCAGTCGGTGCTCGCCGCCGGGAAGCCCGATCTCACCGGGAAGCGGGTGCTCGTCGGCGGCGAGGCGCTGAGCGAGCCCCTCGCGGCCGACCTGCTCGCCGCGGGCGCCGAGGTCGTCAACCTCTACGGGCCGACCGAAACCACGATCTGGTCCACATCGGACATCGTGACCAGCGAGCGCGCGGGCGCGCCGTCGATCGGGCGGCCGATCGCGAACACCCAGGCGCACATCCTCGACGCGATGCTGCGGCCGGTCCGGCCGGGCTGCCCCGGCGAGCTGTACCTCGGCGGCGACGCGCTCGCCCGCGGCTACCACGGCCGCACCGGGCTCACCTCGAACCGGTTCGTCGCCGACCCGTTCGGCCCGCACGGGTCCCGGATCTACCGCACCGGCGACGTCGCGATGTGGGGCCCCGACGGGAAGATCGACTACCTCGGCCGGGTCGACCACCAGGTGAAGGTGCGCGGGTTCCGGATCGAACTCGGCGAGATCGAGGCCGTGCTCTCCGACCACCCCAGCGTGCTGCACGCGGCGGCCGTCGCCCGCGACCACGGCGGCGGTGACGTCCGCCTGGTCGGCTACGTCGTCCCCGAGAAGGACGCCGAGGTGGACATCGCCGAACTGCGCGAGCACCTCGGCGCGACGCTGCCCGAGTACATGGTGCCCGCGGTGATCGTGACCATGGACGCCTTCCCGATGACCCCGAGCGGCAAGATCGACCGCGGCGCGCTCCCGGAACCCGAACTGGCCACAGTGGACGGACGGGCCGCGCGGACCCCGCGGGAGTCGGTGCTGGCCGGGTTGTTCGCCGAGGTGCTGGGGATCTCCTCGGTCGGCATCGACGAGGACTTCTTCGCGCTCGGCGGGCATTCCCTGCTCGCCACCCGGCTCACCGGGCGGATCCGCGCCGAGCTCGGCACCGAGGTGGGTGTGCGCGCGCTGTTCGACACCCCGACCGTCGCCGGGCTCGCCGCGCTGCTCGGGACCGGCGGCACCGCCCGTCCCGCGCTGGTGCCCGCGCCCTCCTCGGCCGAGCCCGAGCTGTCCGGGGCCCAGCAGCGGCTGTGGTTCTTCAACCAGCTCGGCGACCTGCACGGCACCTACAACATCCCGCTCACCGTCCGGCTGACCGGGGACCTGGACGTCGACGCGCTCGGCGCGGCGCTGGGCGATCTCGCCGCGCGCCACGACGTCCTGCGCACCGTGTTCCCCGCCGTGGACGGACGGCCGTATCCCGCGGTCCGCGACGCGAGCGTCGGGAAGCCGCCGCTACTGGTCAGCTCGGTGCGTCCGGAAGAACTCGCGGACGAGGTGGCTTCGGCCACCCAGCGGGGTTTCGACCTCGGGCAGGACCTGCCGGTGCGCGCGCACCTGTTCCACTGTGGACAGGACGAGTACCTGCTGCTGCTCGTCGTGCACCACATCGTCGCCGACGGCTGGTCGATCGCCCCGATGGCGCACGATCTCGCGGTCGCCTACACCGCGCGTCACGGCGGCCGCGGTCCGGAATGGACACCGCTGCCGGTGCGCTTCGCCGACTACGTCCACTGGCACAACGCGTTGCTGGGCTCCGAGGACGATCCGGAAAGCGTCCGATCGAGACAGCTCGCGTTCTGGCGCGAGACGCTCGCCGACCTGCCGGAGGAGCTGGCGCTGCCCGCCGACTTCCCCCGCCCCGCCACGGCATCCCACCGCGGCGACTCCGTCGCGCTGACCCTGCCCGTCGAACTGCGCGAGCGGATCGAAGCGCTGGCAAGGGAAAGCGCGGCGACCCCGTTCATGGTCGTGCAGGCGGCGCTCGCCGCGCTGCTCGGCAAGCTCGGCGCCGGCGCGGACATCCCGATCGGCACCGCGATCGCGGGCCGCACGGACTCCGCGCTCGACGAGCTGATCGGGATGTTCGTGAACACCCTGGTGCTGCGCACCGATCTCAGTGGCGACCCGACGTTCCGCGCGCTGCTGGGCAGGGTCCGCGAAACCGATCTCGCCGCCTACGCCAACCAGGACCTGCCCTACGAGCGCGTGGTGACCGAGCTGAACCCGACTCGCTCGCTGGCCAAGGAAGCGCTGGTGCAGGTTGCGCTGGCGTTCCAGAACTACCGGCAGGGGCAGCTCGAACTGCCGGGGCTCACCGTGTCCGCCGAGCGGATCCCGTCGTACTCGGCGAAGGTCGACCTCGCGCTCGAACTCGAAGAGGACGCCGACGGCGCGTTGCAGGGCATGCTGGAGTACAACACCGACCTGTTCCGCCGCGACAGCGCCGAGCGCATCGCGAACCGGTTCGCGCTCCTGCTCGACGCGGCGGTGCGCACCCCGGACGAGCCGCTGAGCCGCCTCGACGCGCTCGGCGGCGACGAGCGGGACAAGCTGCTCCGGCAGTGGTGCGGCCCGGTCGCCCCGCCGCGGCCCGACGTGCTGCCCGCGTTGTTCGAGCGGCACGCCGCCGCGAGGCCCGGCGCGGACGCGGTGGTCGCGCGGGCGGGCACCGTGATCTTCGGTGAGCTGAACGAGCGGGCGAACCGGCTGGCGAGGCTGCTCGTCGCGCACGGCGCCGGACCGGAGCGGTTCGTCGCGGTCGCGATGCCGCGTTCGGCCGATCTGGTGATCGGGGTGCTCGGCGTGCTCAAGGCGGGCGCCGCGTTCCTGCCGATCGACCCGGCCCACCCCGAGGACCGCCTGCGCCACGTCCTGACCGACGCGAAGCCCGCGCTCGTCCTCGGTGCCGGTGACGGCGTGAACCGCTTGCCGGACACCGGAATCCCCGTGCTGCGCCTCGACGATCCCGCTGTGGCGGGCGTACTCGCGGACCTCCCCTCCCACGACCTGACCGACGCCGAGCGCACCGAACCGCTCGTGCCGTCGCACCCCGCGTACGCGATCTACACGTCGGGCTCGACCGGTAAGCCGAAGGGCGTGGTCGTGCAGCACGCGAGCGTCGCCGACATGATCGCCGCGCTCGGCACGACGCTCGGCGCGCACACCGGGACGAGGATGTTGCAGTTCGCCGCGCACAGCTTCGACGCCGTGGTCGCCGAAATCGGCGGCTCGGTGTTCGTCGGCGGCGCGCTCGTCATCGCCGAGGAGGCCGACCGCGGCGGGCAGCCGCTCGCGGACCTGATGACCGAGCTGGACGTGAACCTCGCGATCCTGCCGCCCGTGGTGCTGTCCACCATGCCGGAGGAAAGCACGTTCCCCGAAGACCTGGTGCTCACCGTCGCGGGTGAGGCGTGCTCGCCCGAGGTGGTCTCGCGCTGGTCCGTCCGGCACCGCATGCACAACCTGTACGGGCCGACCGAGGTCACCATCTGGGCCAGCGCCAGCGATCCGCTCACCCCCGGCGGCACTCCGCCGATCGGGCGGCCGGTGGCCAGCCAGCGCCTGCGCGTGCTCGACACCCGGCTGTGCCCGGTGGGTATCGGCGTGGTCGGCGAGTTGTACGTCGGCGGCGGGCTGGCCCGCGGTTACCTCGGCCGCGCCGGCCTGACCGCGCAGCGGTTCGTCGCCGATCCCTTCGGCGGCACCGGTGAGCGCGTCTACCGCACCGGCGATCTGGTGCGGTGGCTGCCCGACGGCAACCTCGACTTCGTCGGCAGGGTCGACAACCAGGTGAAGATCCGCGGGTTCCGGATCGAACTGGGCGACGTCGAGGACGCGGTCCGCAGCCACCCGTCGGTCGCCTCGGCGGTCGCGATCGTCCGCGAGGACCGGCCCGGTGACCGGCGCGTGGTCGCCTATGTGCGCGGGGACGCCGAACCGGAAGCGGTGCGCGCACACGCGGCCACCCGGCTCCCGGCGTACATGGTCCCGTCCGCGGTCGTGGTGCTGGCGGAGTTCCCGACCACGCGGCACGGCAAGATCGACCACGCCGCGCTGCCCGCGCCGGAAACGGAAACCGGCACGGTACGACCGCCGAGGACGACGGCCGAGCGCGTGCTGTGCGACGTCGTCGCCGACGTGCTGGGGCTGCCGGAGGCTGGCGTGGATCTGGACTTCTTCGCCGCGGGCGGGAACAGCATCCAGTCCATCCAGGTGGTCGACAAGGCGGGCAAGGCCGGCGTCCGGCTGTCGGTGGCCGACCTGTTCACGCACCCGAGGATCGAAGACCTCGCCGCCGCGTGCACGGTCGCCGAAACCGGCGCAGGCTGGGCCACCGCCGATCCCCTCGCCGTGCTGCTGCCGATCAGGACCGGCGGCGACCTGCCACCGCTGTTCTGCGTCCACAGTGGACTGGGCACCTGCCTGCCGTACCTCGGGCTCGCCGAGCACATCGGCTCCGCGCGCCCGATCTACGGCTTGCAGGCGCCCTACGTCACCTCGTCCGCGGCGCCGCCGGAGGACATGGCGGCGCTGGCCGCCGAGTACGTCGAGCGGCTGCGCACCGTCCAGCCGTCGGGGCCCTACCACCTGTTCGGCTGGTCGTTCGGCGGGCTGCTCGCGCACGAAATGGCGGTACAGCTCGAAGAATACGGCGAAACCGTCGCACTGCTGGCCAATGTGGACAGTTTCCCGGTCGACGAGCGCGACGACGAAACCGACGACGCCGAACTTTTGCTTCGCCTTTTGGAAACCGCGGGATATGATCGAACGGAATTCGCGGGCGACCGGCTCGCGCTCGACGAGATCTGCGATCTGCTCGCTTCCGACGGCGGTTTGTTCGCCGCGCTCGGCAGGGAGCGGATCCCCCGGCTCGTCTCGGCGATGAAACAGCACGCCAAGCTGGCGTGCGCGATGGAGTACCGCGAGTTCAGCGGCGCGATGCGGCTTTTCGTGGCCACCGCCGGGCTCGACGAAGCGGAGATCGAAAACCGGGTGCGGCGCTGGGCGCCGCACGTCGGCGGGGAGATCTCCGCGCACCTGGTGGCCTGCGACCACGACCACCTGATGCACCCAGGAGCACGGCGCTCGATCGGCCTCGAAGTGGCGGCGGCGCTGGAAAACACGACCGACCTCGAAAGCGGGAGCTGACATGACCACGACCGCGGTCCCTGCCGGACCGGCAGCGGCCATCACCGAAATCCGGGCGCTCGCGGGCCGCCGCGTCCGCCACCTGTTGCGCGCGCCGGGGCGGCTCATCGGCATCACGATGAACCCGCTGGTGATGATGCTGGCGATGGGATACCTGTTCAAGCAGGCGTTCGTGATCCCCGGCGGCGGCGACTACCTCGAATACCTGATGGCGGGGGTGGCCATGCAGGTCGGCCTCGCCAGCATCGGCCCGACCGCGATCGGGGTCTCGATGGACCTGCGCGGCGGGCTGATCGACCGGTTCCGCTCGCTGCCGATCGGGCGCGGCGGCGTGCTGCTCGGGCACAGCATCGCGGATCTGGTCGCGTCGCTGGCCGGGCTGGTCATCGTGATGGCCGCCGGGCTCGCGCTCGGCTGGCGCCCGCACACCGACGCGCTGTCCGTGCTGGCCGGTTTCGGCATCCTCATCGCGTTCATCTACGCGATGCTGTGGGTCGGGATCCTGCTCGGCATGGTGCTCAAGACCCCGGAGTCCATCGACGCCGTCGGCAGCCTCGTGCTCGTCGGCCTGTCGTTCCTGTCCACCGCGCTGATCTCGGCCAGCGCCATGCCGTCCTGGATCCGGCCGGTGGTGGAGTGGAACCCGGTCAGCTCGGTGACCACGGCGCTGCGCGAGCTGTGGGGCAACCCCGGCGGCACCGCGGGCGCCACCTTCGCCACCGAGAACTCCGGCGTGGTGATCGCGGTGGCGCTCGCGGCCATCCTGCTCGTCACCACCGCGTTGAGCTTCCGCCGGTATCGCAAAGCCGAAAACTGATCCACCCACCGGGAAAACGGCCCTGGCGAATCCGCCGGGGCCGTTTCTGCTGCCGAAATCAAGCGGATTCACCCGGATGAGCGGCGGAACATGACCTCGTCATACCCGGAACAGGGATCTGGTACCGGGCAAAGAGTGGTACTGCACCTACTGACTCCGGCCTCGGCGACCCGCCATGATTGACGCATACCGCAGCGGAGGAGAGCCGGTGCGAACTCAGGGGAAAGGCAGAACGATGACCATGGCAATCGGGACCACGAGGCAACGGTCAGGACGGTCGAAGTACATCCTGCGCGGCGCCGCGCTGTTCGGTATCTCGCTCGCCGCGATCGCGGTCGCGGCGTGGCTGATCATCGCGGTCTGCCTGTGCACCGTCGGGGTCGGCATCTTCCTGGTCCCGTCGGCGATGTCCGCGGTGCGGGGCCTGGTCACCACCCAGCGCAGGCTGGCTGCCGACTGGTCGGGGGTCCAGATCGCCGACCCGTACCGCAACGAGCCCGAGTTCCCGAAGGGGCTGAAGGGATCGTGGCAGCGCACCTACTGGGCGCTCGGCGACGGCACCACGTGGCGCCAGCTGCTGTGGCTCATCGTGGAGCCCTACACCGGCGGCCTCGTCGCGTTCCTTCCCGCCGCGCTGCTGCTCAACGGCCTGTTCGGGCTCGCGATGCCGTTCGTGTGGGAACAGCGCCTCGCGATCTGGGAGAACAGCTTCTACGGGTTCATCCCGCTCGACAGCCAGCTGATGGCCATCTTCGCGGCCGGTCTCGGTGTCGTGCAGATCGCGATCTGCGGGTTCGTGGCACGGCCGCTGGTCGGCGCGCACGCCAAGCTCACGAAGTGGTGGCTGCGCCCGTCCAACGCCCGCCTCGCCTCGCGCGTCGAGCAGTTGCAGCAGACCCGCTACACCGCGGTCGACACCTCGGCCGCCGAGCTGCGCCGCATCGAACGCGACCTGCACGACGGCGCGCAGTCGCGGCTGGTCGCGATGGGCATGACGCTGTCCGCGGCGGAGAACCTGGTCGAGGACAACCCCGAAGCCGTCCGCGCCCTGCTCAGCGAGGCCAAGGAATCGTCGACGAAGGCGCTCAACGAGCTGCGCGACCTGGTGCGCGGCATCCACCCGCCGGTACTGGCCGACCGCGGCCTCGTCGACGCGGTGAAGGCGCTGGCGCTGGACGCCCCGATCCCGGTCGAGCTGTCCGGCGGGCTGCCCGCACGACCCCAGCCCCCGGTCGAGTCCGCAGCCTACTTCGCGGTCTCCGAGGTGCTGAACAACGTGCTCAAGCACGCGCACGCCAGCTCGGCCGCGGTCGAGTTCTCCCACGAGGGCGACGCGCTCCGGATCAACGTGACCGACAACGGGTGCGGCGGCGCGGACATCTCGCGCGGCACCGGACTGCGCGGTCTCGAAGAGCGGCTCGCGGCGTTCGACGGCTACCTGTCGGTGGTGAGCCCGATCGGCGGGCCGACACTGGTCTCCATCGTCATCCCGAACGCGCTGCCTGCCCGCTAGACGTCTGGAGCCGCGGTCCCCCAGCCGGCTCCGGCACGCGATCGAGGCCATTCCGGTACCCCTGCCGGAGTGGCCTCGATTGCATGTTTCGGGGGAGGTTCCCTTATCAGGCAACGGTCAGCGGGGTGTCAGCACGGCATCCGAGTATGGATGAAAGCGAGCCAGCCCGAGCCCGCCCGACGACGGAGGTACCCGTGTCCGAAACGACCAACCCGTTCGACGACGAGCAAGGCACCTTCCTGGTGCTGGTCAACGACGAGGAGCAGCACAGCATCTGGCCGTCGTTCGCCGAGGTGCCCGGCGGCTGGACCGTCGTGCTCGGGGAGAGCAGCCGCGAGGCCGCGCTCGCCTACGTCGAAGCGAACTGGACCGACATGCGCCCGCGCAGCCTGCGCGAGCAGGCAACGGCAGTCCGATAGCAGAGGGGCCGGACGTGGAATTCGCCATCGAGACGCAGAACCTGCGCAAGTCCTACCGCGACAAGGAAGCCGTGCGGGGGGTCACCCTCTCGGTGCGCCCCGGGAAGGTCCTCGGCGTGCTCGGCCCCAACGGTGCGGGGAAGACCACCACCGTCCGGATGCTGGCGACCCTGCTCACCCCGGACGGTGGGTTCGCCCGCGTCGCCGGTTTCGACGTCGCCACCGAGGCTCGCGAGGTGCGCAGGCGGATCGGGCTGGCGGGCCAGTACGCGGCCGTCGACGAGCTGCTCACCGGACGCGAAAACCTGGTGCTGCTCGGCACTTTGCTACACCTAGGCAGGCGCAAGGCGGCGAAACGGGCCGCGGAACTGTTGGCGCGCTTCGATCTCACCGACGCCGCCGACCGTCCACTCAAGACCTACTCCGGTGGGATGCGGCGCAGGCTCGACCTCGCCGCGTGCATCGTCGCGGAGCCGTCGGTGCTGTTCCTCGACGAGCCGAGCACCGGTCTCGACCCGGCGAGCAGGCTTTCGCTGTGGGCGACGATCCGCGGTCTCG
Organism: Amycolatopsis sp. CA-230715; assembly: GCF_018736145.1. Taxonomy (GTDB): domain Bacteria; phylum Actinomycetota; class Actinomycetes; order Mycobacteriales; family Pseudonocardiaceae; genus Amycolatopsis. The sequence goes on from NZ_CP059997.1 coordinate 2,453,582, forward strand.
TCGACGAGGGTATGACTGTGCTGCTGACCACGCAGTACCTGGAGGAGGCCGACTCGCTCGCCGACGACATCGCGGTGATCGCCTCGGGCCAGGTGATCGCGGAAGGCACCCCGGAACAGCTCAAGCGCAAGGTCGGCCAGGAACGCCTGGAACTGACCGTGGCGGCGCAGGCCGACATCGCGCCCGCACTGCGCGCGCTGGACTCGCTCACCGTCGCGAACCCCGCCGTGGACAGGGACAAGCGCGTCATCGGGCTCCAGCTCGACAGCGGGATCGACGGGATCGCCTCGGTTTCCGCCGCACTGTCCTCCGCCGGTGTCACCGTCACCGACTTCGGCATCCGGCGCCCCACCCTGGACGACGTATTCCTGAACCTGACCGGCCAAGAAGCCGTCGCCCACTAACACCCCTCCCCGCTATCCTTATTTCGGGGGGGAACCCGAAGTCCCCGAAGGTGGCCTTCGGGGCATCTAGCGCCGCGAACTCCCCCCTCGCGGCGGTCCCGCACGCCAGCAGAAGCCCCACGATCGCCCCGGCCGACGAAGGCCGGGGCGATCGTCGTGTCCGGACTGTCCTAAACGGACGGATTCGTCAGCACAGCGTCAGTGCGCCGTCAGAGTAGCGCCGGACCATGGACTGGACTCGCGAAGCGAAGGCCAAGCCACGCCGACGAAGGAGCTCCAGATGCCGCGGCCCTCTCTCGACGACCTGATCGGCGCAGCCGAGCGCACGCTCTCCGACGCCGGGATCGAAGCGGCGCGCGCCGACGCCGAACAGCTCGCCGCGCACGCGCTCGGCCTGCCACCCCACGCCAGGCCCGCACCGTGGACCAAGCTCACCGAAACGGAGCGGGCGCGGTTCACCGAACTCGTTTCCCGCCGCGCGGACCGGATCCCGCTCGGGCACCTCCTGCGCGAAGCCACGCTCGGCGGCGTCACGGTCGCCGTCGGACCGGGGGTCTTCGTGCCGCGCCCGCACAGCGAGCTGGTGCTCGCCTCCGGGCTCGAAGTGCTGGCTGGCCGGGAAAACCCGGTCGTGGTGGACCTGTGCACCGGGTCCGCCGCGATCGCGCTCGCGGTCGCGCACGCACGCCCCGACGCCACCGTGCACGCCGTCGAACTCGATCCGAACGCGCTGGAGTTCGCGCGCCGCAACAGCGCGCACCAGGCCTCGCTCGGCGACACCCCGATCGTCGTGCACGCCGCCGACGTCACCGCGCCCGGCCTGCTCGCCGAGCTGACCGGCGCGGTCGATCTCGTGCTGGCCAATCCGCCGTTCGTGCCCGAAAGCGAGCGGCTGCTCCCCGAATACGGCGTCCACCACCCGAAACTGGCCATCTTCAGCGGCGCCGACGGGCTCCACGTCATCCGGCACGTGGTCCGCCTCGCCGCCGCGCTGTTGCGCCCTGACGGCGGCCTCGTCGTCGAACACGGCCACTTCCACGGCCGGTCCGTGCCCGAACTGCTCGCCGCCGACGCCGCCTTCGGCGCGGTGTCCACGCACGACTACGTCGACGGACGTCCGCTGTACACCACCGCGAACCGCACGCCGCAACGGAAGGAGCACGCAGCATGACCGCGACGAAGGACACGGCCGATCTGGAATCGATGCGCGCGGAACTGGACGGCATCGACCGCCAGCTACTGGAAACCCTGGCCCGCCGCATCGAGTGCTGCGTCGAGATCGGCGAGTTCAAGCGCGTCCACAAGGTGCGGATGATGCAGCCGCACCGCATCGACTTCGTGCACCGCCGCGCCGCCGCCTTCGCCGAGGAACGCGGGATCGACACGACCTTCATGCGCAGCCTCTACGACCTGATCATCGCCGAAACCTGCCGGGTCGAAGACCTCGTCATCGCCGGCTCCGAGCCCGAGGGAGACGACTGATGCGCACACTGCTGATCGACAACTACGACTCCTTCACCTACAACCTCCACCAGTTGCTCGGCGAACTGAACGGCGCGCCGCCGACCGTGGTCACCAGCGACACCCCGTGGTCCGAAGTGGACCTCGCCCAGTTCGACAACATCGTCATCTCGCCCGGCCCCGGCCGCCCCGACTGCCCCCGCGATTTCGGCATCAGCGCCGACGCGATCCTCCACAGCGGACTGCCGGTCCTCGGTGTCTGCTTAGGACACCAGGGCATCTGCCAGCTGCACGGCGCGCGCGTCGTGCACGCCCCGTATCCCATGCACGGCAGGGTTTCCCTGGTCAGCCACACCGGCGCCGATCTGTTCGAAGGCATCCCGTCGCCGTTCGAAGTGGTCCGCTACCACTCGCTCGCCGCGACCGACCTGCCCGGCGAGCTGGAGGCGATCGCGTGGACCGACGACGGCGTGATCATGGGCGTACGCCACCGCACCAAGCCGATCTGGGGCGTGCAGTTCCACCCCGAGTCGATTTCCTCGGCCTACGGCAGGGAACTGCTCGCCAACTTTCGCGCGGCAACCGCGCGGTTCCACGCACTCGAAGCCGCCCCGCCGGTCGTTCCCGCCCAGCGCCGCCCCGGCGGCAACGGCCACCGTGCGCTGGTGCGCAAGCTCGCCTTCGAACCCGACGCCGAAGCCGCCTACGCCGAGCTGTTTTCCGCTTCACCGCACAGCTTCTGGCTCGACAGCAGCGCCACCGCCGAAGGCAGGGCGCGATTCTCGATGATGGGCGACGACACGGGTCCGCGCGCCGAATACCTGACCTACCGGGTCGACGAGAACCGCGTGCGCGTGACGCGCGGCGACTCCGTCGAGGAAATCCCCGGCTCGTTCTTCGACTACCTGCACGAGCAGCTGGAAACCCGCGGGCTGCCACCGATCCCCGGGCTGCCCACCGCGTTCAACCTCGGCTACGTCGGTTACCTCGGCTACGAGCTGAAGGCCGAAACCGGCGGCTCGGCGAAGCACACGTCCTCCTCGCCCGACGCCGCGATGGTCTTCGCCGACCGCGCCGTGGTGTTCGACCACGTCGAGCGGACCTGCTACCTGCTTTGCCTGTCCGCCAACGATCCCGAACCCGAAGCGCTCGCCTGGCTCGACCGCACGCAGCAGCGGTTGTGCACCCTTCCGCGCGCCGTGCCCTCGCCGGGCCCGCTCGCGACCGGCATCCCGGACGTGCTGTCCGCGGTCACCCTGCGGCACGACCACGACAGCTACCTCAAGCGGATCCACGTCTGCCTCGACGAAATCGCCGACGGCGAAACCTACGAGGTGTGCCTGACCAACGTCGCGCACACCGCGCGCGTCGAGGACGTGTTCGGCACCTACCGCGCGCTGCGCCGGGTCAGCCCGGTGCCCTACGGCGCGCTGCTGTCCTTCGGCGACGTCGCCGTGCTGTCCAGTTCCCCGGAGCGGTTCCTCACCGTGGACACCGACCGGGTCGTCGAGTCGAAGCCGATCAAGGGCACGCGGCCGCGCGGCAGGGACGCCGACGAGGACGAGCGGCTCAAGCGGGACCTGGCGGCGCACGAGAAGGACCGCGCCGAGAACCTGATGATCGTCGACCTGGTGCGCAACGACATGAACCGGGTGTGCGAGGTCGGTTCGGTGCACGTGCCGAAGCTGTTCGACGTCGAGACCTACGCGCAGGTGCACCAGCTGGTGTCGACCATCCGCGGCGTGCTGCGCCCCGATGCGTCCACTGTGGACTGCGTGCGCGCCGCGTTCCCCGGCGGCTCGATGACCGGTGCGCCGAAGCTGCGGACGATGGAGATCATCGACCGGCTCGAAGAGGGCCCGCGCGGCCCGTACTCCGGCGCGCTCGGCTGGTTCGCGCTCAGCGGGGCCAGCGACCTCAGCATCGTCATCCGCACCATCGTCGCCGACGGGCAGGGCACCACGTTCGGGGTCGGTGGGGCAATTGTTGCGCTGTCCGACCCGGAGGACGAGTTCGAGGAAACGCTGGTGAAGTCGCGCGCCATGGTGAGCGCGCTGGAACAGGCAGCACCGTCGGTTTCGGACAAGGTGCCGACATGAGTTCGGCCTGCGTGGTGGCGGGCGGGGCGGGCGCGGTGGGCGGCATGCTCACCGGCCTGCTCCGCGACGCGGGCGCCGCGGTCACGATCGCCGATCCGGCCGTGTCGTCGGACATCCTCGCCCCCTCCCCCGAACTCGCCGCCGCGCTGGCCGCCGCGGACGTGGTGGTACTGGCCGTCCCCGGTGAGGTCGCGGTCGCCGCTTTGCCCGTGCTGGCACCGCTGCTGCGGACCGACGCGCTGCTCGTGGAGACGCTTTCGGTGAAGGGCCCGGTTTCCGCGGCCATCACCGCGCACCGGCCCGATGGGCCCGCGCTCGGCGTCAACCCGATGTTCGCCCCCGATCTGGCGATCGCGGGGCGTCCGATCGCCGTGGTTTCCCACCGCGACGGCCCCGGGGTGGCGAAGTTCCTCGAGGTGTTCACGGGCGCGAGGCTGGTTCCGGTGACCGCGGCCGCGCACGACCGGCTCACCGCGACCGCGCAGGCGCTCACCCACGCGGCGGTGCTCGCCTTCGGCAGCGGCCTCGCGGAATTGGACGTCGACATCGAAGCGCTGACCGCGCTGGCGCCGCCGCCGTGCGCCACCCTGCTGAGCCTGCTCGCCCGGATCTCGTCCGGGGAACCCGAGGTGTACTGGGAAATCCAGGCCGACAACCCGGACGCCGCGGCCGCCCGCGCCGCGCTGGGCCGTGGCGCGGAGGAGCTGGGACGGCTCGTCGAGACCGGCGACCGCGCCGGGTTCGACGCGGGACTGGCGGGCGCCCGCGCCGCGCTCGGCACCGCACTGCGCCCCGCCGCCACGGCCTGCGCGGCCGTGTTCGCCACCATGCCCGCCCTTCCCGCCACGTCCACCAGCACAGAAATGGGGCACCGATGACACTCACGGCCACCGCAGAGGAGATCACCGTGCCGACCGTCGGCGGGGCGGTCAGCACCGCGCCCGTGCTGACGCCGGCCCAGCTCGCCACCCAGTTGCCGTGCTCGCCCGCCGCGGCGAGAACGGTGCGGGCGGCGCGGGTGAGTTCGTGCCGGGTGCTCGACGGGATCGACGACCGCCTGCTCGTCGTCGTCGGCCCGTGCTCGGTGCACGACGTCGACGCCGCGCTGACGTACGCGAAAGCGCTGCGCGTGCTCGCCGACGAGCTGTCCGACGATCTGCTGATCGTGATGCGCGCGTACTTCGAGAAGCCGCGCACCGCCGTCGGCTGGCCCGGCCTGCTCACCGACCCGCGCCGCGACGGGAGCTTCGCGGTCGAGGACGGCCTTCGCGCCGCGCGGGCACTGATGCTGGAGATCAGCGAACTCGGGCTGCCGGTGGGCACCGAATGGCTGAGCCCGCTGACCCCCGACTACCTCGGCGACCTGGTGTCGTGGGCCGCGATCGGCGCGCGCACCGCGGAAAGCCAGGTGCACCGGCAGCTCGCGAGCGGGCTGACCATGCCGGTCGGCATGAAGAACGGGAGCACCGGCTCGATCGCCGTGGCCGCCGACGCGGTGCGTGCCGCGGCGGCGCCGCACGGATATCTCGGCGCCGACACGAAGGGCTCGCTCGCGATCGTCCGCACGAGCGGCAACCCGCACTGCCACGTGGTGCTCCGCGGTGGCGGCGGCCCGAACTACTCCGCGACCGACGTGCTCGCCACCACCGAACTGCTGCGCGCCCGCGGCCTGCCGGAACGCGTCGTGATCGACGCCAGCCACGGCAACAGCGGCAAGGACGAAGCGCGCCAAGCCGTCGTCGCGGGCGAGATCGCCGCGCAGATCGCCGCCGGTGGCCACGCGATCCGCGGCATCATGCTGGAAAGCTTCCTCGTCCCCGGCAGGCAGGACGCCGACGCGCGCCCGCACGTGTTCGGCCGCAGCATCACCGACGCCTGCCTTGGCTGGGACGACACCATCGACGCCCTGCGCGACCTCGCCGAAGCCGTCCGCCTACGCCGCCGAACCTGACGCGGTCTCCGGGAAGCGCTGCGGTGGTCGGCGGCGGAGGTCCTCCGTTGGTCCCCGAAGGCCACCTTCGGGGACCCTAGCGCCACTTTCTCGGCCTTCGCTCACGTGCGGGCAGGGCCGCACATGCCCCGAAGGTGGCCTTCGGGGCGCTGGATTCCCCGAAGGTCACTTTCGGGGCAGGCGACGGCCTGCTGCGGGCTCGTGCGCGTGGCGGGAATGCGGCGCGAGGGCCGAGTTTGCGGCGTCTACCGCCCCGAAGGCCACCTTCGGGGACACGAGCAGTGGCGGCAGCCCGCCGCGAAGGCCGAGATCGTGACGCTCAACGCCCCAAGAGGAACCTTCGACGACATACACGGCCTGACCTCTACAGGAGCATCTTTCGGGGCATGGGCGGTCAGTCCGGAAGCACGGCGATGTCGAGATCGCGTAGGCGTTCTGGTGAGGCGATGACCTCGTAGGCGGTGATCCGGTTCCCTTCGACGGTGACCGTGAGCGCCAACGCCAGCCGTCCCGCAGGGGCCACGACGACCCCGACGGAACCGTTGACGAGCGCGGTTTCGGCGAAGCGGGAGCGGCGGCCGAAGCCGACGGTTTCTTCCGCCACGACGCGGGAGCCGCGTGCGATGGTCGAGCGGCCGGGTGGCAGTGCGGCGGGGTCGGCGCGGCGGACGACGTCGGGGGCCAGCACTTCGAGCAGTGCGGTCAGGTCGCCGCCGCGGGAGGCGGCGAGGAAGGCGTCGATGACGAGCCGGTGCTGGGCGAGATCAGCCGCCGGGATCGAGGAGGTGCCGCGCACCCGCGCCCGCGCGCGGCTGGCGAGCTTCTTCGTGGTGACCGGCGAGCGGTCCACGATCGGGGCGATCCGGTCGAACGGCACCGCGAACAGGTCGTGCAGGACGAACGCGACCCGTTCGTCGGGGCCGAGCGCGTCCAGCACGACGAGCAGCGCGCGGCCGACCGAGTCGGCCATCACCACTTCTTCTTCGGGGCCCGGACCGTCCTCGAAGGACTCGAAGGACTCGACCGGGGCGCCGAGATCTTCGCGGCGCGACTTGCGCGAGCGCAGCATGTCCAGGCACACCCGGGAAACGACCGTGCGCAGCCACGCCGCCATGCTCTCGACCTCGCGCACATCGGTGCGGCTGAGCCGCAGCCAGGCCTCCTGCACCGCGTCGTCGGCCTCACCGAGCGAGCCGAGCATCCGGTACGCGACCGCCCTCAGCTGCGCGCGGTGCTCCTCGAACCGCGCCGCCAGTTCCTCGTGCTCCTCCACCGGTCACCTTTCCTCGACACGATCCGTCTGCTTCATGAGGGCACATGAACGCGAACGAAGGGGAAGAACCGAATGCGCCACAGCGTAACCGAGTCGTTGCTGCACCTCGACTCCAGCGCCGATCTCACTCGTGACTCGGTGACGAGGCAGCTCACCGCGTCCTTCGCGGACGCCTGGCGCGGCCGGGAAAACCGGTACCGCTACCGGGACGTGGCCGCCGAGCCCGTCCCGCTGGTGACCCCCGCCTACGCCACGCTCGGGCGGCGGGTGGAACGCCACGGCGTGCTCCCGCTGGACAAGATCGCCGCGCTGGCCGAAACCGGGGCCGAGGAGCGGGAATGGGCGCTGACGCTGCCCCTGATCGAGGAGGTGCTCGCCGCGGACGCGCTCCTGCTCGGCGTCCCGATGTACAACTTCTCGGTGCCCGCCTCGTTGAAGGCGTGGATCGACCGCGTGAGCTTCCCCGGTGCCTTCACCGACCCCGACACCGGCGAAAGCCTGCTGCGGGACACCAAGGTGGTGCTGGTCCTCGCGCGCGGCGGCGGTTACGGGCCCGGCACTCCCCGTCACGGGTGCGACTTCCAAACCCCTTATCTGCGAGCGCATTTCGGCAAGCTCGGAGTGTCCGAAGTGAACTTGTCCACTGTGGAGGCCGAGTTGACCAGGGCTGGCGACATTCCCGCACTGGCCGGTCTCGAAGACCTGGCGGCGGAATCGCTCGCGAACGCCCGCGCCGCGGTGGCGGAACTCGCTACGGGCTGATTCCGGCGACGACCATCCGCAGCAGCCGGTCCGCTTCGGCGGCCGGGTCGGCATGGCCCTCGGTGGCCAGCACGATGCCCGCGACCAGCGTGACCAGATCCGCCACGGTCACGCCCGGCGCCACGGCGCCGATTCGCGCGGCGCGCCGCAACAGCGGTTCACCTGAATCCGCCAGCTTCGCCGAACAGATCTTCGCGTGCGACGTGTAGTCCTCGCTGTCGGAGGAAAGCACGGTGGCGAATCCGCGCGCGGAGGCCGCGTAGGCGGTGAGATCGCTCAGCCATTCCAGGAACGCGGCGCGCGGATCGGCCGCGTCGGCCAGTTCGCGGCCGCGTTCGCACAACGCCTCGATCCGCTTCGCGAAGACGGCTTCCAGCATCGCGCGCCTGCCGGGGAAGTGCCGCCGCACGGTGGCCGAGCCGACGCCCGCCGTGCGGGCGATCTGCTCCAGCGAGGCGTCGGCGCCGTGCGCGGCGACCTCCTGTTCGGCCACGGCGAGGATGCGCGCGTAGTTCTGCCTCGCGTCGGCGCGCTGTGCGGCCACGGCGTCACCTCCGGGTTTGCTAAGTGGCGGGCCCCTCCATATAGTAGCGGAGGACTAAGTGGCGGGCCCCGCCACTTAGCGAACCGGCTACCTCCGAGGAGCACTCATGTCCCCCATCCTGGTCACCGGTGCCACCGGCAAGCAGGGCGGCGCCACCGCGCGCGCCCTGCTCGACGCCGGTTTCCCCGTCCGCGCGCTCGTCCGGAACCCGGACACCGACCGCGCCCGCGCCATCGCCGCGCTCGGCGCCGAACTAGTCACCGGCAACCTGCGCGACCGCGACTCCGTGCTGCGCGCGGCCGAGGGCGTGCGCGCCGTGTTCTCGATCCAGATGCCCGAGCTGACCGACGCGCGGGGCGACGACGAATGGGTCCAGGCGAGCACCCTGATCGACGCCGCGCGCGACGCCGGGGTCGGTCAGTTCGTGCACACCTCGGTGTCCGGTGCGGGACAGCACCGGACGGCCCTCACCGACAAGACGACCTCGATGTGGCATTCGATGGAAACGAAGGCCGCCATCCAGGATCGCGTCCGTGAAACGGGCTTTCCACAGTGGACGATCCTGAAGCCCGGCTTCTTCATGGAGAACTTCCTCCCACCGTCCTTTGTGCTCCCGAACGGCCCCGAAGGCGGGCTGGTGACCGTCATCAAGCCCGGCACCGAAGTCCCCCTCGTCGCGGTCGCCGACATCGGTGCCGCCGCGGCCGCCGCCTTCGCCGACCCGGCGCGCTTCCACACCGTCGAACTGGAACTGGCGGGTGAGCGGCTGACGATGACCGGGATCGCCAAGATCCTCTCGACGGTCTACGGCACCGAGCTGACCGCCCCGGTGCTGACCACGGCCGAAGCGATCGCCGCCGGGGCACCCGATTTCGGCCACGACGGGCTGAACGAGTTCGACCAGCCCGGACGTCCCGAGGACGCGCGAGCATTCGACATCCCGCTCACCGGTTTCGCGCGGTGGGCGAACGAGCACCTCCGCTAGCCGGTCAGCAGCGAGCGCAGCGGGACGGCGATCTCCTCGACGGTCCGGCCATCCGTGTCGACGACCAGGTCTGCCGGTGCCGCCACCTTGTCGTCGGCGAGCGAGATTTCCCTTGCACGGGAACGGAGTTCGTCCTCCGGCACGCCGACGAGGTCGTCGCCGGGGAGGGGCGGGCCTTCCCCGCGCCCGCGCGCCAGTATCCGTTCGGTCAGCTCGGCGGCCCCGGCGCGCAGGCGGCACACGGTGAAGTTCCCGCCGGGAACCGCCCGCACGTACCGGTCCAGGTCCGCGGGATCGTCGACGTCACCGACGAGGACGAGGTACTCGGCGCCCTCGGCCCGAAAAGTCCGCCACAGCGCGGCGAGGTTGCGTGCCTTCAGCCGGTGGCCCGATTCCGGCCGCGCGAAACCGAGCTGGTCGAGGTCCGCGTAGGCCACGGTCGTCCCCGCACCGGCGATCCCGGCGAACACGGCCCAGCCGACGGACGACTTGCCCACCCCGGTCGGGCCGGTCACCCACAGCACATCCACTGTGGACTCAGCGGGAGCAGTGGGGTCCACAGTGGACTCCAGGACGCGCCGGGGAACGGTGATCGACTCGCGGACCCGGCGCGCCACCTCGGGCACGGACCGGCCGTCCGTACCGACCACCACGTCGGCGAACCCGGTGCGATCCAGTTCGGCCGACACCGCCACCGCCGCGTCCACCAGGTGCGGGAGCCAGCCGCGGCCGAGGAAACGCTTGCGCAGTTCGTCCTCTCCCGCGGTCAACCGGCACAACGTCACGTCGGCGCCGGGCAGCAACGAGGTGTACGAGCGGGCCGTTTCGGCCGAGTCCAGCATCCCGCAGACGATCAGGCAGTCCGCGACCTCGGCGTAGTTCGGCCACATCCCGGCGAGGTTGCGCGCCTTGACGCCGTGGTCACCGGCCAGCTCCGGGGTCGGCAGGCACAACCCGATCTGGTCCGTGTCGAGCACGGCGGCGCGCACCCCGGACGCGGACAGCGAACGGAAAACCTCCCACGCCACCGACGTCTTGCCCACCCCTGGCGGGCCGTACAACCACAGCACCGGCATGTCGTCCACGGCGGCAGGCTAACGAAGAAAGCGCGCCGTGCCGAACGAATTACCGGGCGGTGTCCAAGGCGTACCGGACGGCGTCCGCCCTGGAGTGGAAATCCGCCTTGGCGAACAGGTTGTTGATGTGCGTCTTCACCGTCGCCTCGCTGATCACGAGCCGGGCGGCGATCTCGGGGTTGCGCAGCCCTTCGCCGATGAGCCCGAGGATTTCCCGTTCCCGCGCGGTGAAGCCGAATTCTTCCCGTGCGCGGCGCGGCTCCCGCGTCGCCAATGCGAGCAGGCGCTGCTGCACCTCGGGCGCGAGCACGGATTGGCCGGAGCCCGCGGCGCGGACGGCCTGCTCGATCTTGGCGCGGTCCGCTTCCTTCGTGAGGTAACCGCTCGCGCCCGCGCGCAACGCCGCGAGGATGGACTCGTCGTCCTCAAACGTGGTCAGCACGAGGACCTGGACACCGGGATGGGTGGCGCGGATGCGTTCGGTGGCCTCGACCCCGCCCAGCACCGGCATGTTCAGGTCCATCAGCACCACGTCCGGCCCGTGCTCGGCGACCACCGCGATCGCTTCTTCGCCGTTGGTGGCGGTGCCGATCACGTCGATGCCGTCGGCGAGGTCGAGCATCACCGCCAGCGCTTCGCGAATGGACGCCTGGTCGTCCACGACCACCAGTGACGTCATCGGGGCACCTCCACGTCCACCCGCCAGCCGCCGTCAGCGGGCCCTGCCCGCAGCGACCCGCCCAGCAGCGCGACCCGTTCGCGCATTCCCACCAATCCCATTCCGCCGCCTGGCCCGGCGGGCGCGCCGCCCGGTCCGTTGACGACCGTGAGCGACACCGTGCCTCCGGTGAATCCGAGCGTGATCGAGCGGTCCGATCCCGGAGCGTACTTGGCGGCGTTGGTCAGCGCCTCCTGCGCCGCGCGCACGATCGCGTGCGCGGTTTCGGTCGGCACCGGGCCCGGCTCACCGGTCACCTCGAACGCGACGGATTCCCCCGCGGCCATGAGTTCGAGCGTCTTCTCCAGCGGCAGCGTGTCCTCGCGCAGCGCGTGCACGGCGTGCCGGGTTTCGGTGATGCTGTCCACCGCGAGCGCCCGCGCGCGGCGGATCGCGCGGTTCGCTTCCTCGGTCCTTCCCTTGCCCTGCAACGCATCCGCCATGTCGAGCTGCATCGCGATACCGGAAAGGGAATGGCCGAGCACGTCGTGGATCTCGCGCGCGATCCGGCTCCGCTCCACCAGTGCGGCCTCGCGCGCTTCGGACCGGCCCGCCCGTTCCGCCTCGGCCGCGGCGCGCTCGGCGTTGCTCAGCGCTTCCGCCCGCTCCCGCCGGGAGATCCCGGCGTAAACCGGCCCGGCGACCGACAGCGCCGCCCACCATGGCCAGGTGCGGGGCGTCGGGTGCACCTGGCCGACAATCCAGACGGACGCGGCCGCGGTGACCCCGCCGAGCGCGGCGACCCAGATCGCCGCGCCCCGGTCGAGCCGCTTCCCCGCGACCATCGAAGCGACGAAGGCGAGCGCCGGGGCGAGGGTCGCCTGCGCGAGCGGGAGCAGCACCGCGGTGGACACCGAGTAGGTGACGGCGAGGGTGATCCGCAGCCACCGGGGAAAGCCGTCCCACGAAAAGAAGGACACCAGCGCGCACGACGCGACCACGAGGAACAGCGCGATCGACAGCCACGGCACGACCAGCTCGGCGGAAAAGTACTGCACCACCGTCACCACCAGGACGGCGGCCGGTACGAACGGGACCACCAGATCGTCGGTGAACCGCTTCCGTGCCGTCATCGCGCGCTCCTGATCAGTCCCGGTGGTGCCCACGGTAGTCAGCGACCGGCGATGCGGTCCTGCAGGCTGTCCAGCAGCGGCGAGGTGCGGTTCGGCGCGCCGTCCTTGCCCTTCTCCCAGATCACCTGGTGCCCGCCGCGCATCGCCTTCGCCAGCGCGACGACGCCTTCCACCAGCATGCCCAGCCCGATCGTGAGCATCGTGGTGGTGCCGAGCGCGGACGCCGCGCCCTTGTCGAACACGCCGAGCAGCAGCGTGGCGCCGAACTTCACCGCCACGTTGAGCACCCACAGCACGAGGGTGACCCAGGTGTAGCGCATGAACACCACGCCGTCCTGCCGGTACACCCTGATGCTCGCGCCCCGCAGCGCGCCGAGGCCGATGCTCAGCAGGGCCGTCACCACCAGGAAGAGCACCGCGGTCCCGGCGACCCCGTCCAGGTTGACGAGCCCGATCACGGTCAGCACCGCGGGCAGGATCAGCATGCGCTTGGCTTCCGCCGGTTCCCCCATGAACCGTCGCAACAGGACATACCCGATCGCCGCGATGATCAGGACTATCTGGACGGGCCCGCTCATGGTGTCGCCTCCGCTCACCTCGACTTTTGACGCTTCCGAGGTTAGGAAACGGGGAGGTCCCCGTCTTGCGGCGAGCGCCGTATCCCCGGGTGGAGAAATCTCTCCACCCGGGAACCGGATCAGCCGGTGACGAGCGGCTGCGGCAGCGCTTCGGTCTGGTCGTCGACGACGGCCCTGACCACGGCGCGGCCGGGCGTGTGCCCTTCGGGATCGCGGCGCACCCGCAGGGTCAGCGTCGTGGACCCGCCCGCGGGGACGGTGAAGGCGACCGGGTCCGCGCGCAGCCGGTCGTCACCGTCCAGGCGGAGCGTTCCGCTGGACGCGCGGCCGCTGACGCTGTCGAGGCGGACCACGACCTCGCCCGGCACCGGGGTCGCCGCGATCGGGGCCATGCGCACCGGCGTCGTGATCACGCGCCAGCCCAGTTTGCGCACCGTGCGGTCGTAGCTGATCAGGCCTTTAGTGTGGTAGCCGGGCACGGCGTAGGTGTCCCCGGACGCCCCGGCCGGGGTGAGCGCGAACTCGGTGGACGTCCAGATCATCTGCCCGAGCGTGTGCGGGCGCCGTTCGAGCAGCCGGTTGTAGGTGTCGATGAGCGCGGCCTGGTAGTACTCCCCGCCTTTGCCCGGCAGGTCCAGCCCCGCCGCCGCGTCGGCACCGTACTCGGACAGCACGATCGGTTTGCCTCCGGCCGCCCGCTGCACGTCGTCCATGTCTCGGCCGATGTCCTCGGGTTTCTCGTAGTACCAGCCCGCGTACTGGTTCGAGGCCACGAAATCGTCGGCGCCGTAAGCCTTTTCTTCGGTGAGCCACGCCGTGACATGGGTGAACAACCGGGACGGATCGAGCTGTTTCCCGTAGTCCACCAGGGTTTTGACGTAGTCGGCACCGGCGTCGGTGTTGGTGGCGTTTTCGTTGCCCACGGACCAGAAGACCACCGAGGCGTGCCCGCGATCGCGGTCGATCTGCCTGCGCAGCATGGTTTTCGCGTAGTCCCGCGTCTTGGCGCTCGCGAGTTGCGCGGCGGTCGCCTGCGTCACCGGGACCTCTTCCATCACCAGGATGCCCAGTTCGTCGGCGGCGGCCAGTTCACCGGGTGTCGTCGGGTAGTGCGCCGGGCGCATGAGCGTGAAACCCCGGTCCCGCATGGTTTTCAGCTCCGCGTGGGCGAACCCGTCCGGCTGCGTGCGACCGAGCCCCGGGGAGTCGGCGTGCCGGTTGAACCCGCGCAGATTCGTCAACGGTGTCCCGTTGAGAATGACGTCTCCGCCGTGGACGGTGACCGTGCGGAATCCGGCGCGAGTGGTCAGCGGGGTGGTGAGCGGCGGCGAGACCGTGACGGTGTAGAGCGCCGGATCCGCCGGTGACCACAGGTGCGGTGACGGCACGGAAAACCGCACCGGCTCGCTGACTCCGCCGTGCGCGGGCGCTTTGAACGCGGCGGCGCGGGTGAACACCTTCCTTCCGTCGGGACCGGTCACCGTGACGGCGGCGAAGACCGGAAGGGGAAGCCCGAGCGCGTTCACCGTGTCGGCGCGCACGGTCAGCGTGCCGTCGGCGGCGCCGTCCGCGGTGATCCCGGTGACCGCCAGCGGCGCGGTCCTGGCCAGCCGCGCGCCCTGGGTGAGCCCGCCCCAGTTCCAGTACAGGTTCGTGTTGAGCCCGTAGGACCGCACCAGCGCGGCGGTGTTGTCGGCGACCACGGCGAGCACGTTGCGCCCCGGCCGCAGCAGCGACCCGACCTCGAGCGAAACCGGCAGGTGCCCGCCGACGGACTCGCCCGCCTTGCGCCCGTTCACCCAGTACGTGCAGGCGAAGGAGCACGCGTCGAAGGTCAGCGTGGCCGGTCCCGGCCCGGGGTAGGCGAGGTCGCGCCGGTAGACGACCTTGCCGCCGTCCGGCGAGTTCCAGGCGTCGCGCACGGCGCCGTAGGAATCCGGCACCAGTACCTCGCGCAGCGCGGGATCCGCGAACCCGGGCTGGACGGCGGCGGGGACGTCCCCGTTTAGCGCTTTGCCCGGCAGCGCGGCGGCGGTCGCGAACGACCAGCCGCCGTCGAGATCGGTGACCCCGGGTTGGCCGGACGGCCGCTCGGTGGTGACGGGGATCGAAGCGCTCACGACACCCTGCGAGGTGATCGCGTCCGCGCGCAGCACGTGCCGTCCCGGCGCGAACCAGGCCGCGTCGGTGACGGTCCGCCAGCTCGGGCGCTTCCCGATCCCGTCCGCGTAGTGCCGCGTCACCTCGGCGAACGCGACTCCGTCCATTGTGTACTGGACGCTACGGGTGTCCGGCGGCGCCGTCACGTCGATTCCCTGGGTGCCGCGCAATGTTCCCGGGGTCGGCGCGGTGAACCGGACCTGCCGGTCTTCGGGTGGCCGGTGCGCGCCCGCGTTGGCGGTCACTTCCTTCGCCGCCTCGGGAAAGCTCTCGAGGCCGATCTGGTTGCGCTGGAACACGTTCGACGCGCCGCCGTTGTGCGGTTTCGCCTCGTTCTGGTCGGTCCAGTTGTCCTGGACGATCAGGTGCCTGCTCCAGGAAGCCCACGAGGAGAACCAGTTGATCCCGTTCTCGGTCGCGTTCCGCACCACGTTGCGCTGCACGGTGTAGGAGCCGCTCCGCTCGTCGCAGTAGATGCCGTTCGCGCTCACGCCGTCGGCGAACTCGATGTCGTTCTCCTCCACGCGCGATCCCGGCGACTGCGCCTGCGTGTAGATCGCACCACCGTCGTGGAGCTGCCGCATGAACCCGCTGATCTTGTTGCGGCGCACCAGAACGTCGCGCTGGGTGTCGCCGGTGCCGACGAAGTTCCAGCCCCAGCCGACCGAGATCCCGGTGTAGGGCAAGTCCGACAGCGAGTTGCCCTCGATCGTGAGCCCGTTGTTGTACCCGCCCATGATCCCGACGGCGTCCCGGAACTCCTGCCCGATCCGGCTTATTTCGTTGCCGCGCACCACGTTTCCGTTCGCCTTCGCGCGCGGGTCGGCGGGCGCGTGCTGGGTGTCCCCGACGAACACGGCCCCGCCGGAAAGATCGGTGAACGCGCTGTCCGCGACCACGCTGTCCTTGGTGCCGCCGGAAAGCGCGATTCCGGCGCCGCCGAGGTGAGTGAAAGTCGTTCCGGTGAACGCGATCCGCGCGCCCGCGGTGACTTCGACGGCCGCCGTGGTGCGGGTGTAGTCCTCGCCCGATCCGGGGATCTCCCCGGTTCGATGCCCGCCGACGTAGTACCCCGCCTGCGCACCCGCGTACCCCTCCGCCGACGACGGGTTGAGCCAGTTCGTGCCGGTGAACGCGAGCCCTTCGAACGCGAGGTCGTGCACGGGATCGTCGAGCGTCCCGGTGAGCTGCAGCAGCCGCTCCGCCGACGGCAGCTCGACTTGTGCGGTCACCAGGTCCTCGCCCGGCCGCGGCACGTAGTAGACGCGGTTTTCCTTCGCGTCCAGGAAGAACTGACCCGGTGTGCCGAGCAGTTCCTTGGCGTTCTCGAACCAGTCGACGCCGAGGTAACCCTTTCCTCGCGGGCTCGCGGACTGCCAGCCGGTCTGCGTCGGGGCGTTCGCGTTGTCCCAGCACGGCTGCGCGACGACGACCCTGGTCCCCTGGATGTCCGAGACCGAGCAGTGGAAGTCCCGCCAGCGCGCGTTGATCACGACCTGAAGCTGGGCGGGATCGGCGAACCCCGCCAGCGCCGGATCGACGCCGGTGATACCGCGCTCATCGGTCTTGCACTGACTGGCCGGGCACCCGAAGCCACGATCGCGCACCGCGCGGACGCCGTTGACATACAGCTCACGCGCGCCGGAGCCGCGCGGAACCGGTGCCGCCCAGACGTTCTTGTCCCCCGGCTGTTTGGCCCACCCGGTCACCTTCGTGGCACCGGTGAACACGGGACGCGCGCCCTCGGCGGCACGGTAGGTGATCCGGTGCCCGCCGCGCCCGGAGTCCGCGGCCCCGAACCGCAGCGGCTCGGCCAAGCGGTACTCACCGTCCATTACGGACACCGTGACGTCACCGCGCTCGCTGCGCTGGGCCGCCAGCCCGCGCGCGGTGTCCACTGTGCACGGTGCAGCCCTGGTGCAGTCGCGGCCGGTGGCGGCCGGCGCGACCCACAACGTGGTCACCGCGGGTTCCGGGGCCGCCTGCGCCGTCACCGCGCCGGTGAGGCCCAGCAGAACCGTCGCCGCGGCGGCGGCGAGGCGGGTGGTGAAGCGAACGTGGCGGGGACGAGCGGGCATCGAAGCCTCCCAATCACGTATGTGAATCAGTTCACATATCGGCGAGGCCTGAGCATAGGTCGGATGACTGTATTTGTCGACAAGTAGCATCAAACGATCAACTTCGAGCAGTGAGGTTCAGCCGTGCGCAGCAGCCGACGGGGCAGCTAGCCTGTCCGGCGTCGAAGTGGACCACGGGAAGAGGGCGTGATGGGCGAACGTGACACCGTGCTGGTCGTCGGCAGCATCACCGCGGACGTCACCGCGTTCGCCGAACGGCTCCCCCGGCCGGGCGAGACCGTGCTCGGCACCGACTTCACCCTCGTACTCGGCGGGAAGGGCGCGAACCAGGCGGTGGCCGCGGCCAGGTTCGGCGCCCCGACATCGATGGTCGGCTGCGTCGGCGAGGACCTCTTCGCCGACCTCACCCGGGACTCGCTCGCCGGGCACGGGGTCCGGACCGAGTGGGTGCGGCAGGTCCCCGGCCCGACCGGGGTGGCGCACATCCGCGTGGACCGCGCCGGGCAGAACGACATCGTGATCACCCCGCTCGCCAACGCCGCGCTCGATCGGGCACAGGTGGACGCCGCGATCGCCGCACTGGCACCGGTTTCGTCGGTGCTGCTGCTCCAGCTCGAAGTGCGCCCGGAGATCACCGCGCACGCCGCCGAAGCGGGACGGCGCGCCGGACTGACGGTCGTGCTCGATCCCGCGCCCGCGGCGGAGCTCCCGGACGGGATCTGGCCAACGGTCGACGTGGTGACCCCGAACGAAAGCGAGGCCACCTTGCTCACCGGCGTCGAAGTGTCCGATGTGGACAGCGCGAGTCGTGCCGCGAAGTGGTTCCTCGACCGCGGTGTCGGACGGGCGATCATCACGCTCGGCGACCGGGGCGCGGTGCTCGCCGACGCCGACGGCACCACCTTCTTCGAAGCGATCGAAGTCGCGGTCGTCGACACCACCGCCGCCGGAGACGCCTTCACCGGCACCTTCGGCGCCGCGCTCGCCGCCGGTCACGGCACGGTCGAAGCCGTCGAACTCGCCATGGCCGCGGGCGCACTCGCCGTGACGAAAGCGGGCGCCAGCCCGTCACTCCCGAACCGAACCGAGATCGACGCGCTCCACCGACGGTGACATCTGCTCGTAGTCCTAAGCGGCGAAGCCGCTTGAGTGGGCCGTCAGCTCGCACCGCCGCGGGTTCTCAGCCGTCTTCTCGCGAGGACAGCTTCAACGTGGTGAATTGGCATTCATGAGTTGGAGATCCCGGAGTCGACAACACCGCGGCGCGCAGCGCCTCCTTGGGGGGTGGCGGCTGGGCGACGGGCGGGCTGAGGTTCCGCTACCCGCACCGCCACGCAAGCCAGTCAGACTTATCTTGAAGTAGGCTGCCTACCTATGAGGGCAGATGCGGTTCGAGGCCATCTCGACGGGTTGCTGTTGGCAGTACTGGAAACCGGGCCCCTGCACGGGTACGCGATCATCTCGACGATCCAGGAGCGCAGCGGCGGCGCGCTGGAGCTGCCGACGGGCACGATCTACCCGGCGCTGAACCGGCTGGAGCGGCTCGGCCTGCTCGACAGCAGCTGGCAGTCCGTCGGCGAACGGCGGCGGCGGTGCTACCAGCTCACCGACGCGGGCAGGCGCAGCCTCGACACCCAACGCGGCGCGTGGCGCGAGTTCACCGCCACGATCAGCGCGGTGCTCAACCCCGCCCCGGCGCCGAGGACGGCCCGATGACCACCGTCGAACGCAGGACCGACCCGGTGGACGACTACCTCGCCGCGCTGGCGGCCGCGGTGCACGGGCCCGCGAAGGTCAAGGCCAGGATGCTCGAAGAGATCCGGGGCGGGCTCGAAGACGCCGTGTCGGCACAGGGCGGCGATTCTCACGCGGCCGCGCTCGCGCTGCGCGATTTCGGCACCGTCGAGGAGGTCGCGTCGAGCTGCCAGACCGAACTGACCATCGCGCAGACCAGGCACACCTCCCGCGCGCTCGCGCTGACCGTGCCGTTCCTGCTCGCCTGCTGGTACCTGATCCGGACCGCGAGCCCCAGCGGTGACGGGCAGGTGGCGCGCGTGGCCCAGCTGGTCGCGGCCCACCTGACCGGTGCCGCGACCATCGCCGCGGTGCTCGCCGCGGCGGCGCTGGCCGCCACCGGCACCCTGGCCCGCTGGCTGCCGACCCCGCCGAAGCTGCCGCGCGTGGTCGCCTGGACCAGCACGTCCACCGGGGCCGCCATGGCGGTGGCCACGGTCGCGCTGCTCTCCGCCTCACCGGCGTCGGCGAACTGGCCGCTGGTCGTGCTCGCGGGGCTGTTCACCGCCGCGTCGCACGCGATGGTGGCGGGCTCGGCGCGCGCCTGCCGCGAATGCGCGCGCCTGACCTGCTGATTTCCCGTGTTCGACCCCATAGGTAGGCTGCCTACGCTTGGCTATGTAGGCTGGGTACCTATAGCCAGCCTAGGTGTTGTGGAGGGGTCATGTTCAAGGTGCTGCTGTCCGTGCACATCTTCGCGGTGATACTGGTCGTCGGACCGATCGCCGTGGCCGCGTCGCTGTTCCCCCGCTACGCGAAGCAGCTGGCCGCCGAAGAAGGCGAAGTGGCCACCCGCAGCACCGGCGTCGCGACGCTGCTGCACCGGATCTGCCGCGGCTACGCCGTCGTCGGCATCGCCGTCCCCGTCTTCGGCATCGGCGCGGGCGCCCACCTCGGCGTGCTCGGCGACTACTGGCTGATCGCCTCCATGATCCTCACCGCCGCCGCGGCCGCACTGCTGGTACTGGCGATCCTGCCCGCCCAACGCCGCGCGATGACCAGCGGCTCCGTGTCGAAACTCGCCATGACCACGGGGATCTTCAACCTGCTCTGGGCGATCGTCGTCGTGCTCATGATCGTCCGCCCAGGCTCCACCACCGGAATGCACGGGTGAGCTTGGACTGACACTCGGCCATCCATGACATCTCGGTGGCTCAAGGCTGTCAACCGAGCCACGACGATCGGCCCCTACGGTTCAGGCGTACCATTCGGCCAAACGCATGGTGAGGATGTTCCGAGAGCCAGACCGCCCTTTTTGTTAGCCTGAAACGACATCGAAAACCCGTCATCGCTTCGCACGGCGTTCATGAACATGTCAGCAGGACGGGAATCCTTGTCGATATTCCATCCGTTCTTGGTCAACCAGGACTTCATTGCATCGAAATATTTATCGTGGTCGGCTGGATCAAGCCCTCGTACCCAATAATCAGCATTGACGTGCTTACGCTTCTCGAATCCAACACCCGAGGGATCAGGGCACGCGTTCTGCTGCACTCCGCGGTCTTCCAACATCGCTTCAGCGGGCAGCGCCGACCGGAGTTCGGCCGCGTAGTTTCGCGCCCGATCCTCAGCTTGCCGCACTGTAATGGTAGGAGTGTTTTGATCGTTTGAAGGCATGTCGCCACCTCCACAGGCACTCAAGAGCAGCAGAACGGCGATCAGCAACAATGCTGAAACAGGTCCGGGACCTACCGTTCGACGCATCTTAGTTTCCAGCAATTACCTGCCCCATTCGACGAAGCGAGGATGAGCGCGGCTCCCAGTAGTCGCTGTGCGAATGAAATGGGCTTGATGCATCAGCGTCGAAGCTCTGGCCTCCGAACCAGGGCATGGTCGGATCCGGCCCCAACGGATCGATGTCGTCTGTATTTTCGGTGTGAAAGTTCGTCAGGATCGGTATCGGATCGGTGGGTGCCGCCGTCGAAAATACATGCTTGCCGACCTGATCGGGCGGAACATTGTCCAAGTGAAGCTGGTCCGCGTGACGTACCCCAACCCCTGGACTGCCAGCGAATACCAAATCGTCTGCGGCGAGACCGTGATCTCGGGCAGTTTGACCGATCGCTGTCGTGCCATAACTGTGACCTATAACGGTGGTGTGCGGCGGTGTGTGTGAAGGGTCGTTCGGATGACTCGCCAGCAATCCAGCCTGAAAATCATGCAGAGGCCGCTCCGCGTTGTCGGCGAACACGCTTCGCGGCGAGTCGAGGATAATGTTCTGGGGTGCGTCGTAGCCGATCCAAGTGACTACCGCAGTTGACGGTGACCCGGCATCCTGCGCAGAGCGAAGCATGAGGTCGGAACGAGCTACCTGGTCGCCGACTTCGGCCAGCTTGGCTCCCGTGCCGGGGACGAACGTCGCGACATTCTCAGCTTCATCGGGATTCCCACTGGAAACGATAGCTTGACCAGCGTTCTCGGTATTTACGCCAAGGAGGTAAGCCTTCTGACCGTTGACCGCGTTCTGCAACCTGTCTTCAATCGACTTGATTCCACCAAGTTTGCCATTGATGTCATCGATCTGCGATTTGAGGTCCTCGTACTCCGACTGGTCGTTGAGCACGATTTCTCCACCGGCGGTTCGACGCAGGCCGTCGATCTTCTTTTGAACGTCGTCGCACTGTTTTTGCAAAGACTCTTTTTGCCGCACCAGAACTCTTTGGTTCGCTTCGTCCCGGACGGCAACGGGCACCCCGTCGAGCTTGCCGACAATGCCCGGATTATCTCTGGCGTAGATCGTTTGCCCCACCTTGGAGAGGGTGGCCCACCATGCGGCGTTCTGCGCGGGCGTCGCGCCGGGCGGGGGTTCGGGCAGGGTGAGGCCGATTTCTTTCAGGCCCGCGTCGGCTGCCGCCGCGACGGTGCCTTGGTGGAAGTCGGCGTATTCGCCGAAGGCGGCCCGGAAGAAGAGCGAGTCGAGGTCGTTGTCGATGTCCTCGGCGGTGCGCAGGGCTTGGGTGAGGTCGGCGCCCACCTGCTCGTGTACGTGGGCGCGGTCCTCCGGGTGCATCTCCGGAGGCGGCTCTTTCCCGGCGAAGTCATCGGTGACCTGGCCATTCGCATCGACGGTGAAGCCGTACTTGCGGGCCAGTTCTTCGGCGGCTTCGATCGCGTGCTTGACGGGCGGGATGGCGTCGGAAGCCTGCATCAGCCCCTTGCTCACGGCGCTGGTGACCGCGGTCAACGCCATGAGCCGGGTCATCAACCGGTTGTGGGTTCCTTGGGCGGCGTCGGCGGCGGGGCCGGTCCAGCTGGCCATCGGCATGAGACGGCCGAAGTCGTCGCCGGAGTGCACCAGGGTCTGCTGACGCTGGCGGAGGGTGGTGGCGATCTCGTTGAGGACTTCGGGTTTCCAGTTCTTCACGTCGGCGAGGCTGACCATCAGAACGGGCCTCCCGGCGCGTCGCTGCCAGGGATGGCCCCGGCCGCGGCGTGGTCACCGGCGACGTAGGTGTCGGCCGCGGTGGCGAACGCGGTTCCGTGCGCCTCCGCCCCGGTGCACCATTCGATGAACGTCATGCTCCACGTGTCGGAGTACATCGTCGCGTTCGCACCGGCCTTCGCGCCAGGCAACGCCCCAGCGACGCCAGCGACCGGTTTCCCGCAGTCCGCGCCGCGCAGCTCCCCGAGCGCGGACTGCGCGGATCTGCTGGTCGCGCGCAGCGTTTCGGGCACGCTTGTGAAGCCCATAAAAGCCCTCCCCGGCTGTATGGATCACTACCTGTAGGCACACAGTGACACACGATCCACCACTCGCGCACCCAGCTCCCTACTCACGGGGGATGAGTAGTTCCCCGCAGCGCCGCACGCTCGGCGTGCGGTGGGAGCAAGTAATCTCGCGAGGCAGGTGCCGACGAGGAGGTCCGGGTGGTCAGGGAGCAGGCTGGGCGGATTCTGGCGGCGAACCTGCGCGTGCTGCGGGAGCAGGCGGGCATGTCGCTGTCCGAGCTGGCGCGGCGGTCCGCCATCGCGAAGGGCACGCTGTCCCAGCTCGAATCGGGCACGGGGAACCCCACGATCGACACGGTGTTCAGTTTGTCGAACGCGTTGGGGGTTCCGGTTTCGAGTCTGCTGACCGAGCGCGCCGATCCGGATGTGGTGCTGGTGCGTGGCGGCGGGCTGGAGGTACTCAGCAGCAACGCGGTCGACCTGCGGATGCTCCGCCGGATGGATGTCACCGAAACCGTCTTCGAGCTGTACGACCAGCGGGTGCGGCCAGGCGAGGTCCAGCACTCGGACGGCCACCCCGGCCGCGAGCACGTCGTCGTCACCTCCGGGGTGCTCCGGGTCGGCCCGCCGGATTCGCCGTTCGAGCTGCAGCCCGGCGACTACGTGTGCTTCCCCGCGCAGAACCCGCACATCTACGAGACGATCGGCGGGCCGGTGCTTTCGGTGCTGCTGCTGGAGTATCCGGCCGACGCGGGGCCGCCGACGCTCGGCGGCTCCTGCACGGCGGGCGAGCGGAGGGGTTGACCAGGGTCCACCCGGCGACTTAGTCTCCGGTCGTTCATTTCAATGAACACTGGAGGTGGTCGTGGCGCATCCCGACGTGGTGGTCGCCGGTGCCGGGGTGATCGGTGCCGCCTGTGCCGAGGCGCTGAGCGCGGCGGGGCTCGTCGTGACCGTGCTCGATCGCGGCGCGCCCGCGGGCGGCACCACCGCGGCAGGCGAGGGCAACGTGCTGGTGTCCGACAAGGAGCCCGGCCCGGAGCTGGACCTGGCCAAGGCGTCGCGACGGCTGTGGCCGGAACTCCTCGAAGGACTGCGCGCGGAGCTGGGCACCGAACTCGCCGACGCCGAGTGGGATCCCAAGGGCGGCCTCGTCGTCTCGACGGGCGAAGCCGGGCCGCTGCGGGACTTCGCCGCCGTGCAGCGGGAGTCCGGTGTGGACGCACAGGTGATCGGCGCCGAGGAAGCCGCGGAGCTGGAACCGTTGCTCACCAAGGAGATCACCGCCGCCGTCTGGTATCCGGAGGATGCGCAGCTGCAACCGGTGCTCGCGGCGACGACCCTGCTCGCCGCAGTGCGCGCACGGGGCGGCACCGTCCTTTCCGGACACACCGCGCTCGGGGTGACCACCAGCGGCGGGTCGATCAGCGGCGTCCGCACGAACCACGGCGTGCTCCCGTGCGGCGCGGTCGTGAACGCGTGCGGGCCATGGTCCGGTGAGTTCGCCGCGGCGGCGGGCGCGCCGATCGCCGTGCTGCCCAGGCGTGGCATGGTGCTGGTCACCGCGCCGCTGCCGGAATCGGTGCGGCACAAGGTGTACGACGCGGACTACGTGGGCGCGGTCGCGAGCGGTGACGCGGATCTGCAGACCTCGACCGTGGTCGAATCGACGGCCGCGGGCACCGTCCTGATCGGCTCCAGCCGCCAGCGGGTGGGGTTCGACGAAACCATCCGGGTCGACGTCCTCGCGGAGCTGGCGCGCAAGGCGGTGACGCTGTTCCCGTTCCTGGCCGCGGTGCCGGTGATGCGCGCCTACGGCGGATTCCGGCCCTACGCACCGGATCACCTCCCGGTGATCGGCGAGGATCCCCGGCTTCCGGGGCTCTGGCACGCGACCGGTCACGAGGGTGCCGGGATCGGGCTCGCCGCGGCGACCGGGCGGCTGCTCGCCGATCTCTTCCGCGGCAACGAATCCATTGTGGACCACAATCCGTTCCGAGTGGACCGGGCGGAGGTGCTGGCATGAACGTCAGCGTGGACGGCGAGCCGATGACCGCCGCACCGGGGCAGACCGTGGCCGGGCTGCTCCTCGCCGCTGGCCGGTCTTCGTGGCGCAGCACCCGCGGCGGCGGCAGGCCACGCGGCGTGTTCTGCGGGATCGGCGTCTGCTTCGACTGCCTGGTGGTGGTGAACGGCGTGCCGGACGTCCGCGCCTGCCAGCGGACGCTCGCCGACGGCGATCGGATCAGCACCCAGCACGGGGCGGAGCTGCCGTCATGACCGTGACCGTCGTCGGCGCCGGGCCCGCCGGGATGGCCGCCGCGCGCACCGCCGCCGAAGCGGGCGCGGACGTGCTGCTGATCGACTCGGGCACCAAGCTCGGCGGCCAGTATCACCGGCAGAACTCCTTGTACACAGGGGAAAAGTTCGCACTTCCGGCGAACGTGACCCACCTGCCGGACACCGCCGTCTGGGCCGTGGAGCCTGGACCGCGGCTGCACCTGCGCACCGGACCAGCCGACGGACCCGGCCGCACCGGGCGCACGATCGACGCCGACGCGCTCGTGCTGGCCACCGGGGCGTACGACCGCGCACTGCCGTTCCCCGGCTGGGACCTGCCCGGCGTCTACACCGCGGGCGCCGCGCAGGCGATGGCGAAGGGCCAGCGGGTCGCGGTCGGCCGCCGCGTGCTCCTGTCCGGGACGGGGCCGTTCCTGTTCCCGGTGGCCGAATCCCTGCTCGGCGTCGGCGCCGAAGTGCTCGGCGTGCTGGAGGCGAACCACCCGGTGACGGGCTGGCTCGCGAACCCGGGCGGGCTGCTCGCGGGTGCCGCCAAGGCCGCCGAGCTGGGCCGCTACCTCGCCGTGCTGGCACGGCACCGGGTGCCCTACCGGCCGCGGACCACGGTGCTCGCGGCGCACGGCGAACACCGCGTGGAGGCCGTGACGACGGCGCGGGTCGACCGCGACTGGCGCGTGGTCCCCGGCACGGAGCAGCGCGTCGAATGCGACGCCGCCTGCGTCGGCTTCGGGTTCCTCCCCCAGCTCGAACTCGCCGTCGCCGCGGGCTGCGCGCTGCGCGACGGGTTCGTCGACGTGGACTTCACCCAGCGCACCTCGGTGCCGGGCGTGTTCGCGGCGGGCGAGCTGACCGGGATCGGCGGCGCGGTGCTGTCCGAGGACGAAGGCACCGTGGCCGGGGCCGCCGCCGCGGGCGCACCGGTCCCCCGCCGCGCGCTGCGCGGGGTCCGTGCGGGACGGAGGTTCGCGGCCGCGCTCGAAGCCGCCTACCCGATCCGATCCGGCTGGCGCGACCGGCTCACCGGCGACACGCTCGTCTGCCGGTGCGAAGAAGTCACCTACCGCGCGCTGTGCGACGCGGTCGAAAAGCGCGACGCCACCGGTGTCCGCGCGCTGAAGCTCGTCAGCAGGGCCGGGCTCGGGCAGTGCCAGGGCCGGATCTGCGGACGCACCGTCGCCGAGCTGACCGGCACCGAAACCACCGCTTTCTCGAAGCGCCCGATCGCGGCGCCGGTCCGGCTCGGTGAGCTGGCGGAAATCCCCAAGGAGGACAAGAAATGACGCAGGAAAAGCTCGACGGGGTCATCGTGGCGACCGCGCTGCCCTACGCCGAGGACGCGAGCGCGCCCGCCGGGCTGCGGGTCGACCTCGACCGCTACGCCGAGCACTGCCGCTGGCTGATCGACAACGGCTGCCGCGGCATCGGGCCGAACGGGTCGCTCGGCGAGTACTCCTCGCTCACCTCCGACGAGCGGCGCGCGGTGGCCCGCACCGCGATCGAAGCCGTCGGTGACGACGGCATCGTGGTGGTCGGCGTGCACGGCGTCGGCGCGCACCAGGCGCGCGAGTGGGCCGAGAAGGCGGCCGAGGACGGGGCGCACGGCGTGCTGTGCCTGCCGCCGACGATGTACCGCGCGAACACCGCCGAGGTGATGCACCACTACGAGCAGGTCGCGGGCGTCGGCCTGCCGGTGATGGTCTACAACAACCCGATCGACACCAAGGTGGACCTGCTGCCGCCGGTGGTCGCCGAACTGGCGCAGCTGCCCAACGTGGTCGCGGTCAAGGAGTTCTCCGGCGACGTGCGGCGGGTGCTGGAAATCCGCGAGCTGGCGCCGGAGCTGACCGTGGTCGCCGGTGCCGACGACGTCGCGCTCGAAGCGCTGCTGATGGGCGCGACCGGCTGGTTCGCCGGGTTCCCCAACGTCTTCCCCGCCGAGTCCGCGCACCTGTTCTCCCTTGCCCAGCAAGGAAAACTGGCCGAGGCACGCGCGCTGTACGAACCACTGGTCGCGGCGTTCCGCTGGGATTCGCGCACCGAGTTCGTGCAGGCGATCAAGCGGGGCATGGAACTCGTCGGCCGGTTCGGCGGCCCGTGCCGTCCGCCGAGGGGGCCGCTGTCCGAGGACAAGCTCGCCGCGCTCGACGCCGACATGCGCCGCGCGATCGCGCACCTCGCCGCGCACCCGGTGGCAGCCTGAAATGCGGGCTTCGAGGTACTTCTCGGCGGTCGATTCGCACACCGAGGGCATGCCGACGCGGGTGATCACCGGCGGTGTCGGCGTGGTCCCCGGCGCGACGATGGCCGAAAAGCGCGTGCACTTCGTGGAGCATCTCGACCACCTCCGCGAGCTGCTGGTGAACGAACCGCGCGGGCACGCCGCGATGAGCGGGGCGATCCTGCAGCCGCCGACGCGCGGGGACGCCGACTGGGGCGTCATCTACATCGAGGTGTCCGGGTGCCTGCCGATGTGCGGGCACGGCACGATCGGCGTCGCCACGGTGCTCGTGGAGACCGGGATGGTCGAGGTGACCGAGCCGGTGACGAAGGTGCGGCTCGACACCCCGGCCGGGCTGGTGGTGGCCGAGGTCGCGGTCACCGGCGGTCGTGCGAAAGCGGTGACCATCCAGAACGTGCCCTCGTTCTCGCTGCGTCTCGACGCGGAAGTGGACGTCGAAGGGCTCGGGACGGTCCGATACGACCTGGCCTACGGCGGGAACTTCTACGCGATGGTCGCGCTGGACGATCTCGGTATCGGATTCGACAAGTCCCAAAAGGACCGGATGCTCACCGCCGGACTGTCCATCATGGACGCGATCAACGCGGCGGAGAAACCGGTGCACCCCGCCGATCCCGCGATCACCGGGTGCAAGCACGTCCAGTTCGTCGCGCCGGGCAAGGACGGCAGCGACGCGCGCAACGCGATGGCGATCCACCCCGGCTGGTTCGACCGCTCGCCGTGCGGCACCGGCACGTCCGCGCGGATGGCCCAGCTGCACGCGCGCGGTGAGCTGGCGATCGGCGCGGACTTCGTCAACGAATCGTTGCTGGGCACCAGGTTTACCGGCAGGCTGATCGAGGAAACCCGCGTCGGTGGGCTGCCCGCCGTGGTGCCCACCGTGACCGGCCGCGCGTGGATCACCGGGATGGGCCAGTACCTGCTCGATCCCACCGATCCGTTCCCGAGGGGGTTCACCCTGTGACCAGAGTCGTCTCGACCTCTCCGCAGCGCCCCGCCGACGTGGTGGCGGACTGCCCGGCGACACCAGCCGAGCAGGTAACCAGGACCGTCGCGGAAAGCCTTGCGGCACAACGGGAATGGGCGCGGTCTGCGGCGGCCGACCGCGCTGCCGCGCTGACCGCGATGGCGGACGCCGTCGCCGGTCACCGGCGCGAGCTGGCCGATCTCGTGATCCGCGAGGTCGGCAAGCCGAGCACCGAAGCGCTCGGCGAAGTCAGCCGCACGGTGGCCATCCTGCGGTACTACGCGCAGCAGTGCTTCGAGCCGGTCGGCGAAACCTACCCCCGCGCCGGCGGGCTGGACTTCACCGTCCGGCGGCCGCACGGGGTGGCCGGGCTGATCACGCCGTGGAACTTTCCGCTCGCCATCCCGGTATGGAAGGCGGCCCCGGCGCTGGCGTGCGGCAACGCGGTCGTGCTCAAACCGGCGCCTGCCGCGACCGGATGCGCGCTGCGGCTGGCGGAACTGTTCGCCCCGCACCTGCCCGAAGGGCTGTTCTCGGTGGTGCCCGGCCTCGGCGACGCGGGCGCGGCGCTGGTCGGTTCGGCCGACGTCGTGTCGTTCACCGGCTCGGGCGCGGTCGGCCGCACGGTGGCGGTGGCCGCGGCGGAACGCGGGGTCCCCGCGCAGTGCGAAATGGGCGGGCTCAACGCGTCGATCGTGCTGCCCGACGCCGATCCCGACCGGGCGGCGGCGCAGATCGCGGCGGCCGCGATGGGGTTCGCGGGCCAGAAGTGCACCGCGACCAAACGGATCCTCGTGGTGGGCGATGCCGCGAACTTCGCGGACGCGCTGGTGGCGAAGGTCGAAGCGCTCGGCGTCGGCGATCCCGCCGACGAGGGGGTCGCGGTCGGCCCGGTGATCGACGAGGCGGCGCGGCAGCGAGTGCTGGCGGCCGCCGACGGCAAAGTCCTCACCGGCGGCGGGAGCCCCGGCGGCGACGGCTGGTTCGCCTCGCCGACCGTCGTCACGGGGCTCGGCCAGGACGCGCCGCTCAACACCACCGAGGTGTTCGGCCCGATCTGCACGCTCACCGGGGTGTCCACTGTGGATGAAGCACTGCGGATGGCGAACTCCGGCACGTACGGTCTGGTCACCGCCTTGTACAGCAACGATCTCGACGCCGCCCTGTCCTTTGTGGACCAGTGCGAATCGGGCATGGTGAAGGTGAACGCGCCGACCAGCGGGGTGGACTTCCACCTCCCGTTCGGCGGCGAAAAGGAATCCGGGTACGGCGGGCGGGAGCAGGGCAAGGCCGCGCTGCGCTTCTACAGCTCGTCCCGCACCGTCCAGCTCGGCTGAGCGATCGGCGAACACCCCTGACGGGCATCGGCCCGCCGGGCAGTGAAGCACGCCCTGGAGAAGGGAAGAACCGAGATGGCAACGAAGCCGCTCACCGACCGCGGCCTGTTCCGCCGCAAGCCCATCGACGACATCGAAGAACCCGTGAACGGCGACACCGGGCTGAAACGGGTGATGGGCACCTGGCAGCTCACCGCGCTCAGCCTCGGCGGGCTCGTCGGCGCGGGCGTGTTCTCCCTCTCCGGGGTGGTCGCGAACCAGCTCGCCGGGCCGGGCGTGCTCATCTCGTTCGTGCTCGCGGTGCTCGCCAGCGCGGCGGCCGCGTTGTGCTACGCCGAATTCACCAGCCTCATCCCCAAGGCCGGATCCGCCTACACCTACGCCTACGCGGTGCTCGGCGAGGTCGTCGGCTGGCTGATCGGCTGGGACCTGCTGCTGGAGTACACCGCGATCGTGGCCGTGGTCGCGATCGGCGTCTCGGGGTACCTCTCGTACCTGGTGCAGCAGCTCGGATTCGACCTGCCCGACTGGATGCTCGGCGCGCCGGGGACCGGGTCGGGGCACCGGATCGACCTGTTCGCGATGCTGATGTGCCTGCTGCTCGCGTGGATCCTCAACCGGGGAGCCAAATCCTCGGCCAGGGTCGAGACCGCGCTCGTGGTGATGAAGGTGGTGCTCGTACTCGTCGTGGTCGTCGCGGGCGCCTTCCACATCAAGGGCGGCAACTACACGCCGTTCCTGCCGTACGGGATCGGCGGGGCGGTGACGGGCGCGGCGACGGCGTTCTTCGCGGTGTACGGCTACGACGCGATGAGCGCGGCCGCTGAGGAGACCGACGACGCGCGCAAGAAGATGCCGAAGGCGATCCTGCTTTCGCTCGGCATCGCGACCGTGATCTACGTGCTGGTGTGCGTGGTCCTGCTCGGCATGCAGAACTACCGCGACATCGACACGCAGAGCCCGTTCTCGAGCGCGCTGGCCGCGGTCGGGCTGCCGTCGCTGGCGATCGTGGTCGCGGTCGGCGCGGTACTGGGCATCACCACCTCGATGTTCGCGAACATGCTGGCGGTGACCAGGGTCTGGTTCGCGATGAGCCGCGACGGCCTGCTGCCGAAGTGGTTCGCGAAGACGCACCCGGTGCGCAAGGTGCCGAGCAGGGTGACCTGGATCGTCGGGGTGGTCTCGGCGCTGATCGCGGGGCTGCTGCCGATCAGGGAGGCCGCGGAGCTGACCAACATCGGCATCCTCGCCGCGTTCATGGTGGTCTCGATCGCGGTCGTGGTGCTGCGGCGGCGGCAGCCGGACCTGCCGCGCGGGTTCCGCTGCCCCTGGGTGCCGTTCGTGCCCGCGGTGGGCGTCGCGTTCTCGGTGTGGCTGGTCAGCCAGCTGGACTGGGTGACCTGGTCGCGGTTCCTCGGCTGGCTCGTAGTCGGCCTCGTCCTCTACGCGGGCTACGGCTACCGGCGCTCGGCCATGTCCGGCACGCCCCGAAAGTGACCTTCGGGGCGTTAGATGCCCCGAAGGTCACTTTCGGGGCGCCGGAGATGGCTGCCTAGTGCGTCTGGAGGTACCACCAGCCGAGGGCGGCAAGGCCGCCGAGCACGACCACGATCCCGCAGGTGATCAGCAGCGTGCGCAGGCCGTTGCGGCGGGGCCGTTCGATCGGGGCGGTCTCCTGCGGCCTGCTCGGCTGCGGTAGCCCGACCGGCTCCATCGCGGGCCTGCTCGGGTGCACCGGTTCCATCTGGGGCTTGCTCGGCTGCGGCAGCGCCAGTGTCGCCTCGCTCTGCGGCGCGCGCTCTTCGACGTCGATCACGTCGGCGCGGATCACCGTGACGTTGTCGGTGCCGCCGCCCTTGAGCGCCATCTCGATCATCCGGTCCACGCACTCCTGCGGGTCCGGCATCTCCATCAGCTCGGCGAGGGCCTCGAAGGTGACCATGTCGGACAGGCCGTCGGAGCAGATCAGGTACCGGTCGCCTGCCCGCGCCTCGCGGACGGCCAGCGTCGGCTCCACCGCGTGCCCGGTCAGCGCCTTGAGCACGAGCGAGCGCTGCGGGTGGATCCTGGCCTCCGCCGGCGTGATCCGGCCCTCGTCGATCAGCGACTGGACGAACGTGTCGTCCTTGGTGATCTGGGCGAACACGCCGTCGCGGCGCAGGTAGCCGCGCGAGTCGCCGACCTGCGCGAGGCCGAGCCTCGTGCCGGCGAACAGAATCGCGGTGAGCGTGGTGCCCATGCCCTCGAGATCGGCGTCGGAGGTCACCAGCTCGGCGATCGCCGCGTTGCCCTCGGCGATGCCGTCGCGGAGCGGGCCGAGCAGGTCCTCGCCCGGCTCGTGCTCGTCGAGCGGCGCCAGCGCGGCGATCACCACCTTGCTGGCCACCTCGCCCGCGGCGTGTCCGCCCATGCCGTCGGCGAGCGCCAGCAGCCGGGGCCCCGCGTAGACGGAGTCCTCGTTGTTGGAGCGCACGAGGCCGCGGTCACTGCGGGCCGTGTAGTTGAGCACGAGGGGCATAAGCGCAGCTCCGTATGAACACCGTCGAGAGGATGTGAATGTACCTTAGCCCGTCACCCTTCCTGGTTACGCGGCCCTTGACGCCACCGGGTCCGACCTGGCAAGACCACCCTCCGTCACGACCACGGGCGCCGGGACCGCCGAGCCGCGCGCCACCGGCCCGCGCGGGGCGGCCGGGGTGCCGGTCGCGAAGGCCGCGGTTCGGGCACTCAGTGCCGTCATGGTGGCCATCAGGGGATCGGGCCGCACGCGCGGGACGGGGAATTGTGGTGCGGACACCGGGGAAAACGAATTGAATTTCGGTCTTGCACGGGCGCGCGGAAAATACCGAATCGGCGCACCGGTTGAACGCCGTGCAAGCGAATCCGATCGAAAACCCTCGAACGGGCGGGAACCGGAACGGCCCGCGGTACGACTTCCTCCCTGTGTGCGAAGGCGAGAACTCGGGATGGCGGCCGCGGCGGGGCGCCGTGCTCATGGTGTGCGGCCGGTGCGAGTCCAGCAAGGACGATGCGTGGGTCCGCCGCGTGCGCGCGCTCGTGTACACAATGCTCGGCCGCGAAGCCGTTACCGTGACGGTGTCCGGGTGCGTACGGTCCTGCCCGCGGGACAGGATCGCGGTCGTGCTGGCCAGCCCGACGCGCGGCTGCTGGGAATGGGCCGCACCACCGGAATCCGAAGCCTGCGCGCGCTACCTGGTTTCGATGGTGTCTCATCCAGCGGTCGGAATCACCGAAGCCACGGGAAGTTCGCTACGGTCTCCCGGTTCGCCCGACAGGACCGCTAGGAGCGCCGAATGCCGGTGAAGAACCGTTTTCCCCGTCCCCGCACCCTGATCGTGTTACTCCTCGGCGCGCTCTGCGCGTGCGGTGGCCCGTCCGGCGTACCGGACGACACCAAAGCCGCAGCGGGAAACTACGCTCCGGTCACCGTTTCCGACTGCGGTGGCAGGCAAGCCTCGTTCACCGCACCGCCGAAGCGCGTGGTCGCGCTGACCAACAGCGTGCTGGAAATCCTGTTCTGGCTGGGAGTTCAGGACAAAGTGGTCGGTATCGGCTCGCCCCCGAAACCGGGGACGTTCCCACCGCGGTTCGAACCGGACCTGGCGAAGATCCCGAAACTGGCAGGGGAATACGCGCCAGGCTCGTACAAACCCGTACCGCGCGAACAACTCGCCGCCGCGCGGCCCGATTTCGTGGTCGGCGGTTTCTCCTCGAACTTCGATTCGAACGGGGCGACCAGCCAGCAGGAACTGGCCGAGGAGAAGATCCCGTCCTATCTCGCGGTGAGCACCTCGTGCGCGGCCGCGGCGAAAAGCGCGCTGACCGGGCTCGACCTCGTCTACCGGGACATCGACAGCCTCGGCAAGGTGTTCGGCGTGCCGGACAGGGCCGCCAAGCTGATCGCCGACATGCGCCGGCGCACCGACGGCGTGACGGCGAAGCTCGGCGGCGCGGCCCCGGTCAGCGTGTTCCCGTTCGAGTTCGACGAAGGCACGCAAACCCCGTACGCGCCGGGGAACCGGCAGGGCGTCAACCCGGTGATCACGCTCGCGGGCGGCCGCAGCGTCTTCTCCGATCTCGACAAGGCGTACCAGAAGGTCAGCTGGGAGCAGGTCGCGCAGCGGGCCCCGGAGGCGATCCTGCTGATCGTCTACGACAAGGGCGTCAAGGCCGACACCGACGCCGAGTTCGCCAAGGCCGAGCAGTTCGTCCGCACCTTCCCCGGCCTGTCCGGCACTCCCGCGGTCAAACAGGGCAGGTTCGCCCGTCTGGTCTACGAAGAGGGTTCGAACGGCGGGGTGCGCAACGCCGACGCCGTGGTTTCGCTCGCGCACCAGCTCCATCCGGACCGCGTCCGGTGAAGGCAGGACACCGTGCGTCGACCGCCGTGGTGTTCACCGGGCTCGCGATAGCGCTCGTCGTCGCCGCGACGGCCGCGATCGGCCACGGCTCGGTGAGCGTGCCGCCGCTGACGGTGTGGCAGATCCTCTGGCACCGGCTCACCGGGCTCGGCGATCCCACCTGGACGGTCTCCCAGGACGCGATCGTGTGGGACCTGCGGCTGCCGAGGATGCTGCTGGCCGCGCTCGTCGGCGCCGGGCTCTCCCTCGTCGGCGTGTCCACGCAGGCGCTGGTCCGCAACCCGGTCGCCGACCCGTACCTGCTGGGCATCTCGTCGGGCGCCACGGTGGGCGCGGTCGGTTCGCTCGTGCTCGGGATCAGCTTCTGGGGAGCCACTTCCCACGCGCTGGCCGGGTTCCTCGGCGCGCTCGCCGCGCTCGCACTGGTCTACACCTTGGCCGTGCGCGGCGGCGCGCTCGCGCCGTCGCGGCTGCTGCTGGTCGGCGTCGTCGTCGGGCACGCGCTGCTCGGCGTGACGAACTACCTGGTGCTCCAGGCCGACGACCCGGGAAAGACGAACTCCGCGCTGTTCTGGATCCTGGGCAGCCTCGCCGGCGCGCGCTGGGCGGACATCGGGGTGCCCGCGGCGGCGTTGCTGATCGGGTTCGCCGCCCTGCTCTTCCGCGCGCGGGCGCTCAACGCGCTGCTCGTCGGCGACGAAACCGCCACCAGCCTCGGCATCCCGCCCACCCGGCTTCGCCGCGAACTGTTCGCGACGACCTCGCTCGTCACCGGCGTGATGGTTGCGCTGTCCGGGTCGATCTACTTCGTCGGGCTCGTCGTGCCGCACGCCGTCCGCCTGCTGCTGGGCAGCGACCACCGCCGGATCCTGCCCGCCGCTTTGCTGGCTGGCGCGGCGTTCCTGGTGCTGATCGACCTGCTGGCGCGGTCACTGCTGAGCCCACAGGAACTGCCCGTCGGGATCCTGACCGCGGTCATCGGCGCGCCGGTGTTCCTCGTGCTGCTGTCGCGCCGCAGGGTGAGCGAGACCGGCCTATGACGCTCGCGATCGAAGACGTCCAGGTGCGGATCTCGGGCCGTGCCATCGTTTCCGGTGCCTCCCTGATCGCCGCGCCCGGTGAGGTCAGCGGCGTGATCGGGCCCAACGGCAGCGGCAAGTCGACCCTGCTGCGCACCGCGTTCCGCCACCTCAAGCCGCACGCGGGCCGGGTACTGCTCGACTCCACCGACATCGCCTCGCTGCGGCCGGGCGACCTCGCCCGCCGGATCGGCGCGGTACCACAGGAAACGCGCTCGGACTTCGACATCACCGTGCGCGAAATGGTCACCATGGGCCGCACCCCGCACAAGCACCCGTTCGCCGCGATGACCGCCACCGACCACGAGATCATCGACGACGCACTGTCCAAAACAGACACTCGCGAACTCGCGGAACGCCGCTACGCCACGCTTTCCGGCGGCGAACGGCAACGGGTCCTGCTCGCCCGCGCGCTCGCCCAGCGCACCGCGGTGCTCGTCCTCGACGAGCCGACGAACCACCTCGACGTCCGCCACCAGCTCGACCTCATGCTGCTGGTGCGCGAACTCGGCCTCACCACCCTCATGGCCGTGCACGACCTCAACCTCGCCGCGGGCCACTGCGACCGCCTGCACGTGCTCTCCGGCGGCCGCATCGTCGCCAGCGGGAAACCCGCCGAGGTCCTCACCACCGACCTCGTCCGCGAGGTCTTCGAAGTCGACGCCGACGTCGTCGAACACCCGAGGACCGGGGTGCCGCACCTGATCCTGTCCCCTTTGGACGAACCGTGACCGGGGGAAAGTACGCGCAACTGCTGCGCACCGACGGTGTTCCCGCGGTGCTGGCCGCCGGTGCGCTCGCCCGGCTCCCGGTGAGCATGTACGGGCTTTCCTTGCTGCTGCTGGCGCAGGACGCGACCGGCTCGCTCGGGCAGGCGGGCCTGGTGGCCGCCGCGGCTGCCGTCGGGTTCGCCGTCACCGCGCCCGCGCTCGGCAGGCTCGCCGACCGGTACGGCCCGGCCCGGCCGCTCGCCGGGGCCGCGGCGGTGAACGGGCTGGCGTTCGCGGCGGTGGTGCTGGCCGCCGAGTTCGCGCCAGCAACACAGCAGCTGTGGCTGCTGGCGGTCACCGCGGTCGTGCTCGGCGCCTCGGTGCCGCCGATCGCCGCGTGCCAGCGCGCGCTGTGGCGGGGAAAGCTGAGCGAGCGCCTGCTGGAAACCGCGCTCGCGCTGGATTCGCTGCAGCTCGACGTGTTCCTGATCGGCGGCCCGCTGCTGGTCACCGGGCTGACGCTGGCCACGGGACCGGTCACCGCGGTCATCGTCACCGGGGCGCTGCTGGTCACCGGCACCTGCGTGTTCGCCGCGCTGCCCGCGTGCCGCGCGGCACGTCCCGGCGCCTCCGGGCGCGGCCTGGGACCGTTGCGGGCCAAGGGTTTCCGGCTGCTGCTCGGCACGATCGCGGCGGCTGGCCTCGCGCTCGGGCTGGTGCGGGTGGGGCTGATCGGGTTCGCGGGCGAGTCCGGCGGGCTGCTGTACACCGCGATCGGCGTCGGCAGCGCGGTGAGCGGGCTCGCCTACGGCGCCCGCGACTGGAAGACGCCCGTCGAACGGCGCTACGCGATCCTGTTGTCGTGCTACGGCGCCGGAGTCCTGCTCTTGCTGACCGGCTCGTCGGTCCCGGTGATGTTCGCGCTCGCGGTGGTCACCGGGCTCGCGCTCACCCCGGTGACGGTCGGCGAGTTCGCGCTGATCGGCCGCTGCGCCCCGGCAGGCACGATCGCCGAAGCCTTCGCGTGGGCCACCACCGCCACCTTCGCGGGCAACGCCGCGGGTACCGGCCTCGGCGGCTGGCTCACCGACCAGGCCGGCTGGCGCGCGACGGCCGGTCTCGGCGCACTCGTCCTCGTCACGGCGTCGATCGCCGTGTTCTCCCGTCCCGCGTTGCTGGGACCCCAGAACGCCCTCGCCGAGGGCAGGTCCGGAACCGGAAGCGAAGGGAGGTGACCTGAAGATGGCGAAGCTCGTCGTGAAGGTGCGTCGCAAGAAGACCCGCGGCAACCTGCTGTCGAACCACCCGGCGTAGCCGGTAGTCGATAAGCGGGAGGCGGGGCAAGCTAGTACCTTGCCCCGCCTCCCGTCCACCAGTGTCTCACTGAGTCTTGGGAGAGGGGAAACCCCGTGAAGCTTCGTCGTGCCCGCAGCCTGGTCGGCTATTGGAGCGAGGGCGAGTTCGTCCTCGAAGACTATCTCGCCACCAAATCCTCCGACGTCGACGAGGACAACGCCGTCGTCGTGGACGAAACCGCGCTCCGCCTGCTCGACCTGTTCACCGACTGGACCGACACCGAGTCGGTGCTCGACGCGCTGCCCGGGTTCGACCCGGAATCCGTGCGCGCGTCCCTGGAAGTGCTGACCGAGGCCGGGCTTCTGCACACCATCGAAGAGGCCGGGCGGGAAGACCTGCTCTCGGCGGAATGGGAGAACTGGAGCGAGGAAGCACGATTCTTCCACTTCGGCACCAAGGACGCCGTCTACATCGGCGACGACGACGAACACCGCAGAGAAGCGGCCACCGTCGCGCTGGAAAGCGGGCCGCCGCCGGAGATCTTCAAGCACTATCCCGACGCGCTACGCGTCAGGCTGCCCAGGGCGTTCCTGCCGCTGCGCCGCGGTTTCGACGACGTGCTCCTCGCGCGCCGGACGCACCGCGAGTTCACCGACGGCCCAGTGACCCTGCGCGAACTGGCCACCGTGCTGCACTACACGTTCGCGCCCATGTACTTCGTCGACGCCCGCGAGTACGGCACGCTGTTCATGCGCACCAGCCCCGGCGGCGGCGCGCGGCACGAGCTGGAGGCCTACGTCGCGGTGCTCAACGTCGAAGGCGTCGCACCTGGTCTCTACCACTACAACCTTGAGCAGCACAGCCTCGAACTGCTCGACGCCGATTTTGGCCGCGAGCAGGTGGACCGGCTCGCCTTCGGGCAGCAGATGGCCGTGACCGCCGGGTTCACGATCTTCCTGACCGCACTGGTGAAACGGGCCGCCTACAAGTACCGGCACCCGCGCACGCTGCGCATGATCATGCTCGACGCCGGGCACCTCGCGCAGACCTTCGACCTAGTGGCCACCGCCGCCGGGCTCGGCCCGTTCCAGACCGCGGCGTTCCGCGACAGCGAGGTCGAAGCGGCACTCGGCGTGGACGGCATCGGCGAAACCGCGCTGTACCTGTTCGGCGCCGGACGCCCATCCGGACCGACCGACGGGCACCCCATCGACATGCGCGTCGCGGCTCATCCGTACTACCGAGGCTAGGCAGAAGTTCCCCGTACCGCACGGGTTCTCACGATCCGGGAGAACGTGTTCCACTGTGGACGCTGCTGGTTAGCGCGACACGGCCCCGTCCCCACCGGCGCCGTGATCACGCCCTCCCGGAGGTGACCCGTGCGGTCCATTCGCCTCACCGCGCCCGCGCTCGCGCTGGTCGTGCTCGCGGCGTGCGCACCGGGCGGCGGCGCGGGTCCCACCGACGCGGGCCCGCCGAAACCGCCGAATCCGGCACCGCGGTACTGCTGATCACACACGACCTCGGTGTCGCGGCCGCCCCAGCCTCGCGCGCCCGTCGCGACCGCCCCGCTCCGGGGACACGGATCTGCTGGCCGTCACCGGGCTCGCAAAACGTTCGGCGCTTCGACCGTGGCGGTGCGCGATGTTTCGTTCACCGTCGCCCGCGGCACCACCCTCGCGCTGGTCGGCGAATCCGGCTCGGAGAAGACCACCACCGCCACCTTCGACGGCACGGACCTGGCGGCGGTCTCCGGTGCGGAACTCCGGCGGCTCCGGCAACGGTTCCAGCTCGTCTACCAAAACCCCCACGCTTCACTGGACCCGCGCTTCACCATCGAACAGGTCGTCGCGGAACCGTTGCGCGCCTTCGGTATCGGCGACCGGCGCGCCCGCGTCTCCACCTTGCTTGCGGTGGCCGGTTCGCCGTGTTGGGTTGCGGTCTAAAAAGGCTTTGGACTGAAGAGGATGGGCGGCTTTTGTTGCCTGGCTTCCCGCTGCGATGTCTAAGACCTTCTTATTGTGAAACCTTTTCAGAAGTTGTCCATTTTAGGAAGAGGTTGCAAGTGTCCGCGTGGAAGATCTTGTTCCCCCCACTTCGCCACAGTCCGCAAGAACAACGTCCACGCCCTCATCGGAAACCCTTGGCTACCAACAGTCTCCACGACAACGTGAATAGCTACCTGAATGGACCAATCGAACCTCTGTGCGGTCGCGGTAGAATTGTGGCGTGTCCGAGACCTCTTCCCTTACACCGCAGCGGGAGCTGTGGCAGCTCGCCGCGCGCGAGAAAGCCGCGCTGCTGCGGGAAGAGATGATGTCCTTGTGGCAGCAGGAATCCCGGGTCTGCCGGTTGATCGCTGAACTCGACAATGGCGGCACACGTGAACTCGGATACCCTTCCACCGCCGCGTTGGTGGCGGAGGTGGCGCGGACTTCCTCGGCCGCGGTGCGGAAACTGGTGGCGCGGGCGCTCGCGATCAACCCCAGCCGGGGTATCGATGGCACGGAAATTCCCGCTGCGGCGCCGCTGACCGGAGAAGCCGCCGCCGAAGGCGCGATCTCGCCACTGCATGTGGATGGGATCGTGTCGGCACTGCAGGCCATCCCGGACACCGTACCGGTCGAGGAGCGGGAGAAGACCGAGAAGACTCTGGTCGATCTCGCTCGGAACGCCACCACGGCGGAGGTCGCCGCCGCGGGCCAACGGTTGCGCGACACCCTCGACCCCGACGGCGCCGAACCCCGCGACACCCCCGAACCCAAACGCGCCTTCCGATACCGCCAAGGCAAAGACGGCTCCATCAAATTCGACGGCTACCTCGACCCGGTGTCCGGCGCGAAAACCCTCGCACTCCTAGAACCTCTGGCACTGCCCCATAAAGAGGACAACCCCCTGGTGCGCGGCAAAGCCGAGCGCTACGGGGATGCCTTCATGGAGATCGTGAACCTAGCCGCGAGTCACCCGGATGCGCCGAACCACAGCAGCACCCGAGGCGACATCGTCATCACCATCCCCCTCGAACTCCTCCAAAAAGGACTCGGGCAAGCCTGCCTCGACCTGGTCACGAACATCACCGCGAGCGAAGCCCGCATCCTCGCCTGCGACTGCAAAGTCATCCCCGCCGTGCTCGGCACTGACGGTCAACCCCTGGAATACGGGCGCGCCAAGCCAATCGTGACCGAAGGCCTCCGCCTCATGCTCGCCATCCGCGACGGCGGCTGCTCCTTTCCCGGCTGCAACCGAAAGCCCCGCCACTGCGACGCCCACCACGTCCGAGAATGGTGGAACGGCGGCACCACCGACCTCGGCAACCTCGTCCTCCTCTGCGGACACCACCACCGCCTCTTGCACAACAGTGACTGGAAAGTCCGCATGGTTAACGGGATGCCCGAGTTCACCCCACCGGAGTTCCTGGATCCCTGGCGAAGACCCCGGACCAACACCATCCACACCGCACAACCCCGCGCCGCCTGAGCTTGTTGCTCAAGGGGGCCTAACAGAATGATCTTGAGATGTCGTGTCTCGATAGATGTGGCACATGGTTGGACGACCGCAAGGAGATGGACTACGGGTCGGGCATGGGTCAGAACGTGGCGATCGGGTTGACCGGGCTGCCGGACGTACCGGCGAAGCGAACCGGCGCGACCGCGAGCTGGAAGTCCCACTGACCGAGTTCGGCGGCAGTCGCCGTGCACGCTTCCAGGTCGCAGTTGTCGAGCAGCCACAGGCCCATCGCGACGAGGCCCACGGTGTGCACCGGCATCGCCAGGTCTTCGTACCCCGACGGCTGAACGTCCTGCGGGGTGTCGGCGCCGATCAGGGCGACTTCCCGGTCGTGCAGCCACGGCAGGCAGGACGCGTGCCAGCCTGCCTGGGTGACACCGCCGGACACGCCGGATTCGTGCCGGGCGTGGCCGTAGCCGGTCCGCAGGAGCACCGCGTCGCCGGGTCGCACCCGCACGCCCTGGCGACGCTCGGCCGCTTCGAGGTCCTCGGGGAACACGCCCTCGCCCGGTTCCAGCCACGGCACCTCGCGGACCTTCGCGATGTCCAGCAGGACACCACGCGTGACGATCCCGTTCGCCGCCGCCGTGACGGCACCCCACGCCGAGCCCGTCTCGGCGTCGACCAGCGAGTGCGACCGCCCGTTGTACATCTTGCCGTCCCAGAAGATGTGGCACGGCGAATCGACGTGGGTGATGGTGTTGCCGTGGAACAGGATGCCGAGCCGCTCGTTCGAATAACCCCAGTGCCGGTCGTTGCGGAGGCCGGGCAGCGGCATGTTCTCGACACCCGGCGTGTCGGCGAAGCACGGGCACGTCGTCGTCGACCGCTCCATCTCCTCCGGTACGGCCACCTCCCACGAGCACGACACGCTCCTGCCGTGGCGTACTGCCCGCGCCGCGCCCAGCCGGACGTCGTCGGTGATGTGGTTCAGCGTGCCGAGTTCGTCTTCGTCGCCCCACCGCCCCCAGTTCGACAGCGCGCTGAAGTACTCGAGCACGTCGTCCTGCGCGGGTATCGGCCGCCCTGCCGTCATTCCCCAAGCTCCTCCGGTCACACGGGTGGAGGCGTCAAGCTACCAAAGCGCGGCCCGACCCGTCGAAACGATAGCCGACGCCGATCAGCGTGGTGATGTTCGCGGTGCCCGCGCCCAGTTTTTCCCGCAGTTTCCGGATGTGGACGTCGATGGTGCGGGAGCCGTGCCCGTACGGTTCTCCCCACACTTCGCGCATCAGGGTCTTCCGGTCGTGCACCGCGCCGGGACGGGTGCACAGGAACTCCAGCAGGTCGAACTCCAGTCTGGTCAGGCGGACCGGTTCTCCGTGCGCGAAAACCTGCCGCGAAGCGAGGTGAATGACCAGGGGCTCGCCCGCGGTTCCTCGTTGCGGCGGCACGGTGA
This sequence comes from Amycolatopsis sp. CA-230715, assembly GCF_018736145.1. Classification (GTDB taxonomy): domain Bacteria; phylum Actinomycetota; class Actinomycetes; order Mycobacteriales; family Pseudonocardiaceae; genus Amycolatopsis. Next base: position 2,495,424 of record NZ_CP059997.1, read on the forward strand.
CGCCGGTGCCGCGGCGGGCGAGCACCGCGTCGATCGCCTCGGTGACGTCGGCGACCAGGCCGGGGTAGTCGGCGGAACCCGCCTGGTCCGACAGGCGGATGTGCACGCCGATCCCGCCGGTCTCCGTGGCTACGCGGACGACGGACGCGGTCATGAGATTTCCTCCGATGGGCTGCCCCGATTCGTGTTTTCGATAGCACCACCGCGCGCGGACGCGGTCAACGCTTCCCGCACGGTGGAAAATCCCACTCCTTGATCACCCGCTCCCCGTGCGCGGAATCGCCCGCACACTGGTTTCCGTGGCCGGACGCGAACTGAAAGGCACACATGTCCCCGATCCCGCTTTCGGTACTCGACCTCGTCCCGATCTCCGCGGACGCCACCACGCGTGACGCGGTCCGCAACACCGTCGATCTGGCGCGACGGGCGGAGCGCGCGGGCTACCGGCGGTACTGGTTCGCCGAGCACCACTTCAACCCCGGCGTCGCGGGCGCCTCACCCTCGGTCGTGATCGCGCTCGTGGCCGCGGCGACGGAGCGGATCCGGCTCGGCTCCGCCGGTGTCCAGCTCGCGCACCGCACCGCACTGTCCACTGTGGAGGAATTCGGCCTGATCGACGCGCTGCACCCCGGCCGGATCGACCTCGGGCTCGGCCGGAGCGGGCCGCAGCTGCTCAAGGAGCGTGCGCGGCGGGACACCACCGGCGTGGTCGAACGGACCGCGCCGAACGGACTGCTCATCCCGAAGCCCGCGTCCGTCGACGTCGCGAAACTGACCACCTCGGACCGGTTCGCCGCGAACTCCGCGCTGCTGCGCCCCGGGGGCGGGCAACCGCCCGACTACGCGGGCCAGGTCGCCGACATCCTCGCGTTGCTCGGTGGCACGTACCGCACACCGGACGGCGTCGAAGCGCACGCCACGCCGGGGGAAGGCGCGGACGTCGAGGTGTGGATCCTCGGCAGCAGCGCCGGGCTGAGCGCGACCGTCGCGGGGGCGAACGGGCTCCGCTTCGCGGCGAACTACCACGTCAGCCCGGCCACCGTGCTCGAAGCGGTGGACGCCTACCGCGCCGCGTTCGAGCCGTCGGACGCGCTCGACCGGCCGTACGTGGCGGTCTCGGCCGACGTCGTGGTGGCCGAGACCGACGAGGACGCGCGGCGGCTCGCGGCCGGGTACGCGGCGTGGGTGCGGAGCATCCGGCGGTTCGAAGGCGCGATCCCGTTCCCCAGCCCCGAAAGCGCGGCAGCGCTTCACTGGACCGACGAAGACCGCGAGCTCGTGGCGGACCGGGTCGCCACCCAGTTCACCGGCTCACCGGCGACGGTCACCGCGAAACTGGCACAGCTCCAGGAAGCGACCGGCGCCGACGAACTCGCGATCACGACCATCACCCACGACCACGCCGACCGCGTGCGCTCCTACGAACTGCTCGCCGAAGCGTGGCAGTGACGGTTCAGCGCGGGGCGCGCACCGGCTGCTCCGCGAGCGCGGCCAGCACCGGGGTCGCGTCGAGCAGGAGTTCGAGGTCTTCGGGCGGCAGTTCCGACAGCTTGTCCGCGAGCGCTTCGGCCTCGCAGCGCGCGAAGGACCGCATGGTCTCCTCGCCAGCCGTGGTGGCGACGACGTGGGTCGCGCGGCCGTCACGGGGGTCGGGCTCGCGCTGGACCAGCCCGGCCTCTTCCAGGCCGGCGACCGCGGTGGTGGCGGTCGGCTGGGAGCACGGCACGCGCTCGGCCAGCGCGCCGACGCGCATCGGGCCGTGCTGCGCGAGCAGGGCGAGCACGATGAGCTGAGTCGGGTGCACCGACCCGGTGTTGCTACTGCGCCGCAGGCTCCGCATCAGCCTGTGCATCGCGATCACGACCCGCAGCGCGTCGTCGATGCTCACCGTCCTCGTCGTCATGCACTCCGACACTACCCCGCGCGAGATGCCCGATTAATTGCCCGATCCGCCCTGGTAAGCTGGCCTTTCTCTCCCCTGGTGAGCCGACTCACAAGGGGTACTGGGCGGGTTGTCCGGAAAATGCGGGGAAAACCGGATCATCCGTGACAACTTTTACCTGGCATAAGGCGTCTTGAAAACATGCACGCGAGCAGTATTCGGCTGGATTCCTCACTCGGCCTCATCATCGTTTCGGTACTGGCGCTGCTCGCCGTCGTCGCGGTGCCATGGTTCTGGGACAAGTGGCGGTGGAAGCGCACGCTGCGCAGCGCGTCCACCGTGCTCGCGGTCCTGCTGGTACTGCTCTCCAGCGGGCTCGCGCTCAACATGGTCGGCGGGTTCTTCCCCACCCTCGGCTCGCTGCTGGGCACCTCGGCGAACCCCGGCGAGGGCACCAACGGCGAGGGTGGCGCCAACGGCTCGGGGCTGGGCAGGCTCGCCGAAGCCAACTATCAGCGCGCGCTGCAGGGCAAGGGATCCACGGTGCACATGCCGGTGAAGGGCAAGCGCACCGGGATCGAGCGGGACGTCAACGTCTACTTCCCCGCCGCCTACGCGGATCCGGCGTGGCACGACCGCCTCTTCGGAGTGATCGAATGGTTCCCGAACTACCCGTCCGGGCCCGAGGTGGCGATCAATACCTACAAGCTGCCCGACGCGCTCGACGCCGCGATCGCCAAGGGCAAGCTGCCGCCGTCGGTCGTGATCATCCCCGATCCCAGCGGGCAGCCCCGGATCAACCACGACTCCGAATGCGTCGACGCGGTCGGCGGCGGCGCCAACGACACCTACCTGTCCGCAGACATCCGGCAGTGGGCGGTGCAGACCCTCCGCGTGTCCCCGGAACGGCGCGCGTGGTCCCTCGCGGGCTGGTCATCCGGCGGCTACTGCGCGATGAACCTCGCCGCGCGGCACCCGCAGTGGTACGCGAACGTGGTCAGCGTCAGCGGCTACGACAAGGCGCAGACCGGGGTGGAGACCGGCGGCGACCTGTTCAAGGGGCGCGCCGACATCGGGGACGCGAACACGGTCAGCAAGACGCTGCACAAGAACCCCGCCGCGCTCGACGTCCTCGCCGTCGCGGGCCAGCGGGAACCGGACGAACTCGCCGCCATCGACGCGATCAAGGCCGCGCTCGTCGCGCCGACGAGGCTGTTCACCTGGACCATCCCCGACGCGGGGCACAACGTGAACACGCTGAAGTCGCAGCTCGGCCCGGTGCTGAGCTGGCTGGGGCAGCGGAGCGCGGCGCCGACCCCGCCGCCGGACCCGCCGGTGACCGGTACCGGCGGGGTGCAACCGTGGCCGTTGCCGAACACCGGCGGCCACGGCGCGCTCACCGGGGTCGAGCAGTAGCCAGGTCCACTGTGGAGTATCCCCTGCTCCACAGTGGACCTTCCCTCGTGCGATGCCCGCTATTCGGCGAGCAGGCCCGCGTCGTTGGCGAGGATGGCGGCCTGCACCCGGTTCGCGCAGCCGAGCTTCACCAGAATCCGGCTCACGTGCACCTTCACCGTGCCCGCGGACAGGTCGAGCCGCTGGCCGATTTCGGCGTTCGCCATGCCGCGGCCCAGCATCACCAGCACTTCGCGTTCGCGGTGGGTCAGCGGGCGGAGGCGTTCCCGCGCACGGGCGGCGCGCTGGTCCGAGGCGGAATCGGCGGCGAGGCTCCGTTCGATGACCCGCCGGGTCACGCGCGGCGAAAGCACCGCGTCGCCCGCGGTCGCGGCGCGCACCGCGTGCAGGATCTGCGTCGGCTCGGCGTCCTTGAGCAGGAAACCGGCCGCGCCAGCCCGCAGCGCCCGTGCCACGTAGGCCTCGTCGCCGAACGTGGTCAGCACGATGACCCGCACGTCCGGGGCGACCACGGCGATCTCTTCGACCGCGGCGAGCCCGTCCACCTTCGGCATCCTGATGTCGACCAGCGCGACGTCGATCTCCTGCCGCCGGACCGCCGCGATCGCCTCCGCCCCGTCACCGGCCTCGGCCACCACCTCGATGTCGTCCGCGTGGCTCAGCAGCAGCGCGACCCCGGCGCGCAGCAGGGGTTCGTCGTCGGCGAGCAGGACGCGGATCATTCGGGCACCGGGATCTCGAACCAGGTCTTGTCCACGAGCCCGTCCTCGCCGAAGCAGAACCGGAACACCGCCGCGGTGCCGGAATCGGGCTCGTCGTCGGCCGAAACGTAGGTGCATTCGGTATCGGCGGGTCGCGGCGGTTCGTGGCCCGTCGCGGCGATCTCCGCCGCGGGTTCGTTCGGGCCGAACCACTCCTCGACCTCGTTTTCGGTCATGCCGAGCCGGACGCTGGCGAGCGGGTTGTCGCTGTCCGCGGGGGCGAGCGGCGGCACGACCGCGAGGGTCATCAGCAGCAGCGCGTCGACCGCCGCCAGCCCGATGCCCAGCAGCAGCCCGGCCGCGAGCCGCACGGCGGGCCGCGTCGCCGCGACGGGTTCGTCCGGGGAAACCGGTTCGTCCACATTGGACGGCCCGCGCACCGGGGCTGGCGCGCCGGTCGGCAGCGACATCGACACGACGAAGTCGCCGCCGTCCTCGGTGCCCGCGGTGAGCGTGCCGCCGAGCAGGCGCGCGCGTTCCTGGAGCGCCACCAGGCCGCGGCCGGTGCCGGGCAGCCGTTCCGGTGCGGCGCCGGAGGGTTCGGGACCGTTGCGCACCTCGACCAGCACCCGCTCGCCGTGCTCGACGGTGACCGTCACCGGTGCGGCGGCGGCGTGCTTGTGCACGTTGGTCAGCGCCTCCCGCACCACGCGGTGCACCGCGCGGCGCAACGGCGGCGGGGCGGAAACGAGATCGGGACCGCGCCAGTCGAGGGTTACGTCGATGCCCCCGGCGCGCGAGGATTCGACGAGGCGCGCCACGTCCGCTTCGGTCCCGGTCGCCTCCTCCGTATCGGCGGGTTCGTCGTCGGGACGCAGCGCGCCGAGCGAATGGCGCAGCTCGTCGAGCGCGGTCCTCGCGGTCGAACGGACCTGGTGCGCGGCCTCGTAGAGCTTCGGTTCCTGGCCCTTCGCGGCGACTTCGAGCGCGCCGCAGTACACCGAGATGAGGCTGAGCCGGTGCCCGAGCTGGTCGTGCATCTCGCCCGCGATCCGCGACCGCTCCTCGAGCCGCGCCTCCGAGCGCGCGAAATGCCTTGCCTGCGCGAGGAATTCGGCGCGCTCGCCCAGCGCGACGACGAGCTTGGCCTGCTGCGCCTGCACGGTGCCGACGAGCCACGGCACCGCCATGCAGAGGATCGTCGAAATGGCGATGACCACCACGACGTACTTCCACCGGAACGCGGGCTGGGTGAGCAGCACCACCGCGACCGGGATCAGCACACCGGGGCCGAGCACCGCCCACCGGCGGCCCGCGGTGCGCAGCCGCCCGCCCGCGCCGTAGGCGACGGCGGCGAGCACCGCACCGGTCGCGGGGAACAGGCCGAACAGCACGGCCGCGCCCAGCAGCGCGAACACCGAGCAGGCGACGTGCCGGAGCCCGATCAGCACCGCGGCGCAGGCGAGTACCCCCGCCAGCACCGGTGTCGTCGATTCCAGCACGCCGGGCCAGCCCCACGCCGGGACGAGATCGGCCAGCACGACGGTCAGCACGGCCACGAACGCGGCGAGGACGGCATCGGTCGCCGCGACGGCCACCACCGGCCGTCGCCACCACGCCGTCTGCTGCCGCATGCCCCGCCGCTCCGTTCTCCGTGCCGCGGAAAGCATCACACGGATCGGGCTCAGCCGCCCGAACCGGTCGTGCACCTTGCCGGTGCCGGGGGCGGGATGAGGTCGATCAGGTAGCGGTCGACGTCCGCGTCGACGCACGGCGAAGTGCCGCCGTAGACGGCGTGCCCGACGTCGTCGTTGGTCAGCAGGACCGCCGAAGGCATACTCTCGCTGAGCGCTTCCGCCCAGCGGTACGGGGTCGCGGCGTCCACTGTGGTCCCGACGAGCAGCACGGGCGGCGCGCCCTCGGCGCGCACGGTCTTCGGCCGCACCGTCGAGGTGGGCAGGAAGGCGCAGCTCGCCAGCTCCGAACCGTCGTTGACCGGGGACACCGCCCTGAGCCGCCTCGCTGTCTCCTCGTAGGCGGCGAGATCGGTGGGATGCGGCCGGTCGAGGCAGTTGACCACGGCGAGCACGGTGTCGTCGGACTTCTCCGGGTCTTCCTCGTCATCGGAATCCTCCCCGGAGTCATCGGCGGCGGTGCCGCTTTCGGCGGCGATCAACTCCTCCGAAAGCGCGGGCCACTCCGCGGGAAAGGGCACCTTGGTGCCGATGACCGAGCGCAGCGAATCGCCGTCCGGCCCCGCGAGCACCCGGTCCACGGTGGCGAGGATTTCGCCTTCGTTCTTTCCTGGACACGGTTTTCCGGTGCGGGCGGCGCATTCCTTCGCGTAGGCGTGCAGCGCGAGATCGGCGCCCTCGGCCTGTTGGACCGGATCTTCGCGCCAATCGAGGTACAGGTTGTCGACGCCGTCGAGGACCATCGCGCGGATCTTGTTCGGAAACCGGTCGGCGTAGAGCTGGCCGACCCTGGTCCCGTAGGAGAAGCCGACGTAGGTCAGCTTTTCCTGCCCGGTGACCGCGCGCAGCACGTCGAGATCGCTGACCACGTCCGCGGAACCGAGGTGCCGCACCACGTTCTCCCCCGTTTGCGCCAGGCACGCTTCGGCGAACTGGCGTTGCCGCGGCACCGCGGGCCCGATCAGCGGCAGGTTCGCCGGGACGGGGCCGGTCGGCTCGCCCTGGGTGTCACAGCGGAGCTTGGGCTCGCTGCCGCCGACCCCGCGCGGGTCGAAGCTCACGACGTCGAACCGCTCGCGGACCGGCGCGGGCCAGTTCTCGCCGATGTCCTCCACCATCGCGACACCCGATTGGCCCGGCCCGCCCGCACCGGCGACGACCGTGCCGATCCGCTGGTCGGGCTTGGTCGCCGGGGCCTTCTTCAACGGCAGCGAGAACGTGCCGCCGTCGGGGTGCGCGTAGTCGATCGGCACGGTGAGCCGCGCGCACAGGAACTGCTCGCACAGCTCCCATTTCAGGACCTGCCGGTAGAAGCGGGCCAGCGGGCCCACCTGTTCGGGACCGGCGGGCGCGGGGTTCGGCTGCCCCGCGCCCGCACTGGTGCACCCGGCGACGAGCGCGGCGATCACCGCCACAGTGAAACCTCGCCGTACCCATCCCCGGGTCGTGCCCATCCCGTGCTCCTCCGATCCGTCGAAAACCTTTCAGGAAGAGAAAACCGCACGCGACCCGCTGGGCACGACCCTCCGCGGTCGGTAAATTCCCGTCCGGCCTCCGTCGAGCGGGCTACCCCGAAAGGCATACGGGACCTATTCGCGGAGGCCGATGGCGTCGATGGGACGGGCCCGGAGGCCGAGCCGGGTGGACACCGCGAGCGAAAGCAGGCCGAGCAACGCCGCCGCGCCGATGATGCCGAGGTACACCCCGATCGGCCCGGCGGGCACCGGGCTGCCGGTGAAGCCGATGCTCAGCACCGCCAGCGGGAGCACCGGGATGAGCGAGCCGACCACGATCGCGATCCCGGTCACCACGAACGCCTCGGCCCGCATCATGCGCCGCACCTGGCCGCGCGTGGTGCCGACGAGCCGGAGCAGGGCGAATTCGCGCCGCCGCTGCGCGGTCGTCATCACCAGCGTGTTGCCGACCGAGATCGCGATGTAGGCGAGGATCACCCCGATCGCCACCAGGTTGACCCAGAACTGGACGGACGCGTCGCCGCGGTCGGCCGACTGCACGGCCTCCTTGCCGCCGACCGTGAGCCCCGGGTACTGCCCGGCGAGTCCACGCAGCCCGGCGGCGGCGCCTTCGCCGCCCGGTGCCAGCCGCACGAGCACCGAGCTGTCCATGCGGTCGGTGGTGTGCTCGCGGGCGAGCGCGGCGGGCAGCACGAAGTCGCCGAACGCGAAGTCCCGCTCGTAGGTGGCGACCAGCCGCAGGTTCGCGGGCGCGCCGTCGGCGAAGAAGAACTCGACCGGGTCACCGATCTTCTTGTCCAGCCAGCTCGCTTCCGACGCGCTCAGTGCCACGGTGTCCCTGCTCAGATCGGCGAAGTTCCCTTGTACCGCACCGAAATCGAGCGGACCGCGGGCCTGCGCGCCGTCGAGTCCCTGCGCCGGTTTCTTCTCGACGGCCTTCCCGTCCCCTTCGGCCCTCGTGATGAAGATGGTGGTCCGAACCACTGACGTCGCCGCGGCGACGCCGGGGACCCGCCGCGCCGCTTCGGCCACCTCGGGCGAGAGCCTGCCGGTGGTGCTGGTGAGCACCTGGTCGGCCGTCGTCGCCAGCCGGGTCTCCTCCTGCAGCGCGGCGGTCGTGGTGGCCTGGCTGAAGAAGTTCGTGATCGCGAAGCCCACCGCGAGCATCAGCGGGGTGACCGCGGCGGCCATGCGCCGGGTGTTGGCACGGGTGTTCGCGGCGGCGAGGTAGCCGCCGACCCTGGACACCCGGCTCAGCGGCCCCGCGATCAGCCGCACGGCCAGCGCGACCACCTTCGGGCCGAGCAGCGCGAGCCCGACGACGAGCAGCAGCGCGGAAACACCGCTCAACGCACCCGCGTCCTCGCTGCGCACGAACAGCGGCACGGTCGACGCGCCCACGCCGAGCGCGACGAACACGCCACCGGTGAAAACGCGCGCCTTGCCGAGTTCGCGCCGTTCCACCGCGGCTTCGCCGAGCGCTTCGACGGGTGAGATCTTCGACGGCCGCCTTCCCGCCGCCCACGCGCCGACGCGTGCCGCACCGAGCCCGAGCAGGAACGCGGCGACGAGCGGCAACGGCCCGATCGTCAACGCGAAATCCGTTGGCACCACACCGATCGCGGCGAACGCGGACCGCAGTCCCTGCGCGACGGCGATGCCCGCGGCGCTGCCGAGTGCCGCCGCGATCGCGGCCACCAGCGTGGTTTCCACCCCGATGAGCTTGCGGATCTGCTTCGGAGTGGCCGCGATCGCCCGCAGCAGCGCGAATTCCCGGCGCCGCTGCCCGATCGCCAGCGCCAGCGTGCCGGTCACGACGAACACCGTCACCATCAGCACGGTTCCACCGAAGGAGCCGGAGATCCCGATCAGTATCGTCCTCGTCTGGCCGACGTCGCGGAATTCGACCGTGCTCCGTTCGCCCCCCGAGGTCACCGAAACCTGTTTAGCCCCAAGGGTTTCCTCGATCCGGTCGGCGAGGTCGCCCGGGTCGGTCCCGTTCTCGGCGAGCACCCCGATCGCGCTCACCTGACCGGGCCGTCCGAACAGGGCACCAGCCCGCGCGTCGGAGAAGTACACTGTGGACTGACGGGAGAACCCGGCACCGATTCCGCTCACGCGGTAGGAAACCGGGCCGCCGGTGGTCGCGATCTTCACCCGCCCACCGATGGAAACCCCGGCCCGGCTGGCGAGTTCGGCGTCGAGCACGACCTCGTCCGGTGCCGACGGCGGAGCACCGGCCCGGAGCGTGAACGGCGCCAAGGCCGAGGCCGCCCAGTTGTGCCCGAACGACGGTTTCCCGGTCACCGGGCCGCTCTCGGTGATCACGTCCGCCGGGAAGCTCACCTCGCCGATCGCCGCGCGCACCCCCGGCAGGCCCGAGATCCGGTTCGCCGCCGAAGCCGCGAGCGGCGGCTGTTCGGTCACCTGCTGGGATTCGATCGCCGCGACGTCCGGCGGTTTCACCGTCTGGTGCCCGCCGACGACGACGGACGCGCCCGCGTAGCGCTGCGTCGGCACCCCCGAGCTGATCCCCGACTCCATCAAGATCCCGCACGCGGCGACCACCGCGGTACCGCACAGCACCGCGAGGAACGCGCCAACGAATCCCGCCTTGCGCGCCCGGATCGTCTGCCAGGCGAGGTCGCGCACGCTCACCACTCCCCGAGGTGGGTCATGCGCTCGGCGACCGCGTCCGGCGTCGGGGCGCTCAGCTCACCGGCGAACCGCCCGTCGGCGAGGAACAGCACGCTGTGCGCGTACGACGCGGCCACCGGGTCGTGCGTCACCATCAGCACCGTCTGCCCCGTCGAGTCCACGAGTCCGCGCAGGAGCTCCAGGACCTGGCGACCGGTGCGGGTGTCCAGCGCGCCGGTGGGTTCGTCGGCCAGCAGCACCTCCGGCCTGGTTACCAGGGCACGGGCGATCGCCACCCGCTGCTGCTGGCCGCCGGACAGCTCGGCGGGACGGCTCCCCAGCTTCGCCGCGATGCCGACCCGCTCGGCGACCTCGCGCAGCCAGGCCCGATCGGCCCGTTCCCCCGCGAGCCGCAGCGGCAGCGTGATGTTCTGCTCGACGGTCAGCGAAGGCAGCAGGTTGTACGCCTGGAAAACGAACCCGATGCGCTGCCTGCGCAGCTCGGTGAGCTGGGTTTCGCTCAGCCCGGACAACTCGGTGCCGCCCAGCAGCACCCGCCCCGAGGCCGGCCGGTCGAGCCCGGCCGCGCAGTGCAGGAACGTGCTCTTGCCCGACCCCGACGGCCCCATCACCGCGGTGAAACTGCCGCGGCGCAGCCCCGCCGTGACCCCGTCGAGCGCGGTGACCGCGCCGTCGCCGGAGCCGTACACCTTGCGCACCGACTCCAGCGCGAGCGCGTAAGTCCTCTGTGGACTGTCCTCGGCCCGTGCCGCCGTGCGTCCCCGTGTTCTCATCGTCTCCCTTTCCACCACGCAAACGTAGGGTCGGAAAGCGGCTGCGCTCGACCGCACGAGCCCGTCTGTCCGTGGTGTAGCCCGCACCACCACGGCGGTGGGGTTCTCTCCTTTCGCAGGGTGTCCGGCACCGCCCGCGGGCCGTACCCTCGCGACGAGGAAAGGAAGATCCATGTCCCAGTCAGGAACATCCCGGCGCGCCGCGCTCGGATTGTCCGGTCTCGCCGCGGTTTCCGCGGTCGCGGGCGGGAGCGCGGAAGCGGTGGCAACGGAGAAGCTCGATCTGTCGGCCGACACGCTGATCACGCTCGGCACCACGGCCGGGCCGCCGGTCGAACGCGGCCGCGTCGGCATCGGCTCGGCACTGGTCACCGGCGGGCGCGCCTACGTCGTCGACTGCGGCCGGGGCACGGTGGCGCAGTACGTCGAATCCGGGCTGACCTTCGCCGATCTCGGCGCGATCTTCCTGACCCACCTGCACGCCGACCACATCGCGGACTTCTACGACTACTTCCTGTGCGCCGGCTGGCTCACGAACGTGCCAGGCGCACCGGGCGACGGCCCGTTCCCGCCGAAGCCGACGCACCGCGTGCCGGTGCACGGGCCCGGCCGCGCGGGCGGGCTCCCGCCGAGCCGGGTCGGCGTGCCGCCGTCGCACGTCGGCGGGCACCAGGAAACCCCGGGCACGGTCGACCTGACCGAGAATCTGCACAAGGCGTTCGCCTACAGCTCCAACGTCTTCAACCGCGACGCCGGGATCATCGACATCCGCGAACTGGCCGAGCCGCACGACATCCGGCTCCCCCACGTCGGCGCGGACCACCGGAACACCGCGCCGCCGATGGAGCCGTTCGGGGTGTACCACGACGAAAACGTCCGCGTGTCCGCGATTCTCGTGCCGCACTACGACGTCTTCCCGAGCTTCGCGTTCCGGTTCGACACCGCCACCGGCAAATCCGTCACGTTCTCCGGCGACACGGTCAAGTCGGACAACGTGGTCCGGCTCGCGCGCGGCACCGACCTGCTGGTGCACGAGTGCATCTTCACGCTGAACTCGGTGTACCACCAGCGCTCGCACACCTCGGCCGAGCAGGTCGGTGAGGTCGCCGCCGCCGCGGCGGCGGGGAAGGTGGTGGTCAGCCACTACGACCCGCCCGGCCTCGACGACAGGGTGTGGTTCGACGCGATCGGCAAGGCCTACCGCGGGCCCGCCGCGATCGCGCGCGACGGGCAGCGGTTCACCTTGTGAAGCTCCTCAGTCGAGCAGGCCGTCGTAGTCGGGCAGTTTGAAGGTCCGTTCCGCGTGCCCGCCGATGAGGTCGGTTTCGCTGTTGCCGAGATTGGCGACGATGGTGTAGCCGTTCTTCTCGATCTCGGTGCGCGAGCGGGTCTTGGGCACGTTGAGCGGTTCGGTGCTCAGCGTCGGCCGGAGGTAGAGCCCGTCGACCGGGTAGCCGACCCGCGCCAGGTTTCCCGCGGTGAGATCGCGCAGGATGTCCGGCCTGCCGGTGACGAAGAAGACCGAGGCGCCGTGCTCCTTCGCGCGCTTCGCGAGCGCCAGCATCGGCGGAATCGCGGGGATGGTCAGCAGGTCGAAGTGGTAGTGGGTTTCCAGCGTGGTGTTGTCGATGTCGAACACCAGCGCGGGCTTGCCGCCCGGTTTCGCGAGCCGTTCGTCGAGGTAGGCGTTGGCGGGGCCGGTGACCTTTTCGACGTCGGAGATCCAGGTCTGGTACGAGGGTTCGGCGCGGACGGGAACCGGCTGCGCCGACGCGGGAGCGGTGCCCACGACGAGCGCGCCCGCCATGGCCAGGACGGGGACCATTATCCGAATAGTCTTCACGTACAGCAGGGTAAGGCGACTAGGCCAGAACGGGAAGAACCCACCGCACCCGACGTTAGAAGGTTGCGGTGCACGCACGCGCTACGCATGCTTTTGACCTCTGCTTGCGTTACGAGGTGTGCCATGCAACCCGTCGAGACGGAACCCGCGAGACCCCTTCCCCCGGCATTGGTCCACGCGTTGCGCTACGGGCCGTTTCATCGCGCGCTCGCCGAGGCCATCACCCAGCGCGGCCTCCCGCTCTCGCGGTTGCGGGCGCGCCTGAACGCCCAAGGCGTCCCGATCGCGGAATCGACGTTGAGCTACTGGCAGCGCGGGCTCCGCCACCCGTCGGTGCCCCGGTCGCTCGCCGCGGTCCGCGCACTCGAAAACGTCCTGCGGCTTCCCGGCGACAGCCTCGTCGTGCTGATCGGGCCGCAGCACCGCGCCGCGGACGCCGACGAACGGCTGCCGTCCATCCCCGAACTGAGCCAGAGCTGGGCCGAAACGAGCGCGCTGCTCGACGAGTTCGCCGATCTTTCCGGCCACCCGTGCAACGCCGGGCTCGACGTGGTGACCGTGCTCGACACGGTGCGGATGTCGGGCAAGGGCAACGCCTACGAGGTCGGGTCCACGATGGTCGTTCGCGCGCGCGGCTACGGCCCGGACAGCTTCGTGGTGACCCACCAGGGCGAGCCCGAGGTCGACATCCACGGCACCGAGCTGCACGCGGTGGAGGGCTGCCGCGTCGGCCGGGTGCGGAAGCGGCCGTCGTCGGCGGGCATGGTGTTCGAGCTGCTGTTCGACCGCAGGCTCGGCGAAGGCGACGTCCACGTGTTCAGCTTCCGGCTGCGGACCGCGAACCCGGTGCCGTCGGCGACGTTCTTCCGCGCCGTGCGGACTCCGATGTCGGTGTACCTGATCCGCCTGCACTTCGACCCCGCGGCACTCCCGGTGCGCTGCACCAGGTTCATCCGCGCGCGCGAAGGCGTCGACCCGCTGCTGAGCGAACCCCTCCTGTGCGGCCGCGACGGCGTGGTCAGCGCCTACTTCGACACCCTCGGCCCCAGCCTCGCCGGCGTCGACTTCCTGTGGGACTAGTTCGTGTTTCCAAAGCGGCGGAGCCGCCACTTCCACAACACTTCCTAATGGTTTTCGTCCCGTTTCTTCGCACGGAGCCGCAGTGCCAGCGCGCCGCCGAGCGCGACCAGCACCGCGGCACCGGCGATCCCGGCCGCGAGCAGCGGTGAAGCCCCGCTGTCCGCCGAGGGTTCGGCCGGGGTGGCCACGTTCTGCTTGAACCCGATGCCGCCGTTCTTCTGGTAGTCCGAGCCGGGCATCTTGTCGGCATAGCGCTCGTGCACCTGCCGCTGGTAGTCGGCGAGTGAGACGAACCCGCCGACCGGTGACTGCGGCAGGCTCGCCCGCAGCAGCACCACCCCGGTCGGCGTCAGCTCGTACCACCCGTTGATCTGGGGTTCGTTGAGCAGCACCGACCCGGGGCGCAAGCGTTTGCTCAGCACCTCTTCGTCGTTGCCGGAGATCGCGCTGGCGACCTTCCAGGCACCGGGGGCCTTCGAGGTGGACCGCAGCGTCGCGGTCTCCCCGCCCGGCGCCGTCACGGTCACCGCGATGTACTGCAGCGCCCCGGCGGGCACGCCGGTCTTGCCGAGCACGAAGTCGGGGTTCAGCGCGTAGACCGGCGTGCCGTGGCCCGCGACCGAAACCTGGCCGGGGTCGATGTGGTTGACCTGCCGGAAGTTGGTCTTCGCGAAACTGATCGCGTGCGGTGTCGCCGCGGCGTGCACCGCCGCGTCGAGGTCCGACGGTGACGGCGGGACCGGCGGCACTCCCTCGTCACCGAACGCCCGCGGGGCGGCGAGCGCACTCACGAACAGCAACGGCACGAACAACGAAACCAGCTTCCGGCAGATCCGGCCCATGAGTCCTCGCTACGCCTTCGCGATGTTCACGATGGTGTCGTTCCACTGGAACTGGCCGTTGTAGCCGCTGTACTCGCTGTAGTCCCAGGTCTGGTAGCGCTCGTAGCTCGGCCACGGATCGCCGATCATGATCGACTGGTTCCCCGCGTCGTAGCCGTAGATCACCTCGGCGTGCCCGCCGCCCTGGGTCCAGTAGATCCCGGTGAGGCTGGGCATGCCGCCGTCGATCTGGCTCTTGATCGAGTCGAAGCTGATCGGGCCGTTCGCGTCCTGCGCGCGGAAACCGGTGCCCTGGAAGCCGCGCACGATCTCGTAGATCTGCGCGCCCTGGTTCACGCAGTAGCCGCCGGAGCCGCCCTTGCCCGCGGCGCAGAACTGCGCCTGGCTCGCGCTGCCGCCCAGCGACTGCTCGATGCTGGACCCGTCGGCGGCCCAGCACCACTGGTCCTGCTGCTGGACCTGCTGGCTGTAGTTCAGCTGGCTCGAGATGCGCGCGGACTCGGTCGCGGCCGCGGCACGGATCGGGGTGACTTCGCGGATTTGGGTGTGCGTCTGGGTTTTGATGAGACCGTTCGGCATGCCGTGCTCGTCACCGGTCGCCGCGGTGGCGGACGGCGACAGCGCGAGGCACGCGACGGCCGCGGCGCTGGCCAGTAGCGAAATGCGAACACTCCGCCTGGTGGATGTGCGGTCCACGAGAGCTCTCCTTTGCCGGGAGGGTCGGCACGGGGCGTGTGCCGGTCGCCGGGCGGAGTTGCCCAGCTCTCCAGGTACGGTGCGCGGCGCCGTGTCCCGTGACAACGGCCGACGGTAGGGCCGGTCGCCGAGCTGTGAGCGTTCACCGCGGTTTTCCCCGGTACGCACCGAGTTCACCGATGCGGCCTCGCCCGCACGGGAAACATTCACGGCACATTCACAAGGTGTGAACGCGCGCACTCGCGGTCGCCGGTGACCGGGCGCGGTGGATACCGTGATCTCGTGCGCGCCCCTTCGCCGGTGACCCGCGCCGTGGCCACGATCGCCGCGGTGCTGTGCGCGCTCGCCATCGCGGTGGGCTTACCGGCCTGCGCGCACGGTTCCGCGGCCACGCCACCGGACGGGATCGCGGTCGCGGCGTCCATTTCGGACTGTCCGGTCGCGGCGCAGGCCGCCGACCGGGAACCGGCGCAGACCGCGGCACCTGCCTTTCCGGCACCGGTTTCCGGCATTCTGTCGCCGCCTGCCACGCACGAGGTTCCCCGGCTGCCGCCGATCCGCCCGCCCGCGCACGCGGTGAAACCCGTCTTCCACTCCGTTCTCCGGATCTAGGCCGACCGACGCCCCTGCCGTCGTCTTTTCCGCCCGATTTCCGGAGATCTTTCATGCGTTCTTTTCGTTCTGTCCGCGAGTACAACTGGGTTCCGATGCTGGTCCTGCGCGTGACCGTCGGCTTCATGTTCACCAGCGGCGCGGTGGGCAAGCTCGCCGACACCGGCGCGTTCGCCGCGACCTTCCGCGACTCCGGCATCCCGTTCGCCGACGTGCTCGCCCCCGTGGTCGCGGTCCTCGAACTGCTCGGCGGCGTCGCGCTCGCGATCGGCGTCGGCACTCGCGTGTCGGCGCTCGTGCTGGCGCTGGTGATGGTGGGCGCGCTGGTCACCACGATCGCCCCGCCACTGCTGGAAAAACACCCGGCGCCCATTTCGTTCCTGAGCAACCTCTTCTACCAGCCGGAGTGGCTGTTGATCGGGCTGCTGGGGTGGTGGACGTGCACCGGAGCCGAACGGGTCAGCGTGGACGCCAGGCTGGCTTCGCGCCGGTAGGCGTTCAGGTTTCGCACGCTTCGCAGTCCGCGACCGGAGGACTCTTCGGCGCGCTGTTCTTCTTCCAGGTCAGCTCACAGGCGGTCCGCACCACGGTGCCGTCCGGCGGCGGCACGGCGTACCGGGTCCGATGGCGAAGGCCGCCGATCGTGGGCCGGTACCCGTCGTCGTCGACCGGCCCGGTGCCGTCGGGGTCGTCGATGGTGCCGTGCAGATCGCGGTACCAGCTCACGACGGCGTCACAACCACCGCACCAGATCCTCGCGCTTGCAGGCGTCGATGTGGCCGTAACCGTGCGCTTCGTCGAGAACGACCCGTGTTCGCACCTGCTCGACAGGCGCGCGCCTGGTCAGCACGCGAACGAGGCGGCGACCGAAGCGCAGGCCGGACACGATCAAGACCACCGGCATCAGTATCGTTCCCATCCCCACTCCCTGGTTTAACTGTCCCATTGTGTCCCATGCCATAGTGAACCATGCGAGACAGTAGGGCAAGCGGCAGGTCCGGCCGAGCGCGCCGTCCCGGATGGCCGAACGATCGGCGCGATAGGCTCTGGTTCATGGCACGAACCAGTCCGACCGGCCCCGCGGAGACCTCGCGTGATCGCACGCTGTCCGCCGTGCTCCGGTCGGCAGCGGAACGCGCCAAGCGGGAATCCGGCCTCAGCATGCGCAAACTCGCCGAGCGAGTGGACACCTCGCACTCGACGCTGCACCGATGGCTGTCCGGCAAGGGCATCCCGTCGTACGAGTCGGTTGTCTCCATCGTGACCGCACTCGGCATCACCGGCGATGAGAAAGAAGCCATCCTCGAGATGGCCCGGAACCCGGGACCGAACTGGGTCGCCACCGGTCCGCCCGGGGTTTCCAAGGAACTCGCCGGTGTGATGGAACTCGAACGCACCGCCGAGGCCGTGACGGTGTGGATGCCGCTGTTCGTACCGGGCATGTTGCAAACCCACGACTACGCGCGGGCCATTATCGAGAGCGAATCGGGCGGGGAAAACAGCGAGGCCGAAGTGGACCACCTCGTAACACTGCGCATGGGCCGCCAGAACTTGATAATCCGCGACAAGCCGATCACCCTGCAAGCGCTCATCGGCGTCCCCGCGATGCATGGTCAGATCGGAAACCGCGAGGTCATGATCGGCCAACTGCGACACCTCGAGCGCGCAAGCGAATTCGCCCACGTGACCATCCGGCTCGTGCCGGTCGATGGCAACTGGCACAACGGGCTCCTTGGCCCGTTCGTGAGGTACGACTTCCCGAAGCGACCGTCCATTGTGTATCTCGAACACCACGCGAGCGGCGTGTTCCTCGACGAGAGCCACGAAGTCGACGCTTACAGGAAGTTGGCCGATATCCTCGATGGGATCGCGCACTCCGCTGAGGAATCACGGGCTCTGATTGCAGAGCAGATCAACCGATGGGAGACGACATGACCACCAACCCGCGCGAATGGCGGAAGTCCACCTACAGCGGCGGGGGGCAAAACGAGTGTGTCGAGGTGCGGCTCGCGCCGACCGTCGGAGTGCGCGACACCAAGGACCGCGACAACGGGCACCTCACCCTCTCCCCCACCGCCTGGGCCGCCTTCCTCACCAAGACCGCTCAGCACTGACCACCACCGGAGCGCCCCCGGCACCATCGATGCCGGGGGCGCTTTTTGTTGCCACAGCAGTCTTCGCCGCCAAGAATCCATTATGGACAGAGTAGTCGATTCACCCGAACAGACCATCGAACATGCGTGCGATCGACGGTAAGCTGGAGGCATGTCCGAGACTCTTTCCCTTGCGCCGCAACAGGAGTTGTGGCAGCTCTCCGCGCGAGAGCTTGCCGTCCTGCTGCGCGAGGAGATGGTGCGGTGGTGGCGGCAGGAAGCCCGCCTCCACCGCATCATCGCGCACTTGGACAACGGCGGCGCCCGCAATCTGGGATATACCAGCGTGACCGGCCTGGTGGCGGATATCGCGCGCTGTAGCGGGCCTGAGGTGAAGAAGCTGGTGAAGCGGGCACTGGTGACCAACCCCAGCCACAGCATCGACGGCACCGAAATCCCCGCTGCCGCACCGCTGGCCGGAGACGCGGCGCGGGAAGGTGAGATCTCGCCCGAGCACGTGGACAAGATCGTGCGGGTGCTGGAGAAAATTCCCGCCACGACCCCGGTAGAGGATCGGGAGTTCGCGGAGCGGTCTCTTGTGGAGTTGGCGCGGAAGGCGGGCACCTCGCAAATCTCCAAACTGGGCAAGGAAATCCTCGGCCACCTCGACCCCGACGGGCCCGAACCCCGCGACACCCCCGACCCCACCCGTGCCTTGCACTTCCACCAGCGCAAGGACGGTTCAGCCAAGTTCGACGGCTACCTCGATCCCATCTCGGCCGCGAAAACCCTCGCCCTGTTGGATCCGCTCGCCCAGTCCCAACCGAACGATCCCTCCGACGACCCGCTGCGGCGGGGCCGGGCGGAGCGGTACGGCGACGCGTTCATGGAAATGGTCGCCCTCGCCGCAAGCCATCCCGAGTCGCCGAACCGCAGCGGTGGCCGCGCGGATCTGATCGTGACCATCCCCCTGGCCGACCTCAAAGCCGAACTGGGCAAAGCGTGTCTGGACATGGTCACCGACATCACCGCCAGCGAAGCCCGCATCCTGGCCTGCGACTGCAAAATCATCCCGATGATGCTCGACGGCAAAGGCCAACCCCTCGAAGTCGGGCGAGCGAAACGTCTGGTCACCGACGCGATCCGATACATACTCGCCGTGCGCGACAAAGGATGCGCGTTCCCAAACTGTTCCCGATCGCCCCGTCACTGCGAAGCGCACCACGTCGTCGCGTGGGCACACGGCGGACTCACCGAGGTGGGCAATCTCGTGCTGTTGTGTGCTCACCACCATCGGCTGTTACATCGTAGCGACTGGACACTCCGCATGGTCAACGAACTCCCCGAATTCACCCCACCCGAGTTCATCGACCCCTGGCGAAGATCCCGATCGAACCGCCACACCGCCCAACCCCGCGCCGCCTGAGAAAACCCGCCGCCACCTGGCGGCCCGGCAGCCACTGTGTCCACAACGGACTGACCGACCAAAGCCAGGCCTTCAGCCATTCCCAGGCGAAGGCCAGAACGAACGCGCCGACCGACGCCAGCCGGGTACGGCCGCCAAGGTGACCACCATGTCCGTTCCGAGGGGAACTGCCGCTGGTGACCAACGACGCGACCCGCACCGAGGAGCGGCAGTTTCACTCGGCGCGCCGAAGGCGTGCCTGAAACCCTCACCGTGCCCGGGAAGCACGCGAGCGCCAGCGGCAAACGAGCGCCAGCAAACGAGCGCCACCAGCGAACGATCACGCCGGTGTCAGCTCGGCTGCACCCCGTGCACCAGGATCGCGATCTGCACGCGGTTGTTGACGTTCAGCACCGGTGCCGCCGTACCGCTCCGCCGCCCGGTCAGCCGGGGAGCTGCGCGCCGTCCGCGAAATCGGTGGACCGGCTGAGGTCGGCCCAGTCCTGGATGTCCTTGTCCACGGCCGCGCGGCCGGTGGTGACCAGGCGCAGTGCGTCCGAGCCCAGCAGCAGGTGGGCGGGTGGATTCGGGGCGTCGATGATCTTCAAGATCGCTTCGGCCGCCCGCCGCGGATTGCCGAGCTGGTTGCCGCTGGCCGCCTTGCGGTGGTCGCGGACGGGGTTCATCACCTCGTCATAGTCCATAATGGACCGTTCGGTGCGGATCATCGAGCGGCCAGCCCAGTCGGTCCGGAACGACCCGGGTGCGACCGCGGTGACGTGCACGCCGAACGGCGCCGCCTCCTTGCCGACGGTTTCGAGGATGCCTTCGACCGCGTACTTGCTCCCCTGGTAGAAGGACGTACCGGGCACGGTGATCAATCCCGCCATCGACGTGATGCCGAGGATGTGGCCGCGACGGCGGCGGCGCATGTGCGGCAGCACCGCTTTCACGGTGGCCACGAGGCCGAACACGTTCACGTCGAACTGGGCTCGCAGCTCCGCCATCGTCGACTCTTCGAAAACGCCCTCGTGCCCGTAGCCCGCGTTCGCGATCGCGACGTCGATCGGGCCGACGGTGGCTTCGATCTCGTCGACCGTGCGGAAAACCGCGTCGTCCTCGGTCACATCGAGGATGCGGGCCAGCGATCTGCCGGGCCGCATCGCCTCGAAAGCCTTGGCATCCGCCTGCTTGCGGACGGTGCCGATCACGGTGTGGCCCGCCGCGAGCGCCCCTTCGGCGAAGGCACGGCCGAGGCCGGAGCTGGCGCCGGTGATCAGGAAGGTCCTGGTGTTGGTCATGAGCCGAGCCTACACAGTGCCGAGAAAAATCGACACAGTGTCAAATCGAGTCGACAGATGGTAGAATCCCGTGGTGGGCGAGATGCAGGGGCGACGCAGGGCCACTCCGACCAAGGGAGATCTGCGCGAGCGCGCCATCCTCGACGCGGCCGAACACCAGCTGGGCACCGACGGCTGGGACGGCATGACCGCGGCGACGATCGCGAAGGCGGCCGGGATCACGCGCGGCGCGCTCTACTTCTACTTCGGTTCCAAGAACGAGGTCCTCGCCGCGCTGGTCGCGCAGACCGTTTCCCAACTGCGGGCCGAGATCGACGCGGCCGACGACGGCGGGCAGAGCGAGCCAGGCGACGCTCTGCGTCAGGGTGTCGAGCAGACCGCCAGGATGTGGCGCGAGCACGGCACGGTGATGCGCGCCGCGGTGGAACTGTCGCCGACGGTTCCGGCGATCGACGAGGCGTGGCGCTCCGCGGTGATCGCGCTCGCCGACACCACCCGCGGCATCGCCGAACGGGCCGGGTTCCCCGCCGGATCCGGGCCGCGCGAGGCCGCCGCGGTCACCGAAGCACTGGTGTGGATGACCGAGCGCGTCTTCTACCAGGCCACGGTGACCGGCGGTTCGCTGGACGAGGCGGCGGCGACGCTATCCCACGTGTGGTTGACCGCCCTGGGGATCTAGCCGCGGAACCGCGCCGGAGAACCGCGGGCCCCGTTCGCGCGAAGACCGCCCGCGGTCGAACACGGCGACCACCACCGCGATCGCGAACGCGGCCACCGCGCAGCAGATGATCGCCGCGCGCGGCCCGGACGCACTCAGCATGGCGGCGGCGAGCAGCCCCGCGGCGCCGTAGCCGATTCCCGAGCTGGCGTAGAGCGCGGAGAACGCGGTACTCCACGAGCGCTGCGGCACCTGCTGCTGGAGCGCCAGCGATCGGGCGGCGTTGGCCGGTGCTTCCGCCGCGCCGACCACCAGCACCATGGCGAGCGCGAGTGCGGAGCTGTGCACGAAACCGAGCGCCGTCACCACCGCGCAGAGCAGCGCGATCAGGACGGTCGCCTGGGTGGCCGGCCGTCCCGGCCAGCGCCGTGCGCCGTAGCCGAGCCCGCCGAGGATCCCCGCCCCGGCGAGCGCGGTCAGCCACAGGCCCGCCGTTTCGCCCGCGGTCCCGAGCGACGGCAACAGGTCGACCAGCGCCGCGGTCAGGCCACCGACGGCCAGCATCACGGCCGCGGCCTGCGCGCACGAAGAAACCACGAGCCGGGACGATCGCACCGGGGCCGTGTCCTCGGGCGGATGCGGCGGAGGCTCCGCCTGCCACCTCGCCAGCACCGCGCCGAGCGCGGCGAAACCGGCCATCGCGAAGGTCGCCGCGTACGGCCCGGCGAGGCCGGTGATCCCGGCGACGAGCGCGGGCGCCAGCGTCCAGATCGCCGTGCTCGTGGCCGATTCCACGCCGAGTATCGGACGGGCGTGCGCCGGGGCCAGCCGGATCGCGAGACTGCGCAGGCCGCCGTGCGCCCCGGCCGCGATCCCGCCACCGGCGGCGGCCAGCACGGCGAGAACGGCCAGCGGCATCGAACGGGCGAGCACCGCGACCGCGAAGAAGAAAGCGGCCTCCGCCGCCAGCACCACGGTGAATTCGCGGCGCACCGGGTAGCGGTCGAACCGGCGCCCGAGCGGTGCCGCGCCCAGCGCCTCGGCGAGTGCGTGGATGCCGACGAGCAAGGCGCCCGAAGCGAGTGAGCCGGTCGCCGCACGGCCGAGGTAGAGCAGCGCCAGCGGTGCCATGGCAACCGGAAGTCGTTGGCAGCACAGCAGAACGAGCCACCGGGCCAGACTTGCTGATCGGACACCCCCGTTACCGCTCATGAAATTGAACGGTAACGAGAAGCCGTATACCAGTCAACTAGTACAGTGGTATACATGGTTGCACCGAGCGTTGCTCCCGGCCGGTTGGAGCAGGTCAGGGCGTTCTTGAACACCTGGCGGCTGCCGAACGACACCCGGCTGCCGGAGGACGGCCTGCCGGATCTGCGCACCGATCGCGCGGCCTGGCTGGCGCTGCTTCCGGACATCCCCCGTGCGCGGCGCGCGGATCTCGACGAGCTGACCGACCTGCGCACGGCACTCCGCGACACGCTCGGGCAGTCCGCGCCACGGGAACTGACCGGCTGGCTTGCCCGCCACCCGGTCCTGGCGACGATCGGCGAAGACTCCCCCGTGGTCTACGCACCCCGTGACCCCACCACCGTCGCTTCGGTGCTGGCCGTGGTCGTCGACGCCGTGGCGCGGCAGCACTGGGTCCGCCTGAAGGCCTGCCCGGACTGCCGGCACGTGTTCTACGACCACAGTCGCAATAGGACTCGGACCTGGTGCGGGATGTACGCCGAGACACCGGAAGGGCGGGCTTGCGGGAGCATCGCGAAGGTCCGAGCCTATCGGGGGCGGGCCAAGGGGTGACCGTTTTCCTTACGCACCACCGGTTTTCTCGCCGGGCCGGGAGCTGAGCAGCAGCAGGCACAGGATCGCGACCGCGGTGACGACACCGGCGACGAGCAGCATCGGGTCGAGTGACGGCGAAGTCGGCGCGGACGCCACCGGTGCGGCCGCCTGCTGGGGCAGCGCCTGGACGGGCGGCGGAGCGGCGACCGCCGACGGGGTCGGCCCGGCGGGTACCGGCTGGGCCGGTGGCGGGCTCGCGCCGGGGGTGGCGGCGGGCGGCGGCGCGACAGCGGATTTCCTCGGCGCGGCCGGGGCTACGGGAGCCGGTTTCACCGGAGCAGGGGCAGGAGCCGGTGGCGCGGCGGGCGCGGGGAGCACGGTGACCGTGGCACGCATGTCGGGGTGCACCGAGCAGTAGTACGAATACGTACCAGGGGTGCGGAAGGTGTAGCTCCAGCTCTGGCCGGAGGAAAGCGAAGGGCTGCGGAACGACGCCGGGGCGCTGGTGGTGGTCGCGTCGTGCGGGGCTTCGTCGTGCTGCATCCAGGTGACCGTGTCTCCCACGTGGACGGTCAGCGCGGCCGGTGAGAAAGCGTAGCCCTGCATCATCACCTGGAACGTGGCCGCCTTCGCGGGTGTCGCGCCCAGCGGCGCCAGCACGACGAGGAACAGTCCGGCGAGCAGCACGGCGGTGCGCCTCATCGGATGAACTCGATCGCGGTCTCGACGTGGATGCGGCGGCGGGCGATCCACGGCCCTCGGCGCGCTGGCGGCAGGATTCCCTTGGCCCACAACACTATTCGCTCGTGGTCGACGTAGCGGAGGTCGCCGCGCAGCCGCAGCGCGCGGGTGGTGGACGGCAGGTCGACCCGGCCGCTGATCTCCACCGCGCGACCGTCCAAAGTGACCGCCCGCGAGGAGAAGACGAGGTCGGGGAACTCCGCGGCGTGCCGGGTCAGCTCCTTCGCGAAGAACCGGCTGCGCAGCGACGCCGTGTCGAGCACGACCACGAATTCGTGGTCGGCGTCGAAGACCGCGGTGTCGATGATGGTGAACCGGCCCTCGGTCGCGGTGAACCGCCCGCGCAGCACCGGAAAACGGGCGCACCGCAGCGACAGTTCGACGACGCAGCGAGCGCGACGGAGGACGTAGCCACCGGGGATGCGGGGTTCGCCGGTGTCGCTGACGGCGTACAGGATTTCGGTGTCGGACATCATGCCTCCGTGGTGGAAAAGCCGATGGTGGCCGGGGAATCCCGGCCACCATCGAGCGGGTTCAGCAGGTCGCCTGGTTGAGCAGCGGGGTCAGCACCGACTCCAGCCACACCGTGTGGGTCTTGATGTACTGGTCCAGGTTCAGCAGATCACCCACCTGCTGCCCGAGCGACTCCTCCAGGTGCGCGCTCTTGATGTGCGCGATGATCGGCGCCAGCGTGTCGGTGAGGACCTTGTCCGCCGAACCGTCGAGCACCGGGGCCAGCACGGTTTCGAGCCACACCGTGTGGGTCTTGATGTACTGGTCCAGGTTCAGCAGATCACCCACCTGCTGCCCGAGCGACTCCTCCAGGTGCGCGCTCTTGATGTGGTCGATGATCGGCTGCAGCACGCCCTTCGGCACGCAGGATCCGCTGCCGGGCGGCGGCGGAGGCGGCATGGTGTGCGTCGGGGTCGTCGGCGGTGCCGTCGGCGAAGACGGCGGCGAGGTCGGCGGCGCCGGCGAGGTCGGCGGCGTGCCGCCCCCGGTGACCGTCAGGGTGGCCTTCATGTCCGGGTGGATCGAGCAGTAGTAGGAGTACGTGCCCGCCTTCGTGAAGGTGTGGCTGAAGGTTTGCCCCGTCTGCAGGGTCGGCGAGGTGAACTTCTCCGGCCCGTCGGTGACCACGACGTTGTGCGGCGCGGTGTCGTGGTTCGTCCACGTCACCGTGTCGCCGACGGCGATGGAGATGGTGGCCGGGGTGAACTTGTACCCCATCGCCTCGACCGACTTCGCCGGGGCCGCGGCGGCCTGCTGCTGGCTCAGGCCCTGGTACAGCGGCACCGCCATCGGGCTCTGCTTCGCCAGCGCGGCGAGGTCGACCTGCGCCGACTTCGCGGATGCGCTCGGCGCGGCCTGGCCTGCCCGCTCGCCGCGCAGTGCGGTGAGGCTGAGCAGTGCCACCGCCATGGCGAGGATCGCCACCGCGATCGGCCAGGTCCGCCGTCGCGCCTCCGGCGCGGCGACGGCTTCGGGCTTGTCCATTGAGGACTCCTTTCGGACTTGCACGGTCAACGGCCGGGGCTGGCCGTGACGAGGAAACTCGCCGCGAGGAGGACCACGACCACGAGCGTGGTCTCGGCGGCGACGGAATGGACGAACGGGCGCACGGCACCGGCGTCGCCGCGCAGCACGACCGCGAAGTCGAGCCTGCGCGCGACCCAGCTCCGGCTGGCCTGCGCGATGAGCAGCACGACGGCCAGCACGGCGAGCTTGGCCAGCAGGGTGTTTCCGTACGTGGTGGTGAACAGGCGGCCCGCGGTGCCGAGCGTCTGCCACGCGAGCACGGCACCGGCGACGACGACCGCGGCCACCGACACCATCGCGAGCTTCGAATATCGGGGCACCACCGAGGCCAGCTCGTCCGGGTCGCGCCGGGAAAGCACGCCGAAGAGCAGCACCGCCAGTCCACCGATCCAGGCGCAGATTCCGGCCAGGTGCACGAAATCGGCCGCCTGGGTCAGCAGCGGCCGCCCGCTTTCCACCGCGTGCCCGGTCAGTCCCGTGGTGCGCAGCAGGCCCAGCACGACCGCGCCGGCGCCGACGCGCCACGCGGCGGTGGTCACCGCCCGCCTGCCGCGCTGGAGCGCGCCGGCGAGCACGACCCCGCCGAGCAGCCACAGCAGCGCCTTGGCGAACCAGACCCTGCCGAACGAGCCGCCGAGCACCTGGCTCAGCAGGTCCCAGTCCAGGAAGTCCGCAGCGGGGCGCTGCGCGGACCACGCGCCCTGCAGGCCGATCCCGGCGACCGTCCCGAGTAGACCGAGCACCCAGCCGGTGACGAGCACACCCCGCGCGCGGCGGTGTTCCGCCCCGGCGGGCCACAGCACCGCGATGAAGAACAAGCCGCCCGCGAACAGGGTCAGTCCGAAGTAGTCGGTGCACCGCGCGAGGACGTACCAGGCTTTGACCGCCGTGAGATCCACGTGCTCACCACCCCGCTGCCTGCGTGGCGCAGTGGCCGAGCAACGCCTCGGTGAGACCGTTCGGACCGGTGACGCCGAGCCCCGTGGTGAGCGTGCCGAGCAGCGGTATTCCGCCGACGGTGTCCAGAAGTTGTTGCGGCACACCGGGTTGACACACCGGGACCGGTGTCCCCGGAGGTGTTGTCCCCGGTGGCGGTAGTGGTGGCGTCGTCGCCGGTGGCGGTGGTTGTTCCGGGCCGGGACCCGGCGTCGGCGTCACGACGACTCCGCCGGGGCTCTGCGGCGGCATCGGTGGCATCGGTTCCATCGGGGGCGTCGGGTCGGGTGGTTGCGCCGCAACGGGAAGCACCGGCACGGCGGGCAGCGGAGGAACGGAGTCCGGTGGCGGCAGCGCGCCCGGCACGGGTTGCCCGGCACCGGGAACAGCGGGCGCCGCCTGCTGCTGGCCGCCGTCGGCGGGCGGGGTCGCTTCCGCCGACGTACCCGGCCGCAGCCCGATACCGGACGCGTACCCGACGACCACCACCACGGCGCCGGCGAGGCTCGCCGCGATCACGTGGTCGCGGCGAAGGGCGGGAAGTCGCACAGGCACGGTTTCGTCCTCCCTGAAAAGGCTCATTGGGGAAATGCGGGCGGTGAACTCGCTTTCGAACGGCGAGCAGAAAACCAGTTCCCAGGTTTCGCGGTGTGATCCCCACATGAACCGCGCGTAAAGTCACTCCCCCGCGTTCGGCCGTCGGGTGGTGAGAACTTCCGGCGAACGCGCGAGGAACTCCACCATCGGAGTGAAATGATCTTGCTCCGGACGGTCGCGGGGGCGGAAATCCCGCGCACCGGTGAGAACCGTTTAACAAACCTGTTTCATCCGGCACGCCTCCACCACGACGGGCGCTCACTACCGTTTTCCCGAAATCCCCTTACCCGCGAGGAGTCATGGTGCGTTCGCTCGGTACGAAAACGGTCGCCACGCTGTTCCTGGTCGCCACGGCCGCACTGCTCGCCGCACCGGCAGCGGACGCGCACAGCGTGCTGGTCTCGAGCACACCGGCGAAGAACGCTTCGATCGCGACGGCACCAGCCCAGGTGAGCCTGGAGTTCAACGAGCCGCTGGAACACGGCTTCACCCAGCTCGCGGTGACCGGACCCGATGGCGCGTCGCACTGGGAAGGCGGTCAGCCCGTGGTCAGCGGCCCGAAGGTCACCGCACCGCTGCGGCCGCTCGGCCCGGCGGGCGCCTACACCGTGCGGTACCGGGTCGTTTCGGCGGACGGCCATCCGGTGTCCGGCACGATCGGTTTCACCCTCACCGCCGCGGGCCCGGCGAACGCGGTACCGGCCGCGGCGGCCGAACCCCCGCGCCCGGCGCCGCCGTCGGACTCGATTCCGGTGTGGCCGTGGGTCTTCGGCGCCGTGATCCTGCTCGTCACCGGGATCACCGTCGCCAGGCGGATCGGCCGCGCACCGGCAGAACGGTCCTCTGTGGACTAATGGTGTGCCTCGTGCGCGCCGGTGGCCGGTTCGGCGTGCACGACGGCGGCGGCCAGGTGCGGCACGGCGGCGGCGAGGTGGCGTTCGACCTCGTGTGCAAGGCGGTGCGCCGCGTCGATGGTCAACGTGTCGTCCACGGCGACGGCGAGATCGGCGTGCAGGCGGTGCCCGATCCAGCGCATCCGCACGCGATCGACGTCGCGGACGCCGGTCACCGCGGCCGCCGCGCGCTCCGCGGTGTCGACGAGCGCCGGATCGACCGCGTCCATCAGGCGCGCGAACACCTGCTTCGCCGCGTCCCGCACCACGAACACGATCGCCACCGTGATGAGCAGGCCGATGATCGGGTCCGCGAGCGGCCAGCCGAGCGCGCCCCCGGCCGCGCCGAGCACCACGGCGAGCGAGGTGAACCCGTCGACGCGCGCGTGCAGGCCGTCGGCGACGAGCGCGGCGGAGCCGATGCGGCGGCCGACGGTGATCCGCCACCGCGCCACGATCTCGTTGCCAGCGAAGCCGAGCACCCCGGCGATCGCGACGGCCCACAGTCCGGTCACCGGCCGAGGGTGCACGAGCCGGTCCACCGCTTCGTAGCCGGCGATCACCGCGGAGGCGGCGATGACCAGCACGACCACGACACCGGCCAGGTCTTCGGCGCGCCCGAGGCCGTAGGTGAAGCGCCGCGTGGCCGCGCGCCTGCCGAGCACGAGCGCGATCCCGACCGGCAACGCGGTCAGCGCGTCGGCGAAGTTGTGGATGGTGTCGCCGAGCAGCGCCACCGAGCCGGTGACCAGCACGACCGCGAGCTGCGCGACGGCGGTGGTGAACAACGCGGCGAACGACCACACCAGCGTCCGCACGCCCAGCGCGCTGCTTTCGAGCGCCGTGTCGAACCGGTCCGCGCTGTCGTG
Source organism: Amycolatopsis sp. CA-230715 (assembly GCF_018736145.1). Taxonomy (GTDB): domain Bacteria; phylum Actinomycetota; class Actinomycetes; order Mycobacteriales; family Pseudonocardiaceae; genus Amycolatopsis. The sequence goes on from NZ_CP059997.1 coordinate 2,523,913, forward strand.
GCTGTGCGGCGAAAGCGCGTGCCGGGCCCGCGCCAGCCAGCCGTGGTGCGCGTGGCCGTGGCCGTGCCCATGCCCGCTCTCGGTGTCGCGATCGGCCATCACAGCCCCTCCCGGGTAAGGTGTCGCGTTGTGAATCTCCGCTGGACGCGACATATATGCAACGATGTGCGCACATAAGAACGTATCAGCTTCGGCAGGCGGCGCGCACCAGGTGGACGGCGCGCAGCTCGGCGTGGCCGCCGAAGTGCTCGCCCACCTCGCCGACCCCACCCGGCTGCACCTGCTCCACCTGCTGCGCACCGAGCAGGACGTCAGCACGCTGACCGCGCAGGTCAGCGCGTCGCGGTCCTCGGTGTCCCAGCACCTCGCGCGACTCCGCCTCGCCGGGCTCGTGCACGTCCGCCGGGACGGGCGCCGGATGTACTACCGCATCACCAGCGACCACCTCTCCGCGCTCGTCGACGAGGCGCTCGGCTACGCCGACCACACCGTCCGCGGCATTCCGCACCATCCGCCAACCTGACCCCCATCTGGTCTAGACCACCCGTTAGTAGGTAGTGGGCCGCGCTCGACCGCGGCTATCTTGAGCCGCACGGCCGCGTTTGTTCCTTTCATCCCACTGTCGAGATGGGAGTTCGTCATGGTCGGTCGGATCACCCGCATGCTCGGGGTCGCGATGGCCGCGGGCCTCGCCCTGTCACCGATTTCGCCGCTCGCGCCGAGCCCGGCCAGTGCGGCACCGCCGGAAACCTGCGGGGTGAAGTCGAAGCCGTCCGGCAAGGTCCTGCAGGGGTACTGGGAAAACTGGGACGGCGCGTCGAACGGCGTGCACCCGCCGCTCGGCTGGATCCCGATCACCGACGCGCGCATCGCGCAGCACGGCTACAACGTCCTCAACGCCGCGTTCCCGGTGATCAACTCCGACGGCACCGTGCTGTGGGAGGACGGGATGGATTCGACCGTGAAGGTCGCCACCCCGGCCGAGATGTGCCAGGCGAAGGCGGCGGGCGCGACGATCCTGATGTCGATCGGCGGCGCGACCGCGGGGATCGACCTCAACTCGTCCGCGGTGGCCGACCGGTTCGTCTCCACGATCGTGCCGATCCTCAAGAAGTACAACTTCGACGGGATCGACATCGACATCGAAACCGGTCTCACCGGCAGCGGGAGCATCACCACGCTTTCGGCCTCACAGGCCAACCTCATCCGGATCATCGACGGCGTGCTCGGCCAGATGCCGTCGAACTTCGGCCTCACCATGGCGCCCGAGACGGCCTACGTCACCGGGGGCAGCGTCACCTACGGCTCGATCTGGGGCGCGTACCTGCCGATCGTGAAGAAGTACGCCGACAACGGCAGGCTCTGGTGGCTGAACATGCAGTACTACAACGGAAGCATGTACGGCTGCAAGGGCGATTCGTACCAGGCGGGCACCGTGCAGGGATTCACCGTGCAGACGAGCTGCCTCGACACGGGACTCGTCGTGCAGGGCACCACGATCAAGGTCCCGCTCGACAAGCAGGTCCCCGGCCTGCCCGCACAACCGGGCGCGGGTGGCGGCTACATGTCGACGGGGCTGGTTTCGCAGGCGTGGAACTCCTTCTCCGGCGGGCTCAAGGGCCTGATGACGTGGTCGCTCAACTGGGACGGCTCGAAGGGTTGGTCCTTCGGGAACAACGTGAAGTCCCTCCAGGGCCGCTGACCGTCCTCTTCGGACTCTTGCGACATGCCCCGAAGGTGGCTTTCAGGGCGCTCAGGTCCCCGAAAGCCACCTTCGGGGGCCTGAGCGCTTTCGCGCGCGGCGTCAGCGGAGCCAGTCGGTGTGAGAGAAGTCGTCGAACTCGTCCGCGGGCGAGCGGTCGCGGCGTCTCGGGGTCCGCCTCGGTTCTGACGTACCCGCCGGTGGCGCGCTCTGTTCAACGGCGCCTTCTTCTACCGCGGGGCCTTGCTCCGGCGGCTGCGCGGCTTTTTCCTCGGCCTGGCGAATGGTCGCGTTCAACGCGGCGGCCACGGCGGGATCGTTGTCCACTTTCCCGGAGAGGTAATCGGCCCAGCTGAAGTCGCCCTTGGCCACCTTGGCCGCGAGCTCCTTCCATTCGGGCGGCGACTGCGGGCCGGTGGCGTACTGCTTGACCATCGCGATCTCCACCGGCGAAGGTGGCTTCTCCTTGCTTTCCACCTCGAAGAGCTTGCGATCGGCCTCGGCCATCGCGGCTTCCGCCCGGCTCGCGACCTCGTCGAGGTTGCGTTCGGCGGCCACCATGGCGTCGGTCTTCCAGTTGAGCGCCCAGTCCGGAAGGGCAGGCATGGCGATGATCCCCTTCTACTGCGCGTGCTTGTCGAGCCCGGCGAGCTTGCCGTCGATCTGCTGACTGGCCTCGTCGATCTTCTTGCGGTTCTCGTCCATCTTCTTCTTGGACTCCTGGAGCTGCCGCCCCACCTCGGCCGCATCGTTCATACTGCCGATCGACGGCACCTTGCCGACGGCATCGGCGATAGCCCCGATCTGGTCGAGGTATCCGTTGATTCCTTTGACGAGCTCTTCAAGCGAGCTGTACAGCCCGAGAACCTCTTCGACGAGGTCGATGAGGTCACCGATCTCGTCTACGTACGGTATCTCGCCATCGGTCAGTAAATCCCAGATGGACTTGAGCTGCCCAGCGACGGGAACAAGCTTCTTACCCAGCTTGGCCAGCAGGTCAAAGATCTTCTCCAGGAGCTGGACACAGCGGGTGGCGATCTTGATCGCCAAATCCGCAAGCTTGATGAACCCCTTCTGCATCCACTCGCAACAGCTCTTCGCGACATAGAGCGCCCCCGCCCAGACGGCCTTGGTCAGGCCGATGAAAGCGTCCGCGGCCGCACCATGCCAATCGCGCCCCACGAGGGTGACGCTGTTGGCGAGCAGGTTGTGCTCGGTGGCCCAGTACATCTGAGCCGCGACGCCCCATGCCTCACCGTTCGCGCGAATACGATTGAAATCTCCTGCGATCGGGGTGAGCAGTACGTCATACAGGTCCCTGTCGCCGGTGCCTATTCTCGGCCCGATGAACTTCTTGTACACCTTATTGATAAGGTCCGCGAGCGGATGTTCGCCCTTCACCACATCGCCGAGGTTGGTATGTGCCACGTCAGGAGGCTTCGGAGTTATCGGATCGACATCTTTCCAAACTCCGCAGACGTTGGGAGCAGCATAGGCGGACACGTCAAGACCCCGAACCCGCGCGCGAAATGTGCTGGGCACTCTCGTGGTCGATCCGGCCGTACGCGCTGGCCGAGGTCTCCAGGCCGACAGCCAGGCTGGTCATCTTTTCAGCGAACTGCTTGTTCGCCTCGGCGCAGACAGAGTTCAAGAGATCCATGGCACCCTGCAACGGAGTCAACGCACCGGTGAAGCCCGTTTTATTGGTGCATTCATCGACGATGTAGGTCTGAATCGTCGTGAAATCAGTTGCGAGTTGGCTGATGTAGACGCCGAACTCATACAGACGCGTTGGGTCTGTCTTCATGTTGCGCACTCCTCCCCGCAGTGTTAAACCAGATTATGCGCACGCGGTAGCGACATGTCAACTCACTGTCAGCGGCAACTGGAATCGACTGCTAGCATGCTGCACATGCGTCGACTCGGCCGAACCGGACGGACTTTGACATCCGGGCTCATCATCGTTCTTGCGGCCGCTACGGGTTGTTCCGGCGTTGTCAACGAAACCAAGCACGCAGAGCGCACACTTCCGATTCCCTCGTCGACCCCAGCCCCACCACCCCCTGTGGCAGCTCCGCCTTCCAGTAAGGCACCATCCCTGTCCGCCAAAGGATTTGATTGCGTGAAACTTGTCACCAGACAAGAAGTCGAAACCGCACTAAAGGATACGATCGAACCGGACAAGACCACGAACAAACCACCAGAAACTTGCTCTTACAGTTCCGCAAACAACAGCCTGGTCACGATATCGCATCTGACTTCGATCCCGGTCGGCCAAGGTATCGGTACCCTTTTTGAAGGCCATGTTGCACTACGCAACGATTCGACTCAGCAGACACCTCCACTCTGCAGCCTGTTCCCCCAGATCGGTGACCTTGGCGGCGACACCCTCGGCGTCACAGTGCGGAAATTCGGTCAACCCAACCCGTGCGGGATCGCCGACGAACTCGCGCATATCGCATTCACCCGACTCCCACGCGAGGAACCATGATCGCACGAAAGAAATCAATACTCCTGATCGGACTCACCTGCCTGGCCTTCACCACTGCGTCCTGTTCAGGATCGTCCGAAAACGCCAAGGGAACCACGACAACGTCTCCCGCAGCGCCGGTTCCGAGCAAGAACCCTGCTCCCGTTGATTGCACAAAGCTCATGAACAAGCAGGACGCAGAGAACGTACTGAAGAAAACGGTCAAACCCGACAGCGCCAGAAACAGTCCTCCGAAAACGTGCGCATACTCGGCCGACCGCGCCGTTGTCGCCATCGAGCAACAATCGGAATTCCCGCCCGCGGCGGGCAAGCCCGAGTCCTTCGAAGGACATGACGCCCGGCGGATGCACCGGCCGGGGAAGATCGCGCTGTGCGATCTGTTCATCGACCTCGGTGACCGCGGAGGCGGTGTTCTCGGTGTCGTCGTGTCAGACGTGAAAGATGGCGACCTGTGCGGCATCGCGGATAGCGTCGCGCATCTCGCGCTCAGCAGACTGCCGCGCCAAGGGTCATGAGCCCATTGCGGATTTCACGTTCTGGTACCACGATTCCGGGCCGCCGCCGACGCCGACCGAGTTGAAGTACTCCCAGCCTGCCACGCCGCCGAGGTCCTGGTGTGCGCCCGCGAGTGAGCGGATCGTGTTCGCCAGTGCACCGGGTTCGACGTAGCCGCCGCAGTTCGCGGGGTTGGTGACGGTGCCCGCGACGATGCGTGACGCGGGGAAGGAACCCATGACTCCGTCGTAGTCGCCGGTTCCGCCAAGGCTGCCCCAGCCGCAGTAGAACTGGACGTTGTACCAGCTTATCTGGCCACCGGCCTGCTTTTCCAGTGTGCGGTAGTCGAATCCGCCGGAGAAGTTCGTCGCCCCGGTCATGTCGGAGGCGACGGGCGCGAGCGTGACGACGAAGTCGTTGCCGAAATCGGTGCGCAGCTGGGAAATCAGGTGCTGGGTGTCCTCCAGCGAGAACGGTTCCTCGATGTCCAGGTCGACGCCGTCGAGGTGGTAGGTCCGCAGCGTGTCCCGCAACAATCCGTAGTAGCGGTCGAAGTCCTTGTGCAGATTGGCGTACGACCCGTGCGCGGCGCCGCCGACGAACGCGCTCACCCGCACCCCGGAATCGTGCAGTGCGGCCAGATCCGACCACATCCGCGTGAACTTCGGCGCCGACGGCGGTTCGTCGTTGAGGTGGACGCTGCCGTCGTCGTTGAGGTGCAGCGCGCCGACTTCGACATCGGTCGCGATTCCCCGCAGCGGCGCGGGCGAAACGTAGGCACCGTTCGAATACTGGGTCTGGTAGTAGGCGACGACGTTGCGGCTCGCGGTCGCGGCCGACGCGGTACCGGTGACCGCGGTCGCGGCGAGCGCGGCGGCCGCGCACACGACCGCGGCACGAATCGGGAACATCGGCAAACTCCTCCGCGAGTGTGTGCGGGACTACGCGAATTCTCCGGCACCGCGAGCCGCGCTGTCCCTACGGTGTGACCGCACGCCGAAGCGGGCGCCCCCTCCGCACTGAGGGGACGCCCGCGAATCGGGGTGCTGGTCAGCTGACCTTCGTCTTGCCGAGCACGGCGTCCTGGCTCGGCGGGTCGAGCGCCAGGTTCACGTCGAACTTCGCCAGCGACGGGTCGGCGGCGTCGGTCGTCACGTGCGAGACCGCCTTCGGGTCGACCGAAGTGGTCGCCTCACCGGGCTGGATGCCCTGCGGCACGGTGAAGTTCACCTCGCCCTTCGCGGTGAACTTCAGCGTGCCCTCCGCGGGCACCTCGGTGTCCGGGATCGGCATCTTGATCTGCAGCGGGATCGCCTTGTCGCCGAGCTTGAGGCTCACCGACGCGTCGATCGAGCCGCCGAGCTTCTTCGCACCGACCAGACGCAGGCCGTCCGCGGCACTCGTGCCGACATCGGCGTCGAGGCTGAACGGCACCTTGAGCTGCTGACCGATCTTCGCCTCGGCGGGAATGTCGACGTGCACGACCGTCTTCACGGTCTGGTCACCGATGATCGGGAAGGCGCCCTTCCAGTCCAGCGGCTTGTCGGCAGCGCTGGCAGCGCCAGCACCGAGCACCGTCATCACGGTGGCGGCCGCGGCGGCGAGCACACCGGCCCTGGCGAACAGGCGACCGCGGGGACGCATCGTCGTTACTGTCACATCCAGCTCCTTCATCATTGAATGAACGCGGAACAGCTGAAACTCTTGGCAGAGAACCGGGCCCGGATCTGGAAAGGACGGTAGTGGGTAATTAATCCAGTGGGCAAGCCCACGGTGTGATTTTCACTTTTCACACCGAGATCCGTCATCGGCGCACGAGAATCGGAAAAGCAGATTGTCACGCGAGCGCGAATGCGGAACAAATTTTGTCTTCGGCACACTTACGCAAGTGAGCAAAATGGACGGGTCAGCGCGGCGAGCCCAGCCACGGTGCGCTCGCCAGCTTCGCGGTCAGCCCCGTCACGAACCGCGCTTGGCGGTGCAGGAGCGCCGGATCGAGCCGGCCGAGTTCGGCGCCAGGAGACACCCGCAACAGGTACGCCGGCCCCGAAATCGCGGTCACCGAAGGAATACCGAGCCGGTACGGCCCGGTCGCCTCACCGTAGAGCGTGCCGTTGTACGGCTTCGCGACCGTGGTGCGCACCAGGTCGCCCGCGTCCAGTTCGCGCGCCACCAGCTCGGTCAGCCGGTCGTCGTTGCCGACACCGAGGGTGAGCAGTTCCGGCTTACCGGTGGGCAGCCAGCGCCCGGTGCCGCGCGAATCGTCCCATTGCGTGGTACCGAGGTGTTCCGGCACCACGACCGCGGCTATCCGGCGGCGGAGCGCGGGATTGCGTTCGAGCCATTCACCGGGATCGACGGCGGCGTCCGGCGCGGCCATGTGCGCGGGGGAAAACGCGAAGCACAGATCCCGATCGCGCCGCGACCGCGGTATCCGGGTGAAGTGGCGTGCCATGGCCAGCACGGCGGCGGCGCCGTTCTCCTCCACGCCGTTCTGGCCGTCGCTGTGGGTGAGCACCAGGACGGTGCCGGGCCCGCGGCCGTTGCCGGGCAGCTCGGCCGCGAGGTAGTCGATCGACGCGGCGTCGTCGGTGTCGGCGATCAGCGTCAGCGTCGCGGTGACCGGGCCGCGCGCGAGCAGCTCGCGCAGGCGTGCGCCCTGGTCGCGGTCGAGCTGCACGGCGGGCAGCCCGGCGTGCGGCTGCTGGTGCGGTGAGAACTGGCCCCGCGCGTCCTCCGGCGCGAGGTCGAGGACGCCGATCATGCCGACCGCGCCGCGTTCCTTGGCGAGCCGCAGATCGGGCGCGGGCGGGATGCCTGCCCACAACCGCGAGTAGTCCTCGTCGCGGGCGTCCTCCAGCAAGGACGGCGGTTTCGCGTGCACCACGAGATCGGCGAACTCGCCGAGCGTGCGCTTCGCGACGACGCGGTCGGCGACGACGATCCGGCCCGCTACCGCACCGGCTGTCCCGGTGCCGACGTCGACCAGTTCGGCGGTGATCCCGCGCGGGGGCGTCGAACCCGAATAGGGCCAGTAGCTGGCGACCGGAATCCGGTGCCGCTGCCCTCGCGCGTCGGTCACGGTCAGCGACCACGACCGGGCGTCCCAGTACTTCAGCGGAGTCGGGAAGCGCTGGACGCGGAGCCCGAAGGAGCCGAGGGACCGTTCCAGGTAGTCGATCCACCGCCGGTGCGCGGGGCCGCCGGTGAACCGGGGGCCGAACCCCGCCATCGTTTCGACCCAGTGCCACAACCGGTGCGGCCCGGCGAAATCGGCGCGGGCGGCCGTCGGCACGGCCAGCGATCCGCCCACCGCGACCGCACCCGTGAGGATCGCGCGCCGCGTCACGTTTCCCATCGTTCGATACTTCACCCGGGCGCGCTGCCGGATCAAGGCGCCGAGCGTGTCCTCCGGAAGGCGACCGTCCACCGCAGACCCGCGACGAGCGCGCCGCCGACAACGGCGCTCCACAGCCAGAACGGGGCGACGAAGGTCATCCCGATGACGCAGCCGAGCAGCCACACGACGAACTGGATCGTGGTCATGACGAGCCAGAAGCCGGTCACCAGGCGGCAGGCGCGGGCCGCTCCCGGTGACAAGTCCGCCGTCGAGAAGCGGGGGGACGACGCGGTGCTGATGCTCATTTCGGACCTCCTAGCCGGGTTCGGTACGAGAATCAGTGTATGGCTCACACAGTTTCTTGGCGGTAGGGCGAACCCCCCGATCCGCCGCAGGGCTACCCCCCAGCCGGGGCGCCTTTCTCGCCCCTCGCTCGCTCGGCCGCCACGACGCACGTGCCCCGAAAGTGGCCTTCGGGGCGCTCAAGTCCCCGAAAGTCACCTTCGGGGCGCGCGAGAGGGTCAGTGCGAGATGTCGGCGAGCAGCAGGCCGCTGCGCGGTTTCGGGGTGAAGTAGGTGGCCTTGCGCGGCATCCGCTCGCCCGCCGCGTGCACCGCGAGCACGTCCGAGAACGGGACGGGGGCGAGCAGCAGCACCGCGTCGACGTCGGGTGGCGCGCTCTGCTGCCCCGCCAGCGGGCGCAGCGACGGGCCCGCCGGGTCCACGCCGAGCGCACGTTCGATCATCAGGCCCTCGACCACCGCGTGGTCGATCACCGGCACCGCGCTCCTCGAAGCCGACGGCGGAGCCAGCGCCAGCCCCGAAGCCAGCGCCAGTTCGGGCGGCGAAAGCCGGACGCGCAGCGCCTCCCCGCCCGCGAGCACCACCACCTCGCCGGGGTGTTCCGGTGGTTCCGCGCTCGCGGACGCGGTCACGTCCAGCCCGACCGCGCGCCACCGCCGCGCCAGCTCGCCCGCGCCGAACCCGGTACCGCGCAGCACCCGGTGGATCGGGCCGATCCGCAGCCTCGGCCCGTTCGTCACCAGCGCGAGCAGCGAGCCCTCACCCGCGAGCCGCGCCGCGGCGACCCGGTGGTTCCCGTCGGCGACCAGCAGCGACCTGGCACCGGTCACCGCGAGCAGTTCCTTCTGCCGGTATCCCGGCCCGAGCAGCCAAAGCTGGTGCACCCGCCCCTGGGAGTCCACAGTGGACACCGCGGGGTTGCCGAGATCGGCGCACAGCTCGGCGACGAAATCGGTCAGCTCGGTCCCCGCGGTCGACGGCACCAGCATCGCCGCGCTGCTCGCGCACCCCAGCCCGGACAGCATCGCCGCGCGTTCGGCGACCACGTCCGGGTAGACCTCCTCGGTGTGCCGCACCCGGCGCACGCCGTCCGCGCCGACCGCGGACGGGTCGACCACGCACAGCACACCCAGCGCGGTCCCGTCGAACCCGTCCACCCGGTACGGCGCGACGACGTCGGTCACGCCGCGGTAGTGCGTCGCCCGCAGCCTGCTGAACGCGGCACGCGCCTCGGGCAGCGCCGCCGCGATGTCCAGCCCCCGCGCGATCGCCTCCGGGGTGCGGTGCGGGTGCTGGGCGGCCAGCAGGGTCCCTTCCCCGCCGCCTCTCGCCGCGAGCGCCGCCGTCACCTGCTCCGGGTCGGCGAACTCGTCGACATCGGGGCCCGGCACCGCGCCGCGCACCACCCACCCCGCCCTGATCGGGCGCACCCAGTCAGCCATGCGTCCATCATGTCCCGCTTCGCCCTCGCCGCAGGCAAAAGTGCCGCGAGTTCGTTCAGTCGAACCAGCCCCTGCGGTCCAAGTGGTCGAGGTCGACGTTCTCCAGCTCGTAGCCGTTGTCGAAGCGGACGGTGCCGCGCTCGCCGAACGCGGTGACCTCGGTGCTGACGATGCGGCCCTTTTCCCCGCGCGGCACCGAGGACATCAGCCCCTCGCCCAGTTCCCGTCCCGCCCGCACATCGTCACCGGCGCGCAGCTTGCGGCTGTCCTCGCTCCACCGGAACCCGCGGCGAGCGGTTTCCGAGGCGGGCTCGCCGGTGGGCAGGCCGGGCGGCGGTTCGCCGCGGTCCTCGGTGTACCTCGACGGTGCGGAGAAATCACCGGCGTAGCTCGCCGGTGCCTCGCCCGAGGTCGACGGGTCGCCGGGGCGCCACGGGGTGAACTCCTGCCAGGCGTCTTGGTCGAAATCGTCGCGGCCGGGTTCGTCGTAGCCACCGCCGCTGCCCTCGGGACGTACTGGCATGACCGCTCCCCTCGTGGGACACCACCACGATAACCGGTCAGCGCGAGGTCGTAAGCCCCCTCGCGCGCAGCACCACGTTCTCCAGCGGCCGGAACACCAGCAGCTCGATCCCGACGCCGACCAGCAGGATCAGGAAGATGGCCGCGATGACCTTTTCGATGGTGTTGAGCGACGAGCCTTCGTTGAGGTACGCGCCGAGCCCGACGCCGAGGTCCGGTGAGCGCGCGATCAGCTCGGCCGCCATCAGCGAACGCCACGAAAAAGCCCAGCCCTGCTTCAAACCGGCGAGGAATCCCGGCAGCGCGGCGGGCAGCAGGATGTGCCGCGCGGAGGCGAGCCTTCCCGCGCCCATCACCTCGCCGACGCGCGGCAGGATCGGCGGGATCTGGTCGATCCCGGACACCAGCCCGTTCGCGATCGAGGGCACCGAACCGAGCAGGACGACGAAGTAGATCGCGCCGTCCTTCAGCCCGAACCACAGGATCGCCGCGGGCACCCAGGCCACCGACGGCAGGCTCTGCAGACCGGACAGCAGCGGCCCGATCGCCGCGCGGACGAACCGCACCCTCGCCACCAGCAGGCCGAGCGGCGTGCCGATCAGCACCGCGATCGCGAAGCCGAGCACCGCGCGGTGCACCGAGGTCCAGACGAACTCGAACACCCGCCCGCTGCGGAAGATCTCCTCGAATTCGCTCCACACCGCGAGCGGCGCGGGCAGCTGCGTTTCCGGCCAGAAGGCCGCCGCCCACAGGATCTGCCAGAGCACGACCAGCAGCGCGAGCGCGGCCAGCGGTGGCACGAAGGAGCGCAGGAAGCGGCGGCCGAACCCGGGCCTGCGTTCGTGCGCCGGCGTGTCGAGGGTGTCCAGCCCCGCACCGACCTCGTCGAGACCCGGGTCAGGCCGCGGCATGGGTGCTGATCACCTCGCGCAGGTGCCCGGTGATCTCCGCGGTCAGGTCCTCGGCGTCGGCCGCCGCGAGGTCGTCCCATTCGCGCACCACCCGGCCCGGCCGCGACGACAGCAGCACCACGCGCTGCCCGAGCCGGACGGCTTCGCGGACGTCGTGCGTCACGAACAGCACGGAGGTCCCGGTGCGGGCGTACACGCGCAGCAGTTCGCCCTGCAGCACGTCGCGGGTGATCGCGTCCAGCGCGGCGAACGGCTCGTCCATCAGCAGCAGCGCCTGGTGCGGATCGCCGCCGACGCGCAGGGTCGCCGCGAGCGCGCGGGCGAGCGCGACGCGCTGGCGCATCCCGCCGGACAGCTCGTGCGGGCGTTTGCGGCCGACCCCGCCGAGACGCACCAGGTCCAGCAGTTCGGCCGCCTTCTCCCGGCGTTCCGCGCGGCCGAACCCGGCCAGCCGCAGCGGCAGCTCGACGTTGCGCGCCGCGGTCAGCCACGGCATCAGCGCGGCCTCCTGGAACATCACCGCGGGCCGCGAGGTGTTCAGCACGATCTCGCCAGCGCTGGGCCGGTCGAGCCCGGCGACCAGGTTCAGCAGCGTGCTCTTGCCGCAGCCGGACGCGCCGAGCAGGCACACGAACTCGCCCGGCGCCACGGCGAGGTCGACGCCGTCGAGTGCGACGACTTCGCCGAAGTTCTTGCGCACGCCGTCGAGCCGGACCGCGGCCGCGACGCGGGTTTCTGTGCTGGTCACGGTTTCGCCCTCTTCCGGCTCACTTGGTCAGGTCGGGGGATTCGACGGCGGGCAGCTGGCGCGCGCCGAGCACCTTGTTGAGCGGGCCGAAATCGGCGAACCCCTTGAGCGCCACCGCGGATTTGACGACCCCCGCGGTGACCGAGTCCTGCGCCAGCTGCTTGAACTCGCCGGGGATCGGGTCGGTGGTCAGCTCGATGCCCGCGAACGCGCGGTCGAGCACGGCGGAACTCAGCGTGCTGCCCGCGAGTTCCTTCAGCGAGTCGTTGACCGCGGTCTTCGCTTCGGCCGGGCTCGACTTCGCCCAGTCGATGGCGGCCAGCTCGCCGGCCAGCAGCGCGCGCACGGTGTCCGGGTGCTGCTGGAGGAATTCGCTGCGCACGATCACCACCGTGGACGGGAACCGCCCGCCCGGCCACAAGGTCTTCTCGTCCACGAGCACCTTGGCGCCCGCGTCGGCGACCAGGCGCGAGGCCCACGGCTCCGGGAGCCAGCCGCCGTCGACCTCGCCCTTGCGGAAAGCGTCGAGCGTTTTCGGGTTGTCGAGGTTGGTGATCTTGACCTGGTCGGTGAGCTTGTTCTCCGCGAGGAACTTCTTGAGCGCGACGTCCTGGGTGTTCGCCAGCTGCGGGGTGGCGATGGTGCGCCCCTTCAAGCCCGCGACGCCGGTGATGTCCGGTTTGACCACGAGCTGCGCGCCGCCCGACACCGCGCCGGAGACGAGCTGGATGGTGCCCTTGGACTTGGTGAAGGCGTTGATCGCGGGCCCGGAGCCGATGAAGGCCACGTCGAGCGAGTTGCCGAGCAGCGCGTTGACCTCGTCGGGGCCCGCGTTGAAGGTCTGCGTGGTCAGCTTCGTCGAGCCGAGTTCCTTGGCGAAGAAGCCTTTTTTGACGCCGATGAGGGCGGGCGCGTGGGTGACGTTCGGGAAGTAGCCGAGCCGGACCTCGGTCGCGGAGCCCTCGTTCGCGGCTGGCGCGGCCGAGCTGCCCGCCCTGGAGCAGCCCGCGCCCGCGATGGTGAGCACGGCGAGCGCTGCGGCCAGCAGGGATCTGTGGTGGGTGCGCACGTCGGAACTCGCCTTTCGGGGGACGGCTGGGCCAGGGGAGATTCGCACGCTCACCCACCAGATGGCACAACGATCCGCATCCCGGGAACTTCGCTGAGAACGCTTGACAACACGGCCGCGTCCGTTGCCGATCATGGTGACCGCGAAACGGGTTGCCAAAATTTCGCGCGGGAATTCGTGTGGAGCTGACAACTGTTTTGATTGTCGGTAATTCACCGTTGACGTTCCGGTCATGTCTGAGACACGCTGACCGCGCCCAGCGACCCTACCCACGGGGAATGTGATGAACGGGAAACTCTTTCGCCGCACCGCAATCGGCTTCGTGGTCGTAGCGCAGGCAACCTTGCTCACCCCTACCGCGGTCGCGCAGGCCCCTTCGGGCGCGCTGACCGTGACACCGTCGACGAATCTGAAGGCGGAGCAGCAGGTCACCGTCACGGCCACCGGTGTGACGCCCAACCGGCAGAGCCTGCTGCTCGAATGCGCCCCGCAGAACCGCTGCGTCCCCCTCGGCGGGCCGACCGCGGACGGCGGCGGGAACGCGACCGCGCCCGCCACCGTGCACCAGACCCTGTCGTGGAGCGCGAGCGACACCTACGACTGCAAGACACCGGGCGGGGGCTGCGAGGTGCTGCTCGTCGACATCGGCACCCAGCAGCAGCTCCGGGTCCCCATCACCTTCGGCTAGCGCCCTTCTGCCCGGCGCCGTGCAGCGCGGTCTGGCAGGCTGCCGGGTATGACGACCGGCGAAGACCCCGACGACGAACGGACGCGGACACTGGCGGTGCCCCCGCTCCTGTGGCCGGATCTCGTGGCGTGGCTGCGCGAGAAGGGACTGCGCGTGGAACGGATCCCGATGGCCGAAGCCATGGGCGCGCCGGTGTACCTGACGCTGGCCGAAGACACCCCGCCGCAGCGCCACATGCCCCGAAGGTGACCTTCGGGGCGCTCAGTTCCCCGAAAGCCACCTTCGGGGCACGCGAAGACTGTCCTGTTAGGACACTGCTTGGATCAGGCCGAGATCGGCGAACATGGCGGTGCTCCAGCTCAGCGCGGTCGGCAGGTCGTCCCACTGCCGGTCTTCCGCGGTGAGGTACGGGAACACGTACGGGTCGGTGATCTCGGCGGGGAGGTCCTCGGCGAGGCAGGTGAACGGCGGCACGCCGTAGGCGTTGTCCACCATCGCACCGGCGACGGCGGCGGGTTGCGCGTCCCAGACACCGAACCACAGCCGCCGCAGCATCGAAGGATGCGCCACCGCGAAGATGAGCCTGCCGAGGTCGAGCGGCTCACCGGCGGCGAGCACGCGCGCCACCCCCGAGTACCGGTGCTTGTCGCCGGACAGCTCCAGGAAACCCGCGTCCCCCGACCAGACCTCCACGCTGTGCCCCGCGTCGATGATCGCGGCGCACAGGGTGGCCAGTGCGAGTCCTCTGTTGATGATCACGTCGTGCTCGATGAAGTGCGAGTACCCGGCGGGCACCAGGAAGGTGACCACCTTGCCGCGGCGGGAAACCCGGCGCGGCACCGCGTCCACCATGCACTCGGGCACCCCGGCGAGGTAGGCGCCGACGTCGACCTCCGCGCCCGTGGTGTCCCACACCGGTTCCAGCATGGTGACGGGATGGGTCAGCCCGGCGCGTTCGCGGAGTTCGCCGACGGTGACGTGGGTGTCCTCCAGCGGCACCGGCCAGCCGTCGACGGCGAGCCGGAGCGCCTCGTCCCAGGACGCCTTCTGCCACTCGGCGTCGACGCGGCGGCTGGCACCGTTGTCGATGGAGGGCTCGGTCGTGGCCGCGTCGAGGAAGTCCTGCCACTCCGACAGCGGCGGCAGCTTGAGCGGGTGCACGATCAGCCGAGGTCGAGGGACTTGCGGTGCGCCTCGGACACCCCGCGCAGCACCCGCCACTGCCGGACCTGCTCGCGCGTCGCGCCCGCTTCGAGCAGCTTCGCGCCGTCGATGCTGGCACGCGGGGAAAAGATCAGCGGGAGCTTCTTGTCCTCCGCCAGCTCGCGGAGCCTGCGCACCTCGTCGAGCAGTTCCCGCACCTCGTCCGGTTTCGACGGCGCGTGCCGCAGCGCGATCCGTTCTTCGAGCGCCTCGTCGATGGGCACGTCGAGCACGACGAACCGGTCCAGTGTCGCCGAATCGAGCGTCTGCCTGCCGACGTAGAGCCGGTCCCCGCCGGTGCCGTAGGTGTTCCCGGTGGCCACCAGCCGGAAGTCCGGATGCGCGTCCACCATGCCGTCCGCGAACGCGCAGCTGCCCAGCGCGAGTGCCTGGTTCAGCTCGGCGAGCAGGCCGGGGTGCCCGTTGTCGAGTTCGTCGAGCAGCATCACTCCCCCGTGCTCGAACGCGTGGCGGAACGGGGTTTCGTGGTACTGGCCGTGCGCGTCGTAGTAGCCGAAGACCTTGCTCATCGGCGTCGTCGGCCCGAGCGAAAGCGCCTGGAAACCGAGGCCGAGCGCTTCCGCGGCGTGCTTCGCGAGCATGGACTTCCCGGTGCCTGCCGGGCCGACGAGCAGCACGTGGCAGCGCGCGTGCAGGGCCACCAGCAGTTCGGGGAGCACCGCGTGCGCGTCGGCGCCCAGTTCGACCTCTTTCCCTTGCGGCAACACGACTTTGACGACGTTCGGCGCGTACTGGGCGAAGACCTCCTCCGCCTCTTCGCGCACCGCGTCGCGCACGACGGTCATCGCTTCCTCGGAAACCCGTTTCGCCGCAACGGGAATGTCGTCGCGGATCGCGTCGCGCACCTCACCGGTCACCGTCGCCGCGGCTTCGTCGACGAGCCGCTGGTGCAGTTGCCGCACCCCGTCGGCGGCCTCGGCGACGGCCTCGCCCGCGAGCCGCGGAAGCACTTCGCTCGCCGCCGTCCCGACCGCGTCGACCAGTGAGCCGCGGACCTCCTTCGCGGCGGCTTCGACCGCGCGCGGCGCCGCCGATTCGGCCGCTTCGCGCACCGACCGCGTCACCAGCGCGAGGGCTTCCCGCACCAGTTCGTCGCGGATTTCCGTCCGGTCGGGGGTCGCGGCGGCGACCGCGACGTCCGCCAGGTTCGGCAGCAGCCGCGCGGATTCCCGTTCGACCGTCCCGCTGACGGCGGCGCGCACCTTCTCGGTGGCCTGCCCCACCACGTTCGCGAGCACCTCGGCGGCACGGCGCCGCACGACCTCGGCGAGTTCGGCGTTCGCGGCCGCCACCACGTCCTCGCGCAGTTTCGCGGCGTCCGGCGCCGCGTCGCGCACCGCGTCCTCGGCGAGACCGGGCAGCAGATCCGCCGACGCACGGGAAATCAGCTCGGGCAAGGCCGTTTCGACCCGCCGCCGCACCACGCCCTCCGCCGCGGCCTCGACGTCCCTGCGATCCGGCGTGGCCTCGGAAACCGCGCTCTTGGCCAGGTTCGGCAGCAACGTCAGCGCGTGCTGGTGCAGGATCGACGGGAGCCGCGTCTGGATCTCCCGTTCCACCGCCCACAGCAGGCTGCTCTGGCCGAGCAGGTCCCGCGCCACCCCTTCGGAGATCTGGACGACCTCCGCCCGCATCGTGTCCCGCACACGTCCTCCAGCCGGTTCCGTTCACCGCGCTCGCGGCCGGACCAGCATGTCCGCCGCACGGGCGCGACGGCGGGCGGCGGCATGATGTTGCCACCGCCGCCGCGGGCGAGATCGTTTTCTCCAATCGTCGAGAATCTGGTGCAGGTGCGCCCGCGCACTTCCCCCGATCGGCGGTCGTTGCCCTGCGCGGAAACCGTAAAAATGGACACCGCATTCTAGGGGAGTTCGCGTCTGGGGAATTGATCAATAGCGGCATCGTCCGCATGCGCGTTCTTTGCTGGTTCCTTTTGTCCGGAAGGGGCATCGCTTTGATTGACTCTCGGCTGCGTGTCGCGTTCACCGCCGACATCGATTCCGGGACCGAGGTCGTCGACCAGATCAGCAGCTGGCTCACCGTACCCGCGGCCGTTCTCGACGCGGAGCTCGGCCACGACCGCGCGCGCGTCGTGCGCGCGGTCGAATCGCTGAACAGCAGGACGGCGGACGGCGACCCGGCCGCGTTCCACTGCCAGCAGCTCCTGCTGTCCCGTATCTACGAAACGCACATGAAACTGCCGGACGGCGATTCCGCCGAGGGGTCGGTCGTGCTCCACGAAGTGACCAGGCTGCTGGAGCAGGCGACCATCGCGGCCGAGGACGCCCGCATCCCGCCGGAAACCTTCGACGGCATGCCGTCCGAAGGAAAGCCGTACCTGTCCTGGCTCAAGGGTCTGGCGCGCGGGCACAGCGTGTTCAAACACCCTTACTACGTCGATTTCATCAACCACCACGCCAGCCGCGCGGATCTGCGCACCTATGTCATCCAGGAATCGCTCGTCGACGGCCGGTTCGACGATCTGCTCGCGATGATGCAGGTGGGCACGAACGGCCCGGCCAAGATGGAGATCGCGAACAACTTCTGGGACGAGATGGGCAACGGCGACCCCGCCGAGGTGCACACCCACCTGTTCAACAAGATCTACGAGGTCTTTGACATCACCGCCGACGAGCTCGAAGACGCGATGACCGCGACCGATCTGCTCTCCGGCAACCTCGCGGTGCTGCTGTGCCGCTACCGGCGCCTCCACGGCGAAGCCGTCGGCTTCCTCGGCATGACCGAATGGCTGGTGCCGGACCGGTTCCAGAACGTGGTGCGGGCGTGGGAGCGGCTCGGCCTGCCCGACGTCGGCATCACCTACCACCGCCTGCACATCACGGTGGACTCCCAGCACGCGGCGGGCTGGTTCCACAACGTCGTGCTGCCCGCGAGCTCGTCGGAGGCCATGCGCCGGGGGATCGCCAGGGGTTCGCTCTGGCGGTTGAACTCCTCGGGGCGGCACCTCGACGAACGGCTCGCCGCCGCATCGGCCCGGTCGTAGCGAAACCCACCGCGGAACCCGCCGTAGAACAGGAGAAGCGATGCCCATCCCCGACCCCGGTTTCGTGCTCATCGACCTGCCGCCCATTCCCCCAGAAGTGCTCGAGAGCTACCACGAAGTCGAACTCGACCCGTACATGGGCAACCAGACCCGCTACAAGCGGTTCTCGCAGTACAAGATGACCTTCGACGAGAAGGACGGCTGGGGTTTCGAACTGCTGCCACCGCGCGCGTACACCGCGTTCAAGCAGTTCAACCCGGTGGCGGGCGGGATCCGGCGGCACTACCAGCCGATCTCGGTGGACTTCACCCCCGTGGTCAAGGTGGTCTCGGACGGACCGCTGCCGCTCGACGACGACGAAGACTGGCAGATCAACGTGCACCAGAACCGCAGCCGCGCGTTCGCGGGCAAACCGGGGCAGCTCACCCCGGAGGGCGTGCACCAGGACGGCCACGAGTACGTGATGATCGCGGTTTTGGCGCGGCACAACGTCAAAGGCGGCGAAATGCGGTTGTGGCGCCCGGAGCAGGACAAACCGTTCTGGCGCGGCACCCTGCAGCCCGGCAAGGCCGCACTGCTCGACGATCGCGCGATCCTGCACGACGTCACGGATCTGCGGCCCGACGGCGAGGACGCCTACCGCGACATCCTCATCGTTTCCTTCTCCCGCTGGAAGGAGAAGTGGTACGGCGACGAGCACGACGACGCGGTGCTGGCGGGCGGTGCGGAAACCCCGGCGTGACCGCCGAACGCGAGGTCGTCGGCGCCTGTCCGCTGGACTGCCCGGACGGGTGCAGCTGGGTGGTCACGGTACGGGACGAGGCCGCGGTGCGGCTCCGCGGCAACCGTGACCACCCCTTCACGCACGGCACGCTGTGCGTGAAGGTCAACCAGTACCTGGAGCACGCGGCCGCGCCCGATCGGCTGCACCACCCGCTGCGCCGCACCGGCGCCAAGGGCGAGGGCCGGTTCGAGCGGATCAGCTGGGACGAGGCGCTCACCGAGATCGCGGACCGGCTCGCCTCGGTGCGCGAGCGGTGGGGTGGCGAGGCGATCTGGCCGTACCAGGGCACCGGCAATCTCGGTTACCTGCAAGGACTTCAGGGCCGCGCGGGGGCCAGGTTGTGGAACGTGCTCGGCGCCTCGCGGCACGAGGTGACCATCTGCTCGTTCGCCGGGCTCGCCGGTGCCCGGTACGCAACCGGGACGACACTGGGCATCGACCCCGAATCGCTCGCCGAGTCGAAGCTGATCCTGTTGTGGGGCGTCAACACGCTCACCTCCGGCCACCACCTGTGGCGGTTCGTCGAACGGGCCCGTGCGCGCGGCGCGCACGTGGTGGCGGTGGACCCGGTGCGCACCAGGACGGCGCGGCAGGCCGACGAGCACGTGGCGCCGCTGCCCGGTACCGACGCGGCGCTCGCGCTCGGCCTGCTCAACGTGGTCGTCTCCCTCGGCCGCGAGGACGCGCGGTACCTGGCCGAAAACACCGTCGGCTGGCCGGAGTTCCGCCGCCGCGTACTGGAGTTCACGCCGTCGAGGGTCGCCGCGATCACCGGTGTCGACGAGGCGCAGCTCGTGCGGCTCGGGCGAAGGCTGGCGGAAACCAGGCCGACCGCGATCAGGGCCGGGGTCGGCGTGCAGCGCCACGCGGGCGGCGGCGAGGTGCTGCGCGTGCTGTCGTGCGTCCCCGGGGTCACCGGCGACTGGCAGTACCACGGCGGCGGCCTCGCCTACTCCACCGACGGCTACTTCGGCGGTGACCGCGCCGCGCTGGCCCGCGACGACCTGCTCGAAGCCCCGGTCCGCACGCTGCTGATGACCCGGCTCGGCGAAGGGCTGCTCGACCTGGACGATCCCCCGGTCAAAGCGCTCGTGGTGTACGCGGCGAACCCGCTCACGAGCGCGCCCGGCCAGGACCGGATCCGCCGCGGCCTCGCGCGGGAGGACCTGTTCACCGTCGTGATCGACCTCTTCCGGACCGACACCGCCGACTACGCCGACCTCGTGCTGCCCGCGACCATGCAGACCGAGCACCTCGACGTGCACGACGGGTACGGCCACCTCTACGTCGCGTGGAACGAACCCGCGGTGGCACCACCGGGGGAATGCTTGTCCACCACCGAAACCTTCCGCAGGCTCGCGGCGAAGATGGGACTCACCGAACCCAGCCTCTACGACAGCGACGAGGAACTGGCCAGGCAACTGCTGGAGGTCCCGCATCCCTCGCTCGCCGGGATCACCGTGGCGGGCCTGCGGGAAAAGGGCTGGGCGCGGCTGAACTACCCGCCTTCCTTCGTGCCGTTCGAAGCCGGTTTCCCCACCCCATCGGGAAAACTCGAGTTCCGGTCCGAACTCGCCGGACGGGACGGGCTCGACCCGCTCGCCGGGTACACGCCCCCGTTCGAAAACGACGACCGCGCACTCGCGCGGCGGTTCCCGCTGATCCTCGTCGCCGGAGCGTCGCACTTCTTCGTCAACACCGTGTTCGGGAACAAACCGGCACTGGCGCGC
This sequence comes from Amycolatopsis sp. CA-230715, assembly GCF_018736145.1. GTDB lineage: Bacteria > Actinomycetota > Actinomycetes > Mycobacteriales > Pseudonocardiaceae > Amycolatopsis. The sequence goes on from NZ_CP059997.1 coordinate 2,544,366, forward strand.
CGGGCCGGGCCGCCACGGGTGGTGCTGCACCCCGAAGACGCGGGCGAACGCGCGATCGCCGACGGCCAGCGCGTGCGCGTGGTCAACGACCGGGGTTCCTTCACCGCGCTGGCACGGGTCGACACCGCGGTGCGCCGCGGCGTGGTCGCCACGACCAAGGGGCACTGGGCCAAGCTGACCGGGGGCGGGCCGGGGATCAACGCCACGGTGGCCGAACGCGATTCGGATCTGGGCGGCGCGGTCTTCAGCGACAATCGGGTGGAAATCGAGGCGGTCGCCACCCGCTGACCGTCGCCGTGTGGCATACCTGGTACCGGAACTTCCGATCACAAGGGGGACTTCGCGGAATGGTCGACGCCTCGCTCTACCTGGCCTTCCTGGTGGCGGCCGTCGTGCTCGTCATCATCCCCGGCCCGGACATGCTGATGATCCTCGCGCTCGGCATGCGGCACGGGCCCGCCGCCGGTTTCATGGCCGCGCTGGGCGTTTCGGTCGGCCTCGCGGTGCACACCGCGGCCGCGGCGCTCGGGCTCTCGGCGTTGTTCACCTACGTCCCGGTGCTCTACGACGGACTGCGCTGGGCGGGTGCGGCCTACCTGCTGTACCTGGCGGTCATGGCGTTCCGGGACCGCAGCGCGCTCAACCCCGACGAGGGCGACGCGCCGGCGCAGACCTCGCACTGGAAGTGCTTCTGGCGAGCCGTGCTGACGAATGTGCTCAACCCCAAGGTGATCGTGTTCAACGTCGCGTTCCTGCCGCAGTTCGTGAACCCCGCGCTCGGCAGCGTCGGGCTCCAGCTCTTCGTGCTCGGTGCCACGCTGGTGCTCGTCGACCTGATGATCGACGGGCCGATCGGGCTGGCCGCGGGCAAGCTCGGGAAGCTGGTGCGGAACCGGAAGGTGGCGCGGGGGCTGAACGTCGGCTGCGGCGCGATCTTCACCGCGCTGGCGGTGCGCCTGGTGGTGGCGGACTAGCCGTGGACTTCGTCAAGTACCAGGCGCTGGGCAACGACTACCTGGTGATCGATCCGAGGGAAACCACCTTCGCGCCGACGCCGGAAGCCGTGCGGCTGGTGTGCGACCGGCACTTCGGGATCGGTGCCGACGGCGTGCTGCTCGGTCCGATCGACCCGGTCAGCCCGTTCGAGGGACGGGAACCGGTGCGGCTGCGGATCTTCAACTCCGACGGCAGCGAATGCGAGAAGAGCGGCAACGGGCTCCGGATGTTCGCGCTCTACCTGACCGAGCACTACCACTACCCGGACCGGTTCGTGCTGCGCACCGTCGCGGGCGCGGCCCCGGTCAGGGTGCTCGACCCGGCCGCGGGCCTCGTCGAGGTCGGGATGGGCAAGGCGCGGCTGACCGCCGTCGACGAGGTTTTCCCGTTCCGCGGCAAGGAATTCCGGGTGACCAGGGTGGACGTCGGCAACCCGCACGCGGTCGTGCCGCTCGCGGAGATCTCCCCCGAGCTGGCGCGCGAACTCGGCCCCGCGATCGGCCGGCACCCGAGCCTGCCGGAAGGATCCAACGTGCAGCTCGTCCGCGTGCTCGACCGCGACGCCGTCGAAATCGAGATCTGGGAACGGGGCGCGGGCTACACGCTCGCTTCCGGCAGCAGCGGGTGCGCGGCGGCGGCCGCGGTGCGCGCGCTGGGCATGGTCGGCGACACCGTCGAGGTCCGGATGCCGGGCGGCGCCGTCGAAATCCGCTTCGACGGCGACGAGATCACCATGACCGGGACGGCGAAACCGGTGGCCTCCGGCCGGTTCGCCCCGCTGTTCCGCGCCACCCTCGACGGCCGCTGATCGTTACGGCGCAACGGGTTCTCTCGCGAGTTCCTCGTCGAGCAGGCGCTCGGCGCGGGGAACCGCGAGGCCCCGCCCCGCGGCGAACCAGAGCACGAGGAGCACCGGCAGCGAAAGCTGGGAAACGAGCGAGGACTGGACCACTTCGTCGGCCGGTCTGCTGTAGACGAGCACGATCCGGAGCACCGCGTCGATCAGGAACACCGCGCCCAGCCCGGCGGTCATCGCGCGGTAGTACCCGCGGAACCGTGCCGATTTCCGCCACGTGCGGTCGAAAGCGTCCGCTCGCGCCGGATCGCCCTTCGCCGCGACGGGTTTGAGCGCGGTCCGCATCAACGGCCGCTCGGACCAGGTGGTGGCCAGCGCGAACACTCCCCCGATTCCCAAGTAGAGGGACGTCCTCGCGAGCACGAAGCGCGCGTCGCCGCTGATGGACGTCAGCACGACGCTGGCCACGACCTCCAGCAGCACCAGCACCGCGAACCCGTCGATGCGGCGTCCCCCGCGCGTGCGCACCAGATCGCCGAGGACGATCGCGCCCGAGACGACGGCGCCCGCGACCATGCTGGGGACGTCACCGAACCCGGCGAGGTAGCAGCCCGCGATGACCGCCGTCGGCACGAGCGCGGCGACCAGCGCGAGCCGCCAGCGGAACTCGCCGGATTCCACCCTGCCGCCGATCGCCTTCCCGGCCAGCAGCGTGCCGCCGATGGCCAGCCGGAGCGCGGCGGGCATCTCCGTCGGCGCGAGCGCCAGCAGGACCACCGTGGGCAGCAGCAGGTCGACGGCGACGTTCGCGAGCATCGCCGCGAAGTACAGCGCCTTGCGCCGCGTGCTGATCTCAGACATTAGCTGCATCACTCATTCTTTAAGTTACTAAGATAGTGTCAGGGTAAGGTACATTGCCGTCATGGCGCAACGCGAGCTACCCGAGACCCCGGAAGCGGGCGTGCTGCTCGGCCGCGAGTTCGCCACCGCGATCGTGGTGTTCCACGAAGCCGTCGGCAGGCTCCTCGGGCTGAGTTCGGCCGAACGGAAGTGCCTCGACCTGCTCCGGCACCTCGGCCCGGTGACGGCGGGCGCGATCGGCGAGCACACCGGCCTGACCACCGGCGCGGTCACCAGGCTGGTGGACCGGCTGGAAAACGCGGGCTACGTCGAACGCGCCCGAGACCCGCACGACCGCCGCAAGGTCGTGGTGCGACTCCTGCCCAACGACGAAATGGACGCACTGATGGCCACCGCGTTCGCACCGTTCGCCGCGCAGATAGCCGAACTGACGACGAGCTACCGGCCAGAGGAACTGGCGGCGATCACCGACTGGATCGGCCGGGCCACCGAGATCCTGGTCGCCAACACGCGCCGGATCTCCCACCTCGCCGAGTAGACGGCCACCCCCAAGTCCCCGAATGCCACCGTGATGCCGGGTGCAGGATGCCGGGTGCGCGGATGCCGGGTGCGCGGCGCGGTGATCGGCGGCGGAGGTCCTCCGCCGGTCCCCGAAGGCCACCTTCGGGGACCCAAGCGCCACTTTCTCGGCCCTCGCTCCCGTGCGGGCAGTGCCGCACACGCCCCGAAGGTGACCTTCGGGGCGCTCAACGCCACAAATCCACCCCTCGCACGCTCGACCACCACGACACTCTTGCCCCGAAGGTGGCTTTCGGGGCGCTGGATGCCCTGAAAGCCACCTTCAGGGGCACGCGACGGCCTGCCGTGGGGGTGTGCGGGTGGCCGGAGTGCGGTGCGAGGGCCGAATTCGCGGCGTCTACCGCCCCGAAGGCCACCTTCGGGGACATACGCAGATGGCGGCAGCCCACCGCGAAGGCCGAGATCGGGACGCTCAACGCCCCAAACAGAGCCTTCGACAGCACCCGCGGTCCCACCCGACCTCCATAGGAGCACCCTGCGACCTCGCCATCCACTTCCGCCACTTGACCGTTATGACCGGTTTGTCGGTAGGGTGGGGGTGCCGACCGACCAGCACGGTGCTCCAGGCTGCGCCGGGAAACGAGGATCCTTGGGCGACGTCGACTACGACGCCATCGTGATCGGGGCCGGGTTCGCCGGTCTGCACATGCTTTCCGAACTGCGCAAGAACGGGTTCACCTGCCGCGCCTTCGAAACCGGCGGCGGGGTCGGCGGCACGTGGTACTGGAACCGGTACCCCGGCGCGCGCTGCGACATCGAGAGCCTCGACTACTGCTACCTGCACGATCGCGAGCTGCACCGGGACTGGCGGTGGACCGAGCGGTTCGCCACCGGGCCGGAGATCCGGCGCTACGCCGAGCACTTCGCCGAGCGGGCGGGCGTGCTCGGTTCGATCACCTTCGGCACCAGGGTCACCGCGGCCGCCTTCGACCCGACCTCCTCGACCTGGCTGGTGCGCACCGAGCACGGCACCGAGGTGCGGTGCCGGTTCCTGATCACCGCGGTCGGCTGCGTGTCCGCCGCCCAGATCCCGGACATCACCGGCGCGGCGCGGTTCCGCGGCGAGCGCTTCCACACCGGGCGGTGGCCGCACGAGCCGGTCGACCTCGCCGGGAAGCGGGTCGGCGTCATCGGCACCGGGTCCTCGGGGATCCAGGTGATCCCGGAGATCGCCGCGCGCGCCGCGGCGGTCGTGGTGTTCCAGCGGACCGCGAACTTCAGCGTCCCGGCGAGGAACCGGCCGCTGACCGAGGCCGAGCTGGCCGCGGAGCCGGGGCGGTACGAAGAGCGCGTCGCGCTGGCGAGCACGACCCGGTTCGGGCACGTGGTGTCCGGCACCGGACAGTCCATTCTGGACACCGAACCCGCCGAACGGGAGGCCGCGCTGGAACGGCGGTGGGCCGCTGGCGGCACCGGGATCGTGGCGACCTTCACCGACACCGGCCGCGATCTCGAAGCCAACGCGCTGCTCGCGGATTTCGTCCGCGGCAAGATCAGGGACACCGTGACCGATCCCGGCACGGCGGAGCGGCTCGTCCCCCGCGACCATCCCATCGGCACGAAACGGCTCTGCGTCGACTCCGGCTACTTCGACACGTTCAACGCCGACCACGTGCGGCTCGTCGATTTGCGCACGGAGCCGATCGACGAAATCACCGAGGACGGCGTCCGCACCGAACACGCGAGCTACCCGCTCGACGTACTGGTCTACGCCACCGGTTACGACGCGTTCACCGGCGCGCTGACCCGGATCGAGATCACCGGCAGGGACGGCGTTCCGCTGGCGAAGCGCTGGGAGTCCGGGCCCGAGACCTACCTGGGGCTGGCGGTCGCCGGGTTCCCGAACCTGTTCACCATCACCGGCCCCGGCAGCACCACGGTCCTGTCGAACGTGCTCCGGGCCATCGAGCACCACGTCTCCTGGATCACGGACCTGCTGCGGCACCTGCGATCCACCGGCGAAGTGGCCGAAGCCGAACAGGAAGCGCAGGAGGACTGGACGCGCCAGGTCGCCGAGGCGGCGAGCCGAACGCTCTACCACCACGCCGATTCCTACTACCTCGGCGCGAACATCGACGGCAAGGCACGGGTGTTCATGCCCTACGCCGGTGGTCTGGACGTCTACCGCGGCATCTGCGACGCCGTCGCCCGCGACGGGTACCGCGGATTCGCACTGTCGAAAACAACACTGTCGAGAACGGCACTCTCTAAAACAGCACTGTCAAGAACGGCACTCTCTAAAACAGCACTGTCGCGTGTGGACGAAGCATGAGCCGTCCACTGTCGACACTCGGGCTCGGCGTGGTGCTGCTGGGCACCCTGCTGCCGATGATGGACTCGTTCATCGTCAACGTCGCGCTGCCCACGATCGCGGGGGAACTCGGCGCGGGCACCGCCGATCTGGAACTCGTCGTCGCGGGGTACGGCATCGCGTTCACCCTCCTGCTGGTGCTCAGCGGGCGGCTCGGGGACGCCTTCGGCCGCAGGCGGGTGCTCGTGCTCGGGCTGCTGGGTTTCGTGCTCGCCTCGCTGCTGTGCGCGCTCGCGACCTCCCCCGGCTGGCTGATCGCCGCGCGGGTGCTGCAGGGCGCGACGGCGGCGCTGATCCCGCCGCAGGTGCTCGGCACGATCCAGGCCGCCGTGCCGCCCGACCGGCGGGCGCGGGCGATGAGCCGGTACGCGGCGGTCAGCGGGCTGGCGGCGATACTGGGGCTGCTCCTCGGCGGGGTGCTCGTGCACGCCGATCTGTGGGGCACCTCGTGGCGGCTGATCTTCCTGGTCAACCTGCCGCTCGGACTGGCTGCCGCGGCGCTGACCGTGTTCGTCGTCCCCGACACGAGATCGGAGCATCCGGCCGGGGTGGACCTGCGGGGCACCGCGCTGCTGGGCGCGATGGTGCTGGCGCTGCTCGTCCCGGTCAACCGCGGTCAGGTACTCGGCTGGCCACTGTGGACGGTCGTGCTGCTCGCCTGCGTCCCGGTGCTGGCGATCCTGTTGTGGCGTACCGAAAAACGCGTGGCATCCGCCGGGTCGGTGCCGTTGCTGCCGCCGTCGGTGCTCACCGAGCCGAAGGTGCGCGGCGGCCTGCTCCTGCTCGCGCCGTTCCTGGCGGCGTGGGCGGGATTCCTGTTCGCGCTGCCGCTGACGCTGCAGCACGGGTTCGGCCTCGACCCGCTGCTCGCCGGGCTCGCCGTGGTCCCGATGTCGCTGGCGTTCCTGCTCGGCTCGTTCGCGGTCCCCGCCCTGCGCACCAGGCTGGGCGACCGGGTGACCCCGTACGGCGCGCTGGTGCAGGGAGCCGGTGTCGCGTGGCTGCTGGCGGCGCTTCCCCTCGGCTGGCTCGGCGGCTCGGTGTGGAGCGCGCTGCCGGGGCTGGTGCTGATCGGGCTCGGCCAGGCACTGGTGGTGGGTGCCGCGAACATCTCGGTACTCGGCGCGGTGCCCACCGCGTACGCGGGTGTCGGCGGCGGGCTGCTGGTGACCGTTCAGCAGGGTTCGATGGCGATCGGCGTGGCCGTGTTCGGGACCGTGTTCGCCGCGATGCTGACCGGGTACGGGCACGCGACGGCGTTCGGCGTCGTGCTGGCGGTCCAGCTCGTCACCGGGATCGCCGTCGCGTACACCGCCCGCACCAAGGAATCCCGTGTCGCGGCACCGGTCAGCTGATCGCGGCCTTGTCGACCGCCGCGATGTCCGCCAGCGACATGTCCAGTTCCTGGTGCAGGAAGCGCACCATCGTCCAGTGCGGCAGCGCGCCCTCGTCGAACGGGCCGAACTCCATGCAGTACAAGGGAATCCAGCGCAACGCCTCTTCCGCGGAGCGCTCGCGGGGCGGTTCTTCCTGATATTCGGTGTAACTGATGCTGCGGTGCTCGACGAAGAACCCGCCGGGCAGCCGCCGGCAGAAGTCCCGGTATTCGCGGGTCTGCAGGATCAGGTAGTGCCAGATCTCGTCGATCTCCTGCTCGACGGGGAGGAACAGGCCCGCGAGCTCGTCGGAGTGCGCGGAGACCAGGTAGAGGTAGCGCAGGCATTCGAGGGTCTGCCGTTCGACGTACTCGACCGGCTCGCCGGTCTTCCCGGTGAAGTACTCGACGACCTCGGCGTACAGCGGTTCTCCCAGCAGGGAACGGAGTCGCGCGGCGGAAACGGGCATGGCTCTCCTAAGCTCGGCCGGATTCGGGGTGGAGCCAGGCGTACTTGCCGGACTTGCCGATCGGGATGTGGTCGCGGTGCGCCGGTTCGACGGTCAACTCCAGGTTCTCGGCCAGTGCCGCGGTCAGGGAATCCGCGGTGGACCTCTCGAGTGGCGCGCCGTCGAAGGTGGTGTACTCCAGTTCCCCGGTCCCCGCCCCCGTCATCCGCAGCCGGTAGAGGAACACCGAAGGCGCGCGTTCGCCGATCCACCGGTCGAGATCACCGTGGCACAGCAGGGTGGAGCCGACGCGGATCAGCTCCTTTTCCCTGCCGCAGAACCGCGCGATCCGCCCGGGATCGGGACTCCCATCCACGGTGCGCGCGCAATCGCCGGACCGGTACCGAATGAGCGGCATGTGCGGATTCCGGACGCTGGAGACGATGAGGGAGAACAAGGTGCTGCCGGGCTCGACCGGAATCAGTTCGACCTTCATCTGGTCGAGGTAAGGGTGGTAGCGCCGGTCCTTGTCGCTGTAGTACAGGTAACCGAGTTCGGTGCTGCCGAAAAGATCGATGATCGGGCAGTCGAAGTGCTCGCGCAGGAATCGGGAGACGTTGTCCGGGGTGTATTCGTAGGCGTGGATTATGCTGTCCGGCCTCGGCAACCGATCGGCCAGGTCCCAGTGCCGCGTTTTGCGCACCAGGTGCGCGAGATGGTAGCTCGAACAATCGAGGTGATAACGGCCGTCCGGATGAGCGGACCGCGTTTCTTCGATTTCGTCGAGCATTCCGGAGACGTCTTCGCGGGTCCACTCCGCCGGGTCGAGGCGCTGGTTGAGGTAAACGGTGCGATCGTCGAGTCGCCGGTCCGCGAGGCTCGGCCGCCCGGCCGGTTCCTCGCCGCGCGCTTTCGCTCTGACCCGCGCGACGTGTTCGGTGGCGAGCACCGTGGTGAGCGAAACGCGCGGGCAACCGTCCGCCCAGGTGTGCGCAATGTCCGGGTGCTCGCTCCAGAGCCGGTAGTAGGACTTGAGCAGGAAGTACGGCGGCCGGATGAGCTGCATCCGCGCGTGGTTCGTCCCGGTGGACAGCACGTACTCCGCGGCGCCCGACTCCAGCGCCGCCGCGAGTTCCGGTGTCATCCAGTTGTCCGGGAACCCGCTGGCGATGACGTCTTTTTCGAGAATGGGGAAGTCACCGCTGGCCAGCGCGTCCCGGTACAGCGGGACACCGCGGACCCGCTCGATCATTTCGGCGGGGAGCTGATTCGTCATGGGCACCTTTCACACCGGTGTCCGACGACCGGAACGGCCGCCGGACACCGGCACCGAGGATTTACTCAGCCGTTGCCTGCCTGCGGGCGCGAAATGCAACCCTCCTTGGCCCGGGAAATGCAGCCGTCCTTGTTCGCGCTCGGCGCCGAATTCGCCGCGACCCACTTGGACCACACGTTTTCCTGCGCGAGCACCTTGACCAGCTTGTCCATGCCATACCTCCGAACGGGATGCGGACCGCGAGACCGAGACGATCATCGCTCCCTCAAAGTAAAGGGATTGCAAAGGACCTGTCAACACGCCTTGAAGGTCCAGCAGGGGTCAAATCCGGGTGAAACTCTACGCAGAGTCGCCGGACCGAGCGGATTCCGGCAGAGTTCCCGATTTCGTTGCTCGAAATCGGTGAACCAGCGTGATCCCGCACTCAGCCGGCGAAGCTCACCACTCCACCACGATCGACGCGGGCCCCTGATCGACGTACAGCTCCTCGCGCGTCCTCGTCCACGGAATCCGCGCGACCGGGGTCACCGGGCGCAGCCCCGGCAATGTCCGCGCCAGCGCGCGAAACGCCTCGGTCAGCTCCACCCGCGCCAAGGCCGCGCCGACGCAGTGGTGCGCACCGTGCCCGAAAGCGACGTGCCCGGTCGCCGAGCGGGTGAGCGCGAAGCGGTCCGGATCGGGGAACCTTTCCGGGTCGCGGTTGGCGGCGTCCAGCGGAACCAGCACCGCTTCCCCCGCCGCGATGCGCTCGCCGTGCAGTTCGACGTCGTGGTGCGCGTACCGGACTACCGCGACTCCGGTACGCCCCGACTGGTACCGCAGCACCTCCTCGACGGCGGCACCGAGCAACGAGGGTCGTTCACGCAATTGCCGAAACCCGTTGTCCGGGGCCAGCAAGAGCACGCCGACGGAAATCGCGTTCGCGGTCGTGCCGTATCCGCCGAGCAGCAGGGAGGTCGCGACCTGGACCAGCTCGTCGGTCGACAGGGCGACCCCGTCCTCGTCGTGCAGTGCGATCAACGCGCTCAGCAGATCGTCACCGGGCGCTCGTCGTTTGCGCGCCACCACCTCTGACAGGTAGGCGGTCAGCCGTTCCCACACGGCGAGCGCTCCGGTGCCGTCCTCGATGGCATCCGCGCGTTCCCGGAACTCCTCGCGGTCCGCTTCGGGAATTCCCAGGTAGGTGCCGATCACCGCGAGCGGCAGCGGCCGGGCCAGTGCCCCGACGATGTCCGCCCGCGGCCCACCCGCCGCCATCGCGTCGACCAGTTCGGCCGCGAACCCCGCGACGCGAGGCGCCAAGTCCTGCACCTGGCGCGCGGCGAATGCCTTCGACACCAGTCCCCGCAACCGGGTGTGCTCGGGCGGATCCTGCATCAGCGAGGCGTTGCCCGGCACGCTCGCGCCAGGTGGCTGAACACCGAGCCGGGCGTCGGACAACACGGCACGCACGTCGTCGTACCGCGTCACGAGCCACGCGGACTGGTCGCCCCACACCGTCACCCGCGACAGGGGACTTTTTTCGCGCAGCCGCGCGTATTCCGGCGGCGGGCCCAGCGAATCCGGGCGAGGGAACGGGAACGCGGGCGCGTGCGACATAGACCAGTCCTCCCCAGTGGCAATCTCAGTGTCGAGAATACGCGGCATCGGCGAAGCGCTGGGCGAGCCGCGCGAAAGCTTCCCGCAATTCGGCCGGTCCGACGACTTCGACATCGGCGTCGAAGCGGCCGATGGCGGCGGCCAGGCCTGGCCAGGACCACGAGCCGAGGGACAGGCGGCAGCGGGCGGGGCCGAGTTCTTCGACGAGTCCGTCACCCGCGTAGCGCGACACCTCGGCGGCGGGCAGATCGAGGATCACTTCGCCGCGGCACGGCCAGTCGCCGATCCCGTCGGCGCCCCGGAACCGGCTCGTCACGAAGGCGGCCACCTCGCCGCCGGGGACTTCGCGCGGGGTGAAGCGGGGGCCGGTCGGGGTGCGCGGGGTGATCCGGTCGGCGCGGAAGGTGCGCCAGTCCGCGCGGTCGAGGTCCCAGGCGACGAGGTACCAGCGACCGCCCCTGACGACGAGGTGGTGGGGCTCGACCCGGCGCGGCGGCGGATCGGCGCCGCGGTCGCCGTCCACCGGGTCGTGGTCGAAGCGCAGCACTTCGCGGGCATGGACCGCGGCGCTCAGCGCCATCAGCACACCGGCGCCGATCGAAGGCTGACGCCCGACGGCGGTCACGTCGAAGGTGTCGATGCGGCGGCGCAGCCGGGACGGCATGACCTGGCGGACGGTGTGCAGCGCGCGCACCGCGGCCTCCCCGATCCCGGTGTCCCCGGCGACGGCTTGGAGCGCGACGGCGAGCGCGGTCGCTTGCTCGTCGTCGAACAGCAGCGGCGGCAACTCCGCGCCCGCCTCGAGCCGGTAGCCGCCGTCCGGGCCCTTGACGGCCACGATCGGATAGCCGAGTTCGCGGAGCCGGTCGACGTCGCGGCGCACGGTGCGCTGGCTGACTTCCAGCCGTTCGGCCAGCACCGTGCCTGGCCAGTCCCGGCGCGCCTGGAGCAGCGAGAGCAACGACAGCAGTCGCGCGGAGGTCTTCTGCATGACCCCATCGTGCCCGGAGAAGCGGACACGTCCTGGCCGCTATTCCTGCGAGAGTGGCCACGCACCCGATCCGAAAGGCCCGCATGACCGTCCTCGACACGCGCGCGCTCAACCGCGCGACGCTGGCAAGGCAGCTGCTGCTCGACCGCGCCGACCTGCCCGCACTCGACGCCGTCGCGCACCTGTGCGGACTGCAGGCGCAGGAGCCGCAGGAACCGTTCACCGGGCTCTGGTCGCGGCTGCGCGCGTTCGATCCCGCGGAGCTGTCGGACCTGCTCGTCGGCCGGGAAGTGGTGCGGACACATCTCATGCGCCGCACCGTCCACCTCGTCACCGCCGGGGACGCACTCGCCTGGCGCGCCCGCCACGACGCCATGCTGCGCCAGCGCGTGCTCGGGGTCTACCGCGACGAGCTGGCCGGAATCGACCCGGTGGAACTGGCCGCGGCGGGCAGGGCGGTGCTGGCCGACGGCGAGCCGCGCACGATGACCGAACTCGCTCGCGCGGTCTCGGATCGCTGGCCGGGACGAAATACGCGGGCGCTGGGCGAACTGCTGATCGCGGCGCTCATCCCGGTGGCGCAGTTGCCACCACGCGGCCTCTGGCGCGCGACGGGCGGCGCGCGCTACCTCCCGTTCGATTCCTGGCTCGGTCGCGAGATCGCGCCGCTCGGCAAGGACGGGTCGGATCCGGCCGGTCAGGCGCTGGTGCGGCGCTACCTGGCCGCCTTCGGGCCCGCGGCCTCGGCGGATCTGCGCGCCTGGTGCGGGCTCGCCGGGCTGCCCGCCGCGGTGAAGGCGGTTCGCGACGAACTGGTCACCTTCCGCGACGAACGCGGCCGCGAGCTGCTGGACCTGCCCGACGCGCCGCGCCCCGACCCCGGAACCCCGGCGCCGGTGCGGTTCCTGCCCGCGTTCGACAACGCGATCCTCGGCTACCACGACCGGAGCCGGATCATCGACGACGCCCACCGCGGCCTCTCCGTCGCGGGCACCCGCGTCGTCCTCGTCGACGGCCGCGTCGCCGCGACCTGGACCGTCGACGCGGACACCGTCGTCGTCACACCGCTGCGCCGATTGTCCAAAGCGGACCGTGACGCGGTCGCTACGGAGGGAAAGGGGCTAGCGGCGTTCCTGACCGACGGCGACAGCGAGCGCGTGCGGATCGGCGCTCTGCCAGGCTGAACGCGGACTCGTCTGTCCATTGTGGAAACACCTGGTCGGCGGCGGCAGCGCGCCGGGGACTGTTAACCTCCAGCGATGCGACGAGGGGATCCGCCGCGCTGGCTCGGCTTCTGCGGGAGTTCGCTGCTCGCGGCCACCACCGTGGCCGGTTCGCTCGGCTGGTTCACCGGGTCCGCCGCGATCGCCGCCGGCGTCACCGGGATGGGCCTGGTGCTGCTGGCGTGGGCGGCGCTGGGCAGGCTCGTGCTCGCGAACGACGGTACGGCGCCCGGCCCGCTGAAGTCCACGTTCCTGCTCTGGGCGGCACCGCTGCTGGTGGTACCGCCGCTGTTCAGCGGGGACGTCCACGCTTACCTGGCGCAAGGGGAAATCGCCGCGCGCGGGCTGGACCCCTACGCCGTCGGCCCGAACCAGGGCCTCGGGACGACGAACGAGCTGGCGCAGGCCGTCAGCGGGTACTGGCGCGACGCACCGTCCCCGTACGGGCCGGTGTTCAGCGGGCTCCAACGGCTGATCGCGCACCTGGTGGGCGACCAGCGGATCGCGGGCGTGCTGTGCTACCGGCTCCTCGCGGTCGCCGGGGTGGCGCTGCTGCTGTGGGCGGTGCCGCGGCTGGCCGCCCGCGCGGGTGTGCGCGCGGAGATCCCCCTGTGGCTCGGTGTGCTGAACCCGTTGGTGCTGTGGCATTTCGTGGCCGGCGCGCACAACGACGCGCTCATGCTCGGGCTGATGGCGTCCGGTACCGCGATCGCACTGTCCGCAATGGACGGACGCGTGCGGTGGTGGCGGCTGTCCGCTGGCGTGGTGGTGATCGCGCTCGGGGCGGACGTCAAGGTGCCGGCCGTGGTGGCGCTCGCGGTCGTTGGCACGGCGCTGGCCAGGCGCTTCGGCGGCAAGCTGGGGCACCTCGTGCTCGCCGGCGGCGCGATGGTGGGCGCGGTCGCGGCCGTCTCCGCCGCCGTCTCCGCGGTCACCGGGCTCGGGTTCGGCTGGCTCGGCACGCTGGGCACGTCGAGCCAGCTGAACAGCTGGATGGCGCCCACCAACTGGCCCGGCTACCTCGCGGGCGGGATCGGTTCGCTGTTCGGGCTGCACCTGACGGGGCCGGTGATCGGGGCCGGTCGGATCGTCGGCTACGCGGTGATCGCCTGCGGCGTCGCCGTGGTGATCCACCGGCAGCTTCGCGGCCGCATCAGCGACCTTTCCGCACTCGGCCTGATGCTCGCCGTGGTGGTCGCGTTCGGACCGGTCGTGCAGCCGTGGTACCTGCCGTGGGCCGCGGTCCCGCTCGCCGTCTGCCTTCCCGCCGGTCGCGCCCGCACCGTCCTCATCGGACTCGTCGCGGCGTTTTCCGTGCTGCTGCCCCCACTCGGCGGCAAACCGGGCGAACTGGTCCTCGGCTACCTCGGCGGGGTACTCGTGCTCGCCGCGGTCGCGCTCGCCGTGCACCGGTCGCGGCTGTTCCGCCCGGCGCTCCCCGAACGGCGACTGCAGGAAACGCGCTACTGACCCTCCCCCGGCAGCCGGTGGCGCGCGCCGTCGAGGATCAGCGCCAGTCCGTCCGCGAACTCGCGGTCGAATTCGCGGTCCGACGGTGGCAGCGCGCCGATCCCGGCCATCTGCGCCCTGGTCTGCTGTTCGATGGTCAGGCCGATGACGAGCTGCCACACCGCGGTGCGCACGGCGGCGGCGTCGCGCGCGGACAGCCCGCCGCGCCGCGCCGCCGCGACGAGGTGGTCCCCGACGGCGGCCGAGGACAAACCACTGGCCTGGCTGATCGAGACGAGTTCGGCGCCGTCGGTCACCGCGAGCAGTGCGGCGCGCAGGTCGACCGCGAGCCGTTCGAGCTGCCGGTCCCAGCGCATCCGCGGCGAGCGCGGCGCCACACCGCTCAGCACGGTGTCGGCCATCGCGGTGAGCAGCGCCTGCTTGTTCGTGAAGTGCCAGTAGAGCGCGCTGGGCCGCACCTCCAGCTCCGTGGCTACCCGCCGCATCGACAGGTCGGCCAGCCCGTACTGGCGCAGGATCGCCAGCGCCGTCTTCAGCACGTCGTCTCGACTGTTCGCCACCGGCACAGCCTAGGTGGTCACGCCGATGGACCGGCCCGCGCACGCCAGCTATCCTGAACACCATTCAGGTGAACACCATTCAGGAAGGGCGATCGGATGCAGATCTCTGAACTGGGAAAACGGGCGAGCACGGGCGAGCCCATCCTCCGCTCGGAGGCGTTGGCGGTGCTCGCGACCCCGGACGAGGAGATCCTCGACGTCGTCGCCGCGGCCAGCAAGCCCCGGTTCGCGTTCTTCGGCAACCGCGTGCGCGTCAACTTCCTGGTGAACCTCAAGAGCGGCCTGTGCCCCGAGGACTGCTTCTACTGCTCGCAGCGGCTCGGTTCGGACGCGGACATCCTGAAGTACTCGTGGCTTCCGGTCGACGAGGCGGTGGCCACCGCGAAGGCCGGGATCGCCGCGGGCGCGGCCCGCGTGTGCCTGGTGGCCAGCGGCACCGGGCCGAGCAACCGCGAGGTCGGCAAGATCGCGGACATCACCCGTGCCATCAAGACCGCGCACCCCGACGTGGAAATCTGCGCGTGCGCGGGTTTCCTGAAGGACGGCCAGGCCGATTCGCTCGCCGAGTCCGGAGTGGACGCCTACAACCACAACCTCAACACCGCGCGGTCGCACTACGCTGAGATCTGCACCACGCACACCTACGACGACCGCGTCGACACCGTCGGCAAGGCGCGGGGCGCGGGGATCTCCCCGTGCTCCGGTTTCATCGCGGGCATGGGCGAAACGCACGAACAGCTCGTCGACCTCGCCTACGAACTGCGCGATCTCGGCGCCGATTCGATCCCGGTCAACTTCCTCCTGCCCTTCGACGGCACCCCGCTGAAGGGGACGAACCAGCTCACCGCGCACGACTGCCTCCGCATCCTCGCCATGGTGCGGCTGGCCAACCCGAGCAGCGAGGTCCGCATCGCGGCGGGCCGCGAACTGCACCTGCGCAGCATGCAGGCGCTCGGCCTGCACATCGCGAATTCGATCTTCCTCGGCGACTACCTCACCAGCGAAGGCCAGCCGGGGCAGGAGGACCTCGACATGATCGCCGACGCGGGCATGGTGGTCGACGGGATGCGCCCGCACCGCGCCGACAAGGCCGCCGAGCTCGTCACCCGCCGCCGCGGCGCCGGGACCACCGTGCGGCCCAACGCGTAGGCGACAATGGCCCGGTGCCGCGATTCGTGATCGGCGACGGCTACGCGCGCTACCGGGGCCCGGTGACCGACAGCCCCGCGCACCGGCACGCCGCGTTCCAGATCGCCATCGCGGTGCGGGACGAGGTCGCCATGCTGGACGCCGCGGGAACGTGCCACCGCGCGACCGCGCTGGTCGTGGCGCCGATGGCACCGCACCGGATCCTCGCGGCGGACGACGTGCTCACCTACTTCGTCGAGCCGCGGTGCGCGTTCGCCGACCGGCTGCGCGCGCACCGCGGCGTCATCGAAGCCGACGAGCTGCACGGCCTGCGGGAGGACGAGATCCGCTCGGCCGCCGCGCGTACGTCCGGCGCGCTGGACCCGCGGCTGGTGGCGGCGATGGACGACGCGTTCGCGGAACTGCCGATGCCGGAACTGGCCGCGCGGGTCGGCCTTTCGCCGCAGCGGCTGCGCGCGCTGGCCCGGCAGCAGCTTGGCATGCCGCTGGCGCGGTGGCGGGCGTGGTCGCGATTGCGCCGGGCCGCGGAAGCGTTGCGGGACGGGCAATCGCTCGCGGACGCCGCCGTCACCGCGGGTTTCGCCGACCAGGCGCACCTGACCCGCTGGATGCGCGAAATGATGGGGCTGACGCCGTCGTCGGTGCTGCCGGTGCTGCGCGATCAGCCCCGGCGCGCGGTGTAGACCGAGATCGACCCGGTGACCGTCGGCACGACCTCGGCCTCCCGCACTTCGGCGAACCCGGCTTCGGCGATCAACCGGGGCAGCACGCCGTCGGCGTTCGGCTGGGTGTCCGCCTTGCCGTCGGCTAGCTGCACGACGCGGAACCCCCAGCGCATCAAGGCCGTGCGCTGCTTCCCGTAGTCGGCGATCACCAGCCGCCCGCCCGGCCGCAGCGCCGCGAACATCGACGCCAGCACCGCACGCTTCATCGCCATCGGGCACTGGTGGAGCACCAGGCTGGACACCACCGCGTCCGCCTCGACCGGCACCCGCTCGTCGCCCATGCCGACCCGCCATTCGACGGCGGCGTTCGCGTCCTTGCGCCGGGCGATCGCCAGCACCCCGGGATCGGGATCGACCCCGATGATCCGCGTCCCCGGTTCGGTGTGGCGCAACAGCAACGCCAGCGAACCCGTGCCGCACCCCACGTCGACGAGCACGTCACCCGGCCGCGGCGCCACATGCATGACCACGAGCGCGCGCCACAGCCGCTCCCTGGTCAGCGCGGCCACCGAATCGAAGAAGCAGGTGGGCAGGAACCGGCCCGTCGCCGGGGTGAAAGCTCGCTCGGTCATACCGAACAGCCTCGCCGACGCGTCTTGAACGAATCGCTCAGCGCGCTGGCCCCTGCAGCCGGTAGGCCGCGTAACTCCGCGCGGGTTGCGCCGCACCGGGCTCTGCGCCGGTGAAGAAACCGCGCGAGCTTATGACGGCGTAGCGGTCAGCCAGCGCTGTACCTCGACGATCACCTCGGCTTGCCACGCCTGGCTCTGCGGGTTGGCGTACTCCGGATCGTCGTGGACGGCGAAGCCGTGCTGAGCGCCGCTCAGCTCCACCAGCTTGTGCTCGCAGGTGAGCTGCCGGGGTGCGGCCCGTGACGAATCCACCGGGATGAAAGTGTCTTCGGTGCCGTGCACGATCAGCGTCGGTGCGGTGATGTCCGCCAACGCCGAGCGCGCCTCGAACCAGAACACCTCGTTGAGCAGCGGACGGCCGAGCTTGAAACCGGCGCCGTGGCCGACGTAGCTCTGTTCCTTGAGTTGCTGTGCTCCTTTGTCGTTGATGGCGTCGTCGGCCCAAGCGGCCTTCTCGTCGATGAACCGTTTCTTGTAGTCGATGAGCGGGTTGAACAGCACCAGGCGGTTGACGTCTTCCGGACGCGAGGCTGTGTAGTACGCCGCCGCACCACCGGAGAAGCTGGCCGCGATCAGCGAGGTGCGAGCATCGTCGGCCAGCGACCGCAGCTGTGCCAGCCCAACCCGGATGATGTTGAGCAGAGCCGACAATGTGAAGTCCTCTTGTCGTCCCTCGCTGACACCGTGGCCGGGGAGATCGAACCGCAGCGACGCCACTCCCGCCTCAGTAAGGCGGGCTGCGAGCCGTGTGAAGAACCCGCCCTCTTCCCTGGTGACACTGGCGCCGTGGACGAGGAGCACGGCGTGCTGCGGCGTCTCCGGGCTCACGAACGTGCCCGCCAGCTCAAGACCGTCGAGAGTGCGAGTGGTGGTGTCGATGCTGGTCAGGGACATGCAAGCTCTCCTCCGCCGCGGGCGTATTCGTCCATGGTGGCAAGAGACTGTGTGGGCTGAACGAGGACCGATCGTCAACAGAAATTCGCGGCTGCCAGCCGCAGCAGCGCCTCCCCCGCGGCCTGCATCGGATGCCGTGCGAGGACGTCCCGTACCGATTCGTCGGTGAACGGTACTTGGTCGAGCACGCGACCTTCGGCGTTCGTGGTCACCCTGGTGCCGAAGAGATCATCGAACACGGGAGCGTCGATGATGACGGCGGTCAGCAGGTCGGTCGCGAACGAGGTCGCATCGACGCCGAGCCCGAGGCACCAAGCCGTGAGGTGCCCCTGGCGTCGTGCGAAATCCAGACGGGTGGCCAAGGGCCAGGCATCGTAGTCGATCGGCGCGTGTTCGCTGTCGTACTCGTCCTCGCCCGCCACTTCTTCGGCGAGTTCACGGACGACGTTGCGCCACAACGAAAAGTCGTTGCGAACGTTCCAGTCCGCCCGACCGGAGGGTTGGAAGACACCCACTGGCACCACTTGGAACATTCCACCCGCGTGCCCGACTTTGCGTGGGTCGCGCCAGTGCAGCAGAAACGACGCTCGCCCGCCATCGCGGTCACGGCGGATCGTGAGCGTGCTGATCGCCAGGTTGACCGGACGGCGCCCCGGATTCCACGGATCCCCGATCGCCACGCGCAGTCCGTTGTGGACAGGATGTCCCAGTGCATCGAGGGCGAGTTCGTGCGCTGCGGCCTCGCCGGTGTCGATGCTGTCGAAGTACGAGCCGAGCCCGAACCGCAACCGTGGCTCGGTTCCGTGCAGCTCGGCGTTGAGCAGCCGGTAGGTGGGACGGTCTTCGAACACCGTCGGGGCGGCCAGCGTGCCGACGGCTTGCGAGTAGGTCGAGTACCGTGTGCCGTCGGACTTGACCGGGAGCCACGCTTGGGCCTGTGCGCCATTCACGTCTGGCGCCTTCTCGTGGGTCGTGTCGAGGTCGAGGTCGATCGTGTCCAGCGGAATCGGTGTGTCCGGCAGCCATTCCCGCGATGCCAGCAGGGCCGTGTCCAGCACGCGCGCCCCCGGGTGGCTCTCCGCGGCTCGCGCATCCAGCGCGCGGCGATGGTCGCGCAGGTAAGCCCGGGTGGTGAGCCACTCCTGCTCGCTGGCAGTCACCTCGTGCGCGTGCATCGACATCCTGGACGGTGCCTCCGGAGATCAGCTGAGCAACGTGTCGCGATGCTGCCACGCCAGCATGAGGTAACCCGCGCCCGGGGCGGCAAGGAGCAGGTCGACCGGCTCCGCCGTGAACGGAACCCCGCTGGCGGCCCTGCCATACAGACACCCGGGATGCCCCGCAACGCGGACAGCGGAGGCCCGGCAGTCACCCCCGGACTCGCTCGTCCGTCAGCTCGCGCGAGCTGTTCCGCTGGCGTGCGCGACGCGAGCGAGTCGCGTCTTGAACGAACCGCTCAGCGCGCGAAGTCCCATCGCGTGGCGCCGTACGGCTCGGCTCCCGCGACGCCGATCGCGGTGTGCAGTGTCAGGCGGTACAGGTGCCACGGGGCGGGGCCCGCGCTCGGCGCGCTGTACGGGGCGGTGAGCGCGTCGCCTTCGGCCGAGGCGGGCCAGCCGCCTTCGCGGAAGACGGCGGCCACACGCTCCAAAGTGGACGGATCGGTGACCCGGTGCGCCGTGCCTTCCAGGGTCAGGTCGATTCCCCGCAGCCGCACGGAGACGCCGCACGCCGGGTTCGCCGCCAGGTTGCGCGATTTGCGGGTGCCGGGCCCGCTCTTGAAGTACAGCGCGCCATCCACCCAGACGGCCCCGACGCCCGCGGTGTGCGGCCGCCCGTCGGGCCGCACGGTCGCGAGGAAGAAGGTCAGGTCGACGCCGGGGGTGTCGGCGGCGAGGATGTCGCGCGGACGGCTCCACCGCAGCGGTGCGGAACCGTACCGGTCGAGGTTGGTGGTCGTGGTCGGGTCGTTCGTCGTCTCGGTCATACCCCTGCGTCGAACGGGACCGGTCCGATTCGACAGCCGCCACCCAAGAAACCGCGTTACCAGGAAACCGGTAGTTCGTACACGCCGTAGGCATCCCGATCGTGGCGGAGCGGCACTTCTTCCGGGGCCACCGCGAGGCGCAGCGCGGGGAAAGCGGCCGCCAAAGCCCGGTAGCAGACCCGCAGTTGCGTCCTCGCCAGCTCGTAGCCGAGGCAGTGGTGCACGCCGTGGCTGAAGGCCAGGTGGCCGCGAGGGCGGCGGGTGATGTCCAGCGTGTCGGGATCGGGGTACCACGCCGGATCGCGGTTCGCGGCCGCGAGCGAGACGGTGACCGGCTCGCCCGCCCGGATCAGGTGGCCCCCGAGTTCGACGTCGGTCAGCGCGGTGCGCACCGTGCCGTGCTGGGCGACGGTGAGGTAGCGCAGCAACTCGTCCACGGCACCGCCGGCCAGCGCGGGGTCTTCCCGCAGCGCGGCCCACTGCCCGGGATGGCACAACAGCGCGAAAACGCCGTAGGCCAGCATGTTCGCCATCGGTTCCTGGCCGGTGATGAGCAGCAGGTAGGCGATGAGGGTGGTCTCGGTACGGGTGAGGCCGCCGGCGAGCAGGCTCGCGACGATGCCGTCGGCGGGCTCGGCGCGGACCAACGCCCGCGCGCACTCGTAGATCCGTTCGGAAGCCACCGCCCGTTCGTCTTCCGACAACCGGAAATCGTCCCGGAGCACGGCCGCCTCGTGCACCCGCGGCACGTCTTCCGGCGGCATACCGAGCAGCGTGCACGACACCACGACCGGCACCGGCGTCGCGAGCATGGCCACCAGATCGGCGGGCGGGCCGTGCCGCCGCACCGCTTCCACGTGCTCGTCGACGACGCGTTCGATCATCGGCGTGAGCAGCTCGACGCGCTGCGGGGAGAACAGCTTGGCCAGCGCGCGCCGGTAACCGGTGTGCTCCGGTGGGTCCATGCCGAGGAAGATCCCCGGGGTGGCGGGCGGGATGACCGGCATCGGGCGCGCACGGACCGGGGAGTAGCGCAGGTCCTGGCGGGCGCTGAAGCGCGCGTCGGTGAGCACGGCGCGGGCGGTCGCGTGGTCGGTCACCAGCCAGCCGAGCAGTCCGTCCGGATAGGACAGTCGGCTGACCGGTGCTTCTTCGCGCAGGCGCCCGAGTTCCGGCGGCGGGTCGAATGGGCAGCGGCCCCGTTCCGTCGGCAGGGCCGGTGCCGCGGCGGGCGCTCCGGTCATGACGCGCGCACGGCCGCCATCCCCCGGGGCCCGGGGACGACGAGGCTGCCGAGGTGCACGATCATGAACCGTTCCAGGCCCGGCACCAGCGCGCTGATCACCGCGGCCCCATTGCCCGCGACGTGCAGTTCGTGCACATACGCCCGAAAGTCCCGCGCTGCCAAGGCATTCCGCAACCGGTCGAGGTGCTCGGCCGGGGTTTCCGGGGCGGCTGTACCGGTGTAAGCGACACGGGGTGCCAACGCCAGCGACTCGCGCAGGTCCATGTGGCTGGCCGCGGCGAACGGCGGATAGGGCAGCAGGTGATCGCGGTCGTGCGTCGGTTCGCCGAGCTCGGTCTCGAGTGCCTTGACCTGGAGCAGTTCGGTCAGCGCGCGCAGTGCGGCGTGCCGCCGGGACAACGAGGTGCCGCAGCCGAAGTGCACCGCGGCCTTGCCGGGTTCGGGTGCGACGTAGGCCATCACGCTCGGCACGCCGAGATCGGTGGTCATGTCGATCAGCGCGACCCGTTCGCCCGCCACCTCCTCGGCGTAGTTCACCAGCGCGGCGAGGTCGTCCGGGAGCGAAGCCGGGTCGAGCACGGAGAACCGGGGCCGCCGCGCGAGGAAGACGTCGACCAGCATCATCGACCAGGCGTCCCGCTCGATGATCTCGTTGAGCGCGTGCACGGTGGCCTCGGTGACGCTCGCGCCGCTGGCGCAGCCGCTGTTGACCGAGTGGCGCACCACCGAGGTGTAGTCGTAGGTGTCGCCGAATTCGCGGCGCAGGTGCTCGCACTCTTCGGTCGGATATTCGATGCAGGACAGGAAAACGGGCACGGGGACCACGGAGCCGTCGTCGAGCGCGCGGTAGCGGCGGCACGCCATCAGGCCGTCGCCGGCGTCGGCCAGCGCGCTCGCCACGCTGTCGCCCCGCAGCGGGCCCGCCGCGATCTCGTGCGCGGACCGCAGCTCCACGGTCTCCGCCCGCAAGCTCGTGCACCCGGAAAGGTGGTGCTCCAAGGCTTCGAACACGGCTCCGGCCCGTGCCGCGTCGCGGTTTCCCTTGCCACACCCGTTGGCCAGCCACCGGCCGTCGCGGGAGACGACGCACCGGCACGCCCCCGGCTCGCCCCCGAGATCGTGCAGTTCGGCCTCGATCCCCAGTTCGGCCAACGCCGCGAGACCCCGTTCGACGGCGATGTCGAACGGCAGGCCGCGCTCGCCCGCCTGGACCACGGACCGTTCTTCACGGGTTTCGGGAGAAGCGTTCACGGTTGCGTACCGGGCGTCGGTTTCCACTGTGCGCGGCGGCTTAGCTCTTCGCCTCGGCCAGTACGCGCACTTCCTGCTCCTCGTTCGCGGCCTCGCAGATGTCCGCGACGATGTCCTGCTCACGAGCGGAAAGCCGCTCCGCCGTGAAATGGCCGGACACGTTGTAGATGGTGAAGTCGCCCATCGTGCACCCCTCTACCCACCCGAAGGCGGTCCGTGAATTTCGAACATGACGATTTCCACGATGTCGGCTGAGCGGATCCAGGCGAAAGGTCCATTCAGGTGTTCCCCGCATGTTTCGCGCACGGGGAAAATAGCAGGGGCCCGCTAGGAATCGGTGGGCGTGCTCCGGTAGCGCGGGCTGGTGGAGTGCCATTCGAAACCGCCGCCCATCCAGGACCTCAGCCCGCGCAGGAAGCGGTGCAGCTCGGGCGAAGCGACGGGCAGGAGGCTCTCGTGGCCGTCCTGGAAGTCCCGCACCACGTCGTTGTGCAGTGCGACCGTGGTTTCGGTCGCCTCCTCGATCGAGCAGTCCCGGTCGGCGGCGATCTGCAGCACCATGTTGCACGGCGGGTTCTCGTCGGCGAGGTCCTTCGTCACCGAGTGGAGGTCGTTGACCAGTACGGAGGCGGTTCCGGCCTGGATCGCGGCCCGCCGCACGCGGGAGTCGTAGAACAGGTTCGAGTCCAGTTCGTACCCGCCGAGCACGTCGATCAGCGTCATCGAGGTGTAGAAGCTGTCGTGCTGGCGCGCCGCGATGTACTCCCACGCGGGCGGCTGCTTGCCGGAGTGGCTCCAGGCCGCGTAGGCGTTCCAGATCGCGAACATGGTGAAGGTGGAATAGCAGACCCGCTGCGACTGCGCCGGGGTTCCGTACTGCCGCAGGTGTTCCATGCCGGACCGCAGCGAGATGAGCACCCGGTGCCCCGCGAGCGCCTCGTCGAGGTCACGCGAGAACTCCCCCAGCGACGGCAACGGGTCCATCGCCGCCGTGGCCAGCGCCAGCCGCGGGGGCAGCTCGGCAGGACGGGCGCCGAGCGCGGTGTCGTCGGCGTAGAGGTCGTCGGCCGCCCACCACGCCGCGTTCAGCTTCGCCGAGATCAGCAGCCGGTCCGGGTCGTCGCAGTCGGGATGGGCGAGCATGACCAGCCTGGCGAAACCGGTCTTCCCGATCTGCTCGCACTCCTGTTCGGAGAACCCGCAGTCCGCGGCCCACGCGACCAGCCGCCGGTTCACCTCTTCGGCGAGCGCGTCGTCGATCCGCTCGGTGACGGGGCAGTACAGCGGCGAAGCCGTCCCGTCGCCCCACGGCCGGTAGGCGTACGCGGGGTCGTGCACCGGTTCCACCGCGGGCGCCTCCGGTTCGGAGAGGCGCTCCGCGGTGAGCCCGGACGCGAAGCGCGCGGCCGAGGTGCCGAGACCGGTCGGGCCCGCGAGCAGGGTGGACAGCGCGTCCGTCATCGCTTCACTCCTGTTTCCTCTGCTCGCGCGGAATCAGATGCGGTCGGCCGCGATGAGCAGGTAGTGGAAGCTGCCCTCGCGGTAGGCGGTGAGGAACGGGCCCTCGATCCCGGTCGCCACCGGGGACTTCTCGCGCAGTTCCCAGTACGGGATCGTCAGCGCGGTGAGATCGACGACCGAGATCGGCACGAGGTTGTTGGCCGTCATCGCCTTGAAGTACTGGCTGCGCGGGTGGATGTTGCAGGTGTAGTGCTGGTCGATCTGCGCGACGGCCTTGGACCGGCCACCGGTCACGTCGTTGTAGCACCCGGTGATGGTGACGTAGCGGCCGCCGAACTCCAGCTGCCTCGCGTGTTCGGCGAACAGCTCGAACAGGTCGACGTACATGGTGCTCTCGTTGTTCCAGATCCCGCGGCGCGAACCGGTTTCGAAGCCGGTGTCGAGCATGTTGCGGAAGTGGTAGCGCACCCGGTCGTCGACTCCCCGAAGCCTCGCCTGCTCGTTCGCGAACTCGACCTGCTTCTCCGAAATGGACACTCCGTCGACCTCGCAGCCGAACCGCAGGTTCGCCATGATGCTGCTGCCGCCGCGCCCGCACCCGGCGTCGAGCAGGCGGTCGCCCGGCCCCACGTCGCCGAGGTGGTCGAGCAGGACCTCCGCCTGCGCCGTTTCGAGCCGGTGCATCTCGGCGATGATCCGCTCGTCACGGGTTTCGGCGGGGCCTTCCAGCACGGACGGGTCGACCTCGCCGATGCCGTAGTGGTGGTGGTAGAGCCCGTCGACGTCACCCAGCCGCAGGTTGACCGGGTCCTTTTCGTTGTTCCAGTAGGACGCGACGGACTGCTGGTAGGCGGTGCGCAGCACTGGGGCGGGAGCGGGGCGGGCAATGGTCATGAGTTGTTCCTTTCCGTTGATCGGGCGGCGCGGATGCGAGTGGTTCATCGGGTGACTTCGACGTTCTCCAGCACGCCGAGCGCATCCGGCACGAGCACCGCGACCGAGTAGTACGCACTGACCAAATAGGACGCGATGGCCTTGTCGTCGATACCGTCGAACCGGACGTTCAGCCCCGGCTCGTATTCGTCGGGCAGCTTCGTCTGGTACAGCCCGATCACGCCGTTGTCGTCGACGCCGGTCCGCATCGCGATGACCGAGGAGGTACCGGCCTCGGTGATCGGGATCTTGTCGCACGGCAGCAGCGGAACCCCTCGCCACGCCGAGACGGCCTTGCCGTCCACGACCGTCCCTTCGGGATAGAGGCCCCGCCGCGTGCACTCCCGCCCGAACGCGGCGATCGTGCGGGGATGGGCGAGGAAGAACCTGGTCTTGCGGCGGCGGCTCACCAGGTCGTCCATGTCGTCCGGGGTGGGCGGCCCCGACCTGGTCTGGATCCGCGACTTCAGGTCCGCGTTGTGCAGCAACCCGAACTCGCGGTTGTTGATCATGTCGTGCTCCTGCCGCTCCCGCAGCGCGTGCACGGTGAGCCGGAGCTGCTCGTCGAGCTGGTTCATCGGGTCGTTGTAGAGATCGGTGACCCTGGTGTGCACCCGCAGCAAGGTCTGCGCGACGGCGAGCTCGTACTCCCGCGGCGAGGCCTCGTAATCGGCGAAGGTGCTGGGGAGCATGAACTCGCCCTCGTGCCCGGACGACATGCCGATCTCGGCCTCGCCCTTGGTGTTCTGCGCCTTGTCGCCGAGCGCAAGCATGTCGTTGACGTGCGTGCGCATCAGCTCCGACCGGCCGTTGAGATCGGCGAAGTCTTCGGTGCGCAGCGTCAGCGCGATCACCGGGGTGACGGCCCTGACCGTGAACGGCCACGGCCGTTCGATCCCGCTGAGCATCTCGTCGCCGAAGTGGTCGCCGTCGGCCATGCTGCCCAGCGTGATCTCGTCGCCGTACTCACCGGGCGCCACCTTGACGACCTTGCCGTGCGCGACCAGCACGACCCGGTCGAGCGGGGTGCCGCGCTCGACGAGCACCTCGCCCGGCGCGAACTCGCGCTGCACGAACCGGTCGGCGAGCGCGGTGAGCGTGTCCTCGTCGTCGAAACCGCGCAGCAGAGCCAATTCCGCCAGCTCCTGCGGGATGACTCTGACGTCGTCGCCGACGTTGGTGAAGGTCACCCTCCCGTCGCCGACCGCGTAGGTGAGCCGCCGGTTGACGCGGTAGCTGCCACCTTTCGCCTCCACCCACGGCAGCATGCTCAGCAGCCACCGCGGGGTGATGCTCTGCATCTGGGGCGTCGTCTTGGTCGTCGTCGCGAGTTGCCGCGCGGCACCCGTGCCGAGGCTCAGCTGGCGCTCGACGTCCGGCTCGGTCGTGGTCATGCCAGTCCTCTCCGTCGTTCTCGCTCAGTCAGCTCTCGCGGCCGATTTCGGCCGCTTCGAGCACTGCCAGGGCGTCGGGGACCAATGGGGCGACGGAGTAGTAGGTGCTGACCAGGTAGGAGATGATCGCCTGGCCGGAGATGCCCATGAACCGGACGTTCAGGCCTGGCTCGTACTCGTCCGGCAGCCCGATCTGGTGCAGGCCGACCACGCCCTGGTTCTGCGAGCCGGTGCGCAGCAGCAGCACGGAGCTGGTGCCGGTGGTGCTGACCGGGATCTTGTTGCACGGGTAGATCGGCACGCCGCGCCACGCGGGCACCTTGTGGCCGCCGATGTCGACGCCGGTCGGGTAGATGCCCGCCTTGCTGCACTCGCGGCTGAACGCGGCGATGGTGCGCGGGTGCGCGAGGAAGAAGCTCGGTTCCTTCCACACCAAGGAAAGCAGCTCGTCGAAGTCGTCGGGGGTCGGCGGGCCGGTGCGGGTCGGGATGCGCTGGGAGAAGTCGACGTTGTGCAGCAGGCCGAAATCGGTGTTGTTGATCATCTCGTGCTCTTGCCGCTCGCGCAGCGCCTCGATGGTCAGCCGCAGCTGCTGCTCGGTCTGGTTCATCGGCTCGTTGTACAAATCGGACACGCGGCTGTGCACGCGCAGCACGGTCTGAGCGACGCTGAGCTCGTACTCGCGCGGCGAGGATTCGTAGTCGACGAACGTACTGGGCAGGGACGGCTCCCCGTCGTGCCCGGAGGCGATGTCGATCTCCGCCTCGCCGAAGTCGTTGGCCGACCCGCCCGCCTCCGCGGTGCTCGCCAGGTGCGCCTGCAGCGACTCGGACTGGTCGAGCACCTGCTCGAACGCCTGCCTGGACAGGGTCAGCACGGTGCCTGCCGTGACGGCCTTCGCGGTGAACTCCCAGATGCCTTCGGCCGAGCGCAGCACCTGCGCGCCGAAGTGGTCCCCGTCCTTCACCATGCCCAGCGAGGTCTCGTCGCCGTAGTGACCGGTGCCGGTCTTGCTGATCTTGCCGTGCGCGACGAGGAAGACCTGGTCGGCGCGGTGCCCGAACTCGACGAGCACCTCACCCGGCTCGACCTCGCGTTGCTCGAACCGCCGGGCCAGCTCCGGCAGGACCTCCTCGTCCTCGTAGCCGGAGAGCGGGGCCAGCTCCGCCAGCTCGGCGGGGATGACCCGGACCTGGTCGCCGGTCTTCTCGAACGTCACCCTGCCGTCGCCGACGGTGTAGCTCAACCGCCGGTTGACCCGGTAGGTGCCGCCACCGACGTGGGTCCACTCGAGTGCCTTCAGCAGCCAGCGGGACGAGATGCCCTGCATCTGCGGAACGGTCTTGGTGGTGGTGGCCAGGTTGCGCGCGGCGGCCCGGCCAAGGCTCGTCTGAGTATTTTCGGCGCCAGCGGAACCGGCGTCGGTGGCGTCCGATTCGGTCACGGTCACGGCAAGATCCACCCATTCGTTAGTAGGCAAACGGAAACAAGATCCCCTGAATATCAGTTGTCAGAATTACCCGATTCGGCGACTCCGCTCACACAAACATAGCAAGGAGCCAAAACCACACAAGAGCACTTTTGGGTTACAGCGCCGATCACCCGGACGTCTTATTCCCCGGTCGGGGTGGCGCAGCTGCGCCAGGCAACAACCTGCCGTGACACCAGTCGGGCACGTTTGGACTAGCAAGTGGACGGACGAGGCAACGATGCGCGACCGAAAAGACCTCTGGGTGCCGACCGCCGCCCGATCGAACGACAGCGGTGTGATTTCCGGTATCGCCGGAGGGAATTCAACTCGACCCCCTTGCGCCTACTCGCCGTGCGCGAGAAGACCGGGTTTTCTCACAGGGCAATAATGCGATTATTCGAGTCATCTCGGACAAGCCGCTCGTCGTGTACCGAAAACAAGATGCCGCCGGGATGCGCGGGGAATTGTCCAGTGCGCGCGGATAACCAATTCGGGGGTACCGGTCGGACCCTCCGTGATCGGAGGATGGTAAACGCCGTCCTATTGGTACAGACCATTAGGACAGGAGGGTAGGCACGAATCCGCACACTACTCGTGGAGGACCGATGGCCGAGCAAACCGGACTGCGGGCGCAGATGCTGCGGCGAAAGCCGCTCGACTCCTCCGGCGACGACTCCCCCGATTCCCCTGACCGGCTGAAGCGCTCGCTCGGCACCTTCCAGCTGACGATGATCGGGGTCGGCTGCGTGATCGGCACCGGCATCTTCTTCACCCTGTCCACCGCGGTGCCCAAGGCAGGGCCCGCGGTGGTCGTCTCGTTCGGCATCGCCGGGATTGCCGCCGCGCTGTCCGCGCTGTGCTACGCCGAGGTCGCCTCGCGCATCCCGGTGTCCGGATCGACCTACTCCTACGCCTACGCCTCGCTCGGCGAGTTCGCCGCGGTGGCCATGGGCGCCTGCCTGCTGCTGGAGTACGGGGTCGCCACCGCGGCGTCCGCGGTCGGCTGGAGCGGGTACCTCGGCAGGCTGGCCGAGGACGTGCTGCACGTCCACCTGCCCTACTGGGCGATGCACGCGCCCGGCGCCTCGGACGGCGACCAGCACGGGATCGTCAACCTGCCCGCGGTCGTGCTGGTGTTCCTGTGCGCGGTGCTGCTGATCCGCGGGATCACCGAGTCGATGCTCGTGAACACCGTCATGGTGCTGCTCAAGCTCGGCGTGCTGGCGCTGTTCGGCGTGCTGGCGCTGACCGCGTTCCGCTCCGGCAATTTCGCCGACTTCGCGCCGATGGGCATGGCGGGCATCACCGCGGGCAGCGCGTCGATCTTCTTCACCTTCGTCGGCGTCGACGCGGTGTCCACCGCGGGCGAGGAGGTCCGCGATCCGCGCCGGACGATGCCCCGCGCCATCCTGTTCGCGGTCGGCATCGTCATCGTGTTCTACGTGCTGGTGGCCGTCGCCGCGCTCGGGGCGCAGCGGTGGCAGGACTTCGACGGCCAGGAAGCCGGTCTCGCGGTGATCCTGCAGAACCTGACCGGGCAGCACTGGCCGGGCGAAGTGCTGTCCCTCGGCGCGGTGATCTCGATCTTCTCGGTGACCCTGGTCGCGCTGTACGGGCAGACCAGGATCCTGTTCGCGATGGGCCGCGATGGCATGGTCTCCCGGCGGTTCGCCGCGCTCGGGCCGCGCACCCGCACCCCGGTGTTCACCACCGTGTCGGTGTCCGCGGCGGTGGGGCTGGCCGCGGCGTTCTTCCCGCTGGACGCGCTCGGCGACCTGACCAGCATCGGCACCCTGGTCGCGTTCATGGTGGTGGCGGCGACCGTGCTGATCCTGCGCCGCCGTGACCGCGGCGCCCGGCCGGAGGGGTTCCGGGTGCCCGGCGGACCGGTCGTCCCGGTGCTCACCGTGGTGGTCTGCGGGTACGTGGTGCACGGCCTCGGCGTGGTCACCAAGGTGGTCTTCGCCTGCTGGCTGCTGGTGGCGCTGGCCTACTACCTGCTCTGGGCGCGGCACCGGTCCGCGTTGAGTCCTTTGTAGACCGACTTACGGCGGGTACTGGCGTCGAAAGCGCTGCGGTATACCGGAAGCACAGCCGTGAAGGGAGCGCCATGCCGCGCGGAACACGTTGGGCCGTGCTCGCCGCGGCGTTGCTGCTGTGCACCGCGGTCGCCGTCCCGGCCCGTGCCGCCGCGCCCGGCGGCACGGTCACCGAGGTGCGGGTAACCGGGCCGGTCTCCCAGCGGTTCAACCTCGTCGTCCTCGGCGACGGCTACACGGCGGCGGAGCAGCCGAAGTTCTTCGCCGACGTCGAGCGGCACGTGAACACGCTGTGGTCGATGGAGCCGTTCAAGTCCTACCGCGGCTACTTCAACGTGTACGCGGTCTCGATCCCCTCACCCGAGTCCGGGGTCGACTGCGACCCCGGGCTCGACGCGCCGCGCCGGAACACCCCGCTGAACATGGGGTTCTGGAACAGCTGCGACCCGTCGAGCCCGCAGCGCCTGCTCACCGTGGACGACGCGGCCGCGCAGCGGTACGCCGATCTCGTGCCCGGCACGACGCGGGCGAACCGGCAGATCCTCGCCCTCGCCAACAGCGCGACCTACGGCGGCTCCGGCGGCACGTACGCGACGGCGTCGGGCGGGAACGCGTTGTCCGCCTTGATCTCCCCGCACGAGCTCGGCCACTCGCTCGGCGGCCTCGACGACGAATACGACTACTACGCGCGCGGTGTCCCCGGCGGCCAGTACACCGGCGGCGAACCCGCGTCGATCCACCACACCGTGCTGACCGAACAGCAAATGCGGGACCGGCACGCGAAGTGGTGGCGCTGGCTCGGCGAGCCGAGCGAGTCCGGCGGCACCATCGGGCGCGCCGAAGGCGGGCTCTACACCCAGACCGGCGTGTGGCGGCCGAGCAGGCACTCGATGATGAAGACGCTCGGCTACCCGTTCGACCAGATCGGCCGCGAACGGATGACCCAGCGCATCTCGGCGAAGGTGCCGCTCCTCAGCGGCGGCACCCCGGCCGGGACGATCGGCGCCGACCGGGTGGTGTGGGCCCGCGTGGCACACCCGGCCGGTCACCGGCTCGACCTCGCCTGGACGCTCGACGGCAAGCCGCTGGCCGGTGGCGCCGCCGTCGACCTGCGGCAGGCGAACCTGCCACCGGGGCGGCACGCGCTCGCCGTCACCGCGACCGATCCGACGCCGTTCGTCCGCGCCCCCGCCGCCCGCCCGTCGGCGAGTCGCGAGTGGACGGTCGACACCGCGGTCAGCACGCCACCGGCGAGCGGCCAGCCCGTGCTCGCGTCGACACCGACGGACCGGCCGGTCGGCGCCACCGATGTCGTGTACGTCGACACCGGCGAACCGACCGGGGCGATCCCGCCGGTGGACTGGGCGCTCGACGGTGTTCCCAGCGGCACCGGCCCCGACTTCGACCTCGGCGCGCGACGGCTGCCGCCGGGCGCGCACACGCTCACCGCGGCCACCGGCGGCACGACGCTCGCCTGGACCGTGGACGCCACCGGCCCGGCCACCGCCGCCTCCTTGTCCGAACCACTGCTCACCGTCGCGAAACCGACCGGCCCGGAGTACGTGTTCACCGGCCCGTTCACGATGCGGCTCACCGCGTCGGACGACCGCGAAGGCCGCCTGATCCCCGAATTCCGCGTCGACCGCGACGGCTGGCACAAGTACTACGGCTGGCCGACCGACCCGGCGGCGCCGTACCTGTTCACCGCACGCGGCACCGAGATCGACGGGCTGGCCTACGGCAACCTCGGCCCCGACGGCCTGACGGTTTCCCCTTTCACCACAAGGAAACCGGGCTACGGACGGCACGAGGTCGAGTACCGCGCCACCGACGCCGCGGGCAACACCGGCGCGGCGGGGTCGTTCGCCGTCACGCTGCTGCCACCGCCGCCCGCGTGCACCACGACGATCACCGGGAACCGCACCGGACCGGTGGCGGTCACCGGCGTGACGTGCCTCGAGAACGCGACCGTGACCGGTCCGGTCACCGTGCGACCTGGCGCCTCCCTGGTCGCGACCGGATCGCGGATCACCGGACCGCTCACCGCCGACGGCGCGGCCGCGGTGGAACTGCTGCGCTCCCGCGCCGTCGGCCCGGTCCGGCTGGCCGGGGGCACCGGGCCGGTGACCGCGGTCGGCTCCGCCTTCACCGGACCGGTCACGATCGACGGCGCACCGGCCGCGCCGGTGTTCGCGGGCAACACCGTCACCGGCCGGCTGACGTGCACCGGCAACGCGGCACCACCCGACGACCTGCGGGCGCCGAACACCATCACCGGCCAGGCCACCGGCCAGTGCGCGAACCTCCGTTAGCAGACCGGGGGTTCCGGAGTCGCCCATTCGCGGAGGACCTGGCCCGCCTGCCAGACCCAGCCCGCGGCCTCGGGGGCGTTGACGTTCCACCAGTTGCCGTCGGGTGTCTGGCAGTTGATCGTGACGCCCTGCCCGTTCCAGCCCTTGCCGACGAAACCCCCGTCGGGGGCGTTCAGGATGTCGGTGTCGGCGATGAAGCGGCCCGGCACCCCCGCCGCGAGCTGGTCCGCCTGCGCGGGTCCGGTCAGGAACGTTCCCCCGAGTGCGGCGGCGGTCAGGCCCACCAGCGTCAGCCGAGCGGCGAGTTTGCGCATGGGTTTCTCCGTGGTCCGCGAGGCGATATCCGGTATCGCGTGATCAATTACCGGCGCAAGCTAGCAACCAGTGATGAAATCTCGACGAATTCGCTACTCAGCGCAGCCGAGCTGGGCCGTTCAGGTGTATACCAGGGCGGAAATTCGGACAGGGTGTTCCGCATCGCCGGGGTTCGGGTCAGGATGGTGAACGTTTTTCGAAGGCCGTATCTGGGGGCGGAGCGGCGCTCCGCGCTCGTAACCGCTGTGCTTACGAGAGGTGGTCGAAATGTCCGTTCAACTGGGTGCTCCCGCCGACGAACTGGTCGCGGGCGACGTCGAGGCCGAACTGTCCGCACTGGACGCCCTGGAGGCGGGCACCGACAGCCCGCTCACCTTCCCCACGGCCCTGTCGTCGATGCCGATCTGCTGCACGCTCGCCGACTTCTGATCGGTGACCGACATCCGGGAGCGCGGTGACGCGTGGTTGCCCTCCGGCTGCGACGAAGACCGTCATCGCGCTCTCGGCCGTGCTTTGGGCGACCGGCGGGCCGTGCCGTTCCTCGCCCTCGCCGATCCCCTGGTCGGCTGGGCGCACGAGCAGCTCGTCGAACGCCTGGCGCCCCGCTGGCCCGGCGCGGGACGGCTGCCCGCCCCGCCGCGCTGGGCCGAACTGCTCCTTCCCGCGCTGTACCGCCGGTTGAACGGCATGGCGCAGCGCACCTGCCTGGTCGAGCTGGCCAGGGCACGCGAGCGCGGCCTGCTCGACGGGGACAGCGGGGAGAGCAGGTTCGCGTCCTTCGTCGACTGGCTGTCCACATCGGACAACAGCCGCGCGGTGTTCGCCCGGCATCCGTTGCTGGCCAGGCAGTTGACCGTGGTCAGCCGCCTGTGGGTGGACCAGGCCGTGGAATTCTCGGCGCGGCTCGTCCACGATCTGCCTTCGGTGCTGGAAAACTTCGCCGCGGCAGGTGATCCCGGCAGGCTCGTCGATGTCCACATGGGACTCGGCGATCCGCATCGCGGCGCGCGGACGGTGTGCTCGATCCGGTTCGAGAACGGCCTCCGGTGCGTCTACAAGCCGAGGTCGCTGGCCACCGACGTCCACTTCCAGCAGCTACTGGCCTGGCTGAACAAGCGGCTCGACGGCCCGGCGCTGCCGACCATCACCTGCCTCGACCGCGGTGACCACGGCTGGATGGAGTTCGTCGAAGCCGCGGGCTGCCCGCGAGGCGAACCGGCCGAGCGGCTGTTCCGGCGCTACGGCGCGCTTCTCGCCGCCCTGTACCTCGTGCACGCGGGCGACTGCCACACCGAGAACATCGTCGTCTCCGGGGAACTGCCCTTCCTCGTCGACATCGAGACGGTTTTCCAGCCGCGCGTCCCGTCGTTGCGCTCCGCTTCCTCGGCCGCGGAGACGGCGGCCGCCGAGCTGTGCGACGGCTCGGTGCTCTTCAGCGGCCTGCTGCCCACCGGCGGGCGCCCCGCCGACGCGACGGAGCTGGCGGGCGTCGGCTCGTCTGCGGTGGCACCGAAACCGGGGTCGGGGCTGAACCAGCCCGCGATCCTGGACGCGGGCACCGATCGCATGCGGATCGCCATCGGCACGCGGCAGCCGGAGCCTCCGCCGCGAACGGCACTGCGCCCGCTCGACCACCTCGCCGACATCGAAGCGGGTTTCGCCGACGCCTACCGCGCGCTGGCCCGCGAACGCGACGAACTCGTGGCCGGGCCGCTCGCCGCGTTCGCGGATGACCGCGTTCGTTACGTGGTACGGGACACGGAGGTGTACGGGGTGCTGCTGTCCACCTCGTTCCATCCCGGCCTGCTGCGCGACGAGGCGAGCCGGGAGCGGCACTTCGACCGGCTGCACCGAGCCGCGGCGCGCCGCCCCGGTCTCGCGGACTTCGTCGAGTCGGAACGAAAAGACCTGTGGCGCAACGACATTCCGTTCTTCACCGTGGGCGTCAGCGGTGGACCGGTGCACGACAGCGACGGTATCCCCTTGCCAGGGCTGACGTTCCGGTCTGGAATGGACATCGCGCGCGACGTGGCGGCGAGGCTCGGTCCCGACGACCTCGCACTGCAGACCTGGCTCATCCGCACCGCGGTCACGTCGGAGACGATCCGGTCGGAGCTCACCGTGGCGCGTCCCCGGCACGAAGCGCGTCCGGCGGCGCATCCGGCGGACCGGGCCAGGCTCGCCGCCGCCGCGGACGCGGTCGCCGAACGCGTTGCGGCACTGGCGATCGAGGCCGACGGTGAAGCGGTGTGGCTGGGCTGCTCCACCGGCCGCAGCGGCGCCTACGCGGTCGGTGCGCTCGACTGCGGGCTCTACGACGGGCTGACCGGGATCGCCGTGTTCCTCGCGCAGCACGCGCGGATCCGTGGTTCCCGCGAATCCTCGAGGCTCGCGAGCGCGGCCGCCCGTGCCGCGGTTCGTCAGCTCGTTCGGTCCGGCGACCTCGCGAACCGGGTGGGCCTTCAGGGCGCCGGGGGCGTCGTCCACGGGCTCGCGCACCTGCACGCGGTACTGCCGGAGAGCGACCTGATCGGGCACGCGTTCCGGCTCGCCGGGCACCTGCGCGAGAAAGTCGCTTCGGACAACCAGTTCGAGGTCATGGGCGGTGCCGCGGGCACCATCCTCGGACTGGCCGCGCTGCACCGGGTGCGGCCGGGCGGGGTGGTGCGGGACGCGATCGCGGCGGCCGCGGAACGCCTGCTCACCACTTCGCTGCCCTGCGCGGCCGGTGCCGGGTGGACGCCGTCGGCGCTCGGGGAACTGGGCGTGGCGACGGAACCGATCGCCGGATTCGCGCACGGCACGGCCGGAATCGCCGCCGCGCTGGCCGTCGCCGCGGAAATCCTCGGCGACACGCGCTGCGAGGACGCGATGCGGGCGGCGCTCGCCTACGAAGCGCACCTGTTCGACCCGGACCTCGGCGACTGGCGCGACCTGCGCGCCCCGGTCGGGACCGACCTCGTCGCGCTCGGCGAAAACAGCCGGTCGGTGGCGTGGTGCCACGGCGCCCCCGGCATCGGCGTCGCGCGGCACATCGTGCTGGGCGTGGTGGACGAGCCCGCGTGGCGCGCCGAGCTGGCGACGGCCGCCGCCGCGACCCTGCGCTCCGGGTTCGGCAGCGACCATTCGCTGTGCCACGGCGATCTGGGCAACCTCGACTTCCTCGTGCTGGCCGCGCAGCGGGACCCCGCGCTGACCGATCCCGTCCACCGGCACGCCGCCGGTGTGCTGGACGGCGTCGACGAGCACGGCTGGCGCTGCGGCCTGCACCCCGGCCTCACGGCCGCCGGCCTGTTCACCGGTCTCGCCGGGATCGGCCACGGGCTGCTGAGGCTGCTCGATCCCGGCGGCGTGCCGTCGATGCTGGCCCTCCAGCCGCCCGTTCCCGCCTGAGCCGGTCAGGAATCGAGAAGCGCAGGTCGCCTGGCGGCGCTTAGCGTCATCTCATGACCTCGATCGACAGCATCACCCTCGAAGCGGCCGACACCGCGGCCGCGGAACGCTTCTACGCCAACGCTTTCGAGCTGGGCACCCGACTGCGCGTTCGCGCCTCGCAGGAACCGGCCACTGGTTTCCGCGGGTTCACCCTGTCCCTCACGGTGTCGCAGCCTGCCGACGCTGACGCCCTGCTCGGCGCCGCGCTCGACGCCGGGGCGACGGCCCTCAAGCCCGCCGCGAAATCGATGTGGGGCTACGGCGGTGTCGTCCAGGCTCCGGATGGCGCGATCTGGAAGGTCGCGACCTCGGCGAAGAAGAACACCGGGCCCGTGTCCCGCCGGTTCGACAGCGTCGTGCTCCTGCTCGGCGTCGCCGACGTCGCCGCGAGCAAGCGGTTCTACGTCGATCGCGGCTTCACCGTGGCGAAGAGCTTCGGCCGCATGTACGTCGAGTTTGACGGTTCCGGCCCGGTGAAACTGGCGCTGTACCGGCGCCGCGCGCTCGCCAAGGACGCCAGTGTCGCCCCCGAAGGCGCCGGATCGCACGGGATCGCGATCGGCGGCACCGGCCCCTTCACCGACCCGGACGGCTTCACCTGGGAAACCGCGCCGATGGCGGCGCGGCCCTGATGTGCCTCTACCGGCATCCGGGGGCGCTATTGGCCGGGCGCCTCGGCGAGGGAGAGGCTGTTCCCGTCGGGATCGAGGATCTCGACGTGGCGCACCCCGTTCCCGTAGGTCTCCACTGGCTCGTGAGCGATGCCGTACGCGGCGAGGCGGGCCAGGATGTCGTCGAGCCCGGTCACCCCGAGCGTGATCATGGTCCCGCCCACCCTGGCGGCCCGCACCTCCCGGTCGTCGACGACGACCCACGCGTTCTCGCCGACCTGCCACAGGTACTCCTCCCCGATGACCACGTCCGCGTCGCGGCCGAAGAACACCCCGAACCACTCCAGTGACCTCACCCGGTCACGTACCGGCATGATGCTGTACAGGTCCACTCGGACCACTCCTCTCGGTCGTCTCGAAGGATGGACCAGTCCGGCGGGCGAAACTCATCGGCCACCGGGCACCCCCGACTTTCGGTGCCCGGTGGCCGTCGCGCCCGCCTCAGCGCCGCGGTTCCCAGCGGAAGAGGCGGGTGGCCAGCGTGATGGAGACGACGACCCAGGCGAAGCTGGGGCCCAGCAG
Organism: Amycolatopsis sp. CA-230715; assembly: GCF_018736145.1. GTDB lineage: Bacteria > Actinomycetota > Actinomycetes > Mycobacteriales > Pseudonocardiaceae > Amycolatopsis. The sequence continues at coordinate 2,581,289 of NZ_CP059997.1, forward strand.
GACCAGCGAGTCCTTCAGGGAAGCCCCGCCGTTCCAGCCGTTGAGGAGCAGTTCGGTGACCGAGCCGCCGGGCAGCAGCCGCTTCAGCATGGCGAGGCTGTCCGTGCCGGAGATCCCCACCCAGGTGGCCGTGCCGATGGTGATCAGGCTGACCGGCAGCGTGGTCACCTGGGCGTGCTCGGGCGAGTTCGTCACGCCCGCCGTGGCGAGCCCGAGGCCGAGCATCATGAGCAGCGCGGCGAGGACGGCCACCGCGACCAGGACGAGGTTGGCCGGCGTGCCGGTGACCACGGCCAGCACGGTCAGGATCACGATCACCTGGATCAGCGCGATGACGGTCACCGGCAGCAGCAGCCCGGTCATGATGCCCGCGTCGCTCAGCGCGGTGGAGCGCAACCGCTTGAGGAACAGGTTCTGCCTTCGCGACGCGAGCGTGGTCACCGTGCTGGTGTAGAGCCCGAAGGCCGCGACGAAGAACAGCACCACGGCCGCGATGTAGCCGAGGCTGCCGATCTTCGCGAACAGGTCGTGCCGGTAGATGAAGAACGCGCTCATCGCGATGGGCAGGACGAACGAGGTGACCAGGACCAGCCGGTTGCGGAAGATCTGGATCAGCTCGCCGAGAGCGATGGAAAACATGGGAAGTCCTTTTCTGCGAAGGGGGTTCAGGCGCGGTCGATGGCGCGGAAGACGTCGTCGAGGCTGGTCGGCCCCGCTTCGAGCTCACCGAGTTCGATCGCGTTGTCCTGCGCCCAGCCGAGCAGCGTGTAGAGATCCTTCTGCAGCTCGAACGTCTCGACGAGGAACTTGCCGTCGCTTTCGCGCGTGGCCTGCAACGGCGGCAGCGGCGCGTGGGGCGGCAGCGTGAAGTCTATTGTGGACGGTAGCGTCCTGGTCAGCTCGGAAACGGTGCCCTCGCGGTGGAAAGCGCCCTTGTGCATGAGCCCGATGCGATCGGCGCGCTGCTGGGCCTCTTCGAGGTAGTGCGTGGTGAGCACGATGGTGGAACCGGCTTCGCGCAGTTCGTCGACGGCGTCCCAGAGCGCGTCCCGCGACTGGATGTCAAGGCCGGTGGTGGGTTCGTCGAGGAAGACCAGTTCCGGCGTGCCGTACACCGCGGTGGCGAAGTCGAGCCGCCGCTTCTCGCCGCCGGAGAGCTGGGACACCTTGGTTCCCGCCTTGCGCACGAGGTCGACGATGCCGAGCACGCGGTCGACCCGGTCGGTCCGCTCGGTGAGCTTGCCGATCAGCCGCACCGATTCCCGTACGGTCAGATCGGGGGAAAACCCGCTTTCCTGCAGCATGATCCCCATCCGGGGCCGCACGGCGCGCCGGTCACGCGGGCTCTGCCCGAAGACCCGCACGGTGCCGGAGGTGGCCGTGCGGTGGCCTTCGATGGTCTCCAGGGTCGAGGTCTTGCCCGCCCCGTTCGTGCCGAGCAGCGCGTAGAACTCGCCGCGCGCCACTTGGAAGGTCAGGTCCTTCACGGCGGGGAAATCGCCGTAGCTGAGGTTCAGCCGGTCAACGTCGATGACTGGTGTCGAGGTCATGCCGACGATTCCAGCCGCTCCCGCGCTCGGCGTGCAGTGGCGCCACGTCACCAGTCCGCCATGACGTTCTTGGGGGTGCGGGCATGACGCAGTGTCACTGGTGGGGCCGCGCGAGCTGGCCGATACTGGGGAAGACTCTGCCGTTCGATCCCGGAGAAAGTCGCATATGGACACCAGACCGCTGCGCGTCATGCTGATCGTCACCATGACCGTTTTCCTGCTGGTCTGCGTGGCGTTCCTGCTCCAGCACCTCGGTGTCTACGCTGACGGCGTGGATGCCTGGTTCGAGGACAACCAGTGGCTGATGTGGACCTCCGTCGGCCTCATGCTGGCGAGCGCGTCGGCGATCCCGTTGCTCAGCCTCGGGCAGGACCGGTGATGGGCACCCTCACCAAGGCGCAGTACCGGATGCGCAAGCTCAACCTGGTCTCGATGATCCCGCCGCTGGTCGCCGTCGGTGCGCTGCTGGTGGCGATCGACGCCAAGACCTGGTGGCAGGCGGTTGTACTGGGCATCGGCGTGGTGGCGGCCATCGTGGCCACCGAACGGTGGACCGCGGGGCACCTGTTCCGTGTCGCGTGGCCCTGCCTGATCGTCACCGCGGCGGTGTGGATCCTCGGCGCGCTGACGTTCGACGGCCACACTTCGTTCTACGGCATCACCATCGTCGGCCCCCTCATCATTCCCAAGCTGCCGAGGCGGCGGGGCGCGGCGGCGCTGGTCCTGATCGCCTTCGTCGCCGCGGTGGGCGCGCTGAAACTGCTGGTGTCACCGGGAAATCTGCCCGCCACGCTCATCCAGTACCTCGTCATCCCCACCGCCGCGACCGTGGTGGCGACCGGCCTCATGATTCCGGGGCAGCGCTTCTACGACCTCGTGGAGGAGCTGGATCAGTCGCGGGAACGCGAAGCCGAGCTGGCCGTGATCCGGGAGCGCATGCGGTTCGCCAGCGATCTGCACGACATCCAGGGGCACACGCTGCACGTGGTGAAGCTGAAGATCGCGCTCGCCGAGAAGCTGCTGCACAGCGATCTCGACCGGGTGGCAGAGGAACTGGGGGAACTGCACGCGCTGGTCGGCGACACCATCAAGCAGACCAAGGAACTCGCCTACGCGCAGCGGCGGCTCAACCTGTCCGCGGAACTGGAGAACGCGAAGAACCTCTTCGAAGCCGCGAGCATCCGCGTGCGCGTCGACCGCGAGGCCGAGGTCGACGCGCAGGCGGGCGAGCTGCTCGGGCAGGTCCTGCGCGAAACCACGACCAACATCCTGCGCCACGCGCAGGCGAAGCAGGTGCGGATCACGCTCTCCGCGTCCGGTATCACCATCGTCAACGACGGCGTGGCGGACGCGCCGCTCCCCGAACTCAGCGGACTCGCCACCCTGCGGCAACGACTGGCGGACAGCGGCGGCGAGCTGACCGTGGAGCAGAAGGACCGCCGTTTCGTGACGGCCGCGGCTTTCCCGCGGAATCGGGAAGCGGGAAAGGACGACAGATGACCACCGTGGTGCTCGCCGACGACGAAGCCCTCCTCCGCAAGGCGCTGGCGTCGCTGCTCCCGCTCGAAGGCGAGATCACCGTGCTCGCCGAAGCGGAGGACGGCGAATCCGCCGTGGCCGCCACCTTGCGGCACCGGCCCGACGTGCTCGTCATCGATCTCGAAATGCCCACTGTGGACGGTCTCGGCGCGGTCGCGGAGATCCGCCGCACGCGCCCGGACCAGGTGATCCTGATGCTGACCCGGCACGCCAGGCCCGGCGTGCTCCGCAAGGCGCTGAAGCTCGGCGTGCAAGGTTTCGTCAGCAAGTCGGCGGAACCGGCGCACATCACGACGGTCATCAGGACCCTGCACGAGGGCAAGCGCTGGATCGACCCCGACGTGTCCGCGCTCGCCGTCGTCGACGACTGCCCGCTCACCGACCGCGAGATCGACGTGCTGCGCGAAACCCGCGAAGGATTCTCCGTCGCCGACATCGCCACCCAGCTCCACCTCGCCGAGGGCACCGTGCGCAACTACCTGTCGAACGCGATGCAGAAAACCCAAACCCGAACCCGCCACGAAGCGGCCCGCTACGCCCGAGAACACGACTGGCTCTAGGAATTCGCGGCCAGCGCCCTCACCATCACGTCGAAGATCGGCGCTCCGGGGAGCGGATTCCGTTTCTGGGCAACCGGCCGCCACCCCCAAGCCGCGTAGGCGCGCTGCGCTGGAGTCGCGGTGGGCAGCACCGTGAGGGTCGCGCGTTCCTCCGGCCGACCCGCCAGCAGCTCATCGTGTAGCCGAGCGGCGATCTTCCGGCGGCGCCATGGGCGACGCACCAGGAGTTCGACCACGGCGAAGGTTCGTCGGGACCATTCCTGTGTCACCCCCGGATCGACCGCGGTCACGAGGTTGTGCCACCACGGCGTGTCCGGTCGAAGCGTGACGCCGAAGGTGAACCCGACCAGCCCCGTCGGGCCGGATGCGGTCACCAGATCGAATCCAGGGGCTCGGCGCTGGGACTGGAACCGCCCAGCGAAGAGGTCCGCGTGCTCGGCGCCCCAGTGGTACGGCGGTTCTCGGTAGACGTCCAGGTAGAGCTCGCGGAGATCCGGCAGCAGTTCCGCCGCGGCCGTCCCGCAGACGTGGGCGTACTCGATCTCGTCAGACATCGCGCTGCCCTGCGTCCGTCGCGGGCTGGAAAGCGGCCACCGCCGTCTTCAGCTCACCGACCGCTCGCACGTCGCCGTACCGATCCGCCAAGGGCGTGGCCAGCCCGTTGAGCCACTTCACCACGACGGAGGAGCGCATGGTGCCAGCCTGCTCAAGAGCGCGCAGCCCGATGTCGGCGGCTTCTCCTGGCTCCGATTGCGCCAACCGCACCTTGCCGAGCCGGATCTGGTCCAGAATCCGGCTGCGCGCGTAGGTACCACCGCGACTGTCGATTGCCCCGAACGTGTGCGCCTCGGCGTGGCCAGCGTGGACAAGTGCACGTTTCGGCTCCGGCTCCCGCAGCGCCATTTCCGTGTGGGCATTCGCCGCAAGGCATTCGACTTCTGCCCAGTTCATGTAGTGGATCCAGTCGACGTGCTGTCCCGGAGCGGCGGCGTGAAAGACTTCGAAGCACGCCTCGACCGCACGTCGAGCGTTTCCCGCTTCGCTCGGACCAAGCTGAGCATGAGCGCGCGCTTCCAGACCGAGCAGTTCCGAACGAACAAGCGGATTTCCTTCGCGCGGCACGATGGCCAGTGCTGTACGAGTCAGCGTGAGGCTGTCGTCGTAATTGCCGAGCGCGGTGGACAGTTGGGTCATGTCACCGATCACCTTGGCGCCGAGTTCGACAGCTCCAGCTTGCCGACATGCCTGCAAGGCCAGCAGGTAGTAGCGCTGCGCCAGGCCGAACGCACCGGAGTCGTAGGTCATCCAGCCAGCGAGTTGTGCCAGTTCGGCCACCACCTGGAACCGGCGGTGATCGAGGTCGGTCCCCGAACGGTCGCCCAAGGTTTCGGTCACGGCGTTGAGCTGGCCGATCACGGCTTTGCGGTGCAGTCCGCCCTTGCCGGACGCATCCCAGCGGCGGAAGAACATCACAGCCTGCTCCAGCTCAGCCAGTTCTTGCTCGCCGACTTCGCCGGCACGGACAGGCACCGTGGGCACCAGCGCCGCCCACTGCCTGATCTGCCGCACGAGCGGCGCACCCGACAACGGCCGCAGCCCTATGAGGGACGCACGTCGCGCGGCCAGGTCGCTTGCGGTGAACACCTCGATGTCTTCAGCGGCTTGTGCGGCTGAGACCTGAAAAGAAGGCACACCGTCGTTCAGGCGTGCTGGTGCGGCAGCGGTATCCGCCGAGCTGACGGTTTTTTGGCTCAGTCGAAAGCGGTGCCGGGCATCCTCCGGGGCCCGCGTCAAAGCCGTATCCAAGATCGCCTGCATGTCGGGTGTCGGGGTGATTCCTTGCCCCCGCGCTTCCCATTTGCTGACTGTCCGCGCGCCAACGCCGAGCATCGTGGCGAAGTCTCGGACGCTGAGGCGCAATGCGGCGCGCAACATCTTGGCGTCACGGCCAGTCCAGCGTTGAACGATCGCCATCGCTTGCAACTCCCAGGTCGGTGCCCAAGCACTGTAATCAACGCACTACGCACGGTGCAACGGCGGGGCGACGCGGGTGCGACGCCAGTTGGTTCCCATCGACACCGTCGTTGACCAGGCTCTTACCAGGTATCCGGCACTAGCCGGAATACCGCGGCCACGACTCGACAGCACGCTGCGGAGGCAACCCGGTGTCGAAACCGCGCGTGCCCGAATGGCACGACGACATTTGGGGCATTTGGTGGCGCTCGCACCAGCGGGGCACCGGCGGCAGGCCACGGCCAGGCACCCGAGTCCGTATCACCGAAAACACCCGCTACCGAGGTCGCGAAGGAACAGTCATCTTCTACGAAGGCCAATGGAACAGCATGACGTTCCCCGTGCGCATCGACGGCAGCGGCCTGACCCTGCTGTTCACAGGGAACGACATCGTCGAACTCCCGGGTGTACCCGCGCCCGCACCGGAAAAGAGGAGCGGCCAGTGAACGATTCCACCCTGCAAAGCCTGGCGGGATTCATCCACGAGCGGCTCGACTCCGAACGCCCGGAACTGGCTGAAGCGCTTTGCAACATCATGTCGTTCGTCGACGACCTTCCCGTCTACCTCGGTCGGCACGACTTCAGTGACGACGTCGACCGGGCCGCCGCACTCGAACTCGTCGCGACCTTCCAGCGCCGCTTCCTCATCGAACTCACCACTCCGTATGCGGCGCACCCTGGCTACGTGGACATGTGGCGGCAGGCCGCGAATGGCACACGAACGTAGGCGGATCGCCTGCCCCAGCCGCAACATCGAAGTCCACAGTGGATGAATCGGCTATCGCGGCGGAAGCTCAGCGGGGCCGTTTGGCCAGCGATCCGGCGGCGAGGCCACCCCCGGCGGCAACCACGAGCAGCCACAGGAACCACGCAGGTGCCAGCGCGCCGCCAAAAGAGCCGAGTGCCGCCGGGATCATCACGCCCACGGCGAGACCCGCGAGCACCCAGCCCTTCCGGTGTCCGGAACCGAATCCGACGCCCGCGCCGAGCACCGTGAACGCCGCGAGGCACCCGCACAGCAGCCAGCGGGTGGCGCCGTCGACGTGGCCGTGTTCCACGGATTCGACGGCGGCGCCGAGACCGGCCGCGAATGCGGCGAGCAGGCCGGTGATCAGGCCGTGCAGCGGGAGCAGCGCCTTGGGGCCCAATCGTCCCGGCGACAAGTACGGGATCCCGCCGAAACCGTGGTGCAGCGCGGCGCCCCACAGAGTGCCGAGCAGCGTCAGCGCGGCGCTCACCGTCCAGAACAGCGGAGCGTGCCATTCCGCGTGCTCCGCCATGGCCGCGGTGACGGTGAGCACGCCTTCGCCGAGCACGATGATCGTGAACAGGCCGAGCCGCTCGCCGAAGTGCGCGGGGTCCAGCCGCCCGAAGGCCACCTGGTCGGCGGGCTGCCCGTGGCGGGACAGCCGCTCCGCCACCTTCGCGACGACCCGCTCACCGGAAACCGTGAACGTGATCAGCAAATCCAGTGCCAACCCGAACGCCCACAGGGCATACCGCCACGGGCCGTCCACCCAGAACGACGCGATCCACGGGAGCATGCTCACCCCGGCGTGCACCACCGGCCACTCGGCGACCACGCGCTCCTCGCGGCTGCCCTCCCACACCCGGCTCGCCAGCACCCGCACGCCGAGGTAGGCACCGGCGAAGACCGCCGCGTGCCCGTCGTGGACCTCGCGCACGGACGCGGCCATGAACACCAGCCCGGCCATCGCGACCAGCACCGGCATCGCGCGGGTCGCGTCGCCGATCACGTTGCCGATGACGGTGAAGCACATCCACGCCATCCAGAACGCCAGGAAGCACACCGCGTACAGCCCGGCACCGCCCCAGGACGTGCTGCCGTGCACCAGGTGCGTCAGCTGCGCCACCCCGGCCACGGCCACCAGATCGAAGAACAACTCGAGCCACGACGCGTGGCGCTCCTCCGCTTTCCCCGTCACGAACGCACAGTATTCCGGCCGTCCGTGCCCGCCCCCGGAGGGACGGGCACGGAGTCAGCTCAGTGCCACCACTGCTGGTTCCAGGGGCCGCAGTCCCACAACTGCACCTTGCCGCCGTTGTGGTTACCGGTGTTGATATCCGCGTCGAGGCACCGCTGGAAGCGCACGTTGTACACGGAGCCGTCCGGCCGGAGGACCCACTGTTGCTGGTTCCAGGGGCCGCAGTCCCACAACTGCACCACGCCGCCGTTGCCGCCGGTGTTGATGTCCGCGTCGAGGCATCGCTGGAAGCGCAGGTTGTAGAGCGAGCCGTCCGGCCGGACGTCCCAGTCCTGCTGGTTCCAGGGGCCGCAGTCCCACAACTGGACCACGCCGCCGTTGCCGCCGGTGTTCGTGTCGGCGTCGAGACACCGCTGGAAACGGTCGTTGTAGAAGTGCCGCACGGACAACGCCGTCTTGGCTGCCGTGGGCTGCGCCGACGCCGCATCGGTGCCGGTGAAAAGCAGCGTCGGCACGGCACACAGCAGCGCCATCGCGGTGCTGAACAGGCGAGTAGCCGGTCTCATGCGAATTTCCCCCTTGTCAGGGCGATGGGAGTGAAACGATCTCGGGCGAGTTTTTCCGGTTGCGGCGCCGCGCGGCAGTACCGTCCGCACCGTCCGGGGTGAACGCGGCGCGTCCTGAAAGGCGGCCCCTTCAGGAAAAGCGTTCGCATTCGGCCACCCGAAGGGGGCGTTCGGCCTACTCGTCCGTGGGACTTCCGGCGACGGTTCCCGCCGCCGGTGGTCTACTTCGACCATGAACGGCCCTTCGCTTTCCCGCACCGGGCGTGTCCTGACCGCCCTCGTGCTCAGCTGCCTGGTCGCCGGGCTCGCCCCGGCCGCCGCGAACGCCGCCTCCCCGGCACCCGTCCCCTCGACAACGGTGGCCAAGGGCAAGGTGAAGGTCGACGCCAAACTCGCCAAGGGCAAGGTCAAGAAGGGCGAGAAGGTCAAGCTCACCGGAAAGCTCGCCGTGCAGGACAGGCTCGACACCGACGAACCGCTGATCGTCCAACAACAGGTCAGCGGCGGCGCGTGGGTGAACATCGCGAACACGACCTGCCGCCCCAACGGCGGCTTCAGCCTGAACCTGAGTTTCAGCATCAGCGCGTCGCTTTCCCTGCGCGTCTACCACCCCGAAACCACGATCTACGCGAGCGCGTATTCGAGCGTCTTCGCCCTGCTCGTTCTCTGACCGGTCCGCCCACCGGAACGATTTCCTTTCCCTGACCGGAAAAGAACGGGAAAATCGGCGGCATGATCGCCACGGTGGTGTGGGGAACGGGCAATGTGGGCCGCGCGGCGATCCGGGCCGTCGAAGCCCATCCGGCACTGAAGCTCGCCGCCGTGCTGGTGCACGCCCCGGACAAGGTAGGCAAGGACGCGGGCGAACTCGCCGGGCTCGGCACCGAACTGGGTGTCGCCGCCACCGACGACATCGAAACCGTGCTGGCGGCGGGCCCGCGGGCGGTCGTGTACGCGGCGTCCGGCGACATCCGCCCTGACGACGCGCTCGCCGACATCGTGCGGGCGATCCGGGCGGGCGCGGTCGTGGTGAGCCCGGCGCTCTACCCGTTGTACGACCAGCGGAACGCGCCGCCGGAACTGCGGGAGCCGGTGCTGGCCGCGATCGCCGACGGCGGCGGCTCGCTGTTCGTCTCCGGCGTCGATCCCGGCTGGGGCAACGACGTGCTGCCGCTGCTGGTCAGCGGGCTCGGCACCATTGTGGACGGCATCCGCTGCCAGGAGATCTTCGACTACTCGACCTACGAACAACCCGATTCCGTGCGGTACCTGGTCGGGATGGGCCAGCCGATGGACTACCAGCCGCCGATGCTCATGGCCGGTGTGCCGTCGATGGTGTGGGGCGGGCAGATCCGGTTGATGGCGCGCGCACTGGATGTGGAAGTCGAGGAGCTTCGCGAAACGCTCGACCGGCGGCCGCTCGAAGAAACCGTGACGACGCGGACAATGGGCGAGTTCGAAGCGGGAACCCAAGGGGCGGTGCGGTTCGAGGTCCAGGGCATCGTGGACGGCGAGCCGCGGATCGTCATCGAGCACGTCACGCGCATCCACCCGTCGTGCGCGCCGGAGTGGCCGAAACCGCCGAGCGGGGACGGCGCGCACCGCGTGCTCATCGAAGGGCGGCCGCGGATCGAAGTCACCGTCGAAGCGAGCGACGAAGGCGAAAACCGTTCCGCGGGCGGCAATGCCACCGCCGTCGGACGGCTCGTCGGCGCGATCGACTGGCTCGTGGAAGCGAAACCCGGTCTCTACGACGCGCTCGACGTCCCGCTGCGCCCGGCGGCGGGCCGGTTCGGAAGGAGCCGTGGATGAACATCGACATCCCCGAGGGCAAGGACCCGATCGGCTACGTGTGGGGCGAGATGGTGCCGGGGATCGGGCCCGCGGCGGCCAACCTCTCGCTGGCCGTCTACGCGCACACCACGTTGGGGTTACGCGAATTCGAGGCGGCGAGGCTGCGGATCGCGCAGATCAACGGGTGCGTGTTCTGCCTCGACTGGCGCACCGAACGGGACGGCGAAAAGGTCGAGGCGGAATTCGCCGACGCCGTGCTCGACTGGCGCGCCACCGATCGCTTCGACGACCGGACGCGGCTCGCGGCCGAGTACGCCGAACGCTACGCGCTGGACCACCACGGCCTCGACGAGGAATTCTGGGCGAGGATGGCGAAGCACTACGACCAACGGGAAATCGTCGAACTGAGCATGAGCATCGGCTCGTGGCTGGCGTTCGGCAGGCTCAACCACGTCCTCGGCCTCGACGTCGTCTGCGTGCTGCCGTCCCACCGGTCGTGAGGGACCTCAGAAGTCCGCCGCGATGATCTTTTCGATGTTCCGCTCCGCCAGCGCCGTGATGGTGACGAACGGGTTGACGCTGGTGTTGCCGGGGATCAGCGCGCCGTCGATGACGTAGAGGCCCCGGTACCCGGCGAGCCTGCCGTAGTTGTCGGTGGCCTTGTCCAGCACCGCGCCGCCGAGCGGATGGTAGGTGAGGTGATCGCCCCAGATCTTGTACACGCCGAACAGATCCGTCCGGTAGATCGTCCCCTCCTTCGCGTTGATCCGGTCGAAAATGGACTTCGCCATGTCGATCGACGGCTGTTTCCACGCCGTCTGCCAGTTCAGGTCGACGCGCCCGGTGGCCGGATTCCAGGTGAACCGGGCGCGGTTCGGGTTCTTGGTGATGGACAGGTAGAACGACGCCCAGGTTTCGATCCCGGTCGGCAGCGGCGCGACCTCCGCGAAGGCACCGCCCGCCGCCCAGTTGTCGATACCACCGGTGGGGATGGATGCCTGCAGGCTGCCGGTCGGGTCCCAGAGGTGGTTGGCCCGCCCGCACATCACGTTCCCGTTGTCGCCCCAGCACTGTCCGATCTCACCGTTCAAATTGGACAGTGCGCCGGTCGCCTTCAGCTTCACCAGCAGCTTGCTCGTGCCGACGCTGCCCGCGGCGAAGAACACCTTGTCCGCGGTCACCTCCTTGGTGCCCGACACCGCGCCCGTGGTGGTGAGCTGCTCCAGGGAAACCGCGTACCCGCCACCGGACGCGGGCGCCACCGAGGTCACGCGGTGCAGCGGGGAAACGGTGACCCGCCCGGTCGCCTTCGCCGCGCGGAGGTAGGTCTGCCGCAGGGACTTCTTGCCGTAGTTGTTGCCATACAGGATTTCCCCGGCCAGCGCCGATTTCGGCACGGTGCCCGCCAGTTCCCGCTTCATGTAGTCCCAGTCGTACACGTCGGGCACGAACACGAACGGGAATCCGGACCGCTGCGCGTGCTTCCGGCCGACGCGCGCGTACTGGTAGCACTCGGCGCTGTCGAACCACGCCGGGTCGATCGTGCCGACGCCGAGGCCGGTGTTGGCGCGCGGGTAGTAGACGTCGTACATCTCGGCCGCGTCGACGGTCGGAAGGATCGCGCCGAAGTTCTCCCGCTTCGGCGTGACGGCCATGCCGCCGTTGACGAGCGAGCCACCGCCGACGCCGCGGCCCTGGTACACGGTGATGCCGCTGAACTCCTCGGCGTCGAGAATCCCGGTGTAGCGCGGGATGTCGCGGTCGATGGGGAAGCCGAGGAAGTTGGACAGCGGCTGCTTCGTCCTGGTGCGCAGCCAGTACGAGCGCTGGTCGGGGCTGGTCGTGTTGGCGAAGATCTTGCCGTCGGAACCGGGGGTGTCCCATGCCATGCCGAGTTCGGCCAGGTGCACGTCGACACCGGCCTGCGCGAGCCGCAGCGCGGCGACCGAGCCGCCGTACCCGGAGCCGATCACGAGCACCGGCACCCGCGCCCCGTCGGGAAGGGCGGCGGCGCGCGCCGGAGTCGCGGCCAGCGCGGCGCCAGCTAAGATAGAACCAGTTCCTGCAATGAAGACGCGGCGTGACATCGCGTCGAATAGCGTTTCCCGCTTGACATTCCCGCTCATATCAAGATCCTCACCGTTGAGGTATTGAGAACAAGTTATAACTCTCCGGTGCGGACAAGTCGACACGTGACGGCGGGGTTCCCCCGGGTGTCGGCACCGCGTTGCCGCGAATGGGCCAAGGGGACGAACGTCCAGAACCTGCTGTCCGTTCTCCCCTGCCGCCCCGGAAACCGGCACCGCGCGCGATAGCTTCCGGAAGGGCCATCCCCGGCGAACGCGTGAGGAAGAACGATGACCGATCCCCTGCCCGTGGTACTGGTGCACGGTTTCTGGCACGGCAGCTGGTGCTGGAGCCGGGTGACCGAGCACCTGGCCGGTCGCGGGATCCGGTCGGTCGCGGTCGACCTCGACGGGCACGGGCTGCGGAGCCCCGCACTGCGCGCCCGCTGGGCACGGCCGTTCGACGCGGCGGCGTTCGCCACCGAGTCCTCACCGGTCTCGACCGTCACCGCGTCCTCCGCGGCGGCCGCCCTCGCCGATCAGGTCCGCACGATCGGCGACGGGCGGCCGTGCCTGGTGGTCGCGCACAGCATGGGCGGCGCGGTCGCGACCGCGCTCGCGGAACTAGTCCCCGAGCTCGTGGGCGGGCTCGTCTACGTGGCCGCGATCGCCCCGGTGCACGAACCAGCCGGCTTTTACGCCGCCTGCCCGGAAAACGCGGGCGAGAAGCTGTCCCGGCTCCTGGTGGCCGACCCCGCGGTGATCGGCGCGTCGCGCATCGACTTCGGCGATCCGGACGCGCGCGGGCAGATCAAGGAAGCGTTGTGCCACGACGTCGACGACGCCATGGCGGAGGCCGCGATCGCCCTGCTGAGCCCGGACGGCCCGCTGGGGATGCTCACCGAGGAACCGACCGCGACGGCGGATCGCTACGGCGGCGTCCCGCACACCTACGTGACCTGCGCACGGGACAACGCCATCCGGCTGCCGCTGCAGCACCGGTTCATTAAGGAGATCGACGCCGTGTCGGCCGCCCCGACCACCGTGGTCGAACTCGGCACCTCCCATTCCCCGTTCCTGTCCCAGCCCGCCGCGCTCGCCGAAGCGATCGCCGAAGCCGCACGGGCCTGAGGCTCATTTCTCCGGAATCTGGCCCATCTCGGCGGGATCGGCCTCGGCCACGAGATCGTCCGCACCGCCTTCGAGCCGCTTGGCCATTTCGGTGGCACGCGGCACCATCGACGCCTCGTAGGCGCGCACCGCGTCCTCGACGGTGGCGGAATTGACCAACGCGAGCGCGAGTTCGCTCGCGTCGAGCATGGCCAGGTTGACGCCGACCCCGAGCGGCGGCATGAGGTGCGCGGCGTCGCCGAGCAGCGTCAGGCTCGGCGAGTGCTCCCACGTGTGCGGCACCGGCAGGGCGAAGAGCGGGCGGTCGACGTAGGGACCGTCGTTCTCGGTGATCATCCGCAGGATCTCCGGCGACCAGCCCGCGAACTCGGCCAGCAGGTGCGCGCGGATGCCTTCGGTGTCACCGGCGCGCAGCCCGCTCGACTCGATCCAGTCGGCGCGGATCCGCTGGATGACGTAGACGCGCAGGTGCCCGCCGCTGTTGCGCTGCGCGAACAGGCCGCGCTCGCCGTCGGCGACGTGGGCGCTCCCCTGTCCGACCAATTCGGAAAGTTCGGGGTGCGCGGTCTCCATGTCGTGGAACCACGCTTCGAGGATGCTGACCCCGATGTAACCGGGTTTCGCGGGCGACACCGCCGCGCGGACGCGGGAGTACGCACCGTCCGCGCCGATCACCAGATCCGCTTCCTCGATAGTCCCGTCGGCGAAGGTCAGCGTGCGCGGCCCATCGGCGGGACCGCGCACCGATTCGAGCGTCCGTCCCCAGTGGACGGTGCCGTCGGCGAGCGAGCCCAGCAGCAGTTCGCGGAGCTGCCCGCGATCGATCTCGGGGCCCGCGATCTCGTCCTCGGCTGGCAGGTGGTGGGCGAGCAGGCGCCCCGACGGGTCCAGCAGGCGCATTTCCTGCCCCTCCGGCCTGGCGAGCGCGAAGAACTCGTCGAGGAGGCCCGCTTCGCGGAGCGCGAGCTGGCCGTCGTCCTCGTGCAGGTCGAGCGAGCCGCCCTGGTCGCGGGATCGCCCGTCCGGGTCGCGGTCGTGCACCGTCACCGCGATCCCGTGCCGCTGCAGGATGCGCGCGCAGGTCAAGCCGCCCGGCCCGGCGCCGACGATGCTGATCCGCGCGTGTCCCGGCTTCGGAGAGTCCACAGTGGATTCCTTTCGCACTCGGGGCCGCCCCGGTGGCACCCCCGAGACCACTCAAGCGTACTCACTCCAAAAGTGCAATCGCTTTATCTTCGTCCTTGCTTCAGGACTGTCGAGCAGCGCGCTTCTCGGTTTCCTCGACCAGCCAGCGGGCGACGTCGACGACCTTCATGTTCGAATCCTGGGAAGCGCGGACGAGGAGCTGGAAGGCCCGCTGACCGGTGAGTCGGTCCCGCTGCATCAGGATTCCCTTGGCCTGGCCGAGGATGTCGCGGTTGGCCAATGCCTCGTTGAGGTGGTGTTCGTGCGTGGCACCGGCGAGCGCGACCGCGGCGTGCTGGGCGAACAGGTCGATCAGGACCTCCGCGTCCGGCGTGAACGCTTCGGTTTCGTCCGAGTAGAGGTTGAGCGCGCCGAGTTGCTCCCGTCGCACGAACAACCGGCGCGCCAGCAGGCTGCGCGCGCCCAGCTCGTACGCCCTCGCGGCGTAGCGCGGCCACGGCTGGTCCGGTTTGCCGAAATCGGGGATCCGCACGGTGTGGTGCGCGCGGATCGAGGTCAGGCAGGGACCTTCACCGAGTTCGGTCTGCAGCTCGTCGAGTTCGGCGACCACGGGATCGCTGGGCGCCTCGGAGGTAATCGCCTTGCCCCGCACCAGCGAGATCCCGGCCCAGGTCACCGCGGGGACCATGTCCACGACGGCGTCGACGATCGCGTTCAGGGTGGTCGGATGATCGGTCTCGTCCTGCAGACTCAGCGCGAGCTCGCTCATCCGGTGTGCGAGCTGCTGCTGCGCGGTGTCGTGCATCGCATACCTCCCCGCGACGTCGAAGGCCAGGACGGCGACCGGGGGCCCGTACCCTGCGCTGTTGAAGGCGCGGAGCTGCTCCCACCCAGCCACCTCGCGACGAGATCCGCGGGTACAGCGAGCCCTAGTCCCGTCCGTGACCTCTGGAGTACCCGGGTCGGCCCTCGGCACAAACGCGCTCAGGTCCCCGCCGTGGGCAGCAGATCGGACGCGGTCGCGGTGATCGTCCGGAGCGCGCGGGCGATCGTGGGGTTTTCGCGGGCGCCCATCCTGGTGACCGCGAGGATCCGGCGGGCGGGCGCGGGTTCGCCGCGCAGCGGGATGCGGGTGACCGGCCAGTGGCCGTGCAGGCGGGCCAGCCGCGGGACGAGGCTGACGCCGAACCCGTGCGCGACGAACGCCGTGCCGGTGTCCCATTCGTCGGCGTAGTGCGCGATATCGGGCGAAAAACCCGCCGCCATGCACGCGGTGGTGACCAGGTGGTGGTAGGTGCTCCCCGACTTGCTGACGATCCAGGGTTCGTTCGCGGCATCGGAAAGGCTGACCGACGGGCGTTCGGTCAGCGGGTGCCCCGCGTGCGTGACCAGGTCGAGCGGGTCGTCGAGCAGCGGTTGCTGGTCGAACCGCTGATCCGACAGCGGCGGGGTGTCCGCCGTGACGATCACCAGCGCCAGATCGGCGTGCCCGCCCAGCAGCAGGTCGAAGCAGCGAGCGGGCTCGGCTTCGATCAGGCGCACGGTCAGCCCGGGGAAGCCGTCGCGCAGGTCCGCCGCGGCCGGGGGCAGCAGGTGCGTCGCGGCCGTCGAGAACCCGCACAGCGTGAAGGGGCCGCTGGGTTCGTCGGCCAGCTCGGCCAGGTCCACCCGCGCCCGTTCCCATTGCGCGTAAAGGGTTTCCGCGTGGCGCAGCACCGTGCGCGCGGCCGAGGTGAGCTGGATCCGCCGCCCCTGCGGGACCACCAGTTCGACGCCGAGTTCCGCGGAGAGCTGGCGTAGCTGGTGCGACACCGCGGACGGCGTGTAGTTCAGCGCCTGCGCCGCGGCGGTGACGGTGCCGTGCTCGGCGACGAGCTGGAGCACGCGGAGCCTGCTGTCAATCATGCAAGGATTTTGCACGGTTTCCTGCGCGGACGTTTGATTGTCCGCAGCGGTGCCTGGCCGCACCCTGGGTGGACGCGGCCCCTACCACCTCCCGAGGAGCGGTATGCGCACCACGGATCCGCTGCTTCAGCCGTTCACGATCAGGCACCTCACCTTGCGCAACCGCGTGGTGAGCACGTCGCACGAGCCCGCGTTCGCCGACGGCGGCCTGCCGAAGGACCGCTACCGGGCCTACCACCTGGAGAAGGCGCGGGGCGGGGTCGGACTGACCATGATCGGCGGTTCCGCGGTCGTGTCACCGGACAGCCCGCCGTCGTTCGGCAACGTGCGGCTGCACGACGACGAAGTGGTGCACTGGCTGCGCCTGCTCGCTGGCGACGTGCACGCCGAGGGCGCGGCGGTGATGTGCCAGATCACCCATCTCGGCCGCCGCACCAGCAACTACTCCGGCGACTGGCTGCCGGTGCTGTCCGCGTCACCGCTGCGCGAACCCGCGCACCGGGCGTTCCCGAAGGAGGCGGAGCACTGGGACCTGGACCGGATCGCGCGGGACTACGCCGCCGCGGCCGCCGGCTGCCGGGACGGGCACCTCGACGGCGTGGAAATCCAGTCGTACGGCCATTTCCTGGACAGCTTCCTCTCCCCCGCGACCAACCGGCGCCACGACGAGTTCGGCGGCAGCCTGGAAAACCGCATGGCGTTCCCGCGCCGGGTGATCAGGGCGGTGCGCGAAGCCGTCGGCCCGGACTTCGTCGTCGGCATCAGGATGTCGCTCGACGAGGACCGGCCCGGCGGGCTCACCTTCGACGAGGCCCTGACCGCGGCGCGGTGCTTCGTCGACGACGGCATCGACTTCGTCAGCACCATCCGGGGAACGATCGAAAGCGACGCGACGCTGGCCAGGGTGATCCCGTCGATGGGCACCCCGGCCGCGCCGTTTCTGGAGTTCACCGCCGAGGTCAAGCGCCGCCTCGGGATCCCGGTGATGCACGCCGCGCGCATCGCCGACGTCGCCACCGCCCGCCACGCCGTCCGCGAGGGCCTGCTCGACCTCGTCGGCATGACCCGCGCCCAGATCGCCGACCCGCACCTGGTCGCCAAGATCGCCGCGGGCGAGGAGGACCGGATCCGGCCGTGCGTCGGCGCGAGCTACTGCCTGGACGCGATCTACGACTCCGGGGACACCAAGTGCGTCCACAACCCCGCCACCGGCAGGGAGCTGTCGCTGCCGCACACGATCAGCCCCGCGGCGCACCGGATCAAGGCCGTCGTCGTCGGCGCCGGTCCCGCCGGTCTCGAAGCGGCGCGCGTGCTCGGCGAACGCGGGCACGAGGTCGTCGTGTTCGAAGCCAATGACGTACCGGGCGGGCAGGTGCGCATCGCCGCGTCGAACCCCCGCAGGCGGGATCTGCTCGGCATCGTCGGCTGGCGGGTCGAGGAGTGCAAGCGGCACGGCGTCGACATCCGGTGCGGTGTCCTCGCCGAGCCGGAGGACGTCCTCGCCGAGGCGCCCGAGGTCGTCGTCATCGCCACCGGCGGCCTGCCGAACACGGCGTTCCTCGCCAAGGGAGGTGATCTCGTGGCCGACACGTGGGACGTGCTCACCGGCGCGCTGCGGCCGCGCGGGCCCGTGCTGGTCTACGACGACAACGGCGCGTACCCGGGGATGGACGCGACGGAAGTGCTTGCCCGCCAAGGGATCGAGGTCGAGTACGTGACACCGGAGCGGACGCTCGCCCCGGACGTCGGCAGCATGAACTCCCCCGCCTACCTCAAGGTCTTCGCCGAGCACGGGGTGCGCGTCACGATGGCGCACCGGCTGCGCTCCGTGCGGCGCACCGGTGACGGTTCCCTGATCGCGACGGTGTCCAGCGATTACGCGGACGCGGAGTTCGAGCGCGCGGTGTCCGCGGTGGTGGTCGAACACGGGACGCTGCCCAACGACGACCTCTACCGCGCGCTGCTCCCCGGCTCGGCGAACCTCGGCGAGGTCGACCACCACGCCCTGCTGGGCCTCGATCCGCAGCGCGTCGTCCGCCATCCCGGCGGGCGCTACCGGCTGTTCCGCATCGGCGATGCCGTGACCAGCCGCAACATCCACGCCGCCACGTTCGACGCGCTGCGGCTGTGCCTGCCGATCTGATCAGGAAGGACCGGAGACCATGACACTCGACACCGCTGACCTGCTCGACCGGCGGATCGCCGGGCGCAGCCTGGAAGCGCCGTTCTACACCAGCCGCGAGGTCTTCGACCTCGACCTCGCCGCGGTGTGGGCGCGGAACTGGATTTTCGTTGCGGCGGAAGGAGAACTCCCCGAACCGGGTGACTACGTCACGACCGCGATCGGGCCGTGGTCGATCATCGTGGTGCGCGACGACGACGAGAACGTCAAGGCACTGCACAACGTCTGCCGCCACCGCGGCGCGCGGATCCTCACCGAAGACCGCGGTTCGGTCGGCAATCTCGTGTGCGGCTACCACAAGTGGACCTACCGGACCGACGGCAGCCTGCTGCACGCCCCGGCGCAGGGCGGCGGTTTCGACCCGGCGTGCTTCGGGCTCAAGTCCGTGCACGCGCGCAGCGTCGGCGGGCTCGTCTTCGTCTGCCTCGCCGAGGATCCGCCGCCCGATTTCCCCGAGGTCGCGTCCCGCATCGAGCCCTACCTCCTCCCGCACCGGCTGGCCGGGGCCAAGGTCGCCGCGCGGGTCGATCTCGTCGAGGACTGCAACTGGAAGCTGACGATGGAGAACAACCGGGAGTGCTACCACTGCGACGGCCATCCCGAGCTGGTGCGCTCGTTCTTCCCGACCTACGGCTACCGCGAGGACCAGGTGCCGCCGACGCTGCGCCCTGCGTACGAACGGTACCGGCGAGTCGAGGCGGAGCAGCGGGAAACCTACGAGCGGCTCGGCCTTCCCCACGAACTCATCGAGGAACTGGACACCCGGCCGAGCGCGTTCCGGATCGAACGCGAGCCGCTCGACCTCGCGGGCGAATCCTTCACCACGGACGGGAAGGCCGCGTGCCGCCGCCTGCTCGCGGACTTCCCCACCGCGCGCCTCGGGCACCTTTCCCTGCACTGGCAACCGAATGCGTGGTTCCACGTGCTCGGCGACCACGCGGTCACCTTCTCCGTCGTCCCGATCGCCGAGGACCGGACGCTGGTCCGCACCACCTGGCTGGTCCACCCGGACGCCGAGGAGGGCGTCGACTACGACCTCGGCACGCTGACCAAGGTCTGGACCGCCACCAACGAGCAGGACGCGGAACTGGTCAGCCGCGCGCAACGCGGGATCACCAGCCCCGCCTACGCGCCCGGCCCGTACGCCCCGTCGGAATACCAGGTCGACGCGTTCTGCACCTGGTACCTCGCCCGTCTCCGGGAGCACGTGGGCCGATGAACCGATACTGGGCCTGCCCGCGCGCGTGGGAAGACGGTGTCCTGGTCTGCAAGCAGGTCCAGCCCGTCACCAACGACGTGAAGACGTTCCTGTTCGAACCCGCCGAGCCACGGGTGTTCCGCCACGATCCCGGCCAGCACCTCACGGTCACCCTGGAGATCGACGGCCGCGAAGTCGACCGGTGCTACACGATCTCGTCGCCGCCGTCGCGCCCGCTCGTCGCCGCGATCACCGTGAAGCGGGTGCCGGGCGGGGTCGCGTCGAACTGGCTGCACGACCACCTCGCACCAGGGCACGCGCTGCGCGCACGCGGCCCGCTCGGCACGTTCTCGCCGGTGCGGCACCCGGCGGGCAAGTACCTCTTCCTGTCCGGCGGCAGCGGGATCACCCCCGTGATGTCGATGACCAGGACGCTGCACGATCTCGCCCAGCCGACCGATGTCGTCTTCGTGCACAGCGCGCGCACGCCCGCGGACATCATCTTCCGGCAGGAGCTCGATTTCATCGCGGCCACGTCCCAGCACATCCGGGTCGTGCACGTCTGCGAAACCGACGGCCCCGGCGAACGGTGGCTCGGCCACCGCGGCAGGCTGGATCTCGAAATGCTGCACCGGATCGCTCCCGACTTCCTCGACCGCGAAGTGTTCACCTGCGGCCCGCCCGCGTACATGGCGGCCGTGCGGGACATGCTCACCGGCGCCGGGCTCCCCGAGGAGCGCTACCACGAAGAAAGCTTCGACCTTCCTTCACAGTCCACTGTAGACACCGGCGTCAAGTACACAGTGGAACTGGCCCGCAGCGGCGTGACGATCGAATGCGACTCCGGCACGTCCCTGCTGGAAGCCGCGTCGTCGTCGGGGATCACCCTGCCGTCTTCGTGCGGGCAAGGCATGTGCGGCACCTGCAAGACCACCCTGCTGCGCGGATCGGTCGACCTGCGGCACAACGGCGGCATCCGGCCACGGGAGGTGGCGGCCGACAAGATCCTGCTGTGCTGCGCCAAACCGCGCGAAAACCTGGTCCTCGACTGCTGATGCGCCGACGGTGGCCGGGCCCTTGCCGTGCGGGTCTCGGCCCTCGCAGGTGTGCGGGCGAGGCTGCCTTGTGCCCCGAAGGTGGCCTTCGGGGCGCTCAGGTCCCCGAAAGCCACCTTCGGGGCATGGCGATCGGGCGTCGAATCCGTGTCACGCGGCGAGATCCCGCACCACCGCGGCCACCGTCGCGGACAGCGCGGCCACCCACATCGGCAGCAGATCGTGGTCGAAGCGGACCGACGGGAGCGCCACCGACAGCGCCGCGGCCGGTTCGTCCGCGCTCGGCCAGTGCATCAGCACGCCGACCGCGGTCAGGCCGGTCTCGGTCAGCTGGTCGTTGATCGCGAACCCCCGCTTGCGGACCAGGGCGAGTTCCCGCCGCAGCCGGGGCAGGTCGACGTCCGTGCCGGTGTAGCGCCGGGTCAGGTCCGGGGCGGGCAGCGCGGCGAGCACGGCCTTCCCACCGGAGGCGAGGTGCGCGGGCAGGACGCGGCCCGCCCGGTCGCCGACGCGCAGCACCTGGTCGCATTCCGCCGAGGCCGCGAACCGGAAGCGGTCCGATGTGGACTGTCCGGGTTGTGGCGCGATCGCCGGTGGCCGATGTACGACCGGCCACCGGCGGGCGGGTGGGTCCGCGGACGGCTCGCGCTCACCGGGGACGCGGCCCATCCCATGCTGCAGTACCTCGCCCAGGGCGCGTGCCAGGCGATCGAGGACGCGCACTGCCTCGCCGGTGAGGTCGCGGCGTCCCCGTCCGACTGGCCGCGCGCGCTGTCGGCGTACGAACGGGCCCGCACCGCCCGCACCGCGCGCGTGCAGTCCGCGGCACGGGTGTGGGGCGAACTCTGGCACTGCGACGGCCTGACCCGCCTCCTGCGCAACGCGCTGCTGACCGACCGCCGCCTCGACGACTACCGCCACCTCGACTGGCTCTACCGGCCGTGACCGGACACCCCGTCACGGCGCGGCTGGCGGCTGGGGTTCCGGCTCGCCGGGTCGCCGCGCACGGCGGATCAGCAGCAGCGCGGCGACGAGCACCAGCGCGCCCGCGCCGCCGAGCAGCCACGGCCAGACCGGCGGGCGGGTGTGGCCGTAGACGGTGATCAGCTCGCTCTCCCCGGTTTCCTTGGTGAGATCGCGCGGCACGAGCATCACGTCGCCGGAGCTGAGAATGTCGTTGCCCGCGCGAAATTCGTCGAGACCGGCGTAGGTTCCGCCGTTGCCGTCGATCACCTTGCCCTTCGCGACGAACAGGGTCAGCAGCTCCAGCGCACCGTTGGGGTGCTTGACCAACGCGACGCGGCCGACGACGGCGCCGGGGTCGCCACCGGCCGTCCGCACCGCGTCACGGACCGCGTCGCCGAGATCGCAAGAAGTGTCGAAGGAGTTGCCGCCGCGCGACCCGGTGTCGCGCCGCGCGGTGCAGGGGAACGGGCTCATCAGCCGGGACACCAGCTCTTCGGCCGAGTAGTAGGCGGCGAGGTTGGCCTTGCGGTCCTCGGGGGCCGCACCGTAGCCGGGCATCCGGTCGTTCTTGACCGCGGCCGAGTCCCAGTACTCCGCGAGGAGGTTCGGTTTGGGATCCGGTGCGTCGGCGGAACCGCAGGCGGGCACCGCCAAGCCGATCGCCAGCAGAACGGCTGTCAGCAGCCGCGACGCGTTACGCATGCCATCGAGAATGCGGGCGGCGGCCGCACCGGCGAGGGCCGTGACCGGAAGCTGCCAGGACGGGCACTCCCGGTGACCGTGGCAAAATCGGCGGGTGCAGATCGGGATGCTCGGACCGTTCGAGGTCCGCACGGACGACGGCGCGCTCGCCGACGTGCCGGGTGCGCGGCTGCGCGGGCTGCTGGCCGCCCTCGCGCTCACGCCAGGGCACGTGGTCGGCAAGGCGGCGCTCGTCGACTGGATCTGGGGTGAGCACCCGCCGGCCGACGCCACGAACGCGTTGCAGCGCTTGGTTTCCCGGCTGCGGAAGGCGCTGCCCGCCGGTGTGGTCGAAGGGCAGGCGAACGGGTACCGGCTGGCGATCGAGCCCGACGCCGTCGACGCCGTGCGGTTCGAACGCCTCCTCGGCCACGGCAAGGATCCGCGTCGGCTGCGCGAAGCGCTCGCGCTGTGGCGCGGCGCGGCCATGCAGGACGTCGACCTGCCGGACAGCACGAACTTCACCGCGGCGGTCACCCGGCTCGAAGGCCTGCGCCTGAGCGCCTTGGAGGACCGGTTCGACGCGGACGTCGATCTCGGCCACGGCGCGGAGCTGGTCACGGAGCTGACCGATCTGGTGGCCGCGAACCCGGTGCGGGAACGGCTCGTCGTCGCACTGATGCGCGCGCTCGCCGCGAGCGGCCGCGACACCGAGGCGCTGCTCGTGTACCAGCGCACGCGGGAAACCCTGGCCGACACGCTCGGCGTCGATCCTTCGCCCGAGCTGTCCGCGGTGCACGTCGCGCTGCTGCGGGGCGAGCTGGGACGGCGCGAGGAGAACCGGAAGACCAACCTGCGCGCCGAGCTGACCAGTTTCGTCGGCAAGGACGCCGACGTCGCCGCCGTGCGCGACCTCGTCGCCGGGCACCGGCTCACCACCCTGATCGGCCCCGGCGGCTCCGGGAAGACCAGGCTGGCCAAGGAAACCGCGCGCACACTGGTCGGCGAGCTGCCGGACGGGGTGTGGTTCGTGGAGCTCGCCGCCAGCGGTGCCGACGGCGACGTCGCACAGGCGGTGCTCACCGGGCTCGGGCTGCGGGACACCCTGCTCGCCACGTCACCGGCCGCGGACCCGGTCGGCGGGATCATCACCGCGATCCGCGACCGCGAGGTGCTGCTCATCCTGGACAACTGCGAGCACGTGATCGAGGCGGCGGCCGCGTTCGCCGACCGCGTGCTCGGGGACTGCCGGGGGCTGCGGATCCTGGCGACGAGCCGGGAACCGCTCGGCATCACCGGGGAAGCGCTGTGGCAGGTCGAACCGCTGTCCCTGCCCGGCGACGGCGACCCCGGCGGGATCGCGGCCTCGCCCGCGATCCGGTTGCTGCGGGACCGGGTCGGCGCGGTACGCAAGGACCTCGGGACCGACGAGCACGCGTTGTCGACGATGGCGCGGATCTGCCGTGCGCTGGACGGGATGCCGCTCGCGATCGAACTCGCCGCCGCCAGGCTGCGCACCATGACCATCGAGCAGCTCGCCAACCGCCTCGACGACCGCTTCCACCTGCTGACCAGCGGCAGCCGCACCGCGTTGCCGCGGCACAAGACGCTGCGCGCGGTGGTCGACTGGAGCTGGGAACTGCTCACCGGCGCCGAACGGACGGTGCTGCGGCGGCTATCGGTGTTCTCGGGCGGGGCGAGCCTGGAGGCGGCCGAGCGGGTCTGCGGGGACGAGCGCGCGCTGGACCTGCTCACCTCGCTGGCCGAGAAGTCGTTGCTGGTGACCGAAGGGGACCTCGCCCCGCGCTACCGCATGCTCACCACGATCAGGGAGTACGCCGCGGACCGGCTCGCCGAAGCCGGGGAGACCGACCTGATCCGCCAGGCGCACCTGACCTACTTCACCGAACTCGCCGAGACCGCGGAACCGCACCTGCGTCGCACCGAGCAACTGGAATGGCTCGCCAAGCTCGAAGCCGACCACGACAACATCATCGCCGCGATGCGGGGCGCGATCGCGGCCGCCGACGCGCAGGCGGCGATGCGGCTCGCGGCGGCCGCCGGATGGTACTGGTGGACCGGCGGCAGGCGGGCCGAAGGCAACGAGCTGATGATCGCGGCCACCACCATTCCCGGTGCGGTGGCCGATGACGTCAAGGCGCTGACGTACACGCTCGTGGTCGGCTTCATGACGTCGGGGCGCGGCGACGAACACCTGGCCGAGGACTGGATCCACGAGGCGTACCGGCTCAGCCGGAACTCCTCGCGCCGCAGCCCGCTGCTGGAATTGATCACCCCGCTGGAACGCATGCTGCGAGAACCGGGTTCCGCGGTGTCGGCGTGGGAACCGTTGCTGGACAACGAAGATCCGTGGGTGCGCGCACTGGCCACGCTGCAGGCGGGCAAGATGCGGATCATGCTCGGCCAGGACGTGGCGGCCGCACGGGCGCACGTGGAAGCGGCGCTCGCCGGGTTCAGGGCGATCGGCGAACGGTTCGGGATCGCCCTCGCCCTGTCGCTGCTGGCGGAACTGCTCGCGATGCGCGGCGAGTACACCGCCGCGTGCGAGCACTACGAGCAGGCGATCGCGGTCATCACCGAGGTCGGTGCCGTCGAGGACGTCATCCGGTTGCGGACGGAACAGGCCCAGCTGCACTGGTTGCACGGCGATCGGGACGCGAGCGCGGCCGCGCTCGCCGAAGCGGAGCGGATCGCCGAAGGGGTCACCTGGCCGCACGCGCTGGTCGAGGTGGCGCTCACCAAGGCCGAACTCGCCCGCCTCGGCGGAGACATCGCGGAGGCACGCCGTCAGCTCGGCCTCGCGACCGCGTTCCTCGGCGACGAGGCGGAGGAGGCCCACATCCGTGCGGCGGTGCACGACGCGTTCGGCTACCTGACCGACGACGCCCGCGAGGCCCGTACCCACCGCGCGGCCGCCTGGCAGGCGGCTTCCGAGGCGGGGCACCCGTTCGCGATCGCGCGCGTCCTCGTCGGGGTCGCGGACCTGGCGGCCCGCCTCGGCCGGTACGAGCAGGCCGCGCGGTTGCTCGCGGCCAGCGCGGTCGTCCGCGGGCAACCGGACCACACCCAGCCCGACGTGGCCAGGATCGAGCAGGACGCGCGAAATCACCTCGGCGAACCGCGGTTCGCCGAGGTGACGGAGGAAGGTGCGCGGACGAGCCCGGCTCACCTGGTCGAGACCACGCTCGCCGCTTGAGCGGCGGCGCGCCGCACGGTGATGTCACCGCGCCGCGTGCGAGCGTGGACCGAGACCCTGGCCGCCGTGGCGTCCGGTTCTCCTTGCGGCACAACGAAGTTGTGCACCACCCCTCGCTCGCTGCTGACGTCGGTGGAGACGGCGGCGCCCTCGTCGACGCCGACCTCGATGTCCCCCGAGGCGTTCCTCAGCTTCGCGCGGCCGTTGGTCAGGCAGCCGATCCGGATGGCGCCGCCTGCGGTTTCGACGGTGACATCGCCGTCGGCGCGGTCGATGTCGATCCGTCCGCCCGAACTCGACACCTCGATCGCGCCATCGATCGTCCCGATCCGCGCCTCGAAGGCCGCGCCGTCGAGGGTGGCGCCGCCCGTGATGTGGCCGACCACGACTTCCCCGGACGAGACACTCGCCCGCAGCGCGCCGACGCGCTCCAGCCGCACCCGGCCCGAGGCCTGGTGCAGTTCGCAGTCGCCGAACGAGCCGTCCGCCCGCACGGTCGAGTACGCCAGGTACGCGGCGAGGCCGGACCCGGTGGGCAGGTCGATCGTGATGACGACCGACCCGTCCTTCTCACCCGAGGTGGTGGTCTTGACCGACAGCCGCCCGTCGGCGAAGGCGACCTTGGTCTTCTCGGCCACCTTGACGTGGGACCGGTTCGCCGGGTCGGCGGGTTCGACGTGCACCGCGGTGTCGGTGCGATCGCTGGCGGTGACCCGCACCTGAGCTCCGGCGACCTCGACGGTGGCGGAGACGGGTTCGGGGGTGGTGAAGACGCTCATGACGGTTTTCCTTTACTGGTAAGGGTTTTCAGGCGCGCTTTTTGAAGGTGGAGCGGGACCACAGGTAGCCGACCAGTGCGATTCCGGCGCACCAGGCGACCGCGGCGATCGCGTCCCCTGTGGACGGTGTGCCGTGGAGCAGGCCGCGGATGGTTTCGATGATCGGCGTGAAGGGCTGGTATTCGGCGAATTCGCGGAGCCCGGGGCCCATTTTGTCGGCGGGGACGATCGCGCTGCTGAAGAACGGCAGCATCACCAGCGGCACCGACGCCATGCCCGCCGTTTCCGGGGACTTCGCCGCCATGCCCAAGGCGATCGTGAGCCACGCGGCCGCGACGCCGAGCAGCAGCACCATGCCCGCCACGCCGAGCCAGTCGAGGAAACCCGCCGCGGGGCTGAACCCCAGCAGGAAGGCCACCCCGAGCACCGCCACGATGGCGATCAGGTTGGTCAGCACGCTGGTGATGACGTGCCCGTTCAGCACCGCGCCCCGCGAAACGTCCATGACCTTGAACCGGTTGATGATGCCCTTGGTCATGTCGGAGTTCACCGCGGTCGCGGCGGCGCCGAGCCCGTAGCAAACGGCCATCAGCAGCATTCCCGGCGTCGCGTAGTCGACGTAGTCGACACCGACGCTGAACGCGCCGCCGAGCATGTACACGAACATCAGCATCATCACGACCGGCATCAGGATCGCGTTGAACACCGAAATCGGGTTCCTGGCGACGTGTTTGAAGTTGCGGCGCAACATCACCATCGACTGGGTGTTCATCGGACTGCCTCCGCGGTACGGCCCGTGAGGGCGAGGAAAACGTCGTCGAGATCGGGGGTCTGCACGGAGAACCCCTCGGCTTCGAGCGAGTGCTCGTCGAGCCGGTTCAGCAGGGCCTGCAACGATTTCGTCCCGCCGTCGCTGGGCACCCGCAGCGCCAGTGCCTCGTCGTCCCGCGTGGCGCCGGTGAACAGGCGCGCGGCGGCGTCGAGTTCGGCGGCGGTGGCGAACCGGAGCCGGACGTGGGTGCCGGGGATCTGGCGCTTGAGTTCGTCCGGGGTGCCGTGGGCGACCAGGCGGCCCCCGTCGAGCACCGCGATCCGGTCGGCGAGCTGATCGGCTTCCTCGAGGTACTGGGTGGTGAGGAAGATGGTCACGCCGTCGGCCACCAGCTCGCGGATGATCGACCACATCGTGCGGCGGCTGCGCGGGTCCAGCCCGGTCGTCGGCTCGTCGAGGAAGATGATCCGAGGGTTGCCGACGAGCGTCATCGCCAGGTCCAGTTTCCGGCGCATGCCACCGGAATAGGTCGACACGGGCTGGTTCGCCGCCTCCACCAGGTCGAACCGCGCCAGCAGCTCGGCGACGATCCGGTGGCCGGTGGCCGCCCGGTTCAGGTCCACCATCAGCTGCAGGTTCTCCTGCCCGGTCAGCAGTTCGTCCACCGCCGCGAACTGACCGGTGACCCCGATCGCCGCGCGCACCGCCTTGGCCTCGGTCGCCACGTCGTGGCCCGCGACGCGCGCCGTCCCGCCGTCGGCGGTCATCAACGTGGTCAGCACGTTCACCGTCGTCGTCTTGCCCGCGCCGTTCGGGCCGAGCAGGGAGAAGATGGTGCCCGCACGGACGTCGAGATCGACGCCGTCGAGCACGACCTTGTCCCCGAAAGCCTTTCGCAGTCCGGAGACCGCGATCGCTGAAGTTGTCATGGGACCCACCATCGGCGCCCCGCCTGACATGCTTCCGCCACGCTTCTGACACGTCCTGACGCCGTGTCAGAGCCGTGGCGGTCCCGTGTCAGGCACGCCGGTGATCGTTGCTCCCATCACCACCACGACTACCGATTGGGACCTCCGATGACCCAGACCGCCCAGCACGGCCTCCCCATGGACCGGGACGCGGGCCCCTTCAACCCGCCCAGCGAGCTCACCCGGCTGCGCGAAGTCCGCCCGGTGAGCCCGATGGTGTTCCCCGACGGGCACGAAGGCTGGCTCGTCACCGGCTACGACGAGGTCCGCCAGCTCATGGCCGACACCCGGTTCAGCTCCCGCCTCGACGTCGAAATCGTGCACGCGCCGTTCGGGACGCCCGGGATGCCGCCCCAGACCGAACCGAACCCGCCGATGCCGGGCATGTTCATCGCGATGGACCCGCCGGAGCACGGCAGGCTGCGGAAACGGCTCACCGCCGCGTTCACCGTCAAGCGCATGAAGCAGCTCGAAGACCACATCGCCGAGATCGTCGAGCGGCAGCTTGACGACCTGGCGAATCTCACCCCGCCGGTCGATCTGGTCAAGGAGTTCGCGCTGCCGGTGCCCTCACTGGTGATCTGCGAGCTGCTCGGCGTCCCGTACGCGGACCGGGCGGACTTCCAGGCGAACTCCGCGCAGTTCATGGTCAGGGACCAGACGCTCGACGAGAAGATCGCCGCCGTCACCGGCCTGAACACCTTCCTCACCGAGCTGGTCACGCGGAAGCGCGCCACCCCCGATGACGACATCCTGTCCGATCTGGCCCGCCAGGAGGACCTCACCATCGAGGAACTGACCGGCGCCGCCTTCCTGCTGCTGCTCGCCGGGCACGAGACCACCGCCAACATGCTGGCGCTGGGCACCTTCGCGCTGCTGGAACACCCCTACCAGGCGGCCGAACTGCGCGCCGACTCCGCACTGCTCCCCGGTGCCGTCGAAGAGCTCCTGCGTTATCTGTCCATTGCGGACATCTTCCTCCGCTACGCCACGGAGGATCTCGAACTCGGCGGGGAAACCATCCACAAGGGATCGACCGTCGTCGTCTCGCTGCTGGCCGCGAACCACGACCCGCGGCGCTACGACCACCCCGACACCCTCGACATCCACCGCAACGCCCGCGGTCACCTGTCCTTCGGGCACGGGATCCACCAGTGCCTCGGCCAGCAGCTCGCCCGCATCGAAATGCGCGCCGGGTTCGAGGGCCTGCTGCGCCGCTTCCCGTCCCTCGAACTCGCCGTCCCCGCCGGGGAAGTGCGGCTCAGGACCGACATGAACATCTACGGCGTGCACGAACTGCCGGTCACCTGGACGGAAACGGCCCGGTGAGCGCGGCTCAACCCACCTCGACGACCGGTTCGAGCACGACCTCACTGGTCAGGCTGTTGGCGATGTAGCACTGCCGATGTGCCTTGCGCAGCAAGCGTTCGACGCGTTCGGCGGTCGCGCCGCGGACGACGACCCGAGGACGGAGCACGATGCGCGTGAGGCGCATCGGGCGCTCCGCCTCGGGCATCACGCCTTCGGCGCTGTCGTGATATCGCACGACCTCGACCCCGGAAAGCGCGGCGACCGCGAGGAAGGAGAGCAGCTGGCAGGAACTCGCGGCCGCGACGAGGAGCTGTTCCGGGTTCGCCAGCTCCGGGTCACCGCGGAACGCCGCGTCGGCGCTGACCGCGAGCGGCGCGGCACCGATCGTCACCTCGTGCCCGCGGTCGTAGCTGTCGTAGTCGCCGGTGCTTCCCGACCACGACAAGGAGGTGCGATACGTGTGCGCTGTCATGGCCGCGACGGTAGGTCGCCGTCGTTTCGGCCGTCACCGAAACGAACCGGCTCAGACGAGGATGACCCGGCGCCCGCGCGTGTGCCCGGCCTTGCTGTCGGCGTGCGCCGCCGCGGCGTCGGCGAGCGCGTACGACTTCTCGACCGGGATGTGCAGCTTTCCCCGTGAAATCAGGTCGACGGCCTCCGCGAGCGCGTCGGGCACGCTCCCGGCCACGCCCGAGAAGCGGACGCCGAAGTCCGGCGCGCTGAGATCGGCGATGGACACCACCTTGCGCGGATCCCCGGTCAGCTCGACGAGTTCGCCGAGCACGCCCGAACCCGCGAGGTCGAGTGCCGCGTCGACCCGGCCGATCCGGCGCACCCGCTCGGCCCAGCCTTCGCCGTACGTAGTGGCGGCGGCGCCGAGAGCGCGCAGGTAGTCCTGGTTCGCGGCGCCCGCCGTGCCGATCACCGCGATGCCGCGGTCGCGGGCGATCTGCAACACCGCCGAGCCGACTCCCCCGGAGGCGCCGCTGACCAGCAGGGTCTCCCCTGGCCGCACGCCGACCTCGCGGACGAGGCGCACCGCGGTCTCCAGCACCGACGGGTACCCGGCCGCCTCTTCGAACGTCAGCCCCTCGGGCATCCTGGCCCACGCCGTCAGCACGGCGAACTCGGCGTAGGTGCTCAGCCCCTCGCCGAACACGGGGTCGCCGACCTCGATCCCGCTGACGCCCTCCCCGATTTCGTCCACCACACCGGCGGCGTCGATCCCGACCCCGGCGGGCAGCTCGATCGGATGGGCGCCGAGGACCTGCCCCTCGCGGAGCCGCCAGTCGACGGGGTTCACCCCCGCCGCCCGCACGGCGACGCGCACCTGACCAGGCCCCGCGTGGGGCTCCTCGGCGTCCACGAGCTGAAGGACCTCCGGACCGCCGAACTCGGCGAAGCTCACTTTCTTCATGCCAGCGAACGTAGCACTAACGGTTAGTGTTTCACAACAGATATGGTTTTGTGCCTGCTAGCATCACGCCATGACCGCGCCGCCAGGACGTCGTGAGCGCAAGAAGGCCGCGACCCGCCGGAACATCGCCGACACCGCACTGCGGCTCTTCCTGGAGCGCGGGTATGACGCGGTGGGCATCCGGGACGTGGCCGCCGAGGCCGACGTCGCCGTCACGACGGTCTTCTCCCACTTCGCCTCGAAAGAGGCGCTGGTGTTCGAACAGGACGAAGACTTCGAGCAGCGCCTCACCCGCGCGGTCGCCGACCGGGATCCGCACGAACCGCTCATCCCCGTGCTGCGCCGCGAAATCCACGCGCTGGTGCGGCACTGCACGGGAGACGCCGCGGCCCCGCTCTGGCGCATGATCGACGCGTCACCCGCGCTCCGGCAGTACGACGAGTCGATGCGGCTGCGCCACGCGGAATCGCTGGCCGCGGCCATCGCCGCCGACCCCGGTGTCGCACGGTCCACAATGGTCTGCCGGACGATCGCGCGGTTCGCGATCGACGCCTATTCGCTGGCCCGCGAGGAAGCCGATCCCGAAGCCGCGGTGGACGAGGTCTTCCGGATGATCGAGGCGGCCTGGGCAGCGGCCGGACCGCCGAGCGGCCAGTAGGTCCGGTACTTACGGCCACCCGGCGCTGACTTTTCGGGCAAGCTCCGCCGCACCGGCGAACTGGCTCCGCGATCGTGCGTCACTGCAGGCGAAATCACGGTCGTCACGGCGGCCGACGTGCTCGAGTCGATTCGGAGTGTTCGCATGAGAGTTCTGCGGAAAGCGCTGGCCATCGGAGCGGCCGCGGGGTTGACCGGGCTCGCGATCTTCGGCGGCGTCCTGAACGCCTCCGCCGACGACACGACGCCGCAGTCGCTGGGTTCCTTCGAGGCTTCTTCGGCGCAGCAGCGCGCGGTGTACGCGATCGCGCACCGGGTGGACACCCTCGACGGGATCAACGCGGCGATCAAGCACGGCGCGAACGCGATCGAAGTGGACGTGTGCGGCTGGGCGGATCCGAACGAGTGGCGCACCTTCCACGACTGCCCCGACAAGGGCGGGACGCGGGAAGGCCCGAACCTGGACGACTGGATCAAGCGGGCCACCGAGCAGTCCGGCCCCGGCCACAAGCTGCGCATGGTCTGGCTGGACATCAAGGACCCCGACTACTGCGGCGAGGAGAAGTACCGCGGGTGCAGCGTGGCCGGTCTGCACGACAAGGCGCAGAAGCTGGTCGACGCCGGTATCCAGGTGCTGTACGGCTTCTACGGCTACCACCCCGGTGAGAAGGGCGGGCGCGGCTGGCAGAGCCTGCTCGGCACGCTCAACGGGCTCGAAGGGGTCTCGGTGACCGGCACGGTGAAGTCCGTCGAGGACACCTTCCGCGACCACGGCAAGGGCGGGATCCGCGACCACCAGCGCGCGATGGACTACGGGGACACCGATATCGCGAAGGGCTTCGGAAACTGCGACGAACCGAGCTACAACACCTGCACCGAGCTCAAGCACGGCGCGGCCGAGCGCGGCGCTGGCAAACTGGGCTCGACGTTCGCCTGGACCACCACGCACAAGGACAAGTCCTATGTGGACAAGCTGCTCGGCACCGCGGACGTGGACGGCGTCATCGCGGGCTACGCCGACAACACCGGGGCGAAGGACTACGCCGACACCAAGGAATGCGCCGACGCCATCGCGCTCGTCCGGGACTGGGTGAACGGGCACGGCTCGACCCACCGCATGGCGAACACCGCCGACCGGCTGTTCTCCTGACCGCGTGATACCGGTTCCGCGCTCGTCGTCCACCCCAGCGGCGACGAGCGCGGAACCGGTCACCACATCCGCGGATCGTGGGACGGATCGGCGAACATCGGCGGGCAGCCGGTGAGGATGGCCTCGGGCCGCAGTTCGTAGTGCCAGGGTTCGTTGCGGTAGATCTGGCACAGCCCGTACGCGGCGCCGTGCTCGGACAGCCACGCCCTGGCCTCGGCCGGTCCGATGTCGACCGCTTTCCCCGCCACGTGCGCGGAGGTTTCCGGGGTCGCCACCCAGCGCGCGGCTTCCTCCGCCGAGCCGTACTTCGAGATCGCCTTCTCCAGCAACTGTTCCTGGTACGCCGGGGAACGCCAGCCGCTGTTGACGAAGAACTCGACCCCGTCGACCGCGGCGTCGGTCGCGGCCCGGCGCAGTGCGGAGAGCAGTTCGGGATCGAGGTTGGCCACGGCCGGGAACTGGTCGGCGAAGACCGTCACGCGGGGCGGAATGGCGCCACCGGCCTCGCCGAGGCGGCCGCGCACGGCCGAGCGGAGGCGGCGGGCTGCTGTTCGTACTGGTTCGCGGTAAGCCACGTCCCCAGTCAAGGCGGCGCGGCGTTGCCGTCGCGTATCCGGTTTTGGATATGCCGGCGATATGCTCCGGCCTCGTAGCATCGGGGTATGCGCGTGTTGATCGTCGAGGACGAACCGTACCTGGCCGAAGCCATCCGAGACGGCTTGCGCCTGGAAGCGATCGCCGCCGACATAGCCGGGGACGGGGACACCGCGCTGGAACTGCTTGGCGTCAACACCTACGACATCGCCGTGCTCGACCGCGACATCCCGGGCCCGTCCGGCGACGAGATCGCCAAACGCGTCGTCGCCTCTGGCAGCGGCATGCCGATCCTGATGCTCACCGCGGCCGACCGGCTCGACGACAAGGCCTCCGGGTTCGAACTCGGCGCCGACGACTACCTCACCAAGCCCTTCGAGCTGCGGGAGCTCGTGCTCCGCCTCAGGGCGCTCGACCGCAGGCGCGCGCACAGCAGGCCGCCCGTGCGCGAGATCGCGGGGCTGCGGGTGGACCCGTTCCGCCGCGAGGTCTACCGCGACGGCCGCTACGTCGCGTTGACCAGGAAGCAGTTCGCCGTGCTCGAAGTCCTCGTCGCCGCCGAAGGCGGGGTCATCAGCGCCGAGGAGCTGCTGGAGCGGGCGTGGGACGAGAACGCCGACCCGTTCACCAACGCCGTGCGCATCACGGTCTCCGCCCTGCGCAAGAGGCTCGGCGAACCCTGGCTGATCGCGACGGTGCCCGGCGTCGGGTACCGCATCGAGACCGGCGCGGAACCGGGAGACGAGCGTGGATAGGGAACGCGGGTTGAGCGTTCGCCTGAAACTCACGCTCAGCTACGCCGGGTTCCTGATGGTCGCCGGTGTCCTGCTCCTCGCCGTCGTGTGGGTGTTCCTGCTGCGCTACGTGCCCGAGGTGATCCCGCAGTACCGCAGCAGCCTGCCGGGGACGGGCGGGGCGCCCAGCGGGCCGGTGCTGTCCATCCCCGGCCGCTACGACCTGCAGCGCGCGTTCGTCCCGAAGGCACTGCTCGTTCTGGCTGCGCTGCTGGTCTTCGGCCTCGTCGGCGGGTGGCTGCTGGCGGGCAGCATGCTCGCGCCGCTGACCCGCATCAAGAACGCGACCCGCCTGGCTGGCAACGGCTCGCTCTCCCACCGGATCCGGCTGGAAGGCCGCACCGACGAGTTCCGCGAACTCGCCGACGCCTTCGACACCATGCTCACGCGGCTGGAAGCGCACGACGCCGAACAGCGGAGGTTCGCGGCCAACGCGTCGCACGAACTGCGCACCCCGCTGTCGATCACGCGGACGCTCCTCGAAGTGGCCCGCAACGACAAGGACCGCGACATCGGCGAACTCCTCGAACGCCTGAACTTCGTCAACACCAGGGCGATCGACCTCACCGAGGCGCTGCTCCTGCTCAGCCGCGCCAACCAGCGGGCCTTCACCCGGGAACGCGTCGACCTGTCGCTTGCCGCGGAAGAAGCCACGGAAACGCTGCTTCCCTTAGCGGAACGGCACGGCGTCACCCTCGAAACCTCCGGTGACCAGGCCGCCGCCAACGGCTCGCACGCGCTCCTGCTGCAGATGACCACGAACCTCGTGCACAACGCGATCGTCCACAACCTGCCTGAGGGGGGCACCGTCCGGGTCACGACGAGCGTCGACGCCGGGAACGCGGTGCTCGTCGTCGAGAACACCGGCAAGAAGCTTTCCCTCGACCTGGTTTCCACGCTGGCCGAGCCGTTCCAGCGCGGCACCGAACGCGTCCGCACCGACCACGCGGGTGTCGGGCTCGGCCTGGCGATCGTCGACAGCATCGCCCGAGCGCACGACGGAACCCTCGCACTCGTCCCGCGGGCCGCGGGCGGGCTCCGCGTCACGGTGCAGCTCCCCGCCGCACCACCGTGAGAACGCGATCAGACCTGCATCCGGCGGCGCGCGAATTCGTCGCCACGACGGTCGGTGCCGTCGAGCTCGCGCAGGTATCGGGACGAGGTACCCGCCTGGTCGAGGTAACCGCGGCGCCGGTAGAACTCGTGCGCGTCTTCCCGGCGGTCCGCGCTGGTGACCTCCATGCGCACGCACCCGCGGCTCACGGCGAACGATTCCGCCTCGGCCACCAGTCGGCCGCCGACGCCCTGCCCGCGCGCCTGATCGGACACGACCAGCGCCACGATCCGGCCCCAGGCACCGGTGCGTTCGAAGAACGGGCACACGTGGACCGCGACGAGGCCGACGACTTCGCCGCCAGCCTCGGCCACGTAGACCGCGCTGAACGGGTCGGACCGCCACGCCTGGATCCGGGTCGCCGTCGTCCCGGCGGCGTCCTGCGGGTACCCCAGCTCGTCGAGCAACCCGTCGACGGCCGCGGAATCGGTGCTGTCCGCCAGTCGTACCCGCATGTCTTCCCCGTTCCTCATTCGATGTTCCTCATTCGACGGCAAAGTCGAAGTAGGTGTCGGGATACGGTTCGTCTTCCAGCGTGTAGTGCCACCATTCCCGGTCGTACGAGCGGAAACCACAATCGTCCATTATGGACCGGAGATGCTCCCGGTTCGCCGCTTCGGCCGTGGTGATCCCGGCCGCGCCGTGATGGGACACCGGATCCATCAGATCGTGGTCGCCGCCCATCGGGGCGAGTTCGCCGGTGGCGAGGTGGTAGAGCGTCAGGTCGACCGTGCTGCCCCTGCTGTGCCCGGACTTGGCGGCCACGTATCCCTCTTCGAACATCTCGGTCCGCTCGATGTTCGGGTAGTGCCGCGATTTCGCGCGGCCGTCCTCCGGTTGCTCCGACCACCGCACGAAGTTGTCCACGGCGCGTTGCGGGCGGTAGCCGTCCCAGAGGAGCAGGCCGAAGCCGAGTGACGCGGCCTTCTCCTGCGCCTGCTCCAAGGCCGCGCACAGGGCACGCGTACCGACGATCCGGTTCACCGCGTACCCGTCCACCGGTTTTCCGGTGAAGTTGTCCCAGGTGGCGTACTTGGCGTCCCAGCGTATTCCGGGCACCAGTTCGTCGACGAAGGCGAAGTCCTCGTTCATCGGCCGTTCCCCGCCAGCGTCAAGGTCAGGATCCGGTCGAGCATCTCGGAGAACGGGATCCCGGCGGCGGCCATCATCCTCGGGTAGCGGCTGTACGAAGTCATACCCGGCAAGGTGTTGACCTCGTTGAGCACCACTTCCCCGTCCGCCTTCAGGAACAGGTCCACCCTGGCGAGCCCGCTGCACTCCAGTGCCCGGTAAATGGCCTTCGCGGTTTCCCGGACGCGCGCACTCGTTTCCGCCGGGATGGGGGCGGGAACGGTGATCGAAGAGTTCTCCGAGCCGCTTTCCGGGTCGTCCTCCTGGTGGATCTTGAAGAAGCCGTGGGAGAGCGAGATCTGGTCCAGCTCGCCCGTGCTCAGATCGCTCCCGTTCCCCAGGACCGCGCAGCCCACTTCGCTGCCGACGACGGCTTCTTCGAGCAGCACCTTCGAGTCGTACTGCCGGGCGGTCGCCAGCGCATCGGCCAGCTCCTCCTTGCCGGACACCTTGCTGACTCCGAAGGACGATCCGGAACGGGCGGGTTTCACGAAAACCGGGTAGGTGAGCCGATCGGGATCGATCTCTTCGTCCCCGGTGACGGTCCAGAAGTTCGGCGTGGCGATTCCCGCGTTCCGCACGGTGAGGTAGGTGAGGGACTTGTCCATGCACAGCACGGAACTCTGGATGTCACACCCGGCGTAGGGGATGCCGGAGAACTCCAGCAGGCCCTGCACGGCGCCGTCCTCGCCGAACTTGCCGTGCAGCACGGAAAGCACCGCGTCGAGGGGGATCGTCTCGTATTTGCCCTCGTCCAGCACGAGCAGGCCGTGGGCGCTCCGGTCCGGCGACAGCACGACCGGGCGGCCGTCCTCCCAGCCTTCACCGGGGTCGTCGCACAGCTTCCAGGCACCGTCCTCGGTGATCCCGACGTAGCACGGTTCGTACTTTCCGAGGTCCAGGTTCGCCGCCACTTCCCGCGCGGATTTGACGGAAACGGGGTGCTCCTCGGAACAGCCCCCGAACAGAATCCCGATCTTCACCCTAGCCATGCCGGTTCTCGCTTTCGAATTTCAGACAGTTGACAATCGAGTTCTCCACGGTGTCGCTCAGCGCGTGGTCCGTGTAGTAGGCGGTGTGCGGGCTGATGAGCGCGTTCGGCAGTTTCTGCAACCGCACCAGCGCCTCGCTCTTCACCGGCTTTTCCCGGTGGTCGGCGTAGAAGATGCCTTCCTCGCCTTCGATGACGTCCAGCGCCGCGCCACCCAACCGCCCGCTTTCCAACGCCCGCACCAGCGCCTCGGTGTCGAGCAGCGGGCCGCGTCCGGTGTTGACGACGAACGCGCCGTGCTTCATCCGCGCGATGCGGCGGCTGTCCAGCAGGTGGTGCGTGTCCGGGGTGAGCGGCGTGTGAAGTGTCACGATATCGCTCTGCGCAAGGATTTCCTCGAGCGGAACGTACTCGGCGGCGGTGCTGGGAAAGTTGTCGTTGGCCAGCACGCGGCACCCGAAACCGCGCAGCCGCCGCATGACCGCCGCGCCGATGCGCCCGGTGCCGACCACCCCGACGGTCAGATCGCGCAGTTCCTTCCCGCGCACGTCGTGCAGCCGGTAGTCGTGGACGTCCGTGCGGCGGATGAGGGATTTCGCGTTCCGCAGCATCATCAGCATCAACATCACCGTGTAATCGGCGACGCTGTCCGGCGAATACGCGACATTTCCCACGGAGATGCCGACACTCTCCGCGTAGTCCACATCCAGGTGGTTGTAGCCGATGCTCCTGGTCGAAATGTATTCCACCCCGGCGCGCCCCAGCGCGCGCAGGGTGGAATTGCCGACACGCGTTTTGTGGCCGATGCTGACGCACCGGTTCCCCGCCGCCAGCCCGGCGTTGTCCTCGGACACCGCGGCCTCGGTGAGCGTCGGAACCACGCCGAAGCGCGGCGCCATCTCCTGGAACAGGGCGGCCTCGTCAGGCCCGCAGCCGTAGATCGTGATCCCCGTCGCCGTGGCCTGCGATGGGGTGCGGCGGGCCGCTGCTGGCTCGCGGTAGGTCATGCCCCCAGTGAAGGCGGCGCCGTGTTGCCGTCGCGTATGCGGTTTTCGATATGCCGACGATATGCCGCGGTCAGAACTCGAGCACGAGACGGCCGCGAAGGCCGCCCGCCTCCAGCAGGCGGTGCGCCTGGGCGGCCTCGGTGCAGGGAAGCGTGCGGGCGACGCGGAGCGTGAGCGCGCCGGTTTCGGCGAGTTTCCTGAGCTCGTCGAGCTTTTCCGTCTCGTCGATGTAGTCGGTGACCAGGACGTAGTGGACCCCGATACCGCGTTCCGGCTCGACGCCGCCGCCGATCGAGGGCGTCCGCAGCGCGATGTAGGCCCCGTGGTCGCGGATGGCCGGAAGCACGAGGTGCCGTTGCAGCGAACCGTCCACGAGCGCGTCGACCCCGTCCGGGAAGTGCTCGCGGATCCGCTCGGCGATGTCGTCGCCCCTCGGCACGACGATGTCGGCGCCCAGCTCCGCGACCAGCGCCTCGTCCTTCGGCGCGGCGTCCGCGATCACGGACAGCCCGGCGTTCTTGGCGAGCTGGACGGCGTAGCCGCCGACCGCGCCCGCGGCACCGGTGACCGCGATGGTCCGCGCGGCACCGGCGGCGTCGAGCGCGAGGCGGGCGGTCAGGCCGTTCATGGGCAGCGTCGACGCGGCCGCGAAGCCGGCGCCTGCCGGAACGCGAACGACGGACGCGGCGGGCACCACGATCCGCTCCGCGTAGGCGCCGCCACCCTCCAGGACCGGCCGCGTGATCGCCAGCACCTCGTCGCCCGGCTTCCACCCGGTGTCCGGATCCGCCTCGTCGACGACACCGGCGGCCTCCCAACCCGGGACGTAGGGCGGCGTGACGTCGCGGTAGCGATCGTGCGCGAGGCCACTGCGCGTGACCAGGTCCGACGGGTTCACCGCCGCGGCACGGACCCTGATCCGCACCTGCCCCGGCCCCGCGTGCGGTTCGGGAACCTCCACCACCCGCAGCACCTCGGGACCGCCGGGCTGGTCGAAGCCGATCGCTTTCATCCGAACCTCCGTTTCAGGGCCTTCCTCAACGGGGGTAACAAGATCGCCCGCTCCCCTGTTCCCGGACGATCAAGCCGCGCTGTAACCGCCGTCGACGGGGAGCACCACGCCGGTGACGAACTCGGCTTCCGGGCGTACGAGATTCGCGATCCACCAGGCGACTTCCTCGGGCCGGGCCGGTCGGCCGAGGGGGACCCGGTCGAGGTTCCGGCGCATCTCGGCCGCGCCCGCTTCGTCGTAGTCGTTGTTGGCGAGCATCGGGGTGTCGACCGGACCCGGTGCGACGGCGACGACGCGGATACCCCTCGGGGCCAGTTCCACCGCCCACGTCCTGGTGAGGAAGTCGATCGCGACCTTCGTCGCGCCGTACGACGACATCGGGACCCACCCGCGCTGCCCCACGGCGGTGCTGACGTTCACCACCGTGCCCCTGGCGGCTTCGAGCATCGGAAGTGCCTGCTGCGTAAGGGCGATCGGCGCGACGAGGTTGACGGCGAGGTGACGCTGCACCACCGCGGGGTCGATCTCGCCGAGCGGCGTCTGATCGACCACACCGGCGTTGTTGACCAGGATGTCCACGCCGCCGAACTCCCGCTCCGCCGCGTCCATCACCTCGGCGGCCGCGCCGGGGGCGGTGATGTCGATCGCGCACGGGCGGATGGTGTCCCGGCCACCGGCCGTCTCGATCAGCCGGGTTTCGGTCCTTCCGACGGCGAGCACCCGGCACCCTTGATCCGCCAGCGCACGGGCGGTGGCGCGGCCGATGCCGCTCCCCGCGCCGGTGATCACCGCGGTCCTGTCGAGCGGATTACCTTCAGTACGAATGTACGACATAGTCGTACATTACGATACTTTCGTACACCGGTATAGTCGGATCCATGTCCGCGCTGCATCCCGACCTCGCCCAGATGAGCGTGGACAAGGTGCTGGCCGCACTCGGCCACCCGATCCGGCTCGCGGTCGTGCGCACTCTCGCGGCCCACGGCGAAACCTACTGCGGCGCGATCGACACCGGCGCCTCCCCGTCCACGATGACGACGCATTGGCGGATCCTCCGCGAAAGCGGCGTGACCTCCCAGCGCCTCGACGGCCGACGGCACTACATGTCACTGCGCCGCGACGACCTGGACGCCCTGTGCCCCGGCCTGCTGGACGCCGTGCTCGCCGCACCGACGGGCGACCTCAGCCGTTGACGAACGCCACGACCTCGTCGAGCGCGGGGCTGTACCCGTCGGTGGTGTCGACCTCGATCCACGGGGCGTCCACCGAAACCCGGTCGAACTCCTCGTAGCCCCGCTCCAGCGCCGAGGCGTCGGCGTGGGCACGGCGCACCGGATCGTCCTCGCGGCGACGCCGCACCCTGGCCGAGGCGACCTCGGCGTCGACAACGCAGTGCACGATCCTGATCCGCGCGAACGCGCTCAGGTGTGCCAAGCGGGGCCGCCACACCCGGTCCTGGAACGCGGCCTCCGCCACGGTCGTCACCCCGGCCCGCACCAGCAGCTCCAGCACGCCGAAGAAGGTCGGCAGCGTGCGGCGGGTCAGCTCGTCACCGGGACCCGGCACGAACCCCGGGACGGCGTGCGCCATGCCTTCCTTGATCTCGTCGCGGCAGATCGCCGGGCACCCCACCGCCCGCGCGAGCGCGTGCGCGAGCGTGGTCTTACCCGCCCCTCCCGGCCCGCTGACGACGACGAGAACCGGAAGACCACCCATACCCCTGATCATTCCACAATGGACAGACGGTCAGGGCGTCGGGCCGTGGCCGCTGAGCCGGACGTTCTGCGCACCCTGTCCGTCGTTGCTGCTGACGAGGTAGTTCGAGGTTTCCAGCTTCGGGGACACCGGGGTGAAGGTCACCTTCTGCTCGATGGCGGAGCCCGGCGGGATCACCTGGCCCTCCGGCAGCGGATCGTCGGTGCGGAACACCCCCTCCGGGGCCTTCGCCTTGGTGATGGTCAGCGGGACGTCGCCGGTGTTGGTCGCGGTGAAGGTCATCGTCTTGGAGCTGCCGATGGCCACCGTGCCGAAGTCCAGTGCCACCGGGGAAAGCGTGAGGTGCGGGCTGCCGGTGAGCGCGACTCCCGACAGCGGCACGGTCATCTCGCCGTGATCGCTGGTCACGCGCAGGCTCGAAGTCTCGTACACGCCGATCTTGGTGCCCGCCACCGGGCGGAAGGTCACCGGGACCGGGAGCGAGGCGCCGGGTTGCAGAACCGTTCCGGCCGGGGGCAGGTTCGCCACTCCGAAGGCTCCCGACGGCGCGGCGACCCCGGTGATGGTCTCCGGAGCGGTGCCGGTGTTGACGATGTTCACCCCGAGCTGGCGGGCGGATCCGGTGCGCACCTTGCCGAAGTCGAGCGCGGTCGGGTTGCCGCCGAGTCCCGGCTGGGTGCCGCGCCCGTGCAGGTCGATCGCGGCGGGCCCGGCGTCGGTGTCGAAGGCCAGCCCGCCGGTCGCCCCGCCCCACGCGCCCGGCCGGAAGGTCACCGGAACGGACAGCTGCTGCCCCTTCGCCAAGGTGACGGGCGCGGCCAGCGACGCGGCGAACGGCGCGGGCGCGGAGACACCGCGCACGGTCAGGGGTTTGCTCGCGGTGACGGTCGCGGTCGCGGTGACGGTGCCGCCGACCGGTGCGGAGCCGAGGTCGAGCTGGCGGGCGGTGAGCGGGGCGGTCGCCGGCCTGCCGAAGCCGAGCACCTTGCCGTCCCTGGTGCCCACGTACACCTTGCCGCCCGCGGTGGCGGGCACCGCGAACTTCGCCGCGGTGCCGATCGGCGCGGAATAGCGCAGGTTCAGCACGCCGTTGACCGGAACCGG
The DNA here is from genome assembly GCF_018736145.1 of Amycolatopsis sp. CA-230715. Lineage (GTDB taxonomy): Bacteria > Actinomycetota > Actinomycetes > Mycobacteriales > Pseudonocardiaceae > Amycolatopsis. The sequence goes on from NZ_CP059997.1 coordinate 2,623,321, forward strand.
GTCGTAGGCCCGCAACTGGGCGTCCGCGCCGTTCGGACCGGTGGAGTAGACCTCCCAGACCAGTGCGGATCCCGGCGCGTCCCCGCTGGAGGTCACCACCGGAGACCCCGAGGTGTAGCCGAAGTTGTCCGTCGTCGCGCCGACCGCGGTGAGCGAGGGAGTCCCGCCCGCGGTGGAGTACTTCAGCGCCCGCAGCGGCCCGTTCGCGTCGGCGAGGTAGACGTATCCGCCGTCGCCGCCGAAGAACGCGGGCCTGCCCCACACGCCGCCGAAAGCGCCGCTCGTGCCCACGACGGCGTCCCCGCCGCCGGGTGCCTGCGCGGTGCCGCCGAGCCGGTCCGCGTCGAGCAGGTACACCCGGCCGTCCTTGCCGACCTGGACGATCAGGCGCGGGTGGGCCTGGGTGCCGAAGGCGGGCGGGATCGCCATCGGGCCGCCGGAGCCGAAGTCGAAATCGTCCTGGTTGAGCTTCGCGTTGTCGTACGGGCTGAAGTAGCTCTTCGCGGTGAGCGTGCCGTCCTGGTTCACAGCCAGCCGGACGGCGGACTCGCCCAGTGTCCTGGGTGGACTCTCGCCGGGGCCCGGTGCCGGTGCCACCCCGTTTCCGGTGGCGAGGACGATGCGGCCGGGCCCGTCGGACACCAGCCCGCCGCCGGACTGCCAGATTCCCGCCTCGTCGGAAGCACCGCCCTCGGTGGACCAGAGCGTGGTCTGCTTGCCGGTGCGCGCGTTCACCCCCGCCACGTAACCGACATACGGCGTGTAGTCGCAATGGCTGGCGAATCCGGCGTACACCACGCCGTCCAGCAACAGCAGCCCCGGTCGCTGCATCGCGGTCATGGGATTGAACGGGACACCGGGATTGTTGCTCGGTGTCCCGCCGATCGTGGCCGGGAAACCGGGTAGTTCCTTGCCGGTGCCGATGTCGAGCGCGTGCAGGTACCAGTGCGGGTGCTGGAGGTCCTGGCCGTCGGCGACCTTCGACGTGACGTAGACGGCGTGCGTTTCCGGGTTGTAGACCGGGGTCGCGGTGACGCCGATGTTCGGCGTGAGGTCACCGCAGTTCACCGTGGCCGCCGGCCACGGCGCGCCGAGGTTCGCTTGCCAGCGCGGGGTTCCCGCGGCCGGGTCCAATCCGTACACCTTGTTGTTCTCCGTCGCCGCGACCACGGTGCCGTCCGCGACGATGGGCTGGGCGTACACCTGTCCGTCCACTCCGGTCGCGAAGATCTGGCCGAAATCGGCGGTGGAGACCTGTCCCGGGCTCAGGCCGGGTTCGTCGGCGTCCCAGCCGGTGCGCAGGTTGTTCCCCGCCGCGGTCGGGTCCTCCACGGATTCCGTCCGAGCGCTGGAAAACCCGGTCAGCGTGCCGGAGAGCACGAGGAACACCATGAGCAGCAACGGAAATCGGCGCGACGCCACGGAGTCTCCATTTCACGGCCGGACGGGACCCGCCGATTATCGAGATCGAACTCGGAGTCCAATACCGACGTTCGTCGGGTCTGCGCATCCGGTTTTCCCGGCCATCCGGTCGAATCGGACCGGCACGGGACCCGCGAAATCCCGCTGACCCCCAGGCCCAGCGGGACGTGCGAGTGGTGAAGCACCACCTGAAGCTTCCGACCGGCTGTAAACAACAGCTCGCCACCGGCAAGCGCGAAAACCCCGGGATCAACGCCGTGCGGGCGCTCGCCGACTTCTTCGGCGTCCCGATCGGGTACTTCGCCGACGACACGGTCACCGAGGAGATCAACGCGCAGCTCCGCGCGATCACGAGGGGATGCTCGTCGTCACCGCTCCGTGGTGCTCACGGCTGAGCGTCCCTCGCACCGAGGGATGGCCGGAAGGGACACGAGACGTGGAGTCCGCCCAGCTACGCCGCCAGTGCCACCGGCGCGTGCGTGGCCTCGTCAGGAGCATCGGCCTCCCCGCCCCGTGGGACATCAACGAGTTCGTCGACCGGCTCGAACGGCATCGCGGCAGGCCGATCGACCTCTGCGCGGTCCAGTGGACGCCGGGGGAAAGCTCGGGCGCGTGGCGCGCCCACCACGACCACGACGTCATCGCCTTCTGCGCGAACACGACTTCCGTGCACCAGGACGCGATCATCCCGCACGAGCTCGCGCACATGATCGCCGAGCACCGCGGCCGGTGCGTCCTGTCCGAGGAAGAGGCTCAGCGGCGTGCGCCCGATCTGGCCCCCGCCGCCTTCGCCCACCTGCTCGACCGCGTGAACCTGCCCGGTGAGGAGCAGGAAGCGGAGCTGACCGCGCGGCTCGTCCTGGCGCGGATCGCCCGTGATCGACCGGCCGCCCGCGGGGCCAGTTCGCTGGCCCGTGAAGTCGAAGCCGTCTTCGGCTGACCCGAACGCAGGAATCCGTGTCCGCCGCGCTCATGTCCTACGCGCTCGCGTTCGGGCTCGGTGTCGTCGCCGTCATCCGGGTGCGGCGATTGTCCAGTGCCTCGCGGGCGAAGGACGCGCTGCCGCCGTCGAGGCGTGCGCGATCATCGCCGCACCGCGCAACCACACCGGTTCCACGCGACCGTCCGACACACCGCCGCCGCCACCCGCGCACTCGGCGCCCGACATCGACGCCGAAACGTCCTGGCTCGAACAAGTCGCCGTCGCACTCGACGATTCCCCGATCGTCGGCTCGTTCCGGTAAAATCGACCTACGGAGACCCATGCCCGATCACCACCCGGCCCCGATCGTCGTCGACACCGACGGCGGCCTCGACGACGCGCTCGCCATCGTGTTGCTCGCGCGATCCCCGGGGGTCGAACTCGTCGGCATCAGCTCCGTGCACGGCAACGTGACCTCGGGCGAGGCGGCGGCCAACTCGGCTCGGCTGCTCGAAGTGCTCGGCGACCACACGACACCGGTCGCCGTCGGCGCGTCCGCACCGCTCGCCCAGCCGCTGCACCTGTCCCACCCGAACGACCTGCTCCGCCGGGCCCTCGGCCGCCCCCGCCGCCGCACGCCCGCGCCGAGCCCGGCCGCGGAGCAGATCGTGGCGCTCGCCAAGGAGCACGCCGGCGCCCTCGACCTGCTCACCCTCGGCCCGCTGACCAACATCGCGAACGCGCTCCGCCTCGCCCCGGACCTGCCCCGGCTGCTCCGCAGGGTCGTCGTCATGGGCGGGAGCTTCGACGGCGGCAACATCACCGAGCACGCGGAGGCCAACGTCCACCACGATCCGGAGGCCGCCGAGGAGGTGTTCGCCGCCGGGTTCGCCCTCACGGTGGTTCCGCTCGACGTCACCCGGAACGCGATCGCCACGCGATCCTGGCTGCGGGCGCTCGTCTCGGCGGCACCGCGGCTGAAGATGAAGGCGGCCGCCGCGCTCGGGCTGCTGGCGGCCCGCGGCAAGAAAGGGCCGCGGCTGAGGATGCACGACGCGCTCGCGGCCGCCGTCCTGCTCGACCGGCGCGTCGCCACCGACCACCACAGCGCACCGGTGCTGGTCGCGCTCGACGGCGACCGCCGCGGTGAAACAACCGCGGGTACCGGCGATCGACGGCCCGCGACGATCGTTCGCGCGGCCGACGTCGACGAATTCCGGGCCCGGTTGCTCGAAGCGCTGAGCGGCTGAACCAGTCCCGTCAGACGGTGCGGACGCCTGACTCGTCACCGTCCACTTTGACCAGTCCCGGTGGACCGCGCACGACGGACGAAGTACATCGCCACGTCCAGAACGACCTTGAAGGCGATGAGCAGGAGCGCGACCGCGATCGGCTGCCCGGTGACACCGAGGAGGAAGAACCCGGCGATCAGGGTGAACTGCAGGACCAGCGTCCGCCACAGCGCGGAATCCCGGACGTCGGTACGGCCGACCCGGTCCCGGTCCCGTCCTCGCACCCAATCCTGCCGATACGCGAAGCCCTGACTGGCCAAGAACACCACCAGCATTCCCCAGTACCCCGCGGGAGAAGCCGCGATCGCGGAACGGTTTTCGCCCAGGGTGTCGAGAACGCTGCCGGGAGAGCGCGCTCCCAGCAACCAGAACACGCCGTCGAGAAGCCTGCCGTACCACCGCATGGTCGCCGCCCCGCAGAGACCCCCGATCAGTCCACCGTGGACGAACACGAAGAAACCGAAGAGGAAGGCGAACCGCGGAACTGTCGGCTCGAGGGGAGACCCGTTGGGATTGCGGAACGGGGATGTGCGCTCGGGTCCGCGGGCGGTCCGGATCTTGACACACGTCCAGAACCCGATCGCGATGCTCTCCAGCCAGTAGACCGTGAGCACGTCGCCCGGTTGCCAGCCGCGCCAGAGCACGGCCGCGACCGGCAGGAGGTTGACCAGGACCAGTGCCGCGACGGCCAGCCACGATCGCTCGCTCTTGGCCAGTTTGCGCAGCACCACCCCGGCGATCGTGGCGAGCACGCCTTTCCACGACTCTCGCACGACACCCCTCGGACGCGGCTGACCGGCATCACGGGTTCCCGATCATGACAGGCCCGGACGAGCCGCTCAACACCCGAAGTCACGAATCCGCCTCGCCGAGGCCCGACAAGTGTTGACGAACCCGGTCTGCGTCGTTCGCGCGCCCTTGGACGTGAAAGAGCTCCAGCGCCTGCTCCCACGCCCCGCGCGCGGATTCGGATTCGCCGAGCGCGAGGTACGTTTCCCCTTGCGCGTCGAGAACGGTGCCCTCGTAGTAGGTGTTACCCGCCTCGTGCAGCACGGAACGGGCCTCGTGAAAGCAGGTCACGGCGTCGCGGTGCCGTCCGGTGTGCTGGGCGATGAACCCGAGGATCGCGATGGCCAGCCCCTCGTCCTCCCGGAGCTGGTGGTGGCGGGCCAAAGCCAACGCGGTTTCGGTTTGGGTGCGGGCTTCCGCGAAGTCACCGAGCCGCGCCCGGTACCAGCCCGTCACGGTGAGTTCCCTGGTTTCCCCGGCAGGCATGCCGAGCGTGCGGTAAAGGCCCAGCGCGCGGGCGGCGTGCTCGAGCGCCCGCCGATCGTCGCCCCGCAGCGACCACGACCATCCCAGTGTGTGATGGGTGTACGCCTGCGCGGGAAGGTCGTCACGCTGCTCGGCGAGCGTGAGGTGGTGGAGTGCTTCCGGGTACCGGCCCAGTTCGGCGAAGATCGCGCCGAGGAGCTGGTGCGTTCCGGCGTGCAGGGACGGGTCGTCCAGCTCGTTCGCGGCCTCCTGCCCCGCCTGCCAGGTCGCGAGCGCGGCGTGGAAACGTCCCTGCCGGTACAGGAACGTGGTCAGCAGCCAGGCGAGCTGCCAGCTCGCGGCCGCCCAGCCCTGCGCCGAGGTGAGCCGTTGGGCGGCAAGCAGGTTGAGGTGTTCGGTGGTGAACCAGGCCAACGCGGTCTGCTGGTCTTCCAGGTGGTGGGGCTGGTAGCCGTCGCGGGGTTCGGGGAGCTGGATCGGCGGCAGCAGCGGCTGCAGCAGGCGGTCGCCGGTGAACGCGGTGTGCAGGTAGAAGTCGACGAGGCGGCGCAACGCGCGCGAGCGCACCGGCTCGGGCAGATCCCGTTCCGCCCGCTGCGCGGCGTACAGGCGGATCAGGTCGTGCATGCGGAAACGCCCCGGATCGTGTTGCTGCACCAGCGAAGCGTGCTCCAGTTCGCGAAGGATGGTGAGCGTGCTCGTGGTGGGGAGCGCGAGCAGGCTGGCCGCGGCGGGCAGGCTGATGTCCGGCCCGCACGCCAGGCTGACCAACCCGTACGCGGTGGCGGCTTCGGCGGACAACGCGTGGTAGGACCACGACAGCACGGCTCGCAGGCTGGCGGAGGCGTCGGCGGTGTCCAGTGCGGCGAGCCTGCCGCTCTGGTCGCGCAGTTGGGCGGCCAGTACCGCGAGCGGGAACTGGGGATGGTGACTGGCATGGGCGGCCACGACGCTGACCGCCAGCGGAAGACCAGCGCAGTAGCCGAGCAGTTCGGCCATCGCGTCGGGGTCGGCGGCGATCCGGTTCCAGTGGAAGTGCCGGGCGAGGAGCTGCCGCGACTCGTTCTCCGTCAACACGTCGAGGGTCAGGGAACGAGCGCCGTGCCCGGTGACCAGGCCGTCCAGCCGGTTGCGGCTGGTGACCAGCACGGTGCACGCCGGGCTTCCCGGGAGCAGCGGGGCGATCTGGTCGGTGTCGCGCGCATTGTCGAGTACGATCACCATTCGTTTGTCGGCGACCACGCTGCGGTACAACCCGATCTGCGCGTCCCATTCCCGCGGGAGTTCCTCGATCGCGATACCGAGGGCGTCGAGGAATCCCCGCAACGCGGTCACCGTCGGCATCGGCTCCCCGCTGGGATCGAATCCGCGAAGGTTCACATACAACTGCCCGTCCGGGAACCGATCGAGGTGCTGATGAGCCCAGTGCAGCGCCAGCCACGTTTTGCCGATGCCACCGGCACCGCTGATCACGGCGAGCGGAACCGCGTTGCCCGTTTCGGTCAGTGAAGCGGTGAGGTGGGCGAGATCGTCGCACCGCCCGGTGAACAACCTCGGCGCGGCGGGCAGGTGGCGCGGCAGCGGAACCCGGGAGACCGGTGAAGCGGTGGTGCACGCGGAAAGCCCAGGATCCGCGGCGAGGATCCGGTGGTGCAGCCGCCGCAGCGGCGGGCTCGGGTCGGTGCCGAGTTCGTCGGCCAACCGCCTTCGGATGCGCTCGTAGTGGTCGAGGGCGCGGGCGGCCTGACCGGCGCGGTAGAGCGCGAGCATCAGCTGTCCCGCCAGCCGTTCGTCCAGCGGTTCGGCCCCGGCCCGGTCGAAGAGGCCGGGCAGCAGTTCGGCGTGCTTGCCTTGGCGGAGCAGGACATCGGTGAGATCGAGCTGGGCGGCATGGCGCTGGTGGGCGAGCGTCGCGCGACAGGCGGTCAGCCACGGGGTGTCCAATCCCGCGAACGGTTCGCCGCGCCAAAGCCGCAGGGCTTCGTCGAACAACGCGGCCACGCGCCGGTCGTCGCGGGTGGTGTGGGCACGGGCGATCAGCTGCTGGAACCGGTGCAGGTCCACGGTTTCCGGCTCCGCGGTGATGCGGTAACCGTTGTCCTGCCACATGATCGCGACACCCGGTACCGGAGCCAACGCGTTGCGAAGCTGGGTGACGCCGTGCTGGACGGCGGCACGGGGACGGCGCGGCAGCCGCCTGCTCCCCCACACCCGGTCCACCAGCCGGTCGACCGCGACGATGCGATTCACGTCGATGAGCAGCAGCGCCAGAATCGAGCGCAGTTGCGCGTAGCCGACATTGATCGACTCCCCGTCGAGGCGAGCCTCGATATTGCCGAGCAGACAGAACTCCACTGCCATGGAAGCCCCCTTGCCGAACACCCGAAGATACACGCGAGTCGGCGGTGATCGCCGGGACCGGCCAGCAATAACGAAATCGGCGACAATTCTCGTGATTCAATTTCGCCGTGCCGCCGGTAAGGCTGCGGTGAGCCTGGCGCACAGGGCGGAGTCCGATCCTGGGCCGGTCCACATCCCGACGCGGGATCACGTCTTCTGACAACGAGGGGAACGAACATGCGTCGAATCACCGGGACCGGCTCCACCACCGCTTTCGTCCTGAAACCGTTGCTCGCACTGGCTCTGCTGCTCGCCGCCGCCTTCGCGGTGGCACCGGCCGCGGCCACCGCGGCACCGGCGCACCCGGTCACCACGGTCGCGGCGGGCACGCCGGCGGCCGGGAGCTGGCACACCGCCGCCCGCACCGACGGAATGGCCGCCCCCGCCGCGGTCTTCAGCTGCAACTACTCCTCCGTGTCCCCGTTCCAGGTCGTCAACTTCTCCTGCCGGGTCAATTCCGGTGTGGCCCAGGTCTTCCTGATCTGCTCGAACGGAGCGCGGATCAACAGCGGCCCGCTGCGGGCGGTGAACACCTACAACTTCCGCCTGACCTGTCCTGGAGTTCCCGTGTCGACCATCAACTGGGAGTCCCTCGGCTGACACCGTTCCACCACCGGGGTGTGCTCGGCTCTCGGCCGAGCGCACCCCGGCTACGACGGTGAGCGGGTCAGCTCACCGGCCAAGACGCTCAGCCGCAACCGCGGCTCGATCACCGCCCTGGTGGCCGCGGTCGCCAGCGCCAGCGGCGAACACGCGCAGGCGGTGATGATGTCGGCGACCGCCGCGGGCTCGGCCCCGGTTCGCGCGCCACCGAGGCGGGCGTCCAGCAACTCCCGTGCCTCGGCACGGGAAAGCGGCCCCAGCGCGAGCACCCTGGCACCGTGCGCGGCGATCAGGCCGGTCAACGTGGCGCGGCTGGACACCACGACGACGCAGCCCGACGTGCCCGGCAGCAACGGCCGTACCTGCGCGCTGTCCACGGCGTCGTCCAGCACGACGAGCATCCGCCGCCCGGCGAGCAAGCTCCGGTAGAGCGCGGTCCGGGCGTCCAGCTCGGCAGGCACGCGCTCGGCGGGCACGCCGAGGGCGTCGAGGCACAGCCGGGTCGCCTCCGCGGGATCCAGCGCCTGCCGTTCCCGATCGGACCCGCGCAGGTCCACGTACAGGTTCCCGTCCGGGAACCGGTCGCGGACACGATGGGCCCAATGCACCGCGAACGCGCTCTTCCCCACGCCCGCGGCGCCGGACACCGCGATGATCACGACCTCGGCGGTCTCGGCGAGCATCCCGTCCAAGCGCGCGAGTTCCCCGCCGCGACCGGCGAACGCCGCCACGTCCGCCGTGAGCTGCGCCGGTACGACCAGCGGCTTCGCCCCGGGCTGCGCCGCGGGTTCGGGCAGCTGCTCACCGGTGAGCAGCGCGCGGTGCAGAGCGCGCAGCTCGCGGCCCGGGGTGACCCCGAGCTTCCGGTACAGGCGGTCGCAGGCGGCCTGGCACTCGGCGATCGCCTCACCATTCCGGTTGTCGGCGAACAGCGCCCTGGTCAGCTCCGCGGCGACCGGTTCCGCGTACGGGTGGTCCTCGATCAGGGCTCGCAACACCGGGATGACCGCGGTGTGCTGGCCGATGCGCGACGACGCCCGTGCCCAGGCGATCGCCGCGTCCAGCCGTTCCAGCTGCCAGCTCTCGCGCTGCCGCTCCACCCATTCCCCGCGCAGTCCCGCCAAGGGCGGGCCTTGCCACAGTTCCAGGGCGGCGGCCAGCAGCGCGACCCGCTCGGTGTCGGGGCAGCCGGGACGCCGGGCGGCACCGGTGAGCCCGCGAAAGCGGTGCAGATCCACCTGGTCGGGCTCGACCCGCAGCAGGTACCCGCTCGGCCGCCACAGCACCCGCGGTTCCGCCCCGCCACCAAGAACCCTGCGGACGTCGGCGACGCGGGTCCACACCGCCTGCCGCACCCGCGCCGGTGGATCCTCGCCCCACACCCGATCGATCAGGACCGTCGTCGGTACCAGCCGAGGAGCGTCGGCCGCGAGCGCCGCCAGCACCGCCCGCAACTGCCGCCGCCCCGTCGGCACCCGATCCCGTCCCGAAAACACCTCGACCGGCCCCAGCAGTCGAATGTCCATCTCCAGCAGCCTTCCCCCACCTGGACCGCGCCCATCCCGCGAGCCTCGGGCGGCGAGTCTGCGCGAGCTCGCCTTGGCAACGCTGTGGTGGCGCATGGCTGCCCTGGTCATCGCGGGGAACCGAACGCGGTCACCAGGTCTTGCCAGATTGCCGGACAATATGGCAATTTAGCTCCCGTCAGGCCAAGTTTCCGGCAAGGGGGTGGTGACCGTGGCGGACCCGATCGACGGTCTTGGCGCGGGCATCCAGCGGCGGAGCACGACCGAGCAGACCGCCGAAGCTGTCCGGCAGGCGATCTTGTCCGGTCGGCTGCCGTCGGGGACTCCGCTGCGCGAAGCCGCCGTCGCCGCCGAGCTCGGGGTCTCCCGCAGCACCCTCCGCGAGGCCGCACGGACCCTCGAAAGCGAGGGCCTGGTCCACTACCAGATGAACCGTGGCATCGTCGTCGCGGACGTGACCGGGGAGGATGTGGCCGACATCTACGCCGCCCGCCTCCCGGTGGAGCTGGCCGCGGCCGACGCCCTCACCGAGCACCGGGATCCGGTGCTCTACCAGAACCTGGCCGACCTGGTCGGCGAGATAGAACACGCCTTCGAGCGCGATGACCCCGTCGCCGCGCTCGACGGGGACCGGCTCTTCCACGCCACCCTGGTCGCGGCCACCGGCAGCCCCCGGCTGCGCCGCTTCCACGGGCAGCTCCAGCAAGAACAGCGCCTCGCACTGGCGCTGGCCGAACACTCCCGCCGTGAACTCGGCCGCACCGCGGACGACCACCGCCGGCTACTGGAGGCGTTGCACGGCAGCCCCGAAGAAGCCAGGGCGGAGCTCACCGCGCACCTGCGAACCGGCGCCGCCGAACTGCGGCGGCTGCTCGACCTCCTCGCCCACCGGAAACGAAAGTGAGACACCCCGTGGCTGACCGCGCATGGGACCCGATCGTCACGCCCTGGCACCTCGACGAGCGCATCCCGGCCTTCCCGATCCCCGCCACCGCGACCGAAGTCGTCCCCCCTGCCCTCCCCGACGGCCCCGTCCCCGCCCGGATGAGCCTGCTCCACCGCGCCGCCTTCGACACGGTCGAGCAGGCCGCCCGGCCCTTGGTGCTCTCCGGCGACTGCCCCACGGCACGGGCCGTGGTGGCCGGGCTGCAACGCCGCCACTACGACGTGGCCGTGCTGTGGCTGGACGCCCACGGCGACTTCAACACCCCCGCCATCTCGACCAGCGGCTACCTCGGCGGCATGGCGCTGGCCATGCTGACCGGCCGCACGCCCGGCCTCTTCGACGACACGCTCGACCTGCGCCCCGTCCCCGACACCAGCGTCGTGCTCGCCGACTCCCGCGACGTCGACCCCGCCGAGGGCGACGCCCTCACCACCAGCCAGGTCCGCCGCGTGCCCGCCGATCCCGCCGCGATCACCGCCGCCCTCGACCAGCTCGGACCGGTCCCCGTCTACCTCCACCTCGACATCGACGTCATCGACGGCGCGGAGCTGCCCGGCGCGCGTTTCCCCTCCGGCCCCGGCCCTTCCCTCGCCCAAATCGAAGACTGCCTGGCCACCGCCTGCGCCAACGCCGAGGTCGCCGCCGCCTACCTCGCCTGCGCCTGGCTGCCCGAGCACGCGAACGACGAAGCCGCCCGCCAAACGATGACCCGCCTCACCGCGGCACTCGGCGCCGACCTGGCCTGGCACGAACCCGCCGCCAACCGATGACGGCGAGACCGGACCAGCACCGTCCACAATGGATTCCGATCCGGCCGGAGAAACCGGTAGTGCCCGGCCTCAAGGCGTTCTCGGGAACGTCGCGAAGGAGCTGAGCACACCGGCGTCTACCCCACCATCGCAGCCCCTGACCGGCTTGATGTCTACCCGGAACTCGTTCGCCGCGCCGGGCCGATGGTGGGCCAGTGCGGTGATCGTGGTGCCGGTCGCCGTCACTACTTCGCCGATCTTCATGCGAATCTTCGACGTCGCCCCGCTTCTCCCCGGGATCTGACAACCCGGAGCGGCTGGGGTTGTGCGCTGTCGGTGATCTCACCTCCGCTCGGCCACAACCATCCTCAGCCGTCGCCACGCGTCTTCATGATCAAGGAGGCCACATAGATCAGGAGGCACCACATGGCCATCACGTCGAAGTTCCGCCGCACCGCCACCGTCACCGCGCTCAGCGCACTGGTCGGCGGGAGTGCGCTGGCCACCGCGGGGACGGCCACCGCAGCGTCCAGCGACTATCCCTTTTGCGTTCCTGGCCAGCTGAACGCCTCGGTGACCGAGAACCAGGCACCGGACGACGGCCGGCTGTTCGCGCTCGAACTCGAGGCGAAGCCGGGGGTGTCCTGCCAGATCCAGGGCGCACCGTCAGGCCTGACCTTCTACAACGGCGACACGATCCGGGACATGCCGGTGATCACCCCGGAACCGGGCTCGGCGCAGCCTTACACCATCGACGAGCAGCACCCCGGCATCGCCTACATCTCGACACCGGCGAAGTCGTCCGATCCGGTCCCGGTCTCGAAGATCTCGTTCACCCTGCCCGCCGGCGGCGGGCTCAGCGCAGACTGGCCAGGCGCCATCGACGGCCCGGTACGCCTCGGCAACATCGGGCCGGCGGTGAGCTGACCCCGCAACACACCCCGCCGGGCCGACCGCCCAAGGTCAGCGCGGCCGGGGCGTCGTTGCCTTTCCAGCGGTTGGCTGAAGCGCGATCCACAATGGACACAATTACGGTGCGGCAAAAAGACCCGCCGACATAGGGAATCCCATACTGACGGGTCTGTCGCACTGTGGACCTGACCTGCCAACACAAGAACCAACCCGACCTGCTGGTCCAAAACCAACGCGCCCAGCGCCCGTCAGGTCGAGGAGCTCGCACCGTCTCGTTGTGGGGGGCTCAGCCCCCACAACGAGACGGGACATCGGGAAGATGGCGCGACAGCGGTGTGACAGGCGAACCCGCGTACCTGCGCAGGCGAGCCAGGCCGTCAGCGATCAGGGCAGCGAAGCGGTTCAGCGGGATCGTCATGGAATCCCCGGGGAAGTCGCACGATTCCGGCTTCCACCCGCCGTTGGCGAATTATGAAGAAATCGTTGTTTCGCCCGTTGCTCCTCTTTAACGGAGAGCAGATGGTTCGCGTGGGTCGAACGACCTCCTCTGCCGGGGCGCGCTTGGGCTATTTGAACAGGCCGATTGCCCTGGCGATCACCAGTGCGACGGTGACCAGGGAAACCGCGGACTGCACCATCATGACGAACTTGGCCCGGCCGGTGAACGGCATGACGTCGGTCGGACTGAACGCCGTCGCGTTGGTGTAGGACAGGTACAGGTAATCGATGAATGCCGGTTCCCAGCCCGCGGGCGCCTCCTGCGGGTTTTGCCGTTGTGGGAAGGAGAAGTCCGGGTACGGCTGCGCGCCCGCGAGCCTGGACAGGGGCCCACCCCGGTCGAACTGCCAGTACCACAGCCCGAAAACGATCACGTTCGTCACCCAGATCGCCGCGCCCGAGGTCAGCAGGATCAGTGCGTCCTGTTGCTTGCCCTCGACGATCTGCTGGACCAGCCGCACCGCCGACCACGCGTTGGTGCCGGTGATGATCGCCGTGAACACCACCATCGCCCGGCGCAGCCACCGGGCCCTCCGACGGTCGGTGAGCGGATTCGCCGCGACCAGCGCGATCAACAGCACCATCTCGAACGCCGGCACCGCGCGATGCCCCGCGGCGAAACGATCCGGCAAGACCAGTTGCAACCCGATCGCGACCACCACGGCGACCGCCACCGGCCACCGTGACCGCCCGCCGACGAAGTTCTGCGATACCCTCCCCAGCCGCGCGCCGCCGGCGAGCAGCCGCTCGACCTGGTCCAGCCGCGCCACCAACGCCTCCCGGGCCGACTCCGCCCCGGCACCCTCACCTGTCCGGTCATCCGACGCCATGCGCAGTCCCTGTCCTCTCCCCACCGGCTACCAGCAGGCAACTACCGAACACCGACACCCATCCGCGACAAGCGTCAACACCAACCCCGCCACCGCACACCACCTCCCAATACACCACAGACAGAGGAACGTCGGCCGGCCTACGCGCAGCCCTGCCAGCTGCACCCAGCGGCGGCGGCCCCCACCCCGGCCGAGCCGGGCGCGAGGTAGTCCACGCAGTGCACCTGATCTCGGATGTGCAGATGGAATACTCGCTGTTCAGTCGTGGCCCGGGACGGGCGATCCTGGACCTCCGCCGTGCGCTGGGCATCGGTGCGACCGTTGACGGCGTGCTCGCGCACGAGCTGCTGACCAGCTCCTTCCGCGCGGGCGGCCAGACGCCAACACACCCGCCGCAGTCGCCGCCCGGGAACGTGGAGCAGCACCTCGCGTTGGGCGAACGGCTGCGCCCGATCGCGGTCGGGCTCGGACCGCGATCGGCCGCGACCCAAGTGGCGTCCGGCGTCGCGGCAGGAGGGGGCGCGGTACGGCACAAGAGGTTCCTGGCGCTGTCGGGTGCTGTGGTTCGGGTTCTCGGTCCGTCGAGATGGGTGGCCTTCGTGCGGCCGAGTTCGCTCCGGTCGATCGGGAAAAAGGGCGCCTCGGGCCTACCCGCGCATCGCGGAGGTGAAACAGTGCCTGCCACCGACGTTGGGGTTATCGTCAGACATTGTGCGCCAGCGCGAGGCTTTTGTCGCGTTCGGCACCCGGTCCTGGCCGCGGCGCGAAACAGGAACCCATCAAAATCGCGGGCACGCCGACGCCTGATCATGACCATAAGAGCGCGTTCTTCCTCGACAACATCATGTTTGACAGACCACCCCAGCAGGACACGGGACACCTTGCCCGCCGATCGCTGTGAGGACGCTGAGAAACAGAAAGCAGGTTCGTTCGTTCTGCGAGCTATGCCACCCCGCCGAGTGACGACGATCTGCGTCGAAGATCGACCTCACCGGGAGGGCACAACAATGGTGCTGTTCTGGTCCGATGGATTCCCGACTCCCCGGGCAACCGACATCAATTCGTTCCCGCCGTGCCGAAATGACCGTCCTGGTTCTCGCGCTGATGTCGGTCTGGGGCGGAATGCTCATCACCGACCTGAACGCGAAGCACCGGGTCGACTCGGACGCCCTGCTCCTCTGCGGCGGCTACCTCGTGCTGATCGGGCTCGCGCACACGGCGGTACGCCGGCTGGTGCCCGCCGCGGACCCGCTGATCCTGGCCTGCGTCACCGTCCTCAACGGACTCGGCCTGGTGATGATCCACCGGCTGGATCTGAGCTCCGCTGCCACCGCCGCCGACGCCGGGAAACCAGCGCCTACTCCCGAAGCGGTCAAACAACTGGCGTTCACCGCGGCCGGGCTGGCGCTGTTCGCCGTCGTGCTCTGGCGCGTGCGCGACCACCGGCGGCTCGCGCGCTACCGCTACAGCGCCGGCGCGGCCGGGCTGATCCTGCTCGTGCTGCCCGGGGTCCTGCCCAGCAGCCTGTCCGAGGTCAACGGCGCGAAACTGTGGCTGAAACTGGGCCCGGCGTCGATCCAGCCCGGCGAGTTCGCGAAACTGCTCGTGATCGTGTTCGCGGCGGGGTACCTGGTCGCGAAGCGAGAACTGTTCACCACCGCGGGCACCCGCGTGCTCGGCATGACCGTCCCCCGGATCCGGGACCTCGCGCCACTCCTGCTCGCCTGGGGCGTCTCCGTCGGCGTGCTCGCGCTGGAAAAGGAACTGGGCGCGTCACTGCTGTTCTTCGGCGTCCTGCTCACCATGCTCTACGTCGCGACCGGGCGGCTGTCCTGGTTCCTGATCGGGCTCGGCTGCTTCACGGCCGGCGCGATCACGGCCTACTACCTGTTCGCACACGTGCAGACCCGAGTGCGGATCTGGCTGGACCCGTTCCAGTACTACGACACGTCGGGATACCAACTGGCCCAAGGGCTCTTCGGAATCGGCACCGGTGGCATCACCGGAACCGGGCTCGGCCTCGGCCATCCGGCGGCGGTACCGTTCGCCGACACCGACTTCATCACTTCCTCGCTGGCCGAAGAACTCGGCCTGGCCGGTCTCGCCGCGATCCTGGTGACCTACCTGCTCCTGGTCAGCCGCGGCCTGCGCGCCGGGCTGGCGGTCACCGACTCGTTCGGCAAACTGCTCGCCGCGGGGCTTTCCTTCGCGATGGCATTCCAGGTCTTCGTCGTCGTCGGCGGTGTCACCGGCCTCATCCCGCTCACCGGCATGACCATGCCCTTCCTGTCCGCGGGCGGCTCCTCGCTGCTGGCCAACTACCTCCTAGTCGCGCTCCTGCTCCGTATTTCCGACCGCGCCGCGCGCCCCCGTCCCACCCCGGCGCAGGTCGTGACCACGCCCCCGCCCCCGCTGGCCTCCGCCCACACCGTCCTCATCCACCCGCCCCGCTGACCACCTCCGCCACAGACGGAACCCACCGCAGCGCCCACTCAACACACCATCCCTATCGTCGGCTCACCCCCACGCGATCGCACTCAACGCGCCACGCCACACGAACCTGACAGCACCGCCGCGACACCACCACGCGAACCGATACAACACCAACGCAGAACACACGCGTGATTCCAACTGCCGCCAGCACACCTGCCCGTGACAATCACTTCCACCGCGTCGCCGACATTTTTCTGTTTCCACACCTCAGCACGCTCCCGTTTCACCATCCTCGCGGTCCCCCGGTGGATGCTAAACGTCCTGGCTGTTCCGGGCGCTCAGTTCAGGGAACCTCGCGTACATCCACTGGGTCATCGTCGTGAACCATGAATTGTATTCAAGCCTTGGTTCACCGGGTTCGCTCGAAAAGATCATCATTGCGGTAACCAGTTTCCGCTTCCAGCAACATGCGCACTCCTGGCCCGGATCCAGAACGGCCTACCGGGCCGTCGAAACGGAACAAGGCCATGGTCACCGGTGACCATGAGCCAGAATGTTCTGCTCTTGCGGCCCGCAGCAGCGAACGCGTCCGAGTGCGCACCAGGGCACGGACGACGGCGTCCCGCCCGGCCAACGCACCAGCCCAGCTGGGCATCTCCACGATCCACACGAGAAGCGGCATTCTTCCACCGCCGCCGTCCTGCGGAGCGACTCATCCCGGTCATCAGCATTCCACCAAGTGAACCGCTGTCCGGAACAGGCGCCCGTGTCAGATGCGCGCGATCATGAAGGTGACCGGGGCGCGAAGAGATCAATCCGGGGCAGGTTTTGCGACGCGAGATACCACACCAGCCCTACCGCGACAGTGCGGGCGAACGCACCGGGGCCTCGGCGCGAGGATTCAGCTCCAGCGGCCGCCCCCAGGTCCCGGCGCCGATGACGATCACATGTCGCGGCATGGCACCCTTTTCAGTTGCCCCAAAATTTGGAGTATTCGAACTCCAAATACCTGGCTGGTGACCAGGCCGTGCGCAACAGAGCGCGGCGTATCGTTCTGCTGTCCACAGGCGACTTGCTCGATGACGTGACACAGCAGCCCGACGCGATCGCCCAGGTCCACGGCGCGTTCGAGCACGCCGTCGCGACCATCTTTCCCACGCTGCGCGACCTGCACGAGGTGTGCGGCGAGGCCCTCAACGCGCTCGCGACACCTCCGAACCGGCCGCCTCGTCACCGACCGGCACCGCCCAACCTGGACCTGTTGACGGATCGGATCGACAAGATCTGCGAGAACCTGATCGGCAGCGCCATCCCGAGCGCGGACATCCCGACCCCATTCGACGACGCTGCTCTGCCCGCGATCGGGATCGGCGATGTGCTCGTCCGCGACATCGAGGAAACCGCGAGAACGCAGGTCGGCGCCCCGATTACGCCGCTCGTCAACGACACGATCACCCGCGAGATGATTCAGCCCGCGTTCGTCGTGCTCGAGGGCGTGATGACCGAGTCGGACGTCGCCGCCTACTTGTCGAACGAGGTCGACGAGCTCACGGTGCTCGAACCGACCATCACGCCGGGACAAGTCCGCGTGCACTTCATCCGCCTGGCGCTCCTAACCTTCCAGGTCACCTACAACGTTATCGACGGCAGCATCGACCTGGTCCGCCTAGCACTCGTCGAGTATGTCCCCGATGTCCTCGACGCGCTTCCCTTCTTCGAGGTTCCTGGCGCCGCCGACGACGGCTCTGTTCCAGAATGAACGCGATCCAATCGCAGGCAGCTCAGCTGAGCCCGGTCCCGGCTTACGGTTCAGCCCGTGGCAGAGACGAAAGGGCAGCAGGTCAAGCATGTCGTCGAGCGGGTGGCGCTGGGCGCGCTCGCCGTCGGCGTCGAAGCGATGAGCAGCACGAAGATGGCGCTGGAACTACGCTTCGATCACGTCTGGCGGCTGTGGAGTCCCGCCTCCCGGTTCCCCAGCTTGGGCCGCGGCCCTCACGCGCCCGGCAATCTGTTCTGGATCGGGTTGCTCGATTCCGCAGGCCGCCGGTGGGCCTCGGCGGCATGGGGCAAGGACGGCCGGTGTCCGGCCGTACCTGCGAGATGGCTGGTTGCTGGAGGAACTGGACGACTGTCTGGCCCATTTCGGTCGCTCGTGGACGAACGGATCCAGGGTGGCACCGGCCTGGCGATTCGGCCCGGTCACAGCCCGCACGGCCTTGCCGTCGCTGTCGTAATCCCCGCGCTGGACGGTGTTGGAGACGGTGGCGCCCGGCACTTTGTCGTGCACCAGCCGCATCATCGTGCCGATCAGCCGCTCCACGATCCCACCGAAGTGCGGCTGCCCCACCGGCCGGCAATTCAGGGCGTTCCCGCAGGACCCGTGTCCCGGTAACGGGCCGCGTCAAACCGCACGACCGGTCACTGTTTCAGGTTCGAGGCGGTGTTGTGCCCGAAGGGGATGACCATCGTCAGCCCTCGATCAGGTCGTCCATGACCTCACCGAACTTCGCACCGCCTCGTTGCGGCTGTGGCGCTCGACAGCGGCCTCTGCCTGGGCAGCCCGAGCCGGTGTGGACGTCAGCGGTCGGAAGCTGGTTGCACGAGAAGTGATGCACTGATTATCGTGTAAATGTGTCCGAGGACGTTGTCGATCTCGCTGTGGCCAAGGCGCTGGCCAACCCTCTGCGGCAGCGCATCCTGCGTGAGCTGGAGCTGCTCGGCGAGGCCACGTCGACGACGCTGGCCGCCCGGCTCGGCGTGACCACCGGGGGCACCAGCTACAACCTGCGGGTGCTCGCCAGTCATGGCCTGGTCAACGAGGTGCCTGAGCGGGCCAAAGGGAGGGAACGCTGGTGGCGGCGTTCAGGCAACGGCCTGCGCTTCCCCCAGCTCAGTGAGCAAGGACCCGACCTGCGGGCGGCGGTCGAGCAGCTGAACCAGTTGTGGTTGACCGAGGATCTGGAGACCTTCGGCGCGTTCCTGGAGGCAAGGCAGCGGCTGGGCCCGTGGGCGGACGCACTGCCCTACTCGCGGGGCTCGATCCGGGTCAGCCTTGATGAGCTGGCCGAGTTCTTCGAGGGATACCTCAGCCTCCTCAAGCGGTTCCAGCGGTCTGCGGAGGACACCCCGGCCGGGGTGCGCACCGTGCAAACCCGCTTCATCGCATTCCCCGACCCCGAGGAGGCGGACACCTAACGAAAAGGATGCTGGGCCGCCGAGCGGCAACTCGACGGCCCAGCCGATTGGAAGCAATGCGGTCACTTCCGAAGACAGGAGAGCACTTCGTGCTGCCCACATGCAAATCCGTCTGCTTAACGGCCGGGCTGCTGATGGCGTTGGCCTCGCCGATGTCATCAGCCCCGCCCGCCATCGCGGCCGATGGCATCACCAACACCGAAGTCAACTACCAGGGACTGCGCGGCGCCATCGTCGCCCCGGCCGGCGGGACGGGCCATCCGGGAATGGTGCTGGTCGCCGGAGCGGGGCCGCGCGGCCGGGATTCCTACCGGCCGGAGGCCGAGGCGTTCGCCAGAGCCGGGATCGTGGTGTTGATCTATGACAAACGCGCCGACTATTCCCGGGCGACCAGCTCGTACGCGGCGCTGGCGGACGACGCCGTGACCGGGGTCGAACTGCTGCGGACCAGGCCGGACGTCAACCCGTCGGAGGTCGGGGTCTGGGGGCACAGCGAGGGCGGCTGGGTCGCCCCGCTGGCCGCCGCGAAGTCCGCCGACGTCGGCTTCGTGGTCACCGTCGGGGCCAGCGCCCTGCCGTCGGACCGGACGCAGCTGTGGAGCGACCGGACCTATCTGGCGCACGCCGGGGTCACCGACGGCCTGGTCGGCCCGATCGGGTTGAACGCCAGCCGGATGCTCATCTCGGCGGGCCTGTTCGGCGACACCGCCAATGACCCGATCGCGACGCTGACGCGCGTCCGGCAGCCGCTGCTGGTCGTGTTCGGCGAGTACGACCGCTCCATGCCTCCGGGGGAGAGCCTGGACCTGTTCCGCGCGGCGCTGGACCGGGGCGGCAACCAGCATTACACCCTGCGTGTGGTCGGTGGGGCCAACCACACCATGCGACGCAGCACGGACGGGTTCGACAACGCGCACGGCCCCGATTTCGCCCCCGGCTTCGTCAACCTGGTCACGACGTGGGTCAACGGGCCGGCGCACGGCGCGCCACCGGCCAGCGCGGACCCGCCGCCCGCCCAGGCCCTGGCCAGTTCGCCGACCGAGCCCCTCTCCTGGTACGAGGGCCCGATCACGCAAGCAGCCCTGCTAGCGCTGATGGTGGCCGGTCTCCTGGCCTACCCGGCCTGCGCGGCCGCCCGCCGGCTGCGCGGCACAAGAGCACGCCCACCGGGCCGGTGGCCAGCCCGGTGGGCCGTCCTCGGCGTCCTCACCGCAGTCATCGGCACGGTCTGCTACGCGCTCTTCGTGGTGGCCACCGGCGCGACCGAGGTGGACACCACCATCCTCGGCCGGCCGCCGTCCTGGCTGTTGCTACAACTCGACGCAGTCGGTGCGGTGGTCGCCGCCGGCCTCGCCGCCCGGGGCTGGCGGCACGCCCCGATCCAACGCGGCCTGCTGCTCGTCAGCGTGGCCGCCTTCCTTCCCTGGGCCGCATACTGGGGGCTGTTCACCGTGTGAGGCCCGATAACCAGGGCATAGGACACATGCCTGGCGCGAGGAGCCCGGCCACGCTGTCGCCGAGGTTGACCTGACAGCAGCGGGAGCGAACTCCGCAGCCCTAGCGTCAACTTCGGCGACGCGCGGCACGCTTCGGCGTTGAAACCGGCCACAGCCCTACGACAAGAGCGCGCTCCTCGACATGACAGTGCGTTTGAGACTTGGCCCGGCAGCTACCGGCGGCTACACGTGGTAGTGATTACGTCGGCCAGCACTCGATCCGCCCGCGGAGCCGGACAGCATCGGTCATCCGATGGAGTCGAGGGAGCCTGACCTAGCCGATACTTGGAGGCGGCGGCTTTCGGCATAGGCGCGTTCGACTTGCTGGCGCTGTTGGTTGTTTTGCTCGATCAGCGCGCGACTCGTCGCTAAAGACACTGGTTGCGTGCCAGTGCGGCAGTACGGCGGAGCTGGAGCGACCGTTCAGTTGCCGGGGCCGCGCGGTGTCGGTGCCTGGCGTGCGAGCTGGCGGACGGCGGCCATGAGGTCCGGCTGGATATATAGCCACGAAGACTCGGCGGGTGCGCAGCCAGTGGTTCTGACCGCCGCGTACGCAGAGGCCTCCGCAGCCTCGGGTCATGCCCTGGTCGTAGGCCGGATGGTACGGCACGCCAGACGCCCGGATGCGTTGCCACACTTGGCTTTCGGTCCAGCCGTGATCGGAAGCCAAGTGTCTACTGTGCGCCGGCCGCTGCTGGCGGCCTCGTCACGGCTCAGGCGTGCCTGCTGGCGCCGAGCGCAGGACTCCTCGACGCGCAGGCCCATGCAGTTCAGCACGCGGGCTGGACGACCCAGATCGTCGAGCCAGCCGAGTGCATCGAGCCGACACGGCAGGTCTTGCCACTGCACCTGGGCGTGCGGTGGCGTGCCTGACAAGCGAGCCGAAATCGGCCACCAACCGCGCCCCGAAGGCCGCTACCGAGCGGCGAGGCGATGCGTCGGCTCGGCAGCGGCCCTCCACCACACGGCCCCGCGCAGCAACCAGTACGACCCCCACACGCCGGCGCAACCGGGACCGCACGACGACACCAAAGCGACCTCGCCGACCACTCCTTCACCGCCACCGATCGACGACACAGATTCCGGAATGAGCGGAACGGCCCGTGGCAGGTGCCATGGACGCTCCCGATTCCCGTGGTCGGTGCGCACGCTGCTCGCCCCGGTGGCGGCACAGCGAGTGCACCGTGTGGGAGACGGCTCACCAGCAGCTCATCGGCGACGACGTACCGCCCGGGGCTGATCGAGTCGGACGGCATCGGCTCCGGCCCGTGGCGCCCGCGCGGCAGCTCGCCGGAGGGCGCTCACCTCGATACGGTGCAAACCTCCCGGCTGGCGATCGCCGGCACAAGACCGAGCCAAGTATCCCCCCCCCCCCCCCCCCCCGGCGTCAGCGCGGACATGATGCGGGACAAGGGTTTTCGAGAGGAACGGATGAGCACACCTGGACACACCGACACCGATGCCGCCCGCGCGGCCGGGGCCACGCCGAGTTGCGGAAGGCGATGATCGCCGAATTGTGGGCGATGGGGACCATCCGCAGCGATCGGGTCGCCGCCGTGTTCGACGACGTGCACCGGCACCTGTTCACCCCCGAGGCGACACCGGCGGAGGCGTACAAGTCCCGCGACGCGGTGCATGAAGCGGGACGAGCATGGCGTGCCGATCAGCACGGTGTCCTCCCCGCAGTTGTAGGCCGGAATGTTGGAGCAGGCCGTGGCCGGCCGAACCCGATGGGCAGGTCACCACGGTCGACATCGACTCCGACGTCACCGAACGCGCCAGGCGGCTCCTGGACGCAGCCGGCTGTGAGCGGGTGAACGTGTTTTCGTGCCCCCATTTCGAACGGAACCCCGCACTGCTCCAGTTTTGCTCCACCTACTGAACAGTAACTGAAGAACAATCCACAATGGACGAAATTACGGTGCAACGAAAAAGACCCGCTGACATGGGAAAAAGCCCATACCAACGGGTCTGTAGAAATGTGGACCTAACGTGTCAGCATACGAACCGCCAACCGGCGCTGGTCCGGACCAAACCGGGCCACGCTGGGTCGGACGAAGCTCGCACCGTGGGGTCTGGGGCTCGGCCCCAGAAACAACACCACCCGACCCCGGCGAAGGTGCGAAGCACCGAGCAGGATCAGGCCAATCGGGTGGACCTAACGTGCCAGCGTACGAACCAAGCCGACCCGCTGGTACAAGACCAACGCGCCCAGCGCTCGCCAACGCGAGGAGCTCGCACCGTGGGAGTGTGGGGGCTCGGCCCCCACAACGAGACGGGACACCGGGAAGGTGGCGCGCCAGCGCCACCGAACACAACTCGGGTGGAGCTAAGGGGACTCGAACCCCTGACCCCCTCACTGCCAGTGAGGTGCGCTACCAGCTGCGCCATAGCCCCGTATTCAGTTCGCGGTGGAGGTGAACTCAGCACCGCGTGTAGGGAAACCATACCTGACGGCTGCCCCGGGTTCGAACCCGGGGGTGCCGGTTCAGCGGTCCGAGCGCAGGGTGGCGGGGTCGAAGCTTTCCCAGTCGTCTTCTTCCGGGGCGGCGGCCACGGACGGTGACGGGGTGCCGCGCTGGGTGGAGCGCAGGCGCAGTTCGCGCTGGCGCTGGAACTCCTCGACGGTCATGCCGGGGTCGTCGTTCTCCGCGCGCGCGGGTGCGGGGAGGCCGGAGAGCTGTTCGATGGCGTAGGTGAGGTCTTCGCCCAGCAGCAGCGCGACCTTGTTGTAGCTGTCCTGGGTGGCCTCGCGCATGGCGACCTGGGTGACCTCGAGGATGAGCTCGGCGAGCCGCGCGGGGCCCCAGTTGACGGCTGACGGGGCGAGCCACAGCTTGCGGAGTTTGCCTTTGGCGTCGACGGTGACCTCGACGGTGCCGTCGGCGTCGTGCGCGGTGCCGGACGCCTTCGCCATGATGGCGCCGACCTGGGCGAACGCTTCCTGCTGGGCATCGGCCTCGGCGGCCAGCTCGGTCGTGGTCTTGCGGAGCGGGACCTGGTCCATGGTCACCTTCCGCCGTAGCCGCGGAACGACGGGTCGTCCTCGTCGTCGGGCAGCGGTTCGTAGCCGAGCGAGCGCAGGTGCCGTTCGCCGCCCTGGCCGACCACCGGCGCCAGCGTCTTGAACATGCGGTCACCGGCGCGGCGGGTGGCCCGGTCGGCGAGCTGCACGATCTGCGCCGCCAGCGCGTCGGAGCCGCCGCGGAGGGCGAGCGCGCTCAGTTCGAGCTTGGTGAGCAGGCCGCCGGGGTTGACCTCGACGCGGATCACGCCGTCCGGCGCCTCCGCGGCACCGGTCACCCTGCCGACCTTCGCGAGCTGCGCCGCCGTTCTTTCTTCAGCGCGCTCGACCTGCTCCGACATCCGGGAAACCTCCCGGTCGAAGTCGATTTCCGCCACCCGTGGTCCTCCCCATTTCACCTGGTCACAAGCTATCCCGAGACTCAGCCCGTCGGGCGGTAGAACCCGATGAACTGCTGGCCGGCGTTGGTGGTGCGGATCTTCGAGATCTGCACCGGGTCACCGGCTTCGATCATCTGGCCGTCGCCGACGACCATCGCCACGTGCCCCGACCACACGACGAGGTCACCTGGCAGCAGCTGGTCGATCGAGGGCACCTCCGCGCCGACGGTCTGGGTGCGCGCGGTGCGCGGCAGCGTCAGCCCGGCTTCGCCGTAGGAGGTCATGGTCAGGCCACTGCAGTCGAGGCCCTTGCCCCGCGCGGTGCCGCCCCACACGTAGGGCACGCCGAGCTGGGACATCGCGGCGCGCACGGCCTTGGCCGCGGTCTCGTTCGGCGCCTTGACGGTGTGCCCGTTGGGCAGGTTGACGTCGACGCCGGTACCGGGCTGCGGCGGGATCGCGACCGGCAGCCGCGGCTTCGACCCACCGCCGCCACCACCGCCACCGGAGCCGCCGCCACGGCCGCCGCCCCGGTTGAACGACTTCGGCGGCGCGGATCCGCCACCCGACGAGGACGGCCTGGTCGACCCGCCGCCGGAGAGGCCGCGCGCGATCCCGGTGAGGGCGGCGTTGACCTCGGTCATGTTCTGGTTGACGGTGATGTTGAGCCGCTGGCCGAGCGCGGGCAGCTCGGTGCACAGCAGCTGCTGTGCGCCCGCTTCGTTGCCGGATGCCTTGAGCGACGCGGCGGTCCGCATGATCTGGGTGGCTTCGCGCACGAACTCGTCCAGCTTCTGCTGGTTCGTGTTCTCGGCGACCTTGAGCGCGTCGGTCGCCTTCTCCACCGCGGACTGGATCTCGGTGGCCTCGCCCTTGATCTGTTCGAGCGACTTCTCGAGATCCGAGGACGCGCCGGTGGCCCTGTCCGTGGTCTTGCCGCCGCTGTTGTCGGCGAGGTTCTGGCGCTGGCGCGCGGCGGTCTGCTGGGCGCCGTCCATCGCCGAGTTCGTCTGGTGCAGGCCGTGCGAGGCGTCGTTAAGCCCGGCCGGGTTGTGCCGCACCTTGTCCTGCGCCTGGACGGCGTGACCGGCCAGCGCGTGCATGGCCGTGGCGTGCGCGGTCATGCGAGGTCCTGCCCGAGGGTTTTCAGCACGCGCTTGTGATCGTCCTCGACGGCCGCGTAGTTACCCTCGGTGCGCCGCGACGCGTCGGCCATGCCGTGCCAGTTGCCGCCCGCCTGCTGGATCCGCTCCTGCAGGCCCCGCATCCTGGACGAGTACGCCTCGTGCAGCCCCGACTCGTCGCCGACTTCGCCGAACCCGTCGCCGCCGATCGACGAATGCGGCGCGAGGTGCTTTCCCGCCGCGCCGCGGACCTCGTCGCCGAGCGGATCGATCGCCCTGGCGTAGCTGCCGTACGCGTCTTCACCGACGTGGAACCCACCTGTGCCGTCCACCTGGACCTCCCTCGTGACACCGAGGGTGCGACGCATCCGGCTACGCACCGGTTCCCCACGAGCACCCCGGGTTTCAGACTAAACCACCTTCGGCACCCAGAGTGGTGAAAACCGACAGCTCAGCCCTTGCCGCCGCCGAGCATCTTGTCCAGCCAGCCGGGGTCGGTGAATTCGACGCGCGCACCGTTGTAGACGACGGTCGGGGTGCCCTTGAAGTTCGGGTCCTTCGAGGTCTGCGCGAACGCGGCGATGATCTGCTGCTCGTAGACACCGCCGTTGACGCCGGCGGCGAACTTCGGGTCGGTGATGCCGAGCCCTTGGCCGAGCTTGATCAGCTGCCCCTTGTCGTAACCGCGCTTTCCTTCTTCCGGCTGTTCCTTGAAAAGGCTGTCGTGGAACGGGGTGAACTTTCCGACGTCCGCGGCGAGCAGCGCGGCGTTGGCGGACTGGAGCGAATACCCCGGCGGGACCGAGGAATTGTTGAGCATCGGGACCATGTGGTACCGCACGCCCAGCTCGCCGTTGTTCATCTTGTCCTCGAGCTGCTTGCCGTAGGCCTCCTGGAACTGCCCGCACACCGGGCACAGGAAGTCGGCGTAGATGTCCACGACCTTCTTCACACCCGGTTTGCCGACGAGCACCGTGACGCCCTCGCGCTTTTCCACCACCTGGCCGCCCACGACCCGGTCGACCTGCGGGGTGACGTCCTGGCCCGCGGTCTTGTCCTTCGAGGCGTTGGTCCACAGCACGCCGCCGATGACGATCGCGGCGAGCACCACGACGGCGATCACGCCCACGATCATCTTCTTGTTGGCGTCGCCACCCCGTGCCTGCGCGACCGCGCGCTTCGCCGCCTTCTCCTGGCGTTGCTTGCGCGCGGTCCGTTCCGCTCCACCCACTGGTTCAGGTCCCTTCTGGTTCACCGGAGTAGTCGTTCACGGGGAGTCCGGAGTTCCCGCGTCCCCAGCCGAGCCAGCCGTCGGTCGAGAACCGGGTGCTCGGGCGCACGGTCAGCCAGACCGCGAGCGCCAGGTACCCGATGTCCCGCAGGATCTCCCACGGGTACTCCGTCTGGTCGGCGGCGACCTGGCCGCCGCCGCTGAAGCAGCCGCAGTCGATGGTCAGCCCTCGGGCCCACGCCTGCGCGATGGCGCCGATGAACGCCAGCAGCATGAGCCCCGACACGATCGCCGCCCACCGGGTGAAGATCCCGAAGAGCAGCGCGAGGCCGACGACGATTTCGAGCAGCGGCATCGCAGTGGCGACCAGGCCGACGAGCCCGCCGGGCAGGATGTCATAGGCCTGGACGGCGACATGCGTCTGCCCCGGGTCGAGGAACTTGGCCGTGCCGTAGGCGAGCCAGACCGCGGCCAGGCCGAGCCTGACCACCGTCCCGACGACGTCCAGCACGGTTGGGGACGGTCGTAGCACGCACCTAGGCTAACGAGTGACCCTGAGAAAAGCGTGAATGCGTGACCTGGGCGGATGAGGGAGGCGGAGTGCGCGGCGCACGGCTGTTCCTCGCGCTGGTGCTGGTCGCGGTCCTCACCGCGTGTTCCGGGGCGGGCGGCTCCCCGTCCGACCCGCTGGTGGACAGGGCGGCGAAGACCGGGAAGCTCACCGTCGGAATCCGCTTCGACCAGCCGGGCCTTTCCGAGCGGACGGTCGACGGCCGCTACGTCGGGTTCGACGTGGACGTGGCGAAGTACGTGGCGAACGCGCTCGGGGTCGCCCCGGACGGCATCACCTGGCGCGAGACGACCTCGGCGACGCGGGAGACCGACCTCACCTCCGGCAAGGTCGACATGGTGGTGGCGGCCTACTCGATCACGCCGAAGCGCGAGCAGCAGGTGGCGTTCGCCGGGCCGTACTTCACGACCGGGCAGGACCTGCTGGTGCGGCGCTCGTCGGCGGATATCACCGGCCCGGATTCGCTCAACGACAAGCGGCTGTGCTCGGTGGCGGGGTCGACCCCGGCGCAGCAGGTGCGGGACCGGTTCGCGCAGGCCGTGCGGCTCGTCGAGTACCCGAGGTACCCCGACTGCGTGACCGCGCTGCTGGCGGGCCAGATCGACGCGGTGACCACGGACGCGGTGATCCTCGCCGGGTACGTGGCGCAGAACCCGGAGCTGCTGCGGGTGGTCGGCAAGCCGTTCTCCACCGAACGGTACGGCGTCGGGCTGCGCAAGGGCGACGCGAAGACGGTGACCGCGGTCGGCGACGCGATCCGCGCGATGATCGGCGACGGCGAATGGCGGAAGTCCTTGCAGCGCACCATCGGCGCGTCCGGCTACCCGCTGCCACCGGCACCGGAGGTCGCCAGGAAATGAGCCTTCTCACCCTCCCCGACCTGCCGGTGCGGGCGGTGCTGCCGGAACTGGCCGAAGCCATGGCGCGCCACGGCACCGCGGTGCTCGTGGCGCCACCCGGCACCGGGAAGACGACCGTGGTGCCGCTCGCGCTCGCCGAGGGGACCGAGGGCCGGATCGTGGTGGCCGAACCGCGCAGGCTCGCGGCGCGGGCGGCGGCGGCGCGGATGGCCGCGCTGCTCGGCGAACCGGTCGGGGAAACCGTCGGCTATGCGGTGCGCGGCGACCGGAAGGTGTCGAAGCGGACGCGGATCGAGGTGGTGACCTCGGGCCTGCTGGTGCGCCGCGTGCAGGGCGATCCCGAGCTGCCCGGCGTGTCGACGGTGCTGCTCGACGAATGCCACGAACGGCACCTCGACGCCGATCTTCTGTTGGCACTGCTGCTCGACGTGCGCGCCGGGCTGCGGGACGACCTGCGGTTGCTGGCCACCTCGGCGACCGTCGCGTCCGGGAAGCTGGCGGCGCTGCTCGGTTCGGCACCCGTGCTCACCGCCACCGCGAAGACCTACGACGTCGACGTCGGCTACCACGCGCCGCTGCGGGACGAACGCCTGGAAGCGACCGTGGCGAGGATCGTCCACATCGCACTGTCCGAAGTAGAGGGTGATGTGCTGGCTTTTCTTCCCGGTGTCGGCGAAATCGCGCGAACGTCAGCCCTACTCGCCGATCTGTCCGATGTGGACGTGCTGCCGCTGCACGGAAGGCTCACCGCCGCTCGCCAGGACGCCGCGCTGAAACCGGGCGCGCGGCGGCGAGTGGTCCTCGCCACCGCGGTCGCGGAATCGAGCCTCACCGTGCCGGGCGTGCGTGCGGTGGTCGACTCCGGCCGGTCGCGCGTGCCGCGCGTGGACCATCGGCGCGGCCTGCCCGGCCTGGCCACCGTGCGCGTGTCCGCCGCGGTCGCCGATCAGCGGGCGGGCCGCGCGGGCAGGGAGGCGCCAGGGCGCGCGTACCGGTGCTGGCCGAGCCACGAACAGGCCGGGCTGCCCGCCTACCCCGAGCCTGAGATCAAGGTAGCCGAGCTGTCCAGGCTGGCGCTCGAACTCGCGTGCTGGTCCACTCCGGAGGGTGCGGGACTGTCCTGGTGGGACGAGCCGCCGGAGGGGCCGTTCGCCGCGGGCCGCGAACTGCTGAGGACGCTCGGCGCCACCACGGCCGAGGGCTCCGCGACCGCGCGCGGCACGGCGATGGCCGCGCTGGGCCTGCACCCGCGACTGGCCAGGGCGCTGCTGGACGGCGCGGCGGAGGTCGGCCCCCGCTGCGCGGCCGAGGTGGTCGCGCTGCTCGACGCGGGTGGCGGCGGCGCGGATGTCGATGCCGAACTGCGCAAGCTGCGGAACTCCGCTGACGACGGCGCGAAGCGCTGGCGCCGTGAAGCGGCACGGCTGGCGAAGCTCGTCGAAGGCGGGCCGGAACGCCAGGACGCGGCTCTCGTCGTGGCGCTGGCACATCCCGAACGTCTCGCGCGCAGGCGCGCCGCCGGATCGCGGGCGTACTTGATGGCGGGCGGCACCGCGGCGGAACTACCGCCGGGCAGCGGGCTCGGGGACACCGAGTGGCTGGCGGTCGCCGAGGCGACGCGCGATCCCGGCCGCAAGAACGGGATCATCCGGCTGGCCGCCCGCGCGGACGAGGAACTGGCGGTGCGCGCCGCGCCCGGTCTGCTGTCCACTGTGGACGAAGTCGGGTGGTCGGGTGACGTGGTGGCGAGATCCGTGCGCAGGCTCGGGGCGATCGTCCTTTCCGAACGGCCGATCGCCGACCCCGATCCCGCGCTGGTGCGCGAGGCGCTGCTGACCGGGCTCCGCGAAGCGGGCCCCGGCCTGCTGGACTGGTCCACCGGCGCACGGCGGCTGCGGGAACGGCTGGCGTTCCTGCACGACGCGATCGGCGCACCGTGGCCCGCGATGGACGACGCGGCGCTCGCCGAGCGCGCGGGCGACTGGCTCGAACCGGAACTCTCCCGCGCGCGGCGCAAGTCCGATCTGCGCCGGATCGACACGGCGTCCGCGCTGCGCAGGCTGCTGCCGTGGCCGGAAGCGGCCAAGGTGGACGATCTCGCACCGGAACGGCTCGAAGTGCCGTCCGGCTCGAAGATCGCGGTCGACTACACCGCGAACCCGCCCGTGCTGGCGGTGAAGCTGCAGGAGACGTTCGGCTGGCTGCGCACGCCCGAGGTGGCCGGGGTGCCGGTGGTGCTGCACCTGCTCTCCCCCGCCGGGCGGCCGACCGCGGTCACCTCGGACCTGGAATCCTTCTGGCGCACCGGTTATCCGGCCGTGCGGGCGGAGCTGCGTGGCCGCTACCCGAAGCACCGCTGGCCGGAGGACCCGTTCACCGCCGAACCCCGCCGCGGCCGCTGACCACGCCCCGAAAGTGACGTTCGGGGCGCGGGGCGCGGTGATTGCGTGGGATGGTCCCCGAAGGCCACCTTCGGGGACTGTAACGCCACTTTCTCGGCCCTCGCAGGCGGCAGGCCGGGGCTGCCCGGTGCCCCGAAGGTGGCCTTCGGGGCACTAGACGCCGCAATCGCACCCCTCGCGCACTCGACCACCACAGGCCTTCACGCCCCGAAAGTGACGTTCGGGGCATCTACGTCCCCGAAAGCCACTTTCGGGGAACGAACGTCAGGGCCGGTGCTGTGGGCGGGTGGGGAGTTGCGCCACGAGGTCTTCGTCGTCACGTTCGTTGAGGCCCAGTTCGACGGCCTGCCTGATCTGTTCACGGTTCTCCTTCACCACGTGCGCGAAGAAGTCGTCGATGCGCGGGTCGGCGAGCACCTCGAGGGTCACCCGCATCACGGTGTCCACAACGGACCGCACGATTTCGTCGTGGAACGGCAGTTTCGCCAGCCGCCCGGTTTGCGGGTCGTTCCTGAGCTTTTCGGTGACCACGGCGCGCAGCAGGTCGTGGTTGTCCGAAAGGGAGCGAGCCAGGTTCTGCGGGTAGTTCCCGGTTTCCACGACCTTCACCACCTCGTCCATGACCGCGATCGTGATCGGTTTCTTGATCGCCAGCACGATCGGCCGCGAAAGCCGTTCCACGAGGCGCTGGGTGAACCGCTCGCCGAACGCGCGGTCCGCGGTGCGCGCGAGCCGGACGAGCACCACGACGACCCGCAGCAGCCGGAACCCGCGCAGCGCGGGGTGTGCGATCGGGATCATCCCGAGCACCTCGTACCAGTTGCGGAGCGGGAACTTCTTCTCCCAGCCGTGCCGCCGCCACCGGTACAGGAACTCCAGCAGGAACACTCCGCAGATCGCGGTGTCGACGATGAACACCACGCGCGCGGTTTCGGCGGGGTGGGGGAAGAACGTCACGAACACGAGCAGGCCGACGGAAAAGAGCGCGAGCGCGAGCATCGCCACGTCGAGCGCGCTGACCCGGCGCCGGGTGCCTGCGGTGGTCATGCGCGGCATTGTGCCCGCCGACGATCATCGGCGCTGGGTCGGCTCAGCCCAGCATGCCCCGCAGCAGCTCACGGGTGTCCGCGTGCAGTTCGTCGAACGACGGCGGCTCGTTCGATCCTCCACCGGCCACGGTGTCGAAGATCAGGCCCTCGCACCACGCGATGACCATGCGCGCGTGCCTGCCGGGGTCGGGCGAGCCCACCGTGGCCAGCACTTCGGCGCAGCGTCGGCGGAATTCCAGCGCGGCGCGCTGGTAAATCTCCCGCACCTCCGGCCGCCGGGTCGCTTCGAGCGCGAACTCGTAGCGGGCGATCATCCGGGGCCCGCTCTCCAGCAACGCGTGCACGAACCTGGCGACGTACGCGGCGGCCTCCTCGGGGCCGTGCGGGGCCGCGGGCAGCGCGGCCGTCACGTCGAGCTCGACCATCCTGGTGACCGCGAGCTCCAGCAGCGCCGCGCGCGTCCGCGCGTAGTACGAAGTGGACCCCGGCGGCAGCTTCGCGGCCCTGTCCACGGCGCGGTGGGTGAGTCCGCGCATGCCCTCGCCCGCGATGACCGCGATCGCGGCATCACCGATCCGCGCCACCCGCTCCCCCGTGCCCACCTGATCAGCCTAACGCATCCTCTACAGAAGTAGAGTAGCCTCTACTTCTGTAGAGAAGGGGGACTTCATGGGTGGGACGGCGATCGTGATCGGGGCCGGTATCGGCGGCCTGTGCGCGGCGATCGGGCTGCGCGAAGCGGGCTGGGAGGTCCGCGTGCTGGAGCGGGCCGAGCGGATGGGCAGCGTCGGCGCGGGCATCGGGCTCTGGCCCAACGCGCTGCACGCGCTCGACGAACTGGGCGTCGGCGAACGGATCCGCCCGCTCGTACCGCCACCGGGCACCGGCACCATGCGCGACCGGCGCGGCCGCGTCCTCGTGCACTGGGACAACCGCGAACTGCACACCGCGCTGGGCAAGCCACTGGCCGGTGTGCACCGCGCCGATCTGCTCGAAGCGCTGCTCGGCGCGCTGCCCGAAGGCACCGTCCACACTGGAATCGAGGTCACCGGGGTCACCGCGAACGGCACGGTCCGCTCGGCTGGCGGCGAAGCCGAAGCCGATCTCGTGATCGGCGCGGACGGAGTGCGCAGCGTCGTGCGGAACGCGCTGTGGCCCGCGCACCCCGGCCCCGTCCACGGTGGCAGCACGGCGTTTCGCGCGGTGCTCGACGATGTGCCCGACGGCGTCGTGTCGACGGTCGTCGGGGCGGGCACCGAGTTCGGCACGCTGCCGCTGGCAGGCGACCGGCTCTACTGGTACGCGTCCATGCGCGCGGCTCCCGGCGTCACCCGCGAAGACCCGAAAGCGTTCCTGCTCAAGCATTTCGACGGCTGGCCGCCCGGTACCCGCGACCTGATCGACCGGACGCCATCGGACCGCGTCCTGCACAACGACCTGGCACACCTGCGCACCCCGCTGGCGAGCTACGCGACGGGGAAGGTCGTTCTGCTCGGCGACGCGGCGCACGCCATGCTCCCGTTCCTCGGCCAGGGCGGCTGCCTGGCCATCGAGGACGCGACCGTGCTCGCGTCGCTGCTTTCCCGGCATCCGGTGCCCGAGGCGCTCGCGCGCTACGACGCGGAACGCAGGCCGCGCACGCAGAAGCTCGTCCGCCTCGCGAGGCGAGCGGGGCAGGCCTCGCTCGTGGCCAACCCGGTCGCGGTCGCCGCGCGGAACCAGCTCGTCCGGCTGCTGCCGTCGCGCGGGCACGTCCGCAGGCTGTCCGTGCCGGCGCGCTGGCGGCCGCCGGCGATCGTCAGCCCGTCACCAGACCGGCCTCGTAGGCGATGATGGCGGCCTGCACCCGGTTCTTCGCGTCCAATCTGGACAGTATCGAACTGACGTAGGCCTTCACCGTTCCTTCGACCACGAACAGCTTGCCCGCGATGTCCGCATTGGACAGTCCGGAACCGACAAGTGCGAGCACTTCGCGTTCCCGGTCGGTCAGCGCGGTGATCCGCTCGCGCGCGGCCGCGGCGCGCGAGAGCCGGTCGCTCGGCAGCTGGGCGATGACGCGCTGCGCGATCTTGGGCGAGAGGAACGCCGCGCCCTCGGCCACCGCTCGCACCGCCGCCATCAGCTCGCGCGGATCACCCGACTTCAGCAGGAACCCGCTCGCGCCGTCGCCGAGCGCCCGCGCGATGTAGGCGTCCTCGCCGAACGTGGTCAGGATGATCACCGCGGTCTCCGGCACCAGCCTGCGGATCTCCGCGCTCGCTTCGAGACCGTCGAGATGCGGCATCCTGATGTCCAGCAGCGCGACGTCGGGCCTGGTCCGGCGCACCTGTTCGACGGCGTCCCTGCCGTCCTCGGCCTGCGCGACCACCTCGATCCCGGGATCGGCGGACAGGATCGCGGCGACCCCGGCCCTGATCATCGCCTCGTCGTCGGCCAGCAGCACGCGAATCACGTCAGTCCTTCCGCACGATCTTGACCACGTCCTTGGCCACCAGCCTGCCATCGGCGAAGCACAGCCGGTGCACCTCCCGCTGCAGATCGAACACGCTCCCGCCGACGCCGTAGTACTCGCAGTCCGAGCCGGGCGGCGGCGGGTGCAGCGGGTCGGCAGGATGAAAGTCGGTCTGACGGCGTGGCAGCACCGGAGACATCTCCTGCCGCGTCTCGCCGATCCTGAGCCCGGCGAAATCGTCCCTGCCCAGCTGCGACTTGTTGTAGTTGACCAGGAACACCAGTCCGACGATGCCGAGCAGGCAGCACATGATCGCGGGCGGGACCACGATCGCGGCGATCAGGCTGCGCCGCACCTGCCGCCGCGCCGCCTGGTGGGCGCGCGCGGACTCGGACCGCGTCACGCTGCTCGCGGAGTCCGATTCGGACGGTGAGCCGTCGAGCGGCAGCGTGGCGAGCACCTCGAACCCGTCGCTCTCACACGGCTCCGCCCGCAGCGTGCCGCCGACCAGCCGCACCCGCTCCGCCAGGCCGAGCAGGCCCTGCTTTCCCGACACCACACCGGGCATCGGGCCGGTCGGGGGTTTCGCGTTGCGGACGAGCACCGTGGTCTCGTCCTCGGATCGCCGCACCCGCACCGTCACGGCCGCACCCGGCGCGTGCTTCGCGGCGTTCGTCAGTCCTTCTTGGACGACCCGGTGCACCGCGCGCCCGACCATGTCCGGATCGGACCGCGATTCGTCCACTTCGGAGTCGATCAGCATGCCGGACCGCCTCGCCCGCTCGACCACCTCGAGCACGCTGTCGTCGACGGGCTCGGTCGGCGCCTGCTCCTCCCGCAGCACCCCGATGATCTGGCGCAGCCGGTCGGTGGCCACCGCGGCACTCTTGCGGAGTTCGGCCGCCTCCCGCTGCTGGCTCTCCCCCAGCCCGCCCGCGACTTCGAGCGCGGCCGCGCGCACGGCGATGAGCGCCAGCTCGTGGCCGAGCGAATCGTGCATGTCGCTGGCGATCCGCGCGCGCTCGCGCAGCCGCGCCTGGTCCGCCACGATGCGCTGCTGGTTCTCCAGGTCCTCCGCGCGCTGCCAGCCCGTGCGCACCAGGTCCTCGCGCAGCCGGAGGTACCGGCCGACCTGCCACGGCAGCAGCCCGGCGAAGAGCAGGACCGCGGCCATCGCGCCCCAGTCGGCCATCTCGGTGTCGTTGACCGCGAACGACACCGGCACCCCGGCCAGCCCGATCGCGGCGAACGCGATGAGCGCTTCGCGGGCCCGCGGCATCCGCCTGCCCGCGAAACAGCACATCACCACCATCAGGCCGATGGGCCACGCGGGCACGCGGTCGGCGAAGTTGAACAGCGTGTCGACGCTGGTGACCGCGGCGGCGACCAGCGAAACCAGCGGCGACCACCGCGCGGTGGCCACCGACACGGTGACCGAGAGCAGCCCCAGCACCAGCGTGAGCACGCCGGGGTGCTCTTCGAACACCATCCCGCACAGGAACAACCAGATGGCGACCTCGAGCACCACCACCCGTCTTCGCCACAGCGCTTTCCACACGCCGTCAGACGCTACAAGCCCGCATCCGGGCGCCACCATCGACGAAAGTCAAGTGTTCAGCTCGTGGTGGCGGTGGCGAACGCGAGCGCCTGCGGCCACGAGATCGCGAACGCGTCCTTGTTGACCTGCGCCTCCTGGTGCGCGCGATCGCTGAAACCGTGCTCGGCTTGCGGGTAGAGGTGGATCAGGCTCGGCCCGGACTCGCGGTCCTGCAACGCCTTCTGCAGCGCGTCGAAGCTCTCCTTCGGCACGATCGCGTCCTTCCCCGGGTAGAGCATGAGCACCGGTGCTTCGATCCGCGCGCTGTGCTCGACGGCGTCCACCACGTGGTTCGGCCGCGGTGGGATCGGCACGGTCGGGTGGTAGGCGATGACGTTGGCCAGCCGGGCGTCGCGGCCGCCGAGGATCAGGGCGAACCGCCCGCCGAGGCACCAGCCGATCACCCCGGCCTTCTCGCAGCCGAGGTCGCCGAGCAGGTGGTCGAGCAGCGCTTTCTGTTCGGCGAGCACCGTTTCGTCGTCGAGCTGGTTCATCTTCTCCACCAGCTGCTCGATCGGCGTGTCGTCGGAGCTGACGCCGTGCCACGGGTCCCAGGTCAGCGCGGTCATCCCGGCCGCGGCGACGGACTCGGCGAAGTCGCGGACCTGCGTGCCGATCCCGGTGATCATCGGCAGCAGCAGCATCCCGCTCGTCGAACCGCCCTTCGGCCTGGCGAGGTACGCCCCGAGGCCCTGGACGGTGATGGTCGAAGTTTCGATCTCGATGGCCATGTCCGCACGGTAAACCCCCGCATGGGGCATGATCGACCGAACCCGTGCAGGAGGTGCTCATGGTGGAGCGGCGAAGGCGCACGCTCGGCGAACAGCTCGGCGGCGAGCCGCCGGAGGGCGTGCGCGCCCTGCCGGAACCCGATCAGCAGGCCCTCGCCGATCTCATCGGCGACGCCAGGCGTGCGCAGGGCGCGGCGCTCGCGAAGGCGGGCGAAGACGGCCTCAAGTACGTTCCCGCCTTGCTGCGAGGCGCGGTGCGGAAGGCGGTCGGCCTGTGAAGCCCGATCTCGACACGCGCGGGGAGATCCTGAAGCTCGCACGGGTGCTGGGCGTCCCACCGTCCCGTTTGGACTACCTGGCGCCGGTGCCCGTGCGCGATCTTCGCCTGCTGCGGGCGCGGGTGACCGATGTCCTGTTCGACGCCAACCTGCCCACGCTGCGGCGCATGGCCGCGGCCAGCAAGCTCATCCCGGCGCCCGTGGTCGCGAAGATCGCGGAGCGCACCTTCGGGCCGTTGCTGTGCGCGCGGATCGCGGGGCTCGTCGACCCGGCCCGCGGCGTGGACGTCGCCAAGCGGCTGTCCACGCGGTTCCTCGCCGACGTCGCGACCGAGCTCGATCCCCGGCGCGCCAGCGAAATCATCGCCGGGATCCCGACGCCGATCGTGGTTTCGGTGGCCGGTGAACTGGTCGGCAGGGCGGACTGGATCACCATCGGACGGTTCGTCGGGCATCTCCACGAGGGCGCGATTTCCGCCTGCCTGGAAGTGATCGACGACGCCGCGCTGCTGGAGGTGGCGTTCGTGCTGGACGACAAGGCGCGCATCGACCACGTCGTCCGGCTGCTCCCGTCGCCGCGGTTCAGCGGCGTGGTCGTCGCCGCGGCGGATTCGGGTTCGTGGGAGTCCGTTTTGGACCTGATCTCGCACGTTTCCCTCGGGCGGCGGGAAAAGTTCGTCGCCGCGTTACGGGAGCTGCCCGCGGACACGCGCGCGTCAGCCGAAGCCGCCGCCTCCGAGTTGGGCGTCGACCTCTCGTAGCACCTACATCGCGACGATCAGATAGATGCCGTATCCGACAATCGCCGCGCACACCGCGAAGCAGGAGACCGCGAGCGTCAGGCCGGAAGTGCCCGAACCGCCGCCTTCCCGCACCGCCGCCCGCTGCGACAGCCCGCGCACGCCGAACGCGAACAACGAGGTCAGCACCGCGACCACGGCGAGCGCGACCACGAACACCGTACCGAGCGCGCCCCATTCGATGTGCATGCCAGCCCCCTCAGACCGCGACCGGAGCCGGCGGCGCCGGCTCGTCGACTTCGTTGACCGAGTTCGCGGTGACCGGGTTGCGGCGCGAAACCAGGTAAATCCCCAGCGCGATCGCGACACCCGCCACGCCGACCAGCACTGTGCCGACGCTGCCGCTGGTCGAAACCCGCGCGGCGATCGCGCCGACGATCGCGGCCGCGGGCAGCGTCAGCGCCCACGCGATCACCATCTTGCCCGCGACGCCCCAGCGGACCTCGGCGAGCTTGCGGCCCATCCCCGAGCCGAGAATGCCGCCGGAGCACACGTGCGTTGTGGACAGTGCGAACCCGAGATGCGACGACGCGAGGATCACCGCGGCCGCGCTCGTCTCGGCAGCGAACCCTTGCGGCGTCTGGATTTCGGTGAGCTTCTTGCCCATCGTCTGGATGATGCGCCAGCCGCCGAGGTAGGTGCCGAGCGCGATCGCGGCACCCGCGGAGAGCACCACCCACAGCGGCGGGCCGGACCCGGCGGCGAGCGAACCGGACGAGATCAGCGCGAGGGTGATCACGCCCATCGTCTTCTGCGCGTCGTTCGTGCCGTGCGCGAGCGAAACCAGCGACGCGGACAGCGCCTGCCCGGTCTTGAACGTCTTCCCCACCACGTCCTGCCGCGCGGACTGGGTGATCCGGTACACGCCGAAAGTGGCGATCAGCGCGACGACGCCCGCCACCACCGGCGACGCGAGCGCCGGGATCAGCACCTTCTCGACCACCTTCGCGAAGTGCACCGCGTCGGCGCCCGAGGCGATCCAGGTGGCGCCGATCAGCCCGCCGAACAACGCGTGCGACGAGCTCGACGGCAGCCCGAGCAGCCAGGTCACCAGGTTCCAGATGATGGCGCCGACCAGTCCCGCGAAGATCACCACCGGGGTCACCTTCGTGTCGTCCACGATCCCGCCGGAGATCGTCTTGGCGACCTCGACCGACAGGAACGCGCCGGCCAGGTTCAGCACCGCGGAGAGGGCGACCGCCACTTTCGGCCGCAGCGCACCCGTCGCGATGGAGGTGGCCATCGCGTTCGCCGTGTCATGGAAGCCGTTGGTGAAGTCGAACGCGAGTGCCGCGACGACCACCACGACCACGATCAGGGACGGATCCACCGTGCACCTCCGATAAACGCGGGCCGCTTCAAACGCTACCCACGCCGTCGGCGCACCCGGTCCCCTTCGGGTGTCGGCTTCCTGAACAGTCCGTTAATGCGTTTCCGACATTTACGACAAACGCTCTCCCCTGCGCCACACCGCCCAGGTGAGCGGGACTCCCGGGCGGTAAGCGAGATGGGTCACCGAAGGCGCGTCGAGCACGTGCAGATCCGCCCGCGCGCCTTCGCGGAGCACGCCGACGTCGTCGCGCCGGAGCGCGCGAGCACCGCCAAGAGTCGCCGCGCGGACGGCCTCGTCCACCGACAGTCCCATTTGGAGCACCGCGGTCGCGACGCAGAACGCCATCGACGTGGTGTACGAGCTGCCCGGGTTCGCGTTGCTCGCGAGCGCGACGGTCGCGCCCGCGTCCAGCAGGCGCCGCGCGGGCGCGAGTGGTTGCCGCGTCGACAGGTCGCACGCGGGCAGCACGGTCGCCACGGTGTCCGACGCGGCGAGCGCTTCGACGTCCGAATCGGACAGGTACGTGCAGTGGTCGACGCTGGCCGAGCCGTGTTCGACCGCGAGCCGGACGCCGGGTCCTTCGCCGAGCTGGTTTCCGTGCACGCGCGTGCCGAGCCCGCGCGCGGTCGCCGCGGCCAGGATGCGCGCGGTCTGGACCTCGTCGAAGGCGCCCGTCTCGCAGAACACGTCCACCCAGCGGACCCGGTCGGCCACTGCGTCGAGCATCTCGCCGCGGACGAGGTCCACATAGGACTCCGCGTCGGCGCCGGGCGGCACCAGGTGCGCGCCGAGGAACGTCACCTCGTCGACGACCTCGGCCGCGATGCGCGCGGACCGGTCCTCGTCCGGCACGGTCAGCCCGTACCCGGTTTTCGTTTCCAGGCAAGTGGATCCCTGCGCGTAGGCCTCGTCGACGTGGCGCCGCAGGTTCGCCACGAGCTGGTCGTCGGTCGCCGCCCGCGTCGCTTCGACCGTGGTCGCGATCCCGCCCGCGCGATAGGGCGCACCCGCCATCCGCGCCTCGAACTCGGCGGTGCGATCCCCGGCGAACACCAGGTGCGTGTGGCTGTCGACCCAGCCGGGCAGCACCGCGCGGCCCTCGACGTCCACGCGCTCGTCGGCGTCCGGCGCCTTCGTCGCGGGCCCGGTCCAGACCACCCGCTCGCCGTCGAGCACGATCGCGGCGTCGTGGATCCGCCCGGTGTCCCCGGTGTTCGTGGTCAGCTCGCCGATTCCGGTGATCAGTACCGCCATAGCCCCTCGATCTCCTTCGTCAGCACGGTTTCCGGTCGTTCGATGCCCTGGTGGACGCCGTCGCGAACGATCTCGCGGCCCGCGACCACGACGTGGCGCACGTCCGATGCCGAAGCCGCGAGCAACGCGCCGTCCGGCTCGATCCCCGCGGTCCGCACCGAGCCGAGGCCGATCGTGACCAGGTCGGCGGCGCCACCCGCCTCGATCCTGCCCGCCTCCGGCCAGCCGATCGACGCGTGCGCGGCGGCCGCGGCGAGCAACTCCGCGGAAGTGAACCGGCCGCGCGTCTCGCTCGCCAGCCGATCGTTCATTTCGAGCGCGCGCGCTTCTTCGAAACCGTCGACGACGGCATTGCTGTCGCTGCCGAGCGAAAGCTTCACTCCGCTGTCCGCGAGCGTGCGCGCGGGCCCGATCCCGTCGCCGAGATCGCGTTCGGTCGTCGGGCAGAAACAAGCGGTGCAGCCCTCGTAACCGAGCAGGCTGATGTCGTGACCGGTCAGGTGCGTGGCATGCACTGCGGTCAGCCGAGGTGTCAGCAAACCTTTGTCGGACAACAACTCCGTCGGCGAAAGTCCGTACGCGGCGAGGCACTGCTCGTTCTCGGCGCGCTGTTCGGACAGGTGCACGTGGAGCGGACGGTCGTCGCTCACCTCGACGTCGGCGAGCTGATCCGCGGGCACCGCGCGCACCGAATGCACCGCGCCGCCGACGCGAACCAGCTCAGACTCCCCCAGTGCCGCCACGCGATCCGCCCAGCCGCGCGCGGTGCCGTCGGAGAACCGGCGCTGCACCTCGTCGAGGTCCTTCCCGACGCCGCCGGCGAGATAGCACGTGTCGAGCAGCGTGATCCGGATCCCCGCGTCCCCCGCCGCTCTGATCAGCGCGGCGCCCATCTCGTTCGGGTCCGCGTAGGGCGTGCCACCCGGCGCGTGGTGCAGGTAGTGGAACTCGCCGACGCTGGTGTACCCGGCGAGGACCATTTCCGCGTAGACACCGCGCGCGAGCCGGTAGTACGACTCGGGATCGAGGCGGGCGGCGAGCGAGTACATGCGCTCGCGCCAGGTCCAGAACGTGCCGCGTTCGTGGTGCGTGCGGCCGCGCAGCGCCCGGTGGAACGCGTGCGAGTGCGCGTTCGCGAAACCGGGCAGGGTCAGCCCGTCCAGCACGGTTCCGGCGCGCTCGGCACCCGCGGTCACCGAGGTGATTTCGGTACCGTCGACCTCGATCCGCACCGCTTCGGCGACCCCGCCGGGCAGCCAGGCGTGTTCACACCAATATGTCGTCATGTCGACAAGTGCTCCAGTGTGGACGCGAGCGTCACCGCGCCGTGGTCCACGTCGGCGGCCTCGGCGAACTCCTCCGGTGCGTGGCTGATCCCGGTCGGGTTCCGCACGTAGAGCATTCCCGTCGGCACGTGCGCGGCCAGGATCGCCGCGTCGTGCCCGGCGCCGGTCGGCAACGCGGGCACCCCGCCGAGCACGCCGTCCATCTCGTCGCGCAGCGCCGGATCGAACACCACGGTGTCCGAATAGGACTCCTCGGTCACCGTGACGTGGCAGCCTTCTTCCCGCGACGCTTCCGTTGCCGCCGCGGCGATCTCGTCGACGAGATCACGCGTGGCGCCGGGCACCCGCGCGTCCAGCCACAAGTCCACTGTGGACGCGATCACGTTCGTGCCGCCCGGCGTGGGCACCAGCCTGCCGACGGTCGCGCGCGCGTCGTCGAACTTCGCCGCCACCCGGCGCGCCGCCGCGACGACCGAGGCCGCGGGCAGCATCGGGTCGTGCCGGTCGCCGAGCACGGTCGCGCCCGCGTGGTTTCCCTGTCCGGAGAAGGAAAACCGCCAGCGCCCGTGCTCGATCACGGTGCTGCCGACCGCGACCGGCCCGCCGAGGTCGATGAGCCCGCGCCCCTGTTCGACGTGCAGTTCCACGAACTTCCCGATCCTGCCGAGCACCTCGGGATCCGGTCCGAACCGAGCCGGATCGTGACCGGCCTTCGCCGCGGCTTCGGCCAGCGTCACGCCGTCCGGGTCGCGCAGCCCGCGCGCGCGGTCGGGGTCGATCGAGCCGGTCAGCAGCCGCGAACCGAGGCACGGCACGCCGAACCGGCCGCCCTCCTCCTCGGCGAACACGACCACCGCGAAGGGGGTGGACGGCGTGAAACCCTTGCGGCGCAGGATGTCCACCGCGTCGAGCGCGCTGACCACGCCGAGCGGGCCATCGAAGGCGCCGCCGCCGGGAACCGAGTCGAGATGGCTGCCGGTGACCACCGCACCCGGGCCGGGAGTGCCCCACCAGGCCCAGATGTTGCCGTTGCGGTCCGTCTCGACGTCGAGCCCGCGCCTGGCCGCCTGCTCGACGAACCAGGTGCGCAGCTCGTCTTCGGCGGGGTCGAACGCGTGCCGCGAGTAGCCGCCACGGCTCGCGTCGCGGCCGACCCCGGCGATCTCGGCCAGGAGGTCCGAGGCGGTCATTCGCCCTCCCGCATGGGGATCCGCACGCCGCGCGCGTCCGCGACCTCGGCGGCGCGGTCGTATCCGGCGTCCACGTGGCGGATGACGCCCATCCCGGGGTCGTTCGTGAGCACGCGCTCGATCTTCTTGCCCGCCAGCTCGGTGCCGTCCGCGACGCACACCTGCCCGGCGTGGATGGACCGTCCCATGCCGACACCGCCACCGTGGTGAATGGACACCCAGCTCGCCCCGGACGCGGTGTTGACCAACGCGTTGAGCAGCGGCCAGTCCGCGATGGCGTCGGAGCCGTCGGCCATGCCCTCGGTCTCGCGGTACGGCGACGCGACGCTGCCCGAGTCGAGGTGATCGCGCCCGATGACCACCGGCGCCTTCAGCTCGCCGCTCGCGACCATCTCGTTGAACCGCAACCCCGCGAGGTGCCGCTCGCCGTAGCCGAGCCAGCAGATCCGCGACGG
Source organism: Amycolatopsis sp. CA-230715 (assembly GCF_018736145.1). Classification (GTDB taxonomy): domain Bacteria; phylum Actinomycetota; class Actinomycetes; order Mycobacteriales; family Pseudonocardiaceae; genus Amycolatopsis. Next base: position 2,665,838 of record NZ_CP059997.1, read on the forward strand.
CAGCCCCTGGAACGCGACGCGCTCACCGGCCATCTTGATCCAGCGGGCGAGGGATTCCTTCTCCGGGAACAACTCCAGCATCGCGCGGTCGGTCGCGGCGATGTCCTCGGGGTCGCCGGACAGCGCGGCCCAGCGGAACGGGCCGTTGCCTTCGCAGAACAGCGGGCGGATGTAGGCGGGCACGAAACCAGGGAAGTCAAAGGCGTTCTCGCAGCCGCCGAGCTTCGCCTCGCCGCGCAACGAGTTGCCGTAGTCGAACACCTCCGCGCCGCGCGCCTTGAACCCGAGCATGGCGTCCACGTGCTCGGCCATCGATTCGCGCGAGCGGTCGGTGAACTCGTCGGGCTTCTTCGCCGCGTAGTCGTGCCAGTCGTCGACCTCGATGCCCTTCGGCAGGTACGCCAGCGGGTCGTGCGCCGAGGTTTGATCGGTGACGATGTCGACGTCCAGCTCGCGCCGCAGCAGCTCCGGCAGGATCTCCGCCGCGTTGCCGACCACGGCGACCGACAGCGCGCGCCGTTCCTTCTTCGCCGCGCTCACCCGGCGGATCGCGTCGTCGAGGTCGTCGGCGACCTCGTCGAGGTACCGGGTCTCCACCCGGCGGTGCGCGCGCTTCGCGTCGCATTCGATGACGAGCGCGACGCCGTCGTTCATGGTCACCGCCAGGGGCTGTGCGCCGCCCATGCCGCCGAGCCCCGCGGTCACGGTGAGCGTGCCGCGCAACGTACCGCCGAACCGCTTCGCGGCGACGGCGGCGAACGTCTCGTAGGTGCCCTGCAAAATCCCTTGCGTACCAATGTAAATCCACGATCCGGCGGTCATCTGGCCGTACATGGTCAGGCCGAGCTGTTCGAGCCTGCGGAACTCCGGCCAGGTGGCCCAGTCCCCGACCAGGTTCGAGTTCGCCAGCAGCACGCGCGGCGCCCACTCGTGCGTGCGGAACGCGCCGACCGGCTTACCGGACTGCACGAGCAAAGTCTCGTCGGCGTCCAAAGTGGTCAGACAGCGGGTGATCGCGTCGAAGCTCGCCCAGTCGCGGGCCGCCTTGCCGGTGCCGCCGTAGACGACCAGGTCCTCCGGGCGTTCGGCGACCTCGGGGTCGAGGTTGTTGTGGAACATCCGCAGCGCGGCCTCGGTCTGCCAGTTCTTCGCGGTGAGCGTGGTGCCCCGTGCGGCACGGACGGTGCGGGTCATGAGAGCTCCCAGTTGTTCTTGACGGCGTCGAGGACGGCGCCCGACGCGACGAGTTCTTCGGCGGCAGCGATTTCGGGTGCGAGGTGGCGGTCAGGGCCGGGGCCTTCGACCCGCGTGCGCAGCAGTTCGCGAACGGCGCCGGTGACCGGCGATGACTTGAGCGGCGCGCGGAAGTCGAGCGCCCGCGCGGCGGTGAGCAGTTCGACGGCGAGCACCGTGGTGAGCCCGTCGACGGCCTTGCGCAGCTTGCGCGCGGCGGACCAGCCCATCGAGACGTGGTCCTCCTGCATCGCGCTGCTCGGGATCGAGTCGACCGAAGCCGGTGCCGCGAGCCGCTTGAGATCGCTGACCACGGCGGCCTGCGTGTACTGCGCGATCATGTGCCCGGAGTCCACGCCGGGGTCACCGGCGAGGAACGCGGGCAGGCCGTGCGAACGGGCCACGTCGAGCATGCGGTCGGTGCGCCGCTCGGCGATGCTCGCGACGTCGGCGACCGGGATGGCGAGGAAGTCGAGCACGTAGGCGACCGGCGCGCCGTGGAAGTTCCCGTTCGACTCCACGCGACCGTCCGGCAGCACCACCGGATTGTCCACAGCGGACACCAGCTCGCGGTCGGCGACGAGTTCCGCGTGCGCGAGCGTGTCGCGCGCCGCGCCGTGCACCTGCGGCGCGCACCGCAGCGAGTACGCGTCCTGCACCCGAGTGCAGTCGGGACCGCGGTGGCTCGCCACGATCTCGGACCCGGCGAGCGCGGCGAACATGCGGCTCGCCGACAACGCCTGCCCCGGATGCGGACGCAGTGCCTGCAAGTCGGCCGCGAACGCGCGATCGGTGCCCAGCAGCGCTTCCACGCTCATCGCGGCCGTGAGATCGGCGACGTCGAGCAGGCGGTTCAGGTCCGCGGCGGCCAGCACGAGCATGCCGAGCATCCCGTCCGTGCCGTTGGTGAGCGCGAGCCCTTCCTTCTCGGCGAGCACGACCGGCTCGATCCCGGCCGCCTCCAGCGCGATCGCGGCCGGGACCCGCTGGCCCGCCTTGTCGAACACCTCGCCCTCGCCCATGAGCGCGAGCGCGACGGCGGCGAGCGGGGCGAGATCGCCCGAGCAGCCGAGCGATCCGTACTCGTGCACGACCGGCACGATCCCGGCGTTGATCATCGCGGCGAGCGCGGCCGCGGTACCGGGGCGGACCCCGGTGTACCCGGTGGTGAGCGTGCGCAGGCGCAGCAACATCAGCGCGCGCACCACCTCGGGCTCGACAGCGGGTCCGGCACCGGCGGCGTGCGACCGGATGAGCGAACGCTGCAGCGCGGTCCGGCTCTCGGTCGGGATGTGCCGCGTGGCGAGCGCGCCGAACCCGGTCGAAACGCCGTACGTGGGCTCGGTGGCCTCGGCCAGCGCTTCGATGTGCTGTCGGGTCGCGCCGAGGTTCTTCTCGGCGGTCTCCCCGATCGTGACGTGGGCGCCGCCCCTGACGACGGCGACGACCTGCTCACGGGCGAGTGGCCCGTGGCCAAGGAGGACTGTTTCCGGCATGGCCCCATTGGACATCGGGCCGCGGCCGGGCATCATCGACGATCGAGTGGTTATGTCTGGGATACCAGACGCAAGGAGGCGAGATGGGTGCCAGCACGGACGTGCCCGCGCTCAAGCGGGGCCTGGCGATCCTGCGCGCGCTGGCCGGGCGGGCGGGCCCGGTGACCGCCGCCGCGATCGCGCGCGAACTGGGGCTCCCCCGGTCGACGACCTACCACCTGCTCGGCGAACTGGAGGCGGCCGGTTTCGTCGTCCACCTCGCCGCCGAACGCCGGTACGGCCTCGGCATCGCCGCGTTCGAACTCGGCTCCGCGTACCTGCGCCACGACCCGTTGGAACGGCTCGCCGGTCCGTTGCTGCGCAAGCTCGTCGACCGGGCCGGGCACACCGCGCACCTCGGCGTGCTGCACGGCAACGAGTCGCTGTACCTGATCAAGGAGCGCCCCGCGCGCCCGGAAACGCTGGTCACCGACGTCGGGGTGCGGTTACCCGCGCACCTCACCGCGTCGGGCCGGGCCATGCTGGCGCACCTGCCCGCCGCGCACGTGCGCGCGCTGTTCCCGTCCGCGGCCACCTTCGTCACCCGGACCGACCGGGGCCCGCGCGGGCTCGCCGCGCTCCGGTACACCCTCAACGCCGAGCGCAGGCTGGGCTGGGCCGTCGAGGACGGGCACGTCACGCCGGGGTTCGCCTCGGTCGCGCACCCGGTGTTCGACCACGGCGGGCGGCCGATGGCCGCGATCAGCGTGACGATCCGCCACCACTGCCCCACCGAACCGGAGGTGTGCGGGCAGACCTGGCCGGACCTCGCCGACCAGGCACGCGCCGCGGCCGCGGAGCTGACGCTGCGGATCGGCGGTCAGCCCGGCTGACCCACCCGGAGTGGCCTGCTCGATTCGTGGAGGTGTTTCAGCACTTCATAATACGAACGGATCGCACTCGTTTCGTAGTATGAAATACCGTGTTCGCGGCAGAAATCGCGGACCACGTGCTGCGCGTGCTTGAGGTTGCACCGCGGCATGCTGGGGAAAAGGTGGTGTTCGATCTGGTAGTTCAACCCGCCGAGCAGGAAGTCGGCGATCACCCCGCCGCGAATGTTGCGTGAGGTAAGTACTTGACGGCGCAGGAAGTCGATTTTCTCTTCCCGCGCGAAAATCGGCATGCCCTTGTGGTTGGGCGCGAATGAACATCCCATGTAGAAACCGAAAACGGCCTGCTGCACGGCCAGGAACGCGAGCGCCTTCATCGGCGACAACAGCAGGAACGCGGTGCCGACCACGGTCACGACGTGGATCGCGAGCAGGACCACTTCCAGCCACTTCGCCTTGGTGACCTTGCCGCGCACCAGCGCTTCCACGCTCGACGCGTGCAGGTTCAGGCCTTCGAGCAGGAGCAGCGGGAAGAACAGGATCGCCTGGTAGCGCGTGACGAACCGGCTGACCCAGTTGCGCGGCATGTGATGCGCCTGCTCTTCGCTGAACACGAGCACCTCGACGCTGATGTCGGGGTCGAGCTCCTCCTGGTTCGGGTGCGCGTGGTGCCTGGTGTGCTTGTCGATCCACCAGCCCCAGCTCAGCCCGACGAACAGGTTGCCGAACACGAGGCCGATCACCGAGCTCGACTTGCGCGAGGTGAAGATCTGGCGGTGGCCCGCGTCGTGCCCGATCATCGCGACCTGGGTGAACATGAACCCGAGGAAGGCCGCGACCAGCAGCTGCCACCACGAGTCGCCGACGAGGAACAGTGCCGCCCAGCCCGCCGCGAACGCCAGCAAGGTCAAGGTCATCTTCGCGAAGTAGTACCCGTAGCGCCGTTCGAGGAGCCCCGACTGGCGCATCAACTTCATCAGGTGGGTGTAGTCACCGCGCACGGTGACGCCTGTCGCGTCCGACAAGGACACTCCTTTGTAGACACTGGTACTCGGAAGCCGTGGTGGGTCGAACGCTCAGCGGGGTTCGGGTGGTACGACGAGGCCCGGCCACGACACTGCGTGACCGGGCCCGTCGAAAGGATCAGATGACGCTGACACCGGAGGCCTGCGGCCCCTTGTTGCCCTGCGTGACCTCGTACTGCACGCGCTGGTTCTCCTCGAGGCTCTTGAAGCCGGTGCCCTGGATTTCCGAGTAGTGCACGAAAACGTCGTTGCTGCCGTCCTCGGGCGCGATGAAGCCGAAGCCCTTCTCGGCGTTGAACCACTTAACGGTGCCCTGTGCCATGGTGTTCTCTCCTCAACAGCTTTCTTCCGAAATCGGCAACGCTGCCGCGATGCCAGGCCGGCCGCACCACGGGGCTTTGTCCGTCAGGAAACCGGAGAAAAGACACGCGCACAGTGTGTATTGCGCACAGAGCATTTGCGAGCGTGCCAACACGAACACAAAAACTTCCGACCGGCACCAGTCAACCACAGGTCATCGGAAAGGGATAGAGCGCGCCCGGGTCAGGATCCGATTTCCGCCTCGTGGGGTCCGCGCGCGCCGGTCAAGCCCAGCATGGCGAGCAGTTCCGCGCACTCGGCGGCGTCGGCGGCGTGCCCGGCGACGGTGATCATGGCTCTGTCGTGCTGCTGGTCGAGCCTGGCCGCTTCCTCGGCCTTGATGCCCGCCATCCGTCCGGTGTGCTCGATCTCCTGGGTGTGGCCGCCGTGCCTTGCCAAGGTCATCTGGCACCTGCTTCCGGCCCCGTGCCGCCCGTCCGAGCGCCGGCGGAGCCTCGAAGGGGATCCACACCCGGCTGCGGTGGCGCGGAGGTGGACCGCCGGCGGACGACGTTGAACCTCCGCGCGGCACCATCAGCATGACACCTCACCCGCGGTCACCGACCCCGGGCGTGAAAAACCGGTTGCGCACCCGGCTACGATGCCACTGTCCGTAGTCATCGGCCGAGAATCCGGAGGTTCCCATGAGGTACGTCGCCAGCACCTTCGCGACCGCTACCCCTGCGAACCACAGGACCTCTCGTGACCAACTCACCGGGCGTCGCCGATGACGCCAGGAAACGACTACTCCCCGATCTGACCCCGTGGCGGGAGTCCCCCGGCTTCCGCCGCCTCTGGTGGTCCGGCGGGATCAGCGGGCTTGGCTCCGTCTTCGCGCTTGTCGCCTTGCCGCTGCAGATCAAGGAACTCACCGGCTCGCCGTTCGCGGTCGGCGCGATCGGGATCGCCGAGCTCGTGCCGACCATCGTGTTCGCGCTCTACGGCGGCGCGCTCGCCGACGCCGTCGACCGGCGGAAGATGGCGCTGGGCACCGAACTCGCGCTCGGTGTCCTGTCGCTGCTCCTGCTGGCGAACTCACTTCTCGACCGGCCGATGCTGTGGCCGCTGTACGCCGTCGCCGCCTGCGTGGCCGCGTTGCAAGGTCTGCAACAGCCATCGATGGAGGCGATGCTGCCGAGGCTGGTGCACCCCGACCAGCTGACCGCGGCGATCGCGCTCTCGTCGATGCGCATGACGGCGGCCGTCCTCATCGGACCGGCCGCGGCGGGCTTCGTCGTCGCGGGCGCCGGCATCCCGGTGTCCTACGGCGTCGACGTGGCGAGCTTCGCGATCTCGGCGCTGCTGCTGACCGGGATACGACCGCTGCCACCCGCCGGTGACGTCGAAAAGGCTTCGCTGCGCGGTATCGGCGAAGGCATCCGGTACGCGCTGCGCAGGCGCGAGCTGCTCGGCAGCTACTGCACCGACATGGCGGCGACGCTGCTGGCGCTGCCGATCGCGCTCTACCCGTTCCTCGCCGACGAGCTGCACGCGCGCTGGGCGCTCGGGCTGCTCTACTCGGCGACCGGCGTCGGCGGCCTGATCGCGTCGCTCACCAGCGGCTGGGCCTCGCGCGTGCACCACCACGGCAGGCTCGTGCTGCTCGGCTCGTTCGTGCTCGGCGCCTGCATGATCGGCGTCGGGTTCGCGCACCAGCTGTGGCTCGTGCTGCTGTTGCTGGTGGTCGGCGGCATGGGCCACTTCGTCGGCGACCTGTTCCGCGGCACCCTGTGGAACGGGTCGGTGCCGGACCGCCTCCGCGGCAGGCTCGCCGGGATCGAGCTGCTGATCGGCGCGTCCGGCCCGCAGCTCGGGGACATCAGGGCGGGCTCGGTCGGGGCGAGGTTCGGTGTGCGCGCGTCGATCTGGACCGGCGGCGTGCTGTGCGTCGCCGTCGCGGGCACGCTCGCCGCGACGCTGCCGTCGTTGTGGCGCTACGACGCGCGGACTGATCCGCACGCCGCCGCCCGGCGCGCCGAAGCGTGACTTCGGGCCCCGATGCGGCATCCGTCCGCATCGGGGCCAGGGGTCACTTGGGTTCCTTCAGCTTCGCGACCTCGTCGGCGAGCTTCTTCACTTGCTCGATGAGCTGCCCCATCGCCGTGTTGGTCTGGCTGGCGTTCAGGTCAATCCACTGCAGCAGCTCGGCGGCCGAGAACCGGTTCTCCGGCACCACCTTCGACTGGATCGGCTCGCTGAGCGGAATGAGGTCGCGCAGCACGCGCCCCCCGGACTTCCCGCGCTCGCGGAAGGGGACGGACAGGTCCTCGCGGATGTCGTTGATGCCGGCGAACACCGCCGACTGCTGATCGGGTGACAGGGCCATCGGAGTTCCTCCACAGTGGACACGGTGCCTGCGTACGGGCCGCCGGTGTCCACCCTGTCCGCCCGTCGGCCGATCCGGTACCACCACCGAGACGTCCGATCGGACCGCCCGAACCGCCCGATCGGGCAACGGTTCGCCGGATTCGCCCCACCCCGGCCGTTCGCGGGCGGTACGCTCCGCCGCGATGACTCCTCACGGATGGCCACCACAGCAGCCTGCTTCCGGCCCCGCGAACCTGGCCACCCTGGCCCCGTTCGCCGCCTACGCCTGCGCCGCGGGCCTCGCGATCTCGGCCACCGTCAAAATCATCACCGACGGCACGCTCGGCGCACTGTTCGTCCTGCCCGCCGCGGTGCTACTGGTCCTCGCGGGCCTGCGCCTGCAAAAACGCGAAACCCCCGCCGTGAAACTCGCCGCCATCGCAGGCAGCGCGCACATCCTGCTGTACCTGCTGATGGTCGCCCTGGACGAACTGATCGGCAAGCGCTACTTCCGCCTCGGCCTGACCGGCCCGTGCATCACCCTCATGGGCTTAGCGGGCGCCGCCGCGATCCTCTACGTCGCCATCCCGCTACTCCGCTCCGGCGCCCTGCGCGCACCCGCCCCGAAACAACCGCAGTTCCCGCAACAGGGCTACCCGCAACAGCCGTACCCGGCGCAGGGCTTTCCGCAGCAAGGGTTCCCGCCGCAACCACCCCACCAAGGCGGCTACCCACCCCAGCGCTGATCCCACAGAACTCGGGCCCGTAGCGCGGTCCGTCGGAGAAAAGCCATCTTCACCTCGCCCACCCCGCGCCGTCGAGAATCCGTGCTCACTCTTCCGGGGACGGCAGGCGTTGACGGATGACGGCCCCTCCCTCACTCTGGTCGAGAAGATTTCGCCAAGTTCGAGCAAGGAGAGACCCGTGCGTGCCAAATTTCTGGGCAAGGACCCTGAATCGCTCCAGGGTGACTCGCCAACGTTGTTCGCTACCGATCGGACCGATCGCACGACCTACATCGCCCAGGGTTGGAAGGTGACCGATCCGCAAGTGCTCGCCGACGTAGGGCCGGTGCCCGATCACGAAACCTTGATCGAAATCCCGGAAGACGTGCTGACGTTCTACGCCCGCCGCTACCAGCAGAAGGAGGGAGACAACTGACCTTCATCGAACCCGGGCCCGACTTCGCCCAACTCTTCCGCACGTTCGAGCACACGGCGTTCCGGCTGGAAACACGCGACCGGTACAACTCACCGCGCGAGGCGGAGTCGTTTCGCAAGTTCGTGGCCGGAGAACACGACGACCTGCTGTGGTTCCGGGACTGGTTGACCATGGTCCGCGAAGCCACGACCGAAGGGCGCCTGTTCTCGCGGGTACGAGTGGTGAGTGTTCCGTTCTCCGACTACACCCGATTCAGCCTGTGGGCGTCCCGTCTTACGAACGAAGCAGGCGACGACATCCGCTATCTCGTCCGTGACCAGGCCGAAGCCGTCGGGCTGCCGAAGCAGGACTACTGGCTCTTCGACTCGCGCAAGCTGGCCGTGCTGCACTTCGGTGAGGACGACCGTCTCCTCGGGGCAGAGGTCGTGGAGGACCCGGCAGCTATCGTTGAACACAACTACTGGCGTGATGTCGCCCGACACCACGCGATTCGACGGGACGACTTTGTCAGCGAACATGAAGAGCGGGATCACGGGAGTTGATGAAGCTCGCAGCGCGCTTGGCAAACGACTTCGCGAGCTACGCCGGGGAGCCAACCTCTCGGGCAAAGAACTCGCGGAGTCGTTGTCGTGGCCTGCCTCGAAAATCTCCAAGATCGAGAACGGCAAGCAGACACCGACCGACGACGACCTCCGTGCGTGGGCGAGTAAGACCAACGCTGAGCACGAGGTAGACGGCTTGCTCGCCGCCCTCCACACACTGGAGTTGCAGCACGCCGAATGGAGCCACCTCCTGAAGGCGGGAATGCAGTCTCATCAAGGCTCGCTCGCACAGCAGGACGAGAAGACGAAGCTATACCGCGGCTTCGAGAACACCGTCGTCCCCGGGCTCATCCAGACACCCGACTACGCCAGCGCGCTCTTCGCCCGTTTTTCCTTGCTGCACAAGGTTCCGAACGACGTCAACGAGGCTGTCAAGAGTCGGATGCAGCGCCAGGAAATGCTGTACCAACAGGACAAGCGCTTCCACTTCATCCTGACCGAAGCAGCTCTTCGCTACCGTCTCGTGTCCACCGACGTGATGCTGGCCCAGCTCGACCGACTCATGGCTCTGTCCGCGATGAGGAACGTGCGGCTCGGAGTGATCGGCTTCAAGACGAAGTACGTCATCGACCCGCGCCACGGCTTTTGGCTCCTCGACAACGATCTCGTGCGTATCGAGACCTACTCGGCCGAGCTGAACCTCCGACAGCCCCAAGAAATCGAGCTGTACAACGACGTCTTCGAACAGCTCGCCGCAGTCGCCAGCTACGGCGGCGCAGCCCGGACGATCATCACCAGCGTTATGGATGATCTGGCCTCAGAGTCCGAAGATGCTGGCTCGTAGTTTCGCCCGGCCCTCCACTCAGACTATTTCGAGAAATACTAAGAAATTTTCTAGGCGAAGCGTGACAGTCTGCTTATTCTCCAGCATGTGAGCCAAATTGACCGCCCGCCAGAGCGCCTCTCGGACCGTGAGCGCGCTCGATTCGTCAGCGTCGACGGGCCAAGCAGCGCGGAAACGACGACAACCGTTCGTCACCTGGCCCAGGTCCTGGTGGCTCGCGGCGAAAACGTCCATGTCACCGCGGAACCATCCGATGACCCGATCGGAAAGCTGGCGTCGGAGTTGACCGAGACGGTGACCGGCCACGCCCTCGCCTGCTTGTACGCGGCGGACCGTTACCACCATGCGGAAACCAACATCCTGCCGCGCCTGAAGACCGGGCACATCGTGATCTCCGACCGCTACCTGACGTCCAGCCTGGTGAGCCAACTCTTCGGCGGCGTCGACCCGATTTTCCTTTGGCAGCTCAACGAAGAAGCCGAACGACCAGACCTGACCGTCATCCTCGAAACCAGCGCGCCCGGCAGTACCCCCACCGAAGCCGAGCACTACCGGCGGGCCGCCGACTGGCTTGTCGAAGCGGGCTTCGATGTTCTCCGGATCGACTGCGACAAACACTCTCCCGAGCAATCCGCAGCACTCATTCGCGACCAACTGACCACTGGTGACCTATCGGACGCGGACGCGTGAGCCCGCCGCCCGCCGAATGCTACGACGATGCCTGGTGGGACTCCCACGACCGCGGCACCCGCGACCGCCCGCGACCGGGGACACGCGTACGCATCACCGAACCCGGGCGCTACTACGGCCTCCAAGGCACCGTGACCTTCTATGAAGGACAGTGGAACAGCAGCACCTTTCCGGTGCGGATCGCATCCACCGGCATAACCATGCTGTTCACGTGCGCCTGCACGGAGGAACTAACACCCCGCGAACGCGGGGAACACAGCGCCGCCAGGCCCTAACCGCACCCAGCGCTCGGATCATCCCCACGGATGCGGGGAGCACTGCAGCGTCGCGGTGGTGACCAGCCGCCAGCACGGATCATCCCCGCAGGCGCGGGGAGCACACTTCCTGACCTGGGGCTCCATCGAGCACTTAGCCCATTTTGCATTAGTTTGCTTCCGAGAACGAGGCTCAAGCAAGGCGAGCGAAGCGAAGGCCTACCCGCGCTGGTCCACGCCCACGCGCCCACAGTCACAAGGTGACGAGCACTCGGATGGGGGTCCGGGGGCGAGCCCCGGGCGGGGCGTGGGGGCCGCGCCCCCACAAAAGATGCCGACACAGCTGCGGGGACGAGCGCTCTCCGCGAGCACACGCCCCCGCCGATGTGGAGGTGCCGGGAATCGAACCCGGGTCCTCTGGCGCCTCATCAAGGCTTCTCCGTGCGCAGTCCGCTGTGTCTCTACTCGACCCCGTCGGTCACGCGAACAAGCCGACGTGACGGGCCCAGCCACTGTGAGTTTCCCTGCCGTTCCCCGTGGCCGGGAACGGTGGTAAGCCTTCTAGCTGATGCCGGCGACCGGGTCGAAGGCGAACCCGGGCCGACAGACTCGCTTTGCTACTTAGGCAGCAAGAGCGAAGTCGCGCTGGCTATTGGCCTTGGCGCTTATTGGTTTGCGATGACGCTTGCGGTGGTCTCTCGCCTGCACCGGCACGCTTCCCTTGAGTCAACGTCCAAAGTCGAAACCGTTCACCCCCTGGGTGGTTGTCAGCAACCTGTCCATCATAACGCTCCGGGCAACTCGATTGTTTCCCCATGGCCACCCTGACCGGCGGTTCCCTCAAGACTCGTCCTCGCGGGGCGGGGAGTACCGACGCGGCAGCCTTGAAACCACCCTCGAAGTTCGGATCCAACCCCGCAGGGGCGGGGAGCACGTTTGCTGCGCAGGTGATCGAGCGCGGAGTACGGATCATCCCCGCGGGCACGGGGAGCGCGGCAAAGCCGACCGCGGCTGCACTCCGGGGGCAGGATCATCCCCGCGAGCGCGGGGAGCACACTTCTTGACCTGGGCTTTTACCGGGCCTACAGCCCATTCTCCATCGGTTTGCTTCCGAAAACGACCCGGCCGGCCGGAAGGGTGGGGTTGTCCCTACCAGCCGAATACCCGCAGACACCATGGTCTCACCCGCCCCACCAGCCGAAACTGGATACCGACCAACGGAGAAGGGATCCAGCCATGACATCGACGACCGCGGTCGCGGCCCGCCGCCGCACCACTCCCTCGCTGGGTGGGTCGATGGCCTACCTGCTGCTGAACTTCCCGCTCGGGGTCATGTCGTTCGTCTTCATCGTGGCGTTGACGTCGGCGGGCCTTGGCACCGCGATCGTGTGGATCGGGCTGCCGATCCTGGCGCTGATGGTGCTGACGATCCGCGGCTGGGGCCGCGCCGAGCGGGCGCGCATCTACGCGATGCTCGACGTGGCGATCCCGATGCCCTACCGTCCGCTGCCGCCGGACACGCAGCGTGGCCGGTGGAAGACGCGGCTCAGCGACGTGACGACGTGGCGCGATCTCGCCTACTTCTTCCTGCTGTTCCCGCTGGGCATCTTCGAGTTCGTGCTCGTGGTGACGTTCTGGGCGACGAGCCTGGGGCTGATCGCGCTGCCGATCTACTTCCGCTACCTGCCGGACGGCGCCTACTTCTTCCCCGCGTACAACGTACGGTGGTTCACGGTGGATTCGACGCTGTCGGCGCTGCCGTGGGCGGCGCTGGGCGTGCTCTGCGCCGCGCTGTCGATCGCTCTCACGAAGGGACTCGCCGGGATGCACGTCCGGTTCGCGAAGTCGCTGCTCGGCCCGACGGTGACCGAATGACCGCGGAGCAGGCGACCGCGCCCCCGCTGGTCGTGCCGAGACCCCACCCGGTCAAGACGATCGCGTTCATGGTGGTCAGCCTGGTGTGGCGGATCCTGCAGTTCGTGCTGTGCGTGGTCGGCATCGCGGTCGGCATGGCCACCGTGGTGGTGTGGATCGGGATCCCGATCCTGATCGGCACCACGAGCATGGTCCGTGGTTTCGGCGCGGCCGACCGCAAATGGGCGCGGAAGATGCTCGGCACACCGCTGGAGGACCCGGAAAAGATCACCATCGACAGCTCGCTGCTGCGCCGCTGGCAGTTCCAGCTGACCGACCCGCGCACCTGGCGCGACCTCGCCTACATCGTGGCGACGCTGCCGCTGGCGTGCGTCGAGTTCGCGGTCGGCGTGGCTTCGATCGTGGTGGTGCCGATGGCGCTCTGGGTCGCGCCTTGGCTCGGCTGGGCGCATTCCCAGCTCGCGATGAGCCTGCTCGGCCCGAACCGGACGAAGCGGCTCGAAGTCAAGGCACAGCACCTGCAGGCATCACGGGCCCGCGGTGTGGACGCCGCCGAAGCCGAGCGCAGGCGCATCGAGCGCGACCTCCACGACGGCGCGCAGCAGCGCCTCGTCGCGGTGGCGATGAGCCTGGGGCGGGCGAAGTCGAAGTTCGAACAGGACCCCGAGTCGGTGCGGGAGCTGATCGACGAGGCGCACACGGACGCGAAGCTCGCGGTCTCGGAGCTGCGCGACCTGGCGAGGGGCATCTACCCGGCGGTGCTGGGCGACCGCGGCCTCGACGCGGCGCTTTCCGCGCAGGCGGCGAAGTCGCCGATACACGTGGACGTCCAGGTCGACGTGGAACCGAGGCCACCGGCGGCGGTCGAGACGACGGCGTACTTCATCGTCGGGGAAACGCTGACGAACATCGCGAAGCATTCCGGCGCCACCGAGGCCGGCGTCAAGGTGTGGCGCACCGAGGACATGGTCGTAGTCGAGATCACCGACAACGGGCACGGCGGGGCCGAAGTACGCCCTGGTGGCGGCCTCGCCGGGCTCGCGGACCGCGCGGCGACGATCGACGGCGTGATCACCGTGGTGAGCCCGGAGGGCGGGCCGACGGTCATCAGGGCGGACCTGCCGTGCCAATGGTGACCTCTTCATGAGTGAATAGGGGGCACACTCATGAAGACACCGGGGGGCCGGAATGCGGGTAGTCATCGCGGAGGACGCCGTCCTGCTGCGGGCGGGGGTGATCCGGCTGCTCGCGGACGAGGGCATCGAAACCGCGGCTGCCGTGGACAACGGTGACGATCTGCTCGGCGCCGTCAAGGAGCACCGCCCTGACCTGGCGATCGTCGATGTGCGGATGCCTCCGACGTTCACCGACGAAGGGCTGCGGGCCGCACTGGGGGCGCGCGAAGCGGTACCGGGACTGCCCGTACTCGTGCTGTCGCAGTACGTCGAGGAAAGCTACGCGGTGGAACTGCTTTCCGCGGGCGCGGGCGGGGTCGGCTACCTGTTGAAGGAGCGGGTCGCCGACGTCGCGGACTTCCTGGACGCGGTGCGCAGGGTCGCCGGTGGCGGCACCGCGATCGACCCCGACGTGATCGCCCAGCTGATGGCGCGCGGCCGCAAGAACCCCCTCGACGCGCTGACCGCGCGCGAAACCGAGGTACTCGGCCTGATGGCGCAGGGGCTGTCGAACACCGCGATCGCGAACACGCTCGTCGTCTCGCACGGCGCCGTGGAGAAGCACATCGGCAACATCTTCTCGAAGCTCGGCCTCGAAGCCAGCGCCGAGGAACACCGCCGGGTCCGCGCGGTGCTCACTTACTTAGAGCGCTCGTAGTCGCACACAGTCACCCGATTTGACGGCAGCACAGGTCGGAAAGCTCACCTACGATGGGCGGACGTATCCGCCGATCGGAAAAGAGGGGTGCTGATGACCGAGGCGATCGTGCGCTTCTTCGGTGGCCCCCTCGACGGCAGGGTCCAGGACCTCGGCGAGGCGGAACCGGTGCGCGGCACCGTGATGCGCCACGTCCACCTGCACGACGGCCCGAAGATCGAGACGCACTACGAGCTGGGCTACAGCGCGGAAGCGGGCTGGGAGTACCGCCTGTGCTCGGTGCCCGAGCACGACGACGTGCCCAAGGGGTAGGGCGGGCTCCACCTCTCCACGGGGAGAAACCGGAACACGAAGACGCGGGCCAGCACGGCTGTGGGAAAAGCCCGTTCCGGCCAGGCTTGTCCCCATGCGAGAAAGCCTCCAGAAGCCAGCCAGGGACAGGTTCCTCGACGTCGTTCGCGCGCTCGCGATCCTCGCCGTCGTCGTGCAGCACTGGCTGATGCCTGTGCTGTCCTATTCGGATGGTCACCTGGCCACGGGCAACGCGCTCGCCACGCCGGGGTGGTGGATCCTCACCTGGCTGTCCCAGGTCATGCCGCTGGTCTTCTTCGCGGGCGGCGCCGCCAACCTGTACTCCCTGCGTTCCGCACCGTCCACACGGGACTGGCTGGCGGCGAGGGTGCGGCGGCTGCTGGTGCCGGTGCTGCCGCTCATCGCGGCCTGGTTGCTGCTGCCCGGTTTGCTGAGCGAGCTCGGCGTGGCGGAGCAGCCGCTGCAGGTGGCGGGCTCGATCGCCGCGCAGCTGCTGTGGTTCCTCGCGGTGTACTTCGTGACCGTGCTCGTGACGCCGCTGATGGTGGCGGCGCACCGGCGATGGGGCCTGAAGGTGCCCGTGGTGTTCGGCGTGCTCGCGCTGCTCATCGACGTCGCCAGGTTCAACGACTTCGGCCTGCTCGGCTACGCCAACGCGCTGTTCATCTGGCTCGCCGTGCACCAGCTCGGTTTCCATTACGTGGACGGGAAACTCGGCACGCTCGGCCGGAACAAGGCGCTCGCGCTATCGGCCGCGGGCTTCGGGATCACCGCGCTGATGGTCGCGTTCGGACCGTACCCGGGCAGCATGATCGGCATGCCCGGCGCGCCGGTGTCCAACATGGGCCCGCCCACCGCGCTGCTCGGGTTCGTCGCGCTCGGCCAGATCGGCCTGCTGCTCGCCGCGAAGGGCGCGCTGAACCGGGTCGCCGCCCGTCCGCCGGTGGCCGCGGCGCTGCGCTGGATCGGCCCGCGGTTCATGACCGTCTACCTGTGGCACATGCAGGCGCTGACCGTGGTCGCGGGTATTACCGTGCTCGGACTCGGCTACGAGACGCCGGAACCGGGCAGCACGCTGTGGTTCGCGATGGCGCCGATGTGGTTCGTCCTCGCCGCGCTGGTGCTGAGCGCGCTGCTGCGGGTGTTCGGCCGCTTCGAGACCCGAGCCCCCGGCGGCACCGTCACGGCGCCGATCTGGCAGCTCTCAGTGGCCGCGCTGCTGGCATCGGGAGGCATGCTCGGGCTCGCCGCGAACGGCTTCGCTCCCCCGGCGGGCACCGGCCTGTTCGGCGGCCCGCTGCCCTGGGTTGCGCTGACCGCGGGCGCCTACCTGCTCTCCGGCAAGCGGCTGCCGGAACTCCGCGTCCGGCCGGTGCTGGCGCAGCGCGTCAAAGCCTGAGCAGCGCGCGCCCGGTCTCGGAGAGCACGGCGCGCAGGAACGGTTCACCGAGGCGATCGTCGGCAGCCCAGCCGGCGATCGCCTCGAGCTGCGTCGCGTAACTGTAAGGAATGTTGGGAAAATCGGTGCCGAGCACCACCCGGTCGGCGATGTCCGCGATCCGCGCCGACCAGTCCGGCGGCACCGGCATCATCTTCTCCGTGAACGGAACGCCGACCATGGTGGTGTCGAGGTACACCCTCGGATAGCGCGCCACCAGGTCGAGCGCCTCGTCGTACTCGGGCATCCCGGCGTGCGCCAGCACGAGCGTGAGCCGCGGGTGCCGGACGAGCACCTGCTCGATGACGTCGAGCCCGGTGTGCTCGCCCTGCAACGGCCCGTGTCCACAGTGGACGACCGAGGGCACGCCCGCGTCGGCTATCGCGCCCCACGCGTCGTCCAGCAGTTCGTCGCGCGGGTCGTACGCGCCGACCTGCACGTGTGCCTTGAAGCACCGCGCATCCGCGCGCAGCGCTTCCTCCACATAGGACGCCGCGCCGGGCTCGGGGTAGAGCGTGGCGGTGCGAACGGCCTCCGGCACCCCGTCGGCGAACTCGCGCACCCAGCCGTTGAGCCACTCGGCCATCCCCGGCTTGTGCGGGTACACCAGCGGCGCGAACGTCGTGACACCCAGCGCGCGCAACGTCTCGACGCGTTCGTCCTGCGGAGTCCGGTACTGCACCGGCCATTCGACGCCGTAGTGCGTCTCGGCCTCGTCGAAGTAGGCCCACACCTTGCGCAGCACGGGCTCGGGCAGGAAGTGGACGTGCAGATCGACCAGCCCGTCGATCCCCAGCGAGGACACCCACGCCGGGACGTCCTCGTCCGAGCCGGGCGCCATCAGTCGAACTTGCCCTTCAGCGCCCTGCCCATCGCGCGCGAGATTTCCCGGTCGGAATCCCGTTTCGCGAGGCTTTGCCGCTTGTCGTAGGCCTTCTTGCCCTTCGCCAGCGCGATCTCGACCTTGACCTTGCCGTCCTTGAAGTACATCGACAGCGGGACCAGGCTCAGCCCGCTCTCCTTGGTCTTCCCGATCAGCCGCTCGATCTCCCTGCGGTGCAGGAGGAGCTTGCGAGTGCGGCGCGGCATGTGGTTCGTCCAGGTGCCCTGCACGTACTCCGGGATGTGCACGTTGCGCAGGAAGACCTCGCCGTCGTCGACGGTCGCGAACGCGTCCGCGAGCGAGGCCTTCCCTTCCCGCAGGCTCTTCACCTCGGTGCCCACGAGCACGAGCCCGGCTTCGTAGGTGTCCAGGATGGAGTAGTCGTGCCGCGCTCTGCGGTTCGACACGATCACCTTCTGGCCACGTTCCTTGGGCATGTCTCGACTCTACGTGACTTTCCGCAGGTGGGCAGGTGATTAATTGCGCACGTACAGCCGCAGCGTCAGGTACCCGGTGATAGCCGAGATGACCACGGAGGCCCCGATCAGCACCGGCGCCACCGGGAACAGGATGTCGATCAGCTCGACCTTCGGCAGCGGCGGGATCTTCTCGAGGATCCCGTCGAGGAAGACGTACTTGAGCCCGATCAGCCCGCCGACCGACAGGATCGCACCGGCAAGGCCGGCGACCACCGCCTCCAGCAGGAACGGCAGCTGCGTGTACCAGCGCGTCGCACCGACCAGCCGCATGATGCCGACCTCGGTGCGCCGCGTGAACGCGGAAACCTGGATCGTGTTCGAGATCAGCATCAACGCGGCGAGCAGCAGCACCACGAACACCACGAAGGTGATGTTGCGGCCCGCGTTGAGCACGCTGAAGAAGCGGTCGAGGAACTCGCTCTGGTCGTCGACCCTGTCCACGCCCGGTTTGCCGGAGTACTGCTTGACCAGCAGCTCGCTGCGGGTGGGGTCCTTGAGCTTGACCTTCAGCGACGCGGGCAGCGAACCGGGCGTCGCCAGCTCGACCAGTTCCGGCTGGCTGGCGAAGATCTCCTTGAAGCGCTCATACGCCTTGTCGCGGTCCTCGAAGACCACCGACTCCACCAGCGGGTTGTCGCCGAGCTCCTGCCGCATCTGCTGGCAGACCGGGCCGCTGCAGTCCTTGTCGCTGGCGCTGATGTCGGAGGTGAAGTAGACGCTCACCTCGATGTCGGCCATGTAGCGCTGCTGCATCTTGTCGATCGACCCGACGATGATCAGGCCACCGCCCAGCATGGCAAGCGAGATCGCGGTGGTGATGATCATCGCGATGGTCATCGTGATGTTCCGGCGGAGGCCGGTGATGACCTCGCTGAACACGAAGCTGGCGCGCATCTGCGGTGTCTGTCCTTGAGTCGGGGGCTGGACGGTGAGGGGCGGGGAGGGAGCTAACGGCCTACGCCGTACACACCGCGGGCGTCGTCGCGGATGACCCTGCCGAGCTGCAGTTCGACGACGCGGCGGCGCATCGAGTCCACGATGGAATGGTCGTGGGTGGCCATCAGGACGGTCGTGCCGGTGCGGTTGATCCGCTCCAGCAGCAGCATGATGTCCTGGCTCGTGTCCGGGTCGAGGTTCCCGGTCGGCTCGTCGGCGAGCAGCACCAGCGGCCGGTTCACGAAGGCGCGCGCGATCGCGACGCGCTGCTGCTCACCACCGGAGAGCTCGTTCGGCAGCCGGTCGGCCTTGCCGTCGAGCCCGACGAGTTCGAGCACCTCGGGCACGACCTTGCGGATCGTCGGCTTCGGCTTGCCGATCACCTCGAGCGCGAACGCGACGTTCTCGGCGACCGTCTTGTTGTTCAGCAGCCGGAAGTCCTGGAACACGCAGCCGATGGTCTGGCGCAGGCGGGGGACCCTGCGGCGGGCCATCTTCGCGACGTCGAAATTGGACACGAACACCCGGCCCTTGCTGGGCACCTCTTCGCGCAGCAGCAACCGGAGGAAGGTCGACTTCCCCGATCCCGAGGGACCGATGAGGAAGACGAACTCGCCCTTGTCCACCTCGACCGAAACCCGTTCCAACGCGGGGCGGGTCGAGGTCTTGTAGACCTTGGATACCTCTTCGAGCCGGATCACGGTTCGGCATCCTACTCACCGCGCCCGTTAAGCCGGGGTTGGCGTCCGCCTCAACGCGGTGACAAGTTTTTCACTCCGCCCGGAAATGCCGCTCCCTCAGGCGTTTTCGGTCTGCTTCCGCCAGCGGACGCCCGCCTCGAGGAAACCGTCGATCTCGCCGTCGAGCACCGCGGACGGATTGCCGACCTCGAATTCGGTCCGCAGGTCCTTCACCATCTGGTACGGGTGCAGCACGTAGGACCGCATCTGGTTGCCCCAGCTGGAACCGCCGTCCTTGAGCGCGTTCATCTCGGCGCGCTCCTCCTCCTTCTTCCGCTGGAGGAGCTTGGCCTGCAACACCTTCATCGCCGCGGCCTTGTTCTGCAGCTGCGACTTCTCGTTCTGGCACGAGACCACCACGCCGGTCGGCAGGTGCGTGATGCGCACCGCGGAGTCGGTGGTGTTCACGCTCTGCCCGCCCGGCCCCGACGACCGGTAGACGTCGACGCGGATGTCCTTCTCCGGAATGTCGACGTGGTCGACCTCTTCGACTTCGGGGAGCACCTCGACGTGCGCGAAGGAGGTCTGGCGGCGGTTCTGGTTGTCGAACGGCGAAATGCGCACCAGCCGGTGCGTGCCCTGCTCGACGGAAAGGGTGCCGTACACGTACGGCGCGGTCACCTTGAAGGTGGCGGACTTGATGCCCGCTTCCTCGGCGTAGGAGATGTCGTAGACGTCGGTCGGGTAGCCGTGCCGCTCGGTCCAGCGCAGGTACATGCGCATCAGCATCTCGGCCCAGTCCGCCGCGTCGACGCCGCCCGCCTCGGACCTGATGGTCACCACGGCGTTGCGGTCGTCGTACTCACCGGAGAGCAGCGTGCGGACCTCGAGCGCGTCGACGTCCTTGGCCAGCTGCGCGAGATCGGACTCGGCCTCGGCGAGGCTGCCGCTGTCGCCCTCTTCGGCCGCGAGCTCGTGGAGCACGGCGAGATCGTCGAGGCGCTGCCGGAGATCCGAGACGCGGCGCAGATCACCCTGCCGGTGGGAGAGCTGGCTGGTGACCTTCTGCGCGGTCTCGGGGTTGTCCCACAGGTCCGGCTTGGCCGCCTGCTGCTCGAGCTCGGCGATCTCCGCGCGCAGCGCGTCGAGGTCCATCACCGTCTCGACTTGCGTCAGCTTGCCGGCGACGTCCTTCAGGTCTGCTTCGAAGTCAGCACTCACGCCGGTCAAGGTTACGCCAAGACGGTGGGGCGGTTACGGGTAACCGCCCCACGCGAGCCCGTCACGTCCTGGCGTCCGCTTTCGGATCAGGCCTGCGGGATCGAGTCCAGCAGCTTCAGCGCCGCCTTGGCGTGCGCCTGGCCGAAGTCGGCGACGGCCTTCGCGTACGGGTCCTGCGCCGCCTTCGTCGCGACCTTCGCGTCGTCGAGTTCCTGGGTGTACCGCGTGCGGGCGGCGTCCACGAGCGCGGTGCGCTGCTTCGCGGTCAACGAGCCGGCGTGCACGAGGCGCAGGATCAGCGGGCTGCGAAGGTGGTCGGGGCCGGCCTCACCGGTAAGCCAGCCCTTGAAGGCCTTCTTGCCCGCCGCGGTGATGACGTACTGCTGGCTCGAGCGCGGCCCCTGCTTGCCGAGCCGGACCAGACCTTCTTTGGACAGCGCGGGCAGCTCCCGGTAGACCTGGCTCCTCGTGACGCTGAAGAAGGCGCCGAACTTCTCGTCCGCGCCCGCGACGAGCTGGCCGCCGGTGGCGGGCCCCTCGTGGAGCAGTCCCAACAGTGCTGCGGCGGTTGCATTCAATTCAGACACAAGACCACCGTCCCACTTTTCCCCTCTTCTGTCCACAGTGGTCACCGATTCCGTCCATTGTGGCTAGTACCGGCAGTCCTCTTCGACCACACACCGTGCCCACCACCCCTCATTCGGCCTAACCTTGTCCACAGTAGACACAGTTATTCCCCGCGCCCCAGGCTTACCGACCCAGTCGCCCCCCGATTAATCCCTTAATGAAGAACCCTCACGAACCCCCCGCCGCAGCCTTAAGACCCCCCGCCTCAAACCCGCCAACCCCCATCCCGTAGAGTTCCCCTCACAACACGACGCGGGGTGGAGCAGCTCGGTAGCTCGCTGGGCTCATAACCCAGAGGTCGCAGGTTCAAATCCTGTCCCCGCTACACAGGTGGGAGGCGTGTGTCTGCGGAGAACGCAGACACACGCCTCTTTCGCATTGCACTGGGGGTCGAACCCCCAGACCCCCGCCAAGGAGGGCTCCGCCCCCTTGGATCCCCCTCGGGGGCTCCGCCCCCTAGCCCCCTTCTCGCTGGGCACGCTGCGATGTAAGCCTCGCCCGCCGACCCGGCTCGGCGCGCGTACGGCTAAGCAAAGACTAAGAATTTGGCTTTACGAGCGGGTTTTGGTGCGATTTTGCACTATGTGAGTCCCAATAGGACCAACTGGACCAGACCACTTGGCCCACCCGCGCCAGTCCACTTCGGACACCTTGTCACCCACGCAAGAGACTCCCCACGCCAAAGTGAGCACTTTTCTCCCACAGCGAGCGAAGCGATGCCCCCCAAGACACCCACTCGCGCCGCACCCAGCGAGCGCCGACCATGCCAACGCGCCCAGCCAGAAGGGGGCGAGGGGGCGAAGCCCCCAGGGGGGGATCCAAGGGGGCGGAGCCCCTCTTGGCGGGGGTCTGGGGGTTCGACCCCCACAGCAATGCGAAAGGGGTGCGGCTCGCGCTTTCCGCGAGCACACACCCCTGACCTCTGTAGCGGGGACAGGATTTGAACCTGCGACCTCTGGGTTATGAGCCCAGCGAGCTACCGAGCTGCTCCACCCCGCGTCGGTGACATCTACTTTACGCGCAGGTTTCCACTGCGCGCAAAGCAGATGCCCGTTGTGGTGTCCGACATCACCCGCCGGGCTTGGCCTTGGCCGCGTCGTAGGCCTTGGCGGCCTCGTCGAGTGCCTGGAGTGCCGCGCCCTGGTCGGTGAAGTTGCCCGACTGCTGGGCCGCCTTCAACCGGCCGAGAGCGGCCGCGATGTCGGCGACGGCCTTGTCGAGGGCCGCGGAACCGGCGGGGGGCGGCACGGCCTGCGACTGGCTCGACGGCGGCGGTGCGGCGCTGCTGGACGAGCTGGACGGCGGTGTCGACGTGCCGGGCTGGCCGGGTAGCGGCGTCGGCGGTGCCGCGGTGCCGCCGAGCACGTTCTTGATCGCTTCGCCGATGGTGGAGGCGTACCCGATCTTGTTGCCGTAGGCGACGAGTACGCGCGCCAGCTGCGGGTAGCTGTTCTGGTTGCGCTGCTGCAGGTACACCGGTTCCACGTACAGGAAGCTGTTCCCGACCGGCAGCGTCAGCAGGTTGCCGAAGATGATGTTGACGCTGTTGTTGGTGAAGAACGTCCGTTCCGAGGCGAATCCGGGGTCGCTCTGCAGTTTGTTCTGCACCTGCACCGGCCCGTCGACCTGTGCCCCGCTGCCGTCGGTGGGTAGTCGCAGCACCTTGATGGTGCCGTAGTCCCTCGGATCGGAGGACACCGAAACCCATGCCGCCAGGTACTGCCGCTGCAACGCGGTGAGGGAGCTGGTGAGCTGGAACTTCGCGCGGTCGTCACCGGGTGTCTGCGCGTACACGTAGTAGGCGGGCTGTTTGACGCCGTTGCCGGTGGGGTCGAGGCCGCCTTCCTGCGTCGGGTCCTGCGGCACGTTCCAGAAGTTCTGCGTGGAGTAGAACGCCTTCGGGTCCTCGACGTGGTACTTGGACAGCAGGTCGCGCTGGACCTTGAAGAGGTCCTCCGGGTAGCGGAAGTGGTCCTTCAGTTCCTGCGGGATCTCCGCGTTCGGCTTGACCACCCCGGGGAACACCTTCTCCCACGCCTTCAGCACGGGGTCCTTGGTGTCCATTTCGAACAGGGTGACCTTGCCGGTGTAGGCGTCGACGGTGGCCTTCACCGAGTTGCGGATGTAGTTGATCGACTGGTTGGTCTGGCGCGCCACCCCGGCGAGCGAATCCTGGGTCACGTCACCGAACTGCGTCTTCTGCGCGTACGGGAACTGGTCCATCGTGGTGTAGCCGTCGATGATCCACTGGATCCGGCCGTCGATCACCGCGGGATACGGGTCGCCGTCGACCTTGAGCCACGGCGCGAGCTTGCTGACCCGGTCGCGGGGGTCGCGGTTGTACATGATCTTGGAGCCGTCGCCGATGGCGTCGGAGAACAGGATGTTCCGCTCGCCGTAGTTGGCCGCGAACACGAGCCGGTTGAACCAGTTGTCGATCGACACGCCGCCGCTGCCCTCGTAGCGGTACGACTGGTGGTTCGCGTCGTCGTACTCGCCCGGTGCCTGCCCGGAACCCTGCGGGCCGCCGACGATCGCGTAGTCGGCGTCCGTGGACAGCTCGCCGTAGTAGATGCGCGGCTGCTTGACCTCGATCCCGCCCGCCTTCGGGTTCCTGGTGTCGCTCGTGGTGGCGACGGGGTAGCCGCCGTCGCTGTTGGTGCCCTGCACGGCGCGGTCGATCGTGTTGGCCGGCGCGGCGACGAACCCGTTTCCGTGCGTGTAGACGAGGTGGCGGTTGATCCAGCTCTTCTGGTTGTCGACGAGGCGGTTGCTGTCGACTTCCTTGGCCGCGACGATGTAGTCCTGCGTCTTGCCGTTGACCGTGTAGCGGTCGATGTCGAGCTTCTGCGGGAAGCCGTAGATGTTCTCGCCGCCGACGCGCTGGGTGAACGTCGGGCTGAGCACGTTCGGGTCGAGCAGGCGGATGTTCGGGACGGTCGTCTTGTCGTTCTGGATCTGCTGCGCCGCGTTCGGCGCCGGTGCGCCGGAGTACGGCTGGTACTGCACGCCGTTGAGGTTGAACGCCTGCTTGGTGGCGTCCATGTTCCGCTGGATTGAAGCGGCTTCCTTGTCGTTCGCGTTGGGCTTGACCGAGAACTGCTCCAGCACGGCGGGCCACGCGGCGCCGACGAGTACGCCGGAGAGGATGAGCAGCACGAGCGCGATCGCGGGCAGCTGGATGTTGCGCAGGAACGCGCCGGCGAAGAACGCGATCGCGCAGAACACCGAAATGCACAGCAGGATCAGCTTCGCGGGCAGCACCGCGTTGAGATCGGTGTAGGTCGCGCCGTAGAACAGCGGGGCGTTGCGGTCGGAGAACAAGAGGTTGTACCGGTCGAAGAAGTATTCGACGGCCTTCATCAGCACGAACAGCCCGACGGTGACCAGCAGCTGCACGCGCGCCGAGCTGGTGAGCTGCCCGCCGCGGCCGGCGAGCCGGATCCCGCCGAACAAGTAGTGCGAAATGAGCGCGCCGACGAAACCGACCGCGAGCGCGATGAAGACCCAGCCGAGCAGCCAGTTGTAGAACGGCAGATCGAAGGCGTAGAAGCCGACGTCGTTGCCGAACTCGGCGTCCTTCTGCCCGAAGGTGGTGCCGTTCAGGAACAGCTGCACGCGCTGCCACTCGCCCTGCGCGCTCGCGCCCGCGACGACACCGGCGATCACCGGGAGCCCGATGCCGAACAGCCGGATGCGCGCGACGACCGTCGACCGGTACCGGGCCAGCGGGTCGTCGGTACCGGAGAGCGGCACGAACACCGGGCGCGTCCGGTAGGCGATCATCAGGCTGATCGCCAGCGTGCCGCCGACGAAGAGGCCGACCGCGAAGAACAACGCGATTCTGGTGAACAGGATGGTGTTGAAGACGCTGCGCCCGCCCACCTCGCCGAACCACAGCCAGTCGACGTAGGTCCCGAGCAACCGCGCGCCCAGCAGCAGAGCCAGCACGAGCACGGCGGCGATGATCAGCAGAATCCGGCTACGCCGGGACAGCTTCGGCAGGCTGACAGGGGGCCGAGTGGCCACTGCGCACGCTCCTGATCTCGTGAATCTTGTTCTCACCGGCGCCGGAACGGAATCCGGCCCCTGGTCACCTAACTCTACGGAGGGGCTGTCGAGTTCCCGACAACCACCCAAACCGGACGCTGGCGCGGCAGGCTAAGGGGGTGCCTGCGACGATGGCGCCATGGAAAGCAGCGCGGAAGAAGTGCCGGGCACCGCCGTGGCGAACCTGGCCCGCGAGGTCGAGGAGTTCGTCGCGTCGGGCGGGTGGGACCAGCAACCCCAGCTGTTCGCGCTGGTGCCGACGGAAACGCTGCTCGCGGAGCAGCCCGAGCTGGCGGGGCAGCTCGGCGAGCCCGGCACGCTGACCCCGGTGGCGCAGGAACCGTTGCCGGAAGGCGATCTGGCCGACTCGCTCGCCAGGATCGCCTGGCCGGACGTCGTCGCGGGGTGCGCACTGGCGCAGGAGATCATCGTGCTGCCGCCGGAAGCGGAGGCCGATCTGCCCACGGCCGAGCAGGACGACGCGCAGCGCCTCCGCCAGGCCGCCGCCGACCACCCCCAGCGCACCGAAGCCAGGCTGGTCGCCGCCGTGGTGCGCGGCGACGGTCCCGGCGCGTGCGTCATGCGGCTGCGCGGCGCGGCGGAAGGAGACGCGGTGGACGAGATCATCGAGCATCCCGAACTGGCGCCGAACCTCGTCGACGCGCTCCGCGCCACGCTGGCGCCGTAGCCGGGCTCAGCACGATGGTGTCGGCCTCCCCGCCTTCAGGTCCTCGAGCGCGTCGAGCGCACTGTCCAAATTGGTCACCTTCACCAGCTTGAGCCCGTCCGGCACGGCCGCCGCGGCTTCGGTGCAGTTGGCGGCCGGAGTGAGGAACACCGTCGCGCCCGCCTCCCGCGCGCCGACGACCTTGAACGAGATACCGCCGATCGGGCCGACGTTGCCCTTCTCGTCGATCTCGCCGGTGCCCGCGACGTGCTCGCCCGCCACCATCTCGCCGGGGGTCAACCGGTCGACGATCGCCAGCGCGAACATCAGGCCCGCCGACGGCCCGCCCACGTCCTGGAGCGAGATCTTCACGTCGAACGGCACGTCGGCGCGGTCGACCGGCGACAGGCCGATGAAGCCCTCCTTGCGCTGGTCCGAACTCTGCGCGAGCGTGAGCGTCTCGGTGCGCTGCGGCTGGCCCTCGTGCTGGAAGCTCAGCGAGATCGTCTCGCCCGGTTTGGTGCCCGCCAGCGCGGCGCGCACGTCCTCTTCCTTCGAGATCGGCTTCCCGTTGACCGTGAGGAGCCGGTCGCCAGCGGACAGCACGTGATCGGCGGGGCTGCCCGCGACGACGTTGTTGGCGAGCACCTTCGTCGGGAACCCGAGGTGGCGCAGCGCCGCGACCTCGGCGTTGCTCTGCGAGTCCTGGAACTGCTTGACGTTCTCCTTCTTGACCTGCTCGTCGCTCTCGCCCGGCTTGTAGTAGTCCTCCCGCGGCGCCAGCGCGTACCGCCCGCTCACCCAGAGGCCGAGCGCGCCGAAGAGGGTCACCTCGTCGGTCAGCGAGATGGTGGTCATCCGCAGCTCGCCCGCGGTCGGGTAGGTCTGCTGACCGTTGATCTCGATGACCGGCTTGCCGCCGGCCTGCCCGAGGGTGTCGTAGGTGGGGCCCGGCCCGACGGCCACGTACGGCACGCGCACGAACGCGCCGGTGAGGCCGAAGGCCACCACCAGCAGGAAGCTCACCACCAGCGTCCAGGTGCGCCGGGTCATGGTGCGGCCGCGCGGGCCCTGCGGATGCTCGGTCGCGCTCCCGCCCGGCTCACCGGTGCCCTGGTCGGGGCCCGGTTCAGCGGCGGCGGTGGCACCAGGGCGCTGGGTGCCATGGGCTGCGGTTTCGTCGGGGCGCTCGCTCACCCGAGACAGCGTACGGTGACCGGTGTACGACCCGAGTGCAGGCCACGCCATGCGTCGGCTGGCGAGTTCAACCCTGCCCGACCCGCGTACGGTGGTGTTTATGAGCAATCTCCCCTTCGGCTTCGGACTTCCCGATCCCGACAAGCGTGGTGACAACGAGCCATCGGGCGGCGGTGGCCAGGAGCAGCCGGGTGCCGACGCGTTCGGCCAGCTGGGACAGATGCTCAGCCAGCTCGGCCAGATGCTCAGCCAGGCGGGCAGCTCGACCGGCCCGGTGAACTACGACCTGGCGAAGCAGATCGCGTTGCAGAACCTCGGCGGCACCGGCGAGGTCAAGCTCGGCTTCGCGTCCGGCGCCTCGGGCGCGGCCAGCGGAGACGCGGGCACGGCGGTCCGCGACGCCGCGCACCTCGCCGAACTGTGGCTCGACTCCGCGACGATCCTGCCCGCGGGCGCGACCAGTTCGGTGGCGTGGACGCCGAAGGACTGGGTGGAGAAGACGCTGCCCACGTGGCAGCGGCTGTGCGACCCGGTGGCCAAGCAGGTCTCGGGCGCGTGGGTCGAGGCGCTGCCCGACGAGGCGAAGCAGGCCGCGGGCCCGCTGCTGTCCATGGTCGGCCAGATGGGCGGCATGGCGTTCGGGTCCCAGCTGGGCAACGCGCTCGGCCAGCTCGCCTCCGAAGTGCTGACCTCGACCGAGGTCGGCCTCCCGCTCGGTCCCGCCGCGACGTCCGCGCTGCTCCCCGCGAACGTGGAGAAGTTCACCGAGGGCCTCGAGCTGCCGAGCAGCGAGGTGCTGGTGTTCCTCGCCGCGCGCGAGGCGGCGCACCAGCGCCTGTTCGCGCACGTGCCGTGGCTGCGGCAGCGGTTGCTGGCGACCGTCGAGGAGTTCGCCAAGGGCATCAAGGTGGACATCTCGGGCCTCGAGGAAATCGCGGGCCGGATCGATCCGAGCAACCCGGCCGCGATCGAGGAGGCCATGTCCTCCGGCCTGCTCGAACCGCAGACCACCCCCGAGCAGCAGGCCGCGCTGAGCCGCCTGGAAACCCTGCTCGCGCTGGTCGAAGGCTGGGTCGACGTGGTGGTCGCCGAAGCGATCGGGGACCGTCTCCCCGGCGCCGACGCGCTGCGGGAGACCCTGCGCCGCCGCCGCGCGACGGGCGGGCCCGCGGAGCAGACCTTCGCCACCCTCGTCGGCCTCGAACTGCGGCCGCGGCGCATGCGCGCGGCGTCGGCGCTCTGGAAGCTCGTCGGCGACCAGCACGGCACCGAGAAGCGGGACGGCCTGTGGAGCCACCCGGACCTGTTGCCGAACGCCACCGATCTGGACGACCCGATGGAGTTCGCCGAGCACCTGGGTGAACAGCCCGCCGACGACCTGGACCCGATCGCCGAACTCGAACGCACCGAACGGGCGGAAAAAGAAGCGAAGTCGGCCGACGAGAAGCCCGCCGAGAAACCGGAAGACGGCGACTCGGGCAGCAAGGACTGAGCAGGACGCCGTGCGGGCCACCTCGGCTACGAGGTGGCCCGCACGTCCGTTGGTGCCCGCCTACTTCGCCTCACTTCGCGAAGCCGCGTGAGCAGGGCCGTCCGCTTGCCCGCCGATCAAGCCGACCAGTGGCGAGGGCTGGCTACTCGTCGTTGTCCAGTTCGCTGATCCCCCATCCCGCCGCCGCGGAAAGCCCTTCGAGGTACCCGATGGCCCGCTCGGCCTTCGGATAGCGGTGCACGAGCGCCCAGAACCGGGCGTTGTGCCCCGCGACCTGCAGGTGGGCGAGTTCGTGCACGAGTACGTAGTCGAGCACCCACGACGGCACGTCCCGAAGCCGCTCGCTCACGCGGATCGTGGCGTCCGACGGCGTGCACGACGCCCAGCGCGTGCGCATCGGCGGCACCCAGCGGACGCTCGCCGGGCCGTCCGCGTCGTCCAGGTAGCGGGCGGACAGCTGCGCGCACCGCAGTGCGAGCGCCGTGTCCGAAGCCCGCGCCGGCGACGCCCTGCGATGTTCGGTGCGCTGGAGCTTGCGCTCCATCTCGGCGACCCAGTGTTCCTCTTCGGCGCGGCTCATCTTCGCCGGGATGAGCACGACCAGCGTGTCACCGTCCCGGTAGGCGGTCACTGTCCGGCGGCGCCGCGCGCTGCGCCGCACTTCGATCTTCCGGTATTCGGATTCCGTTCTCTGGAACGTCTCTCCCCCGCTCTTCCGCGGGGGCACCCGTGCTTCGGCCACCTATCCACGGTACGACCAAGTGCCGACAACTCCGATGGCTGCAAAGTCACATCCCCCGAGTTGTCCACACCTGAATCACCCTGTGGACAACCTCGGTTTCCCCTTTCAGGGCCCCGAAACTCTGTCACCCTGTGCACATGACCGAACACGATTTCGCAGCGGCCGAGGTGCTCCTCCCGGCAAAGCCGAAGCTGCTTCCCGGCCTGGACGTGCTGGAACGCGGCGGCGGGCAAGTCCAGTTCGGCGTGGACCCCGTGCACAGCGTCGTCGCCCGCGATGTCGCGCCCGACATCCTTTCCGCGCTCCGGCGGCTCGACGGCAGTACCAGCACCACCGATCTGCTGGCGCTCGCTGAGGGCGAACAACACGTCGAGGAGCTGAGGGACCTGCTCACCGAACTCACCGAACTCGGATTCCTCGAAGACGCCGACGAACCGCGCACGAGCGCGCCGGTGATCCGCGATGCCGCGTTCTGGTCGCTACGGACCGGCCGGACCCGGCGCGAGACGACGGCTGACCGAGCCGGCTACTCGATCGTCGTCTACGGCACGGGCAGGCTCACCTCGGCGGTCGCCGGACTGCTCGCGGCCGCGGGGGTCGGGCACGTGCGGATCGAGGCAGACGGCTTGATCGGCGAGGACGAGCTCGGCGCCGGGTACTCCGACGCCGATCTCGGACGGCAGCGCCGGACCGCGTCCGCCGAACTCCTCCAGCGGGCGAACCCCCGCGTCAAGACCGGCAAGCTCAGCGGCAGGCTCCCCGATCTCGCGGTACTGGCCGACGCGATGGTCCCCGCGCCCGAACTGGTGGCGGACCTGGTCGCCGACGGCGTCACGCACCTGCGAGCAGGAGTGCGCGACGGGCGCGGTTTCGTCGGCCCGTTGGTCATCCCCGGGCGCAGCAGCTGCCTCCGCTGCGTGGACCTGCACCACGCGGACCGGGACGGGCGCTGGCCGCTGGTCGCGAGCCAGCTCGCCGGGCGAAGACAACGGGCCGACCTCAGTGACGTGTCCGCGACGGCGGCGCTGGCCTGCGTCCAGTCGCTGCGTGCACTGCTCTCCGCGGAACAACGGCCACCCACCTGGGAGACGACGCTCGAGGTCGACACGTTCGACGGCACCGTCGCGCACCGCCCCGCACCACCGCACCCGGACTGCGGCTGCCGCCCGGCGGGCGGGCTACGCCCGATGGCGTAGCGCCGATCCACTCCCTTGATCGGCTGCGCCGATCAACGACGGCAAGGCAGAATCGTTCGGGTGACGGAATCCCACGACGCAGCCGAGGACCGGACCGAATCCGCGATCCCGCACCGGACGGCGGCCCGCACGGCGAAGCTCGCCAGCCTGCCACTCGGCATCGCCGGACGCGCGGTCGGCGGCTGGGGGCGGCGGCTCACCGGGCAGAGCGCCAAGGAGGTCAACGCGGCCTTGTCCGCCAAGGCCGCCGAGCAGCTGTTCGAAGTCCTCGGCACGCTCAAGGGCGGAGCCATGAAGTTCGGCCAGACGCTGAGCGTCTTCGAAGCAGCCGTGCCCGACGAGATGGCGGAGCCCTACCGCGACGCGCTCACCCGCTTGCAGGCAGCGGCCCCGCCGATGCCCATCCGCCAGACGCGGCGGGTGCTGACCGAACAGCTGGGCAGGGCTTGGCGCGAGCGCTTCCGCGAGTTCGACGACGAGCCCGCCGCCGCGGCCAGCATCGGCCAGGTGCACCGCGCCGTGTGGCACGACGGCCGCGAGGTCGCGGTCAAGGTCCAGTACCCGGGCGCCGACGAGGCCTTGCGCAGCGATCTGCGCCAGCTCCAGCGGTTCAGCAGGCTGTTCCAGGCACTGGTACCGGGCACCGAGGTGAAGCCTCTCCTCGCCGAGCTGGCGGCGAGGATGAACGAAGAGCTGGACTACCGCGCGGAAGCCGACAACCAGCGCGCGTTCGCGAAGGTCCTCGACGGCGATCCCCGGGTCGTCGTGCCCAGGATCGTGGCGAGCGCCCCGAAGGTCGTGGTGAGCGAATGGATCGATGGCACTCCCCTTTCCCGGATCATCTCCTCCGGTGACAAGCCGACGAGGGACCACGTGGGCACCCTGCTCGCCGAGTTCCACTACTCCTCCCCCGAGCGCGCGCACCTGCTGCACTCGGACCCGCACCCCGGCAACTTCATGCTGCTCGAAGACGGCAGGCTCGGCGTCATCGACTTCGGCGCCGTGGCCCGGTTGCCGGACGGGATCCCCAGCCATCTCGGCGAGATGACCAGGCTCGCGCTCGGCGGCCGTTCCCGCGAACTGATGTCCCTGCTGCGCAGCTCGGGCTTCGTGCGGCAGGGGACCGAACTCGACCCCGACGACGTACTCGCCTATCTGGCCCCTTTCACCGAACCACTGGCCACCGAAACCTTCCACTTCACGCGCAAGTGGATGCAGCGCCAGGCCGGCCGCATCGGCGACACCAGGGGCCAGGACTTCCGCACCGGCCGCTCGTTGAACCTCCCTCCCGAGTACTTGCTGATCCACCGGGTCACCGCCGGGTCGACCGGCATTTTGTGCCAGCTCGACGCGGAAATCCCCGCGAGATCAATTGTGGAGCGGTGGCAGCCGGGATTCGCCGCCTGATCCTCGAATCGGGCCGAGTTGTCCACAGCCGGACGCTGATCCGCACGAAAATGCCGTTCGCGGCCCGAATCTGTCCACAGTTCGCCGGACCGGCTACCGCGGCACCCCGCGGCGCAGGACGCTTTCGTCATGACTCGTCCGAGCAACGTCCGAACCGACCTCCCGTCCGGGGTGGTCGATTTCGTGTCCAGCATCCACACCCTGCGCGAGGCAGGCGTTTCCGGCAGCACGATCGCCGGCCGATGCCGCCCTGGCGGTCCGTGGCGGCGCCTGCTGCCAGGAGTGCTTCTCCTCAGCAACGGTGAACCCACCCGAAACCAACAACTGCGAGCGGCGGTGACGCGAGCGGGCCCGCCCGTCGTCGTCACCGGGGTCGATGCCTTGTGCGCGCACGGAATCGCGTTGCCGAGGTCGCGCACGGTGCACCTGCTCCTCCCGACAACGCGACGCATCCTCCCGCACGGTTTCGCGACCCACGAGCGGACAGCGCGGCTGCCGGAACCAGTCCTCGTCGACGGGCTCCCGTTCGCACCGGTGGCGCGGGCGACGATTGATGCCGCGCGGTGGGAGACCGATCCCGATCGGCTGCGGCGTCTGCTGTCGCTCCCGGTGTACTACGGCCTTTGCACCGGAGCGGATCTGAACGCCGAGCTCGAGGCGGGTAACCAGCGCGGCACGAGGGCGGTCCGCGACACGTTGCGCGGCCTCGGTTCCCTCGGCGACACCTACGTCCAAGGCATGGCGCGGCGCCTGCTGCGCACGGTTCCCTTGCCGCCGCCCGCCTGGAACGTGACCGTGTGCGATCGGCTCGACCGGCCGATCGGACTGGCCGACGCCTGGTGGGACGAGGTCGGCGTCGCCTGGCAGTTCGGCGCGCGCGGGACCGGTGAAGCGGGCGGAAAGATGAGCCACCTCGCGCTCCGCGCAGCCGGGGTCGTGGTCGTCCGCACCGCGGCGGGCATGCTCCAGGACTCCCCCGCCTGCGTGCGGGAGGAACTGGTGCGCGCGTTCGTTCGCGCCGCGCGGCGCGAACGACCGCCGGTCATCGCACAGGGCATGCTGGCCGCGGCATGAGCCATCTTGCGTCTACAGTAGACAAACCAGATGCCGGAATCACCAGTACTCGCCCGGAAGTTTGCCCTCGATGTCCCTCGTGTGGGAGCGCGCGCAGTCCGGGCACAGATGCCGGACCCGGCCGCGTTCGTGTTCGGAAACCCATGCCAGGGCGTCCATCGGATTCTTCTGCGCGTCCTGGCCACGTCCGCAGCGATAGCACCGCACTGCGGGCACCCCGGTCACTCGGACCGTCCATGGTGGACGGTCCGGGCACCGAGGATGAACAGATCCGCGCGGTTTCCCGCGTACTCGGGTGCCTCCGGGTCGAGCAGTGCGCGAACAGCGGCTTGGTCGGCCTCGCCGATCCGGTCGCCGCACACCTTGACGAACCAGTCGAGCCGTTCGAGCACGTAGTCGCGAGCCAGCTCGGAAAGGGGAGCCGGATGGTCAAGCAAGTAGCTGAACGAACTCACGCCGGTCAGACCGGCCTCGGCCAGCGCGCGACCCCAGCCGTACGGCATGCGGACCGCGCCGGGCATGGTCGTCCTCATGTCGAGGAACCAGGCTTCGCGTGCGGTGTTAAGCCGTCCTTCGAGGCCGGGTTCTCCGACGCCGAGGTCGTACGGCAGGCAACGGATGTCGAGCCCGCCTTCGCCGAGCGCGAGCACACCGCCGGGCTTGAGCGCGCCCGCGAACGCGGTGACCGCGGCCTGCTGATCGGGAAGGTGGTGCACCATGCCCGACGCCCAGATGAGGTCCACCGGGGGCAGGAACGGCAGGCCCTCGGCCGCGTCGGCGCGGTACTGCTCGATCTCGACCAGACCGGCGGCCGCGGGTGCGGCGATCTCGGCGGCGGCCGCCAGCAGTTCGGGCACGGCGTCGACGAGCACGAGGGTGCCGCCGGACCTCGCGGCGAGCGCGGCCGCGAACGCCTTGCTCATCCCGCCCGCGCCGCACCCGGCGTCGACCACGACCGGGCGAGGAGGGAGATCCGCGACCAGGCGCTCCGCCACCGCGGCGGTGGCGGCCACATCGAGCTCGTCGGCGCGGCGCAGCGCGGAGAGGCGTTCGGACCAGTCGATGTCATCGTGCGTGTGCGCTGCCACGCAGGTCATTTAACACGACCTTGCGGGTCAGGGAAGAAACCTTTCGAGGTCCCAGGCGTGCCGGTCGAGGTGCTCGCGGAGTGCGGCCTGGGCATCGGCGAGATCGCCGCGGCCGAGTGCGTCGGCGAGCCGCTGATGATGCTCGACGGCCATTTCGGCACGGCCTGGCTGCACCGAAAACGCGACCACTCCCGTGCGCTGCTGCCGGTCGCCCATCGAGCGGTAGAGCTCGGTCAGTTCGGTGTTCCCGACCGCGCGGATGATGGACGTGTGGAACTCGCGGTCGCACGCGATGACCTCGGGGTACCCGGCGTGGTCCGCCAGCAGGGCGCGCTGCTTGTCGATCAGGGGAAGGAGCACCCCCGAGACGTCCACGTTCCGTTCGACGATCTCGCGTACCGCGTACTGCTCGAGCACCAGGCGGGTGGTGGAGAGCTCGCGGATCTGCCGGGCGGTCACCTCGGTGACGAGCGCGCCTCGCCGCGGCAGCAGCTGCAGGAGCCGCTCGGCGTCCAAGCGCAGGAACGCTTCCCGCACCGGCGTGCGGGACAGACCGGTGACCTTCGCGATGTCCATTTCGGTGACGATGTGCCCCGGCGGCAGGACCAGATCGACGATCAGCTGCTTGACGTACTGGTAGACGAAGTCCTTCGCGGGCTGGTCGGCGGGCCGGCTGGCCTCGGGAAGCACGGGAGGTGATCCGGTGCTCGCGAACGGGGCGCTCACTGCCGCTCCTGACTCGGGACTGCGGGACTCGTCCAGTCTAGGCGGAGAGTCATCGACGGTGACAGGCCAGCGCGGCGCGGCCGGTGTGCCGGACCGTGGCGATCCGGCACACCGGGCGCTCACGTGGGGACGACGCGGAAGCGGCGGTTTTCCAGCGCCGGATTCCTGCCGCGCACCGACTGGATCCGCGCCGGGTCGAGATCGGCGACGGCGGTGCCGGGCGCCTCCCCCGCGCCTGCCAGTACGACGCCCATCGGGTCGAGGATCACGCTCTGCCCGGTGCAGTGCGGGCCGGTCTGCCCCGCGGCGAGCAGATAGCTGGTGTTCTCGATGGCCCGCGCCTTCAGCAGGGTGAGCCAGTGCTCTTCCTTGACGGGGCCCGCCGCCCAGGCCGCGGGCACGAGCAGCGCGTCGGCGCCACCGTCGACGAGCCGTCGCGAGCTTTCCGGGAAACGGATGTCGTAACAGGTCTGGATGCCGAAGGTGAAACCGTCGAGTTCGAAGGTCGCCGGGTCGGTGATCTCGGCGGGGACGACCGTGTCGGATTCGCGGTAGCCGAACGCGTCGTAGAGGTGGACCTTGCGGTACAGCGCGGAAAACGAGCCGTCCGGGGCGATCGCGACGACCGTGTTCGCCGCGCGCGACTCCTCTGGGAGGCGTTCCGCGAAACCCACGACGGCGTGCACACCCGCGTCGCGAACGACTTCACGGACGCTGGAAAGCCAAGGTCCGTCCAGCGGTTCGGGATAGGAGGTGTCCTCACTCTCCTTCGCCGGATCGTGGTACATCCCGAACTCAGGCGTCACCACGAGGCGGGCACCGCGGTCGGCGGCGGCCTTGATGCCCTCGCTGACGAATTTGAGGTTCTCCTGCTTGTCTAGACCGGCGGCGAACTGGGCCACCGCGACGGGAAGGGACATGATTCAGCCTTTCTGGAGAGAGAGGAGGAAGGACGCGCCGGTGCCCGCAACGGCCGTTCGGGGTGCACGAAGAACCAGCAAACAGCGCCGAGCAGACCGGAAATCGCGAGGATGCCCATCGCCAGCACCCAGTCGCCGCCGATCCCGACCAGGATGCCGGTGAACAACGGGCCCGCGGCCGACATGAGGTTGCCCCACAGGTTCGTCCAGCCGGTGACGGTGGCCGAGTAACCGCCGCCGAGGTCCTGGCACGCCGCCCAGACGTGCACCTGGACGACCCCGACGGCGCCGAGGCTCAGGCACAGGCAGGTGATGAGCACCGGCACGCTGGTCGAGAGCGCGCCGAGCACGAGGAACGCGGCGGCCAAGAGGTATCCGGCCGAGGCGATCCGCACGCGCCCGCGCCAGTGTCGGAACACGCGGTCGTTGAGCGCGCCCATGCCGAACACTCCGACGATCATCGCGACCCAGGGCAAGGAGCCGAGAAAACCCATTTCCTTCAACGAAAGCCCGCGTGCGTCGACGAGGTAGGTCGGCAGCCAGGTGGCGAAGAAACCCTGGATCAGCAGCAGGCACGCGTACTGGGCGCCGATCGCCCAGAACTGGCCGGAGCGGGCGAACGCCCGCCACGGCAGGGTCGCCTCGGTTTCGGTCCGCTGCCGGTCCGATTCGATGTGGCGCACCTCGGCCGCGGACGCGTGCGGGTGCGAGCGCGGCTCGTCCCGCACCACCCACCACCACAACAGCGCCAGCACGAACCCGACGATCGCGAACACGTGGAAGGAGTCTTCCCAGCCGAAACTGTCGATGATCCAGACGACCAGCGGCGAGCCGATCACGTTGCCGAGGTAGAGCCCGCACAACAGCAGCGAATTCGCCCTCGACTGCTCGCGGCGGGGGAACCAGCGTTGGAGCGTGTAGACGGAGGTCGGCCAGTCCGCCGCCTGCCCGAGGCCGAGCAGGATCCTGATCACGACGAACCCGA
Organism: Amycolatopsis sp. CA-230715; assembly: GCF_018736145.1. Classification (GTDB taxonomy): domain Bacteria; phylum Actinomycetota; class Actinomycetes; order Mycobacteriales; family Pseudonocardiaceae; genus Amycolatopsis. Next base: position 2,702,447 of record NZ_CP059997.1, read on the forward strand.
GGAACACCACCCCGTACGGAGTCAGGAAGGTGAAGACCGACCACCAGATCCCGGCCAGCGCCAGCACCCGGCGCGGGCCGAACCGCTTCGCGAGCAGCCCGCCGGGCACCTGGAACAGCGCGTAGGCCCACCAGAACGACGTGAGGATCACCGACATCTCGGTGACGGTGAACCCGTATTCCTTCTGGATGACCGGCGCGGCGACGGTCATCGCGGCGCGGTCCATGCTCATCACGAAGGTCACCGGCAGCAGCAACCCGCCCGCGATGAACCACCGCAGCCTGCCGGAGAACAGCCCCTGGCCCGCCGTGCCCGTGGCGTCCGGCGAACTATTCGTGGCGGTCATCTCCGCGTCACTCGGCTCGGTCGCCGAGGCCGGCCTCGAAGTGCGCGAGCGCACCGGACCACTCGGAAAGCTTGCCCCCGACCGTGATCTTCTCCTTCAACTCCGGCTCGAGCGCTTCCTTCCCGGCCAGGATCGCCGCCAGGTCGAGCGCCTCCTCGCGGCTGACCACGGCGACCCCGTCGGAGTCGCCGAAGACCACGTCACCGGGGTTGACCACCACCCCGCCGACCGTGACCGGCACGTTGATCGCCCCTTCGACGCCGAGTATGCGCGTCGTGCGCGCCGAAACGCCCGCCGAGAAGACCGGCAGCCCGAGTTCGAGGATCTCGTCGACGTCGTTGATCGAGCCCGACACGACCGCGCCGACCGCGCCCCGTGTGGCGGAGGTGAACGCCACCATGCCGCCGAAACAGGAGCGGGTGTCCCCGGACTGGTCGACGACCAGTACGTCCCCCGGACGCACCTCGTCGGCGGCGACGTGCAGCGCCGTCGAGTCGAGATGCGGGAGCCGCACGGTGAACGCGGATCCGACGAACCCGAGCGGGCGCCGGATCGGGGTGAGCCCGCGGGGGAAACCGTGGTCGCGCAGATGGCCGAGGGTGGAGGTCTGGACCTTCGACAACGCGTCGACGACCGACTCGTCCAGCGCGGGAGGTGCCTGGCGGCGCACGAACATGCTCGACTCCTTTGTCGTTGGCATACCTAACGCATGCGTTGAGTATGCGTATCACTTCGCGGCCTGCGCTCGCAATACCCTGCTCCCATATCGCCAAGGAACCCGCAGGTCGAGCCCACGACGAAGGCCGCCGTCCCGCGGACGGGACGGCGGCCTCGCTCGACTCAGTGACGGTTCAGCAGTGGATCAGCTGTCGAATTGCCTGGCTCGCTTCGCCGCCCAGCGCGCGATCCGGTCCCACCTGCGGGCGGACCGGAGGTCGAGCGCCTGGCGTACCTGCGTCGCCTCCCTGGAGTCGTGTATTCGTGCTCTGGACAGTTCTTCGTAGATCAACATCTCGGTGATCTCCTTGATCGGGATCGGAGTCGCGCTCGGTTCACCGAGCGATGGCTGAAGCTTTCGAGTCGTCAGGGACGTCGTGCTCATGCCGCAGCGCTCCTCTTCGCGGACGCCGCTTTCGGAGCGTCGGAACCAGCGTGCTCGACGGGGTTCTTGCGCGGACGGCCGCGAGGACGCTTCCTCGCGACGACGGCGCCGCGCTCGAAGATCTCGCCGCCCCAGACACCCCACGGCTCACGCCGGGCCAGTGCCCCGGCGAGGCAGGCCGCCCGAACCGGGCAGTCGCCGCAGAGGCCCTTGGCACGCTCGAGGTCGGCCGGGGTCTCCGCGAACCAGAGGTCCGCGTCGCCGGACCGGCACGGCAGTGCCGACTCCGGTGCCGCGACCGCGTCGATGAGATCCCCCACCCCGAGACCTGCGGCCTGGGTGAACACGTCGGGTAACGCCCCCTCTGACGCGAAGGCGATTGCCGATGACATTCCCGTTCTCCTTTGGGTCGTACTGATTTTCTGACGGTGGAAAGTGGACAGTGACTCGGCCGGACCAGGAACCGACCATGAAAAACACGAAGGCCGCGGATCCGTTTCCGGTTCCGCGGCCTTCGTGAGCCTGTCGTCCTGACGACGTGTCAGGGACTTCTCTCGAGAGGAGACTGCGGAACATGGGGCTGGATGACCAGCTGCCCATCGGCCATCGGCTTGACATCGGCGGTGCCCGGACGCGCGGCATCGAACGCCGCGGTCGGCACGAAGACATCGGTGGCAGTGGCGGTGGCGAGGACATAGGTGTGACGCGGCCGCGACGCACGGCGGCTGCATTCGTTCACCTCGGTCCAACGGGGAGCGCCGAACGTGCCATTACCCAGGCCAGCGTTTACGCGCTCGGTGGCGCGGGACAGCGTGGTGCCCGGGTTGCCGATCTTGAAGATCGTGATCATCGTGGGACACCACCTTTCACTGTCGGTAGCTGACCGAGACCGGTCGGCGAAGCTTTCCCCGAGGCCTTCCGACTTCGGTGCTTGCAGGTTATTGGTCCCGTCGAGGACCGTGCAACCTATTTTTGAAGATTCTCGCCGAAGCGGCGAAAATCATCCCCCATCAGCGGTTACGCCGCGCGGAACCCCCGTCGCACGCGGCCGAGTGGTACGACCGTACCGCAGAGGCTACCGGCCGCGCACCACGGCGAGAACCTCGGCGCCGAACCGCTCGAGCTTGCTCGCCCCGATCCCGGAGATCGACACCAGAGCGTGGTCGTCGGTGGGCCGCTGCTCGGCGATCGCGACGAGCGTCGCGTCGGTGAACACGACGTAGGCGGGCACCTTGAGCTCGCGCGACCGGTCACCGCGCCACGCCTTCAGCCGCTCGAGCAGGTCCTCGTCCACAGTGGACGGACAACGCGAGCACCTGCTCAGCTTGATCTCCATGGTCTCGGTCAGCACGCCGCCGCAGATCCGGCACCGCGCCTTGCTCCCGGACCGCTCCGCCTGCGCCCGCGCGACCCGCGCGGCGGGGTGGTCCTCGGGGATCAGCCCGTACAGGAACCGGCTGCGCCTGCGGTGCCGGCGGCCGCCGGGATTGCGGGCCAGCGCCCAGCTGAGCGACAGGTGCTCCCTCGCCCGCGTGACGCCGACGTAGAGCAGCCTCCGCTCCTCTTCGATCGCGCTGTCGTCGCCATCCGCGTGCAGGATCGGCATGGTCCCCTCGGCCAGCCCGACGAGGAACACCGCGTCCCATTCGAGGCCCTTCGCGGCGTGCAACGACGCGAGCGTGACGCCCTCGACCGTCGGCGGGTGCTGCGCGGCGGCGCGCTGGTCGAGATCGGCGACGTACCTGGCGAGATCGGCACCTTCGACAACGGTCGCGAGCTCTTCGGCGAGTTCGACGAGGGCGAGCAACGCGTCCCAGCGCTCCTTGGCCGCCCCACCGGCGGGCGGCTGCTCCGTGAGGCCGACCCTGGCGAGCACTCGTCGGACGGACGTGACGAGATCCCGCCCGCCGACGGCGCCTTCGTCGGCGGAGGCCACCCGCAGCGCGCTCATCGCCTGGCGCACCTCGGCGCGCGCGAAGAACCGCTCTCCCCCGCGCACCAGGTACGGGATGCCCAGCTCGGTCAGCGCCTGCTCGTACGCCTCGGACTGCGCGTTGACGCGGTAGAGGATCGCGATCTCACTGGCCGCGACACCGCCGTCGAGCAGTTGGCGGATCCGTGCCGCGGCAGCGCCCGCCTCCGCCGTTTCGTCGTCGTATTCGGCGAACCGCGGTTCCGGTCCCGCCGGACGCTGCCCGATCAGCTTGAGCCGCGACCCGGCTGGCCGCCCGCGTGCCGCGCCGATCACCCGGTTCGCCAGGTCGACGACCTGCGGCGTGGACCGGTAGTCGCGTTCGAGCCGCACCACGGTGGCTTCCGGGAAGCGCCGCGTGAATTCGAGCAGCGAACGGGGCGAGGCGCCGCCGAACGAGTAGATCGTCTGGTTCGCGTCCCCGACGACGGTCAGGTCGTCCCTGCCGCCGAGCCACGCGTCGAGGAGGCGCTGCTGGAGCGGCGTGACGTCCTGGTACTCGTCGACGACGAAGCACCGGTAGCGCTCGCGGAACTCCTGCGCGACGGCGCCGTGCTCTTCCAGTGCAGCCGTGGTGTGCAACAAGAGGTCGTCGAAGTCGAGGACCTGCGCCGAGTTCTTGACCTCTTCGTAGCGGCGGTAGACCTCCGCCACCTTGGCGACCGGGACCGGGGTGTCGCGCTGGGTGCGGGCCGCCACCGCCGGGTAGTCGTCCGGGGCGACCAGCGAGGCCTTCGCCCATTCGATCTCGCTCGCGAGATCGCGGACGGTCTCGATCTCGGTACCGGCGCCCGCGCGGTTGGCGGCCTGGCCGACCAGCCGGAACTTGTTGTCGACGAGGTCCCACGGCCGGTCGCCGACGACACGGGGCCAGAAGTAGCGGAGCTGACGGCGCGCGGCGGCGTGGAAAGTGAGCGCCTGCGCGCCTTCCACGCCGAGCGACCGGAGCCGCGTGCGCATTTCGCCCGCCGCGCGCGCGGTGAACGTGACCGCGAGTACCTGCCCCGCCGCCACGTGCCCCGAAGCGATCAGGTGGGCGATGCGGTGCGTGATGGTGCGGGTCTTGCCGGTGCCGGCGCCTGCCAGCACGCAGACCGGCCCGCGGGGCGCGCCGGCGGCAGCCCGCTGCTCGGGGTCGAGCGCGTCCAGCAACCCCGGCCTGGTCGAGGATCCCAGTGCGGTGGCCACCGTCGCATCCTCGCAGAGGGTGCGGCGCCGGGAGCGCAGGCCCGGCCGTATCCTGGCTCATATGGCGGGAAAGCAGGACAAGGAAGCTGCTAAGCAGGCGAAGAAGGAGAAGCGCGCCGCGGGCAAGGCTCGTCGCGGGCAGATCTTCGAAGCGTTCAAGATGCAGCGCAAGGAAGACAAGGCGCTCATCCCGTGGATGCTGGGATCGGTGCTGGTCATCACGGGTGTGGTGTTCGGGATCGGGTTCCTGATCAACGCCCAGTGGGCGCTGCTGCCGCTCGGCATCCTGCTCGGCCTGCTCGCCGCCGTGATCATCTTCGGCCGCCGGGTGCAGAAGACCGTGTACTCGAAGGCGGACGGCCAGCCCGGCGCCGCCGGGTGGGCGCTGGACAACCTGCGCGGCAAGTGGCGGGTGACGCAGACCGTCGCGGCGACGACGCAGCTCGACGCCGTGCACCGCGTACTGGGCGGCCCCGGGGTGATCCTGGTCGCCGAAGGCGCGCCGCACCGGGTGAAGGGCTTGCTCGCGCAGGAAAAGAAGCGGGTCGCGCGGCTCATCGGCGAGACGCCGATCTACGACGTGATCGTGGGCACCGAAGAGGGCCAGGTGCCGCTGCGCAAGCTGCAGGGCTACCTGATGAAGCTCCCCCGCAACCTCAAGCCCGCCCAGGTCGACGCGCTCGAGGCGAAGCTGGCCGCGCTCGGCAGCCGCGGCGCGGCGATGCCGAAGGGCCCGATGCCGCAGGGCGCGAAGATGCGCAACGTGCAGCGCACCATCCGCAGGCGCTGACACCGCGGACGCGAAAAAACGGGCGGCGAGAGGAAGTCCTCGCCGCTCGTTTTCGTTACCGCGAGTTCAGCGAAGGCGGACGACGACGGTGCCGGTCAGCCGGTCCAGCCAGCTGCGCCCGTCGTGGTTGCGCACCAGCGCGGGCACGATCACGAAGGTCAGCACGCCCCGCACGAGCGCGCGCACCGGGCCGACCAGCGCGCCGCCGTCGAGCCGGGCGACCCTGATGCCGGTGGCCGCCATGCCGGGGGTGAACCCCGCGAAGGTGACCGGGACGACGGTGATGACCGCCCAGGTGACGACCGCCCACCAGTTGTAGGCCTGCATCGCGGCGGAGTCGGCGAAATCCGGGCGCCGGAACAGGGCCGTCACCAGCGACGCGAGCACGAGGTCGACGAGAAGGGCCAGCACGCGGGTGCCGAAGGTCGCGGCCGATCCGACACCGCTTTCCGGCAGGCCCAGCCGCTCGCCCGGCCAGCGCGGCGGCTCGCCAGCGCTCGCGGCCCCGCCGGGAGCGGACAGCCATTCGCCGGTCCATCTCGCCACCCATCCAGGGTAACGGGCTGGCCAGGAGGGGGCTCGCACTGGTCCACTACCGGGATCCGCCGACCCGTTAACACCGGCGAAACATTCGGGTGACGGTCGGGCAACACCGCGCTCTTAGCGTGAGCCGAAGAGAGTAACGCGCAAGCGGCGTCGGCGGTCGGCCTATCACGCTCCGAGGTCGGTGCGGCCGCGACAGCGGCAGCCCGCAGCACCGCCGGGCAACGAAGACGAAGGAGTTACCGAGGGTGACCACTACTCCAGACGACATCCAGCGACTCATCACCGATGAGGACGTGCAGTTCGTCGATGTCCGGTTCTGTGACCTGCCGGGTGTGATGCAGCACTTCACGGTGCCCGCCAAGGCGTTCGACAACGACGCCTTCGAAGAGGGCCTCGCCTTCGACGGATCCTCGGTGCGTGGTTTCCAGTCGATCCACGAATCGGACATGCTGCTGCTGCCGGACGCGGAGACCGCGCGGATCGACCCGTTCCGCAAGCAGAAGACGCTGTCGCTCAACTTCTTCGTGCACGACCCCTTCACCCGCGAGGCGTACAGCCGCGACCCGCGCAACATCGCGCGCAAGGCCGAGCAGTACATCGCCGAGTCCGGTATCGCGGACACCGTGTTCTTCGGCCCCGAGGCCGAGTTCTACATCTTCGACTCGATCCGGTTCGACTCCGCCGAGAACGGCGCGTTCTACGAGATCGACTCCGTCGAGGGCTGGTGGAACACCGGCGCCGACGAAGAGGGCGGCAACCGCGGCTACAAGACCAAGTACAAGGGCGGCTACTTCCCCGTCCCGCCGGTCGACCACTTCGCCGACCTCCGCGACGAGATCGTGCAGCAGCTGACCGGGTCCGGTTTCGAGATCGAGCGCGCGCACCACGAGGTGGGCACTGCGGGCCAGGCCGAGATCAACTACAAGTTCAACACCCTGCTGCACGCGGCCGACGACCTGCAGCTGTTCAAGTACATCGTGAAGAACACCGCGTGGGCGGCCGGCAAGTCGGCGACCTTCATGCCGAAGCCGCTGTTCGGGGACAACGGCTCCGGTATGCACTGCCACCAGTCGCTGTGGAAGGACGGCACGCCGCTGTTCCACGACGAGTCCGGTTACGCGGGCCTGTCGGACACCGCGCGCCACTACATCGGCGGCCTGCTGCAGCACGCGCCGAGCCTGCTGGCGTTCACCAACCCGACGGTGAACTCCTACCACCGCCTGGTGCCCGGCTTCGAGGCCCCGGTCAGCCTGGTCTACTCGCAGCGGAACCGCTCCGCGTGCGTCCGGATCCCGATCACCGGCAACAACCCGAAGGCGAAGCGCGCCGAGTTCCGCTGCCCCGACTCCTCTGGCAACCCGTACCTGGCGTTCGCGGCCATGATGATGGCCGGTCTCGACGGCATCAAGAACAAGATCGAGCCGCCGGACCCGATCGACAAGGACCTCTACGAGCTTCCGCCCGAGGAAGCCCGCGACGTGAAGCTGGTGCCGGGCGACCTCGGCACGGTGCTCGACACCCTCGAAGGCGACCACGACTACCTCCTCGAAGGCGGCGTGTTCACCTCGGACGTGATCGACACCTGGATCAGCTTCAAGCGCGAGCACGAGATCGACCCGCTGCGCCTGCGCCCGCACCCGCACGAGTTCGCGCTCTACTACGACGTCTAAAAACAGGGACGTGTAACCGCACCCCGAAGCACGGGGCGCCGGTCGAGGGAATACCTCGGCGGGCGCCCCGTTTTTCGTGCCAGGGTGTTTACTCGGGGCATGCACAAACTCGTCGTGCTCTACCCCGCGCCCACCGATCCGGACCACTTTCGCCGCTACTACGAGGAAACCCACCTCGAACTGGTCAAGAAGCTGCCGAACATCCTCGGCTGGCGCTACAGCTTCGACGTCCGTGCCGCGGGTCAGGAGTCGCCGTACTTCGCGATCTTCGAGGCCGATTTCGCCGACGCGAAGGCTATGAACGAGGCACTTTCCTCGCCCGAGGGCGAGGCGACGCGCGCGGACGTGCCGAACTACGCGACCGGCGGGTCGATCTCGCTGAACTACCCGGTGACCGGCGGCTAGCTACTCGGCGGTGGAGATCAGCTTGAGATCGGTGCCGACACGTTCCAGGATGCCGCGCGGGTCCGGCACGAGCTTGCGGCGGTCGAGGTCCATCAGCCCCAGCGTGCAGTCGATCTCGGCGGACACCGTGCCGTCGTCCTTGAGGATGACCGAGTCCAGCCAGAAGACCTTGCCGTCGCCGAACCGGCCGTCGCACGTCACGGTGACGGTGTCGCCCGCGCGCAGCTCCCGCTTGAACCGGACGGTCGATTCGAGCAGCACGGCGGCGATGTTGTCGTCGCGCAGTCCGGCGAGAGCGCCGGACGCCTCGATCATTTCCAGCCTGGCCACCTCGGCGTACGAGTGGTACACGGCGTGGTTGAGGTGGCCGAGGGTGTCCAGCTCGTAGTGCCGCACCTTGATCCGGACGCTGAAGGGTTCGCGCTCGCTCACCAGTTCACTGTAAGGCTCGCGGGGTCAGGTTTCGTAGAACAGGTGCTCGACGACACCGTGAGCCCGGCGGGTGACCTTGCGATACGTGTCGAGGAACTCACCGGGGTCGTCGTCCGCGGAGTAGCCGAGCACGCGCGCGACGGAGGCGAGGTCGCGGCCGGAGCTGGGCACCTCGTCGACGGCCTTGCCCCGCACCAGCATCCCGGCGTTGCGCACCCTCGTCGCCAGCAGCCACGCCTCGGTGAGTGACTCGACGTCGGCCTGCTCGGCCAGCCCCGCTTCGGCCAACGCGCGCAGAGCGTCCACTGTGGACGCAGTGCGCAGGCCCGGCACCTCGTGCGCGTGCTGGAGCTGCAGGAGCTGGACCGTCCACTCGACATCGGCGAGACCACCGCGGCCGAGCTTGGTGTGCCGGGTCGGATCGGCGCCGCGCGGCATCCGCTCGGTTTCGACGCGCGCCTTGATGCGGCGGACTTCGCGGGCCTTCGTCGCGTCGAGCCCGCCTTCGGGATAGCGGATCGGGCCGATCATTTCGAGGAACCGGTCGCCGAGTTCGGGATCTCCCGCCGCGAACCTGGCCCGCAGCAGCGCCTGCGCTTCCCAGACCTCGCCCCAGCGCTGGTAGTAGGCGCGGTAGGACTCGAGGGTGCGCACGAGCGGGCCGTTGCGCCCCTCCGGGCGGAGATCCGCGTCGACGACCAGCGCCGGATCCGCGGTCGGCGCGCCGAGCGCCTTGCGGACGGTTTCGGCGACGGACGAGGCGTACCGGACGGCATCGGAGTCCGAGACGCCTTCCGCTGCCTCGCACACGAACAGCACGTCCGCGTCGGAGCCGTAGCCGAGTTCCGCCCCGCCGAGCCGTCCCATCGCGATGACGGTGATCTTCGCCGGTGTGGTGCCGAGTTCCGCGTCGCGCTTCCGCACCGCCGCCGCGAGCGCGGACTGCAGCACGGCGGCCCACACCTTCGACAGCGCACGGCACACCGCGGGCACGTCGAGCAGGCCGAGCAGATCCGCCGAAGCGACGCGCAGCAGTTCGTGGCGCCGCAGCGAACGGGCCGCCGCGACGGACGCGTTGAGGCCGGGCTGCCGCCGCGCGGTGGCGCGAAGGGACGTGGCGACCTCGTCGGGTGAACGCCCGGCGAGCCGCTCGGGGTCGCCGAGGAGTTGCAGCACCTCGGGCGCCCTGGCGAGCAGGTCCGGCACCAGTTTCGAAGTGCCGAGCAGGAACGCGAGCCGCTCGACGACAGCGCCTTCGTCGCGAAGAACCCTTAAGTACCAAGGGGTTTCCTCGAGCGCCTCGGACACTTTCCGGTAGGACAGCAGGCCACGGTCGGGATCGGGGGTGTCGGCGAACAGGTCGAGCAGCACCGGGAGCAGCGCTTCCTGGATCGAAGCGCGCCTCGACACACCCGCGGTGAGCGCCTTGATGTGTTGCAGCGCACCGTCCGGTGCCGCGTACCCGAGCGCGGCGAGCCTGCTCGACGCCTGTTTCGTGGTCAGCCGCAACGCTTCCGTCGGCACGTTCGCGACGGACTGCAGCAGTGGCCGGTAGAACAGTTTTTCGTGCAGGCGCCGGATCCGCTGCGCGTGACGGCGGAACTCGGCGAGCAGCAGCTGCCCCTCGCCCTTCCCTTTGGTGGGCCGCAATCCCATCGCCCTCGCCAGCACCCGCAGTTCGTCCTTTTCGGACGCATCGGGGAACAGGTGTGTGCGGAGCAGCTTCCTCAGCTGCAGCCGGTGCTCCACGGTTCGCAGGAATTCGTACGACGCCTCGAGTTCGGCCGCGTCGGACCTGCCGACGTAGCCGCCGTTCCCGAGCGCGGCCAGTGCGTCCATTGTGGACGGCGAGTGGAGATCGGTGTCGACCCTGCCGTGCACGAGTTGCAACAGCTGCACCGCGAACTCGACGTCACGCAGCCCGCCCCTGCCGAGCTTGAGCTCGCGCTCGATGAGTTCCGAAGGCACGTGGCCCTCGACCCTGCGGCGCATCTGCTGGACGTCGGGCACGAAGTTGTCGCGGTCGGCCGCCGACCACACCATCGGGGCGACCATCTCGGCGTACTCCCGGCCCAGTTCGGCGTCGCCCGCGACCGGCCTCGCCTTCAGCAGCGCCTGGAACTCCCAGGTGCGCGCCCATTTCTGGTAGTAGGCCGTGTGCCCGTCGAGCGTGCGCACGAGCGCGCCCGCCTTGCCCTCCGGCCGCAGGTTGGCGTCGACCTCGAAGCACGCCTTGCCGACGATCCGCATCATCGTGCTCGCGACCCGCGTGGCGAGCTGGAGGTCGCCGTCGGCGACGAAGATGACGTCGACGTCGCTGACGTAGTTGAGCTCCCGGCCACCGCACTTACCCATCGCGATCACCGCGAGCCGCGCCTCGTCGCCGGAGCGGGTGATGTGCCGCGCGAGCGCGAGCCCCGCCGTCAGCGCCGCCTCGGCGAGCGCGGTCAGCCAGCCGGCGACGTCACCGTAGGAGGGGTGGGCCAAGGAAGGCTCGACCGTGCCGCAAAGATCGGCGGCCGCGATCTCGAGCAGCAGCCCGCGATACTCGAAGCGCAGTGCCTGCTCGGCGTCCGCTTCGCTCAGGCCCTCTTCCTCGACGGCGGACAGCAGCGTCGGCGCGTAGTCCTCGGCCCTGGTCAGCTTCCGCTCGGCCAGGCGACGCCAACGGCCGGGTGAAGCGGCGAGGAAGTCCGCGAGCGCGCTGGAGGTGCCGAGCACGCTGATCAACCTGGCGCGCAGCACGGGATCTTCGTCGAGCGCCGCGGTCAGCACCGCCCAGCCCGACTCGTCGGCCTCTCTGATGCGGTCGAAACCCCGCAACGCGAGATCGGGATCGGCGCTGCGGGACAGCGCTGTCAGCACCGGGGCGGCCCCCTCGGCGGGGCCGGTGTCGGTCCACCAGCCCGCGGCGCGGAGCTGCGCGTCGGCGCGGTCGTCGGTGAAGCCGTATCTCGCCGCGGACGCGGTCGGCCGGACTCGTTCTGCCATCGGCATCCACCGTAGCCGGTCGGCACGCGGAAACGGGGGTCAGACGGAGAGCCGTGACCTGCCGTCGTGATCGGGCGGGGTCGGTTCCGGGACGGTGAAGCTGTGCGCGGTGATCGGCTTCCGGCGGGACAGGAGGTAGATGCCGATCCCGAACCCGATGCCGACGACCCCGACCCCGATGGTGCCCGCCGAACCCATCGAGGCGAACTTGCCCGCGATCGCGCCCACGACGGCCGCCGCGGGCAGCGTGAACAGCCACGCGATCACCATCCGGCCGGCGAGCCCCCACCGCACCGGCGCCTCCCGCCTGCCGAGCCCGGAGCCGAGCACACCGCCGGAGCACACGTGCGTGGTGGAGAGCGGGAACCCGAGGTGTGACGACACCAGGATCACCGCGGCGGAACTGGTCTGCGCCGCGAACCCCTGCGGGCCTTCGATGTCGGTGAGTCCCTTGCCGAGTGTGTGCGTGATGCGCCAGCCACCGAGGTACGTGCCCAGCGCCAGCGCGAGCGCGGCGCTGAGGATGACCCAGGTCGGCGGCGCGGAGCCCGGCGCGAGGTGCCCGGAGGTGACCAGCGTGAGCGTGATGATGCCCATCGTCTTCTGCGCGTCGTTGGTGCCGTGCGCGAGCGAAACCAGCGAGGCGGAAACGATCTGCCCCGCGCGGAACCCGGTACCGGCTCGTCCGCCGCGTTTGGCCCTGATCACCCGGTAGACCAGGTACGTGACCGCCATCGCGACCACGCCCGCGATCACCGGTGACGCGGCCGCCGGTACGAGCACCTTCTCCACGATCTTCGAGAAGTGCACCGAGCCGCTGCCCGCGGCGACCCAGGTCGCGCCGATGAGTCCGCCGAACAACGCGTGCGACGAGCTGGACGGGAGCCCGACGAACCAGGTGAACAGGTTCCAGACGATCGCCCCGATCAGGCCGCCGAACACGATCGCGGGCCCGACCTTGCTGTCGTCGACGAGTCCACTGGAGATGGTCTTGGCGACCTCAATGGACAGAAAGGCGCCCGCGAGGTTGAGCACGGCGGAAAGCGCGGTCGCGGTACGGGGTCTGAGCGCACCGGTGGCGATCGACGTGGCCATCGCGTTTGCCGTGTCGTGAAAGCCATTGGTGAAGTCGAAGACCAACGCCGTGGCGACCACGACGACGACCAGTAGCGTGGGGTCCACCCCAACCTCCGTACCCTGTCGGACTTCCCGCAAGGTACCTGAAGTTCAGCGCTCTTCGTTAAGGCCGCGTTATCGTTTGCGCCACCCCCTTGTCATACCAGGGGCAACGAGTTCCGGGTCCCCTGTGCGGGGGAGAGCTTCCCATCGACCAGGTGGACGAACCGTTCCGCGAAGGGCCGCCACGTATCAGCGATATCGGCGTGCACCTGGGTGAGGCTGTCCGTCTCGAATGCACTCGAACGGCCGAAGGCGGCGAGGTCGGGTTCGTCCGCCGCCCAGCTCTGCACGACCTCCGGGGTGGTCTCGATGTGGAACTGCACGCCGTAAACGCAGCGGTTCAACCGAAACGCCTGGTTCGGGTATCGCGGCGCGGAGGCGAGCAGTTCGGCACCCGGCGGGAGGAACGCGATGACGTCCTGGTGGAACTGCAGGACATCCGGCATGAGCGGGAGGTCCGCGAAGAGCGGGTCCGTCCACGCGGTGTCCTTTTTCGACACGAGCGCGCCACCGACCTCGGGGCCGTCCTTTCCGCGCTCGACCCTGCCCCCGGTCGCCACCGCGAGCAGCTGCGCTCCGAGGCAGATCCCGAGCGTCGGCGTCCCGGTGCCCGCGGCGAGGCCGAGCAGCCTGCGCACTTGCTTCAGCCAGGGGTGCATGTCGTCGTCGACGTCCATGCCGCCGCCGAGGCAGATCACGCCCTGGTGCTCGGCAAGGTCGTCCGGCAGTTCGTCGCGGGGCGGGAGCCGGATGTCGAGCTCAGCTCCCGCCCCGGTCAGCCATTCACCGAGCGGGCCGACCGGATCGGTCTCGTCCGGCTGGATGATCAGCAGTCGTGGCGCAGTCACCACACCAGCGTACGACCGGCGTCAGCAGGCGCACGTGACGGTGGTGCCGGCTCCTTCGACGGGGTACCCGGCCGCAGTCCAGGCGGTGATCCCGCCGGAGAGCCGCTTGACGCGGAACCCGAGGCGGGCGAGCGCGAGCGCGCCCTTGGTCGCGGCGTTGCAGAAAATGCTTTCGCAGTAACAGATGTACACGAGGCCGGGGTCGAGATCGCGAGTGCTCTCCGCGGTCAGCGTGCGGTACGGGAGGTTGATCGCGCCGGGGATGTGAGCCGCCGCGAACGCCTCCGGGGCTCTGGTCTCGACCACCGCGTATCCGCGACGGGCGCCGTCGGCCAGGTCGCGGGCGAGGTCGTCGGGGTCGACTTCGAACTCGAGTTCGGCGCCGAACCGCGCCACAGCGGCGCTGGGCGTGGCAGCGGGGAAGGTGAGTACGCGTGCGGGATTCGTCATGGCTCGATCCTGCTGTGCCACGGCGCGGCGACACAGGGGGAATCCAGCGGAGATCGGCTGGATAACCTGGGAATCCCCGGCGGAATCGGCGATCGACCTGGAGGCTGCACGTGGACCTCGACGACATCGATCGGCGGCTGATCGAGCTCCTGCAGGACGACGGCAGGCTCAGCTACACCGAGCTGGGACGGCGTGTGTCACTGTCCGCCCCCGCGGTGACCGAGCGGGTGCGCCGCCTGGAAGAGCGCGGTGTGATCACCGGTTACACAGCGCGGGTGGACACGACGAAACTAGGCCTGCCGATCGAAGCCATCGTCCGGGTCAGGGTCCGCAGCCTCGACGGGCCGCGGTTCCGGGAGACGATCCTCCCGCTGCCGGCCGTGGTCGCCGCCGATCACGTCACCGGCGAAGAATGCTGGTTCCTGCGGGTGCTCTGCGCGAGCACCGGCGCGCTGGAGGAGTTCGTGGAGCGAGCGCAGCGGTACGGCGAGACGAGTACCTCGCTCGTGTTCTCGTCCCCGGTACGCGACCGAGCCGTAGGCGCGCCTTCACGGAGCTGAGCGCCCGGAATTGTCGGTGTGGCGCGGTAACGTTGAAATCGGGGGTTCCCCTGGGTGTACGAAAGGGACTTCTCGTACAGGTCGGGGGCAGCCGGATGCCGGGGGTGGTGTGTGCCGGGGGCCGGGTTGGTTGGGGTGCTGGCGTGCGGTAGTCGGCCGCGGTGTTGGGTGTGGATGTAAAAGCAACCCGGGCCCCGAGAGAACGTGGTGTTCTCGACCGGGGCCCGGGTTGTGAAGGGTGTTCGGCGGCGTCCTACTCTCCCACAGCCCTTCGGCTGCAGTACCATCGGCGCTACCAGGCTTAGCTTCCGGGTTCGGGATGGGACCGGGCGTTTCCCTGGTGCTGTGACCACCGTAACTCTGTGAAACATCCACACGGGTGGTGTGGTGTTTCAGAGCTGTAGAGCGGATGCGTAGCGTCTTTGTGGGCAAGTCCTCGGCCTATTAGTACCAGTCAACTCGATAACACATTACTGTGCGTCCATTTCTGGCCTATCAACCCAATGGTCTGTTGGGGGCCTTAACCCACGTGGGGGTGGGAGACCTCATCTTGGAACAGGCTTCCCGCTTAGATGCCTTCAGCGGTTATCCCTTCCGAACGTGGCTAACCAGCCATGCCACTGGCGTGACAACTGGCATACCAGAGGTTCGTCCGTCCCGGTCCTCTCGTACTAGGGACAGCCTTCCTCAAGTCTCCTGCGCGCGCGGCGGATAGGGACCGAACTGTCTCACGACGTTCTAAACCCAGCTCGCGTGCCGCTTTAATGGGCGAACAGCCCAACCCTTGGGACCTACTCCGGCCCCAGGATGCGACGAGCCGACATCGAGGTGCCAAACCATGCCGTCGATATGGACTCTTGGGCAAGATCAGCCTGTTATCCCCGGGGTACCTTTTATCCGTTGAGCGACACCCCTTCCACCAGGTGGTGCCGGATCACTAGTCCCGACTTTCGTCCCTGCTCGACATGTCTGTCTCACAGTCAAGCTCCCTTGTGCACTTGCACTCGACACCTGATTGCCAACCAGGCTGAGGGAACCTTTGGGCGCCTCCGTTACTCTTTGGGAGGCAACCGCCCCAGTTAAACTACCCATCAGGCACTGTCCCTGAACCAGATCATGGTCCGAGGTTGAGATTCCCAATTCGACCAGAGTGGTATTTCAAGATTGACTCCACCTCCACTAGCGTGAAGGTTTCCTAGTCTCCCACCTATCCTACACAAGCCGAACCGAAAACCAATACCAAACTATAGTAAAGGTCCCGGGGTCTTTCCGTCCTGCCGCGCGTAACGAGCATCTTTACTCGTAGTGCAATTTCGCCGGGCCTGTGGTTGAGACAGCCGGAAAGTCGTTACGCCATTCGTGCAGGTCGGAACTTACCCGACAAGGAATTTCGCTACCTTAGGATGGTTATAGTTACCACCGCCGTTTACTGGCGCTTAAATTCTCAGCTTCGCCCCGAAGGGCTAACCGGTCCTCTTAACGTTCCAGCACCGGGCAGGCGTCAGTCCGTATACATCGAATTGCTTCTTCGCACGGACCTGTGTTTTTAGTAAACAGTCGCTTTCCGCTGGTCTCTGCGGCCAACTCACCCTAGCCCGCGTGGGGCTTCAGGTGCTTTGGCCCCCCTTCTCCCGAAGTTACGGGGGCATTTTGCCGAGTTCCTTAACCACAGTTCACCCGATCGCCTTAGTATTCTCTACCTGACCACCTGTGTTGGTTTGGGGTACGGGCCGTGTATGTTCTCGCTAGAGGCTTTTCTCGGCAGCATAGGATCACTCTACTTCACCTCAATCGGCTATGCGTCACGTCTCAGCCTGGTGGAACACGGATTTGCCTATGTTCCGGCCTACACGCTTACACCAGTACTACCATTCACTGGCGGAGCTACCTTCCTGCGTCACCCCATCGCTTGGCTACTACAGAATCAGGTCCCACGCTCCACCACACACCTCTATCCGAAGATTTCAGCGTGTGGCTTTGGGTGGTTAGTGTCAACTGCCTCGCCAGGGGCGAACAAACACGGGTACGGGAATATCAACCCGTTATCCATCGACTACGCCTGTCGGCCTCGCCTTAGGTCCCGACTTACCCTGGGCGGATTAGCCTGGCCCAGGAACCCTTGGTCATCCGGCGGCAGAGTTTCTCACTCTGCTTTCGCTACTCATGCCTGCATTCTCACTCCCACACCCTCCACGACTCGCTTACGCGGCCGCTTCTCTGGGTGCAGGACGCTCCCCTACCCACCCGTACCACTACACAACAACCCGAGGGCTGAAGCGGATGTATTGTACGAGTGACACAGCTTCGGCGGTGTGCTTAAGCCCCGCTACATTGTCGGCGCAGGACCACTTGACCAGTGAGCTATTACGCACTCTTTCAAGGGTGGCTGCTTCTAAGCCAACCTCCTGGTTGTCTGGGCAATCCCACATCCTTTCCCACTGAGCACACACTTAGGGGCCTTAGCTGGTGTTCTGGGCTGTTTCCCTCTCGACGACGAAGCTTATCCCCCGCCGTCTCACTGCCGCACTCTCACACATCTGTATTCGGAGTTTGGTTGATTTCGGTAACCCGGTAAGGCCCCTAGACCATCCAGTAGCTCTACCCCAGATGTGAAACATGCGACGCTGCACCTAAATGCATTTCGGGGAGAACCAGCTATCACGGAGTTTGATTGGCCTTTCACCCCTACCCACAGCTCATCCCCTCAGTTTTCAACCTAAGTGGGTTCGGGCCTCCACGCCGTCTTACCGGCGCTTCACCCTGGCCATGGGTAGATCACTCCGCTTCGGGTCTAGACCACGCGACTACGTTCGCCCTGTTCAGACTCGCTTTCGCTACGGCTACCCCACACGGGTTAACCTCGCCACGTAGCACTAACTCGCAGGCTCATTCTTCAAAAGGCACGCCATCACATCCGAAAATGCTCTGACGGCTTGTAGGCACACGGTTTCAGGTACTCTTTCACTCCCCTCCCGGGGTACTTTTCATCTTTCCCTCACGGTACTAGTCCGCTATCGGTCTTCAGGAAGTATTTAGGCTTACCGGGTGGTCCCGGCAGATTCACAGCAAATTCCACGAGCTCGCTGCTACTCGGGAACACCAGCACAACACACAACGCAAGCTTTCGCGTACGGGACTCTCACCCTCTCCGGTCACCCATCCCAAGGCGTTCCACTAACTCACGCGCGCATCGGAAGACCTGTCAGAATCTTCACGCTAGGTCCCACAACACCGCACACACAACGTCTGACAACTATCACATGTGCACGGTTTAGCCTTTTCCGCTTTCGCTCGCCACTACTCACGGAATCACTTTTGTTTTCTCTTCCTACGGGTACTGAGATGTTTCACTTCCCCGCGTTCCCTCCACACACCCTATATATTCAGGTGCGGGTAACACCCCATCACGGGTGCTGGGTTTCCCCATTCGGACATCCTCGGATCTCAGCTCGGTTGACAGCTCCCCGAGGCCTATCGCGGCCTCCCACGTCCTTCATCGGCTCCTGAAGCCTAGACATCCACCATGTGCCCTTAACAACTTGACCACAAAGATGCTCGCATCCACTCTACAGTTCTCAAACACCACACCCAGAAACAACACCACCGTGTTGCCTCAGGACCCAACAGCATGCCAGCAAACAATCATCAACCAGACCCGGCAGCCGCTTTCCACACCCAACAGGGCAGTACTCACAACCACCAGCACCCAGCCTCAAACCATAACCAGTAGTTCCACAGTTCCTTGAGCAACCGCGGCAACCCTGCGTTCGAGGGTTGAGCCGTGGCCACTCCGTCCCGTGCTCCGGGTATCCCGGCGGGGCGGATGTGTTGCTCCTTAGAAAGGAGGTGATCCAGCCGCACCTTCCGGTACGGCTACCTTGTTACGACTTCGTCCCAATCGCCAGTCCCACCTTCGACCACTCCCTCCCTTGCGGGTTGGGCCGTGGGCTTCGGGTGTTACCGACTTTCATGACGTGACGGGCGGTGTGTACAAGGCCCGGGAACGTATTCACCGCAGCGTTGCTGATCTGCGATTACTAGCGACTCCGACTTCACGCAGTCGAGTTGCAGACTGCGATCCGAACTGAGACTGGCTTTAAGGGATTCGCTCCACCTCGCGGTATCGCAGCCCTCTGTACCAGCCATTGTAGCATGTGTGAAGCCCTGGACATAAGGGGCATGATGACTTGACGTCATCCCCACCTTCCTCCGAGTTGACCCCGGCAGTCTCCCACGAGTCCCCGCCATAACGCGCTGGCAACGTAGGATAAGGGTTGCGCTCGTTGCGGGACTTAACCCAACATCTCACGACACGAGCTGACGACAGCCATGCACCACCTGTACACCAACCACAAGGGAAGCCCTATCTCTAGGGATGTCTGGCGCATGTCAAGCCCAGGTAAGGTTCTTCGCGTTGCATCGAATTAATCCACATGCTCCGCCGCTTGTGCGGGCCCCCGTCAATTCCTTTGAGTTTTAGCCTTGCGGCCGTACTCCCCAGGCGGGGCGCTTAATGCGTTAGCTACGGCACGGACAACGTGGAATGTCGCCCACACCTAGCGCCCAACGTTTACAGCGTGGACTACCAGGGTATCTAATCCTGTTCGCTCCCCACGCTTTCGCTCCTCAGCGTCAGTATCGGCCCAGAGACCCGCCTTCGCCACCGGTGTTCCTCCTGATATCTGCGCATTTCACCGCTACACCAGGAATTCCAGTCTCCCCTACCGAACTCAAGTCTGCCCGTATCGACCGCAAGCTGAAGGTTAAGCCTCCAGTTTTCACGGCCGACGCGACAAACCGCCTACGAGCTCTTTACGCCCAATAATTCCGGACAACGCTCGCACCCTACGTATTACCGCGGCTGCTGGCACGTAGTTAGCCGGTGCTTCTTATCCAGGTACCGTCACTCGCGCTTCGTCCCTGGCGAAAGAGGTTTACAACCCGAAGGCCGTCATCCCTCACGCGGCGTCGCTGCATCAGGCTTTCGCCCATTGTGCAATATTCCCCACTGCTGCCTCCCGTAGGAGTCTGGGCCGTGTCTCAGTCCCAGTGTGGCCGGTCGCCCTCTCAGGCCGGCTACCCGTCGTCGCCTTGGTAGGCCATTACCCCACCAACAAGCTGATAGGCCGCGGGCTCATCCTGTACCGCCAGAACTTTCAACAACCAACCATGCGATCAGCTGTGATATCCGGTATTAGACCCAGTTTCCCGGGCTTATCCCAAAGTACAGGGCAGATTGCCCACGTGTTACTCACCCGTTCGCCACTAATCCACCCCGAAGGGCTTCATCGTTCGACTTGCATGTGTTAAGCACGCCGCCAGCGTTCGTCCTGAGCCAGGATCAAACTCTCCAACAATGAATTTGATCGAGACTACTCAAATAATCTCAAAGGAACCTCAAAACGAGGTTCAAAATACATAAGCTCTACTGGCTTAGTTCACTAGCACACTGTTGAGTTCTCAAGCAACACGGTATCTTTGTCAGATACTGAATTGTTCTAGGCAGTCCTTGTCCTGATGGGACAGCTTCTACCCTACGAGTTAGTCGTTGGGTTGGTCAGCCACCTTCAGGGCCGTCGCAGTACGTTACCCGGTTCGGTTCGCGGTGTCAAACCCGCCCGACCCTGGCCCGCGCGGCCTCGGTGAAGTGTACTCCACCTCGTCCTGCGCAGTGTTACCGGGCCTCCGGGGCTTTCGCCCTGTCGGCCGGTGTTCCTGGCGACGAAGAGAAGATTACATGCCGTCCAACCCCCCTGAAACAGGGGGGTGCCTTAACTGCGTTTACGCAGGTCAAGGCCCATAAATCCGACCACGGGCGGTCACAGCACCGGCAGCAGGGTCCGAAGCTCGTACGGCGTGACCGCGCTCCGGTAGTTGTCCCACTCGACGTGCTTGTTGCGGAGGAAGAAGTCGTAGACGTGTTCGCCGAGCGCTTCGGGCAGGAGCTCGGAGCGCTCCATCTCGGCGAGCGCCTCCCCGAGGTTCTGCGGGAGCCCGGCGTAACCGGCCGCCTTCCGTTCGGCTTCCGACAACGTCCAGATGTTGTCCTCCGCCGGCGGCGGCAGCTCGTAGCCCTTCTCGATCCCCTTCAGCCCGGCGGCGAGGATGACCGAGTACGCGAGGTACGGGTTGCACGCCGAATCCAGCGTCCTGATTTCGACCCGGCGTGAGGACGCCTTGCCGGGCGAGTACATCGGGACGCGCACCAGCGCCGAGCGGTTCGCCCGGCCCCACGACACCGTCGTCGGCGCTTCACCGCCGCTGATCAGGCGTTTGTACGAGTTCACCCACTGGTTCGTGACCGCGGAGATCTCCCGCGCGTGGGTGAGCAGTCCCGCGACGAAGGCCTTGCCCGTGTCCGAAAGCTCGAACGGATCGGCGGCGTCGTAGAAGGCGTTCCGGTCGCCCTCGAACAGGGAGACGTGGGTGTGCATCCCCGAACCGGGCTGGCTGGTGAACGGCTTCGGCATGAACGTCGCGCGCACGCCCTGGGTCAGGGCGACCTCCTTCACCACGTACCGGAACGTCATCACGTTGTCGGCCATGGTCAGCGCGTCGGCGTAGCGGAGGTCGATCTCCTGCTGGCCCGGCGCGCCTTCGTGGTGGCTGAACTCCACCGAGATGCCCATCGCCTCGAGCGTCTCGATCGCGTGGCGGCGGAAGTGCGTCGCGGTCGCGTGGGACGCCTGGTCGAAGTACCCGCCGTTGTCCGCGGGCTCCGGCTCGCTCCCGTCCTCCGGCAGCGTCGAGAGCAGGAAGAACTCGATCTCGGGATGCACGTAGCAGGTGAAACCCGCCTCGCTCGCCTTCGACAGCTGGCGGCGCAGGACGTGCCGCGGATCGGCCCACGACGGCGACCCGTCCGGCATCGCGATGTCGCAGAACATGCGCGCCGAGTACGGGTCACCTTCCGGCGTCTCCCACGGCAGCACCTGGAAGGTCGCCGGGTCGGGCTTGGCGACCATGTCCGATTCGTAGACCCGCGCGAACCCTTCGATCGCGGACCCGTCGAACCCGATCCCCTCGCTGAACGCGCCTTCGAGCTCCGCGGGCGCGACCGCCACGGACTTGAGAAACCCCAGCACATCGGTGAACCAGAGCCGCACGAAACGGATGTCGCGCTCTTCTAGCGTGCGGAGCACGAACTCCTGCTGCCGATCCATGGCCGCACCTTATGCGCGACGTGTTAACGCCATGTTTCACGCCACGCCGGTTTCCCCCGACGAGCGAATCCGGACCGACATCAGTGCCGCGAAGGCGCACAACCCGCCCGCGACGTACCAGGCCAGGTCGTAGGTGCCGAGGTGGTCGCGCGTGAACCCGGCGGCGAACGCGGCGAAGGCGGCGCCGACCTGGTGGGAGGCGAACACCCAGCCGAACACGATCGGGCCGTTCGCGCCGAACCGCTCCCGGCACAGCGCGACGGTCGGCGGCACCGTGGCCACCCAGTCGAGGCCGTAGAACACGATGAACGCCCACATCGGCGGCTCGGTGGTCGGCGCGAACAGCTGCGGCAGCAGCACGAGCGACGCACCGCGCAGCAGGTAGTAGCCGCCGAGCAGCCAGCGCGGGTCGACCCGGTCGGTCAGCCAGCCCGAGGCGACGGTGCCCGCGACGTCGAAGATCCCGACGAGGGCGAGCAGGCCCGCCGCCGCGGTCTGCGGCATCCCGTGGTCGTGCGCGGCGGGCACGAAATGGGTCCCGATCAAGCCGTTGGTGGACGCGCCGCAGATCGCGAACCCGCCGGCCAGCAGCCAGAACGTGGGCGTGCGGGCCGACGAGAACAGCACGCGGACCGCCCTGCTCGCCGCTCCCCCGGTCGAGACGACGCGCTCCTCCGCGCCGGTGGCTCCGAGCGCCGTCGTGCCGACGTCCTCGGGATGGTCACGCAACAGAAACACCACGATCGGCACGACCACGAGCGCGGCCAGCGCGACGCACAGCGACGCGGTCCGCCAGCCGTGTGCCATCGCCAGCGACGCGACCAGCGGCAGGAACACGAGCTGACCGGCGGCGCCCGCCGCGGTGAGCACGCCGCTGACCAGCCCCCGGTGCCGGACGAACCACCGGCTGGTGAGCGTCGCCACGAACGCCAGCGCCATCGATCCGGTGCCGACGCCGACGAGCACACCCCAGCACAGGAGCAGCTGCCAGCTCGCGGTCATGAAGACGGTGAACCCGCTGCCGCACGCCACGAGCACGAGCGCGCCCGCGACGACGCGGCGCATGCCGAGCCGTTCCATCAGCGCGGCCGCGAACGGCGAAATCACGCCGTACAGGACGAGGTTGATCGACACCGCGGCCGAGATCGTCGACCTCGACCAGCCGAACTCCTCGTGCAGCGGGTCGATCAGCACGCTCGGCGCGGCGCGGAACCCCGCCGCGCCGACGAGCGCGACGAACCCGGACGCCGCCACCAGCCAAGCCCAATGCACGCGCAGTCGCCGCGCGTTCTCCACTCGAGTCACGCCATGAGCTTCGAGGATCCGCACCCCGTGATCGAGTGGCCAGAGGGTCAATATGTGCAAGAATCTGGCCATGCATCGCGTTGCCGTGCTCGCCGTCGGCGAGGTCGTCGGATACGACCTGTGCATCCCGCCGCAGGTGTTCGGCTCGGCGGCCGACGCGGCCGGAAAACCCCTCTACGACGTGCGAATGTGCGCGCCGAGCGCGAAACCGGTCCGGGTCAGCTCCGGGTTCGCCGCGGTGTTCGAGCACGGCCCCGAGGCGCTCGCCGAGGCGGACACGGTGATCGTGCCGGGCACCCGCGCCGAAGGCCCCCGGCGACGGGGCGTACTTCCCGGCGACGTCGCGGCGGCACTCGCGCTGGTGCCCGAAGGCGCGCGGATCATGTCGATCTGCACCGGGGCGTTCGTGCTGGGCGCGGCCGGGCTGCTCGACGGGCGGCCCGCCACCACGCACTGGGCCTACGCCGACGAGTTCCGGGCCCTCTATCCCGCCGTCGACCTCGACGAGAACGTGCTGTTCGTGGACGACGGCGACCTGCTGACCTCGGCTGGCCTCGCGGCGGGGCTCGACCTGTGCCTGCACGTGCTGCGCGCGGACCACGGCACGGAGGTCGCGAACCGGGTCGCGCGGCACAACGTGGTGCCGCCGTGGCGCGACGGCGGCCAGTCGCAGTTCATCGACCACCCGCTGCCCGCGGCCGACGGCGGCAGCACCGCGCCGACCAGGGCGTGGGTGCTGACCCGGCTCGGCGAACCGCTCGACCTCGCGAGCATGGCGGGGCACGCCAGGATGAGCGTCCGCACGTTCAGCAGGCGATTCCGCGCCGAAACGGGGCTGCCGCCGAGGGCGTGGCTCATCCAGCAGCGCGTGCAGCACGCCAGGCACCTGCTCGAAACCACGACGCTGCCCGTCGACAAGGTCGCCTCGGCCGCCGGGCTGGGCACCGCGGCTTCGCTTCGCGCGCACCTCAACGCCACGATCGGCGTCGCGCCGCTGGCCTACCGCCGCACGTTCGCCCGTACCGCACCGGCCTGACCGCGCCATTTCGCTAGGCTCGCCACCATGTTCCGCCGCGCGCTGCCCGTGCTCGCCCTGACGCTCGGCCTGGTCGGCGCCTGCTCGGCGTCCCCGGACACCAGCGGACCGCTCCCCCGCGGCACGGATCTGACGGGCTCGGCGGCCGAAGCGCTGAAGAACCTGAACGGCACGCGTTTCCGGCTCGGGCTCAGCGGCATGATCCCCGGGCTGCCGATCCGGTCGATCGAGGGCACCGCGAACCGGGACGGCACCGGCTCGGGACGCGCCGACGTGCAGGAATCCGCGGAGAAGTTCAGCGATGTCACCTACACCGTGGCCGGCCGCGTGGCGACAGTCAGCGGGAAGAACGCGCCGCCGCGCACGCTCGCCGTGCCCGCGCAGTACGACCCCGCGACCCTGCTCGGCCCGGACAAGGGCCTGCGGCGGGCGCTGCTCGCGGCGACCGGTGTCACCACCGAGGCCAAGGAGCCACTGAACAAGGTCGACGCCTACCGGCTCACCGGCAAGCTCGCCGGGCCGGTGATCTCGCAGCTGATCCCGGGGATCACCGCCGACGTGGACGTGAAGTTCTGGGTCCGCGAAGCCGAGCCGCACGACCTGATGCGCATCTGGATGCAGGTGCCGCCGTACAAGCCGAGCGAAGGCGCCGTGATGCTCGAACTGAGCCTGTCACCCTGAGTCATTTCACCCCGTGCAGCGCGTCCCTTCCGGCGGCACGGTGCCGTCCACCAGGTACTTCGTTCCCGCCGAGTCGACGCAGCCGATGCCCTGCAGGAACACGGTGTGCTGCGTGCCCTCGTAGGTGAGCAGGGAGCCCTTCATCGCCTTCGCGAGGTTCACTCCCGCGTCGTACGGCGTCGCCGGGTCGTTGGTCGTGGACACCACGAGCACCGGCGGTAGCCCGCCGACGGTGGGTTCGTGCGGTTTCGAGGTGTTGGGCACCGGCCAGAACGCGCACGAATCAAGCGCGGCGCCCTGGGGCCCGCCATCGTCGAGGAAGGGCGCGGCCTCGTCGTAGCGCCTCCCGGCGTCGAGGATCTTGTTCTTGTCGGTGACCCTCGGATCGTCGACGCAGCGGATCGCGGTGAACGCGTCCTGCGTCGTCGCGTAGCGCCCGGATCGGTCGCGCTCGTTGTACTGGTCGGCCAACGCCATCAGGGTGGCGCCCTTGCCCAGTTTCAGTTCGTTGAGACCGGAGTTGAGCGGTTCCCACAGCTGCTGGGAGTAGAGGGCCTGTATCGCGGCGAGCGTCGCGTCGCCGAAGGTGAGCTTACGGCCGTCGGTGAGCGTGACGGGCAGGTGCACGAGCGGGCGCACCAGGTCCTGGAAAGCCTTTGTGGCACCCGCGGGGTTCGCGCCGAGCGCGCAGTCCTGGCGGGCGGCGCACCACGAGGCGTACTGGCCGAACGCCTTGCCGAAGCCCTGGCCCTGCGCGACGAGCGATTCGACGGAGTCCTGATCGGGGTCGAGCGCGCCGTCGAGGACCATCGCGCGCACGTTCTTCGGGAACGCTTCGGCGTAGGTGGAACCGATCCTGGTGCCGTACGAATAGCCGAGGTAGCTGAGCTTTTCGTCGCCGAGCGCGGACCGGAGCACGTCCATGTCCTTCACGACGTCCCTGGTCCCGACGTTGGCGAGCATCGCGTCGCCGTGCTCGGTGCGCTGGGCGCATTTGCCCGCGAAGTCCTTGGCCTCGGTCTCCTGCTTCGCCACGCCGGCGGGCGAGCCGTCGGCTTCGAGGTCCTCCTCGCGGTTGGCGTCCCGCTCCTTGTCGGTCAGGCAGCGGACCTGCGGCTCGCTGGCGCCGATCCCGCGCGGGTCGAAGCCGACGAAGTCGAACCGCTTGCCCAGTTCGCCCTGTGCCGCGCCCTGCGACAGGTTGGCGGCGGCCTCCATCCCGGACGCACCGGGTCCGCCGGGGTTCATCACCAGCGAACCGATCCGGTTGTCCTGGTCGGTGGCCTTGTGCCGCAGCACGCCGATCGTGATGGTGTCGCCGTCCGGTTTCGCGTAGTCGAGCGGCACGGTCAGCCGCGCGCACTGGAGCGTTTTGACCGCGAACGCACTCTTCGCCCCGCCCGAAGTCGCGTAGGGTGCGCAATCGCCCCAGGTGAGGGGCTGGCCGTAGAACCGGTCCAAACCGGCCGGAACCGCGCCTTTCGGACCGAGCTGCTCGGTGACCTGGCTGGGTTGGTCCTTCGGGGTGCTGGTGCAGGCGGCCAGCGGCACGAGCAGAAGAGCACAACCTGCGACGGCTACCCGGATCGGGCGAGACCTGGTTTGGTGGTGAAGTGGCACGACCCCGATCGTGCCATCGGCGGAGGAACTCCAACGCACGCCCACCGCGTTGGGGAGTACGGCGAGCGCGGGAAGACCGGCGCGACACGAGAACGGGAGCACAGGGTGGCAGCACTGATGAGCCGGATGGGCAAGCGGCTGCGCCGGATCATGCAACGTCCGGGCAGCGTGGAGCTTTCCCGCTACGAAGCTCTGCTGCCCGCGGTCGAAAAGCGTGAACCCGAGCTCGAGAAGCTCTCCGACGCCGAGCTGACCGAAGCGGCCGCGAAGCTGCGCGAGAAGTCCGCCTTCGGCGACGACGAGCTGGTCGAGGTGTGCGCGCTCGGCCGCGAATCCGCGCGGCGCGCCCTCGGCGAACGCGCTTTCGACGTCCAGCTCCTCGGCACGATGGGCCTGCTCACCGGGCACGTGGTGCAGATGGAAACCGGTGAGGGCAAGACGCTGGCCGGTGCGCTCGCCGCCGCCGGGTACGCGCTGCAGGGCAAGCGCGTGCACGTGGTCACCGTCAACGACTACCTGGCCCGCCGTGACGCGGAGTGGATGAAACCGCTCTACGACCTGCTCGGCGTCGGCGTCGGCTGGGTCGAGCCCGCGCACAGCAGGGACGAGCGGCGCGAGGCGTACGGCCAGGAGGTCACCTACGGCGCGGTCAGCGAGATCGGGTTCGACGTCCTCCGCGACAGGCTGGTCTCGCGCGCCGAGGACCTCGTGCAGCGCGATCCCGAAGTCGCCATCGTGGACGAAGCGGACTCCGTGCTCGTCGACGAGGCTCGGGTGCCGCTGGTGATGGCTGGTTCGGTCGACGCGGCGTTCGCGGACGAAGAGGTCGCGAACGTGGTGCGCAGGCTTCGGCTCGGGCTGCACTACGAGACCGACTCCGACGGCCGCAACGCGTGGCTGACCGCTGCGGGCGCTTCCGTGGTCGAGAAGGCGCTCGGTATCGACGACCTCTACGGCGAATCGGCGGACTCCGGGTCGGCGAGGCTGGCCGCGGTGAACGTGGCGCTGCACGCGCACGCGCTGCTCACCCGCGACGTCGACTACCTGGTCCGGGACGGGAAGGTGCAGCTCATCAACGCCTCGCGCGGGCGGGTCGCCGAGCTGCAGCGCTGGCCGGACGGGCTGCAGGCCGCGGTGGAAGCGAAGGAACAGCTCCCCGCGACGGACCGCGGCGAGATCCTCGACTCGATCACCGTGCAGGCCCTGCTCGCGCGCTACCCGCTGGTGGCGGGCATGACCGGGACCGCGGTCGCGGTCGCCGAGCAGCTGCGCGAGTTCTACAAGCTCGAAGTGGCGGTGATCCCGCCGAACACCCCGAACATCCGCGAGGACGCCGAAGACCGGATCTTCGCGTCGCCGTCGCACAAGCTGCGCGCGATCGTCGACGAGATCCGCGAGGTGCACGAGTCGGGGCGCCCGATCCTCGTCGGCACCCAGGACGTCGCCGAATCCGAAGAGCTGGCGGAAAAACTGGCCAAGGCGGATCTCGAGTGCGTGGTGCTCAATGCCCGCAACGACGCCGAAGAGGCCGCGATCATCGCCGACGCGGGTACGCACGGCCGGGTCACGGTGTCGACGCAGATGGCGGGCCGCGGTACCGACATCCGGCTCGGCGGCGCGGACGGCTCGGATCGCGAGCGGGTGACCGAGCTGGGCGGGCTGCACGTGATCGGCACCGCGCGGTACCCGTCGAGCCGTCTCGACGGGCAGCTCCGCGGGCGTTCGGGACGTCAGGGCGACCCCGGCAGCGCGGTGTTCTTCGCGAGCCTGAACGACGATCTGGTGCTGTCGAACGCGCCGGACGTGCCGGACGGCATCGAGGCCGAGGACGGCACCGGGGAGATCACCGACGCCGCCGCGCACCGGCAGATCAACCACGCGCAGCGCGTGGCCGAGGGCGTGCACCTGGAGATCCACCGCAACACCTGGCGGTACACGCGGCTGATCGAGTTCCAGCGCGCCGAGCTGCTCAAGCACCGCGACGAGGTGCTGCGCACCGGGCTGGCCGCGGAGAAGCTGAAGGAAGCGGCGCCGGAGAAGTACGAGGAGCTGGTCGAGAAGACCGGTGACGACGCCGAGCAGGTCTGCCGCGAGATCATGCTGTACCACCTCGACGAGTCGTGGTCGGAGCACCTCGCGTTCCTGACCGACGTCCGCGAGAGCATCCACCTGCGGGCGCTCGCGCGCGAGACGCCGATCGACGAGTTCCACCGGACGGCGATCCCGCCGTTCCGCGAGATCGTGCCGAAGATCGAGAAGAAGTCGGCCGAGACGCTGACCGACGCCGAGATCACCGAGGACGGCATCGACCTCGCGGCCTCGGGCGTGCGCAGGCCGAACTCGACGTGGACGTACCTGGTGCACGACAACCCGTTCGACTCGGACTTCGAATCCACGCTGCGCCGGGTGCGCAGCATGATGAAGCGCAAGAAGAGCTGAGCCGGACCGCCTGTCATCCTCTTCGACGTACAATATTCTGTACGTCGAAGAGGATGACGTGAAGACTATGAGCTACTCGGAGTCCCGCGCCAACTACGCGGAGACTCTTGACTCGGTGGTGAATGACCGCGAGGAAGTAGTGATCACCCGCGCTGGTCACGACCCCGTGGTGATCGTGTCGCTCGACGACTACGAATCACTGAAGGAAACGGCGTACCTGCTCCGCAGCCCGGAGAACGCCCGGCGTCTCGTCTCCGCCATCGAACGGCTGGAGTCGGGTGGCGGCGAGCAGCACGAACTCGCCGAATGAAGCTCGTCTGGGACGCGTTCGCCTGGGACGACTACCTCTGGCGGCAAACCCAGGATCGCAAGGTCCTCAAGCGGATCAACGACCTCCTGAAGGACGTCCGGCGCAACGGGAACGAAGGCATCGGCAAGCCCGAGCCGCTGAAACACGGTTTCCAGGGCTACTGGTCCCGTCGGATCACTGACGAGCACCGACTGGTCTACAAGATCGAAGGCGACGAAATTCGCATCGCGGCTTGCCGATACCACTACGGCAAGTAATTCGCGCGGTTGACGCCTATCGGGCCGTGGCGCGGGTTTCGATTTCGGTGACGCAGGCGCGGACCGCGGGCGTGCCGACGAGCCAGGCCGCCTTGATTTCGCGGCGCAGTGCGGGGCGGCTGGGGAGGAACCGCACGCCCGGTGTCCCGCGGCGGCAGGACATCTCGGGCAGCAGCGCCACCGCGAGTCCTTTTTGGACCATCGAAAGCTGGGTGAAGTGCTCGGCGAGCGCGTAGCGCACTTTCGGTTCGGTACCGGCGGCGCGGGCGGCCTGCACCAGTGCGTCGTAGGGCGCGGTTCCCGGCGGGCAGCTCGCCCACGGGGTCCCGGCCAACTCGGCGAGCGCGATCGCGTCGGCACCGGCCGACGGGTGGTTTTCCGGGACCGCCACGAGGACGTCCTCGGCCACCACGGTGCGCAGGCGCAGGCCTTCGGGAAGGGGCGTTGGCAGGTTGTCCCAGCTCTCGATCAGCAGCAGGTCGAAGTGCCCGTCGAGCAGCCTCGGCATCAGGTCCACCGCTTCCCCGTCGGCGACGGACGGTTCGAGGTGCGGGTGCTCGGCGAGCAGCGTCGCGAGGACGTCCGGCAGCAGGGCGCGCACCGCGCTGCCCACCCCGCCGATGCGCAGCGGCCCCAGCACTTCCTGGTCGAGTCCCGCGAGATCGGCTTCGGCCTCGGCGAGGTCCGCGAGAATCCGGTGCGCGTGGTTCGCGAGGACGCGCCCGGCGTGCGTGAGCCGGACGCCGCGGCCGTCCGGTTCGAGCAGCCGATGCCCGGTTTCGCGGTCGAGCTTCGCGAGCTGCTGGGACACGCCGGACGCGGTGAGGTGCAGCGTTTCCGCGGCGCGGGCGATCGACCCGCAGGTCGCGACCGCGGCGAGCGCGCGGAGCCTGTCGATCCTGAACACCTGACGAACTGTAACGAGTTTTGGCGCCGAACTGTCGCTTTTCATTCCGAGTTCGGGCGGGCAGGGTCGTGCTCGTGACGATCGAGGAACAGACGGCGCCGGAAGTGCGCACCGCGCGGCGGAATCCCGTGGTGCTCGCGCTGGCCGGATCCGCGTGCATCGCGGCGTCGGCCGTGTTCATGAAGCAGTCGGGCGCCAACGCCGGGACGGCGGCCTTCCTCCGCTGCGGGCTGGCACTGGTCGTCCTCGTCCCGCTCGCCTGGCTGGAATGGCGCCGCATCGGCCACCGGCCGGGCCGCTACCTGCTGATGGACGTCGGCGCGGGCCTGCTGCTCGGGGTGGACATGGTGTTCTGGGGCGCCAGCGTGCTGAACGTGGGCGCCTCGGTGGCGACGGTGCTGCTCAACATCCAGGTCGTGTTCTTCCCGCTGATCGCGCGCGTGGTGTCGGGTACCGCGCTTTCCGCGCGGTTCCTGCTGACCTGCCCCGTCCTGCTCGTCGGCGTCGCGCTGGCGAGCGGGGCCATCGGGAATCCGCAGCCGGGCAGCGATCCGGTGGCGGGCGTGGTGTTCGGTGCCGCTGCGGGCCTCGCTTACGCCGGTTACCTGTTCCTCATGCGGCTCGGCGGCGGGCGCGAGCACACGACGACGCCCGTGTGCGTGTCCTCGGCGGCGGCCACCGCGGCGGCCGCGGTGCTCGGCGGCCTGTGGACGGGGATCGACCTGGACCTGAGCCTGCCCGCGTGGGGCTGGCTCATCGCGCTCGCGTTCCTCGGGCAGGTCGTGGCGTGGCTGCTCATCACCGCCGCGCTGCCGAAGCTGGCGCCGGGTGTCGCGGCGGCGCTGCTGCTTTCGCAGCCCGTGATGGCCTTCGCGCTCGGCGTAGCGATCGGGGAACGGCCGACCGTCACGCAGGCGGCCGGGTGCGTGCTGGTCGTCGCGGCCGTGTGGTTCACCAGCCGCGGGAGGTCCGCCGGTCAGGAGTGAGCCACATTCACTCGCCGGTTGTGTCGGTCTGGGTGAGAATGGGCCGATGCCGCAGCTGCGCATCGCCATAGCCCAGGTCAACCCCACCGTCGGCGACCTCGTGGGCAACTCCGCACTCGCCGTCGACTGGATCCGCGAGGCCGCCAACGCCGGCGCCGACGTGGTCGTGTTCCCCGAAATGTCGCTGACCGGGTATCCGGTCGAGGACCTCGCGCTGCGGGCGACCTTCGCCGAGGCGTCACGCCGCGCGGTCGACGAGCTGGCCGAGCGGGTCGCGGAGTTCGGCGACCTCTTGGTCTACGTCGGCTACCTCGACCGCGACGAGAAGGGCCCGCGCAACGCGGCCGCGGCGCTGTTCCGCGGCGAGGTCGTGGCGCGCCAGTTCAAGCACCACCTGCCGAACTACGGCGTGTTCGACGAGCGGCGGAACTTCGAGCCGGGCGAGTCGCTCGACATCGTGCGGTTCCGCGGCCTGGACATCGGCATGGTGATCTGCGAGGACCTGTGGCAGGACGGCGGCCCGGTGGCGGCGCTCGGCCAGGCCGGCGTCGATCTCGTGGTGTCGCCGAACGCGTCGCCGTACGAGCGCGCGAAGGACGACATCCGGCTGCCGCTGATTTCCCGCCGCGCGCAGGAGGCTGGTGCGCCGGTCGTCTACACGAACCAGGTGGGCGGGCAGGACGACCTCGTGTTCGACGGCGACTCGATCGTCGCCGACGCGGGCGGGACGCTGCTGGCACGGGCACCGCAGTTCGTCGAACACCTGCTGGTGCTCGATCTCGAAATCGAGGCGGGCGAGCACCGGCCGGACGGTGCGTACGCGGGCATCGAGGTCCGCCGCCGCGCGCTCGGCGTGGAACCGCGCGAGCCCTACGAGACCATCGCCGAACCGCCGATCAGCGAACCGCTCTCGGACGAGGCGGAGGTTTGGTACGCGCTCGTGGTGGGGCTGCGGGACTACGTGCGCAAGAACGGGTTCCGCTCGGTGACCTTCGGGTTCTCCGGTGGGATCGACTCGGCGCTCGTGGCCGCGCTCGCGGTGGACGCGCTCGGGCCGGACGCGGTGTACGGCGTCTCGATGCCGTCGAAGTACTCGTCGGAGCATTCGCAGTCGGACGCGGCGGAGCTGGCGCGGCGGCTCGGCTGCCACTACCGCACCGAACCGGTGGCGGACATGGTGCAGGCCTACGTCGGCCAGCTGGACCTGAGCGGGCTCGCGGAGGAGAACGTCCAAGCACGCGCGCGCGGCGTGCTGCTGATGGCACTGTCCAATGCGGACGGTCATCTGGTGCTCGCGACCGGGAACAAGACGGAGCTCGCGGTCGGGTATTCGACGATCTACGGCGATGCCGTCGGCGGGTTCGCGCCGATCAAGGACGTGTTCAAGACCCATGTGTGGGAGCTGGCGCGCTGGCGCAACGCCGAGGCGGAGAAGCGCGGCGAGACCCCGCCGATCCCGGAGAACTCGATCAGCAAACCGCCCTCGGCCGAGCTGCGGCCGGACCAGGTGGACACCGACTCGCTCCCCGACTACGCACTCCTCGACGACATCCTCGACGACTACGTGGAAGGCGACCGCGGTTACGCCGACCTCCTCGAAGCCGGGTTCGACCCCGAGGTGATCGACCGCGTGGTGTGGATGACCGACAAGGCCGAGTACAAGCGGCGCCAGTACCCGCCCGGCACGAAGATCACCTTCAAGGCGTTCGGCCGCGACCGGCGGCTGCCCATCACGAACGGCTGGCGCGAACGCCGCGACTGATCCGGGGCCTCGGCGTTCCTCTCCGGGCCGGCGTTCGCCCGCCAGGAACTGTCGGTGGCGCGCGGTAGTGTTGAAATCGGGGGCTCCCCTGGGCGGGCGAACGGTTCCGTTCGCCCGTACGGGCCGCGGGCCGGGCTTCGATCCCTTGTGCGCCAGGGAAAGCACGCGAACTCGCCCGGAATTGTCGGTGGTGCGCGGTAATGTTGAATCAAGGGCGCCCCTGAGCGAACGAAAGGGACGTCTCGTACAGGTTGGGCCGCGTTCGCCGTCGGTCCTGTTCAGGCGTCGCGCGGGAGCAGCGCGCTCGCGGCGAGCAGCCAGAGCACCCCGCCGCCGAACCGGCCGACCGGCAGCAGCGGTGCCAGCGCCGGGACCAGCAGCGAAACCGTGGCCAGTACGCCGAGCGCGGCGACGCCGAGGCCGGACCACGCCAGCGGGCGGGGCAGCAGCGGCACGAACAGCGACGGCACGCAGACACCGGCGATCAGCAGCGCCAGCGGCACCACGAACCCGACCCCGCCGGTGACGAACGACAACGTCTGCAACGCGTGCACCACACCGGGCTCGTGCACGTCGGCGACCTCGCCCATCGTCCACAGGGTCAGCCCCGAAAACGCCAGCGACGCCGAGGCGAGCAGCCCGCCGGCCAAGCCGATCGCGGTACCGGGCGCGGCGACGCCGAGCTGGCGCAGCCGCCGGTAGGCAGTGGCGCTCCAGATCGCCAGCGGGATCGCGGAACCGAACAACAGCGCCGCCCAGATCACGACCGTCGTGTGATGGCCCGCGTAGTAGGCGGCCACGTCCGCCACGGGAGTGTCGGGCCGGGGCCCGCTCGCGCCGAGCACACCGGTGAGCACGGTGAACACGGCGAAGACCAGGCCGGGAACCAGCAACGGCGGGCCCGCGTGCGCGACGGACTGCTGCTTGGTGGTCATGGGGATCTCCAGTCGCTCGATTCGATTACACTCAAAAATGATGCTCGCGATGTAATCGTTTGTCAACTGAACTATTTTACGACGGCACGACCCTCCTGATCGTTACAGGGTGTGTATCGTTCCTGTCATGAACGATGTGGCCGAGACGGCGCGGAAACCGGGTCCTGGCAACGCCTTCCTGCTCGCCCAGGTCGGCGAGTACGCCGCGCACCGCTTCGCCGAGCGGATCGCGGACCTGGACCTCACGCCGCCGCAGGCGGGCTTGCTACGCCTGATCGCGCAGGGGCCTGGCCAGAGCCAGCAGGCGATCGCGGGGCACCTGGGCATGCCGCCCAGCAGGCTCGTCGCACTCGTCGACGGGCTCGAGAAGCGAGGGCTCGTCGAACGACGGCGGAATCCCGACGACCGCCGCAACTACGCGCTGCACCTCACCGGCGACGGCGGTCGTTTCCTTGGCCGCCTCGCGCGGGCCGGGAAAGCGCACGAGGACGCGATCTGCGGCAGCCTCGACGCGGCGGAACGCGCGACGCTGTTCGACCTGCTCGACAGGATCGCCGCCGAGCACGGGCTCAGCACGACCGTCCACCAGGGCTATCGCCGCACCTGAGCGGGGCGGCGCACAGATCAGCGGACCGCGGCGGCCGCGTTCGGGAGGCCCGCGCCGTAGAAGGTGTTCCCGGTCGGCGAAGGCGCGCAGACGGCGTCCGGTTTGCCGTCGCCGTTCGGGTCGTAGAGCTCGGGACACGGCAGCGGTGTCGCCTGCGCGGTCAGCGCCCTGCCGAGCCGGTCACCGCGCAGGAACGGGTGCGCGCTGGCGATCAGGGCGGCGACGCCCGCGGCGTGCGGCGACGACATCGACGTCCCGCTCGCCGAACGGAACAGGCCGCCGGGCCAGGTCGACCAGATCCGCACCCCGGGCGCGCCGACGGTCACCCTGCTCGCCGAATAGTTCGAGAAGCTCGCCTTCAGCAGCTTTTCGTCGACCGCGCCCGCGCCGATCACGCCGGGCAGCTCGTGCGGGAGGCGGATGCAGTCGGTGTCGATGGGACGCGGCGCCGGAGTGCTGTCGGCGGGGCTTTCCGCGTCGCTGGAACGCTGGTCGAGGTCGATGCCCGCGTTCCCAGCGGACGCCACGACCAGTACGTTCCGGCGCTGCGCGTAGGCCACCGCCCTGCCGACGGCGAGTTTGATCGCGGCCTGGTCGATCTGGTTCGAGCAGGTGTACCGCCACGGGATCGAGCGGTAGCTGTTGTTCGTGACCGAGAAGCCGTGGTCGGCGGCCCAGACGAACCCGCACACCATGCTTTCGGGGGTCTCGGTGTCGTCGAGTTCGGCGAGCTTCACGGCCGCCAGCTTCACCCCCGGCGCGATGCCGACCACGCCCTTGCCGTCCCGCGCCGCCGCGATCGTGCCCGCGACGTGCGTGCCGTGACCGTCCAAAGTGGGCCGCCACGCGCCGGCGCCCCGATCGGCCCAGCCGGACAGGCAGGACACCGAATCGCGCCGGTCGAAGGCGCCGGCGAGATCGGGGTGCGTGTCGTCGACACCGGTGTCGAGCACGCCGACCGTCACGCGCTTGCTGCCGGTGGTCACCTCGTGCGCCTTGTCGACGCCGAGCGCGGGCACGTCCCACGCGGTGCCCTCCGGCGGGACCTGGCCGCTGTTCGGCGAACCGGGCCCGGTGTAGCGGACGTCCTTGCGCGCCGCGAACCAGTCGACCGGGATCTTCGCGGTGCGCGTGGCGCCGACGGCGGTGATCCCGGGCACCTTCCGCACCGCGGGCGCGAACCCGTCGCGCGGCGAGTAGGCGACGACCACACCGACCTGCGGATACGACGACACCACCGTGCCGCCGTTGGCGCGCACCGCCAGTTCCGCCCACCAGGTGTGCAGCAGGTCGTTGCCGGTCACCACGACGTACGGCAGCACGAGCGTGCCCGGTGCCTCGGTCACGGTCGGCGCGCTGGTCAGCCGCGCGGGAGGACTTGCCTCTGGTGAGGACGCGGACGCGGGCACGGTCACCGCGCCGCACAAGGCCACCACCGCCGCGGCCACACCCAGTACCCGCCTCATCTTGTTCGCCACCACGACCTCTTCCGCCCAGTTCCTCCGGAGAAGCACGAATCTAGCGCGCGAAAGGGCCCGTGCCAGCCGCCTTTCGTCGGATCACTCGGCGTGTCAGGGTCGCAACAGGATCCGCCTCGCGCCCGCTTCGATCCGGCGGTGCGCTTCGGCTGCTTCTCCGAGCGGCAGGATCTCGTCGACTTCCACGAGGTGCGTGCCGCCCGTGGCGGCCAGCGCGACGAACTCGGGGTAGTGCGCGCCCAGCACCTGCCGCGCCCAAACCGGGCCGCCGCACCCGATGAGCCGCAAACCGCGCGAGAGCACCGTCGACGGGTCGAGCACCGGCGGTTGCCCGCTCATCATCCCGTACAGCAACACTTTCCCGCCCGGAGCCGTGACGTCGAGCAACTTTCCCGCCACTTCTCCGCCGAGCATCTCGAACACCACGTCCACTTCGCCGACCCCGGCCGTCCACTCCGGATCGCGGTGGTCGAGCACGAGATCCGCGCCGAGTTCGCGCACACGCTCCGCACCGGCACCCGCGGTCGCGACGATCCGTCCGGCGCCCGCTTCCCGCGCGTGCCGGACGAGGTACCCGCCGATCTTCCCCGACCCGCCTTCGACCAGCACCGTCTCGCCGCCGCGAATCTCCGCGGCCCGCAGGAGCGCCAGTGCCACCGCGCCGGGGGCCGCCGAAGCCAAAGCGTCCGTTGTGGACAGTCCAACCGGGACGCGCGTGAGCATGCCCTCGGCCACGACGGCGAATTCGGCGTAGGAACCGGTGCCGCCGGTGACGGCGACGACCTCGGTGCCCACCAAGGCTGGATCGACTCCGTCACCGACTTCGTCCACCGTGCCCGCGGCTTCCGCGCCGAACACCGCGGGAAGCTCCAAGGGGTACACCCCGGCCCGCATCTGCGTCTCCCCCGCGCTGACGCCGATCGCTTCCACCCGCACCAGCACCTGCCCCGGCCCCGGCACGGGTTTCGCGACCTCGGCGATCCCCAGCACCTCGGGCCCACCGAACTCCTCGATCAGTACCGCTCGCATGACACCCCCAGATAAGTGAACCAACGGTCCAGTTCACTATATTGACCGCCGGTCCAGTTGTCCACGGTAAGCTGGCCCGATGACGGAGTTCGCGTTGTTCGACACCGCGATCGGCCACTGCGGGGTGTGCTGGGGCGAGCACGGGATCACCCGCGTCCAGCTCCCCGAGGGCAGCGAGGCACGCACCAGGGCGAAGGTGCTGCGCGATCACCCCGGCGCCGCGGAAACCGCGCCACCACCGGAAATTCGGCGCGCGATCGACGAGATGACCGCGCTGATGGACGGCGAGCGGCTCGACCTGCTGGACATCGAGGTCGACGAGGGCGTGGTGCCGGAGTTCCACCGCAGGGTCTACGAGATCACGCGCGCGATCCCGCCGGGGAAGACGCTGACCTACGGCGAGATCGCGCACCGGCTCGGCATGCCCGGCTCGGCGCAGGCCGTCGGGCAGGCGCTCGGCGCCAACCCGTACCCGATCGTCGTGCCGTGCCACCGGGTGCTCGCCGCGGGCGGCGGGAACGGCGGCTTCTCCGCGCCGGGCGGCGTCGACACGAAACTGCGCATGCTGGTGATCGAAGGCGCGATCGCCGAGGAACCCACGCTGTTCTGAGCGTTTAAGGTTCACCGCATGGGAGTGGCGGAGGAACGTCGGGAGCGCAGGCGGATCGCCAAGCGCGTCGCGATCAGGTCGGTGGCGGTGCGCCTCGCGCTGGAGCACGGGCTCGAAGCGGCGACGGTCGAAGCGATCGCCGAAGCCGCCGACATCTCCCCGCGCACGTTCTTCAACTACTTCCCGACCAAGGACGAGGTGTTCGACCTCGAGCCGCACCAGTGGACCCGTGCGGAGATCCTGGCCGAACTGCGCGCACGCCCGGTCGACGAGCCACCGCTGAATTCGATGCACGCCGTGGTGAAGGCGATGGCCGAAGCCGCCGCGTTCCCGGACCTGCACGGCGAGCTGGAGCTGTTGCAGGAGCTGTACCGCCGCCACCCCGAGCTGTACGCGCGGATCCGGCTGATGGACGAGATCGACGACACGATGAAAGCGCTCGCCGACGAGATCGCGGCGCGCACGGGGGCCGACGCCGATCGCGACATCGGCCCCGGCCTGCTCGTCGCGGCTTCGTTCGCCGCGATGCAGACCGCCGAGCAGCGCGCCCGCACCAGCGGGCGCCCGCTCGACGAACACCTCGACGAAGCGTTCGCCTTGCTACGCAAGGGGTTCTGACGCTCGCCACGGTTTCAGCCACGAGGTTTCCGGCCAGCCTTCCGCCGCGGCCAGCAGGCCGAACGCGGTCGCGCCGTCGAGGTGCTCGCGCACGATGTCGGCGTGCCCGGCGTGGCGGGCGGTCTCCTCGATCAGGTGCAGCAGCACCCAGCGGACCGACCAGGCTTCGAGATCGTCCGGGTACCACGGAACCCCTTTCGGCACCGGGACTTCGTGGCCGAGGTCGAGATCGGCCACGATCCGCGTCGTGCGGTCCGCCACCGCCGCGTAGGCGTCGAGCACCCCGGCCAGCGTTTCGTCCTCGCGCAGCCGGAAGTTGCCGTGGTGCTCGGCTTCCGCTTCCGCGCCGAGCCTCGGCTGAACGCCCAGCACCAGGTCGATCCACATCGTTTCGACGGCGGCGACGTGCTTGATCAGCCCGCCGACGCCGAGCGCGCTGCGGGTCGGCGTGCTCCGCGCCTGCTCGTCGGTCAGCCCGTACGCGGCGAGCCGCAGCACGTACCGCTGGTTGTCCAGGAACCGCAACAGGCCTTCGCGCTCGTCGGCGACCGGCGGGGGCTGTGACGCCATGACCACTCCCTCGGGTGTCGGGATTCCTCCCTACACCGCGACGGCCTCCTCGCGCACCATCAATGTGCGCACCGCGGGCAGGCTCAGCGCGACCACGGCGAACGCGAGCAGGATCGCCGAGGTCGCCCATAGTGCGCCACCGGCGCCGAGCACTCCCGCGATCGGCCCGGCGACCCCGGCGCCCACCGGCGTCAGCCCGAAACCCGCGAGCGACTGGTAGGCGGACACCCGCGAGATCCGGTCCGGCGCGATCTCCTGCCGCATCGCGGTCATCAGGTTCACGCCGAACACCTCGACCCCGACGCCACCGAGCAGCGCCGCCGCGCACACACCGGCCAGCGGCAGGCCCGCGGCCATCGACAGCATCGGCAGGACCGTCAGCGCGGCCGTCCCGAGCGCCCAGACCAGCAGCCGCCGCGGCTTCACCCGCAGCATCACCACACCGCCGAGCACCATGCCGACGGCGTCGAAGGCGAGCACGGTGCCCCACGGCGCCGCGCCCCCGAGCGACGTGTTCGCCTGGACCGGCCCGAGCACGCTTTCGAACGCGCCTACCGCGAGCACGTTGACGGCGGCGAACTGGACGATCACCGCGGCGAGCCAGCGGTGCGAGCGGAATTCGCGCCAGCCTTCGGCGAGCTGGCCCAGCGGCGACCCCTTCACCTTGATCCGGCCCTCGATCCGCACTCCCAGGCGCAGCACGACGGCGATGGCGAACGTGACCGCGTCGCCGACGAGCACCCAGCCCGGCCCGCCGAGCGCGACGAACGTGCCGCCGAGCGCCGCGCCGCAGATCTGCGCGAGGTTGAGCCCGAGCCGGAACGCCGCGAACGCCTTGCTCGCGTGTTCGGGATCGACACTGCGCATCAGCAGTCCCTGCGACGCGGGCATCGTGAAGGCCAGCGCGATCCCGTTCACCGCGGCCGCGGTCATCAGCGCGCCGAGGCTCGCCGACCCGGTCAGCACCAGCACGCCGAGCGCCGCCTGCGTCAGCGCGGACAGCGAGCCCGCGCCGATGAGCACGAGGTTGCGCGGCCACCGGTCCGCGACGACGCCGCCGACCAGGAAGAACAGCAGCGCGGGCACGAGCCCGGCCACGGTGACGGCGCTGACGTCGGCCGCGCTGCCGTCCCCGCCCAGCACGGTGAACACGATCGCGACCGGCGCGGCCGCGGAGCCGAAGGTGGTGATGACCGTGCTGCTCAGGTGCAGCAGGTAGGTGCGGTTCACCCAGTTCACGAGGAGATCCCCCAGGTTAGTGTCAAAGTATTTAGTATCAATTGCGCCTATATACTTTGCGCGTAAGCTGGCGGACGTGTCAAGGGAGAAAGCACCGACGGGTGCCGAGCTGGCCGACGCGCTCCGGCGCATCACCCACGTCATGCGCCGCTACGCGGGCGCGCCCTACGTGCGGCTCGGCTGGCCCGCCGCGCAGGTCCAGCTGCTGCTGACGGTCGACGTGCTCGGCGACCGGCCGCGAATGGGCGCGGTGCGCGAACGGCTCGGGCTCACCGGGAGGGCGATCACCTCCGCCGTCGACGCGCTCGAACGCGACGGGCTGCTCGTGCGCGAACCGGACCCGACCGACCGGCGCGCGAGCCTCCTGGCCATCACCGAGGCGGGCCGTGCGCGCGTCACCGAGATCGAACGCATCCAGCGCGGGCACGCCGACGAGACGTTCGAGGTGCTCAACGGCGGCGAGCGGCGGACCCTGCTGGAGCTGCTCACGAGGCTGGAGGACCACATTTCCGCGCGGCAAGGCGAATCCCCGCCATGACCAGCACCGCGGCGACCACCACGAGCTGCACTTGGAGCACCAGGCCCGCGTAGTGGCCTGGCCCGAACTCCTCCAGCCACACGATCGCGAGCCCGGTCGCCGCGATCACGCCCGCGGCCGCGAACAGCAGCGCGCGGGCCGCACCGGTGACGAACCGCTGGACGCCGAGCACCGCGGCGAACATGCCGAAATTGGTCACCACCGAGGAAACCGTGTGCACGGTGTCCGCGACGGAGACCTCGCCGGCGTCCTCGCGGATCCGGCACGCCTCGCTCGCCGCGCTCGCGCAGTCCAAAGAGGACGAAGCATCGACCACAACGGACAGTCCGAACAGGAACAGCCCGCCGAGCGCGAAGAAGGACGCCGTCCGCCGCGGCGCGCGGATCGCGAGCAGGACGGCGGCGGCGACCATCGCCGCACCCGCGATCTGATCCGTGGTGCGGAAGAGCAGCCGGAACGGCTGATCGCCCGCGGCCAGTTCGCTGACGTAGGCGTGCACCAGCGACAGGCCCACCGGCAGGACGTAGGCGAGCAGCCAGGCCGAGTACGCCACCCCGGCCAGTACGAGCAGCACCCCCGCCGCTGCTCGCCGACTCACGTTTTCGGCCGCACGAAGGGAAAAAGGACCGTCTGCCGGATCGACGCGCCGGTGAGCATCATCAGCAGCCGGTCGACGCCGAGCCCGAGCCCGCCGGTCGGCGGCATACCGTGTTCCAGCGCCACCAGGAAGTCCTCGTCGAGTTCCATCGCTTCGACGTCACCGCTCGCCGCCCGCAGCGACTGCGCTTCGAGCCGCCGCCGCTGTTCGATCGGATCGGTCAGCTCGGTGTAGGCGGTGCCGATCTCGGCGCCGAACGCGATCAGGTCCCACCGCTCGGCGAGCCTGCCGTCGACCCGGTGCTGCCGGGTCAGCGGCGACACCTCGGTCGGGTAGTCGGTGTAGAAGGTCGGCGCGACCGTGGCGCCTTCGACGAGGTGCTCGTGCGCCTTCAGCACGAGATCGCCGTGCGTCGCCTCGTCGTCGACCCCGATGCCCGCCGCAGCGCAGTACCGGCGGAGATCGGCGATCGGGGTACCGGGGTCGATCTGCTCGCCGAGCGCGTGCGAAACCGCGGTGTGCACCGGAATCACCGGCCAGTCACCGGAGATGTCGAACTCCTCCACCGAACCGTCCGCCCCGCGCCGCCGCACCACCTGCGCGCCGTAGGCGGCTTCGGCGGCGTGCTGGACCAGTTCTCGGGTCAGCGTCCGCATGGTGTCGTAGTCGGCGTAGGCCTGGTACGCCTCGAGCATGGTGAACTCGGGGTTGTGCGTGGCGTCCACGCCCTCGTTGCGGAAGTTGCGGTTCAGCTCGAACAGCCGCTCCACCCCGGCCACGCACAGCCGCTTCAGGTACAGCTCCGGCGCGATCCGCAGGTACATCCGCATGTCGTAGGCATTGATGTGGGTGACGAACGGGCGCGCGTTCGCCCCGCCGTGCACCGTCTGCAGCATCGGCGTTTCGACTTCGAGGTAGTCCGCGTGATGCAGCCTGTCCCGCACCGCGCGCACCACCTTGGCGCGCAGGCGGAACAACTCGGTCGCGTCCGGGTTCACCGCGAGGTCGAGGTACCGCTTGCGCACCTTCGCCTCCGGATCGGATAGACCCTTTCGCTTGTCCGGGAAGGGATGCAGGCACTTCGCGGTCAGCGTCCACTCGTCGACGAGCACCGAAAGCTCACCGCGCTTCGACGTCACGACCGTGCCGCGCGCGCCGACCTGGTCGCCGAGGTCCACCCCGGCGCGCCAGGTCTCCAGCGGCAGCCGGTCCGCGGTCAGCATGAGCTGCAGCTCACCGGAGAAGTCCCGCAGCACCGCGAAGCACAGGCCGCCGAGCGTGCGCAGCGCCACCAGGCGCCCGGCGACGCGGACCTCGTCGCCGGTGTGCGTGTCCGGGGCCAGCCCGGAGTACTTCTGCCGCACCTCGGAAACCAGCGTGTCGCGTTCGAAGGCCACCGGGTACGGGTCGATTCCGGAGTCCCGCAGGCGATCCACCTTCGCGATCCGCACCCGCACCTGCTCCGGGCGCCGCGCGGGCTTCGGCGCGACGGCCGCGGCCTCCGCCTCGATCCGGCGCACGTTCTCCACGAACTCGTCGGTGACCGTTTCGGTGCGCAGGACCCTCGGCGCCCGCGTGCCGCCCGGCAGGAACCCTTCCAGCGCACCGGCGACGATGCCGACCCTCGGCAGCCGCCGCGCCGAGGAGTAGCACAGGAACCGCGGCTCCCAATCCGGTCCGTACTTCGCGTTCGAGCGGTACAGCGACTCCAGCTGGAAGAACCGCGACGCCACGCTCAGCACCCCGCGCCACAACCGCAGCACTGGGCCCGCGCCGATCCGCTCCCCCTCGGAGAACACCGCGCGGAACATCGCGAAGTTGAGCGAAACCCGTTGCGTACCAAGGCGTGCGGCGTTCGCCACCAGTTCGGCGAGCAGGTATTCGTTGAGCCCGTTCTCGGCGGCGCGATCCCGTCGCATCAGGTCGAGCGACAACCCGCGGCGCCCCCACGGGACGAACGACAGCAACCCGCGCAGCTCCCCGCGCGCGTCGAACGCCTCGACCATCACGCACCGCGCGTCGGACGGGTCGCCCAGCCGCGACAACGCCATCGAGAACCCGCGCTCGGTCTCGTCCCCGCGCCACTGCTGCGCCTTGACGAGCAACTCCGCCATTTCCGCCGTCGGGATTTCGCCATGCCGCCGCACGCGCGAGGTGTACCCGGCGCGGGAGATCCGGCTGACCGCCTGCCGCACGGAACGCCGCTCCGGCCCGGCGAGGCTGAACTCGCGCACGTCGAGCACCGCCTCGTCCCCGATCTCCAGCGCCTTCAGCCCGGCGTCGGCGTAGACCTGGGCCCCGCGTTCGCTCGCCCCGAGCACGCCGGGCGTCCACCCGAACCGGTACGCCTCCGAGAGCCAGGCCTGCACGGCTTCGGGCCACGCGTCGAGATCGCCGACCGGGTCCGCGCTCGCCACCGACGTCCCGGCCAGCACCCGGTAGGTCACCGCCGCCTTCCCCGACGGCGCGAACACCACGCTCTTGTCGCGGCGCGTGGCGAAGTAGCCGAGCGAATCGTCCTCGCCGTGGTTCGCGAGCAGTTTCCGCAGCCGCAGCTCCTCGTCGTCGCTGCGATGGCGGCGGCTGCGCACACCGCGGAAGAACACGTACAACGCGAGCGCGACGGAAAGGGTGCCGCCGAGGTCGAGCAGGAGGTCGAGCCACTCGGGGCCTTCGCCGACGCCGAGCCTGCGCAGGCGGAGGAGCTCACCGGTCGCGTGGTTGGTGACCCAGGCGAACCGCTCCCACGCGTCGGTGAGCCTGCCGGGGAAGACCTCGGTCAGCGCCCAGCCGATCACCACCACCGCGGCCATCCCGCCGAACAGGACGGTGACCCCGCGCCGCAGCGCGCCGTCGGCGAGCCGGGCGGGGAAGGCTGGCCGCAGTTTCAGCAGGAACACCATCAACGCGACGGAAAAAGCCGCATAAATCGGGAATGTCCACATTGCGCTGTCGACGTGCGCGCGTTCCCGTGCGCTCAGTTCGAGCAGTTCCGGCGCCCACACCAGAATCGCCTGCGCCAGCCCGACCATCACCAGGCTGCCCACCTGGAACAGGACGATCGTGTAGAGCGCGGCCCGTTTCCGCCTGCGCAACGCCGCGCCGAGCACGGCCAGCACCAGCGCGATCACCAGGTTCGAGTCCACCGGGATGCCGACGAGGGAGAAAACCCAGATCGCCCCGTTGTGGAAACCGATGTGCTTCGGCCCGAACAAGAGCAGCAAAAGCGAAACGAGCGAGCCCAGCTGGACGATCGTGGCCACGATTCCGCCGGACTTGCGCTTCCATGGCGCCACTGCGGGCGCACGCGCGGTCATGAAGGTGCCACCCTCGCTTTCTGATCTGAGCGCTTTACCCAGTGAAGGTCGCGCGTCCATCATCGCGCGTCACTCGCAGGTCTGATGCGGCACCCTAGTTCGTCACCCGGTTCGGCCGCGGTGAGGACTTGTGAAGCTGGTCGCAGCCCGGTGGCCGCCCGCCCCGCGGGGTGTCACGCTGGTTTCCCAGATCCACGACCCGGGGACCTCCTGGAGGCCTCGAGGGAAGGACGGTAGACAGTGTCGTCACCCGAAGAACCAGCGCGCCCGAACGAAGTCGCCGCGCCGTACGGCAGCGGCCCGGAAAAGGCCAAGCCCGCCAGGAAAGTCCGCATCCACCACCTGCGCGAGCTCAAGGAACGCGGCGAGCCGTGGCCCATGCTCACCGCGTACGACATGTACACCGCCGCGCTGTTCGACGAGGCGGGCATCCCGGTACTCCTGGTCGGCGACTCGGCCGCG
This sequence comes from Amycolatopsis sp. CA-230715, assembly GCF_018736145.1. Taxonomy (GTDB): domain Bacteria; phylum Actinomycetota; class Actinomycetes; order Mycobacteriales; family Pseudonocardiaceae; genus Amycolatopsis. Next base: position 2,747,393 of record NZ_CP059997.1, read on the forward strand.
AACAACGTGTTCGGTTACGACACTTCGCTGCCCGTGACCGTCGACGAACTGCTGCCGCTCGTGCGCAGCGTCACCCGATCGGTGACTCGTTCGCTCGTCGTCGCCGATCTCCCGTTCGGCTCGTACCAGCTTTCGCCGGAGCAGGCGCTGGCGACGTCGGTCCGGTTCATGAAGGAGGGCAGGGCGCACGCCGTCAAGCTCGAAGGCGGGCGCCGGTTCGCGCCGCACGTCGAGGCGCTCACCTCGGCGGGCGTACCGGTGATGGGGCACATCGGCTTCACGCCGCAGAGCGAGCACAACCTCGGCGGCTACCGCGTGCAGGCTCGCGGTGACGGCGCGGAGACGCTCCTCGCCGACGCGCTCGCGCTCCAGGAAGCGGGCGCGTTCGCGGTCGTGATGGAGATGGTGTCCGCCGAAGCGGCCAAACGCGTGACCCACGAGCTGCAGATCCCGACCATCGGCATCGGCGCCGGACCGGACTGCGACGCGCAGGTGCTGGTGTGGCAGGACATGGCGGGCCTTCGCCGCGGCAAGGCGCCGAGGTTCGTCAAGCGGTACGCCGATCTCGCCGGTGTGCTGTCCGAGGCCGCGGGCGCGTTCGCCGACGAGGTGCGCCGCGGCGAGTTCCCGGCACCGGAGCACGCCTTCCACTGATCGTCCCGACTGCTGCCGGGTGCGGGGTTCCCGCACCCGGCAGCGCTGTGTCGAGCCCTCAACTATTCACGTATTTGAACGAAAATCACGTACTTGACTTAGTTAAGAAAGTATCTTAACGTTTACTCGCAGCAACCGAAAGGCCTTCGACGAGGAGGAGCCGATGGGTGCACGAGCGAAGCGCACCGGTCCGCCGCGCCACCGAGTCCGGCCACCGGCTGCGAATCAGCGGTCCTCCGCACCGGAGTAGACCGCTCCCCGGACGGGGGCCCGCTCACCATCTGGCGGCGGGGGCGGGCCCCCACCTGGGAAGCCGATCGGGCACAGTGTGCGCATGGACGACCTGTACCCGCCGATCGAGCCGTACGACAGCGGTTTCCTCGACGTCGGCGACGGGCACCGGGTCCACTGGGAACAGTCGGGCAACCCCGGCGGCAAGCCCGCGGTGGTCCTGCACGGCGGGCCGGGCAGCGGTATCGCGCCGAGCACGCGCCGCCACTTCGATCCCGCCGTCTACCGGATCGTGCTGTTCGACCAGCGCGGCGCCGGGCGCAGCACCCCGCACATCGGTGACCAGGGCGTCGACCTGAGCACCAACACCACCTGGCACCTCGTCGCCGACATGGAGGCGCTGCGCGCGCACCTCGGCATCGAGCAGTGGCAGCTCTTCGGCGGCTCGTGGGGCGCGACGCTCGCGCTCGCCTACGCCGAAACCCATCCCGGCCGTGTCAGCGAAATCGTGCTGCGCGGCGTGTTCACGGCCAGGCGCAGCGAACTCGACTGGATCTACCGCGGCGGTGCGGCACGCGTCTTCCCCGAACACTGGGAAAACTTCCTCGCCCCGATCCCGCCGGAGCAGCGCCACGACCCGCTCGGCGCCTACCGCGCACTCGTGTTCGACCCCGACCGCGCCACCAGGGAACGCGCCGCGATCGCCTGGAGCGCTTGGGAAGGCGCGATCGTCTCGCTCATCCCGCAGCAGAACTTCGTGGACAACTACAGCGCGCCGGTCTTCGCGCTGACCTTCGCCAGGCTCGCGCTGCACTACTTCTCCCACGGCGCCTGGCTCGACGACGGCCAGCTCATCCGCGACGCGGGCAAGCTCGCCGGCATCCCCGGCGTCATCGTGCAGGGCCGGTACGACGCGGTGTGCCCGCCGGACACCGCGTACGAACTGCACCGGGCGTGGCCGTCCTCGACGCTGCGACTCGTGAACACCGCGGGCCACGCCGTCACCGATCCCGGCATCCTCACCCAGCTGCGCGCCGCCACCGACGGCTTCCGGTAAACGTCGTTGCCCCGCCCTTCGCTCGCCGGGGACACTCGGTCGATGAGCCGGAAACCGGACAACCACGAGTGCCGCTGCGGCTCGCGGAGCCACGACCGCGGCAACCGCACGGACCGGTACCGGGAACCGGGCCCCGCCAAGAGGGTCGCCGAGGCGATGCGGCTCATGCGCAAACGCGATCCGCAAACCGCGGAAGACGGTTTCCACCTCTTGCGCCCGCATGCGGCGGAGCACGTCGACGAACTGCTCCACGAGTTCGAACAGGAGCGCGCCGACCAGGGGCTCCGTTGCTGGCTGCTGGAGCTGATCGGCGAGGCGCGATCCCCTGCCGCGCTGCCGACCCTGGCCGCGCAGTCGCACTCCGAAGACGAATCCCTGCGATTCTGGGCGATTCACGGTTTGGAGTTGCTCGATACGAGGGAGGCTCGCACCGCGCTGTACCGGGCGCGCGCGAACGGCACGATTCCTTAGAAGCGGCTCAGTACCGCTCGTCGTCTCGAAGCTCCCGGAGCAGCGCGCCCGCCTCGTGGTCGGTGCGCATGGGTCCGGCGGGACGCGGCACCGGGCCGGTTCTCGTCGCCGGTCGGAGTTTCCCGAGCGGTACCTGCAGGGCGAGCCAGAGATCGGCGCGCAGGCCGGGTGAGTCCAGGCCGCGGCCCAGCAGTTCCTCGCACTTGCGGACCCGGTTGCGCAGGGTGTGCCGGTGCACGCCGAGCGCCGTCGCGGCCGAGTCCCAGTGCCCGTGGTGTTCGAGCCAGCAGCGCAGTGATTCGACCAGGTCGGCGCGCCCGGCCAGCGGGGCGAGGAGGCTGTCCGCGAACGCTTGCGCGACCTCGGTTCCGACGAGGTCGAGCAGGCTGCCCGCCTCGTCGGCGAAGTCGACCACGGGCACCGAGCGCTCCTTCGCGGCCCGTGCCGCCCGCATCGCCCTCGACACTCCATTCGCGACGTCCACAACGGACACTCCCGCCACGGTTCCCGCGTGCAGCCCGCGGACGCGCCCGGTCAGCTTCGCCGCCACCGGATCCTTGGCCAGCACCACCAGCATGCCGCCGTGCTCCGCGTGGAAACCGTCCGATTCGGACTCGAGCAGCTCCGCCGCCCCGTGGCGCGCGGCCGCGCTCCCGAGCAGCGCGCACACCGACCACGGCGGTTCCGGCGCGCCGGGGAACAGCTTCGCGATGGACGCCGCGGCCAGTTCCGGCTGCCCGCCGACGAGCAGCTCGACCAGCCCCGCCCGCAACGGCCTCAGCGCGGCGTCCTGCTCGCGGCCGTGCTCCAACGCGAGCGAAAGCAGCGACGCGGCGGTGGTGACGATGTGCCTGCTCGCGGCGTCGAGCGGCTCCGGCGCCACGACGACCAGGAACCCGCGGGCGCCCAGCGCCTGAATCAGCACCTCGTCCCCGCCGAGCCGGAGCAGCCTGCTCCCGCGACGGACGCGGGACAGCTCCGGCCCGAGCGCGTCCCCCAACGAGGCCGCCGCGGCGGGCGCCGCCTCGTGGACATCGCCAGCCGCGTCCACGAGCAGCACCGAGGCGTCGACGAGGGAAGCCAGCTTGCGCACCATCGCGCCGGGGCCGCGCCTGCCGAGCGCGGTGCGGGTCAGCGCCTGCTGCCCCTTGTCGGTGCGGACGAGCGACGCGTACTCGTCGGCCGCGATCGCCCGCGAGACCGCGCGCGTGATCGCGATGAAGGGCGTGCGCTTCGGCACCTCCAGCAGCGGCAAGCCCGCCTTCGCGGCGGCCTCGGCCAGCTCGGACGGCACGCGATCGTGCCCGAGGCCGACGCCGAACCCGATCCCGGCCACGTCCGCCGCGACCAAGCGCGCCACGTACGACTCGGCGTCCGCCAGCGCGAGCCCGATGGTGAGGAGGAGTTCGCCGCCTTCGAGGAAATCGCTCGGATCGGCCAGTTCGGTCGCGTGCACCCAGCCGATCGGCCGGTCGAGCGCGCGCTCCCCCGCGCGGACCGGGAGCCCGAGATCCGCGGCGAGTACGCGCAAGGTCAGTGCCATTATGGCCAATCCTACGTGCCATGTTCGACAAAACGGCCATAGGGCAGACGCCTGCCGCGGGCTCATCCTCGACACCGACCCCGAGAGAAGGAGCCACGCCCGTGACGGTGACCGCACCCGCCCCGAAGCACCGCAGGCTGCGCACCGAGATCCCCGGTCCCGCGTCCCGCGCACTGCAGGAACGCCGCGCGGCCACCGTGGCGGCCGGGGTCAGCTCGGTGCTCCCGGTGTACGTGACCTCCGCGAGCGGCGGCCTGCTCACCGACGCCGACGGCAACACGCTGATCGACTTCGGCTCCGGTATCGCGGTGACGAACGTCGGCCATTCCGCGCCCGCCGTCGTCGACCGGGTCCGCAAGCAGGCGTGCTGGTTCACGCACACGTGCTTCATGGTCACGCCGTACGAGGGCTATGTGGAGGTGTGCGAGGCGCTCGGCGAGCTGACGCCCGGCACCCACGAGAAGCGCTCGGTGCTGTTCAACTCGGGCGCGGAAGCCGTCGAAAACGCGGTGAAGATCGCGCGCGTGGCCACCGGGCGGCAGGCCGTCGTGGTGTTCGACCACGCCTACCACGGCCGCACCAACCTCACCATGGCGCTGACCGCGAAATCCGTGCCCTACAAGCACGGCTTCGGCCCGTTCGCGCCCGAGGTCTACCGCGTGCCCGGCTCGTACCCGTTCCGCGACGGGCTGACCGGTGAGCAGGCCGCGGCGGCCGCGCTCGAGAAGATCGAAAAGCAGATCGGCGGCGACCAGGTGGCCGCCGTGGTGATCGAACCGATCCAGGGCGAGGGCGGATTCGTCGAGCCCGCGCCCGGGTTCCTTCCCGCGTTGTCGCGGTGGTGCGCGGAGCACGGCGCGGTGTTCGTCGCCGACGAGGTGCAGACCGGGTTCTGCCGCACCGGAGACTGGTTCGCTTCCAGTCACGAGGACGTGGTGCCCGATCTCGTCGCCACCGCGAAGGGCATCGCGGGCGGACTCCCGCTCGCCGCGGTCACCGGGCGCGCCGAACTGCTCGACGCGGTACCCGCCGGGGGTCTCGGCGGCACCTACGGCGGCAATCCCGTCGCCTGCGCGGCCGCGCTCGGCTCGATCGAGACGATGCGCGGCGAGAACCTGGCGTCGTCGGCGCGGCGGATCGGCGAAGCGGTCCTGCCCCGGTTGCGGGCGCTGGCCGCGGAAACCGGCGTCATCGGCGACGTCCGCGGACGCGGCGCGATGCTCGCCGCCGAGTTCGTCCGTCCCGGCACCACCGAACCCGACGCCGAGCTGACCGCCCGCGTCGCCAAAGCCTGCCACGCGCTCGGCGTGGTCGTGCTGACCTGCGGCACCTACGGCAACGTCGTCCGGCTGCTGCCCCCGCTGTCCCTGTCCGGCGAACTGCTGGACGAAGGCCTTTCCGTACTCGAACACGCCGTCCGGCAGGAGATCTCCCGATGACCACGACCCCGTTCTGGATCGCCGGAAAACCCGTCACCAGCGACGAAACCGCCATCGTGCGCCACCCGTTCGACGGCGGGGTCGCCGGTACGCACCACGTACCGTCCACATCGGACATCGAGCAGGCGGTGCGTGCCGCGGCCGAGGCCGCGGAGGAAACCGCCGCACTGCCGGCGCACGTGCGCGCCGGTGCGCTCGACCACGTGTCGCGGACGCTCGAATCGCGCGCGGGCGAGCTCGCGAACCTGATCACCGCGGAATCGGGCAAGCCGGTGAAGTGGTCGCGCGGCGAGGTCGCCCGCGCCGTGTCGACGTTCCGCTGGGCGGCGGAGGAGGCGCGCCGCTTCTCCGGCGAGTTGCAGCGGCTCGACACCGATCCCGGCGGGACCGGCCGCATGGCGCTCGTGCGGCGCGTGCCGAAGGGGCCGGTGCTGGGCATCACCCCGTTCAACTTCCCGCTGAACCTGGTGGCGCACAAGGTCGCACCCGCGCTCGCGGTCGGTGCGCCGATCGTGCTCAAGCCCGCGCCCGCGACGCCGTTGACCGCGCTCGCGCTCGGCGAGATCCTCGCCGAAACCGATCTGCCCGCCGGAAGCTGGTCGGTGCTGCCAACCGGGAACGAGGCCGCCGCGGCGCTCGTCGCCGATCCCCGGCTTCCGGTGGTGTCGTTCACCGGCTCCGGCCCGGTCGGCTGGGGCATCCGGGAATCGGTCCCCCGCAAGCACGTCGCGCTCGAACTCGGTGGCAACGCGGCGGTCCTGCTCTGTCCGGATTGGACGGACCTGGACTTCGCCGCGCAGCGGATCGCCACCTTTTCGATGTACCAGGGCGGGCAGTCGTGCATCTCGGTGCAGCGCGGCTACGCGCACGCCGAGGTGTTCGACGAGCTGGCCGACCTGGTCACCGCGCACGTCGCCGCACTGTCCACAGGGGACCCGCGCGCGGAGTCGACCGACGTCGGCCCGCTGATCAACATGGCGGCCGCGGAACGCGTGGAGCGGTGGATCGGCGCGGCCGTCGAGGCGGGCGCGACCCTGCGCCACGGCGGAACCCGCGAGGGCAGCACCGTCGCCCCGACCGTGCTCACCGACGTCCCCGAAGACACCCAGGTCATGGCGGAGGAGGTGTTCGGCCCGGTGGTGTGCCTCAACCGGGTCGATTCGGTCGCCGACGGGTTCGCCCGCGTCAACGCGTCGCGGTACGGGTTGCAGGCCGGGATCTTCACCCGCGACCTGAACACCGCCTTCGACGCGTCGGCGAAGCTCGCGGTCGGCGGCGTGGTGATCGGCGACGTCCCGAGCTTCCGCGCCGACCAGATGCCCTACGGCGGGGTGAAGGACTCCGGCATCGGCCGCGAAGGCCCGGCTTCGGCGATGGCCGACTTCACCGAAGAGCGCGTGACCGTCCTGACCGGACTCTCACTCTGACGACGCCTCGACGGATCGGGCGAGGGCGGCGGCCAGTTCGGCATGCGCGTCCACAAGGGACGGTCCGTACCAGGTCAGGAAGCGCCCCGACACCAGGACGTAAGGCACGCCGGGGAAAGCGTCGGGGCCGTCCGACGCGGTGAACTCCCACGGTTCGTCCGGGAGCACCAGCAGATCGGCCGCACCGCTGTCGAACCGCGCCCGTAGTTCGTCGAGCTTCGGGCGGGGATAGCGGTCTTCATGCCCGGCGTAGGCGTTCGCGACGCCCAGCCGCAGCAGCACGTCGCCGCCGAAGGTGTCGCGGCCGAGCACCACCCAGGGCTTGCGCCACACCGGAACGACCGCCCGCGCGCGAACGGGTTCCGGGGTGCGCCACGCCTCCTCCGCCGCCACCAGCCAGTCCGGCTCGTCCAGCTCGAAGCACTGGGTGAGCAGGCGGCGCAGGGACGCCAGCCCGTCGGGCACGGTGGCGGGCGCGGCCATCACCCACACCGCGATCCCGTTGCCGCGCAAGGTTTCCACGTCCTCCTGGCGGCTCTCCTCCGAATTCGCGAGCACCAGGTCCGGTTCCAGCGCGAGGATCCGGTCGAGCTTCGGGTACTTCGACCCGCCTACCCTCGGAACGTCCAAAGTGGCCGGATGCGTGCAGTAGTCGGTGGCACCGGCCAGCCGCCCCGGCGCGCTCACCTCGACCGCCTCGGTCAACGACGGCACCAGCGACACCACGCGCGAAGGCGGGGCGTCGACCGGCACCGGTTCACCGAGATCGTCCACCAGCATCAGGAAACCACCCGCTCGAACGAAACCTTGCGCTTGACCACGTCCACCGCGGTGAGCCGCACCTTGATCCGCGCGCCGTCCGGAAGCCGCTCCCCCGCGCACTTCGCCACCACCGGCGGATCCTCGATGAGCACTTCGGCGCGGCTCTCCTCCGCCCTGAGCACGACCGCGTCGAAGACTCCGCCGATCCGCTCGGCCAGTATCCACGCCTCGACCTGGTCGATGCAGGCATGCTCCACTTTGGACGCCAGCAGGTCCGATGCGCTCATCAGGTCCGGCAGCTCCGCCAGCGCCGAACGGACCCAGCCCGGCACCTCCCGTTTCGCGCTCACCGCGAGGCACACCTCGGTGGCGAACCGGTCCACGAGCCGCCGTATCGGCGCCGTCACGTGCGCGTAGGAGCCCCCAATCCCGGCGTGCGTGGTCAGCTCGGGAAGCTCGCCGTCGAACGCGGTGTAGCCGGCGCCCCGCAGCAGCCGCGTCGTGTCCGCGTACAGCGCGAGCGATTCCGGCAACTGCGGGTCGAGGCGGGACAGGAACTCCGAGACGCTGCTCGCCGCGTCCCAGTCGATCCCGAGCGCCTGCGCGGACCGCCGCAGCCAGCTCACCGCTTCGGCGTCCGGATCGGGCAGCGTGCGCAGGACGCCGACCTTCGCTTCGAGCATGATCGAAGCCGCCGCCATCCCGGTGAGCAGCGAGATCTCGGCGTTCCATGCCTCGACGTCGGGGCGCGGCCGCCTGGCCAGCGCCCAGCCGCCACCGGGATCGGCGCCGATCTCCTGCTCGGGCAGCTGCAGCTCGACCGCGCCGCGGCGGACCGCCAGCTCGCGCCGGAGCCTGCCCAGCTCGGGCAGCACCGCCACCGACGGGTGCTCGGTGCCGTCGTCGATCGCGGCCTGGACCGTCTCGTAGTCGAACTGCTCGGTGGACCGCACCAGCGCGCGCCGCACGTGGACGTCCCGCAGCTCGCCGACGTTGTCCGTGCGGACGGTCCACAGCACCGCGGGCCGGATCTCGCCCGGCAGCAGGCTCGCCGCGCCCTCGGACAGCACCGGCGGGTGCAGCGGCACGTTGCCGTCGGGCAGGTACAGGGTCTGACCGCGGCGCCTCGCTTCGGCGTCGACCGGGCCGCCCGGCGTGACGAACGCGGCGACATCGGCGATCGCGTAGTGCACCACGAACCCGGTCGGCGTGCGCTCGATGGCCAGCGCCTGGTCGAGGTCCTTCGCGCCCGGCGGGTCGATCGTCACCAGCGGCAGATCCGTCGCGTCCTCGCGGTCGGCGGATCCGATCGGGTCCATCGCCGCGACCTCGGCTTCGGCGAGCGCCTTGGCCGTGAAGGACTCCGGGAGCTCGAACTCCGCCCGGAGACGGCCGAAGTCGCCACCCGTGGCATGCGTGCGGATCACTACCGGGGGCACCCCAGCACCATATCCCCGATCGGGGGCCCCGACCGCTCGATCGGGGATGGGCCACTCGGGTGTATCTTGGCCGCCACCGATGAAATGAAAACCACTATCAGAAAGGGCAGGTCGTGAAACTCGCCTTCGTCGGCAAGGGCGGCAGCGGCAAGACCACGCTGAGCGCGCTGTTCACCAGCTACCTTGCCGGTACCGGGAACCCGGTGCTCGCGATCGACGCGGACATCAACCAGCACCTCGCCGTCGGACTCGGCGCGAGCGAGGAGGAAGCGCTCGCGCTCCCCACCCTCGGCGACCACCTGCCCCAGCTCAAGGAGCACCTCCGCGGCGACAACCCGCGCATCACCAGCGCCGGCGCGATGATCAAGACCACCCCGCCGGGCCGGGGCTCGCGGCTGCTCACCCCGTTCGGCGACGACCCGGTCATGGACGCCTGCTTCCGCGACATCGGCGGCGTCCGGCTCGGCGTCACCGGCCGGTTCAGCGAGGACGACCTCGGCGTCGCGTGCTACCACTCGAAGGTCGGCGCCGCGGAGCTGCTGCTCAACCACCTCGTCGACAGCACGGACGAGTACGTCGTGATGGACATGACCGCGGGCGCCGACGCGTTCGCCTCCGGCCTGTTCACCCGGTTCGACGTGACCTTCCTGGTGTGCGAACCCACCGTGCGCAGCATCGGCGTGTACCGCCAGTACTCCGACTACGCCAAGGACTTCGGCATCCGGCTCGCCGTGGTCGGCAACAAGGTCACCGAGCCGGACGACGTCGACTTCCTCCGCGACGAAGTCGGCACGGACCTGCTGTGCTGGCTCGAAAGCTCGGCGCACGTCCGCGCGGCCGAACGCGGCCGCCCCCGCCCCATCGACGCGCTCGAACCCCACAACCTCGACGCGCTGCGCACCATGCAGTCCACCGTCGACGCCACCCCGCGCGACTGGGACCGGTTCCAGCGCCAGGCCGTCGAATTCCACCTGCGCAACGCCCGCTCGTGGGGCAACGCCCGCACCGGCGAAGACCTCGCCGCCCAAGTAGACGAAGAATTCTCCTTCGCCCGGTACGCCGCGCCCGAAGTGAGCCACAGCTAGGCGCGGAGTGCAGTTAGCGGGCTAAACGTCGTCGGCGGGCGCTACTTGTTCCAGTCGGCGTCTTCGGCGTCGGCCTGGCGGGTGCGTTCGCGGGCGATCTCCAGCGCCCGCTTCGCGGTGGCTTCGTCGGGGTAGGGGCCGAGCAGATCGATCGCCCGCGCGCGCTGGTGGTGTTCCACCTGGTTGGTGCGGGTGTTGTAGTACCAGCCCTCGTCCGGGTTCGGGTCGTCAGCCATGCGTTCAGCGTCGCACCATCGGCGCGGCGGCACCACTCTTCTACTTGCGGTAGCGGTACGGGATTTCGGTCGGTTCCCCGGTCGGCCCGAACCCGCCGCCCTGACCCGACGGCCGCTCGGGCATCTCGTCGAACCAGTCCCGGGAATGCGGCGCGCGGAAGCCTCGTGGCGGGGTGTCGGCGTCCGGCTCCTCCGCCGCCAGGGGCTTCGGCTCCGCGGGCTTGGCGGGCTCGGCGCTTTCCGGTGGCTTCGGCGGCGGCAGCTCGGAGGTGCTCTCCGCTGCCTCCCACCGTTCCAAGCCACTCGGTTCCTCGGGCTTCTTCGGCTCCAGCAGCGCACCCGCGGCCCATTTGCGCGACTCGGCAGCATCCGGTTTCGGCGGTTCCTCGGACGCGGCAGGAGGCTCCGGGCGCGTCATGGGCGGCGGGGCCGTGGAGGCGGAAGCCGGACGCGTCGGCAGCGGCGCCGGGGGCGGTGTCGCCTCGCGTGCCGGTGGCGGTGCCTCCTGCTTCGGCGGCATGACTGCTTCGGATCGCTCCGGCGGAGCGGGGTCCGCGGCCTTCGCTTCCGGCGGTTTGGGCGTGGTCTGCTGCGCGGGCGTGCCCGATGGCGGGGTGGGCGGCCGCGACGAAGCGGGCTGCTGCGACGGCGGCTGAGCGCCCGAAGCCCCTTGCGGCGGCGGAGATCCCTGCGGTGCGGGGTGCCCGCCGGGCGGCGTCATCGGCGTACCGGACGGCGGCGTCGGCGGGCGCGGCGGCCCGGCGGGGGGCTGCTGCGACGCCGGGGGTTGCTGCGGCGTCGACCGCCACACCGGTGGCGGCGGGATGTTCATCGGCGCGGGCGGGCGCGGCTGCTCCGGCTGCCTTCGCGGCGGCGCCTGCTGTGGCGCGGGCTGCTGTCGCGGAGGCTGCTGTTGCGCGGGAGGCGCTTGGCGCGGCTGCTGTTGCGGAGGCGGCGGCGCCTGCTGTTCCGGCGCGCGGCGCACGACCGGGTCGAGCGAGGACACCAGCACGGTGGTCGCTTCCGGGTCCTCGACCTTCCGCCCGCTGCGCTCGCGGTAGATCATGTCGCCCTCGGCGTCCATCTCCACGAGGTAACCCGCCTCCGCGAGCTGTTCCTCGTCGAGGTCGACCAGGTTTTCGTACCGGGACGGCACGACGCGGTAGATCGGCCACGAAAGGTTCCCGTGCACGCGGTGGAACTCCGCGAGCAGGCCGGCCATCTGCTGCTGCCACGGCAACGACATCGACTCCGCGAGCGGGCGCGGCAGCACCACGTACCCCTGGTCGACGCCGGGCCAGCCCTGGGCGAGGTGATCGCCGAGCGGCGTGCTGGAGGCGGGCGGCCCGGCGTGGCGGGGCAGCTGGGGGCTGCCGAACAGGTCACGGGGGTCCTCCCCCGGCCCGCCGGCACCCTGCTTGCCGCGCTTGCCGAACTTCTTGGCCACGTCGCCCACCCTAGACGCCCGGCCGGACGGCCTGCGGGACAACTTCGCTCTCGTCGAACGAAAACGCCCTGGTGTGCACCGGCACGCCGGTCTGCTGCGCTTCGACGATCTTGCCGTCTCCCAGGTACATCGCGACGTGGTGGATGGTCGCGGGGTTCGACGGGTCGGTCGCGAGGAACACCAGGTCGCCCGGCTGCGCGTCCTTCACCGGGAGCATCGCGCCCGCCTGGTACTGGTCGCGCGACACGCGCGGCAGCGTGACGCCCGCGGACTCGTAGGCGCGCAGCATCAGCCCGGAGCAGTCGAAGGCGTTCGGGCCGGTGGCGCCCCAGATGTACGGCTTGCCCTGCTCGCCGAGCGCGAACTTGATCGCCGCCGCGGCGCGCTGGTTCGGCGGCAGCGCCGCGCCCGCGCCCTGGCCGCAGCCGCTGACGTCGGTGACCTGGCCGAGGTTCTCGACCAGCTTGACCGCCATCGGCTCCCACTTGTGGTACCGGTCGGGGAACCCGGACCGCTCGACGGCCTGCGCGGAGTCGCCGGGCCGCTTCTTCTCCCAGTCCGGCACCGCGAGCAGCACGTCGAAGAACTTGTTGACCTGGTACGGCGGGTCGGTGACCTGCTGCACGGTGCCCCAGCCCATCGACGGCCGCATCTGGAAGATGCCGAGCGAGTCGCGGTCGCCGAAGGTGAGGTTGCGCAGGCCCGATTCGGTCATCCCGGCCTGGATCGCGATCTGCCACGCGCGCGGGGAAAGGCCGCGCTGCTTGCCGATCGTGATAATCTGCCCGACGATCGAGCGCTGCTCGTCGTTGAGCCGCGACGCGTCACCCGCACCGCGGTTCGGGTCTCCCGGCTGGCTCGGGCCGACGGCCGCGTCGCAGCTGACGTTCGCCACGGCCCTTGCCTGCTCCTGCTGATCGGTCACCACCTTCGCGATGGTCCCGGTGGTCACCACCGCGGCGAACGCGATGGCGACCAGCACGACGACGAGCACGCCGACGCGCATCCCCTCACCCCGCCTTGTCGTAGCTCGCGACGCGCCATCCCGCCTCGCCGCGTACCACGCTGATCGTCAGCTTTTCCTTGTCCGTGGCGATTTCCACGTCCATCGAACTGGTGAAGGAGGTCTTCGCGACGGGTTCGCCGGTCACCTTGGTCGCCGCGATGTTGGCCAGGTCGACCGTCGCCATCTGCGGCAGGAACTCTTCGGTGGTGTAGGGCTTGAGGTTCTGCAGCCACTGGTCGATCGTCATGCCCTGCGGGTGGTTCACCCACGCCGCCGCCCACGCCTTCGCGATGTTCAGGCCGTCGTGGTTCGGCGGCGCCGAGGTCGGCGTCTTCAGCGGGGCGGTGAGCCGGGTCGTCGGCGCGACCGTGCCGCCTGGCGCGCCCGGCACCTGCGGCGCGCTGGACGTGGTTTCCTCCGGTGCGGGCGCGGCCGCGCCGGTGGACTGGCGGCCGAGCAGCTTCGGGATCGCGATCCCGACGGCGGTGACCACCACGGCGAACACCACGAGCGCGGCGATCAGGTGCTTCGACGACCTCAGCGGCCAGCCCCACAGCCTGCGGTAGACCGCGGCCCTGCCGCGGTTCGTGCGGATAGGCATGCGCTCCTCCTACCGGACCATGCGGTCGGTGTCGCGGACGTCCTGCCGCACTTCGAGCCCTCGTGACGGCCGGTACACCACGAACACCGGTTTCCCTGCGACCATCTCCGCCTCCGCGCGCCGCGGTTCCGGCGCCGCGGCGGCGGCGGGCGGTACTCCTGGCTGCGGTCCCGGCTGCGCCTGCTGCGGCGGCACGGTGTACGCGGCTTCGTTCTGCCCGCGCCCGGAGTCCATTCTGGACGGAACGACGACCGGCTCCGGCTCGTCGCTCCAGCGCCGGTCGAACACCGGTGACGTGTCGACGCGCCTGCTGCTCGGGCCGCCACCGCGCAGGGTGCCGCCCGGCCCGAGGACGTAGTCGCCGGGAGGGCCGCTTTCGAGCGAGTAGGCGGTGGCCCCGTCGCTCCCGCCCGACGGCAGCGCGGCACGGGCGGGCATCCCGCCCACCGCGCCCGCGCCACCGGGCCACGGCGCACCCGACCAGGCGGCGGCAGGCCGGGAAAGCCCCGAAACGCCGTCGAGGCGCTGAGAATTGGCGAACACCGTCGCCTCCGGCCGGAACCGCCCGCCACCGGCGATGGCCCCGATCGGCCCGCGCGACTCGCCTTCGATCGCCTCGTCGGTGTCGCGCACGTTCGCCCAGAACTCGTCCTGCGGGGTCGGCCCCTGGTTCTTGCGGCGGAACCGGGAAAACAGGCCTCCGCTCGGCGCCGGGATCGCGCCACCGACCGCGCTGACCGACATTTCGACCATCTGCCACAACCGCCGAACCGGCCGCCCCACCATGAACAGCAGGATCGTGACCAGGCTGGCGAGCGCCATCTGGGTGAGCATCGACAGCACCTGTCCGGCGCCGAAGATCGCCTGCAGCAGCAACGCGTGCACCCCGGCGAGCACGGACAGGATGGCGAGGTTGAACGCGACCGCGCCGAGCAGCTTCGCCACCCGCCGCAGCACGTCGTGGTGCACGAGCGCGACGAGCCCGATGATCGGCGCGGTCAGCACGAACAGCCGGATGATCACCTGGGCGAGCAGCACGGACAGCTTCGCCAGCAGCTGGAACACCGCGTAGGCGAGACTTTGGCCCAGTGAAAGGAAACCCGCGCCGACCCTGCTGCCGTCGTCACCGGTGAAGTACCCGGTGTCCGGGCCCAGCTGCGTGGAGATGTTCTTGAACGCGGCCTTCTTGCCGTCGACGACCGCCTGGTTCGCGTCTTCCTTCGCGTCGATCTGGGACACCGTGAACGACTGCGCGTCGAGCAGACCTGGCCCGAACTTCTTGGCGTTCTCGTTGTCCGGCGAGCCGAATTCGCCGCGCAGCCAGTTCCGGTAGACGACCTGGTCGTGCAGATCGGTGGGGATCACGTCCCACGCCTTGTGGTCACCGGTGGCGTCGATGAACCCGGCCTGGATGTTCGTGGTGGTCTGGACCACCGCGCTGTCGATCGGATCGAGATATCTGAGCATCGCGACCGAGGACGCGGCGAGCCACACCGCGGCGAGGCCGTACAGCGCGCGTTTGCTGATCGTGCGCAGATCGCCCTGCCAGATGTTGCGGAACATGAAGATGGCCAAGATCAACGCGGCGATGCCGAACAACTGCGCGTAGATGTTGTTGTAGACCTTCTCCGCACCGGTCTTGACGGCGTTGTAGATCGGGCTGAGCAACCCGTTCTCCAGCACCGTGTAGTGCAGCGAGTTCGTCGCACCGACGATGTTCTTGCCCAGGTTGAACAGCTGGTTACCGGCCCAGGTGTCGATCGTCGCGCTCGGATCGGCGAGCCCGGACAGCGCACCGCAGTTCGTCTGGAACGTGTTCCACACCATGCCGCCGTAGCCGTACTTGAAGTACGGGCTCTCGATGTGGCCGTGGTGCAGCGGCGGGTCGATCGCGCCGACGAGGCCGGCGCCGGGGCGTTCCGGGTTCGGGGCTTCACCGCACGCCGCGGCCGACGCGGGCGGCGCGGTGGCGACGGCCTGGAAGCCGAGGATCGCGATCGCCATCATGAGCGCGGCGAACCGGCGCGGCCTCAGTTCCCCGTTCTTGCGGCGGTTGCGGCGGTGGTTGCGCCATGCTCGCCAAGCGCCCGCCACCGCGAGCACGAACGCCACGGTCAGGATGGTGTTCATCGCCCACCACCAGGCCGCGTCCCCGTATCGCCGCTCATGCGATTGCCTCGCTCCGCGAGACAGCGTCCAATTCCTTTTGGCGCATGGCGTCTTCGATTCGCTTGCAAGCGGCGCTCATGCGGCGTCCCGGCCGGTGCCGCCGCCCTTGCCGCCGCCGCGGGTGCCGCTGTTGCCCGGCGTTCCGTCGTGGTGCAGCTCGCCGGACAGCTCTTCGCCCTGTCCCTTGTGGACGGGTTCGGCGAGCAGCTGGTCCTCGGTGAGGCCGACCTCCAGCTCGGCGGCGAGTTCGAAGTCGTGCTCCAGTTCCTCGTCCTCCGGCGGGACGGGCACGCGAGGAGCAGGCTTCTCCTGCTTCGGCACGCTCGCGCCCGGCTTCGACGGCTTCGCGTCCGCGCCCGCGCCGCCCGGCGTGGTGTCCAGGACGTTGCGCAGGTGTTCGAGGTGCGGGCCGGAGAAGTCGACGCGGATCCGCTCGACGCCGCCCGCACCGTCGCCGAAAATGAACTGACGCGGCTCGCGGTCGCGCTCGAGGCTGCCGCGGTGCGCGCCGGGACGCCTGCCCAGCGCGGCGACGACCTGCTCGTAGCCGACGCCGACCGGCACCTTCAGCAGGCGGAGCGCGTCGGCCTGCGCGTCGTCGTCGTCGAGCCTGCCGACGAAGACGGAGTCGAGCAGCGCGACGAAGCCCTGGATCTTCAGGAAGTCCGCCGGGATCTGGGACGACAGCAGCACGCGCACGTTCCACTTACGGGAGTCACGGGCGAACCGGTTCATCAGCACCCGTCCGGTCGGGACCTCGGAGAGGAAGAACGCCTCGTCGATCCAGACGCCCTTGCGCTGGTCCTTCGGCTTCTCGTAGACCGAACGCTGGGTGAGCCACGCGGCGAGGTTCAGCATCTCGACGCCGAGCGATTCCGCGTCGGTCCAGTGCTCGCGGCCGACGCCGTCCTTCGGCAGGGTCAGCCCCGCCATGGTCAGCACGGTCATCCGGTCGTCGCGGCCCTCCGAATACGGGTCCGCGTCGTGCTCGGGGATGAGCAGCGACATGCGCTCGCGCATCTCGTCGAGGAAGTCCGCGACCACCCCGGCGTGCTCGTGGTGCTCGCTGGAGTCCCGGCGCAGCGCGTCGATGACCTGGCCGGGATCGGCGTCGAACCGGCCGCCGACGGCGCGCACGGCGCGCAGCAGCACGATCCTGGTCTGCGCCATCCTGGCCACCTCGTAGGGCAGCACCCCGGTCAGCACGTCGAGCACGAGGCGGCGGCGGGTGGCGCCGGCGAGCGCCTTTTCGCGCCGCCACGACCGTTCGGGGTCCTCCTCGTCCATGAAGTGCTCGAGCTGCGGCTCGGCGACCACGCGGTACGGGTTGAGGATGCCCGGCTGGGCGTTGAGCAGGTTGATCGGGCGCGCGTACGGCCGGATCTCGGGCAGCTCGCACAGTCTCGACAGCGGGCCGGACGGGTCGAGGATCGTCCAGCTCGCCCCGGCGCGAAGCGATTTGTAGACAATTCCGCCGCCGAGGAAGGACTTACCGCCACCGAGCCCGGCGACCATCGCGGTCAGCCCGGATCCGTCCCTGATCTCCTGCGCCATCCACGGGTCCCAGGCCACCGGTCGCCTGGTCGCGGTGCACGTCTCGCCGAGCAGGATGCCGCGCCGGTCGCCGACCTCCGCGGTCGCCGTCGGCACCGCGGCCGCGGCCCACACCACCGAGCCGCGGCGCATGTAGGCGCCGGACGCGAGCGGTTCGCCGGGGATGAACTCGCGGGCCAGCGCGTACTGCGCCTCGGGGTGCTCGATCGCGATCTTCGGCTTGTACAGGTCGAGGAGCTGCTGGGCCAGGCGCAGCGCGTCGCGTTCGGTCGGACCGGACACCGACAGCCGCCACCACGACCGGACCCTGGTGGCCAGCGCGGTGAACCCCGAGGTCATCTCGTCGTCGATCTCGAGCACCCGCGACGCCTGGCGCGCCAGCGACTGCGGCGGCTCCAGGTCGTGCTCGTCGGTGTAGTGCTTGACCTGCGAACGCACCTTGTTCATCTGCCGCTGCAGCTCCCCCGCCACTTCCTCGGGGCGGCGCACGTAGATCCGCGCGGACCATTCGACGGAGGCGGGCAGCCGGTCCGCGTGCTGCACCCACGGGTCGTCGACCTCGGGGATCTGGAGGCCGTGCATCTGGCCGACGGTCAGCACCGCGACGTGCCGGAGCACGCCCGCGTTCGAGCCGGTGCGGCCGCGCACGGTCAGCGTCGGCGCGTACGGCTCGGCGTGGAAGTCGGCGGCGTCGGTGAAGCTCGCGAGGTCTTCCGGCTCCCATTCGGCGCCGGGCACCGCGGGCATGTTCCGCGGCGCGGGCAGCCCGAGCGAGCACGAGCGGTGCATGAGCCAGGACATCTCGTCGGCGTGCGCGGGCCTGCCCTCCAGCCCCGACGAGCCGATCACCTGGTCGAGGTGCTCGACCTCGGAGTCGAGCGCGGTGAGCTCCGCGTCGACGGCCTCGGGCAGGATCTTGCGCAGCACCGGCGCGGCCCGCTCGACGGCGCGGTCCATCATCCGCCGCGTCTGCACCTGGACGCCGATGTAGACCTCTTTTTCGGCCATCGACCGGCCCATCAGCTGCTGCTGCTCGCCGATGAGGTAGTCGTCGAAGGACATCGCGCCCGGCACGTCCCTCGGCCGGTTCGGCGCGTTGTGCACGTGGGCCTCGGCCCACATCCGGATCGGGTACGGCCGGGTGGTCACGCGCAGGTGCAGCCAGCGGCCCTGCAGTTCGGCGTACTGCCCGGCGATGGCGGCGACGAGGTCCCGGCGCTGGGAGTCCGACCGGAACGACCACCGCTGCGGCGCCAGCCGGTACCAGGCGTACACCTCGTGCCCGGTGCGCAGCAGGTGCCCGTCGATGCTGCGGGCGGCGATCGACGGGGTGTAGGCGGGGATCGCCTGCTCCCCTGGCAACCGCCTGGTGCCGCGTGAGTCCTGCTGCTGGCGCGTAGAGGACTGCCTCGCCTGCGGTGGCTGCCATGACGTGGCACCCGAGCGCAGGTCCTGCTGCTCCCGCTTCTTCCCGCGTCCGCCGCGACCGAACAAGGACTACCTCCCGGCCGGTGCCGTGGTGCCGGCCCGGCGCGCTCGTGTGGTGGCTCGCTTCCGTCCGTGCGGCGGGTTCCCGGCCCGTCGCCTCCGGTTCTTCGGCACCGGCCGCTCGGCCCGCACCCGTACCTTGGCCGCACTCACCGCGCCACCGGTCGCCGACAACCGCTCGCGGGGTGTGTGCAGCTCACGGGCCCACATCGACATGACCGCGCCGAGCGGGCGTTCGTGACTGATCTTCCTGGTGATCACCCTGGTGATCAAGATCGTGCCGACGAAGGCCCACGCCATCGAGAAGAAGCCGAACCCGACACCGAGCTGGCGTTCGACGGTGAGCACGATCAGCAGGACGGGGACGCCGACGCCCCACGCCACGTAGCGGGCACGCCACGGGAACGTGGCCTTCGGGGGGCCGAGCCACACGGCGTCGACCCGGTAGACCTCGTCGTCGGTACGGATACGCACAGTGAGCCGGTCTCAGCCTGTGAAGAGGCCGGCGATCCACTGGCCGACGTTCACACCGAGCCCACTCACCGCGAGGCCGATGATCGCGAGCGCGATCACGACGCCGGCAAGCCTTCGCATCACGCCGGCGTTGTCGCCCTTGCCGCCACCGAGCCACAAGAGCAGCAGCGCGACGGCGAGGAGCACCAGCGGAATGATGTTGTCGAGCATCCACGACTGGACGCCCTTGGTCTTGATCTCACCTTGTGCGAGATCTTGCACAAGCGTCATCATGGTCATCGCGTACTCCTGAGTGCGAGGAGCGTTCTTCTCACGAGCCCCCTCTGCTGGAGGCCCTTGGTCGGGGGTGGGACTTGCTGCGTCGTCCAGCACATCATGCAGTCACGACGCGTAGCGGTCAAAGCGCGCTCTGTTCAGTTCGGTTCAAGGCTCCGACGCACACAGTACGGCCAATCTCACTGCAACTCGTTGTCTCCATCATGGCTGCAAGGTGGCCAAGGTTTAACCCCGTCCACCCGGATTCCGTAGTACGCCGGTGTGCTCACTCAGTTGTGCGGCTTGCGCTCACTCTGGGTGCGAGCACTTCCCGCGGTTGCGTGGCGCGCACAGTCAACCATGCCCCGTTCGGCCGCAATCCTCGCGTCCGCACAGTGACGAGCAAGATCATCTCCGTTGTCGAAGCCGATCACCCTCGGGTGCGAAACCGGTCACATGATCTTCGCAAACCACCGCATTTTCGACACTCTCCGTGACATCTGCTCGATTCGGTGGATCTCGGGCGACCATTCGCCGGAACGGCCCGGCTAACGCGAAAAGAATTCAGGCCTTGGGTGTCGCGAAGACTCCTTCGGGGAACGCGCCCGCCGCGACGGCCTGGCGGCTCAGCGCGCGACCGATTTCGTGCAGCCGGTCCGCGCGCTCCTCGCCGAGACGGATCCAGGGCGCCATCGCGGCCCGGTTCGTCGCGTCCTCGATGTCCGCCCGCAGCTTCTCGCCGACCTCGGTGAGCGCGCCCGCTTCGTCGAGCACACCGGCGTCGCGCAGGCGCCCCGCTTCGGCGTCCCATTCCTCGTCGGACCAGCCTCGGGTCTTCTTCGCGGCAGCCACCACGAACCCGCGGCCGGTCACCGTGTGCGTGATGAGCGCGGCGAGACCGCCGAGCCCGTGCTCCACGAGCGCGGCGATGTGCCCGTCACCCCGGTATTCGCGCAGCAGGCTGATCGCGTGCCACAGGACGAGGTGCGGCTCGCTCGGCCAGTCCAGATCCGCGTGTCCGGCGTAGAGCGGCCGTCCTTCGGCGGAGCAGGCGGCGGTGGCTTCACGCGCGAGCTCGGCGGCCTCCGCGACGTCGGGCGAAGCGAGCGTTTCGGCGCCCAGGAGGCGTTTGAACGCGGCGTCGACGGCTTCCGTCCTCGCGGCGAGGATCCGCTCCGGCGCCGCCAGCGTCCACGCGCGCGGGATGTGCCGTGCCACGAGCTCCGGGCTGAAGTTGTAGAAGGTGGCCGTGACGACGCCCGGCCCGACGGGGCCCATCGGCGCGGAGCGGCTCGCGAAGTAGCCCATCCGGCCCGGCCGGAGCCCGGCGGCGGTGAGCGCTTCGTCCGTCTCCGGCACGAAGTAGCCGAGGCTGTGCAACGGGTCGAGCACGCGGTGATAGCGGTATGCGACGGCGACGTCGTCTCCGAAAGCCATGCGGACACCCTACTGGTGGGTAAGGGCGCTTGCCCCGCCGCCGAACGGGGGAGGCGGACGAGCTGGCATGTAAGCCGGATCCTGTACCCGCTCGCGCGGGCGGCGGCCATCCATCTCGGCCTGCCGTCACCGGCAGGCTCCAGCGGCCTACCCGCAGGCTCGGACGGGCCGTCCTCGAACGCCTGCGCAGGAGCACGCGTGCTCCCTCTTGGCCTTGCTCCGGGTGGGGTTTACCGAGCCGCCCCGGTCACCCGGGGCGCTGGTGGTCTCTTACACCACCGTTTCACCCTTACCGCCGTCCACAAGGGACGGCGGCGGTCTGTTTTCTGTGGCACTTTCCCGCGGGTCGCCCCGGGTTGCCGTTAACAACCACCCTGCCCTGCGGAGTCCGGACTTTCCTCGAGAACCTCGCGGTTCCCGCGACCGCCCTGCCAACTCGTCCGCGCCCCGAAGGATAGCCGGTCCCACCGCGTGGACGTGCGTTGACCGCCGTCACGGGCGCTGTTGTACTCGCCGTGTCCGGGCCCGACGCACCATCCACCCCGTGACACCGTTCTGGAGCAAAACATGGCTGAAGAACCACTCCGTTTCGCCTACTGGGTGCCGAACGTCAGTGGCGGCCTCGTCACCAGCGACATCGAGCAGCGCACCGACTGGGGCTACGAATACAACCGGGAACTGGCCGTGCTGGCGGAAAACAACGGCTTCGAGTACGCACTCACCCAGGTTCGCTACACCGCCAGCTACGGCGCCGCGTACCAGCACGAGTCCGTCGGCTTCAGCCTCGCGCTGCTGCTCGCGACGCAGCGGCTGAAGGTGATCGCCGCGATCCACCCCGGTTTGTGGCACCCCGGCGTGCTCGCGAAGTTCATCGCCAGCGCCGACGTCATCTCGGGCGGGCGCGCCGCGGTCAACGTGGTGAGCGGCTGGTTCAAGGACGAATTCACCGGACTCGGCGAACCGTGGCTCGAACACGACGAGCGCTACCGGCGCTCGGAGGAATTCATCCGCGTGCTGAAGGAACTGTGGACCGACGACCACGCCGAGTTCGGCGGCGACTTCTACCGGATCCACGACTTCGACATCAAACCGAAGCCGCTGCCTTCCGCCGGGCGCCCGCACCCGGAGGTCTTCCAGGGCGGGAACTCGACCGCGGCGCGCAAGCTCGCCGGGCGGGTTTCGGATTGGTACTTCAGCAACGGCAAGGACTTCGACGGGTTCAGCGAGCAGGTCGGCGAGGTGCGCGACTACGCGGCCGCGAACGACCACACCGTCCGATTCGGACTGAACGGGTTCGTGATCGCGCGCGAAACCGAGTCCGAAGCGCGTGAAGTGCTGAAGGAGATCGTCGCCAAGGCCAATGTGGACGCCGTCGAGGGGTTCCGCAGCGCGGTCAAGCAGGCCGGATCGTCCACTTCGGACAAGAAGGGCATGTGGGCCGATTCGGAGTTCGCCGATCTGGTGCAGTACAACGACGGTTTCCGCACCGGGCTGATCGGCACGCCGGAGCAGATCGCGCGCCGGGCGATCGAGTACAAGCGGCGCGGCGCGAACCTGCTGCTGCTCGGATTCCTGCACTACCACGAGGACGTGAAGTTCTTCGGGGAGCGCGTGCTGCCGATCATCCGCGAGCTGGAAAAGGACGAGGACCGCTCGGCGAGCACCCCGGAACCGCTCAGCACCCTGGCGTGACGATGAAGCGCATGCCCCGAGAGTGACCATCAGGGAATCCAGCGCCCCGAAAGCCACCTTCGGGGCATCACCGGATCGCGCTGGATCTAACGTGAGCGGGTGAGTGGAGGTCCAGCGAGCGCGATCGTCAGCCTGGTGCTGCTGGTCGTCGTCCTCGCCTTCGCGATGATCCGGCCGCGCGGGCTTCCCGAGGCGCTGGTCGCCGTGCCCGCGGCCGGGGTGGTGCTGCTGCTCGGCCTCGTCCCGCCCCGGCTCGCGGGCGACCGGGTGCTCGCGCTGCTGCCGACGATCGGCTTCCTCGCCGCGATCCTGCTGCTGTCCTTCCTCGCCGGTGCCGAAGGCGTCTTCGGCTGGCTCGGCGACCGGGTCGCCCTCGCCTGCCGCGGCAGGCCACGGCGCCTGCTCGTGCTGACCTTCGCCGCGGCCGCGGGCACCACCGCGGTCCTGAGTCTCGACGCGACCGTCGTCCTGCTCACGCCGGTCGTGTTCGCCACCGCCACCCGCCTTCGGTTGCGCGCCAAGCCGCACGTCTACGCGTGCACGCACCTCGCGAACTCGGCGTCGACGCTGCTGCCGGTGTCGAACCTGACGAACCTGCTGGCGTTTTCCGCTTCCGGGCTCACTTTCGCCGGGTTCACCGCGCTGATGGCGTTGCCGTGGCTGGTCACGATCGCCGTCGAGCTGGCCGTGTTCCTGCGGTTCTTCGCCACCGACCTGGCCGGGCGCTCGGACGTGCCGCCGCCGGCGCCGGGACCCGCGCCGGTGTTCGCGCTGACCGTGCTCGGGCTGACGCTCGCCGGGTTCGCGGCCGGGCCGCTCGTGGGTGTCGAACCCGCCGTGGTCGCCGCGGTGGCCGCGCTCGTGCTCGCGGTGCGGGCGCTCGTCCGGCGCACCGCGCGCCCGTGGCGGCTGGTGACCGAGGCCAATCCGCTGCTGTGCCTGTTCGTGCTCGGCCTGGCGATCGTGGTGGAGGCGGTGTCGGAGCACCTGCTCGGCGGCGTGCTCCGCGCGATGCTCCCCGACGGCGAGGGCCTCGGCGAACTGCTGCTCGCCGCACTCGTCGCGGCGGTGCTGGCGAACCTCGTCAACAACCTGCCCGCGACCCTGATCCTGGTGTCCGCGCTCGGCCCGCACCCGGCGGCGGGCGTGCTGCTCGCCGTCCTGCTCGGCGTCAACATCGGGCCGAACGCCACCTACCTCGGCTCGCTGGCCACCCTGCTGTGGCGCCGCGTGCTGGCGGGCGCGGGCGTCACGCCGACGCTGCGCGAGTTCCTCCGGCTCGGGGCGTGGACGGTCCCGGTGTCCCTCGCGGGTTCGGTGCTCGCGCTCTGGTGTGGCCTGGCGCTGTTCTGACGGGCACGATGGTCAGCCATGAAGGTGACGGTGTGGCTCGCGGAAGGGACGTGGCGCGCGTGCGTCGACGCGGTGTCCACTTTGAACTCCAGTCTCGAAATCACGCTGCTCCACGTCACCGACGACGACGTGGGTGACGCGATGCGCTTCGCCTACCAGGGCTTGCTGTCGCGGCACGGCCACG
Organism: Amycolatopsis sp. CA-230715; assembly: GCF_018736145.1. GTDB lineage: Bacteria > Actinomycetota > Actinomycetes > Mycobacteriales > Pseudonocardiaceae > Amycolatopsis. Next base: position 2,771,397 of record NZ_CP059997.1, read on the forward strand.
ATCCCGCCGACACCGTCGACCCGGTCGCCGAGCCCGCCGAACGAGCGCTGCTCGACGACGCGAAAGCCCGCCTCGGCCGCGACTGTGCGGTGGAAGTGCGGCACGGGCACGTCGAACGCGAAGTGGTGGCCGCCTGCGCCGACGCCGATCTGCTGGTCTGCGCGCGCGACGGCGAACCCGGCCACCCCGGGCCGAAGAGCCTCGGGCACCACACGCGCTTCGTCGTCGACCACGCGCCGTGCGCCGTCCTGCTCGTCTGGCCCTAGCTCAGGTGCGAGATGTCGTTGACGAGCCGCACCGAGGCGTTGCCGTCGGGGTAGAACTCGACGATCGACACCGACGCGAGATCGAGGTGCAGCCGGAACAGCACGGACGGCCCGGCATCGAGCCCGAGCCGCAGCAGCGTCTTGATCGGGGTCACGTGGCTCACCACGACGACCGTGCGACCGGGGTAGCGCTCGACGATCCCGTCGAGGAAGCCGCGCACCCGGCGCTCCACCGCGTCGAAGCTTTCGCCGCCGGGCGGTGCCACCGCCGGGTCGCCGAGCCAGCTCGAGTGCAGTTCCGGGTCCTGCGCGGCGGCTTCGGCGAAGGTCAGCCCTTCCCAGTCGCCGAAATCGGTTTCGATCAGGCCCTGGTCGGTCTCCACCCGCGAGCCGATCGCGTCGGCGACGGCCTGCGCGGTCTGCTTGGCCCTGATCAACGGCGAGGCCACGACCGGGACGGTTTCTCCGATGCCGTCCATGGCGGCGAACCGCTTGGCCGCGTCCGCGACCTGCCGCTGCCCGTGCTCGGTCAGCGGAACGTCGCCGCGACCCGAATAACGGCGGTCGATCGACATCTCCGTCTGGCCGTGGCGCAACAGGATGAGCTTCGTCGGCGTGCCCTTGGCGCCGCTCCACTTCGTCGGCGACGCGCGGTCCTGGCCGCGCGCGGGTTTCTTGCCAGCCTGCTCGTCCATCGCCTCGTTGGCGAGGCGGTCGGCGTGGGAGTTCTCCGCGCGCGGGATCCATTGGTAGCGCACGCGATCGAACCCGGCGGCCAGCTCGCGCACCTGCTCCGCGAGCGGGACCAGCGCGGCGTTCTTGATCTTCCAACGACCCGAGGACTGCTCGACGACCAGCTTCGAGTCCATCCTGACGTCCACAGTGGACGCTCCGAGTTCGCGCGCGGCGCGCAGGCCCTCGATGAGCCCGGTGTACTCGGCGACGTTGTTCGTGGCGATCCCGAGCCCGGCGCGGCGCTCGGCGAGCACCTCCCCCGTCGCGGCGTCCTTCACCACGGCGCCGTAGCCCGCCGGGCCGGGGTTGCCGCGAGAGCCCCCGTCCGCCTCGACCACGACGTGGGTCACAGCCCGGACTCCAGCGTGCGCACGAGGATCGCGCCGCAGTTCTCGCAGCTCACGACCTCGTCCTCGGGCGCGGCCTTGATCTCGGCGATCGTGCTGCGGTCGAGTTCGAGCTGGCAGGCGCCGCACCGGCGCGCCCGCAGCAGCGCGGCGCCGATGCCCTTGTGCTCGCGCACCCGCTCGTACCGCGCGATCAGGTCGGCCGGGAAGCGCGGCAGGATCTTCACCCTGTCCTCGTCGCGGCGCGCGGTGGTGGTGTCGAAGTCCTTGAACGCCTCGTCGCGCCGGACGATCGCTTCGGACAGCTCCTGCTCGGCCTTCTCGACCTCCGCGGACGTGCGCTGCGCGTCGAGTTCGAGCGCCTCGCGGCGTTCCATCAGCTCCAGCAGGTCGTCCTCGAGCGCCGACTGCCGCCGCTGCAGGGTCTCCAGCTCGTGCTGCACGTCGGTCATCTGCTTGGCGTTCACCGTGCCGGACTCGAGCAGCTTGCGATCCCGCTCCTCGCGGGCGCGCACGGAGTCGATCTCCTTCTCCTGGCGCGCCACCTCGCGGTCGAGGTCGGACCCGGCGGTCTGCGCCGCGACGAGCGCGTCCTTGCGGTCGCGCACGGTCTTCTCGGCGGCGTCGATCTCGGCGAGCTCGGGCAGGGTGCGCCTGCGGTGCGCGGTGCGGGAAAGCTCGGCATCGATCTTCGCGAGCTCGAGCAGCTGTCGCTGGACGGCTGGATCTGCCTTCACTTCAGCGTTCCCCCTAAAAACTCAGGCTCGGATGGTCCACGGATCGGTGCACCGTGTGGAGACGTGGGTGTCGACGTTACCCGCAACCGCGGCGCGGATGACGGCCGAGGCTTGCCCGCACCACGGCCACTCGCTGGCCCAATGCGTCAGGCCGACCAGCGCGGGCACGGTCTCCAGCGAGGCGAGGTGCTCACCGGCGGGGTGGTGGCGGAGATCGGCCGTGACGTAGGCGTCGACCCCGGCTTCGGCGGCGGTGGCGAGGTAGGAGTCCCCGGCGCCGCCCGAGACCGCGACAGTCCTAATAGGACGATCCGGGTCACCGGCGCCGAGCACGCCCGGCGTGGTCGCGGGCAGCGCGCGGCCGACCCGTCCGACGAACGCCGAAAATGGCTCCGCCTCGGGCAGTTCCCCGATCCGGCCGAGCCCGGTGTTCCCGCTCGGGTGCGGGGAAAGCGGCCGCAGCACCCGCAGCCCGATCGCCTCGGCGAGCGCGTCGGACACCCCGGGGTCGGCGGAATCGGCGTTGGTGTGCGCGCAGTAGAGCGCGATGCGGCCGCGGATGAGGCGGTGCACGAGCGAGCCCTTGGCGGTGTCGGCGGGCACCCCGTGCACGCCGCGCAGCAGCAGCGGGTGGTGCGCCACGATGAGCTGGGCGCCGATCTCCTCGGCCTCGGCCACGGTGGCCTCGACCGGATCGACGCACACCAGGACGCGCTCGACGGGCTCGGCGGGATCGCCGCAGACCAGGCCCACCGCGTCCCACGACTCGGCGAGCGCGGGCGGGTAGGCGGCCTCCAAAGCGGTGAGGACATCCGAAATCACGGGCATGGCGCGATCCTCGCATGTACCCTCCCGAGCCATGCGCCTTCGGTCCTCGATCCTGTGTGCCCTGGTCACAGCGGTGGTGGTAGCGGTGAGTCCGGCTTCGGCGTCGGCGTCGCCCCGGGAATCCCTCCTCCCGCTCGCGGGTTCGTCGGCGGAGCGGGTGCAGATCTCGGACAAGGTCGCCGCCGCCAAGTACGGGACCGGGGCTCCGATCGACGATCCGGCGCGCGAGCAGGTGGTGCTCGACTTCGCCGCCGCCAGGTCGAAGGAACTGGGCATCGACCCCGCGCGCTCGGTCGCGCTGTTCCGCGACCAGATCGAGGCGAGCAAGATCGTGCAGCGCGGCCTGTTCGCGTACTGGGACGCCCACCCCGACCAGGTGCCGACGGACCGCCCCGATCTGCCGACCGAGGTCAGGCCGGTGATCGACCGCATCAACGGCGAACTGCTCGCCGAACTGGCCGCCACCGGGCACGTGCGCACCAGCCCGCGGTGCGAACCGAGGCTGCGGCTGGCGAGCGCCGTCGCAAGCTGGCAGCGGCACCTCGACCACCTGCACCGGACCGCGCTGCGGGTGTCGCTCAGCTCTGCCTGCGACCGCTGACCGTTCCTCCCCAGGGCCCTACTGCCCCTGGAAGGCCATCGGCCTCGGTAGTCCCGCAACAGCCTTTGGGGCGCCGTGACCACCGAAAGTGGGCATCGAAACCGGCTTCGGAGCGCTTCAGGGCTACCGAAAGCGACCGCCCGCCGATTTGATCCACTCCCCCGTGGCATCGCTCTCCGTGCTTGCACCACACTGCACGCGTGCACATCTGCTTCGTCTGCTCCGGCAACATCTGCCGGTCACCGATGGCGGCGCTCGTCTTCGGCGAACACGCGGCGCGCGCGGGCCTCGCCGACCAGGTCACGGTGAGCAGCGCGGGAACGGGGCCGTGGCACGTCGGCGAGCCAGCCGACGCCCGCGCCCGCGCGACGCTCGCGGCGCACGGCTATCCCACCGCCCACGTCGCGGCCGAGGTCGACGACGAACACCTCGACGCCGACCTGCTGCTCGCCGCCGACGAAGGCCACCTCGCCTTCCTGCGCGCCAAGGCCGCCGACCCGGACCGCGTGCGGCTGCTGCGGGACTTCGACCCGGCGGCGCCACCCGGCTCGGAGATCCCCGACCCGTACTACGGCGGCGACCGCGGGTTCGACGACGTGCTCGGCATGATCGAGCGCGCGGTCCCCGGGCTGCTGGACGCGGTCCGCGAGCACGGGAGCCGGTCCTGAACGCGAGGGCGGCCGCCGAGCGGCTGCTCGGCGAGCCGGTGCTCGACCTGCGGCGGCGCGGCAGCGCGGTCTACCTCGCCGCGCTCGGCGGCGGCAGGGTGGTGTTCGTGAAGGGCGGCTCCGGCGAGGGCGCGGTGGCCGCCGAGTCCGCCGGGCTGCGCTGGCTCGCCGAGCACGGCGACCTGCCGGTCCCCGAGGTCCTCGGCGCCGACGACGACTGGCTGGTCCTGCGCTACCTCCCCGGCGGCAGGCCGACGGCCGAAGCGGCGGAACGGTTCGGCAGGGGCCTCGCCGCGACGCACCTGCGCGGCGCCGCCGGATTCGGGTGCCCGCCGCCGGCGGGCCCCGCCGACGCGTGGATCGGGCTCGCGCCGATGCGCAACACCACGCACGACACGTGGGCGGCCTTCTACGCGGCGGAACGCATCCAGCCCTACGTCCGGATGTGCGTCGACGAGGGCGTGTTCACCGGTGACGACGCCGCCGTGTTCGACAAGCTCTGCGCGCGCCTGCCGGAGCTGGGCCTCGTCGAGGAGGCGCCCGCGCGGCTGCACGGCGACCTGTGGAGCGGCAACGTCTACTGGGCGGACGACGGCGAAGCGTGGCTCATCGACCCGGCCGCGCACGGCGGTCACCGCGAAGCCGATCTGGCGATGCTCCACCTGTTCGGCACGCCGTTCCTCCAGCACATCGTCGGCGGATACCGCGAAGCCGCCGAACAGGCGGGCGCGCCGCTCGCCGACGGCTGGCGCGACCGGGTGAAACTGCACCAGCTCTTCCCGCTGCTGGTGCACGCCGCGCTGTTCGGCGGCGGGTACGTCCGCGAGGCACTGGCGGCCGCACACACGGCCGGGTGAGCCGGGCGAACCGCGACGGCCTACCGTTGAGGGGTGCGGTTGAAGTTCCTGCTCAAGCCGGGCTGGCTGGCGTTGACGCTGGTGGTGTTCGTGTTCGCCATCGCCTGCTACACGCTGCTCGCGCCGTGGCAGTTCAGCCGTGACGCCGAGCAGGTCGCCCAAAACTCCGCGCTACAGGCCTCCTTCACCGCGCAGCCGCGCCCGCTGGCCGAGGCGCTGCCGGGGACGACCGCGCCGGACGCCAAGTCGGAGTGGGAGCGGATCACCGTCACCGGCACCTACCTGCCCGAGCACGAGGTCGTCGCCCGGCTGCGCACGGTGCAGGGCGAGCCCGCGTTCGAGGTGCTGACGCCGTTGCGCACCAGCACCGGACAGGTCGTGCTCATCGACCGCGGCTACGTCCGCCCCGACGACCGCAGCCGCGTGCCCCCGTACGCGGCGCCGCCCACGGGCTCCGTCGACGTCGTGGCGCGCGTGCGGACCGACGAGGCCGACCCGAAGAAGCGCGAGGCCTTCGCCGACGAGTCCACGGCGGGCAAGCTGCACAGCTACGTCGTCGACTCGCGGGTGGTGGCGCGGGCCGGGAAGCTCGACATCCGGCCGGGCTACTTCCAGCTCGACGACAAGCAGCCCGGCGTGCTCGGCGCGCTGCCGTTGCCGCAGCTCGAAGCGGGCCCGTACTTCTCCTACGCACTGCAGTGGATCGCGTTCGGCACGATGGCGCTGCTCGGCTGGCTGTACTTCACCGTCCGCGAGCTGAAGCCCGGTGGCGCGCTGCGGGCCGAGCGCGAATCCGGCGGGCGCCGCAAGTCGTTCAGCGAGCTGCTGGCCGAGGCCGAAGCGGAGGACGACGAGCCGCAGCTCGCCGCGCCGGACCGCCGCTAGCGCTTCCGCAGGCCGAGCAAAGCGGCCAGTACCACCGAACTCGCGCCTGCGAGCCAGCCGACCACGCGCGAAAGCTCGACCGCGCGCGTGACGTGCCCCGCGTCGGGATTGCGGCCGACGCCCAGCACCGGCAGCTCTTCGACGCCGTGCGGGTACACCGTGCGCCCGCCGAGCCGGATTTCGAGCGCGCCCGCGAACGCGGCTTCGACCCGGCCCGCGTTGGGGCTCGGGTGCGCGGTGGTGTCCCGCCGCCACGCGCGCCACGACTCGGCGGCGGACCCGCCGACGACGGGTGCGCCCGCGACCGTGAGCGCCGCCGCGACCCGCGTCGGCAGGAGGTTCACCACGTCGTCGAGGCGCACGGCGAACCAGGCGACCTGGCCCGGCCGCGGCCCGAAAAGCTTGCGCAGCACGGTGATCGCGCGCGAACCGAGCAGTCCGGGCACACCGGCGACGGCGCCCCAGAAGAGCGGTCCGACGACCGCGTTCGCGGTGTTTTCGGCGACGGTTTCGACCGACGCCCGCGAGAGCGCGATGACGTCGAGGTCTTCGGTGGTGCGCGGATCGAGGTGGCTCAAGGTGTCGCGCGCGGCTTCGAGTTCGCCTTCTTCGAGATCACGCGCGAGCGCGGTGCCGTCGAGCGCGAGCCCGGCGCCGCCGAGCACCGCCCAGGTGGTGGCCGCGGTGCCGGCGGCCTGCAGCACCGGGCTCCGCCGCCCGGCCCGTTCGGTGACCACGCCGCACAGCACGGCCACCCCGGCCAGGCCGCCCGCGTACACCGCGCCCGCGAGCTTGCGGTCCCCGGTCAGCCTGCCTTCGAGTCTCCGCGCGGCCCGCGCGAACACGGCCACCGGCCTGCCCCTCTTCGGGTCCCCGATCACCCCGTCCGCGGCCACGCCGAGCAAAAGCCCGATCGCGCGTGCAGCGCTCACGCCGTTTCCCCTGTTCGCCCCGACTTCTTTGGGGTGCGAGGCTACTCGAACAGCTCGGCCATCTCGTCGCGTGCCTGCACCACGATGTCCCGCATCGCGCGTTCGGCCCGGTCCGCGTCGCCCGCGGTGATCGCGGTGGCCACCTCCACGTGCAGCGCGACGGCCTCGGGCTGCGGTTCCTCCGGCATCAGGCCGTAGCCGGTCCGGCCGGCGAGCACCTCCGCGACGACGTCGGAGAGCTGCGCGAACATCGGGTTCGCCGACGCCGCGAGCACCACGTGGTGGAACGCGACGTCGTGGCCGAGGAACGTGCCGAGATCGCGCGCGCGGGCGGTGGACTCCAGCCGGGACGCGAGCGCGCCGAGCTTGCCGCGCTCCTCCGGGGTGGCGCGCAGCGCGGCGAACCGGGCGGCGATCGGCTCCACCGCGGAGCGCAGTTCGGTGAGCGTGCGCAGCGCGTCCTGCCGCCCAGGGCCGCCGAGCTGCCACCTGATCACCCTCGGGTCGTAGTGGTTCCAGTCGGCCTGCTCCCGCACGGTGACGCCGACCCGGCGCTTGCTGCTGGTCAGGCGCATGCCTTCGAGCGCGCGAACGACCTCGCGCGCGACCGTCCGCGAGGTGCCGAACCGCTGTTGCAGCTCCTCGGAGCGCAGCACGGAACCCGGGGGGAGTTCACCGGAGGCGATGGCCGTCCCCAGCGCGTCGAGCATCTTCGCGTGCACACCGTCGACCACGGCCTCAGGCTAGAGCATCGACGGGATTCTTGTTCGATTAAGTAGTACTTTCTCTTGATTAAGTAGTACTTGTGAGCTTGACTCGTCAGTGACGACGGAGTCGGCGAAGTTCAGGAGGCACGATGGCGGTCATCGTCGTGATGGGCGTGTCCGGATCGGGCAAGACCACGGTCGGCACCGAACTCGCCGAACGGCTCGGCGTCGACTACGCCGAGGCCGACACGTTCCACCCGCGGGCGAACATCGACAAGATGAGCTCCGGCGTCCCGCTCACCGACGAAGACCGGTGGCCGTGGCTGCACGCGATCGCGGACTGGATCCGCGAACACCAGGAAACCGGCGGGGTCGTCACGTCCTCGGCGCTCAAGCGGAGCTACCGCGACGTGCTGCGCACCGGCGGCGCCGTCGCCTTCCTGCACCTCGACGGCCCGCGCGAACTGCTCGCCGAGCGGATGAAGACCAGATCGGGTCATTTCATGCCAGTGTCGCTTTTGGACTCCCAGCTCGGCACGCTCGAACCGCTCGGCGCGTGCGAAAACGGCTTGGTGGCGGACATCCGCGACAGCCCGGAAGAAATCGTGAAAACCGCGCTCGGAGCGTTCACATGACCGTCCTCGCCGCCGGGTGGACCGGCCACGACACCCGCCTCATCGGTGCGACCGTCGTCGCGATCGCACTCATCGTCGTGCTGATCACCAAGGCGAAACTGCACCCGTTCCTTTCGCTCGTGCTCGGCTCCGGCGTGCTCGGCCTCGCCGCCGGGATGCCGGTCGACAAGCTGCTCAAGAGCTTCTCCTCCGGCGTCGGCTCGACGGTCGCGTCGGTCGGCGTGCTGATCGCGCTCGGCGCGATGCTCGGCAAGCTGCTGGCCGATTCCGGTGGCGCGGACCAGATCGTGGACACCATCCTCGCGAAGGCGGGCCCGCGCCTGCTGCCGTGGGCGATGGCGCTCGTCGCCGCGTTGATCGGGCTCCCGATGTTCTTCGAGATCGGCCTGGTCATGCTGATCCCGGTGGTACTGCTCATCGCGAAGCGCAGCGGCCGCCCGCTGATGCTGCTCGGAATTCCCGCGCTGGCCGGGCTTTCCGTGCTGCACGGGCTGGTCCCGCCGCATCCGGGTCCGCTCGCCGCGGCGGGCGCGCTCAACGCCAACGTCGGCATCACGCTCGCGCTCGGCCTGCTCGTCGGCATCCCGACGCTGATCGTCGCGGGCCCGTTGTTCGGCAGGCTCGCCGCGAAGATGGTGCCCGACGCGGTCCCGCCGGAACGCCTCATTCCCGAATCCTCTGACTCTTCGGGGAAACGCCGCCCCAGTTTCGCCGCGACACTGTCCACTGTGCTCCTTCCCGTGGTGCTCATGCTCGGCAAGGCGCTGTCGGACATCTTGCTGGACAAGGAAAACGAGGTCCGCCGCGTGCTGGACTTCGTCGGTGATCCGCTCGTCGCACTGCTCGCCGCGGTCCTCGTCGGCATGGTCACCTTGGGCCGTCCCGCCGGATTCGACCGCGCGCGGCTGTCCTCGACGGTTTCGGACGCGCTGCCGCCGATCGCCGGGATCCTGCTCATCGTCGGCGCGGGCGGCGGGTTCAAGCAGACCCTCGTGGACGCGGGCGTCGGCGACGTGATCACCGGGCTCGCCACGGGCGCGAACCTGTCGCCGCTGCTGCTCGGCTGGCTGGTCGCGGTGGCGATCCGGCTCGCGACCGGGTCGGCGACCGTGGCCACCGTGTCGGCGGCGGGCATCGTCGCCCCGCTGGCGGCGACCATGGATCCCACGCACAGCGCCCTGCTCGTGCTGGCGATCGGGGCCGGGTCGCTCTTCCTGTCGCACGTCAACGACGCCGGGTTCTGGCTGGTCAAGGAGTACTTCGGGTTGTCGGTCGGGCAGACGCTCAAGACCTGGTCGCTGATGGAGACGGTGATCTCGGTGGTGGCGATCGCGCTCATCCTCCCGCTGGGCGCGCTGCTCTGAACCTGCTTGACATGTGACCTTTTGGTCACCTATTCTTCGAGTCGTGCCCGACGACGACCTGGTGTTCAAGGCACTCGCCGATCCGGCCCGGCGCCTGCTGCTCGACCTGCTCTTCGCGCGCGACGGCCGCACGCTCACCGAGCTGGAGTCCGAAGTGGACATGAGCCGGTTCGGCGTGATGAAGCACCTGAAGCTGCTCGAAGAGGCGAACCTCGTCGTCTCGCGCAAGGAGGGTCGCGAAAAGCGGCACTTCCTGAACCCGGTGCCGATCCGCGCCGTGCACGACCGCTGGATCGGCAAGTTCACCGAACACCAGGCGGCCGCCCTCCTCGACCTCAAGACCGAACTCGAAGCAAAGGAACCCCCGTCATGAGCGTGCAGGTCCACCGCGTCTACATCAAAGCTTCCGCGCAGGCGATCTGGGATGCCATCACGAAACCCGAGTGGACGGCCAAGTACGGCTACACCGGGCTGGCCGATTTCGACCCGAAGCCGGGTGGCCGTTACGTCGTCCACCCGACGCAGGAGTTCATCGACATGGGCATCACCGGCGATCTCATCGACGGTGAAGTGGTCGAGGTGGAGCCGCCTTCGAAGCTGGTGCTGAAGTGGCGGATGCTGATGGACCCGGCGCTCAAGGAAGAAGGGTTCACCACGCTCGCGTACGAGATCGTCGAGACCAAAACCGCGGGCACCCGGCTGACCGTGACGCACGATCTCACCGGTGCCCCGGGGCTGGCTCGGATGGTGTCGGGCGAGTTCGACGATCCTTCGGCGGAGCCGGGGCAGAACGCCGGTGGCGGGTGGACCTGGATCCTCTCCGACCTGAAGTCGTTGCTGGAAACCGGTTCCACGCTCGCCTGACCACGCGGGTTTTCCGGGTGTCCGGGGCCCGAAGTCCCCGAAGGCCACCTTGACGGCATTCAGTGCCCCAAATGTTCCCTTCACGAATGCGGGCGGTCTTCGCGCGTGCCGTGAAGTTGGCCATGACGGCGTTCAGTAACCTCGAGGTGGCCTTCAGGGCATCGCGGCGATTCCGTTGCGAGGGCCGGGTTTCGCGCACTCAGTGCCGTCAAGGTGGCCTTCAGGGGCAACCGAAGGGCGACCGAAGGTCACTGTCGTGTTTGGACAGTGAGCGCGCGGAGGCGGGTCTTGACCTCGCTCGGCACGCCCAGGTGGTCCAGGCCGAACAACGCCGAGCCGACCACCGGGGCCACCTCGACCACGCGGACCACGGCACCGGGGGCGACCTTCAGGCAGCGCCGTTCGACCTCGGAGATCACCGAAGGTGCCACGCCGGTGAGCACGCCGCCGCCCAGCACGACCTCGGGGGTGCCCGCGGTCAGGCCCAGCTTCCGCAACGCGACGGCGACCAGCACGCTGACTTCTTCCACGAAGCGGCCGACCACGTTCTGGGCCACCTCGTCACCGGTGGCGGCGACGCGGAACAGCAGCGGGCACAGGCGGTGGATCTCCGCACGGGGCAGTTCGTCGAAGTGCAGGCGGTGCACCACGTCCAGCACCGAGGTCCCGCCGAATTCGTTCGCCACCGCACTGCTCAGCGCGGTTCCGGGCCCGCGGCCATCCTCCGCGCGGACGGCCCACCACAGCGCTTCCTCGCCGAGGCGGAAGCCACCGCCCCAGTCACCGGAAATCTTGCCCAGCGCGGGAAAGCGGTGCGTGGCGCCGTCGGGACCGATCCCGGCGCAGTTGATCCCGGCGCCGCACACCACGGCCACGCCGACGCCGTCGGTGGTGCCCGCGCGCAGCAGCGCGAGGGTGTCGTTGCCGACGGTCAGCGTGTCGCTCCAGCTGCGGGCGGCCAACGCGGCGTGCAGCACTTCCTCTTCGCGCGGGAAGTCGAGCCCGGCGAGGTAGGCCGACGTGTGCACGGCGAACGGCCGTCGTGCCGAAGACACCGGCATCGCTTCCAGCACAAGGCTTTCCAGCGCTTCGACGCAGGCGTCGACCCCGATGTTCTGGGGCGAGGCCCCGGGACCGCGCGACTTTCCGAGCACCGCGCCGTCGGCGGACACCACGAGGACGTCCGTCTTGCTGTTGCCGCCGTCGATGGCGATCACGGAGTTCAGGCCCACGACAGGTAAGCCCGGTTGATGCGGACGATCTCGTCGGCGAGCCGGTCGGCCTTGCGGTACTGGCCGACGAGCGGGTGCGCGAGCAGGGCGTCGGCGACGCGGTCGCGGCCGCCCTTCAGCGCGGCTTCGAGTGCCAGGTTTTCGTACGCCGTGACAGCCGAGATGAGGCCCGCGTACCGCGGCTCCACCGGGCGCACCGGCAGCGGGCGCGCACCCGAGGAGTCCACAGTGGAAGGAACCTCGATCACCGCGTCGTCCGGCAGAAACGGCAGGGTGCCGTTGTTGCGGACGTTCACCACGTGCTCCTCCGCGGGGCCGCCGCCAGTGAGCGCGTGCACGAGCTGCACGGCGGCCTCGGAGTAGTAGGCGCCGCCACGCTTTTCGAGCTGCTCCGGCTTCGTGGTCACCTCGGGATCGAGGTAGACCTTCAGCAGCTCCTCCTCCACGTCGCTGACGACGTCCGCGCGCGGGCGCGCGGTCCGCTGGAGGTCGACCTGGTCGTCGTGGCCGTAGTAGTACTTCAGGTAGTAGGACGGCACGACCTGCGCACGGCGCATCCACTCCACCGGCGCGCTGACATGCTCCCCGATGAACTCGCCGTGCGAGCGGAGCAGCTCCGGGAGCCGGTCCACGCCGTCGACGAGCACCTCGCGCTCCCAGCTCAGGTGGTTCAGACCGGTGTGGCCGAGCCGCACCGCGTCGTGGCCGACGCCGAGCAGATCCGCGAACGTGCGCTGCAGGTGGATCGCGACGTTGCACAGCCCGACCGCGCGATGCCCCTCGGCCAGCAGCGCGCGCGTGACGATCCCGACCGGGTTCGTGAAGTCGACGATCCAGGTTTCCTCGCCGGCCAGCTCGCGCACGCGCTCGGCGATGTCGAGCACCACCGGGACGGTCCGCAGCGCCTTCGCGAGACCGCCCGCCCCGGTGGTTTCCTGGCCGAGGCAGCCGCAGACGTGCGGGAACGTCTCGTCCTCGCGGCGCGCGCGCTGCCCGCCGACGCGGAGCTGGATCAGCACCGCGGCCGCGCCTTCGACGCCGTCCTCCAGGCTGCTCGTGGTGCGCACCCGCGCGGGGTGCCCGGCGTGGCTCAGCAGCCGCCTGCTGAATTCGCCGACCACGTCGAGCCGGTAGCCGTCCGGATCCACCAGCACGATCTCGTCGACGTCCAAAGTGGACCTCCGACCGGCGATGCCGTCCACGAGCTCCGGCGTGTACGTGGACCCGCCACCGACGACTGTCAGCTTCACCCTTTGACCCCCGTGAACGTGATTCCCTTGACGAACGATTTCTGCGCGAAGACGAACAGCACGATGACCGGCGCCATGATGAGCGCGGTGGCGGCCATGGTCAGGTTCCACTCCACGTGGTGCATCCCGCGGAACTGCGCGATGGCAAGGGAAAGCGGCCAGTGGTCGCGGTTCTCCCCGGTGTAGAGCAGCGGTCCGAAGTAGTCGTTCCAGGTGAACAGGAAGCAGAACATCGCGGTCGCCGCGATCCCCGGCTTCGCCATCGGCACCAGCACCTTGACCATGGCGCCGAACTCGGTGCACCCGTCGATCTTCGCGGCCTCGATGTAGTCCTTCGGAATGGTGAGGAAGAACTGGCGCAGCAGGAAGATCGAGAACGCGTCGAAGAAGAAGTACGGCACCACCAGCGGCACCAGCGTGCCGGTGAACCCGAGCCGCACCCACAGGTCGTACAGCGGCACGATGGTCACCTGCGGCGGCAGCATCATCGCGGCCACGGTGAGCATGAAGCACACGTTCTGCCCGCGCCACCGCAGCTTCGAAAGCGCGTAGGCCGCCGGGATCGCCGACAACAGCGCGCCGACGGTCGCCAGCCCCGAGTACAGCAGGCTGTTGCCGAAGTATTCGAGCAGCGGCGCGTCCTTGAACACCTTGATGAAGTTGTCGAAGTGCCATTCCGTCGGCCACAGGCTCGACGTCATGGCCTGGTCACTCTTCATCAACGCGGTCAGCAGCACGAACAGCATCGGCAGCAGGAAGATCACGCCGAGCGCGATCCCGATCGCGTGCGTGGCGATCCACGACAGCTTCCGGTTCCACGACCGGTGACGACCGAAGGGAGGAAGCGGTCGCGAAGATACAGTCCGCTCGTGTCTCATGGGTGTTCTCCCGTACCGAGGAACGAGGGAAGGGAGAACACCCATGAGCATCGAAAGTGGACTCGGGGCGGGACGGAGACCGGTTCGCGGACGGTGGTCACGTCTCCTCCTGGTGTTGTCCCTTGCGGAGCTGGCGGACCAAGATCCAGGTGAACCCGGCGGAGACCACGAACAGCAGCACCGCCATCGCGGCCGCGTAGCCCATGTTGAAGTACCGGAAACCCTGGACGTAGAGCCAGACCGGGTAGGTCAGGGTGGAGTTCTGCGGCGCACCGATGTACTTGGTGTTGCCCGCGACGTCGGCGGATCCGGCGGCCGCGGCCGCGGCGACCACCGCCTGCGTGAAGAACTGCAGCGCGTAGATGATGGAATTGACCACGCCGAACAGCAGCACCGGGGAGATCGACGGCAGCGTGACGTGCCAGAACCGCCGGATCGGCCCCGCACCGTCGATCTGCGCCGCCTCGTGCTGCTCCTGCGGCACGTCGAGCAGCGCGGCCAGGATGATGATCATCAGCTCGCCCGATCCCCACAGCGCCAGCAGGGTCAGCGCGGGCTTCGACATCGCCGGGTCGTTGAACCACAGCCCGCCGTCGATGCCGACGAACTTCAGGAACCGGTTCACCGGCCCGAATTCCGGGTTGAACAGGAACACGAACGCGAGCGTCGCCGCGGCGGGCGGGGCCAGCGATGGCAGGTAGCACAGCGTCCTGACCAGGCCGACGCCCGATTTGAGGCGCGAGATCACCGAGGCGATGCCGAGCGAGAACACCACCCGGCACACGGTGAGCACGATGACCAGCCACAGCGTGTTGTAGGCGGCGGTGCCGACGAGCTGCTCGGAGGTGAACATCCGCACGTAGTTGTCGAAGCCGATGAACTCGGGCGGGTTGATCAGGTCGTACTTCGTCAGCGAGTAGTAGACGGTGGCGATCAGCGGGTACCCGAAGAAGATTCCGAATCCCAGCACGGCGGGCGCGAGGAACAGCAGGACGGTCCGGCGGTGCTTCGCCCTGCGGTTCCCCCGCCGCACCCCGGCGGACGCGGCGGGGGAACCGGATGCCCTCGCGGGCAGGGTGGCGGTCATCTCAGCCGCCCTTTTGGGCCAGTTCGTCGTTGATCTGCGCGTCGACCTTCTTCAGGCCCTCGGCGAGATCGGGCACCGATCCCGCCTGCCACCGCTCGGCGAAGTCGTTGACCGCCTTCAGGTGCGCGTCTCCGATCGGCGTCGACGGGTTCGGCATCAGCTTCCCGCTTCCGTACATGTCCAAAAAGGTCTTGAACTCGGGATCGACCTGGAGCTTCGGGTCGGTCAGCGAAGCCTTGGTGCTGGGCACGTTCTTCAGCCCGTTGGCGAGATCGACCAAAGTGGACGTGTCCAAAGTGATCTGTTTGATCAGCTCCCACGCGGCGCCGGGGTTCTTGGCCCCCTTGGGGATCGCGACGATCGTGCCGGTCACCAGACCGCCGCCGTAGCGGTCCGTCTTGCCGTCCAGCACCGGCGGCGGCGCGGTGCCGAACTTCAGGTCCTTCGCCTGGTCCTTGATGAACGCCTCGCGGTACTCGCCGTCGATCATCATCGCGAGCTTGCCTCGCTGGAAGCCGTGATCGGCCGAGTACTCGTCGCCGAGTCCCGATTTGAACTGCTCCAGCTTGTCGTGCCCGTAGAAGTCGATGAGCTTCTTCTGGAACTCGAACATCGCCTTCCACTCGGGACTGTCGGCGAGGTGCGACTTCCCGTCGGGCCCGAGGTAGGTGGCGCCGAAGTTGGGTGCCCAGTACTGCGCCTGGTTGGCGTAGAACGGCATCGACGGGATGAAGCCGGCCACCTTGATCGACCCGTCCGGGTTGAACTGGGTCAGCTTTTTGGCGTCCTCGAACAGCTCCGTGGTGTTCTTCGGCGGCGCGGAGATCCCCGCCGCGGCGAAGAGGTCCTTGTTGTAGAAGAACCCGTACACGTCGGCGAGCATCGGCATCGCGCACCGCTTGCCCTGGTACTCGGTGTAGCTGCGCACCGCGTCCGGGAGCTGCGACAGGTCCACCTTGTCGCGTTCGACGTAGGGCTTGAGATCCTGGAAGCTGCCGTTCGAGCACCAGGCGCCGAGATTGTCGGTGTAGAAGGAAATCGCCACGTCCGGCGGGTTCCCGCCGCGGATCGACTGGGTCAGCTTGTCGTCGTCCTGGTTGCCCTCGTGCTTGACCTCGATGTTCGGGAACTTCTCCTTGAGCTTCTCCAGCCCCTTGGTGACGATCCCGTACTCGCGCGAGGTGAACTTGCTGTACACGGTGAGCGTGAGCTTGTCGTCCTTGCCCGGTGCGGCGGCTGGCTCGCCCCCGCTGCCCGTGCCGCCGCCAGCGCCGGTGCACGCGGCCACCAGCGCGGCCGTCGCGGCCGTGCAGAGCACCAGTGAGCCGCGCCTTCGGCGGCCCGTCCTTCTCGTGCTTCGAAGCCTTCGAACCGGGGTCGTGGGGTCCATGACCCTCCTTCAGAGTCCGGCGGTGGGGGACGGTGGGACCGCCACGGGCGAGAACGGCCCGTGGAGCACTGGGGTGTGGTGGTCGCCGAGGCCGAATTCCGCCTCGCGCACGGAGGCGAGCGCCGAGCGCAGCGCACCGGCGCGCACCGCGTTGCCCCCGATCGCGGTGACACCGACCGGGGTGCGCGGCACCACGAGCCGGTGCAGCCGCTCGGCGACCGCCGCGGCGAACGGCTCGCCAGCGACCCTGCTGACCGCGCCGCACAACAGCACGACCTCGGGGTCGACGAGGCTCACGATGCCAGCCACGCCGACCGCGACCCTGGCCGCGAGATCGCCGACGAAACCGTCCACTTCGGACTCCATGGCGAGCCGGACGGCCTCGGTGCCGTCGGTGGCTTCGATTCCGTACGCGGCGGCGAGCTTCCTGATCGCCGGGTAGTCGACGAGATTGCCGAAGCGCGCGCCCTCCTTCGGCGTCCCGGTGTCGGCGACCGCGGGATCGGGTACGCGCATCCAGTCGATCTCGCCGCCGCCTCCGGTCGCGCCGCGCAGCAGGCGCCCGTCGACCACGACCGCGCCGCCGACGCCCTCGTCGAGCCAGACGAGCGCGAAGTTCCGGAGGCCGCGCGCGCGGCCGACCGCCATTTCCTGCAGCGCCACCAGGTTCACGTCGTTCTCGACGGTGACCTCGATGCCGAGGCGCGCGGCGAGCCGTTCCGGCAGGTCGAACCCGGACCACGACGGCAGGTGCGGCGCGGACGCGGGGGCGAGGTGCCCGGTGTTCGGGTCGAACGCGCCCTGCGCGCCGATCACCATCAGGCTCAGCCCGGTCAGCGGCACCCCCGCCGCCAACGCGGCGTGCTCGGCGGCTTCGGCGAAGACCTCGACCGCGCCCTCGGCGGGCAGCGGGACGCGGTGTTCGGCGAGGATCGCGCCGGTCACGTCGGCGATCGCGAAATCGGCGCCGTGCGTGGTCAGGTCCACCGCGGCGACCGTCGCGAGCTTGCCGTCGACCGCCCAGAGCTGCGCCCTCGGCCCCCTGCCGCCGCCGCGGACCCCGGCCTTGACGACGACGCCGTCCTGTTCAAGGCGGGTGAGCAGCTGCGCGGTGGCCGGTTTCGACAGGCCGATGACCTCTTCGAGATCGGCTCGCGTCAACGGCCCGGCGCTGAGCAGCGCGTCGATGGCGGCGCGGTCGTTGATCTCGCGCAGCATCCGGGGGCTTCCGGCTCGCACAGGGTCTCCGCTTTTGTTAGGAAACTTTACAGACGGTTTCCGGCGACTGTAGTGACCCGCCCCACACCACGTCAACGTCCGTCTTTGCGTGACCGCTCGATCACGCCGCGTCCCTGTCGCGGAACTTCGCGGCGATCGACCGCGAGGGGTGGATTCGTGGCGCCTAGCGCCCCGAAGGTGGCCTTCGGAGCATGCGCGGCATTGCCCGCACGTGAGCGAGGGCCGAGAAAGTGGCGCCAGGGTCCCCGAAGGTGGGGCCTTCACGGCACGCGAGTCGTCAGTGGATCAGGACGCCGGGGTTGAGGATGCCCGCCGGGTCGAGTGCCGCGCTGGCCGCGGTGAGTGCGGCGGCGAACGGATCGGGCCGCTGCCGGTCGTACCACGGGCGGTGGTCGCGGCCGACCGCGTGGTGGTGGGTGATCGTGCCGCCGCTTGCGGAGATCGCCTCGGACACCGCGGTCTTGATCTCGTCCCATTGCTCGACCGTGCTTCCCCAGCGCCCGGCGGCGTAGACGCCGTAGTAGGGCGCGGGACCGTCGGGATAGACGTGGGTGAAGCGGCAGGTCACGACCCCGGCACCACCGCACACTTCGTCGATCGCGGCGCGGGCCGCCGCGGTGACGGCGACGTGGAACGCCTCGAAACCGTCCCAGGTGCACGACGTCTCGAACGTCTCCACGATCATCGAACGCCTGGCGAGGGCGTCGCGCTGGTACGGCATCCGCAGGAACGACGACCGCCACGCCGAAGCCGAATCGCCGTCCTGGCGCGCGGAATCCTTGCCACGCCTCGCTTTCACCACGCCTCCGCCCCCGGTGGCCAGGTCCAGCGCGCGGTCCAGCCACGCGTCCACCGGGTGATCGGCGGATTCGAAGCCGACCAGCAGCAGCCCCCCGCCGGTGCTCGCGCCCGCGTTGAGGAACGCCTCCGCGGGATCGAGCAGCCGGCAGTTCGACGGGTGGAGCCCCGACTGCGCGATCGCGCGGGTGGCGGCGACCGCGTCGTCCCAGTCGTCGAAGGCGACCGACGCGGTGACCTGCCATACCGGCCGGGCCCGCAGGCGCATCCACGCCTCGGTGATCACGCCGAGCGTCCCCTCGGAACCGAGGAACAGGCGGTCCGGCGCCGGGCCCGCGCCCGAACCCGGCAGCCGCCGCGACTCGCTGATCCCGGCGGGCGTGACGACCCGCAGCGATTCGGTGAGATCGTCAATATGCGTTGCCAGCGTGGCGAAATGCCCACCGGCGCGGGTGGCGAGCCAGCCGCCGAGGGTGGAGAAGGCGAACGACTGCGGGAAGTGCCGCAGGGTCAGGCCCAGCGGGCGAAGGCGGCCCTCCAGCGCGGGGCCGTAGATCCCGGCCTGGATCCGCGCGGCCCTGCTGACCGTGTCCACTTCGGACACCGCGTCGAGGCGGGCCAGGTCCATCGACACCGCGGGTCCGTCGAAGCGCGGTTCGACGCCGCCGACCACGGAACTTCCGCCACCGTAAGGGATCACCGGGATGCGGGAGGCCGAGCACCAGTCGAGCAGATCGACGACGTCCTGCTCGGTGCGCGGGCGGGCGACGAGGTCGGGGATGTGGTCGAGCCTGCCGAGGAGGTTGCGGACGACGTCGCGGAAGGCCTTGCCGCGCGCGTGGGACAGCCGATCAACGGGGTCGTCGCCGCACAACGCGGCCAGCGTCCCCGGCGGCCGGATCCGCGACGGCGGTACGGCGAGGTCCGACGGCAGGGGCGGGGCGTGATCGGTGAAGTCGTGGCCGGGCAGCATCGCCGCCGTGCGAGCGACCAGCGCGCCGGTTTCCTGTTCGGACAACGCTTCGGCGGTGGTCCCCCACCCCCACCAGGAACGGTCCGCGGTCGACATCGGCACCTCCGCTCGATCTGACTCACTGGTAAGTTACTCGTCAGTTAGTTACCCTGTCAACGCATGGAGCACAGCACCGCGCGGCTGCTGCGGACGGCCGCCCCCGTTCTGGTCGGCCGGGTCCTGCCCAAAGTGGACCGTCGCATCGAGGAATCCAGGCGCCCGTTCACCCGCCGCGATCTGATGCGTCCGCACGTGGACTCGCGGACCTGGGCTTGGACGCACTACGGCGTCTTCGTGCCGCGGCTGCCCGCGCCGTACCGCTACCTCAACACCATGACGTTCGTCGGCGCCACCGGCACGGTGTGCTTCGACAACGACTACCTGGCCGCACCGGACGCGCGCCGCACCGCGACCGTCCTGTCTTCCACCGCCGCGGACGGGCACCACCACTACCGCGCCTACGACACCCGCGAGGACTGCGCGTTCGCGGCGGACGGGTCGCGGCTGGCCTGGGGCGGCGATCTCGTCATCGAGGCGGACCACCCTGGGTACCGGCTGCGGTCGGGCTACGGCCGGTTCGGAGCGGACCTGGAGATCACCGCCACCTCCCAGGTCTCCTGGTTCGTGCGGACGCCGTTCTACGATCACCTGAGCCTGCTCGCGACCTGTCGCGGGACGGTGACCGACGGCGGCGAAACCGTCGACGTCGGCGGTCTGTGCACAGTGGAGTACGCCCGATCCGTTTCACCGCAGGCGTTGTCGCGCACACCGGTGCCGCCGCGCTGGAAGCTGCCCGTCGACTTCTTCACCTACCACGTGATCGACCTCGACGAGCGGACCCAGTTGCTGCTCACCGACGTCCGTGCCGCGGGCGCCACCGCGTGCAAACTGGCGCACCTGCGCGTACTGGACGGCGAAACGACCGTGTACCAAGAAGTTTCGTTCGAGGTGACCCCGCGCGCGGAGCCCGAGATCGACCCGGTGGGCCGCGCCATGCGGGTACCGCGCGGGTTCCGCTGGACCGTGCGGGACGGCGCGGAGGAGATCGCCGTGCTCGACGGGACGGTGGACACTCCCCTGCGGTACGGGCACGGACGCGGTTACGTGGGCGCGTACTCGTTCAAAGGCACCTTCCGCGGCGGGCCGGTCTCGGGCACGGCCTACTTCGAATGGATCGACTGCGAGTCTCGTTCGAAGTAGGCCGCGAACGTGTTCCGGGGAACGGGTCAGGCTTCGGCGTCGGCCCACGCTTTCAGCATCACGCGCGCGATCGACGAGTTGCCGGGGAGCACCAGGTTCGCGGCGCCTCCCCCGATCGGCGTCGGTTTCGCGTTTTCGTTGCGCAGCAAGCTGTTCTCGAACGCGGCGCGCACCTCCGCGCGCGAAACCCACAGCGCCTGCTCGATTTCGCCGTCGGCGGGCTTGAGCGGCGCGGCGACGTCCGCGCGCGCGGTGAAGCCCAGCATGATCGAGCGCGGGAACGGCCACGGCTGGCTGCCGAGGTACCGCGGTGCGCGCACCTCGACGCCGACCTCTTCCCTGATCTCGCGTTCGACGCAGCCTTCGAGCGACTCGCCCGCTTCGACGAACCCGGCCAGCACCGAGTACCGGTCCTTCGGCCAGATCGGCTGGCGCGCCAGCAGCACGTGTTCGCCGTTCACGCCGACGTCGTCGTGCACGAGGCAGATCACCGCGGGATCGGTCCGCGGGTACTCCTCGCGCCCGCAGTTCGCGCACTTGCTCGCCCAGCCGAACTGCACGAGCACGGTCTCCCCGCCGCACTTCGCGCAGAACCTCGCGCGGCGCGACCAGTTCCGCAGCGCCTGCGCGGTGGTGAACAGGCCCGCCGAGGTGTCGTCGAGTAGATCGCCGTAGCCGCGCAGGTCGACCCACAGCTCACCGTCGTACGACGGCACCTCCTCGACGAAGCCCCAGCTCCCCGGCGACCGCACGACCACCGGATCGCCCTGCGGCTCTCCCGGCATCGTCCAGTAGTCGGTGCCCTCCCACTCGCCGAGGAACGCCGCGTCCTCGGCGGGCCGGGGCCCGAAGTCGACGGCCTTGCGGGTGGCGAGCGCGGACGCGGTGTCCTCGCGGACCGGCGTGCGGCCCTCACCGGAAAGCAGCACCACGCGCGCGTCCGACCACCGCGACTCGAGCCTTTCCGGATCGGTGCGCAGCGTCTCTTGACGGTCCACAGTGGACCGGGAGAGCGTAGGCAGCTCGCCGAGGTGGAACGGCGCGGTCACGACGGTTCGCCGACGGTGACCCCGCCGAGCGCGGTCAGCTTCGGCCCCAGCTTCTCGGCGTCCCCGACGACCACACCGGTGAACCGGCCCGGCGCGAAGAAGTCCAGCGCCGCTTGCGCCACGTCGTCCACGGTCACCGCGGCGAGCCGCTCGGGGTGCGCCGCGACCCAGTCGAGGCCGAGCCCGGTCGAGGCGAGCGCGGTGAGCTGCCCGGCGAGCCCGGTCTGCGACGCGGTGGAGGTGACCAGCGAGCCGATCGCGTACTGCCGCGCGGATTCCACTTCGGACTCCGTCGGCGGCACGAGGCCGAGCTTGCCGAGCTCGTAGCGGGTTTCCAGCAGCGCCGCCGCGGTGACGTCGCTCGCGGTGTCCGCGTCGACGTTGACCACGGCGGAGGCACCGGTGAACTCGAACCCGGAATGCGCGCCGTAGGTGTATCCCTTGTCCTCGCGGATGTTTTCCACCAGCCGCGAGGAAAAGTAGCCGCCGAACACGAAGTTGGTGATCTGGAGGGCGGCGTAGCGCGGGTCCGTGCGCGGCACCGCCTGCGCGGACAACCGGATCTGCGACTGCACCGCGCCGGGCCTCGGCACGAACAGCACGTCGCCACCGGTCAGCTCGGGCAACGGGGCGAGCACCTTCACGGAGCCGTTGGTGCCCCAGCCGCTGAACGCGCGCTCGATGTCGCCGACGACCTTCTCCGGGTCGATGTCGCCGACGATCACCATGGTCGCGCCGCGCGGCAGCACCGAGGCGGCGTGCAGCGCGCGGACGCCTTCCGGGGTCACCTTCACGATGTCCTCGGCGTGCGGCACCTCGCGCGTCGCGGGGTGGCTGCCGTAGCGGTGCTTCTGCAGCGCCTCGCGGGCGATCGTCCTCGGCTGGGTGCGCGCGACCGCGAGCCGCTCCACCAGCCGCTCCGACTCCCTCGCCACCTCAGCGTCCACATAGGACGCACCGGTGAGCACGTCGGCGAACACGTCCAGCAAGGTCGGCAGGCCGCTGGCCAATGCGTTGCCGTTGAACGAAAGCCGCTCCGGGTCGACGCCGACGCCGATTTCGCCACCGATCAGCGCCAGCTCGGTGTCGATCGCGACCCTGTCCCGCTTCGCGGTGCCGGTGAGCAGGGTTTCCGCGAGCACCTCCGCGGTCGCGGGGTGCAGCTCGTCGTCACCGGCGAACGGGATCCAGAGCCGCACCTCGACGAGCGGCACGGTGGCCTTGCGGACCGCGAGCACGCGCAGGCCGTTCGCCAGCACGGTGTCCACATGGGACAGATCGGCGGCGGCGCGCTGCTCGCCGAGCTCGGGCACCGGCCTCGGGCCGCGCTCGGTGCGGCCGATTTCCTCGGCGGTGCGGTGGGATGTCGAAGTCACGCTCACTTGCCTTCCTGCTCGGGCTTGACCACCAGTACCGCACGCGAGTCGGGGCGCAGCGCCTTGGCCGCGGCCGCGACGTCGTCCGAGGTCACCGCCGCGATCCGGTCGGCGAGGGTGGCCACCAGCGCCGGATCGTCGTAGAGCAGCTCGAACGAGCCGAACGCGAGCGTCCGCGAAACGAGCCTGTCGTGCTCGGAGTGCAGCCCGGCGGCCCAGCGCGCGGTCACCCTGGCGAGTTCCTGCTCGTCGGGCGGCGCGGCGGCGAGCTTCTCCAGCTCCTCGTCGAGCGCGCCGAGGATCCGGTCCGGCTCGACCTCGGGCGCGTGGATCGCGGTGATGGTGAACACGTCGGGGTCGCGCGCTTCGAACGGGCCGAACAGCCCGGCACCGGCGCCGAGATCGGTGACCAGCGGCTCGCGGTGCACGAGCCGCTGCTGCAGCCGCGCGCCGTCGCCGTCGCCGAGCACACCGCCGAGCACCAGGTTCGCCAGGTAGCCGTCGAGGTCGTTGATCGGGTCCGGCATCCGGTAGCCGACCGCGAGCGCGGGCAGCGGGGCGTGCGGGTCGAGCTGCTCGCCGCGCAGCTCACCGGCGGGCGGCGGCTCGGCGAACGACGGGCGCGGCGGCTTCGGGCGCGCGGGCACGTCCCCGAAGTGGCGCTCGATGAGTTCGCGCGCGTTGTCGACGGTGAAATCGCCCGCCACGGTCAGCACCGCGTTCGCGGGCGCGTAGTAGGTGTCGAAGAAGGCCGCGCAGTCCTCGAGCGACGCCTGTTCGAGATCGGTGAAGTCGCCGTACCCGTTGTGCGCGTTGGGAAAGGTCTTGTACAGCACCGGCGGCAGCAGGATCCACGGGAACCCGCCGTAGGGCCGGTTCAGCACGTTGAGCCGGATCTCCTCCTTCACCACGTCGATCTGGTTCGCGAGGTTCTCGGCGGTGAGCTTGGGGGCGCGCATCCGGTCGGCCTCGAGGAACAGCGCGCGTTCGAGCGCGGCCGCGGGCAGCACCTCGAAGTAGTCCGTGTAGTCCGGGTGGGTCGACCCGTTGAAGGTGCCGCCGCTGGACTGGACGTACCGGAAGTGCGCGAGCTTCTCGAGGCTCTCACTCCCCTGGAACATCAGGTGCTCGAAGAGGTGCGCGAATCCCGTGCGCCCTTCGGGCTCGGAGCGGAAGCCCACGTCGTAGTGCACGCTGACGCCGACCACCGGTGCGGTCGGGTCCGGCGCGAGCACCACGCGGAGGCCGTTGTCGAGGGTGTACCTGGTGAGGTCGGGTGCGGCCATGCGCCCCACCCTACGACCAAGCCGGACCGGACGTGGCCGGTCCTACCGCGTTCGCCCCGCCCACCGCACCAGCCCGCGCAGCGCCTCGGCGTCGGCGAGCGCCTGGGTCCTCCGCAATTTGACGGAGACGGCGAAAGCACCGCTCAGGGTGGCGACGAACTCCTCGACGCCTCCGAGCGCCTCCGAGTTTTTCTCGGCGACATACCAGTAAACGTCCGGAGCCCGCTTGAGCTGGCCGAACGCCGCGAACCACGCCGGGGTCTCCCCCAGCGCGAGCGCGTAGGCGAGGCCGCGCGAGAACACCACGTCCCGTTCGAGCTTGGGAACGCCCTTCGCGCGCGTGCCGTGCACCTGCTCGGCGAGCCCGCGCAGCCTGCGCGCCAACGCGTGGCCGCGCGCCGTTCGCGCAGGGAGAACACGGCCCGCGACGGCGAGCGCGCCACCCGCGAGCGCCAGTACCACGCCGAGCTGGGCGTACCCGACGGTCACCGTGAGCAGCACGGTCAGGAACACGCCGTAGCCGATGATCCGCAGCCCGGCCTTGGTGAGCCTGCCGGACTGCCGGTCCGGTGGCCGGGAGAACCAGCGGCGGCGCACGACGTCGGTGTAGAGGGCCTCGCGGATGCCGTCGAGGGCGCCGCCCTTCGTCGCGAGCGCGGAGACGGGCACCGGTTCTTCGGCTGTCCCGAAGAGCATCTCGAACACCGCGTGCTCGTAGGCGGTGAGCTGGTCGTCTGGCTCGTTGCGGCGGACGAGCAGCCAGTCCGGGACCTCGCGCTCCCCTGCCGGGACCTCGCTGACCCACAGGTAGTTGCGCACGGCGAGGTCCAGCACGGTGGCCGCGACGTCGAGCGGGTCCATCCGGCTCGCCAGCACGGTCCCCGCGTGCCCCGGCAGCGCGCCGTCGGGTGAGGCGAACTGGTCGTCCTCGGTGAGCATCTCCACCGGCGACGGGCGGACCGGTGCCGACGCGCGGCGCCGCAGCACCGCCACCCTGCCGCCGCCGGCGAGCAGCAGGAGCGCGAACACCACCCAGGCCACGCCGACCGGCCAGGTCACCACGAACGCGCCCGCGAAGGTGTCCGACGGCTCCAGGTCCTCGTTCGGCGGCACCAGCCCCGGCGGCAGCTCCACCGTGATGTCCATGCGGTCGCTCGCGCGCAGGTTCTGCTGGCTGAACCGGCTCAGCCCGGTGTGGTCGATCTGGGCGGCCTGGCATTCGGCCGGCTCGTAGGTGTCCGCCTCGGGGCCGACCTGGCAGCGCACCGCGCTCGCGATCGCCGGTGCCGCCACGGACGCGCGCACGAGGTTCAGCCCGGTGTCCCAGCCCCCTTCCAGCCGCCAGGAAGCCGTGAGCACGCCCCGGTTCTCCGCGACCGCACCGTCCACTGTGTACCGGAGAATCGAGGTGCCCTGCTTGAACCGCGCGGTGAGCTCGTCGTCGGTCTTCGTCACGTCGCCGGAGCCTTCGAGCACCGCGTCCCGCACCGTGTAGACGCGGTCGCGATGGTGCCCCGCGGCCCGCCGCAACGGGATGCGCCGCGTCATTTCCGTACCGTCGGGCACCGAAACGGCTTCGGCGATGTGCAGCGCGCCGTCCTTGCCGATCTTCACCGTCAGCTCGGCGCTCTTCGGCAGCGCGGGCACCGGCGTGTCGTCCTGCGCGGCCGCGGTGCCGGGAACGAGCGCGCACAGCACGGCGCACAGCACCACGATCCGCCGCACGACCACGGTCCGCGGGATCAGGCGGGAACGGGCTCGGGCCGCACCGACCGGCGGTGCCCCGCTTCGGCGAGCAGCCCGTCGAGCGCGGTCAGGAAGGACGGGAAGTGCTGCCCGAACCGGCGCAGGTCCGAATCGCCTTCGAGCCCGCCGTACCAGTAGACGCCGGGCGCGCCGTCCGACGACGGGTCGAGATCCGCGAACGCCTGCACCCAGCGGTCGGTCTCGGCGAGCACGACCGCGTACGGCAGCGAGCGCGAGAACACCATCTCCTGGTCCGCGGGCGGGATGTCCTCCCGCTTCGCGGCGCGCAGGTAGCCGAGCAGGCCGGGCACCTGGCCCGCGACGGAACGGCCGCGCTCGCTGCGCGCGGGCAGCTTGCTCGCGCCGACGGTCAGGCCGATCCCGGCGAGCGCCACCGCGATGCCGATCAGCGCCTGCCCGACGGTGAGCGCCAGCACGAGGGTCCCTGCCGCGCCGAGCGCGGTCACCCCGGCGCCGACCCAGGTGAGCTTGTTCCGCCCGGCGGCGTCGGGACGGCGGGTGAACCACTTCTGCGCCACCACGTCGTCGTACATCGCGTCGCGGACCGGGCCGAGGTTCAGCGTGCCGCCGGAACGCACCTCGGACAGGAGCACGCTGTCCGTCCCTTCGGGCAGCAGCGCGGCGAACACGGCGCGTTCGAAGGCGTGCAGGTGCTCGTCGGGGGCGTTGCGCTTGGCGAGCTGCCAGTCAAGGAAACCGTTGGGGCCGCGCAGTTCCGAGATCCACAGGTAGTTGCGGACCGCGAGATCCACCACGGTCGCGCTGATGTCGACGACGTCGACCGTGCCGTCGACGACCGTGCCGACCTGACCGGGGAGCACGCCGTCCGGCGAAGCGAAGTACACCCGCTCGCCGTCGCGCACCAGCACCTCGACCGGTTCGGCGCGGCCCGCGAGCGCACTCGCGTCACGGCGGCGTACGCGCCAAAGCAGGAGGAGTCCCGCGATCAGCAGCAGCACGGCGGCGCCGACCGCGACGAAACCGGTGGTGCCGAACCCGAACGCGGCCGAAACCGAGGACACCGCGAGGAACTTCGCGTTCGCGGGGACCGTGCCGGGCGCAAGGCCCACCGCGACGTCCATCCGCTCGCCCGCCTTGAGGATGAGCTGCTGCACGCGCGCGACGCCGGTGTGGTCCACTTCGGCCAGTGTGCAGCGCTTGTTGGAACCGAGCGGGCCCGCGAAGCACTCGCTCGCGGTGGCCGGGCCGCCGGGCGCGAGGAACGACGCGTCGACCTTGCCCAGTTCCGCGTTCCAGCCGCTGGCCACCTGCCAGCGCACCTGCTGCCCGCCGGCCAGATCGGCGACCGCACCGTCCACTGTGTACGTGACGGTGGACTCGCCGCCGGAAAGCTTGATCACCAGGCTGTCCGCGGTGGCCTGCGCGGTGCCGTTCCCGGCCACCTTCGCGTCGCGGACCGCGTAGGTGCGGTCGTGGTCGTCGTCGGCGGGCACGCGCAGCGGGACCTGGCGTTCGAGCTGCTGCCCGCCCGGCACCACGACCTTCTCCTGCACCTGCAGCGCGCCGTCGCGCAGAACCTTGAGCGAGACGGTGATCGCCGGACCCGGCGGCGTGATCTGCTCGCCGACGCCCTGGCGCTTGTCGAGCTTGCTCATGTCCTGGCCGGGAGCGTCCGGCATGGACGGTCCCGGCGCGGGGCCGAGCGGCGGTGGCGGCGCGGCGGCGGCCGTGCCGCCGGTGACGAGCACGGCGGCGACAGTGACTGCCGCGCCCAACGCGGCCCCCAAATTCCTGAACACGGTCACGGACGATAGTCCACCCGGCCTATGCTGCGGTCGCGATCACGCGAATTCACTCCGATCAGCGCATACCGACCGTGGGGGCCAGGACACGCCATGACACCGAACCGGGGTGCCCGCGCGCGCCGACCGTCCACAATCGACACCGTTCACCCGGGGGTCTCATGACTCAGCCACCACACCAGGGCCCGCCGGGCCCCCGCGGACCGCACGGTCCCCAGGGACCTCAAGGCCCCCAGGGGCCACGGGGTCCTCAGGGCCCGAACGGCCCCGGCAGGCCGGGCGGGCAGCAGGGCGGTCCCGGCCGCCCGGTGCCGCCGCCCGGTGCGCGCCCGCTGCCGCCGCCCGGCGCCCGTCCGGTCGGCCCCGGCGCCGGGCAGCCACCCCGGCAACCGCCCCAGCAGCCGCCGCGGCCGCCCCAGGGCAGGCCGGGTGGCCCGCCGCCGACCCCGCCCGGTGGCGCGCCCTTCCCGCCCGGCACGCCGCCCGGTGGCGCGCCCTTCCCGCCCGGCGGGATGCGGCCGCTCCCGCCGCCTCCCGGCGCCGCGCCGCTGCCGCCGCCGCGCCCGGTGTTCGCGCCGCCCGCGGGTCCCGGCATGCACGCGGGCCCGCCGGGACCGCCTGGAGCGCCGCCGTTCGGGCCGCCGCCGGTCCCGTTCGGGCCGCAGTTCGCACCGGCGCAGTTCGGCCGCCCGCCCGCGAAGTCCGGTGCGGGCGCGATCGTGGCGATCTGCATCGTCGGCGCGCTGTTGGTGGTGGGCGGTACGGCGGCCCTCCTCGCGGCTTCCGGCGGCAAGAAGACGCGGAGCGCCGACGCCGGGTATTCGAGCTACTCGAACACCTACACCACGAGCGCGAGCAGTTCGTCGTCGTCGAGCAGTTCTTCTTCGTCGTCGTCCAGTTCTTCCTCGTCGTCCTCGTCGACGGACACCTCGTCTTCTTCGGGATCCGACGAAACCTCGCGCAGCGGGCCGCCGAGCCGGACGCAGAGCGGGCCGCAGCCGGTGCTGAAGCTCGCCGACAACCCGTTGTTCGCCGACAGCAACTACGGCCTGCAGAACAAGGCGTGCCAGCTCGCCCGCTGGTCGAACAACGCCTCGGCGGCCGCGGCGTTCATGGAAAGCGCGAAACCGTGCCTCGACGCGGTGTGGGGGCCGCTGATGTCCGGGGCCGGGCTGCCGTTCCAGTCACCGAACCTGCTCAACCCGTCCGGCAAGAACTGGTCGAGCCCGTGCGGCTCGGTCGACTACGACAACGTCGCCGCGTTCTACTGCTCGACGAACCAGACGCTGTACATGCCGTACGCGGGCCTGCGGGTCGAGGACGGCGGCGCGCATCCCGGGATCTACCTCGCGGTGTTCGCCCACGAATACGGCCACCACGTGCAGCACCTCAGCGGGGTGATGGAAGCGGCCGACGAACAGCGGTACAACGCGGGGCAGGATTCCAGCGCGGGGCTGGAGGTTTCCCGTCGGCTGGAACTGCAGGCCCAGTGCTTCTCCGGGATGTTCCTCGGCTCGGCGACCGACCACGGCGGCAGCATCGACCAGCAGATGCTCAACGAGGCGTGGAACAGCAACCGCCGCGGCGACGACCACGGCGCGCCGCAACGCGACCACGGCAGTGACGACCACTCCGAGGGCTGGTGGCGCACCGGGTCGAAGTACAACCGGAACCAGCGGTGCAACACCTGGGCCGCCTCGTCCAAGGACGTCGCCTGACCGGAGGCTCTCAGGCGGCGTTGCCTTGTGAGCCACCGGGAGAGTGTCGATGCCCCGAAAGTGCCATTCAGGGAATCCAGCGCCCCGAAAGCCACTTTCGGGGCACCGGAAAGCAGGAGAGCGAACGTGCGAGGGGTGGATGTGCGGCGTTGAGCGCCCCGAAGGCCACCTTCGGGGCACGCGCGGCACCGCCCGCACGTAAGCGAGGGCCGAGAAAGTGGCGCCAGGGTCCCCGAAGGTGGCCTTCGGGGACCAACGACGCGCCCCCGCCGCGGATCACCGCGCCGCACCCGACATCACCGTGACCTTCGGGGCGTTCAAGGCCCTGAAGGTCACCTTCGGGGCACGGTGAAGGGCTCAACTCGGTGGGGTGAAAGGGTTTTCGGGTCGCGGCTCCGGGGAGCGCGCTTCGACCGGAGCGGCGTCGAAAGGTGCGACCGCGGGGCGGGCCGCGCGGGCGCTCCGTTCGGCGAGCACCGCGCTCAGGTAGGCCCAATCCGGCACGCCGTCGGGCACGGGCGCGCCGATCGCGGCCACCACGTCCGCGGTGAACGCGCGCCCGAGTTCGTGCGCCGCTTCGATGCGCAGGTCGTGGAAACGGCCGAGGTACTGGCGGATCGCGAGCGCGAGACCGTCGTCGAGGCCGGAAAGGTCCAGCCGCGAAGCCCAGTCCGCGAGCGGCGGCGGCATGACGATCACCGGCGCCGGTGTTTCCGGAACGCGTTCGCTGAGCACGACCGTGCCCGCGAGGTAGTCGCCGACGCGTTTCGACCGCGGTGAACAGAGCGAGACGCCCATGCCCACCACCGCCCACACGAACGCTGGCCCGAAGTCGACGACGGCACCGGCGAGCCCGCGCGCGAGCGCGTGCCGGAACCGGATCGGCCCGCCGTCGTCGCGGACCACGCGCAGCCCCATCGCCATCTTGCCGAGCGTCCTGCCGTGGTTCAGCGCCTCCAGCAGCACCGGGTAGCCGACGCGGACCAGCACCAGCACGGAAAGCAGCACCGCGACCGCGAGCGACTCGTCGGTGAGCCCGGTCAGCACCAGCGCCAGGAAGGTCAGCAGCAGCACGGCCGCCTGCACGAGCGCGTCGAGCGCGAACGCCACCCCGCGGCTGGCCATGGTCGCCAGCCGGAGTTCGAGCACCACCGCGTCGCCGGTGACCAGATCCGAGTCCACGTGGCCAGCGTAGTGACCGAATAGGCTGCCGGAATGGACCTCGATGCGTTCGTGACCGCGCACCGCGCCGAGTGGGACCGGCTGGCCGAGCTGACGAAACGCGGCCGCGCGCTGCGGGGTCCGGAAGCCGATGAACTGGTGACGCTCTACCAGCGCGCCGCCACCCACCTGTCCGCGGCGCGCTCCGGCGCACCCGATCCCGCGCTGCTCGCCCGGCTTTCCTCGCTCGTCACGCAGGCGCGCGCGGCCGTCACCGGCACGCACAACCCCGCGTGGCGGGAGTTCGGGCTCTTCTTCTCGCGCCGCTTCCCCGCGGCGCTCTACCGGGGCCGCTACTGGTGGCTCGCCTGCGCGGCCGTGTTCGTGGTCGTGACGGGCCTGCTCGGGGTGTGGATCGCGAAGGACCCGCACGTGCAGGCGACCTTGGCGCCGCCGGAGCAGGTCAAGGCGATGACCGCGCCCGGCGGCAAGTACGAGAGCTACTACTCGACCGGGCCCGCCGCCTCGTTCGCGGCGCAGGTGTGGACGAACAACGCGTGGGTGGCGGCGACGTGCCTGTTCCTCGGGGTGCTCGGCGGCGTGCCGGTGGTGCTGGCGCTGGGGCAGAACGCGCTCAACGTCGCCGCCGGGCTGGGCCTGATGACGGCGGCGGGCCGCGGTGACGTGTTTTTCGGGCTGATCCTCCCGCACGGGCTGCTCGAACTGACCGCGGTGTTCGTCGCGGCGGGCACCGGGCTGCGGCTCGGCTGGACGGTGCTCAACCCCGGCAACCGCACGCGGGCCACCGCGCTCGCCCAGGAAGGCCGGTCCGTGGTGGTGCTGGCGCTCGGACTCGCCTGCGTGCTGCTGGTCTCCGGCGTGGTCGAAGCGTTCGTCACGCCGTCAGGACTGCCGACGTGGGCGAGGATCGGCATCGGCGTCGTCGTCGAAGCGGCCTTCCTCGCGTACGTGTTCGTGCTGGGCGGACGCGCGGCGCGCGCGGGCGAAACCGGCGACCTCGATTCCCGGTACGCGGGCGACACCCTCCCCGCCGCCTGACCCGCGATGCCCCGAAAGATGCTCCTATAGAGGGGTCGGGTCGTGTATGTCGCCGAAGGCTCCTCTTGGGGCGGTCTGTGTCAGGATCTCGGCCCTCGCGGCGGGCCGCCGCCACCTGCGCGTGTCCCCGAAGGTGGCCTTCGGGGCGGTAGACGCCGCGAATTCGGCCCTCGCACCGCACTCCCGCCGCCCGCTCCACCCCGCGGCGGGCCTTCGGGCGCCCCGAAGGTGACTCTCAGGGAATCCAGCGCCCCGAAGGCCACCGTCGGGGCAGGCGCGTCGTGGTGGTCAAGCGTGCGAGGGGTGGATGTGCGGCGTTGAGCGCCCCGAAGGCCACCTTCGGGACATGCACAGCCCTGTCCGCACGTGAGCGAGGGCCGAGAAAGTGGCACTAGCCTGGGTGTTTCATGGGTGGTGGGGTGTCGTGGGGGTTGAATGCGCGAAAGTGCCTGTCCTGTAGGGGAAACTGGGACTTGTCTAGGGTCCGGTTTCTCGAACGGGAAGGCACTTCGCGGGTGAAGGATAGCAAGCGTTCTGGTCGGGTGAAGGTCAGCGCGGATGGTGCTGGTGTCGTGTCGCATGCTGGTGTCGGGTTGTTGCGGGAGATGGCTGAGGTCACGGGTTTGGTCGGGGCGGTGAACTCGGCGTTGGCTGATACTTATCGTGGTGTCGCGGTGCATGCGCCGGGGCAGGTGTTCGCTGATGTGGCGGTGGCGATCGCGGATGGCGCGGACGCGGTGTCGGGGATCGCGGTGCTGCGGGACCGGGAGGATCTGTTCGGGCCGGTCGCGTCGATGCCGACGGCGTGGCGGTTACTCGAGCGGATCGACGAGGCCCATCTGCCCGCGGTGCAGGCCGCCCGTGCCGCCGCGCGGCAACGGGCGTGGGAGGCCGGGGCTGCCCCGGACCTGTCCGAGGAGCTGTGTCTGGATTTCGATGCCACGATCGTGCTGGCGCACTCGGACAAGCAGGACGCGGCAGCGACGTGGAAGCACACGTTCGGGTTTCACCCGCTGTTGTGTTTCCTCGATCGCCCGCAGATCGCCGGCGGGGAAGCCTTGGCCGGTTGCTGCGCCCAGGCAACGCGGGGTCGAGCACCGCGGCCGATCACGTCGCCGTGCTCGATGCGGCGCTGGCGGCGTTGCCCACCTACGCCCGGCCCCGCCCCGGCGACCCCGATTTCGCCGGGGGTGTTTGATCTTCTGTGTAAGCGGGTGACCTGACCGGCAGGCGGCTGGGTCTGACCTGCCAGAATGGACACTCTGAGTGAGCGAGAATGTGGTGGTGGAGTCGGCGGGCGCGGACGAGGGTGCCGTGGAGGTCGGTGGCGATGACGCGGCGGCGCGGCGTGTGGCGGAGCTGTTGTCGCCGGCGGCGATCGATGCGCTGGTAGCAGACGCCGAGGCTTCGGGGATGGGCCTGGATGGCGCGCAGGGTTTGCTGAATCAGCTGACGAAGGCGGTGCTGGAGCGGGCGCTGGAAACTGAGATGGCCGACCATCTCGGTTACGATAAAGGTGATCCCGCTGGTTATGGTTCGGGGAATTCCCGTAACGGGAAGAGCGCGAAAACGGTGGTCACCAACTCCGGTCCGGTCCGGTTGGATGTGCCGCGGGACCGGGCGAGTACTTTTGAGCCGCGGATCGTGCCGAAGCGGAAGCGTCGGCTTGGTCAGATCGATGACATGATCTTGTCGTTGTATGCGCGGGGAATGACGACTCGGGACATCAAGGAACATTTGGCAGAGGTGTATGATGCCGAGGTTTCCCCGGCGTTGATCTCGAATGTCACAGATGTGGTGGCCGAGGAGATCACCCAATGGCAGAATCGCCCGGTTGATGCGGTTTATCCGATTATGTACATCGACGCGGTGGTCGTCAAGATCCGTGAGGGCGGCACGGTCGACAACCGGTCCGCGCACCTGGTCGTCGGGGTCGACACGGACGGGTTCAAGCACGTCCTGGGCATCTGGATCGGCGAGAACGAGGGAGCGAAGTTCTGGCAGAACGTGCTCAACGAGCTGGTCAACCGCGGCCTGAACGACGTGCTGATCGTCTGCTGTGATGGCTTGACCGGGTTGCCTGATGCGATCGGCAACGTGTGGCCGAAAGCGATCGTGCAGACCTGCGTCGTGCACCTCATCCGCGCCTCGATGCGGTTCGTGTCCCTCGACGACCGCAAGGCTGTCGCGAAATCCCTCAAACCGATCTACGAGGCCGCTAACGAAGCAGCCGCACAGCAGGCTCTCAACGAGCTGAAACACACTTGGGGTCAGAAATACACGGGTCTGATCTCGACCTGGGAACGCGCCTGGGAGGAGTTCATCCCATTCCTCGAGTTCCACCCGGCCATCCGGAAGGTGATCTACACGACGAACATGATCGAGTCCATCAATTACCAACTACGGAAGATTAGTAAGACACGAGGTCATTTTCCCTCTGTCGACGCCGCGATCAAACTGCTCTACCTCGGTGTCCGTAACATCACCGGACGACACATCGACGGCGAGGGACAGTTCGCCGGGAAACGCGGAACCGGAACCTACGGGTGGAAACGAGCACTGAACGCGTTCGCAACCCGCTTCGGCGACCGGCTACCACTCTGACCGACAAGTACAGAACGTAGTCAAACCCGTAAGTTCAAGTCACAAGAAGGACACAAAGTCACCCTGCTTACACAGAAAATTTGACAACCTCGATTCGCCGCGGCTGCTCGCGCGCAGTGATTCCGCCGGGGCCAGCCACACCTTCGCCCAGACCTGCCGGGACCGGGGCGTCGGGTTCTCCTTCGGGTTCCCGGTCGACGCGCGGGTGCAGCGCATCGTCGACGCGATCCCGGCTTCGTGCTGGCATCCCGCGGTCGAGCCTGGGGACGGGATCCGGGACGGAGCCTGGGTCACCGAGATCAGCACCGCGATCGACCTGTCGAAGTGGCCCGAAGGGTCACGGCTGATCCTGCGCAAAGAACGCCCGCACCCCGGCGCGCAGCTACGATTCACCGACGCCGACGGGATGCGGATCACCGCGCTGCTCACCGACACCGCACCCGGGATCATCCCCGGCCAGGCCGCCGGGCTGGAACTGCGACACCGTCAACGCGCCCGGATGGAAGACCGCATCCGCGAGGCCAAAGCCACCGGCCTGCGCAACCTGCCCTGTCGCGGACTCGCCGAAAACACAGCCTGGCTACAGGCCGTGCTCACCGCGATCGACCTGGTCTGCTGGAGCCAACTGATCGGCTTCACCGACCAGCCCGACCTCGCCCGGATCGAGATCACCACCTTCCGTTACCGCGTCCTGCACGTCGCCGCCCGCATCACCCGCAGCGCACGCCAAACCCATCTGCGCATCGACCGGACATGGCGCTGGGCCCCCGCAATCGCCACCGGATTCCACCGCATCCGCACCGCTTTCCCCTAACCCACACCACCCCTGACCCGACAACCCGAAAGACCCCGGAGCAGCCGATACCCCAGCAGATCGGCAACTACAACCTGCCCACACCCAAAACCACACCCAACAACATCAACATCTCCAACATCAACATCACCTACAGATCACCATGAAAGACCGAGGCTAGAGTCCCCGAAGGTGGCCTTCGGGGACCTCCACCGCCGATCATCGTGCCGCACACCCGACATCACTGTGGCCTTCGGGGCATCTATGTCCCCGAAAGCCACTTTCGGGGCATGGGGTTCAGAGGGTGCCGGTGGCTTTCAGCGCCAGGTAGGCGTCGGCCAGGGCGGGCGGCAACTCGGCCGGGACGGCGTCGACGACACCGATCCCGCGCCCGCGGAGCAGGCCTTCGACGTGCCGCCGCTCGGCCAGCGCGCGTTCGGCCGCGGCCGCATCGTAGACGGCCTCCGCGTCGCCGCGGCCGCGGGCCATTTCCGCGATCCGCGGATCGGCGACCGAGGCGACGAGCAGCCGGTGCCTGCTGACGAGCGGGCCCAGCGCGGGCAGCAGACCCGCTTCGAGCGGCGCCGGGTCGAGCGCGGTCAGCAGCACCACGAGCGAGCGGCGGCGGGCCCGCTTCAGCACCTCGGCGATCATGCCGCGCGCGTCGGTTTCGACCAGGCTCGGTTCGAGCGGCGCCATCGCGTTCACCAAGGAGGGCAACAGATCCGCGCGCGACGACCCGGTCACGCTCGCGCGGAGGGCGCGGTCGTAGGCGATCAGGTCGACGCGGTCACCGGCCCGCGAAGCCAGCGCGCCGAGCAGCAGCGCGGCATCCATCGCGGCGTCGAGCCTCGGCGCGTCACCGACCCGCCCCGCCGAGGTGCGGCCGGTGTCGAGCACCAGCAGGACGCTGCGATCGCGTTCCGGGCGCCAGGTCCGCACCATCACCTCGACCGCCCGCGCGGTCGCCCGCCAGTCGATCGAGCGGACGTCGTCCCCGGTCACGTATTCGCGCAGCGAGTCGAATTCCGTGCCCTGGCCCCGGACGAGCGCGGCCTGCCCGCCGTCCAGTTCCCGCAACCGGGCGAGCCGGGAGGGCAGGTGCTTGCGGCTTTCGAACGGCGGCAACGCGCGCACGGTCCACGGGACGTCGTGCGAACCCTGGCGCGCGGCGAGCCCGAGCGGCCCCGCCGACCGGACCGCCACCCGGTACGCGGGGCGATCGCCGCGGCGGGACGGCCGCACCGTCGTCACCACGGTTCGCCGCTCGCCGGGCGGGACGGTGAGCGCGTGCCGCCGCCCGTCGGCGCCCGCGCTGGGCGTCCACACGTCCCGCAGCACACCCTTGACCGCGCGGCGTCCCGGATTGGTCACCGCGAGGGTGACCTCCGCGGTTTCGCCCAACCGCACCGAAAACGCCCCCGAGCGCGCGAAGGTCAGCGCCCTGACCCCGCCAGCCAGCACGAGATCTGCGAGCACGCCGAGCAGCAGCACGGCGGCCACCGCGAGCACCCCGGCCACCGACGGCATGACGAGCCCGACGAACGCGGCGCCGAGCAGCGCCAGCAGCCCCAGCCGTCCCGTGATGGCCATCGCTAGCGCGGCACCGCGACCGAAGCGAGCACGCGGTCGAGCACGCCGTCCGCCGTCACGCCCTCCAGTTCGGCCTCTGGCCGAAGCCCGATCCGGTGCCGCAACGCCGGGCGCGCAAGCGCTTTCACGTCGTCGGGTGTCGCGTAACCGCGACCGGCTAGCCACGCCCACGCCCTGCTCGCGGCGAGCAAAGCCGTTGCGCCGCGCGGAGAAACCCCGAGCCGGACCGACGGCAGCTCCCTCGTCGCGCGGCACAGGTCGACCACATACCCGATCACCTCGGGCCCCACCGTCACCCCGGCCACCTCCGCGCGGGCGGCCGCGAGCTGCTCGGCACCCGCGACCGGGCGCAGGCCCGCCGCCGCGAGATCGTGCGGATCGAACCCGGACGCGTGCCGCGTCAGCACGCCGATTTCGTCGTCGCGCGAAGGCGCGGGCACGGTCAGCTTGAGCAAGAACCGGTCCAGCTGCGCCTCGGGAAGCGGGTACGTTCCCTCGTACTCGACCGGATTCTGCGTCGCGACGACCGCGAACACCTCCGGCAGCGCGCGCGAGGTGCCGTCGACCGAAACCTGCCGCTCCTCCATCGCTTCGAGCAGCGCCGACTGCGTCTTCGGCGGGGTCCGGTTGATCTCGTCGGCCAGCAGGAGGTTCGTGAACACCGGCCCCGGCCGGAAGGTGAACTCGCCGCTGTGCGCGTCGTAGACGGTCGACCCGGTGACATCGCCCGGCATCAGGTCCGGGGTGAACTGCACGCGCGTGGTTTCCAGGTCGAGTGCCGCCGCGAGCGCGCGCACCAGCAGCGTCTTCGCGACACCGGGCACGCCTTCGACGAGCACGTGTCCCCGGCAGAGCAGCACGATGATGAGCCCGGTGACCGCGGCGTCGTTGCCGACGACGGCCTTGCCGACCTCGGCGCGCAACGCGATGAGCGCGTCACGCGCGGAAAGCTGATCGGTGGTCAAGATCTGCGAATCCTTTCCTCGAGCGCGTCGAGATCGTCGGCGAGGCGCACCAGCTCCGCATCGCCGCGCACGCCTTTTCCGTACAGCAACTGGGAAACCTCGCCCGCTGGAAGTCCACTTCGGACGGACACGGCGGCGATGACGGCGGCCGGTTCGGTGTCACCGCTCATCGACAGCGCGGTCGCGATCCTCGCCACGGCCGCGTCGCGCAGGATCGCCGCGGCGTGGCCCGCCGCACCCGAACGCCGGTACAGCCGCGCCCTTCCTTCGGTGGTCTCGGCGGCGCGCACCACGACCGGCAGCGGTTCGGTCACCACCGGGCCGAGCCTTCGCGCGCGCCACAGTCCAAAAAGGACAGCCGCGACGGCGAGCTGGATCCCGCCGAAGACCCAGCCGTCGGGCAGCAGGCCCGTGATCGACTCGCGGCCCTCGGCGAACGCGGGATCGCCGGGCACCGGCAGGTACCAGACCAGCCGGGGGTGCGTGCCGAGCAGCCGCATCGCCAGCGCGGCGTTCCCGTCCTCGCCGAGGTGCTGGTTGGTCAGCGCCGCGCCGTCACCGAGAAGGGTCGCCGGACGCGCGTCCCGCACGGTATCCATGCGCGCGTCCCGCACGGTCGCGACACTTCCGCTGTAGCAGGTGGTCACGCCGGAAGCCGCGAGAAACCGCTCGCCTCCGGTCAGCACGTCGCCCGCGGCGGTGGCGGCGGGCAGCGCGCAGTTCGGCGCGTGGACCGCGGCCTCCGGCCCGTCGTAGGCCCGCACCGAGGGGAGCACGCGGTCGAGCGCGGCCTGCCCCGGCGCGATCAGCACGCTTTCCGCCGCGCGGTCCCGGAGCTCCGCGAGCCGCTGCGGCCGCACCGTCGCGGCCGCGGTCACCAGCACGGTCGAACCGGGTGCCGCGGCGAGCGCCTCGTCGAAGGTCCTGGCCACGACGACGTCGACGCCCTGGTTCCGCAGCAGGGTCGCGAGCGCGCGCGAACCCGTCGGCGTGGCCGATTCCGGGTCGAGCTGTCCCCGCGAAGTACCGCCCGTGGCGAGCGCCAGCACGATCCCGCCGAGGAGCACGAGCGCCACGACCACCAGCGGGGTGCGCGCCGCGCGCCAGATCGTGCGCGCGTCAGGGGAAACCGCCGTCACCGCGCGAACTCCGGGCGTTGCGCGGCGGCGCGGTCGTCGAGCGCGCTCATGCGGTCGTACTCGGCCGCCGTGGCCGGTTCGCCGCCGTAGTGCACCGCGTCGAAGACCTGGGCGGCCCACCGCAGTTCGTCCGCGACACCGGGCAGCGCGCGACCGGACTCGGTCGCCGCCTCGTCCGCCGTCCGGCCCGGCCGCGGGTCCAGCACGCCGCGCTCCTCCATGCCCCGCACCAGCGCGCGGAACCGGTCGCGCACCGCCGCCGCGAAGGCACCCGACGCCGCCGCGGACTCCGCCGCCGCGCGGTATTCGGCCGCGGTGCGGGTGCGGTCGGCGAACACCGGCCGCGCGAGCGCGCCGGACCGTGCCGTCTTCCCGATCCGCAGCCGCACCACCACGATCACCACGACCAGGAGCGCCACCAGCACCGCGAGCCCGAAACCGCCGCCGGGGACGAACGACGTCAGCGCGCGGAACAGCGCGTCGAGCCGGTCGATCACCCACTGCGCGGCGCGTTCCAGCCACGACGGCTGCGCCGCCAGGTAGTCGGCCTTCGCCAGCTCCGCTTCCGCGGCCGCCCGCGCGTCGTCCCGGCCGATCACGACCGGGACGTCGGCGGAGCGCGGCCAGCTCACCGCGGCTGCTGCCCCGCGGCGCGGATCAGTTCCAGGTCCATGCCCTCCCGGCGCATGCGCTGGTCGATGTAGAGCAGCGCGGTCGCGCCCGCGGTGAACGGCGTGACGAACGTCTGCGCGATGACCTGCCCGACCGCGGAGAACACGATCGCGCTCGTGGTCACCGCGGTCGCGCTCAGCGAGTTGCCGCTGATCAGGGTGAACACCGTGTTGACGAGCAGGCTGATCACCACGCCGATCAGCATCACCAGCAGCAGGATCCCGAACACGCGGGCCCACATCCCGGTCACCAGCCGCGCCGACCGGGTCAGCGAGGTGCCGATCTTGCCCTGTTCCAGGATCAGCGCGGGCGTCGCGAGGCTGTAGCGCACGTAGAGGAACACCGACAGCGGGATCGCCGCCAGCAGGAAGATCACCCCCGACGCGCCCAGCAGCCCGACGAGCAGGAACCCGACCGCGAACGGAACGGCCACCAGCACCGAGTAGACCAGCGTCAGCCCGAGCAGCGGCAGCCACCTCGGCTTGGCCTCGGCCATCGCCTCGGCGAACGTCACCGGCCTGCCCAGCACGGCCTTTCCGAGCACCACCGTGAGGAACCCGGCGAGGAAGGTCTGGGTCAGCATCGTGATCACCGCGCTGATCCCGAGCGAGCCGAGCGCCTTCGGCAGCGCCTCCATCGCCTGCCGCTCGATCTCCGCCCTCGTCGCGGCGGGCCCCGGCGCGATGATCGAGTTCAGGTCGTCGAGCACCCACAGTTCGCTCGCGAGGCTCAGCAGCGCGCTGACCACCGCGACCGCCGCGGAGACCCCGAGCACGCTGGCCGCGTGGCGGCGGATGGTCGTGATCGAGCCGTCGAGGATCTCCCCCACCGCGAGCGGCCGCAGCGGGATCACACCCGGTTTCGGCACCCCGCCCCAGTTCTGCCGCGGTGGCGGCGGCGCCGAGGGCAGCGGTTCGACGGGCTCGGCGGGGGTGTCCGCGGCCTTGTCGCGCTCACCGTCGGGATCGGGCGAGGCCCAGCCCCCGTGGTCACTCATGGAAACTCCCTGCTCGCTGGTGGGTCACCCGGATGTACTGCCGGAATAGTCCCACTTTCGGTCCCGGCAGCGCCGCCTGGCCAGCCAACCACGCCACCGGTGACCCGGTTCACGGTGCCGCCGAACGCAGCGAAGGACGGGGCCGGATCGTTATGCTTTGCGAAGCCGCACCGACCGCCCGAGTCCAGCAGGGGAAGAAGCGCAGATGACGCAACCGCCGCGCGGCCCGTCGAGGCAGGCGGGACCGCTTCCCCCGCCACCGCCCGGCCGCAGGCCGACGCGCGCGGCACCGCGGCGCAACCACCGGATGACGGTCGTGCTCGCCGGTGTCGCGGTCCTGCTGTCCGGCCTGGTCGTCTACGTCGCGGTCACCAAGGGCCAGGAAGCGCAGGAAGCCGCCGACAAGGCACAAGCGGCGCAGACCACGCCCGCCGCGGCGGCCCCCTCCGCCCCGCCCACCCCGGCCACGACCACCACCGGCGGCAGCGGAGCCGGAGCGGGCGGCCCCGCGCTCAACGGCCAGAAGATCCTCAAGCTCGCCGACCACCCGATCCTCGCCGACCCGGACGCCGGGCTCAAGAACCTCGCCTGCGACCTCCCGCCGTGGCACGCCACCCAGCAAGCAGCCGAAGCGTTCTTCACCGCCGCGGGCAAATGCCTCGACGCCGCGTGGGGACCGTTCCTCGAGTACTACCACCTGCCCTTCCACCCGCCCGCGCTGCACTTCCCCACCGGGCCGAACTTCCAGACCGACTGCGGCACCATCAAGGTCGGCATCGCCACCGCCGCCTACTACTGCGAAAACAACCTCTTCGTCCCGTTCAAAGGCCTGCAGACCGACCAGTACGGCGACAACCCCGGCGTCTACCTCGCCCTGTTCGCCCACGAATACGGCCACCACGTGCAGGAGGTCGCCGGGCTGATGGACGCCGCGTGGCAGCAGATCTACGCGGTCGGCCAGAACAGCCCCGCCGGGCTCGAAATGGCGCGGCGCAAGGAACTCCAGGCCCAGTGCTTCTCCGGGATGTTCCTCGGCGCCCACGTCGACCGCGGCGGCAGCGTCACCAGGGACATGTACGACAAAGCCTGGAAGGACCAGGAAACCCGCGGCGACAACACCTCTGGCAGCCACGACCACGGCACCAACGCGCACTACGCCCAATGGTGGCGCACCGGCGCGCAGGACAACCGGATCGCGCAGTGCAATACCTTCGCGGCTCCGTCGACTGACGTCTCCTGAGCCGCTTCGGTCTGTTGTTTTTTATCGGGCGGCAAAATTTGCGCTGCCAGGGCGTGGCTCCCGGCGTTGGTGGCAGTTGAGTGCGGTGGCGCCCTGCCATCGCAAATTTAGAGGGCCTGGCGGCCCTGCGCCCGACTGCACGCTCCCGCCGCGCGGGGCGCGTCGGATCGCCGGGTGCGTGGCTGGGTTTTGCATGGCCGGGCCTTCGGCCCGGACCTCGCGGCACTCGGAAGGTAGGCGGGCGAGTGGGCCTCCCGTAGGCGCGCGACTTGGGGGTCGCCTGGTGCAGTTCGCGGGCTAAACGTCGCCAAGGGGCTTCGGCTGGGAGCGCGCCTGTGGTCCGCGCCGGAGGCGCGGGAATGCACCAGGGCTATGCCCCGAGCGAAGCGAGGTCCGCGCCGGAGGCGCGGCCATCGCCAGACCAGCCAGGCACCGGCGAACCGACGCGCCCCGCGCGGCGGGGAGCGTTGAGAGTCGGTCGCAGGGCCGCCAAGGCCCTCTAAATTTGCGATGGCAGGGCGCCAACGCACGCAACCGGCGGGTCAAACTGGGGAGCCGCGCCCTGGCAGCGCAAATTTTGACGACCGATAAAGGTTCAGCGCGAATTTTGCCGCACGATAAAGGCATATGTGGCGCCGGCGAAGCAGCTGAGGGCTACGAGGAACAGG
Organism: Amycolatopsis sp. CA-230715; assembly: GCF_018736145.1. Classification (GTDB taxonomy): domain Bacteria; phylum Actinomycetota; class Actinomycetes; order Mycobacteriales; family Pseudonocardiaceae; genus Amycolatopsis. The sequence continues at coordinate 2,813,759 of NZ_CP059997.1, forward strand.
CCGACGGGGCGGCGGAGGTCTCGCGCGCCTTCGGCGGTGTCGGCGGCTGTGACGCTGACGGTGCCGGAGCCCGCGTCGGACCCGACCCGGATCGAAACCCGTTCGTCCTTGCCGTGCCCGCAGCCGTCGAGCGTGCCGGTGCGCGGCTGGCCGCCGAGCGTGAAGGCGACCGTCTCGTGCCCGCCCTGCCCCGCGCATTCCACCGGCGCGGTGACCTTGGCTTCGACCACGTCACCGGCCTCCGCGTTCGCGATGCCGAACAGGCCGGGGCCGAGCCACCACGCCACCGCGACGATCGCGATCCCGACGAAAGCGGCCACCCCGAGCGCGTTCCAGTGCAACTGGCCGTGATTTCTGAGGGGATCCGCTCGTTGCCGCACAACGAATATGGTTCCAGATCCCCCCGGCAAAACCCACCTAGTCCCCCGGCGGGGTGCCTACCTCAGCTTTCGATGCGTTCGGACTGCGTGACCTTGCGGACGTAGAGCAGCCGGTCGCCCGGTTCGATCGCGTCCGCCTGCGGCGCGTCGACGCGGTACAGCGCGCCGTCGCGGACCAGGCCGAGCACGATGTCGGGCAGGTGCCGGGGCGAACCGCCTTCCTCCGACGGCTCGACCTGGCGCTCGGCGATCGCGAGGCCCGACTCCGGGGTGAGCAGGTCCTCGACCATGTCGACCACGAGCGGGGTCGAGGTGGCCATGCCGAGCAGGCGGCCCGCCGTCTCGCTGGAGATGACCACCTGGTTCGCGCCGGACTGCTTCAGCAGGTGCACGTTCTCGGCCTCGCGCACCGACGCGACGATGTGCGCGTTCGGGGCGAGCTCGCGCGCGGTCAGCGTGACCAGCACGGCCGAGTCGTCCCGGTTGGTCGCGACCACGATCGCCCGCGCGCGCTGCACACCGGCGACCCGCAGCACGTCGGAACGGGTGGCCGAGCCGTGCACGGTGACCAGGCCGAGCGCGCTCGCCGCGTCCAGTGCCTGCTGGTCGGTGTCGACGACGACGATCTGGTTCGGCTCGACGTCTTCGTCGCCGAGCAGCGTCTTGACCGACGCGCGCCCCTTCGTGCCGAAACCGACGACCACGACGTGGTCTCGCACCTTGTGCCTCCACTTCTGGATGCGGAACGCCTGCCGCGACCGCTCGGTGAGCACCTCGAGGGTGGTGCCGACCAGGACGATCAGGAACAGCACGCGCAGCGGGGTGATGACCAGGACGTTGACCAGCCTCGCCGACGCGGTGGCCGGCGCGATGTCACCGTAGCCGGTGGTCGACAGGGACACCGTCGAGTAGTACAGGCTGTCCAGGAAGGACAGCCCGTCACCGTTGGCGTCGCGGTAGCCGTCGCGGTCGAGGTAGACGATCAGCACGGTCGCCAGCAGCGCCAGCAACGCGCCGAGCACGCGTTTGACGATCGACCGCATCGGGCTGACCGCGGTTTCCGGCATCTTGATGACGCCGACGAGCGTGTGGTCCGGCTGTTCGCTCAGCCGCTCCCCCAGCGGGATGCGCTTGATCATGAACCGGCCCCCGGCCGCGGGTGGTAGGCGTCACTCACGCTCGGGATCGTAGAGGACACCCGCGGGGAAAGCGCCGGTTCCCGCCGGTGCGTTCCCCACGGCCCGGATCAGTGGTACTCGATGTCCCAGTGGTTGCCTTCGTAGGTGTAGGTGTTGCCCGCCGACGACCGGTACTGCTCGCTGCCGAACGACGGCGGAACGATCCGTGTGAAGCTGCGCCGGATGTAGGCGCTGACGCACGAATTGGGCGTGATGTCGACCTTGTAGCCGTTGTAGTGGCTGTAGGTGCCCGCCGCGTGGCCGACCTCGGTGCCTCCGGTGATGTTGATGCCGCAGCCGCTCGCGCGCTTCAGCGTGCTGATCCCGTCGACCGTGCTGGCGTTGATCTGCTCGTACGACGTGCAGGTCGGCTTGCTCCTGGCGGTGCAGCCCCCGCTGGAGCTGTGCGTGATCCCGGCGGCGCCGAGCTTCGCGGCGGCGGCGGACTGGCTGAGCTTGGCCGGCGCGGCACTCGCCGGTGCGGCGCTCGCGAGCGCGCCCGCGGTGACCGCGGCGGCGGCCGCGAGGGCGAACCCGATCTTGCGGAGAACCATGCTTCCTCGCCTTCGCTTTGTGACAGAACTCGGGGAATGTGTCACAAACTCACCCACGATCGGGTGACTTTCGCCCAAACACTCGTGACATACTGACGGTATGTCGAAACGTCGTGCGCTCTTCCTGGCCGGTTTCCTCGCCTCGGCCGGGACACTGCACTTCGCGGCGCCCAAGCAGTTCGACGCGCTGGTCCCGCGCGAACTCCCCGGCTCACCACGCCTCTGGACGCAGGCGTCCGGCGTCGCCGAGCTGGGTCTTGCCGCCACGATCGCCAACCCGAAGACCCGCCGCTTCGGCGGCCTCGCGGCAGCGCTGTTCTTCGTCGGCGTGCTGCCCGGCAACGTCAAGATGGCCGTCGATTACGACCGCAAGCGCAAACCGCTCCCCGCGCGAGCGATCGCCTGGGGCAGGCTCCCGCTCCAATGGCCCCTCGTCCTCTGGGCCCTGAAGGTCCGCGACGAGGCCTAGCCCGAACGACATTTAGCCCGCTAAACGCACCCAGGAGCCGCGCACCCGCCGACAACGTTTAGCCCGCTAAGTGCACCCAGCACCCCAAGCCCACTTCGCCCGCCTACCCCATCCGGCGCTCGCCCACCTACCTCCCCGAGTGCCGCGAGGTCCGCGCCGAAGGCGCGGCCATTGCCAAGCCAGCCAGGCACCCGGCGATCCGACGCGCCCCGCGCGGCGGGAGCGTGCAGTCGGTCGCAGGGCCCCCTGGGCCCTCTAAATTTGCGATGGCAGGGTGCCAGCGCACCCAACCGGCGGATCACCTCGAGAGCCGCGCCCTGACAGCGCAAATTTTGACGACCGATAAAAAACACAGCTCGATAGAATTACAGCTCGGGCACGCGGCGGAGCAGGTCTCGTAGGCCGTCGGCGTCGAGCAGGTCCACGGGGCGCAGCGTGTGGTCCTGCCGCACGTAGTGGAAGGCCGCCCGCACCTTTTCCAGCGGGAGCCCCTTCAACGCCGCCCAAGCCAGCCGGTACGCGGCGAGCTGCACCGACGACGCGGCCAGTTTCGCGCCTTCGGGGACGGCGCCGGTCTTCCAGTCGACGACGGTCCAGCCGCCGTCCGGATCGGCGAACACGGCGTCCATCCGCCCCCGCACGGTCGTGCCGTCGATGTCGGTGGAGAACGGCACCTCGACCTCCACCGGGGTCCGGTTCGCCCACGCGCTCTTCTCGAACGCTTCGCGCAGCGCGTCCAGGTCGGCGTCGGCGGCTTCGCCGGTGTCCGCGGCACCGGGCAGGTCGTCGATCTCCAGCAGCCGTTCGCCGCCGAAGCGGTGCTCCAGCCAGCCGTGGAACGCGGTGCCCCGGCGCGCGAAAGTGTTGGGGGGCACCGGAAGTGGGCGGCGGAGGCGGCGCGCGAGCGCGTCGGCGTCCCCGGCGAGTTCGACGAGCTGGCTCACCGAAAGCTGGCCGGGCAACCGCACGATCTCGGTCCGCGACGCCGCGCGGGCGCGTTCGGCCAGCAGGACGTCGGTGTCGGCGGTCCAGCCGTCGGGGTCCTCGACCTCTTCCAGCTCGCCGAAGAGGTCGAGCTGCTCGCCGAGCGTGGCCAGCTCGCCCATCACCAGGTCGGCGCCTTCGGCCACGGCGCCACGGCGGGGCCCGAGCGGGTCGACCGGCCAGCGCGCGGTCCTGGTGTCCAGCACGAGCGGGTTTTCCTCGTCCGGCGGGGGTTCCTCGGCCCAGGCGCCGATCACCCCGATCGGCTCGCCGCTCTCCTCCGCTCCGGCGATCAGCTCCGCGGTCTCGGTCAGGAACTCCGAGGGCCCCTTCGGTTTCGCGCTGCTCTCGTTCCACCAGTGCCCCGAAACCAGCAGCGCGTGTTCGGACCGGGTCAGCGCGACGTAGCAGAGCCTGCGCTCTTCCTCTGCCTCGCGTTCGGCGAACCCCTCTTCGTGCAGCGCGAGTCCTTCTTGGACTTCCTTGCGGTCCATGCCCTCGGACACGCGCAGCTCCGGCAGGTCCTGCGCGTCACCGCGCAACGCGGCAGGCAGCGCGGTCACCGTGCGGAGCCACGACGACGAGCGCCGCTTGGTCGGGAAGACCTCGCGTACCAGGTGCGGCACGGCGACCACCCGCCATTCGAGCCCCTTCGCGGAGTGCGCGGTGAGCACCTGCACGCGGTCCGGCGCCACCTGCACCTCGCCGGGGGTCAGGCCGTCCTCGGCGTGCGCCGCGGTGGCGAGGTAGTCCACAAAGGACATCAGCGTCGCGGTCGGCGCGTTCTCCGCGTAATCCGTTACCACGTCGGCGAAAGCGTCGAGGTGCGCCCGTCCCGCGCTTCCCGGCCGCGCCAGCGATTCGACGTCGAGCAGCATCGTCCGCTCGACGTCGGCGACCAGTTCGGGCAGCGACTGGTCGAGCCTGCGCCGCAACATGGTCAGCTCGGCGCCGAGCTTGCGGATGCGCCGGTACCCCTCCGGCGAGTACCGCGAGGGCTCGCCGGGATCGTCGAGCGCGTCCACGAGCCCGGTCTGCTCGGCGCGTTCGGCGAACAGCAGCGGATCGGGTTCGGCGCCCGGCCGCGGACCGGCGAGCTGGTTCGCCCGCGACCACAGCGCGGCGAGATCGGACGCGGCGAGCCGCCAGCGCGCACCGGTCAACAACCGCGCCGCGGCCGTGCCCGCCAAGGGGTCCGACAGCACGCGCAGGGTGCTCACGAGGTCGGCGACCTCGGGCTCGTCGAGGAGACCGCCGAGCCCAACGACCTCAACCGGCAGTCCCCGCGCGCGCAGTTCGGCGGCGATCGGCGCCATGTCCGCCCGCCGCCGCACCAGCACCGCCGCGGTCGGCGGGGTCCCGGTCGCGGACACCTCGTCGTGCCAGCGCTCGGCGAGCGCGTCCGCGATCCAGACGCGTTCCGCCCTGATGTCCGGCAACAGCGCGGCCGCGATGTCCGCCGGCCCGGCGCCGTCACGCGCGCGCAGCCGTTCGACGCCGAGTCCTCGCGCGCGCAGCGGTTCGGACATGCCGTTGGCGAGCGCGAGCACCTGCGGCGGGTTGCGGAAGCTCGTCAGCAGGCCGTATTCGCGCGCTGGCACGAGCTTTTCCCCATCCTTGCGAGGAAAGTCGGTGGTGAACCGGGGCAGGTTCGCCGCGCTCGCGCCGCGCCAGCCGTAGATCGCCTGCGCCGGGTCGCCGACCGCCGTCACCGGCATCGGCGCGTTCTCCACGCCGCCGAAAAGCGCGCGCAGCAGCACGCGTTGCGCGTGCCCGGTGTCCTGGTACTCGTCGAGCAGGACGGCGCCGAACCGGTCGCGCTCCCCCTCGACCACCTCGGCGTGCCCGCTCGCGAGCTGCGCCGCGAGCGACATCTGGTCGGCGAAGTCGAGCGCGCCCTCCGCCCGCTTCCGCTGCTGGTACGCGTCTACCAGCGGCAGGAGTTCGAGCCGGAACCTTTGCGCCGCAACGATGTCCGCGAGCTTCTGCGGCAACGCGGCGCGCTGTCCCTTGCCCTTCGGCGCGTGCTCGATCACTTCGCACAGCCACCGTGTGCGCTCTTCCAGCTCGCCGAGTTCGACGAGGTGCTCGCCGAGTTCGCCCGCCAGCGAAAGCACCTGCGCGGTCACCGTCGGGGGCACCTTGTCGGTCTCCAGGTCCTTGTCCCAAGTGGACACCACGCGGTGCGCGATCTGCCACGACGCGGTCTCCGAAAGCAGGCGGACGCCGGGCTGCACGGGAAGCCGGAGCCCGTGCTCGGCGAGCAGGCGCCCCGCGTAGGCGTGGTAGGTCAGCACGGTCGGCTCCCCCGCGAGCACCGCCGCGCGCCGCCCGCCGCCGGGGTCGACCTTATCGAGCAGCCCGGAACCGGCGAGCCGCCGCAACCTCGCCCGCACACGCTCACCGAGCTGGCGCGCGGCCTTGCGGGTGAACGTCAACCCCAGCACCCGCTCGGGAATCACCAGCCCGTTCGCGACAAGCCACACCACCCGCGCCGCCATGGTTTCCGTCTTCCCCGCACCCGCACCCGCCACGACCAACGCGGGCTCGATCGGCGCCGCGATCACCGCCGCCTGCTCCGGCGTCGGCGGATGCAAACCCAGCGCTTCAGCGACATCCGCGGGAGAAACGAGCCCCGTCACGGCCCGGTCACCTGGCGGCCCTCGGGGCGCAGCGGGCAGGACCCGCGCGCCGGGCAGCGGTCGCATTCGGAATTCTCGGTGGCCTGGTAGGCGGGCCCGGACGCCGATTCGGCCGCGGTGCGCACCAGGTCGAGCCACTTCCGCCCGGACTCGGTGTCGAGCGGCGGCTGCTCGCGCAGGGTCGAACCGTGGCGGTTGTGGGACTTCGCCACGTAGACGAGCTTCGCGCCGCCGGGCTCCTTCGCACCCTCGACGGCGCCGAGCAGCACGGCGAGCTGGTAGGCGGCGAGCTGCGGGTGCAGTTCCGCGTCCGCCGCGCTCACCGGCACCTTGCTGGTCTTGATGTCGATGATCACCGGGCGGCCCTGCCCGTCGGACTCGAGCCGGTCGACGCGGCCCTTCAGCCGGATCCGGACCTCGTCCTCCGCGGCGGGCAGCTCGACCTCGATGTCGTGCTCGACGCTGAGCTGGGTCAGCTCGACGCGGCTCTGCTTGAGCCAGGTGACGAAGTTCGCCACCATCTGCTCGACGCGCCGCCGCTCGCGCCGCGAGTACCACGGCGCGCCCGCGTCGACCCGCGCCCACGCGTCGTCGAGCGCCCTGCGCAGTTCCTCGTCACCGGCACCGGTGGCCGCGGCCTGCGCCAGCCCGTGCACGAGCGTGCCGGTGATCGCGGCGAGCTGCGCGGGATCGCTGCCACCGTGCCGCTCGATCAGCCAGCGCAACGGGCACCGCGCCAGCACGTCCACAGTGGACGGAGAGATCTTGATGACGTCGCCCGCACCGTGCAACGGGTCCACAGAGGACGCTTCCGCGATGCCGTACCAGGAGTCCGGGTGCGCGCCGGGCACCCCGGCCGCCGCGAGCCGGGCGAGCTGGCGGGCCGCGAGCTTCCGCCGCGACGGCTCCGTGGTGGCGTCGCACACCGCCGAGCGCAGATCGCCGACCAGCTCCGCCAGCACCAGCGACCGGCCGGGCGCCTTCACGCGCGAATCCTGGCCGGGGTCCTGCCCGCCGTCGTCCAGCTCGTCGAGGAAACGGGACGGCTGCTCGTCTTCCCCCGCCACCGCGCTGACGAGCAGCACCCGGCGCGCGCGGCTCGCCGCGACGTAGAAGAGCCTGCGTTCCTCGGCGAGGATCGGGGCGGTGGCCGAGACCGAGTCGGTGTCCACACCGGACAGCAGGTCGACGAGCCGCTCGACGCCCAGCAGCGAGCCGCGCAGCCGCAGGTCCGGCCAGGTGCCCTCCTGCACCCCGGCGACCGCGACGACCGTCCATTCGCGACCCGCGGCGCCGTGCGCGGTGAGCAGCGAGACGCCGTCGCCCTTCGTCGCCATCGGCGCCAGGCTGTCGCCCGCGATGAGCTGAGACGACAGGTATTCGGCGAACGCGGCGACGCTCGACTTCGGCAACCGGTCGACGTAGCGGCCCGCGGCGTGGAACAGGGCCACGATCGCATCGAGGTCGCGATCCGCTTGCGCGCCAAGGGATCCACCCCGTTCGGCGAGCCGGACCAGCCGCTCCTGAAGCCCGCTGCCCGCCCACAGGTCCCACAAGACCTGCTCGACGCCCTGGCCCGCCACCACCGATTCCCGCGCCTTGGCCAGCAGGCTCGCGACCCGCCGCACCGGCGCCGCTTCCGCGTCGGCGAGACCGCCGAGAAGATCGTTGTCCCGCACCACTTCCACCAGCAGCTCGTCACTGGAGCGCTGGCCGCCGATGGCCACTTCCAGCCTGCGCAGCCCGCGCCGGACGCGGCGCAGCGCGAGCGGGTCCGCGCCGCCGAGTGGAGACGCCAGCAGCATTTCGGTGAGTTCGGCGTCGAGCAGCTCGGGTTCGGCCGCGACGCGCAGCGCGACGAGCAGCGGCCGCACCGCGGGCTGGCGCGAGAGCGGCAGCTCCTCGACGGCGGAAGCGATCGGCACGCCCGCCGCCCGCAAAGCGCGCTGCAGCACCGGGAACGACCGCGTCGGCGAGCGCACGAGCACGCTCATCTCGTGCCACGGCACGCCTTCGACGAGGTTCGCGCGCCGGAGCTGATCGGCGATCCAGCTCGCTTCGGCCGCGGGCGTCGGCATCAGGCGCACCTTGACCGTGCCCGCGCCGTCGCCCGCGAGCGTGGCCACGCGGTGCTTCGACGCACCGGCCATGCTCTTCGCGATCGCGGTCACCGCCTGGTGCACCGGGCCGTTCATCCGGTGCGCCGCAGTGAGCGTGAGGGTGCGCGTGCGCCCGGCGTCCGTGGAAACGAGCAGGCCGGGATCGGCGCCGCGGAAGGAGAACACGGTCTGGTCGGGATCGCCCGCGACCACGAAATCGGCCGCGCCACCGCCGAGCCGGTCGAGCAGCCGGTACTGCAACGGGTCGAGGTGCTGCGCGTCGTCGACGAGCAGGTGCCGGATCCTTGCCTGCTCGCGGGCGGCGAGGTCGGGGTCGGCGTCGAGCGCGAGCAGCGCGGCGGAGACCAGCTCGGCGGCGTCCATGGCCTGCGATCCGGGAACGCCCAGCGCGTTGCCGCCCGCGCCCTGCAACAGCGTGACTTCCTCGTACTGGCGCCAAAAAGTGCCCGCCGCGACCCATTCGACGCGATCCCTGCTGCGGCCGAGCTTGATCAGATCCTCGGGGCCGAGCCCGCGTTCCGCGGCGCGCAACAGCAGGTCGCGCAGCTCCTCGGCGAACCCGGGCACGGCGAGCGCCGGGCGCATCTGCTCCGGCCAGTCGAAGGCGCCGAGGTCGAGATCGCCCGCGAGCAGTTCGCGGACCACGACGTCCTGTTCCGGGCCGGACAGCAGCCGCGGCGGCGGCATCCCGTCGAGCGAGGCCTGCAACCGCAGCAGCCCGAACGCGTACGAGTGCACCGTGCGCACCACCGGCTCGCGCACCGTGCGCGGGGTCTCGTCGCTGATCAGGCGCCGCGTGATGTCGGCACGCAGCGCGTCGGCGGCGCGGCGGGACGCGGTGAGCACCAACAGGTTCTCGGGATCGACGCCGCCCGCGATCCGCGTGACGGCGAGATCGACGAGCAGGCTCGTCTTGCCGGTGCCCGGCGCGCCGAGCACCCGCTGGAATCCCCGTGGCGCTTCGAGCAGGCGCCGCGCGTCCTCGGGCCAGTCGTGCCGTGGCGGAGCCCCGGTGGCCGCGCGGACCAGCCGCGCGCTCACCTGACCGGCCCTACCTCGCTGCACCTTCTGATTGCACCATGTCCACCCCGCGGACCTGCGGCGCCATGCCCATCCGGGGTGCGGCACAGTGGTCGCATGGACGAGCAGCTGCACGAGCGGATCCGCGAGGTGGTCGCCGACGTGCCGCCCGGCAAGGTCGCCACCTACGGCGACATCGCGGCGATCGCGGGCGCGTCGACGCCGCGGCTCGTCGGGCGGGTCCTGTCCGAGGACGGCCAGGACCTGCCGTGGCACCGGATCCTGCGCGCGAGCGGGATTCCCGCGCCGCACATCCGGCACCGCCAGCTCGAACTCCTGCGCGCCGAGGGCGTGCTCGCCGACGGCGACAAGGTCAGCCTGCGCAAGTACCGCTGGCAAGCGTCCTAGGTCACCCTGGCCCTCGCGTCGACGATCAGGTTAGCCTTGCCTAATGACGACCGAGGCGCGCACGAACCGGCCGACCATGGCCTACGACACGCTGCGGGTGAGCCGCCTGGCACGGCTGACCCCGCACATGGTCCGCATCACCCTCACCGGGCAGAACCCGGCGTCGACGCTCGACGTCGGGCCGGACCAGTACACGAAGGTCTTCTTCCCGCTGCCCGGCCAGCGGCGCCCGGTCGTGCCACCGCCGCTCGACAGCACCGACGGCGTGCTCAGCTGGTACCAGCGGTACCTCGCGATGCCCGATGCGCTCAGGCCCCCGATGCGCACCTACACCGTCCGCGCGCAGCGGCCTTCGCTCGGCGAACTGGACATCGACTTCGTGTTGCACCCCGAGCACGCCGGACCCGCGTCGGAATGGGCCGCGAAGGCCGCGCCCGGTGACGAAATCGGGTTCCTGTGCCCGCCGTACGCGTTGTACGACCCGCAGCCCGGCGCCGCGTGGCAATTGCTCGTCGGCGACGAGTCCGCGCTGCCCGCGATCGGCTCCATCGTCGAACAACTCGCGGCCGGGCAACGATTGCGCGCGTTCGTCGAAGTGGCGGGGCCCGAGGAGGAACAGCGCTTCGAAACCCGCGGCGAAGTGCAGATCGACTGGGTGCACCGCGGCGACCGCCCGCACGGCGAAGCCGTCCTTGACGCCGTCAAGGCCGCCGAACTCCCCGACGGCGAGCCCTACGCGTGGATCTCCGGCGAAGCGGACCTGGTGAAGTTCACGCGGCGCCACCTCGTCCGCGAACGCGGCGTCGACAAGCGCTCGATCACGTTCACCGGCTACTGGCGGCGAGGCCGTACCGAAGAGGACACCGGCCGCGAAAACGTCCGCAAGGCCGCCGCGGGCGAGCCCCTCACCGAGGAAGACTGACGAGCGTCCCCGAAAGACACTTCTCCAACGGTCGGGCGATCGTGCGTGATGCCCGGAGGTGGCCTAATGGGGAATCCAGCGCCGCGAACTCCGCTCTGGTAAGGGCTTCCACTGTCTCGGCGGGGATCCGATGATGCCCCGAAGGTGGCCTTCGGGGCATGCGGGAAGCGCGCTCAAGGAAGACTGACGAGGAGTTTCACGAGGGCGCCGAGGCGTTGCCGATCCGGCTGCACAGTGGGGACGCCGAAATCCGCCAGCGGCGCGGCGGTGACCGCACCGACGCAGGCGCACGTGACCGGACCGGATCGCAACGCGGTCAGCAACTCCGCGTGGACGCCGTGAACCCGCGCCAGGTTCAGGAAATTCGCGGCCGCGGGCGCGCTCGTGAAAGCCAGCGCGCGCACGCGGCCGTCGAGCACGCCGTCGATGAGGGCGAAGACGCGCTCGGGTTCGGCCGGGTCGAGCCAGCGGTACGGCTGCACCTCGACGACCTCGGCACCGGCCGCCGACAACGCGGAAGTGTGCTCCGGCAACGGCGATCCGTGCAGCTGCACGGCGACCCGCGCGCCGTCGACCCCGGCCTTCGCCAGCTCCCCGAAAAGCTCGGCGTTGGTTTCCTCCTTCGACGAGTACTCCTCGCGCAGGCCCGCGCCCCGCACCGCGCCGCAAGCCTTCGGCCCGCGCGCGAAGATCCGCGAACCGCCCAGCGCCGTGACGAGCTGTTCGCGAAGGCCCCATCCCTCCGCGGCCTCGGCCCAGCCTCGAAACCCCGCGCCGGTCGTGACCGCCGTGAACGCGACGGGGCGCGCGAGTATGTCTTCGGTCGCTTCGCGCAGGCGTTCGTCGTCGGGCAGCGGCACGATCCTGATCGCGGGCGCGTGCCACACGGTCGCCCCGTGCCGTTCGAGCGCGGCCGTGAACTCCTCCGCCCGCCGCTCGGCGGTGATCCCGATCGTGACGCCGTCCAGCTCACGCATAAGCGGCCCCCATTTCCGCGATCCGCTCGGCCAGCTGCGCCCGCAGTTCGGGCGGGCCGAGCACTTCCAGGTCGGGTCCGAACCGCAGCAGCTCGCCCAGTGCCGACTCGCCCGGTTCCACCGGAAGCTCCACCTCGATCCACCCGTCGTCGTCGGGGCCACCGGCCTGTTCTGCTTCGCTCACCGCTCGCGCGCCGACCGCGCCGGTGTAGAACGGCGCCAGCACGCGCGCCTTCGGCGACATCCGGACGCGCGCGATCCTCGGGAACATCCGCTGTTCGAACTGCTCGGACCACTGCCGCCAGTACTCGCCGAGGTCGAAGTCCGCCGGGCGGTCGAACGGTTCGCCGAGATCGGTCAGGTCGAGGATGCGGGACACCCTATAGGTCCGGTCGCTGCCCTCGCACCGCCCCGCGAGGTACCAGTTGCCCGCCTTGAGCACGAGCCCGAGCGGCTCCAGCTCGCGTTCCACGATCCGCTGGCCCCATCGCTCGTACCGGATCTTCACCCGCCGCGTCTGCCAGACCGCTTCGGCGACCGCGGAAAGCACCGGCAGGCTCTCGATCCCGCGATGCCACCCGGGAACGTCGAGGTAGAACCGTTCGGCGACCTTCCCCGCCCGCGTGCGCAGCTCCTCTGGCATCGCCGCGTACAGCTTGAGCTGCGCCGCCGCGAGCACGGTCCCGAGCCCGAGTTCGGCGGCGGCGACCGGCAGGCCCGCCAGCGACAGCGACTGCGCCTCCTCCTCGGTCAGACCGGTCAGCCGCGTGCGGTACCCGTCGACGAGCTGGTAGCCGCCCGCGCGCCCGCGATCGGCGTAGACCGGCACGCCGGAGGCGGAAAGCGCCTCGATGTCCCGGTAGACCGTGCGCACCGAAACCTCCAGCTCGGTGGCCAGTTCTTCGGCCGTCATGCGCCCGCGGTTCTGCAGCAGCAGGAGGACCGAGAGCAGTCTGCTCGCCCGCATCGGGCCAGTATGCCCCGCATACCTGACACAAGATGACAGGTATGGCCGCGCATGATGAACTCGTCACCGACGAGAGGAGCGCCCGTGGACCGCCGTCAGGTGCTGGCGTACCGGATCGCGGCGCAGGGCCTGCACCGCGAACAGGCCGGTACGGACACAGCCGCCTCGCTCGCCGTGTTCGACCTCGGCGTGCAGGACGGCGCGCGCGACGTCGCACTGCTCGCGCTCACCGCGAGGCTCGACGGCACACCGTCCCTTGTGGACGATCCCGAGCTGGTTCTCGTGTGGTCGCACCGCGGCGCGCAGCACTACCACCGGCGCGCCGATCTGCCCGCCGTGACGCGTTCCTTGATACCGCTGAACGAAGCCGACGCCATGGCACGCCTCGGCTGGCGGGCGAAACAAGCGACGGACGCCGGAATGACGGCGACGGACGCGCTGTTCACCGCGGCACGCGCCATGCGCAAGGCGGTTCCGGGCGCCACCGGCAAGGGCGCGGCGAGCACCGCGATCACGAAGCTCGTGCCCGAGGCACTGACCTACGCCTGCCGGGGCTGCCAGGCCACGCACATCCTGGAGAACCTCTTCCGGCTCTGCGCGCTGCCCGGCGGAGTCCGGCTGGTCCCCGGCGAGTCACCGGCCGTGCTCGCCCCGCTCGAAGGCCGCGGGCGCATCGGCACGAAACCGGATCCCGCCGCGGTGACCGCCACGATCGCCGCCTATCTGGCCCTGCACGGCCCGGCCACGCCCGGCGACGCAGCCGGTTTCGTCGGCACCTCGGCGGCGTCGGCGAAAACCGTGCTGCCACCGGATCTCGTCCCGGTCGACGTCGACGGCAAGCGCGCGTTCATCGCCGCGGAAAACCTTGCCGCGCTGGAAAACCCGCCTGAGCCCGACCTGGTCCGGCTGCTGCCGCCGTGGGATCCGTTCCTGCAGGCACGGGATCGTGCCGTGCTCGTTCCGGATCGCGCGCTGCAGAAGAAAGTGTGGCGGATGCTCGGCAACCCCGGCGTGCTCCTCGCCGACGGCGAAATCAACGGCGTGTGGCGGTCGAAGACGAGCGGGAAGCGGCTCGACTTCACCATCAGTCCTTTTTGGACTCTCTCGGTGGCGGCGCGGAAAGCGGCCGAGGAAGAGGCCGCGCGGATCGCGAAGGCGCGCGGATTCACCGACGTCCGCGTCACCTGGTGATGCTCAGACCAGTTCGCTGACCTCGCGCGCCGCCGCGCGCAACCCGTCCAGCGCGGCACGCGTCGACTGCGGCGACAACGCGTGCGCCGCCAGCCGGAACAGCATGGCGCGCAACAACATCTGGGACCATTCCGGCAGATGCGACCACCGGTGCAGCAGCTCGATCCCGGCACCGCCCCACGCCAGCGCGTCGACCGCGACCACCGCCGCCGACCACTCCGCGGGCCGGTAGTACGGGCTGAAGTCCACGATCCCCGGCGGCGCGTCACCGTCGAACAGGACAGCGCCGAACAGGTCACCGTGCACGACCTGGTCCGGACTGGACACCGGGCGCCGCGCACCCGCGAGCACCTCGAACCACCGGCCGCCCTTGTGCTCGTCTATCGGCGCTTCGAGTTCGCCCCACGCGATGCGGTCGGCGATCGCGTCCACGTCGTCGCGGTCGTCGAGGAAGGCGGGCTTCGGCACGCCCTCGGTGGCGCGCGCGAGCTTCACCGCGGCGAGCATGGTGTCGTCGTGGCGGTGCTCCGCGCGCCCGGTGACGAACCGGTTCGCCGCCCAGCCGCCGACGATCAGCCTGCCGTCGGTCGACCGGACCGGCCGCGCCACCCGCAGATCGGCCACATCGGCCGCTTCGAGGGTCCGCGCCGCCCACGCCGCCTTCGGCTTCTCCCGCACCGGTTTCAGCACGATCGGCCCGCACCGCCACGCCGTCGTCCCGGGAATCGGCTCGGCGTCCGCCGCCGTCACGCCGAACGCCGCGCAAGCGTGGTCCGGGGGACGTTCGCGGGAGGTCGGCACAGGGCTCGACGGTACCGGTCGAAACCGCTCCGCGGTACGGGGCTCGGAATTCCCCGAACCTCCTACGACCGGAGCCGCGGGCTGGCATGCTGCCGCGCGTGATCGGGACTCGCGCCGTCGTCGTGCACCTGGCCGTGGTGTGGGGGTTCAGCCTGGCCTTCGCGGTGAGCGGCGGCTGGTTCTTCCTCCTCGCCGCGTTCCTGCACGCGCCGGTGCTCGCGCTCCTCGCGCTCGCGGTGCTCCTCGGCGCGCTCTACCTGGCTGGCACGCTCACCACCGGCGGCTCGCCGTGGACCGCGCGCCCGAAACCCCGCATCGGCTGGGCGGTCGCGGTCGGCGTCTCCGGGCTGCTCGGCGCCGTCTTCGCCGGTTCGGTCGCGGACGCGGCGGACCTGTCGCTCGGCTGGTTCTCCGTCGTCCCGCTCACGTTGCCGTTCCCGCTGGCCGCCGCCGTGCTCGGGCACCACGTGCGGGTCAGGCTCGGCGCCACCGCGCTGATCGGAGCGCTCGTCGCGTTCGGGATCTGGTTTCCCACCACGCGTCCACCCGAGGACGGTTTCACCCGGCTCGCGAACAAGGACGTCCCCCGCGACCGCGCGCTCACCACCGACATCCCCGGTTACGCGCTCGCCTCCGCCAAGGTCGAAGGCGGCGTGCTGAAGATGGTCCTCACCAAGCACGTCTTCATCGTCTCGCTGGACGCCACCGTCGAAGCACGCGAGCGCGGGCCGGTCGTGAACGACGCGAAGAACCACACCGAACAGCGCGGCGAAACCACCGTGCGGCTCACCGTGGACGGGGACTTCAGCCAGGAGGAGCTGGTGCGGTACGCCCGCGCCGCCCGCCCCGCGACCGAACCCGAACTGCGCAAGGTCCTCCCCGGCCGCGGCGAGCGCGGGAGCACGGTCGAAATCTTCGGGTCGTTCTTCGGCACGTTCTTCCGGTGACGGAAAACGGCGGGCACCCCTTTCGGGGCACCCGCCGTTTTCGCCGCGGAACGTCAGTACGTCGGCAGGCTCTGGTCGATCTGCTTCGCCCAGGCCAGCACGCCGCCGCCGAGGTGCGTGGCGTCGGCGAACCCGGCCGCGTGCAGTGCGGCGAGCGCCTCGGCCGACCGCGCGCCCGACTTGCAGTGCAGCACGATCGGCTTGTCCTGCGGCAGCTCGGCCAGCGCCTCGCCGGAGAGGATGCGGTCCTTCGGGATCAGCTTGGCGCCCTTGATGTTCACGATCTCGTACTCGTGCGGTTCGCGGACGTCGATCAGCTCGAAGGTGTCGCCGTTGTCGAACTTGGCCTTCAGCTCGGCCGGGGTGATCGTGCTGCCCGAGGCGGCGCGCTGCGCGTCGTCGGACACCACGCCGCAGAACGCGTCGTAGTCGATCAGCTCGGTGATCTTCGGCGTCTCCGGGTCCTTCCGGATCTTCACCTCGCGGTAGCGCATCTCCAGCGCGTCGTAGCTGACCAGCCTGCCGAGCAGCGGCTCGCCGATCCCGGTGATGAGCTTGATCGCCTCGTTCACCATGATCGAGCCGATCGACGCGCACAGCACGCCCAGCACGCCGCCTTCGGCGCACGAGGGGACCATGCCCGGCGGCGGGGGCTCGGGGTAGAGGTCGCGGTAGTTGAGGCCCTTGCCGTTCGGCGCGTCCTCCCAGAACACGCTGGCCTGGCCTTCGAACCGGAAGATCGAGCCCCACACGTACGGCTTGCCGAGCAGCACCGCGGCGTCGTTCACCAGGTAGCGCGTGGCGAAGTTGTCGGTGCCGTCGAGGATCAGGTCGTACTCGCGGAAGATGTCGAGCGCGTTCGAGCTCTCCAGCCGTTCAGTGTGCAGGTGCACCTTGACGAACGGGTTGACCTCGGCGATCGACTCCTGCGCCGACGCGGCCTTGAGCTTGCCGATATCGGACTGGCCGTGGATCACCTGGCGGTGCAGGTTCGATTCGTCGACCTCGTCGAAGTCGACGATGCCGAGCGTGCCGACCCCGGCAGCGGCCAGGTACAGCAGCGCCGGGCTGCCGAGGCCACCGGCGCCGATCACCAGCACCTTCGCGTTCTTCAGCCGTTTCTGACCGGTCATCCCGACATCCGGAATGATCAGATGACGGCTGTAGCGGGCCACCTCGTCCTTGGTGAGCTCGGCGGCCGGCTCGACGAGCGGCGGCAGTGACATGGGTCCTCCATCGTGGTTCACGAGCATCCCAGTATGCCCAACGCGCAAGGGCAAGCGAGCCTTCCCGGCGTCCACATGGTGGACGTCAGTTCGGCTTCGAGTCCCCGACCTCGAGGTTGGGCCACGGGTTGAAGCGGCACGTCTTCCCGTCCGCCGGGACGGCCTTCGAGTTGTACTGGTCGACCTGGTTGAGCTGGGCGACGTAGTTGTTCGCGACGCCGAAGGTCTGCTGCATCATGACCGGCGCGAGCCCGCCGTTGTCCTTGCAGCCCACGTGGCTCTTGCGCACCGCGTGCCCGACCTCGTGGTTGATCGCGTAGATCCGGTAGTTGCCCATGTCACCGCCGAACGCCTTCGCGCCGCGGATCCAGCGGGCGAGGTTGATCACCACGCGGTGGTCGAAGCTCTTGCGGTAGCACGACGTCGGGTACGGGATGTCGAAGCCGCACACGTCGGTGCGCTTGGTGGTGTTCAGCGTGGTCAAGCTCACCCGGAAGTCCGGGTCCGGCGCGTTCGCGCCGACGCGCTGGAAGGACACCCCGCCGGTGCCGGTCCAGCTGCGCGGATCGGACAGGATGGTCTCGACGGTGTTGCCGAAGGTGTCGTCGCCCTGCAGTTCCGCCGGGGCGATCCCGTCCTCGATGTCGACGGTGTAGGTGTAGAGCTTGCCGCCGTTGCCGACGCGTTTCCCGCCGTCGGGCGGGACCGCGACGGTGTGGTAGGTGCCCTTGCCCGCCTCCGTGAAGTTGCCGCCGTTGGGCAGTTCCGCGGTCGGGATGCTCACGTTCACCGGGGCGGCGGGGCGTTCCGTCGGCCCGTCACCCTGGCCGTTCGACTGCCCGCCCGCGGCGCTCTGCGTCGGCTCGGTGAGCGGCTCCGGCGGGCCCGTCACGGTGTTGAACACCACCAGCGCCGTGATCACCACAAGGATCGGCAACGCGTACACGCGCCAGCCGTAGGTCTTCGCCAGCTTTCCGAGCGCGTTCTTCTTCTTGCGCGGGCGCTTCGGCTCGTCGGGGTCCTCCTGCGGCCGCCACGACGCGCTCAGCGGCTCACTCGTGGTGCGCCGGGAACCCGGGCGGTAGCGGTCCTCGCCGAGCCGGACCTTCGGCGCGGGACGCGGCCGGTACTGCCCCGACCGCGACGCACTCGCGGCGGACGAAGAGAGGGGAGACCGGCGGGGCAACGGCGGGTATTGGTCCCGCGGCACGTTGCCTCGCACCTCGTGCGGCGGCCGGTTCACGGAACCCAGGGTGCCATACGCGCACCGTTACGCAGGCGGCGACTGGCGCATCACTCAGTGTCCAGTGGCGCGATTCCTCCCTGCGGTCGTCACCGCTCAGTGAAATTACTTCACCCGGACGGCCCAGCGGGTCTTCTACCAACCGCCGTTCTCGACCGACTCCCACATCCCCAGCACGGCCTTCGCGACGGTCACCGGCCGTTCCATCTGCGCCACGTGCCCGGTCTTCGGCAGCACCAGCAACCGTGCGTCACCGAGCAGCCGCGCCGTCCTCGGCGCGCGCCGCACCGAGATGACGCGGTCCTTCGCGCCCCAGACGACCAGTGACGGCACCCGCACCGTCGGCGCGACCGCCCACAGCGACTCCGTGCCGCGGGCGAACCAGGTACGGAAGATGCCGAACGTGCTCTGCGCGAGCGCCGGCGCCGCCCACGCGAACTCCGCGCGCGCCCCGTGCTCCTCGGCCAGCTCGCCGAGCCGCTGCTCCGGGAACGCCGACGGGTCGGCGAAGCACAGCTTGATCACCTGGGACGCGCGCTCCCTAGGCCCCAGCGCGGCGAGCTGCCGCCGCACGCCCGGCCCCACGAACGGCAGGTACGCCAGCGCCATCCTCGGGTCCGACAGCCGCCGGGGGTCCGGCCTGCGGTCCGGCATCGCGGGCGAGATCAGCGTCAGCGTGCGGACCAGCTCGGGGTGCTTCGCCGCGAACAGCAGGCAGATCGCGCCGCCCATCGAGTTCCCCAGCAGGTGCACCGGGCCCTCGCCGAGGCCGGAGAGGAACTCGGCGAGCAGGTCGGCGTGCGAAGCGAGCCTGAAGTCGAACCCCGGCGGCGGCTCCGAAAACCCGAACCCCGGCAGGTCGACCGCGATGCCGCGGGCGAACGGCGCGAGCTGCGTGGCGAGGTCCGTCCAGTTCGTCGACGAACCGCCGAGTCCGTGCACGTACACGGCGGTCGCCTCGCCGTCGCCGTCCACGCGGCGGACGTGCAGCTTGCCGCCCGCGACCTGCTCCATCCCGCCAGGCCAGGGCGGGGTGGTCTGATCCAGCGGCGGCAGCGCGGTGCGCGACAGGGGCACATGGGTGACTGCGGGTTCCGGCACACTGCCAGAATGCCTGATTCTCCGGCGGGATTTGGCAGACCGGGCATACCGGCGAGTAATGTCGGGGCAGCTCCGCACGGGTGGCGACCCCGCCCGCCGCGGTGCGCGAACACACCGAGGGAGGCACCTATGGCCGACATGACCGCGACGGGAGCACAGCCCCGTGGGGTCCGCCTGCCGAGGACCGAACGACGCGCGCAGCTGCTCTCCGCCGCGCAGAAGGTCTTCGCGGCCAACGGCTACCACGCCGCGGCCATGGACGAGATCGCCGAACAGGCAGGCGTCAGCAAGCCCGTCCTCTACCAGCACTTCCCCGGAAAGCTCGACCTCTACATCGCGCTGCTGGAAAGCCACGTCGACGAACTCGTCAGCAGGGTCCGCGGCGCGCTCGACTCCACCACGGACAACCGCCAGCGCGTCCCCGCGACCGTCGGCGCGTTCTTCGACTTCGTCAGCAACGACGCCGGCGCGTTCCGCATGGTCTTCGAATCCGACCTCCGCGGCGAGCCCGCCGTACAGGACGCCGTCGACAGGGCCACCTCCGCCAGCGTCGACGCCATCACCGACACCATCACCGCCGACGCGGGCCTCGACGAGGACAAAGCGCGCCTGCTCGCCGTCGGCCTCGTCGGCCTCAGCCAGGTCAGCGCCCGGTTCTGGCTCGCCCACCACAGCACCATGAGCCGCGAAGAAGCCGTCGCCCTCACCGCGAACCTCGCCTGGCGAGGCATCGGCGGCGGCTTCCCGCTGCAGCACTGAATTCTTTATCGGTCGTCAGAATTTGCGCTGCCAGGGCGCGGCTCCCAGCTCGACCCGCCGGTTGGTCGCGGGGTGCGCCCTGCCATCGCAAATTCAGAGGGCCCAGGGGGCCCTGCGACCGACTGCACGCTCCCGCCGCGCGGGGCGCGCCGGATCGCAGTGGTGGCTGGGTTTTGCATGGCCAGGCCTTCGGCCCGGACCTCGCGGCACTCGGATGTGTAGGCGGGCAAGTGGCTCCCGCGCCTTCGGCGCGGACCGTAGGCGGGCGAAGTGTGCCACCAAGTGCAGTTAGCGGGCTAAACGTTGTGGGTGGGCGAGCTGGCCGAGGCGGCCGCCAAGTGCAGTTAGCGGGCTAAATGTCGTCGGCGGCGCGAAGTGGGGCGCGACGGGCGGGCAGGCGTGGTGAGGGGCGGGCCGGATGCCGTGAAGGCCACCTTGGCGGCAGTCAGCGCCGTGTTCAGTATCAGCTGTTTTGACACAGTTTGTGTATCGCAGCATGTGACACACCCGGGTCGGGTGATGTTGCATGATCTGCCGCCTGACCGGCGTTGTGGTGAGGGCCATGACGCGGAATGGGACGATCATGCGATTCGTGGACGCGATGCTGACGGCTGAAGTGCCGGTTGAGAACGTGTCGGCGTGGTGCCGGGAGCATGGTGTCGATAGGCGGACGTTCTATCGGCACCGTGCCCGGATCCAGAGGTTGTCAAATTTTCTGTGTAAGCAGGGTGACTTTGTGTCCTTCTTGTGACTTGAACTTACGGGTTTGACTACGTTCTGTACTTGTCGGTCAGAGTGGTAGCCGGTCGCCGAAGCGGGTTGCGAACGCGTTCAGTGCTCGTTTCCACCCGTAGGTTCCGGTTCCGCGTTTCCCGGCGAACTGTCCCTCGCCGTCGATGTGTCGTCCGGTGATGTTACGGACACCGAGGTAGAGCAGTTTGATCGCGGCGTCGACAGAGGGAAAATGACCTCGTGTCTTACTAATCTTCCGTAGTTGGTAATTGATGGACTCGATCATGTTCGTCGTGTAGATCACCTTCCGGATGGCCGGGTGGAACTCGAGGAATGGGATGAACTCCTCCCAGGCGCGTTCCCAGGTCGAGATCAGACCCGTGTATTTCTGACCCCAAGTGTGTTTCAGCTCGTTGAGAGCCTGCTGTGCGGCTGCTTCGTTAGCGGCCTCGTAGATCGGTTTGAGGGATTTCGCGACAGCCTTGCGGTCGTCGAGGGACACGAACCGCATCGAGGCGCGGATGAGGTGCACGACGCAGGTCTGCACGATCGCTTTCGGCCACACGTTGCCGATCGCATCAGGCAACCCGGTCAAGCCATCACAGCAGACGATCAGCACGTCGTTCAGGCCGCGGTTGACCAGCTCGTTGAGCACGTTCTGCCAGAACTTCGCTCCCTCGTTCTCGCCGATCCAGATGCCCAGGACGTGCTTGAACCCGTCCGTGTCGACCCCGACGACCAGGTGCGCGGACCGGTTGTCGACCGTGCCGCCCTCACGGATCTTGACGACCACCGCGTCGATGTACATAATCGGATAAACCGCATCAACCGGGCGATTCTGCCATTGGGTGATCTCCTCGGCCACCACATCTGTGACATTCGAGATCAACGCCGGGGAAACCTCGGCATCATACACCTCTGCCAAATGTTCCTTGATGTCCCGAGTCGTCATTCCCCGCGCATACAACGACAAGATCATGTCATCGATCTGACCAAGCCGACGCTTCCGCTTCGGCACGATCCGCGGCTCAAAAGTACTCGCCCGGTCCCGCGGCACATCCAACCGGACCGGACCGGAGTTGGTGACCACCGTTTTCGCGCTCTTCCCGTTACGGGAATTCCCCGAACCATAACCAGCGGGATCACCTTTATCGTAACCGAGATGGTCGGCCATCTCAGTTTCCAGCGCCCGCTCCAGCACCGCCTTCGTCAGCTGATTCAGCAAACCCTGCGCGCCATCCAGGCCCATCCCCGAAGCCTCGGCGTCTGCTACCAGCGCATCGATCGCCGCCGGCGACAACAGCTCCGCCACACGCCGCGCCGCCGCGTCATCGCCACCGACCTCCACGGCACCCTCGTCCGCGCCCGCCGACTCCACCACCACATTCTCGCTCACTCAGAGTGTCCATTCTGGCAGGTCAGACCCAGCCGCCTGCCGGTCAGGTCACCCGCTTACACAGAAGATCAAACACCCCCCGGATCCAGGCCGAGGGGCAGTGGCGGCGGCGGTCGACCCGGCCCAAGACCGTGCGGCATGCTACGGCGGAGCCGGTCGTGGCTGTCGTGCTGCGGCTGCGGAAGGAGCTGAAACCGGACAACGGGGCGGACCCGATCCGCGATCGGCTTCTGGAGTTGGCCGCCGAGCGGGACTGGGCCGGACGGGGCTGGCCTGTCCCGTCGCGGGCCACGATCAACCGGATCCTGTCCCGGCACGGGCTGGCCGAGTCCAACCCCCGTAAGCGGCCCCGGTCCTCCTACCGTCGGTTCAGCTATGCCCGGCCGCGGGACTGCTACCAGATCGACGCCACCGAGGTCATCCTCGCCGGCGGGGCCACGGTGGTGGTGTTCGAGGTCCTCGACGACTGCACGCGCATGCTGGTGGCCAATCACGCCGCCGAGGCCGAAACCTCCCGTGCCGCGATCACCGCGATCACCGCGGCCATCACCGACCATGGTGCGCCCGCGATCGTGTTGTCCGACAACGGATCCGCGTTCACCTCACGCGGCCGCCACCCCAACGCCGGGCCATCGGCGTTCGCCCGCACCGTCACCGGCCACGGCTGCAGGCTGATCCATTCCAGCCCCTACCACCCGCAGACCTGCGGCAAGGTCGAACGCCACCACCAGACCTTCAAACGCTGGCTGGATCACCAACCCATCCAACCCGCGACCCTGACCGAACTCCGCACCCTGCTCGAGGTCTACCGCGAGCACTACAACCACCGCCGCCACAGCGCCCTTGGCCGGCAAACCCCCACCCATGCCTGGACCACCAGCGACAGCCACGGCGGACCCCAGCACCTGCCCGTCCAGGACGACGCCACCGTGCACCGCCTCAAAGTCAGCACCACCGGCACGGTCAACCTCGGCAAACACGCCCGGCTACGGATCGGCACCGCCCACGCCGGACACACCATCACCATCATCCGTGACAGCGACCGGGCCACCGCCTACACCAGCGACGGCGACCCGATCGGCCACATCCACCTCGACCACACCAAGACCTACCAAGGCCAACTCACCCCAGCCGCCTAACCTGTGTCACAACAACCGAGACAAACCTGCGGCAGAACTACCGAGACACGACACGGCAGTCAGCGCCGTCATGGTGGCCATCAGGGGCCGAAAACCCGGGCCGCGGGAGAGTCAGGCGCGCGTGGCGGCGTGTGCGAGCAGGATGCGGACATGGCGCGCCACTTCGGGGCCGCGTTCCTGCGGGAGCATGTGGCCCGCGCCGGGGAAGCGGATGAACTCGGCGTCCGGCAGCTCCTCGGCGATCACGGCCGCGTGCGGAACCGGGCACAGCCGGTCCTTCCCACCCGCCATCACCACCACGGGCACGCCGCGGAGCGCGGCCAGCGCCACCCGGCAGTCGTGCCGGGAGATCGCGTCCTGGAACCCGGCCACGCTCGCCGGATGCGCCCGCAGCAGCTGCGCCGCGACGGAGTCCAGATCGGCACGGCTCGGCCGGTCGCCGAACACCAGCCAGCGCGCGCCGGGACGGACGACAGCGGGTTTCAGCGGCAACCGGTCGCGGCGCTGGCGCGCGAGCACCTTCGCAAGCCGGCGTTCGACCTTCGCCGCCCCGCCGCCCGCGATCCCGGGCAGGCCGAGCGTGATCCGGTTCATCTCCCCCGACGACGTCGCGACGAACGCGACCCCTTCAACCCGCCCGGACACCAGCCCGGGGTGCCGCTCAGCGAGCTTCATGATCGTCATGCCGCCCATCGAGTGCCCGGCGAGCACGAGCCTGCCCTCCGGCGCCTTCGCCGCGATCAGCTCCGCCAGGTCGTCGGCGAGCTGCTCGATCGTCGCGGTGCCCGTGCGCGCGGGCGCCGAGGCGCCGTGCCCGCGCAGGTCGTAGGTGAGCCGCCGGACCGGGACACCCAGCTCGGCGACGACCCGGTCCCACGTGTGGTGGTCCTGGGTCCAGCCGTGCACGAGCGCCAGGGTCACCGCGGCGTCGGCGGGCCCGGTGAGCGTGAAGTGCAGTGCCGTGCCGTCGGTGGTGACGAACCGGTGCTCCCTGGCCGGGTCCCAGGACAGCGGCGCCCGGTGACGTGACCCCCTGGCCCCCGCCACCGCGTTTCGCGGGCTAACTGTCGTCATCGCCGCCTCACTTCGCGGGCAGCAGGAACGACTTGCGCCACAAGGTCATCCCCGGCGCGCCGACCAGCCCGGACTCCCGCAAGAACGGCATGATCTTGTCGCCCGCGTACCGGATCGTCTCCTGCCAGTTCGGGTTCGACAACGCCGCTCGGACGCCTTCCTTCGGGCTGATGCCCACCGCCCTGTACACCCCGGGGTTGATGAACGCCCTGGTCACGAAGTACGAGATGAGCGCGATGATGAACCGCTGGTAGGCGATCTCCGCCTTGGACAGCTTCGCCATCCCGCGGGTCACCTCTTCGCGCGCGAACGTCACGTGGCGCGCTTCTTCGAGCACGTGGATGCGGTTGACCATGCGCACCAGCGGCTGGATCTCGGGATCGTTCATCTGCTCGCGCTGCAACCGGTCGAGCACCTCTTCGGCGACCAGGATCGCGCCGTAGCGGGCGGGGCCGTAGCTGATCGTCGGCATCAGCTTCGCGAGCTGGCGCAGCCACGGCACCGGGCCGTACGCCGGGCAGCCGATGCGGTCGGCCATGCGCGCGAACATGGTGGAGTGGCGGCATTCGTCCGCGATCTCCGTCAGCGCGTACTGGGCGTGGCTCGTCGTGGGGTCCTCTTCGTAGACCTCCTTGAGCAGCATCTGCATCAGGAGGATCTCGAACCAGAGGCCGGTGGTCGCGACGCTGGCGATCTCGTGCTTGCCGAGTTCGATGCGCTGTTCCTCGGAAAGCTTGTCCCACAGCTTCGTGCCGTACAGGGATGACCGGTGCTCCGGGATGTAGCGCTTGCCCTCGACCAGCGGCGCGTCCCAGTCGATGTCGACCTCGGGGTCGTAGAACTTGTTGGCCGACGACTTGAGCAGCCGTTCCGCGGTCTTCTCGCGGCCGGCGTCGCCGAGGGTCCGCGTCATTGCCGACACCACCTTCCCTGTGACCCAGCTGACTGTAACTTCGAGTAACAGTTACCTCTGGTAGCATGACCTGCGTGATCGACCGTGTCAAGCGCAACAGCAAGCAGTCCCGCAAGCACCCGGCGAGCGAGGAGCCGAGCACCGGCGACGCCCGCCGCGACCGCTGGCGCAAGCACCGGATCGCCCGGCGGGCCGAGTTCGTGGAGGCCGCCCTCAAGGCGCTGGACGAGCACGGCCCCGAACTCGGCATGGAGCACGTCGCCGCGGCCGCCGGTGTCACGAAACCGGTGCTGTACCGGCACTTCGAGGACAAGGCCGATCTCTACGTGGCGCTCGGGCAGCGCGGCACGGAGATCCTTTTCGAACGGCTCATCCCGGCCATCAACGCCGAGCTGGCGCCGGTGCCGAGGATCAGGATGGCGCTCGACGCGTTCTTCACCGTGATCGAGGAGCACCCGAACCTCTACCGCTTGCTGGCACGGGGCCGGTTCCAGGACAAGCCGGTCGATTCGGACGTCGTCGCCGAGGACAAGGAGGTCATCGCGACCGCGCTGACCGCGCTGCTCGGTGACTACATGCGGATGTTCAACATGGACTCCGGCGCCGCGGAGCCGTGGGCGCACGGGATCGTCGGCATGGTGCAGAACACCGGGGAATGGTGGCTCGACCGCCGCTCGATGGGCCGCGACAGCGTCGTCGAATACCTCACGCAGATCATCTGGGCCGCGATCGACGGCCTGACCAGGCAGCAGGGCATCACGATCGACCCGAACCTGCCGCTCGAAGAGAACAAGATCATCCAGATGGCCTCGGTGGAAACCGAATCCGACAGCGAAGCCGGATAGGGAGTTTCAAATGAGCGAGCACGACGAAGACGGCTACACCGGTGCGGCGACGCTGACCATCGACGGCGCGGAGGTCCCGATCGAGGTCGAACTGCGCGGGCACTTCCAGCCGATCGACGGCTTCTACCGCTGGTACGGCCGCATCACCGCGAACGAAACGCTGAGCACGGTCGCCGACGGCAAGAAGCGCAAGGCCACCATCCAGACCCCGCACGGCAGCGCCGAGGGCGAGATCTCCGACCCCGACCCGTGGGACCGCTACCGCATCATGGGCACCAGCACGCCCCCGTTCCACGTGCCCACTTCGCTGGAAGAACTCGAAGAACTCGGCAGCTGACGCGCACCTGAAACGGCTCAGCGGACCTTGTTCGCGGTGGCGGAGACCTCCAGCAGCGGTTCCCCGCTCCGCGGCGCCGGGACGCGGCTGCGGAACGCGTGGTCCGGCCACCGGGTCGCGGTGTGCAGGAGCCATTCGAGCGGCCCCCTGCCGATCCACTTCTTCCACGCCATCGCGCCGACGAGCGCCACCGCGGAGAAGCTGAAGAACCGGCCGAGGCTGAACGGGTCGACGTTCTGGTCGAAGGTCCCCCACAGCAGGTAGATCGCGATGAAGTGGAAGACGTAGGCGCTCAGGATCACCGAGCCGAGATCGGCCAGCGGCCGCAGCAGGCGGCCGAACCGGGCGCTGGCCAGCTGGCAGCCGCCGATGACCGCGGCCGCGACGCCGAGGCAGCCGACGAAGTCGAACGGCGTGTAGGCGTGCGCGCTGGACAGGAGTTCCCAGGCGAACGTGGTGGTCGGCGGGGTGCCGTGGATGTTGTAGCTGTTCATCTCGTAGAACTGCTCCGGCGTGACCCCCGCCTGCGCCGCGGCGGGCGCCAGCGCGGCGTAGATCCGCTGCATACCACCGAAAACCGAGGTGGCCAGCCACGACGAGCCGTAGGCGAGCACGGTGAGCGCGGTGCCGCCGAACAGCAGCCATCGGTTGACCAGCCGCGAGGTGAGGTCGAGCCTGCCGATCGCCATCCCGGCGAACACGTAGGTCATCAGGCCGAGCGCCGGGAACGTGCCGGTGAGCACCAGGCTGAGCAGCACGTTCGGGAGATCGCCGAGCTGCCGGATCTCGGCGAACGTCGGATCGGGCAGCACGTAGAGCAGATCACGCGGGGCGACGGCCGCGCGGACGAAGTACGACACGAGCGGCACCGCGATCGCGAACACCCCGGCGAGGATGAACAAAGCCTTGGCGCGCAACCGGAGGAACGGGATCGCGGCCACGAAGCACACGCCGTAGTAGGCGAGGATGACGAGGTAGCCGGTGCCGAGATCGGTGAGCCACAGCCCGAGCGCGAGCAGCAGCGGCGCCCTGGTGCCGAGCCGCCAGCCCACCTTGGTCCTGCCGACGCCGGTCTTCGGGCGCCGCCCGCCGGACATCAGCGCGATGGAGAGCCCGGAAAGAACGGCGAACAACGCGGCGGAGCGCCCCTCGAACGGGCTGAACAGCACCCCGATCCCGCCCCGCGACGGATCGGGCCCGAGATGCGCGGCGTACATGCCGATGACCGCGACACCGCGGGCCACGTCGATCCCGGCGAGCCTGCCGGCCCCGCCGCTCGGACGGGCGGCGGGGCGCCGGTCGGGTGCACGCCGCGTACTCGCCCGGCGCTCTTCTGTGACGGTAACGCCGTCCACCTCATCTCTCAGCTCGCCGGGGCCGTTACCAGAAGAATCGTCCCTAACGTAACTGAGAGGGTCCTGAGATTGCGCGGTGACTCACCTGTGACCTGCGCTGTGTAGCAGCTGTGCGAGCCCCCACGGTCGTTCGAATCACCAGGTCAGGAGCCTACGGCGAACCCGACCTTGCGCACCTCGGAGGGTGCGATCTCGACGTAGGCGATCCGGTCGGCGGGCACCAGGAACTTGCGGCCCTTGTCGTCGTCGATCCGGAAGACCCCGTCCGCGGACTTCAGCGCGTCGGCCACCAGCTTCTCCACGTCCTCGGGAGACTGGCCGCTGGACACCACCAGCTCGCGGGGGGTGTCCTTGATGCCGATCTTGACCTCCACGTACGACCTCCGCTTGTTCCGTGCTGACTTACTGGCCAAAAGGCTAGCCGAGTCCGAGCGCCTGCATGCGCTTGCCGTGCCCTTGCTGCAACCGGCGGAACAGCCCGGCGATTCCGGAAAGATCGCCGGAACCGCTGATGATCAACTCCGCGAGCCCGTCCCGCTCCGCCACCACGTACTGGGCCTGCGTCAACGCTTCGCCGAGCAGCCTGCGGCCCCACAGCGCGAGCTTGTCGCGGGTCTTGGGGTCGGCGGCGATCCCGGCGGCGACTTCGCGCTCGGCGAACGCGGAATGACCCGTGTCGGCGAGGACGGTGAGCACGAGCTCCTTCGCTTCGGGGTCGAGCCAGCTGGCGACCTCGCGGTAGAAGTCGGCGCCGAGGCCGTCGCCGACGTAGGCCTTCACGAGTGATTCGAGCCACGATTTCGGCGCCGTCGCGGCGTGCCAGGCGTCGAGGTAGTCGACGAACGGCGCCATCGCTTCCTCGACCGCGAACCCGCGGTCGGACAGGTACCCGGCGAGCAGGTCGTAGTGGCCGATCTCGGCCGCCGCCATGGACGCCAGCGCGGCGCGCCCGGACAGCGTCGGCGCGGACCGCGCGTCCTCCGCCATCCGGTCGAACGCGGCGAGCTCGGTGTAGGCGAGCACGCCGAGCAGGTCCACCATGCCGTCGCTGAGCTTTTCCTTGGCCTCGGTCACGGCGCACAGCGTATCCCCCGATCGCCACGTGACCTCGCCCACGCCGGATGAGCTGGGGATACCGATCGGCGGGGGTCGGCGGGGTACACTGCGCGGAGGATCAAGACGATCCACCCTGCTTCGGCGCGCCCGTCCGGCTCGGACATCGTGTTGACGGGGAACCACCGGAGTGAACCGGGTGGCGGCCGCGATGGCCGGAACGGCCCGTCCTTCGGGTGGGTGCCGGCGGCGCGCGAATTCGCGCCGGTTCACCGAGAAAACAGTGCGTGCACGCCTCTGAGTAGGCATTCCCGCCCCGAAGCACAGTACGGGCGGTCGAGTGTCGAGACGTGACCAGGCAGTGCGCGCTGGCACGAGAGAGGCTGATCATCCTGTCCACCACCCCCGAATCGACGGAATCGACCGAAGACGCCGTCGCACTGGAACACCTCGAAAGCGGCCTTCCCGAGACCGACCCGTCCCACCCGCTCCAGGCAGGCGCCCCGGTCGAACCGGAATCGCCCACCTTCGCCGAGTTCGGCGTCCGTCCCGAGATCGTCCGCGCGCTCGAAGGCGCCGGTATCGAGCGGACCTTCGCGATCCAGGCGCTGACCCTGCCGCTGGCCCTGGCCGGCAACGACCTCATCGGCCAGGCCCGCACCGGCATGGGCAAGACGCTCGGTTTCGGCGTGCCGCTGCTTCAGCGCGTCACCACCCCCGGCGACGGCACCCCGCAGGCGCTCGTCGTGGTGCCGACGCGCGAGCTGTGCCTGCAGGTCACCCACGACCTCACCGACGCGGGCAAGCACCTCGGCGTGCGCACGCTCGCGATCTACGGCGGCCGCCCGTACGAGCCGCAGATCGAGGCCCTGCGCAAGGGCGTCGACCTGGTGATCGGCACGCCCGGCCGTCTCCTCGACCTCGCCGAGCAGCGCCACCTGGTCCTGGGCAAGGTCTCCGGGCTCGTCCTCGACGAGGCCGACGAGATGCTCGACCTCGGCTTCCTCCCCGACATCGAGCGCATCCTGCGGATGGTGCCGGACTCCCGGCAGACCATGCTGTTCTCGGCCACCATGCCGGGCCCGATCATCACCCTCGCCAGGACGTTCCTGAACCAGCCGACGCACATCAGGGCCGAGGAGAACGACGCGGGCGCGGTCCACGAGCGCACCACGCAGTTCGTCTACCGCGCGCACTCGATGGACAAGCCGGAGCTGATCGCGAAGGTCCTGCAGGCCGAGGGCCGCGGGCTGACGATGATCTTCACGCGCACCAAGCGCACCGCGCAGAAGGTGGCCGACGAACTGGCCGAGCGCGGGTTCGCCGCGGCCGCGGTGCACGGCGACCTCGGGCAGGGCGCGCGCGAGCAGGCGCTGCGGGCGTTCCGGTCCGGCAAGGTCGACGTGCTGGTCGCCACCGACGTCGCGGCGCGCGGGATCGACGTCGACGACGTCACCCACGTGATCAACTACCAGACGCCGGACGACGAGAAGACCTACGTGCACCGCATCGGCCGCACCGGCCGCGCGGGCAAGACCGGGGTCGCGGTCACGCTCGTCGACTGGGACGAGGAACCGCGCTGGAAGCTGATCTCCGACGCGCTCGGCCTCGACAAGCCGGAACCCGTCGAAACCTACTCGACCTCGAAGCACCTGTTCACCGACCTCGGCATCGCCGAGGACGCCACCGGCAGGCTGCCGCTGGCCAAGCGCACGCGCGCCGGGCTGTCGGCGGAGCCGGAGGAGAAGCTCGGCGGCCGCAAGCGCGACCGCGAGCGCACCACCACCAGCAGCAGGACCCGCAAGCCCCGCCGCCGGACCAGGGGCGGTGCCGACGCCGCGGCCGCGGTCGAAGCCGCCGACGCGGCGAAGACGGCCGAGGGCCAGGAGGGCGAAGGCGCCGCGAGGAAGCCTCGCCGCCGCACCCGTGGTGGCGCCAAGCCCGCCGCGGAAGCGAACGCGCACTCGGGTCCCGCCGCGCAGGAGAAGGAAACCGGTGAAGGCGGCGAGCGCCCGGCACGTCGCCGTCGCCGCCGTCGTTCCGGCAGCTCCAACAGCAGCGAAACACCCGCTTCGGCAGACTGAGCGCGTAACGCATTGGGCTGATCCCGGGGAGCGGCAGAAGTGAGCGAACCCGTGCAGGGGGGCAGGCACCGGCGGCCGAGCGGGTCCGAGCCGGTCCCCGGGACCGAGGACGTGCTCGGCACCGCGCCGGAGAGCGTGGGACCCGCGAAGCACGCCAGCCCGGAACGGGCGCGGCGGTCGCCGTGGAACACGCGGCGGGACCGCATCGTCGCGGTGGCCATCGCGGTGGTCTGCCTCGGCGCCGCGGTCGTGGTGTGGGCGGGCAGCGACAGCAGGGCGACCGTGTCGGAGCAGTCCCCGCCGCAGCCCGCGGTGATCGGCGCGCCGGACAAGGTGCCCGGCTCGCTGGCCGAGGCGTGGCAGGCGCCCAGTTCCGCGACGCCGATCCCGGTGACCTCGAACTCCACCGTGGTGACCGGCGCGGGCGGCGAGGTCGACGGCCGCGACCCGGCGACCGGCGCGATCCGCTGGAAGTACGCGCGCGACATCCCGTTGTGCACGATCGCGGGCACCTGGTCGCGGGCCACCGCGTTCTACCGCAACGGCGACTGGTGCAGCGAGATGACCCAGCTCGACACCGGCACCGGGCGCAGGACCGCGCAGCGCGACGGTGACGCGCGACCGGGCGGCGGCACCGTCGACGACGGGTCCGCGCTCACCGCGTTCACGCCGACGCTGCTCAGCACCTGGCGCGACGACCTGGTGAAAACGGTCGAGTACGGCAAGGTCCCCGCGCTGATCAACGCGGACAAGCAGCCGCGGAAGGACTGCGCCTACGGCTCGGTCGCGGCCGCGTCGAACCGGATCGGCGTGATCGAACGGTGCGCGGGCGATCCCGGCGACCGGCTGACCGTCTACAAGGCCAACAGCAAGGAGTTCGACTCGCCCGAGGTCGTCTACAGCGCGGTGACCGCGGGCAAGCAGGCGAGGCTGGTCGCGATGTCCGGCGAGTCCGCCGCGGTCGCGCTGCCCCAGCAGCGGCTGCTGGTGCTCTACGGGGCCGACGGCAACCAGCGCGCCGCGTACCCGCTGACGGTGCCGGACGCCGATCTCGCGCAGGACCCGCCGAACGGGGTGCCGTCGACCTCGACGACGAACAACGCGGTCTACTGGTTCACCGGGTCCAAGACCATCGCGCTGGCGAAGGCGGACCTCACTCCACTGTGGACACTCGATGGCGCGCTCGGCCCCGGCGTCACGTTCTGCGGGCAGCTGGTCGTGCCGATCAAGGGGGGAATCGCGGTGCTGGACGAGAAAACCGGCGCGACGGTCCGCACGGTCGGCGTCGACCGGCACGGCTACGCGGGCCCGGTGCGGCTCGCCGCGCAGGGCCCGGTCCTGCTCGAACAGCGCGGCGACACGCTGGTAGCGCTGCGATGAGCGATGACGACCGCAGGGAGGAATCGCTCACGAGGACACAGCGTGCTTGTGCCTCATCGGTGTTGTCCCGAACCGAGGGACGAGGGAAGGGACAACACCGATGAGCATGACCGAAGAGGACCGCCGGGGTCAGCTGGCGGCGCATTCGGCGAGCCGTGTCGATCTCGACGGCCGGTACGGGCCGATCGCGGCGCTGCGCACGACGGCGCCGTCGGATGCCACAGTCCTCCTCGTCCCCGGCTACACGGGGTCGAAGGAGGATTTCGCGCCACTGCTCGACGGCCTCGCCGAGGCGGGGTTCGAGGCCGTCGCGATCGATCTTCCCGGGCAGTACGAATCCGGCGGCCCCGAGGACGAAACCGCGTACCTGCCCGCCGCGCTCGGCGAGGTGGTGGCCGAACTGGTCACCGCGCTCGGCGAGGGCGGGAAACCGGTGCTGCTACTCGGGCACTCCTTCGGCGGGCTGGTCGTGCGGGCGGCCGTGCTGGCGGGCGCGCCGATCGCCGGGCTGGTCCTGATGGACACCGGCCCCCGGCACCTTCCCGACGGCGCCCGCCGGGCGGCGCTGGGCATCGGTGAACCGCTGCTGCGCGAAGGAACGCCGGAAGGGCTCGCCGCGGCCTACGCGGTGCGGGAAGAAGTGAGCGCCAAGTTCGAGGCGTGGGCGAAGGTTTCGCCCGCGTTGAAGGACTTCTACCGGCACCGGTTCACCGCGTCGAGCGCGCCCGGCCTGCTCGGCATGGCCACGGCGCTGCGCACCGAGCCAGACCGGGTCTCCGAACTGGCCGACGCGTTGCGGCGCGGCGGCACGCCGTGCGCGGTCGTCACCGGCGAGGGCGACGACGCGTGGAGCGTGCCGGAACAGCAGGACATGGCGCGCCGCCTCGACGTGCCGTTCCTGTCGATCCCGGGCAGCGCGCACTCCCCCAACACCGAAAACCCGGCGGCCCTGCTGGCCACCCTGCTGCCCCTGTGGCGCACCTGGCTCGCCCGCCCCTGACGGGTCAGAACCACCAGAAGAAGACGAGGATCCCGGCGACGGCCGCGAGCAGCACCACGGCGGCGGCACCGGCGACGGCACCGGACCTGCGGTCGACGACCCGTTGCGCGCCCAGCGCGACCGCGGCGGCGGCCGGGTGCGCCACCAGCGATGGCAGTCCTGGCCCTTCGGTGGGGCCGAAGTAGGCGAGCGCACCGGCCCCCAGCACCACGATCGCGAGCACGACCATGCCCGCGGCGAGCGAGCCGGTGAGCCCGCGCCACCACCGGCGAGGCCGCTTGCCGGTGTCGGCGGCGGTCGCCGCGGAACCCGCCGAGTCGACGGCTTCGGCGGTTTCGGGCGGCTCGGCGGATTCCTTGGTGGCCGGGGAATCCGCGGTGCCGGGCGATTCCCCGGACTCGGCGGAACCGTCGGGCTTGGTGGCGGGATGGCGCGGATCGGGCAGCCTGCCTTCGTGCGACGGCCAGTTCACCGGCTCGAGCTCGTCGGTGTCGGGTCCCACCTGTCTCCTTCGTCCCGCGTGCGATTCCTTACGGCGCAAGCAAATCCCACGATTTCGCGGCCGGCGCGGCCTGTTGGCCCGCCGGGCAGCTCGGGCGGAAGTCGCACCACGAGCACCGTCTCGACGGGCGTGGGGGAAACGCCGGGTCTGCGGCGTCCTGCTCGCCCGAAGCCTCCAGGGTATCGGTCGCGATCCGCACGTCCTCGGCGGTCTCCTCGGCGCGCACGAGCTGACGGCGCAGGCTGTCGGCGGTGTGCTCGGCCGCCGCGACCGTGCCGCTGGGCAGGTGGTGCAGTTCCACGCGGTGGCACGGCAAGCGCAAGGTGCGCGCGGCGGCGACGGCGTACATCGCGAGCGCCTGCGACGCGCGCGCCTCGTGCTCGTCCGGCGCGCGCTTACCGGTCTTGTAGTCGACGATGACCAGCTCGCGAC
Organism: Amycolatopsis sp. CA-230715; assembly: GCF_018736145.1. Lineage (GTDB taxonomy): Bacteria > Actinomycetota > Actinomycetes > Mycobacteriales > Pseudonocardiaceae > Amycolatopsis. The sequence continues at coordinate 2,847,890 of NZ_CP059997.1, forward strand.
CGCGCTGGTCGATCCGGTCCGCCCTGCCTTCGATGATCATCGTCGGGTTGGCGTGCTCCCCGGTCTCCGGGTTGACCGGCGCCGAGACCCACCGCTCCAGGCCGACCGGGTCCATCTCGACGTCGTTCGACTCGACGTAGTCGGAAACCCAGCCCTGCGCGCGCTCGCGGTAGATCGCGGCCTGCGCCGCGTCCGCGAAACCGGCGTCCTTCCAGTGCGTGGTGACGAGCGCGGCGGCCCGCTGCGGCGTCCGCTTCCGCACCGGCAGGTCGAACAGGGCGCGCAACGCGTTGTGCACGACCGCGCCGAGCGTGCTGTGCGCCCACGGCCCGGTGCGCTGCGGGGTGGGCCGTTCGAGGTAGGCCAGCCGGTACCGGCGCGGGCAGTCGTCGAAGGTGGCCAGCCTCGCCGGGCTGACCTTGCTCAGCCTGCGCGGCTGGACGTCGAACTCGAACCCGATCTGCTCCACGGACACCACGGTACGGGGCCCCACCGACACATCTCGTGAAGGCTCGCGTCAGGGCGTCGCGATGAACCCGCGCACCGAGTTCGCCACCAGCTGCACCGCGATCGCGGCGAGCAGCAGGCCCGCGATCTTGGCGAGCAGCGTGATGCCGCTTTCCTTGATCACCCGGATCACCACGCCGGAGAAGCGCAGGCAGATGTAGAGCACGAAGTGCACCATCACGATCGACGCGCCGAGCGCGATGTACGCGCCCGCGTGCCCGTCGGCCTGCCGGACGTACACGATCGTCGCCGCGATCGCACCGGGCCCGGCCAGCAGCGGCGTGCCGAGCGGGACGAGCGCGATGTTGACGTCTTCGGCGACCTCGGGGTCGGTGCTGCCCTTGCCGGTCAGCAGGTCGAGCGCGATGAGCAGGAGCAGCAGCCCGCCGGCGCCCTGCAGCGCGGGGATGCCGATGCCGAGGTAGGACAGGATCGCCTGGCCCGCCACCGCGAACAGGCTGATCACCAGCAGCGACACCAGCACGGCCTGCCGCGCCGCCTTCGCGCGCACCGCGGGCGACTTGCGCCCGGTGAGGCTGAGGAACACCGGCACCGTGCCGGGCGGGTCCATGATCACGATCAGCGTGATCGTGGCCGCCATGAACAGCTTGGCGTCGAAGAACTCCGCGATGTTCACGGCCGTTCCCCGGTCCGCACGCGGGTGCCCGAGGCGCGCGAGACGAGTGCCTCGAACTGGTCGGGATCGGTGGTCTCGGCGCCGATCCTGATGGTCTTGTTCGTGCCGTGGTAGTCGCTCGACCCGGTGCGCACCAGGTCGAGGTCGCGGGCGAGCTCGGACATCTGCTCGCGGGCTTCGTCGTCGTGGTTCGGGTGGTTCACCTCGACGCCGGTGAGGCCGCGTTGCGCGAGCTTCGCGATAGTCTCCGCCGAGACCGTGTACCCGCGCGTGTGCGCGAAGGCGTGCGCCAGCACGGTGACACCACCCGCTTCGGTGATCATCTCGATGGCGTCTTCGACCGGGGTGTCCTCGCGCGGGAGGTAGTAGCCGCGCTTCCCGCCGAGGTATTCGGCGAACGCCTCGTCGACGGTGCTAACGAGCCCGGCGCGGACGAGCGCCTGCGCGAGGTGCGGCCTGCCCGCGGGGGAATCCTCCGGCAGCAGGCCCATGATCTCGTCGGCGTCCACGGGGAGCCCGTCGGCCGCCATGCGCGTGGCCATCGCCCGCACCCGCGCGCGCCGTTCGATCCGCAGCCGCTGCTGCTCGGCGACCACCCTCGGCGACGCGGGGTCGAACAGGTACGCCAGCAGGTGCACGCTGATGCCGTAGCCGTGGTCGTGCGTGGAGACGCAGGAAAGCTCCGCACCGGGAACCACGGTCAGGCCGGGCGGCAGCGCGTCGAACGCCTCCTGCCAGCCCGCGGTGGTGTCGTGGTCGGTGATCGCCACGACGTCGAGGCCCGCGCTCGCGGCGGCGCGCATCAGCCCGCCGGGACTGTCGGTGCCGTCCGAGGCGGTGGAATGGGCGTGCAGGTCGATGCGCATCGATCACATTCTGACCGATGACGCAGGTCACCCGCCCGTCGGTACCGCGCGCTGGTCTTTCGTAAGCGGCGAAGCCGCGCTAGCCGACCATCTTCTTGCCTCGGGCAGCTCGCTGGGCCTTGATCATCGAGAAGCGCTCCTGCTGCTTCTGCTTGTCGCCGAAGACCAGCTCGGAGATCGTGTCGTAGAACTCTTCGGGCCGCGGCAGGTAGTCGATCTTGTTCAGCGCCTGGATCTGACCGGCCGACTCGACGACCATCGTGCCGTAGCCGAACATGCGGCCGGTCATGGAGCGCTCGTAGGTGAGGTCGGTGACCTTGCTGATCGGCATCATCAGCACCTTGGTGGTGATGACGCCGGTGGTCATCACGAACCGCTTGTCGGTGACCACGAGCCGCTCGACCCACCACTCGATGACCTTGTAGGCGAAGCGGAGCACCACGAGCAGCGCCGCGTACCAGAGGATGTTCTGCACGACGTACATCGCGGGCGGCAGCAGGTACGACACCAGCACGCAGATCGCGATCAGCGCGACGGCCTCGAAGCTGTCCCACAGCAGCACCGCCCAGTGCCGCCGGATCCGGATGACCCGTCGCTCGGTTTCGAGGAGGTACTCGTCGGGATCGCGTGGGGCGAACATCTGACCAGCCTAGCGCCGGTCAGCGGAAAATGTTGCTGACGAAGGTGATCACGGACTCCGCGGCGTCGCGAAGGAACTGGATGCTGTTGTTGACCAGACCCGCGGCGTGTCCTGGCTGGGCGATCACGAAGAACAGAACCAACGCGATGGCTGCCAAACCCAGTAGCTTCTTCGCGTTCACAACGATCAATCCCGTCTCTTGCGTCGGCACCGGTCTTGCACGTTTCACAAATCTCTTACGTTGTACCGCACCGGACGGCGGCGCGGGAGGAAAGTCCCGCGCTTGGGTCAGTGCACCGCGGGAATTGTACCGCACAACTACTCTCCGTGTACAAGGTGGCCGTGCTCACCTTCGATAGCCTCGGAAAATGGATCCTGAAGCCCCCGAACCGGTGCGGTGTGTCGGCGGGATCGTGCACGACGCCGACGGCAGGCTGCTCCTCGTCCTCCGCGCGAACGACCCCGGCCGCGGCCAGTGGTCGCTCCCCGGCGGCAAGGTGGAGCCAGGCGAGACCGACGCCGAGGCCGTCAGCAGGGAGATGAGCGAGGAAACCGGCCTGCTCGTGCGGCCGGGCGCGCTCGCGGGGACGGTCGTGCGGGGCCCGTTCGAGATCCACGACTACTTCTGCACGATCGCCGACGGTGATCCGCGCCCCGGTGACGACGCGTTGGCCGTCCGCTGGGTCGATGCCCGCGAATACGCCTCACTGGAGCAATCAGGTGCGCTTGTCGCGGACCTGACGACTGCGCTGCGTGACTGGAACGCCCTCCCGCGCCGCCTCTAATCGGCCGGCGCACGAACGTACTCGTGCCCCGAAGGTCACCTTCGGGGCATGCGACATCCCACCGAAGCAGCGCTCAGCCCTGCACGCGCGAAGTGCGGTCACCCCATTCGCGTTCGCGCAGCTGGAACTTCTGGATCTTCCCGGTGGAGGTCTTCGGCAGCTCGCCGACGAAGTCGACCGCGTTCGGCACCTTGTAGCGCGCGATCCGCTCGCGCACGTGGTCGAGCAGTTCGTCCGCCTCGACGGACTGGCCAGGCCGCAGCACCACGAACGCCTTCGGCCGCTCGCCCCACTTCTCGTCGGGCACCCCGACCACGGCGACTTCCAGCACGGCGGGGTGCGAGTCGAGCGCGGCTTCGACCTCGATCGTCGAGATGTTCTCGCCACCGGACACGATGATGTCCTTCGCCCGGTCCCGTAGCTCGATGTACCCGTCGGGATGACGCACGCCGAGATCGCCCGAGTGGAACCAGCCACCGCGGAACGCCTTCTCGGTCGCTTCGGGATCGGCGAAGTAGCCCGACATGACGTTGTTGCCGCGCATCACGACCTCGCCCATGGTGGCCCCGTCACGCGGGACGTCGTTCATCTCGTCGTCCACCACGCGCACGCCGTCGGAGACGATCATGCCGACGCCCTGACGGGCCTGGAGCCTGCTGCGGGCGTCCACGTCGAGCGCGGTCCACCCGTCCTGCGCCTCGCACACCGTGTACGGGCCGTAGGTCTCGGTCAGCCCGTAGACGTGCACGAGCTTCGCGCCGAGGGATTCCATGCGCTTGATGACGGTCGGGCTGGGCGGCGCGCCCGCCGTGGTCACCAGGACCTCGCGGTCGAGCGGGTGGGCGCCGTCGTGGCCCGCGATGGTCACCAGCACGGTCGGCGCGCCGTTGAGGTGGGTGATCCGCTCGGCTTCGAGCAGGCGCCAGATCTCCGCCGCGTCGACCGCGCGCAGGCACACGTGCGTGCCGCCGATCGCGGTCACCGCCCAGGTGGTGCACCAGCCGTTGCAGTGGAACATCGGGAGCGTCCACAGGTAGCGGCTTTCCGTGGTGTGCCGCGAATGGACGATCTCGGCGAGCGAGTTCAGGTACGCGCCGCGGTGGTGGTACATGACGCCCTTGGGCTGCCCCGTGGTGCCCGAGGTGTAGTTGATCGAAATGGTGCCGCGCTCGTCGGCGACGGTCCACGGCAACGGCTCGTCGCTGCCGCGCGCGAGCAGGTCGTCGTAGGAGATGCCGCCGACGCGGGGATCCGGGCTCGCGCCGGAGGCCGGATCGGTCACCGTCACGACCTCGCCCACCCCGGGGTCCTCGGGCACCGACGCGTGCAGCCCGGCGTCGGCCACCAGGACCTTCGCGCCCGAATGGCCGAGGATGTGCTTGATCTCGGCGGGCGCCAGCCGGGTGTTCACCGCGACGAGCACCGCACCCGCCAGCGGAACCGCGAAATGCGCCACGAGCATCTCGGGGATGTTCGGCAGCAGGTAGGCGACCCGGTCACCCGGCTCGACACCGCTTGCCCGCAACGCGTTCGCCACGCGCGTGACCTCCGCCGCGAACTCGCGGTAGGTCACCCGGCGCTCGCCGTAGACGATCGCCTCCTTCTCCCCGAACACTTCCGCGCTGCGTTCGAGGAACGCGAGCGGGGTCAAGGGCGTGAACCAGGTGTCGTCGATACCCATGGCGGCCATCCTCACCCCCGCTCGCTCACCCCACAACCGCGCTCAGCCCAGGAATTCGGCGACCACGGGCACGAGCGCGGCGGGCTCCCGCAGGATGCCGTGGTCCTCGCCGGGCAGCGTGCGGTACTGCGCGCCGGGCACCGCGTCCGCAGCCGCGCGAGACCCGGCGCGCATCGCCTCGTCGCTGTCGCCGCCGTCGATGACGAGGACGGGCACGCCGATGGCGGACAGGCGCTCGGCGGGCTGCCCGAGCCCGCAGACGGCGATGTCGTACGGGAGGGTGTGCGCCTGCGCGGTCAGGTAGGCCCACGTGTTCGCGTCGCCGCGCATCCCGTCGACGACCTCCGCCGGGGCGCCGGTCAGCCGCAGGAATTCGGCAGCCGCGCCGTCGCGGTCACCGGCCTCGGCGAGTTCGACCACCCGGTCCGCCGCCACGCTGCTCTCTTCCGTGACCGTCCCGTACGGCGGCTCGTAGACGGCCACCTTGGTCACCGGGAGCCCGGCCGCGGTGGCCTCCAGCGCGAGGACGGCGCCCGAGGAGTGGCCGAACAGCGCCGCCTTGCCACCCGCGTGCTCGATCAGGGCCGCGATGTCCTCGACCTCGCGGGCGACGGCCACCTCCGACGCGCGGTCCTCGCTGTCGCCGCGGCCGCGGCGGTCGTACCGATAGGTGGTGAACTCCGCGGCGAGCCCCTCGGCCAGCGCGGTGGTCGTCGACCGGTCGTTGAACGCGCCGCCGATCAGGATCACCGCCGGTCCCCGCCCCGACCGCGCGAACGCGATCTCCGAACCGTCCGCCGACCGCACCCGTTCGATCCCGGTCTCCGTCATCTTCCCGCCCCGTTCCACGTCGTTCGGCACTCCCGTCGAGCGCCGTCGACAGGATGTCGAAGCACGCCCGCCGTTCACTACATCCGGAGCGGAAGAAGTTTCAGCCCGCGAGCCATTCCATCCGCTGGCCGTGCGGCGCCGTGCGGGCGAGCGCCTTCGCTTCGGCCTTGCCGCCTTCCCAGTGCACGAGCCCGAGGGTGCTTTCCCCGCGGAAGACCAGATCGTCCCTGCCCGGCAGCACGTACTTCAGCCCGACGTCGTACGCCTCCTCGCTGACCCACCACAGTGGACGGTCCGAGGCGAGCGCGGCCACCGCGTCGACGAACGCCTCGCGCCGCGGCTCTTCCAGGTACGGCAACAGGTGGCTGGTGAGCACCACGAGCGGCAGCTCCGCGGGGAACCGGGCGGCGGTGGCCGCGAGATCGTCGACGGCGTCGCCGGTGATCAGCTCCGGGACGTCCTTGCGCTGGGCGGCGGCCGCGGTGCGCAGCAGCCGGATCCGGTCCGGCTGGTCCGCCCACACGCACGCTTCGAGCCAGGCCAGCTCGTCCTCGTCGGCGGCGTCCACCGGCATCCGGTCCAGCCCGGCCTTCGCCGCGATGGTCAGCTTCTTCGGCAGCTTCGGTGCCACCGCGCCCTCGGCGAGCTCCAGCGCGCAGTGCAGCCCGACCGGGGTCTTCGCCGGTCCGGCGACGAGCTGCTCGCCGCCGTCGCACTGGTACCGGTAGCCGTAGCGGTCCAGCCCGAGCAGCAGCCCGGCGCTGCAGCCGGCCTCCAGCAGCGCGATCTTCCCGCCGGCGGCCTTCGCGGCGGCCGCGACCGCCGGGTACAGCAGCGCGGCGCGGCGGACCTCGTTCGTCTGCGTGTACCGGGAGCCGATGATCTCCCTCGCCTTGTCCGCGCGCCCCAGCAGGAACTCCCGGAACAGCGGCCAAGTCTCCGAATCGACGCCGTCGAACCCGCCGAGCGTCGGGTAGTACCGCGACAGCGGGTGGATCGGGTCGGCCTGGATCAGCCGGTGCGCCGCGGCGAGCAGCAGGTTCGGGCGCGCCTCACCCGCCGGTGCCCCCTCCAGCAGGCCCGCCACTTCGTCGTCCTCGGCCGCCTTCGCCGCCAGATGCGCGTAGAGCGGTGACGAGTCGGCCGCCTCCACCTCGGCGAACCTGGTCAGGCGCTGCTTGATCTCGTCGAGCCCGATCCCCACTTGCTCCCCTTCGCTATTCGTGCGGTACCGGACGGCCAGGCTGCTCGCCGCCGCGGGTCTCGCCGTAGGACCGCTTCGGCACCATGACCTTGCGGCGGAACGTGCAGACGATGAGCCCGTCCTGCTTGTAGCCCCGAGTCTCCACGTAGACCACGCCGCGGTCGTCCTTCGACTTCGACGGGGTCTTGTCCAGTACTTCGGTTTCGCCGTAGATCGTGTCACCGTGGAACGTCGGCTTCACGTGTTTGAGTGATTCGACCTCGAGGTTCGCGATCGCCTTGCCGGAAATGTCCGGCACCGACATGCCCAGCAGCAGCGAATAGACGTAGTTGCCGACCACGACGTTCTTCCCGAAGTCAGTGGTTTCGCCCGCGTAGTGCGCATCCAGGTGCAGGGGGTGGTGGTTCATCGTGATCAGGCAGAACAGATGATCGTCGTACTCGGTGACCGTCTTGCCAGGCCAGTGCTTGTACACCGCGCCGACCTCGAACTCCTCGTAGTACCGGCCGAACTGCACGAACATTCCTCCTGTCGCGAATCGTGCGCCCGGTAACACCATTTGGCCCTGGAGCGACACGAGTAGACGTTGAGGAGTAGCCTCAATGATCGGTGTTCGTCCGTCAACGCGAGCATCACCACGTCGGCCGAAGGAGGTGAGGTACGCGATATGAGTACCGGCGATAGTCCGCTCCCTAGTACCACCAGCGTCCTCAGCACACCGGCCGACCTCCTGCCTTCCAGGTAGGCGCCGGTACGCACCAGGACGCTGGCAGCCGGGCGGATCAGTACCCGCGCGGCACGTCGTAACCCCGTACGACTCGCGTTCTCGTGTACCGACAGGAGTTGCCATGCCTGCGATTCCCTCCCTCGGCGGCCTTCGCGGCCGCGGAAACGGCAAGCCAGCACAGGTCGCGCCGCCCATTCCGGTGCCCCTGTCGGCCTACGTCGTCGACTGCGCCATCTACGTCGACGGCGCGCGGCAGTCCGGCCGGTGGTCGCACACCGAGGCGATCAAGGAGGTCCGCGAGCGGGGCGACGGGTTCGTCTGGATCGGCCTGCACGAGCCGGACGAGGAGCAGATCCAGGGCATCGCCGACACGTTCGGCCTGCACGAGCTGGCCGTGGAGGACGCGGTGCACGCGCACCAGCGGCCCAAGCTCGAGCGGTACGACGAAACGCTGTTCATGGTCCTCAAGACCGTCCGGTACGTCGAGCACGAGTCGCCGAGCACGGCCAACGAGATCGTCGAGACCGGCGAGCTGATGGCGTTCCTCGGCAAGGACTTCATCATCACCGTCCGGCACGGGAACCACTCCGGGCTCGCCCGCCTGCGCGCCGAGCTGGACTCCGAGCCCGACACGCTCCGCCACGGCCCGGCCAGCGTGCTGCACGCCATCGCCGACCACGTGGTCGACCACTACCTCGACGTCACCGACCACCTCGAAGAGGACATCGACGAGATGGAGACGCTGGTGTTCGCGCCGCGCTCCTCGGTCACCGCCGAAACGATCTACTTCATGAAGCGCGAGGTGCTCGAACTGCGCCGCGCGGTGATGCCGCTGGCGACCCCGCTCAAGCGGCTCGCGGAGGGCTACACCCGGCTCGTGCCGGACGAGGTGCGCTCGTACTTCCGCGACGTCGACGACCACCTCACCACCGTTTCCGAACGCGTCGCCGGTTTCGACGAACTGCTCACCACACTGGTCGACGCGACGCTCGCGAAGATCACGCTGCAGCAGAACACCGACATGCGCAAGATCACCGCGTGGGCGGGCATCGTCGCGGTCCCGACCGCGGGTGCCGGCATCTACGGGATGAACTTCGACTTCATGCCGGAACTGCACTGGCGGTTCGGCTATCCGCTCGTGATGGGCGTGATCCTCGCGATCTGCCTGCTGCTGTACCGAATATTGAGGAAGAACCGCTGGCTCTGAGGCCGCGGTCTTCACCCACCGTCCTTTTTCCACCACCCGAGACACGGGGGTTTCCTCATGCCACGCCTGCTGACCAACGTGAAGTTCTGGGGCCTCGCCATGGCCGTCATCTGGATCGTCGCGATCACCGCGATCATCATGAAGGACCCGGGGCTCGCGCGCGGCGGAAAGTAGCCGCGCGGACGTATCCTCGGCGCATGCTGCGTGCGCTGGTGGTCGCCGACGAGGTCGACGAGCGGTTGTGGGCCGGTGCGGTCCGCGGCTGCTCCGCCGATCTCGTCATCGGCGCCGGCGACCTGCCGTACGCCTACCTCGGTTTCCTCGCGGCCGCGCTCGACGCGCCCTGCGTTTTCGTGCCGGGCAACCACGACGCGGATCTCAGCGGGTTCACCCGGTACGGCGGACTGTCCATGAAGGACGGTTTCCCGGTCTCGTGGCCCGGCCCGGAAGGCGGCGTGAACGCGGACGGCCGCGTGGTCGACGTCGCGGGGCTGCGCGTGGCGGGGCTCGGCGGTTCGGTGCGGTACAACGACGGGCCGAACCAGTGGACGCAACGCCAGCAGGCGCGCCGCGCACGCGGGCTCGTCCGCCGCGCGGAGCGCCGTCGCCGCCGTGACGGCCGCGGTGTGGACGTCCTGCTGACGCACGCGCCCCCGCTCGGCGTCGGCGATCGCGACGATCCGCCGCACCGCGGATTCGCCTGCCTGCACCAGGTCGTCGCGCGGCTCAACCCGAAATGGCTGCTGCACGGGCACATCCATCCCTATGGCGAGGACGTGCCCGACCGGAGGATGGGGGAAACCGTGGTGCGCAACGTGGTCGGGCGGCACGTGATGGAGTTCGAGCGCGCGGACGTGACATCGTGAGCCCCAGCAGGGACACCGGGTTCCCGCGCGCCGACGCCGAACACGACTTCCTCCGCGCCAGGCGGCGGCAGGTGTTGTCGCGGCTGGCGAAGTGGCTGCGCGGCGAACCCGACGACGTCAACATCATGCTGCCGTTCACCGAAGTCGTGGACGCGCTGGGCTACCAGAGCGAGCGCCGGATCGGGGCGCGCGTGATCCGGCTCGATTCGATCGTCGGCAGCGTGGACCGTGGCCGTGATTTCGACCGGCGGTTCCGGCCGACCTCGGCGCGCGTGCGCGAGCGGTGGGAACGGCTCGCGCTCGCGACCCGGCGCGGCGAGCACATTCCGCCGATCGAGGTGTACCGGGTCGGCGAGCTGCACTTCATCATCGACGGGCACCACCGGGTCTCCGTCGCGCACGCGCTCGGACTGTCCACAATAGAGGCTTACGTGACCGTGGTCAGGACGAAGCTGAACCCGAGCGGGATCCGGTTCCGCGGCGACCTGATCGTCAAGGACTACCGGCGGCTGTTCCTCGAACGCGTCCCGCTGACCGGGCAGGCGCGCGCGGCCGTGCTGGTCTCGGATCCTTGGGACTACGCGAAACTCGGCGAACACGTCGAGGCGTGGGGGTTCCGGTTGATGCAGGACGAAGGCGCGTTCCTGGACAGGGCGCGCGTCGCGCAGCGTTGGCACGACGAGGAATTCGTGCCGGTGGTGGCGATGCTGCGGCAGGCGGACCTGATCGGCGACCGGACGGAGGCGGAGGCGTACATGTGGGTGGCTGGCGAGCGGTATCGGCTGATCCGCACGCACCGGTGGGACGACGAGGTCATCGAAGCCGTGCGGACGCGGCGCACATGAGCACCATCGTCGCGTTCCACGCGCATCCCGACGACGAGGCCCTGCTCACCGGCGGCACCCTCGCCCGCGCCGCCGACGACGGGCACCGCGTGGTGATCGCGGTCGCCACCGACGGCGTGATCGGGGAAAGCGAACCCACCCGGCTCGACGAACTCCGCGCCAGCGCGCGAATCCTCGGCGTGCAGCGCGTCGAGCACCTCGGGTACGCCGACAGCGGGCACGGGCCGCTGCTCTACCCGGATCCCCCGGACCGCCCGCGTTTCGTCAGGGTGCCCGTCGAAGAGGCCGCTGGACGGCTGGCCGCACTGCTGCGCGAAGAACGCGCTTCCACGCTGCTGACCTACGACGAGAACGGCGGCTACGGCCACCGGGACCACGTGCGGGTGCACGAGGTCGGCAAGCGGGCCGCCGAACTCGCCGGGACACCGGCCGTGCTGGAAGCGACCATGCCGCGCGACGCCCTGGACCGGCTGGTGCGCCTGACCAAGCTGCTCCGGATCCCGTTCGGCTACGACTCGCTGCTCTACAGCCCCCGCTCGGCGATCACGCACCGGTTCGACCTGCGGCGGTACGCGCGGCAGAAGCAGGCCGCGCTCGCCGCGCACGAGTCCGTGCTGCGCGGCAGCGGGCGCTCGGCGGCGGTCTTCCGGGTGCTGGTGAAGCTGCCCGCCCCGGTGTTCGGCCTGTTGCTCGGCCGGGAGTGGTTCATCGCCAGCTTCAGTCCTCCGGAATGACCACCCACAGGACGAGGTAGATCAGGCACTGCGGGCCGGGCAGGATGCAGGAGACCACGAACAGCAGGCGCATCTTGCCCGGCGTCGTGCCGAACCTCCTGGCGAGGCCCGCGCACACGCCGCCGAGCATCCGGCCGCTGCGCGGGCGGGACAAACTGGTGCCGCTCATGGAAATCTCCCTCTCCTGCTTCGCCGGACGTACCCTTTGCACCCCATCCTCGCCCCGGTGAGCGGGCGCCGCATCGCGCCGAAGAATGACGCGCCCCCTAATGGCCCCTCCGGGTGCCTTCAGGGATGGCCGCCGTTGGGCGGCGACGTGCCCCGAAAGTGACCTTCGGGGCGTTCAAGTCCCCGAAAGCCACCTTCAGGGCATCAGGATCGGTCGGCCTCTATAGGAGTTACTTTCGGTGTCGGGAAAGCCGTCATGAGCCCTTGGCGGCGAGCATTCCCCAGGTGTTCTTGAGGTTGTTCGAGCTGAACAGGCCCGCGGCGAGCAGCTTCTTCGTACCGGGCACCGGGGTCATGGCCAGCACCGAACTCTGCTCGGAGTGCGCGGTGCCCTCGGCGGGCAGGTCCTCCTTCTGCCACTCCTCGCCGGTCCACACGGCGAACCGCATGTGCGGCTCTCCGCCGGCCCAGCCCGCCGTCCACAGCCTGCCGTCATTGTCCACTGTGGTCGCATTCGCCTCGGTGAACGGGCTCGCGGGCAGCGAGGCCCACTGCTTGCCGTCCCAGTGCGCGACGAACCCGGGGTCCTGGGTCGGGTCCCACTTGTTCTGCCTGCCCACGGCGTACACGCCGCCCTTCGGGTCCGCGGCGATGCGGTTCGCGATCCAGCCGGTCGGGTAATCCGAGGGCACCGGCACTTCCTGGACTGTCCACACGTGACCGTCCCAGTGGTACAGCAGCGGCGTCGCCTTCTTTCCTTCGGTCACCTCCGCGCTGACCGTGATGTCCTCGGGACCGGAACCCACGATCGTCCACGGCGTCGGCGTCTTCCCTCCTGGCCCCGGCGGCAGCGCGACCTTCTGCCACGCCTTGCCGTCCCACTTCTCCAGCCGGTACTCGTACGAGCTGGTGGACTCCTGGAAGTCGAACCCGGTCAACCACACCGAATTCCCGCCGAAGGCGGCGATGTCGGAAACGAAGGACTGCCAGCCCGGCGCGGGCGTCGGGCGCTCGATCGCCCGCCACGCCTTGCCGTCCCAGTGCTGGACGAGGCTGGCCCCACCGGGGCCCGACGGCGTCGCGCGGTGCGCGCGGACGTCCGCCGCGGCCACCCCGCTCGCCGAACCCGCCGCCCAGACGTCGTCGGGTGCCGCGGCCGCGACCACGTCGAGCCGCGCGGGCCCGGTCACCGGCGCCGGTGCGACATCGGTCCAGGCCTTGCCGTCGTAGTGCGCCAGCGCGATGCCCCCGGCGTCGCTCTTCATGCCGACCGCCCAGGCGTTGTCACCGCCCGTGGCCGCGACGTCGCTGTAGATCCGGTTGACCGCACTGGCGAGCGGCTGTTCGAGCCGCCAGCCGTCGTCCGCGTGCGCCGCCTGTGCGCTCGGACCGAGCACCACACCGCTGACCACTGCCGCGATGACGAGCCGCAACCGGCCCGGTATGCGTTCCATCGATTACCACCCATTTCCCATGAGGACTTTCACCTTTCGATTTCACCGGAAGATCATTCATCCCTTGGAAAGAAGCATTCCCCAATTGCTTCCGCGAGCACCCGTGCCGAACGCGCCCGCGGCGACCAGCTTCCTGGTGCCGGGAACGAGCTTCAGCTCGAACACCGCGGCCGAGTTGGTGCGGGAGGTGCCGTCCTCGGGCAGGTCTTCCAGACGCCATTCCTTGCCGTCGTACACTGCGAACTGGCCGTGCGCACCTTCCGCGGGCCGCCGACCAGCCGCCCAGAGCCTGCCGTCCGCGTCCACGGTGATCGTGTTGACCTCGGAAAACGGGGTGGTCGGCAGCTCCGTCCAAGTCCGGCCGTCCCAGCGGACCACGGAATTCAGGAGTGAACTTTCTTCGGATGGCCTGCGCAGGACGTACACCGCTCCAGCCGGATCGACCGCGAGCCGGTTCGCCGACCAGCCCGCGGGCGCCGGAATCACCTGGACAGTCCACACGCGACCGTCCCAGCGGTACAACAGCGGGACGATCGTCCCGTCGTCCCCGGTCGTCTGTGCGGTGACCGCGGCCCCCTTACCTCCGCTGGCCACGACCCGCAGCGGTTCCGGCGCCTTACCGTTCGGCGCCGGGGGCAGCACCACGCTCTGCCAGTTCTCACCGTCCCAGCGCTCCATCCGGTAACGATGGACCATTGTCGAATACTGGTAGTCGTCACTGACCAGCCACACCGAGTCCCGTCCGATAGTGGCCAGGCTGAAGGAAAAGGACTGCCAGCCCGGCGCCGGTACCGGCCGTGCCACGTTCGTCCACGATTCACCGTCCCAGTGCTGGACGATTTCCGGCTCACCCTCACCTATCGGCTCCCCCGGCGAATGCGGTACCGCTGTCGTCCCCGCGGCCCACACATCATCCGGTGCGTTCGCCGTGGCCAGGTCGAAGCGCGCGCTCTTGGCGACGACCGGCGCGGGCGCAACATCCGTCCACCCCTTGCCGTCGTAGTGCGAGAGCGCTGGTTCCTGCCAGCCCGTGGCTTTGCTCTTGGCACCCACCGCCCAGACATCGGACGCGCCGGTCGCGGCGACGCCGGAATAAGTCAGGTCGACCGCGCTGTCGAGCGGCCGTTCCCAACGCCAGTTCTCATCCTGCCGTGCGCTCGCGGCCTGGGCGCCCAGCCCGATCGCGAGGCCACCGATCGCGACCATCGCGGCCAGCCGTGCGCGGGACGATACGAGTCTCATCTAGTTCCCTCCAGTCGTCAGTACGTCCTGTACGCGCCCTACTACGGGTCGACGACCGAAAAGGTTGCGAGCTGGCGGGAAAAACCGGTTCGGCGGACGAGAACGATCACCACCGCATGACAACGGCGCCTGACCACCGCCGGAAGGGTGACATCGCGATGCGCTTTGGCGATAAGGCGGTCATGAAGATCGGCGCCGCGCTGCTGGTAACGGCGTGTCCCCGTCCACCTCCGCTGGCCCGCTTACCGCGGCCGAAGCGCTTGGCGACTTCGCGACGATCGACTTCCGCAGCCTGCTCGGCGCCACCGGCGCCGAGCCGTCCCTTCCGGGGCGCCACGTCAGCGCCACCCTCGTCGACCTCGGCAGGAACGCCGAACCCGCGGGCAAGGCCGACGACTGTCACGACGCGCTCCCCACCGGCGTCAGCGTCGAGCGGAGCTTCCTCGCAGACAAGCAATAAGGATCACCAACGGATAACGGCCGTGACATTTCGGCCGCGAGCGGCGATAGGACCGCCATGAGGCTTGGCGTGCGCGTCGTCGCCGCATCACTGGGGACTGGGGTTCTGATGATCACGAGCTGTTCGGCGGCACCTCCGCCGCCGCCTGCCGCGGCACCGCCACCGGCGGAACTCACCGCGGCCGCGGCGCTGGGCGACTTCACCACGGTCGACTTCTGCAGCCTGCTCGACCTGCCCCCGCTCACCGGTGGCGCCAAGCCGCGCGAGACCATCCGGAGCTTTTCGACCTGCGTCGTGGCCTTGCCGGACGCGCAAGCCACCACGGTGGGGGTCGGGCCCATCACCAACGATGCCCAACGGGAATCTTGGGAGACGGACTACCCGTTCCCCGGCGCACTGCCGCCCGGTGTGCGAGTGGAACAGACCTCGAAGGAGGACGGACCCGCTTGCACGCGCTATCTCGCCTTTGCCGACAGCGTGCGCCTCACGGTCTCGATCTACGATTCCGACACCGCGGGAAAGCGCTGCGCCAAAGCCGACAAGGCGGTGGCGGGTGCGCTGGCCGCGGTGACCGAGAAGCGCGTCCAGCACGTCGACTACCCCGCGAAGTCCCTGGCCAGGATCGATCCGTGCACGATACTGGCCGGGCGTGAAGCGGACGCCGCGCTGGAAGACGAGTACCCGCCGGGCCCGATCGGCCTCGGCAAGCACAGCTGTACCAAGGCACTGGTCGAGGTGACGTTCCTGTCGGCCCGCACGTTCGACGGTACGGCCACGGTCACTGTCGCGGGTCAGACGCTTTCCCAACTCCGTGACAAATCCTCGTGCAAGCTTCGCGCCGAACGACTCTCGAACGGACGCGGCGAAGCGGTGGTCTTCACCGCGAACGAGGTCGACGCACCCGCCACGGCCGAGAGCTGCGCGCGGGCCGAGAAGGTCGCCGAGTTCGTGCTGCCCAAACTTCCCGCCTAGAAAGGCAAACCGCTGAAATCCGCCACCGCCCTGCTCGCCGTCGTGCTGTTCCTTTCGGCGTGCACCCCATCGAATTCCGCGCCGCCGAAGCCAGCCGGTCCGCTCACCGCGGCCGAGGCGCTCGGCGACCTCGCCACCGTCGACTTCTGCAGCCTGCTCGGCACCGCCGGGACGAACGGTTCCTTCGGCAGCTGCCAGGTCACCGCCGACGGCACCACGACCACCGTCGGCAGCCCCGCCAAGGACACCGAGCCGACCGCCAAACCGTACGACTACCGCGGGCAGCTCCCCGCCGGGGTCACCGTCGAGCAGAGTTCCTTCGACGCCAAGCAGTCCTGCACGCGGTACGTCGTGTTCGCCGACCACGTGCGCCTCATGGTGTCCGCGTTCGACTCGGGTGAGGGCGACGCGAAACCGAACTGTGGCAAGGCGGACGCGGCCGTGGGCGCCGTGCTGACCGCGGCGACCGGCAAGCGCGTCACCCACGTCGCCTATCCCGAAAACTCGCTCGGCCGGATCGACCCGTGCGAGCTGCTGAGCGGTGACGCCGCGGACACCGCGCTGGGAAAGGGTTCGACGCCGAGCGCGTTCACAGTGGACAAGCACAGCTGTCTCCGCTCCGGGGTCAAGGTCTCCTTCGACCGCGGCAAGCCGGAGACGACCGGCACGAAGGTCACCGTGGCGGGCAAGCCCGCCACCGAGTCCAGGATCGCCGCGTTCTGCTTCCTCCGTGTCGAACGCCCAGCCCCTGGCGCCGAAGGGAAGGTCGAGTCGGCGGCGTTCGAAGCCGTCGACACCGCGACCGGCGTCGCGGACGACCGGACCTGCGCCGAGGCGAGGAAGGTCGCCGAGTTCGTCCTGCCGAAGCTCCCTTCCTGAAAGGCAAGCCCGTGAAACCTCGTCGTCGCCGCCCTCGCGTCGATAACGCTATCCTCTTGCGCAGCCGAACTTTTCCCTTACCCGCAGCCTTTTCCATTTGTCCACTTTGGATAATCGACGACAGTTCACCTGGATGGGTAACTATTCAGGTCGAGTGAGGGTCGTGAGTGGCTGTGTGGGATGATCTTTGTTGTGGGGAAGGGTGTTCGTCCGTCGTACGATGAGCTGGCTGCGTTGGTTGCCGCGCAGAAGGTGGAGCTTGATCGTGCGCGTGAGGAGATCACCCAGTTGCGGCGCGAGGTCGCTTCGTTGAAGCGTCGTCTCGGTGCGAATTCGGGTAACTCGTCGATGCCGCCGTCATCGGACCGGTTCAGCAAACCGGCGCCGAAGTCGTTGCGCGGCAAGACTGGTCGCAAACGGGGCAAGCAGCCAGGAGCGCCAGGGGCAAGTCTGTCGTTAGTGGACGATCCGACCATGTTGTCGAGCATGTTCCGTCGTCGTGCGGTGATTGCGGCACGGGGCTGCGCCACTGTGACAAGGTTGGTGTGACGCGTCGGCAGGTGGTGGATCTGCCGGAGGTGCGCCCCTCGGTGACCGAGCATCGGCTGCATCGACTGCGGTGTCGTGGGTGCCGACGCGTGACCGCGGCGGCCGCACCACGGGCCGCGACCGTTACCGCGTGCTACGGGCCGAACGTGACCGCGCTGGCCGCGTATCTGCTGACCTGCCAGCACATCCCGGTCGCCCGCGCCGCCCAGCTGGACGGCGCCGGTGGCGCATTTCGACGAGACCGGGATCCGGGTCGAGGGCAAAACCTGGTGGCTGCACACCGCCTGCAAAACCGCCACGCTGACCGCGTACCTTGCCCACCCGCTGCGCGGTAGCGAGGCGATGGACGAATTCGGGCTCCTGCCGACCTTTCGCGGTGTCGCGGTCCACGACGGCTGGCACCCCTACGACAGCAAGGCGCCACGCATCGCCTGCTCAAACGCTTACGCGACTACCAGCACGACACACTGCGCTTCGCTCGCGACCTGACGGTCCCGTTCACCAACAACCAAGCCGAACGCGACCTCCGCATGATCAAAGCCCAGCTCAAAATCTCCGGCGGCTGGCGCACCCGACACGGCGCACACACCTGGCTCCGCATCCGCGCCTACATCTCCACACTCCGCAAGAACAACATCCACATCCTCACCGAACTCCGCAACGCCATCACCGGAAACCCTTGGCTACCAACAGTCCTCACAACAACCTGAATAGTTACCTGGATGGACCAGTCGAACCTCTGTGCGATCGCGGTAGAATTGTGGCGTGTCCGAGAGCTCTTCCCTTGTACCGCAGCGGGAGCTGTGGCAGCTCGCTGCGCGTGAGAAGGCCGCGCTGCTACGGGAAGAGTTGATGTCCTTGTGGCAGCAGGAATCCCGGTTCTGCCACGTGATCGCGGAACTCGACAATGGCGGCACACGTGAACTCGGATACCCCTCCACCGCCGCGTTGGTGGCGGAGGTAGCGCGGACTTCCTCCGCTGCGGTGCGAAAACTGGTGGCGCGGGCGCTCGCGATCAACCCCAGCCGGGGTATCGATGGCACGGAAATTCCCGCTGCGGCGCCGCTGACCAGAGAAGCCATCGCCGAGGGAGCGATTTCGCCACTGCATGTGGATGGGATCGTGTCGGCACTGCAGGCCATCCCGGACACCGTGCCGGTCGAAGAGCGCGAGAAGACTGAGAAGACTCTGGTCGATCTCGCTCGAAACGCGACCACGGCGGAGGTTGCCGCGGCCGGTCGGCGGTTGCGTGACACCCTTGACCCCGACGGCGCGGAACCCCGCGACATCCCCGAACCCAAGCGTGCTTTCCGGTACCGCCAAGGCAAAGACGGCTCAGTCAAGTTCGAGGGCTATCTCGACCCGGTGTCCGGCGCGAAGACCCTCGCACTGCTTGAGCCGCTGGCCAAGCCCCACAAGGAAGACAACCCGCTGGTGCGCGGTAGAGCCGAGCGCTACGGGGATGCGTTCATGGAGATGGTCAACCTGGCCGCGAGCCATCCGGATGCGCCGAACCACAGCAGCACCCGAGGCGACATCGTCGTCACCATCCCCTTGGAACTGCTCCAAAAGGGACTCGGGCACGCCTGCCTCGACCTGGTCACCGGCATCACCGCGAGCGAAGCCCGCATCCTGGCGTGTGACTGCAAAGTCATCCCCGCCGTACTCGGCACCGACGGACAACCACTGGAATACGGCCGCGCCAAACGAATCGTGACCGAAGGCCTCCGCCTCATGCTCGCCATCCGCGACGGCGGTTGCGCTTTTCCGGGCTGCAACCGAAAGCCCCGACACTGCGACGCACACCACGTCCGAGAATGGTGGAACGGCGGCACCACCGACCTCGGCAACCTCGTCCTCCTCTGCGGACACCACCACCGGCTGTTGCACAACAGCGACTGGAAAGTCCGCATGATCAACGGGATGCCCGAATTCACCCCACCCGAACACGTGGACCCCTGGCGAAGACCAAGATCCAACACCATCCACACCGCACAACCCCGCGCCGCCTGACCGAACCCCCGCCACACGGCGGGCGTCCGGCGGAGCCGCCGTGCCATCCGACCGCGCCACCATGGAAACGACTTGGTGGCCGTGCAATTGTGTCCACAATAGAGCGTCATTTCCCACTACGGCTACCCCAGCTACCGGCCTGAAACGCGAAAAGCCGAGGCCGTTGTGGAAAACGGCCCCGGCTTCGCGTGCTCGGGATCAGCGCATCGTGGCCCGCACGAACGCCGACCAGGCGGACGCGGTCACAGTGAGCTGCCCGCCGACCCTGTCCTTGGTGTCTCGCACGCCAACTTCATGCATGGCGATGGCGACTTCTACGCAGTCGTTCGTGCTTCCGCCGCCCGTGCCGCTGTAACTACTCTTCCGCCACCTCGCGGCGGACTCCTCGATCATGAACTTCCTGCCTTCGCGCGGATGGACTCGGCAACGCTGGCCGGAGCCGCCCCGAAGAACGGCCCCGGCTTTCGCGTCCGAACTATTCCGAGTAGGTCAGGTTCTTTCCCGACGAGGGGTCGAACAGCTTGATCTTGTCGGCGTCGTACCAGAGTTCGACGTCGTGGTTCTCCGCCGTGGACGATTCCGCGGACAGCCGCGCCACGATCTGCGACTCGTCGCCGGGGACGTCCGAGGATCCGCTATCCGCGGCCAGCTCGGCCAGTTCCGAGGAGGTCGCCGCCTCCCCTTCGAGGCTGAAGTGGGCGAACTTCTCCGAGCCCATCGACTCCAGGACGTCCACGCGGGCGGTGAACGTGGCGCCCGCGCCCTTCTGCGCGGCGTCGACCAGTGCGGCGTCCTCGAAGTGCTCCGGCCGGATGCCCGCGATGACGTCCCTCGGCGCGTTCGCGGACTCCACCAGCCTGCGCAGGCGATCGGGCAGTGTCGTGGAGCCGAGCGCGCTGCGCAGCTGGCCGTCTTCCAGCGTCGCCGGGATGAAGTTCATCGACGGCGAGCCGATGAACCCGGCGACGAACAGGTTCGCGGGCTGTTCGTACAGGAACTGCGGCGAACCGATCTGCTGCACGTACCCCGCCCGCAGCACCACGACCCGGTCGCCGAGCGTCATCGCCTCGGTTTGGTCGTGCGTGACGTACAGCGTGGTGGTGCCGAGCTGTTTCTGGATCTTCGACACCGAGGTCCGCATCTGCCCGCGCAGCTTGGCGTCCAGATTGGACAGTGGCTCGTCCATCAGGAACGCCTTGGGGCTGCGCACGATCGCGCGTCCCATCGCGACCCGCTGCCGCTGGCCGCCGGAGAGGTTGGCGGGTTTGCGGTCGAGGTGCTGCGTCAGGTCGAGGATCTGCGCCGCTTCCTCCACTTTGGACTTCACCGTGGCGTCGGCGACCTTGGCCAGCCGGAGCGGGAACGCCATGTTCTCGCGCACGCTCATGTGCGGGTAGAGCGCGTAGGACTGGAACACCATCGCGATGTCCCTGTCCTTCGGCGCTTTTTCGTTCACCCGCTTGCCATCGATGCGCAGCTCACCGGAGGAGATGTCCTCCAGCCCCGCGACCATGTTCAGCGTCGTGGACTTCCCGCAGCCGGACGGGCCGACCAGGATGATGAACTCGCCGTCCGCGATCTCGAGGTTGACCTCGGACACCGCGAGCGCGCCGTCCGGGTACTTCTTGCTCACCTTGTCGAGCACAATTTCAGCCATGGCGCCTCAGCCCTTCACCGCACCGGAGGTCAGCCCCGCGACGATGCGGCGCTGGAAGAACAACACGAACAGGACGATCGGGATCGTGATCACCACGGCGGCCGCGGAGATCGTGCCCGTCGGATCCTCGAACTGCGAGGACCCGGTGAAGAACGACAGCGCCGCGGGCACCGTCCTCGACGCGCTCGTCGAGGTCAGCGAGATCGCGAACAGGAAGTCGTTCCAGCAGAAGATGAACACCAGGATCGCCGTGGTGAACACGCCAGGCGCGGCCAGCGGCGCGATCACCTTGCGGAACGCCTGCGCCGGCGTGGCGCCGTCCATCTTGGCCGCCTTTTCCAGCTCCCACGGGATTTCCCGGAAGAACGCGGACAGCGTGTAGATCGCCAGCGGCAGCGCGAACGTGATGTACGGCAGGATCAGGCCGGGCCAGGTGTCGAACAACCCGAGCGTGCGCTCGATGTTGAACAACGGCGTGACCAGCGAGACCTGCGGGAACATCGCGATCAGCAGCGACAGCCCGACGAGCACCTGCTTGCCGGGGAAGTCGAGCCTGGCGATCGCGTACGCGGCCATCGTGCCGAGCACCACCGCGATCACGGTGGCGATCAGCGCGATGCTGATCGAGTTCACCAGCGCGCGGATGAACTCGTCGGTGGCGAAGATGTCGACGTAGTTCTGGAAGGTCCACGACTTCGGGATGAAGTTCCCGTCCTTCAGCGTTTCCTTCGTTTTGAACGACAGCGACACGATCCACAGCACCGGGACGAGCGCGTACACCACCACGAGGATGTCGATCAGCGTCCACTTGACCTTGCGACCGGTCGTGATCGCTCCACCCATCACCATCAGCGCTTCCCCCCGTCGTCACTGCCGGGCGCGGCGGTCCCGAACAGCTTGATGAAGATGAAGGCGATGATCGCGACCGTGAGGAAGATCAGCACCGCCATCGTCGACCCGATCCCGAGGTTCAACCCCTTGACCAGGTTGTTGTAGGTCTGCATCGACACCGACGACGTATCCTGCGCGCCCTTGGTGAGCACGAAGATGTTGTCGAAGATGCGGAACGCGTCGAGCGTGCGGAACAGCAGCGCCACCAGGATCGCCGGTTTCATCACCGGCACCATGACCTTGGTGAACCGCTGCCACGCGTTCGCCCCGTCCATCGACGCCGCCTTCAGCAGGTCGTCCGGCACCAGCGCGAGGCCCGCCATCAGCAGCAGCGCCATGAACGGCGTGGTCTTCCACACCTCGGCGACCACGATCAGCAGCAGCGACGGGAGCTTTTCGGTCAGCAGAGCCGAATCCGGGGCCAGCAGGTTCGCGAGGTACCCGGTCTTCGGTGTCCACGCGTAGTACCACGAGAACGCGGCGACCACGGTGACGATGCCGTACGGGATCAGCGCGACCGTGCGCACCAGTCCCCTGCCGACGATGGTGCGGTGCATGATCAGCGCGAGCGCCATGCCGAGCACGAATTCGATGGCCACCGACACCACGGTCAGCCCCATCGTGGTGCCGAACGCGGTCCACCAGTAGCCGTTGGACAGCACCGCGGCGTAGTTGTCGAAGCCGATGAACTCCCGCTGCGCCGGGAAGCGCAGGTCGTAGCGCTGCAACGACAGCCACACCGAGTAGATGATCGGCCAGCCGGTGACCGCGAGCATCACGATCGCGGCGGGCGCGCACAGCAGGAGTCCGAGTTTGCGTTCGGCCTTCTTCCCTTCGCTGAGCGCGGGTTTCGCCTTGCGGTGGTGCCCGCCCTGCTGCTGGAGCACCGTCGAGCCCACGACCGTTTCGGCCGGTGAGGGTCCCTGCTGGGTCACGGGATCACCCCCTTCGACTCGAGTGCGTCGTTCAGTTCCTTGCGCAGCCGCTCCGCGGTCTTCGGCGGGTCGATCTCGGACGGCGGCGAGAGCACCTTCGACATCACCGTCGACATGCTCTGGTACGCGGGTGTGAGCGGCCGCAGCGACGCGGTCTTCAGAGCGTCCACAATGGTCGCCCGCATCGGATAGGTGCTGCCCATGCTCGGGTTGTCACTACCGGCTGGCTTGCTCGGGTCGAGCGGCGTGTCGTCGCCGTAGATCGATTCGATGGTCGGCGGCACGCCGTCCTTCAGCGCGGAGAACTTCTGGTTTTCCTTGCTGCGCAAGCAAAGTGCTGCTTCGAACGCCTCCGGCTTGTGCTGCGAGTACGGGCTCACCGCGAAGTCGATCCCGCCGATCGTGGTCTTCGCCGTGTCGCCCGCGTTCACCTCCGGGTACTTCGCCCATTTGAAGTGCGGCAGATCCGCTTTCTTCTCCTTGGCGAAGGAGGGGTAGACGAACGGCCAGTTCAGTTCGAAGGCCGCGTTGCCCTGCTGGAACGCCTGGCGTGTCTCGTCCTCCTGGAACGTGGTGAGCGACGGGTCGGTGATCCCCGACGCGGTCACGTTCTTCAGGATCTCCAGCGCACGCACCGCGCCCTCGTCCATCACCACGGACTTGCCGTCGTCGGAGAGGATGTGCCCGCCCGCCGACTGCACGAGCGTGTTGTAGACGACCACCAGTCCCTCGTACTGGGCACCGGTGAACACGATCTGGTACGGCTTGCCCGCCGCCTTGAGCTGCTTCGACTGGGCGATCATCTCGTCCCAGGTGCCCGGCGGTTTCGGGGTGACCCTGTCGTCGTACCAGAGCAGTTGCACGTTGGTGTTCTTCGGCGCCCCGTACAGCTTGCCGTTCCATTCGGCGGTCTTCAGTGGCGCGGGCAGCACCCCGGCGGACGCGGCCTCCTTGTTCTGGCCCGTCCATTCCTCGGCCCAGCCCGCTTCGGCGAACTCCGGCACCCAGGTGACGTCGAGCCCGAGCACGTCGAGCGATTGGTCGCCGGCGGCGAGCCTGCGCGCCATCTGCAACCGCTGGTCGTCCGAGCCGCGCGGCAGCTTGTTGTAGACGATTTCGTAGCGGCCGTCCGCCTTCTTGTTGCAGTTGTCCACCACGGACTGGAAATTGTCCTCCGGCGCCTGGTAGACGTTGATCTTGAGGCCGCCCGAACTCCCGCACGCGGCGAGCGTCCCGGCGGCGAGCACCCCAGTGCAGAACACGGCGACGGCCCTCGCGGGCGGTCGCCCTCGCCGCGTGATCCCTTTCCCCATCAAGGTCTCCCTTCCCTGCGCGCACGTCCCAGCGAGGAGCCGGAGAGGAACGCGGCGCGGCGGGAAGGACCGCGACCTGCACCCCGACGTGCATGACGCCGGGCTAGCCGCACGCAACAGCACGGGACGCCCGACCGGTGCACTGCAACTTATGCCCGGGGGTCACGGCCCGCAAGCAGGAACCGTAACGATTCAGAGAAGGACGCCATTCTTTGGTGGCGCGGAAAAATCCACCAAGGTAACGGGCGCTGACCCCTACCCGTTCGGGTAGGGGTCAGCTCGTCGAACCGGACGGCCGCATCGCGAGTTTCGCCAGCAGATCGCGGCCCTGTTCGGCGCTGCGCGGCTGGCACAGCACGTCGTACCGGCCGGCCACCAGCTGGCTCGACGACGAAAAGTCGCGGCGGCCCTTCGTGGACGCGTAGCTCGCCGCGCCGAACACGAGCGCGAACAGCATGCCCGCGAGCACGCCGACCAGGATCGGCGCGAAGTTGATGCCGCCGCCGCTGCTGGGGTTGAACATGCTCAGCAGCACGCCGATGAGCAGGCCGAACCAGGCGCCGGACACCGCGGCCGTGCCGAGCACCTTGCCCCACGAGAGCCTGCCGATGACGCGCTCCACCAGCATCAGGTCGACGCCGACGATGGTCACGTCCTGCACCGCGAAGTCGTTGTCCGCGAGGTGCTCCACCGCGCGTTGCGCGTCGGTGTAGTGGTCGTAGGAGCCGATCGGCCACCCCGTCGGCGGCGTCGGGACCCGGGGGACGCCGGCACCTGCGCGCCCGCCGGAGGAGAACGGACCGGTCACGATGATCACCTGCGCTGTCGGAAGAAGAGAAGGGGCGTATCACCCATCCTGCCAACCGGCGGCAGGTCGTGCGAACCCGACCGGGCAAGACTCCCCCGTACGGCGGCGAGGGCCGCCCCGTCGCGGGGCGGCCCTCGCCGTTTTCACCCGGTGCCCGGTCAGGACGCCTTGATCTTCACCGAGGTCGCGGCCTTCTCGTCGCCGACGACGCCCTCGTTGCCGGTACCCTTCGCCGTCACCCGGTCGGCGGGCACCCCATTCGCCGTCATCTCCTTGACCACGGCCTCCGCGCGCTTCTGCGAAACCTCCGTGGCCTTGGCCGCGTCGTCGTAGCCTGCCGACGCGGTGACCTCGAGCTTGGTCCCGGCCGCGCCCGCGGCGGCTTCGGCGGCCTTCTTGACCGTCTCCTTGCCCTGCTCGGTCAGCTCGGTCTTCTCGCGCTCGAAGGTGATCGGAGTCGCGTTCGTCAGCTCGTCGAGCTTCTGCTGCAGCGCCTGCGCGGCGGGCGAGCCGTTCTGGGCGCCGTTCGGGTCGTTCTGCTGCCCGTTCTGGCCATTCTGACCGTTCTGGTCGCCCTGGCCGTTCGACGGCGGCGCCGAGGCCGAACTGCTGCCGTTCCCGTTCCCGCTGCCGGACTGGTTGTTGTCGTCACCGCAACCGGCGAGCCCGGCGATGGCCAGCGCTGCGGCGGCGAGACCGGCGATACCTTTCGCCCGAGTGACGGTGATACCTCGAACCACGGGGTCCTCCTGCCCTGGAAAATGAATTCACAACCGGGGCGCGAACCTAACTCCGTCCGCATCGCGCGGAAACTCGGAAATGCGCGGGTGAAGGTGTGTCGAAGGACCGGAAGCTCACCCGGGGTGAGTTTTCACGCGAACCATCGACAGCACCGCTCTCCCGCTTTCGGGACCTGATCGTGAAAGGACTACCCACAGTGGACGACTCGATTGGCGTTACACCCCCACACGGGGGAAATCACCTGGTCATCAACGCCTGGGTGAGGCAGGACCCGCCGCCGTGCGCGAATCAGCCCCTGCTCTTATAGTCCCGCAGCAGCCCGCGGCTGATGATCGTCTTCTGGATTTCGCTGGTGCCCTCGCCGATCAGCAGGAACGGCGCTTCGCGCATCAGCCGCTCGATCTCGTACTCCTTCGAGTAGCCGTAGCCGCCGTGGATGCGGAACGCCTCCTGGGTCACCTCGGCGCAGTACTCGCTCGCGATCAGCTTGGCCATTCCGGCCTCGACGTCGTTGCGCGCACCGGAATCCTTCAGCCGCGCGGCGTTGACCATCATCAGGTGCGCCGCCTCCACCTTGGTGGCCATTTCGGCGAGCTTGAACGCGATCGCCTGGTGCTCGGCGATCGCCTTGCCGAAGGTCTTGCGCTGCTGCGCGTAGTCGACGGCGAGTTCGAAGGCCCTGATCGCGATCCCGCAGGCGCGCGCGGCGACGTTGACCCTGCCGACCTCGACACCGTCCATCATGTACGAGAAGCCCTTGCCCGGCTGCTCGCCGAGCACCTTGTCGGCGCCGATCTCGAAGCCGTCGAACACCGCTTCCGTGGTGTCGACGCCCTTGTAGCCCATTTTCTCGATCTTGCCGGGAATCGTGAGCCCGGGAGCCACTTCCCCGAAGCCTTCCGGCTTTTCGACCAGGAACGTGGTGAGGTTCTGGTGCGCCTTTTCCGCGCCTTCGTCGGTGCGCACCAGCAACGCGATCAGATTCGAACTGCCGCCGTTGGTGAGCCACATCTTGGCGCCGTCGATGACGTAGCGGTCGCCGTCCTTCTTCGCCTTCGTCTTGATCGCGGCGACGTCGGAGCCGAGATCCGGTTCCGACATGGAAAACGACCCGCGCACCTCCCCAGTGGCCATCGGAGGCAGGAAGTGCTTCTTCTGCGCTTCGGTGCCGTGCCGCGAGATCATGTGCGCCACGATGAAATGCGTGTTGATCACGCCGGACACGCTCATCCAGCCGCGCGCGATCTCTTCGACCACCAGCGCATAGGTCAGCAGCGATTCGCCGAGCCCGCCGTACTCCTCGGGAATGGTGATCCCGAACAGGCCCATCTCCTTCATGCCCTCGACGATGTCCGCCGGGTAGGTGTCGGCGTGCTCCAGCTCCTGCGCGTGCGGGATCACCTCCTTGTCCACGAACGTGCGGACGGTGGCGAGGATCTCCGACTGCACATCGGTGAGACCGGCGGTCTGGGCAAGGCGGGCCATACTTGCTCCTGGGCTGGACGACGAGGTTACCGACGAGTATGACCCGCGCGGGCGAGTTCTGCCTATGAGCCGTTTCTCACGAGGCTGTCGAGAACGGCCTCGAACTCGGCGGGTACCGCGAGCCGCGGCGTCTCACCCGGGGCTCCTTCGGTGAGCCGGGTGAAGCGGCCGTCGCGCCACCAGAACACGTGCGGGCTGATCGGCCCGGTGCCGGTGCGGTACTCGGCGGCCGCGATCTTCGTCATCGCCTCCAGCGACCGGCCGGCGCGCTCGTCCCGCGGCACCGAGTACAGCACCTGGTGCCGGAACGGGACCGCGACCAGCACGCCGTTCGCCGACGGCGCCTCGCCCGTCACCTTCAGCACGAGTTCGGGCAGCACCAGCGCCGAGGACGCGAAGTGCATCGACTCGCTGCACAGCAGGTGGACGCCGTCGAAGTCCCGCCGCTCCCCCGGATCCTCCCGCCGGGCGTTCGCCAGCGCGGCCGCGCGGAGGCGGTGTTCGCCGTGGCGCGCGACCTCGTCACCGCAGTACGTCTTCACGCTGTCCGGGCAGTCCAGCACGAACACCTCGAGCACGTCGGGCAGCGCCTCGCGGGCATAGCCCCAGCCGCCGGTGCCCGGCAGCGCCGTCCGGTCGTACAGCCCGAAGTACGTGCGCGGCAACAGTTCCTCGGTCGGCGCGCGGAAGTCGTCGGGGCCCGCCATCGCGCTCAGCATCCTGGCGACGTGCGCGTCCACGAGCGTGCCCCAGCGCGGTTCCGGGATGGCCCGCGCGGTCAGGACGCGCGCGATGCCGCCGAGCCCGAACTTCGCGCCGTCGGCGTCCTCGATGTGCCCGGGGAAGACGGTGACCCGGCGCCCCTGCCTGGCCAGCGCCTCGCGCACGAGCGCCCGCACCCGGCCAGCCTGGCGCACGGTGAGCATCGGCAACGCCGCGTCACGGCGTTCACCCGACCCGGCCATCCTCGACAACCCCGTTCCTCTCCGCTGTTTCCTCGTCCACCGGCAGGTCCGCCGGTGCGTTATCGGGGATATCGTCACTCACCCGTTCGGGCTGGGCAACGGAATAGCCCGGTTCCCCGCTGCGGGTGTGGTGATCGAGGAAGCGCAGCAGCTCCACCGGGAACGGCAGCACGAGCGTCGAGTTCTTCTCCGAAGCCACCTGCACGACCGTCTCCAGCAGGCGCAGCTGCAACGCGGCCGGGGTGTCGGCCATCGCGGCGGCGGCCTGCGCCAGCTTGTGCGAGGCCTGCAGCTCGCCGTCCGCCGAGATCACCCTGGCTCTGCGCTCGCGTTCGGCCTCGGCCTGCCGCGACATGGACCGCTTCATCGTCTCCGGCAGCGCCACGTCCTTGATCTCGACCCGGTCGATCTGGACGCCCCAGCCCAGCGCGGGGCTGTCGATCATCAGCTCGAGGCCCTGGTTGAGCCGCTCGCGGTTGGACAGCAGATCGTCGAGATCGCTCTTCCCGATGATGGACCGCAGGCTGGTCTGCGCGACCTGTCCGACCGCGAACCGGTAATCCTGCACATTGACCGCGGCGGTCACCGGATCGATCACCCTGAAGTACACCACCGCGTCGACGCGCACCGTCACGTTGTCCCTGGTGATGCCGTCCTGCGCGGGCACCGGCAGCGTGATCACCTGCATGTTCACCCGTTGCAGCCGGTCGACGAACGGCACGAGCGCGACCAGGCCCGCGTCCCGCACCTTCGGCCGCACCCGGCCGAAGCGGAACACCAGCCCGCGTTCGAACTGCCGGACCACGCGCATGCTCGACGCGAGGCCGACCGCCCCGGCCGCGAGCACCCCGGAAATGATTTCGAGCACCATGACGGCTCCCGATCTCGCAGGCCCCCTGCCCGTCCGATTCTACGCCCGGCCTGGGGATTCGATATGGCGTCGAAGGCGCCGATGCCGTGTGCCCCGATCGGGGCAGCCGCGCAGAACGCGTGCCACAACGCGACCCGGAACTGTCAGACTGATGAGGCAGAGTGGTCAGAAGAACGCAGAAGGGGTGTGCGGACATGACCGCGTTGGCCGAGAACCCGGCGGGCGACGTCACCTGGGCTGACGCCGCCGACCTGCGCGCTGCGGTTGAGAACGCCCTGGCCAGGGCCGAATGCTCGTTTGACGAGCTGGCGGCCCAAGCACATCGGGGGCAGTTCACCTCGATGCGAGCACGATTGGCGTGGCTAGCGATCGGCGATCTCCACGGGGCGGACCTCTGACTCGCAGGTTCGCCCTCGAACGGGAGTCCCACGGATTCAGCGTCGAACTGGGCGAGTTGCTGAACAGCACCGTGTGCACAGGCGTGAAGATCAAATCGGTGGCCTCGGACCACACGCGGCAGCGAACCGTCGTCGGATACGGAATCACCAAACGGGAGCAGGATCTGCGCCAGGCGATACCGTTGACCTTGGGCAAGAAGGCACCCCGGTTCTTCCTCGGCCTGCACTTCCGGCTGACACCCGATCACGTCCACGAGCACCTGATGGTCGAGAGCTCCGTGTTCACCGTGTCGCTTACCGAAGATCCGTCGAGACCGCTGTTCCACTACGACTACGAGCGCGATAAAGGGGACGGCTACCCGGAAGCTCACCTTCAGATCTGCGCGTCGTCACCGGACTGGGACCAAGCCGGGATACGGCTGGACGGCTCGGGACGCCTGCTGGAAAAGCTCCATCTGCCCGTCGGTGGCCGCCGGTTCCGCCCGGCTGTGGAGGACATCATTGAGTTCCTGGTTTGCGAGCAGCTAGCCGAAGGACGTCCTGGCTGGCGCACGGCAGTCGAGGAAGGACGACAGCGCTTCCAAGAAAAGCAGCTGCGCGCTGCGGTCAGAAAGCATCCCGATGTCGCTCGGGCTGCACTGGAGGAGAGCCACCGGTAACAGCGTGAGCGTCGCCGATTCCCCTGGCAGAGTGGAGGGGTGCAGATACCGCCGATCCCCGCCGCCTTCGTCGAAGAGATCGCCGAACGCGAAGGGGACGAGGGCCGCGCCTGGCTCGCTCAGCTTCCCGCCGAAGTCGAGCGCTGCTTCGAGCACTGGAAGCTCCGCCCCGACGGCGACCCGATGCACGGCTACACCGCCGTCGTCTACCCCGCGGTAGCCGTCGACGGCACTCCTGCCGTGGTGAAACTCCCTTGGCAGGACGACGAAACCCGCGACGAGCGCCTCGCTTTGTCCACATGGGACGGTGCGGGTTCGGTGCTGCTGCTCGATCACGACGACACCGGCGCGCTGCTGCTCGAACGGCTCGACCACGCGCGTTCGCTGGACGGGGAACCGATCGGCCCCGCGGTCGAGATCGCGGGCGGGCTGCTGCGCGGGCTCGCCGTCGAAGCGCCGCCGTTGTCGCGCTCGCTGGCGGCCGAGGCCGAACGGTGGGCGGCCGAACTGCCGGAACTGTGGCGGGAGCTGGACGAGCCGCTGCCCCGCCGCATGCTGGACGCGACGCTCGACGTGTGCCGCAACCTCGGGCCCGAAGCGGGCACGCTCCTGGTCAACGAGGATCCGCACTACCTGAACGTACTGGCGGGCACTCGCGAACCGTGGCTCGTGATCGACCCGAAGCCGCTCACCGGCGACGTCGAGTTCGGCGTGATCCCCTTGCTGTGGAACAGGTTCGCCGAGTCCACACTGGACGAACGGTTCGCCGCGGTGGTGTCGGCGGCGAACCTCGACCGCGACCGCGCGCTCGCCTGGACACTGGTGCGCGCGGTGGTGAACTGGCTGGACCTCGTCGACGACGAGGACGACGACTTCCCCTGCCCGGAGGTCGTCCGGATCGCCGAATGGGCGGCACCGGGGGTGTGAAACCGCACGTGCCCGAGCGCGGTTCCTGTCATCATGGCGAAATGACCGAAAACCCGGTGAACAGGATCGCGACCGGCTACGGGCGCTTCTACGCCCCGATCGCGGTGTGCCTGTTCGCGTTCCTGTTCTTCCCGCTCTACGACACGGTGGTCGTGCGCGAAGAAGGAGTGGAGTTCACCTCCACCTACGGCACGGTGTTCGACATGGCGACGAACAGCGGCGGCGCGCCCGCGATGATCGGCATCCTGCTGCTCGCCGCCCTCCTCGCGATGCTGGCCGTCGCCGCGGTCCGCGGCGCCGTGCCCCCGCTGCTGGTGACGATGGCGGTCGTGTCGACGCTGATGGCGGTGCTCGTGCTCACCAAGGTCGGGACCGGCACCCCCGCCCCGCCGATCACCGACGCGGGCAAGGCGGGTGTCGCGCTGCTGATCGCCACGGCGGTGCTCACCGCCGTCCACGCGGTGCACTTTTCGGCCCTGCGAAGGCGAAACACCGCCGCACCCGATTCCGAACCGCGCTGATCGTCCACAGTGGAGGGCGCCGGGCGGCTGACAGCGCGCGAGGAGCCATCGCGGGTGTGAGATCCGCGACCCAGCGGGGGCGCCCGGCAGCCGATAACCTGGCGCCATGGCCGCCGTGAACAGGGTTTTCGCCGCTCAGCTCGCGGGACTGCCGGTGTTCGGCCCCGACGGGGAGTCGATCGGCAAGGTGCGCGATCTCGTCGCGGGGCTCCGGCTCGACGCGCAGCCGCCGCGCATCCTCGGTGTCGTCGTCGAGCTGACCACCCGGCGCCGGGTTTTCGTGCCCATGCTGCGCGTCACCTCGATCGAGCCCAACGCCGTCACGATGGCCACCGGCTCGATCAACATGCGCCACTTCCACCAGCGCCCCAACGAAGTGCTCGTGGTCGGCCAGCTGCTGGACGCGCACGCGTTCCTCGCCGACACGACCACGCGCGTCACCGTCGTCGACGCGGCGATGGAGCCGACCAGGACGCGCGACTGGGTACTCGCGAAGCTCGCCATCCGCGAGCGCAGCACGCGGCTCGGGCTCGGCCGCCGCCGCTCGTCGCTGCAGGTGGTGCCGTGGGGCGAGGTGTCGGGGCTCGGGCTCACCGATCTTTCCGGGCAGCCGCAGGGCGCCGGGCAGCTGCTGGTGTTGTTCGACACCATGCGCGCCGTCGACGTGGCGGCGACCCTGCGCGATCTCCCGCTCAAACGCCGCCACGAGGTCGCCGACGCGATGGACGACGAACGCCTCGCCGACGTCATCGAGGAACTGCCCGAGGACGACCAGAAGGAGCTGCTCTCCTACCTGCCGGAGGAACGCGGCGCGGACGTGCTCGAAGCGATGAACCCCGATGACGCCGCGGACCTGCTCGCCGAGCTGACCCCGGCCGACCAGAGCCGCCTGCTGGAGCTGATGGAGCCGGAGGAATCGGCGCCGGTGCGGCGACTGCTCGCGTATTCGTCGGACACCGCGGGCGGGCTGATGACCCCGGAGCCGGTGGTGCTGGCGCCGGACGCGACGGTCGCCGAAGCGCTCGCCAGGATCCGCAACGCCGAGCTGCCCGCCGCGCTCGCCAGCATGGTGTTCGTGTGCCGCCCGCCGACCGAGACCCCGACCGGCCGGTACGTCGGCTGCGTCCACTTCCAGCGCCTGCTGCGGGAACCGCCCGCGGAACTCGTGGCGAGCGCCGTCGACACCGATCTCCCGGCCTTGCGGCCGACCACCTCGCTGGCCGAGGTCACCCGCTACTTCGCCGCGTACAACCTCGCCTGCGGTCCCGTCGTGGACTCCGGCGACCACCTGCTGGGCGCGGTCACCGTCGACGACGTGCTCGACCACCTGCTGCCGGAGGACTGGCGCGAAACCGGCCTGCACGACGTGGCAGGCGAACGGGAGGGCGAAATCCATGCCTGAACTGCTGCCGCGCCGCCACCTCGACCAGCCCGGCCGCCAGCGCAGGCTCGCGCTCAGCCTCGACCCCGACGCGTTCGGCCGGTTCACCGAACGCGTCGCGCGGTTCCTCGGCACCGGGAAGTACCTGTTCTGGCAGACCCTGATCGTGATCGTCTGGATCGCGCTGAACCTGGCCGCGGTGTCGCTGCAGTGGGACCCGTACCCGTTCATCCTGCTGAACCTGGCGTTCTCCACCCAGGCCGCCTACGCGGCGCCGCTGATCCTGCTGGCCCAGAACCGGCAGGACGACCGCGACCGGGTCTCGCTCGACGAGGACCGCGCCCGCGCGGCGCAGACGAAGGCGGACACCGAATACCTGGCACGGGAAATCGCGTCGCTGCGGATCGCCGTCGGCGAGGTCGCCACCCGCGACTACCTCCGCGGTGAGCTGGACAAGCTGCGCGAGGACCTCAACGTCAACGCGAACCGGCGGAAGTCCAAGAGCAGGGCCGACCAGAGCGGCACTACCCATCCGTAACATGGAGGACGAAGCAGTCCCTCAGCGAAGGCCGGTACCCGTGACCAGCACACAGCAGATCCCGTCGGCAGAAGACGTCCGCACCGCGCTGGCGGGCGTCTACGACCCGGAGATCAAGAAACCGATCACCGACCTCGGCATGGTCAAGGACGTCGCGATCGGCGAAGACGGCGTGGTCACCGTCGGCATCTACCTCACCGTGGCCGGCTGCCCGCTGAAGGCGACGATCACCAAGGACACCACCGAGGCCGTCAGCAAGCTCGACGGCGTGCGCGACGTGCGCGTCGAGCTGGACGTGATGAGCGACGAGCAGCGCACCGAGCTGCGGAAGTCCCTGCGCGGGGACGCGAAGGAGCCGGTGATCCCGTTCGCCCAGCCCGGTTCCCTGACCAGGGTGTACTGCGTGGCCTCCGGCAAGGGCGGGGTCGGCAAGTCGAGCGTGACGGTGAACCTCGCGGTCGCGATGGCCCAGCGCGGGCTTTCCGTCGGCGTGGTCGACGCCGACATCTACGGCCACTCGGTGCCGCGCATGCTCGGCGCGAGCGAGAAGCCGACCAAGGTCGACACCATGATCATGCCGCCGCAGTCGCACGGCGTGAAGGTCATCTCGATCGGCATGTTCACGCCGGGCAACACGCCCGTGGTGTGGCGGGGGCCGATGCTGCACCGCGCGCTGCAGCAGTTCCTCGCGGACGTGTTCTGGGGCGATCTCGACGTGCTGCTGCTCGACCTGCCGCCCGGCACCGGCGACATCGCGATCTCGGTGGCGCAGCTCATCCCGAACGCCGAGATCCTGGTGGTGACCACCCCGCAGCAGGCGGCGGCCGAGGTCGCCGAGCGCGCGGGCGCGATCTCGGTGCAGACGCGGCAGCGGCTCGCGGGCGTGATCGAGAACATGTCGTGGCTCGAAACCCCGGACGGCACGCGCATGGAGATCTTCGGCTCCGGCGGCGGCCAGCAGGTCGCGGACTCGCTGACGAAGACCACCGGGGCGACGGTGCCGCTGCTCGGCCAGGTGCCGCTCGACCCGAAGCTGCGCGAGCAGGGCGACGCGGGCAAGCCGATCGTGCTCACCGAACCGGACTCCGCCGCGTCGAAGGTCCTCAAGGAGGCCGCCGAAAAGCTCTCCGTGCGGGCGCGGGGCCTCGCCGGAATGATGCTGAACGTGACCCCCGCGGGCCGCTGACGTACGCCCCTAAAGTGGCCTTCGGGGCGTTGGATGCCCCGAACGTCACTTCGGGGCGTCGGTGAAGAGGTCAGGTGGCGTCCGGGTCGACCGGAGGTTTTTCGCCTGGCTTCAGGGGTTCGGCTTGCGGGGTGCTCGAGGCGGGGAAGCCGTTCGGCTTGGCGCCCGCCCCGTTCGTGTAGCCGTTTTCCTTGATCCCCAACGGATCCGTGTCACCGTCGAAGAGGTGCTGGGTGACCGCGCGCTTCGGGTCGAAGTTCCGCAGGCCGCGCAGGTCCTCCAGGGGCTTGCGCAGCTCGTCGAAGTCCGAGCCCATCTCGTCCCGCAGCTGCTGGCGCGCGCCGGTGGCGAAATCGCGGACCTTGCGCATGCTCTTCGCGACCCACGAAGCGGCCTCGGGCAGCCGTTCGGGGCCGAGAACGAACAACGCGACGACGATGAGCACGAGGATCTCGCCCCAGCCAACGCTCTCGAACACCCGCGTACCTCCGCCTAGACCCGCCGACACCGTAGCGTCCCGGCAAGAATACCCCGTTAATCGCTGCCCAAGGTGACGTCAACGGTGAGCTGACGGCCGTCGCGGACGACCTGCACCGGCACCACTTCGCCGACGGCGTGGCTGCGCACGGCCACGGTCAGCTCCGCGGCGGTGCGGACCATCCGGTCGCCGATCTTGGTGATCACGTCGCCTTCGGCGATCCCGGCCTGCTGCGCGGGGCTGCCCGGCGGCACGTTCTGCACGCGCGCGCCCTCGGAGCTGTTCGCCGACACCGACGCCGCGTTCACCCCGATGTCGGCGTGCTTGACCGAGCCGCTCTTGATCAGCGTCTCCGCGATCTTGACCGCGTCGTCCGACGGGATCGCGAACCCGATGCCGATGCTGCCGCCCTGCCCGCCGGGACCGGCGTCGGTGCGGATCGAGGTGTTGATGCCGATCAGCGCGCCGGTGGAGTCGACGAGCGCGCCGCCGGAGTTGCCGCGGTTGATCGGCGCGTCGGTCTGGATCGCGTCGTAGGTCATCGGCGGGTCACCGTTCTCGCCCTGCGCGGTGACCGGGCGGTGCAGCGCGCTCACAATGCCCGAGGTGACCGTGTTCTCCAGGCCGAGCGGCGAGCCGACGGCGATCACCGAATCGCCCGGCTGCAGGTTCGCCGACTTACCGACCTGGACCACGGTCGGGTTCGCGACGTTGACCTTGATCACCGCGAGATCGGACTTGGGGTCCGTCCCGACGACCTTCGCCTCGAGGCGGGACCCGTCCAGGAACACCGTGGTGATCTTGGCTTTGCCGTCGCTCACCGCGAGCGAGACGACGTGGTTGTTGGTGAGCACGTAGCCCTTCGGGTCGATCAGCACGCCCGAACCGGACACCCCGGACTGGCCGGAGACGACCTCGATCGACACGACCGCGGGCGAGACCCGCTTCGCGATGTCCGCCACCGAGCCGGGCGCACGTTCCTTGCCCGCGTCGGACTCGGCGATCGTGGCCGACCCGGTGAGCGAGTTCGCCTGGTCGGTGAGCCACCAGCCGACGAGGCCGCCGACCGCGCCGACGAGCAGGGCGATCACGCCGAGCAGGCCGAGCGCGACCGGCTTCACCCTGCGCCCGAACAGCACCTCGGGCAGCGACAGCATCGCGCTCTTCGGCCTGCTCTCTGCCTCTTCGCGCGGCTCCTCGGTGTGCACGGCGGGACCGGCGAGCACGGCACCGGCGCCGGGATCGCGCCACGGGTCACCCGGCCCCGTCCACAGCGGTTTCTCGCCGCCGCGCCCGTTCCCGTTCGGGCCGGTGTAGTCGCTGGGGCGCTGCAGCACGATGCCCTCGGCGCCGGGCGGGCGCGAGAAGGCTTCGGCGAGCGATTCCGGCGGCGGCTGCGGCTGCTTCGGGCCGGCACCGTTCTTGGCGCCGGGGGCGTACAACGTGTCGAAGGCGCCGTCCACGCCGCGCGGCCTGCCGAACGTCGCGGCCTCGGCCGGGTCCACCGGCGGGCTCACGACCGGGCGCGGCGCGAGCCTCGGCTCCCCCGGTGCGTGCTTCGGATCGTGCTCGCTCATCATTCCCCGTGCTGCGGCCTGTGCGGTTGCTCGGCGTGACGATACGCCAAACGTCGTCGGCTCAGTCTGCCGTCATCACGGTGAAGTGCGCGTTGTCAGGGCAGGGGTACCAGGCCGTGCGGCGGGCGCGACGGCGCCGGAGTGGGCGTGACGTCCGCGTTGACCGCGCCGGTACCGCCGAACTGCGCGCGCAGCACGTTCTGCTGCGGGCCGCCGCCCGGCCCCTGCGGGGTCTCCTCCGGGCCGCCGGAGGTCACCACGAGCGCCAGCGCGCTCAGCACCAGCCCGGACACGACGACCCCGGCGCCCTGCGCGGCGCGGCGGCGGTTCGACGCCCCGTCGCGGCCGACGGCGCCGCCACCGAGCACGGTGGAGGAGTTGCCGAGCGGAGACGACGAGCCCAGCGGCGTGGACGAGCCCAGCGCGCTCGTCGACCGCAGCCCGGCGACCCTGTCCGGGCGCTGGATCGCGACGAGCGTGCCGTCCTCGCTGATCGCGAGGTTGTCCGGCGAACTGGGCAGGTCGGTGTGCTGCGGAATGGACTTCAGGCTGGCCAGGAACCCCGCCGACATGGTGGGGATCTCCGCGCGCTTGACCTCCGCGCGCGCCTGGCGCTGCGCGGTCACTTCGGCGGCGCACAGCGGGCAGCGGGACACGTGCGAGGACGCCCTGTCCTGCGCGCCGAGGGACAGCTCACCGTCGACGAAGGCGACGACGGCGTCCGGCAGCAGGTGGGACTCGCCGAGACTCCACCCCTTGGATTCGCTCATACCGGCACCTTCATGGCCTCGCCACGGGCAGCGCGGCGACGCTCCAGCGAGGCGCGCAGCGCCTGGCGGCCGCGGTGGATGCGGCTGCGGACGGTGCCCAGCTTCACCCCGAGCGTCGCGCCGATCTCCTCGTAGGACAGGCCCTCGACGTCGCACAGCACGACGGCGGCGCGGAACTCCGGCGGCAGCTCGTCGAGCGCGTCCTGGAGATCGGGGTCGAGGTGGGTGTCCGAGTAGACCTGCTCGGGGCTCGGGTCGTCGCCGACGATGCGGTCGGTGTCCTCCGGCAGGCCCTCCATGCGCACGCGCGAACGGCGGCGCGCCATGTCGAGGAACAGGTTGGTGGTGATGCGGTGCAGCCAGCCTTCGAAGGTGCCGGGCTTGTACGAGGCCAGCGAGCGGAACACGCGGATGAAGGTCTCCTGCGTGAGGTCCTCCGCGTCGTGGCTGTTACCGGTGAGCCGGTAGGCGAGGCGGTACACGCGGTCCGCGTGCTCGCGGACGACCTCGTCCCACGACGGCGGGGTCCATGCGGTCTCGTCGACCGTCACGGGCTCCACTTCGGCTGTCGACCCTGTGCTCTTCGGCATCGGCGGGCTAGGCACCTCCATCAGGCTGTTCTCCCAACTACTCCACCCAACGCGGCCGTTCCGCCCGGTGTTCCCGTATGACAGACGTAGTTTCTCCTGCTTCCTTATGGTTGTAGTGAGACAGCGCT
The DNA here is from genome assembly GCF_018736145.1 of Amycolatopsis sp. CA-230715. Classification (GTDB taxonomy): domain Bacteria; phylum Actinomycetota; class Actinomycetes; order Mycobacteriales; family Pseudonocardiaceae; genus Amycolatopsis. The sequence continues at coordinate 2,885,976 of NZ_CP059997.1, forward strand.
GAGAACAGCCTGAGAGAACGCGCGGACCTGGGTGATCCCGGTTACGGGGAGCCTTCGCTGATTTATCGACAACCAGCGCTAACCTCCTCGCGTGAGCTCCGAGACGCAGACCACGGCCGCGCTGGGCCTCGGTGACGACGCGGCGTACGTCGAGGGCTACCTGCCGGACGACGAGACACTGGCCACCGCCCGTGCCCGCGCCGCCGAGTTCGGCTGCGAACCCCTTGACCAGGGCTCCGGCGCGACGCTGTGCTTCCTGGCCACCACCCTGCGTGCGCGCGCGGTCGTCGAGATCGGCACCGGCATCGGGGTCAGCGGGCTGTACCTGCTGCGCGGGATGGCCGAGGACGGCGTGCTCACCACGATCGACATCGAGCCCGAGTACCACCGCGCCGCGCGGCGGACCTTCCTCGACGCCGGGTTCGCGCCGGGCCGGATGCGCCTGATCATGGGGCAGGCGCTCGACGTGCTGCCCAGGCTGACCAGCGGCGGGTACGACCTGGTGTTCATCGACGCCACGCGCGCCGAGTACCCGAGCTACTACGAGCACGCGGTGCACCTGCTCCGGCCGGGCGGGGTGCTGGCGTTCTCCGGCGTGCTCGGCGGCGGACGCGTCCACGAGCAGGGCCGCCGCGACGCCGAAACGCTGGCGCTGCGCGAGGTGGCCAGGGCGATCCGCGAGGACGAGCGCCTGGTGCCCGCGCTACTGCCCGTCGGCGGCGGTCTGCTGGTCGCGGCGCACTACTGAGCGGTTCCCCAGCACGACCGCGACGGCCGCGAGCGCGAGCCAGCACGCCACGGTCACGATGAGCCACGTCCACCCGGCACGGGCGAAGACCAGCGCGCCGAGCGTGCCGCCCGTACTGCTGCCGAGGTAGTAGGCGAGCGTGTAAAGCCCCGAGACTTGCCCTCGCGCGCTTTCGGGGGCCTCGGCGGCGGCCCAGCCGTTCGCAGTCGCGTGTGCGGCGAAGAACCCGCCGGTCAGCACCACGAACCCGAGGATCACCAGCGGCAGCGAATCGGGAATCGTCAGCGTGGCGCCCGCGACCGTGACGAGCAGCGCGACGACGACCGTCCGCACGCGGCCGAGCCTGGCGACGAGCCTGCCCGCGGTCGCCGAGGACACCGCGCCCATCGCGTAGGACAGAAACACCAGCGACGCGACCGCGGGCGCGAGATTCAGCGGCGCGCCGGTGAGCCGGAAGCCCGCCGCGTTGTACAGCGCGACGAACGAGCCCATCGCGAGCAGCGCGACGGCGTACTGGGCAAGGAGAACCGGCTTGCGCACCGCGGCGAGAACGCCCCGGAACACCCCGTGGGAGCGGGCGTTTTCCCGCGCGCCCGGCGGCAGCAGGACGACGGTGAGCAGCGAGCACACCGTGCCGATGAGCGCGACCACGAGCAGCGCGCCGTGCCAGCCGAGGCCGCCCGCGGAGAACCCGGCGGCGAGCCGACCGAGCATGCCGCCGACCGTGTTGCCCGCGATCATCGCGCCGACCGCGGCCGCGACCCCGGCCTTCCCGAGCCGTTCGACGAGGTAGGCGGACGCCACGCCGGGAAGGCCCGCGATGGCGACGCCCTGGACCGCCCGCAGCACGAGCAGCACCCCGTACGACGGCGCGAGCGGGAGCAGCAGTCCGAGCACGGCCGAGACCAGGACCGACGCGATGATCACCGGGCGGCGGCCGACGATTTCGGACAGCACCGCGATCGGCAGCACCGCGATCGCGAGCGCGCCGGTCGCCACGCTCACCGCGAGCGACGCGCCGCCGGGGTCGAGCCCGAACTGGTCCGCGAGCTGCGGGAGCACCGGTTGCGGCGCGTAGAGGAGCGCGAACGACGAGATGCCCGCCGCCGCGATCGCGATCTTGACGCGACGGGTGGTGCCGAGTGCGGTCACGGGACGGGACAGCGCGAGAGTCACGTCGCGAAATTAAGCTTCGCTAACCAATACGTCCAATACGTCCATCTGGCAGTATTCATGCAATGGCGGATGATTCGACGGATCACCAGCTCGCCGCGGGTCTGGCGCCCTCGCTCGCGCTGCTGGCGGCCGTGCGTGAGACCGGCAACATCACGCGCGCGGCCGAACTCCTCGGCGTGCCACAGCCCACAGTCAGCAGGCGGATCGCGGCCATGGGCGAGCTGTTCGGGGCCCCGCTGACCAGGCCGGACGGGCGCGGGATCCAGCTGACGCGGGCGGGCGCGCTGCTCGCCGACGCCGCCACGCGCGCGATGACCACCGTCGACACGGCCGTCCGGCAGGCGCGCGAAGAGATCTCGCCGTCGACGGGACTGGTCGCGCTGGGCTTCCTGCACCTGCTCGGCCGCTCGCTCGTACCGGGGCTGATCAGCGGTTTCCGCGCCGAGCACCCCGGCGTCCGGTTCAGCCTGGTCCAGGGCTCGCGCCAGGACATCCTCGACCGGCTCGCCCGAGGGGAACTGGACCTCGTGCTCGTCGCGCCGGTGCCGACCGGGGACGGCGTGGAGGCGGTCGCGGTCGGCGAGCAGCAGCTCTACCTCACCGTTCCGGAGCGCCACCGGCTCGCGAGCCGCCGTGAAGTGCGCATGACCGAACTCGCCGACGAGTCGTTCGTGCTGCTCGAACACGGCTACGGGCTCCGCCAGATCATCGACGGACTGTGCCGCGACGCCGGGTTCACGCCGAGGATCGCGTTCGAGGGGCAGGAATCCGACACCGTCCGCGGGCTCGTCGCCGCGGGGCTCGGTGTTTCGCTGCTGCCCCGGTTCGAACCGGGCACGCCCGCGGGCGTCGCCGAAATCCCGGTGCGGCCGCGGACCACGCGCACGCTCGGGCTCGCGTGGCCGTCATCCGGCCCGCTGCCACCCGCCGTCCGCGCGTTCCGGGACCACGCGATCCGTCACGTGTACGACGCGGCCAGCTCGACCAGGGTGCGCGCGGCGAAACCGGTGCCGCCCGGCACCACGTCCGCGTAGTTCTTCTCCGACCGGGCCGGACCCGCGATGTCGAGGTGCGCCCAGGTGGCACCGTCGACGAACTCGCGCAGGAACAGCGCCGCCGCGATCCCGCCCGGCCCGCCGGGCGCCTGCCGCACGTCGCCGATCTCGCCGCGCACGGACTCGGCGAGGTCCTCGGTCAGCGGCATGCGCCACCACTGCTCGCCCGCCCGCTCCCCCGCGTCGGCGACGCGGCGCGCCAGCTCGTCGTCGTTGGCGAACAGGCCGCCGGTGCGCAGGCCGAGCGAGACCTTCATGGCACCGGTCAGGGTGGCGACGTCGACGACCGCGTCCGGCCGGAAGCGCCGGATCCCGTAGACCAGCGCGTCGGCGAGGACCATGCGGCCCTCGGCGTCGGTGTTGCTGACCTCGGTCGTCTTGCCGCCGTAGTGGCGCACGACGTCACCTGGCCGGTACGCGGTGCCGGACACGTGGTTCTCCGCGGCCGGGACCAGCGCGGTGACCTTCACGGTCAGCTTGAGCGCCGCGATCGCGCGCGTGGCGGCGAGCACGGCGGCGCCGCCAGCCATGTCCGTGCGCATCAGGTGCATGCCGTCGGCCGGTTTGATCGAAAGGCCGCCGGTGTCGAAGGTGATGCCCTTGCCGACGAGCAGCAGGTGCGCCTTCGCGCCGCGCGGCCGATAGGCGAGTTCGATCAGCCGCGGCGGGCTGGCCGAGCCGCCGCCCACCGCGAGCACCCCGCCGAAACCCTCGTCGCGCAGCCATTTCTCGTCCCGCACCGTGGCGGTGAGGTTGGCGATCCCGGCGACCGCGGCGGCGGAGGTGTCCGCGAGCCAGGCCGGGTCCTTCACGTTCGACGGCGCGTTCGCGAGATCGCGCGCGAACGCGGCGGCCGCGGCGAGGTGGCGGACGCGCTCGACGGCTTCGACGTGACTGTCGTCGGTGACGAGGCGGATCGTGCGGACACCGGGTTTGGGGGCGTCGGCGGTGACGGTGAACCGGTAGTCGCCGAGCAGCAGCCCCGCGACGAGGCCCTCGACCTGCTCGGTGGTGACCTCGGCGGCAAGGCCGATTTCGAGCACGCGCGGGGGTTTTTCGCCCCCGCCCACCGCGCGGACCAGCGCGGCGCCCGCCGCGCGGAAGTCCTTCGGCTCGCCCGCGCCGACCCCGGCGAGCCAGCGGTTCTTCCCCTCCGGCGCCTCGACGACGTCGCCCGCGCGTTCGGGTAGGCGGACGCCGTCGACAGTGGTCTCCTGGGTCTCCTGCTCCGGCGCGAAGACCAGCGCGGCGGACTGCGCGCCACGCCGTGCCGTGCCGGAGACCTCGATCTCGGGCAGCCTGCTGGGAACGGACGGCACCGGGACACGCGCCATGGGAGTTACGACCTCACTTGCCTCGGGGATCGGGGAAGGCTACGGGTGCTGAACCACAACCCCGGCCTCCGAAGGGAGACCGGGGTGCGAGTGGGAGCGGGACGGAACTAGCTCAGCCTGTCGCCTCCTGCAGGGCGACACCAAGGTCTTTGGCTTCCTCGGCAGACAGCTCGACGACAAGTCGCCCACCACCCTCGAGCGGTACGCGCATCACGAGGCCCCGCCCCTCCTTAGTAACCTCGAGGGGACCATCTCCGGTCCGGGGCTTCATGGCCGCCATAGCGTGCTCCCTCCGTCTTTGCAATAGGCCCTCCCTCACGGGAAGTTTCTACCGCCTAAAACCGGCGCGCCCGGTCACCACACGACTGAGCCAACCGGGTCACGCCCATTGTCCCTCATCAGCGCGGCGGCGCGAACGCGGACCGATCTTTTCACGTCCCATCGATGCTGGTATGCGCCCCGCACGCCTGCCAGACTCGGCCGGAGTCCGGATTTTTTCGAGGGAGTGACCCAGTGACCACAGAGGACGTTCTGCTGTCCGCCGACGCCGACGGTGTGCGCACCCTGAAGCTCAACCGCCCGAAGGCGTACAACTCGCTGACCGTCGAGCTGAAGGAGCGCCTCCTGTCCGCGCTCACCGAGGCCGCGGCCGACGACTCGGTCCGCGCGGTGGTGCTGACCGGCGAGGGCAAGGCGTTCTGCGCCGGGCAGGACCTCAAGGAGCACGTCGGTCTGCTCAAGGCGAACGACCCCGCGCCGCTGCGGACCGTCGCCGACCACTACAACCCGATCGTCCGCGCCATCGTGGACATGCCGAAACCGGTCATCGCGGCGGTCAACGGCACCGCCGCCGGCGCGGGCGCGGCCTTCGCCTACGCGGCCGACCTTCGCGTCGCGGCCGCTTCGTCGACGTTCCTGATGGCGTTCGCGAACGTCGGCCTCGGACCGGACTCCGGTGCGTCGTGGACGTTGCAGCGGCTCATCGGGTACGGGCGCGCCGCCGAGCTGATGCTGCTCGGGCGGACGGTCGACGCGGAGGAGGCGCTGCGGATCGGGCTGATCGCCGAGATCGTGCCGGACGGCGAACTGGCCGCGCACGCCCAGCAGCTCGCCGCGAAGCTCGCCGCGGGGCCGACGGTGGCCTACGCGAAGATCAAGGACGTGCTGTCCACCGCGGCGGAAGGCACCCTCGACGAGGCACTGGCCGCGGAAGACGCCGCGCAGGGCGCACTCGGCGCGACCGCGGACCACACCGAAGCCGTGGACGCGTTCGTCGCGAAGCGCCGCCCGAACTTCCAAGGCAAGTAGCGCTTCCCCTTTTTCGGGGCCGTTTTCAGTGCCCCGAAGGTGGCTTTCAGGGCGTTAGATGCCCCGAAAGCCACCTTCGGGGCATGCGCGTCGCGGCGGTCGAGCGTGCGAGGGGTGGATTCGTGTCGTCTAGCGCCCCCAAGGCCACCTTCGGGGCATGCACGGCCCCGCCCGCACACCTGCGAGGGCCGCAAAAGTGGCGCCAGAGTCCCCGAAGGTGGCCTTCGGGGAACCAAGCGGAGCCCCGCCACCGACCTCGCGGAACCCCCGCGACGCGCGACCGCCATCACGGTGGCCTTCGGGGCAGACGCGGATCAGCCTGCCCGGAAGCAGCCTTCGACGTGATCGTCGACCATGCCGGTCGCCTGCATGAGGGCGTAGCAGGTGGTCGGGCCGACGAACGAGAAACCGCGCTTCTTCAACGCCTTGGCCATCGCCTTCGACTCGTCGGTGACCGCGGGGACGTCGGCCATCGTGCGCGGGCGGGCGTCCCGTTCCGGCGCGAACGACCAGAGCAGTTCGTCGAGGGGTTCGTCGAGGTTCGCGATGGCCTTGGCGTTGGCGATCGTGGCGAGGATCTTCGCCCTGTTCCGCACGATCCCCGCGTCCTGGAGCAGCCGCTCGACGTCCTCGTCGGTGAACTTCGCGACCTTCTTCGGCTTGAACCGGGCGAACGCGCGCCGGAACCCCTCCCGCTTGCGCAGAATGACGATCCACGACAACCCGGACTGGAACGCTTCGAGCGAAAGCCGTTCGTACAGCGCTTCTTCGCCGTGGAGCGGAACGCCCCATTCCTTGTCGTGGTACTCCGCGTAGTCCGGCGCGGAGTTGCCCCACGTGCACCGCGCGATCCCGTCCGCGCCAACGAGTTCCGTCATACCGCCCCCACCGAATACCGTTCCGCGAACTTCGCGAACCGCTGCAACGAATACCGCAGCCCGAGCGTGAACGCGGGCTTCGCCAGCGGCCAGCCGAGCCTGCCGACGACCCCGAACGGCAGCTCGAGCTGCTCCGACCAGATGAACACCGACCGCTGCGGCCCCTTGTCCTGCACGTGGAAGGCGCCGGTGCCGCGCACGAGCTTGCCGAGGTGGCGCACCGTGCACCGCACGGGCGGCTCCCAGCCGATGATCTCCATGGTGTCGGTGAACCCGATCCCGGCGACCCCGGTGAACGCGGCCAGCCGCGAACCGACGCTGCGGCCGTTGCCCGCCAGCACCTCGACCTCGGTGCCGAGCATCCACTCGCCCTGGCGGGTCCAGTCGGTCAGCGCGAGCCAAGTGGTGCCCGCCGGCGCGGCGACCTCCACCGACAGCAACACATCGGTCACCGCGCGTCCTCCGGCGCGGCCTCCAGCTCGCGCACCCGCGCGCGCAGCTCGTCGATCTCGGCACCGAGCCGGTGCATCACCCAGTCCACTTCGGACATCTTGTAGCCGCGCAGCACCAGCTGGTAGCGGACGCTCTGCACGTCCTCACCGGTGATGCCGTCGACGGGGAGTCTCGTCGGGGAGCTGCCCGGCGCCAGCGGCGCCATCTCCTCGCCACGGCCGAACACGACCGCGGCGAGCAGGAACACCACGGCCGCGACGAGGAGCATCACAACGAGGTAGATCAACGCGGTGGTCACGCCACGATCGTGACACAGGACGCCGACAGACGGCGCGCCAGCACGACGAGCCACGCCGTCAACGCGACGGAAAGCGCCACCACGGCCACACACGGCACGGACAGCATGAGCCTGGCGGCGTCGATGATCCCGGTGGCGCCGAGCAGCAGCGCCTGGGTGGCCACGAGCACACTGACCGCCACCGCGAGGAACAGCCGGAGCCAGCGCATCAGCCGGACGGTACCGGCGCGGCGGGCGCCGAACCGGGTGCCGACCAGCGCGAGCAGCGCGAACCCGGGCAGCACGCCCTGCCACACCGCGTCGTAGACCCAGGCGATCACGACGTACCAGTGCGGGGTCGGCGTGTGCAGCTGCGACCACGAGCCCCACCACACGCCCCTGGCGACCTCCCACATCAGGTGGGTCGCGGACAGTCCGAGGATCATCGTCCACAGCGCGCGGACCGCGCCCGCGACGGCCAGCTCGGCCTGGAACTCGCGCGCGATCACCGGTACCTCGCCGAAATCGGCCACCGCGCGCGACTGCGCCTCCGGCTCGGGGTACCCGGCATCGGCGTAGGCGGCCGCGGCGTCCTCCAGCCCGTCCCGTGCCTCGACGAGCAGGTCGCGCTTCGCGCTTCGCGGACCGTGCAGCCGCGCGCCGAGCGAACCCAGGTACCCGTCGATCACCGTGTTCATGACTCCTCCGCGGGGAAGAACACGTCGTCGGTGCTCATGGCCGCTCCCCCAGCACGCCGCCGATCACCGTGGTGAACTCCCGCCAGTCGGCGCGTTCCGCGGCGAGTTCGCGCTGGCCCGCTCTGGTCAGCCGGTAGGTCCGGCGCTTGCGCCCGGACACGACATCCCATTCGCTGGCGAGGAACCCGGCCCGCTCCAGCCTGCGCAGCGCCGGGTACACGGTGCCGGTCGGCAGGTCGAGCGCACCGTCCGTGCGCAGTTGCAGCGCCTCGATGATCGCGTACCCGTGCAGCTTCCTGCCGTCGAGCACCGCGAGGAGCAGCGCGTCGAGGTGCCCGCGCAGAACGTCCGCCTTCATACCTCGGCAGCCTACTGGTCCGGGGCGGGGCGGACCAGATCGGGGAAACCCTGAGATGACTCTGAATTCATAGATTTCTCTACTACATGTCGCGTGCCTACATATAGTGTCACTACTGATCGTTCCGACCTCCGGAGGGAAGCCCATGGACGCCACCGGGCTGGCACGCACCCAGTTCGCGCTCACCACCTCGTTCCACTTCCTGTTCGTCCTGCTCACCCTGGGCCTGGTGACCGCGGTCGCGATCATGCAGACCCGGTACGCGCTCGGCGGGAAGGCCGAGCTGCGGCGGATGACCCGGTTCTGGGGAAAGCTCTACGTCATCAACTACGCACTGGGAATCGCGACCGGAATCGTGATGGAGTTCCAGTTCGGGCTCAACTGGACGGGCCTTTCCGCGGTGGCCGGTGACGTGTTCGGCGCGCCGCTGGCGATCGAAACGCTGGTCGCCTTCTTCCTCGAATCGACATTCCTCGGCCTGTGGATCTTCGGCTGGGACCGGCTCGGGAAGCGGGTACACCTCGCGCTCATCTGGCTGGTGGCGCTGACCGCGTACGCGTCGGCGTACTTCATCATGGTGGCGAACTCGTTCCTGCAGAACCCGGCGGGCGCCACCCCGCGCGACGGCAAGCTCGCCCTCGACGACTTCGGCGCGCTGCTGGCCAATCCGGCGCTGGTGTCCGCGCTGCCGCACCTGCTGGCCGGCGCGCTGCTGACCGGCGGCGCGTTCGTCACCGGGGTGTCGGCGTACCACTTCCTCAAGCGCACCACCGAAATCGAGTTCTTCCGCCGCTCGATGCGCGTCGGCGTGGTGCTGAGCCTGGTCAGCTCGCCGTTCGTGATCAACCAGGGCTTCGAACAGTTCGGGAAGATCAGGGGCTACCAGCCGGGCAAGCTCGAAGACCCGGCGATCGGCGCGCCGCTCGGCGTGATGATCATGCTCGGCTTCGTGCTGTTCGTCGCGGCCGCGCTCGGTGCCGTGCTGCTCTACCGGAACCTGATCACCAGGGCCAGGCCGCTGCTCTACCTCATGGTGTTCGGCATCCCGTTGCCCTTCGTGGCCGCGATCTGCGGCTGGCTGGTCCGCGAGATCGGGCGCCAGCCGTGGCTGGTCAACGGCTACCTGCGCACCTCCGACGCGGTCGCGGGCATCCCGGCAGGGCAGGTGCTGGTGTCCCTGCTCGTTTTCGTGCTGCTGTTCGCCGGGCTCGCCGTCGCCGACTGGGTGCTGATGGCCAGGATCGCCCGCCGCGGCCCGGAAACGGCCGTGCCCGAACCCGATGACGAACCCCGTCTAGTCCTCAGTGGAGTGTGAACCGTGGTGACCTTCTTCTGGTGCGTGCTCGGCGCGCTCATCGCGGGCTACTTCGCCTTGGCGGGCAACGACTACGGCACCGCGATCCTGCTGCGCGCGCTCACCCGCGACGAACCGGGGCGGCGGCGCGCGCTCGGCGCGATCGGCCCGTTCTTCCTGGCCAACCAGGTGTGGCTGGTGGCCGCCGTCGGCGTGCTCTTCGGCGCGTTCCCCCATCTCGAAGGAAAACTCTTCGCCGGCGCGTACCTGGTGATCGTGCTGCTGCTGGCCGGGCTCGTCATGGTCACCGCCGCCGTCCAGCTCCGCAGCAGGCGCCCCGGCGGCGAGCGGCGCGCCTGGGACGGGCTGATCGTCACCGGCGCGGTGCTCACCACCGGGTCGTGGGGGCTGTTCGTCGGCAATCTCGTGCGGGGGCTGCCGGTCGAGGGGCGCACGGTCACCGAGCTGTTCGACCTACGTTCGCTCGTCTGGGCGTTCGGCTTCGTGGCGCTGTTCGCCTTGCAGGGCGCGGTTTTCCTCGCCGCGCGGGGCAGCGACGAGATCGCGGCCAGGGCGCGTCGGCTCGCGCGCGTGCTGCTGCCGCCGGTCGTTTCGTTCGTGCTCGTGGTGACGGTGTGGACGGCGCTGGACCCGGGAGCCGCCGTCACGAACCCGATCGCGGGGATCGGCACGGCGGCGCTCGCGCTGGCCGCGCTCCTGGTGGCGTGGCTCGCGCTCGCCGCGCGCCGGGCGCGGACCGCCCTGCTCGCGTGCATGGCGCTGGCCACGACCCCCGCACTGGCCGTCGGCCTGCTCCGGTACCCGCGGGTGCTGATCTCGACCGACCACCTCGACGGCGGCCTGACCGTGGCGCAGGCGGCGAGCGCGCCCGAATCGCTCGACGTGCTCGCGGTCGTCACCCCGCCGGTGCTGGTGCTCGTGGCCGTGGTCCAGGGCTGGACCTGGCTGGCCAACCGCCGCCGCGTCGGCGCCGCCTCGGTTCTGCACTTCTGATGGGACGGCTACCCGGACTCCGCCCGTACCTGGTCCGGCTGGGCGTGCTGAACGCGGCCGTCGCGGCGGTGGTCCTGCTGCTGGCGGAGTTGCTCGAGTCGGTGCTCACCGCACCGGCGACGGGGACCGTGGCACTGCTCGGCGCCGTCGCCGCCGTGCGGGGACTGCTCTTCTGGGGACACGGCGCGCTGACCGGCCACCAGGCGGCTACGGTGAAGGAAACCTTGCGCGCCAGGGTTTTCTCGTCACTGACCGTCCGAAGTGGAGCGAATCCCGGCGAGGCGGCGACCTTGGTCACCAAGGGGGTCGGCGCGATCGACGGGTACGTCGCGGACTACCTCCCCGCGCTGGTGTCCGCCGTGGTGCTGCCGATCGCCGTGCTCGTCCGGCTGTGTGCCGCGGACCTGGCCTCCGCGCTCGTCATCGCGGTGACGCTGCCGCTGATCCCGGTGTTCGCGATCCTCGTCGGCAAGCACACCAAGGCCCGCACCGCGAAGCGGTGGCGGTCGCTGTCCACTTTGGGCGGTCACTTCCTCGACGCGCTGACGGGGCTCACCACGCTGAAGCTGTTCGGCAGGGCGGGTGCGCAGGCACGCGTGGTACGGGCGATGGCCGACGCGCACGCCCGCACCACCATGCGGACGCTGCGGACGGCGTTCCTCTCGGGGCTGGTGCTCGAACTGGTCGCGACGCTGTCCGTCGCGCTCGTCGCGGTACCCGTCGGATTCCGCCTGCTGGCGGGAGGTTTGGACGCGCACACGGCGGTGCTCGTGCTGCTGCTCGCGCCGGAAGCGTACTTGCCACTGCGCGCCGCGGGCGCCCGGTTCCACGCGAGTGCGGACGGGCTCGCCACGCTCGCGAAGGTCGGCGAACACCCGGCGGCACCGGCACGGGCTCGTCGCAGGCCGCCGGACCTCCGCACCGCGACGATCCGGTTCGACCGCGTGACCGTGCGCCACGGCGACACCGTCGCACTGTCCGAAGTGGACCTCATCGTCGAACCCGGTGAGCGGCTCGCACTCGTCGGGCCCAGTGGCGCGGGGAAGAGCACGGCGCTTTCGGTGCTGCTCGGGTTCACCGCGCCGTCGGCAGGGCGGGTGCTCGTCGGCGAGGCGGACCTTCGCGAGCTCGACCAGGACGCCTGGCTGGCGCGGGTCGCGTGGCTGCCGCAGCGGCCGACCCTGTTCGCGGCCTCGATCACCGAGAACCTGGCGCTCGGCCGCGCGCGGACACCCGCCGAAATCGAGGCGGCGGCGAAGGCCGCGATGCTCGACGAAGTGGTCCGCGCCCTTCCCGGCGGCTACGCCACGCGTCTCGGCGAGCGCGGGCTGGGGCTGTCTTCCGGGCAGTGCCAGCGCGTCGGGCTCGCGCGGGCGCTGCTGCGGACCGAAGCGGACCTGCTCCTGTTCGACGAACCGACCGCACGGCTGGACAACCGGACCGAGGCCGCGGTGCTCGCGACAGCGCGCGCGTTGCTGCCCGGCCGCACCGCGGTCCTGGTGGCGCACCGCCCCGCGCTGCTCACCGTGGCGAGCCGCGTCGTCGAACTGCGCGGTGGCCGGATCGCGGGTGCGCCGTGCGCCGCCTGACGCTCTGGGGCGTCACCCGCACCGACCTCCGCCGGCTCGGGGTGGCGACCGCGCTGGCTGCCTCCGCCGAACTCGCCGGGCTCCTGCTCATGGCGACCGCGGCCTGGCTGCTCCTCCGCGCCGCCGAGCAGCCGCCGATCGCCGCGCTCACGGTGGCGATCGTCGCGGTGCGCACGCTCGCACTGCTGCGCGGCGGCCTGCGCTACGCCGAACGGCTGGCCGGGCACGAAGTGGTGCTGCGGTACCTCGGCGCGCTGCGCGGTCGGGTGTACGAAACCCTGACCGCGCAACGTTCTTCGCGGTTTTCGAGCGGCGACCTTCTTTCCCGGCTGGTGTCCGATGTGGACGCCGCACAGGACGCCGTGCTGCGCTGCCTCCTCCCGGCGCTGGTCGCGCTGGTGACGAGTTCGGCCGCGGTGCTCGGCGCACTGACGTTTTCCGCCCCCGTCGCGGTGGCACTCGCGACCGGGCTGGCGCTGGCAAGTGGGGTACTCCCCGTTTTGTCCGCGCGATCGGCGAAGCGGGCCGCCGACGCGGACGCTCCCGCGCTCGCCGCGTTGGCCGACTCGGCGATCGACCTCGCACGGGGCGCCGACGAACTGCGTGCTTTCGGCGCGGCTGACCGCGCGGTGACCGAGGCCAAGACTGTCGCAAGTGGACTCGCCAACCGTGCGCGGCGACGGGCGGGTTCACCGCTTCCCGGTGCTGGGGCGGCGATCCAGGTGCTGACGACGCTCGCGGTGTGCGTCGCCGCGAGCGGGCTGAGCGCACCCGTGGTCGCCGCGCTCGGACTCGGCACGATGGCGGTGTTCGAGACCGTTCTCCCGCTCGCCACCGCGGCCCGGCGCTGGACCGAAGTCGGCGAACCCTTGCGGCGGCTGCACCAGCTCCTGTCCGAACCGATTCCCCGCGACGGCACCCGGCCGGTGCCCGCCGGGAGTGTCCACTTCGGCCTTCGCGGGGTCGGGGTCCGCTATCCGAACCGGCCGACACCCGCGCTGCGGGGCGTCGATCTGGATCTTCCGCAGGGCAGGCGCGTCGCGCTCGTCGGGCCGAGCGGGTCCGGCAAGAGCACACTGCTCGCCGCGCTCGCCGGACAGGTCGAGACCACTTCGGGCGCGCTGACGCTGGACGGGCGGGCGCTCGGCGCCTACCCCGCCGAGCGCCTGCCGATCGCCGGCGCGCTCGCCGACGCGCACGTGTTCCGCGCGACCGTCCGCGAGAACCTGTTGCTGGCCAAGCCTTCCGCGACCGACGGCGAACTGCTCGCGGCGTGCCGCGCGGCCGGTTCCGACGTCGACCTGGACCGGCTCCCCGGCACCGACGGCGGCGAGCTGTCCGGCGGGCAACGGCAACGGCTGCTGCTCGCCAGGGCGCTGCTCTCCGACGCGCCGGTGCTCCTGCTCGACGAACCGGTGGAAGGGCTCAACCCCGCGCACGCGGACGCCGTGCTGCGGTCGGTGCTCGCCGCCGCGGCGGGCCGGACCGTCGTGCTGGCCACCCACCAGCCCGCGCCACTGCCCGGTTTCGACGAGATCCTCGTGCTCGACGAAGGCGAAGTCGTCGAACGCGGCACGCACGCCGAACTCGTCGCGCACGCCGGTTACTACGCCGAGCACTACCTCGCCTCACCCGGACGTGCGCATATGCCTTGACCGGAAAATAGCCGGAGTGGCATATTGGCCGCATCGACCCCGAAGGAGGCGGCATGGATCGCGGCACGTTCATCGAGCACGAGGGCAGGCCCGCGGTGCGGTTCCAGCGCACCTACGCCCACCCCGTGGACCGCCTCTGGGCGGCCATCACGGAAACCGAGGACCTCGCGCACTGGTTCCCGTCGAAGGTGGTGCTCGAAGGCAGGATCGGTGGCACGGTGGCGTTTTCGCACGACCCGAACATCGAAGACGACCACGGCACGGTGCTCGCCTACGACCCGCCGCGCAAACTGGCCTACACCTGGGGCGGCGACGAACTGCACTTCGAGCTGGCGCCCACGGCGGACGGGTGCGCGCTGACCCTGATCAACGTGCTCGAAGCGCGCGACGGCGCGGCGCGCAACGCGGCAGGCTGGGCCGTCTGCCTCGCCGAGCTGGACAAGCACGTGGCAGGTGGGGTCGCGGAGGGCCCGCACAGCGACTCCGCCGAACCGTGGCAGCCGCTGTACGACGCCTACGTCGCGGCCGGAATGCCTTCCGGCGCCCCGATTCCCGGCAAGTGAACCGGGCTGGGGGCGCCTGGCTGGTCCTGGTCGCCACCGCGCTCGCGTCCATGATGGACGGTGTGGACGCGACCGGCCTCGCGGTCGCGAACCCGGTGCTCGCGCGTGAGTTCGGCGCCACGCTTCCCGGGCTTGAGCTGCTCACCGTCGGATACATGCTGGTGATGGCGATGGCACTGGTTCCGGCGGGGATGGTCGCCGACCGGATCGGCCACCGGCGCGTGTTCCTCGCCGGGCTCGTCGCGTTCGCCGCGAGCTCGTTGCTGACCGGGCTTTCCGGCTCGGTCGCCGAAATGGTGGTGTGGCGGCTCTTCCAGGGCGCCGCGGGCGCGACGCTGGCGGCCAGTTCGCTCGCGCTGCTGCGGCACGCCTTCCCACCGGAGCTGCTGAAGGTCGCGATCGGACTGTGGAGCGCCGGGCTGGCACTCGCGACCGTGGTGGGCCCGTTCGTCGGCGGCGCGCTGGTCCAGTTCGTGAGCTGGCGCGCGATCTTCTTCGTCAACCTGCCGATCGCGCTGGCGGCGTTCGCCATCGCGGCGGCACTCGCGCCGCGCGCGACCACGGATGGCGGGAAGTCCAAGGTGGACGTGAGCGGCATAGCGCTGCTCACCTCGTCCCTGTTCGCACTCGTCTCCGGGATCACCCGGGCGCAGGTGGACGGCTGGGCCAGCGCCTACCCGATGTGCGCGCTCGTCGCGTCGGCGGTGCTGCTGCTCGCCTTCGCCGCCCGTGAACGGGCCGCACCGAACCCGCTGCTCCCGCCCGCGCTGTTCCACAGTGGACGGTTGGTGAGCGGGCTCGCGGTGATCTTCGCCGCAGGGGTCACGCACTTCGGCACCTCGTTCTACTTCGCGCTCTACCTGCAACAGATCAAGGGCCTCAGCCCGGTGCTGGCTGGCGCCGGGTTGCTGCCACTTATCGGACTGGTCGCGCTGGGCGGCCCCGCGAGCGGTTTCCTCAACCGCCGGTTCGGCGCGCGGACGCCCATCGTGGCCGGTCTGCTGATGCTCGCCGCGGGCTCGGCGGGACTGTCGCTCGCCGGGCTCGGCTCCGGCTACGGCGCGACCGTGGTGTTCCTGCTGCTGATGGGCCTCGGGATCGGTCTCGCCATGCCGTCGGCGGTCGAGGTCGTGATCGCCGCGGCGCCGAAGGAAACGGCGGGAGTCGCCGCCGGGCTGCAGCAGACCGTGCTGATGGTCTCCGGCGCCTTCGGCGCGGCGATCTACGGGTCCATCATCACGGCACGCTCGCCGGGATCGGGCGAACAGGCGCTCACCTCGTACCGGCAAGCCGAGTTCGTCACCGGGTTCGGCCACGCGACCGCGGTCGGCGCCGTGCTGACGCTCGCCGCGGCGGCTATCGCGGCTGTTCTCGTCCGCCTGCCAGCACCTGACGCATCGGCGGCCGATCGGTCACCAGCACCTCGGTGACGTCCGGCAGCCATTCCCCGGACACCTGCACGAACTGGGTCAGCTCCGCGCTCTCGCTCGCGTCCACCCCGGCGCGGGCGAGCGCGGTGCCGAGTATCTGCCTCGCCATCACCCCGAGTTGCAGCAGCGAGCGGTTGCGGTGCTTGCGCACGCCGAGGTTGACCTGCGCGAGCCCGTCCATCCCGTAGGCGGCCTCGGCGTCCATCAGCAACCCGATCTCCACGCCGTACCCCGCCGCGAACGGCACGGACTCCAGGAACTCCCGCGTCGCCGCGTATTCGCCGCCGAGGGGCTGGATGATCCCGGACAGCGCCGGGCGCAGCGCGGCGAGCACCGGGCGCGCGAGCAGTTCGGTCACCCGGCCGCCGCCGGTGCCGAGTTCGGCGGTCTCCAGGCGCAGCGGGCGGCGGTAGAACCCCTTCACCAGGTGCACGCCCGGCGCGGTGAGCAACGGCCCGAGCAGCGCGGGCACGAAGGCGGGGTCCGGGTCGACCAGGTCGGAGTCGAGGTAGACGACGAGGTCCCCGGTCGTCGCCGCGAGCGCGCGCCAGAGCACTTCACCCTTGCCCGGCAACGGTTTCAGCGACGGCAGCACGTCCTCGCGGCGTACCACCCTCGCCCCCGCCGCCGCCGCGACCTCGGCCGTGGCGTCGGTGGATCCGGAGTCGACCACGACCAGCTCGTCCACGAGCGTGCCGAGCAGCGGGCGCACGGACGCGACCACCGCGCCGACCGTCTCCTCCTCGTCGAGCGCGGGCATGACGACCGACACCGTCCGGCCGCCCTTCGCCTCGGCGAGCACCTCGGGTGTCCACAGTGGGTTCTGCCACGTGCGCCGCTCGAACCACCTCATGACCGTCGATCGTGCCATGCTGGACGCGGTACCCAGCCGAGGAGGACATGTTGGTTCAGTGGTTCGTCCGTTTTGTACTGGCCCCGCTGGCGCGGATGATCTACCGGCCGGTGGTCCACGGCATCCAGAACGTGCCCGCCACCGGCCCCGTCGTCATCGCGGCGAACCACAGGGCGGCGCTCGACACCGCGGTCATCCCGTTCGTCACCCCGCGCCCGGTGAAGTTCCTCGGCAAGGCCGAGTACTTCGAAGGCAAGGGGCTCAAGGGCCGGTTCGTCGCGGCCTTCCTCACCGGGCTCGGCTACGTCCCGGTGGAGCGCGGCAACGCGCAGGCCGGGCTCGCCGCGCTCGAAGCGGGCCGCAAGGTGCTCACCGACGGCGGCGCGTTCGGGATCTACCCCGAGGGCACCCGCTCGCTCGACGGCAGGCTGCACCGCGGCCACACCGGCGTCGCAGCGCTCGCACTGGCCACCGGCGCGCTGGTGGTGCCCGCCGCGCTGAGCGGCACCGAGAAGCTGCAACCGAACGGCAAGCGCATCCCGCGGCTGGCGCGGATCACGATCACCTTCGGCCGCCCGATCGACTTCTCCCGCTACGAGGGGCTCGACGCGTCACCGGCGATCCGGCGCGCGGCCACCGACGAGGTCATGTACGCCATCGCTGAGCTGTCCGGCCAGGAGTACGTCGACAAGTACCACAAACGCCCGAACGAAGCCGCCTGAGCATTTTGCGCCTGCCCTAATGGCCGCGGGACGCCATCAGGTGCTCCGAAGGCCACCTTCGGGGAATCCAGCGCCACTTTCTCGGCCCTCGCGGATCTTCGGGCGGAGCTGCCCATGCCCCGAAGGTGGCCTTCAGGGCGCCAGACGCCGCGAACTCGACCCTCGCACCACACTCCCGCCACCCGCGCGAGCCCACAGCAAGCCTTCGCGTGCCCTCGAACGAAGCGGCCTGAGCTACTCGACCCACTTGCCGATGACAGGTGCTTCGTACTCGGCGAAAGCCTTCAGCAGCACGGCAGGGTCCTCGTCGACGAACAGCAGTTCCCGGTGCTGCGTGCGCAGGAAGCCCTCGTCGACCATGTGGTCGACGAACTCGCGCAGCCGCGTGTAGTACCCGCCGACGTCGACCAGGCCCAGTGGCTTCCCGTGCAGGCCGAGCTGGGCCCACGTCCAGATCTCGAACAGCTCCTCCAGCGTGCCCGCGCCACCGGGCAGCGCGAGGAACCCGTCGGAGAACTCGGCCATCTTGGCCTTGCGCTCGTGCATGTCCGCGACGACGTGCAGCTCGGTCAGCCCGGCGTGCGAGATCTCGACGCGGCTCAGGTGCTGCGGGATGACCCCGATGACCTCACCGCCCGCGGCGAGCGCGGCGTCGGCGACCACACCCATCGTGCCGACGCTGGCGCCGCCGTAGACGAGCCCGATGCCGCGCTCGGCGAGCATCGTGCCCAGCGCCGCCGCGCGCTCGGCGTACAGCGGCGAAAAGCCCATCGAAGAGCCGCAGAAAACGCAGATGCGGTTAATGGGTGTCCTCCCATGCCTGGTACGACTCGAGCACCACGCGCACGGCGTCGTCGATGTCGTCGGTGACGTGGAGCAGGTCGAGGTCCTTCTCCGATATCTTGCCCTCGGCCAGCAGCGTGCTCGCGATCCAGTCGTACAGCCCGCCCCAATAGGACTGTCCGAAAAGGACGACCGGGAACTTGGTGACCTTCTTGGTCTGGACCAGCGTGAGCGCCTCGAACAGCTCGTCGAGCGTGCCGAACCCGCCGGGAAGGCAGATGAACGCCTGCGAGTACTTGATGAACATCGTCTTGCGGGCGAAGAAGTAGCGGAAGTTCACGCCGAGGTCGACCCACGGGTTCAGGCCCTGCTCGAACGGCAGCTCGATGCCGAGCCCGATGGAGAACCCGCCCGCTTCGGACGCGCCGCGGTTGACCGCCTCCATCGCGCCGGGGCCGCCGCCGGTGATCGTGGCGAACCCGGCGTTGGCGAGCGCGGCACCGATCTTGCGGCCCAGTTCGTACTCGGGGTGGTCGCGCTGGGTGCGCGCGGAGCCGAACACGGTGACCGCGCGCGGCACCTCGGCCAGCGCGCCGAACCCCTCCACGAACTCCGCCTGGATCCGCAGCACGCGCCACGGGTCGGTGTGCACCCAGTCGCTGGGGCCGCGGGAATCCAGCAGCCGCTCGTCGGTGGTGCTGGCCTCTTCGCGCCGGTCCCGGCGCAGGACCACCGGGCCGCGGTGCTTCTCGGGCGGATGCTCCGGGTACTGCTCGCCTGGCACGTCCGGTCGGGTCATCCGCTCATCGGCTCGTCGTTCACTCACCCGTGCTTTGTATCGCGCCCGCCGGGTTCGCGCTACCAGGTTCAGGCGCCGAGGAACGACTGTAAGACGCTTTTCACCTGCCGGATCTCCGTCGCGGCCACGTTCTCCCCCTGCGTGTGCGCGAGGGCGGGATCACCGGGCCCGTAGTTGACCGCGGGCATGCCGAGCGCGGCGAAGCGGGCGACGTCGGTCCAGCCGAGCTTGGCCATCGGCTGCCCGCCCGCCGCGGCGACCAGTTCCGCCGCCGCGGGCGCGCCGAGGCCGGGCAGCGCACCCGGCGAAAGGTCCACAATGGACAGCTCGTAGCCGTCGAACACCTCGCGCAGGTGCTTTTCCGCCTGCTCCGGCGAACGGTCCGGCGCGAAGCGGTGGTTGACGGTGAGCACGGCCTCGTCCGGCACCACGTTTCCGGCCACCCCACCGGAAATCTTCACCGCCTGCAACCCTTCCCGGTAGGTCAGGCCGTCGATCTTGGGCGTGCGCGGCTGGTACTCCGACAGCAGTCGCAGCGGTTCGGAAAGGAGGTGGATCGCGTTCACCCCGCGCCACGCGCGCGCGGTGTGCGCTCGCGCGCCGATGACGCGGATCTCCGCGCGCATGGTGCCCTGGCACCCGGCCTCGATCACCGCGTTCGACGGCTCGCCCACGATCGCGAGATCGGCGCGCAGCCAGTCGGGCAGCTCCCGTTCGATGCGGCCGAGCCCGTTGCGCACCGCCGCGACCTCTTCGCAGTCGTAGAAGACGAACGTCACATCGTGCTTCGGCGCCGGGACCGTCGCGGCGAGGTGCAGGAAGACCGCGTCGCCGCCCTTCATGTCGACGGTGCCGAGGCCGTGCAGGCGCTCCGCGTCGCCGCGCCCTTCCCTGCGCACCGGCAGGTTCGCGTTGACCGGCACGGTGTCGAGATGTCCGGCGAGGATCACCCTGCTCGGGCGGCCGAGATTCGTCCTGGCGAGCACCGCGTCCCCGTTGCGCACGACCTCGAGGTGCCCGGCCTGTCGTTCCAGCGCCTCCTGCACGGCGTCGGCGATGGCGGCTTCGTCACCGGAAACGCTTTCGATGTCCACGAGCGCGGCGGTCAGGTCGACGGGGTCGGTACCGAGGTCGAGAGTGCTCACCCCGGGCACGCTACGCGCTTGCCTCCCTGCGGCCGGGGGCGGTGCTGGGCGTACCGTCAGCGCCGTGCGGACGAGAATCGTGGCGGCGAGCGCGCTGGCCCTGCTGGCGGTCCTGGTTTCCGGGTGCTCCGGTGAAGCGGGCCCGAAACCGAAGCCGCAGGCGCCCGATCCCGGGATCTCCGGCCTCAAGGTGAAGCTCGAAGCGCTCGTGGCGGACACCTGCTATTCGAAGCCGGGCGGCCAGGAGCCGAAGGGCTGTGAAAAGTACGTCACTCAACTGGGTGGCACCGCGGGCACCGTGCACAAGCAGGCGGGCCTGGCCAAGAACCCGAAGCTCGACGGGTTCGCCACCGACCTCGACCACGGCGTCGAGGCCTACCGGGCAGGTGGGTGCACCACGGTCGCCTCGGCGGCGCCCGGTCCGTGCGTCGACTCGCTGACCGCGATCGCCCGATCCCTCCGCGAGATCAAGAGCACCGTGGACGCGCTGCCCGACGCATGATGACCAGCGACGGCTGGGTTACCGTGTCGACGTGAGCGAGCAGACCCCCAATCCCGAAAGCACCGGCGCGCACGGAGTCGGCCTGGCCACCGTGACCGTCGGCGGCACCGTGCTGGACACCTGGTTCCCGCAGCCGAAGCTGACCGAGGCAGGCGAGGGCACCGGCACCGAGCGGCTGACCATGGAACAGGCCGTCGAGGCGCTCGGCGAGTCCGTCGGCGCGCTGATCGGCGAAGACCCGGCGCGCGGCGTCGAGGTCGTCGCGGTGCGCACGACCATCGGGTCGCTCGCCACCGCACCCGCCGACGCGCACGACGTCTACCTGCGGCTGCACCTGCTCTCCCACCGGCTGGTCCGCCCGCACGGGCAGAGCCTCGACGGCATCTTCGGGCTGCTGTCCAATGTGGTCTGGACGAACCACGGGCCGTGCCCGGTCGAAGGGTTCGAGGCGACCAGGCTCCGCCTGCGCGGCCGCGGCAACGTGACGGTGTACGGCATCGACAAGTTCCCGCGCATGGTCGACTACGTGACCCCGTCCGGCGTCCGGATCGCCGACGCGGACCGCGCCCGGCTCGGCGCGCACCTGGCTTCGGGCACCACGGTCATGCACGAAGGCTTCGTGAACTACAACGCGGGCACGCTCGGCGCGTCCATGGTGGAGGGCCGGATCTCGGCCGGTGTCGTGGTCGGCGACGGCTCCGACGTCGGCGGCGGGGCGTCGATCATGGGCACCCTCTCCGGCGGCGGCACGGAGGTCATCTCGCTCGGCGAGCGCTGCCTGATCGGCGCCAACGGCGGCTGCGGGATCTCCCTCGGCGACGACTCGGTGATCGAGGCCGGTCTGTACGTCACCGCGGGCACCAAGGTCGTCTTCGACGGCAAGACGGTCAAGGCGCGCGAGCTTTCCGGCGCCACCGGCGTGCTGTTCCGCCGCAACTCGACGAGCGGTCAGGTCGAGGCGGTCCCGAGGACCGGTACCGGGATCGAACTGAACGCCGCCCTGCACGCGAACGACTGACCCTTCTCCGACGGGAGGCGTTCACGTTGTGGAAGGCACCTCCATCGTTCACCTACCATTCATCTCGTGAGCACCTCATCCTCCGCGCGGAGCGGGAAGAAGACGGCCAAAAAGGCATTGACCGCGGCCGAGCTCGGGCTGCCCGCGAAGCCGGTCAAGCCGCGCGCGAGCGACCCGCCCGCGACCCATCTGCGCGCGAAGCTGGACGCGGACCTGCGCGCGGTGCTCAAGCACGAGCCGGGCACCCGCAGCGGCGTGGACCCCGAGGACCTGCACCAGATGCGGGTGTCCACCCGTCGACTGCGCAGCGTCCTCAAGACGGCGGGCGGCCCGCTCGGCTCCACCGCGGACACCGTGCGCGCCGAACTCGGCTGGCTCGGCGCCGCGCTCGGTGAGGTCCGCGACTACGACGTCCTGATCGGACACCTGCGCGAGGTGGTCGCCGAGTTCGAGACCGCGGACCAGCCTGCCGGGCACGAGCTGGTCTCGGTGTTCGTCGCCGAGCGCGCGCAGGCGAAGCGGCGGCTGACGAAGGCGCTCAACAGCGAGCGCTACCGCGTGCTGCTGCAGTCGGTGGCCCAGCTGACGCGGCTGCCCGACCACGAACCCGAAACCACCGAAAAGTCCACAGTGGACGAATCGGATCTCGTCACCGCGCTGCGCGTCCCGCACCGCAAGCTCGCGAAGGCCATCGACGCGCTGCCTGCCGAACCGCCCGACCCGGAGCTGCACGCGTTGCGCATCAAGGGAAAGCGGCTGCGCTACGCAGCCGAGCTCGCGCTCACCTCGGCGAAGAAAAAGCGCGCCGACCGCGTCAAGAAGCTGATCAGCGCCACGAAGGACCTGCAGACGATCCTCGGCGACCACCAGGACGCCGTGGTGGCCGCGGACCGCATGCGCGACCTCGTGCGGGGTGCCGCCGAGGGCAACGCGCGGATCGGGTTCATCGCGGGCCGGATCGCCGAGCGCGAGCTGGTGAAACGGCTCGACACTCGCGCGCGCTGGCGCTCGGCGTGGCTGAAGGTCGACGCCGCCGCTCAGCGCGCGATGTAACCGTCGGGGCGGATGTCGACGACGGCGGATCCGGTGACGGAGTACGCGCGGAAGGCGTGCCCGCCCTCGTCGAGCAGCTCCTCGCCCGCGGGTGAGCCACCCGCGGGGACGATCCGGTACGTGTGCTCGCCGTCCGCGGGCCCGTCGCCGAAGACGAGCCGGGTGGCGTGCGGGCCGCGGAAGAGTTCGAAGAGCCGCACCTGCTTGCCCTCGGCGGTGCGCAGCGGCGCGTCCGGCGCCCGGTCACCGGGCTGGACCGGACCGCCCCAAGCGCCGTCGCGGTAGCTGACGTTGAGCTGCTGGGTTTCCTCGCCGCGTTCGTTGGCGTCCGGGTCGCCGTCGGTGTACTTGCGCATCAGCTTGGTGCTCACCGCCAGCACGTACTCCGCGATCGCCCTGCGCTCAGTCTCGTAGCTGGCGAGCAGTTCCGCCGAGCCGTCCGCGAGCTTCCAGCCGAGGTTGTAGGCGTCCTGCACGCCGGTGTTGAGCCCCTGCCCACCGGTCGGCGGGTGCACGTGAGCCGCGTCGCCCGCGAGGAACACCCGGCCGGACCGGAACCGCTCGGCGAGCCGCACGTTCGGGCGCCACACGGTGGACCAGACCAGTTCGGTCAGCTCCAGATCGGTCCGCCCGGAGAACCGGTCCACCTGCCGCTGCAGGACCTCCAGCGACGCGTCGACGGCGTCGTCGGGGAGCGGGGCCGCGAACTGGAAGTGCCGCCCGCCGGTCAGCGGGGTGAGCATGATCCCTTCCATCGGGTTCCCTTCGGAAGCGAACCAGTGCGCGTGCTCGTGGTCGAGCGCGTCGATGCGGACGTCGCCGAGCAGCATCCGGATCGACTCGTCGGTGACGCCCTCGAACGCGATGCCGAGCGCCTTGCGCACGAAACTGCGGCCGCCGTCGGCGCCGACGAGATGGTCCGCCCGCACCGCTTCGTCCCGGCCGTCGCGGCGCAGGGTCGCGGTGACCCCGGTTTCGTCCTGCGCGAAGCCGACCAGCTCGGTGCCCAGTTCGACGACCACGCCGAACTCGGCGAGCCGGTCGCGCAGGATCTCCTCGGTGCGGGACTGCCCGAGGAACCACGGGGTCGTGTACGGGGCATCCGGCCGCGTCTCGGTCTTCGCGCCGAACTGCTCGCTCACCTCGGTGGTTTCGCCGCCGGCGTGCATGAGCATCGGCCACGGCGGCGCGCCCGCGGCGAGCACGGCATCGAGCACGCCGAGGTCTTCGAACACTTCGAGCGTGCGCGGCTGCAAGCCGTCGCCACGGGATCCGGCGAAGAACGCCTGCGCCTTTTCGGCGATGCGGACCTCGACGCCGTGGCGCGCGAGATCGATGGCGAGCGTGAGGCCGGTGGGCCCCGCCCCCGCGATGAGAACCTTCATGACACCCTCCAGTGAATTTACGTTCAGTGAATCTGAATTCAGAGTGACGGCTGTTAGCGTTCCTGTCAAGGAGGGCCGATGACCACGAACAGGAAAGACAAGGCCGCGGAGACGGAGGCCGCGCTCAAGGCGGCGGCCGCACGGCTGTTCGTCGAACGCGGCTACCTCAGTACGAAGATCACCGACATCACCCGCGAAGCCGGGCGCGCGGCCGGGTCCTTCTACAACCACTTCAGCAGCAAGGAAAACCTGCTCGAAGCCCTGCTCAAGGACCTGGCCGACGCCGGGGACGAGGCCGCGGAGGAGCCGGGGCACAGTGCGGACTTCACCGACCCGGCGGCGATCCGCTACCACCTGCGGTCACTGTGGACGTTCTACCGCGACAACGCGGGCGCGATGCTCGCGGTGCGCCAGGCCGCGATGGTCGACGAGGACTTCGGGGCGACGATGCGCCAGTTCGGCAAGGCCCAGCAGGACGAACTGCACGACCACCTCGACACGATCGTCGCGGCACCGGACATGAACCTGCCTGGCTCGCCGGAACTGAGCATCTCGATGATGACGCTGCTGCTGGATTCCTTCGCGCACCAATGGCTCTTCGGCCCCGCGACCGACGGCGTGCACAGGCCCGACGACGAAGAAGCCATCGAAGCACTGACGCGCTTCATCTACCGGGGCCTGACCGGCAAAGACTACTGAACCCATGCCATGAAAGTGCCCATGCCGTGAAAGTGGCTTTCGGGGCGCTCAATGCCCTGAAGGCCACCTTCGGGGCATGCGGGGGGAGAGATCAGCTCGTGAGGCGGTCGGCGGCGGTCTCGACGCGTTCGTCGGTGCCGGTCAGCCCGATCCGCACGTGCTTCGCGCCGGCCGGGCCGTAGAAGGTTCCCGGCGCGACCAGGATCCCCTTGTCCGCGAGCCAGCCGACGGTCTGCCAGGCGTCCTCGTCGCGGGTGGCCCACAGGTAGAGCCCCGCCTCGGAGTGGTCGACGCGGAAACCGCTGTCCGCCAACGCTTTCCGCAGCACCTGGCGACGGCGTTCGTACCGCCCGCGCTGGGCGGCGAGCGCTTCGTCGTCGGTCAGCGCGACGACCATCGCCTCCTGCACGGGCCGCGGCACGATCATGCCCGCGTGCTTGCGGATCGCGAGCAGGTCCGCGACGAGCGCGGGGTCGCCGGTCACGAACCCGGCGCGGTAGCTCGCCAGGTTCGCCGACTTCGACAGCGAATGCACGGCCAGGAGGTTGTCGAACCGCCCGCCGCACACCGACGGGTGCAGGATCGACAGCGGTTCGGTCTCCCAGCCGAGCGCGAGGTAGCACTCGTCGGAGACCACGACGACATCGCGTTCGCGGGCCCATTCGACGACCTTGCGCAGGTGCTCCGGCCCGAGCACCCGGCCGGTCGGGTTGGACGGCGAGTTGAGCCAGAGCATCGCGGGACGGCTCGGCCCCAGCTGGGTCAGCCCGTCCGCGCGGACGGGCTCGGCACCGGCGAGCAGCGCGCCGACCTCGTAGGTCGGGTACGCCAGCTCGGGAATGACCACCTGGTCGCCGGGCCCGGCGCCGAGCAGGCGCGGCAGCCAGGCGACGAGTTCCTTCGACCCGATGGTCGGGAGCACCGCATCCGGGTCGATCCCGTCGATCCCGTGCCTGCGGCGCAGCGCGTCGATCGCGGCGCTGCGCAGCGCCGGGGTGCCGTGCGTCGCCGGGTAGCCGGGGATGTCCGACACCGACGCCAGCGCGTCGCGGATGCTCGCCGGCACCGGGTCGACGGGCGTGCCGATCGAGAGGTCGACCACCCCGCCGGGGTGCGACCTCGCCTTTTCGCCGTACTCGGTCAGCGCGTCCCACGGGAAGTCGGGAAGCGCGGAGGCACCGCGTGCCGCTCGGCTCATTCGCCCTGCGGCGCGAGTGCCTTGATCCAGTCGGGGTCGTCGCTGACCTTGCCGACCTTGGACGCCCCGCCGGGGGAACCGAGCTTGTCGAAGAAGTCCACGTTGGCCTTGGTGTAGTCGGCCCAGTCGTCGGGGACGTCGTCCTCGTAGTAGATGGCCTCGACCGGGCACACCGGCTCGCAGGCGCCGCAGTCGACGCACTCGTCGGGGTGGATGTAGAGCATCCGGTCGCCCTCGTAGATGCAGTCGACGGGGCACTCGTCGATGCAAGCCTTGTCGAGCACATCGACGCAGGGCTCGGCGATCACATAGGTCACTGCGCTCTCCTGCTGTTCCTCAAGTCCGTCACTCCTTGGCGCCCGGCCGACATTACGCGGCCACGGGCGTCCCTTCCCTGGTGAGGCAACCCTTAGCGGCCGGAACACCCGGTCCCGGCATACCCCCGGTATGGCGACGTTACCGCGATTTGCGGCCCCGTGGCGGCGGCGTCCTGCTGTCGCCGGTGACCACGAACTTCGGCTTCGGCTTCTCGGCCTCGTCCTCGCTCTTCTTGCTCCCGACCGCACGGTTGAAGCCGTCCGCGATCTCCTTGACGAGGTCGTCGTTGTGCCGGTCGTCCTTGCGCGCGATGCTCATCCGACCCTCCCTGGTCCTTCGCGGGCTCCTCGTCACAATCTAACGCGTGATGACCAGCGAGGCGCTCGAATCCGCGTGCGCGGCCGCATGGCGGGCAGCGGTCGAAGCCCGGCTCGGCGGCTGGCTGCTGCGCTGGGCGGACGGGTTCACCGGGCGCGCGAACAGCGCGCTCGCGGTCGGCGATCCCGGGATGCCGGTACCGGAAGCGTTGCGCGCGGTATGTGAGTTCAGCCACTCCCACCGGATTCCGCCGGTCGTCCAGGCCGTACACGGCAGCGAGAACGAAGCGGCGATCGCGGCGGCGGGCTGGGTCGAACACAGCACGCACCCGGCCGGTCACGAAGTGTCGGTGCTGCTCGGTGCCGCGGGATCCGCGGCGGGCGGCGCCGAAATACTGACGGAACCCGTCGGCGAGTGGTGGGAGCTGTGCGCGGGGACCGCGGAGCCGTCGGAAGCGCAGCGGTACGTCCTGACCACCGGCGACGTGGGCTACGGCGTCGTGCGCGCCGGAGCCGAGGTGGCAGGCGCGGTGCGCGCCGCGGTCGTCGGCGACCTGCTGCACGTATCCAGGCTCGCGGTGCGCCCCTCCTTTCGGCGACGCGGGTTCGCGGTGGCCCTCATGAGCGCTGCCGGGCGGTGGGCGGCGGGCCGCGACTGCGTCTTGCAGGTTTCGGTAAGGAACGCGGCCGCGCTCGCGTTGTACGGACGGCTCGGGTTCACCGAGCACCACCGGTACCGGTACTGGGTGCCACCACAGACCACGTGCGAGGATCCGAAGTCGTGAAAATCGTTGTAGTCGTCGGCGGGGTGGGCGGCGCCCGCTTCCTGCTCGGCGTGAAAGCCGCACTCGGCATGCCCGCGATCGGGGCCGCACCCGATTCGCCGCACGAGATCACCGCCGTGGTCAACACCGGCGACGACGTGTGGATGCACGGGCTCCGGATCTGTCCCGACCTCGACACCTGCATGTACACCCTCGGCGGCGGGATCGACACCGCCCGCGGCTGGGGCCACGCGGGCGAGACGTGGACGGTCAAGGAGGAGCTCGCCGCCTACGGTGCCGAGCCGAGCTGGTTCGGGCTCGGCGACAAGGACATCGCCACGCACCTAATCCGCACGCGCATGCTGCGCGCGGGCTACCCGTTGTCGGCGGTGACCGAGGCGCTGTGCGACCGGTGGCAGCCGGGCGTGCGGCTGCTGCCGATGTCGGACGACCGGGTGGAAACCCACGTCGTGGTCGACGACCCCGAGCAGCCGGATCAGGAGAAGGCGCTGCACTTCCAGGAGTGGTGGGTCCGCTACCGCGCCGAGCTGCCCGCGCGCTCGATCGTGCCGATCGGCGCCGACGAATCGGCACCGGGACCCGGCGTGGTGGACGCGATCACGCAGGCCGACGCGGTGCTGCTCGCGCCGTCGAACCCGGTGGTCTCGGTCGGCACCGTGCTCTCGGTGCCCGGCGTGCGCGAAGCGCTGCGCAAGACCGCGGGCGGCGTCGTCGGCATCTCCCCCATCATCGGCGGGAAACCGTTGCGCGGCATGGCAGACGCGTGCCTCACCGCGATCGGGGTGGAGACCTCGGCGGAGGCCGTCGGGCGGCACTACGGCGCGCGGCAGACCACCGCGGACGGCGTGCTCGACGGCTGGCTCGTGCAGTCCGGCGAGTCCGCCGACGTGCCGGGCGTCGCGGTGCGCGCGGTACCCCTTCTCATGTCCGATGTGGACGCCACCGCGGCCATGGCAAGGGCCGCACTCGAACTGTCCGGAGTGGACGTTGCCTGAACAGACCCCGCTGTCCGACCACGCGGCACCCCGTATCGAGATCCTGCCGGTCGAAGGCCTGCCGGAGTTCCGGCCGGGCGCCGACCTGACCGGGGCGATCGCCTCGGCCGCGCCGTGGCTGCGCTCCGGTGACGTGCTGGTGGTGACCAGCAAGATCGTCTCCAAGGCCGAGGGCAGGCTCGTCACCGTGCCGGAAGACCCCGAAGCGCGCGACGCCGCACGCCGCAAGCTCGTCGAGGAAGAAGCGGTCAGGGTGATCGCCAGGATCGCGCGGACGATGATCACCGAAAACCGGCTCGGCATCGTGCAGGCCGCGTCCGGTGTGGACGCGTCCAATGTGGCCGGGAACGAGGTGGCGCTGCTGCCAGCCGACCCGGACGCGAGCGCGCTGGCGCTGCGCAACGGGTTGCGCGAGCGGCTCGGCGTGGAGATCGCGGTCGTGGTCACCGACACCATGGGCAGGGCGTGGCGGATCGGGCAGACCGACGCCGCGATCGGGGCCAGCGGGCTGCGGGTGCTGCACGCCTACGCGGGCGCGGTGGACGAGCAGGGCAACGAGCTCGCGGTGACCGAGGTGGCGATCGCCGACGAGCTGGCCGCCGCGGCAGATCTGGTGAAGGGCAAGCTCGGCGGTACCCCGGTGGCCGTGGTGCGCGGGTTCGACATCGTCGACGACGGTTCGACCGCGCGGAAGCTGGTGCGCCCGGTCGAAGAGGACCTGTTCCGGCTCGGCACGAACGAGGCACTGGCGCAGGGCAGGCGCGAGGCGGTGCTCACCCGCCGCTCGGTGCGCGCGTTCAGCGAGTCCGAAGTGGACCCCGAGACGATGCGCCGCGCGATCGGCGCGGCGCTCACCGCGCCCGCACCGCACCACACGCGCCCGGTCCGGTTCGTCTGGCTGCGCGATCCCGCGAAGCGGAAGGCGCTGCTGACCGCGATGCGGGAGTCGTGGCGCGCCGACCTCTCCGGTGACGAGTTCACCGAGGAGCAGATCGAAAAACGGCTCAGCAGGGGCGATATCCTCTTCGACGCGCCGGAGGTGGTGATCCCGTTCCTGGTCCCCGAGGGCGCGCACACCTACCCCGACGTGCGGCGCAACGCTTGCGAGCACACGATGTTCACCGTCGCCGCGGGTGCCGCCGTGCAGGGCCTGCTGGTGGCGCTCGCCGCCGAGGGCGTCGGCTCGTGCTGGATCGGCTCGACGATCTTCGCCGCGGACCTGGTGCGCGAGCAGCTCGGCCTCGGCGCGGACTGGGAACCGCTCGGCGCCGTCGCGATCGGACACCCCGTCGACGGCCCGCCCGCGCTCCGCGGTCCGCGCGAGCTGGCGGAAGGACTGGTGGAGCTGTGACCCTCCGCGAAGACGCACTGTCCACTTTGGCGCGCTGGCGGCCGTCGTCGGCAGGCCAGGAATCGCTTCGGCAGGCGTTCACCGGATTCCTGCTGGCGCGCGAGGACTCGTGCGCGAGGTCGTGCGAGGCCGGGCACCTGACCGCGTCGGCGGTGCTGCTCGACGCGGACGGCGAGCGGGTCCTGCTGACGCTGCACCCCAGGGTGGGGCGCTGGCTCCAGCTCGGCGGGCACTGCGAACCCGAGGACACCACGCTGGCCGGTGCCGCGCTGCGTGAGGCGCGCGAAGAGTCCGGAATGGACGGTCTGCGGATCGACCAGGAGCCGGTGCACCTCGACGTGCACCCGGTCACCTGCTCGCTCGGCAAGCCGACCAGGCACTTCGACGTCCGGTTCACCGTGCGGGCGCCGCGCGGGGCGGAGCCGGTGCGCAGCGACGAGTCCGACGACCTGCGCTGGTGGCCGCTCGGCGGGCTCCCCTCGGGCTCGGAAGACCTCGGTGAACTCATGGCGCTGGCGACGTCGTGATCGTCGGCTACGACCCGGCGTCCCCGGTACCGCCCTACGAACAAGTCCGATCAGGACTCGCGAACCGGATCAACGACGGCTCGCTCGCGGTGGGCGCGAAACTGCCGACCGTGCGCGGGCTCGCCGGGGAACTCGGCATCGCGCCGAACACCATCGCGCGCGCCTACCGCGAACTCGAAGAAGCGGGGCTGATCGAGACACGGGGCAGGGCGGGCAGCTTCGTCGGCGCGTCCGGCGACGAGACCAGGCAGCGCGTCAAGCAGGCCGCCGGTGACTACGCGGACACCGTGCGTGGCCTGGGGATTCCGGCCGACGAGGCGCTCGCGATCGTGAAGGCCGCGCTCGAACGGTCCTGAATGGATTCGCCCGCCCGGATTCGCCCGTTCGGGTAAAGGCGCGGGCCGCCGCGGGTTATGGTGTGCGCGCACGGAAGGGAGGCAGCGCATGCCTTTGGGGTTCGGCACCCGGGTCCACATCCACACCGGCGGCGGCGGAGACGGCTCCGGTGGCTGGTGGGTGCTCGGCATCATCGCCGCGATCGTGATCATCTGCGTCATCGTCGGCTTGGTCAAAGCACACAACAAGAACAAGGCGGAGGGCTTCCCCGGCACGCCCGGCTTCGGTCCGAACGGGCCGGTCCCCGGTGGGCCGGTGCCGCCGCCTCCCGGTGGTTTCGGCGAGCCCGGCCCCGGCGCGTTCGCCCAGCAGCCGCAGGGCTTCTCGGCGCCGCAGCCCGGTGGCTTCCCGCAGTCTGGTGGTTTCCCCCAGCAGGGTGCCCCGCAGCCCGCGATGGCGCCCCCGCCCGCCGGTGCGCCGTCCGGTGGTTTCCCGCAGCAGGGCGGTTTCCCGCCGCCTTCCGGTGGTTTCCCGCAGCAGGGGTTCCCGGGTGGTCAGCCCGGCTACCCGCAGGGGCCCCAGCAGGGCTTCCCGCCGCCGGGCCCGCCGCAGCAACCCCCTCGCTGGTAAGCCATGGGCTTCTCGATCCTGTCGCTCGCCATCATCGTGGTGCTGCTCGTCGTCATCGCCGTGCTGGCGACGCAGCTCTCCTCGGCGAAGAAGAAGCTGCGCGGTCAGTACCCGCCGCGGCCCTTCCCGCCGCAGGGCGGGCCGTATCCGCCGCAAGTTGGGCCGTACCCACCGCAGCAGCGCTGGTAGCCCCCGACCCGAAACCGATGAGGGCCGATGTTCGACTCGCTGCAACCGTGGCACGTGTTCGTGGTGATCGCGCTGATCGCGGTCGTCGTCATCGCACTGACGATCGCGAAGCGCAGGCGCGAGGCCCAGCAGCGGCGGTACCGGGAACAGCAGGCGCGGGGGTATCCGCAGCAGCAGTACCCCGGGCCCGCGCAGTTCCCGCAGCAGCAGTACCCGCCGGGACAAGGCGGCCCCTACCCACCGCAGGCCGGGCAGTACCCCCAGCAGGGCGGGCCGTACCCACCCCAGCAGTACCCACCGCAGCAGCCTTGATCCCGTGTCCCGGAAAGCGAGTTACATCGCGCGGTAGTCGCGGATCGGGTAGCGCGGGCCGTACCTCGGGCGCGAGAACCCGGCGGCCTCCAGGTACCGGACGGCGCGCTGCCGTTGCGGTGCGTAGGGCGCGAGCACTTCCTGGAGTCCGGCGTCGTCGAGCGGCGCGCCGACGAGCGCGTGGCCGACCACGGTCGGGATGTGGAAGTCGCCGAAGCTGACCGCGTCCGGGTCGCCCCACGCCCGCTGCGCCACCTCCGCGGCGGTCCAGACGCCGATGCCCGGCACCTTCCGCAGCCACGCTCTTCCTTGCGCGCCACGGGTTTCGCCCGCCTTCTCCAGCCGGTGCGCCACCTGCGCGGCGAACACGAGCGTCCGGCGCCGCGTCAGGTCCACCCCCGCCCTGTGCCATTTCCAGTCCACAATGGACATGATCGCGCGCGGCGCCGGCGGCACGCGGAGCCAGTCCGGTGCCGGGCCGGGCGCCGGTTCGCCGTACCAGCGGCACAGCTCGCGCCACGACCGCCGCGCTTCGATCCCGGTGACCTTCTGCTCCAGCACCGCGGGCACCAGCGCGTCCCACACCCGCCCGCTCGACCCGAGCCGCAACGAAGGCAGCGCCTGCCGCGCGGCGGCCACCGCGTCGTGGTGCGCGACGAACCCGGTGTCGTCGTCCTCCGCGCCGAGCAGGGCGGGCAACCCGTCGAGCAGCCGGTCCGCGCCCTGGCCCCACGCCTGCGCTTCGACCTCGCCGTCGGCGAACCGGCGCAGCGCCATCGTGCCAGGGCCGTCGGCGGTGTTCCCCGCGAACCACGCGACACCGCGCTCGTCCCGCCGGAAATGCGGGTCGCCTTTGCCCCGCTGGTGCGGGGAAAGCACCTGCGCGAGATCGAGCGCGAACGGCGGCCGGTAGCGCATGCTCAGGCGTCGCTGGAGAACCGGATGGCACCGTCGGGCAGTTCGATGCCCGGCCACACCCTGGCGCCGTCGAGCAGTTCGCAGCGCGCGCCGACCGAGGCCCCGTCACCGAGCACGACTCCGCTCACCCGAGCGCCCGCACCGACCTTCGCGCCCGCGCCGAGCACCGAGCGCTCGACCACCGCGCCTTCGCCGATCGACGCGCCGTCGAACAGCACCGAGCCGGAAACCCGCGCGCCCGCACCGATCGAAGCACCGGCGCCGACCGCGGACCCACCGTCCACTTCGGCGTCACCGGCGACGCGCGCGCCGTCGAGAACCAGGGACTTCCCCGTTTCGCCCGGCAGTGCCGAAGTCGGGGCGAGGCCGCGGACGAGATCGGCCGAGCCGCGGACGAACGCCTCCGGGGTGCCCACGTCGAGCCAGTACGACGAGTCGACGTACCCGTGGATGTGCGCGCCGGACGCGAGCAGGCCGGGGAACGTCTCGCGCTCCACCGAAACCGGGCGTCCCGCCGGAATGGACTCGATCACCGAACGCCGGAACACGTAGCACCCGGCGTTGATCTGGTCGGTCGGCGGGTCGGGGATCTTCTCCAGGAACTCCAGCACCCTGCCGGAAGAATCGGTCGGCACCGAACCGAAGCGGCTCGGGTCCTCGACGCGCTGCAGGTGCAGGGTCACGTCCGCGCCGCTGCTCCGGTGCGTGCGCACCAGTTCGCCGAGATCGGCGCCAGCGAGGATGTCGCCGTTGAAGATCACCGCGTCGTCTGCGCGCAGCCTGCCCAGCACGTTCCGGATCGCGCCCGCGGTGTCGAGCGGCTCGTCCTCCACGACGTACTCGATTTCGAGGCCGAGCGACTCCCCGTCGCCGAAGAAGTCCTCGAAGACTTCCGCACGGTAGCTCGTGCCGAGCACCACGTGCCGGAACCCGGCCGCGCCGATGCGCGACAGGAGGTGGCTCAGGAACGGCACCCCCGCGGTCGGCAGCATCGGCTTCGGCGCGGACAGCGTGAGCGGGCGGAGGCGGGTTCCCTTGCCCCCGACGAGCACCACCGCGTCGGCGGGCTGGTCCGATGTCATGTAAAGATCCTCTCCGTCCACCCGGCAAATCCCCACGTTCCACCGCGGCACCGCGCGACATGCCGCGAAGAACGGCGAGAAACGCTGACGGCAACGGCCTCAAGGGCCTACCCTAGGTGGTGGAAGCCTTCTCATCGGGAAGGCCCGGTAGTTCGAGGTAACAAGGTGGCCCCGGTCGGCGAGGGCCTCTGGTCGAGTCGGGAGGCCGAGGGGATGGACCCCCGCGATCGTGCGGATGCCCAGCTTTCACGTGCGAGGGCCCGCGGCGCGTACGTCGTCACCTCCGACAACGCGACTTCGCCGATGGACTCGTCGAACACGCAGCAGATCCCGAGGTCGGTGGTCTCCGAGATCGACCGCTCCGACGATCCGGACACCACCACGGTGCTGCCGTCGGAAATGATCGAGGCCGCGTCGCACCACCTCGCGAACGAGGAATCCACCGCGCGCCTGGAACGCGCGTCGCAGTCCCGCGACGCGCAGACCACGCCGTTGCCACAGCCGACGAAACCGCAACCGCGGCCGCGCCCCGCGCCGGGCAGGGACGGCGTCAGCAGCGTGAGCGGCGTGGTGCCGACGACGACCCAGCCCGCCCCCGCGGACGGGCAGTCTGCGCTGTCCCGCCGCCTCGAAGGCCTGTGACCCGCTAGTTCCGGGGAAGCCGCGCGGCGAATCGCTCCAGCGCCGCGTCGACCCTGGCCGGGTCGGTCGCGGTCATCCGGTCCAGGACCAGCCCGCGCAGGGTGGCCACCACCAGCGTCGCCGCCGCCGGGTCGAACCGGTCCGCGAGCACCGCGAGCCAGTCGTCCACCATGCCGCGCCCGCCGTCGGCGTAGTCGCCGGGATTCGTCATGGCGTCGGTGTAGACCTGGAAGAACAGCCGCAGATACGGGATCTGCTCGGCGTCGGTGAGCCACGCCCAGATCAACCGGACCAGTTCGGCTGCCGACAGGTCGTGCTCGGCGAGGTACCCGGTGAGGCTTGCCCCGAGGCGGCGGCGCGCTTCGGCGAGCAGCTCGGAAACCAGCGTGCGCTTGCTGCCGAAGTCGTAGAGCAGCATGCGGGTGCTCGTGCCGAGCGCGGTGGCCATGGGCCGCAGGCTCAGCCCGGCGAGGCCGTGCGCGAGCACGTAGTCGGTGGCCTTCGCCAGCGTCGCAGCTCGGCGGCCGGGTTCCGGTGGTCTTGCCACGGACTTCCTCTCGACAGCTCCGGGGTACGAGTGCCACAGTATTAGTGACACACTCGTTTCATTAACTAGGGGGCGGCATGTCCGAGCGGAACGGGGCCGCGATGCGGCTGTTGATGGGTGCCGACGCCGTGTGGGACGGTCTTCTCGGCCTCGCACTGCTCCTGCTGCCGGTGGCGGCGGTGTCGGACGCCGTTGGCTTCCCCGCCGTGCGCCCGTGGCCGGTTTACTGCGCGCTCGGTGTCGCGATGTTGGCGATGGCGCTCGTGCTCGCCAGAGCCGCGCGGGGCATCGACACGGCCGCCGTGTGCAAGCTCGCCGCGCTGGGCAACGCCGCGGGCGTGGTCGTCGCGGTGGTGCTGGTGCTCGTGTTCGCCCTGCCCGCCGCGGTGACGGTGGCGCTGCTCGTGGCCGCGTTCGTCACCGCGGTGTTCGCCGCGCTCGAAGCGGCCGCGCTCAGCGCGTTTCTAGCTTCAGCCGCGCCTTCAGGCCGAGCTTGATCACGGCGAGCACCGGCTTCCACAACAGCCCGCGGTGCCGGTCGGAGAGGTACCGGTAGGCGCTGACGTGGTGCGCGGCAAGCATTTTCGCGGGCGCGCGCGAGGTCGCCTTCCCGCCGATGTGCATCACCTCGGCGGACGGCGCGTAGACGTTCTGCCAGCCCGCGCGGGCGAGCCGGTCGCCGAGATCCACGTCCTCGAAGTACATGAAGTAGCGGGAATCGAACCCGTCCACGGAGTCGAACGCTTCGCGCCGGAGCAGCTGGCACGAGCCGGAAAGCCAGCCGGAGAGCCGTTCCACGGGCTCGCCGCGTTCCTGGCGGTAGGCCCGCGTCCACGGGTTGCCGGGCCAGATCTTGCCGAACACCGCGTGCCCGATGCCCCTGCCCAGTTCCGGCAGCAGCCGCGCGGACGGGTAGACGGTGCCGTCCGGCTCGCGGATCAGCGGCCCGAAGGCGCCGCCCCTCGGCCACCGCTCGGCGGCTTCGAGCAGGGTGTCCAGCGAACCGGGGCCCCATTCGAGATCGGGGTTGACCACGACCACCCAGCCGTACTCGGGACCCAGTTCGGCGACCCCGCGGTTCGCCGCAGACCCGTAGCCGAGGTTCTCCCCGATGGACAGCAGGTGCACGTTGTCGTGTGCCGCGGCGGCCTTCTCCGGGGCGCCGTCGGTGGACGCGTTGTCGGCCAGCACCACCCGCACGTCACGCGTGGAGGCCTTCTCGAGCGTCTGAAGGAACGGCTCGAGGGTCTCGCCGGGGAAATAGGTCACCACGACCACGGCCACGCCGTCGCCATAAGCAGTTGGCTGCGTCACGGCAAATCATTGTGCCGGGTGTCAGGCCCCGGCCCTCAGCCGGTGTGACAACCACGCCTTCTCGTAGGCGACGCGATGCTTCTCGGCGCTCGTGGCCCACGAGAACTCCTTCGCGCGCCGTTGCGCGGCGGCGGCGAGCTGAGACCGGCGCGACGGGTCGTCGAGCAGCTCCGCCAGCGCGGCCGCGACATCACCCGCGCCGACCCCGCAGTACGCGACCGCCTCGCCGCCGACCTCGGGCAGCGAAAGGCGCCGGGTGGTCAGCACACACGCGCCCGCCGCCATCGCTTCGAGCACTGGGAGGCCGAAGCCCTCGCCGAGACTCGGGTACGCGACCAGTTCCGCGCCGCCGAGGAACCCGGCGAGCGTGTCGAACGGCAGGTACCCGGCCCTGATCACGCGGAGCCAGTGCGGGACCGCGTCGAGCGCCTTCTCCACCTGCGTGTCCCAGCCCGGCTGCCCAGCGAGCACGAGCGCGGGCGGTTTCGGCCTGCCCTCGACCGCGCGCGCGAACCCTCGGATCAGCGCGGGCACGTTCTTGCGCGGCTCCAGCGCGCCGAGGAACGCCACGTACGGCGTCGCACCGAGGCCGACCGCGTCCCTGGCGGCGCGCACTTCGTCCGGCGACGGCGGGTGGAAGCGGTCCGTGTCGACGCCGTGCTCGATGATTTCGAGATCACCGGCGCGGATCCTGGTCACCTTCGCCAGTTCGTCCGCGGTGGCCTGGCTCGGCACCACGCACAGCGACGCGCGGCGCAGCGCCGTCGTCGTCCACGCGCGGAAGAAGCGGGCCTTGACCCCGGCGTGGAGCACGGCGTCGGTGAAGAACGTCGCGTCGTGCAGGGTGACCACCGAAGCGGCGCGGCTGGCGAGCGGCATCGTGTAGTGCGGCGAATGCACGACGTCCACGCCGAGGCGGCGCACCAGCGCGGGCAGCGTGGTCTGCTCCCAGGTCAGGCGTGCGGTGCGGGTGGCGGTGGACTGCACGGTCGGCACCACGCGCGAGCGCGGCGCGAGGCCGTCGTACAGGCGGGCGTCGCGGGGCTGGCAGACCACGGTGAGCCGGGCGCCGTCCTCGTCGAGCGCGGCGACCAGCGAGTCGACGTACCGGCCGACGCCGCCGCGATCGGCAGGCACGGCTGTCGCGTCGATCAGGACGCGGGGTTCGACTGCCACCCGAGCAGGGTACGGCGGATCGGTGCCCGGTTGGTCAGGAACCAACAAGTTCGGGGGTTCATCGGCGCTGGTGGAGCGTCCAGACGGGGGCGCAGGCGCGGTCCCAGGAAAACGCTGACGCGCGCAAACGACCCGCGTCGGCGAGCCGCGTCGCCCGATCGGGCGAATCGAGGACTTCGCGCAGGGCGGACGCCAAACCGGGGACGTCCCCACGTGCCACCGCGATCCCGGCGCCGCCCGCCACTTCGACGAGCGCGGGCGCGTCGGAATGGACGACGGGCACCCCGGCCGCCATCGCTTCGAGCACCGGGAGTCCGAACCCCTCGGCGAGGCTCGGGGCGGCGAGCACGGACGCGCCGCGCAGGACGGTGGCCAGCTCGGGATCGGACAGCTTCCCCAGCACGCGAACCCCGCGCCGGGTCAGCTCCGCGGGGTCGACGCCGCCCCAGCCGGGCTGGCCGACGAGCACCAGCGGCACGTCGACCTGGTCCATCGCCTCGACCAGTACATCCACGCCCTTGCGGGGTTCGAGGGTGCCGACGGCGAGCACGTACCGCGGCGGCAGGGCCATTCCGGGGACCTCCCCGGTTAGCTGCTCGCTCACGCCGTGACCGGCGACGATCGGCGCCACGTCCACGAGCGCGCCCAGTTCGGTGGCCACCGCCTCGGTCGGCACGAGCACGCCGTCCGCGCGCCGCGCCGCCCGCGCGATCATCTTCCGGTGCCAGGCGACGCCGCGCGGGGTCAGCGTCTCAGGATGGGTCCACGGGACGGTGTCGTGCACGGTGACCGACAGGGTCCGGCCCGCCGGGACGCGCGGGGGCGCGAGCGGGGTCGGCGCGTGCACGGCGTCGCCGCCAGGCCAGAACGGCAGGCCCAGTTCCCACGCGGCGATGAGCGCGCGCGGGGGCAGCGGCAGCACACGGGGCCCTTCGACGCCGTCGACCTCGGCCGCGCTCACGTCGGCGTGCCTGGCCACGACGCTCGACACGGTCCACCCCGGCGGCGCGGTGGCCGCGAGCGCGCGCAGCAGCTCGCCGGTGTAGCGGCCCGTGCCGCCGGGCACGGGCGCGAGCAGTTGCTCGGCGATGACCACGAGTTCCGGCACGGGCACTATTCTGCGCTGGTGCCGCTGCCCATCACCGTCCTGGTCGTCACGTGGCGCGGTGCGGCCCATATCGAGGAGTGCCTCGACGCGCTCGCCGCGCAAGACCGTCCACACCGGACACTCGTGGTGGACAACGCCTCCGACGACGGCACGGCCGCACTGCTCGCCGCCCATCCGAGCGCGCCGGAAGTGCTGCGACTGCCGCGCAACACCGGGTACGCCGGCGCACTGGCGGCCGCGCTGTCGCATGTGGACACTCCGCTGGTGGCCTGGTTGAACGACGACGCGGCACCCGCGCCGGACTGGCTGGGCCTGCTCGAAGACGCGCTCGCGGCGGCACCGGGCGCGGCCGCCGCCGCGTCGCGGCTCGACCGGGCCGACGGCACCGCGCAGTCCACCGGCGTCCGGCTGACCGCGGACGGGCACGGTGCCGATCAGGAAAACGGGGGCATCCCCGTTTTCGGGTTTTGCGGTGGGGCCGTGCTTCTGCGAACCGGGGACCTGCGCGATTCGGGCGGCGTGCCCGCCGCGTTCTTCTGCTACTACGAGGACACCGACACCGCGTGGCGCCTGCGTCTGGCCGGGCACGACGTGCTCGCGGTGCCCTCGGCGCGCGTCCGGCACCGGCACGGCGCCAGCACCCGGCCCGGTTCGCGGGAGTTCCACCGCTGGAACGAGCGCAACCGGCTGCTGATGCTCGTGCGCTGCGCGCCCGCCGCCGTCGCCGCGCGCGAGCTGGCGAAGTTCGCCGCGCTCACCGCGGCCCTCCCGCTGCGCCGGGACAAGCCCGCCGCCGCGAACTTCCGGTTCGCGCTGCGTATGCGCGTGCTCGCCGAGGTCATCGCCATGCTGCCCGGCGCGCTCTCCGCCCGCCGCGCCGTCGGGCGGCGCTCACGCGTCGGCCGAGGCGAGGTCTGGCGGACCTGGGCAGGTCGATAAGCTCCCGGTCAACCTTCGAACTTTCGAAGTCCCAAGGTTCGCGAGGGCGCTAGCGTGAGGAGCTTGGTAGTGGCCGAGGGGGAAACGACGCTGCCGCTGGTGTCGGTGATCGTGGTGAACTACCGCGGCGCGGCCGACACCGTCACCTGCCTGCGCGCGCTGGCCGAGGAGCTCGACTACCCGCGCCTCGAACTGATCTGCGTCGACAACGCCTCCGGCGGGGACGACGTGGCGCGGATCCGCGCCGCCGTGCCGTCGGCCAAGATCGTCGAGTCGCCGGTCAACAGCGGTTTCGCGGGCGGCTGCAACCTGGGCGCGCGCGAAGCGCAGGGCACCGTGCTCGCCTTCCTCAACAACGACGCCCGCCCCGAGAAGAACTGGGTGCGCGCCGCCGTGGACGAACTGCGCGCGCAGCCGACCGTCGCCGCGGTGGCCAGCAAGGTGCTCGACTGGGAAGGCACCGGGACCGATTTCGTCGACGGCGGGCTCACCTGGTTCGGCATGGGCTACAAGCGGCACGCGGGCACCCCGCTGGCCGAGGTGCCCGCCGGGGAGCACGAGATCGCGAAGGACGTGCTCTTCGGCACCGGGTCCGCGATGTTCGTGCGCTCCTCGGTGTTCGCCGAACTCGGCGGTTTCGACGAGCGCTTCTTCATGTTCTACGAGGACGTCGACCTCGGCTGGCGGCTCAACCTCCGCGGCTGGCGGGTGCGGTACGTGCCGGAGTCGGTCGCCTTCCACCGCCACCACGCGACGATGTCCGAAGTGGACGCTCCCGAAACCGGGCGCGAGACGTTCCTGCTCGAACGGAACGCGCTCGCCGCGCTGTACAAGAACCTCTCGGACGAAACACTCGCCAAGGTCCTGCCCGCGGCGCTCGCGCTCGCGGTGCGCCGGGCCACCGCGCGCGGGGAGATCGACGCGACCCAGCTCGACCTCGAACGCGGCGTGACCGCCGTCGAGACCGATCCCGTCGCCGTGCCGCGCACCGCGCTCGCCGGGATGCTCGCGATCGACCAGTTCGTCGAGCTGATGCCTTCGCTCGCCGAGTCCCGCGCCATCGAGCAGTCCGCCCGCGTGCGCACCGACGCGGACCTGATCCCGTTGCTGCGCAAGGCATTGGAGCCCGCGTACCCGTTGCCGCGCTACCTCGCCGCGCACGAGATCCTGGTCGAGGCGTTCGGGATCGACGGGGTGTTCGGGCGGCGCCGCCGGGTGCTGGTGATCACCGGCGACGCGATCAGCGAGCGGATGGCCGGCCCCGCGATCCGGGCCTGGAACATCGCGAGCGTGCTGTCCGCCGAGCACGACGTCCGCCTGGTCACGGTCAACCCGCTCGCCACCCCGCCGCCCGCGCCGTTCCCGGTGAGCGCGGCCCGCAAGCGCGATCTCACCGAGCCGATCGACTGGGCCGAGATCGTCATCGTGCAGGGGCACGTGCTCGAAATGGCGCCCACGCTCAAAGCGGCGCAGTCGCACAAGATCGTGGTGTGCGACCTGTACGACCCGATGCACCTCGAACTGCTCGAACAGGGCAAGAGCGCGCCCGACGACCGGCGCGCCGCCGATCTCGCCGGGGTCACCAAGGTGCTCGACGCCCAGCTCGACCGCGGCGACTTCTTCCTGTGCGCCTCCGAGCGCCAGCGGTTGTTGTGGCTCGGTCACCTCGCCGCGCTCGGCAGGCTCACGCCCCGGCTGTACGACGCCGACCCGACCACGCAGTCGCTGCTCGCGGTAGTCCCCTTTGGACTGCCCGCGCAGCCGCCCGTGCGCACCGGGCCCGGCCTGCGCGCCACCCTCGACGGCGTCGCCGAAACCGATCACGTGATCCTGTGGGCAGGCGGGATCTACAGCTGGTTCGACCCGCTGACGCTCGTGCACGCGATCGACCGGCTCCGGCACCACCGCGGCGACGTGCGACTGGTGTTCCTCGGCATGCGGCACCCGAACCCCGAGGTCGCCGAGATGGACATCGGCGTCCGGACCGTCCGGCTCGCCGACCGGCTCGGGCTGACCGGCAAGCACGTGTTCTTCAACGAGCAGTGGGTGCCCTACGAGGAGCGGCAGAACTGGCTGCTCGACTCCGACTGCGGCGTCACCACGCATTTCGAACACGTCGAGACCACCTTCGCGTTCCGCACGCGCGTGCTCGACTACCTGTGGTCCGGGCTGCCGATCGTGACCACCGACGGCGACGCGTTCGCCGATCTCGTGCGGCAGGAGCGCCTCGGCGTCGTGGTACCGGCCGAGGATCCCGAAGCACTCGCCGACGCGCTCGACCGCGCGCTCTACGACACCGAGTTCGCCGCGGGCTGCCGCGAGCGGATCGCCGACGTGGCAACGCGGTTCACCTGGCCGAAGGCGCTGGAGCCGCTCGTCGAGTTCTGCCGCGATCCGCGTCCGGCCGCCGACCGGTTGCCGGGCGCCGCCGATCTGGTGACCACGGAACCGTTGCGGGGCAAGGAACTCGTGCTGCGGGACGTGGCGCTGGTGAAGGAGTACCTCGCCGACGGCGGGCCGAAGGAACTGGCGAGACGGGTCGCGGGGCGGGTGCGGAAGGTCGCACGGCGAGGACGCCCGCATGGCTGATCTCCGCGTACTCCTCGACGGGACGCCGCTGCTCGGCTCCCGCACCGGTATCGGCCGCTACACCGCTTCGCTGGCCGAAGAACTCGCGTCGCGGTCCGATGTGGACATGCGCGCGGTGGCGTTCACGCTGCGCGGCTGGCGACGGCTGCGGCACGTGCTCCCGCACGGCACCAGGGCACGCGGCGTCCCGGTGGCCGCGCGGCTGCTGCGCCGGTCGTGGCTGCGTTCGCCGTTCCCGCCGATCGAACTGTTCGCGGGCCCGACCGATGTCGTGCACGGCACCAACTTCGTGCTCCCGCCCGCGTTGCGCGCCGCGGGCGTGCTCACCATCCACGACCTCGCGTTCATCGACGAACCGGGCGATCTGGCGCCGAGCGATCGCGGCCTGCCGGAGCTGGTGCGCCGGGGCGCGGCGCGCGCCGACGTGATCTGCACGCCGACCGCGGCGGTCGCGGACGCGGTCGCGGAACGCTTTTCGGTCGACCGCGACAAGATCACGGTGACCCCGCTCGGCGTCGACGCGGGCTGGTTCACCGGGCGGCCGCCGAGCCCCGACGCGCGCAAGAAGCTCGGCCTGCCCAAGGAATACCTGCTCTTCGTCGGCGCGGCAGGCCCGCGCAAGGGGCTCGACTGGCTGCTGCGGGCGCACGCCGCGGCGCCGGAACTGCCGCCGCTGGTGTTCTCCGGGCCCGGCCCGTTCCCGAGCACCGACCGCACCTTCCACATCGGCTACCTCACCGACGTCGATTTGCAGGGCGTGGTCGCGGGCGCGGGCGCGCTGGTGCTGCCGTCGCGGGACGAGGGCTTCGGCCTGCCGGTGCTCGAAGCGATGGCGTGCGACGTTCCCGTGGTGTGCACGGACATCCCCGCGCTGCGGGAGGTCTCCGGCGGTTTCGCGCGGCTGGTTCCCTACGCCGACGACGAAGCGCTCACCGAAGCGTTGCGCGCGGCCGTGTCGGAACCCGCGGTGGCCGGAGACTCGGCCGCGCGGCGGGCGCACGCGGCGGGCTTCACGTGGCGCCGCTGCGCGCAGCGGACCGTCGAGGCCTACCAGCGCGCCGCTTCCTGACGGCCATGCGCGGGAACCCGGCTCAGGACTGGTGCGCGAAGTAGTCCTTCAGCGCTTCTTCCCAGTGGCGCAGCGGGGCCAGCCCGGCGGCGCGCCATTCCTCAGTGGACAGTACGGAGTACGCGGGCCTCGGC
Organism: Amycolatopsis sp. CA-230715; assembly: GCF_018736145.1. Classification (GTDB taxonomy): domain Bacteria; phylum Actinomycetota; class Actinomycetes; order Mycobacteriales; family Pseudonocardiaceae; genus Amycolatopsis. The sequence goes on from NZ_CP059997.1 coordinate 2,929,241, forward strand.
GCCGGGCGCGGGAAATCGGCCGTGGTGCACGGGCTCACCCGCGAAGGATCGGCGCCGAGTTCGGTGAAGATCGCCCTCGTGAACCCGAACCACGTCGTTTCGCCGCCCCCCGTGCAGTGCAGGACGCGCGAAGCGGGCCCGTCACCGGCGGCCACGCGCGCGGCGAGTTCGAGCAGCGCGCCCGCGAGGTCGCCCGCGTACGTCGGAGAACCCCGCTGATCATCCACAACGGACAGTTTGTCGCGCTCCTTTTCCAAGCGCACCATGGTTTTCACGAAGTTCGACCCGGTGTCGCCGTACACCCAGCTGGTGCGCACGATCCAGGCGGACGCGCCGGAGCCGAGCACCGCGTCCTCGCCCGCCGCCTTCGTCCGCCCGTACGCGCTGCGCGGGCCGAGCGGCGCGTCGACCGGGTACGGCTCGGTCGCGTCGCCGGAGAACACGTAGTCGGTGGAGACGTGCACCAGCGGCACCCGGCGCGACGAGCAGACGGCGGCCAGCACCCTCGGCCCGTCGGCGTTGATCGCGAACGCCCGGTTCTCGTCGGTCTCCGCGGCGTCCACCGCGGTGTAGGCGGCCGCGTTGACGACCACCGGCGACCGCCCGGCCGCCGCGGCGCTTTCCGCGAGCGTCGAAACGGCTTCGAGCACCGAACCGGTGTCGGTGAGATCGAGCTCGGCCGAACCGGGTGCCCGCACTTCCACCGCCTCCGAAGCCCGGCTCGCGAGCGCGCGGCCGAGCTGGCCGCTCCCCCCGGGCACCAGGACGGAAATGCCTGCCATTCCTCAGCCTCCAGCCACGGCGGCCCGGCCCTTCAGCGGCTCCCACCATGCTCGGTTTTCGGTGTACCAGCGTACGGTCTCCGCCAGCCCTTCGGCGAACGGAACGCGCGGCGCGTAGCCCAGTTCCGTGCCGATCTTGGCGATGTCGACCGAATACCGCCGGTCGTGGCCGAGCCGGTCGGTGACCGGCTCGACCCGGTCCCAGCCCGCGCCGACCGCCGCCAGCAGGCGTTCGGTCAGCTCGCGGTTCGTCAGCTCGGTGCCACCGCCGATGTTGTAGACCTCGCCGGGACGGCCGCCGTCGGCGACGAGCTGGATACCGTGGCAGTGATCGTCCACATGCAACCAGTCACGGACGTTGAGGCCGTCGCCGTAGAGCGGCACGGTGCCGCCGTCGAGCAGGTTGGTGACGAACAGCGGGATGACCTTCTCCGGGAACTGGTACGGCCCGTAGTTGTTCGAGCACCGCGTGACGCACACCGGCAGGCCGTGCGTGCGGTGGTAGGACCTGGCGAGCAGATCGGACGACGCCTTCGACGCCGAGTACGGCGAATTCGGCTCCAGCGCGTGCTCCTCGGGCCACGAGCCCTCCGCGATCGAGCCGTACACCTCGTCGGTCGAGACGTGCACGAACTTCCCCACCTCGGCCAGCAGCGCCGCCTGCAGCAGGGTCTGCGTGCCGAGCACGTTGGTGAGCACGAAGTCCGCGGCGCCGGTGATCGAGCGGTCCACATGCGACTCCGCGGCGAAGTGCACGACGAGGTCGACGCCCGCCATCAGGCCGGTGACGAGTTCCGCGTCGCAGATGTCGCCGCGCACGAACTTGTACCGAGGATCGTCGGCGACCGGCGCGAGGTTCGCTTCGTTCCCCGCGTAGGTCAGCTTGTCGAGCACCACGATCTCGGCGTCGGCCAGCGCCGGGTACGCGCCGGACACGGCCTGACGCACGTAGTGAGACCCGATGAACCCGGCGCCTCCGGTGACCAGCACGCGCATTTCGCACTCCTCCTAGTGGGATCCCTGGGCAGTGTGCCACGAAACGGTGGACAACCTCTCCAGCCCACAAACGTCATACAAGGGGGACAGTAAAGTGGTCCCTTGACCAGGGGTGTGCGTCGGGGACCGGACAGCCGCAGGACAACGCTGCCGAAAAGGGCACAAGGGTGGGCTGGGAGGAGGGGCGCGTGAGCGACGAATGGCCGCCGCCCCCTATTCCTTCACCACGTAGGGGGCACGGGATGCGGGTGTTCGCACTGCGCGGGGGCAAGGTGCTGATCAGCCTGGTGTCCGCGGTCGTGGTGGCACTGGCCTGCTACGGCTGGCTGTTCATCGGTGACGTCAACGAGGGCCTCGCGACCACGAACGTGTTCGGGAACGACGCCCCGGAAGCGAAACCGCTCGACGGCGCGGTCGACATCCTGCTCGTCGGCCAGGACAGCCGCACCGACAACCAGGGCAACCCGCTGCCGCGCGAGGTGCTGGACATGCTGCACGCCGGCGAGTCCGACGGCGAGCGCCAGACCGACACGATGATCCTGGTGCACATCCCGCAGGACGGGAAGAAGGCCGTCGCGATCTCGTTCCCGCGCGACTCGTACGTCGAGATCAACGGCGGGTTCGGCAAGCACAAGCTCAACAGCGCCTACGTCTACGCCTACAACGACAAGTCGAAAACCCTGCAGCAGCAAGGTGTTTCCGACCTCAAGCAGGTCGACGAGCAGGCGAAGCTGGCCGGTCGCAAGAACCTGATCACCACGCTCGAACAGTTCATCGGCAAGCCGGGCATGATCGACCGCTACGCCGAGGTGAACCTGTCGAGCTTCTACGAGATCACCAAGGCGCTCGGCGGCGTGCAGGTGTGCCTCAACGGGCCGATCAAGGAGCGCAAGTCCGGCGTCGACCTTCCGGCGGGGCAGCAGGAACTGCAAGGCGTGCAGGCGCTCGCCTTCGTGCGCCAGCGCTACGACCTGCCCAACGGCGATCTCGACCGGATCGCGCGCCAGCAGGCGTTCCTGTCCGGGCTCGCGCGCAAGGTGCTCTCCCCCGACGTGATCGCGAATCCGGCGAAGATCGGCGACGTGATCGCGGCGGTCAAGAAGTCGGTCGTGCTCTCCCAGGGCTGGGACCTGCTCGAGTTCGCGGAGCAGATGCGCGGGCTCACCGGGGGCAACATCGAGTTCCGCACGATCCCGACGGCCGGTCTCGCGAACATCGGCGGCGCCGACGTGGTGCGCGTGGACCCGGCCGCGGTGCAGGCGTTCGTGACCCAGCTGGCCGGCGACGGGCAGCCGACGGCGACGACGCAGGGGCAGGCCTCCCCGCCCGGCGCGAGCGCGGTCACCGTCGACCTCTTCGACGGCACCGGCTCGGCGGCGACCGGTGCCGCCGCCAGGACGCTGTTCGTGAACAAGGGTTTCCGCGACGGCGGCATCACCCACATCTCCGCGCGGGCGAGCACGCTCGTGCGGTACCACCCCGGCGACGAGGCCGCGGTGACCGCCGTCAAGCAGGTGCTCGGCACGTCCGCGCAGACCGAGCCGGACAGCGACGTGGCCGCCGGTCACCTCCGGGTGCTGCTCGGCAAGGACTACCGACCGCAGTCGGCGTCCAGCCCCTCGACCGCGACCTCCCCGCCGTCCTCGTCGGCCCCGCCGTCGTCGTCTTCGTCGTCCTCGTCGTCCTCGTCGTCGAGCAGCGGTTCGGCGCCGCCGTCGGCCGAGCACAAGATCACCGCGGGCGGAGTGCCCTGCGTCAACTGACGCGCCGACTCACGAGTGCGGGCCATCGGCCCACCGCATAGGCTCTACGGTGGGCCAACAGGGAACAGACGGGGAGCGAACACGCGTGGCTGAGGGTTCAGGCGACGACGACGAGCGGGCGGAGGAGCGGTGGCTCCCGTCACCGCATCCGCGCAGCGCGCCCGCCGAAGCGCCACCGGACCCGTTCGGCGACCCGGTGCCGCTGCCGCGCAAGCACACGGGAGCGAAGATCACGCGACGAACGTTCGTGGCGCTACTGTCCGTGATCGCCCTCGTGGCGACCGGCATCGCATACCTGACCTACGACAACCTCAAGAGCAACGTGCACACCACCGACGCGCTGGGCGACGGCGGCGACCCGGACGCCCCGCCCGCCGACGACGGCGCGACGGACATCCTCCTCGTCGGCACCGACTCGCGCGCGGACATGCAGGGCAACCCGCTGCCGCTGTCAATGTTGAAATCCTTGCGCACGGAGGAAAAAGCCGGGATCAACACCGACACGATCATCATCCTGCGGCTGCCGAAGGACGGCGGGAAGCCGTCCGGCGTCTCGATCCCGCGCGACTCCTGGGTCGACATGCCGGACGGCAGCCAGTCGAAGATCAACTCCGCGTTCGGCACCGCGAAGACCGCCGCCGCGGCCAAGCTGCGCCGCAACGGTGAGACCGATCAGGCGAAGGTCGAACGGGATTCCGACCAGGAGGGCCGGAAGGCGCTCCTGAAGACGGTGCAGGACTTCACCCAGATCCGGATCGACCACTACGCCGAGGTGAGCCTGCTCGGGTTCTACCTGCTGACCGAAGCCCTCGGCGGCGTGCAGGTGTGCCTGAAGCAGGCGACCGAGGACAAGGACTCCGGCGCGAACTTCCGCGCGGGCGTCCAGACCGTGTCCGGCGGCGAAGCGCTCTCGTTCGTGCGGCAGCGCAAGAACCTGCCGCACGGCGATCTCGACCGGATCGTGCGCCAGCAGGCGTTCCTTTCCTCGGCGCTGCACCAGGTGCTCTCCGCGGGCACGCTGACCAGCCCGTCGAAACTGGGCCAGCTCATCGATGCCGTGCACCGTTCGATCGTGCTCGACCCCGATCTCGACATCCTGAAGTTCGCCGAGCAGGCCAAGGGGATCGCCTCGGGCGACGTCGGGTTCAAGACGATCCCGGTGGTCACCATCAACGGCCGCAGCCCCGACGGGACGCAGAGCATCGTGCAGGTCGACCCGCCTACCGTGCGGCAGTACGTGGCGAGCCTCGTCGGACGGGCTCCGGCGCCGCCGGTGCAGCCGCCGGCGGGCGGTGGCGGCGCGCCGGGCGGCGGGCGGGCACCCGCGCGCCCCGTCGCCGAGGTGACCGCGCCGCCGGGGGTCAACTGCGTCTATTAGCGTGGTAGGCGTGAGCCTGACCGAGTACCTGCTTCGCCCGCTGCTGCGTTCTTCCGCCGCGCGCCCGCTGATCACGCACTACGACGACGCCGCGGGCAGCCGGATCGAGCTGTCCGTCGCCACGACGGCCAACTGGGCGGCGAAGACCGCGAACTGGCTGGTCGACGAGATCGACGTCGAGCCGGGTGACGACGTGGTGGTCGACCTGCCCTCGCACTGGCAGACCGCGGGCGTGCTGCTCGGCGCGTGGTGGTGCGGCGCGAACGTGGTGCGCGCGTCGGACGACGCCAGGATCGCCTTCGTCGCACCGGGCGCGGGTCCCACCGGCGCGCAGGCGACCGCGATCGTCGCGCTGGACCCGCTCGGCCGCGGGCTCGGCACCCCGCCGACGGACGGTTCGCTCGACTACCTGAACGAAGCGCGGCTCGCCGGCGACGACTTCAGCCCGCTGCTCCCGATACCTGGCGACACCCCGGCACTCCAAGGGTCCACAGTGGACGAAGTGCTGGCGGCGGCGAAGGAGTCGTCACTGTCGCGAGAGGACCGTGTTCTGTCCACACTGGACTGGACCGTGCCGGACGGGGTGCTGGCCGGCTTGGTCGCGCCGCTGGCCGCCGGCGCGCACCTGGTGCAGGTGACGTCGGCGGCCAGGCTGGACGCGCACCGCGAAGCGGAGCGGACCACGGTCGAGCTCTAGACGAGCACCGGTTCGGCCAGCTTCTGCTCGCGCTTGCGCCAGAAGAGCAGGTGGTCGAGCGAGATCCGCCCGCCGTTGAACCCGAGCGCCAGCCCTGCCAGCGCCAGTACCAGCACCAGTTCGTAGCCGCCCTGCCCGGTCAGCCCGTTGTCGACGTGCACCGACAGCAGCGCGCCGATCCCGACCACCGCGTAGCCGACACCGACCAGCGGCAGCAGGAACCCGGCGATGAAGGCGACCGAACCGAGGAGTTCCACGGTCATCGCGAAGAGGGCGGCGACCGTCGGCAGCGGCAGCCCGGTCTTGGCGAACATCGCCGAGGTGGCGTCCAGCCCGTTGTCCCACTTCTGGAGTCCGTGCGCGATGAACACCACGGCGACTCCGATGCGGGCGAGCAACAGGGTCACATCCTGAACCCGTGCGTACATCGATTAGCTCCCGAAAATAGGTGAAAGTTCAACTTACTCTCACCACGGTAAGCGAAAACCGGGTTCACTCCCCGCTTCCGAGCGCGATCGACAGGTTACCGACAGGAACGCTACGACACTGTTAGCTACGGCCGGTGCCGGTGAAGCCGTACCACAGGATGCGCAGCAACCGCCGCGCGTCCGCGGCGTCCGCGCTCGCGATGGCGGCGGCGCTCACCAGCGCGAGCACATCCGCGACCGTCAGCTCCGGCCGGACCACACCGGTGTCGCGGGCCCGCGTGAACAGTTCCGCAGCGGTCGCGCGCATCGACGCGTGCCACTGCTCGAACAGCGCCGTGCGACGCCCTTCGGGGTCTTCGGTGATCGCCGCGGCGAGCGCGCGCTTCGTCGCGATGTGCACGACGAAGTGGCCGAGCCAGTCGAACAGCGCGTCGGCCGCCGTGGGGTCGTTCACGAGCGCGGCGCCCTGGCGGCCGAGCGCGGCCACTTCCTCGGCGTAGACGGCGACGAGCAGGTCGCTCCTCGTCGGGAAGTGCCGGTAGAGCGTGGCATTGCCGACCCCGGCGCGCTTGGCCACGTCGTCGAGCGGCGCGTCCGGCCCCCGCTCACCGAACAACTCCCGTGCCGCCGCAAGCACCGCATCGACGTTCTTCGCCGCATCCGCCCGCATTGTTCGCCCCTCGCTCAAGTGGGGAGTTCCCCGGTACAGTGGCCAGCTTACCGGGGAACTCCCCACTTAGCATCGGGAGCTGCGATGAACGTCGAAGACCGCTTGCACATCATGGAGCTGATCGCCCAGCACGGTCACTTCGTCGACGACGGCGAACTCGACCGGTTGCACGAGGTGTTCACCGAAGACGTCGTGTACGACGCCTCCGACTACGGCATGGCGCCGATCGAAGGGCTCGCCGCGCTCCGCGCCGCCGCACTGGCGCTGGGTGACCGCAACCCCGTCGCCCACCACGTCACCAATATCGTCGTGACCGAACAGGACGGTCGCGTTTCCGCGCGCGCCAAGGGAATCGGCGTCATGGCGAGCGGCACCTGCGGCAGCGTGACCTACCAGGACACGGTCGTCCGCGGCCGGGACGGCTGGCGGATCAGCCATCGCAGGCTCATCGCCCGGCGAGCCCCGCTCGGCCGTTGACCCACGCTTCCGTCGCGCGGTGCCCGTTGAGCCCGACGACCTGGAAGTGGTCGGGGTCGGTCCAGGTGATCCCACCGAGCCGGGCGAGCGCGAGGTTGATCGCCCACTCCCCGACCGGCGGGCAGCCGCCGTCGTCGTCCACGGCGACGTGGACCGGGCCGAATTCGACCGCACCGCCCCGCCACACGATCGAAGCCTGCCCGCCGTCGCCACCGAAGAACTCGGCCTCGCAGTAGGCGACCGGCCCCGCGCGGGAGGCGCCGGCCGCGAGTTCGGCAACGGTCGACGTCAGCCCGTCGAAGATTTCTTCGTACGGCCGGTAGGAACACGGCCCGAGCGCGGCTCTCAGCCTGCCGGTCAGCGGGATCATCGCGAAACCGTGCTTGAGTGGAACGACGGTCAGCCCGGCGATCGCGCGGGCGGCCTCGTCGAACACGTAGCGATCAGCGGCAATGAGCGCCTGCAAGCTGTAGGCCATGCCTTCGATCATGCCGTGCCGGACCGGTCCCGGGTCAGGGGTCAAGCGGGCAGGATTCGGCCTGGCAAACGATTACTGAGCGCTGTCAAGATCGACGGGCGGCATCCTCTCAACCGGTCAACCGAACTCTCCGTATTCGAACTCGTTGCCCGAAGCCAACTCTCGGTAGTCCACTGTGGATTTCGTTATCGCACCGCGCTGATCCGGAGGCGGACGTAGTCGACCACCGGTTCGGGAAGGCGTTCCACCACGGCGTGTACGAATGGCCGCCGTTCGGCCGAAGGAAGGTCGCGAAGGTGCGCCGCGAGCACCACCGTCGCCAGGAAGGCTTCGAACTGCTCGCCTGCCTCGAGCCGCGCCGGATCGGGCACCAGGCCGACCTGGATCTCCCGGAAACCCGCCGCCCGCAGGCGAGTTCGCGTCTCCTCCACTCCGGCGAAGTTCCAGATCCCGGCGCCGTCGTCCGCGCCGATCGCGGTGAGCGCGGCCCGGATCGCCGTCACGTTCCCGAAACCACCGGCCTCGGCGACGAACTGCCCACCGGGGCGCAGCACCGAAGCGACGTTCTCGAAGAGCCGTGCGTGATCGGGGATCCAGTGCAGGGTAGCCACGCTGACCACCGCGTCGACGGGTTCGTCCAGCGGTAGCGGATCGCGGAGATCGGTTCGCACGACGTCGACCCGGTCGAGGTGGTCGGCGAGGCGCCCGGTGAGGCGGTCGAGCATCTGCTGGGATCCGTCGACGGCGACCACTCGCCCGTTCGGCAGCCGCTCCAGCAGCTGTTCGGCGTCCCTTCCGGTGCCGCACCCGAGATCGAGCACCGTTTCGCTCCCGGTCAGCGCGAGCCTGCCGACCGTGGCGGGTCCCCATCGCTTGTGCGGCAAGGGAAGCGCGTCATAGGCGCGCGCATCCCACTCGAGCAGCTCCATCGCCATCACCCCCGTTTCGTCCAGACAGCGCATTCTACGGCAATCTCCCAGTATGCGGAACAAAGCGACCATATCGTGGGAGCAGCCCGTAACACCTCCACTCGGCGGCACGACTCGCAGGGAACCGGAAACACCGCCACGGAGGAGCAGCCATGACCCACACGCCCACACCGCCGGTGACGCGCGGGCGAAGACGCTGGCCGTGGCTGGCAGGCGCCTTGGTCGTGGCCGCCGCCGTCGCCGTGGCCGCCGTCGTCATCCTGTCCGACGAGCCGACTTCTTCCCGGAGCGGGAAGATCACCGGCTCGATGAAGATCAATTGCGTCTCGTCCTGCACCGGATACGGCGACATCCGGGACGGCGCGCAGGTGATCCTCTACAACGAAAAGAACGAAGTGCTGGCAATAACCCAACTGGCACTGGGCACCGTGACCACCGAATCGACTGGCGAACGAAGCTATTCGTTCACGTTCACCCACGCGCCGCGCGGGCACAAGCAGTACGGGGTGCACGTCGGCAACGACAACCGCGGCGTGATCTGGAAGAGCGAATCCGAGGCTTTCGACGGCGGGTTCGCCATCAGCATCGGTTGAGCAACGGCACCACGACGATTCAGCGCCACCCGGTAGCACCGCTCATGATCGACACGTCCCACCGGCATGAAGCGGCGGCGCGGTAACCCGTTCACGAACCCGTGGCGGGTCATGGTGCTGCTTGTCATCGGCCCGTGCACCGTGATCGTGACGGCGCTGCTGCTGTGGTTCGGCGGCTACCAGTACCTGTTCACCTCCGACGGAATAGATCCCCAGAACGGGCGGATGATCGTGGTGCAGCCGCCCCGGATCCACGGCGCAGAGAAAATAACCCACTGGTGCGACGAATACGCCGAAGCCGGACGGAAATCCGATCCTTGGTACCGGCGGAACTGCACTTGATCCCGTATCGAAAAGATCTCGCGCGTTAACACCGCGACTCCTGACCGCGACCAGCAGTCAACCGCATCTCAGGAGGAACGCGTCATGCCGGAACGCAAACCCACGACCGGTGCCTACATCGCGGTGGGAGCCGTGGTCGTCCTCGGCATCATCGGCACGCTGGCGGGAAAGAGCGAAAAGCCCGCACCGTCCACATCCACCACCTCGCCCACGTATTCGGCTTCGCCCCTGACGACTTCGCAGCCCGCAGCCGTGAACACCCAGGCGAAGAGTGCGACGGTCCCCGACGTGTCCGGAATGGACCACCAGTCCGCGCAGGACACCATGCAGGCGGCCGGGTTCTACAACCTCCGCGAGGTCGACGGCACCGGCAAGGGCAGGATGCTGCTGGTCGACCGCAACTGGGTCCAAACAGGACAGTCACCGGCCGCGGGCACCGTCGCACCGACCGACACGGTGATCACCCTGACCGCGATCAAGTACACCGACAGGTAGGTGCCGCCATGAAGATTCCCAGTCGAAGAACCGTCACGATCGCTTGCGTCGCGGGCACCGGGTTGCTGTTGACGGGCATCGTGGTCACGGTGGCCCTCCTGGTGCCGGGCCGGTCGATTCCTGGTGCCGCGTTCGCGCCCAGTGCCACGGCCGAGCCCGTCGTGATTACTTCGTCCAGTAGCGACACCCCGACGCCCACCCCCAGCACACCGTCCATCCCGTACAACCCAGCCCCGAAGGCAAGCGACTTCAGCTTCAAGGCGAAGGTGACCGAGAAGAAGTGCTTCGGCTCCGCGGGTTGCAGCGTGCGCTACACCCTCGCCGATTTCGACTACCTGGGCGTTCTTCCGCTCGACCCCGCCAAACCGTGCACTGTCATCTACGAGGTCACCGGTGGAGAGGACGGAACTGAAACCGGCTCGTTCACCGTTACCGGATTGTCCGTCTCCTTCACCGAAAAGAGCACTGTGAGCACGAAGACCTCGAAAGCGACCATCTCGGTGAGACCGGTCGATGTGCTCTGCAGGTGATCACTTCGAAGCGGCGCTCCTGCCCAGTGACCGGTCCGCCGCCGTGAGCGCGAAGAGCAGTACGCCGAGCACGAGCATGAACCACGTCAGGTTGTGCATGCCTCCGGTGTCGGCGCGGTGGCTGAAGAAGGCGCCTTGCGCGGCCGAGGCGATGATCGCGCCGAGGTAGCCGAAGGTCCGCAGCAGTCCCGATGAGGACGCGATGCGCTCCGGATCCGATTGGCGGTACACCGAGTTTTGGAGCGCGAGGTTGTTCAGTCCCTGCGGGACACCGAACACCAGCGCGACCAGTACCAGCAGCCAGATCGGGCTGGTTTCGTGCAGTGCCAGCATAAGTCCACATGCGACTATCTGCCCCGCGGCGCCGAGGAGAAGCTTGCCGCGCGGCTGCTCACGCCGCCCCGTCGTGATCGAAACGACGATCGCGGTGGCGAACACCGGGAACTGCAGCAACCCCGCCATCGAAGCGGACAGGCCGCGCCCCTGTTCCATCCACTGGGTGTAGCCGTAGACGAAGACGTAGGACCCGGTGAACGCGAGCAGCGCACGGACGTAGGTAGCCAGCAGCGGCAGATTTCCCGCCAGCACCCGCACATCGAGGAACGGATCCGCGACGCGTCGTTCCCACAGCACCAAGACGATCGCCGCCGCGACGGTGATCGCGAGCAGGTACCAGGACTCGGCGCGCGGGTTCATCAGGAACAGCAGCAGCGAAACCAGCATCACCGCGAAGACGGCCATACCGGTGAAGTCCAGCGACGCCTTGCCCTCACGGCGTTCCGTGCGCGGCAGCCGCCACACACCGAGGACCAGGCAGACGAGCGAAAGCGGGATGTTGACCGCCAACGTGGTGCGCCAGCCGCCGAGGCCGATCAGCAGACCGCCGAGCGAAGGCCCGATCACCGCGATCGTCTGCGTGGCCACCGCGAGCGCCGTCAGCACTCCGGCCGGGCTGTCCCGTCCAGTGCGTTGCGCCTCGCGCCTGGTCAACGCCATCGCGGCCGGATATCCCGCGCACGTGCCGAAACCGAGCACCACCCTGGCGGCGATGAGCACGCCGAGGTTCGGCGCCAGCATGCCGAGCACACCGGCGATCCCGGTGAGCCCCGCCCCGGCGAGGTACAGCGGCCGCGGCCCGTAGAGGTCGACGAGCCGCCCCACCACCGGCTGCCCGATCGCGGTGGCCAGGTACAACGCGGACACCAGCCACGCCGTCCGCGCGGGCGGCGCCCCGAACGCGACCCCGATCGGCACCAGCGACACCGACAGGATCGACGAGTTCACCGGGTTGAGGACGGCCCCGAGCATCATCGGCAACAAGAGCCGCCGATCGAACCCGCCCCGCTCCCGGCGCGACGACCTGACCACGACCTTGCGCAACGCCGTCAGTGCCGTCAACACCGGCTCAGCCGCTCCGTGGTCCCATCCATGCCCACCACGATGAACTCTTCAGTCCAAACTGTCAAGTTTGGACTGAAGAGATGGTCTGGTCAGTCTTGCCTGTTAACACATCCGCGGCGCGGCGCGACCTCCAGATGACCAGACAGGAAGGAAGGGCCATGACCAGTACCGAGCGCACGATGCACGATTTCGTGGAATCACGAGACGTCGGCAGCCCGTCCATCGAGACCCGGCTGACCCACTGGATAGCCGAGCCCGCGGAAGCCGACCTCACCGCGGATCAAGCCCTGCTCAGGGAAATCCTGATCCAGCAGCTGGCCGCGCGCAAACACCTGCTCGTACTCGCGGTGATCGCCGTCGTGTTCTCCATCCTCACGGCGATCTGCGCGATCGTGATAGCCGTCCAAATAGGACACGTCAGCAGCCGCAGCTCATCGAGCAGCAGCTACTCCTCGTACTGCACGCTGCACGACTGCTCCTAGCGGTGCCGCCACGCCAGCGAGGAGAGGTTTACCGCGGCTTCGGCGACCCGGCGCGCGGTGTCGGTCAGCAAGCCGTCCAGCGCGCTGTCGATCCACTGCTGCACGAGCTGCGCACCGGTGTCGCGATACTCGACCGCCTGGAGCAGCATTTCGAGCTTGTCGGCATCTTTCGCGCACCGCGATTCCGGCGTCTCGCGCGCTTCGTATTCATCGACAGCCGCGCGCACGACGTTCTGCGACGCGAGCGGGAGCCCGCTTGTCTGGTCACCCGTGATCTGCCGAGGATCAGGCTTGGTCAGGTACCCCGCGACCGTGCGCGGCAGATCGCCGGTGCGCGTCTCCTGCGTGTCGTGCCACAACGCGAGGAACGCCGCGCGCTCGGGATTGGCGCCTTCCTCGGCGGCGAGCAACCCCGCCAACTGCGCGACCCGCATCGAATGCTCGGCCACCGACTCCGGATCACGAATCCCTGCCTGCCACCAGCCAGCGCGCCGGATGCGCTTCAGCACACCCAGCTCGTACCCGAACGCCGCGATCGCAGCGGACTCTTCCATCGCGCACTCCCCTTCGCTCAGCGGGCGCGATTATCGCGCCCGCTGCGAAGAGACGTGTTGTCAGCCCATCAGCAGCGCTCGCGCCTTCGCAGATCTGGTGGTCTTAGCGTCGTGTATCCGCGACCTGTGGAGGTTCGATCAGACGCGTGTGAGTAGTCCTGCTCATGGCTGTATGAGTACGCCCCGGCGTGCGCGGTTGGTAGCGCGGGTGTCACGATGGGGTGAACGGTCACGACGCGCCGCTGCATGGCGCACATGATGACCCGATCAACCTTTGAGAGCCGGGGAGGGCTTGCATGGGTTACATCACAGTGCCGGAAGCGTTGAGGGCTGCGGCCAGAGCCGGGCACGGGGCAGCGACAGAACTGGCAGGGGCCGACTGCGGTGGCCCTGTGCGCGAGGTGAGTGCGGCGATGCCGGGCACGCGGTCGGCGGGAGCGGCGTCCGGATACGCGGACTCGTGGGCGTTGTCGTTCAAGAATTGGTGCTCCGAGGCTGAGCAGCGCGCGAGCAGACTGGCGACCGCCGCCGACACCTACGTGGCTGGTGATGATCACGCCAGGGCCATACTACCCGGCGCCGCTGGGGGCCAGTGATGGTCACGGTGGGCGAGGTGAAGCGCTGGAACCCGGGTGCTCTCAACGGAATCGCGTCCGCGATCCAACAGCGTGAGCAAGTGTTGATCCACTCCGGAGACGACTACGGCAAGATCCTTCCGGTGGACGGCTGGGAAGGATCCGCCGCCGACACCGCGGTCTCATCGCATAAGAACTTGATGGACCAGATCGAAACCCTCGCGGCGGGGGCGAGCGTGGTGTGCAAGGCATTGATGCAGGCATCGGACGCGATCCCCGCGTGCAGGACGCGATCCACGGCGCGGAGGAGTTGGCGCACCGTTACGACTACATCGTCGGCGACGATGGCAGCGTGACCGACACATTCGCGGGTAAGGAGCCGCCCCCGGAGATGCATCCCGAAGACCGCGCCCGCGCGCACGACCAGGTGGTGGCGGATCTTCAGCAGGCCGCCCGAACCGCCGAAGACATCGACAACGACCTGGCAACGGTGTTCGACCGGGCCGCGCAAGGCGGGTTCAGCCCTGGTGGCGCGACCACTGTCGCCGCGGCCGCGGCGACAGGCGCGGCCGACCTGGGACTCACCCTGCCGCCACCGCCACCGGATGCGACCCCGGCACAGAACGCTGCGTGGTGGGCAACCCTGTCCCCTGCGGGCAAAGCGCTCTACCTCCAGGGCAACCCCGAACAGGTAGGCAGCCTCGACGGGCTGCCTGCGACTGCCCGCAACGACGCGAACCACATTGTGTTGGACCGCACGCGGGCGGGGTTGCTCGACGAACGAGCGACCCTGGAGCAGGAGTTGAAACGGTACCAGGGCGCCCCACTCGCGCTCCAGCAACCGCTGTTCGCCCGCATCGACAAGATCGACAAGCTCGTCGCGGGAATCGACCAGATCACCCAGCGGGTAGACCATCCCCGACCAGGACAGCCCCCGGCGTACATTCTTGGTATCGACTCGAAAAACGCTGGTCACGCGATCATCGCGGTGGGCAACCCGGACACCTCGTCCAACGTGGCGACCTACGTACCCGGCACCACTGCGGGACTCGACGGCGTCAACACGGACATCTACCGTGCGGACGCGATGGCTGCCAGCGCAGGACGCGCTGGTTCTCCGTCCACTTCGGTGATCATGTGGGCGGGGTATGACGCACCGCAGGATCTCGGTGAGGCGGCCAGCACCAGCTACGCCGACAAGGCCGAACCCAGCCTGCACCGCTTTCAAGAAGGACTCAACGCCAGCCACTCACCGGAGCCGATGACCAAGACCGTCCTTGGCCACAGCTACGGCACCACCGTCGTCGGACAGACTGCCCGAGACATGGGTTTGAGCGCAGACCGCCTGGTCATGGTCGCCAGCCCCGGTATCGGCGTCGAACACGCCCGCGACCTCAAACTCGACGGTGTACCGAGTGACCAGGTCGGTGATCGGTTGTACTCGACCGAGGCAGCCACCGATCCGATTCCACTCGCGACAAACTTCCGCAGCCCGGCCACGGACAACGTCGACCCCTTGGGGCCGGATCCCACAATGCCGTGGTTCGGCGGGCACAGTTTCGAGTCCGACCCAGGCAGCCCAATCTCATCACACGGCGACTACTGGAATCGAGATTCACGTTCCCTGCGCTCCATAGGGTCCCTCATCGCAGGAGGCCGGCCGAATTGATCATCAGAACGGGAATTGCTATGCACAAGCGGGCTAAGCTAGCCGCCACGATCACCGTTGTCGTTTCTCTTTTGACGGGCTGCGGAGGTAGCATGGAACCGGAAAAACGGCAACCCTGGCCGAAGTCCAAGAAATTCTACGCAAGGACATGCTCGCAGCCGCGACTGCTACCTTCCCACCCGGCTACAAGCTGACGGAAACACCACCGCAGCCGCAGAATTACACCGATCCCTCGGGAAAGGAAGACGGCAGGCAGAACATCGGGCTCAACTTCTGGGTGGACGGCGTCGACAACGCGAAAACGGACTCATATTTCGACGCGTTCAAGGCATGGTGGAACACTCACGGGTGGTCCGTTCGGACCGACAGCCGACCGAACGACACATTCATCAACGCGAAGCGCGACGAATACGGTATGAGCCTGGAGACGACAAGGACAGCAGAAAAACGGATTTCGATCGGCGGAAGCACTCCGTGGGTATGGCCCAACGGCACGCCAGAACCATCACGATGAGCTGGCCGCGTGGCGAACAAGTTGCCCCATGCGCCACAGCGCATGCGAATGGGTACCGCCTGTCACTTCACTGCTAAGGCCCGCGGCGGAGGCTGCTGCCCAACTCCTTCGACCGAGCCACGCTGGCGCCAGCAACAGCCGACGACAGCGAACCGTAGGAGATTACGTTATGCGCCCGCAGAAGCACGGCGGCAACCAGAAAGTCAGCCCTTCAGCAACGCTCGGGCCATCACCATGCGCTGGATCTGGTTGGTGCCTTCGTAGATCTGGGTGATCTTCGCGTCGCGCATCATGCGTTCCACCGGGAAGTCCCGCGTGTAGCCCGCGCCGCCGAAGAGCTGTACGGCGTCGGTGGTCACGGACATCGCGATGTCGGAGGCGTACGACTTGGCGGCCGAGGCCATGAAGCCCGCGCGCTTGTCACCGCGTTCGGTCGCGGCGGCGGAGGCGTAGACGAGGTGCCGCGCCGCTTCGATCTTGGTGCCCATGTCGGCGAGCATGAACTGCACGCCCTGGAACTCGCCGATCGCCTTCCCGAACTGCTTGCGCTCCTTCACGTAGGCGACCGCGGCGTCGAGCGCGCCCTGTGCGATGCCCAGTGCCTGCGCGCCGATGGTGGGGCGCGTGTGGTCCAGTGTGCGCAGTGCGGTCTTCAGGCCGGTGCCGGGCTCGCCGATGATCCGGTCGGCGGGGATCTCGCAGTTCTCGAAGTGGATCTCGCGGGTCGGCGAGCCCTTGATGCCGAGTTTGCGCTCCTTCGGGCCCACCGAGAAGCCGGGGTCGTCCTTGTGCACGGCGAACGCGGAGATCCCGTTCGCCTTCTTCTCCGCTTCGGGGTCCGTCACGGCCATCACCGTGTACCAGGTGGACTCGCCCGCGTTCGTGATCCACGCCTTGGTGCCGTTCAGCACCCACGAGCCGCCTTCGAGGCGGGCCCGCGTGCGCATCGACGCGGTGTCCGAACCGGCCTCGCGCTCCGAAAGCGCGTACGACGCCGAGGCCTCGCCCGACGCGATGGACGGCAGCACGAGCTTCTTCACCTGGTCCGAAGCGGACAGCAGGATCGGCTGGGTGCCCAGCTTGTTCACCGCGGGGATCAGCGAGGCCGACGCGTCGACGCGGGCGACTTCTTCGATCACCACGCACGCCGCGATCGCGTCCGCGCCCTGGCCCTCGTACTCCTCGGGGATGTGCACGGCGTTGAAACCGGCCTTGACCAGCGCGTCGCGCGCCTCGGCCGGGTACCGCTCCTGCTCGTCGACCTCGGCCGCGAACGGCGCGATCTCCTTCTCCGCCAGCGCGCGCACGGCAGCCCGCAGCTCCTCGTGCTCCTCGCCAAGCTGGTAAAGACCGGGACCGTCCGACACCTTCAACACCTCTCCACGCGATACAGGGGCTTCCCGCGATGTTAGCGCTCGTTTACCACACGGTGCTTGTGTCGTCCGCCGCATTCTTCGTACCGTGCAGTGATGCCGATCACTGATCGCCCCTGGCCGACCGGTTTCCCCACCACCCTCGACTACCCCGAAGTCCCGGTCGGCTCGGTACTGGCCGGCGCCGCGCACCGCTTCCGCGATCGCACGGCCTTCAGTCACGGCACCCGCCACCTCACCTTCAGCGAACTCGGCCGCGCCGCCCGCCGGTTCGCGAACGCGCTGGCCGCGCACGGTGTCGGGCACGGCGACGTGGTCGCGGTGGCGATGCCGAACCGCCTCGCCTACCCGGTCGCCTACTTCGGCACGCTGCTGTCCGGCGCGACGTTCAGCCCGGTCAACCCGCTGCTCCCCGCCGACGACCTCGCCGCGCAGCTCGCCGACTGCGGCGCGGTCGCCGCGATCGCGTCAGCACCGGCGGCGAGCGCGCTGGCGTCGCGGCTCGACCGCACCCGCGTCGAACTGGTGGTGGTGTCCGAACCGGACGGTGCGCCCCTTCCGGGGCACGTCGAGTTCGCCGCCTTCCACGCCGAAGCCCCCGACACGGCGCCTGCCGTGGAGTTCGATCCGCGCACCACGCTGGCGCATCTCGCCTACACCGGCGGCACCACGGGCCGGTCGAAGGGCGTGTGCCTGCCGCACCGGAACGTGGTGGTCAACGCGCTGCAGTTCGCCTGCTGGCAGACCGGCTCGCTGCCGTCGAAGGACGAGCACGGCCACGTGGTGCTCGACCAGATCGGCAGCGCGGGCGAATGGCCGATCCGGCTGGGCACCGGGACCGCGATCAACCTGACGCCGTGGTTCCACGCGATGGGCACGATCGGCGCGCTGAACATCCCGCTGCTCACCGGGACCACGGTCGTCCTCCACGACCGGCTCGACCCGAGCGCCTACCTCGCCGCGTGCGAGCGGCTTCGCGTCACTTCGATCGGTGGCGCGCCCGCGTTGTTCACGGCGCTGATCGCGGACCCTTCGTGGCCGGCGCGCGACCTGTCCTCGGTGCGGATGATCACCAGCGGCGCCGCGCCGCTGGCGCACGACGTGATCACCACGCTCGCGGGCCGCTGCCCGGGTGCGGTGATCGCGGAGGGGTACGGGCTGACCGAGGTCACCATGGGCGCGGTGTCGTCGCCGGTGTTCCGCTCCGGGCTCCGCAAGGTCGGCTCGGTCGGCGTGCCGTTGTTCGACACCGAGGTGCGGATCGCGGACGAGCACGGCGACCCGGTGCCCGCCGGTGAGCGCGGCGAGGTGTGCGTGCGAGGGCCGCAGGTGATGTCCGGCTACCTCAACCGTCCACAAGAGACGGCCGACGCGCTGCGGGACGGCTGGCTGCACACCGGCGACGTCGGCGTGCTCGACGACGACGGCATGCTGTCCATTGTGGACCGCATCAAGGACATGCTGATCTACAAGGGGTACAACGTGTACCCGCGCGAGCTGGAGGAACTGCTCATGGCCATGCCGGAGGTCAGCGGCGCCGCCGTGGTCGGCAGGCCGAGCTCGGAGTACGGCGAGCTGGCGGTGGCGTTCGTGGTGCGCGCGCCAGGCCACGACGACGTCACCGAAGCGGGGCTGATGGCCGAGGTGAACGAGAAATTGGTGCCGTACAAGCGACTTCGCGAGCTTCGGTTCGTCGAGCAGATCCCGGTGTCCGCCGCGGGCAAGATCCTGAAGCGCGCGCTGCGGGACCAGCTCACGCCCTGAAGGTGGCTTTCGGGGCATCTACCGCCCCGAAAGCCACTTTCGGGGCAGGGGAAAGGCGCGCTACTCCGCGACGCGGGAGCGCAGGGCGGCGTCCTTGGTCAGGACAAGCTCGGCGAGATCCGCTTGGAACTGGGCCATTTTGGCGCGCAGGGACTCGTCACCGGCGGCGAGGATCCGCACCGCGAGCAGCCCGGCGTTGCGCGCGCCGCCAACCGAAACGGTGGCGACCGGGACCCCGGCGGGCATCTGCACGATCGACAGCAGGGAGTCCATGCCGTCCAGGTACTTCAGCGGCACCGGCACGCCGATCACCGGCAGCACGGTCGCCGAGGCCACCATGCCGGGCAGGTGCGCCGCGCCGCCCGCGCCCGCGATGATCGCCGACAGGCCCCGTTCCGCCGCGGACGTCGCGTAGTCCAGCATGCGCTGCGGCGTGCGGTGCGCCGAGTACACGCCGACCTCGTAGGACACCTCGAACTCGTCGAGCGCCTTCGCCGCGGCTTCCAGCACCGGCCAGTCGGAGTCGCTGCCCATGATCAGGCCAACCTTCGGCGCCATCGCCATCCTTTCCAGACAGTCTAAAGTGGACTCAGTGGATTTCGTGGCCGTCACGCCATTCGGCGTGCGAAAGCCAGTGCGCCGCCAGTGTCGCGCGCTCGCGGAGCCGTTCGACGCCGCTGCCGGTGAAGTTGACGTGCCCGAGCTTGCGGCCGGGGCGCTCGCCCTTGCCGTAGAGGTGCACGCGCGCGTCCGGGTAGCGCGCGAACAGGTGGTGCAGGCGCTCGTCCGGGCTCATGTCCGGGGTTTCGGGCGCGCCGAGCACGTTCGCCATCACGCACACCGGCGCCATCAGATCGGTCGCGCCGAGCGGGTAGTCGAGCACCGCGCGCAGGTGCTGCTCGAACTGGGAGGTCCGCGCGCCGTCCATGGTCCAGTGCCCGGAGTTGTGCGGGCGCATGGCCAATTCGTTGACCACGAGCCCGTCCTCGGTCTCGAACAGCTCGACGGCCAGCACGCCGACGACGCCGAGTTCCGCCGCCGCGCGCAGGGCGAGGTCCTGCGCCTCGTGCATGAGATCCGCGGACAGGCCCGGCGCGGGCGCGAGCACCTCGGTGTTGATGCCGTCGCGTTGCACGGTTTCCACCACCGGCCACGCGGCGCCCTGCCCGAACGGCGAGCGCGCCACCAGCGCGGACAGCTCGCGCCGCATCGCGACCTTCGTCTCGACGAGCAGCGGGGTGCCCGCCGCCAGGAGTTCGCCGACGAGTTCGCGCGCCTGGTCCGCGGAGTCGAGCATCCACACGCCGCGGCCGTCGTACCCGCCGCGCGCGGCCTTGAGCACCACGGGCCAGCCGTGCTCGTCGCCGAACTTCAGCACGTCGTCCGCGGAAGTCACCTCGGCGAAGGGCGGGCCCGGGAAACCCAGCTCCGACAACCGCTTGCGCATCACGAGCTTGTCCTGCGCGTGCAGCAGGGCCTCGGGGCCAGGGCGCACCACGACGCCGTCGGCGACGAGCGCGCGCAGGTGCTCGCCGGGCACGTGCTCGTGGTCGAAGGTCAGCACGTCGACGTGCTTGGCGAAGGAGCGCAGCGCGTCGAGATCGGTGTGGTGGCCGTAGACCACTTCACCGGCGACGAGTCCAGCCGAGTCGTTTTCGCCCGCGGCGAGCACGCGCAACGACTGTCCTAACGCGATCGCGGACTGGTGCGTCATCCTGGCCAGCTGGCCGCCGCCCACCATGCCCACCACGGGGAGACCGGTTCGAGTATCCATAGCGCGAGCAGACTAACCGGAGGCCGCGGCGTCGCCCTGCGGGTGTGGCGCGAGCGCGGGCTCGGTCACACGGTCGCGCCGCAGCTCGACGGCCGCCGCGACGAGCAGGCCCGCGGCGGCCGTGACCACGTAGGCGTTTCCGAGCACCACGAGCGCGGCGTTCCAGTGGAACTCGGTGTCCCCGCCGTTCGGGATGAACATGAGCAGCGCGCTGAGGTAGAAGGCGGCGACGACCGCGCCCTGCCACACGCGGCCCTTCGCCAGCAGGAGCACTACGAGGGGCACGGACCACACCCAGTGGTGCGACCACGAAACCGGCGACGCGACCAGCCCGAGGAACGCGGTGACCGCGAGCGCGGCGAGCGCTTCGCCGCGCCGGGCGAGCCGCCACACGAGCCAGGCCGCCGGGATCGCGAGCACCGCGGCGATCGCCAGCGCAAGCGTTTGCGACCAGGGCGCCTGGGCGGAAGCCCTGGTGATCATGCCGTTGAGCGACTGGTTGAAGCTCCAGTACACGCTGCCGATGCGGCTCGGGTCGAACGCGGAGACCGTCCAGTAGCGCGCGGCGTCGCCCGGCATCAGCGGGAACATCACGCCCTGCAGCACGGCGAAGGTCGCGATCGAGCGCACGCCGTCGCGCCAGCGGCCGGTGAGGAACAGGTGCGGCACGAAGATCAACGGGGTCAGCTTGATCGCGCCAGCGACGCCGATCAGCACGCCGCCCCACCGCGAACCGCGCGCGGAAACCACGAGCACGTCCAGCACGACGAAGGCCATCAGGACCAGGTTGATCTGGCCGAGCTGGATCGTCTTCCACACCGGCTCGAAGCCCAGCGCGAGCACCGTGACACCGATCAGCACCGGTACCGAAGTGAGCCGGGAATCCCGCACCGACCTGGCGCACACGCGCACCACGACGGCGAGGGAAAGCACCGAGACCGCGGCGAGAATGCCCCAGGTCAGCCCCTCGGGAACGATCGTGAGGGGAACGAAGAGCAGTGCCGCGGCGGGCGAGTAGGTGAACGGCAGCGCCACCCACGACGGCAGCGTCGGCAGCCGCCATGCGCTGTAAACCTCTTCGCCGCGCAGGAAGGTCAGCGCGCCCGCGCGGTAGACGCCGCTGTCCGCGCCGAGATGCGCGCCGGTGAACCACACGACGAGCCCGCCCGCGAGTGCGAGTGCGACCAGTGCGCCCGCCGCCCACGACCAGGCGCGGCGGTCACTTCGCCGGGGCCGCGTCGACATGCTCGTCCGATGGCGGCTCGGCTGGGGCGGCGGCACGGCGCCTGCGCAGGATCAGCCAGCGCACCGTGAGCACGGCGGCGAGCACGAGCGGCATCAGCAGGTAGGCGTTGCCGAGCACGTTCTGCCAGAACACCCAGTGCAGCTCGATGTTGCGGCCGTTCGGCATCGCGAGCAGGACGCAGCTGACGAACACCGCGATCACCGCGATCGCACCGGCCCAGCGCCGCCACGCCGTGGCCGGGGTGGTCTGCGGCAGCCGCGAGATCAGCAGCACGATCAGCGGCACCGCCCACACCCAGTGGTGCGACCACGAAACCGGCGAGGCGAGCAGCACCCAGAACGCGGTCACCAGCAATGCGGCGAGCGGCTGGCCCTTGCGGTGGAAGCGCAGCATCAGCCAGATCGCGGGCACCGCGAGCACGAGCGCGAGCCCGATCGCGGCCGTCGACGACCACGGCGCGAGATCGGTGATGCGGTTGAGCATGCCGTTGAGCGACTGGTTGCCAGCCCAGTGCAACGGCCCGATCCGGCCGGTGTCCTTCAGCGTCTGCGTCCAGAAGCGCAGGGTCTGGCCGGGGATGATCGCGAACATCAGGCCCTGGAAGGCGACGAAGGTGCCCAGCGCGCGGAAGGCGTCCTTGACCTTGCCGGTGAACAGCAGGTGCGCGATGAACGGCAGCGGGGTCAGTTTCACCGCCGAGGCGATGCCGACGAGCACGCCGCCCCACCGCGAACCGCGCGCGGTGATGACCAGGACGTCGAGCACGACCATGGCCATCAGGATCAGGTTGATCTGGCCGAGGAAGATCGTCCGCCACACCGGTTCGAGGCCGAGGAACACCAGCGAGAAGACCAGCGTCGCGCGGGCGGGCGAGGCCCACCAGCGGGCGCCGCCGTCCTTCGGCGGCGGCAGCGAGCCGATCGCGATCCGCACCACGAGCGCCATCGCCAGCACGGAGACGGCGGTGAGCACGCCCCACGCGACCTGGATCGGCACCAGCGCCATCGGCACGAAGAACAACGCGGCCGACGGCGGGTAGGTGAACGGCAGCAGCGCCCACCACGGCTCGGTGGCGAGCGTGTTCGCGTCGTAGAGCGGGTCGCCGTGCAGCAGGGTGAGCGCGCCGGCGCGGTACACCGCGCTGTCCACCCCGATCCGCCAGTCCAGCAGCCACGCGACGACGCCGAACACGATGGCCAGCACCGGCACCGCGGCCAGCAGGAGCACCGACCGCGGCCGGGCGGACAGCCTCGCTAGCGACGCGCGCAGGGCCAGCCGGTGCGGTGCGCGCACCGTGGACTGGCCGTCGTTGACGGCGGTGGGGACGGACCGGCTCACCGGACTAGGAAATCACGGGACGCCCTACCCGTGTGCAAGGGACCGGTCAACCCCGGCCGAGGTCGTTGACGAGTTCGCACGCGGCGTCATGGGTCGCGGGCAGCCGGATGACTTTGATCCGGGGCTGCCCGACGTCGGCGAGCTGGGTGTCCACCGCCAGCCGTTCGTTCAGCTCGCGCCTCAGCAGCACCGCCCGCGCGGAGATCCGGCCGTCCTTCGGCACCAGCACGGCGACCGAAGACGGCCCGATGCAGGCGACGCTTTCCCCGCCGTCGAACACCGAGCGCAGCGCCTCCGAAGCCAGGATCATGCTGGTCAGGCGCTGCCAGCCGGTGACGCCGGAGAGGTCGATGGCGACCGCGAGCAGCAGGTGCCCGTCGGCGGCGCCGAGCCCGTCCCGCTCGGCCTGGCGGTAGATCTCGCCGAGCCGGGTCCGCAGGTAGGCCGCCGTCGGCAGGCCGGTCAGCGGGTCGACGACCTCGATCGCCGACAGCCGGTCCATCGCCACGTCCGCCCACGCGACCGCGGTCACTCTGAGCAACCGTGCCGGGGTGGCGTCCACGTCCGGCACCACGAAGCTGCCCTCGTTCGACAGCACCGCGTGCAACGCGGCCAGATCGGCCAGCGTTTCGGCGAGCCCGGCGCCACTGGCCGCCCTCGCCCTGGCCAGCCCGGCCAGTGACACCTCCGCCGAAGCCCCCTTCAGCACCGCCGCGCACACCGCGTCGACCTCGGGCAATCCCCAGTCGCTGGGGAACCGCCAGCCCGACGACAGGCTCGCCGTGCGCCAGCGCGCCCGCAGCGAGCGCAGCTCGCGGTCCCGCTCCTGCTGCTCAGGCTGCCGAGGCGCACCGACGACGGGTGCATCCGATGAAGACTCAGTAGAGCCCGACGACCCCGACGACGACAAGGCCACCCATCCCTTCCCTCATCGAACGCTTCCGGGGTAGGGACGGCACGCGGAGTTGATCGTGACGGGGTTTCGGCAACTCGGTGAACGAAGGCGGGTGAACCTGTTGCGCCCTCCGGGTCATCGCAGTACCCGTGACGTGACGTCACACTCATCGTCCGTCACACTGTTGCTCGCGCGAAGTCATAGGTGTGTGCGGCGAGGGAGACGCCGCGCGGACCTGCCAGACAGAGGAGACCCGTGTCCAGCGTTTCCGCCGAACCGACCGGCCAGAGCGACGCCGAGCTCATCGCGTCCGTGCGCGCTGGCACCATCGCCGCCTACGGGACCCTGTACGAGCGGCACGTGACGGCCGCGTACAACCTCGCCCGCCAGCTGTCGAGGTCCACCGCCGAGGCCGACGACCTGGTGTCGGACGCGTTCGCGAAGGTGCTCGACACGCTGCGCGCCGGCAAGGGCCCCGACAGCGCGTTCCGCGCCTACCTGCTCACCGCGCTGCGGCACACCGCGTACGACAAGACGCGCAAGGACCGCAGGATCGACCTCAACGAGGACATGTCGGAGCTGTCCAAGACGGGCGGCAAGGCGGGTGAGGCGCTGACCGTCCCGTTCTCGGACACCGCGGTCGCCGGGCTCGAGCGGACGATGGCGGCGAAGGCGTTCGCGCGGCTGCCCGAGCGCTGGCAGGCCGTGCTGTGGCACACCGAGATCGAACGGCAGTCGCCGGCCGAGGTCGCGCCGCTGCTCGGGCTGACCGCGAACGGTGTCTCCGCACTCGCCTACCGCGCGCGCGAGGGGCTGCGCCAGGCTTACCTGCAGGTACACCTCGCCGAGACCTCGGCCGAACGCTGCCGCGCGACCGCCGACCGGCTCGGCGCGTGGACCCGCGACGGACTGTCCAAACGGGAGCGCGCCCAGGTCGAGACGCATCTCGACGAATGCGACCGGTGCCGCGCGCTGGCCGCGGAACTCGCCGACGTCAACGGCGCGCTGCGCCTGATCATCGCCCCGATCGTGCTCGGCGGCGGGGTGCTCGGCTACCTCGCGGCCGCGGGCGCGGCCAAGGCGAGCGCGGCGACCGCGGGCGCGGCGGCGGGTGCCGTCGGCACCGCGGGTGCCGCGGGCGCGGCCAGTGGTGGCGGTGGTGGCGCCGCCGCCGGTGCGGCCGCGGCGGGCCCCCGCCAGTTCGTGGGTGTGGCCGCCGCCGGGGTCGCGATCGCCGCCGCGGTGGCCGCGGGCCTGGCCTCCGGCGGGACGCACGAGATCCCCGCCGCGATGGCGCAACCCGCACCGCCAGCGGCCCCGGCCGCTCCCCCGGCGCCGCCCGCGCCTCCTCCCGTCGTGCCTCCCGCACCTCCGGCGCCGCCTGCCCCGCCGCCCGCGGCCCCGGCTCCTCCTCCGCCGCCGCCCGCGGCTCCCGCGCCACCGCCGGTGCAGCCTCCCGCGCCCGCACCGGCGCCGAACCAGCCCGCGCCACCGCCGCCGAGCCAGCCCGCGCCGCCGCCGGAAGCGCCGAAGCCGCCCAAGGTGAGCGCGCACGGACCCACGGGCTCGATCGAACTGCAGCCCGGATCCGGGCCCGTCGACGTGCCGATCACGGTGCGCAACGACGGTGGCTCGGTGTCCGAACCGGTCGTCGTCACGCTGCCACTGCCCGACGGCGTCTCGTCGCTCGGATCCGGCGGCGGGGGCCAAGGTGGCGGCGGAGGTGCCGCCGCGGGCGGTGGTCCGCGCCTGATGGCGGGCTCGGGGCTCACCGTCGAATGCCCCGCCGGAGAAGGCACCGTGACCTGCAAGACCGAGCGCGGGCTCCAGCCCGGCGAAACGGCCGTGCTGACGTACCACCTCGTCGCCGACGAGCGCGCCAAGGCGGGCGAGATCGACGGCTCGGTCACCGCGGGCAGCCAGATCAAGGTGTCGGTCAAGGTCCAGGTCGCGGTGAAACCCGCACCGGACGAGCTTTCGCTGCGGGTGGAAACGGTGTGGAGCACCTCGTTGCCGTGGCTGCGCCGCTCGTGGATCAGCGTCGACGTCCGCAACCTCGGCCCCGCCGAACGCCCCGCGACGGTGACCGTCGACCGCAGCGCCCACCTGATCCTCGGCCACTGGGTCGCCTCGTGCACCGGCGGCAGCACCGTCACCTGCACCAGCAAGCACCCGCTGGACTCGCGCGAGCACCTGCGGCTGTGGTTCGAGCTGGACCACCGGCCCGCGCCCGGCACGGGCGTCACGGTGAGCGCCACGGTCGGCTCGGCGAACGCCTCGCGCACCGTGTACTTCGACTGCCACGGCCCGGTCTGCGACCCCTCGGCACCGGGCCTTCCGCCCGTCGTGCCGCCCAGCCTGCCGCCGACGATCCCGCCGACTTCGCCCAGCTCGCCGTCGCCGACTTCGCCGGACAGCAGCTCGAAGAAGCCGTCCACGAGCGTGCGGCCGACGAAGCCCGAGCCGCCCACCGGCGGCGGAACCCCGTGGGCGCCGGGGAAGCAGACGACCAGCACCGCGCCTCCGCCGTCGGACAAGCCGCGCTCGGACGTGCCCGAGAGCGCCGTCACCCCGTCGTCAAAGCCGTGGTGGGAACTGCCCTGGCTGTGACCACGCCGCCGGGGTGCGCGTAGCGTTCGGCCGCATGTGGGGTTCGCTGCGCGCACTGCCGGGGCCGGTCAAACGGCTGCTGATCCGCCACGGCGAACTCGCGCGTTTCGCGCTCGTCGGCGGGTTCTGCTTCGTGCTCACGCACGTCGTCGACTACGCGCTCAAGCTGACCGTGCTGACGAAGCAGCCGCTCACCGCGTTCGGGCTGGCGACCATCGTGGCGACCGTGGCGTCCTACGTGCTCAACCGCGAATGGGCCTTCCGCACCAGGGGCGGCCGCGAACGCCGGCACGAGGCGGCACTGTTCTTCCTGGTCAGCGCGATCTCGGTGGGGCTTTCCCTGGTGCCGCTGGGAATCTCCCGCTACGTGCTCGGCCTCGCCGTGCCGAACGTCGCGTTCCTCACGCAGGAAATCGCCGACTACGTGTCGAGCTTCCTGCTGGGCACCCTGCTCGGCACCGTGTTCCGCTGGTGGGGGTTCAAGAAATGGGTGTTCCCGGTCGATCGGGGCACCGTTCGCGAGCGCGACCACCATTACCCCGAAACGGACGAAAAGGCCGCCTGAACAGCGGTAACGGACGGGCCGGGCCGTTCACTCCGGCCGCCTCCGTAGACTCGGGACCGTGTCCGTCGTGGAATCCGTGCTGTCGCACACCCCCGAGCCGCTGCGCTCGGTGCTGATCCGGCACCGCGAGCTGCTCAAGTTCGCGATCGTCGGCGGCACGACGTTCGTGGTCGACAACGGCGTCTGGTACTTCCTCAAGCTGAGCGTGCTGGAGTCGAAACCGACCACGGCGAAGGCGATCGCGATCATCGTCGCGACGATCGTGTCGTACGTGCTGAACCGCGAGTGGTCGTTCCGGACCAGGGGCGGCCGCGAACGGCACCACGAGGCGGCACTGTTCTTCCTGGTCAGCGGGATCGCGGTGGTGGTGAACCTGATCCCGCTGCTCGCTTCGCGGTACGTGTTCAACCTGGAGATGCCGCACGTGTCCAGGCTGGTGCAGGAGATCGCCGACTTCGCGAGCGGCTCGATCATCGGCATGCTGCTGGCCATGGTGTTCCGGTTCTGGGGCTTCAAGAAGTGGGTGTTCCCCGAGGAGCTCGGCGGCAAGGCACCCGCGCCGGAGGACACCGGCGACGGCGATGTGACTCCACTTCAGCGATAGTTGCGCTTTCACATGTAGTTGTCTAACCTCATGCACGAGCGGGCGACCGCTCTTCCTGTCCACACGAAAGGGCCCTCGCGAAGAGGACCGGGACGCCAGCCGGGTTCGAACGGCTGAGTGCGACGAATCAGAGGTGATCGAAGGCCCCGACGGCCCAGCCGTCCGGTGAGCCTCGGCGAAACCGCCTGTCCGCAGGCGATGACGCACATCCGTTTCCAGCTCTTTTCCTGAAGAGCTGTCCCGTTTTTCTTCTCTTCGAAGGACCTTTCGCCTTGTCTTCTCCACCTGTGGCAGGCGTGCGCCCGAAGCACGCCAGGCCGGTTCTGCTCGGCCTTCTCCTGTCCGTTTTCCTCGCGATGCTGGACGCCCAAGTCGTCGCCACCGCGCTCCCCCGAATACTCACCGACCTCGGTGGCTCCGGGTTCGCTTGGATCACCACCGGTTACCTGCTCGCGAGCACGATCAGCGCGCCAGCGTACGGGAAGTTCGGTGACCAGTTCGGGCGCAAACCCGTGTTCGTCACCGCGATCGCGTTGTTCCTCGCCGGATCCGTGGCGTGCGCGATCGCTCCGACACTGCCGTTGCTCATCGCTTCCCGTGTGCTGCAAGGAATCGGCGCGGGCGGGTTGTTCGTTTCGGTCGTCTCGATTCTTTTCGACCTGTACCCGGGCCGGGAACGCGCTCGTGTGATGGGCTATTTCTCGGTGTGCTTCGCGATCGCCTCGCTCGCCGGGCCCGCGGTCGGCGGTCTCCTGACCGATCTGCTCGGCTGGCGTTCGATCTTCCTCGTCACCGTGCTGGCCGGCGCGCTCGCGCTCGCCGTCGTCGTGAAGTACTTGCGGCTGCCGAAACCGCGCGGACGCGCAGTACTCGATTGGCGCGGTCTGGTCCTGCTCAGCGGCGCGATCGGCGCACTGACCCTGCTCACGTCGTGGGCGGGCTCGCGGTACCCGTGGCTGTCGTGGCCGATCGGAGCACTGGCGATCGTCGCGATCGCCTGCGGTGCCGCGTTCGTCGCCGCCGAACGCCGTGCCCGTGAACCCGTTCTCCCGCTAGGGCTTTTTCGCGACGGCACGTTCCGCGTCGCGACTTCCGTCAGTGTCATCGCCGGATTCGTGTTCCTCGGCACGGTGAACTACCTGGCGCTGTTCGTGCAGGCGATCGGCGTCACCAGCGCCTCGGTGACCGGGCTCGTGCTCTCGCCGATGATGCTGGGCGTCGTCGCTTCGTCGATGCTCAGCAGCAGGCGCATCGCGAAAACCGGCTCCTACCACCGTTATCCGGCGGCCAGCATGGCACTCGGCGTCGTCTCGTGCGCACTATTGTCCACAATGGACGCCTCGGTGCCGTTGCCGCTCGTGGCCGGGACGCTCACCGTGTTCGGCCTCGCCGCGGGGCTGAACATGCAGGTGCTCGGGCTCGCCGCGCAGAACACCGCGCCGCCGCCGGACATCGGCGCGGTGTCCGGTGCGATCACCTTCCTGCGCTCGCTCGGTACCGCGGTCGGGATCTCGGTCTTCGGCTCGGTGTTCACCGCGACGCCCGACCACGTCACCGCGCTGCACCACGTGGCGCTCACCGCGGGCGCGCTGCTCGTGCTCGGTCTCGTCGTTTCCCTCTCCCTCAAGAACATTCCACTGTCCACAAAGGATCATTCATGACCATCCTCGTTTCCGGGGCCACCGGCAAGATCGGCCGCGAACTGGTGCCGCTGCTGCTCGACCGCGGTGAAGCGGTCCGCGCGCTCACCCGCGACCCCGCCTCGGCGAAGGTCGACCCGCGCGCCGAAGCCGTCAAGGCGGATCTCGACGACCCCGCCACCCTGCCGCCCGTGCTCGACGGCGTCGACGCGGTGTTCGTGCTGACGAACGGCCACCGCGGCGAAGGGCTCGCCCAGGAAACCCATCTCGCCACCGCCGCGGCGAAGGCGGGCGCGGCCCGGCTCGTCAAGCTCTCCACCACCGGCGTCCACTTCGGCGGCACCGACCGGATCTCGGCTGGCCACCGCGCCGCGGAGGAGGTGATCCGCGCGGCGGGACCGGCGTGGACGATCCTCCAGCCCGGCGGGTTCATGGACAACCGGCTCTGGTGGGCGAAGACCGCGCGCGAGGAGAACGCCGTCCACGTTTTCGAAGCCGAAGACGCCTCGGTGATGATCCACGCCCGCGACATCGCCGCGGTCGCCGCCGAAGCGCTCACCGCGCCCGGTCACGAGGGGCGGACCTACCCGCTCACCGGCGGCGAGGTCCTGACCCCGGCGGAGCAGGCCGCCACGCTGTCCGCGGCCGTCGGCAGGCGGCTCGACCTCGTCGTCGACACCGAGGCCGAGCTCTGGGCGCAGTTCCAGGCGAAGGGCTGGCCGCGGGAAAGCTTCGACGGCTTCGTCGCGTTGAAGCGCGGTTCCGTCGAACGGGAATCGATCGTGTTCGACACCGTCGAGACCCTCCTCGACAGGGCCCCGCTCACCTTCGCCACCTGGTGCACCGAAAACGCCCCCGCCTTCGGGCGGCGGGCAGCCTGACCGTCACCCTGAAGGTGGCTTTCGGGGACGTAGATGCCCCGAAAGCCACCTTCGGGGCATGCGGCCTGGCCCGAGAAAAAAGTCGTTAGGCCGTTCGGGTGTTGTCGTACCCGGCGGGCAGGCGAATTCGTTGGGCTGCCCAGGTTCGATACGACAGACTTCAACACGTGTTCAATTCGGGAGCCGCTCGACGAGCACCCCTCCTCTTCCTCCTGCTCACGCTGGGGTTCCTCGGCGTCGGCGTGGCCGGGGTCATCTGGCGCGCCGAAACGCCGGGCGACGGCACCACGGTCAACGTCGTCAGCGGCGCCGTCTCACGGGAAGGCGCCGTGGTCAGGGACACCGACGGCACCACGCCCTTGCGCACCGGCGACATCGTCCTAGCCATCGACGGGCAGAACATCCGCGACGCGCTCATCGGCGGTCCCGGCGGGAAGCCGGTCCACGGCGGCGAAGTCCTGCGCTACGACATCGTGCGCGACGGCGCCGCCCTTTCGCTCGACGTTCCGCTCCGGCAGTTCTCGGTCGGCGGGAATCTGGTCAAGGGCTGGCCTTCGCTGCTGGTGAACATCGCACTGCTGGGCACGGCGTCGGCGATCTTCGTCGCGCGCCCGCGCGATCCCGCGGCGCACGCCGGGATCCTCGCCTCCGGGATCGGTGTCGCGACGGTCGCCTGGTCCGGCTACTTCCAGCTGGAGGTGATCGACCTCGTCGCGGGCGACCAGTTCTGGCGCTGGTACGGCGGCCAGGCGATGTTCGCGCTGCTGTGGGCGGGCATGGTGCACTTCGCGCTCGCCTACCCCGAGGTCACCGATCGCCGCAGGCACCACAGGCTCGTCGCCGCCGCGTACGCCGGCTCGCTGCTCTCCTACGCGGTCCTCGCCGCCTTCGCCGGGCTGTTCGGCGAAGACCCGTTCGAGCGGCTTTCGATCATGGGTTCGCCCGCGATCCCGTCGTTGTATCTCTACCCGTTCATCGTGCTCTTGATCCTTGTCACGAAGTACGTGCGAGGCGAAGATCCGCTGCTGAGGAGGCGACTGCGATGGCTCGCGGCTTCCCTGTCCGGCGCGGCGGCGCTCTACCTCGGCATCTGGATAATTCCGACGGCCGTGACGGGAAGTCCGCCGGTGCCGATGGAATACCACACACTGGTCTTCCTGCCGGTGCCGATCGCGGTCGCGATGGCCATCCTGCGGCACCGCGCGCTCAACATCGACGTGGTGATCAGCAGATCGCTGGTCTACGCCACCTTGACCGTGCTGCTCGCCGGCGGTTACATCGGTGTGGTCGGCGCGCTCAGCGCGGTGTTCCCGCCGCTGGGCGGAATGTGGCAGCAGGCGATCGCGGCCGCCGCGCTCGCGCTGGCCGTGCAACCGCTGCGGGCCTGGGTGCAGCGGATGATCAACGTCAGGCTGTTCGGTGAACCCACCGACCCGTACCGGGTGGTGTCGTCGCTGGCGGCCCGCCTCGAAGAGATCGACACCCCTACGGAGCAACTGACCGCCATGGTGGAAACGATCGGCGCCGCGCTGCGATTGCCCTATGTGGCCATCGAACTCGATCGCGACGGCGGCACCGAGGAAGCCGCGGCCTACGGCACCCCGACGGCGTTGTCGCACCGGCTGCCCCTGACCTTCCAGGGGGAGTCGATCGGCAGGCTCGTCATCGCGCGCCGCAGCCCGCGGGAAACGCTGAGCCGCAAGGAAAGGGCCGTGCTCGCCGAGGTCGCCAGGCACGCGGGCACGGTCGCCCACACCGCGCGCCTGACCACCGACCTGCTGCGCAGCAGGGACAGGCTGGTGAGCGCGCGCGAAGAAGAACGGCGGCAGCTGCTGCGCGAACTGCACGACGGCGTCGGACCCACGCTCGCCGCGATCACGCTCGGCCTGCACGCGAGCAGGCGCGCGATCGGCGAGTCCGCGCCGTCCGCGATGCTGCTGGCGAAACTGCAGGACGCGCTCAACGGGGCAAGCACCGAGGTTCGCAGGCTCGCGCACGGGCTGCGGCCGCCCGCACTGGAAAAGCTCGGCCTCCGCGCGGCGATCGAGGACTACATCGGCACCATCGGGCACGCGCCGGGGCTCACCATTTCCTACGACGCGCCCGAGGAGCTCCCTGCCATGCCGCCCGCGGTCGACGTCGCCGCGTACCGGATCGTCTGCGAGTCGCTGACCAACGTGACACGGCACGCGAAGGCAAGCACGTGCGCGGTGGTCCTGAAGGCAGTCACTGAGCTGGAGATCGAAGTCAGCGACGACGGCATCGGGCTCGACGAGCACAGCGCGCCGGGGTTCGGGCTGGCGTCGATGCGCGAGCGCGCCACGGAACTCGGCGGCCGGTTCCGCGCCGCGCCCCGCCCCGGCGGCGGGACGACGGTGTCCGCGACACTGCCGCTGCCGGCGGAACTTCCCGGCCACGCGGTGGAAGGGGCTCGATGAGCGAAGACGGGATGCTCCGCGTTCTGGTGGTCGACGACCACCCCCTGTTCCGGTTCGGGGTGTGCACGATCCTCGCCGGGGAGCCGTCGATCGAAGTGGTCGGCGAAGCGGCGAACGGCGAGGGCGCGGTCAGCGCGACGGCGGCGCTGGCGCCGGACGTCGTGGTGATGGACCTCAACCTGCCCGATCTCAGCGGGGTGGACGCGACGAAGCGGATCGTCGCGGCGCGGCCGGAGACGGGTGTCCTGATGCTGACCATGTCGGACGAGAACGAGTCGGTGTTCGCGGCGATGCGCGCGGGGGCGCGCGGGTATCTGCTCAAGGACGCCGAGCCGGACGAGATCGTGCGCGCGGTGCGGGCGGTCGGGCGGCGCGAGGCGATCTTCGGTCCCGACATCGCCACCCGCGTGCTCGGATTCTTCACCGAGCCGCAACCGCAGGCGGCCCCCGCGTTCCCGGAACTGACCGCGCGCGAACGGGAAGTGCTCGGCCTGATCGCCGCGGGATCGAGCAACACGGTCATCGCGAGCACGCTGTGCCTTTCCCCGAAAACCGTGCGCAACCACATTTCCAACGTGTTCGCGAAACTGCGCGTCGCCGACCGCGCGGAAGCGATCGTGCGCGCCCGCAACGCCGGACTCGGTGACTGAACGGGCCGTTGGCCCCGCACCATCGGGTGGGAAAAGGGGACCGGAGTCCCATGCGCCTGGGACACCCCTTGGGCGAAAGTAGGTGCACCGCAAAACCGAACGAGGGGAAGTCATGCTCGGTTCAGCCCGTACCCCGGTCATAGTCCGCGCCACCGATCCGATCCTGCGCGACGGGATCTGCATGAGCTTGCAGACCAGGGACGAGGTCTGGCTCGTGAAAGAGGATCGGGGCAGCGGAGAACACACGGACGGCCTCGCCGACGGCGGCAGAACGGTGGCGCTGCTGGTCGCCGACCGGCTCGACTCGGCGATGGCGCGGCTGCTGCGTTCGCTGCAGGCGCAGGGGTTCACCCGGATCGTGCTGATCGCGGGTGAGATCGACGACAACGAAGTGCTCGACGCGGTGGAGCACGGGGTGTGCGCGGTCGCCAGGCGTTCGGAGATCAGCCCGGACGTGCTGGTGCGCCTCGTGCGGGCCGCCGCGGCCGGGGAGGGCGCGCTGCCGCCCGATCTGCTCGGCAGGCTGCTCAACCGCGTCGCCAGGCTGCAGCGCCAGGTGCTCGAACCGCGCGGGCTGCACCTGACCGGGATCACCTCGCGGGAGACCGACGTGCTGCGGCTGGTCGCGTCCGGGCTGTCCACGCAGGAGATCGCCGACCAGCTGTGCTATTCGCAGCGCACGGTGAAGAGCATCCTGCACGACGTGACCAACCGGTTCCAGTTGCGCAACCGCTCGCACGCGGTCGCGTACGCCATGCGAGAGGGCCTGATCTGATCATGATCCCCCAGGTCGACGACGCGCTCTGCCGCCTGCTGGGGCCGCACCTGCCGCCGGGCACGGTGGTACGGGTGGACCCGCCGAAGCCGACGTGGCAGAGCGACGCGCCGTCCAGGGTGGTCAACCTGTTCCTGTTCGGGCTCACCGGTACCCCTGCCCCGGGGTGCCGACTGTCCTATTTGGTCACCGCGAAGGCGCCGAAGGTGCGCGACGAGCACGTGCTGCTCGACGCGGCGCTGCTCGCGGTGGCGAGGCCGGATTCGCTGCCCGGCGAACTCCGGCCTCCCGTGGCGCTCGCGGTCGGCGACGTGGAACCGGGTCTGCTGTGGACCACGCTCGGCATGCCCGCGCGCGCGGCGTTCGTCGCCGTCGTCGACGTGCCTCATTCCTGGGACAGCACGATCGCGCCGACCGCGGACAGCGCGCTGCCGAAGAACTCCTCCCACTGAACGGCGCTGCGGGGCGGGCTCGTCTCCCGCCCCGTCCACGCCGCGCCGACTTCGAGCAGATACGAGGGTTTTCCGGTGATCCCGGCCCCGCCGAGCGCGAACGCGACGTGGCAGGACCCTTCGAAGACCATGGCCGACGGCGGGCGGAAGAGGCGTCGCGTTTGGACGAACCGGTGCCCTGCCGCGGCCGTGATGGCCGGGGCGGCCGAGTCGATTCCGCGCACGAAAACGCCTTCGGTGGCGGCGGCGAGCACGTCGCCGCCTGGCTCGCCGGTGACGAGCAGCGCGCCGTGCAACGACAGCGCCACGGCGATCACCACTTTGCCGAGCACGGCCGTCGATTCGACGACGGGCTCCTGGGGGAGCGGGAAGTACCGCGGGGCGACCGTCACCGTCTTACGGTACGCGGGAAAAGCCCTTGCGGCACCGTACTTTCGGGCGGCTCTTGGTACCTACCTCGTGCGGTGGGTTCTCCCGCACGCCCCGACAGTGACCTTCGGGGCGTGCGGGTCCCCCGCGAACTCGGGCACCAAAAATGTCGGTGCCCCGCGCTAATGTTGAAATCGGGGGGTCCCCGGGGCGAACGAAAGGTCGAGTTCGTACGCGGCGAGCCGGGAGCGAAGTCGTCGGGGACGAAAGCGCCCCAGGGCAAGGAATCCTAGGCGCGCGCGTCGAACGGGACGCCTTCCGGCTTCGCCTTGTCCAGGTTCGACTCGAACGCGCTGTCCTTGATACCGAGCGAGGCCTTGCCGAAATCGGCGTTCACGAGCTTGTCCCTGATCCCCGCCGGGAAGTTGTTCCAGCTCACCAGCGCCGGGTACTGCCACTTGCGGTAGTCGTTCTCCGGCTGCTCGTCCTTGCCCGCGAGCCGGAAGCAGTGGGTGCTCGCCCCGTCCTTGTGGTACACGATCTTCGCGTGCGTTCCCTCCCAGGCCACCTCGGACGCGGGGTGCGCGGTGTAGCCGCCGTGCGCGGAGGTCGAAACGTACTCCGCCTTGTCGTCGTGCACCCACACCACGACGTGCTCGATGTCGTGCCGGTGCCCGAACGCGTCGTTCACGCCGTCGAGCGCCTGGTCCTTTTCGAAGTACAGGTCGTAGAGGTAGGCGCACCAGCCGTTGTCGCACTTGGCGCGCGCGTACGAGTTGGTGTTGTCCAAATCGGACTTGTCGTGGCAGTTCCCGTTCAGCGCGCCGGACGGGTTCAGCCCGCCGTTCAGCGTCCCATCCGGACCGATCGCCGGCGACGAATAGCAGCCGTCGCCGTCGTAATCGAAGGCCGGTTGCCACTTGCCGTCCGGTTCCGCGACGCTCGACGGCAGCGCACGGGGCGGATCGGCCCGCGCGACCGCCGGGAACAACCCGACCAGCAGCGCCGCCGCGCCGAGCACGACCGGCCACCGCTTTCCCTGCCCCGCGGTCGATTTCACCGGAACGCTGTCGGTCGCCTCGATGCTCATCGCCAGGACCCCTCGGTCGACGGAAAGGAACGGCTTCGACCGTAACGACCGAAACGCACCCCGTGCCGGATCGAAGGCGCGCGAGGGAGCCGATCGCGCCCGAAGGGGCAACTACCGCGGCACCCGCTCCGCGGGCCAGCGCACCTCGGCGACGTCGCCCGGCCGCGGCACCCGCAGGAAGAGGCTGAACACCGCGGGCTGCTTGCTCGACAGTTCGAGCCGCCCGCCGTCCGCTTCCGCCAGCGCGCGGGCGAGCGCGAGCCCCACGCCCGTCGAACCGCCGCCGGAGAACCCGCGCTCGAACACGTGCGGCGCCAGCTCGTCCGGGACCCCCTGGCCGGTGTCGCTGACCTCGATCACCACGGTGCCCTCGGCGTCACCGCGGCGGGCGGTGAGCGTGACGGTGCCCGCGCCGTGGTGCAGCGCGTTGTCCAGCAGCACGCCGACGACCTCGCCCAGCCTGCCCGGCGTCGCGCGCGCCATCAGCCCGTCGGCGACCTTGAGCCGCAGGTTCCTGCCTTCGGCGCGCAGCAGCTGCCGCCATTCCTCGCTCATCACGGGCAGGCTCTCGGCGAGCCCGATCGGTTCCGCGCCGACCTCCCGCGCGGCACGCGCCGCCGCCAGCAGTTCGTCGAGCGCCTCCGCGAGCCGATCCGCTTGCTCCTGCGCGGCTTTCGCCTCTTCGACGGCTTCGGCGTCGGGCAGCATGGTCAGCGATTCCAGCCGCAGCTGCAGCGCGGTGAGCCTGCTGCGCAGCTGGTGGGACACGTCCCCGACGAGCTGGCGCTCCCGCTGCACGAGCTGCGCCAGCGCGGTCGCCGACGCGTCCAGCGCCTCCGCGACCATGTCGAGCTCGCCGACGCCGTACCGCCCCGGATCGGGGCGGAAATCGCCGCCGCCGAGCTTCGCCGCGCGGTCCGCGACGTGCCGCAGCGGCTTCGCCAGCCTGCGCGCGGTCACCGTGGCCACGATCGTGCCGGTGCCGACGGACAGCACCACCAGCAGGATCACCGCGACCGTCACCTGCGTCTGCCGCGCCCGCAGCGGCCCGCGCGGCACGGCCAGCTCGACGGTCCCGCCGCTCGCGATCGGCACCACCTGCACGAGTGCGCCGCCGGTCGGGAACACCCCGGCCACCCGGTCCGGTTTGCCGATCTGGCGCACCGTGAGCGCGCCGTCGTTCGGCACCGCCACCCGCAGCTTCTCCATGTCGACCGGCTCGCGGTTGGCGAGCTGGCTGTCCACCGTCGCCGCGATCGGCTGCGCCTGCGACGCGAGGCTTTCACTGGCCAGGTTCTCGACCAGCACCCACGCGGTCACCCCGAGCGGAATGCCCAGCGCGACCCCGGTGACCGCGACGGCGAGCAGGATCGCCAGCAGGATTCGACGGCGCACGGGCTCACTCGGTGTTGAAGCGGAAGCCGACGCCGCGGACCGTCGCGATGCGCCGCTCCCCGTCGGAGGAATGGACCACCGCGCCCTTGCCGTCGCCCGCGATCGCCAGCTTCCGGCGCAGCCAGGACATGTGCATGTCGAGCGTCTTCGAGGTCTTCGACTCGAGGTCGTTCCACACCTCGGACAGGATCTCGTCGCGGCTGACGACCTGGCCAGCGCGGCTCATCAGCACCCGCAGCAGCTCGAACTCCTTGTTCGCGAGCTGGATCTCGTGGCCGTCGACGGTGACCAGGCGCGCGCCGAGGTCCATCCGCACGCCGCCCGCGTCGAGCACCTCCGGCACCCGCCTGCGCAGCAGCGCCCTGATCCTGGCCATCAGCTCGGCCAGCCGGAACGGCTTGGCCACGTAGTCGTCGGCACCCGCGTCGAGACCAACCACGAAGTCGACCTCGTCGGTGCGCGCGGTGAGCATGAGCACCGGGATCTCGGCGCCGCCCGCGCGCAGGCGGCGGCACACCTCGAGCCCGTCCATCCCGGGCAGGCCGAGATCGAGCACCAGCAGATCGACGCGCTGCGCGCCGCTCGCGTCGAGCGCGGCTGGGCCGTCACCCACCACGGTGACCTCGTACCCCTCCCGCTGCAGCGCACGCGACAGGGGATCGGCGATGGCCGGATCGTCCTCGGCAAGTAGCACCATGCTCACCTGGTCAACTTTACGACCGAAGGGCGTGAAACCATCGTCACCGTGCCCAGCCACACCGCAGACCTGCGCCTCGCCGCCCGCCTCGCCGACACCGCAGACGCGATCACCACCGCCCGGTTCGGCGCGCTCGACCTCGCCGTCGAGCGCAAACCCGACCGCACCCCGGTCACCGACGCCGACACGGCCGTCGAAGACGCCGTGCGCGCGCTGCTCGCCGAAGAGCGCCCCGGCGACGGAGTGGCCGGGGAGGAACGCGGCGGCACGGCGTCCGCGAGCGGCCGCACCTGGGTGCTCGACCCGATCGACGGCACCAAGAACTTCCTGCGCGGAGTACCCGTGTGGGCGACCCTCATCGCGCTCGTCTCCGACGGCACCCCGGTCGTCGGCATGATCAGCGCGCCCCTGCTCGGCCGCCGCTGGTGGGCGTCCGAAGGCGAAGGCGCCTGGGTGCGCGACGCGGCGGGCGAGCACCGCATCTCGGTGTCCGGCGTGAGCGCGCTCGAGGACGCCTACCTGTCCACCACCCACCTCGGTTCGTGGACCGAGCACCACTCCCGCGAGGCCTACCTCGCCCTCGTCGACGCCTGCTGGGAAAACCGGGCGTTCGGCGACTTCTGGCAGCACTGCCTGGTCGCCGAGGGCGCCATCGACCTCGCCGCCGAAGCGATCGTCAACCCGTGGGACGTCGCCGCGGCGCAGGTACTCGTCACCGAAGCGGGCGGGCGGTTCAGCGACCTCACCGGCGAACCGCGGTATGACGGCGGCAGCGCGCTCTCATCAAACGGGCGGCTCCACTCCGCTGCGCTCGCCCTCTTGTCGCGCTGATTTCTTTATCGGGCGGCAAAATTTGAGCTGCCAGGGCGCGGCTCCCAGCTCGACCCGCCGGTTTGTCGCGGGGTGCGCCCTGCCATCGCAAATTTAGAGGGCCCAGGGGGCCCTGCGCCCGACTGCACGCTCCCGGCGCGCGGGGCGCACCGGATCGCCGGTGCGGGGCTGGGTTGGGAGTGGCCGCGCCTTCGGCGCGGACCTCGCGGCACTCGGAGGGTAGGCGGGCGAGTGGGCCTCCCGTAGGCGCGCGAGGCGGGGGCGCCGGGTGCATTTAGCGGGCTAAACGTCGTCAGCAGGCGCGCGGAGTGCATCGGGACACTGGCCTGCAGTTCGCGGGCTAAATGTCGTTGGGGGGCAGTGCGGCGGTGACGCCGTTCAGGAGGCAGGTCAGGCCGAATTCGAACCGGGTGTCGTCGTCGGGTTCGCCCGATTCCAGGACGCGCCACGCGAAGTGCGGGTACCGACCCGACTCGACGACCTGCCGCACGTACTCCCCCACCGACTGCTGCCATTCCTCCTCGGTCATGCCGGTGCCGCGCTGCGCTTCCAGCTCGGCCAGCTCCGTCGCGGCCGCGCCCAGCACGTAGGTGTTGACGGCGCTGACCACCAGGTTCGCCGTGGTCGCGTCGTCGGTGACCGCGGCCACCACGCCGAGCGCGTGATCGGACTGGTCGAGCACGTTCGGCCCGAGCGCGGGACGCCGCGACATCTGCTGCACCAGCCACGGGTGCCGCAGCAGCGCGGCCCGCAGCAGCCTGGCGCTCGCGGTGAGCCGCGCGCGCCAGTCCCCCGCCGCCTCGGGCCGCGGCACCTCGCCGAACACCGCGTCGACCATCAGCTCGATCAGCTCGTCCTTGTTGGTGAGGTGCCGGTACAGCGACGTGGTGCCCGAACCCATCTCGGTGGCGATCCGGCGCATCGACAGCGCGTCGATGCCTTCGGCGTCGGCGATCGCGATCGCGGTGCGGACGATCCGCTCCTCGGTGACCGCGGGGCGTCCGCCTCGGTCGCGATCGCGCATCCAGACGAGTGCGGCGGGCTGGGGTCGAGACGGCATGACACCCAGTCTAGAAGTTGGGTACGGTGTTCCCATAAACGGGCACACTGTTCCCAACTCAGGGGGTTCCCATGTCAGACGTCCCGGTCGTGATCGTCGGCGGCGGCACCGTCGGCCTCTCCACCGCGGTGTTCCTCGGCCACCACGGTGTGCGGTCGCTCGTGCTCGAGCGC
This sequence comes from Amycolatopsis sp. CA-230715, assembly GCF_018736145.1. GTDB lineage: Bacteria > Actinomycetota > Actinomycetes > Mycobacteriales > Pseudonocardiaceae > Amycolatopsis. The sequence goes on from NZ_CP059997.1 coordinate 2,969,614, forward strand.
CGAAAAGCGCCGTCGGCCCACCCGCGCGCGCTCGGCGTCAGCCCGCGCACGTTCGAGTTCTTCCGCGAGGCGGGCCTGCACGAGGAAGTCAACGCGGCCACCGTCACCTCCACCGCGCTGTGGAAGGCGAACGCGCGCACGGTCGCCGAAATCGACCACTCCCGGGCACCCGCGCCGTCGACGGCCGAGTCCGCGGTTTCACCGGAGAACCCGAGGGGCCACTGCCCGCAGGACCGGCTCGACGCCGTGCTCCTGCCCGCGGCGCGCGAGCGCGGCGCGACCGTCGAGTTCGGCGCCGAGGTGACCGCCGTCGACCAGGACGCCGACGGCGTGACGGTGACGCTCGCGGACGGGCGCGCCATCCGCGCGGCCTACCTCGTCGGCGCCGACGGGGTGAACACGAAGGTGCGCCACGCGCTCGGGATCGGCACGTCCGGACCGGGCGAGGTGGGCGGCACCACGATGAACATCCTGTTCGCCGCCGATCTCGTCGGCCACTTCGGCTCGATGCCGACGATGGTGGAGGTCCGGCACCCGGACGCGTCGGGGATGCTGCTCGCGGTCGGCGAAGGCCGGTGGGTGCTGCACGTGCCGCTTCCCGACGGGGAAGAGCCGACCGCGGAACGCTGCCTGGCCTGGATCCGCACGGCCATCGGCGCGGACGTGCCGGTCGAGGTCCTCAACGCGATGCCGTGGCGGGCGACCATGCGGATGGCGACCGAATTCCGGCGCGGGCGGGCATTCCTGGTCGGCGACGCGGCGCGCGCGATCACGCCGCTCGGCGCGCTCGGGCTCAACACGGGCGTGGCGGACGCGCACAACCTGGCGTGGAAGCTCGCGATGGTGCTCGCGGGCACCGCGGGCGACGGGCTGCTCGACACCTACCACGACGAACGGCACGCGGTCGCCGAACTGGTGACGAGGCAGGCGGAGCTGCGATGGGAAAACCCGCCGCTGCACTGGGATCCCGCCGCGGCGGCCGGGCGCGCCGCAGTGGGCATGTGGCACCAGCCGATGGTGCTCATGGGCTACCGGTACGACTCGTCGGCCGTGGTGGATCCCGTCACCGTCGTTCCGTCCACAGAGGACGTCGCGGTGAGTCTCAACGGCGACGCGGGCTCACGTCTCCCGCACCGCTGGATCGCGCCGGGAAAGTCCACTGTGGACCTGATCGGCCCCGGGTTCGCGGTGCTGACCGGACCGGGCGGCGAAGCGTGGTGCGAAGCGGCGCGGAAGAACGGGCTGCGGGCGACCAGGCTCGACGCGGACTGGGCGGCCTCGGTCACGCTCGCGGACGACGGCGCGCTGCTCGTGCGCCCCGACGGGTTCATCGCCTGGCGCACCGAAACCGCGGCCGATCCCGCGCTGCTGGGCAAGATCCTCGCCATGGTGACGAGCCGCTGATTCCCAGACTGCGACTGCCGCAGTGATGCCGGGCGCGGATCGCGGTGGTTGCGCGAGATCAATGACGGGGAGCTTCGTCTGGTCCCCGAAGGCCACCTTCGGGGACTCCAGCGCCACTTTCTCGGCCCTGGCGAACGTGCGGGCGGAGCTGTGCGTGCCCCGAAAGTGGCCTTCGGGGCGTTCAAGTCCCCGAAAGTCACCTTCGGGGGCACGAGGGGTGGATTCGCGGCGTCTGGTTCCCCGAAGGTGGCCTTCGGGGCAGGGGAACCTCCCCCGGTTATCAGGAGGCGCTGGGGGCGAGGGTCAGGGCACCGCGGGCGACCTGGCTCCACGCGAGCCTGCCGAACAGGTAGTGGCAGGCGACCTGTTCGTTGGTGAACCGCGCCCAGTCGTACCGGTGCCCCTGTTCGCGCCAGAACACTTCCCACGCCGGCGAACCGTTTTCCTCCGCGCGCAGCACGCACCACGCGTTGTCGGCTTCGGTGCCCACCGAGATCACCTCGGTCGGCACCCCGATGGTTTCCAGCCAGCGCACGATCGACTCGACGTTCACTGCTCTCCCCGCTCCCCGAAGGTGATGTCCGCCAGGTATCCCATGCTGACCAGTTCGTCCGCCGAATACTGCGCGCGGTACCGCGCGCAGCCCGCGAACCACATCGGCACTTCCTTGAGCACCCGGTAGCGCCGGTAGCCGGACTCGGCGGCTTCCGAGGGCAGGCCCCGGCGCGCGAACGGCGTGCCGTCCGGCGAGAACATCCTGCCGAACGGTTCGCCGAACCGGTCCAGCACGACACCGGCCGCCAGCATTTCGGCCGTCTCATCGGAAAAATCGGCGGAGTCGACGGCGGCGGCGTCCTCGGTCACGGACGAAGGTGGCTCACCCGGCGGGGTCGGCAATCGCCGCCAGCCACCCCGAACCCGTTCGATCGCCTCCGCACTGTCCACTTCGTCCGCTCGCGGGTGGTCGTGCGGCGGGAAACCGCCGGGGAGCTGGCGCTCGGGGCTGCCCGAGGCGACCGGGAGGTGCCCGATCGGGAACATGTGGACCACGAACATCGCCACGACACCCTGCCGCTCCTGCGTCGGCGCGCCGACGGGCGGCGGCACGGCGGGAGGCACAGCGACGGGCGGCACCGGTTGCGGCGCATAGGGCCACGGCGAAGGCTGCGGGTAAGCCGCGGGCGGCTGCGCGACGGGCTGCCCCACCGGCGGCGCGGGAACCGGCGCGGGTGCGGGAACCGGCGCGGCACCGTGCTCGCCCGGATAGCTCGACACCGCGGTCTGGCCGGGGAGACCGCCGAGCGGGACACCGGCCGACGGCGTCGGCACGTCGTCGAAGGTCCGCCCCTCCAGGAAACCGCCGTACTGCGAAGGCGCCTGTGGCAGCATGATCGGGCCGGTGCCGTCGACGACCTCGCGCGGCACCACCCCGGTCGCGTCCGGGTCCACAGTGGACGCCAGCTCGGGAGGCAGCCCGGTGACCGTCGCGACGAGCCCGCCCTGCCCCGACGGCGTGTACGCGCCGGGATTCGGGTCGACGACCGGGCCCACCGTCGCGATCCGCGCGCCACCGGGCGTTTCCACGGCCGCGACGAGCCCGCCGGACAGCGACGCGAGGTTGGCCGCGCTGCCGTCCACGATGCTGCCCACCCCGGCCAGCGCCCACGGCTGCCCCGCCGCCGCGGCCGCTTCGGCGGCCTCGGTGTTCTTCGCGGCGTCGACGAGCTGGCGGACCATTTCCGCTTTCGCCGCACCGATTTCGTTCGCGGCGTGCTCCAGCCTGTCCGCGGCCTCGCCCGCGGCGCGCACCGCCGCGGTCAGGTGCCCGTTGTCCGGCTCGACGAACCCCGACCACAGCGTGCCCGCGGACGCGGCCAGCGACCCTTCCAGCGAGCCGAGCACTCCCCCGGCGCTGGTGTCCGCGTCGGCGGCCAGCACGGAAAGCTTGCGCTGCGCGTCGCGCCACGCCGACGCCTGCGCGTGCATGGCGTCCTCGTCGGCCTCCGGCCAGGCGAGGCCGGTGCGGTCGGCGATCGCGCGAAGCTCCGGCGGCAGTTCGATGCCCACTATTCCTCCGCCCCGGGAAGCCGGTCGGCCGCGTCCTCGTCCGCGGTCCGCAGCTTGGTGAACGACTCGCCGAACGACGCGCCCGCCTCGCCGAGCGAAGTGCCGAGCGCGCGGATCCGGGCGGCGGCCTCGGCAGCGTGACCGGCGTGGGCCGCCTTGAAACTCTCGCCGACGGCGTCGGAACCCCACGCCGATTCGGCGCCGTCGAGCGCGCGGTCCAGTTCGTCGGCTATCGCGTGCGCGCGCCGCGAAAGGTCGTCGAACTCCTTCGCACGCCCGGCGCCGCGTTCGACGTCCGCAGAAAACCCGCCCGTCATCACAGCTCCTCGAGCCAGCTCTTGTTCTCGAGGTTCTCCTCGTCGTCGGTGGCCTGCGGCCGCACGATTTCGGAGGCTTCGAGGTCGGCGGTGCCGAGCAGGAGCGCGTGCGGGTCGGTGCCCGCCGGGAGCGACGGCGCGAGCACGTCGCCCGCTTCGCGCAGTGCCTTGACCGTGGCGCTCGCGGCCACCCGGACGATCGCTTCGGCGAGTTCCTTCGGTCGCAGGCGGCGGTAGGCGTCCTCGGCGATTTCGAGCCCGGTGAGCGTCCCGCGCGGCCCGACGGTCGCGGTGACGAGCCCGTCGGCCCCGGTCTCCGACGCCGAGATCGCGGCCAGCTCACCGTGCACGGCCGCGAGCCGCTCACGACCGCGCCGGTACCCGGCCAGCAGCTCGTCCACCCGCGCGCGGTGCTCCGTCACGGCGGCCTCCTTTTCGGTCCAGGTACAGGGATCCGCTGCCGGTCCGACGCACCCCGCGACCGCCCGGTTCCGCGCCGTGGCGAAACTACCCCGCGAGGGCGTTGACCACCCGGGACGGGCTGGGCCTGCCGAGGCGCTCGGCCATCCACGCGCTGGTGGCCACCAGCGCGTCGAGGTCGACGCCGTGCTCGACGCCGAGCCCGTCGAGCATCCACACGAGGTCCTCGGTGGCGAGGTTCCCGGTGGCGGACTCCGCGTACGGGCAGCCGCCGAGCCCGCCGGCCGAAGAGTCCACAGTGGACACTCCGAGGCGCAGCGCGGCAAGGGTGTTCGACAGCGCCTGGCCGTAGGTGTCGTGGAAGTGCACCGCGAGCGAGCCGACCGCGGTACCGGTCTCGCCGAACGCGGCCAGCACCCGTTCGACGTGGCCGGGCGTGGCCACGCCGATGGTGTCGCCGAGGGAGAGCTGCGAGCAGCCGAGCCCGAGCAGGCGGTTCCCGACGGCGGCGACCGTCGCCGGGTCCACCACGCCCTCCCACGGGTCGCCGAAGCACATCGAGAGGTACCCGCGCACTTCGACACCGGCTTCGCGGGCGCGGGAAACCACCGGTTCGAACATCGCGAACTGGTCTTCGACCGTCGAGTTCAGGTTCCGCTTCGCGAAGGTCTCGGTCGCGCTCGCGAAGATCGCGATGTGCTCGACACCGGCGTCGAGCGCGCGGTTGAGCCCTTTTTCGTTCGGCACCAGCACCGGGTAGCGCACCCCGTCGTGCCGGTCGAGCCCGGCGAGAAGCGCTTCGGCGTCGGCGAGCTGCGGAACCCACTTGGGGTGCACGAAACTCGTCGCCTCGATCGTGGTCAGGCCCGCACCGGCGAGCCGGTCGAGGAACTCCAGCTTGACTTCGAGCGGCACCACGGCGGACTCGTTCTGCAGCCCGTCCCGCGCGCCGACCTCCCAGATCGTGACCCGCTCCGGCACTCCTTCCGCAGCCGCGAACCGCTGCGGAAGGCCGACTTCCCGCGCGCCCATCAGCGGCGGTCGCCGCGACGGGGGGCGCGGCGGCCCTGCGGCGGGTACTGCTCCTGCGGGTACTGCTCGGTGTCGGCGTACCCCGGCTGGCCGTGCGGGGGCTGGCCAGGGTGGTAGTCGTCGTACGGGTTGTCGTTGACCTCGCGGTAGATCACCGTGTGCACCCGCTCGACCTTGGGGATGTCGTCGAAGGTCAGCGGCTCGTCCGAGGCCGACTCGATGATCAGCGTGCCGCAGCCGAACACCCGGTCCAGCAGGCCGTGCTCGAACCGCACGCTGTTGATCCGCGACATCGGGATGTCGATCCCGGTCCGCTTGACCACGCCCTCGCGCGCGATGAGCCGGTCCGTGGTGACGATGAAGTGCGTGGTCCGCCAACGCACGAACGGGGTCAGGAACAACCACACGATGAGCACGAGCGCGACCACGCCGATCGCGATGAGCGACACCGTGTGCCACGGCGGTGCGGCGTCCTGCGCGAGCACGGCGAGCCAGATACCCGCGCCCAGCGTCACGATCAGCACCAGCAGCGGCCCGATCAGCATCTTGAAGTGCGGATGGTTGTGGATCACGACGTGCTCGCCTTCGCTGAGCAGATCGTCTGGATAGGCCACCTCGGACTCCCCGGATCGTCTGAGTTGTGCGTGCCGGTTCGGCAGCCTCACCGTACCGGCGAACGGCGACGGCGAGGCGACCGAACCGCTTTGCGCGAGGCGTCAGTCTTCGGCGCCGACCGGACGCAGGTGCACCACGTCACCGGCGAAGACGGTGCGCGCGGTGCCGTCGAGCGCGGTCAGGGTGAGCTGCCCCGCCCCGTCGACCCCGGTCGCGGTGCCGACCAGCGAGCCGCCGTCGGGCAGCATGATCTTGACGTCCTGGCCGATCGTGGCGCAGTGCACCCGGTACGCGTCGAGCAGTCCCGCGCGGGCGAGGTCACCCGCCGCGGCGCGCCAGCGCGCCTCCCGTTCGGCGAACGCGGTCAGCAGCTTCACCGCGATCTCCGTGCGATCGGTGACCGTGGCGCCCTGTTCCGCGAGCGAGGTCGCGGCGAGGCCACCCGGCCCGGACGGGACCCGTTCGCCGAGCGGCCGCACGTTGAGGCCGATCCCGAGCACCACCGCGAACTCCTCGCCCGCGACGGCTTCGGCGAGGATCCCGGCGCACTTGGCGCGATCCGGCCCGGCGAGCACGTCGTTGGGCCACTTGAGCACCGCGTCGACGCCGACAGCCGTGGCGGTGTCGTGCACCGCGAGGCCCGCGACTACGGCCAGCGACCCCAGGTTCGCGAACGACACTTCGTGCGGCCGGAGCAGGACGCTGAGGTAGAGCCCGGCGCCCTTCGGCGAACTCCAGCGCCGCGCGCGCCTGCCGACGCCCGCCGTCTGCGTCTCCGCGATCAGGACCGTGCGATCCGGCGCCGGGTCGTCCGCCGAGGCGGCTTCTCTCAGATCCGCGTTGGTGGAACCGGTGCTCGCGACGACGTCCACCGCCGTGTACGCGCCCTGGTTCCCGGTCAGCTCCGCACGCAGCCTGTCGCCGTCGATCCCGGTCATGAGCCCAGCGTAGTGAGGTTGTGCGTAATTACACGCTTTCGGGTTCGTTGAGTAAGGCGTGGATGTCGATGCGTGTTCTCTAAGGTGGCTCGTGTGACCCCTCCCGAGCAGCCGAAGCCTTCCCCCACGCCGAGGGAAGCTCCCGCGCGACCGTCGGCTGGGCGCGCGGTGGCGGGCCGCGCGCTGATCGCGTTGATCCTCGTCGGCGCGCTCGTCACGTGCGGCTGGTTGCTCATCTCCGATCCGGACCACCCGGCGCAGGCACCGGTGGCCGCCGTCGAATCGTCGCCGAAACCGGTTCCGCCCGGTGGCGGCGCGGGCCCGTCGGTGCTCGAAGTGAGCGCGCCCGTGCAGGCGCAGGCGCCGCGCCAGTCACCGTCCGAATTGGACAAGTGGTCGGCAGGTCTCGCGCCCGCGCTGGACATCCCGCAGCGCGCCCTGATGGGCTACGCGACCGGGGAACTGGTGCTGCGCAAGGAAAAGCCGGACTGCCACCTGTCGTGGGTCACCCTCGCCGGGCTCGGCAAGGCGAGTTCGAACCATGCCAGGTTCGGCGGCGACACGCTCAACGCCGACGGCCGCACCGCGAAACCGCTCGGTTCGGTGCCCCTGCAGGGCGCGGCTGGTGAGCCAGCCGAGGAGAAGCGCGGCGGGCCCATGCAGCTCACCCCCACCGAGTGGAAGCGAACCGGGCAGAACATCCCCGCCACGACCGACCCGAGCATCGACGACATCGACGACGCGGCGGTCGCGGCCGGTCGCGTGCTGTGCGGCACCGGAACCGATCTCGGCGCGGGCAACGGCTGGTGGAAGGCCGTCGCCGCCTACCGCGATTCGGACCTCTTCCGGCAGCAGGTGCTCGGCAACGCGCAGCTCTACGCCACGCTTTCGCTCGCACCGGACACCGCGAGCACCCGCAACGCGCACGCCGTCCGGTTCGCGCTCGACCAGCTCGGCCTGCCGTACGTATGGGGCGGCAACGGCCCCGACGGCGGCGCGGCCGGGTTCGACTGCTCGGGGCTGACGAAGGCGTCCTACGACAGCGCCGGTGTCGGCCTGCCGCGCACCGCGGACAGCCAGTACCGCTCGGCGCCGCCGGTGCCGCTCTCGCAGGAACCGAAGCTGGGCGACCTCGTGTTCTACGGCAGCCCCGCGCACATCCACCACGTCGGGCTCTACCTCGGCAACGGCCTGATGATCAACGCGCCGACCGAGGGCCAGGCGATCCAGATCCACACCTACCACACCAAGGGCGACGACTACGCCGGCGCGGGCCGCCCCGCCTGACCGATCAGGTTTCCACGCCGTGTCGCCGATGTGGTGATCACGAAGTGAGGCGCTCGTCCGGGATCCACGAGCCGTGGATCCCGCTGGGCACGCGCCGGGGCAGCGCGACCGTGGCGGTGGTGCTCAGGTCGTGTGCGTCGAGGACGAGCAGTTGGGACGCGTTCGCGCGCAGGTCGCTGACGATCGTCAGCAGGTAGCCGTCGTCCTCGCCGGTGGCGCCCGCGGCGGGGACGAAGACGGCTTCCCCGGCATGCCGGTCGGGCCCCGGCCGGTGCAGCCGCCGCTCGCCGGTCGCCGTGTTCAGTTTGACGATGGCGAACTCGTCGAGGCCCGCTCCGGGGAAGGCGACCGAGTAGCTGATCGCGGTGGGCAGGCCGGTGCGGTCCTCGTTGATGGTGGGGAAGTCCGTCACCAGGTCGTCGAGTTCCTGCTCGGTCGCGGTCCCGGTCGCCGGGTCCAGCAGCCATCGGGTCGCGATCGCCCCGCTGACCGGCGCGGCCGGGTAGCCGGGCGCGCCGGTCCACCACTTCCACGAAGTCGCCCAGGACGCTTGGTCGTAGGCGGGTCCTTCGAGGACGATCTTGCCGTCCGGCGTGTCGTAGGCGTTGGTGACGTGCAGCAGGGCGCGCTGGCTGACCGGGATCCAGGTCACGTGCGGCGTGCCGACGCGGTCGAAGACGCCGATGCGGGCCGGGTAGTCGTCGTGCCAGCGGTACGGGATGCCCGAGGTCTCCGCGGGATCGAAAACGACTGGCAGGTCGAGGAAAACGGCTTTGGTCGCGGTGATGGCGAAGTCGTGCATCAGGCTCGGGCCGCTGCCGTCGATCACCTGGCTGCGAGTGATGTGGCCCTCGGGCGAGGCGACGTAGTAGGTCAGGTGCGGCGGGAACGGCGAATAGCTGAAGAAGTGCAGTTCGCCGGTCGCCGGGTCCTGCTTCGGGTGCGCGGTCATCGCCGAGGTGAGCTTGCCGTGGAAGTCGAACGGGCCGACCGTGTCGAGTTCGGGGGTGACCTCGAAGGGCAGGTTGGCCTCCTGGAGCGCGAGGAGCCTGCCGCCGTGCTCGACGATGTGGGTGCCCGCGACGCTGGCGGTGAGATCGATGCTGCCGTCTTCGCGCACGAGCGGCGCGCCTTCGAGAGCCGGGGTCTTGACCCAGCGGTTGCGGTACCACCGGGCGCGCCCGTTCTCCAGGCGGACGCCGTGCAGCATGCCCGAACCCTTGAACCAGTGGCTGGGGGTGATGCCGGGCTTCGGGTTGTGGCCGTTGCGGAGGTATTCGCCGGTCAGTTCCGGCGGCAGCGCGCCGGTGACCGGCAGGTCGACCGCGGTGGTCTCGTCCGGGACGGGGGTGTAGTGCCCGGTCAGGTAGGGCTTGGTGGTCACGATGATCTCCTTGTCCTGCAACGGTTTCACTGCTTGCGGAGGGCGGGTGCCCAGGACAGCAGCAACGCCAGGGCGGCGAATCCGGCCGCGGTGGCGAAAGCGGTGGCGAAGTGCGGGACGGGACCGGTGCCGGTCGCGACGGCGACCAGCGTCGCCAGGCCGAGCGCACCGCCCATCTGGCGCGTGGTGTTGACCAGGCCGCTGACGAGCCCGGCTTCACCCGGCGCGGAATCGGCGACCGCGAGGGTGGTGACGTACACGAGACCGACCCCGATTCCCGCGCCGATCAACAGGAACGGCCCCACCAGCGCGGCATAGGCCGGGCCGGGCCCCAGCGCCAGCCACGCGAGCCCGGCGGTCAAGGACACGAGGGCGGCGGTGAGCGCGGCGCGGGAGCCCACGACCGCGGCGATCCTCGGCGCCAGCAGCCCGCCGACGGTGATCGCCACCGCGATCGGCACCTGGGTGAGGCTGGTCGCCACCGGGCTCATGCCCAACACGATCTGCTGGTACTGGGGCAGGAAGTAGAACATGCCGACGCTGACGGCGCCGAGCAGCGTCATGATCGCGTTGGCCGTGACCAGCGGAGCGCGGGTGAACACCCGCAGCGGCACCAGCGGCCGGGCGACGCGCCGCTCGACGGAGAGGAAAACGGCCAACGCGAGCACGCCGAGCACGAGCGCGCCGAGGGTGGCACCGGCCGTCCAGCCGGTATGCGCACCGCTGACCAGGCCGTAGGCGATGCTCGCCATGGCGAGCGTGACGGTGGCGGCGCCGCCGATGTCGAACGTGCCGCCCACGGCCGGGAACGGCCGCACCGTCCGAAGCACCACCACGGCGACCAGCAGCCCCATCGGTGCGTTGATCAGGAAGATCCACGGCCAGCCCAGTGTCTGGCTCAGCACGCCGCCGAGCAGGACACCCGCGATGCCGCCCGCACCGGAGACCCCGCCCCAGACACCCAGCGCCTTGGCACGCCCGGCGCCGTCGGGAAACAGGGCCATCACGATGGACAACGCCGCCGGTGCCATGACGGCCCCGCCCGCTCCCTGCGCGAGCCGCGCGCCGATCAGGACCGGCCCGGTCGGAGCGAACGCGCACGCGGCTGATGCCGCCACGAACACGGCGAGCCCCGCGACGAACACCCCGCGGCGGCGGAACACGTCGGCGAGCCGACCGCCCAGCAACAGCAAACCGCCGAACGCGACGAGGTAGCCGTCCACCACCCACGACAGCTCGGCCGGCCCGAGGCCGAGACCGGCGCGGATGGATGGCAGCGCGACGTTCACGATCGACGAATCCAGCACGACCATGAACTGCGCCGCGGCCAGCGCGGCGAGCGCGAGCCCCTGGCGGCCCGTGCGCGGGTGCTTCGAGGCGACCGCCGCCGCCATAGTGTGTGATTGATCAGTCACTTTTTCTCTCCTGAAAAAGGCCCGCGTACGGGCCGGACCGAGGGCGGCCGCGCCTATCCGGTCGCGTCCGAGTAGTGCAGGAGCCCTTCGGTGAGCTGGAGCGCCCAGGTCTCGGCCGAGTCCTCGATGCCGAGGGCGGCAGCCAGGTGACACAGCTGCCCGCGGGCGAAGAACGCCTGGATGTCGGGTTGCGCGGCCCGGGAGCGGCTGGTCACGTAGTCGACAAGGCGGGCCTGGTCGCCGCGCAGGGCTTCCCGGATCGCCGGTTCGTCGCTGGCGGCCAGCGCGTGGACCTGGAGCATGATCAGCTCGCGGTCCGTGATCAACGCGGCGTAGGCGTCAGCCATCGTGGCGAGCACGCGTCCGGGGCTGGCGGCGGGCAGCTGGTCGACGGCGGCCCGCAGCGTGTCGAGGATCCGGTCGAAGCACGCGCTCGTCGCGGCGACGAACAGGTCCTGTTTCGTCGGGAACAGCCGGAACACGTAGGCGGGGGAAATTCCCGCTGCCGCCGCCACTTCGGCCACCGGCGTGCCCCGATAACCGGACTTCGCGAACACTTCGACCGCCGCGGTGACGACGCTCGCCCGCCGCTGCTCCGCCTTCGACAACGCCTTGCTCATGTTAGTGATTGAACACTCACACCGATGCACCGTCAAGTCGCGAGCAGGACGGCCGGGCCTCCCCCGCCGTCCCGACGCATGGTTCGGGCCGATGTCACCCAGCCGTGCCCTCGACGTGTGCCTTGATCAGTTCCAGCCCCGGCTGGATGCGGGCCGGGTCTTCGACCGGGTGCGGTCCGGGCGGTTCGGTGTCCGGGATCAGCCGCTCGAACAGGCGGCAGAACAGGGTCGTTCCGTCGCCGAGGTCGAAGGTGGTGAAGGTGGCGATCGCGTGCATCGCGGGGGCGAGGGTGCCGTCGTCGTACACGTCCCGGCCGACCACCGTCCACAGTTTTCCGGGGACCCGTGCGACCACGGTGTAGAGCTTCGGCTTTTCGTTCAGCTCGGGTTGGATGGTTTCGAGCAGCACGTCGCCCATTTCGGCGGGGACGCCCTCCGTGCCGCGCTGTACCTCGGTGCCGAGGGCCATCGGCAGCCATTTCGGCAGGTTCGACCAGGTGGTCACCCAGTCGTACACCTCCTGTGCTGGACGGTTGATGACGATGCGGTTTTCGACGAACCGGATGTTCAGGTTGTCCGGGATCTGGGGCGTGTACAGGTCTTCCGACATGATGTTCCCTTCGCGGTTTTCTTCTGTGGTAAGGAAAGCGCTTATCCGGTGTGGTGCTGTCCGGTCATGAGTGCGGCGAGGTCGTCCGGTTCCAGGAACGACGGCGGCGGGGGCGGGCCCCAGCTGAACAGGCCTTGTGTGCCTTCGAAGACTTCCGGGGTCCAGAGCTCGTCCTCGGGGATGCAGTCCATGTCGGCGTAGTACTCGCTGAAGTTCCCTGCCGGATCTTTGAGGTACCAGAAGAAGTTGGAGCCAGCGTGGTGCCTGCCGAGTCCCCAGACGTGCCGGTCGGGATTGCCTTCCAGCATCGCCTTCGCACCGCGGCCGACGTCGTCGATGTCGTCGACCTGCCAGGAGGTGTGGTGCAGGAAGTTGACCGGTGCCGCGAGCGCCAGCACGTTGTGGTGATCGACCGAGCAGCGCATGAAGGCGCCTTTGTCCCCGATGTAGTCGCTGACCTTGAACCCGAGCCCGTCGGTGAAGAACCGCATGGTGGCTTCGAGATCGGTGGTGCCCACCACGCAGTGCCCGAGTTTCTTGGGCCGGATCGGGTCGTCGCGCAGCACCCCGGGCGCGCGGCCGAACCGTTCGATCCGGCCGGGCCCGTTGTACGGCGTGGCAAGGACGGGCTGCTGGGTGATCCGCGGCGCGGTCTCGACGCGGACGGTGAACCCGGAAACCGGCTCGATCGCGGTGACCGCGGTGCCGTCCGTGCCACCGGCCACGCCGAGGCGGTCCAGCCGCGACGCGATCCGCGCGATGTCGTCGGCGTCGTCGACCCCCACCCCGAGTTCGAGCAACTGGCGGTACGGGGCGTACCGGACCCGCAGTTGTTCTCCGCCTTCGAGGGTGGTGAAGGTTCCGTCGCCGCGGTGGGTGAGGCCGAAATCGGTGTAGTAGGCGACGGTGTCCGCGACGTTCGGGACACCCATCGTGACCCGGGTGAGCCGGTGCATGCCCATGTCAGTTCCCCTGTGCGGCAACGAAAGTCTGGCGCATCTCACCGATGCCTTCGATCCAGCTGACGAGCTGCTCCCCGGCCCGCAGGAACCGTTTCGGCGTGCGGCCGAGGCCCACCCCCGCCGGGGTCCCGGTGAAGACGAGGTCGCCCGGGAACAGGGTGATGACCCGCGACAGCTCGGAAACCAGCCTGGCGACCGGGAAGATCAGTTCACGGGTGCGCCCGTCCTGCACGGTCTCGCCGTCGACCGCGCAGCCGAGCGCCAGATCGTCCCGGTCCGCCAGCTCGTCCGGCGTGACCAGCCACGGCCCGACCGGTGCGAAGTTCGGGTACGACTTGCCGAGGCTGAACTGCGGGGCGGGACCGGCGAGCTGCGCGATGCGCTCGGAGAGGTCCTGTCCGATCGTCACCCCGGCGACGTGCGCCCACGCCTCGGACTCCGCGACGTGACTCGCGGTCCGGCCAATGACCGCGACCAGTTCCACCTCCCAGTCCACGTCGCCACCGGCGGGCAGCACGACTTCCACGTCGGGACCGGCCAGCGCGGACACGAACTTGGTGAACGTCGGCGGAAGCCCGTCCGGTGCGGCGAAACCGGACTCGGCGGCGTGGGTCGCGTAGTTCAGTCCGATCGCGACGATCTGCCGCGGCGCAGGCGAGGGCGGACCGAGCTGCCCGCGAGTGAAGACGACGCCGGGCGCGGCCGATGGCTGTTCCGCCCAGGCCCGGAACCCGTCCCAGTTCTCGTACACCGACATCAGGCCGGGGCCGAACTCGCCACCCGACGCCGTCTCGACTTCTATTCCTTTGTCGTCTGCGGTCAGCAGCACCGCGCGACCGTCCACATTGGCCAGTTTCATGGTCTTTTCCTTTCAGGGATGGGAAACGGGGGCACCGTGCGTGGCCGCTGACCGGTAGTCGGTGTAGGTGTAGGGGTTGTCGAGAACCTTGGTCTCGGGGATGTCCGGGTTCATGCCCTCGCGCCAGGCCCGCTCACCGAGTTCGGCGCGCAGGTAGTCGACCGTGGCCTCGACCGCACGACGCGCACCGGCCAGATCGACACCGACCAGGCGGTGATCGCGCTTCACGATCCGCCCGTCGACCAGGACCGTGTCGACGTCAGCGCGCTGAGCGTGGAGGACGACGTGTCCGTGCGGGTTCAGCAGCGGCGTCATCGCGGGCGAGTCGTCGTTGCGGACGAGCACGAGGTCCGCCTTCTTCCCGACCTCCACGCCGCCGATCTCGCCGTCCCGCCCGATCGCCCGCGCGCCACCCCGGGTGGCCCATTCGACGACCTGGTCGGCGTGCAGGGAGGCATGGGTGACCGTCTCACCGCGAGCGTGCGCCTGGAGGTGTTCGTACGCGCGGTCGGCACCCAGCGTCGTGCGCATGGCGGAGAACAGGTCACCGCTGCAGAGCACGCAGCTGTCCAGCGACAGCGACACCGGGATGCCGTGGGCTCGCAGGGTGGCCGTCGCCGGGTACCCCTGCCCGGCGCTCTGCTCGCTTTCCGTGGACACCGACACCGATCCGCCGGTCGCCGCGATTCGGGCGTAGGAGTCCGCCGAGAGCGTCGCGGCGTGCACGTACACCGTCCTGGCCTCGCCGTAGCCGTGCTCATGGATCAGTCGCACGGCGTCGTCACCCGTCGCGCCCCAGACTCCGGCGTGCGTGGTCACCGCCAGGTCGAGCTCTCGGGCGACCTCGAATGCGGGCCGCTCGGGAAAGCTCGGATCGCCGGTGACGTCGAAGGCGATCTGGAAGCCCTCGAGATCGCCGGACCGGCGTGCGAAGAACTCGCGGAACTCGGGGGTGCCCGTCCAGTTCGCTGGCGCGTCCTGGATGTTGCCGTAGGCCAGCACGTACCTCCCCGGCACCGAGGCGAGCGCGTCGACCGCGGCGTCGGCGTGGTCGATCGTCTGCAGGCCGTGCGACCAGTCCACGCAGGTGGTGACCCCGGCGTCGATCGCCTCCAGCGCCCCCAGCAGGTTCCCGGCGTGGATGTCCTCCGGCCGGAACTTCTTGCCCCAGTTCAGGTAGAACCACACGAAGTACTGCGCGAGCGTCCAGTCGGCGCCGTACCCGCGGGTCGCGGTCTGCCACATGTGCCGGTGGGTGTCGACCATCCCCGGCATGACGATGCCGCCACGGGCGTCGATCTCGTCGGCGCCGTCGGGAACGACGAGATCGACACCGATGGCGGCGATCCTGCCGTCGACCACGAGCACGTCGTGGCCTTCGAGAACCGTGCGGCCGGAATCCATCGTGAGCACCGTCCCGCCTCGGAAGACGGTCGGACGGCGGCGGGTGTTCGCGAGCATCGGATGGCCCCTCTTCCAGTAGTTCGGTTGACGCTTGAGCCGATAGATTCGAAAGTATCCGAGAACTTTCGAAACTTCAACCTGGATTCGTAAACTGCTAGGATGAGGGCATGACCAAGAGCGGCGGGGCGACCCGCACCGACGGCATCCACCAGGCGTTGCGGGGCGACATCCTCGCCGGTCGGCTGGCGCCGGGCGACCGGCTCAAGTTCCCGGACCTGGCCGACCGCTACAAGGTGAGCGTCGGCGCCACCCGAGAGGCGCTGACGAGACTGGTCGCCGAGGGACTGGTGGTGGCGAGGCCGCATCAGGGCTATCTGGTCCGGCCGCTTTCGCATCAGGACCTGGCCGAGCTGACGCAGGCGCGGGCGGAGATCGAATCACTGGTCCTCCGCCTGTCGGTGGCCGACGGCGACGTGCGCTGGGAGTCCGATGTCGTTGCGGCGCACCACATCCTGGAGCGCGCGCCGTACCGCGACCCGGCGGATCCGGACCACCTGGCCGACGAGTGGTCGCGGGCGCACGCGGCCTTCCACCAGGCACTGCTGGCGGGCTGTGGCAACCGGCGGCTGGTCGACACGGCACTGTCGTTGCGGCAGGAGGCCGAGCTGTACCGGCAGTGGTCGGTGTCCCTCGGCAACGAACCCGGCCGCGACGTCGCCGCCGAGCATCGAGCACTGGTCGACGCCGTTCTCGCACGCGACGCCAACCACGCGCAGGAACTGCTGCGCGACCACATCACGCACACCACCCGGCTGCTGATCAGCTGCGCGCCCGACCAGCCCAACCAACCGGCCGGGTGAGCCGAGACTGGTCGACGTCCAGGATTGCGGCGAATTCTTCGGCGATTCCGGTCAGGGCTGGATCTTTTCCAGGTCTTCCAGCAGCCGCGGGTGCTTCGGCTCCCAGCCGAGCGCCTGCCGGGTGTGCGCGCTGGACGCGGGCTGGTCGGTCGCGAAGATCGGGCCGAGCGGGCCGTAGGTCTCCTCCGGCACGGACTCGACCGGCAGGCCAAGCCGCCTGCCGATGACCTCGGCGATGTCGCGCAGCCGGTCGCCTTCGTCGGACACGGCGTGCCAGGCGGTCCCGGCGGGCGCCCGCTCGAGAACGAGCCGGAAGAGGACCGCCGCGTCGAGCGCGTGCACGGCGGGCCAGCGCTGCGCGCCGTCACCCGGGTAGCCGGAAATCCCCGTCCGGCGCGCGTTTCCGGTCAGCAGACCGGCGAATCCGCCCGTGCCGTCGTTGTGCACCGTGCGGGGCAGGCGCACGGACGCGCTCCGGACTCCGCGCGAGGCCAAGCCCAGCGCGGCGGTGACCGCGACGCTGCGGCCACCGACCGGCCCGCCGGTCGGCAGCGGATCGGCCTCGGTGGCGGCGCGGCCCGGCACGGCCGGCGTACCCGAGACGGTGACCAGGGGACGATCGCTGCCGACGAGTTCCTCGCCGAGGGTCGCGAGCGCGGCGCTTTCCTCGGCAACGGCCTTGGCCAGCGCTTCGGGACTGCTGAAGTCGTTGGCGAAGGCCAGGTGGATCACCCCGTCCGCCTTGGCGACGCCGTCGCGGAGGACGTCGGAGTCGGCGAGCGCGCCCCGGATCGGCTCGGCGCCCGCCGTCTTCGCCGCCAGCGCGGAGGCGTCGGAACGGGCGAGGGCGAGGACGGTGTGGTCGTTGGCGAGCAGTTCGGCGACGACGGCGGACCCGATCAGGCCGGTGCCGCCGGTGACGAAAACGCGCATGGGAACCTCTTCCGCTTGTGATGGGACTTTGTCTCATCACAAGCGTACTCCAGCGACGAGACAAAGTCCCATCACTCGTCCGGCTAGGGTTGAGTCCCGACCAACGCCAGCGCGACCGGACCTGATCAGCCGAGTTCCTCTGCGAGCCCGACGATGAAGCCGCCGGGGCCGCGGACGTAGCAGAGCAGGCAGTAGTCCTGGTAGCGAACCACTTCACCGACGAGCTCGGCGCCGTGCGAGCGCAGGCGGGCCAGCACGTCCTCGATGTCGTCGACGGCGAACATCATGCGGCTGAAGCCTGGGCTGTTCACCGCCTTCGGCCCGGCATCGGCGGCCACCGGCGTGTGGAACTTCGACAGCTCCACACGCCCGTGGCCGTCCGGGGTCTTCACCACGGCGATGTCCGCCCTGACCTCGTCCAGCCCGAGGACCGCACCCACCCACGGGCCCTCGACCACGTTCTTCCCGTCGAGTTCCAGGCCCAGTTCCTGGAAGAAAGCGATCGCGGCGTCGAGGTCTTCGACGACGAGGAGGACGTTGTCCATCCGCCGGACTGCCATGGCAGGCTCCTTCGTTCGGTACGGCCGCGGTGGCCGGATCTGCCCCGGGGACGGAACCGGGGAGCCGTTCTCGACATCCGCGGCCGAGAAAACTTTTCGTCAGGTGCGCAACTGGTAGGTGCGGCGCACGCTGGTGCCCTGGCTGAGATCCGCGCCGTAGACGTGCAGGGTGATGGCGACCTCGTCGCCGGTGTTGTGCACCTGGTGGATGTCGTCGGGCGGCGCGACGCCGCTGACCGAGCCGGCGGGGCGCTCCCGCCGCCCGATCCGCACCAGCCGGTCGCCGTCGATGTCGAAGATGCTTTCCGTCTCGGTTCCTTGCAGGACAAGGAAAGAGCACCACACGAGGTGGTCGTGGATCTCGGTGGCCTGGCCGGGCCGCCACACCACGGCGGAGATCGAGAAACCGGGCTCGGCGTGCAGCGTGTGGCGCGTGTACCCGTCGGCGGATCCCGCGCGTTCCGCCGAGGTGAGCAGGCGCGCGGTCGGGTTCAGCGCGAGGAGGACGTCGGCGACGCGTCGCGCGGTGGCGACGGCATCGGCGCTTTCCTTGGTGCGTAAGCGGATTTGGTCGATCAGGTCCGCGAGGCCGGGTCTCGATCGGAGGTCGGATGCGGTGGCCATCGTGCTCTCCCTTCCGTATGCCTCCCATCCTGGTGAGCGGTTCACATGACGTCCAATGCCAACCTTCTCTCAGTCGCATAAGTACTCTTGATACATGCTGAGCCTGGCCCAACTCACCGTGCTGGCCGCGGTCGCCCGGCACGGCTCGGTGACCGAAGCGGCGAAGGAACTGCACTACACCCAGCCCGCGGTGAGCCACCACCTCGCGCGGCTGGAAACGGCCACCGGCGCGAAACTGGTCCAACGGGTCGGCCGCGGCATCCGGCTCACCCCCGAAGGAGAGCTGCTGGCCGCCCGCGCCAGCGAAATCGTCGGCCGCGTCGATGCCGCGTCGACCGAACTGGCCGCGCGGGTCGGCTTGCGGGCGGGGCGGGTGCGGATGGCCGGGTTCCAGTCGATCCTGAGCACCGTCGTCCCCGAGGCGGCCGCCGCGCTGGCCCGCGCGCATCCCGGGATCGAGCTGGGACTCGTCGACGAACACCCGGTCGAAGCACTGCGCCTGCTGCGCGCGGGCCGCATCGACGTCGCGCTGATCTTCCGGTACGCCGACACCCCGCGCGAGGACGACGGGCTCCGGCTGGTCCACCTCTTCGACGACCCGATGTACCTGGTCACCTACGAGCCGGGGCAGAGGATCACCGACCACCGCGAATCCACCTGGATCGGCGGGTGCGCGCGGTGCCAGGACGAGCTGCTCACGATCTGCCGCCGCGCGGGTTTCGCGCCGCGCATCTCGTTGGTCAGCGACGACATGGTGGTGATGCAGGCACTCGTCGCCGCGCGCATGGGCGTCACCACACTGCCGGGGCTCGCCCTCCACGCGCACCGGGCGCCCGGCATCCACACCACCGAACTCCCCGAGCACCCCCGCCAGATCTACGCCGTCACCTACGGCGACCCGCCCGATCCGCCCGCCACCACCGCGCTCATCGACGCCATCCAGGCCAGCATCCGCTAGAGACGTTCGCCGTCAGCGGTCGAAAAGCCCTTCCGGGACGACCTTTTCCTCGGGCTTCCGGTCGCCGTGCATAGTCCACAGCAGTTCGGCCAGCTCGCCGGGATCGGCGGCGGGCAGGTCGAGCACCGGCTCGCCCGCCGCGCGCAGTTCCTGGAACCGTGCCTCGTAAGGGGTTCCGAGGATGCGCGCGCCGATGTAGAGCATGCCGACGTACACGCCCCGGTCGGCGACCTCGGCCGCGAGGGACTGGAGGTAGTGGCGCTGGGCGGCCAGCGCGGGCGTCCAGCCGCTCATGTTCGGGAGCCCGTGGACGGCGGCGGCGCCCTGCGCGCTGAGGATCGCGCCGTCGCCACGGTCGAGCATGGCGGGGAGGAATTCGCGGACCAGCTCGACCAGGGTGTAGAGCGTCATCGGCATCAGCGCGCGCAGCCGCTCGGCGCGCAGGTCGGCGGCGGCGACGAAATCCGGGTCCGTGGCGGGTCCATAGTAGACAGCCGCGGGATCGCCGACCTTCGCGCGGATCCGGGCGGCGAGATCGGGAACGCGTTCGGTGTCGGAAAGATCGCCCGTCACTACGTGCGCGGTGACGCCCTGTGCGGTCAGCTCCCCGGCGAACTCGTCCAATGGGCCGTGGCGGCGCGCGACGAGGACGACTTCGTACCCGGCTTTCCCGTACCGGCGGGCGACCGCCCTGCCCACACCGGGACCGGCTCCGAACACCGCGATGGCTTTGTGCGTGTTGGTCATGCCTAGAAGCAAACCGCAGCAAGGCAAGACGATCCATGGGCGAACGTCGAAAATTCCTTTGCCAGCGTCTACCGTGGCAGAGTGGACGTGCTGACCGATCTGCTGCGCCGGGCCCGCGCCAGTACCGCGATGGTCCGGCAGCTGATCTCGCGGCCGCCGTGGTCGGTGACCTACGCCGACGCTCACCCGCTGACGGTGCTGACCACGCTCGGCGGCCCCGCGTGGATCCGGCTCGGCGGCGCGGAAGCCGTGCGGCTCGCCGCCGGGGACATCGCGCTGGTCACCGGGCCCGGCGAGTGCACGATCGCCGACGATCCCGCCACCGCGCGCCAGTTCACCGTCCGCGGCGGCCACAAGTACCTGCCCAGCGGCGAACGAGCGGAGGGCCACGCGACGCTGGCGCCGCGCACCTACGGCGACGGTCTGCCCGGGGCGACGACGATGCTGCGCGCCGCCTACGAACTCCACGGCGACGTCGGCACGCGGCTGCTCGCGCTGCTGCCGCCGCTCGCGGTGGTCCCGGCCGGACCGCGCACCGGCGCGGCGCTGGACCTGCTCACCGCCGAGGTCTCCCGCGACGAACCCGGCCAGGACGCGGTGCTCGCCAGGGTGCTGGATCTGGTGCTGGTACTGGCTTTGCGGGCGTGGTGCGCCGAATCGGCGGCACTGCCCGCCTGGTACCGGGCGCTCGGCGATCCGGCGATCGGCGAAGCGCTGCGCCTGCTGCACACCGATCCCGCGCGCCGGTGGACGGTCGCCGAACTGGCCACCGGAGCCGGGTTGTCCCGCGCCGCGTTCGCCGCGCGGTTCACCTCGCTGGTCGGCGAACCACCGCTCGCCTACCTGACCGGCTGGCGGATGACGCTGGCCGCGGATCTGTTGCGGGACACCGAAAAAACGGTCGCGGCGGTGGCGGGCGAGGTCGGCTACGCGGACGCGTTCGCGTTCAGCGTGGCGTTCAAACGCGCCCGCGGCCTGAGCCCTTCGACGTGGCGCCGCGAGGAACGCTGATCCCCGCGCCGACGAGCACGGCCCGCACGTCCTCGGCGAAGCCCTCGGTGTCGTCGAGTCCAAACGCGACACGTTGGAGCACGAAACCGTGCAACAGCGCCATGACCACCCTGCTGCCGCGTTCGGGTTCGAGCGCGGCGGGCACGGTCCCGGCGGCCTGGCCGCGGCGGAGCACCTCGGCGATCTTCCGCCGGACGTCCTCGAACCCGTCGGCGGCGCGCTCGCGCAGGGTGTCGTTCGTGAGCAGCTCGCTCCAGACCTGAACGCCGCAGCGCAGCAGTTCGTCGTCCCCCGTCGCGTCGGCGGCGCCGATCGACGCGGCCACGAGATCGGCGACGGCGGGCGTCTCCTCGGCGTCGACCAGCCGCACGATCGGCGCGAAGATCGCGCGGAAGGCGTCACCGGCCAGTTCGAGGATGATCTCTTCCTTGCCGGCGAAGTACCGGTACGGGGCCCCGACGGAAACACCGGCCTCCTTCGCGATGTCCGGCATCGAGGTCTGGTGGAACCCGGTGCGCGCGAAACGGCGGCGCGCCGCCGCCACGATCTCGGCACGCCGTTCCGCGCGGTGCTCCTCGGTGATCCGCGGCATCGGCCGACCTCCAAAATGAATGACCATTCGCCTTGACGGTACCACCCGTCATAGTGAATGCTCATTCACGGATGAGAGGAGCGGACCATGACCGAGCTGAGGATCGGGACGTACCGGTACGAGCACACGGCGGCACTCGTCGACGGAACCGTGGCCATCGAGGGCGTGGACGCCTCGTTCGAAACGGCCCCGCTGGTGTCGGACGTCTTCGAGCGGATGGTGCGCGGTGACTTCGACGTGGCCGAGCTGGGGCTCACGTACTTCCTGCGCACCTTCGACCTCGACGTCGCGCCCTTCCTGGCGCTGCCGATCTTCCCGAACCGCAACTTCCGGCACTCGGCGATCTTCGTGAACACCGCCAGCGGGATCACCGATCCGCGGGACCTCGCGGGGAAGACCGTCGGCGAGTTCGCGCTCTACGGGCACGATCCCGGCGTGTGGGTCAAGGGGATACTGGCCGACGAGCACGACGTCACGCCCGATCGGTGCCGGTGGGTCGTCGGCGGCACGAACCACCCGATCCCGTCGTTCGGCTGGATTCCCCAGCCCGTGCCCGCCGGCGTGGACGTCCGGCACGCCGAGGATGGTGAAACGCTGGGCGCACTGCTGGAAACGGGCGAGATCGACGCCCTGATCTCGGTCGACGTCCCGCAGTCCTTAGTGGACGGATCACCGAGGATCGCGCGGCTATATCCCGACCACGTGGCCGTGGAGCGCGAGTACTACCGGCGCACCGGGATCTTCCCGATGATGCACGTCGTCGCGATCCGCAAGGAACTCGCCGCGGACGCGGGCCTGGTGCGGGCGATCTACCGCGCTTTCGCCGAGTCGAAGGAAATCACGGCACGCCAGTACCGCGAGGGCGCGCTGAAGCAGCACATGGGCGTCATGACGCCGTGGTTCAGCGCGCTGTTCGCCGAAAACCGGCGCCTGCTCGGCGAAGACTGGTGGCCCTACGGCGTCGGCGCCAACCGCACGGCCGTGGACACTTTCCTGCGCTACCACCACGAACAGGGCCTGTCGGCGCGCCTGCTGACGAGCGAGGACATCTTCGTTCCCGCACTGCTGGGAACCTGAGCTTCACCGGCGGAGCGCGGTTTCCCGCTCCATGTGCGACAGCTTCTCGGGATTGCGCACCGCGTAGAGGCCGGTGATGAGGCCGCCGTCGAGGCGCACCGCGACCACGGTGTCCAATTCGCCGTCGAGCCGGATCGTCAGCGCCGGGTGGCCGTTGACCTCCACCGGCCGCAGTGCGGCGGAGTCGATCCTGCCCAGCCCGTTGGCCAGCACGCGGGCCACCTTGTCCGCGCCCACGATGGGGTTCAGCACGGCCTGCTTGATCCCGCCGCCGTCGCCGACGAGCACGACGTCCGGCGAGAGGATGTCCAGCAGGCCCTGCAGATCCCCGGTTTCGACCGCCCGTTTGAACGCGTCGAGCGCGCCGCGGGTCTCGGCGGGGGAAACGACCTCGCGCGGCCGCCGCGCGGTCACGTGCTCCTTCGCCCGGTGCGCGATCTGGCGCACCGCGGCCGGGTTCTTGCCGACAGCTTCGGCGATTTCGTCGTAGCCGAGGCAGAACACCTCGCGCAGCACGAACACCGCGCGCTCGGTCGGTGCGAGCGTCTCCAGCACGAGCATCATCGCCATCGAGACGCTGTCGGCCAGTTCGACGTCCTCGGCCACGTCGGGCGCGGTCAGCAGCGGCTCCGGCAACCACGAGCCGACGTAGGTCTCCTTGCGGCGGCCGAGCGCGCGCAGCCGGGTCAGTGCCTGGCGGGTGGTGACCCGGACCAGGTACGCGCGCTGGTTCTCCACGGTGTCGAGGTCGACGCCCACCCATTTGAGCCAGGTTTCCTGCAGCACGTCCTCCGCGTCGGCGGCCGAACCGAGCATCTCGTAGGCGACCGTGAACAGCAGGTTGCGGTGCGCGACGAACGCGTCGGTGGCGGGGCTGCTCATGCGTGGGCTCCTGTTCGCTTTCGGCGGGCGTCCCCACCAGACGCCGGTTCCCGCCATTCTGTGACACCGGAGCGGTGTGGCGCACGACACGCGGCCTCGGTGTCACAGGAACCGGGTCTCCCGGCATCTGGTGGTCGTTCGGAACACCACGAGTGAGGAAAACACCATGAACGCCCGATTCGACATGTTCGGCACCGAGTTCGGCACCAAGTTCAGCAAGCGGTTCGCGGGCATCGCCGCGGTGCTCGCGCAGTCGTCGCTGCCGAAGTCGACCCAGGAGCTGGTGTCGTTGCGCGCCAGCCAGATCAACGGCTGCGGCTTCTGCACGGACATGCACACCAAGGACGCGGCGGCCGCGGGGGAAACCCCGGTCCGGCTCAACCTGGTGGCCACCTGGCGCGAGGCGACCGTGTTCACCGAGGCCGAGCGGGCCGCGCTGGCGTTCGCCGAGGAGGGCACCCGCGTCGCCGACGCGCACGACGGCGTGTCCGACGCGACCTGGGCCGCGGTGCGCGAGCACTACGACGACGACCAGGTCGCCGCGCTGATCGGCGTGGTCGCCCTGATCAACGCGGCCAACCGGATGAACGTCATCGTGCGGACCCCGGCGGGCTCCTACGAGCCGGGCATGTTCGCGAGCGTCGCGAGCTGACCCCGGCGCCGGGCCGTCCACTGTGGACGGCCCGGCGCTTGCGCGCGCTATCCTGTTCGTCATGGGCAAGGTCTTCTCGCACATGACGATGTCGCTCGACGGTTTCATCGCGGATCCGCGCGATGGCACCGGCGAGCTGTTCGACTGGTACGACGCGGGCGAGGTCGCCGTACCGAGCGCCGATCCCCGCTGGTCCTTCCACGTCGACGAAAACAGCGCCGGCCTACTGCGCGGAATCCTCGCGAACACCGGCGCGCTCGTGTGCGGGCGCCGCCTGTTCGACCACACGAACGGCTGGGGCGGCAGCCACCCCGTCGGCGCGCCGGTGGTCGTGGTGACCCACCGAACCCCGCCGGACGCAGCCGACTGGAAGACCACCACGTTCGCCGGCGGTGTGGCGGAAGGGATCGCGACGGCCCGCGACATCGCGGGCGGCAAGGACGTCACCATCGCGAGCGCGAACATCGCGAGCCAGGCGCTGGACCTCGGCCTGGTCGACGAGGTCTGCGTCAGCCTGGTGCCGGTGCTGCTCGGGGAAGGCATCCCGTACTTCGCCACCCTGACCGGGGCTCCGCACCGCTTCGACGACCCGGAGATCATCCCCGGCAAGCGCGCCACCCACCTGCGCTACGTGGTCCGGAAGTAGCGGCGGCGCCTACCCTGGTGGCCGGAGGTGCCGCCGTGACCGATGTTGGCCGTCGTCTACGCGAAATCCGTTCGTGGCGCGGGCTCACGCTCCGCGAAGCAGCCGGGCTCGCCGGGATCTCCTACAGCTACCTCGGCCAGATCGAGCGCGGCGAGAAACCGGTCGACAACCGTCGGATGCTCGAAGGCATCGCCACCGCGCTCCGGGTGTCGCCGGTCGAGCTGACCGGCAAACCGTACGCCCCGGCGATCGCGGCCGAGGCCGAAACACTGGCGTCGTTCACCGCGCTCGGTGACATGCTCACGGGCTGGTGGGTCGGTGAAGTGCCCGACACGCCACCGCGGCCGTGGGAAGCTGTGCACGCCGATTTCGCCCGCCTCAACGAAGATCTCCGTCCTCGCTCGGACTACGCGGCACAGGCGGCCATGCTGCCGGAGCTGGTGCGCGAACTGCTCGTGTACGCGGCCGACGCGGACCACCGCGAGCAGGCCCTCACCGGGCTCGTGCAGGTGTACCACGCATCCGGCGCGCTGGCGGCCCGGCTCGGGTTCGCCGGTCTCCCGACGGTCGCCGTCGAGCGGATGCACGCCGCGGCCGCACAACTCGGCGACCCGGTCTGGGTCGCGGCCACGGCGTGGGCCCGCGCGCACCTGCTCAGCGGCACCGACCGCCGCCGCCAATACGCACTCGCCGTGCAGGTCGCGGATACGGCACCGCGCGAGCGGCCGGAAACACGGGGCATGGCGAACCTGACCGCCGCGCTGGCTGCCGCCGCCCAGGGGGATGCGGACACCGCGAAGACGCACCTCGCCGAAGCCGCGGCGGTCGCCGAGACGATCGAACCCGATGTGTCGCCGTGGCCACCGTCGATGATGGCGTTCGGCCGCACCAATGTCGCGATTTGGAAGACCTCGATCGGCGTCGAACTCGGCGACGGTGCCGCCGTCGAGCAGCACGCGAAGGACATCAAGCTGGAGTCGATCACCGTGTCGAGGCAAGCCGGGTTCTGGGTGGACCTCGGCCGGGGGCTGCTGTCCGAACGCCGGACCAGAGAGCGTGGTCTCGCCGCGCTCCTGCGGGCGGAACGGCTTGCCCCGCAACAGGTTCACACCAACGTGTTCGCGCGGGAGGCGGTCGGCGACCAGCTCCGCAGCGCTCGGCGAGACGCCGGTGGCCGGGAGCTGCGCGGCCTGGCGTGGCGAATGGGCGTGGCCCCGGCCGGGTGAACAGGAAGGCTTGTGCACTTCGAGTGCACAAGCCCTCGCCAGCGTTCTCTACTTTTCGCGCTATGAACGGCCTTCCCCCGGTCACCTTCGAGGACCACTCCGACCCGTGGCTGACCGCCCGCTACCGGGACGCCGCGAACGCGCAGCGCGTGCGCGTCGAACAACAAGCCCGGTTGGCACAGCGTCGAGCCCAGTTATATCTACAAAGGACAGTCAGGACCGGTGGCCGCGGAGCAGCCAGGCGCCCACCAGTCCACTGAGGACGGCCAGCGCGGCGCAGCACAGCATCGTGCTCGCGACACCGCCGGTCGCGTTCTCGCCGTGGCCGCGGTAGATCGTGCCGCACAACGCGATTCCCAGTGCGAGGCCGAGTTGACGGGAGCTGTTCGCCGCCGCGCCCGCGGTGCCGCCGAAGGCTGCGGGCACCGCCGCGATCGCCACCGCGGGGAACACCGGCGACACCATCCCCGCACCCAGCCCGGTGAGCAGCAGCGCGGGCAGCAGGGCGACCCAGCCGGGGCTGCCGAGCACGGCGGCCGCGGTGGCGCAGCCGAGTCCGATGAGGACGGTCGCGCCGCCGAGCACGGCGCCGGGCCGGTACCGGTGCAGGCGGTCGCTGATCAGGGCCGAGGTGAAGAAGAACGTCATCACCTGCGAGGTCAGCACGAGCGAGGTGCCGAGCGGGCTCAGCCCGGTGGTTCCTTGCAGCCAATGGGAAAGCACCGGTACCGCGCCGAAGGCGGCGAAGTAGTAGCCGAACGCGATGACCAGGACGCCGACGAACGCCGAGGTGCCGAACAGGCTCGACGGCACCATGGGGGCCGCGCTGACCCGTTCGAAGAACACGAAGGCCACCAACGCGATCACCGCGACGAGCGCGGCGATCAGGGTGCCCGGTGCGGTGAAACCGTGGTCGCCGCCGTTGATGACGGCGTAGGTCAGCGCCGTCGCGGCGACGGTGAACGCGGCGATACCGGGGAAATCGACGCGGTTCCCGGTGCGCTCGCTTTCCGTGAACGAGCTGAAGCCGAGCACGAGCGCCACCGCGCACAGCGGCAGCGAGCCGAGGAAGATCCAGCGCCAGCCGAGGAGTTCGGCGATCGCACCACCGGCGACCGTCCCGATGGCGCCGCCGACACCCGCGACCGTGCCCCACACCGCGAACGCCCTCGCCCGCGCGCGGCCGTGGTAGGTCAGGCCGACCAGCGGCAGGATCGTCGCGAACATCGCCGCGCCCGCGATCCCCTGCACCGCGCGGGCCGCGATCAGCACGGTGACCGAACCGGCCAGCCCGCAGACGAGCGTCGCCAGGCCGAACGTGCCCAGCCCGGCGAGGTAGACGCGTTTGCGGCCGAGGTTGTCGCTCAGCGAGCCCATGCCGAGCAGCAGCCCGGCGAGCGCGACCGTGAACACGTCGACGATCCATTGCAGCGCGGTGAAATCGCTGCCCAGATCGGCGCCGATCCGCGGCAGCGCCACGGTGACGATGGTGGTGTAGACCAGCAGCAGGAAGGTGCCGAGGCAGGCGGCGACCAGCGGGCGCCACGAGACGGCGACCGGGGCCGGGGCGACGGAAGACGACATGCCCAGCACCATGCTGTAATGGTCTTGTGCACGAGAACCATTACTACACGGAAATCCTGCGGCTGGTGACCGACATCACGAACGCCCCACTCGTCGATCTCGCCGACCTGCGGCGGCGCTGCGGGGAAACCTGCATCAGCCCGGACATCCCGGCCGGGCCCGCGGACCTCGCCGACGTCCGCGCGCTCGCGCACCGCTGGGCGGAGATCGTCGACGCCGAAACCGAGGATGACCGGGTCTTCCTGCTGAACGCGCTGCTGGCCGAGGCCGCCGCCTATCCCCGGATCACCTGCCACGACGAATCGGGATGGCACCTGCACTACCGCGACGACGGCGTGCGGCTCGCGAAGGTGCTGCGGGCGGTGGTCGGCGTGGCCGCCGCGCAGCACCTCACCGAACTCGGCATGCACCGGCTCGGCCGCTGCGCGCTCGAAGAATGCCGCTCCGCCTTCGTCGACTTCAGCCGCGGCGGGAAGCAGCGCTACTGCTCGCGGGTGTGCGCGAACCGGGACGCCGTGCGCCGCCACCGGCGCTCGCTCGCCGTCTGATGCGCATGCCCCGAAGGCCACCTTCGGGGAACTGGACGCCCCGGAAGTTCCCCTCGCCTGGGCGGCGACGCGCGTCCCCCGAAGGATCTCCTGTAGATGTCAAGGGGCGACCTGCCGGGGCTCCCTCGCCGCGAACTCCGCTCCGGTAGAGGCTTTGCCGCCTTGGCGGGGATCTGGTGATGCCCTTGAGGGTGGCTTTCGGGGCGCTCACGTCCCCGAAAGCCACTTTCGGGGCACGCGCGTCGCGGTGGTCGGGCGTGCGAGGGGTGGATCTGTGTCGTCTAGCGCCCCGAAGGCCACCTTCGGGGCACGAGCAGCTCTGCCCGCACGTCCGCGAGGGCCGAGAAAGTGGCGCTAGATTCCCCGAAGGTGGCCTTCGGGGAACTCAGCGCCGCGAATCCGCCCATCGCGAACGCGCAAGCCCGCCGAAATGCCTGGTCCGGGCAGTAGCATCGGGACATGACGGAACAAATGGTCACCGAAAACGTCGAGGGTCGCGACGTCGGGTCCGGTATTTCGATCATCCGGGAAAGCACCGACGAGATCGGCTCCGGCCCTCGCCTGCACAAGCACCCCTACGCGGAAACGTTCGTGATCATCCGGGGCAGGGCCCGGTTCACGATCGGCGACCGCGAAGTCGACGGCGGCGCGGGCGAGGTGCTCGTGGTCCCCGCCGACACCCCGCACAAGTTCGCCGTGCTCGGCCCCGGCGTCTACGAAGCCGTGCACATCCACGAAAGCGACCACTTCATCACCGAATGGCTCGAATGAGCCGCCGGTAGCGATTCACGCACAACCGGAATTGTCGGTGCCGCGCGGTAACGTTGAAATCAGGGGCTCCCCTGGGTGTACGAACGGTCCGTTCGTACACCCAGGGGTGCGCTCTGGGGTTGCGGCTCAGTCGACCTCGGCCATCGCTTCGGCGAACTGCGCCTGGTAGAGGCGCGCGTACGCGCCTTCCGCCTTCAGCAGCTCCCCGTGCGTGCCCTGCTCGACGATGCTGCCGGACTCCATCACCAGGATCAGGTCCGCGTCGCGGATCGTGGAGAGCCGGTGCGCGATCACGAAACTCGTCCTGCCGGTGCGCAGCGAGTTCATCGCGTGCTGGATCAGCACCTCGGTCCTGGTGTCGACGGAGCTGGTCGCCTCGTCGAGGATGAGGATCGCGGGTTCCGCGAGGAACGCCCTCGCGATGGTGATCAGCTGCTTCTCCCCCGCGCTGACGTTGCCGCCCTCGTCGTCGATCACCGTGTCGTACCCGTCCGGCAGCGTCCGCACGAACCGGTCGACGTGAGTCGCCTTCGCGGCCTCCACGATCTGCTCGTGCGTGGCTTCCGGCGCGCCGTAGGCGATGTTCTCCGCGATCGTGCCGCCGAACAGCCACGCGTCCTGCAGCACCATGCCGGTCTTCGACCGCAGGTCCTCGCGCGACATCGTCGACACGTCCACGCCGTCGAGCAGGATCCGGCCGCCGGTGATCTCGTAGAACCGCATCAACAGGTTCACCAGCGTCGTCTTGCCCGCACCGGTCGGGCCGACGATCGCCACCGTCTGGCCGGGCTGGACCTTGAGCGAGAGGTGGTCGATCAGCGGCCGGTCCGGCTCGTAGCGGAACGAGACGTCGTCGAACTCGACCTCGCCCCGCACGACCTCGCGGTGCGGGGTGTTTTCCGGGTCCTCGCTCTGCTCGTCGGCGTCGAGGAGCGCGAAGATCCGCTCCGCCGACGCGACCCCGGACTGCAGCAGGTTCGCCATGCTCGCCACCTGGGTGATGGGCATGCTGAACTGGCGCGAGTACTGGATGAACGCCTGCACGTCACCGATCGACAGCGATCCCGACGCCACCCGCAACCCGCCGACCACGGCGACCAGCACGTAGTTGAGGTTCCCGACGAACATCAGCGTCGGCTGGATGACCCCGGAGATGAACTGGGCGCGGAAGCTCGACTCGAACAGCTTTTCGTTGTGCTCGCGGAAGATCTCCGCGGACTCGTGCTGCCTGCCGAACACCTTGACCAGCGCGTGCCCGGTGTACATCTCCTCGATGTGCCCGTTGAGCTTGCCGGTGGTCGCCCACTGCTGGATGAACTTCGGCTGCGCCCGCTTGCCGATCTTCGCCGACGCGTAGACCGACAGCGGCACGCTCACCAGCGCGATCACCGCGAGCAGCGGCGAGATGAAGAACATCATCCCGAGCACCCCGACCACGGTCAGCAGCGAGGTGACGATCTGGCTCAGCGTCTGCTGCAGCGACTGGGACAGGTTGTCCATGTCGTTGGTGACGCGGCTGAGCACCTCGCCCTGCGGCTGGCCGTCGAAGTACCGCAGCGGCAGCCGCGCGAACTTGTTCTGCACCTGCTCGCGCAGGTCGTAGACGGTCTGCTGGACCACGGTCGTGGTGAGCCTGCCCTGCACCAGGGTGAACAGCGACGACGCCGCGTAGAGCCCCAGCGCGAGCAGCAGCACCCAGCCCACCGCGCCGAAGTCGATGCCCTGCCCCGGCGTCAGGTCCATCGCGGCGAACATGTCCGCCTGCGTGCTCTTGCCGTCCGCGCGCAATTGCGCGACCACCTCGGCCTGCGTCGACCCCGGGGGGAGCGATCTGCTGATCACCCCGGAGAAGATCAGGTCGGTCGCCATGCCGAGGATCTTCGGCC
Source organism: Amycolatopsis sp. CA-230715 (assembly GCF_018736145.1). Taxonomy (GTDB): domain Bacteria; phylum Actinomycetota; class Actinomycetes; order Mycobacteriales; family Pseudonocardiaceae; genus Amycolatopsis. The sequence goes on from NZ_CP059997.1 coordinate 3,000,505, forward strand.
CCACCACGGACATGACCACGCTCAGCGCGCCCAGCACCAGCAGCCCGATCACGGCCACCCGCCGCGGCAGCAGCATCCGCAGCAGCCTGCGGCTCGATCCTTTGAAGTCGAGCGACTTCTCGGCGGGCATCCCGCCCGCCATCATCCGGCCCGGCCCCGGTTGCGTGGCCTGCCCCGCACCCGGCGACCGCGCGGGCACGGCGCGCTCGCCGACCCCCGGCGTCGCCACTCCCGCGCCCCCGCGCGAGGTTCCCCCTGGCGTACTCATGCCGCCTCCTGTTCAGTGAGCTGCGACAGCACGATTTCCCGGTAGGTTTCGTTGCTGTCCATCAGTTCTTCGTGGGTTCCGTCGCCGACGACCGCGCCCTCGTCGAGCACGATGATCCGGTCCGCGCGCCGGATCGTGCTCACGCGCTGCGCGACGATCACGACCGTCGCGTCCGCGGTGCGGCTCGAAAGCGCGGAGCGCAGCGCGGCGTCCGTGGCGTAGTCGAGCGCGGAGAACGAGTCGTCGAAGAGGTAGATCTTCGGCTTGCGCACCAACGTCCTCGCGATCGCGAGCCGCTGGCGCTGCCCGCCGGACACCGTGGTGCCGCCCTGCGAGATCGGGCTGTCGAGGCCCTCGGGCATCCGCTCGACGAAATCGGCGGCCTGCGCCACGCGCAGCGCGTCCCACAGCTCCTCGTCGGTCGCGTCCGGCTTGCCGTAGCGGAGGTTCGTCGCCACCGTCCCGGAGAACAGGTACGGCTTCTGCGGCACGAACCCGATCGCGTCGGACAGGGTCACCGGGTCCAGCTCGCGCACGTCGACACCGTCGACGAGCACCGAACCGCCGGTCGCGTCGAACAGGCGCGGCACCAGGTTCAGCAGCGTGGTCTTCCCGCTGCCGGTGCTGCCGATGATCGCGGTGGTCTCGCCTGGCCGCGCCACCAGGTTCACGTACCGCAGCACCGACGCCTCCGCGCCGGGGTAGTGGAATTCCACATCGGACAGTTCGAGCAGCCCGGTGACCGCATCCGGCCGGACCGGGTTCTTCGGCGGGTGCACGCTCGACTCGGTGTCGAGCACCTCCTGGATCCGTTCCGCGGACACCTCCGCGCGCGGCACCATGACGAACATGAAGGTCGCCATCATGACCGCCATCAGGATCTGCATCAGGTAGCTGAGGAACGCGGTCAGCGCGCCGACCTGGATGCCGCCGCTGTCGATGCGCATCCCGCCGAACCACAGCACCGCGACGCTGGACGCGTTCATCACGAACATCACCGTCGGCGGCATCATCGCCATCAGCTTGCCGACGCCGAGGCCCACGTCGAGCACGTCGCGGTTGACCTTGCCGAACCGCTTGCGCTCGTGGGTGTCCTTGACGAACGCGCGCACCACCCTGATCCCGGTGATCTGCTCGCGCAGCACCCCGTTGATCTTGTCGATCCGCTCCTGCAGGAGCCGGAACAGCGGGCGCATCCGCGCGATGATCAGCCCGACCAGCACGGCGAGCACCGGCACGATGACCAGCAGCAGCGAGGACAGCGTGACGTCCTGGTTGAGCGCCATGATGATGCCGCCGACGCACATGATCGGCGCGGACACCATCAGCGTGAAGGCCATGACCACCAGCATCTGCACCTGCTGGACGTCGTTCGTGGTGCGCGTGATCAGCGACGGCGTGCCGAACTGGCCGACCTCGCGGGCCGAAAAGCTTTGCACACGGTCGAAAATGCCCGCGCGGACGTCGCGGCCGAAGGCCATCGCGACGCGCGCGCCGTAGTAGACCGCGCCGATCGACGCGATGATCTGCACGAGCGTGACGGCGAGCATGATGCCGCCGTAGCTCATGATTTCGCCGATGTCGCCGACGACGACGCCCTTGTCGATGATGTCGGCGTTGAGCGTCGGCAGGTACAGCGTGGCGAGCGTTTGGATGAGTTGCAGCACCACCAGCGCCGCCACCGGTTTCCGGTAGGGGCGCACGTAGGTGCGCATCAGTCGAATAAGCACACGGACTCTCTTGTCTTCACGAGTGGTGGGCCGGTCACCGGGCGGCGGCCAGCTGCGGGGCCGCGTCCGGCCCCTCGGTCTTGGCGGGCGCGGGCATGCCCGCGAGGAGCTGATCGAGCACGTGCGCGATCAGCGAGGGGAAGGACCCCTGCCAGGTCTGTTTCGTCCAGTGGGCGATGGCGACCCGCATCGCGCTGGACACGGCGCCGGCGAACAGCCGCGGGTAGAGATCGGTCGCGGGATCGGTGCCGCTGCGGCGCGCGATCTCCTCGGTCATGGCCTCTTCGACGGCGACGTGCGCCTTGAGGTACTCGCCCCAGACGCCGGGGTTCTGCGTGGCCGCCCTGACCCTCGCCAGGTAGGCGACGTCAGGACTGCCCGCGGCGCAGAGCCCCAGCAGCGCACCCGTCACCGCTTCGACGACGGGCTCGTCCTCCGGCCTGGCACGCAACGCGTCGAGCAGTTGGGCCCGCCGGTCGACGCCGACCGAGCAGACGGCTTCCTCCTTGCTGGAGAAGTAGTTGTTGAACGTGCGGGGCGAAACCCCGACCTCGGCGGCGATATCCTCGACGCGGACGTTCTCGAGGCCGCGCTCCACCACCAACCGCACGGCGGCCCTGCTCAGGGCTTCCCGCGCGGCGTTCTTCTTGTACTCGCGAAAGGACGATTCCTTTCGCTTCCCCTCAGTCACGTCGCCACGGTACCGACAAACTTGCGTGGCGCGCAAATTAATACTTCGCCCGCAAACTTCGCAATACGGACACGTTCTTGCAGGGTATATGTCTCAGAAGGTATATTGCCGGTATGGCAACCACGTTCGAAGTGCTGGCCGAGCCGCGGCGGCGCGAGATCCTCGACATCCTGCGCTCCGGCGAGCGCCCCGTCGGCGATCTCGTCGAACAGCTGACGCTCACCCAGCCCGCGGTGTCGAAGCACCTGAAAGTGTTGCGCGAAGCGGGGTTCGTCGAAGTACGCCAGGACGCCCAGCGCCGCTGGTACCGGCTCCGCACCGAGCCGCTGCGCGAAATCGACGACTGGCTCGCGCCGTACCGCAGGCTGTGGAACGACAGCCTCGACGCGTTGGAACGCCACCTCGACACGATGCCCTGACGGAGGAAACCCATGCACGGCAAGCTGATCCCGGCCGAGGGCGGCAGGACCGCGCTGCGGTTCGAACGAGTTTTGGCCCACCCGAGGGAAAAGGTCTGGCGCGCGCTCACCGAATCCGAGCACCTTCGCGCGTGGTTCCCCGCCGATCCCGACCTCACCGGGCCCGCGGGCGAGAAGGTCGTCTTCCGGCTCACCGCGTTCCCCGAGCACGAACCCACCTCGGGCGAGATCGTGGTGTCGGACCCGCCGAGCACGCTCGAATACACCTGGGGCGGCGAAACGCTGCGCTTCGAACTGACCGAACGCGACGGCGGGTGCCTGCTGGTGTTCACCGACGTTTTCCCGTCGCACGAAGGCGTGGAGGCGAACGAGATGATCGGAGCCTGGCACGCCGCCCTCGAAGTGCTCGAAGCGCGGTTGGACGGCCGCGAAATCGGCTGGTCGGTATGGGACCGCGCGGCCGAACTCGCCGCCGAATACGCCTGAAGCTTCTTGCCCGGCCGCCGATGCCCCGAAGGTGGCTTTCGGGGCGCTCAGGTCCCTGAAGGTCACAGTGATGGCGGGTGCGCGTCGCGGGGTGCCGCGAGATCGGTGGCGGGGCTCCGCTTGGTCCCCGAAGGCCACCCTCGGGGACACTAGCGCCACTTTCCCGGCCCTCGCAGGCGTCCGGGCACGGCTGCGCACGCCCCGAAAGCCACCCTCGGGGCGCTAGACGACACAAATCCACCCCTCGCACGCCCAACCACCGCGACGCGCATGCCCCGAAGGTGACCTTCGGGGCGCTAGAGAGGCTGTCGCAGTTTGATTTCGCCGATCAAGATCAACTTGATGAACCGAAGGACGGGGAGTCGAACACCCGTTGAATCGACGGTGATCATGCTCCGTCACCGAATCTAGTTCGGTGGCGCCGCGGGCGAAAAGTCAAAACGCAACAGCCTCTAGATGCCCTGAAGGTCACCTTCGGGGCACCAGGAAGATCCCCGCCGAGGCAGCAGAAGCCCCCTACCAGAGCGAAGTTCGCGGCACCGGAGTCGCTGAAGGCCACTCCATGACATCTATAGGAGCATCTTTCGGGGCACCCGAAAGCCCACCGCAGGCCCGCGCGGGTGGCAGGAATTTGTCGCGAGGGTGGAGTTTGCGGCGTCTGCGCCCCGAAGGCCACCTACGGGGACTCCGGCCTCCGGAGGAACGTCGCCGCCGCTCAGAGCCCCTGCACGTCGGCGAGTTTCGGGTGCGTGCGGCCGATACGGGCCGCCACCGCGAGCACGCCGGTCAGCAGCGGCACCGGCGCGGCCACCAGTGAAACCCGACCGCTCACCGCCCGGGAAACCAGTAGGTTTTGGTTGCGGCTGAAGAAGAATCCATGCCTCGACGATGGCAGCGGCTCCGTCTGACCACATCGGACAGTGCTCTGGTCCGGCGCGGCGCCCTCCACCCTGGGTATGACCTCCGCGGGTCCGACGCGCGGGCCCCCGCGCGCGGCTACCGTGACGCCCATGGACCTGTCCCGGCTGCCGCGCGGCGCGCATCTCGTCGCGTTCGACCTGGCCGCCGCCGTCGTGTGGTTCCTGGTGTACCTCACCTTCACCACGTCCGTGTCCGGTGGCGGGCAGCCCGCGTTCGACGGCCCGGTGTGGCTCGGCTGGCTCGCCGCCGCGGCGGTGGCGGCACCGCTCGCGGCGCGGCGGCTGTGGCCCCTCGTCACGCTCGGTGTGGAGGTCGCCGGTTCGGCCGGGGCGGTCCTGCTCGGCATGACCCGCGAGCCGTTCCTCGGCGTCGGCTTCGTGCTGTACCTCGTCGCGCTGCGCGAACCGCCGCGGCGATCCGTCGCCGCGCTGGTGTCCGCCGCCGTCGGCATCGCGGGCGCCCTGCTCGCCGGTCACTACCTCGCGCCGGGCCCGATGTGGGGCGACCTGTCGGACGTCGCGGGGTACACGGCCGCGTCCTGGCTGCCTGCCTGCCTCGGCTGGGTCAGCGGGTTCGCGGTGCGGGTTCGCCGTCAGGAGCGGGCGCGGACCACGGAACGGGACCACGAACGCGCGCTGGCCGACGAGCGGCTCCGCCTCGCCCGCGAGCTGCACGACGTGGTGGCGCACAGCATGAGCCTGATCGCGGTCAAGGCGGCGGTGGCCAACCACGTCGCCGCGCAGAACCCCGAAGAGGCCGTCGACGCGTTGCGGATCATCGAAAGCACCAGCCGCGACGGCCTCGCCGACCTGCGCCGCATGCTCGGCGTGCTGCGCGCCGACGACTCCGCGGAGCTGGCACCGGCCCCGGGCCCGTCCGCGCTGGCGGCGCTCGCGAAGCGCGCCGAGATCGGCGGCGTCCAGGTCGACCTCGACGTACGCGGCGTGGCGGACCTGCCGGAGGCGATCGGGCTGTCGGTGTACCGGATCGTGCAGGAATCGCTGACGAACGTGGTCAAGCACGCCGCGCCCGCGCGGTGCACGGTGCTCGTCGACGGGGACGGCGATACCGTCCGGATCGAAGTCACCGACGACGGCACGGGCGCGCGAACCCCGGTGGAGGGCGGCGGGCACGGCCTGGTCGGGATGCGCGAGCGGGCGCTCCTGTACGGCGGCGACCTGACCGCGGGGCCGCGGCCGGGCGGCGGTTTCCGAGTAGCGGCAACGCTTCCGACCACGAACGGGGAACCCGGATGAGCGAGGACGTGCGCGTGCTGATCGCCGACGACCAGGCGCTGCTGCGCGCGAGCTTCCGGGTGCTGGTCGACGCCACGCCCGGACTCACGGTCATCGGCGAGGCGGGCGATGGGGCCGAAGCCGTCGAGGTCACCGAGAAGGAACGCCCCGACGTGGTGCTGATGGACGTGCGGATGCCGGAGATGGACGGGATCGAAGCGACCCGCCGGATCTGCGGCTCCGGCTCGTCGTCGGCGCGCGTACTCATCCTCACCACTTTCGACCTCGACGAGTACGTCTACGCCGCGCTACGCGCCGGGGCGAGCGGCTTCCTGCTGAAGGACACGCCCCCGGCGACGCTGCTGAGCGGCATCTCGCTGGTGGCTCGGGGCGACGCGCTGCTCGCGCCCAGCGTCACCCGGCGGCTGATCTCCGAATTCGCGGCCAGCGCGACCCCGCGCACCACCCGCGACCTCACCGGAGTGACCGCGCGCGAACGCGAGGTGCTCACCCTCATCGCGCGCGGGCTCTCCAACACCGAGATCACCGCGCACCTGCACCTCAGCCAGGCGACCGTGAAAACCCACATCGGGCACCTGCTGGCCAAGCTCGGCGCCAGAGACCGCGCCCAGCTCGTGATCGCCGCCTACGAAAGCGGCCTTGTTTGATATCGGGCTGTGTTTTTATCGGTCGGCAAAATTTGCGCTGCCAGGGCGCGGCTCCCAGCTCGACCCGCCGGTTTGTCGCGGGGTGCGCCCTGCCATCGCAAATTTAGAGGGCCCCAGGGGCCCTGCGACCGACTGCACGCTCCCGGCGCGCGGGGCGCACCGGATCGCCGGGTGCCTGGCTGGGTTTTGCATGGCCGCGCCTTCGGCCCGGACCTCGCGGCACTCGGAGGGTAGGCGGGCGAGCGGGGGACGTGGGCGGCCGCCAAGTGCAGTTAGCGGGCTAAACGTCGTCAGCGGGCGCGCAGAGTGCCGCAGGGCCCTGGCCTGCATTTAGCGGGCTAAATGTCGTCGGCGGCCGTCGGGCAGGCGGCCGGTGCCCTTCATCGGGGTCACCCTGACGACGACCCGCCATGCCCCGAGCGAAGCGAGGTCCGCGCCGGAGGCGCGGCCATTGCCAGGCCAGCCAGGCACCGGCGAGCCGGTGCGCGAAGCGCGCCGGGGAGCGTCCAAGTCGGGCGCGGAGCCGCCAGGCTCCCTGAATTTGCGATGGCGGGGGCGTCCCACGCGGCCAACCTCCGCCTCACCTCCAGAGCTACGCCCCCGGCAGCGCAAATTCTGACGCCCGATAAAGAACACGGGTTTGCGGGCCGCCGTCCGGGTCCAGGGTCGCGAGCGTGGCGTAGTTCCGTCCGTCGACCAGCGCGCGGACCTCGTCGGAAAGGGGTACGGCCATGCCGGGAGGGTAGCGGGGGCACCCCTAACTCCGGTGACGTTCCCGACGTCACACCTGTGAGAACCGCCGACCCTGGATAAGCTCCCCGTCCATGAGCAGCGCCACGGAGCCGATCGGAACGCCGCCGGAGGAAGAGCCGGACATCCACACCACGGCCGGCAAGCTGGCCGACCTGTACCGCCGCTACGACGAGGCGGTGCACGCGGGCTCGGCCCGCGCGGTGGAGCGCCAGCACGCCAAGGGCAAGAAGACCGCGCGCGAGCGGATCGACCTGCTGCTCGACCCGGGGTCGTTCGTCGAGCTGGACGAGCTGGCCCGGCACCGCTCGACCAACTTCGGCCAGGAGAAGAACCGCCCGTACGGCGACGGCGTGGTGTCCGGTTACGGCACCGTCGACGGCCGCCCGGTGTGCGTGTTCAGCCAGGACGTCACCGTGTTCGGCGGGTCGCTCGGCGAGGTGTACGGCGAGAAGATCGTCAAGGTGATGGACCTGGCGATCAAGACCGGCAGGCCGATCATCGGCATCAACGAGGGCGGCGGCGCGCGGATCCAGGAGGGCGTCGTCTCGCTCGGGCTCTACGGCGAGATCTTCACCCGCAACGTGCGGGCCTCCGGCGTGGTGCCGCAGATCTCGCTGATCATGGGCGCGAACGCGGGCGGGCACGTCTACTCCCCCGCGCTCACGGACTTCGTGGTGATGGTCGACAAGACCTCCCACATGTTCATCACCGGCCCCGACGTGGTGAAGACGGTGACCGGCGAGGAGGTCACGTTCGAGGAGCTGGGCGGCGCGCGGACGCACAACACGAAGTCGGGCAACGCGCACTACCTCGGCTCGGACGAAGAGGACGCCATCTCCTACGTCAAGGAGCTGCTCTCGTTCCTGCCGGAGAACAACCTCGCCGAGCCGCCGGTGTTCGACACGCCCGCCGAGCCGGGGGGCTTCTTCGACGAAGCCACCGAAACCGACCGCGAGCTGGACACCCTCATCCCGGACTCGCCGAACCAGCCCTACGACATGCACGAGGTGATCACCCGCGTCCTCGACGACGGGGAGTTCCTCGAGGTGCAGGAGCTGTTCGCGCCGAACGTGATCGTCGGGTTCGGCCGGGTCGACGGGCACAGCGTCGGCATCGTCGCGAACCAGCCGACCCAGTTCGCGGGCTGCCTCGACATCGACGCCTCCGAGAAGGCCGCCCGGTTCGTCCGCACCTGCGACGCGTTCAACGTGCCGGTGCTGACCTTCGTCGACGTGCCAGGGTTCCTGCCCGGCACCGACCAGGAGTGGAACGGCATCATCCGGCGCGGCGCGAAGCTGATCTACGCCTACGCCGAAGCGACCGTCCCGAAGATCACCATCATCACGCGCAAGGCCTACGGCGGCGCGTACGACGTGATGGGCTCCAAGCACCTCGGTGCGGACCTGAACCTGGCGTGGCCGACCGCGCAGGTCGCCGTGATGGGCGCGCAGGGCGCGGCGAACATCGTGTACCGCAAGACGCTCAAGACCGCCGCCGACGAAGGCAAGGACGTCGAAGCGCTGCGGGCCGAGCTGATCCAGGAGTACGAGGACACGCTGCTGAACCCGTACGAAGCGGCCGAGCGGGGCTACGTCGACTCGGTGATCGTGCCCGCCCACACCCGCGGCCACGTGGCGCGAGCGCTGAACCTGCTGCGGGAGAAGCGCGAGACCATGCCGCCGAAGAAGCACGGGAACATTCCGCTGTGAGTGCCGAAGCTGAAGATGCCGAGACCCCGCGTCCGCTGCTGCGGGTCGTGCGGGGCACGCCCGACGATGCCGAACTCGCCGCGCTGACCGCCGTCATCGCCGCTGCCGCGTCCGCGGGCGCGGAACCGGAGAAGCCGCGGCGCCGGTCCGCGTGGGCGGACCGGTCGGCGCTCGTCCGCGCGCCGCACCACCCTGGCCCCGGTGCCTGGCGAGCGTCCGGTCTGCCGCGGTGACCGACGCGCTCTCGAAGGCCACCAGGACCACGACGGCGGGTGAGCGGGAAACGCTCGAAGCGTTCCTCGACACCTACCGCGCGATCCTGCGCGGCAAGCTCGACGGTCTGTCCGAAGTGGACGCCCGGCGCAGCACGGTGCCGTCGGGGACCACGATCGGCGGGCTGGTCAAGCACCTGCGCTGGGTCGAGCAGAGCTGGATCCAGCAGGTGCTGGCCGGTACCCCCGCGGATCAGCTGCCCGCGAGCCCGTCGACGCCGGACGACATCGACGGCGATCTGCGGATGACCCCGGAGGACACGGTCGACGGCCTGCTCGCCGACTACGACGCCGAGTGCCAGCGCTCCCGCGAGACCGCGGCGCGCTTCGAGCTGGACGACATCGGCCGCCATCCGAGGCGCGGTGAGGTGTCGCTGCGCTGGATCTACACGCATCTGATCGAGGAGACCGCGCGGCACGCCGGGCACGCCGACATCCTCCGCGAGCAGATCGACGGCTCCACCGGCCTCGACGTTTAGCGGGCTAAACGTCGTCGGCGGGCGCCAGGGTCGCGTCGAGGTCGGGCAGCCAGAAGCAGGTTTCCAGGGTGCGCAGGTGCGCCCACCGCATCAGGGTGCGCCCTTCGGCATACGACCCGGCGACACCGGCGGCGAGCACGACCGCGCAGCACCCGGCCTCGAGGCGGTGCCCGCCGAAGGCGAGTTCCGCCAGCGCCGCGACGAACCCGAACGCCAGCGGCAGGGTCAGGTTCCGCACCATCAGCGCCTGCGACATCAGCCGGTCGATGTGCGCGGCGGCCTCCTTGTCGTGCACCGCGATCCCGGTCCGCAGCAGCGCCCAGTTGGCGTCGGCGAAGGCGCGGTCGCGGGCCCGCGGGTTCCGGTCGAAGAACCGCTCCCGCGTCCGCTGGGTCTGTCCCTTGGCCGGGAGCACCTTGTCCACCAGCGCCCACAGCTCGTAGGTGACGTGGCCGAGCACGTAGCTGAGGACCACCACGACGATCACCAGCAGCGCGGCGGGCATCGAGGTCACGCGGCCGAGGTCCACCACGTGCAGCCGCGACGCGAGGTAGGCGAGGAATGCCACGTGGAACACGCCCGGCACGGCGTAGGTGAACAGGTCGAAGATGCCGACGGCGAAGGTCACCGAGGTCCTCCTGTGCGCTGGATCGCCGACAGTGTGCCACCTCCAAACTTTCGGCTGTGCCGCCGCCGGAAACGCGGATCTACGGTGAGCTGTCCGGCCCGGCTCGTCGCATGGGGGTTCGAAGCATGTCCCGCAGGTCACTGCTGCTCGTGGTGTTCACCGCCTTGCTGGCGCTGGCGGGCACGGTGCCCGCGAGCGCGCAGAAGGCACCCGCGTTCCAGCTGAAGAACGGCGTCACGCAGCCGGTGTTCTCGGCCGCCGCCGCGATCAGGGAGTCGGTGTGGGTCGAGACCGGCACCGATCTGGACCGCGACGGCAAACCGGACCGGGTCGCCGCGGACATCATCCGGCCGTCGGAACCGGCGGCGCGGGGCCAGAAGGTCCCGGTGATCATGGACGCGAGCCCCTACTACCAGACGCTCGGCCGCGGCAACGAGAGCGAGCTGAAGACGTACGACCAGGCGGGGAAGGCCGTGAAGTACCCGCTGTTCTACGACAACTACTTCGTGCCCCGCGGGTACGCCGTAGTGCTGGTGGACGTGGCGGGCACCTCGCGGTCGCGCGGCTGCCTCGACGCGGGCGGCCCCGGTGACGTGCAGTCAGCGAAGTCGGTGATCGACTGGCTGAACGGCCGCGCCGCCGGGTACACCGCGGTGACTGGCGGCACCAAGGTCTCCGCGGACTGGACGACCGGCGCCACCGGCATGATCGGCAAGTCGTGGGACGGCACGGTGGCCAACGGGGTCGCCGCGACCGGGGTCGACGGGCTGCGCACGATCGTGCCGATCGCCGCGATCAGCTCCTGGTACGACTACTACCGCTCGGACGGCGTCTCCTACACCAGCGGCACGATCGACGCGCTGACCAACAGCCAGGAAAGCCAATGGGGCCGCGCGCACTGTTCGGCCGTGCAACAGGAATTGAAGGCGGGCTCACCGTCCAACGGCGACTTCACCCCGATGTGGGCTGGCCACGACTTCGTGCCCAACGCGGGCAAGGTCAAGGCGAGCGTGTTCGTGGTGCACGGGCAGAACGACCACAACGTCAAGACGATCAACTACGGCCAGTGGTGGAACGCGCTGCCGCCGACCACCCCGCGCAAGATCTGGCTGTCGCAGACCGGCCACGTCGACCCGTTCGACTTCCGCCGCCAGGCCTGGGTGGACACGCTGCACCGCTGGTTCGACCGCTGGCTGCTTGACGTGCACAACGGCATCGAGAACGAGCCGCAGGCTTCCGTCGAGCGCAGCCCCGACAAGTGGGTCGACGACAAGGCGTTCCCCGCCGAGGGCGTGCGCGCGGAGAAGTTCTTCCCCGCCAACGGAAGCACCGCGGGCGTCGGCGTGCTCGGCTCGGCGCAGGCACCGGCCGGGACCCGCGAATCCTTCACCGACGACGGGAAGAGCGCCGCGGAGAGCTGGATCGCCAAGCCCGGTGACCCGTCACCGTCGCGGGTGCTGTTCAGCACCACCGCGCTGCCAGCCGACAAGCAGGTCTCCGGTATCGGCGGCGTCACCGTGACCGCGACACCGTCGACCTCGACGGCGCACCTTTCGGCGATGCTGGTGGACTTCGGCCCGGCGACGATCCGCGGCGAAGAGGGCGAAGGCATCCGGAACCTGACCACGGAATCGTGCTGGGGAGAGAACCGTCCCGGCGACGACGCCTGCTACAAGGACACCGAGGCGGTCAAAGCGAACGTGAGCGGGCAGATCGTCGCCAGGGGCTGGGCCGATCTCGCCAACTACGCCTCGCTCAGCACCCCGCGCCAGCTCACGCCGGGCCAGCCGTACACGATGACCTTCCGACTGTCCACTGTGGACCACGTCTTCCCGGCGGGGCACCGGATCGGGCTCGTCATCGGCGGCACCGACGCGAGCACCATCGCGGCACCGGCGAAGCTGCCGAAGGTGACCGTGGACCTCAACCGGACTTCGGTGACGCTGCCGACGCGCTGACCCCCTCCAGAGCGGGCCCCCTTCGCATCGCGAAGGGGGCCCGCCTCTTTTCACACTGCGTAACCGAAGCACTTCGGGAACGGCATCGACAGCTTGCTAGCCCGAGCCGTATAGTCCACGTGGAATAAACGACGCGGACTCATCGGAGCGGAGCACGAGACGATGGCACCACCGAAGTTGACGCCGCTCGCGCTCGCGGTGCTCGAACTGCTGCACGAGAAGCCGTTGCACCCGTACGAAATGGCCCAGCTGATGCGGGACCGGTGCGTCGACAACCGGGTCAACATCAAGCCGGGCTCGCTGTACCACACGGTCGACCGGCTACTCGGCAACGGATACATCCGCGTCGTGGACACACAGCGCGACGGCAGGCGGCCGGAGCGGACGGTCTACGGGATGACCGACGAGGGCAGGGCCGCCTTCGTCGCGCGCGCCGTCGCGATCCTGGGCACCGTCGCCGACGAACGGCCCGAATACACCTCGGGGCTCGCGGTCATCGACGATCTCGACCCCGGCGTGGTGGTCGAGCAGCTCATCAACCGCGCGATGAAGCTCAGGGCGACGATCGCGGGATTCCGCGTGTACGAAAAACAGCTCCAGGACGAAGAAGTCCCGGAGATCTACTGGGTGGATTGGCGGTTCACGGCCGCGCGGACGGAGTTCGAGCTGGCCTGGACCGAAAAGCTCATCGACGACATCAAATCCGGGCGGCTCGAATGGCAGCACGCCGACCGCCACCGGACCACCGATCTACGCCTCGTCGGCGACGAGGATTCCCATGAGGACAGGGGCAATGACAAGACCGGTTAACCCGTGGGCCGCGCTTTCCGCGCTGTGCCTCGGTTTCTTCATGATTCTGCTGGACACCACCATCGTGATGATCGCCATCCCGGCGATGCTGCGCGGCCTCGGCGCCGGGCTCAACGCGGTGGTCTGGGTCAGCAGCGTCTACCTGCTCACCTACGCGGTGCCGATGCTGTTCACCAGCAGGCTCGGCGACCGCTTCGGCCCGAAGCGCGTCTTCGTCGCCGGGCTGGTCGTGTTCACCGCGGCGTCGCTGTGGTGCGGGCTCGCGGGCACCGTCGAAATGCTCATCGCGGCGCGCGCGGTGCAGGGGCTCGGCGCCGCGCTGATGACACCGCAGACGCTCGCGTTCATCGGCCACCTCTTCCCGCCCGCGAAGCGCGGCGGCGCGATGGGCGTGTGGGGCGCGGTCGCCGGGGTCGCCTCGATCACCGGCCCGCTGCTCGGCGGCGTGCTGGTCGACCACCTCGGCTGGGAGTGGATCTTCTACGTCAACGTGCCGATCGGCGTGGTGACGCTGGTGATGACGCTCGTGCTGGTGCCGGACTGGCAGCCGAAGCACGCGCACTCGTTCGACCTGCTCGGCATCTTCCTCTCCGCGGCGGGCCTGTTCTGCGTCGTGTTCGGCATCCAGAACGGGCAGCAGTACCACTGGGGCACCGTCGCGGGCGGGATCACCGTGTTCGAGCTGATCGGCGCCGGGGTCGTGTTCCTCGTCGCGTTCGTGGTGTGGCAGCGCTACAACCGCAAGGAACCGCTGATCCCGCTGCGGGTGTTCGGCAACCGGAACTTCTCGGCGGGCACCGCGACCGGGACCGCGCTGCAGTTCGGGCTGGTCGGGATGTTCGTGCCGATCACCATCTACATCCAGTCCGTGGTCGGGCTCTCCCCCACCATGGCCGGGCTGCTGACCGCGCCGATGTCGCTGCTCTCCGGCGTCGCGGCACCGCTCGCCGGGCGGCTGTCGGACCGGATGAGCGCGAAGTACCTGATGATGGGCGGGCTCGCCGCGATGGCCGCCGGTCTCGGCGTCCTCGCCTGGCAGGCCCAGCCGGACACGAACCCGTGGGCGCTGATCCCCGGGCTCTGCGTGACCGGGCTCGGGATGGGCTTCATCTTCGCGCCGATGAGCAACGCCACGATGTCCGGTGTGGACCGTCCGCTCGCCGGTGCCGCGTCGGGGATCTACAACACCGCGCGCCAGGTCGGCGGTGTGCTCGGCAGCGCGGCGATGGGTGTGCTGCTGCAGGCGCAGATCGCCGGATCGCTCAGTTCGGAGGCCGAGAAGGCGTCGAGCGCGCTGCCGCCGGAGTTCCGACAGCAGTTCGTCGAAGGCTTCGCCGGCGCTTCGGCGAACGAGTTCGGCGCCAGCGCCGCACCCGCGCTGCCGCCGGGCGTGCCAGCCGACGTCGCCGCGCGGATCGGCGAGGTGGCGACCAATGTCGTCCACAATGGACTGACCGACGCCGCGAAGACCTCGCTGCTGCTCCCGATCGGTGTGCTGCTGCTCGGCGTGGTGGCGGCCGCGACGATGAAACGCGGCACCGCCTCCGGCCACGTTCCCCGGCAGACTCCCGCCGCGGAACCGGCCCCGGTGAGCTGACCCCTGCCCCGAAGGTGGCTTTCAGGGCATTGAGCGCCCCGAAGGTCACCTTCGGGGCAGGTGAGCGGGCCCCGATCCGGATCAGTGCGCCGCGCGGAGGTAGAGGTCGCCGGGGCCCAGCATCGGCGCGGCGATCCGCCAGTGCGCCACCGCGCCCGGCGGCGGGCCGCCGGAATGCCGCTCCAGCACGAAGTCCGCCCGCCTCGGCGCCTCGGGCGCGAAGAAGCGGAAGTTGACCTCCAGCAGCGCCCGCGTCACCGGGCCCGCGGTCGCCTTCGCGGCCGCGATCGCGTCGCGGAGCAGGCCGCGGTCGGAGAACACGTCGACCACCGCGCAGTCGCACGTGTAGGCGAGCACCCCGATTTCGCCCGCGCTCGCGACCACGCCGTCGCCCACGAGGGCACCGATTTCCCTGCCGATCTCGGCGTACTGCGCGCTGGAGGTGTAGTTCGACGTGATCGGCGCGAAGTCGCGAGGCAGCCCGTCGGCCGCGTAGGACCACGCGCTCGCACCGGCCAGCGCCGCCGCCAGCCACCGGACGGCAACGGTCCTGCGCAGCGAAGCCGCCACCGCGCACAGGAAAACCGTGGCGCAGGCGATGCCGGGACCGTAGTACCAGTGGTACGGCGGCACCCGCAGTCCGATGTAGACGATGCAGTACGCGGCACCGGCCAGCGCGAGCACGGCGAACGGCGCGGTGCGCCTCGCCACGGCCGAACGGCGCGCCAGTGCGACCGTCCACATCAGACCCGCCACCGCCGCCAGCACGACCGGCGCGAACGAAAGCGCCACCTGCCAAGGAAAAGTCCGCCAGTACAGCGCGGGGCCGTTCGAGAAGTCCCACTGCCCCCACGCGCGTTGAGCGCCTTGCTGCGTCTTGATCACCAGCGTGTCCGGGACCGCCGCGCCGAGCGCGAACCAGCTCAGCGCGAACCATGGCGCCGCCACCAGCCCGGCGCCGAGCGCGGTCCGCCACAGCCCGGCCCAGCACCGCCGCCGCGCCAGCACCACCACCGCGGCCACGACCAGGAGGTCCAGCCGGACGAGCGCGAGCACACCGGCCACCAGCCCGAGCGCGAATGGCCGCCGCTCGTGCGCGAACACGAGCAGCCACGTCGTCCCGGCGACGCCGAGCGCCACTTCGAGCCCGATCGACGACAGCAGCACGGGGTTCACCACGAGCACGACCGTGGTCACCGGGGCGAACCAGCGCGGAAGTCTCGTCGCCGCGCCGATTCGCCGCAGCGCCAGCGCGGTCAGCACCTGACTGACCACAAAGGACACCCCGGCGGCGAAGACCGCGTTCCTGGTCACGAAGGTCAGCGCGCCCAGCGTCAGGACGTTCAACGGCGAGGTCGCCGTGTTGGCGGTGGCGTCGGCGAGCAGGCCCCACCGGCCGTGGAAGGCGAGGTTCCGCGCGTAGGACAGCGTGATGTAGGTGTCGTCGATCAGGTGCGCGCTCGCCAGCGCGAACACCAGCGCCGCGAGCGAGCCGACTCCGAAAACGAGCCGGAGAGAGGATTTCTCTTCCGCCCCAACCGGTTTTCGGGCGCGTTCGACCCCGGGATGCACCGCCATGTCCGCCCAGCCCCCAGTCGTTCCCGGCGGGAGGCCGAACGCCCCCTGCCGCTACAACGTCTCTGCCGGAGTGGGCGAAAGCGTTCGCGGAACGACGAAGGCCCGCCGCTCGCGAGAACGAGCGACGGGCCTCGGCTTCGGACCGGTTACTTCTGGTAGGTGAGCCCGAATCCGTACGGGAACAGCGGTTTCTTGCCGTCGCCCGCGTTGACCGGCTCCTGCGTCGCGGTGGCGGGCCAGCTCACGGCCAGCTTGCCGGTCGGCTTGTAGTCGCCGAAGAGGACGTCGGCGACCCCTTCACCCGCGGTCCCCGGCAGCCACGACGCGACGAACGCGTTGAGGCCGGGGAGCTGCTTCGACACGTCGAGCGGACGGCCCGACACCAGCACCGCGACGGTCGGCACCCCGGTCGCCTTCACCTTCGCCAGTGTCGCGAGATCCTCGGGGTCGAGGTTCAGCCCGTCGGGACGGTCGCCCTTGCCTTCCGCGTACGGCGTTTCGCCGATCACGACCACGGCGGTTTTGTAGCTCTTGTCGATCCCGTCGGCCTCGCGGTCGTAGGCGACCTTCGTCGACTTGCCCGCCGCCGCCTTGATGCCGTCGAGGATCGTGCTGCCCGGGATCGCCGGGCCGCTCTGCCCCTGCCACGAAATCGTCCAGCCGCCCGCCTGGTTGCCGATGTCGTTGGCGTTCTTGCCCGCCACGAAGATCCGGTTGCCGTTCTTCTTCAACGGCAGCGCGCCGTCGTTCTTCAGCAGCACCTGCGATTCGCGGACGGCTTGGCGCGCGAGCGCGCGGTGCTCCTTGCTGCCGACGGTCTGCAGGTACGAGCGGTCCGCCAGCGGGCGCTCGAACAGGCCCAGCTCGAACTTCTTGGTGAGAATGCGGCGGTTCGCGTCGTCGATGCGGGACATCGGGATGCGCCCCGCCTGGTATTCGGACTTCAGGTAGCCGATGAACTTCTCGTAGTCCGACGGCACCATGAACATGTCGATACCCGCGTTGACGGCCTGGGTCACCTCGGCCGGGGTGAACCCGGGCTGGCCGTCGATCTGGTCGATGCCGTTCCAGTCCGACACCACGAAACCGGTGAAGCCCAGTTCGTGCTTCAGCAGCTCGGTGATCAGGTACTTGTTGCCGTGGTCCTTGACCCCGTTCCAGCTGTTGAAGCTGACCATGAACGAGCCGACGCCGCGCTTGATCGCCTCCTTGAACGGCGGCAGGTGTGTCGCGCGCAACTCCTTCTCGCTGATCTCGGTGTTGCCCTGGTCGACGCCACCGGTGGTGCCGCCGTCGCCGATGAAGTGCTTCGCGGTGGCGAGCACCGAGGCGGGCCCGTTGAGCGATTCGCCCTGGAGGCCGTTGATCACGGTCGCGTTGCCGACCGCGTTCTCCGGCTTTTCGCCGAAGGACTCGTAGGACCGGCCCCACCGTTCGTCCCGCACCACGCACAGGCATGGCGCGAAGTCCCAGTCGACGCCGGTCGCGGACACCTCTTCCGCGGTGGCGCGGCCGATCTTCTGCACCAGCGCCGGGTCGTGCGCCGCGCCGAGGCCCACGTTGTGCGGGAAGACCGTCGAGCCGTACACGTTGTTGTTGCCGTGCACCGCGTCCACGCCGTAGATCGTCGGGATGCCGAGCGGGGTGTCGACCGCGGCGCGCTGGTACGCGTCGTAGGTGTCGGCCCAGGACTCCGCCGTGTTCGGCGTCGGCGAGGAGCCGCCGCCGGACAGGATCGAGCCGAGCCGGAGCTTCGCCGCCGAAGCCGGGGTGGTCGCGTTGCGCTCGGCCTGGAGCATCTGGGCGATCTTGTCGTCAAGGCTCATCCGGCGCATCAGGTCGTCGACGCGCTGGAAAACCGGTTTCGACGCGTCCTCGTAGAGCGGCGGCTTCACCGCGGGCGCGGCAGCGGCACCGTGGACCCCGGCGGGGGCCAGCGCGGTGCCCGCGGCGAGCACGCTCGCGAGCACCAGGGTGGGCGTCCTCGGGCTTCTTCGGACGCGGAGGCGGAACGGCATGGGCTCCTCCGGAATCGCTCGGAAGGGATCAATCGATATGTTGCGAGCCACAACAAACTAGCCCCGCGATCGAGTGCCCCAGGTCACAATTCGGCAACACCCGTGACGGTCGCACGCGAGTTCCGTTCCGGTCAACGGCCGCTTTCGCGTTCCGCACCACCACTGGAATGATCGGCGCACGAAGTGGCGAGGGGATCCGATGGACGCACCGGGGACGGTCGAGAGCACGCTTTCCGGGCTGTTCGCCAAGATCCTCGGTCGTGTCCGCGTGGCCGTCGTCGTGGTGAGCGGCCTGCTCGGCGTGGTCTCGGCGACGCCGGAGCGGGTTCCGGCGACCATCGCCGCCGTCGTGATCGCCATCGCGTGGAGCCTCGTGGCGGCCGCGCTCGCCCATCGCCGCCCGCGCTGGCTGTTCGGCGCCGACCTCGCCGTCACCGGGCTGCTCGCGCTGAGCCAGCCGTGGACGGTGCCCGCCGACGCGCCGCACGGCAGCACCTGGGTGTGCATCCTGGTGTCCGTCATCGTGGTCACCCTGCAGCCGTCGAGCGGGCCGAAGCTCGGCGCGGTGGCCGCACTCGTCCTGGTCGGTGCCGACGTGCTCGGCGCCGTCGCCACGGCGCCCGAGCGCTGGGGCGCGATCCTGCCGATCGGCGGCTGGATACTGGTCGAAGCCGCGTTGTCGGCGATGATTTCGTGGCTGCTGTGGACGAAGAGCCGCGCGGTCGACGCCGTGCTGACGAGGACCGGCGCGGCCAGGGAAGCCGCCGATGTCGCGAAAGCGCGCCGTGCCGCCGAAGCGGAGCACCTTTCGTCGTTGCACGACACCGCGTGCGCCACGCTGATGATGGTCGCCACCGCCGGGCCGGAGGAGGTCGGCGGGCTGCGCGTGCAGGCGAGGCGCGACCTGAAACGCTTGCGCGATGGTGTGGCGGGCCCGGCGACGGTCGATCTCGTCGCCAAGCTGGCCGACGAGATCGCGCTCCTCCCCCTGCGCGTCGACGTGACCATGCCGTCGTCGCTGCCGCTCCCGTCGGCCGCGGCGAGCGCGGTGCTGTCGGCCGCGGTGGAGTCGTTGCGCAACGTCGTGCGCCACGCCGGGACGGCCGCCGCGGAACTCTCGGTGGTGCAGGCGGACGGCAGTGTCGTCGTCGAAATCCGGGACCGCGGCACTGGGTTCGACCCGGCCGCGATACCGGAGCACCGCAGGGGAATCCGGCACTCCGTCCAACGCCGGATGACGCGCGCTGGCGGCTCCGCCGAGGTGCGCTCGGCGCCGGGCGAGGGCACCTCGGTGCTGCTCAGGTGGCCCGATGACTGACCGGACGATGAGCGAGGCAGGCGACGGGCTGGCTGGCGAAATGCGGCTGGCGAGCGTGCTCATGCTCTGCGCTGTCCACTTCGGACTCGCGCTGCCGGTGCTGCTGTCGCAGACGAGCGCGGTGCCGAACCCGTGGCCGGACTTCACCGCGTACGCGCTGCTCACCGTCGTGCTGGCGCTGTTCGTGCCCGCGACCGTGCGAGGCGTGCCCCAGCCGGGTCCGGTCGTCCTCGCCGGTGTCGTCGGCGCCCTCGCCGTCTCCGTTTCGATCGGAATCCATTACGGACCGGGGTCCCCGGTGTCCGGCCCCGAAGCATGGCCGTTCCAGGAAACCGGCTGGTTCGGCGTGGTCGCGCTGCTGAGCAAGCCACCGTCGTGGCTGGCGGCGTTCCTGTGCGGGCACGCCGCGGTCACGGTCGCCACGATGGACTTCTTCGGCGAAACGAGCGGGCGCGCGCTAGCGCAGGCGTTGATCAGTCCTACTTGGACATACGCGTTGCAGATCACGGTGGCCTCGGCGGTCACCTTGCTGCGGATGTGCGAGCGGCAGGGTCACGCGACCACGGCGGAGCGGGCGAAGGTGCGGGCCGAGGAAACCGCGGCCGAACTGGTGCACACGGACCGGCAACGGCGGTTCGAAGAGCTGCAGGCGAGCCTCATCCCGTTGCTGACCGGCAT
The DNA here is from genome assembly GCF_018736145.1 of Amycolatopsis sp. CA-230715. Classification (GTDB taxonomy): domain Bacteria; phylum Actinomycetota; class Actinomycetes; order Mycobacteriales; family Pseudonocardiaceae; genus Amycolatopsis. The sequence continues at coordinate 3,020,721 of NZ_CP059997.1, forward strand.
CGCCGACGGTTCGGCGGACCCGGCCTCGCCCGAGGTGCGGCGGCTCGCCGCGGTGGAGGTGGCGCGGATGCGGCGGCTGTTCGCGGAAAGCGAGCACACCGAGGACCAGCTCATCCACGAACTGCGCGCGTGCATCGACGTCGCCGAACGCAACGGCGTCGTGGTGGCGCTCGCGGTGCGGGGCAAGGCGGCGGCACTGCCGATCGAGGTGCGGCGCGCGCTCACGGACCCGGCGCTGACCGCGCTCGCCGCCGCCCGTTCCGCGGCGCGCACCACCGTGCTGCGGCTGGGCGACGAGGTCAGGGTCAGCGTCGTCGCCGACGATCCCGCGGTCAAGGTGCCCACCTCGGCGCACCGGAACGTCGAAGTCCGCACCGTCACCAGCCCGACCACGGTATGGGTCGACGCCACGTACAAACCCACGTGGCCCTGATCTCGTTGCGCCGCACCGAATTCTCGTGCCCCGAAGGTGGCTTGGGTTCATCTACCGCCCTGAAAGCCACCTTCGGGGACGGGTAAGGGCCGCACGAACCGAGAATTGTCGGTGCGCCACGGTAACGTTGAAATCAGGGGCTCCCCTGGGCGTACGAACGGTCCGTTCGTACGGAACCCGGGTGCGGGGGCTACAGATCGTCGAGGGAGACCAGGCCGTCTTGGATGGCGCGCGCCACGAGGTTGGCCTTGGTGGCGGCGGGGCGGCCGACGTTGGCGTACTTGATCCGCACCCGGTCGAGGTAGGAGTTGACCGTCCGCACGGAGAGCCCGAGCTTTTCGGCGACCATGCTCTTCGACTCGGACTGGAACCATTCGATCAGCACGTCGAGTTCGCGGGGCGCGAGCGCGGGGCGGGTGGAGGCGTTGTCGGCGCCGAACGCGCCGGCGAGCGCGGGCGGGGTGTAGGGGCGGCCGTTCGCGGCGGCGTGGGTCGCGGCGACGAGGTGCTTCTCGCCTTCGGCCTTGGTCAGGAAGGTCGCGGCACCGATGTCGAGACAGGTCAGCGCCGCTTCGGAATCCTCGCGCATGGTGTAGACGATCACCTGGCGCTGCGCTTCGACGAGCTGCTTGAGGTCGTGGTAAGCGGGCGGGCCGGAGGAGAGCTGGAGGTCGAGCACCACCACGTCGGCGGAAGCGCCGGGGCCGACGACGGCGACACCGAGGTCAGGGCCACCCGCGACGACCTCGATCGGCGGTTCCGCGGTGCGGTACCAGGCGCGGATGCCCGCGATCACGACGGGATGGTCGTCAATGACCGCGACGGTGATCGTTTCCGCTGCCACTTTTCCGTGTCCTCGTCCGACGAACTCACCAGCAACCGCCTGCTCCGGGCAGCCTACCCGCGGCCGGTACGCTCGCCGCCGTGCGCTTCGTACTCGCTTCCGCTTCTCCCGCCAGGCTCGCCGTGCTGCGCGCGGCCGGAATCGACCCGAGCGTCGTGGTGTCCGGCGTCGACGAAGACGCCGTCGCGGCGGAGCTCCGGGACCCGTCGCACGAAGACGTCGTCGTGGCGCTGGCCGGGGCGAAGGCGCACGCGGTCGCGGGCACGCTGCCGGATTCCGGGTCGAGCGTGGTCGTGGGCTGCGATTCGATGCTGTCGATCGGCGGCGAGCTGATGGGCAAGCCGGGCACGCCGGAGGTCGCGCGGGAGCGCTGGGCGGCGATGGCCGGGAAGACGGGCGAGCTCCTGACCGGGCACGCCGTGCTGCGCGTGGAGCACGGCGCGGTCATCGCGGAGGCGAGCGGCACCCGCACCACCGTGGTCCGGTTCGGCGAGCCGGACGAAGCCGAACTCGACGCCTACCTCGCCACCGGCGAACCCCTCGCCGTGGCGGGCGCCTTCACCCTCGACGGGCTGGGCGGCTGGTTCGTCGAAGGCATCGACGGGGACCCGTCGAGCGTGATCGGCATCAGCCTCCCGCTCACCAGGGAACTGCTGCGCCGGGTCGAGGTGCCGGTGACCGACCTGTGGACGCACCCCGGTTCCTGAACTTATCTCGCATTTTGGGACAGGTCCCACACGAACGGGTGATGCGGAAGAGTCCGCGCTGACCGATTGTTATCCGCATTCGGTAGTTGACGACACTTTCACGCATCGGGGAGAGCCCGTGTCTTTCATCCGGACCTACACCAAGCCGCGGGTGTTCGCGGCCGCGGTGATCGGCGCCCTGGTCGTGGGCGTTCTGCTGGGCATCCTGGCCAGGACGACCGAGACGACCTGGTTGTCCGACACGCTCGACACGATCGGCTCGACGTTCACCAGGCTGCTGCAGATCGCGGTCATCCCGCTGGTGTTCACCGCGATCGTGGTGGGCATCAACAGCCTCCGGAAGCTCGGCGGCGGGCGCACCGCGGCCAGGCTCGGCGGGAAGACCGTGCTGTGGTTCGGGATCACCTCGCTGATCGCGGTCGCGATCGGGCTCGTCGTGGGCACGATCTTCAACCCGGGCAGCGGCGGGCTCGGCGCCGGAATCGCGGCGACCGCGAAGAACACCGCCAAAGCCGCGAAGAGCGTCGACAGCTGGGGTTCGTGGAAGGCGTTCATCAACGGCCTGCTCCCGGAGAACTTCTTCTCGGCCTTCTCCGAGGGCGCCACGCTGCAGGTGCTGTTCCTGGCGCTGGTGCTCGGCTCCGCCGCGTACGCCCTCGGTGACAAGGCGAAGCCGTTCGTCGACCTGACGACGAGTGTGTTCGAGATCGTGCAGCGCTACCTCGGCTGGATCGTGCGGCTCGCGCCGATCGGGATCCTCGGCCTGATCGGCGCCGCGGTCGCGAACTACGGTGACGCGCTGTTCCGCCCGCTGCTGTCGACCACGGTCGCGGTCTACGTCGGCTGCCTGCTGGTGCTGTTCGTGGTGTACCCGATCCTCCTGAGGTTCGTGGCGAAGGTCAGCCCGGTCAAGTTCTTCTCGAAGTCGTGGACGGCCATCCAGTTCGCGTTCGCCTCGCAGTCGTCCTCGGCGACCCTGCCGCTGACCAGGCAGTCCGCGGTCAACCTCGGCGTCGACCCCGGGTACGCCGCGTTCGCGACGCCGCTGGCCAGCGCGACCAAGATGGACGGCTGCGCGGCCGTGTTCCCCGCCATCGCCACGATCTTCATCGCGAACATTTCGGGTGTCACGCTGAACTTCTGGCAGTACGTCGGGATCGTGTTCGTGGCGGTGCTCGGCGCGCTGGCCACGGCGGGCACCACCGGCTGGCTGACCGCGCTGACGCTGACCACGTCGTTCATCGGGCTGAACCCGCAGCAGGTGGCGCTGGGCATCGCGTTGATCTACTCGGTCAACCCGATCATGGACATGATGCGGACCGCGACGAACGTGGCGGGCCAGATCGTGGTGCCGACCGTCGTCGCGCGCGGCGAAGGCCTGCTCGACGACGGGGTGCTGAACACCCCGACCCCGCCGCCCCTGCTCAACGACGCGGGCACCCACCCGAAACCCGCCGCCGTCCCCGCCTGATCCGGCACCCCGGGTCGCCCGCCCCAACGACATTTAGCCCGCTAAACGCACTCGGCGCCTGCCCCGGCCAGCTCGCCCGCCGCAACGTTTAGCCCGCTAACTGCGCCCGGCGCCCCCCACTTTGCGCGCCTACGGGAGGCCCACTCGCCCGCCTACCTGCCGAGTGACGGCAGGGCGCCCCGACGACGCAACGGGAACGCGTGTGCTGAATTCGCGCCCTGGCGGCGCGAATTCAGCACACGCGATAAATTACGGACATTCCGCACGGAGTTGGGCACGGGTGGGGGCGACGTCCGGCCAGCCGGGGAGGCTGCTCGCGGTCCGGTACGTCGGGGTGCAGCCGAGCAAGCTCCCGGTCAGGTTGTACACCTGGGCGTAGACGGCGGCCGACCGGCAGGCCGTCGGGGAGTTGCAGGGCGCCTTCTTGGCGACGATCAAGTCGGGCGCGTCGCTGCTGACGACGCTGTGCAGGGTGATCGCGCCCGCGTCGGAGGAGTAGGTCGTCGCCTCGGCGGGCCGCCAGCTGTCGCCCCGGTTTATGACGACCTGGCCGATGAGCCCGTCCCGGCTGGGGCCGCGGACGAGGCAGGCCGAGACCGTCGCCGTCACGCACGAAAGCGACGTGTTGTTCAGCCGCGCGCCGAGGCTCGTCGTGGAGGTCTCGACGACGATGGGTGATCCGGGGCCGCCGACGCGCAGCTTCCCGTTGTCGCCCGCGCTGTCGGCGAGCAGGTCGACGGTCTTGCCGTCGACCGGTTGCGACGCGACGACCTGGCAGGCGCCCGTGCCGCACTGGGTTACACCGTTCGGCGCGGCGGCCGCGGGCTCGCCCGTGGTCGGCGCCGCCTCCGTCTGGTGCCGGAGCACGGCGACCCCGATCAGGGCCGCGGCCGTCACCAGCGCGGCGAGCGCGGCGGTGACCATGATCGATCTCGGTGCGCCGCCCGTAGCCAAACTCGCCTCCTCCTGCGGAGTTGTCCCTGGCCCAGAGCCTATGCGTTCGGCGAGCCCCGCGCGGGGAAGCGGCCTACCGCGGGTGGGTCCGGCGCCACGGCCAAACCCACACGAGCGAACGCGGAGTAGCGCTGCGTGCACGTCTATGTTGGGGCCGTGACGAACCCCACTCTTCCCCCAGTCCTCTACGTACCGACTTCCCGGCCGGGCCCCGGCGGTGAGGAGGCCCACGTCGAACTGCGCCGGACGGGCGACGGCCGGACTGTCCTGATGGCCTATTCCGCGCTGGACCGGCTGGTCTCCTGCTGCGGCGAGGGTCAGGCGTGGGTGCTCATCGGCACCGAGCACCTGCCGAAGATCCACGAGCGGCTGCCCTACGACGTGATCTTCCTGGACACCGACATCCCCGAAGACCTCCGGCACCCCGTATAGCCGCACCCCTCAATCGCCGTGCGGTGAGACGCCTCTCACCGCGCAAGGCGGGTTGTGTCCGTAAACTGCGGCGAGGCCGACGCGCTGGGGTGCGCGCCGACGCCAGAGGCTTACGACACAGGAGGTAAGGGGCGTGCCCGAACAGGCCAGTGCGAGCCAGGGAGGACCGGTCACCAAGGTCCTCGTCGCGAACCGCGGTGAGATCGCGGTGCGCGTGATCAGAGCGGCCAAGGACGCGGGCATCGCCAGCGTCGCGGTGTACGCCGATCCCGACCGGGACGCCCCGCACGTCCGCCTCGCCGACGAGGCGTTCGCGCTCGGCGGCACCACGGCCGCCGAGAGCTACCTGGTGTTCGACAAGCTCCTCGACGTGGCGAAGCGCTCGGGCGCCGACTCCGTGCACCCCGGATACGGCTTCCTGTCCGAGAACTCCGACTTCGCGCAGGCCGTTCTCGACGCGGGCCTGACCTGGATCGGGCCGAGCCCGTCGGCGATCAGGGACCTCGGCGACAAGGTCACCGCGCGCCACATCGCGCTGCGCGCGGGCGCCCCGCTGGTGCCCGGCACGAAGGAACCGGTGCAGGGCGCCGAGGAAATCGTCGCGTTCGCCGAGGAGCACGGTCTCCCGGTCGCGATCAAGGCCGCGTTCGGCGGCGGCGGGCGCGGGCTGAAGGTCGCCCGCACGATCGAAGAGATCCCGGAGCTGTTCGAATCCGCGACGCGGGAAGCCGTCGCCGCCTTCGGCCGCGGTGAGTGCTTCGTCGAGCGCTACCTCGACAAGCCGCGGCACGTCGAAGCGCAGGTTCTCGCGGACCAGCACGGCAACGCGATCGTCGTCGGCACGCGTGACTGCTCGCTGCAGCGCCGCCACCAGAAGCTGGTCGAGGAGGCCCCCGCGCCGTTCCTGACCGACGAACAGCGCGCCACCATCCACGCGTCGGCGAAGGCGATCTGCAAGGAAGCCGGCTACTCCGGTGCGGGCACCGTCGAATACCTGGTCGGCACAGACGGCACCATCTCGTTCCTCGAAGTCAACACGCGGCTGCAGGTCGAGCACCCGGTGTCCGAGGAGACCACGGGCATCGACCTGGTCCGCGAAATGTTCCGGATCGCGCGCGGCGAGCCGCTGCGGTTCAAAGAGGACCCGGAACCGCGCGGGCATTCGATCGAATTCCGCATCAACGGCGAGGACGCGGGCCGTGGCTTCCTGCCCGCGCCGGGCACGGTGACCTCGTTCGTCGCGCCGAGCGGCCCCGGCGTGCGGGTCGACTCCGGCGTCGAGTCCGGCAGCGTGATCGGGGGCCAGTTCGACTCGATGCTGGCCAAGCTGATCGTCACCGGCTCCGACCGGGACAACGCGATCGAACGCAGCCGCCGCGCGCTCGACGAGATGGTCGCCGACGGGCTCGCCACGGTGCTGCCGTTCCACCGCGTGATCGTGCGCGACGACGCGTTCATCGGTGACGGCAAGTCGTTCTCGGTGCACACCCGCTGGATCGAGACGGAGTTCGACAACCAGATCGAGCCGTACACCGCCGAACCCGCCGAAGCGGAAGAGGAAGAGCCGCGGCAGAACGTGGTCGTCGAGGTCGGCGGGCGCAGGCTCGAGGTGTCCCTCCCCGGCGGGCTCGCGCTCGGGGGCGGCGGCGCGGCGCCCGCGGCGAAGGCCAAGCCGCGCAAGCGGGCAGGCGGGGCGAAGACCGCGGTCAGCGGTGACACGGTGACCGCGCCGATGCAGGGCACCATCGTCAAGGTCGCGGTGGAAGAGGGCCAGCAGGTCGAGGCGGGCGCGCTGATCGTGGTGCTCGAGGCGATGAAGATGGAAAACCCGGTCACCGCACACAAAGCGGGCACCGTCACCGGGCTTTCGGTCGAGGTCGGCAGCGCGGTGACGCAGGGCTCAGCGCTGCTCGAGATCAAGGATTGACACGAACAGCACGAATGTCACGGGTACCCGGTGTCGTTCGGACCTACTATTGAGGGGTGAACGAGGTCCCCTCCGAGCAGCTCCGGGTCAGCGACACCGACCGTGAGTCCGCCCTGCAGGCGCTGGGCGAGCACATGAGCGTCGGCAGGCTGACGCTGGACGAGTACGGCGACCGGTCGGCGAAGGTCACCGCGAGCAAGACGCGCGGCGACCTCGCCGAGGTCTTCGCCGACCTTCCCGCGCCCCATCCGGCGTTCGACGGGGCGAAGCCGCCGCCCGCGCCGCAGCAGGCCGCCGCCGAGCCGGTGCCCGCGAAACCGAGCGGGCCGGTCGAGTGGTCGGACCGCCCACTGGTGCAGCGCGTCACCGCGGCCGCGGTGCCGATCACCGTGGTGCTGGCGATCGTCCTGATCATCGCGACCGGCTGGTGGTGGGGATTCCTGCTCCCGGCCGCGCTCACCGCGGTCGGCGGCGGCCTGTGGGGCCAGGAATGGCGCGACCGCGGCCAAGACCGGCACCGCGAACAGCACGAATGGAAGCGGGAAATGCGCGGCGCGATGCACGACGCCCGGCGCGAAATGCGGAGCGCGCACCGCGAGATGCGGCACCACCATCGCGACTGGCGCCGCGATTTCAGGGGCTGACCGGTGCCGGGTGACGCGTCGCGCATGAGGCTGTCCGACGCCGAGCGCGAAGAGGCGATGGAGGTGCTCTCCGAGCACGTCCGGACCGGAAGGCTCGATCTGACCGAGTTCGGGGACCGGTCGGCACTGGTCACCTCCGCGAAGACCTGCCGCGATCTCGAGCCGGTGTTCGACGACCTGCCGGAGCCGCATCCCCGGGTGCTGGCCGCGGCCACCGCCGCCTCGGCGGCGCCGGCCTCCCGGCGGTTCGTGCCGGGGGTCCTTCCGATCGCGCTGGTCGCGGCCGCCGCGCTGATCTTCCTCACCAGGAACCCGTTCTTCGCCGGGATCGTCGCGCTCGGGCTGGTGGCCTACCTGACCGTGCGGGCGCGCCGGTGATCCGCCGATGCTGGGCGTAGTACCGGGCGGCACCGGAACCTTCGGCAGGGCGCACCCGAAGATCGAGCGCGTCGCCGCACCGGTGTTCACGGCCGTCGGGCTGGTGGCACTCGCCGCGACGACGCTGTGGGCCGGGTTGACCGACAATTCCCCGCCCGGCAACTGGCCGGGCACGCTCGCGCTCGCGAGCGGTACCGCGGTGTGGCTGCTGGGCACGCTGTGGGCGTTCCCGAACCGCGTGCGCCATCCCGTGCTGGTGGGCGTGTTCTTCGTCGGATTGCTGGGTTTCGGCGCCGCGCTGATGATCCGCGACGACGTCTACAACGCGTTCCTCTCGGTCGGGTACCCGTTCGCGTTCGCGCTGTTCACCGCGCGGGTGAGCGTGTTCGCGGTCGCGTTGACCGCGGTCACGCCGTTGCTGACGCGCGCGGGGCTCGGCACGATGGCGGACTCCCCGCTGTGGGTGGTCCTGGTGTCGGTGGTGGGCCCGCTGCTCTACGCCGCGTACTGGGTCGGACGGGAGAACGACCAGCGCCGCAAGGCGAACGACCAACTCGCCGAGAGCAACCGCAAGCTGGAGCAGGCGCTCGAAGAAAACGCCGAACTGCAGGCCAAGTTGCTGGCAGGCGCCCGCGAGGCCGGTGTCCTCGACGAACGGCAGCGGATGGCGCGCGAAATCCACGACACCCTCGCCCAGGGCCTCACCGGGATCATCACGCAGCTGCACGCCGCGGACCGGGCGCGCGACGATCCCGAGCGCTGGCAACGCCACCTGGACCAGGTGCACGCGCTGGCGAAGGAGAGCCTGACCGAGGCGCGCCGGTCGGTGCGCGCGATGCGCCCGGAACCCCTTGCCGCAGCACGGCTTCCCGACGCGATCGCCGATCTGGCGCGGCGGTGGTCCGAGTCCTCCGGGGTGCCCGTCGCGGTCGAAACGACCGGCGAACCGCGCTCGCTGCTGCCGGAACTGGAGATCGCCGTGTACCGGGTGGCGCAGGAAGCGCTCACGAACATCGAAAAGCACGCTGGGGCAACGAAAACCGGCGTCACTCTGTCCTATTTGGACGACGTGGTGCTGCTGGACGTGCGCGACGACGGCACCGGGTTCACCCCCGGCGAATGCGGGCCCGCGCGCGACGGCAGCGGTTTCGGGCTCGAAGGCATGCGCCAGCGCGTCGCGCGCGTGTCCGGCACTGTCGTCGTGGAAAGCTCTCCCGGCGAGGGCACCGCCGTGAGTGCCCAGATTCCCGCGATCCCGGCCGAGCGAGGAGAACCGCAGTGATCAGGCTGATCATCGCCGACGATCATCCGATCGTGCGGGACGGGCTGCGCGGCGCGTTCACCGGCGAGGACGACATCGAGGTGGTCGCCGAGGCCGCGAACGGCGCGGAAGCGCTGTCGATGACCGCCGCGTTCCGGCCCGACCTGGTGCTGATGGACCTGCGGATGCCGGTGGTCGACGGGGTGACCGCGATCAGGAAGCTCGCCGAGACCGCGCCGGGCGTGCGGGTGCTCGTGCTCACCACGTTCGACTCCGAAACCGACGTGCTGCCCGCGGTGGAGGCGGGCGCGACCGGGTACCTGCTGAAGGACGCGCCGACCGCGGAACTGCTGCGCGCGGTCAGGACGGCGGCCGCTGGCGAGTCGGTGCTGTCGCCGTCGGTGGCGGGCAAGCTGATGGGGCAGGTGCGCAAACCCGCGCAGGGCACGCTGACGAAACGCGAGCTGGAGGTCCTCAAGCTGGTGGCCGACGGCGCGAGCAACAAGGCCGCCGCCGCGAAGCTGTTCATCAGCGAAGCCAGCATCAAGACCCATCTGCTGCACATCTACGCCAAGCTCGAAGTGCGCGACCGCGCGGGCGCCGTGGGTGAGGCATATCGCCGCAAACTCCTCGGCTGAACGACTAGGGTCGGTTTCGTGGACCACGTGGAGATCAACGCGGGCGAGTTCTACTTGCGACGGTTGCGCGCGGACGACCTGATGGACGACCGGCCCGCGCTCGTCGAAGGCTTCACCGATCCGGTGTTCCGCCGGTTCGAACCCGGTCTCGCGGTCACCACCCTCGAAGACGCCGGGGCCTACATCGCCAAGCGCGACGCCGAATGGGCGGCCGACGAGCGGTGCTCGTGGGCGATCGCGGAGCCGACCACCGGCGCGCTGCTCGGCGAGGTAGGGATCAAGAAGCTCGACCTGGACGCGGGCACCGGCGAGGCGTCGATCTGGCTCCACCCCGCAGGCCGCGGCCGCGGCGCCGCCTCCGTCTCGCTCGGCGCGGCGCTGCGGTTCGTCTTCGGCGCGGTCGGCCTGACCCGAGTGGACTACGTGCACTGCGAGGCGAACTCCGCCTCCCGCGCGGTGGCCGAGCGCTGCGGGTTCACCTACGTCGAGGTGTTCGGCGAGGACCGGCCAGACCTCGGCCGCGAGGTGCGCTGGGTGCGCACGCCGTGAGCAGCTTCTTCCTGACCAGGGTGCTGGAAACCGCCGAGTCCGGCGGCGACCGGATCGCGTTCCGCGGGCACGGCGGCGAACTGTCCTATGCGGACGCTGGGCGGGTGCTCCGGCGGCTGCACGCCTCGCTGGGCATCGCACCGGGCGAGGTCGTCGCGCTCGTCGGCGGGAACCGGCCGGAGACACTGCTCGCGCAGTTCGCGATCCAGCTCTCCGGCGCGAGCGTCGTGCTCGTCGGCGCGTCGAGCAGCATTCCCGACCGGCTCGCGATGCTGGAGGGCGCCGGGGTGACCACGCTCGTGCTGGATCCGGAGCGGGAGCACGCCGCCGAACTCGCCGCCGCGGTCGGCCCCGATCGTGTGCGCGAACTCGGCTACGCGGCCGATCTCCTTGCCACCGAAGGGGAATCGCCGGTCGCACTGCCGGATTCGGTGCGCGTGATCTTCCCGTCCGGCGGGACCACCGGAGTGCCCAAGCTCATCGCGCACACCGGGATGTACGACGGGATCGCGCACATTTTCCCGTGGGAACCGGAAGCGGGCAACCGGATCCTCGTGGTCGCGCCGCTGTCCCACATGACCGGTAACGCGGGCGCGCTCGGCGGTTTCCTGCGCGGCGATCTCGTTGTGCTGCACGAAAAGTTCGACGCGGGCGCGGTGCTCGACGCGATCGCGGCCGAGCGGCTCACGCACCTTTCCCTTACCCCGCCCCGATTGTCGGCGCTGCTGGACCACCCCGACCTCGCCACGACCGACCTGAGCAGCGTCCGCTCGCTGTCGCTCGGCGCGAGCCCGCTGTCCCCGAAGCGGTTGAGCCAGGCGCTCGAAGTGTTCGGCCCCGTCGTCGGCCAAGGGTACGGGCTCACCGAAAACCCCGTGGTCGCCACGATCGCGGCCGCGGACTTCGACAGCCATCCGCACCGGCTCGCTTCGGTTGGCCGGATCGCGCCCGGAACCGAGGCGAAGATCGCCGGAGACGTCGGCGAAGTCCTCGTCAAAGGACTGGCCATGATGGACGGTTACTTCGGACAGCCGGAGCTGACCGCGGCCGCGTTCACCGAGGACGGCTGGCTGCGCACCGGCGATCTCGGCCGGTTCGACGAGGACGGCTTCCTGTACCTGCTCGACCGCACCGACGACGTGATCGTCACCGGTGAGCACGGCACCAAGGTGTACTCGACAGTGGTCGAGCACGCGCTGCTGGAGCACCCGCGCGTCGAAGAGGCCGCCGTGTTCGGTGTGGACGACGGCGAGCAGCGGGTCGTGCACGCCGTGGTGGTGGCGAGCGGGGTGACCGAAGAGGACTTGCGCGCCTTCCTGCTGGCGCACTTCGGCGCCGGGCACTTCGTCCCGAAGCGGATCGAGTTCACCGACCGGCTGCCGCTGACCGGTATCGGAAAGATCGACAAGAAAAAGTTGCTGGCGATGTCGAAGTAGCGCGGCCGGCTACTACGTCCCCGGTGAGAGCACACCTCGAACCCGGGAGCAGACATGCTGGACGTACAAGAATTCCTCACCGGCCGCGGCGTCACCGAGTCGCCGCGCTGGCACGACGGCAGGCTGTGGTTCGCCGACTGGGGCACGCACCAGGTGCTCGCGGCCTCGCCCGACGGCACGGTCGAAGCGATCGCCGACGGCCCCGAAACGCCGTTCTGCCTCGACCACACGCCCGACGGGAAACTGCTCGTGATCACCGGGCCCGCGGTGGTGCGCCACGACCCGGCACCGGTTCGGCACGCCGACCTGAGCGCGTATTCGGCACCGAACGACATCGCGGTGGACGGCCGCGGCAACGCCTACATCGGCGATGTCGCGTTCGAATTCCCGATGGGCGAATTCGTGCCGGGAAGCATCGCGCTGGTGACCCCGGACGGCGCCGTGCGGCGGGTCGCAGACGGAATGGCCTTCCCGAACGGCATGGTCGTCACCCCCGACGGCACGACTCTGATCGTCGCCGAATCCTTCGCGAACCGACTCACCGCGTTCGACATCGACGCCGACGGCAGCCTGTCGAACCGGCGGGTGTGGGCCGATCTCGGCGACGGTGTCCCCGACGGCATCTGCCTCGACGCCGACGGCGCGGTCTGGTTCGCCGACGTCCCGAACAAGCAGTGCGTCCGCGTCCGCGAAGGCGGCGAAGTCCTGGAACGGATCACGCTGGCACAAGGCTGCTTCGCGTGCGCGCTCGGCGGGAACACCCTGTACCTGCTCACCGGCGACATGCCACGCGGCCCGTTCGGCGACGAACCGCGAACCGGCCGCATCCTCACCGCCACCGCCCCTTCCCCCGGCGTCGCCTGAGATCTCCATGCCCTGAAGGTGGCCTTCGGGGCGCTGGATTCCCTGAATGTCACCTTCGGGGCACGCATTTGCGACGGCCATTGTTGCCGCGAGGGCCTCGTTTGTGGCGCTCAATTCCCCGAAGGTGGCCTTCGGGGAATTGAGCACCTCGCCGAGAAATCAGCTCAGGCCGGTGCGGGCTTCCGGGGCCGCCTTCCGCCGTGCGTCGGCGGCTTCGTCGTTCGGCTCGGTCTGCGACTCGCGCTCGGCCTTCACGCGCGCGTTGTAGACCTCGACCTCGCGCGCGGCCGTCTCGGCGGACCAGCCGAGCACTTCGCCGACCAAACCGGCGACCTGGTCCGCGCAGTCGACGCCGCGGTGCGGGTACTCGATGGAGATCCGGGTCCGCCTCGCCAGCACGTCCTCGAGGTGCAGCGCGCCCTCGTGGCTGGCCGCGTAGACGACCTCGACGGCCAGGTAGTCCGGCGCCGATTCGAGGGGCTTGAGCAGCTCCGGCTTGCCGTCGGCGAGCGCGAGCACCTCGTGCACCAGCGAGCCGTACCGGTCGAGCAGGTGCCGGACCCGGTACGGGTGCAGGCCGTGCTGCCCGGCCAGGTGGTCGGCCTGGTTGACGAGCGCGTGGTAGCCGTCGGCGCCGATGAGCGGCACCTTGTCCGTGATGGACGGCTGGGTGCGGCCGGGCAGGTCCGGCGCGGCCGCGTCGACGGCGTCGGCGGCCATCACGCGGTAGGTCGTGTACTTGCCGCCCGCGATCGCGACGAGCCCCGGCGCCACGCGAGCGACGGCGTGCTCGCGAGACAGCTTCGAGGTCTCCTCGCTCTCCCCCGCGAGCAGCGGGCGAAGCCCCGCGTAGACGCCTTCGATGTCGTCGTGGGTGAGCGGGGTGGCGAGCACGGTGTTCACGTGTTCGAGCAGGTAGTCGATGTCGTGCTTGGTGGCAGCGGGATGCGCGAGGTCGAGGTTCCAGTCGGTGTCGGTGGTGCCGACGATCCAGTGGTTGCGCCACGGGATCACGAACAGCACGGACTTCTCGGTGCGCAGGATCATCCCGGACTCGGACACGATCCGGTCGCGCGGGACGACGATGTGCACGCCCTTGCTGGCCCGCACCCGGAACCGGCCCCTGCTGCCGGAAAGGCCCTGCAATTCGTCGGTCCACACGCCGGTGCAGTTGATCACCGCGTTGGCGCGCACCTCGGTCTCCCTGCCGTCCTCGACGTCGGCGATCCGCACGCCGGAGATCCGGTCGGCCTCGCGCAGGAACCCGATCACCTTCGTCGAATTGCGGACCACGGCGCCGTAGTGCGCGGCGGTGCGGGCGACGGTCATGGTGTGGCGCGCGTCGTCGGACTGCGCGTCGTAGTAGCGGATGCCGCCGATCAGCGCGTCGCGCTTGAGCGCGGGCACCATGCGCAGCGCGCCCGCCCTGGTCAGGTGCTTCTGGCCCGGCACCGACCTGGCGCCGCCCATCGTGTCGTACATCAGCAGCCCGGCCGCGGTGTAGGGCCGTTCCCACACGCGGTGCGTCAGCGGGTACAGGAAGCTGACCGGTTTCACCAGGTGCGGCGCGATCAGGGTGAGCATCAGCTCCCGCTCCCGCAGCGCCTCCCTGACCAGACCGAATTCGAGCTGTTCGAGGTAGCGGAGCCCGCCGTGGAAGAGCTTGCTCGACCGGCTCGACGTCCCGGACGCCAGGTCCCGCGCTTCGACGAGCGCCACCCGCAGGCCGCGGGTCGCCGCGTCCAGCGCGGTGCCCGCACCGACCACGCCACCCCCGATCACCACCAGATCGAAGGATTCTTCGCCGAGCCGCCGCCACGAGTCCTCCCGCGCGGACGGGCCCAGCATCGCCGGGTTGCTCACCTCAGTCACCTGTGTTCCTCCTCGATCCGCCATACCCGTCCAGCATCGCACGTCCGGCCCCGGCCGCATCCCGGCGACGCGGTCCGTGTGACATACGAGTCGCGCTCGCCGCAAATTGCGGCAGTCAGCTCCTGGAATGATCATCAACCGGCAAGTAACGTTCCCCCGGACGTGGGTCAGCAACGGTGCCGATGCGCGCGGTAGCCGACCCTGCGCCCAGAGTGTGTCCAGTGTGGAGGGACGGCGGTATGAACGCGGGTACGATATTCCTGTGGGAGATGTTGGGCACGGCGGTGCTCATTCTCCTCGGCAACGGGGTGGTCGCGAACCACGTGCTGAGGAAGACCAACGGGAACGGCGGCGGGCCGTTGTTCGTGAACATCGGTTGGGGCTTCGCGGTGTTCGCCGGTGCGAGCGTGGCGAATCCGACCGGCGCGCACCTGAATCCCGCCGTGACGATCGGGCTCGCGGTCGCGGGCAAGACGCCGTGGGGCGACGTCCCGATCTACATTCTCGCGCAGATGGTCGGCGCGATCATCGGCGCGATCCTCTGCTGGGCCACCTACAAGCTGCAGTTCGACGACCACCCGAAGGTGGAGGAAACGCTGGGCGTCTTCTCCACCGCGCCGCAGATCCCGAACAAGGTGTGGAACCTGGTTTCGGAGATCATCGGCACCTTCGTGCTGGTCGGCTGGATCCTGTTCACCCCGGCCGCGAAGATGGGCGCCGACGGCGTCCCGACGTTCGGCAACGGCGCGCTCGGCTACGCCGGTGTCGCCTTCGTCGTGCTGGTGATCGGCACCTCGCTCGGCGGCCCGACCGGGTACGCCATCAACCCGGCGCGCGACCTCGGCCCGCGCATCGCCTACGCGTTCCTCCTGCCGATGAAGCGCAAGACCGACCCGAACTGGGGCTACTCGTGGGTCCCCGTCGTCGGCCCGATCATCGGCGGTGTCCTCGCCGCGCTGGTATTCCTCGTCTACCCGTCCGCCGCCTGATTTCGCAGCAGCGCTTGATCTTGAAGAAACCGGAGTACGCATGACCTCCTACGTAGCCGCCATCGACCAGGGCACCACCTCGACCCGGATGATGATCTTCAACCACTCCGGCCGGGTGGTCGCGGTCGACCAGCGCGAGCACGAGCAGATCTTCCCGCAGGCGGGCTGGGTCGAGCACAACGCGAACGAGGTGTGGGAAAACACCAGGGCGGTCGCCGCGGGCGCACTGGCCAAGGCGGACCTGCGGCCGACGGACATCGTCGCGGTCGGCATCACCAACCAGCGCGAGACCGCGGTGGTGTGGGACCGCAACACCGGCGAGCCGGTGTACAACGCGATCGTCTGGCAGGACACCCGCACCGACAAGATCGTGGCCGAGCTGGGCGCGTTAGGCGGCGGGCAGGAGCGCTACCGCGCGAAGACCGGCCTGCCGCTGGCGACCTACTTCTCCGGCCCGAAGATCAAGTGGATACTGGACAATGTGGACGGTGCCCGCGAGCGCGCCGAAGCCGGTGACCTGATCTTCGGCAACATGGACACCTGGGTGCTGTGGAATATGACCGGCGGCACGGACGGCGGCGTGCACGTCACCGATCCGACCAACGCCTCGCGCACCCTGCTGATGGACCTCGACACCCTCACCTGGGACGCCGAAATCGCCGCCGACATGGGTGTCCCGCTGTCGATGCTGCCGGAGATCCGGTCGTCCTCTGAGGAGTACGGCAAGGTCCGCGAACGCGGCGCGCTGGCGGGCGTGCCGATCTCCGGCATCCTCGGCGACCAGCAGGCCGCCACGTTCGGGCAGGCCTGCCTTTCGCCGGGTGAAGCCAAGAACACCTACGGCACCGGCAACTTCATGCTGCTCAACACCGGCACTGAGAAGGTCATGTCGGAGAACGGGCTGCTCACCACGGTCTGCTACAAGATCGGCTCGAACGACACGGTGTACGCGCTGGAAGGGTCGATCGCGGTCACCGGCTCGCTGGTGCAGTGGCTGCGCGACAACCTCGGCCTGATCTCCTCGGCGGCCGAGGTCGAGGAATTCGCGAACACCGTCGACGACAACGGCGGCGCCTACTTCGTGCCCGCGTTCTCCGGTCTTTTCGCGCCGTACTGGCGTTCCGACGCGCGCGGCGCGATCGTCGGGCTCACCAGGTACGTCAACAAGGGCCACATTTCGCGCGCCGTGCTTGAGGCGACCGCGTTCCAGTCGCGCGAGGTGATCGACGCGATGAACGCCGATTCCGGGGTGCCGTTGAAATCGCTGAAGGTCGACGGCGGCATGGTGGTCAACGAGCTGCTCATGCAGTTCCAGGCGGACATCCTCGGCGTGCCGGTGATCCGGCCGGTGGTGAACGAGACCACCGCGCTCGGCGCCGCCTACGCCGCGGGCCTCGCCGTCGGGTTCTGGGAGAGCGAGGACGACATCCGCGCCAACTGGGCGAAGGACAAGCAGTGGGACCCGGCGATGGACGAGAATCGCCGCGAATCGGAGTACCGGAACTGGAAGAAGGCCGTCACGAGGACCTTCGACTGGGTCGAAGGCGAGTGACCTTCGACAGCGGTCGGGCGATCCGTGTCTGGTTCCCGAAGGGGACCTTCAGGGAAGTTCAGCGCCGCGAACTCGGCTGTGTACGGGCTTCTCCTGTCTCGACGGGGATCTGGTGATGCTCTGAAGGTGACTTTCGGGGACTTGAACGCCCCGAAAGCCACTTTCGGGGCATGCGCGTCGCGGCGGTCGAGCGTGCGAGGGGTGGATTCGCGGCGTCTAGCGCCCCGAAGGCCACCTTCGGGGCATGCGCAGCCCGGCCCACACGCCCGCGAGGGCCGAGAAAGTGGCGCTGGAGTCCCCGAAGGTGGCCTTCGGGGACCAAACGGAGCGCCCCGCCGCCGACTACCGCACCCGCCACTCGTCGCGCGCACCGCACCCGGCTCGCGCTCCCTTCACGAAAGCACTTCGGCGACGCATTTCGCGGCGTCCGCGAGCAGCGGGTAACGGGCCTCGGCCTCGTACCCGGCGCGGTCGGTCATGATCGCCAGCACGCACGGTTCGCGCCGCGGCGGCCACAGCACGGCGACGTCGTTGGCCCGCCCGTAGTCGCCGTGCCCGGTCTTGTTCGCCACGCCCCAGGTTCCCGGCACGCCTGCCCTGATCGTGTTCGCGCCGGTGGTGCTGCGCCGCAACCAGTCCGTCACGAGCGCCCGCGCCTCCGGGGGCAGCGCGTCGCCGAGCACGATCCGTTGGTAGGCGCCCGCGATCGCGCGCGGTGTGCTGGTGTCCCTCGGGTCACCGGGTGGCGTCCGGTTGAGGTACGGCTCGTACTGGTCCATCCGGCTCGCGGTGTCGCCGAGGCCGCGGAAGTAGCTCGTCAACCCGGCCGGTCCCCCGATGTCGCGCATCAGCAGGTTGCCCGCGGTGCCGTCGCTGTACCGGATGGCCGCGTCGCACAGGTCCCGCACGGTCATACCGGTGCCGATGTGCTGCTGGGTGATCGGCGAGATCGAGTTGACCTCCGCACGGGTGTAGCGCACCACGGTATCCAAATAGGACAGTGGGTGCGCCCGCAGCACGGCGGCCGCCGCGACCGTCTTGAACGTCGAGCACAGCGCGAAGCGCTCGTCCTGCCGGTAGCCGGCGGAAACACCGGAGCCGGTGGCGTGGACACCGAGCCGCGCTTCGTATTTCCGTTCCAGCGCGGCCAATCGCTCCCGTACCGCGTTCTCGTCGATCCCGGCGCTCGGCCGGGGCGGCGCCACCGGTGCCGGGGCTCCCGCCGGTGGGCCCGCGCAGCCGGGAAGCGCCAGCGCCAGTGCTCCCGACAACGCGACACGGCGGGAGACCCGCACCGGTTTCGTCATGGCTGACCGGTCACCTCGTGCGCGAGGATCCTGGCGGTGTCCGCGACGGTCTTGTCGTCGAGGGGCGCACCCTTCTCGCCATAGGTGTAGACCACGAAGATCAGCGGCTTTCCCGAGGACGGCCAGGCGACCGCGATGTCGTTGGCCCCGGCGATCGCGCTGTAGGTGCCGGTCTTGTCGCCGACCGTCCACGATGGAGGGAGCCCGGCGCGGATGCGCTTCGTCCCGGTCTTGCTGCCGCGGAGCCAGCCGTTGAGCACGTCGCGGTCGGCGGGCGCCAGCGCGTGCCCCACGGCCACCGAGGCGAGATCGCGGCCCATGGCCGCGGGCGTGGTCGTGTCGTGCCGCTGCCCCGGCGCCCAGTCGTTCAGCCCGGGTTCGAGCCGGTCCGACCGGGAGATCGGGTCGCCGAGCGAGCGGTAGTAACGGGTCAGCCCCGCCGGGCCGCCGATCTGGTCGAACAGGAGGTTGGCCGCGGTGTTGTCGCTGACGGTCACCGCTGCCGACGCCAGTTCCGCGACCGTCATCCCGGTGGCCCCGTGCCCGTTGACCGGCGAGCCGTCCAGCGGCACCTCCCGGTCCGGGGTCCAGTGGATCCGCCGCTCCATCAGCCCGGGATCGGACCGGCGCGCCCGGTCCAGCACGGCCGCGGCCTCGGCGGCCTTGAACGTGGAAAGCGTCGGGAACAACTCGTGTGCCCGGTAGCCGACCGCCTTCCCGGTCGCCGTGTCGAGCGCGAAGGCGCCGATGTGGCGGTGCGACGAGGCTTCCAGGTCCCGCAGCTGCCGGGTGACGTCGTACGCGGGTGCGCTCGGGGTCGCCGAGGCGAGGCCCGTTCCCGCCAGCAATGTCGAAATCGCCGTCGCCAAAACGAGCCGGAATCTCCAGCGGTGCATTCGGTAGCTCCAACCAAGAGTCGGTGATGTGCCTGGCTTCAACCAAGCAGCCCGGTCCGGCCCCTGTCCAATAGAGCACCGCGCGGAAAACCATTCGGTTTCGATATCGGCGCAGGTCAGCCCGCACGACGAACGCCGGGTCCCCCGAAGGAAAGGGCATTCGGGGAACCCGGCGTGTCGTTTTCACCTTCACTACAGGGCGAGGCTGCCGTCACCGGTCTCCGGAGCGCCGGACGGAATCCGCGCCGTTTGCTTCCCCGGCGGGACCGGCGCCGGGCCACCACCGGAACCCGGCACCGTGAAACCGGCCGAATAGGTCCGTTCGGGACAGGTGACCGAAACCGAATGCTTTCCGGGCTTGGCGTTCGCCGCGACCGTCGCGCGCCAGTGCCGCGTACCCGCGATGACGAAGTTCGTCAGCGCCGCTGACACTGGCTTGGCTTTGGCGTTGTTGCGGCAGCCCGCTTCGACGTCCACCTGTTCCCCCGGTTTCGCCGAATTCGGGGACACGCTGATCCAGCCGCAGGACCCGGTCGATCCCGGCGCGAGCTGGCATTCCGAACCGGTGACCGTGAAGGTCGTGGTGACCGGCTGGGTCCAGTTGTGGCAGCGCATGCTGGCGGTGTAGGTGCCCGGTTTCGCCACCACCTTCCCGGACTGGCCCGCGGCGATCGGCGCGACGAAACCCGGTGAGGTGATCGGGCCGATCGGCCCGGCGTCGACCGGGCAGTACGCGGTGCTGATGGTGATGGCGCCGTTCACCGGCACCTCGGCCGGGCTCACCTTGAGCTCCGGCGGGCGGGTCGCGCTGGCCGTCGACGCCATGACCAGGCTCCCCGCCACCGCCAGCAGGCCGCCCGCCAGAATGATCCTTCGCATCTTCATCGCAAGTCTCCTCCAGGCTGTGCTTCTCCTGTGTACACACCCGAGGAGGTGAAAAGGTTGCCCTTCAAGGAAAAATGGCGATTCACCAGACAGTCCACAAAGGACTAGCCGCCAGGGTGCATCCTGGCAGCGGTCGCATCACCCGCGACTATGTTGTGTCTCGTTAAGCGGCGGAGCCGCTTGAGTGGGCAAGCAACCGGCACCGCCGCGGGTTCTCAGCGGTCTTCTCGCGAGGACAGCTTCAACGTGGTGAATTGGCATTCATGAGTTGGAGATCCCGGAGCGAGAAGGCCGCTGAGGTTCCGCCACCCGCACCGCCACGCAGACCACTTCCGAAGTATCACCTACCCGAGCGTCGCGTAGACGATGATGTTGTCCCGGTAGCTGTGCGCGGCGTGGTCGAAACTGCCGCCGCAGGTGATGAGGCGGAGCTCCGGTGCCGCGGTGTCGCCGTAGACCGCGTCGGTCGGGAAGGTGTCCTTGGGCACCTGGTCGACCTCCCGCACCACGAAACGCGCCGTCGAACCGTCCTTTCTGGACACCGTGACCGCGTCGCCGGGTTTCAGCTCCTTGAGGCGGAAGAAGATTCCCGGCAGCTTGTTGCCGTCCACGTGCCCGAGCACCACCGCGGGCCCGGTCTCGCCCGGCGTCGGCCCGTACCGGTACCACCCGGCCTGCATCGGCTGGGACACCGGCGGCACCTCGATGGTGTCGTCCGCGTTGAGCCCGAGCGGGATCAGCGACGAGTGCGCGCCGAGCTTCGGGATGTCGATGGCGGCCGGTTCCGAGCGCGGCATCGCGTTCGGCGGCCTCGGGGCCTGCGCCTTGACCTGCTCCGTTGTCGGCGACGGCGTCGCGGCCCCGTCCTCGTGCCGCTGGGTCAGCAGCACCACGACCGCGGCCAGCGCCGCGGCCACGACCACCGCGACCACCGCGACCACCGCGACCACGCCGATCAGGGCACGCCTGCGCCCCGCGATCCGCTTCTCCGCTACGGCCATGCGCTTCCTCCCTTGGCCTCATTGTCCACCACGCGGCACGGGCCGTCCGGGTTGCCGCGGCGCTCAGGATCGGGTGCCGTAGCGGCGGCGGGTCAGCACCACCACGCTCCCGGCGAGCGCGGCGGCCGCCGCGGCCCCACCCGCGATCTGGCCCGCGTCGTCGGCCTGGGACGGTGTCTCGCCGCCGTCCGCGGGCCCGGTGGCGAAGGCCGTGACCGGCGAAAGCAGCGCGAACCCGGCGGCGATCCCGGCAATGGTGACGGTCCTGCGGATCATGGCGATCTCCCTCGCGAAAAATGGCATGCGGGTATTATCGGATGAAGTGACTGAATTGCTTTTCTCCTGTTTTCGACGCTTCCCTCGCGTCTCATTAATAATGACGCCTCGGGCACGAGAAGGTTGCCGGAATGCTTACCCCCAAACGAAAACCGCCGGGAGGAATGCCCCTCCCGGCGGTTTTCACGTCGATGTGCGCGCTCAGCGAGCGGTGCCCCCGCCGCCCGCCTTGGCCGCGCCGCGCGGCACGGCGTGGACCTGCTTCGCGTGTACGACGAAGGTGGTGGTGTGCTGCTGCCCCACGCAGTCCAGGGTGAGCGGGTAGGTGCCGGGCGGGGTTCCCGGCTTCAGCGTCGCGGTGGCGGTGAGGTTGCCCGGCGCGCTCACGAGCTGCACGTAGCTGTAGTCGCCGAAGGTCAGCACCGGCGAGGAGAACTTCGCGCCCGCCGGGGCGTTCAGGGTCGTCGAGCCCGGTGCGAGGCAGCCGCCGATCGCGATGTTGGTGTCGTTGTTCTGGTAGTTGCCCACCAGCCCCGTGGTCACCGCGGTGTCCCGGTTCAGCTGGACCTTGCCCGCCCATTCCGGCTGCCCCGGCTGGGCCGGTTGCCCTGCTGAGCCGGTCGCCGGTGCCGCCAGCAGCGTCGCCCCGATCGTCAGCGCCGCCACGACCACGTTCTTCATCCGCACTTGGTAACCCACCCCGTGTTGCTCTTGTCCCGACGCCCGCAAGACGTCCCACCACTCCCAGGGGTTGCCTGCTTTTCCGACTAGTCCAGATCGTCGTGGCGCATGAGCTGGCGGCCCGCTTCGGTGATCGAGCCGGACAGCGACGGATAGACCGAGAAGGTCAGCGCGAGGTGTTCGACGGTCAGCTGGTTCTGCACGGCCAGCGCGATCGGCAGGATCAGCTCGCTCGCCGTCGGCGCCACCACGACCCCGCCGACGACCACCCCGGTCGCCGGGCGGCAGAACAGCTTCACGAAACCGCGGCGCAGGCCCTCCATCTTCGCCCTGGCGTTGGTGGCGAGCGGCAGCATGATCGTGCGCGCGGGCACCTCGCCCGAGTCGATGGCCTGCTGGCTGATCCCGACCGTGGCGATTTCGGGATGGGTGAACACGTTCGCCGCGACCGTCTTGAGCTTGATCGGCGCGACGCCCTCGCCGAGCGCGTGCCACATCGCGATCCGGCCCTGCATGCTGGCGACCGAGGCGAGCATCAGCACGCCGGTGCAGTCCCCCGCCGCGTAGACACCGGACACGGCCGTGCGGGAAACCCGGTCGACGGTGATGAACCCGCCGGGCCCCGGCTCGATGCCGACGCGGTCGAGGCCGATGTCACCGGTGTTCGGGACGGAGCCGACGGTCATCAGCGCGTGGCTGGCCTCGATCTGCCTGCCGTCGGCGAGATGCACCACGACACCGTCGGCGGTGCGTTCGACGCGATCCGCGCGGGCGCGCTTGGCGACCGTGGTGCCCCGCTGGGAGAACACCTCTTCGAGCACCGCGGCCGCGTCGGCGTCCTCGTGCGGGAGCACCCTGTCGCGGCTGGAGACGACGGTGACCTTGACGCCCATCTCGGTGTAGGCCGAGGCGAACTCGGCACCGGTGACACCGGACCCGATGACCACCAGGTGCTCCGGCAGCTCGCGCAGGTCGTAGAGCTGCCGCCAGTCCAGGATCCGCTCGCCGTCGGGCACCGCGCCGGGCAGCACCCTCGGCGTGGCACCGGTGGCGATCAGCACGACGTCGGCGTCGACCACGCTCTGCTCGCCGTTCGCCTGGGTGATCGCGACCTTGTGCGTGGCGAGACCCGGCTCGTCGTCGCAGAACCGCGCCTCGCCGATGATCAGGTGCACGCCTTCGCGCTGCAGCCTGGCCTTGATGTCGGCGGACTGCGCCAGCGCGAGGCCCTTGACCCTGCCGTGCACGGTGCGCAGGTCGATGCTGGTGTCCGCGAGGTCCGTGGTGATGCCCAGTTCGCTCAGCCCGTGCATGCCCGCGCGGGCGCCGGACGAGGCGATGAAGGTCTTCGACGGAACGCAGTCGTAGAGCACGCATGCGCCGCCGAGACCGTCGCGCTCGACCACGGTGACGTCCGCGCCGTGCTGCGCGGCCACCAGTGCGGCCTCGTAACCCGCGGGTCCGCCACCCATGATCACGATCCTGGTCACCTGCTGCTCCTCTGCGTTCGCGGCCCTGCGCCAACCGTACGCGGGCGGAATTTCGTCCGGTTGGGTGGCCGGACACCCCCGGTGCGTCCCTTCGGGCGAGGTCAAGGTCGCTAGGCTGTGCCCGTGCCGTTGTATGCCGCGTACGGATCCAACATGGAGCCCGCCCAGATGATGGAGCGAGCCCCGCATTCACCGATGGCGGGGACCGGCTGGCTGGAAGGCTGGCGGCTGACCTTCGGCGGCGAGGACATCGGCTGGGAAGGCGCGCTCGCCACCATCGTCGAAGACCCCGGCTCGCGGGTGTTCGTGGTGCTCTACGACGTCACCACGCTCGACGAAGACGGGCTCGACCGCTGGGAAGGCGGCGAGCTCGGCATGCACAACAAGATCCGGCTGCGCGTGCAGACCATGGACGGCTCGGTGCTGGCGTGGCTGTACGTGCTCGACGCCTACGAAGGCGGCCTGCCCTCGGCGCGCTACCTCGGCGTGCTCGCCGACGCCGCCGAAGCCGCCGCCGCCCCCGCGGACTACGTCGACGCGCTGCGCACCCGCCCCTGCCAGGGCATCGGCCCCGAAGGCCGCGCCTGACCCTCCGCGCTGCTTCGCACCCCCGCTCCCCATGCCCCGAAGGGGCGTCGCGCACAGGTCAGTCGGTCCAGCACTGCAACGCGGGGTGAACGGCTGGCGCAGGGTGGGGGAACATCCGGAACGGGGTTATCCACAAATGTGGATAGATCTGTCCACCTGTGGACAAGTGGAAGCCGCGCACCCCGAGTGGTGGCTCGGGGTGCGCGGACGTGGGGGGGCGCGGTCAGCAGGCGAGTGCGGCCAGCGCGATGTGCACCATGGTGCGGGTGCCGGCGAGCAGGGCGCGCTCGTCCAGCTCGAAGGTGGGCTGGTGGATGTCCCGCATGGGACCCTCGCCCGGCCAGACGCCGAGGCGGGCGAACGCGCCGGGGACGTGTTCGAGGTACCAGCCGAAGTCCTCGCCGCCGGAGGACTGCTCCGTGCTGGTCAGCGCCGTGTCGCCGAGTGCGGCTTCGACACCGGCGCGCAGCAGGTGCGTGCTGTCCTCGTCGCTGACGACCGGCGGCACGCCGCGGCGGTAGTCGAGCGAGAACCCGACGCCGGTCGGCGCGAGCAGCGACTCCACGGACGACGCGACGAGCGGCTCCAGCTCGCTCCACACGCGGTGGTCGGCGGTGCGCAGCGTGCCGCGCAGCAGGCCGTCCTGCGGCACCGCGTTCGCCGCCTCGCCCGCGTGCACCGCGCCCCACACGAGCACGGTGCCCGAGCGCGGGTCGACGCGGCGGGACAGCACGGCGGGCAGCGAGGTGATCACGGTGCCGAGCGCGTGCACCAGGTCCGCGGTGAGGTGCGGGCGCGAGGTGTGCCCGCCGGGCGAGGTGAGCCGCAGCTCGATCAGGTCGGCGGCCGAGGTGAGCGCGCCGACCCTGGTGCCCACCTTGCCGACCTCGACGCGCGGGTCGCAGTGCAGCCCGAAGATCCGGTCGACGCCCTCCATGGCGCCCGCCGCGATCGCGTCGAGCGCGCCGCCGGGCATGACCTCCTCGGCCGGCTGGAAGATCAGCCTGATCCGGCCGGGCAGTTCCGGCGCGGAGGCCAGCGCCATCGCGGCGCCGAGCAGGATCGAGGTGTGCGCGTCGTGCCCGCAGGCGTGCGCCACGCCGTCCACAGTGGACGAATACGGCAGACCGGTCGCCTCGGTGAGCGGCAGCGCGTCCATGTCGGCGCGCAGCGCGACGCACGTGGGGCCGGAGCCGATGTCGCACAGCACACCGGTGCCGCCGGGCAGCACGGAGGGCTTGAGCCCCGCCGAGCGGAGCACGCTGACGACGAGCTCGGTCGTGCCGTACTCGCGGCGGGACAGCTCGGGGTGCGAGTGGATGTGGCGACGCCACGCCACCACGTCCGCCGCGTTGTCCCGCAGCCATTCGTCGAGCCAGTACGGCCCGCGGCCCGCGCCGAGATCGTGCACAGGTGCCATGCTGACGCCGCCGGACGTGATCAGCGCGTCGGACTGCCCGATCGTGGCAGTGGCGCTCTCGTGGGAATCACCGTGATCGCCGGGGATCTCGGGCCGTGAATCCAGCACCGTCACGCCACACCTCCGTCCACACCGGGTACACCGGAAACCGTCGTGGCACGCGGTGCCCGTCCGGTCACGGTTCGTCGGGTGTTGATTGTCGTAAGCATTTGCAGACAATCGTGCACCATGCAGGCGGCAAGAACGGCCATAAAGGCGTTCGCACGAGACGGCCGGTAGTGGATCTGCGTTGAACGGCGGTGCGGAATTCGGCCAGGCTGTAACCCACCCGCCCGCCTAGAGTCGAAAGACCCTGATCGGCCGTGGCCTGCTGCTTCGCCTACTTGTTCTCGTTCTTGTTGCGCACCCGGCGGCCCCACACCACGATCACCAGCAGCACCGCCGCGATCACGCCGATGATCACCTTGTTCTTCGTCTTGTCGGCGTTCGCCTGGCTGTTCTGCGCCGGGTCGATCTTCGGTCCCTGCGGTGCGGCGGGCGGCGCGGTGGGCGGGGTCGACGGCGGCGGCGCGGCGGGGGCCGCGGCCACCGGAGGCGCCGCGATCGCGGGGGCGGCGCACACCACCGGGCACAGCGCCAGCAGCACTCCCAGCACGATCGCTCGCACCTTCGCGGTCACCCGTGTCCTCCCCGCTGCCCGACTGCCCGGATCCGCTGCCAGTCTGCCTTGCCGCGCACGATCCCGCTTCACGGCGTCGTGCCACCCGAAAACGCGTCCAGAATGCGCTGCGCGGCGAGCGTCGGGGTCAGTTCACCATCGCGCACGGCCCGCTCGACCTCGGGCACCACCGCGCGGACCTCCGGGTGCGCGTCGAGCCTGCCGAGCAGCTGTTCGCGCACCATCGCCCACGTCCAGTCGACCTGCTGCTGACGGCGCTTCCCGGCCAGGTCACCCGATTCGTCCAAAGTGTCCCGATGCCGCTGGACCTGTTGCCACACCGTGTCGAGACCGATGTCGTGCAGCGCGCTGCAGGTGAGCACGGGCGGGGTCCACGCGGCGTCCGGGCCGTAGATCATGCGCAGCGCGCCGGAAAGTTCGCGGGCGGCGCGGCGCGCGTCCCGTTCGTGCTCGCCGTCGGCCTTGTTCACCGCGATCACGTCGGCGAGTTCGAGCACGCCCTTCTTGATGCCCTGCAACTGGTCGCCGGTGCGCGCCAGGGTCAGGAACAGGAAGCAGTCGACCATGTTCGCCACGGTCACCTCGGACTGCCCGACCCCGACGGTCTCGACCAGCACGATGTCGTACCCGGCCGCTTCCATCAGCACGATCGTCTCGCGCGTCGCGCGCGCGACGCCGCCGAGCGTGCCCGAAGTCGGCGACGGCCGGATGAACGCGCCCGGATCGACCGCGAGGCGCGCCATCCTGGTCTTGTCGCCGAGGATGCTGCCGCCGGTCCTCGTCGACGACGGGTCGACGGCGAGCACGGCGACGCGGTGGCCCTGCTCGGTGAGGTCCACGCCGAGCTGGTCGATGAAAGTCGACTTGCCGACCCCTGGTACGCCGGTGATCCCGAGCCGGTAGGCCCCGCCCGCGTGCGGCAGCAGTTCGACGAGCAGTTCCTGCGCCCGCGCGCGGTGGTCCTCGCGATGGGATTCGACCAGCGTGATCGCCTTCGAGAGCACGCCGCGATCGCCCGCGAGCACGCCCTTCGCGTACGCGGCGACGTCGATGTTCCTCGCCACGCTCAGGACTCTTGCGCGATGAGCTGGTCGAGCAGGTTGATCGCCGCGTCCGCGATCACGGTGCCCGGCCCGAAGATGGCCGCCGCACCGGCCTCGCGCAACGCGTCGTAGTCCTGCGGCGGGATCACGCCGCCGACCACGACCATGATGTCGGCGCGGTCCAGCTCGGCGAGTTCGGCGCGCAGCGCGGGCACGAGCGAAAGGTGCCCCGCCGCCAGCGACGAGACGCCGACGATGTGCACGTCCGCTTCGACGGCCTGCCGCGCGACCTCGGCCGGGGTGGAGAACAACGGGCCGACGTCGACGTCGAAACCGATGTCGGCGAACGCGGTCGCGATCACCTTCTGCCCTCGGTCGTGCCCGTCCTGGCCCATCTTCGCGACCAGGATGCGCGGCCGCCGCCCTTCGGACTCGGCGAAGGCCTCGACGCGTTCCCGTGCCTGTTCCACGTTCTTCGCCTTCCCGACCTCGTCGCGGTAGACGCCGGAGATGGTCCTGATCTGCCCGGAGTGCCGCCCCCAGATCCGTTCCAGCGCATCGGAAATCTCGCCGACGGTGGCCTTCGCGCGCGCCGCGTCGATCGCCAGTTCCAGCAGGTTCCCGTCGGCCTCGGCGCCCGCGGTCAGCCGCCGCAGCGCGTCCTCGGTTGCCTCGGAATCCCGTTCTTCCCGCAGCCGCCGCAGTTTTTCGAGCTGCTGCGCGCGGACATCGGCATTGTCCACTTTGAGCACTTCGATCTGCTCGTCGTCGGTGACCTGGTACTTGTTGACGCCGATCACGGGCTGGCGGCCGGAGTCGATGCGCGCCTGGGTCCGCGCGGCCGCCTCTTCGATGCGCAGTTTCGGGATACCGGCGTCGATCGCGCGCGCCATCCCGCCCGCGGCCTCGACTTCGCTGATGTGCGCCCACGCCTTGCGCGCGAGGTCGTAGGTGAGCTTCTCGACGAACGCGCTGCCGCCCCACGGGTCGATCACGCGCGTGGTGCCGGATTCCTGCTGCAGCAGCAACTGCGTGTTCCGCGCGATGCGGGCGGAGAAGTCCGTCGGCAGCGCGAGCGCCTCGTCGAGCGCGTTGGTGTGCAACGACTGCGTGTGCCCCTGCGTCGCGGCCATCGCTTCGACGCACGTGCGCGTCACGTTGTTGTAGACGTCCTGCGCGGTCAGCGACCAGCCGGAGGTCTGCGAATGGGTGCGCAGCGAAAGGGATTTCGCGGATTTCGGGTCGAACTGCTTGACGAGCTTCGCCCACAGCAGCCGCGCCGCGCGCAGCTTGGCGACCTCCATGAAGAAGTTCATCCCGATCGCCCAGAAGAACGACAGCCTCGGCGCGAACTTGTCGACGCCGAGCCCCGCGTCGACACC
The DNA here is from genome assembly GCF_018736145.1 of Amycolatopsis sp. CA-230715. Taxonomy (GTDB): domain Bacteria; phylum Actinomycetota; class Actinomycetes; order Mycobacteriales; family Pseudonocardiaceae; genus Amycolatopsis. The sequence continues at coordinate 3,049,320 of NZ_CP059997.1, forward strand.
GGCGCGGATGTACTCGACGCCGTCCGCGAGCGTGTACGCCAGCTCGAGATCGGCGGTCGCCCCCGCCTCCTGCATGTGGTAGCCGGAGATCGAGATCGAGTTGTACTTCGGCATGTTCGCGGACGTGTAGGAGAAGATGTCCGAGATGATCCGCATCGACGGCTGCGGCGGGTAGATGTAGGTGTTGCGGACCATGAACTCCTTGAGGATGTCGTTCTGGATGGTCCCGGCCAGCTTCTCCGCGCCGACGCCCTGCTCCTCCGCGGCGACCACGTACAGCGCGAGCACCGGCAGCACCGCGCCGTTCATCGTCATCGACACGCTCATCTTGTCCAGCGGGATGCCGTCGAAGAGCTGGCGCATGTCGTAGATGGAGTCGATCGCGACCCCGGCCATGCCGACGTCGCCGGTGACGCGGGGGTGGTCGGAGTCGTAGCCGCGGTGGGTGGCGAGGTCGAAGGCGACCGAAAGGCCCTTCTGGCCCGCCGCGAGGTTGCGGCGGTAGAACGCGTTCGACTCGGCGGCGGTGGAGAACCCGGCGTACTGGCGGATGGTCCACGGCTGGTTGACGTACATCGTCGGGTACGGCCCGCGCAGGAACGGCGGCATCCCGGGGAAGGTGCCGAGGAAGTCCACTTCGGACAGATCACCGGCGGTGTAGACGGGTTTGACGCCGATGCCCTCCGGGGTCTCCCACGCCAGCGCGTCGGGGCCCTTGCCGGTGCTGGCGTGCAGCGCGTCGGCCCACGCGGCGGCGTCGGACGGCTCCGGGGCGCCGAGTTCGACGTCGGCGAAGTTCGGGATGGCCATCACTTGACTCCCAGCGTTTCGAGGGTGCTCGTCAGCACGGCGAGTGCGTCGCAACCGGTGAAGACATACCCGGCCACCGCCTCGTACTCGCCCGGTTTTCCGGCCAGCAGCACGGTTTCCGCGCCCGCGTCGCGCAGCGCCGCCGCGGTTTCCGCGGCTTGTTCCCCGTACGACCGGTCACTGCCGCACAGACAGGCCGCGGTGGCGCCGCTGTCCGAATAGGCCTTCACCACGTCGTCGACGGTTTCCGTCGCGCCGGGGTTGACCGGTTCGATGCCGCCCGCTCCGAAGAGGTTGGCGGCGAAGGTCGCGCGCGCGGTGTGCGCGGCGACCGGCCCGAGGGTGGCGAGGAAGATCTTCGGCCGGGCACCGTGCTCAGCGAGGTGCGCGTCGGAACGGTCGCGCAGCGCCTCGTAGTCCGCCGCGTAGCGCAGCTTCGGCAGTCCGTCCGGATTGGACGGTGCGGGCGCTTCGGCTGGCCGGGTCACCGTTTTCTCTTCGAGCATCGGGAATTCGCTGACGCCGGTGATCGGGTCCTTGCGCGTGGCGATCCTCTTGCGGCGCGCTTCGGCCGTCGCGGCGAGTTCTCCCGCGAGCTTCCCGGAGTCCAAAACGGACTCGATCCCGCCCGCGCGCTCGATCCCGGTGAACTCGCGCCAGGCCGCGGCGGCGAGCGAGTCGGTGAGGTTCTCGACGTACCACGAGCCACCGGCGGGGTCGATCACCTCGGCCAGTTTGGACTCTTCGAGCAGGATCGCGCTGGTGTTGCGCGCGATGCGCCTGGCGAAGCCGTCCGGCTGCCCGAGCGCGGAGTCGAACGGCAGCACGGTGACCGCGTCCGCACCTCCGACCCCGGCGCCGAAAGCGGCCACGCAGGTGCGGAGCATGTTCACCCAGGGATCGCGGCGGGTCAGCATCGCGGGCGAGGTGACCGCGTGCTGGCGCATCCCGGGCGCGGCCGCGCCGGAAACCCCGGAGACTTCCAGGACCCTGGCCCACAACCGCCGTGCGGCACGGAACTTCGCGATGGTCAGGAACTGGTCGGCGGTCGCGGCGAGCCGGAATTCCAGCCGCGCGGCCGCTTCGTCGACGCCGAGCCCCGCCTCGGTGAGCGCGCGCAGGTACGCGACACCCGCCGCGATCGTGGCGCCGAGCTCCTGCGCGTCCGAACCACCGGCCTCGTGGAAGGGCAGCCCGTCCGCGACGAGCGCGCGCAACCCGGGGTACCGGGACGAAAGCCGCGCGGCCAGCTCGGCGGCCGGGGCGAGATCGTGCGCGGCCCCGGTGGCGGCGCGCAGGCCGATCGGGTCGGCGCCGATGTTCCCGGTGACCGCGCTCGCCGGGATTTCCCGGTCCGAGAACACTTCGAGCAGGGCCGTCGCGGCCGCCTCGTACTCCTCGCCCGGTTCCAGCACCACTGGCGCGAGTTCGAGGTACACCTCGTTCAGGGCGTCGGCGAGGGAGCCGACGGGAAGCGCGCCGCCGCCGACGCGGAGCCACACCGAGGTCGCCCCGCCTTCGAGATCGGCGAGCACGGCCTTGTTGAGCTGCGCCGGATCCGCCCCGGCGTGCCGGACGCGGACATCCCAGCCGGTGCCGACCAGGCCCTCCGGGCGGGCACCGCGGGTGAACGGCGGCAGCCCGGGGTATCCGGCGGGGGACGCGGCGTCGTCGGAGGTGTAGAGCGGCTGGATCTCGATGCCGTCGTAGGTCTTCGACGCCAGCAGCGTCTCGGGATCGCCATCGAAGCCTTCGGGCAGCGCGCCGCTCTTGCCCAGCACGCCGGCCACCAGCTCGCGCCACTGCGCCTTGGTCGGCGCGGGGAACTCCGCGGCGAGAGTCAGCTCGTCGGGTGCCTCGCGCTCGGCACCCGCCTGCGCGGAAGTGTCACCTGGCGTCCCTGCCTGTGTCATGTCTGTCGATGTTAGAGCCCTTGACGGAGACCGCTATATGACTCCCGTCGCGCTTAGGGGCCCTTGTTTCGCGGGGGTGTCCCGTCACGCTGGGGTCGTCCGCAACAATGGGACGATGTCCACCTCCGACGAGGAACCACGCATCGTAGCCGGTCGTTACCGCCTGCGCTCGGTGCTGGGTTCCGGGGCGATGGGCACCGTGTGGGCGGCCTACGACGAGTTCCTCCAGCGGATGGTCGCGGTCAAGGAAGTGCGCCTGCCGCCGGGCGTCGCCGCTTCGCAGGCCGACGAACTGCGGGAACGGACGCTGCGCGAGGCGCGCGCGATCGCCGTGCTCTCGCACCCGAACGTGATCATCCTGCACGACGTGGCGCGCGAAGACGGCGATCCGTTCGTGGTGATGGAGCTGCTGCCGTCGCACAGCCTCGCCGAGCTGCTGCGCGACCACGGGCCGCTCGACGTCGAGCAGGCGGCCGCGATGGCCGACGCGGTGGCCGCCGCGCTGGAGGCCGCGCACGCCGCCGGAATCACCCACCGTGACGTCAAACCGGGCAACGTGCTGATCTCGAGCGACGGCAGGATCAAGCTCACCGACTTCGGGATCGCGCGCAACGTCTCCGAGGCGACCATGACGCGGACCGGCATGATGCTCGGCTCGCCCGCCTACATCGCGCCCGAGGTCGCCTCCGGCCGCGGGGTCACCCCGTCGGCCGATCTGTGGGGCCTCGGCGCGACGCTCTTCGCGGCCGTCGAAGGCGCCCCGCCCTACGACGCGGACGGCGACCCGCTGGAGACCGTCGGCAAGGTCGTGCACGGCGAGGTGCCGAAACCGGCTCCCGGTCCGCTCTCGCAGATCATCGAAGGCTTGATGGCGAAGGAGCCGCGGGACCGGATCTCGCTGGCCGAAGCCCGCCGTCGCCTTTACCCGCTGTACACGAAGGCCGCGCACGCGCTGTTCCCGCCGGAGCTGTTCGCCTCACCGGCGGGGCACAAGAGCGGCGACCGCCCGGACGTCACGGACACGCAGGTCATCCCCGCGCCGAAGGCGCCTTCACCGGCCGCGGCCGGTGACGCGGAGAAGAGCACCGAGCTGGCCGCCGACCCCGGCCCGCTGCCGTTCATGACCGCGGACCGCCCCACCGTGGTGCCGCAGCCGATCCAGCAGGCCCAGCCGCGGCGGCCACTGGTGAGCGTCGCGCTCACCGTCACCGCGATCGTGCTGTTCCTGGCCGCCACCGCGGGCGGGTTCGTCGCGGCGAGGACGATCGGGGGCGAATCGATCACCCCGCCGCCGAAGGTGGACACCACGCTGCCGGTCTCGGCGCCGCCACCGCAGCTCGAACTGCGCAAGGGTGAGACGACCACGCTCAAGGGCCAGAAGGGCAGCGGCTTCACCGTCGCGCTCCCGCGCGAATGGGTGCAGTTCACCACCCAGCAGGAGGGCGAAGGGCTGCCGCCGAGCTCGCTCATCCAGTTCGTCTCGCCGAGGGGCGACCAGGTGTTCAGCGCCGAGCGGTTCCCCGACTACTTCCCCAAGGGCACGGTCGAGAAGTACCTGAACACGTTGCGGTCGAAGGAGGAGTTCGTCCTCCCCACCGAGCCGGAACCGCTGTCCGGCCAGGACGGGCTCGCGTTCACCTACCGCACCGTCGAACGCGGCAACCCCTCGGCGCGCGGCAGCAAGCCGACCGGCCAGGCGAGCATCGGCAGGACCACGTTCGCGCAGGCGTACCGGCACGGCACGAGCCTCTGGGTGGTCAGCGTCACGGTGCCGACGACGCAGGAGTCGCCTGACGGGGCGGACCTCTCGACCCGCATCCTGCCCAGCTTCACCATCTCCAACTGACCCGTTTCCTGCCGCCGCGGCGCCTCCCTCGATGCCTCTGTAGATGTCAAAGGGGTGGTCTTCGGCGACTCCGGCGCCGCGAACTTCGCCCTGGTAAGGGCTTCTGCTGCCTCGGCGGGGGCTGCCTGGTGCCCCGAAGGTCACCTTCGGGGCACGTGCCGGATCGCCCGCCACCGAGCGAGGCATTTCGCGCGCACCGGCGTGACATACGCTCACGTTCATGACTGACACAGGGTCCCTGACCGACGAAGCGGCCGCGGCGGCCGAAGCCGCGGCGGCCATCGCCGAGCGCACCGGCGTCGGATCGCACGACATAGCGGTCGTGCTCGGCTCCGGCTGGCGCCCCGCAGCCGACGTGCTCGGCGATCCCGAGCACGAAATCGGACTCGGGGAGCTCCCCGGTTTCGCCACCCCCGGCGCGGTCGGCCACGGCGGCACTGCGCGCTCCCTGCTCGTCGAGGGCAAGCGCACGCTCGTGCTGCTCGGCCGCACCCACCTGTACGAGGGCAAGGGCATCGAGCGCACTGTCCACAATGTACGGACCGCGGCGGCGACCGGCGCGTCGGCCGTGCTACTCACGAACGCGGCAGGCGGGCTGCGCGAGGGCATGCGCGTCGGGCAGCCGGTGCTGATCTCCGACCACCTGAACCTGACCGCCCGCTCCCCCATCGTCGGCGCGAACTTCGTCGACCTGACCGACCTCTACTCGGCCCGCCTTCGCGGTATCGCGCGCGAGATCGACCCGGAACTCGAAGACGGCGTCTACGCGGGCCTGCCGGGGCCCCATTTCGAGACCCCGGCCGAGATCCGCATGCTGCGCACGATGGGCGCGGACCTGGTCGGCATGTCCACCGTGTTGGAAGCGATCGCCGCCCGCGCCGCCGGCGTCGAGGTGTTCGGACTCTCGCTCGTCACCAACCTCGCCGCGGGCATGACCGGCGAACCCCTCAACCACGAGGAAGTCCTCGAAGCCGGCCGTGCCTCCGCGACGAAGATGGGCACCCTGCTGCGCGAACTCGTCGGCAAGGCCTAGAATATTTTGTTCCGAGGCGCCTTGCGTGGCGGTGCGGGTAGCGGAACCTCAGGCGGCCCCTCGCTCCGGGATCTCCTTCTCATGACCGCCACTTCCACGCTAGACGAATTCCCCGAGCCGCGCGGCGATGTCCTCGGGTGAGGGCATCGCCGCGATCTCGGCGGCGACGCGACGCGCGGCGTCCTGCACGCCCGTGTCGGACAGCAGGTGCCGCGCGCGTTCGGTGACCGCGTCGACGCTGAACTCCTCCGGGACGAGCTGGACGCCCGCGCCGCCACCGGTCACCGCGTCGGCGTTGGTGAACTGGTCGGCGCCCTGCGGCAGGAAGAGCTGCGGCACCCCGGCGGCAGCCGTGCCCAGCGTCGTGCCCGCACCGCCGTGGTGCACCACCAAACTCGTGTACCGCAGCAGGTCCGCCTGCGGCACCCACGGTTCGACGAACACGTTGTCCGGCACCCCGCCGAGCGCGGCGGCGTCCACGGTCGGCCCCGCCGCGACGAGCACGCGCGCGTCGAGCGCGGCGAGACCGTCGATCGCCTGCTTCAGCACCCCGACCGAGCCGAACGCGGTGCCCAGCGTCAGGTACACGAGCGGCTTGCCGTCCTCGCGGACGACGGCGGGCAGCTCGCCCGGCTCCGCGTAGGGCACCGGCCGCAGCTCGACGCGGTTCGCGGTGGCCAGGAACTCCGGCTCCTGCAACGAAGGCGGGTAGATGTCGAGATAGGGGTTGCCGAGCCCGAAATTGTCCGGATCGGCCAGCGTGACCCCGAATTCCGAGGCCGTCTTCGCCAGCCTCGCCGCTATCGCCGTGTCGCGCGATCCGTGCGGGTTCGCCCTCCCGAACGCGTGGCATACCACCGGGATCCCGGCCGCCATCGCGGCGAACGCGGCACCCGAATTGCCCGCCTCCTGCACCACGAGATCGGGCCGGACGTCCTCGATCACCGGCGCGAGATCGGTGGCGAACCGCCGCGGCATCGCCTCGGCGAACACGGCGGCGATCATTTCCTGCATTTTCTCGGGCGGGATCTGCTCGCGCATCGCGACCGCACCGCCCTCCAGGGTCCGCTGCGCCACCTCGGCGAACGCGTCGCGCATGCCCATTCCGGCCTGGAGCGGTTCGATCCCGGCCGACCGCACCGAGCCGTGCATCGCGGAGTCGGTGGCGAAGACGACTTCGTGCCCGGCCGATTTCGCGGCGATCGCGAGCGGCAGCAGCGGGTAGAGGTGGCCGTGGCTGGCCAAGCTCGAGAAGAGGATTTTCACCCTCTCCAGCATAGGGAAAAACCCGGATGGCGCGCATCGTAAAGTGGCGAGGTGACCACGCCTGGGAAATTGACCACGGAACTGCGCGACAAGGCGTTCCGCTGGATCGCCGACGATGTCGAAGACGGTACGCGCGCCGAACTCCAGCAGGTGCTGGCGAACGCGATGGGCGGCGCCCCGGGCGCGGTGGAGGACCTGGTCGACCGGATGGCGGGGCCGCTCGAATTCGGCACGGCGGGTCTGCGCGGCCCGGTGCGCGCGGGCCCGAACGGGATGAACACGGCCGTGGTCACGCGCACCACGGCGGGCGTCGCGACGTGGCTCACCGCGAGCGGGCACGCCGGGCGCACGGTCGTGGTGGGGCGCGACGCGCGGCACGGTTCCGCCGCGTTCGCCACCGCCGCGGCGGAGGTGCTCGCCGCGGCGGGATTCGCGGTGCGGGTGCTGCCCGGCCCGTTGCCGACCCCGGTGCTGGCCTTCGCGGTGTCCGAACTCGGTGCGGCGGCGGGCATCCAGATCACCGCGTCGCACAACCCGCCGCAGGACAACGGGTACAAGCTCTACGACGAGACCGGCGCGCAGATCGTGCCGCCGGCCGACCACGCGATCGAGGCCGCGATCAAGGCGGCGCCCGCGGCGATTTCCGTGCCGCGCCAACCCGTTCCGCCCGCGCCTTCCGACGACGTGCTCGACGCGTACCTCGCGAAGGTCGCCGCGCTGCCGGTCGGCACCTCGCGCGACCTCCGCGTCGCGGCGACGGCGTTGCACGGGGTCGGCGCGGACGTGCTGACGAAGGCGTTGCACCGCGCGGGGTTCACCGACGTGCACCTCGTCGGCGAGCAGTCCGAGCCCGATCCGGACTTCCCAACCGTCTCGTTCCCGAACCCGGAGGAACCGGGCGCCACGGACCTGTTACTGGCGCTGGCTTCCTCCGTCGAGGCGGATCTGGCGATCGCGCTCGACCCCGACGCCGACCGGTGCGCGATCGGCGTCCGCGAACCCGGCGGCACGTGGCGCATGCTGCGCGGCGACGAGACCGGTGTCCTGCTCGGCGCGCACATACTGTCCACAGTGGTCTCTTCGGAGGGTCAGGATCCGCTCGTGGCCACCACGATCGTCTCGTCGTCCATGCTCGGCGAGGTCGCGAAGGCGGCGGGCGCGCGGTACGCCGAGACCCTCACCGGGTTCAAATGGCTCGTCCGCGCGGGCGAAGGGCTGGTGTTCGCCTACGAAGAAGCGCTCGGCCTGTGCGTCAACCCGGATTTCGTGCGGGACAAGGACGGTATCGCCGCCGCGGTCGCCGCGTGCGATCTCGCCGCGACGCTGAAGGCCGCCGGACGGTCACCGCTGGACTCGCTCGACGAGCTTTCGGCCCGCCACGGCGTGCACCTCACGGACCAGGTCTCCTTGCGGGTCACCGATCTTCGGGTGCGGGCGAAGCTGATGGCCCGCCTGCGCGCCGAGCCGCCCGCCGCGCTGGCCGGGACCGCGGTGTCGGCGGAGGACCTGCTGCCGGACGCCGATGTGCTGCGGCTGAGCGGCGGCGGGCTGCGCGTGGTGATCCGGCCGTCGGGAACCGAACCGAAGCTGAAGTCGTACCTGCAGGTCGTGGAACCCGTGGCGGGCGACCTCTCCGCCGCCCGCACGACCGCGCGCGAACGCCTTGCCGCCCTGCGCGCCGACCTCGAAGCCCTGCTCTCCGACTAGCGGGGCCCCGCCGTGCGTGCGCCCCGAAAGATGCTCTTATAGATGTCATGGGGTGGCCTTCAGCGACTCCGGTGCCGCGAACTTCGCTCTGGTAGGGGGCTTCTGCTGCCTCGGCGGGGATCTTCCTGGTGCCCCGAAGGTGGCTTTCAGGGCATCTAGCGCCCCGAAGGTCACCTTCGGGGCATGCGCGTCGCGGTGGTTGGGCGTGCGAGGGGTGGATTTGTGTCGTCTAGCGCCCCGAGGGTGGCTTTCGGGGCGTGCGCAGCCGTGCCCGGACGCCTGCGAGGGCCGGGAAAGTGGCGCTAGTGCCCCCGAGGGTGGCCTTCGGGGACCAAGCGGAGCCCCGCCACCGATCTCGCGGCACCCCGCGACGCACACCCGCCATCACTGTGACCTTCGGGGACCTGAGCGCCCCGAAGGCCGCATTCGGGGCATCCAAGAGAGCGGCGGCGGTCACATTGCGGGTGGGCGGGCGGCGCGAGAGGCTGCGGCGCGTGGCGAAACTGTTGATCGTGCACCACACGCCGTCCCCGTCGACGCAGGCGATGTTCGAGGCGGTCGTCTCCGGCGCGACGACCGACGAGATCGAAGGCGTCGAGGTCGTCCGCCGGGCCGCGCTCGCCGCGACGGTGCCCGACGTGCTGGAAGCCGACGGCTACCTGCTGGGCACCCCGGCGAACCTCGGCTACATGAGCGGTGCCCTCAAGCACTTCTTCGACCAGGTCTACTACCCGTGCCTCGACTCGGCGAAGGGGCGGCCGTTCGGGTTCTACGTGCACGGCAACTCCGACGTCGCCGGAACGGTACGCGGGATCGAATCGATCACCACGGGGCTCGGCTGGCAGCAGGCAGCCGAGGCGGTGCTGGTGACCGGTGATCCCGGCAAGGCTGAACTGGAAGCCTGCTGGGAGCTGGGCGCGACGGTGGCCGCCGGACTGATGACCGCGAGTTGATGGGCGAAAATAAAGGGGCCTGTCACCGGAAGCCCTGGGGGTCGACCTCCGGCGACAGGCCAAGCCGAGGGAGCTGGGCTCAACCCCGACACGACGAGTCTACTACATCCAGCGGAGAGTGGGTGGACGAGTTGTCGCACAACGGCGTGGTTTTACTGGTCAAGCCGCCATTCGAGTGACGAAAGTCACGTCGAAGGCGGCCTCTCACCTCGACTCCGGACACCCCCAGCACCCGGACTCGAGAGGAGAGGCCGCGCAGCGGTGAGCGAATGCCCGTACTGTAAACCACTGCATACGCAACCTGTCAACAGATGCGTACAGGCGTTCGGGCGTTAGACTCTCCCGACGGGAACCGCGGCGCGCCGGCCGGGGCTGTCACGAGTAGCGGCCGCGCGGCACCGCACAGGGGGCCGGTCCGGGGCTGGACACTGGAGGGCGGCATGGGCGATCACCGCGCGGCACCGCTGGTGACGGCCGACCGGGCGCCGGAAGCCCGCGAGATACTGGAGGCGGCGTGACCCGGCGAAGAACTTTCGCCCAGAAGCTGACCACCCTCATCGAGGGGGCCAGGGCGGCGGGTGGGTTACCTCACAGCTACCGCGAGCTGTCTTCGGCCATCGACGAAGCGGGCGGTCCCGCGATGTCGCCCGCCTACATCCAGCAGCTCGCCACCGGCAAGCGGATCAACCCCAAGATCCACTACGTCGAAGCGCTGGCGAAGCTGTTCGACGTCCCGGTCGCCTACTTCTTCGACGACGACGTGGCCGAGGAGATCGACCGCGGCGAGGCACCGCGCGCCGACGGCGCGGGCGAGGCGCGGCTGATGGCGATGCGCGCCCAGGAGTTGTCACCCGAGGGCCGCCGCCAGATTATGGATCTCCTGGAACTCGTGGAACGATACGAACGGACAGATCGGGACAAACCGACCGGGAACTGAGCTCCATGAAGGAACGCGAACTGCGCAGGCGGTGTCGACGCCTCCTCAAGCAGCTCCACATCGAGCCCCCGCTCGACGTCCCTCAGCTCTGCGAACGGCTCGGTGAGCAACGCGGCAAACCGATCCGGCTCATGCCGTACCCGCTCGAAGTGCCGGGTCCGTTCGGCTGCTGGATCGCCACCACCGGCGCGGACTACATCTTCTTCCAGCAGGAGACCACCCGGTCCCACCAGGACCACATCATCCTGCACGAACTCGGGCACATCCTGGCCGATCACCACGCGATGGGCGACGCCGAGCCCGACGACTTCCTCCCCGGCCTGCCACCGGACATCGACGGTGACGCCGTCCGCAGGGCGCTGCGCCGCACTTCGTACGACGAAGATCACGAGTGGGAGGCCGAGACGGTCGCCACGATCATCCTCGAATGGGCCTCGGTGCTGAACTACACGATCCCGAAGGCGGCGGGCGATCACGACCTCCGCCGCATCCAGGACGCGCTCGGCGACCGCCAGGGCTGGCTGTGAGTACATTGTTGAACCCGCTCAACATCGGGGCCGCGCTGCTTTTCGTGGCCGCGCTCGGCTGGCGGATCCATCTGCTCGTCCGCGCTCCCCGGTCGCTGCCGAACTGGGCGGTCACGATCACCATCACGTGCGTCGCGATCAGCTTCCTGTTCCAGCAGAAGGCGATCGACGACGCCGTCGACGGCGTACTCGGCCACGGCGTCGGCAGGCTGCTCAACAACGCGCTGCTCGCGGCGGGCCTGTGCGCGCTGCTGGTGTTCTTCGTCGGTTCGACGGTCTCCACGCGCCCGCATCGGCGGGCCGCGTTCGAACTGCTGCCGCTGGCCGCCGACCTGGTGCTGATGGTCGTCGCGACGGCGCTCACCCCGGTCCAGGTCCGCGGGATGAGCCTGAGCCCCGAGCGCGTGCACGTCCCCGGTATCGCGCTGTTCTACCTCGGCGCCGGGCTGTACATGATCTACGGGCTGAGCGCGTGCGTGCGGTGGATGCTGCGGTACCTGCGCGAGGCCGACCGCGACCTGCGCGCCGGGCTGCGGCTCGGCGCGACCGGCCTCGCCTTCGTGGCGGCGGGCAGCGTGCTGCGCGCGCTGTACGTCGTGGTGGCGTGGGCTTTCGGACCGTCGTGGCGGATTCTGCTGCAGCTCGGGGTGCCGCTGGTGATCGTCGGCACCGCGCTGTTCCTCGCCGGGATCTGCTATCCGGGCCTGCGCGCCAGGATCGCCGCGCTGGCTCGAAGGCGGCGCCACCGCCGCGAATACCGCGAGCTGAGTCCTTTGTGGACGTTGATGGCGCGGTCCTTCCCGACCGTCGTGCTCAGGACGGGGCGCACGCGCCGGTTCGACCGGTTCCGCCCGCAGCACGTGCACCGCCAGTACTACCGCCGCGTGATCGAGATCCGGGACGGGCTCGTGCAGCTGAGCCCGTTCCTCGGCACGGATCTGACCGCGCTCGCCGCCGAAAACCCGCGCGGCGCGGCGGCCGAGCTGGAAGCCGCGCTCACGCGCCGCGAATCCGGGGAGAAGAGCGACGGCAAGGCGAAACTGGTTCTGCCCGGCGGCGCGAGCGACCTCGAAGCCGACGTGAAACCCTTGCTAGCGCTGGCCCGCGCCGTGGGCTGAACCGGAAGGTGGTCTATGACGGCCGAGGAAACCGTGCTCACCGCGCGGCAGGTGCTGCCAGAGCCGTCGGCACCGATCCGCGACGGGGCGGTGCTGGTCCGCGGTGATTCCGTGGTCGCCGTCGGCGCGCGGGCCGACGTGCTGGCGCGGGCTTCGCCGGACGCGGTCCGCCACGACTTCGGCGACGCGACCGTGCTGCCCGGCCTGATCAACTGCCACGTCCACCTCGCGTTCGACGCGGGGAAGGATCCCGTCGGCACGCTCGCCGGAAGGAGCGAGGACGACTTGGTCGCGGGCGGCACCGAGCGCGCGCGAGAGCTCCTTCGCAGCGGCGTCACCACGGTGCGGGATCTCGGCGACCGAGACGGGCTCGCGTTCGCCGTGCGGGCGAAAGCGGGCGAAGCGCTCCCGCGGATCCTCGCGGCGGGCGCCCCGATCACGGTGCCGGGCGGGCACTGCCACTTCTTCGGCGGCGAGGTCAACGACGACGACGAGATCCGCGCGCTCATCGACGCGAACGCGGCCGCGGGCGCCGACGTGATCAAGGTGATGGCGAGCGGCGGGCAGATGACGCCGCGCGGCGCGACCATGTGGGAGTCGCAGTTCGACGCGCGGCAGCTCAGCGTGATCGTCGAACACGCCGCGCGGCACGGGCTGCCGGTCGCCGCGCACGCGCACGGCGCCGACGCGATCGAGGCCTCCGTCGAGGCCGGGGTCAGCACGGTCGAGCACTGCACGTGGATGGTCGCGCCGCAGCGGACGGATCTGCGCGAGCACGTCGCGAAGAAGATGGCCGAGCGGGGCATCGCGGCGTGCTCGACGAGCAGCCAGAACTGGCGGATGATGCGCGACCGGATGGGCCCCGAGCTCGCTCAGCGGGTGTACGGCAGGCTGACCTGGATGGACGAACTCGGCGTCACGCTCATCGCGGGCACCGACGCGGGCCTGCCCGGTTCGGTGTTCGGCAACCCGGTCGGCGGGCTCGAACTGTACGAATGGCTCGGCTTTCCGCGCACCAGGATCCTGGAGATCGCGACCACCGACAGCGCGCGCGTGCTCGGGCTCGGCGCGGTCACCGGGAAGCTCGCGCCCGGCTACAGCGCCGATCTGCTCGTCGTCGACGGGGATCCGCTGAAGACCCTGAGCGCCCTGCACGACGTCCGCCTCGTACTGGCCCGCGGAGCGCGTTTAGCGGGCTGAACGTCGTCAGGGCGACCGCTCGGCTACCGGGCTCCCGTCTGTCCACTTTGGTCGGACGTGGCGCGCAGCAGGAGGTGGCCGCGGCGGAACTGCCGCTCGTCCTCCTTCGGCTCCCGCATCATCCGGCCGATCTCGGCGAACCCTGCCTCGCGCGCCAGATCGCGGACCTCTTCGATCGGCCAGCGGTACGCCGTGGCCACCTTGTGGTCGAACGCCTCGACGCGGCCATCTTCCGACTCGAAGAAGGCGATCAGCAGGTGCCCGCCGGTCACCAGCACGCGGCGGAACTCGGCGAAGTACTCCGGCAGTTCCGCGGGCGGGGTGTGGATGACCGAATACCACGAGACGATGCCGACGAGCGCGTCATCGGCGAGGTCGAGCGCGTCCATCGACCCGACCTCGAAGCGCGGTTCGGGATAGTTCGCGCGGGCGATGTCGATCATCTCCGGCGTGAGGTCGACGCCGAGCACGTCGAGCCCCATCCCGGTCAGCATCGCCGACATGTACCCCGGCCCGCAGCCGAGATCGCCGGTGAGCCCGGCGGCGGGCCGCACGAACTCGGCGAAGGCGCCGAGCATCGCCCTGTCCAGCGGCACGGTGCCGATGTCGTTGCGGGCCAAGCCGAAGTACAGCTCGGCGACCTCGCCATAGGCCTTAGCGGTCACGCCCAGATGGGCAGCAGTCTCATCCACAGCCGGGACCCTAGCCCCGGGCACCGACACTTCCGCCACCCGCGCGAGCCCACAGCAGGCCTTCGCGTGCCCCGAAAATCAGGACTTGCCGAGGGGGCGGACCTCGCCGGGATCCTGGTCCGCTTTCAGGGCAAGGAAACCGGTGAAGCCCCAGCCTTCCAACCGGGTCAGCTGCGCCGGGAACTTACCGCTGCGCTTCACCGCGGACACCACGCCGCCCCGCTCTTCGCGAAGCCGCCGCGCGGTCGCAAGCGCTTGCGCCACAGGGACATCCGCCTCGTACAGCACGGCGACGCGGTCGGCGGGCGGCTCGGCGGCCACGAGGTCCACGATGCGTTCGAAGCCGATCGAGAATCCGCACGCGGGCACGTCGGTGCCGATCGAGCGCCCGATCAGCTCGTCGTACCGGCCGCCGCCCGCGATCGAGCCCGCCGCGTCCGGGTGCGTGATCTCGAAGATCTGCCCGGTGTAGTACCCCATCCCCCGCACCAGCGTCGGGTCGAACGCCCACGAGCAGGGCAGCCCGGCAAGGCATCCGGCCGTGGTGGCGAGATCGGCGACGACCTCTTCGGGCAGTCCAGGAACGACGTCGGCGAGCACCGCGGCGACCTTGTCCGCGGGCAGGTCGGCCAGCGCCTCGATCTTTTCGCGCGCGGCGCTCGCGACGGACGCGTCGAGACCGCGGTCGCCGGTGAGTTCGGCGGTGACGCCGTCCCAGCCGATCTTGTCGAGCTTGTCGACGGTGACGAAGAACCCCGCGTGCGCGTCCCGCGGCACCCCGGCCGCGGTCGCGAGCGCGGACAGGAAGCGCCGGTCGGAGAGCCGGACGGTGGTGCCGGACAGCCCCACGGCGGCGAGCGCGGCGGTGGTGGCCTCGATCAGCTCCGCCTCGGCGAGCACGCTCGCCTCGCCGATCACGTCGATGTCGCACTGGTAGAACTGCCGGTAGCGGCCCTTCTGCGGCCGCTCGGCGCGCCACACCGGCCCGAACTGGAACGACCGGAACGGCTGCGGCAGCTCGGCGCGGTACTGGCTGTAGAACCGGGTCAGCGGCACCGTCAGGTCGTAGCGCAGGCCCATGTCGACCAGGCCGGTCAGCTCGGTTTCGGCGGGCAGCCGCTCGTCGAGACCGCGGCGCAGGATGCGGAAGAGCAGCTTCTCGTTGTCCCCGCCCTGCCCGGCGGTGAGCCGCTCGATCCGCTCCAGCGCGGGCGTCTCGATGCGCTGGTAGCCGAAGCGCCGGTACACGTCCTGAATGAGGCCGAGCACGCGGTCACGGGTGGCCACACTGGCCGGGAGCAGGTCACGGGTGCCCCTCGCGGGGCTGTTGTCGGTCTTCACGAAAAGTCCTCGAAGGTCAGGCTGGGCAGGATCGGCTGGGGTGGAACGCCACCCTCAATGTCGCCTGCCGTCGCCCGGCTTCGAGCCGCCGAAGACCACGAATTCACACCGCACGGATCCGGATTCTCCCATAGCGGGTGCGGGCGCACGGCCCCCGCACCCGCCAGGAGCGCTACCGGTCGAGCAGCCGCATCGCCGCTTCGGTGTGCCGCGCGCCCGCGACCGCCTCCACGGGCACCGCGCGCTCGATCGCGGCGAGGTCCTCTTCGGACAGGTCGAGTCCGACCGCCCCGAGGTTCTCCTCCAGGTACTTGCGGCGCTTGGTGCCCGGGATCGGCACGACGTCGCCGCCGCGGCCGTGCACCCACGCCAGCGCGAGCTGTCCCGCGGTGACGCCCTTCTCCGCCGCCAGCGAGCGCAGCGCCTCGACGATGGCGACGTTCTTCTCGAAGTTGCCGTCCGCGAGCCGTGGTTGACCCGCCAGCCGGAAGTCACCTTCGCTGAAGTCGGCCTTCGAGGTGAACCGGCCGGTCAGGAGTCCGCGCCCGAGCGGCGAGTACGGGACGATGCCGATGCCCAGCTCGCGACAGGTGGGCAGCACTTCGTCTTCGAGATCGCGTGTCCACAGTGACCATTCGCTCTGCACCGCGGTGATCGGGTGCACGGCGTGCGCGCGGCGGATCGTGTCCGCACCGGCCTCGGACAGCCCGAGGTAGCGCACCTTGCCCTGTTCGACGAGCCCCGCCATCGCTTCGACCGTCTCCTCGATCGGCACCGAGGTGTCGACGCGGTGCTGGTAGTACAGATCGATGTGGTCGAGCCCGAGCCTCGCCAGTGACAGTTCGGCGGCCTGCCGGACGTACGCCGCGTCGCCGCGAACGCCCCGCTGGTCGGCGTCATCGGGGTCGCGGACGATCCCGAACTTCGTGGCCAGCACGTAGTCTTCGCGCTTCGCGGAGCTTTCCCGCAGCGCGCGGCCGACCAGTTCTTCGTTGCGCCCCATGCCGTACATGTCGGCGGTGTCGAAGAGCGTGACACCGAGTTCGAGCGCGCGGTGGATCGTGGCGGCCGATTCGCCGTCGTCGCCCGCACCGTAGAACTCGCTCATCCCCATGCAGCCGAGGCCCTGCGCGCCGACTTCCAGCGCGCCGAGCTTGCGTCGCTCAGCCATTTTCCCTGCCCCTCATTTGCCCGCCGCCCGGGAAAGGCTCTCCGGGTACCGCGCACCGGCGACGGCACTCGCGGGCGCCGCGTCCTCGATCGCCTTGATGTCCGATTCGGACAGTTCAATGTCGACGGACGCGACGTTCTCTTCCAGGTACTTCCGCCGTTTCGTACCGGGGATCGGCACGACGTCGCCGCCCTGGTGCTGCACCCAGGCGAGCGCGAGCTGCCCGGCGGTGACGCCCTTCTCCTCGGCGAGCGCGCGCAACGCCTCGACGATCGCGAGGTTCCGGTCGAAGTTGCCTTCGGCGAACCGGGGCAGGTTGCGGCGCATGTCGTTCTCCGGCAGGTCCCGCACGGAGGTGACCTGGCCGGTGAGGAACCCGCGGCCGAGCGGGGAGAACGGGACGATCCCGATGCCCAGCTCGCGGCAGGTCGGCAGCACCTCGTCCTCGATGCCCCGCGTCCACAGCGACCATTCGCTCTGCAGCGCGGTGACCGGGTGCACGGCGTGCGCGCGCCGGATGGATTCCGCGCCGGCCTCGGAGATCCCGGCGTACCGGATCTTCCCCTCGGCGACCAGTTCCGCGAGCGCGCCCCAGGTCTCCTCGACCGGCGTGTCCGGGTCGACCCGGTGCTGGTAGTACAGGTCGATGTGGTCGAGCCCGAGCCTGCGCAGCGACGCCTCGCAGCTTTCCTTGACGTAGGCAGCGCCGCCCTTGGCGCCCATCGCGCCGTCATCGTCCCAGTAGATGCCGAACTTCGTGGCGAGCACGATGTCATCGCGGTTCACGCCGCTCTCGCGGATCGCGCGCCCGACCAGTTCTTCGTTGACGCCGGCGGCGTAGACGTTCGCCGTGTCGAGCAGGGTCACGCCGAGTTCGAGCGCCCGATGGATCGTGGCGACCGATTCGGTGTCGTTGTCCTGCACGCCGTAGGCCGCGCTCATGCCCATGCAGCCGAGGCCCTGCGCACCGACTTCGAGCGCGCCGAGCTTCTTGGTGATCACGCTGTGAGTCCCTCCACCTTCGGGTTGTTCTCCGCGGCGAACTTGCGTTCGATCTGTTCGTAGTTCTCGATCTTGTAGTCGAGCACGTCCATACAGGACTGGAGTTCGGCGATCCGCTCGGCGACCGAGCGGCGCTGCTCGACCAGGATCGCCTTGCGGCGACCGGCTCCGGCGGCCCCGCGGCGGCGCAGCGAGGCGTACTCGCGCATCAGGCGGATCGGCATCCCGGTGGTGCGCAGCTTCGTGAGAAACCCCAGCCACGTAAGGTCTTCGTCCGAATAGGCCCGCCTGCCCGCCGCGTCCCGCGCGGGCGGTTCGAGCAGTTTGATGCGCTCGTAGTACCGGAGGGTGTCTATCGACAGTCCGCTACGTCGCGCGGCTTCCGCTATCGAGTAGCTCATGACGAGGACAGTACGACCTGGAGCGCACTCCAGGTCAACTCGTTCGGCCGCGCTGGTCGGTTACGCTCAGCGCATGCCACGGCCCCGCACGCACGACGACGCGCTCCGTCTCAGGTTGCTCGACCGCGCGGGCGAACTGCTGTCGCGCGACGGCCCGAAGGCACTGAGCCTGCGCAAGCTCGCCGCCGACGCGGGGACGTCGACCACGGCCGTCTACTCGCTGTTCGGCGGCAAAGCCGATCTGGTGAACGCGCTGTACATCGAAGGGTTCCGGCGGTTCCAGGAGCGGCTCGACGACGTGCCGCGCTCGGGCGACCCGGTGGAGGACATGGTGCGGCTCGGCCTCGCCTACCGCCGCAGCGCGCTGGCCGACCCGCACCTGTACCTGATCATGTTCACCAAGGCCGTCCCCGGTTTCGAGCCCAACGACGAAGCACAACGCCTGTCGCTCGACGCCATCGCCACCTTGGAGAACGTCGTCCGCGACGGCATCGAAGCGGGTGTCTTCGCCGACCAGGACCCGGCCGGGATCGCGCTGGCCTGCTGGGCCCAGGTGCACGGGCTGGTTTCGCTGGAGCTCAACGGCAACCTGCCGCCCGATTTCGCCGTGGACACCGTGTTCGAGGCCGCATTGCGCGCGAACGCCCGCGGCTGGCTCCGCTGATCACCGGCTGACC
Organism: Amycolatopsis sp. CA-230715; assembly: GCF_018736145.1. Classification (GTDB taxonomy): domain Bacteria; phylum Actinomycetota; class Actinomycetes; order Mycobacteriales; family Pseudonocardiaceae; genus Amycolatopsis. The sequence goes on from NZ_CP059997.1 coordinate 3,067,914, forward strand.
GGGACGTCGAGCCCCGAGGCGAGCAGCCTGCCCTGCGCGTCGCTCACCACCACCGAACAGGTGAGCGGGACACCGTCGGGGAGCCCGGCCGGTTTCACCACCACGACCGTGCCGTCCACGATCGTCCCGGTTTCAGCCTTGCCACCGCCGAAATCGACCACGACCGAGCCTGCTCGTACCGGTACCTCCCCCACCAGCACCGAGGTCGTCCCGCCTGCGCGGTTGAGCGCGATACCGGTCAGTTCCTGGACCTGGATCCGGCTCGGGCCCGGCAGGTGCGGCAGCACGGTGAGGCGGTAGTCGGGCAGCGCGGGATCGCTCGAAGGCCGCACCGCACACGCCACCACCCGTCCGCGCACCTGGCCGAGCGCCACCCCCAGATCGTCCCCGACCAGGCGCGCGGCAGGCGCGTAGCTCGCCGCGTCGAACAGCGGCGAGGAGTTTTCGAGGCACCGTCCGAAGAACCGGCCCGCCGGGCTGCTCCGGTCCGGCGGCGGGAGCGCGGGCCGGTCAACGCGGCCGATCGCGCCGCGCGGCTTCGGCACCTTGTAGCGCGCCTGGCGACCACCGGTCGTCATCCGGTCCTGCCCCGGCAGCACCGAACCGGCCGGCCCCTCGACGAAGAGATCGGTGTTGATCGGCCTCGCCGGGGTGAGCACGACGAACATCCGGTCACCGACCGAAACGTCGGCGCCGAACGAATGGCCGTCGCTGTCGACACCGGTGACGAGGAGTGCGCTGGTGTCCGCGTCGGTCACCCCGGCGACCGTGCCGTTGGAGCTGAAGAAGGTCACCGAGGCCGGGAAGAACCCGGTGCCGACCGGCATGTCCAGCGAACGGGGCGGCGAAACGGTCGCGGTGGTCGAGGTCGTCTCGCAGAAGAACACGTCGTTGCCCGCGCGCGCCGCGACCACCCGCACTCCGTAGTCGCTGTCCTCGGAGCCGGGGTCGCTGGCCTTCTGGAACACCGGCCGCCAGCTCGCCCGGTCCGGGTAGTCCGAGGTCGCGTCCGAGGCTTCGAGCGTGGCCCAGCAGCGGTCGAGCTGCGCGTTCGCGGTGCCGACGTCGAGCTGGAAACCCGCCGGTGCCGCCGGTGTCTGGTCCCGGCGCGCGTGCTGCGCCACGAACACGCCGCCCACCGCGAGGGCGATCACCACCGCGGCCGCGCCGAGCATCGTCCGGCCGTGGTGACGGGGCTCGTTCGCCATGCCGTGGCGGACCGCGGCGCGCATGCGTTCGCGGACGTCGTCCGGGAGCTCGCGTTTCGGGGGGAGGTTCATGACGGGTCCTCCTCGCACAGCAGTCGCAGGCGGGCGCGGGCACGCGAAAGGTGCACGCGGACGGTGGTTTCGCTGATCCCGAGCGCTTCGGCGGCGTCGGCGGTCGAAAGATCTCCGAGCAGGCACAGTTCGACGGCCTTGCGCTGCGACTTCGGCAACCTGCGCACCGCCTCGATCGCCTGCCTGAGCCGCTCCTCGGTGTCCATCCGGTCGACGACCGCGTCCGCGTGGTCCGCCTCGTCGGCCGGTGCGGGCACCCGGTTCAGCAGCCGCAGCCTCCGGCCCGCGCTGCGGAACTCGGATCGCGCGAGGTTCCCGGCGACCGTGTACAGCCACGGCAACGCGCTTTCGCGCACGAGCGTCATCTCGCCGCGGCGCCGCCACGCGATGAGGAACGTCGCCGACGCCAGGTCTTCGGCGGTGGCCCACGATCCGGTCAGCCGGTAGGCGTGGTTCCACACCGCCTGCGCGTGCCGTTCGAACAGGTCGCCGAACGCGCCCTCGTCGCCGGCGGCGGCGCGGGACCACAGCTCGGCGTCACCGAGTTCCTCCCCCGGCATCTCGGCCACCGTTCGTCGCGCATCGGGTCTCACACCGGGTAGTGCCCGGCACCGGCGCGGGTGTTTCTACCGCGAGCCGTACTGCCGGTCGCCCGCGTCGCCGAGGCCGGGCACGATGAACCCGGAGTCGTTCAGCCGCTCATCGATACTGGCCGTGACCACGCGCAGCGGCAACCCGGACCGCTCCAGGTGCGTGATGCCCTCCGGCGCGGCGAGCGCGCAGATCGCGGTGACGTCGGTGGCGCCGCGATCGGTGAGCAGCCGGATGGTGAACTCCATCGAGCCGCCGGTGGCGAGCATCGGGTCGAGCACCAGCACGGGCCGCTCGGCGAGGTTCTCCGGCAGCGACTCCATGTAGGGCGTCGGCTGGAGCGTTTCCTCGTCGCGCGCGAGCCCGACGAACCCCATCTGCGCGTCCGGGATGAGCTTGTGCGCCTGGTCCGCCATGCCGAGCCCGGCCCGCAGCACCGGCACCAGCAGCGGCGGGTTCGCCAGCCGGTAGGCGTCGGTGCGCGCGACCGGCGTGTGGATCCGCTCGGTGCGCACCGGCGCGTCACGGGTGGCTTCGTAGACGAGCATGACGGTCAGCTCGTGCAGCGCGGCGCGGAACGCGGCACTGTCGGTGCGCGCGTCGCGCATGGTGGAGAGCCTGGCCTTCGCCAGCGGGTGATCGACGACTCGCACATCCATGAACGGTCACCCTAATACGGCGGTGACCGCCCACGGACACGCTCAGCCCACCAGGGTGGATCCGTAGTGCTGGTTCTGCCCCGGCCGCGGCACGCAGTGGAACCGCGGTTGTCCCCCGTCCTGGTTGAAGAGGGTGAACCAGAGATCGCCCCAGTTTCGCGAACGCCCAGGTGCCCGCCCTGGCGTGGGCGACGTCGGAGATGATCACCGAAGTGGCCGCCGTTTCGAAACCCGACGCGGCCATTTCATCCGCGGACATCAACGGCGAGGAGCCACCGATGGCGTTGCTGGGGCCGTCGTCGTGGCCGTTCACCGCGACATCGAGCCGTCCCGCCTTGACTGTGCCCACCAAGCTGGCTTTCGCGGGACTGATCAGCGGCGCGACGGCCGCCCAGTCGTCGAAGGTGACCTTGAACCGGACTCCGGTCAGCACGAGCGGCTCGCCCGCCCGTGCCGTCCGCGGCGCGGCGACGAGAACTGCCAGCACCACGGCGACGCCGATCGCGATCGAACGTCTCGCCCGGTTGACGACCATGTCAGGTATCCCCCTTGTGGACAGCGCGACCATCGTGGTGGTCGCTGGTGGAACCATGGTCGCGGCGAGCACCGACAGTTTCGGGCTCGTCGGCGGTCAGGCCGTCATCGAATCTTCCGCGTCGCGGCTCAGTTCGTAGAAGTTCACCGCTTCGAAGAAATGCCCGATCACCGGCGCGAGCCGTTCGGCTGGCCATTCCTTCACGCAGTACCCGTCGAGTCTCGCCGGTTCGTCGGGTGGTTCGATGTCGACGGTCAGCTTCCAGGTGGCGTAGGTCCCGTTGATGGTCCAGCTCCGTCGCATGGGTTTCTTCCTCCAGAGGCTCACTCGCCAAATCCTTCAACCTTGCCAACGGGGCAGGCAAACTTCCGCTCCGGCGCGCCTCCTTCCTTGCCACGGTGGCAAGAGGTGACAGTGGTGGCACCAGGAAGGGGCAAGAGAGTGGCAAGGCGCACCGGTATCTCGATACGCCAGCGGCGTGTCTCCGCGGAGCTGCGGGCTTTGCGGCTGGCAAAGGGCCTGAGCTGTAAGGACGTCGCGGAGGGCGTGGACTGCTCCGAAAGCAAGATCAGTCGCATGGAGACCGGCCACCGTGGCCTCCAACCGGATGATGTGTCGGCGATCCTGGGATTTCTTCGTGCGTCCAGCGCGCTCCGGAAAGAGCTGCTCGATCTGGTTCGCGACGGTTCTCGGCAGAATTGGCATGAGATCCACACCTCGATCGCCACTGAATCAACCAATTGGAAGGACTTCATCAGGCTCGAAACCGATGCGGACACGATCCGCAACTACGAAGCGATGCTCCTCCCCGGCTTGACCCAGACTCGTGATTACGCACTCGAAGTCATGAGAGCCGGTGACTCGCGGCGATCTGCCGAAGAGATGGAGCGCATGGTCGCCGCACGGATGGCCAGGCAACGGCGGCTCGTCGAACCGACCGCGCCCGAACTCCACTATCTCATCGAAGAAACCGCACTGACCTGGCGAGTCGGCACACCGGCGACAATGCGAGCACAACTACGCCATCTCCTGCACCTTGCCGAACGACCGAAGATCACGGTCCAAGTGGTCCCGTTCGCCGCAGGAGTACACCCGGGCATGAACGGCTCCTTCGTGATCTTCGGTTTCCCCGCCGAACCGCCGGTCGCATACTTGGAGAGCAGGGGCACCAGCACTTTCATCGAAGAAGCGGACCACGTGAAGACCTTCCAATTCGCCTGGCAGAAACTTCGTGCGATAGCGCTGTCGCCCGATGACTCCGCCCGGCTGATCACCAGCGTCATCGGGGAGCCGCCCTGCCGGGAGCGATAAGTCTCGCCGCCCGGCGGGGTTTCTCCTCCACCAGGGATCCTCCTAGAAGGCGCCGATCCAGCGGATCTTGGGCCACAGCTGGCTCCACGGCGCCACCGGGTTGTGGCACACCAGGAACTCCTTGCCCCGGTCGAGCCGCGCGTACGGATAGTCGAACGTGCCCCGCGCGTCGCAGCTGCCGAACAGGGGCGCGAGTTTGTCCCGCTCCGCGCCGAACGCGATCACCACGGTCTTGTCGTCGGTCGGCACGCCGAAGTCGGCGTACGAGTTGTGCCCGCTGTACGCCGTCGGCAGGCCGTACTCGGGGCCGAACCGGTCGAGCGCGCCCGCCTGGCTGAAGTTTTCGCCGAGCAGCACCGTCCGCTCGCGCTCGGTCGGCGGGAGCGTCCCGTAGACCTCCGCGGTCCGCGCGGCGAGTTGCCGCGGCCAGTCGCTCTGGTCCAGCACGGCCATGCCGAGCCCTTCGAGCACGGGGTTGCGCACGTACAGCTCCATCGGCATCAGCGGCAGCATCAGTACCGCGGCGATGAGCGCGTTGCCCACGAGTGCGACGCCGACCACCGCCCGTTTGGCCGCGGTCGCGGCCCACTCGGCCACCACGACGCAGCCGACGGCGAGCATCACGGTGAGGATGCCGGTCATGTAGATCGCCTGTGTGCCGAACGCCAGCAGCACCCCGAGCACCACGAGCCACGCCACCGCGAGGAACCGGTAGCGCCGCCACTCGCGGCGGCGCACCAGCGCGACCAGGCCGACGATCCACACCGGTATCAGCAGGGGCCCGATGTTGTAGAACTGCCCGACGAGGAAGCTCACCGGGTCTTCGATGTTGAACAACGAGTACGCCATGCTCAGCTCCGGCCAGCCGTTGGCCGCCTGCCACGCCACGGTCGGCACCGCGAGCACGGCCGCGATCGCGACTCCGCCCAGCAGGTACCGGCTGCGCAGTACGGTCCGCGGCCCGGTGACGAGCAGGCCCGCGAGCAGCGCGATGACCAGCAGCGGCACCAGGTACCGGGTGAGCGCGCCGACGCCGAGCACGAGCCCGATCGCGAGCCAGAGCCGCTGCGACCCGGTGCGGACGAGCCGGATCACGAGCCAGCAGGTGCTCGTCCACACGAGACCGTCGATCGTGTACGTGTGCAGCAGGTGCCCGATGCCGAGCGGGATCACCGAAGCCGCTGTCGCGCAGCTCGCGAGCAACTGGGCTTTGGCGCCGCCGCCGAATTCCCGTGCGATCAGCGCGGCGACCACCATGGTCACGCCGAACAGCAGCGCCGGGATCACCCTGGTCGCGACGAGGGTGTCGCCGAACAACTCGGTCTGCACTCGCGCGAGGAGCGGCACCAGCAGCGGCTGGTCCACGTACGCCCAGTCGAGGTGTTGCCCGGAGACGCGGAAGTACAGCTCGTCGATGTGGTAGCTGCCCCGTCCGGACAGCGCGAGCAGCAGCGCCGCCACCACCCCGGACACGGTGCAGACCTGCCAGCGGAAGAATTTCGTCGCGGTGCCGCGCGCCGCCGGTTCGGTGTCGGCGCCGATCGCTGTGCCCGTCACGTTCATGACCACCCCACCTGGTCGAACAGTGTTGTGCTGTGCGCTCCCGAATCGGGAAATCACCGTAGCGCGGCGTTCCTGATCGATTTCCGTCCTTGACGCGCGCTCGAAACTGCCGCCTTCCGCCGCTGGTGTCGGCAAGGTGTCACTGGACGGGATGAGCACCCGCTAAGCTCGCGCGCGTGACGGATGAGACCCCTGCGCCAGAGCCTCCGGCCATGCGTGCGTCGAACGCCGATCGTGAGCGGTTCGCCCAGATCCTGCACAACGCCCTCGGCGAGGGCCGCATCACGGTCGAAGAGCTCGAAGAGCGCCTCGACACCGTGTACGCGGCGAAAACGCTCAAGGATCTCGAACCGGTGGTCGCGGACCTACCCGGGGTGACCGCGACGCCCGGCGGCGCGATCCAGCCCGCTCAGACGCAGGCGGTCGCCGGTCCGGACAGCCGCATCGGTGGTACCGCGGGCTCGCAGATGTCGTTCGCGTTCATGTCGGGCGCCAGCCGCAAGGGCAGCTGGGTGGTCCCGCCGCAGCACACCAGTGTCGCGTTCTGGGGCGGCGTCGACATCGACCTGCGCAACGCCCGCTTCGCGGTGAAGAACTCCACCATCACCGCGGTCGCCGTGATGGGCGGTATCGACATCGTGGTGCCGGACGACATCGTCGTCGACGTGAGCGGCATCGGCATCATGGGCGGCTTCGAACTCAACGACCGCAGCGAACGCCCCGCCCCACCCGCGGGCGCGCCGGTCGTCAAGATCAACGGCTTCGCCTTCTGGGGCGGCGTGACCGTCATCCGCAAGCCACGCGACAAGCCCACCAAGCAGATCGAAGAGTGACCCTCCACCGTCCTTTCCGGACCCGGCAGAGCGCTAGATGAATCCCTCGGGGTCGTCGGTGTAGGTGCGGCCGTCCGGGGTGGTGACGGTGGTGACGCCGTTGGCGTCGGTGTGGAATTCCCAGCCGGGTTCGTCACGCAAACCGTGGTGCACCCGGCAAAACGGCCGGATGTTGACCTTGTCGGTGCCGCCGCCCTCGCTCCACGGCTGTGCGTGGTCGAGGTCGCTGTACTGGGCGGGTCTGTGGCAGCCGATCATGCAGCAGGTGCGGTGCAGAACTTGGATGTACTTGCGCATCTTTTTCGATGGCCGGTAGCTCTTGCGGCCCATGTCGATCGGTAGCCCGGTCATCGGTTCCGACACGATGCGGTTCCAGACGGAGTTGGTGTCGAAGGCGATCTCGCGGGCCATCTCCGGTGAGATTTCCCCGCACCCGGCGAGTTCGCCCGGGTTGTTCCGCATCCCCATCAACGTCGGGAGGTCGATGTAGACATAGATCTGCGCCTTCGGTTTACCACCGCACTCCCCGCCCAGGCATCGCTCCACCAACGCATCGACCCTGAGCTGATCCATGGTGCGCTTGTCACCTTGGCGCTTCTCCTCCAACGCATCCCGATCACAGGCGGCGTAGATCGCTTGGGCACGGTCGGAGGGCAGTTCGGCGAACAGGGTCGAGGATCCGTGATCCCCGTGCCGAATTTCGAGCATGCGAGCGGCGGTCTTGGCACGGCGCCGCGCTTCATACCCCTCCGGGTCGATGCGCATCAACAACGTGTTGACCATTCGCCGCAGTGAAGCCGAGTTCTTGTTCTCGAACTTCACCCGCGCATCGACTTCCCGCGCGACATCCTGGGAAGCGCACGCGGTGGCCTCGAACACCTTCGCCGCCATCCCCTCATCAATGAGCCCGTTCTCCAGGGCTTCGAGAGTGCGGGGCAGGTATGAGGTCAACGCGTCAGCGAGCGCCGCCTTCCGCTCCGCCCCCGCCTGGGTGCAGTTGCACGACAACGCCACCCAGGCAAGCACCGATCTTCGCGACCGCACCTGACTCATCTGCACAATGTGCCGCAACAACATCGCCTGCCCATACCGATACCACCTCTTCCAATGCTCCGCAGAATCAGCAACAACCTGCTCTTCAGACTTCTCCAGTACGTCCACAAAACAATTCTACCGCTCAACCCATCACCCGATCGGGTACAGAAATGATCACAACCTGCCACAACGGGACCACGGCGCAACAGAACCCAAAAAAGCAAACGGGACCGTCAATGCGTCGGGAACGACGCGCCGCAGGCGTGCCTGAAACTTTCACCGTGCCCACCAAACACACGAGCAAAACCCAAAAATGCGATCAAACCAAAAATGCAGCCCCCATTTTCCACTCTACTCGGAGGCACCGACAATTCTTGCGACGTCAGGTCCAGGGCGAGAGCCCCCAGACCGTCCCCGCCACGTCCGCACCCCCGTTGACCGGCGAATACACTCGACGACATGACAGCAACGACGGCAACGTCAGCGCAGACGAGCGCCGCGGAGACCCCGCTGCCGCCCGCCCTGCAGGACGCGACGAGGGACGACGCGAGCCTGCGCCGGTTCTTGCGCGGCCTGCCCGGTGTCGACCAGGTCGGCGTCGAGCAGCGGGCCGCGGGGCTGGCCACGCGCAGCATCAAGAAGGCGGCCAAGCTCTGGGCGATCGACACCGCCATCTCGATGGTCGACCTGACCACTCTCGAAGGCGCCGACACCCACGGCAAGGTCCGCGCGCTCGCCGCGAAGGCGAAGCGGCCCGATCCCGACCGGCCGGACACACCGCAGGTCGCGGCCGTGTGCGTGTACCCGGACCTCGCCGCGACGGCCGTCGAAGCGCTCGAAGGCACCGGGATCAACGTCGCGAGTGTCGCCACCGGCTTCCCGTCCGGGCGCACCAGCCTCGACATCAAGCTCGCCGACGTGAAGATCGCCGTCGACGCGGGCGCGAGCGAGGTCGACATGGTGATCGACCGCGGTGCCTTCCTCGAAGGCCGCTACGGGCAGGTGTTCGACGAGATCAAGGCGATCAAGGCCGCGTGCGGGGCCGCGCACCTGAAGGTCATTCTCGAAACCGGTGAGCTGGCGACCTACGACAACGTGCGCCGCGCGTCGTGGCTGGCGCTGCTCGCGGGCGGCGACTTCATCAAGACCTCCACCGGCAAGGTGTCGCCCGCCGCGACGCTGCCGGTGACGCACGTGATGCTGCAGGCGGTGCACGACTGGCACGCCCAGACCGGCGAGCTGCGCGGCGTGAAACCCGCGGGCGGGATCCGCACCACGAAGGACGCGGTGCGCTACCTCGTCGCCGTGCACGAGGTCGCCGGTGAGCAGTGGCTGACCCCGCACCTGTTCCGGTTCGGCGCGTCGAGCCTGCTCAACGACCTCCTGCTGCAACGCCGCACCCAGGCCGACGGCCACTACAGCGGCCCCGACTACGTCACGGTGGACTGATGGGAATCTTCGACTACGCGCCCGCGCCGGAGTCCCGCGCGATCGCGAACCTCAAGCCGCACTACCGGCCGTTCATCGACGGCGAGTTCGTCGACGGGTCCGGCGAGCCGCTCAAAACGGTCAACCCGGCGACCGAAGAGGTGCTCGCCGAGGTCAACACCGCCTCGGTGACCGATGTGGACACCGCGGTCAAGGCGGCGCGCAAGGCCTACGACCGGGTCTGGGCGAAGATGCCGGGCAGCGAGCGCGCCAAATACCTGTTCCGCATCGCGCGGCTGATCCAGGAGCGCTCGCGCGAGCTGGCGGTGCTGGAGAGCCTCGACAACGGCAAGCCGATCAAGGAGTCCCGCGACTCCGACGTCCCGACCGCGGCCGCGCACTTCTTCTACCACGCGGGCTGGGCCGACAAGCTCGACTACGCGGGGCTCGGCCCGAACCCGAAACCGCTCGGCGTCGCGGGCCAGATCATCCCGTGGAACTTCCCGCTGCTGATGCTGGCGTGGAAGATCGCGCCCGCGCTGGCCACCGGCAACACCGTGGTGCTCAAGCCCGCCGAGACGACCCCGCTGTCCGCGCTGGTGTTCGCCGAGATCTGCCAGCAGGCGGAGCTGCCGCCCGGCGTGGTGAACATCCTGCCCGGCGCCGGCGACATCGGAGCGTCCCTTGTGGAGCATCCGGACGTGAACAAGATCGCGTTCACCGGCTCGACCGACGTCGGCAAGCTCATTCAGCGCCAGGTCGCGGGCACCGCGAAGAAGCTCACGCTGGAACTGGGCGGCAAGGCGGCGAACGTGGTGTTCGAGGACGCCCCGCTCGACCAGGCCGTGGAAGGGATCGTCAACGGGATCTTCTTCAACCAGGGCCACGTGTGCTGCGCCGGATCGCGCCTGCTCGCACAAGAGTCCATTGTGGACGAACTGCTGGAGAAGCTGCGCTACCGGGTGTCCACTTTGCGCATGGGCGACCCGCTCGACAAGAACACCGACATCGGCGCGATCAACTCCGCCGAGCAGCTCGCGAAGATCAAGGGGCTCGTCGAGTCCGGCGAAAGCGAGGGCGCGCAGCGGTGGACCAGCCCGTGCCCGGTGCCGGACAAGGGTTTCTTCTTCGCACCCACGGTGTTCTCCGACGTGCACCAGTCGATGCGCATCGCGCGCGAGGAGATCTTCGGCCCGGTGCTGTCGGTGCTGACCTTCCGCACCCCGGACGAAGCCGTGACGAAGGCCAACAACACGCCGTACGGCCTTTCGGCTGGCATCTGGACGGAGAAGGGCTCGCGCATCCTGTGGATGGCGAACCAGCTCCGCGCCGGTGTCGTCTGGGCCAACACGTTCAACCGCTTCGACCCCACCGCCCCGTTCGGCGGCTACCAGGAGTCGGGTTTCGGCCGCGAAGGCGGGCGTACCGGGCTGGAGGCCTACCTCGATGTCTGACGATCAGCGCATCTCCGTCGCCAAGACCTACAAGCTCTACGTCGGCGGGAAGTTCCCCCGCTCGGAGTCCGGCCGCGTGTACCCGGTCACCGACACCAAGGGGAAGTTCCTCGCCAACGCCGCGCACGCGTCCAGAAAGGACGTTCGCGACGCCGTGGTCGCCGCGCGCAAGGCGTTCGGCGGCTGGTCGTCCGCGACGGCCTACAACCGGGGCCAGGTGCTCTACCGCGTCGCCGAAATGCTCGAAGGCCGCCGCGACCAGTTCATCGCCGAGGTGTCCGCTTCGGAGGGCGCCACCGCGAAGAAGGCACAGTCCCTTGTGGACACCGCGATCGACAGGTGGGTGTGGTACGCGGGCTGGACGGACAAGATCGCGACCGTGCTCGGCGCGGCGAACCCGGTGGCTGGCCCGTACTTCTCGTTCACCGTGCCGGAGCCGACGGGTGTGGTCGGCGTGCTCGCGCCGCAGCAGTCCTCGCTGCTGGGCCTGGTGAGCGTGCTCGCGCCGGTGCTGGCCACCGGCTCGACGGCGGTCGTGGTGTCCAGCGCCGAACGCCCGCTGCCCGCGATCACACTGTCCGAGGTGCTGGCCACCTCGGACCTGCCGGGCGGCGTCGCGAACATCCTCACCGGCAGGGCATCGGAACTAGGCCCGTGGCTCGCCGCGCACGGCGACGTCAACGCGCTCGACCCGACCGGGGCCGCCCCCTCCGAGCGCGCCGACCTGGCGCGCGAAGCCGCGGGCACGGTCAAGCGCGTGCTGACCGTGCCGGACGCGGAACCGGACTGGTCGAAGACCCCGGACATCGCGCGCCTGCGCCGCTACCTGGAGCCGAAAACCGTCTGGCACCCGCTCGGCGTCTGACCCGCCCCCGAAAGTGGCTTTCGGGGACTTGAACGCCCCGAAGGTCGCTTTCGGGGCGCGCGCGTCGCGTCAGCGGCCGGGCGGTTCGATGTCCTCGGCGGTCAGCGGACGGCCCGGCAGCGCGGTGCCGTTGCCCGCGCGCAGGCCGTCGAGCATGATCGCGGTGCACCGGTCGGTCGCCAGGTCCGCGATCGCGAGGAACCGGCCCTTGGGCACGCGGCGCAGCAGCATCGCGGCCAGGATCGCGACGTCACCGGTGTCGATGTCGGTGCGCAGCGAGCCTTCCGCCTGGCCCGCCTTGACCACGTCGCCCATCGTCTTCAGCAGCCCGGCCCGGAACTCCTCGGTCTTCGGGTCGTTCTGCAGGACCGCGTGCGCCATCGGGGACAGCATCGCGAGCTGGATGCTCAGCTGCAGCTCGCGGGAGTCCCGCAGGATCCGGACCAGCGCTTCCCACGCCGTCGGCTCCTCCTCGAACGCGGCGCGCGCCTGGGTGAGCATCCGGTCGAAGTTCTCCCGCGCGATCTCCCTGATCAGACTCTCGCGATCGGGGAACCGCCGGTAGAGCGTGCCGACGCCGACCGCGGCCGCGCGCGCGATCTCCTCCATCGGCACGTCGGGACCGTGATCGGCGAAGATCGTCCGCGCGGCGGCCAGTATCTGGTCGCGATTGCGGCGTGCGTCGGCCCGCAACCGCGTCTCGGGGTCCGCCGTCATTTCGCCACCTTTCAGCATCGACGCGGAGATTCTCGCATGGGCAACCGGCAACGGAACGTCCTTCCGTTCGGTGACCATCACCCCTTTGCACGTGGACGCCAACCCTCCACTTAAGTACCCTGGTTTCACAAGTGGACGAAGAAACTCCACATAGTCTTCCGACGGACTGCCTGGATTGAGGGGAACCCACACCCATGACCGAAGTCGCGGACACCCAGCTCGCCAGCTTCCCGATGACGAGGACCTGCCCGTTCTCGCCACCGGCCGAGTACCGCACGATGCGCGAGGAAGCACCCGTCTCCCGCGTCGAGCTGCCGACCGGCCAGCGCGCGTGGGTGGTCACGCGGCTCGAGGACGTCCGGACCATGCTCACCGACCCGAGGCTCAGCTCCGACCGCCGCAACCCGAACTTCCCGCTGATCGTCGCCGGTCAGCGCAGGCGGCCGGACTTCAAGGCTTCGCTCATCACGATGGACGCGCCGGAGCACGGGCAGGCGCGGCGCGAGGTCGTCGGCGAGTTCACGGTCCGCCGGATGAAGGCGCTCCAGCCGCGCATCCAGCAGATCGTCGACGAGCACATCGACGCGATGCTCGCCGGTCCGCCCGGCGCCGATCTGGTGCGGGCGCTGTCGCTGCCGGTGCCGTCGCTGGTGATCTGCGAACTGCTCGGCGTGCCCTACACCGACCACGACTTCTTCCAGGCCCGCACCGCGAAGCTGCTCAACCGGCACACCCCCGCCGAAGAGCGCGGCGACGCCTTCGACCAACTGCTCGACTACCTCGACCAGCTCGTCACCGGCAAGGAGAAGGCGCCGACCGAGGACGACCTGCTCGGCAGGCAGGTGCTCCGGCAGCGGACGGAGGACAACGAGGACCACGACGCGCTGGTGTCGCTCGCGTTCCTGCTGCTGGTCGCCGGGCACGAAACGACGGCGAACATGATCTCGCTCGGCACGCTCGCGCTACTGGAGAACCCCGACCAGCTCGCGATGATCAAGAACGACCCGAGCAGGACGCTCGACGCGGTGGAGGAACTCCTCCGGTACTTCACGATCGCCGAAACCGCGACGTCGCGCGTAGCCGTCGAGGACATCGAAATCGGTGGCGTACTGGTGAAAGCGGGCGAAGGCGTCATCACGCTCGGCAACGCGGCGAACCGGGACCCGGCCGCCTTCGACGCCCCGGACACCCTCGACTTCGAACGCGGCGCGCGCCACCATGTGGCGTTCGGGTTCGGCGCGCACCAGTGCCTCGGGCAGAATCTGGCGAGGATGGAACTGCAGATCGTGTTCGACACGCTGTTCGCGCGCATTCCCGGCCTGCGACTGGCCGCGAAGGTCGCCGACCTGCCGTTCAAGGACGACGCGACCATCTACGGGCTGCACGAGCTGCCCGTGACCTGGTAGGGAGGAACCATGCGAATCATCGCGGACCGCGATCGGTGTGTGGGGGCGGGGCAGTGCGTGCTGACCGAGCCCGCCGTGTTCGACCAGAGCGAGGACGACGGCACCGTCGTCGTGCAGCAGGACGAGGTGGACGGCGAAGTACTGGTGAGCGTCCAGGAAGCCGTGCACGTCTGCCCGAGCCAGGCGCTCTCGCTCAAGGACGGCTGAGCCGGGAGCTCGGGTCGCCAGGTCAGCGGGCTGGCCTGGCCAACCGCACCAGAACTCCGCCCGGCGGCGCCGAATCGGGCGACGCCGGGAAATCTGGTCCTGGTGCGTTTGGCGTAATGGTCGAGGAAATGGCGTATGTGGATTGCCGAGGCGCCATGACCGGGTAGGCTTTCGGCGACCTGCACGCCACTGGGGGCACCACCGCAGGTCTGGTGCGCGAGGAGAGCTCGTGACATACCCACCGCGGCTTCGCAAGATCGGGCTCCGGATCGGCATCGCCATCGGCGCGGTCGTGCTCGTCGTGCTCGGCGTCACCGGCTTCGTCGCCCCCGGCTTCTTTCTCGGCGAGGACAAGGACGTCGGCCCCGCCGCCAGCGGGCCCGAACGTCCCGCGGTCGGGCCCGAAGGGGCCGCGCAGGCCATCGCCGACGGCTTCGGTAAGCACGATGAGATCGCGGTGCGCGAGCTCACGTGCGATTACTGGGACCTGGACCGCGAGGCGCTCATCAAGCAGACCGGCCGCGCCGGCGAGGCGAAGCTGGTTGAAGTGCGGAGAACGTCGGACTTCGAGGCCACCGCGAACGTGACGGTCCCCGTCGGCAAGAAATCCTTCACCGGCACCGCGAATCTGGTGTACAGCGGTGGAAGATGGTGCTGGAGCGGCGTCGGCGGCGGATTCCTCGGAATGGCGATCGTGGCCGACGCGAAGCCCTTGATCGACGAGTTCTTCGCCGCCGTGAACGCGAAGGACAGGTGGACGGTCATCGGATTGTTGTGCGACGACATGACTTCGAAGGACCAGGCGACCGTCCTCAAGATGACCACCGGCCATCCGGCGCTGGAACCGGAGGACAGCACCGGCTCGGTCTCGCGCGTGCAGGTCACCTTCGCCGGGACCCACAATGGAAAGAGCGCTTCCGGCTCGCTGACCGCCGACAAGAAGTCGGAGGGGTTCTGCGTCAGCGGCGTCGTCGTCAACGTGGCCACCTGACCAAACGCTCGGAGCGTTCAAGTCCCGAACGTCACCTTCGGGGCTTGGGGGCCGCCCGAGAAGACGGAGAACGCGCGGCTGCCCGGCGGGGAAGGGGTTCCCGCCGGGCAGCCGAAGCTTCAGCCGAGCCGCTGCGAGGTTTCCGGGTGGAAGGCGTGCACCTCGCCCGCGTCCCGCAGGCCGACGCGCACCTTCTCGCCGATCCTCGGCGGCGTCCTGCCGTCCACGCGCACCACGATGCGCTCGCTCGCGCCGTCGACGGTGCCGTGCAGGTAGGCGTCCGCGCCCAGTTCCTCCACCAGATCGACGGTCAGCTCGAAACCGTCCTCGCCCGCGCCCGCGATGGCGAGCGACTCCGGGCGCACGCCCAGCACGATCTCGCTGAGCCCCGAGGCCGCGTCCAGCACCGCGCGCGGCACCGGCACGGTCAGCTCGCCCAGCCGCACCCCGCCGTCGACGACCCGGTAGGTGCCCAGGTTCATCGCGGGCGAGCCGATGAACCCCGCGACGAACGCGTTGGCCGGGTTCTCGTACAGCTCGCGCGGTGAGGCGCACTGCTGCAGCACGCCGTCCTTCAGCACCGCGACCCGGTCCCCCATGGTCATCGCCTCGACCTGGTCGTGGGTCACGTAGATCGTGGTGGTGCCGAGCCGCTGCTGGAGCTTCGCGATGTTCGCGCGCGTCTCCACGCGCAGCTTCGCGTCCAAGTTGGACAGTGGCTCGTCCATCAGGAACACGCTCGGCTCGCGCACGATCGCGCGGCCCATCGCGACGCGCTGGCGCTGACCGCCGGAGAGCGCCTTCGGCTTGCGGTCGAGGTACTTCGTCAGGTCGAGCAGGCCAGCGGCCTCCTTGACCTTGTCCGCGATCTCCGGCTTCGGCACGCCGCGCAGGCGCAACGCGAAGCCCATGTTGTCGGCGACCGTCATGTGCGGGTAGAGCGCGTAGGACTGGAACACCATCGCGATGTCGCGGTCCTTCGGCGGCAGGTCCGTGACGTCGCGGTCACCGATGTGGATCGCGCCCTCGTCGACGTCCTCGAGTCCCGCCGCCATGCGCAGCGCGGTGGACTTGCCAGACCCGGAAGGCCCGACCAGTACCAGGAACTCACCGTCTCCAATGGACAGATCGAGCCGGTCGACCGCGCGCACCGCGCTGGCACCGGGGTACACGCGGGACGCGGCGGCGTAAGCGACTGCGGCCATGATTTTTTTCTCCTTACTTGACCGCGCCCATGGAAAGGCCGCGTACCAGGTGGTTCTGGGCGATCCAGCCGACGATCATCACCGGCAGCGAAGCGAGCAGCGCGGCCGCGGAAAGCTGCGCCCAGTACAGGCCCTCGCTCGTGATGAAGCCGACGAGGAAGACCGGGACCGTGCCCGCGCGCGCCGCGGTCAGGTTCACCGCGTAGAAGAACTCCGTCCACGAGAAGATCACGCAGATCAGCGCGGTGGCGGCGATCCCTGGCGCGACGACGGGCAGGATCACCTTGTACAGCAACGTGGGCAGGCTCGCACCGTCCACACGGGCCGCTTCGATCATCTCCGTCGGCACTTCGAGGAAGAACGAGCGCATCATCCAGATCGCCAGCGGCAGGTTCATCGCGGTGTAGAGGATGACCAGCGCCCACACGTTGTCGAGCAGCTGCACGTTCTGCGAAATCACGTACAGCGGGATGATCGCCGCGACGATCGGCAGCATCTTCGTGGAGAGGAAGAAGCCGAGCGCGTTGCTCGTGCCCTTCACCGGAGCCAGCGAAAGCGCGTACGCGGCCGGTACGCCGAACAGCAGCACCAACAGTGTCGAAAGGACGGTCACGAACGCGGAATTGCCAAGGTAGGGCAGGAATCCGCGCTCGATCACCCCGGCGAACTGGTCCAGCGTCGGGGTGAAGAAGAGCTTCGGCGGATCCGTGAAGGCGTCCGACTCCTGCTTGAAGGCGGTCAGCACCATCCAGATCAGCGGGAACACGAACAGGATCGCGACGATCCAGGTCGCCGCGGTGAGCGCGCCGGGACCGAGCTTGCGCTTGGGCTTGCGCTGTATCGCCGTGGTCATTTCACGCCTCCGCTCACCGCGAAGGTCCGGAACATCAGGCGCAGCGCGAAGGTCGCCACGATCATGGTCAGGATCACCACGATGACGCCCATCGCCGAGGACTGCCCGATGTCGAAGCCTTCGAACGCGCGCTGGTAGATGTAGTACGGCAGGTTCGTGCTCGCCGTGCCGGGACCGCCCTGCGTCATCAGGAAGATCGCGTCGAAGCTGTTCACGATGTAGATCGCGCCGAGCAGCGTGGCCAGCTGCAGGTACCGGCTCAGGTGCGGCAGCGTGATCGCGGTGAACGTGCGGACCCGGCCGGCGCCGTCGACCGAAGCGGCCTCCAGCACCTCCTTCGGCTGGCTCTGCAGCCCGGCCAGGATCAGCAGCATCATGAACGGCGTCCACTGCCAGATGATCTGCGCCATCACCGAAGCCAGCGGGAAAGCCGAAAGCCAGTCGGTGTCGCCGCCGAAGACGAAGTTCAGCAACCCGAAGCGCGGGTGGAACATCGTGGTCTTCCACAGCAGCGCGCCCGCCGCGGGCAGGATCAGGAACGGCGTGATCAGCAGCGTGCGGACCACGCCCCTGCCGAGGAACTTCCGGTCCAGCAGCAGCGCGAACGCGAGCCCGAGCACCAGTGAGATGAACACGCAGACGATGGTCAGCACCACCGTGTTCAGCATCGCGCCGCGGAACTGGCTGTCCGCGAACACATCGAGGTAGTTACCGAACCCGACGAAGTGCCGCGAACCGGGGCGGACCAGGTTCCACGACTGGAACGAGTAGAACACCGTCAGCAGGAACGGAAGCTGCGTCACCGCGATCGTGAAGATGAGCGCGGGCATCAACGGGAGGCGCCGCTTCCACGACCCCGAAGTGCGCGGTTTCGCGGCCTTTCCCGTACTGGTCTTGGACGGCGCGGACCGCGCCGGGGCGGAGAGTGTGGACATCAGTGTCCCTCCCGGTAGGACGCGCCGACCGTCTGCGCGTACTCCTGCGACTGCGCCAGCGCCTCATCCACCGAGATCTGCCCGGCGATGGCCGCGGACAACTGCTGGCTCACCCGGGTGCCGAGGTCCTGGAACTCGGGGATGCCGACGAACTGGATCCCGGGGTACGGGACCGGGTGCACCATCGTCTTCTGCTGGTTCGCCGCGTCGATCCCGTCCAGCGTCGGCTGCGCGTACGCGGCGGCGGCCTGCCGGTACTCGGGAATGTCGTAAGTGGACTTCCGCACGCCCGGCGGCACCCGGTTCCAGCCGAAGGTCTTCCCGACGCTCTGGACGAACTCCTTGTCCGTCATCCACCGCATGAACTTCCAGGCGTCTTCCTTGTTCTTCGCCACCTTCGGCATGCCGAGCGACCAGGTGTAGAGCCAGCCGCTCGCCTGCGTCTTCTCCACCGGCGCCGCGACGTACCCCGACTTGCCGACGACCTTGCTGCCCTCGGGGTCCTCGTTGGTCCCCGCCATGACCGTGGCGTCGTACCACATCGCGGTCTGCCCCTGCGTGTACGCGGTGCCGCAGTCGGAGAAGCCCGCGCTCGACGCGCCGACCTCGCCGTGGCTGCGGACCAGGTTCACGTAGAAGTTGGCCGCTGCCTTGAATTCCGGCGAGGTGAGCTTCGCGTTCCAGTCCTTGTCGAAGTACTGGGCACCGAAAGTGTTGGCCACCGTGGAAAACGGCGCGAGGCTCTCACCCCAGCCCGGCTTGCCGCGCAGGCAGATCCCGGACACCCCGGCCGCCTTGTCGTCGAGCTTCGCGGCGAGCTGGGCGACCTGCTCCCAGGTCGGCTTCGGGGGCATCGTCAGCCCGGCCTTCTCGAAGAGGTCCTTGCGGTAGGCCAGGAACGACGACTCGCCGTAGAACGGGACCGCGTACATCGAACCGTTGTGGGACAAGGAATCCCGGATGCTCGGGATGAAGTCGGCCTTGTCGTACCCCGGGCTCTTGTCGATGTAGGGGCTCAGGTTCTCGAGCCAGCCGTTGGCCGCCCACTGCGGCGCCTCGTAGTTGCTGATCATCACGACGTCGAACTCGCCGCCCTCGGTGGCGGTCGACGCGGTGATCTTCGCGCGGGCCTGGTTTTCCGGCAGCGAAACGAACTTCAGCTTGACGCCGGGGTTCGCCTGCTCGAAATGGTCCTTCAGCGCGATGGCGTCCTTCATCTGCGGGTTGGCCACGATCGCGATCACCAGCGTTCTCCCGCCGGCGCCGATCGCACCCGCGCCCGCGCAGCCCGTGACGCCGAGCAGCAGCGCCACCGCGAGGAGAATGAACCTACGCATGACCACCTCCCGGTAGTACCTGCACCTTCAGGCCGGCGCCGCTGCGCATGAGGTCCAGCGCGCCGGGGAACTCGTCGAGCGGAAGCGTGTCGGTGAGCAGCGCCTTCGTGTCGATCACGCCCGCGGCAACCAGGTCGAGCGCGGGGCCGTAGCTGTCGAGCACGGCCATCGAGCCGACCACGGTGATCTCGTCGTTGTAGATGCGGAACGGCGACAACGCGACCCTGGCTTCGGCGGGCGCCACACCGAAGACGAGCAACCGGCCACCGCGGCGGAGCGAGTCGAAGGCGGCTTCGATCGCGGGCGCGGCACCGGTGCAGTCGGCGGCGGCGTCGAACCTCTCACCGTCCAATTCGGACACGTCACCGGCGACGGCGTGGGCGCCCAGCGCGGTGGCCCGCGCGAGCCTCGCGGTGTTGCGGTCGACCACGGTGACGCGGGCGCCCCCGCGCTGCAGGAGCTGCTGCATGACCAGGCCCATCGTGCCCGCGCCGACCACCAGGAACCGCTCGCCGACCTCGACGCCGATCTTGCGGACCCCGTGCACCGCGCACGAAACCGGCTCGACCAGCGCGCCCTCCTGCCAGGTCATGGAGTCGGGCATGCGGTAGCAGTTGGCCGAGGGCACGGCGACGTACTCGGCGAACGCGCCGTTCACCGTGTCACCGGTGGCGTTCCAGTTCTCGCACAGGTTGCCGCGCCCGGTGCGGCACGGCGTGCAGTACCCGCAGAAGAGCGAGGGGTCGACAGCCACGCGGTCGCCGATCTTCCAGCCGCCCGGCACGTCGGCGCCCAGCTCGACGATCCGGCCCGCGAACTCGTGACCCGGCACGATCGGGTAGGGCGTCGGGGGGAAGTGGCCGTCGGCGATGTGCAGGTCAGTCCCGCAGATCCCGCAGGCGCCCACCTCGAGCACGACCTGACGCTCTCTGGGCTTCGGATCCGGCACCTCGCCGACCCTGATCTTGCCCGGCTGGTCGATGATCGCGGCTCGCATCCGGCCTCACTCTCTTCCGTCGCTCATCTGAGCGGCCATGCATCCATGCACGCTGCGGCATGCCCAGGAATTGAAAACTTTCCATGGTGTTACGTCAACCTTTCGAGCGGTTTTCGCGCTATAGTGCTCAAGTGAGCACCAGATCGCGTCCACTCAGCCTCGCCGACACCATGACAGCGGTATCTGTGGCACACCGCTTCTATTTGCTCGGCCAGTCCAAACTGGAGATCGCCGAGGAGTTCGGCATCTCGCGGTTCAAGGTGGCCAGGATCCTCGACACCGCACGGGAAACCGGCCTGGTCCGGATCGAGTTCGACGTACCGGGCCCGATCGACGTCACGTTGTCGGAGCAGGTCCGCTCCGCCTACCGCCTGGATCGGGCGTTCGTCCTCGAACGGGCGTTCAGCGAAGGCGAGCGCCCCGAGGTCCGCAGGCACATCGGCGGGCTCGCGGCCAGGCTGCTGTCGGAGATCGTGACCAAGGACGACGTGCTCGGCCTGTCCTGGGCGCGCTCGGTGAACGTGATGACCGAGGCGATCCACCGGCTGCCGCGCTGCCCGATCGTGCAACTCTGCGGGGTGCAGGCGGGCATGGACATGCACGACCGCTCGGTGGAGACGGTCCGCAGGGTCGCCGCGGTGTCCGGCGGGGACGCCTACCCGATCTTCGGCCCGCTCGTGCTGCCCGACCGCAGGACCACCGAGATCCTGCGGCGCCAGCCGGGGATCGCGGAAACGTTCAGCCAGTTCCCCCACCTGACCAAGGCCGTGGTGAGCATCGGCGCGTGGCTGCCAGGAGAGTCCACTGTGTACGACGCGCTCGAACCGAGCGAACGCGACGCCATCGGCAAGCGCGGCGCGGTGGGCGAAGTCGCGGCCCGCCTCTTCGACGCCGACGGCAACGCGATGAACACCGGGCTCACCCACCACGTGCTCGCGATCGACGACGAAGACCTGCTCCGCGTGCCCGAAGTGATCGCGCTCGGCTACACCGCCCCCAAAGCCGAAGGCATCGACGCGGTGCTGCGGTCGGGCATGGTGTCGACCCTGATCACCGACGCGGCGGCCGCCGAACCCCTGCTGAAGCTGGCCGAAGCCCGCCCGCTGACCTGAGCCTTTTCGGGCGCTGCTTTTCGCGTGAGGGCCGCGATTGTGGCGCTGAATGCCCCGAAGGCCACCTTCGGGGCAGGGGCGCGGATGCTCTCGCGTGCCCCGAAAGTGACCTTCAGGGACCTGAGCGCCCCGAAAGCCACCTTCAGGGCATCAGCAAGTCCGCCCGCCGAGCGAGGGCCGAATTCGCGGCGCTAGATTCCCCGAAGGTCACCTTCGGGGCCGCAAAGCCGCCCCCGACAATCAGGATAGCGTGACGGGGAGTTTGTCGACACCGTACACAATGGACAGTTCGCGGTACGGCAGCTCCGACGGTTCCACGGCGAGGCGCAGGTTCGGGAAGCGCCGCACCAGCGCGGGGTACGCGGCGCGCAGTTCCATCCGGCCCAGTTCCGCGCCGACGCACCGGTGCGCGCCCCAGCCGAAGGCGAGGTGCGCCGGGCCCGAGCGGTGCGGGTCGAACTCCTCGGTCTGGGTGCCGAACGCGCTGTCGCGGTTGGCGCCGGACAGCGAAACGATCACGATGTCGCCTTCGCCGATCTGGTTCCCGGCGATCTCGATGTCCTGCTTCGCGAACCGCGGGAACGCCACCTGCACCACGGTGAGGTACCGCAGCAGCTCGTCGACGAAGTTGTTCACGGCCTTGTCGTCGTCGCGGATCAGCTCGAAGTACTCGGGGTTCTTCAGCAGCACGATCGCGCCGAGCGCCAGCATGCTCGCGGTGGTTTCCAGGCCACCGGTGAGCAGGCCGTCGGCGAGCCCGGCCAGCTCGTCGTCGGAGATCTCGTCCCCGTGCTCCTTCACCAGCATGCCGAGCAGCCCGTCACCCGGGTTCTCGCGCTGCTTCTTCACCACGTCCTTGAGGTACGACAACGATTCCGAGATCGCGCCGAGCGACGCGCCCGCGCCGCCGAACAGGTCGAACCGCGCGGTGCTCAGCCGCTGGAACTCGGCCCTGTCCTCGTACGGCACGCCGAGCAGCTGGCAGATCGTCAGCGACGGGATGGGCAGCGCGAACTGCGACATCAGATCGACCGGGCCTTCGGTCGCGGCCATCGCGTCGAGCTGCTCGGTGATGATGTCGTCGATCTGCGGGGCCAGCCTCGACAGCCGCCGCACGGTGAACTCGGGCGTCAGCAGCTTGCGCAGCCGGGTGTGCACCGGCGGGTCGGCGAACCCGAGCCCGCCGGGGTTCTGCTCCGCGGTGACGCCCGCGTTGCCGACCAGGTTCGTGAAGTCGTTGCTGAACTCGTTCGTCGCGCTCAGCACCGACTTCGCTTCCTCGTACCCGGTGACCACCCAGGCCGTCATGCCGAACGGCAGCTTGATCCGCTGCACCGGTTCGTTTTCCCGCAGTTCCGCCAGCTCGGGGACCGGGTCGAGACCGGTCCGCTTCAGCGGCATCAGTACCTCGTCGGGCAGGAACGACATCTTCGCCAGGTCGAAGCCGTCCTTCTGCTTCCGGGCGAGGTACTTGCGACCGAGCCATGCCGTGACGCGGGAGCGGAGAGAGCCCATGCCCGAAGGCTACCGGAGAGTCCGAAGTGACCTCGGTCGCAGGTCAGAGCTGGTTCACGTCCGTAACGCGAAGCACAGCGGCACCCGCCTCGTCCGACGCCGCGAGATCGACTTCGGCGCTGATCCCCCAGTCGTGATCACCGGCCGGGTCGTCGAAGACCTGCCGCACGCGCCAGGCGCCCTGCTCCTTCTCGATCATGAACAGCGCGGGGCCGCGCGCGTCGGGGCCGATGCCGAGCGACGGGTGCTCGTCGAAGTAGTCCGCCATCGCGTCTTCCCACGCGTCGGCGTCCCATCCCGAAGACGCGTCCAGCTCGCCGAGTTCGTGGTACGCCCGGCGCGCGGCCAGTTCCACTCGGCGGAAGAGCTGGTTGCGCACCAGCACGCGGAACGCGCGCTCGTTGCGCGTGACCGGCGGCGGGCCCTCCGGCAACGCGGGGGCGTCCGTGTGGTCTTCGCCGGGCTGGCGCAGCGCCTCCCATTCGTCGAGCAGGCTGGAGTCGACCTGCCGCACCAGCTCGCCGAGCCATTCGATGAGGTCCTGCAGCGGTTCGGTCTTCGCCTCGTCCGGCACGGTGTGGCGCAACGTGTCGTAGCAGTCGGCGAGGTAGCGCAGCACCAGCCCTTCCGACCGCGCCAGCTGGTAGTACCCGACGTACTCGACGAAGTTCATCGCGCGCTCGTACATGTCGCGCACCACCGACTTCGGCGACAACCGGTAGTCGTCGACCCACGGGTGCCCCTGCCGGTAGGACGCGTACGCGACGCCGAGCAGTTCCTCCAGCGGCTTCGGGTGCTCGACGTTCTCGAGCAGCTCCATCCGTTCCTCGTACTCGATGCCGTCGGCCTTCATCGCCTGCACCGCTTCGCCGCGCGCCTTGAACTTCTGCTGCGACAGCACCGGACGCGGATCGTCCACAATAGATTCTACAATGGACACGACGTCGAGCGCGTAGGACGGCGACTCGAAGTCGAGCAGCTCCATCGCGGCGAGCGCGAGCGGCGAAAGCGGTTGGTTCAGCGCGAAATCGAACTGCAGGTCCACGGTGAGCCGGACGATCCGGCCCTGCTCGTCCGGCTCGTCGAGCCGTTCCACCACCCCGGCGGCGAGCAGCGCGCGGTAGATCGCGATCGCGCGCAGGATGTGCCTGCGCTGCGCTGGCCGGTCCTCGTGGTTGTCCTCCAGCAGGTGCCGCATGTGCTCGAAAGCGTTACCAGGGCGGGAAACCACGTTCAGCAGCATCGAATGGCTCACCCGGAAGCTCGACGTGAGCGGCTCCGGTTCGGCGGCGACGAGCCGGTCGAACGTGCTCTCCGTCCAGTTGACGAACCCTTCCGGCGCCTTCTTCCGCGTGATCTTGCGCTTCTTCTTCGGGTCGTCGCCCGCTTTTTCCAGCGCCTTGGCGTTTTCGATGACGTGATCGGGTGCCTCGACCACCACGTAGCCGTCGGTGTCGAAGCCCGCGCGGCCCGCGCGCCCGGCGATCTGGTGGAACTCGCGCGCCTTGAGGTGGCGCTGGCGCACGCCGTCGTACTTGGTCAGCGCGGAGAACACCACCGTGCGGATCGGCACGTTGATCCCGACGCCGAGCGTGTCGGTCCCGCAGATCACCTTCAGCAGCCCCGCCTGCGCGAGCTGCTCGACGAGGCGGCGGTACTTCGGCAGCATCCCCGCGTGGTGCACGCCGATCCCGTGGCGCACCAGCCGCGACAACGTCTTGCCGAACCCGGCGGAGAACCGGAAGTCGCCGATCATTTCGGCGATCGCGTCCTTTTCCGCGCGCGTGGTCACGTTGATGCTCATCAGCGCCTGCGCGCGCTCGACCGCGGCCGCCTGCGCGAAGTGCACCACGTACACCGGTGCCTGGCCGCCGTTCAACAGCTCCGACATGGTCTCGTGCAACGGCGTGAGCGCGTACCGGTAGGTCAGCGGGACCGGGCGCTGCGCCGAGGTGACCACCGAGGTCGGGCGGCCGGTGCGGCGGGTGAGGTCCTTCTCGAAGAACGAGACGTCGCCCAGCGTCGCCGACATCAGCACGAACTGCGCCTGCGGCAGCTCCAGCAGCGGCACCTGCCACGCCCAGCCGCGGTCCGGCTCCGAGTAGAAGTGGAATTCGTCGGCCACGACCTGGCCCAACTCGGCCGAGTCACCGAAACGCAACGCGATGTTCGCGAGGATTTCCGCGGTGCAGCAGATGATCGGCGCGTCCGCGTTGACGCTGGAGTCGCCGGTCATCATGCCCACGTTCTCCGCGCCGAAGATCTCGATGAGCTGGAAGAACTTCTCCGAGACCAGCGCCTTGATCGGCGCGGTGTAGTAACTGCGCTTGCCGTGCGCGAGCGCGGTGAAATGCGCCCCGACCGCGACGAGGCTCTTCCCGGAACCGGTCGGCGTGGACAGGATGACGTTCGCCCCCGAGACGACCTCGATCAGCGCCTCCTCCTGCGCCGGGTACAGCTCGAGACCGCGTCCGGCCGCCCAGGTGGCGAAGGCGTCGAACAGCGAATCGGGGTCGGGATCGGCTGGTACCGCGGCTGCGAGTGTCATCAGGGTGCCAATCGTGCCATTCGAACGTCGCGACTTACGCGGGGGCAATCGCGTGGCGCGAGCGAAACCCGTAGGCTGCGCGTACCGCGCACCGTCTCCGGGCACCCCACCGGCAGACCCGCGCGCACACAGGTGGTTATCCGGAGGGCAGGAATGGCACAGGACATCATCCCGATCGAACTCGGGCTGCCACAGGGCGATCTGGTGACCCTGTGGGCCCCGCGCTGGCGGGAGGACGGCGAGGAGTGGGAGGCATTCCTCGGCGACGAAGAGGACCTGTACGCCTTCCCCGACGCCGCGCACCTCGCCGCGTTCGTCCGCACGGCCGAGCAGCACGACCTGATCGACCACCCGGCGTGGCACGTGGTGCCCGCGCTGAACGTGCCCGAGCTGATCCCCGACGACGACCACTCCTACGACCTGGTCGGCGTGCCCGAGCTGGTCGCCGAGGAGCCGGACTCGTGGACGATCGGCGAGCTGAGCGAGATCGTCGGCATCGTGCGGTCGCTCGCGGACGTGTGCGAGCTCGACGAGGTGCACGAGGTGCTCGACGCGACCGAGGGCTTCTCCCTGCTGGAGCAGGGCAGGCTGCCGTTCACCGGCCGCGAGGGCGAGCGGCTGTGGACCGACCTGTCCGAAGCGGTGTCCGAGAAGTGGGACACCGTGCTCGACGCGATCGACTCGCTCGTCACCGTGCCGGACGTCGACGCCGCGACGCTGGAGCAGACCGCCGAGGAGCTGGCCGCGTTCCACGAGGAGTCGGCCGAGGCGGAAGCGGGCGTGGACGCCGGCGACGAGGACCTCGAAGCCGTCGACAGCGACACCGAGTCCGATTCCGACGAGGACGAGGAAGAAGAGGGCCCGGTCGGGTTCTGGGCCGAGGTCGGCATCGACCCGGTCAAGATCGTCACCGCCGAACGCGAGTACTTCACGCTGCGCTGCTACCTCGACGACGAGCCGATCTTCCTCGGCACCGATGGCGAGATCGAGGTGTTCACCTCGGAGAAGGCGCTCGCGCGCCAGCTCGCCGACGGCAAGCAGTTCGCCGAGACCGATCTCGCCGAAGTGTCCACCTGGCAAGAGGTGCTGAGCAAGGCGACGGCGGGCGAGCTGGACGTCGAGGTCGACGACGCGAACACCTACGTGCTCGCCGGGCTCGACGCCGACATCGCCGACGGGGTCGACGCGATCGACGCCACCCAGCTCGAACTGGCCGTGGAACTGCTCACCGACGCGGCGGACTGGGCCGACGACGACACCGTCGCCGACGCACTGTCCACTTCGGAGAGTCTGGGCTGGCTGGTCTCGTTCGTGCTGCGGCCGGACCCGACCAGGCTCGCGCCGAGCGAGCCGTTCGACGCGGAGCAGTCCGCGTGGCGCAAGCTGGTCGAGTCCTTCGAAGCGCGCCTGAACGTCAACTGAGGCTGGTCTGGACCAGCTGGTTCAGACCAGGCCGAGAAGCAGGGCGAGAGTCCCGCCGAGCACCCGCTCGCGGACCTCGCCCTGTTTTGTCGCCCGCTCCACCGTCCGCCGCGCGAGCACCGGGTCGCCGTAGGGCGCGTCCGAGCCGAACAGCGTCCGCTCCGGGAGCGCCTCGATGGCGGCGCGCACCGCGAAGGCCACGACGGGCGTGGACAGCTCCAGGTACATGCTCGGGTGCTCGCGCACCAGCTCGATCGCGTCGAGCCAGTGCTGCCCGCCGAGCTGGCTCACCACGAGCGGCACCCCGGGGTAGCGGCGCGCGAGGTCCGCGAGCGTGCGGAGGTCGCCCGCCGTCGTCGGCGCGTACCCGTGCACCACGACCGGCAGGCCGCCGTAGTCGAGCGCGGCGCGCAGCACGGGCTCGATCCGGCCCGCGCCGTCCGGCGGCGGTGTCAGCTCGCCGATCCCCCGCAACTTCCTGCCGACGATTTCGCGATCGACCGCCGCCTCGATGTCTTTCGCGGGCAGATCGAGCCGGACCGAGCCGAAGCCCACGAACCGGTCGGGGTGGGCGGCCAGCGCGTCGTCCAGTTCGGCCAGCGTGCGGGTGAAGGCGTCCTGCGCGGTCGCGGTGCCGCCCAGCGCGCCGGTGAGCAGGGCCAGTTCTTCCCGCAGTTCGGGAAGGTTCGTGGCGCGTTCGGGATGCGCCCTGGTCGGGAACAGCACGGTCCGGTCGATCCCGGCTTCGTCGAGCAGGCGGATGTGCTCGGCGACCGGCTGGTGGACGTGGCTGTGCGCGTCGATGATCACGGGCTTGTTCCTCCTCGGAATGCGGTGCCACCGCCGACTGTTGCGCCCTGACACAGTGGGAAGGTCAAGCCGGATGCTCATCGGGGAACTCGCGCGCCGCACGGACACCAGCGAGCGGCTGCTGCGGTACTACGAACGCGTCGGCCTGCTCGGGTCGACGCGGCTGGCCAACGGATACCGGGACTACGGCGAGGACGCGGTGCCCGTGGTCGCCCGCGTCCGCGCGCTGCTGGCCGCCGGGCTGCCGACCCGGCTCATCCGCGGGATGCTGCCGTGCACCGGCGAAACCGGCGCGGTCCGGCCGTGCCCCGGCATGCTCGACCTGATGCGCGCGCGGCTGGCCGAACTCGACCGCCGCGCCGCCGACCTGGACGCCGCCCGATCCGCGCTCACCGACGCGATCAGCTCGACCGAAGCATCCGCGGCCCGCTGAAGGTGGCCTCCCGCAGCGGCTGGCGGAGGCCCCAAACGATGCTCCTATAGAGGTCGGGGCGAGCCGCGAGTGCCGCCGAAGGCTCCTCTTGGGGCGCTGAGCGTCCCGATCCCGGCCTTCGCGGCGGGCTGCCGCCCTGGCGTCTGTCCCCGAAGGTGGCCTTCGGGGCGGTAGACGCCGCGAAGGCCACCTTCGGGGCATGCGCGGCACTCCCCGCACGGGAGCGAGGGCCGAGAAAGTGGCGTCAGGGTTCCCGAAGGTGGCCTTCGGGAACCAACGGAAGGAGGCCGCCGCCGACCGCGCCGCGCACCCGACATCACCGTGGCTTTCGGGGCGCCGAGCGGGATCCGTTGCCGGAGCGGCTATCTGGCGCGCTCCCGTGCGAGGGCTTCCGCGCGCACCGGGGTCAAGCCGATCGCCAGCGCGGGGAAGATCGCGGCGAGGCAGAACGCCAGCGCGTAGCGCGAGTCGCCGATCGCCAGGCCCAGCAGCGGCGGGGTCAGCGCGGCGGCCACGTTCTGCGCGGTGTTCTGCGCCCCCATCGCGCGCCCCGCCCAGGCGATCCCGGCCAGTTCCGCCGAGGCCGTGAACCCGAGCCCGTTGTCCGCCACCGTGATCACCGCGGCGAGCACCAGCGCCAGTGCGGCGAGCCACGGCCAGGTCGCGTCGCCGAAGGCCACCAGCAGCAGCACCGCGCTGCTCGCGAACGCGAGCTGGCGCATCGGCCGCAGCCTGCTGCCCACCCGGTCCGACCAGTATCCCGACGCCAGCCGCCCCAGCGCGCCGAGTGCCTGCACCGCGGCGAGGAACCAGCCCGCGGATAGGGGGCTCCAGTGCTGCGCCGTCACCAGGTACACCGGCGCGAACGCGGAGACCGCGAACTGCGGCACGACGAGCAGCGCGCTCGCGCCGTGCAGGCGCCACAACGTCGGCCCGCGATAGGGCGAGGCGGGCTTCTCGGCGCCGGCGGGCTTCTCCGGCCGCGGCGGGTCCCGCACCAGCCACGCCGCCAGCAGCGCGACGACGACGGCGAAGCAGGCGGGCATCAGCATGGCCGCCCGGAAGCCGTGGTGCTCCGCCAGCGGGGGCAGGCCCAGCGCGGCGAGCCCGACCCCGAGTGGCTGCGCGGTCTGGCGGATGCCCATCGCGACGCCCCGCTCGGCGGCGCTGAACCAGCCCATCACCACGCGGCCGCTCGACGCGTTGACCGAGGCCGTGCACGCTCCGGCGAGCAGGAACAGCACGAACAGCGTGGTGAGCGAGTGGCCGCCGGTGCTCGCGACCAGCAGGAGCAGCCCGGAGGCACCGAGGCCGAGCGCCATGATCACCCGCTCACCGAACCGGTCCGCGGCCGCGCCCCACGCGATGAGCGTGCACAGCAGACCGATGCTCGGCGCGGAGACGACCGTGCCCGCCTCGGCGAGGGTGAGCCCCTCCGAAACCCGCATCCGCGGCACCAAGAACGGGATGCCGTAGAGGAACGTGCAGCTCGCGGTCTGCGCCGCGAGCCCGAGGCCGAGGATCACCCAGCGTCGTCTGCCCACTTTCAGTTCCGCCGTCGCCTGCACCATCAGTGATCCCAAATATTGAGACAATGTTCTTACATGATGAACATTAGTTGCAGGCCCTAACCATGCACAAGGGGCGCCTCCGGATTCGGAGGCGCCCCTTGGCAGGCGTGCGGGAAATCCGCGCGGCGGTCAGAGCACGGCGGCATACCCCGGCTTGATAACATTGTTGATCACGTCGAGCCGCCGGTCGAAATCGAGGAAAGCGGATTTCATGGCGTTGATCGTGAACCACTGGAAGTCGGCGAGGCCGTAGCCGAAAGCCTCGTGCAGTGCGGCGAACTCGCTCGACATGGTGCACCCGCTCATCAGGCGGTTGTCGGTGTTGACGGTCACCCGGAAGCGCAGCCGGTGGAGTAACCCTATCGGGTGAGTCTCGATGGACTGCGCCGCCCCCGTCTGCACGTTCGACGAGGGGCAGATTTCGAGCGGGATCCGCCGATCGCGGACGTACGCGGCGAGCCTGCCGAGCTGCGGCGTGCCGTCCTCGCCGATCTTGATGTCGTCGATGATCCGGACACCGTGGCCGAGCCGTTCCGCGCCGCAGTGCTGGATGGCCTCCCAGATCGAGGCCAGTCCGAAGGCCTCGCCCGCGTGAATGGTGAAATGCGCGTTGTTCGTGCGCAGGAATTCGAACGCGTCCAGGTTCCTGGTCGGCGGAAAACCGTCTTCCGGTCCCGCGATATCGAATCCGACCACACCGGCGTCGCGGTACCGGACGGCGAGGTCGGCAATTTCGAGCGCCCGCGCGTGCTGACGCATCGCGCACAGAAGAGTGCCCGTTCGGATGACTTTGCCCCGCGCCGCGGCACGCCGCTCACCCTCCGCGAACCCCGCTTGGACGGCCTCGACGACCGCCTCCAGTGACAGTCCGCGTTCGACGAACAACTCCGGTGCGTAACGCACTTCGGCGTACACCACGCCGTCGTCGGCGAGGTCCTCCGCGCACTCCGCGGCGACCCTGACCAACGCCTCCTCGGTCTGCATCACGCCGCACGTGTGCGCGAAGGTTTCGAGATAGGACTCCAGCGATCCGGAATCGGCCGCGTCGCGGAACCATCGCCCCAGCTCAGCGGTATCGGTGGTGGGCAAGGCCGGGTACCCGGTCGCCTCCGCGAGTTCGATCACCGTGCCGGGCCGGAGGCCGCCGTCGAGGTGATCGTGCAGGAGGACCTTCGGCACGCGCCGGAACGTTTCGAGGTCGCCGGCCGCGCTGGCCGGGCCGGATGTATCAGGAGCCATGGGCCAACGGTACCCACGACGTATCACCTACACGGCCCCGTGAACGGAAACTCTCACGCTCGACTTAACCCTCAGCTCTCTGGATCATGTGCCGAATCGGCCAGAGGGTCGACCTTGCCTTTCCGATAGTTCACGGGGGCCATACGGAGAGCAATTCCTCAATCGATAGGCTGCGGTACACCACTCCGTCCCCAAATGCCCCGCCGACGAAGGACACGCAGTGACCACTGACAACCACATTGCAGCCCCGTCCTTCGACCGGATGCGCAACATGCTGGTGCGCGCGGCCGAAGTCCGAGAGAGCGAGCAGCAGCAGATCTTCGACGCGCTGGACGACATCTACGCGCGCCTCGCCCCGGTCGACTCCCTCGGCGCCGTGCGCAAGCGGCTGTCCGAGCTGCCGGACCGCACCGAGGTCGGCGTGCTGGCCGAGCGGCTCGACGAAGCGATGACGCGGCTCGAAGCGCAGGACAACGCGCTGGCCGACGTGGCGCGCGCGGTGGACAGCATCGTCGACAAGCTCGCGAAGCCCTTCGCCCAGCTCGACGGCAGGCTCGACGGGATGGCCGCCAGGCTCGAGGGCGTCGGCGGCCGGATGGACGGGCTCGAGGACAAGCTGCAGAACATCCACCGCAGGCTCGACGAGCTCGGCGGCCACCTCGACAAGCAGGACGGCAAGCTCGACGCGCTGCCCGCCGCCGTGCACGGCCCGGTCCGCGAGAAGATCGACGCCGCCGAGGCCGCGCTGCGCGAGCGCGTCGACACCGGCGACGCCGAGCTGCGCGCCAAGATCGAGGATCTCGACGCCGCCACCAAGGAACGCATCGGCGCCAACACCGAGGCCCTCAAGACCGCGCTGACCGAGACCGGCGAGATGATCGACGCGTCCGACCGGCTGGAGAACCTCGGCGGCTGCCTCGAGCAGGTCACCTCGCGGCTCGACGAGCTCGCGGGCAGGCTCGACAAGGTCGAGGACGGCTTCACCGCGCAGCTCGGCGATCTCGACGGCACGCTCAAGAGCGGCCTGTCGAAGGTCGAGGGCACGCTGTCGAAGCAGCCCGACACCGACTCGGTGAACTCGCTGGTGCGCAAGAGCAACGAGGAATCCGAGCGGCGCATCGGCGGCCAGCTCGACGAGGCGATGGCCACCTTCGCCGAGCTGATGCTCGGCGGCGGCCCCGCCGTCCAGCAGATCGCCCCGCCGCCGCCCGCGCCGCGCCAGCCGCGCCGCGCCCGCAACGGCCGCGCCCCGAAGAGCGCCGACGCCAAGAGCAAGGCCGCCGACTCGTCCGACGACTCTTCGGACTCCTGACCCAATCCCGGCGCTGGGGCCCCTTCCGCGGCAGCGGAAGGGGCCCCGTTTACTTCCGGGCCCTCTGGCCTGCAGTTAGCGGGCTAAACGTCGTCAACGCGCAGCGGTCGCGCCACGCGGCCTCGCTCAGCAGCGGGCGGAACGACGCCAGCAGCGCACCGATCCGCTCGCCGTACTCCTCGGCGAACGCCGGGCTCTCGGCGACCAGATCGAGTTCGTTCGCGGCGGTCAGTTCGGCGAACGCCCGCTGCTGCCGGGGGGTCGGCCTGAAGGTGCGGCCGGTGAACCGGTCGGTGAAGGCACCGAGATCGCGGTAGGAACGCGCGCGATCGCAGCTGGCGTAGAAGTACACCAGCGACTCGGCCTCGGCGCCGATCACGTCGGCCAGCTCCCCGCGCCGCTCGACGGGCAGCAGCGCGGTGGCGAATCCGTCGGTGCCGTAAGCGGCATGGCACAGCCCGGCGATCCGCACGGCAGGCGGCGCGTCCCACCGGCCGAGGCGGTCGTGTACGCGTTTCAGGTGCGCCAGCAGTGTTCCGCCGGGATGCTCGATCTTCTCCGCACCCAGCCGGGACAACAGTTCCTCGGCCGCGCTCCGGTGCTGTGCCATACCGCCTCCCCTCGATCCGGGTCGGCACCGGCTCGGACGCGAAAGCCCGGTTGCCGCCCGCGACCCATCGTCGTGCGCCCGGGATCCCCCAGTCAATTCTCGGGTTTTCTTGGACAACCCCGAGGTATAGCTTGGGATTCGTGACCTTGGAGGATCTCCGCGTCTTCGCGGCCGTGTGCGCGACGGGCAGCCTCAGCGCGGTCGCGCGCGAGCAGTCGTGCAGCCAGTCCGCGGTGAGCCAGCACGTGAAACGGCTGGAGCGGGAACTGGGCCTGCCCCTGATCACCCGCGGGTCGCGCGGAGTCGTCCCGACCCCCGCCGGCCGCATTCTGCAGGAGGCGGCGACGACCGGCATCGCGGGAATCGACGCCGCGACGCGGCGCCTCCGCGAACTCGCCACGGGCGAGGGCGGCGAGGTCAGGGTCACCACCGGCGCGACCTCGGTGCGGCACTTCATGGGCGCGGGCATCGTGGCGTTCCGGCAGCGCTTTCCCCGGGTACGCCTGGAATTCCGGACCCGCACGTCCAGCCGTGACTGCCTCGCCGCGGTACTGGCCGACGAATCGGAACTCGCGCTGGTCACCTTCGGCGACCCGGTGCCGGGGATCGAGCGGCGCCCGCTGCTGACCCTGCCGTGGGCGCTGGCCGTCTCGGCCGAGGATCCCGTAGCCGCACGTGCCACGATCGAACCCGGCGAGCTGGCGGACCTCGCCGATATCGGGCTGCCAGGGAACTCGACCGCGCGCGCTCAGCTCGACACCGCAGTTGGCACCGCGAACCGGGCGAGCGCCAGCGTCGCCGACTGGGACACCGCGGTCCTGCTCGCCGAACTCGGCGTCGGACGCATGGTCGTGCCCGTGATGCCCGCGTGGACCACCGCCCGCCACCCCGCGCTGCGGCTGGTGCCGATCCCCGCCCTGCCACCGCTTTCCGCCGGCTGGGCGTGCCGGAGCTGGACAGCGCTCAGCCCGATCACCGTCGCCTTCGCCGACACCGTGGCCGAAACACTCAACGATCATCCTTTGTAGACGGTCGTCATCTTGGGGGAAGATCGAGCCTGCGCGCGGCGCCGTCCAGCACCATGGCCAGGCCGTGACGGAATCTGTCCTTTTCGGACACAACACCGATGAGCCGGGGGAACACCTCGCGAGGATCCTTGCCGCCGAACAGTTCCTGAGTGTGCGGGAACTCCCCCGTCGCGTACTGGCTTTCGGCGAACCGGATGGCCGCCTCGATCACCTCGTCGTCGACGGGAGCCGCGTTCGCCGCGCGGAATTCGGCTGACCGGAGCACGTTGCCGTGCACGTAGTCGTCGACCACGGCGAGCAGCGCGAACTTCTCCGCCGCGGCCAGGCGGGTGCCCGCCAGCGCGGCGAGCGACTGTTCGAAGTGCCGCATGGCGTTGGGACCCATCGACGCGTTTCGCAGGGACTGCAGCGCCCACGGATGGCGCATCAACACGTCCCAGGTGCGCTCGGCGACCGCGGTGAGCGCGTCGTACCAGTGGGCGGGGAACTCGTCGGCGGGGATCCAGACCTCGCCCATGATCGCGTCGTCCATCAGCGCGATCAGCTCGTCCTTGGTGCGGACGTAGTAGTAGAGGGTCATCGTGCCCGCGCCCAGTTCGGCGGCGACGCGGCGCATGGACACCGCGGCGAACCCCTCGGTGTCCGCAAGGGACAGTGCCGTCGAGGCGATCTGGTCGCGGGTGAACTTCGGCCTGCGCGTGCCCGGTTCCGAGCGGGTCCAGATCAGGGCCGAGTCGTCGCCACTTGCCATTCGTACACCGTACCGTTAGCGTTGTTAGTACAGCGTACGAACAACTGGGGGATGCGATGGCCGAGCTCGAAGTACTGATTGCCGGGGCGGGTCCGAGCGGGCTCGCGCTGGCGTGCGAACTCGCGGTGCGCGGCGTCCGGTTCCGCATCATCGACCGGGCGGAGGCCTTCTTCGGCGGGTCGCGCGCGGACGGCATCCAGCCGAGGACCATGGAGGTGTTCGCCGACCTCGGGATTCTCGACCCGGTGCTGGCCGCCGGGGACCTCGGCACGGTGGTGCGCGCGTACCAGGGGGACGAAGTCGTCTGGGAAGGCCGGATGACCGACCCGGCCGAGCCGACGCCGTCCGTGCCGTACCCGAACATCTGGTTCGTGCCGCAGTTCCGCACCGAGGAAATCCTCCGCGAGCGGCTCGCGGAGTTGGGCGGTCACGTGGAACTGTCGACCGAGCTGACCGATTTCGTCGAGGACGCCGACGGCGTGACCGCCACCCTGAGCGCTCGCGGGACGATCGGGACCGTGCGCGCCAGGTACCTGGTCGGCGCGGACGGCGGGCACAGCACCGTTCGCCGTCGACTGGGCATCGCTTTTCCCGGCGACACCGACGAAAGCACCACGATGCTGTTCGCCGACGCGCGGGTGGACGGGATCGGCCGCGACCACGGCCGGATCTGGCAGGTCGGCGAGGGCGGGGTCTCGCTCATGCCGTTGGCGGGCACCGAGTTGTTCACCGTGTTCGCGCGACCGTCCGAAATGGACGAACCGATCCGCGAACACCTGCAACGCCAGGTCACCGAAGCGTCCGGCCGGGACGACATCCTGGTGCGAGAGGTCACCTGGCACACCACGTGGCGGTCCAACACCAGGCTGGCCGAACGGTTCCGCGACGGCAGGGTCTTCCTGGCGGGCGACGCCGGGCACGTGCACCCGCCGACCGGCGGGCAGGGCATGAACACCGGAATCCAGGACGGCTACAACCTCGGCTGGAAGCTCGCGGCCGCACTGGCTGGCGCCCCGGACGCGCTGCTGGACAGCTACGAACCGGAACGGATGGCGGCCGCGCGCGCCGCACTGGACCTCAGCACGGCACTGCTGGAAAAGCACCGGCGAGGAGATGAAGACGCCCACGTGCGCGGCCCGGAGGTGCACGGTCTCACGCTGAACTACCGCGGCGGCCCGCTTTCCCGCGACGACCGCGCCACACCCGGCGCGCTCAGAGCGGGCGACCGCGCACCGGACGCACCACTGACCACGGCCGACGGCAAGCGAATCCGGCTGTTCGACCTGCTCCATGGTCCACACTGGACACTGCTCGGTTTCGGTGCGGCACAAGCGAAAACCACCGCCGCACTGGGTGATCGCGTGCGCGCGTACACCGTGCTCCGCCCTGGCGACCCCGTCGACGCGCACGCGCTGATCGACCACGGCGGGCACCTGCGGACCGGCTACGACGCGGCCGACGGCACGGTGGTCCTGATCCGCCCGGACGGCTACGTCGGACTGATCGCGAACCCCGGCAGCACCGAGGACATCCTCGGCTACTGGACCGCGGTGCACGGGACTCCCGTTTCCATGCCCCGAAGATGGTCCTAGAGGGCGGGCCTTCTCGTGCCCCGAAAGTGACCTTCAGGGCGTCTGGTGCCCCGAAAGCCACTTTCGGGGCATGAACACCCCGGCCGCACGCCCGCTAGCCCCGGATCGTGTCCAGGACTATGTTCCGCGCCGCGGTGTCGCGTTCGGACACTTCGATGCCGCCTTCGAGCGCGGCTAAAGCGGCGGGCACCTTTTCCGGGGTGTCGGTGTGCAGTTCGAGCACCGGCTGCCCGGCCGCCACCCGGTCCCCCGGCTTGGCAAGGCACCGGATCCCGGCCGCGTACTGCACCGCGTCGCCCCGTCGCGCGCGACCGGCGCCCAGTCGCCACGCGGCGACGCCGACCGCGTAGGCGTCCATAGTGGACACGACACCGGCGCGATCGGCTTCGACGACGTGAATGCACTGGGGCGTCGGCAGCGCGGCTTCGGGGTCGCCGCCCTGCGCGCTGATCATGCGGCACCACGTTTCGTACGCCCGGCCAGAAGCGAGCACCGCGGCGGGGTCCACATCAGACAGACCAGCCAACGCGAGCATCTCGCGAGCCAGCGCGACGGTCAGTTCGACGACGTCGCGCGGGCCGCCGCCCTTGAGCACCTCGACCGATTCGGCGACCTCTACGGCGTTGCCGACGGCCGTGCCGAGCGGGGTGCTCATGTCGGTGAGCAGCGCCGTCGTCGCGACGCCGTGCGCCGAGCCGATTTCCACCAGTGCGCGCGCCAGTTCGCGCGCCTGGTCCGGGGTTTTCATGAACGCGCCGGACCCGGCCTTGACGTCGAGCACGAGTCCTTCGGCGCCCTCGGCGATCTTCTTGCTCATGATCGAGCTGGCGATGAGCGGGATCGATTCGACGGTCGCGGTCACGTCCCGCAGCGCGTAGAGCTTCCGGTCCGCGGGCGCGAGCCCCTCGGTCGCGGCGCACACCACCGCGCCGACCTCGTCGAGCTGGCGGGTGATCTCGTCGGTGGACAGCTCCGCGCGCCAGCCGGGGATCGACTCCAGCTTGTCGAGCGTGCCGCCGGTGTGGCCGAGCCCGCGCCCCGACAGCTGCGGCACCGCGGCACCGCAGGTGGCGACCAGCGGCGCCAGCGGGAGCGTGATCTTGTCGCCGACGCCGCCGGTGGAGTGCTTGTCCACGCTCGGCTTCGACACCTTCAGCGAAAGGCGCTCGCCGGAGTCGATCATCGCGCCGGTCCAGCGCGCTGTCTCGGCCGCGGTCATCCCGCGCAGGAAGACCGCCATCGCCAGCGCGGACATCTGCTCCTCGGCGACGGCGCCACGGGTGTAGGCGTCGACCACCCAATCGATCTGTGCGTCGGTCAGCGTTCCGCCATCGCGCTTGGCCCTGATCACGTCCACCGCGGCGAACGGCTCGGTTCGGTACTCGCTCACCGCGGCGCCTCCGGCAGGTCCTCGGGGCCGAAGGCGTCCGGCAGCACGGCGGTCATCGGCAGGATCCCTTGTGGAGTGTCCACAAGGCACTCTCCCCCGCCGAGTTCGAACAGGATCTGACGGCACCGGCCGCACGGCATCAGCAGTTCGCCCTCGCCGCTGCGGCAGGCGACCGCGACGAGCCGCCCGCCGCCGGAGAGCCGGAGCTGGCCCGCCATCGTGCATTCCGCGCAGAGCCCGAGCCCGTAGGACGCGTTCTCCACGTTGCAGCCGAGCACGACTCTGCCATCGTCCACAATGGCCGCGACGCCCACGTGCAGGCCCGAATAAGGCGCGTAGGCGTTGCGCGCGGCGCCGACCGCCGCCGCGCGCAGCGCGTCCCAGTCGACCGCGCTAGTCACCTTCACCTCGCCGGTATCGGGCACCGTCCGCCTTCGGCGCGCGCAGCCGCTGCGACGCGACCGCGAGCACGATCAGCGTGACGAAGTGCGCGGTGTACGGGATCAGGTCGCTCGGCAGGTCGTCGTTGGCCCAGTAGATCCAGTACAGCACCGCGGCACCGACCACACCGGCGCCCGCGGCGAACCAGCGGCGCCGAACCAGTTGCACGACCACGATCACGCCGAGCAGGATCACCGCGCCGTAGAGCAGCGCGAGCACCGCGGTGCCACCGCCGGAGAGCTGCAAACCGTCGGCGTAGCCGAACAACGCGGCGCCGCCGAGCAGCCCGCCCGGCCGCCAGTTGCCGAAGATCATCGCGGCGAGGCCGATGTACCCGCGGCCCGAGGTCTGGTTCTCCAGGTAGTCCGCGCCGCCCGCGAGCAGCACCAGCGACGCGCCGCCCATCCCGGCGAGCCCGCCGGAGATCAGCACCGCCACGTACTTGTGCAGGTACACGTTGACGCCGAGCGATTCGGCCGCCACCGGGTTCTCCCCGCACGAGCGCAGCCGCAGCCCGAACCGGGTCCGCCACAGCACCAGGTAGCTCAGCGGCACCAGCAGCAGCGCGATCATCGCCAGCGGCGACACCTCGGTGATCAGGCCGCGGATGATGCCCGCCGCGTCCGAGATCCCCACGCGCTGCTGCTTTTCCAGGTCTCCCAACCAGTCCGAGAGGAACGTCGCCGAGTAGGTGTCGAACTTCGGCACCGGCGGCGACTCCTTCGGGTTCCCCGAAAGGGGCTTGAAGACGAGGCTGGCCAAGAACTTCGCGACGCCGAGCCCGAGCAGGTTGATCGCCACACCGGAGACGATGTGGTTGACGTTGAAGGTGATCGTCGCGATCGCGTGCAGCAGGCCGCCGAGCGCGCCGAACCCGATCGCCGCGAGCAGCCCGACCCACACGCCGCCGTAGAACGAACCCCAAGCGGCGCCCCAGGTCCCGAGGATCATCATGCCCTCGAGCCCGATGTTGATCACGCCCGCGCGTTCGGCCCAGAGCCCGCCGAGCGCGCAGAACAGGATCGGCAGCGCCAGCCGCAGCGCGGTCTGCGCGGTGTTCGTCGAAGTCAGCGTGTTGACCCCGGTCAGGTACGAGGCGGTGGCCAGCACGCCGATCGCCACCACGGCCCAGATCACGCCGCGCAGCCAGCCGGGCAGGCCGCGCTTCGGCGGCGTCGCCGCGACCGTGACCGGCGCCGAAGACGGGTTCTGATCGGTCAGAGTGCTCACACCGCACCCCCTTCGCTGACGTCGGCAGGCTTGCGCTTGCCGTTCCCCGCGAGCGCCCTGCCCACGCGCCGCTGTTCGGCGGCGAGGTCGGCGCGCTTCACGATCTCGTAGGCCACGACGACCGAGAGCACGATCGCGCCCTGCATGATCGTCGCGATTTCCTTCGGCACCTGGATCTGTTCGAGCGAGACCGCGGACTTGTCGAGGAAAGCCCACAGCAGCGCGCCGAGCCCGATGCCCGCCGGGTGGTTGCGGCCGAGCAGCGCCACCGCGATCCCGGTGAACCCGTACATCTGGGTCGAGGTGATGCCGTAGCTGTAGTCGCGGCCGAGCAGCTCGGGCAGCGCGACCATGCCCGCGACCGCGCCGGAGAGCAGCATCGCGATCAGCGTCATCTTCTGCGCGTTGACCCCACCGGCCGCGGCGGCCGTGCCCGATTCGCCGCTCGCCTTCAGCTCGAACCCGAACCGGGTCCTGGTGAGCATGAACCAGTAGGCGAACCCGATCAGCGCGGCGATGATGACGAACCCGAACAGCGTGCCCGCGCCGAGCGGGATCCCCGGCACGTGCCCGGATTCGGGGATCGTCCGGGTGGCGACGTCGTTGCCGGTCTGCACGCCGAACTGCTTGGGGTTGATCAGGAACGCCACGATGCCGCCGACGATCGAGTTCAGCATGATCGTCGAAATGACCTCGCTGACCCCGCGCGTCACCTTCAGCACGGCGGGGATCGCGGCGTAGGCGGCGCCCGCGATCGCGGCGACCAAGATGATCACCACGGTGTGGATGACCGGCGGCAGCTGCAAAGCACCGCCGACGATGGCCGCGACGACCGCGGCGAACCGGTACTGGCCTTCGACACCGATGTTGAACAGGTTCATCTGGAAGCCAATGGCCACCGCGAGCCCGGACAGGTAGTACACCGACGCCAGGTTCACCGTGTCGACGGCGGTGCTGCCCACGAAGAGCTGCTTCACCATGGTGCCGTAGGCGTCGAACGGGTCGGAACCGGAGATCACCAGCGCGATCCCGGAAATGATGAGCGAGAAGATGATCGCCAGCAGCGGCGGCAGGATCTTCGTACGCCAGCTCGTCATGCGCCTTCCTCCGCCCCGGTCATCGCGGACCCCAGTTCCTGCGGGGTGACGGTCGCGGGATCGGCCTCGCTGACGAGCCTGCCCCGCAGCATCACCCTGATCGTGTCGGACAGCCCGATCAGCTCGTCGAGGTCCGCGGAAATCAGCAGCACCGCGAGCCCCGCCGCGCGTGCCTGGCGGATCTGCTCCCAGATCAGCGCCTGCGCGCCGACATCGACGCCGCGCGTGGGGTGCGAAGCGATGAGCAGCACCGGGTCGCCCGAAAGTTCCCTGCCCACCACGAGTTTCTGCTGGTTCCCGCCGGACAGCGCGGCCGCGGGCACGTCGATGCCCGGCGTCCGCACGTCGTACTCGGCGACGATCCGCTCGGTGTCCTTGCGGGCGCCCGCGATGTCGAGCAACTGTCCTTTCGCGACCGGAGGCCGCGTCTGGTACCCGAGTATCCGGTTCGTCCACAGTGGCTGCGTCAGCAGAAGGCCATGGCGCGTACGGTCTTCCGGCACGTACCCGATCCCGGCCTCGCGGCGCGCGAGCGTGCCCAGCTTGGTCAGATCGCGCGCGGTGCCGTCGGCGTCGACGAGTTCGAGGTGCCCGCTCGCCGCCTTCCGCATGCCCATGATGGTCTCGACCAATTCGGTCTGCCCGTTGCCTTCGACCCCGGCGATGCCGAGCACTTCGCCAGCCCGCACCTCGAACGAGATGTGGTCGAGCACGGCGCGGTCGCTGCCCTCGGCGTCGAGCCGCAATTCCTTGACGCGCAAGACATCGCGCGTGGTCACCGTCGACTCGCGGGTCTCGGGGCTGGGAAGTTCGCTGCCCACCATCATTTCGGCGAGTTCGTGCGAGCTGATCTTCTTCGGGTCCGCGGTGCCGACCGTGGTGCCGCGCCTGATCACCGTCACGGTGTCGGCGATCGCGCGCACCTCGTCGAGCTTGTGCGAGATGAAGATGAAGGTGAAACCCTGCTCCTGCATCGATCGCACGGTCGCGAACAGCGCGTCGACCTCCTGCGGCACCAGCACCGCGGTCGGCTCGTCGAGGATCACGATCCGGGCGCCGCGGTAGAGCACCTTGATGATCTCGACGCGCTGGCGGTCGGCGACGCCGAGGCGTTCCAGCAGGACGTCGGGACGCGCCCGCAGCCCGGTCTGCTTCGCCAGCTCGGCGAGCCGCTCGCGCGCCTTGCGGCCGATGCCGTGCAGGCGCTCGGCGCCGAGCAGCACGTTCTCCTGCACGGTCAGGTTGTCGGCGAGCATGAAGTGCTGGTGCACCATGCCGATCCCGGCCCTGATCGCGTCCTGCGGGTTGCGCAGGCGCACCGTCTCGCCGTTGACGGCGATGCTGCCCTCGTCGGGCTGCTGCATGCCGTAGAGGATCTTCATCAGCGTGGACTTGCCCGCGCCGTTCTCCCCGCAGACCGCGTGCACTTCGCCTGCCCGCACGGTGAGGTTGACGTCGGAATTGGCCACCACGCCGGGAAATCGCTTGGTGATCCCGGACAGTGCTACGACCGGTTCACCGCGCTCGGGATTGCTCATCGCAGTGAGATCTCCAAAATCACGCGATGGGGCCCGGGAAGGTGTCGCCCTCCCGAGCCCCACGCCGTGAGCAGAATTGCGGAACGGGTTACGGCTTGTCCGGGACCTGGATCTGTCCCGCCACGATCGCGTTCTTGTACGCGTCGAGCTTGTCCTTGATGTCGTCGACCTTGCCGCCCGAAGTCGAGTAGCCGACCCCGTCGACCTTCAGGTCGAAGCGCTTCGGCAGTGTCGACAGGTCGTTCTTCGCGACGGCCTGGATGTAGTCGAACACCGCCACGTCGACGCGCTTGATCATCGACGTCATGATGACGTCCTTGACCGTCTCGACCGTCTTCTGGTTGTACTGGTCGGAGTCGACGCCGATGGCCAGCGCGTTGCCGGCCTTGGCCGCCTCGAACACGCCCTTACCGGAGGCGCCCGCCGCGTGGTAGATCACGTCGGCGCCCTTGTCGATCTGCGACTTCGCCTTGACGTTGCCCTTCTCCGGCGCGTTGAAACCGGAGATGTCGCCAGCCGGGGTGAGGTAGTCGTCCTCGACCTTGACCTTGTTCGACGCGGCCTTCGCGCCCGCGAGGTACCCGGCCTCGAACTTCTGGATCAGCGGGGTGTTGACGCCGCCGACGAACCCGACGTGGCACGACTTGCTCTTGTAGACCGCCGCGACACCGGCGAGGAAGGAGCCCTGCTCCTCGGCGAACACCAGCGGGGTCACGTTCGGCGCCTTGACCGAGTCGTCGTCGATGATCGCGAACTTGGTGTTCGGGAACTTCGGCGCGACGGCCTGCACGGACTTGGCGTAGGCGAACCCGACCGCGACGATCGGGTTGAAGCCCTGGCTCGCGAGCTGGTTCAGGCGCTGCTGCTTGGCGTCCTCGGACTCGCTCGCGGTCGCCGTGCTCTCGCTGACGTCCTTGACACCCATCTCCTGCTTGGCCTTGTCGGCACCCGCGGCGGCGGCGTCGTTGAACGAGGCGTCACCGCGGCCGCCGACGTCGAACGCCAGCCCGACCTTCAGCGCGCTGGCGTCGACCTTGGCGCCCGCGGACGAGCTGGACGCGGCCGCGGGCGGTGCCGACGGCGGCTGTGCCGTGACGCAGCTGCCCTGCTGACCGCCGGAGGCGTTGTTGGTGTCGCCGCTGCCGCCCTTGGAGTCCTTCGCGCAACCGGCCAGTGCCAGCGCCCCCGCCATGACGACCGCAGTCAGCGCTGTTCCACGCGTGCGATGCAAGGTGCCTCTCCCTCCCCGCTGTCGCAGCGGACGAATCGGATCGGTCCGGCCCCAGTGCCGGACTCGACTGGCGAACCGTACCCGTCCGCCACGAAACCGCCATACACAAGGCACCGCACGTAACCTAAATGTTTGCTCATAGTGCGCGACCGGAGTCGACTGGATACACAGCGTGCGGGAAACCACGTTCGGTGACCAAGAAGAAAGGCCCGATTCCGGTACTTTCACCGGATCGGGCCTTTCTTTTGCCAGGCACCCCCTACTCGACCCCTCATCTTCATCGCGCTTCGCCTATCGCGAGGTGGCCCTCGCTCGCCTGCTTCGCTCGCTGCGCGCCTTCTTCGGGGAAGGGCGCCGGGGCGGCGGGCTCTCGTGGCGGGCTGCCCTGGCGCCTGTC
The DNA here is from genome assembly GCF_018736145.1 of Amycolatopsis sp. CA-230715. GTDB lineage: Bacteria > Actinomycetota > Actinomycetes > Mycobacteriales > Pseudonocardiaceae > Amycolatopsis. Next base: position 3,111,383 of record NZ_CP059997.1, read on the forward strand.
CCCGAAGGTGGCCTTCGGGGCGGTAGACGCCGCGAATTCGGCCCTCGCACCGCACTCCGGCCACCCGAACAGCAGGCCGTCGCGTGCCCCTGAAGGTGGCTTTCAGGGCATCCAGCGCCCCGAAGGTCACTTTCGGGGCACCGGCAACCGGGCCGCACCGCCACGAGAGTGAGGAAAGTGGCGGTGCGGCCCGAACGTCACCTTCGGGGCGTGCGCGGCACCGCCCGCACGGGAGCGAGGGCCGAGAAAGTGGCGCCAGGGTCCCCGAAGGTGGCCTTCGGGGACCAACGGCGGAACCTCCGCCGCCGATCACCGCGCCGCGCACCCGACATCACCGTGACATTCGGGGTGCTCAGTTCCCTGAAAGGTCACCTTCGGGGACAAGCGCTAGAAGCGTGGTCCGGGGCGGGATCCTCAGCCGCAGGAAGTCGCACCCGGCGGAGCTGGGCAGAGGCGCGCGGCGAACCCGCCGTTCCGCGCCACCGGCACCGCCAGCGCCCCGCCGGGGTCCACCCGCTGAGTGGTCCGGACCAGCTGCCCGTCGGCTCCGTCGCCGTAGACCTCGGCGAGCCAGCCACCCGGTGGCAGGAACCCGAGCCCGGCCGACACCCTCGACAGATCCCCGCCCGCGAGCGCCCCGAGGTACCAGTCCGCGCCGGAGCGCCTGGCCAGCACGGCGAGCTTGCCGGGGTCACCGGTCACCAGTTTCGTGTCGTCCCACACCGTCGGCACCTGCCGCAGGAACCGCTCGGCCACCGGGTGCTTCGCGTAGCTCTCCGGGCTGTCCGCGAAGTGCTGCACCCCCGATTCGAACACCACCGACAGCGCCAGCTCGCCGCCGTCGCTGGTGGGCCGGACCGCGCTGAACGTCTCCGGGGTGAAGTCCATCGAGCCGGTGAGGTTCCGGGTGAACGGCAAGGTCAGGTAGTGCTCGACCGGGTAGGGTTCCTTGCCCGGCTTCGGTTTGATGCCTTCGGCGCCCTTCACCGCCTCCACCGACATCACCTGCGGCCAGGTCCGCTGCAGCCCGCGCGGGATCGGCGCGCCGTGGAAGTTCAGCATCAGGTGGTACTTCGCCGAAGCCGCGAGCACGGCGTCGTACCAGCGCATGCGGTCCTGGCCGTCGGACTCGATGAAGTCGATCTTGAGCCCGACCGCGCCCCAGTCGCGGTACTGCTTGAACAGCCGCTCGCGCTCGCTGTCGGTGTCGATGGTCTGCCAGCGCACCCACAGCCAGATCCCGACGTGCCGCTCGCTGGCGTACTTCACCAGTTCCGGGATCCACGAGGCGTCCCAGCCGGAGTCGACGAGGTTGTAGGCCCAGCCCTGCTTCGCCGCGTAGTCGACGTACTTCTTCTGCAGCGCGAGATCGCCGGTGCCCTGCGCCCACCACGACCACGCCCCGACGCCCGGCTTGATCCACGACGTGTCCGCGACCTTCGACGGGCTGGCGAGATCGGTCACCAGGTCGCTTCCGGTGACCGTGGCCAGATCGCCGACGATCATCGCCCGCCACGGCGTGGTGAGCGGGCCCTTCGCGGTTTCCGTCGGATCGGGGAGCACCAGCCCGAGGTGCCGCGACGACGGGTCGAGCGCGAGCCGGGATCCGCCGTAGTTCCCGTTCACGTCGGATTCCAGCACGGACAACCAGGTGTCGCCGACGTGGAACAGCGCCGGGTACCCGTATTCGACCGGGTCCTGCGCCGAGAGCGGCTTGTGCGCGTGGATGCTCTCGTAGTCGCTGCGGCCGTTGTCGTAGGGCAGCAGGAACGAGTCCGCGCTCGGCGGCACCGCGAACTCGGACGCCTCCCGCACCACGGTCACGTAGCTCGGTCCGGTGAAGACGTACCGGTAGGCGACCCCGTCCGCGGACACCCGCACGACGACGTCCATCGGCTGCCCGCCCGCGCCACGCAGGTGCAGCGTCGTCTCGGCCGCGTCGACCTCGTGGTGCCTGCGCTTACCCGTCGTCGTCTCGTACGACTCCTGGACCCGCCGCGACGTTATGCCCGCTAACTGCAGGTGGGCGGTGAAGTCGCCGTGGGCGGTCACGGCGCCCAGGGCGGACGGTTCGAGCACCGTGGTGCCGCCCCGCCGGACGGACAGGGTGAGCCTGCCGTCGGTCGAAAGCGCCACGTCGGCCTGCGGGGTCGCGCCCGCCTTCGCGGTGACGCCCGGCGGGCTCAGCGTCCAGTGCCGCGCTGGCGCCGCCGTCCCCGCGGGGACCCCGATCAGCATCGCGGCGGCGAGCCCGATGCCCCCGGCCATGACACGTCTGTTCACGAGTGTTCCCTTCTGCTGGGTCTTCGGGCCCTCAGCCGTCGGCGTGCACGCGGTAGAGCACGTGCCCGTGCGGCGGGACCACGGCCGAGATCGGCCCGGTGGTCCGCGAATCCTGGTGCTGCCACACATCGCGCAGCCGGTAGCCCGCGGCGCGCGGGAGCCCGATCGCTTCGGCACTCGTACTGATGCGCGCCTTCGCCCCGCCCTCGTTGAACAGCGCGACCGCGACTTCGCCGTTGGCTAGGGGTTTCGCGAACACCCACCGTCCGTCCGCTTTGGACAGCACCTTCGCCTGCACGCCCTTGGCGTCCTGGTCGATCGCGATCACTTCGCGGTTGCGCAGGATGTCGAGGTGCTCCGGCGAAATCTTCCGCAGGTCCGCGCCGATCAGCAGCGGGGCGGCCATCATCGCCCACAACCCGAAGTGCGTGCGGTATTCGGTGCTCGTCATACCGCCGTTGCCGACCTCGAGCATGTCGGGATCGTTCCAGTGCCCCGGCCCCGCGTAGGCGTCGAGCGGCGCGTTCTTCTTGACGATGTCGAGCAGCTTCGCCCAGTTGTCCTTGATGTCACCGGTGGTGCGCCACAGGTGCCCCGTTCGCGCGCCCCATTCCCACGGTTTGTTCTGGCCCCATTCGCAGATCGAGAACACGATCGGGCGAGAAGTCTTCTTCAGCGCGTCGCGCATCTTCTCGTAGCGTTCCCGTGCGGGGCGGCCCTGGTTGTTGCAGTTGTCGTACTTGAGATAATCGACACCCCAGTCCGCGAAGGTCTGTGCGTCGACGTCCTCGTGATCGAGCGCACCCGGCATGGTTTTCGCGCAGGTCACCGTGCCCGCGCTGGTGTAGATGCCGAACTTCAGCCCTTTCCCGTGCACGTAGTCGGCGAGCGCTTTGATCCCACCGGGAAAGCGTTTGCGGTTCGGCCGCAACCGCCCGTCGGGCCCGCGCTGCTGTTCCGCCCAGCAGTCGTCGACGTTCACCTGCGAATACCCGGCTTCCTTCAGCCCATCGCGCACGAAGAGGTCGGCGGTGTCGCGGATGATCCGTTCGTCGACCGCGCACCCGGTGGTGTTCCAGTTGTTGAAGCCCATCGGCGGAGTCAGCGCCAGCCCGTCCGGCAGCGCGTTCGCGGCCGGGGTGGCGGCGGTCACCAGGGCGAACGCCGCGGCGAACACCACGGATCGGCTGAACTTCCGGCGGGCGCGGACATCGTTCATCGCCTGCTGTCCTCTCTGCACCAGTGCGGCGGACGGACCTTGGCGGCGACGGACAGAACCCGACATTGATCGGATGTCTGCTCCAGGATAGAAGATATGATGTACCACCGACGCCGTCAAGAATCAGCCAGTGACAACAACCATTTGGCCGCCTGCGGTCACTTCACGCAGCCGCAGAGCTCACTCAGAGATCCGATGAACCATCGCGGCCTCGTGCGCGTCCGACGCACCGGTGTTCACCCTGCGCACGACGGCGTGTCTCGCTGATCACGCTGTGTCTCTCGGATCACACCAAGGCGCCCGACGTTGAGCCCGGTCCACGGGTCGGGTCTAGCATCCCTTTCATCCACGCTCGATGACCCTGAGCTCGGCACCGTCGCCGGGTATGTCCCGAGTGGACATACGCGCGGTGGGGCACGGTTCGGTCACCCGGGCACACGTTCCAGCCATGACGTTGGAGGCCGTACACCGATGTCCACCACGGCTAGCACCGCCGAGACCACCGCGGCGGGCGGCGATCGGGGTGCCTCGCGCAGGGCCGGGACCTTCTACCGGGGCGACCCCGGCATGTGGTCCTGGGTACTGCACCGCATCACCGGCGTGCTCACGTTCTTCTTCCTGTTCGTGCACGTCCTCGACACCGCACTGGTCAGGGTCTCGCCCAACACCTACAACGAGGTCATCGAGACCTACAAGACCCCGATCGTCAACCTCATCGAGGTCGGCCTGGTCGGCGCGGTCCTGTTCCACGCGCTCAACGGCATCAGGGTGATGCTCGTGGACTTCTGGTCCAAGGGCCCGAAGTACCAGAAGCCGATGCTGTGGACGATCGTCGTGCTGTGGGTCGCCGTCATGATTCCGGGTGCGATCGCCATGCTGTGGCGCACCGCAAGCGTGCTGTTCGGGGGTAACTGACCATGGCATCCGAGGTTCTCGCGCTCGACAAGCCCCGCTCCCCCCGCCGCCCCGCGGCGCGGCGCAGCAACTTCGAGCTCTACAGCTGGCTGTTCATGCGGCTTTCGGGGATGGCGCTGGTCATCCTCGTGCTCGGCCACCTGCTGATCATGAACATCCTCGACGGCGGCGTGCACCGCATCAACTGGGGTTTCGTCGCGGGCCGCTGGGCTTCGCCGTTCTGGCAGTTCTGGGACCTGGCGATGCTGTGGCTCGCGCAGCTCCACGGCGGCAACGGCGTCCGCACGATCATCGACGACTACGCCCGCAAGGACACCACGCGGTTCTGGCTGAAGATCCTGCTCTACATCTCGATGGCGCTCATCCTCGCCGTCGGCACGATGGTGATCTTCACCTTCGACCCGTCGATGCCTGCCGACTGACCTTCCCACCACCCACGCTGCGGGAGACCTAGCAATGCAGTTCCACAAGTACGACGTGGTGATCGTCGGCGCCGGTGGCGCCGGCATGCGCGCCGCGATCGAGTCGGGCCAGCGCGCCCGCACCGCGGTGCTCACCAAGCTGTACCCGACGCGCTCGCACACGGGCGCCGCGCAGGGCGGCATGTGCGCCGCGCTGGCGAACGTCGAAGAGGACAACTGGGAATGGCACACCTTCGACACGATCAAGGGCGGTGACTACCTGGTCGACCAGGACGCCGCCGAGATCATGGCGAAGGAGGCCATCGACGCTGTCCTCGACCTGGAGAAGATGGGCCTGCCGTTCAACCGGACGCCCGAAGGCAAGATCGACCAGCGCCGGTTCGGCGGCCACACCCGCGACCACGGGAAGGCCGCGGTGCGCCGCGCCTGCTACGCCGCGGACCGCACCGGCCACATGATTCTCCAGACGCTGTACCAGAACTGCGTCAAGCACGGCACCGAGTTCTTCAACGAGTTCTACGTGCTCGACGTGAACCTGACGCCGGACGAGAACGGCAACCCGGTCGCCACCGGCGTCGTCGCCTACGAGCTGGCCACCGGCGAGCTGCACGTGTTCCACGCCAAGGCGATCGTGTTCGCCTCCGGTGGCGCGGGCAAGATCTTCAAGACCACCTCGAACGCGCACACCCTCACCGGTGACGGCCTCGGCATCATCTTCCGCAAGGGCCTTCCGCTGGAGGATATGGAGTTCTTCCAGTTCCACCCGACCGGCCTCGCCGGGCTCGGGATCCTGATCTCCGAGGCCGTCCGCGGCGAGGGCGGGATCCTGCGCAACGTCGACGGCGAACGGTTCATGGAGCGCTACGCGCCGACCATCAAGGACCTCGCGCCGCGCGACATCGTCGCCAGGTCTATGGTGCAGGAAGTGCTGCAGGGCAGGGGATGCGGGCCGAACAAGGACTACGTGGTTCTCGACGTCACGCACATCCCCGAGGAGACGCTGAACGCGAAACTCCCGGACATCATGGAGTTCTCGCGCACCTACCTCGGCGTCGACCCGGTGACCGAGCCGGTGCCGGTGTTCCCGACCTGCCACTACGTGATGGGCGGCATCCCCACCAACATCCACGGCGAAGCGTTGCGGGACAACGAAAACGTGATCCCCGGGCTGTACGCCGCGGGTGAGGTCGCGTGCGTTTCGGTGCACGGTTCGAACCGGCTGGGCACCAACTCGCTGCTCGACATCAACGTGTTCGGCCGCCGCGCCGGGATCGCGGCCGCGGAGTACGCGCTGGGCCACGATTTCGTCGAGATGCCGGAAAACCCGACGACGGTGGTCGAGGACCAGCTCTCGCTGCTGCTCTCGGAGCACGGCAACGAGCGCGTCGCCGACATCCGCACCGAGCTGCAGGCCACAATGGACTCGCACGCGTCGGTGTACCGCACCGAGGAGACCCTCAAGCAGGCGCTCACCGACGTGCAGGCGCTGAAGGACCGCTACCAGCGGATCACCGTGGCGGACAAGGGCAAGCGGTACAACACCGACCTGCTCGAAGCCGTCGAACTCGGCTTCCTGCTCGAACTGGCCGAGGTTCTCGTCGTCGGCGCGCTGGCGCGCAAGGAATCCCGCGGCGGGCACGCGCGCGAGGACTACCCGAACCGCGACGACACGAACTTCATGCGGCACACCATGGCCTACAAGGAGGGCGAGGGCCTGCGGTCCGAGATCCGCCTCGACTACAAGCCGGTGACGTTCACCCGCTACGAACCGATGGAGCGGAAGTACTGATGAGCACGGCAACCACCGAGACCGCGACGGAGTCCACTTCGGACGAGCACAAGCCGGTCACCGTCACGCTGAAGATCCTCCGGTTCAACCCGGAAGTCGACGAAGAGGCGCACTGGGAGTCCTACGACGTCCCCGCGCAGCGCACCGACCGGCTGCTGAACCTGCTGTTCTACGTCAAGGACTACCTGGACGGCACGTTCTCGTTCCGGCGCTCGTGCGCGCACGGCGTGTGCGGCTCGGACGCGATGCAGATCAACGGCATCAACCGGTTGGCCTGCAAGGTTTTGATGAAGGACCTGTTCGCCAAGGATGGCAAGCAGACCACCATCACCATCGCGCCGATCAAGGGCCTTCCGGTGCTGAAGGACCTCTACGTCGACATGGAGCCGTTCTTCGAGGCGTACCGCGCGGTGAAGCCGTACCTCATCGCCTACGGCAACGAGCCGACGCGCGAGCGGATCCAGTCGGCCGCGGACCGCGAGCGGTTCGACGACACCACGAAGTGCATCCTGTGCGCGTGCTGCACGACGTCGTGCCCGGTCTACTGGAACGACGGCTCGTACTTCGGCCCGGCCGCGATCGTCAACGCGCACCGGTTCATCTTCGACTCGCGCGACGAAGGCTCCGAAGAACGGCTGGACATCCTCAACGACGCCGAGGGCGTGTGGCGCTGCCGCACCACCTTCAACTGCACCGACGCCTGCCCGCGAGGCATCCAGGTGACGAAGGCGATCCAGGAAGTGAAGCGCGCCCTCCTCTTCAAGCGCGTCTGAGGTTTCTTCCTTCCGACGGCCACGAAGTTAGGGTACCCTAACTTCGTGGCCGTTTTCGTGCGCCTGACCGGAATCGCCGGTGTCGTGGCGTCCCGGACACCGTCGGCTCCTAGCTCGCGTCGTCGACCGGCCAGCTCAGGTGGGGCGCACTCGCCGGGGTGCTGACCGCGCCGCTCTACCTCGCCGCCGTCTGGCACCTCTACCGCGGCATCCGCCCGCGGGCCGCGCACTCGCCGTCCCTCCCGCCGTCGCACTGGCCGCGAGCTGGGCGATCGCGCCGTTCATCCACGGTTCGTTCTACTGCTGGGGCGAGACCTACCGCGCGGCGGAATCGCTCGGCGACGACCGCGCGGGCGTCGACCGGCTGCTCGCCATGGCCGACGACTTCGGCACGGCGATCACCGTCGCCTATTGGGTCAACGGCATCCTCGTCGGGCTCGCCTCGCTGTGGATCGTGGCACTGATCGTCCGCGGTCGCACCGCTTATCCCGCTGGGCGGTACCCGCGTCACCGGGAATCAGCCTGCTGCTCGGTTTCGCGATCGCCGCCCTGCTCGGCGGCACGATCTTCCAGGGCGCGGCCCTGAGCATCGGCCACCTGCTGACCTTCGCGCTGAGCACGATCCTGCTGTGGAACGCGCACAGCTCCCGTCCACCGTCTCCCTCGTTTACCTGACAAGAAGTACCCACACCACTACTATCAGTTTGTCGACTAGTCGATGGTTGGAGGAGCCGTCGAAAGAGGACACGCAGCGCCCCGCTCTTCGCCTGGACGCGTTCGCCACGTCCAGGAGGTCGAGCGCGGCGGGAATCGAGGGGTGGGGAAATGGTGCATCAAGGCGACGAGTTCGGCGTTGACCTGTACGAACTGGAAAGAGTCGCAAAGGTGGACTTTCCGGTGGTCTCGGCCGATTACGGCGATGCGATCGGAAGCTGCGACCGGGTTCTCGACGGGCTCGGCCAAGCGATGCGGCGCCCTGAGCATTTCGGCGGCGACGCGCTCGGGCCGGTCTACCGGGCTTATCTCGATCTACACGATGCCGCAGTGGGACTCCTGAAGGAAACCAGGAGAAATCTTGATGACACGGCCACAGCACTGGACAGAGCTGCGCAGCTTTACGCCGAACGCGATCAGGAAGCAGGGGACACGCTGAACCGCCGCGCGCAGTCCGATCCAGAACTGGGTGGTAAACGATGAATTTTGACCAGCTCATGCAGTGCGCAAAGGACATCAACGACAAGGCCCTCGAACTGGCAATGACGGAACTTTCCCAGAAAAAATCAGAAAAATTTCCAGGGAGTAACGAATACAATCAGATCAGACAGCGCTACGCCTTCATAGAGCCACTGTTTGAACCATTTTCCAGACTGCCTGATCCAACGAGGTACGATCCGTTGATCGCCGACCTGAACGCAGCCATGGGAAATCTGCGCACCGAGTCCGGCCAAACTACCGAGCTCACCAAAGACGTGAGCCTGGCCAACCCACACCTCGACAAAATGACGACCGACGGCGGCTACCTGCAAGGCTGGAACGGCGAAGCCGCAATGGCTTTCAAAGCCAACTTCATCGACACCTTCAAAACGATCTCCGGAAATCAGTTCGCCGCGTTGTCAACCCTGAAAGGGGTCCTCCAGGCACACCAGGAAATGTGGTCAACGGCACGCAAGGACATCACAAAAATTGCCAATGACACGAAGGACGCGCTCGACAACGCTGGCGGGTGCGACAAGAACGAGTGGAGTTTTGCATTCTCGGTACTCTCTGCGGTCACCGCAGTCGGCGGAGTAGTGGTCACCGTCGCAACCGCGGGGGCTGGCCTACCAGTGACGTTTCCGGCGATCGGAGCTGCATCGTCCACGGGCAGCGCGGCCATAGCCGGAATCACGGCATCAGGAGACTCGGCCGACACGATAATAAACTCGATGAGGCAGGCGGTCGACGACCTCACCAAACACATTCAAGAGGTCGAAACGCAGCACATCGAACTCAAAATACGAGGACTGATCGACTGCATACACGGGAACAAAGACAGACTCGTCAGCACCCGCCCCAACCTGGCCGGAATGAACGACCGCGACCTCACCGGCGACCGCGGCATGGGCAAGTCGGACTAGCGACAGGAGAATATGGTGGTGGATCTGGCTGAGAGGTTGGGCCAAATCCGGGTACGTGTTCGTGCGCCCGGAACTGAAATCGAAGCAGAGCTACGTGGACGTACTGGCATCTCGTTGTCATTCGAGGAAAGCGTCTACGAGTTCATCGATGAGTCCGCACTGGAGAGAGCGCTGGCCAGTATCGCACGACTACTGTGGGCCGGGTGGCGAAGGCAATACCTGAGCGCGATCGACGAGACGAGCCTGAGCATCGATGCGAACGATTTCCGGGATTCAAACTTCATCGCCGATCGAGCCAGAATTGAGGCTATCGGCACCTCCAGCGACGAACGGATCGTGATCACCACGGTGGGCATGGAGAACTTCGCGGTTCACATCGAACCCGGCACCGTGCGCGAAGTGCCCGAGGACCAGTTCGCCACGAAGGCCTCCGCCGCGGCCACGAAGTTGATCCAGGACTTCCAGGCCAAGGTCAGCGAACTCAAGAAGCGGTACTACGAATGACGAAGCGCAAACTGCTGCTGCTGGCAATCGTGGTGGCGGTGGCCGCGGCTGCCGGGATCACGGCAGTGGTGTGGTCCACGACCAGCGACGACTCGGCATCGAAGCCGTGCGATATCCCGAATTCGATCAAGGAACAACCGATGTCGGCGAGGACAGCGCCGACGAGCGGCGGGATCGTGGTCGAGGAAACCGGGGTCTCACCGTCAGGTCTGGCGAGCATGGGAGCGGTGCTGCGCAACACCAGCGACCACATCGCCTACCGGACCAGAGTGACCCTCAAGGTGTTCCTCGTCGTGAACGGAATACCGCAGGGACCTCTTCAAGGCTCCTTGATGACCATGGAGATCCCGGTGATGCTGCCGGGCCAGCGAGCAGGTCTCGGCAGGCCGATCATCAATGTCAACGCGGCGACCAAGGTGACTTCGGCCGACGTCGACCTGCAAACGACGACCTGGTTGCCCAACGGCGCCCTCGGCGGTTTCACTGCGATAGCGGACACCTACGAGTCCACCAGCCGGGTCGGCTTGTCCCCACCGGCGGACAGCGTGCGCTACACCGAGCGTTCGGACAACTGCCGGGCCCTGTCCAGCCGCCGCACCGGCGTGGTGTTCCGCGACTCGAACGGAAAGATCGTCGGCGGCGACCTCGTCCCGCCGGACGGCAAGGGCAATCCGGCGGGCACCCGGTACGAGCCCCCGGCGAGCCCCTCGTGCGCACCGGGCGAGCGCAGCACCTGGATCGTGCCGTTGGCGGAAATCCCGCAGACCGCGGACGACAAGCGCACCGAGCTGTACTCCTACTGCGACCTCAACACCCCGTCGCCTGACGTGAACGACGTGTTCTGACCGGGCGCCTACGGTGAAGCGGTGAAAGCCGAGTACGAGTTCTTCGCCGCCGACGAGGTCCAGTGGACGGAGACCGAGCAGGTCGGCGTGACCGAGCGGGTCCTCAGCCGCGACCCCGAGGACCCCGCGATCCTGACGCGACTCGCCCGGTGGGCACCGGGTCTCGACACTTCATTCGATGGAGTGATCACGCACGACTACGTCGAAGAGGTGTACCTCCTCGACGGCGAGCTGCACGACCTGACGCTGGACCGCACGTTCCGCGCGGGCGAGTTCGCGATGCGGCGGCCCGGCATGCGGCACGGCCCGTACCGCACGGCAACCGGCTGCCTCATGCTCGAAACGCGCTACCGCCCCTAATCCCCGGCGGGCGCCGATTCACGACGTTTAGCCCGCAAACCGCGCAGGCCCAGCACGCCGATGATGGTGCCGAGCACGAACGAGACGACGGTCAGCACGGCGTGCACGATGAAGTACGCGGTGGGCGAGCCGTCGGCGGCCCAGGCGCGGTCGCTGTCCCACAGGTTCTTGGCGAAGGTGATCCAGATGATCCACGACCAGACGCCGAAGGCCAGCAGGAACAGAGAGGTGCGTCGCGACATGCCTCGATTATCGCGCGCGTGCTTCAGTTAGCCTGCTCGGGTGCACAGCGCTTCCCGCCGGTCGCTCCCGGTTCTCGTCCTGGCCCTGTTGTCCGGTTTGCTCGCCCTGACCGCGGGCCCGGCCGCGGCCTCGAAGCCGACGCCGAAGGTCCCCGCGCCGCCCGCCGCGTGCGCGAACAAGGAGACGCCGCCTCCTCCGGTCGACACCTCCGAGAAGCCCGCGCCCGGTAAGGCCGCCCCGAGCCCGCTGCCGGTGCCAGCCCAGCCCGCGGGCGGGCCGCGCATGGGCGACTGCGGCATCGTCGTCCCCGACGGCGCACTGAACCCGCCGGACACCACCGCCGCGTCGTGGCTCGTGCAGGACCTCGACACCGGCGCGGTGATCGCGGCGAAGGACCCGCACGCCCGTGAACGGCCCGCGTCGCTGATCAAGACGCTGCTCGGGCTCGTGGTGGTCTCCGAGCTGAAACCGGATCAGGTGATCACGCCGACCAAGGAGGACGCCAGCCAGGAGTGCACCTGCGTCGGCATCACCGCCGGCACGCCCTACACCGTCGACCAGCTCCTCCACGGGCTGCTCATGCACTCCGGCAACGACGTCGCGCACACCTTCGCGACCGCGCTCGGGGGCGTCGACGCGGCCACCGCCAAGATGAACGCGCTCGCCGCGTCGATCGGCGCGACCGACACGCACGCCGCCACCCCGTCCGGTTTGGACGGTCCGGGAATGTCCACTTCGGCCTTCGACCTGAGCGTGATCTTCCACCAGGCGATGAAGCACCGCGAGTTCGCGAACGCGGTGGGCACCAAGGAGTTCCAGTTCCCCGGCGCGCCGGGCAAGCCCCCGTTCCCGATCTACAACGACAACAAGCTCCTCGGCCACTACCCCGGCTTCCTCGGCGGGAAGACCGGGTTCACCGACGACGCCCGCCACACCTACGTCGGCGGCGCCGACCAGAACGGCAAGCGCCTCGCCGTGGTCATGATGCGGGCCGAGCAGCGCCCGACCAAGGTCGTCGACCAGGCGGCGCAGCTGCTGGACTACGGGTTCGGGCTGACGAAGGCCGGCGCGCAGCCGGTCGGCCAGCTGACCGGACCGGCGCAGGCCATCGACCCGAACACCGGGCAGCCGGCCGGATCGGCCAACGGATCGACGAACGCCGCGACGGCGAAGGACGACCCGTTCGGCGTGACCGGCTGGGTGCTGACCCTCGTCGTCGCGGTGCTCATCGTGGTGGGCTTCATCGTCGGCCACCGGCGCAAGCAGCTCAGCGTGCCGCAGGACTGAGCTCGCGCTCGACGGCCGCCTCCAGCGGGTGCGCCAGCACCCCGCTGAGCACCATGGCCCCGGCCATCGTGCCGATCATCATCACCGTCGAGAGCCACACCATCGTCGATACCGGCACGGTGAAGGCGAGTGCGACCCGCACCAGGCATTCGGCGAACAGCAGCACGCCCCACATCCGCGTGATGCGCAGTTCGGCGCGCTGGAAGGCGCCGTCGGTGGCGGACAGCCGCAGCCAGGCCGCGCGCGCGGCCTCGGTCTTGGCGACGAACGGCCGCATGCCCTCGGAGATCACCGGCTTCCCGACGAGCGAAGCGATCAGAAGGCCGATACCGACCACACCGGAGCCGAACGCGTCCTTGGCGATCATGAACCGCGCGTCGCCGGAGAGGAACGACAACGCGATCCCGGCGAGGCTGGTGACCAGGACGAGCGTCGCGATCAGTTCGAGGCGGCGGTAGCGGGCCAGGCTGTGGAGCGTGCGGGCCGCGACGACGAGCGCACCGGCACCGAGCGCCCACACGTCGGAGACGCCGAAACCGGAGTGCAGCCCGTAGTACAGCGCCAGCGGCGCGCCGATGTCGATCAGCAGCGGGCGGAGCGCGTCCCGCGGCGACTGGTCGGACGAAGCAGGCGCGGGTGCGGTCACGGTGGTCATCTCGTCTCCTCGAGTTCTTGGCTACCTCGAGGTTCTCCCGCGACGGCCCCGCGTTCGAAGATGATTCGTCGTCATCGGGGCACGACGAATGTCATGCGTCGACCGTGACGACCCGCGCGGGCAGGGTTTCCTTCGCCCGGATCCACAGCGCCAGCGCGACCGCGACCACGGCCGCGCTCAGCGCGAACGCCCACGCGTACGAGCCGCCGTCCGCGATCGCGCCCGCGGCGAGCGGGCCCACCACGCCGCCGACGTCCGAGGCCATCTGGAACCCCGCCAGCACCGTCCCGCCGCGCGCTTTCACGCCGAGCACGTCCGCGACGGCCGCGTTGTGCGCGGGGTTCAGCGCCCCCGACCCGATCCCGGACACCGCCGAGGCGACGAGGAACACCCAGAGCTGATCGGTGATGCCGACGCCGACGGTGCCCACCGTCAGCAGCGCGAGCCCGCCCACGGCAAGGGGTTTGCGGCCGATCCGGTCGGCCAGCGAACCGGCGGTGGGCAGCACGACCGCGTTGGCCGCGGCGAACACCGCGAGCGCGATCGCCGCGAACGACGACGGCTTGTGCAGGATCGCCACCACGAACAGCGGCACGAGCGAGGTCCGCACCCCGTTGACGACCCAGCCGTTGGCGAAGTTGGAGGTCAGCGCCGCGCGGTAGGCGGGGTCGCCAAGCGCCTGCCGGAAGGTCATCGTGGGCGCGTGCTCGTCGGCGGGCCTCGCGGCGAGCGTCGAGTTCCGCAACTGCGCCCACACCAGCACGGTCACGGCGACGAGCGCGCCGCCGTAGAACAGGAACGGCGCGCGCAGGGACAGCGCGACGAGGCCGCCGCCGAGCACCGGGCCCGCGACGCTGCCGAGCAGGAAACTGGTGCCCCACAAGCCGTTCACGCGGCCGCGCAGCTCCGGCGGCGAGATCCGGATCAGCAGGCCGACCGCGGACACGGTGAACATCGTCGAGCCGATCCCGGACAGCGACCGGAACAGCAGGAGCTGCCAGTACTCCTGGGCGGCGGCGCAGGCGAGGCTGCCCGCCGCGACGATCGAAATGCCCCACAGGTACACCGGCCGCTCACCGAACGAGGTGACCAGCCGCCCGCTCAGCGGCGCGAACAGCAGGCGCATCGCGGCGAACGCGCTGATCACCACGGACGCCGCGGTGACGCTGACGTCGAAGCTGGTCGCGTAGTTCGGCAGTGCGGGCGCGACCAGCCCGAAGCCGACGGCGATCAGGAAGCTCGCCCCCACCAGTACCCAGATTTCGCGCGGGTAGCGCACTTTGTCCGACATCGCGCCGACTAGCTTATCCGGCGGGTCAGTCCTTTTTGGTTCGCCCGTACCGGAGTTCCAGCTCGCCAGCCGCCAGTCCGGTTTCGATCCGGCGGACCAGTTCAGCGAGGGTGCCGGTGTCCAGGTCGGCGGCCTTCACGAACCGCGCGCAGTTGTGCGCGACCTTGACCTTCCCCAGCCGCCCCGCGTACTGGCTCAGCAGGTAATCGCCGTCCTCGACCACGGAGACGTACAGGCTGAAGTAGTTCTTCTGCAACGCGAGCGAAACGACGGGCCAGTCGATCGGGTCCCGGCTGGCCTTGACCCGGTACTGGAAGCTGCCGTACCCGATCATCCTGATCGACATACCCGGCTTGCCGTCGCCGGTTCCGGTGAAGAAGTGCCGTTCGAGCCCCGGTGCCGCCGCACGAATGACTTCGTCCACGGCGCGAAGATCCTGTTCGCGTATCGGGTCGTAGGCGAAGTACTCGGCGAGTGAGGACGCTTCCACACGGAACATGAGCCCAACAGTAGCTATCGGCGACGCTTTCCGAGCCATCCCAACAGCGCACCGGCGCCGAAAGCGCCTGCCGCGGCACCGAAACCCGGGCCCTGCTGCACCCGGATCTCCGGCCGGATCACCGCGGGTGGCGGCGGAACCACCTTGCGCACCTGGTTTTCCTTCGCCGTCGCCGTCCACGCGGTCACGAACAGCAGGAACCGCGACACCAGGTTCGCGAACACCAGCAACCCCAGCACCGGCCCGAACACCGCGAAGCTCGGCGACTTCGAAACGCTCGCGAGGTAGGTCGTGGCCACCTGCTGCAGGATGACGAACCCGACGGAAGCGAGGATCGCGCCCTTCACCGCACTGCGCATCTGCACGCGTTCGCGCGGGAGCCGCGAGAGCACCCAGAGGAACACCAGTGTGTTCGCGAGCAGGCCGAGCAGGATCGTGGCGATGCGCAGGAGCCACACGGCCCAGCTCTGATCGGCGAGCCCGACCGCGTCGAGCAGGAACTTCCCGACCCCGCCGCCGACCGCGGTCAGGCCGAACGACACGATCATCGCCACGCCGAGCCCCACCAGCGCGGCGAGATCCTTCAACGTGGTGGACACCAGCGGCAGCTGCTTCTTCTCCTGCCCCCACTGCGCGGTCAGCGCGTCGCGGAGGTTGCTCATCCAGCCGATGCCGGAGTACAGGGCGATCAGCAGCCCGAACACGCCGACGCCGCCACGCGATTTCAGCGAGGTTTCCACGACCTGGCTGACGATGCCGTTGAGGCCGTCCGGCACGGACTTCTTGATGCCGTCGGTGATCTGGGTGATGATCGACTGGTCGCCCGCGACGACGAACCCGACCACGGCGAACCCCACCATCAGCACCGGGATCACCGAAAGCACGCTGAAGTAGGTGATCGCCGCGGCGTAGTGGTTGCCGTAGCGCTCGGTGAAGGCCTCGTTGGCCCTGATCACGTGATCGAGCCACGGGTACTTCCGGCGCAGGCGCGGAAGCAGCTTCTCTTTTTCGTCGTTCGCCACGAATGGACGTTAACCACGCTGAGTACCCCTCGCAACGCGAGCGGTATGGACCACTCACCCCAGCGGCGGCAGGAAACCCACCTTGTCGTACGCCGTCGCCAGCGTCTTCGAAGCGATCTCCCTGGCTCGCTCGGCACCGCGCGCGAGCACCTTGTCCAGCTCGGCCGGATCGTCCACATAGGACTGGACCTGGGCCTGGAACGGCGTCACGAACTCGACGAGCACCTCGGCGAGATCCTTCTTCAGGTCCCCGTAGCCCTTGCCGTCGTAGGCGGCCACGAGGTCGTCCACGCTCCGGTCGGTGAGCGCCGAATAGATGGTCAGCAGGTTCGACACGCCTGCCTTGTTCTCGGGATCGAAGATGATGTCGCGGCCGGTGTCGGTGACCGCCGAACGCACCTTCTTCGCCGCGCGCTTGGGATCTTCGAGCAGTTCGACGAGACCGTTCGCGGTGGACGCCGACTTGCTCATCTTCGACGTCGGGTCCTGCAGGTCGAAGATCTTCGCGGTGTCCTTCACGATGTGCGGCTCCGGCACGACGAAGGTCTTGCCGAACCGGTTGTTGAACCGCTGCGCGAGGTTGCGCGAGAGTTCGAGGTGCTGGCGCTGGTCCTCGCCGACCGGGACCGCGTGCGCCTGGTACAGCAGGATGTCCGCGGCCTGCAGCACCGGGTAGGTGAACAGCCCGACGCTGGCGCGGTCGGTGCCCTGCTTGCTGGCCTTGTCCTTGAACTGCGTCATCCGGCTCGCCTCGCCGAACCCGGTGAGGCATTCCAGCACCCAGCTCAGCTGCGCGTGCTCTGGCACGTGGCTCTGCACGAACAGCGCGCTGCGCTCGGGGTCGACACCGATCGCGAGCAGCTGCGCCGCCGAGCGGCGGGTGCGCTCGCGCAGCACCTTCGGATCCTGCTCGACGGTGATCGCGTGCAGGTCGACGACGCAGTAGAACGGCTCGTGCGTGTCCTGCAGCCGCACCCACTGGCGCAGCGCGCCGAGGTAGTTGCCGAGGTGGAACGAATCGGCGGTGGGCTGGATCCCGGACAGCACGCGAAGCCGCGTGGCGGTCTTCTCTTGTTCTTCGGCCACGACCCGATTCTCCCAGGGCACCGGGGCGGGCGGGTACCCACCCCGGTGCCCCCGGGTCAGCTCATGACGGCGAGGCGCTGGTGCGCGTAGGTGGTCGTGCGCTGGCGCGACGGCCGTCCCGCGAGCGCGGCGAGGTGGTCCAGCTCGGCGGTGGTCCGCGACGAACCGTGCTCCGAGCCCGCCATGCGCGAGATGGTCTCCTCCATCAGCGTGCCGCCGATGTCGTTCGCGCCGCCGCGCAGCACCTGCGCGGTGCCCTCGTCGCCGAGCTTGACCCAC
The DNA here is from genome assembly GCF_018736145.1 of Amycolatopsis sp. CA-230715. Lineage (GTDB taxonomy): Bacteria > Actinomycetota > Actinomycetes > Mycobacteriales > Pseudonocardiaceae > Amycolatopsis. The sequence goes on from NZ_CP059997.1 coordinate 3,128,972, forward strand.
GAGCACTGCACGTTGTCGATCCGGCCGTTGAGCGCGAGCCGCGCGAACGCGTGGATCGCGCGGTTGTCCCGCATGGTCGGGCCCGGCCGCGCCACGCCAGCCAGGTAGATCGGCGCGTTGTGGTGCACGAACGGCAGGCCGACGAACTCGGTGAAACCCCTTGTGTCGTCGGCGATCCTGGCCAGCACCCGCAGGTGACCGAGCCAGTGCTCCGGGTGGTCGACGTGGCCGTACATCATCGTGCTCGACGACGGGACTCCGAGCCGGTGCGCGGTGGACACCACGTCGATCCAGGTCTGCGCGGGCAGCTTGCCCTTCGTCAGCACCCAGCGCACGTCGTCGTCGAGGATTTCCGCCGCGGTGCCCGGGATCGAGCCGAGCCCCGCGTCCCGCAGCTCGGTGAGCCACTCCTCGACGGCCACGCCCGCTTTCGACGCCGCCGACACGATCTCCATCGGCGAGAACGCGTGGACGTGCATGTCCGGTACCGCGGCCTTGATCGCGCGCACGATGTCGGCGTAGTAGCTGACCGGCAGCTTCGGGTCGATGCCGCCCTGCATGCACACCTCGGTCGCGCCCGCCTGCGACGCTTCGACGGCGCGCGCGGCGACCTCGTCCACCGAGAGCCGGAACGCGTCGGCGTCCCGCTCGCGCTGGGCGAACGCGCAGAACCGGCACCCGACGTAGCAGACGTTGGAGAAGTTGATGTTGCGGTTGACCACGTAGGTGATGTCGTCGCCGACCACGTCCGCGCGCAGCTCGTCGGCGAGGCGCGCCATCGTTTCCAGCGCTTCGCCGTCCGCGGTCAGCAGCGCCATCGCGGCGTCGGTGTGGATCGGTTCGAGCAGCGCGCCGGGGTAGTCCGCGGCGAGTGCGAGCCCGGCGCGCACGTCCGCGTCGAGACGTTCCGGCGCCGAACTGCCGGACACCTGGGTCTTCAGGATGTCCCAGTCGCCGTAGACGCTGTCGAAGTCGCCGCGGCGGTCCGAGGTGCGGCCGTCGGTGTCGATCGACGAGTTCAGATCGGCGCGGCCAACGGTCTCCAGCCCGCCGTCGGGCTCCTGCCACTGCCTTCCGACGATCGGCGCGTCCTGGTCGGCCATCCCGTCCGGTGTGGCCAGTCCGTGGACGTGCGGGTGCAGCCGGACGTCGAGCCACTTTTCCGACGCCGCAACGTATTTCGGGTACACCGCGAGCCGCTCGCGCAGGTCGTACCCGGCCTCCCTGGTCCATTCGGCGAGCGATTCGACGGCGGGCCAAGGGCGTTCGGGGTTCACGTGGTCCGGGGTCACCGGGGAAACGCCGCCCCAGTCGTCGATCCCGGCGCGCAGCAGCAGCGCGTGCTCGTCGCCGACGAGGTTCGGCGGCGCCTGCACGCTCACGCCCGGCGGCATCAGGAGCCTGCCGACGGCGACGGTCGCCGCGAGGTCTTCGATGTCCGCGTCCGGTGCCTGCCGCATCGCGGTGTCCGGCTTGGCGCGGAAGTTCTGGACGATGATCTCCTGGATGTTGCGGTACTGGCGGGCGCGCGTGCGGATCGCGTGCAGCGATTCCGCCCGTTCGGTCCGGTTTTCGCCGATCCCGACGAGGATTCCGGTGGTGAACGGGACGCCGACGCGACCGGCGTCGTCGAGCACGCGCAGCCGGACCGCGGGCTCCTTGTCGGGGCTGCCGTAGTGCGGGCCGCCCTTCTCCGACCAGAGCCGCTCGGCGGTGGTCTCCAGCATCATGCCCATGCTCGCCGCGACCGGGCGGAGCCGGTGCAGCTCCTCCCAGCTCAGCACGCCGGGGTTGAGGTGCGGCAGCAGACCGGTTTCCTCCAGCACCGCGATCGCGCACGAGCGCACGTAGTCCACAGTGGAGTCGTAGCCGCGGGCGTCCAGCCACTCGCGGGCCTGCGGCCACCGGTCCTCCGGCCGGTCCCCGAGGGTGAACAGGGCCTCCTTGCAGCCCGCCGCCGCGCCCGCGCGCGCGATCTCCAGCACCTCGTCGCGTTCGAGGTACATCGAGTGCAGCTTGCCCGGCACGGTCACGAAGGTGCAGTAATGACATCGGTCGCGGCACAGCCTGGTCAGCGGGATGAACACACTGCTCGAATAGCTGACCACCCCGCTGCGCCCCTGGTCGGCGAGATGGGCGTCCCGCACCCTGCTCGCGGCGGCGAGCAGCTGGTCGAGATCTTCGCCGCGGGCATGCAGCAGGACCGCGGATTCCGTGACGTCGAGCGCGACACCGTCCGCGGCGCGGCGCAAGGCCCTGCGCATCGCGGACGGGGAAGGCTTCGGCTCGGGCGGGGTGATCGACACGCTTTCAGCCATCACCAGAGCCTACGGACGTTTTCGCCGTGCTGCTAAGGGCTTTCGCTGTGAGGGATTACTCGCCGGATCGGGAATAAACCGCGGACCGCACGCGCCTGCGCGCGACCGGGCTGAGCACCGGGCGGGTCGAATCGTCCTCGACGCGGAAGTCGGCTGGGAGGTCGGCGCGAAGATCGCCCGCGATGCAGGTCTTGGTCCTCACTTCGCGGAGCGCGGGCTCGGCCGCCTGCTCTTCCTCGGCCACCGGCTCCAGGGCTTCGGCGGCCTTGGCTGCCGCCTTCTTCCGCTGGCGGATGACGCCCGCGGCCATGCCGAGCACACCGATCCCCACGGCCACGAGACCGACCGGGCCGAGGATCCCGAACGTGAAGGCGCCCGGCTCGCCCTGGGCGAGCGTCTCCGCCGACGCCGCGCCCGCACCGGTCACGACGGCGATCACCATCACGAGCACCACGACGGCGCCGCGCTTCGCCTGCGCGTTCGCCCGCCGCAACGGCCGTACTCGGTTGCGCACCGGAGTGCCTCCCGCACCAAAATCGTCACCCGAAGGAAGGATGCCAAGGCGTGTTGATGATCCAAAAGCTACCGAGCGTGTCAAGCCCTGCCAGGCACGACGAGCACGGTGTGATCAACACGGGGCAAGAGGCTAGCGGCTGCTCGGGAGCCGAAAACGCCGGGGTGGAGCGCCCGGCATCGCCGGAGGTCAACGGCCGGTGAGCGACCGAGCGCGGTCCGCGACCCGTCAGCCGAACGAGTCGAGCGGCGTCCGGCTTTCACGTCCGCCCGTTCTCGGGCCGAACGGACAGAAGTTTCGCGACGTTCGCCCCGAGTTCAGCCGCCGCGACGGTTCACACTCGCTCGGGCCCTGCCCCGGCCACGGTGCTGCCGGGCACGCGTCGCTCGTGCCCCGAAAATGCTTCTATAGAGGTCAGATCGGGCCGTGTACATCGCCGAAGGCTCCCCTTGGGGCGTTGAGCGTCCCGATCGCGGCCCTCGCGGCGGGCTGCTGCCGCGGCCGCTCGTCCCCGACGGTGGCCTTCGGGGCGGTAGACGCCGCGAACTCGACCCTCGCACCACACTCCCGCCACCCGCGGGCGTCAGGCGGGCACGAGGGTGTTCTGCCTCGCGGCGATCCACCACCGGCCGTTCCGCTTCACCACGACGTAGAGCGCGACCATCGCGGGGTCGATGTCGATCAGTTCGCCGTCCGGTTTCGTGGCGCGGGCGGCCTTGTAAGCGAGCGCGACATCCGGTCCGAGGAAGTCGATCCCGGTCACCTGGTAGCGCACGTACTGGTCGTGCAGGAATCCGGCGAGCCCGCGCTCGTTCGCGTCGTGCAGCTCCGCCCAGCCCGAGGCGCGCCCGCCGACCGCGTTCACCACCGTCGCGTCCAACGCGAAGTGCTCGCTCATCAGCTCGGGATCATTGGTGTTGTAAGCGGTTTCGGTGTCCTCAATGATCTTCGCGATCGCCGCGCGGTCCTCGGCGGATCCTTCGTCCACTAAGGACGGACGTGGAGTGGTCATGCGACCAGCCTGCTACCTCGACTTCGCTGGAGGTCAAGCGTTTTCGTCCTCGGTCAGGCGGTGCAGCAACTCCAGCAGGAGCCCGCGCTCGACCGCCGACAGCGGGGCGAAGCACGCCGCGAGCACGTCGTCGGCCACCCGGTGCCCCGCGGCGAGGACCCGCTCGCCGGAGGCGGTGAGGTAGTGCTCGATGCGGCGCCCGGCACCGGGCCGCCGTTCGATCAGGTCCAGCGCCACCAAGCGCCCGGCGAGCGTGCCGAACGCCTGCTCGCTCTGAAACGTGGCCACGGCCAGCTCGCGAGCCGACGCGCCCGGCGAAGCGTCGATCGCGCGCAGGGCGTCCCACTGCGCCAGCGTGGTGCCGACCGCGGCGAGCCTGCTGTCGAGCGCCCGGTGCTGCCGGTACTGCGCGCGCTTGACCGCTTTTCCGATGGGTTGCAGCTCGTGGGGCATGGCAGCAGTGTAGACCAAAACTAAACTAGCTTATCTAAAGATGTTTAGTTACAGTGGCCACATGCACACCGACCACAGGACTTCCCTGCACCCCGACCTTTCCCTGACCATGTCCGAGTCCGGATCCGGCCGCCCGGCGCTGGTACTGCACGGCGGTGGCGGCCCCGCCACGGTCGCCGGGCTCGCCGACCACCTGGCCCGCACCCACCACGTCCTCGCGCCGACCCATCCCGGCTGGAACGGCACCGGCCGCCCCGACTGGCTGACCGGTATCGACGACCTCGCCGTGGCCTACCTCCACCACCTGCGCGACCTCGGCCTGCGGGACGTGGTGGTCGTCGGCTCCTCGCTCGGCGGCTGGACGGCCGCGGAGATGGCCGTCCGCGACACGGCGGGCACCATCACCGACCTCGTGCTGATCGACGCCGTCGGCGTGCGGGTCAAGTCCGAGCCGATCCGGGACTTCTTCGCCCTCGACGCCCGCGGCCTCGCCGAATACGCCTGGCACGACTCCGCCCGGTACTACCAGGACCCCGCGAACGTTCCGCCCGCGCAACGCGCCGCGCAGGAGGCCAACGCCGCCACGATGCGAGTGCTCGCGGGCGATCCGTACATGCACGACCCGGCGTTGCTGCGCCGCCTGCGCCAGGTCGACGTGCCCGCGCTCCTGCTCTGGGGCGAAAGCGACCGCATCGTCACGCCCGCCTACGGCCAGGCCTACGCCAACGCCTTCGGCGACGGCAGGTTCCACGTCATCCCCGAAGCGGGCCACCTGCCGCACCTCGAACAACCCGAAGCCACCTTCGCGCTGCTCGACGCGCACCTCGCCCGCAGAACTCCGGCGCCGGTATGAGCCCGAAGTCACCCGTGCAGGTGGACGGGAAGGGAGTGGACGTCGTTCTGAGTGAGCACAGGCTCGTTCCGCAGCTCTTCGGCGGGCACGGCGAGCCGCAGACGAGGGAAGCGCACGAAGAGGGCAGCGAGGGCGATTCCCGCCTCCAGTCTGGACAACGCGGCGCCGGGGCATATGTGCGGGCCGTGCCCGAACGCCAGATGCTTGGCCGCCGGGGTACGGGCGAGGTCGAATTCGTCCGCGTCCGGACCGTGGTGTTCGGGGTCCCTGCCGATCGCACGGTACGAGATCACCACGCCGTCACCCTCCCGGATCACACCGTCCGCCACCGCGATGTCCTCGGTGGCGAACCGCATCAGGAGGTGGCTGACCGGGGTGTCCCAGCGCAGGGTTTCCTCGATGACCGCGTCCCAGCCGACCGCGCCGTCGAGCACGGCGCGGAGCTGGTCCGGATGGGTCAGCAGCGCGCGCACAGCGTTGAGGATCAAGCCGATCGTCGTTTCGTGCCCCGCCCCGACCATCGCCTGCAGAGTGCCGACGACCTCCGCCTCCGTGAGCGGTTCCCCGCCTTGGTCGGCGAGGATCAGGGCACTGGTCAGATCGTCGGTGGGCCGCGCGGTCCGCGCCCTGACCATCTCGGTGAAAACGCGATCGAGTTCGCCGATGACGGCCAGCCGCTCGTCCTGCGGGGTGACCGTCGAGAAGAACGCCCGGTAGAGGACGTGCAACCGGGGATGCAAGGCCGGATCCACGCCCATCAACACGCTGATCACCGTCATCGGCAGCGGCCGCGCGAAAACGGGCTTGAGGTCGACCGGTCCGCGCGCGCCTCGCACTTCCACGTCGTCCAGCAACTGCCGGGTCACGCGTTCGATCACGGGGCGCAGGTTCTCCAACCGCCGTGGGGTGACCGCCTGCGCGGTCTTCGCCCGCAGCCGCCGGTGTTCGGCACCGTCCACTGTGAACATCGAACGGCCGGGATCGATCATGCCGATCAACGGCCACTCGCGGGTGACTTCCCCGCTGCGCCACAGCCGCCACCGGCCAAGGTCCTTCACCAGCCGCCGGTCGGTGAGCAGCCGCCTGGCGTCGGAATGCCGGGTGACCGACCAAGCGGGCACACCGAGCAGGTCGATCGGCACCAGCGCGCCCGCCTGGCGCACCCTGCGGGTCTCCCCGTCGAGGTCGCGTACCAAGGGGTCGATCACGATCGGGCAGCCAGCATCGGACATGTCACGTCCTCGGGTCGCGGCCGGGTTTCGCGGTGCACCGAGAATACCGCTCGACGGCCAGGACCCGACCCGTGAAGTTATTGGTTACTAACCACTAACTTGTATCGTGGTGCGATGGACGATGACACCTGGGCCGGGCTGGCCGACCAGTTCGCCGACGGGGCGTACGCGACCGCGAAGGGACGCGTACGCACCTACGTGATGCACCGGCAACTGCTGGAACACCTGCCGCCACCTCCGGCGTCCGTGCTCGACGTCGGCGGCGGAGCGGGCCACCAATCGTTTCCACTCGCCCAAGCCGGTTACGACGTGACGCTGCTCGACCCGTCGCAGGGCATGCTGGACAAGGCGCAGCAGCGAATGCCCGAGGAGGTCCGGCAGCGAGTGGCGTTCGTGCGAGCCGGTGGCGAAAACGCCGCAGGAGCGTTGGGCGGCCGTCGCTTCGATGCCGTGCTGTGTCACGGAGTGCTCGGCTACCTCGAACACCCGGAACCGGTGATCGACCAGCTCTGCCGGTGCGCCACCCCCGGTGGCCTAGTCTCGATCATGGCGGGCAACGCTGACGCGGCGGCCGTGCGCCCGGCACTGGAACGGCGCTGGGAAGACGCGCTCGCGTCGTTCGACGCCAGGAGCGAAACCGGCGTGCTCGGCCTGCCGACCTACGCCACCACCGTGGCGGAACTCAGCGCACTCGTGCGCAACAGGGGCGTGGAAACCCTTTCCTGGTACGGAGTTTGGCTGTTCGTCGACTGGCTCGACCTCAGCGGCGCCGCCGTGGACCCGGCCGACGCGGCGCGCCTGCAAGCGGCCGCGGAGGTCGAACTCGAAGCCGGTCGCCGGGACCCCTACCGCCAGCTCAGCCGCATCTTCCACCTGGTGGGGCGCAAGGTTCCGAGCTGACCGGCGTGCTCACGGCCAGTCGAACGTCGCGGTCACCGGGGCGTGGTCCGACCACCGCTGCGCGTAGGTTTCGGCCCGTTCCACCACGACCGAAGTGCACTTCTCGGCGAGGCCGGGTGTCGTCATCACGCAGTCGATGCGCCAGCCCGCGTCGTTGTCGAACGCCTTCCCGCGGTACGACCACCACGTGTACGGGCCGGGGCCTTCCGGGTCGAGCTTGCGCTGCACGTCGACGTAACCGGCCTCGTCGAAGACGCGGCCGAGCCACGCCCGCTCTTCGGGGAGGAAGCCGGAGTTCTTCTGGTTCGTCTTCCATGCCTTGATGTCGATCTCGGCGTGCGCGATGTTCCAGTCGCCCATCACGACCACTTCGCGGCCGGAGGCGGCCGCCTTCGCGCGGAGTTCGGTGAGGTAGGGCAGGAACGACGCCATGAAGCGCTCCTTCTGCTCCTGCCGCTCGGTCCCGACGTCGCCGCTGGGCAGGTAGAGGCTCGCCACCACCAGGCCGGGCAACTGCACTTCGAGGTAGCGGCCGCTGCCGTCGAACTCGGGCTCGCCGTAGCCGACGCGGACCGCTTCGGGCTCGCCCCTGGTGTACACCGAAACCCCGTTGCGGCCCTTGACCTCCGACGGGGCGTGCGAGGTGTGCCAGCCGTCCGGCTCGCGGACCGCCGCGATCAGCTCGTCCGGCTGGGCGCGCACCTCCTGCAACGCGACGACGGCGGACTCGGTGGCGCCGAGCCACTCGACGAAGCCCTTCTTGGCGGCGGCGCGCAGGCCGTTGACGTTGACAGTGGAAAGGGTCAGCACGCGCCGGAGGGTACCGGTGGGCACCGACAACGAACGCGGTCAGTGCCCGTCGAGCCGCTCGGCCAGCGCTTTTCCGTACCGCGCCGCGATCCTGCGCAGCGACGGGCCCAGCAGCGGCTCGACCAGCCGGAGCGGCCCCCGCGTGGCGATCGCGACCTCGCACACGACCTCGGTGCGCCCCGTTCCGTCGCGGATGTGCCACGCCCCGGACACCGTCACCGGACCGGGATCCAGCGTGCGGAAGGCGATCTCCGACGACGGCCGCGCCTCGGCCAGCTCGACCTCGCTCAGCTGGATCCGGCGCCCCGGTTTCACGCGCTGGCGGTACCGTGCGCCGACCTCGCCCGTCTCCCCCGCGATCAGCTCGCTGGTGAGCACGTCGAACCGCCACCGCGCCTGGTTTTCGAAGTCGACGAGGAATCCGTACACCTCGTCGGCGGGGCGCGGCGTCGTGACGGTGGTCCGGACGAGCCTCATTCCCGGTAGTCGCGGCGGCCGCGGTCCCGTTACGGAAGGCTGGGCGCCGTGACCACCCTGACCGTGCTCGGCAGTTGCGGCGCCTGGCCGGAGCCGGGCCGCGCGTGCAGCGGCTACCTGCTGACCCACCGCGGCTTCCGGATCGTGCTCGACCTCGGCTACGCGACCGCGCCGCGGCTGTTCGAAACGGTCCCGGACGGTGCCGTGGACGCGGTGATCGTCACGCACGAACATCCCGACCACTGCGTCGACGTGAGCGCGCTCGGAAGGGTGCGCGAACACTTGCACGGCGGGCGGCCGAGGCTTCCGCTGTACGGCACGCCGGGCGTGCTGCGCGTCCTGCGCGCGCTCGAACCGCGTCCCGATCCCGAAACCGTGTTCGAGTTCCACGACCTCGCCCGCGGCGGGCGAATCGGCCCGCTGGAGCTGATCGCGTTCCCGCTGCCGCACCACGTGCCGAACCACGGCGTCCGGCTCACCGCGCCGGGCCTGACCGTGGCCTACACCGGCGACACCGGGCCGAGCGCCGCGCTCGCCGCACTGAGCAGGGACGCCGATCTGGTCATCGCCGAAGCCACCCTTTCCGGTGGAAAGCCCACCACCGGACCGCGCTACCTGATGACGGCGGGTGAGGCCGGGGCGTTCGCCGCCGAAGCGGGCGCGCGGCGACTCCTGCTCACCCACTTCTGGCCGGGCGCCGACCGGGCCGCGTCCGTCGCGCGAGCGCGCGAACGGTTCGGCGGCGAAGTGCTCGCCGCCACCGAAGGCATGGTCGTGGAACTGCCTTAGCCCGCGGGGGACGGCGGCGCGGGCGGCGGGACCGTGCACTTCGCCTCGTCCACCGGCTTCAGGAACTGGGTCGACGCCCACTTGTTGTCGGCGAGCTTGCGAAACCCGTTCTGCACCTCGGGCTGCGCGTCGATCTCGGCGTTCTGGTTGTACTTGCCGACCAGCTCCGCCGTCGCGAGCGGTGCGCCACGGACGTTCAGCACGTCGGCGGTGACGGTCACCCGGCAGCCGGACGACGCGCCCGACGAGAACTGCTTGCCCTGTCCCACCACGTAGATCAGCCCGATACCGATCAACACTGCGCCGATGATCAGCATCCGTTTCGGAATGCCCAGTATCACGTGCGCTCCTCGTTCGCCAGGCCGCTTGTTGGCCCGCTCCTGCCCAGGGTAGGGCTTGCCTGCCCGGTGCAGGAAGGCCCGACACCCGGAGGCGCCAACGATGTCACCGGGCAGTGACGCACCGCTACCAGCGGCGGCTGCGGTCCATGATCCCCTCGACCGCGCGCGCCGCTTCCCAGCCCGCGCCGGATTCCGGGATCGACATCCCCACGTGCTGTTCCACGGTGGCGCCGAAATGCGCCAGCATGCCCGCGAGGTACTGGTCCTTCGCGGGTTCGAACGGCTGGTTCGTCCTGGTCAGGTGCTGCTGGAGCGCTTCGACGAGCTTGCCTGCGGCTCCGAACCCGGAGACGCTGAGCACGGTCAGCGAATGCACGGCCTCGAAGTGCTCCGGATGTGCCAGCACGTCGACCCTGGACTTCGCCATCCCGGTCACGCGCGCGAGCAGAAGCACGCCGCCCGCGATGAGCTGCGCGACGAGTTCGATGAGCGCGAACGGCAGCAGCACCACGGCGCTGATCACCCGGAACCACTGGCCGGAACGGTGCGCGACGGTCGAACCGAACCCGGCGATGAGCTGCCACAGCGCGAGCACGGGCCACGCCAGCAGCCACCAGCCGCCGCGGTCCATCATGCCTTCGCGGATTTCCCGGCGTTCCGCGGCGCGGGCGGCGCGTTCCCGCTTCGCGCGCTGGCGAGGCGTTTCCTCGACGCCGCCGACCGGGACGACCTGGTACCGCCGGTACCGGCCGAAGGCCAGGTTGATCGGCTGGATGATCCGCCGCCATGGGGAAAGCCGGCGGGAAAGCTCCCACTCGCGGCCGCCCGCGTCCCTCGTTCGCACGGTGAGCAGTGAAGCAGACACCGTGAGCCGATGTCTCGCGTTCGGGTAAACGGGCCCGGAAGGAATCAGTCCGCCGTCGTGAAGTCCGGGGTGCCGACGACTTCGAGCAGCTTCAGCGCCTCGTGCGACGGCGTTCCGGGCGCCGCGGTGCAGAAGAGCTGGAATCCGGATCGTGCAGCGCTTCGCGTTCGAGGTCGAGCCAGCCGACCGCGGGATGCCACAAGCGCTTGCTCGCCGAGCGGCGCACCTCGACCTCGCGAGTCAATTGACTATCCACAGTGGACAGACTGGCGCCTTCCACGGCGAAGGGGTGGCGTTTCCCTTGATGACACACGAAAGCCCCCGCGAGAACACGCTCGCGGGGGCTTGGGTGTGACTGGATCAGCCCTGGGCGATCTTCTTGGCCAGGTTCTCGTCCAGCGTGGCGAGGAAGTCCTCAGTGGTCTGGAACGGCTGCTCCTTGCTGATGAGCAGCGCGAGGTCCTTGGTCATCTTGCCGCTCTCGACGGTCTCGATGACGACCCGCTCCAGCTTGTGCGCGAAGTCGACGACCTCGGGCGTGGAGTCCAGCTTGCCGCGGTGCTCGAGGCCGCGGGTCCAGGCGAAGATCGACGCGATCGGGTTCGTCGAGGTCGGCTTGCCCTGCTGGTGCTGGCGGTAGTGCCGGGTGACCGTGCCGTGCGCGGCCTCGGCCTCGACCGTCCTGCCGTCCGGCGTGCGCAGCACCGAGGTCATCAGGCCGAGCGAGCCGAAGCCCTGCGCCACGGTGTCGGACTGGACGTCACCGTCGTAGTTCTTGCACGCCCAGACGTAGCCGCCCTCCCACTTCAGCGCGGAGGCGACCATGTCGTCGATCAGCCGGTGCTCGTAGGTCAGGCCCTTGGCGTCGAAGTCGGCCTTGAACTCGGCGTCGAAGATCTCCTGGAACACGTCCTTGAACATGCCGTCGTAGGCCTTGAGGATCGTGTTCTTGGTGGACATGTAGACCGGGAAGCCGCGGTCGAGGCCGTACTGCAGGGACGCGCGGGCGAAGTCCTCGATGGACTTGCGGTAGTTGTACATGCCCATGGCGACGCCGCCGCCCTCGGGGAACTTCGCGACCTGGAGCTCCATCGGCTCGGAGCCGTCCTCCGGCGTGTAGCTGATGGTGAGCGTGCCGGGGCCGGGGACCTTGAAGTTGGTGGCCTTGTACTGGTCGCCGTGCGCGTGCCTGCCGATGATGATCGGCTTGGTCCAGCCGGGCACCAGCCGCGGGATGTTCGAGATGACGATGGGCTCGCGGAAGATGACGCCGCCGAGGATGTTGCGGATCGTGCCGTTCGGCGAAACCCACATCTTCTTGAGGCCGAACTCCTCGACCCGCGCCTCGTCGGGCGTGATCGTGGCGCACTTGACGCCGACGCCGTGCTTCTTGATGGCGTTCGCGGAGTCGATGGTCACCTGGTCGTCGGTGCGGTCCCGCTCCTCGATACCCAGGTCGTAGTAGTCCAGGTTCACATCGAGATAGGGGTGGACCAGCTTGTCCTTGATGAACTGCCAGATGATGCGGGTCATCTCATCGCCGTCGAGCTCGACGACGGTGCCCTGGACCTTGATCTTGGCCATGAGCAGCGGTGCTCCTCTCTGCTTAAGGGTCGGACCCTGCAAGCAGGTCCTCTCGCGGATCTTCGCCTCTTCTGCACGTCTCGTGGTATGCGGTACAAGCGTACTGCTGGACGAGCCGCTTCGGGGCAGGTGGTGGTCGGCGTCAAGTCTGGCACCCGCCCGATGTGCGGCAGATCACCGGTCACACCCCGAGCGCGGCTTCTGGCACCCTCGGGCGCATGGGACTGTTCACGGTGGCCGAAGCCCGCGCCGAGCTCGCGAACCTGCGCGAGACGCTCGACGAGCTGGTGCGGGTGCGCGCGGACGCGGCGGAGCTGGCCGTCTCGCTGACGCCGGACGGCGACCCGAGCCCGCTGGGCGGGCTGCCGGAGCTGAAGGCGGCGCAGGCGCGGCTGGATGACCTGATGACCGTCGTCCAGCAGACCGGCGCCGAGCTGAAGGGGTTCGCCCCGCTGCTGATCGACTTCCCCGCCGAGCTCGACGGCGTGCCGGTGCGGCTGTGCTGGCTCGAAGGCGACGACGACCTGACCTGGTACCACCGGGCCGACATCGGCTTCGCGGGCCGCCGCCCGCTGCCCTAGCCTTCGAGCACGAAGACGTCCTCCCCGACGACCTCCCCTCGCCCGTTCGCGAACCCGCTTTCCCGTCCACGGGCGACGAACCCGCACCGGCGCAGCACCGCGGCCGATCCGGCGTTGCCGTCGGCGACCCGCGCGCGCAACGGCCGCGTCGGCACCTCGCGGAGGAGCTCGGCCACCGCCGCCGACGCCACGCCGCGCCCCCACAGCGCCCGGTCGATCCAGAAGCAGATCTCGGTCTCCCCGTCGATCTCGAAGGCCGCGACGTTCCCCGCGACGGCGCCGTCGACCGTGATCGTCCGGTTGGTCGTGGTGGGATCGGCGAGGATGCGCGCCCAGTGCGCGTCGAACGCGGCACGATCCGACGGGTCGGCCGCCGTGAACGCCGCCATCCGGACCGCTTCGGGATCGCGCTGGAACTCGAAGAACGCGTCGAGATCGGCGTCGGCGACCTCGCGCAGGGCTACTTCGCCCATGACTCCCCTCGTTGTCGAAGTTCCGGGCAGCATCGCACGGGGCACCGACAAAACGGGGTCGGTACGGTCACTCCGTGCACACGAAGACCGAATCCGTCGCCGGCGAGCCAGAGCCGATCGCGGCGCCGCGACGGCGGGGCAGGCTGTTCACCTCGACCGCGGCGGCTTGCCTGCTCGGGTTCGCGGCCACCTACTTCCTGTTCGTGTGGACCCGTCCCGGCCAGGCGTTCGAATTCCACGTCCTCCAGGGGATCCCGGCGATGCTCGACACTCCGCCCGTGCTGCGCGCGCGGGCTTGGCTCGCCTACGTCACCGAGTACGCCATGGCCGCGGTGGTGGCGGTCATCATCGCCATCGGGCTCGTGCGGCGGCGGCCGGCGCTCGCGATCGCCGGCGCGGTCACCGTCGCCGCGACGGCGGGGCTCGATCGCGTACTGGTGCGCTGGGTGCTCACCCGGCCGCAGCTCGTCGTCGACCCGATGAACAACGAGAACAGCTTCCCCAGCGGCCACGTCGCCATGTCGACCTCGGCGCTGCTCGGCCTGCTGATCGTGGTCCCGGTCGCCTGGCGCGGCTGCACCGCGCTGCTCGGTTCGGCACTCGTCGTCGGCATCGCGGAGATGACGATGACCGTCGGCTGGCACCGGCTCAGCGACACCGTCGGCGGGAACCTGCTCGCGCTCGGCGTCGCCTGCGTCGCGGTCGCGGTGCTCGTCCGGCTCGGCGGCGTGCGCACTCCTTCCCTGCGCTGGCCGCCGCTCGCGCGCATGGTGGCGATCGCGCCGCTGCTCGGATACGCCGCCTGGACCGTGGTTCGCTCCGCGGGACCCGCCTACGACGTGCTGACGCGCGGCGCCGCCGCCGACCCGAGGCAGACGTGGGCGGCGGCGGGCGGACTCGCGACCGTCGTCAGCGCGCTGACCGTGGTCACCTTCCTCGGGTTGCTGGCCAAGGACGAACCGGCACCGGTGAAACGCCCCCTCTGACGTGCGAGGATGAGGTCATGGCCAAAGCACTCCACCTGACCGGCAACGCCGACGCGGACAAGCTGCTCAGCAAGGATCCGTTCGCGCTGCTGACGGGGCTGCTGCTGGACCAGCAGTTCCCGATGGAACACGCCTTCGCGGGACCGCAGAAGATCGCGGACCGGATGGACGGGTTCAGCATCACCAAGATCGCGGACACCGATGTCGAAGAGTTCGTGGAGCTGTGCGTGACCCCGCCCGCGATCCACCGCTACGGCGGTTCGATGGCACGTCGCGTGCACGCGCTGGCGCACCACGTGCTGGAGCACTACGACGGCAAGGCCGACAAGATCTGGAAGTCCGGCAAGCCCGACGCGAAAGAGGTGCTGCGCCGGGTGAAGGCCCTGCCGGGCTACGGCGACCAGAAGGCCAAGATCTTCGTCGCGCTGCTGGGCAAGCAGCTCGGCGTCACCCCGGACGGCTGGCGGGAGGCGGCGGGGGCCTACGGCGACGAGGGCTCGCGGCGGTCCATCGCGGACGTCACCAGCCCGGAAACACTGGCCGAGGTCCGTGCTTTCAAGAAGGCGGCAAAAGCGGCCGCGAAGGCGAAATAGCTCCAGCAGCGAAAAAGGCGGGCCGGCGTAATTCCACCGGCCCGCCTTTTTCGTCGGCGCCACTCGACCCAACCTGGCACACGAGCAGGAACGGGGTTGCCCGATCGTCCTTTTATCCTGACCTCTCACACCTTCACGGCACGACACAAGCCCATGAGCTGCGTCGATGACGTCGAATATCTCCCGATAAACAGGTTGCCATGTAGTGTCGTGGATCACAGATGGCCATCTTATCGCGTTCACGGACATCCTTGCCTATGAAAGCGGAACGCCACCGCGAAACAGCGGAAACGCGATATCGAGGAGAAGAAATGAACGTCAAGGGAATCATCAGTGGCACCGCGGTCCGGCGTGGCGCGACGGCGGTCGTCGCACTGGCGGCGGCGGTGGGGGCACTCGGCGCCTGCTCCGGCGAGCAGACCGGTGGAACCGCCGCGGGGAGCCCCACCGCGGGCGCCGGCGCCGGACTCGGCGCCGCCCCGGTGAACACCCCGGACACCGTGCCAGCCGACCCGGCGGCCGACGCCAAGGACGAAGTCTCGGCGGAGACGCCGGACGCGCCACAGGGCAACGCGGGCGGCCAGGGCGCGGCGATGGACGCGAAGGGCACCAGGGGCCACGGCGGCTTCAAGACGCCGGAGTGCAAGAAGCTGAAGGTGACGACATCGCAGCCGAGGAAGCTCAACGGCAGCGAAACCCAGTGGCAGCTCCCGATCATCCTGACCAACCAGGGCGGCACGGCGTGCGTCGTGCGCGGCTTCCCCGGCGCGCGGCTGGATGGTGCCGACGGCACCTCGTGGGACATGCGGCGCACGACCGAACCGAAGAGGCCGATGACGCTGGCGCCCGGCCAGCACACCGTCGCGAACCTCACCTACCTCACCGACGACTCCCCCAGCGGCTGGAAGGTCGCCAGGATGGCGGTGACCCCGCCGCACACCTACAACACGCAGATCCTGGCCTGGCCGGTGCCGAGCAACCTGGTCAAGCAGGACGGCGCGACCCACCCCGGCACCTACATCAGCCCGATCCAGGTCCGGTGACCCGCGGCCGAAAGCGGGTGGGGCGGCCGGGATTCCGGCACCCCGCCCGTTCGGCGCCGATCAGGCACGCCTTGCCTGTGGCTCAGGCGATTAGCAGTCGCGTCGGCTACCGCGCCCCCTTCACCCGCGGGTCGTCCTCATCGACCAGGTCCGACACGGTGACCCGTTCCATGGAAGCGACCGCCGAGGCAACCTCGCGAGTCTTCTCAGCGGGCCAGCTTGCCTCCACTTCGGGCCCCATGTGACGTTTCACAACGTTCACGGCATCCACTTCACCGGCGATCTGGATCCCGCGGTTGCTACGCCTCTCCGCCAGTGCCTGCCGGTGGTTCTGCCACTCCATGACCATCCGCATCATCTTGTGCAGGCCGAGTACCGCGGCAGTTCCGTAGGCGATCGGCTTGGAGTTCTCCGCCAACGCACCGAGCACGTTCACCCACGGACTGGCAAGTGAGCTTCGAATGATCGAAAATCCCGCGTCAACCCCACGAAAATCTCGCTCGAGGGCGCTCTCGGCAGCAGCCAGGTACGCGCCGACTCCATAACTTGACGATTCATGGCCCGCTTGAGAACGAGGCGATTCAAAAACTTCCCACCCTTGTGGAGGTGGGGGAATTTCCGCCGTCGGATCTGCTTGCCACACCAGCGGGCGTCGATGCACGGCCTGAACCTGCCCGGGAAGTGCCACGCTCTCGCCCGCCGCAATACGGATGCAGTGCCGTTGGATGACGTCGAGGCACGCAATCTGCCTCGCGAGCAACGTGGACATTGGCCGGTCCCCCAGATCTATCTCCAGGTAGAGAAGCTCAAGCCTGGTCTGCATGTGCGCCTCGATACTCATGGCCATCATTAAACACTGTCTCGCCGGACGCTCCGGCAAGATGAACAAAACCAAATAAGATGACGTGCCGACTCCAGGTAAAGCACATAAGCCACAACTTCGAAAAATCTCGAAACCAGTTCAATACAGCATCGACCCGACCTTGATCAATACTCAAGGAGGATCGCGAGTTCATGGGGCTGCTCAGGTCCGAAAAGGAGGGTCGTCGCGCCAGGGCGGTGGCCGATTACATCTGCCTGCTCACCGAAGCGCAGGCGGTGGATCTCGGGGAGCGCCTCAGCGGCCGGTCCCGCAACTCGATGTTCGGTACGTGGTTCGCTTAGTGCCACCCGACCGCGGAGGAGGATCCGATGCTGCCCGTGATCTACTCGATGAGCGTGTCACTGGACGGTTACATCGCGAAACCCGACGGCGACATCGGCTGGACCGCGCCCGACGCGGAGCTGTTCCGCTTCCACACCGAGCAGACCCGCCGCCTCGCCGCGTACCTGTGCGGACGCCGCCTGTACCAGAGCATGCTGGTGTGGGAGAACGCCGAGCAGACCATGCCCGGCGAGGCGGAGCTGGAGTTCGCCCGGATCTGGCGGCCGATCCCGAAAGTGGTGTTCTCCGGGACGCTGGATTCGGTCGTGGGCAACGCGCGGCTGGCCACCGACGACATCGCCACCGAGATCCGCAGGCTCAGCGACCGGCCTGGCGACGGCGTGGTGTCCATCGCGGGCGCGGGGCTCGCCGCGGCCGCCATCGCCGGGGACCTGATCGACGAGTACCGCCAGTTCGTCAAGCCGGTCGTCCTCGGCGGCGGCACGCCGTACTTCCCGCCGCTCGCCGAACCACTCGGCCTGCGGCTTACCGAGTCCAGGACTTTCAGCTCCGGGACCCTCTACCTCCGTTACCAGCGCACGCGCCAAGTCAGCGAGGGGTGAGCAGGCCGCGATGGTAGGCCTCGGCGACGGCGGCCGCCCGGTCCTTGACGCCGAGCTTGCCGTAGATGTTCAGCAGGTGCGTCTTCACGGTGGCCTCCGTGATGAACAGCCGCGCCGCCGCCTCCTTGTTGGTGGTCCCGGCCGCGACGAGCTGGAGCACCTCCAGTTCCCGCTGGCTCAACGGCCCCGCGGCGGGCGTCCGCACCCGGTTCATCAGCACCGCGGCCACCGAGGGGGACAGCACAGCCTGGCCGCGCGCGGCGGATCTGACCGCCCGCAGCAGTTCGGCCCTCGGCGCGTCCTTGAGCAGATAACCGGTCGCGCCCGCCTCGATCGCCGGGAGCACGTGGCTGTCGGTGTCGTAGGTGGTCAGCACCAGCACGCGGGCCGCGACCCCGCGCCTGGCCAGTTCGGCGATCGCGGTCAGCCCGTCCAGCACCGGCATGCGCAGGTCCAGCAGGATCACGTCGGGTGCCAGTTCCTCCGCGAGCCGGATCGCTTCGACACCGTCGGCGGCCTCGCCGAGCACCTCGAATTCGGGCTCTCGCGCGAACATGCTGCTGAGCCCGTCCCGCACGACGGGGTGGTCGTCCGCGATCAGCAGCCGGATCGGATCCTGCCCGCTCACGCGTCCGCTCCCGGCGGCGCGACCGGGACACGGGCCGAAATTCCCGTGCCCTGCCCCGGTTCCGATTCGATTTCCACCGTGCCCGACACCCCTTCGATCCGCTGGCGCATCGCGACGAGGCCGAATCCGCCGTCGCGGACCCGTGCCTGGTCGAAGCCCCTGCCGTCGTCGCGCACGTCCAGCGCGACCTCCTGCTCCAAATAGGACAGTGTGACGCCGACCCTGGTCGCGTGCGCGTGCTTGGCCACGTTGGCCAGCGCCTCCTGCACCGCGCGCAGCAGCGCGAACTCGGCTTCCGGCGGCATCGCGCGCACCGTCCCGGTGGTCATCACTTCGACACCCACACCGTGCAAAGTGGACCACCGCTCGGCGACGGCGGCGAGCGCGTCGCCCAACCGCGCGGTCTGCAACGGTTCGGGGCGCAGTTCGTGCACGGAACGCCGCGCCTCCGACAGGCTTTCCCTCGCCAGCCTGGTCGCCGCGTCCACGTGCCTCGGCCATTCCGCCGGATCAGCGGCGGCGTGCTCGGCGGCCTGCAGCTGGGTGATGATCCCGGTCAGTCCCTGCGCGAGGGTGTCGTGGATCTCGCGCGCCATCCGCTGCCGCTCCTGGTGCACACCGACCTCCCTTGCCCACACCAGCAACCGCTCGTGCAAACCGGCGTTCTCCGCCGCGGTCGTCTCCAGCCTGCGGTTCGCCTCGCGCAGTTCTTCGAGGGTCCTCTTCCGCTGCTCGTTCTGTTCCGCGTTGCGCCAAGCGAACCAGGCGAATCCGCACATCGGGAGCACGTTCACGGCCAGGATGGCCAGGTAGGTCAGCACACCCAGAAAAGTCGACATGTCGACCGAGCTGGCTTGCGCGGTCCCCGCCACCACCGCCACCGCGGCGACGCCGGGCAGCAGCCACGGCCACGGCAGGAGCCGGAACGCGTAGACGTAAGCCGCGGGCGCGAAACAGCCGAACCACGGATCCCTGACCACGAGCACGGCCATGATGGCCACCAGCCCGGCCAGGAACAGCGCCATCAGGCGCGGCTCGTCCCGCCACGAGGGGCGCGCCGTGAACATCACCAGCATCCACACCGCGGCCAGCGCGCACAGGGCGAGGTCGACGAGCAGCGAGGTCGTCTCCGCGTGCTTCACCACCGCGGTGACCGCGGTCAGCACCGCCAGCAGCAGGTAGGGGCCGACGGTGACCACCGGCCGCCGCCGGTGCGCCCAAGCGTCCACCCAGGACTGCGGAACCGATCTCAGCACGACCCGAACCTAGCCGCGACCGGTGAACACCGAACGCAGGTGCCCACCGTTGACGAGCACCACGACCCCGATCAGCAGCAGCCCGCACACGCCCTGCTCGATCCGCATCCACAGCGGGAGGAACCCGGGGAGCGCGACGATGACCGCGATGGCCACGACCATGACGGCCGAAACGATCCGCAGGCGGAGGTACGCGCGGGGGCGGCCGCGCCCGGTGCCGACGGCGAAGAACAGCATCAGCAGCGACGTGAGGGCCACGATGCCGCCCCGGACCCAGACCGCGTCGTTCACCATCGCGGCGTCGTCGCGCATCAGGTACGCGGCGAGGAGCGTGAGCACACTGAGGACGACGTAGCAGCCGACGAGGATCCTCACGCCGCGAAACAACGCGAGAGTGCGCGGGTGCTTCAGTGCTTCCTCGGAGATCGCAGCGTTCATGGTGGAGTCCTTGTCCGTGTCCGGCGCCAGCCTGTTGCGTGGTGGCCAGCGTCGCAACTCGGGGCGCCGCCGCACATCGACCGATCTCCGGAGCGCGTGGCTGAGCTTCGCGACCAGCCGGGCAGTGGAGTCCGATCCACCGATCGGCTGATCGCGGGCTTTTCGAGCGCACGAGCGTCAAGTGTTACCGCCTCGCCTGAACGAAGGCCATGCCGTTGCCGCGCACGCTTGGAGCTGAACAGCTCACCCCAAAAGGGCTAGAGACAACTAGCGACGACGAGCTCGACTATTCCAATAGAGAATACTGAGAAGCAGCGCGGTAATATTCAGTATCAACACGATAACACCCAACACAGGGGGATACATGTCATTGACTGCAAGAAAAAAGTTGGCCGAAAGAAGTAAACTCAGAAGAAAATTTGATACCCCTTCCTTCCAGCTGACCAGCCCTACCGTTCCTCCCCGAAGATCGATGCTCAGCGTTCTCCACATACTCTTCTTAGCCATATTACGCGTCACCCTTCTACTCTCAAGATTAACACATCAACCACGACGCCACACCCGCTCCGACCCCCGCACCTGCCATGAACAAAGCAAAGGGAGGAAGCAAGAAACCGCCCGCAGCCCATCCTGCTCCCGCACCGATCGACCCCAAGCCGCAGAGCCGGGATTCCGACCAGAATGGTTCTTCGGGTTTTGGCGGCGGGGGTGTGAGGAGGTTGTCCCGCAGATAGCGGCACCCGAGGTTGAGGGGCGTGTTGCAGTCGGGGTTGGTGATCATGCCGGGGCCGCAGAGCATCTGGGTAACGAAGTTTCCGGCGCCGCCGCGTTGCTGGCATCCGGCCGGCGTGGGTCCGGCGCCGCCGTAGCCACCTCCGGAGCCACCTCCGCCGCCGGGTGGCAGCACGGAAGGCTTGGCGAGCGCGTCGCGCAGGGCCGCGGTGGCGGCTCGCGCGGCCGCTTGCGCGTTCCGGCCCGCAGCGAGCGCGTCAGCGTGGGCGCGTGCGGCGGCGGCGTTGGCAGCTCGCGCGGCGTTGCTCGCAGACGCCGCGGAGGCGTTCGCGGCTCGTGCCGACTTGGCGGCGTCACGTGCCTGTCCGACCGCGATGTTCGCCGCTCGACGGGCCGCGGCGGCCGACTGGGCCGCTCGCCTGGCCGAGTCCTCGGCGGCGCGAGCGGATCGCCGGGCGTGATTGGCGTGCGCGCGAGCTTGGTCGGCGGAGGACTTGGCTTGGTCGGCGTATCCGCGCGCTTCCGCGGCTGCGCCGCGGGCCGTGGCAGCGGCTTGTGCGGCTCGTGCCGCGTCCGCACGCGCCGTGGTCGCTGTGCGCATTGCCTGCGCGACAAGCGCTTTGACGGCTGCGACGTGCGACGCGGTGTTCTCGTCCCGGCGGCGGGCGTTGTGCTGACCGACTTGGAGGAACGCTTGCGGGAACCAGGAGGGGCCTGTCAACGCGATCTGCGCGGTGGCTTCGAGTTCGGCGGCGCCGGTTCCGAGCAGTCGCGCGGTTTCGAACCGGTCGTCGGCGGCAGCGGCGCGGGGAAGGCCCTGTTTCAAGAAGTCTCGACGTTGCGCGTCGGTGCCGTCAAGGGCGGCCTGTGCCGCCCGTTCGGTCGCGGGACGCCCGGTCCCCAGCAGCTGTGCGATGCGGAATCTGTCGTCGGTCGCTCTTCCCTCGTAGTCCTGGGTGCGTAAGAACTCCTGCACGGCGGGATGACTGCCGGCAAGGGCTTTTTCGGCGGCGGCTTTCAACGCCGGTTTCTCGCTGCTGTCGGCGAGGTAGCGAGTGCGAGCGCGATCGTCTTGTTCCGCGGCGATCGCTCGACGGGTCGTGACGAACTCAGTGACCTCTGCCGGAGATCCGGCGAGGGCGTGCTCCGCCGCCACCCTGGTCCACGGACCGCCGGTCTTGATCAGGTTCGCCGCCGCCTTGCGCCCTTCCGCCAGGACGGTCTCCGGTGCCGCGCCCGGTGCGGCAGCGGCGTCGAGCTGCTGCCGGGTCTCCTCGCCTATGCGGGTGTTCTCGGCCTCGTCCCATGCCGCGTCGGACTGCTGGTCCTGTTCCTCGGTCCGCAATTGTCGTGCGGCTTGGCTTGCCTGCTCGGTACGGGCTTGCAGTTGCTCGACTTCGGTCTTGCGCGCGGTTTCCTCGACCTCGCCCGCCCGTGTCGCCGCCGCCGTGGCGATGTCGGCGGCTTTGATCGCGTTGACCGCGTGCGCCATGGCCTCGTTGGCCGCGTTCGTCGCCTGGGACGCGGCATCGGCCGCCTGGTACGCCGCAGTAGCGGCATTGTCCGCGTGCGCGGCTGCCTGGTTCGCGGCATCCCGTGCCTGTGCCGCGGCCTGCCCTGACTGCCGGGCGAGCGCTTCGGCCGCGTTGGCCGCACGGGTGGCGCGTCCGGCGGCCGCACGCGCCCTGGCGGCCGCGTTCGCGGCGATTCTTGCCTGCTTGCCCGCGTTCTTCGCGTGCCCACCCGCCGCGGCGGCCGCAGCAGCCGCGGCGGCGGCGTTGGCGCCTGCGCCGCTGGCTGCCCGCGCCGCGTTTCCCGCCTGGCTGGCGGCGGCGCTGGCGTGACCGGCCGCTGCGGCGGCCTGACGGGCACCGGCGGCGGCGGCGCGCGCCTCGTCGGCCGCCTTGCGGGCGACGACCGACTGCCTGTTGTCCCGCGCCGCAGCGGAAGCGGCGGAAAACGCTCGTGAGGCCGCACCTCCAGCGGCCGACGCCGCGACGGCCGCACGGGACGCTGCAGTCGCCGCGACGCGTGCCGCGGCCGTGGCCTGCCCTGCCGCGGTCATCGCCGTCTGCGCGGCTCGTGCCGCGCCGGTGGCGGCATCGGCCGCCCGGCCCGCCGCTTCTCCGGCACGTCCGGCGGAGTCCTTGGCCGCCGCGGCTTCCCGTGCCGCGCGTTCGGAGGCTTCCCTCGCTATCCGGGACGCGGTGATCGCCCGCTCTGCGGCGTCTTCCGCCGCGCGCGTTTGCGTCGCGGCTTCTCTTCCGGCCCGATCCGCTTGACCGGCCAGTTCCGCCACGGTGGCGGTCTCCTGATCGCGTGCTCGTGCGAGGTTCTGCCCGTTGTCCAGGAACTCGCGCAGTGCCTGCGCGCTGCCCGCGTCCAGCGCCTGTTGGGCGGCTTTTTCCAGCTGCGGGCCGCCGGTGCCCAGCATGCTGGCGACGCGCATCCGGTCATCGGCCTGCCGGGCCGTGGGCAGTCCCGTCGTCAGGAAGTTCTCCATGGCCTGCTGCGTACCGTCATCCAGCGCCCGTTGCGCGGCTTCGTCGACCTTGCGGCCATCGCCGAGGAACCGGGCGACCTGCAGCCGGAGGTCGGCCTTCCACGGTTCCCGCCAGCCCGTACGCAGCAACGTCCGCTGTGCCTCGACCGACGCGCCCAACGCGTTCTGGACCGCCTCGGCCAGCTTGCGCCCGCCCACATCCAGCAACTGCGCCGTGCGGAACCGGACATCGGTGTCCGCCGCGCGATACTGCTCGGCGCGGAGGAACGCGGCCAGTTCGGCCTCGCTCCCAAGCAGGGCGGCTTCCGCCGCGCGCGCCGTCGCTGGGCCACCCGTGGTCATCAACCGCACCACTCCCGCGCGATCGTTCGCGGGGGCGGGAAGTTCGAACACCGGCTTGTCCTCGGTGTCCTGGGACGAAACGGGCAGCACCGTGGCGGCGATCGCCGAGCCGCCGTGCGCCTCGGCTCCGAAAACGATGACGGCCAGCGCGACCGCGACTGTACGGGCTCTCGTGCCGAGAACAGACGTCAACCTCATTGACTTCCCTCTACCGGAATAATTCAAATAAACACAATGAATTGAACACACGAATACAGGCCGCGAAACCACTGACCGTGACCCTCAACCAGGAATACCGCATCGACAACCCCGGCAGAGCCAACGAAAGGTGTTGACTGGCGGATAGTTTCAGGAAACACCCCGAGAACAGTCACCGCCATCACATCCGCACTGCGGCACCTACCATTCGCCAACTCCAATGTGCTGTAGTGGCCGAGCTGGCCAGAAGGTTCGATCACGCCAGCCGGACGCTCGCCGATATACCCGGAAGATGAGCGACAGCGAATTAGACGAGGAGCCCCCATGCAATCGTGGACCAAGCGCGTCGTGGTCGGCGCGCTCGGCGTGCTCGCCGCGGCAACCATGACCACCACCAGCGGTCCAGCCAGGGGGTCCGAGGTCCACACACCCTCGGGTCCGCAGAGAAGTACGGTGGAGGACTACGCATACCCTGGCGCGGACCGCATCTACGCCGATCGCGGCATCCGGCTCAAGTCCGGCGACGGCAACATACTGCTCGTCGATTGCGCGGATCGCACGGATGTGCTGACGATCAACACCAGCAAAGGTGAATCGTTCTGCTTCTCGATCAGAGGCCCGAAAGGCTATCTGAGCCTGGAAGTGCACGAGGTATTCCTCGCGAAAGGCGATGGCCACGACATCCAGATGACGCTGAACGCCAAGGGACGCGCCACCACCGTGCCGGTCACCAAGAAGAAGTGGACCAAAATAGGTGAAGCGGCCAACCCGGCCAGCGGTCCGGCAACGCTGATCGAGATCAAAGCCACTGGCACCGCCTCGCCCCGATGATTCGATGACCGATCAAGGAAACACCTCGGCGTTCGGCGAACCGGGCTCCCAAAACCGCAACACACCCCGCAAGGAGCTGTACCCCGTGTCCTCAAGAAACCCTTTTCGATGGCGAGCCGTAGCGCTCACCGCGCTGATCGTCACCGCGGCGGGTGTGCTGGCGGCGCCGTCGGTGTCGGCGATCAGTGGTGGTGCCCCGGCGGCGGATCGCAGTTACCGGTTCGTCGCGAAGGTCGCCGTCGGGGAGCAGAGCTGCACCGGCGCGCTGGTCGATCCGCAGTGGCTGCTCACCGCGGCCAGTTGTTTCGCCGATTCGGTGGATCAGGGGTTCCACATCCCCGCCGGGCCCCCACGGAAGCAGGCCACGGCGGTCATCGGCCGTACCATCCTGACCCACGACGACGGCCAGGTCGCCACCATCACCGAGCTGGTGCCCAAGGGCGACCGCGACCTCGTGCTCGCGAAACTCGCCGCCCCCGTCACCGGCATCGCCCCCGTCGCGATCGCCCGCACCGCACCGAAACCAGGGGATGTCCTGCGGATCGCCGGCTACGGGCGCACCGCCACCGACTGGGTCCCCGACCGACTGCACACCGCCACCTTCACCACCGGTGAACTCACCGCCACCACCGTCGCCATCACCGGCAACGACCCCGCCACCGCCTCCACCTGCCGCGGTGACGCGGGCGGCCCCGCCCTCCGCGAAAACGGCAACAACGTCGAGCTGGTCGGGGTCAACAGCGTGTCCTGGCAAGGCGGCTGCCTCGGCGAAACCGAAACCCGCACCGGCTCCACCGAAGTCCGCGCCGACAACACCAGCGACTGGATCCGCGAAACGGTGCCCAACCTCGCCATCACCTGCAAACCCGCCGCCCCGATCTTCACCACCCGCGCCGACGGCTCACTCTGGCTCTACCAGCACACCGACCCCCGAGGCGGCGCGTTCTCCTGGATCACCAACACCGGCCGAGCCATCGGCTCCGGCTGGCTCAACTCCCGCGCCATCGCCGCACCCGACGGCGTGCTCTACCAAGCCAACGGCAACGGCGAACTCCGCCGCTTCCACTGGAACGGCACCAGCTGGGACCGGAGCACCGGCGCCTACTACCAGATCATCGACCGCGGCTGGGGCCGCTACGCCACCCCCGGGTACCGCAACCGCATCACCGTCGACGCCACCGGCCACATCTACACCATCGAACCCGACGGCAACCTGCACCGCCGCACCTACGACCCCACCACCAAGAAATGGGACCACCGCGTCCTCAACGACGACTGGGGCAAGTACGACCTCATCGTCGCCGCCGGCGACGACATCCTCTACGCCCGCACACCCAACGGCGACCTGTTCCGCTTCGCCTACAACCCCGCCACCGGCGAATGGACCCAGTGGGCCAAACCCTCCGGCACCGGCTGGCACATCTTCAAAACCATCACCTCACCCGGCGCCGACGTCCTCTACGGCTCCTACCCCGCCGAAGACGGCGCCCTGCTCTGGTACCGCTACCTCCCCGCCAGCGGCAACTGGGCCGACACCGGCCGCACCACCGGCAAACTCATCGGACACGGCTGGTACCGCCTCCACGACATGACCGCCACCCCCAGCACCTGCCACCTCACCACCTAATCGTTGATCGCCAGCTTTTCGAGCGTGCTCGAAAAGCTACCTGGTCCAGACAACGTTTTCGGGCCTGCCGACGACAACGAAGCGGCAAGACCACTGGGGAGCCCCGTTCCCGGGGCAAGGAGAGATCGTCATGCTCGACCGTGCTCGGCAGAAACCTGCCGTCATCGAGGTGTCCGCGGAAAGACCGACCGCGGCGGTGCGGGAGCTGCTGCCCGCCGTCGTGGTGTCGGCGGTGGTCAGCACCGGGATCTGGTGGGTCGCCGAGAAGTGGGACGCGCCGCGCCAGTCGCAGGTGCCGTCGGCGCTGTCGGCCACCGCGATCGCGGTGCTGGCGGCCGCCGTGGTGTGGCTGGTGTTCCGGGCGCGCTGGCCCCGCTGGGCGACGCCGGTGGCGTGGGCGCTGCCCGGCGTGATCAGCACCGTGTGGCTCTCGTTCGCGCTGGCGGGCAGCTCATTCTACCTCGGCGGGGCGAGCTGGGACCAGGTTTCCCGCCTGCAGTACCTGACCAGGACGGCCGACACCGCGGCGCTCGCGGACCTGAACTACGCGAGCCTTCCGCCGTTCTACCCGGCAGGCTGGTTCTGGCTCGGCGGCCGGTTCGCGAACCTGACCGGCCTGGAGGGCTGGCAGGCGTACCAGCCGTGGGCGGTGCTGACCAACGCGGTCGCGGTCGCCGTCGCGTTCGTGTTGTGGAGCGTGCTCGTGCGACGCCGGTTCGCGCTGCTGATCGCGGTCGCCACCGCGATCGCGGGCATCCGCGGCGGCGACTTCGAGCCGTACTCGTGGACGCTGATCGCCACCCTGCCCGCGGTCGCGGTGCTCGCGCACCGGGTGTTCACCGACGCCGCCGCGAACCGGCGCACGAGTTACGCCTCGATCGCGCTGATCGGGGTGTTCCTCGGCTGCGCGGGCGCGATCTACACGCTCATCTTCGTCTTCGCGCTGCTGCTGTTGCTGGTGCTCGCGTTGTACGTGGCGCTGGCGCACCGCGAACGCACGCTCGCGATGGCGTGGCGGCTGGTGCGGGCGCTGCTGCTCGTCGGCGCGATCGCGCTTCCCCTCGTCCTGCTGGTGTGGGCGCCGTACCTGGTCGCGATGCTGCGCGACTCGCCCGCGGTCAGCACCGCGCTGCGGTTCCTGCCCGCCGAAGGCGCGGTCTTCCCGTTGCCCATGTTCGAATTCACCCTGACCGGACTGGTCTGCCTGGTCGGCACCGCCTGGCTCGTGTGGCGCTACCGGACGGACCCGCACGCGCGAGTGCTCGCGGTCGTCGTGCTCACCGGCTACGGCTGGTACGCCGCGTCGAACGTCGCACTCGCGACGCATCGCACGTTGCTGTCGTTCCGCATCGAGCCGGTCATCGTTGTCGCACTGGTCACCGCGGCCTGCCTCGCGGTGCGCGACGGGCTCGCCCGGCTCTCCCCCGGCGAACCGCGCATCCGGGCACTGGCCGCGGTCGCGGTGTTCGGTTCGGTGCTCGCCCTCACCCAGACCGCGAAAGCCGAGCAATATCCCGAAAAGAGCCTCGACGAAGCACTGGGCGACTACGACCTGTCCGGCACGAACGCCTACGGCCACGCCGATCCGGGCAAACCCGGCCACTGGAACGGCGCGCTCGTCGACGCGATCGCGCGCCTCACCGGCCGCCCCGCGCACGATCTCGTGGTCGCCACCACGACGCAGCAGCTCCTCGTTTTCCGGCCGTACCACGGATTCCAGGCCGCGTACTCCGGCTGGGCCAACCCGCTCGCCGATTTCGCGGGCCGCGACGCCGAACTCCGGAACTGGGCTAAGATCGGCGATCCCGGCGCGCTCGTACGCGCGATGGAACACAGCCGGTTCACCGCGCCGGACGTGTTCGTGTTCACCAGGGAGGGCACCGACTACCGGCTGCGCACCACGCACGACGCCTTCCCGAAGACCGAAAACGTCGGCGAGGAAGTGCTGAAGTTCCCGATGGCCGCGTTTTCACCGTCGCGTTTCACGCGGGCCGACGTCGGGCCGTTCACCGTGCTCGCGCGAAATGCTCAGTAATCCGACACGAGATCCGACGGGCGCATCGTCAGCGCGTACGGCTGCTCGATTTCCGCGATTTCGTCGTCGAACACCTCGCCCACCGCGGAATAGGCGTCGCCGTCGAGCCGGAACCAGCTCATGCTCGGCGCCTTCGGGTCGATCACCCAGTAGTGCGGGCAGCCGGCGCGCGCGAGCGTGGCCGGTTTGAGGTACCGGTCGATATGCCTGCTGGACGGGGAAACCACCTCGACCGCGAGCACCGGAACGCCCACCAGCGCGCGCTCGGTGAAGTCCGCCCGCCTGCCGATCACCACGTCCGGGATGAGCACCGTGTGCTCGTCGAGCACGACGTCCACCGGCGCGGGGAGCACCTCGCACTCGGCGGGGCAACCTGGGGTGAGCGCCGCGAGCACGCGCGCGACCACCCGTTGGTGCAGCGGACGCGGTGACGGGCTCACCAGAAGGGTCCCGTCCACCAGTTCGTATCGTCGCCGTTCATCGGTGATCGACTCCAGGTCCCGACGGGTGAGACGGTCTCCGTGTGCGAACGCCGGGACTGTCTCCATCGTGCCCCCACATCGGCAAGGTGAGAATCGATCAGGATCAGGGTAGTCGTGCACAGCCCGCAGCGCGAACGGCGCCCAGCGCACGGACACGCACGGGCGGCCCATACCGGGGTGAAGAATTCCGCGCGCGTGGTCACCGGCTGTGAATTCGACGGCGGACAATCGCACGAACAGAGCAGGGAAAGCCGCGTTTATCCGGCCATTGGAGTGATGATCGAGAATTCCCGAACACGCCATTCGTCGTAATCCGGATCGACACTCCGGCACAACCTCGGGGACACCCGATGGCGCAACGGCGGAATTATCCTGGTGTGGTGACCCAGACCAGGGTAACCACTTTGTACCGCATGGCCGATGTCGGACCGGGTGAACTCCACCGCCTCGTGGTGGACAGGGCACGCGACGAGCGCGAGTTCCAAGAAGTCGAAATCGGTGCCGCGCCGGGACTTCTCGTCGCGGGGCAGACCGACGAGCGCGACGTCGAATGGGTGCGGGCGATCCGCGCGCTCACCGGGGTCGACCTCGCCTTCTCCACCTCGACGTCGTCGGCCGCGCTGTTCCTCCGCGTCGACGACGCCACCTACGCGCTGACCTACGGGCACGGCTGGCACTTCCTGCGCGACGACCTGATCGACCACCAGTTCGCGCTGCGGGTGGCGGTGCGCACGGTCAACCCCGACGAAATCAGGGACATCACGCGCTGGGCGCTGTCCGCGAAGGCCCGCGTGGACCGGAACCTGGTGCCCGCGCGGCAGGGCTTCTGGGAGTTCGGGCTGCGTGAGCACGCCGAAATCATCCGGCAGCTCAACGGAAGGGCGCGCCTGCACCTGCTCGGCGGGCTCACGCACGTCCGCGAACGCGGCGACCGCAAGCTCCAGCTGAGCCTGGACTGCGGGCAGTCGCTGAAGGTCCCGCTCGCGGTCGACCGGGCACACCTGGTCGGCGATCTGCGCGCGCTGAGCGCGATCGAACGCGACCAGCCGCCGCACGACCAGCTCGCGCCGCTGCTGTGGGTGCGGCGCGTGCCGAGCCGGACGCCGCGCCGCGCGGAACTGGACGGCGCGGTCGCCGAGTTGCTGGCCGAGCCCGATCCGGCGCGCGGGGAAATCGGCGTCGCCTATCCGGCGCGCTACTACGAGGGCCCCGACATCCACTACTACACAGGCCGGGTGGCCGGTACGCGGCTGCGTACCGAGGAGTTGACCTGCGACCACCTCGCCGAGCCGTTGGCCGCGCTCCCCCGGGACGAATGGCATCGCGCGCTGTCCGCGGGGCGCATCGAAGGACGGCGTGAAGACGACGAGGAGCTCGGCGGCGAACTGCCCGCGTTGCACTGGCTCGCCGCGGAAATCGCCGAAGACGACGCGCGGTACATCCTCATCGACGGCGACTGGTACCGCATCGGCGACGAGTACCTCCAGCACGTCAGGAAGGTCAGCCGCACCGCGTTCGAACGGCCGCTGCCGTGGCGCCTCCCCGCGTGGAACGACGCGCCCCGCAACGCGAAGACGGGCAAGGTGCACGAGGAGGACTACAACCGGTACGTGGCGCGGACGCTGCCCGGTTTCCTTTGCCTGGACCGGAAACTGGTGCCGGGCCGCACGCATCCCAGCGGGTTCGAAGCGTGCGATCTGCTCGGCCCCGCGAACGAACTGGTGCACGTCAAGAAGACCAGCGGGCGCACCGGGTCGTCACCGCTGAGCCACCTGTTCGCCCAGGGCCTCGTTTCGATGGAGAGCCTCACCGACCCGGAGACGTGGCACCGGTTCCGCGGCCTGGTCGCGCGGCAGAGCGAGGAGCGCGCGCGGAACCTCGGGACGCGGCCGCATTCGGTCGTCTACGCCATCCACCGGACCGACAAGCCGCTCACCCCGGACACGCTGTTCACCTTCGCCCGCTCCGCGCTCGCGTCGGCGTGCGTCACCTCGACCGCGAACGGGATCCCGGTTTCGGTCGCGATCATCCCGTAGGCTGCGACCGATTCCTTTCGGCCTGCGACGGGGTCTGCACGGACATGACCGACATCGACTTCACCCGTGACACCGAGCAGTATCGGCGCGAGCTGCTCGCGCACTGCTATCGCATGCTCGGCTCGATCGCCGACGCCGAGGACCTCGTGCAGGAAACGTACCTGCGGGCATGGCGGTCGTACGACCGGTTCGAGGGCCGTTCGTCCTTGCGCTCGTGGCTGTACCGGATCGCGACCAACGCCTGCCTGACCGCGCTCGGGCACCACAGCAGGCGCGTGCTGCCGTCGGGGCTCTGCGGCCCGTCGAGCGATCCGGACGCCCCACCGGATCTCGCGGGCGACGAGGTTTCCTGGGTGCAGCCGATCCCGGACGCGTTGCTGGATCCCGCGGCCGTGGTGACCGCGCGCGAAGGGCTGCGGCTGGCGCTCATCGCGAGCCTGCAGTACCTGCCGCCGAAGCAGCGCGCGGTGCTGATCCTGCGCGACGTGCTCGCGTTCCCCGCCGCCGAGGTCGCCGAAGTGCTGGAAACGAGCGTCGCGGCGGTCAAGAGCACGCTGCAGCGCGCCCGCGCCCGGCTCGACGAGGTCCGCCCCGCCGCGGACGATCTCGTCGAACCCGCCGAGCCGGAGCTGCGCGCGCTGCTGGATTCCTACATCGCGGCGTTCGTGAACTCCGATGCCGCGCTGCTCGAAAAGATCCTGCGCTCGGACGCGACGCTGGAAGCCGTCCCGGCGCGAACCTGGTACTCGGGGATGGAAACCTGCCTGCCTTATCTGGTGCGGCACGCGTTCCGGGATCCGGGCGACTGGGCGATGGTGCCGGTGCGCGCGAACGGGCAGGCGGCGGCGGTGTCGTACGAACGCGGTGCCGACGGCGTGCACCGGGCGTGGGGCGTGCTCGTGCTCACCGCGGGCGAAGGCGGGATCGCGCGCGTGCACGCGTTCGCCGATCCGGGGCTGGTCGGGAGGTTCGGCTTCCCCGAGATCTGGCCGCGGTGAGGTCGAGGGGCGCGGGTCGTGGACACCATGCTGGTGCGGGTCCTCGTGGACCGGTGGGTGGCTCCGTTTCAGTCCGGAGGGCACCTCCGGATGGCGCGGCGGGTCGCCGACATCGGAGGGTGCCTCCGGATCGATTGGGCGAGTCCTCCAGATCGGAGGGTGCCTCCGGGGCGACTGGCGGAGGCCGCCTCCGTATCAAGCGCCCGACCGACGGAGGGCACCTCCGCTTCAAGCGCCGACTGACGGAGGATGCCTCCGCTTCAAGTACTGACCAGCGAAGGGGGCCTCCGCAACACAAATGGAGGGAGCCTCCGGGGCGAGAGCGGAGGGGCGCCTTCGATTCGATCACCGGAGGACACCTCCGCTTCCCCAGCGGAGGGCGCCTCCGCTCCCATGCCGGAGGCCGCCTCCGATTCGGTACTGGAGGCCACCTCCGCTTCGGCGCCTAGCGGAGGCCGCCTCCGGTGACCGCTAGGCGGGGTAAGGCGTTTTCGCGCGCGCTTCGCGAAGCGCTTCCGCCCACCACAGCAGCTGCGTCGTCAGC
This sequence comes from Amycolatopsis sp. CA-230715, assembly GCF_018736145.1. GTDB lineage: Bacteria > Actinomycetota > Actinomycetes > Mycobacteriales > Pseudonocardiaceae > Amycolatopsis. Next base: position 3,161,213 of record NZ_CP059997.1, read on the forward strand.
ACGTGTAGCGCCTTTTCCGCGGCGGCGTCGGGGTAATCGGTGTCAGCGTCGGCGAGCGGACCCCACGGATTGTGCAGGCTCACCGTTTCACGGATCGTCACGGTGTGCAGCTCCGCGAAGACCGGTCGAAGCGCTTCGACCGCGCGGAGCCCGCCCGCCATTCCGCCGTAGGAAACGAATCCCACCGGCTTGGCCCTCCATTGTGGACCGACGGCGTCGATCGCGGTCTTCAACGGGCCGGGGAAGCTGTGGTTGTACTCCGGCGTCACCACGATCACCCCGTCGGCACGGCCGATCGTCTCGGCAAAGCCCTCGACGTCGGGATGGTGGATCATCGTCGACGGGAACGTGTGGCCGTCGAGGTCGATCAGCATCGGTTCCAGCGGTTCGCCAGCCAGCCGTTCGGCGACCCACCTGCCGACGCCGTCGCCGATCCTGCCCTCGCGGACGCTCCCGATGATCACGGCGATTTTGGGCAGTACGCTCATTTTCCAGTCCTTCCGGTTGTCTTTTCCCGAGCGGGAACACGAAGCAGCCACGCCGTCACGGCGACCGCGGCCACCGACAACCCGGCCAGCACCACGAACGCCCAGCCGAATTCGAGCGCGCGGGACAGCGGGATCACCACCAGCGCGCCACCGACCGCCCCGCCGATCCGCATGCCGATGTTCATCAGCACGGTCGCGTCGCCGAGGTCGTCCGGCGAGACCCTCGTGTAGGCGACGACCGACGCGGGCATCATCGACAGCCCGAGCCCGACGCCGCGCGCGAACAGCAGCGCCTGCACCAGGAACAGCGACGGCGCGCCACCGAACCACAGGAACGGCAGCGTGCTCAGCAGCACCAGGCCCGTCCCGGCCAGCGCGATCCGCGCGCCGCCGTACCGGTCGGTCAGCCGTCCGGCCACGATCATCACCAGCGACGTGCCGAGACCGAGCGGCACCAGCAGCAGCCCCGTCGACGCCGCGCCGTGCCCGAGCCTGATCTGCAGCCACAGCGGCAGCAGCACGATCGCGCCGTACATCGCCGCCGAACTGAGCAACACGCTGCCCAACGCCAGCGAAATCGCCCGCACCCGGAACAGGCGCAGTGCCAGCACCGGGTTCGGCACGCGGCGCGAACGCCGGACGAACACCGCGCCCAGCACCAGGCTCAGCGCGAGCAGCGCCCAGTGCAGCGGCGCCGATCCGGTGTGCACGCCACCGAGTTCGGTCAGCGCGTACACGAGCAGCGGCACGCTGATCGTGGCGAGTGCCAGTCCCCGGTGATCGAGCCGCGCCGTCGCGCCGCGCTCGCCCGGCGGCACGAGCCGGAGCCCGAGCAGCACGGTGACCAGCCCGATCGGCAGGTTCACCCAGAACAGCGACGGCCACGCGAAGTGCGCCAGCAGCAGGCCGCCGAGACTCGGCCCGACGAGCGGCGCGGCACCGACCACGATGCCGAGCGTGCCCATCAGCCTGCCCATCCTGGCCGGGCCGACCACGATGCCGATCACCGTCTGTCCACTCGCGACCATCACACCGCCCGCGACCGCCTGCAGCACCCGCGCCGCGATGAGCGCGGGCAACGTCGGCGACAGCGCGCACGCCGCGGACAGCACCAGGAACGCGACGAGCGAAAGCAGCCACAGCCGCCCCGCGCCGAACCTGCGCACGAGCCACGGCGTCACCGGCAGTGCCGCCGAAAGGCCGAGCAGGTAGCCCGTGACGACCCACTGGACGCCGTCGAGCGTGGCGCCGAGGTCGTGCCGCATCGTTTCCAGGCCGATCGAGACGATCGGGCCGTCCATGTTCGCGACGAACCCGCCCAGCGCGATGACCGCCGAGGCGTACCAGGCGGAACGCGGGATCGGTTCGAGGCTGCTCTTCGTGCTCACCTGAGCTACGCTAAAACTGAAACCTTGGTTGAAGTCAACTGTGAAGCAGGACACGGAAGGAGTCCGGATGAGCGCGCCAGCCGTGATGCCGTCCATCGGGGTGCAGGAACTGGCGGACCGCAGCGGGGTCGCCCCGTCCGCGATCCGCTTCTACGACCGCAACGGGCTCATCCACGCCGAGCGCACGAGCGGGAACCAGCGGCGGTTCCACGAAACCACCGCGTGCGTCATCAAGGTCATCCGGGTCGCGCAGCGCGTCGGGTTGTCCGTCGCCGAAATCCGAGAGCTCACCGATCGGCTCCCGCCGCCGGAGCGGATCGGGCTGGACGACTGGTTCCGCTTCCGCTCCGCGCTCGAAGAAGAGGTCCACCGCCGCATCGCCGAGCTGAACAGCGCGCTGGACGACCTCACCGGCGACACCAAGCTCTGCGAGGTCCCCCCGGCCTGACCTCAGGGGCGCGCGATCCAGACGACGTCGGGTTCGCCGCGCGGCACCGGGATTTCGAGCACCCGCACCTCGCTGAACCGCGCGCGCAGCCGGCGCGTGAAGGCATCGCTCGCCTCCGCGCTCCACACCGCGAGCACGCCACCCGGCCGCAACCGCGCGGCGACCATGTCGAGACCCGCCGCCGAGTAGAGCGCGGCGTTGCCTTCCGTGACAGTCCACTGTGGACCGTTGTCGATATCGAGGCACATCGCGTCAAAACGCTCATCGGTACTGTCCAACCAAGACACCAGATCGGCTTCGACCACGGTCACCCTGCCGTCGGACAACGCGTCGCCGTGCACCTCGCGCAGCGGCCCCGTCCGGTTCCACTCCACCACCGCGGGCTCGCGCTCGACCACGAAGATGTCGCCGACGCCGTCGTGATCCAGCGCCGCCCGGAGCGAAAACCCGACGCCGAGCCCGCCGATGAGCATGCGCGCGCGGCCGGGAACCGAATCCGCGGCCACCGAAACCAGCAGCCGCTCGGATTCGCCGTTGCGGGTGTCCATCAGGAACACGCCGTTCGCGATCACTTCGAAATCGGCAGTCTCGGGATCAACACGGACCTTGCGCAGCACGAGTTCGCCGCACACGCCTCGGACCCTCTCCAACACCTCGCTCACGGGTGCCACGATAGTCACGTCGTCGCGAACAGCCCGAGCGTGCGGTCTGCGCGGATGCCGTCGAGCTCGTCGCGCCAGATGGCGTAGAACCCGGCCTCCTCCTTCGTGCGCAGTTCCACCCCGTCCGCGGCGGCGATCTCCGGTGACTCCCTGACCGCGCTTTCCAGCACGTCCTTCGCGCCGGACCCGTCGCCGAACTGCTCCTTGCCCCGGCGCAGGATCTCCTCGGGGACCCAGCCTTCGAAGGCGTCGCGGAGGAGCTTCTTCTCCTCGATCCCCGGCCCGGTCATCTTGTGCTCCGGCGGGATCGACAGCGCCAGCTCGATCACGTCGCGGTCGAGGAACGGCACGCGCGCCTCCATGCCGTACGCCATCGTGGTGCGGTCGCAGCGCTGGAGGTTGAGGTGGTGCAGCTCGCCGACCGTGCGCACCAGCTCGGCCTGCAGCGCATCCGGATCGGTGAACGGCGCTTCGTGGTAGTAGGAGTATCCGGCGAACAGTTCGTCGGCGCCTTCACCGGTCAGCACGGCGTGCACGCGCTTCGACGCGTACTGCGCGAGCAGCATGTTCGGCACGGCGCTGCGCACCAGCGACGGGTCGTAGTGCTCGATCGCGCGCACGGCCTTCGGCAGCGCGGCGATCGCGTCCTCCCGTGTCATCACGATTTCGTGGTGCTCGGTCCCGAGGAATTCGGCGACCACCCTGGCCGCGGCCAGGTCCGAGCTGCCCGGCGCGCCGACCGCGAAGGTCGGCAACGGCTGGTCGTGCCGCTTCGCGTATTCGGCGGCGACGGCGGCCACGATCGCGGAATCGAGCCCGCCGGAGAGGAACACGCCGATCCCGACGTCGCTCATCATGCGGTTCTCCACCGCGCTCACGATCGTCTCGCGCACCGATTTGAGCAGGCTTTCGTCCCACACGCCCGCTTCCTCGGCACGCCGTGCGGGGCGCACACGCGCGGGAATGGCGTCGGCGAACCGCACCAGCCCCGAAGCCGGGCTCCAGCAGCAGCCCGGCGGGAAGCTCTCCACCAGCGGCCGGTCCGCTTCGTCGAACGCGCGCAGTTCGCTGGCGAAGAGCGTCACGTCGTCGCGGCGCGCCCAGTAAAGCGGTTTCACGCCGAGCGAATCCCGCGCGACGAGGAATTCGCCCTCGGCCGTCATGAACGCGAGCGCGAACATGCCGCGCAGCCGCGCCAGCCCAACGGGCCCGTCGACGATCAGCGCGTGCAACGCGGCTTCGCTGTCGGATCCGGTCTCGAACAGCTCGTGCCCCAGGTCCTCCCTGATGTGGCGGTGGTTGTAGATCTCCCCGTTGGCCACCAGGTAGGTGGTCCCGTCCACATCGCTCAGCGGCTGCGCGCCACCACCGACGTCCATAATGGACAGACGCTGGTGGCCGAGCCACACGTTCCCCCGCTGGATCTCTCCGGTGTCGTCGGGGCCCCGGTGCTTGATCCGGCCCAACATTTCACGGCACATCTGGACATCGACTTCGCCGACCGCGGCAACGATTCCACACACAGTGCGTGGCACCTCCTGAGGTTGCCGACCGATTCTAGTTGGCACAGCGCGGAATTGCCGTCTATGTGACGTGTCCCGCTGTCTTTCACGCCAGTCCGGCAAGCTTGTACAGGACGAGACTGCCCGCCACGGCGACGTTGAGGCTCGATCCCGAACCGACCATCGGGATCTCCACCGCGACGTCGAGCAGATCGAGCGCCTCGGGCGGGATACCGCTCTGCTCGTGCCCGAGCACCGCGATCGTCCTGCCGCGCGCGGCGCCGAGATCGGCCAGCCGGACGGCTTCGTCCGCCAGCTCGACGCCCACGACCGCGGTGCCGTCCGCGCGCTCGCGGGCGAGCCAGCCGAGCGGATCGTTCACCCAGTGGACGCAGGCGGGGCGACGCAGCGTGTTGCCCCGGCGCAGCGCCTCCGGCACCCAGGGGAACCGGGGCACCGCGAGGCAGGCGCCGACCGCGTCGCAGGTGCGCAGGAGCGTGCCGAGGTTCGCGCCGTGCAGCGGCCAGAGCGGGGCCGCGAACAGGTGCCCCCAGCAGGGGTGGGATCGGCGCCGGCGCGCCGACTTCAGCTCGTTCCGGGTGCGCGCCCGGATCGCGGGGCTCACCGGCGTCGAGGCGCTGGGCCTCCCGGGGAAAGGATCATGATCGGCGCACTTCGCGGCGTGCGCTGGCCATCGACGGGAACGGCCAGTGTAGCGGGTGAGTGCGCCGTCACGTGGGCATCCTCACGCGATATCGGGATGACAAACCGGGGGCGTATCGGTTGAACTGGATGCTGGACAGCTGCGCGAGGGCGCTGGGGCCTTGCCGACTGTCTAGTTTTTTGCCGACCCGCTTTATCGATTCAGAATACTTCCCGAGAGGAGTACCGTGCCCATCGCGCTGCTCGCGCTGGCCATCGGCGCCTTCGGTATCGGCACCACCGAGTTCGTCATGATGGGCGTGCTGCCGCAAGCCGCCACCGACTTCGGCGTCGACATCCCGACCGCCGGCCACCTGATCTCCGGCTACGCGCTCGGCGTCGTCGTCGGCGCTCCGCTGCTCACCGCGGCCGCTGTCCGGCTGCCGCGCAAGACCATGCTGCTGGCGATGATGGCCCTGTTCACCGTCGGCAACGCCCTGTTCGCGCTCGCGCCGAACCAGGGGTTCGGCGTGCTGTTCCGGTTCGTCGCCGGGCTCCCGCACGGCGCGTTCTTCGGCGCTGGTGCTGTCGTCGCGTCCGGGCTCGTCGACAAGGGCAACCGCGCGAAGGCCGTGTCGATGATGTTCCTCGGGCTGACGCTGGCCAACGTGGTCGGCGTGCCGCTCGGGACCCTGCTGGGCCAGCAGGTCGGCTGGCGCGCGACGTTCGCCGTGGTCGCCGCCATCGGGCTGGTGGCGATCGCCGCCATCGCGAAGCTCGTGCCGCACCAGGGCAAGCCCGCCGATCCGTCGCTGCGCGGCGAGCTGGGCGCGTTCAAGCGCCCGCAGGTGTGGCTCGCGCTCGCGATCGTCACCTTCGGGCTCGGCGGCGTGTTCGCCTGCCTGTCCTACATCGCGCCGATGCTCACCGACGTCGCCGGGTACTCGCCGTCACAGGTCACGCTGCTGCTGTCGCTCGCGGGCGTCGGTATGACGATCGGGAACCTCCTCGGCGGCAGGCTCGCGGACAAGGCGCTGATGCCCAGCCTGTACGTCGCGCTGCTCAGCCTCGCCGCGGTGCTCGGCGTCTTCACGGTCACCGCGCAGGGGAAGGTCAGCGCCGCCATCACGATCTTCTTCGTGGGCGTCGCCGGGTTCATGATCGGCCCGATGCTGCAGGCCAGGATCATGGAGAAGGCCGGCGGCACGCCGTCGCTGGTGTCCGCGGCCGTGCAGTCGGCGTTCAACATCGCCAACTCGATCGGCGCCTACCTCGGCGGGCTCGTCATCGCGGGCGGGCTCGGGCTGGTCGCGCCGAACTGGATCGGCGCGCTGCTCGCCGTGTTCGGGCTCAGCCTGGCCGCGGTGTCCGGCGGCCTCGACCGCAAGGCCGCGAAGCGCCCGGTACTGGCCGAAGCCTGACCTCGCGGGACCGGCCGCCACCCCCGCGGCGGCCGGTCCCCTTCGACGACGTTTAGCCCGCTAACTGCACTCCAGGCCCCTCCCGGCCCGCAGGGTCCCCGGCGACGTTTAGCCCGCTAAACGCACTTCGGAGGCCTCCCGTCGCTCGGGGGCCTCTGAGTGCGTTTAGCCCGCTAAATGCAGCTGGGGGCCTAGGTGAGCGGGCCGCCGGAGATGGTGAAGGCGATGAAGAGGATCAGCACGCCCAGCCCCGCGTAGCTCAGCGCGTCGACGGGTTTGCCCCTGATCGCGAGCAGCCCGGCCTGCGAGTCCGCGAGCACCACCCGCAGCACGGCGGCCACCAGCAGCGCGCCGCCGATGATGAGCACGCCCTGCCGCCAGTGATAGAGCCAGATCCGCCAGCCCGCGATCGCGACCAGCGCCAGCACGATGCCGAACGGCAGGTGCGTCAGGTACGGCTTCCGCCCGCGCGGCGTGACGGGCATGCTCACGAGGCGGACCGCTCCGCGGCTTCGACGACGTTGCTGACCAGCATCGCCCTGGTCATCGGCCCGACCCCGCCCGGGTTCGGCGCCACGAACCCGGCGACCTCGCGCACGCCGGGGTCCACGTCGCCGGTCAGCTTGCCGTCGACCCGGGAGACGCCGACGTCGAGCACGGCGGCGCCGGGTTTGACCATGTCCGAGGTGATGAGCCCCGGCGAACCCGCGGCGGCCACCACGATGTCCGCGCGCCGCACCTCGGCGGCGAGATCGCGGGTGCCGGTGTGGCACAGCGTCACGGTGGCGTTCTCGCTGCGCCGCGTGAGCAGCAGCCCGAGCGTCCTGCCGACAGTGATCCCCCTGCCGACGACGGCGACCTGCGCCCCGGCCAGCGGTACCTCGTAGCGGCGCAGCAGCTCGACGATGCCGAGCGGCGTGCACGGCAGCGGCGCCCGCTCACCGAGCACGAGCCTGCCGAGGCTCACCGGAGCGAGCCCGTCGGCGTCCTTCTCCGGGGCGATGCGTTCGAGCACGCGGCCGGCGTCGAGGTGCTTCGGCAGCGGCAGCTGGACGATGTAGCCGTGGCAGGCGGGGTCGGCGTTGAGCTCGGCGACCACCGCTTCAAGCTTTTCTTGGGTGATGTCCGCGGGCAGATCGCGCCGGATCGAGTTCACCCCGACCTTGGCGCTGTCGGCGTGCTTCATCTTCACGTAGGAGTGCGAGCCGGGGTCGTCGCCGACCAGCACGGTCGCGAGCCCGGGGGTGATCCCCCGCTCGGCGAGCGCGGCCACCCGCGGCCCCAGCTCCGCGAAGATGGCGTCCTTCGTTGCCTTGCCGTCGAGAATCGTCGCCGTCACGGCCCCCATTCTGGCAAAGCTCCGTGCTCACGCCTTCCGTGGGCGGGTGCTGATCGCGGCGATCCCGACGGCGGCGAGCGCGAGGCAGGTGCCGCCGAGGGTGGCGGTGGCGAGCTTCGCCGGATGCGCGGGCGCGATCAGGTCGATCAGCACCGAGCCGATCAGCTGGCCCGCGATGGTGGCGAGCCCGAGCAGCAGTACGCCGGTCCAGCGGACGACGAACGAAGCGAGCGCGATGAACACGATGCCGACGATCCCGCCAAGGTAGAGCAGCGGATTCGACGGGAACTCGCGCGGCCCGCCGCCGAAGGCGAGCGACACCAGCCACGCGAGCACCAGCACCGTGGTCCCGGCGACGAAGTTGACCAGCGCCGCGGTCAGCGAACTGCCCGACCACGCGTTGACGCGGCCGTTGACCGCCTGCTGCACCGCCATCAGCGCGCCAGCGACCAGCGGCAGGACGAGCAGCCACAGCCCGGACGACGCGCTGCCGAGGCTCCCCGAAAGCGACCAGGCGACCGCGACGAGGGTGAGGACCGCGCCGAGCACGCGGGTCCAGGTCAGCGCCTGCGGCCCGGCCGGGCCGAGCCCCGCGCGATCGACGGCGAGCCCGCTGAGGGTCTGCCCGGCGACCACGCCGACGGTGAACATCGCCACGCCGAGTACCGACACCGTCACCGACTGCCCCGCGACGTAGGTCGCGCCGCCGACGCCGCCGAGGCAGTACCAAGGGCTGAACCGGCCCTCGCGGACGCCGTGGGCCACGGCGCGGACACCTTCGCGCATCTTCGGGGAAAAAGGCACCGCGAGCAGCAGGAGCACGAGCCCGCCGCCGAAGGAGATCACCGCGGCGAACAGGGAGTCGTGCAGTTCGACGCCGAGTTGACCGTTCACCCGGCTCTGCGTGGCCATGGCGAGTCCGGACACGACCGCGAGGCCGATACCAATCGCCCGCTCTGCACCTTTTGTCTTTTTGCTTTGGTCGCGCGGGGTGATTACGGTGGCGCTCGCGGTACTCATTCTTCTCATTGTCACGTCGCCACACCGTGTCGATCCATCCTGATGAGAGTGATACCGATAACTCACCCACCCCTGCTCGACCGAGGTCAGGCAGCTGAAGGCGCCGCGGTGGCTAGGCCGAAGGGGAGGACCCGGGTGCATTAGCGCGGCCGAAGAGTCAAAATGGACCGGTGGCTCAACCGACGACCCAGCTGAACGCGACCGAGCAGGACACCCTGGTCAAGCAGATCGGCCTCGCCCTGCTGCGGGCCGCGCCGCGCGACTGGCGCCGCGTGACCGCGCAGTACCGCGCGGTCGGGCGTTACCACGAGCTGACCGGAGAGGTCGCCACCGGCGACGGCCAGACCCACGAGTGGGTGGCCACGCACGACATCGCGACCCTCTTCGGCAAGCTGCGCGCCGGCATGTACCGCGATGGCAGGGGGACGTGGTTCAACGCCCGCTACCAGCTCGATCACCCGTCCAGTTACAACCTCGAGTACGACCGCGAAGAGCCCGAGTGGGATCTCGCGCCGCCGCCGCAGGCCTACGCCGACGAGCTGAGGATGTTCCCCCGCTCGGAGGAGAACGTGCCGGACTGGTTGCTGCGCCGCAGGTCGGGGCTCGCCCCCGAGCAGCCGGGCCCGCACTTCCGGATCGCGCGGATCTTCGACGGCCAGGGCGCTGGCGGCAGGCCGGTGATCAACCGGCCCGAGCTCGAGGTCGACGAGCAGGACCGCGTGCTGGACTACCTCGACCACGCACCGGTGGTGGTATCCGAACGCGGGTACGACGTCGACCTGCTCGCCGCCAGCCCGGCCCCCGCGGTGCCGGTGGCCTTCCACACCGACGGCGTGTGGATCTGGCCCGCCGCGGTCAACTTCTACCTGCACGAGTACGGGGTCGCGCCGGAGCCCGATTTCGTCCAGCACATCCGGTCGGCCGGGTTCGCGTTGCCGGAGGTCGGCGAGCAGACCGTGCAGGCCGCCGCCGCGCACCTCACCCGCGGCGCGCCCCCGCCGCGGCCTCCCGGCCCGCCCCCGGCCGCGCCGCCGCAGCAGGCACCACCGGCGCCGGCCGCCGTGCCCGTCGAACAGCACCCGCCGGAGCGCTCGGGCTACGCGGTCGAACCCGGCTACGAGGAAAGCCTCGGCGAGCCCGATTTCGACGAGCCATCGCACGGCGCGCCGCAGCACACCGGCTCGGCCGAATACGCCCAGCCCGCCTACGACGCTTCGTCGCCGGGGTACCAGGAGGACGAGTCTGAACCCGCCAGGTACGCGGCCGAAGAAACCACCTACGCGGCACCGGCCGCCGCTTATGCGGAGAACCACGCCAACGGGCACGACGGCGTCGAAGCGCCGGAAGCGCACGAGTCGTACGACGAAGATCCGGAAGAGAAGACCGCCGAGCGGCCGGGCGGCTACGTCAGCGAGCACGAGCCGTACGACGAAGCCCCGGTTTACGGTGGCCGCAACGGCGAACACCCCGACCGGCATCCGCAGCCCTTCGACGACGACGGCGGGCCGCCGACGATGATCGCCCCGCCCGTGCTCGGCGATGATCCCGAACCGGAGGCCGCCGCCGAACCGGACGAGCCGCCGCTGCTGACGCATCCCGCTTCCGACCAGCCGGAACCGCTGCCCTCGCCGGCGCTGTCCTCGGCGGCGCTGTCCTCGGCGGCGCTGTCCTCGCCGCCGCAGGCCGACGAAGGCCCGGCGACGCAGCTCGTGCAGCCGGTCTCGGCGCCGGTCCCGGCGGCGATGTCCGCACCGGTGGCGCCCGAAGCCCCGCCCGCTCAGGCGCCTCCGCGCCGCGAGCCGTCTCAGGCTTCGCCGCCGCAGTCCGACGAACCGCCGCTGAACCAGCTGCACGCCAAGCTGGTCCAGCTCGGCGTGCCGGAGAACAGCTACCGCATCGGCGGCCCCGCCGACGCGGGATGGGGCGTCGAGGAGATCGACGAGGGCTGGCGGGTCAGCCGGTTCGACGGCGGCAGGCCCACGAGCCCCGCGGTGTTCGGCGACGCCGAGGACGCCGCGGCGTTCATGCTCGGGAAGCTTCTGCTCGACCCGGACGGCACCGCGAGGGCGTCCCGCCCCGAGCAGCGGCAGCAGGCCAAGGCGCAGCCGCCGGAAGAGGAGTTGCCGCCGCAGCGTCCCGTGATGGCGACGCTGTCGCCGGAGATCGCCACGGGTACCGCGCCGCCCGCGCGACGTCAGGACCCGGCGCCGCAGGAAGCGAGGCAACCGGCCGCGCCGCCACCGCCGCAGCGCCCGGTGCCGGACAACACGCGGACACAGATCGCGGACGCGGTCCCGATGGCGGACGCGTCGCCGCGCGGTGCCGTGCCGAACCGCGCCGACGAGGTGCTCGGTGGTGCGACGGCACTTTCCCAGCCGGTCGCTCCGCCCGCGCGGCGTGACCGGCCGCCGCGCCGTGACGACGCGAGGTCTGCCGAACGGTCGAACGGCGGGCAGCCGTGGCCGATCAGCCCGATGGCGGGCGAGCCGCCGCTGACCCTGTTCCGCGGCAAGGAACTGCGCGAGCTGCCAGCGGGCAGCGAGCTGGACCGGTTCGGCAACCCGAACGGCAACCTGACCTATGTGGCGGGCACGCCGTTCGAAGAGCGGTCGCTGGTGCCGGAATGGGTCAACCGGCCGTACCACGTGTACCGCGTGCAGCGCCCGCTCGAAGCGCTGACCGGGGTCGCGATCCCGTGGTTCAACCAGCCCGGCGGCGGTGCGGCGTACCTGTTGCCCGCCTCCGTCGAAGAGCTGGTGGCCGACGGCGACCTGATCGAACTCGACCCCGGCGAACCGCCGATCGACTGAGAACGTCCCCGAATGCCCGCCGCGCACCGGTTTCCCGCGCGGCGGGCATTCTGTTCGGCCCGTTTTTGTCGGTGCCGCGCGGTAGTGTTGAAATCAGGGGCTCCCCTGGGCGTACGAACGGTCCGTTCGTACGGACTCCTAGAAACCCGCCCGTTTTGTCGGTGCCGCGCGGTAACGTTGAAAACAGGGGCTCCCCTAGGCGTACGAACGGTCCGTTCGTACGGGCGTACGGGGCCGGGTGTCGGACCCGGCGGGATGTCCCCGGGTCAGCGCACCACGAGGCCGTGCGCCGCGGCGTAGGCGACGGCGGTGTCCAGGTCCACCCGCGCGCCGCGCAGTTTCGCCTGGGTGAGCACGTTCGCGTCCACCCGCGCACCGCGGAGATCGGCGCCTTCGAGATCGGCGCCGTGCAGGCGCGCGCCGCTGAAGTCCGCTTCGCGCAGGTCGGTGTCCCGCAGCAGCGCATCGGTCAGGTTCGCTTCGCGGAAGCGGAGACCGGCGAGGTTCACCTTGCGCAACCGCGCCCCGGCCAGCGAAACGAGCGAGAGATCGCAGTCCCGCAACGCCACCCTGACGAAGCCGATGTCCACAAAGGACGATCCGAGGAACGAGCTCGACGACCACTGGCTGTCGGCGAGCACGGTCCGGTCGAACGTGCACGACCGGAACGCGCTGCCCTGGTGGCGCGACTCGCTCAGGTCCGCCTTCGTGAAGTCGCAGTCGTCGAACGTGCAGCCCTGCGTCACGAGGCCGCGCAAGTTCGCCTCGGCGAAGTCGCAGCCGACGAACCGGCGTTTTTCCCACCTGGCTTGGGGAAGTGAGGCGTCGCGGTAGTCCTCGCCGGTCTCGATCCCACCCGGTGCCGTCATACCGTCGAGCCTGCCATACCCGTCCCTCACCACGGGATCCGGCCGAACATCTCCTTCAGCTTCGCCGCCCGCGCCGGGTTTCCGGTCGACGCCCACCCGATCCGCCCGAGCAGGTAGGCCGCGAAATCCGGCCTGCCGTCCCGATTCTGCGCCGCGGGCCCGGTGCGGGCGCAGTTGTGCAGCAGCGCCCGCAGTTCGTCGTACTCGGCGCGCGCGACCGCGGGTGCCGAGTTCACCACCAGCCCCGCGATCCGCTGGCGCTGGTGCGCGGCGGCGACCCCGGTCTTGTCCTCGCGGACGCGAAACCCCTCCTCGCGCGCGATCCTGCGGACGCCGGGCAGCAGCCGGTGCAACGGCAGGTCCGCGTCACCGGAGAAGGCGAGGTCGTCGGCGTACCGGGTGTAGGTGGCGCCGAGCGTTCCGGCCAGCCCGGCGAGCCTGCGGTCGAGGCCGTACGCGAGCGCGTTCGCCACCGCGGGCGACGACGGCGCGCCCTGGGGCAGGTGTTCGGCGGCGAGGTTGCGCGCGAGCCGCCACCGCGCCGGGTCGCCGCGGTCCGGTTCGCCGAGCACGTCGACCGGCGCGCGGGTGGTGAGCAGACCGGCGACGACCGCGGCGACCTGGTCCGGATACCCGCTGTGGCACAGCATCCGGCGGACGCGATACCCGCTGACCGCGGCGAAGAACCCTTCGAGGTCCATGCGCACCACGAGCGCGCGGCCCGCGTGCGGACGCGCGCAGGTCAGCGGCGACCGGCCCGGCCGGAACCCGTGCGCGGCGTCGTGCACCGGGATCCGGTCGAGCACGTGCCGCCGGATCCGCCGCTGCAGTTCGGCGAGCCGCGGTTTCGGCGCCTCCACGAGCCGCCTGCCGCCGGGCAGCCACCGGCACCGGTAGTGCCGCACCGGAAGCGGCGCGCGCCGGTTCCAGCCGCCGAGATCGGCGAACCACTCGAGTTCGCCGACGGTGAGATCGAGCGCTCGGGCGACCTCGGCCGGGGTCTCCCAGCGCGGCACACCCCAGCGCCATTCGCGTGGTGCGGCCTCGGACGGCAGGTCCGGTGCGCTGGGCTCGGCAGGCGCCGGTTCCGGCAGCGAACGCAGCAGGTTCGCGAGCTGACGCGGCCCGAACGGCCGGGACGGGCAGAGCGCGAAGAGCCGCGCGGCAAGCTCTTGCGCCGCCTCGAAGTCGATGGAGGTGGTCGCGAGCCGGTCGGCGACGGCGGCGGGCTCCCACGGCCCGTCGAGCGCGACGGTGGCGCGATGGAGCGCCATGCTTTCGGCATACCGGCGCGACTCCGCCGGATCGAACTCGCCGCTGCCGCCGACATACCCGAACCGCACCCATCGCCCCCGTTCGCCGGTCGAGCCGCGGCGAAGCGGAGGTGACCTTTCTCCCGTGGCCGTCCGCGCGCTCCCAACAGGTACGCGCAGCGTGCACACGCGCGTGGGGCGCCGTGCCTCAGCGTGGTCGTGCTCCCCGGGGTTGCCCCGGAGGGATGGGTGTCCCCATCTGCTCACCTCCGCGTCGCCGCAGGCGTCCCAGCGTAGCGGTCATGCCCGCGGCGCGGGTCCCGGCTGTGCGAACGGCAACACCGATTCGAGTCCGATCCCGGCCACCAGCAACCGGATCCCGGTCCCCGCGAGCGCTTCGAGCTGCCCCGCCCGGTCGAGCCCGCCGAACGGCAGCGGATCGCACCCGACGTCGGTGATCAAGCGGCGCGCCCGCTCACGGCCGCGGAAACCATCCGCGCAGAACGGAACCACGAGCGGCCGACCGTCCACTGTGGGCGGTTCGCGGCGCCACAACCCCGACGAGCACAGGTTGAACGCCTTGACCACCTCCGCGCCGGGCGCCAGCGCGGCGATCCGTTCGGCCATCGAGCGCCCACCCAGTGTGACGACACGGAAGTCGTCGGCTTCGTCGATCGGATTCGTGCAGTCGACGATCACCTTCCCCGCCAGCGCTCCGCCAACCGCACGCATCACGTCCAGCACGCCCGTGCGGCGTACCGCGAGCAAGACCACTTCGCCGAAAGCGGTGGCATCCAAGAGTTTTCCCGCACGCGCACCGTCGCCGAGCCGTGTGCTCAACGCCGCGCTCTTCGCCGGGTCACGCCCGGCGACCAGTACCCGATGACCGGCTCGCAGCCATTGGCGCCCGAGCGCGTCCGCCATCTCACCGGTCCCGATGATTCCGATTCGCATGCGGCGAGGCTAGGGATTCCGATGGACACCCCGCGGTGTCCATCGGCGGCGCGATACTGGACGGGTGACCTTTCTCGCCGACTGTCCCACCCGCACCGGCCTCGACCTGGTGTCGGGAACCTGGACGCTGGTGGTGATGCACGCGCTGCGCGACACCGCGAAACGGCCGCGGGCGCTGCGCGAGGAGATCGGCGGTATCAGTGCGAAGAGCCTCAACGAAACCTTGCGGCGCCGGGAGCGGAACCGGCTCGTCCGGCACGTGAAGATCGCCGAAGCACCGCCCCGGGTGGACTACCACCTGACCGAACTCGGCCGCGGGCTGCTGCTCGCGCTCGACCCGCTCGCCGCCTGGGTGGCCGAGCACGAATCCGAACTGCCCACCTGAACGTCCATTCCGGACTGCCAGCGGGACGGTTCCCGATCGGGCAGCGTCTCCCGGCAGAACGGGCACCGGTCGGAGTGGTTCAATCGAACCATGTCGTTCCTTCGCCCTCTTGGCAAATCCGACCTCGCCGTTTCCCCGTTCTGCCTCGGCGGGAACGTGTTCGGCTGGACCGCCGACGAAGCGCAGTCGTTCGCCGTGCTCGACGCCTATTCCGCCGCGGGCGGTAACTTCGTCGACACCTCCGACTCGTACATGAACTACTTTCCGGAACAGGGCAACGAGCCTGGCCAGTCCGAGGCCATCATCGGCAAGTGGCTCGCCGCCCGCGGCAACCGCGACGACGTGGTCGTCGCGACCAAGGTCGGGGACCACCCGCAGTTCAAGGGCCTCGCCCCGGCGAACATCAAGGCCGCGGCCGAGGAATCGCTGCGGCGGCTGGGCACCGATCACATCGACCTCTACTACACCCACTTCGACGACGAGTCCGTCCCGGTCGAAGACATCATCACCGCGCTCGACGGCCTGGTGAAGGCGGGCAAGGTCCGCGCCATCGCGGCCTCCAACATCAGCCCCGAGCGGCTTGCCGCTTCGATCGCCTTCTCCGACCGCGAGGGCCTGTCCCGCTACGTGGCGCTCCAGCCGCCTTACAACCTCGTCGCGCGCGACACCTACGAGGGCGAGCGGCGCGACATCGTGCGGCGCGAAGGACTGGCCTGCGTCCCGTACTTCGCGCTCGCCTCCGGTTTCCTGACCGGGAAGTACCGGCCGGGCAAGACCGTCGAAAGCGTGCGCGACCTGCCCGGTCTGGCGGGCGGTTACGTGGACACCGAGCGCGGCGTGGCCGTCCTCGCGGCGCTGGAGGAGGTCGCGGCCGCGCGCGGGGTGGCGATGGCGACCGTCGCGCTGGCCTGGCTCGCGCAGCAGCCGACGGTGGCCGCGCCGATCGCCTCCGCGCGCACCGTCGAGCAGGTGCCCGCACTGGTCGCCCTGCACGACCTGACCCTCACCGACACCGAACTCGAAACCCTGACCACCGCCTCCGCTTCCTGACACTTCGTGAGGCGGGGCGGCGGAAAGCGCCTGCCGCCAAGGGAAGTCAGCGGAAGTCGCGGGATTTCGCGGGGATGCGCAAGGTCAGGTGCTGCAACCGGTCCGCGAGCACGTTCACCACGCCTTCGGATTTTTCGACGATGCCCCGCACCAGCAGCGCCGGGCTGGTGCGGGCGATCCGGTGGTAGCGCCCCCACAGGCCAGCCGAGCAGACCACGTTCACCATGCCCGTTTCGTCTTCGAGGTTGAGGAAGGTGATCCCGCCCGCGGTGGCCGGTCGCTGCCGGTGCGTCACCGCGCCGCCGACGAGCACCCGAGTCCCGTGTTCGACGGTGTGCAGCCGGTCGGCTGGCACCACGCCGAGCGCGTCGAGCTGGTCCCGCACGAACTGGGTGGGGAAGCTGTCCGGCGACAGGCCGGTCGCCCACACGTCCGCGACCGCGGTGTCCACTTCGTCCATTCCCGGCAGCGCGGGTGCTTCGGTGCCCACCACGCTGCCGGGCAGCTTGTCCGGCCGGTCCTCGGCGACCGCGCCCGCCGCCCACAGCGCTTCCCTGCGCTCGACGCCGAAGCAGCCGAACGCGCCCGCCGTCGCCAGCGCTTCGACCTGGGGTGTGGTCAGCCGGACGCGCCGCGCGACATCGGTCATGCTCGTGAACGGGCCGCCGTTTTTTCGTTCCGCAACAAGCGTTTCGGCCAGTTTCTGGCCGATCATGCGCACTCCGGCGAGGCCGTTCCTGATCGCCTGCGCGCCTTCGTGCGGTTCGAGCGTGGCGTGTTCCATGCTCGCGTTCACGTCCGGCCCGAACACCGTCACGCCGTGCCGCCTGGCGTCGGCGACCAGTGACTGCGGCGAGTAGAACCCCATGGGCTGCGCGCGGAGCAGGCCCGCGCAGAACGCCGCCGGGTGGTAGAACTTGAACCACGCGCTGGCGAACACCAGGTACGCGAAGCTCAGCGCGTGACTCTCCGGGAAGCCGAAGTTCGCGAACGCCTGGAGCTTGGTGAAGATCTTCTCCGCGGTCGGCTCGTCGACCCCGTTCGCCGCGGCGCCGTCGAGAAAGCGCTGGCGCAACCGTGCCATCTTCTTCTCGGATCGCTTGGCGCCCATGGCGTGCCGGAGCTGATCGGCCTCGGCCGCGGTGAAATCCGCGACGTCGAGCGCGATCTGCATCATCTGCTCCTGGAACAGCGGCACGCCAAGGGTTTTCTCCAGTGCCTTCTTCAGCAACGGGTGATCGTACTTCGGCTCTTCGACACCGTTCTTGCGCCGGATGTAGGGGTGCACCGAGCCGCCCTGGATGGGACCGGGCCGGATCAGCGCCACCTCGATCGCGAGATCGTAGAACTTCTTCGGTTTCAACCGGGGCAGTGTCGCGAGCTGCGCCCTGCTCTCGACCTGGAAGACGCCGATCGCGTCCGCGCGGCGCAGCATCTTGTAGACGGCCTCGTCCGCCAAGTCCAAAGTAGACAGATCGACTTCGACGCCTTCGTGCTCCCGCACCAGGTCCAGCATGTAGTGCAGTGCGGAGAGCATGCCGAGGCCGAGCAGGTCGAACTTCACCAGCCCGATCGTGGCGCAGTCGTCCTTCTCCCACTGCAGCACGCTGCGCTCGGCCATCCGCGCCCATTCGATCGGGCAGACCTCGCTCACCGGGCGCTTGCAGATCACCATGCCACCGGAATGGATGCCGAGGTGCCGCGGCGCGTCCTCCAGCGCGGAAGCCAGCCCCACGACCTCCGGCGGGATGTCGTGGTCGTGGTCCTTTTCGGTCTCCCGCAACGGACCCCAGCGGTCGATCTGCTTGCTCCACGCGTCCTGCTGCCCCGGCGAGTACCCGAAGGCGCGCGCCGCGTCCCGCACCGCGGACTTCGCGCGGTAGGTGATCACGTTCGCCACCTGCGCGGTGCGCAGGCGCCCGTGCTTGGCGTAGACGTACTGGATCGCTTCCTCGCGCCGATCGGATTCGATGTCGAGATCGATGTCGGGGTACCCGTCCCGGTCCGGGGCGAGGAAGCGTTCGAAGAGCAGTTCCCATTTCACCGAGTCGACCTTGGTGATGCCGAGCGCGTAGCAGACCGCCGAGTTCGCGGCCGATCCCCTGCCCTGGCACAGGATGTCGTTGCGACGGCAGAACTCCACGATGTCCCAGACGATCAGGAAGTACCCGGGGAATTCGAGCCGTTCGATGATCTCCATCTCGTGGTCGATCTGCGCGTACGCCTCGGGGCTCTCCTCCCTGGTGCCGTACATCTTGGCCGCGCCGATCCGCACCTGCTCGCGCAGGAACTCCTTTTCGCTGAGCCCACCGGCTTCGAAGGGCGGCAGCTCGGGCGCCACCAGTTTCAGGTCGAACGCGCATTCCACGCCGAGCAGCGCGGACCGCTGCACCGCGCCGGGATACCGCGCGAAACGCTCCGCCATCTCGTCGCCGGAGCGCAGGAACGCCATTCCCGCGCCGGGCAACCAGCCTTCCATCTCGTCGAGCGACCGGCGCGCCCGGATCGCGGCCATCGCCTCGGCGAGCCTGCTGCCCGCGGGGCGCGCGTAGTGCACCGCGTTCGTCGCGACCACCGGCATCCCGAAGTCTTCCGCGAGCCTTGCCAGCACGTCGTTGTGCGCGCTGTCGTCGGGAAAACCTTGGTCGAACAGTTCGACGTACACGTGCTCCCCGCCGAACAGGTCCCGCAACCGCCGAAGCTGTTCGGCCGCCGCCGCAGCGCCGTCGCGCCGCAACGCGCTCCGTACCGCGCCCTTCCGGCAGCCGGTGAGCACCACCGCCTTGCCCCTGACCTCCTCAGCCACGGCCTCCAGGTCGTACACCGGCCTGCCCTTTTCGGCGCCGCGCTCCGGCGCGGGGCGGTCGTGGCCTTCGAGGAGACCGGACGTGGTCGCCCGGCACAGGCTCGCGTACCCTGCCGAACTCCTGGCGAGCAGCAGCAGGTGCTCGCCCTCGGGATCGGCGACCCCGTTCTGCGGGCCGGACAGCCCGAAGCTGAGTTCGGTGCCGAACACGGTGCGCACGCCCAGTTCCCGCGCGGCCTCGGCGAACCGGACCACGCCGTACATGCCGTCGTGGTCGGTGATCGCGAGCGCGTCGAGCTGGAGCCGCGCGGCCTCCTCGACCAGCTCCTCTGGCGAACTCGCCCCGTCGAGGAAGCTGAAGTGGGAATGGCAGTGCAGCTCGGCGTACGGCGTGCGCAGCCCGCTTCCGGACAGGTCGTCGCCGCGCAGGTCGTGCAGGTCCGACGGGCGGAGATAGCCCTCGCGCTTCCTCGACCACGCCGGGCTGTCTCCGCCGTCTCCGTTCAGTGCGCGCCGCAGCTCGTGCCACGGCACGTTCGGGTTGTTCCAGCCCATGTCAGCGGAGGCGCTCCAGCGACTCCCTCGGCGAGGGGATCAGCACCGAAAGCCAGTGCGGCACCGGCGGATCCTCTTGGGGATCCACTGTGGACTCCGCAACCGGCTGCTTCGAATCGAGCCACCGGCTGACCTCACCGAGGAACGGATCCTCCATGCTTCACCGCCTTCCGTGCCGTGCCGACCCCGGCTTCCGCTGCGCCTGACCGCGCGTCCATCAGTCGTAGATCCCTTCTACTGTCCACTTCAGACTTTCCCGTCCCGTCCCCCGCAGCAGCAGCGCCGCCGCGCCGGCACCGGCGAGCAGCACCTGCAGCCGGACGTGCTCCGGCCGCTCTTCCGCGGTCCACCAGCGGCTGTCCACCGGCCACGGCCCCGCCCAGTCGAGCACCGCCCTCGCCGGCGCCCTGTCCACCGAAACCGCGCACGGCCGCCCCGTCAGCACGCGCCGCGCGGTGAACCCGACCTCGTCACCGGTCGGGCCGAGCACCCGCACCGGCACCGGTTCGGCGAGCACGGTCGCGGGCGCGGGCTTCGGCAGCCTGCGCGGCCACGCCGCACCCGGCGGGTCCCGCTCGGCGCGCTGATCGCCCCACGGCACGAGGCGCACCCGCTCGCCGGGGCCCGCCCCGCCGTCGAGCACCGCGGTGAACACGCTCTCCGGGCCGAGCAGGCCCTGCACCCTGACCATCGCCCTGCTCGCCCGCTCCGCCGCGACCCCGTCCTCGCCGCCCTGCCACAGCCCTTGCTGCAGCGAGGATCCTTCGACGGTTTCCTCCGGCACCAGCCGGAGCCGCGACACCCCCGACGTCGGCCTCGCCCCGGGAACCGCGCGCAGCCAGCCGTCGAACTGCCAGCGGACCCGGTCCGCGATCCCTTCGGGGGTGAGCGGTTCGGCGCAGCGCCACACCCTCGCCAGCTCTTCGCCGCTCTCGGTGGTGGCGTAGATGCCGAGCATCGTGCACGCCAGGCCGTGCGCGGCGAGCCCGGCGTGGAACCCGCTCGCGAGGGACTTCGCCATGAACGCGGCCGCGTCCACCCGGTCGAGCGCGGGCTCGAACGCCTTGTCCACGCTCAGCTCCGGCGGCGGTTTCCGCCGGTCCGGCGGGCGTTCGGCGCGCCCGTTCGCCAGCCGGTGCGCGAGCAGGCCCCGAGCCCCGAACCGGGACACCACATCGCGTTCGGCGAGCGCGGCGAACGCGCCAAGGGTGCGCAGGCCGAGCCGTTTCACCAGATCGACCAGCTCGCCGCGCTCGGCGCCAGGCTGGTCGAGTTCGGTGATCGCCAGCGGGGCGAGGAACTCCCTGGCCTCCCCGCGCCGCACGAACATTGACCGGTGCGCCGCGAGCGTCGCCGCGAACAACCCGTCGGCGACGCCGATCTGGCATTCCACGCCCGCGTTGCCGGAGACGTGGTCGACCAGCAGCTCGGCCAGCGCGTCCTCGCCGCCGAAATAGCCCGCCGCGCCGCGCACCGGGACCGCCACGATTCCCGGCCGGACCACCTCGACCCCGACGACCAGTTCCTCCACCGCCATCGCGACGGTTTCGAACAGGCGCGCGTCCCTCGTCTCGTCGTCGGCGAAGACGGCCAGCTCCGGACAGGTGGACTGGGCTTCGCGGCGGCGCATCCCCCGACGCACCCCGCTCGCCCTCGCCACCGCCGAACAGGCCACCACGCGGTTGCCGTGCAGCACCGCGGCGGGCCGGTTCGCCGGCACCCCCGCCGCGGCGGCACCGGCGACCGCGGGCCAGTCGGGGCACCACAGCACCAGCATCCTCGGCGGCGACGATTCGTCCACAAAGGAATCCACTGTGGACATCAGCCCACTTCTTCCAGTGCGCGAACGGATTCCGCCCTCGCCACGCCGGTTTCCCCCGGGAGCAGCAGCTCCGCCTGCGCGGGGCGCGCGGCCGAGCCCCTGCCACCGGACCGCACGGTCACCCGTCGCGCGCGGAACCGGCCGTACCCGGCTTCGAGGCCCGTCCAGCCGCCCGGCTCACAGCTCAGCTCGACGTCGGCGCCCGGCCACGACCCGAACGTCACGAGCACGGCGCCGCGATGCCGCGCCCGCGCGGAAAGCCGCCGCGCGACCTGCGGCGCTGGGCCGGGGGCACCACGAGCCCGGCCCAGCGCCCTGGGATCGACCGCCACCAGATCCATCCCGTCCAGGAAGGCCGCGGTGACCGGAGCGAACTCGGCCCCTGGCCGGGGCACCAGTGCGAGCCTGGCCACCTCGACCCCGAGTTCCTCGGCCGCCACCAGGCCGAGGTTCGGCATCCCCACCACGGCGGCCCAGGCCCCGTCCGCCGTCGCACCGGCGAGCAGTGCGAGCAGCAGCGACGTGGACCCGTGAACCGCCACCGTGGTGCCGCGCCGGAGCCCGGCCGAGGGCAGCAGGTCAGCGAGCTCCGGCAGTACCGGAAGAACCTGCCCGGTCACCTGTGCGTGCACAGCGGCGGCCGCGACTCCGCTCGCCGTGCTCACCCCCGGCAGAGCCGCCAGCCGCGCCAACGGCGCCGCACGCTCCTCCACCAACCCAGCCGTCACCAGGTACCACCTTCCCCCTCACGACAACCGCCACCCGCGAAGGAACCAGCACGGATCGACGGCACCCGAGCCGCCACGGGGAAGGCAGCGGTTCGAACACTTGTTCGACTCCTTCAGTCAACACCGCCCCGCCTTCGTTGTCAAGGCGGGGCGCCTGCCACCGGTGTTCCCGGCAGTCTGGCCGCCCTGATCGCCAAGGCGGCCGACGAGGTGCTCGCACTCGGCAGCACCTGAACTTCCGCGGTGCACAATGGACGGTCGTGACCGTCGAACTTTCGGTACCGCGGACGGAATCCGCCGCCGCCCTGCTGTTGCGCCCGTGGCGCGCCGATGACCTGGCCGCGCTGGTCGCGGCCCATCGCGATCCGGTACTGCGCCGCTGGCTGGCCACCTCGCTGGCCGACGAAGCCGATGCCAGGCGCTGGCTGGACGCGCAGGCGGCGGGGTGGGCCGCCGCGACGCGGTTCAGCTTCGCCGTGACGTCCGATGAGGACGACCGCGCACCGGTCGGCCACGTGGTGGTGAAGGTCGGTACGGCCGGTGTCGCCGAGGTCGGGTACTGGACCTCCGCTCGGTTCCGGGGCCGGGGCATCGCCGCCCGCGCGCTGGAATCCCTTTCGCAGTGGGCGTTGTGCGCGCAGGAGCTGGTTCCGTTGACCCGCTTGGATCTGCTGCACGCGGAAGACAACCTGGCCTCCTGCCGCGTGGCGGCCAAATGCGGCTACGCGTTGCGCGACCTGCTCCCGGCCGCACCGCCCGAATTCCCGGCGACCGGGCACCGCCACGTGCGCCTCGCGCGATAAATCCGGCGACACCGGTGGCGATCTCCGCGACAATGCCCGGCGTGGCAGAGGTCAAGGTCGTCGTCGCCCACCACGAGTGCGCGACGCTCCGCGTCGGTGACGTGTTCCTGAAGATCGACTCCGACCAGGCGCGCACCGACGTCGAAGTCGAAGCGATGGCCATGGCACCGATCCCGACGCCGGAGATCCGGTGGCGGAAGCCGCCCGTGCTGGCGCTCGCCGCGCTGCCCGGCACGGCGCTCGGCCGCCTCGGCGAGCCGTCGACCGCGTCGCCCGCGGCGTGGGCAGCGGCGGGGGCCGCCGTGCGGATGCTGCACGACGCGCCGCTGCCGCCGTGGCCCGGCCGGAGCCACGGCGAAATCGCGGCGCAGCTCGACGGCGAATGCGAGTGGCTCCTCGCCAACGGCGTCCTTCCCGCCGAGCTGATCACCCGCAACCGCGAGGTCGCCGAGGCCGCGCTCCGGCCGTGGACACCGGTGTTCACGCACGGCGATCTGCAGATCAGCCACGTGTTCGCCGACGGCGACCAGATCACCGGCGTGCTCGACTGGACCGAGGCGGCCCAGGGCGACGCCCTGTTCGACCTCGCCACCCTGACGCTCGGGCACGAGGAGCACCTGGACGACGTCCTGGCCGGCTACGGTGCCGACGTCGACCTCGACGTGATCCGCGCGTGGTGGTCGTTGCGAAGCCTGCGGGGCGTCCGCTGGCTGATCGAGCACGGTTTCGACCCGGCCTTGCCGGGCTGCGAGATCGACGTGCTGAAGTCCCGGATGTGAGAATCCGAGGTCACCGTCCGATGTGGAGGTTGCCGAATCCGCCACCGGGAGCGCCGCGCGCCGCCTAGTGTTCTGTGATTCCGTTGGCTTTACGTTGTGTTGATGGGGTGTGGGGTTTACTCGTCGGGTGGAGTTGACGGTGGACGAGCGTGCCGAGTTGCGGGCGTTGCTGAACAGCGCGGATGTGCCGGCGACGGTGGCGACGCGGGCGCGGATTGTGTTGTGGCGCGCGGAGAGCCGGCTGAAGCAGGACGTCGCGGTGTTGGCTGGGGTGTCGCGGCCGACGGTGGATCTGTGGCTGGGCCGGTACGGCGCTGAAGGGATCGCCGGGTTGCTGGATCGCCCCCGGGGTGCTCCGCGGGAGCAGGTGCCCGCGGCGATCCGGGCTCGGATCCTGGCGGTGAGCAGGATGAGCCCGCCGGTCGAGACAGGGCTGTCGCACTGGTCGAGCCGGGAGATGGCCGCGTTCATCGTCCGGACCGAGGGTCGGTATGTGTCGCATCATTACGTGGCGAAGCTGTGGCGCGAGAACGGTCTTCGACCACAGAAGCAGGGCACGTTCAAGGTCAGCGGAGACCCGGAGTTCGCCGAGAAGGTCGCCGATATCGTCGGGCTCTACCTGCACCCGCCCGGCGCGGCGGTCGTGCTCAGTATCGATGAGAAGACCCAGATCCAAGCCCTGGACCGCACGCAGCCGCTGCTGCCCATCGACTTCGACGCCAGCGAGCAACGCACCCACGACTACGTCCGGCACGGCACCACGAACTTGTTCGCCGCGTTGAACGTGGGCACCGGCGAGGTCGTGGGCGAGTGCGCGCCGGTCCGCGACGGTGTGCGGTTCCTGGCGTTCGTGAAGAAGGCAGTGAAACCGCACGCAGACAAGGAAGTTCATGTCGTGCTGGACAACCTCTCGACCCACACCACCCCGGAGGTCCAGGCCTGGTTGGCCGATAACCCGAACGTGCGGTTCCACTTCACGCCCAAGGGATCCTCCTGGATCAACCAGATCGAGACCTGGTTCGGAATCATGACCCGCCAGTCCATCCGTCGCGGCACCTTCACCAGCGTGAAAGTCCTGATCAAGCAGATCCGCGACTACATCACGCACTGGAACACCACCGCCACACCCTTCACCTGGACCGCCACCGCCGACGAGATCCTCGCCAAGGTCCGACTCGTCCAGACCAACATCAAGAAACTCGTCGACAACAACGCAAAGTAAAGACACCAGAATCACGGAACACTAGGCTTCCGCTCCATGACAATCGCGCATCCCCAGCCGATCCGGATCGGCGTGCAGATCGCCCCGCAGCACGTCGACTACCCGGCCATCCGGCGCACCGCGGCCCAGCTCGAAGAGGCCGGTGTGGACATCATCTTCAACTGGGACCACTTCCTGCCGATCTCCGGTGACGAGCGCGGCAAGCACTTCGAATGCTGGACCGTGCTCGCCGCGTGGGCCGAGCAGACCAGCAGGGTCCAGTTAGGACCGTTGGTGACCGCCATCAGCTTCCGCAACCCCGATCTCGTCGCGGACATGGCGCGCACCGTCGACCACATCAGTGACGGCAGGCTGGTGCTGGGGATCGGCGCGGGCGCGATGGAACGGGACTTCGCCGAGTACGGCTACGAATTCGGCACCCCGGGTAGCCGGGTCGGCACGCTCGCCGAAGCGCTGCCCCGGATCGAGCGGCGGTTCGCCGCGTTGAACCCGCCGCCGGTCCGCAAGATCCCGGTGCTGATCGGCGGCGGCGGTGAGCAGAAGACGCTGCGCCTGGTAGCGAAGCACGCCGACATCTGGCACTGGTTCTCCTCCGGCGAGGAGTTCGCCCGCAAGAAGCAGGTCCTACACCAGCGCTGCGCGGAAATCGGCCGCGACCCCGGCGAGATCGAACTTTCGGCCGGGGTCGGCGGCGATCCGGGCGAGACCGGGTCCGCGCTGCTGGAGCAGGGCGTCACCACGTTCACCCTCGAGGTGCACGGTCCCGATTTCGACCTGTCCGCGGTGCGGAACTGGGTGGCGTGGCGGGACAGGCTGGGTTCCTGACCCTCACTCGGGATGCGGCGCGGGCAGCCGTGCGGTGATCTGCGCGTCGATCGCGTCGGCCAGTCCCGGAATCCGCGCTTCCAGGTCGGCGAACGCCTTGGCGTCCAGCCTGCGCGCGGTCACCGGGGTCAGCGCCGACACGGTCGCGGTGCGCAACCGCCCGCGCCGCAAGGAGATTTCCCCGATGATGTCGCCGGGACCGAGCTCGGCGATCTTGTCGCGGCCGTGGAACACCGAAGCTCGGCCCTCCAGCACGATGTAGGCGACGTCGCCGGGGGTCTGCTCGGAGATGAACGGCCACCCGGCGGGCACGGTGACGCCGCGGCCCGCCTTGCGGAGGCGGCGGACGTCGTCGGGGGGAAGCCGGTCGAACAGGGTGCGCTCGTCGGCTGATGGGGTCTCCGGCATGGCATCGCCTCCGTGGGATGGGACTGGAGCGGTGTAGGCGCCGGGCGCGTCGCCCGGCACCGCTGGACGACGTGGTGGCACCGCGGCGACGCGTTCGTACGGGGCGTGCTGCGGCGGGCGCGGATCGTGCTCGCCCTTGTTGGGCCACAGGGCGAAAGCGCGTTCGGCCTGTGCCGCGATGGTCAGCGACGGGTTCACGCCGAGGTTGGCCGTGATCGCCGTGCCGTCCACAATGGACAGACCGGGGTAGCCGAAGACCCGGTGGTACGGGTCGATCACGCCCTCTTCGGCGCTCGTCGCGATCGGCGCGCCGCCGATGAAGTGCGCGGTCAGCGGGATGTCGGCGAGTTCGCTCCAGGTGCCACCGGCGACGCCGTCGATCAGGGCCGCGGTGCGCTGGTTCGCTTCGTACGCGGCGGGGATGAAGGTGGGGTTCGGGGCGCCGTGCCCTTGCTTCGACGTGTACTTGCGGCGCCCGGACCGGGTCCGGCGGGTGTAGGTGGTGATGGAGTTGTCGAGGCTCTGCATCACCAGCAGGAGCACCGCGCGCTCGCTCCAGCGGTACCCGACCGCCACCTTCGCGACGCGCACGGGGTGCCGCGCCATGGTGCCCAGCATCTGCCGCCACCGCGGGGTCGCGCTGGCCCCGTCGGTCGCGACGGTCTGCAGCAGGCTCATCGCGTTGCTGCCCTTGCCGTACCGGACGGGTTCGACGTGGGTGACCGCGTCCGGGTGGAACGACGACGTGATCGCCACGCCGCGCGAAAAATCCTGTCGCGGGTCCACGCGCGGCCGGGCGGACCCGATGATCGCTTCGGAGTTCGTCCTGGTCAGTTCGCCCAGCCGCGGCGAGAGGTCCGGGAGCGATCCGGTGTCGCGCGCGTGGTGCAGCAGCCGCTGCGTCCCCCAGGTGCCCGCGGCGAGCACGACCCGGTCCGCGGTGAGGATGGCGCCGGTGCGGCGGAAAAGCCCGCCGGTAGGCCGGGTCCGCACCGCGAACCCGCCGTCGCGGTGCGGCGCCAGATCGACCACGGTGGTCATCGGGATGACCGTCGCACCCGCCCGTTCCGCGAGGTACAGGTAGTTCTTGGCGAGGGTGTTCTTCGCGCCGACGCGGCACCCCGTCATGCACGCCCCGCACTCGGTGCACCCCGTCCGCGGCGGGCCCGCGCCGCCGAAGTAGGGATCGGGGACCCGTTGCCCCGGCTCGCCGAAGTACACGCCGACCGGGGTCGGCCGGAACGTGTCCCCGACGCCCATCTCCGTGGCCACCGCCCGCATCACCTCGTCGGACGGCGTGACCGTCGGGTTGGTGACGACGCCGAGCATGCGGCTCGCCCGGTCGAAGTGCGGCGCCAGTTCGGCTTCCCAGTCCGTGATGTGCGCCCACTGGGTGTCGCGGTAGAACGGCTTGAGCGGGCGGTAGAGCGTGTTCGCGTAGACCAGCGACCCGCCGCCGACACCCGCGCCCGCCAGGATCATCACGTCCTTGAGCAGGTGCACCCGTTGGATCCCGTAGCAGCCGAACCGGGGCGCCCACAGGTATCGGCGCACATCCCAGGAGGTCTTCGCGAACTCGTGGTCGGCGAACCGGCGGCCCGCCTCGACGACCGCGACCCGGTAGCCCTTCTCGGTCAGCCGCAGCGCGGCCACGCTGCCGCCGAACCCCGAACCCACCACGATCACGTCGTAGTCGTGCACGGTCTGCCCTCGGGCACCTCTGCTGGGCGGCATCGTCATCTCTCTGTGCCGGGGTGATGGGCGCCAAGAATCGGCCACCGCGCGAGTGCGTGTCAAATTCTGTCACCGGTATTACAGCCGCCGGAGCGGAATTTGTTCTTCGGCGCGGTGCGGCGGGGCGCATTTCCCTGTTCGCTTGCTTCCGGTGGTACCTTCCATTCCGGTCAGCGTCCTGCGCGAAGGCGGTGTCGTTCCGTTGTCCAGCAAGTCACCTCCCCGGAAACCCCGGACCGTCGATGAGGTCGCGATGGCGGCCGTCCAGGACGCGCCGGACCCCGACGAAGCGCTCCGGCTGTTGTGGGACAACGCCGACGGTTTTCTGGGGGAAATGCTGGCACGCCGGTCGAAGCGATGGCCCGCGCGCCAGGAATAGCATTTCCCTCAATTGCGGAATCGTTCGGTCAGCCGAGGATCCGCGTGGCCGGCCACACCTTCGACCACGGCGCGGTCAGCCCACGGCACAGCCACACCGGGCGGCCCTGCTCGTCGTTGGCGAGGCCGTAACCGTTGTCCAGCACGGCGAGCTGGCGGACATCGCGGCACGCGGCCATCCACGTCAGCGGGACGCCGGGATCGCCGCCGACCACGACGGCGAGGTCGTTGTCCTCCGGTGGCGGGCCCCATTCGAAGAAACCGTTGTGCCCGCTGAAAACCGGGGGCAGCCCGAGTGCGGGACCGTACCGGTCGAGCGCGCCCGCCTCGCCGTAGTTGGTCGCGATCACCACCGCCCGCGCCCGATCCTGGTCTCCAAGCGCGCGATAGGCACCCGCCACGGTCTCGGCCAGTCGCGGCCAGCCCACCGTCTCACCGGGTTCCCTGTACATGGCGAGCGTGGGGCTGTCGCGCAGCGAGTCGACCGGGATCAGCGGCAGGCCGAGCAGCGCACCCGACAGCACCGCCAGCACGACCATGGCGGACACCAGCGCGGACCGCAGCCGCGAGCGCGCGCGGTCGAGCCAGCCGCCGGTCGCGATGGCTCCGGCGGCGAGCAGCGCGGGGAACCCGCCTGCCAGGTACAGCGCGTTGCCGCCGCCTGCCAGCAGGAGCACGAACATCACCAGGTAGGCGACGCCGAAAGCGCGGAACGGGCGCGCCGACGGCGTCCGCAGCAGCCGGACCAGCCCGGCCACGAAGACCGGGGCCAGCACCGGCCCGAACAGCGCGAACTGGAAGGGCAGCAGCCCCCACCGCCCGCCGAGCCGTTCCTTCGCGCTGATCGGGCCCATCATGCCCAGCTGCGGGAACCCGTGCTGGAGCTGCCAGATCAGGTTCGGCGCCCACAGCAGCGCCGCGGCCGCGATCCCGGCGACCAGCCACCAGCCGCGCACCACCTCACGGGGGCCGACCACGAGGATCGCGCCGAGCAGCGCGAGCACGGGCAGGGCGAGCAGGGTCTTGTTCTCCAGCCCGACGCCCGCGGCGACGCCGATCGCGAGCAGCAGCCGCCGGTCGCCGGTGCGGATCAGCCGCGCCACCAGCCAGCCGATCACCGCGGCGAAGAACAGGTCCGTCGTGTTGGTGACCAGGATGTGCCCGAGCTGCAGGGTGATCCCCGACGCCGCGGCGAACACCGCGGCCAGCAGCCGTGCCCGGCGATCCGCGCCCATCTCGGCGGCGATCAACGCGACCAGCAGCACGGTCGCCGTCGCGAGCACGACCGCGGGCAGGCGCAGCGCCCACACCTCCCCCGGCGCCAGTGCGTCGCCGAGTCTCGCCAGCAACGGCGTCAGCGGCGGCTGGTCCGGATAACCCCAAGCCAGTCGGCGCCCCGCGGCGAGGAAGTACAACTCGTCGCGGTGGTAGCCGTAGCCCGCGCTCGTGACCGCGAGCGTCGTGAAGACGGCGGCGGCGACCAGCCAGACCGGCAGGCCGAGCCGCGTGGACTTACCCCCCGTGCGCAGCACCCCCGAACCGTACGCGCCCCCACCCGCCCCGGCGCCACCTTTTCGACCCCGCTGGAATCCTTCGGGGCCCCTGGCCTGCATTTAGCGGGCTAAACGTCGTCAGCCGCCCCGTGGCGGAGGTGCCGGGTCGCGGGTGAGGCGAGCGGGACCAGTGCGACGGCGGCGTACAGGATCCCGGCCGCCGCGACGACCGCGAAGCCGCCGAAGGCACCGGCGAGCGGCCCGACGCCGAGCTGGCCGATCGGGATCGCGAGGTACGACAGCAGGTCGCCGTACGACGAAACCCGCGAGAGCGCGTGCGTCGGGACGTGCTCGGCCAACGAGGTTTCCCAGGCGACGCCCACCGCGGAAATCCCCAGCCCGGCGACGAAAGCGGCCGCGATCAGCCACGGCGCGCCCGCACCCGCGCCGAGTGCGAGGAACGGCAGCGCGCCGAGCGAGCACAGCGCCCAGCCCAGCCGCAGCAGGTGCCGGACCGCCAGCCGGTACAGCAGCGCGCTCATCACCAGCAGCCCGGCACCGCGCGCGCTGAGCACGTAGCCCCAGGTCGTTTCGCCGGAAAGCTGCCGTGTGAGCGCGGGCCCCAGCACCTGCCAGGTCCCGGTCTGCACCAGGTTGACGACGAAGAACGCCGCGGTGCCGAGCCACACCCACGGCAGGCGCCGGAACTCCGTCCAGCCTTCGCGGAGATCGGCCAGCACGGTCGTTTTCGCCGTGCGCACGGCGCCGGCCGGCAACCGCGCGAAGCACGCCGCCGCGACGAGGTAGGTCAGCGCGTCGAACGCGATCGCGGGCCCGCTCCCCGCGGCGACCACGAGCACGCCGGACAGGCTGGGGCCGAGGATCTTGGTGCCGTTGCGCGCGGACGCGAGCAGCGAGTTCGCCCGCCGGAGCCCGGATCCGCCGACGAGCTGCGGCACGATGCCGCGCAACGCGGGCGTGGTGAACGCCGCGGACGCGCCGCCGAACAGTTCCAGCACGGCCACCGCGACCGTGGAATACCGCCCGGTCAGCACCAACGCGGCCACCCCGGCCTGCGCGAGCCCCGAGCCGAGATTCGCCGCGGCCAGCACCGTGCGGCGGGAGAACCGATCGGCCGTCGCCCCGCCCAGCAGGAGGAACGCGAGCAGCGGCACCATCCTGGCGGCCAGCACGAGGCCGAGATCGCCGGGCCCGGAGGAGTCCAGCACCGCGAAGGCCAGCGCGACCGGAGCCATCGAGCTGCCTACCAGTGACACGAGCTGTCCGGTGAAGAACCAGTGGAACGAACGCACCGCGCGAGTGTCCGGAGACCCCGAGCCGGGCACTATCGTTTCGTCAGGAGGCGAAAGATGGTGCTGCTGCGGCTGAGTTCGCTCGCCCTGTCCCGATCGCGTTTCGCGCTGTCCCCGCTCGCCGAAACGATGGGCTCGATGATCGTGCTGGCCAAGCCGCGCACCGACGCGTGGCTGGCCGCCTGGCACGCGCGCCACCACGACCGTTTCCGCGCCGCGCTCGACGGCGATCCGTTCGCCACCGGTCTCGTCCGCCTGCTCGGCTCGACCAAGTGGATCCCCCGCTACGTCGCGATCCCGCCATCGGGCGGCATGCGCACGAGCTTCGCCGACGAACTGGCGAACGTCGCGAAAGCAGCCGACGGGAACGTGCGGGCGGGACTCGAGAAGTCCGTCGAGTACAGCTGGCGGCGGCACGATCTGGGCTGGCTGTCCGAAAAGGACCTCGCGGGGCGGACCGCCGAGGTGCTGGAGTTCGTGTGGCGGCAGCACGTGCGGCCGGACTGGCCGCGGCGGCGGACCCTGCTCGAACGCGATGTCACCTATCGGGCCGGGCTGCTCGCCGCGTACGGCTGGCCCGCCGCGTTACGGCGGATGGGCAGGCGCAGCGCGTGGGTCGGCGCCGACGCGATCTCCTTCGGCGACCGGGCCGCGCCCGACCGGATCGTCGGCGACGACGGGATGCTGTTCGTGCCGGTGAGCGTGTCGAGCGGTTCGTGGCTGTGCGAAGACCCGCCCGATCGCCACGCGCTGGTGTACCCGGCTCGCGGGTTCGCCGCCGAGGCGCGCGAACGACCGCGCGGCGCGCTGGGCAGGCTGCTCGGCGAGAACCGGGCCGCGATCCTGACCGAACTCGACCGCCCCGCGACCAGCAGCGAGCTCGCCGCGCTGCTGGACCTTTCGCTGGGCACCGTCGGCGGGCACCTGGCCGTGCTGCGCGACGCGGGCCTCGTCGTCGGCGAGCGCGCCGGGCGCCGCGTCGTCTACCGGCGGACCCGCCACGGTGACGACCTGGCCGCGCCGGGCTGAGAAATTGCCGCGGACTTTACCCCGGCAGCACCCGGAGATCATCCGCCAAGCGGGTTGTGTTCCGGAATCAGAAATGATCATGATGCATATCGCCACTGAAGTGAACAACGGCAGAATTACCCCTTGCGCCACCTTGAATCAATGGGTGTTCGCACTCCGTGCGACGGGGACCTTCCGGTAACTTTTCCGACTTTTCGCCGGTCAGGACGTCTCACAAAGTGATACACACCCTTTTCGTTACCTGGTTCATGATCTTTTTCTTACGGGCGCGTAACACCGGACTCCCGATGATCGATCCGTATTTCGGCACCCCACCAGGCAACGGCGCCCGACGATGCCCTGATTCTGTCGAAGAGGTCGAACTGTGCACGTCTTCCCCTTTCCCCGCGAACACCGCCCCGGCAGAGGGGATGCCGGGAGATGACGGTTTCCGAACTTTCCGGCGACCGGCTCGGCCCGGCTCCCGAACGCCCTGTCCCCTGCCGTCGGCTCCACCAGGTCTTCGAGGCCGCGGCGCGCCGGTTCCCCGGTTCCGTCGCGGTGGAACGCGAAGACGACGGCCTGACCTACGCCGAATTGGACGAACGCGCGAACCGGCTCGCGCACGTGCTGCGCGGCCGCGGGATCGGCGAAGGATCGCGAGTGGCGATCCTGCTGCACCGCTCGTTCGACACCTACGTCGCGCTGCTCGGCGTCGGCAAGTCCGGCGCCGCCTTCGTGCCGATCGACCCGGCCTCCCCACCGGACCGGATCGCCTACATCACCGAGGATTCGGCCGTCGATCTGCTGCTGACCACCGGTGATCTCGCGGTCGACGGGCTCGCCTGCCGGACCCTCGACCTCGACGCGGCGGGCCGGGAACTGGCCGCAGCGCCCGCCACCCCGCCGGAACTGGGCGCGGACGACCCCGACCCGGCTGCCTACGTCATCTACACCTCGGGCTCCAGCGGCAGGCCGAAAGGGGTCGAGGTCGCGCAGTCGAGCATCTGCAACTTCCTCGACGTCGTGCCGGAGGTCTACGACGTGCGGCCGTCGGACCGCGTCTACCAGGGCATGACAATCTCGTTCGACTTCTCGATCGAGGAGATCTGGCCGACCTGGTCGGTCGGCGCGACGCTGGTGGCCGGGCCGAACGATTCGCGCAGGCTGGGCGCGGAACTCGCGGACTTCCTGGAACAGCGCCGGGTTTCGGTGCTCTACTGCGTGCCGACGCTGCTGGCGACCATCCCGCGCGAACTGCCGCTGATCAGGTCGCTGCTGGTCGGCGGCGAAGCCTGCCCGGCCCAGCTCGTCGAGCGGTGGGCGCGCAAGGGCCGCCGCATCCTCAACACCTACGGCCCCACCGAAGCGACGGTGACCGCGACCTGGTGCGAGCTGCTGCCCGGCCGCACCGTGACGATCGGGAAGCCCCTGCCGACCTACTCCGCGTTCCTGCTCGACGAGGCGCGGAGCCCGGTCCCGGACGGGCACGTCGGCGAAATCTGCCTCGGCGGCCCCGGGGTCGCGCGCGGTTACGTGGGACGGCCGGAGCTGACCGCGGACAAGTTCATCGAGCACCCGCTCAGCGGTGGCGGGCGGCTGTACCGCACCGGCGACCTCGGCCGGTACACCGAAGACGGGGAGATCGAATACCTCGGGCGCGCCGACGCCGAGGTGAAGATCCGCGGCTACCGCGTCGATCTCGGCGAGATCGAAAACATCCTGCTCGCCGATCCGGAGGTGTCCGAAGCGGTGGCGGCGCTGGTCGCCCCGGCCGACGGCGCACCCGAACTGGTCGCCTTCATCGTGCGCGCGCCCGGCGCGGAGTCCGATGTGGACATTTCGCGACGGCTGCACGAGGAGGTCCACAAGCGACTGCCCGCGTACATGGTGCCCGCGTTCCTCGACGTGCTGCCCGCGCTGCCGGTCATGCCCAGCGGCAAGGTCGACCGGGCGAAACTCCCGTTCCCTGCCGGAAAACGCCTGACCTTCGTCGACGGCCCCGTGGTCGACGCCGAGGGCGAGCTGGAAACGCGGGTGCGCGAGGTGTGGGCCGAGACCTTCGGGCTGGTGGCCGCCGAGCTGTCCGTGGAAGCGGACTTCTTCGACGATCTCGGCGGCCATTCCCTGCTGGCCGCGCAGGTCGTGTCCCTGCTGCGGGCCCGCGGGATCGGGACGAGCCCCGCGGTCCGCGACCTCTACGCGAACCCGACCGTGCGCGCGCTCGCGAAACAGCTCGACGCGCAGCCCGCGCCGGGAGCCGCGCTGCCGCCGAGGGTTCCGCCGATCCGGCACTCCGCCCGCCGCATCGGCGGCGCTGGCGCGGCGCAGGCGGTGGCGATCTACGGCCTGCTGCTGCTCGTCACGCTCCCGGTGTCCTATGTGTACACCCAGAACGACGGCGACGTGTCGGTCGACGTGCTGGTGGAACTGCTCGTCGCGATACTGGTGAGCTACCTCGGCGTGCGCTGGGTGGTGCCGCCGCTGCTCGCGAGGCCGCTGTCCGCCGGGATCCGGCCGGGCCGCTACCGCCTGTGGGGCCCGACCTATCTGCGCCTGTGGGTGCTCGACCTGCTGCTCGCGGTCGGCCCGCTGCCGGTGCTCAGCGGTTCTCCGCTGATGGCGGTGTACCTGCGCGTGCTCGGCGCGAAGATCGGGCGGCGGACCACGATCGCGAGCAGTTCGATCAGCCTGCCCTCGATGGTCCACATCGGACCCGACGCGTCGATCGGCTACGGCGCGGTGCTGCGGCCGTGGCGGGTGGAGGACGGCTGGGTGGTGGTCGCGCCGATCACCGTCGGGCGCGGCGCCTTCGTCGGCGCGAACGCGGTGCTGGAGCCGGGAAGCACCGTGGGCGAACGGGCGGCGCTCGGCGAGCAGTCCGTGCTCGGCCAGCACCAGCACATCCCGGCCGGGGCGCGCTGGTCGGGATCTCCCGCCGAACCCGTCGACGCGCTGGAGGCGTCGACGGAATCCGTCCTGGCCGCGCGCGGCGAACTGCGCGGCTGGCGGCCGCACCACGTCGCGGTTTCCTTGTGCGGCTTGGCGTTCCTCGAAGTGGTGGCGATCGCGATGATCGTGCCCGGGGTGGCGCTCGTGTGGTGGGCGCTGCTCGGCTGGGGCGTGCTGGCCGGGCTCGTCGCGACGGTGTTCGCCGGGCCGGTGTTCGTGCTCACCGTGTGCGCGGTGGTGGCGCTGGGAAAGCGCGCCGTGCTGCGCACCATCCCGGTCGGGGTGTTCGGTGTCCGCTCGATGCTCGGCGTGCGCAAGTGGATCGTGGACAAGCTGCTGGAATTCAGCCTCCTGTTCACGAATTCGCTCTACGCCACGCTGTACACGGTGCCGTGGCTGCGGTTGCTCGGCGCGCGGATCGGACGGCGCGCCGAGGTGTCGACGGCCGCGCATCTCGACCCGGACCTGCTCACGCTCGGCGCGGAAACGTTCGTCGCGGACATGGCGAGCGTCGGCTGCGCGACCTTCGCGAACGGCAGGGTGGTGCTGCTGCCCACCGAAATCGGCAGCCGCGCGTTCATCGGGAACGCCGCGTTCGTCCCGGCCGGGACGAGCATGGGCTCCGGTTCGCTCGTCGGCGTCGGCACGGTGCCGCCGTCCGACGGCGTGCCTCAGGACACGTCGTGGCTCGGCTCGCCCGCGATGCATCTGCCGGTGCGGCAGGACAGCGGCGACTTCGGCGACTTCGGTGAGGAGGAGACGTTTTCCCCGCCGCGCAAGGTGATCGCGCACCGGCTGGCGATCGAGTTCTGCCGCGCGACGCTGCCCGCGTCGGTGCTCGGCGTCAGCTTCTACCTCTACCTGCTGGTGCTGTCCGGGCTCGCGGAAGGCAACTACCTGATCGTCCCCGCGCTGGTTTCGCCGTTCGTCGCGATCGCGGCCGCCATCGCGGTCATCGGCTACTGCGCGGCGACGAAGCGCAACGTCGTCGGGAAGTACCGGCCCCGCGTCGAACCGCTGTGGAGCCCGTTCGTGCGGCGGGCCGAGTTCGTCACCGGGCTCTACGAGGCGGCCGCCGTTCCCGCCGGTGTCGGAATGCTCGTGGGGACGCCGTTCCTGCCGCCGGTGCTGCGCTGGTTCGGCGCCGACATCGGGCGCCGCACCTGGATCGGCACCACCTATCTCACCGAATTCGATCTCGTGCACGTCGGCGACGACGCGACCGTCGGCACGGAATCCTCACTGCAGACCCATTTATTCGAGGACAGGGTGATGAAGATGTCGCGAGTGACCATCGAGGCCGGGAGCACGATCGGCACCAGGGCGATCGTGCTGTACGACGCAGTGGTCGGCGAGGAGGTGTCGCTCGGTTCGCTGTCGCTGCTGATGAAGGGCGAACGGTTGCCGAAAAGCACGCGCTGGCACGGAATTCCCGCGCAGGGGGTCCGATGAACCTCGCGCTGGTTTACCGCGGCCCCGCCACGACGGAAGGCTGCCCGGAAGCGGTCGCGAACCTGCTGGAATCGAGCCAGTGGGACTTCGACGTCCGCTACGTCGGCCCTGACGAGGCGCTGAAGCTCAAGCGGAAAACCCTCGACCAAGCCGTGCTGTACGCACAACCCGGCGGCGGGACCCTCGAAGACGCCTACCCCCACCTGAAGAAGCGGCGCGACGCGATCCGCGACTTCGTCTCCGAGGGCGGCGCGTACCTCGGGTTCTGCCTCGGCGGTTACCTCGCGGGCGCGACCCCCGGATTCGGGTTGCTGCCCGGCGACACCGACCAGTACATCATCACCCGCGCCGCGACGGTGTCCCACGACGAGAACGCGCTCGTGCGCGTGTACGGCTCCGGACGCGCGCACACGCTGTTCTTCCAGGACGGGCCGTACTTCTGGCTCGACAGCGGCGCACGCGCGACCGTGCTCGCGCGCTACCCGAACGACACGATCGCCGCCGTGGTCACCGAATTCGGCGCGGGCAAGGTCGGCGTCGTCGGACCACATCCCGAAGCGACCGAGGACTGGTTCACCGACGCCGGGCTCGCGGTGCCGAGGAACGGCGGGCTGGGACTGGAACTCGTCGACGCGGTGATGAGATCGTGAACACCCGGCTGGTCGCGATCGACGCCACGCGCGGGATCGCGCTGCTCGGCATGATCGCCGTGCATTCGCTCTACGAGTCCAAACCGGACGGTAGTCCGACGTGGACGTTCGCAGTGTTCGGCGGGCGCGCGGCCGCCGGGTTCGCGGTGCTGGCCGGGGTGGGGATCGCGTTCATGACCGGGCGGGCGCGCGTGAAGCGGCGCGACGCACTGCCGACCGCGTCGATGCTCGTGATGCGGGCGCTCGCGGTGACCGCGATCGGGCTCGCGCTCGGCTACGCCGACGCGTCGTTCGGCGCGGTGATCCTGCCGTACTACGGCGTGATGTTCCTGCTGGCCGTGCCGCTGGTGTTCCTGCCGACGCCGGTGGTCGGCGCGCTCGGCGCCGCGTTCGCGGTCGGCATGCCCGTGGCGAGCCACGTGTGGCTGGCGCACCTGCCGCTGGCGAACCTCGACAACCCGACCGTCTCCGATCTGGTGCACCAGCCGATGACGCTGCTGACCGAGCTTGCCGTGAACGGCGAATACCCGGCGCTGCCGTGGATGGCGTACCTGTGCGCGGGAATCGTGGTCGGGCGGCTCTCGTTGCGCAGCGTCAAGGTCGCGGCCGCGATGCTGACCGCCGGGGTGGCGATGGCCGTCGGCTCGTCGGTGGTGTCTTCGCTGCTGCTCACCAGGTTCGGCGGGCTCGTGCACATCTGGACCGCGATGCCGGGAAGCATCCTCACCTCGGCCGAAACCGCGGAAATGCTGGCACTGGGCGGGGATGGCACGGTGCCGTCGTCGACGTGGTGGTGGCTCGCCGTCGACGCGCCGCACACCAGCACGCCGCTGGACTTAATCGGCACGACCGGTACCGCGATCGGCGTGCTGGGACTGCTGCTCCTGCTCGGGCACCTGACCGGGAAATGGGCGCGGCGGGTGCGCGCCGCCGTGCTGGGCCCGCTCGCCGCGGCGGGCAGCATGACGCTGACGCTGTATGTCGCGCACATCGTGTTCATCAACTCCGACTACGACCAGTACGGCGCCACCGAGGGCTACCTCCTGCAAGCCGCGGCCGCACTGCTGATCGGCCTGGCCTGGCGCGCCACCGCGGGCCGCGGCCCCCTGGAAGCCCTGGTGACCGCGTTGGCGAGTCGCGCGAAACGCCTGACCGCTCCCCTTCCCGCGCCCGCGTGATCCTCGGGGTCCGGCTCCATGCCTCGAAAGTGGCTTTCGGGGCGCTACATTCCCCGAAAGCCACCTTCGGGGCATGCGCAAGCCCCGGCCGCACGCCTGCGAGGGCCGCGAAAGTGGCGCTAGATTCCCCGAAGGTGGCCTTCGGGGCATGGCGGGCGAAGCTCGCGCGCGGGCTCCATGCGGGGCGGGACTCGCCCCCGTTTCCCGGTTTCGGCAACAGGAATTTGCCGCGGGGTGGGTGCGGAATCCAGGCTGGAGGTCCGCTCCGGGAGAGCGGATCCGCCTAGCCGCAAGGAAAACCCCATGCCCGTGCTCGACCCGCCGCGCCCTGCCACGAAGCTGCCCCTTGGCGTCTACCTGCTCGCCTTCAGCCTGCTCGCGATGGGCAGCACCGAGTTCCTCGTGGCGGGCGTGCTGCCCGCGATCGCCGAGGACCTGCGGATCAGCTTGCCCGCCGCCGGGGCGCTGATCACCGCGTTCGCGGTCGCGGTGGTGCTCGGCGGGCCGCCCATGGCGGTGCTGACCCTGCGCTGGCCGCGCCGGACCACGCTGGTGGCCACGCAGCTGGTGTTCGCCGCTTCGCTCGCCGTGGGCCTGTCGACCGGCAGCTACGGCGTGCTGCTGGCCACCCGGTTCCTCTGCGGGCTCGCCTATGCCGGGTTCTGGGCGATCGCGGCGGTGACCGCGGTCAACCTGGTCCCGGCGGACCGCACCGCGCGCGCGTCGGGGGTGGTGGTCAGCGGGCTGAGCGTCGCGATGATCGCCGGAGGCCCGGCCAGCGCGCTGCTCAGCCATTTCACCGGGTGGCGGGGCGGTTTCTGGGCGGTGAGCGCACTGACCGTGCTCGCCGCGGTCCTGACGCTGGCCGCCGTGCCCGCGACCGAACCGTCCGCGGAACCCAGTGTGCGGCGGGAACTCCGCGCCATGAAGCAGCCGCGGCTGTTCGCCGTGTACGCCGCCACCCTCCTGAGCACCGCCGCCTACATGATCTCGTACAACTACCTGGCGCCGATCCTGACCGATCTCACCGGCCTCCCGTCCGCGTGGGTCCCCGCGGTCCTCGCGCTGTTCGGCATCGGGGCCTTCGCCGGGCTCTCGCTCGGCGGGCGGATCGCCGACATCCGCCCGTTCCCCGCGCTTCTGCTGGGGGCGACAGGAATCGCTCTGTGTTCGATCGCGCTCGCCTTGCTCGCCTCGCACGTCATCGCGGTCCTCGTCGTCGTCCCGCTGCTCGGGATCGCGGGATTCGTGCTCAACCCGGCCATCTACGGGCGGGTGTTCACGCTCGCGGCGGAGGCGCCCACCCTCGCCGGATCGGCCACCGTGTCGATGTTCCAGCTCGGTATCAGCCTCGTCCCCGTCTTCGCGGGAATCGCCCTCAACGCGGGCGCCGGGCTCACCGCACTCCCCTGGATCGGTGCCGGACTCGCACTTCTCGTCATCCCAGCCGTCCTCTTCGACCGCACGATCACCCGCCGCCGCGGCCACTAGCCTTGCAGCGCCCCGAAAGCCACAGTGGGATCCGCGGAGGATCTGGCTCGGAAAGTCCCAGTGATATCAGGTGACGGGTCGCGGTCGGCTCCGCGATATCAGTGGCGGGGTCAGTCCCCGAAGGCCACCTTCGGGGACTCTAGCGCCACATTCTCGGCCCTCGCGGGCGTGCGGGCAAGGCTGCGCATGCCCCGAAGGTGGCCTTCGGGGCGCCAGACGCCACAAATCCACCCCTCGCACGCTCCACCGCCGCGACCCGCATGCCCCGAAAGTGACCTTCGGGGCGCTACATTCCCCGAAAGCCACCTTCACGGCATCACCAGTTCCCCGCCGAGGCAGCAGAAGCCCTTACCAGAGCCGATTTCCCGGCGCGAGTACCGGGCACGGCCGAAAGCGATCACAGCCTCCCGCCGCTCGCCGAATCGCCGCCGGAAAGCTTCTGCGCCAAGTAGACCGGCACCGTCGAGGCGACGATCAGCACGGCCGCGACGACGTTCACGATTGGCGCCTGGTTCGGCCGGAACAGGTTGTTGTAGATCCAGATCGGCAGCGTTTCCATTCCGGTGCCCAGGGTGAACGTGGTCACGATGATCTCGTCGAACGACAGCGCGAACGCGAGCAGGCCACCCGCGAGCAAAGCCGAGCGCAGCATCGGGAAGGTGACGAGCCGGAACGTGGTGATGCCGTTCGCGCCGAGGTCCATCGACGCCTCTTCGAGGTTGCCGCCCATCCGCCGCAGCCTGGCCACCACGTTGTTGAACACCACCACGACGCAGAACGTCGCGTGCGCCACGATCGCGGTGAACAGCCCGAGGTCGATGCCGAGGATCGTCCGGAACGCGTTGTTGAGCGCGATACCGGTGACGATCCCCGGCAGCGCGATCGGCAGGATGATCAGCAGCGACACCGGGTTGCGGCCGTAGAAGCGGTAGCGCTGCAACGCGAACGCGGCCATCGTGCCGAGCACGAGCGCGATCGCGGTGGCCGCGAGCCCCGCCTGCACGCTCGTCCACAGTGCACTGACCGCGCCGTCGTTCGAAATCGCGCGCGACCACCATTCCAGCGTGAACCCCGAAGGCGGCCAGCCGAACGTGGTGTCGGTGTTGAACGAGTTGAGCAGCACCACGAGCAGCGGGAAGTAGAGCACCGCGAGCCCGAGCACCAGCGCCGCGAGCAGAAGGTACTTGACCTTCTTCGAAATCACCACGACGGACTCCTAGTCTCTGTTCCTGAAGCGGCGGAGCCGCTTGGGTGGCCGTCAGCTCGCGCCGCCACCCGCACCGCCACGCAAGCTTCTGCCGTTGTTGCATTTACAGGTTGTCGAGCGCGCCGGTTCGGCGCACTGCGGCCAAGTAGACGAGCATGATCACCACGGGCACGGTGGCCACGGTCGCCGCGAACGGCAGGTTGTTGGCCGCGCCGATGTTGTCGTAGACGACGTTGCCGAGCATCTGGCTGGTGCCGCCGACGATCTTCACCGCGATGTAGTCCCCGAGCGACAACGAAAAGGTGAAGATCGAACCGGCCACCACGGCGGGGAAGGTCAGCGGCAGGACCACCGACCGGAACGTGCGGAACGACTTCGCGCCGAGATCACCGGAAGCGTCCACAAGGGAGTCAGGAAGGCGTTCCAGCCCCGCGTAGATCGGCAGGATCATGTACGGCAACCACAGGTAGGACAACGTGATCACGGTCGCCAGCACACCGTAACCCGGACCGTCCATTCCGAACGGTGCCAGCAGCCAGTGCAGCACTCCGTTGCCGGACAACATGGTCCGCCACGCGTACGCCTTCACCAGGTAGCTCGCCCACAGCGGGGTCATCACCGCGATCACGAGCAGCCGCCGCGCTCGCCGCGACGCGAACTTCGCCATGTAGAAGGCCATCGGGAACGCGATCACCGCGTCGATCACCGTCACCAGCGCCGCGATTCCCAGTGTGCGCAACGTGATCGAGCGGTACACCGCGTCGTGGAAGAGCGTGACGAAGTTGTCGAACGACCACTCGGTGACCACCTTGCCGGTGAAGGTGTCGGTGTGCCAGAACGCGGTGACGAACAGCGCCGCCAGCGCGCCGAGGTAGGCGATGCCGAGCCACAGCAGCGGCACGGACAGCAGGAAACCCAGCCGCAGCCGCGGTTTCCGGTACATGAAGCGGGAGAGCGAACTCGCCGAAACCATCGGGGAACCTCCGGGAAGGGGAGGCACCGCGGGCGGGGGTGGGGCCCGCGGCGCCTCCGGTCAGGCCAGGGACTCAGCCCTTGATTTCGGTCCAAGCACGAGTCCACTCGCCGTAGTCCTTGCACTTGACGTCGGTGCGACCGTCGAGGCATTGGGCGATCGGGGTGGTCCAGTACGAGATCTTCTTGGCGAACTCGGCGTCACCCGCGTGGTAGGTGTCGCAGTGCTTCTTGTCCGTGGTTTCCGCGCACGCCTTGGCGTTTCCGGGTGCTTCGCCGAAGTACTCGGCGACCTGCGCGTTGACCTTCGGCGAGATGATGTGGTTCATCCACTTGTAGGCGCACGTCTTGTGCTTCGACTTCGCCGACACCATCCAGGTGTCCGACCACCCGGTGGCGCCTTCGGTCGGCAGCACTGATTCCACCGGCGCGCCTTCGCTCTTCGTGAGGTTCACGGTGACCTGCCACGCGGTGCCGACCACCCCGTCGCCGTTCTTGAGCGCCTGGCTTTCCTTGAGGTAGTCCGACCAGTACTCGTTCACCAGCGGGCGCTGCTGCTTGAGCAGGTCGACCGCGGCCTTGAACTGCTTGTCGTCCAACGCGTACGGGTCCTTGATGCCCAGCTCCGGCTGGTGCTTCTGCAGATACAGCGCGGCGTCGGCGATGTAGATGGGCGAGTCGTAGGCGATCACTTTGCCCTTGTACGGCGAATTCTGGTCGAACATCACCGACCACGAGTTCGGCGGCGGGGTCACCTTGTCGGTGCGCCAGGTGAGCAGGTTCGCGCCCCAGCCGTGCGGGACGCCGTAGGAGACGTTGTTGACGCTGTTCCACGGCTTGTTCTTGAGGAACCCGTACACGTCGGCGTAGTTCGGCACGAGCGAGGTGTTCACCGGCTCGACGTCACCGGAGGCGACCAGCCGCAACGACGCGTCGCCGGAGGCGGAAACCACGTCGTAGTCACCGGTCTTCATCAGGTTGACGGCCTCGTCCGAGGTCCCGAACGGCTTGACGTTGACCTTGCAGCCGGTTTCCTGCTCGAACGGCGTGACCCAGTTGACCTTCGGGTCGTTCGCGCCGTTTTCCGCGTATCCCGGCCACGCCAGCACGTTCAGCGCGCCTTCGGGCTGGCCGAGCTGCCCGAGCGGCTCCAGCGTGGGTGGCGTGAACCCCTGCGCGCCGGGAGGCGCACTGGACGAACCGCTTCCCGAAGTGCCGCAGGCGGCGAGCAGCAGGCCCGCGCCGAGCAGTCCGGCGACCGCCAGCTTCCTGTTCTTCATGACAACCCTTTCGCTGATCAGTCCACTTCGGACGTTATGGGGGCGGAGACGGGGAAGTTGTGCTCGTGCGACCAGCTCAGCCGCACCCTGCCGTCGGTGAACTCCGGCGGCGGGGAATCGTTCTGGCGCACCACCGAAAGCCTGCCGCCCGCGTCGAGGGAAACCTCGTAGCGCATGGTCGCCCCGGCGTAGACGACGTTCGTGACCGTGCCGGTGGCACTGGTCTCCCCCGGCGCGGCGGTGCGGGACAGATCGCCGTCGATGCGGATCTTCTCGGGTCTGATGCTGAACACGCCGCGCTTGCCGAGCACGCTTTCCGCGCCACGGCCGCGAAGCAGGTTCGAGGTGCCGACGAACCCGGCGACGAACGCGGTCTCCGGCCGCTCGTACACCTCGCGCGGGGTGCCGACCTGTTCGATGCGCCCGCCGTCGAACACCGCGACGCGGTCGCTCATGGTCAGCGCCTCGTCCTGGTCGTGCGTGACGAAGATGAACGTGATGCCGACCTCGCGCTGGATCTGCTTGAGCTCGGTCTGCATGGTGTGCCGCAGCTTCAGGTCCAGCGCGCCGAGCGGTTCGTCGAGCAGCAGCACCTTGGGCCGGTTCACCAGCGCGCGGGCCAGCGCCACCCGCTGCCGCTGCCCGCCGGAGAGCTGGCCCGGTTTGCGGTCGCCGAACTCCTCCAGCCGCACCGTGCGGAGCGCTTCGAT
This sequence comes from Amycolatopsis sp. CA-230715, assembly GCF_018736145.1. Classification (GTDB taxonomy): domain Bacteria; phylum Actinomycetota; class Actinomycetes; order Mycobacteriales; family Pseudonocardiaceae; genus Amycolatopsis. The sequence continues at coordinate 3,205,210 of NZ_CP059997.1, forward strand.
CGCGCGCTCCCGCCGCTCGGCCTTGGGCACGCGCCGCACGCGCAGCCCGTATTCGACGTTCTGCCGCACGTTCAGGTGCGGGAACAACGCGTAGTCCTGGAAGACGGTGTTCACGTCGCGGTCGAACGGCGCGAGCCTGCTGACGTCCTCGCCGTGCAGCTCGATCGTGCCGCCGGTCGGCAGCTCGAACCCGGCGATCATGCGCAGCACCGTGGTCTTGCCCGAACCGGACGGGCCGAGCATCGAGAAGAACTCGCCGTGCGCGATGTCGATGTCCACCCCGTCGACGGCGTGCACGTCGCCGAAGTGCTTGCGCAGACCGCGAAGCCGGATCGCGGGCACGTCGGTGGCCGCGAGCGCGGCTTCCGGCGCGGCGGCGGGTGATTGGTTTGGCATGGTGGTCCTTTCGACGCCGACGCTCACAACGCGCTCATCACGTGCTTGACCCTGGTGTAGTCCTCGAGCCCGTAGAGCGAGAGATCCTTGCCGTAGCCCGATTTCTTGAACCCGCCGTGCGGCATCTCGGCGATCAGCGGGATGTGCGTGTTGATCCAGACGCAGCCGAAGTCGAGCTTCGCGGACATCCGGAGCGCGCGCTGGTGGTCCTTCGTCCACACCGAGGACGCGAGCGCGTACGGAACGCCGTTGGCGGAGGCGAGCGCGTCGGCCTCACCGGAGAACCGCTGCACGGTGATCACCGGGCCGAACACCTCGTGCTGGCTGATCTCGTCGTCCTGCCGCACGCCGGAAACCACGGTGGCTTCGTAGAAGTAGCCTTCCGAGCCCGCTCTGCGACCTCCACAGTGGACTGTCGCGTGCGCGGGGAGTCTGCGGATGAAACCGTCCACTTTGCTCAGCTGGTCGGCGTTGTTCAGCGGTCCGAACGCGACGGTCTCGTCATCGGGTTTCCCGGTCTTCGCCGCTTCGGCCACGCGGGTGAGCGCGGCGACGAACTCGTCGTGCACCTCGTCGTCGACGAGCACGCGGGTGGCCGCGGTGCAGTCCTGGCCGGCGTTGAAGTACCCGGCCTCGGCGATCGCGGCGGCCGCGGCTTCGAGATCGGCGTCGGCGAAGACCACCACCGGCGCCTTGCCGCCGAGTTCGAGGTGCACGCGCTTGACGTCGTTCGCCGCCGCGCCCGCGACCTCGATCCCCGCCCGCGCGGACCCGGTGATCGAGACCATCGCGGGAATCTCGTGCTCGACGAGCGCGCGCCCGGTGTCGCGGTCGCCGCACACCACGTTGAACACGCCCGGCGGGAGGAATTCGCCGCAGATCTCGGCGAGCAGCAGCGTCGAACAGGGCGTGGTGTCCGACGGCTTGAGCACGATGGTGTTCCCGGCGGCGAGCGCGGGCGCGATCTTCCAGATCGCCATCAGCAGCGGGTAGTTCCACGGCGTGACCTGCGCGCAGACGCCGACGGGCTCGCGGCGCACGTACGAGGTGAACCCCTCTAGATACTCCCCCGCCGCCCGCCCTTCGAGCACGCGCGCCGCGCCCGCGAAGAACCGGACCTGGTCCAGCACCATCGGAATCTCTTCGGACATCGTGAGCGCGAGCGGTTTCCCGGTGTTCTCCGACTCGACGCGCACGATCTCCTCGGCCCGTTCTTCGAGGACGTCGGCGATCTTCAGCAACGCGAGCTGCCGCTGGGCCGGAGTGGTCTCGCGCCAGCTCTCGAACGCCTTCGCGGCGACCCGGAGCGCGTGGTCGACCTCCTCGGGGCCCGCGACGGGCGCGGTGCAGAAGGCGCGCCCCGTCACCGGATCGACGATCTCGGCGACCCTGCCTGCCGGTTCGGCGTAGGCACCGCCGATGAAGTGGTTGAGCTGCCGCACTGCGAACTCCTCGTGCCCCGGTCGCTCTCGGCGACGCGATCTGCTCGGTCCGTGATGGCGCTTAAACATATGACTCCATATGTAATATGACAAGAGTTTGAGGCAAGATTGGTGCCATCGGGTTGCCGGACCAACGGCGAAGGGAGTCGATGGCAGCGATGGGCCAGGGCATGTCGCACACCGCGCGATCCGCCATGTTCGCGCCGCTCGGCCAGCCGGGCCGGGTCGAGGCGGTCACCGCGCGGCTCGTCGACGCGATCACCCTCGGCCTGCTCTCCGACGGCGAACAGCTCCCGAGCGAAGCCGATCTCGCCGGGCTCTTCGGCGTCTCCACGGTGACCATCAGGGAGGCGCTGGTCGCGCTGCGGCAGCAAGGTCTCGTCGAAACCCGGCGCGGCCGCAGCGGCGGCAGCTTCGTCAAGGCACCCGGCGAGCCCACGCTCGCGACCTGGCGGGACCGGCTCAGCACGGTGTCGCTCAGCGATCTGCGCGACGTCGGCGACCACTACCTCGCGATCGCGGGCGCCGCCGCGAAACTGGCCGCCGAACGCGCCACGCGGGAGGACGTCGAGCGGCTCGAACTCGCGACCGAGGACGTCCGCACCGCCACCGGGGTCGCGATCTCGCGCGCCGAACGGCAGTTCCACCTCGAGGTCGCGGCCGCGGCCCAGTCACCGCGGCTGACCCACCAGGAGGTACGGCTCCAGGGCGAGCACGGCGGCCTGCTCTGGCTGCCGTTCGCCACCGCCGACGAGCCGAGACGGGCGGCGCACGCCGAGCACCGCGCGATCACGGCCGCGATCGCACGCGGCGACGGCGACCTGGCCAGGAAACTGACCGAGGAACACATCCTCGACGCGATAGACCGGTTGGCAGAGGTGCACTTCGACCTTCTGGCCCCGTAATGTGCGGCATCCGCGCATCGGAGGAAGAGCATCGTGAACGACACGCGCACGCAAGCGGGCGACGAGATCGTCGAGCAGGTTTCCGCGCTGGTGGAAGGTGTTTTCGACCGGTTGAAGCCGGTGCTGACCGACGTGGAGGCCCTGCTCGGTGACGCGGGCGCCCGCGCGTCGGATCTCGACCGGCTGCGCCCCAGGGTCGTCGACTGCCTCGGCGGGCTGGTGGTCGGCGCCGGGTTCGTCGCGGCCCCGGACATCCTCGCCGACCAGCGGTTCGGCTTCGAATGGTGGACGAGCGACCCCGCGGGCGGCCCGCCGTCGCAGCTGTTCATCAGCCTCGACCCGGCGAGCCCCACCTTTCTCGACTACACGCGGCAGTCGTGGTTCACGGTGCCGAGGGACACCGGCAAGCGGCACATCAACGGCCCGTACGTCGACTACCTCTGCACCGACGAGTACACGCTCACCTTCACCGTGCCCGCGCGGCGCGACGGCGTGTTCGCCGGTGTCGTGGGCGCGGACGTGTTCGTGCGGCAGGTCGAACGCGCGCTGCAGCCGAAGCTGCGCCCGCTCGGCGGACGCGCCGCGCTCGTCAACGCGCAGGGCCGCGTGATCGTGTCCAACAGCGCGCGGCTGGCCACCGGCTCGCTCCTGCGCGACGTCGACGTGCCGCGCTGGTGGACCGCGGGCGCCGAACCGGTCGCCGCGCTCCGCCGCTGCGGCGACACCCCCATCGCACTCGCCACGCCTTAGCCACCGTTTGAGGCTTGGCGCGAGCTTTTCGCCGCATGTTTCAACGAAGTTTCAACGGGTCCTTCAATGAAACACTTGAAGGCATGGCTGCACGGAACATTCCTCCTAAACCAGAGTTCGAAACCAGCGGGCTGCGGATGCGCTACGGCACCACCGACGTGCTGCACGGCGTGGACCTCCACGCCCGCCGAGGCGAGGTACTCGGCCTGCTCGGCCCGAACGGGGCGGGCAAGACCACCACGATCGAAATACTCGAAGGCTTCCGGAAGCGGTCCGCCGGCGAAGTGCGCGTGCTCGGCGTGGATCCCGACGAAGGCGGCGAACAGTGGCGCGCGCGGCTCGGCATCGTGCTGCAGTCTTGGCGCGACCACGCGAAATGGCGCGTCCGCGAACTGCTCGACCACCTCGGCCGCTACTACGCGCCATACGGGACACCCACCCGGCCAAGGCCCTACGACGCCGACGAACTGATCGCGCTGGTCGGCCTCACCGAGCACGCGCGCACCCCCGTCGGCAGGCTCTCCGGTGGGCAGCGGCGGCGGTTCGACGTGGCCGTCGGGCTCGTCGGCAAACCCGATCTGCTCTTCCTCGACGAGCCGACGGTCGGCTTCGATCCGCAAGCGCGCCAAGACTTCCACGAACTGGTGCGCGCGCTGTCCTCGCGCGAGGACACCACGATCCTGCTCACCACGCACGACCTCGACGAGGCGGAAAAGCTGTGCGACCGCATCGTGCTCCTGCTCGGCGGGCGGATCGTCGCCGACGGCACGCCGGCCGAGCTGGCCGCGCGAGTGTCTGGAAAGGACGAAGTCGCCTACCGGGTCGCCGGTGAATCCTTTGTGGACTCGGTGGCCGACGCGACCGCGCACGTGCGCGGCCTCTTCGATCGGCACGGTGACGCGCTGAGCGACCTGGCGGTGCGCAGGGTCCGGCTCGAGGACGTCTACCTGAGCATGGTGCGGGAGTTCGAATCCGGCGCCCGCACCGAAGCGCCCGCCGAGCTGGCGGAGGTGACGGCATGACCGCGTTCCGCACCGGGCCGCACCGCGGCTGGATCGAGCTGCGCCAGGTCCTGACCAGCCCGATGCAACTCATCGGCTGGTTGTTCTTCCCCGCCGCGACCGTCGTGGTGATGTACGCGCTGCGCGGCACCACCGTGCCGGGAACCAAGTTTTCCCTTGGCACACAAGCGGTTCCCGGCATTCTCGCGATGAACGTGGCGATGACCGGGGTGATGGGACTGGCGATGGCGCTGACCATGGACCGCGAGGACGGCACGCTGCTGCGCGCCAAGGCCACCCCGAACGGCATGCGCGGCTACGTCACCGGCAAGGTGCTCGCCCAGGCGGGGCTGACCGTGGTGGTGCTGGCGATCGTGCTGGTCGCCGCGGTGGCCCTGTTCGACGGGTTCGCCCCGTCCTGGCTCGCGGTGGCCGGGATGACGGCGCTCGGCCTCGTCGCGACGCTGCCGCTCGGCGCGGTGCTCGGCTCGCTGTTCACGAATTCGCAGAGCCTCAGCCTGGCCACCATGCTCCTGATGGGACTCCTGGTGATCTCCGGGGTGTTCTACCCGGTGACCGCGATGCCCGAGTGGCTGCAGTGGGTGGCGCAGGTGTTCCCGGTGTACTGGCTCGGGCTCGGCCTGCGCTCGGCGCTGCTGCCGGACGCGCTGGCGGTCGCGGAGATCGGCGAATCGTGGCGGCACCTGGCGACCGCCGGCGCGCTCGGCGCCTGGGCCGTCCTCGGTTTCGCGCTGGCGCCCGCGGTGCTCCGGCGGATGGCGCGACGCGAATCCGGGTCCGCCGTGGCGGCCCGCCGCGACCGGGTGGCACAGCGGATGGCGTGACCCACGCGAGTGCCGTTTTCCTTGCCGTCGCCAGGAAAACGGCACTTTCCCCGGAACTGTCGTACCCCGGCGCTAGCATGCTCGGTGACCTCAGAGGAGGAAACGATGCGCAGTGAGGCGATGGAGCGGCTGGACGCGCTGGTGGGATCGTGGCGGACGACGTTGAGCGATGCGTGGTTCCTGGAGCCCGCCGACCAAGAGGTACCGGGCGAAGCGACGGCCGAGTGGCTCGGTGACGCGTTCGTGGTCGTCCGCTGGACGATGGAGGGGGAGCCGGGCGGGGCCACCAGCAAGATGGTCCTCGTACTCGGCCGCAGCGACGCGAACGACGCCTACACGGCGCTCTACCACGACGAACGAGGCGTCTGCCGGGTGTTCGCCATGACCTTCGACGGCACGCGGTGGACCCTGAACCGCGAGGACCCCGACATGTTCCAGCGGTTCGTCGCCGAGGTCGAGCCGGATCGGATCGCCGGTCGCTGGGAAGCGTCCGAGGATCAGGGGGTGAACTGGCGCAAGGACTTCGACCTCGTCTTCGAGCGGGCGTAACGGCGGGAAGGGGTGCAGACTCCGCGCATGGAGCTGACCGATCACGACGTGCCGACCGTGCTCGGCAGGATCAGGGTGCGCGCGGGCGGCGAGGGCCCGGCGATGCTGTTCTGGCCGAGCCTGCTGATGGACGGCTCGCTGTGGTCGGCGCAGGCCGAGCACTTCGGGGTCGACCACCGGGTCGTGCTCGTGGACCCGCCCGGCCACGGCGCGAGCGAACCGTTGACGCGCGGGTTCTCCTTCGACGAGTGCGCGCGCTGCGTCGTGGACATCCTCGACGGGCTCGATCTCGCCGACGTCGATTTCGTCGGTAACTCGTGGGGCGGCATGATCGGCGGCACCTTCGCCGCCCGCCATCCCGAGCGGGTGCGCACGGCGGTGCTGATGAACTGCACGGCGTCCCCCGCCGGTCCGCGGCAGCGGCTCGAATACCCGCTGCTGACGCGCGTGGCGAAACTGCTCGGCGGGATCCGCCCGCCCCTGACGAGATCGGTGGTGCACGCGTTCGCCGGGCCGACGACCCGGCGGGAGAAGCCCGCGGTGGTGGCCGCGATCAAGGCGTCGGCGGAGCGCGCCGACCCGCGGTCGACGTCGTGGGCGGTGACGAGCGTGGTGCCGCGGCGCCCCGATCAGCGCGCGCTGTTCGGCGGCATCCGCACCCCGGTGCTGGTCGTCGCGGGTGAGGATGACGCGACCTTCCCGGTCGCCGAAACCCGCGCGATGGCCGACACGATCCCCGGCGCGCGGTTCGCCGTGCTGCCCCGCACCGCGCATCTCGCCGCGCTGGAAAGCCCCGCCGAGGTCAACGCCCTGATCGACGAGTTCCTGGCGGCGCACCGATGACCGCGTACGAGCGGACCACCGCCCGCCTCCGGCTGCGCCGCGTCGAGCGCGCCGACCTCGACGCCTTCCACGCGCTCGAAACGGCCCTCCGCGCCCGGGAAACCCCACCGCGCGAACCGCCGTCGCGGGAAACCTCGGCGAAGTACCTCAACGCCTTCGCCGAGGTGTGGGAAGCGGGCGAACTCGGCTACTGGGCACTGCTGTACGAAAACCGGATCGCGGGCTTCGGCGGCATCCGGCTCATCACCGGGGAGGACGGTCCACACTGGAATCTCTACTACCGCGTCGACCCGGCGCTGCACGGCCTCGGCCTGGCCACCGAGATGGCCCGCGAAGCACTCGCGCTCGCCACCGAGATCCGTCCACAATGGCCAGTGGTAGCCGAGACGAAACCGGGGAACACCGCCGCCATCGCGGTGGCCGAACGAGCGGGGCTCACCAAACAGCCCTACACCGACGGCGATCCCTACGTCGTACTCGTCAAAAACCCGGACACGGCAGCGTAGAACTCGCCCGGCGCCTCCAGCCACGGCACGTGCCCCACCTCGGGCAAGACCACCCGTTCCCCCGACGGCAGCGCCTCCGCCAGCGAATCCACCGCCCACCGGGGCCGGAGGTCCGCGGCACCGTCCACAAGCAACACCGGAACCGCCAGCCCTCGGCATTCCGCCACCAGATCAGCCTCCCGAGGCGATTCCTCCGCGGCGATCGCCGCGTTGCACTCGTAGTTGACCTCAAACCACGGTGTCGCCATCGCCTCGGCGTGTTCGCGAGCACGGGAAGAGTCGGCGAAGTCCGCCGTCCACTGCAGCACCGCCAGTTCCCGCCCCTCTTCCGGGGTGCGCTCGCGTGCCCGCAACTCCTCCCACCGCGGGCGGTCTTCGCCCAGCCGTGCCAGGAATTTCTTCCTGAACTCCGCGTGCCAGCGATCGCCGATGCCGACACCGGAAACGTAGACCACTTTGGACACCCGCTCGGGATGGTCCAATGCGTACCGCAGCACGACCTGCGCGCCCCACGAATGCCCGAACAGGGCCATCCGGTCCAGCCCGAAGCCGCGCCGCACCGCGTCCAGGTCGTCGACGGTGCGCGCCAGCGAATACGGGCCGCCGGGTGCCGAGCGGCCGCAGCCGCGCTGGTCCCAGCGGATCATCCGGCCCGGCAGTGCCACGTCTTCGAACATGTCCCACAGGCCGGGCCCGCCGTGGCAGCACACCACCGGCTCCCCCGCGCCGCGCTCCTGTGCCCACAGCCGGTGGCCGTCCTCGGCGAAGATGTCCATCCCGCGATTATCCCGGCGGGAACCGCGAAACGAACCAGCGCACGAGGTCCGCGGTGGCCGAAACGTTCGAGCCGAGGTGCGTCGATCCGCCGTAGACCGCTTTCGGCAGTTCGACCACCTCCGGGGCGACCCCGCCCGCGCGGAACGCCTTGGCGCAGTGGGAAGTGTTGGCGGTCGCGGCCTGGTCGTCGCCCGGCATCACGTACATCCGCAGCGGCGCGCCAGGACGCCAACCGGAGCACACGCCGTCCGCGACGCGCAACGCGGCGGCGAACGGTTCCGACGGGTGGCGGAGCAGTTCCAGACCGCGCGCCGTGAGCAGTTGATCCACAGTGGACGGTGTGCCCGCCATCAGCTGCTTTCCGGTGTGCTCGCCGTCGAAGAGCGATTCGATCGTCGCGTCGTAGGGTGCGCGGAACAGCTCGGACGGCGTGTCGTACAGGTGGTGCAACCGGTTCCAGGCCACCAGCAGGTAGGCCGAATACAGCGCGCTCGACTTCGGTTCCAGTTCACCGCGCAGCAACGCGGGGATTTCGGCTCGCCGGAACGCGTACCCACCGCTCACCGGCGCCAGCGCGCGCAGCCGGAACGCGGGCTCCTCGTGCGCGGCCAGTGCCCTGCCGAGCCCGAGCGCCGCCGACGCGCCTTGCGAAAACCCGGTGACCAGCACCTCGGACCGCAACGCGCGACCGGGCACCGCGGTGCGGGCGGCGCGCAGCAGATCCAGCGAAGCGGTCGTCTCCGACGGCACGTCCATCCACGGGTGCGTGCCGGGCCCGGTGCCGAGGCCGAGGTAGTCCGGCGCGATCGCCGCGTAGCCCGCGGCGGCGTAGGTGAGCGCGGGCGAGGTCGCGAAGTTCTTCCGCTGCACGGACGGTGCGTCGCCGCGATAGCTCGTGGTGCCGTGCGCGACGACGACCGGCGACAGTGCGCGAGCGCCGCCACGCGGGACCGCGAGCAGCCCGCTCGCCGTCGTCGGGCGGTGCGCGGCATCGATCGTCCGGTATTCGACCCGGTAGGTGTCGACGCCGAACCGCACCGCGTCGGCGGAGAAACCGGTCTCGGTCAGTTCGGCGGCGGTGGCGGAGCGGTCCAGTTCGCGCAACGGGGTCATGGCGACGAGCGAGCCCCGCGCGGGCGTGGCGGCCGCGCTGCCGGTACTCCCGATCAAAGCAGCGACGAGGATGGCGGCTGCGAAGCGTTTCATAGGCACCGACGCTAGAGATCGCGATGACCGCGCTCACGCCGGAAAGCCACCGTTTCACCGGTAGGGCGGACCCCAGTGCACAAACCCTTGTTGTGCACCATCCGCGTTGAACGCGGGGCAGTCCGAACCAGTACCGTTGAGGACAACTGATGGTTGTTACCGTCACGGCCATGAACTTCGAGGGCGTGCGCGCGTTCGTCGCGGTCGCGGAGGAGGGGCAGTTCCGGCTGGCCGCCGATCGCGTCGGCATCAGCCAGCAGGCCGTGTCGAAGCGGATCGCCGCGCTGGAGGGCGATCTCGGCACCGCGCTGTTCGTCCGCGTCGCCACGGGGGCGGCGCTGACCGCGGACGGGCGGACGTTCCTGCCCCGCGCGCGTGCGGTGCTGGCCGCGGTGGAGGACGCGATCGGCTCGGTGCGGCCGGAAACCCGGCCCCTGCGCGTCGACGTGCGGCATCGCCGCGTCTGCACGGCCGACATCGTGCGGGAGTTCCGCCGCGTGCACCACGACCTCCCGGTCGAAGCGGTGACGCTGAAGAACGCGGACGAAATGACGCGCGCGCTGCGGGACGGCGAGATCGACGCCGGGTTCGCCTATCTCCGCGAGCCGGTCGGCGCCGGGCTGGCGCACGCGTTCGCCTACCTCGACCCGGTGCAGATCGTAGTGGGCAACCGGCATCCCCTCGCGGCGGCCACATCCGTCCGGATGAGCGAGCTGGCGCCGTTCCGCATCTGGATGCCCGGCATCGTCGGTGGCAGCGAATGGGCGGACTTCTACCGCGAACTGTCCGAGGACTTCGGCGTCACGGTCGACGCGACCGGACCCGACTTCGGTATCGAAGCGCTGCTCGACACCGTCGCCGAATCGACGAGCACGCTCACCTTCGTCGGCGACCGGACCAGCATCGTCTGGCCGGAGGACCACGACCTGCGCCGGATCCCGGTGCGCGGCCCGATGCCGTACTACCCGCACTCGCTGGTCTGGCGGACCGGCGACCAGCACCGCGGCCTGCCCGAGCTGATCGCCCACCTCGGCGAGGTGTTCCACCCGCCGTCCGACGACTCCTGGCTCCCGCGCGCCGCACGCACGGCCTACCGGCACCGCCGCTGACCCGCGCCCCTCCGCCCGTACGAACGGACCGTTCGTACGCCTAGGGGAGCCCCTGATTTCAACACTACCGCGCCACACCGACAGTTCCGGCGCGCGAAAAAGACCGTTACAGGGCGCGAAAAGGCGGCGGGAACCGTCAGCGGCGCGAGTGCTTGAGCTTGATCGTGCCCGCGGTGACCTTGCCGCTCACCCGCAGCACCGGCTTGCCGGGGACGCCGGGCGCGGTCGCCTTGTGCACGAAATCGCCGGACCCGACCGCGATCGCCCCGGTGAGCACGGTCCAGCCCTTCGGCACGATCACGGTCACGCTGCCCCAGCCGCACTGCACCTCGAGTTCGACCTCGCGGTGGCGGCAGTCGGCCTCGGTGAAGTCTAGCTTGACGCTGCCCATCGAGCACCGCGCGAAGATCCGGCGCGGCACGACCCACCGGCCGGTCCGCTTCAGATCGCCCATCCCCGCGCTCAGCTCCAGCGGCGGTTCCTCGGCGGCGACTTCCCCCACCGGAAGATCCGCGAGCACCGCGTCCAGCTCACGGCGGACCCGCGCGGCCATCGCCGCACCGGCGCGCTCCTCGAACTCCGCCAGCGTGATCATGCCCTGGCCGACCGCGTCCTCCAGCAGCGCCGCCGCCCTCGCACGGTCCACATCGGACACTCGGAAGTCGCCGGGCTCCACCGGGCCGGTCGGCACACCGCTTTCTCCGGTCATGGCGAAAGCCTACCCAGCACCACCGAGCAGGCGGCCGACCAAGGCGCGGTACTCGTCCTTCACGGGCAGGTCGCGCTCGATGTGGACGTGGCGCCGCGAGGCGGTGACCTCGGCGCCGCGAACCGGATCGTGCCCGGAGCGGCGGTGCGTCCCCCACCAGAGACCGATGCCACGCCGTTGCCAGGCAGGCACGTCGTTGAAGTTGATCCCGTGCTGGAAAAGCAGCTCGTTCTTGTCGGCGGTGGTCGTCCCGTGCAGGCGCCGGGTCGCCTCCTGCCGCGACGCGCCCGCCTCGCGGAGCGTCCAGTAGCACCAGCCGTTCAACGCGCAGCGCGTCGCGTCCGCCTGCCGCCAGGAGACGTAGTCGAGCACGTCGCCGACACCGGTGCCGAGCCACACCCTGCTGTCGAAGTGCGCGGGCCGACCGGCGGCGTGGGTGAACGCCGCGGAAACGACACCCGCCGAGATCGACACGATCTTCTCCACCTTCCGCCCGAACGGATCGTGGCCGGGATCGAACACCACCGAGATCTCGTCGCTTTCGGTGTAGGCGTAGCGGGCGTCGAACTCGGTCAGCAACGCTCGCGCGGTCTCCACCATGAACCCGGAAAACCCCTCGTCGAACGGTTTGCCGAAATGGCGCTCGGTGAACCGGGAGAACCCGCGGCCGTCGACCCGCACGACTGTCCACGCGCCGACCGGAACCGTCAAGGCGTGGAACCATTCCCTGGCGCGCTGCCCGGCCTCGAACCCGGCTCCCAGCATCGTCACTCCTCCATGGGCCGCACGAGAAACCCGCCCCTGCCGTCGAACCGCACGGCGAACAGCTCGTCGAATCCGTCGGCGAGCCGCGGCTGCCGCAGGCGCTTCAGCGTGGCATAGAGCCCGACCTCGGGCACCCGGGTTTCGGTGCCCCTGCTCGTGTTGCGCGCTCGCGACCCGGCCGAGTCCGGCGGAAACCAGTACCCGGTCACGCGTGCTCCGCGCTGCCGCGCCTGCCGGTTCCGCGCTTTCGGGAAGGCGTCCTTGCTGACGTGGACGTGCGTGGCGGCCAGCGCCGCGTGGTAGAAACTCGTCTTCCCGGACGCCTGCAACCCGATCAGGATCGCGACCTCGATCATCCGCCGAGGAACTTCAGCAGCGGCCGCGAAGGTTTCAGCGGGAGGTGCCCCGCGTCGGGCAGCATCCGCACCAGCGCGTTCGGCATGTTCGCCTCGACCCGCCGCTGGGTGCCGTAGGTGTCGATCATCGAATCCTTCCCGCCGACCTCCACGAACACCGGCATCTTCAGCCCTGCCAGCGTTTCGTCGGAAAAGATCGGGATCGTGCCCATCCGGTACTGGAACTGCTTGCCCACGCTCAGCATCAGGTCGACCAGTTCGTTGCCCTTCGGCACTTCCTCGCCCGCGACACCGCGCAGCAGCTTTTTCGCGCCCCAGTCACCGAAGGGGCGCAAGGCAATGGCCTTGAACAGCACGCCGAGCTTCTGTCTGCCGATCCCGCTCGGCGTCTGCAACACGAGCTTGCTCACCGCGTCCGGCCTTCGCGACGCGTAGTCGATCGCGAACCAGCCACCGAGCGAGACGCCGAGGAAAGCCGCGTGGTCCACTCCGAGTTCGCGCAGCACGTCGTCGAGCCACAGCGCATACGACTCGGAACCCAGCTCCGGGCGCGAAGGCGCGCTGAAGCCCGGCTCGCCGATCACGTCGACCGCGTACACCCGCAACCGCGCGGAAAGCTCGGCGATGGACGGCAACCACATCGCCGAGTTGGCCCCGGATCCCTGCAAGGCGATCACCGGCGGCGCGTCCTCGGGGCCGCTCGCGACGACGAACGTCTCGCCCTCGCGCGTCGGAACGCGCAGCTCGGTCTTCTCCACCGGCCACTTGTCGAGCAGCGCGCGGTAGCGCTGTTCGACGATGCGCTTGCCCAGCTCGCTCCGGTAGTTCCCGGTCATCGGTCTCCCCTTGCCATCGCGCCGACGAGCCGCAGCAGCTCGGCGGTGTCGTCCGTGTCCCCGATCAGCACGATCTTCAGACTGGCGCGTTCGGGGTCGTAGGCCGTCTCGACCCGGATCCGCGCGTCACCGGAATCCCGGCCGTTGAGCGCGCCCGTCATGGTCAGGCCGATCCGGCTCGCGGCCTCGGGGTCGATCGCATCGACCTGCACGACGCTGGTCACCTCGACCCGCCGGTGCCGCTGGACCGGCGCGCCGGTGAACTCCTCGAGATCGTGGCGCGCGATCCGGTACTGCTTCCCGATGCGGGTGGCGGGCAGCTTCCCGTCCCGCACGTAGCCCCGGACCGTGCGGACGTGCAGGCCGAGCAGTCCCGCGACCTGCTCCACCGAGTACAGCTCCGGCATCGAATTATTCCCTATCTATCCGTAACTTCATCGAAGTTACCGTAGATGTGGAAGTTTAGGTATTCATTGGTGATCGAGTTGACCTCATCGCGCATACTCAGCCGATGACCTGGACACCGGATCGGGAAGCACTGCGGGGCCGGGTGGCCGTGGTCGCGGGCGCGACCAGGGGCGCCGGGCGCGGTATCGCCGCCGCACTCGGGGAAGCGGGCGCCACCGTGATCTGCACCGGGCGCAGCAGCGTCACGGGCGCGCTCACGTCGGACTACGACCGCGCCGAGACGATCGAAGAAACCGCCGACCTGGTCACCGGGCTCGGCGGCACCGGTATCGCGATCCCGGTCGACCACCTCGACCCGGCGCAGGTGCGCCGCCTCGCCGAGCGGATCGACGCCGAGCACGGCGGGATCGACGTGCTGGTGAACGACATCTGGGGCGCCGAGGTCCTCAAAGGCGGCCCCGCCGACTGGAACACGCCGATCTGGGAGCACGATCTCGACACCGGCCTGCGCATCCTCCGGCTCGCCGTGGACACCCACCTGATCACGTCCCACCACCTGCTGCCGCTGCTGATCCGCCGCCGGGGCGGGCTGCTCGCCGAGATCACCGACGGCACCACCGAGTTCAACGCCGCCGAATACCGGATCTCCGTGTTCTACGACCTGGCGAAGGCCGCGGTGAACCGGCTCGCGTTCTCCCAAGGGCACGAACTCGAACCGCACGGCGCGACCGCCACCGCGATCACCCCCGGCTGGTTGCGGTCGGAGATGATGCTCGGCAACTTCGGCGTCACCGAGGACACCTGGCGCGACGCGCTCGCCCCGGACCGCGCCGACGGCCACCCCACCGCGCCGCCCGGATTCGCCCAGTCCGAATCACCCCGGTACGTCGGCAGGGCCGTCGCCGCGCTCGCCGCGGACGCCGACCGCGCGCGCTGGAACCAGCGGTCCGTCACCGCCGCCGACCTCGCCCGGACCTACGGCTTCACCGACGTCGACGGCACCCGGCCCGACTCGTGGAGCGCGCACTCACCGTAACACCCCATCAGCCCCAACCCGCTCATTCCTCCCATACCGGACCCCCTAGCTCGGCCACGGAGTGCGTTTAGCGGGCTAAACGCACTCCGCGACCGACGCCTGCGCGGACAGTGGCTACGCAGGGTGACGGGAGCTAGTGGGCGAAGTGGCGGGTGCCGGTGAGGTACAGGGTGACGCCCGCTTCCTCCGCCGCCGCGATGACTTCGGCGTCCCGCACCGAGCCGCCCGGCTGCACCACCGCGCGCACGCCGGCGTCGAGCAGCACCTGCAGCCCGTCCGGGAACGGGAAGAACGCGTCGGACGCGGCCACCGAGCCCTTGGCCCTGTCCCCGGCGCGCCGCACCGCGAGCCGCGAGGAGTCGACCCGGTTCACCTGGCCCATCCCGGCGCCGACGGTCGCGAGGTCGTGGGCGAGCAGGATCGCGTTCGACTTCACCGCCCGCACCGCGCGCCACACGAACGCGAGATCCGCCAGCGTGGCCTCGTCGGCGGGTTCCCCGGTCGCGAGCTGCCAGTTCGCCGGGTCGTCGCCCGGCGCCTCGATCGTGTCGACGGTCTGCACCAGCATGCCGCCGGAGATCGGCCGGAACTCGACGGGATCCGGGTCGGCGAGCGGCGCCAGGCGCAGCAGCCGCACGTTCTTCTTGCGGCGCAACACGTCCAGCGCGTCGGCGTCGAAATCGGGCGCGAGCACGACCTCGGTGAACACCTCCGCGATCTGCTCCGCCGCCTCGCGCGTGACCGGCCGGTTGCTCGCGATCACGCCGCCGTAGGCCGAAACCGGGTCGCACGCGTGCGCCTTGCGGTGCGCTTCGGCGACGTCCGCGCCGACCGCGATCCCGCACGGGTTCGCGTGCTTGATGATCGCGACCGCGGGCTCGCTGAAGTCGTAGGCCGCCCGCCGCGCGGCGTCGGTGTCGACGTAGTTGTTGTACGACATGGCTTTGCCGTGCAGCTGCTCGGCGTGGGCCAGCCCGCCGCGCCAGTGCTTGTACACCGCGGCCCGCTGGTGCGGGTTCTCGCCGTAGCGAAGGATTTCGCCGCGCTCCCACGCGCCGCCGGTGAACTCGGGGAACCCGGAATCGTCGGCGGGCGCGTAGACGTTGGCGAACCACGCCGCGACCGCCACGTCGTAGCTCGCGGTGTGCGCATACGCCTGCGCGGCGAGCCGCTTCCGGTCCGCCAGCGCGAAACCGCCGTCGCGCACGGAGGAAAGCACCCACTCGTACCGGGCCGGATCCACCACGACCGCGACGCTGCCGTGGTTCTTCGCCGCCGCGCGCACCATCGCGGGCCCGCCGATGTCGATGTTCTCGACGCAGTCCTCGGGGCTCGCCCCCGACGCCACCGTCTGCCGGAACGGGTACAGGTTCACCACGAGCAGGTCGAACGGCGCGATGTCGAGCTGGCGCAACTGCTCGACGTGCTCCGGCCGGTCGCGGTCGGCGAGCAGGCCCGCGTGCACGCGGGGGTGCAGCGTCTTGACCCTGCCGTCGAGCGACTCCGGGAACCCGGTGACCTCCTCGACCGGGGTCACCGGCACACCCGCGTCCGCGATCACCTTCGCGGTGCCGCCGGTGGAGACGATCTCGACCCCGGCCGCGTGCAGCCCGGTGGCGAGCTCGAGCAGCCCCGTCTTGTCCGACACGCCGATCAGCGCGCGGCGCACCGGCCGTCGACCGTCCACAATGGACTCACTTGCTGTCGAAGACACTGGGGATTCCGTCACCTGAAACTCACCTTTCGTCCGTCCACAGTGCACCCGCCGCGGCCGAGCCGTTCGATCACCTCGACCAGCAGGCGGCGCTCGACCGCCTTGATCCGTTCGTGCAGCCGCGTCTCGTCGTCGTCGGCTTCGACCGGGACCGCTTCCTGCGCGATGATCGGCCCGGTGTCGACGCCCGCGTCCACGAAGTGCACGGTCGAGCCGGTCACCTTCACGCCGAGTTCGAGCGCGTCCGCCACCGCGTGCATGCCGGGGAACGCGGGCAGCAGGGCCGGATGCGTGTTGAGCACGCGATTGGCGAACCTGGCGAGGAAACCGGGGCCGAGGATCTTCATGAAACCCGCCGACACCACCAGATCGGGCCGGTAGACGGCGACCGCGTCGGTCAGCGCCGCGTCCCACGCCGCGCGGTCGGGGTGATCCGCCAGGCGCACCGTGAAATGCGGCGCGCTCGCGCGCTCGGCGCGGTCCAGCGCCTCGATCCCGGTGCGGTCGGTGCCCACGGCGACGACCCTCGCCGGGTACCCGGGTTTGCGCGCGGCGTCGAGCACGGCCTGCAGCAGCGTCCCGGAACCGGACGCGAGCACCACGAGCTTGACCGGCGTGGGAAGGTCCAACCGACTGGACAGAATGGTCTCCTTGGCGCGATCCACCTGGGGTGTTCAGCGTAGACGCGGCTGGTGCGCGCACCCGCAGCGGGCGCTGCCGCTCACTTTTCCGGCTCGACCTCGGGATCCGCGTCGCCGGGCGCCTGCTCCTCCGGTACGGGCTCCGGCTCCGGCTCGCTGTGGTCTCCGGCACCTTCGCCGGTTTCCGCCGGGGCTTCGGGTTCTTCGTCCTCGTCGGCCATCCCGGCTTCGAGGTCTTCCAGGTCGGCTTCGGCGTCCTCGTCCGCCGCATCCTCCTCGGGTTCGTCGACGGTCTCGACGAGCATCTCGAATTCGGGCTCTTCCTCGGCCGGTTCCGACTCCGGCTCCGGTTCGGGTGCGCTCGGCCCGGCGAGCCAGGCGACGAACCCGCCCGGGATCGCGATCCAGCAGAACGCCGCCAGCGACACCGCGACCGGGGACAGCGACACCGGGTCGAACGCGCCACCGCCGAGCCTTCCGCCCGCGAAAGTGCACAGCAGCACGCAGCCGAACCCGATCAGCGCGCCCGCGACCGCGACGGTGCGCAGCCGCATCAGCGGATCGGGGTCGATCTTCCGCAGCGTCCAGCCGACCAGCGCGCCGACGGCCAGCGGCAGCAGCAGGAACACCGGCCACCACCCGGCCCTGGTCTCCGGCACCCCGGCCAGCAACGGCAGCGCGGGCACCGGGCCGCCGGTGTAGCCGATCGCCGACACGGTGGCGCCGCCGATCGAGAACCCCGGCCCGACCGCGAACCCGAGGCCGCCGACGACCGCGTTGGGCAGGTACCCGAGCGACAGCAGGGTCATCCCGGCGCCGCTGCCGAACCCCGGCCCGCCCGCGGCGAACAGCCCGCGCATCGTCGAAAAGCTCAGCGCCGACGAAACCGCGAACACGATCGCGCCGCAGGCGACCAGCCCGGCCAGTCCGAGCGCGCCCGCGCGAAGCCCGCGAATCGCGATCGGGTCGAGGTAAGCGCGCACGAGCTCTCGCCCGCCGCACCGGGGCGCGACCCCGGCGATGGCGCTGAGCCCGGACAGGAGCGCGGGCGTGCCGAACGCGGGAAGCGGTTCGACGTCGAGCTGGGGGCTGGTGACCGCGATCGCGACGACCGTGCCCGCCACCGCGTGCGCACCGGCGATCACCGCGACCAGCGGCACCACGCGGCCCGGTTCGCGGTAGCCGAGGCGCTGGGCGGCGTTGCTCGCGGTGCGCGCCACCAGCAGGCACACGCCGATCGTCGCGAGCAGGGGCAGCACGCCGAGCTGCTGGCCGCCGATCTCCAGCGGGACCTGGTAGGCCGCGAGCCACGCCGGTGCCGCGGCGAACAGCACGCCGACCGCGCTGAACTGCGCCTGCGAGGCGATCGCGACGACCAGCGCGAGCAGCGCCGCGGTCACCAGGTACCCGGTGACCAGCGGAGACAGGGCGGCTGCCAGCAGGGTCCGCGTGCGCGCCGCGCCGGTGAGCGCGTCGCCGTCGCCGGACTCGGGCGGCAGCTCGTCCCCCTCCTGGCGATCAGACGTGGCGAGCAGCATGATCAAGACCATCGCATTCGGGTTGGGCCATCCGGGTGAGCCACGCCGACCTTTCGGCGGCAGGTGCGCCCATCCCCACCCGGTCGAGTCAGCCGCATGACAAAAACGCCCGCGGTGACACCGAGGGTCACCGCGGGCGTTGAACTGCTTGGGTCAGCTCGGCTGGCCGAAGCCTCCCGGCGGGGTGCCGGGCTTCTGCTCGCCTTCGCTGCTGCTGGGCTGCTGGTAGAACTGGCCCTGCTGCGGGGCGTAGAGCGTGGACTGCGGCTGCGGCGTCGAAGGCGACTGCGGCGTCGACGGCGGCTGGGACGTCGACGGGGAGGAACCCGGCGGCGTCACCGGCGGGCCGAACTTCGTCGGCTGGTTGAACCCGCCGCCCTCGTTCGGGCCCTGCTGCGGCTGCGGGTACTGCGTCGTCTGGCCCTGCGGGAACTGCTGGTTCTGCTGCTGCGGCGCGTATCCCTGGCCGTACTGCTGGGGCTGCTGCGGCTTCGGGGCGGGCACCTTGAGCAGCTTGTACTCGAACAGCAGCGCCGCGACCGCGGCGAGCAGCTGCAGGATGCCGACGATCAGCAGCACCACGACGATGCCGGGAACAGTGGACTCGGCGGGCGCCCCGACCACGGTGGAAACGCCGGTGAGGCCACCGGCCACGCTGATGACCGCGGCGAACGGCAGCACCTTCGGGCCGTTCGGCAGCAGCCGCAGTGCGGCGAGCAGACCGCCGACGAGCAGCAGCGTGACGACCATGTTGGTGCCCGACGCCTCGCTCGAGAAGCTGAGGAAGTAGGCCACCAGCCCGAGCACGGTGGTGACGAGCGAGGCGAGCACGCCGGGGTTCATCGGGATCCCCTGGCTCGCCTGCGACGGCGCGGGCTGCGCCGGAGGTTGTGCCGGGCCCGCCTGGCCGAACCCGCCGGTGCCGGGGGCCTGGGGACCGGGCTGCGCGCCACCACCCTGCTGGGGGTAACCGGGCCCGCTGGGGAAGGACATCCGTGCTCTCCTGTCATTCGAGGAACTCGCTGGACCGGGGCCAGCTCTGCCGTGTGGCCGTCCGGGGGGTCGAATAGAGGTCGGCGCGCACGGGAAAGCTAGCGCACCGCGCCCTCTGCGAATAACCGACGTGCCGGGACCGCGAACGGTTGCGTCGGCGGCCGAAGAGACCCGGACCAGCCACCCATGACAACGGGCCGGGCACCCGATGGGTGCCCGGCCCGTCAGCCGTGCTGGTGCGAACCCGCTCAGTGCAGGCCCTGGTACAGCTCCCGCGCGAGGTTGGCGGTCTCGGTCGGGGTCTTGCCGACCTTGACGCCCGCGGCCTCGAGGGCCTCCTTCTTCGCCGCGGCGGTGCCGGACGAGCCGGACACGATGGCGCCGGCGTGGCCCATCGTCTTGCCCTCCGGCGCGGTGAAGCCCGCCACGTAGCCGACGACCGGCTTGGTGACGTTGGCCTTGACGTAGTCCGCGGCCCGCTCCTCGGCGTCGCCGCCGATCTCCCCGATCATCACGATGACCTCGGTCTCGGGGTCCTCCTGGAAGGCCGCGAGCGCGTCGATGTGCGTGGTGCCGATGACCGGGTCGCCGCCGATGCCGACCGCGGTGGAGAAGCCGATGTCCCGCAGCTCGTACATCATCTGGTAGGTCAGCGTGCCGGACTTCGACACCAGGCCGATCTTGCCGGGGCCGGTGATGTCGGCGGGGATGATGCCCGCGTTGGACTTGCCGGGGCTGATCACGCCGGGGCAGTTCGGGCCGATGATCCGGGTCTTGTTGCCCTTCGCGCCCGCGTGGGCCCAGAAGTACGCCGAGTCGTGCACCGGGATGCCCTCGGTGATCACCACGGCGAGCGGGATCTCGGCGTCGATCGCCTCGATGACCGCGTCCTTGGCGAACTTCGGCGGCACGAAGATGACCGACACGTCGGCGCCGGTCTCCTTCATCGCCTCTTCGACGGTGCCGAAGACGGTGAGGTCCTTGCCCTCGATGGTGACGGTCTGCCCGGCCTTGCGGGCGTTCACGCCGCCGACGATGTTGGTGCCGGACTTCAGCATCTTGGTCGCGTGCTTGGTGCCCTCGGACCCGGTGATGCCCTGGACAATGACCTTGCTGTTCTCGGTCAGGAAAATCGACATGTCACGCACCTGCCGCAGCGAGCTCGGCGGCCTTGTCTGCCGCGTTGTCCATGGTGTCCACGACGGTGACCAGCGGGTGGTTGGCGTCGGCCAGGATCTGGCGGCCCTCCACCACGTTGTTGCCGTCGAGCCGCACGACGAGCGGCTTGGTCGCCTCGTCGCCGAGGATCTTCAGCGCCTCGACGATGCCGGTGGCGACCGCGTCGCACGCGGTGATGCCGCCGAACACGTTGACGAACACGCTCTTCACGTCGCCGTCGTTCAGGATGACGTCCAGCCCGGCCGCCATCACCTCGGCGGACGCGCCGCCGCCGATGTCGAGGAAGTTGGCCGGCTTGACGCCGCCGTGCTTCTCACCCGCGTACGCCACGACGTCCAAAGTGGACATGACGAGGCCGGCGCCGTTGCCGATGATGCCGACCTGGCCGTCGAGCTTGACGTAGTTGAGGTCCTTCGCCTTGGCCTTGGCCTCCAGCGGGTCCTCGGCCTGCTTGTCGACGAGCGCTTCGTGGCCCGGCTGGCGGAACGCGGCGTTCTCGTCGAGCGTGACCTTGCCGTCGAGGGCGATGATCTTGCTCTGCGGGTCGCGCACCAGCGGGTTGACCTCGACGAGGGTGGCGTCCTCGGCGACGAAGGTCTCCCACAGCTTCACCACGACGTCGGCGGCCTCGTCGACGACCTCCGCCGGGAACTTGCCCGCGGTCAGGATCTCGGTGGCCTTCGCCTTGTCGACACCCGCGATCGGGTCGATGGCGATCCTGGCCAGCGCGTCGGGGCGCTCGACCGCGAGCTGCTCGATCTCGACGCCGCCCTCGGCGGACGCCATCGCGAGGAACGTGCGGTTCGCGCGGTCCAGCAGGAAGGAGAAGTAGTACTCCTCGGCGATGTCGGAGGCCTCGGCCACCAGCACCCGGTGCACGATGTGCCCCTTGATGTCGAGCCCGAGGATGGCTTCCGCCTTCTCCTTCGCCTCGTCAGGGGTCTGGGCCAGCTTCACGCCACCGGCCTTGCCGCGGCCACCGACCTTCACCTGCGCCTTGACGACGACCTGGCCACCGATCTTGGCGGCCTCGGCCTTGGCTTCTTCCGGATTGTTCGCCACGGCGCCGGGCAGAACCGGCACTCCGTGGGCGGCGAAGAGATCCCTCGCCTGGTACTCGTAGAGGTCCACTACTCCAGTCTCCTGACGACACGCCACTGTGCTTCTGATGCCACGTGCTTCTGATGCGGGCGTCTGCGCACCGGCTCGTGGCCGTCCGCGCGACAGCTCCCGCTCTGCGACGCAAACGACCCTAGCGACCTGCGGAGAAGTCGGGCACTCCGCACCCGGTGAAGTCCGTCACCGTGCGCGGTCAGGCGGTGCTTCCGCGGTGTGAAACCGCGCACTGAGCACCGCTTCGGCCGCTTCGTCCCAATCGGTTCCCAGCACCACCGCACCGTCCCGTGCTACGGGCTGTGACGGTTCGCCGAAAACGAAGAGCGGTACGCCGAACTCGACGATGTCTTCCTCGCCGACGCCGGTGACGACCAGCGCGCGGGGATCCTCCTGGTCGACCGTCGCGAGGACGTCCGCGACGGTCGCCAGCACGCCGGTGAAGATCACTTCGGCGCCCGCGTCGCGCAGCACCCTCGCGAACGCGGTGGCCCGTTCGACGTCGCCGTCGCCCATGACCGCGAGCACGACCCTGGTGACCTCGCGGTTCACGACTGCTTCCGCGCGACCGCGAGCACCGCCGCCACCAGGAGCGCGACCGTGCTCGCGAGCGTCAGCCACCACCCGGTGCTGGCGGTGGCGTCCGGGACGCCGTCGGAAAGCGCGGGGAGTTCGACGAGCCGCACCGAGGTCACCGCCGCGGCGCCGACGAGCAGGGCGGCCGCCCTCGACGGCCTGCTCCGCGGCACCAGCGCGCAGGCGCCGACGATCGCGAGCACGATCAGGAGGACGCCCCAGGATTCGGTGCCGAAGTTCGCCCACAGACCGGGCGCGCGGTACCCGGCCGAGTCGATCGGCGGCAGCCCGGCGCCGACGACCGCGAGCATGGCGGCCGCGGCCAGCGGGGCGAGCACGTCCGGGCCGGTGCGCCGCTCGTCGCCGTCGATGACGTCGCGCTCGACCATGCCGGACACCACCGAACAGCACGCGGTGACCACGGCGAAAACCAGGGCGAGCCACGTCCACACCACCCCGGACCCGTCCGAAAGCCCGCCGATCTCCGAGGCCGAGCGGGCGGTGCCGAACACCGCGACCGCGGCGAACGGCACGCCGAGCGAGCAGACCGAGATCGCAGGGCGGACCACCGCGGCGATCCTGGGCACGAGCAGCGCGAGCCCGGCGAGCCCGGTGACCGCCCCGGAGAACAGCAGCAGCCAGCGCGCCGGGCTCTGCGCGGCCGGTGCGCCCGCCGCGGTCAGCACCTGCGGCGTGAACGTGCCCGCCACGGCGAAAGCGGCGGTCACGAGCGCCAGCGCACCGGTGACGGAGTTCAGCCTGCGAGCACCGGGGAGCGCCGCTTCGGGAGCATCCTCTTCGGACGGTGCGGCGGCTGGCGCGCGATCGCCCACGAGCGCGACGACGACCAGCGCCGCCGCCCCGGCCAGTGTCACGATCGGCCCCGCGGAAATCCCCGCCGCGGGCACGCTGACCGCGGCGACCAGGCTGGGCACGGCCACCCCGGCGAGCGCGACCGCGAGACCGAGAAGACCGCCCCTGCCGATCTCGGCGGCGCCGAAGCCGGTGCCGATCGCCGCGGCGAGCGGCGTCAGGCAGGCGATCAGCAGGATCGCGGCCATCGCGACGACCGGGCCCTCGAACGCGTTCGGCGCGGGCAGGAACGGGTCGTCCGAGGAGTACGGCGCCATCGTGACGCCGACCGCCGCGACCAGCGCCGCGAGCAGTGCGGGCAGCAGCCACGGCCGCGCTCCGGGCGCACCAGCCGGATCGGTGAGGTTGCCCGACGCGCGCATCGCGAGCACCCCGGCCACCAGGACCACCGCGTGCCCGGCGAGCAGCAGCCACAGCCCGGCGCCGGGCGCGGGGAACACGAAGCTCGTCGCCCGGTACAGCTCGGGGCGCGCGGCGAACGTCGGGTCGGCGGCGAGCTGCAGGTCGAGCACGAGCCTGCCGGGGGCGAGCGCGGCCACCCCGGCGAGCACGCCCGCGGCGACCGGCAGCCGTCCTCGCAACGCGTTCACCCAGGCCAGCGCGGGGCCGAGCAGCGCGAGCACCACGAGCAGCGGCGCGCTGGCGAACCCGGGCGAGCCGCCGTCGACGACCGGGACCACGCCACCGACGGCTTCGAGCAGCCCGCCCGCGGCACCGCCCGCGAGCGCGAACAGCAGCAGCTTCTCCGCGCGCTGGCCGACGGCGTCCAGTGACCGGGGATCCGATTCCGAAGGTGCCCCTCGGAAGGGCCAGGTGAGCGAGGACATCGCGGACGACGCTAGCAAGCGGCCCGCCGGACCGCCGCTAGGCCGCCGCGCGGACGGCGGTGCCGCCGCGGGACCCTCCACCCGAGGTCAAGAGTCCTGCGACGCCGCCGAACGCAAGTCGTTGCGCGAATGTAATGCAGGTCACATCGAATGGAGTAATTTGCCTTCTCTTCGACGTCATCGCGGTAGTTGATCGCGCCTCATCACGCCCCGTTCGGCCCACACCCGACCCGGTTCTTGCCCACACCGGTGCCCCTTCGTTACTGTCCCCCGGTCCCCCATTACAGTCGGATCACGAACACGGACACCGAGCCAACCACCCCCGAGGTCGGCTCACCGGGATCCCCCGCCCGGGTCTGGTGGTTCGACCCCCGAGTAACGGAAGGCCCTGTCTTGGCTCGACACCGCTCCCCCGGCGGCCAAGCTCCTTCCCCGGACATGGATGACGCACTGGACGGTGCGGTTGTCCGCGTCCGGGGCACGCACCGGCTCCCCGCGCCCCCGTCCGCCCTTCGCGGCCGTGTCGTGGTCGCCGCGGTCGCCTGCGGCGCCTTCGCCGCCGCGGCCGCTGGCCAGACCCTGCAGGCCGCCGCGACCGACTCCGCCGATTCCCATGGCGGTGTGACGCCGCTGGCGAGCGCTCGTGACGCGAGTGCCGCGTTCGGAGTCGGCGGCGACGCCGCCACCGCGGGCGGTGCGCCCGAGCTGCTCCCGGTCGCCCGCGTCAGCGACGCCTCCGCCGAGGTGCAGAAGCTCAGCGACAGCGAGAGCATCACCCAGGCCCGCCAGGAGCGCGACGACGCCGCGGCCAAGGCCGCCGAGGCGGAGAAGAACAAGCCCAAGTGCGTCCGCTTCGCCGAAGGCACCTTCACCTCGGGCTTCGGCGCGCGGTGGGGCACGAGCCACCTCGGCGTGGACATCGCGAACTCGATCGGCACCCCCATCGTCGCGGCCATGGGCGGCACCGTGATCGAGGCGGGCCCGGCCAGCGGTTTCGGCCTCTGGGTGCGGATCCAGCTCGACGACGGCACGATCAACGTCTACGGCCACATGAACAGCTTCTCCGTGCGCGCGGGCCAGAAGGTCGAAGCGGGCGACAAGATCGCCGAGATCGGCAACCGCGGCCAGTCCACCGGCCCGCACGTGCACTTCGAGGTGTGGACCCCGGCGGGCAAGAAGATCAACCCGCAGCCCTGGCTCGCGGCCCGCGGCGTCAAGCTCTGACTCCCTTCCCCGCGTTCCGCCCACGGCGCTGAGCGACACTCCCCCGAGTGCTTCCTCAGCGCCGTTCCGGCATCCGGTGGAGCAGATACGCCACCGCCACCTGCCAGACGCCGCACAGCCCGGCCGGCGCCCCGCCGCGGCAGCGCCCGCACGGCTTCCCCGGCCGCTGCTCGTGCAGGCGCAGCAAGCACTGCCACGCCGCGGCCAACGTGGCCGCCTCGGCGGCGAGCGGACCCCGATCCGCCGCCGCCCTCCCCGAGATGTCCTCCAGTCGGTCCAGTACCCCGCTGCTGATATATCGAAACCACCACGCCACACCGTTTGTTCCCCCGCTTCAGGGCTCGCCGACAGCTTACCCCATAGTTCGAACTTGTGTTCGATACCGTTGTAGCGGAGGGGTCCGACAGTTCGCTGCGGGCGCCCGCTGTGACGACCGGCGATATCGTCAGGCGGCGCTGCGTGGTGTCCGGCCGAGGTGCGGGTGTCTCCGGGGCCTGCGCGGGAGCCGGGGCGTGTGGGAGGTGGGTGACGTGGCTGCCGCGTCCGTGGATGCCGGGGTTGTTGTGATTACTGACTTTTGGTTGTCACTTGCAGATCATCGTTGTCACCGGCGCGTCCGCGTGTGATCGAGCAGTCGAGGGCGACTCCGAACTGGTCAAGCGCATGGAGATAATCCGCATCATCGAGCCTTCGGCCCTCGATGACCAGGTCACGCAACTGGCGAGCCTGGTGAAGTGCCTGGTCCGCGGCGGTGACTACGGCGTCCGGGGCCACCAGCGCGAGCTGCTCGCGAGCCGCGAACACCCCGCATCGCGGAACGCCGACCGGGCAGCAGACGACCTGGTCTCGTTCGGAGCGTGATCCCCCGCCAACGCTGACCGGACGCCAGCGTTGGCATCTTGGATCGCGGTCAGGAAGACGACGTAGGAATCACGTCGAATCCGCTGGTCTTGATGAAATGTCTCCCGCCGCCACCGCATTCGGTCGGCAAGCAGGGTTACACCTGCCCCGATGGCCGTACCCAGCAACGTGAACAGCGGCGCCAACCAAGCCAGGAGCGCTGAGTGCGTCGCCTGGTGACACGTACGACCTGTATGAGGATCCGGACGGTGGCGGACCGCCCGGATCCTCACCGTTCACGGTCAGGCGTCAGGGCCGGGCACCTGCGCCGCGCGCGCGTTGCGTTCGAACCGGGTCCACGCCGGGTCGGCGCAGTTGCCGCAGCCGGGACCGAAGAACTCGCCCCGCGCCTGCTCGTCGCCGAGCAGCTCGAACCGGAACCACGCCGTCATCGGCCCGCGGAACCCGCCCGCGTCGCCGATCGAGGTGAAATGGGTCGCGCCCTTCAGCTCGCCGTATTCCGCGACGGTGTGCCCGGCGCCGAGGAAGCGCGGGTGCACCAGGAGGCCCGGGATCACGACGATGTCGGCGCTGCCCGCGAGAAAGAACATCGATCCTTTGACCTTCTCGACCGTGCCCTGGGGGCCCGGCTGCAGCGGGATCACGGTCTTGACCCTGGCGTCCTCGCCCGCGTTGATCGCACCGCCGCCACCCTGGGAATGTCCGGCCGCACCGATCTTGTCGAGGTCGACCTTGTGGTAGTAGACGCTGCCGGCGTCCTCGTTCCGCTTGGCGAGGTAGTCGATACCGGCCAGCATCGCCGCACCGGATCCGGACTGGGTGGTGTCCGCCGCCGCGACGACGAAGCCGTGCGAGGCGAAGTGGCGCATCAGCTTGTCGTACACCACCGGCGTCGCGAAAGTCCCGTTCCCCCAGATGATCACGGGGTTCTTGGTGCAGCCCTTGGCGGCGAGCTCGGTGGGCCGGTAGATGGTGTGCCCCTCGCCCGTGTGCTCCTCGGTCACGTCGAACGGGCCGGTGTCCGCCCACTTCCCGTCGACCGCGGGACACCCGCTCGACGTGGGCACCGAAAGCGGATTCGCCGCGGTGGCCGGGACCGCGGCGGTGACCGTGGTCAACACGAGCATCCCGGCGGCCGCCAATGCCTTGCCTACCCATGAAGCCTTGCTCATCGCGGGACCTTTCTGCGCAAGTCAGCCCTGCTGGCTGTGTTCGCACAGCGTGGAACAACCGCTACGAATTGGCTACGTGCTGGTACACACCGTTACCGTCCGTCGTTTGTGGACAGTAACAAGGAGGAAATCCCGCGGGTCACCCGAAAAGACCAGTGGTCCCCGCTAGAGCTTCACCATCGGCACGCTGCCGATCAGCATCAGCCGGACCTTGCCCGAGGCGCCGAAGTCGATCGTGGCGGTCGCGCGGGGGCCAGTGCCGTCGGTGGAGACCACGGTGCCGAGGCCGTACTTGTCGTGGCTGACCCTGTCCCCGACGTCGAGCTTGAGCGCGACGGTGTCCTTCCAGCCCTTGGCGAACGACCCCGCCTTCGGGCTGCCGAACCCGGACGAGGACGACTCGCCGAAGCCGGAACGCCTGCCCCAGGTGGTCGCCGCGCGCGGTGAGCCGAACCCGCCCCCGCCGCCGGACGACGGCTCCTCGCGGCGCCAGTCGAGGAGCTCGGACGGGATCTCGTCGAAGAACCGCGACGGCGGGTTCGAGGACGGCTGCCCCCACGCGGACCGGACCATCGCGCGGGAAAGGTAGAGCCGCTGGCGCGCACGCGTGATGGCGACGTAGGCGAGCCTGCGCTCCTCGGCCAGCTCCGCCGGATCGCCGAGCGCGCGCATGTGCGGGAAGACCCCGTCCTCCCAGCCGGTGCCGAACACGACCGGGTATTCGAGGCCCTTCGCGGTGTGCACCGTCATCAGCGTGACCACGCCGGCGTCCTGCTCGCCGTCCTCGCCGCCGTCGGGGCTCGGGATCGAATCCGCGTCGGCGACCAGCGAAACGCGCTCCAGGAACGCGGGCAGCGAGCCCGCCTCCGGCACTCCCGCCGCCGCTTCGTCGACCGGCGGCGCGGCGCCCTCTTCGCCCTCTTCCTGGGCGTTCGCGACCTCGACGGCGAACTCCGTGAACTCCCTCGCGACCGTCACGAGCTCCGTGAGGTTCTCGACGCGCGAAGCGTCCTGCGGGTCGTCCGACTCCTCCAGCTCGGTGCGGTACCCGGTGCGCTCCTGCACCGCCTCCAGCACGTCCGCGACCTCGTCACCGCGTTCCACCAGTTCCAGCAGGTCGTCCCAGAGCGCGACGAACCCGGCGATCGCCTTCTGCGAGCGCGGGTTGAGCAGCGGGATCCCGTCACCCGCCGCCTCGCGCAACGCGGCCGCGAACGAGATCCGCTCGCGCTCGGCGTGCGTCGCGACGACGGCTTCGGCACGGTCGCCGATGCCGCGCTTGGGCACGTTCAGGATCCGGCGCAGGCTGACCGTGTCCTCCGGGTTCGCCAGCACGCGCAGGTAGGCGAGCATGTCCCGCACCTCGCGCCGCTCGTAGAACCGCACGCCGCCGACCACCCGGTACGGCAGGCCGAGCCGGATGAAGATCTCTTCGAACACGCGCGACTGGTTGTTGGTCCGGTAGAACACCGCGATATCGGCGTAGTTCGCCTCGCCGCGATCCGCCAGCGCGTCGATCTCGTTGGCGACGAAGGCGGCCTCGTCGTGGTCGTTGTCCGCGACGTAGCCGACGATCTTCTCGCCGTCGCCCGAATCGGTCCACAGCCGTTTGTCCCTGCGGTTCGGGTTGCGCGCGATCACCGCGTTCGCCGCGGACAGGATGGTCTGCGTCGACCGGTAGTTCTGCTCGAGCAGGATCGTGTGCGCGTTCGGGAAGTCGCGCTCGAACTCCTCGATGTTGCGGATGGTCGCGCCGCGGAAGGCGTAGATCGACTGGTCCGCGTCCCCGACGACGCACAACTCGGCCTGCGGCACGCCCGACCCGCTGGTCTCCGTGCCGGCCAGCTCCCGCACCAGGGTGTACTGCGCGTGGTTGGTGTCCTGGTACTCGTCGACCAGGATGTGCCGGAACCGCCGCCGGTAGTACTCGGCGACGTCGGGGAACACCTGCAGCAGCTCGACGGTGCGCATGATCAGGTCGTCGAAGTCCATCGCGTTGGCCTGCGCGAGCCTGCGCTGGTACTCGGCGTAGACCTCGGCGACCCTGCGCTCGAGGTCGTTCGCCGCGCGCGAGGCGGCGCCGTCGGCGTCCACCAGCTCGTTCTTCAGGTTCGAGATGCCCACCGCGAGCGTGCGCGCCGGGTACCGCTTCGGGTCGAGGTCGAGATCCCGCGCGACCAGCGTGATCAGGCGCTTGGTGTCGTCGGAGTCGTAGATCGAGAAGCTCGACGACATCTCCAGCGTCTTGGCCTCGCGGCGCAGGATCCGCACGCACATCGAGTGGAACGTGGACACCCACATCGCGTTCGACCGGCGCCCGACCAGCTCGCTGACCCTGTCCCGCATCTCGGCCGCGGCCTTGTTCGTGAACGTGATCGCCATGACCTGGCCGGGGTGCACGTCGCGCGCGCCGAGCAGGTACGCGATCCGCCTGGTGAGCACCCGCGTCTTGCCGGAACCCGCGCCCGCGACCACGAGCAGCGGGACCCCGGTGTGGGTGACCGCGTCCCGCTGGGCCGGGTTCAGGTCCTCCAGCAGCTCAGCATGGCGCCCCGGAACGGGGCCTGCTCCGGAGGTTTCGGCGGGGAGATCGAAGAGGGTGTCCATCGGGTGTCCACGCTACTCGGGGGCACCGACGGAACGCCGGGGTGCCGCCGACGGCTACCGCGGCGGGCGTACGCGCGACTGCCGCTCCGGAGCCGACGCGCCCGCGGCCGCGGGCGGGGACCGTGGTGGACATGGACACGAACCCCGCCAGGCTCCGCGCTTCGGACGCCGAACGAGAACGGATCGCGCAGCTCGTGGAGCGGGCAGGCGCGGACGGCAGGCTCACCCTCGCCGAAATCGAAGAACGGCTCGGCCGGGTCTACGCGGCCAGGTACACCGACGAACTCACCGAGCTCACCGCCGACCTCCCGGAACCGGCTCCGCCCGCCGCCCGCCGCGGAGTGCCGCGGCCGCTGCGGGTGCACGCGGCCGTCGTCGCCGTCGTCGCGACGGCCCTCGTGGTGCGCTGGGTGGCCGGGTCCGCGCAGTTCTTCTGGCCGGTCGTCCCGCTGTTCTGGCTCGCGCTCAGCCTGGTGGCACACGCCAGGATCCGCCGCTTCGCCGTGGCGGGCCGCCGGGCTGTGCCATACTGACGGTGTGCACCAGACGAGCGCGCACCGATTTTTCTACGGGACCCGGACTCCGGCTCCCGTGATCGCGTAGTGCTCGAACCGCAGTCACGCCAAGCCCCGGAGTCCACGGACCCGGGGCTTTCGTCAGCTCAGGGGCCGCGGGTGGATCCGGACCGACCGGAGGACCAGATGAACGCGCAGACCGCGAAGAACACCGGCCCCGCCGAGAACACCGGCGCCGGGGATGACGCCGTTCCCCCGGCGCCGACCGCCGAGCAGATCGGTGAGCTGCGCCAGGAGATCGACTTCCTCGACGCCGAGATCCTGCGCCTGGTCAAGCGGCGCGTCGAGGTGTCGAAGACGATCGGCGCCGCGCGCATGGCCGCGGGCGGCACCCGGATCGTCTACAACCGCGAGATGGACGTGCTCGCGCGCTACCGCGATCTCGGCCCCGAAGGGCGGCAGCTGGCGATGGCGCTGCTCAACCTCGGCCGGGGCAGGCTCGGTCGCTGAAAACCGGGCATCCCGGCGAAATCAGGGTGAACCCCTGAGCCGCGAAGCGAGGTTCACGGGCACACTGGTGTCATGGACGCCATCTTCAACGTGATCGCCGTGATCATCGCGATCGCCAGCGTGCTCGCCTCGCTCGGCCACGCCGGGTACCTGGCCCTGCTCAACAACGCGGCGAACAAGCGCGCGGGTGGCGCACCCGTCGCGCAGTACGTGCGCAGCCGGTGGGCGGTCGCGGGCGGGACGACCGCGGTGTCCCTGCTCGCGTGGCTGCTGACCTCGGGCAACTTCGGGATGGACGTGGTGGCGATCATCCTCGCCGCGGGCAGTGGCGTGGTCGCGACCAAGTCGCTGCAGTCGACCCAGGCCAAATACCGCAGCGGCGGGTAGCAGTACCAGACTTTTTCGCGCGCGCCGCCCATTTGGGCGCGCCCGAGCGGGTGAAACCGCGGGGCCCCGGCATCCCGCGATCCGGCGGCCTCTTAGTCTTGGAGGGTGCCCCCCTCGCCCTGGCCGGGTCACGGCCTTGCACTCCGCAACGCGCATGCGCGTGCGCGTGCAGCCGGGCGTGCAAATTCCCGGGGCAGGAGCACCGTTCTCGATCATCCGCGGCACCGCACTGGTCCGATCGGTCTAATCCGGCCGCTTTCCCCGTCACGCCTGCCGCGCCCGGGGGTCGATCCGGCATGAACGGTGGGGCACATTCGACGGATCACCCTCCTTCGCACGCGGGCAGGCACCGGCGCGGCGGTGCGGGCACCTGGACCCCGGCCGTGCCGCAGCAGCAACAGGCCCCGCGCAGGCACCGCCGTGCCGCGCCGGACCCCGTCGACCCGCCCGCCAGCGGCTCGCTGCCCCTGATCTCGCAGATCATGGGGGAAGGCGCCAGCCACGGCAGCACCTCCGGATTCCTGTCCTCGACGGGGAGCCTCCCGTTGCCGAGGACGGCCTCGCCCGAGCCGCCCGCCCCGCTGGCTCCGATCGACCGGCCCGAAGAGCCGACCGGCACCGTCAACCCGCTGGTCACGCCGAAACCCCCGGCCCGCACCCGCGTGACGATGACACCGCCGAAACGCCGTCGCGACGACGACGAGGCGCGCGTGTACGCGCTGCCCCCCGCCGACGGGCTCAGCACCTTCGACCTCGGCAGCGTGCCCGCCTCGGTCACCCCGCCGCGAACCTGGCGGAAGGCCGCGTGGTTCGCCGCGGTGTCCTCCGGCGGCGTCGTGGTGTCCCTGCTGTTCGCGGGGTCGTACCTGATGGGCAAGCCCGAGGACAGCAGGGCGATGCCGAACTGGCCCGCGATGCAGGGCCAGCCGACGCTGGACGGCGAGCACTTCACCGGTCCCCCGTCCGGCACCACGCCGCCCGCGCAGGACGGAACCTCCCAGCGCGAAACCAGCGACACGACCTCGTCCGACCCGCTGACGACGTACCCGAACGAACAGCCCGGACCCACCGGCGGGTTCAGCACCCACCCGACGACGACCGGCACCAGCGACGGCACGTTCGTCCCGCCCGCGCCACCGGCGGCACCGCCCAAGCCGAAGAAACCCGGCCCGAGCGACCCGACGTGGAGCCAGGACGATCCGACGTACGTCACGGTGCCCGTCAACCAGCCGTCCACGCTCAAAGCCAATTCCCAGAAGTACCTCGACGAAGTCACCGAAAACCCGGAGAAGGCGCACGGCCTCACCACCGGCGGCCTTCAGGACGAGGGCCCGAGCGGGCTGAAGAAGAAGTACTCCGACGTCGCGTACTTCGAGGTCGAGCACGTGCAGGTGCACCAGTACGACGGCAAGGGCGTCACGGTCTGCACGGTGAAGACGGTGCACAACGACGGCACCGAGACCACCGAGCAGAAGAAGCTGACCTTCCAAGACGGCGGCAAGATCTCCGACGACGGAAAATAACCGACCACTGGGCCGTTCTCCCCGTCCGGATTGGTCTACTCGGGTGAACCGTTGTGCCGTTCGTCGTAGCGCGGCAACCCTCCACCGATCGAGGCTGGCAGGTAACGCCGGGCGGGGGTTCCCTGATGAACAGACGTCCGGCACGGCCCACGAGGCGCCGGCGGGCACCTGAGCACCACACCCCTGTCCAGCGGGTACGGTCCACGGCCGATACCCCCGCGACAACGAGACACAGAGGCCGAAACCAAGGCGATGACCTTCGTGCACGATCGGCGACGCGGCGGCGAACCCGCCTCCGTCGAACTCGAGGACGCCATTTCCGAGGAAGTGCTGTCCGCCAGCGGCGCCGACCGGGAGCGCCTGGCACGCGTCCTCCGCGAGCCGCACAAGTTCCTGCCGCCGCCGAGGACCAGGCCGCGCCGCGCGCCGCAGCCCCCTCGTGAACCCGAAAGCCGCCTCGCCAGCGGGGCGAAGTTCGTCGGGCTCATGGTCGCGGGCGGGCTGCTCACCGGGGCCGTGGTCGCTTCGGCCCTGCTCGCGGGCCGCCACGACAACCAGGGCAGGGCCGACGAGCCCGCCCGGCCGGAGATCACCGGCGTCGCGGCGCTCGGCGGTTTCGCCACTCCCGATCGTTCCGCGCCCGCCACCGGCGGGGGCAACGGCGAAAAGGGCAGCGGCCCGTCCAAATCCTCGTCGCCGTCGCGGCCGGGCACCGCACCGGCCGCCCCGGCGGGCACCACCGGCGGCACGAGCGCGCCGAGCGGCACCCCCAGCACGTCCGCCGCCACCACGACCACGGGCACGATGAAGGCGCAGTCGGCGAGCAAGGTCGACGTCGTGCGGTCCTTCTACCGGCTGGTGGACAACGCGCCGCGGCAGGCGCTGTCGCTGCTCGACCCGGTCCTCGCCGGCGACCAGGCGGACAACCTCGTCGACGCGTGGGCCGGGATGGAGGACGTCAAGGTCACCCAGGTGACCCAGCGTGCCGACGGAGCGGTGCTGGCCGTGGTGACGATGGCGGATCCCGAGGGCGGGCACCTGCGGATCACGCAGCTCCTGAAGCTCGCGGATCCGATCCGGCCCCTGATCACGGGTGTGACGCTGCTCTCCGCGGAACACGTGCGGTGATCATCGAACCGAGGCAACGTGAAGCCGTCCTCAAGCGTGCCAAGTTCGTGTGCGCAGAGTGAGCACCTAGCCTTGTCACGGGCCGGTCTCGGGAAAGCCGGCACGCGGGTGAAGAATTGTGCCTACGCTCCTGACACACGCCAGGGCCGGTCGCGCACGGTGCCCGTGCCCCCAGACCGCGCTCGGAAGTCAGAGCCCCAAGAGGAGGTCGCGTGAGCGACGAGGGTCGCCTGGTCGCCGGCCGGTACCGCATCATCCGGCGGATCGGCACCGGCGCGATGGGCGCCGTCTGGCAGGCGCAGGACGAGGTCCTGCACCGATCCGTCGCGATCAAGCAGCTCCTGCTGCAGCCGGGGCTCGAGGACCACGAAGCCGAGGACGCCCGCCAGCGCACCATGCGCGAAGGCCGGATCGCCGCCAGGCTGCACCACCCGAACGCGATCACCGTGTTCGACGTGGTCACCGACGACAACGGCCAGCCGTGCCTGATCATGGAGTACCTGGAGTCGACCAGCCTCGCGGCGGTCCTGCAGGAGCGCAGGACGCTGCCGCCGATCGAGGTCGCCCGCATCGGGGCGCAGGTCGCGGCCGCGCTCAAAGAGGCGCACGCGGTCGGCATCGTGCACCGCGACATCAAGCCGGGCAACATCCTGCTCACCTCGAGCGGCCTGGTGAAGATCACCGACTTCGGCATCTCCCGCGCCAAGGACGACGTCACCGTCACCAAGACCGGGATGATCGCGGGCACGCCCGCCTACCTCGCGCCCGAGGTCGCCATCGGCGGTGACCCCGGCCCCGAGTCCGACATCTTCTCGCTCGGCTCCACGCTCTACGCCGCTTGCGAAGGCCAGCCGCCGTTCGGCCTGAGCGAGAACACCCTCGGCCTGCTGCACGCGGTCGCGGCCGGGCAGATCAACCCGCCGCGCCAGTCGGGCACGCTCGCCAGCGTGCTCGCCGTGCTGCTGCACCCGGAGATCCAGCACCGCCCGACCGCGGAAGAGTCCGAGGAGCTGCTCGACGCGGTCGCGCGCGGCGAGACCCCGCTCGGCGGCCCGTCGGACGAGACCAGGATGAACCCGGCGGGCGGCATGCTCGCCGCGGGCGCGGCCGGTGCCGCGCTCGGCGCCGCGGGCACCCGCGCGTTCAGCGGCGACGACCTCGCGGGCGGGCATTCCGGCACGCTGTCGCCCGACGACCCGGCGCAGGGCTTCTACGACCACGGGTCCGACTACGACCCCGTCGACTACGCGGACGAGCCCGGCTACCCCGCCGAGGACTACGACCGCGGGCCCGCGCCCACCAGGGCCGTCTCCCCCGTCGACCGGGACCCTTACGACGACGGCTACGACGACCCGCGCCCGGCCGCCCACCCGCTGGACCGCCACGACGACGAAGAAGACGAGGAGCCGGGGCGCTGGAAGAAGCCCGCGGCCGTCGGCGGCCTCGTGCTGATCGCGCTCATCGCGCTCGGCGTGTGGGTGTTCAGCCCGCGCAGCGCGGACAGCAGCGGCCCCAGCCCGTCACCCACTTCGCAGCCGTCGGCGCCGCCGTCGTCCTCGTCCTCGTCGATGACCACGGAGCCCACCACCGAACCCTCGTCGAGCGACACGTCGTCGTCGAACAACGGGCCGACGAAGAAGTCGTCGTCGAAGAAGACCAGCGAGCGCCCGCCTCCCGGTGGCCAGCCGACGAACCCCGGCGGGCAGGACCCGGAGCCGCCGTCGACTTCGGAGAAGCCGCCGAGCACCAAGACGACGCCGCCGAGCACCAGCGAAAAGCCCCCGACTACGACGAAGACTCCCTGACCGTCACGACGAGAGGCAGATTTGGCTACTGAGGGCGCACTCGTCGGTGGCCGATTCCGGCTGGACCAGCCGATCGGGCGCGGACGCGCGGGAATCGTCTGGCTCGGCTTCGACACCAGGCTGCACCGCACAGTCGCCGCGAAGCCGATGCTGGTGCCGCCGGGGACCGACCCCGAGCAGGCCGTCCGCGAAGGCCGCGAGGCCACCAGGGTCGCGCACGCCTGCGTGATCACGGTGCACGACGTGCTCAACGACGGTGGCCAGCCCTGGCTGATCATGGAGTACGTGCCGTCGCGGAACATGGCGGACTTCCTCACCGAGCACGGGCAGCTGACCGCGGAGCAGGCCGCCTTCCTCGGCATCCAGCTCGCGTCCGCGCTGACGGCCGCGCACACCGCGGGCGTCCTGCACCGGCGGCTCGAACCGGGCAACGTGCTGCTCGCCGACGACGGCGGCGTGAAGGTCACCGACATCGGGATCACCGGCGGCGGGCCCGACCCGGCCTACCTGGCGCCCGAGGTCGCCCGCGGCACCGCCGCGACGCAGGCTTCCGACGCGTTCTCGCTCGGCGCGACGCTCTACACGGCCGTGGAAGGCGTGCCGCCGTTCGGCGAGCAGGGCTCCGGCCAGCTGCGCACGCCGCAGCGCGCGGGCGCGCTCACCGGCGCGCTGTCCAAGCTCCTGCGCCTCGACCCGTTGATGCGGCCGACGATGGCGGACACGATCTCGTCGCTCGAAGCGATCACGCAGGGCCGTCAGACCGCGTTCATCCCGCCGACCGCGCCCGCGATGCCGACCGTGCCCGCGTGGCCGATCCCGCAGCACCAGCCCGCGCCGCCGCGGCCCACCCAGCAGTCCAGCATCCCCGAGAAGCTGAAGGCCCCGCTGGCCACGGCGACCTCGACGGCGAAGGGCAGGGCGTGGATCCTGGCCATCCTGGCGATCGTCGTCGCCGCGTCCGTCGGCATCGGGATCACGCAGTTGCTTTTCCTGTGACCGCACCGCTGACCACCTCGCGCAGGCTGTCGATCAGGTAGCGCACCGCGGGCCGGTTCCGCGCGCGAGCCGCGACCGCGGCGTAGATGCTGCGGATCGGCTCCGGGCGGCGCAGCTTCCGCACCACGACACCGGGGTACGGGCCGCCGACGCCCAGTTCCGGGATGACCGAGATGCCCAGCCCGGCGGCGACAAACCCTTGTGCCGTCTGGTAATCCTCGGATTCGACTGCCATGTCCGGGGTGAAGCCCGCCGCCGCGCAGGCGTCGAAGAGGATCGCGCTGCACGCGCCGCGCGGGTACTCGTTGCCGACCCACGGCTCGTCGGCCAGCTCGCCGAGGTCGATCACGCGCTTGCGGGCGAGCCGGTGGCCTTTCGGCAGCACCACGCGATGCGGGTCGTCGAGCAGGTGCACGAGTTCGACGTCGCGCGCCGGGGTGGCGCCCTTGTGCAGCACCACGATCGCGAGATCGGCCTCGCCCGACTCGACCTCGGGCATCGGGTCGCCGGGGTCGATCAGCTTGAGGTCGAGGCCGATGCCGGGGTGCTCGCGGCGCATCGCGGCGACCGCGCGGGGCATGAGCGAGGCGCCCGCGGTGCTGAAGTAGCGGATCGACAGCGTGCCGGTCCGGCCCGCCTTCAGGTCGTTGAGCGCGGCCTCCGCCTTGGACAGCTGCGCGCCGACCAGCTCGGCGTGCTCGGCGAGCAGGGTGCCCGCCGCGGTCGGGCGGATTCCCCGCCCGGCGCGCTCCAGCAGCGCCACTCCGGCCTCGCGTTCCAAAGTGGACAGTTGCTGGCTGATCGCGGACGGCGTGTAGCCGAGGTTGCGCGCGGCCGCGGTGACCGAGCCGCTGGTGATGACCGCGCGGAGGACCTGCATGCGCCTGGCGTCGAGCATGGCATCGACTCTACAGGTCTCCTTAAGCGTTCCTGCAGTTTATTTCACTTGTCCTTACGTCCGGGGTGGGTGACGCTGGCGGCAGACGATCAAGGAGGGACTGGGGTGACCGAGGCGAAGACGCTACTGCGGATGGCCGCGCTGGCAGTGATGTGGGGGTCGAGCTTCTTCTGGATCAAACTGGGGCTGCACGCGTTCTCGCCAGT
Source organism: Amycolatopsis sp. CA-230715 (assembly GCF_018736145.1). Classification (GTDB taxonomy): domain Bacteria; phylum Actinomycetota; class Actinomycetes; order Mycobacteriales; family Pseudonocardiaceae; genus Amycolatopsis. The sequence goes on from NZ_CP059997.1 coordinate 3,242,935, forward strand.
GCAGCTGGTGCTCGCGCGGGTCGTGCTCGGCGCCGTCGTGCTCACGATCATCTGCTACGCCCAGCGCGACAGTTTGCCCGCTAAACGCAGCTTGTGGGGCCTCATCGCGATCGCCGCCTTCTTCCACAACGCGCTGCCGTTCCTGCTCTTCGCCATCGGCGAGCAGACCGTCGACTCCGGCATCACCGGCGTGCTGAACGCGACCACGCCCCTGTGGGCGCTGCTCGCGGCCGTGCTGTTCCGCCAGGACCGCCGCGTCACCGGGATCCGGCTCGCCGGGCTCGTGCTCGGCCTCGGCGGCATCGTGCTCATCTTCGCGCCGTGGCACGCGTCCGGCCTGCTCAGCTGGGGCGCGCTCGCCTGCCTGGTGGCCTCGGCCAGCTACGGGTTCGTGTTCGTCTACGAAGGCAGGTACCTGGCGGGCACCGGGACGTCGCCCATGGGGCTGGCCGGCGCGCAGATGATCCTGGCCAGCGGGTTCACCCTGCTCGCGCTCCCCGTCGGCGGGCTGACCCCGATCACCCTCGACCCCGGCGCGCTGATCGCGGTGGTGATCCTCGGCGTGTTCGGCACCGGGATCGCGTTCGCCATGAACTACCGGCTGCTGGAGACCGAAGGCGCCGTAGCGACCTCCACCGTCGGCTACCTGCTGCCGATCGTCTCGGTGCTGCTCGGCACGGTGTTCCTGGACGAGGAGCTGAACCTGCGGGTCATCGCGGGCATGCTCGTCGTCCTCGGCGGCGTCGCGCTCACCCGCGTCCGCCGCCGCACCCCGGAACCCCGCCCCGAGCCGGCGGCGGCCGAAGCGCGTTTAGCCCGCTAACTGCACTTCAGACGAGGCGGCGGTCCGACGCCCAGCGGGAGAGTTCGTACCGGTTCGACAGCTGGGTCTTCCGCAGGACGCTCGACACGTGCGTCTCCACCGTCTTGACCGAGATGAACAGTTCGGACGCGATCTCCTTGTAGGCGTACCCGCGCGCCAGCAGCCGCAGGACGTCGCGCTCCCTCGGCGTCAGCAGGTCCAGTTCGGGGTCGCTGATCGGCGCTGAGCCGGGCCGGTCGGCGAACGCGTCGAGGACGAACCCGGCGAGCCTCGGCGAGAACACCGCGTCCCCGTCCGACACCCGGACGACCGCCCTGACCAGCTCCTTCGACGAGATCGTCTTCGTGACGTACCCGCGCGCGCCCGCCCGGATCACCGCGATCACGTCCTCCGCGGCGTCGGACACCGACAGCGCGAGGAACACCACGTCCGGCTGTTCGGGACGCACCCGCCGCAGCACTTCGGCACCGCCGCCGTCGGGCATGTGCACGTCGAGCAGCACCACCTGCGGGTTCGCGCGGGCGATCCCCGCGACCGCCTCGGCCACCGAGCCCGCTTCCCCGACCACGCGGACCTCGTCGGTGATCGAGTCCAGCTCCGTGCGCACCCCCGCGCGGAACAGCGCGTGATCGTCGACGAGGAAGACCTTGACCGGTTCCCTGGCCTGTTCGTTGTCCGTCACACCGCTCCCTCGTCCACCGTCAAGCTCCCTTGCCGACCTTGACCGGCATCGCCAGCTGCACCTCGGTGCCTTCACCCGGCGCCGTGCGCAGGCGGCAGCTGCCACCGTTGCGCTCCATCCTGCCCCGGATGGAGTCCGCGAGGCCATGCCGGTCGTCCGGAACGACGTCCGGATCGAACCCCTTCCCCCGATCGCGCACGAACACGGTGACCTCGGTCGGCTCCACCTCGGCGTAGACGCTGACCTCCTCGACGCCCGCGTGCTTCGCCGCGTTGACGATCGCCTCCCGCGCCGCCTGGACGAGCGCGACGAGCGGCTCGTCGAGCTCGACATCGCCGACGACCACCTGCTGCACCGAGATCGCGAAGGTGTCTTCGACCTCGCCGCAGGCCCGCGCGAGCACCTCGGAAAGCCGTCCGGCCGGGGTCTCCTCCTCGGTGCGGCCCGGTTCGCCGCTGACCCCGTTCTTGCCGTACCCCGACGGCCCGTACAGCCAGCCGCGCAGCTCTCGCTCTTGCCCCCTGGCCAGGCGCGCGACCTCCCTCGGCGCGTCCGCCTGCTTCTGGATGAGCGCGAGCGTCTGCAGCACCGAATCGTGCAGGTGCGCGGCGATCTCGGCGCGTTCCTCGGTGCGGATGCGCGCCCGGCGCTCCTCACCGAGGTCGCGCACCATGCGCAGCCAGAACGGGACGGTCAGCACGGCGACGCCGACCAGGGTCGCCAGCACCGCGATCAGCGCGAACTGGACCTGGTCGAGGCTGCCCGACCGCAGCACGACGACCCCGATCCCGGTCACCACCAGCGCGACCCCGGCGAGCACGCGCAGCGCCGCCGACCAGCCACCGCCGCCGAGCACCGCGCCGGCGACCCCGCTCTTGCCGAGCCAGCGGCGCCGCTGGCTCTCGTCGGCTTCGCGCCAGACCAGCGCGGCGCCGATCAGCGCCACCGCGATCGGCACCGCGACCCAGCCGCTGATCGCCCCGGTCATCGTGCCGCTGGCGACCGCGAGCCCGATCCCGAGCGCGACGAGCCCGACGGCCTGCTGCTTCTCGCGAGGCGACTCCTTCTTCGGCGCCTCCTCGTGGGCCTGCTGCGGCACGAACACCCACAGCAGCCCGTAGGCCAGCACACCGGCGCCGCCGATCGCGAGCAGCGCGAACGCCGCGCGGACCCACAGCACGCGGACCCCGAGATGATCGGCGAGCCCGCCCGCGACCCCCGAAAGCACCCGCGACGACCGGCGCCGGAACATCTTCGGCTGGCCGTCTCCGGCCAGTTCGGCCGACGGTTCGGCGCGCGGCGCCGGTTGTTCCGGCTGCGACGGTGCCGCGTCGGCGTTCTCCACCGGTGCCGCGCTCGTTCCGGACGCGGTCTCCTCGGCCTGGTCGTGCATGACACCCATGGTCACACGGGCGCGAGGCGGATTCATCAGGGAAACCCCTGACCCCGGGGTGCGCCCGAAACTCAGGGTCGTTCCCGGATGTCACCGGGCCGCCCGGTGCCGCATGCTCGTCGTCATGAGTGGTGCAGGGGAAACGCGGTCGAAGCACGGCCCAGGTGGCTTCGAAGACGTCGTCAAGGACTTCTGGGCGAGCAGGCCGAGGCGGCCGCAGGAAGGCAGGAAGATCGCCGGTGTCGCGGCGGGGATCGGCAAGAGGTACGGCCTCGACCCGGTCGTCGTGCGCGTCGGGCTGGTGACCGCGACCGTGTTCGGTGGCGCCGGCCTGCTCTTCTACGTGCTCGGCTGGCTGCTCTTCGCCGACGAGCGCGATCAGGTCTCCGGTTTCGAAAGCATGATCGGCCGCGGCCAGAGCGCGATGTCGAAGGGCTTCACGGTGGTCGCCTGCGTCGCGCTGATCCCGATCGTCAGCTGGGTGTTCAGCGGCAGCTGGTTCTCCGCGGGCTGGCTCGGCGGCGGCGGTTTCATCGGCACCGCGCTCCTGCTCGCCGCGCTGTTCCTGCTGCACCGCGACCGCGGGCACCTCAACCGCCCGCTCGCGACGACCGCTCCCGCCACCGGCTTCGGCGGCCACGAGTTCGAAGCGGCGTTCTCCATGACGGGCACCGGCGCGAACGCGACCGGGGAACCCGAATCCCCCGCCACCCCGCCCAAGTGGGACCCGCTCGGCGCGGCCCCGTTCGCCTGGGACCTGCCCGACCCCAACCCGGCGCCGGAACCGGTTCCCCCGGCACCGCCCGCGCCTCGGCGGCGCCGGTCCAAGGTCGGCATCGCGACCTTCGGGATCGCGCTGCTCACCGCGGGCGCCGGTGTCGCCGCGAACCTCGCCGACGTCGACGACTGGTTCACGATCCAGCACATCGTCGGGATGACGCTGGGCGTGCTGGGCATCGGCCTGGTCGTCGGCGCCTTCGCCGGCGGCGGGCGCGGGCTCATCGGCCTCGCGATCCCGCTGTCCATCGCGGGTGTGGTGCTCACGTCGGTGCCGGGCGGGATCCACGGCGGCTTCGGCGACCTGAACCTCACGCCGCGTTCCGCGGCCGAACTGCAGCCGGTCTACCAGCATTCCGCCGGGGACATCGACCTCGACCTGACGAAGCTGCCGCTGGGCCCGCCGATCGCGACCGAGATCCGCAACGGCGCCGGTTCGGTCAAGGTCACCGTGCCCGACACCGCGGACGTCACGTTCACCTGCCAGAACTCCGCGGGCAACATCGACTGCCTCGACCACGAGCAGAGCGGGGTCGGCACCGGGCCGGTGACCGGCGTCGACCTCGGCGACGACCGCGCCGCGGGTGGCCAGCAGATCAACCTGAAGATCCACAACAGCGCCGGGAAGGTGGAGGTGCGCCGTGGCTGACAGCGCCTACGACTACGACACCTACGACGCCGATCAGCAGGCGGCGCCGGTGCGCAAGCGCGGGGTGGACGTGTTCACCCTCATCGCGGGCCTCGCGGTCCTGCTCGTCTCGGCCTACGTGCTGACCGACGGCGCCTCGTGGCTGCCGGGCGTGGACCTGCGCTGGATCCTCGCCGGCGGCGCGGTGTTCATCGGCGTGATGCTCCTGGGCGCCTCGTTCCGCAAGCGAACCTGACCACGACGCCCACTCATGCCAGCGGCCCCCGGGGGTTTTCCCGGGGGCCGCTTCGCGTGGTCCTTGACGACGTTTAGCCCGCTAAACGCAGGTCAGCGCACGATGCCGAAGACGGTGGAGGCGAGGCCCGCGACGAAGGCGACGACCACGCCGACGGCCAGCAGCTTGTGCCGCTGCGACCGCGACTTGCGCAGCTCGTCCTCGGTGCGCGTGGCGACGATGTAGTGGCCCTTCTGGTCGGGCTTGCCGATCACCAGCGGGCCGATCTTGTCGTGCACCTCGCCGAGGATGTACATCCGGCGGCCCGGCCGGATGATCCACTCCTTGTAGTGGTAGCCGATCGTGTTGTCGCGGCTGCTGGCGAAGAAGTCGGGCAGCCGGATCCCGAACAGCTCGAACGGCTGCTGCTCACCGCCCGCGGGCTCGAACCGGTCGACGCTCTGCTCCACGCCCTCCGGCGAGGTGCCGTTGGGGTCGACGCCGATCGTCCGGTTCTCCTCGTCGATCAGCGCGTACCCCTCCGACGAGGTGAAGTCGGCGACCTTCTCGGTGCGCTTCGAGTAGTGACGGCGGCCGTCGCGGTACTCGACGTGTTCGTACTGCCGGTCGATGCGGTACCGGTACCAGACGCACTCCGACTTGCTGACCTCCGAGATCAACAGCCCCTCCGGCCGCTGGAACGCGGCGCCGACGACCTCGGCGGTCTTCCGGAACCCGCCCTGCGAGCCGAGTTCGTCGGAGATCCCGCGCAGGCGTTCGAGCTCCGGGATCGACAGCGTCTCGGTGCCGATCATCGCGTGCAGCTCGCTCTTGGTGTGCTGCATGTAGAAGAACCCCGCGACGGCGGCCACCACGAGCAGCACGCCGAGCACGATGAAGGCCATCGTCACTCCCCCAGTTGGACGGTCATTCCCATTCGATCGTGCCCGGCGGCTTGCTCGTCACGTCCAGCACCACCCGGTTGACCTCGGCCACCTCGTTGGTGATCCGGGTCGAGATCCGTTCGAGCACGTCGTAGGGCAGGCGCGTCCAGTCCGCGGTCATCGCGTCCTCGCTGGACACCGGCCGCAGCACGATCGGGTGCCCGTAGGTGCGGCCGTCGCCCTGGACGCCGACGCTGCGCACGTCGGCGAGCAGCACCACCGGGCACTGCCAGATGTCGCGGTCGAGCCCGGCGGCGGTGAGCTCCTCGCGCGCGATCGCGTCCGCGGCGCGCAGGGTCTCGAGCCGGTCCGCGGTGACCTCGCCGATGATCCGGATGCCGAGGCCGGGGCCGGGGAACGGCTGGCGCTGCACGATCGTCTCCGGCAGGCCCAGCTCCAGTCCGACGCGGCGCACCTCGTCCTTGAACAGCAGCCGCAGCGGCTCGACGAGTTCGAACTGCAGGTCCTCGGGGAGGCCGCCGACGTTGTGGTGGCTCTTGATGTTGGACGTGCCCGCGCCGCCGCCGGACTCCACGACGTCGGGGTAGAGCGTGCCCTGCACCAGGAACCGGTAGTCGCCCTCGGCCTTCAGATCGCGTTCCGCCTGCTCGAAGACGCGGATGAACTCCCTGCCGATGATCTTGCGCTTCTGCTCGGGATCGGTGACCCCGGCGAGCGCGTCGAGAAAACGCTCGCGCGCGTCGACGGTCACCAGGTTGACACCGGTCGCCGCGACGAAATCGCGCTCCACCTGGGTGCGCTCGCCCGCGCGCAGCAGGCCGTGGTCGACGAAGACGCAGGTGAGCCGCTCGCCGATGGCGCGCTGCACGAGCGCGGCGGCGACCGCGGAATCCACCCCGCCGGACAGCGCGCAGATCGCGCTCCCGTTGCCGATCTGCGCGCGCACGCGCTCGACCTGCTCCTCCACGATGGACGCGGTCGTCCAGTGCGGGCGGATGCCCGCGATGTCGTGCAGGAACCGCCGGAGCACCTCCTGGCCGTGCGGCGAGTGGCCTACCTCGGGGTGGTACTGCACGCCGGCGATCCTGGCCTCGGTGTTCTCGAACCCGGCGACCGGCGCGCCCTCGGACGTCGCGGTGACGACGTAGCCCTCGGGGGCCTTGGTGACGCTGTCGCCGTGGCTCATCCAAGCCGGGTGCGTGCCGGGCAGCTCGTGGTGCAGCACGCCGCCGTCGCCGGTGATCCGCACTTCGGTGCGGCCGTACTCGCGGGCGCCGGTCGCCTCGGCCGTGCCGCCGAGCGCGCGGGCGAGGAGCTGGAAGCCGTAGCAGATGCCGAAAACCGGGACGCCCGCCTCGACGAGCGCGGAGTCCATGCTCGGGGCGCCCTCTTCGTAGACGCTCGACGGGCCGCCGGACAGGATGATCGCCGCCGGGTCCTTCGCGAGGATCTCGGCGACCGGCATCGTGTGCGGCACGACCTCCGAGTAGACCTGCGCCTCACGGACGCGGCGCGCGATCAACTGGGCGTACTGCGCCCCGAAGTCCACGACGAGAACCGGACCGGCGGGACTGGGCACCTGGGACCTCCTGGGCTGAGCGCGCGCTGTCGCCCCATCGTCCCAGGTGAGCCGCACCACCCCGCCGTCGGCCCTCTAGCTGCGTTTAGCGGGCTAAACGTCGTCGCCGTGTCATCGGCTCGCGGGCAGGGTATGCAGGGGAGGACACGGATTCCGGGAGGGAGCTTCATGCGAGCGACGGTGATCTACGGCGCGGGTGACGTGCGGGTCGAGGAGGTGCCCGATCCGAAGGTCGAGCAGCCCGCCGACGCCGTGGTGCGCGTGGTCCGCTCCTGCATCTGCGGCAGCGACCTGTGGCCCTACCAGGACCGCGAACCGGACGACAAAGGCAGCCGCATCGGGCACGAGTTCCTCGGCGTGGTCACCGACGCTGGCTCCGGCGTCACGACCGTCAAGGCGGGCGATCTCGTCGTCGCGCCGTTCGTCTACTCGGACAACACGTGCGAGTTCTGCGCCGAGGGCCTGCACACCTCGTGCCGCAACGGCGGCATGTACGGCGTCGCGGGCGTCGACGGCGCGCAGGCCGAAGCGATCCGGGTCCCGCAGGCCGACGGCACGCTCGTCAAGCTCCCCGGCGAAATCGGCGAGGACGACGCGCTCCTTCCCTCGCTGCTGACCTTGTCGGACGTGTTCTCGACCGGCCACCACGCGGCGGTCAAGGCAGGCGTAGCGAAGGGCATCGACGTCACCGTGATCGGCGACGGCGCGGTCGGCCTGTGCGCCGTTTTGGCCGCGAAACGACTCGGCGCCGAGCGGATCGTCCTGATGGGCAGGCACACCGAGCGCACCGATCTCGGCCGCGAATTCGGCGCGACGGACGTGGTGGCCGATCGCGGCGAGGACGGCATCGCGCAGGTCCGCGAGCTGACCGGGGGTTCCGGCACGCACGCGGTGCTCGAATGCGTCGGCACGAAACCCGCGTTCGAGATGGGCGTCGGCGCGGTGCGCGCGGGCGGCACGATCAGCAGGGTCGGCGCGCCGCAGTACGAAGAGGGCCCGATCGGCTCGCGCGTGTTCCGCAACAACATCACCATCACCGGCGGGATCGCCCCGGCACGCCACTACATCCCCGAGCTGATGCCGGACGTCCTCGAAGGCCGCGTCGAACCGGGCAAGGTGTTCGACCGCACGGTCGGCCTCGACGAGGTACCGGCGGGCTATCGCGCGATGGCGGACCGCGAGGCGCTGAAGGTGCTGGTCAAGCCCTGAAATTCCCGAACAGGTGAGTGTTCACGCCGAGGACACCCCCACCTAATACCGTGCACGGTATGGACATGATCACCCCCGAGCCTCGTGCTGCCTGGATCGCGGGCCGCGCGGAACAGGGCGAGAGCACGCTCGCCGTCACGCACCCCTACGACGGGAGCGAGGTCGCGACCGTGGCCGTGCCCGGCGCCGAGCAGATCGAGCGCGCGGTGGCCGCGGCGGTGGCGGTCGCGCCGCACTTCCGCCGGTCCCCCGCGCACCTGCGCGCGAACGCGCTGGAGCACGTTTCGCGCGGGCTGGCGGCGCGGGCCGAGGAGCTCGCCGAGGTGATCACGGCGGAGAACGGGAAGCCGCTGAAGTGGTCGGAGACCGAGGTGCGCCGCGCGGTTTCGGTGTTCCGGATCGCCGCGGAGGAGGCCCGCCGCTTCACCGGGGAGATCCAGCGCCTCGACGCCGACACCTCCGGCGAGGACCGCATGGCGATGACAAGGCGGGTTCCCCGCGGCCCGGTGCTGGGCATCGCGCCGTTCAACTTCCCGTTGAACCTGGTGGCGCACAAGGTCGCGCCCGCGCTCGCGGTGGGCGCGCCGATCATCGTCAAACCGGCGCCGCGCACCCCACTCGCCGCGTTGATCCTCGGTGAGATCCTCGCCGAGACGGACCTCCCGGAGGGCGCGTTTTCGGTGCTGCCACTGGGAAACTCCGAAACGGCCGCGCTGGTCGCCGATCCCCGGCTGCCGGTGGTGTCGTTCACCGGGTCCGGCCCGGTCGGCTGGTCACTGGCCGACGCCGCGCCCCGCAAGCACGTGGTGCTCGAACTGGGCGGCAACGCGGCGGCCGTGGTGCTCGCGGACTGGCCGGACCTCGAAGGCGCGGCGGAGCGGATCGCGGCGTTCGGCAACTACCAGGCAGGCCAGTCGTGCATCGCGGTGCAGCGCGTGATCGTGGAACGCGCCGTGGCCGACGAGTTCGTGCCCGCACTGGTCGAGGCGGTCCAGGCCCAGCGCACCGGCGACCCGTACGACACGCAGGTCGACGTGGGCCCGGTGGTGGACGAAGCGGCGGCGGAGCGGATCGTCGCGTGGATCGACGAGGCGGTGGCCGCGGGCGCGCGCGTGCTGACCGGCGGCGGGCGCGACGGCGCGACGGTCGAGCCGACGGTGCTCACCGACGTGCCGCCGGAAACGAAGGCGTGGGCGGAGGAGATCTTCGGCCCGGTGCTCGCGGTGTCCGTTGTGGACGGTGTGGACGAGGCGTTCGCGTCGGTCAACGCGTCCGCCTACGGCCTGCAGGCCGGGGTCTTCACCCGCGACGTGCACCTGGCGTTCCACGCTTCCGCCGAGCTGGAAGTCGGCGGCGTGATCATCGGCGACGTCCCGTCCTACCGCGCGGACCAGATGGCCTACGGCGGCGTGAAGGGCTCCGGTGTCGGCCGCGAAGGCGTGCCCGCGGCGATGCGGGACCTGACCGAAGAACGGGTCACCGTCTTCACCGGGATCGAGCTGTAGCGAAACCGCGGACCAGCGTGCCGAGCGCGAAGTCGAAGCGCTCGGCATGCCGAGGGCCATCGGCCAACGCGAGCGTCAGCAACGGGAAATCCGCGCCACCCAAGCCAATCAGACTGTCCACATCGGATTCTTCGGCGCCGGGCGGGCGTCCCGCCTCGGCGAGCGTGTGGCCGAGCACGAACGTCATCACGGCGTTGAGCACGTCCAGCGCCCGCGGCGGCTCGAACCCCGCCTCACCGAGGTAGCGCAGCGCGGATTCCACCAGCTCGACCGAGGCCCTGCTCGTCACCGGGCGCGTGGCGAGCACGGGCAGCGCCCCGGGATGGGCCAGCAGCGCGTCGCGGAAGGCCGTCCCCAGCCGGATCAGCCAGGCGGCACAGTCCTCGTTCTTGCGGGGCTCGACCCGTTCGAGCGGCTGGACGAGGCGGTCGACCATCGCTTCGAAGAGCGCGTCCTTGTTGGGCACGTAGTGGTAGAGCGTCATGGCCTCGACGTCCAGCTCGGCGCCGAGCTTGCGCATCGAAAGCGCGGCGGCGCCGTGCCGGTCGGCGAAGTCGAGCGCGGCGTCGAGCACGCGCTCACGAGTGAGCCCCGCCCGCGGTCGCGCCCGTCGATCGGCCATCACCCCTCCTTGACTTACATCGTAAGATAACCACTACTCTTACACCGTAAGAAAGAGGGGAACGCAATGAGCCAGGAACAGGAACTGATCCGGAGATTCGTGGCGATGGTCGACGCGCACGACCTTTCCGACCTGCACGAAGTGCTCACCGAGGACGTCACTGAGGCGGGCCCGATCGTCGTCGACGCGCCGAGCGGCGGCCTCGACGCGTTCCGCGCGGGCTGGCAGATGATGCTCGGTTCGTTCCCCGACCTGGCGGTCACGATCGACGAGACGGTGGCCGAACCCGGCAAGGTCGCCGCGACGATTTCGCTGCGCGCGACGAACACCGGCCACTACCGGCGCGGCGAAGCGACCGGCAGGCACGCGCGGTGGCGCGGGTTCGTGATCGCGCACGTCCGGGACGGCAGGATCAGCCGCTTCGACGCGATGACCGACCGGTTCGGCATGCTCCAGCAGCTCGGCATCGTCGGCGACGACGACGAGCTGGCGGCGCCCCGTCAGGCGTCACACCACGGGTAGCCGCAAGGCCGCGGGCGCCTCGGCGGGCACCGCGGGGTTCTTGGGCGCGACCGGCTCCAACCGCCGGTACCCCTCGGCCTGCGCCGGGCGTTGGTCGGGCTCCCCCTTGTTCGGCCACATCGAAAACGCGCGCTCGGCCTGCGCGGTGATGGTCAGCGACGGGTTCACGCCGAGGTTCGCGGTGATCGCCGTTCCATCCACAATGGACAGCCCGGGGTAGTTGAAGACGCGGTGGTACGGGTCGATCACGCCCTCTTCGGCGCTCGTCGCGATCGGCGCGCCGCCGATGAAGTGCGCGGTGAGCGGGATGTCGAAGATCTCGCCCCAGGTGCCGCCCGCGATCCCGCCGATGTGCTCGGCGGTGCGCTGGTTCGCTTCGTAGCCGGCGGCGATGAAGCTCGGGTTCGGCTCGCCGTGCCCCTGCCGCGACGTGTACTTGCGGCGACCGAACAGGCCGCGCCTGGTGTAGGTGGTGATCGAGTTGTCGAGGCTCTGCATCACCAGCAGGATGACCGTCCGCTCGCTCCACCGGTGCCCGTTGAGCAGCTGCGCGGTCTGCACCGGGTGCTTGAGGATGAACCGCACCGCCTGGCGCCAGCGGGGCACCTCGGAGGAGCCGTCGGTGGCGATGGTCTGCAGCATGCTCATCGCGTTGCTGCCCTTGCCGTAGCGGACGGGCTCGATGTGCGTGATCTCGTCGGGGTGGATCGACGACGTGATCGCGACGCCGTTGCTGAAGTTGCGCTCCGGGTCGACCGTCGTGCGGCCGGAGCCGATGATCGCCTCGGAGTTCGTGCGCGTCAGCTCGCCGAGCTTCGGCGAGAGCCTAGGCAGGCCACCGGTGTCGCGCATGCGGTGCAGCAGGTTCTGCGTGCCCCAGGTACCCGCCGCGAACACCACCTTGGTCGCGGTGAGGCGGTGGGTGAACCGGCGGCCGCGCTTGCCCGTCTTGCGCAGGGCGACCTCGAACGTGCCGTCGGCCGCTTCGGTGACTGCGGTGACCGTCGTGAGCGGGATGACCTTCGCGCCGCCTTGTTCGGCCAGGTACAGGTAGTTCTTGACCAGCGTGTTCTTGGCGCCCACTCGGCAGCCCGTCATGCAGGAGCCGCATTCGGTGCAGCCGGTGCGGGCGGGCCCGGCGCCGCCGAAGTACGGGTCCTCGGCGCGCTTGCCAGGCGCGCCGAAGAACACCCCGACCGGGGTCGGGTGGTAGGAGTCCTCGACCCCCATGTCCTTCGCGACCTTTTGCATCACTTGGTCCGACGGCGTGACCGTCGGGTTGGTAACCACGCCCAGCATCCGGCTCGCCTGGTCGTAGTGCGGCGCGAGCTCGGACTCCCAGTCAGTGATGTGAGCCCACTGGCGGTCGCGGTAGAACGGCTTGAGCGGCCGGTACAACGTGTTCGCGTAGACCAGCGACCCGCCGCCGACCCCGGCGCCCGCCAGCACCATCACATCCTTGAGCAGGTGGATCCGCTGGATGCCGAAGCACCCGACGTCCGGCGCCCAGAGGTAGCGGCGCAGATCCCAGGACGTCTTGGCGAACTCGTCGTCGGCGAACCGGCGGCCTGCCTCGATGACCGCGACCCGGTAGCCCTTTTCAGTCAGCCGGAGCGCGGCGACGCTGCCGCCGAAGCCGGAGCCCACGACGACGACGTCGTAGTCCGGTTCTGTGGTGGTGTTACGCGCAGTCACACATAAACTGTAACCCCGGCCCCCTTCGCTGACCAGTAGTAAGTTACCGGCCAGTTAGCCCCTTCCGTCCCCTTCTGCCCGTTTCCCTGGTGGGCGCGGAGCGCGTTTAGCGGGCTAAACGTCGTCAGCGGCGCACCGTCAGGCCGACGCGCTGAAACTCTTTCAGGTCCGAGTAGCCGGTCTTCGCCATCGCCCTGCGCAGCGCGCCGAACAGGTTCACCGCGCCCTCGGCGTCCGACGACGGGCCGAAGAGCAGGGTCTTGAGGTCGACTTCGTAGTCCGGGCCCGCGGCGACGCGCGAGCGCGGCAGCGACGGGTGCGCGGCCGCCGCCGTCCAGTACAGGCCCTGCCCCGGCGCCTCCGCCGCAGCGGCCAGTGGCGCGCCGAGCATCACCGCGTCGGCCCCGCAGGCGACCGCCTTCGCGATGTCACCGGAGGAGTTGACGCCGCCGTCCGCGAGCACGTGGACGTACCGGCCGCCGGTCTCGTCGAGGTAGTCGCGGCGGGCGGCGGCCGCGTCGATGATCGCGGTCGCCATCGGCACCCCGATGCCGAGCACGCGATCCGTGCTGGTCACGCCCGCGGAGTAGCCGTGGCCGACGATCACGCCCGCCGCGCCGGTCCGCATCAGGTGCATCGCGGTGCGGTAGTCGCCGACCCCGCCCGCGATCACCGGCACGTCGAGCCTGCCGATGAAGTCCTTGAGGTCGAGCGGTTCGCGGTCCCGCACGACGTGCTCGGCCGAGATGATGGTGCCCTGCACGACCAGGATCTCCACGCCCGCCGCGAGCAGGTCCGGGGTCAGCTCCGCCGCGTGCTGCGGGCTCACCCGCGCGGCGACCGTCACGCCGGACTCCCGCACGGTCTTGATCGCCTCGGTGATCAGATCGGTGCGGATCGGCGCCGCGTGCAGCTCCTGGAGCACCCTGACCAGCGCGGTCGGGTCGTCCGGGGTGTCCTCCGCGGCGCGGATGAGCCGGAACATGGCTTCCTCGACGTTGGCGTGCCGGGCCCACAGGCCTTCGGCGTTCAGCACGCCGAGCCCGCCCAACTCGCCGACCGACACCGCGGTGCCCGGCGACACGATGGCGTCCGTCGGATGCGTCACCAGCGGCAGGTCGAACTGGTAGGCGTCGATCTTCCAGCTCGTGGACACCGCGGCGGAGGACCGCGTGCGGCGCGAGGGCACGATCTCGATGTCATCGAGGTCGTAAGCCCGCCGCGCGGTGCGTCCCATGCCGATCTCGACCAGATCCCGCACGTGAAGTCCCTTCTCGACGTCTAACCTGCGCCGATCATTCTCGCCAGCGGGTCCGCCGCCCCTCCCGCGGGGTCCTCAACGACGTTTAGCCCGCTAAACGCAGCTCAGGGCCCCCGGCGACGGGGAGCCCGCTGAAGGCGGCTCAGCGGGTCGTGTAGTTCGGGGACTCCACGGTCATGGTGATGTCGTGCGGGTGGCTCTCCTTGAGCCCGGCCGCGGTGATCCGCACCAGCTGCGCCTGCTGCAGCTCCGGGATCGTCTGCGCGCCCGCGTAGCCCATCCCCGACCGGAGGCCGCCGACGAGCTGGTGCACCACGTTGACGAGCGGGCCGCGGAACGGGATCCGGCCCTCGATGCCCTCGGGCACCAGCTTGTCCTCGGAGAGCACGTCGTCCTGCGCGTAGCGGTCCTTCGAGTACGACTTCGCCTCGCCGCGCGACTGCATCGCACCGAGCGAGCCCATCCCGCGGTAGGTCTTGAACTGCTTGCCGCCGACCAGGATCAGGTCGCCCGGCGCCTCCGCGGTGCCCGCGAGCAGGCTGCCCAGCATGACGGCCGACGCACCGGCCGCGATCGCCTTCGCGATGTCACCGGAGTACTGGATCCCGCCGTCCCCGATCACCGGGACGCCAGCGGGGCGGCACGCCTGGTCGGCCTCGAAGATCGCCGAGATCTGCGGCACACCCACCCCGGCGACGACGCGCGTGGTGCAGATCGAGCCCGGCCCGACCCCGACCTTCACGCCGTCGGCGCCCGCGTCGACGAGCGCCTGGGCGCCCGCCCTGGTCGCGACGTTCCCGCCGACGACGTCGACGGTGTCGCCCAGTTCCTTCTTCAGCGTGGTCACGGTGTCGATGACCGCGCGCGAGTGCCCGTGCGCGGTGTCCACCATGAGCACGTCGACCCCGGCGTCGGCGAGCGCCATCGCGCGCTGGTGGCCGTCGGGCCCCACGCCGACCGCCGCGCCGACCAGCAGCCTGCCGTCGGGGTCCTTGGTGGCGTTCGGGTACTGCTCGGTCTTGACGAAGTCCTTGACCGTGATGAGCCCGCGCAGCTTGCCCGCGCCGTCCACGATCGGCAGCTTCTCGATCTTGTGGCGGCGCAGCAGCCCCAGCGCCGCCTCCGCGGTGACGCCGACCTGCGCGGTCACCAGCGGCGCCTTGGTCATCACCTCGCTGACCGGGCGGCTGTGGTCGACCTCGAACCGCATGTCCCGGTTCGTGATGATGCCCACCAGCGTGCCCGCCGCGTCCGTCACCGGGACGCCGGAGATGCGGAAGCGCGCGCACAGCGCGTCGACCTCGGCGAGGGTGTCCTCCGGCGAGCAGGTGACCGGGTCGGTGACCATGCCGGCCTCGGAGCGCTTGACCACCTCCACCGCGGCGGCCTGCTCGTCGATCGGCAGGTTGCGCTGCAGCACGCCCATGCCGCCCTGGCGGGCCATCGCGATGGCCATCCTCGCCTCGGTCACGGTGTCCATGGCCGCCGAAACGAGCGGGACGCGCAGGGTGACGTTGCGGGACAGCCGGGTCCCCGTGTCGACCGAGCTCGGCACCACGTCCGATTCCGCGGGCAACAGCAGTACGTCGTCGAAGGTCAGCCCGAGCATCGCGAACTTGCTCGGGAAATCGGCGGGGTGCTCGCTCGTCATGGCTGGCGGGTGGCCTTCCTAAGCTGTGGAGACGGGGCGCAGGGGTGGATGAGAGCCCTCAACCGATGGTATCTGGCACGTGCCCGCGGCCCGCCCGGTACCGTGCCAGCTGTGCCGCACGACGTGTTGCCCCCAGACCCGTTCGCCGACGACCCGGACGACCCGGCCAAGGAGATCGCCGACCTCGACGATCCCGTGGACGAGCCGATCGGTGCCGACGAACGGACGGAACTGCTTGCCGACCTGTCCGATCTCGCCGTCTACCAGGCGCTCCTCGAGCCGCGCGGGGTGCGCGGCATCGTGGTGGACTGCGGGGACTGTGACCAGCCGCACTATCACGACTGGCACCTGCTGCGCGCCAGCCTCGAACAGCTGCTCTCGGACGGCCGAATGCGCCCGCACGAGCCCGCGTTCGACCCGAATCCCACCGACTACGTGAGCTGGGACTACTGCCGGGGCTTCGCGGACGGTGTCACAGCCACCGAAAGCGCCTACTGACTGACGCGAAAGGGCCCCACCCGGACTCGGGTGGGGCCCTTTCGCGTGTTCAGGTGTTCGTCAGCCCGGCGGAATCGCCGCGGCCCCTTCCGGGGTGCCCGCGGGCGGATCGCTGCGCGGCTGCTCACCGGTGCCCCCGCCGGGCGGGTTGGGCGGGTTGGCCGAGGACGACGTCGGCGGCGTGCTCGTCGACGGCGGTGGCGGGGACGAGTCCGAGCTGGGCGGCGTCGGCTTGTTCGACGACGTCAGCGGCGGCAGGCCGGTGTTCTCCGGCGGGGTGCCAGGCTGCGGGTTGCTGGTCGAGGGCACGGTGCCCGGCTGGCTTCCCGGCGGCGGCGTGTTCGGCTTGCTCGGCACCGGCGGCTGGCCACCGGGGTTCTGCTGCAGCATCGCGCTCAGTTCCTGGTGCCTCGCCATGAGCTGGGCGAGACTGTCCTCTGTGGACACCTGCTTGAGCGCGGCCTGCGCGGCGTCGAGCGCCTTGCGCGCGTCGTCGTAGCGGCCCTGGAGCAGTGCGACGTTCGCGGCTTCGAGATCGCTGCGGACGGTGGCGGCGGCCTCGATCGACCGGGCGTGGTCGGCGTAGAGGACCTTCGTCAGGCCCCACAGCGTGTCGCCGGGCTGCGCGTCGCGCGCGGCGAGCCCGGTACCGGTGAACGCGATCGCGAGGACCGCGGCGGCCGCGGCGACCGGCACCATGAAGCGGCGCTTGCGGCCGGTGCCCGCGTGCTTGCGGGCGAGCGCGGCGGTCTTCACGGTGGCGACCGCGGTGTCGGTGTCGACGAGCTCGGCGAGCGGCTCGCTGTCGATGTCGCGGCGCCACGCGAGCAGCAGCGCGTTCAGCTCCTGGTCACCGAGGCCGTCGGCGACCTTCGGGTCGGAACCGCCGAGCGCGTCGAGCAGCGCGTCGTCCGCCTGCACGGCGGAGAGGTCGGCGGCGAACTCGGCCTCGGACGAAGAGAACCCGTCCGCGACGAACGAGGACCGGTCGTGCCCGGGGCCACGGTCGCGGCGCACGTCGTGGGCTCTGTCGCGATCGGTCACTCAGACCACCTCCTCGGACGCCAGTACTTTGCGGAGCCGCGCGAGCGCCCGGTGCTGGGCGACCCGGACGGCGCCGGGGGTGGAACCGACCGCGTCCGCGGTCTCTTCGGCGGACAGCCCGACCACGACGCGCAGCACGACGATCTCGCGCTGCTTGTCGGGAAGGACCCTGAGCAGCTGTGACATGCGCTCGTTCAGCTCTCCCTGGAGTGCGCGCTGCTCGGGCCCGACGCCGCCTTCGACCTCGTCGGGCACTTCCGCAACGGGCTCAGCACGGTTGCGCGCGGCCGCGCGATGCGCGTCCGCGACCTTGTGCTGCGCGATGCCGTAGACGAACGCCAAGAACGGGCGTCCCTGATCACGGTACGAGGGCAATGCCGTGAGCACCGCGAGACACACCTCCTGGGCCACATCGTCTGCGGAAGCGAACGAACGCTCCTGCCTGCCAACTCGGGCGCGGCAGTACCGCACCACAAGGGGACGGATAGCGGCCAGCAGCCGCTCTACTGCCTGGGGATCACCCTCGACAGCAGCGGCGACTGGCTCATCCAGTCCATCCCCCACATTGGCCATCGCAGACAACAGTCCCAGTGTTACGTGTAGGCGTGCAAAGAGGCCGGCGCGCGGCTAAGCGTCCCTCACGCCGGTGATGCCCACCGTACCCGTCGGCACCGACAGCGCTCACTCACGGTCGCTCCCGGCGCGCCCCACGCGAACAGACTCGGATCCACCTCTCCGTTGACTGATCAAAGTTTCAACGATAATGCCCGCGCGGGGGATACGGCGCAGTGACAAAGAGGCGACAAGTGCGGCAACAGATACGTGGGCAGCGCGTCCGTTCGAGTGAACGCGGCGCCGATCTCCCCGCCGAACGGTGACACCAGGACACGACGAAACGAGAAGTGGTGTCCTGGCTCACAACGATGGGCCGAACGGGCGAGCGCCCGTCAGGACACCAGTCCGCGCCGGAAGCCATGCGCCACGGCCTGCGCGCGGTCGCGCACGCCGAGCTTGCGGAACAGCCGCCTGGCATGGGTCTTCACGGTGTCCTCGGACAGGTACAGCTCGCGTCCGATCTGGCCGTTGCTCTTGCCCTGGCTCATCCCGCGCAGCACCTGGAGTTCGCGCTCGGTGAGCTGGACGCCGGGATCCGAAGGCTGCCTCGGCGCCGGCACCGAGGTGCTGGCCAGTGTGTGCGCCAGCGCGGCGACCAGCTCCGGCCGGGAGGCGTCCCAGCGGAGGTAACCACGGGCGCCACCGGCGATCGCCGCGGCGATGCTGCCCGCGTCGTCCGGCGCGCCGAACACGATCACGTTCGCCTGCGGGTTGGCCGACACGAGCCGGCGAGTCGCTTCCACTCCGGTGGGCACGGCGCGCTGGGTGCCGACGAGAACGACGTCCACCGGCTGCCGGGAGTACCTGGCGAGCAACTCGTCACCGTGCGCTACACAGTCGATGCGACTGACGCCGGGGACGGCAGACATCACGCGGGTGAGCCCTTCGCGGACACTGCGTCGGTCGTCGCAGATCAAGACCGTCGTCACGGGGTTTCCTTCCTGCAGCCGGGTGACATTCCATATCCCCTATCGGACGCTTTAGGCCCCACCTTGACACGATCCGGTGGCTTTTTTTAAAAGTTCTTAGCCCGGATGTCGGTATGGCCCGCCACGACAGGTCTCACCCGGGTCACTTCGGTACCCATGGCGATCGGAGAGCGATCCGCCTCCCTTCAGGGTCCGAGCGTAGTAACACTGCGTGCAACACCTCTAGTGCTCTGGATCGATACCGTTCGGCGTTCGCCGGTACGAGATCCGCCGCGAGGAGGCACGCGGGCCACGCCAGTGAGCGCAGGCCGAATTTTTCCACGTCTCCGAGCGCGGAGTCGACGAGTTCCGCGGCACGATTCCGCGCGGATGCCCCGCCGGTCGCGGCGAGCGCGGCGGACAGCACGAGCGCGGACTTGACCCGGTGGCGGTCGGCGCCGCGGTCCGCGGCGATCTCGTGCGCGCGCCGCGCGGGCGCGACCGCCTCGTCGGCCCGGCCCGCGGCCAGCTCGACCTCCGCGCTGACCCACCCGGTGCGCACGGCGGCCCGCCACCGCGTATCGGTCACGGCGGCGATCAGCCTCCGCGCCGCGCGCTGGCCGCCGAGGGCCAGGTTGTCCGCGGCGAGCCCGAGCAGCGCGTCGGCCCTGATCCCGGCCGCGTCCACCCCGTCCGGGTCCCCGCCGCTGCCTGCAGTTAGCAGGCTAAACGCTCTCCCGTCGAGCCTTCTGGCGACGGCGTGCCCGCCCAGCTGGCGCCGGTGGGAAGCCAGCGCGGTCAGTGCGGCGGCCGCGATGACCGGGTCCTTGCCGCGGGCGAGCACCCCGAAGGCGGACGCGGCCGCGGCGTACCGGCCCCGCGCGCCCAGGACGACGGCGGCGAACCAGTTCGGGCCGGTCCGGAGCAACGCGACGTCGTCCGCATCGGTGGGCGAGGTCAACCGGCCGAACGCCGCACGCCGCAGCTCGTCTTCATCCACGGACGGCATTCTCCCGCCGGCGGGCGCGGCCGAGCAGCACGTACTCGATCCGGTCCGCCGCCGAAGGAAGGTCGCCCAGCACCTCGACTTTCGCGGGCAGAACGTCGTGCTGCCAGCCGGGCCCGCACGCGAACAGCCTGCTCCGGTTCCTGCCGCGCGAAACCCGCGAGAACAGCGCCGGGTCGGCAGCGGCCGCCCGCTGTGCCCACAGCACGGTGGCCGAGGGCTCACTGCGGCGGACCGCGATCGCCAGCACTTCGGTCTGGAGCGGCGCCGAGAAGACCTGCGTGCCAATACCGCGCCCGGCGAGGCCCGCCGCCAACGCGTAGAGGGCGAGCGTGTCGCGTTCGTCCGGCACGCCGCACAGCAGGACCGGCCGGTGGTTTCGCGGCTCGTCGAGCACAGGCGTCGCCCTAAGGAGCGTGGCGAGCACGCACTCGGCGAGGAGTTTCTCGACCTCGGCGCCGACCTCGCCACCGCGCCACCGCGGGCTGAACGCGGTGAGCACGGGCTGGAAAACCACCTCCCACGCGGTGAGCGCGCCAAGATCGGCGACGCCCGACGCGAGCAGGCGTTGGACCGCGCCGCCGTCCATCGCGAGCGCGGCGGTGCTAACGCGGCGCGCGAGCCGCGAGGCGCCGAGCGGGTCGCCGTCACCGGATTCCTCGGCGGGCAGCACGACCGCGCCCGCCGGGGTGTCGATCCGCACGGACGCCTTCGGCCGCGGTTCCTCGGCGACCGGGAGCGTCTGCGTCGACTTGGGCATCTGCTCGAGGGCGTATCGGGCGGCTTCGGCCGTCGAAGCGCCGCGCAGGAGCGCGCGCTGCATCAGTTCGAGCCTGCCGATGTCCGACGCGCCGTAGCGGCGGTGCCTGCCGTCCGTGTGCCTGCTCGGCCCGAGCCCGTAGCGGCGGTCCCAGGTGCGCAGCGTGGACGGCGCGACGCCGAGACGCCGTGCGACGGAGGCGACCGGCATCGTGGGTTCGGTGTCGGCGTCGGATCCCACTCGACCCAATATCCAGGCGTTTCGAGGGTGCGGCAACCGGAGTCCGAGACGTCGCTCACACATCCGGGGGATGCCTAACGGCTGAATCGGACCGAATCTCTTGAACAACTATTGGCGCGCTTCTAACGTTACCGCCGTTGCACCAAATGGAGTAGTCGCAGTACCGGCAACCGCAGGTCACGACGGAGGCGGTCACGATGGCAGACACGCGCAGGCTCCCCGGCCCCAACGCCGATATCTGGGATTGGCAGCTGGAGGGGTCGTGCCGCGGAATGGACAGCGGTTCGTTCTTCCACCCCGACGGTGAACGCGGGCCGGCCAGGGCGCGGCGGGAGGCCAGAGCGAAGGCGATCTGCCAGGCCTGCCCGGTGCTGCAGCTGTGCCGCCAGCACGCGCTGGCCGTGCACGAGCCGTACGGCATCTGGGGCGGGCTGTCCGAATCCGAGCGGGAGAACATCATCAAGTCGGGCAAGCGGACGTTGAGCCTGTCTTCGAGCTGAGCCCGCGGTCGATGGGGCGGCACTCACCCGGGTGCCGCCCCATCGTCGTCTTGCTTGCGCACCAACGTGTTCCACGCCTTCATCGCGTTGCCGACCACGGCATCGAGCTCGGCGGCATCCGCGCCGTCCCTGGCCAATGTGGACAGTCCATTCAGGACGGCCACGTAGAACGACGCGAGCCCTTCCGCGTCGAGGTCCGCCGGCAGCTCGCCCGCGGCGACGCCCTGCCGGATGCGGTCCCGTAGCGAGCACACCGCGTTGCGCCGCAGCTTCGCGACATCGTCGTGCAGCACCTGGTTTCCCGGCGCGTAGTTGGTCACCGCGTGCACGACCATGCAGCCGCGCGGATGTCCCGGTTCGACGTAGACGCGCGCGTTGTCCCGGAGCATCGCCTCGACCGCGTCGCGGGTCGTCGTCGGCGCGGCCAGCGCGCGATCGGTCTGGCTGCCGGACGTCTTCCCGTAGAGCGCGAGCGCTTCGCGGAACAGGGCCTCCTTCCCCCCGAACGCCGCGTACATGCTCGGCGAGTTGATCCCCATCGCGCCGGTGAGATCGGCCAGCGAAGCACCTTCGTAGCCGCGCTCCCAGAACACGTGCATGGCCGCCCGCAGCGCGACTTCGCGGTCGAAACCGCGGGGACGTCCCCGAGGTGACATGAGCCTCTTTCTGTACTGATCTGCACACAAGTCCTTGACGCCCGATGATACGCCGCTTAATTATGTGTTGACCACTACAGAAATGGAGTTCGACATGTCCCCACTCGAAGGCAAGGTGGCACTGGTGACCGGCGGCAGCCGCGGGATCGGCGCGGCCATCGCGACCCGTCTCGCCGAAGACGGCGCGAACGTGGCGCTGACCTACCGGGCAGGGAAGGACCAGGCGGACGAGGTCGTCGCGGCGATCGAAGGCCTCGGCCGCAAGGCGATCGCGATCAAGGCGGACAGCGCCGACGCGGGCGAAGTGGCGGCGGCCGTCGACGCGGGCGCGAAAGCCTTGAGCGGGCTGGACATCCTGGTCAACAACGCGGGCGTGTTCCCGACCGCGACGATCGACCAGGTGACCGACGAGGAGATCGACCGCACGTTCGCGATCCACGTCCGCGCCGTGTTCGTGGCCGCGCGGGAGGCCGTGAAGCACCTGCCCGAAGGCGGCCGGATCATCACCATCGGCAGCAACCTCGCCGAGCGGGTGCCGTGGCCAGGACTGAGCCTGTACTCCGCGAGCAAGTCGGCGCTGTCCGGGCTGACCAGGGGGCTCGCGCGCGATCTGGGGCCGAGGGGGATCACCGCGGCGCTCGTGCAGCCTGGGTCGACCGCGACCGACATGAACCCCGAAGACGGCGCGCACTCGGACGCGCAGCGGGAAGTCAGCGCGCTCGGCCGGTACGCGTCGGCGTCGGACATCGCCGCGACCGTCGCCCACCTGGCCGGCGAGGCGGGCCGGTTCGTCACCGGGTCCACCATCACCGTCGACGGCGGCATCAACGCTTAGCTTTGCTCAGTACTGCGTTTAGCCCGCTAACTGCAGGTGGCGGCGCAATGGAAACGGGGCGGCACCTGTGGCAGGTGCCGCCCCGTTCCGGTGTTCGGATGCTCGCGTCAGTGGGCGTGCCCGTGGCCGCCCTGCGCCGCGGAGTCGTCCTCCTCGGCCGGCTTCTCGACCACGGAGCTTTCCGTGGTGAGCACCAGCCTGGCGATCGACGCGGCGTTGGCGACCGCGGAGCGGGTCACCTTCACCGGGTCGATGATGCCGGCGCCGAGCAGGTCGGTCAGCTCGCCGGTGGCCGCGTTGAACCCGTGGCCCCAGCTCTGCTCCTGGACCTTGTTCACGATCACGGCGCCTTCGTGGCCCGAGTTCGTGGCGATCCAGAACAGCGGCGCGGTGAGCGCGTCGCGGACGATCGCGACACCGGTCGCCTCGTCACCGGTGAGGCCGAGGTTGCCCTCGAGCTCCTTGACCGCGTGCACCAGCGCCGAGCCGCCGCCGGGGACGATGCCCTCTTCGACGGCCGCCTTGGTGGAAGCCACCGCGTCCTCGATGCGGTGCTTGCGCTCGTTCAGCTCGGTCTCGGTGGCCGCGCCGACCTTGATCACCGCGACGCCGCCGCCGAGCTTCGCGAGCCGCTCCTGCAGCTTCTCGCGGTCCCAGTCGGAGTCCGTCGCGTCGATCTCGCGGCGGATCTGCGCGATCCGGCCCTGGACGTCGTCCTTGGTGCCCGCACCGTCGACGATCGTGGTGACGTCCTTGGTGATCTCGATGCGCCGCGCCTTGCCCAGCGCGTCGAGCCCGGTCTCGGACAGCTTCAGCCCGATCTCGGACGAGATGACCTGCGCGCCGGTGACGACGGCGAGGTCGTCCAGGAACGCCTTGCGGCGGTCACCGAAGAACGGCGCCTTGACGGCGACCGCGGTGATCGTCTTGCGCAGCGAGTTCACCACGAGGGTGGACAGCGCTTCGCCGTCGACGTCCTCGGCGATGATCAGCAGCGGCTTCTTGGCCTCGACGACCTTCTCCAGCACCGGGAGCAGGTCGGCCAGCGCCGAGATCTTCTCGCGGTGCAGCAGGACGTACGCGTCCTCGAGGATCGCGCGCTGCTCTTCGGGGTTGGTGGCGAAGTGCGCCGACAGGAAACCCTTGTCGAACTGGACGCCTTCGGTGATCTCGAGCTCGGTGGCCAGCGTGGAGGACTCCTCCACGGTGATCACGCCGTCCTCGCCGACCTTCTCGACGGCTTCGCCGAGAAGCGCGCCGATGTTGGCGTCACGCGAGGTGACCGTGCCGACCTGGGCGATGTTGTCGCGGCCCTTGACCGGGGTGGCCTTGGACTTGAGCACCTCGACGACCTTCTCGGCCGCCGCTTCGATGCCGCGCCCGACCGCGGTCGGGTTGGCGCCGGCCGCGACGTTGCGCAGGCCGACCTTCACCAGCGACTGCGCCAGCACCGTGGCGGTGGTGGTGCCGTCACCGGCGACGTCGTTGGTCTTGGTGGCGACGTTCTTCGCGAGCTGGGCGCCCAGGTTCTCGAACGGGTCGTCCAGCTCGACCTCACGGGCGACGGTGACACCGTCGAGCGTGATGGTCGGGCCACCGAACTTCTTGTCGAGCACCACGTGGCGGCCGCGCGGGCCGAGCGTCACCTTCACGGCGTCGGCGAGCTTGTTGACGCCGCGCTCCAGCGCCCGACGAGCGTCCTCGTCGAAATTGATCTGCTTGGGCATAGCGAGTTCCGCTTACCTTTCGATGATGGGAAAGCGAAACGCCCCGGCCCCCGGTCTATCGGGGCCCGGGGCGTTCACCGCTGGAACCGGACGTCAGTTGATGACGGCCAGCACGTCGCGGGCGGACAGGATCAAGTAGTCCTCACCGTTGTACTTGACCTCGGTGCCGCCGTACTTCGAGTAGATGACGACGTCGCCTTCCTTGACGTCGACCGGCACGCGGTTGCCCTTGTCGTCGATGCGACCGGGGCCCACGGCCAGAACCTTGCCCTCCTGGGGCTTTTCCTTGGCGGTGTCGGGGATGACGAGACCGGAAGCCGTCGTCTCCTCGGCCTCACTCGTCTGGACAACGATCTTGTCCTCGAGCGGCTTGATGTTCACGCTCACCGGGTTGACCTCCACGGGTCGTCGAAAGCGTTGGCAGGTTTCTGTTGGTTACGACTCCTACCACCCCCGCCGTCGCGGGTGCCGGGGCGTGTGCGGTGCCGTGCAATTAGCACTCTAGCCACGCGAGTGCCAGCTTCGCAAGGAGGGTGCCCCAAAGCCGGGAAAACGCTCTCCGGACCGCTCTGACCGGCCGCATTGGTCCGTGTCGGTTCCGGTCTCGGCCGATGCGGAACCGAGGCGGCGGCCATGCGGCATCATGGCCGGTAGTCGTCGGCTCGACTCGCTGCGGAGTGTGACCTCGATGGAGCCTGACTCTTCGCCCCAGCATGACGTACCGGATCCGCTGGGCATCACCCACACCCCGCCCGCGCCGTCGCCGTGGGAACCGTTCTCGCGTCCGGCGGCCCCGCCACCGCTGCGTGCCGATATGCCGCCCGCGCGCTACCCGCTCCCGCCTGCTGTGGAACCGCCGCCCTGGGCGTGGCATCTCCACCACCCGTCCGGGCCGTGACCGGCACCGCGTTCAGTTCGCTCCGACGCCGCCGGATGCCACGGTCAACGAACCGCCGCCCGATGATCGGGAAGCGTCCGCGGCACGGCTGTGGCTCGACTACCGGCTCGACAACTTCTTGCGCGCACCGTGGCGCGTGGCTGCGCTGACCTACGAACATCGCGTCGACTTCGAGCGCCGTCTCACCGAACTCCGTGCGGCCTTGAGGAGATCGTCCCAGCGCGAACTCGTCGCCATGCTCTCGTTGTTCCTCGAGTGGGCAACGGTTTCCCCCACTTCGCTCACTCGGCTGGAAGTGGCCGACATCGAATGGGCGCTCCGCAAATTCGAAGACGAGGGCCCGCGTTCGAAAGAGGGCGCCACGGAAGAAGATTCCGGCCCGGAGGTTTCCGGCGACGACACCGTCGCCGTCAAGGTCTACCTGCCCAGGGAATCGCGAGCGGCCAGCTCGACCCCGCTTCGCCCGCCTAGCGACGACGTTTAGCCCGCTAACTGCAGCTCAGGCCGAAGGGAAGGCGGGTTCGATTCCCCGCCAGCCGCCGCCCTCGGCGAGCGCGGTCCGGAAGACCGCCAGCCGCTCGCTGAACGCGGCCAGGTCGGCGTGGAGCAGGGTGAGCCGCTCGGTGTCGAGGGGGCGCGCGGTGCCGGACCAGAACTCGAGGTCGTCGTCCCACCAGTTCTCGATCGACGAGCTCGCGAGGAAGACCACCAAGCGGAGCATCGCCAGGATCGTCCCGTTCGGGTCGTCCGACGCCGCGACGTACTCGGCCTGGATCGCGTCGCAGAGGCCGACCAGGTCCCGCAGGCGGGCGACGGCGGCCGCGGCGGAGCCGTCCCAGTCCGGGCCGGGGTGCACGCCCGAGCTCAGTTCGAGCCAGAGGCGCCAGCCCGCGACCAGTTCGGCGTGATCGCGCGGAGTCCAGCCGGATCCGTCCATCCGTTCACCGTCCCAGAGCCCCCGGCCGCCACGGCGGATCTTTGACCAAATTCACGCACGCCGGGAATTCACCTCGCGGTCACCCTTTCGGGTTTGTCCCGTTCGTCTTCCCGAAGGTGCGATCGACGGGACGGTCCCCCACCACACGGAGGTCAGGCATGCCCGAAACGGTCAACCGCAGGCTCTTCCTGCTCGGCGGCGCGGGGGCGGTGGCGGTCGTCGCCGGCGCCGCCGGTCTCACGCAGGCGGGCGCGAGCCAGGGCGCCGGGCTCGCCCAGCCGCTCGGCGACGTGTTCACCCTCGGCGTCGCGTCCGGCGAGCCGACGGCCACCGGCATCGTGCTCTGGACGCGGCTCGCGCGCGACCCGGTCGCCGAAAACGGCCTCGGCGGCATGCCGGACCGCGCGGTCCCGGTGCAGTGGCAGCTGTCGAAGAACGAGCAGTTCACCAAGATCGTGCGGGCCGGGAACGCGCTCGCCGGACCGGATGCCGCGCACAGCGTGCACGTCGAGGTCGAGGGCCTGGCGCCGGGCACCGAGTACTTCTACCGGTTCCGCAGCGGCAAAGCGGTTTCGCGGGTCGGGCGGACCCGCACGGCGCCCGCTCCTGGCGCGCTCGGCGCGCTGACGATGTGCTTCGCGTCGTGCGCGCACTACGGCGAGGGCTACTTCACGGCGTACCGGCGGCTCGCCGAGGACCACCCCGACCTCGTGCTGCACCTCGGCGACTACCAGTACGAGTACGCGTCGAAGGCCAAGGACGTGCGGAAGGTGCTCGGCCCGGAGACCGTCGAGCTGGCGGACTACCGGCTGCGGCACGGCCAGTACAAGACCGACGCCGACCTGCAGCTCGCGCACGCCACGGCGCCGTGGCAGGTGGTGTTCGACGACCACGAGACCGAGAACAACTGGGCGGGCGAGATCCCGGAGGCCAGTTCGCAGACGCCGCAGGGCCCCGCGTTCATGGCCCGCCGCAAGGCCGCGTTCCAGGCGTACTACGAGAACATGCCGCTGCGGCGCTCGGCGAAGCCGCGCGGTTCGGACATCCAGCTCTACCGGCGCCTGAACTGGGGTTCGCTGGCGACCTTCCACATGCTCGACACCCGGCAGTACCGGGACGACCAGGCGTGCGGCGACGGCGTCAAGGCGGGCTGCGACGAGCGGTTGAACCCGACGCGGTCGATCACGGGCGAGCGCCAGGAGAAGTGGCTCGTCGACGGGTTCCACAGCTCGAACGCGCGCTGGGACGTGCTCGGGCAGCAGGTGTTCTTCTCGCAGATCGACCTCACCCCCGGTGCCGCCGAGGGCTACAACATGGACGCCTGGGACGGCTACAAGGCGAACCGCGACCGGATCGCGTCGGCGATGGGGAACTCGCGGGTGCGCAACGGCGTGGTGCTCACCGGCGATGTCCACCGGCACTGGGCGGCCGAGATCAAGGAGACCTACGGCTCGCCGGACTCGAAGGGGGTCGGCACCGAGTTCATCACGACCTCGATCACCAGCGGCAAGGACGGCGACGACGGCACCAACCAGGCCGTGCTCGACGAGAACCCGCACGTGAAGTTCCACAAGAACCGCCGGGGCTACGTGCGGACGAAGTTCACCGCGGGCGAGCTGCGCGCGGACTACCGGATCGTGCCGTACGTGTCGAAGCCGGACGCCACCGCCGAGACGGCCGCGAGCTTCGTCGTGGAGGACCGGGACCCGACCCTGCACCGCGCCTGACGCCGTTTAGCCCGCTAACTGCAGCTCCCCGGGCCCTGGGGCGCCCGCCTGCGGTTAGCGGGCTAAACGCGGTTCGGGCTCGATCGGCGCGGAGGGGTTGAAGGTGGTGAGTTTCTTGTTAGGTTCAGATCCTTCCGAGAGCTCACGAGGGGTCCCGTCATGTCTCGTCGTTCGTTCCGCCGTGGTGGCGCGCTGCTCGCCGTCGCGAGCCTCGCGCTCGCGGCCCCAGCCGCAACCGCCCAGACAGCCCCAGCCGACCAGCAACGCCAGCGCGCTTTCGCCGCCGCGGCCGAGGAGTTCGGCGTCCCCGAGAACGTGCTCCTCGGCGTCTCGTTCCTCGAGTCGCGCTGGGACTCCAACGCGGGCACGCCGAGCACCGCCGCGGGCTACGGCCCGATGCACCTGACGGACCTGCGCGCCGCGGGCACCGGCGGCAGCCACCACGACGAAGGCGGCGAGGACCCGCGCGGCGACGGGCGGCGCTCCGAGCTGCACCCGTCCTCCCCCGGCCCCGCGCCGGCGACGCCGCAGTTGCAGACGATCGACCGCGCGGCCCAGCTCATCGGAACGAGCGCCGAGACGCTGCGCCAGGATCCGGTGCAGAACATCCGCGGCGGCGCGGCGCTGCTCGCCGACTACCAGCGCCAGACCGGCGCGCGCGGCGAGACCCCGGCCGACTGGTACGGCGCGGTCACCCGCTACGGCGACGGGTCCTCCTTCGCCGACGAGGTGTTCGAAACCCTGAAGACGGGCGTCGACCGCGTCACCGACGACGGCCAGCACCTGACCCTCGCACCGACACCAGGCCTGGAGCCGCGCTCGCGCGAGGACACCAAGGTCGAATGCCCGCGGTCCGTCTCGTGCGAGTCCGTCCCGGCGCCGTACCAGGAGCTGCCCGGCGGCGGTTACGGCAACCACGACCTGGCGAACCGCCCGCAGAGCCAGAAGATCGACTACATCGTCATCCACGACACCGAGGGCTACTGGGACGACGTGCTCAAGCTCGTCCAGGATCCCACTTACGTCAGCTGGAACTACTCGATCCGCTCCTCCGACGGGAAAATCGCGCAGCACGTGCCGACGAAGGACGTCGCCTACCACGCCGGGAACTGGTACGTGAACTCGAAGTCGATCGGCGTCGAGCACGAAGGGTTCGCGGCGAAGGGCTCCTGGTACACCGAGGCGATGTACCGCACGTCCGCGAAGCTCGTGCGGTACCTGGCAGGCAAGTACGGGATCCCGCTCGACCGCGCGCACATCATCGGGCACGACAACGTGCCGGGGATCAACCCGGCGAAGATCCCGACGATGCACTGGGATCCGGGCCCCTACTGGGACTGGTCGCATTACTTCGACCTGCTCGGCGCGCCGTTCGACCACGGATTCGGCCTGCCGGGGTCGAAGCTGATCACGATCACCCCGGACTTCGCGGCGAACAAGCCCGCGTTCACCGGCTGCGAGTCACCGGGAAAGCCTTGCACGCCAAGGGGTTCGACGTCGCAGATGCTGCGAACCGAGCCGGACGCGAACGCGCCGCTGCTCAAGGACGCGGGCCTGCACCCGGACGGTACACCGTCCACTATGGACGTGGCGGACGTCGGCAGCCGGATCGACGCGGGCCAGCGCTACGCGGTCGCCGAGGTCCGCGGCGACTGGACGGCGGTCTGGTACCTGGGCCAGAAGGGCTGGTTCCTCAACCCGCGCAAGGCACCGACGGCCAAGCCCGCGATCGGGACCGTCGTGACGCCGAAACCGGGCAAGGCCTCGGTCCCGGTCTACGGCACCGCCTATCCCGAAGCGTCGGCGTACCCGGCCGGCCGCACCCCGCAGCCGATCGTGGCACTGCCGTACTCGCTGCAGACCGGCCAGCGCTATTCGTCGAGCGGCACGGTCGGGTCCGAGTACTACTACGCCACGAAGTTCGACCCGGCCGAACACCTTGTCGTGAAAGGGAAGACGAGGTACGTGCAGGTCCAGTTCGGACACCGGATCGCCTACGTCAACGCCGACGACGTACAGGTGCTGCCCGCGTTCTGATCAGCCGGACGGCGTTTAATAAGCGGCGGAGCCGCTTGAGTGGGCCGTCAGCTTGCACCGCCGCGGGTTCTCAGCCGTCTTCTCGCGAGGACAGCTTCAACGTGGTGAATCGGTTATTCATGAGTTGGAGATCCCGGAGCGAGAAGGCGGCTGAGGTTCCGCCACCCGCGCCGTTACGCAAACCACTCTCAAACGATAATCAGCTGTCCAGTGCGACTTTCGCACCCGCCGCGGCCTCGGTGTTGCGGCGGGTCTTGGACCAGCCGTTGCGGCCGCGCACGAGCCGGAACAGCGCGCGCCACGACGTGATGTAGAAGGTGTAGATGTACGCGGCGTAGGCGAGCCCCATGCCGAGCCCGGCGAGGATGTTCTTGCTGCGCAAGCACTTCCACTGGTAGATGGGACCCCACATGACGAACGGCAGCAGCCCGAACGAGCCGTAGATCGCGAACAGGATCCAGGCGCCGTCGGTGAACCACGACCACATCGTCGCGGGGTCCCCCGCGGTGTTCACCAGCAGCACCAGGAACGGGATCGGGTACAGCAGCGAGCCGAGCAGCTGCATCCACGGCTGGGCGAGGTAGTACATCATCTCGGCCGCGCCGATCGTGCTGATGTGCGGCGAGTCCCAGATCCGGCGCAGGTACCGCAGGCACTGCATGGTGCCCTGGCCCCATCTGGTGCGCTGCACGAGGAACCGGCGCAGGCTGTACAGGCCTTCTTGCGCCACAAAGGAATCCGGGGTGTACCCGGTTCGCCAGCCCGCGGTCAGCAGGTGGACGCCGAGCTCGAAGTCCTCCAGCAGCGAACCGCGCCACGGGGTGCCGTCCTCGCCCGCGATCGAGTCGAGTGCGGTGAGCCGGGTGAACTGGCCGTTGCCGCCCATCGAGATGGTGCCGGTGAACCCGCGCGAGGTCTGGATCGCCGCGATCGCGGTGCGGAACTCGAGGTCCTGCAGCTGCGCCAGCTTCAGCCCGAAAGCCCTGCCGAGCCACGACTTCCGCGGCGGCGGGGTGGACCGGTTGCCCATCCGGACGTCGAGCTGGACCGCGCCGATCGCCTCGTCGCCGAAGAGGTGGTCCGCCGCGCACACGGTGAGGCAGTTCGGCGCGGGCCTGCCGTCGGCGTCGACGACGACCACCACGATGTCCTCGCGCGGGACCGAGCCGTCGCTCCACGCGTTCAGCTCGCGGTACGCGGCGTTGAGCGCGTCCCCCTTGCCGGTCCTGGCGTCGGGACGGCGGCGGCACACCAGGTGGAGGTACGGGTCGTACCGGCCGTCGCGCCGCCACAGCGCCCGCACCACGCGCGCGGTGCGGTCCTCCGAATCGTCGTCGACGACCCACACGTGCGCGGCGGGGAAGGTCGCGCGGAGGTACCGCACCGTCTCGCCGATCACCGTCTGCTCGTCGCGGCACGGTACGAAGAAGTGCCAGGAGAACCGGTCGGCGTCACCGACCGGCGCCGGTTTGCGCCGCAGGAACGGCACCACGATGACGATCACGTACACGATGAACGCGACGCTCATCGTGAGCGCGAACGCCTGCGTGATCGCCAGCAGGACCTTGAAGGAGTCTCCGCTCACGGCGTGCTCTCGCGGTTCTTCGGGCCCCGGGTGCCCAGCCAGACGAACAGGACCAGCGCCAGCGCGCCGCCGAGCACGCTCACCAGCGAACCGAGCAGCGTGTGGCCCCAGTAGTAGCCGCGATCCACGCCGAGCCACTGCACGAGCCCGACGATCGCCAGTATCCGCAACTGATTCACCAGAATGACCGCGATCGCGGAGACCAGCAACGAGAAGAAGGGGCGCCGGGTATTGCGCGGACGGAACCACATCATCACCGCGGTGACAAGAAACAACGGGATGAGCATGAACGCGGATGAGCATTCCGGCGTCATTCTCAACCCGAGTGGCTCAGTGCCGGACAACCCGAAGTAAACAGTTTCGCGCTCGCCGGCCACGTAGACACCCGATGAGGTGATGCCCCGGAGGATCAGCCCGGCGAACTGGACCTCGAAGACCCGGTAGGCGCGCTCCGCCACGACGAGCGCGACAGCGGCCGCCAGGACCACGAAAACGCCCCAGCGCTGGGAAAACCGCCACGACTTCACCGTCGGCGTACTGGCTACGGACACGGCGGTCCTCTCGATCGTCACCTGTTCCGCGAAGCGGGCGCGCGGACCCGCCGCCACCCGTCTGTGCACCCCTATCGACCGGACGCGCCGTTTCATTACCGCCTTCCAGAGCACCGACCGCTGGGCCGACTAGGCCAAACGGGTACTCCTCGGGCCCGACCTGGGAAAACACCGGAAAAAGTAACCCATTCGGGTAGTAAACGATTTTTTCTGTGCCACTCCGGCCGCTTCCGTCGATACAGCATCCGCGAACCGACCTCGGGTATGGCCGGCTTTCCTCCTGCCTTTCTCCCCTTCGGTGATCGTGCGCTCTCAACAGAAAAGAGGAACATTTGATGAAGACCCACCTTCGTCGCGGGGGCCTCCTCGCAGCGGTCGTGGCGTGCGTCGCGCTCGTCGGCGCGGGCACCGCCGCCGCGGCGCCCGGTGACGGTTCCGCGTACGGCCTCTCCGTCAACGTGAAACTGCTCGGCGCGGACGCGGTCAAGGCGGGCCCGTTCGCCGCGGCCAGCACCAACGGCCCGACGCAGAACACCTTCGCTGGCGTCAACCTCCCCGGCATCCTCACTTCGGGCGTGATCAACACCGAAGCCAAGCGGGACGACAACTCCGGCCAGGTGGACGCGAAGGCGAGCACCGCCAACGTCGGACTCCCGCTGCTGAAGGCCGCGCTCGGCAATGTCGGCGCGAAGGCGATCGAGGCCACCTGCGTGGCCACGCAGAAGGGCGTCACGGGCAGCAGCACGCTGGTCGGCGCGAACTTCGGCAGCCTCGGCTCGATCCCGGTGACCCCGGCGGCCAACACCAAGCTCGAGGTCAAGATCCCGGTCATCGGCAACGTCGCGACGGTCATCCTCAACGAGCAGATCAAGAACCCCGACGGCAGCCTCACCGTCAACGCGCTGCACGTGAAGCTGCTCGGCAGCGATCTCGCGGGCGCGATCGGCTCCGGTGACGTGGTGATCTCCTCGGCGACCTGCGGCCCCGCCGGGCTGCCGGTGCCGCTCGCCTCGGGCGCCGGGATGTGGATCGGGTTCGGCCTGCTCGGCGCGATCGCCGTGCCGGTCGGCATCCGCGTGACCCGCAACCGCAGGGCGTCGGCTTCGGCCGCGGCCTGATCGCCGGGGTGACGGAGCGATGTACAAGCTGCCCGGTGCCGGTGTCGGCGCGGCCGGTGGCGGGGTGGGCACCCTCGCCGCCACCGGCGCCGACGTCGGCTGGTGGATAGCGGTCGGCGTGGTGCTGCTCGTCCTCGGCACCGCCGCGGTCATCGCCGCGCACCGCCGCACGAAGCGCCTCGCCAGGTCCGGTTCCTGAGCTCGGCGCGACCGGCGGGCGGCACCTCGCGTGCCGTCCGCCGGTCACCCGAACCGTGTCCCGTTTCTCCAGGACACTCGAAACCATGTCCGCAGTTCCAGAGGAGTCCCCACCCGTGGATGTCATGCTGCTCGCCGGGACGCGCCCGGAAGCGGTCAAACTCGCCCCGCTCGCGCTGGCGTTGGCCGAACACCCCGTTTTCCGGCCCGTTCTCGTGCACAGCGGCCAGCACGAGCGGATGGTCGAACAGGCGCTGTCCTCGTTCGGCCTCGGCGTCGACCTCTGGCTCGACGTGCCGCCGCGCGTGACCGGGTCGCAGGCCGAACTGTTCGCCGGGCTGCTGCCCGCGCTCGACGAAACCCTCGCCAGGCACCGCCCCGGCGCGCTCGTGCTGCAGGGTGACACCGCGACCGTGCTGGCGGGCGCGCTCGCCGCGTACTGGCGCGGAATTCCCGTCGTGCACCTGGAAGCGGGCCTGCGCACGCACGACCTCGCGGCGCCGTTCCCCGAGGAGGGCACCCGGCAGATGGCAGCGCGGGTCGCCACGCTGCACCTCGCCCCGACCGAACCCGCCGCGGCCGCGCTGCGCGCCGAGGGCATTCCCGCCGACCGGATCGCGGTCACCGGCAACACCGTCGTCGACGCGGTGCGGGCGGTCGCGGCGCGGGACCTCCCCGCGCGCGACACCGCGCTCGCGTTGCTGGAAATGGAAATCGGCGAAGCCGCCAAACGCATGGTCCTGGTGACCTCGCACCGCAGGGAGTCGTGGGGCGAGCCGCTGAAGCGCATCCTCGACGCCGTCCGGGAACTGGTGACGGCCCGTCCCGACGTGCACGTGCTGTTCCCGGTCCACCCCAACCCGGAGGTCCGCGCCCAGGTCCGCGCCGCGCTCGGTGATCTCGACCGCGTGACGCTCACCGAGCCGCTGGACTACCCGGACCTGGTGCGCGCGCTTCGCCTGGCCGAGCTGGTGCTCACCGATTCGGGCGGGATCCAGGAAGAGGCGCCGACCTTCGGCACGCCGGTGCTGATCCTGCGCGACGTGACGGAGCGGGCCGAAGCCGTGGCGGCGGGATGCGCCTGGCTCGTCGGCACCGACACCGACCGCATCGTCACCACGGCGTCCCGCGTCCTCTCCGGCGAAATCACCGTCAGTGGCGCCGAAAACCCTTACGGGGACGGAAAAGCGTCCGCACGGGCGGTCACCGCGATCGAAAGCCTGCTCGGCCTGTCCGACCCCCTGCTCGCCGGAGCGGCCCGCTCAGACTGACACGGTCCCGACCGGCAGCGCCGGGTTCGCCGAGATGTCCAAAGAGGACTGAGGGCGATCCGCGGCGACGACGTGCGCGCCGAGCGCGGCGATCATCGCGCCGTTGTCGGTGCACAACCTCGGACGCGGCACTCGCAGCTCGATCCCGGCGTCCGCGCACCGCTGCTTCGCGAGCGCGGACAGCCGTGAATTCGCCGCCACCCCACCGGAAATCACCAGCGTGCCGATCCCGGACTCCTTCGCGGCCCGGACCGCCTTCGCGGTCAGCACGTCCGCGACCGCCTCCTGGAACGACGCCGCGACGTCGGAGACCGGGATCGGCTCGCCCCGGCGCTCGGCGGCTTCGACCCAGCGCGCGACCGCGGTCTTCAAGCCGGAGAAGGAGAAGTCGAACTTCGCGTCGCGCGGGCCGGTCATGCCGCGCGGGAAGGCGATCGCGGCGGGATCCCCGTCCGCGGCCGCCTTGTCGATGGGCGGGCCACCGGGATAGGGCAGGTCGATCAGCCTGGCCACCTTGTCGTACGCCTCACCAGCCGCGTCGTCCACAGTGGACCCGAGTTCGGTGATCGAGGACGCGATGTCGTCCACCCGCAGCAGTTGCGTGTGGCCGCCCGAAACGAGTAGCGCGAGGCACGGCGCGGGCAGCGGCCCGTGCTGCAGGGTGTCGACCGCGATGTGCCCGGCGAGGTGGTTGACGCCGTAGAGCGGGACCTCCAACGCCGCCGAATACGCCTTCGCCGCGGACACGCCGACCAGCAGCGCGCCGGCGAGTCCCGGCCCCGCGGTCACCGCGATCGCGTCCACATCGGACAGTTTCAGGCCCGCGTCGGCGAACGCTCGGTGCACCGTCGGCACCATCGCCTCCAGGTGTGCCCTGCTGGCGACCTCGGGCACCACACCGCCGAACCGCGCGTGCTGGTCCACACTGGACGCCACCGCGTCGGCGAGCAGCTCGACCGTGCCGTCGTCGTGTAGCCGGACGAGGCCGACCCCGGTTTCGTCGCACGAACTCTCGATCCCCATCACGATCCTGGGCATCAGCCGTTCACCTCCTGTGCGGACCGCGCCGGGCGCGCCATCGTGTAGGCGTCCGCACCCGAGGGCTGGTAGTAGCGCTTGCGCAGGCCGATCCGGCTGAAACCGTAGCGCGCGTAGAGCGCGAGCGCGGTTTCGTTGTCCGTGCGGACTTCGAGGAAGACCGGGGCGTCGATCGAGTCTGCGCGGTCGAGCAGCGCGCGCAAAAGTGCGGAGCCGTGGCCGTTTCCTTGGTACTGCGGCAAAACGCCGAGCGTGTGCACGCTGGCCTCGTACTCACCTGGCTTACCGACCACGGCGAGGCCGCCGTAGCCCGCCACTTCGCCCTCGTCGGTCCTGGCCACGAGGTAGTAGCCGCCCATGTCCAATTCGGAGTGGAACGCGTACGCGCTCCACGGGTCGTCACCGGCGAAGAGCACCTTTTCGATCTGGACGCAGGCGCGGATGTCGGCGCGCCGCATGGCCTCCAGCTTCACGAGGCGCTCACCTTCTTGCGGGCGCCGGGCTCGGTGGCGTCCGGACGGCGGAGGTACAACGGCACCAGCGGCTCCGGGTCCACTGTGGACAGCAAGGCGGCGCGCGCGGCGGCGACCAGGCCGCGAGGTGACGGGAAGAACGGCTCGATCGTCCGCGCGCCGAGCGAATACTGCCGTGCGCCGTCCCCCGCCGCGAGCCCGGCGGCGGGCAGCTCGGCGGGCGGCTGGACGTGCGGGCCGTCGATTCGCGTGCCTTCCTCGTCGTAGGCGGCCCAATACACCTCGCGCCTGCGCGCGTCGGTGGCGACGAGGAATCGTTCGCCCGCCTCGATATCGGCGGCGATGGCGTCGAGGCTGCAGACGGGATGCGCGGGGATGCCGAGGGCGTCGGAGAGGGTGGCGGCGGTCGTGATGCCCGCGCGCAGCCCCGTGAACGGACCGGGGCCGACCCCGCAGGCGATCGCGTCGAGATCGCGCAACGCCGCCCCGGCCGCGGCGACGGCTTCGAGCGCGTGCGGGGTGAGCAGCTCGCCGTGCGCCCTGGCGTCGTGGGTGATCCGCTCGCCGAGCACGGTGATCCCCTCGCCGGTCAGGGTCGCGACGCCGGCGGTGACCGCGGACGTGGAGGTGTCGATGGCGAGAACAAGCACGTGACGAGCCTACGACCGGCGTTTCGGCCCCCGGCACGCAACCCGTCCAGGTCCGGCGCGTCTTCTTTAGTGAAAGTCTGGCAAACCAAGGCGATAAGTCGCCATTTGGTAACTAATCGCTGTTCGAAGGAAGGGGTCTGATCATGAACATCGTTCGCACCGCATTCGTCGCCCTTTCCGTGGCAGGCATCGCCGCCGCGGGTTCCGGCGTCGCGTCCGCCGACGGGGGAACCTACCTGCGCCTCGACCGGACCACGGTCGCCGCCGGCGACACCGTCCACGTCGCCGCGAAGTGCGACGAGGGCGAGGGGCTCAACTTCGTCGGCTCGGCGGCCTTCACGCCCACCGGGGACGACGGACCCTACCAGGGCAACGGCGGTGTCGTGCCGTTCCACGACCCGGTCGACGGCGCCGTCACCGGCGAGACCGTGATCAGGGCGGACGTGGCACCCGGCGTCTACCACGTCGGCCAGCGCTGCGGCGGCGGGAACGCCGGCGGCCTCGACCTGACGGTGACCTCCTGAGCTGCGTTTAGCGGGCTAAACGTCGCGGGCGGCCCCGGGGGGATACGCGCTCGGCGGCCCCGGCGGCCATCATGGTCATCGGGGTCGTACGGGCCCCGTCCGGAGACGAGGAGGCCGCCGAGTGCCCGAGCACCTGTTCCCCGCGCTGGTCGCACCGCCGACGAAGGAAGCGCTCCGCTTCGGCGACCGCGGCCTGACCTACCCGGAGCTGGCCGCGGTCGCGGGCACGCTCGCACGCCGTCTCGACGGCGCGGGCCGGGTCGCGGTCTGGGCGACGTCGACGATCGAGACGAGCGTTGCCGTGGTGGCGGCGCTGCTCGCGGGCACGCCGGTGATCCCGGTGAACCCGAAGATCGGCGAGCGCGAGCTGGGGCACATCATCGGCGACAGCGAGCCCGCGCTGGTGCTCGCCGAACCGGGCGCCGAACTGCCCGGCCCGCTCGCCGCGCTGCCGCGGATCGACGTCGAGCTGAGCGGCGACCCGGTCGAGCCGCTTCCCGAGCCGGACGCCGAAGCGCCCGCGCTGATCGTCTACACCTCGGGCACCACCGGCCCGCCCAAGGGCGTGGTGCTCCCGCGGCGCGCGATCGCCACGACCCTGGACGCGCTGCGGGACGCCTGGGCGTGGACCGTCGGCGACGTGCTCGTGCACGGGCTGCCGCTGTTCCACGTGCACGGACTGATCATCGGCATCCTCGGTCCGCTGCGCCGCGGCGGCACGGTGCGGCACCTCGGCAGGTTCAGCACCGACGGCGTCGCCGCGGCGCTGGCGAGCGGCGGCACCATGATGTTCGGCGTGCCGACGATGTACCACCGCATCGCGGAGGAAGCGGGTTCGAAGCCCGAGCTGGCGGAGGCCCTTCGCGGCGCTCGCCTGCTCGTGTCCGGGTCGGCCGCGCTGCCCGTGCACGACCACGAGCGGATCACCGCGGCCACCGGGCAGCAGGTCGTCGAGCGGTACGGCATGACCGAGACGCTGATGAACACCAGCGTCCGGGTGGACGGCGAGCGCAAGCCCGGCACGGTCGGCGTGCCGCTGCCCGGGGTGGACGTGCGGCTCGTGGACGAGTCGGGCGCGGTGCTCGAAGGCTCCGACGGCGAGTCCGTCGGCGAGATCCAGGTCCGCGGCGCGAACCTGTTCACCGAGTACCTGAACCGGCCCGACGCGACCGCGGAGGCGTTCGCCGACGGCTGGTTCCGCACCGGCGACATGGCGACGCGCGACGCCGACGGGTACCTCAAGATCGTCGGGCGCAAGGCCACGGACCTGATCAAGAGCGGCGGCTACAAGATCGGCGCGGGCGAGATCGAGAACGCCCTGCTCGAACACCCCGGGGTGGCCGAGGTCGCGGTGACCGGCGAACCGGATCCCGATCTGGGCGAGCGGGTGGTGGCGTGGATCGTGCCGGACGGCGAGCGCCCCGGCGAGCAGGAGCTCGCGGACCACGTCGCGCGCCTGCTCACCCCGCACAAGCGGCCGCGGGTCGTGCGGTACCTCGATGCTTTGCCGCGCAACGACATGGGCAAGGTGCTGAAACGGGCGCTCGATGGGTGAAGCGCGCGACCTGATCGGCGCGCTCACGCACCGGTTCGAAGAATTCGCCGTCGCGTCCGGTCCGTCCGATGTGGACGGACCGATCGGCTGGCGCGGCTACGGGGAATCGCGGGCGCGGGCCGTGGACTCTTCGGGTGAAGGCGAATCGGTGCTGTGCGGGACGGCCGAGATCGGCGGTGTCGTGGCGACCCTGATCGTGTTCGAGTTCGCCTTCCTCGGCGGATCGCTCGGCGCACGCACCGGCGACCGGCTGGAGCTGGCTTTCACCAAAGCGCGCGAACTCGGCACGCCGGTGGTGTCGCTTATCGCGACGGGCGGCAGCCGGATGCAGGAGGGTATGCGCGCGCTGTCGCAGTTGCAGCGCATCGCGGGTCAGCTGGCGCTGGTGGCGCGTGCCGGGCTGCCGCACATCGCGGTGCTGCGGAACCCGACGACCGGCGGCGGCTGGGCCACGCTCGGCGGTGCCGCGGATGTCACGCTGGCGCTGCCGGGCGCGCAGGTCGGGTTCGCCGGGTCCCGGGTGCGGCCGGACGGCGATGCCAGCGCGTACACCGCCGAAGCGCACCATTCGTCCGGGCAGGTCGACCAGCTCGTCACCGATCTCCCCGGCGCGCTCGGCCGGTGGCTGGCCTTGCTGACCAAGCCGTTCCCCGAGGCTCCCGAACCACCGAACGCGTTGGGCGACGCGGAACCGCCGTCGACGGGCCGGGAATCCGTGCTGCGGTCGCGCGCACCGGAACGGCCGCACGCCGACGAGTACCTGGCCGCCTACTTCGACTGGTGCGAGGACATCAGCGGCGACCGGTGCGGCGGCGTCGATCCGGGCGTGCGATGCGGGTTCGGCTCGCGCGACGGGCGCACGATCGCGTACGCGGCGCAGCGGGGCACGGCGACCACGCCCGCCGGATTCCGCACGGCCGCGCGGCTCGTCCGGCTCGCCGACAAGCTCGGGATACCGGTGCTCACCATCGTCGACACCCCTGGCGCGGCGAACGGGCCCGACGCCGAGCACGCGGGCGCCGGGCCCGCGATCGCCGAACTGTTCGCGGCCGTCGGCGCCGCGAGAGTGCCGATCACGACCCTCGTCGCGGGCGAAGGCGGCTCGGGCGGGGCGCTCGCGTTCGCCGCACCGGGCCGGACCTGGATGGCGCCCGACAGCTACTTCTCGGTCACCTCGCCCGAAGCCGCGGCCGCCATCCTCAAGCGCGACGACGACCAGGTGCCCGCCACCGCGGACCAGCTCCGCCTGCGGCCGCAGGACGTCGTGGACCTCGGCGTGGCCGCCGGAATCGTCGGTCCCGCGCGGTAACGTTGAAATCGGGGGCTCCCCTGGGCGTACGAACGGTCCGTTCGTACGGATCCCCCGGCGGTCAGATCCTTCGACGCGTCGAAGGACTGCGTTTAGCCCGCTAACTGCAGGTCGGGCAGCCGGGTGGTCCAGGTGCCGTGGGGCTCCAGGGTGGCCACCCGCACGTCGTCGGGCCGCCGCTCCAGCCTGATCACCAAGTGGTCGGCGGAAAGCCGCTCCGCCGAGCCCTCGCCCCATTCGACGACCACCGCGGACCGCTCGAGATCCGAGTCGAGGTCGAGATCGTCGAGCTGGGCGAGATCGCCGCCGAGCCGGTACGCGTCGACGTGGACGAGCCCGACCCCGCGCGCGCCCGGCGGATGCACCCGCGCGATCACGAAGGTCGGCGAGCTGACCCGGCCGCCCACCCCGAGCCCCGCCGCGACCCCACGCGCCAGCACGGTCTTCCCGGCACCGAGCGGACCGGCGAGCAGCACCAGATCCCCCGCGGCGAGCGAGCCGCCGAGCCGCTCGCCGAACGCCACCGTGTCCTCCGCCGCCGGCAGTTCCACCGTCGCCCCGTTCACCTCAGCCACCACCAGTTCCGTCGCCTCTCCCCACCGCCGACCCCGACGCAGTGCTGCACCAGGTCGATGAGATGGCTGTTCACCAGGTCCGGCTGTTCGAGTTGCACCATGTGCCCGCCACCGCGCACCCGCACCAGCTCGGCGTCCGGCAGCTCGGCCGCGATGCGCTCGGTGTGCGCGTACGGCGTGATCCGGTCCGAATCGCCGCCGACCACCAGCACGTGCGCGTGCTTCAACCCGGCGAGCGCCGCGTACCGGTTGTGGCTGCCGAGCGTGTCGATGAAGTTCACCAGGCCCCGCACCGGCGTCACGGCGAGCATTTCGAGCATGAAGTCGACCAGCTTCGGGCTGACGTCGCGATCGCCGAACGCGAGCCGCCGCACCGCCTGCCTGGTCAGCTGCCCGCCCGCGGCGCGCACGAATTCGACGAGCCCCGGCTGCCACCCGGCGAGTCCGCCGACTCCCCGCGTCAACGGGTTGTACTTCGACAGCAACGATCGTGAGAGCCCGGTGCCGCCGACCTCTCCCGCGGCGGTGGCGATGAACGCGACGCCGCACACCCGGTCAGCGAACAGCTCCGGGTTGAACTCCGCGAGCTCCATCACCACCATGCCGCCCATCGAATGTCCCAAAAGGACGATCGGCCCGTCCGGCGCGACCGCGCGGATCACCGCGTCGAGATCGCGCGCGAGCTGTTCGATGGTGCTGGTTTCCTGGTTCGCCGCCCCGGAAAGCCCGTGCCCGCGATGGTCGTAGTAGACCTGCCGCACCCTCGGCAGGCTCAGCGAGCCGAGCGCCCGCCGCTGGAAGTGCCAGCAGCGCTGGGAAAGCGCGAACCCGTGCACCCCGATCACGGTCAGCTCGGGCTCACCTTCCTCGGGGTCCACTTCGGACACCGCGAGCGGCGTGCCGTCGTCGGCGGCCACTGTGGACGTTCGCACCGGCGAAAGGTCGCCGAGTTCCTCGTCCGCCAACGGATCCTCGCCGTGGCGCCGCTGCTGGGTGGTGGCGATCGCGATACCCGCCGCGGCCGCGCCGGTGACCACCGCCGTCACCGTGCCCGCGATGGTGAGCAGGCGGCGGTCCACTAGCCCGTCTCCCCGAGGTACCGGCGCGCCACCCTCGGCCGGTACATCCCGGTGACGATCTCGTAGTCGATCGTGCCGAGCGTGTCCGCCCACTCGCGCGCCGTCGGCCCGCCCGAGGCGCCGTCGCCGAACAGCACCACTTCGGCGCCGATCTCGGGCTCGTCGTCGCCGCAGTCCACCACGAACTGGTCCATGCAAATCCGGCCAGCCACCGGCCGCCGCTTGCCGTCCAGCCACACGTCCATCCGCCCGGACAGCGTGCGGGGTACTCCGTCGGCGTAACCGGCGGGCACGAGCGCGAGCGTGGTGTCCTTTTCGGCCGTCCAGGTGTGTCCATAGGAGACGGACTCGCCCGCGGCGATCCGCTTCGTGAGCGCGACCGAGGAGCGGAACGTCATCGCGGGGCGGAGATCTTCCTTCTGCGGCACCGGGTTGAGCCCGTACGTCGCGATACCGGGCCGCACCAGGTCGAAGTGCAGGTCCGGCCTGGTCAGCGTGGCCGCGGAATTCGCCAAGTGCCGCAACGGGTTCAGGCCCGCCTCGCGCGCGATGTCGTACGCCGACTGGAAACGCGCCGCCTGCAGATCGATCGACGGGTGGCCCGGTTCGTCGGCGCAGGCGAGATGCGACCAGATCGCGGCCACGCGCACCTTCGGCTCCGCCGCGGCGTCCTTGACCAGCGCGGGCCAATCGTAGGACGGGCATCCGTTCCGGGACAGCCCGGTGTCGATCTTCAGGTGGATCTCGGCCAGGACGCCGGTGCGCGCCGCGGCGTCGGCGACTGCGGCGAGCTCCGCCCGCGAACTGACCGAGAGGTCCACTCCGGCCTCGAGGCCGGGAGCGAAGTCCGTGCCGGGGATGTCGAGCCAGCTGAACAACCGCGCGGAGATCCCGGCCTCGCGCAACGCGACGGCCTCAGCGACGGAGCAGGCACCGAGCCAGCTCGCGCCCGCCTCGATGGCGGCCTTCGCGACGGGAATCGCGCCGTGACCGTAGCCGTCGGCCTTCACCACGACCATGGTCGCCGCGCTGCCCGCGCGGTCGGCGAGCAGCGCGACGTTGTGCCTGATCGCGTCGAGGTCGATGACCGTTTCGGCGCGTGCGGGATCGGAAGCCATAACGGATCCGATTTTCCCACGCTCGCCGGAGCCCGCACGCGGCGGCTCCGGCGAGGGTGAACTTCGCTACGGCAGGCGCTTCCCGGTCGTCGCCGAGAAGACGTGCAGCTCGTCGGGACGGATCCGCAGGTGGAGCGTGTCCCCCATGGCCGGGGTCGTGCGCGGGTCCACCCTGGC
The DNA here is from genome assembly GCF_018736145.1 of Amycolatopsis sp. CA-230715. Classification (GTDB taxonomy): domain Bacteria; phylum Actinomycetota; class Actinomycetes; order Mycobacteriales; family Pseudonocardiaceae; genus Amycolatopsis. The sequence goes on from NZ_CP059997.1 coordinate 3,286,031, forward strand.
CACGACCGTGGTGCCCGCCGCGTCCGTGTCTTCGGTGAGCTTGCCGTAGCAGAACGCGTCCGACCCCAGCTCCTCCACGAGGTCGACCGTCACCGAGATGCCCTCCCCAGGCCCCTCGGCCCGTTCGAGCGATTCCGGGCGGAAGCCCAGCGTCACGGAGTCCCCGTCCGCCGCGGCGAGCAGCTCGCGCGAGAGCGGCACGGTGGTCCCCGAGAGCAGCGCGCCGCCTTCGGTCAGGCGCGCGGGCGCGAGGTTCATCGCGGGCGAGCCGATGAACCCGGCCACGAACACGTTGGCCGGCCGTTCGTACAGCGCGCGCGGCGAATCGCACTGCTGGAGCAGGCCGTCGGAGAGCACGGCGACGCGGTCGCCCATCGTCATGGCCTCGACCTGGTCGTGCGTGACGTACACGGTGGTGACGCCGAGCCTGCGCTGCAACGCGGCGATCTGCGTGCGAGTGGACACCCGCAGCTTCGCGTCCAGATTGGACAGTGGTTCGTCCATCAGGAACACCTGCGGTTCGCGGACGATCGCGCGGCCCATCGCGACGCGCTGGCGCTGGCCGCCGGAGAGCGCTTTCGGCTTGCGGTCGAGGAAGTCCTCGATGTCCAGCAGCTTCGCCGCGTCGGCGACCTTGCGCTTGATCTCGTCCTTCGGCTTGCCCGCGATCTTCAGCGCGAAGCCCATGTTTTCGCCGACGGTCATGTGCGGGTAGAGCGCGTAGTTCTGGAAGACCATCGCGATGTCGCGCGAACGCGGCGGCAGCTCGGTCACGTCGCGGTCGCCGATCCACACGGCGCCGTCGTCGATGTCCTCGAGCCCGGCGAGCATCCGCAGGCTCGTCGACTTCCCACACCCCGAAGGCCCGACCAGCACCAGGAACTCGCCGTCGGCGATTTCCAGATCGAGCGCGTCGACCGCTGGCCGTTCCGCGCCGGGGTAGCGCCGCGATGCCTTGTCGTAGGTGATCGTCGCCATCCGTCAGTCCTCTCCTGAACCTGAAGAAACACCGTGTACGAGTTCTCGTGCGTCCGAATGCGACAGACGAAGGCGCCGCCCCGCTTCGAGCGCGCCGGAAGAAGGCGTGTCGAGTTCGGCGGGTTCACCGCCGTTCCACCGCGGCGGTTCCGCCGCGCCGCCCAACGCCCAGGCGGCCTGCCGCGCGGCGCCGAGCGCCACGTACTCGCCGGGCTCCGGCACCACGACGGGCACCCCGAACACGAGCGGGGCCACCGCGCGCACGCTCGCCGACTGCGCCGCGCCGCCGATCAGCAGGACCCGCCGCACGGTCCCGCCGTGCTCGGCGACCGCGTCGATCCCGGCCGCGAGCCCGCACAGCATTCCCTCGACGGCCGCGCGCGCCAGGTTTTCCGGTGTCATGTTCGTGCGTCGCAAGCCCAGCAGGGTACCGCTCGCCTCGGGCAGGTTCGGGGTCCGCTCACCGTCCAGATAGGGCAGGAGGGTGAGACCGCCCGCACCCGGTTCCGCGGCGAGCGCGAGCCTGTCCAGTTCGTCGAGTCCGACGCCCAGCATCGCCGCCGACGCGGTCAGCACGCGCGCCGCGTTGAGGGTGCAGGCCAGTGGCAGGAACCGCCCGGTGGCGTCGGCGAACCCGGCGACCGTGCCGGTCGGATCGGCCGGCGCCGACTCGCTCACGCCGAACACCGCGCCGCTGGTGCCAAGCGACACGACCACGTCGCCGGGGCCGAGGTCCAGCGCGAGCGCGGCGGCCATGTTGTCGCCCGTGCCCGCGGAGACCAGCACGCCGTCCGCGGTGCGTCCCGCCGCTTCCGCGGGGCCGAGCACCTCCGGCAGCGCCGGGGTGCGGCCGCCGAAGGCGTGCGCGAGGATCTCGGTGCGGTAGACGCCTTCCGCGGGCGAAAAGTAGCCCGTGCCGGACGCGTCACCGCGATCGGTCACCGGTTCGCCGCCGAGCAGGCGCCAGGTGAGCCAGTCGTGGGGCAGCAGGACACGGGCGACGCGATCCGCCAGTTCCGGTTCGTGCTCGGCCATCCAGCGCAGCTTCGTCACGGTGAAGCTCGCGACGGGCACCAGCCCGACCGTCTTCGCCCACGCTTGCGGGCCGCCGAGTTCGCCGGCCAGCTCCGCGGCCGCCTTCGCCGAGCGCGTGTCGTTCCACAGCAAGGCGGGGCGCACCGGTTCGCCGGATTCGCCGAGCGCGACCATGCCGTGCTGCTGGCCGCCGATCCCGATCGCTTCGACGCCGTCGAGCAAGCCGCCGGACGCCTCGGTGAACGCGCGCCACCACGCCGAGGGGTCGACCTCCGTGCCGTCGGGATGGGCGGCCTTGCCGGTGCGGACGACCCGGCCCGTCGCGGCGTCGCACACCACGACCTTGGTCGACTGGGTCGACGAGTCGACGCCGGCGACCAGCCGCGCGCCCTCAGCCGTCCCGTTCATGGTCCCGAGCTTGGTTGGTCTGGACATGTTTGTCGAGAGTTGCGAGTAGGACAGTTGCGCCGAAACCGCGCATGGCCTCCACCTCGTCCGCTGGGGTCGTGTCCTCGGTGATCACCACGTCGTAATCGCCCGCGTCACCGTGCGCGAACGTGGCGGTCTTCCCGAACTTCGACCGGTCCACCAGCGCCACGTTCCGGTTGGCCGCCTTGAGCACGGCTTCCTTCAGCTCGGCGTACTCGCGCACCGGGTGGTAGAACCGGCCCGCCGCGGCCGCGGTCACGGAGACGAACCCGATGTCCGCGCGGAGCTTCCCGAGCGCGGCGAGCGTGTCCGGGCCGATGCAGGAGTCGAATTCGGTGTACCGGCCACCGAGAAGGAGCACTTCGACCGTCTCGGAAGGACCGAGAATCCTCGCGATCTCCAGCGAGTTGGTGATCACCACGAGCCGCTCGGTGTTCCCGCTCGCGAGGCGTTTGGCGAGTGGGAACAGTGTCGTCGAATCGTCCATCAGGATCGTCTGCCCCGGCTCGACCTCGGCCGCGGCCAGCGCGCACAACGCCTCCTTTTCGCGGACGTTCAGCCCTTCCCTGAACCGTTTCGCGGTCTCCATGGTCAGCGCGGGATACGCCGCGACGCGGCCGCGCAGCTTCCGCAGCAGCCTGCGGTCGGCGAGCGCGTCGAGATCGCGGTGCATGGTCATCAGGCTGACGCCGAACCGCGCGGTGAGATCGTCGATCCTGACCTCGCCGCGCTCGATCACGTGGCCGAGCACGTCCTGGCGGCGCCGTTCGACCTCCGCGTCCGAAGGCCGGGGCGGTCGTTTGCTAGGCACGGGCGACCTGCGGCAGCACCACGGGTTTGATCACGGCGGGGTCCTGCGCGGCGACGGTGAGCGCGCGCTCGACCTCGTCGAGCCCGAACCGGTGCGTGATCAGCCGGTCCAGCAGGACCTCGCCGGTGCCCGCGAGCGCGATCGCGGTCGGCCACGTGTTGGCGTAGCGGAAGGTGCCGGTCAGCTCCAGCTCGTAGCTCTGCACGTGCGCGAGCGGCAGCGGGATCTCGTCACCGCCCATGCCGACCAGCACCACCCTGCCCGCGCGCCCGACCTGGCGGATGCCCTGCCCGGCGGCCGCGGGCACCCCGGAGCATTCGAGCAGCACATCGGGCTCGAAACCGCTCTGTGCAAGCGTTTGCGCCGACACGTCGACGGTGCCGGTGGCCCCCAGCTCGCGCGCCACCGCGAGCCGCTGCGCGTTCACGTCGGTGACCACGACCTCGCTCGCGCCGAACGCGCGCGCGGTCTGCGCCGCGACGAGCCCGATCGGGCCCGCGCCGGTGATCAGCACGCGGCTGCCGGGGCCGACCCCGCCCTTGCGGCACGCCCACACGCCGACTGAAAGCGGCTCCAGCAGACCCGCGGCCTCGTCGCTGATCGAGTCGGGCACCGGATGCGCGAAGTCTTCTCGCAGCACGACGTACTCGCAGAACGCGCCGTCGATCGGCGGCGTGCCGAAGAATCGCATCTCCGGGCAGAGGTTGTAGCGGCCCGCCTTGCACTGCCGGCACACCGAACACGGGACGCCGGGCTCGATCGCGACTCGCGCGCCGATGTCGAGCGTCCGCGCCTCGGCGCCTCGCGCGACGACCACGCCGCTCGGTTCGTGGCCCAGCACGAGCGGCCCGCGGACCACGTGGGCACCGATCCGGCCGTGCTCGTAGTAGTGCACGTCGCTCCCGCACGTGCCGACCGCGCCCACCTTGATCAGCACCTCGCTCGGGCCGGGGGCGGGCACCGCGCGCTCCTCGGTCACCACCTCGTGGATCCCGTTCAGCACGGACACCTTCATCGCTTCGGGGATCTCGCTCACCGGTCACCGCTCCCAACGTCCGTCCCATGCCGCCTGGATCTTCCTACCAGAAATCCGCACACCTCCTACCACATAACTAGTTAACTTCATCCCCACGGCTCAGTCGCGGGGGACGTTTAGCGGGCTAAACGTCCCCGGAGCCCGCCGGACGAGGGCACACCCGGGTCCCGCTCAGCTCGCGCGCTGAGCTGCAGTTAGCGGGCTAAACGTCGCGGAGGAGCGAGCGGACGGAGCGCAGGGCGGCCGGGATGGCATCCACCAGAGCCGACGCGGGCACCGGCACACCGCGCGACGCGACATCGCCCGCCACCGAGTGGACGTACGCCGCCGCCCCCGCCGCGAGCCACGGGTCGAGCCCGACGGCGAGCAGCGAGCCGACGAGCCCCGAAAGCACGTCACCGGATCCGGCCGTCGCCAGCCACGAGCCGCGCGGCGTGTTCACCAGCGCGCGCCCGTCCGGTGCCGCGACCACCGTGCAGTGCCCCTTGAGCAGCACCACCGCGTTGTACTTCCTCGCCGCCGCGCGCGCCGCTTCGACCCGGTCGGCACCCGGCTTCTCCCCCATCAGCCGCGCGAACTCCCCCGCGTGCGGGGTCAGCACCAGCGGCGTCCCCGGATCGCGCGCGTCCAGGACCTCGGGCACACGCGCGATCAACGTCGTCGCGTCGGCGTCGGCGCACACCGGAACCCCGGCGCCCAGCACGGTTTCCAGCGTCGAGCGCCCTTCGCCGCCGGTACCGATCCCCGGCCCGACGACCCACGCCTGCACCCGCCCCGCGTCGGTCACCGAGCCGGTCGCGATCACCTCCGGCCAGCGCGCCCGCACCAGATCGGCGGCGCTGCCCGCGTACCGGACCATCCCCGAAGTCGCCAGCGTCGCCGCACCCGTCGCGAGCACGGCGGCGCCGGGGTAGGTCGCCGAGCCCGCCGCGATACCGGTGACACCCTGGCTGTACTTGTCGTCGTCAGGCCCGGGGATCGGCCACGCCGCCGCGACATCGGCGACGTCCAGCCGCATCACGTCCGGATCACCGAGTTCCGGGAGTAACCCGATGTCGACGAGCTCGACCTCGCCGCACCGCGCCGGATTGAGCGCGTGCACGGGTTTGCGCGCGCCGAAGGTCACCGTGCAGGACGCCCGCACGGCGTCACCCTCGACAGCTCCGGTATCCGGATCGACCCCGCTCGGCAGATCGACCGCGAGCATGGGCGCCACGACACGGCTGACCAGCTCCGCCGCCTCCGGGCGCAGTGAACCGCGCGCGGAAAGCCCGACGATGCCGTCGATCACGAGATCCGCGCGCTCGATCCAGTCAGGGCCCGCCGCCGCTTCGACGACCCGGCCACCCGCGCGTCGCAGCGCGGCCAGCCCCTCGGCATGGGCACGCGCCGGCTTCAGCAGCACAGCCGTGACACCGACGCTGCGCTTCCGCAGAAACGCACCCGCCCACAGCGCGTCGCCGCCGTTGTTCCCAGCGCCCACGAGCAGCACCACCGAACGCCCCGCCACGGCTCCGGTGTGCTCGGCCAGCATCCTGGCCGCGACCACCGATACCCCGAACGCGGCCTTCCGCATCAGCGCGCCGTCGGGTGTGACCGCGAGCAGCCGTTCCTCCGCCGCGCGAATCCGATCCGTCGTCCAGATCCCGTGCACGCGACGCCTCCGTTACTCGACCGTGACCGACTTCGCCAGGTTACGCGGCTTGTCGACGTCGTAACCGCGCGTGCGCGCGATCTCGGCGGCCAGGACCTGCAGCGGCACGGTCGACACCAGCGGCTGCAGCAACGTCGGCACGGCCGGGATTTCGACCAGTTCGTCGGCGAACGGGCGCACCGTCTCGTCGCCTTCCTCGGCGATCACGATGGTGCGCGCGCCGCGAGCCTGGATCTCGCTGATGTTCGAGACGAGCTTCGCGTGCAGCATCGCGCGCCCCTTCGGCGACGGCATCACGACCACGACGGGAAGGCCGTCCTCGATCAGCGCGATCGGCCCGTGCTTGAGCTCGCCCGCCGCGAAGCCCTCGGCGTGCATGTAGGCGAGTTCCTTCAGCTTCAGCGCGCCCTCGAGCGCGACCGGGAAGCCGACGTGCCTGCCGAGGAACAGCACCGCCTTCGACTCGGCGATCCTCCTGCCGAGTTCGCGTACTTGCTCCACAGTGGACAGAACCTTCTGCACCGCCGCGGGCATCGCTTCGAGCTCGGCGAACTCCCTGGCGACCTCGTCCGGGTACTTCGTGCCCCTCGCCTGCGCCAGCGCGAGCCCGACGAGGTAGTTCGCCGCGATCTGCGCGAGGAAGGCCTTGGTGGACGCGACACCGATCTCGGGACCGGCGTGGGTGTAGAGCACGGCGTCCGACTCGCGCGGGATCTGGGCGCCGTTGGTGTTGCAGACCGCCAGCACCCTGGCCTTCTGCTCGCGCGCGTGGCGGACGGCTTCCAGCGTGTCCGCGGTTTCCCCGGACTGCGACACGGCGACCACGAGCGTGTCGCGGTCGAGCACCGGGTCGCGGTAGCGGAACTCGCTGGCCAGCTCGACCTCGACGGGCAGCCGGCACCAGTGCTCGATCGCGTACTTGGCGACCAGCCCGGAGTGGTAGGCCGAACCGCACGCGACCACGAAGACCTTGTCGACGTCACGCAGGTCCTGATCGGAGATCCGCTGCTCGTCGAGGATGATCCGGCCGGACTCGAAGTGCCCGCGCAGCGTGTTCGCCAACGCCTCGGGCTGCTCTTCGATCTCCTTCAGCATGAAATACTCGTGGCCGCCCTTCTCAGCGGCCGAGAGGTCCCAGTCCACCGTGAACGGCTTGGCCTGCGCGGGTTCGCCGGCGAAGTCGCGCACCTCGTATCCGTCGCGTGTGATCACCACCAGCTGGTCCTGGCCGAGTTCCACGGCCTCGCGGGTGTGCTCGATGAACGCCGCGACGTCGGAGGCGACGAAGGTCTCCCCTTCGCCGACGCCCACCACCAGCGGCGAGGAGCGGCGCGCGGCGACGATCGTGTCCGGCTCGTCGGCGTGCGTGACGACCAACGTAAACGCGCCTTCGAGCCGACGGCACACCACACGCACGCTGGCGGCCAGGTCGCCAGCCGTGTCGCCGTCGGTGTAGGCCCTGGCGATCAGGTGGGCGGTGGTTTCGGTGTCGGTGTCGCTGGCCATCTCCACGCCGTCGGCCTCGAGCTCGGCGCGCAGCGCGGCGAAGTTCTCGATGATGCCGTTGTGCACGACGGCGACCTTGCCGGAAGCGTCCTGGTGCGGATGGGAGTTCCGGTCGACCGGCGCACCGTGCGTCGCCCAGCGAGTGTGGCCCATCCCCGCGGTGCCCGCGAAACCCGCGCGCCCCGTCGAATCGAGCTCGGCCTCCAGATTCGCCAGCCTGCCCGCCTTGCGGCCGACCGTCAGCGCACCGTGCCCGTCCAGCACGGCGACCCCGGCCGAGTCGTACCCCCGGTACTCCATCCGGCGAAGCCCGCCCAGCACGACGTCCAGCGCCTGGCGATGACCGACATATCCCACGATTCCGCACACGCCCACCAGCGTAACGAGAGACGTGGATCTCCCTCCCCCGGCACTTGCCCCCGGGGCCGCCGGCCGCGTTTAGCGGGCTAAACGTCGCGGGCGGGCAGTCGGCGGGCTCGGCGACCGGTGGCGCAGTAAGGTCACGCGCATGGCCAGCAAGCCCAAGGAGCTGCTCGACGAGCTGTCCCACCCCGGCCCCCACGAAGTGCTGCGCGGCAATCTCGCACTCATCGGGCTCCCGGGCGTCGTGTTCACCCCGCGCGCCGGGCTCGGGCTCCCCGCGGTCGCGTTCGGCCACGGCTGGCTCCAGCCGCCCGGCCGCTACCGCGACCTGCTGAGCCACCTGGCGAGCTGGGGAATCGTCGCGGCCGCGCCCGCGACGCAGCGCGGCCCGCTGCCGTCGCACCGGATCTTCGCGTCGGACCTGCGCAGCACGCTCGACCTCGTCACCGGCGTCCGCCTCGGCCCCGACGGCATCAGCGTCGACCGTGAGAAGCTCGGCATCGCGGGCCATTCGACGGGCGCGGGTGCCGCCGTCCTCGCCGCGGCCGCCGACACCGCGCCGAAGATCCGCGCGGTCGCGACGTACGCGGCGGCGCAGACCTTCCCGTCCGCCACGGAGGCCGCGCGCCGCATCACCGTGCCCGGCCTGCACCTCGCCGCCGAGGAAGACCTCGTGGCGCCGCGCATCGGGCACGTCGAAGCGATCGCGAAGTCCTGGAGCGGCCCGGTCCAGCTCCGCACGCTCGCGAAGTCGTCCCATCTCGCGGTCACCGAGGGAAAGCACTGGAGCCAGCTGCTCCTGCACGGCAAACCCCACCGCGGCACCCAGCGCCTCGTGCGGGCCCTGTTCACCGCGTTCTTCCTGACCCACCTCACCGGCACGAGCCAGTACGAGCCCCTGCTCGAGGCCGACGTGAAGAAGGCCGCCGTCGACCTGGACGAGTCCCCGGTCAGCGGGTGAACCGGGCAGCCGCCACCCGGCCCACCCGCGACGTTTAGCCCGCTAAACGCACTTCAGCGGCCCGCGGGTCAGAAACTGATCGAGCGGTCCTCGTCGCCGATCGAGCCGCTGATCTTGACCCCGCCCTCGGTGTTCTCGAACAGGCCGCCGTCCACGCGGTACGGGCTGGAGCTGCGCTCCTGGTCACCGCCCTGGCCGCCGCCCGCCATGCCGCCCATGCCCCCCATCATGCCCATGCCGCCCGCACCAGCCGCGCCCGCGCCACCCTGCTGACCGCCGCCAGCCGACGCCGCCATCGCCGCGTGCGGGTCGGCGCCACCAGGAGCGACGCCGACGCCCGGCCCGCCCGGAGCGGCGTGCGGCGCGCCCGAACTCGTCATCGAGCCTTGCCCGAGCTGCACCGGAGCCTCGCCACCGCCGACGGCGTCACCACCACCGCCGGAGCTGACTCCGCCGCCCGCGCCGGGGGCGCCGCCACCGTGGTCACCGCCGCCCGACCCTTCGAACGTGCCGAGATCGGACGGTTGCGTGTGCTGCCCGCCCGCGTCGGCACCGGCCGCGGCGGACTCGCCGCCGACGTGGACGCCACCCGGCGCGTCGAACCGGTCGTTGCTGCCGGGACCAGCCGCCACCCCGTCGTGCCCTGGGGTCGGGTGCGTGCCACCCGGCTGGTCCGTGAGGCCGTACGACGAAGAGCCGCCCTTGCCGTCCTCGCCGAGCGTGTAGCTGGTCGGGGTGCCGGACCCGTCGTCGACGGTCACGATCGTCGGGCCGCCGGGCCCTTGCGGGCGCTCGGCGGTGATCTTCAGGTTGCCGTCCTGGATGTGGATCTTGCCGTCCGGTCCCGGCTTGTAGGACCCGTCGGGGCCGGGCTGGCCGTCCGGCGTGCCCTGGGGCCCGAAGGCGTTCTTGTCCGACGCGAGCGGCACGGTCGCCACCGGCCCGCCGGGCTTGCCGACGTCGGACGCCTTCTTGTCGTCGTCGCCCCAGTCGAGCTTGTAGTCCTTGTTGTGCCCGTGACCGTCGTCGACCTTGATGTCCATCTTGCCGTCCTTGTCCGGCTCCGACATCGAGATGGTGTCGTCGCCGTGCTTGACGGTCGTGGTCTCCGGCGGATCCGCGTCCTTGATCGGCTGTCCGGTCTTCGGGTCGATCGGATACGGCTGGCCCGTCGTCGGGTCGATTTCCAGGGGCTGCCCGGTGACCGGGTTCTTCCCCTGGTCCGGCATCTCCGGCGGTTTCGGCTGCTCACCCGGCGGTGGGAACGACGCGCTCTGCGGCTTGGTGTCCGGGCCGGGCCCGGGGCCAGGCCCTGGTCCGGGTCCCGGGCCGGGCCCAGGTCCCGGGCCTGGGCCGGGTGGCTTCGACTGACCGCCGACCTGGAATTTCGCGAACGGGTCGGTGGGCGCGTCCAGGCATTCGTTGAACGCGCGCAACGCGTTGAACACCGCGTCGTAGGTCGCGTTGATCTGCTTGCGATATTCCGCGAGGGCGTCGCTGTAGAGCGCCGCGAACTCGTCCATCTCAAGACAGAACTCGTTGGTCCACTTCGAGTCGAAGCCTTCGTCGATGTCGATGGACATCATCCTGATGTCCTGCGGGTTGATCGGCCCGGTGGAACTGCTCTGCTCTTCGGCGACCTCGGAGTTGGAACCGAAGGTCGAATTGTCGCGGCCCCAGTCGCACGCGCGCTTGAGGTTGGCGAGAAACATGTTCTGGCCGCCGGTGTATTCGTCACCCCAGCGTTTCGCAATGATCCGCGCGCACGCCCCTTTTGTCGGCACGTTGCACAGATCCACCATCGGCGGCCGGACCGCGCTCCACAACTTGTTCAGCGCCTGGCCGAAACCGTTGACCACGCCCGCGTATTCGCCGAGCGCCTTGTCGAATTCGTCGAGCCTGCCGGTGGCGGTGTCCGCCGCCTTGCCGTGCCAGGCGTTGTGCAACGCGCCGGTGGCGGTTTTGTTCGCCGCCTGCAGCGCGGCGGCCGCCTTGCCGAGGTTCGTGGACCTCGTTCCCGCCGACCAGAACGCGCCGATCCCGAAATTCGTCAACTCGTCGAGGCGACGCCGGGTACCCGCGCCCTTTCCCGTGTCGTCGGTTCCCTCGACGCCGTCACCCAACGGCGGTTCGAATTTCATGTGCAGATCACGGCTGGGATTGTTCGTCCAGTTCGCGTACATCTCCACGAGACCTTCGAGACCGAGCGCGTCGTTCAACGGCCTGAGAGCCTCGAGCATCTGAGTGGAGTTCTCGGGAAAATTAGGCCCCGATGGATCCGTGAGAGCCGCGAAGACGCCGTCAGCTGCCTGTCCGGAAGCCATGTTTTACTGCCCCTTCCCTGCGTTCGAGGCCTTCCAGGCATTTTCGGCATCGCGTTCCGAAGTCAACTTCTCCGACTGGTGCAGCCGCACCGAGAAATCGTTGAGGAACCCACTGGCCTTTCCGAGCGACTCGCCCAGCTGGGCGATCTTGTCCAAATAGGCCGCCGCCCGCTCGGACTGGCCCGCCACCAACCCGAAGTGGCCCTTTTCGATCGCGGGCGCGCCCTGGGTGTAGGTCTTCATCTGGTCCACCGACGTGGCCAGAGCCGCGATGTCATCGGCCACCTTCTTGACCTGTTCACCGTCGATCTTGAAACCGTCAGGCATCTGTCCAACCCCCTTTTGTCAGTTCCCGAACCAGTCGGTGCTGGAGAAGTAGTCGTCATCCGACACCCGGCGGCGACCGGTCTTCGGCGCGGTGGCATCCGACCACGAATCCCGGCGAGGGGCGGGTGTGCGCTCCGTGGTCTCCGGCGCGGTGGACCGACCGGCCTTGCCGCGCTTCGACCGGTGCACCGGCCACGGATTTTCCGCGGGCTCGGTGGCCTCCGGCGCGGCGGGCTTCCGCTCGGCCTTCTTCGGAAGATTCGCGTTCTCGGCCGCGACTCGTTCGCGCTTCGCGGAGATCTTGTCGAGTTCTCGCTGCCTGGCTTCGGCGTCTTCGAGCACTCGCTCACGGTCGGCCCGGTACTGCGCTTCGACCTCGTCGAACTGCGCCAAAGCCCGTTCGAAGGCCGGATGCACTTGGCCCGTGCTGTCCATGATCTCCCCTAGTTCGCTCCACGCCGGAGACACCCGCGGTGTTCGGCGACGTCAGGGCTTCGACGCACGGAACACCGCGGTGGTGCCATCGCTTATGCACAGAGAATGTACCCAGGGGGTGCGGGAGACGCAGCCGGTTCGGCCGTTTGCGTAACCAAACGAGTTGCGCGCCCTGACCAGGGTCAATGCACGGCGGAGACCACTCCGGCGAGCCGGTCGGCCGCGGACTGCGCGGTGTCGTGCGCGGGCGCCTCGACCATGACCCGGACGAGCTGCTCGGTGCCGGACGGCCGCAGCAGAACGCGGCCCTCCTGCCCCAGCTCGGCCTCGACGGCGTCAACCGCTTCCCGCACCGCGCTCGAGTCCGCGACGGCGGCCTTGTCCGCGACGCGGACGTTGACGAGCACCTGCGGGAGCCGCCGCATGACGCCCGCCAGATCGGCGAGGGACTTCCGCGTGGCCGCCATCCTGCTCATCAAGCGCAACGCGGTGAGCAGACCGTCACCGGTGGTGGCGTAGGCGGGCAGGACGACGTGGCCGGACTGCTCGCCGCCGAGCGCGTACCCGCCGGCGCGAAGCTCTTCGAGGACGTACCGGTCGCCGACGCTGGTCGTCTTCAGCGACACACCGTGCTCGCGCATGGCGAGGTGGAGGCCGAGGTTGCTCATCACCGTGGCGACCAGGGTCCCGTCGGTGAGCTCACCCGCCTCCGCCATGCCGAGCGCGAGGACCGCCATGATCTGGTCACCGTCGACGACGTCACCGTTCGCGTCGACAGCCAGGCAGCGGTCGGCGTCGCCGTCGTGGGCGATGCCCAGATCGGCGCGGTGCTCGAGCACCTTCGCCTGCAGTTGTTCGAGATGGGTCGACCCGCACTCGTCGTTGATGTTGATGCCGTCCGGAGTGGCGTGCACCGCGATCACCTCGGCGCCCGCCTTGCGGTACACCTCCGGCGCGGCGACCGAAGCGGCGCCGTTCGCGCAGTCGACGACCACACGGATCCCGGCGAGCTGGTTCGGCAGCGCGTCCAGCAGGTGCGCCACGTAGCGCCCCACGGCGTCCGGCACGTCGGACACGCGGCCGACCTGCGCGCCGGTGGGGCGGACGGCATCCGAACCCAGGCCCGCTTCGATCTCGTCCTCGATCCCGTCGGGGAGCTTGTGCCCGCCCGCGGCGAAGAGCTTGATCCCGTTGTCGGGCATCGGGTTGTGGGACGCCGAGATCATCACGCCGAGGTCGGCTTCGAGCGCGCCGACAAGGTAGGCGACGGCGGGGGTCGGCTGAACGCCGACCCGGAGGACGTCGGCGCCCGCGGAGGCGAGTCCCGCGACAACGGCCGCCTCGAGCATCTCCCCGCTCGCGCGGGGGTCCCTGCCGACGACCGCGACCGGACGGTGGGAACGGTCGTGCGCGGCGAGCACGCGCGCCGCGCTGGCCGCGACCGACAGGGCCAACTCCGGCGTGAGTTCGCCGTTGGCGAGGCCACGTACCCCGTCGGTGCCGAACAGGCGAGCCATCGATCCTCCTTGAACGAGCAACCCGAACAACCTAGCGACCCCGACGCCGCCCCACCCGGCGCCCCTACCGGACCGTCCCGGCCTGCAGTTAGCGGGCTAAACGTCGTCGGCGGGCAGCCGGGGGCGGAAAGCACGAGAGCGCCCACCCGAATGACGGATGAGCGCTCCCGAGGTTGCCTACCGGCAGGTAATCAGCGCTTGCTGTACTGCGGAGCCTTGCGGGCCTTCTTGAGGCCATACTTCTTCCGCTCCGTGGCGCGCGCGTCACGGGTGAGGAAGCCGGCCTTCTTCAGCGCGGGGCGGTCGTCCGCGTCGACCTCGACGAGCGCACGCGCGATCGCTAGGCGCAGCGCGCCGGCCTGACCGGAGATGCCGCCGCCGTGCAGGTTGCCGAAGATGTCGAACGACTCGGGCTTCTCGACGGTCACCAGCGGCTCACGGATGAGCTGCTGGTGCACCTTGTTCGGGAAGTACTGCTCAAGGCTCTTGCCGTTGAGCTTGAACTCGCCGGTACCGGGGACGAGCCGCACGCGAACGACGGCCTCCTTGCGGCGGCCGACCGTCTGGGCTGCGCCGCCCGCGGCCCGCGACGGCTTGGGGGCCGCCGGGGTCTCGCTGGTCACGACGGCCTCGGTCGTCTCGACGGCGTCGGTCTCGGTGCTGGTCACAGACTGTTCCTCACTCACTGCGCGACCTGCGCGATCTTGCTGAGCTCATGCGGCTGCGGCTGCTGGGCCGAGTGCGGGTGCTCGGGGCCTGCGTAGACCTTGAGCTTCTTCGCCTGGGCGCGGCCGAGCTTGTTCTTCGGCAGCATGCCCTTGACGACCTTCTCGAGCAGGCGCTCGGGCTTGGTGTCGAGCAGTTCGCCGAAGGAGCGCTTGCGCAGACCGCCGGGGTAGCCACTGTGCCGGTACGCGAACTTCTGCTCGCGCTTGTTACCGGTGAGAGCGACCTTCTCGGCGTTGACGATGATGACGAAGTCACCGGTGTCCACGTGCGGGGCATAAGTCGGCTTGTGCTTGCCGCGCAGCAGCGTGGCGACCTCGGTCGCGAGCCGGCCGAGCACGACATCCTCGGCGTCGATCACGTGCCAGGCACGAGTGACGTCGCCGGGCTTGGGGCTGTACGTGGGCAAGGGTCTACCTCGTCGTCAACATTGCGTGTGGGTTCTGTGCGGGCCTAGTGCTCTACGCACCGCGGCGCACAACGACATATGAAGATACCCGCCCGCTTCTCGCCGGTTCGAAGCGGGGGGTCCTGGCGAACCCCATACTAGTCTGCGACCGTTCGGCACACCACGACCTGCGGGTTCCACTAGCGTGCCGACCTGACGACAGTCACGGACGATCCCAGCGGCGAGGACCGGCATGAAGAAGCAACTGCGCACGCTCACCGCGCTCGGCGCGGTCCTCGCGCTGTGCGCGGCGTGCGGGCAGGCGAAGGCGGGCAGGGCGCTGCCCGACGGCGACCAGGCGGCGACCTACGTCAGCGCCAAGTTCCAGGACACGATGAACGCTCTGCACGAGACCCTGGGCAGGCAGAAGAACACCACCACGTCGTTCGACACCTACTTCCGCATCGACGACAAGTGGGCGCACAACACCGTGACCGCGGCGCGCCAGGGCACGCCGGAGAGCAAGATCACCCGGAACAAGTCGGTGAAGAAGCCCGACCAGTACCAGAACACCTACTCCCCGGCCAAGGACCCGTTGGACTACGTCGAGATCGGCCCGGGTTTCAAGGACGCGGCGCCGACCTCGTGGGTGTCGATGCCGAAGGCGAAGGTCACCGTGTCCTGCGGCTGGGGAGGCATCATCTCCGCCTGCCACATGACGCAGGCGGTCGCGTTGGCGTACAACGCCAACAAGAAAGTCGTGACCAAGGCGAAAAGCCTTCCCGGCGGGAAAACGGAACTGACCGCGGACGTCACGCTGGCGGCGTTCCTCGACGCGAAGGTCGAGCAGCTGCCGAGCTCCCTTTCGGCGCTGATCAGCGATGAAATGCGCAAGGAAGTCGTGCCCACCAAGGTCGTCATCAACGCCGACAACACCCTCGACCAGATCGTGATGGACGCGAAAATCGACAAGGGCGGCCACCACATCGAGTTGCACGAGGAATTCCACGTCACCGGCGCGGCATCCCCGAACGACTTCCCGGCGCTGCCAGATCCGGCGCAGATCACCGCGCTCCCGGACAAGGCCGCGGTCGACGCCTTCTACGACAAGCTGTCAGGTGGGAAGTAAATGAACCAGCCTCCGCAGCAGCCCGGATGGTGGCAGCCGCCCGCGCAGCCGCAACCGCAGCAGCCCTGGTCCCCGGGACCGGCGAGCCCGCCGCCTGGCCAGGGGTACTCCGGCCAGCCTCCCCAGCCTGGTTACGGAGGCGGGTTCCAGCCGTCGACCTCGGGTTATGGCGGCTTCGGCGCGTTCAACGAAGGCGCCGAGCCGTCGAAGCCGCGCTCGAAGAAACCGTTCGTCATCGGCGGTGCGGTCGCACTGGTCCTCGTATTGGCAGGCGCGGCGCTGCTGATCTTCAACCCGTTCAAGAGCGTGCTCGACCAGAACTCGCTGCAGGAAGGCGTCACCGCCGTACTGCACGAGTCCTACGGCGAAGGCGACGTGCGCGACGTGAACTGCCCCAGCGGCGAATCGGTGAGCACCGGCACTTCTTTCACCTGTTCCGTCACGGTCGCGGGCGCCGCAAAAACGGTTTCCGTGCGCGTTCTCAACGACAAGCCGGAATACGAAGTCGGCGCACCGAAGTAACGCAGCGAAAAATAGCGATGGCCCCGCTCATCGAGCGGGGCCATCGCTGATGCCGTGTCAGGGCAGCTCGGAAATCACATACCCGACATCAGGTTGGTGACGTCGTTTTCCGTGCCCTGGTAGCCGTCGGCGATCTGCGGCAGCGCAATCGCGATGCGGTTCAGCAGCGTGGACATCTCGCGGAAGTTCTTGTTCCAGTCACCCTGCAGAACGTGGTACTGCTCCTTCGCCTTACCGTCCCAGCTCTCCATCAGCTTCCCGATCTTCCCCTGAAGATCGGCGAACTCGTCCTGCAGGAACTTGTGCGTGTTGCTGCAGTCCGAAGCCGCCTGGTGGATGACTCCGTAGTCAACCTTCATCTGAGACATAAAAACCCTCCCGTAAGTAAAAGTAAGAACGTGCCGTTGAGCTGGAATCAGCCAAGGATGTTGGAGATCTCGGAGTGGTTAGCCACTGCCTTGAGCGCGTTCTGCTGGTCCTCTTCAGTCGCCTGGTACTTGGTACCGGACGTACCAAGCAATTCACCGATCTGGTTCAGGTTGTTGCTCAGCGCCTGGGCGTGCTGGTCGAAGCTGTTCATCATTTCGATGAAGATGCCGCTCGCCCCCTTCGGACCGCTGTCCCAGCCCGCGCGAGTCGCGTCGATCTCACCGCGAAGCTGCTTGAAGCGCCCATCCATGGCGATGTGAACCTGCGCGAGTTCCTTCTCGGTCTGCTTCAGCAGTTCGACATCACCGTGAAAGCCGTCAGCCATTGGGTGTGACCCCCTTCGTTTGTGGTTGCCCGTGCCGGTTTGTTTCGTACGGACCTACGACGAAGACCCTGCCATGGTCGGTTCCACCTTGTCGCGGGTTGCCCCCAAGTAGTTGCGAGAGTGAACGCGCTTCGAGGGAACCGCCGCTGACCAGGCAGTTTCACAAGCAAACACGGCAGGAAGCGACACGGCGAAACCCGTTGTGCCACAACATGTCCACCACATTCGCGCAGACGATCTCAATCACCGCGGACCATGATTCGCGCTTGCGAAAAGTCCTCGTCCTCTTCACTCTTTGGGGCGACTTGAGGCCGCGAACGCCGCTTCGGGGGAACCAGATCGGTGGCGTCCGGAAGATCGTGCACCGGCAAACCGGCGGCAACACGAAAGTTCTTCGCCGAATCCTTCACCCGTGTGGGTGTCGCATCGGTGGCGTGCCCGGCCAGTCGTCTGGCTCGGAACTCGGCGACCAGTTCCGCGTTCTCCGCGCGGTGGCGCGCATTGGCCGCCGATGCCTCACGGGAGACCCGGCGCGTGTAGGTGATGGCGTCTCGCACCCGCGACGCGTGCTCGCTCGCCGCGTCCCGCGGTGTGCCCGCGCTGCCGACCATCGGCTGTCACAATCCTCAGCTGGTGATTTCGAGGGTGCGCACGATCTCCTCACAGGCCGAGGCGACCCGTTCGCGTGGCACCACCCCGGCATACTGACAGCCGATGCTCACCTGCACAGTGCCTTTCGGCAAGACGTACCAGTCGGTGACGGCGCGCGGCTTCGTCTCCCGGTAGTACATGACGGCCTTGCCCGCGTAGCTGGCATCCGGGTTGAACTGCGAGTACTGCGGTTTCTGGGCGATGCCCGCGCGGAGCTGGTCGACGAACTGCGCCCGGTTCGCGGTCGCGTCGGAGACCAGCAGGAACTCCTGTACGGCGACGAGGTCGTCGGCCTGCTGCGCGTCGGCCGGTTTGAGCACCGACTGCCGGATCTGCACGTTGTCGTCGGTCTGGGCCCAGTCCGACGGGGCGACGAACTGGTAGTGGTACTGCGCGACCTGCCTGCCTTGTGCCTGCGACGAGTCGCCGCTCTTGCTGAGCACGATCGGCACCGTCACCGCGGCGGCGGCCACCACGAGCGCCGCGGCACCGATGAGCCACCACCGTTTCCTTCTTGTCGGCTTAGGCGGCTCTGGAGCCTGCGCGGGCGCCACCGGGTGAGGCGGCGGCAGCGGCACCAAAGGACGCCCCACCGGCCTCTGGCGCGCGACGTTTAGCCCGCTAAACGCAGGTCGCGCGGGGGGTGGGGGGTCGGTGGGGCGGACGACGGTGGTGGGGCGGTCCGGGTTCGAGCCGGGGGGCGCGGTGCCGCGGGGCGGGGTCCCGCGGGCGGGCGCCGGGTGGGCGGGCGCCGGGTGGGCGGGGTCGAGCTGGACGGCGCGGAGAGCGCCGCGGGCGACCACGGTCTCGGGCTGGTCCAGCGTGGTCGGCACCACGCCGGTGCGCTCGTGGACGAGCCTCGAAATCATCGGAACCCGGCTCGAACCACCGACCAGGAAGATCGCGGTCAACTGCCGCGGCCGCATACCCGCCTCATCGATCGCGGACACCGTGAGTTCGACGGCTCGCCCGAGTGGCGCGGCGATGAGCCGCTCCAGGTCTTCCCTGGTGACATGGGCGTCGGCGAACGGCGGCGGCATCGGCACGTCGGTGTAGGCGTGCCGCGACAAGGTCTCCTTGGCGCCGCGCACGTCCTGGTGGAGCACGCGGCGACGGCGACGGTCCGCGAGTTCCCTGCCGTCGACCAGCTGGCTCCACGCGCCGGGATCGGTCGCCGAGACCAGCGAGCCGACGTGTTCGAGCAGCGACTGGTCGATATCGGCTCCGCCGAAGCTCGGATCACCCCTGGTCGCCAGCACCTGGAACCCGCCACGAGACGTGCCGGAAGCGCGGCGGACCACGCTGACGTCCACGGTGCCGCCGCCGAGGTCCAGCACCGCGAGCGTGTCGCCCGGCGCACCGCTGAACTCGACCGTTCGTTCCTGGTTCACCTCGGTGGGCGCGAACGTGGCCGCGTGGTAGACGGCCGCGGCCACCGGCTCGGGCACCAGCGCGACCTGGTGCGCGAGCCCACCGGCGGCCTGCCGAAGGAGCCGGGTCCGGACCGCGCCCCAGTCCGCGGGATGGGTCAGCACCAGCAGGGAAACCTCGGCGCCGCCCGCGAGCCGTCGTGCCTCGCTGACAGCCCGGCTCAGCACCGCGCGGACCACGTCGGTCACGCGGAGGACCGTGTCACCGAGCAGCAGCTCGCCTTCGTCGATCCGGCGCTTCGGGTTCGGCTCGTACCGCGACGGGTCCATCGCGGCCTGGCGCTCCGCCTCCTGCCCGACGAACAGCGTGCCGTCGGCGGCGGCGTACACCGCCGAGGACATCAGCGGCTGCCCGTCCACCACGACGACCTGGGCGTCGCGGCCGTTGAGCGACGCGACCACGCAGGTGCTCGATGTCCCGAAGTCCACCGCTACCCGCAGTGTCACGCCCTACTCCCGCCGCTGTTCGCCCCTTCTTCGCACCATCGCCGGTTTCCCGTCAGTCGGGCTGAATCCACGAAACCTGGAGGAGCTGCTTGGACACCTTACGGCTGACCATGTGCCCCCGACCCGGTGGCATCGCACTGGGACGCACCGTGCCGAGCAGCACGCCTTCGTCCCTGGACCCGTTCATCACCATGCCGGGCGCCGCGATCTCCTTCATCTTCCCGAGGATCGGGTCGTACAGCGCGCGGGACGCGCCACCGGTGCGGCGGGCCGCGATCATGTGCAGGCCGACGTCCTTGGCCTGGGCCAGGTAGTCGCTGAGCGGGCGCAGCGGGTTGTTGGTCTGCGTCACCACGAGGTCGTAGTCGTCGACGATCACGAACAGCTCCGGCCCGGTCCACCAGGACCGGGTGCGCAGCTGCTCCGGCGTGACGTCGGGGCCGGGCAACCGCCGTGACATCGACCCCGCGATGTCGTTGATCATCGTCTCCAGCTGCTGGGCCGAAACCGCGTAGCCGAGCAGCTGGTCGCCTTCGACGAATCCGAGCATCGTGCGCCGGTAGTCGACGAGCACGATGACCGCTTCCTTGGAGGTGTACCGCTCCGTGATGCCGCGGGCGATCTGGCGGAGCAGGTTCGTCTTGCCCGACTCGCCGTCGCAGAACGCCATGAAATGCGGCTCCGCGTTGAAGTCCAGGTAGACGGGCGCGAGCTCTTCCTCGTCGACGCCGATCGGGATGAGCTTCGTGTTCCGCTTCTGGTCCATCGCCAGCACGTCTTCGTAGCTGATGAGCTCCGGCAGCAGGCGGACCTGCGGCGCGTGGCGGCCCTTCCAGGCTCCGCGGATCCTGGCCACCGCGTCACTGACACCGGCACCGATGTCGTTGGCGTCGCTGGACCCGTCGATCCGGGGCAGCCCGGTGAGCAGGTGCAGCTTGTCCCTGGTCAAGCCGCGGCCCGGCCGCCCTTCCGGCACGTTCACCGCGACCCTGCGGTCGATGTCGGATTCGGTCGGGTCACCGAGCCGGAGTTCGAACCGGGTACCGAGCATGTCCTTGATCGCGGGCCGGATGTCGGCCCACCGGTTCGCGGCGACGATCACGTGCACGCCGTAGGTGAGACCGCGCTGCGCGAGCATGGTGATCGTGGTCTCGAGCTCTTCGAAGTCGTCTCGGATGGCGCGCCAGCCGTCGACGATCAGGAACGCGTCGCCGAACGGGTCCTGGTCCGGCGTGATCTCGCCCCGGCGCTTCCGGTTGCGGAACTCGTTCATCGAGTCGATGCCCATCGCGCCGAACCGGCCTTCGCGCTCGTTCGCGAGCGAGTTGAGTTCGGCGACGATGCGGCGTGCCTTGTCCGGCTCACGACGGGCGACGGCGACGCCGCCGACGTGCGGCAGGTCCGCGAGCCCGGCGAGCGTGCCACCACCGAGGTCGACGCAGTAGAACTGCGCTTCCTCGGGGGTGTGGGTGAGCGCCATGGACATGATCAGCGTCCGCAGCATGGTGGACTTGCCGGACTGCGGCCCGCCGATCAGCACCGCGTGCCCCGAGGCACCGGAGAAGTCCGCCCAGAGCGGATCCCGCCGCTGTTCGTACGGCCGGTCGACGATGCCGAGCGGGATCTGCAGCCTGCCGTTCCCGAAGAACCCGACCGGGGAAAGACCCCTGTCCTCCGTCGGGTTGAGGTTGGGCAGCAGGGTGTCGAGCGAGCTCGGCTCGTTCAACGGAGGCAGCCACACCTCGTGCGCGGGCGGGCCCTGGCCGATCAGCCGGTTGACGATGACGTCGAGCTCGCTCGGCTCGACCGCCTCTTCCGGCTTTTCTTCCTTCTTGACCTCGATCTGCTCGGGCTCCGGTTCCGGCTCCGGCGGCAGCTCCACGAAGTCCGGCACGAACATCTGAGGCCGCTTGTCCGCCCTGACCACGCTGGCCACCGGGCCCGCGGCCTGGATCCCGGACGGCCGGTACGGACCGGAGACGTAGGACGCCTTGAACCGCACCATCGTCGAGGTGTCGTACTTGAGGTAGCCCGACCCCGGGATGGACGGCAGCTCGAACGCGTCCGG
Organism: Amycolatopsis sp. CA-230715; assembly: GCF_018736145.1. Lineage (GTDB taxonomy): Bacteria > Actinomycetota > Actinomycetes > Mycobacteriales > Pseudonocardiaceae > Amycolatopsis. The sequence continues at coordinate 3,307,522 of NZ_CP059997.1, forward strand.
CACGCCGATCGCGGCGCGGGACTCGGCGGCGGAGAAGGTCTTGAGGCCGATCCGGTACGACAGGTGCGAGTCGAGGCCGCGGAGCTTGCCCTCTTCAAGCCGCTGAGACGCCAGGAGCATGTGCATCTGCAGCGACCGGCCGAGCCGCCCGATCGCGACGAACAGCTCGATGAAGTCCGGCTTCGCGGACAACAGCTCGGAGAACTCGTCGACGACGATGAACAGCGCGGGCAGCGGGTCGAGGTCGGCGCCGTTCTCCCGCGCCTTCTCGTACTCCCAGACGTTCTTGAAGTTGCCGCCGTTCTTCAGCGCCTCCTGGCGCCGGTTCATCTCACCGGCGAGCGCGTCCTTCATGCGGTCGACCAGGGTGACCTCGTCGGCGAGGTTGGTGATGACCGCGGAGACGTGCGGCGCGCTGTCGAGCCCGAGGAACGTCGCACCACCCTTGAAGTCGACCAACACGAAGTTGAGCGTGGTCGACGAGTGGGTGGCGAGCATGCCGAGCACGAGCGTCCGCAGGAACTCCGACTTACCGGAACCGGTCGCACCGATGCACAGGCCGTGCGGGCCCATGCCCTCCATCGCCGCTTCCTTGATGTCCAGCTCGACCTGCTGGCCGTACTCGCCGATGCCGAACGGCACGCGGTACCGGTCGCGGACCGGGCGCGGCCGCCATGCCTGCTGCACGTCGAAGGTCATCGGGTCGCCGGGGATGCCGAGCAGTTCGAGCAGCGTCGGGTTGGACAGCAGCGGTTCGTCCTCGCTGGCTTCCTGTGCCGCAGTGCCGACGCGGTACGGCGACAGCTTGCGGGCGAGCGCCTCCGCCTCGACCACGCTCAGCTTGTCCGGCCTGCCGAACCATTCGACGCCGCCGGCGCTGCGCGCGCCGAGCCGCTCCTCTTCGACCACCAGCCGCAGGCCACGGCGGGCGGCGAGGTTCCCGATGGAGTCGGACAGGTCGACGATGGTGACCCCGACCAGCCCCTCTTCGAGGATGATCTGTTCTTCCCTGGTCACTTCCGCGTCGTCCACGATGATCACGACGTGCGGCTGGTCCGGGGCGGGGGTCGCGTTGCGCGAGAACCGGGGGCGATCGCGGAGCTCCGCGTCGAGCCACTGCTCGATCTGCGCCAGCGAACCCGCCATCATGCGCAGCTGGCCGATGCCGTCGGCGAGCTCGGGGTGCTGGACGTGCGGCAGCCACTTCGCCCATTCCCACTCGTCCTTGGCCCTGCCCGCGGTGGCCACGGCGATCAGCACGTCGTCCGAGCTGTGGAACGTCACGAGCTGGGCCAGCATGGCGCGGGCGAGGCCGCGGGTCAGCTCGCGCTCGCCCTGCATGCTCACCGCGGCGAACCCGCGCAGCGTGATCTGGGTCGGCAGGTCCGGCACGATCGAGTGGGCGCGCACGAAACGGCGCAGCGCCAGCGTGGCGATCGGCTCGAGCTCGTCGACGGGGCCGGTCTGCGGCGGCACGAGCCGGGTGGCCAGCCGGTGCGAGCTGCGGCCGACGCGCAGGTGCAGGAAGTCCTGGTCGTTCTGGCGCCGCTCCCACATCCGCCTGCTGGCGGCCAGCGACCACAGCATCTGCGGGTCGGGGTGCACCCACTCGAGCGAGGCGCGCTGGTCGGCCATCGCCTCGCGCGCCCTGTCCCGCATCTGGCCGAGGTAGCGCAGGTAGTCCTTGCGGTCCTCGTTCATCTCGGCCTTCTTGGCACCGCCGCCCTTGCCGCCACCGGCCATCATGCCGCCCATCGAGGCGAGCATCATGATCGGCATCATCATGGTCATCGGGTTCTTCGCGGCCGCACCGCCGCCGATGAACATCACGCCGACCATGCCGAGGGTGGACAGGACCATCACGATGGGCAGCAGCTTCATCATGATGTTGCCCGGGATGGTGCGCGGTACCTCGGGCGGCGGCTCGAGGTGCACCTCACCGCCCGGCGGGCGCGGCGCAGCCAGGCGTGGCAACTTCTTGAACTGCAGCGTGCTCACCGGAAGAACCCCTCTTCAACTCGGCTGTGCGGACTGCCCGGTCCGCGGCCGGTCCACACGTTAGCGAACCAGGTGGGCCGCGCGCGGGAAGACCGCCCAACCGAGCCTGTTCCGGCGAACACGCACCATGGCGCCTCCGCGTCGTTGATACTAGGGCCGCCCACCGACAGGTCCGCGCCCGAGAAGGCCGTCGGCGGGCGCGACGGGCTCCACATCGCGGCCTGCCTTTGCCGGGCACGCGCGGGCGGGCGAAGATGTGGCCGCCGCAGTTCGGTATAAGTACCCGCAGGATTCTCTCCAGGTAGGGGGCAGGCACGTGGCGACGGGCACGACGGTATTCAGCAGGGTGACGGTGGTGGCCCCACGCACCCGGATCGACGTGGCGCTTCCCGCCGACGTCGCGGTCGCCGACCTGCTGCCGATGCTGCTGGACATGGCGAAGGAAGCCACACCGGACGGCGGCGCGCGGCACGGCGGCTGGGCGCTCGCCAAGCTCGGCGACGCCCCGCTGGACCCGAGCCGCACCCTCGCCTCGCTCGGCATCGTCGACGGCGAGCTGCTGCAGCTGCGCCGCCGCAACGAGAACCCGCCGCCTCCGCTCTACGACGACGTCGTCGACGCGATCGCCGAATCGGACCCGGACAGCTTCCGGCCGTGGACGAAGGAAACAGCGAGGAAGATCGGGCACATCGCGGGCGGGCTCGCGCTCGTGTTCGCGGCGCTGGCCCTGTTCATGGGCGGTTCGCTCTACGGCGGCAGCGCGGTCGCGTCCGCGGTGGCCGGTGGCGTCGGTGCCATCGCCTGCCTCGCGATCGGCGCGACGCTCGCGAAGGCCTATCAAATGGAAGCGACCGGGGTCGTCGTCGCGGCCGCGGGCGGGTTGCCGTTCGCCTTCGTCGCGGGCTTCTACAGCGTGCCCGGCCTGTCCATGCGTGCGAACCTCCTCCTCGCCTGCGGCTTGCTGGTGATCCTCGCCGGTGTCGCGATCCTCGTGATGGGCTCGGGCATCACCACGTTCATCGCGGCGGCGACCGCCGGGGTCATCGGGGTGATCGCGTTCGGCGTCGCGACCTTGATCGCGCATCCCGCGGCCGGGATCGCGGCTGGCACGACCGCGGTGGCGCTGGGCTGCATCTCGATCCTGCCGAGGGCGACCATCTGGCTGGCGAAGCTGCCGCTGCCGCACGTGCCGGGCAGCGCCGAGGAGCTCAAGGAAGATTCCGGCTTCCCGGACTACACGGCCATCGAGCGCCGCACGAACACCGCGCACAACTACATGACCGGGCTCCTGATCGGCTGCGGTGTCGCGGCCGCGCTGTCCGCGATCATCGCGTCGAGCTCCTCGAGCGTGTTCGGGATCATCATGGGCGTCGTCGCGACGCTCGTGCTGCTGCTGCGCGGGCGCGCCTACGCCAACGGCAGCCAGGCGATCGCGCTGCTCGCCACCGGCATGCTGGCCGCGGCGGGCATCATGGTGAACTGGCTGTTCACCCAGGACACGTTCGGCAGGCTGCTGTGGGTGTTCGGGTCGCTCGTGCTCATCGCGGCCGCCGCGCTCGTGGTCGGTGTCGTCTTCCCGAACCAGCGTTTCTCGCCGCCGCTGCGGCGTACCGTCGAGATCATCGAGGCCGTGTGCATCGCGACCGTCCTCCCGCTCGCGCTCGCGGTGATGGACCTGTACTCGACGCTGCGGCACATCAACCTCGGCAACTGAGCAAGGGCATGCCAGCTACGCGCTACAGCAAGGGGGCGCGCGTGCGTTCATTGAAGGTTCCCGGCCGGGTCACGGCCGCCACGCTCGCGGCGACCGTCGCAGTGCTCGGTCCCGGCCTCACCCCGGTGACCGCCGAGGCACAGCCGTCGAACTCCGGAACGTGGAAGCCGCCGCCGCTGTCCGGCACGGCGCCGCCCGACGACGGCGGCGGACACGGTCCCATCGCGTACGAGAAGTCGAAGGAATGCGTCAAGCGGAAGCTCGGTGCATCCGTCCAGGTGCAGAACGCGCCGTGGGGGCAGGACTACCTCCAGATCAGGCAGGCGCAGCAGCTCGCCGTGGCCAAGCGGGGCAGCGCGGGCGGCGGCATCAGGGTCGCGGTGATCGACACCGGCGTCCGGGCGCATCCCGGTCTCGCCGACCGGCTCGAACCGGGCGGCGACTACGTCACCCCGACCGGTGACGGCACCGAGGACTGCGACGGGCACGGAACCGAGGTCGCCGGCATCATCGCCGGGAAGACCGGCCCCGACATCGGGTTCACGGGTGTCGCGCCGGACGCGCACATCGTCACGATCCGGCAGTCGAGCCAGAACTACAAGAAACCGGACAAGACGGCCGCGCCCCCTGCTCCTCCTTCGACGGGGACGCCGCCTCCGGGCGGTTCCGGCCAGCCGCAGCCCCCGTCGCAGTCGCAGCTACCGCCGAGTCAGAGCGGCGGAGGTCCCGCCGCCGAGGGCACCGGGCCGCAGCAACAGGGTGGCGGCGGCGGGCGTCAGCAGGGCGACGGCGAAGGCAGCGCCGGGACCGTGGACACCTTGGCGATGGCGGTGCGGCACGCGGCCGATTCCGCCAACATGGTCGGCGGCGTGATCAACATGTCGGTCGACAACTGCCGTCCTTCGTTCAACGGCGCCATCACCCCTGGCGAGCGCAAGCTGCAGGCCGCGATCCACTACGCCGTGGCCGAGAAGAACATCGTGGTGGTGGCCGCGGCGGGCAACAAGTCCGAAGGGTGCCCGCAGAACGACCAGGCGGACCCGAACCAGCCGAAGACCATCGTGACGCCGCCGTGGTTCAACAACGAGGTGCTCTCCGTCGGCGCGATCGACAGCACCGGCGGGATCGCCGACTTCAGTATCAGGGGCCCCTGGGTGAGTGTCGCGGCGCCCGGCACCGACATCATCTCGCTCGACCCCGCGGAAGGCTCGTCGGAACTGGCCAACCAGACCATCGAGAACGGCAAGGAACAGACGATCCAGGGCACCAGCTTCGCCGCCCCGTACGTTTCGGGCGTGGTGGCGCTGGTGCGGGCGCAGTTCCCCAACCTCACCGCCGCGCAGGTGATGCACCGGATCACGAGCACCGCGCAGCACCCCGGCGCGAACGGGGGGCGGGACAACTTCGTCGGCTACGGGGTGGTGAACCCGATCGCCGCGCTGACCGCGATCGTGCCCGAGGAGGAGGGCATCACGCTGCCGGGCAACCCACCGCCGGACAACAGCCTGCCCGAGCTGCCGACGAAGAACTGGACTCCGATGGTGGTCGCGCTGGCGGGCACCGGCGGCGGACTCGTCGCCCTGCTCATCACCCTCTTCGTGGTGCACACGATCCGACGGAACCGCCCCGAAGGCAGCAGCACCCAAAACCCCGCGTAACGGTTCCACGCTGCGTTTAGCGGGCTAAACGTTCCAAGGCTCCTGCCTGGGGCCCGGAGCGTTTAGCCCGCTAACTGCGTCGAGGGCCTCCTGCCGGAACGAGAACGCCTGAGGGCACGCTCACAACGTTTAGCCCGCTAACTGCAGGCCCGGTCAGTCCTTGCCGATGACGGGTGGGGCGACCCGTTCCGGTTTCCCGAAGAGCTCCTTCGGATCGGTCTGCGGCCGGGCGTTCCCCTTCCGCTGCCGTTCGGCGCCCGCCTGCCCGAGCCCGCCCATCCCCATCGGCACCATGCCCATCATCGGTGCGCCCTGCGCTCCCCGCGGCTGCCCCTGGGGAGCCGCCTCGACCTCGGGGACGGCGACACCGGGCGCGTGTTCCGCGGGCGGCACCGCGGCCGTCTGGTGCCCGACACCGGCGTCGCCGTGATCGGGTGATTCGTGGGCCGCCGAGGCCAAGGTCGCGCCGTCCGCGCTCGTATCGTCTTCGGTCCAGTCGTACATCGTCAGATGCCCGCCGACGACGCCCGCACTCGAATCCCGCTCCCCGGCCGCTGGCGGCTTGGGCTGGGGCCGTGTTTCCCCGAGCACGAACCGTTCGTCGGGATACCGGTGGGCGAGGTCGATCCCGGCGCCGGTCGTCCTGCCGTCTTCGACGCCGGCACAGAATTCGGCGAAGCCGTCGAGTACATCACTCATGGAGTCGTGCAGCTGCTTGGCTGCTTGCCTCGCAGCTACCAGCTGCTTCCGCGCCCGTTCTTCCCCGCCGACCGGCAGGCTGGCCGATTCGGACACGACCGCGGCGGTGTCGATCATGAGGTCGGTCAGGTCACGGCCGATCTGCGAGAGCCCAGTCGCCAGTTCGTCGAGTGCGTCCGCCATCGAGTCGAAGACGTCTTCGACCGCGCCGCCCGCGAGGGTGATCTCGCGAACGTATGCGACGAATGCGTCCGCGTTCGCTCCCTCCCACACCGCGTCCAGCGAGCCGAGCGGCTCGTCTACATCGGTCGCGGCCTGCCCGGCGATCTCCCCCGCGGCGCGCCATCGTCGCGCCTCAGCGCGGAGGTCCGACCACTGCCCGAGCACGGGATCGAAGTACTGCTCCACGATGTCCGTGGTGCCGAGCTGGGACGCGAGTTCGGACAGGTACGTCAGGTGCCCGCCGGCTTCGGACCGCAGCTCGTCCCCGTTCGTCGTCACGGTCATCAGGCGTCCTTGATCTTCTTGAGCTTCGCTGCCGCGTCGGCGTCACCTTCGGCCTGGCTGGCGGCGACGACGTGGAGCGTGTCGGATGCCGACTCGAGTGCCTGGGCGCCCGCGTTCAGCTGAGCGAGCAGCGCGCTGGCCGCGCGGGAGTAGGCGCCGACGACGTTTTGCCCGCTAACTGCGCCGAACGTGCCCGTCGTGAGGCTGCCGTCGGTGAAGGCGGATCGAGCCTCGACGAGCCGATCCGACGCCGACCGCATCGTCTGCGCGTACGCGGCCACGCCGTCCGCGTCCATTTTGAAGCCGGCCACGGCATGCCCCTTCCCACTCAAGGTGCAGGGTTCGACGACGACGAGCCGCCCGCGGTTCCCGGTCCTAGTTCCCGGGTTGCCCGCCCTGCGCCTGCGGCTGCTGCGTCGGGAACTCCCCGGCCCTCGGATCGACCGGCACGGAGTCGTAGTTGCGCCGGACATCGGTCGTGTTGAGCGATGCCCCCGTCGGCAGCAGCCGGATGATGGCATCCGGGGCGGGCCGCGGGTTGTCCAGTCCGAGACCGGTCGCGGTCGGGAGGTCCGGCACGCCGTACCGGAGGCCGCGGTCCGAGATCAGGCTGATCGGGCCGGTCGTGAAAGACGCCTTCGACGTCGCGGAACGCACCACCGCGGCACGACCGGGCGGCATGTAGAAGTGGTCGATCTTCAGGCCGTCCGGGCTCTGCTGCCGGATGTTGAGCACCTGGTTCTGGTCCTTCGGCCCCGGCATGTCGGAGCTGACGTACACAGCCGTGTGCGCGTCTTCGTTCGCGGTGCCCGGGTTCACGATGTTCCAGCCGAGGCAGCTCACCGGGCTGCCCTTACCCGCGTCGAGCACGGTCGGGATGCTCTGCGGCATGTTCTCGACCTTGAGCGCGCCGGGGTCCTCGGCACGCACCTGCGGGACCCTGCTGACGTTTTCCGGGCTTTCCTGCGGCATTTGGCCTCGCGAGCTGGGGCTCCGCTCGGCCCGGATCATCGCGGCGGTCGCCTGCGACACCTCCTGGATGCCGCTCTTCAGGATCGCGTAGAAGACGGGCTGGTTTCCTCGCGAGGTTTCGAAGACGTCGCCGGTCTGAAGGCCGCCGAGGTCGAAGCTGCTGGTGGCACCCGCGCCCGCGATGTCCGGCGGGGTCAGCATTTCCACCTCGGGGATGGCGTTGAGCATGCCCATCGAGATGTGGCGGCCCTTCTTGGGCAGCCCGAGCGCGGCGGTCACCGACGGCTTGTTGGGATCGATCTGGGCGCGCACCGCGTTGGCGTTCGGCCGGTTCGGGTTATAGGGCAGCCGGTAGATGAGGTAGTTCGCCCCGTTGTCACCCGTGACCATCAACGCTTCGTTCGTGCCGAGCTCGGTACCCAGCTTCGGCACACCCGCGAACACGGTGGTCTCGGTCGTCGCCTTTTCGGCCGCGGTCTGCGGCGGGAGCGTGGGGTCGATGATCGTCTTGTCGCAGATCGCCCAGTCGTCGGAGATCCGCTGGTCCTTGTTCGGCAGCAACTGGGGCGCGTCGACGATCCCGGTCAACCGGCCGCGCGGGATGTCCTTGAGCTGCTCGTCGGAGATCACGGTCGGCTGCACAGCACTGCCGCTCGCCTGCGCGCCGCCACCCTTGTTCTGTTGCGCCATCAGGTAGAGCCGCGCGGACGCGAGGTTAAAGGTAGGGACGAGCGTCTTGGGGTTACCGGCCACGACGTAGACCGCGCCGGATTCCTTGCCGATCACGATGTTGCCGCCGTCCGGCACCGCAGGGGACGCGCTGAAGAACCCGACGACGATGAACGCGATCATGCCGAGCGCCGCCAGGATGACGCCGACGATCGTCGCCCGTGTGTGCGTCCGCATCGGGTCGTGCAGCATCACGGCGTCCCTGCGTACCAGCGCGGACTGCATGCGGCGCAGAACGAACTGATAAGCCTGGACTTGAGACTTGGTTGTCGGTGTTGACGGCATTCTCGACCTACAGCTCTCCCAGTCGCGGTACGGTTCCGCAGGATAGCCGTACGGGGACCGTCTGGTGTGGGTTTCTACCAAGCCGAGTTAGGGTCTGGTACCTCGGGACCGGCTTTCGGGGTATGCAGCACATCACGAGGGGAAGAAACGCGCGGATGTCCGTCACCACTCCTCCACGTCCACCAGGTCCACCTGGGGCTCAGCCGCCCGGCAGGCCGGGCCAACCGCCCCGGCACGGGAGACCTGGCGGCCCCGTGGGCGGTCCCGGCGGACCGGGGCCACGCGGTCCCGGCGGCCGCGGTGGTGGTCCTGGCGGGCCGGGGGGACCCGGTGGCCCCAACGGTCCTGGTGGCCCTGGCGGTCCCGGTGGCCCGGGAGGCCCTGGCGGTCCGCCACCTGGTCAGCCGCCCGCGTCTGGTCCTCCGCAGCCGCCCGCCGCGATCGCCCCGCCGTCGCGTCGCCGGAACGAGGGCACCAAACTCGGCCCGCTGCCGGTCGTCAACCTGGTCGTGCTCGAAGTCGGTCTCGCGATCGGCCTGATCCTGCTCGCGATCAACCAGTCGCTGCTGTACGTCGGGATCGGCGTGCTCGTGGTGGCGCTCGTGATCGCGATTCTGCGCTGGCGCGGGAAATGGTTCACCCAATGGGTTGGACTTACCGCGCGCTACACCTTCCGGACGCACGAGCGTGTGGCGAACCCCGCCCCGCCCGCGAGCCTCGAGACGATCGCGGCGGAGGAAGACTCCGTCACGGGTCCCGATGATGCGCGCGTCAATCTGCTGCGCCTGGTCGTGCCCGATCTCGTCGTCGCGCACGGGATCGACCACGAACGCCAGCAGGTCGGCCTCGCCTGGCACGAAGGCACCTGGACCGCCGTGCTCCTCGTCGAACCCGCACCCGGCCTGATCACCCAGGCGGGCGGGGCGCCGAGCCTGCCGCTTTCGGCTCTGGCGCCGTGTCTCGAGGATCGAGGCGTCGTCCTCGACTCCATCCAGATGATCTGGCACTGCTACCCCGGCAGCGCTGCGCTGCCGTCGGACTCGCCTGCGTTGAGTTCGTACATGGAGGTGCTGGGGCCCCTGCCCGCGGCCGCGCGCCGCACCACGTGGATCGCCGTGCGCCTCGATCCGCGTCGCTGCGCGGAAGCGATCCGGGAACGCGGTGGCGGCGTGGTCGGCGCGCACCGCGCGCTGATCGGCGCACTGTCCCGGGTGCGGAACGCCCTGGAATCCCGTGGTGTGCCCACCCGTCCGCTGGACCCGGACGAGTTGCTCCGCGCCGGGATCTCCGCCGCCGAGCTGACCGCGGTGGCCGGTTCCAACTCCAAGGTGGGGCTGCAGGAGCACTGGACGAGCGTAACTTCCGCGGGCATCGGCCACGCGAGTTACGCGATCACCAGCTGGCCGAAGGGCAAGATCACCAACACGCTCAACGCATTGACCAGTGTGCGGGCGCTCTCGTCGACCGTCGCGATGTCGATCTCGCCGTCTGAGGACGAAGGGCAGATCGGGCTGCGCGGTGTCGTCAGGATGAGCGCGCGCAACCCGCGTGAGCTCGAAGCGGCGGACGAGCGGTTGACCGGTATCTCCAGCCGCGTCGGGGTCACGCTGACCCCGCTGCGGGGGCTTCAGATCGACGGGCTTGCGGCGACGCTGCCGATGGGAGGGACGGCATGACCTCGCGGCTTCGAGACGCCGGGCACAACGTCGGCGTAGCACCTGAGTTTACAGTGGACCCCAGCCTCCTCGACGCGATCAGCCCCTCGGGTGACCGGGGCGGGATCGTGCTCGGATCGGGTCTCAAGGGCGAACCGCTGACGATTTCGGCCCTTCGGTCGGCTCCGACCAGGATCGTGCTGGTCGGCGGTCTGTACCTGGCACGACAGGTCGCGCTCCGGGCGATGGCCGTCGGCGCCTGGGTGGTCATCGCGACCGGGCGCCCTGCCGCGTGGCAGATGCTGCCGAAGGCGGCGGGTGCGCAACAGGGCGGGAAGCCGTCCCCGCTCGTGCAGATCCGGCGCCTGTCCCCCGTCGAACTGCCGAGACCCTCGGAGGACGCACCTCTGCTCGTCGTGACCGACGGCGGGCCCACACCGCAGGACCTGTTCCCGCCGCGGTCGCCGTGGCAGACGACGGTCTACGTGCTGCCCTACCTCCATCCACAGGCAGCGGCGACGGCGAACGCCGCGGACATGGTCCTGATGCAACGCCTCCCGGCCGGCCAAGCGGAGCTGGCCGCACGGATCTGGCGGCTCCCGCCGCAGATGATGCGCCAGCTGACGACGTTGAAGGATGACCAGGTCGTCGCGCTCGGACGGAACCTGTGGCGCCCATTGCGCCTGGTCACCACCCCCAAGGAGCAGCAACTCCTAGGCCCAGTACGCCGAGGCGACTAGGTCCCTTGCGCGTTTAGCGGGCTAAACGCGCTAGCTCGCCCGCCCGGTACGTTTAGCCCGCTAAACGTACCGGGGTGGTCGGTGCCGCGGGCGTGTGCTGCGGCGCGACCGAATCTGTGGATAAGTGTGCGGGCTGTGGATAACTTGGGGCGCCACGAGCTCTGAAGCGTCGGACTGTCGGTGCGGGTCGCGACGGTCGAGCCATGTCTGATTCCAGCGTCACCGGCACCCCTGAGCTGCCGGAAGTGTTTCGAGGATCGTGGGCGCGACGTACCGGGCTGCTCACGGCCGGCGAGCTGCGCGGCCCCAAGGTACGGCGGCTGTTCCAGGATGCCTACGCCCGCGCGGACGTCGTCGTGACCCACGAGCTGAGATGTCGCGCCGCGGCGCTGATCGTGCCGCGGCAGGCGGTGCTCACTGGCCGGTCCGCCGCCACCGTGCGCGGCGTCGATCTGGCGAAACCGTACGATCCTGTCGAGTTCGTGGTTCCGGAGAAGTATCGATTCGGCCCGATCGACGGCATCCACGTCCGGCGGACCGCAGTAGGCCGTCGTCAGTCTCGGCACTGGCAGGGCATTCGCATCGCCAGACCCGCGCGCATCGCGCTCGACCTGGTGCTGCGGCTATCGCCGCGTAAACGCAGCTGGGCACGCCGCCTACGCCAGGGTGTGCCCGATCTTGACGCGTTCCTGCGCGCGGTGCACGTCCCGCTCCGCACCCTGGTGGCGATGTTCTTCTGCCGTCGCAACCGCGGTATCCGCTTGGCCCGAGAGGCACTTCAGATGGTGGATCTGCGCGCCGAATCCCGACCGGAGTCCGAGACCAGGGTGATCCTGGACCTTGCCGACTACGACCCGACACCCCAGCACCCAGTTCCCGTCGGGCGACGCCACTATCGACTCGACCTCGCGCTCAAGCGCTACAAGATCGGGATCGAATACGACGGGATCTGGCACAACGCGCCTGAACAGCAACAACGTGACCGGGAACGACGTGCCGCCATCATCGCCGAGGGCTGGGCGGTGATCACCCTCACGCGCGATCACCTCGCCGGGGATCATCGCCACATCCTCGAACTCGTCCAGCAAGCCATCGACGCGCGGGCGACGACGCGGGCCTAAAAGGAGCTGCGGACGTTCCGGGTCTGATCGGCACGCGCGGCCAGTTCGGCATCGGGGGGATAATCCACACCCACCAGGGTGAGACCGTGAGCTGGGGCCACGGCGCTTTCTCGCACGCCCTTTTCCAGTACTTCCACCGGCCATGCGGCGCCTCGCCTGCCGTCCCCCGCGAGCAGCAACGCACCGACCAGACTCCGGACCATCGAATGGCAGAACGCGTCCGCCGAAACCGCGGCGCGGATCAGGTGGTCGTCGACTCGCTGCCATTCCAGACGCTGCAATTCACGGATGGTCGTGCCTCCCTCGCGCTGCTTGCAGAAAGCGGCGAAGTCGTGCAGGCCGAGTAGGTCCTCGGAGGCCTGGTTCAACACGTCGACGGACAGCGGAAGGCCCCAGGCCAGGGTGTCGTTGCGCCGCAACGGATCGACTCCCCACGGCGCATCGGACACCTGGTACCGATAATGCCGCCGTGTTGCGGAAAAACGCGCGTCGAAACCGCTCGGGGCGACGCGCGCGCCCAAAACGCGAACATCTGCGGGCAGAATGCGGTTCCAGCGGTGCCGCATCCTGGTGAGGTCAGGGATGCCCTGGTCATCCACCGCCAACATCGAGGACGTTTTGCCCGCTAAAGGCGCGACGTCGACGTGGAGGACTTGGGCGGTGGCGTGGACGCCGGCATCGGTGCGGCCGGCGACGACGACGGATTTCGGGACGGCGGCGCCGGGAGGCTGCTTCGCCAGCGCGTCTTCCACGACGCCCTGCACGGTCCGGCGGCCCGGTTGGCGCGCCCAGCCCGAGAAGTCCGTGCCGTCGTAGCTGACGTCCAGGCGCAAGCGAACGAGCCCGCCCTCCCCAAGGGGAGCGGCGGGCTCGTTCGGAGTGTGCTCAGCCGTCAGGACTCGTCCTTGGCGTCCTGCTGCGACGGCGGAAGCGAGAAGCCAGCGGCCTCGGCTGCCTCGGTCGTCGCGAACCACACCTCGGCCACGGTCTGGCCGTAGTGCGGGCTGTCCGGCGTGTGGTACAGCTTCGAGCCAGCGTTGCCCTTGATCGGGAAGCCTTCCGGCTGCGAACCGTCCTCCAGCGGGGCGTGGCTGCCCTCGCCGAACGGAGCGTCCTCGGTCGAAGCGCTCTCCTCGACCTCGACCGCCTCAGCGGTCTCGGTGGCCTCGGTCGCCGTCGGGGCAGCGGCCTTCGGCTCGTCCTTCGCGAACTTCGTGCTCCGCGCGGCTTCCGCCTCGGAGGTCACGGTCTTCTCCGACACCAGTTCGATGACCGCCATCGGGGCGTTGTCGCCCTTGCGCGGCAGCGTCTTGGTGATCCGGACGTAGCCGCCGGGACGGTCCACGAAGAACGGGCCGATCTCGGCGATCAGCTTGTGCACGACCGCCTTGTCGCGGATGACCCGCTGGATCTGGCGGCGGTTGTGCAGGTCGCCCCGCTTCGCCTTGGTGATGATCTTCTCGGCCAGCGGACGCATCCGCCGGGCCTTCGCCTCGGTGGTGGTGATCTTGCCGTGCTCGAACAGCGACGTGGCGAGGTTCGCCAGCATCATCCGCTCATGCGCGGCGGACCCGCCGAGACGGGGACCCTTAGTGGGGGTGGGCATCGATTCTCCTCGTTCAGCTGCACAGCTGGAGGCCCGGCCCGCCCACTACGGAAATCCACGTTGGGCGGGCCTTCGCTGGCCTTACAGCTGCTCCGTCTCTGCGTAGTCCTGGCCATCGTCGTGGCCGTTGTCCGAAATGCCGTCCGTGATGCTGTCGACGCCTTCGGACCAGCCTTCACCGTCGTAGCTGGCCGCCGCGGCGGTCGGGTCGAACCCGGGCGGGCTGTCCTTCAGCGCGAGGCCGAGGCCGACGAGCTTGAGCTTGACCTCGTCGATCGACTTCGCACCGAAGTTGCGGATGTCGAGCAGGTCGGCCTCGCTGCGCGAGACCAGCTCGCCGACCGTGTGGATGCCTTCGCGCTTGAGGCAGTTGTAGGACCGGACGGTGAGGTCCAGGTCCTCGATCGGCATCGCGTAGGCGGCGATGGTGTCCGCCTCCTGCGGCGACGGGCCGATCTCGATGCCCTCCGCGTCGACGTTCAGCTCGCGCGCGAGACCGAACAGCTCGACCAGCGTCTTGCCCGCGGACGCGACCGCGTCCCGCGGCGTGATCGACGGCTTGGTCTCGACATCCAGGATCAGCTTGTCGAAGTCGGTGCGCTGCTCGACACGAGTGGCCTCGACCTTGTAGGTCACCTTCAGCACCGGCGAGTAGATCGAGTCGACCGGGATCCGGCCGATCTCGGCGCCGGCCTGCTTGTTCTGCAGGGCCGGGACGTAGCCGCGACCGCGCTCGACGACGAGCTCGATCTCCAGCTTGCCCTTGCCGTTGAGCGAGGCGATGTGGAGGTCCGGGTTGTGCACGGTGACACCGGCGGGCGGGACGATGTCCGCCGCGGTGACCTCACCAGGGCCCTGCTTGCGCAGGTACATGGTGACCGGCTCGTCCTCTTCCGAGGACACGACCAGTTCCTTCAGGTTCAGGATGATGTCGGTGACGTCTTCCTTCACCCCGGGAACGGTGGTGAACTCGTGCAGCACCCCGTCGATCCGGATGCTGGTGACGGCCGCGCCGGGGATCGACGACAGCAACGTGCGCCGGAGCGAGTTGCCGAGCGTGTACCCGAATCCGGGCTCCAGCGGCTCGATGGTGAACCGGGAGCGGGTCTCGTTGACCGTCTCTTCCGCGAGAGCCGGTCGCTGCGAAATCAGCACTTTTCCTTCTCCGTTTCCTGCCGACGCCCGCCATTTGACGTCGAAAGGTGTGGCGAAGCGGCGGCGCACTCTGGGCGCCGCCGCCCGATCTCCCCGGGCTCGCGCCCGGCGGGGATCACTTCGAGTAGAACTCGACGATCAGCTGTTCCTGGACCGGAACCTCGATCTGCGCACGCTCCGGGAGCTGGTGGACCAGCACGCGGAGGTTGGACTGCACGACCTGCAGCCAGGCCGGGATCGGGCGCTCACCGAAGGACTCCTTGGCCACGACGAACGGCAGCGCGTTCAGCGACTTCGGCTTCACGTCGATGATGTCGAACTTCGAGACCTGGAAGCTCGGGACGTTCACCTTCACGCCGTTGACCAGGAAGTGGCCGTGGCTCACCAGCTGGCGGGCCTGACGGCGCGTCCTGGCGATGCCGGCGCGGTAGATCACGTTGTCCAGGCGCGACTCGAGGATCTGCAGCAGGTTCTCACCGGTCTTGCCGGTGCGACGAGCGGCTTCCTTGTAGTAGCGGCTGAACTGGCGCTCGAGCACGCCGTAGGTGTGGCGAGCCTTCTGCTTCTCCTGCAGCTGAAGCAGGTACTCGCTCTCCTTGACCCGGCCGCGGCCGTGCTGGCCGGGCGGGTAGGGGCGACGCTCGAAAGCCTGGTCGCCGCCGATGAGGTCAACCTTGAGGCGACGCGAAATACGCGTCGCGGGGCCGGTGTAACGAGCCATTTCTTCTTACTCCTCCCCGTTCCTCAGACCCGGCGCCGCTTGGGCGGGCGGCAGCCGTTGTGAGGCTGCGGGGTCACGTCCTGGATGGTGCCGACCTCGAGGCCCGCCGCCTGCAGCGAACGGATCGCGGTCTCCCGGCCGGAGCCGGGGCCCTTCACGAACACGTCGACCTTCTTCATGCCGTGCTCGGCGGCCTTGCGGGCGGCGTTCTCGGCGGCCATCTGCGCGGCGAACGGGGTGGACTTCCGCGAGCCCTTGAACCCGACGTGCCCGGAGGACGCCCAGGAAATCACCGCACCGGTCGGGTCGGTGATCGAGACGATGGTGTTGTTGAACGTGCTCTTGATGTGGGCGTGCCCGTGAGCGACGTTCTTCTTTTCCTTGCGCCGGACCTTCTTGGCCCCGGCAGTACGAGACTTCGGTGGCATACTGGGTGTTTCTCCTCGTTAACGCGAGTTCTGCTGGTGATCGGCTGACGCCTCGATCGCTTCGCGCTGACCGCGCCGGATGACTGACCCGGCGTCGGTGTACAGCTGGCGCAGAGCCATCGGGCGGGCGTAGAGCGCCTTGGGCGAGACACACGAAGCCGTGCCACGGCGCTGCCCGCCGCCCATGTGCACGACCTTCTTGCCCCGGAGGCTCACTTCTTGCCAGCCTTCTTCTTGCCGGCGACCGTCTTCTTCGGACCCTTGCGGGTGCGGGCGTTGGTCTTCGTGCGCTGACCGCGGACGGGAAGTCCGCGACGCCAGCGAAGGCCCTCGTAGCACCCGATCTCGATCTTCCGACGGATGTCGGCGTTCACCTCGCGGCGAAGGTCACCCTCGACCTTGAAGTTCTCTTCGATGTGGTCACGCAGCTTGACCAGGTCGTCGTCCGACAGGTCCTTCACCCTGGTGTCCGGGTTCAGTTCCGTCGCGGCGACGAGCTGCTTCGAACGGGTACGGCCGATGCCGTAGATGTAGGTCAGCGCGATCTCCAACCGCTTCTCGCGGGGAAGATCGACGCCAGCGAGTCGTGCCATTGGCGCTGGTACTCCTTCTCGGATCTTCTCTTCAGGTCTGCTCCCCGTCCGGTTCCGGGACCGACTCGCTGTCGTGCCCGCCGCTCGCGCGGCCGGTCTCCCGGCCCCGGCCTGAAGTCCGGGGGTGAACCGGGCCGCTGGGCGGCCCGGCAGGTGCGGGGAGTGCTATTTAGCTGTCAATCCACTCTGAACGAGTGCGCGCGATCAGCCCTGCCGCTGCTTGTGCCGCAGGTTCTCGCAGATCACCATGATCCGGCCGTGCCGGCGGATCACCTTGCACTTGTCGCAGATCTTCTTGACGCTCGGCTGAACCTTCACGTCTCCTGCTCTCCTGCTTTGTGTGCTTCGCTCGCCTTGGTCACTTGTAGCGGTAGACGATGCGACCACGGGACAAGTCGTACGGCGAAAGCTCGACGACGACCCTGTCCTCGGGCAGGATGCGGATGTAGTGCTGCCGCATCTTGCCGCTGATGTGTGCAAGGACCTTGTGGCCGTTCTCCAACTCGACTCGGAACATCGCGTTGGGGAGCGGCTCGATTACGCGGCCTTCGACCTCGATGGCCCCGTCTTTCTTGCCCATGTCCTCCGCGTTTCGTGATTGGTTGAGCGGTGAGTGCTTGCCTGGGTGGTGCTCGGCGCACACGCCTCACCCCGACTCCAATGTCGCGAAGATTCACGAGCGCGCTGGAACCGGCGTGATGAGTACGCCGACTAGACAGTGTACTCACGCCGTGGTGAGCCACCCAAACGGGGGTGACCTGTGGTAGACACCCCGGCTCGACCCAGTCTACGCGCTCGCGAGCGCGGGGCCGCCGCGCGCGTTTAGCGGGCTAAACGTCGTCGGGGACGCGCCAGGGGGTTCGGTGGGGTGGGAAGGGCCTGGCCTGCAGTTAGCGGGCTAAACGTCGTCCGCGGCGGGGGCGGTGAGGACTTGGGGGCCTTCGGCGGTGATGGCGACGGTGTGTTCCCAGTGCGCCGCCCGCGAGCCGTCCGCGGTGACCACGGTCCAGCCGTCGTCCAGCTCGACGGTCTCCCCGCTGCCGCCGGTCAGCATGGGCTCGATCGCGAGCGCCATGCCCGGCTTCAGCTTCGGCCCCTTCCCCGGTTTGCCGACGTTCGGCAGGAACGGGTCCATGTGCATCTCGCGGCCGATGCCGTGCCCGCCGTACTCGACGATCTGCCCGTACTCGATGCCGTTGGCTGCTGAGGAGCGCTCGGCGGAGGTCTGGACGGCGTGCGAGATGTCGGTGAGCTTGGCGCCGACGACCGCGGCGCGAACACCGGCCCACATCGCTTCCTTGGTCGCCTCCGACAGCGCGAGATCGGCGTCGGAGACCTCGCCGATCGCGATCGTCACGGCCGAGTCGCCGTGCCAGCCGTCGAGGATGGCGCCGCAGTCGACGGAGATGAGATCGCCGTCCGCCAGCACCGCCGACCTGGCCGGGATGCCGTGCACGATCTGCTCGTTGACCGAGGCGCAGATCGACGCCGGAAAGCCGTGGTAGCCCTTGAACGACGGCACCGCGTTCGCGTCCCTGATCGTCTGCTCGGCCAGTTCGTCGAGCTCCGCCGTGCTCACGCCGGGCTTCGCCGCCGCGGTCACCAACGCGAGCGTCTTGGCGACGATCAGGCCCGCCGCCCGCATGGCTTCCAGCTCACCGGGCGTCTTGATTTCGATCATGCGGCCGCGACGGAGTACTTGCAGCACACGAAGGCCACCCAGGTTCACGTCCGGTCGCGCAGTGCGGCCAGCACCCGGGAGGAGACCTCGTCCACGTCGCCGACGCCGTCGACCGAAACCAGGATGTCGGCGTAGTACTCCAGCAGGGGCGCCGTTTCCGACACGTAGACCTGCTGGCGGCGGCGGATGACCTCTTCGGTGTCGTCGGCGCGGCCACGCGAAAGCAGGCGGCCGACGACGACGTCCTCGGCGACCTTCAGCTGGATGACCGCGTCGAGCGAGGTGTCCGACTCCGACAGGATCTCGCCGAGCACCTCGGCCTGCTTCGTGTTGCGGGGGAAGCCGTCGAGCAGGAAACCGGCCTTCGCGTCCGGGTCCGCGAGCCGCTCCCGCACCATTTCGTTCGTAACGGAGTCCGGGACCAGTTCGCCGGAGTCCAGGTAGCGCTTCGCTTCCTGGCCCAGCGGCGTCTGGTCGCCGACGTGCGCGCGGAACAGATCGCCGGTCGAGATGTGCGGAACTCGGAGCTGCTCCGAGAGCGCCACCGCCTGAGTGCCTTTGCCCGCGCCTGGCGGGCCCACGAGAACGAGGCGCGTCATCGGAGGAACCCTTCGTAGTTACGCTGCATGAGCTGGCTTTCGATCTGCTTCACGGTGTCGAGGCCGACACCGACCATGATCAGCACCGCGGTACCGCCGAACGGGAAGTTCTGGTTCTGCCCGCCTCCGGTGACGGACAGGAAGAAGTTCGGCAGGATCGCGATGAGACCGAGGTAGATCGAGCCCGGCAGCGTAATCCGCCCCAGGACGAAGCTCAGGTATTCGGCGGTGGGACGCCCCGGCCTGATGCCGGGGATGAAGCCGCCGAACTTCTTCATCTCCTCCGCACGCTCGTCCACGTTGAACGTGATCGTGATGTAGAAGTAGGTGAAGAAGATGATCAGGGCGAAGTACAGCAGGATGTGCACCCAGCTGGACTGGTTCACCAGGTAGGTCTGCAGGAACCGCTGCCACCAGGAGTTGCCGTCCGCGCTGCCGACGAGCTTGCCGATCAGGTCGGGCAGGTACAGCAGCGACGACGCGAAGATGACCGGGATGACACCGGCCTGGTTCACCTTGATCGGCAGGTAGGTCGAAGTGCCCCCGTACATCCGGCGGCCGATCATGCGCTTGGCGTACTGCACCGGGATCCGGCGCTGGCCCTGTTCCACGAAGATGACGCTCGCGATGATCACGAGTCCGAACACGCAGATCAGGGCGAAGACCAGGCCGCCCTTGTTGCTCAGGATGAGCGCGCCTTCGCTGGGGATCCGCGCCGCGATGTTCAGGAAGATCAGCACCGACATGCCGTTGCCGACGCCGCGCTCGGTGATCAGCTCGCCCAGCCACATCATGACCGCGGTGCCCGCGGTCATCGCGATGACGACGATGGCCATCGCGTAGACGCTGTTGTCCGGGAGGATCGGCTGGTCGCAGTTCGGGAAGAGCTGCTTGCGGTCCGCCAGCGCGACGACGCCGGTGGCCTGCAGGATCGCCAGCGCGATCGTCAGGTACCGGGTGTACTGCGTCAGCTTGTTCTGGCCGGACTGGCCTTCCTTCTTGAGCTCCTCGAAACGAGGGATCACCACGGTGAGCAGCTGAACGATGATGCTCGCGGTGATGTAGGGCATGATGCCGGTCGAGAAGATCGACAACTGCAGGAGCGCCCCGCCGCTGAACAGGTTCAGCAGGGAGTAGATGCCTTGGTCGTCGCTGCCCTGCGCTTGGCACGCCTGCACGTTCACATAGGAAACCCCGGGCGCTGGAATGACGGCACCGATTCGGTAGACCGTCACGATCAACAGCGTGAACAGGATCTTCTTGCGCAGATCCGGCGTCGCGAGAGCCGAGCGGAAGGCGCTGAGCACGCGGGGGACCTCCTCGGCGTCACCGGCGATCGCGCCGGTGATCGGCTTGGCCGGCACGGGACCGGCAGGAACACAACATCGCTGGCGGACAAGCCAGGAACGCTTCGGGGCACACTCGTCCCGAAGCGTGTCGCCGACTCTAACAGCATCGGACGGCGCGTCCGCAGGGCATGCGGGTTTTCCCGACGGACGTCGGTTACCCGGCGGTCGAACCGGCGAGCGCGCCCGCCATCCCGAGTAGCACGACACCGGTGCCGCGGTCGAGATTGCGCCTCGCGCGTCGGCTCAGCCTCGCCGCCTTCACCCCGGCGCCCACCGCGATGTATCCGATACCGGCGACGGACTCGGCGAGCAGATAAACCGCGCCGAGCAGCGCGACCTGCCACGGCACCGGGCCGTGCGCCGGGTCGATGAACTGCGGCACGAACGCGGTGAAGATCAGGACCGCCTTGGGGTTCGTGATGGCGACCAGGAACTCCTTGCGCGCGATCTGCCAGCCGTTTCGCCGCGGCTCCTCGTCGGCGGCGGGCACCGGAGTGCCGTCGCACCTTGCCGTCCACAGGATCCGCGCGGCGAGCCAGACCAGGTACGCGACGCCTGCCCATTTGATGATCGTGAGCGCGAGTTCGGATGCGGCGAGCAGCTGACCGAGACCGGCGGCGACCGCGACGATCATGAGGACGAACGCGGCGAGGCGGCCGCCCAACCCGGCGAGGCCCCGCGTGATGCCGTAGCGCATGCCGTGGTGCAGCCCCAGGAGGTTGTTCGCGCCGGGCGTAACCGCGAGGAGCAGCGCGGCACCGAAGAACAGCAGGATCCCCATCGGCCACCTCCAGGCCCGTCAGCCTACGGCCGCCCGCGACGTTTAGCCCGCTAAACGCAGCTCAGGCGGGCGGGCTGGGTGGGCGCCACTGGGTGTCGTCGTCGGCTGGCTTCGGTTCGCCGGTGAGCGGGTCGACGACCGGGACGCCGTGCCGCGGCGTGCTGACGTCGTGCACCACCACCTCGGGCTCCGGACCGGCGGGCTCGACGCGCTCCGGCAGGAACGCCAGCACGGCAGCCGCGATCGACGCGACCACGCCCACCGCGACGAGCCAGAAGCCGACGTCGGGCGTGATCGCCACGCCTGCCGCTCCCAGCAGTCCCGACCAGCCGATCCCCTGCATCGCGACCGTGACGGCGGTGCCGGTCAGGAAGGCCGCGCCGGCGACCACGAGGATCTTGCCCACCGGCACCGACTTCGGCTCCGGCGCACGGGACCGCAGCACCAGCACGGCGGCGAACAGCAGGAGGATGGCGGCGAGCACCAGCGGGTAGCCGATCGGCGCCACGGGGCCGAGGCCGCCGGCGGAGCGGCTCGCGGCGCTCCCGCCCAGTTCGATCGCCCACCCGGTGATCGACAGGCTGAACCCGCGGCCGCCGAACGACGAGGCGAAGCCGCCCGAGAACAACGTCAGGAACGAGCCCGCCACCGCGACGACAGCGGCCAGCGCGGCTAGCACGGCCACCACGAGCTGGCGCGGCGAGACCACCGGCGAAGGTGCCGTGCCGGGCTCGCCGTCAGCCGGTGGGGGCGGAGGGACCTGGGGATCAGTCACGGGGGAATCCTCGCAGCCCTGGTGCCCCGCCTCCTCGCAGGGGCGGGCACCCGCGACGTTTAGCCCGCTAAACGCAGGCCGGGCCCGGGACGCGGGGTGCGTTTAGCGGGCTAAACGTCGTCCGGACAGCAGAACGGCCCGTGGGGGCCACGGGCCGTTCTGGTGGGGTGGTGCTCAGTTGGTGGTGGCGGAGCCACCGGCGGCGGCGAGCTTCTCCTTGGCCGAGGCCGAGAAGGCGTCCGCGGTGACGTCCAGCTTGACGCCGTTGACGTCACCGTTGCCGAGAACCTTGACGAGCTTGCCCTTGCGGACGAGGCCGCGGTCGGCGAGCTCCTCCGGGCCGACCTTGCCACCGTCGGCGAAGACGCGGGCGATGTCGCCCACGTTCACCGGCTGGTACTCGGTGCGGAACCGGTTCTTGAAGCCGCGCAGCTTCGGCAGCCGCATGTGGATGGGCATCTGCCCACCCTCGAAACCGGCGGGCACGTTCTTGCGGGCCTTGGTGCCCTTCGTGCCGCGACCGGCGGTCTTGCCCTTGGAGCCCTCACCACGACCGACGCGGATCTTGTCCTGCTTCGATCCCGGTGCCGGCCGCAAGTGGTGGATCTTGATGGCCGTCATGACTTGACCTCCTCGACCTCCACCAGGTGCCGCACCGCGTGGATCAGGCCGCGGACCTGGGGAGTGTCTTCACGCACCACGGACTGCCGGATCTTGCGCAGCCCGAGGGTGCGCAGCGATTCGCGGTGGTTGTGCTTGGTGCCGATCTTGCTCTTGACCTGGGTGACCTTCAGCTGAGCCACGGTCAGACCCCCTGTCCGGCGCGCTGACGCAGCATCCGGGCCGGAGCCACGTCCTCGAGCGGCAGGCCACGGCGGGCCGCGACCTCTTCGGGGCGCTGCAGCCCCTTCAGGGCCGCGACGGTCGCGTGCACGATGTTGATCGCGTTGTCCGAGCCGAGCGACTTGGACAGCACGTCGTGCACGCCCGCGCACTCCAGCACCGCGCGCACCGGGCCACCGGCGATGACACCGGTACCGGCGCTGGCCGGGCGGAGCAGCACGACGCCCGCGGCGTCCTCACCCTGGATGGGGTGCGGGATGGTGCCGGCGATGCGGGGAACGCGGAAGAAGTTCTTCTTCGCTTCCTCGACACCCTTGGCGATGGCCGCGGGAACTTCCTTGGCCTTGCCGTAGCCGACGCCGACCTGGCCGTCGCCGTCGCCGACGACCACCAGCGCGGTGAAGCTGAACCGGCGGCCACCCTTGACCACCTTGGCGACGCGGTTGATCGCCACTACGCGCTCGAGGTGCGGGGTCTTCTCCTGGCCGGCCCCGCCACGACCGCCGTCGCGACGGTCGCGGCCGCCACCGCGACGGTCATTGCGGTCGTTGCCGCCCTGTCCGCCGCCGGGGCCGCCCTGTCCGCCGCCGAATTGCCGTGTACGTCCCGGCATCAGGCTTTCCTTCCATTGACCAGCATGTGCATCAGAATTCCAACCCCGCCTCGCGGGCGGCGTCGGCCAGCGCGGCGATCCGGCCGTGGTAGGCGTTGCCGCCACGGTCGAACACCACCGCGGTGACGCCCGCGCTCTTGGCGCGGGCCGCGACCAGTTCGCCGACCTTCGCGGCCTTGGCCTTCTTGTCGCCGTCGAGGGCCCGCACGTCCGCTTCCAGGGTCGACGCCGACGCCAGGGTGTGCCCGGCAAGGTCGTCGATCAGCTGGACCGCGATGTGCCGCGAGGACCGCTTGACCACAAGCCGGGGCCGCTGCGAGGTCCCGCTGATCTTCTTGCGGAGCCGGAAGTGGCGACGGGCCTTCGCAACGCGGCGCCGCGTCGAGACGTCCTTGCCGATCGGCTTGCGCTTCGTCGTAGTCGTGTCGCTCATGATCACTTACCCGTCTTTCCGACCTTGCGACGGATGCGCTCACCCTCGTACCGCAGGCCCTTGCCCTTGTAGGGGTCGGGGCGCCGCAGCTTGCGGATGACGGCGGCCGTCTGGCCGACCTTCTGCTTGTCGATGCCGGACACCGAGAACCGGGTCGGGCTCTCCACCTTGAAGGTGATGCCCTCGGGCGCCTCGATCTTGACCGGGTGGCTGTAGCCGAGCGCGAACTCGAGGTCCGAGCCCTTGGCCTGCACGCGGTAACCGACGCCGTGGATCTCGAGCTTCTTCTCGTACCCGTCGGTCACGCCGACGACGAGGTTGTTCACCAGGGTGCGGCTCAGGCCGTGCAGCGCGCGGCTGGTCCGCTCGTCGTCGGGCCGGTTCACCGTGAGCGTGCCGTCAGCGAACTCGACGGTGATCGGCTCGGCGACCGTGTGCTCCAGGGTGCCCTTGGGACCCTTGACCTGGACGTGCTGGCCGTCGATCTTCACCTCGACCCCGGCGGGGACGGTGATCGGCAGTTTTCCGATACGTGACATACCTAATCCCCTCCCTTACCAGACGTAGGCGAGGACTTCGCCGCCCACGCCGTTGCGCTTGGCCTGACGGTCGGTCTGGAGGCCGGAGGACGTCGAGATGATCGCGACGCCGAGGCCACCGAGAACGTTCGGCAGGTCGGTCGATTTTGCGTAGACCCGGAGGCCGGGCTTGGACACCCGGCGGAGGCCCGCGATGCTGCGCTCACGGTTCCGGCCGTACTTCAGCTCGACGATGAGGTTCTTGTGCTTCTCGCCCGGCTCGTCGCGGTACCCCGCGATGTAGCCCTCGCGCTTGAGGATCTCGGCGATGTTCGCCTTGATCTTCGAGTGGGGAAGCACGACCTCGTCGTGGTACGCCGAGTTCGCGTTGCGCAGACGGGTCAAGAAGTCTGCGATGGGGTCGGTCATCGTCATGGTGACCTGTCAACCTTTCTCGCCCTGGTTCCCCCTGCGGAGGCCTGTGGCGATCTGTGGAGTTGGTACGAGCCTTACCAGCTGGACTTGCTGACGCCGGGCAGTTCGCCCGCGTGCGCCATCTCGCGGAGGCACACCCGGCAGAGTCCGAACTTGCGGAACACCGAGTGCGGCCTGCCGCACCGCTGGCAACGGGTGTAGCCACGCACCTTGAACTTCGGCGTCTTCGCGGCCTTGTGGATCAGCGCTTTCTTGGCCATCTGCTCAGTTCTCCTTGAACGGGAAGCCGAGCTTGCGGAGCAGCGCGCGGCCCTCGTCGTCGGTGGTGGCGGTGGTGACAACGGTGACGTCCATGCCGCGCGGGCGGTCGATGGCGTCGGGGTCGATCTCGTGGAACATGGACTGCTCGTTGAGACCGAAGGTGTAGTTGCCGTTTCCGTCGAACTGCTTCGGCGAAAGGCCGCGGAAGTCGCGGATACGCGGCAGCGCGATGGTCAGCAGCCGGTCGAGGAACTCCCACATCCGGTCGCCGCGCAGCGTGGTGCGGGCGCCGATGGGCTGGCCCTCGCGCAGCTTGAACTGCGCGATGGACTTGCGGGCCTTGCGGACCTCCGGCTTCTGCCCGGTGATGGTGGACAGGTCGCGGATGGCGCCCTCGATGAGCTTGCTGTCACGGGCGGCGTCACCGACACCCATGTTCACGACGACCTTCACCACACCGGGGATCTGGTGCACGTTGGCGTAGCTGAACTCCTTCTGGAGCTCACCCGCGATCTCCTCGCGGTACCGGGTCTTCAACCGCGGCACGATCTTCTCGGTGGTGGTCATCAGATGTCCTTACCGTTCCTGCGCGAGACGCGAACCTTCTTGCCGTCCTCGCCGATGCGGTAACCCACGCGGGCCGGCTTGCCGTCGGAGTCGACGACCTGCACGTTCGACACGTGGATGGGCGCTTCCTGGGTGACGATGCCCCCGGACTGCGCACCACGCTGGGTCTGGCTGATCCGGGTGTGCTTCTTGATCCGGTTCACGCCCTCGACGAGCACGCGCTCGCGGTCGGGGTAGGCCTGGATGACCTTGCCCTTGGCGCCCTTGTCCTTGCCGGCGATGACGACGACCGTGTCGCCCTTCTTCACCTTCACTTACAACACCTCCGGCGCGAGCGAAATGATCTTCATGAACTTTCGGTCGCGCAGCTCGCGGCCCACCGGGCCGAAGATGCGGGTGCCCCGGGGCTCGTTGTCGTTCTTGATGAGCACGGCGGCGTTCTCGTCGAACCGGATGTAGGAGCCATCCGGACGACGACGCTCCTTCACCGTGCGGACGATGACGGCCTTGACGACGTCGCCCTTCTTCACCCCGGCGGCCGGGATGGCGTCCTTCACGGTGGCGACGATGATGTCGCCGATGCCGGCGTAGCGCCGCCCCGAACCGCCGAGCACGCGGATGCAGAGGATCTCCTTGGCACCCGTGTTGTCGGCGACTCGCAGTCGCGACTCCTGCTGGATCACGTCAACTCCTGGTATGTCACGCCGGTTCTGGGCGCATGCCCAGCCTTGCGGAACTGAAGAGAACCTTGCGGCCCTCTGCTTACTTGGCCTTCTCCACGATCCGCACCAGGCGCCAGCGCTTGGTCGCGGACAGCGGCCGGGTCTCCATGAGGATCACGCGGTCGCCGACGCCGGCGACGTTCTCCTCGTCGTGCGCCTTCACCTTGCTGGTGCTGCGAAGGACCTTCGCGTAGCGCGCGTGCTTCTTGCGGTTCTCGAGCTCGACCACGATCGTCTTGCTCATCTTGTCCGAGACGACGAGGCCCTCGCGGACCTTCCGGTAGTTGCGGCCAGAATCGGACTTCTGGACCGGCTGCTTCGCGAGCTCTTCGGTCTGCTCACTCATGCCGCACCCTCACTCTCGGCGTCGTCGGGGGAAACGGACAGCCCGAGTTCGCGCTCCCGCATCACGGTGTAGATCCGCGCGATGTCCGTGCGGACGGTGCGCAGCCTGCGGTTGTTGTCCAGCTGCCCGGTGGCCATCTGGAACCGGAGGTTGAACAGCTCCTCCTTGGATTCCTTCAAGCGCAGCACGAGCTCTTCCGCAGTGAGCTCACGAAGTTCTGACGCCGCGACGCCTGCTGCTTTCGCCATCAGAACTCACCACCTTCACGGGTCACGATTCGGCACTTCATCGGCAGCTTGTGGATCGCGCGGCGCAGGGCCTCGCGTGCCGTCTCTTCGTTCGAGAAGCTGAGCTCGAACATGACGCGGCCGGGCTTGACGTTGGCGATCCACCACTCGGGCGAACCCTTACCGGAACCCATGCGGGTTTCGGCGGGCTTCTTGGTGAGCGGCCGGTCGGGGAAGATGTTGATCCAGATCTTCCCGCCACGCTTGATGTGCCGGGTCATCGCGATACGAGCGGACTCGATCTGCCGGTTGGTCACGTAGCTGTGTTCAAGCGCCTGGATGCCGTACTCGCCGAACGTCACCTGGGTGCCGCCCTTGGCGGCGCCGGCACGCTTCGGGGAGTGCTGCTTGCGGTGCTTGACCCTCCGTGGGATGAGCACGTCAGCCCTCCGTCTTCTCTGCCGCGTTACCTGCGGCGGCCTCAGGCGCCGGGGAGGTCGCGGCCTCATCGGTCTTCGCCGCCGCGGCGGCCCGACCGGCTTCGGTCGAGGTCGCCGTGGTGCCCGACGCGCCGGAGCGGCGCGGACGGGACGGGCGGTCGCGGTCACGACGCGGGGCGCGCTCGGCGGCCGCGGCGGCGTCACGCGCCTCCTTGGCCTTGAGCCCGCCGACGATGTCGCCCTTGTAGATCCACACCTTCACGCCGATGCGGCCGAACGTCGTCTTGGCCTCGAAGAAGCCGTAGTCGATGTCGGCGCGCAGCGTGTGCAGCGGGACGCGGCCATCGCGGTAGTGCTCGGAACGGGACATCTCGGCGCCGCCGAGACGACCGCCGCACTGCACGCGGATGCCCTTGACCTGCGGCGACCGCATGGACGTCTGCAGGGCCTTGCGCATCGCACGGCGGAACGCCACGCGGTTGGACAGCTGCTCCGCGACACCCTGCGCGACGAGCTGGGCGTCGGCCTCGGGGTTCTTGACCTCGAGGATGTTCAGCTGGACCTGCTTCTTGGTCAGCTTCTCCAGCGCGCCGCGGATCCGGTCGGCCTCCGCGCCGCGACGGCCGATCACGATGCCGGGACGCGCGGTGTGGATGTCGACGCGGACGCGGTCACGGGTGCGCTCGATCTCGACCTTGGAGATGCCGGCGCGCTCCATGCCGGTGGAGAGCAGCTTGCGGATCTTGACGTCCTCGGCCACGTACTCCGCGTACTGCTTGTCGGCGTACCAGCGCGACTTCCAGTCCGTGGTGATTCCCAGGCGGAAGCCGTGCGGGTTGATCTTCTGGCCCACTACCGGCCACCTGCCTTCTTCTTGCCGGTCTTCTTCGTCTCTGCCGGGCGCGACTCGACCACCACGGTGATGTGGCTCGTCCGCTTGCGGATCCGGTACGCACGGCCCTGGGCGCGCGGGCGGATCCGCTTGAGGGTCGGGCCCTCGTCGGCGGTCGCGTTGCGCACCCAGAGGGTGTCCGGGTCGAGGTCGAGGTTGTTCTCGGCGTTGGCCGCGGCACTGGCGATGACCTTGGCGAGCTGTTCGCTGGCCGCCTGCGGGGCGAACCGGAGCACGGCCAAGGCCTCGCTGACGCTACGACCCTTGACGAGCTCGATCACCCGGCGCACCTTGGTCGGCGAGTCCCGGACGAAGCGAGCCCGCGCGACGGCGGTCGGCAGCTCTTCTGCCGTAGCCGTGGCGTTGTTCTGGGCGTTCATCTGCTTCCCTTAACTTTCTCGTGCCCGCTCAGCGGCGGCGCGACTTGCGGTCGTCCTTGATGTGGCCCTTGAAGGTCCGCGTCGGGGCGAACTCGCCCAGCTTGTGACCCACCATCGCCTCGGTGACGAACACCGGGACGTGCTTGCGGCCGTCGTGCACCGCGATCGTGTGGCCGAGGAAGTCCGGGATGATCGTGGACCGGCGGGACCAGGTCTTGATCACGGTCTTCTTGTTGGCCTCGTTGAGAGCGTCCACCTTCTTGAGCAGGTGGTCGTCCACGAAGGGGCCCTTTTTCAGGCTGCGTGGCATGTGCTTCTACCTCCCTGCTCAGCGCTTCTTGCCGGTACGCCGGCGGCGGACGATCAGTTGGTCACTCGGCTTGCGGCGGCGGGTGCGGCCCTCCGGCTTGCCGTTCGGGTTGACCGGGTGGCGGCCACCGGAGGTCTTCCCTTCACCACCACCGTGCGGGTGGTCGACCGGGTTCATCACGACACCGCGGACGGTGGGGCGCTTGCCCCGCCAGCGGTTACGCCCGGCCTTGCCCCAGTTGATGTTGGAGTGCTCGGAGTTGCCGACCTCGCCGATGGTGGCGCGGTTGCGCACGTCCACGTTGCGGATCTCGCCCGAGGGCATCCGCAGCTGGGCGTACGGGCCGTCCTTGGCGACGAGCTGCACGCGGGCACCGGCGGACCGGGCGATCTTCGCGCCGCCGCCGGGGCGGAGCTCGATCGCGTGGATCACGGTGCCGACCGGGATGTTGCGCAGCGGCAGGTTGTTGCCCGGCTTGATGTCGGCGCGGGGGCCGCTCTCCACCCGGTCGCCCTGCTTGAGCTTCTCCGGCGCGATGATGTAGCGCTTCTCGCCGTCGGCGTAGTGCAGCAGCGCGATACGGGCCGACCGGTTGGGGTCGTACTCGATGTGCGCGACCTTGGCAGGCACGCCGTCCTTGTCGTTGCGGCGGAAGTCGATCAGCCGGTACGCCCGCTTGTGACCGCCACCCTTGTGCCGGGTGGTGATCTTGCCGGAAGCGTTACGGCCACCGCTGCCGCTCAGCGGACGCAGCAGCGACTTCTCCGGCGTCGACCGAGTGATCTCGGCGAAGTCGGAAACGCTCGAACCGCGACGACCCGGGGTCGTCGGCTTGTACTTGCGAATACCCATTGTCTGCTCAGTCCCTTACGCGGCGGGTCCGCCGAAGATCTCGATCGGCTTGCTGTCGGCGGACAGCGTCACGACGGCGCGCTTGGTGTCCTTGCGCTTGCCGAAGCCGTAGCGGGTGCGCTTGCGCTTGCCCTGGCGGTTCAGCGTGTTCACGCTGACCACCTTGACGCCGAAGACCTGCTCGACCGCGATCTTGATCTGGGTCTTGTTGGCGTCAGGGCGAACGACGAACGTGTACTTGTTGTCTTCGAGCAGTCCGTAGGACTTCTCGGAGATCACCGGCGCGAGCAAGATGTCGCGGGGGTTCGGAATGGCGACCGCACTCACTGCTCGTCACTCCCTTCGGAAACCTCGCTCGACCGCGCGGAAGCCTTCGCGCCCTTGCCCCGCGAGGGGCCGGCGAGGAAGGCGTCGAGCGCGCTCTTGGTGAACACCACGTCGTCGTTGACCAGCACGTCGTACGTGTTGAGCTGGTCCGGCGTGATGAGGTGCACGTACTCGAGGTTCCGCGCGGAGCGCCAGCCGAGCTCGTCGTCGCGGTGCAGCACCACGAGAACGCGCTTGGCCTGCGTCACCGCGG
Organism: Amycolatopsis sp. CA-230715; assembly: GCF_018736145.1. Classification (GTDB taxonomy): domain Bacteria; phylum Actinomycetota; class Actinomycetes; order Mycobacteriales; family Pseudonocardiaceae; genus Amycolatopsis. The sequence goes on from NZ_CP059997.1 coordinate 3,337,707, forward strand.
TGAGCGCCTGCTTCACCGACTTCGTGGACGGCTTCTCGCCGGACACGAGCTCGGAGAGGACGTGCAGCTGGCCGGCACGGGCCCGGTCGGAGAGGGCACCGCGCAGGGCGGCGGCCTTCATCTTCTTCGGGGTCCGCTGGGTGTAGTCGCGCGGCGTCGGGCCGTGGACGGTGCCACCGCCGACGAACTGCGGCGCGCGGGTCGAGCCCTGGCGGGCGCGGCCGGTGCCCTTCTGGCGGTACGGCTTCTTGCCACCACCGGACACCTCGCCGCGGGTCTTCGTGTCGTGCGTGCCCTGGCGCGCGGCGGCCAGCTGGGCCACCACGACCTGGTGCATCAGCGGCACGTTGGCCTGCACGTCGAAGATCTCCGCGGGGAGCTCGACGGTGCCGTCCGCGGCACCAGCCGGGGTCTTCACGTCGATGCTGCTCATTCGGTCACACCACCCTTCGCGGCGCTGCGGACGAAGAGGAGTCCGCCCTTGGGGCCGGGCACGGCGCCCTTGATCAGGAGCAGGCCCTCGTCCGCGCGCACGTCGTGGACCTTGAGGCCCTGCGTGGTGACGCGGTCGTTGCCCATCCGGCCCGCCATGCGCAGGCCCTTGAACACGCGGCCGGGGGTGGCGCAGCCGCCGATCGAACCCGGCTTGCGGTGCACGGCCTGCGCACCGTGGCTGGCGCCCTGGCCCTTGAAGCCGTGGCGCTTCATGACACCGGCGTAGCCCTTGCCCTTGCTGGTGCCGGTCACGTCGACCTCGGCGCCCGCGGCGAACACCTCGGCGGTGATCTCCTGGCCGACCTCGTAGGTCTCGGCGTCGGTCGTCCGCAGCTCGGCGAGGAACCGGCGCGGGGTCACCCCGGCCTTGTCGAAGTGCCCGGTGCGCGGCTTGTTCACGCGGCGCGGGTCAACGGCGCCGAAAGCCAGCTGCACGGCCACGTAGCCGTCCTTGTCCTGGGTGCGAACCTGGGTCACCACGTTCGGCCCGGCCTTCACGACGGTCACCGGCACGATCCGGTTGTTCTCGTCGAAGACCTGGGTCATGCCGAGCTTGGTGCCCAGGATGCCCTTCATTTGCCTGTCAGACATGAGTCTCTTATCTCCGCCGCTCGCCCAACGCTTACTGGATGTTGACGTCGACGCTCGCCGGCAGATCGATGCGCATCAGCGCGTCGACCGTCTTCGGCGTCGGGTCGAGGATGTCGATCAGACGCTTGTGCGTGCGCATCTCGAAGTGCTCGCGCGAGTCCTTGTACTTGTGCGGCGAGCGGATGACGCAGTAAACGTTCTTCTCGGTGGGCAGCGGCACCGGGCCAACTACCGACGCGCCGGTGCGCGTGACCGTCTCCACGATCTTGCGCGCGCTCGCGTCGATCGCCTCGTGGTCGTAGGCCTTGAGCCGGATGCGGATCTTCTGTCCCGCCATGGTGGCTGCTCGTTCCTTGTCGTCTCGTGCCGCTTTGTCTCAAACCCGGCCGCGAAGGCCTTGGTTTTCGCAGTTCAACGGCCCTGTCCCCGGTCCACGCGGTCGGGCGTGTCGCGCCCGACCCACAGACGGATCCCGTGGGATCGTTGTCTTGCCTGGTTTGCCTCAACGTGAGGGGGTCACCGCGGTGACCCTTGCCCGCTCGCGCGGACCGTGGCCACTCGTGCAGAGGCGGCCGGAACCCCGAAGGATTCGGCCGCCCCACAACGAGCAACCCAAACAGTGTCGCACACGTGATTTGACGGCCCGAACCCGGGGGTGTAGTGCCCCGGGTTCGGGCGCCGAATCACTTGTTGATCTTGGTGACCTGGCCCGCGCCGACGGTCCGGCCACCCTCACGGATGGCGAAGCGAAGGCCCTCGTCCATGGCGATCGGCTGGATCAGCTGCACGCTGATGTCCGTGTTGTCGCCCGGCATGACCATCTCGGTGCCCTCGGGGAGGGTCACGACGCCGGTCACGTCCGTGGTGCGGAAGTAGAACTGCGGGCGGTAGTTGTTGAAGAACGGCGTGTGGCGGCCGCCCTCGTCCTTGGACAGGATGTACACCGAGCCCTCGAACTCCGTGTGCGGAGTCGTGGTGCCGGGCTTCACGATGACCTGGCCGCGCTCGACGTCCTCGCGCTTGATGCCGCGCAGCAGGAGGCCGACGTTGTCGCCCGCCTGGCCCGAGTCGAGCAGCTTGCGGAACATCTCGACACCGGTGACGGTGGTCTTGGTCGACTTCTCGCGGATACCCACGATCTCGACCTCTTCGTTGACGTTGACCTGGCCGCGCTCCACACGACCGGTCACCACGGTGCCGCGGCCGGTGATGGTGAAGACGTCCTCGATCGGCATCAGGAACGGCTTGTCGAGGTCGCGCACCGGGTCCGGCACGTTGTCGTCGACGGCGTTCATCAGCTCGAGCACGGTCTCGGCCCACTTCTCGTCGCCCTCGAGGGCCTTCAGGCCGGAGACCTTGACCACGGGGGCGTCGTCGCCGGGGAAGTCCTGCGCGGACAGCAGCTCGCGGACCTCCAGCTCGACGAGCTCGAGGATCTCCTCGTCGTCGACCATGTCGGCCTTGTTCAGCGCCACCACGATGTAGGGCACGCCGACCTGCTTCGCGAGCAGCACGTGCTCACGGGTCTGCGGCATCGGGCCGTCGGTCGCCGCGACCACGAGGATCGCGCCGTCCATCTGGGCGGCACCGGTGATCATGTTCTTGATGTAGTCCGCGTGACCGGGGGCGTCCACGTGGGCGTAGTGGCGCTTCTCGGTCTGGTACTCGACGTGCGAGATGTTGATCGTGATGCCGCGCTGCTTCTCTTCCGGCGCGTTGTCGATCTGGTCGAACGCCGAAGCCGTGTTCAGCTCGGGGTACTTGTCGTGCAGAACCTTCGTGATCGCCGCGGTCAGAGTGGTCTTCCCGTGGTCGACGTGACCGATGGTTCCGATGTTGACGTGCGGCTTGCTCCGCTCGAACTTCGCCTTCGCCACTGGAATGTCCTCCTGGACTGTTTTGCTTGGTGCTCGCCTGCCGGCGTGGCTGCCGACGGGCGATTCGGTATCTGTCGGTTACCGCGGACCGTGAGGAGTGTTCCTTACGCCCGCGAGCGTGGGGGAACTACTCCCCCGTCGCCTTCGCGACGATTTCCTTCGCGACGTTCGCGGGAACCTCGGCGTAGGAATCGAACGTCATGGAGTAGTTCGCACGACCCTGGGTACGGGACCGCAGGTCGCCGACATAGCCGAACATCTCCGACAGCGGAACCAGTGCCTTCACGACACGGGTGCCCGCACGCTCCTCCATGGCCTGGATCTGGCCACGGCGAGAGTTGAGGTCGCCGACGACATCACCCATGTAGTCCTCGGGTGTGGTCACCTCGACCGCCATCAACGGCTCCAGGATGACCGGGTTCGCCTTCCGCGCGGCTTCCTTCAGCGCCATCGAACCGGCGACCTTGAACGCCATCTCCGAGGAGTCGACCTCGTGGTACGCGCCGTCCAGCAGCGTGAACTTCAGCCCGACCAGCGGGTACCCGGCCAGCACGCCGTACTGCATGGCGTCCTGCGCACCGGCGTCGACCGACGGGATGTACTCCCGCGGCACGCGACCACCGGTGACCTTGTTCTCGAACTCGTACAGCGCGCCGTCGCCGGTGGGCAGCGGCTCCAGCTTCACGATGACCTTGGCGAACTGGCCGGAACCACCGGTCTGCTTCTTGTGCACGACGTCGAGCTTCTCGACGGTGTTCTTGATCGTCTCGCGGTAGGCGACCTGCGGCTTACCGATGTTCGCCTCGACCTTGTAGTCGGACTTCATGCGGTTCACCAGCACCTCGAGGTGCAGCTCGCCCATGCCCGCGATGATCGTCTGACCGGTCTCCTCGTCCTGGTTGACCTGGAAGGTGGGGTCCTCCTCGGCCAGCTTCTGGATCGCGATCGACAGCTTTTCCTGGTCCGCCTTCGTCTTCGGCTCGATGGCGACCCGGATGACGGGCTCCGGGAACGTCATCGACTCGAGCACGATCGGGTTCTGCGGGTCCGCCAGGGTGTCACCGGTGGTGGTGTCCTTCAGGCCCTGGACCGCGTAGATGTGGCCGGCCTGGCCGACCTCGACCGGGTTCTCCTTGTTGGAGTGCATCTGGAACAGGCCGCCGATGCGCTCCTTGCGCTCCTTGGTCGCGTTGACGACCTGGGCGCCCTTGGCGACCTGACCCGAGTAGACCCGGATGTAGGTCAGCTTGCCGAAGAACGGGTGCGCCGCGATCTTGAACGCGAGGGCGGCGAACGGCTCGTCGGTCGCGGCCTTGCGCGCCGCGGTCTCGCCGTTGGGGAGGATGCCCTCCACCGCGGGCACGTCGAGCGGCGACGGCAGGTACTCGATGACCGCGTCGAGCATGGGCTGGACGCCCTTGTTCTTGAACGCGGAACCGGCGAGCACCGGGTACGCGGTGCGGTCGACGGTCACCTTGCGGATGCCGGCCCTGATCTCGTCCTCGGTCAGCGCCTCGCCCTCGAGGAACTTCTCCATCAGCGCGTCGTCGGTCTCGGCGACGGCCTCGAGGAGCTTCTCCCGGTACTCCGCCGCCTTGTCGGCGAGATCGGCCGGGATGTCCTCGACGGTGTAGTCCTCGCCCTTCTTGACCTCGCCGCGCCAGACCAGGGACTTCATCCGGACCAGGTCGACGACGCCCTCGAAGTCGCTTTCGGCACCGATCGGCAGCTGGATCACCAGCGGGCGGACGCCGAGGCGGTCCTCGATCGTCTGCACCGTGTAGTAGAAGTCGGCACCCAGCTTGTCCATCTTGTTGACGAAGCAGATGCGCGGGACCTCGTACTTGTCGGCCTGGCGCCAGACCTGCTCCGACTGCGGCTCGACACCTTCCTTGCCGTCGAACACCGCGACCGCGCCGTCGAGCACCCGCAGGTTGCGCTCCACCTCGACGGTGAAGTCGACGTGCCCGGGGGTGTCGATGATGTTGAGCTGATGGTCGTCCCAGAAGGTGGTGGTGGCAGCCGAGGTGATGGTGATACCCCGCTTCTGCTCCTCCTCCATCCAGTCCATCGTCGCGGCGCCGTCGTGGACCTCACCGATCTTGTAGTTGACCCCGGTGTAGAACAGGATCCGTTCGGTGGTGGTGGTCTTGCCGGCGTCGATGTGAGCCATGATGCCGAAATTGCGGACCTTGTTCAGGTCGGTCAGCACGTCACGTGCCACGAGAATGTTCCCCTGTCTCAAGCGTGGGGCCCGGCCTGGCTTTTGGTCGACAGCCGGGCGTGATTCACCAGCGGTAGTGCGCGAAGGCCTTGTTGGACTCGGCCATCTTGTGGGTGTCCTCGCGGCGCTTCACGCTGGCCCCGAGTCCGTTGCTCGCGTCGAGCAGCTCGTTCTGCAGGCGCTCGATCATCGTCTTCTCGCGGCGGGCCTGCGAGAACGACACCAGCCAGCGCAGCGCAAGGGTGGTCGAGCGGCCGGGCTTGACCTCGATCGGCACCTGGTAGGTGGCGCCACCGACGCGGCGGCTCTTCACCTCGATGGAGGGCTTCACGTTGTCGAGCGCGCGCTTCAGCGTGACGACCGGGTCGGTGCCGGTCTTCTCGCGAGCGCCTTCGAGAGCGCCGTAGACGATGCGCTCGGCCAGTGACCGCTTCCCGTCCTTCAGCACCTTGTTCACCAGCTGGGTGACCAGCGGCGAGGCGTAGACGGGGTCGGAGATCAGCGGCCGCTTCGGGGCCGGACCCTTGCGGGGCATTAGCTCTTCTCCTTCTTCGCGCCGTACCGGCTGCGCGCCTGCTTGCGGTTCTTCACACCCTGGGTGTCGAGCGAACCGCGGATGATCTTGTAGCGAACACCCGGGAGGTCCTTCACACGACCACCGCGCACGAGCACCATCGAGTGCTCCTGCAGGTTGTGGCCCTCACCGGGGATGTAGGCGGTGACCTCGATGCCGCTGGTCAGCTTCACACGCGCGACCTTGCGCAGCGCCGAGTTCGGCTTCTTGGGGGTCGTGGTGTACACGCGGGTGCACACGCCACGCCGCTGCGGGCTCCCCTTGAGGGCCGCGGTCTTCTGCTTGGCAGCCTTGTCCTGGCGGCCCTTGCGGACCAGCTGCTGGATCGTGGGCAATGGACCAGCTTTCTGTCGCGATCTTGCTTACGTCTTCTTCTGCGTTGTTCAGTGGAGAGCTCTCCACCTGCGTGAACAGCGCCCCTATGCCGTCTCCCCGGTCCACGCGGTCGGGCGTGTCTGCCCGCGTCAGGATCTTCCGATCCGTAACTTCCCATCGGGGTTTCCGTGGAACTGCTTGTGCTCGCCCCGGATCGCCTCGCCGGTCCACCGGGCACCGGAGGAGCCCGTCGATACCTGATGGCATACGGAGCGGCCCGACGCCTGCCGGGCACGGTCGTCAAAGATACCCGGCCGTCTCACGGGCGGCAAAATCGGGGGTGGCAACGAGGCCGATCACCCAGTCTAGCGGCTTGTCGGCCCCGATGGCGGCAATGAGACGACCCGGGTGTTTCAAACACCCGGGCCGTCGTAAGCATTCCCCCCTGCCGGTCAGTCCTCGTCCGGCTTGGCGTGATCCGGCTTCCCCGGGTTCGGGTCACGGGAGAGGTCGATCAGCGGGTGCCGCTCGGCACCTTCCGGCGCCGCCCTGCGGCCCGTGCTCACCGGCTCCCGCTCGTTCTGCTCGTCCACCATGCCTCCTCCTCTTCGCGTGGTGTGACCGGGTCGCACGGTACCGATGGCGGACGCCCCCGCCCGAGACGGCACCCCCGCCCCTTTTCCGAACCAGACACCCCGCACATTCCGGGCGACCTCGCGTCGTCGCCCGCGGGGCCCTGAAGTGCGTTTAGCGGGCTAAACGTCGCGGGCGGACTTCCCGGTGAGGCGGCGACCTGGGGGTTCGGCGCCCCGTAGGATCCGGGGGTGGCCGGGCGGCGCGGTGGGCGCGAACTGACGCCGGGGCAGTGGGCCCGGCGGAACGGCGCGGCGCTCCACCTCCCCGGCGACGGCCGCGCCCCGGCCTTCGGGTACTTCCCCAACGCCAAGCAGCGGACGACCTTCGCGCACCTGACCGCGCAGGCGCCGCCCTACGACTACGCGCTCGAACTGCGCGCCGACGGCCACGCGGTGCTGGCCTTCGAATACCGCCCCGCGGGCGAGGACGGCACGCCCGGCACGGGCCGCAGCCACATGGTCCAGGTCTGGACGCCGCCGGTGCCCGCGCTGACCTTCGACACCGGGCTCAAGAGCATGCTGGGATCGATCCGCACCGACGCCGCGGCCTACGAAGCGCCGGGCACCGTCCGCACCGGGTACCCCGAGTTCGACGCCAGGTTCACCGTCTACTGCGAGCACCCCGACTTCGCGCGCGGCGTGCTCGTCGCGCCCCTGCTCCGCTGGCTGCTCGACGATCCCCGCACCCCGGGTTCCTTCTCCCTGCTCAACTCGGTCGCGCTCGTGCAGGGCGACCGCAAGCTCGTCCCCACCGAAATTCCGGAGACGGCGGGCTTCCTCATCGATTTCGTGAACGCGTTTCCGGCGCATACCTGGCAATACCGGAGATAGGTTCCCACCCCGTGGGCACAATGCGAGGGATCCGCGATTTCGTGCGATGATTCCCGCGGCAGCAGAATACCTATCCGAAAGGTGCCACTGGTATGCGGAAAACTCTTGTCAGGGGCGTGGTCGCGGCGACGCTCGCGGGCGCGGCGATCGTCGGCGCGGCGGCTCCGGCATTGGCATCGGAAACCCCCGGTCCGGTGATCGTCGACGAGCCGGACACCAGCGGGCTGAACAACGTCTGGACGTTCGCGCCGCTCGGCGTGCCCGTGCTCGGGCTGATCCAGTCGGTCGTGCAGGCACCGGGCAAGCTCCTGCCGAACCCGGCCGGCTACTGAGCGCACGAGAAACCGCTCCCGCGCTGACCGGACAGCGCGGGAGCGGTTTTTTGGTGTCCTACAAGCTATCCGCCGACCAGGGTGATGAGCCCGTACACGGGCGCGAGCAGGTTCGCCGGGGCCAGGATGGTGGGCTCGAGCAGCGGCCCGAGGTCCACACCCGGGAGCAGCCAGATGGGTGTCCCCGACTGAGCGTGCGACGGCGCGGCGTCCGCGATTCCCCCGGCGACGCCCGCGAACGCGGCGGCCGCGGCGACCGTCACGGCGGCGCGTGCGGCAATTCTCTTCACGATTTCTTCTCCCTCATTCCATGGATTACGGTTTCCCGCTCGACCGGACGAGCGGAAGTCAGGATTTGAGCGGCACGCTCACCGGTACGACAGTTCCTTCCGGCACCCACTGCCCTCGATAGTCGCGCGCCATCACCATTCCCGGCGGATGCGGTTCGTTCGGGTACATCGGCATCGCGTTCACCTGCGCCGAGGCGAAGATCTGCACCTCGCCGCCGACCGAGCGCCATTGGTCGCCGAGCCAGTTCCGGAATCCCGCGACCGACGGGCTCTCCCCGCCGAAGCCGTTCCCGACGGTCACCGCGTAGCTCACCGCGAGCTGCTCCCGCGGGTCGAACCGCAGCGGGATCGACGAGCTGGCCACCAGGTTCACGATCGGCCCGTGCAGCAGCCACGGCGCCGCGTACAGGCCGTAGCCGTAGGTGGGCCTTTCCCGTTGTGCCGCCGCCGCGTCCCGCATGGTCCGGTAGCCGAGGTCCCATCCGGAGACGACCACGAGCGCGCCGTCGGGGCTCTGCCCCGCCGCGACCGGGATGTTCCTCCGCGCCGCCGCTTCACGGACGACCTTCGCCGCAGCGGCACCGCGTGCGGTCTCGTCGGCGACGAGGTCGATGACCGGTGCCTTGCGCTCGGCGAGGAATCCGACGAGCTTGCGCAGCGCGTCCGCGTCTTCGTCGCCGAGCGCGTCCGACGGGCAGGCGGTGAGGACGGTGCGGCGATTGTTCAGCAGGCCGCCGAGCGCGGCCGCCGCGCATTCCGGGCCGTCGCTGCCCGCCGCGCTCGCGACACCCTTGTCCGTGCCCGCGTCGACTTCGACTTTCGCGGGCGAATCGTTCTTCGTGATGACCAGGTCGCTGCGGCCGTCGGGCAGGTCCACCTCGGCCCAGCTGCCTTCGGCGCCCGCCCGCGCGGACGCCCGCACGGGTTGTCCCCCTTCGACGGCGACCGACACCTCGCCCGCCGTCGCGGGCACGTGCACCAGGTTCCGGCCTGGTCGCTGCGGGCTGACGAGCACCGGAACGTCTTGGTCCGCCACGGAAACCGAGGCGAGCAACGGCACGCCGGGCACCGGCAGTTCCGGCGGTTTCGGGATCGCGGCAAGCGCGCTCCAGGCGACGAAGCCCACCGCGACCGCCGCGGCACCGAGCCGGTAGGTCCGGCCTGGGTCGGCGCGCGGGACGGCCGCGACGACCGTCGCCACGAGCGCCAGCGCGACGATCGCGAGCAGCGCGACCCCGAACGCGCTGCCGTAGAGCCTGCGGTCGAATCCGATGCCGGACAACGCGAGCTGCGTTCCGCCCGCGAGGACGAGCAGCCCGCCGAGTGTGATCGCGAGCGGCCCGAGCCGCAGCGACGAACTGCGCCATTCCTCCGGTGCCACCCCGAGCGACAGCGCGGCGACGCCGAGCCACACCGTGGCGCCGGCGACGAACACCGTGTCGACCGCGAAGTCGATGCCGGAACTGCCGAGCGCGGTCTCGATCACGAGGAGCACGACCAGCACCGCGGACAGCCAACGGGCCACGCCCGGTTTCGGCAACAGGCCCGCGATCGCGACGGCGAGCGCCGCGTGCACGACCGCGCCGACGACGTTCGCGTCGACGGTGAAGATCGAGACGATCGCGAGCACCGCGGAAACCCCGGCCAGCGCGGCGACGACCACGGTGAGCCTGCGCCCGAGCTCACCGACCAGGGGCCGCAGCAGGCCGACTCCGGCCACCACCGCGCTGCCGAAGAGCAGCACGAGGCGCAGGAGGAGCGCCACGACGTCGACACCGGCCGAGCCGGTGCTCATCTGTGCACCATGGTCCATTGTGGAGCCTTCCTGAGGACGGGCGGGGCGGTGTGCGCCGCCCCGCCCGTGCCGGTTACTTCAGGTCCGCGTCCGCGACGACGAACAGTTCGGAGTGGGGTTTGGCGTTGCCGAAGTCACCGTGCGGCCAGGACTTCCGGTTGAAGTTGATCCCGACCTGCCCGGTGAACTCGTCGCGGAAGTTCTGGTCCACCGCGACCTTCCCGTCCGGACCGAGGTTCAGCAGGTTGACCTTGTGGTCACCGTCCAAACCGGACCTCGCGACGAAGTAGTTCGACACCGCGAGGTGCTGCGGCGCGCTCTCGTGGTAGTACCCGTCGGCGCCGAGCGCGAAGTGGTCGTAGGCGCCCCAGTGCGGGCCCGCGCCCGGCACGCCGGGGTTGATCGGGGCCGCGCCGACGACGGTCGGCAGCACGCCGCCCCCGCCGTTCTGCGCCTTTTCCTTCGTGTCGATCGACCCTTCGTAGTTCGGGCCCGCCGCGAGCAGCTTCTGGATGTCGAGCACGTAGACGCCGCCTGTGGTGCCGGGGTCGTCCGGCGAAAGGGTGCCCTTCTGCCTGCCCACGATCGCCCGGTACAGGTACTTGTCGTCCGGGCTGGTCTGGATCCAGCCGCCGTTCGAGCTGGCGCCGTTCGCGTCGTTCTTGTCGTAGATCGCCTTGTTGGCCGAGCCGTCGTCGAACACCTCGCGCCAATGTGGCTCGCGCGCGGTGATGTCCGGCGTGTAGTAGACCGCGCCGCCCTGCATGGTCTGGGCGAACGCGCCCTTGTGCCCCGGCAGGTTGGTCACCGTGGTCTCCATAACCGCACGGCTTTCGGAGTGCAGCGGGTCCTTCGGATCGGCGCGGGGCCCGTCGGGCAGGTACGACACCGTCTTCAGCTTCGGGTGGTTGCGGTCGGAGATGTCGTAGGTCCGCACCGTCGGGCGGCGCAGGTACGGCGACGGCTGCTTCACCGGGTCGAGGATGATGTTTCTCGGTTCCGCGTAATCGCTCGTGACCAGCGTGTTCAGGTCCTCGCGAGCCTGGATGCCGTGCGGGTTCGCGCAGGTCGGCGCCCCGAGCTGCGGGAGGTTGTCGCACAGCTTCTGGTTGTCGCCCTGTGGCGTGGCCGCCGGGCTCTGCGAAAGGACCTTGCCGTCCTTGTCGAAGCGCACGACCTCGCCGGGACTGCCCGCGAAGCCGTTGCCGATCACGACCTGGCCGTTGTCGTACCGGTACGGCCCCGGCACGACCGGGCCGCCCATGTAGGTGCCGTAGGACGTGCCGTCCTTCAGCGTCCAGTACGCGTCGGGCACGGAGCCGCCGAGCGTCTGCGTCGGCAGGCTGACGCCCTTCAGCTTCAGCTGCGGCAGCGCGCTGACGTCGAACGCGTAGGTGGCCGCGGCGAAGAGCGCACCGGCGTAGATGGTGTCGCCCTTGTGCCACACGTACTGCATGTGGTGCGGCTCGTTCTCCACCAGCGGGCCGACCGTGGCGGTGTTGACGACCTTGCCGTAGGTCGGCGACCCCTCGGTCGCGTCGATGACGGCGAGGAAGTCCGGGCCCGGCAGCGCGTTGCGGATCTTGCCGAGCCCGCCGCCGAGCGATCCCGGCAGGTTCTTGACGTCCTTGACCAGTGTGTCGGCGATGTTCTCGTCACCGGCCCAGACCAGGAGCCACTTCTTCCGCTTGTCGCCGGCGCTGGCCTTGGCCTGCGCGACGTCCTTCGACACCAGGTGGTTCTGCACCCAGTACTGCTTGCCGTCGGACGCCGTCTTCGCGTCCGTGGACACCTGGACGTCGGCGTAGGCGTTGGTGGTGGAACCGGTGTAGGTGACGGCACCGGCGGCGAGTACCGCCGCCACGCCGCCGATCAGCACTTTTCGCCACGTGGGCGATTTCGATAACATTCGCACTCCGGTGGTTTCAGAAGAAATGATCCCGCGCGCCTTCGACAGGAAAAGGGCACGGCTCTCCCCGGAAAGGACGCGAACCGTTTCCGGCGCACGACGGGGAAAGACTTGCGCAACGCCAGATTTCGTTGCACAGCAAGGAGATACGGCGCCGCTACGGTGACGGGCGCACGTTCTTCGGAGGGAGGATCAGAAAGTCATACACAGCGCGCTGGCTTGCTGACGCAAGTCAACGTGAAGGCGCCAAACCAGGGCAACGCGTGCGGACATGGGCGAAATAGTCGCGTGAAGTGTGAAAGGCGTCAATCTTGAGATCAAGGACTGAGACACACCCGAACGGAGTAATGCGTTCGCCCATTTTGCCCGATTAGACCCGCATTCGGGTCGCCCGTGTGGGTAATTTCCCATCAGATGGCAACGAACGACGAGCAATCGTCACTGGCCGTTACGAACCAACCCGCACCGCCATTCGGCCCCCTCCAAGCCGTGACCAATTCGTTATAAACACCGGGAACTCACCCCCTTGCCGCACCGACTGCGCCGGAGCACCCTGACCTGCGTTTAGCGGGCTAAACGCACTTCCGGCCACCCCGTCCGGCTGCTATGACGGGGGCATGCGGACCTTCCTCTCGCGCGCTGTCCGCGCGCTGGCCCTGGTGGGCGTCCTGGTCGCCGTCACGACGGCTCCCGTGAGCGCGGCGGCACCTCCCGCACCGTCGACGTTCGTGGCGCTGCACGATGTCGACCCGACGATCCGGCAGGACATCCGGTATTCGACGATGCACAACTTCGTCGGCAGGCCGGTGCGCGGCTACTACGAGCCAATGTGCATCCTCACCCGCCCCGCGGCCGAAGCGCTGCGCCGAGCCCAGGCGCAACTGCTCCCCCGCGGCTACTCGCTGAAGGTCTACGACTGCTACCGCCCACAGCGCGCGGTCACCGATTTCGTGCGCTGGGCGGAGCGCCTGCGGGACCGGCGCATGAAGGCCGAGTTCTATCCGAACGTCGACAAGTCCAAGCTGTTCGAAGACGGGTACATCGCGGCGAAGTCGGGGCACAGCCGCGGCAGCACCATGGACCTGACGCTGGTGAAGCTCCCCGTCCGGCCGCAGCGCCCGTACTTTCCCGGCGAGCCGCTGCGCCCATGCTTCGCGCCGGTCGGCACCCGGTTCCCCGACAACACGATCGACATGGGCACCGGCTTCGACTGCTTCGACCCGCTCGCGCACACCGACAACCCCGCGATCACCGGCGCGGCCCGCGAAAACCGGCAACTGCTGAAGCGCACCCTCGAAGGCGTCGGCATGACCAACCTGCCCGAGGAGTGGTGGCACTACACCCTCAAGAACGAGCCCTACCCGGACACCTACTTCGACTTCCCCGTCCGGCGCGGCTCCCCGCACCCCTGACCGGTGCCCGCCCGCGACGTTTAGCCCGCTAAACGCAGGTCAGACCGAAGGTGAACAGAATTCGGAAATGTGGTGATATCGGGCCCAATCGGCGCAGAGGACGCATACTTGACGCCACTGAGCCGACTGAACAGATGTGCCGACTGAACAGATGTGCCGACTGAGCAGAGATGAGGGGCGGCGCCATGTCCGCTGAGCTGGAGGCCCTCAAGGCCGAGTTCGAGAAGGTCCAAGCGAAGGTCAAACAGGCCGAGACCCGGTTCTCGAACGTCGAGCAGATGCAGACGGAGCTGACCGCGCTGGAATCGCGCGCCGCGTCGCCGGACGGCTCGGTCACGGTGGTCGCGGGCCCCGGCGGCGCGGTCAAGGACATCCGGCTCACCGCCGAGGCGCTCCGGCAGGAGCCGGGAACCCTGTCGGCCACGATCATGACCACCTTGCGGCAGGCCGTGGCCGACGCCGCCTACCAGCAGGCCGGACTCGTCGACGCCCATCTCGGCAGCGGCGCGTTCGGCGACCTGAGCGCGCAGGACAGGGTACTCGAAGCACAGGCCGAGGCGTTGGGCACCACGGTCGACGAGCTGCGGCCGAAGAAGCGCGAAGCGCCGTCGCCCGACGAGGACTTCAGCCAGAGCTCGGTGTTCGGTTCGGACGAGAAGCCCGCCCCGCCGCCGCCCAGCAGCGGCTCGGCCGGCGACCAGTTCCTCAGCTCCCTGTTCGACGACCAGGACGACCAGGAGGGGCACCGATGAGCGGTCCCGGTACCGGACAGCAGGGCCACGTCGTCGACACGGCCGCGTTGAAGAAGTACTCCCAGGACCTCGGCTACTACCACGGCGAGGCCGAGAAGTTCGGCAAGCTCGTCGACCAGGCCGACGTCACGGACAAGTCCTGGGGCCTGATCGGGCTCGCGGTCAAGGAGACCTACACCGGCAAGCTGAGCGAACTGCGGGAGCTGCTCGAAGCCATGAAAACCGGCGTCGACGCGTTCTCCGCCAAGCTGACCAAGGCGGCCGAGATCTACGACGGCAACGACAACGACGCCGCCCTGATGCTGGGCAAGTACAAGGCCGAAATCGACGGACCGCGCTGAAGGGATGCGTCATGGCCGAGGAAAAGCCCAGCGTCGCCGGCACCGTCAAGGTCGACGGCTACGAGGAGAGCTTCGGGAAGAACGCCGAGAACGCGCTGAAGAAGACGCCGGTCATCGGCAAGGGCTACAGCACGATCGCGGACGCCGCCAAGAAGTTCGGGGACGCCGAGAATGCCGGCGATCTCGCCAACGCGAGCGCGCAGCTCGTCACCGACGGGGCCGGATTCGTCGCGAGCGCGGGCATGGACATGGCGAGCTTCGTGCTCGACCCGATCGGCTGGCTGGTCAGCAACGGGCTGAACATCCTGCTCGAACTGGTCCAGCCGCTGCAGGACGCGCTGCACTTCGTGACCGGTGACGGCCCGGCCCTGAAGACCGCGTCGGCGAACTTCGAAAGCATCGGCAAGGGTTTCGTCGCGCTCGCCGACGACTTCGTGGCGACCGGTGACAAGGCGGTCAAGGACTGGCAGGGCGACGCGGGCGAAGCCGCGCGCAACGCGCTCGGCGATTTTTCCGTCGGTATCAAGGGAATCGGCTCGAGCGCGGGCTCGGTCGCCGAGACGCTGACGATGTGGTCGATGGTCATGACCGTCATCGAAGAGGTCGTCAAGGCGATCATCTCGGAGCTCGTCAGCACGCTGATCTACATCTGGCTGCCCGCGCTGGCCGCGTCGATCGTCAGTCTCGGCTCCTCGGTCGCCGCCGCCATGACCGCGTCGATCGCGAAAGCCGCGAGCGCGTTCAGCAAGATCACCAAGCACCTCGGAAAGCTGGGACAGCTGCTGGAAAAGTTCATGGGCTTCATGGCCAAGTGGACCGACGACCTGATCAAGCAGGGCTCGAAGCTGTCCAAGGCGGGCCGCGTCACGCCGGGGATGGAGAAGGCGGTCGGCGGCGCGATGGCGAAGGCCACCGGCAGCCGCCTTTCGGCGACCGGCGATGCCTTGGTCGACGTGGCGAAGGGCGTGCCGGGGCAGGTGCTCAAGCAGACGGTCGGCGTCAACCCGAAGGACCTCGGGAAGGGCAGCGCCTACCAGGACAAAGCGGCCATCGATATGCTCGCGAAAACCGCCGACAACCTCGAAACCCAGCGCAACCGGGGCAAGCAGGGGGACATCGGCGGGGCGCAAGACGCGGACGAAACCCGCAAGAACCTCGATATGGATCAATAGTGGACCTCGCCCTGCTCGGCCCCTGGCTCATCCTCGGCGGGTACGCCGTCGCCGTCGTCCTGGTGTACCTCGCCCAATGGCTGGAGCGGCGGACCGGGATGACCGGCCGGGGCCGCACACCATCGCTCGTGCTGTATTCGCTCGCCGCCGCGGCGGCGAGCGAAACGACGCAGTGGTGGCTCGACTGGGGAACCTCCAGCAGCATCCCGTCGACCCTCTGGTGGGCGGTTCCGGCGATCGTGGCGGTGCTGGTGTGGTTGTTCGCCTGGCGGCAGCGCACCTGGATGGCGAAGGTCGTCGCGGACAACCACGGCAGCTACTTCTCCGGTGACGAACCCGAAAAGCCGAGTTTCGGCATCCTCTACCACCGGGGACGACCGGTCGACAGCGCCGATCCCGCCGCCGGTTTTCGCGCGGCCCTCGAATTCGACCTCCGCGGGTACCGGATATCGGGTGTCCAGTACCGCACCTCCGACGGCATTCCCCGCGACGACCGCGATCCCGGCTCGGCTGCCAAAGCGGCCGACGCGGTCGACAGCACGTACAGCCTGGTGCAGCTCAGGACACCGCACGTGCCGACCCTGCTCGTGCAGGCGCGTTCCACGGCGGAGCAGCAGGAGAAGTTCGGCGGGCTGGAGCCGGGCGAATTCCACCCGTTCGAAGACATGCGGATCACCAGGAACGCGATCGGCGCACCGCTGCCCGACGTCGCACTCGAAGACTTCGAACTCGACGACAACGCGTTCACGAAGCGTTTTTCCTTGCGCACCAACGATTCCGCGTTCGCTCGTGCGGCGTTGGACGAGAAGACGCGCGCGCTGCTGCTCGACCGGCCGTGGTTCCGGGTGCGGGAGGTCGCCTTCCACCACGGCTCGCTGTGGACGGCCCAGTCCGGCCCGCTCACCGAGGACAAGCTGTTCGACAACGCCGCGCACCTGGCCGAACTGGCGACGACCGTCCCGTCCGGCGCCTGGCGCACCGGCTCCGGAAACCACGAGTTCACCGAACAGTTCGTCGCGCTGCGCGACACCGCACCGGAAACCGCGGCCCCGGTTTCCGGGAACTCGCTGACGGCACCGGTGAACGCCCGGCGCCGCGCGGCGAGCAGGCAACCGCTGTCCGCGGTCTCGCTCGCGGTACGGACGCTGTTCGTGGTCGCGCTCGCCGCGGTGGGGCTTTCCCTTGCCGGGAACGGCTTCCTGGCCGTGACCGGGCTCGCCCCGCAGGTGGACTTCACGGTCGAGCGCGTCAGCTCCGCCTCGGCGGTCCACCACGAAACCTTCGTCGACGGCCACTACGACCGCGGCGGATCCACCCACCAGGTCGAAGACTTCCGGTGGACTTCGTGGGGGAAACCGGCCAGGGGCGACGTCGTCCCGGTCTCCATCGGGCCGCTGCCCTGGAACCCACTGATCGAAGGCAAGGACATCGCGGTCTTCCTGGCTCTGCTCGGGGCGCTGGCACTGGCGATCGGATACCGGCTGGCCAGGGCGACCTACTTCCCGAAGCGGAAGCGCTCCCGACCCCGCACGGCGTCGACCGAACCCGCCCCGACCAGCTGACGCCCCGCTCAGGCCGGGAACTTACTTAGCCCTGCTCACTTCTACATTTAGCCCGCTAAACGCACTTCGGGCCGGGTACGGAAAGGGCCCCCGAGCTGAGTGCTCGGGGGCCCGATCCGACTGTCAGGTGCGGGTCAGCGGAAGTCTCGACCGAAGTCGTAGTCGTCCAGCGGAACCGCGGCACCGGGGGTGGAGCCGAAGACGTCCGGCGTGTAGTAGCCGTCGTCGTAGGACGGGATCGCGTACGCCGCGACCCGCGCCTCCTCGGTCGGCTGCACCTGGATGTTCCGGTAGCGGTTGATACCGGTACCGGCCGGGATCAGCTTACCGATGATCACGTTCTCCTTGAGGCCGATCAGCTTGTCGCTGCGGCCGTTGATCGCCGCGTCGGTCAGGACACGCGTGGTCTCCTGGAACGACGCCGCGGACAGCCAGGAGTCCGTGGTCAGCGAGGCCTTCGTGATCCCCATCAGCACGGGACGGCCGGAGGCGGGCTCGCCGCCCTCGGCGACCGACGCCCGGTTCTTCGCCTCGAACTTGGTCCGCTCGGGCAGCTCGCCCGGCAGGAAGTCCGTGGCACCGGAGTCGATGATCGTCACCCGGCGCAGCATCTGCCGGACGATGACCTCGATGTGCTTGTCGTGGATCGACACACCCTGCGCCCGGTACACCTTCTGGACCTCGTCCACCAGGTGCATCTGCGCCTCGCGCGGGCCCATCACGCGCAGGACCTCGTGCGGGTCCGGCGTGCCCTCGAGCAGCTGCTGGCCGACCGCGACGTGGTCGCCGTCGCCGAGCGGGCCGTTCGGGGTGTTCGCGAGCCGCTGGCGCTTGGACAGCTTGTCGAAGACGATCTCTTCGCCGCCGTCGTCCGGGATCAGCGTGATCTTCCAGAAGCGTTCGCTCTCCTCGATGCGCACGCGGCCATCGACGTCGGCGATCGGCGCCTTGCCCTTCGGCACGCGAGCCTCGAAGAGCTCGGTGACACGGGGAAGACCCGTGGTGATGTCGTCACCGGCGACACCACCCTGGTGGAAGGTACGCATCGTCAGCTGGGTACCGGGCTCACCGATCGACTGCGCCGCGACGATGCCGACGGCCTCGCCGACGTCCACGAGCTGACCGGTCGCCATCGAACGTCCGTAGCAGGTGGCGCAGATACCGACGGCCGACTCGCAGGTGAGCACGCTGCGCACCTTGACCTTGACGATGCCGCTGGAGACCAGCTTCTCGATCGCCGGGTCGCCGAGGTCGTCACCGCGGTTGAGCACCACGTTGCCGCTGCTGTCGGAGACGTCCTCCGCGAGGCACCTGGCGTAGGTGCTCGTCTCGACGTGCTGGTCGCGGAGGATGGTGCCGTCCGTGCCGGCCTCGCCGATCTTCATGTTGATGCCGCGGCTGGTCCCGCAGTCGACCTCGCGGACGATGACGTCCTGCGAGACGTCCACCAGACGACGGGTCAGGTAACCGGAGTCCGCGGTACGGAGCGCCGTGTCCGCCAGACCCTTACGGGCACCGTGCGTCGCGATGAAGTACTCCGCCACCGACAGGCCTTCACGGAAGTTGGCCTTGATCGGGCGCGGGATGTACTCACCCTTCGGGTTGGACACCAGGCCACGCATCCCGGCCAGCGACCGGACCTGCGTCATGTTGCCCGCCGCGCCCGACTTCACGATCATCGAGATCGGGTTGTCGTCGGGGAAGTGGGCTTCCATCACCTTCGCGACGTCCTCGGTCGCCTGGCCCCACACCTTGACGAGCTCGTTGTTCCGCTCGGCGTGCGAGAGCTGACCGCGCTGGTAGCGCTTCTCGACCTGGTCCGCCTTGCGCTCGTACTCCTCGAGGATGCCCTTCTTCTCCTCGGGCACCAGCACGTCGGAGATCGCTACCGTGACACCCGAGCGGGTGGCCCAGTAGAACCCGGCGTCCTTGAGGCGGTCGAGCGTCTGCGCGACCTGCGTCATCGAGTACCGCTCCGCGAGGTCGTTGACGATCGCGGCCTGCCGCTTCTTCGGCATCGGCTCGTTGACGTACGGGTAGTCGGCTGGCAGCAGCTCGTTGAACAGCACCCGGCCGAGCGTGGTCTCCGCGAGCCAGGTCCTGCCGGGCTCCCAGCCGTTTTCGGCCAGCTTGGCGACGTCGGCCTTGGCGGGCTGACGGTCCTTGATGCGGATCTTGATCGGCGCGTGCAGCCCGAGCGACTTGCGGTCGAACGCCATCAGCGCTTCGGCGGGCGAGGAGAACGCCTGCCCGGCGCCGACGGCCTCTTCGTTGAGCCTGGTCAGGTGGAACAGACCGGTCACCATGTCCAGTCGCGGCATGGCGAGCGGACGGCCCGACGCGGGCGAAAGGATGTTGTTCGCCGACAGCATCAGGATGCGGGCCTCGGCCTGCGCCTCCGCGGACAGCGGCAGGTGCACGGCCATCTGGTCACCGTCGAAGTCCGCGTTGAACGCCTCGCAGACCAGCGGGTGCAGCTGGATGGCCTTGCCTTCCACCAGCTGCGGCTCGAAGGCCTGGATGCCGAGGCGGTGCAGGGTCGGCGCGCGGTTCAGCATCACCGGGTGGCCGGTGATGACCTCTTCGAGCACGTCCCACACCTGCGGCCGCGAGCGCTCCACCATCCGCTTGGCGGACTTGATGTTCTGCGCGTGGTTCAGGTCGACCAGCCGCTTCATCACGAACGGCTTGAACAGCTCGAGCGCCATGTCCTTCGGCAGACCGCACTGGTGCAGCTTCAGCTGCGGCCCGACGATGATGACCGAACGGCCCGAGTAGTCGACGCGCTTGCCGAGCAGGTTCTGGCGGAACCGGCCCTGCTTGCCCTTGAGCAGGTCGGACAGCGACTTCAGCGGGCGGTTACCCGGACCGGTCACCGGGCGGCCGCGGCGGCCGTTGTCGAACAGCGCGTCGACGGCCTCCTGCAGCATCCGCTTCTCGTTGTTGACGATGATCTCGGGCGCGCCGAGGTCGATCAGCCGCTTCAACCGGTTGTTCCGGTTGATCACCCTGCGGTAGAGGTCGTTCAGGTCGGAGGTGGCGAAGCGGCCACCGTCGAGCTGGACCATCGGGCGCAGGTCCGGCGGGATCACCGGGACGGCGTCGAGCACCATGCCGCGCGGGTCGTTGCCGGTGGCCTGGAACGCCGCGACGACCTTCAGCCGCTTCAGCGCGCGGAGCTTCTTCTGCCCCTTGCCGTTGCGGATGGTGTCGCGCAGGTTCTCGGCCTCGGCGGCGACGTCGAACTCGGTCGCCAGCTTCTGGATGGACTCGGCACCCATGCCACCGGTGAAGTACTCGCCGTAACGGTCGACGAGCTCGCGGTAGAGCAGCTCGTCGGCGATCAGCTGGCGGGTGTCGAGCTTCGTGAAGGTGGTCCAGACCTCCTCGAGCCGGTCCAGCTCGCGCTGGGCCCGGTCGCGGAGCTGGCGCATCTCGCGCTCGCCGCCCTCCTTGACCTTGCGCCGGACGTCGGACTTGGCGCCCTCCGCCTCGAGCTCGGCGAGGTCGGCTTCGAGCTTCTGCGCCCGCGCCTCGATGTCGGAGTCGCGCTTGGTCTCGATGTTCTTGCGCTCGACACCGATCTCGTTCTCGAGCGTCGGCAGGTCGTTGTGCCGCAGCTCGGTGTTGACGCCGGTGATCACGTAGGCGGCGAAGTAGATGATCTTCTCGAGATCCTTCGGCGCCAGGTCGAGCAGGTAGCCCAGCCGCGACGGGACACCCTTGAAGTACCAGATGTGGGTGACCGGGGCGGCCAGCTCGATGTGGCCCATGCGCTCGCGGCGGACCTTCGCGCGGGTCACCTCGACGCCGCAGCGCTCGCAGATGATGCCCTTGAAGCGCACGCGCTTGTACTTGCCGCAGTAGCACTCCCAGTCCCGGGTGGGACCGAAGATCTTCTCGCAGAAGAGCCCGTCCTTCTCCGGCTTGAGCGTGCGGTAGTTGATGGTCTCCGGCTTCTTGACCTCACCGAAGGACCACTGGCGGATGTCGTCGGCGGTGGCCAGACCGATGCGGAGTTCGTCGAAGAAATTGACGTCCAGCAAAGCTTGCATCCCCTTGGGATAGATGTGGCTAGCGGGGCGGCTACCCGGGTCGGGCTACGCGGGAGGCATCTCCCGACCCGGGAGCGCGGTCATTGAACGACGTCGTCCACCGAGGGCGACTCGTTGCGGGACAGGTTGATGCCGAGGTTCGCCGCGGCGCGCTCGAGGTCCTCGTCGTCGGAGTCGCGCATCTCGATCGCCGCACCGTCGGAGGACAGGACCTCGACGTTGAGGCAGAGCGACTGCAGCTCCTTCAACAGCACCTTGAACGACTCCGGGATACCCGGGTCCGGGATGTTCTCGCCCTTGACGATGGCCTCGTAGACCTTCACGCGGCCCACCACGTCGTCGGACTTGATGGTCAGCAGCTCCTGCAGCGTGTACGCCGCGCCGTAGGCCTGCATCGCCCAGCACTCCATCTCACCGAAGCGCTGGCCACCGAACTGCGCCTTACCACCGAGCGGCTGCTGGGTGATCATCGAGTACGGACCGGTCGACCGGGCGTGGATCTTGTCGTCGACCAGGTGGTGCAGCTTCAGGATGTACATGTAGCCAACCGAGACCGGGTACGGGAACGGCTCGCCGGAGCGCCCGTCCAGCAGCGTCGCCTTGCCGTCCGGCTGGACCATGCGGTCGCCGTCGCGGTTCGGCTTCGTCGACGCGAGCAGGCCGGTGAGCTCCTCCTCCTTGGCGCCGTCGAACACCGGGGTCGCGGTGTTCGTGCCGGCTTCCACGTCGTAGAGGTCCTGGGACAGGTTCTTCGCCCAGTCCGGGCTGCCCTCGATCTTCCACCCCTGCGAGGCGAGCCAGCCGAGGTGCAGTTCGAGCACCTGGCCGATGTTCATCCGTCGCGGCACACCGTGCGTGTTCAGGATGATGTCGACCGGGGTGCCGTCCTCCATGAACGGCATGTCCTCGGCGGGCAGGATCTTGCCGATGACACCCTTGTTCCCGTGCCGCCCGGCGAGCTTGTCGCCCGGCTGGATCTTCCGCTTCTGGGCCACGTAGACGCGGACCAGCTCGTTGACGCCGGGGGGCAGCTCGTCGTCGTCCTCGCGCGAGAACACGCGGATGCCGATGACCTTGCCGGTCTCGCCGTGCGGCACCTTCAGCGAGGTGTCGCGGACTTCGCGGGCCTTCTCGCCGAAGATCGCGCGGAGCAGGCGCTCCTCCGGGGTCAGCTCGGTCTCGCCCTTCGGCGTGACCTTCCCGACCAGGATGTCGCCGTCGCGGACCTCGGCGCCGATGCGGATGATGCCGCGCTCGTCGAGGTCGGCGAGCACCTCCTCGGAGACGTTCGGGATGTCCCGGGTGATCTCCTCGGCGCCCAGCTTGGTGTCGCGGGCGTCGATCTCGTGCTCCTCGATGTGGATCGACGTGAGCACGTCGTCCTGCACCAGGCGCTCGGAGAGGATGATCGCGTCCTCGTAGTTGTGACCCTCCCACGGCATGACCGCCACGAGCAGGTTCTTGCCGAGCGCCATCTCACCGTTCTCGGTGGACGGGCCGTCGGCGATGACCTGGCCCTTCTCCACCCGGTCGCCTTCGTTGACGATCGGGCGGTGGTTGAAGCAGGTGCCGTGGTTCGAGCGGCGGAACTTGTAGAGGCTGTAGCTCTTCCGCGTCCCGTCGTCGTGCATGACCGTGATCAGGTCCGCCGAGAGCTCCTCGACGACACCGGCCTCGATGGCGGTGAGCACGTCACCGGCGTCGACCGCGGCGCGCAGCTCCACCCCGGTGCCGACCAGCGGCGCCGAGTTGCGGAGCAGCGGCACGGCCTGGCGCTGCATGTTCGCGCCCATCAGCGCGCGGTTCGCGTCGTCGTGCTCGAGGAACGGGATCATCGCGGTCGCGACCGACACCATCTGGCGCGGCGAGACGTCCATGTAGTCCACGTCCATCGGGTCGATCAGCTCGACCTCGCCGCCCTTCCGGCGGACCATGACGCGGTCTTCCACGAAGTGGCCGTCGTCGGTGATCGGCGCGTTGGCCTGCGCCTTGACGAACCGGTCCTCCTCGTCCGCGGTCAGGTAGTCGACCTGGTCGGTGACCCGGCCCTCGACGACCTTGCGGTACGGCGTCTCGATGAAGCCGAACGGGTTGACCCGCGCGTACGAGCACAGCGAGCCGATCAGGCCGATGTTCGGGCCTTCCGGCGTCTCGATCGGGCACATGCGGCCGTAGTGCGACGGGTGGACGTCGCGGACCTCCATGCCGGCGCGCTCACGGGACAGACCGCCGGGGCCGAGCGCCGAGAGGCGGCGCTTGTGGGTCAGCCCGGACAGCGGGTTGTTCTGGTCCATGAACTGCGACAGCTGCGAGGTGCCGAAGAACTCGCGGATCGCGGCCGTCACCGGGCGGATGTTGATCAGGGTCTGCGGCGTGATCGCCTCGACGTCCTGCGTGGTCATCCGCTCGCGCACGACGCGCTCCATGCGGGAGAGCCCGACCCGGATCTGGTTCTGGATCAGCTCGCCGACGGTGCGCAGGCGGCGGTTGCCGAAGTGGTCGATGTCGTCGGTCTCGACCGGCAGCTCCAGCTCGGGGTTCGTCGCGCTGGTCATCTTGTCCTCGCCGGCGTGCAGCCGGACCAGGTACTCGATGGTCGAGACGATGTCCTCTTCGGTCAGCGTGCCAGTGTCGTACGGGGTCGACAGGCCCAGCTTCTTGTTGACCTTGTACCGGCCGACCTTGGCGAGGTCGTAGCGCTTCGCCTTGAAGAACAGGTTCTCCAGCAGCGTCTGCGCGCTCTCCTTCGTCGGCGGCTCGCCGGGGCGCAGCTTGCGGTAGATGTCGAGCAGCGCCTCGTCGGTGCCCGCGGTGTGGTCCTTCTCCAGCGTGGCCAGCAGCGTCTCGCTGAAGTGGAAGCGCTCGCGGATCGCCTCGGTGGTCCAGCCGAGCGCCTTCAGCAGCACGGTGACCGGCTGGCGGCGCTTGCGGTCGATGCGGACGCCGACGGTGTCGCGCTTGTCGACGTCGAACTCCAGCCAGGCACCCCGGCTCGGGATGATCCTGGTGCTGAAGACGTCCTTGTCGGTCGCCTTGTCGACACTGGCGTCGAAGTAGACGCCGGGCGACCGGACCAGCTGCGAGACCACGACACGCTCGGTGCCGTTGATGATGAAGGTGCCCTTGTCGGTCATCACCGGGAAGTCACCCATGAAGACCGTCTGGCTCTTGATCTCGCCGGTGTTGTTGTTGACGAACTCGGCGGTCACGAACAGCGGGGCCGCGTACGTCATGTCCTTGTCCTTGCACTCCTCGACGGAGGCCTTGACCTCGTCGAAGCGCGGGTCGGAGAAGGACAGCGACATGGAACCGGAGAAGTCTTCGATCGGGGAGATCTCGTTGAGGATCTCTTCGAGACCGCCGACCGGGTTCTCTTCGCCTTCCTCGACGCGGCGTTCGAACCACGCCTCGTCGCCGGTAAACCATTCGAACGACCTGATCTGCACGTCCAGCAGGTTCGGCGTGCTCAGCGGCTCGCGGATCTTCGCGAAGGAGACACGCAGGGGTGCTCCGGGGATGCCCGATGAGGCCGATGTGGTGACAGGAGAGGTGGTCGCAGCAGTGGCCTGGTTCGCGGGAGAGACTGCCAAGATGCGTCCTTCCGGGGACAATGAGCGGTGGCAGCCGCGTTAGCAACTACTAAAGCGACTGTCAAGGGTGCCGTGGTGCCCACTATCCTAGCCACCGGTTCCGGGCAGCCTGAAAGAGGGCAGCGCAAAGAAGCAGTCTAGCCCGAAAGACGCACTCTGTCGAGGGGGCGCTCACGATGGGGCCCACAGCTCGTCCGTGACGTCTTCAGGTATGCCTCCGCGGTCCGTCCCTCCCGCAAGGGCGTGACCGTTGCTGGTAAGCCTGACCCTCAACCCGCCGGTAGTCAAGATGCCACTCCCAGCTCCAGCCGGGCACCTGCGCCGCTCTGTGGTTTTTCCGCCGGATGGCGCAGCCGCCCGCCCCCGGAAAGGCGTGCTCAGCGGGGGTCGAGCAGGCGATCGCGGAGCTCGTACCCCTTCGCGACGACGGTCTCGTACCGGGCGGGCGCGGCGTTCACGTAACGATCTTCACCCTCGCCGCTGAACGAGAAGAGCCAGCGCCCGCGTTCGGTGTCCAAGTAGGTGCAGACGTCGCGGCGGCTCTTGCGGTGCGAGCCGAGGCCGTCGCGGACCGCGGCCGACAGCTGCCCTCCCCCGGTCCGCGGCAGGTCGAACAGCGCCAGCATGCGGCGCGCCTCGTCGCTCGCGCGCCCGCCGCCCATCGCGGCGCGGAGGTCCGCTTCGGGCACGGACAGGGACGCGCCGTGACCGGCGCCCCAATCGGGCAGCTCGACGACGAGGTCCTCCACCGGCGCCTCCGGGCGTGCCGCGCGCAGGAGGACGCGCCCGGTGTTGGGGACGTTGCACGCGAAGACCGCGTTTTGCCCGCTAACTGCGACGTGGAGGCGGTACTCCTCGTCATGGGACTGGACGTAGGAGAAGTACTCCTGGGCGGCCCGGCAGAGCACCAGGAGGGTCTCCGCGAAGTCCTCGTCGAGGTCACCTCGGTCGAGCAGGCCGTTGTCGGCCAGCTCGGCGCGGGTGCGGTCCTCCCTGCCGCGGATCTCGTCGTCGCTGCGCCACATCGGCTCCGGCTCGAGCGTCGTGGGCAGGCCGAGGTTCAGCCAGGACGCGGCCAGGTCGAGGCTGTCCTGGCTGAGCACGACCTGGCGGCTCAGTACCCGCACCGGCTCAGAGCCCGAGCACGGGCGGTGAAGTCCGCTCGTCGGTGCCGAAGTACTCGTCGGGATCCGCCTCGACCAGGTAGTCGGGCCGCTGGTGCTCCCGGTCCTCCTCGCCCTTGCCCCGCGCGCCGGGGGCCATGCCGCCGATGCCCTGACCGCCGGGACGGCCCGCCGTCCCGCCCGCGGCGCCGCCGCCCTTGACCGCGCCGCCCTCGGCCACGGGGGCACCGCCGGTCATGCGGCCCTGCCCCGGACCGCCGCCCTGCCCGGGGCCACCGGCCCTGCCGCCGACGCCGCTCTCGGAGCCGCCGCCGGGACCGAACCCGCCGACCGGCCCGTAACCGCCGAGCATGCCGGTGAAGGGCACGTTCGAGTCGCCGCCGGAACCGACCGGCAGCGGGCTCGGTGTCGGCGTCGGCGTGAAACCGGGTGGGCGCACCGGCGGCGGTACGTACCGCTCCGGATCGGTGTCGTCCGGCGGGTCGAACGACGGCGGCGGTTGCACCGGCGTCCGCGGCGGCTGCTGCTGGCCCCCGCCGCCATCTCCGCCGGTCCCGCCGTGGCTCGGCGGCGGCGCGCCGACCTGGCCACCGCCCGGCGGCGGCGCGGGCACGTGCGAACCGGACCCGCCGGTGTCGCCGCTCTGGCCACCGGACCGAATCCGCGAGTTGCCGCCGACGCGGCCCGGATCGCCCGGCCCCGTCGGGACTTCCTTCACCGAGACGTCGGAGCCGCCGGGAGGCAGGCCGAGCTGGCCGTAGTCGCGCGGCCAGCGCCCCGAGTTGTCCTGGCTCTGCCCGTTGTAGAGGCTGTAGCCCTCGGTGATCTTCTTGGCCTTCTCGTTCCAGGCGTCGATCTTCTCGTCCTGGTCGGTGAAGATCGGCACCCAGTCGCTGGCGAAGGTCGACTCCGGCTTCGGACCGGGGTCGTTCTCCTTCACCTTCGCGCTGAGGTCGTTGAAGGAACGGCCCTGCCCGTCGTACAGCTTCTGGGCCTCGGTCAGGTGCTCACCGCTGACCTGGGAGGCCTGGATGAGCGGCCCGACCCCGGCACGCGCCTGCTCGGCGGCGGGCCCTTCCCAGTGCGAGGACATTTCGCTCTGGAGCGCTTTCATGTCCCCCGCGATCTCGTTGTGCAGCGTGGCCATTTCGCCAGCGTCATGCCCACTCGCGAACATGCTGTCCGGCCCGTCACCGCCGTTGACCAGCTCCACGATCTTCGGAGCGTCATACCCCATTACGCACCCCCACGCATGGTCGTGATCGCCGCTTCCGCGTACTTCTGCACAACAGCGCACGGATCAGCCAAGAACGGCGACCTCGCGCTGAAACTGGATCCGATCACGATAATTCGATCGTCTGCCGTCCCCAGGGTCATGTTGCAGACACCTTTTGCCCGCCGATCGGCGACATCCGTGAACACGCCGGGATAGCCGCCGACGTTCACCGGCGTGAAGTACGGCCGCGCCAAGGCCTTGTTGTCGAGATAAACCTTGTCCACCCCGGCGTGGCCGAAGCCGATGTGCACCCCGTCCGCCGCGCTGTCACTCCAGAAGCAACTGGCCCCTACGCTGCCTCCAGCGGTTGCTTCGTCCATTTTCGCCGTGACAGCACCGCTCAGCGCTGCCGCCTTCGCTTGGGGCACCATGCCGCAAGGGTTCTGTTCATACTTTGCCGTGTTGAGTGGGTTCGGCACCTTGGGCGCACCGCTCGAGTCATCAGAGCCCGAGCTCGGCGGAGCCGATGTCGTGTCAGTAGGTGTTTCGGGAGCACCCGAGCAACCAGTAATCACCAAGGCCAGGGAAACCAGAGTTGCGGACACCCGGAATTTCACGAGAGAGCCTTACCGTGCTTACGCAGCGCGTTGCGCGCCGCTTCATCCTGTTGTTCGGTTTTCTTGATCGCATCGTCAAGAGCTTGCACGTAGCCTTTGGCATAGCTCAATTGATCGCTGATGCTGGTGTTGTAGATTCCCGAATGGGCCCTAGCCGCCTGCAGCTGACCAGTACTCGCCTCGTCCCGAGCCGGTGCCGTCGTGGAAGTGAAGGTCGAACTCTTCGTTTCCAGCTTCTGCAGCTTGTCGCGGAGGGCTTCCCACTTGGGTTTGATGGCGCGCATGGCGTCGATGTCCATCTTGAAGCCGCCGGACAGGGGTGGCGGGGGCGGCGGCTCCTTGCCCGGCATGTAGCACATGGTCGCGGGCGGCTGGTAGCCCTGCGGTGTTGGCGGGGGCGGCGGCTGCTGCGAGTAGGTGACCTGGCCGGCCACCGGGAGCGGCAGCGGCGGCGCGCCGGGTGGCGGCGCGGTCGGTTGCGTGCCGCCGGCGCCCGGGATGAGCGGGATCGGCGAGGTCGTTCCGTCCGGCATGGTCAGCTACCCCCTCGTGAACTCGACAACCGGTGACCAGCGGTTGACACAGAGCGCTATCACCGTACTACGACGGGCCGTGACGCTCATCCGGTTCCCGCGAATCTCCCCACCCCGAGGGAACTCTGACCCCCGAGGTGCGTTTAGCGGGCTAAACGTCGTCGACGGGGGAAGGAACCCATCATGCAGAAGATCGTCACCCACTTGGCATTCAAGAGCGACGCCGAGGGAGCCGTGGAC
The DNA here is from genome assembly GCF_018736145.1 of Amycolatopsis sp. CA-230715. Classification (GTDB taxonomy): domain Bacteria; phylum Actinomycetota; class Actinomycetes; order Mycobacteriales; family Pseudonocardiaceae; genus Amycolatopsis. The sequence goes on from NZ_CP059997.1 coordinate 3,366,189, forward strand.
TTCTACACCTCCGTGCTGCCGGACTCGCGGATCACCGGGCTGACCCGGTTCCGCGCCGACGACGAGCACGGGCAGGAAGGCAGCGTCCAGACGATCCGGTTCGAGCTGCTCGGCCAGAAGTTCCTCGCGGTCAACGGCGGGGAGGAGTTCTCGTTCGCGGAGGGCACCTCGCTGCTCGTCCCGTGCGAGACGCAGGAGGAGATCGACGCCGTCTGGGACGCGTTCATGGCCGAGGGCGCGACCCCGCAGGCATGCGGCTGGCTGACCGACCGGTGGGGCCTGACCTGGCAGATCGTCGCCGCGGTGACCGAGGAGTACCTCTACGGCGACGACGCCGAAGCGAGCGGCCGCGTGCTCGACGCGACCTACGGGATGGTGAAGATCGACCTCGCCGAGACGGAGCGGGCCTTCCGGGGCCGGTGACCCGGCGACGACGTTTAGCCCGCTAAACGTCGTCGCCGGGGCGGGGGTTAGGGGGCGAGGGGCAGGGTGATCGACGTCTGGTTGACGTGGACGTCCGTGGTCACGCGGGGCCACGGGTCCTTGCCGCCCGCCGCCGCGGCGCAGCCGTCGGGCATCGCGGTGCAGTCGGTGGCCGCGATGACCAGCCCGACCCGGTGCCCTGCCTTGAACACGTAGTCCTCCGGCTGGAGCTTCCAGGTCAGGCCGTAGGCCTGGCCGGGGTTGACCTCCGAGGTGCGGGTGAGCGACTCGCGGTGCTGCGAGTTCGTCCAGCCCTCCGCGACGACCTCGGCGTCCGTGGTCGCCAGGTCGTGCTTGAACTCGGCGAGGCAGCCCGTGTCGACGGCGTTGCCTTCGCCGACGCACACCGTGTTACCGGTCGGCACGACACCGATCTGACCGCTGTCGGCGCTGTGCTTGACGCGGGTATCGGTCCCGTAGTCGACGAGCAGCGCGGTCAGCGGGCCGCCGCCGGAGCTGAAGTCGGCGGTCAGCGAGATCGTCGGGACACCGCTGATCCGCGTGTCGGCCTTCAACGGCTCCCCGAGCGCGACGACCCGGTTCGGGTTCGCCTTCCGCGGGTTCGCGATGAGCTGCGCCTCGGTCTGGTTGATCGAGTCGGTGAGGCGCACCTCGGTCCCGAGGCCGGGCGGCCTGGGGGCGACCGGGGTGAGCCGGGTGGGCGAGCTGCCGTCGGAGTTCAGGTACAGCCGCTGCGAGGTGCCCTGCGGCCACGACGCGTAGGTCTTCCACTGGTTCGGCGCGCGCTCGACGTCGACCTGCGATTCCGCCATGACACCGTTCTCGATGCCCTTGAGCCAGTAGTCGAACCAGTGGTGCAGCTGCTTGACCCATTCGGCGTTGCGCACGTTGAACGGGTCGGTGTGCGCTTCTTGGTGCAGCCACAGCTTGCGCGGCACGTTGTTCGCCTTGAGGCCCTCCCAGAACTGCTGGCCGTTGCGCGTCAGCACGTTCCAGTCGTTGAGGCCGTGCACCATGAACACGCTGGCCTTCACCTTCGAGACGTCCTTGAGGTAGTTCCGCTCGTCCCAGAAGGCGTTGTAGTTCCCGGTGTCCTCGGCGCTGTCCGCGGCCAGAGTGTCCCAGACCGGCTTGCACTCGCCGGGGTCAACCTTCCGCGCCGAGCCGACGCGGCTCGCCAGGTCACGCGGGTAGTCGGCGAAGCGGACCTGCCCGTCCAGCCGCATGTAGTCGTACCAGCTGCTGATCGCCGAGATCGGCACGATCGTCTTCAGGTTCGGCACGTCCATCGTGGCCACCGCGTTGGGCTCGGTGCCGCGCCACGAACGCCCGACCATGCCGACCTTGCCGTCGGTCCAGTCCGCGGACACCTCGGCGCCCGCGTGGTCGAACGCCTTGCCCTTACCGCCGAGCCAGTCCACAACGGACTTGACGCCGAGGGTTTCGGTGGAGCCGCCCGAGGTGAGGCAGCCTTCGGAGGCACGGGTGCCCGGCACGTCGACCAGCACCACCGCGTACCCGCGCGGCACGAAGTAGTTGTCGTACCAGTCGGGGAACTTCGCGGGGCTGCCGTCGTCGTCGACGTCCTTGTAGTCGTCGTCGCCCGCGGGCGCCAGCTTCGCCTTGTCGCGCTTTTCCTTCTCCGGGATCGGCACCGGGTAACGCGCGAAGTACGGGCTGGCCACCATGATCACCGGCACCTTGAGCCCGGCGTCGCTCTCCTTCGGCCGGATGACGTCGGCCGCGATCCGGTCGGGCTTCCCGTCGTGGTCGCCGTCGACCGAGGACTCCACATAGGTCGTTTCGCGAATCGCGTCGGCGTAGGAGAACGTCGGTTGCGTTTCGCCACCGGAGACCTTCGTCGCCGGTGCCGCCGTCGCCATGTTCGGCAACGACATCGCCGTGAGCGCGCCCACCGCGGCGATGATCGCCGCGCGGCGCGCGAGTCTTCTGTGCAGGGTCAAAACCCCACTCCTCCCAGTAAGCGGAACCGGTGCTGGCACCGGCACTTCGAGCTTCCCGGAAAAGGAGTGTGGTCACCGTCGTTTCGGCGGAGTTGGCGCCCGAGATCACCGAGTTGGCCGCGTGCACGCGGCCACTCGGCGTACTACTTGCTCGGCGGCGGCTGCTGTTGGCCGCCGGGCAACGGCAGCGGCTGCTCACCCTGCGGCGTCGGCGTGCCACCGTTGTAGGCGTCGAGGTCGGCGACCTTCCACTTGCCGCCGGAGAGCTGCGCGGTGACCGAGAGCTGGGAACCGCCCGCGACCTTGTTGTTGGCCGCCTTGGGATCGCCGCCGGTGCGGATCGAGGTCTGGTCGACGAACACCAGCACCTTGGCGCGGTCGCCGTCGATCAGGATCGGCGCGGTACGGGTCACCTTGACCGTGACGACCATCTTCTGCTGCGGCGCGAGCCGCTCGACCTCGGCGAACTCCTTGTTGTACTTGTCGCGCGCGGTATCGGTGACCAGCACGTCGTTCGCGGCCTTCTTCGTCTTGCCCAGATCGTTGAAGTCGTAGGAGAACAGCGCTTCGACGGCGGCGCGGACGTCCTGCTGCACCTGGGCGGTCTTCGCCATGTCGAGCAGCGCGGCGTTGCCGGTGGCCGAGTCCACTTCGTTCTGTTTGACCTTGAAGAACACCGCGAGCCCGGCGAGGAGCAGCCCGACCAGAATCAGCGCGCCAGCGAGGATGAACTTCTTCTTGCGCGCCTTCTGTTCCGGCGAGGCCACTACCGGCTCGTCCTCGCCTTCGGCAGGCTCCGGCTCGGTCTCGACCGCTTCACTCTCGGGCTTCGTCGTTCCGCTGTCCCTCGCCTTGCGGCGGGGAATCGGCTTCGGTGTCACCTTCTCCGGCGCGTCGGCGTCGGCGCCCGGCTGCACCACGGTGTCCTCAATGGACTCAGCGGGCTCAGCCGGCTCTTCCGCCTGCTCCTCGACGGGACTGTCCACAACGGATTCTTCAGCGCCGGCCGAAGGTTCGCCGGTCAACGCGTCCACTGTGGTCGCTTCGTCGGCGGGCTCCTGCTCGGCCTCCGCGGGCTCCGGTCGTGGACGGGGACTCGGTTTCCCGGCCGGCTTGTGCAGTCCGGCGACCCGGGGGCGCCGGGGTGTCGGCTGCGGTGGCTTGCGACGGGAGGGGGGCAACGCTAACTCCGTTCTCGGGTGAGGACTCTCTGCTGCCGGTCAGCCCGCGCTGACGACGGGGACCGAGTCGATCCCCGACAGCTTCCAGACCTGGTCGCCGTTTTCGGCCTGCCGGGTCATCTGCACCTCGACCCGCATCGGCTTCTGCACGGCCTTGTCACCCTGTTTGACCTCGACCTGCAGTGCGGCGATGAAGGTCGCCTTGCCCTCGTCGCTGTTGAGCTCCTCCACGGCCAGATCGAGGATCCGGGTCGTGGTGGTGGTCTTGGCCTCGCTCATGGTCTTGGTGTTGGCTTCCTGGCTGGCCTTGATCTGGTCGCCGATCTCCTTCGTCGCCGCCTCGGACGCGCGGGAGAAGTACTGGTCCGGCTTCGTGTAGTCCAGTTCGGTGAAGGCCTTCACCGCGTTGCCGCCGACGCGGACCACGTCGTCGCGCTCGCTCGCGCGATCGGCGTCGTGGTCGTTCGAAGCGACCAGCCACAGGATCCCGAACAACGCCGCGGCCAGGAACGCGGCCGTCGCGAACGCGGCACCGCCGAGCACGAGCCAGCGCGGCAGCGCGTCGGCGTTCGAAGGTGCCGAGCCTTCAGCGGCCTCGGACGACGCGGGCACCTCGGCTCCCGAATCGGGCACCGCGGCGCCCGTGGTGTCTTCAGCGCCTTCGCTCGCCTTGTCCGAACTCATAACACTCCACGGTAGGTAACTGGTGTCAGGTGGCTGTCAGCCGGGGAGGCCGAGCAGCCCCGAGATGCCGTTCACGGTCAGCGCCGGACCGCCCGCGACACCCGGCACACCCCTGGTCGCGCGCTCGTAGGCGAGCTCCTCGGCGGGGCGGTTCTTGTTCGCCTGCACGTCCTGGCTGGACGGGATGGTCGGCACCCCGTTGTACGGCGCGTTCTGCGCCCCGCGCACGCTGATCGGGCTGCCCTTCGGCTCGGCGCAGTACGCGTCTTCCTTCGGCGGGCGGTCGGTCAGGTTCTTGCCGCCGTCGCCGCCGCGGTACTGGTCGTAGGTCAGATACCCCTTGGTGCACGGCGGCGGGTCGAACAGGTTCAGCGCGAGCCCGAGGTGCGCGGTGCCGTCACCGGGGGCGACGGTGTTGCCCCCGACCGACAGCAGCGGGTAGGTCGTGAGCACCTGTTCGAGCCCGTCCTGCCGGGTCACCAGCAGGTTCGACGTGGTGAGCAGGTTCGCGACCACCGCCCCCAGCCCGGGGCCGGTGTCCCGGAGGACATCGCTGACCTGCTGCGACAGCTTCGGCACCTCGCCGATCACGGTGCGCACGGGCCCGTCGACGTCCTTGAGGGTCTGGCTGATCTTGTTCAGGTCCGAGCTGAACGACTTGAGCGCGCCCGCCTCGTCGTTGCCCGTCTTCAGCACCTGGCCGCCCGCGTCGAGCAGCTGCACGGTCTGCGGCAGGTACTGCTTCGCGGTGCGGGTGAAGTCGCGCGCGGTGTCCATCAGCTTCTGCAGGTCCGGCCCGGTGCCCTGGAAGCCCTGGTACGCCTCGTCGACGACGGTGCGCAGCGAGTCGGTCGGCACCGAGGTCGCGAGGCTGTCCAGCCCGGCGACGAGCTTGTCGGTGCTGACCGGGGTCTTGGTGCGGTCGACGGGGATCACCGAGCCGGCCTTAAGCGACGGGCCGCCTTCGGCCTTCGGCCGGAGGTCGACGTACTGCTCGCCGACCGCGGACCGGTTGGCGACGACGGCCTGCAGGTCGGCGGGGACCTCGGGCGCGTTCGGGTCGATGTCGAGCTCGGCTTCGAGCCCCTTCGCGGTGAGCTTGAGCGGCCCGACCTTGCCGATGTTGTAGCCGCGGTAGGTGACCTCGGCGCCGGTGAAGATGCCACCGGACTCGGCGAGTTCGACCTTCACCGAGTAGCCCTTGTCGCCGAACACCTCGCCGAGCCCGGCGAACCGGATCAGCGCGTACACGATCGCGACCACGGAGATGATCGCGAACGCGACCAGCTGGAGTTTCGTCCTGCGGACCAGCATCAGCCGGCACCCCCGTTCAGGAGGTTGAAGATACCCGCGGCACCGGAGGTCTGCGGGCCGTTCGGGACACCGCCGCCCTGGCCGCCGGTCTGGTTCGGCGCCTGCTGGGTCTGCGGTTCACCCGGCAACGGCAGCGGTGGCGGCTGGTTCTCGGGTGTGCCGGGCACGCCGCCGGTGAGCCCCGGCGGGATACCGGGCAGCCCGGCGAGGGGGTTCTGCCTGCTGCGGCCGAGGTTCTTCGCGATCTCGCCGAGGTTGAGGTCGACGTCGGCGTAGAGGTTGAAGTAGTCGCCCTTGGCGCCGTCGAGCGCGGCGTCGTTGAACGGGTAGGTCAGCAGCACTTCGAGCGCCTTCGGCAGGTTCGCGCCGGCCTCGCCGAGCTTCTGCAGCGTCGGCAGCAGCGCCTTGAAGTCCGCGACGAGATCGGCCTTGCTGCGGTTGAGGGTGTCGGTCGCGACGCCGGAAAGCGACTGCAGCGCCTGCAGCATCCGCACGAGCTGGCCGCGCTGCTGCTCCAGCACCCCGAGCCCGGGGCCGAGGTTGTCGATCGCGTTCGCGATCTGGTTCTTCTGCCCGTTCAACGTCGAGCTGAGCCGGTTGAGCCCGTCGAGCGCGCGCGTGATGTCGCCCGACTCGGCGTCCAAACTGGACACCAGCTTGTCCGCGCTGGACAACAGGTTCTTGATGTCCGGCTCGTGGCCTGCGGTGACGTTGGTGAGCTCCTTGGTGATGGTGTTGAGCTGGTCGACGCCGCCGCCGTTGAGCAGCATGGACAGCGCGCCGAGCACCTCCTCCACCTCGACGCTGCGGTTGGTGCGCTGCAACGGGATCACCGCGCCGTCGGCGAGCTTGCCCTGCGCCTGGTCCGGTCCCGGCGAGGCGATCTGCACGTACTTCTCACCGAGCAGGCTGGACTGCTTGACGTTCGCGATCGCGTTGGCTGGCAGGTTCACGCCGCCGTTGAGGCGCACGGTGACCTCGGCGTTCCAGCCGTCGGGGGTGAGCCCGATCGACTCGACGCGCCCGATCGGCACCTCGTTGACCTTGACCCCGGCCTGCGGCACCAGGTCGAGCACGTCCCGGAACTGCACCTTGACGGTGTACGGGTGGTCGCCGAGGTCCGCGCCGCCGGGCAGCGGGATGTCGTAGATGCCGGAGAACCCGCAGCCGGACAACGTCAGCGCACCGGCCACTCCGACGGCCGCGAGCTTCAGGCGCTTCACTTGGCACCTCCCAGCGCGGAAGGCGAGCCGTAGAGGTCGCCGACGAGCGGCAGCGGCAGCGGCGGCAACTGGCCGGTGTTGAGCCCGTTGATGACCTGCGCGACGGACGGGAGCTTGACCAGCCCGTCCACCACCGGGGCCACCTTCGAACAGACGTCGCCGAGCACCTTGAGTGCCTCCGGGGCCTGCTTGAGCAGCCCGCACACCATGGCGACGGGCGGCTGGGTGAGCTCGTTGAGGATCGGGCGGGCGTCGAGCGTGCCCGAGGACGCGTTGTAGGCGTTGACGACGTTGCCGAGCCCGACCGGGGCCACGTCGAGGATCTCGGCGAGCGCCCCGCGCTGATCGACCAGCGTCTTCGTCACGCTCGCCAGTTTGTCCACATTGGACTTCAACCGGCCGTGGTTCTTGTCGATGAACTGCTGTACCGAACCGAGCGTGGTGGACAGCTGCTTGACCGTCTCGGCGAGATCGCCGCGCTCACCGGCGAGGAAACCGGTGACGTCCTGCAACTGCTGGGAAAACTGGCGGACCTGGCCGTCGCTGTCGGCGAGGGTCTGCGAGAAGTTCGCCAGGTTCTGCACGGTCTTGAACAGGTCGTCCTTGTTGCCCGACAACGTGCCCGCGGCTTGGCCGAGCCGAGAGATCGTGTCGTGCAGGTTCTGCCCGTTGCCCTGGAAGTTCTTCGCCGCGGTGTCGAGCAGGTTCGACAGCGAGCCGTTCTTGTTGGCGCCGTTGGGTCCCAGCGAATGCGTGACGCGGTCGAGGCTCGCGTACAGGTCGTCGGTCTCCAGCGGGGTCGCCGTCTTCTCGACGGGCACGGTGTCGCCGTCGCTCGCCTTCGGGCCGCCCTTGTAGGCGGGCGCGAGCTGCACGTAGCGGTCGCTCACCAGTGACGGCGCGACGATGACCGCCTGCGGGTTCTTCGGCACCGACACCGAGCGGTCGTACTCGAGCTGCACGCGGACCTTGTCCCCGAGCGGCTCGATCTTCGTCACGGTGCCCATCTCGACGCCGAGCATCCGCACGCTGTTGCCCTCGTAGAGGCCGACCGCGCCGGAGAAGTAGGCGGTGAGGTGGTTCTTGCCCGCGTCGCGCATCGCCCACCACAGGCCGCCCGCGACGACGAGCCCGAGCACGCAGGCGATCGTCACCGCGCGGATGAGGGACTGTCCGAACCGGGTGTCACTCATTTCTGGTAACACCCCTCTTGGTTGATCATCGGCACCGCGGGCAGCACGAGCCCGCAGATGTAGTTGTCGAACCAGCGCCCGTTGCCGATGGTGTTGGTGAACACCCTGATGAACGGCGCGAACTTCGCGATGCCTTGCGCGAGCGAGTCCTGGTTGCGCTGCAACATGGACGTGAGCTGGTCGAGCTGTTTGAGCACCGGGTCGAGCTGCTTGTCGTTGTCGTCGACGAGGCCCTGCAGCTGGGTGGACAGCGTCCTGGCGCCGTCGAGCAGGGTCGAGATCGCCTGCTTGCGGTTGGCCACTTCCTGCAGGAGCTTGTTCCCGTCCTCCAGCAGTTTCGTGACCTCGGCGTCGCGGTCGGCGAGGGTCTGGCTCACCTGCTTGGTGTTCGCCAGCAGCGTCGAAAGCTGGCTGTCCCGCTTGGAAATCGTGTCCGACAGCTTCGACAGGCCGGTGAGCGCGCCGCGCAGGTCACCGGGGGTGTTCGCGAACGTCTGCGTCAGCGTGTCGAAGCTCTTCGCCAGCTGGTCGGTGTCCACGTTGTCGACGGTCTTCGACAGGTCCTGGAAGGCCTCGATGACGTCGTAGGGCGCCATCGTGCGTTCCTTCGGGATCGCCGCGCCCGCGCTGAGCGTCTTCGCGCCGACCGGGTCGAGCGCGAGGTACTTCTGGCCCAGCAACGTCTTGATCTTGATCGCCGCGCTGGTGCGGTCCCCGAGCCAGGCGTCCTTGACCTTGAACGAGATCTTCACCTTGTCGCCGTCGAGCTCGACGTCGGTGACCTTGCCGACCTTCACGCCCGCGACGCGGACCTCGTCGTCGTCCTTGAGACCGGCGGCCTCGGAGAATTCCGCGCTGTAGGTGGTGCCAGCGCCGATCACGGGGAGGTTCTCGGAGTTCAGCGCGGCCACGATGCCCAGCACGATCAGCGTGATGCCGACGAGTGCGATGGGGACCGGGTTCCGGCTCTGGAAGCTTTTCATCCGCCGCACCGCTCCCTGTTCACCGGGATCAACGGCAACGACAGCGGCTTCGGCAGCAGGCCGGGTATCGAGACGTCGCCCTTGAACTCGCAGGCGAAGAAGTTGAACCACGACCCGTAGTCCGCGGTGTTGGTCAGCTTCGTCACCTTCTCCGGCAGGAACCGCAGGAAGTGCTCCACAATCGGCTCGCTGTCGTTGAGGTTCTTCGTGAGCTTGCCGAGCGCGTCGATGTCGTTCTTCACCGGCTCCCTGACGTCGGTGAGGAAGCCCGCGGTGGTGTTCGCGAGGCCGCCGAGCGCGTCGATCGCGTCACCGATCGGCTTGCGGTCCTGCGCGAGCCCGGACACCAGCTGCTGCAGCTTGACGATCAGGTCCGACAGCTGCGGGGTGTGCTGGTTGACGGTGTCGAGCACACCGGTCAGGTTGTCGATCACCTGGCCGATCACCTGGTCCTTCTGCGCGATCGTGGTGGTCAGCGAAGCGGTGTGCGACAACAGGCTTTCCACCGTGCCGCCCTCGCCCTGCAGGACCTGGATGATCTCGTAGGAGAGCTTGTTGACGTCGTCCGGCTGGAGCGCGCGGAACAGCGGCTTGAACCCGTTGAACAGCTCGGTGAGGTCGAGCGCGGGCTTCGTGTGGTCGAGCGGGATCTTCCCGCCGGGCGGCAGGATCTTGTTCGCGTCGCCGGTGCCCTCGCCGAGCGAGAGGTAGCGCTGGCCGACCAGGTTGCGGAACTTGATCTGCGCCGTGACGCCCTCGGGGAGCTTGCGGTTCGAGTCCACTTCGAACTCGATCTCGGCTTGGCGCTTGTCGACGATCCGGACGTCCTTGACCTGCCCGACGCGCACGCCCGCGATGCGGACGTCGTCGTTGGGCAGCACCAGCGTCGCGTCGGTGAAGCGCGCGGTGTAGGCCTTGGTGTCGCTGGTGTTGATGTTGGCGATGCTGATCCCGAGCACCGTCGTGAACAGCACGGTGACGACGATGAACGCGGTCAGTTTGAGCAGGGGTGCGAGCAGTCCACGCATTACTTGACCGTCACCTCCGCCCCTCGGTAGAGCGGGCCGACGAGCAGGCTGCTCCAGCCGGGCACGTCCGCGGGGTCCTGGCCGGTCTGCATCCCGACCAGCTGGGACAGCAGCCCGTGCTCGGCCGGGGTGTAGGCGGGGTTGCCCGCCGGGGCGCCGCCGCCGTTGTAGCCGCCGACCTGCGCGCCGGTGAGCGCCGGGTTCAGGCCGTCGTTCATCGAGCGCGCCGCGGGTGGCGGCACGCTGCCGTCCTTGATCGGGCCGTCCGGCGGGTGCTGCGGGAAGGGCATCGGGAACTGTTTCATGTCGTAGCAGCGCGGACCGCGCTTGTCCTCGAACTTCGGCTCGTCCTGTCCCGGCTTGTACGGGCCGCGGTTCGCGGTGATCTCCAGCGTGGCGTGCAGGCCGGGCTGCTTGGTGCCCTTGCCGAACACCACGTTGAGATCGCTGGCGAGCTTCGCCATCTGCCCGAGCACGCACGGGTATTCGGGCGAGTACTTCGCGAGCAGTTCCGCGGTCGGGCGCGCGGTGTCGGCGAGCCCGATCAGGTTGCTGGAGTTGGCCTGCAGGAAGGATTGCAGGTCGGTCGAGGCGGTGGTGAGCGAGCCGTACAGCGACTGCAGGTTCTGGCGCTGGTCGGCGATCGTCCTCGTGGTCGTCGTCAGATTGTCCAAACTGGACACCAGATCGGGCGCGGCGTCGCTGAGGTTGCCGGAGAACGTGGCGAGCTGCTTGAGGTCCTCCTGCAGCTTCGGCACGTGCGGGTTGAGCTCGCCGACGTACTGGCCGAGTTCGGCGAGGGTGTCCCCGAGCGGCTTGCCCCGCCCGTTCAGCGCGGTCGAAATCGCGCTCAGCGTGCTCGAAAGCTTCTCCGGCTGCACCGCCTGCAGCACCGGCATCAGGTCGTCGAGCGCCTTGTCGAGCTGGACCGCGTTCTTGCTGCGGTCCTGCGGGATCACGTCACCGGAGGCCAACATCCTGCCCGACGCGTCCGGCGGGATCTCCAGCGACACGAACCGCTCGCCGAACAACGTCTTCGGCAGGAAGCGCGCGCTGACGTTCTTCGGGATCAGCTTCGCCTGCTCCGGGTCGAGGTTCAGGGTCAGCTCGGAACCCTCGGTGGTCGCGTCGATCTTGGCCACCGAACCGACGATCAGCCCGCGAACCTTCACGTCGGACTGCTTGATCAGCTGGTTGCCGACGTCGTCCGCCTGCAGTTTCACCGTCACGTACGAGCTGAAGCTCTTGTTGTAGATGGCGATGCTCAGCGCCACGAGCCCGACCATCACGACCACCAGCGCCAGGCCGAGCAGCCGGCGGCGCACCGTCGCCAACGCACTCTTCGAACTCATCCCGCGATCCTCACCGACACATCGGTGCCCCAGATCGCGAAACCGATGAAGAAGTTCACGATGGACACCATCACGATCGTCAGCCGGACGGCCCTGCCGACCGCGATCCCGACACCGGCGGGGCCGCCGGAGGCCCGGTAACCGTAGAAACAATGGGTAAGAATGATCAAGACGCTGAAGATCAGCACTTTGACGAACGAATAGAACACGTCTTGCGGTGGTAAGAACAGGTCGAAGTAGTGGTCGTAGGTTCCGGCTGACTGGTTGTAGATGTAGATAACGACCAACCGCGACGCGAGATACGAGGCGAGGAGCCCGATCACGTACAGCGGGATCACCGCGACGAACCCGGCGATGATCCGGGTGGTCACCAGGTACGGCAGGCTCGGCACCCCCATCACCTCGAGCGCGTCGATCTCCTCGGAGATCCGCATCGCGCCGAGCTGCGCGGTGAACCCGGCGCCGACCGTCGCGGACAGCGCCAGCCCGGCGACCAGCGGCGCGATCTCACGCGTGTTGAAGAACGCCGTGAGGAAGCCGGTGAACGCCGAGGTGCCGATGGAGTTCAGCGCCGAATAGCCCTGAAGGCCGACGAGCACACCGGTGAACAGCGTGAGGCCGACCATCACGCCGACCGTGCCGCCGATGACCGCGAGCGAGCCGGAGCCGAAGCTGACCTCGGCCAGCAGCCGCAGCACTTCCTTCATGTAGCGGCGGATGGTGCGCGGCGTCCAGGCGAGCGCCCGCGCGTAGAACGACATCTGGTCGCCGAGACCGTCGAGCGTTTCGAGGGGGCGGTTCACGATCCGCTTCGCGCCCTGGGTGAAGGAGGACATCGGTCAGGCCAGCTTCCCGGGAACGATCTGCAGGTAGATCAGGGTGATCACGAAGTTGACGACGAAGAGCATGAGGAAGGTGATGACCACCGACTGGTTCACCGCGTCCCCGACGCCCTTCGGCCCGCCCGCCGGGTGCAACCCGCGGTAGGAGGCGACGACCGCGGCGATGAACCCGAAGATCAGCGCCTTGATCTCGCCCACCCACAGGTCGGGGAGCTGGGCCAGCGCGGAGAAGCTCGCCAGGTACGCGCCCGGCGTGCCGTCCTGCAGGATGACGTTGAAGAAGTACCCGCCGAGCACGCCGATGACGCTCACCATGCCGTTGAGCAGCAGCGCGACCAGCATCGACGCGAGCGTCCTCGGCACGATCAGCCGCTGCACCGCGGAGACGCCGAGCACCTCCATCGCGTCGATCTCTTCGCGGATGGTGCGCGCGCCGATGTCGGCGCAGATCGCCGAGCCGCCGGCACCCGCCACCAGCAACGCCGTCACCAGCGGGCTCGCCTGCTGCACGGTGGCGAGCACGCTGCCTGCGCCGGTGTAGGACTGCGCGCCGAGCTGCCGCGCGAGCGAACCGAACTGCAGCGAGATGACCGCGCCGAACGGGATCGCGACCAGCGCCGTCGGCAGGATCGTCACGCTCGCGATGAACCACGACTGCTGGATGAACTCCCGCAGCTGGAACGGCCGCTGGAAGATGCCGCGGATGATGTCGAGGCCCAGCGCGAACAGGTTGCCGGTCTCGCGCAGCATCCCCATCCCGGGGATCTTCGCCCCGGAAGTCGTGGAGCTCATGACCGTCCTCGCGTCGAACCTTCAGCCGCCGGTGCCTCCGGCGCGTTCCCTGCCGTCACTGCCCGTCCTGCCCGGGACCCCGCGGCCGCATGCGGTGCGATCCGCTCGGTCTGGTGCCGGGCACCGTCGGCTCGGGCAGTTGCGCGACCTGGTCCGCGGGCAGCTGCCCGCGGTGCTGGTTCGGCAGCTGGCCCGACTGCTGCTGGCCCGCCGGGACCAGGTGGTGCGGCGAAACGCCGTAGCGCTGCTGCTCCTCCGGGGTCAGCGACTCGACGATCCCCTCCTGCGCGGCGGGCGGCAGGGTGTGCAGGATCTTCATGACCCGGTCCTTGCGGCGGCGGATGCCCTGGCGCTCCGGGAGCCCTGGAGTGGCTTCGAGCTGCGGCACGACCCCGCGAACGTCCTCTGTGGACCCGTCGTGGTGCCCGGCGTCGGCGAGGGCCTGCTCCTCGGCCATCGTCGCCGAGTCCTTCTCCTCGGACATGCCGATCGGGCCGAGCCTGCTGCCGTTGAGGAACTGCTTCACCACCGGCTCGTCACTGGTCAACAGGACCTCGCGCGGCCCGAACATGACCAGTTCCTTGCGGAAGAGCATGCCGATGTTGTCCGGCACGGTCCGCGCCAGGTTGATGTTGTGCGACACGATCAGGATCGTGGCGTCGATCTGCGCGTTCAGGTCGATCAGCAGCTGCGAGATGTAGGTCGTGCGGACCGGGTCGAGACCGGAGTCCGGCTCGTCGCACAGGATGATCTCGGGGTCGAGCACGAGCGCGCGCGACAGCCCGGCGCGCTTGCGCATACCACCGGAGATCTCCCCGGGGAGCTTCGTTTCCGCACCGGCGAGACCGGTCATTTCGAGCTTTTCCAGCACGATCTTGCGGATCTCGGTCTCGGACTTCTTCGTGTGCTCGCGCAGCGGGAACGCCACGTTGTCGTAGAGGTTCATCGAGCCGAACAGCGCGCCGTCCTGGAACAGCACCCCGAACAGCTTTCGTGTCTCGTACAGCTTGTGCTCGGAGCACGTCACGATGTCCACGCCGTTGATGACGCAGCGCCCGCGGTCCGGCTTGAGCAGGCCGATCATCGACTTGAGGAACACCGACTTGCCGGTACCCGACGGTCCCAGCATCACCGACACCTCGCCCGGCGGAAGCGTGAGCGTCACGTCCCGCCAGATGGCCTGCTTCCCGAAGGACTTGGTCAGGCCTTCGACGACCACCTCGGCACCCATCGCACCTCCCGGAGCTGTTTGCCCACACCACTGCACGCACCCAACCCGGCACGCGTGCGCCGTCACCCGCGTCAATCAGGTGCAACGAGTTGAGTGCGGACAGGTTACTCGCGAGTTTAGATTTTTCAATACCGGTGTTCCGCGCTGGCAGCACCGTAGTGCACGCCTGCCCGTCGTGCCGATCGGGCGTTCTACCACGCAAAACGGGGGCAGGAACCGGGTCCGGTTCCTGCCCCCGTTTCGGGGTGCTGCGGGAGTTACTTGATGGTGACCTTGGCGCCGGCCGCCTCGAGCTTCTCCTTGGCCGCGTCGGCGGCTTCCTTGTCGACCTTCTCCAGGAGGGCCTTGGGCGCGCCCTCGACCATCTCCTTGGCCTCCTTCAGGCCCAGGCCGGAGACGACCTCGCGGACGACCTTGATGACCTGGATCTTCTTGTCGCCTGCCGACTCGAGGACGACGTCGAACTCGTCCTGCTCCTCGACCGGGGCGGCAGCGGCGGCGCCGGGGGCCGCGGCGACGACGGCGGCCGGGGCGGCCGCGGTGACGTCGAAGGTCTCCTCGAACTGCTTCACGAACTCGGACAGCTCAAGCAGCGTCAGCTCCTTGAAGGCGTCGAGCAGTTCGTCGGTGCTCAGCTTCGCCATGATGGCTTCCTTTCTAGCTTTCGTTCAGGGGGTGTGGTCAGCTCTCGGCGGGTGCTTCGGCTGCATCTCCGGACTCGGCCTTGCGCTTGTCTTCGAGCGCGGCGGCCAGGCGGGCCACCTGGGACGCCGGCGCCTGGAACAGCGCCGCGGCCTGGGAGAGCTTCGCCTTGAACGCGCCCGCTGCCTTGGACAGCAGGACCTCGCGGCTGTCGAGATCGGCGATCTTGCTGATCTCGTCGACGCTGAGGGGACGGCCATCCATGTAGCCGCCCTTGATCACAAGCGCGTTGTTGTCCTTCGCGAAGTCACGAAGAGCCTTCGCGGCGTCGACCGCTTCACCCTCGACGAAGGTGATCGCGGTGGGACCGACGAAGAGGTCGTCGAGCCCCTCGATGCCGGCGTCCTCGGCGGCACGCTTGACGAGGCTGTTCTTCGCGACCCGGTACTTGGCACTGGTGCCGAGAGCGCGGCGCAGCTGGGACAGCTGGGACACGGAGAGGCCGGTGTACTCGGTGACAACGGTTGCCGAGCTCGTGCGGAACTTGTCCGCGATCTCGGCGACGGCCGCCACCTTGTCGGGCTTCGCCATGGGTCGCCTCCTCTCTTGGCTGGTGTTTCTTGCGGATAGCCGCAGACCGCCAAGAGAGCCCCGAAACGACGAAACGCCCCGGCGCAGACAGGCGCGGGGCGTCAACGCACACTACTGGTGCGAGCCTCGTTCCTCCTGCGCGGGCCGCCCGCCTGATGCGGAGCCTTCGTCCCTGAGCGAACCCAGGAAAACCAGCGGTCTTCGGTAGAACCGCTACCCAGAATACGCGACCCACCCCGCCCACCCCCGGGGACCCCCTCAAGCGCGTTTAGCGGGCTAAACGTCGAAGTGGCCCCTGCTCACCATCTCCCCGCCCCCTCCTCCCCCAAGGCGGCCTCCACCTGCAGTTAGCGGGCTAAATGTAGTTTTCCCCGCGCCGGGCGGCGACGGTCGGTGGCAGAGCAGGCATCATGGGTCACGTGGTCGAGCAGGAACCTGGTCAGGACGAGAACGCGGAGCCCGCGCGCCGTGGGGACGAGCCGCAGCAGCTCGACCCCGAGCAGCTGCGCCAGTTCCAGCAGTTCCAGCAATTCCAGGAGTACCTGCGCTTCACCGAGGCACAGCGCCAGGCGGGAGCCCAGCCGGGTGCGACCGGGCTGCCGCAAGCCGGGCAACCCGGCAGCGAACTGGCCACCCAGCAGTCGTCGCAGCTCGCGCCACAGCAGCAGTACCCGCCCGCGGTACCGCCGCCCGCCCAGCCACCGGTCGCATCGGGCTCGCAGCCGTACCTCCCGGCGCCCCGCGAGGAGAACCTGCCCGCGACCCGCCCCAAGATCGCAGCGCCGCGCTGGCTGAAACGGCTCGGCGGCAAGCTGCTGAGCGCGCTGCTGCTGCTGATCGTCCTGATCATCGCGGGAAAGCTCGCCTGGAACTACTTCTTCCCCCCGGACGACCCGGACAAACCTGCCAGCGAGACCGGCGGCAAGCAGTACCAGCAGACCCAGTACCTGCCCACCCAGCCGTACGAGGCCGTCCGCCAGGTCTACGAGCTGATCGACAAGAACAGCCCCGCCGCGTGCGAGCGGTTCCAGGAGAACGTGCGCCCGGTGTTCGCCAGGAACTTCGGGGCCCCCGACTGCGCCGCCGCGGTCACCGCCTTGCACGCGCAGGTGACCGACGACTGGGCGTACGCGTTCTCGGTGCGCCAGCGCGACTCGACCGTCGACTTCCCGCCGACGATCACGATCAGCTCCTGTTCGTTCCCGATCAAGGGCGGCCCGTCGCTCGGCGTGTTCACGCTGACCCGCGTCGACAAGGGCCAGTGGCTGATCACCGATCACCGGACCGAAACCTGCGCTACGCCGTCGCGCTGAGCAGGGCGACGAACTCGTCCAGGCGCGCGCTCACGGTGTCGGCGTGGTCGGCGATGGCGAGTGCCGCCACGACCCGCCCCTCTTCGACCACCGGCACGGCGACCGCGGTGACCGACCGCATGACGTGCCCCGAGGACACGACGGCGAACCCCCGCGAGCGGATCTGCTCGGCGTCGGTGAGCAGGCCGACCGCGGCGGCCGTGTCGTCTCCGAGCACCGCCGACACGACCGCGCGCCGGTCCCGTTCCGGCAGGTGTGCGAGCAGGACCTGTCCCGCCGCCGTCCTGGGCAGCGCGGAACGCAGGCTCTTCGAGAGCGCGTACTCGAACGGCTCGTCGGTGCCCGCCCAGTCGACGTAGACGGCGTTGTCCCCGACGCGAACCGCGAGCAGCGCGGGCGTCCCCGATCGCTCGCTCAACGCAGCCAGGTCCGCGTGCGCGAGCGATCGCACCGGGACCCGGCCTGACCTCATCGACAACACGTGCGGCGCGGGCCCGAGCAGGAAACGGTGGTCCTCTTCGTCGAGGTAACCCGCCGCGACCAGCCCGTTGACGAGCTTCTGGATGGACGACACCGGCGCTTCGAGGCGCACGGCGAGCTGCGTCAGCGTGAGTCCCGCGGCGCTGTTCGCAACGGCTTCGAGGATGGCGGCGATCCGGTCGACCGTGCGGTGCCGGGGCCTGCGAGCCGAGGTCGAATCCATGACCATCCTATCTATATAGGTATCAGCGTATCACATTGCGTATTTTAGTTAGCGTACCTAATCTTATTGGTGAGATCAGGACACGGAACAGCGAGGAGGACGCGGTGACCGGTACCGAACGAATCCAAGAAGGTGCGCTGGACGGCGTGCGGGTCGTCGACCTCGCGTCGGTCGTGATGGGCCCGTACGCGACCCAGATCCTCGGCGACCTCGGCGCGGACGTGATCAAGATCGAGTCGCCGTCGGGCGACAGCACACGCGTCACGAGGCCGCAGCGCCACGAGGGCATGGGCGCGCTCGCGCTTAACGTCAACCGGAACAAGCGCAGCGTCGTGCTCGACCTCAAGACGGGCCACGGGCACGAAGCCGCCCTCCGACTCATCCGCGGCGCGGACGTCCTGGTGACGAACATGCGGCCCGGCGCGTTGCAGCGCCTCGGCCTCGGCTACGAAGACCTCGCACGGGAGAACCCCAAGCTCATCTACTGCAACGCGCAGGGTTTCCGGAGCGACTCCCCCCGCGCCGGGCTCGCCGCCTACGACGAAATCGTGCAGGCCTCGTCCGGGATGGCCGACCTGATGCGCCGCGCGACCGGCACCCCCACCTACGCGCCGACGATCCTCGCCGACAAGCTGTGCGCGCTGACCATCGTCTACTCGGTGCTCGCCGCGCTCGTCCGACAGCGCGCGACCGGGCGCGGCCAGCGGGTCGAAGTGCCGATGGCCGACACGATGCTCGCCTTCAACCTGGTCGAGCACCTCGCGGGACACACCTTCGAACCGGCGGAAGGGCCGATGGGCTTCAACCGCTCGATGACACCGGGCCACCGCGCTGTCCGCACGAGCGACGGCTGGGCGTGCATCCTGCCCTACAACGAAAAGAACATCCGCGACTTCTTCACCGCGGTGGATCGTCCCGGCCTTGCCGCCGATCCGCGCTTCGGCGACCCGGCGAGCCGTGCGAAGCACTACGGCGAGCTGTACGAGGAGATCGAGAAGATCGCCGTGGAGCGCACCACCGCCGAATGGCAGGAACTCTGCGCCGGGCTGTCCATCCCGTTCGCGCCGGTGCTCGAACTCGAAGACGCCGAAACCGACCCGTACTTCACCGAAGGCGGCGTGCTGAGCGTCGCCGAGCACCCGACGGAGGGCAAGTACCGGCAGATCGGCTCGCCCGTCCTGTTGTCCGAGACTCCGGCGAGCGTGCGGTCCCATTGCCCGTCGCTCGGTGAACACACCGAAGAGGTGCTCGCCGAGATCGGGTACTCCGCGGACGAGATCGCCGGGTTCGCCGGTGGGAAGGGGACTGTCCGATGACCGAGTTCGAACCGCTGCCAGGAGATTTCTACGGCTACGCCGATCTGCTTCCCGACGAGGACAAGGAAGTGCTCACGAAGGTTCGCCGGTTCCTGGCGGACAAGGTCGCGCCGATCGCCGACGAATGCTGGGAACGAGCGGAGTTCCCGCACCACCTGGTCCCCGACATCGCCGAGCTCGGCATCGTCGGCCTCGGCATGGACTGGCCGGACCGGCCGCGTCGCAGCAAGCTGCTGACCTCCTTCATCGGTCTCGAGTTCGCCCGCGTCGACCCGTCGATGGCCACCTTCTTCGGTGTCCACAACGGACTCGCGATGGCGAGCGTCGACCTGTGCGGTTCGCCGGAGCAGAAGGCGCGCTGGCTGCCCTCGATGCGGTCGATGGAGAAGATCGGCGCGTTCGGGCTCACCGAACCGCACGGTGGTTCCGACGTCGCGGGCGGCTTGGAAACCACTGCGCGCCGCGACGGCGACGCGTGGGTCCTCGACGGCGCGAAGCGCTGGATCGGCAACGCGACCTTCGCCGATCTCGTCATCATCTGGGCTCGTGATGTGGCCGATGACCAGGTCAAGGGGTTCGTGGTGGAGAAGGGCACGCCCGGGTTCGAAGCGCGCAAGATCGAACGCAAGCTCGCGTTGCGGACCGTGCAGAACGCCGACCTCACGCTCTCCGGCTGCCGGGTGCCGGACGCGAACCGGCTCACCGGCGCGAATTCCTTCCGCGACACCGGGAAAGTGCTGCGGCTGACGCGCGGTGGCGCCGCCTGGAGCGCGGTGGGCGCGATGATGGGCGCCTACGAACTGGCCCGCGACTACGCGATCGAACGGGTCCAGTTCGGGAAGCCGATCGCGAAGTTCCAGCTCGTGCAGGACCACCTCGCGACGATCCTGTCCAACGTGACCGCCTCGCTCGGCATGGCGGTACGGGTGGCGCAGCTGCAGGACGACGGGGTGTTCCGCGACGAGCAGGCCGCGATGGCGAAGTCGTTCTGCACCAGCAGGCTCCGGGAAAGCGTGGCGCACGCGCGCGAGATCTTCGGCGGCAACGGGATCGTGCTCGACTACCGGATCGGCCGCTTCTTCAACGACGCCGAGGCCCTCTACTCCTACGAAGGCACCCGTGAGATGAACACCCTCATCGTGGGCAGGGCAGCCACCGGCATGGGCGCCTTCGTGTGACCGGCCCGGACGACGTTTAGCCCGCTAACTGCAGCTCAGGCCCGTCTCGCCGGTCCCGCCAGCGTCGCGGGCTCTGACGACGTTTAGCCCGCTAAACGCACGCGGCCGCTTCTCAGGTTCCGGGGCGCTGGCTGGCGGATCCGGGGAACGTTTAGCCCGCTAACCGCGGGCGGGCGGGGGGTCAGGTGGCGAGGAAGTCGACCAGGGCCTTGGTGAACTCGGGGCGGCTGATGGCGGTGAGGTGGTCCCCCGGCACCCGCACCAGGCGCGCGCCCGCGATCGCGGCGGCCAGCCGTTCCGGTTCCGCGGCCAGCTGGTCGCTTTCCCCCGCGAGCACGAGCGTCGGCACGGTGATCGCGGTCAGGTCGATCGAGGTCGGCCGGTCCGCGCGGATCACCGCGGCGAGCGCGACGCGGTCGGATCCCACGGAGTCGACGAGGGCGCGGAACGGCGCGCCCGCGGCCGGGATGTCGGAGGGGTCGTCCGCGAGCAGGGCGCCCGCGATGTCGTCCGCCGTCACCACGTTGCCGTCGAAGCCGCCGAAGTCGACGACCCCCGAGCCGACGCCGCCGGTCGCCAGGCACCGGACCCGCTTGTCCCTTCCCGCGACGAGCAGCGCCAGCACCGCGCCCAGCGAGTACCCGACGAGGGAAACCTCGTCGGCACCGAGCTGGTCGATCAGCGCCGACACGTCCTTGGTCATCGCGTCGGCGGTGTACGCGGACGAATCGTGCGGTGCCTCCGACTCGCCGTGCCCTCGGGCGTCGAGGGCGACGACCGGGTAGCCCGCGTCGACCAGCGCGGCGACCACGCCGGGCCGCACCCAGTTCGCTTCCGCGTTCGCGGCGAACCCGTGGTACAGCACCACCGGGCGCGCGTGCCCGCCGCTCCCCTCCCACACCTGGTAGGCGAGGCGGACACCGTCGAACGAAGCAAACGTGGGCATGCGTCCATCACACACGAAGAAGGGCGGCCCCGCGTGATGCGGGGCCGCCCTTCTTACGTGATTTACCTAGCTCAGATCGTGTCCTCGGCGAGGAGGTTACGGGTGCGAGCCGGGTCGACCGGGATGCCGGGGCCCATCGTCGTGGAGAAGGTGACCTTCTTGACGTAGCGGCCCTTCGCCGAGGACGGCTTGGCCCGCAGGACCTCGTCCAGCGCGGCCGCGTAGTTCTCGACCAGCTTCTCGGTGTCGAAGGAGGCCTTGCCGATCACCAGGTGCAGGTTGGCCTGCTTGTCCACGCGGAAGTTGACCTTGCCGCCCTTGATGTCGGCGACGGCCTTGGCGACCGCGGGGGTCACCGTGCCGGTCTTCGGGTTCGGCATCAGGCCGCGCGGGCCGAGGATGCGGGCGATCCGGCCGACCTTCGCCATCTGGTCCGGAGTCGCGATCGCGGCGTCGAAGTCGAGCCAGCCACCCTGGATGCGCTCGATCAACTCGTCGGTGCCGACCGCGTCCGCGCCGGCGGCCTCGGCCTCGGCGGCCTTGTCGCCGGTGGCGAAGACGATGACGCGGGCGGTCTTACCGGTACCGTGCGGCAGGTTCACGGTGCCGCGGACCATCTGGTCGGCCTTGCGGGGGTCCACGCCGAGCCGCATGGCGACCTCGACGGTGGCGTCCAGCTTGACCTTGGTGGTCTCCTTGGCGAGCTTCGCCGCCTCGAGCGGTGCGTACAGCCGCTCGCGGTCGATCAGCTCGGCGGCCTGGCGGTAGGCCTTGCTGCGCTTGGTCATGCTCTGTCCTTAGCTAGATACGAGAGTGGATCAGTCGTGGTGCGAGCCAGCGCGGGCTCTCCCACAGGGGCAGGTCACTCTACGGTGATGCCCATCGAACGGGCGGTGCCCGCGATGATCTTGGCGGCCTGGTCGATGTCGTGCGCGTTGAGGTCGGTCTTCTTGACCTCCGCGATCTCCTTGACCTGGTCCCAGGTGACCTTGGCGACCTTGTTCTTGTGCGGCTCCGGCGAACCCTTCTGCACGCCGGCGGCCTTGAGCAGCAGCTTCGCGGCGGGCGGGGTCTTCAGCTTGAAGTCGAACGAGCGGTCTTCGTACACGGAGATCTCGACCGGCACGACGTTGCCGCGCTGCGACTCGGTGGCCGCGTTGTAGGCCTTGCAGAACTCCATGATGTTGACGCCGTGCTGACCCAGCGCCGGGCCGACCGGCGGGGCCGGGTTGGCCGCACCAGCCGAGATCTGCAGCTTGATGATCGCTGCGAGCTTCTTCTTCTTGGGTGGCATTTCTGTATGTCCTTCTGCGGGTTATCGCGTTTCCCGAGCGCACCTGCCAGTGGCGCGGGAACTGCCGGCCGTCTCTGCGGCCGTCAGATCTTGGAGACCTGGTTGAACGACAGCTCGACCGGGGTCTCCCGGCCGAAGATCGACACCAGGACCTTCAGCTTCTGCCCGTCCGCGTTGACCTCGCTGATCGTGGCGGGCAGCGTGGCGAACGGGCCGTCCATGACGGTGACCGACTCGCCGACCTCGAAGTCCACCTCGACGGTGCCGCCGCCGAGCGGGGCCGCCGTGGTCTCGGCCTCGCCCTTGGCCTTCGCCGGGGCGGCCTTCTCGACCTGCGGTGCGAGGAACTTCAGCACGTCTTCGGTGGTCAGCGGCGACGGGCGCGAAGTCGCGCCGACGAAGCCGGTGACCCCGGGGGTGTTGCGGACGGCGCTCCACGAAGCGTCGTTGAGGTCCATCCTGACCAGGATGTAGCCGGGCAGCACCTTGCGCTGCACCTGCTTGCGCTGGCCGTTCTTGATCTCGGTGACCTCTTCGGTCGGCACCTCGATCTGGAAGATGAAGTCCTCGACGTCCAGGGTCTGCGTCCTGGTCTCGAGGTTCGTCTTGACCTTGTTCTCGTAGCCGGCGTAGGAGTGCACGACGTACCACTCGCCCGGCGCCGCGTTGAGCTCCGCGCGCAGCTTGGCGACCGGGTCCTGCTCCTCGTCCTCGGCGGGCGCTTCGGTCTCGTCCACGACGTCATCGGCGTCCGCGGAGTCGCCGGACTCCTCCGCCGACTCGTCGGCGGCGTCGCTTTCGTCCGTGGCGGGCACCTCGACCGGCTCGGTGTGCTCCGAATCCTCTTCGGAGACCGCCGCATGCACTTCTTCGTCAGAAAGGCCGGTCAGATCCTGACCGGCGACTGCGCCATTCTCGCCAGCCACGTTCCGTCCTCTCACCTAATCGCTTGCCGTGCTCGTCTCGAGCCCGCCATGAAGCCATGGCTCCGCCGACGCTACGGCGCCGGGCGCGAGCTCGCTCAGCCGAACAGCCAGAACACGCCCTTTTCGAAGACGAAGTTCAGGCCCCACACGAGCGCGACCATGAAGCTCACGAAGACCAGGACCACCGTCGTGTAGGTGACCATCTGCTTGCGCGTGGGCCAGATGACCTTGCGCAGCTCGGCCCACACCTCGCGGATGAACCTCGACAGCCGCCCCCACAGGGAGACCTTCTTCTTGTCCTGGCGGTTCCGCTTGGGAGTCGCCTTCTCCTTGCCACCGGCCTTGGCCGGCTTGTCCGCCTTCGCCTTCCCGGCCGGGCGGGTCTTGTCCTCGTCCGTGCTCGCCGAGTCGGCCCTGGCAGCCCCCGCCTTGCCGGCCGGGCGCGCGGAGGCGCGCCGTTCGCGCCGGGCCGCGGCGGTGACCGGACGGGAGGGAGTCTTCGGCTCCTTCTCCTGGTCCTTCTCGCCGCTGGCGTCGCTGTCGCTCACGACCACTCCTCCGCTTAGCCAGTTGGGTCGAACGCAGGGGTGACAGGACTTGAACCTGCAACCTGCGGTTTTGGAGACCGCTGCTCTGCCAATTGAGCTACACCCCTTCGGCCGGTGCCCGATCGCTGCACCGCCCGCAGGACACATTTCACCATCCCCGCCTCGCGGCGGGGTCAGCGGTCATGCGTTCCAAGTTCGGCAGTCTACGGCAAGCCGCCGGACGGTCCGCAACCGACTACCTTCGCCACCCGGGAGGCACCGGCCCCCGTACGGCGGTTGACGCGCAGACCTGCGTAAGCCCGCGCGCGGCGCCCGTGGAACCATGGTGGCCATGGCTACTCAGGCTGCTTCGTCCTCTGCCCGCACTCGCGTCTCCGCCCGGATCGCCGGGATCAACCCGTCCGCGACGCTCGCGGTCGACGCGAAGGCGAAGGCGCTCAAGGCCGAGGGCCGCCCGGTGATCGGCTTCGGCGCCGGACAGCCCGACTTCCCGACCCCGGACTACGTGGTCGAGGCCGCTGCCGCCGCCGTCCGCGATCGCGCGAACCACGGCTACACCGCCGCCGCCGGCCTCCCCGAGCTGCGGGAAGCGATCGCGGCGAAGACCCTGCGCGACTCCGGCTACGCCGTCGAAGCGGCGCAGACGCTGGTGACCAACGGCGGCAAACAGGCCGTTTATTCCGCCTTCGCGACGCTCGTCGACCCCGGTGACGAGGTGCTGCTGCTCGCGCCGTACTGGACCACCTACCCCGAGTCGATCACGCTCGCCGGTGGCGTTCCCGTGCAGGTCACCGCGGACGAGTCGACCGGTTACCTGGTCACCGTCGAGCAGCTCGAGGCCGCGCGCACCGAGCGCACCAAGGTGCTGCTGTTCAACTCGCCGTCGAACCCGACCGGCTCGGTGTACTCGCGCGAGCAGGTCGAGGAAATCGGCCGCTGGGCGCTCGAGCACGGCATCTGGGTGATCACCGACGAGATCTACGAACACCTCGTCTACGACGGCGTCAAGGCCGAGTCGCTGCCGGTCGTGGTGCCGGAGATGGCGGACCAGACGCTCGTGCTCAACGGCGTCGCGAAGACCTACTCGATGACCGGGTGGCGCGTCGGCTGGATCGTCGGCCCGCAGGACGTGATCAAGGCGGCTTCGAGCTACCAGTCGCACCTGTGCGGCAATGTGGCGAACGTGTCGCAGCGCGCGGCGCTGGCCGCGGTCGCCGGGCCGCTCGACATCGTGGCCGAGATGCGGGCCTCGTTCGACGCGCGCCGCAAGAAGATCGTGTCGCTGCTCTCGGCCATCCCCGGCGTGGACTGCCCGACCCCGGAGGGTGCGTTCTACGCCTACCCATCGGTGAAAGCGTTGCTGGGCAAGGAAATCCGCGGCGAACGGCCGACGGACACGGTCGCGCTGGCCGATCTGATCCTGCGCGAGGCCGAGGTCGCCGTGGTCCCCGGCGAAGCGTTCGGGACGCCGGGCTACTTCCGGTTCTCCTACGCGCTCGCCGAGGCCGACCTGGTCGAGGGCGTCAACCGCGTCGCGGCCCTGCTCTCCGAAGCGAAATAGCGCACTGCCGGTGTGCCGGGCGGATCGCCCGGCGCACCGGCGGCGTTCGTCAGGTCACTCTTCTCCGTCGGCCAGCGCGACCAGTGCCGACGCCTTCGCCGCGTACTTCCACTTCCCGAGGTCGCGGATCGTCTTGATCTTCAGCTCCGCGAGCAGTTCGTCGTGCTTGGGCGTGAGGCCCTCGAGCGCGGACGGCGGCGCGTCGAGCAGTTCGCCGATCCCCTTGTCCTCGTATGCCTTGTCCACCAGCTTGTTCAGGTTCAGGCTCACGGGTTCGCGTTCCTTCCGGTAGGAGCAGGTGCGCCACGGACTCTCATCCCGCGCACCGGTGATCGCAACTCGGCGTCCCCCACATCGGGGTTGACGAAAACTCAGTTTGTTCTAGTACAGTGCAAACTATGTTGATCCGGATCGACCCCGCGTCGACGGTCCCGCTCTACGAGCAGGTGGCCGCCGCGGTGCGGCGCGCGGTCGCCGACGGCACGGTTCGCCGCGGGGAGCAGCTGCCCGTCGCCCGCGAGCTGGCGGCGTCGCTCGAGATCAACGTGCACACCGTGCTGCGCGCCTACGCCGTCCTGCGCGACGAGGGCCTCATCGACCTGCGCCGGCGTCGCGGCGCGGTGGTGACGGCCGAAGCGAAGTCGCGGGCCCGCCTGAACGAACTCGTCGGCGAGCTGATCGCGGAAGCGCGCCGTGAAGGAGTGAGCGCCGACGAGGTCGCCCACCTGCTCAAGGAGAGGTACGTATGACAAGGGCCCGGATCCTGCTGGCGACCGCGGGAGTGCCCGCGGTCGCGATCGCTGTCTCGGTGGTGCTGGCGTGGCTGTGGAACACGCGGTTGCCCGAGGTCGTCGCCGTGCACTGGACGAACGGCGAACCGAACAACTCCGCGCCGCTCGGCCTGTTCGTGAAGATCGCGCTCCTCCTCGGTGCCGCGCTCGCGATGGCCGTTTCCTGGATGGCGGTGACCGCGTGGCGGCGGGGCAACGGCCTTTCCCGCGTCGCGATCGGTTTCTTCGCCGGGTTCACCACCATCCCGATGAGCGGCACCCTCGGTGTGCTGATCGCCAACCTCGATGTCGAGGACTGGCACCGGGCGACCGGGTCCGCGCTGGTCGCGGTGGTGTCCCTGCTCGTGGCCGTGGTCGCGGGCGTGCTCGCGGCCGTCGTCATGGGTCCGGTCCCGCACTCTGCCTCGCCAAGCGGGCCCGCCGACGACGACCTCGCGATCGGGCTGGCACCCGGGCAGCGCGCGGTGTGGGTCGGTGCGACCACCAACCGGTTCCTGCTGTCGTCGGTGCTCGTGGTGCCGCTCGTCGGGTTCGTGGTCGACCAGGTCGTCATGGTGCCGGTGCCGGCGTGGATCTACGCGGCGCTGTTCGTCGTCGGGGCCGTGGTGACCCTGCTCGGCGCGCGACTCGGCGCGACCGTGGACTCGGCGGGCCTGACGATCCGGATGGGCCTGCTCGGCTGGCCTCGGCGGCACTTCGCGCTCGACCGGATCGACCACGCCGACGTCGCGGACCTCGGCCTGCTCCAGGGCGGCGGCTTCGGATACCGCGTGAACCCGTTCACCGGCGAATCGATCTACAAGCTCCGCGGCGGCCCGGCGCTCGCGATCGCGCTGCGCAAGGGCGGGCTGGTCTACGTCACCGTCGACGACCCGGCTCCCGGCGCGGGCCTGCTCAACGACCTGCTCCGGCAGCGGACCCGCTCCCACGACGTTTAGCCCGCTAAACGCGAACCGGGTCCCCGCCCGGCCCGGTTCGGCGCTCGCGACGTTTAGCCCGCTAACTGCGGGCAGGGGGCTCGCGTCGCTCGGGTGGACGGAAGTGCCCCGGTCGGCCCTCATCAGCGGCGCCGAGTTCGCGTACAAAAGGAACTGTGGCGAACAAGGGTGGCGGGGGATGCCTGGTCCTGCTGGTGATCGTGGCCGCGATCGGCGGATACGCCTACTACCGGAGTCATCAGGGCGGCTCGGCCGAGCCGCCCCCGGGGTCGACGACCGGCGGCGGATCCGGCCGCTACGTCGCGCTGGGTGACTCCTACACGTCCGCGCCCCGCACCGGTAAGCAGGCCGGCGACCCACCGGGATGTGCCCGCTCGGACAACAACTACCCGCACCTCGTGGCCGCTGAACTGAAGCCGGCCGAGTTCGCCGACGTCAGCTGCAGCGGCGCGACCACGGCGAACCTGACCGGATCGCAGAAGACGAAGGACGGCACGAACCCGCCGCAGCTCGACGCGGTGAACGACAAGACGACGCTGGTCACGATCGGGATCGGCGGCAACGACGTCGGGCTCATCGGCCTCGCGGGCAACTGCGCGACGGCGCACCCGAACGCCGCGCCCTGCCGCGACCGCCTCACCGCGGGCGGCAAGGACGAGCTGGCCGCGAAGATCGACGCCGCGGCGGGCAAAGTCTCCTCGGTGCTGAAGAAGATCCACCAGAAGGCGCCGAAGGCGCGCGTCGTGGTGGTCGGCTACCCGACGGTGCTGCCCGACGGCGACGGCTGCTGGCCGGTGCTGCCGCTCGGTGCCCCGGACGTCGCCTACCTCCGGGACTCACTCGGCCACCTCAACGACAAGCTCGCCGCGGAGGCGAAGGCCAACAACGCCGGGTTCGCCGACACCGCGCGCCCCGGCAAGGGGCACGACCTGTGCACCGATTCCGACGAGCGGTGGGTCGAGGGCCTCGTCCCGACCAGCGCCGCCGCGGCGCTGCACCCGAACGCCAGGGGCGAGCGGGGCATGGCGGATGTGGTGGCGAAGCTCCTGAGCTGACCGGGACGCTGGCCTGCAGTTAGCGGGCTAAACGCGCTCGGGGCGGACCAGGGCGGTGGCTTTGCCGAGTACGGTCTTCCCGTCGAACTTGGCGGTGATCGCGACGGTCACGACGCCGTTCTCGTCGGGTTCGCCCGCGGTGCCGGTGAACTCGACGAGCGCGCCTTCGTCGTCGTCGGGCACCACGACGGGGCGGGTGAACCGCACGCTGTAGTCGATGAGCCTGCCGGGGTCGCCGAGCCAGTCGGTGACGAACCGGCCGCCGAGCGCCATGGTGAGCATGCCGTGCCCGATGATGTCGGGCAGCCCGACCTCCTTGGCGAACCGCTCGTTCCAGTGGATCGGGTTGAAGTCCAGCGACGCGCCCGCGTACTGGACCAGCTGCCGCCTGGTGACCCGCACGCTCAGCGGGGGAAGCTCGGTCTTGCTCACGCGTCCGCCCTCCTGACCACCAGCTGCGCCGAAGTGGTGCACACGTGCTCGCCCGCCTCGTCCACGATCTCCGCGCGCGCGGTCAGGAAGTCGTTGCCCGCCCGCTCCATGATGTCCTCGATGTAGACCGTCAGGCTCAGCCGGTCCCCCGCGTGCACCGGCCGCGAATGGCTGAAGCGCTGGTTGCCGTGGACCATCCGCGAGTAGTCGAGGCCGAGCTCGGGATCGGCGACGACCTTGTTGATCGCGGGGAGGTTCAGGATCGTCAGGAACGTCGGCGGCGCGATGACGTCCGGATACCCGGCGGCCTTCGCGGCTTCGGGATCGTGGTAGAGCGGGTTGCTGTCGCCGATCGTGTCGGCGAACTCCCGGATCTTTTCCCGTCCCACGTCGTACGTGCTTTCGGGCGGGTAGCTGCGACCGACGAATGAGGAATCCAAGGGCACGGCGGCCAGCCTACCGGGCCGCCGTGCCCGCTGGATCAGCTGTTGAGGCTCACGCCGTACGCGGAGAGCGCCTCGCCGACGGGCTGGAAGTACGAGCTGCCGCCGCCCATACCGGAGGTGATGCCGAGCCCCTTGGCGCCGTCGAACAGGCAGCCGCCGGAGTCGCCGGGGTTCACCGAAGCACTGGTCTGGATGAGCTGCGAAACGCTGCCCTCCTGGTAGTTCACCGTGACGTTGAGGCGGCTGACGGAACCGCAGGTGAGGCGCGTGGTGCTGCCGCTCTTGCAGATGCGCTCGCCGACCGTCGCGGTGGCCGCGGAGGTGATGCGCTGCGTCGAACCGTTGTACAGCGACACCGCGCCGGGGCCGGTGCTGTTGGTGTTGCGGATGAGGCCGTAGTCGTTGCCGGGGAAGCTCGCGTTGACCGACGGGCCGACGTTCCACTGCGAAACCGCGCGGGTGCAGTGCCCGGCGTCGACGATGTAGTTCTGGCCGCCCTTGTTGGTGTTGAACCCGACCGAGCAGCGGGTGCCGCCGCCGGTGATGGCTTCGCCGTTGTAGATGGCGGTGTGCATTTCACCGGTGACGCGTTCCACGACGACGCGTTCGCCGAAGCCCTGCGTCGCGGCGAGCAGCCGGTCGAGCGCGGGGCCCTTCGCGGCGTCGGCGACCGTGACGACGATCCGGTTCGTCTGCTCGTCGAGGCCGATCGCGGTGTGCGTGACGGCGGGCAGTGCCTGCAGGGCGTGCTGGGTGTCGGCGAGTTGCGCGGAGCTGTGCCGGACCAGCTTGGGCACGGCCCCGGCGGCGCGGGCCTGGTCGGCGGCCGCGGTGTCGAGGACGTTCACGGTCGGCGTGCCCTTGGCGTCGAGATATCCGCCGGCGGCGCGCTGCCCCAGCGCCCCGGTGACCGCGTGGACGGTGTCGGTGGCGGCTTGCTGGGCCCGCAGCTGCGCGGTCGCGTCGGCCGCTGTGATGTGCGCGTCCGCGGCGAGCGAGGACACGGCGGCGTGCTGCACGGACGCGCCGTAGCCGTCGATGCCCGTGGCGGAGGCGGTGCTGGGGGCGATGAGACCGAAGGCGGCGAGGCCTGCGACGGCCGCGGTGGTGGCGAGCCTTCGTGGTGTGCGGCTTGGGGACTTGCTCATTCCGGCAACTCACTTTCTGACGCCGAGCGCGCGGTGGCGCGATCGTCGGAGTGGGTTCGCCGGCACGTCTTGCGTGACCGGCACCGGTTTCCCGGTGCGGAGCAGGGTGTCCCGCGGCAGGTGGTATGGACCAGGGCCGACCGTCGGCTGTCCGTTAAAACAAGTAGTGTCCGATTTGAGTAGGTATCCGGACACGCAAAGAAGGCCGCCCCCGAATACGGGAGCGGCCTTCTCGGCAGCCGGTGGGACGCGCGGTCAGCGGGTCTCCTTGTGGGTACGGTGCGTACCGCAGTTCGGGCAGAACTTCTTCATCTCAAGACGGTCCGGGTTGTTGCGCCGGTTCTTCTTGGTGATGTAGTTGCGGTGCTTGCACTCTTCGCACGCCAGCGTGATCTTCGGTCGCACGTCGGTCGCAGCCACGGCAAAGCTCCTCTAGCTAAATTCGGTACCCCGCGTGTGCGGGGGCCTGGGGCTCGCCCCAGTCTACTGGCGAGTCGGCGCGCGGCTCATCGCACCTGATGAATCGCGCTCCGCCTGTTCTGCGTAGCGGTGATCGGACTTGAACCGACGACACAGCGATTATGAGCCGCTTGCTCTACCAACTGAGCTACACCGCCCTACAACATGCCCACCCAGCAAAACCCACTCGACGCTCACACGCCTGCCTACGGGGGTCCAGGGGGCTTGCCCCCTGGCCGGGGTCTGGGGGCTGGGCCCCCAGAGGACACCGCGAAGCGAGTTATGTTTGCCTATTCCGGCAGACACAACTCGCCCACTCGCGAGCCCCTTTACGGAATCGAACCGTAGACCTTCTCCTTACCATGGAGACGCTCTGCCGACTGAGCTAAAGGGGCCTGGCTCAACGTTCAAGCCTCGAAGAGATTACAAGACGCGGGCGGGGGTGCCGCGAGGGGGGTCCCCTAAGTCAGGAGGGTGAGCACGTTGTGCGCCTGACGGCCCGGCGACCTGGCGGTTCGGGCTTGCAGCCAGGCTTCGAGCCGGTCCTCGGGCAGTGGGCGCGAAATGAGGTAGCCCTGCGCGACGTCGCAGCCCATCGCCTCGAGCTGATCGCGGGCGACGTCCTCCTCGACGCCCTCGGCGACGACGGTGAGTCCGAGCGAGTGGCCCAGCTCGACGATGGAGCGGACGACGGCGAGGTCGCCGAGATCGGTGCCCATGCCCAGCACGAAGCTTTTGTCGATCTTGACCTCGTCGACCGGGAGCTGGCGGAGGTAGGCGAGCGACGAGTACCCGGTGCCGAAGTCGTCGACGGCGAGCACGACGCCGAGCGCGTGCAGCTCGCGCAGGATCGGCAGCGCCTTCTGCGGGTCGGACATCACACCGGACTCGGTGAGCTCGAAGGTGAGCAGCTCGGGCGGCACGCCGAACTGGTCGAGCGCGCGCACGACCTTCGCCGGGAACTCCTCGTCGGCGAGGTTGCGGACGGACAGGTTCACCGCGGCCGAGATGCGCAGGCCCTCGTCGAGCCATTTGCGGATGCGCTTGAGGGACTCTTCGAGCACGAATCCGGTGAGCACGCCGATCAGGCCGGCCGCTTCGATCGCGGGCACGAACTCGTCGGGGCTGAGCCTGCCGAACTCGGGGTGGACCCAGCGGACGAGCGCCTCGACGCCCTGCACCTGCCGGTTCGGCAGCGACACCTTGGGCTGGTAGTGCACGCTGACCTGGCCGTCTTCGAGGGACTGCCGGAACTGCGTGACCATCTGGAAGCGGCGCATGAAGATCTGGCCCATGCTGGGCACGTATCCGCGCACTTCCTCGCCGCCGCGGGTCGCGCGGACGGCGACGTCGGCGCGTTGCAGCAGCCCGTCGACGTCGACGATCTCGCCCGCCTCCTCGACCGACGGCGACGCGTAGCCGATCATCGCGTTCGCTTCGACGGTGAGCCGGTCGACGGGGTACGGCACGGACAGTTCCGCGCGCAGGCGTTCGGCGACGCGGTGCGCCTGGTCGGGCCCGTAGGCGATGAGCAGTGCCGCGAAGGACGCGCCTTCGAGCCGAGCGACGGGCACCTCGTGGCCGAGCGCGTCGCGGATGCGCCTGCCGGCGGCGATCACCATGCGGTCCGCCCACGCGTAGCCGAGCGCGTCGCTGACCGTGGAGAAGACGTCGAGTTCGACGCGCAGCACGACCGAGCTGGGGTGATCGCGCAGCGGTTCGCGGGCGACCTGGCGGAAGCCGAGCCGGTTGAACAGCCCGGTGAGCGGGTCGTGGTAGGCGTCGTGGCGCAGGGTCGCGAGCAACCGCCGGTTGTCGAGCGAGGTCGCGAGGTGGCTGGCCATCAGCCCGAGGAGCTGGACATCGTACTTGCCGAACCCGCGCCAGCGGGACAGCCTGTCGTGCGCTTCGACGACGCCGAGCAGCTGGTTGGCGCTGCGCAGCGGGACGACGAGCGCTTCCTGCGCGCCGCGGTCGAGCAGTGCGGCGCGGACGTCGGAATTGGCTTCGGTGAGCCGGAAGTGCCGGACGTGCGCGCCGGGAAGGCGCAGCAGCGGGTCCTCGGCCGGCGACTGCTCGGACGGCAGCGGGTCGCCCGCGACGACGGCACGCATCTCCTCCGCCGGTTCGAGCCGCAGCCGCAGCACCACGCGTGCCGCGGAGAGCTGGTCCTTGATCCGCTCGGCGATGGTGGCCCATTCGCCGATGTCGACGCCTTCGGCGGAGTTCTCGGCCTTGCCCGCGGGCCGCGCCGCGGCTTGCTGGCCCGACCTGGCGACCATCAGGCTCACGTCGGAAAGGGCCTCCATGTCTCGTTGCTCTCGAAGCAGGTCGGAGTACGCCCAGTACAGCGCGGTGAGTCCGAGGAAGACGGCGAGCACCAGCGGCCACGCCCTGGGCGAACCGGAGATCACCAGGTAGCCGGAGAGTCCGACGGAGGCGTTGACGAAGCCGACCACCAGGATCCGCCCGGTGAGCCGGAGCGCGGTGCCGATCCGCATCCGGCGCCGCAGCACGCGCACCGCGGCGAGCGCGAGCAGCGTGCTGACCAGCGGCGCGGTGAGGGTGCCCGCGAGCGCGGCGAGCCATTGCATTTCGGTGGCGCCGAGCGCGTGCTGGACGACCCCGGCGACCGCGAACGCGCCGGTGATCTCGAGGAGGAAGGCGCCGGCGTTGTAGAGGACGCGTCCCGCGACGCGGCGGGCCAGCAGTGTCCCGATCCCGGCGACGAGGTGTGCCGCGAGCACGACCTCGAACGGCGCCACGAAGAACCCGATGACCAGGGGTATTTCGGTGAACGAGATGGTCCACGAGATGCCGCTGCGCACGTCGACGTTGATGCCGAGCTGTTCGGCGAGCAGGAACGCGACCGCCAGCACCGGCCCGATCCACCACAGGTCGCTGTCGGGTTCGAAGGGCAGCCACAGCGCGACCGCGGTCGCCGCGAGGAGGCCGACCGTGACCACGGTGACCGTGTAGACGCGGAAGCGGAATTCGTCGGAGCGACCGGCGCGCGCGGCGGGCCGCGGTGGCCCTGCCTGGCCTGCGCCACCCCGCGTACCTGGCATGTCGACCGGGACGGAAACGTCAGGCCCGCCACCTGAGTCCGGCATGCAACCCCCTTCCGGCTGCTCTCCCCAGTCCGCCACCCGATCGATTCGCGCAGAGCGCACGGCCGAGCGCGAACGAGGCATCACTGTACCCCGGAGGGCGTATTTAGGCCTCTCTCCAATCCCGATCAGATCAGCTCAGGGTTAACTCCGGCCCAACGGCGCTGACCTGCACGGACCACGGGGTGAAACAAGAGCGCTTTTCACATCCGGCCGGTATCGCAGGGAGTGACCGACCTGGGTGCGGACGACGAGCGCGAGGGGGCTTCAATGACGCGATGGACGTGGACACGATCGCGACCGCCCACAACGGCAGGCTGCGCACGATCGACCCCCTTCTTCCCGACGTAGATCGGCACCTCGCCGCTCCGGACGGCGCGGACCTCCTCGTCGAAACGGGCGGTTCCGCGGCGGCGGGCTTCGCCTCGCGCACCGAGGTGGCGCCGGATTCCCGTGACGCACTGTCGCGACCGCTGGTCGAGCACACGTTGTCGGTGCACCTCGCGGGACCGGAACCCGGCGCCGCGCTGGAGGCGTTGCTCACGCGGTGGGAATCGGCCCTCTCAGCGGAAACCGCTCCCGGTGACTGGGACACCGCGGCGGTCGTCGCCAGGCCGAGCCGCGATTCGGCGGGCTGCGCGGAACTGCTCCGGCACGGGTTCTCCGCGGTCCGCGTGCTCGCCGCCCGCCCTGCCGACCGGCTCGTCGCCACCGGCCCGCGCGCCACGCCGGGCGTGCACATCCGGCCCGCGGAACAGGGCGATCTCGCCACCGCCGTCGAGCTGCAGCTCGAACTGCGGAACTACGAGGCGCAGTTCGGCGTGGTCACGCACCGCCCCGACGCGGGCAAGGTCGTGGAAGCCGAGCTCGGCGACCTGCTCTCCCGCGACAACCCCGCGCTGTGGATCGCCGAGCTGTACGGCAGGCCGCTGGGCATGCTGCACGTGCAGATGCCCAGCGAGACCGGGTGGATCGCGCCGTACACCAGCGCGGAGCGGGTCGGCTACCTGTCCTCGCTGCACATCGCGGAGGCCGCGCGCTCGTCCGGTGTCGGAACGGCGTTGGCGTCGCACGCGCATCAGCTGTTCGACGAGGCGAGCACGGACGTGGTCTTGCTGCACCACGCGCTGGCGAACCCCCGGTCGACGCCGTTCTGGTGCGCGCAGGGCTATCGCCCGCTGTGGACGTACTGGTACCGCCGCCCCGCGGTGCACTAGGCGGCCGCCGAACCGGGCATATGCACCAGCGCCCTGGTGCATCCACGAATGCATCCGCTGGTGCGCGTGCACGCGGCGCGCCTGGAGCGGTACCCTCGGCCAGCCAGCGTCCCGGAGCGGCTGGGGATTTTTCGATGAGCGAAGTGTTGAGGTCGGCGCCCGCGGCGCCGGCCAGGGTGAACACCGACAAGCCGTCGGCGGCCCGCATGTACGACTGGTTCCTCGGCGGCACCCAGAACTGGGCGGTCGACCGGGAGTTCGGGCGCAAGGTCGAACGCGTCTGGCCGCACATCCGGGTCGTCGCGAGGCAGAACCGGCAGTTCATGAACCGGGTGGTCCGGCACGCACTGGACGCCGGGATCCGCCAGTTCGTCGACCTCGGCTCCGGCGAGCCGACGATCGGCAACGTGCACGAGGTCGTGCGGCGGCACCTGCCGAAGGGGGAACGCGCCCGGGTCACCTACGTCGACTACGAGCCGATTTCGGTCGTGCACGTGACCGCGATGCTCGACCAGGACCGCGCGCAGGACTGGGCCACCGTGGCGCAGCACGACCTGCGGGACGTCCCGGGCGTGCTGGCCGATCGCGACGTCCGCAGGCTGATCGACTTCTCGAAACCGGTGTGCCTGCTGATGATCGCGGTGCTGCACTTCCTCGGCGACGACGACCGGCCAGGCGACGTGGTGCGCGCCTACCGGGACGAACTGGCGCCGGGGAGCTGGCTCGGGCTGTCGCACATCGCCTCCGACGAGGCCGACGCCGCGGGGAAGGTCCAGATCGAACGGTTCGGCGAGGCGTACCAGAAGACGACCAACCCGCTCTGGGTCCGCGACCGCGAAGAGGTCGAGGGCTGGTTCGACGGCTGGCAGCTGGTCCGCCCCGGTTTCGTGCACCTGCCGGACTGGCGGCCCGAGCGCAGGGTCACCGAATCGGAGGCCGAAGGCCGCCCGTTCGCGTGGTGCGGTGTGGGCAAGAAGCTCTGAGTTTATT
The DNA here is from genome assembly GCF_018736145.1 of Amycolatopsis sp. CA-230715. Taxonomy (GTDB): domain Bacteria; phylum Actinomycetota; class Actinomycetes; order Mycobacteriales; family Pseudonocardiaceae; genus Amycolatopsis. The sequence continues at coordinate 3,402,024 of NZ_CP059997.1, forward strand.
CCCCCGGTGACGCTCGCTACGAGCGAACAACCAGCGGAAACAAACGCGCACTCGAAGAAGTTGAGCGAGGTGAACTCAACCTTCAAGGAGTGCACAGATGAGTGAGACACGCCTCCTGCCCGTCCTCCCGATCGATGACGACGTGGTGCTGCCCGGCATGGTCGTGCCGCTCGACCTGACCGAAGGCGAGACCCGCGCCGCGGTGGAGTCCGCGCAGGCGAAGGCGCCCAGCGGCGCCTCGTTCCCCGGGATCCGGTCGGCCGCGCCGCAGCAGCGCGCCGAGGTCCTGATCGTGCCGAGGATCGACGGTGAGTACGCCGAGATCGGCACGATCGCCACCGTCGACCGCGTCGGGCGGGTGCCCGGCGGCAAGGCGGCGGCACTGGTGCGCGGCACCGGCCGCGCCCGCGTCGGCCACATCGCGGACGGCCCCGGCGCGGCGCGCTGGGTGCACGCCGAAGCCGCGCCGGAAACGGAAACCGGCGGCGAACGCGCGAAAACCCTTGCCGCCGAATACAAATCGCTGGTCATCTCCGTGCTCGAACAGCGCGGCGGCTGGCAGATGATCGACGCGGTGAACGGCCTCGAAGACCCGTCGGCGATCGCCGACCTGGCCGGGAACGCGCCGTACCTCGACGTCAAGGAGAAGCTGGAGCTGCTCCTGACCCTGGATGTGCCGTCCCGCTTGGAAAAGGCTCTCGAGTCGACGCGCGAGCACCTGGCGGAGCTGGAGGTCAACGACACCATCCGCAAGGACGTCGCGGAGGGCATGGAGAAGCAGCAGAAGGAGTTCCTGCTGCGCCGCCAGCTCGAAGCGATCAAGAAGGAGCTCGGCGAGCTGGACGGGTCCGGTGAGGACGACGACTACCGCTCGCGCGTGGAGTCGGCCGAGCTGCCAGAGCACGTCCGCAAGGCCGCACTGTCCGAAGTGGACAAACTGGAGCGGACCTCGGAGCAGTCGCCGGAGGGCGGCTGGATCCGCACCTGGCTGGACACCGTGCTCGAAATGCCTTGGCAGAGCACGACTGAGGACGTGCACGACATCGCGGCCGCGCGCGAAGTGCTCGACGCGGACCACGCCGGTCTCGACGACGTGAAGGAACGGATCATCGAATACTTGGCTGTGCGCGCGCGGCGTGCGCAGGCGGGCAAGGGTGCCGTGGGTGGCCGTCGTTCCGGGGCTGTGCTGGCGCTCGTGGGCCCGCCGGGGGTCGGCAAGACCTCGCTCGGCGAGTCCGTGGCGAAGGCGATGGACCGGAAGTTCGTGCGGGTCGCGCTCGGCGGGATCCGGGACGAGGCCGAGATCCGCGGGCACCGGCGCACCTATGTCGGCGCGATGCCGGGGCGGATCGTGCGCGCCATCAAGGAAGCGGGTTCGATGAACCCGGTCGTGCTGCTCGACGAGGTGGACAAGGTCGGCGCGGACTACCGGGGCGACCCGACCGCCGCGCTGCTGGAAGTGCTCGACCCCGAGCAGAACCACACCTTCCGCGACCACTACCTCGAGGTCGAGCTGGACCTGTCGGACGTGGTGTTCCTGGCGACCGCGAACGCGCTGGAGACGATTCCCGGGCCGCTGCTGGACCGGATGGAGCTGGTCAGCCTCGACGGGTACACCGAGCACGAGAAGGTGACCATCGGGCGTGACCACCTGCTCCCGCGCGAGCTGGAGCGGGCCGGGCTCGCCGACGGCGACGTCACGCTGACCGACGCGGCGCTGAGCCGGATCGCCGCCGAGTACACCCGCGAAGCCGGGGTGCGCGCCGCGAACCGGACCATCGCGAAGGTGCTGCGGAAGATCACCACGAAGGTGGCGCTCGACGAGCTGGCGCTGCCGGTGACCGTCGATGTGTCCGATTTAGACACTTACCTCGGCCGCCCCCGGCACCTGCCGGAGTCGTCGCTGCCCGCGTCGACGCAGCGGACCTCGATCCCCGGTGTCGCGACCGGGCTCGCGGTGACCGGTGCCGGTGGCGACGTGCTCTACATCGAGGCGTCGCTGGCGGACGCGGAATCCGGCTCGACCGGGCTTTCGCTGACCGGTCAGCTCGGGGACGTGATGAAGGAGTCGGTGCAGATCGCGCTGTCGTACCTGCGTTCGCGGGGCGCCGAGCTGGAACTGCCGGTGGGTGACCTGAAGGACCGCGGCATCCACGTGCACGTTCCGGCGGGCGCGGTGCCGAAGGACGGGCCGTCGGCCGGGATCACCATGACCACCGCGCTCGCGTCGCTGCTTTCGGGCCGCGTCGTGAAGGCGGACGTGGCGATGACCGGCGAGGTGTCGCTGACCGGGCGGGTGCTGCCGATCGGCGGCGTGAAGCAGAAGCTGCTCGCGGCGCACCGGGCCGGGATGAAGACCGTGATCATCCCGCAGCGCAACGAGCCCGATCTGGACGACGTGCCGGCCGAGGTCCTCTCGGAGCTGGACGTGCACGCCGTGGCGAACGTGCGCGAGGTCCTCGACCTCGCGCTCGAACCAGCCGCCGCCCCGATCCCGCAGGCCGCCTGACCCGCTCGGCCGCTCCGAAGGCCCGCCCCCGAACCTCCCCGGGGGTGGGCCTTCCCAGCTGCGTTTAGCGGGCTAAACGTCGTCAGCCACCTCCCGGCCGGGCGGGGCGCGGAGTGCGTTTAGCGGGCTAAACGCACTCCGCGGGCTCCCGGCGGGAAGGCGGCTCCGGCCCGCAGTTAGCGGGCTAAACGTCGTCGCCGGGATCAGACTCGGGAGCGGGTGCGCAGGCGGGAGGTGACGAAGAGGGCGACGGCCAGGACTACCAGGCCGATCACCAGGTACTGGAAGTAGTCGGCGTAGTCGCTGACCAGGTGCCAGTTCTCCCCCAGCAGGTACCCGGTCACGACGAACAGCGCGTTCCACAGCAGGCTGCCGAGCGTGGTCAGCGACAGGAACTTCCAGAACGGCATCCGTTCGATCCCGGCTGGCAGCGAGATGAGGCTGCGGAAGATCGGCACCATCCGGCCGAAGAACACCGCCTTCGTGCCGTGGCGGGCGAACCAGGCTTCGGTCTTGTCGAAGTCGGACGCCTTGACCAGCGGGATCCTCGCCATCAGCGCACGGGTGCGGTCGCGGCCGAGCAGCAGGCCGAGGTAGTACATGACGATCGCGCCCGCCACCGAGCCCACGGTGGTCCAGGTGAGCGCGCCGAGCAGGCTGAAGGTGCCCTTGCTGGCGGAGAACCCGGCGAGCGGCAGCACCAGCTCGCTCGGGATGGGCGGGAACAGGTTGTCGAGGCCGACGATGACGGCGGCGCCGAGTCCGCCGAGGGTGTCCATCAGATCGACGGCCCAGCCCGCGAGGCCTCCCATGGGTTCGACGGTGGTCTGTGCGAGAACGGGGTGCATGACGGCCTTTCGTGGTCGCTGAACTCCTCAACGACGCTAGAAACCGGCGCGTGCCTCGACACTGGGGAACGGCACCCGAAAACCCTGCGGAAAGCCGCAGTACACGCTGGTCGGCGGGCGGATAACCTGCGGCTATGGCTGTCGTCACGGTGGTCGCCCGCGCAGGCGCCGGGCTGGCTCTCGGCGCCGCGAGCGCGTTCGCCGAGCTGCCCTACGCGGTGCTCGGCGGCGCGCTGCTGGCGGTGCCCGGCGCGCGGAACGCGGTCGGCCGCGGCGCGCGGGCGCTGACCGAGTTCGAGCGGCGCAGGCTGGCGACCTACCTCGGGACCGAAAGCGCGAGCGACTATTCGGAGACCAGGGCGCTGGGCTATCTCGGCGCCCGCTCGATCGCGGGCGGTCTCGGCGCCGGGATCTTCCTGCTCATCGCCTACGGGCTGTACATCGGGGCGACCGCGCTCTGGCAGCTCGCGGTCAGCGGCAGGTTCAGCGCCACCGGCGACCCCGACGGCCTGGACTGGTACGACCCGATCGCCTTCGTCCTGCTCGGCGTCCTGCTGGCGTTCATCGCCGTGCAGGGCCTGCTCGGCGTGGCGGCGCTCGACCGCGGGCTGGCGAACCGGATGCTCGGCCCGAGCCGCGAGGAGTTGTTGCGGCGCAGGGTTTCCGAGCTGGCGACCACGCGCGCCGAGGTGATCGAAGCCGTCAACGAGGAGCGCCGTCGCATCGAGCGCGCGCTGCACGACGGCGTGCAGCAGCGATTGGTCGCGCTCGGCATGCTGCTGGGCCGCGCGCGCCGGACCGACGAGCCGGGCGAACTCCTCCAACAGGCGCACGAACAGTCCCAAGAGGCCCTTCGCGACCTGCGCGAAGTGAGCTGGCGCGTGTACCCGGTCGCCTTGGACGCCGGCGGGTTGCACGCCGCGCTCGAAGTGGTGGCGGAACGGGCGAGCGTGCCGGTCGACCTGGACTACGCGCTGGCGGACCGCCCCGATCCGGCCACGGAAACCATCGCGTACTTCGTCGTCTCCGAGGCCGTGGCCAACGCGTTGAAGCACGCCTCGGCGAGTCTGATCGCGATCGGGATCGCCAAGCAGGGCACCATGATCACCGTGCGGATCACCGATGACGGCCGGGGCGGGGCGGCGCTCTCCGGCGGCGGGCTTTCCGGGCTCGCGCGCAGGGTCGCCGCCGCCGACGGGGAGTTCACTGTGGACAGTCCGGACGGCGGCCCCACCACGGTCACCGCGGTGCTGCCGTGCGCCTGATCGTCGCCGAGGATTCGACGCTGCTGCGCGAAGGGCTGATCCGGCTGCTCGGCGAGGAAGGCCACGAGGTGGTGGCCGCGGTCGGCACCGGCGTCGAACTGCTGGCCGCCGCCGAGAAGCACGTGCCCGAGGTCGTGGTCACCGATGTCCGCATGCCGCCGACCCACACCGACGAGGGCCTGCGCGCCGCGATGGAGATCCGGGCGCGCTGGCCGGAGACGGGCGTGCTGGTGCTGTCGCAGTACGTGGAGAAGCGGTACGCGACGGAGCTGATCACGAGCGGAGGCGGCCGCGTCGGGTACCTGCTGAAGGACCGGGTCGCGCAGGTCGCCGAGTTCCTCGACGCGCTCGACCGCGTCGGCCGCGGCGAGGCGGCGTTCGACCCGGAGGTGGTGCGGCGCCTGCTCGCCCGCACGACGCACCCGCTGACGCACCTGACCGCGCGCGAACGCGAGGTGCTGGAGAAGATGGCCGAGGGGCATACCAACGCGAGCATCGCAGCGACCTTGTTCGTGTCGCAGAGCGCGGTGGAGAAGCACGTCAACGCGATCTTCGACAAGCTCGATCTGCGGGACACGACCGGGTACAGCCGCCGCGTACTGGCCGTCCTGCGCTACCTGGGCAGCTGAGCGGCCGACGACGTTTAGCCCGCTAAACGCAGGTGGGAGCCGCCCCGGGGTGGGGAGGCCGTCGACGACGTTTAGCCCGCTGAATGCAGCTGGCGGCGGGTGCCCGTTCGGGTCGGGGTGGTGCCCGTTCGTTCTGTTCTGGGGTGCCTATATTCATCAGAGGCATAGTCTGGCGAATATGCGAATCCTCCTGTCGAGCGTGCCCCAGCACGGCCACCTGGTCCCGATGCTGCCGCTCGCCCGCGCGTTCAAGGACCGGGGCGACGAGGTCGCCGTGATGACGGCCGCGGGCATGGTGTCCGTGCTGGAACCGGACGGCCTCGCGCTGCTGCCCGCGGGCCCGCTGCCCCACGTCCTGTTCGCGGAGGTGGCCAGGCGCACCGGCGGCGCGGACCCGGCGGCCGCTCCCACGCCGGAAGCCGTGGCCGAGTTCTTCGCGGGCACGCGCCTCGACCTGACCGCCGAGGAGGCCCTGCGCGCTGTCGAAGGCTTCAAGCCCGACCTGATCGTCAGCGATCTTTGCGATTTCGTCGGCCCGTTCGCCGCGGCCGCGGCGGATGTCCCGGTGGCCACCCTGGCTTACGGCCCGGCGCTGCCGGAACCGTTCGCGGAGGCGATGCGCGCGGTGGCGGCGCCCCGGTACGACGCGCGCGGCCTCGCCCAGGAAAGCCTTCCTGGTACCTGGACACCTGCCCGCCGCTGATGCAGGACCAAGCCTGGCAACGTCCCGCCACCAGGCTGCCGCTGCGGCCGGAGGCGTTCCGCGTGCCGGGACGCCCGGCAGCGGCGGCAGGCCGTGGCACCCGGCCGAAGGTGCTGGTCAGTTTCGGCACTGTGTTCGCCAATCCCGCGGTGCTCGGCCCGATCCTGCGCGAACTGTCCACTATGGACGTCGACATCGTGGCGACGGCGGACCCGGACGGGTACGAAGTCGAACGCGTGGCCTTCGTCGGATTCACGCCGATGAGCGAACTTCTCGACGGCGTCGACGTGGTCATCACCCACGGCGGCGCTGGCACGACGTTCGGCACGCTGTCCCGGGGAATCCCGCTCGTGGTCGTGCCGCAGGGCGCGGACAACTTCATCCAGGCCGAGCGGGTGGCCGCGTCGGGCGCCGGTGTCGCGCTGCCGCCGGACGCCGCACCGCGAGCCGTCGCCAAAGCCGCGGGTACCGTGCTGGGGGACATCCGGATCCGCGAAGCCGCCGCGGCCGTCGGCAAGGAGATCGACTCGATGCCCACCCCCGGTGAAGTCGCCGCCACCTTGGCGGCCGCCGTCGGCTGATGGCCCGCCGCCCGTACCACTCTCCGCGCCGCGCGCAGGACGCCGCCAGCACCCGTCGCGACATCCTGCGCACGGCCGCGGATCTGTTCGCCACAAACGGTTACGGCCGGGTGACCGTCGCCGAAATCGCCAAGCAAGCGGGCGTCGCACCGCAGACCGTCTATTCCAGTGCGGGCAGCAAGTCCGACATCCTGCGCGAGATCGTCTCGGAAGCGGTCGGTTCGTCCGGCGCGGACACCACCGTCGAAGCGATCCGGCGGACCGAGGACCTCGCGACCGCGATCGGCCTGGTCGCGCACGGCACCCGGATGGCGAAGGAGACCCAGCGGCAAGCCATCGACATCCTGTTCGCCGCGATGCCCGTGCACGAAGACGCCGGGCAGCTGTGGCGGCAGAGCACCACGGCCTACCGCCACGCGCTGGGGGAAGTGGCGGAACATTTGCGAGACAAGGGATTACTCCCGGCCGGTGCCGAGATCGAGCGCGTCACGGACGTGCTCTGGTTCTGGTTCGGGTTCAACTCGTGGCGCACGCTCGTCGACGAATGCGGCTGGGGCATGGACGACGCCGAGCACTGGCTGGCCGCTCGCGCGATCGAAAGCCTTGCGGCACCGGACATCTGACGGCCTCCCCGGGGCGCGCTGTTCGATGCCCCGAAAGCGGCCTTCAGGGCATTGAGCGCCCCGAAAGCCACCTTCGGGACATCACGGGAGGAAGATCGCGGCGGCCTCGTCGGCGAGTGCGGCCGGGTCCGGGCCGTCCGGGTCGGTTTGCGCCAGGTGCAGCAGGCCGAGGATGGCCGCGTAGGCGACCCGCGCCCGGGATTCCGCCCGGTCCGGCGGCAGGCCGAGTTCCTCGTAGGTGCGGACCAGGAGGTCCAGCCGCGCCTTGTTCACCTGGCCGACCGCTTTCCGGACGCGCGGGTCGTTGCGCTCGCCGAGCAGGCTCAGGTGCACCGACGGGGCCAGCGGCTGGGCGGCCTGCACGACGGCGGTGAGCAGATCGCGCAACCGCCGCGCCGGGTCCTCGATCGCGGCGAAGATGGTGATCGCCTGGTCGCCGTGGCCGTGCACCCATTCGTCGAGTGCCGCCGCGATCAGCTCGTCGCGGTTGCGGTAGTGCGCGTAGAAACTGCCCTTGGTCACGCCAAGGGTCCGCGCGAGGGGTTCGACCGCGACCGCGGCCAGCCCGCCGCCCGCGATCGCCTTCAGCGCGGCCCGCGCCCAGTCCTTGGCGGACAACCGGGTCGACTCGCTCACCACGCGGCACAGCATACGGCAGCGTATTGACGAGGCCGGAGAATACGGTACCGTATCCATACGCCACCGTATCAAGGAGCGAGCACATGCAGATTCGACGAGTGGTCACCGGGCACGACTCCGAGGGCAAAGCCCGCGTGGTCGATGACGGCCAGGTCGAGCCCATCACCTCCGACCTGATGCCCGGGTGCGCCGCCTACCGGCTGTGGGGCCGGGACGAGCGGCCGATCTTCCCGGACGACGGCGGCCCACACCCCGCCGAGGCGTGGTATCCACCCGCGGACGGGTCGCGGTTCATGGTCAACGTGATCGCGCCGGGCGAGCTGACCCCGCCCGCGGATCTCGACCCGGCCGCGGCCAGGGCCGAGCTGGAGCGGCGGATGCCGGGCGCGATCGCCGCGATGGACCCGACCGATCCGGGGATGCACACCACCGACAGCATCGACTACGTCATGGTCGTCTCGGGCGAGGTCACGCTTCGGCTCGAAGACCAGCAGACCGTGCTGAGGACGGGCGACGTGCTCGTCCAGAACGGCACACGGCACGCCTGGCACAACCATGGCACTGAGCCCTGCACGATCGTCGGCATCGCCGTGGGCGCGGAGCGCGGCTGACGACGTTTAGCCCGCTAAACGCAGCTAGAGCCTGGATTCCGCGTGGACCTCTTCGCAGGCGTGGCAGTCGTAGAGGTGCGGGGACTTCTTGCGCCGGTTGACCGTCCAGAGGAACCCGCACGCCATCCGGATCACCTCGCCTTTAGCGGGCAAACCGCGCACGTGGGCGCGGTGCCGGACTCCGCCGATCACGGGGCGGAGCTGACGTTTAGCGGGCAAAACGTCTTCGTCGACCGGGCCGGTGTCGTCGAAGTCTTGGACCTTGCCGTCCGTGCCGCGCCACCAGCTCATCGCCATCCCCTCGAAGTCGGACGCCAGCGGGGCCGCGCCGGGGCGTACAGCCCTGCCGCGCAGCAGGTGGTCCCCCGCGACCCCGCTGACCGATTCACGATAGAAGGGAGACATGTCTCCCGTCATCATTCAATCGGGCGACATGTCCATAACTGCGGACAGTAAGCTTCCGGCCATGCCAGCGACACCGACCCGGCTGAAGAAGCGACTCGGCAGGCAACTGCGGAAGCTTCGCGAGCACGCCGGAGTGACCTTGCGACAAGCCGCGCTCGAACTCCGGACCACCGACAGCTCGGTCAGCAAGTACGAGTCCGGTGTGAACCGGCCGCAGTGGCCCACGGTGAAGACCCTGCTGAGCTTGTACGAGGCCAGCGACGAGGATCGCGCCAGGGTTCAGGTGTTCTGGGACGAGGCCGCGACGGCGACGCCGTACATTCGCTTGCCCGCCGGTGCTTCGAAGATGTTCCGCCAGCTCGTGCGCTCAGAAGGCGAAGCCTCGACCGTGCGGACCATCGCGCCGTCGGTGGTGCCGGGTTTGTTGCAGACAGCGGATTACGCGCGAGCGGTCCACGCTTCCGCGCAACGCTCAAGGGAGCCGAAGGTCGCCGCGGACGAATTCGTGGCGCAACGCCTGAACCGGCAGAAGCGCCTCATCGGCCCGGATCCCTTGCACCTGCACGCTTTGCTCGATGAAGTCGTGCTCCACCGGTTGGTCGGCGACAAGGAAGTCATGCGCGGTCAGCTCGAACATCTCCTTCGAGCGGGCGAAATGCCGAACGTGCGCATCCAAGTGCTCCCTTATGACATCGGCGCGTACGGCAGCATGGCGGGCACCTGCTACCTCTTCGGCTACGAAGATCCGGAGGACCAGGCCGTCGCCTACCTGGAGCACGCGGCCGGGGGCGTTTGGATAGAAGATGGTGAGGACGTACAGCACCTCTCGACCATGTTCGACAGTGTCAGCGCGGACGCGCTGTCGCCGGAGGACTCGGCCGAGTTCATCCGCGCGAAGGTAGGCATCCATGAAGAAGGACCAATGGCGTAAGAGCAGCTACAGCGGGGTAGGCGGCGGCGACAACAACGAGTGTGTCGAGGTCGCCTTGAGCACCGAGACCGTGGGTGTGCGCGACACGAAGGACCGCGCCGCCGGACATCTCACCGTCTCCCCCGCCGCCTGGGCCGCGTTCACCCGCACCGCGGCGCACTGACCCGGCTGCCTTGGTGGCCGCAGTGCGGCCACCAAGGTCAGGTCTTCTTCGTGAAGAGGCGGGTTTGGATTTGGTCGAAGGAGACGGCCAGCAGGATCAGCACGCCGATCGCGATGCGCAGGTAGAACGAGTTGACGCCGAGCAGGTTGCCGCCGTTGTTCAAAGTGGACGTGATGAGCGCGCCCGCGGCGGCCCCCAAAGCGCTTCCCTTGGCGCCGAACAGGCTCGCGCCGCCGATCACGCACGCGGCGATCGCGTCGAGTTCGTAGCCCTCGCCCATGGTCGGCACGCCCGCGTCCAGCCGGGAGGCCAGCAGCACGCCGCCGATCCCAGCTAGGAGCCCGGACATCGCGTACACGGTCACCTGCACCTTCGGCACCGGTACGCCGGACAGGCGCGCGGACTCGGCGTTCGAGCCCGTCGCGTAGATGTAGCGGCCGAAAACCGTGCGCCGCAACAGGAATCCGAGCAGCACGATCACCACCACGGTGATCCACAACAGGTTCGGGATGCTCAGCAGCGAGTCGTTCGCGATCGAGGAGAAGCCCTCCGGCAGCGGCTGGATCGTGTTGGCGTTGGTGATCACCAGCACGAGCCCGCGCGCGGCGCCCATCATCCCGAGCGTCACGATGAACGGCGGCAGTTTCGCGTAGGCGACGAGCACGCCGTTGATCACGCCGATCGCGCCGCCGACGAGGACCGCGCACAGCACGGCGATCGGGATCGGCAACCCCGCCACCAGCAATTGCGCGGCCGAAGCGCCGGTGAGGCCGACGACCGAGCCGACGGACAGGTCGATGCCCTTGGTGAGGATGACCAGCAGCTCGCCGATCGCGATGATCCCGTACACGGCCCACTGCCGCGACAGGTTCGCCATGTTCCCGCCGGTCAAAAAGCTGTCGCTGGCCAGGGAAAGCGCGCCGAACAGGATCACCAGCACGACGAGCCCGCCGCCTTCGCGGCCGACGGCGTCGCTCCACCCGATGACGCGCGGGCGCTCGGTCCCGAACTCGTTCTCGCGGACGATCAGGTTACGCAGCACCATTTTCCAGCCTCCCCGTGCTCGCCAGCCGCAAGAGCCCTTCCTCGGTCGCCTCGGCCGCGGGCACGTCGCCGACGAGCTGCCCCGTCCTGAGCACCAGGATCCGGTCGACCAGCCCGAGCAGCTCCGGCAGGTACGACGACACCACCACGATCGCGAACCCGCGCGAAGCGAGATCGCCGATCAGCGCGTACAGCTCGGCCTTCGCGCCGACGTCGACGCCCTTGGTGGGTTCGTCGAACAGCAGCACCCGGACCCCGGACAGCAGCCAGCGCGCGACCAGCACCTTCTGCTGGTTCCCACCGGACAAGGTGGACACCGGCTGGTCGTAGGAGCCCGCTTTCAGCCGCAGACCGTCCAAAATGGAGTCGACGCGCTCGGCTTCGCGGCGCCGGGACAGCAGTCCGCGCGAGGCGATCCCGGTCAGGCTCGCCACCGACACGTTCTCCCTGATGGTCAGCTCCGGGAGCAGGCCCAGTTCCTTGCGGTCCTCCGACAGCAGCCCGATACCGCACCGCACGGCCTCGCGGGGCCGCCCGAGCGGAACCCGCTTGCCGTCCACCTCGACGGAGCCCGCCTCCGGTTTGTCCGCGCCGAACACCGCGCGCAGCAACTCGCTGCGCCCGGCCCCCAGGAGGCCCGCGATGCCGACGATCTCGCCCGCGCGCACGTCGAGATCGACCGCGTGCGGGCTATCCGGCGGGCGCAGTCCCCGCACTCGGAGCAATGCGGAGCTTTGCTCGGTGCGATCCGAAGCACTCGGGTAAAGCTCCTCGACGTCCCGTCCCACCATCGAGGCAATCAGGGTGTCCTCGGTGAACTCGCCCATCGGGGCGGTTTTCGTGACTCCGCCGTCGCGCAGCACCGTCACACGGTCGCCGATTTCGAACATCTCTTCCAGGCGGTGGCTGACGTAGAGGATCGCGACGCCACTGTCGCGCAGCGCGGTGATCCGCCGCAGCAGCGCCTCGGCCTCGGCGCCGGAAAGCGCGGTGGTCGGCTCGTCGAAGATGATCACGCGCGGGTCGTCGCCGAGCACCTTCGCGATCTCCACGAGCTGCCTGGTCGCGGCGGGCAGCTCGGCGACCGTGCGCGCGGTGTCGAGATCTTCCAGTCCCACCCGGGAAAGCCGGTCGACGGCCTGCTCCCGCAACGAGCCGCGGCGCACCACCCCGCCGCGCGCGGGAAACCGGCCCATCAGCAGGTTTTCCGCCACGGACAGATCGGGCAGCAGGCTCAGCTCCTGGTAGACCGCGGCGATCCCGGCCGCCCTCGGCACCGCGGGCGTGAGCGACTGCGGCATCGGCGAACCGTCCACAAGGTACTCTCCCGCGTCGCGTTTGAGCGCGCCGGTCAGGACCCGGATCAACGTCGACTTCCCGGCGCCGTTCTCCCCGGCGAGGCAGTGCACCTCACCGGCGCGCAGCTCCAGCGACACGTCGTCGAGCGCCACATTGGCGCCGAAAGCCTTGCGCAGCCCCGAAATTCGCACGAGGCTCATTTGGACGCCTGTGCCGTCGGCGGGTTCAGCAGGTCTCGCACCGACGGGTCGTTCATGTTGTCCTTGTCCGCCACGACCGCGCCGGGGTCGAGCGAGAGCGGAACCTTGGCGCCGGTGCTCACCGCGATCGCTTCGGCAACACCTTGGTAGCCGAAGAAGTACGGGTTCTGCACCACGAGCGCGTCGATCGAACCGTCGGCGAGCGCGCCGTTCTCCTGCGGGTCGGAGTCGAACGCGACCACCGGCAGCGTCGCGGACTTGCCGGTGTCCTTGATCGCGCGCGCCGCGCCGTTGCCGGACATGTTGTTCGCGGCGAACACGCCGACCAGGTCCGGCACCGCGCCGATCGCGTCGTTGGTCTGGTTGGCCGCGGTGGCGATGTCGTTGTTGTTGAACCGCTCCTGCCACACCGAGATCTGCGGGCAGTTCTCGGCGAGGCCCTGGCGGAAGCCCTTCGCCCGGTCCCCGAGTGCCTGCACCCCGGCGACCGCGTTCTCCAGCAGCACCTTCCCGCTGGTCTTGCCCTGCGCGGCGACGAGCTTGCACAGCCGCTGCCCGGCCTGCTCGCCGGCGCGGAGGTTGTTGGTGCCGATGAACGCCTCGGTCGGCGTGGTGACGGTGCCGTCGACGGTGATCACTTTGATCCCGCCCTGGCGCGCGCGGTCGATCACCTTGTCCAGCGCGGACTGGGAGTTCGCGGCGAGCACGATCGCGTTGACACCGCGCGAAATCGAGTTCTCCACGAGCTGGACCTGCTCGTTGACGTCGGTCTCGGAGGTGGGCCCGAAGCGGCCGACCTCGACGCCGAAGTCCTCCCCGCTCTTCTGAGCGCCCGCGAACATGCTCTGCCAGAACGAGGAGTCGGTGGCCTTCACGATCACGTCCACCCGCAGGCCGGACGCCTTGCCAGGCCCCGCGTTACCGGTCTGGCTCGAACTGGAGGTCGCCTTGCCGACGACGAGCCCGACGACCAGCGCCAGCACCAGCGCGGCGATGAGGAACGGCGTGGAGAACAGGACTCGGTTGCGCGCCATACTGGGTCTGCCTAACGGGAGGGCGGTGGCGTTTCGGCGAACGTAACACCGCTCACCCGGCTAGACAAGCAATCGATTACCGGACCGTCTACTTCGGACTTTCAGGCGGCGCGGTTGCGCCGCCATTCGTGTACGAGCAGCCAGGCGAGGTACAGCCCGCCGATGGCGCCGGTCGCGATGCCGACCGGCAACTGGGTCCCGGTGAACACGCGCTGCACCGCGAAGTCGCTCACCGTGAGGATGAACGCGCCCATCAGCGCCGACGCCACCAGCGACGGGCCCGCCGCCTTGGTCAGCCGCCGCGCGAGCTGCGGCGCGGCCAGTGCCAGGAACGCGATCGGGCCCGCCGCGGCGGTGGCCACCGCGGCCAGCAGCACGCTGACCGTGACCAGCACGAGCCGCGTCCGGTCCGCGTGCACGCCGAGCGCCTTCGCCTTGTCATCGCCGAGTTCCAGCAGGGAAAGGCGCCTGCCGTAGTAGAGGGCGACCGGGATCAGCACGGCCACCGCGACCGCGACCGGGACGACCTGCTCCCAGCCGCGCCCGTTGAGGCTGCCGACGAGCCACGACTGCGCGGCCACCGCCTCCTGCAGCGAAGCGCGCGTGATCAGGTACGAGTTGACCGAAAGCAGCATCGTGCTGAGCCCGATGCCGATCAGCACGAGGCGCCTGCCGTGCACGCCGCCGCGGTAGGCCAGCACGAACAGCACCAGCGCGGTGACGACGCCACCGGCGAGCGCGCCGATCGACACCTGCACCGCGCCGCCGTCGAGCACGATGATCACGAGCAGTGCACCGACCGCGGAGCCGTTGGTGAACCCGATCAGATCGGGGCTGCCGAGTGCATTCCCGGAAACGCTCTGCAGAATTGCTCCGCTCACCGAGAGCGCCGCACCGACCAGGATCCCGGCGAGCAGCCGGGGCAGCCGCAGCGTCGTCACGACGAAGTCCGCGCCGGGCGGGCCCTGGCCGAACAGGGTCTGCACGACCTCGCCGACCGAAAGCGGGTAGTCGCCGGTGGTCATCGCGATCAGGCCGACCACGATCACCCCGGCCAGCAGGGCCAGCGCCACGGTCGTCGCGCGCGCGTCGACGCGCAACGACAGGCGTTCGCTCCTGGTCCGCAGCACGCGGCCTTCCTTCAGCGCGCTCACAACCGGGCCGACTTCCGCCTGCGGCACAGCCAGATGAACACCGGCGCCCCGACGAACGCGGTCATGATGCCCACTTCGAACTCCTCGGCGCCGCCGATCTTGCGGCCGATGACGTCCGCGCCGAGCATCAGGATCGGGGCCAGCACCGTGGAGTACGGGAGCACCCAGCGCTGGTCCGGCCCGGCGATCAGGCGCGCGACGTGCGGCACGGCCAGCCCGACGAACGTGATCGGCCCCGCCGCCGCGGTCGCCGCGCCGCACAGCAGGGTGATCGCGACCGCGGTGAGCAGGCGCGTGGTGCCGACCTTCGCGCCGAGCGCGCGGCCTGCCTGGTCGCCGAGCGCGAGCGCGTTGAGCGGGCGGGCCTGGGACAGCGCGAGCAGCAGACCGGCGCCGATGAACGGCGCGATCCGCACCACCACGTCCATCTTGCGGCCCGCGATGGAGCCGATCTCCCAGAACCGGAACTCGTTGAACGCGGTGGGGTCGAGCAGCAGCACGGCCTGGTTGAAGGCGAACAGCACGGCGGTGATCGCGGCGCCGGCGAGCACGAGCCGTTCCGGCGTCGCCGAGCTGGCGCCCGCGGAACCCAGCAGGTACACGACGAACGAGGCGATCGCCGCGCCCGCGAAGGCGAACCAGACGTAGCCGAGCACCGAGGTGATCCCGAGGAACGCGATCGCGACCACGACCGAGGCGGACGCCCCCATCGTCACGCCGAGGATGCCGGGATCGGCGAGCGGGTTGCGGGTGACGGCCTGCATGAGCGCGCCGCCGACGCCGAGCCCGATGCCGACGAGCAGGCCGATCAGGGCGCGCGGGATGCGCAGGTCGTGGATGATGATCGCTTCTTCGCTGCCGTCGTTGTGCCACAACACGTTCCAGGTATCGAGGAACGCGATGTTCCGCGAGCCGATCCACAGGCTCAGCAGGAAGACCAGCGCGAGCACGCCCAGTGCGACGAGCAGGCCGAACGCGCGGGCGGACTGGGCGCGACGCGACGGCGGCTTGTCGGGCGTCTTCCCGGGCGCGGAGTCGGCCTCGGTGCGCACGGCGCCAAGAGACACGGGTCACCCTTCTCGGTGGTCATGACGGCGGTCCGGCTTAGTCTAGCCTTACCTATCTCAGTGTTCGATCAACGGAAGGTCTCACCGTGCCTGCTGCCGCGCTTCCCACCCCCGGCAGCGTGCTGCGCGGGGCGATCACGAGCAAGCGCGGCACCGTCGGGATCGCCGCGCTGTTGATCGCCGGGCATCAGGGCTTCGAAGCGCTGGTGCCGGTGGTGATCGGCAGGACGATCGACGAAGCGGTGGCGACCGGGTCCGCGACGGCGCTGCTGCGCTGGATCGCGATCCTCGCGGTGCTGTTCGCCGCGCTCTCGTCGTGCTACCGGTTCGGCGCGCGCTTCGCCGAGCGGGCCGCGGAAACGGCGGCGCACGACCTGCGGGTGCGGGTGTCCGAACGCGTACTCGACTCGCGGGGCGGCGCGGCGAAGGGGCGGCTCGCGGGGGAACTCGCGAACATCGCGACGTCGGACGCGAAACGGGTCGGCGCGGTGAACCTGATCCTCCCCTTTGGACTCGCCGGGCTCGCCGGATTGCTGGTCAGCGCGGTTTCACTGCTGCAAATGTCGGTTCCGCTCGGTCTGCTCGTCCTGCTGGGCACGCCGCCCCTGTTGGTATTGGCGCATTTCATCGGCCGTCCGCTGGAACGGCGAAGCGATGTCGAGCAGGAACGCGCCGCGTACGCGTCCGGGGTCGCGGCGGACCTGGTGAGCGGGTTGCGCGTGCTGAAGGGCATCGGCGCCGAGCCGCGCGCGGTCGCGCGCTACCGCCGGACCAGCCGGGACTCGCTGAAGGCGACTTTGCGGGCGGCGCGGGCGAAATCGTGGCACGACGGCGCGATCCTGGCGCTCACCGGAGTGTTCATCGCGCTCGTCGCACTGGTGGGCGGGAGGCTGGCCGCCTCGGGTGACATCAGCGTCGGCGATCTCGTCGCCGCGGTGGGGCTCGCGCAGTTCCTGCTCACCCCGTTCCAGATCTTCGGGCGCGTGAACGCCGGTGTCGCACAGGCGCGGGCGTCGGCGGGCCGGGTCGCCGGTGTGCTGGCCGCGCCGCCCGCGGTGCCCGGCGGCGACGGGAAGCTGCCCTCGGAAGTGCCGGGTTCGATCCGGATTTCGGGGCTGTCGCACGAAAATCTGCGTGAGCTGAGCCTGGAGGTCTCGCCGGGGGAACTGGTCGGCGTCGTGGCTCCGGACCCGGCGGTCGCCCGCGATCTGCTCGGCGCACTTGGCCGCGAGTTCGACCCGGCCTCGGGCACCGTGGCGATCGACGGTACGTCTTTGTCCACTGTGGACCCCGACGAAGTGCGGCGCGCGATTTTGGTCGCCGCGCACGACGCGGACCTGTTCGAGGGGTCCCTTTTGGACAATGTCCGCGCTGGCGGCCCCGCCGTGGAACGCGCGATGGCCGCGGCGAACGCGGACGAGGTCGCCGCGACGCTGCCGGACGGGGCGGAGACCATCCTCACCGAACGCGGGCGCTCGCTTTCGGGCGGGCAGCGCCAGCGCGTGGCGCTCGCGCGCGCCCTCGCCGCGGATCCGCCGGTGCTGCTCGTGCACGATCCGACGACCGCGGTCGACGCGGTCACCGAAGCGAAGATCGCGGGCAAGATCGCGGAAGTGCGCCGGGGCCGGACCACCATTGTGGTCACCACGAGCCCGGCGCTGCTGGCCGTGACGGATCGGGTGGTCGTGCTCGACGGCGGCACCGTTTCGGCGCACGGGAGGCATCCGGATCTGGTGCGGGACAACGCTTCCTACCGGGCGGCGGTGCTGTCGTGAGTGAACTGCTCCCCACCGCGACCTGGGCCCGGACACGAGCCGTCCTCGGTGAGCTGGTGCGCCCGCGGCGATGGCTCGCGCTGTGCGCGTTCGCGTTCGTGGTGGCCGCGACCGGGATCGGCCTGCTCACCGCGCCCCTGCTCGGGCACATCGTCGACCTGGTGGCGCAGCGTCGTCTCGCGGAGGCGGTGACGCTGCCGGTGCTGCTGATCGCGCTCGTCGCGATCGGGCAGGGCACCGCGACCGCGATCGGGACCTCGCTCATCGCGCGGCTCGGCGAGGGCATGCTCGCCGATCTGCGGGAGAAGTTCGTCGAGCGGGCGCTGGGCCTTCCGTTGGAACAGGTCGAAAAAGCGGGGTCGGGCGATCTGACCGCCCGCGTGACGAACGATGTCTCGGTGATCGCCGACGGCGTTCGCGAAGCGCTGCCGGAACTGGGCAGGTCGGCACTGACGATCGTGCTGACGCTGGGCGGGCTGGCGGTCCTGGACTGGCGGTTCCTGATCGCCGCGCTGCTGGCGGCGCCGATCCAGCTGGGCACCGTGCGCTGGTACCTGCGCCGCGCGGTGCCGCTCTACGCGAAGCAGCGGGTGGCCGTCGGCGAGCAGCAGCAACAGCTTTTGGACACCGTGGGCGGGGCGCCGACGGTGCGCGCGTTCCGGCTCGCCGACGAGCACGTCGACCGGGTGCGGGCGCGTTCCGGCGCCGCCGTCGATCTCGCGCTGCGGGGGATCCGGCTGGTGACGCGGTTCTTCAGCAGGCTCAACCTGGCCGAGCTGGTCGGGCTGGGCGCGGTGCTGGTGACCGGGTTCTGGCTGGTGCGCGACGGCAGCGCGACGATCGGCACCGCGACGGCGGCCGCGCTGTACTTCCACAGCCTGTTCAACCCGATCAACGCCGCGCTCGCGCTCGTCGACGACGCGCAGTCCGCGAACGCGAGCCTGTCGCGGCTCATCGGCGTCTCGGATCTGCCTCCGGCGCGAGAACCCTCGCGGCCCGCCGTGCCGGTCGACTCGTCGATCAAGACCGCGGGACTCGGACACTCCTATGTGGACGGACACGAGGTGCTGCACGGGGTGGACCTGGAGGTCGCGCCCGGTGAGCGGGTCGCGCTGGTCGGAGCGAGCGGGGCGGGGAAGACCACACTGGCGAAGCTGATCGCCGGGATCCACCACCCGTCGGCGGGGTCGATCACGCTCGGCGGCGTCGATGTGGCGGAGCTGGGGCCGTCGGGGGTGCGGGAGACCGTTTCCCTGATCAGCCAAGAGGTGCACGTCTTCGCCGGGCCCCTGGCCGAGGACCTCCGGCTGGCGAAAGCCGACGCCACGGAGTCCGAGTTGCACGGTGCGCTGGACCGCGTCGGAGCCTCGGACTGGGTGCGCGCGCTCCCGGATGGACTGTCCACTGTGGTCGGCGACGGCGGGCACCGGTTGACCGTCACGCAGTCGCAGCAGCTCGCGCTGGCGAGGCTCGTGCTGACCGATCCGCCGATCGCGATCCTCGACGAAGCGACCGCCGAAGCGGGCAGCGCCGGATCCAAAGTGCTCGAAAAGGCCGCGGACGCCGCGCTTTCGGGCCGGACCGGGTTGGTGGTGGCGCACCGGCTGACGCAGGCCGCGGGCGCGGACCGGGTCGTCGTGCTCGACGCCGGGCGCGTGGTGGAAACCGGCACGCACGACGAACTCGTGGCGTCGGGCGGGCGGTACGCGACGCTGTGGGCGGCCTGGTCGGATCACCGCTGACGGACGTGGACGGCGCGGCCCGGAGCGTGGGGAGGATTTCCTTTACTGGAGCCAATCCCCCACCCGATCCCGGGGGGCTGCCCCAGCCCAGTCTACCGGGGCCCGGTGCGAGCGGGGCGCGAAAGCGGGTCGAGGGGCCGAGTTCTCCACACTGCCGCGCGGTTGTGGACAACTCGGCCCGTCTCGCCTGGAACGGGTCTTGTCGTCGGTGCGCACCGCTATGATGGCCCGCCCCGACGCTCGATCCAGTGGATCAGACGACGACCCAGAGCACCGCTTGGCCACCCGCCACGAAGGTGTAGCTGCAAGCCTTCCACCGCCCGTCCTGAATCCCCTTCGCGCACGCGGCCTCGGCGGCCGGTCCGTTCGGGTAAACCCCCGCGGGGTAGGACTCAGCCGCCGAGGCCGACGGAGCACCCATCGCCACCGCGGCACCGGCGAGCACGGCGGCCATCACGATCTTGCGCATGGTCGAACACACCCTTTCAGCAAAATTTCCCAGTAGTAGTGGCGAAAAGCCTGTCGTGACCGATACCGGCGCCACAATTCGTTCCGCTCGTTCCGGGACGCACAGCCAGCCAAAAAAGACTGCGCGGGCAACCCGCGACGTCACCGCTTGGAAACCTTCGGCACGTAGGGTGACGCCCGGCATTCCCGACTGCGGAACGGACGAGATGAACTCACCAGACTTGAGCCGTCGGCTCGGCACGGCCGACGCCGTGGTCATCGGGCTCGGCTCGATGGTCGGGGCGGGCGTGTTCGCGGTGTTCGGGCCCGCGACGCGGGCGGCGGGCACCGGAATGCTGATCGGCCTGGCAATCGCGGCGGTGATCGCCTACTGCAACGCGACGGCGTCCGCGCAGCTCGCGGCGGTGTACCCGCTTTCGGGCGGCACCTACGTCTACGGCCGCGAACGCCTCGGGCACTGGTGGGGGTTCACCGCCGGATGGGGCTTCGTGATCGGCAAGACCGCCTCGTGCGCGGCGATGGCGTTGACCTTCGCGAGCTACGCGGTACCCGGTCCGTGGTGGGCACAGCGGGTGGTCGCCGTCGCCGGGGTGCTCGCGCTCGCGGCGCTGAACTACCGGGGCGTGACCAAGACCGCGATCCTCACGCGCGTGCTGGTCGGCCTCACCCTGCTCGCGCTGGCCGTGGTCGTGCTCGGCATCGCGACCGGCGGGGGCGCCACCGCCGCGAACCTCGGCGGCTGGGCGGACCTCACCCGCGGTGGCGTGTACGGCACGCTGCAGGCCGCCGGGCTGCTGTTCTTCGCCTTCGCGGGGTTCGCCCGCATCGCCACCATGGGCGAGGAGGTCACCGATCCGCGGCGTACCATCCCGCGCGCGATCACCACCGCGTTGGCCATCGCGGTCGCGCTTTACCTCGTCGTCGGCGTCGCCGCGCTGCTCGCCGCCGGTCCCGACCGGCTCGCCGCCGCGGCAGCTCCGTTGTCGGAAGCCATCCGCGCAGCCGGTGCGGGCGGTCTCGAACCCGTCGTGCGCATCGGCGGTGCGGTAGCGAGCCTCGGTGCGCTGCTGGCACTCATCGCGGGCATCGGCCGCACCGGCCTCGCCATGGCACGCAACCGCGACCTGCCCACCTGGCTGGCCGCCGTGCACCCCCGGTTCAAGGTGCCGCACCACGCCGAAGCCGCGCTCGCCGTCGTGGTCTCCGCCCTCGTGCTCACCCTCGACTTGCGCGGCGTGATCGGGTTTTCGTCCTTCGGCGTGCTCGTCTACTACGCCATCGCCAACGCCTCCGCGTACACCCAGCCCGCCGACCAGCGTCGCTGGCCGCGCTGGCTCAACGCCCTCGGCGTCTTCGGCTGTGTCGCACTGGTGGCCACGTTGCCGTGGGCATCGGTGGCCGCCGGGGCACTCATGTTCGCCATCGGCCTCGCCGGGCGGTGGCTGGTCCTTCGGCGCCGTACAGGGCGTGTCTCCTGATTTCGGGAAGTGGCGCGGGAGGACCGGCACAGCTCAATCGATGTGCAGGGGCCCGATGAACTTGTAGTTGACATCCCTGGACTCGAATTTGCCGAAGGTGTGCCGGTAGCGATACCCGTCCCCCGGCTCGTATTCGAACCAGCCCGCGTTGTTGCCGGAATGAAAACCACCGAAATGGCCGGCGTTGACCTCCATTTGACCGGAATTCGCGAAGCACCGGTGAATCTTCGGACCGGCATCGTTGTCGTAGATGGTGAAGTAGTCGCCCTGCTCGAAGTTGCATTCAGCGACGTTGATCTCGTTGATCGCATAGGCGGGTGCCGCACCTACCGCGACCAGAGCCGCGGAAGCAAGTCCCACGATCGCCGCTTTCTTCAGTCCGACCATGAGAACGAACTCCGTTCACACCCGGCGAGTTCGATATGCCTATTCGGCCACCCCTTTTTGGCGAAACGGGAAACCGAATCACATGCGGGCCGCGCGAAACGCAGGCCACATAAAGTTTTCGCAAGTGATCGCCTTGCGAAAACACTGCACAGCCGACCGTACTGTTCCTCCCGAACCAGCCAGTGCCTTCGAGGAGGAGCGATGAGATTCCGGTGGGCAGTCACGGTAGTCAGCGCGCTGACACTCACCACCGCGGGAACAGCGGCCGCGCACGACCGGGTGCCGCTAGCCGGCACCAAAATGGCGTGGGGGATCGTCGACAAGGGCCCGGTCCCGGTGGACACTCCGGCGTCGGAGACCATCTACCTCGCGGTCAAGGACCCGGAAGCACTGGCCCGCAGGGCGAAGGAGGTGTCCGATCCGGACGGTCCCGGCTATGGCCGGTTCCTCGGGGCGGACCGGGTCCGCGACACCACCCGGCTCGACCGCGCGCAGGTCGATCGCGTCCGCGCCTGGCTGACCGGGGCCGGGTTGAGCGTGACGGAGCCGGATTGGCGGCACCTGAGGGTGACCGGCACGATCGGGCAGCTGAACACCGCCTTCGCGGTGACCTTCCACAACTACGTGTTCCCGCCCGAGAGCGGGATGAAGGGCCACTACCTGGCACCGCCCACCGATCTGAGCGTGCCAGCCGGATTGGGCGATCTGGTGCTGGGTGTCGGGCAGAGCCCCATCCTCGTGCGGGACGGTGGCAAGACCGCGCAGGAGCGCCGTCCGCACGTCAACGCCGGGACGGCCGAGCAGTGCTCGCGGTACTGGGGCCAGCTGCCCGCGACCGGGTTGCCCAAGGTGAACGGTGCGGCTCCGCCGGTGAAGCCGTGCGGGTACACGCCGAAGCAGCTGCGGCACGCTTACGGCCTGGACAAGTCGGGGGCCACCGGCGCCGGGCAAACCGTCGCCGTGGTGTCGTCGTCGATGGACACCCTCGAACGGGACATCAACACTTGGTCGGACCGCGTCGGCACGCAACGGCTCCGGCCGGGGCAGCTCACCAGGGTGCCGTCGCCGGACGGCTCGCCGCCGGAAGAACCCGGCGACGGCGGGTACGCCGCGATGATCGAAGCGAGCATCGACACCGAGTCGGTGCACGGCATCGCGCCGGACGCGAACATCGTCGCCATCGGGGAATCCACCGCGCAGGGCGGAAATCTGCTGGCGAGCCTCAGCTACGCCCTGGACCGGACGGACGCGAGCATCGTGTCGGCGTCGCTGGCGAACGATCCCCCGCCGGGGCTGCGGAAGGCCTTCGACCAGATTTTCCAGGAAGGTGCGTTGCAGGGTGTCGGGTTCTACTTCTGCACCGGTGATGGTGGTTTCCAGCCGAATGACACCGGCGGCGATTGGCTGAACGGCTACGCGGGCAGCAGCTGGGTGACCGCGGTCGGCGGCACTTCCGTGGCGATCGGCAAGAACGGCGAGCGGGTGTGGGAAACCGGCTGGGGCACCCCGGTCAGCCAGCTCTCCAAGGACGGAAAGTCCTGGGAACAGCCGGAAAGCGACGGAGGCACCGGCGGTGGCCGGACCACCGGACGGCCGCAACCGTGGTACCAGCGCGGTGTCGTCCCGGACCGTTACGCCGCCACCCCGGACGGGAAGCGCAGCCGGGTCGGCCCCGACGTCGCCTTCGACGCGGACCCGGCGACCGGCATGGTGGTCGGCGGCACCCCGCTGGACGGCTCACCGACCACGGATCCCGGCACGTGGCACTACGTCGAGCGCACCTTCGGCGGAACCAGCCTGTCCACCCCGTTGTTCGCCGGTGTGCAGGCACTCGCGCAGCAGGCGAACGGCGGCAAGCGGTTCGGCTTCGCCAACCCGGTGCTGTACAAGCGGGCGGGGACTCCCGCTTTTCGGGACGTGACGGCTTACCGGCTGCCGAACGGCGAAGCCGCGACCGCGGTGGTCTACCGCTCGAACCCCGACGGCGGAAAAACCCCTGAGCTGCACCACTTCCTCGCCACCCAGCTGTCGGGGCCGACCGGCGAATACCGACCTCCCGAGGTCGGGCCAGGGTTCGACACCGAGACCGGGCTCGGCACCCCGACCGGCGCCTACCTGAGGTCGTTCGCCGACGACTGAGCCAAGCGTCCGTCCACAACGGACTGTCGACGGATGACGAAATCCCGCGCGAGCCGTGGATCGCCTGCCCCGCCAGCGAAACCACCTTGCTCAAACCCCCACCCGTCCCAGGGGGGCTGCCCCAGTCCAGTCTACCCGCGCCAGGACGCGGGTGGTGCCGAGAAGCCGAGTTGTCCACAGCGCCGGGCCGGTGTGGACAACTCGGCGTCCCGAGCGTCGGATCGGCCGCGTCGGTCGGTGCGTCCCGCTAGGATGCGCCGCCGACCCGCGTCTCACCGGGACCCGTTCCTACCGAGGCCGACCACTCTTCGCCAATCCGGTGAGCGCGGCGAACCACCCGGTTCCCAGCGCGCGCACCGTTTCCTCGTCCAGCACCGCGTCCGGCCACGACCAGTGCGCGAACAGCACCGGGCCGTCCGGCCGGTCCTCGGTCATCGAGTTCACCACGAGGCAGTGCGACACCGGCATCTCGTCGTCGGGGTTGACGTCCGCGGCCTCGGTTTCCGCGGCGTACGACCAGTCTGTCGCGGGCGGGAAGCCGAACCGGCCCATGTAGTTGAACTCGATCTTCGGCGAGCCCAGCGCGGCCAGCTCCGGTTTCGTGTCCGGGTTGAGGTGCCGCAACAGCCCCGCGCCGACACCGGCCGACGGCATTCCGGCCAGGTGCGCGGCCACCCGCCGGATCGCCGCACCCGCCGCCGGTCCCCCGGCCAGCGCGTCGTCGAGGTCGATTTCGCCGGGATCCAGCAGCACCGGGATGACGCTGGTGAACCAGCCGACGGTCCGCGAAAGGTCCGCGTGCGCGGCCAGTTCTTCCTCACGGCCGTGGCCTTCGAGGTCCACCAGCACCGCGTTCCCCGTCCCGCCTTCGCGCCACCGCCACTCGGCGACCGCCAGCGCGAACGCGGTCAGCAGCACGTCGTTCACGGTGACGCCGAAGGCCGCGGGCACGGTGGTGAGCAGCGGTTCGGTGTGCTCGGTCGACAGGGTGAGCCCGATCCCGCGCACGGTCCGCACCACGTCCCGCGCCGGGTCCAGCTCCGCGCGCAGCGGCAGCGGATCGCCGCCGGAAAGCGCGGCGCGCCACCACGGCAGTTCGTCGAGGCGCGCCGGTTCCGACGCCCGCGCGACGAGTTCGGAAGACCAGCGCCGGAAGGAAGTACCCACCGGGGCCAGCTCTGGCGACCTGCCCGCGGCGAGATCGGCCCACGCGGCCGCGAAGTCCGGCAGCAGGATCCGCCACGACACACCGTCGACCACGAGGTGGTGGATCAGCACCAGCAGGCGGCCCGGCCGGTCGCGCCCGGTGTCGAAGAAGACCGCGGACACCATCCGCCCCGCGTCCGGATCGAGCCGGTCGCGCGCGGAAAGCGCCTGCTCGGCGATCACCGCACGGAGGTCATCCTCCGTGGACACTGCACAGTGGACTATCCACTCGTCGCTGTCCACGGTCTCCGGCACTTCAAAGGTCCAGTCGCCGTCGCGCACCAGCCGCGCGCGCAGCATGTCGTGGCGCGCGGCGACCGCGGCGAGCACGGCGCGCGCACCGGCCCAGTCCAGTTCCGCCGGGGTCTGGACCAGCGCGACCTGGTGGTAGCCGTCGATCGGCCCGCCCTGCTCGCGCAGGGCGTGCATGATCGGGGTCAGCGCCACCGTCCCGGTGCCGTCCGCGGGACTGTGCTGCGCCGCCGCGCTTTCTTCGGCGATCTCGGCGAGCGCGGCCACGGTCCGGTGCGCGAACACCTGGCGCGGCGTGATCCGCAGGCCCGCCGCGCGGGTCCGGCTCACCAGTTGCATGGCGACGATGCTGTCGCCGCCCAGCGCGAAGAAGTCGTCGTCGACACCCAGTTCGGCGACACCGAGCACCTCGGAGAACACCGTGGCGAGCACCCGCTCCCGCTCGGTTTCCGGCGCGCGCCCCGACACGACATCCGAAAAATCGGGCGCGGGCAAGGACTTCCGGTCGAGCTTACCGTTCGCAAGCACCGGGAACTTCTCGAGCAGCACGAACGCGGCGGGCACCATGTACTCGGGCAGCCGTTCGCCTGCGTGCGCCCGCAGCTCCGCCGGGTCGGGCGCGGTGCTCTCCGCGGGCACCACGTAGGCGACCAGCCGCTTGACGCCGGGCCGGTCCTCCCTCACCACGACGAGCACCTGGCCCGCCTTCGCGTGCGCGGCCAACGCGGCTTCCACTTCGGCGAGTTCGATCCGGAAGCCCCGGATCTTGACCTGGTCGTCGGCACGGCCGAGGTAGTCGAGCCTGCCGTCCTCGGTCCACCTGGCGAGGTCACCGGTCCGGTACACGCGGCCGGGGCCGTAGGGATTCGCCACGAACCGTTCCGCGGTCAACGCGGCCTTTTCCAGGTAGCCGCGGGCGAGACCGGCACCGGAGAGGTACAGCTCGCCGGTGACCCCGGGCGGCACCGGGCGCAGCGCGGCGTCCAGCACGTAGGCACGCGTGTTCGCCACCGGCCGCCCCACCAGCGGACGGTCCGTTTCGGACACTCGGGCGACCAGTGCGTCCACAGTGCTTTCCGTTGGCCCGTAAAGGTTGTAGGCCTCCGTCCCGGGCAGCTCGCCCAGTTGCGACCACAACGCGTCCGGTACCGCTTCGCCGCCGACGCCGACCACCGCGAGCGAGCACTCGCCGTCGCGGATCAGCCCGGCATCGGCCATCTGCGTGAAGTACGACGGCGTCACCTCGACGAAGTCGATGCGTTCGTCGGATAGGACCCCGGCCAGCAGTTCCGGGTCGCGCCGCGTCTCCTCGTCGACGACGTGCAGCAGATGCCCGTCGAGCAGCCACAACTGCGGCTGCCACGAAGCGTCGAACGAGAACGACCACGCGTGCGCGACCCGCAGCCGTTCGCGGCCGGTCCGCTCGACCGCGGGCCGGTACAGGGTTTCGCGGTGGCTGTGGAACAGGTTCACCACGCCGCGGTGACATACCACCACGCCCTTCGGCCGCCCGGTCGAACCCGACGTGTAGATCACGTACGCCGGGTGGTCCGGGTGCAGCGGCGCCAGCCGATCGTCGTCGGTGACCGGGATCGCGTCCACATCGGACAGATCGGGTAGCTCGTCCAGCACGACGACGGGGCGGGAGTCTTCGATCATCGCGCTGGTCCGTTCCGCCGGCTGGTCGGGGTCCAGCGGAAGGTAGGCGGCACCGGCCTTGAGCACCGCGAGGATCGCGACCAGGAACTCGGCCGAACGCGGCAGCGAAAGCGCCACCACGGTTTCCGGTCCGGCGCCGAGGCCGATCAGCCGTCGCGCCACCTGGTTTGTCCACGCGTCCAGTTCGGCGAAAGTCCACTGTGTCCGTCCGAACGCGAGTGCCGGAGCATCCGGGGCACGGCGCGCCTGCGCTTCGAACAGGGCAGGCACCGTGGACCGCGGCACGTCTCGTGCGGTGTCGTTCCAGGTTTCGAGCACCTGGCGCCGTTCCACCGCGGACAGCACGTCCACTTCGGACAGTCGGCGATCGACGCCGGTGGTCATCGCTTCGAACAGGGTGCGCATCCCGCCGACGATCCGGTCGAGCACCGGTTCGGTGAACAGGTCCGCGCGGTATTCGGCGGTCAGCCGGAGCCGCTCGCCGGGTTCGACCGCCCACGTGAACGGGTAGTGCGTCGCGTCGTCGTGGTCACGCGGGACGGCGCGCAGTCCGGATCCGGGCCCCGCATCGGCACCGGGGTAGCTCTCGAACACCACGAGCGTGTCGAACAGTTCACCGATCCCGTGCGCGCGCTGGATGTCCGCGAGGCCGAGGTGCTGGTGCGCCATCAACTCGGACTGGCGTTCCTGCACCCGGTCCAGCACGGCGCCGAGCGTTTCGGCGGCCCCCGCCTCGACCCGGACCGGAACCGTGTTGATGAACAGCCCGATCATCGCTTCGACGCCGGGCACCTCGCCCGGCCTGCCCGAGACCGTCGCGCCGAACACCACGTCCTCGCGACCGGTGAGCCGCCCGAGCAGAAGCCCCCACGCGGCCTGGACCAGGGTGTTCACCGTCAGGCCGCGAGTGCGGGCGAACGCGGTGAGCCGCGCGGTGAGGTCTTCGGGGAGGAACTCGGTGCGCCGCAGCGGCGCCGCGGCGACCCGGTTCGGGTCCGCGGGCACCAACCGCGCCGGTTCTTCGAACCCTTCCAGTTCGAGTGCCCACGCCGCGCGCGCCGCCTCGGTGTCCTGTTCGGACAGCCAGCGCAGGTAGTCGCGGAAGCGCACCGGCTCCGCCGCGCTGCCGTCGTACAGCTCGGCGAGTTCCCGCATCAGCTGCGGCACGGACCAGCCGTCCATCAGCAGGTGCTGGTGGGACACCGCGAACCGGTACCCGTCGCCGACCCGCGCGAGCAGGAACCGGATCAGCGGTGGCTCCGCGGGGTCGAACCGTCGGCGCTCCTGGCCGAGCGCGTGCTCCCACGCCTGCTCGTCGGGCAGGGCGACCTCGCGCCACGGCAGCGTGACCGCCTTCGGCACGATCGACACCGGACGCCCGGATCGCAGGTAGCGGAACCCGGCGCGGAGGTTCGGGTGCCGGTCCAGCAGCGCCGCCGCGGCCTCCTTCAGCCGGGCCCCGTCGATGTCGCCTTCGAGGTCGAACGACACCTGGACCGTGTAGACGTCCTCGTCGTCGGTGTCCATCGACGCGTGGAACAGCAGGCCAGCCTGCAGCGGCGTCACCGGCAGCGCTGTGCCCTCGACCTCGGTGCGTTCCGCCTCGTCGAGGGTCAGCAGCTCGGCGTCGAGCGAGCCCGCGGTCGTGTCGCGGGTGCCCGCGACCGCGGCGAGCCCAGCGGCGGTCTTGTGCCGGAAGACGTCGCGCGGGCTCAGCACGAGGCCCTCGGCCCTGGCGCGGGCGACGAGCTGCATGGCCACGATGCTGTCGCCGCCGAGCGCGAAGAAGTCGTCGTCGACGCCGACCCGCTCGAGCCCGAGCACCCCGGCGACGAGCCCGCACAGGACCTCCTCGCGCGGGGTCCTCGGCGCCCCGTCCGTGACCAGGCCCGCGTAGTCGGGTTTGGGGAGGGCGGCCCGGTCGAGCTTGCCGTTAGGGGTCAGCGGAAGTGCGTTTAGCGGGCTAAACGTCGTCGGGACCATGTACTCCGGGAGGGCGGCCGCGGCATGGGTCCGCAGGTCAGCAAGGTCCACGCTCGCGGGTACGGGGTAGGCGACCAGGGCGCCGTCGTGGGCGAGGACCACGGCTTGGTCGACCTCAGGATGGGAGGTCAGGACGGTTTCGATCTCGCCCAGTTCGATCCGGAAACCCCGGACCTTGACCTGGTGATCCACCCTGCCCAGGAACTCCAGCACCCCATCGAAGCTCCACCGCGCCAGGTCACCGGTGCGGTAAAGCCGCTCCCCCGGAGTGAACGGATTCGCCACGAACCGCTCGGCAGTCAGGCCCGCACGCCCCAGGTAACCGCGTGCGAGTTGCACACCAGCCAGGTACAGCTCGCCCGCGACACCCGGCGGCACCGGATTCAGGGCGTGGTCGAGGACGTAGGTCTGGGTGTTCCAGATCGGCCGCCCGATCGGCACCAGCCCCGTCTCATCTCCGGTACATGTCCACGAGGTCACATCCACCGAAGCCTCGGTCGGACCGTAGAGATTGTGCAAGCTCGCGTCCGGCAGCACCTCGCGGAACCGGGCCGCAACGCCAGCCGAAAGCGCTTCGCCGCTGCACACCACGCGCCGCAACGAAGTACACGAAGCGGCGGCGGACTCGGCGAGGAAGACCTCCAGCATCGAGGGCACGAAATGCACCATGCCCACCCGTTCCCGCTGGATCAGCTCCGCCAGGTAGTGCGGATCCTTGTGACCTTCCGGGGAAGCGATCACCAGGGTGGCCCCGACCGTCAACGGCCAGAACAACTCCCACACCGACACATCGAAACTCGCCGGGGTCTTCAACAACACCCGATCCCCCGGAGCAAGAGCAAACTCGTCCTGCATCCACGCAAGACGATTCGCCATCCCCGCATGCGGCACGACCACACCCTTCGGCCGCCCGGTGGAACCCGACGTATAGATCACATACGCCGCATCACCAGGATCAACCGCCACCGGAACGAACGACATACCCCGCGACACTCCCCGTACCTGCTCCACATCATCAACCACCACCGCGGGAGCCGAATCCGCGAGCATGAACTCCACCCGATCCGCGGGCAAACCCGGATCCACCGGCACATACGCCGCCCCCACCCGCTGAACCGCGAACACCGTCACCAGCAACTCCACCGACCGCGGCAACACCACCCCCACCCGATCACCACGCCCCACACCCAACCCCGACAACCACCCAGCAACCCCGGAAACCCACCCCTCGAACTCCCCGAACGACAACTCCCCACCCTCGAAAACCACCGCCACCGCATCCGGCTCCACCCGCGACACCGGCAACCCCGAAACCGCAGGACCCCACCGATTCCATTCGACCAGCATCCGCTGACGGTCCACTTCGGACAGCAGATCGATCGAGCCGATCGGCGCACCGGGGTCGGCGACCACGTCCGTCAGCACGCGCAGCAGCTGCTCCGCGAGCCGTTCGACAGTCCGCGCGTCGAACAGGTCGGTGCTGTATTCGATGCGGCCGCCGTCGTCGGTGAAGTCGAATTCGAGATCGAACTTCGCGGTCCGCTGCCCCACCGGCTCCGGGCGCGCGCTGATCCCCGGCAGGGCCAGCCCGTCGCCGGGATCGGCCAGGTAGACCACCATGACCTGGAACAACGGGTGCCTCGCGAGCGAACGCTCGGGGTTCAGCGCTTCCACGAGCCGCTCGAACGGCACGTCCTGGTGCGAGAACGCGGCGAGGTCGGTGTCGCGGACCCGGGCCAACAGTTCGCCGAACGTCGGGTCGCCGCCGGTGTCGGTCCGCAGCACGAGCGTGTTGAGGAAGAACCCGACGAGATCCTCCAGCGCCGCGTCGCCGCGTCCCGAGATCGGGCTGCCGATCGGCACATCGGTCCCCGCGCCGAGCCGGGTGAGCAGGGTCGCGACGGCGGCGTGCAGCACCATGAACAGGCTCACGTCGTGCTGTCGTGCCAGGTCGCGAAGGCCCTGGCTCAGCTCGGGCGTGAACGGGACCGCCACCGACGCGCCCTGGTGGCTTGCTTCGGCTGGCCGTGTCCGGTCGGTCGGCAAGGCCAGCTCGTCGGGCAACCCGGCCAACTCGGCGCGCCAGAAGTCGAGCTGCCGCGCGAGGTCGTCCCCGAGCGACTCGCGTTGCCAGAGCGCGTAATCCGCGTACTGCACCGGCAGCGGCGCGAACTCCGGCGCCCGACCGTCCACACGGGACGCATAGGCCGTGGTGAGATCGGCGGACAGGGGCGCGCTCGACCACTCGTCGCCCGCGATGTGGTGCACCAGCAGGAGCACCACGTGCTCGTCGCGGGCCGTCTCGAACACGGTGGCGCGGATCGGCAGCTCGCGGTCCAGCGCGAACGCGTGCTCCGCCGCCTGCGCGAGTTTCGCGGGCAGAACGTCCTCGGTGACCCGCTCGACCAGGAACGGCACCTCGGGCTCGGGCAGGATCCGCTGGTACGGCTCGCCACCGTCGGCGGGGAACACGGTTCGCAGCGATTCGTGGCGGAGGACGAGGTCGTGCACGGCGGCACGCAGCGCGTCCAGGTCGAGCGCGCCGCTCATCCGCCAGGCGAGCGGGATCGTGTAGGTGCTGCTCGGGCCGTCGACCTGGTCCAGCACCCACAGCCGCCGCTGCGCGAACGACAGCGGCACCCGCTCGGGACGGTCCCGCACGGTCAGCGGAGCCGCGGCCGGGACCGCGTCGCCGAGCGCGCTGGCGAGCGCGGCGACCGTCGGGGCGTCGAACACCGCCCGCAACGGCACCTCGATGCCCAGCTCCGCGCGCATCCGGCCGACCAGCCGCATGACCAGCAGCGAGTGGCCGCCGAGTGCGAAGAAGTCGTCGTCGATACCGACCCGCTCGACACCGAGCACGTCGGCGAACGCGGCGCAGAGCCGCGCCTCCCGCTCGGTGCGTGGAGCAGTGCCCGTGGCCTTCTCGGCGTAGTCGGGTTTGGGGAGTGCGGCCCGGTCGAGCTTGCCGTTAGGGGTCAGC
Source organism: Amycolatopsis sp. CA-230715 (assembly GCF_018736145.1). Taxonomy (GTDB): domain Bacteria; phylum Actinomycetota; class Actinomycetes; order Mycobacteriales; family Pseudonocardiaceae; genus Amycolatopsis. The sequence continues at coordinate 3,433,801 of NZ_CP059997.1, forward strand.
GGAAGTGCGTTTAGCGGGCTAAACGTCGTCGGGACCATGTACTCCGGCAGGAGGCCCGCGGCGTGGGCCCGCAGGTCGTCGAGGTTCACACCCGCGGGTACGGGGTAGGCGACCAGGGTGCCCTCGTGTTCGGTGACCACGGCCTGCTCGACCTGCGGGTGTGTGGTCAGGATGGTTTCGATCTCGCCGAGTTCGATCCGGAAACCCCGGATCTTGACCTGATGGTCCACCCGGCCCAGGAACTCCAGCACACCATCGAACGTCCACCGCGCTAGGTCACCGGTGCGGTAAAGCCGCTCACCGGGAGTGAACGGATTCGCGATGAATCGCTCCGCGGTGAGACCCGGCCGCCCGAGGTAGCCCCGCGCCAGTTGAATGCCCGCCAAGTACAGCTCGCCCGCCACACCGGGCGGGACCGGATTCAACGCCGCATCGAGGACGTAGGTCTGGGTGTTCCAGATCGGCCGCCCGATCGGCACCGTCCCGGTCTCGTCTCCGGTGCAGGTCCAGGAGGTCACGTCGACCGAGGCCTCGGTCGGGCCGTACAGGTTGTGCAGGCTCGCGCCTGGCAGCACCTCGCGGAACCGGGCCGCTACCGAAGCCGACAGCGCTTCGCCGCTGCACACCACTTGCCGCAAGCTCGCGCAGCCGACAGTGCTGGGTTCGGCCAGGAAGACCTCCAGCATCGAGGGCACGAAATGCACCATGCCCACCCGCTCCCGCTGGATCAGCTCCGCCAGGTAGTGCGGATCCTTGTGACCTTCCGGGGAAGCGATCACCAGGGTGGCCCCGACCGTCAACGGCCAGAACAACTCCCACACCGACACATCGAAACTCGCCGGGGTCTTCAACAACACCCGATCCCCCGGAGCAAGAGCAAACTCGTCCTGCATCCACGCAAGACGATTCGCCATCCCCGCATGCGGCACGACCACACCCTTCGGCCGCCCGGTGGAACCCGACGTATAGATCACATACGCCGCATCACCAGGATCAACCGCCACCGGAACGAACGACATACCCCGCGACACTCCCCGTACCTGCTCCACATCATCAACCACCACCGCGGGAGCCGAATCCGCGAGCATGAACTCCACCCGATCCGCGGGCAAACCCGGATCCACCGGCACATACGCCGCCCCCACCCGCTGAACCGCGAACACCGTCACCAGCAACTCCACCGACCGCGGCAACACCACCCCCACCCGATCACCACGCCCCACACCCAACCCCGACAACCACCCAGCAACCCCGGAAACCCACCCCTCGAACTCCCCGAACGACAACTCCCCACCCTCGAAAACCACCGCCACCGCATCCGGCTCCACCCGCGACACCGGCAACCCCGAAACCGCGGGACCCCACACATTCCACTCGCCGAGTACCTGGGCGGTTTCGGCTGCGGTCAGCACGTCCAGCTCGCGAACCCGCCGCGACGGCGCCGACGCCACCTGCGCGAGCACGCGTTCGAGCCGGGTCAGCAGCAACGACGCCGTACGCGAGTCGAACAGGTCGGTGGCGAATTCGAGTGCGAGCCCGATCCGGTCGGTGGACGGCTGGTCGACGACCGTGAAGTGCAGGTCGAACTTCGCCATCCCGGTGTCCATGCCGAACCACTCGGTCCGCAGCCCGAGCAGCTCGTGATCGGATTCCGGCCGGTGGTGGTAGCCGACCATCACCTGGAACAGCGGGTTCCGCCCGGCCACCCGCGGCGGGTTCAGCTCCTCGACCACCCGGTCGAACGGCACGTCCTGATGCGAGAACGCGGCGAGGTCGAATTCCTTCACGCGGTCGAGTACCTCGCCGAACGACGGGTCGCCGCCGAGATCGGTCCGCAGCACGAGCGTGTTGACGAAAAAGCCGACCAGATCGGCGATCTCGGCGTCGCCGCGGCCGGCGATCGGCGCGCCGAGCACGATGTCGGTTCCCGCGCCCATCCGGTGCAGCAACGCCGCCACCGAGGCGTGCGCGAGCATGAACATACTGGCACCGGACGAAGTGGACAGTGCCCGGAGCGCCTTCGCGGTCTCTACTGGCAGTTCGGTTTCGACGCGGCCGCCCCGCCCGCTCGGCCGGGTAGGACGCGAACGGTCGACGGGCAGGGTCAGCTCGTCGGGTGCACCGGCGAGCCGGTCGCGCCAGAAGGCCAGCTCCTTCGCGACCCGGCTGTCCGCATCGGCGGGATCGCCGAGCAGTTCCGCCTGCCACAGCGTGTAATCCGCGTACTGCACCGGCAACGGCGCGAACGCGGGCGCACGACCGTCCACACGGGACCGGTAGGCTGCGGTGAGATCGGTCAGGAACGGCCGGTCGGACCATTCGTCCGTGGTGATGTGGTGCAGCACCACGGCCACCACGAAGTCCTCGGAACCGAGGCGCAGCACCATGGCCCGAATCGGGATCTCGGTGTCCAAAGCGAACGGACGCCGCGACAGCTCCTCGATCCGCGACGCCAACTCGGATTCCACAACGGACAGCACCTCGAACGGAACAGCCGCGGAGTCCAGGATCCGCTGGTACGGCTCACCGCCCCGCGAAGGGAACACCGTGCGCAGCGATTCGTGCCGCGCGACCACGTCGTCCAAAGCGGAATGCAGCGCGTCGACGTCGAGGGCGCCGCGCAACCGGAAGACCAGCGGGAAGTTGTACGCGATCCCACCGTCGTCGAACTTCGTGAGCAGCAGCAGGCGCTTCTGCGCCGGGGAAAGCGGAATCCGTTCCGGCCGTGCCCGAGCGGTGACGGCGGGGCGCGCCGGTTCACCGGTGCCCGCCTTCGAAGCGAGCTGGGCGACGGTCGGCGCGTCGAACAGGTCGCGGATCGCCAGCTCGGTACCGAGTTCCGTGCGGGCCCGGCTGATCAGGCGCGTCGCGAGCAGTGAATGCCCGCCGAGGTCGAAGAAGTTGTCCTCGACGCCGACCTCACCTAGCCCGAGCACCTCGGCGAACAGCTCGCACAGCTTCTCCTCGGTCTCCGACGACGGCGGCCTGCTCGACGCGAGGGTCACCGTCGGTTCGGCGTCCGGAAGGGCCCTGACGTCGAGTTTTCCGTTGTCCGTCAACGGAATTTCGTCGATCGGCACGAGCGAACCCGGCACCAGGTAGTCCGGCAGGCTCTGCTTGAGATCGCTCCGCAACCGCTGGACGAGGGTGTTCGCGGTGCGGGCCGCGGCGGGGTCGTTCGCCTGCTCGACCCCGCGCACCGGCCGGTACAACCCGGTCGAAAGCGCGGCCTCGCTCCGGGTGAACACCGCGTCGAAGGCACCCGCCACCGCGGACGGCGTCGTGCGAACGCGGTAACCGAGGCGCGAACCGAGCGCGTGCACGTCGTGCTGCTCCACCCCCGCGCCGGATTCGGGCGGCTCGGAAGCCAACCGCGCGTCCGGGATTCCCGTCACCCGCACCGCGTCCCCGGCCAGCAGGGACTCAAGGTCCTGTCGCCATTCGACGGACGGAACCGCCGAAAGGTCCACAACGGACTCCCGTGACCGGTGGAACACCACGTCGTAGCGGTACCGGCTCAGTTCGTTGTGGTGGCGGGCGTGTTTCGTCCTGATCTCCACGCCGACGCCGGGCAGCCGCTCCGCGAGCGCGGTGAAGAACTCCGGCGCCAGCAGCAGCTCCTTCTCCAACGCGACCGCGCGGTCCACAGCGGATTCCAGCCGGTCGGCCGGGGTGCCGCGGCCGAGCTGGATCGCGGTGTGGAAGCGCCGCAGCAGCGCCAGGTTCCGCACATCACCGACGAACAGCGCGCCACCGGGCGCGAGCAGCTCGACCGCGCCGGTCACCACGTCCGCGAGGTAGTCCGCGCTCGGGAAGTACTGGATCACCGAGTTGATCACGATGGTGTCGAAGAACCCGCGCGGCAGCCCGTCGAGGTCATCCGCCGGGCGGCACCGCAGTTCCACCTTGGCCGCGAGCGACGGATCCCGTTTCAGCTCTTCGCCGAGCTTCCGAATCACCGGCGCCGCGAAGTCCGTGCCCCAGTACCGCTGCGCGCGCGGCGCGAGCTGGGACATCAGCAGCCCGGTGCCGACGCCGATCTCCAGCACGTTCACCGGTGACAGCTCGGTGATCCGCTCGACGGTCGCCGCGCGCCACTCCCGCATGTGCTCGACCGGGATCGGGTCGCCGTCGTAACTGGAATCCCAGCCCGCGAAGTCCTCTTCGAACAGTGCCGTCGGGATCTCGGTGTACTCGTCGGAGTAGATCTGCTGCCACTCGCCGACCTGCTCTGCTTCGACCTCGGCGCGCGCCCCGGCGTCCACATCGGCCGGAACGACGTAACCGACCAGGCGCTTCAGACCGGGGGCCGAAGGATCGTCGCGCGCGATCACGGCGGCCTGCGCGACCAGTGGGTGTCCGGAAAGGACGGTTTCGATCTCGCCCAGTTCCACCCGGTAGCCGCGGATCTTGACCTGGTCGTCGGTACGGCCGAGGAAGTCCAGGTTGCCGTCCGGACGGCGTCGCACCAGGTCACCAGTGCGGTACATTGCGGCACCGGGACTGCCGAACGGATCGGCGACGAAGCGTTCGGCGGTCAGCGCGTGCCGGTGCAGGTAACCGCGGGCGAGGCCGAGACCGCTGATGTACAGCTCGCCGGGCACTCCGTCGCGGACGGGCCGCAGCCATCGGTCGAGGATGTGCGCACGGGTGTTCCAGATCTCGCGGCCCACGGTCGGGGTCGCGCTGTCTTCGGTGCCGCCGCCGAGCGTGTTGATCGTGTATTCGGTAGGACCGTAGAGGTTGTAGCCGTACACGCCCTCGGTGTCGCGCAGCCGCGCCCACACCGATTCGGACACCGCTTCCCCGCCGAGCAGCACCAGCACCGGTCGATGACCGCCGTTGTCGTCGCGCAGCATGCCTTCTTCGAAGAGCAGGTGCGCGTAGGTCGGCGTCACGTTGACGACGTCGATCCGCCGCGCGTCGCAGTAGGCGACCAGCGCGGCCGCGTCGCGGCGGAGTTCCTCGTCGCAGATGTGCACTTCGTGGCCTTCGACGAGCCACAGCAGCTCTTCCCACGACATGTCGAACGCGAACGAAACCGTGTGCGCGATCCGCAGCCGCCTGCCGCCCGCCGAGGCGATCGCCGGGCCGAAGATGGCTTCCTGGTGGTTGAGCTGCATGTTCGTCAGGCCGCGGTACGGCGTGACGACGCCCTTGGGCTTACCGGTCGAGCCGGAGGTGTAGATGACGTACGCCGGGTGCTCCATCCGGTCCGCGCGGTCGCGGGCGAACAGGGGCCGCTCGGCGTCTTCCACCGAGTCCGCGGAGAACGTTTCGAAATCCACTGTGGACAGTAGCTCGGTGTCCACCACGAGCAGCGGTTTCGCGTCTTCGAGCATGAGCGCGATGCGGTCCGCCGGGTAGTCCAGCTCCAGGGGCAGGTAGGCGGCACCGGTGCGGAGCACCGCGAACAGCGCCACCACCATGTCGATCGACCGCGGCAGGCCGAGCGCGATCACCTGCTCCGGTTCCGCGCCGCGCGAGAGCAGGAACCGCGCCATCCGGTTGATCCGGCCGTCCAGCTCGGCGTAGGTGACCGTCTGTTCGCCGAAGACGCAGGCCACCGCGTCCGGCGTGCGCGATGCCTGCGCCGCCAACAGGTCCGAGATGGTGTCGTCCCCGATAGGACGGTCGAGCGGCGCGGAGACCGTCTCCTGTGGACGGAGGTCCAGCGAGCCGACCTGTGCCGTGCCGTCGCCGCTGAGGAGGTCCACCGCGACGAGGAACCGGCCGAGCAGGTCCTCCGCCAGCTCGCGGTCGATGATCTCCGGGCGGTACGACAGCCGCACCCGCAGGTTCGCCGCCGGTGTGACGACGAGGCCGATCGGGTAGTGCGTCGCATCGACGCTGTCCGAGGTGGTGATGTCGTAGCGGTGCCGGAACTCGTCGAACGCGTCCTCGTCGGCGAAGTTCTGCAGCACGTAGATCGCGTCGAACAGCCGCGCGTGGCCCGCCTCGCGCTGGATCTCACCCAGCCCGTAGTACTCGTGGGCCATCAGGGAAACGCGCTGGTCCTGAACACGGCGCAGCAGGTCGAGCACGCGCTCGTACGGGTCGAACGCGACGCGGACCGGGATGGTGTTCAGGAACAGCCCGATGATCTTGTCGACGTCGTCGATCTCGGCGGGACGACCGGCCACCGTGCTGCCGAACACCACGTCGTCCCGGCCGACGACGACGGCGAGGGCGAGCGCCCACCCGGCGTTGAGCACCGTGTTTATGGTGAGGCCGTGCTGACGGGCGGCCGAGCGCAGCCGCTCGCTCAACTCGTCGCCGAGTTCCGCGCGGCACTGCTCCGGCACGCTCGGCTCGTCGGAGGCCGGACCGAGCAGGGTCGGTTCCTCCAACCCGTCGAGTGCCTCGCGCCAAGCCGCGGCCGCTTCCGCGGTGTCCTGTTCGGACAACCAGTCGAGGTAGTCGCGATAGGACCCCGGCACCGGAAGCCCGCGATCGTCGCCGCCGCGTTCGTACAGGTGGAAGAGCTGTTCGAGGAAGACGCCCTCGGACCAGCCGTCCCACAGCAGCAGGTGGTGCGTGATCACCAGCCGGTCGCGTGCCGCACCGAGGCGGATCAGCGTCATCCGGCACAGCGGCGGCGCGTCGAGGACGAACCGGCGGGCCCGGTCGGCTTCCAGCAGGCGCGTGACCTCCGCGTCTTGCTCATCCGCCAACATTGTCGACAAGTCGACTACATCGAGCGGAATCTCCCGGTTACCACCGGCGATGATCTGGACCGGCCCGCCGCGTCCCTCGCTGGTGAAAGCGGCCCGCAGGTTGGGATTGCGGCCGAGCAGCGCGGCACCTGCGGCGCGCAACCGCGCCTCGTCGACCCGATGGCCGAGTTCGAACAAATCCTGCACGGTGTAGACGTCGAGCGCCGCGGTGTCGTAGCTCGCGTGGAAGAAAAGCCCTTCCTGCAACGGCGAAAGCGGCCAGGTTTCCTCGGCACTGGCCTGCTCGCGCAGCGCGGCGAGCCAGCCGTCGCTCAGCTCCGCGACGTCCTTTTCGGACAGTCCGCCGGACGGCCACAGCCAGCTGGCGGTCAGGCTCGGGCCGTCCGCGGTTTCCTCGCAGACGATGTCGATCTGCACCGCGTACGGCAGTCCTAATCCTGCATCGGGGGCGATCGCCACCGCTTCCGCGGCGACCGTCCAGTCGCCGTCGTCCGGCACCGGACCGCGGCCGAGGTAGTTGACCAGCACCTGCGCGGACGCCGCCCCGGCCAGCAGTGGCGCCGTCTGCGCGTTGAGGTACCGGAGCATGCCGTACGAGATGCCCCCGTCGGAGACCGTCGCGTCGCGGCCGAGCCTGACCGGTTCGATCGCGGTGAACCAGCCGACCGTGCGCGCGGTGTCCGAACCGGACACGTCTTCGCGGCCGTGCCGTTCCAAGTCGACGAGCAGCTCGCCGTCCCGGCCGCGCCACCGGTTCACCGCGACGTGCAGCGCGTCCAGGAGCTTGCCGGTGACGTCGCCCGAGAGCAGCGGTTTCGTCTCGGCCACCGAAAGCCGGGCGACGCGCCGGGATGCGGATCCGAAGGTGCCGCCACCGCGGTACTCCGGCAGCAGCTCCGCACCGGGAGCGAGCGTCTCGGTCCAGTGCGCCAGGTCGTCGAGGCGGTGCCGGGCGTGGGCCTGTTCGGTGACCGCCTTCGAGAAAGCACGCATCGAGGTGCCGGCCGGTTCGAGCACCGGGGTGACGCCACGCGACACCGCTTCCCACGCGGTCACCAGGTCCTCGGCCAGGACGCGCCACGACACCCCGTCGATCGCGAGGTGGTGCACCACGAGCAGCAGGCGGCCCGGTTCGTCGGCACCCGCGTCGAAGAAGACGGCCTGCACCATGGCCCCCGCTTCGGGGTCCAAGCGGTCGGCCGCCGCCGACGCCTCGTCGGCCACCAGCGCGCGAAGATCGTCCACAACGGACACCCTGCGCAGCACGTCGACGGCTGAAACGGTTCCGGCGGGCCGGGTTTCGAGTGTCCACACAGCACCGCCGACGACCGTCAGCCGGACCCGGAGCGCGTCGTGGTGGTCGAGCAGCGCTTGCAGGACCGAGGCCAGCGCTTCGACGTCCGCGCCGATCGGCGTGCGCACCAGCATCGACAGGCTGAACCGCCCGATCGGGCCGCCGCGTTCGCGCAGCCAGTGCACGATCGGCAACGGCGGAACGTCACCGACACCGTCCTCCGCTGCCACGGGCTCGGACGACGGCGCGGGGCCCGCGAGCGCGGCCAGTGCCGCGGGTGTCCGGTGTTCGAAGACCTGGCGCGGGCTGATCTTCATGCCCCGCTTGCGGGCGCGGCTCGATACCGCGATCGACAGGATGCTGTCGCCGCCGAGCCCGAAGAAGTCGTCGGACGGCGCGACGCCGGTGATGCCGAGCACCTCGCCGAAGATCTCGGCGAGCACGACCTCCGCCGCCGTCCCGCGCTCCCGTGCGACGTGGGCGCGGGTGGCGCTCGGCGCGGGCAACGCCTTGACGTCCAGCTTTCCGCTGGGGGTCAAGGGAAGTTCGTCGAGTACGACGAACGCACTCGGCACCATCGGCGCGGGCAGTACCGACGCCAGCCGTTCGGACAGCGCAGCACTGTCTACAGTGGATTCTCCGACGAGATAACCGATCAGGGAGTTTTCCCGGACGGTCACGGCCGCTTGGGCGATCCCGGCCTGCCGCACGAGCGCCGCTTCGATCTCGCCGAGTTCGATCCGGTTGCCGCGCACCTTCACCTGACGGTCGGTGCGGCCGAGGTACTCCAGCGCACCGTCCGACCGGCGAAGCACCAGGTCACCCGTGCGGTACATCTGCCCACCCGTCGCCCGGCCACCACCCCCCAACGAGGCGCTCCGCGCCGCTGTGCCTGTCGGGCCCCCGAACGGATCAGCGACGAACCGCTCCGCCGTGAGCGCGGCGCGGCCATGGTAGCCGCGAGCGAGTTGGACGCCCGCGAGGTACAGCTCTCCCGGGGTGCCGTCGGGCACCGGCCGCAGTGACGTGTCGAGCACGTGCAGGCGGGTGTTCCACACCGGACGTCCGATAGGGACGGTGGTGCTTTCGGCGTCACCACAGGGGAACCAGCTGACGTCGACCGCGGCTTCGGTCGGCCCGTAGAGGTTGTGCAGCGGAACCCCGGTGAGCGCCAGCCAGCGCGTCGCCGTGTCGCCGGGGAGTGCCTCTCCGCTGGAGAACACGCGGCGCAGCGTCGACGAGAACGCGGGATCGTCGATCTCGCGCAGGAAGGCGGCGAGCATCGACGGTACGAAGTGGACGGTCGTGATCGACTCGCGCCGGATCACCTCGGCGAGGTACTCGGGGTCGCGGTGCCCGTCGGGCCGCGCGAGTACCACGGTCGCGCCTTCGACGAGCGCCCAGAAGAACTCCCACACCGAAACGTCGAAGCTCGACGGCGTCTTCTGCAGCACCCGGTCACCGGGTTCGAGCCCGTACTGCCCCTGCATCCAGGCCAGCCGGTTCACGATCGCGCGGTGGCTGACCAGCACGCCCTTGGGACGTCCGGTGGAACCGGAGGTGTAGATCAGGTACGCCGGATTGTCCAGCACGGCACGGGAAACCACCGGCTCACCGGTCGTACCGGAACGGACATCGACGTACTCGATCCCATCGAGCACGGGCACGGCGGCATCGGCGAGCACCACCTGCCGGGCACCGGAGTCGGCGAGCATGAACTCGATCCGCTCGGCCGGGTAGTCGGTGTCCAGCGGCAGGTACGCGGCGCCGGTCTTCAGCACCGCGAGCAGCGCGACCATCAGTTCCGCCGAACGGGGCACCGCGACCGCTACGACATCCTCCGGTCCGGCGTGCAGCCTCGCCGCGAGTGCGTCGGCGCGCGCATCGAGGTCCGCATAGGACAGTTCGGTGCCTTCGAAGACGACCGCGGTAGCCGACGGGGTCTTCGCGACCTGCGCGGCGATCGCCTGCGCGAGCGTGCGGTCCGGTACCGCGTGCGCGGTCGCCGCCTGCTCGTCGATGCGGTCGTGTTCCTGGCGTGACAGCACATCGAGCCGCGCGACCCGGGAACCCGGCGCCGCCGCGATGGACTCCAGTACGCGCACGAGGCGCTCCGCGAGCTGCCGCACGTCCCGTTCGGACAGACGGCTCGCGTCGTGGTCGAACTCGATGCCGATCCGGTCGCCGGGGAGGACGAGCAGCGTCAACGGGTAGTGGCCCGCGCCGAAGAACTCCAAGCCGTCGAAGGCGAGAGTGCCGCCCGCGTCGGTCAGTTCGCGGTCGAGCGGGTAGTTCTCGAACACCAGCAGCGTGTCGAACAGTTCGTCGAACCCGGCCAGGCGTTGCAGGTCCGCGAGCCCGAGGTGCTGGTGGTCGAGCAGTTCGGCCTGTGCGGCCTGCACACCGGTGAGGACGTCACCGAGCGTGTTCGCCCCCGGTGCCCGCACGCGGACCGGCACCGTGTTGGCGAACAGGCCCGCCATCGCTTCGATCCCGGGCACCTCGGCCGCGCGGCCGGACACCGTCGTGCCGAACACGACGTCGTCCCGGCCGGTCACCGCGCCGAGCAGGAGTCCCCACGCGGTTTGGAAGACGGTGCTCAGCGTGACGTGATGTTCACGGGCGACCGCGATCAAGCCGTTGGTCAGCTCCGCCGACAGTTCGGTCCGGACCTGTTCGAGGTGGAACCGCGCGGGGTCGGCTTCGCCGTCCACCAGTGAGGTCGGCGCGTCGAGCCCGGCGAGTTCGGTTCGCCACGCGGACAACGCCGCCTCGCGATCCCGAGTGGACAACCAGCCGAAGTACTCTCGGTACGGTGTGACGACGGGCAGCGCCGACGCGTCGCGGCCGTAGAGCGCGAACAGATCACCGATCATCACCGGGGTGGACCAGCCGTCGGAGACCAGGTGGTGCAGGGTCAGCACGAGCCAGTGCCGATCCGCGCCGCCCCGGACGAACGTCGCCGCGAGCAGCGGCGGGGCCGTGAGGTCGAACCGGCGGGCGCGATCCCGTTCGGCAACATCGTGTACGTCCACTTCGGACACCACGCGCCACGGAAGCTCGGCGTCACCGATGATCTGGAGGACCGTTCCGTCGTCGCGCTGGCGGAACCCGGCCCGCAGCGGCGCGTGGCGATCGACGACGCCCTGCAACGCGCGCCGGAGCAGTTCCTCGTCGACGGGACCGCGCAGGCCGATGACCTGCTGCATCACGTACGCGTCGGCGGCCGCCTCGTCGAAGAGGGCGTGGAAGAACAGCCCTTCCTGCAACGGGGTCGCGGGCAGCACGTCGGTGAGTGAAGGTACCGCCGCGTCGAGTTCATCCACTTCGGACTGGTCAAGTGAGACCAGCGGGAAGTCCGACGGGCTGTGTCCGGCGGCATCGCACTCCGCCACCGCCGCGAGCGCGTCCAGCCAGTGCTGCGACAGTTCGCGGACCGAGTCTTCGGTCAGCACGGTCTTGGGCCAGCTGAACGTGGTGCTCAGTTCGGGGCCGTCGGCGGTGTCGCGGACGACTGCGTTGATTTCCAGCCGGTGGCGCAGCGGCATGCGGGGGTCGATGCCCGCGCCAATCGGGTTCGCCTCCGGCGCCGGGTGGAAGTCCTTGTCCTGACTGGAAAAGCGGCCGAGGTAGTTGAACAGCACCTGCGGCGCGGGTGCGTCCCGTAGCACCGGGTCGGCGTCGAGCAGTCCGTAGCCGATGCCGTTGCGCGGCAGTGCGCGCAACCACTCCTTGACGCTCTTCACAGCGTCGCCGAGCGATCCGACGACGGGGTCGAGCCGGACCGGGAACATGCTGGTGAACCAGCCGACCGTCCGGGACAGGTCGACCTCGCCCAGTTCTTCCTCGCGCCCGTGGCCTTCGAGATCGACGAGCACAGGCCCGTCATCGCCACGCCACGTGCGGACCGCCCGCGCGAGCCCGGTGAGCAGCACGTCGTTGACCGCGCCGTGCACGGCCGCGGGGACGGTGGTGAGCAGCGGCGCGGTTTTCCCGGCGGGCAGCGAAACCGTGAGCGAAGCGGCGACTCGGCCCGGTTCGCCCGTGCCGAGAACTGGGTCCGGTGTGGACACCTGGCGTCGCCACAACGGGAGTTCTTCGACCGGTTCGGTGGCAGCCAGGAGTTCCGCCCAACGCCGGAACGAGGTCGTCACCGGCGCCAGTTCCGCGCCGTCCCACGCCTGCGCGAGATCGTCGAGCAGGATGCGCCACGAAACGCCGTCGACCACGAGGTGGTGCGCGACCAGCAGCAACCGGTTGTCCGCCTCGAACCAGACGGCCTGCAGCATCCGCCCGTCGCGCGGCGCCAGCCTGCCGACGGCCTCGGCGACCTGCCGCTCATCGACGGTCGAAGCACGTTCGATGAGTTCCGAAGCACGCACCGATCCGGGATCGGGAACGGTCAGCGACCAGTCCTCGGAGAGGGTGGCGCGCAGCAGGTCGTGCCGGTCGAGCAGCGCTTGGAGCATCTCAGCCAGCCGTGCGAAGGTCAGCTCGGCGGGCACTGTGACCAATGTGGACTGGTAGAAGCCGTCCACTTCGGATGGGTCGGTGCCAGCGGCGAGCCAGCGCACGATCGGGGTCGGCACGACCACACCGGTCCCGTCGTCGGGTCCGTGCGCCACCGCGCTCTTGTCCTGCGCCACCGCGGCCAGCGCGGCGACCGTGCGGTGCGCGAACACCTCGCGCGGGGTGATCACCAGCCCGGCCTGGCGGGCTTTCGTGACCAGCCCGATCGCGACGATGCTGTCGCCGCCCAGTTCGAAGAAGCTGTCGTGGATCCCGACCTCGGGCAGGCCGAGCACCTCGGCGGCCAGTGCGGAAAGGGTGTGTTCGGCCGGGGTTCGCGGCCGGTCGCGCCCGGCGAGCCCGGCCCAGTCCGGTTCCGGCAGCGCCTTGCGGTCGAGCTTTCCGTTGGGCGTCAACGGAAGCGGACCGTCCATCCGCACCACGACAGACGGCACCATGTAGTCCGGAAGGGACGCTTCGACCTGCGCCCGCGCCTGCCCCGCGTCGGCGGCGCCGACCGTGTAGGCGACGAGGCGCTTGACCCGCCGGTGGTCCTCCAGCACCACGACCGCGGCCTGCGCGATGTCGTCGTGCCGCATGAGCACGCTCTCGATCTCGCCCGGTTCGATCCGGTACCCGCGGATCTTCACCTGCCCGTCGGCGCGGCCGAGGAAGTCCAGGTTGCCGTCGGAACGCCATTTCACCCGGTCACCGGTCCGGTACATTTTTGTACCACCAGGTCCGAACGGGTCAGCGACGAACCGCTCCGCGGTCAGTCCGGGACGCCCGAGGTAGCCGCGCGCGAGCCCGCGACCGCCGACATACAGCTCGCCTTCGACACCGGGAGCGACCGGCCGCAGCGCCGAGTCCAGCACGTAGCAGCGCGTGTTCGGGTCCGGAACGCCGATCGGCACCGGCCCGGTCCAGCACGGTTCCGCCTGCCACAGCGTCGAATTCACGCTCGCCTCGGTGAGCCCGTAGGCGGCCACCACGCGCATGCGCTCGGCCCACCGCGCGATCAGCTCCGCCGGCACGGTCTCGGTGCCGACGACCAGCACCCCGCCCTCGGGCAGCTCGCAGTCCGAGGGCAGCGCCGCGACCAGCGACGGCGGCAGGATCATGTTCGTCACGCGGTGCTCGGCGAGGTACGAGGTCAGCGCCGCGCCCGCGACGCGCCGCTCGCTCGGCACCACGACCACGGTCCCGCCGACGCACAACGACATCACCAGGTCCCACACCGTGACGTCGAACCCGACCGAGGCGAACTGCGCCACCCGGCTGTCCCGCGTGATCCCGATGCGCTCGGTCGCGGTCGCCATCAGGCTGCCCACGCCGTCGTGCGGCACCACGACGCCCTTGGGCTTCCCGGTGGACCCCGAGGTGTAGATGACGTACGCGGCGGCGTCGAGCGGGATGTCCACACCGGTCGGTCCGGTGTCCTGTGTGGACAGATCGGCGGTGTCGAGCAACACCGTGTCCACTTCGGGCAGTTCCCCGGCCAGCCCGGTGGTGGAGACGACCACGCGGGCGCTGGCGTCGGTGAGCATGTACGCGATCCGCTCGCGCGGGTGGTCGAGGTCGAGCGGGAGGTAGGCCGCGCCCGCCTTCATGACGCCGAGCAGCGCCACCACGAGATCGGCCGACCGCGGCAGCGCGACGCCGACCACGTCCTCGCGGCCGATTCCGGTGTCCCGCAACAGATGTGCGAGCTGGTTCGCGCGCGCGTCCAGTTCCGCATAGGTCAGCCGTTCGTCCTCGCAGACGACCGCGACCTTGTCCGGGGTTTCCCGCGCCCGTGCCTCGCACGCGCCGGGCCAGCTCACTTCGTCGGACGGGTAAGGCGAAGCGCCGAAGCGGTCGAGTACCTGTTCCCGCTCGTCCGGTTCGAGCAGCTCGATCCGTCCGACGGGCAGCTCCGGCTCGGTCACGATCGCGTCGAGCACGCGGAGGAACCGTCGCTGGTGCACGGCCAGTTCCCCGGGCCCGGCGACGGCGGCATCAGCATCGAACTCGACGCGCATCCCCCTGCCGCGTGGGCGTTCGTAGACCGCGATGGTCAGGTCGTTGATCGGGCCGCTGTTGAGGTAGAAGTTCGTCGCCTCGTGATCGCAGAACCGCAGATCGGACTCGAAGGCGAGGAAGTTCACCGTCGGCCCCACCAGCTCGCGGAACCCTTCGGTGAGGCCGAGTTCCCTCGCCAGGGTCTCCCCGCGGTAGCGGCTGTGCGCCACCAGATCGCGGATCGCGCCCGCCACCTCGTCGAGCAGTTCGGCCGGCGTGCTCGACGGCCGCACGCGCACGCGCAACGGCAGCACGTTCGACACCATGCCGGGGATCTCCCGCAACTCCGGGTCGAGCCGCGCGGTGACCGGCAGGCCCAGCACCACGTCCTCGCTGCCGGTGGCGCGGTGCAGGTAGGCGGCCACCGCCGCGATCATCAGGCGCGACAGGCGGGTGCCCGCGTCGGCGGCCGCCTTGTGCAGCGCCGTCGTCCGCGCCCCGGAGAGGTCCGTGACGTGACGGTCCACTGTGGACGGCTGACCCGGTGACCGTTCGACGAGCCGCGCGGGCTCCGGACGGTCGGCGAACCGCGCGTGCCAGTAGGCGCGATCTTCCTCATGTTGCGCGGAATCGTGGTACTCGGCGTCGTGCTCGACGAGCGTGGTCAGCCGCCACTGCCGCTCCGGTGCTTCGCCGAGGTACCGCTCGGAGATCCGGTTGATCACCACGAACGCGCCGTAGCCGTCCATCACCAGGTGGTGGTAGCGCTGGTAGAGCAGCACCTTGTCGTCCGCGACGGTCAGCAGCGCGTGCGCGTGCACCGGGCCGCGCGCGAGATCGACCACGCGCTTGACGTCGGCGAGCATCCACGCTTCGGCCGCGCCGGCCGGGTCCGGCTCACCGCGGAAGTCGATCCGGGGAAGTCCCCAGTTGTGTTCCGTCTGGACCTGATACGGCGTCCCGTCGCGGTCTTCGAACCGGACGTGCACGCACTCGGCCTCGTCGACCGACGCGCGGACCGCGTCGGCCAGCCGCTCCAGGTCGACATCGGTGCCGCGGATCTCGACGTACCCGGCGACGTTGTAGACCGGGCTGTCCGGCTCGATCCGCTGCGCGAGCCAGATCCCTTGCTGCGCCCCGGTCAAGGGCAGGCCGGACCCACCTGAAACACGTGCCACGACTACTCCACTGTTGCTGTGTCATCCGGAGCGATTCCTCTCTCCGGTCGTCATCACTCGTATTTCCCGATGGCCGCGATCGGCGGCAGGGCCTGGTCGAGCGCGTAGGGGATGGAAAGCACCGTGTTGAACGAGATCGCCGCACCAACCGGCGGGTCCTCGTAGCTGAGGAACAGGTCCCGCTTGGCCTTGACCACGCCCAGGCGCTGGTACAGCGGGTCCGCGCGGATCCGGGGTTCCGCACCCTCGTCGGATGCCAGCCAGATCAGCCGGTCGACGTCGAGCAGATCGGTCCGCTCGGCCCCGAACTCGATGACGTTCTTGTCACCCGCCAGCGAAGTGATCTTCTCCGGCAGCTTGAAGCCCATCCCGGTGAGGAACAACGACTTCGGGTCGTCCGGCGCGAAAACCGCGTAGCTCCCCGGTTTGAAGGTGTCCGCGATCGCCACCGTCTGCGTGGCGAACTCGGGGTGCGCCGCCCTGACCTCGGCGTACCGGCGGTCCATCGTCGCGATCAGCTCCGCCATCTTCGGCTCCTGGCCGAGCGACTTGCCGATCGCGCGCGCCATGTCCTGCCACGGCGCGCCGTAGTCCTTGAACCCGGCGGGCTGCGCGACCACCGGTGCGAGCTGGGACAGCTTGCCGTATTGCTCCTTCGTCATCCCGCTGTACTGCGCGATGATGAGATCGGGGCGCAGCGCGGCGATCTTCTCGAGGTTGAAGTCGTCGCGCTCGCCGACGATCTCGGGTTGGAAGCCCGCCCACTTGTCCTTGACCCACGGCCATTTCCCGTAAGGACGTTCGTTGAACCAGTCCACGACGCCGACCGGTTTGACACCGAGTGCGAGCGCGGCGTCCTGGTCGCTCAGCCCGAGGGTGACCACTCTGGACGGCGCGGTGCGGATCTCGGTGGTGCCGTACTTGTGCGCGACCGAAACCGGGAAGACACCGGCGACGGGAGCGCCGCCGGTGTCCTTCGTGGACGGTCCGCACGCGGTCACCGTCACGACCAGCAGGGCCGCGACGGCGACCGCCCGCGCGAGAGTCATTTCTTGGTAGCGGCGGCCAGCAGCGGAACGCTCTGGTCGATCGCGTACGGGATGCTCAGCACCGTGGCGAAGGTGACCGCGGCGCCGATCGGCGGCTCGCTGTAGGGCAGGAAGACCGCGCGGCCCTCCTGGGCGACCTTCAGCTTCTGGTACAGCGGTTCGGCCTTGATCTGCGCGGGCGCGGCGGTGTCGGAGGTCAGCCAGATCAGCTTGTCCACATCGAGCAGATCGAGCCGCTCGGTGCCGAACTCGGTCGGGTTGCCGTCCTTGGTCAGGTCCGCGATCTGCTGCGGCACCTTGAAGCCCAGCTCGGTCATCAGCACGGTGCGCGGGTCGTTCGCGGCGAACGCGGCGTACTTGCCAGCCCCGGTGGTGTCCGCGACGGCGACCGTCTTGCCCGCGAACTCGGGGTGCTCCTGCCGCGCCTTCGCGAGTTTCGCGTCGACACCGGAAATCAGGTCCTTCGCCTTGGGCTCCTGGCCGAGCGCCTTGCCGATGGTGTCCGTCATGTCGCGCCACGGCGTGGCGAAGTCCGCGAACTTGCCGGACTGCGCGACGGTCGGCGCGATCTGCGTCAGCTTTTCGTACTGGTCCTTCGGCAGCGCGGCGTACTGCGCGATGATCACGTCGGGGCGCAGCGACGCGATCTTCTCGAAGTTGAAGTCACCGCGCTCACCGACGATCTCCGGCTGGGTGCCGCCCCACAGCGGCGCCGTCCACGGGAACGCGCCGTAGGGTCGTTCCTTGAACCAGTCGACCGCACCGACCGGCTTGACGCCCAGTGCCAGCACGGCTTCCTGGTCGGTCAGCCCGAGCGTGACGACCCGCTCCGGCTTCTTCTTGATCTCGGTGCTGCCGTACTTGTGCTCGATCGTCACCGGGAACGCGCCGGAGGGCTGGCCGCCCGCCGGTGCCTGCGGTGCCGAATCGGTGGAGCTGCCGCAAGCCGCGAGCGCCGCGGCCAGCGCGACCGCGAGCAGGCTCGCGAGACCGCGCTTGACGGTGGTGGTGGAGTGCATGCTTCTCGCCCTTCGAGCGATTCTACTTCGGATGTCCCTTGTGAACTGTCCAGTTCGGACGTGCTATTCGGACCGGGTGCCGCTGGATGCGTAGGCGGGCGCGGTCGACACCGCCGGTTCCCCGCGGCCGATGATCGAGTCGAGGATCTCCCCGACCCGCACCGCGGTGTTGGACAGCAGCGACGAGGTGATGCCGTGCGAATGCTCGGTGCCGCCCTGCAGGTAGATCCCGCCCAGTACGGCCGGATCGGTCTCCAGGCGGTAGTCCCGCGTCACACGCAGCCTGCCGTCGTCGTCGCGGCGGCAGTGCGCGGCGAGCTCGCCCAGCAGCGGGGACGGGTCGGCGGGCAGGTAGCCGGTGGAGTACACGGCGATGTCGGCGTCGAACACGGTGTGCTCGCCGGTAGCGAGGTCTTCGATGGTGGCGCGCACGCCGCTCTCGGTCTCGATCAGCTCGACCGGCCGCGACATGTTGAAGATGCGCAACCGCCGCTCCCCCAGCACCTTTTCGCGGTAGACACGGCGGTACAGCTCGTCTATCAGGTCGAGGTCGACGGCCGAGTAGTTCGTGTTGCCGTGGTAGTCCATCAGCCTGCGCTTCACCGCCTCAGGCGACGTGTAGTAGGCGTCGACGGCCTCGGGATCGAAGATCCGGTTCGCGAACGAGCTGTCGTCGGACGGGCTGTAGCCGTAGCGCGCGAACACCGAGCACACCTCGGCGCGCGGGAACTCGTCGTGCAGGAACGCCGCCACCTCGGCCGCGCTCTGCCCGGCGCCGACCACCACGAACCGCGACGGGTCCTGCTCGCGCAGCCCGGCGATCCGGTGCAGGAGTTCGTTGTTGTGCCAGATCTTGTCGCTCGTGCGGACGCCGTCCGGCAGGTTCGGGCGCAGCCCCGTGCTCACCACGAGGTTGCGCGCGCGGAACGTCTCGCCGTTGGCCGCGCGCACGTCGAAGTAGGCGACCGTGCCGTCCGCACCGCGCACCAGGTGCACGGCGGTGACATCGTGCCCGTAGGACACCAGGTCGTCGACCTTCGCCGCGCACCACTCGAAGTAGTCGTGGAACTCGACGCGCAGCGGGAACAGGTTCTTGTGGTTGATGAAGTCGACGAGCCTGCCCCGATCGTGCAGGTAGGCGAGGAAGGTGAACCCGCTCGACGGGTTCCGCATGGTGGCGAGGTCCTTGAGGAACGAGACCTGCATGGTCGCGTCCTCGATGAGCATCCCCCGGTGCCAGCCGAACCGCGGCTGCCGCTCCAGGAAGTGCGCGGTGACCGGGTCGCCGTTGCCCGCGTTGTGCTCGGTCAGCGCGATCGCCAGCGCCAGGTTCGACGGCCCGAAGCCGACCCCTATGACGTCGTACACCGGGACTTCCACGCCCGGTCCGGAATCCTCGTGTGGCGTTCCTGCTGGCATACCAGTCCCATCGGTCGACGTATGGCAGCGGAAAGCCTAACCTAACTAAGGTGAGCCTCAGCTAGTACTTTCGAGGGTGATATACGTCCTGTGGGTGACTGGTTGCTAATTAAGGGCAGCCTTGCTTAACTACCTCGGCTCGTGCCGCCACGTCAAGGGAGGAGACCCATGCGGGTCGCGATGTTCGGGTACCAGACCTGGGGACACCGGACGCTCAAGGCCCTGCTGGACTCCGAGCACGAGGTCGTCATGGTGGTGACGCACCCGAAGAGCGAGCACGTGTACGAGAAGATCTGGTCCGACTCGGTCGCCGATCTCGCCACCGAGCACGGTGTTCCGGTGCTGCTGCGCAACCGGCCCGACGACGAGGAACTGCGGTCCGCGCTCAAGGCGGCCGAGCCGGACATCATCGTCGCCAACAACTGGCGCACCTGGCTGCCGCCGGAGATCTACGGCCTGCCGCCGCTGGGCACGCTCAACGTGCACGACTCGCTCCTGCCCGCCTACGCCGGGTTCTCCCCGCTGATCTGGGCCGTCATCAACGGCGAGCCCGAGGTCGGCGTGACCGCCCACATGATGGACGACGGGCTCGACGCGGGCGACATCGTGCTGCAGCGCGCGATCGAAGTCGGGCCCGCCGACACCACCACCGATCTCTTCCACCGGACGGTGGACCTGATCGGCCCGATCGTCACCGACGCGCTCGCGCTCATCGCCGCCGGCCGCCGCGACTGGACCCCGCAGGACCGGAGCAAGGCCAGCTTCTTCCACAAGCGCGCGATCGAAGACAGCCGGATCGATTGGACGTGGCCTGCCGAGGACATCGAGCGGCTCGTGCGCGCGCAGTCCGATCCGTACCCGAACGCGTTCACGTTCCACAAAGGACAACGGATCCGGATCGTGCGCGCGTCCGTTTCGGACGCCTGCTACGGCGGCACGCCGGGCCGGATCTTCATCAAGGAGGGCGACGGGATCGTCATCGTCGCCGGGAGCGAAGCGCGCCGCGGCCGCAGCCGAGGGCTGCGGATCGAGCGCGTGCGCACCGAGGACGGCGCGGAACTGGCCGCCACGGAGTACTTCCGGACCATGGGCGGATATCTGACCGCCTGCCCGTGACCCGCGGGTCGGGGTGCGCGGGTCACGGGCGGGCGCTTACCGCCGGATGGTCAGTCGCAGCAGGGGTAGCAGATCTGGCCGTGCCAGATGGTGGCGTAGCTGGACATGATGGTCATCTCGGGCGTGCTCATCGCTCGCTTCTCCGGTACCGGGCCGAACGGGTTTTCCCGGTCGTCGACGCTTTCCCTCGACCATTCCCGGACGCGGTCGCCCGCCAAGCTGAGACTCATTTTTTCGCACCTTTCATCACACCGCCCGGAACGCGCCGAAACGGCTCGGTGTAGCGAAAACCCCAGGTCACCCAGAGCGCTGTGCAGCGCCGACGGGGCCCAATGTTGCTCTTCCGCGGCTAGGGTGTCAAGGTGGTGAATCGCGAACTAACAGTGCGTAATGCGGCGGCTGGGGAGTTGTTTCTGCTGCCGCTCAAAGAAACCGCGGTCGGCGCGGCACGAGCAGGCCTGCCAGGAGAAGCGCACGGGCTGTTCGATCTCGTCACCGCGCGGCAGCCCGGCGACCTCACCGCTTCGGCGGAGGCCGCGCTCTCGGCTTTGCTCACCGCGCTGGAAAGTCCTTCTGGGACAACGGAATTCGCGGACGCGTTGGCTCAGGACGAAAAGGACTGGCAGACCGCGCTCGACACCTTCGGACCGCTCCGCGACCTCGCCACCACGCGCCTGCGGAACTGGGCCGAAGCGAGCGCGGAACTGGTCACCCGGCTGCTCACCGACCGTGACGCGCTCACCGGCTGGCTCGGCCTGGACCGCCCGCTCGATCCCGTCGCGGTCACGACCGCGCTCGGCGACACGCACCGCGGCGCGAGATCCGTTGCCGCGGTCACCGACCGGAGCGGCGTCCGGTTCGCCTACCGGCCACGACCGGTCGACATCGGCGCGGCGTTCGCCCGGTTCTGCGCCGCCATCGGCGAAACGGACGTGCACACGCCCGATCTGTTGCCGGGCAACGGGTACGGCTGGGCACGCTGGGTCGAGCACCGGCCCTGCGGCGACCGGCCCGCCTACGCCACCCGGCTCGGGCGCGCGCTCGCGGTCCTGTGGGCACTGGGTGGTACAGATCTGCACCAGGAGAACGTCGTCGGCGACGGAGCGCGACCGGTGCTCGTCGACCTGGAAACCCCGCTGGGCATCGATCCGGTCCTCATCGCGGGCGAACCGGGCGCGTGGGCGGTGCACGACAGCGTCCTCAGCACCAGCATGCTGCCCGGCGCGCGCCCGTTCGACGGCGCGCCGAACGTCGGCGCGCTCGCCGAGTTCCTGTCCTCGGCGCCGGATCGTGAACGGGACGCGCTCGGCGAGGACGTGCTCGCGGGATTCCTTGCCGCGGCGAGGAACGTGACCGCGCACCGGGACCGGCTGCTCGGCCCGGATTCCCCGCTCGCGGTGTTCACCGGGCTCCCGCTGCGCGTGCTCGTGCGCCCGACCTACCGGTATGCCGAACTGCTGACCAAGGCCGACCACCCGGCGCTGCTGTGCGATCGCGACGCGCGGCTCGACCACTTCGGACAGCTCGCCCTCGACGGCGACCGCCCGCGGCCCGAACTGGTCGCGGCCGAGGTCGCGGACCTGCTGGCGGGGGATGTTCCGCTCACCGAGGTCGAAGCGTCCGATGTGGAGGTTCGGTGCGCGGGCGCCCCGGTGTGCGTCCTCGACCGGTCGCCTTTGGACAGAGCGCGCGAGAAGATCCGGAACCTGACCGAAGAAGTCGTTTCCGCTGAGGCCGAGCTGGTGCGAGCATGCCTGCTCACCGACCGGTTCAACCGCGACGGACCGTGCATTTCAGCGTCCACTTCGGACTCCGGCGAAGCGGATCTCCTCGACGGCGCGCTGGCCGCCGGGCTCGCGTTGCGTCGCTCCGCCCGTTCCGGCCCGGCCGGGGTGAGCTGGCTCGACATCTCTTCGGTCGGCGGACGGGACTGGCACGTCGGCCCGAGCGACGATTCGCTGTACCGCGGGCTGCCCGGTATCGCGCTCGCCTGCGCCGAACTCGCCCACCGCACCGGTGATACCCGGATCGCGAGCCTGCGCGACGACGTCGTGGAGAGCTGGCTGCGGACACCCGTCCCGACCTCGCTCGGGGCGTTCGCGGGTGCGGCGGGCCACCTGGCCGCGGCCAGGTTGGTGGCACGCCGCGCACCGGATCCGGGGCTGGCGGAACGGGCCGGGCGGGCGCTTTCCGTGCTGTCCGGTGCCTCGGACGACTCGCTGGCACCGGATGTGCACTTCGGTGTCGCCGGTGCGGTCCTCGTGCTCCGTGCGGTCGGTTCGGATTCGGCGGCCTGGCAGGCGTGCGGGACCCGGCTGCTGACCGCCGTCGCGAACGAGCCGCCCCGGCTGACCGGGTTCGCGCACGGCACGTCCGGCATGGTGCTGGCGCTCAAGATCCTTGCCGACCAAGGGTTTCCGGCCGCTTTCGGGTACGCCGAGCAGCTTTCGGCGTGGCAGGAGGGGCAGTTCGTCCCCGGCGAAGGATGGCGCGATCTCCGCTTCGCTGCCGACGGGCCGGTGCGGACGACTTGGTGCAACGGCACCGCGGGCATCGGCACGGCGCTGGCGCTGGAAACGCATCTCGGGCTCGGCGGCGACCGGGAACGGCTGCGCACGGCGGTGACGACGAGCGCGGCCGAGGGAACCGGATCGGTGCTCAACCCGTGCGACGGCGATCTCGGCGTGGCCGCGCTCCTGCTCGACGCCGGTGTCCTGACGGGCGAGGACGAATGGGCGCTCCGCGGGCGCCGCCTCGCCCGCGGTGTCGCCGCGCGGGTGCTCGCCGACCGTGTGCCGAACCCGCTCGACCGGCGCAGCGGCCTGATGACCGGCTACGCGGGCGTGGTGCTGGGCCTGCTGCACGCCGCCGATCCCGCAGACGTCCCGTCGGCCACCTCGGTCGCGTTGAACCTGCTGCCCTCCGGGAGGGCCGCCCGGATCGATCCACGGGCGGCCTCGAAGCTCCGCCGGTAGCGTGGCGGTCACCCCGAACCCGATCGTGCGCGCGCACGGCGGGCCTCCCCCATCCCCTGAGTGGCTTTGGTGTGCCCGACCAGGATCGCGCGGAGACCTGCCGTGCCGCAACGCATTTATCGCTGTGCTACCAGCCAGCGGTGCAGCGCGGTCGCCAGCTCCACCGGAGCGTCGTACTGGATCAGGTGCCCGGCGCCCTCGATGAGGTCGACGCTCGCGCCGGGGATCGCGTCCGCAAGGCGGGTCGCCCGGTCCGCCGGGATCCAGGTGTCGTCGGTGCCCCAGATGACCTTCACCGGAATGTCCACTGTGGAGTAGCGGTCTTCGACCTCCGCGGTGAACCGCTCGTCGGCCTGGGCGATCTGGCGGTAGAAGGCACCTTGGCCTTCCTCGGTGAGCCACGGCCCGGTGAGACCGTCCAATTGCGACTTGGTCAGGCCCTGGTGGCTCGCGCCGGAGATGTAGGCCTCCAGCGCGCCGCGGTGCACGGGCAGCGGCTGCGCGGCGAACACGTCGGCGTTTTCGGCCACCAGGCGGAAGAACTCCGATCCCCACGGCCGCAACGCGACCACGTCGACGAGCGCCAGCGACGCGTACTTCGCGCCGTGCAGAAGGTGAGCGCGCAAGGACACCGCGCCGCCGTAGTCGTGCGCGATCACGTGCGGCTCGGCGAGCTCCCACTCGCGCAGGAGCGCCGCGAACACCTCGCCCTGGGTGCCGAGGTCGACCGCGTGCGCCGGGTCCTTTGAGGACTGTCCGTAACCCGGCATGTCCCATACGTGCACGGTGTACTCGCGGCTGAGCGCCTTCGCGAACGGCGACCACAGCAGCGATGACCACGGTGTGCCGTGGCAGAACACCACCGGCGGCCCGGCACCGAACCGGTCCCACGCGATTGTCCTGCCCTGCCAAGAGAATGTCTGCGAAAGTTCCACGGGGTCAGTGTGGCATCAGGGCGACGGCAACCGGTCGCAGAGCGCTGCGGGAAACTCCGGGAGCCGTGTCTTGATCTCGTCGCACCCGGCTCCCTTGGCGCCTGCCACGCTTTGCCAGCCCTTGCCGTTCCAGCGGTAGACGACACGGTTCACCGGGCCTTCCGACGAACAGCCTGGGGCACCCTCGGCGGGCGGGCATTCGCCGACGTGGCGGGTGATGTCCAGCACGAGCCAGGCGCCGTCGCACCCACGCACCACACGCGCGCCGCTGAGGTGCTTCACCGGCACGTCCGAGTCGAAGGTCGCCTGGTCGATCCACGCTTCCGCGCAGTGGTCGGCGGGTGGCGTGCAGCCAAGGCGCGCGTCGCAGCGGCCGTAGGCGGCACCGAGCCGGTGCCACATCGCCTCCGAATTGAAGACAAGGGGGCGGTCGCCGAGCGGGCCCGGCGTGGTGAGCGTCGTCTCGGCCCGCTCGTTCGCCGGGCAGGCACCGACCACGTTCGATCCGCGCGAAGAGAAGACCACGTTCGCGTACACGGTGTTGTTCTCTTCGGTGAGCATCTCGAGGTGCAGGTCCTTCGCGCAGTCCTCGCCGCCCGCGGGAAGGTCGACCTCGATCACCGCGGTGTTCGGCGCCGGTCCGGGGCGAACGCCGGTCACCTGTGCGGCACCCGTCGTCCAGGTGACCGTCGCGGGCACTTTCGCAGGCTCCGCCGGGCGGCCGCACGCACCGAGCGACACCACGAGCAGCGCCACCGCGAGCCATCTCTTCACTTGTTCAGCGTAGGAGAAAATTCGAGCTGGCGGACCGCGTCGCGCGCGATACCGAGATCCTCGCGGCGCAGCGAACGCGGCTCGGGCACTTCGGCGGTCACCGCGATCGAGGCGATCCGGTCCGTGCGGAACCCGCGCACCGCATCGCGCGTGCGGCACCAGGCGAGGAGGTACCAGTGGGTTTCGGTGCCGAGGTAGCCGAGCGGCTCGACATCGCGTCGCGTGACCGCGCCCTCGCGATCGGCGTACCCGATGCGCAGGACACGGCGGCGGGACACCGCGTCGGCCACCAGCCGCGGCACCGGCGGCGCGGCGCCTTCGCCGTCGAGCAAATGGATGCGACCGGCGAGGTCCCGAGCCGCGGCGGCGTCGTCGCCGTGCATCGCCGCGACCAGCTTGCGCAGCGCCGAACCCGCCGTCGCCCGGAACGGCGTGCCGTCGAGGCGGCCCAGCGCCACCGCCATCGCGACGGCCTCACCCGGCGTCAGGTTCACCGGCGGCAGCGTGCGCGCCTTGTCCAGGCAGTAACCGCCGGTGCGGCCCGCCTCGGCGTAGATCGGCACTCCCGACTGCTGCAACGCGCTGATGTCCCGCTCCACCGTGCGGACGCTGACCTCGAAACGACCGGCGAGCCAGCGCGCGCTGCGCGGGCGCGGCGCGATCGCGCGCAGCTCCTCGACCAGCGCGTAGAGACGATCGGTGCGGTTCACGCGCGCCAACCTAGCGGCGGGGTACGACGAAAAACGCCCCGGCGATCCGGTCGCCGGGGCGTTTTTCCGCTAGCAGCAGGAAAGGGATCCCGGCTCGCATTCGCGGCCTTCGAGCATCGGGCAGGCCGTGCCGTAGTCCGGATCCGGGACCAGCGGGAGGCGGTTGCGGACCTGGCCCGCCGGTCGCGCGACGGCGTCGCCCGGCGTGGTCCGCAGCGTCACGTTGGTGCCGGTGCTCTGCGCCTGGTACGCGTCGTGCGTCAGCGAAAGCACCTCCACGCCGCGGGAAAGGTCGGCGAGGAACACCCTGCCCTTGTGCCAATACGGCGCGAACGAGGTCGACCCTTCCGGCCGCCAGTACGCGACCTGGATCGGCTTCGCCGGGTTGCTGATGTCCAGGAAGCGGGTGCCCTGCTCGTACCAGGAGTACGCCACGATCCGCTTCTGCACGTCGAAGTAGTGCGCCGAGCAGAAGGTGTCCTTGCCGGGCAAGGTGCCTTCCTGGTCGTCCGGCGTCCACACGCCGACCGTGCGCAGCTCGAACCGCTTGTCCGGGGTGGCGCGCCAGGACTGCGCCTGCTCCGAACCGGTCAGCGACGAGATCACGAACCGGCCCTGGTCCTTGCAGGTCGGCGAGCCGAACGCCTCCTCGGTGTGCAGCAGCAGGCTGCCTGCCGGGTTTTCCCGTGTCGGCCGCGGCCCGTCGGACAGGGTACGGCCGACGGGGCGGAACGAGTTGTGCGAGAACGCGGTGGGCATGGTCGCCTTCGACACCCCGCCACCCGCGTACGGCACGGGATCGATCGCGGTCGCCTCGCGGAAGCGGTTCTTCAGCGGATCCCAGTGCCAGCCCCGGGTGTAGTACCCGCGGGTGCCGCCGGTGCCCGCCACCCAGGCGATCCCGGCCGCGTCCACCTGCACGTCGTGGGTCATGTGGGTCTCGCCCTGGTCCCGGTTGAGGTCCACGTAGGTCGGCAACGTCCTGGGGTTGCGTGGATCCCGGATGTCGGTGACGAACACCTTGCCCGAGCGGCGGTAGGTGTCCGGGTCGGTGGACGGCGTGCCGTCGTAGCCGGTGGTCCACAGGTAGCGGCAGTCGTTGACACACGTGGTGATGTGCCCGGTGCCCATCGGGGCGAAGCTCTGCAGTTGCAGGTTCGCCGGGTCGGCCGCCGACACGATGTACACCCCGGTCGGGCGTTCCGCGCCGCCTTGCCGCCCGAATGCGGTGCGCTCGCGCGCGAGGAACACCAGCTTGCGCTCCGGGTCGACGCTGACGTCCTCGTTCTCCCAGAACCGCTGCGCGACGTCGTCTCCGGGCAGCGCCAGTTCCTGCTTGGTCAGGTGGTCGAGCAGCACCGGTTCGTCCGGATTGGACACATCGTAGGTGCGCAGGCCGAACTTCCCGCTCACGAACATCACGTCGCGGTGGTGGTAGTCCATGAAGTTGATCGAGATCGCGCCCTCGGTCTCGGGCAGCGCCTTGCGCAGCTCGACGTTCTTCGACGCGCCGGGAAGCGGCGCCTTGCCCTGCGCCGCCGGCTTCGCCGGAGGTTCCACCGCGTTCGCGGCCACCGGAAGCACCGTGCCGATCAGCACCGCGCCCAGCACCGCAGCCCACATCTTCATGCCAGCCCTCCTCGTCCCCAGCTCATCGGTCAAGCCTGGCAGCGCGGGGCAAACCGGACCACATACCTAAGTCGGATTCCACTTGGTGGTACCTCGCCGGTGGGGCCGTTCGGCCCTGTGCGCGACGGCATCCGCGTGGTTCGCTGGAGATGGCCGGATCGCCGGCCCGGTCGCGGGAGGCGCCGTGCCGGAAGTCATCGAAACCACGGATCTGGCGCACGCGACCGCTGTGCTCAGCGAGCTGTATTCGTCGATGCGGTTGAGCGCGCACGGCGACCGCCGCGGACTTCGCATCGTCCAGGACCGGCTCGGCCCGGTCATGGTGAACCGGATGACCTTCGGCATGAGCGTCGACATCAGCGTCGAGCCGCTGGGCACCGTCTGCGTCTGCGGCGTGCGCGCGGGCCGGGCTTCCTGCCGCAGCGGGCAGGACGAGCGTCGCTACCGGCAGGACGACGTCTTCCTCGCCGCCCAGCCCGACCGGCCGCTGTGGGTGAGCCTGCACGACCTCGACATCGACTACACGGTCATCGCTCCGAACCTGCTCGGCGAGGTCGCGCAAACCGGTCCGAGGGAACGGGAACCGGTGCGGCTGCTCGGCCACGAGCCGATCTCACCGGCGGCGGCCGCGCAGTGGCGGCGCGCCTTCGCCTTCGTCCGGAACGAAATCCAGCTGATGGACAACCCGCTGGTCCGCTCCCACACGGCCCGGCTGCTCGCCACCGTCACGCTGGCGACGTTCCCGAGCACCGCGCTGGCCGACCCGACGATCGAAGACCGCCACGACGCCAACCCGGCGACGCTGCGCCGCGCGGTCGCGTTCATCGAAGCCAACCCCGACCGGGACATCAGCATGCTCGACATCGCGAACGCCGCCTCCGTCACCGTCCGCACGGTGCAACTGGCCTTCCGCCGCCACCTCAACACGACACCCACCGCGTACCTGCGCCGCGTCCGGCTGGCCTGCGCCCACGAAAACCTGCTGGCCGCCGATTCCCGCGACGACACGGTGACCGCGATCGCCACCCGCTGGGGCTTCCCGCACCTCGGCCGGTTCGCCGCCGCCTACCGCACCGCGTACGGATGTTCCCCGCGCCACACGCTGGTTTCGTCTTCCGGATGAAACCCACGCTGACCGGGGACGACGCCGGTTCGCCCAGCGTGCTGTGCGGCGGGCTCCCGGCGGGAAGACTCGATGTGCGGAGGTGGGCCGGTCCAAGCCCCCGCCCGGTCCGCCTCCGCACGGAGCGGGTCCCTCCCCCTCGCGGGACCCTGTTTCGCGGGCGACCGCGGAACAAACGAACACCCCGCTGGCCTGACGGGCGCAGGTCAGCGGGGCGTTCCTTTGTGGACGGTTCCGGGTGGCTCAGAATCGCCTGGCCGCCTGCGCCCCGCCGTCGTACTCGGCGGCAAGGACTTCCCTGAGCCGCACCCGGCCGGACTGGTCAGGGGTGCCCATCTCGACCTCGATCCCGTCGCCTCCCCGATCGCTGAGCCACAACGTGAAGAACGGGTCGATGTCCAGCAGACACAGCAGGCCCTCTCGATCCTCTTCGGACATCTCCGTGACGATCGTGGCCGTGGTCTCCCAGCCGGGCTCGTCCTCGGGGACCACCATGTCGACCTCACAGGCGAAGAACGACACGCTCCCGTTGGCCTGCCACTCGATCGTTCCCCGCACCGGCTCACCGCTCATCACGCCAGTATGCCCCCGGCCGGGAGAACAACGCCCCGCTGATCCGTTGCGTGGGCACGAACTGGGCAGCGAGCGCCGAGAAAACGGCCTTCAGCAGCTTCCGATGTGCCGTATGCGGTCCCCGGGCCGTGGCGCGCGCGGTCGCTTCGCGGGGACCAGTCCCGCGCGCGAAACCTATGCTCCGAAGACATGGCATGGTTTCGACGGCGCGCAGCGGCGCCCGCCCCGGCGGCCCCTCATTCGGCGAGCACCAGGGTGGTGGTCACCTCCCCGGACGGGCCCACCACGACGTGGCCCAGCCGCACCCTCGCCGGTCAGACCTTCGCCGCGATCACCGCGACACGCACAACGAAGGAGCCGACCTGGCCTCGCCCCGGACTGACCATCGGGAACCGGCAACTGCCCGGGATCCTCGTGCCCAGCAAGACCGACCTGTTCGTGGCCAAGGCGAGGAGCAAGCCTCCGAATGACGGCGAACCCTCGATCTTCGTGGTGCAGCACGACTTCCTGGCCGGCGAGGAGCGCGACACTCCTTCCTATCTGGGCGTCGGCGCCCGCGCCACGATGTTCGTGAACCTCAGTTCCAGGCTTTGCCCAAGCCTGAAAACGCTCGCTGTCGCGCTCGAACAGGACGGCGCGCGGCTCTACGTGCACGCGCACCGCGCCGATCGCTACGGTTTCCTGCGCTTCGACCTCTCCCTCTCCGGCCTCGGCGGTGATCTCGACACCGCGATCTCACCAGTTGACGGAAATATCCAAGAATTCCTCGCCGTCGCCTACCAGACCGGAGTCATCGAGCTGCACCTGTCCCGGGAATCGAGTAACACCTCGCTGTCTTGCGCCTGCTCGGCCGACGCCATCGAGCCGGTTGTCGATCGTGCGCTCGCCGAGCTGGCCGACGCCGAACACCCGGCCACGCCCACCGAGCACGACTCCTTCGTTGCCAAACTCCGACCGGCGCTGATCGCGGTGAACGACAGTCTCGACCCCTCGGCCGCGATCCCCCTAACCCTGACGAGCAGCGCGCCGCCGTTTCTCGCGCTCGAGGTCGTCATCTGACTCGCGCCCGGCTGCGGCGGTTCAGCCCCGCCTGTGCCGGGAAGACCCGACTCCGGAGGGCTGGACGTCGTCTGGCTCGACGGCGGGGTGAAACCGCCGCGCGTGGCGAAGTGGGAACGCAAAACGCCCCGCTGATCCTGTTGTCGCAGGTCAGCGGGGCGTTTCGGCTGATGTGGCGAGTGAGGGATTCGAACCCCCGAAGGCAGTGCCGTCTGATTTACAGGCAGGCTCCGCCGCGCGCCGCGCACCCCCGCTGAGCTGGCATTTCGCGCGTTCACCACTACGCGGCCACTCCCGCCTCCCCCGTATTGCCCCCATTTTGCCGCTGGCCCCCCGTTTTCGGGGCCGTGCCGAAGTAGGCGGCGAGCTGCTGGCGGGCCTGAGTCTCGCCGCCGTCGATGCACTTCGCGTACACCCGGAGCAGCACCGCCACGCTGTGCCCGGCCCACTCAGCGACGCGCACGGGGTCACCGGTCGCGTTGAGCATCGCCGACACGGCCGCGGCCCGGAGATCGTAGGGCCGCTTCGCCAGCAGCGGGTGCACGACATCGAGGTCGAACGCGTAGGCGCGAGCACGAGCCCACACGCGCCCGTAGACGCTGCTGGACAGCCGCGCGTCGGATCGCACCGCGCGGACCAGGCGCCCGTCCGCGGCGGTCCCGAACTCGTCCAGGTGCTCCCAGATGTACCGGCTCAGTTCCGCGTTGCAGGGCACCGTGCGCCCATCGTCGTCTTCCCGGTGCTTGAGCCCGCGTTCCTCGCGGCCTTCGCCGTTGTCGGTCCATTCGGCGCCGATGTCGGGAGACGCCGTGTCCAGGTGAATTTCGCCCCAGCCATACTCAAGCTCGCCGGTTTCCTCGTTCCGTACCGGCGCCGGAATGTCGATGTTGGCCCGCTTGAGGTTGACAGCCTCTTCCGGTCGCAGTCCCGCGAAGTACAGCAGGGCGAAGAACACGACCAGCCGCGGGGAGATGCGCGCGACTGCGTTGAGCAGACACCGCGCTTGAATCGCGTTGACCACCGAGCGGCGGTCCACCTGACCGGATACCGCCTTGCTTCGCTTCGCCTTCACCTTGTCCAGCGGGTTGTGGTCAAGCACCTTCTTTTCGACGCCGAAGTCCAGCAGCCCGCGAAGGGTGATCCGGCGAAGACGGATCGTGTCCCGCGCCGCCTTCTTCCCGTCGCGCTTCTTCCCAATCCTCGTCAGCAGCGTGCGCAGTACGTCAAGGTCCGCCACCTCACCGGCTGGCCGCGAGTGATCTTCCGCCCATTTCAGCGCGTCCGCGAGGTGCTCTGGAAATAGCTGGTCTCGCTGGTTGAGGTTGAACGCCCGCCGGAGCGCCACAGAGATGTGGCGAGCGTCGGGACGTCGCCCGCCTTCCGTGAAAGTCGCCATCACAATGACGATGAGCGAATCGGCGATACTTGACCGGTGCTTGGCCGCGCTGTTGTCCCACTTCATTTCGGCGTACGCACGAGCGAGTTGATACCAGGTCATGGCCGTGGGGCTGTCTTGCTTTGGAGCCAACGACGGCGGCAGACCGGTCTGCCGATCAAACGCCTCCCCGCGCTTCGCCGCTGAATTGAGGTCCGAGCGAAACGAATCCGCTTGCCCCTTGAGGGCGAAGCCCTCCTCATGCCGTTTCCCACCCACGCGCCACCGCACGATGTACCGATATGGCACCCGCTCGCCCGCCTTGTTCGTCTTGTAGCGGGCTTGCAGCTCGTTAACGCGGACCTTGTAACTCGTCTTTCCGTTCATCATTTCCCGATCTCCTTGAGGCTGTCCATCCAGCGGTCGAAATCGACAGCCCGTATTCGCAGTTCGCCGTTGGGAAGTTTCAGGCACGGCGGAGCCGTGTCCTTTTGGCGCCATTCGTAGAAAGTTCGTCGCGCGACGTTCAGCGCGGTACAGATGTCATCGACAGTCAGCATCGACAAGGTGACTCGTGGCGTGGTCATTGTTCTGGAGCTCCCCGAGGTCGCAATTCACGGTGTGGGCCTGGTCGAACACGGCTTGCTCCTTCGGGTCGGGTGACTCGGTTGGTGGGGTGTCACTGCTGATGTCACTGGTGTTTGTGCTGGTCAGTGCGGGTTGGGTGACGGGGTGACAGGTGTGACAGGCGTGGGGTGTCCTGGGGTGTCACACCCCGGTGTCACTCCTGTTCGCGCTGGTCAGGGTCTTGGGGTGACAGCGGTGACAGGTGTGGCAGGGGTGGGGTGTCCCCGCCAGACCGGCACGTCCACAGGCGCCTGAACTGCAAGAACGTCCTCGTACTCGTACTCCGTGCCGTCAAACGACATCTCAGCCTGACGGCGGGTGCTGAATGCGGTCCTCATCTGGTGTTCCTCTCTGTCGTAGCGACACACTCAAACTAGCGCCAATTGGCGCTAATGCAAGCGCTACTTTCGCTAGTTGAACCTCGGGAAGCTGTGCTTTGCGGCCGATTGGCGCTAGTATTTGCGCTGGTCTAAGGGCTAAGGAAGGGGCTAGATGAGTCGGAACTGGGATCAGGTCGCGAGTGCCATAACCACCCGTTTGGCAGAGCTGGAGATGACCCAGCAGGAGCTGGCCAACCGCTCGAAGGTGAGCACCGCGACCTTGCGCGAGTTGTCGCACAACCGGAACCCGCGGCGGCGTTCGGACCGGCTCCTGCGCGCAATCTCGGTTGCTCTCCAGTGGCCCAGCGACCATCTGGCGCAGGTCGCCGACGGCGAACTATCGGCTAGCAGTCCGGACCGGCTGACCGCGCTGGAAACCGAGGTAGCCCGGCTGTCTGAACGAGTGCGGATGCTTGAAAGCAAGACGGACTAGCCCAGCCCACGAAAGAAGCGGACGATGCCGCCAATCGCATCGCTGACCATGCCGCCCAACCCCTTGGCGAACCCCGCAGCATCGCCCGGGTACTTCACGACTAGCACGAGCAGCGCGATCACGACCGCCGCGCCGATCAGCTTCGCCAGCAAGCCGCCCCCCGTTTTGAGTCCAGGGATCGTGTTCTTGGCCATCTCGGTCTCCACTCCGTGTTGGTTCGGCTTTCGTTGCGATGACTCAAGTTCAGCGGAACCAGACGTCGGGCAGCAGTGCACACAACGGGGCACACGGACTCTCAAGGGGGGCACACGAGTCTGAGCGTGTGCCCCCCTTGACAACCCGGATCCGTGTTTAACTTGACCTTGCAGGGGAGGAGGGGAACGCGTGAGCCAGAGGAACAAGGGGCCGAATCACCTGCTTGACGCTCGTATGCGGGAGGCGGGCGTCAGCAACAAAGGTCTGGCCAAGCGAGTGCAGGACCTCAGTCGCCAGGACGGGGGTCAGGCGGTCTCGCCAAGTCACACGAGCATCGCCAAGTACCTGAGTGGCCAGATCGGCCAGCCCTCGCCGCGGGCCTGTCAGGTCATCGCCAAGGTGCTCGGCAACCTGCTCGGACGCCCGCTGACAAGCGCGGATATCGGGTACCCAGAAGCCCCGGCGGCCGAAGGCACCGATTCGACGCTGGAATACCCCACGACCATCGGGGACAGCATCACCGCGCTTGCCCACCTCACCGACCACGAACTCAAGAGAGATACCACCGCGGCCAAGCTGCTCGTAGTCCCTGAAGCCTGGTCATCCCTACTGGTGAAGGCTATGTACGGGCAGGATGCTGACGACGCAGCCGTCGTCGAACCCGTGCACGTGTCCGCCTCCAGCGTCCAGGAAGTTCGGGATGCAACCGAGATGTTCTCGACCTTCGATCACCGATATGGCGGTGGACAGTCGAAGCCCTTGGTCGCCCAGTTCCTCCAGACAGCAGTGTTGCCAGTGATTCCGAGGGTTTCACCCGACACTCAGGTGGGAAGGGACTACTTTCAAGCGGTCGCTTCGTTGACACTCCGGGCCGGTTGGACGGCGTACGACATCGGCGACCACGCCGTTGCTCAACGATTCCTTTACCAGGCTTACAGACTGGCACGAGCCGGACGAGATCGCGCCTTTGCCGGACACGTCTTGGCGTGCATGAGCCATCAGGCAAACTTTCTTGGCCACTACGAACATGCTGTTCATCTCGCACGTGCCGCTATCCACAACGCATCCGGATATGCAACACCAACGTCCATGGCAATGTTTCATGCTTACGTGGCACGAGGACTAGCGTCAATGGGCAACGAACGCGAAACAACCGACGCCTTGTCAACAGCCGAAGACTTCCTAAATAGACGGCAGCCCGAAAACGACCCAGATTGGAATTGGTTCTTCGACTCAGCCGAACTGCATGCCGAGTTTGCGCATTGCTTTCGAGATCTTGGAAATTCTGCCAAAGCAAGCGAACATGCGTCTGCCTCTATCGCCGAATCTAAAGAGACGTTCGTTCGAAGCCTTTCCTTCTGCAACTCAGTGCTAGCCACGTCCCACCTTCTCGCCAATGACCTCGATCATGCCGTTGAGGTGGCAATGGGAGTGGTCGACAGTGCAGTTAACCTGAAATCCTACCGAGTAGTCTCCTATCTCGCCGACTTCAAGCGGAATCTCGGTGAAATGCCTGACTCTGCTGCACGAAAGCGATTCGACGACTACTACGCAGATAAGCTGACATCAGAACACTCCCCAATCGCGGGGCGTATCATCGTTCCGTAGATCGCTCAGACGCTTGGCAATCTCGCGGTCCACCTTTTGCGACTGGCCCGCCTGTTGCGCAATCCAGGTAGTCATGGTCAGCTCTCGAATCCGGCGAATTACTTTATACCCAGACCAGGAAAGCGCGTCGAAGCCAGACGCACGAACGTAGTCTTCATAGTCGCGCTTCGTGATCCACCTCAACGCATCGTAGCCGATCGCCTCAATGCAGAAGTCCCACTCACGTGGACCAATTGAGAAATCTTCGAAATCGATAAGCTTGACTTCACCTGAGCTACGATCGCGCATCAAGTTGTCACGGTGCGCGTCACCGTGAATGACACCTTCACCTAGAATAAATTCGAGATGCGAATAGTCACACTCCAGTTCTTCCTTTCGCAAGAGAAGGAAGTCGCGATCAGATTCGCTTATCGAGCGAATTGACGCTATCCGCCGATCCAGCTTTGCCAATGGGTGAAACTGCGGCAATTCGAGATCAAATGGGGGCGGCAGCTTGTGCAAGGCACACAAAACCCGACCAAGCTCGGCAGCAGTCGGCGATGGCTCCGCAGAATCGATGAACTCCCAGAACGTTACCGGCATTCCCGCAGGGCCAACATGGGTTCGCCCATCACCAGCAAGTCGCACCGATGGGAAATCGTAGCTTGCGAGCCAAGAAGCAATGGCGGTTTCTTTTTCGCTCGACGCAACCGAACGGCCCACGCGCGCCATCACAGGGCGGTCGGCGAGTCGAAACAGGGCGTTCGATCCCATCCGCACAAGCTCGGCCCTATCCGAACTCAGTCCCAAGTCCTCGCAGACCGCCCGAAGTTCTTCGCGGGCGAAGTCAGGAGTGAAGTCGTCTCCGGGCATCCGTCCGCGCTCTCCTTCCGAGTGGTCTTCGCTCGAAGTCAGGTTACGTACCTCGGGGGCAGCATGCCGCACAGCGAGGCGAACACCGGTGAGTCCAACCCCAGCTTGCTTCGGCCACTCAGTTGCCATTTGGACCCCCTTCAACGTCTTGTGCGACCAAAACACACCAGAACTCGTGTTGTGCGCGGCACAGGCGATCTGAGCGCCTCACCTCGAACCCGGCGGACCTGTGACACCTGCGGGGATGTCCTGGGTGTCACACCTGTCACTCTGTCACTTAATGCCGCTTGACCTGCGAAAACAGGTGTGACACGGCAGTGACACCTTGAGTGACACTCTTCTTCCCACTCTTCTTCTATGTCACCCCTGTCACCGAGCGGCTTCAAAGAGGCTGAACCACAAGGGAGGCCAACTAGTGGTTCAGCCTCTTTTTCGGGCGGCGCGGCTGCGCGAGCGATGTTGGCCCCGGAGGTGCACGGCGAGGTCGTTCGGGTAGCACCGGGCGGCCGAGGCTCTCCCCCGTATTGCCCCCAAACGCTCACATGGGGCCGCCTGCGGCCGCACACGGCCGCATAGACGACGAACGCCCCGCTGGCCTGTTGTCGCAGGTCAGCGGGGCGTTTCGGCTGGTGTGGCGAGTGAGGGATTCGAACCCCCGAAGGCAGTGCCGTCTGATTTACAGTCAGATCCCTTTGGCCGCTCGGGCAACTCGCCGTAGCCGGTGTCGCCACCAGCCATCGAAGAGAGTACCCAACGCCGTCGGGCGGTCGGCAACCGGGATACGGCTAGGCTGGCGGGTAACCCTGAGAACCCGAG
Source organism: Amycolatopsis sp. CA-230715 (assembly GCF_018736145.1). Taxonomy (GTDB): domain Bacteria; phylum Actinomycetota; class Actinomycetes; order Mycobacteriales; family Pseudonocardiaceae; genus Amycolatopsis. Next base: position 3,470,127 of record NZ_CP059997.1, read on the forward strand.
TACGAGGTGTGAGAACACGTGGCTGATCCCTCTTTCGACGTGGTGAGCAAGGTCGACCGGCAGGAGGTGGACAACGCGCTGAACCAGGCGGGCAAGGAGCTGTCCACGCGCTTCGACTTCCGCGGCACCGGCACCAAGATCGACTGGTCGGGCGAGGAGTCGCTCGTGATCGAGTCGGAGACCGAGGAGCGCGCGCTCGCGGCGGTCGAGGTGTTCAAGGAGAAGCTGATCAAGCGCGGTATCTCGCTGAAGGCGTTCGAGGCCGACGAGCCCGCCATCTCCGGCAAGATCTACAAGCTCAACGGCAAGATCCTGCAGGGCATCGCCTCGGACAAGGCCAAGGAGATCGCGAAGTTCATCCGCGACGAGGGCCCCAAGGGCGTGCAGGCGCAGATCCAGGGCGACCAGCTCCGGGTGTCCGGCAAGAAGAAGGACCACCTGCAGGACGTGATCTCCTCGCTCAAGGGCAAGGACTTCGGCATCGCGCTGCAGTTCACGAATTACCGGTAGGCGGCCGGAAACCGGTCAGATCGCGGTCAGCCCTCCGTCGACGGTGAAGAACGCGCCGTCGAGGTTGACGGCCATGGTGCGGCGCCAGGCGGCGTAGTCGAGTTCGTGCGCCGGGCGGTCCTGGTGGTACAGCTCGATTCCGGCGTTGACGACCAGGGTGGTCAGCCCGCCGAGTTCGGCGGAAGCGCGGTCGAGGCCGCTGGCGATGGACTGCTCGTCGGCGACGATCGCGACGGCGGTGCCGCCCGCCGCGGTGATCGCGCGCGCGGTGCCTGCCGCCGCGGCTTCGTCGACGTCCAGGATCGCGACGGCCGCGCCGTCTGCGGCGAACCGGCGCGCGGTCGCCCGTCCTATTCCCGACCCGGCCCCGGTGATCGCGGCGCGTTTGCCGTGCAGCGGGCCGAAACACGAATCAGCGATGCGCATCGGCCGTCTGCCCATCGGCCGCGGGGCCGATATGGGTGACCGCCTGGATCAGCACCGCGGTCAACGACAACGCGTCCGGCCTCAGCCGGGCGTCATCTCCCATACCGGCCCCCGCCGACTCGTCACAGGCGCAGTGCAGCACCGCTGTGCTGCGCCTCCTCCCCACACGCCCACTGATCAGATCAGTAGACGAGTCCCGAGGTGGGACGCTAACGTTCGCGTTCTGCCGAGTCAAGAACTTTGGTTCCACACCGTGCGAATGCGCTCACGCGCAGTCGTCGCACGACCGGTCGAGATTCCCGTGCGCGCGGGGTTGGGAGGGCTTCGGTGCCGGACCTGATCAGCGATCCCCTGTCGCGGCCCCCGTCGATGCCGGAACGGATCGCCGCCGACATCTCGGAGCGGATCACCGCGAACGGCCTCGAGGTACTGGACAAACTGCCGAGCATCACCGCGCTGGCCGACCAGTACGGGGTGTCGAAACCCATGATGCGCGAAGCGGCAAGGCTCCTGCAGGCAGGCGGGAAGATCGTTTTCCACCACGGCAAACCGTGCGTGGTCGGCAGCCCCGGCGCCGAACAGCTCGACGACCTGTTCGGCTTCGTGCTCGGCCAGAAGCGCACCGACCTGATGGAGTTGCAGGCGCTGCGCGAAGTGCTCGAAATCGCCGCGGCGAGGGCGGCCGCGAGCGTGGCCACCGCCGCCGAGCACGCGGACCTCCGCGAGCACCTCGACCGCTACCTGGCCGTGCCCGTCCCCGGCGACGCGCTGCACGCCGCCGACATCGCGCTGCACGCCGCGGTGATGCGGGCGGGCGGGAACCGGTTGTTCGCGATGCTGCTCGACGGCATCACCGGCCTGCTGCAGGTTTCCCGTCGCGAGGCGTGGGCGCAGTACGAGAGCGAAGGCGGCACACTCGCCCTCGCCCACGAACGCCACCAGCGCATCGTGGACACCATTTGCGACGGCGACCCGGAGGCCGCCGCGCAAGCGATGCTCGACGATCTCACCGACACCCGGGACGCACTCACGGTGCTGATCCGGCCGAGCTGATCTCGCCGTTACGCGCGGACGCCGACGAAGTACGGGTGGCCGGTGTGCCCGCCCTCGGGTGCTTCGATCTCGAACTTCAAGCCCGCCAGGCGAAAGGCCTCTTCGTACTGTTCCTGGGTGTAGAGCCGGAGCCGGTGCGTTTCGTCGAAATGGCGTACCCCACCTCGTTCATCGGCGACGAGGTAATGCATGTCCACCACCGAGAAGTCGCCCTCCAGCCTCGAATGCGACACCCGCGCGATCGTGTAGCCGTCGATCTCGACCAGGTTCTTGGAGACGAAGCCGGGCAGGAACGTCTCGGGGAACCACCACGGTTCGACCAGCAGCACACCGCCGGGGGCGAGCGCGCGCGCCATGCACCGCAGCGCCGAGTTCAGCTGCTCGACCGTGCTCAAATAGCCGACGACGGTGAACAACGAGGTCACCACGTCGAACGTGCGATCCACGGTGAAGTCCGCGATGTCACCGCGGTGCAGCGGCACGGCGGGCAACCGGGCCGCGGCCAGTGCCAGCATGTCCTCGGACAGATCGATTCCCTCGACATGGCCGAAATCGGCAGCGAAGTGCGCGAGGTGGACTCCCGTTCCACAGCCGACATCGAGAAGGGACTGGGCGCTCGGGTTCCGGGAGCGGACGATGTCGATGACCGTGTCGCACTCCGCCTGGTAGTCCTTTCCGCGCGCCCGGTACAGCAGATCGTAAACTCCGGCAACATCGTGCTGGAAAACCTCAGACATAGGCGTCGGCATCCTGTTCGCTCGGGGATCAGGTGTCTACCCGGAGAAGGGTAACGGGGCTTATGGTCGGTTTGCGCGGTCGTGTCGGCATTGCCGGGTAGGAATAGGGGTTACGGACGCCTCTCGGCTTTTCGAGGAGTTCTCACGCCGGATTGGTGAGCGCGACCATCCCCGCCGGAAGGGTTTCGGTACCGAAGGCGCGACCGATCGCGAGCCCGGTTCGCGCGGCGACTTCGGCCGCGTCGACGAGCACGAGTTCGTGCCGTTCGTCGTCTCGGCGCCAGAAATCACCGCACTCGGTGAAGATCGTGAAATCGAACAAGAACCGGTCCGCACGCGGTACCGCGAAACGGGTGATCATCGCCCAGCCGTCACCGAGGCGGGCTTTGGCCGACGCGTTCCGGTGCGCTTCTCCCCAAGCCAGGTCGCACAGATCGACGGCGAGGATTCCACCCGGCCGCACCGCGCGCGAAGCGGCCTCCAACGCGGCGACGACGGCATCGGCGTCGGTCAGGTAGTTCAGCACGTTGCCGATGCTGACGACCGCGTCCGCTCGCGGCAGCGGATCGTCCGGCAGGCGCAACGGCCGCACGTCCGCCTCGGGGACGTGCGCACGCGCGTGTTCGAGCATGTCCTCGGACGCATCGGTCGCGATCACGCGGTACCCCGCGTCGACGAGGTGGCGGGTGAGCAAACCCGTGCCGCAGCCCAGTTCCAGCACGGTGCCGCCCCGGAGCGGTGCCAGCAGCGCGAGTATTCCCGGCGCGCAGTTCACGGCGTGGAAACCGAGGGCTTCTCGATAAACGCGGGCGAGATCGGCACGATAGGACCCCATGGGCACAGCCAAGCACGTCGAGGCGGAACTGACCGCGTTCGTCCACGATCCCGAGCGCTTGCACGCCGAGCTTTCCCGCCGCGCCGAAGCCGAGACGTGCACCTACGCCGACACCTACTACGACGACGCGCACAAGGGGCTCGCCGGGCGGGGGCTCAAGCTCCGGGTCCGGCGGATCAGCACCGGCGAAGTGCTCCTCACGTTCAAGGAGCGCGCCGTCGACACGCACGGTTCGAAGCCCGAGCACGAGACAACGGTGGGCAGCGCGGAAGTGCTCCACACCGTGTTCACCGCGCTCGGGCTCCGCGAAAGCGCGGCGCTCACCAAGCACTGCACCAACTACCGGTTCAGCCACGACGGCCACGCGCTGTTCGCCACGGTCGCCGAGATCGACGAACTGCCCGGCCACACGTTCCTCGAACTCGAATGCGTCACCGGCGAAGACGACGTGCCGGAAGCACTGCGGGCGATCAGGCAGGTGCTCGGCGACCTCGGCCTGCACGACCTCAGCACCGTCTCCTACCTGAAGCAGATCAGCGGAAGCGCGGGACGATCTCGTTGACCTTCGGAACCGGTGAGCCCGATCGCCACACCAGCCGGACGCCGTCCGCGGGGCGGCCGCCGGTCCGCACCGAGGTGTAGGCCCCGGTCAGGAATCCGACCGTGCGCCACTGGCCGCCGGAACCGACCTGGATCTCCGCTCGCGGCGCCGGGTCCGAGGCGAGCACGGTGACGCCGTCCAAGGCGCGTGCGGACGCGGCCGTGACCGTCAGCACGTCACCCGGGGCAGGCGACGCTCCTTTGTAGACGGTGCTGGCGTCGCCGTCAGCGACGGCGGCGAGGTTCCCGGCCGGTCCGCCGGTGACCGCGAGCGGCGGGTTGTCCAGTGTGCCGACCGAAAACTCGCGCACCACCACCCAGAACTCCTGTGCCGCGGTGACGCGCAGGCGCACGTACCGCGCCGTCGCGCCCGCGGGCAGGCCCGCGCTCACCACCGCCTGGTCGGTCGTGGTGGCCGCCTGCGCCCACGAGTTCCCGTCGGCCGAGTACTCCAATACGCCGTGGTGCACGTAATCGTTGGGGCTCTTGGCATTCCCCATCTTGATCTCGACGTGACCCACCGGTTTCACCGCGCCGAGGTCGACGCCGACGCTGCTGCCGACGGGCGGGTTCCAGTCGCTCCAGTAGAACGTGCCGTCGTCGCGGTCGACCATCCGCGACGGCGCGTTGTCCTGGTAGGTACCGAGCCCCGAGGTGGTCGCGGTGGGCCGCATCGGCACGCCGAACGCCGTGTCGACCTTGCTCAACGCCTTGTCCAGGAACGGAGTGCACACCGACAGGCAGGGCAACGGCTGCTTCGCGCCGCGCGCGGTCTGCACCACGATGGCCTGGGCGCGCGCGTAGAGATCCGCGGTGGCGCGGCGTTCCGCCCACGCGCCCGCGTTGTCGCCGAAGCGTTGCGCCAGAAGCATTTTCACCGCGTGGCGCCCGGCGTCGCCGAGCAGGCCGAGCTTGTCGAGCCACGGGCCGATCTCGTCGAGGAACGCGGGGTTGTCCGCCATCCCCTTCCGCAGGTCGGCCGGGTTCGACGCGAGCTTGCGCAGGTAGTCGTCGAGCCGCCAAGTCGCGCCGAGCAGGTCACCGCGCCCGTCCAGCGCCGACCAGAACGCGTCGAGCAGCGGCCGCAGTACCGGCGAGTCCTGGTCCGGTTTGCCGGGGACGCGGTCGAGCGCGCCCGCGTAGTTGTTCTCGGAGAACACGGTCAGCGGCGCGGCGGCGCGTCCGCCGAGGTCCGCCAGCGCGGCGCGCCACGAAGCGTCCGGGTCGTAGGCCTTCGGGTTCCACAGGAAGTCGGCCGAGGTGAACTCCGCGATCTTCGACGATTCCGCCTGCACCATCGGGTTGGCCGTGACACCGGCCAGTTCGCCCGCGATGCCCGGTTCCCTTCCGACGTACGGGCCCATCAGGAGCCGGTCGGTGATGTAGTCGTTGACCGGGTAGTTGTCCCACACCAGGATGTCGTGCCCGAACACCTGGTGCGTCTGCTTCGCCTGCTCGGTGGTGATCGTCGGCGCGATCACGCCGACGCCGGTCCATTCGACGACCACCCGCGGGTCGAGCTGGGTGCGCAGCGCGGTCTTGTACCCGGAGTCGGCGAGGTCGTAGTACTCGGTCGGCACCATCTGCAGCCTGTCGATCCCGGGGTGGGTCTCGATGAACTGCTTCTGCACGGCGTTGAGCAGGAACGACTGCGCCGCACCCGCTGCGGCGCCGCCGGTGCCGAACTTCGCGGCGTCGGCGTCGCAGTTCCACTTCGTGTACGAGATGTCGTCGAGCGGGATCGCGAACGAGCGGACGCCGATGTCCCACAGGGACTGGAACTTCGCCACCAGTTTGGTGGTTTCCGCCGGATCGGAGTAGCAGATCGACAGCCCCGGCGACAGCGCGTAGGTGAAGTCGACGTGGTTCGCCGCGCCGCGGTCGACGAGCGCCTTGATCTCCGCGAGCTTGTCCGCGGGGTAGGTGTCGCGCCACCGCGCGCGCAGGTACGGGTCGTCCTTCGGCGAGTAGACGTAGATGTTCTGCTTGGTGCGGCCGTAGAAGTCCAGCTGGGCGAGCCGGTCGGCGTGCGACCACGGCGCGCCGTAGAAGCCTTCGATCACCCCGCGCAACGGCATCGCGGGCCAGTCCCGCACCTTGACCTCCGGGATCCGGTGCCCGGTGACGAGCTGGCGCAGCGTCTGCGCGGCGTAGAAGGTGCCGCGGGCGTCGGCGCCGGACAGCGCGAGTGTGCGGCTGGCGCGGTCGGCGGCCAGTACGTAACCGCCCGAGGCGAGCCCCGCCGGGCCTGGGACGCCGAGGCGGTCGAGCGCCTCCGTCGCAGGTCCGCCGAGGTACACCGTCAGTTCGGCGGGTCCTGGCACGAACCGTTTCGCGCCGGCGCCGCGCAACGCCTGTTCGACGACAGCGACCGCGGCCGGGTCGGCGTGCTCGCCGAAGACCTCGCCGACCGTCGCGGGGACGGCGAGCGCGCCGTGTCCGGCGTCGACCTGCTGGGGCACCGGCCAGACCTTCGGCACGGCGGCCTTCTCCGGCGCCGCCGAGGCCGCCGGGGCCACGACGACGGTCAGCGCCGTCACCGCCGTGACGAAGAGCCTGGTGAATCTGCTGGACAGGACCATCGTGCACCCCCATGTGCGCAGGCGATTACCAGAGGTTAACACCGGAAAGTGTGAATGGCCTAGACCACCGATAGACCACCCCGTCGGAAAATCCCCGCCGGAAAACTTGCTCGAATCGGGTGGAAATTCAGCGAACCGTGTCACTGAGTGGTGTAATCCCTGGGTCGCCACGACGTGAAGGGGTCATGATGCGCCGCCTGGGAAACCTCGCAGCTCTGCTGATGTCGTTACTCACCGTGACCGCTTTGGTGTCACCCACCCCCGCCGGTGCGGCGCAACGCCAGCCGCTCGGCGCCGGGGAGTATCCGCGCCTGATCCGGCTCCAGCACGCGACCGCGAGCAGGCAGGGCCACATCATCGCGGCGATGACCTCGCAGGACGCGAACATGAAGTTCACGCCGGTGTTCGAGAGCACCGACGAGGGCGGCAGTTTCCAGAAGATCGGCGAGATCCGCGACCCCGAGGGCGCGGCTGGCATGTGCTGCGGCACCCTCTACGAGCTGCCGCAGAAGGTCGGCAGGCTCCGCGAGGGCACGCTGATCTGGGCCGCGAGCTACGGCCAGAACGGCGGCGCCACCCGCAGGGTCGGCATCAAGCTGTGGTCGAGCCGCGACGGCGGCCGAACCTGGTCGTTCCTGTCCGAGGCGGCGCGCTCGCACAACACCGACGGTGTCTGGGAACCGGAGCTCAACGTCGACGCGGGCGGCACGCTGTGGCTGCACTACGCCGACGAGACCGAGGCGCCGCGGTTCGCGCAGGTGCTGAACCGGGTCGCGTCGAGCGACGGCGTCAACTGGGGCACCAAGCAGCGCACCATGTCGATCCCGCCGGACCGCGTGCGGCCCGGGATGCCGATCGTGCGCAGGCTGCCGAACGGCCAGTTCTACTTCGGCTACGAGATCTGCAACTTCGGCAAGCGGTATTGCGACCCGTACTTCAAGATCTCACCCGACGGCGCGAACTTCGGCGACCCCGGCGCGCCGGGCACCGAGATCGGCACCGCCGAGGGAAACCACTTCCAGCACGCGCAGACCGTCACCCTGTTCCCCGGCGGCCCGAACGGCACGCGGCTGCTGATGGTCGGGCAGATCTTCGTCGACCCGTCGGGGAAACCGTTGCCGGGCAACGGGAAAACGCTGCTGGCGAACGACAACTTCGGCACCGGCCCCTGGTACCCCCTGCCCGCGCCGGTCGAAATCGCCAACCCCTACAACAACCCCTGCCCGAACTACAGCTCGACGCTTTTACCGGTGGACGGCGGCAAGAACGTGCTGCAGATTGCGAACGAGTACGTCGGCAACACCTGCACCGCGTTCTTCGGCAAGGGCCCCGCCGCCTGACCTCGGCGGGTCACCCGATTCGGTTATGCTCGCGGGGGGCTTGCGGGTAATCGGGAGGAGACGGGTGCGATGAAGGGGATCGTGTTGGCGGGGGGCAGCGGCACGCGGCTGCACCCGATCACCCAAGCGGTGTCCAAGCAGTTGCTCCCGGTGTACGACAAGCCGATGGTCTACTACCCGATCTCGGTGCTCATGCTGGCCGGGATCCGCGAGATCCTGATCATCTCCACCCCGTCCGACCTGCCCGGTTTCCAGCGCCTGCTCGGCAACGGCAGCCAGTTCGGGTTGCAGCTCTCCTACGCCGTTCAGCCCAGTCCCAACGGCCTCGCGGAGGCGTTCGTCATCGGCGCGGACTTCATCGGCGACGACGACGTCGCGCTGGTGCTCGGCGACAACATCTTCTACGGGCTCGGTTTCTCCGACATCATGAAGCACGAAGTGTCCGCAATGGACGGTTGCGTGCTGTTCGGCTACCGGGTGAAGGATCCGCAGCGGTACGGCGTCGGCGAGGTGGACGCGAACGGGAAACTGCTGTCCATCGAGGAAAAACCCGCGCGGCCGAAGTCGGACAAGGCGATCACCGGCCTGTACTTCTACGACAACAAGGTGATCGAGATCGCCCGCGGGCTGGCGCCGTCCGCGCGCGGCGAACTCGAGATCACCGACGTGAACCTGACCTACCTCCGCCAGGGCAAGGCGAAGCTCGTCGACCTCGGGCGCGGGTTCGCCTGGCTGGACACCGGCACGCACGATTCGCTGCTGGAGGCTGGCCAGTTCGTCCAGGTGCTCGAACACCGCACCGGGATCCGGATCGCCTGCCTGGAAGAAGTCGCGCTGCGGATGGGCTACATCGACGCGGACCAGTGCTACGCGCTCGGCGCGAAGCTGGCGAAATCCGGCTACGGCGAATACGTGATGAACGTCGCGCGCGCAGCGGGCGCCACTTCCTGAGCCTTCGCGTGCCCCGAAGGTGACGTTCGGGGCATCTACCGCCCCGAAGGCCACCTTCGGGGCGTCGCCGGGGCGGCTCGCGGTCAGTGGCCTCGGCGGGCCATGGCTTCCAGGCGGCGGATCCGGTCCTCGATGGGCGGGTGCGTCGAGAACATCTTCGACAGCGATTCCCCCGGCCGGAACGGGTTCGCGATCATCAGGTGCGACTGCGAAACGATCTTCGGCTCCGGCACCAGCGGGGCCGCACGCGTTCCGGCGTCCAGTTTGGACAGTGCGGAGGCGAGGCCGAGCGGGTCGCCGGTCAGCTCCGCGCCCGACTCGTCCGCCTGGTACTCGCGCGACCTGCTGACCGCGAGCCGCACCACGCTCGCCGCGATCGGGCCGAGCAGGACCAGCAGCAGCGAAACCAGCGGGCCGCCGTCGTCGTCGCGATCACCGCCGCCGAACAGCCCCGCGAACATCGCGAGGTTCGCCAGCACGCTGATCACGCTCGCCAGCGCGCCGGCGACGCACGAGATGAGGATGTCCCGGTTGTACACATGGGACAGTTCGTGCCCCAGCACGGCGCGCAGTTCGCGCTCGGTCAGCAGTTCGAGGATGCCGGTGGTGCAGCACACCGCCGCGTGGCGCGGGCTGCGCCCGGTGGCGAAGGCGTTCGGCGCGCTGGTCGGGCTGACGTAGAGGTGCGGCATCGGCTGCCGCGCGGCCGTCGCGAGCTCGCGCACGATGCGGTACATGGCAGGCTGCTCGGCCTCCGAAACCGGGCGGGCGCGCATCGCCCTGAGCGCGAGCTTGTCCGAATTGAAATACGTGTACGCGTTGACACCGAGCGCCACCGCGAGCCCGATGAACAGCGCCGTCCTGCCGAACAGCGAGCTGACGCCGATGATGATGGCGCTCAGCAGGCCCAGCAGCAGCGCGGTTTTGAGCCCGTTCTGATGACTGTGCACGTGCGGTACGCCTCCCATCACTTCGCGTGGCGACTGGGCCGGTCCGGCCGGAAACCGGTTTGACACTGGCAAAACGTGCAGCGGGCACGCGAAGTTCCTTCGGAATCCTTGTGCACGAGCGCATCGACGGCAACCGTGCCGACTTGCGGATTCAGGCCCCACGCGCGGGCGCGCCGGGTTAGGGTTCCACTAGACGCTGCACGAATGAGTGAAACCTAACCGTGGGAGGCACCATGGCGCAGGGCGGGATCCTCGGCCGAAGGACCGCGTCGGTCCTGGTCAGCGCGGCTGTGGTGGCCGCGGTGACGACAGCTCCCGCCCAGGCCTCCCAGGTGGCTCCCATCGGGGTCGGGGACCGGCCCGGTCCCGTCGCGGTGAATTCCGTCACCGGAACGGTCTACGTCGCCAACGATGGTGACAACACGGTCTCGATCATCGACGCCGGTACCAAGCAGGTGATCGCCTCGGTCCCGGTGGGCGCGCACCCGACCGGGATCGCGGTCAACGAGCGCACCAACCGCGCCTACGTGGCCAGCGCCACGGCGGGCACCGTCACGGTGCTCGACGGCGCCACCAACGCGGTGCTCAGCACCGTTCCCGCCGGGGACGGCGCGGCCGTGCTCGACGTCGACGAAGCGGCGAACAAGATCTACGTGGGCAGCCAGAAGGACGGCGCGGTCGCGGTGCTCGACGGGAACAGCAGCACGCTGACCGCCACCGTGCCAGGCAAGGGCGGCGGGTTCGCGGGCGCGGCCGTGGATTCCGGGCGCAGGCTCGCCTACTTCACCAGCGTGACGACCGGTGCGGTGGAGATCATGGACACCGCGGCGAACACCTTCGTCGGCACCGCCAAGGTCGGGAAGAGCCCGGCCGGGGTGGCCGTGCACACCACCAGCAACACCGTCTACGTCAGCAACGCGGGCATCCACCACCTGTCCGTCGTCGACGGTGCCACGCGCGCCGAGAAGAAGACGATCCTGCTGCGCAGCGAATCCTCGTCGGTCGCGGTGCACGAGGGCACGAACACCGTCTACACCAACGGCGGCCCGGACGGACTGGTCAAGATCGACGGCGAGAAGGGCGAAATCACCGGCGAGCTCACCCTCGGCGTGAACCCCGGCTCGGTCGCGGTCGACCAGCGCACCAAGACCGTGTACGTGACGGATCCGCTGCACGACGTGGTGGACGCGGTCACGGATTTCTGAGCCCCGCGGGGCAGCCGAATCCCGGCCGGGGCGGTGTTCCTGCGCGCTCGCGGAATAGTCCGCACGCACCAGTGAATTGACGGTCGCCGACCGGGCGTGGAACAGTTTTCGCCGCACCCGACGGCGAAAGGGCCCGGTTCCTCCGATGAGCAGAGCGCGCCTGGCCGTGGTGGCGGCGGCCGTTCTGCTCGGCGCCATGACCGTGGTGCTCGCCTCGGGGCACCTGCCGTGGCCGCGCGGCCGGTGCGGGCTGCCCGCGGTCGCTCCCGCCGGTACGCCGTCGTCGGCCGTCTCGGCGCCGGACGGCGGCGGGGTGCGCGTCGTGGAACAGGGCTTCAGCCAAGCCGGGCGGGACGGCTCGGTCAGCATCGGCGCACTGGTCGAAAACACCAGCGGCAGTGTCGCCTACCGCACGCGCGTCGGGTTCCGGCTGTTCGACGCCGCGCACGCCCCGCTGTTCGACGCGCTGCCGGGACAGCACCGGCTCACCGTCGAAGTGCCGGTGCTGCTCCCCGGCCAGCGCGTCGGCGTCGGGACGACCGCGTTCGCGGCGGCGAAGGCAGCGGTGGCGTCGGTCGAGGTGGCACCGGGCACGAGCACCTGGCTGGCCCGCGACGCGCTGGGACGCGGCTTTTCCGCCGTCACCGCCGCCTACTTGTCGACGAAGCACCCCAACCCGAAGGATCCGTCCACTGTGGACGTACACTACCGGGAGAAGTCGGTGAACTGCCGCCCGCTGCACGAACGGCTCGCCGCCACGATCTTCCGCGACGCGCAAGGCCGGATCGTCGGCGGCACGCTCGACCGCCCCGGCCAGCCGACCGTGTTCCACGACGAACGGGGAACCGAGCTCTACCGCGAGTCGAAACGGCCCACGAGCCGGAGCTGCGCGCGGGGCGAACGGGAAATCTGGGTCACCCCGGGAAGCCCGGCGCCACCGGGCGCGGAGGACGCGCGAACGGAGATCTACCCGTACTGCGACCTCGCGCGACCGCGGTACCCCGGACAACCGGGGGATCCCGCGAACTAGCCGGTGGCTGCCTGCTGCTCCGAAAGCAACAGCGATCCGCACGGATCGTGGTGAGTTCGGCGGCGCAGTCCGGATCCCGAGCACCCGGGGAGCACGCCGTTGATCCCCGAAGGCCACCTTCGGGGACTCTGACGCCGCTTTCTCGGCCCTCGCGGGTGTGCGGGAGGGCCTGCACATGCCCCGAAGGTGGCCTTCGGGGCGTTAGACGCCGCGAATCCACCCCTCGCGCGCTCGACTGCCGCGGGAGCCGCGCCCTGAAGGTGGCGTTCGGGGCATCTATGTCCCCGAAGGTCACTTTCGGGGACATAGCGACCGGGACTCGCTCGCGTCGCTGGCTGCCCGCGGGCGGCGAATGCCCCCTGGCCACCATGAGGGCACTGAGCGCCCGAAACCCCGCCCTCGCAACGACATCCCGGCCGCGAAAACCCGCGACGGTATGCGGTGATGGCCACCATCACGGCATTGAGTGCCGTGTTCAGTATCAGCTGTTTTGACACAGTTTGTGTATCGCAGCATGTGACACACCCGGGTCGGGTGATGTTGCATGATCTGCCGCCTGACCGGCGTTGTGGTGAGGGCCATGACGCGGAATGGGACGATCATGCGATTCGTGGACGCGATGCTGACGGCTGAAGTGCCGGTTGAGAACGTGTCGGCGTGGTGCCGGGAGCATGGTGTCGATAGGCGGACGTTCTATCGGCACCGTGCCCGGATCCAGGCCGAGGGGCAGTGGCGGCGGCGGTCGACCCGGCCCAAGACCGTGCGGCATGCTACGGCGGAGCCGGTCGTGGCTGTCGTGCTGCGGCTGCGGAAGGAGCTGAAACCGGACAACGGGGCGGACCCGATCCGCGATCGGCTTCTGGAGTTGGCCGCCGAGCGGGACTGGGCCGGACGGGGCTGGCCTGTCCCGTCGCGGGCCACGATCAACCGGATCCTGTCCCGGCACGGGCTGGCCGAGTCCAACCCCCGTAAGCGGCCCCGGTCCTCCTACCGTCGGTTCAGCTATGCCCGGCCGCGGGACTGCTACCAGATCGACGCCACCGAGGTCATCCTCGCCGGCGGGGCCACGGTGGTGGTGTTCGAGGTCCTCGACGACTGCACGCGCATGCTGGTGGCCAATCACGCCGCCGAGGCCGAAACCTCCCGTGCCGCGATCACCGCGATCACCGCGGCCATCACCGACCATGGTGCGCCCGCGATCGTGTTGTCCGACAACGGATCCGCGTTCACCTCACGCGGCCGCCACCCCAACGCCGGGCCATCGGCGTTCGCCCGCACCGTCACCGGCCACGGCTGCAGGCTGATCCATTCCAGCCCCTACCACCCGCAGACCTGCGGCAAGGTCGAACGCCACCACCAGACCTTCAAACGCTGGCTGGATCACCAACCCATCCAACCCGCGACCCTGACCGAACTCCGCACCCTGCTCGAGGTCTACCGCGAGCACTACAACCACCGCCGCCACAGCGCCCTTGGCCGGCAAACCCCCACCCATGCCTGGACCACCAGCGACAGCCACGGCGGACCCCAGCACCTGCCCGTCCAGGACGACGCCACCGTGCACCGCCTCAAAGTCAGCACCACCGGCACGGTCAACCTCGGCAAACACGCCCGGCTACGGATCGGCACCGCCCACGCCGGACACACCATCACCATCATCCGTGACAGCGACCGGGCCACCGCCTACACCAGCGACGGCGACCCGATCGGCCACATCCACCTCGACCACACCAAGACCTACCAAGGCCAACTCACCCCAGCCGCCTAACCTGTGTCACAACAACCGAGACAAACCTGCGGCAGAACTACCGAGACACGACACGGCATTGAGTGCCGTCAAGGTGGCCATCAGGGGACGAGCGCCCCCGCGAACCTCTGCCCCCACTCGGCGGCGAGCCGCTCCGGGACGCCCCGAAAGTGGCCTTCGGGGCGGTAGATGCCCCGAAAGTCACCTTCGGGGCATGAGCGGCCCAGATGGCGGGCGTGCGAGGGGTGGATTTGTGTCATCTAGCGCCCCGAAGGCCACCTTCGGGGCATCAGCAGCCCCGCCCGCACACCCGCGAGGGCCGGGAAAGTGGCGCTAGATTCCCCGAAGGTCACTTTCGGGGCACGCTCGCCCACCCGCGAGGGTCGCGGTGACCTGGGACTTCACGCGGAGGAGCATCCGGGCGCGGTTACCGTGAGGGTATGTACCAGCTCAGGGGCGGCCGCCAGCCCGACGTGTCGGCTCTGGCGCACGTGCTCGCCCACCGCGGCACCGAGGTCACCGAGCCGTTGTTGTTCGCGGCGTCCGGCGGTATCGGCGCGAGCTACCACCTGTCGGAGTTCACCCACGACGGCAGCAAGCCGCTGACGCTCGGGTTCCGCGCGCATCCCCGCGAGCCGCTCGCCTGGATCCGGTCCACTGTGGAGCGGTTGAAGCTCGAAGCGGACATCGAGACCACCGGGCGCGCGAAGGCGGCCGCGAAGAAGCTCGGCGCCGCGCTCGATTCGGGCGAGCCCGTGATCGTCCTGCCCGACCGGTACACCGCGGGCTACTGGCACCTGCCGCCGAGCGCGGACGGCGCGGGCGGGCACTTCGTCGTCGCGTACCGCGAGGACGGCAAAGTGCTCGTCGACGACCGGAACCTGGAGCCGATCGAGGTCGAGCGGGCCGTACTGGACCGGGCCCGTGCTCGAATCGGCGCCGACAAGAACGTGACGGTGCTGGTACGTTCCGGTGAATTCGGCGATCTCGCCGACGCGGTGCGCCGCGGGCTCCGAGAGTGCGTGAAACAGAAACCCGATTGGGCCAAGTGGGCGAAACTGCTGACCGACCGGAAAGCGGGCAAGGGCTGGCCGGCGGTGTTCAAGGACCGGCGGGGTTTGGTCGGGGCGTTGCTCTCGGTGGCCGAAGGCGTTGATCCGTCCGGCCCTGCCGGAGGGCACCTCCGCGACTTGTTCGCCGACGCCATCGACGAAGCGGCCGAACTGCTCGACCTCCCGGTGCTCGCCGAGCAGTCGGCGCGGTGGCGCGAAATCGGGCAGTGCTGGCTCGATCTCGGCGATCTCGCGCTGAGCGGCGAAAACACCGAGTTCGCCTGGCTGCGGGAGCTCTCGCGGACGATGGCGAACGGCGTGCGCACCGGTGAGGACGTCACCGAAAGCGCGGCCGAACTCGCGCGGATGCGCGCGCACTACGACGCCGAGGCGCCGTTCACCGCGGAAGAAGCGAGTCGGTTGTTCACCGACATGGCAATTCGGCTGACTGATATTCACCACGCGGAAAGCGAATCGATCATCGCGCTTTCCGAAGCGCTGAACTGAAGCCGAAGTAACAACAACGACAGCGCTGTAACGACCAGCGCGGGGCCAGCGAATCAGAAGTCGTCCACGGCAGTTCGGCCGTCGGGCAATTCCTAGCCCGGAGGATCCCGTGGAACGCATTGGCCTCGCGGTCGTCGGCGCCGGTTACTGGGGACCCAATCTCGTCCGCAACGCGCAGCAGACCCCCGCGCTGCGCCTGCGCTACCTGTGCGACCTCGACGTGGACCGCGCGCGCCGCGTGCTCGGCGACTACTCGACGGTCAGGGTCTCCGGCTCGCTCGACGAGGTGCTCGAAGATCCCGAGGTGCACGCCGTCGCCATCGCCACCCCGGCGGGCACGCACCTGAAAGTCGCGCTCCAAGCGCTCGAAGCGGGCAAGCACGTCCTGGTGGAAAAGCCCCTCGCGGCGAACTTCTCGGAGGGCCGAAGGCTCGTCGAGGCCGCCGAGGAACGCGGGCTGACGCTGATGCTCGACCACACCTACTGCTACACCCCGGCCGTCAGCCGCCTGCGGGAACTCGTGCGCGGCGGCGAACTCGGCGACGTCCAGTACCTCGATTCGGTGCGCATCAACCTCGGGCTCGTGCAACCCGACGTGGACGTCCTGTGGGATCTCGCGCCGCACGACCTTTCGGTGTTCGACGCGATCCTGCCCGACGGCGTCGCGGCCGAAGCCGTCGCGGCGCACGGGTCGGACCCGATCGGCGCCGGGCACGCCTGCGTCGCGCACCTGACCATCCGGCTCACCGGCGGCGCGATGGCGCACGTGCACGTGAACTGGTTGTCACCGACCAAGATCAGGACCATGGTGATCGGCGGGTCGAGCCGGACCGTGGTGTGGGACGACCTCAACCCCGGCCAGCGACTGTCCATTTACGACAGAGGGGTGGACAGGACGGCCGACCGCGAGCAGGCGCTCATCTCCTACCGGGTCGGCGACATGGTCGCCCCCGCGCTCACCGAGCGGGAAGCGCTGCGCGCGGTGATGGCCGAGTTCGCCGGTTCGATCACCGAAGGCCGCGCCCCGCTCACCGACGGCCGCGCGGGCCTTCGGGTGCTCGCCCTGCTCGAAGCCGCCTCCGAAAGCCTTCGCGCGGGCGGCACCTTCGTCGACGTACGACAGGAGATCCTCGCGTGAGCGTGAGTTCCGCACAACCTCTTGACGGCCAGCGGATCCTGGTCACCGGCGGCGCCGGGACCATCGGCTCGGCGATCGTCGACCAGCTCGCCGCGGCGGGCGCGGCCGAGATCGTGGTGCTGGACAACCTCGTCCGCGGCCGCCGCGCGAACCTCGCCGAGGCCGCGTCCGCGCTGGGCGGGAAGCTCCGGCTCGTCGAAGGCGACATCAACGACGCCGGGCTCGTGCACGAGCTGGCCGCGCGCAAGGACGTCGTCTTCCACCTCGCCGCGCTGCGCATCACGCAGTGCGCCGAACAGCCGCGGCTCGCACTGGAGTCCCTTGTGGACGGAACGTTCACGGTGCTGGAAGCCGCCGTCGCGGCGGGGGTGAAGAAAGTCGTCGCGTCCTCCTCGGCGTCGGTCTACGGGCTCGCCGAGACCTTCCCCACCGACGAGCGGCACCACCCGTACAACAACGACACGTTCTACGGGGCCGCGAAAACCTTCAACGAAGGCATGTTGCGCAGCTTCCACGCGATGTACGGGCTCGACTACGTCGCACTGCGGTACTTCAACGTGTACGGCCCGCGGATGGACGTGCACGGCCTCTACACCGAGGTGCTGATCCGCTGGATGGAACGGATCGCGCGCGGCGAGGCGCCGCTCATCTTCGGCGACGGCGCGCAGACGATGGACTTCGTGCACGTCCACGACATCGCGCGGGCGAACCTCCTGGCGGCGCGGGCGCCGGTCACCGACAAGGTGTACAACATCGCGACGTCCACCGAGACCAGTCTCGCCGAACTGGCGTCGAGCCTGCTGTCCGCGATGGACTCCGATCTCGTCCCCGAGCACGGGCCCGAGCGCGCGGTCAACGGCGTCACCCGCAGGCTCGCGGACATCTCGGCCGCGGCCCGCGATCTCGGGTGGAAGCCGGAAATCGGCCTCGACGACGGCCTTCGCGGGCTGGTCGCCTGGTGGCGGGAGAACCGCGAACCGTGATACCGGTGATGAAGCCCTTGCTGGGGCAGGAAGAAGCGGACGCGGCGGCGGCCGCGGTGCTGTCCGGGTGGGTCGCGCAAGGGCCGAGGGTGGCCGAGTTCGAGCGGGCGTTCGCGGCGCGGATCGGCGCGGCGCACGGGATCGCGGTGTCCTCGTGCACCACGGGCCTGCACCTCATGCTGCACTCGCTCGGCGTCGGCCGCGGCGACGAGGTGGTGGTGCCGTCGTTCTCGTTCATCGCCACCGCGAACGCGGTCCGGTACTGCGGGGCGGAACCGGTGTTCGCCGACGTCGACGAGGTGACCGGGAACCTCACGCCCTCGACCGTCCACAAGGTACTTTCGCCGCGCACGAAGGCCGTGCTCGCCGTGCACCAGGGCGGGGTGCCCGCCGATATCACCGCCCTGCGCGAAACCTGCGGCGAAATCCCGGTTCTCGAAGACGCCGCGTGCGCGGCCGGGTCCACTCTGGACGGTTCACCGGTCGGCGCGGGCGCACCGATGGCGGCCTGGTCGTTCCACCCGCGCAAGCTGCTCACCACCGGCGAGGGCGGGATGATCACCACCGACGACACCGAACTCGCGGCACGCCTGCGCCGCCTGCGCGAGCACGGGATGAGCGTGTCGGCCGCCGAGCGCCACGTGACGGGCAAGCCCATGCTCGAGGCGTACACGGAGACCGCGTTCAACTACCGGATGACCGACATCCAGGCGGCGGTGGGCCTCGTCCAGCTCGGCCGCCTCGACGGGATCGTCGCGCAGCGCAGGCAGCTCGCCGCCCGCTACCACGAACTGCTGGCACCGCTCGAAGTCGTCCCGGTGACCGATCCGCCGCACGGCACCACGAACTACCAGTCGTTCTGGGTGCTGCTCCCCGAAGGCGGGCCCACCCAGGTCGAAGTGCTCGGCGCGCTGGCCGGCGCGGGGATCTCGGCACGCCGCGGCATCATGGCGGCCCATCTCGAACCGGCCTACGAAGGACATCCACACGGACCGCTGCCGGTCACCGAATCGCTCACCACCCGATCGGTCATCCTGCCTTTGCACCATGCGCTGACCGAGGACGACCAGCGACGAATCGCGAAGGTGCTCGGAGAAGCACTCACCCGTTCGCCGAGCTGAAAACGGACGGAACTTCCGTTCGCCGCTCTTGAATGAGACAGCCCCTGTATCACGGTCCGTCACAAAGGTTTTTCCTTACGCACCAGTGCAATCCACTCGTGACCTGTTTTTGTAACGAGCGCGTGCCCCGCTTCGACGAACGCATCAGATGTGCACGAAGTTTCCACCGGAATAGCGGTGGAACGCGCGCCGAACACCTGCCGAGAGGTGGCACCCATGTCCTTGCGCACGCGAGCGACGCGGCTCCTGGTCGCGATCGCCGTCGCCGGTTCCTCCTTCGTGGCGCTCGGCGGGCTGCACACCTCGGCGGCCGCGTCGAACCCGTGCACCCCGCCGGTGCTCAACAAGATCGCCTGCGAGAACACGCAGCCCGGCACCCCGGACTGGCAGGTGCAAGGCCCCGACGACGCGATTCAGGGCTACACCACCGACATCAGCACCACCCCCGGCGGGCGGGTCGACTTCAAGGTCAAGACGAGCGCGCCGTCCTACACCATCGACGTGTTCCGCCTCGGCTGGTACGGCGGTGTCGGCGCGCGCCAGATCCTGCCCTCGGTCACCCGCGCCACGCCGCAGAGCCAGCCGCCGTGCCTGACCGATCCGTCGATCGGCTTCACCGACTGCGGGAACTGGGCGGTGTCCGCGAGCTGGACCGTGCCGTCGAACGCGGTGTCCGGCATCTACTACGCGCGGCTGCGCGCGAGCACCGGCGTGCAGAACGAAATCGCGTTCGTGGTACGCGACGACGCGAGCCAGTCGAAGATCCTCTTCCAGACCTCGGACTCCACCTGGCAGGCGTACAACCGCTACGGCGGCACCAGCCTGTACTTCGGCAGCGACACCTTCACCGGCCCCGGCCAGGGCGGCGCCTCGTACAAGGTGAGCTACAACCGCCCGCTCTTCGGCGGCGGCGACGAGAACTTCATCTTCAACGCCGAGTACCCGATGCTGCGGTTCATGGAGGCCAACGGGTACGACATGTCCTACACCACGGACGTCGACTCGGCACGGCGCGGAAACCTGATCCGCAACCACCAGGTGTTCATGGCGGTCGGGCACGACGAGTACTGGTCGAACGAGCAGCGCGCGAACGTCGAAGCCGCGCGCGACGCCGGGGTGCACCTCGCGTTCCTCACCGGGAACGAAATCTTCTGGAAGACCCGGTGGGACAAGAGCATGGACACCTCGAAGACCGACTGGCGCACCCTGGTCTGCTACAAGGAAACCAAGGCCAACGGCAAACTGGACACCAGCAGTCCGATTTGGACCGGAACCTGGCGTGACCCGAGGTACAGCCCACCGTCGGACGGCGGACGGCCGGAGAACGCGTTGCTGGGCAACATCTTCATGGTCAACGGGCGCCGAAACGACTCGCTCCAGGTACCGTCTGCGTACGGGAAGATGCGGCTGTGGCGCAACACGTCGCTTGGCTCGCTCGCCTCGGGTGCCACCTACACCTTCCAGCCCGGCACGCTCGGCTACGAGTGGAACACCGTGGAGGACAACGGTTTCCAGCCGCCTGGGGTCGCGCAGCTGTCCAGGACGACGGTCGCGATGGAGAACCCGGACGACTACTTCGTGCTGAAGAACCACGGTGACGTCTACGGTCCCGGCACCAAGACGCACGCGCTGACGCTGTACCGCGCGGCGAGCGGGGCGCTGGTGTTCGGCGCGGGCACCGTGCAGTGGGCGTGGGGCCTCGACGACGAGCACGCCTTCTCCACCGACGTGCCGACCACGGACGTCCGCATCCAGCAGGCGACCGTGAACCTCCTCGCCGACATGGGCGCGCAGCCCGGCACCCTGCAACCGGGCCTGGTGCTCGCGAGCGCCAGCACGGACACCGCGCCGCCCGTCGTGGCGATCACCTCACTGCCCGCCTCGGCGACCGTCGGCGCGCCGTACACGTTCTCCGGCACGGTCATCGACGCGAGCGGGAAGGTCGGCGGCGTCGAGGCGTCCACCGACGGCGGCTCCACCTGGCATCCGGCGAACTGGCTCGCCGGGCAGGGCACCTGGAGCTACACCTACACGCCGAGCAGCTCGGGCGCGAACTCGCTGAAGGTCCGCGCCGTCGACGATTCGGCGAACCTGTCCACGCCGACCGAGACCACCAAGACCGTGTCGGCGCGCACCTGCCCGTGCGGGATCTGGACGAACGCCGACGTGCCGGGCACGCCCGATCTCGCCGACGGCGGCTCGCTCGAGCTGGGCGTGAAGTGGCGCAGCAACTCCGCCGGCTACGTGCGCGGCGTCAAGTTCTACAAGGGCGCGGGCAACACCGGCACGCACACCGGCACCCTGTGGTCCACGGCAGGGCAGCAGCTCGCCACCGGCACGTTCACCGGCGAAACCGCGACGGGCTGGCAAACCCTGACCTTCCCGCAGCCGGTCGCGGTGGCCGCGAACACCACCTACGTGGTGTCCTACTTCTCCCCCACCGGGCACTACGCGGCCGATTCCGAGTACTTCAGCCGGAAATCGGCCTACCTCGAACCGCTCACCGGGCTCCAGACCGGCACCGACGGCGGCAACGGCGTGTTCCGCGGCGGCGCCGGGTTCCCGACGCAGACCTCCACGGACACCAACTACTGGGTCGATGTGGTGTGGGCGCCCGATCCCGGGCCCGACACGCGCGCACCCGGCCTCGTCTCGACCACTCCGCTGAACAACGCGGGCACGGTCGCGCTCACGCCAGCGGTGTCGGCGAAGTTCGACGAGCGCGTCAACCCGACTTCGGTGCAGTACACGCTGTCCAGCCCGTCCGGCGCGGTCGCGGGCACCTCCGCGGTGTCGGCCGACGGGCTCACCGTGTCGTTCACGCCGAACGCCCCACTGGCCGCGGGCACGAAGTACACCGCGTCGCTGCGGGTCGCCGACACCGCGGGCAACGCGCTCCCGGCACCGGCCACCTGGACGTTCACCACCGGGAAACCGCGGGCATCGACCTGCCCCTGCACGGTGTGGGACGACTTCGCGGCCCCGGCGAACCCGGCCGTCACCGACGCCTCCCCGGTCGAGGTCGGCACCAAGGTGCGGTTCGACGGCAAGGGCGAAGTGCTCGGCGTCCGGTTCTACAAGGGCGAGGGCAACACGGGCACGCACACCGGTTCGCTGTGGTCGGCGAGCGGGCTCCTGCTGGCCACCGGGCAGTTCAGCGGTGAGACCAGCTCCGGCTGGCAGACGCTGACCTTCTCCACCCCGGTGGTCGTGCAGCCGAACACCACCTACGTCGTGTCGTACTTCGCGCCGAACGGCCGGTACGCCAGCGACGCGGGCTACTTCACCGGGCACAGCGCGGACTACGGCCCGATGCACGCGATCAGCGGCAGCAACGGCGTCTACCGGTACGGCAGCGGCGGCGGGTTCCCGACGTCGACCTACAACGGCTCGAACTACTGGGTCGACGCCATCTACCGCAACGGCCTCAACGGCGACAGCACCCCGCCGTCGCCCACCGCGCACACCCCGGCCACCGGCACCTCCAACGTCGCGCTGACCGCGCCGATCACCACGACCTTCTCCGAACCGGTCGACCCGGCGAGCGCGCAGATCTGGCTCACCGACCCCGGCGGCGCGAAGCTCACCGGCGCGGTTTCCCTTTCGTCCGACCAGAAAACGGTCACCTGGACGCCCAGCGGCGCGCTCGCGCCGAACACCCGCTACACCGCGAGCGTGAGCATCGCCGACGTCAACGGCAACGCGATGACCGCGCCGCTCACCTGGGACCTGACCACCACCGGGGACCCGTCCTGCCCGTGCGGGGTGTTCAGCACCGCCACCGTGCCGACGGTGACCTCGGCGGACGACTCCGGCGCCTACGAACTCGGCGTCCGGTTCACGCCGACGAGCAGCGGCAAGGTCACCGCGGTCCGGTTCTACAAGGGCGCGGAGAACACCGGCACGCACACCGGTTCGCTGTGGTCGCCGACCGGGCAGCGGCTCGCCACCGGCACGTTCACCGGGGAAAGCGCGGAGGGCTGGCAGACGCTGACCTTCCCGGCCCCGGTCGCGGTCTCCCCCGGCGTCACCTACACCGCCTCGTACACCACCACGAGCGGGCACTACGCGGCGGACGCCGGGTACTTCCAGCGCACCGGGGTGCCGGGCCCGCCGCTGAGCGCGCCCGCGACGGCCGATCCCGCCGGCCCGAACGGCGTGTTCCAGCCGGGCTCCGGGTTCCCGGCCTCGACCTACGGCGGCACCAACTACTGGGTCGACGTGTCGTTCACCCCGAACGCGGACACCACCGCACCGGTGGTCACCGGCACCGCCCCTGACCACGAGGCGACCGGTGTCCCGCTGAACACCGCGGCCGCGGCCACCTTCAACGAGCCGGTCGACCTGTCCTCGGCGCAGTTCACGCTGGCCGATCCGGGTGGCGCGAAGATCAGCGGCTCGTCGTCGATCTCGTCCGACGGCAAGACGGTGACCTTCACCCCGGCCGCCGCGCTGGCACCGTCCACTGTGTACACGGCGAGCGTGCGGATCGCGGATCTGAACGGCAACCCGATGAGCACGCCGTACACCTGGTCGTTCACGCCGACCGCGACGCGGACCTGCCCGTGCTCGCTGTTCAGCGCGGCGTCGGTACCCACCACACCGTCCACTAACGACGGTGGCGCCTACGAGCTGGGCGTCCGGTTCACCCCGGGGACGAACGGCACCATCACCGGTGTCAAGTTCTACAAGGGCGAGGGCAACACCGGGCCGCACACCGGTTCACTGTGGACGAACACCGGGCAGCAGCTCGCCACCGGCACCTTCAGCGGCGAGTCCGCCACCGGCTGGCAGACGCTGACGTTCGCCGCGCCGGTGCCGGTGACCGCGGGCACCACCTACGTCGCGTCGTACACCACGACCACCGGCCACTACGCCGGGGACGCGGGGTACTTCGCCACCGGGGTCACCGCGCCACCGCTGTCCGCACCGGCGACCAGCAACGAGACCCCGAACGGCGTGTTCCAGCCGGGCTCCGGGTTCCCGGCGTCGACCTACGGCGGCGCGAACTACTGGGTCGACGTAATTTTCACAGGGTTCGCCGGATGAGGGAGCTGTTGCTGGTCGGCGCGGGCGGATTGGCCAGGGAGGTACTGGCGGCCGTCCGCGCCCGGCCGGGCGTGTGGGCTCCGCTCGGCATGCTCGACGACTCCGCGGCGCGCCACGGGTCTACTGTGGACGGTGTTCCGGTGCTCGGCGGCAGCGAGCTGGTGCACGAGCACCCCGACGCCGCCGTAGTGGTGTGCGTGGCGAACTCGGCGCGTCCCGCCGGGAGGCTCGCGGTCGCGAGGAAGCTCGGCCTGCCCGACGAACGCTGGGCGACCGTGGTGCACCCCGCGGCCTCGGTGCCCGAGGGCGCGTCGCTCGGGCCGGGCACCGTGCTGCTCGCGGGCACCGTGCTCACCACGCCGCTGCGGGTCGGCGCGCACGTGCTGGCGATGCCGCACGTGCTGCTCACCCACGACGACGAGATCGCCGACGGCGTCACCTTCGCGGGCCGCGCGACGCTCGCCGGGGGCGTGCGCGTCGGCGAAAGCGCCTACTTGGGGCAGGGCTCGATGATCCGCGAAGGCGTGACGATCGGCGCGGAGGCGGTGATCGGCATGGGGGCGGTCGTGCTTTCCGACGTCCCGGCCGGACAGGTGTGGGCCGGGGTACCGGCGAAGAAACTCACGAAGGGGACCACGTGATTCCACTGGTGGATCTGGCCGCGCAGCACGACCAGGTGGCCGACGAGGTGGCGCAGGGCTGGACCGAGGTGCTCAAGACCACCGCGTTCATCGGCGGCAAGCAGGTCGCCGCGTTCGAAGGCGAGTTCGCGGCGTACCTCGGGGTGCCGCACTGCGTCGCGGTCGGCAACGGCACCGACGCGATCGAACTCGGCTTGCGCGCGCTCGGCATCGGGCCCGGCGACGAATGCGTGTTACCCGCCAACACGTTCCTCGCCACCGCCGAAGCCGTCGCGCGCGCCGGGGCGAAACCGGTGCTAGTCGACTGCGACGAAGACACCGCCCTGCTCGACGTGGACAAGCTCGCCGAGGCCGTCGGCCCGCGGACGAAAGCGGTCCTGCCCGTGCACCTCTACGGCCAGGCCGCCCCGGTCGAGCTGGTCGCCCCGATCGCCGAGTCCGTCGGCGCGGCCGTGCTCGAAGACGCCGCGCAGGCGCAGGGCGCGCGTCGGCACGGCGCGTGCGTCGGCTCCTTCGGCGATCTCGCCGCGACCAGCTTCTACCCCGGCAAGAACCTCGGCGCGTACGGCGACGGCGGCGCCGTCGTCACGAAGCGGTCCGACCTCGCGTTGAAGGTCCGGTTGCTGCGCGAGCACGGTTCGCCCGCGAAGTACGAGCACCCGGTGCTCGGCTTCAACAGCAGGCTCGACACGCTCCAGGCCGTGGTCCTGTCCGCGAAGCTCCGGCGGCTCGAAACCTGGAACGCCGCCCGCCGGGAGGCCGCCGCGCGCTACGACGAGCTGCTCGCCGATCTCCCGCAGGTGCGCAGACCCGTTGTGCTGGAAGGAAATCTGCCGGTCTGGCACCTGTACGTGGTCCGGGTCCCCCGGCGCGCCGAGGTGCTCGCGTCGCTGCACGAGTCCGGGATCGGCGCGGGTGTGCACTACCCGGTGCCGGTGCACCTCACCGGCGCGTTCGCCTCGCTCGGGCACGGGCGCGGCTCGTTCCCGGTGGCCGAACGGGCCGCGGGCGAGCTGCTCTCGCTCCCCCTGTTCCCCGAAATCACCGCGGCCCAGCAGGAACGCGTGGCCGAAGCACTGCGGAAGGCGCTGCGATGACCGGGATCGTGTCGTCGAAGGTGTGGGTGCACCCGGCGGGGCTCTGCGAAAGCAAGTCCGTCGGCGAGGGCACCAGGGTGTGGGCGTTCGCGCACGTCATGCCGGGCGCGCGCGTGGGCCGCGACTGCAACATCGGCGACGGCGCGTACGTCGAGGGCAAGGCCGTGCTCGGCAACCGGGTGACGGTGAAGAACGGCACGCTCGTGTTCGACGGTGTCACCTGCGAGGACGAGGTCTTCCTCGGCCCGAACGTGCTGTTCACCAACGACCTCCGCCCGCGCTCGGCGATCCGCCGCACCGGCGATGAGCTGCTGTCCACGCTGGTCCGCCACGGTGCGACGCTCGGCGCGGGCACCGTCGTGGTGTGCGGGATCGAGATCGGCAACCACGCCTTCGCCGCCGCGGGCTCGGTCGTCACGAAGGACGTGCCCGCGCACGCCTTCGTCGCCGGGAATCCCGCACGGCACAAGGGCTGGGTGTGCACCTGCGGCTTCCGGCTCGACGCCGGGTTGGCCTGCGCCGACTGCGGTTCCCGGTTCACCAGGGTCGGTCCTGGGCTCGCTCCGCTGCTGTGAGCGCCCGGATACCGGACAATCGTGGGTATGGTCGTACGAATCGGATCGATCGTGTTGGGCGTGTCGGATGTGC
The DNA here is from genome assembly GCF_018736145.1 of Amycolatopsis sp. CA-230715. Classification (GTDB taxonomy): domain Bacteria; phylum Actinomycetota; class Actinomycetes; order Mycobacteriales; family Pseudonocardiaceae; genus Amycolatopsis. The sequence continues at coordinate 3,496,329 of NZ_CP059997.1, forward strand.
GGCGCGCGATGGAGTTCTGGTGCCGTGCGCTGGGGTACATCCCGCGCGAGGCGCCGGACGACACCTGGGTGGTGCTGACGCCCGCGTACGGGGACGGGCCGAATGTCTCGCTCGGACTGTCCACAACGGAGGTTCAGGCTCGTCCCCGCGTGCACCTCGACCTGTACGCCGATGACCAGTCCGCCGAGGTCGACCGCCTGATCGGGCTCGGCGCATCCCATGTGGACTGGCCGGACTACCCGCCGGACGCGGATTTCGTCGTGCTCGAAGACACCGAGGGAAATCGTTTCTGCGTGATCGCACCGGTCACTTCGGGTTCAGGGTGAGACGTCCCCATTCCCCACCGGATTCCCCGCGCGGCTTGGCCGTGCTCGGCACCACCGCCCAGCCCGTCGGCCAGCGGCGATCGTGTTCCTCGGCACCAAGGCGGACCCAGCAGCGCTGCGATAAATCGTCTATGCAATTGAAGGGATGTTCGTCGGCGAATTCGACACCGCAAAAACGGACATTCGCCAGGAAGCGGGTGTCGAGGAACGCAGCCAGCTCACCGAACTTGGTCTCGTCGAACTCGACGTCACCGGTGAACCGCGCGAAGGCGAAAATGGCGGCGGCCCGGAAGTCAACCTTTCTGAACCCCACACGAGCGAACACCGCATGCTCGAAGGACGCGGCCTCCGCGAAGGAAGCCCGCCCGAAGTAGGAGTATCCGCCGAACGTGGCCTTGGCAAACCCAGCCGTCCCGTGGAACAGCGTCTTGTGGAAGCCGACCCCGTCCGCGAAATCGGCGCCGGTGAACTTCACCGGGCTGAAAAAGGTGGCGTCGTCGAAGTCCGTGGCTCCGGTGAAGCGCGCGTCGGTGAAATCAGCCGACCGGACGCGGCAGCCGGTGAACGAGAACCGGGTGAGCACGGCCCCGGTGAGGTCGAGGTCGATGTCCGGCCAGAACTCGTCGCCGTCGCGGAGGTGGTGCGCAAGAATGCGTTGCGCCGTCATCCGGACTTGCAACTCCTGTGCGGAAACCTCGCCTGCGGCTGACATCCGGAGGTAGGCGCAGATGACGTCCACGATGGTCTGCCGTTGACCGGGGTTGTCCTGCGCCAGCCGCCGAAGCGCATACAACCCGCCGAGGCGGACCGGCGCCTTGTCCGACCCGAGCTGGTCCACCGCGCGCCCGTACGATTCGGTGATCCGCCGCGACATCGCGTCACACTCGCTGGTCGCCGCCACCCGCTCCTGCAACGCGTGCGCCCGCTCCGCTGCCTGCTGATCCGCGTGCTTCTGGTTCAACGCGATCTCGGTGGTCCGCTGCCGCCGCGCCGCCAGCCACAACGCCGCCGCCCCACCCGTGCCGACCACAATGGTGCCCGCCGTCTTGATCGCATCGAGCTGCGCCGAATGCTCACCGCCCCCGAACACGACCAGCAGCACCACGGCGAGCCCGACACCCACGACGATGAGCACCACCGCCGCGCAGAAAATCGCGCGATTCGACAACTCCCGGTACGGCCGCTCATCCCCACTCATCATCGAATTCTATCGTGGCGCGGGTGGCGCGAATCTGTACCACTTTTCGCCCAGTGCCAACAGAAACGGTCGCACCCTGATGTCACACTGGGTCCATGACAGCGACACCCATCGCATCACCCCGCGCCCGCGCACTCGGCGCCGCGCTGCGGGCGGCCCGTGAGTCACGCGGCATCGGTCTGCGCGAACTCAGTCGGATCGAGTGCATCAGTCACGCGATGCTTTCCTTGTGGGAGAAGGGAACCCGGGTACCTAAGGTGAAGGAGGTCGCCGCCATCCTTGGCTGCCTCAGCATCGTCGGGGCTGAGCGGGACCGGATCCTGGAGTTGGCCGAGCACGCCCACGAACCCGACTGGCTGGAGAAGGTCATGCCCAACGCGCCACTGAGTCTCACTTCGTACATCGAGTGCGAGCGGACGGCGACAGGAATAGCCACCTGGCATCCCTTGCTGATCCCTGGCCTGTTGCAGTCTGGCGACTATGCGCGTGCCGTCATAGCAGCGAAGCGGCGCAGCCGCGAGGAAGTTGACAAACGCCTGCTGGTTCGCATGGCCCGCAAGGAAGTCCTCGGATCGCTGACCAGCTATCGCGCCACAATTGGCGAGGCCGCGCTCAGGGCGAGCATAGGTGGGCCAACAGTCATGATCGACCAGCTCGATCACCTGCTGACTGTCGCCGAGCGGGCAAACGTAAGCCTCCGAGTGATGCCGCTCGGCATGGACTATCACCAAGGACTCTGCGGCCCCTTCAGCATTCTCGACTTCGCGAACCTGCGGCCGATCGTGTTCAGCGAGAACCTTGGCAGCAACGTGTACCTGTACGATGAAGAGCAGGTGGCCGAGTACCGCAAGGCCGCCAAGGACATCACCAACCTCGCGCTGAGCGAGCAGGACTCCTGCTCGCTCATCCGGGATGTGATCGCCGACCTGGAGGTATGACATGCCCGCTACCTGGCGAAAATCCACCTATAGCGACAAGGATGACTGTGTCGAGGTGGCGCTGGCGCCAGCGGTGGTACAGGTCCGCGACACCAAAGCGCGGTCCGCGGGCACCCTCCAAACTTCCACCCGATCGTGGGAAGCTCTCACTCAGCGTCTCGGATCCCCGGCCGAGTCGACCGAAATCCACTAGGCCATTCGGGCCCCGGTTAGATGAACCCGGTCTGGTCGTCGTCGGTGTAGGTGCGGCCGTCGGGCGCGATGACCGTGGTGTTGCCGTTCGCGTCGGTGTGGAATTCCCACCCGGGTTCGTCGCGGAGCCCGTGATGAACCCGGCAGAAGGGCCGGATGTTGACCTTGTCGGTGCCGCCGCCCTCACTCCACGGCTGCGCGTGATCAAGGTCGGAATACTGGGCAGGCCGGAAGCACCCTGGCATGCAACAGGTTCGGTGCCGGACTTGGACGTACTTGCGCATCTTTTTCGACGGCCGGTAGCTCTTACGCCCCATGTCGACCGGCAACCCGGTCATGGGTTCGGACACGATCCGGTTCCACACCGAGTTGGTGTCGAAGGCGATCTCGCGGGCCATCTCCGGTGAGATCTCCCCGCACCCGGCGAGTTCGCCCGGGTTGTTGCGCATGCCCATCAGAGTCGGCAGGTCGACGTAGACGAAGATCTGCGCCTCCGGCTTACCACCACACTCCCCACCCAGGCACCGTTCCACCAAAGCATCGACTCGGAGCTGGTCCATGGTGCGCTTGTCACCTTGGCGCTTCTTCTCCAGCGCATCCCGATCGCAGGCGGCGTAGATCGCTTGGGCGCGGTCCGAGGGAAGTTCGGCAAACAGGGTCGAAGACCCGTGATCCCCATGCCGAATCTCCAACATCCGCGCCGCGGTCTTGGCCCGCCGCCGCGCCTCATACCCCTCCGGATCGACTCGCATCAACAGCGTGTTGACCATCCTCCGCAGCGAGGCCGAGTTCTTGTTCTCGAACTTCAGTCGCGCATCCACTTCCCGCGCCACCTCACGAGAAGCGCACGCGGTGGCCTCAAACACCTTCGACGCCATGCCCTCATCAATGACCCCGTTCTCTAGCGCCTGCAGGGTGCGGGGCAGGTATGAGGTCAACGCGTCAGCGAGCGCCGCCTTCCGCTCCGCCCCCGCCTGCGTGCAATTGCACGACAACGCCACCCACGCCAGCACCGATCTTCGCGACCACTCCTGTTTCATGGACGCGATTTGCCGCAGCAGCATCGCCTGCCCATACCGTAACCACCTCTTCCAATGCTCCGCAGAATTAGCAACAACCCGATCCGAAGAAATCTCCAAAACATCCACAAAACAATTCTACCAACCAACCCATCACCCGATCGAGTACAGAAATGATCACAACCTGCCACAACGCGCCCACGACGCAACAGAGCCCAAAAAGCGAACGGGACCGACAGTGCGTCGGGGGCCAACCCCAAGGCGACCAAAGGGTTTTCGTTCCGTTGGGCACTGACGCTGGTGACCAACGACGCGACCCGCACCGAGGAGCGTCAGTGCCCAACGGCGCGCCGCAGGCGTGCCTGAAACTCTCACCGTGCCCACCAAAAACGCGAGCGAACCCGAAAAAGCAGCCCCCATTTTCCACTCTACATGGAGGCACCGACAGAACCGAATGAATCAGGGAGAGATCCGATAGACGTGATAGCTGTACTCAGCCGGAAAATCATCGGATAAAGTGCCATCCACCACCGGAACCTCCCGATCCTCGAACAACACCGAAGCACGAGACCCCGCCATCCCCGCAGGTAGATTCAGAACCTGCTTCCCCGGAGACGTCCCCCGCCCGAGCATCGCGAAGACGTAGTACGAACCGTCATACGACTTGAGCATCGTGTCCATGCCGTGCGCGAACGAGTACTGGAACGACTGGGTGTTCAAGATCGGCGCGAGCTGGCGGATGCGGTCGTTCATCTTGGTGACCGACGGACGGACCGCCGCGCCGCACGGGTCGCGGAGCACGTGCTGGCTCACGCAGGGGCCGCCGAAGCTGTGGTTGAAGTAGATGATGCCGCGCGCCTCGTGGATGAGGGAGTTCATCACGGCGCCTTCGAGCTGGGGGCCGGTGATGGTGGGGCTCCCGGCGTCGGTGAACGGGTGCCCGGTTTCGACGAACCCGAAGATCGGCTGGAGCTTGCCGTCCTTCGCGTCGAGGGCGCGCATGCGGTCCATGGTCAGCCCGTAGTTCGCGGCGAGGCGGCAGTTCGGGTTCACCACGCCCAGCACCGGCCCCTCCGACGGCGAGGTGCACACGTTCGGATCGGTGTACCAGTAGACGTCGTTCGAGGTGGCCGTGGTGTAGCCGTTGACAAACTTCTCCGCCTCGGCCTCGGACTCCCAGAAAAGCACACCCTTGCCGAAGTTCGCGTACCGCAACCGCGCGTCCGGCTCCTTCACCTGGTCGCTCAAGGTCTTCAGCACGGTGTACCCGCAGCCGCGGACGACGCACACCTCGCCCTTGCCGGGGTAGTTGCCGGTCCACGCGTTGGTGCCCGGCCCTGCCCACATGTCGACCTCGTCGGCGAGCAGCGCGCCGACGCGTTCCGAACCGGAGCCGGGCAGGTCGGCCGCGATCGAAGCCATCCCGTTCGCGCGAACGAGCGCCGGGTCGCTGTTGTTCGTCAGCTCGACGTAGGCGTTCAACCCGGCGGCCTTGTCCGTGTCGACGTCCTGCTGCCCCAGAACGGACTCGAACCACACCGCCGTCGGGAAGAACACGGGATCGTTCCACGCCTTGGCGCCAGGATACGAAGCGTAGTAGGCGGGTCCGCCCTCCCACGGCACGCGCGGCAGATCGAAACCAGGAGAGTCCGAAGTGGACACCGAAGGCACCGGCGAAACGGGTGCCGGGCGCGCGTTCGGATCGGCCTGGAAGAGCACGTCGACGAAATAGTTCGCATCGCGGTAGCTCTGGGTCGGAAACTTACTGCTCCGGCCGTAGGCGAACACGCCATTCGCTTGCGGCCCGGATTTCGGCGCGGTCAGGTTGCCGCTGAACTGCGAATACCCGCGGAAATATCCTTGATCGCCGGAATAACCGCCGCGCGGCGCGTGGTAGGAGGCCACGTACGAAGTGTTCGCGGCAATCGCGACCGGATGCGCGAAAAGGGCCTGCTGCCAGCCGGAAGCGGTCTCGCCGGTGAACGCCACGGCCGCCAGGCGCACCCCGTCCGCCGACCACAGGCTGCCGGTGTGCTCCCCGGTGTTCGACGGCCCCTTGTAGAACCGGACACCCGTGACATAGCCGGGAACGGCCGAGGTGAAGCGCACTCCGAGTTCGACGCTGCCGCGGTCAGGATCGCTCGGGACGCTCGGCGAAGCGTTCGGCCACAACGATTCGGTGATCGTGGCCGAGGTGGGGGTGGCCGCGGAAATCGCCAGTGTGGCGCCCGCGAGCGCCAGCACGGTCGGGACCGCGACGAGAAAACTTCGCGTTCGCACGCAATTTCCCCCTTGCCGCACAAGGTAATGACCCAAGCGTACGTCCAGAATCTCCTGAAAGATACCGCGTTAAGCCGTTCGGACGCCCGTTTTCCGTTCCGCGCGAACAATTCTGTTCAAGGCACCGCAGGCGCCGATGAGGACGAACACGAGCCCCGTCGCGACGCCGAAGCTGAACAGGTCGAAGGTCGCCGCGCCCGCCACGCCCACCGCCACGCCCGCGATCAGGCTCGCGCTCAGGCTCTTCGTCACCAGGTCCTGCGCGCTCGCCCGTACCTTCACCGCGGCGGCGATCGCCAGCACGAACACCGCGAGCATGCCGAGCAACCCGATCCAGCCGTTTTCGATGAGCGTCAACAGGTACTGGTTGTCCAGGAGCTGGTACTTGTCGGGCAGGTAGGTACCGAACCCGCGACCCGTCCACGGGTGCAAGGCGACCTGCTGCCACGCCTCGGTGTAGTCGTCGGTGCGAGAGGTGATGCTCGGGTCCTCGTCGATGTTCGCGAACAGCCCGTAGAGCGTGCCGATCAGGCCGGGCACCATCAAGGAAGCGACGCCGATGGCGCCGACGCCGCAGCCCAGCACCACGATCTTGCGGCGCCCCGGCAACGCCAGCACCAGCACCAGGCCGACGATCAGCAACCCGAGGATCGCCGTGCGGGAAACCGAAACCAGGGCACCGCCGCCGATCAGCGCCGTGCAGAACCACCACCGGGCCGCCGAAACCCCGCTGCCCTTCGCGCTGAACGCGTAGTGGCCCGCGAGCGGGGTCACCGCGGCGCAGATCAGGCCGTATTCGATGGGGTGGTTCGTGGTGCCCGCCGGGCGGCGGAACGCGGCGCGCTCCTGGATCGCGTCGTACGCGTTCTGCGCGCGCAGGCCCGGCACGTTCAGGTACTGCGTGAGGTCGAACCCGAACGCGAACTGCAGGATCCCGACGGCGGCCATCGCGGCGACCGCGCCCACCACGACCTTGAGCAGCCGGTCGAGCCGGTCGCGCGTGACCACGGCGTCGCACACGAACAACGCGACCGCGATCGTGCCGAGGATCCGGATCATGCCGCTGTCGGTCAGGTTCTCCTCGTCCGGCGGCAGGTACCGCCTGGTCGCGATGCCGTAGGTGACGAAATGCGTGGCGAGCATCAGGAACAGCCCGGTGCGGACCATCGAGCGGCCCTTGGCCATCCGCAGCGTGCTCACCAGGTGCGCGCAGCCCCACACCACGCCGAGGCCGAACGCGAGCACCGTGATCGGCGCCATCGTCATCGGGATGCGCGAGATGACGAACTTCGCCGGGATCAACATCAGCACCAGCACGTACAGGCAGACGAGGGTGGCGCCGTCCGCGGACACCCTCGCGCGGACCGGGGTGCTCATTCCCGCGCTTCGGCGGAAACCTCGGCGGGCTGCCGGTTGTTGACCGGGCGCATCGCGGGCCGAGTCAGCTCCGGATCCCGCGGCGCGGCCGCTCCGGGGGATTTCGGCCGCCGCCTGCGCACCGCGTTCGCGATGCTGTCGTAAGCGAAGGTGACAGCCAGCGCCAAGATCACCGTGAGCACGAAAGCGGCACCGGCGAACCGGAGCTTGCCGCCGATCTGCGCCTCCGGGACGGTCGGCTTCACCAGCACCTGCACCTGGATGAACGTGCCCTCCGGCGCCTTCAGCTCGCGCTGGCGGGTGTCGAGTTCCTGCCGCGCGCGGTCGAGCGCACCGCCCACGAGCTGGCGGCTGCGCGCGTCCGAATCGCTTTGCGCGGTGACGAACACGAACGGCCCGTTCGTGGTGCCGTTGCTCGCGGTGTAGGTGTCGCTCGACCCCGTCGCGATGCCGAGGGCCTCCTTGGTCGCCGGGTCGTTGAGCACCTGCGCGGCGATCTGCGCGGAGGTGACCAGGCTGCCGTCGAAGGCGAGCAGCGGGTTGATCTGCACGGCCTGGTCCGGGCTGGACCGCTCGGCGACCTTCCCGCCGGCGGACGGCGCGGTGAGCACCACGACCCCGGTCGAGCTGTACCGGGTGGGGATGCTGACGTAGGTGAGCGCGGTCAGCGCGAGCGCGACCACGATCGCGGGAAGCACCACGTACCAGCGCTTCCGCAGCAGGCGTACGGCGCCCCAGAAGTCCATGGCTCCCGCCCTCGATCCCGCGCGCGATTTCACGTGCTCGTCCTTGAGGGAATCGTGCCGCGGAAAAACTTGTTACGTTCGCACGAAGAATTCACGGTTTTCAAGATCACGGGGCCACCCCGGTGGCGAGCAGGTTGTCGCGAAACCTCGGCACCCGCAGCAGCGGTTTGCCGATCCTCGACAGCACCCGGTCCGCCCTGCGGTTCGGCGAGTGCGCGAATTCGTGCAGCTCCACCGAGATATCGGCGAACCCGGCGCGTTCGAGCTGCCAGCGCAGGTGCTCGGCCGAGTACTCCAGCACGTGGCCGCTGCCCTCGTCGGACGGTTCGTCGAAGTGGTCGAAGATCGGCCTGCCGGTGGCGAGGTAGACGACGTTGCGCAGCCGGTACAGGTTCGGGGTGGAGCACACCAGCGTGCCACCGGGCCGCAGGACAGCGTTTAGCCTGCGAAACGCGACATGACCCGGCACGGGCAGGTGCTCGATGACTTCGGAGAGCAGCACCACGTCGTACTCCCGGCCGACCGGCGCCGCATCGCGCGCGAGGTTGAACCGGAACGTCTCGATGCCCTGCGCGGTGAGCGTGGCGAAGCAGGTGTCGTCGATGTCGGCGACCGTCACGTCGTCGTCCCACAACCGGGACGCGAGCGCCGCGAGCTGCCCGCCGCCGACTTCGAGCACGCGCGCGGGCGCGGGCGGCGCGAGTTCGCTGAACCGCCGCAGCACGGCTTCGTACCGCGTGCGGTAGCGCGGGTAGTAGCGGCTTTCCTCCTGCCAGCTCCCGCCGAGCACCACGTCCTCGAAGGCGCGCGCGAACGCGGTTTCGGAAAAGGTTCGGGTCATGCGCGGAGTTCCCTTCGCAGGAGCTTTTCCAGTTCGTGCCCCGCCGCGGACCACGGCCGGTCGGACACGCTCGCCGACGCGGCGGCCGCGACGGCGTCGAAATCGGGCCGCGCGACCACTTCGCCGAGCGCGTCCGCCAGCCCGTGCGGCGTCGGGTCCGCGTAGCGGACGTGCGGGTTGTCCAGCACGACCCGGTTGTGGATGGCTTCGTTGACCACCGGCACGCAGCCCGCGGCGAGCATTTCGTGCGGTACCAGCGAAACGTTCGTCATGGACAGGCTGAGCCCGGCGAAGCAGCGGTTGTACAGGTCCGCGAGCTTCGCCGGGGTGAGCAGGCCGTGGTCGACGAACCGGGGCCCGAGATCACCGACCTTCTCGCCGTAGAGGTGCACCCACAGGTCGGGATGCCGCTCGGAGAACAGTTCCAGCGCGAGCCTGCCCATCTCGAACGCCCGCCGCGACGCGTGCGGCCGCGCGTAGAAGATCACGCCGTCGCGCGGGGTTCCCGGCTTGAGCCGGTACAACTCCGCGTCGCAGCCGAAGTCGAACGAGTCCGCGGGCATACCGTGCTCCGCGGTCAGCTTCCCGGCGAGGAACCGGCCGGCGGTGAATCCGTGGAACCCCATCTTGTAGGTGTTCTCCGCCAGCGCGGACAGCCCGCCGACCGGGAAGAACCACGGCTCGTAGTCCTGCACGAGGTAGAACCGCTTGCCCGCACAGGGATCCGTGAACACCGGGTACGCCGTCATCCACGCCGTCGCGAACACGGCGTGCGCGTCGGCCATCCCGTCGCGGACGTCGCGGACCGGGCCCGAGAAACCGGGGAACGCCGAGCGCACCGTCGGTTCGTGATCGGCGGCGCGGCTGCCGTAGGTGTCGTACAGGTAGACGCGGCAGGTGTGCCCGGCGGCTTCGAGGTGTTCGATGAGCCGGAACATCGTGGTGTGCCCGCCGGACCCGTGGCTCGGCGGCGTGGTCACCCAGTTCACGGTGAGCCTGCCGTCCGCGGGGAGCACCGGGATCACTTCGGCGGGCGGCGACCCGAGATCGGCGGCGCGCACGTCGGCCATCCGCACCGGCGCGGGTTCGGCACCCGGCCCGAGCCGCTTGGCCGCGGCGAGCAGCAAGCGCGCGCCCGCGTGCCGCGCGCCTTCCTCGCCGAGGACACGGCGCAGCTGGTGACCGCGGCGCCGGATCGACTGGTATCCCCGCACAGTTTCCCCTTATCCCGCGGCGTTTCTGAGGACGCGCAGCGCTTCGTGTCGCATCGGCAGCACTACGACGGCGTACACGGCGATGGCGACGAGGCCGCCGACGACGAGCCGCCACACGTCGGTGTCGAACAGCCATTGCGCGCCGAGGCCCGCGAGCGCCATCAGCGCCCCGCCCGCAGCCGGGCGCGCGAGGGCCGAAGCGAGCGCGCGGACGCGGATCCCGAAGGGCCGCAACGCGATCAGGTACGCGGGCGAGACGAGCAGCAGCGCCACGACGATGTGCCCGGCGGCAACCCCTCGAATGCCGCCGAGGTGCCCGCCGAGGGCGAGCACCGGCACCAGCGAACCGAACCACAGCAAGTGGATCCACAGGATCACGCGCGCTTTCCCCGCGCTGGCAAGGAAATCGTAGGCGAGTTCGAGTGCGACGCGCAGCGCGCCGAGCACCACGAGCAACGCGAGCGGACCGGCGGCCGCCGACCACCGTTCCCCGTAGGCGAACCGCACGAGCGGCCCGCCGAACGTCGCGAGCAGCACGCACGCGGGGATCGTGAACAGCGCCAGCAGCCCGAGCGCGCGCGTGAAACTGCGTTGGAACCTCTCGGAGTCGTCACGGACCTTGGAGAACGCGGCGAGCGAAACACTGCGCACCGGCTGGGAAATCGCGCCGACCGGCCAGCTCGACAGGTTGAACGCGAGCAGGTAGAAGGCCAGCTCGACCGGGCCGAGCAGCTTGCCGACCACGACGTAGTCGATGTTGAGCACGCCGAACACGAGCAGGCTCGACCCGGCGAGCGGGAGCCCGAACGCCAGCAGGCTCTTCGCCTGCTTCCGGTCGAAACCCGGCCGGTACCTTTCTTTCGTCAGCACGAACATCACCAGCGCGGCGGCGCCGTTGGTGACGATCCGCGACCACGCGAGGCTCCACGCGCCGAACCCGGTGAGCGCGAGCACCACCGCGACCGCGGTGCCCGCGACGAACCCGGCGAGATCGGCCATCGCCTTGTGGTCCTGCCGGAAGTCGCGCTGCAGCAACGCACCCGGCACCGCGGACGCGCCGGAGATCACCAGCGCGACCGACATGAGCTGGATGACACCGGCGGCGCCGGGCGCGTTCAGCTCGGCGGAGAACCACGGCGCGCCGAGCACGCACAGCAGCGCCAGCCCGGTGCCGGAGGCGAAGGACAGCGTGGTCACCGTCGGCGCGATTTCCTTGACGTCGCCCGGTGTCCTGATCAACGCGACGCTCACGCCCATCTCGCTCACGCTGAGCACGATGTTGAGCACCACCAGCGCGACCGCGAACAGGCCGAACTGGTCCGGCGCGATGAGCCTTGCGAGGAGGATGCTGACCCCGACCTGGCACACCCGGCCGACCACGCTGTTGATCGCGCTCCAGCGGATCGCCGAACCGAGGCTCTTCTCCTTCGTCTCGGTCATACGCCGCGCAGCTTCCAGCTCTGCCACCACAGCCAGTTCTTCGCCTTCTTCGCGACCTGCGAACCGGCGAAGAGCTGGGTGCGGCTGCACACCGCTGCCCCGAGCGCGCGGCGCCTGCGCAGGGCCGCGTACTCGGGCAGCGATTTCGCCGGTCCGAAGACGTCGAGGGCGAAGCCGACGAGTTCGGCGGTGGGCAGTTCGTCGACCCGGTCGCGGTCGTAGGCGCGGACGGCGGCCCACAGCGCTTCCTTCGCCAGCGCGCGGTGCGCCCGCGCGCGCATCAGCGGAGCGCTGTGCAGCACCGGATGCTCGGCGAAGAAATGGTCGAACACGGCGAGCCGTTGTTCGAGATCGGTCAGCACGGCGGAGAACTGGGTGCGCAGCATGCTGTTCTCGTGCACCCGGTAGTACGCGGCGGGACGGCCTCGCACGTACGCGATGTCGGACACCGCGGCGAACCGAAGCCACATCTCGAGGTCACCGGCGTGCGGCAGCTCCGGGCGGTAGCCGCCGATCCGCTGCTGCACCGAGGTCCGCACGACGACCTCGGGTGAGGAAATCACGTTGTGGCCGGAGCGGCAGCGGCCGTCGATCCACTCGGTGCCGTGCCAGCGCGTCACCCCGAGCGGCAGCGAAAGCGTTTTCGGCAACGCTTCGTGGTCGGTGTAGTAGACGCCGCGGCCGTAGACCATGCCGACGCTCGGATCGCGGCCGAACACCGCGGCCGCGCGGGCGAGCGCGCCGGGCGCGAGCAGGTCGTCGGCGGAGAGCAGCACCGTGTAGTCCGCCGCCGCCCAGTCGAGCAGGCCCTCGTTGTAGGTCGCGAGATGGCCCTGGTTGACCGCGTGCCGCCGCGCTTCGACGCGCGGATCGCGCGCGAGCCTGGCGCTCACCGCGGGCGTGTCGTCGGGCGAATGGTCGTCGATGATCAGCACCCGCACGTCCACACCTCGTTGTGTGAGCACGCTTTCGACGCAGTGCGGCAGGAAGTGCGCGTAGTTGTAGCACGGGACCACGACGTCGACCGTCGGCAGCGCGGCGCGTTTCGGCAGTTTCGTCAGCACGGCCTCAGTTGTTCCCTCGCTGTTCGCCCGCGGTGTTCCCGCAGGCTCGGGTGGCGGCGAGCCTGGCCTCGCGGGGAGTGCCGGACTTCGCGGAGATCATCAGCGCGAGCGAATCGGGATCGCGGCGGAGCGCGAACTCGCGCGCGCCCGGCTCGTCGAGCGGCGCGGTGTCCCAGTAGGTGTGGCAGAACATGGTGGGGGACGGGGAAAACCGCGGTGTCCCGCCGAGCACCTCGTCGACGAAGACGCCGTAGAGGATGAACTCGGAGATGTGCAGCTCCGCGGTGAACGCGTCGAACCAGTGCCTGCCGGTGACCTCGGTGATCCTCGCCTGCATGGCGCGGACGACCTCGGGCTCCCACACGTTGAACGGGCTCACGTAGTCGGGCAGCGGCGGGTGCGCGGTGCCCGGAACGCCGAGCAGCCGCCTGGCGACCTGGTGCCACCGCACGTGCCGCCGCATCCCGGCGTGCACCGCGCCCTCGTTCCGGTAGAGCCCCGGCGTGCCGTCGATCTGGAACACCTCGGGCGTGGTTTCGCGCACCAGCACCACGTCGGAATCGGCCAGCAGCACCGAATCCGCGTCGAACCGCGCCGCCGCCGCGATCTTCAGCGCCTGCTGGAGCACCCAGCCGCGCACCGGCGGCCACGGGCGGCGGAGATTGACCCACAGCGGCGGTTTCGGGATCGGGACGTACCGGCGCGGCAGCAGTTCCCCGTATGTCCACACGCGACACCGCGGGCCCGCGTGGCGCGCGAAGAGCGCGCGATCGGCGCCGGGCACGAGCACGTGGTGCACGGCATCGGTGTGGGTCAGCACGGATTCGTGGAGTTCACCGAACAGCTCGGCGTCGGGGGCGTAGCTCGGGGTGATCACGGCGAATCCGGTCATGCGCGACCTCCGGGAAGCTCGGGCCAGCTCTTCCGGTCGAGCACCGCGCGCAACGCCGCGCGATGCGCGGGATCGGCGGAGCGCAGCAGTTCGTGCAAGGCGACCGCGGCACGGAACCAGCGCGCGGCAGCGGAGCCGTGGTGCTTTTCGAAGTAGCGGACCCGGTTCACGGCCATCAGCGCGACGAGTTCGGCGTCGCCGCCCGAACCGCCGCCCTCGTGCGTCACGACCGCGTCGGGCGTGTAGACGACCCCGAACCCGGCATCGCGCACGCGCCGGAGGTAGTCGGTCTCCTCGGAGTACAGGAAGAACCGCGCGTCGTCCCAGTCCCCGACCACGCGACGGCAGTCCGCGGTGATCAACAGCGCCGCACCGCACGCCCACTCGACGTACGCGGCCTTCCGGTAGGCGGCGTCGGACCACACCAGCTCGCTCAACGCGCCCGCCCGCCGTCCCAGCAACGCGGTGGCGAAGGCGCGGACGACCGACGGCTCCCGGCGAAGGGACCGCGCCGTCGCGCCACCGGGTTCGACGATCTTCGGCACCACGACCCCCGCGTGCCGCTCGTTCGCGGCGGCCAGCAGCGCGCGGACCGCGCCGGGGCGCAGGGTCAGATCCGGGTTCAGCACGAGCACCGGAAGATCGGCGGGGACGCTGCGCCAGGCCAGGTTCAGCGCGCCCGCGTAGCCGAGGTTCGCGCCGGTGGACAGCACCTCCACGCCCGCGGCCTCGGCGAGCGCGGTGCTGTCGTCGGTGGAGCAGTTGTCCACCACGAGCACCCGCCGCACCTGTGCCGCTTCGAGATCGGACAGCAACCGCGGCAGGTGCCGGGCGCTCTGGTAGGAGACGACGACCACCGCGCATTCGGCCGTCCGGGTCCGCCGTACCGCCGGATCACGCGTCCGGGTGTTCACGCACCGGTCACCTCCTCGCCTTTTCTTTCCGGATGTCACCGGGTGTCACTCGGGCGGGCTAAGGAAAAGATCACCAGGAGCGAAAACCTGGTCACGCCGCTGAAAAGGAATCGGTCCCCGGCCGTTCCCGTTACAGCCACGCCGTTTTCGTTACCGCGCACCACTTCGTTGAAAACCAACGGCCGCTGACACTATTTCGTGCCCCGAAAGTCACCTTCGGGGCGGAGATACCTTCGGAATGCAGGTGTTCCGCGGCGGGGTGGCGGAGTCGCCCTGAAGGCCACCTTCACAGCACTGAGCGCCCGAAACCCGGCCCTCGCAACGGCACCTCCGCGCGCGAGGACCACGGCGGAACGCCGTCAAGGCCACCTTCACGGCACTGAGCGCCGTGTTCAGAGCGCCGTCGAGGTGGCCTTCACGGCATCCGGCCATCCCGCGGGCAACTCGGGTCCGGGCCCCGAGAACCGGGGCGAGGGGGCGATTCGCGGCGCTCAAGTCCCCGAAGGTGGCCTTCGGGGCATGCGAAGCGCGCGCACCACTTCGTGAGAAGGAAACGTTCATAACGATGCGGGCATCCGCTGAAACGGGCCGCCCGCCGCGCGCGATCTGTGCGGTGACGAAACAGAGGGAGGTCCGGGTGTACCTGACGTCGCGTGCCGCCCCCGAACGGAGCACACCCGGCGGTCGGCGCACCCGGGGCACCGGCAAGATCGGCGGCACCGGCAGGATCCCGGCCACCGTTTTCGCGCTCGGCTCGGTCAGCCTGCTCACCGACATCTCGGCCGAGATGATCACCGCGTTCCTGCCGGTCTACCTGCTGTACACGCTCCAGCTCGGGTATGTCCAATTCGGACTCCTCGACGGCCTGTACAACGGCGCGACCGCGGTGCTCCGGCTCGTCGGCGGCTACGTCTCGGACAAGCTGAACCGCCCGAAGCTGATCGCGCTGATCGGGTACGGCGCCTCGGCGGCGACCAAGCTCGCGTTCCCGCTCGCCGGCGCGTCCGGCGCGGGCATCGGCGGGGTGCTCGCCGCCGACCGCGCGGGCAAGGGCCTGCGGACCGCGCCCCGCGACGCGCTGATCTCCCTGGCCACCCCGCCGTCGCGGCTGGGCCGCGCGTTCGGCGTGCACCGGTCGATGGACACCGTCGGCGCGCTGATCGGCCCGCTCGTCACGTTCTGGATCATGCGCGATCTCGGCACCGGCTCCACCCCGGTGTTCGTGGTCAGCTTCTGCTTCGCGCTGCTCGGCCTGATCGTGCTCGCCACCTTCGTCCGCGAGCGCGAACCGGCGGCACCGACGAAAACACCCGTTTCGCTGAAAGCCTGCGCCAGCCTGGTGAAGGACAAGGGGATCCGCCGGATGACCTACGCGGCGGGTTTACTCGGACTCGCCACGATCAGCGACGCGTTCGTCTTCGTGGTGGTCCAGAAGTCCACCGGCGTCGGGCTCGACGTGCTCCCGCTGCTGCCGCTCGGCACGGCGCTGGTGTTCCTGCTCGCCGCCGTCCCGCTGGGCAGGCTCGCCGACCGCTGGGGCCGGTGGCGCGTGTTCTTCGCCGGGCACGTCGCGCTGCTCGGCGTGTACGCGGTCCTGCTCGCCCCCGGCGGCGGCGTGCCGATGCTCGCCGTCGCACTCCTGCTTCACGGCCTGTTCTACGCCGCGACGGACGGCGTGCTGATGGCGTACGCGGGCCCGCTCGTCCCAGCGGAGCTGCGCGCCAGCGGGCTCGCCGTGGTGCAGACCGGGCAGGCGGTCGCGCGGCTGCTGTCTTCGGTGGTCTTCGGCCTGCTGCTGGCGTCGTTCGCGATGTCGACGGCGGTGACGATCGTGCTGGGCGCCTTCGTGGTCGCGCTCGCCGGGGCCGCGCTCCTGGTCCGGGAGTCGGCGCGATGAAAACCTGGCTGCTGTCGCATCGCGTCCTGCTCGGCGTGCTGGCGATGGTGCTCGTGGTCGTCGCAGGCGGCGGCTACGTCATTTCGGCCGCGGGCCACGACTCCGAGAACGGGCCCGCGGTGAAGGCGATCTCCGGCGACCTGCTCTACGTCGACCTCACCGGCGGCCTCGACCAGGTCCGCACGCTGCGGCTGGGTTCCCCCGGCGCGAAGCCCGCCGCCACCGCGCAGCGGTGCCAGCGCGTGTACGAAGCGGGCGGCACCACGGTGTGCCTGCGCCTCGCCGGGCCCGGCCCCAGCTACGAAGCCGCCGTACTCGACTCCTCCGGCGCCGAACTGCGCGCGGTCGGCCTCGCCGGGATCCCGAACCGCGCGCGGGTGTCCGCCTCGGGCAAGATCGTGTCCTGGACCTCGTTCGTGACCGGCGACTCCTATTCGGTGCCCGGCGGGTTCTCCACCCGCACCGGCGTCCTCGACCTCCGCACCGGCACCGTGACCGACACGCTGGAGGACTTCCGCACCACCGTCGAAGGCGTGGAAAACCGCGCCGCGGACCGGAACTTCTGGGGCGTCACCGTCGCCGCGGACGACCGGACCTTCTACGCCACCATGGCCTCGGCGAACCGCACCTGGCTCATGCGCGGCGATCTCGTCACCCGCACCATGACCGACGTCCGCCAGACCGCCGAGTGCCCGTCGCTGTCGCCGGACGGCACCCGCGTCGCCTACAAGAAACGGGTCCGCAGGCTCGGCCCGTGGGCGCTGGCCGTGCTCGATCTCCGCACCTCGGCCGAACGCGTCCTCCCCGGCACCGAAGGCATCGACGACCAGGCCGCCTGGCTCGACGACGGCACGCTCGCCTACGGGAAGGTCCGCCAGGGCGCCCCGTCCGCGGTCTACGCCGTGCCCGCCGACGGCTCCGCGCCACCGCGCGTGCTCGTCGAGAACGCCGCTTCCCCCGCACCTGTGCGGTAACACCCGCTGAAGAACTGGAGAAACGCCCATGCTCGCTCGGCACCGCCTCGCCGTCGTGGCGGGATCGCTCGTACTCGCCCTGTCCCCGGTTTCCGCCGCCTCCGCCGACGTGCCACCGCCGAGAGTGCTCGGCTACGTCGCCAACAACGGCAGCGGCGACGTGTCCGTTGTGGACACTGCGACCGACACCGTGTCGACCACGATCGCGGGCACCAGCGGCACCTCGCCGTACGACGCGGCCGTCGCGTTCGACGGCGCCCGCGGCTACGTCACGAACTCGCGCGACAACACACTGTCCGTGCTCGACACCCCGACGAACACGGTGGACGCCACCGTGCCGGTCGGCGCGCACCCGGCGGGCGTCGCGATCGCACCCGACCGCGGGCACGTCTACGTCAGCAACTACGACGACGGCACGGTGTCCGTAGTGGACGTCGCGACGCTCGCCGCGACCACGGCGATCACCGTCGGGGACCGTCCTGACGGGATCGACGTCGCGCCGAACGGGAAAACGCTCTACGTCGCGCACGACGTGCCCGGCGGCGGTTTCGTGTCCGTTGTGGACCTCTCGACCAACACGCTGACCGTGAACGTGCCGGTCGGCCTCACCCCGTCCGCGCTCGCGGTGACCCCGGACGGCACCAAGGTCGTAGTGGTCAACAAGTTCTCGAACTCGGTGGCCTTCCTCGACACCGCGACCAACGCGATCACCACGACGATCGGCGTCGGCGCGGTCCCGCACGGCGTGGCGATCTCCCCCGACAGCCGGTTCGCCTACGTCACCAACAGCGAGTCCGGCTCGGTGTCCATTGTGGACATCTCGGCGGGCGCGGTCGCCGCGACGGTCCCGGTCGGCGACCGGCCCATCGGCGTCGCGCTGACTCCCGACGGCGCCAAGGCGTACGTGACGAACTACGCCGCGGGCACCACGTCGGTGCTGAACACCGCCACCCGCACCACGACGGGCACCATCGGCGTCGGAAGCCAGCCGGTCGGCGTGGCCGTGCACACGGTGCCCGCCGCGGGCACCACGATCACCACCGGCACCGCGCGCCTGCAACTGCGCCTGCTCGGATTCACCGTCGCGGGGCTCACCGCGAAGCTCGTCGAGACGCACACCGGGAAGCTCCTGTCCGGCGAGCGCGTCTCGTTCACCACGACGAAGGGCCAGACGCTCTGCACCGCGACCACGGACTCGACCGGGACGGCGCGCTGCGACGCGAACGTGTCACTCCTCGTCGGGCTCGCGACGCTGCTCCAGGGCTACACCGCCGGGTACGCGGGCACCTCGGCGCACCGCGCCGCCGCCGTGCACGGCTCGATCCGGCTGCTGTGAACGTTTCTTTTCCGGCTCGGTAAGGGAAACCCGGTGTTTCCCTTACCGACCGCTTTTTCCACCCGGCTGGTTCCTTGACTGAGCCGGAAAACCCGGAACTCTACTGAGAGCAAAAACGGTTGGTCCGTTCAGCCGCACGCGCGGCGGTGCCGACACACCATTTTCCGGCAACCCGTTAATAACCAACTCGACCGGGAAAGAGTCGGCCTCGCCACCGCATTCCCAGTTTTTCAGTGCCCTGTAACGTTTTCCGGCCACCCGCAGACTATGCGAGCACAGAGTGTGTGTCGGCCTCTCGCGAAAACTTAGGTGGCATAACAAATGAATGCTCCAACTCCTGCCACCTCCCCGGTGGCCGAAGACGGTTTTCTCGGCACGCTGACGCTCCCGGTCGCTCGCGTCGGCGCGACCGACGTCCACCCCGTATCGGAAGAGCGGCTCTCCGCGATCGTCGAATCCGCGTGGGACCGCGGCGCCGGCGGCTGGGTCGTCACCGCGAACGTCGACATCGTGCGCGCCGCGGTGAAGCGGCCCGAGCTGGCCGCACTCATCGCGGAAGCGGATCTCGTGGTCGCGGACGGGATGCCGGTGGTGTGGGCCGCGCGCTTGGCCGGGCACCGCGTGCCGGAACGGGTCACCGGGGCGTCGCTCGTGTTCTCCCTGTCCGAAGCGGCCGCCCGCGCCGACCGGTCCGTGTACCTGGTCGGCGGCGAACCCGGTGTGCCCGAAGCGGCCGCCGAAGTGCTCACCGCGCGGTTCCCCGGGCTGCGGGTCGCGGGCACCGACTCGCCCCCGTTCGGCTTCGACCGCACCGAGGACGGCATGGCCGCGCTCGCCGCGAAGCTCACCGAGACGAAACCGGACCTGGTGTTCGCCGGGCTCGGTTTTCCCAAGCAGGAGAAGGTGATCCGCAGGCTGCGCGCGGACCTGCCCTCGGCGTGGTACGTCGGCTGCGGTGCCGGTATCCCGATGGCGGCGGGCGAATTCCGCCGCGCGCCCGACGCGATGCAGCGAGCGGGTGCCGAGTGGCTGCACCGGCTCGCGCTCGAACCGAAACGGCTCGCGAAGCGCTACCTCGTCGACGACGCGCCGTTCGCCGCACGCCTTCTCGTTGGCGCGGCGGTCCGGCGGCTCCGAAGATCCGAGCCCGCGAAGGGAACGGAGATCCGATGACCGCACCGAGGCCGATCTGCGCCGTCGTCGTCACCCACAACAGCGCCGCGGTGATCGAGGACTGCCTGCTCTCCGTCCAAGCCGCCTTCGCCGGGCTCGAAGACACCAGCATCACCTTGGTGGACAACGGTTCCACCGACGACACACTCGAAATCGCCGCCACCAGCGGGGTGCGCGCCGCGGTGCTCACCCAGCCGAACCTCGGCTACGCGGCGGGCGTCAACGCGGGGATCGCCGCGGCACCGGAAAGCGACATCCTCGTCCTCAACCCCGACATCCGGCTCGACCCCGCCGCGGTCCGCGCGCTGCGCGCCGCGGTGACCGCGCCCGGCACCGGGATCGCGGTACCCGAACTGCTCGACGGGCGGGGAAAACCGCAACCGTCGCTGCGCCGCAGGCCGACGACCCGGCGCGCGATCGGGGAAGCGCTCCTCGGCGGCACTCGCGCGGGCCGGTTCCCCTCGCTCGGGGAACTCGTCGTCGACCGCGCCGCCTACGAGCGGCCGGGCACCGCGGACTGGGCGACCGGCGCCTGCTGGCTCGTGTCCCGCGAATGCGTCGACGCCGTGGGCAGGCTCGACGAACGGTACTTCCTCTATTCGGAGGAAACCGAGTACCTGCTCCGCGCGGGCGACCACGGGTTCGCGGTGCGCTACGACCCGAGGGCGGTCGCCGTGCACCTCGGCGGCGAACAGTCCACATCGGACTACCTGTGGGCGCTGGCCACCACCAACCGGATCCGGCTGCGCCGCGAGCGCGACGGCCGGGTCGCGGCCACGTCCATGTGGCTCGCCGTGCTGGGCAACGAACTGCTGCGCGCGGCCGTGCGCAGGGGAAGCGCGGGCACCAAGCACCGCAGGGCCGTCCGCGAACTGCTGCGCATGCCCGAGTGGCCGGAAGGCCCCGAAGACGCGGGCGCGCCCGCGTACGTGTGCTTCGCCGCGCAGGACTGGTGGTACCACAACCGCGCGCATTCGGACTTCCAGCTGATGCGCTCGATCGCGCGGCGACGGAAGGTCCTCGTGGTCAACAGCATCGGCATGCGGATGCCGACGCCGGGCAAGAGCACCCGCACCGGTGCGCGGATCCTGCGGAAGCTGCGCAGCGTCGCCAAGTTCGTGCGCAAACCGCTGCCGGGGTTCTACGTGATGTCGCCGCTGCCGCTGCCGTTCTACGGCTCGCCCCTGCTGCGCAAGGTCAACGCGGTGCTGGTGCGGGCGCAGGTGCGCGCGGTGTGCGCGGCACTGCGGATCCACCGGCCCGCCTACGTCGTCACGATCCCGACCGCGTGGGACGTGGTGCGCCCGATGCCGCGGCGGGCGCTGGTGTTCAACCGCTCCGACCGGCATTCCGAATTCCCCGAGGCGGACCGCGGCGCGATCGAGGCGCTCGAACACGGGCTGCTGGAGAACGCGGACCTGGTCACCTACGTCAGCCACGCGCTGCTCGACGAGGAGCGCCCGCGCACCGGCGAGCGCGCGCACTTCCTCGACCACGGCGTCGATCTCGAACACTTCCGGCCGCGAGCGCGGCACCAGTGGCCTGCCGACCTGGCCGAGATCCAGGGCCCGCGCATCGGGTTCTTCGGCGCGCTCGACGATTTCGTGGTCGACTTCGACCTGCTCGAACGGATCGCCGCCGAACTGCCGGACTGCTCGCTGGTGCTGATCGGCGACGCGACCCACGACATGTCCCGGTTCGACAAGTACCCCAACGTGCACCGGCTCGGCTTCCGTCCACATGAGACGATCCCCGCCTACGGCTCCGGGTTCGACGTGGCGATCATGCCGTGGCTCGGCAACGACTGGATCCGGCACGCCAACCCGATCAAGCTCAAGGAGTACCTCGCGCTCGGGCTGCCCGTGGTGAGCACGGACTTCGCCGAGCTGGCCGGCTACACCGACCGCGTCCGGGTGGCGCACGACCACGCGGAGTTCCTCGACGCGATCAGGACGAGCATCGCCGAAGGCGCCCCGAAACCGGCGGGGGAACTGCGGGCTTCGGTGCGCGCGTTCTCGTGGCATTCGCGGGCGGACGAACTCACCGCACTCGTCGAAGGCGCACGGGCAACCCCTGAAGACCGTCCGTGACGATCTTCAGGGGAGCCCGCTCCCCCTCGGCTCCGCGCCGGTCCTGGTTGGTCAGCCGACGAACTTGGTGGCGAGCGCCTCGCCGGTGCTCGTGGCCTTGTCGTGGTTTTCGATCGGGGACACCACGGAGTTCTTGAAGCAGATGTAGGTGACGCCGGAGTCGGTGCCGCCGTTCTTCGGGTCGGGGTTGATGCCGAGCGCGCTGGCCGTCGCGTACGAGGCCTCGCCGATGATCTGGTCGGGGCCGGTGTCCCCGATGACCGTGTAGACGACCTTGCCGTTGTAGATCACCGCGCACGAGCCGCCGCCCTTGAGCCCCGACTTGCCGTAGTTCCAGATCCCGCTGGCACTCGGCACCACGATGTAGGGCAGTTTCGCGGCGTTCAACGGCTTGCCGTCGGACTGGGGGAAGGCGGTGTCGGGCAGGAAGCAGCAGTCGGTGTTCTCGTTGCACTGGCTGGTGCGCTGGCCGTCGCAGTCGATGTCCATGTCGGCCTTCCAGAACACCGCGCCGCCCGCGTCGCAGACCGGGACCGACTTGCCCGTTTCTTCGTCGGTGCGGTACTTGCCGTTCGAGATCTGCTTGCAGGAGCTGACCTTGGCGAGCAGCTGGGCGGCGCTCGGCCCGGCCTGGATCGCGGGGGCCGGGGCGGGCGGCGGCGCTGCCGGGCTGGCGGAGACGAACGCGGTGGGCATCAACGCCCCCGCGAAGAGCATGGCGGCGGCAAGGACGAACTTACGCATGCCAACTCCCTTGTTGGGCCGGGTAGTTAGGAACCTTTCCTTACCAATGCGTGCCCATCATGGCCCGGCAAGCGGCCCAACTCAATGCTCCGAACGTAGGGAAACGAGCCGAAGCCCGCGGTCACGGGATGCGCTGGTTCAGCCCGACCGCACCGGCGAGCCCGATCACGAAGAGCACCGTGCCCGCGATCAGCCACGGCCTGCTCGCGTCCGCGACGCGGGTCTCGTAGCCGATCTGCTCGCCGATCGTGTCGTAGACCTTCTTGAGCTCGTCCGCGTTGGCCGCCTTGTAGAAGTTGCCGTTCGCCTGGCCCGCGATCTCGCGCAGGGAGTCGTCGTCCACCGGGACCGGGGTGGTGCTGCCGTTGATGTCGACCGTGCCGTGCTCGGTGCCGAAGGAGATCGTGGAGATCGGGACGTTGGCCTTCTTGGCCTGCTTCGCCGCGGTGAACCCGCCGCGGCTGTCGTCGGGGTCGTCGGTGGGCACGGTCTGCTTCCCGTCCGACATCAGCACGATCCGCGCCGGCGGCGGCCCGTCCGGTCCCGACACGACCTCGCCGAAGTTCTTGATCATCTGCAGCGCGGAGAAGATCGCGTCGCCGGTCGCCGTGGAATCGGCCAGCCGCAGCCCGTCGATCGACCGCAGCGCCGCCGCGCGATCGGTGGTCGGGGACACCAGCGGGATCGCCGAACCGGCGAACGAGATGATCCCGAGATTGGCGCCGGGGTTGAGCTCCCGCACGAAGGACTTCGCGGCGACCTTGGCCGTTTCGATGCGGCTCGGCTTCACGTCGGTCGCCTTCATCGACTGCGACGAGTCGATCACGAGTGCCACCACGGCGCGGTTGCGCGGCACCTTCTGCTCGGCGGTCGGACCGGCGAGCGCGATCGTGAACACGATCAGCGCCGCGCCGAGCACCGCCGCCGGCGCGTGCCGCCAGCGCCCTTGCCGCCGCGGCGCGACCTTTTCCAGCAGCTCCAGGTTCGTGAACCGGACGACGTTCTTGCGGCGGCGCCGTTGCACGTACACGTATTCGGCGGCGACCCCGGCGACCACGATCAGCAGCAGGAACCACCACGGGGACGCGAACCCGGAAAGGCTCACGAGCCCGCCTCGCCGGTGCCGGGTCCCCGCGCGTCGGCTCTCCGCACCACGTCGATCGTGCTCCCCGTTCGTAGGCGTTTTCAGGTCACCGCAAGGCGTTCGCCAGCGTAGCGGTGACTGTCAACGAAACGAGACGGGGCGAGAGAACCTCA
Source organism: Amycolatopsis sp. CA-230715 (assembly GCF_018736145.1). Lineage (GTDB taxonomy): Bacteria > Actinomycetota > Actinomycetes > Mycobacteriales > Pseudonocardiaceae > Amycolatopsis. Next base: position 3,520,241 of record NZ_CP059997.1, read on the forward strand.
CTTGCGGATTTCGAGGGTGCAGCACTTCGGGCCGCCGCCGGCCTTGCGCAGCTCCGAGATGTCCAGCAGCACGGGCTCGTACCCCCGCGCGGCGAGCCGGTCCGCGAGCGACACCGCTTCGAGCGGCAGCACCACGTTGCGCCCGTCGGAAACGGCGTTGAGCCCGAAGCACGACGCGTCCGCTTCGTCGGCGAGCACCGCGTCCGGGAAGAGCCGCGAAAGCACCCGGCGAGATCCCGCGGAGAAGGCCTCCGGGTAGTACGCGATCTGCGCGGGCGCGGTATCGGTCGCCTCGGCGAGCACGAACAGCGCGGTGTCGAGGTGGTAGTAGCGCGGATCGGTCAGCCGCAGCGAAACCACCGGGACGCCGAGCACCTCCTGCGCTTCGGCGTGCGCGGCGGGGTCGGTGCGGAAACCGGTGCCCGCGAGCAGCAGCTTGCCCGTCCAGGCGAAGTCGCCCTCGGCCTCGTTGATCTTGGTGGGCATGGTCAGGTCGCGGTAGCCGTGCTCCACGAACCACCGGCGGAAGTGCTCCGCCTCGGCGGCGCGCTGCGGCGCGCGGAACCGCGAGCCCAGCACGCGGCCGTCGATCACGGTGCCGGAGTTGGCGGCGAACACCATGTCGGGAAGGCCGGGCTCCGCGGCGATCTCCTCCACGGTGTGGCCGAGGCGCCGGTAGGTGTCCCTGAGCTCGGTCCACTGCGCCATCGCGAGGTCGGTGTCGACCGGCTGGCTCGGGTCCATCCAGGGGTTGATCACGTAGTCGACCGCGAAGAACCGCGGCGGGCACATCAGGTAGCGGCGGGTGGTCGGAACCCGCGTCACTTCGAGCATCCCCTCAACCGTCATGACTCAACGGTATTGCTCGATCCAGATGCAAGCAATCAAGGTTTCATGCGCACATACCTGCTAAACATTGCGTGTGAACTCGATCGACCAGCGAATCATTTCGTGCCTCGTCGCGAACGCGCGCTCCAGCTACGCGGATATCGGCAAGGTCGTCGGGCTGTCGGCGCCCGCGGTGAAGCGCCGCGTCGACCGGCTCCTGGAAACCGGGGTGCTCCGCGGCTTCACGGCGGTCGTCGACCCGGAGGCGCTCGGCTGGGGCACCGAGGCCTTCGTCGAGGTGCACTGCCAGGGCAACGTGACCCCGGCGAGGATCAGGGCACGCCTCGAACCGCTGCCGGAGGTCGTCGCCGCGTACACCGTGACCGGCGCCGCGGACGCCATCGTGCACCTGCGCGCCGCCGACATCCACCAGCTCGAAACCGCCCTCGAACGCCTGCGCGGGCTGGAGATCATCGACCGGACGGTGTCCACCGTGGTGCTGTCCCGAATGCTGGACCGCCCGCCAACCCCGGGCACCTGAGAGAGTGCGGGGCATGACCGATCGGATCCGCAGCGAGCGCGCCGACGGCGTCGCGGTGCTGACCATCGAAGCGCCGGACACCCGCAACGCGCTCACCCTCGACCTGTCCGACCAGCTCAGCGCCGCCGTCGCCGAGGCGGAGCGCGACGAGGCCGTGCACGCGCTCGTCGTGACCGGCGCGCCGCCCGCGTTCTGCGCGGGCGCCGATCTCGCCCATCTCGGCGACGCGAAGGAAACCGGGCTGCGCCGCGTGTACGAAGGGTTCCTCGCGGTGGCGAACTGCGAGCTGCCGACGATCGCCGCGGTGGGCGGCGCGGCGGTCGGCGCTGGGCTGAACCTCGCGCTCGCCGCCGACGTCAGGATCGCCGGGCCGCGGGCGAAGTTCGTGGCCCGGTTCCTCGAACTCGGCCTGCACCCCGGCGGCGGGATGACGTGGATGCTGCAGCGCGCGGTCGGCGCGCAGCGGGCCGCCGCGATGACCCTGTTCGGCGAGGTGCTCGACGCCGAAGCCGCCGCGAGCGCGGGGCTGGTGCTGCGCACAGTGGACGGCGATCACGACGCGCTCCTCGGCACCGCGCTGGCGTTCGCGCGACCGGCGGTCGAGGCGCCGAGGGAACTGGTGCTCGCGACGAAGCGGTCGATGCGCAGGACCCGCACGGACATCGCGCACGCCGAGGCCGTGGACGTCGAACTGGCGCCGCAGCTCGAGTCGGTCGACTCCCCGGCCTTCGCCGCGCGCCTCGCCGCGATGCGCGCGCGGATACACAGGAAATAACCCCAGTCCCTAGATTGGGCGTTCCCGGAGAGTGAGACGCCGGGCGTACCGTCCGTGAGATCAAGGCCGCACCCACCAGCGGAAAGTTACTATTACCATCGGTTACAGGTAAATCAGGTCACACCGCCACCCCCTCCAGAGAAACACCAAGTAATGTCGAGGTATGGGCGACCGGATCGTCCACTGCAGCTAGCCGGGAGAGAGGGATTCCCAGCCCCATGAGTGCGAGCGCGAACGGCAGCGGCAACGGTGCCCTGTCGGCGACCCGAACCACCGAAATCAGCCAGCTGGACCGGGTCGTCATCCGGTTCGCGGGCGACTCCGGTGACGGCATGCAGCTGACCGGTGACAGGTTCACCTCCGAGGCCGCGGCCTTCGGCAACGACCTGTCCACGATGCCGAACTTCCCCGCCGAGATCAGGGCGCCGCAAGGCACCATCCCCGGCGTGTCGAGCTTCCAGGTCCACTTCGCCGACTACGACATCCTCACCCCCGGCGACCGGCCGGACGTGCTCGTCGCGATGAACCCGGCCGCGCTCAAGGCCAACCTCGGCGACGTGCCGCACGGCGGCACCGTCATCGTGAACACCGACGAGTTCTCGAAGCGCAACCTGACGAAGGTCGGCTACGCCAGCGACCCCCTGCAGGACGGCTCGCTCGAACCGTTCGGCGTACACGAGGTCGCCATGTCGACACTGACCCAGGGCGCGCTCGCGGACACCGGTCTCGGCAAGAAGGACGCCGAGCGCTGCAAGAACATGTTCGCGCTCGGCCTGCTGTCCTGGATGTACCACCGGCCGACCGAGGGCACCGAACGGTTCCTCCGCGAGAAGTTCGCGAAGAAGCCGGACATCGCCGAGGCCAACATCCTGGCGTTCCGCGCGGGCTGGAACTACGGCGAGACCACCGAGTCGTTCGCCACCACCTTCGAGGTGGCGCCCGCGAAGCTCGCCAAGGGCACCTACCGGCAGATCACCGGCAACACCGCGCTCGCGTACGGGCTCGTCGCCGCCGGTCAGCAGAGCGGCCTGCGGATCCTGCTCGGCACCTACCCGATCACCCCGGCCTCCGACGTGCTGCACGAGCTGTCGAAGCACAAGAACTTCGGCATCCTCACCTTCCAGGCCGAGGACGAGATCGCCGGGATCGGCGCCGCGCTCGGCGCGTCCTACGGCGGCGCGCTCGGCGTCACGTCGACCTCGGGCCCGGGTGTCGCGCTGAAGTCCGAGACGATCGGGCTCGGCGTGATGACCGAACTCCCGCTCGTGGTCATCGACGTGCAGCGCGGCGGCCCGTCCACCGGGCTGCCGACGAAGACCGAGCAGGCCGATCTGCTGCAGGCGATGTTCGGCCGCAACGGCGAATCGCCGGTGCCGATCGTGGCGCCGCTGTCGCCCGCGGACTGCTTCGACGCCGCGCTCGAAGCCACCCGGATCGCGCTCACCTACCGCACCCCGGTGCTGCTGCTGTCCGACGGCGCGATCGCCAACGGCAGCGAGCCGTGGCTGATCCCCGACGTGGCTTCGCTGCCCGATCTGAAGGTCACCTTCGCTTCCGAGCCGAACGCGGGCGACGGTTCCGACGAGTTTTGGCCCTACGTAAGGGATCCCGAAACCCTCGCCCGCGCGTGGGCGCTTCCCGGCACGCCGGGGTTGCAGCACCGGATCGGCGGGCTGGAAAAGGCCGACGGCACCGGGCACATCTCGTACGACCCCGACAACCACGACAAGATGGTGCGGCTGCGGCAGGCGAAGGTCGACGGCATCGACGTGCCCGATCTCGTCGTCGACGATCCTTCCGGGGGCAAGGCGCGCGTGCTGGCGCTGGGCTGGGGCTCGTCGTTCGGGCCGATCGGGGCCGCGTGCCGCCGCGTCCGCAAGGGCGGTCTGCCGATCGCGCAGGCGCACCTGCGCCACCTGAACCCGATGCCGTCGAACCTCGGCGACATTCTCAAGTCGTACGACAAGGTCGTGGTCCCGGAAATGAACCTCGGCCAGCTGGCGATGTTACTGAGGGCACGCTTCCTGATCGACATCCAGAGCTACACGAAGGTGGCGGGCCTGCCGTTCAAGGCGGAAGAACTGCAGCACGTCTTCACCGACATCATCACCGCGACCACCGAGGAGGCCTCCGCATGACGGCCACCGACCTTGGCCTTCCCGCGCTCGGCGGGCAGGACCTGGTGCCTGCGACGGACGAGCCGCAGAAGGCGAAGGACTACAAGAGCGATCAGGAAGTCCGCTGGTGTCCCGGCTGCGGCGACTACGTGGTGCTGAACGCGGTGCAGTCGTTCCTGCCCACGCTCGGCCTCAAGCGCGAGAACATCGTGTTCATCTCGGGCATCGGGTGCTCGTCGCGGTTCCCGTACTACCTCAACACCTACGGCATGCACTCGATCCACGGGCGCGCCCCGTCGATCGCGACCGGGCTCGCGACCACGCGGCCCGACCTGTCGGTGTGGGTCGTGACCGGTGACGGCGACGCGCTGTCGATCGGCGGCAACCACCTGATCCACGCGTTGCGGCGCAACGTGAACCTGAAGATCCTGCTGTTCAACAACCGGATCTACGGGCTCACCAAGGGCCAGTACTCGCCGACCTCGGACCAGGGCATGGTCACGAAGTCGACGCCGATGGGCTCCGTGGACACCCCGTTCAACCCGCTTTCGCTGGCGCTCGGGGCCGAGGCCACGTTCGTCGGCAGGGCGCTGGACTCCGACCGCGCCGGGCTGACCGAGGTCCTCACCGCGGCCGCGCGGCACCGCGGGTCGGCGCTGGTGGAGATCTACCAGAACTGCCCGATCTTCAACGACGGCGCGTTCGACGTGCTGAAGGACAAGGACGAGGCGGCGCGGCGGATCATCCCGCTGCGCGCGGGCGAGCCGATCCGGTTCGGTCCCGAGCAGGAGTACGGCGTCACGCGCGGCGGCTGGGGCGGCCTCGAAGTCGCCAAGGTCTCCGAGATCGGCGAGGCGAACCTGGTCACCCACGATCCGTCCATTATGGACACCAGTTACGCGTTCGCGCTGTCCCGCCTCGGCGACCAGGACCTGCACCACACGCCGACCGGGATCTTCCGCCAGGTCAGCAGGCCCACCTACGACGACCAGGCCCGCGCACAGGTCGAGCAGGCGCAGGCCGCGAAAACCCCTGACCTGCAAGGACTTCTGCGAGGTAAGGACACCTGGACGGTCGCCTAGCCGGGCTGGTCGCCGTCCCGCCGGGGGCGGTGACGCTGTCGGACCGGCGCACGCAGCGGAGCTGGACGGTCGAGGTCGCGCCGTTCCGGCTGGCCGCGTTCCCGGTCACGCAGGCGTGGTACGCCGAAGTCACCGGCGAGCGGCCGAGCGCGACCGCCGGTGAGCTGTTGCCGGTCGAAGGTGTTTCGTGGCAGGACGCGGTGCGGTTCTGCAACACCTTGTCGCGGCGGGAAGGGCTGGCGCCCGCGTACTCGCTGGCGGGCGAGGAGCCCGAATGGGATCGGGCCGCCGACGGGTACCGGCTACCGACCGAGGCCGAGTGGGAGTACGCCTGCCGCGCGGGCAGCACCGGCCCCCGGTACGGCCCGCTCGACGAAATCGCCTGGTACCGCGGCAATTCCGCCGAGCGGATCCACGACGTGGGCGGGAAACGGCCCAACGCGTGGGGCCTGCACGACATGCTGGGCAACGCGTGGGACTGGTGCTGGGACCGCTACGACCCGGAGGTGTACGGCACTTACCGGGTGCTGCGCGGCGGCGGCTGGTCCGACGAGCACTGGAGCTGCCGGGCGTCCGTGCGGCGGCGCAGCCACCCGACGTTCCGGATCGACGACGTGGGGTTCCGCGTCGCACGGTGACCGCTCGTACCGTTCGTACCGTTCGGACCGGCACGAGCGGCCGGGCGTCACGCGACGGCGGTGCCTTCCAGTTCGACGAGCTGGCCGGGGATCGCCAGCCTCGTCACCCCGAGCATCGTGGTGGTCGGTGCCACCCCGGCGGCGCCGAGCCGCGCCGCCAGTACGCCGTAGTGCCCGAACAGCACGTCGACGTCGGTGGTGTAGACGTTGAGCCGGACGAGGTTCGCCAGCGACATGCCCGCCCCGCCGAGCACGGCCTCCACGTTGTCGAGGCTCAGTGCGAGCTGGGCCGCCATGTCGCCGTCGTGCTGGGGTTTGCCGTCGCCGTCCATCGCGGTCTGCCCGGAGCAGTACAGGGTGCGGGTGTGCCCGGAGACGACCTCCCCCTGGTTGAACCCGAGCTCCGCCGACCACGTCACCGGGTTGACTGCCGTTCTTTCCACTGCCACAGCTCCGTTCGCTTTCCTGGATCTTGGTACGGGGCAAGCCTTCCAACGAATCACGACATCTCCTGTCGTGTATTCCCGGTAGGGTTTTCGCATGCGTGCCGACCGGTTGGTCTCGCTGGTTCTGCTGCTGCGCCAGCACGGCCGGCTGTCCGCGGTCAGGCTGGCCCGCGAGCTGGAAGTGTCCACTCGCACCGTGTTGCGTGATATCGAAGCGCTGTCCGCGGCGGGTGTTCCGGTCTACGCCGAACGCGGCAGGCACGGCGGTTTCGCGCTGCTGCCCGGTTTTTCCACGGAGCTCACCGGGCTGAACCACGACGAGGCGCTCGCGCTGCTGGTCGCCGGATCACGGCGCGGCGCGCAGGTGTTCGGCCTCGGCTCGGCGCTCGCCTCGGCCATGCGCAAGGTGGTCGACGCGCTGCCGGAGGACTACCGGGCCACCGCGGCCGGTGCGGTCCAGCGGTTGCTCATCGACCCCGAAACCGACCTCCTCTCGCGCCGCGTGGTCGACGAGGAGGTGCCCGACGCCGTGGTGGCCGAGATCCGGCGCGCGGTGTTCGCCGGGCACAAGCTGCGCATCCACTACGAGGCGCACGGCGAGCTCCCGGAGTGGCGCACGGTGGACCCGATCGGCCTGGTCACCGTGCGCGGCCACGGCTACCTGCTCGCCACGAGGTCCGGCGCGGACCGCACGTACCGGCTGTCCAGGGTGCTGGCCGCGGCGGAACTCGCCGATCCCGCGCAGCGACCGGACCGGGTCGACCTCGGCCGGATCTGGCAGGAGCGCAGCACGCGGTTCCGCACCGGCGGCGAACAGGTCGGCGTGCGGGTACGGGTGGACCCGGCGCGGCGCGGGGACCTGGTGGGCACCGCGCTGGCCGTCCGCGCCGAAGAAACCGACTCCGACGGCTGGCTGCGGATCGAGGTGACGTTCCAGGATTCGAGGCACGCCGAATGGGCCCTGTGGCAACTCGCCACGAACGCGGAAGTCCTTACCCCGCACTGGTTGCGCACTTCGCTGCACGACCGAGCCACCGCGATCGCCACCCGCTACGGAACGCCGACCTGAACCTTCGCCCGCCACCACGGGATGCAACCCGCCAGACCCGCACACACACGAGAACACGAACGCCGCGCCACCTAATGCATCCCCACCACTGTGCAATCCCCCACCACTCCCTGGGGGGCGGCCCCAGCCCACTCTACCGCCCCCGAAGAGCGAACGGGGTCGCGAACGCGAGTTGTCCACAGTGGAGTGCGAGTGTGGACAACTCGCCTGGTTTCAGCCGCGCGGGCTTGACAGGATCGGCGAACGCCACAGCAGGACGAGCGCGGCGAGGCCGACCGCGCACGGCACGAGTCCGAGCAGGCCGAAAAGGGCGGGCACGAGCGGCTTTCCGTATTCGCCGACGAAGAGGTTCGCCACCGCGAGACAGGTCGCGACGGCGAACGCGGTGATCACGACCGCGCGGGCGCGGGGACCGCGCCGCCGCACGGCCCGGATGCTCCAGAGCCAGGCGAGCGCGCCCAGCACGCCGATCGCCACCAGGTACCCCAGCACCACGGTCTCGGTCGAGCCGATGTTCGCGGCGTCGACGTACCCGGTGTAAACGTCGCGGAGGTGCCGCCCCAGCACGTCCCCGGCGAACAACGGGAGCACCGCGACGACGACGGTGCACACGAGACCGGCGTACATGACCGGCACGACCCGATCCGATCCGAACTTGTCCATGCCCGCACCGTAGGGCCGCGCCGCCGGTCACGGCTTGAACGTTTGGGACCTCAGCTCGCCGGGCGTGCGCAGCGTCAACGCGCGCAGTTCGCGGGCGAAATGCGCTTGGTCGGCGTACCCGGTCTCGGCGGCGACCTGCGCGAACGGGCGCGACGGGTCGGCGACGAGCTCGGCGGCCCGTTCGAACCGCAGCACCCTCGCCGCGGTTTTCGGCGCCATACCGACCTGGTCGTGGAACCGGCGCGCGAGGTGCCGCCTGCTCATGCCCAGTTCGTCGGCCAGCCCGGAGATCCGGACCGCGCCCGCGGTCGCCACGATCCGCCGCCACGCCCACGCCACACCGGGATCCGGTCGCGGGCCGCGTGCGCGCAACCGCGCGAGCGCCGCGTCGAGGACCTCGAACCGGCCGGGCCAGCCCGGTGTTTCGGAGAGCCGCTCGGTCAGGTCCGTGCCCGCACGGCCGAGCACGGCACCGATCTCGGGAAACTCGGTGCCGAGCGCGCGCATCGGCGTCCCGAAGAGCGAGAACGCGTCCAACGGGTCGAGCCGCAGCCGGATCCCGTGCTGCGCTCCGCCGACCCCGATCATCGAAACCCGGTCGCGCGGCGCGGCGACGAACGACGACCGCCGCTCACCCCGGCCCACCACGACCGGGTCGCCGAACCCGATGACCCACAGCACCCGCGTCGACGGCAGCTCGGGGTAGGCCTCGTCCGCGGGATACCGATCGCGGTACCCCGCGTAGAGACGCGGATCGTCGCGCGGCACGCAGACGACCTCGGTTTCGCGGGTTGTCGACACGATTCGACCTTAGCCGGGAAAAGGGGTGTGAGGCCCGGCTCGGGTGGGTACCCAAGAGCCAGGTGGCCGGCAACCCATGAGGTGTCGTGTGATGAGCGAAGTACGGACAGCGGTGGAAACCGGCGAACGAGTTCTGCCGCGTCAACGGCAGAACGCCTATCGGGACGCCATCCTCGACGAACTGGCCGAGCTGGCCTCACTGACTTCCTGGACCCGCCGCGCGTTCCCACCGTTGATCCACCGCGCCGTACTGGCCGGGGTGGAGCCGAGGTCGATCGCCTCGTCCGCCGGATGCGACCTCGCGGAAGCCCACCTCCGCTGGCACACCTGGGCGGACGCCAGGGTGGCCGAACGCGAGATGACCCTCCACGAGTATCTGCTCGTCCACGACGCGCTCGCCCGCTCCATCACCTAGGTGACCGGGCGGAAACCCACTCGCTCCGCGTCGGCGGCGGTGCGGAACCACACCTCCGCGACCATGCGCGGGAACTGCGGCGACTCCTCCGAGCAGTACCGCAGCGCGGTCACGCTGGCCTTCACGGTGAACTCGTCGGACGGGCGGCCGCCACCAGGCTTCGGCATGGCGGAACCGGGGCCGAACGGGCCGGGCGGCACGCTGCTGCCGCCGTGCTCGCGCGCGGGCGGCACCTGCTCCGCCGCGGGCGCCGGGGCGTGCTGGTTCGGGGGCACCGCGGGTTCGAACAGCGATCCGCTGTGGCCGCCGCCCTCGGGTTCGCGCCGTTCGATCGGCCGCATCGAGGGCTGGATCGGGCGCGGCGGGTCGAAACCGCCCGGCGGTGACTGACGCGGTTGCCGCTTCGGCAGCACCTGTGTCATTTCGGCAGCCGACTCGTCGGGCACGCCGTCGGACTCGCTGCCGTCCTCGTCCTGCTCGGCTTCCGGACCGGCGCTGAACGCGTACGCGGGCGGTTCTTCGTCCTGCGACGCTGGCTGGAACAACGAGTTCGGCTGCGGCTTGACGTGCGGTTCGAAAACCGAGGAACCGGCAGGGGTTGCTTCTTCTTCATCGGGGAAATCCGAGTAGCTCGAGTCTGCTTCGGACTCCGGCTGCGCGGCGAGCGGCGAGTCGAGCACCGAGGTCGGTTCGGATTCGGCGAACAGCGCGCCAGGCTCGGCGGAACCACTTTCTCCTTGGTGCGCCTCGGAAACCGGTTCAGCGCCGACCTCTTCTTCGTGGTCGTAGTCCACTGAGGACGACTGGAACACCGAGGTCTCCTCGGCCGATCCGTACGACGAAGGCTCATCATCCACGGTGGACGACGAGATCGACTGGAAGATCGAAGTCTCTTCGGCCGATCCGGTGTCCTTTTCGGACTCCAGCCGGTAGCTCGATGGCTCCTCGTGCTCCACGCGCTCGAACGCCGCGTCGTCGGCGGCGTTGAAGTCGAACCGCACTCGCTCCGGCTGCTCCGGCTCCAGCACCGAGCCGACCCCACTGGTGCGGGCGGTCGGCCCCTCGGGCGGGTCCTCGGCGAACAGCGCGTGCCCCGCGGGCTCGGGCGCGGACTCGCGGTCCGCGGGGAGGTCGCGGTCGAACCACTCGGGTTCGTCGGCGACCGGCTCGGGTGCGGCCGGCTCGGGCGACGGGAACGGCTCGGCGGCCGCCGGTTCGAACGTCCTGGTCGGCGGCGGCTCCGCACCCCGGCCCTGGTTCGCCGCCGCGAACGCCTCATCGACGTCCTCGTCCGCTTCGGGACCCGGGTTCGAGAAGGCACCCGCCGCGCCGACGGCCCCCGCGGCCCCGACCGCGCCGACCGCCACCGTCGCCGGGAAGGCGCTCTGCTTGGGTCGCGCGGTCTCTTCGGCCAGTCTCCGTTCGAGCTCCCTGTTGCGCTTCTGCACCGGCCTGGTCAGGAAGACCCAGGACAGCAGGGCTCCCACCACGAACGCCAGCGCACTCCACAACCAGACCTGCTGGAAAAGGGACATCTCGCGCGGTCACTTCCTTCCTGCCGCCACCGAGCGGCGCCACTGTCAGTGACGACTCGGCGACCCACCCATGACGCGAGGTCGGGCCCGCTTCAGCGCGTCCGCTCCACCAGGTAGTCGGCAACGGACTCACAGGCGTCGCGTGCCGGGGAGGCGGGCAGTGCCGCCAGCTCGGCCCTCGCGCGACGAGCGTAGTCGGAAAGGGTGGCCCTTGCGCGCTCGAGTCCGGAAGAGACCCGGAGCAATTCCAGCGCCTCGGTGACGAGATCGTCCTCGGCGATCGGGCCGGAGAGCAGTTCGACGAGCCTCGGATCGGTGCCGTCGTCGGCGAGCGCGTACAGCATCGGCAGCGTTTTGACGCCTTCTCGCAGGTCAGTGCCCTGCGACTTGCCCGATTCCGCAGACGGCGAGGCGATGTCGATGACGTCGTCGGAGATCTGGAACGCGGTGCCGATGATCTCGCCGAACCGGCACAGCGCCTCGATGTGCTCGGGCTCCGCGCTCGACAGCATGCCGCCGAACCGGCCAGAGGTGGCGATCAGCGAACCGGTCTTCTGCGCGATCACGGTCAGGTAGTGGGCGACGGGGTCCTCCCCCTCGACGGGCCCGACCGTCTCGCGCATCTGGCCGGTGACCAGTTCGCCGAAGGTTTCGGCGATGATGCGGGCCGCGTCCGTGCCGAGGTCGGCGACGAGCCGCGAGGCGTGCGCGAACAGGAAGTCGCCGGTGAGGATCGCGACGGTGTTGTCCCAGCGCGCGTTGACGCTCTGCGCGCCGCGCCGCATGGTGGCCTCGTCCATCACGTCGTCGTGGTACAGCGTCGCGAGGTGCACCAGCTCGACCGCGGCGGCCGCGGTGACCACGTCGCGGGAGTTCTCCTTGCCGAACTGGCCCGCGAGCAGCGTGAACAGCGGGCGAAAACGCTTGCCCCCGGCCTCGACCAGGTGGATCGCCGCCTCGTGCACGGCCTTCACGTCGCTGCGCACGGTCTCCCGCAGGAGTCGTTCGACGTCGGCGAGGCCGTCGGCGAGCGAACGCAACAGCGGTTCGTCGGCGATGCGGAGGCCGACGCTCTTGCGCAGGTCCTCGATGGCGCCACCCTGGACTGACACGTCGGCTCCCGCCCTCTCAAGCCCGGTACACGGTCTGCCGCCAGAGTAATGGCAACCTCCGCGCGGGCTCTCCCCCGCTGGTCTCGGGTGCGGGTGACGAACACGACAGATCAGCACTTCTCACCCAGCGAGTGGGGCCCGTGACGGTCAGTCAGGGTGGCGTATCGGGAAAATCCACTCAGCCGAGGAAGCGCTCCAGCTCGTCGGTGACGAACCGCGGGTTCTCCTCGACGAGCCAGTGCCCCGCCTTCGGCACGTCCGCCGCCCGCACGATGTCGGTCAGGCGCGGGGACACGGTCGCCCTGATCGCGTCGAGCTGGCCCTGCGCGGTCAAGAGCAACGTCGGCACGCGAACCGGTGCCGCCGCCACGGTGTCGCTGACGTCCTTGTCGAGCGCGCGGTAGAGGCCAAAGCCGCCGGAGAGGGCCTCGGGCCGTTCGTAGGTCCGCGCGTATTCGCTGACTTCGGCGTCGGTGAACGGGGAGCGCTCCGAGGTGCCGCCGAACGCGGTGCCACCGAAGGAAACCTGCGGGTAGAACAGCGACAGGTATTCGCGGACGTCGTCGCCGACCACCGCCTCGGGAACCCGGCGCTGGGAGTGGAAGGCGATGTGCCAGCTCAGCGAGCGGTAGGTGCGCGCGTCGATCGTGGGCCCGGGGAGCGGCAGGTCGAAGTAGCTGAGGCGCGCGGTGTCCGCGGGGAACTGGGCGGCGTACTGGAACGCCACCGCGGCGCCGAAATCGTGCCCGACGACGCGAGCGTCGCGCACGCCGAGCCGGTCGGCGATCAGGGTGTGCACGTACCGCGCCAGGGTGGCCTTGTCGTAGCCGGTCGGCGAACCGGTGCTGTCGCCGAGCCCTGGCAGGTCGATCGCGTAGACGGTGTGGTGCTCGGCGAGCGCGGGCATGATCGGCCACCAGCCGTACCAGGTCTGCGGCCAGCCGTGGATCAACACCACCGGGGTGCCGCTGCCGCCCTTCACGTAGTGCATCCGGACACCGTCCACATCGGAGAACTCGTGGCGGAAGGTGTTGGTGAACCTCGGATCGGCGTGGGTGGCGGCGGCGTAGGCGGGGACCTCGTCGGCAGCGGGTGCGGAGCAGGCCGCGGTGCCGGTGACGAGAACGAGGGCGAGCAGGGCGGCGACCGCCCGCCGCGATGCGGTGATCATGGTTTTTCCGTTCTGTACAAGGAAAATCGGCGTCAGCGCCCGATGGCGCCGTCGATCAGTTCGCGGAGGATGTCCGCGTGACCGGCGTGGCGGCCGGTTTCTTCGATCAGGTGGGTGAGCGCCCAGCGGACGCTCGGGGCGGCGCGTCCCGGCCGCGGCACGGGCGCGCCGAGATCGGTGCAGCCGTCGAGCACTTCGTTGGCGCGCTCGACCGCTTCCCGGTAGCGGGCGACGACCTCGGCCACGCTGTCCGACGGCGCGGCGTGGAAGGTCGCCTGCCAGTTCGCGACCTCGTCCCCGAGGAACGTCGCGCGCTCGACGAAGGTCAGGTGGGTGAGCAGGCCGAGCAGGTTCGTGCCCGAAGGCACGCCCGCCGTGCGGACCCCTGGTTCGGGCGCGCCGTCGACCTTCGCGGCGATCGAGGTGCGGAGGTAGTCGAGAAAACCGCGCAGGACTTCGGTTTCGCTGCTCCCGGTCCGGGGCGGCGGGGTGTCGCGGCGGCGGGTCTTGGTCGGCATCGGCGGTCTCCTCAGGCGGTGCGGCGGACGAGCAGGACGTGATCGGTGACCTCGGCGGTGCGCCCGCTAGGGCCGGTGGCGATCCGGCGGGGCGCGTCGGCCCGGTCGACCGTCCACAGTGCTGGGTCGAGTGCGACGCCCTCGGCGATCTCGTGCGGGGTCGGGTACCGGACGTCGGCGCCGGAGTTCCACGACCACGGCGCGGTCGAACCGTGATCGACGACCAGCAGCAGCCCGCCGGGCCGCAACGCGTGCGCGGCCGCGCGCAGGACCTTCGCCCGGTCAAGGTCGAACGAGGTGTGGAAGTAGCAGGCGCACACCAGGTCGAACCGACCGTCCGGAAAGGACTCGTTCAGGTCGTGCCGCTCGGCGGTGACAGCCAGGCCACGCGACCGGGCCAGCTCGGCGAGCCGTTCGACCGCGACGGCCGAGATGTCGACGGCGGTGACGCGCCACCCGCGGCGGGCGAGCCACAGCGCGTCGCCGCCGTCGCCGCAGCCGAGGTCCAGCACGTCGCCGGGCGGCAGGCTCGCGACCGTTTCGGTGAGGCGGTCGTTCGGTCGCGGATCGGTGGCCGCGGGACGCGCCGAGTACACGCCGTCCCAGAACGCGACCGCATCCGTGCTGTTCATCGGGGCTCCTTGTGATCGGGATGCGCCCAGTCTCGCCAGCCCTGCCTCGGTTTGGCACGGAATCTTGCGGTTATGGCAAGCTGGTCGCGTGGACCCCGAAACGGAAGAGCTGCTCGGCGTCGTGGGACCGCGGCTGCGCGCGCTGCGCCGGGATCGCGGCGTCACCCTCGCCGATCTCGCGGCGACGACCGGGGTTTCGGAGAGCACGCTGTCCCGGCTGGAAAGCGGTCAGCGCAGGGCGACGCTGGAACTGCTGCTGCCGCTGGCCCGCACCTACGGCGTCCCGCTGGACGATCTCGTCGGCGCGCCGCGCACCGGCGACCCGCGGATCCACCTCAAGCCGATCCGGAAGTTCGGCATGGTCTTCATCCCGCTGTCCAAGCGGCCGGGCGGCACGCAGGCGTTCAAGATGATCATCCCCGCGCGGCCGGAACCCCTCGAACCGACGCCGCAGACCCACGAAGGCCTCGAATGGCTGTACGTGCTCAACGGGAAGCTGCGGCTGGTGGTCGGCGAGCGCGACCTGGTCCTGCCGCCCGGCGAGGCCGCCGAATTCGACACGTCGCTGCCGCACTGGCTGGGCAGCGCTGACGGCGGCGCGGTCGAACTGCTGATCCTATTCGGCCTGCAAGGCGTGAAGTCCCACGTCCGCGCCCCGGCCGACTGACCCCGCTCCCCTTGCGCGCCACGCGAATTCCGCTCTACGTAAGGGCTTCTGCCGCCTCGGCGGGGATCTCGTGATGCCCCGAAAGTGGCTTTCGGGGACTTGAGCGCCCCGAAGGCCACCTTCGGGGCACGAGCGTCGCGGCGGTCGAATGCGCGAGGGGTGGATTCGCGGCGTCTAGTGCCCCGAAAGCCACCTTCGGGGGCATGCGCAGCCCTGCCCGCATACCCGGCGAGGGCCGAGAAAGTGGCGCTGGAGTCCCTGAAGGTGGCCTTCGGGGTATGCCGGACCGGGGTTCGCTCCGCGCGGCGGAGCGACTCAGCGCTTGCGGTTGATCTTGATGGTGTCCATGCAGGTCGGTGCCGAGGTGACGTCGCGGTACGGGTAGCCGAGCGAATCGAGGCGTTCCATCGCCATCAGCTCGGCCTGGTCCTTCGCGTCCTGGTCCGCGCCGGAGCCGGGCTTGGCGAGCACCACGCACCGGAACGAGAAGGAACCGAGGTGCTCGCTGTAGGCCAGCGAGCCTTCCTCGGTGAACTTCAGCTGCGGGAAACCGTCCTTGTCCAGCTCCGCCAGCAGCCGCGCCCTGGTCTCCTCGTCCGGCCGGTCGAACTTGCCCGTGACCAGCACCCGATACGTCAGCATGCCCCGAAAATACAGTCCTGCATCTGAATACGCGACCGGATATCGCCCGTAAAAACCAATGCCCCGAAGGTGGCTTTCGGGGCGTCTGAGTCCCTGAAAGCCACCTTCGGGGCATCGCGAGTCGGAGCGGAAACGTCAGAGCGCGAAGCCGCCCGCGCCCGCCCAGTCGAGCGCGAACGACGGGACCACGCCCAGCAGCAGCGTGACGATCACGCCGAGGGTGATCGCGGCCGTGGTGAACGCGCCGGGCACCGAGACCGCGGGCCCCGACTCGGACGGCTCCGAGAAGTACATCAGCACGATCACCCGCAGGTAGAAGAACGCCGCCACGGCGCTCATCACCAGCGCGACCACGACCAGCGGGGCCATACCGTCGGACAGCGCGGCCGAGAACACCACGAACTTCCCGACGAACCCGCTCGTCAGCGGGATCCCGGCCAGCGCGAGCAGCAGGAACGTGAACACGCCCGCCAGCAGCGGCGACCGCTTCGCGAGCCCCGCCCACGCCGACAGGTGCGTCGCCTCGCCGTTGGCGTCGCGGACCAGGCTCACCACGCCGAACGCCGCGAGCGTGGTGAAGCCGTAGGCCAGCAGGTAGAACAGCGTGCCGGACAGGCCCTTCTCGGTCATCGCGATGGTGCCGACGAGCAGGAACCCGGCGTGCGCGATCGACGAGTACGCGATCATGCGCTTGACGTCGGTCTGGGTCAGGCCGAGCACCGCGCCGATGATCATCGAGATGATCGCGACGCCCCACAGGACACCGCGCCATTCCCAGCTCGTCGATTCGAAGCCGACGGTGAGCACGCGCAGGATCCCGCCGAACGCGGCGACCTTGGTGCACGCCGCCATGAACGCGGTGACCGGGGTCGGCGCGCCCTGGTAGACGTCCGGCGTCCAGGTGTGGAACGGGCCGACCGAGCCCTTGAACAGCAGGCCGACGACGAGCATGCCGAG
This sequence comes from Amycolatopsis sp. CA-230715, assembly GCF_018736145.1. Classification (GTDB taxonomy): domain Bacteria; phylum Actinomycetota; class Actinomycetes; order Mycobacteriales; family Pseudonocardiaceae; genus Amycolatopsis. Next base: position 3,536,850 of record NZ_CP059997.1, read on the forward strand.
GCCGGCGAACAGCATCGTGTCGGACCGGTCGGTGCCCGCGGCCGCGGTCGCGATGTCGGCGAGCTTGACGGAGTTCGCGTAGCCGTAGAGCAGCGCGATGCCGTACAGGAAGAACGCCGACGAGAACGCGCCCAGCAGGAAGTACTTCACGGCCGACTCCTGCGAAAGCAGGCGACGACGGCGCGCGAGGCCGCACATCAGGTACAGCGGGAGGCTGAGCACCTCGAGCGCGATGAACATGGTGAGCAGGTCGTTGGCCGCGCAGAAGGTCATCATGCCGCCGAGCGCGAACAGCGTCAGCGGGAAGACCTCGGTCTGCATACCGGTGGTGCCGACCTGCGCGCGGTCCTGGATGGTGCCGGGCCGGATCGCCGCCTGCGCGACGAACGCGCCGCCCGGCTCGACGGACCGGTCGGCGATCAGCAGCACCGCGCCGAGCGCCAGCGCGAGCAGCGTGCCCCACAGGAACAACGCGGGCCGGTCGACCGAAATCGCCCTGCTCAACGTGGTGAGGCCCTGCTTGGGCGCACTGTCCGAAGTGGCGTACAGCGCGAGCGAGACACCGGCAGCCGCGATCGTGACGACGCTGAGGAAGACCTGGCCCGGCCAGCGCATGTGCTTGGGCAGGAACGCCTCGAACAGCACGCTGACGCACGCCGCACCGAACACGATCAGCACCGGCAGGATCGCCGCGTACGCGATGGGCGGCGCGGTGATCTGCTGCGCGGGCTGCGCGAGGAAAAGGTCGAGCATGGGTTACTTGCCTCCCTGCTGGACAACCGAGGACATGGTTGCCTGCACAGATGGGGTGATCGTGTCCAGCACGGGCTTCGGGTAGAACCCGAGCCCGATGATCAGGACGACCAGCGGGGCCAGCACGGCGATTTCCTTGCCCCCGAGATCGCGGATCCCTTTCTTGGCCCCGAGTTCCGGCGCGATCGCGGTACCGGGGCCTCCCCCGGCGCCGAGCATCGCGTCACCGCGGACCGGGCCCTGCATCACGCGCTGGTAGAGCCACAGCACGTACGCCGCGGCCAGCACCATGCCGATCGTCGCGAGGATCGCGTACACCGGCCGCGTGGTGAAGGACCCCAGCAGCACCAGGAACTCGCTGATGAACGAGTTCGTGCCCGGCAAGGACAAAGTGGACAGTCCGGCGACCAGCAGCATGCCGCCGAGCAGCGGCGTCACCTTCGCCATCCCGCCGTAGTCGGAGATCCGGGTCGAGCCGCCGCGCCGCACGATCATGCCGACCACCACGATCAGCATCCCGGTGGCGAGGCTGTGGTTGAGCATGTACGACACCGAGCCGACCATCGCGGGCTCCGCCGAAGCCGCGTCGGCAGCGCTTCCGTTGACCGGGAAGGAAAAGATGCCGAGCGCGATGAACCCGAAGTGCGCGATCGACACGTACGCGATGAAGCGCTTCATGTCGGTCTGGCCCGCGGCGAGGATCGACCCGTAGAGCACCCCGAGCACGGCCAGCACCAGCACGAGTGGCGCGAGCGTCTTGCTGGCTTCGGGGAACATCGGGATGCAGTAGCGCAGGAACCCGAAGGTGCCGACCTTGTCGAGCACGCCGACGAGCAGCACCGCGACGCCGATCGGCGCCTGGCCCGCCGCGTCGGGAAGCCAGGTGTGCAAGGGAACCAGCGGCGCCTTGATCGCGAAGGCGAGGAAGAAGCCGAGGAACAACCAGATCTGCGTGCTCGCGGGCGCGTCCCGCACCACGGTCACCAGCGTCGCCCAGTCGAACGTGCCCTGGCCCAGCTTGTCCGACGCGAGCGAGTACGCGCCGATCGCCGAGGCCAGCATGATCAGGCCGCCGAGGAACGAGTACAGGAAGAACTTCACCGCCGCGTACTGGCGGTTCGCGCCGCCGTACCCGCCGATGAGGAAGTACATCGGGATCAGCATGATCTCGAACAGCACGTAGAACAGGAACACGTCGGTCGCGGCGAACACCGCGATCGTCAGCGCCTGCTGCACCAGGATCAGCGACAGGAACCCGCCCGCGCTGCGGCCTTCCGGCAGTTTGTCCGTCGAGGACAGTGCGCCGATCACGATCGGCACCAGCAGCGCGATGACCGCGATCATCACCAGCGCGATACCGTCCATGCCGAACGAGATGTGGATGCCGAACCCGGGGATCCAGTCCATCGACGTGGTCTGCTGCAACCGGGCGCCACCGGGGCTGTAGCTCGCCCACAGCGGGATGATCAGCAGCAGCTCCAAGATCCCGAAGCCGAGCGCGACCCTGGTCGCCAGCTTGTCGTCGCCGCGAAGTCCACTGAGGACGATCGCGCCGACGAGCGGCAACAGGATGAGGACGAGCAGCCAGGTCATGAGAACCTCACCAACAGGAGCGCGGCGATGATCAGGAACGAGCCCCCGAGCATCGACAGTGCGTAGGAGCGGACGAAACCGGTCTGCATGCGGCGCAGGCGCCCCGATCCGCCGCCGAGACCGGCGGCGAGCCCGTTGACGAGACCGTCGACGCCCCGGTTGTCCACGTACACCAGCGCGCGGGCGAGCCAGGTGCCAGGACGGGCGACCAGGGTTTCGTTGAGCGCGTTGCCGTAGAGGTCCTTGCGGGCCGCGCGGACCGGGAACGACACGTTCGCCGGGCGTTCGACCGGGGTGTCCCGCCTGCCGACGACGAGCCAGGCGACCAGCACGCCGAGCGCGGACAGCGCGACGGTCAGCCACGGGATGGCCGCGTGCGGGATGACCGTGTGCTCGAACTCCTCCAGTGGGCCGAGCGACGGGGCGAGCCATTCGGAAAGCCGGTCGCCGAGCGCGAAGAAGGCACCGGCGCCGACCGAGCCGATCGCCAGCACGATCATCGGCACGGTCATGCTCGACGGCGATTCGTGCGGGTGGAAGTCCCTGCCGTCGCTGCTCTTGATGTCCTTCCAGCGCGCCTTGCCGAAGAACGTCATCAGCACCAGCCGCGTCATGTAGAACGCGGTGAGCGCGGCGCCGAGCATCGCGGCGAGCCCGAACACCCAGCCCTTCCAGCCTTCCTGGCCGAACGCGGCTTCGATGATCGCGTCCTTCGAGAAGTAGCCCGACAGGAACGGGAAGCCGATCAGCGCGAGGTAGCCGAGGCCGAAGGTGACGAAGGTGATCGGCATCTTGCGCCACAGCCCGCCGAACTTCCGCATGTCGACCTCGTCGTTCATGGCGTGCATGACCGAACCGGCGCCGAGGAACAGGCCCGCCTTGAAGAAGCCGTGCGTGAGCAGGTGCATGATGCCGAGCGCGTAGCCGAACGGGCCGAGGCCGACCGCCAGCATCATGTAGCCGATCTGGCTCACCGTCGAATAGGCGAGCACCTTCTTGATGTCGTCGTAGGCGCAGCCGATGACGCACCCGATCAGCAGCGTGACCGCGCCGACGAGGGTGACCACGAGCCGCGCGTCGGCGGTCTCGTTGAAGATCGGGTTCGCGCGGGCGACGAGATAGACGCCCGCGGTGACCATGGTGGCCGCGTGGATGAGCGCGGAAACCGGGGTGGGGCCTTCCATCGCGTCCGGGAGCCAGGCCTGCAGCGGGAACTGGCCCGACTTGCCGCAGGCGCCGAGCAGGAGCAGCAGGCCGATCGCGGTGACCACGCCGCCGGGCAGGTTCCCGACCGCGGCGAACACCTCGGTGTAGCCGGTGCTGCCGACGTACTTCCACATCAGGAAGATCGCGATCGCGAGCCCGACGTCACCGACGCGGTTCATCAGGAACGCCTTCTTCGCCGCGGTGGCCGCGGACGGGCGGTCCTGCCAGAAGCCGATCAGCAGGTACGAGGCGAGGCCGACGCCCTCCCAGCCGAGGTACAGCGTCACGAAGCTGTTGCCCAGCACCAGGACCAGCATCGAGGCGACGAAGAGGTTCAAGTAGGCGAAGAACTTCCGCCGCTCGGCGTCATGCGACATGTAGCCGATCGAGTAGAAGTGGATCAGCGCGCCGACACCGGTGATCAGCAGGACGAAGGTCACCGACAGCGGGTCGATCCGCAGCCCGAAGTCGACCTGCAGCGCGTCGGTCGGGATCCACGAGAACAGCTTCGTGTCGGTGACCCGGTTCGCCGCGTCCTGCCCGGTGGTACTGAAGAACAGCACCACTCCGTACACAAAGGACAGTGTGACGGTGGCGCAGCCGAGCAGGTGCCCCCACGCGTTCGTCCGTTTCCCGCCGACCAGGAGGATGAGCGCGCCGAGGGCGGGAAACGCCACCAGCAGCCACGATGATGCGGTCAAGGTTTTCCCCTAGTACTTCAGCAGGTTCGTGTCGTCGACCGAGGCGGAGCGCCGGGTCCGGAAGATCGACATGATGATCGCCAGCCCGACCACGACCTCCGCGGCGGCGACGACCATCACGAAGAACGCCATCACCTGGCCGTCGAGGCCGCCGTTGATCCTGGCGAAGGTGACGAGCGTGAGGTTCACCGCGTTGAGCATCAGCTCGACGCACATGAACACCACGATCGCGTTGCGCCGCACCAGCACGCCGACCGCGCCGATCGCGAACAGCAGCGCCGAAAGCAGCAGGTAGTAGGTGGGGGTCACTTCTCTTCCCCTTCCTCGGTGCCCACGAGCGCGTGCGCGTCCGGTCCGGCTTCCTCGCCCTTGACCTGCTTGCGCTCGGCGTCGAGGCGGGTGGCCGCGGTGGATTCGATGAGCTCGGACAGCGATTCCGGCGCCACCGACCCGTCCGGCAGCAGCGCCGGGGTGGCGACGGAGTTGGCGGTGGCGAACACGCCGGGGCCCGGTTTCGGCGACGGGCGCTCGTACTCGCCGCGGAAGCGCGCTTCGACGAGTTCCTTCTGCGACCGCTTGCCGCCCTTGGCGTGCCGGTCGGTGAAGGCCAGCACCATCGCGCCCATCGCGGCGGTGATCAGCAGCGCGGAGGTGAGCTCGAACGGGAACAGGTAGTCGGTGAAGATCAGCCGCCCGAGCCCGCCCGCGCCGCCGCCCTGCGGGGTCGACGGGTCGAGCGGCGGGGCCGGGGTGACGTTCGACAGCGACCGCACCAGCGCGCCGACCACGATGCCCGCGATGCCGATGCCCAGCACGGCGGCGGCGAGCCGCTGGCCGCGCAGCACTTCGACCACGGAGTCCGAGGAATCCCGGCCAGCCATCATCAGCACGAACAGGAACAGCATCATGATCGCGCCGGTGTAGACGATGATCTGGGTGAAGCCGAGGAACGGCGCGTTCTGGATCATGTACAGGATGCCGAGCGTGAGCATGGTCAGCACGAGCCACAGCGCGGAGTGCACCGCGTTGCGCGCGAAGATCATGCCCAGCGCGCCCGCGAGGGCGATCGGCGCGAGGATCCAGAACGAAATCGCCTCGCCCGTCGTGACCACAGTGGACAGTGTCGGGGCCTGCTGCGCGAGGAAGCTGGCGATCATTGCATCGCCTTCTCTTCGGAGGTTTCGACCGTCTCGCCGGTCGGGACGCCGCGGCCCTTCGCCAGCTCCGGCCCGTTGACGTAGTAGTCCTGCTCGTTGTCGCCGAGCCGCATCGGGTGCGGCGGCTGCTCCATGCCCGGCAGGAGCGGGGCTAGGAGGTCTTCCTTGGTGTAGATGAGCCGCTGGCGGTCGTCGTCGGCGAGCTCGTAGAAGTTGATCATCGTCAGGGACCGGGTCGGGCAGGCCTCGATGCACAACCCGCAGCCGATGCAGCGCAGGTAGTTGATCTGGTAGTCGGCGCCGTACCGCTCACCAGGCGAGTACCGGGCCTCTTCGGTGTTGTCGCCGCCTTCGACGAAGATCGCGTCCGCCGGGCACGCCCACGCGCACAGCTCGCAGCCGACGCACTTCTCCAGCCCGTCCGGATGCCGGTTGAGCTGGTGCCGCCCGTGGTAGCGCGGCGCGGCCGGGGCGCCTGCCTCGGGATACTCCTCGGTGGCCACCTTCTTGAACATCATCCCGAAGGTGACGCCGAAGCCCTTTACGGGATCAAAGAACCCCATCAGTGCCGTCCTTTCCCGCCGCCGACACGGCCTCGGGTTGCTTCTTGCTCGTGCGGGCCTTGGCGCGCAACGCCTTGCGGCGCGGCGTCGTCTCGGGCACCGAGAGATCGAGCGGGGGCAGCGGGTAGTCGCTGCCGGTGACCGGCACGGCGTCGGTGTCGCGGACTTCCTTCTCCGGCAGCAGCAACGCCAGCAGCACGATCACCACGAGCACGACGCCGCCGATGATCAGGCCCTTGCTGGTGGAGAACCCGCCGCTGTTCTGCAGCGCGCGCACCGTCGCGATCACCATGATCCACACCAGGTTCGCCGGGACCAGTACCTTCCAGCCCAGCTTCATGAACTGGTCGTACCGGTAGCGCGGGAGCGTGCCGCGCAGCCAGATGAACCCGAACAGCAGCAGGAACGTCTTCGCGAAGAACCACAGCACCGGCCACCAGCCGGTGTTGAGCACGTTGTCCGCGGCCACGAACGGGAACTTCCAGCCGCCGAGGAACAACGTGGTCGCGAACGCCGAGACGATCACCATGTTGACGTACTCGGCGAGGAAGAACATCGCGAACTTCATCGAGCTGTACTCGGTGTGGAACCCGCCGACCAGTTCCGACTCGGCCTCGGGGAGGTCGAACGGCGCGCGGTTCGTTTCGCCGACCATGGAGATCAGGTAGATCACGAAACTCGGGATCAGCAGGTAGAAGTACCAGCCGCCCTGTTGCGCGTCAACGATGGCGCCGGTCGACAACGAGCCCGAGTAGAGGATGACCGCGACGATCGACAGGCCCATCGCGATCTCGTAGGAGATCACCTGCGCCGCCGAGCGGAGCCCGCCGAGCAGCGGGTACGGCGAGCCGGACGACCAGCCGGCCAGGACGATCCCGTACACCCCGATCGACGAGCAGGCGAGGATCACCAGCACGCCGACCGGCAGGTCGACCAGCTGCAGCACGGTGCGCTCACCGAAGATCGACACCTCGGGCCCGAACGGGATCGCGGCGAGCGCGATCAGCGCGGGTACCGCGGAGAGCACCGGCGCCAGGAAGTACACCTTGCGGTCGGCGGTGTCCGGGATGACCTGCTCCTTGAACGGGAGCTTGATCGCGTCCGCGAGGGACTGCAGGTAGCCGCCGGGCCCGACCCGGTTGGGGCCGGGGCGGTTCTGCATGCGGCCGACCGCCTTGCGCTCCCAGACGATCAGGAAGATCGTCAGGATCGGGCCGATCAGCAGGATCACCACGGCCTTGAGCAGGATCAGCCACAGCGGGTCGTCCGCGAGCAGCTGCGCCCGCGTCATCGGTTCCTCGCCTGCTTGTTGCGCCAGTAGCGGTCCTGCTTGAGCCAGCAGCGGGCTCATCGCTCACCTCCGCTGAGTGACACCACGGCGCCGTGCCCGGCACCGAGGTCACGCCGTACCGCGCTGCCGTCCGAATTGGACGGTAGCCACACCACGCCGTCGGGCAGGTCGGCGACCTCCACCGGCAGCGTGATCGAGCCGCGGTCGGTCGAGACGGTCACGCTCGCGTGCCCGTTCGCCGTGCCTTCCGACAGCCTGGCCACGACCCTGCGGCGCGTCCCGGCGAGGTGCGGTTCGTCGTCCTGCAACGAGCCGTTGTCCAGCAGTTGCCGCCAGGTCGCGAGCACCACCTGCCCCGCACCGGGCTGCGCCTTGTCCCCGAAGGTGGCCTTCAGGGCATCTACCGCCCCGAAGGCCACCTTCGGGGCACCCAAGCGCGCGAGATCGCCCGCGGCGGCGGCTGTCGTCTGGGTGTAGAGATCGGCGTCCATTTCGACGGCCAAGGTGTCGAGCACCCGGCAGTCCGGCAGCGCGCCGGTGCCCTCCAGGGTGATGTCGAACTCGCGACGGCGGCCCTCCCAGTTGAGGTAGCTGCCGGATTTCTCCACCGCAGGTGCGACCGGGAGCACCACGTCGGCGCGCTCGGTGACAGCGCTCGCCCGCAGCTCCAGGCTCACCACGAACCCGGCGTTGTCCAGCGCCCGCAGCGCGAGCGCCGGGTCCGGCAGGTCGTTCGGGTCGACACCGCCGACGAGCAGCCCGTCGAGCTGATGCGTCGCCGCCGCCTCCACGATGCCGGTGAGGTCGCGGCCAGGCTGCGCGGGAAGCGTTGCGCCCCAAGCGTTTTCGACCTCGGCGCGGGCGGCGTCGTCGGAGACGGGACGGCCGCCGGGGAGCAGTGACGGCAGCGCACCGGCCTCCAGCGCGCCCCGTTCGCCCGCGCGGCGCGGGATCCACGCGACGCGGGCGCCGGTGCGTTCGGCCAGCGCGTGCACCGAGGAGAACAGCCCGGGGACCTCGGCGGCGCGCTCGCCGACGAGGATGACCGCGCCCTCGGAGGCGAGCGCCTCGTCGAGGTCCTTGGCGTGGGTGGCGATGGCGTCGAGCGCCGCCGGCTCCCCGCCCGGCACGCAGGCGAGCAGCTCGCCGAAGGTCTTGCGGACCGACGCGGTGGTCCACTGTCCCAAGTGGACGACCTTGGTGCGGTTCTTGCGCGCCGCCTTGCGCAGCCGCAGGAACACGATCGGCGCCTCTTCTTCCGGCTCGAACGCGACGCACAGCACGGTGCGGGCACGCTCGATCTCGCCGAAGGTGACGCCGTTCTCGGGTGACGTGCCGAGCACCCGCGAGGACAGGAAAGCCAGCTCCTCGGCGGAGTGCGCCCGCGCGCGGAAGTCGATGTCGTTGGTGCGCAACGCGATCCGCGCGAACTTCGAGTACGCGTAGGCGTCCTCGACGGTCAGCCTGCCGCCGGGGAGCACGCCGACGCCCTTGCCGTCGCGGGCCTTCGCGAGCCCCTCGGACGCGGCGCGCAGCGCGTCGGTCCAGGAAGCCTCTTCCAGCTCGCGGGTTTCCGGGTTGCGGACCAACGGCCTGCGGATCCGGTCACCGGCTTGGGCGTACCGGAACGCGAAGCGGCCCTTGTCGCAGATCCATTCCTCGTTGACCTCGGGGTCGTCGCCCGCGAGCTTGCGGGTGACCTTGCCGCGGCGGAAGTCGGTGCGCTCGGCGCAGCCGGACGAGCAGTGCTCGCACACGCTCGGCGAGGACACCAGGTCGAACGGCCGCGACCGGAACCGGTACGCGGCGCTGGTGAGCGCGCCCACCGGGCAGATCTGGATCACGTTGCCGGAGAAGTACGACTGGAACGGCTGCCCGGAAGTGGTGCGGGAAGCCAAATCCAGCACGTCCGCGGTCTCGGCGGTGCCGATCTGCTGGTGCGCGCCGCGCTCTAGGAGCTCGATGAACGGGTCACCGGCGATCTGCGCGGAGAACCTCGTGCAGCGCTGGCACAGCACGCAACGCTCGCGGTCGAGCAGCACCTGCGACGAAATCGGCAGCGGCTTCGGGAACGTCCGCTTCGTGTCCACGAACCGGGATTCGGCCCGCCCGTGGGCCAGTGCCTGGTTCTGCAGCGGGCACTCGCCGCCCTTGTCGCAGATCGGGCAGTCCAGGGGGTGGTTGATGAGCAGCAGCTCCATCACGCCCTGCTGGGCCTTGTCGGCGACCCCGCTGGTGAGCTGCGTCTTCACCACCATGCCGTCGGCGACCGTCATCGTGCACGAGGCCTGCGGCTTCGGCATCGGGCGGCCGCCCATCTCGACCTCGACCAGGCACTGGCGGCAGGCGCCGGCCGGGTCGAGCAGCGGGTGGTCGCAGAACCGCGGGATGACCGTGCCGAGCCGTTCCGCGGTGCGGATCAGCAGCTCGCCCTTGGGCGCGATGACCTCTTCGCCGTCGATCGTCAGCTTGACGTGGCCTTCGGGGACCGGCGTCTCGTCGGCCTTCGTCGGCTCCTGCGTCACCGTCATGCCTGTGCTCCAACCAACTCCGGCTTCGCTGCCTTGTTCTTCTCACACAGTGCCAAGAACTCCTCGCGGAAGTACTTGATCCCGCTGGTGATCGGCGAAACCGCGCCGTCACCGAGCGCGCAGAACGAGCGGCCGAGGATGTTGTCGCAGACGTCGAGGAGGGTGTCGATGTCCTCCTCGGTGCCGTGGCCCTCGACCATGCGCTCCAGCACCTGCGCGAGCCAGTAGGTGCCCTCGCGGCACGGCGTGCACTTGCCGCACGACTCGTGCTCGTAGAACTGGGTCCACTTCATCACCGCCCACGGCACGGAAACGGTCTCGTTGAAGACCATCACCGCGGTGGTGCCGAGCATCGACCCCGCCTCGGCCGCGCCTTCGAAGTCGAGCGGGGTGTCGAGGTGGTCGGCGGTGAACATCGGCGTCGACGACCCGCCCGGCGTCCAGAACTTGAGCGGGATGCCGTCCTTCATGCCCCCGGCCATTTCCAGCAGCTCGCGCAGCGTCGTCCCGAGTGGACACTCGTACTGGCCGGGGTTCTCGACGTGCCCGGAGATCGAGTAGATCTTCGGGCCGGGCGACTTCTCGCGGCCCATCTGGCGGAACCAGTCGGAGCCCGCGTTGACGATGAACGGCGCGCTCGCGATCGTCTCGACGTTGTTCACCGTGGTCGGCGCCGCGTAGAGCCCGGCGGCCGCGGGGAACGGCGGCTTCAGCCGGGGCTGGCCGCGGCGGCCTTCCAGCGAGTCGAGCAACGCGGTTTCCTCGCCACAGATGTAGGCGCCCGCGCCCGCATGCACCGTGATCTCGATGTCGAACCCCGAGCCGAGCACGTTCTTGCCGAGGTACCCGGCCTGCTTCGCCTCGCGCACCGCCGCGTTCAGGCGGCGGATGCAGTGCAGCGCCTCGCCGCGCACGTAGATGAAGCAGTGGTGCGACCGCATCGCGTACGAGGCGATGACGCAGCCCTCGATGAGCGAGTGCGGGTCCGCCATCATCAGCGGGATGTCCTTGCAGGTACCGGGTTCGCCCTCGTCGGCGTTGATCACCAGGTAGTGCGGCTTGTCCTCGTTGGGCGGCATGAACGACCACTTCACGCCAGCCGGGAACCCGGCGCCGCCACGGCCGCGCAGGCCCGCGTCCTTGATGAGCTGCACGAGCTGTTCCGGGGTGCCGCGCAACGCCTTGCGCACCGCGGTGTAGCCCTCGAGCCGCTCGTAGGTTTCGAGCTTCCAGGACTCCGGGGAAAGCCAGCGCTTGGTGAGCACCGGGGTGATCGGATCAGCCATTACTTCTTCTCCACCTCGGGAAGCGGAACGTCCTGGGCCGCCGGGGCGACCCAGCCGCGGTCCTGCGCGAGTGCCGCGCCACGCAGCGTCTCCACCGCCGCCGACGGGCCGTCGACGTCACCGCGGTAGGTCTGCTCGTCCTCCGGGAAGAACCCGGCGAGCTGCAACTCGGCGCCCTTGAAGTCGCTCAGCGGCGCGCCGCGCGTCGGCGCGGGCTTCTTGCCCGCCCGCAACGCGTCGACGAGCGCGACCGCCTTCTCCGGCGTCTGGTTGTCGAAGTACTCGTAGTTGACCTGGAGCACCGGGCCGAGGTCGCACGCAGCGAGGCACTCGGCGTGCTCGATCGTCAGCGACCCCCGCTCGCCCGGGGTGCCCACGGTTTCCTCGTGCCCCAACGGTTTCCCGTCCTCGCCGAGGTGCTCCTGCAGCGTCTTGTAGATCGCGTCGCCGCCGAGCGCCGCGCACAGCGTGTTCGTGCAGACGCTCACCAGGTGCTCGCCGCACGGGCGGCGCTTGTACATGGTGTAGAACGTCGCGACCGCGCTGACCTCGGCGTCGGAGAGGTCCAAATGCCTGCCGCAGAAGGCGATGCCCTCCTGGGAGACGTAGCCCTGCACCGACTGCACCAGGTGCAGCATCGGCAGCAGCGCCGACCGCGCCACCGGGTAGCGCTCGATGATCTCCTTGGCCTTGACGTGGATGTCCTCGCCGAAGATGTCTTCCGCGGGGGCGTCGGCGAGGATTCCCTCAGCCGCGGCCGGGTCCGGCGCGATACCGACCACGTCGGTGTCGGCGCCCGCGGCGGCGTGCGTGGTCACCGCGTCGCGCGGTCCCGGCTCCGGGACTGCCGTCGGGTTGGTCATCGGTCCACTCCCCCCATCACCGGGTCGATCGAGGCGACCGCCGCGATCACGTCGGCGACCAGGCCGCCCTCGGCCATCGCGGGCATCGCCTGCAGGTTCACGAAACTTGGTTCCCTGATGTGCACGCGCAGCGGCCGCGTGCCGCCGTCGGACACCAGGTGCGCGCCCAGCTCGCCGCGCGGCGACTCCACCGGCACGTACGCCTGGCCCGGCGGCACGTGGAAGCCCTCGGTCACCAGCTTGAAGTGGTGGATGAGCGATTCCATGGACTGGCCCATGATCTTGCGGACGTGGTCGAGCGAGTTGCCCATGCCGTCGCTGGAGATCGAGAGCTGCGCCGGCCACGCGATCTTCTTGTCCTCGACCATCACCGGGCCGGGCTCCAGCATCTTCAGCACCTGCTTGATGATCCGCAGGCTCTGGCGCATCTCCTCGACGCGGATCAGGTACCGCGCCCAGCAGTCCGCGTCGGTCGAGGTCGGCACGTCGAACTCGACCTCGTCGTAGCGCGAGTACGGCTGCGTCTTGCGCAGGTCCCACGCCAGCCCCGCCGACCGCAGCACCGGACCGGTGATGCCGAGCGCGAGGCACCCGTCGACCGGCAGGTACCCGACGTCCTTGAGCCGGTTGCGCCAGATCGGCTGGCCGGTGAAGAGCTTGTCGTACAACGGAAGGCGCTCTTCGATCGTCTTGACGAACTCGCTGACGGCCTCGTGGTAGTCGTCCGGCATGTCCTGCGCGAGCCCGCCCGGCCGGATGAACGCGTGGTTCATGCGCAGCCCGGTGAGGTGCTCCAGCAGGTGCAGCACGACCTCGCGCTCGCGGAACCCGAGCGTCATCGCGGTGGTGGCGCCCAGTTCCATGCCGCCGGTGGCGATGTAGACGAAGTGCGAGCCGATGCGGTTGATCTCCAGCAGCATGATGCGCAGCAGCTCGGCGCGCGGCGGCGCCTTGACGCCGAGCAGCTTCTCCACCGCGAGGCAGTACGCCATCTCGGTGGACAGCGGCGCCAGGTAGTCCATCCGCGTCACGAACGTGACGCCCTGGGTCCAGGTGCGGTACTCGCAGTTCTTCTCGATCCCGGTGTGCAGGTAGCCGATGACCGAGCGGAGCTGGGTGACGGTCTCGCCCTCCATCTCCAGCACGAGCCGGAGCACGCCGTGCGTCGACGGGTGCTGCGGGCCCATGTTGATGACCATGCGCTCGTCGTGCTGCGCGTCGGACAGGACGTCGTCCCAGTCCCCGCCGGAAACCGTGTAGACGCGGCCTTCGGTGGTTTCGCGCGAATCCGCGTAGGTGGCGCCGCCCGCGGCCCCTTCGGCCGTGGTGTCGGTGCCGGTGCTGGCGTCGGCAATGCGGTCGCTAGTGGTCACGAGTACGACCTCCGCTGATCCGGGGGCGGGATCTCCGCGCCCTTGTACTCCACCGGGATCCCGCCGAGCGGGTAGTCCTTGCGCTGCGGGTGGCCGTCCCAGTCGTCCGGCATCAGGATCCTGGTCAGCGCCGGGTGGCCGTCGTAGACGATGCCGAACATGTCGTAGGCCTCCCGCTCCTGCCAGTCGGCCGTCGGGTAGACCTCCACAATGGACGGAAGGTGCGCGTCGTCGACGTCGAGCGTCACCTCGAGGCGGATCCGCCTGCGGTAGGTCATCGACGTCAGGTGGTACACCGAGTGCAGGCGCTGCGGCACGTCCACGCCGTAGTCCACGCCGGAGACGGAGCTGCACAGTTCGAACCGCAGTCCCGCGTCGTTGCGCAGCGTCCGGCAGATCTCCAGCAGGTGCTCGCGCTGCACGTAGAAGGTGATCTCGTCGCGGTCGACGGTCACCTGCTGGATCGACTCGGCGGGGATGCCGTTGTCGGCGAGCGCGGCGTAGAACTCGTCGGCGAACTCGTCGAACCAGCCGCCGTAGGGCCGTTCGGCGGGCGGCGCGGTGTAGGCCGGGAGCCGGAGCCCGCCGTAACCCGAGGTGTCACCGCTGCCGGAGACGCCGAACATGCCCTTGCGCTCGCGGCCCGAGACAATCGGCTCGGCGGGCTCGGCCGGGCGGACGCCGGTGGGCTCCAGCGCGTCGCCGCCCGCGGCGTCACCGGGACGCTCGGCGCTCGACTGCTCGCCGCCGGTTTCCGGGGTGTCAGGCATCGGTGGTCAGCCCTTCTTCTTCGCGTACTTGACCGAAGACGGGACCAGCTCGGTGCGCGCGCCGCTGGCGGCCCGCAGCGCCGCGCGGCGCGCGTTGATGGGCTCGTCCTGGATCTTGGCGTGCAGCTTGAGGATCGCGTCGAGCAGCATCTCCGGCCGCGGCGGGCAGCCGGGGAGGTACATGTCGACCGGCACGATGTGGTCGACGCCCTGCACCACGGCGTAGTTGTTGAACATGCCGCCGGAGGAGGCGCAGACGCCCATCGCGAGCACCCAGCGCGGCTCGGCCATCTGGTCGTAGATCTGGCGGAGCACCGGCGCCATCTTCTGCGTGACCCGGCCCGCGACGATCATCAGATCGGCCTGGCGCGGGGTGGCGCTGAAGCGCTCCATGCCGAAGCGCGCGATGTCGTAGCGGGACCCGCCGACCGTCATCATCTCGATCGCGCAGCAGGCGAGGCCGAAGGTGGCCGGCCACAACGAGTTCTTGCGCGCCCAGTTCACCAGCCCTTCGAGGCTGGCCAGCAGGATGCCGTTGGGGAGCTTTTCTTCGAGACCCATCGTTAGTTCCAATCCAGCCCGCCGCGACGCCACACGTAGGCGTACGCGAAACCGACGGTCGCGATGAACAGGACGATCTCCACCAGGCCGAACATGCCGAGCGCGTTGGCGGAGACCGCGAACGGGTACAGGAACACCATCTCGATGTCGAAGAGGATGAACAGCATCGCGGTGATGTAGTACGCGACCGGCATCCGGCCGCCGCCGACCACGGGCTGCGGCGACGGTTCGATCCCGCATTCGTACGCCGAGAGCTTCGCCTTGTTGTACCTGCTCGGCCCGACGAGCGGCCCCAGCAGCACCGAGAACACCGCGAACGCGGCGGCGAGGACGAAGAGCAGGACGAGCGGGAGGTACATGCCGAGCCCCGGCGACGGAGCCCCCTGTGCCACCTGCTCGGTGACTTTCAACATCAGCACGGGTTTCGCCGTCCTTTCCGCGCTGTGATCTGTACGCACTACCTCGGCGGCACCCTAAGGGACCCAGGTCACACGTCCGAGGGTTAGGGCACCCTTACTGGCTGTGTTCAGCCACTTCCCAACCGCGCCAGTGCGCTTGTGAAATAGTTCACAAGCGACCCGTCGAAGTTGTGAAGCGGTTCACAAAGCATGGGGTGAGTGTAGGACGCGACTCACACCCTTGTCGCCAGGCCCCGTGCTATAAGGCTTACCTAAGTTCTATTGGCTCATTCGGGGCCCGTAGGCCCGAGACCAGCACGAAAGCCCGGCGCGGGGGTACAACCCGGACAAGCGTCATGTGAGCTATCCCACTGTGTTGTCTATCGGGCTGTGCTTTTTATCGGGCGGCAGAATTCGCGCTGCCAGGGCGCGGCTCCCAGCGCGACCAGCCGGTTTGTCGCGGGGTGCGCCCTGCCATCGCGAATTCAGAGGGCCTTGGCGGCCCTGCGCCCGACTGCACGCTCCCGGCGCGCGGGGCGCACCGGATCGCCGGTGGTGGCTGAGTTGGCAATGGCCGGGCCTTCGGCGCGGACCTCGCGGCACTCGGAAAGGTAGGCGGGCGAGTAGGCGTTAGGTAGGCGCGCGGCTTGGGGCCGCCGGGTGCAGTTAGCGGGCTAAATGTCGTCGGCGGGCGGGCGGGGGTCGGGGTGCTGGGGTGCAGTTCGCGGGCTAAACGTTGTCGGCGGGCGAGCCAGCTCGTTGCCGCCCCCACTCAACGCCCCGAAGGTGACCTTCAGGGCATCTACCGCCCCGAAAGCCACCTTCGGGGCACCGCGCGCTACCTCGGCGAAGGGGTGAGCCGCGAGGCGGCGGCGATGAGCCGGTCCACGCCATCGCCGCCCTTGGCGTCGTAGCAGCCGGACAGTCCTTTGTAGATCAACGGGATGAGCTTGTTGATCCGCAGCCCGTACTTGGTCGCGGCGCGCATGACCTTGGGGTTGCCGATGGCCTTCGCGAAGAGGTTCCCGAGCCGGTAGTAGCCGCCCATCATGTCCTTGAGCGCCACCGGATAGCCCTCGAGCGCGCGTTCGCGGGACGGGCCTTCGGGGCGGGCGAGCGCCTGCAGCACGAACTCGGCGGCGAGCTGCGCGGATTCCATCGCGGCGGAGATGCCCTCGCCGTTGAACGGGCTGACCATGCCGCCCGCGTCGCCGAGCAGCAGCAGGCCGTCGCGGTAGTGCGGGGTGCGGTTGAAGCCCATCGGCAGCCCGGCGCCGCCGACCTTCCCGACCGCGTTCTCCTCGCGGTAGCCCCATTCCTCCGGCGTCCCGTCGAGCCATTGACGCAGGAGCGCGCGGTAATCGGTGCTGCGGAACGCCTTCGACGTGGAGAGCATGCCGAGCCCGACGTTGACGGTGCCGTCGCCGAGCGGGAACGCCCAGCCGTACCCGGGCAGCAGCTTGGGGTCGCGCGGGTCGCTACGGTCCCACAGTTCGAGGTGGCCTTCGATGAACGGGTCGTCGTGGCGCGGGCTCTTGTAGTACCGCCGCACGGCGACGCCCATGGGCCGCTTCTCGTGCTTCTCGATGCCGACGCTCAGCGCGAGGCGCGCCGAAACGCCGTCGCAAGCGAGAACGAGGGGCGCGCGGTAGCTCACCGGCGTCTTGTCCGGACCCGCCTTCGCCTCGACGCCGATCACGCGACCGGTCCGCTCGTCGGTGATCGCGCCGGTGACGGTGGTCCGCTCGTACAGCCGCGCGCCCGCCTTCTGCGCGGTCTTCGCCAGCAGGTCGTCGAAGTCGTGGCGGGTGCGCGAGACGCCGTACGGCGGGTAGCTGGTGAGATCGGGCCAGTCGAGTTCGAGGGTCAGCTCGCCGGTGAGGATGCGCAGGCCGGTGCTGTGCACCCAGCCCGCTTCCTGGCTGGTGTCGATGCCCAGGTCGATGAGCTGTTTCACGCCGCGCGGGGTGAGCCCGTCACCGCACACCTTCTCGCGCGGGAAGGTGGTCTTTTCCAGCAGCAGCACGTCCACGCCGGCGCGGGCGAGGTAGGTGGCCACGGTCGAACCGGCCGGACCGGCGCCCACGACGATGACCTCGGCGTCGGTGTCGCCACGGCGGGAGGAAACGCTCATGCGCGTCAGTCTACGGGCGGCTTCGCCCCTGGCTTGGTGGCGCGATGCACCGCGACCACGCCGAAGGTGAGGTTCAACCACTCGACATCGCGCCAGCCCGCGGCCGCGATGATCTCCGCGAAGTCGCGCTGCTTCGGCCATTCGAGCATGGATTCGGCCAGGTAGGCGTAGGCGTCGGGGTTCGACGAGAAGCGGCGCCCGACCCAGGTCATCATGCGCAGCATGAACTTCCGGTAGACGAACCTGATCGGCGGAAATGTGGGCGTGGACACCTCGCAGATCACGAGCCTGCCGCCCGGTCGCACCACGCGCGCGAGCTCGACGAGCGCGGCCTTGGTGTCGACGAAGTTCCGGATGCCGAGGCTGATGGTCGCGGCGTCGAAGCTGCCGTCGGCGAAGGGCAGGTGCAGGGCGTCGGCGGCGACCATCGGCACCTTCCGGTGCGCCCCGGCCTGCAGCATGCCGACCGAGAAGTCGGCGGCGAGGCACCACGCGCCACCGCGCGCGTACTCCGTGGTGGAGACGCCGGTACCCGCGGCGAGGTCGAGCACGCGTTCGCCGCGGCGGGCATCGAGCACTCTGGACGTGGTCGTGCGCCACCGGCGGTCGAACCCGAACGTCATGAAGGAGTTCGCCCGGTCGTACTTCGACGCGACGCCGTCGAACATGGCGGCGACCTCGTGTGGGTCCTTGTCCAGACTCGCCCTCGACATGGCGCGAGCCTAGCCGAGCCGCGCTGAGACCCGGCCACCCGCGCGTGTCGCGTCCACAGTGGACTATCCGGGCGGGTCGCGGAGGATCGCGACCTGCCGCCGCTGCAGATCCACCTGGTCGCGCACGAAACCGAGCAGCAACCGCAGCTGCCGCGGCGAATACTTCGCGAGCTGCCGCTCGGTCTCTTCGACGGTCTCGCCCCACAGCTCCGCGGCGATCCGGTGCGTCCGCTCGGCGGCCTTGACGACCACCCGGCGCCGATCCGCGTCGTCCCGCGCTCGCTCGGCGTACCCGGCCTTGACCAGCCGATCGACGGCGAAGGTCAGCGCGCTCGGCGCGAGCCCGGCCAGCGCGGCGAGGTCACCGGCGCTCAGCGGGCCGCGGGCGACCAGGTAGGCAAGGCACCGCGCGTCCGTGCGGTTGAGCCCGAGCCGCTCGCTCACCGCCTGGTCGACCTCGTCGGTGACGTTCTGCAGATCGGTCACGGCCAGCATCAGCTCCTCAGCCAGCCGCCGTTCCGCTTCCGCCATCCGTATCCGCTCCCGCCGTGTCCGCGGGTCGCAGGATACGCGGGCGGTTACCCGAAGTCGGCCGCGTGCTCGACGGCCCAGTCGGCGAAACCGCGCGGAGGCCTGCCGATGACCTGCTCCACCGCCCCGGTCGGCACGTGCGGCCGGGTCGCCGCGGCGGCGAGCTGGCCGAGCACCGCGTCCACGATCGGCGCGGGCGCGTACCGCGTCATCTGCGCGCGGGCCTGTTCGGCGGAGATCTCGGCGAACGCCAGCGACCGGCCGAGTGCGGCACCGATGAGCCGGAGCTGCTCGGCGTGCGTGATCGCGGCTGGTCCGGTGAGCGCGTACTTCGCGCCGCGGTGCCCGTCGTCGGCAAGCGCCCGGACGGCGACCTCCGCGACGTCGCGCTCGTGGATCGGCACCGTGCACGCCAGCGGGAACGGCGCGTGCACGACATCACCCGCGGCGATCTGGGGTGCCCAGTGCAGGGCGTTCCCGGCGAGTTCGTTCGGCCGCAGGAAGGTCCATTCGAGACCGGAGGCCGCGATCGCCGCTTCGAACCGGTGGTGCCGCACCGCGACCTCGTCCGGTTGGACGGCCACCCCGTCCAGCACGTCGGACGTGGACAGCAGCACCACCCGCCGCACACGCGCCCGCTCGAACCGCTCGACGACCTCGACCGGCGCGTCCCCCATCGCCATCAGGTAGACGGCCTCGATTCCGCGCAGCGGCAGCGTTTCCGGCTCGGCCAGGTCGCCGCGGACGACTTCGGCGCCCGGCACGATCCTGGCCGCGGCGGGCTCCCTCGTCATCGCGCGGACCGGCAGGCCGCGTGCGAGCAACCCGGCCACGACATGCTTGCCGATGCTGCCGGTCGCTCCGGTCACCAAGATCATGAACACTCTCCATTTAGTCCAAAAATTGGAATAACTGGAGACTAAGGGAACTCGCTTCGCGCCGTCAACCAGGGGTCAGGCCGCTCGGAGGGGTTTCAGGGCGGCGGCGTAGCGGGCCAGGTCGGACAGCGCCTTCGGCACGAACGCGGCCACCCGGTCCGCCCAGTCCGAGACCTCGGCGACGGTGCCGTCCGCCGCGAGCAGTCGGTCCGCACCCGCCAGCGGCAGGCTTTCCGGCAGCGGCAGCATGCCGACCTTGCTCAGCACGAGCCGCAGTTCGTTGCCCGAGATGGTGCCGCCGTGCCGGGTGCTCGAATAGGACAGGATCGCGGCGGGTTTGCCGTGCGCCTCACGGGCGAGGAAGTCCAGAGCGTTCTTGAGCACGGCCGGGACCGTGTAGTTGTACTCCGGCGTCAGGAAGTAGAACCCGTCCGCGGCACGGACGTCCCGGAGCCACCGGCGCACCGCGGGCGCGGGCACGCGGTCCGGGTTCGCCAGCGGGGCAAGCGTTTCGTCGAAGAAGGGCATCCGGTAGTCAGCGAGATCGAGCACGGTGAACGCGGCCTCCGGCACGAGCGCGGCCTTCCCGCACACGAACCGGCACACGCGATCACCGAGCCGTCCCGGCCGCGTGCTGCCCAGCACGATCGCGATCCGCGGCCCGCTCATCGCCGTTCCTCCCGCTCCAGCAGTTCACACAAGGTCTTGAGCGTGCGGCCGGTGGTGGCAACGTCCCGTTTGGACAGATGTGGCCGCGCCAGCTCCTCGTACTCCGCCTGCACCGCAAGGCCGCGCTCGACGAGTTCACGCCCCTCTGCGGTCAGTTCGAGCACGTTCTCCCTTCGCGAGACCGGTGAACTCCCGATCGTCAGCCAGCCTTCCCGCTGCGCGTTCGCCACGTGACGGCTGACCGCGCCCTTGGTGAGGCTGAGCAGGTCGGCGATCGACTGCTGCGACGGCGATTCGACGTCGGAAACGGTCCGCAGCACCAGGAACTGCGTGCGCCCGATCCCGATCCGCTCGGTGAACCGCCGCTCACCGGCGCGCTCGCTCAGCAGCGCGGCGCGATGCAGGTACCGCATCAGCTCCCGGTATTCTTCCACAGTCGACAGTTTACGAATAGACTGTTCACACGTCAACCAAGTGCGGCGAGCATGCCGCGCACCGAGACCGGCCAGGCGAACTCCTCCGCCCGCGCCCTCGCCGCCGCGCGCCGGAGGTCCTCCGGGCTCTCCAGCAGACCCGTCACCGCGGAAGCGAACGCGGGCGCGTGATCGTCCACCGCGGCGCCGCACCCCGGCCGGACGATTTCCCGCAGCGCCGAGGACGCGGACACCACCACGGGCGTGCCGGAGGCCAGCGCCTCCAATGCCGCGAGCCCGAACGTCTCATGTGGACCCGGCGCGAGCGAAACATCGGCGCTGGCAAGCAACTTCGCCACCTCGGCCCGGTCGGAGACGAACCCGAGGAAGGTCACCGGCAGCCCGCGCGCCCGCCGTTCGAGCGCGCGGCGGCGCGGCCCGTCCCCCGCCACCACCAGCCGCGCGGCGACCCCGGCCTCGGTCAGCGCCGCGATCGTGTCGACGCTGCGCTCCACGTGCTTCTCCGGCGAGAGTCGTCCACAGTGGACGATCAGGGTCTCCGCGCCGCCGGACAGCGTGCGCCGCCAGCCCTCGTCGCGCAGCTTCGGGGCGAACGCCGTCAGGTCCACCCCGAGCGGCACGCGCAGCACGTTCGGCGTGGCGATCCGGTCGAACTCCGCGCGGGCGAACGCGGTCGTGCACACCACCGTGTCGTAGCTGTCGGCCATCCTGCGGTTCGCGGCGTCGGCGACGCGGCGCGCCACCGGCGGCGGCACGAGGAACTGTTCGAGCAGCCGGTCGAGCCGCTCGTGCGAGATCACCACGCTCGGCACGCCGTGGCGGCGCGCCCACGTGCCCATCCCCCGCAGCGTCAACCGGTCCGACACCTCTAGCCGATCGGGATCGAGCCGCCGCAGCACCGCGCGCACCCGGTGCGGGTCGACCGCGCGGTAGCCGCCGGTCGCCGGGATCCGGGGCGCCGGAAGGGAAAACCGCCGCACGCCGGTCGGCAGCCACTCGTCGGCGTAGCGGGGGCCAGGCACCACGAGCGTCACCTTGTGTCCACATGCGACATACCCGGCGCCGAGGTGGTTCAGCGCCGTCCTCAGTCCACCAGAGCGAGGTCCGTAGAAGTTCGCCAGCTGGACGATGTGCATGTCACGCCGCTCGCGCCACGTGTCCCCGCACCGCCTCGTAGTGCCCGACGAGCTCGCGGCACACCGCGGGCCACGTCCTGCCGAGCACGGTCTGCCTCGCCTTCTGGCCGAGGCGAGCCCGCAACGCCGGATCCCGCAGCGCGTTCACCCTGTCCACCAGTTCGGCGGCGAACTCGGCGCGGCCGGGTGCCAGCAGGTACCCGGTCCGGCCGGGCAGCACCAGGTCCTTCGGGCCGCCCGCGTCGGGCGCGAGCACCGGCAGGCCCGACGCCATCGCCTCCTGCACTGCCTGGCAGAACGTCTCGTGCGTGCCGGTGTGCACGAACACGTCGAGGCTGGCGTACGCGGTCGCGAGGTCGGCGCCGTACTTCGCGCCGAGGAACGCCGCACCCGGCAGGCGTTCCCGCAGGTTCTCCAGGTCCGGACCGTCGCCGACGACGACAACGCGAACACCGTCGACGCCGTCGAGCGCGGCCAGCCGGTCGACCTCCTTTTCGGGCGCCAGCCTGCCGACGAACCCGACGAGCAGTTCGCCGTGCGGCGCCAGCTCCGCCCGCAGCGCGGGGTCGCCGTGCTCGGGCGAGAACTGCCCGATGTCCACGCCGCGGCCCCAGCGGTGCACGCGGGGCACGCCGTGGTCGCGCAGTTCGGCCATCGAATCGGTGGACGGCGCGAGCGTGCGGTCCGCCTTGCTGTGCAACCGCCGCACCCACCGCCACGCGGCGCGCGCGCCGAGCCCGAGGCCGTACGCCGTGGCGAACCCGGCGATGTCGGTCTGGTACACAGCGACCGAGGGCACCCGCAGCCTGCGCGCCGCGGCGAGCCCGCGCGCGCCGACGACGAACGGCGACGCGAGATGCACCACGTCGGGCCGGAACCGGGTCATCGCGGTGAGCACGGTCCTGGTCGGCAACCCGATCGGCAACGAGTTGACCACCGGCAGTTCGAGCGCGGGGATCCGCACCACCGGAGCACCGCGGTACTCGCCGGGACCGGCGCCCGGCGCGATCACGAGCACGTCGTGGGCGCGTTCGCGCAGATGCTCGACGACCCGCAGCACGGAGTTCGTCACGCCGTTCACCTGCGGAAGGAAGCTTTCGGTGACTATGGCGACTCGCACGAAAGGCACTGTCGCACGCCAGTTCCGTCGCACGGCGACGGTCACGTGACACGGACACCAACGCTTCCCCAACTTTGCCGACGGGCGCGGCCGGGATCATCGCCCCTCGGCGAATCAGCGAACACATGTCACCTGGGCGACGCCCGCCGGACACCGTGCGCGCCCACACTAAGGCGGCGTGACCCTCTTGTCCTCCCGCCCGTCCCAGCCGGTCGAGCCCGGCTTGCTGTCCCGAGCACTCGAAATCGCCGGACGGCTGGCGAACGACGCCACCGACGTCATCACCGCGACCGCGGGCAGGGGCGCGCGCCCCGACACCAAGGACTCGCCGTTCGACTGGGTCACCGACACCGACCGCATCCTCGAACGGCACACGCGCCGCGTGCTGACCGCGGAGTTCCCCGGCATCCCGGTCGTCGGCGAGGAGTTCGGCGCGGATCTCGGTGCCGATGTCGCCGAGTACCGCTGGGTGGTCGACCCGGTCGACGGCACCGCGAACTACGTGGCTGGCGTGCCGTGGTGCGCCTACAGCCTCGCCCTGATCGACGCGTCCGGCCCGGTCGTCGGCGTGGTCGCCGATCCGTACCGCGCGCAGATCTACGCCGCCGCCCGCGGCCGCGGCGCCCGCGCGAACGGCCAGCCCGTGCGGCTGACCGACCGGTACGCCACGACCGGCGCGATCGTGTGCACCGAGCTGTCGCGGAGCGGGCCGTGGCCGGGGATGGGCGGGTTCATCGAACGCGCCGCCGCCGCGCACGCGGGCGTGCGCGTGCTCGGCTCGGCCGCGCTGTCGATCGCGCAGGTCGCGCTCGGGCACGCCGCGGCGGCCGTGCTGCACAGCTACCACGAATGGGACGTCGCCGGATCGGTCGCGATGGCGATCGAGGCGGGCGCGCACGTGCTCGACCGCCGCGGTGAGGGCACCGCGCTGCCCGCCGACGGCCTGCTCGTCGCGGCACCGGGCGTAGCCGAAGAAGTACTCGGGTGGTGGCAGGAAACGGCCGCCTGACCAGGTCTTTTGCCGCATTCCTGGCATATCCGGCGTTCCTGGGATCACATTCGAGCAAAGGAGCCACAGCGCGGCCCGCCGCGTCGTAGGGTGCGTTCTCCCCCGACGCCCCAGGAGCTCCACGATGATCATTTACGGCTGGCGCACGAAGGTGCACGACCGCGGCACCGCGACCTTCGTCTGCGCCCAGTGCCAGAACCCGGCGGCGCACGTGGTGCGCAACGCGGTCAAGAAGTTCACCCTGTTCTGGATCCCGCTGTTCCCGATCGGCTCGAAGTGGTTCACGCAGTGCACGTTCTGCGCCGCCGCGAACAAGATCACCAAGGCTGAAGCGCAGCAGGCCATGAACACCGCTCAGGGCGGACCCGCCCAGGCGGCCACTCAGCAGATGCAGCCGCAGGCCCAGTACCCGCCGCAGCAGCCGTACCCGCCGCAGAGCGGCCAGTTCGCCCAGCCGCAGTATCCGCAGCAGGGATATCCCCAGCAGCAGTACCCGCAGCAGCCCGGCCGCTGACCGACTGGTGGCGGTTCACCGGGGCCGTTGCGGTCGGCACCCGAATCCGAGTTCGGTTGCGAACACGCACCTGGTCATGGTTCCATCGACACCAGGGTTACACATATAAGTGCAACTGAGTGCAGCTATACATGAAAGCACCTGGTGAGGGGTGGTCCTTGTGTCCGCACTGGTCGGTTCAGCCGATCGCGATGTCCTGCTTGCGGACAAGCGGGAACTCCAGCAGGCCCAGCAACTTGTCAGCCAACTTCCCCGGAGCGGCGCACGCTTCAGCGTGCTGGGTGAGACGGGGGGAGCACCCCTTCCGGTCCCCGACGAACTATCCAGGATCATCGCTCAGGTCGTCCACGCCGTTGCCCAGGGTGGCACGGTCACGGTCAGTGCGATGCCGAAGGAGCTCACCACCACCGCGGCGGCCAAGCTGCTCGGCGTGTCCCGGCCAACCCTGATGCGGATGGTCAACGCCGGCCAACTGCCCTCGCACAAGGTCGGGTCGCACACTCGTTTGCTGACGACAGATGTGCTGCAAGAACAGCGCGCCCGTCGACAGCGGCAGTTGAAAGCCTTCCACGAGCTACGCGCGCTGGAGGACGAGTAACCCCGGCTCCGCCCTCCGTCTCCGAAACTGACGGTGCTGCCCGATAACCTAGAGTGATGTCCCCGTTCCGCGTGTTCGTCGACGCCAACGTGTTGTATTCCCGCACTTTGCGCGACTGGCTCGCCTTGCTTCACCTTCGCTCGGACGGCGAAATCTACTCGGTGCACTGGACCGAAGACGTGCTCTGCGAGGCGATCTACCACCTCAGGCGTAAGCACCCTGACTGGGACGGCGCGAAGATCACTCGGATACGCGACCTGCACGTGGAGGTCTTCGGGCACGGCCGAGTCGACGATTTCGCCGTCGACGGCTCATTCCCGGGAAGCGACAGCAACGACCAACACGTCCATGCTGCCGCCGTGGCCTGCGCCGCGGATCTCATCCTGACCTGCGATGGCGGGTTCTCGTCTGCTGACGCGGATCCGGATTCACTACCCTATGAAGTTTACCGACCCGACGAGTTCTTCGTGCTCGTCGATGACAGCGCGCCTCATACCGTCCGGCGCGTGACTCGAGAACAAACCGAATACTGGCGTGGCCGGTGCGGGCGCGCGGCACTGACCGAGCATCTGATGAACGCGAACTGCCCAGAGTTCGCACAGCGGGTGCTCGCACACCAGACCCAGTTGTCCCTGCCCGGCCTGAGCGATGACCGGCGCCGCTGATCGGCTACGCGGCGGGCGACTCTTCCGACGCTTCGGTGGCGGCTTCGGCGACCGGTTCCCCCGGTGCCCCGAGGCTCTTCCGGCGACGACCGAGCCACCACAGCAGCGGGCCCGCGACCACCCAGGTCGCCACCACCGTGCTGCCCAGCGGCATCCAGGTCAGCCTCGCCGTCCGCCCGGCGACCCTGACCAGGTCGGGATCGGTGGTGTCGTATTCGACCCACACCAGGTCGCCCGCGCTCAGGCCGCTCGGGTAGAGCACGCCGGTCGACGGGCTGTGCAGGTTCCCGTCCTGCGCCACGTAGCGGATGATCGTGCGGTCGAACGAGACCGAGTCGACGTCGGCCTGCGCCCGGCCGAGGTGGCTTTCGATCGCGTGGTCGTTGCGGATCGCCGCGAGCAGAAGTCCCGCGCACAGCACCGTGAGGACGATCGCGACGCCGAGCACGACCCGCCAGCCGATCCTCAGTCGCCGCTCGATGTTCGCCACGTGCCGAGCATAGGACCGCCGGTCGCCGGCTCACCCGGGTGGGCGGCGGCGACCGGCGGCCGGCTCGAACCTCAGCCCTCAGCGAGCAGCTTGTGGTTCTCCACGATCTGCGGCAGCGACTTCGGTGCCACCGGCGCGGCGGCCGAGCGCGCCGCGGCCGCCGTCCCGTTCGGGCCCGCCGCGGGCTTGCCCTTGGTGAACAGCCAGGTCTGGAACAGGTCGTACAGCGGCTTGCCGGAAATCTTCTCGGCGAGCGCGATGAACTCCGGAATGACCGCGTGGCCGCCCTTCTTCACCTGCTGCCACGTCTGCAGGGTCTTGAAGAACGCGTCGTCGCCGACGGCGGTGCGCAACGCCTGCAACGCCATCCCGCCGCGGTCGTAGACGGCGCCGTCGAACTGCTTGGCCGCGCCGGGGTCACCGGGAAGGACCTGCCAGAACGCGTCGTCGGCCGCGTGCGAGTCGTACAGGTACTGGGTCAGCTCCCCCGTGGTGCCCTCGCCCTCGTGCTCCGACCACAGGTACTCCGCGTAGCTCGCGAACCCCTCGTTCAGCCAGATGTCGCTCCACTTGCCCAGCGACACGTTGTCGCCGAACCATTGGTGGGCGTTCTCGTGCGCGATGAGCGTGGTGTTCGAGCCCGCCGCGAAGTTGCGCGCGCCGTAGACCGGGCGGGTCTGGTTCTCCAGCGAGAACCGGATGCCGGTGGTGACCACGCCGCCTTCCGCCTCGAACGGGTAGGGGCCGAACTTGCTCGCCAGGAACTCGTTGACCTCCGGCGTGCGCTCCACGCTGGCCTTCGCCGCGTCGAGCGACGGGCCGAGGTCCGCGCCGTAGGCGGTGATGAACGGCTTGCCGTCCGGCGTGCTCGCCTGGTGCACCTCGAAGTTGCCGACCTCGAGCGACGACAGGTAGGTGGCCTGCGGGTTGGTGCTGCGCCAGTTCCACCTCGTCCAGCCGGCGCGCTGCTTCGTCTTGCCCACCAGCGTGCCGTTGGACAGCACGGAAACGGCGTCGGGCACCTCGACCGACACGTCGTAGGTCGCCTTGTCGGTCGGGTGGTCGTTCGACGGGAACCACCATTCGGCGCTCTGCGGCTCGTCGACGGCGAGCGCACCGTCCGGCGTCTTCTTCCACGCGGTAACTCCGTCGATGGCGACCTTCGACGGCGTGTCGGCGTAGTTGACCGCGACCGTGATCGGTTGGTTCGCGGCAAGCGGCTTCGCCGGGGTGACGACCAGTTCGCTGAGGTCCTTGGGGTCCTTCGCGAAGTTCGCGGGCACGTTGTTCACGCGCACCGAGTTGACCTTCAGGCCGAAGTCGAGGTTGAAGCTCGACAGTTCCTGCGTCGTGGTCGCGAGGATCGTCGTGGTCCCGGCGAGCTGGTCGGTGGCGGGCTGGTAGGTGAGGCGGATGTCGTAGTGGGCGACGTCGTAGCCGCCGTTCCCGGCACCGGGGTAGTACGGGTCGCCCACACCGGGGGCGCCCGGGGCGGGTGCCGCGCTGGCGGTGGAAGCGAGCAGGACCGTCGCGACCGAAGTGGCGACCGCCCCCAGACCCGCACGAGTTCTCACGCGCATCGAATCCTCCATCTGTTCACTCGAAGCGCGCTGAACCTATCCCCGTGATCGACTGGCGAGCACCGGCCGAAGGGCGGGTCTTGCCATCTGGGACGACCTGGCCTGAACGGTGCTCAAGCGTTCTCGACCGCGGCCGACACCGCGGCGCGCACGCGCGCGTGCAGATCGCGGTGTCGGGACCGATCCACCCGCACCTCGACCACCCGGAGCCCCGGCTGCGGCCGCAACGCCGCCCGGAACTCCGTCAGCGTCTCGGCGAGCACGTGCGGCACCCGGAACCCGGCGCACAGCGCGCCCAGATCGGCGCCGTGCGGCGTGCCGAACACCCGCTCGAAGCTCGCGCTGTGCTCCGGGGCGCCCTGTTCGAGCAGCGAGAAGATGCCGCCGCCGTCGTCGTTCAAAACGACGAACGTCAGATCCGGCCGCTCCTCGACGGGGCCCGCGAGCAGGCCGTTGGCGTCGTGCAGGAACGTCAAATCGCCGAGCAGCGCGTACGACGGGCCCCGGTGCACCGACGCCGCGCCGATCGCCGTCGACACCATCCCGTCGATCCCGGCGACGCCTCGGTTGCGGTGCACCAGCACGTCCGGCCGGATCCCGCCCGCGAGCGCCACGTCCCGCGTCGGGTTCGACGAGCCGACCACCAGCAGCGAATCCTGCGGCAGCGCGCCGACCAGCTCCGCGGCCAGCCGCAGCCCGCTCGGCCACGGCTCCTCGGCGATCGCGGTGGTCACGGCGGCCTTCGCGGCGGCGTCGGCGCGCTGCCACGCGGGCAGCCAGTCCGGGTCCGCCGGTTTCGTCGGCTCGGCGAACCACTGCCCGACCTGCCGCACGTTGTGCGCGGGCGCCGGCCAGTCCGAATCGGGCCGCACCAGCAGCACCTCGACGTCCGGATCCGACAGCACGCCCTGCACCTGCCGGAACACCGTCGGCCGCCCGATGCACAGCACCTGCTCCGGTTTGTGCCGCGCGATGAAGTCCTCGACGCCCAGCAACCACGCGCCGGTGCCGATCGCGGTGTCGCCCGCCAGGCCGAGCCCGCCGGTTTCGGACACCACCGGCCAGCCGTGCGCCTCCGCCCATTCGCTCGCCGCGCGCACGCCGGAGTCGCACGCGATGACCAGGCCGTAGCGCGCCGAAGGCACCACGAACGCGGGCAGCGCGCCGTAGTCGGGCAGCTCGGTCCAGCGCGCGCCGCCCGCCCTGCCTTCCAGCGACTCGAACCAGTCGTCGCCACCGTCGGGCACCAGCGGTTCCCGGAACGGCACGTTCAGGTGCACCGGCCCGCAGCGCCATTCCCCGTACGCGGCGTTCCACGCGCGGCAGATCTGGCTGCGCCAGTACGCGTTCTGCCCGGCACGCCGCTCGGCGACCGCGAGCTCGTCGTAGTAGCGGACCGCGTTGCCGTAGAGGTTCTGCTGGTCGATCACCTGGCTGGCGCCTGCCGAGCGCAGCTCCGGCGGGCGGTCCGCGGTCAGCACGATCAGCGGCACCCCGGCGCGGTCGGCCTCCAGCACGGCGGGGTGGAAGTTCGCCGCGGCCGTCCCCGAGGTGCACACCACGGCGACCGGGCGGCCGGTGCGCGCGGCGATCCCGAGCGCGAGGAACGCGGCGCCCCGCTCGTCGATCCGCACGTGCAGCCGCAGCCGCCCGGCCGACGCGGCGTCGTAGAGCGCGATCGACAGGGGCGCGTTCCGCGAACCGGGGCAGAGCACCACGTGCGAAACGGTGTTGCGGACGAGTTCGTCGACGACGACCCGTGCCTGTGCGGTCGACGGGTTCACCGGCGGCCCCTGCCGCCGGATGTGGTCTCCGTACTCACACGCACACGTCCTATTCTCCCAAACGTGGATGACGCCCAGGTTTCCGAGCTGTTCGACCCGTCCGTGTGGAGCGAAGCCGAGGGGTTCAGCTTCACTGACATCACTTACCACCGCTCGGCTGAGAGCCGATCGGGCAAGCGCGTCGCGCGGATCGCGTTCAACCGTCCGGAGGTCCGCAACGCCTTCCGCCCGCACACCGTCGACGAGCTGTACCGCGCGCTCGACCACGCCAGGATGAGCTCCGACGTGGGCGCGGTGCTGCTGACCGGCAACGGGCCGTCGCCGAAGGACCGGGGCTGGGCGTTCTGCTCCGGTGGTGACCAGCGTATTCGCGGACGGTCCGGCTATCAGTACGCGACCGGCGAGACCTCGGACACGGTCGACCCCGCACGCGCGGGCAGGCTGCACATCCTCGAGGTGCAGCGGCTGATCCGGTTCATGCCCAAGGTGGTGATCGCGGTCGTCCCCGGCTGGGCGGCAGGCGGCGGGCACTCGCTGCACGTGGTGTGCGATCTCACCTTGGCTTCCGAGGAGCACGCGCGGTTCAAGCAGACCGACGCCGACGTCGGCTCGTTCGACGGCGGCTACGGCTCGGCGTACCTCGCGAAGCAGGTCGGGCAGAAGTTCGCCCGCGAGATCTTCTTCCTCGGCCGGGCCTACACCGCGGCGCAGATGCACGCGATGGGCGCGGTCAACGCCGTCATCCCGCACGCCGAGCTGGAGTCCGAGGCGCTGAACTGGGCGTGGGAGATCAACGGCAAGTCGCCGACCGCGCAGCGCATGCTCAAGTACGCGTTCAACCTCGCCGACGACGGCCTGATGGGCCAGCAGTTGTTCGCGGGCGAAGCCACCCGGTTGGCGTACATGCAGGACGAGGCCGTCGAAGGCCGCGACGCGTTCCTCCAGAAACGCGATCCGGACTGGTCCGACTACCCGTACCACTACTGACATGCGGGTCAACGGCCGCGAACTGCACGTCGCCGACACCGGCGGTGACGGTCCTCCGGTGCTGCTCGGGCACGGCTACTTCCTGGACCACACCGTCTTCGACGCCCAGGCCGACGCGCTCGCGCCGCGCTGGCGCGTGATCCGCTGGGACGCGCCCGCGCACGGCGAGTCCCCCGATGCCGACGGCCCCTTCACCTACTGGGACGCCGCGCGCGACGTGCTGGCGATCATGGACGAACTGGGTCTGCCCGCCGCGACTATCGGCGGCATCTCGCAGGGCGGCTTCATCGCGTTGCGGGCGGCGCTGCTCGCGCCGGACCGCGTGACCGGCCTGGTGCTGATGGACACCGAGGCGACGGCGTGCGATCCCGAGGACAAGATCGCCTACCAAGGCCTGTTCGACGCGCTGCGCGCGGCGGGCCCGGTCGACGAGCTCACCGTGCCGCTGTCGGAGCAGCTGCTCGGCGACGACGTGCACGCGGCGTCGTGGCGGCAACGCTGGCGCGACCGCGCGAGCCTGCCGCTCGGGGAAACCGCGCGCTGCCTGCTCGACCGCGACGACGTCTCCGGCAGGCTCGGCGAGATCACCTGCCCGGCGCTGCTGCTCTGGGGCTCGCGGGATCGTTCGCTGCCGCGCGACCGGATGGAGCTGCTGCGCGACCGGCTGCCGTCGGCGACCGAGGTCCAGGTCGTCGACGGCGCCGCCCACACCCCCGCGCTGACCCACCCCGGCCAGGTCACCGAAGCCCTGCTGACCTTCCTCACCTGACCCGCCCCGAGGACGTTTCGCGGGCAAACTGTCGTCAACGGGACCGACGAAAAGGAGTGGATCGTGGCGGAAGACGCGCTGGTGCTCGGGGGCGGCGGGGTCGCCGGTATCGCCTGGATCACCGGGCTGCTGGCCGGGCTGGCCGACAACGGGACCGAGGTCGCCGGCGCGGACCTGCTGGTCGGCACCTCCGCGGGTTCGGCCGTCGCCGCCCAGCTCGGCAGCGGGCTCTCCCTCGAAGACCTCTACGCCCGCCAGACCGTGCCCTCGCTGCAGGCGACGGAGATCTCGGCCGAACTCGATCTCGACGGTTTCGCCGGAGCCTTCGACACGATCTTCGAGACCGATCCGTCCTACGCCGAGATCCGGCGGGCCATCGGTGCGTACGCGCTCGCCGCCGACACGGTGTCCGAGGCCGATCGGCGTGCCGCGATCGCCTCGCGCCTGCCGTCCTTCGAGTGGCCTTCGCGCCGCGTCCTGATCGTCGCCGTCGACGCCGAGACCGGTGAGCCGCGCGTGTTCGACCGCGACTCCGGCGTCCCGCTCGTCGACGCGGTCGCCGCAAGCTGCGCGGTCCCCGGGATCTGGCCGCCGGTCACGATCGGCGACCGGCGCTACGTCGACGGCGGCGTGCGCTCCGCCGAGAACGCCGACTACGCGGCGGGCGCGGAACGCGTCCTGATCATCGCCCCGCTGGGCGTCGACGCGCCGTTCCCCGCCGAACACCCGCTGGCCGAGGTCGTCGACGACCTGCGCTCTTCCGGCTCGGCGGTCGCGATCGTGTCCCCGGACGAGGCGTCGTTCGCCGCGATCGGCACCAACCCGCTCGACCCCGGCACGCGCGTCCCCGCCGCCGAAGCGGGCCGCACGCAGGGCCGCGCCCTCACGCTCACCTATGCCTGAGCGGCGGGGCTAGTGTTCTGAGTCGTTGATTGTTTTATTGATCCGGGTGCAGTAGTGGGCCAGGCTGTCCAGGATTTCGTCGGCGGTTTTGGTCCACACGAACGGTTTCGGGTTGTCGTTCCATGCGGCGATCCAGGCATCGACGTCGTCTTCCAGTTCCTTGACGCTGCGATGGGCCGAGCGACGCAGTTTGCGGTTGGTCAACTCCGCGAACCAGCGTTCCACCAGGTTCAGCCAACTGCTGGAAGTCGGGGTGAAGTGCAGGTGGAAGCGAGGATGCGCGGCCAGCCAGGTCTTGATCGCCGGGGTTTTATGGGTGGCGTAGTTGTCGCACACCAGGTGTAGATCCAGCTCGGCTGGCGTGTTCTTGTCGATGGTTTTGAGGAACCGCAAGAATTCCTGGTGCCGGTGACGGCGCTGATGTTGGCCGATCACCCGCCCCGTGGCGATGTCCAGTGCGGCGAACAGGCTCGTGGTGCCGTAGCGGACATAGTCGTGGGTGCGACGCTCAGGGACCCCGGGCATCATCGGCAACATCGGCGCGGTCCGGTCCAGTGCCTGCATCTGGGACTTCTCGTCCACGGCCAGAACCATGGCGTTGCCCGGCGGGTCCAGATACAACCCAACGATGTCACGGACCTTGTCGATGAACAGCGGATCGGTCGAGAGCTTCCAGATGTCCACCAGATGCGGCTTGAGACCGAACGCCCGCCAGATCCGCGAAATCGCCGTCTGCGACATCCCGACCGCGTCCGCCATCGACCGAGTCGACCAATGACTGTCCTCACGAGCAGGTCGCTCTTCCAACGTTTTGGTGATGACCTCCTCGACCTGCGCGTCGGTGATCGTGCGAGGCGCGCCCGGCCGAGGCTCGTCAGACAAACCATCCAGACGACGCTCGACGAATCGCTTGCGCCACTTGCCCACCGTGGGCAACGAGATCTTCAGCTCGCGAGAGACCTCACTGTTGGACAAGCCCTCCGCACAGGCCAGCACGATCCGCGCCCGCGTCGCCAACGCCTGCGCGGTCTTACCCCGCCGAATCCAACCCCGCAACGTGTCACGCTCAACCTCTGTCAATTCCAACAACGACAGTTTCGGACCACGGCCATCACCCATACCCCACACTAAAAAACTACCAACGAATCAACGACTCAGAACACTAGGTGTTGTCGCGTAGTGCGCGAACGCCGCGCAAGACGGCGGCGCGGAGTGCCTCGGGCGGCTCGTCGGCGTAGGCGATCACCGGATCGCTCAGCATCGCGACGGTCTGCGCGGCGCGGATCTTCTCGTCGAAATCGGGGTTCTCACCCGCGATGAGCTGGTTCGCCCGCATCATGAGCTGCCCGTACCGCAGGGAGATGTTCGCCTGCAGCGACACGTCGGTCATGAGGTTGCTGCGCATCAGGTGCCGGTGTTTGAGGTGCACGTCGAGCAGCGCCTCGATGACCTCGGCCGCGGATTTCCGCGAGTCCAGCACCGATCCCAGGTCTTCGAGGTACGGATCGGCCAGCGCGGCGAGGATGTCCGTCTTGGCCGGGAAGTGGTAGAGCACGGCCGTCTTCGTCAGCCCCAGCCGTTCGGCGATCTCCCGCACCGAGGTGTTCTGGAAGCCGCGTTCGGCGAACAGCCGGCGAGCGGTGTCCAGTATCCGCGCACGCGTGGTCAGCACCCGCCCAGCCTAGACTTGCCTGACCGTCGGTCAGTACCGTAGTCTTCCGGTGTTCTGACCGGTGGTCAGTAAATCTTCAGGGGAGAATTCGATGCATGTATTGGTTTCCGGCGCGGGTATCGCCGGTCCGACGCTGGCCCACCGCCTGGTCCGGCAGGGGATCCGCGTCACGGTGGTGGAGCGCTCCGGCGCGCGGCGCGGTGGCGGCGGGCCGATCGACCTGCGGGGCGCGACCGTGGAACTCGCCGACCGCATGGGCATCCTGGACGAGGTCGAGGCGGCGCGGACGCACACGCGGGGCGTCTGCTTCGTCGACGCGGAGGGCCACCCGGTCGCGGAATTCGACCCGACCGTGTCCGGCGATCTCGAACTCGAGCGCGACGATCTGGTGCGAATCCTGCATTCGGCGACCGAGAACGACGTCGAATACGTTTTCGACGATTCGATAAGCGCCCTCGCGCAGGACGATTCCGGGGTCGATGTCGAATTCGAACGCGGCGAGCCCCGCCGGTTCGATCTCGTGATCGGCGCGGACGGCCTGCATTCGACGGTCCGCCGCCTGGCCTTCGGCCCCGAATCCTCGTACGCCCGGTATCTCGGGCTGTACTCGGCGTCGGTGCGGGTGGACCCCGGGTTCGGCCGCGAAGACTGGGGCGTGATCCACCAGGAACCCGGCCGGACGGCGGGCGTGTACAGCTACCGGGGCAAGGCCGCCGCGTTCTTCGCGTTCCGGCCCCGCGAGTTCCCCGGCGATCTCCGGGAAACCGGGCAGCAGAAGAAACTGGTCACCGAAACCTACGCGGGCATGGGCTGGCGGGTACCGGACCTGCTCGCCGAACTGGAGGCGGCGGAAGACCTCTACGCGGACGCGGTCAGCCAGATCCACCTGGAATCCTGGTCCTCGGGGCGGGTGGCGCTGATCGGCGACGCCGCGTACTGCGCGTCGTTCCTCACCGGGATGGGCACGAGCCTGGCGATGCTCGGCGCGCACGCGCTCGCCGAAGGACTCGCCACCGGCGATCACCGCGCGGTCTTCGCCCACTACGAAGAAGTTTTCCGCTCCGAAGTCACCCGGCACCAGGCCGGTATCGATGAGTCCGCGGCCCGCATCGTCCTGCCGCACGTCGCCGAACAGGCCGTTTAGACTCGGGCGGAGGCGATGAGTGCGGGAGGTCTGCGGTGCGGGAAGTCTGGCTCGACGGCACTCCCGAATCGCTCGACCGGCTCCGCCACGCCCTTTCCGACGCGCTCGACGGGGGCCCTGCCGTCCTGCCGCTCGACGCGCACGATCCGTCGGCGCCCGCGCTGCGCGAGGGCATGGCACCCGGCGAGCCCGTCGAACCCGGCACCGCGGCGATCATCGCGACCTCGGGTTCCACCGGCGCGCCCAAGGGCGTGCTGCTCCCGGCCACCGCGCTGACCGCGTCCGCGCGGGCGACCCACGAGCGGCTCGGCGGCGAAGGGCACTGGCTGCTGGCGACCCCGGCCCGCTACATCGGCGGCCTCCAGGTCCTGGTCCGCGCGCTGCTGGCGGGCACGGAACCCGCGGTCCTGCCGCCGGGGCCGTTCCGCCCCGACGGGTTCGCCGAAGCCACCGCGCCGCTGCTGAAAACCTCCGGGCCGCGCTACACCGCGATGGTGCCGACCCAGCTCGTCCGCCTGCTCGACGCGGGCGGCGCCGGTTTGGACGCCGCGCGCGCGTTCGACCGCGTCATCCTCGGCGCCGCCGCGACCCCGCCCGCGCTGCGCGAGCGCGCGGCGGACGCGGGCGTCCGGATCGTGCCCGCCTACGGCATGAGCGAAACCGCCAGCGGCTGCGTCTACGACGGCGTGCCCTTGAGCGGTGTTCAGGTGGAGCTGGCGGACGGCCGCGTGCTGATCTCCGGCCCGGTGCTGGCCACCGGCTACCGGCTCCGGCCCACCGAAACGGCGGAGTCCTTTGTGGACGGAAAATTCCTGACCAGCGACGAAGGCCGGTTCGACGCCGACGGCAGGCTCGAAGTGCTCGGCCGCGTGGACGACATGATCAACACCGGCGGGGTGAAGGTGCCCGCCGGTGCCGTCGAGCGCGTGCTCGCGGCGTGCGAAGGCGTGCGCGAAGCGTGCGTGGTCGGCGTGCCGGATGCCCAGTGGGGCGAGGCCGTCGCCGCCGCGGTCGTCGCCGAAGACCCGCGAACCGAGGTCGCGCCGCTGCGCGCGGCGGTCCGCGACGCGCTTGGCGCCGCCGCGGCCCCGAAGCGGATCGAATTCCTCGACGCGCTCCCCCTGCGCGGGCCGGGCAAGGTGGACCGGATCTCGGTCCGCGACACCCTGCTGCCCTGACCGCGTCCGTCCCTGTAAAGAATGACGGCATGGCAACCGTGTCGGAGTGGATCGAAGGCGCGCGGCCGCGCACCCTGCCCAACGCCGTGGCCCCGGTCGTCGCCGGTGTCGGCGCCGCGGCCGCCCTCGACGCCTTCACCTGGTGGCAGTCGCTGCTGGCCCTGCTCGTGTCGCTCGCGCTGATCGTCGGCGTGAACTACGCGAACGACTACTCCGACGGCGTGCGCGGCACCGACGAGAACCGGGTCGGCCCGCTGCGGCTCGTCGGTTCCGGAACGGCCGAACCGAAGAAGGTCCTCGTCGCCGCGCTCGCCAGCCTCGGCGTCGCCGGAGTGCTCGGGTTGCTGCTCGTCGCGGCGAGCGGCCGCTGGTGGCTGCTCGCGATGGGTGCCGTCTGCATCCTCGGCGCGTGGTTCTACACCGGCGGCAAGAAGCCGTACGGCTACTACGGCTTCGGCGAGATCGCGGTGTTCGTCTTCTTCGGCCTCGCCGGCGTGCTCGGCACCGTCTACGTGCAGGCGGGCCGCGTCAGCTGGGTCGCGCTCGGCTGCGCGGTCGCCGTCGGGTCGTTCTCGTGCGCGGTGCTGACCGCGAACAACCTGCGCGACATCCCGACCGATCTCGAATCGGGCAAGCGGACGCTGGCCACCCGGCTCGGCGACCGGGGCACGCGGCGGCTCTACCTGGCGCTGGTCACCGTGCCGTACCTGGTCAGCCTGGCCATGATCGCGTCGGGGACGTTCGCGTGGGTCGCGCTGATCACCGCGCCGGTGCTGCTCAAGTCGGTCAAGGCGATCCGGACCGGGCACGGCCGCGAGCTGATCCCGGCGCTGCGCGACACCGGGCTGGCGATGCTCGCCTGGGCGGTCCTCACCGCCGTCGCGCTCGCCGTCGGCTGAGCACCCGAGCACCTGAGCACCGTTCAAGTTCCGGTATCGGCAACTCCCGTTGCCGATACCGCCACCGGCGTGCTGCACTGACGGGCATGGAACCTTCCTCCGTGGTGGACCGCGCGCTGACCGAGGTCGGGCCCCGGCTCAAGCGGCTGCGCACCCAGCGCGGCGTCACGCTGGACGCGCTGGCCGCCACGACCGGCATCTCGAAGAGCACCCTGTCCAGGCTGGAATCCGGCCAGCGCCGCCCGAGCCTCGAACTGCTGCTCCCGATCTCGCTGGCGCACCAGGTCCCGCTCGACGAACTGGTCGGCGCACCCGAGGTCGGCGACCCGCGCATCCGCGTGCAGCCGAGGCGGGTGCACGGCAACATCGTGCTGCCGCTGACCCGCCAGCCCGGCCCGATCCAGACCTACAAGATGATCCTGCCCGCCAGCCGGAGCACACCGGAACCGCGCACGCACGAGGGCTACGAATGGCTGTACGTGCTGTCCGGCCGCCTCCGCCTGGTGCTCGCCGACCACGACCTGGTGATGGGACCGGGCGAAGCCGCCGAGTTCGACACGCGGCTGCCGCACTGGTTCGGCACCACCGGTGAGGGCCCCGTCGAACTGCTCAGCCTGTTCGGGCGCCAGGGCGAACGCGTGCACGTCCGCGCCCGGCCGCGCGGCCGGGACTGACCGGGCTCACTCCTCCGGCACGAACTTCCCGCTGGCCAGGAACTCGTCCATGGCCCGCCGGTGCGGCTCGATGTCGAGGTTCTGCTCGGCGAGCCAGTCGTCGTTGTAGTAGGTGTGCGCGTACCGGTCGCCGCCGTCGCACAGCAGCGTGACGATGCTGCCCGCCTGCCCTTCGGCCACCATCCGCGAGATCAGCTGGAACGCCCCGTACAGGTTCGTCCCGGTGGACCCGCCCGCCCACAGGCCGGTGCGCTCGCGCAGCAACCGGATCGCCGCCATCGAGCCCGCGTCGGGCACCGGGAACATCTCGTCGATCACGCCCGGCACGAACGACGGTTCCACGCGCGGGCGGCCGATCCCCTCGATCCGCGACGGCATCCCCGTCCCGTAGTCGAGGGCGCCGGTCTGCCACGCGCCGTAGAACGCGGAGTTCTCGGGGTCGACGACGCCGATCTTGGTGGTGTGCCGCTTGTAGCGGACGTACCGGCCGAACGTCGCGCTGGTGCCGCCGGTGCCCGCGCCGACCACGATCCAGGCAGGCACCGGGTGCCGCTCCGACCGCATCTGCGTGAACACCGACTCGGCGATGTTGTTGTTGCCGCGCCAGTCCGTCGCGCGCTCGGCGAAGGTGAACTGGTCGAGGTAGTGCCCGTCGCAGTCCGCCGCGAGCCGCTCCGCCTCGTCGTACATGGCCAGCGGGACGTCGACGTAGTAGCAACGGCCGCCGTAGAACTCGATGAGCGCGATCTTCTCCTGGCTCGTCTTCCTCGGCACCACGGTGACGAATTCGAGGCCGAGCATGCGCGCGAAGTACGCCTCGGAAACCGCCGTCGAACCGCTCGACGCCTCGATGAGGACGGTGTCCGGGCCGATCTGGCCGTTGACGAGACCGTAGAGGAACAGCGACCGGGCCAGCCGGTGCTTGAGCGAGCCGGTGGGGTGCACCGACTCGTCCTTCAGGTAGAGGTCGACGCCCCATTCCGGCGGCAGCGGGAAGGTGTGCAGGTGCGTGTCGGCGCTGCGGTTCGCGTCCGCTTCGATGATGCGGATGGCTTCACGGACCCAGGCCCGGTTCTTCAGCTTGCTCACTGCTCACCGCGCAGCTCGGCCCGCAGCTTCGCGCGCTCGCGGGCGCGGCGCTCGTTGCGCACGGCGAGCCCCGCGGTGACGCGGGCGTTGAGCTTGCGGAGCGCGAGCAGGCCGACCGGCAGGCCCACCACGAGGCCGACCGCGAGCGCGACCAGCAGCGGGACCTTGACCAGGATCAGCAGCACGGCCACCATCGCGACGATCCCGAACCGCGCCAGCACGTACAGCGTCAGGTCGCGACCGAGGGTGCTCGCTGGCCGTTCGTCAGGCGCTTCACTCACGGCGATGAGGTTACGCGCCGCCTTCCTGGGCCTCCAAGGCGACGTTGTTCGGCCTGCCCTCGAAGCGGGTCGAGAGCACGACCGTGGTGTGCGTGCGGGCGACCCCGTCGATGCGACGCAGCCTGCCGAGGCTGCGCTCGAGGTCGTCGACGGTCGCGACCCTGACCTTCACCACGAACGCGTCGTCGCCCGCGACCGCGTAACAGCTTTCCACCTCGGCGAGCTTGCCCAGCTCTTCGGCGACGTCGTCGTCGAAGGCGGTGTCGGTGGGCTGGATGCCGACCAGCGCGGTCACCCCGAGGCCGACCGTGCCGGGATCGACCGCCGCGTGGTACCCGGTGATCACGCCCGCGCTTTCGAGCTTGCCGACCCGTTCGTGCACCGAAGAGGCCGAGAGCCCGACCGAGCGCCCGAGTTCGGCGTAGGTCGCGCGCCCGTCGACGCGCAGGGCCGCGATGATCCGCCGGTCAACCGAATCCATGGACAGACCCTAACCACCCGAGCGCACGGCACCCGCCGCGAGTCCTCGACCTGCGACGAACGGGAAATGTCCCTTTAGTCCTTTAAGGGCTCTTTACTCTTAGCCAACCGTTCGAGTACCTGACGGGTGAGATGCCACGATTGCCCTAGTTGGCTACCGGTGCCGACGGCCTGGACGACCGTTGACGATTTCCGGTATAGCACCGAAGTCGTAAAGGAGGCGGAAGATGACCGCGACCATGGGAGGACGTCTGCTCACCCCTGGCGAAGTCGCCGCGCTGTTCAGGGTCGACCCGAAGACGGTCACGAGGTGGGCCACCGCGGGCCGCATCGGCTCGATCCGCACCCCTGGCGGCCACCGCCGGTTCCGCGAGTCCGAGGTCAACGAGCTGCTCGCCGAGCTGACCACCGACGCCAGCGAGCCGACCCGCGCCGTCTGACATCCTGCCGCTCCGCGTTCTCACGAAACGAGAAGCGCGAGCTGGTTGTCTCCGGCGCGCGACACCCGGACAGCCCCGGCACGGTCTTCGTGAGATCGCAGGCGAACCGTGAGGGTGCCGCGTGCCCCGAATCCCGACAAAAGGGTTAACCTCGGGGGACCAAGACCGCGCGGCACACCGGAAGGGAGCCGAGCATGCTTTACCTGCTCGCGGCGATCGGCGCGCTGACCATCGCCGTACTTCTCTGGCGGGCCTTCGGTGCGGAGCGAGTGGGTGTGCCCTCCCGGCGCACGTCCGTCGCGCCGGACGACGACCCGGATTTCCTGCGCAAACTCGCCGAAGACCAGCACAAACCCCACGACGAGAAGGACCGCTGACCCCAGCGGAGCCAGCACGCCGCGCCCGTCCGCCAGGACAGGCGCGGCGTCGTCGTTGAGACCCTTTTCACAGCCGCGAGCGCGACGATCCCGCTGCTCGCGCGCCGGATTCGGTAAAGCCGCCTTTTACCGTTAGACGCCGACCGTCACTTGCGCGGGAACGCGTCCGCGACCGTCGCGGCCAGTTCGAGCAGGCTCAGCCTGGTGCCGCTCTGGAGCCGGTCGAGCTCGATCTCCGCGCCCTCTTCCAGGTGCGGGTCGAACGGGATGCGGCACACCGCGCGGACGCGCGCGCCGAAGTGCGCGGACAGCTTGTCGAGATCGACCGACCCGCCCTTCGGGCGCACGGAGTTGATCACCGCGACCGAGCGCTTCACCAGTTCGCCGTACCCGTGCGCGTCGAGCCAGTCGACCGTCGCGGACGCGCTGCGCGCCCCGTCGACCGAGCCGGAGGACACGATGACCAGCGCGTCGGCGACGTCGAGGACGCCCTTCATCGCCGAGTGCATGAGCCCGGTGCCGCAGTCGGTGAGCACGATGTTGTAGAAGTGCTCGAGCAGGTTGACCGTGCGCCGGTAGTCCTCCTCGGAGAACGCCTCGGACACCGCGGGGTCCTGCTCGCTGGCGAGGATCTCCAAACGGCTCGAACCCTGCGACGTGTAGGACCGGACGTCGCTGTACCTGGTGATCTTGTCCGCGTCGCGCAGCAGGTGGCGGACGGTCGCGGTGGTCTCGATCGGGATCTTCTGCGACAGCGTGCCGCGGTCGGGGTTCGCGTCGACCGCGACGACCCGGTCCCCGCGCAGCGACGCGAAGGTCGAGCCGAGCGTGGTCGTCGTGGTGGTCTTGCCGACGCCGCCCTTGAGGCTCAGCATCGCGATCTTGTAGCACCCGCGCAGCGGCTGGTTCACGCGCGCGATCAGCTCGCGCTGCCTGCGGTCGGCCGGGCTCTCCCCGGGGTTGATGAGCTTGCCGGAGCCGAGGTAGACCGCCTTGCGCCAGCCCGACTGCGGACGGCGCTTGACCTGCTTGACCAGGTGCGCGCTGGTCAGGTCGTCGCCACCGGCCAGCGCGTGCCTGCCACCCTGCTGCTGCGAAGCGGGCTGCGGCAGGGGCGGGTAGCCCGGCGGGGCCTGCTGCTCGTACTGCGCCTGGTCGTACTGCTGCTGCGGCGGGGGCGCGGCGTACTGCGGCGGCTGCAACGGCGGGAGCTGCTGGTCGTAGGGCACCGCGTACTGCGGCTGCGGTGGCGGCTGCTGGCCGGGTGGCGGCGGCTCGGTGTAACCGTGCTGCTCGGCGTAGGCGGCCTGCGGCGCCTCGTAGGCCTGCGGCTGGGCATCCGAATAGCCGGGCGCGTACTGCGGCTGGCCCGCGACCGGGAACGGCCCGGACGACGGGTCCACCGGCGGCGCCGGTTCGCCGGGCGGCGGCGCGGACTGGGCCTGCGGCGCGGCGGGCTGCTGGGCGGCCTGCGCGGGCGGATGCGGCGCGGAATCGGTCCGGTCCTCGGCGAACAGCGGGCCGGATTCACCCGATTGCGCGGTGGGGACCGAGTGCTCGGGCGGCGGGGGCGGCGCCCACTGCGTCGGCGATTCCGCCGAGATGCCGTCCTCGTCGTGGTGGCCAGGCACCGATTCGTCGTTGGTTCCCGTCACCAGTGCCATCCTCCTCGCGCTGCCCCGCCGGTCCGTGCCGGTCGCCCGGTGGTCGTCACTGACGACGGTAGTCGGCAAGCGCGTCCGATGTCAGTTGACCCCGGCGTACGAGTGCAGGCCCGCGGTGACGAGGTTGACGAAGAACAGGTTGAACACCGTCAGCGCGAACCCGACGGTGTTGATGATCGCCGCCCTGGTGCCGCGCCAGCCCGCGGTCGCCCGCGAGTGCAGGTAAGCGGCGTACACGACCCACGCGATGAAGGCGACGGTCTCCTTCGGGTCCCAGCCCCAGAACCGGCCCCACGCCGCCTCCGCCCAGACCGCGCCGCACAGCACGCCGAAGGTGAACACCGGGAAGGCGAGCACGGTGGTCCGGTAGGCGACCCGGTCGAGCACGTCGGACGACGGCAGCTTCGGGCCGAACTTCGCGAACTTCGCGCTGTCGCGCTCGTGGGCGGAGCGGAACAGGAACAGCACGCTCGCGACGCCGGGGATCAGGAACACGCCGGAGGCGAGGATCGCCGCGGAGACGTGGATGACCAGCCAGTACGACTGCAGCGCGGGCTGCACCTTCGCCG
Source organism: Amycolatopsis sp. CA-230715 (assembly GCF_018736145.1). Classification (GTDB taxonomy): domain Bacteria; phylum Actinomycetota; class Actinomycetes; order Mycobacteriales; family Pseudonocardiaceae; genus Amycolatopsis. The sequence continues at coordinate 3,579,277 of NZ_CP059997.1, forward strand.
TGGCCGTGTACAGCATGGTGCCGTTGATGAACATCAGGATCACCACGGGCAGCAACACGAACCCGGACAGGTGCCGGACGTCGAACTTCTTGATCACGACGAGCCAGGCGGCCATGGCGACGAAGGTGACCGCCATGATGTATTCGTACATGTTGCCCCACGGCGCGCGCCCGGCCGCGATCCCGCGCAGCACCAGCGCGGACAGGTGCAGCAGCACGCCGAGCACCATGAGCGCGGCGCCCATCCGGCCGATCCGCGCGGCCCTCGCGGGCGGGATCAGGCCGGTGTTGGTCACTTTCGACGACGCCGGCGGGACGTCTTCGGTGACCGGAGGGCCGCCCGCGCCGGCGAGTTCGCGCACCTTGGCGCGGTCGGCGGCCTGCCGGCCGCGCGCGCCGAAGGACTGTTCGATCAGCAGGAAGATCAGCGCGAACACGTAGATCGCGACCGCGGTGGTGTAGGCGTAGTCGCTGAAGCGCGACAGGTCCTCGTTGATCGGCATGTCAGTTCCCGTTCTTCCCGTCGAGGAGATCGCGCGCGATCCGGGTGAACTCCTCGCCGTAGCCTGCCTGATCCGTGCGGGCGAGCCCGCCGACTTCTACTACGGTACGTCGTACATCGCCGGGGCCGTCCACCGGGGTCACCCGCACCCACACCCGCCGCCGCTTGACCAGCAGCGACGCGGCGAGGCCGAGCAGCATGGCGATCGCGCACACCAGCACGTACACCTGCGTCGGATCGTGCGAGACCTGCAGCATCACCCACTGCTTGACGCCGTCGAACCGGACCTTCGTCCCGTCGTCGAGGGTGATCGACTGGCCGATCGCCAGGTTCTCGCGGGCGACCTTCTTGAGCCTGCCCTCGTCGACCATCCGCTGGTCGACCTCGTAGATCGACTGCGGCTTGCCGGTGTCCAGGCCGAGATCGCCGCGAAGCACGTCGACGGCCACCTTTGGGTCCTTGAGCTCCGGCGCGATCGAGGTGAGCACGTTGCCGTGCAGGAACGGCGTCGGCGCGAGCAGCCCGGTGACCGCGATCTGGCGCGCCCGGCGCTGGGCCGAGTCGTCGATACCGGGCTGGTCGAACTTCGTCGCGCCCTCCGACAGGTAGGTCTGCGGGTTGACCGGGCGCCACTGGGTGTTCAGGGTCCTCGACTTGCCGTCGGGGTAGGTCACCGTGAACGCGGGCGTGTAGCCGTGGTTGATCAGGTAGACGCGATCGCCTTCGGTGCGCAGCGGATCGTTGACCTCGAGGTGGTACGGCCGCCAGGTGCCGTTGTCGAGATCGGCGCCGGACTGGTACTGGATGTCCGACTCGTAGTGCTCGGGTTGGCCTTCGGGGGTGTAGTCGGCCTTGAACCCGTTCACCTTGAGGCAGAACGGGGTGAGCTTCGTGCCGTCGACGCTCAGGCCCGGTCGGAAGTTGTCGTAGGCGTAGATGCCCGAGTTGCAGAACGAGGAGCCGTCGGCCTGGACCAGCACGTCGCCCTCGTAGCTGTACATCTTCCCCAGCGCGAAGAACACGATCACGCCGAGGATGCCGAAGTGGAAGATCACGTTGCCGGTTTCGCGGAGGTAGCCGCGTTCGGCGCTGACCGTGCGGACCCCGTCCGGCTCCTCCCGTTCGGCACGCCGCCAGCCGCGCAACCGCGTCCTGACCGCGGCGAGCACGTCGTCCACGCCGCCGTCCAGCTCGGCCCGCCGGTGGTGCGGCATGCGCGCCAGGTTCCGCGGCGTCAGCACCGGCTTCGCGCGCATCTGCCGGACGAACTCGAAGCTGCGCGGCGTCAGGCAGCCGATCAGCGACACCATCAGGAGCAGGTAGATCGCGGAAAACCAGACGCTGGAATAGACCTCGAAGAACTGCAGCTTGTCGAGGAGCTCGCCCCACCAGCCGTGCGCGGCGATGTACTCGTCGGTCTTCGTCGCGTTCAGCACCCGCTGCGGCAGCAGGGCGCCCGGCATCGCCGCGAGCGCGAGCAGGAAGAGCAGGATGAGCGCGGTGCGCATCGACGTCAGCCCGCGCCAGGTGTTGCGCAGGAACGCGAGCACGCGCTTGACCGGCGACGGGCGGTACGGCTCGCGCGGCTGCGCGGGGGGCGCTTCGGTCGTCGTCACAGCGGCAGCTCGAGTTCGTTCGCGAGTTCGTTGCGGATCCAGCCCATCAGATCTCCCCACAGGCCCGCGACCAGCAGCACGCCCACGATCAGCAGCAGCACGCCGCCGAAGACCTGGACCTTGCGGCCGTTGCGGCGCAGCCAGTCGGTGGCGCGCACGGCCCAGCGGGCACCGAGCGCGATGAGCAGGAACGGCACCCCGAGCCCGATGCAGTACACCAGGATCAGCAGGTAGCCGCGCGCTTCGACGCCGCCGGTCGCGCTGGCCATGCTAATGACCGCGGACAGCGTCGGACCGAGGCACGGGGTCCACCCGAGCCCGAAGATCGCACCGAGCAGCGGCGCGCCCCACAGCCCGCCGCGGGGCACGTGGTGCGACCGGAACTCGCGCTGCAGGCCGGGGATCCAGCCGAGGAACACCAGCGCCATGCCGATCGTGAGCACACCGCCGATGCGCTGGATGAGGTCCTGGTTGACGAGCAGGGCGTCGGCCAGCCAGACGAGCGTGCCGAGCGTCGCGACGAACACGACGGTGAACCCGAGCACGAACAGCAGCGACGCCCCCATGACCGCGTAGCGGCCCTTCTTCCGCTCCTCGTCGGCGCTGACGGCGGGCGCCTCGGCGCCGACGAGCGCGGCGAGGTAGGCGAGGTAACCGGGGACCAGCGGGACGACGCACGGGGAGGCGAACGAGATCGCCCCGGCGAGCAGCGCGACACCGGCGGCGAGCAGCAGCGGGCCAGAGGTGGCCAGCTCCGATACCGCGTTCACCCTGATGAGGGTAGGGAATGTGGTTCCGGTGAAGACCAGCGGTGCCGCTCAGGTGTGACGCGGGAACGCTCAGCGCGCCGCCGCGGGCCTCCGGAACCTGTCCAGCTCGCGCAGGCTGTGGGCGACGGCCTCCGTGCCGTAGTCGATCATGTCGGTCTCGTAGGCGTTCACGGCGTCGGCGAGCGGCAGGCGGCCGTCCCGAACGGCGATGAGCTTGCGGCGAAGCTGGTCGGCGTCGTGCAGAGCGGTGTTCGCGCCGTTGCCGCCGCTGGGCGAGGTCGCGTGGATCGCGTCGCCGAGCAGGGTCACCGGCCCGGCGGGCCAGCGTTCAGCGGGCGAAACGGTGCGGATCGAGAGCAGCACGCTGTTGTCCCGATCGGCGTCTTCGATGACCGCGCGCACGTCGGCGTGCCAGCCGCGGGTCAGCTCCAGCGCGATCTCCTGCATCGACAGGTCCTGGCGCGCCAGCACCGAGTGGTCCGGCGCGAGCATGATCACCCAGCGCAGGTAGTGCCCGGCTTCGGGAAGGCCCAGCTCGGGCGCCATCGCGTTCAGCACGCCGGGCAGCACGCGGAATCGCATGAGGCCGAGCATCATGGTGACTTCGCCGTCCGAGACACCGGTGCCGAAACCCGGCACGAGCGCGGCGAACCGCTCCGTCAGCGGCGTCCGTCCGATGAGGGCCCGCACACCGCTGTCCTCGACCGGTGTCTCCGGGCTGAGCTGCGCGCGCACCGCCGAGCCGATCCCGTCCGCGCCGACGAGCAGGTCGCTGTCGATCGACGACGTTTTGCCCGCGAAATGCGCGCGGACGCCGCCGCCGGGGAGCGGTTCGTAGCCGGTGAACGCGTCGCCGAACCGCACGTGCTCGCCGATGCCCGAAAGCAGCAGGTGCCGCAGGACGTGCCGGTCGATCGCCACCGCCAGCGCGGACGAGTCGGCGCCGGTCCGCTCCAGCCGGTGGTTCAGCCGGGTGCGCTCACCGGCGAGATCGCCCTTGACGGCCTCGAGCACCGGGTGGAGCGCCCTCGGCAGGCAGGCCCGCAGCGCCGAGTCACCGAGTTCGCCCAGCCCGATCCGATAGCCCTGGAACCGCGCGGTGATGCCCGGATCCCGCTCGTACACGGTGGCTTCGATCCCGGCCGCGCGCAGCCCTTGCACGAGGCAGAGCCCGCCGAGCCCGGCGCCGACGATGGTCACCTTCACGATGTCCTCCCAAGATTGAGCACTGTTCAATTGAACAGTGCTCAAGTTACCTGAGCGGTGTTCAACCCGGCAACCGTGATGTGATGTGCGCATGGCGCTGAACAAGGCCGTGGTGCTGGCCGCCGCGGTCGCACTGCTGGACGAGGTCGGGCTCGACGCGCTGAGCACCCGCAAGCTCGCGACCAGGCTGGACGTCCAGGTCGGCGCGCTCTACTGGCACTACCCCAGCAAGCAGGCGCTGCTCGACGCGATCGCGGAACAGATCTGCGAGGACATGACGAACCGGGTGCTCGCGGAAACCGGCTGGACCGAGCAGTTCCGCGCCATCGCCGTCGCCCACCGCGAGGCGATGCTGGCGCACACCGACGGCGCGCGCGTGATCGCGACCATGAGCAAACCGGGGCCGCACGCGTTGGCGTTCATTGAACGACCGAAAGCGCTCGTGCGCGGCCTCCGCATACCCGAGCACGAGGTCGCCGCGATCGTCGACACGCTGACCAGCTACGTCAACGGCTACGCGATCGAAGAACAGGCGAGACAGCTCCACAAGTTCTCACGCGCGCAACGCGATCATGCCTTCCTCTTCGGCATCGGCCTGCTCGTCAAAGGCATCCTGGCGCAGTACAACGACTGAGCCCGCTCACCGCTCGGCGGCGATCCGCTGCACGATCGGGACCAGATCGCTCGCGAGCAGTTCGCGCAGCAGGACAGCGGCGACGCGCTGCTTCTTGTCGACCACGATCGTCGACGGGATGATGTTGCGCGGATACCCGGTGAGCTGCACGAGCGACCGGCCGGGCGGGTCGTAGATCGACGGGTAGGTCAGGCCGCGGTCGCGCATGAAGTCCTGCGGCGCGGAGCGATCCCTGTCCTGGACGTCGAGCCCAAGCACCTGCACCCCAGCCGCCTTCGTCTGCTGGTAGGTCTTCTCCATCTCCGGCGACTCGTGGCGGCACGGCGCGCACCACTGGCCCCACAGGTTGATCACCACGACCTTGCCCGCGTAGTCCGCGACCGAGAGCTGCTTGCCGGGGTTCATCAGGTCCTCACCGGACAGCTTCGGGATCGGCTGCCGGTCACCGCCGTCGTAGAAGTTGTCGAGTTTGCCCTTCGGCGAGACGAAGTTGAACGTGTCGCCGCCCGGCTTCGCGTCCTTGTCGGCGGCACAGCCGGTGACCAACAGCACGGCGCCGACCGCCAGCGCCAAGAGCCTCTTCATGCGCCGGTGACCTTCGGGTCGGTCGCGCCTGCGGGTTCGCTGTAGACGATCCGGACCAGCTCTTCCCCGGAGAACACCAGGCTGGTCAGCGACGCGAGCGAGCACTGCCGCTGCCGGGGGTCGTGCCACAGCCGCTTCGCCTCGAGGAACCGGCGCAGGGTCCAGATCGGCAACTGGTGCGAAACGCACAGCGCCTCGTGCCCTTCGGCCGCCGCGCGCGCCCGGTAGACGGCCCCGAGCATGCGGTGCGCGATCTCGACGTAGGGCTCGCCCCACGACGGCTTGAACGGGTTGCGCAGCTTCGGCCAGTGCTTCGGCTCTCGCAGCGCGCCGTCGCCGACGGCGACTCGCTCACCCTCGAACAGGTTCCCCGCTTCGATGAGCCGGTCGTCGGTGGCGACATCGATGCGGTGCGCGCCCGCGATCGGGGCGGCGGTTTCCTGCGCCCGCTGCAGCGGCGACGCCACGACGTGCGCGATGTCGTGCCCGGCGAGCGCCTCGGCGACGGTCAGCGCCTGCCGCTGGCCGCGTTCGGACAGCCGGTACCCGGGCAGGCGGCCGTACAGGACCTTCTCCGGGTTGTGCACCTCTCCATGCCGCAGAAGGTGCACGACGGTGCTGGTCACGACGCCACCGCTTCGGCGGCGGCACGGGCGGCGTGCGGCAGCGCGGACTCGATGACCTCGAACGCGGCGTCGTCCATCGCGGCGTTCACGAACCAGGCTTCGAACGCGCTCGGCGGCGGGTAGACGCCGCGGTCGAGCAGCGCGTGGAAGAACGCCGGGAAGCGCCAGGTCTCGGCGTTGGCTGCGTCGTGGTAGTTCCGCACCGGCTCCTCGCGGAAGAAGACGCTCACCAGGTTGCCCGCGAAGGCCACGGTGTGGGCGACGCCCGCCTCGGTCAGCGCGTCGGCGAACAGCGCGCCGAGCCGCTGCGAATTCGCGTCGAGCGCGCGGTAGACGTCTTCGTCGGCGGCGCGCAGCGTGGCCAGCCCGCTGGCGACGGCGACGGGGTTCCCCGAAAGCGTGCCCGCCTGGTACACGGGGCCGCCGGGGGCGAGGCGCGCCATCACGTCGGCGCGGCCGCCGAAGGCCGCGGCGGGCAGCCCGCCCGACATCACTTTGCCGAAGGTGTAGAGATCGCCGCGCACCCGTTCGAGGCCGAACCAGCCCGCGCGCGAGACGCGGAACCCGGTCATCACCTCGTCCATGATCAACAGCGCGCCGTGCTCGTGCGCGAGATCGAGCAGCGCCTGGTTGAAGCCCTCGTCCGGGGCGACCGCGCCCATGTTGCCCGCGGCGGCCTCGGTGATGATCGCGGCGATCTCCCCCGGGTTGTCCACAAAGGACTGACGGACGGCGTCGATGTCGTTGTACGGCAGCACGATGGTGTCCGCCGCCTGCGCGCCGGTGACCCCTGGCGAGGTCGGCAGGCCCAGCGTGGCGACGCCGGATCCCGCCTGGGCGAGCAGCGCGTCGACGTGGCCGTGGTAGCAACCGGCGAACTTGACGATCTTCGACCGTTCGGTGAACCCGCGGGCGAGCCGGATCGCGCTCATCGTCGCCTCGGTGCCGGAATTGACCAGCCGCACCCGTTCGACGGGCTCGACGCGGGCGATGATCTCCTCGGCGAGTTCGACCTCACCCGTGGTCGGCGTGCCGAACGAAAGCCCGGAGGACGCCGCCTCGCGCGCCGCGGAGACGACCGCGGGATGCGCGTGGCCGAGGATCATCGGCCCCCACGAGGACACCAGGTCCACGTAGCGGTTGCCGTCGGCGTCCCACAGGTGCGGCCCCTCGCCGCGGACCATGAAACGCGGGGTGCCGCCGACCGAGTTGAACGCGCGCACCGGCGAGTTCACCCCGCCGGGCGTGGCCGCCGTAGCGCGCGAGAACCATGACTTGGACTGCTCGACTCCTTGGCTCACCCGCCCAGTCTCGCAAACCCCGGTCAGTTGCCCCGTGCGGGCTGCTGGGTGATCGACTGCGCGGCCACCGTCCCGTCGGCGCCGGTTGTGCCCTGAACGGCGACCGTGGAGCCGGGCGCCAGGTCCGCGAGCGCGCCGGGCTTGCTCAGGCCGACCTTTGTCGAGTCCGTTGTGGACACCGAGACTTCGTTGCCCTGCATGGTTTTCACGTAGACCGTGCTGCCCTCGATCCGTTCGACGGTGCCCACGGTGCCGCCACGGCCCGCTTGCCGCCCTGCCTGCTGCCCGGCCGCCTGCTGAGGCCGCGCCGACGGCTGGCTCGACGTCGCGGCGTGCGTCCACGCCCCCGCGCCGAAGGAAACCGCGACCAGTAGTACCGCCGTCAGGACCAGAGTGGACTTGCCGACAGGCGTGCCCGCCCGCTTCATTTCGGCGGCGAGATCCTCATCACTGACCGGCGTGGTCAGCAGCAGCTCCTTGGTGATTTCCTCTTCGGGCACCGAAAGCTCCTCACTCGTGACGCAGCGCGTCGATCGGGCGCAGCGACGCGGCGCGGTTCGCCGGGAAGCTGCCGAAGAACAGGCCGATCACGGCCGAAACACCGAACGCGAGCACGATCGAGGGCACCGAAAGCACCGGGGTGATCCCGGCGATCGTGAACCGGCTGCCGACGACGCCGATCAGCACCCCGAGGAGCCCGCCGAACAGGCTCAGCATCGTCGCCTCGGCGAGGAACTGGCCGAGGATCGCCGACCGCGGCGCGCCGATCGCCTTCCGGATGCCGATCTCCCTGATCCGCTCGGTCACCGTGACCAGCATGATGTTGGTGACGCCGATCCCGCCGACCAGCAGCGAGATCGCGGCGACGGCGGCGAGCAGCACGGTGAAGGTCCGCGTGGTTTCGGTGCGCGCCTGCAGCAACTGCTCGGAGTTGCCGATGGTGAACCCCGCGTTCTGGCCCGCGCGCACGCCGTGCCGCGCGTCCAGGATCGCGGTGATCTCGGTCTGCGCCACCGCGACCGCGTCCGCGCTCGCCGCCTGCACGACGATCTGGTTCACCGCGCCGTAGCCGGTCAGCGAGTTCTGCACGGCGGTCAGCGGCGCGATCGCCACGTCGTCCGCGTTCTGCCCGCCCGCGGTCCCCCGCGTCTGGAGCACCCCGGTCACGGTGAACTGGATGCTGTTCAGCAGCACCTTCTTGCCGACGGGCTGCTCGGTGCCGAAGATCCCCTGCGCGGCCGCCGCGCCGAGCACCACCACCTTGCGCGCCGCGGCCAGGTCTTCGGCGGTGAACGCGGCGCCCTGCGCGAGTGCCCGGTTGGTGGTGGTGAAGTACGCCGGGTCGGTTCCGGTGACCGACGCGAGGTCATAGCTGGTCCGGCCGGAGGTCGCCGTCGCCGACGTGCTCACCACCGGCGAGGCCGCTTTCACGTCCGGCGCCCCGACCGGGTCGACGAGCGCTTTCGCGTCCTGCGCGGTCAGCGGGCGCACCGGGGTGCTCTGCCCGCCGCCACGCTGCGGAGCCACCGTCAGCACGTTCGTGCCGAGGCCCTGGATGCTCGCCGCGACCGAGGCCGACGCGCCGTTGCCGACCGCGACCAGCAGGATCACCGCGGCGACGCCGATGGTGATGCCGAGGGTGGTCAGCGACGACCGGAGCTTGTTGGCGGTGAGCCCCCGCAGCGCGAACCGGAGCACCTCGAAGGCGGTCACCCCGCCACCTCCGCCGCGCGCCGGTCGGCCACGATCCGGCCGTCGTCGATGCGCACCACGCGATCGGCGTGCGCGGCGACCTCGTCCTCGTGCGTGATGACCACGATCGTGCGGCCTTGCCGGTGCAGCTCGGCGAACACGGTGAGCACCTCCGCGGTGCTGGCGCGGTCGAGGTTGCCGGTCGGCTCGTCGGCGAGCAGCATCGCGGGCGCGGTCACGAGTGCGCGCGCGACCGCGACGCGCTGCTGCTGCCCGCCGGAAAGTTCGCTCGGCAGGTGCTTCGCGCGGTCGGACAGCCCGACGAGGTCCAACGCGGCGAGGGCTCTCGCTCGCCGCACACCGCGCTTCACTCCCGCGTAGGTCAATGGAAGCTCCACATTGGACAAAGCGCTGGTGCGCGGAACCAGGTTGAAGGACTGGAAGATGAACCCGATCTTCCTGTTCCGCAGCAACGAAAGCTGGCGTTCGGTCAGCTCTTCCACCGCGAATCCGTCCACTGTGTACTGCCCGGTGGTTGGCGCGTCGAGGCAGCCGAGCACGTTCAGCAGCGTCGACTTCCCCGATCCCGACGCGCCCATGATCGCCACGTACTCGCCGGGGAACACCGTGAGATCGACGCCGCGCAGGGCGTGCACGGCGGTGTCACCGGAGCCGTAGGTCTTGCGCAGCCCGGCGACCTCGATGACCGGCTTCACCGCCCGCCGCCCGCTTGCCTCGGCCCGCCGCCACCGGTGCCGGGGAAACCGCCCTGGCCACCACCGGGAAAGCCGCCTTGGCCGCCACCGCGGGATCCTCCGGCGGTTTGCTGGGCACCGGTGACGACCACCCGCTGCCCCTCGGTCAGGCCCGAGGTGATCTGCACCGTCGACTCCCCTCGGATGCCGACCTGGACCGGGGTCGGCACGTTCTGCCCGTTCTCCGCCACCACGACCGTGTTCGTCATCCCGCTGGTCTGCACCGCGGCCGACGGCACGGTCAGCGCGTCCGCCGCCTCGGCGACGGTGATCACCACGCTCGCCGACTGGCCCGGTCGCAGTCCCGCGGGCGCGCCGGTCAGCGTCAGCTTCGTGTCGTAGGAAACGGTGTTCCCGCTCGTCGTGGGAGTCAGCGCGACCGAGGCGACGCTCGCCTGCACCGGGGTGTCGGGCATCGCGTTGATCGTCACCTGCGCCTTCTGGCCCGCTTTCACCTTGCTCGCGTCGATTTCGGCGACAGCGGTGTCCACGACGAGGTGGTCGAGATCGGTCAGCACGATGAACCCGCTGCCGCTCGCGGACTGGGTGGCCGCGCCCTGCTGACCGCCCTGCGCGCCACCGGACTGGCCGCCCGCTTGCCCGCCGGAAGCCGAACCCTGCTGGGTTCCGCTCGACGCGCCACTCCCCGCCTGACTACCCGCCTGCTGGCCGACCGCGCCGTTGATCGCGGTCACCGTGCCCGCACCCGGCGCGGTCAGCACGGTGGCGTCCAGTGCGGCCTGCGCGGTCTCCACGTCCAGGTCGGCCTGGTCCACCTTGGCCTGCAACGAGGTCGTGCTTTCGGCCTGCTGCGCACTTTGCGGGGAAGTCCCCGTTTTCGTGGGGGCTGTAGTGGGCGCCGCCGCGTTCGCGTTCGCCAGGTTCTCCTTCGCGACCGCGAGGCCGTCTTTGGCGATTTCGAGCTGTTTCGACGCTTGCGCGCTGTCGATCGTCGCGAGCCGCTCGCCCGCGGTTACTTTGTCACCAACCGAAACGGGAATCGAGGTGACTTTTCCCGATTCGGCGAAATTGACGTTCGCGGAATAGCCGCTCGCGACGGCCCCCGCGGCGGAAACCGTTTCCGCGACGTCGCCCCGCACCACCGGCGTCGATCGGCTCTGCGGTTGCGCGGTGCCCTGCGCGGGCGAAAAGGCCTGATATATCCCGAAACCGGCGGCGCCGAGGAGGACGACCAGCACGCCGTTGACAAGCCAGGCACGACGTTTCGACATGGCCGTAAGATTCGACGGCGCAGATGTCAGCCACCTGGGAGCGAGCTGTGTATTCCTTGTGAATACCGCTCAGGCGTGGCCGGGGCCGTACGTTTCTTCCAGCGTTTCGTCCTTGCCCGGCTTGCGGCGGGACCGGTGCGGCGCGCGCACGGCGAGCAGCGTTTCCCGCGCGGCGTCCAGCAGCAGCAACGCCGCCAGCGTGCCGAGCCCGATGGCCGAGGCCATCCAGCTGCCGACGTAGCGCGTCGAAGTGAGGACCGTGCCGTCGTTCAAGGTCATGGAAATCGTGTGCACGCCCTTCGGCCAGCACACGAACGCGAACCAGACCGCGGCCGCGGCGAGCACCACTTCCGCGCCCGCGATGAGCGCGCGGCGCGGCCGGTGCAGCCGCCCGCGTTCCCGTGGTGGCGACTGCCATTCGACGGCACCGGCGAGTTCTGTCACGCCGAACAGCTTCTCATGGCGCTTCCGGCCGTCGCAGCGCGGACCGGAGCCCGTCGGCATCGCGCGCCCAGGCCAGGACCACGGTGTCGTCGTCCAGTTTCAGCGGGACCTCCGCGTACTTGCGCGGCACCGTCCAGCCACCGCCGAGCACCCTGGCGCCCGCGGGCGCGCCGACGTCGTCGACCTCGGCGACGCGGGCGAGTTCCAGGCTCTCGCGGCCCTGCCACAGCGTCGTCCCGGTCACCCGTACCGACAGGAACCGCCGCCGCGCGTAGATCCACGGCACCGTGATCACCATGAGGCCCGCCGCCACCACGACCCAGGCCACCGTGTGCACCGGGCCGCCGGTCGTCAGCTCGGCGACGTAACCGAGTGCCGCGAACACCACGCTCCACACCAGGGCCCACCACGAGACCCCGTCTTCCCGGTAGCGCGTTTCCTCCGCGGTCACGGCAGCTTCCGGCCCACCTTGGGGAAGTAGCCCGCCACGCTCGGCAGGTGGATCAGCGAGATCGCGACCACGATCAGCACCGCGGCGGCGATCGAGAACAGGTTGTAGAAGATGACCAGCTGGAAGGCCACGGTGATCACCGTCAGCACGGTCAGCACCGTGCGCGCCGACCGCGTGCCCTCGCGCATCTTGTACGCGAAGAGCCCGATGAGCAGGGCGAACACGACCGAACCGACGAGCAGCACCCACAGCAGGGTGCTGGTGCCCGAGGCGATCATGTCCGGCGCGATCGGCTTCTGCCCCGGCTTGAGCTTGACCTCGGAGTTCGCCTTGATCAGCTCGTCGATGATCTGCTGCTTGACGCTGATCGAGTAGACCTGCCCGCCGATGAGCACCACCCCGGCGACGATCCACAGCCAGAACGACGCCGCCACCAGCTTCGGCGGGTCGGCGGGTGCGACGTCGTCGCCGCTGAACCTGGGGGCGGGCGGCAAACCCTTGCTCCGCCGCTCGTCATCCGTTTCGGTCATGACCAGACCCTAGTCGAGCCAGGCGGCCGCCTCGGCCGCCCAGTAGGTGAGGACCATGTCGGCGCCCGCCCTGCGGATCGAGGTGAGCACCTCCAGGACGGTGCGTTCGCGGTCGAGCCAGCCGTTCGCCGCGGCGGCCTCGACCATCGCGTACTCGCCGGAGATGTTGTACGCCGCGACCGGGACCGGGGAGGCCTCCGCCGCCGCGCGCAGGACGTCCAAATAGGACAGTGCGGGCTTGATCATGATCGCGTCGGCGCCCTCGGCGACGTCGAGTTCGATCTCCCGCAGCGCCTCGCGCGCGTTGCCCGGATCCTGCTGGTAGGCCTTGCGGTCGCCCTTGAGCTGCGAATCGACGGCCTCGCGGAAGGGACCGTAGAACGCGCTGGCGTACTTCGCGGAGTAGGCGAGGACGCCGGTGTCGATGTACCCGGCGTCGTCGAGCGCTTCGCGGATCACGCCGACCTGGCCGTCCATCATGCCGCTGGGGCCGAGCAGATGCGCGCCGGCTTCGGCCTGCGCGAGCCCCATTTCGGCGTAGATCGCGAGGGTCGCGTCGTTGTCGACGCCGCCGTTGTCGTCGAGCACGCCGCAGTGGCCGTGATCGGTGAACTCGTCGAGGCAGGTGTCCGCCATCAGCACGGTGTCGTCGCCGAGTTCGGCCTTCAGATCGCGCAGCGCGACATTGAGAATGCCGTTCTCGTCGACCGCGCCGGATCCTCGCGGGTCCCTGGTGGCGGGGACGCCGAAGATCATCAGGCCGCCGACACCGGCATCGACCGCTTCGACAGCGGCCTTGCGCAGCGTGTCGCGGGTGTGCTGGACGACGCCGGGCATGCTCGAGATCGGGCGGGGCGCGTCGGCGCCCTCGGCCACGAACATCGGCAGGATCAGCTGACGCGGGCGCAGCGTGGTCTCGCTGACCAGGCGTCGCATGGCGGGCGTCGTGCGGAGGCGACGGGGACGATGCTCAGGAAACACACAACCACGCTACGCCGCCGCCGAAAACGGGCTCGCGGGCCCTTCCCAGCTCATGAAGAGGCCCCCTCACTGCCAGTGAGGGGGCCTCTTGAGCGGTGTTCAATTCTTCTTGAGCGGCGCTCAGGAACGCCGCGCGCGCTTCGCCTTCCGCGGCGGCGGCAGCGCACCCTCGGCGCGCAGCCGGGCGGCGTGCTCGGCGAGCGCGTCCACCAGGTGCGGCACGTCCGCCTTCTCCGGCTGGACGTCCACCCGCAGGCCGAACTCCACCGCGGTCTCCGCGGTCTTCGGCCCGATGCACGCGACGAGCGTGCGGGTGTGCGGCTTGCCCGCGATGCCGACCAGGTTCCGCACGGTCGACGACGAGGTGAAGCACACCGCGTCGAACCCGCCGGTCTTGATCATCTCGCGGGTCTCGGCCGGCGGCGGCGCGGCGCGCACGGTCCGGTAGGCCGTGACGTCGTCGATCTCCCAGCCGCGGTCGCGCAGCCCGGCGGACAGCGTCTCGGTGGCGATGTCGGCACGCGGCAGGAGCACGCGGTCGACCGGGTCGAGCACGTCGTCGTACGGCGGGAAGTCCGCGAGCAGGCCCTCGCTCGACTGCTCGCCCGAGGGCACCAGCTCCGGGATGATGCCGAACGAGCGCACCTTCGCCGCGGTCGACTCGCCGACGCAGGCGATCTTCACGCCCGAGAACGCGCGCGCGTCGAGGCCGAACTCCTCGAACTTCTCCCACACCGCGCGCACCGCGTTCGTCGAGGTGAACACGATCCACTGGTAGCGGCCGTCGACAAGGCCCTTCACCGAGCGCTCCATCTGCGCCGGGCTGCGGGGCGGCTCCACCGAGATCGTCGGCACCTCGTGCGAGGTCGCGCCGTGCCCGCGCAGGCGCTCGGCCATCTCGCCCGCCTGCTCCTTGGTGCGCGGCACCAGCACCTTCCAGCCGTACAGCGCGCGCGACTCCCACCAGGACAGCTTCGAGCGCTGACCGGCGGCGGCGCCGACGGTCACCACGAGCGGCCCGACCAGCTCGCCCGCGTCCTGCGCGAGCGAAGCCAGCGTGGTGTCCACGGTGCGCTGGGTGTTGATGGTGCCGTTCGAGGTCACCGCGACCGGGGTCTGCGGGGCGAGGCCGTGCTCGCCGAGTGCCGACGCGGCCTCCGCGAGGTGGCTCGACGTGGCGTGCAGCACGATCGTGCCGGGCGTCGCGGCGAGGCCGGCCCAGTCGACGTCACCGCGGACGTCGACCTCGGTGTGCGTGCCGCCGAGCGCGACACCCGCGTAGGCGGGCACCGCGGCACCGGGCGAGACGCCGGGGATGACGTCGAACACCGCGCTGGTGCGCGAAACCGCCTGCACCTCGGCGACGACGGCGGGCTGGGTCAGCGGGTCGCCCGCGACCAGGCGCAGCACGAGCCTGCCCGCCTTGGCCTCCGCGGTCAGGTCCTTCGCGACGTCGCCTGGCTCACCGACGGCGGGGCGCACTTCGGCCTCCGCGCCGGCGAAGGCCAGCACTCCGGCTGGCACGTCGGGATCGGTCACCACGACCTCGGCCTTGGCGAGCAGCTCCTGGGCACGGACGGTCAGCAGACCGGCGTCGCCAGGACCCGAGCCCACGAAGGCGACGCGCCCAGTGGTCTTTCGAGCGGGGGTCATCGTTTCTCGTTTCTCCTCATCAATCGGCCGCTTCACTCGGCCTTCTCCACCGCTGCCTTCGATGCGGTTCAGCAGGTCTTTCTTCGTCAGTTCACTGTGCGTTGGGACCGGACAGGACGCCGGCGCCGAGGTCGAGCAGCTCCGCGGCGACCTCGCGGCCGAGCTTGCCGGCCTGGTCCTTTTCGGCGACGCCCGAAGCACGCAGCATCTCGACGGACTCGCCGGGATCACCGTCGAACCCGGCGGCGGCCACACCGCGCAGCGAGATGCGTTCGATCACCGCGCCGTCGGCGTCGAGGTCTTCCACCACTTCCGCGAGCGCGCCCACCGGCGCGCTGCAGCCCACTTCGAGGGTCGCCAGCATGGCGCGTTCCGCGGTGACCGCGAGCCGGGTCGTCTCGTCGTCCACCGTCGAGCGGAGCAGGTGCTCGACGTCGAAATCGTCGACGCGGCATTCGATCGCGAGCGCGCCCTGCGCGGGCGCGGGCAGCATCTGGATCGGGTCGACGGTCTCGGTGATCGCGTCCGTGCGGCCGATCCGGTCGAGCCCCGCCTTCGCCAGCACGACCGCGTCGAACTCGCCGTCGGTGACCTTGCGCATCCTGGTGTCGATGTTGCCCCTGATCGCGACGACCTCGAGCCCGAGGCCCAGCGCGCGCAGCTGCGCCATGCGGCGGTGCGAGCCGGTGCCGACCCGCGAGCCGGGGGGCAGCTCGCCGAGCGTCAGCCCGTCCCTGGCGACCAGCGCGTCGCGCGGGTCCGCGCGCGGCGGGACCGCGGCGATCACGAGGCCGGGTTCCGGCGCGGTCGGCAGGTCCTTGTAGGAGTGCACGGCGACGTCGATCGTCTTCGCGGCGAGCGCCTCCCGCAGCGCGGAGGTGAACACGCCGACGCCGATCTGGGCGATCGGCGCGGACGACCGGTCGCCGGGGGTGCTCACTTCGACGATCTCGACGGTCGCCCCGGCCTGTTCGAGCGCGGCCGCGATCGTGCCGGTCTGGGCGAGCGCGAGCTTGCTGGCCCGCGTGCCGATCCTGATGGTCCTAGACATGCTTTTCACCGTCTGCCTTGTTCGCCTTCGGGCTCGCGACCGCGGCAGGCGCCTGCGGGTCCAGCCCGAACAGTTCTCGCAACGCGTCCGCGTAGTCGGTGGTCCCCGCGTTCTCGGCCGCGAGCTGCTTCACCCGCACCGTCGGCGCGTGCAGCAGTTTGTCCACCACGCGGTGCACCGTCCTGCCGAGTTCCTCGCGCACCACGCCGTCCAGCTCGGGGAGCCGGTTGTCGAGCCGCAGGAGCTCCGCGTCGACGACCTCGGCCGCGCGCTTGCGCAACGCCGTGACCGTCGGGGTGACCTCGGCGCTGCGCTGCCCGGCCAGGTACGCCCTGACCTCGTCGAGCACGATCCCGGTCGCGCGCGCGGTCTGCTTCGCGGTGCTGACGCCCCCGGTCTCGTCCATCCGGCGGCGGACGGTCTCCAAGTCGACCAGCTCGACGTCCGCGACCGCGGTCACGCCGGGGTCCACGTCGCGCGGGAGCCCGAGGTCGCAGATCACCAGCGGGCGGCCGGCCCTCGGCAGCACGTGGTCGGAATTCAGTACCGATGCATGCGCACCGGTACAGCACAGCACCACGTCGGCTTCGGTGACCGCGGCCGTCAGATCCGCCATCGGCACCGCGGTCGCGGGCACGCCCTGTTCGGTCACCGACGCGGCGAGCCGCTCGGCGTTCGCGAAGGTGCGGTTCGCCACCACGATCGACCCGATCTCGGCCTTGCGCAGCTGCGACGCGGTCAACGCGCCCATCGAGCCGGCGCCCACGATCAGGGCGCGCTTGCCCGAGACGTCCCCGGCCTCGGCGAGCGCCTGCGACACGACCGACGCGCCGAGCGCGTCGAGGCCGGTCTCGCTGTGCACCCGCTTGCCGACCCGCAAGGTGGACTGGATCAGCTCGTGCAGCGTGCGGCCGACGGTGCCCGCTTCGCGCGCGGTGGCGTAGGCGGCGCGCACCTGGCCGAGGATCTGGGTCTCGCCGACGACCATCGAGTCCAGCCCGGACGCGACCGAGTACAGGTGCTCGACGGCCGCACCGGCGTAGTGCACGTACATGCTGTCGTACAGCGCGGCAGGCTCGACCCCGGCCTGGCGGGCGAGCACGGCCGAAATATCGGCGAGGCCGCCGTGGAAGGCCTCGACCACCGCGTAGACCTCGATGCGGTTGCACGTGGAAACGAGCATGACCTCGCTCACGTGCTCCGCCTGCTGCAGTTCGTACAGCGCCTTCGGC
Organism: Amycolatopsis sp. CA-230715; assembly: GCF_018736145.1. Classification (GTDB taxonomy): domain Bacteria; phylum Actinomycetota; class Actinomycetes; order Mycobacteriales; family Pseudonocardiaceae; genus Amycolatopsis. Next base: position 3,596,537 of record NZ_CP059997.1, read on the forward strand.
ACCTCGGCGGCCGGCACCGCGACCCGCTCGAGCGTCGCGAGGTCCGCGGTGCGGTGCGAAAGTCCCACAGCCAGCACGCTCATCGTGCGGACCCCCTCGTCGTGTCCGTGCTCACCGCACCACCATTCCGTTGCCGAGCCGGAGCCCATCGCTCCCGGACCCATTGTCCCCCCGCCGGGCATCGTTCAGTTTTTCGTCCGCGCGCCGCGCCACGTGGAAGGACAGGATCTGCAGTTCGACCGCGAGATCCACCTTCCGCACCTCGATGTGCTCCGGCACCTGCAGCACCACCGGCGCGAAGTTCAGGATGCACTGGACACCACCCGCGACCAGCCGGTCGCACACCGACTGCGCGGCCGTCGGCGGCGTCGCGATGACCCCGATCGAGATCTCCCGCTCGGCGCACACCCTGGGGATGTCGTCGAGGTGGGACACCGGCAGCCCGCCGACCGGCACCCCGATCAGGTCGGGATCGACGTCGAAGAGCGCGTCGACGGGGAACCCCCGGCCGGGGAACCCGCCGTAGTTGGCCAACGCGTGGCCGAGGTTACCGATTCCGACCACGGCCACCTTGTGCTTGCGGGTCAGCCCCAGCGTCCGCTCGATCTGCCCGACGAGCACCGCGACGTCGTAGCCGACCCCGCGGGTGCCGTAGGAACCGAGGTACGAAAGGTCTTTCCGCAGCTTCGCCGAGTTGACGCCGGCTGCGGTCGAAAGCTCCTCGCTGGAGACCGTGGTGCCGCCCTGCTCCTGCATCGCGGACAGCACCCGCAGGTAGACGGCGAGCCGCGCGACGGCGGCTTCCGGGATCGCCTTCGCCCGGACCGCGTCGCCCTCACCAGCGGGAACGGCGGGCATCTCGGCGGTGGGCGCGTTGTCGGCGTCCGGTCCCGCCAGGGGTTTGACCGCGGCTCGCGTGCGCTTGTGCGCGGCTTCGGCGCCGTTTCGCCGGCCTCGCTGTGCCACCACGCTGGCTCTCCTTCACCGCATCACGAGCATCGGTTCGGACGGGGCGAACACCGGTCGCCCGAAACTGACCCTTGACCTCGCGGGCCGTCTCCGGTTCGATGCCCGGGGCCGCACGGGGTACCGGCAATACGGTAGCCACTTGTGAACGCAGGCACAAAGTCACTGGTCGTGAGCATGACCAGGGGCACATTCCGGCCCGCCGCGCACGGGAACGCCCGGGGCGGCGCGGGCCGCCCCGGGCGTTTTCACCGACCGATTCGCCGTTACTTGTTGGTACCGGGCATCAGAACCTTGCCGATGACGAACACGGTCGCGTTCTTGACCGGCACGTTCCCGCACAGCACCGGGGCGCCGTTCACGGTCATCTTGTCGCCGGAGCCCGCGATCTTCAGGTCGCCGCCCTCGGCGCCGTCGAGCGTCGGGACCATGCCCGCCGCCTCGAGGCCCTTCGCGTCGTAGCGCTTCGGCACGACGTGGTACTTGAGGATCTTGGTCAGGTCGGCGGGCTTACCGGCCAGCTCGGTGAACTTGGCGTCGCCGAGTTCCTTGAACGCCGGGTCGTCCGCGGGCGCGAACACGGTCAGCTCCTGAGCGCTGTTCAACGGGTCCACCAGGTTGGTGGCCTTCACCGCGGTGACCAGCTTGGTCAGCAGCGGGTTGTTGCTCGCGGCGGTGGCGACCGGATCGGACACCATGCCGTCCACCGAGCCGGGGCCGGTGGCGGGGACCTTCGAACACGCCGGGCCGAAGACGTCGGCCTTGGTGGTCACCCCGGTGCCCGCGGGCGCGGCGGCCGAGCTGGACGACATCGGCGAACTGGGCGCGGGCGCGCTGCTGCTGTTGTTGCCGCTGCCCGACCCGCTGTCGCTGCCGCAGGCAGCCATCGAGAACGCGGCGACGGTGGCAACGCCGAGCCCGGCGACGCGACGCAGATTGCTCACGGGAAATCAACTCCATTCACGTCCGGAAAGGGCCGGACACCGCTGACGACTTTGTTGTCAGCAGGCATTCGGTCCCGGACAGAAGTTGGCTTGCCGCACGTTCGAGTTAATCGAGCATTTTTTCGCGAGCACCGGGTTTCGCGATCATTGCGCGTCGAAAACGACGGTGTGCCAGCCGGTGGCTCCGTCCGGAACGGTGCTCGCGCGCTGTTCCGTCTGCGTGTAACCCAGTTTGTCCGTCGCGCGCACCGCCACGGTGTGGCTGCCCTTCGGCACGTCCGCCAGCAGGTGCCACATCCGCCACGTGTTGTCGTTGAACACAGTGGACAGTTCGGCCGCCTGCCACGGCCCGTTGTCGAGCCGCACTTCGACCTTTTCGATCCCGGTCGTCTGCGCCCACGCGATCCCGGAAACGGTGACCTTGCCCGCGGGCAGGCTCTGGAACCCTTGCGGGGAGTCGATCCTGGACATCGTCTTGATCGGCCCCTGCTCGCCCCAGCCGCGGTCGAGCCAGTAGCCGCGCCGCGCCTGCCACGTGGTCAGTTCGAGATCCGCGACCCATTTCGTGCCGGAAACGTACCCGTAGAGACCCGGGATCACGATGCGCGCCGGGAAACCGTGTTCGAGCGGCAGCGGCTCGCCGTTCATGCCGATCGCGAGCATCGCGCCGCGTTTCGGGTCCAGCGCGGCCTCGACCGGGCTGCCGCAGGTCCAGCCGTCGGAACTGGTCGCGAAAAGCTGCTGCGCGCCCGGCTGGACCCCGGCCTCGTCCAGCAGATCCCGCAACCACACGCCGACGAAGTTCGCGGTCGAAATGTAGGGGCCGCCGACCTCGTTCGAAACGCAGGTCATGGTCACCGTCTGTTCGACGAGCGGGCGGTTCCGGATCTCGGTGTAGTCGAAGGTGACTTCCCGGTCGACCATTCCGTGCACGCGCAGGCTCCAGTCCTCGGCGCGCACCTGCGGGACCACCAATGCGGTGTCGATGCGGTAGAAGTCCTTGTTCGGGGTGATGAACGGCGGCGTGCCGAGCTTGGCGAAATCGGCGTCGGCCGGGATCGGCGGCGCCGCCTTCGCCGGCGTGAGCTTCCCGACCATCGCGCGCGAACTCTCCGCGTCGTTCGCCGACCCGATGAACTGACCGGCGAGCGCGGCGACCCCGGCCCCGGCGGCGACCCCGCCGGTGGTCACCAGGAACTGGCGGCGCGTCGTGCCGTCCCCGGCTCCGCCGGCGACCGACGGCGTCCGAAGCGCGAGCGAGTGCAGCCGGGTGAACACCCCGATGCCCGCCAGCAAGGTCACCACCGGTGCGAGCAGCGCGACCGGGCCAAGGTCCTGCCGCACGTACACCGCGGCGATCCCGGCGGCGCCGAGGATCCCGATGACGAGCTGCCCCGGTAGCGGTTTGCGTCGCGAAAACAGCCCCGCCAGCATCGCGAACACCACGAGCAGGACGCCCAGCCCCAGCTTGAGGACCGGTTTGTCCCAGGTCTCCAGCGTCCGCTCCGCCCATTTGACGATCGGCTGCGGGCTGTGGTCGATGACGAAGTTGGCGACCGCGAGGAACGGGGACGCGGTCGTCCCGACGAACGCGGCGACGAGCTGGCCCGCGCCCAGCGCCGCGGCCAGCGCCACGACCCCGAGCAGCGCGGCCCACCACTTCCCGATACGCGGGCTCGTCGGTGCGGCGGTGCTGGGCGGGTCGGTGACCTGGGTGCTCACGGCGGCCTCTCACGATTCGCGGGCGGCCCCGGCACCGGGGCCTCTACCCCCATCTTCGGAGCGAGCCGGGGTTCCGATTGGCCCGTTCGCCCTTACGAATCCCTTAAGGCGCGCCGGAGACGGTCCTCTTCGACCTTCCAATAGCCGTGCTCGTCGCCGTCGACCAGGATCACCGGCACGCGGTCGCCGTACTCGGCGCGCCACTCCGGATCGCTGTCGACGTCCGCGACACCCCATTCGACCCCGAGCTCGGCGCAGATCCGCTCGACGTCCCGTTCGGCGGTGACGCACGCCGAACAGCCCTGCCTGGTCATCACGGTCACCTGGTGCGACATGGGGTCATCCTGCCTCACCGCAGGCGCACGCGGCGGAGCTTGCCGGTCGGCGAATGTGGCAGCTCGGTGACGAATTCGACCGTGCGCGGCACCTTGTACCCGGCGAGCCTGGTCGCGCAGTGGTCCACCACCTGCTGCTCGGACAGGGACGCGCCGGCGACCGGCACGACGACCGCCTTGACCGCCTCGCCGCTGCGCTCGTCGAGCACGCCGACGACCGCCGCCTCGGCGACCTCCGGCAGCTCCCCGACGGCGGCTTCGACCTCGTGGGGATAGACGTTGAACCCGTTCACGATGATGAGGTCGTTGGCGCGGTCCACCAGGTGGAGGTCGCCGTCGACGTCGAGGTAGCCGACATCGCCGGTGCGGAACCAGCCCTCCCCGTCGGGCCCGTGCGCGCCGTCCGGCCAGTACCCGGAGAACAGGTTCGCGCCGCGGACCGCGACCAGCCCGGTGCCGCCGACCTCCTCCTCGAGGGTGTCGTCCGGCTCGTCCGGATCGAGCAGCACCGGCTCGCTGTCCCCGTCCGGTTCGACCAGCCGCACCTCGACACCCGGCAGCGGGCGGCCGACCGATCCCGGCTTCGGGTACCCGGTGACCAGCGTCGAGGTCACCACGGGCGCCGTCTCGGTGAGGCCGTAGCCCTCGTAGACGCCGATTCCGGTCGCCTGCCGGATCGCGGCGAGCACCTTCGGGTGCAGTGGCGCCGCACCGGAGGTCAGCTTGCCGACGGTGGAAAGGCCTTCGCCGAGTTCGTCCGGCGGCAGCGCCGCGAACTCGGCGTACATCGCGGGCACCCCGGCGAGCGCGGTGATCCGGTGCTCGGCGCACTGGTCGAGCGCCTTCCGCGCGTCGAACCTCGGCGCGAGCACCACCGTGGCACCGGTCGCGGTGGCCAGCAGCAGGCCGGGCCCCAGCCCGTAGACGTGGAACAGCGGGATCGCCAGCAGCGCGCGGTCACCGCTTTCCAGCGCGGGCGGGCGGACCTGCCGGAGCTGGTCCACGTTCGCCAGCAGCGCGCGGTGCGACAGCATCACGCCGCGCGGCGGGCCGGTGGTGCCCGACGTGTACGACAGGACCGCGATGTCCTCGCCGGTACCGACAGCCGGTACCGATTCACCCGCATCGAAACCGGGTTCGAGTTTTCGAACGTCTCCGAAACCCTCGCCTTGGGTGATCAGGAGAGTCGCGCCGCTGTGCGAGAGGACCGTCTCGATCTCCGGTGCGGGCGCTTGCGGCGAAACCGGCACCGCGATCCCGCCCGCGCGCACGACCGCGAAGAACGCCACCGCGAAGGCGGCCGACGTCGGCACCTGCACGGCGACTCGGTCCCCCTGCCGCATGCCGGCCTCGGCGAACCTGCGCGCCTGGCCGTTGACCGCGGCGTCGAACTCTTCCCACGTGTAGGTGGCCTTGGCCTCGGTACCGGTCAGCGCGGTATCGATCAGCGCGGTGCCGCCTGGCCGCTCGCGCGCCGCCTCAGCCAGCAGATCCGCCACATTGCCGGGCTCCGCGCTCACAGTCCACCTCTCGCCGCGACGTGATGATCGGCCCCAGTCTGGCATCCCGGCGCGCCTCGCGGCGACGGCGGTTTTCCGGCCCCGGACCTCGGCACGGCCGGTCGGCCGCGCGTACCCGCACCGGTCGCGGACGGGCCCCGTCCCATCCCCCGTCATGGGGAGCCCGCGCGGTCGTCGCACTTTCGCAACCGGTACAGCACTACCTACTTTCGGGTAACAACCCGTATGCTGCTCCTCGTCCCCACGTGGTGTTGATCACGGGGGCGTGGAGGCGGAGCCGCGTCCAGGGCTTCGGCACCCGCTCACGAGGCGGTCGCCGGGGTTCCCCGGCTCCGGAGTAGCCAGTGGTCGCCGGGGGCATCGGGGCTGAAGGAGGTCCGACACGATGAGCCTGCACGTCGCCACGAGTCGTGGTCCTGCCGTTGTGCGTGCCGGGCACTCCCTCCACCGGCCCGCGGCCAAAACCGCGGGTGAGGCGCCCGCGGAGCAGGCGGAATCGGTGAACGAAGGCTGGGAACTGGTCCACGCCGCGCAAGGCGGCGACAACGCCGCCTTCGGCAGGCTGTACGACCGCTACGTCGATGTCGTGTTCCGCTACGTGCTGTTCCGCGTCGGCGACCGCGACCTCGCCGAGGACGTCACCAGCGAGACCTTCCTCCGCGCGCTGCGGCGGATCACCTCGGTCAGCTACCAGGGCCGCGATGTCGGCGCCTGGTTCATCACGATCGCCAGGAACCTCGTGCTCGACCACGTCAAGTCCAGCCGGTTCCGGCTCGAAGTGGTCACCGACGAGGTCAGCGACTCCGGCACGGCCCCGTTCGGCACCGCGACGCCCGCCGCGGGCCCCGAGCAGCAGGCGATCTCCAGCGCGACCAGGGCCGAACTGCTGCGCTGCATCTCCGATCTCGGCGACGACCAGCGCGAATGCATCGTGCTCAGGTTCATCCAGGGCCTGTCCGTCGCCGAAACGGCGAGGATCATGAACCGCAACGACGGCGCCATCAAGGCACTCCAGCACCGCGCCGTCCGCCGTCTGGCGCAACTTCTGCCCACCGGCCTGCGCTGAGGAGGGACGCGGCGTAACCACGAGCCGCCGCCACTCGTTGCCACCGTTGACTGACGGCGTACGGCCGTGGAGACGGAGCTGAGCGGTGAACGTTCCCGGGTGGCCCCCGCGGAGCCGGGCGGAAGACGAGGACTTCGCCCGCGCCGTCGATGGTGGTGCGCCCAGCCGCGAGGACGACGAACTCGCCGTCGTCGGGGCATTGCGGGGGCTCGGCGATATCGGGACCCTCGACGAAGCCACCCGTCATCGCATCCACAGCGGCATCATCGAACGCCTCGCGCCCGCCGACGGGGAACGGGACGAGCCGCGGCGGCCGCGTGTGCTCGCCGGGGTTCTCGCGGCGGCGGCCGCGGCGGTGCTCATCGTCGGCGCGCTCGGGCTCCTGCTGTCAAAGGACGCGCTGCCCGGCGACACCCTGTACGACATCAAGCGCGCGGGCGAATCGACGTCGCTCGGATTGACCTTCGACGAGCAGGGCAAGGCCGCGAAGTACCTCGAGTTCGCCGGCACGCGGCTGGACGAACTGGTCGCGCTGCGGGGAAAGGACGCCGCCGAACCCGGGTACCACCGCGTGCTGGCCGACTTCCGCACCGACGCCGCCCAGGGCGCGGCACGGTTGAGCGTGCTCGGCGTCGAAGACGGCGGCGCGCAGCTGACGAAGCTCCGTGAGTGGACGAGGCAGCAATCGGTGCGGCTCGAAGCGGCGAAAGCGGATCTCCCGCCGTCGACGAGCGCGAGCTTCGACGCTTCCGTGGGCCTCCTGAGCCGGATCGAAGCGCGCGCTGGCGCGCTCGCCGGACGGCTGCAGTGCTACCTCATCACCACCGGCGAATCGGACGATCTCGGCGCCGTGCCCGCGACCGGCCCGTGCGACCAGCCGCAGGGCAACCAGGGCGCCGCGCAGGGCGAGCCGCAGCCCACGATCGCGCCCGCGCCGCGCGAGGACCTTTCGGGCGGGACCGTGCCGATTCCGACCCAGCGGATGCTCTCCCAGCTCGACAGCCCGTCGCCGACCCCGCCGTCGCCGACCGCGCCCGGCGCGGTGAGCACGCCGCCGCCGGTGATCCCGCCGCCGATCCCGACACCGACCGGTCCCCGCCTGCCGAGCGTGGCGACGAAACCGCCGCTGATTTCGATCCCCCCGCTGATCCCCGGCGTGCCGGGGCTCGGCATAGGGTAAGGGGTTTCCCACAGTCCAGTGGGTCATGGACGGCTGCGGGCACGCCGGGTGCACGCGCTCGCTACCCTGGTGGCAGGCGCCCGGTTCGCCGGGCCGCAGGAGCGGATCGTGGAGGCGGTGTGCGTGTCACCGTGGCGTGGCAGAGACAAGGGACAGGAACTCGAGCGGCGCGCCGCGCTGGCCGGTGAGGCCTCGGCCGACGCCGCGGTGGCGATGGAATCCCTCCCGGCCGCCGCCACGGCGGTCGCCACCGCCGGGCGTGACGGTAACGAGCCCGCAGCTCCGCCCGCGCCGCCCGATCTGACCGCGGCGGCCTTCTTCGACGTCGACAACACCATGATGATGGGCGCGTCGATGTTCTACCTCGCGCGCGGGCTCGCCGCGCGCAAGTTCTTCAGCACCGCGGATCTCGCCGGTTTCGTCTGGCAGCAGGCGAAGTTCCGGATCGGCGGCAAGGAGAACAAGGACGACATCAGCTCGCACCGCGAGCAGGCACTGTCCTTTGTGGCCGGCCGGACGGTGAAGGAGCTCAACGAGATCAGCGAGGAGATCTACGACGAGCTGATGTCGGACAAGATCTGGTCCGGCACGCGCGCGCTCGCGCAGATGCACCTCGACGCCGGGCAGCGCGTCTGGCTCGTCACGGCGACGCCCATCGAGGTCGCCGCGATCATTTCCCGCAGGCTCGGCCTGACCGGTGCGCTGGGCACCGTCGCCGAATCGGTCGACGGGGTCTACACCGGACGGCTCGTCGGCGATCTGCTGCACGGCAGGGCCAAGGCGCACGCGGTGCGCGCGCTCGCCTCGCGCGAGGGGTTGAACCTGCGGCGCTGCACCGCTTACTCGGACTCCCAGAACGACGTGCCGATGCTGTCCACGGTCGGCACCGCGGTCGCGGTCAACCCGGACAGCGGCCTGCGCGACGTCGCCAGGGCGCGCGGCTGGGAGATCAGGGACTTCCGCACCGGCCGCAAGGCCGCCCGCATCGGCGTCCCGTCCGTGCTCGGCGCCGGCGCGCTGGCGGGCGCGGTCGCGGCGGGCATGGCCTACCGGCGCCGCTGAACCCGCCCCGTCCGAAGACTCTAACCGCGGAAAACGCCCTCCCGCTGCGAAAGCTGCTGGTAGAGGCTGTGCTGAATGGACTCGCGCACCTGGTCGGTGAGGGTGAACACCAGCATCGGATCGTCGACGTCCTCGGGGGCGAACTGGTCAGTGCGGATCGGCTCGCCGAACTCGATGTGCCACTTCGTCGGCAGCGGGACGGCGCCGAGCGGGCCCAGCAGCGGGAAGAACGGCGTCACCGGGAAGTAGGGCAGGCCGAGCAGCCTGGCGAGCGGCTTGATGTCGCCGATCTTCGGGTAGATCTCCTCGGCGCCGACGATCGAACACGGGATGATCGGCACGCCGGTGCGCAGCGCCGCCGAAACGAAACCGCCGCGGCCGAACCGCTGCAGCTTGTACCGCGACGAAAACGGCTTCCCGATCCCCTTGAAGCCCTCCGGCCAGACGCCGACCAGCTCACCGGACCGCAGCAGGCGCTCCGCGTCGGCGTTGCAGGCGAGGGTCTGGCCCGATTTGCGGGCGAGCGCGCCGACGAACGGGACCCGGAACACCAGGTCGGCGCCGAGACCGCGCAGGTGGCGCTGCCCGGGATGCTCGTCGTGCACGGCGACCGCGGTCATCAGGGCGTCGAGCGGGATCGTGCCGGAATGGTTGGCGACGATCAGCGCGCCGCCTTCGGACGGCAGATTTTCGATGCCGTGCGTGCTGACGCGGAACCACTTTTCGTACAGCGCGCGCAGCGGCGGCAGGACCAGCGTTTCGGTCAGCTCGCGGTCGAAGCCGAACTCGTCGACGGTGAAGTCACCGGTCAGCCTGCTCTTGACGAACGACAATGCGGCCACGAGGGCGTCGGGAAGGGTTTCGGCGCCGAGCTCGGGCTCGATCTCGGGCGGCCGTTCCTCCTCGCTCTGCGTGCTGGGGAAGGCCACCACGGGGGCGTCGGCACGCGGCTCGTCCACCTTCGGATCGACCGGGTCCGCCGCCTTCTCCCTGCCGGGTCCGTGCAACGGGATGATCTGGGCTTCGGCGCTGCCTGACACGTCTTCCGCTCCCACGTTCCAGCTACGGCTCATCGGGCAGCCGCCTGCCCGGTCGCCGCGGCGACCAGTACCTTCCCGGCGAGGCCGGCCAGGCGGTCCCCGTCGAGCACCGGGTGCAGCCCGCGACCGGCGATGTAGTCGTCGAAGGCCGCCTTCGTCGTCCACCTCGGCGTGTAGCCGAAGGTCTCCTTGAGCCGGGTCGTGTCGACCACGCGCCCGAAGTTCAGCAGCCGCACCTGGTCGGCCGAAAAGTCCACCACCCGCGCGCCGCGGAGCAGTTTCGCGACCGACGGCACGACCCCCTTCGGCACCGGCAGCTCGACCCGGCCCGCGCGGCGGATCGCCTGGGACAACGTCAGCACGCCGTCCGCCGCCACGTTGAACACCCCCGCCTGCTCGGTCAGCACCGCGCGTTCGAGCACGCCGAGCGCGTCCGTCGAGTGCAGGAGCTGCAGGCGCGCGTCGTAGCCCAGCACGGACGGGACGACGGGCAGCGCGAAGTACCTGGTGAGCACGGTGTCCACGGCGGGCCCGATGAGGTTTCCGCAGCGCAGCGTGGTGATCGTGATGTCGGGGCGGCGGCGGGCGAGGCCGCGCACGTACCCCTCCATCTCGACGGCGTCCTTCGCGTATCCGCTCGACGACGCCGGGATGAGCTCGGAGTCCTCGGTGAACACCGCCTGCGAGCGGGCGCCCGCTCCGTAGACCGCGGCGCTGGACTTGACCACGAGCTTGCGCACCCGGGGCGAGCGCTGGCACGCGGCGAGCAGCCGCATGGTGCCGATGACGTTGACTTCCTTGATCGCCGTCCGGCCACTGGGCGCCGCGGGGTGGCAGGTGGTCGCCGCGTGCACGACGGTGTCGACGTTCGCGGTGCTGATCACCTTCGCGATGAGCGGGTTCCGGATGTCGGCGCGCACGAACTCGGCGCGGCCCATCCGCTGCAGCACCGGCCTGCCCGGCGGCACCGTGTCCACCCCGATGACGCGTTCGAACTCGGGGTTGTTGCCCAGTCTTGCGAGCAGCTTGCCCCCCAGCTCACCCCCGACTCCGGTGACGAGCACGATGTTGGACGGCATGCGACCCCCTGAGGGCGGGTGGAAATGCGGGTTGCGGTGGCGACAGCTCTGTCACGCCGAGTGCTTGAGCCGGTACCGAAAAAGGGAATCGTGCCAGCCCATGCGAAATGTTACCTCGGGACAGGGGTGGCGCCGACAGGCCTTACATGCTATTAACCCGCGACCAGCGAACTCACCCGAATGCCTGAGAGCCCGCCCACACCAGTGGACGGGCTCTCAAGAAGGCGCAGTCAGGAAACGACGCTTCGTGACGGAAGTCGTCACGCGAAGTGCGCGGCGCGCCGAAGCGTCACTTGCCCTGCTTACGACGCTGCATCCGCGTGCGACGCAACAGCTTGCGGTGCTTCTTCTTCGACATGCGCTTGCGGCGCTTCTTGATCACCGAGCCCACAGGTGCTCCTTAAGTTTCGTCGTCTTCTCACGCGGCCCTGCGCGGATTCCAACGGATGGAGCGCTTCAGGCACGAGCGGTGTACCAGGTTACCCGCGCCTTCACGCCCCAACCCGACGGGGGTGGGCCTAACCGACGTCGAAATAGGCGCCCTGCAGATATTCGTGCACCACCTTTTCGGGCACTCTGAATGACTTGCCGACGCGAACGGCCGGCAGTTCACCCGAGTGCACCAGGCGGTAGACGGTCATCTTGGAGACCCGCATCATCGTGGCCACCTCGGCGACCGTCAAGAACTGGACCTGCCCGAGTGCGGGCACGTCCTCCTTCTTGTTCGGCGGCATAGTTCACCGTGCCTTCTCCACGTGCCGCGCCGCTCGGCTTCCCCACCGGCGGTATCGACACGCACGTGCTCTACGTGAGGGTAGCGGGACATGCGTTACTCGTGCGACGCCTGTCACCAAGATGAGCCCCTACCAGCACGGTTGAACGCTCAGCTACCACGCTCAGCGCTTGCCCGGCTCGTCCTCGTGCGCCTTCCCGAGCTCGACGGACCGGTCGCGGGCGGCCTCGATCGCGGCGATCAGGGCTGCGCGGACACCGTGGTTCTCCAGCTCGCGGATCGCGTTGATCGTCGTGCCCGCCGGCGACGTGACGGCTTCGCGCAGCGTGACCGGGTGCTCGCCGGTGTCGGCGAGCATCTTGCTGGCCCCGACCGCCGACTGGATGATCAGCTTCTCCGCGACCGCACGCGGCAGGCCGAGCAGGATGCCCGCGTCGATCATGGCCTCGACCAGGAAGAAGAAGTACGCCGGTCCCGATCCGGACAGCGCGGTGACGGCGTCCTGCTGCGATTCCGGCACCCGCACGACCTTGCCGACGCAGGCGAGCAGCTCTTCGACCAGCGCGAGGTGCTCCGCGGTCGCGTGGCGGCCCGGTGAGATCGCGCTCATCGCCTCGCCGACCACCATCGGGGTGTTCGGCATCACCCGGACGACGGGCACGCCGTCCGCGAGCCTGCGCTCGTACAGTGCCGTCGGCAGGCCCGCGCACAGCGACACGACCAGCGACGACGGCCCGAGCAGCGGCGCCAGTTCGGCGAGCACCGGGTCGATGTCCTGCGGCTTCACCGCGACCACCAGCACGTCCGCCCGCTTGGCCGCTTCGTCGACCTCGACAGCCTCGATGCCGTACCGGGCCGTCAGCTCGGCGGCCCGCTCGGGATGCCGTTCGGTGAACAGCAGGTCACCCGGCCGCCTGCCGCCGTGCAGCAGCCCGGACAGCAGCGCCTCGCCGATCTTGCCCGCTCCCATGACCGCGATCACGCTCACGGCGTTCTCCCTTCCTTCGCACTCCGGTGCGGAGACGGCACGCGGGCGGCACGCGCCCGGTGTGCTCCGGCGCGGCCAGTGTCCTATCCGCGCCCGGCGGGTTACGGCGCGGGGGCCAGCGCGAGCTGGCGCGCCTGGCACACCAGCCTGCCCGCCGAATCGACGACCGTGGCGTCCGAGTCGAACCACGCCTCCTGCACCGACCGGCAGTCGATCCGCACGCGCAGCCAGCCGGGCGCGGGCCTGGCGCGCAGGATCGCGCTCAGGTGCACCGTCGGCGACCAACCGACCCGGCCGAGGTTGAACACCACCGGCGGGTTGACGTCGCTCGCGACGAGCGCGAAGTACGGATCCGGCTCGCCCTGCCGCGGGCGCGCCCACAACCGGATCACCGGCTCGGTGGAACGCCCGTTGAGGTACCCGGCGGTGGCGGCGTCGATCCGGACGTCGCAGCCGTTGGCGAGGTTGAACGAGGCATCCCCGGCATCGGCCCGCGCGGTGATCGCCGAGACCGGGGGTTCCGCGGGCATCTGCGGCAGATCGCTCCAGTCCGGGCGGCGGACGGGCAGCCTGCCCGCGGTGATCCGCCCTTCGACGCAGCTGCGGCCCCGCTGCTCCAACCGCACGGACACCACGGTGGCCCGCCTGCCGAGTTTGCGGACGTCGGTGCGCAGCAGCACCGGCCCGACCGCGGGCGGGTGCAGGAACTCCGCGCTGACCACCAGCGGGTCCGCGGTGGGCTCGCCGCGTTCGGACAGCAGCGTCAACGCGGCCTTCGCGAGCAGCGACATCAGGAACCCGCCGTGCGGGTGCCCGCCGATCGACCACTCCGGGCGCAGGTCGGCGGTGAGCGTGCCGTCGCCGAGTGACCGGACCCGGCACGCCGCGGCGAACGGCAGCGGGCCGCTGTTCAACGCGCTCACGAACGGCTGGCCAGTGCGCGGAGGAAGAAGGCCGTGTTCGCGGGCCGTTCGGCGAGCCTGCGCATCAGGTACCCGTACCACTGGTCGCCATACGGAACGTAGATTCTCACTGTCTCACCATTCTTCGCCAGCCTGAGCTGCTCTTCCGGCCGGATGCCGTACAGCATCTGGAATTCGTAGCTGCCCGGTTCCCGCCCGTGCCAGCGGGCGCGCTCGCCGGCGATCTCGACCAGCCGGGGATCGTGCGTGGCGAACATGGGGTAACCGGGGCCGGCGAGAAGCGTGTTGACACAGCGCACGTACGACCTGTCGACCGCGTGCGCGTGGTCGAACGCGACGTCGACGGGCTCCGCGTAGGCGCCCTTGCACAGGCGGATCCGCGACCCTTCGACGGCTAGCGCGGCGGCATCGTCCTCGGTGCGGCGCAGGTACGCCTGCAGGACGCCGCCGGTGGACGGCCAGGTGTGGCGAAGCTCGGCGAGGATCCGCAGCGTCGCGTCGGTCGTGGTGTGGTCTTCCATGTCGAGGGTCACGGTCGTGGCGCACTGGTCCGCGGCGGCGCAAATCCGCCAGGCGTTGTCGAGCGCGAGCTTTTCGTCCAGCTGCAGGCCGAGCGACGAAAGCTTGACGCTCACTTCCACGCTGCCGGACAACCCCTCCGCGTGGAGCCGGTCGAGCATCCGCAGGTTGGCCTGGACGTTCTTCTCGGCGTGCGCCCGCCCGTGCACGTCCTCACCGAGGTGGTCGAGCGTGGCGTGCAGCCCGGAGTCCGCGAGCTCGCGCACCGCCGCCACCGCTTGGTCCGTCGTCTCCCCCGCGACGAACCGCCGGACGAGGTCCCTGCTGCCCGGTGTGGCCGACACCACTCGCCGGATCACCTCGTTCCCTGCGGCGGCGAGAATCAGTGATCGCAGCGGGTTCACGGGCTCCAACCTTACGTGTTCGCAGACCGGAAAAGCAGGCACCCATCCCCAGTATCGGGCCCTAAATGATCTTGAGACACCCTACTGCCCGAGGTGCAGGCGCGCGAAGAGCAGCGCCTCGGCGAGATCCTTCACACGGCGTGCCGCCTGCGTGGCGCGCCGCGTGTTGACCTCGAGCACGACCTGGCCGTCGAACCCGCGCGCGGCGAGCCGCTCCAGCAGTTCGGCGCACGGCTGGTCGCCGCGGCCGGGCACGAGGTGTTCGTCGGACGGGATGCCGCTGCCGTCGGCGAGGTGCACGTGCGCGAGCCGGTCGCCCATGCGGTCGGCGAGTGCGAGCGCGTCCATCCTGGCCGCGGAGGTGTGCGACAGGTCGAGCGTGTAGTGCGCGTACCCGACGTCCGTCGGGTCGATCGAGGGCCGGAACGCGGACACGCGCGCGTTGCGCCCGCCGCCGGGTGGCCGCACCTTGAACATGTTCTCCACCGCGACCGCGACCCCGCTGGCCTCTTCCAGCTCGGCGACGAGGTCTCCGAACGCGTCGCCGTAGCGGCGCTGCCAGCGGAACGGCGGGTGCACGACGACGGTCTTGGCGCCGAGGTCGACCGCCGCGTCCACGCTGCGGCGCAACCGGACGACCGGGTCCGGCGACCACACCCGCTGCGTGATCAGCAGCGACGGCGAATGCACCGACAGCACCGGCATCCCGGTGCGCCGGGACCACCGGCGCAGCTCGGAGACGTCCTGGCTGACCTGATCCGCCCAGACCATCACTTCGACGCCGTCGTAGCCGAGCTGCGCGGCGAGTTCGAAGCCCGCCCCGGCGCGGAGCGGCCACACGGACGCGGTGGACAGGCCGACCGGGACCGGTGCGTGTGCGTTCACCCGCGCATTATCGGGCCAGCAGGAGCAGCGCGGCCGGGGAGACCGTCACCACCAGGCCCACGAGCACCGCGAACACCGTCGTCTGGATGTCGTCGGCGCGCCGGATCTTCCGCACGATCCACACCAGCGCGACCACCACGACCAGCGCGGCGACCAGCGCGGCCGCGGGCAGCTGGCCCCAGAGCCAGTTGAACCCGAGCCACACCCCGGCTCCGCCGACGACGCCGATCGCGAGCTGCGCCGCCATCGCGAGCCACTGCTTCGCCGGGGAAGCCTCGTCCTCTTCGGCCGGCTCCTCGTCCTCGGCGTACTCGTCCGCGTACCCGTCGTCGTAGTCCGCGGCGTTGTCGTCCTCGTACTCGAGGTCGTCCTCGGCGTACTCGCCGTCATACGCGTAGTCGCCCTCGTAGGGCGCCGCGTCCTGCTCGTCTTCGAGATCGCGGACGTCGTCGGCGAGGGAGTCGTGGTAGCCGGTCGGCGGCAGGCCCTCCTCGTCGACGAGATCGTCCTCGGCCGGGTACGCGGGCTCGCGGGGCGCGGGGCGTGCGGGCGCGAACGACGGCGGGGCGACGTACTTCGTCGACGGCGCCAGCCCGGCAGGCGCCTCGTCCTCGTCCGGTTCCACCGGCGCTGGTGCGGCCCCGGGCGGCGCCACGGGCGCGATGCCCACCTCGGTGTCTTCCGCCTGGACCTTGCGACGACGCTGCCGCCAGCCGGCGAGCCCCCCTGGCGCGTCGCGCGGCGGCGCGGGCTGCGCCGCCGCGGCGGGCTCCGGTCCGTCTTCGGGAAGCGCGGGGAACTGCTCGGTGTGCGGTTCCGGCCCGCGCGGCGGCTGCGGACGCCGGTTGAGCCGTTGCATGCGCGAGCGCGCGGCACCCCCGGCGCTCGGATCGATCGGCGGTGCGGGGAACAGCCCGCTCTGCTGATCTGCCGGAGGCACCGGGAACTGCCCGCTCTGCTGGTCCGCCGGAGGCGCGGGGAAGTGCCCGCTCGCGTGCTCGACCGGTGTCGGCGCGGGGAACAGCCCGCTGGGATGGCGCTCACCCGGCGCGGGCGCCTGCTCGTCACCTTCGAGGCCGTCCAGGCGCGCGGCGAGCCCACCGGGC
This sequence comes from Amycolatopsis sp. CA-230715, assembly GCF_018736145.1. GTDB lineage: Bacteria > Actinomycetota > Actinomycetes > Mycobacteriales > Pseudonocardiaceae > Amycolatopsis. The sequence continues at coordinate 3,613,009 of NZ_CP059997.1, forward strand.
GGCGGGCCCGGGGGCGGTTCGGGCGCCTGGCGCGGGCGCGCGTTCGGGCCGCGCCGGTTGTCCTGCGGCGCGCCGGGCGGGGGCGGCGGCTGTCTGCGGCCGCGCGGCGGCACCGGCAACTGCTGCGAAGTCCGCGCGCCGGGGGGCGGCGGCGGAGGCGGGGCCTGCTCGTCCGCGGGATCGGGCAACGGCATCGCCGCCGAGTCCTGCGGGCGCTGCTGCGGTCGCGGCCTGCGCAGCGGGCCGGAGTCCTGCGGCTTCGGGCGCGGCAAGGGCGCCGAGTGCTGCTGCCCGCCGGGAGGCGGGCCCTGGGGAGGCTGCGGCGGCTGCTGCTCGCGGGGCGGCATGCGGCGTGGACCGCCGTTGCGGCGGTTCGGCGGCGGCGGGGTGTCGCCGTCGCGGGTCACCCTGTCGATGATCGCCTGCGGCGCGGTGTCGCCGATGTCACGCGGGCGGCCGGGCGGGGCGGCCGGGCCCTCGTCGTCATCGGCTGCCCTGCGGCGACGACGACGTCCTCCGCTGTCGACCGTCCCACCGTGCTGCGCGAGCAGTTCGGCGACGGTCTTCTGGGGTTCGCCTCCGTTGTCTTCAGTCATGCATCTGTCCAAAACACGTGATCAGCGTGGAACTCCCGATCCGGGAGCACAGCGGCACCGGCCGGACGGCTGCCCGGCTCGTGAGGTCTCGCATTACTGCCACCCTTTCACCGTGCCCGCTGCGTATCGGTCACGTCCAGTCCCGTGCTGCCACCGGTCTGATTCCGCGACGAGTTGCCGCGGGCGCCGTCAGCGGCTTCTCCCGCGCCGTTCGAATGATCCAGTCGCCGAAGAATGACACCCTCTCGAAGCGCCCACGGGCAAATTTCGAGCTCGTGGAGTGACAACGCTCGCATCGTGGCCTGAGCCACCAGCGCGCCCCCCGCGAGCTGACCCGCGCGGCTCGCGCTGACGCCTTCGAGCTGGGCGAGATCACCGGACGGCATGCGCGAGATGAACGCGATCAGCTGGCGCAACGCGGTGTCGGTGAGCACGCGGCGCACCCGCGGCCCCGACGCCGACGGTGCCGCTCCGGTCAGCCTGGCGAGGGACCGGAACGTCTTCGACGTGGCCACGACGCGGTCCGGCTGGCCGAGCCTCGCCACCTTCTTCGCGAGCCCGGCGAGCTGCTCTTCGAGCCACGAGGACGTCGCGATCAGCTCGGACCGGGTCGGCGGGTCGTGCCGGAACCGGGTCCTGGTGGTGCGCCCGGCGCCGAGCGGGAGCGACTCGGCGAGCGAGGGTTCCTCGTCCATGCCCATCGCGACCTCGAGCGAGCCGCCGCCGATGTCGAGCACCAGCAACTGACCGGCCGACCAGCCGTACCACCGCCGCACCGCGAGGAAGGTGTGCCTGGCCTCGTCCACTCCGGACAGCACCTTCAGGTCGACACCCGTTTCGTCGGCGACCTTCTTCAGCACCTTCGCGGAGTTGTCGGCCTCGCGGACCGCGGACGTCGCGAACGCCATGAGCTCTTCGCAGCCGAGCCGGGCCGCCGACACCTTGGCCGCTTCCACGGCGCGGACGAGCTGGTCCGCGCCGTGCTTGCTCAGCTCGTTCGACTTGGTGATCTGCTCGGCGAGCCGCAGCACGGTCTTTTCGGAGTGCATCGGTGTCGGGTGCGCACCGCGGTGCGCGTCCACCACGAGCAGGTGGACGGTGTTCGAACCGACGTCGAGGACCCCTAGGCGCACAGGGGGCTACGGTACCCGTCGCTCGTGGAGCGCGGAAAAGCCTGGGATCACGTCTCGAACTTGTAGCCGAGGCCGCGGACCGTGACGAGGTGCCGAGGCGACCCCGGATCGGGCTCGATCTTCGACCGCAACCGCTTGACGTGCACGTCCAGCGTCTTGGTGTCGCCGACGTAGTCCGCGCCCCACACCCGGTCGATGAGCTGGCCGCGGGTGAGCACCCTGCCGACGTTGCGCAGCAGGTATTCGAGCAGGTCGAACTCCTTCAGCGGGAGCGAGACGTCCGCGCCGTCGACCGTGACGACGTGCCGCTCGACGTCCATCCGCACCGGGCCCGCCGCGAGCACGAGCGGCGCGAGCTCGCCCTCGGTGCCCGGTTCGCCGCCGCGCCGCAGGACGGCCCGGACGCGCGCGATCAGCTCGCGCGCCGAGTACGGCTTGGTGACGTAGTCGTCGGCGCCCAGTTCCAGGCCGACGACCTTGTCGATCTCGCTGTCGCGCGCGGTCACCATGATCACCGGCACCGCGGACCGCTGGCGGAGCTGCTTGCACACGTCGGTGCCGCTCATCCCGGGCAGCATGAGGTCGAGCAGCACGATGTCGGCGCCGTTGCGGTCGAACTCCTCGAGCGCCTGCTGGCCCGTCGCCGCGACGGCGGCGGTGAAGCCTTCCTTGCGCAGCAGGAACGCGAGCGGGTCGGCGAACGACTCCTCGTCCTCGACGATGAGCACCCTGGTCACAGCTTTCCTCCATCTGTGCTGTCCGGTCCCGAGCCAACGAGCCGGGGTGTCCGGTCGGGCGTCTTCTCCTGCCTTGGCGCAGGGGGGATCTGCTTGCCGGTCGCGGAGCGGGTGGTGCCCGCCTCGCCCGCCTCGGACCCCAGGTGCGCCGGGATCCGGAGGGTGAAGGTGGAGCCGGTCCCCTGTTTGCTCCACAGCCGCACCTCGCCGCCGTGGTTCGCGGCGACGTGCTTGACGATCGCGAGACCGAGGCCGGTGCCGCCGGTCGCGCGCGAACGGGCCTTGTCGGCGCGGTAGAAGCGCTCGAAGACGCGTTGCTGGTCTTCTTCGGCGATGCCGATGCCGCGGTCGGTGACCGCGATTTCGACGCCGTCGTCGACGAACCGCCTGCTGATCGAAACCGGGCTACCCGCCTGCGAGTAGGCCACGGCGTTTTCGAGCAGGTTCGACAGCGCGGTCACGAGCAGCGTCCGGTCCCCCTCGACGAGCAGGCCGCTCGGGCCGTCGGTGGTGACGGTGATCTCGGCGGACTCGGCGGAGATCCGGGTGCGCCCGAGCGCTTCGCGGACCACGGCGTCGACTTCGACGACGTTCAGATCGGGCAGGCGCTCGGCACCCTGCAGCCGCGACAGCGCGATGAGCTCCGTGACGAGCTGGCCGAGCCGTGTGGACTCGCGGAGGATCTTGCCGCCGAAACGGCGGACCTCTTCGACGTCTTCCGCGGCGTCCAGCACGGCCTCGGTGAGCAGAGCGATGGCGCCGACCGGGGTCTTGAGCTCGTGGCTGACGTTGGCCACGAAGTCGCGGCGGGTGGCTTCCAGCCGGACCGCGTCGGAGTGGTCGACCGCCTCGACGACGGTGAACCCTTCGCCGAGGGGCCGGACCTCGCCGACCACGGCCTCCGGCTGGCGCCCCCGCGCTTCGAGCGGGGAAAGGTCGATCTCGAGCGCGTCGTCGGTTTCGACCACCTGCTCCGCGGCCTTGCGGGCCCGTCCGTCGGCCTGGTTGTCACGGACCATCCCGAGCGCTTCGGCGCGCGGGTTGTGGACCACGACGTCGCCGAAGCGGTTGAGCACAACGACGCCGTTGTGGGACGACCGGATGAGCCGGTGCAGGAGCTCGGCCACGGTCGGCCCCGCCGGTTGGTGCCGGTCGGTGCGGCGGCGGAGCTTCGCGATCAGGAAACCGGCGACCACACCGACCACCAATGATCCGATGGCCAATGCGAGTGAGGCAGGCACGGTCACGGGGGAATCGTAAGCGCGGGGGTAGCCTGTTGGCCTAGTCCTGGAAGCGTTCTCGTGATGGCCATGACACCTTCGAAGGACTTGTTCTTCCCCGATTCAGGCCCCGTTCACATTCCGGTCGCTCTCTGTCGACATCGGACGGAGTTCCCTCATCAGATCGAGTCGAGTCGCGCGAACTCCTCGTCACCGAGTTCGAGCGCCGCGGCGGCCACGTTCTGCGCGAGGTGCTCCGGGTCGCCGGTGCCGGGGATGGCCAGCACGTTGGGCCCCTTCGCCAACGTCCAAGCAAGCCTGACCTGCGCCGGGGTGACCTCGCGCGCACGGGCGATCTCGGCGACCGCCGGATGTTCCGTGCCGCTGGCGATGGCGAAGAATGGCACGAACGCGATGCCGAGCCTGCCGCATTCCGCGAGCAGGGCGTCGTCCTCGCGGCGTGCCTGCAGGCCGTACTGGTTCTGCACGCACACCACCGGCGCGATGTCGCGTGCCTCGGCCAGGTGCTCGAGACCGACGTTCGAGATGCCGAGGTGCCGGACCAGGCCCTCGCGCTGGAGGTCGGCCAGCGCGCCGAACCGGTCGGCGAGCGAGCCCGAGCCCCGGTCGAGGCCGGTCCCGATCCGCAGGTTGACCACGTCGAGGTGATCGCGGCCGAGCTGGCGCAGGTTCTCTTCGACCTGGCCGCGCAGCTGCTCCGGCCGGGCCTCCGGCAGGAATTCACCCGACGGGTCGCGGCCGGGGCCGACCTTCGAGGTGAGCACCAGGTCGTCGGGGTACGGGCGCAGCGCGCGGTTGATCAGCTCGTTCGCGGAGCTGAGCGGGGAGAAGTAGAAAGCCGCCGTGTCGATGTGGTTCACGCCGAGGTCGAGCGCCTTCCGCAGGACTTCGACGGCCTGCTCGCGGCCAGGAAGGCGCATCGCCCCGAAGCCGAGCCGGTTGACCGTCCGGTCGCCGAGCTGCCAGGTGCCCGCCGCGTCGGCGGTGATCGTGTTCGCGTTCGTCATGGCTTCCAGGCTTGCCGCGTGCCGGGGCCGGCGTGCGGATTGGCAGCATCCTGCCAACCTTGCCGCCGGGTGGCGGACGGGACGAGACTGGCTGACGTGAAGCCGCTCGAAGACGTGGCCGTGGTGCGCGGCGAAGAGGAGCTGTTCGCACGCGCGGGGCACCTGTTCACCGGCGCGTCCGAGTTCGCGTGCGCCGCGAACGACATGCACACCTGGGCGATGGGGCGGTCTCAGCTTCGGATGCCGCCCCCGCCGGAGCGGCCCAAGCTCGTCCGCAAGCTGTACCGGCCGGGCATGCTGCTCGACCCGGCGATGTCGCCGTACCTTCGCGAACTGGAGCGCGAAGGCGTGCAGATCAGGATCACGCCGGACGAGATCAACGAAACGATCATCATCGACCGCCGGCTGGCGATCCTGGCCGGTGGTTTCGCCGGCGAGGACCGGACCTACAGCGTGATCACCAGGCCCGAAGTGATCCGCAGCGTGACGTCGCTGTTCGACTCGGCCTACCGCGGCGGCACCGAGCTCGCCGTCTACGACCGGCGGTTCGCGGAACTGCGCTCGCTGGCGCCGCGCATCCTCGAACTGCTGGGTTCCGGGTGCAAGGACGAGACCGCGGCGCGAACGCTCGGCCTCGGCCTGCGCACCTACCGCCGCCGCGTGGCGGAACTGATGGCCGCGCTCGGGGCCACGTCCCGGTTCCAGGCCGGGGTGCGGGCCCGCGAGCTCGGCCTCGTCTGAGCCCCTACTTGCCCTGGTTGGCGACCGCGGCCGCGGCTTCCTTCGCCGCCTCCGGGTCGAGGTACTCGCCGCCGGGCGTGACCGGCTCGAGGTCCTCGGTCAGGTCGTAGCGCAGCGGGATCCCGGTCGGGATGTTCAGGCCCGCGATGTCGTCGTCGGAAATGCCGTCGAGGTGCTTCACGAGCGCGCGCAGGGAGTTGCCGTGCGCGGCCACCAGCACGGTCTTGCCCGCGCGCAGATCGGGCACGATCGCCGACTCCCAGTACGGCAGGAGCCTCGCCACGACGTCCTTGAGGCATTCGGTGAGCGGCGCCTGGTCGCCGAGCGGGGCGTAGCGCGCGTCGGCGTCCTGGCTGAACTCGCTGCCGCGCTCGATCTCGGGCGGCGGGGTGTCGTAGGAACGGCGCCAGAGCATGAACTGCTCGTCGCCGAACTCTTCGCGGACCTGCTTCTTGTCCTTGCCCTGGAGCGCGCCGTAGTGGCGTTCGTTGAGCCGCCAGTCGCGGCGGACGTCGATCCAGTGCCGGTTCGCGACGTCGAGCGCGAGGTTCGCGGTGGCGATCGCGCGGCGCAGCAGCGACGTGTGCACGACCTCGGGCAGGAGGCCGCGGTCGGCGAGCAGCTGTCCGCCCTTGCGCGCCTCGTCCTCGCCCTGCGCCGAGAGCGGGACGTCGACCCACCCGGTGAACAGGTTTTCCGCGTTCCACGTGCTCTGCCCGTGCCGCAGGAGCACGAGCGTCCCAAGTTCGGCCATGGCCGCAAGCCTGCCAGAATCGCCGGCCGGCCCGGCAGCGGGTGCCCGAACCCGCACGGAAGTGACCGGTCCCCGGCATCGTTCGCTCATGCGGTTGACAGCTCGTCTACCTAGAGTGTGTCAACGTGGCCGGTAGTCGTCACTTCTGTCCCGCGACCGGCGAGTATTCGCTCTCCCGAACCTCCGCGAGGCTGCACTCCGTCAACCTATCGACAGAACTTCACTCGAATGGAGTAACGGGTAGTCTTGTGATTACCGGGTGCCTTCTGCCAAGTTGACTACATCCCGCTCGGCTGGATTCCACGCACTCCCCAGCCGAGACGGGCTACGACCGCAGCTCGTCTCCCCCTGCCGGGCTGCGGCCCGCCGGCCCCGTTGGCATCCCCCTCGTCACCGGGTCCAGAAGCGGCGGGAACGTCAGCGGGGCGGCTCGAGTTCGCGACTCCCCCTCCCTCGAGCCGTCCCGCTCTTTTTTTGTCTTTTATCGGTCGTCAAAATTTGCGCTGCCGGGGGCGCGGCTCTCAAGCTGAGTCCCTGTTGAGTGGCGGGCGCCCCCGCCATCGCAAATTTAGAGGGCCCAGGGGCCCTGCGACCGACTGCACGCTCCCGGCGCGCGGGGCGCGCCGGATCGCAGTTGTGGTCGGTCTGGCAATGGCCGAACCTTCGGTCCGGACCTCGCGGCACTCGGATGTGCAGGCGGGCGAGTGGGCTTTCGGTAGGCGCACAACTTGGGGGTCGCCGAGTGCAGTTAGCGGGCTAAACGTTGTCTGCGGGTGCGCGGGGCCGGGTGGGGCGCGGGTGCATTTAGCGGGCTAAATGTTGTTGGTGGGGGTGACGGGTGGCGGGGTTGTGGGACTGGCGGGCTTTTTGCGGCGGTGGTGCCAGTAGAGGGCCGCGGGGATCAGGAGCAGCGCGAGGAAGGGGGCAGCGGCGCCCAGGCCGGTCAGGACGCCGGAGCCGAAGATGAGGAAGGCGCTCCAGCCGTCGGCCAGGCCCGAGGTGAAGCCACCCGGAGCGGAATCCGGTTTCGACGCGGGCGGCAAGCTGACCGAAACCGAAATTGTCGCCATGTCGACTTGAGCGGTCAGGGTGTTCTGCTTCGCTTGCAGCGCTTCCAATTCGGTTTCGCGGGTGGTGAGTTCGGATTCCACCGACGCGATCTCGCTGACCGAACCGGCGCGGTCGAGCAGCGCCCGCACCCGCTCGACGCTCTTGCGCTGCGTCGCCAGCCTCGACTGGACGTCCACGACCTGCTCGGTGACGTCCTGGGCGTTCTGGACCTTGCGCACGACCGTGCCCAGCTTCGCCAGCTCATCCAGTGCCGAATCCAGCTTCGCGGCGGGCACGCTCACGCTCAACGACGCCGAATCACCGTCGGTGCGCTCTTCGCCGACGAATCCGCCCGCCGCCGTCGCGGCACGACGCGCGCCTTCACCCGCCGCGGCCGGATCCGGCGCGGTCAGCGCGATGGTCGCGGTCTTGGCCAGCTTCCGGTCTTCGGCCTGCCCTTGGCCCGCGACGGGCTTCCCCGGCGCGGGCGCCTTTCCCGGCGACGGTGCCTGCGGTGCCGCCATCTCGTTTTGCGCACCGCTACCCGAATCGGCGGTCCTCGACGCCTGCCCGCCGCTCGTGCACCCCGCGAGCGCGACCGCGAGCACGCCGCACGCCAGCACGACGCGCGTTCTCCTGGTGATCATGATTCTCCCTCCAGTGGTGGCGGAGGGACGGAGAGCGGCGTGCGCCCGGTTGCACGCGGCGAGTCAGGATTCGGTCAACGAGCCCGGTTGGTGACCACCTTCGGGTTCGACGAGGTGCTTGAACGCCTGCAGGTTCGCGAGGGACTCGCCGCGCGACACCCGCCAGTCCCATTCCCGTTTGATCGAGGTGGCGAACCCGATTTCGAGCAAGGTGTTGAAATCACCGTCAGCCGCTTCGAGCACCTGGCCGAGCACTTTGTCCAGCTCCGCCGGGGTGACCGTTTCCAGGCCGAGCCTGCCGACCAGGTAGATGTCCCCGATGGCGTCCACCGTGTAGTGAACGCCGTAGAGCTTCGCGTTGCGACGCAACAGGAAGCGGTAAACGTCCTCATGCGACTCGTCGGGCCGCCTGCACACGAAGGCCTCGATCGAGAAAGCGTGTTCGCGCGCGATGAGCCAGACGTTCGTCTGCAGTTTCTTGGTGCCGGGGAGCGTGACGAAATAACGGCCTTCGCCTTTTTGCTCGTACTTCAGCCCCGCTTCATCCAAAGTGGACCTGACGACGGTGTCCACCGTCATACCGCGACCTCCTGCGACGCACTGCGGAACGAACTCGTCGCCTCAGCGTAGGTTTTCAGCAGCTTCTCCGTCGTGCTGGCCCACGAGAACCGGCGCGCGTGCGCGATCGCGTTCTCGGCGAACTCGGCCATCCTGCCCGGCCGCTTGACGAGGCTGCCGAGCGCACTCGCCCAGTCGTCCGCGGTGTGCGTCGGCACCAGCAATCCGGAAACACCGTGCACGACGGCCACTGGCAGGCCGCCGACCTCGGCCGCGACGACCGGCGTGCCGCATGCTTGCGCCTCCAGCGCGACCAGGCCGAACGACTCGTTGTAGCTCGGCACCGCGACGACGTCGGCGGCGCGGAACACGTTCGCGAGGGACGGCACAGGTTGCGGCGGAAGGAACCGGGTCTGCTCCTCGATTCCGAGCGAGACCGCCAGTTCCCGCAGTGCCCGGGGCTGCTCCATGCCGCTACCGGAGGGACCGCCGACGATCAGCACGACCAACCGCGACCGCAGCGACGGCTCGCGTTCGAGCATCCTGGCCGCCGCCCGCACCAGCACATCCGGCGCCTTCAACGGCTGGATCCGCCCGGCGAACGCGAGCACCACCGCGTCCCGCGGCAGGCCCAGCGCATCCCGCGCGGCGGCACGGGGCCCCGGCGTGAACCGGCGCAGATCGACGCCGGGTGAAACGGTGTGCACCATGTCCGGGTCGGCGCCGTACATCCCGATCAGTTCGCGGGCTTCGACGGCCGTGTTCGCGATGAGGCGGTCCGCTTCGGCGACCACCTGCTCCTCTCCGATCACGCGCGTCCTCGGCTCCGGGGTGTCCCCCTCGGCGAGCGCGGCGTTCTTCACCTTCGCGAGCGTGTGCGCGGTGTGCACGAGCGGGACGCCCCACCGGTCGCGAGCCAGCCAGCCGACCTGCCCGGAAAGCCAGTAGTGGGAGTGGATCAGGTCGTAGTGCCCCGGCTCGTGGAACGCCTCGGTCCGCAGCACGCCCGACGTGAACGCGCACAGCTGCCCCGGCAGCTCGTCACGGCCGAGCGGTTCGAACGGGCCCGCCTGGATGTGCCGGACGAGCACGCCGGGTGCCAGCTCGGCGACCGGCGGCTGGTCCGACGAGGTCGCCCTGGTGAACACCTCGACCTCGACCCCGCGCCTGGCCATCTCGGTCGCGGTCTGCCGCACGTAGACGTTCATGCCGCCGGCGTCCCCGGTACCGGGTTGCTCCAGCGGCGAAGTGTGCACGGACAGCACCGCCACCCGGCGCGGCGCATGACGAGGCACGGGGTGCAGCGAGATCGTCACCTGGTCACTCCTGGTCAGCGTGCGAGCAGTTCTCCGGCGAACTGCCGCAGTGCCGAGGTGAACTCGGCCGCCTCCTCGACGAACGGCAGATGCCCCACACCCTGGAACCAACGCTCGCGGGCCCCCACTATCTTCCCCGCCGCGTATCCCCCGGCCGACACGTCGACGACGGCGTCCTCCGTACCGTGGATGACCAGCGCGGGGACGTCGACCGCGGCCAGCACGTCCGCGCTGTCGACCTCGCGGCGGAACAGCGCGGACCGGACCGCGGGCGGCACCGATAGGCACGAACCGAGCAGCGACTGGGCCAGCGCACCCGGCACCGGCCGCGAGGCCATCCCGTCACACAACGTGGTCAGCGCGGGCAGCGCGACCGCGATGTCCTCGGAAAGCGCGCCCGGCAATGCCGCGCGCATGGCCCGCCCCACCCTGCCGCCCGGCTTGCCGCGGCCCAGTTCGGTGATGGCGCCGGCCAGCACGATCCCGGCGATCCCTTCGGTGCCGTGCACGCGCAGGTAGTCGGTGAGCACGAGGCCGCCGTAGGACCAGGCCACCACGACCGCGGGCGCCCCGGCGAACTCCAGCACCGCGGCGAGGTCCGCCGCCCACAGGCCGGGATCGTCGTACCCTTCGACCGGCACGTCCGAGGTGCCGTGGCCGCGCAGGTCGACGGCGACGAGCCGGTGCCGCTCGGCGAGCGCGGGATCGGCGAGCTGAAGCGACCAAGCCAGTGAGGACTGGGCCCAGCCGTGCACGAACACGATCGGCCTGCTCTGCTCGGCGCCGACCACGCGCACCCCGAGCCGGACTCCGCCGCCACCGACGACTTCGGTCTGCATCCGCGCCGCCGCTACAGCGCCGACTTCGACTGCCAGGTCTTCCAGTCGAGCAGCCAGTCCATCACGTCGGAGGTGGTCACCGCGTTGAGCTTGGAACCGGTGACCTCGACCGGGTCGCCGATCATCGCGCTGTCGAAGTACGCCTTCGCGTCCTTGTCGAGCAGGTTGACGCAGCCGTGGGAGTTGTTCGTGTTCCCGATCGCGGACGCGTTGTCCTGGTTCTCGTGGATGTACTCGCCGTGGTTGGAGATGCGGCACGCCCACTTCTTGTTGACGTTCGTGTAGCCGTAGCGCGCGTTGTCGAAGCGCGCCGTCGGCTCCTTGGTCATCACGATGAACGTGCCGTTCGGGGTGTTGCGGTCGGTGACCGAGTCGAGGCCGTTGCTCGCCGGGTAGCTCGCCGACTCCTTGCCGTCGCGGTACACCTTCATCACGTGGTCCGGGGTGTTGATCTTGACCACCTGGTTGCGGCCGATCTTGAACTCGGTGCTCACGTCGTCCTTGGCGTACGTGCCGCCACCGAGGTCGATGCCGTAGACCTTCGCGGTGACCTTCACCTTGGTGCCCGCGGGCCAGTACTCCTTCGGCCGCCAGTCGGCCTGCTTGTCGGACAGCCAGGCCCATTCGCCCTCGACCTGCTTCGACGGCTCGACCACCAGCGCCTTCTGGGCGGCGGCCTTGTCCTTGACCGGGGAGGCGAACTTGACGCTGATCGGCATCGCGACCCCGACCTCGGCGTCGTCACCGGGGTTGAGCGTGACCCTGATCTCCTTGGCGGGCTTCAGGGTGTCGAACGCGCCGGTGAGCTGCGCTTCCTTGCCGTCGGTGCCGCTGGCCTTCGCCGCGTAGGTGTAGTTCTTGCCGTAGCCGAGCTGCCCCTTGCTCGTCCAGGTGGTCTTTTCGGCGTCGAAATCGCCCTCGACGGCTTTGCCGTCGGCGTTCGTGACCTTGACGTCGGTGAACTTGCCCTCGGCGACCTTCAGCACGACCGGCTGGGACACCTGCGCGTCCTTCGCGCCGACCGCGGGCGTCGCGGTGATCTGGGCCTTCGGCTGTTCAGGCGCGTCCCCGCCCGTGCCGCCACCGTTGCCCGGGGCCGCCGAGTCGTCGCCCGAGCACGCGGCGACCAGGACGGTCGCGCTGGTGGCGAGTGCCGCCTTGAACACCGTGCGCCGTTCGAACACCCCGAGGACCTCCTAGCTCTGGACGCGGCCGCATACCGAAGAACCGCCCGCAAACGCTTCGACGTTACCTGGACGTGCCTGCCGCCTCAGCGGTTGCCTTGTTCGTCCGGCTCGTCCCAGCCTGCCATGCTGGCGCGCGCCCGGTGACGTCCGTCCGGGTCCGCCACCCGCATCGGGGATGCCGCGTTCGTCACATCTCGCAGTTGATCAAGAGGGGTTCCGGGTGCAGTGAGACACCGAAGCGCGCGTGGACGCCGTCACGGACTTCGGCGGCGAGGGCGAGCAGGTCGGCAGTGCTCGCGGAGCCGCGGTTCGTCAGCGCGAGCGTGTGCTTCGTCGACAACGACACCCGGCCACCGGGGCCCCGGTGCCCCTTGCCGAACCCGGCGCGTTCGATCAGCCACGCGGCGGACAGCTTGACCCCGCCGTCGGCCGGGTATTGGGGCATCGCGACGTCGTCGCCGACGACCGAAGCGACGCGCGCGACGACACCGGCGATGTCGTTTTCGGCGACGATCGGGTTGGTGAAGAAGGAGCCCGCGCTCCAGGTGTCGTGGTCGTCGGCGTCGAGCACCATGCCCTTGCCGCGGCGTAGGCCGAGCACGGCTTCCCGCACGTCACCGGCGGGCACGCGCTCGCCGACCTCGACGCCGAGCGTCCTGGCGAGTTCCGCGTACCGAACCGGCTGCGACAGCCCGTCACCGTTCAGTTCGATCCGCACGCGGAGCACGACGGCCGCGTCGGTGCCCTTCAACACGCTCGTGCGGTAGCCGAGGCCCAGGTCCTCGCGGGACATCGTGCGGACCTCGCCGGAGCGCCGGTCGAAGCAGCGGACCGACACCAGCGATCCGCCGATCTCGAACCCGTACGCGCCGACGTTCTGGATGGGCGTCGCGCCGACCGAGCCCGGGATGCCGGACAGGCACTCCACCCCGCCGAGCTTCTCCTCGACGACGTGGGCGACGAAATCGTCCCAGTTCTGGCCAGCCGCGACGTCCGCGACGACCGTGCCCGCCGCGTCGCGCTCGAGCGTCCAGCCTTCGGTGGCGATCCGCACGACCGTGCCGTCGAACCCGTCGTCGCCGACGACCAGGTTCGATCCGCCGCCGAGCAGGAGCAGCGGCTCGCCTGCCCGATCCGCTTCCTGAACAGCGCTCAAGAGCGCGTCGTCGGTCGTCGCCGTGACGAACCGCCGCGCGGTGCCGCCGAGCCGCAGTGTCGTGTAGCTCGACAAGGGCGCCTGGGTGGGAGTTTCGACTGTGCTCACGTCCCGGAACGGTACTGTCTGCGCCCATGGGTTCCCGTATCGAGCACCGCGCAGAGTTCCCGCAGAGCGTCGCCGACGTCTACGCCGCGCAGACCGACGCCGACGTCCTGCGCGCGCGGCTCGAGCGGCTCGGCGGCAAGCACGCCGGGCTGCCCGAGCACGAGAAGACCGAGGGCGGCGCCCGCTACCGGCTCGTTCAGGGCATCGGTGCGGAGCAGCTCCCCCAGGCGGTGCGAACCCTGCACAAGGGCGATCTGATCGTGCACCGGACGCAGACCTGGACCACGGCGGGCGACGGGTACACCGGCACCGCGACCGCCGAGGTCGACGGCGTGCCGGGCGAGATCAAGGCCCGCACGGAACTGCGCGAGGAAGGCGGCCTCGCGGTGCTTCGCACGAGCGGGGAGGTCAAGGTCCGCATCCCGCTGGTCGGCGGCAGGCTGGAAAGCGTCATCGCCGAACAGGTCACCAAGCTGCTGCAGCGCGAAGCCGAGTTCACCGCGAAGTGGCTGGCCGACAACGGCTGACGGGCGGGCCGACACGCGCCATCGGGGCGCCGACCCGCGGCACGACGAACCCGAACCGGCTCCGCCGGGTCGACCGGTGGCTCACGAGCTCGCCCGAAATCGGCACGCTGCTGCGGCGCGCGGCGAACCCGCTCGTGGTCGATCTCGGGTACGGCGCGTCGCCGGTGACGACCGTCGAGCTGGCACGCAGGCTGCGCATCGCGCGCCCCGACGTGCGCGTGCTGGGGCTCGAACTGGACCAGGACCGGGTCGACGCGGCCCGGCACGCGGCGGACCCGCCCGCACTGGACTTCCGCCGCGGCGGGTTCGAGCTCGCGGGCACCTCGCCGGTCCTCGTGCGCGCGTTCAACGTGCTGCGCCAGTACCCGGAAGACGAAGTCGCGGACGCGTGGCAGGTGATGCTCGACCGGATGGCGCCAGGCGGGCTGCTCGTCGAGGGAACGTGCGACGAGATCGGCAGGCTGTGTTCGTGGGTGACGGTCGCGGGCGACGGGCCGAAAACGCTCACGCTGTCGTTCCGGCTCGCCGAGCTGGAGCTGCCGTCGACCGTGGCCGAACGGCTGCCGAAGGTGCTCATCCACCACAACGTGCCCGGTGAGCGCGTGCACGAGTTCCTGCGCGCGCTCGACGCGTGCTGGCTCGCCGCGGCGCCGCATCGCTCGTTCGGCGTGCGGGCGCGGTGGTCGCACACCGTCGCCCAGCTGGCGGACCGCGGCTGGCCGGTGCTGACCAGGAGGACGCGCTGGCGGCTCGGCGAGCTGACCGTGCCGTTCGCCACCGTGCGACCCTGAGGGCTGGCTTCTACGCGCTGTTCACGTCCCGCACGCCGCTGAGTCATCCGGTGGCGACCTGGGGTGATCACGATGATCGCGTGGAGCTGCTGAACGAGGTCACCGACCTGCTCCGGGGCACGCTGGACTCGCCCTGGCTGTGGCTCGCGCTCTTCCTGGTCGCCGGGCTCGACGCGCTTTTCCCGTTCATGCCGAGCGAAACGGCCGTCGTGACGGTCGCCGTGCTGCTGGGCCAGGACGCGCCGCGGCTGGCACTGCTCGCCGTGGTCGCCGCCGTCGGCGCGTTCGCGGGCGACTGCGCCAGCTACTGGATCGGCCGCACCGCGGGCGAACGCGTGCTGGCGAGCATGCGGCGTGGCGAGAAGACCCGGCAGCGCTACGACTGGGCGAAGGCCCGCGTCGACGAACACGCGCCGCTGCTGATCGTCGGCGCGCGGTACCTGCCGGGCGGCCGGGTGGCGAGCGGGCTGGCCACCGGGAGCCTCCACTTCCCCTGGCGCCGCTTCGCGGTTTACGACCTGTGCGGCGCGAGCGTCTGGGCGGTGTACAGCACCCTCGTCGGCTGGGTCGGTGGCGCCGGGTTCGCCGACGAGCCCGCGAAGGGCTTGGTACTGGCGGGCGCGCTCGCGCTCACGACGCTGGCCGCGTTCGAAGGCGCACGGCGGTTGCGCGGGTGGCTACGCTCGCGGCGTGGACCACGAGACGTACCTCGACGCCATCCGAACGCACCTCACCGCTTTCCAGGCGGCGGTGACCGCGGCCGGTCCGGACGCGCCGGTGCCGACCTGTCCGAAGTGGACGGTCAGCAGGCTGGTCGGTCACCTGGGCAGGGTGCATTCCCTGGTCCGCGAAGCGGTAGCGCACCCGCACGCCGGGAAGGTGAGCCCCGAACCTGCTCCTGACGGCTGGGCGGCCGTGCTCGCCTGGCAGCAGGCCCAAAGCGCGGCCATGCTCGACGCGCTCGGCGCCGGGCCGGACGCTCCGGCGTGGTTGCCGTTTCCCGGTTACGCGAAGACGACCGGCTCGTGGGCACGCCGGCAGGCACACGAAGGCGCGATCCACCGGCTGGACGCCGATACGGCGAACGGCGACGGGACACCGCTGTTCGATCCGGCGTTCGCCGCCGACGGCGTCGACGAAATGCTGACCGCCCTGCTGCCGTTCCGCCCGTGGACGGATTCGGCCGCGACCGGATCGGTGCTGGTGCACGCGGCGGACGCCGGTCGCGTGTGGATGCTGGAGTTGCGCGAAGGCGTGCCACCCGTGGTCGCCGACGGCACGTCGGCCACGTTCGACGCCGACGTGACGGTCGCCGGTACCGCGGACGCGGTGTACCGGCGGATCTGGGGCCGCCCGTCCGACGCGTCGGTCATCGGCGACGTCTCGTTGCTCGAACCGCTCGCGGCACCGTGACGGCACCAGGAAAGATGGCGGGCATGCCGCACCAGTACGTCATCACCTTCGGCTGCCCGGACCGGAGCGGGATCGTCGCGGCGATCTCCACGTTCCTCGCCGAGGCGGGTGGCCTGATCGTCGAAGCCGCGTACCACACCGATCCGGACACCCGCTGGTTCTTCACGCGCCAGGTGGTGACGGCGGAATCGCTGCCGTTCGACGTGCACGAACTGCGCGACCGGTTCGACGCGGTCGCGCGGTCGATTTCACCGGAGTCGGAATGGCGCGTCGCCGACACCGGTGAGCGCCGCCGCGTGGTGATCCTGGTGTCCAAGGACGGGCACTGCCTCTACGACCTGCTCGGCAGGGTGGCCGCGGGCGAGCTCGACGTGGACGTGTCGGCGGTCGTCGGCAACCACGCGCCGCTCGGCGACATCACCAGGGCGCACGGGATCCCGTTCCACCACGTGCCGTTCCCGAAGGGCGACCCCGAAGGCAAGGCGGCCGCGTTCGCCGAAATCGCCGGGATCGTCGACTTCCACGACCCGCACGCGGTGGTGCTGGCGCGGTTCATGCAAATCCTGCCCGCCGACCTGTGCCAAGCGTGGGCAGGCCGCGCGCTGAACATCCACCACAGCTTCCTGCCGTCGTTCATCGGCGCGCGGCCCTACCACCAGGCGCACGCGCGCGGCGTCAAGCTCGTCGGCGCGACCTGCCACTACGTCACGGCCGACCTGGACGCGGGCCCGATCATCGAGCAGGACGTCACCCGCGTCGCGCACGGCGACTCGGTTTCCGACATCGTCCGCAAGGGCCGCGACATCGAAAAGGTCACGCTCGCCCGCGGCCTGCGGTGGCACCTCGAAAACCGCGTGCTGGTGCACGGCAACCGGACGGTCGTCTTCTGAGGTTCAGGGCCGGACGAGCATCTTGCCGGTGTTCGCGCCACCCAGCAGGTCGAGGAACGCCTGCGGGGCGTTGCGGATGCCGTCGACGACGGTTTCGGAGTACTTGATGCTGCCGTCGCGCACCAGCGGGGCGACCTCGGCGAGGAACTTCGGCTGCAGGTCGAAGTGGTCGCTCACGAGCATGCCGCGCATGGTGAAGCGCTTCGCGATGATCTGCGAAAGATTCCTCGGCGCCGGCGTGGGTTCGGTGGCGTTGTACTGGGAGATCATTCCGCACACCACGATGTGCCCGTGCAAGTTCAGCGAGTCGATCGCGGCTTCCAGGTGCTCGCCGCCGACGTTGTCGAAGTAGACGTCGATGCCGTCGGGCGCCGCTTCGCGCAGTTGCTCGGCGACGGGACCGTCTTTGTAGTTGAACGCGGCGTCGAAGCCGAGATCCTCGACGAGGTGCCGGACCTTGTCAGCGGAACCGGCACTGCCGATCACGCGCTGAGCACCGTTCAATTTCGCCAGCTGGCCGACGATCGAACCGACCGCGCCCGCCGCGCCGGAGACGAAGACGGTGTCGCCCGCCTTGAACGCGGCGACGTCGAAAAGGCCGCTGTAGGCGGTCAGGCCCGTCATACCGAGGACGCCGAGATAGGCGTTCAGCGGCGCTGCTTCCGGATCGACACGGACGGCCTTCTTCGCATCGAGCACCGCGTGGGTGCGCCAGCCGAGCTGGTGCAGGACGACGTCGCCCGGCTTGAAGGTGTCCACTGTGGACTCGACGACCTCGCCGAGCGCGCCGCCGTGCATCACCTTCCCGACCTCGTACGGCGCCGCGTACGACTTCGCGTCGCTCATCCGGCCCCGCATGTACGGGTCGACGCTGAGCACGAGGTTGCGCACCAGGATCTCGCCTGGTCCCGCCGCGGGCACCTCGGTGTCCACAATGGAAAAGTCGTCGAGGGTCGGGGTGCCGTGAGGACGGGCGGCGAGCCGGATTTCGGTCGCCTTGGCCGGTGCGTTCACCAGTAACTCCAGTGGTAGTGGTTCCTGCGGGTACGCCCGTGCCAACGCGCTAAACGGGGCGCAAATTCCGGTTGTGGCGAGTACTACACAGCCGCAGCGAGGTTCGCCAGGACGCCGTCGTAGATGCGCTTGAGCCCCTTCGGCGCGAACGTCTTCTCGAAGAAGCCGCCGATTCCGCCGGCGCCGTTCCACGTCGTTTCGATGCGCACCAAGCTGCCTTCGCCCGCGGCGCGCACCGTCCACGTCGTCACCATGCTGGAGTTCGCGTCGGTCTCGACGAGGGTGCCGGGTTCCGGCTCGGTGACCGTCGCCGCGATGTCGCGCACGCGCTTTTCGGTCGCCTGCAGCTTCCACGACGCCTTGGTCCCCGCGCCCGTGCCGCCCTCGGTGACCTGGTAGTCGCGGTACTGCTCGGTCAAAATTTTCGACCGCGTCCCGGCGTAGTCCGCGACGAGCGCGCGAACCTTTTCCACCGGCGCGTCGATCGTGCGTTCCGCGGTGGCTGTGACCTGGGCCATCTCACTCCCCGTTCCGTCTTGCCTACTCGACACGCCCACGATTCCACACCACCGCCGACGCCCTCACGCGCGTCCTCCTGCCGGTTAATGAAAATGGTTTCAATTTAGGCTACGGTAGCCGGCATGGCGAATGCGGCAGGACAGGCGGGAACGGCGCGGCTGTGGGCGCTCGGCGATTACGCCACGGTGGGCGACCGGTGGTCCGCCGCGGGTGCCGCACTGGCCGAACGGGCCGTCCGGCCAGGAGACCGTGTACTGGACGTGGCGACCGGAACGGGCGTGGTCGCGATCGCCGCCGCCCGCGCGGGCGGCGTGGTCACCGGGCTCGACGTCACCCCGGCACTGCTCGACGTGGCCACGGTTCGCGCGGGAGATCTCCCGGTGCGCTGGCGCGAAGCGGACATGACCGCGACCGGCGAGCCGGACGGCGAATACAACCGCGTGCTGTCGGCGTTCGGCGCCATGTTCGCGCCCGATCCCGCGGCCATGGCGGCGGAGCTGGTGCGGGTGTGCCGCCCCGGCGGCTTGATCGGGCTGACCGCGTGGCTGCCCGACAGCGCTTTCGGGCGACTCCGCTCGCTCTACACCGACGTGCGGCCGGAACGGCAAGCCGGACCCGACACCGAACGCTGGGGAGACCCGGCCCAGCTGGCCGAGTTCTTCACCGGCCAGCCGGTGCGGCTGGAAACGACCGTCGACACGGTCGACGTGCGCTGGCCGTCGTTCGAGGACGCGGTCACCGAAATGACCACGATGGTGCCCGGCATGGTCGCCGCGCGCGCCGATCTCGAGTCCACAGGGGACTGGGACGCCGCGTACCGGCGGCTGCGGGAACTGCTGGCCGCGGGCCGCGAGGACGACCGCGGTTTCGTGCTCCCGGTCGGTTACCTGACCGCTGTGGCGCACCGCGCGTGAAGGCCTGGCAGGAGGAGTGGGACCGCTTGATGGCGGTCTACCAGCCACGCCGGGACGAGGGGGTGGACGCGGCATTCGGCCTCGTCGATGCCGTACTGGACGGCCTTCCGCCGAAAATCCTCGACCTCGGTGGCGGCACCGGATCGGTCTGCCGCAAGGCGCTCGGCCGGTGGCCGGGCGCCGACGTGACACTCCTGGACCTCGACCCGGTGCTGACGACCATCGCGCGCGAAACCTTGCCACCGACGGCCGGGATCGTGGCCGCCGATCTGGACACCCCGGCCTGGATCGGGGCCCTGCCACACCGGGAGTACGACGCCGCCCTGGCGGTCATGGCACTGCACTACCTGCCGCCCGGCAGGCTGACCGCGCTCTACGCCGAGATCGCGAGCGTGCTGCGCGACGGAGGGCTGCTGGTCGTGCTCGACCACATGCCCGAGCCGGGCCTTGCCGCCCTCGCCCGCCGCCTGCGGCACCGCGTATCCGATGCATCCGCATCGGATTGGGATTCGTGGTGGGCGCGTGCCGCGGCGGACCCGGCGCTCGGCAGGGCCGCGGCCGCGCGCACCGCTGTGCTGGCGGGCCGCACGTCGACCGAATGGACGCCGCCCGCCGCATGGCACGTCGACGCCCTGCACGCCGCGGGCTACACCGAAGCCGGTACCGGCTGGCGCCACGGCACGCACGCCGCCGTGGTCGCCGTCGCCGGCACCGCCGTCGAAAAGCGCTGAGGAACTACGCCAGCCCCTTGTCCTTGAGCCAGTCCTTGGCGACGTCGGCGGCCTGCTCGCCGTCGGAGTCGACGCGTTTGTTCAGCTCGCGCAACTCCTCGGTCGTCAGCTTCGCGCTCACCGCGTTGGCCGCGGCCGCGAAATCAGGACCGCGCTCGTCGAGCACCTTCTTGTTCACCGCGGGCACGATGTTCTCGGTCGGCACGATCGTCAGATCGTCCTGCAGCGCGGTGAACTGCGGGTCGCCGACCAGCGGGTTCACCGAGTCGACGGTGACCGCGGTGATCGTGCCGTTGCGCAGCGCCTCGATCCGGGGGCCCGCTTCCTGGATCGCCTGGAAGCTCGCGTTGAGCTTGTAGACGTCCTTGAAACCGAGGAAGCACGGGATGCGCTTCTCGCACTCCGGTCCGCCGCCGAGGATCACCTTGTCCAGCTTCTTCAGGTCGCTGATCTTGGTGAGCCCGTGCTGCTTGGCGAGATCGGCCTTCACGATGAACGTGTTCTTGTTCTCGGCCTGCGCGTAGTCCAGAAGGGACACTCCGGACGGGGCGAGCAGTTCGGTGAGCTTCGCGTGTTCGGACTTCGCGTCCTTCGGCGCCTCGCCGTTGAACCCGGTGGTGATCGCGGCGCCCTGGTACTCCGGCAGGAATTGGAGCTCGCCCGACTTGAGCGACGGGTAGATGAGCTCGCGCGAGCCGATGTTGAGCTTGCGCTGCACCGGGTAGCCCTTCGCTTCCAGCGCGCCCGCGTACACCTCGGCGAGGATCTGGCTGTCGGTGAAGTTAAACGACGCGACGACGATCGGCGCGCCGCCCTTGCTCTGCGCCGCGGGCTGACCACCACCGCTGTCACCCCCGCCACCGCACGCCGCCAAGCCGAGCGCCGTGGCCGCGACCGCCGCGGCCACGCGAATGTTCCTGGTCCAGCGCATGAGGTCTCCCATCTGGAATGCGGAACAAGACACTAACCCCGGGCACCGACAGAATCCACGTGCTGGAACGGTTTCCCAGCGACCGGAATTCGTCGTGCCGCGGCCGTACACTCACGCGGTGCGGGAGTTCTCGATCGCCCAAAGCGGCAGACCGATCTTCGAATGGCGCTGGGTCGAGCGCAACGCCGAGGCGATCGTCACGCGGCTCACCGAACACGTCTCGTTGACCGCCGCGGCGCTGGGCATCGGGCTCGCGGTGTCGATCGTGCTGGCCGTCGTTTCCTTGCGGTACCGCTGGTTCGCCACCACCGCGAACGGTTTCGCCGGCGCGCTCTACGTCATCCCGAGCCTCGGCGCGTTCGCGTTGCTGCGGCCGTTCTTCGGACTGACGTTCACCACGGCGGTCATCCCGTTGGCGAGTTACACGATTCTCATCCTGATGCGAAACATAGTCACCGGAATCCGGCAGGTGCCAGCCGAAGTCCGGGAGGCCGCGGTCGGCATGGGATTCACCCGCGGCAGGCTGCTCGCCCAGGTGGAACTCCCGCTCGCACTGCCGGTGATCGTCGCGGGGCTCCGCGTCGCGGCGGTCACCACGATCGGGCTCGTCACCGTGACTTCGATGCTCGGCATGGGCGGGCTCGGGTTCTTCATCCGCGCCGGGATCCAGACCACCACGCCGAACCCGACGCCGATCATCGTCGGCATCGTGCTCTCGATCGCGCTGGCGGTACTGGTCGATCTCCTGCTGTGGCTGGCAGGACGCGCACTCGCGCCGTGGTCGAGGAAGGTGCGGACCCGATGAGCATCATCGACGAAACGGTGCGCTGGCTGTCCGAGCCGAACCGCTGGAGCTGGACGGATCCGGCGGGCATTCCCTATCGGACGGTCGAGCACCTCGAGTTCTCGTTGCTGTCCCTCGCGGTCGCGTCGCTGCTGACGATCCCGCTGGCGCTCGTGCTCGCGCACTACCGGCGCGGAGAATTCCTCGCGTCGAGTGCGGTCAACATCGGACGCGCCGTCCCCAGCTTCGGGCTCATCATCCTGTTCTGGTTCCTGGCCAGCAGATGGGACATCAGCACGACCTTCTGGCCGCTGCTGCTCGCACTGGTCGCGCTCGCGCTGCCGCCGCTGTTCACCAACACCTACGCGGGCGTGCTGTCGCTGGAACAGGACACTGTGGACGCCGCGCGCGGCACCGGCCACACCGAACTCCAGATCATGCTGCGCATCGAACTCCCGCTCGCGTCGCCGGTGATCCTCGCCGGCCTGCGGGTGGCGTTCCTGCAGCTGGTGGCCACCGTCGCGATCGGCGCGATCGTCAACGACGGCGGCGGGCTCGGCCGGTACATTGTGGACGGTTTCGCACTCGGTGCGGGCGGATACGGTGAAATCGTGGCGGGCGGCATCGCGGTCATCGTGCTGGCGCTCGTGTGCGAAGGCGTGTTCGCCTTGATCACCCGGTTCGCCGTGCCGCGAGGGCTGGCGCTGCAGCAGCGGAGCCGCCCCGAAAACCCGCACACGATCGCACCCGAACCGAACTGAAACCGCGCCGCCGGGATCCGGCGCCGTGCCGGATCCCGGCGTATTCGGTCAGATACCGTCCGAAAAGATGAACTTCCGGACTTCCACCCCGAGGCCCTTGATCTTCGTGTCCGGGATGAGCGCGGCCAGTTCCCTCGCGCGTTCGTCGGACGCGGCGTCCACCAGGTAGCAGCCACCGGCGAAGCACTCGGTGCCGAGGAAAAGTCCTTTCGACACCCCGGACTCCGACACCACGACGGCCTCCGCGGGGTCGTTGAGCGCGAACGTGCACACGAACTCGCCGCTGGCCTTGGTCGTCTCCATGAACGCGCCGTGCCCGTTCATGATGTCGTCGTTCTGCTCCTTGGTCAGATTCGCCATGACGGCCGGGTCGATGTGCATCGTGAGCAGGTACTTGGTCATTTCGGCTCCTCGGTTCCGCGGCGCCCTTCCGGCGCCTTTCGCGAGCAAGTCGGAGCCGCCGCCCGCGCCTCTACATCACGCGTCGAGAAGTTTCAGCCTTTTCCCGAGCCGTTCGAGATCGGGACCGAGCGGCCGGTCCACGAGCACCGGGTCGACCGTTTCGCCGACCCACGCGTAGACCGCGCGCACGCCGGGCGCCGCCGCGTTCGCGCCCCGGAGGTGATCCGCCTGGCACGCGGCGAGCAGCTCGCACGCGGAGACCACCATGAGGTGTTCGACCGCCGCGCGCAGCTGCTCCCCCGCCGCGGGCGCGAACGCCTGCACGTCCTCCTGGCCCGCGGACGTGTCTGCCGAACCGACCGTGGCGGGCGCCGCGAGCCGCCGCAGCGCGTGCAACTCGCCCGCCGCGCGCTTGTGCAACGGGGAGAGCCCCGCGTGCGGCCCCGGTTCGGCGGCGAGCTGCGCGGGCAATCCGGTGAACCGTTCGTCGAGCATCCGGTGCAACCGCTGCACACCGATCTCGCCGAGGTGGACCAGCGCGGCGGTCACCGCGTCCATCCGGAGCCCGAGGTCGGCGGCGTGGAAACCGGTCGTCGAAACGAACTCGCCGTCGATGAACGCGGGTGAGTCCGCGGGAACTCCCACGGCGCGCTCGACCGTCTCCGCGAGTTCGCGCAGCACCCGGCGTGCGTGCGCGATCGCCCGCGGACCGACCCGCGCCGACACCGGGGCCTGCACCACGCCCTCGCGCACAGCGGCAACCTTCACCAGTGCGAAAACCTCGCCGAGAACGTCGGTGAGCACGGAATCGGCGCCGCCGAGCGCGGGGTCGTAACCGGCCAGCGGCGCACCGAGGATGTCGACCGCACCGGCGGTGCACAGCAACGTGACTTCGACCGCGCGGGCGGCATCGACGCCCCGCAGGACGGCGTGCGCCCTCGCGAGCGGCGCGCCCTGGATCAGGCTCACGCCTTCTTTCGGACCGAGGACGTACGGCTCGACGCCACGACGGGAAAGCGCGTCCGCGGCGGGTATTTCGTCATCGCCGTCCAGCACGGTCCCGATCCCGGCGAAGGTCTGGAACGCGTGCGCGAGCGGGATGATCTCGCCCGCGCTGCCGAGCCCCGCCCGGGGCACGGCAGGTACGAACCCGTCGTTCAGGCGGTCGGCGAGAAAACGGACGAGTTCGGCGCTCACCCCCGCTTCCGGTGCCAGGAAATCCTGCAGCCGTGCCGCGAGCAAGCCTCGGACGTCGCGTTCCGGCAGCCACGGCGGTCCGCCGACCGCACGCCCGATCAGCAGGTTCCGCTGGTGCTGTGCCTGCTGTTCCAGGGTCAGCGGAACGTCGGCGAAACGGCCCATGCCGGTGTTCACGCCGTACACGGGTCGCGTGCCGCTCGCCAGCGCGGCGAGCACGGCCGTGCGGCCCGCGGCGAGCACGTCGAGCTGAGCACTGTTCAACTCCACTCGCGCGCCGTCGGCGATCGCGCGGATGTCCACCATGGCCGCCCCCAGTAGGTCACTCATCGATACGGCAGCATCGTGCCGACGCCGGCCTGCTCCGCCCTGCCGAGGATCAGGTGCGCGACCGCAAGGTCCGTCGTGGACAGACCGCGATGCCAGAACAGCACGCGTTCCCGGTCGTCCTCCCTGCCCGGCTTGCTGCCCGCGACGACGTCGCCGATCTCGGCGTGCACGCGCTCCTCCGTGAGCAGGCCCGCGTCGAGCTGCGGCCGCAACGCACCGAACGCGGAGTTGCCGGACCGCGATTCGCGCCAGTCGTCCACGACGACCTTGTCCACCACGTCGAGCAGGTCGAGCTCCAGCGCGCTGATCGTGCCGTAGGGCACCAGCAACGCGCCCGGCCGCACGAACTCCTTGCGCAGCAGCGGCTCCGGTGCGGTCAGCCGGGATGCTTCGACCAGGATGTCCGCGCCGTCGAGCGTCTCCTCCCAGGTCTCGCACGCCAGGACCGGTTTGCCGAGCCGCGTGGAAAGGCGGTCCGCGAAGTCCGCGCGCGATTCCGGCCGTTTGCTGGTCACCCGGATCTCGTCGAAGTCGAAGACCGAGTCCAGCAGCACCACGTTCCACCACGCCGTGCCGCGCGCACCGACGTGCCCGAGTACCTTCGCGTCGCGGCGAGCCAGGTACTTGGCGCCGACCGCGGTCATCGCGCCGGTGCGGGCGTCGGTGATCATCGTGCCGTCCACGATGGCGCGCGGCATGCCCGTTTCCGGGTCGAGCAGCAGGATCAGCGCCATTTCGCTGGGCAGGCCGCGTTCGAAGTTCGCGACGAAGTCGCCGACCACTTTCACACCGCTGACCCGCTTCGCCGACAAGTGCCCGCGCAACACGTTGAAATGGCCCTTGCCGCCGTTGTCCGGCACGAGGTGCGTCCGCGGCTCGAACACCACGCGCCCGGTGCCGTGGTCGGCGAGCACGTCCTCGACCGCGCCGACGATGTCCGCGTCGGTGATGCCGAGCGAGTCGATGTCGGCACCGGAGAGGTACCGCATCCACACCTTGGTCATCAGCGCGCTAGGCCGTCGATGACCTCCGCACCGGGCAGCGACGCGGCGACCGGGCCGGGGATGAGCAGCTTGCTGCCGCGGATCCCGCTGCCGATGACCAGTTCGGGCGCTTCGGCGACGGCCTTGTCGATCAGGATCGGCCAGTCCGCGGGCAGCCCGACCGGGGTGATCCCGCCGTACTCCATGCCGGTGAGCGAAACGGCTTCGTCCATCGGCGCGAAGGACGCCTTCCGGACGTCGAGGCGGCGTTTGATGACGCCGTTGACGTCGGCACGAGTGGTCGCGAGCACGAGCGCGGCGGCGTAGCGCACTTCGCCCGAGCGCTTTCCTGCGACGACGACGCAGTTCGCCGACGCCGACAGCGGCGACGAGTACGCCTCGCAGAACGCGGCCGTGCCCGCGAGGTCGGCGTCGATGGCGGCGACACCGACCGCGTTACGATCGGCGAGTGCGGCGAGCGCCTTGGCGACGGGCTCCGCGAGGAGGTCCGTGCGCTGGGCCGCGGGCTCGACGGTCAGGGTTCCGGCGATGGTCCAGGTGGTCACGCGGCCAGCGTACTTACCAGTTCCGGCCGCCGCGCTGGACCTCGATGAGCTTCGGCCGGACGTCCACGATGTAGACGAGCGAGGCGACCATGCCGGCGAGCCAGAAGATCGTGCCGTTGCCCCAGAACCCGGTCAGCCCCATGATCACCGTGGCGCCGCCGGTGATCGCGAGCCACAGGGGCTTGGTCTTGCGATCGGCCGCGGCGTAGGCGTCGGCGCGCTGCAGCAGGGCGTGCACGAACGCGAACAACGCCGCCAGTGTTCCGAGCTGGTCGATGACCCAGCAGATCCAAAAGGCGGTTTGCGGCACACCATCAGCGTACTTGAGGTGCCGGGGACAAAACGGGCCCCCGGCACCTCGAGCGGGTGCCGGGGGCCCGGGAAGCGGGACGCTTACTTCTCGGTCTTCGGCGCGGTGGTCTTCTTCGCCGTCGACGCGGTGGTGGTGCGGCGCGTCGTGCTCGCGGCGCGCGGGGCCGTCTTGTTCGCGGCCTTGCGGGTCGCGCTGCGGGTCTCGTGCGCGACCTCGTCGCCTGCTTCTTCGACCTTGTCCGCGACCTCGGAGGCGACCTCGGTCACCTTGCGAGCGGTCTTCTCGCCGGCGGAGCGGGTCCGCTTGGTCACCTTGCCGAGCACGCCGTCGACGCGCTCACGGGCGTCGCCGGTGACCTCTTCGACCCTGTCCTGCGCGGTCTGGAGTGCGTCCTCGAGCTGCTCCAGGGCCTTCTTGACCTGCGGCTGGGCGGCGATCTTGTCCCACGCCTGCTCACCGGACTCGGCCAGCTTGTTGTACAGCTTGATGGCGGCCTCGGTGTACTCGTCGATGACCTTGCGCAGCTCGGCCGGGTCCAGCTTCTCGCGGAGGCTCTCGACGTCGGTCGGGAACTCCTCGAAGTTCTTGCGGGCCGCTTCGCTGCTCTCGTTCACGCGCTCCTTGGCCTTGCTCACGGCGTCGACGACGGCCTGGCTGGCCAGGTTGCCAGCGCCCAGCGCGGCGAGCAGCGGCGTGCGGACCTGCTCGAGGGCGGTGTTGACGGCCTTGCGAACGTCTTCGGTCTTGGGTGCGGTCATTGTTCGTTCACTCCTCGGAAAGGCGCGGCACCGTTGAGGGGCGGGTTGGGCGCCGCGGGGTTTTGGTGCGCCGTGTCTTCCGGCGCTGTGGTTTCTCGGGCCGAACGCGTCGCCTGGTTCTCCCTGCGGAACGACTCGTAGACGTCGAGCAGGACCTGCTTCTGCCGCTCGGAAAGCTCGGTGTCCGACCGAATCGCCTCGGGCACGGGGCCACCGGTCGGCAGGTCCAGGATTCCGGCCTGGACGTACAGGGCCTCCGCCGAAATCCGGAGTCCCTTGGCGATCTGCTGCAGGATCTCCGCGCTGGGCTTGCGCACCCCGCGCTCGATCTGGCTTAGGTAGGGGTTGGACACGCCGGCCAGTTTCGACAGCTGGCGTAGCGAGATCTTCGCGTTGCTGCGCTGCTGCCGGATGTACTCGCCGATGTCGGAGGCTATGTCGGCGACCTTGTCGATCGGCCCGGTCGCCGGCTCTCGCGGCTCTGTCATCCGGTCACCTCCTTACGACCACACCGACGGTACGCGAGCGTGCTAGCAGTTGCAAGCACTCTGCTTGCAACTATCGGGTGTGTCTCGTGTCACCGCGATAAGCTGGGAAAATGGCCACGATCCGCCGTCGGCGCAGACTCGTCGACTCGCTTCGCGAAGACGGCGCGCTCTCCGACCCGCGCTGGGTCCAGGCGTTCCGCGCGGTACCGAGGCAGCTGTTCCTGCCGCGGTTCTTCGTGGCGGACGGCGATCGCTGGGCGGCCGTCCAGGCAGGCGACGACGGCTGGCTCGACCACGTCTACCGCGACCGCGTTCTGGTCACCCAGCTCGACGACTCGCCGGAACGGTGGGAAGTCGCGCGCGCCGAGGGCCCCGTCATCGGCGTCCCGACCTGTTCGTCGAGCATGCCGTCGATCATGGCGATCATGCTCGAGGAGCTCCGCGTCCGCGAAGGCGACCGCGTGCTGGAAATCGGCACCGGGACCGGGTACAACGCGGCACTGCTGTGCGCGCGGCTCGGCGACGCGAACGTGTCCACAGTGGACATCGACCCGGCGCTCGTGTCCTCGGCCCGTGCCGCACTCCGCGCGGTCGGCTACGCCCCGGCGTGCCAGGCGTCCGACGGCGCGCTCGGCCTGCCGGCCGAAGCGCCGTTCGACCGGGTGCTGTGCACCTGCGCGGTATCGCCGATCCCGCCGGCTTGGCTCGCGCAGACGAGGCCGGGCGGGCTGGTCGTGACCACACTGCACAGGCCGATCGGCGCGGGACTCGTCCGCCTCGTCGCGGGCGAGGGCGCGCGTGGCGAAGGCCGCGTGCTCGCCAGGGATGGCAGATTCATGCCGATGCGCGCGCATCGGAAACCCGCGTCCCTTCCAGCGGCGAGGGAAAGCGAGGCGCGGACGACGAGCCTGCCGGTTTCCGAAGTGACAGACCCGTCGAGCCCGTTCGAATTCTTCGCCGGCCTCGCACTGGCTGGCGTCACGCCACGACACGACGCGGGGTCGGTGACATTCACCCATCCCGACGGGTCATGGGCGACGCGAACCGGGAACACCGTCGACCAAGGCGGCCCGCGGCGACTCTGGGACGACGTCGAACGAGCCCGCGAGGAGTGGAAGGCGCTCGGGAAGCCGACCCGCCGCAGGTTCGGCGTGACGGTCAGCCCGCGGCGTCAGAGCTTTTGGCTCGACAGGCCGGACGGCCCGACCTGGCCGCTCGACGGGTGAGCCGCCCATCGGCCGAGCACCCACCGCTCCGCGTGGTCGACGGCCGCCTCGATCGGTTCCGCGGTCGTGTCGAACACTTCGACCGGCGGTTCCATCGTCGCCGCGGTGTCGCGCAGCCAGGTGGCGAACTCCAGCATCTCGGCGACCCGCGGTTCCGACCACTCCCGCCACGCCGGTCGGGCGAGCAGTCGCCGCCGGAGCGTCGCCTCGTCACCGACCAGCGCCAGGTAGTGGATGCCCGAAAACAGCACGCGTTCCGGCCGCGTTTCGAACTCCGGCGGCGCGACCGTGCCGCACAGCACCACCGGCCTGCCGCTCTGGTGGATCATCGCGGCGAGCCGGAGCCACGCGGATCGGAACCCGGGATGCCCGTCGACGTCGTCACGAAGGCCCGCCGTCCACAGCACGTCCTGTTCGAGGACCACGAACCGGTCGGCGAGACGCTTGGCCAGCAGCGGGCCGACCGTCGACTTCCCCGCGCCGCTCGGGCCGGTCAGCGCGAACAGCGGTAGCCGCCGGAACGGCCACCGGTGCCCACATCTCGCGCACGACAACACGTCGTCGGCGACGACCGGCCATTCCGCGCGATCACCGCACACCGGGCAGATCTTCAGGTCGAGCACGCGTCAGTCGAACAGGTTCTCGAGGAAGCTGCCGCGACGTTTGCGGTGCCCGCCCCTGCCGTACGGCCCCGGCGAGTCCGAATACCCGCCTCGGTAGCCGCGCGGCGAATCCGCGTAACCGCCCCGGAACGGACCAGGCGAATCGCCGTATCCGCCGCGGTAGGGCCGCGGCGAATCGCCGTGTCCGTACCGCGCGGTCGGCGCGTGCCCGCCGTGATGGGCGGGCGGCTGGTACGGCGGTGGTGCCTGATTGGCGTAGTAGGCGCTTTCCGCGCCGGCGATTTGCTCGAGCTCGCCGCGGTCGAGGAAGATGCCGCGGCACCCCTCGCACTGCTCGATGTGCACGCCGCCCTTGTCGACAGTCTTCATCACGTTCTGACACTTCGGACAAATCACGTATATCAGCCTACGCATGTCCGTCCGCCAGGCGTCAACACACGCACAAGCAGAACGGATGACCCGCCGGATCGGCGTAGACGCGGAACGTCCGCGGCTTGTCGTCGAGCAACTTGGCACCGAGGCCGAGGACGCGCTCTTGCGCCGCATCGAGATCGGGAACCTCGAGATCGAGGTGGAACTGCTGCGCACGCTCCTGCGACGGCCAGTCCGGCGCGAGGTACCCGTCGACACGCTGAAAGGCGAGCACCGCGCCGCCCGAGGGGTTGGGCAGGTCGACCCATCCGCCATCCTCGGACACGTCCAGCTCCGCGGGCCAGTCGAGCACGGCCGCGTAGAACCGGGCCAACTCGATCGGCTCAGGACAGTCGAGCACCACGGAACCCAGCTTCGGGATTGCGGCGGTCATACATCCTCCTCGTGCTTGCCATAACCAGTGAAACGATTATGGGAGTTACCGAGGAACGCCGCAACCCGCCTGCCGCCGCCCGCGTGGCAGCGACACCGCGAGCACGCACCCCAACAGCACCAGGCCGATCCCGCCGATCACCCAGGAAATCCACACCGGCGCACCCGCGCCGACGAGGATCCCGGAAATCCCGAACGACGAATGCCACGCCGCTTCAGTGATCACCGAACCGAAGCCCTGCACCGAAAACAGCGCGGCCGAGACCCACAACGCGGTCCGCGACCCACGACCGGACAACACCGACATCCCCAACCTCCGTTCCGATGCATTTGCATCACTACAACACGGTAGCATCGTATCGATGCAAGCGCATCGGAACGAGGAAGGCATGATCGGCACATGCCAAGACACGTCGACCACGACGCGAGGCGGCGCCGGATCGCCGACGCGGTATGCGACCTGATCGCCGACCGCGGCATCGAAGGCGTCACCCTCCGGGACGTCGCCGCGCGAGCGGAGGTCTCGATGGGCGCCGTCCAGCGCACCTTCCCCACCGGGGATCTGATGCTCGGATTCGCCCTCGACCACATCATCGCGAAGACGCAGGAACGGGGCGCGCGCCGCATCGACACGTCCGGCAGCAAGGGTTCGGCCAAGACACTGCTGTCGATCACACTGCAGGAAATGTCCCTCGCCGGCTCCGGGCAGCGCGCCGAAGCGACGGTCTGGCTGACCTTCACCGCCGCCGCCGCGGTCCGCGAGGACTTCAGGGCGGTACTCCGCGAGCACCACGAAAAGAGCGGCAAACTACTGGCCTGGTTGATCGACTACGGCAAGAACGCCGGCGAAATCCGGCCCGATCTGAACACGGCAGGCGAGACGCGAGCGCTTCGAACGTTCGTCGACGGCATCACCCAGCACTTCGCGCTCGGGCTCGTCACCACGCGATCGGCACACCGGCTCATCGACGACCACCTCCGCGGCTGGTGGACCTCCCGCGAGGCGAAAACCCGGTCTTGACACGACCTACACTGATGTGGTGAGCGAGCGACCCGAACACCCGGACGCCGCGCTGGTGATCGCCTTCCTGAACACGCTCGACGTCGAGGAAGGCACCGACGCGCTGCACTCCGCCGAATCATGGCAGAGCTGGGCAGCGGAACGTGGTTTGACGCCGGGACACCTGACCGGTGCGCGCTCGGCCCGAGCAGCGCTGCGGGCGGCCGCGGGCGACCCCGATTCGATGCCGCGCGAGGCGAGTGCGGCCATCGAAGTCCGCGTCGACACCGACGGGCCCGCGTTCGCGACGACGTCGGCGACCGGCGCGGTGCTGGGCGCTGCCGCGCGGCTGGCCGTGCTCGGCCTTTGGGACCGGGTGAAGATCTGCCCCGCGGACGACTGCCGCTGGGCGTTCTACGACCAGTCGCGCAACCACTCGCGCACGTGGTGCTCGATGCGGGTGTGCGGCAACCGGGAGAAGGCGCGCGCCTGGCGAGAGCGGGCCGCGGCCGAACCCACGTGATCCACTCGCAGGTTACGTCCAGTGGCCATCGGTCACAGAGGGAGATAGGCAAGCCTTCTCACCTAGATGTTGTAACCCGCCGGGGTTACCCACAGATTGGGGTGTGGACAACCCCGTCGCCTGTGGATAACTTCGGTGCACAACTGGTGGAGCAGCGCACAGCCTGGGGATGTCAAGGAACCAACGGGTGAACACCGTGGTCCTCAGAACAACAGCTGACCAACGCCGTAGATCACCAGCCCGGCGAGCGCGCCGACCACCGTCCCGTTGATCCTGATGAACTGGAGGTCGCGCCCGACCTGCAATTCGATCTTGCGCGACGTCTCCTCGGCGTCCCACCGCTCGACGGTGTCGGTGATGATCGTGGTGATCTCGCTCGAGTAGTTCGAGACGACGTAAGCGGCGGCGCCTTCGACCCAGCCGTCGACCTTCTCGCGCAACGAGTCGTCCGACATGAGCCGCTCACCCAGCGTGCGCAGGCCTTCACGAACGCGTTTGCGCAGCTCGCTCGACGGGTCTTCGGCGGCGCCGAGCAGCATCTCCTTCGCGGTCGCCCACGCGGACCCGATCAGCTTCTGCACCTCGGCGTGCTCGATCACCTGCGCCTTGACCTGCTCGGCGCGGGCCATGGTGTCCGGATCGGTCTGCAGATCCTGCGCGAACTCGCCGAGGAACTTGTCCAGCGCGAGCCGCATCGGATGGTTCACGTCGGTCTTGACCGCCCACGCGAACGACAGGACCTCGCCGTACACCTTGTCCGCCAACATCTCGTCGACGAACTTCGGCGACCACGACGGCGCGCGGTCCGAAACCACCCGCAGCATCGCGCTGTGGTTGTCGCGGACCCACTCGTAGGCGCGATCGCACATCAGGTCGACCAGCTTGTGGTGGGCGCCGTCGGCGAACACGCCGGCGAGCAGTTTGCCCAGCGGCGGGCCCCACGGCTTGTCCACGACGCGCCGCACCACGGCCTGCTCCATGACGGCCTGCACGTCTTCGTCCCGGAGCACGGTCACCGCACCGCGGACGACGGTCGCCAGCTCCGACGTGACCCGCTCGGCGTTTTCCGGCTGCGCGAGCCAGCCGCCGAGCCGCTTCGAAATGTCGACGCGGCGCAGCTTGTCCCGCACCACCGTCTCGGACAGGAAGTTGCTTCCTACGAACTCGCCGAGGCTGTTGCCCAGCGCGTCCTTCTTGTTCGGGATGATCGCGGTGTGCGGGATCTTCAACCGCAGCGGATGCCGGAACAGTGCGGTGACCGCGAACCAGTCGGCGAGCGCGCCGACCATGCCCGCTTCGCCCGCCGCGCGCGCGTAGCCGACCCAGCCCGGCCATCCCGCCGTCTCCGCCCACCTGGCCAGCAGGAAGACCACGGTCGCGCCGAGCAGGAACGACAGCGCGACCAGTTTCATCTTGCGCAGCGCGAGCCGCTTGGCCTCTTCGCCCTGCGGCCCGCCAGGCGGGTCGGCCGGCCTGCCGGGTTCACGCGCCTGGCCGATCGCCCGCTGCTCTGCCGGTGGCTGCTCTGCCGAGGTGAGTTGCTCCACAGGCCCATTGTCCGTGAGGATGCGTTCTCGTGCGTCAACCCGCTCTGGTCTCCCGCCTGCAACCGTTCAGTTCGACCATCTTCGCCGAGATGACCGCCCTCGCCGTCCGCTCCGGCGCGGTCAACCTCGGCCAGGGCTTCCCGGACAGCGACGGGCCGCCCGCGATGTTGGAAGCCGCGAAGGACGCCCTGTTCGGGGGCGCGAACCAGTACCCGCCGGGCCCCGGCAGGCCGGAGTTGCGCGCCGCGATCGCCCGGCACCGCGCGCGCTACGGCGTCGACTACGACCCGGACAGCGAGATACTGGTCACCGCTGGCGCCACCGAGGCGATCGCGGCCAGCCTGTTGTCCCTCACCGAGCCCGGCGACGAAGTGATCGTGATCGAGCCGTACTACGACTCGTACGCGGCGGCGGTCGCGCTCGCCGGCGCGACCCGCAGAACCGTTTCGCTGGTCGAGGACGACGCGGGCCGGTTCGCGCTGGATCCCGACGCCGTGCGTGCCGCGATCACGCCGCGAACGCGCGCAATCCTGGTCAACTCCCCGCACAATCCCACCGGCACGGTGTTCACCCGCACCGAGCTCGAAGCGCTCGCCGCGCTGTGCGTCGAACACGACCTCATCGCCATCACCGACGAGGTGTACGAGCACCTCGTCTTCGACGACGGCGAGCACATCCCGCTGGCGACCTTGCCGGGGATGCGGTCGCGAACCGTGTCGATCTCCAGCGCGGGCAAGTCGTTCAACTGCACCGGCTGGAAGATCGGGTGGGTGTGCGCGACGGCCGAGCTGGTCGCCGCGGTGAAGGCCTCGAAGCAGTTCATGACGTTCGTGTCGGGCGGGCCGCTCCAGCCCGCCGTCGCGTACGCGCTCGACCACGAACTCGACTGGGTCGAAAGCCTGCGGCAGTCGCTCGCCGCGAAACGCGATCGGCTTTCCGCGGGCTTGGCCGACGCCGGATTCACCGTGCGGCCGTGCGCGGGCACCTACTTCGTCTGCGCCGACATCAGGCCGCTCGGCTTCACCGACGCCACCGAGCTGGCGTTCCAACTGCCCGAGCGGGCCGGTGTGGCGGCCGTGCCGGTGAAGGCGTTCACCGACCGGACCGAGGGCTGGGACCACCTGCTGCGCTTCGCGTTCTGCAAGCAGGACGACGTACTCGACGAGGGCGTCGCCCGCCTGCGCGAACTCGGCTGAGGCTTCACCAGCCGTCGATGCCTTCGGCGAGCAGCAAGCGCCGGAGGAGTTTCAAGCAGCGAGTTCGCATCGGGCCGACCGTCCCTGGCTCCACACCGAGCTCAGCGGCCATTTCCACGTACGTCGGAACCGGGTCCCGCACCAGCAGCTCCCCGATCGCGCGGTAGGGCTGCCGCAGGCGGAGGATCGCGTGGTGCAGCACGCGGTCGCGATCGGCGAGCATCGCGGCCAGCTCCGGGGTCTCGGGATCCGCGACGCCCATGCCGAGATCGGGCACCGGGAACTCCCGTCGCCGCCGGACCAGCGCCAGCGCGTGACGACGCGCCGTGGTGGACAACCAGGCTGGCAGCGATGCCAGGTCCCGAATCGTTTCCCTTCGCCGGAAGAACGTGAGCCAGGTGCTCTGCACGACGTCCCGGACATCGGCTTCGCAGAGGCGGAACCCCCTGGCGACGGCGAGCACCGTGCGGGAAAGGTCCGTGAACGGCAAGGTGCCGATCTCCCCCACTTGGGGTATCTCCGTAGCCCGCACGCTGTCTCCCTTTCGCCGTTCGGCCGCCCTGCTGGCGACACGACGTGATTGGGACGGCACTTTCCGCGAGACGGCTCCCCATAACCTCAGGTCAGCGGCCTAACGTGGGGTAAGATGCCGCGAACGGCCGAGCCGTGATGCACCCTCAGTGATCAACACCGGAATTGTGTCCACCGAAGACGGTAGGCCCGTTCCGCCTTCCGGGGTGGATCCGTCGCCGCCGAGGTGAAACACTCGCCAGCGATGCTAGAAATAGTGCAGCTTCGGGGGAACTGCGACCTGGCCAGATGAGACCGCAGCAAGATCAGACTCGGGCGACCAACGCACGAGTTCAAGGCCCGGACGGTGGTGGTGGCGGTGAGCAGCGCGAATCTCGTGCCTCGCTCCGGACCAGCGCTGTCCCGTGTGCTCACCCGTTTGCTGGTCATCGCCGGCTTCGCCTGCGCGGCCTGGCTACTCGGCGTACTGCTGGCCGGGCACGCCTCGGCCGACGAGAGCGACTCCGGAAGTTCCGGCACGGGCCAGTCCGGCACGGTGTCGGCGATGCCCGTCCCGCCGGATCAGCCCGCCACCGCGCCCTCGCCGCAGCCCGTTCCGGACGAACCCGCGACGAGCCCCAGCACGCCGCCCACCTCCGGCACCCCGGAGGCCCCGGCGCCGAAACCTGCCGAGGAACCCTCGCACCGCAGGGCCGGTAAACCCGCCACGAGCGAGCAGCAGGAAAGCCAGCCGCCCGCACGAAACCGCACGGCGACGCCGAAGCAGCACAACGACGGCGGCCTGATCGGCGGCTTGGTGGGCGGCCTGCTCTCCACGGTCACCGACACCGTGTCCACCGTGACCGACACCGTCGGCGGACTGATCGGCACCGTCGGCGATGCGGTGGGCGCGCCGATCACCTGCCCGACGAAACCGCACCCTTCGCCGGGTAACACCAGCCCCGGCAACGGCGACGGCGGCATCCTGCCCACGCTGCCGCTGCTCGACGGGGGCAGTAGCGGCAGCGGCGGCACGGTCACCATCGCGGTGCCCGGCGCCAGGCCCGGCCATTCGCCGTTCCCCGACATGCCAGGCAGCGCGCCGGAACCGGGTTCCACACCAGCCGTGCCGCCGCAGGCGCCGCCAGCGCCCGGGGACATCGCCGCCGCACCGGCGCCCACCCGCGCGGCCGTCTCGGAATCCTTACGCTCCAGCACCGACTACGGTGCTGCCACCTCTGGCCGCACCGTCACACTCGCGGGCAAGGTCATCGTCAAGGCGGACCAGGAGCAAGGCGGCGGTTCCGGCGGCGGCCAAGCGCCGTTCGCCCCTACCGCGCCCTCGGCGCCGACCTGCGCCGCGGGCACCGGACACGACAACGGCGGCGGCCATCGTCACCCGTTCGCCATCGCCGGCTCCGCAGCGAACCACACCCAGCTCGAGCTGATCGGCACCAGTCGCGACCATTCGGCCGACGGTGCGGGCAGGGATGCCGCCCTGCCGACGACCTCGCCCGACTGACCCCGGGACCACTCCGCCGGGGAGGACCGTGTCCAAACCAAGATCAACTTCTTGGTTCGCACGCCGCACCTCCGCTGGCACCGTTCCGGCTTTCCTTCTCCCCCAGGGGTTTTCGTCATGACTTCACGACTTCCCGATCGGCCGACCGCGCCCGGCCGGGTCGGGTCCTGGTCCCGGCGCCGCGTTGCCCCCGCGGCGCCGGGACCGACACCAGGCGCATATCGGGCGTTCCTGTTCACCGCGCCGAACAGGGGCACCAGCCCGATGCGCGCCTGAGTCGCTGGCGCTTCCCGGCACGTCGAGGGGCTGTGCCGGGAAGCAGCCGCGGCACCCATAGCCGGTGCGCTGGGCGTGACGCCGTTGGACCTCCCTGGAGCAACGGATCCGCCCGGCGCACCGGCTGTTTTATGTCACCGGCAGGTCCACCCCGCCCGCGGCGCCCGCACGGATCGACCGCACTGCCGCGCTGAGCCTGCGGACCCCTTCGTGCAAGCGTTCCGGCGGCAGCCCGTATGGCAGCCGCACCCAGCGCTCGAGCCCTCCGTACGCACCGAACCGCGCCGCGGGCACGAGGTGCACGCCATGGGTTCCCGCCGCGACGGCAAGCCGCGTGCTCATCGGCTCCGACAGCCGGCACCACAGCGACAGCCCACCGCCCGGCACGCGGAAAGACCAGTCTGGGCAATACCGCCGCAGCGCGCCCACGAGCGCGTCCCGGTTGGTCAGGAACTCCTCACGGCGCCTGCGCAGCAGGGGGGTCGGGTCCGCGAGCAGTTCCGCGAGCACCAGCTGTTCGAACACCGGCGAGCCGAGGTCGATCATGAACCGAGCCGACACCAGCCGCGTGATGACGTCCACCGACGCCCGCAGCCAGCCGATACGCAGACCGCCCCAATGCGACTTGGACGACGACCCGATCGTGATCGCGAACTCCGGCGCGGAAGCGGCCAGGGGCGGCGGCGCCTCGTCACCGTCCAAGTCCAGTTCCACCAACGTTTCGTCCACCACGAACGGCGTCCTGGCACGACTCAGAACCGCACCGAGGCGCTCGCGGCCTTCGGCGTCGAGCCGCAGCCCGGTCGGGTTCTGGAAATCGACCACCAGGTACGCGAGCCTCGGCGACGACTGCCGTACGGCAGCCTCGATCCCGGCGATGTCCCAGCCTTGGTCACCCGCGGCGTCCAGCGCCACCGGGACCGGGATCGCGTGCGCGGCCCTGATCGCCTCCAGCGCGTTGGGATAGCTCGGGTTCTCCACGAGCACGCGATCGCCCGGCCCTGCCAGCATGCGCAGCGCGAGCACGAACCCGTGGTGCGCCCCGTTCGTGATCATCACCTGGTCCGGCGTCGTGGGCAGCCCGCGTTCGGTGTAGCGGCGGGCGATGCGGTCTCGCAGCACGAACAGGCCGCGGTCGCTGTAGCCGTGTTCGCCAAGGTGGTCCGCCAACGCGACCCGGGCGGTGTCGAGCGCGGGAATGATGCCGCCCGCGGCCGACGGCGACGCGCGGGCGAAATCGATGGCGTCAGCGCTTTCCGGCAGTGACGGTTCAAGCCCGCCCCTGCCACGGGCAGCGACCCAAGAGCCGGCACCGCGGCGGCTCTCCACCATGCCGCTTTCCCGCAACCGGTCCCACGCGGCACCGATGAGCGTCCTGCTCGTCCCGAGTTCCTCAGCAAGCTGACGCTCGGCGGGCAACCGGGTGCCGACGGCGAGCTGGCCGTCCAGCACCTGCAGCTCGATCGCCGCGGCGAGGTCTGCCGCACCTTGCCGTGAACCGCTACGCCATGCGCCGAGCATGGAGGCCAATCGGCGAGCCGATATCTGTCCACTCGGCGAGATCAGCGAACTCATCAGGCCAATTCTTCCATATTGGTCGTGTTCTTCAAGCCACTGAACTTCCATAGTGAGGAGGTGACCCAAGTCGATCTCCGCCCTGTGGCCCCCTCCAGAAACCCCGCACGCCGCTTTCCGCAGTTGCTCGGCGGGCTCGCGCTGTACGGCGCGAGCATGGCGATGCTCACCAGGAGCGGCATGGGCCTTGACCCGTGGGACGTGCTCACCGACGGCTTCACGAAAATCACCGGCTGGACGTTCGGCACTGTCACCGCGGTCGTCTCCGTCGGCGTGCTGCTGCTCTGGGTCCCGCTGCGGCAACGCCCGGGAATCGGCACGGTGCTCAACATCTTCACCATTTCGGTGACCGTCGACCTCGTCCGCGCCGTACTACCCGACCAGCACCGCTTGGTCTGGCAACTGGTGCTGATGATCGGCGGCGTGCTGTTGAACGGCCTCGCCACCGCCACGTACGTCGGCGCTCGACTGGGGCCGGGCCCTCGCGACGGGCTGATGACCGGGCTGTCGGCCCGGACTGGTTGGTCAGTACGGCTCGTCCGCACCGGTATCGAGGTTTCCGTGCTCGCCACCGGCTGGCTGCTCGGCGGAACCGTCGGTATCGGCACTGTGGTCTACGCACTCAGCATCGGCGCGATCACGCAAGCGCTGCTGCCGCTCGTCGCCTGGCGCGAACCGGAACTGTGACCCGGCCATCGGGCACTCGCCAGAACGGGCCGGCCAGGCTTAGTGTCTGCCGGTGCCGAAGATAGAGGTTGCCGAGCGTGCGGGTGTCGGCGTCGACGGAGCCGCGCGGCCGACGGAAGACCACGTGGTACGGCTGGACAACGCCGTGTTGTTGCTCGACGGAGCGACCTCGCCGCATCCTGACCTGCCAAGCGGTGGCTGGTACGCGGGTCTGCTGTCCGCACAGCTCGCCGACGAACTGCTTACCAACCCGGAAGGCGATCTGGCCGATCTGCTCGCGAAGGCCATCGCCGGCGTCGCGGCACAGCACGATCTGCGGCCGGGAAACGCGCCGTCGAGCACCGTCGCGATCGTGCGCTGGACCGAAGAAATCGTGGAAAGTCTAGTGCTGGCGGACAGCCCGGTCGTGGCGTTCGGCCGTGTCGGCCCGAATGGCACGGATGTCGTCGCCGACAACCGAATCATCGAGCTTCGCGACCGAGGCCGGTTACGCACTCGGGCCGACGTGCGCTACCAGCGGAACTCACCAGGCGGATTCTGGGTTGCGGAGGCGGTGCCCACCGCCGCGCATCGTGCCGTTCGCCGCACCTGGCGGCGTGCCGATGTCGACGCGATATTGCTCGCCACGGACGGTGTCGCGGTCGGCGTCGACGACTACCACCTCTTCGACTGGCGCGAAGCCCTCGAACTCGCACAAGGCAAAGGCATGACCGCGGTCCTCGACGCGGTCCGGGAAGCTGAGGAGTCGGACCCGGACGGCGCACGGTGGCCGCGCGCGAAGCGCCATGACGACCAGGCTCTGGTTCTGGTTACGTTCGACAGCACAGTGGTGTAAACCCCACCAAATATCGGGGAGTCTCCCCGATATTGAGACAGGCATCCCGTGGCTAATCTCGTCTGCATGGGGCAGATGAGGGCGCAGGTCGCGGGGAACGTGAACGCGGCACGGGCGAGAGTGTGGGTCGCGGTTTCCGCGGCGACCATGGCATGGGGCGCATTCACGATGTTGCTCATGCACGCGGTCAGCAACCGCGACCCGCTGTTCGACACGTTGTCCAGCTACGTGATTTCCGGGCAGGGAGCGGCAATGCTCGCTTCTAGCATTCTTGCCTTGGCCGTCAGTTCCATTGCTCTGCTTGGCGCACTGTTGTCGTGCGGCATCGGCGCTTCCCGAACCTGCGTCGCCTTGTTCGCGATCTGGACCACGGGCCTCACCCTCGCGGCGATATTCCCGGCGAGCTGGCCGGAACGGCCAGATCCCGTCAGCGGTCAGATTCATCAATATGCGTGCCTTTTCGCGTTTCTGAGCCTCCCCGGAATCGGCTTCGCCGTGTTGGAACGCGTCCCGGACGCGCGCATTCGGAAGCTGACGTTCCTCAGCGTCGGCACGCTCGCCCTGTTCGGGTTGAGCTACTTGTTCAACGCACTCCGCGACGTACCCGACGTGAGTGACCTGTCGGCCATGCTCCCTGTGGGCGTCATGCAGCGCCTCACGCTCGCGGTCGACCTCGCGCTGCTGTGCGGGCTGCTGCTCCACGCCTATCGCATTGTCACCATTAGAAATGACATCGTCGCTGGTCAGCAGGTTGTTACCGAGCAGGCTGGTGATCGAACGTCGCCGCCTGCCGGGTAGTTTGGGCTGCATTCACGCCAGGTCCGAACTGGGGAGCAACCCATCATGAAGATTCCGTTGCGGGCGATGTTGCCCGCGCTCGCCGCGGTCATCCTGCTCGGCGGCTGTTCGAACGCCTCCGAAGCCGGGCCCGCGACACCGTCCGCCGCCGCGTCCCCGGCGCAACCGGGCAAACCATGGAACGACGAGCTGAAAAACGCCGAGGCCGGCGAGAAGGTCGGCGGTACCGGATCCCCTTGTCAGCTGCCCGTCACGTTCGACGTGGCCAAGGGCTGGAAGCCGAAGCCTGTCGATGTGGGAACGGGCAGCGGCGCCGGCCTGGACGCACTCGCGCACCAGGGCGGCTTCACGCTCAAATGCGAAATTGACGGGAAACCAGCCGGATTCATCGGGTTCCTGCGAATCTGGGCCGAGGACGCGCCAGGCAAGTCGCCGCGGCAGGCACTCGAAGCTTTCGTCGCGGGCGACCGCAACGTCACGGAGAAGACCTACCGGGATTCAGGACCGCTTCAGGGCGTCGAAGTGACCTACCTCAAGGACAACAAGGCGTTGGAAATGGTGTCCCGGGCCCGCGCGCTGGCGGTCTCGACGGCTTCCGGCGTAGTAGTGCTGGCGCTGGGCGGCCTGGACGAGGAGGAACACCAACAGATGCTGCCCGCCTACCTCACCGCGAAGCAGTCCCTCGTCACGAACTAGCGAGCCCGGTCATCGCGGCGTATCGTTCGTTCGAACGAACGAGGATTTGGGGGGGCCGCGATGACCGAGACGCCACCAGTCGATGCCGAGGTGAACTCCGCCGGCCTCGCCGAGCAGGTTCGGCTGCTGGCCGAGGGCGTCGTCAGCTCGACCGAACTGACCAAGATCGCGCTGACCAGGGCCGACGCCAGCCAATCGACGCTGAACGCATTTCGGTGGATACGCCGGGAACAGGCACTCCTGGACGCCGCCGAAGCCGACCGCCGACTGGCCTCGGGCGAGAGCGGACCGCTGCTCGGCGTTCCGATCGCCATCAAGGACGACGTGGATATCGCGGGGCTGCCGACTGCCTTCGGCTGCCGCGGCGAGTTCACTCCCAAGGCCGCGGACTGCGAAGCGGTACGCAGGTTGCGTGCCGCGGGCGCGGTGATCATCGGCAAGACCAACACCCCGGAAATCGGTCAATGGCCGTTCACCGAAGGCGCTGCCTTCGGTATGACCCGCAACCCGTGGCACCTCGACCACACGCCCGGAGGATCCTCGGGAGGTTCCGCGGCAGCCGTCGCCGCGGGCGTCGTGGCCGCCGCGCTCGGCTCGGACGGCGCCGGATCCGTGCGCATCCCGGCCGCGTGGACCAACCTCGTGGGTATCAAGCCGCAACGAGACCGGATTTCACCTGCTCCGGAACCAGAGTTGTTCCACGGCCTGACCGTGCTCGGCCCGCTAGCCCGAACAGTCACCGATGCGGCGTTGTTGCTGGACGTCGCGGCCGACGCCGGTAGCAAATACCGGGACGCGGCGTCACGTCCGCCCGGACCGCTTCGCATCGGGCTGTCCACCCGCATTCCGTTCACCGCGACCAGGACCAAGCTCGATCCAGAGGTTCGCGCCGCCATCGAGCGGCTTGCGGAAACGCTTCGCGGCCTGGGACACGAAGTCGTACCCGCCGAACCGGCCTACGGGCTCATCGGGCTCAGCTTCCTCCCGCGCTCGCTCACCGGCGTGCGGGACTGGTGCCGTCGCGTTCCGGATCGACGGCAACTCGACCCGCGCACGCGCTCCAACGGGAAGCAGGGATCCGTTCTCGCGGGTCCTGCCCTGCGGGCCGCACGCGCGGTGGAACCCCTGTTGCGGAAACGAGTCGGCGCTGTCTTCGGCCAGGTCGATGTGGTGCTGGCGCCGACGACCGCCATGACGCCGCCTCGAATCGGCAGCTTCGAAGGGCTTTCCGGCTGGGAAACGGACCAAGCCATGATCGCCGCGTGCCCGTACGCGTGGCCATGGAACGTCCTTGGCTGGCCGGGAGTGAACGTTCCCGCGGGACTCACCGCGTCCGGTCTTCCGCTCGGCGCGCAATTGCTCGGGCCATCGGATTCGGAAGAGCTCTTGATCAGTCTCGCCGCCCACTTGGAGTCGGCGGAACGCTGGTACGACCGCCGTCCGGCGACCACATGGTGAGCACCCGCGAGTCGATCCTGCGCGCCGCGTTGCGGGTGATCGGCGAACAAGGGGTGTCCGGGCTGACCAACCGGCGCATCGCGACCGACGCCGGTGTTTCACTGGGCACCTTGACTTATCATTTTCCGAGCCAGACCGAACTTCTGCGCCAAGCCATGCTGCTGTTCGCCGAGAACGAGACGATAAAGCTCCGAGGCCTGGTAAACGCCAACAAAACCGGTGACATCACTGTTGAAGAGGCTGCCGCAGCAGTGGAGCGGGTGCTCGAGCAGATGACGTTCGGCGCCGACGAAATCGCCCCGCTCGAACTGTATCTCCAAGCAGGCCGCGACCCTGACCTGCGCGACGCGACCCAACGCTGTTTCGCCGCCTACGACGAACTCGCGTTGACTGTGCTCCGCGCGCTCAAAGTAGATGAGCCGCAACACATCGCGCCTGCAGTCGTGGCGCTGATCGCGGGACTGCAGCTGCGCCGGCTCGCGACGGGCGCGTCGACCGGTTCACCAGCCGCGGGAGCATTGACAATGCTGATTCGAGGCGCGAACCACCCCAAAGAGGTAACTTCGTAGCCATCCGCAGAAAAGTGGTGAAACAGGCGCGAGTTTCCGCGACAGTAATAGACATGACTGAATCTGGGGTAGACCGAGAAGACACCGACCTCGCGGAAGCGCTGCGCAGGTCCGTAATCGAAACCAACCAGGCGCACGCCCGCATGCTGCGGCTGATCGCCGAATTCGTGGAAACCGAACAGGAGCGGGGCACGCCGATCGAGGTCGCACGCCTCCTGGACATCACCGAGCGCGAGGCGAACCGGAAGATCGCGCTGGCGCAAGCACTGCTGTCCTATCTTCCCAAGACGCTGACCGCGCTCGACAACGGCGAGATCAGTGAAGAGAAAGCCATGGCCGTATTCAGTGCGACTCGGTGCCTGAGCGAGCCCAAGGCGCAGGAAGTCGACGACGTGATCGTGACCAAGTTCCCGGGCCGGAACCCCTCGACACTGCGACGCGCGGCCAACGTGGCGGTCACGAAGGTCGATGCCGAGGCCCACGCTAAGCGTTCCCGTAAAGCGCGCAGCGATTCGATGATGAGAGTCAGCCATGGAGCCAACGGCACTTCGACGCTCCGAGTTCGCCTTCCCGCCGAAGAAGCGATGGCGCTCTACTCGACCTGCGACCGCGTCGCCCAGGACCTCAAGGCCCAGGGTGACACGCGACCGGTGGCTCAGCTCCGCGCCCAAACACTCGTCACGCGCTGCCTCGACGGCGAAAACCGTGACGGGGTCGTCAAGGCCGACGTTCTCGTCCACATCGATCAGAGCACTCTCGAAGGCGAGCGAGACGACCCCGCCCACCTCGTCGGCTACGGCCCCATCTCCGCGGCTGTCGGTCGCGAGATCAGTGCGAGCCCCCATGCGACCCAGCGCACGACTGCGGAACCTCGGCCCAGTACCGAGCGCGTGCTCCACCGCACGCCCCCGG
Organism: Amycolatopsis sp. CA-230715; assembly: GCF_018736145.1. GTDB lineage: Bacteria > Actinomycetota > Actinomycetes > Mycobacteriales > Pseudonocardiaceae > Amycolatopsis. The sequence continues at coordinate 3,657,148 of NZ_CP059997.1, forward strand.
CCAGCCCCCACCTAGCCGGTCGGTCCGCACGAATCCGGCTGCGCCCACCGGTACCGTCGCAGCGCAATCGCTCGTCCTGCGGGGCTCCCGGCGCGAGCGCGGCCGAATCCCCAGCACCGACCTTGACGGATTCCGTCGCCGAGGAGCAATAGCTACCCGAGTGCTAGTGTTCTGAGTCGTTGATTGTTTTATTGATCCGGGTGCAGTAGTGGGCCAGGCTGTCCAGGATTTCGTCGGCGGTTTTGGTCCACACGAACGGTTTCGGGTTGTCGTTCCATGCGGCGATCCAGGCATCGACGTCGTCTTCCAGTTCCTTGACGCTGCGATGGGCCGAGCGACGCAGTTTGCGGTTGGTCAACTCCGCGAACCAGCGTTCCACCAGGTTCAGCCAACTGCTGGAAGTCGGGGTGAAGTGCAGGTGGAAGCGAGGATGCGCGGCCAGCCAGGTCTTGATCGCCGGGGTTTTATGGGTGGCGTAGTTGTCGCACACCAGGTGTAGATCCAGCTCGGCTGGCGTGTTCTTGTCGATGGTTTTGAGGAACCGCAAGAATTCCTGGTGCCGGTGACGGCGCTGATGTTGGCCGATCACCCGCCCCGTGGCGATGTCCAGTGCGGCGAACAGGCTCGTGGTGCCGTAGCGGACATAGTCGTGGGTGCGACGCTCAGGGACCCCGGGCATCATCGGCAACATCGGCGCGGTCCGGTCCAGTGCCTGCATCTGGGACTTCTCGTCCACGGCCAGAACCATGGCGTTGCCCGGCGGGTCCAGATACAACCCAACGATGTCACGGACCTTGTCGATGAACAGCGGATCGGTCGAGAGCTTCCAGATGTCCACCAGATGCGGCTTGAGACCGAACGCCCGCCAGATCCGCGAAATCGCCGTCTGCGACATCCCGACCGCGTCCGCCATCGACCGAGTCGACCAATGACTGTCCTCACGAGCAGGTCGCTCTTCCAACGTTTTGGTGATGACCTCCTCGACCTGCGCGTCGGTGATCGTGCGAGGCGCGCCCGGCCGAGGCTCGTCAGACAAACCATCCAGACGACGCTCGACGAATCGCTTGCGCCACTTGCCCACCGTGGGCAACGAGATCTTCAGCTCGCGAGAGACCTCACTGTTGGACAAGCCCTCCGCACAGGCCAGCACGATCCGCGCCCGCGTCGCCAACGCCTGCGCGGTCTTACCCCGCCGAATCCAACCCCGCAACGTGTCACGCTCAACCTCTGTCAATTCCAACAACGACAGTTTCGGACCACGGCCATCACCCATACCCCACACTAAAAAACTACCAACGAATCAACGACTCAGAACACTAGGTGCCTTTGCTTCGCGCGTAGTGCTTACGTGCCTTCGCCCGGTTGCCGCATCGCGCCATCGAGCACCATTGTCGATTGCGCTTCGGTGAAGTGTCCGCGAAGCGAAGACCGCAGTCGTCCGCGGCACAGATCCGAAGAACGACAGAAGCGATCACCGCTTCGATCGCGTCGACGGCAATGATCGCCAACGCGTTCTTCACGGGGTCGGCGACAGCTGCCGAACGCAAGCGCGGTTTGTTGTCACGGTCGTAGCGAAGTTGCGGCGCCACAGGCGGTACCGCGGCCGCAACCTTGTTGATCAAGCCCACATCTTCGGTGGAGGGCCGACTTCCCTCGGGCGTACGGAGAATCCGATCGACCGCTTCCCGCAGAGCGCGGATGCGGACGAGGTCCGCTTCCGCGACTTCGGCGCGGGCGGCGAGACCCGCATGTCGGAGCCACTCACCGACTGCCGCGGTGCTGGTCAACAGCTCCGTGCCGCCGGTCTTCCTGTCCCGCAACGTGTTGACGAGGTCAATGCTGACTCTGCCGCCGTCGAAGACCCAATCCGCCATGACGAGATTCTAACCCTTGCCATCGGTTAAGGGTGCTTCTAGCCTCTAACCCCATCAACTGGTTAGCGGAGGTGACCATGCCGAGTTCGACAGCGATCGTCAACGGAATCCGTATGCACTACCGGTATGCGGGCATGGACCAAGGCGGCACTCCGGTGGTTCTCCTGCACGGCTGGCCGCAGACTTCGCGTTGCTGGCGCCAAGTCATCGACGAGTTGGCCGCGGAGCGGCCGGTCATCGCGCCCGACCTTCGCGGCTACGGCCTCAGCGACAAGCCGCGAACGGGATATGACAAAAGGACGATGGCGGCGGACATCTCGGCGCTGGTGACCAGGTTCGGCTTCGCGCAAGTCAGTGTTGCCGGGCATGATCGAGGAGGACGCGTGGCCCATCGGTGGGCGCTAGATCGGCCGGAGCAGATCGAGCGGCTTGCCGTGCTCGACATCGTGCCGACCCGAGAAGTCTGGCGCCGCCTGGACCTCGGAATCGCGACCGGGTACTGGCACTGGTTCTTCCATCTCCAGCCCGACCTTCCGGAGCGGCTGGCCGGAGCCGATGTCGCGGCCTATCTCGGATACTTCTTCGAACGATGGACTTACCAACGTCAGGGGCTCGACGCCGCGGCGGTCGACGAGTACGTGCGAGCCTTCTCCGCGCCGGGCGCGCTCCGGGCCGGGTTCGACGACTACCGTGCATCGTTTCCCGACGATGCCGATACCGACGACGCGGACTTCGACGCTGGGCGGAGGCTGACCATGCCCGTACTCGCACTCTGGGGCAGCGAAGGTTTGCCCGCGAAGATGCCGGCGTTGGAAATCTGGCGCGAGTACGCCAATGACGTCACGGGTGGACCGATTGAAGAGTCCGGGCACTTCCTCGCCGAGGAGCAACCCGGCCGGTTACTGACGCGGCTTCAGCCGTTTCTCCGGGGTTGACGACGTGGCAACACTGCAAGCGGCGCGCGCCAGTGCGAGACTCCGATGGTCGGACCGGCACGACCTGGGAGCACGACATGACACGGTGGATCATGCTGGCGATCGGCGTCGTGTGCGCCGTGATCGGCGCGGTGTGGATCCTGCAGGGCGTCGGCGTGATCACCGGCAGCTTCATGACGGGACAGAAGCTGTGGTTCCTGATCGGACTCGGCGCCTTCCTCCTGGGGGTGGTCCTACTAGCCGCGACGATCCGGAAGCCCCGGCGCCGGGTGGAGTGAAGACCGCGCGATCAGCCAGCCGCCTCGGTGATGCGGAAGACCGGGTAGCCGGGCGCGATCTCGCGCAGCTTCTCGTCGGATGCGGTCGCATCGACTCCGTCGAAGAACATGCCGACCTCGAACTTCCAGCGCCGCAGGTATGCGCGCAGCAGTGCGGGCTTGTCATCGTCGGCCAGCTCGGTGGCGACGAACTCCTCCACTCGCCTGCCGACCCGGAGCCGGCCGTTGCCTGCCACTCGCAGGTTGCGCACCCACTGCGTATGACCGCGCGGCGCGACGAGATAACGGTCGCCCTCGTAGGTCAGCAGGTTCACCGGGTTCGCCCGCCATTCCCCGGTTTTGCGCCCCTTCACGTACAGAACCCGACTGCCCAGGATGCTGACTCCGAGCTTCGTCAGCCCGGCGACGGCCCGATGCAGGTGGCGTTGTCCCCTGCCCTGCTCGATGAGACGGGTGTTCTGCTCGGTCGGCTGCTGCACGGTCATCGGAACTCCTCACTCCTTGGAGAGCAGTGCTCTCGGTTAAGAGCAGTGAACACCGGCCGCGGAATCTTGTCAAGAGCAGTGCTCTCCAATTGGTGCGGCGCTCTCGCTCGTGGCAGACTGGTCGCCATGCCCGCAAGCCGCACCGCCCGTGAACGCGCCAGAGCCGAGCTGACCGAAGAGATCAAGAGCGCGGCACGTCGTCAGCTGGGCGAGGCCGGGGCCGACGGGTTGTCGCTGCGGGCTGTCGCACGTGAGCTCGGCATGGTGTCGTCGGCGTTGTACCGCTACTTCGCGAGTCGGGATCAGCTGCTGACCGCTCTGATCATCGACGCGTACGACGCGATCGGCGCCACGGCAGAGGACGCAGACGCCCCAGACGGTGAACCGCGCGCCCGGTGGGTGGCGATCTGGCACGCGACCAGAGCATGGGCGCTAGCTCATCCGCACGAGTACGCGCTCATCTACGGGTCACCGATCCCGGGCTACCAGGCTCCCCAGGACACCGTCGCATCGGCGGCCCGAGTCGCCGTCGCACTGTTGCGCGTGGTGGAGGCAGCTACGCCTCGGGCGGTGATCGACGAACCCGCGCCTCCGAAGGAACTCGTCGGACAGCTGAAGGCCGTGGCACAACAGGTCGGGTCGGAGCTGGACCTTGCTGTCCTCGCCCGGTTTCTCGTGGCGTGGACGCAGCTTTTCGGCGCGATCAGCTTCGAACTGTTCGGCCAGTACGTCGGCAGCGCCGATCCGGCGGACTCGTTCTTCGCGTACACGAGTGAGCAGATGGCTGCCTATGTCGGCCTCTAGCCTCGGTCTTTCATGGTGATCTGTAGGTGATGTTGATGTTGGAGATGTTGATGTTGTTGGGTGTGGTTTTGGGTGTGGGCAGGTTGTAGTTGCCGATCTGCTGGGGTATCGGCTGCTCCGGGGTCTTTCGGGTTGTCGGGTCAGGGGTGGTGTGGGTTAGGGGAAAGCGGTGCGGATGCGGTGGAATCCGGTGGCGATTGCGGGGGCCCAGCGCCATGTCCGGTCGATGCGCAGATGGGTTTGGCGTGCGCTGCGGGTGATGCGGGCGGCGACGTGCAGGACGCGGTAACGGAAGGTGGTGATCTCGATCCGGGCGAGGTCGGGCTGGTCGGTGAAGCCGATCAGTTGGCTCCAGCAGACCAGGTCGATCGCGGTGAGCACGGCCTGTAGCCAGGCTGTGTTTTCGGCGAGTCCGCGACAGGGCAGGTTGCGCAGGCCGGTGGCTTTGGCCTCGCGGATGCGGTCTTCCATCCGGGCGCGTTGACGGTGTCGCAGTTCCAGCCCGGCGGCCTGGCCGGGGATGATCCCGGGTGCGGTGTCGGTGAGCAGCGCGGTGATCCGCATCCCGTCGGCGTCGGTGAATCGTAGCTGCGCGCCGGGGTGCGGGCGTTCTTTGCGCAGGATCAGCCGTGACCCTTCGGGCCACTTCGACAGGTCGATCGCGGTGCTGATCTCGGTGACCCAGGCTCCGTCCCGGATCCCGTCCCCAGGCTCGACCGCGGGATGCCAGCACGAAGCCGGGATCGCGTCGACGATGCGCTGCACCCGCGCGTCGACCGGGAACCCGAAGGAGAACCCGACGCCCCGGTCCCGGCAGGTCTGGGCGAAGGTGTGGCTGGCCCCGGCGGAATCACTGCGCGCGAGCAGCCGCGGCGAATCGGGGTCGCCGGGGCGGGGCCGGGCGTAGGTGGGCAACGCCGCCAGCGCCGCATCGAGCACGGCGACGTGATCGGCCGCGGTGCTCGACCCCGCGTTGCCTGGGCGCAGCAACCCGGCCAAGGCTTCCCCGCCGGCGATCTGCGGGCGATCGAGGAAACACAACAGCGGGTGAAACCCGAACGTGTGCTTCCACGTCGCTGCCGCGTCCTGCTTGTCCGAGTGCGCCAGCACGATCGTGGCATCGAAATCCAGACACAGCTCCTCGGACAGGTCCGGGGCAGCCCCGGCCTCCCACGCCCGTTGCCGCGCGGCGGCACGGGCGGCCTGCACCGCGGGCAGATGGGCCTCGTCGATCCGCTCGAGTAACCGCCACGCCGTCGGCATCGACGCGACCGGCCCGAACAGATCCTCCCGGTCCCGCAGCACCGCGATCCCCGACACCGCGTCCGCGCCATCCGCGATCGCCACCGCCACATCAGCGAACACCTGCCCCGGCGCATGCACCGCGACACCACGATAAGTATCAGCCAACGCCGAGTTCACCGCCCCGACCAAACCCGTGACCTCAGCCATCTCCCGCAACAACCCGACACCAGCATGCGACACGACACCAGCACCATCCGCGCTGACCTTCACCCGACCAGAACGCTTGCTATCCTTCACCCGCGAAGTGCCTTCCCGTTCGAGAAACCGGACCCTAGACAAGTCCCAGTTTCCCCTACAGGACAGGCACTTTCGCGCATTCAACCCCCACGACACCCCACCACCCATGAAACACCCAGGCTAGTGACGCTCAATCGCGCGCAAGTGCTTCCCAGCCGCGCAAGAGCAGTTCGACCGCGTCGACGACCACATCGTCGGAGGTGCCTTCGGGGCAGATGAACCGCTGGAACAGCAGGCCGTCTTCCAGCGCGTGCACGATCAGGGCGAGGAACGCGGGATCGGCGGGCGGGGTTGTGCCATGAAAGCGGTGTTCGATGCCGCCCTTGATCGCATCGCGGGCGACTCGCTCGCCTTCGGCGACCATCGGCCGTGCCGAAGGATTTCGGAGCGCGTACAGGTTGAGTTCGGTGCGCAGTGTGAACCACTCGGCGAGGTTTTCCGCCCGTTCCGCATTCCAGGCGCGCAACCGGTTCAGCACCTCCGCGGCGTCGGAGGCGCCTGCCGCCAGCGCCGAGACTTCGCGGACGTCCTGGCGCCGACGCCGCTCGAGCAGGGCGGCGACCAGTTCCGGCTTGTCCGCGAAATTGCCGTAGAACGCGCCCCTGCTGAAACCCGCGTGTTCGGCGATCTGCTCGACGGAGGCGCCGTTGACACCGCGTTCGGCGAACAGCGCGCTGGCGGCGTCCAGCAGTCTCTCTCTTGTCCGCGCGCGACTTTCCTCTCGCGTCAGACGCTTCGCCATGCGGGCCTCCTCCCGGCGTCCGCCGACGTTAGCAGCAGGGGCGGGCCATCCGGACGAGCTCAGTCGTGCTGCCGGGCGCGGTACGCCTGCACCTTGTGCCGATTGCCGCACCGCTTCATCGAGCACCAGCGCCGCTTGCCGGGCCGGGAGGTGTCGACGAACAGCAAACGGCAGTCACTCGCCTCGCATTCGCGCACTCTGTCGGCGAGGCCGGTGCCGAGCAGGTCCACGACTTCGCGTGCCGCGGCGGCGAGCACCTGCTCGCCGGTCACCGGTCCCAGCCAGGTTCGCTCGCCGCTCTCCGGGTCGAGGCCGAGCACGGGCTGCGCGCCGACACTGTCGTTCACGACGGCGAGGTCCGCGGTCGACGGCCAGCCACCCGCGGCGAGCACCGCGGCGATCGTCCACATCCGGTCGCGGAAAGCCTTGAGCCGGAGCAGTTCGCGCGGGCGAACACGGATCTCGACCTCGTCGAGCGGCGCGGTGGCGGCCAACCGCGAACCGAGGAGCCAGTCGGCGAGATCGCCGGGCCGATGCAGGATTTCGAAGCGATCACACGGCTCGGGTCCGCCGGTGAGGAGCAGTTCGAGGCAGAGGCACCCCGGATCGAATTCGTAACTCTGCCCGTCCCCGCCGGTGAGCAGCCTTGTACCCGATTCCATGTAACCACTATAGTCGGTGTCAGACACCTCTTTAAGTAGTTACCGCGAGGATGGCGAAATGACCGTAGGCAGATCCAAGGACGCCGGGTGGATGATCGGCGTCTCCGAGACCGTCGCGTCGCCGGTCGCCACCGTGTGGGACTTCATGCTGAGCCAAGACGGTCTCGCGACCTGGCTCGGCGGCGATGTCACCCTCCAGCCGGAAAAGGGCGCCCCGTACGAAACGGCGGACGGAACGACCGGCGAAGTGCGCGGCTTCCGCGAGCACGACCGGGTCCGGCTGACATGGCGCCCGAAGGACCGGGCACACGAGTCGACTATTCAGTTCACCGTGTCCGCCAAGGGCAACAAGGGCGACAAGACCACCCTCCGCTTCCACCAGGAGCGGCTCACCGGGCCGGAAGAACGCGAGGCGCAGCGAGTCCACTGGCGCGGCGTTCTCGACACGATCGTGCACAAACTGGGAAACCGGGACTAGACCTCGACATTACTCGAAGTCATACCGTCGCAAGCATGACCGACACCGCTTTGCTCGTCGTCGACGTGCAGAACCTGTTCGTCGCCATCACCGGAGACGAGGGGCTCGCGGCCGTGACCGCGATCAACGACCACGTCGCGAAGGCCGTCGCGAACGAGTGGCCGGTCTACTACCTCCGCGACTACCAGCCGGACGCCGACACGGACGGCGATGACACCCTGCTCCACCCGGCGCTGGACGTCCGCGGCACCGTCGTGGAAAAGGGACCGGGTCACCGCGGCGCCTTGTCGGGTTTTCTCCGTCTGCCCGCGGAGATGAAGGGACGGGAACTGGGCGCGGGCGGTTTGAGCGCACTGGCGGGGCACCTCGCCCGCGACGGCGTTCGCGCACTGGTGGTCACCGGGATCGCCACCGGCATCTGCGTGTCGGCGACCGCGGTGGACGCGGTCCGGCTGGGGTACGAGGTGACCGTGCCGCTGTCCGCCTGCGCACCCGCCCACGCGTATCCCGGCCACGACGACGCGGTCGTCGAAGCGCTGCGCGAAGCGGGTGTGACCGTGGTCGCCTGACCTGGCGTCCCCGCAGCTCAGACCCCATATCCGCAGGTAGAGCGCGATCCTGTACGCTCTCCTGCGGAGGATTGGCCGAGCGGCCTAAGGCGCACGATTGGAAATCGTGTTGGGTGTAAAAGCCCTCACGGGTTCGAATCCCGTATCCTCCGCCATCGAATACCGCTGAGCGCCGGGTCCTTCGCGACAAGACCGCGAAGGACCCGGCGTTCGGCTTTTTCCGGCCCCCCATGAGGGTGTTGCCGTACCCTGGAGTGGCTGACCCCCCGTCACTGATCAGGTGTCGGTGGCCTCACGCTAGGTTGTGCGCAATCGGCCGTCCGCACGGCCGGATCCGCATCAGAACAACGGCAACCGAGGAGTTCCGCCCCCATGGCCGGAGTGGAAGAAATCCGTGCTGGAATCGCGCTGGCGAACGAAAAGGCGTCCGCGAGCATCGCCGCGCTGCAGCAGGCCGCGCAGGCGCTGGAAGAAGCGCAGCAGTCGCTCGCGCAGGCCACCCAGGGCAGCACCCAGGACGAGGTAGCGCAGGCGCATGGAATGCTCGCCGAGGCGCTGCAAGGCATCACCGGCACCCAGAGCACGATCCAGGCCTGCATGTCGTCGGCGGACGCCTACTCCGCGCGTCTCTGATCGTGTCCGCGCTCGAAGAGTTCCATTCCCTGCTGGCCATGTCACGCGCGAAGGTCGAGGACGCCGGCGCGCACACAAGGCGCGCGCTCGAGTTGCTCGGCGAAGCGCGCGCGGCGATCGTCGACGGGCATGAACAGGCCGAGCCGTGGCTACCACCGCAGCTGGACGGGGCACTCGAGAAGATCGGGAACGACGCGGCACTGATGTCCACCGCCGACGACCTGTTGAAGGAGTACGAGGCACGCCTCTGATGGGGTTCTCCAAGAGCAACGAGCAACGCGCGCGCGTGGTCAGCGCGCTCGATGCGATGCGCCAGCAAATCGGGCTCGTGCTCGGCGCGGCGCGCGCCGGCCGCGAAGTGGCCGAGACGGAGCTCGCCGGTTTGGAACTCGAACAGAAGGTCGTCCAGACCGGTCTCGACGCGGCCGCGCAGGACGAGGAGATCCTCGCGGCACTTCGCCGCCCGGCGATGTCACAGGTCAGCTCGTGGCTCAACACGGTGCGCGCGCAGTTCTACACCGACGCCTCGACCGTGCCGCGACGGTTGCGCGAGCTGGTCGCGGACGCCTCGGGAGGCGCCGGGCATCTGCCACCAGGCGAGTGGCTCGGGCAGGTCGGCGTCGGCTCGTCGCCGCCGGAGCTGTGGCGCGTCGGTTCCGCCGTTCTGTCCACTTCGGACCCCCGCGATCGCTTCGACGTCGCGGTGCCGTTGCTCGACGAGTCCCATCTCGCGATCACCTCGGCGCCCAAGACGCGGGAGCAGGTGGACGCGCTCGTCGAGGCGCTGCTGATGCGCGTGCTCAGTTCGGTCGAGCCCGGTGCCGTGCGCGTGCACCTGTGGGACATCGGTCAGCTGACGTCCGTGCTGCCGAACCTGTACCCGCTCAGCAAGACGAGCGCGCTCACGCTGTACGACCCGACCCGCCTCCAGGACCTGCTCGACGACCTGTCCGGGCACATCCGGCGCATCCACGCGCACGCGATGCAGGCGGGGCACACGTCGCTGCGCGGGATGCGCGCCACGGTGGGAAAGCGCACCGAGCCGTGGCGGATCGCGGTGCTGTTCGGCAACGGCGAGACGTGGGCGACGGAACCGGTGCGCGATCTGAAGCGCATCGCGGGCGGTGCGCACGCGGCTGGGATTTCGCTGATAGCGGTGGACGTGCCGCACGTGCTCGGCGGTTCGGTGGAGAACATCCGCCTGCTCGACGAGCACCGCGCGGTCACCAGCATGACCGGCCCGAACCTGGTCACCCAGCTCGACCCGCCGATCCCGTCCGGGCAGGTGTCGGGCGCGGCGGGCAAGATCGCGGAGGCGCTGATCGCGAAGCAGGGCGGTCCGCGCTCGTTCACGGACCTGCTGCCAACCGAGCTCGGTAAGGCGAATTCCGCCGAGGAACTGCGCGCGCCGGTCGGGTTCTTCGAGGGGGATCCGGTCGAGGTCGTCATCGGCGACTCCAGCCCGCACGCGCTGATCGGCGGGCCGAGCGGCTCGGGCAAGACGAACTTCCTGTACGCGCTGCTGGGCAGTCTCGCCGCCCGGTACCCGCCGGACGAGCTCGCGCTGTACCTGCTCGACTTCAAGGAAGGCGTTTCCTTCGCCGGGCTCGCCCCCGGCCGCAAGGACGCGACGTGGCTGCCGCACGCGAAGCTGATCGGCGTCAACGTGAACACCGACCGGGAGTTCGGGCTGGCGCTGCTGCGGTTCCTCTCCGACGAGCTGCGCCGCCGGTCGACGGCGGCGAAGGAGCACGAAGTCACCAATCTCGCCGGGCTGCGGCAAGAGGACCCGGACGGGCACTGGCCGCGGATCGTGGCGGTGGTCGACGAGTTCCAGTACCTGTTCGCCGGCCGCGACGCGGTGACGAATCAGGCGACGGCACTGCTCGAAGACATCGCGCGGCGCGGCCGTGCGCAGGGCATCCACCTGATACTGGCGAGCCAGGACGTCGCCGGGATCGAAGCTTTCTGGGGCAAGCCCGCGGTGTTCGAGCAGTGCACGCTCCGGATCGCGATGCCGAAGGCGCGCCGCGTGCTCGCCGAGGCGAACACCGCGGCCGTCTCGGCACCCCGCTGGCACGCCGTGCTCAACCACGAATCCGGGGTGGCGCACGGCAACCAGCTCGCGCACGTGCCGGATGCCAGCGGCAAGGACGTGTTCGCCGCGCTGCAGCGGCGCCTGTGGGACGCCTACGCCGACGAGCACGACCGGCCGCGGCTGTTCGACGGCGCGCATTCGCCGGTACTGGAGCACGTGCCCGCGTTCGGCGAGCTGAAACCGGGCGGCGCGGTGACCGCGCTGCTCGGCCAGTCGATCGATGTCGAGGACACCGCCTGCGGGATCGAACTGGCGCACGCGCCGGGCCGCAACCTGGCCGTGCTGGGCACCGCGGCGGCCGAGGCGCTGTCCATTATGGACTCCGCGGCACGGTCGCTGGCGCGCCAGTACGAGCAGGGGGCGGTGGAGTTCCTGCTGCGCTGTCCCGTCGAGCGGTGCCTGCCCGCCGTGGAGCGACTGGCCGAAGACCTGGTCGCGCACGGGCACCGCGCCGTCGTGCTGGACGCGCTCGCACCGACGCTCGCCGAGCTGGCGACGACCGAGCCGGAGACCGCGAAGATCCTGCTGCTCTACGGCGTCGACGCCGAGCTGCCCGTGCTCGAAGCGAAGGAACCGGGGCAGCTCAAGAGCGGGCTCGACCACCTGCGGATGGTGCTGAAGCAGGGGCCGGGCAAGGGGACGCACACGCTCGGCTGGTGGCGCGGCACGGCGCGGCTCAAGGACACCCTCGGGTTCGGCGGCAACGACGACATCGGCGCGTGGGCCGCGCTCGACGTGCAGGGCAGCGAGCTGACCCCGTTCGCGGCGGGCCAGGTCGTGCACTGGTCACCGCGTCCGGGCAGGGCGCTGTACTTCGACCGGAGCACGCACGCCACGCCCGAGGTGATCATCCCGTTCCTCCGGCCCGATCGGGAGAACCCGTGAGCTCTGACGGAGTGACCGCCGCGATGCGGTACAAGGACATCGTCGCCTCGCTGTCGCGGGCGGACGAGGATCTGCGCGCCTGGGAGCAGAACAGGGCGATCGAACTCGAAGGCGCGATCGCCGATGCGGCCGCATCGGTCGAGGCGGCACGCGAGCGGGAAGAGCGGGCGACCCAGCGCGCCCAGCACTGGTGGCGGATGGCCGCGGACAACGTGTCCCGCCTTCCCTGGCTCGAACTCGACGAGCCACCCGGCCCGGATCCCACCGCGCGGTACGACTGGCTCTCCCGGTACGTCGACGGCGTCAAACCGCTCTACAACGATCTCGTGCAGGCCGTGCTCCAGCTCGGCTGGCGCGCCCGCCGCTGAACCGAGCGATGCAAACGCATCGCATCGCGAGATCGCGCACCGCGCGAAACTCCCGCACCCCGAAGCAGGGGTCACTCCACCCGGCGCGCCCGCCGCACACTCGTCGCGACCGAACCCGCGAGCAGCAGCGGCACCACCATCAACACCACCGCCACCCACGGCAGGGCCACCGGCGCCCCGCCCAGCACGAGCCCGCCCGCCAGCGCTCCCCCGGCGACCGCGCCGTTCCAGCTCGCGACGGTCAGCGACTGGGCGGTGTCGGCCGTGCGGCCGGCGAGCATCGCGGTGATCGCTTGGAACGAGGTCGGCGCGCCGCCGAAGGCGAGTCCCCACACCGCGCTCGCCGCGAGCAGCACGCCGACGCTGTGGCTGCCGACGGCGATCACGGCGAAGCAGCAGGCGGCCGTCGCCGCGCAGCAGAGCAGGACGGCGCGCGGATGCCGGTCGAGCACGACGCCGACCAGCCACAGGCCCGCCACCGTGGCCAGCCCGAACAGCAGCAGCCCGGTGCTGAGCAGCCCGGCGTGCCCGGCGCGGGCGTAGACCGGGCCGAGATAGGTGTAGAAGAGGTTGTGCGCCAAGGAAAACGTGATCACCAGTGCCAGCAGCGGGCGCAGGCCGGGTGTCCGCAGGACGGTGCGCGGGCTCGCGCGCGTGCCGCGGGCCTCCCCCGCCAGCGGCGGGACGACCGCGGCCACCCACCAGAGCAGCGGCAGCGCGATCAACGCCATCACGACGAACACCCAGCGCCAGCCGACGAGGTCGCCGAGCGCGGCCCCGGCCGGCACGCCGAGCGCGAAGCCGACCGGGGTGCCCGCCATCGCGACCGCGAGCGCGCGGCCGGACCGGTCGGCCGGGACGAGCCGCATGGCGTAGTTCGCGACGAGCGACCACAGGACACCGGTGATCGCGCCGGAGACGATCCGCGCCAGCAGCACGAGCGCGAACCACGGGGAAACGGCAACGACCAGGTTGGTGACCACGAACCCGGCGACGAGCGCGAGCAGGAGCTTCTTGCGCGGCAGACCGGCGGTCATCGCGGTGAGCGGCACCGAAGTCAGCGCGGTGGTGATCGCGTACACCGTGACGAGTTGCCCCGTCGCCGACGGCGAGACACCGAGATCGGCCGACGCCGGGAGCAGGATCCCGGCGGGCACGACCTCGGTGAGGCAGCCGAGGAACACCGACGTGGCCAGTGCGAGGAGCGCGGGCAGCGGCAGCTTGGTGGCGCGGCCGGGTGGTGCGGCGAGGTTCATGATCGAGTCCCAAAACACCCTCGGGCGGCACCGGGCCGCGAGTCCGATGTCGTCGGCAGAAGGAAGGCGGCAGGAGGAAAGCGGCCGGGTGGCACGGCACCCGGCCGCGGCTCCTACGCCGTGTGGAGCAGGAGGTTGTTCGATCCCGCGCCGGGGTCGGAGATCTTGTCCTTCGTCGCCGCCCCTGCCAACGCTTCGGCCAACGCGTCCGAGGTGGTGTCGGGATGCGCGGACAGGTACATCGCGGCCACGCCCGCGGCCTCGGCGGACGCAATCGACGTACCCGAAACCGTCGTGCAGGCCGTATCGCTCCGGCTGTCCGCGGTCTTGATGTCCTTGCCGGGCGCGTAGAGGTCGACGCACCCGCCGAAGTTCGACGACGCCACCCTGCGGTCGGTCGCGTCGGTGGCGCCGACCGTGATCCCGGTGGTCTGGCGCGCCGGGGTGCTGTCGCAGGCGTCGGCACCGCCGTTGCCCGCGGCCGTGGTGTAGGCGAGCCCGAGCTGCGTCATCTTGTACAGCTGGATGTCGACGACCGTGCCGCCGGGACCCGCGAAGCTGAGGTTGAGCAGCGCCGGGCGCTTCGCGTTGACGTTGACCCAGTCCAGCGCGGTCAGGATCTGCTCGGAGGTGCCCTTGCCGTCGCAGCCGAGCGTCCGGACCGATTCGACCGACGCCTCCTTCGCGATCCCGAAGTTCTTGCCCGCGATCGTGGCGGCGACCCGCGTGCCGTGCCCGTTGCAGTCGGTGCCGCTCTGGTTCCCTGCCGGGTCGACGGCGTCGAACGCCGCGTGCGCGCGGCCGCCGAAGTCCTGGTGGCTGGTGCGCACGCCGGTGTCGAGCACGTAGACGTGCACGTTGGCGGCGGTGTTCGGGTAGGTGAACCGGTGGTCGAGCGGCAGCGCGGGCTGGTCGATGCGGTCCTGGCCCCACGACGGCGGGTTCTCCTGCGTGGCAGCCGCGGTGTAGACCTGGTTCGCGCCGACGGTGCTGACGGCCTCGTCGGAGAGGTACTTCGTGTGCTGCTCCTCGGTGAGGTCGACGGAGAACGCCTGCGAGACGGAGTAGTAGACGCGGCGGAGGGTGCCCCCGTACTTGCCGATCATCGCGTTCGCGGCCGCGGTGACCTTGTCCTTTTCCGCGGCCATCGGCTTCAGGCGCACGATGTACACCGCGGTCGCGGCGGACGTGGCGCTCGCGGGAGCCGCGGTCACGGCGGCCGCGGGCAGTACGCCGACCGCGGCCGCGAAACAGACCGCCAGCACGGCGGCCCTTGGCTTGCGCTTCATGGAGAACCCCTTCGAGGGTGCGGGTGGATCACCGCCGGGACCGGTCCGCCCAGCCCCGGCGGCGAAGACATCAGTGGCTCAGAGGCCGTTGAGCCAGGTGCGGAGGTCGTTGGGCCCGCTGCCGGTGTCGAAACCGACGACCCGGCTGCCCTTCTCCTTGCCGCTCGCGATGTCGATCAGCGTCGGGATGTACTCGACGTTGTACTTGCTCGCGATGTCCTGGTTCGTCTTGTGGTCGCTCAGGTCGACCTTCGCCCAGATCCACTTGCCCTTGTCGGCGGTGTGGTACTTCTCCAGGTACGGCTCCATGTTCTTGCACGGGCCGCACCAGGTCGCGTAGAAGTCCAGCACCACGGGCTTGGTCTTGGACATCTCCATGACCTGGTCGTAGTTGGCCGAGGTCACGTCGACGATGGTGTCGTCCTGCGGCGCGAGCGTGGTCGCCGCGGCGGGGGTCACCGCCGCCCCGCCGACGAGCCCGGCGGTCATCGCGACGGCGGCCGCGAGCACGCGCATCCTGCTTCCCATTTTCTCTCCTTCTATTCGGTGCGGTTACCGGAAACCGGCGCGGGCTGCGCCGTCGTCTGGGGCCCCGACTCGGTGGCGTATCCGGCGGCGACCCAGTCTTCGATCCCCTCGCGGTACTTGCGGACGTCGGTGTAACCGAGTTCGAGGAGGCGCGCGCCGACGAACTCGCTGTTGCGGCACGGGGTGTTGGCGCAGTAGACGACCACGGCGGCCGAGGGGTCCGGCAGCACCGACGGGGCGTGCGCGTCGGTGAACTCCGCGGCCTGCTCGTAGGGGAAGCCGGGGATGTTGCGGGCGCCGGGGAGGTGCTCCCGCTCGTAGTAGGTCACCGGCATCGTGTCGACCACGATCACCGTGCCCTCGTCCATTTCGCGCTTGAGCTCTTCGCGCCCGATCAGCGGCAGCATGCCCGTTCCTTCCTTGGTCCGTCGGCGGGCCGGGAAGAGCCGGCTCGCCGCGAGGTAGCTGACGAAAGCCACGACCACCGAATTGATCGCGGGGATCCCGAAGTCGAAGAAGACGGCGAACGCCGTGCCCAGCGCCCAGCTGACGAGCGCGGACGGCATCCAGTCGCGGTGCGCGCCCGGCGCGGAACCGTGTTCGCGCAAGGCGTCGAACACGGGACGGCAGCGCCGCACGACGAAGTACTCCGCGATCAGCACGCCCGCCACCGGCGGGGTGAGCACGCCGACCGCGGTCAGGAAGCCCGCGAAGTCGTCGGCGATCCCGAACGCGGACGCGGCCGTGCCGAGCACGCCGAGCACGAGCACCACGTGCACGCGGGCGACCTTGCGGCCGAACAGCACGTCCACGACGTTGACCAGGCCGAGCGACGAGGAGTACAGGTTCCAGTCGTTGATCTTGAGGATCGCGGTGGCGAGCACGAGGGTGCCGAGCACGCCCGACGACGAGGTGATGATGCCGACGATGTCGGACGAAGCCGTGGCGTGCGCGAGCAGCACGCCGATGAGCCCGATCAGGTACTCGCCGAGCGTCACGCTGATCAGGGTCTGCTTGACCACGTCGCCGGGAGTCCGGTTGAACCGCGTCATGTCCGGGGTCATCAGCGCGCCGAGGATGAACGCGCCCGCGACCAGCGTGGTGCCCGCGCCGAGGGACAGCGGCGGCCCCGGCGGCGGGCCGGAAACCAGCGCCGGCAGCGAATGGCTGCCGAGTGCGTCCACAATGGAGTATCCGGCCAGCAGCAGGAACGCGGGCACGGTCAGGTACGCGGTCCAGGCCATGATGCGGAAGCCGTAGACGGTGATCGCGGTGATCACGACCCCGCCGAGCACGGCCCACGCCCATTCCGGCACGGCGCCGCCGAGCGCGTGCATGCCGTGCGCGAAGATCCCGTTCTGCACGCCGAACCAGCCGGCGAGGCTGATCGCGACGAGCAGCCCGACGAGCGCGGACCCCTTGCGGCCGAACCCGGCCCAGCGGGCGAGCACGGAGGTGGACAGTCCTTCGCGGACCCCGGCGATGCCGAGCAGGACGGTGATCACTTCGAGCAGCACCGAGCCGATCGTGATCGCCAGTACCGCGTTCCAGAACGTCATGCCGTAGCCGAGGATCGCGCCGACGATGAACTGCTGGAACGAGGACACCTGGCCGAAGCGCTGCACCGCGACCGACGGCCAGGACCGGCGCTCGGCCGCGGGCACCGGGGTGAGCGAATAGTCGTCGTGACGGTCAGTCATCGGTTCGCCGCCTCCAGCACGGGTTCGCGGACCACCAGGAATCCCTGCCCCGCGTGCGGCCGGAACGAGAATTCGCGGTCGAAGAACCGTTGCAGGAAAGGCACGCGCTGGTGGTAGACGAACATCGAACCGGTATTACCGGTGATCGTTCCGGACGCCGCGAACAACGGCAGTTCGGCGAGGAAGTACTGAACGGCCAGCCGCAGTCTCGCCGGATTCGACCCGGTATCGGTTTTCCCTTGCAGCACCCAGGAAGAAGCACCATAGCAGGCCGCCCGAAAAACGCGGTCGGATTCGAAGCGTTCTTCCACTTCGTTCGCCAGCCTGCGGTACGCGAGCATGTCGCGGAGCCGCGCCATGCCGAGCACGCGGCTCGCCGGATCGGCGATGCCGATGGCGGTGAGCGCCGCGGTGATCTTGTTGTGCACGTGGCAGGCCTGGCGGTGCGCCTTCTGCTTCGCCCGTGCGGGCGGGTATCCCATCGCTTCGAGCGTGTACGCCGTGACGTCGTCCGGCACGAAGAAATGGAATTCGGCGAAGTTCTCCGCGGTCCACGCGGCGAGCCGGATGAGCCGTTCCGCGGTGAAATAACCGTTGAACGGGCTCACGCCGACGCAGGCGTGCGGCACGTCCGGAAACAACCGGGCGCAGCCGGACGAGAGGGGACTCGCTTCGAACATGGAGGATTCGCCACCTTTCCCTTGCTTTCCCCTGGCGGTCCCGAACGGGTCTGCTCACTGTGGCCGAGATCGGCACGCGCGGGTAATGCCGAAGGGTTATGCCTCCGGCGCGGCGGTGACCGTGCGAATTCCCTACTTTGGTCGGGTGGCGACCACCCTTTCGCAGGTGCAACCGCGGGCGCGCCTGCCATACGGTGATCACCGTGGAGCTGGAACTGAAGCATCTGCACCACCTCCGGGTTGTCGCGAAAGCGGGCAGCCTGAACCGCGCCGCCGCCCAACTCGTCCTCCCGCAGCCCGCGCTCAGCCGCGAACTGCGGCGGATCGAACAACTCCTCGGTGACGAACTGTTCGAACGCGACCGCACCGGCGTGCGGCCGAC
This sequence comes from Amycolatopsis sp. CA-230715, assembly GCF_018736145.1. Taxonomy (GTDB): domain Bacteria; phylum Actinomycetota; class Actinomycetes; order Mycobacteriales; family Pseudonocardiaceae; genus Amycolatopsis. The sequence goes on from NZ_CP059997.1 coordinate 3,675,336, forward strand.
GGCGTTCGGGCAGCTGATCCTCGACTACGCGGACGGGATACTCGCCCACACCGCGAAGATCGGCTCCGATCTCGCGCACCAGTGCGCCCATCGCACGAAGGCGCTGCGCGTCGGCTGGTCGGCCACCGCGCTGTCCGGCCTGCTGCTCGACGCGCTCGACGTCACCGGGTACGGCGACCAGGCCGAGATCCGGACCGCCGAGTCCACCGCGGAGATGCTCGAATGGTTCGGCCGCGGCGAACTCGACCTCGCCGTCCTTTCGGAACAGTGCGAGGTACCGCTCCCGGCGAACACGGGCCGCGTGGACCTTTCCGACGACCCCCTGCTGATCATGCTGCCCGACTGGCATCCGCTGGCGTCGCGGCAGTCCGTCCAGCTCGCCGAGCTGGAACACGAGCGGTGGATCTCGTCGACGGGGCCGGACCGCTGCCGCGAGTTCCTCAAGCGCGTGTGCCGCCCGTTCGGGTTCTCACCGCAGATCGCGCACCACGTGTCGGTGTCGGGTCCGCGCGACGAAATCGTCCGCTACCAGGGCGACGTGACGCTCGTGCAGACGTTGCGCCCGCTGGCGCCCGGCGTGGTGCACCGGCCGATCTCGGACCTGCTCATGCGCACCAGCCATTTCCTGCTGTACCGGGAGGACAGTCCGATCGCGGCGCGGATCGACGTGCTCGCCGGGCTGATCACCGACGCCTACTGGGAAGGGCGCCGCGGTGAGCGCGTGCCGTCGCGGACGTTCCCCGCGGGCCTGCCGCGGCTCGCCACGCGCACCAGCTGAGCGAGCGCGGTGGACATCGAGCTGCGGCAGTTGAGGATCCTCACCGCGGTGGCCGAGGCGGGCGGGCTGGCCGGTGCCGCCGTCGCGCTGGGCATGAGCCAGGCGAAGCTCGAGCAGCAGGTCCAGCGGCTCGAGCGCATGGTCGGGGCCGCGTTGCTGCACGACGGGCCCGCCGGGATCACGTTCACCGAAGCCGGCGAGGTGCTGCTCGAACACGCTTCGGTGGTGCTGCCGCAGTTCGACCGGATGCTGGCGGCCGCGCGGGCCGGTGCCGAAGCGCCCGCGCCGAACGTGGTCCGGATCGGCGCGGTCGCGACGCCGGTCCTGCCGGGGCTCGTCCGCGCGATCGACGAAGCCGTCCCCGGCGCGGAACTGTCGGTGCGGATCGAGGAACCGGGCACGGATCTGGCCGAAGCCCTGTTGCGCGACGAACTCGACCTCGCCGTCGTGCGGCAGCACCCGGCGACCGGGGGCGCGCTGCCGCCGTCGCTCGCGTGCTCGCCGGTGGCGACCGAACCGCTGTTCGTCGGCATCCCGCCGGGGCACGCGCTCGGCACGCCGGTGTCGATCGCGCCCGCCGCGCTTTCGGGACACCGGTGCGTGCTGCTCGACCAGTCCGTCCAGCCGCTGACGCTGGCGGTGCTCGTCGCCTTCGCCGACGCGGGCGCCGATCCGCGCTTCTGCTACGCCGCCAGCGAATGGGCGGCGCTCTGCCTCGGCAGCGGCACCGGCATCCTGACCGTGACGGCGCCGCCGACGACGCCGATGCCGGGAACCGCGTACCGGCCCGTGCGGTGCGCCGCGGCGATGTCGGCGCTCGTGCTCGCCTGGGTGCCGGGCGGGCCGGTCACCGACTGCGCCGCGCGCATCCACGAAGCCGCGATGGAGACCCACGCCGACTGCCTGCGCGCGCTCGCCACCGGCCCCTGACCACGCGCCATTCGATCACGGAATTTCCGCGCAATTCGTCATCATTCCACGAATACGGCGCTTCCGAACCGAAATCGGCGTTCATTCGGGCAATGCCGTTGATTCCCCTGCCGCACTACTGGAAATCTTCGACTCGTTCCTTCGAATCAACCCACGGAGTGTGGCAAATGGCTCTTTCGCGCAAAATCGGGGCACTCGGCGTCCTCACCGCCGCGACCGCGGCGATCGCCCTGTCGACCGTCGGTACCGCCAGCGCCAGCTGGGTCGCGGGGACCTACCACAGTCCGGCCGACTGCCAGTCGGCAGGGAACTGGCTGGCCCAGCAGGGCAGGGCCCACTACTTCCACTGCGACTACGGAATCGTGGCCGGACAAGGTCCGGAATGGACACTCGTAGTCGAGTGGTGACGTACTGAGGAATGCGGCGGTTCTCGCTGAGTCATTCGACGAGAACCGCTTTTCCCGGTTGCGCCGGACGGCTCAATGCGGTTCGAGCTGCGCCGCGCAAGCTCGGCGGATTTCGGCCGCGAGGACCGTTTCGTCCTGTCCCCAGTGCTCACCCCACTCGTCGGCGAACAGGCTGGTCCGGCCGAGCGGAAGCCGCACCAGCCCGTCGTCATAGGACGTCTTGAGCGCGATCTCTCCCACCCGTTCCGCGACCTCTCGCTCGTCGACGAGCCCGTCGGCGAACAGGCGGGCGAAGTGGGTGAAGAGCACATCGGCGGCCTCGGCGACGGTGTCCGGAGGTGTCACCCCGCAGGAAGCAAGCGCTTGCGGTAGGACGGCGCGGACCTCGTCGCCATCCGTGCCGTCCAACGCGGCCAGCACGACGAGCGCGTCGGAATCACCGAGGCCGCCGGCGAGCCAGTGCGCCGCCCATAGCGGAACCCGCTCGACGTGGATCAGGCCCACCGCGGCACCGGCGGCGACCAGTTCCGGCGACGGGACCGCTCGCCCGAACACCGCTCACCGCCTCGGGAAGACCCGGTCCAGCCAGTCGGCCAGGTCGTAGAAGGCGTCGAGGACGCGGTTTCCCGCCGACGGCCGGAACCGCACGAGCTGCGGGTCATGATCGCTGGCCTGGTCGGCGAACTCGGCGTTGATGTGCACCACGTCGTAGTCGATTCCCCGCGGCGCGGGCGAGGAAAGGATGTGGTCGAGCACCTGCGAGTTGCCTTCGAAGACGTAGCTGTACCGCTCCTGCGGCGGCAGCGTGTCGATCAGCGCTTTGAGCCCGCCGCCCGCGGTGAGCGTCTGGACGGTCTTCGAGAACGGGTAGTCGTTCAGGTCGCCCGCTACGACCACGTTCGCCCCGCGGTCCGCGGCCAGCAGCTTGCCGACGAAATCGTGCACAAGCTGGGCCTGCTGCACCCGCTGCACCTCGGAGCTCCGGGTCGGCGGCTGGTACCGGCCCTGCGTCGGCTGGTCGCCGCCCTTCGAGTTGAAGTGGTTCGCGACCACGAACACGGTGCGCCCGCCGAACACGAACTCGCCCGCGAGGGGCTTGCGGCTGGCCGTCCACGCCGCGTTCCCCGGCTCGACGCGGCCAGGTGAGATCGACAGCTGCGGCTTGCCGTGCACGGTGTTCACCGCGACCGGCGTGGTCGCGTCACCGCCGGGCCGGTCGACGAACGAGACGCGCGCGGGGTTGAACAGGAACCCGACGCGGATGTTGCCACCCGGCTCGCCGCCGTCCTTCTTGTCTTCCGGGTCGATCTCGCGCCACTCGTAGTGCGGGCCGCCCGCGGCGGCGATCGCGGCGGTGAACCGGTTCAACGTCTCGTCGGCGGCCACCACGCCGTCGCCGTTCCCGTCGGCGCCGTTGTTGTCCTGGATTTCTTCGAGCGACACGATGTCGGGGTTCGCCAGGTTGTCCACGACGCCGTGCGCGAGCTGGTCGAACTTGGCCTGGTCGTCGACCGCGGACAGGTTCTCCACGTTGTAGGTCGCGACCGCCAGCTCACCGCTGCGCTGCTTGCGGGTGACTTCCCGCTGCAGGCCGTTGTCCTTGACCTGGCCGAGTTCGCTCGCGAAGAGCGTGTAGCCGCCGAAGCTGTCGAATTCGAGCGGGCCCGAGGTGCGGCCGGTGAGCACGTCACCGGTGTTGGCCTTCGGGAACGGGCGCTGCGAGAACGGAATGATCGACTCGACCTTCAGCACGCCGGTGTTCTGCTGGTCGTACCCGCCGTAGAGGGTGCCGCCGCGCGGGGTCGGGCGCTGCTCCGGTTTCGTGGTCACGTACAGCTCGCCGTACTCGGTGCTGCGGCCGACGATGCGGGCGTCGGAAACGCTGACGATCTCGCTTTCGTGCGCTTCCCAGAAGTCGAGCGCGTACTTCGACGGTTCGAGGGTCAGCGGTTCGATGTTGCCGCCTGCCTGTGGCGCGAGCTGCGCGGGCACGGTGTCGGGAGCCAGCACCGTCGGTGCGGGGAGCGGGTTGCCCGAGGATCCGACCGTCCACTTCGCACTCGTCAGCTCGGTGAGCGACTGGTACTTCGAGGTGGCGGGCGCGTCCGGGTAGAACTCGCGAACGGTGCCGCTCGCCGTCACCGCGTCGCCGACGGCGAGGTCGGGCGTGGTCGACCCGGTGAACACGAACAGGCCCTCGCTGGTGCGCGGATCGGCGTCGGGCACCGGGTCGGTCATCCAGAAACCGCGAGCCGAGCCGAACGTCCGCAGTGCGGTCACGACGCCGGTGACGTCGCTGACCTGCTTGTCCTTGAACGGTGAGAGGCGGGTGACGCCCTGGATGTCGTGGATCTTCGCGGGGGTGCCGGGCTGGCCGGGGTCGCCGCCGGGGGTCTCGCCCTTGGCGTTCGTCGGAGTCGGCGCGCCCACGGCGAAGTCGGCCGCGTTGTCGTCGGTGTCGGCGAGCCGCGCGCCGCGTGCCACCGAGGTGGTGTTGGTGGTCGCCGCGGCCGCGGTGCCCTCGCGGACGGCCGCGTCGCCGTATCCGACGAGATCGCGCACGTTCGCGTCCGCCGCGCAGTCTGCCGCGGTGCGGCAGGTCAGCGGCTGGGTCGTGGCGACGAGCGCGACGGTGCCCGCGGTGCCGGACAGGTTGATGCCGCCGGTCGCGTCGGCGGCGGGCAGCGCGGTCGTGCCGCTGTTCCCCTTGGCCTCCGCGACCAGGTAGCGGCCGCCGGGCCGCACGGCGCCGGTGAGCGGGGTGACCTGCCATTTGCTCGTCGGGCCCGGAGCCGCGGGCAGGTACTGCACGCTCCAGCCGGTGAGGTCGGCCGCGCCGGTGCCCCTGGTGGCCAGCTCGACGAAGTCGTTGGTCAGCGTGGCGCCGCTGTTGCCGCCGCCCCCGTACACCTCGGCGAGCACCGCGCCGGTGCTCGGGGTCGCGGCGGCGGGGACGGCGAGACTGGTCACCGTCAGCACCATCGCGCCCGCCAGCACACCCAGTTTCCGGCGATATGTCACGCTGCGTCCCCTTACGTGAGAAGCGGTCGAGGCATGTTCCCCCGATCCGGCGAGCAACGGTACGTCGAAGCGGCAACGATTCGTGATACTTCCGCTGAACTGATCCACCGCGAGCCCTCGAATTGGCCCAGTGGTCTTGGTCAGTATTGGAACTTCTACCTGGTCAATCGGCGACCTACGGTTACCCGCGTGACTTCCGCACTGGTTCCTCCCGCAGGCCCGTCCCGGGTGCTCGCGGTGGCGCAGCTGACCAACTCGGTCGGCGACGGGGCGTACTACGTGACGTCGGCCCTGTACTTCACCAGGGTCATCGGCCTCTCCCCCGCCCAGGTCGGGCTCGGGCTGACGATCAGCTGGGCGGTCGGGTTCCTCGCCGCGACCCCGCTCGGCCACCTCGCCGACCGGCACGGCCCTCGCGCCACCGCGATCCTGCTCGCGCTGGCGACGAGCGCGTTCGTCGGCTCGTTCCTGTTCGCGCGGTCGTTCCCGGCGTTCGTGCTCGTCGCGTGCCTTTACGCGAGCAGCCAGTGCGGGCTCACCGCCGCGCGGCAGGCACTGCTGGCGGGGCTCGTGACGGCCGCCGAGCGGACCAGGATCCGGGCCTACCTGCAGTCCGCGACCAACGCGGGGCTCGCCGTCGGCGCGGCGCTCGGCGGGATCGCGCTGCGCGTGGACACGCCCGCCGCCTACCTGACCGTCTTCGGCATGGACGCCGTCGCCTTCCTCGCCTCGGCCGCGGTCCTCCGGCGAGCCCCGCACGTGCCGCCCGCGCCCGCCGTGACGGGACGCGAGCCGAAGCTCGCGGTACTGCGCGACGCGCCCTACGCGGTGGTGTCCTTCCTGAACATGCTGATGCTGCTGCACATCCCGCTCATCGGGCTCGCGATTCCACTGTGGATAGTCGAGCGGACGCAGGCGCCGACCTGGCTGGTGTCGGCGATGCTGGTGCTCAACACGCTGAGCGTGGTCGCGTTCCAGGTCCGGATAGCGCGCCGGGTCACCGGAACGGCGACGGCGTCGCGGTCGGTCCGCCGAGCGGGTCTGGTGCTGCTCGCTTCGTGCGCGGTGTTCGCGGTATCGGCGGCGGGCGGCTCGCCGTGGGTGGCCGCGGCGGTCCTGCTCGTCGCCGCCGGGTTGCAGACACTCGGCGAGATGATGCAGAACGCGGGTGGCTGGGAGATCGGGTTCGCACTGGCACCGGCCGGGAAACAGGGCCAGTACCAAGGGTTCTTCGGTTCCGGGTTCGCGGTCGCGAGGATGCTCGGGCCGCTGCTGCTCACCACGCTCGTGCTGTCCTGGGGGCCGCTCGGCTGGCTGCTGCTCGGCGGCGTGTTCGCGGCGGCGGGCGTCGCGATGGGCCCGGCGACGCGCTGGGCGGAGCGGACGCGGCAGGACGCGGACACCGATAGTCCACAGAGGACCCGGCTCGTCGGGTCCTCTGTGGACGGGTGATCAGAACGGGCGGTCGCCTTCGATCGCGACGCGTTCGGCGACGCGGGGATGCGGGTGGTAGTCGTTCACCGCGTAGTGCTGGGTCGCCCGGTTGTCCCAGAACGCCACCGAGTTCTCCGCCCACTTGAACCGGACCTGGTACTCGGGCACGTGCGCCTGCTGGAACAGGAACCGGAGCAGCCGGTCGCTCTCGTCGCGCGGCAACCCGACGATGTGCGTGGTGAACGCCTGGTTCACGAACAGCGTGCGGCGCCCCGTTTCCGGGTGCGTGCGCACCACCGGGTGCTCGACCGGCGGGTAGTCGTCCTGCCACGCGGCGAGCAGCGCGGGATCGGCGAACCGGTCGAACCCCGGCAGGTAGTCGTGCACCGCGGTCCGCCCGTCGATCCGCTCGCGGACCTCCGGCGGCAGGTTGTCGTACGCGGCCGCCATGTCGGCCCACATCGTGTCGCCGCCGACTGGCGGCACTTCGACCAGGCGCAGCACCGAGCCGAGCGCCGGGTTCGGCCGCCAGGTGACGTCGGTGTGCCAGATGTTCTCGTACCCCGGCATCGACGCGCCCCGCGTGAACCGGGTGACCTCGTCGGTGTCACCGGCCGGGATGAACGGGTTCGTTTCGAGCGGGCCCCAGTGCGCGGCGAACGCGCGCTGCTGCGCCGGGGTGATCCGCTGGTCGCGGAAGAACAGCACCTTCCACTCCAGCAGCGCGCGGTTGAGCTCGGCGCGCAGTTCGGGGGTCAGCTCGGTGCCGAGGTCGAAACCGTGGATCTCGGCACCGATCACGGCACCGAGCGGGCGCAGGTCGAACAGGTCGTAGGGACGCGGTTCGGCGCCGGGGAGGCGGCGCAGGACGCGCGGGCCTTCGAGGATCCCGCCTTCGGGCACGGTGGCCTCGCGCAGGGCAGGGGCGGACACGTCAACGGACACGGTGGTACCTCACTGTCGTTCGAGGGAATTTCGTTTCGGTGCGGGAAAAAGGGCTACTTCGGCGGTGAGCCGAGGCGGCCGCGCCGCACGAGCAGGGCGGCGACACCGAAACGAACCGAGCGCCAGGGAAGGCGACGCGGACACGGGACAGCTGCGTGTTCCCGAACGGTTGACATGCCTCGATGATCAGCCCCGCGCCGGGTCAGCGTCAAGGCTTCCAGCATGTGGACGGGCACCGCGCTAGACCATCCGGCCCAACTTCGCGCGAACGCGTGTGGGCGGCACCAGCGGGGGTAACCGAAGTCAATCACGTTGGGAGAAGGGAGATCCACCGATGGCCGACTCCGCCCTCGGCGCGACCGAAGCGCTGGCGAAGGCACGCAAGGCCGCGAGCAAGCTCAAACGCAAGGACGCGGCGGTGTACTGGGCGACCGTGGCGCAGACCGCCGTGCTGACCGAGATCCGCGACGAACTGCGCGCGCTGAACCAGCACTCCGGCGGCGTCACGCTGCCGGACGACGCTCCCGCGAAACGGCGCACTTCCGTTGCGGTGCAAGAACCCTAGCGTCGTCCGGTCCACTCCGTTCCGCCGCGGTGGGCGGGCGCCGCGCCCGCTGGTGAGCGGGGGGGGAACCGGCCCTTTCCCTTATTTCCCCAGGGAAAACGCGTCGAAGTCGTGCTCGTTGGACGGGCCGCGCAGGGCCCACAGGCGCCCGTCGTGCCAGAAGTACTGGAAGTCCTGGGTGATCGGGGCGCCGCCGCTCGGCGTGGCCAGCGGGTAGGTCTCTACGGGGCCGGGAGCACCGTCGGCCAGCGAGAACCGCGCGATCCGCTGGTCCCCGCTTGGCGTCGCCGGGGACACCAGCACCACCACCGAGTCGCCTTCCACCGCGAGCGGCATGATCGCCTTGCCGTCGGCGAGGGGCCGTTCCCACTTCTTCGCCCCGGACGCGATGTCGTAGGCGACGAGCTTGTTGGTGCCGTTGAGCGGGATCGCGGTGACCGTGACGAACAGCCCGCCGGAGATCAGGAAGCGGCGGCCTGGCTGGCGGTTGTCCACCGCGTCGACACCGGCGCCGTCGCCCGCGAGCGATTCCGCGGTGCCGGGGTGCCCCGCGTCGATCGTCCCGACCTTGTCGAACTTGTCGTCCATCACGATGTAGACGGCGTCCTCGACACCGCGGTTGACCAGCGCCACCGGCGGGTCGGCCGACAGCAGGCGCGGGGTGGCGAACCGCTGGCTGCTGTCCTTCGAGGTGTAGTCGACGCCCTGGCTCAGCGTGCCGGTGGCGGGATCGAGCGTGGCGAAGGTGATCGCGGGATCGGAGATGAACCCGCTGAGCGACACGACCAGTGACTGCTTTCCTGGCCGCATGCCCATGATCGCGCTGCTCCCCGAGTCGCCGCCGGTCGGCTTGACCACGGGCTTCACCCAGCGCCGCTGACCGGTGGCGAGGTCGAGACCGACGGTCCCGTACTTCTGGGCGAGCACCACGACGTCACCCATGATTTCCAGCGCGGCGCCGGTGGGCTTGCTCGGGCTCGAACCCTGCGGCGCGTCGAACGGCTGCTGCCAGCCGAGCTGCCCGGTCTTCACGTTCAGCACGGCGGCGAACTGGCACACCGGGTCCTTCTGCTCGGTCAGCTCCTTGCCGTAGGCGACGGGCAGCTGGTCGCCGACCACCCTGGTGCCCGCACCGCAGAACTTGCCGCCCTCCGGCGCGGGTGTCCGCCACGCCTGCTTGCCATCGCCCTTGGCGAACGCCGTGATCGCGCCTTCGTGCGCGACGACAACCGTGTCACCGACCTCCCACGACCCGAGCCCCTTCTCGTGCTCGGGACGGTCGAGGTGCACCTGCCAGCTCTTCGACGCGGGCTGCTCGGGGCCGCCCGCCCGCGCCGGCGCGGGGTCCGAACCCGAGGTGAGCACGATCGGCACCACCACCGCGGCGGCGACCACGACGACCAGCAGGGGCGCCAGCCACAGCCAGAACTTCTTGTTCTTCGGCTTCTGCGGCGGCGGTCCGGCGGGCGGCTGGTACCACTGCTGCTGGGGGTACTGGCCTTGCGGCGGGTACGGCCCCTGCGGGAAACCGCCCGGCGGCTGGTTCTGGTTGCCCTGCCAGCCGGGGTGCTGCTGCCCCATGTCTCGCCCTCTCTGCACTTGCCCCCACCACGGCGGGATCGTAAACCGCCCCCGAGCCCGCCGTGCGCCGAACAGCCCATTCGTGTCGTTCCCCTTGCCGTGCCCGGTGGTGTGCGAGGATTCGCCGGCTCTGGCGTGGTGTCGAACGGGGTTGCGGTGCGGGTGCGGAATTGGCTGCCTGGAGCGGCCGTAGCAGCGGTGATGGCGGTTTCGGGCTGTACGGCGGCCGCGGACGCGGGGTCGGCGAGCCCGCCTCCGGTCGCCCCGTCGAAACCGCCCGCGTCACCGACATCACAGCCCGCGGCGCGGCAGCAGCTCGCCGAACTGGCGGTCGGGCCGCGCGGTTCGATGCAGGGGTACTCGCGCGAACGGTTCCCGCACTGGACCCAGCAGGGCGGCCACTGCGACACCAGGGAAACCGTGCTCAAGCGGGCGGGTCAAGGTGTCACGACGGAGAAGAACTGCAAGATCCGCTCGGGCACCTGGACCAGCCCCTACGACGGCGGCACCTGGACGAAACCGTCCGATGTGGACATCGACCACATGGTCCCGCTCGGCCAGGCTTGGGTCAGCGGCGCGCGCTCGTGGACGACGGAACGCCGCCGCGAGTTCGCGAACGACCTGGTGCGCCCGCAGTTGTTCGCGGTGACCGACAACGTCAACCAGGAAAAGTCCGACAAGGCTCCCGACCAGTGGAAGCCGCCATCGGTCGGGTACTGGTGCCGGTACGCGACCGACTGGGTCACCGTGAAGCACTACTACGGCCTGACCGTCACCGACGCCGAAAAGGCCGCGCTGGCAAGCATGCTCGACCGCTGCCCTCCCGAGGGGTAGTACCGGGGAGGCACGACCGGGCGGCGAATGACCTCCGCCGTACGATGCCCCGCCGCACCCGCTGTCCCTAGCCTTCGGGCATGTCGAAACGTGCGCTGCTGGTCGGCGCGATCCTCACCTTGGCGCTGACCGGAACCGCCGAGGCCGCTACTCCGCTCGTGCTTCCCGCGCCCTCCGGTCCACATCGGATCGGTCTGGCCACGATGCACCTGACCGACACGAGCAGACCCGACCCGTGGGTGCCCTCGGGCGATCGGGAGCTGATGGTCTCGCTCTGGTACCCGGCCGCGCGCCCGTCGGGCGTGCGCGCGCCGTACATGACCGCCGACGAATCCAAGCTGTACCTCGGAAAGGACCTGCCCGACCTGCCGCCCGGCCTGCTCAGCACGGTGGTCACCCACGCGACCGTCGATGCCGAACCCGCGCGGGCACGCGGCGGGCTGCCGCTGGTCGTGCTGTCACCGGGTTTCGGCCTGCCGCGCGCCACGATGACCGGCCTTGCCGAAGAACTCGCCAGCCGCGGTTACGCGGTCGCCGGGATCGGGCACAACTACGAGGCTGAGGGCACCTCTTTCCCCGACGGCCACACGACCTCCTGCGCGGCGTGCGCGAACCGCGACTACCCCAAGATCGGTGCCGTCCGCGCCCAGGACGTTTCGTTCGTGCTCGACCAGCTCACCGGCGAACACCCGGCTTGGCGCGGCGCGCGCATCGCCGCCGACCGGATCGCGATGATCGGGCACTCGGCCGGTGGCTTCAGCACGATCCCGGCCATGCTGCGCGATCCGCGCGTCGCGGCGGCGGTCAACCTGGACGGAAACTTCCGGTACCCCACCGAAAACCCGGTGAACCGGCCGATGCTGATGCTGGGCGGGCCTCCCCACGTCCCCGCGGGCCCGGATCCGAGCTGGGACCGGACCTGGACCCAGCTGACCGGGTGGAAGCGCTGGCTGAGCGTCGACGACACCCAGCACCTTTCCTTCACCGACCTGGCGCCCTTGGCCAAACAGCTCGGCCGCCCGCTTCAACCCCTCGACGGCGACCGTGTCGACAGGATCGTCCGCTCGTACGTCGCCGCGTTCGTCGACACGCACCTGCGGCACACCGGCGCACCACTGCTGAACGGCCCTTCACCGCGCTTCCCGGAAGTCCGTTTCCACTGCCCCTAAGCCAGATCCGCGGACCCTTCGCTGAAAACCCAGTCCGGCAGGCCTTCGATGAAATCGCGCGGAAACCCGGCGACGAACCCCGTCGCCGCTTCCAGCCGCGTGATCGCTTCGGGCGGCAGAGCCAGCTCGATGGCGCCGAGGTTGTCTTCGAGCTGGCTCGCGCTGCTCACCCCGAGAATCGGGTGCACAGCGTTCGAACGCGCCATCGTCCAGGCGATCGCCACCCGTGCAGGCGTGGTGCCCAGTTCACCGGCCACTTCGCGCACCGCGGCGGCCGGCTGTGTTTTCTATCGGTCGGCAAAATTTGCGCGCCGGGGGCGCGGCTCCCGAGGTGGGTCACTGCTGGGTTGGGAGTGGCCGCGCCTTCGGCGCGGACCTCACGGCACTCGGGGCAAAGCACAGTGCATGCCCGCTGACCGCCCAAGGCGACCACCACGGGGGTCCGGGGGCTTGCCCTCCGGGCGGGTCTGGGGCCGCGCCCCAGAAGAAATGGCGAGAGCGACGCGGTCTGCGCAATTCGCAGACACACGTCGCCCTCGATCGAGCGGTAGCGGTGGGATTTGAACCCACGGACGGGGGTTGCCCGTCCCGCGCTTTCGAGTGGCGCTCCCCCGCATACGGCAGAGTTCACCAGCCGCGCACGCCCAGGTCAAGGCAGACTGTTGCACCTCTGCGACCACACGAGTACCCACGTGAATGAGACGGAGACTGAGACGAGGTCGTTGACGTCAACGTCCGCATGCACCTCCAGGTGAAGCACCACGCGGACGGAGCCCCGTAACACCAGTTGCTACGGCTCCGACTTCCGAGCATGACTGAACGAACGGACATCGCCGCCCTCACATCTCTTCTGCGAGCAAAGGCACGTAGCGATGGCCACCTTGAATGGCAAATTGATGCCAGAGACTGGCTGATCCAGGTCGATGCAACAACACTTGAATCCGCGAGCGACCCAGACGCAGGATACAAACTCGGAAAACAACTGTACGACGAAATATTGGAAACCGCCGGTGGCATTCCATCACTAGACGCCGTCAACCAAATATGTGCAGTTACAGTCACCGACAACCCGGATATTTCGGTCGCATGGTCGGGTGGCGTTCGAATCCGATTTAAAGGCTAGCCCCGCAAGAAAGAAAATCCTGCGCATTTCCAGAAGAGGACCCATGCCACTCGACACCGCACTGTTCAACGAACAAATGAAAGACTCAAGCATTCTCGCCATACTACTAAAGGGCCACCTATGGACCGAGTCTTGCCTTAATCGAGCGCTCGATATCTCATTCAAAGAACCTAATGCCGCCAATCTTGATCGAGTGCCATTCTCTGCAAAACTAGACCTCGCACTAGCGTCAGGAGCCCTTACGAAAGATGAAGTTGCACCTCTTAGAGCCTTGAACAAGCTACGGAACCGGCTCGCGCACGAATTAGACGTAGGAATATCGGAGCAGAATATCCGAGATCTCGAAGGTACACTCACCGGGAAGTTAAAGGTAGGATACAATGCGGTCCACGAAGAAGAATTAAACACAAAAGATCGTCTTCATCGCTGGCTGCTCGCCGTATTAACTGTCGTCGAATACGAGAACATGATCCGCGAGTACGAAAAAGTGAACGCTCAAGGACTGAACACCTATCGCCTAATCAGAGCCCTAGAAGAGCGGGGCGGTTTTCCTCGAACTCCTGATGACGAGCTAATGCAGACCTATGGGGTTCCAGACCCACCAAATGCAAGAGATGCGTGGACCGGCAACGGCAGAAACGCCACCGCTCACTAAAAATGCCTGTTCGTTGGAACTTTACCTTCCAAGAGAGCGGCGATCTGCTGAGACGCAATTCTGTAGCACAGCGCGTTAGCCTGGGTGTTTCATGGGTGGTGGGGTGTCGTGGGGGTTGAATGCGCGAAAGTGCCTGTCCTGTAGGGGAAACTGGGACTTGTCTAGGGTCCGGTTTCTCGAACGGGAAGGCACTTCGCGGGTGAAGGATAGCAAGCGTTCTGGTCGGGTGAAGGTCAGCGCGGATGGTGCTGGTGTCGTGTCGCATGCTGGTGTCGGGTTGTTGCGGGAGATGGCTGAGGTCACGGGTTTGGTCGGGGCGGTGAACTCGGCGTTGGCTGATACTTATCGTGGTGTCGCGGTGCATGCGCCGGGGCAGGTGTTCGCTGATGTGGCGGTGGCGATCGCGGATGGCGCGGACGCGGTGTCGGGGATCGCGGTGCTGCGGGACCGGGAGGATCTGTTCGGGCCGGTCGCGTCGATGCCGACGGCGTGGCGGTTACTCGAGCGGATCGACGAGGCCCATCTGCCCGCGGTGCAGGCCGCCCGTGCCGCCGCGCGGCAACGGGCGTGGGAGGCCGGGGCTGCCCCGGACCTGTCCGAGGAGCTGTGTCTGGATTTCGATGCCACGATCGTGCTGGCGCACTCGGACAAGCAGGACGCGGCAGCGACGTGGAAGCACACGTTCGGGTTTCACCCGCTGTTGTGTTTCCTCGATCGCCCGCAGATCGCCGGCGGGGAAGCCTTGGCCGGGTTGCTGCGCCCAGGCAACGCGGGGTCGAGCACCGCGGCCGATCACGTCGCCGTGCTCGATGCGGCGCTGGCGGCGTTGCCCACCTACGCCCGGCCCCGCCCCGGCGACCCCGATTCGCCGCGGCTGCTCGCGCGCAGTGATTCCGCCGGGGCCAGCCACACCTTCGCCCAGACCTGCCGGGACCGGGGCGTCGGGTTCTCCTTCGGGTTCCCGGTCGACGCGCGGGTGCAGCGCATCGTCGACGCGATCCCGGCTTCGTGCTGGCATCCCGCGGTCGAGCCTGGGGACGGGATCCGGGACGGAGCCTGGGTCACCGAGATCAGCACCGCGATCGACCTGTCGAAGTGGCCCGAAGGGTCACGGCTGATCCTGCGCAAAGAACGCCCGCACCCCGGCGCGCAGCTACGATTCACCGACGCCGACGGGATGCGGATCACCGCGCTGCTCACCGACACCGCACCCGGGATCATCCCCGGCCAGGCCGCCGGGCTGGAACTGCGACACCGTCAACGCGCCCGGATGGAAGACCGCATCCGCGAGGCCAAAGCCACCGGCCTGCGCAACCTGCCCTGTCGCGGACTCGCCGAAAACACAGCCTGGCTACAGGCCGTGCTCACCGCGATCGACCTGGTCTGCTGGAGCCAACTGATCGGCTTCACCGACCAGCCCGACCTCGCCCGGATCGAGATCACCACCTTCCGTTACCGCGTCCTGCACGTCGCCGCCCGCATCACCCGCAGCGCACGCCAAACCCATCTGCGCATCGACCGGACATGGCGCTGGGCCCCCGCAATCGCCACCGGATTCCACCGCATCCGCACCGCTTTCCCCTAACCCACACCACCCCTGACCCGACAACCCGAAAGACCCCGGAGCAGCCGATACCCCAGCAGATCGGCAACTACAACCTGCCCACACCCAAAACCACACCCAACAACATCAACATCTCCAACATCAACATCACCTACAGATCACCATGAAAGACCGAGGTTAGTGCCGGGAACTGTTCGAGCTGAATGCGGACTGATTACCGCCCCCCACAACGACCACAGCGGATGACCAGATGACAACGGCTCCGGGTCGGTCACATCGAGCGCCGCGCGCAGCCTTCCAGAATCAAGTTCGGCCACCAGAGCATCCGTGTCGACGATCTGCCCACGTCCTGCATTGACGAGCATGGCCCCGTCGGGCATTGCCGCTAGGAAGCTCCTACCGACCAGTCCGCGCGTCCCTTCGTTCAGCGGCGCGGTGATGACCACGATCTCGTGGTCTCCGATCAGGCCGGGCAGCTCGGCCGCTGCGTAGACGCCCTCACGCGCAGAACTGGCGACCAGAGTGGCGGTAGCACCGAACGGTTCCAGCAGCCGAGCAACTGCGGTTCCGATGGCTCCGGCGCCGACGATGAGGACTCGCTTGCCGGAGAGCGTGTCCGCGTCGAACTTCCGGTGAGCCCAAACCGCTTGGTCCTGGTATCGCACCAGCGCGGGCCACTGTCGTAGCTGGGTGAGGATCGCCGAGAGAACCCACTCCGACACCGGCCCAGCATGCGCACCGCGCGCGCTGGCAAGCGTCACGTGTGCGGGCACGTCACTCGCCCACTCGTCCGCACCAGCGGATAGGAGCTGAACCATCCGCAAGTGCGGCAACTGGGACAGCAGGCGGATGGGGCGATGACTTCCGCGGTAAGGCGGTATCAAGATCTCAGCGTCGCGCTGCGCAGCGGAAAGCTCGGCGTTATTCGGGTCGTACGGCAGCAGCTCGACACCGGGGAGCTTGGCCAAGATCTCGTGCCCAACTTGGTCATCCGTCTCGCCGCTGACGAGAATTTTCACCCGAGGCCGTTCGTTCACTTGCTCGCTCCGATCAGCTCGGCCACTAACCGCCGCCCCTGCTCCCGCAACGGTTCGCTCGACGCCGAGTTGTCTATCACGACGTGCGGAATCACCGGGCGGAAGTCCAGATTCAGGCCGGACACCCACTTATTCCAGTCTTCCAACTTGGCGGCGTCCCTAGCCGCGCCGCGATGGCGAACGTAGGTGTGCATGCTCGCAGCATCGCAGTACACCCAGACGAGAGTCAGCTTCGCGCCCGCATCGGAGCAGGCCGTTTGAATCTTGTCGAGCCAAGACGAATCGGAGAACTCGCGGACGAACGGGGCGGTCACGATCGCGCTGTTGCCGCATTGCAGGTTCTCAGTCAAGGCGGCTACGACCGCCTCGTATTCGCGTGGCCGGATCTTCTCTAGGTAGAACTCGGAATCGCGATCGTTGGGCGACTTGCCGACCATTTCCAACGCCGCCTCGACGACCGGCCTCGTCATGGTGTCCTTGTCGAGCATCGGCCACCCGGTTTCACGGGCGAGGACGCGGCCCAGCTCGGTCTTACCGCTTCCCGCGTATCCGCCGATCAACAGGATGTTGGGCTCCGCATCCCGCGAGCTAGGGCGAGTGGCCTGCTCAGGAGCGTTCACAACTCGCCCGGCACGCGGCTTGCTGACTACCAAGCCCTCTTTGATCAGGACATCCATGGCCTCGCTGATCGTGAACGGGCTGACTTGCCACTCTTCAGCCAGCTCGCGGGTAGAGGGCAGGTTCTGCCCGTCCCGCAAGACACCGGCTTCGATGTCGTTCCAGATCAGTCGAGCAACCTGCTGGTGCAGAGGTTCCGGGCGATGAACACTCGAGCGGGGGCGGGACATATCGGCTCCTTCCGATGCCCGGCATACGACCGCAACGATGCTGCTGATGCTCGGTATCCCGCAACGGGCGGTGATAGACATCATGGCCTGGTCTGAGACGACGAAACGCCGGTTCCCCTGCTTCGGGGAACCGGCGTTTCGCCTGTTCAGAGCGGTAGCGGTGGGATTTGAACCCACGGACGGGGGTTGCCCGTCACGCGCTTTCGAGGCGCGCTCCTTCGGCCGCTCGGACACGCTACCGCCGACTAGGTTACTGCACGGCGTTCGCGCGCCGACGACCCCCCGTCACGCAGGCGAACGGCCCGCCCCTAGCTGGGACGGGCCGCGACCGACAAGCGGGTCAGTTCCCGAACTTCTCTTTCGCGTCCTGGACCGCGCCCTGTGCCTTGTCGCGCAGGTCGTGACCGGCTTCCTTGACTTCGCCCGAGGTCTGGTCCGCCTTGCCCGAGTCGCGAAGGTCGTCGTTGTCCGTCGCGTTGCCGAGCTTCTCCTTGGCGGCGCCCATCGCCTGCTCGGCCTTGTCCTTCGCCTTGTCGAAGATGCTCACGAGAGGGTCCTCCTTCTTCGGGGCCCGATCCGTCCGGATCGGCCTCGACCTGGGACTACCCATGCGTTTAGCGGGCTAATCGTCGTCTCACCCCGCCGGGTGGCCGCGCCGTCCGGCGAAGAAGTCCTCGACGAGCGCGGCGCATTCGCCGGCCAGTACGCCGCCGATGACCTCGGGGCGGTGGTTGAGCCTGCGGTCGCGCACCACGTCCCACAGCGAGCCGACCGCGCCGGTCTTCGGCTCCCACGCCCCGAACACCACACGCGCGACGCGGGCCAGCACGAGCGCGCCCGCGCACATCGTGCACGGTTCCACGGTCACCGCGAGCGTGCAGCCGTCGAGCCGCCATCCGTCGCCGAACACCAACGCCGCCTGCCGCAGCGCGAGCGTTTCGGCGTGCGCGGTCGGGTCGCCCAGCTCTTCCCTGGCGTTGCGGGCCTTCGCCAGCACGGCACCGTCGGGCGCGAAGACGACGGCGCCGATCGGGATGTCCGCTCCGGCGCCGCGCGCGACCTCGATCGCCTGCCGGATCGCGTCGGGGTCGGACGGCATGCTCAGAGTTCGTCGAGCAGCGCGGTGAACTCGTTCTCGAACCCGCAGCGCTGGGCGATCATCTGCAGCTGCTCGTCGGGGTACAGCTCGACCTCGCCGACGATCACCTGCAACTCGGCACCGGGCAGCCCGAGATCGGCGAGGATCTCCAGGTCCCCTTCCGGCCAGACGGACTCGTCCTCTTCGTCCGGCGGGTCGACGCGCAGCAGGTCGAGCACGTCGGCGGCGATGTCGTAGTCGAGCGCGGCCGCGGCGTCGGACAGCAGCAGCGAAGCGCCGCGCGGGCTCGGCCGCACGATCACGAAGAACTCCTCGTCGACCGCGAGTAGCCCGAACACCGCACCGGTCGACCGCATCTTCGCCAGTGCCGTGATCGCCGCGTCCAGCTCGGCGAGTGCCGCGTTGTCGAGTGCGCTGCACCGCCACCGGCCGTCTTCCCTGACGACCGCCATCGCGAAACCGGCGACCGCCTCTTCTCCCGCCATGTCCATACCGTATACCGGCCAAGCGCCCCGCGGAGCGCGCCACGGCGCGACGACCGGGATGCCACTATCGGGGGCATGACCGGACCAACGGACCTGCCGTCGCTGCCCGACGCCCGCCTCGCCGGGCTCCTCGCCGAGGCGCGCGAGCTGCACCCGAAGACCGTCGAGCTGCGACGTGCGATCCACCGGCGCCCCGAGGAAGGTCTGGACCTGCCGGAAACGCTGGCGAAGATCGAGGCCGCGCTCGACGGCCTGCCGCTGGAGACCGCCGTCGGCAAGGGCACCACGGCACTCACCGCGGTGCTGCGCGGCGGCGAGCCGGGCCCGGCGGTGCTGCTGCGCGCGGACATGGACGCGCTGCCGCTGCGGGAGGAAACCGGGCTTCCGTTCGCTTCCGAAGTGCCGGATTCGATGCACGCCTGCGGCCACGACGCGCACGTCGCGATGCTGGCGTCGGCCGCGCACCTGCTTTCCGCGCACGCCGGGGAACTGGCGGGCTCGGTGGTGTTCATGTTCCAGCCCGGCGAGGAGGGCCACCACGGCGCGCGGCACATGATCCACGAGGGCGTGCTGGACGCGGCGGGCGACCAGGTCGAGCGGGCGTTCGCGCTGCACCTCTCCGCGAACCTGCCCTCCGGGATGATCACGACGAGGCCGGGGCCGATGCTCGCCTCGGCCGACAAGTTCTTCGTGCGCGTCACTGGGAAGGGCGGCCACGGGTCGACGCCGCACCAGGCGATCGACCCGGTCCCCGCGGCCGCGGCCATGGTGGGCGCGCTGCAGACGATGATCACGCGGCGGGTGAGCGTGTTCGACCCCGCCGTGCTGTCGGTGACCAGGATCGCCGCGGGCACGACCAGCAACATCATCCCGGAGGTCGCCGAGCTGGAGGGCACCATCCGCACGCTGTCCGAGCAGACGCGGGCACTGGTGCGCGAGGAGTTGCCGAGGGTGTGCGAAGCGGTCGGGCAGGCGCACGGCTGCCGCGTGCTCGCCGACGTCGAGCCGGGCTACCCGGTGACCGTGAACGATCCCGCGGAAGCGTCGCGGGTGCTGCTGCTGGCCGGGGACGCGCTCGGCGAAGAGCACGCCAAGCCGATGGTCGACCCGTTCATGGGCGCCGAGGACTTTTCCTATGTGCTGCAACGCGTTCCGGGTGCCATGGCGTTCCTCGGCGCGTGCCCGCCCGGCACCGATCCCGCCGAGGCCGCGCCGCTGCACTCGAACCGCGTGCTGTTCGACGAGGACGCGCTTGACCACGGCGTCGCGATGCATGCGGCCTTCGCGCTGGACGCGCTACGCTGAGCTGACTGGGGTTGTCCAGCGGTTTTTAGGGGTTCTCACCGCACCGGACCGGCCACCACACTGGGCGAAGCTGTGCTTCCGAACCGGCTGGGGGATGAAAGACGTGACAGGCAACGACGACGCGGCGCTGTGGATCCGGCGGTTCCACCCGGCGCCGGACGCCCCCGTGCGCCTGGTGTGCCTGCCGCACGCCGGTGGGTCGGCGAGCTACTTCTTCCCGGTCTCGCGCTCGCTGTCGCCGCAGGTCGACGTCCTCGCCGTGCAGTACCCGGGACGGCAGGACCGCAGGCACGAGAAGTGCATCGACACCGTGGCGGGGCTCGCCGACGCGATCACGCCGCTGCTCGACGCGTGGAACGACCGGCCGCTGGCGCTGTTCGGCCACAGCATGGGCGCGTCGATCGCGTTCGAGGTCGCGCTCCGCCTCGAACAGCGGGGCACTTTTCCGGTGAAGCTGTTCGCCTCCGGCCGCCGCGCGCCGTCGAAGTTCCGCGACGAGCGGGTGCACGAACGCGACGACGAGGGCCTGATCAAGGAGATCAAAGCGCTGTCCGGCACGGATTCGCAGGTGCTCGACGACGACGAGATCCTCCGCTCGGTGCTCCCCGCGATCCGCGCCGACTACCGGGCAGCCGAGCTCTACCGCTTCGAATTCTCCGACGGCGGCCCGAAGCTGCGAACCCCTATCCACGCGCTGATCGGCGACTCGGACCCGAAGGCGACGATCGACGAAGTACGGGCCTGGAACGACCACACGACCGGCGATTTCACGCTGGACACCTACGCGGGCGGGCACTTCTACCTGAACGACCACGCGCCCAAGGTCATCGACACCATCTCGCGCACGCTTTCGCGCTGAGCGCGGCCGCCGGCACGAAGACCAGGCCAGCACGGACACATCCGACACCGGCACGAGGGACGTCATGACACTTTTGGCCAGTGACACCGCAACCACCGAGGCTCCGCCGGACTTCCGCGCGCCCGCGCACCGCCTGGCGCAGCTGCTCGACGACGGTTCGGCGGTACCGCTTCCCGGCGAGGACAACGAGGGCGTGCACGCGGTGCGCGGCCGCATCGGCGGCAGCCCGGTCGTCGCGTTCTGCACCGACGCCACCAAGATGGGCGGCGCGCTCGGCCTCGCCGGGTCGCAGCGGATCGTGGAAACCATCGACATCGCGGTGCGCGACCGCTGCCCGGTGATCGGGCTGTGGCACTCCGGCGGCGCGAGGCTCGCCGACGGCGTCGAGTCGATGCACGGCGTCGGCCGGATGTTCGCCGCGATGACCAGGGCTTCGGGGAAGGTGCCGCAGATTTCGGTGGTGCTCGGCCCCGCCGCGGGTGCCGCGGCCTACGGGCCCGCGCTCACCGACGTGGTGATCATGGCCCCGGCCGGCCGGGTGTTCATCACCGGTCCGGACGTGGTGCGCAGCGTGACCGGCGAGCAGATCGACATGGAGGGCCTCGGCGGGCCGGACGCGCACGGGCGCCGGTCCGGCGTCGTGCACATCACCGCCGAGTCCGAACCGGCCGCCTACGACCGCGCGCGCCTGCTCACCGGCTACTTCGCCAAACCGGGCCTGTTCGACATGCAGGCCGCGCGCGAGCGCCGCGACCTCGCCGCGCACCTGCCCGAATCGCCGCGCCGCGCCTACGACGTGCACCCGCTGCTCAAGTCCCTTTTGGACGATCCGGAGCGCAGCGAGTTCCTCGAACTGCAGCCGAAATGGGCGCCGAACATGGTGGTCGGCTTCGGCAGGCTGTCCGGCAGGTCGATCGGCATCGTCGCGAACAACCCGCTGCGCAAGGGCGGCTGCCTCGATTCGCTGTCGGCGGAGAAGGCGTCGCGGTTCGTGCGGCTGTGCGACTCGTTCGGCATCCCGCTGCTGGTCGTGGTGGACGTGCCGGGTTATCTGCCCGGTGTCGGCCAGGAATGGGACGGCGTGGTGCGCCGCGGCGCGAAGCTGCTGCACGCGTTCGCCGAGGCGGTGGTCCCCCGCGTCACGCTGATCACCAGGAAGTCCTACGGCGGCGCCTACATCGCGATGAACTCGCGCTCGCTCGGCGCGACGAACGTGTTCGCGTGGCCGGAGTCCGAGGTGGCCGTGATGGGCGCCGAGGCGGCGGTGGAAGTGTTGTACCGCAAGAAGCTCAAGGCAGCGGCCCCCGAGGATGTGGAGGCGCTGCGCGCTTCGTTCATCGCCGAGCACAAGGAGAACGCGGGCGGGGTCGCGCGCGCGATGGCGCTCGGCGTCGTCGACGAGGTGATCGAACCGGCCGAGACGCGGCACCGGATCACCGCCGCGCTGGCCGCGGCGCCCGCCGGGCGCGGGCACCACGGCAACATCCCGCTCTGAGGCGCACCGAAGACTCCGGTTCCGGGCACAACCCCCAGGTGCCCGGAACCGGATCCACTCCCGAACTGACCACTGTAGACAGATTTGACTGGCGCATTTCCTTGCTGCACAACGATGTTGATTTCCTGATCCACAATGGACTTTCCCTGCTTCCGGCGCGGGCGAGTGGCACGCTGACCTGGCCGAGTCGCCGTTCGTGCACGCGTCGTCACGGCTGTCGGCGGGCACTGGCAGGATGAGCCCCTGTGCGAGACGTATGTGTGATCGGCCTCGGCTTGATCGGCGGCTCCGTGCTGCGCGCCGCCTCGGCGGTCGGCAGGACGGTTTGGGGTGCGACCTCCTCCGAGGGGGACGCGGCCGCCGCGCGCGCCGACGGCTACGACGTCATGGAAGTCGACCAGGCGCTGCGGCGCGCCAGCGACCGGGACGCGCTGGTCGTGCTCGCCGTGCCGCTGCCCGCGATCGAGCCGGTGCTCCGCCAGGTCGCCGAGAGCGCCCCGACCGCCGCGCTGACCGACGTCACCAGCGTCAAGGGCCCGGTGCTCGACTCGGTGCGCCGCTTCGTCCCCGCGGCGCGGTTCGTCGGCGGCCACCCGATGGCGGGTACCGCGGAATCGGGCTGGCGCGCGGGTAACGCGGCGCTGTTCGGCGGGTCGGCGTGGGTGGCCTGCGTGGAGGAGGACACCGATCTCGGCATCTGGGCCGAGGTCGCGCAGCTCGCGCTGGACCTCGGCGCGCACGTCGTGCCGATCCCCGCCGACTCCCACGACGAAACCGTCGCCAGGATCTCCCACCTGCCGCATCTGCTCGCCGCGGTGCTGGCTTCGGTCGGCGCGCAGGGCGGCCCCCTCGCGATGTCGCTCGCCGCGGGCTCCTACACCGACGGCACGCGCGTCGCGGGCACCCGGCCGGAGCTCGTGCGCGCGATGACCGAAGGCAACCGCCACGCGCTGCTGCCCATCCTGGACGAGGCGCTCGGCAGGCTGGGCGCGATGCGCGGCTCGCTCGCGTCGACCGGCGGCCTCGCCGTCACGATCAACGCGGGCCACGAAGGCGCGCAAACGCTTGCCGCCACGCGTGACGTGCACCGCGCGGGCGTCAGGGTGAACCTCGGCGCGCCGAACGCCCGCGAAGGGCTCTGCGCGCTCGGCGAACGCGGCGGCCGGGTCACCTCGCTGGCAGGCGACACCGCCATCGGCGAAGTGAATTAGAAGCCTCTTCTGACCCCTGAAGGCCACCATGACGGCACTGAGTGCCCGAATCTCGGCCTTCGCAACGGCCCACCTGCCAAGGGGTGCCGCAGCGCCCTGAAGGTGGCCATCACGGCACTGAGCGCCGTCATGGTGGCCATGACGGCAAGTCAGGGGCGGCGCCGAGCGGGCGTCACTGTGGCGGCGCGGGCGGCGGCTGCGGGGGCTGCTCGCCGCCGCCTTCCTGGCCGCCTTCCTTGTTCTTGTTGAGGAAGTCCTTGGCCTTGCCGGTGGCGCTGTCGATCTTGTCCGAGTGGTCGCCGAACTTCGACTTCGCGAAGTCGCTCGCCTTGTCGATGCCCTGCTCGACCTTCTCGCCGTGCTGCTTCAGCGCGTCGGTGGCCTTGTTCTTCAGTTCGTCGAAGTCGATACCCATCTTGGAACTCCTTCGCGGTGGGGCGCGGACGGTCCGGGCCCTTCCACCCGTCCATCCCAACCCCCGGTGCCGGATCTCGCAACGCGAACTCACCCGGCCCGGGGTACCCGCACGCGATCGCGCCTGGTCAGGACCGCCGGCGCGAGGACGGGAGGAACCGGCGCACCAGGCGCATCGGCGACCGCTCCGCGAGATCGGGCCCGCGCACCGCGTCGAACACGGTGGTCAGCTGGTCCACCACGCCGGAGAGCTGGTCGGTTTCCGGCACCGGCAGCGACGCCGGATCCCGTTGCTCGCGGATCGAAGCCGCGATCTCGGTCAGCGCGGCCGTGAGCAGTCCGATATCGCTCTCGTCCGGTCTCGGCGCGCCGTGCTCGACGGTCACCACGACCTCGGTCACCGCGTCCGTCACGCGTTCCAGCCCGGCGATCACCGGCCACCACGCCACCGCCTGCCGCCCCGCCGCCGACGGCTCGACCACCACCTGCTGGAAGGCCGTCCGCAGATCGGCGAGCGCGCGGTACGCACGACGCCGCGCACGGGAGCGTTCCGCCAGGTCACCGGTCGAAGCAAGCGCTTGCGCCACATAGGTCGCGACGGTTTCGCAGGTGTCCGCGAGCCTGCCGCCGACCCGGGGCCGCATGCTGCCCGGCCACAGCAGGTACCCGAACACGAGCACGATCACGCAGCCGAGGACCGTGTCGACGAGCCGCGCCACGACCACCGACCAGTCGCCGTGGCTCGACAGGTCCATCTGGAGGATGATCAACGGGGTCACGAACGCGCTGAGCACGCCGTAGTTGCGGACCTTGCCGATCGCCACGCCCGTCGCGAACAACGCGATCAGCACCACCAGCGGCCAGCCCTGCGCGCCGAGGCCGAGCACCGCCGCGCCGATGCCGACCCCGATCACGGTGCCGATGCCGCGCAGCACGGCGCGCCCGAACACCGACCCGAAGTCCGGTTTCAGCACGATGCCGACGGTGAGCGTCAGCCAGTAGGAGCGTTCGAGCGGCAGCAGCAGCCCGGCGACCTCGGCGAGCGCGACGCACAGGCTCAGCCGAAGCGCGGCGAGCCAGGTGAGCGGGCCGGAGATCAGCGACTCGGCCCATTCGCGGACGCGGGCCGTCGCCGGGACGCGCGCGGGCCGCTGGCGCGACGCACCGGCCGGGATCCGCGCCAGCCCCGCCTGCAGCGGGTGGTACCGCGCGTCGAGTTCGGGCGGCTCCGGCACCGGCTGGTCAGCGAGCACGCGCGCGGCGACCGAGGTGAGGTACTCGACCGCTTCCGGTGGCCCTGACCGGCCCGCGTTGACCATCGCGACCGAAGCCTCCACCGCCGGCGTCGACGCGGAAAGCAGGTTCAGCAGCTTGCGGTACGCGGCGTCCCGGCCGGACAGCCACGACCGGGCGGTCAGCAACCGGTCGTACGCGGTGTTCATCGCGGTGGTGAGCTGGTTGCGCGCGGCACGCGAGGTGTCCGCATCGGTCGCCGAGAGCATCGCAGCGAGTTCGATGTAGACGTGCGCGACCGCGGTGCGCTCGGGGCTCGTCGCGCGCCACGTCCAGCCTGCCAGCGCGACCGACAGGCTCCACACCGCGCCGACGAGGAAGCACAGGAGCGAAACCTCGATACGGACCCCGGTCGCGTGCTGGCCGGTGCCGATCACGCAGAACACGAACAGCTGCAGGCCCGCCACCGAGGCGTTGCTGCCCGCCGCGCTGATCAGCGCGGACACCGCGGCCACCAGCACCACGGCCGCGATGGTCGCGACGAGGCTCGCCCCGCTCAGCAGGCCGATCAGGTAACCGACGCCCGCCGCGGCCGTCGCGCCGCCGAGCCGTCGCAGGCGGTACCGGTACGGGCCCGCCGCCTCCGACAGCACGGTGGGCAGCGCGCCCGTCGACGCGAGCGCGCCGAGCCCGATGTTCCCGAACGCGTACCCGACGGCCAGCGGCACCGCGAGCGCGAGCGGCGCGCGGAGCGCCCGCGTCCACGGCACCGGCTCGCGCTTGCTGCGCAGCAACTGCACGAGCCAGTGCGGGGCGGCGAAGTCCGTGCGCTTGCTCACCGTCACATCTTGACCCACCGATACCGCTACGGCGTTATCTTGCGGCCAACAACACCGATCACGGAGGTCCGCGATGGCACGGAAGTTCTCGTTCGAGGTCAACCGCACCAGCAGCGCGCCGCCGGAGCGGTTGTTCGCGCTCGTGGCCGACGGCGCGCGCTGGTCGGACTGGGCGAAACCGCTGATCATCCAGTCGGGCTGGGCACGCGCGGCGGAACGTCCCGGCGACATCGGGGCGATCAGGTCGGTCGGGCTGTGGCCGGTGCTGCTGCGCGAAGAAACCGTGGAGTACGAACAGGATCGCAAGCACTCCTACCGGTTCGCGGGCTTCGCGCCGGTGAAGGACTACCTCGGCGTCGTCACGTTCACGCCGAACTCCTCCGGCGGGACGGACGTGCGCTGGTCCGGTTCGTTCAGCGAGAAGGCGCCCGGTACCGGCGCCCCGGCGCTCGCCGCGTTCCGGACCGTCATCCGGTTCCTGTCCGCCCGGCTGGTGAAGGCCGCCGAGCGGTAACGGTGGGTCGGGTCACTTTTCGCAACCCATGATCGTTTAAAACGTCCCCCGATCGTGTAGTTGACACTGCGGAAACCCCGACAGGGCAACGAAAAAAGGGGACGTACCGTGACATTTTCACCATCTCGTCGTCGCCGTGCGCTGGGTGCCCTGGCTCTGCTGTTGAGCCTCGGGCTGGCCGCGTGCTCGACGGACGCGCCCACCGCACCGGAACCGCCGCCGTCGCAGAACAATCCGGCACCGGCGGGCCCGCAGTTCGTGCCGCCGTACCGGTTCGGCGACGTGCAGGAGAAGGCGCCGCCGCTCGCGAACGGCGAAACCCCGGTGCTCCGCCGGATCCCGACCACCAAGCCGTACGTGTTCATCACCATGGACGACGGCGCGGTGAAGGCACCGGAGGCGCAGCAGCTGATCCAGCAGTCCGGCACGCGGCCCGTGCTGTTCCTCAACCAGCGCTACGTCAAGGGCCACGAAGCGTACTTCCGGTCCATCCTGGACAGCACCGGCGCCGAGCTCGGCGACCACACGGTCGACCACCCGAACCTGCGCGGCAAGTCGTTCGACTTCCAGCGCAAGGAAATCTGCGACACCGCGGACGCGTTCGCCGCCGAGCTGGGCAGGCGGCCGACGCTGTTCCGGCCGCCGTTCGGCAATTACGACCAGACCACGCTGCGCGCCGCCGTGTCGTGCGGGATGCGGGCGACCGTGCTGTGGACCGCGTCGGTCAACGACGGGCAGGTGCAGTTCCAGTCGGGCGCCAAGCTGAAGCCGGGCGACATCGTGCTCATGCACTTCCGGAAGACCTTCGCCCAGGACTTCACCGCCTTCCTCGACCAGGCGCGGCGCGACGGCCTGACCCCGGTCCCCCTGGCCGACTTCCTCGCCGCCTGACCCCCGGCGACGACGTTTAGCCCGCTAACTGCACTTCAGACGCCTGCCGCACGGAACGACCGCGCTCCGGGTGGCCGGGGCCGCCGACGACAGTTAGCGGGCTAAACGCGCTCGGTCGCCAGCGTCGGAGGGCGGGCGGCACGGGAACGTTTAGCCCGCTAAACGCGCCGGGTCAGCCAGCGCCGAGGCAGAGGAAGGGGCGGCGCAGCGGGTCGGCGGCGGTGGCTTCGGCGAGCGCGAGCGCGGGCGAGGTGCCCGCCGCGAGCAGCCGGTGCAGGTCCCGCATCGCCTCGGCGGCGGCGTGGTCGCCGACGCGGGAGATCGCCCCGATCACCGTGCTCGACCCGCTGGCGAGCAGGGTTCCCGCGAACCCGAGCGGCTCCTCGCCCGGCCGGATGTGGCTCATCGCAAGCTCGCACGCGGCCAGCACGACGCGGTCCGGCGGGCTGCCGAGGCGCGCCGTCTCGTGCGCGAACAGGGGCCCGTCGACGAGGTCCAGCCGGGAGAACAGCGCGTTCGCCGGTTCGTGCGCGCCGTGCGCGACCAGGTGCGCGAGGCCGGAGCCGTCGAGCGCCGCGAGCACCTTGCCGCTGGTGGCCGCGGGACCGTCGACGAGCGTCGCCTCCGGGTAGACCTCGCGGAGCCGCCGCACCTCACCGACCGCGCCCGGCACGCCGGGGCCACCGGCGAGCACCACCGAAGGCGAGCCGAGCCGGCGCGTGCGCGCGCTGACCCACGCGGTCGCGGACGGCACGACCGAGATCGGCTTGCCGCGCAGGGTCGGCAGCGCCGACCACGGCAGCGCGTACAGCGGCCCGGACGGCACCAGCACGAGTTCGCGGTCGCCGATCAGGTCCGCGATCGGCTCGACGAGCATCCGGTCGAGCAACTGGGCGCGGTGGTGCGCGGACGCGGTGACGGCGTCGACGAGTGGGCCGGGCAGGTGGTCCGGCGCGAGCGCGTTGAGGTCCGCGTGCAGCTGGCGGGTCGTTTCGACGATCTCGGCGCGATTTCCAAGGCGCACCAAGCGAAAGCGCCCGTCGCGCACGACGACCGCGGCGAGCGCGTCCCGATCCGCGCCGAGGCTGACGAGCACGCGGTCGCCGAGCTGCTCGACGACCTCCTCCGGCGAGCAGACCGGGCGCGGGCGCCCCCACGGCGTCGTCGACCAGCCGAGCCTGCTCGCCTCGCGCTGCAGCCAGCGGTAGCGGTGTTCGAGCCCGGTCGGGCGCTTCCCCGCGAGCCGGTTCTGCTGCGCCGTCCGCTGCACGTGCCGCATCTCGGTCAAGTGCTGCGCCAGCACCGGGTCCTCGATGATCGGCAGCGGCTCGTAGCGGTACACCTGCGCGCGCGTGCGTTCCTGCCAGGCGAGCAGCCGGCGCGCGCCGGATCCGCCCCGTCCCCGGTCGAGCACGAGCGAGCAGGCGAGCCTGCCGAGTTCGAGCCCGTGCACGGCGGTGCCGCACACCAGGTCGAGCCCGCCCATCCGGTCGCGCACGCGGCCGAGTTCGGTGAGCCCGGCGCGGGCCTGCGCGAGCGCCGCGCGGGGACGCCCGGTGGCGACGGCCAGTTCGGCACGGCACAGCCGCAGCAGCATCCGGTGGTCGACCGGGGTGGTCTGGCGCGGGTTGGGCACCTCCGCGAGCAGCGCCGCGGCCGTCGCGGTCGCGCCACGGCGCAACTGCAGCCGGACGGCGAGCATCCTGGCGACACCGGCTTCGTCGCGCAGCCCGAGTTCCCCGAGGTTCGCCGCCAGTTCCCGCAACGCGAGGGGCAAGCGTGCGGACGGTCTTCGCGCGGCATCACCGAGCGCGGCGCCCGCCTCGGCGCGCAGCCTGGTGAGCGACGCGATCGCAGCCCACGGCGCGTTGCCGCGGCGCAGGAAGCGCTGGCGCGCGGCACCAGCCAGCCGCCGCGCGAGCGCGTAGTCGCCGTCGAGCAGTGCGGACGCGGCGCGCGCGACCTCGGCCTCGGCGACGTCCTGAAACGCTTTCGCCGCGCGCAGTTCGGGCAACGCCTCGTCGAGATGACGAGCCGCGTCCTCGGCGAGCCCGGCGGCCAGCAGCGCCTTCGCCTGGTCGAGCCGCAGACGCGGGAGCCAACCCGGCGCCTCCGATTCGTAGATCCGCGCCGCCTGCTCGTAGTGCCGCAACGCGTCCGGGATGTCGCCGACGAGCTGGGCCTGGTCGCCGAGCGCGTGCCGGACCTTGCCCTCCAGCCGCACGAGCCGGTAGTGCGCGGCGAGGTCGAGGCTGCGGCGGAGATCGGCGAGCGCGGCACGCGGGTTGTTCAGGTCCACGTGCACGTGCGCGCGGTTCAGGATGGTCCGGGTGAGCAGGGTGCCGTCGTCGGTGACCTCGCGCTCGAGCTCCGGGATGATCGCGTCGAACAACGCGAGCGCGTCGGCGAGCTTGCCGGTGCGGAACAGGATCACCGCGCGCTGGAGCCCGATGATCGCGCCCTGCGTGCTCTTCTCCGGGCCGTCCGGGAGCTCGGCGAGCACCGTCCTCGCCGAGTCGAGATGGGCCAGACCCGCTTTGGTGGAGCCACTTTCCGCCTCGGCGGACGCGAGGCTGATCAGGATGCGGGTGCGCAGAACCAGGTCCTCCACGGCGGGCGGGGCGCCCTCGCGGCGATCGAGCTTGCGCAGCGCGCGGTTCAGCAGGCGGAACGCGTCCGCGGGTCGCGCGTCGACGGCCGCCCTGATCGCACGCCGATAGAGGTCATCAGGCACACGCCCTATCTGAGCACAAACATCACCCGGTGTGGAGTGAACCGCTTCAGAGCACCACGGCAGGAGTAACGACCGTGCGGTTCGACGCCCTGCCGCCGACGTGGACCACGATCTGCGTGGTGCCGCACGGCACGTCGTCGAGCACGAACCGGCCGCCGACATCGGCGGTGGTCGAGGAGGCGCCGTGCTCGGCGACCCTGATCTCGACCCCGTGCGCGCCCGCGGGCACGAGCCAGCCGTCGATCCGGTGCGCCGCACCGACCTTGGTGAGATTGATCATCACGGTCAGATCGCTGACGGTGAAGGTGATCGTGCCCTCGTCGCCGCCGCGCACGCCGGCGAGCGTGCCGTCCCGCACCCAGCTCGCGACCTCGACGTCGAGGTTCTCCAACGCCATCGCGAACTGCACCCGTTCGACGAGACCGGCAGGCGGCGCGTCGAACTCGTCGATGACCCGCCCGATGTCCTCGAGCAGCGCTTCGTCGGACGTCCCGCCCGACCCCCGCATCTCGTTCATGCGCCGCCCCCTTCGGTTTCCAGCAACTCGCGCATCGTTTTGAGGCAGCGCCCCCTCGTCGGGCCGATGCTGCCGTGCGGCATCCGCAGGGCTTCGGCGACGAGGCGGTACTCGGCACGGCCGGCCAGCACGGTCAGGCGGAGGATCTCCTGGCAGCGCTCCGGCAACTGGGTGAACACGTGCCACAGCTGGCGGTCACGGTCGGCGCGCAGCGCTTCGGCCTCCGGGGCCGGATTGCCGCTCGGCATCGACTCGGCCATCTCGTCGGTGAGCGGCACCGGTGACAGCTTGCGGCCGTGCGACCGCTGCGCTTCGCGGCGGGCGGTGGTGATCAGCCAGCCCGCGAGCGCCCTCGGCTCGGTCACCTTCGCCAGGTTGCTGAACAACGCCAGCCACACCGTCTGCACCACGTCTTCGGCGGTGGACGACTCCACCCCGTTCGCCCGCGCGACGTGCCACACCAGCGGTGTCAGCTCCGACACCAGCCGGTTCATCGCGTTGCGGTCACCAGCGCGCGCGGCGTGCACGCACGCGGCGTACAGCTCGTGCCCGTGGAGTCCCTCCCACGGCGGATCCGCCTCGACGGTTCGCGTCTCGGTCACGGTTCGTGCCCCCTCGACTCGCCCACAACTCAGCGTCAGCAGTATCGCGGGCTCACAGGGGTTAAGAGCCGGGTGGGTCAGTGTTGGATACACGGAGTCACTCATTCGGAGCAGCGGACAGGACGAAAGTAAGTGTTCGCCGCGGCGCCTGCTCCCAGGGACGGATCAGGTCCGCGTGGAGGGGAAGCCGGCCGGCGTCGACGATGCCGAACGCCAGCCGGCGAACCCCACCCGCACCAGGTGGCCCCGCCCCCGTGACCACCTGCCCCCTTATTGGGTGGCCCTGTTCCCCGCCGTCCTGCCCGCGATATTCGTCATCGACCAGGTGCACTCCCCTCGGCAGCCGGCACAGCCACCGAAACCCGCTCGACGGGACCTCCGGGAGCGAAAGCTCCACGGTGTCTCCTACACGCACGCGAACCACCTCCCCGGCGTTCGCCCGCGTGATCCGAATGAGCACGACGCCCCCCGGGGCTCAGGGCGGCGGCAGCCGGCGGCCCCCTCGGCTGCCGGCTACCGCCTGCCTCGACGAGGCGGTCAGACCAGGATCTGGTCGATCTGGCCCGACGCGTCCTCGTGGTAACTCAACGGCAGCCGGTTGTTCTTCGCCAACAGCGCCAGCAGCACCAGGTTGCCGTTACCGGCCTCGGAAGCCATCGACAGCCGCTTCCACCCCGCGCCCGGAACCCAGGCCCACACCCCCGGGGTGGTGCTGGAGAACACGTGCGTGATGAAGCGGCGGTGCGCCCAGCCGTCACGGCCGGTCGTGGCGACCGGCGCGGGCTGCGCTGGCTGCCCCGCGGGCGGCACGGGCTGACCCGCTGGCGGTGTCGGCTGCCCGGTCTGACCGGTCGGCGGGCTGTACGGCTCCCACGACATGGGCGCGACGACCGGCGCACCAGCGGGCGGGCTGTACGGCTCCCACGACGTCGGCGCCACCACCGGCGCACCGGCCGGCGGGCTGTACGGCTCCCACGACGTCGGCGCCACCACCGGCGCACCGGCCGGCGGGCTGTACGGCTCCCACGAGGTGGGGGCCATCGGCGGCGCCCACTCCGGCGGGGCCGGGGGCGCGTCGGGGTGCGGCGGAGCCTCGGTACCGGTGGTGGCGGTGTCGGGCTCCGGAGCGGCGGTGGTTTCCGGGACCGGCTCGGTGTTGGTACTCATGCAGTTCCCCTGTTCTTTCTCACTGCCCGATGCGGAGCATCGCGAGTTCGTCGTTGTCGATGAACGGCGCCACCGCCGAGCCGCGAGCACGCGGTTCGGCGAGCATGGCGAGCGCGGTGGCGGTCCCGCGCGGCCCACCGGAAAGCCGGGCCCAGCCGGCGTTTTCCAGGTAGACCCAGGCATTGGCGTCGTGCGCGCTGGTGAACAGCCGCAGCGCGCGCTGCGGGGGCAGCCACGCGCGCAGGTTCACGCCCGTGCATCCCAGCGTCGTCGGCCGCGCGGCGGGATAATCCTCGAGGTAGCCCTCGCCGTAGGCGATGCGGACGTAACCGCCTTCGCCCCAGTCGGTGCCCCACGAGTTCTTCGCGATCCAGCAGCCCTCGACGTCGTCCCACCCGACGAGCGCGACGCAGTGGCCGCCGCTCGTCTTGTCGGTGGTGTGCCGGTACACACCGCCCGCGTAGTGGAACAGGTCCTCGTAGATGACCAGGCACGCGGCGACCGGCCCGTACCCGTAGATGTGGTGCTTGATCGCGGCCGGGTTGCCGCTGAGGTCCACGACCTCCTCGGCACGCGCGAGCCGGTCCCGCCATCCCGGGTTCACCGAGCCGGCGCCGTCTTCGCGGTACGGGTAGCAGTCCTCGAAGGCGACACCCTTGGCCATCGCGTCGTCGAGCAGCTCGTCCGGCCACGACCCGTCCGGGTGCAGGCTTTCGCGGGCCGCCGCGTAGTCGAAGTGCAGTTGCGCCTCGGACAGGTCGAGGCCGAGGCCGCGCGCCCCCCGGGTGTACGCGGCGGTGCCTTCGAGCGCCGCCGCGGTCGCGAACGCCGCGCACGAACCGCATTCGCCCTGGTCCTTCACCGGCGTGGTGAAGCCGAGCTGCCGCAGATCGAACCGAGGCGGCAGGACCTCCGACGGGGCCACGCTGGAGATCACCTGCTGACCGGCGGCCGCCCTCGCGGCGAACAGCATGCGCTCCGGCTGCTCGGCCCTCGCGGTCAGCTCGGCGTCGTCGGGCCACGGCACACCGAGGCGCGCGACTCGCGACTCGGCCGATAGCCTGCTGAGCGAAGTCTCCGCGGCGTGCCAGGAGCCACCGTCGGCGAGCAACTCGCGGACAGCCGCGATCTCCGCCCGGTACGGGTGGTTCGCGGCCATTCGGGACTCCATTCGCGCTCTCGGAACTCTCAAGCAGTGTCGCCCCATAGGACGCAGGACAGCAGCCTTCGGATACACGCTCCGGCATTTTTTTCCAGAGTTTTCCGTAAACGCAGGTCAGCGCGACAGCACGATCACACGTCTGCGCACAAGGTATTCACTGTTCGTGTTCGACCGGTCCCGAGCAGTGCAGTTGATCGTCGTCGCGTGTTCAGCGCGTCACGAGGAGTAGCGCGGCCTCGGCCAGCTGGCCGCCCCAGATCCGGTAAGCGGCGGGCCCCGGGTGGAAGCCGTCGGCGGCGAAGGTCGCCGGATCGAGCATGGCGGCGGGCATCGGCACGTACCGGACACCGGGCACCGCGGACAGCTCCGCAGCGGCCGAAGCGAGCACGCCGGAGCGGAGTCCGAGCACGACGCGCAACGGCTGCGGCAGCGCGGGGAAGCGGCCCATCGGCGGCACCCCGGCCAGCACGACGGGCACCGGGCCGAGCCGCCGCCGCACGCCGACGCCGAGCCGCAGCAGGTCCCGGCGGAAGGCGGCGCCCGACCTCAGCCCCGTCGTGTCGTTCACGCCGAGCGCTATCACCACGAGATCGGCCCGCGCGGCCTTCGGCAGGAGTTCTGCGCGCACCACGCGCGCGCTCGCGCCGGTCTTGCCGAGCGCCTGCCAGCGGACCGGGCGCCCGGTCCGCTCCGCGAGCGCCGCGGCGACGCTGCCGGTGAGCGCGCTCTCGTGGTCCGGGGCGCCGACTCCGTCCACAGTGGACTCACCGAGGACCAGCAGCGCCAGTCCGCCGTCCGCGCCGCCGGTCACCGGGCCGTCCGCGCCGGGAAGGCGCGGCGTCGTGCGGCGCACGCGGAGCCCCTGCGCGAGCAGCATCGGGGCGAGCGCGACCGTGGCCGCGCTCGCGACCACGGTCGAGAAGCGCGGCGTTCGCATGGTTCGCAGCCTAATCGGTGGCCACCTGCCCTGAAGGTGACCATCGGGGCACTGGATGCCCCGAAAGCCACTTTCGGGGCATCGCGAAGTCAGCCGTGGGCGACGGAGACCGGGGCGCGGTTCGGCACGCCGTCGGTCGCGGTCCGAACCAGGTACTCGGCGAGGTCGGCGCGCGAGATGCTGAAGCTGCCGCGCACGTTCGCGCCGATCCTGCTGCGGACGCGGCCGGTGCGCGGGCCCTCGGTCAGCCGGGGCGGGCGCACGATCGTCCAGTCGAGATCGCTGGCCGCGACGACGTCCTCCATCGCGAGCATGTCCTCGAACCCTTCCCGCAGCACGCGCCCGAGCAGCGGTTTCACCACGTACTTGGTGAACGAGCCGTCCCCCGTGGTGTGCATGCCGCTGGCGCTGACCACCACCAGCCTGCGCACCCCGGCCGCGGTCATCGCGGCGATCGTCGCGGGCGCGCTGTCGCGGCAGACCCGGCTCGGCCCCTTGCCCCGGTGCCCGAGCGCGGAGACGACGGCGTCGCTGCCCGCGATCGCGGGTGCCAGCGCGTCCCGGTCGGCGGGATCGGCGACCACGATCTCGAGATCGGGGCCGTCGGGGACGTCCAGGCGCGCCCGGTCGCGCACCACGGCGGTGACCCGGTGCCCGGACGCCAGCGCGTGGCGCACCACCCGCACGCCGGTGCCGCCGGTCGCCCCCAGCACGGTGATCTTCATGACTGCCCCTCTCTGGTCAGTGGGCACTCACCCACCTCGCACGACTTGGTTAGTAAACGCTCACCCACTATGGTTAGTGAACACTCACCACCCGTCAAGCGACGGCTGAGAAGGCCTCAGGAGGGCACCGTTGGGCACGAGGGACGAGATCGTGCGCGCCGCCGCGACGGTCATGCGCGCGCAGGGCTACGCGCGGGCCACCACCAAGGAGATCGCGCGTGCCGCCGGCTACTCGGAAGCCGCGCTGTACAAGCACTTCCCGGACAAGACGGAGATCTTCCTCGCGGTGCTCACCGAGGAAATGCCCGCGCTCCACGAGGTACTGGCCGCGTTACCGGAACGAGCGGACACGGCCACCCTCCAGGAAACGCTGACCGAGGTGGTCACCGAGGCGCTTTCGTTCTACATCGGCAGCTTTCCGATCGCGGTGTCGGTCTTCTCCAGCCGCGAGCTGCTGACCGAGCACCGGAGCAGGCTCAGCGCGCGCGGCCTGGGCCCGCGCCACCCGATCGACCAGCTCGCGAGCTACCTCGAACTCGAACGCGACCACGGCGCGCTCCGCACCGACACCGATCCGCGCGCACTGGCGGCGCTGCTGTTCGGCGCGTGCTTCCAGGAAGCGTTCCTGATCAACTTCGCGGGCGAGCGGCCGGATGGGAAGCGGCTGGCCGAACTCGCCGGGCGGCTCGTGAAGACCGCGCTGGCCCCGCTGCTGGAGCACGGTCAGGGGTGACCGAGGTCCCGGATGCGCTCGTCTCGCCATCGCTCGATGAGCGCCGGGATCTCCTTGGCGAGGTAGTTGAAGAAATCCCTGGTCTGCTCGATCCGCGCGCCCGCCTTGGTGTCCCTGCCGACGGCGTCGATCCCGCTTTCGAGCGCTTCGGCGAGGCCCGAGTAGATCGGGTCCCGCTTGCCGATCACCTCGTACCAGAAGTCGTCGCCGATGCGGTAGTGGTCGCGGCGCTCACCCGGTTTGCGCTCGCGGTGCGCCATGCCGACCTGCATCAGGTAGCGGGTGGCGCCGGAAACCGCGGCCGGGCTGATCTGCAGTGCTTCGGCCACTTCGCTGGCCGTCATCTCGCCGTCGTCGTCGGCGAGGATCGCGCTGAACACGCGCGCGGGCATGCGCGGCATACCCGCCTGCGTGAGGACGAGCGCGAACTTCTCCACGAAGCGGCGCGCGGCCTCGTCATCACGGGTGTCGGGATCGCGTTGCGACTGGGGCCTGCTGGACATGCCGATCATCCTCTCCGACGGTCAGGGTGCCGATCACCCCATCCATACATTTTCTTTACTTCACAACTTTGTGAAAGAAGTGTAGCTTCCCGACCATGGACAACGCCATTTCCGTGTCCGGCCTGACCAAGTCGTTCGGCCGGACCAAGGCCCTCGATGGGCTCGATCTCCAGGTAGCAACCGGCGAGGTGCACGGCTTTCTCGGCCCGAACGGCGCGGGCAAGTCGACGACCATCCGTGTCCTGCTCGGTCTCCTCCGCGCCGACTCCGGCACCGCCCGCCTGCTCGGCGGCGATCCGTGGAAGGACGCGGCGAGCCTGCACCACCGGCTCGCCTACGTCCCCGGCGACGTCACCCTGTGGCCGAACCTTTCCGGCGGGGAGGTGATCGACCTGCTGGGGCGACTGCGGGGCGGGCTCGACCAGCGCCGCCGCAAGGACCTCATCGACCGCTTCGACCTCGACCCCAGGAAGAAGGGGCGCACCTACTCCAAGGGCAACCGGCAGAAGGTCGCGATCATCGCCGCGCTGGCGTCCACAGTGGACCTGTTGGTGCTCGACGAGCCGACCTCCGGTCTCGACCCGCTGATGGAGGCCACGTTCCAGTACGCCATCCAAGAGGAGCGCGAGCAGGGCCGCACGGTGCTGCTCTCCAGCCACATCCTCGCCGAGGTCGAGGCGCTGTGCGACCGGGTGAGCATCATCCGCGACGGCCGCACCGTGGAGACCGGCACGCTCGCCGAGCTCCGGCACCTCACCCGCACGTCGATCTCGGCCGAGCTGGCCGGGCCGCCGAACGGTCTGTCCACACTGGACAACATCCACGATCTCAAGGTGGAGGGCACGAAGGTGCGCTTCGACGTGGAGACCAGGTCGCTCGACGACGCGCTCAGCCAGCTCACGAAGGTCGGCGTGCGCAGCCTCACCAGCCAGCCGCCGACGCTCGAAGAGCTCTTCCTCCGGCACTACACCGCCGAAGCGGGCAACGGAAAACGCGAGGCCGTGGCGAAATGACGACCGCGACCAAGCACGCTCCGAAACACGCCTCTGGCACCGGCGGCACGCCACCGGGCCGGGGTGCGCACGAGCAGGAGCCCGTCGGGGGCGGCGCGCACTCCTTTTCCGGTACCTGGCAGCTGATCCGGCTCGCGCTGCGGCGCGACCGGGTGGTGCTGCCGATCTGGATCTTCGTGCTCGGCGTCATCCCGGCGAGCACCGTCAGCACCTACGAATCGCTGTACCCGACCGTCGAATCGCGCGCGCCGCTGACCGCGGGCCTCGGCGCGAACCCGTCGGTGAACCTGTTGTACGGCCCGGCTTTCGACCTGTCCACGGCCGGCGGCTACACGGCGTGGAAGTACGGCACGATCCTGCCGCTGCTGCTGGCGCTGGCGTGCGTCTTCACCGTCACCAGGCACACCAGGCAGGAGGAGGACACCGGGCGGCTGGAACTGCTCGCCTCCGCCGTCGTCGGCCGGTACGCCGCGCTCACCGCGGCCGTCAGCGTCGCGGGCGCCGCGTCGCTGGTGACCGGGCTGATCATGACCGCGGGCATGCTCGGCGTAGGCCTGCCCGCCGCGGGATCGGTGGTGCTCGGGCTCGGCACGGCGCTCACCGGCTGGGTGTTCACCGGGGTCGCCGCGATCGCGGTGCAGCTCGCCGAGTTTTCCCGCACCGCCAACGGAATCGGCTCCGCGGTGATCGGCGCGATGTTCCTGGTGCGGGCGCTCGGCGACGCGGCGAAGGACGTCAGCTGGCTTTCGTGGCTCTCCCCGATCGGCTGGGCGACGCAGCTCCGGTCGTTCGCGGGCGAACGGTGGTGGGTACTGCTGCTGCCGCTCGCGGCGGCCGTGGTGCTGACCGGGATCGGTTACGCGCTGCTGCCGCGCCGGGATGTCGGCATGGGGATCATGCCGTCGCGACCGGGGCCCGCGACCGCGGCGCGAAGCCTCGCCTCGCCGCTCGCGCTCGCGTGGCGCCTGCACCGCGGCGTGCTGCTCGGCTGGGTGATCGGGTTCGCCGTCGTGGGCGGCGTGTTCGGTTCGCTGGCCGCGGGCGTCGGCGACGTCATCGGCGGATCCGAGCAGACCAAGCAGATCGTCGAGCGGATGGGCGGGTCCGCCGGGCTCGTCGACTCGTTCGTCGCCGCGATCCTCGGCATCTTCGGCATGGTCGCCTCGCTGTACGCGGTGCAGGCCGCGCTGCGGATGCGGTCGGAGGAGACCGCGCTGCGCGTCGAACCGCTGCTGGCCACCAAGGTCGGCCGCCTGCGCTGGGCCGCGAGCCACCTCGTGTTCGCGGTGCTCGGCAGCGCGCTGCTGGTCCTGGTCGCCGGAGCGGCCGCCGGGCTGTTCCACGGGCTGCGCGTGCACGACGTCGGCACCCAGCTGCCGCACGCGCTCGGCGCGGCCGCCGCGCAGATCCCCGCGGTGTGGGTCGTGACCGGGGCGGCGGTGCTGCTGTTCGGGTTCCTGCCGAAGCTGACCTCGGCGGCCTGGGCGGTCGCGGCGCTGTTCCTCGCGATCAGCATGTTCGGCCCGATCGCGAACGTCTCGCAGGCCGTGCTCGACGTTTCACCGTTCTCCCACATCCCGAAACTGCCCAGCGCGCCGTTCACCGCGACGCCGTTGGTGTGGCTCACCGTTGTCGCCTTAATCTTCGTCGGCTCAGGCCTGGCGGCCTTCCGCCGCCGCGATATCGGCTGATTTTTTTATCGGTCGTCAAAATTTGCGCTGCCAGGGCGCGGCTCTCGAAATGAGCCGCGCCTTGGCAGCGTTGGCGCCCTGCCATCGCAAATTTAGAGGGCCCAGGGGCCCTGCGACCGACTGCACGCTCCCGGCGCGCGGGGCGCGCCGGATCGCCGGTGGTGGTCAGGTTGGCAATGGCCGGACCTTCGGTCCGGACCTCGCGGCACTCGGAAGGTAGGCGGGCGAGTGGGCCTACCCCCGTAGGCAGGCGAGTGGGTGTTCGGTAGGCGCGCGATTGGGGGGCGCCGGGTGCGTTTAGCGGGCTAAATGTCGTTGGTGGGCGAGCTGGCGGGTCTTGCCAGTACCAGGGCGGTCAGGGTGGTGAGGGCGCCGGCGCCGAGTAGGGCGGCTGAGGTGGACAGGGTGTCCACGGCGATCCCGCCCGCGAACGCGCCGAGCGAGATGCTTGCCTGGAACGAGGCCGTGAACACCACCGATGCCGCTTCGGGTGAACCGGGGATGGCGCGGCTGAACCAGATCTGCGAGCACACCGGGACCGCGCCGTAGGCGAACCCCCACCCCACCAGCAGTACCAGCGCGACGCTGCTTTGCTTGCCCAGCAAGGGAAGCAGCGCTGTCGACGCGGCGATGAGGCTCGCGGCGGCCAGGAACGTCGCACGGGTGCGCCGGGTGACCACGGCACCGGCGGCGAAGTTGCCCGCGATTCCCGCAACCCCGTAGACGAGCAGGAACGGCGTCACCGAGCCGATCTTCGTGACGCCTTCGAGGAACGGGGTCACGTAGGTGTAGGCCCCGAAGTGCGCGATCACGACGAGAACCGTGACGACCAGGCCCCGGCGGACACCGGGCACGCGCACCGCGTCGCGGAGTACCGCGAGCCGCGTGACCGTCTCGGCCGGGAGCGGCGGGAGGAAAACCGCCAGTGCGGCGAGCACCGCGACGGTCAGGATCCCCATCGCGGCGAACGCGGCGCGCCACCCGGCGGCCTGGCCGAGGAAGGTCCCGGCAGGCACGCCGAGCACGGATCCCAGCGGCACGGCGGAGAAGATGATCGCCGTCGCGGCACCGGCCCGGTCCGGGGGCACGAGCCGTGCGGCGAGCCCGGCGCCGATCGCCCAGAACGCGCCGATCACGACGCCGACCAGCACCCGCGACACCACCATCACCCAGTACTGCGGCGCGAGCGCGGCGAGGAAGTCGGCGAACGCGAGCACGAGCATCAGCGCGCACAGCATGCGACGGCGGTCGGCGCGCGCCGTCGCGACCGTGACCGCCGGCGCGGCGACCGCGGCGAGCAGGCCGGGCATGGTCATCATCAGGCCCGCGGTGCCGTCGGAAACCCCGAACCCGGCCCCGATCGGCGTCAGCAGCCCGATCGGGAGGATCTCGGTCGTGACGAGGGAGAAGATACCGAGCGTCACGGCGCCGACGGCGAACCAGCCGAGCAGGGGCGGACGAGTTGGGGAAAGCGTGGTCATGGTGGCCAGTCCAGCAACGGACCGCGGCGCGATCTCGCGAGTTCGCGACCCCGATGTCCCGGCCCACCGAGTTGTCGTTTTTCCGCCATCCAGCGAGGCGGGTGACGCGGGGCAGGCTGCTCGCCGCTGTCGTTGTGAGGGCCGAGTTTCGGGCACTCAGTGCCCTCATGGTGGCCTTCAGGGCGAACACTCCGATTTCCGCAAAACAGACATCGCCACCTCAACTACGTTTACTGCGCGTAATTATCCGACGAAAGTCGATGGTTTTCCCCCATCCGTGAGGAGAGAGTGGTGTTCTGGATTTCTCTGCGTAACTGAAATCGGGAGACCACATGAAAGATCGTGCACGCACTCCTGGCCGGGGGAGCCGGAGGCCGGTGGTGATCGCCGCGCTCACCGCGAGCACCGCGCTCGTGGCGGCGGCCTTCACGGCGCCCGCGCAAGCGGCGCCGGCGCCCACCGGCGGGCACCCGCCGTCAAAGCACCACTTCTCGGCGGCGGCGGAGTCCTTCGTCGGCGCGAACTCCGTCGAGCAGCGCGTGGACAAGCTCGAGAAGGCGATGGCCGCGCTGCCGCCGGAGAGCGGCGCCTACAACGCGACCAAGCTGTGGAACGCGGGCATCACCGGCGCGGGTTCCACGGTGGCCACGCTCGTTTCGTTCGGCGACGCCCACGCGAAGGAGGTGCTCGACCAGTACTCGCAGAAGCACGGCCTGCCGCCGGCGAACCTCGAGGTGATCGAGCCGTCCGGCGCCGTGCCCTCGTGCACCGCGCCCGGGGTGGACACCAAGACGTGCCAGAGCTGGGGTGGCGAGACCGATCTCGACATCACGATGATGCACGCGATGGCGCCGAACGCGAAGATCATCATCGCGGCGACCCCGGTGGCCGAGACCCAGGGCTTCACCGGCCTTCCCGAGATGATGCACGCGGTCGACTACATGACCGAGCACAAGCTGGCGGACGTCATCTCGATGAGCTTCGGCACCACCGAGGAGAACTTCCCGTCGTTCGAGGCGATCAAGACGCTCGACCCGGCGCTGGAGCGGGCGAGCAAGGCGGGCGTCACGATGGTCGCGTCCTCCGGTGACGACGGCCCGACCGGC
This sequence comes from Amycolatopsis sp. CA-230715, assembly GCF_018736145.1. Taxonomy (GTDB): domain Bacteria; phylum Actinomycetota; class Actinomycetes; order Mycobacteriales; family Pseudonocardiaceae; genus Amycolatopsis. Next base: position 3,716,943 of record NZ_CP059997.1, read on the forward strand.
GGCTACCTCTACGGTCCCGGCAACTACCCGTACCGGGTGGCGAGCTGGCCAGCGAGCGACCCGAGGGTGACCACGCTCGGCGGCACGCAGTTGCACCTGGACGCGAACGGCAACCGCACCGCACCGGACGACCTGGTGAACGTGGCCGACAACGGGTTCGGCGAGGGCGCCGGGCTGTCGAAGGCCTACGCGCGCCCGTCGTGGCAGGACGGGGTCAAGAAGATCACCGGGTCGAAGATGCGCTCGTTCCCGGACATCAGCATGGAAGGCGTGCACGGCACCTCGCAGTCGGCTCCGCTGTTCGCCGGTGTGCTGGCGCTCGCGGTGCAGGCCAACCACGGCAGGCTCGGCCAGATCAACCCGGCGCTGTACACGAAGCTCGGCCCGCAGGGCGAGAAGGCGGGCATCGTGGACGTGACCAAGGGCGACAACAGCCAGGACGGCGTGGTCGGCTTCACCGCGGCGAAGGGCTTCGACATCGCCAGCGGCTGGGGCACCGTCGATGCCTCGAAGTTCGTACCGGCACTGGTGAAGGCAGTCCACTAGCGACTGTCCACTCGCGACACAGCGGGGTGCGTCCCGGCTCGGGGCGCACCCCGCTTTTCTTGCGGTGATTCGGACAGCGCATCAGGAAAGGGATCATGCCTTGCCCCGATCCCGTCCGCCGGTTAAATTGTGCGCTGCTTACACAGATTATTCGCGAGGAAGCAGGCAGCACCGTGACCTACCCGCCAGGGCCGCAGGGCCCGTACCAGCAGCAGCCCGGCGGGACCCCGCCGCCGAATGCGCCGTTCGGTCAGCAGGGCCACCCCGGCGGACCGCCCGCGCAGAAGAAGACGAGCGTCATCCTGGTGGCGGTCACCGCCGCGATCGTGGTCGTCGGCGCGGTCGTGGGCCTGGTCATCGGCCTGACCAACGACGACAAGAGCACGGCGGCGGCGCCGAACCCGGCGCAGCCGTCCGGACCAGGCCAAGCCGGGTCGCCCGGTGATTCCGGTGGCTCCAGCGATTCAGGGGATGACGCCGCGCAGGTCCGGAAGCTCGGCGAAGCCGCCGCGGCCGCGTTCAGCAGCGGCGACCAGGAGGCCGCCCGCGCGATCGCGTGCGACCCGAGCGCCCTCACCAAGCCGATCAAGGCTATCCCGGACACCGCGGTGGGCCGGGACGCGAAGATCGAGGGCGACAAGGCGACGGTGTACTTCTCCAACCCCCACGAAACGAGCGAAGGCAAGCTCACCGCGCTGAAGCAGGGCGGCAAGTGGTGCATCGTCATCAAGTCCTGACCACGGGCGCCGCGGTCAGGGCAGCAGGCCCGCGTGGCGCGCGGCGTTGACCGCCTGCATCCGTGTGTGGCTGTCGAGCTTGCGCATCGCGTTGCGCAGGTAGCTCTTGACCGTTTCCGGTCCGATCGACAGCGCGGCGGCGATCTCCGCGTTGGTGTGCCCGGCTGCCGCGCACGCCAGCACGTCCAGTTCGCGGGCCGACAGCGCGGGCGCGGACGCCACCGGGTCGCCCGCGAGATCCGCGCACACCGCGTCGATCCGCTCGCGGAGCGCGTCGTCGCCGATCCGCGCGCTCAGCATGCGCAGCTCGGCGTGGCTGCGGCGGATCAGCGCGCGGTCGGCCGCGCCGGGACCGGGGCCGTCCTGGCGCGGCGGCACCGCGAGCAGCCTGCGCTCCACCTCGTCCTGCACGGCGAAGTCCTGTTCGAGATCGCGCGCGGCCTGCATCATCGCGGTGATGGCGGTGTCGCCGAAGCGGACCACCTCGCGGACCGCGCCGTAGAGCACCGCGCGGACGGACCGCCGCACGATCGCCGGGATCGCGATCACCGAGCGTACGCCCTCCGCGCCGACCGCGGGATCGAACTCGTGGCTGATCGACTCGCTGGCCGGGTAGTCCGCGATCGCCACCGGCCTGCGCACGCCGATCGCGCGCCCGCCGAGCCCGCGCCCCTCGGCCACCACGAGCCCGCGCAGCGACTGGGTTTCGGTGCCGACCAGCTCGCTCATCCGCAGCTCGCGGCCGTCGACCACGACGCCGCCGAACGCCAGCGGCAGCCGCGCCGAGCGGCGCAGCGAGGCGAGCGCCGCACGCACGCGCACGGCGTCGTGATCGGGGACCGGCATCGGCGCATCACCCCTTTTCGGGGGTAGTCGGCGGGCGAAGGTGCCGTCGATAGTACGACGACCAGCGGCAACGTGGCCGCTCCGAACCCGGCGGAGCATGCGATGACCCCTACGCCAGCCGATCTCCTCGCCACCTACGGCGCGGCCGACGCGAACGCCACCGACCTCCTGTGCCGTCGCCATCCCGCCGACGCGGTCGCGTTCACCGTGGTCGACGCGGACCTCGGCCACCGGGACCTGACCTACGGCGAGCTGGACGCGGCGTCGGGCCGGTTCGCCGCGCGCCTCGCCGCGGACGGGGTGCGCGCGGGCGACCGGGTGGCGACGCTGATGGGCAAGTCGGCCGAACTGGTCGTCGCGGTGCTCGCGATCTGGCGGCTCGGCGCGGTGCAGGTGCCGCTGTTCACCGCGTTCGCGCCGCCCGCGATCGCGTTGCGGGTGACCGGCAACGGCACGGTCGCCGTGCTCGTCGACCCCGGCCAGCGCGCGAAGCTCGACGAAATCGCCGATGCGAGGTGGAAAACCCTCACCACCGGCGAGGACTTCTCCCTCGACGACCTGCTCGCCGACGAAGGGGCCGCGCCGGAGCCGGTCGCGATCGGCGGCGACGGCACGCTGATCGAACTGTTCACCTCGGGTACGACGGGTTCGCCGAAGGGCGTCCCGGTGCCGTTGCGGGGCCTCGCGGGCCTGCACTCGTACCAGCACTTCGCGCTCGACCACGCCGAGGACGACGTGTTCTGGAACGCCGCCGATCCCGGCTGGGCCTACGGCCTGTACTACGCGATCCTCGGTCCACTCGCGACCGGACGGCGCAGCATTCTGTTGCGAGCGGGCTTCTCCCCCGAACTGACCTGGCGCGTGCTGGCGGAGTTCGGCGTCACCAACTTCACCGCGGGCCCGACCGTGTACCGCGCGCTGCGCAACGCGGAAGTGCCGGTGCCGCAAGGACTTCGGCTCCGGCACTGCTCGTCGGCGGGTGAACCGCTCACGCCGGACGTGATCACCTGGGCCGAGGCGACGCTCGGATTGCCGGTGCGGGATCACTACGGCCAGACCGAAACCGGGATGACGGTGGCGAACGCCTGGCACCCCGATCTCGTCGATGAGATCAAGACCGGCTCCATGGGCAGGCCGCTTCCCGGGTTCTCGGTCGAGGTGCTGAAGTCCACTGTGGACGAAGTGGCGGAGACCGGCGAAGTCGGGCGCGTGGCGATCGACGTGCCCGCGAGCCCGCTCATGATGTTCGACGAGTACCAGGATGCGCCGGACCGGACCGCGCAGCGGTTCAGCGCGGACCGCCGCTGGTACTACACCGGCGACATCGCGGCCAAGGACGCCGACGGGTACCTGACCTTCGGCTCCCGCGACGACGACGTGATCCTGATGGCGGGCTACCGCATCGGGCCGTTCGAAGTGGAATCGGCGCTCGTGGGGCACGAAGCGGTCGCCGAGGCCGCCGTGATCGGCGCGCCCGACGAACTGCGGGGCGAGGTCGTCGTCGCGTACGTGGTGCCGAGGGCGGGTGTCGAAACGGGGGAACGGCTGGCCGAGGAGCTGAAGCAGCTCGTGAAGAGCAGGCTCGCCGCGCACGCCTACCCGCGCCGGGTGCACTTCGTGCCGGAGCTGCCGAAGACGCCGAGCGGCAAGGTGCAGCGCTTTTTGTTGCGCCAGCGGGAAGTCACCGCGTGACGAGCGTGCCGCTCGCGTCGACGGCCAGGTTGAGCTGAGGACCGCCGCCACCGCAGTCCGGCCCGTTCGGATGGGCCATGACCGGGGTGGCGGTGAGCTTCTTGGTGCCGGTTCGCCCGCCTGGCTCGGTGAGCGTGACGGTGACCTGGACCGGGGTCTCCGGTAGGTCGGGCACGGTCACGACGCCGTGCTTGCCGCCGGTGGGGATCGACTGGGCCGAACACGCCGCGTCCGGCCCGGTTCCGGTGCAGGTCTGCGGACCGGCCTTGCTGGCGGGTGCGAGGTCGAGCGGGTGCGTGCGGCACGTGTTCGCCCAGCAGGCCTCGACCGTGGCGGACGCGGTCTTTTCGGCGATCGGCGGCGCGAGGTCGACGCTGATCCCGACGACGGCGGCGATCAACGTGCACGCGTGCTCGCCACCCGCCCCCGCTCCGCAACCGGTGAGCACGAGCGCGAGAACCGCCAATCTCCACATGCTCTCCAGACGCGCGCCGCACCCGCTTCGGTTGCACGGGCGGGGATCCGCCTGGTGCCCCGAAGGTGGCTTTCGGGGACTTGAGCGCCCCGAAGGTGGCTTTCGGGGCACGCGCGTCGCGGCGGACGGACCTTGGGACTGGGCCGACCGGGTGAGACCGATCGCCGTCCTTGACCCCCGAGTTCTTTTGTTGCAGGATCCAACAAATTGTGGTCTAGACCACATGGAACCCAGGATCGCGACCGCCGGAAAAGTGCTGGAGGCGATGGAAATGTCGGGGAAGCTCAAAACCGTCCTGTCCATGACAGCGGGTGTCCTGTCCGCTGTCTCGCTTTGTCTCGCCGGGCCATCGGCCCAGGCCCGATCCCTTGAAGCAGCGGACAATTCGCTGGCCGCGGCGCCGTATCTGATGCCGCTGGAGAACGACCCGCCGAACATTTCCGAGGTCATCTCGGCGAGCGGGGTCAAAACGTTCACACTCGCCTTCGTCCTGTCCGACGGTGCCTGCGCTCCGGTGTGGTCGGGTGGCGGGCCGGTGTCGTCGGACACGCAGGTCAAGGGCGTGATCGACACGATCAGGGGCGCGGGCGGCGACGTCATGCCGTCCGTCGGCGGGTATGGCGGCAGCAAACTCGGCGAGACCTGCTCCGACGCCGCTTCGCTCGCGAAGGCCTACCAGCAGGTCATCGACACCTACAAGCTGCACGCGATCGACTTCGACATCGAAGCCACCGAAATCGAAAACGACGCTTCGCAGCAGAAAGTGGTCGACGCGCTGAAGATCGTCGCGGACGCGAACCCGGACGTGAAGACCTACATCACGATCGCGGGCGGTCCCAGCGGGATGAACGAACGCGGCACCGCGCTCGTTTCCAAGGCGGCCAAGGCGGGCACCAGGGTCGACGGCTGGACGATCATGGCGTTCGATTTCAAGGGCGGCGCCACGGGCATGGGCCAGCAGACGATCAAAACGCTGGAAAGCGTGCACGGCCAACTGAAATCGGCGTACCCGAAGATGTCCGACGACGAGGTCTACGCGCACACCGGGCTGTCGTCGATGAACGGCCGCACCGACGACTGCTGCCAGCCGGAGACCATCCACCAGTCCGACTTCAAGGAAATGCTCGGCTACGCGCAGCAGCACCACCTCGCGCGGTTCACCTTCTGGGCGGTCAACCGCGACCGCACCTGCGCCGACACCGGGCACGTGTCGGGCACCTGCAGCAGCATCCCGCAGGAGCCGTGGGAGTTCACCAAGATCGTCGCCCAGTACCACGGCTGAGCCTTGACCGGCGCTGGGGCGCGAAGCTTCAGCGCCGGTCGCCGTCGGGGAGGCTGCGCGAACTGCCGGGAGGCCCCGACTGCTGGACCGGAAGCTGCGGCGCGACAACGGTTTCCGTGACGACCTTGGTCGCGGTGACGGTGACCGTGACGGGTGCGGGCTCGGCCGCGGGCACGGTGACCGTCCGCGGCGGCGGAGCCGGCTGGGTCACGCTGGACACCACGGTGACCGCGGGCGGCACCACGGCACTGGCGGGCTTCGGCGGCGGCTGCACCGCGATGATCAGCGCGGCGACCAGGAGCCCTCCCCCGAACCCGGCGAGGGACCCGACCGCGATCACCCCCGCGTCCGGTGCCTGCCGAACCATGGCCCACCTCCTCGGTACCACCGACCGGGTAACGCCATCCACTAACAGACGGTCACCGAATGGCGGGGCCGCCACGCGTGTCCGCTGCTAGACGCGCCTCAGAGTACTCGCGTTGATCTCCGTTGTCGTTACGGAGCGTTCAGGGCGGGTCGGCGCGGGATTTTCTGGCAGGCTCACCGGTATGAAAGCGGGGCTTCTGGGGCGACCCGATTTCCGGCGGTTCTGGCTCGCCGACGTGCTCAGCCAGTTCGGCACCCGGATCAGCGTGCTGGCGATTCCGCTGCTCGCGACGCAAACGCTGCACGCGTCGGCGTTCCAGGTTTCGCTGCTGCGGACCCTCGAAACGGCGGCGTACCTGCTGTTCGTGCTGCACGTCGGCGCTTGGTGCGACCGGATCCGGGTGCGGCCGGTGCTGGTGATCGCCGATCTCGGGCGCGCCGCGGCACTGGCCACCGTGCCGCTCGCCGCCGCGTTCGGCTCGCTCACCATCACCCATCTGCTGGTCGCGGTCGGCATCACCGGCGTGCTGACGGTGTGGTTCGACGTCGCGCACCAGACCTACCTGCCCCGGCTGATCGGCCGCGACGATCTCGTCGAAGGGAACGCGCGGCTGCAAGCGAACATGTCGATCGCGGCGGTGGCGGCGCCGAGCCCCACCGGGTTCGCGGTGCAGGCGGTCGGCGGCGCCTCCGTCGTCGGCCTCAACGCGCTCGGGTACCTGTGGTCCGCGTTGTGGCTGCGCTCGGTCAAGACACCGGAGCACGTCCCGCCCGCCACGGGAAAACGCCACCTGCGCAAGGAAATCGCCGAAGGTCTGCGGTTCGTGGCCAAGCACCCCGTGCTGCGGGCGGTCGCGGGCCACGGCGCGACGCACGGCTTCTTCCAATCGGCGCAGATCGCGATCGTCGTGGTGTTCCTCAGCCGCGAAGTACGCCTTTCGCCGTTCGCGATCGGGTTGCTCAGCACGTCGACGCTGGCCGGTGCCGTGGTGGGCGCGTTCGCCGCGCGCCCGCTCGCCGCCCGGTTCGGACACGGCAGGGCGCTGCTGGGCATCGGCGTCTTCGAGGGCCTGATCTTCCAGCTCTTCCCGTTCACCGCGCCGGGCTGGGCGCTCGCCTGCTACGTGCTCGCCGGGTTCGGGTCGAGCTTCGGCATCGTCGCGATGAACGTGCTGTCGGCGAGCTTCCAGCAGGCGGCGGCGGGTGAGCACGTCCGGGGCAGGGTCAACGCGACGGTCCGGTTCCTGGTGCTCGGGGTCGCGCCGCTGGGCAGCCTCCTCGGCGGCGTGCTCGCGGAAAGCGCCGGTCTGCGCGCCACGCTTTTCGTCGCCGCGGGTGGCGTGCTGCTCTCGATGGGCTGGCTCGTCTTCTCGCCGCTGCGCAGCGTCCACGACCTGGAAATGCATGGTCGTGCACTGGGCTGACTTTATAGGTTCGTGGCATGGACGACCTTATCGAGGTGCTGCGGCGGAGCTGGCCCGCCAGAACGGAACTGGACATCGACGGCTGGACCGCGGGTCTCTCCGAGGGGGTGACGAGGCGGGCGAACGCCGTCTTCCCGCGCACGGCGCCCCCGGACGTCGACGGCGCGATCGCCCGCGTGGAACGGCTCTACCGCGAGCACGACCTCGCACCGACGTTCCAGATCACCTCGCGTTCCCAGCCGGCCGATCTCGACGAACGGCTCGACCGCGCCGGGTACCGCCTGGTGCGGCCGATCCTGGTGTTGACCGCGGCCGCTGAGGACGTGCTCGGCACGATCCCGCCGTCCGGCACCACGTGCCAGTGCCAGGTGCACGACGCACCGGACGACGCGTGGCTCGCCCTCTGGTGGGCCGTCGACGGTGGTGGCGGCCCCGAAAACCTGCCGATCACCAAGGCGATCATGACGAGCAGCCCCGCGAAGTACGCCTCGCTCCACGACGAGAACGGGATCGCGGCGACCGGGCGGCTCGCCCTCGAAGGCGAGTGGGGCGGGCTCTCCGCGGTGGCCGTCCGCGGTGACGCGCGGCGGCGCGGGCACGCGACCGCGATCATCCGCGCGCTCCTGGAAACCACCGCCGTGCGGAAGGTGTGGCTGCAGGTCGTCGCGGACAACGCACCGGCGCTCGCGCTGTATGAGCGGATGGGGTTCACCACGGCCACGGAGTACCACTACCGCGTGCTGGAACCTTAGTGGTTTCTCAGCCACCGCCCCTTACGTTGACCCCCATGTCCGGGTCACAGGAACTGATCGCCGAAGCCCACGTCGCGTGGAAGTCCGGCGACGGCGAACGGGCCCGCGCGCTCACCGAACGCGCGATCCTCGCGGGCGACGAGCGCGAGAGCCGCGCCGGGCTCGCGCGCCTGCGCGGGCTCATCGAACTGTACGGCGGCGATCAGGCCGCGGCTCAGGAACACCTCGCGCTCGCCGCCGCCGAAACCGAACCCGCGCAAGCCGCCGGGCTCCTGTTCATGGCGGCCGACGCCGCGTTGCACCGGGGGCGGATCGACGAAGCCGTCGAGTACGCGGCGCGCGTGCGCAGCCCCGGCCACCAGCGGTTCAGCGCGTGGTTCGTGGTCTCGCTGCGCGGCGAGCTGGACGTCGGGCCGTGGCAGGTGCTCGACGGCGCCCCACCGGAACTGGGCGAGCGCAACGCGCACCGCTGGATGCTGAGCATGGCGATCAACCGCCGCAGCCCGTACCCCGGCGCGGCGCGCGCGTTCGGCCTGGTGGCGGTGGAACGCCTCGACGCGTACGGGATCGCGGCGATGGGCACGGTCGCCCTGACCTGGCTCGCCGAGCTGGAACTGGGCCTCGGCCGCCTCTCCGGCGCGCTCGCGCACGCCGGTCAAGCGCTGGCTCGCGCGTCGAAAATGGACCTCACGGCGACCGCGACCGACGCGCACGCCCTCCTCGCCCACGTCGCCGCGATCACCGGTGACGGCGGACAATGCCGCCACCACGCGGAATCCGCGTTGCGCACCGCCGCCGTCACACACAACGACCTCGCGGCCGCGCGCGCGAACTGGGCGCTCGGCTGCCTGCACCTCGCCGACGGCGAGTTCAGCGAAGCGGCCGAGCGGCTGCGGCGGCTCCCGCATCCCACGATCGCCGCGGAGGCCGTCGCGGACCGCGTGGAGGCGCTCGTCCGCTGCGGCGAACTCGACGAAGCCCGCGCGGTGACCGAGCAGTTCGGCGACAACTCTGCCGTGCTGGCGAGCTGCCGCGCGCAGCTTCCCTGCGACAACCCGGAAACCCAGTTCGCACTCGCACTGTCCACAGCGGACAGAAAGCTGCGAGTGTTCGACCGGGCGCGGACCGGGTTGCGCTACGGGCGGTGGCTCCGGCGCGAACGGCGGACGGCCGAGGCGGTCACCCAGCTCCGCGCCGCGATGGAAGCGTTCCAGGGACTCGGTGCCACACCGTGGGCCGAGGCCGCGGCCACCGAGCTGCGCGCCGCGGGCTCCCGCGCGGGCGGGGCCGCCGAGCACCCGTTGACCGCGCAGGAGCTGGAAGTGGCCAGGCTCGCCGCGTCGGGACTGTCCAACAAGGAAATCGGCGCGCGCCTGTTCCTCAGCCCACGCACGGTCGGCTACCACCTGTACAAGATCTTCCCGAAGCTCGGCATCGCGAACCGCGCGCAGCTCCGCGGCACCGCGTTGACCGCCTAGACGGATGGTTTTCGCGTGCCCCGAAGGTGGCTTTCGGGGAACTCAGCGCCCCGAAAGCCACAGTGATGTCGGGTGCGCGGCGCGGTGATCGGCGGCGGAGGTCCTCTGCTGGTCCCCGAAGGCCACCTTCGGGGCGCCTAGCGCCGCAAATCCACCCCTCGCACGCTCGACCACCACGACGCGCCCGCACCGAAAGTGACGGTCGGGGCAAGTTCCCGAAGATCACAGTGATGGCGTGTGGATCGCGGCACGCGCCGTGGTGTCGTGGCTGGCGAGTGAGCGGAAGTCCCCGAAGGTGACCTTCGGGGCGCCTAGCGCCACTTTCCTCACTCTCGTGGAGGTGCGGTCCCGGCTGTCGGTGCCCCGAAAGTGACGTTCGGGGCGCTGGATTCCCCGAGTGTCACTTTCGGGGCACGCGAAGGCCCTTCGGGGACAGCTGCGGGTGGCGGCAGCCCGCCACGAGGGCCGAGATCGTGACGCTCAGCGCCCCAAGAGGAGCCTTCGGTGGCACCCGCGACCCGCCCCGACGACCTCTATAGGAGCATCTTTCGGGGCATCACGCATCTAGCCCACCTCTACTGCCAGTTTGACGCCCAGTCCGATGAGGACGGTCGCGGTCACGCGGTCGAGCCAGCGCTTGACCGCTTCGCGGCTGAGGAAGCGCTTCGCCTTGCCCGCGGCCCAAACCAGGCCGCCGAGCCACAGCAGCCCCGCCCCGACGTGGATCAGCACCAGCACCGCGCCCCAGGCCGGGGCGCCCGCCGGGATGAACTGCGGCAGCAGGCTCATGTAGAACACGCCGACCTTCGGGTTGAGCAGGTTCGTCAGCATCCCGGACCGGAACGCCTTGCCCCAGCTCGGCGCCGTCGGCACCGCCTGCTCCTCGACGGTTTCGCCCTTGCGGCGCAGGCTCTTCCACAGCGCCGAGCCGCCGAGCCAGAGCAGGTACGCCGCGCCCGCGATGCGGACCGCGTTGTAGGCGACGTGCGAAGCGGTCAGCAGCGCGGTGAGGCCGAGCACGCTCGCGCTGCCCCACACCAGGCATCCCGCGCTGATCCCGAGCAGCGCGGCGATCCCCCGGCGGCGGCCGCCGAGTATCGAGTTCCGCAGGATGAGCATGGTGTCCAGGCCGGGGGTCATCACCCCGAGCAGCGCGACGACGGTGAATCCGAGCAGTGCCCCAGTAGTCATGTCCGTCATGACAGCACAGATCGCCGGACTTGCGCGAGCAGATCCGCCGTGCGGTACCAGCCGTCGGCACCCGGCGCGCCGACGAACGCGAGCTTTTCCACGCCCGAGTCGGCGTATTCGGCGAGGCGCTCCGACACCTCGGCCGGGGTACCGGTGACGACGGCCTCCCGCAGGATGTCCGCGTCGATGCCGTAGCTCTTGGCGAGCCCGTCGGCGTAGCGGTCTCGCAGGCCGGGATCCGGTTTCGCGACCAGCGATCCGTGGATCACCATCGCGATCTTCGGCGCGGGGCGGCCTTCCTCGGCGGCCAGCTCGGCGAGCCGCGCCCGCGTTTCGCGCACCTGCGCGGGGCTCCGCAGCGCGCCGATCCAGCCGTCGCCGTACCGGGCCGTGCGCCGCAGCGCCGCCTCGGATCCGCCGCCGACCCAGATCGACGGCAGCGGCGCCGACGGAGTGAGCGCGACCTCTCCGATCCCGGTGAGGTCAGTCGGTTTCCCGCCGAGCAGCCCCGGCAGCGCCCGGAGGAGCTCGTCTGTCGCGCGGCCGCGGCCGGACGTCGGCACCCCGGCCATCCGCCACTCGTCCGTCGCGCCGCCGACGCCGATCCCGGCGACCAGCCTCGGTCCCGCCAGCCTCGACAGGGTGCCGAGTTCCCTCGCCGCCCATGCGAGCGGGCGCAGCGCGGGCAGGAGCACGGCGAGCCCGATGCCGATCCGCTCGGTCACCGCGGCCGCGGCGGCGAGTTCGAGCGTGCTGTGCACGCCGTGATCGAGATGATCGCCCTTCCACACACCGTCGAGGCCGAGCTTCTCGGCGTACGGCGCGGCGTCGGTGGCTGCCGGATTTCCGCTCCGCGGCAGGAAGATCCCGATCTCGGTGGTCATGGCACGAGCGTAGAACCTCTAGCTTGGTAGAGGTCAATTCATTGACTTGAACCAAGGTTCAAGTCCTACCGTCGGCGGCATGACGAAGATCCTGGTGACCGGTTCGACCGGCAAGATCGGCAGGCGGCTCGTGGCACGGCTGGCGGGCGCCGACGTACGAGCGCTGACCCGCGACCCGGAAACGGCCGGGCTGCCCGAAAACGTGGAAACCGTCGCGGGCGACCTCGCGACCTTGGAAGGCCTCGAAGCCGCGCTCGACGGCGTCGACGAGGTGTTCCTGCTGTGGCCGATGTTCACGACCGGAACCGCGGCCGAGGTGGTCGACCTCATCGCCCGGCACGCGCGGCACGTGGTGTTCCTGTCCTCGGCCGGCGTGACAGACGACGGCGAGAACACGATCTTCCACGCCGAGATCGAGCACCTCATCGAACGGTCCGGTCTACAGTGGACGTTCCTGCGCGCGGGCGGGTTCGCCACGAACACACTCGACTGGGCCGAGCAGATCCGCACCGGCGGCGAGGTGCACTGGCCCTACGGCAACGCGGTCCGCGTGCTCATCCACGAAGCCGACATCGCCGCCGTCGCCGCGCGCACGCTCACCGAAGACGGGCACGCGGGCCGGAAGTACGTGCTCACCGGCGCGGACCAGATCAGCCAGGCCGATCAGGTGCGCGCGATCGGCGCGGCGATCGGCGCGGAGCTGCACTGGCGGGAAATGGATCCGGAAACGGCACGCGAATACCTCATGTCCGCTTGGGGCAATTCTTCCTTCGTCTCCGGCGCGCTCGAACACTGGGCCTCGCTCGAAAAGCATCCCGAAGAAACGACCGACACCGTCGAGCGGATCACGGGTGTTCCCGCGCGCACGTTCGGACAGTGGGCGCGGGACCACGCCGAGGACTTCAGGCCGCTCGCGGCCGGATGACTTCCACCAGGCTCGCGAAACTCTGCTTTCCCAGTCCCGCGGCGATTCCTTCGGCCGTCAGGGACTCGATCAGCCGGGGCAGCGCGGCGTGGAGGCCGCTGTTCTCGGTGGCTCGCACCAGGTTCGTCATCAAGGGCGCGTCCAGTTCGAGCCACTCGCCGTCGCCGGGGTACTCCTTCGCGTCGATCTGGCCGCCGTAGTCCGCGATGACGTCCGCGATCGTCGTGGAGAGCCAGTGGGTGAGCAGTGGCGTCAGCGTTCGCGCGGGCACCCCTGCGGTGCCGAGCAGTGCCGCGGTCTGCAGGTACCCGAGCAGCGTCGCCCAGGCGAAGTTCAGCATGGCCAGGTCGTAGAGCGCCGCCGTGCCCGCGTCCGCGCCGAGGTAGGTCGCCCGCCCCAGCCGCGAGAGGAGGTCTTCGTGGCGCCGGAAGGCTTCCTCGGATCCGCTGTAGACCAGCACCGTGCCGTCGTCCCCGACGTGCTCGGGATGGGCCATCAGCGCGCCGTCGAGGTACTCGGTCCGCCCAGACGCCGCCGCCCTGGCCTGCTCGCTCGTGCCCGAGGTCAGGTTCACCAGTGCATCGGGGTCGGGGAACCGGTCGAGCAGGCGCCACAGCGCGTCGTAGTCCTCGGCGCACAGCACGACTAGGTTCCCGGCGGGCGCCGACTCGGGCGCGCCGGCCGTCGCCACCCCGTCCGGCACGGTTCCGGGTTCGGGGCGCCCGGCCGGGTCCAGCAGCGTCACCGCGTGCCCGGCGCGTGCCAGCGCACCGGCGATCGCGGCGCCTCGCGGATTGGCGCCGAGCACGGTGACCGGCGCGCGGTTAGGTGAGCTCATGGGATCCCTCCAGTCGTCGATCCCATGAACCTACACTATGTAGGTTACATTGTGTAGGTTGCTTTATCGGCCAGCGTGCCGCGTCAGCGCCCCGACCACGACGGTGACGGCACCGTCGATCGCGTCGGCGCGGGAGAGCCTACCGGCGGACGCTTCCCGCGCGACCCCTTCGACCGCGCTCAGGATTCCGGTCAGCAGAGCCAAATCGCCCTTCGCGGACAACGCCACGTGCGGCGCGAGCGCGGTGCGGAACTCCTCGACGTAGAACTCCCGCGACCGCCGGAGGAAGTCCCTCGTCTCCGGGCTGCCCGCCAGCGCCGCGTAGACCTCGTCGCATTCGGCGCCCGCGGTCAGCACACCGTCCACATAGGCCGTGGCCAGCACCGACACCACGTCGTCGACGGACTTCGACCGCTCGCGCAGCGCCTCGCGGATCGTGCGCGCGAGCTGCTCGTCGTAGTCGCGGTAGAGGGCCATCAGCAGCCCCTCACGGCTCGTGAAGTGGTCGTAGGCGATCGGCCGCGACACGCCCGCGCGCTCGGCGAGGCTGACCAGGGAAAGCGAATTGGTCCCGTCGGAGCGGATGATGTCCGACGCCGTCGCGAGCAGCTGCCGCCGCCGGTCCGCCCTGCTCATCCTGGTAGCGCCCATCCGGTCAGGTTAGACGGCGACGGCGGCCCGCCGCCCGCCACGGTAAAGAATTGTTCAAAACCAATTAAGTGAATGCACCCGGTTGCGGCGGAATCTCGTTTTCGGCGAGCGATCGTGGAACCCTGAACGGGATTCGCGCATCGGAATGCCGTCGACCGAGCCGAAAAAGCGAGGTTCCCGTGGTCACGAATGCTCCGGACGTCCCGGTGCGGTGGACCGCGGCCGCTTTTCCGGCGAGCCGCGGACGGAGGGAATGGTAATGGGTTCTTCAAGCGGTGGTTTTCACGTCAAACTCGACGAACTGGCGGCGCACGAGCCCGAGGTGCGGGACGTGGCGAAGGACGTGCACACCGCCGTCACGGCCGCCGACGAGGGGCAGGCCGCGTTCGACGGGGCGTTCGGGGTGGTCGGGCAGGTGTTCGCGGTCGTCCTGCAGGGCTGGGTCAGCAGCGCGACCGGGTTCCTGCACTCGCTCGGCGACACCGGTGACGACCTCGCCGACCGCGTGAAGACCGCGCACGGCATGTACGACGCGCACGAGAACAAGACCAAGGCGCACCTGAAGTCGCTGTCCGAAGGGATGCCCGCGTGAGCACAACGGAGGCCGAGAACCCGCTGGTCGCGAAGAGCGAGTCGCCGAGCGGGCTCACCACCGGGTTCGGCAACCCCGAGGCACCGGCGATGGACCGCATCAACGCGGCGACCGCGGGTTCCGGGATGCTCAACGACGTCGCGTCGACCGTCACCGACTTCCGCAAGGGCGACTGGGTCAACGCCGGGTTCGACCTCGGCACCGACGCGCTCGACCTGCTCGGTGCCGCGATGGACCCGCTCGGCACCCTCGCGAGCGCGGGCGTCGGCTGGCTCATCGAGCACATCAGCTTCCTCAAGGAGGGGCTCGACGCGCTCGCGGGCAATCCCGAGGCGGTCACCGCGAAGGCCGTCACGTGGTCGAACATCTCCAAGCAGCTCACCGAAAGCGCGGAAGCGTACGAGAAGTCCACGGCGAAGCTCACCAGCGAAGGCACCGCGGCCGAGGCGTACCAGGGCACCGCGAAGGGCTACGCCGACACCCTGCGCGGCGCGGCGACGCACGCCGACGCGGCATCCACCGCGATGAACGTCGGCGCGGCACTCGTCGGCACCGAACGCGGCCTGATCAGGGACATGATCTCGTCGTTCGTCGGCGGGCTCATCCTCAAGGGCCTCGCCGCGATCGCCACCTCGTGGTGCTCGTTCGGCGGCAGCGTCGCGGCGTTCATCGCGGACACCGTGCTCGAAGGCGCCAGCCTCGCCGAAAAGATCACCACGAAGATCGCGAAGATCGTGCAGAAGCTGGAAGAGCTGGCCAAGGGCGCCGGGAAGTCCAAGGGCGCGCTCGAAGCGGCGGCGAACGCGCTCAAGAAGCTCGGCAAGGGCACCGGCAAGATCGCGGAGAAGGGCCTCGACACCGCGGCCAAGCTCGATGCGAAGGGCCGCGACCTGAAGGAGGCCGCGGCCGCGCATCCCATGAGCGCCAAGGAAAAGCTGGAGGACTGGAAGGACAAGGTCCCGCACACCGACAAGCTCCCCGGCCAGAAGTACGCCGAGCCCAACCGGAACGTGCTCAACCCGGAGAAGTGGCAGGAAGCCCACGAGCACGTCAAGCACGACGGGTGGGAGTTCCACGCGCCGAAGTGGAACGCGGCGGACACGGCCGGGGTCGGCGCGGAGGCCCGCCGCCAGGAAAACGAACAGCCCGACCGCTACGGTGAAGCTTCCGAGGCATACGAGAAGGAACACGGGGAAGAGTGACCGCTCCGGTTGAACAGTCCGAAGTGGACGAAGCGAATTCCGCGGGGCGGCTTCACGCGTCGCAACGGCGGCGGGTCCTGCGCGGCACCGGGATCGGGTTCGCCTGCCTCGTGCTCGGCGTGGCGTGCTGCGCGCTCGCACCGCTCTCCCCCGGCCCGGTCGCCGCGATCCTGCCGTTCGCGATCTTGTTGCTGCTGGCGGGGTTCTGGCTGGCGGGGCGCCCGGTGCTGGAGATCCTGATCGGGAAGGTCACGCCGGTCGACGGCTGGACCACGATCGAAGCGCGCGATGCCCCGAAAATCACCTACGCCACCGGCGGCAGCCCGAACATGCGCAAGCTGCGCGCCGCCTATCTGCTCAACGTCGGCGCCCGGACGTTCAAAGTGGACAGAGACGTCTACGTGCTCGCGGAACCGGACCAGCGGAACACGGTGTTCCTGCTGCCGCTCACCAAACGCGTGATCAGCGCGATGCCCGCGCGCGGAGGCCGTCGGTGAGGACGTGCCCGAGCCCCTTCCCGGCGGAGCGGCGCTGGATCGCGACGTAGCCCGCGATCAGCGCGTGCATGTCCGAGGATTCGAGGTCGTCGCGCACCGCGCCCGCCTCCTGCGCGCGGGCGAGCAGCCTGCCCAGCTGGTGGTGGAAGCCGGTCGCGGCGGACAGATCGGCCACGTGGTGCTCGTCGCCCTCCAACGCGTCGCACAGCGCGAGGTTCAGCATCGCCTTCTCCGCGACCATTTCGAGGAAGTCGAAGAACGACTCGCCGGGATCGCCGCCCGCGTCGGCGAGCTGCCGGGCCTGGTCGGTCATCTGCTCGATGCGGTCCACGATGACGGCTTCGTACAGCGCTTCCTTGCTGGGGAAGTGCCGGTACACCGTGCCAGCGCCGACCCCGGCACGGCGGGCGATCTCGTCGAGCGGCACCATCGGCCCCTCCTCCGCGAACGCTTCGTGCGCGGCGACGAGCACCCGCTCGCGGTTGCGGCGGGCATCAGCGCGCAGAGTCGGCTTGCTCATCGAGGACGAGTCTAAGCGCGCTGGCGGAACTCGGTGACCGACGTCGTCAGCTCCCGCAAGGTCTCCCGGAGCGCGCGGGCCCGTTCGGCGTCGAGGCCCATCGCCTCGTCGACCGTGTCGGGCACCAGCGGTTCGGTCCGCTTCTTCAGCGCCTCGCCGTCGTCGGTGAGCGTGATCCACACGGTGCGCTCGTCCTCGGCGCGCCGTTCGCGGCGGACGAGCCCGGCCTTCTCCAGCCGCTTGAGCAACGGCGACAACGTGCCCGAGTCCAGGCTCAGCGCGTCGCCGAGGTCCTTGACCTGCGCCGGGCCGCCGTCCCACAGCGCCACCATGACCAGGTACTGCGGGTAGGTCAGGTCGAGCTCGTCGAGCATCGGCCGGTACAGCGCGGTGACCGCGCGGGACGCGGCGTAGAGCGAGAAGCACAGGCGGTCGTCGATCGGGAGCGTCACCGGTCCAGCATGCGCGCGGTATTCCCGCACTGCCAGCCGAAGTGCGCATCATCTCATCGCGCATCATTCAGTTGTGTACAACTTAGTTGCGCGCTACTTTTCTGGTGTCCGATCCAACACGACCCGAGGAGCACGAGATGACCGCCAACCCGCGCAACATCGCTCTCGAACCAGCGGCCCAGTCCTTCGCCGAAGCCACCGACGCCCCGCCCTACCTGTACGAACTCGGTCCGGTCGAGGGCCGCGAGACCGTCGACGAGGTGCAGGCGGGCGAGATCGACAAGCCCGCCGCCGACGTCGAAGAGCTGACCATCCCGGCGGGCGTCCCGGTCCGGATCGTGCGCCCGGCCGGGGTGACCGGCACGCTGCCGGTGATCGTGTACGTGCACGGCGCGGGCTGGGTGTTCGGCAACGCGCACACCCACGACCGGCTCGTCCGCGAACTCGCCGCGGGCACCGGGGCCGCCGTGGTGTTCCCGGAGTACAGCCTGTCCCCGGAGGCTCGCTACCCGACCGCGATCGAGGAGAACTACGCGGCCGCGAAATGGGTCGCCGAGCACGGTGCGGAGCACGGCCTCGACCCGGCGCGCGTGGCGATCGCGGGCGATTCCGTCGGCGGGAACATGACCGCCGCCCTCACACTGCTCGCGAAGCGGCGCGGCGGGCCCCGTTTCGTCCAGCAGGTGCTGTTCTACCCGGTCACCGACGCGGCCATGGACACCGAGTCGTACGAACTGTTCGCCGACGGCTACTTCCTGACCCGCACCGGCATGCGCTGGTTCTGGGACCAGTACACGACCGACGAGGCCGAACGCGCCGAGATCACCGCGTCACCGCTGCGGGCCACCCTCGACGACCTCGCGGGCCTGCCGCCCGCGCTCGTCATCACCGGTGAGGCGGACGTCCTGCGCGACGAAGGCGAGGCCTACGCGAACAAGCTGCGCCAGGCGGGCGTGCCGGTGACCGCCGTGCGGTACCAGGGCGTCATCCACGACTTCGTCATGCTGAACGCGCTGCGCGAAACGAATGCCGCGAACGCCGCCATCCGCCAGGCCGTCGACGTCCTGCGCACCGCGCTGGCGTAGTCACGCGCGGGCGTGGACGCCGACGCCGCCGGAAACGACGAGGTTGTCGCCGGTGATGTAGCCGGCGGCAGCCGAGGCGAGGAACGCCACGGCTTCGGCGATGTCCTCAGGAGCGCCGACGCGGCCGAGCGGGACGCCGTCAGCCCAGGAATCGAGCGTTTCCCGGGAGATGCCCAGCTTGGCGTAGGCCGGGGTGTCGACCATTCCTGGGCTGACGGCGTTGACGCGGATGCGGCGAGGAGCGAGTTCGAGCGCGAGCGACCGCACGAGGGGCAGCAGAGCACCCTTGGCGGCCGTCGTCGCGGCGCCGAGCCCTTCGCCCGCACCCACGGTGAACACCACCGAGGCACCGTCGTTCAGCAGCGGAAGCGCTTTTTGCAGCGTGAAGAAGTTTCCCTTCACGTTGACGCCGAACAGGGCGTCGAAGGTGTCTTCGCCAGTCGATTCGAGCGGACCGGGGCGGGAGATGCCCGCGTTGAGGAAGAGCAGGTCGAGCGAACCGAAGTGACGGCGCGCCTGGTCCATCGCGTGGTCGAGGTCCGACAGGGACCGCGCGTCGGCTCGGACGACCAAGACGTCCTCGGGAAGCCCGGCGTCGGTGACGGAGCCGACGCCCGTGACCAGGACGCGGTAGCCGCGCGAGTGGAGCAGTCGAGCGGTCGCCTTGCCGATGCCGCTGGTGCCACCGGTGATCAAAGCCGCGGGTGCGGACATGGTGTGTTCCTTCGCGTGGTCGTGGGACGCGGTTCCGCGCCATCCGATGGCAGAGTATGCCATTTTGGCAGTTACTGCCAAGTGTGCGGCGAGTGTCAGCTTGGCAGTGCCGGGCTAATCTGGCGTCATGAACACGCTGTGGGACCGAACGCGACAACTGGCCTCCCAGGAGATCCTCGGGACGGCGTTGCGCCTGTTCACCGAGCAGGGCTACGACGAGACGTCCATCGCCCAGATCGCCCGCGAAGCGGGCGTTTCCCAGCGCACCCTCTTCCGCTACTTCGGTTCCAAGGAGGAGTTGTTCGGCGGTGACCAGAACCGGTTCGGGCGAGTGCTGGCGGACGCGATCGGCGACCAGCCCGCCGAGGCCGATGCCTGGGCGGTCCTGCGCGCTGGGGTCGCCGCCGTCCTGGCGTTGCACGAAAGCCGCGAACAGGCCCTGGAACGCTTCCGCCTCCTGCACAAGACCGCCTCGCTGCGCGCCGGCTGGCTCGAAAAAAGACTGCGGTTCCAAGAGGATCTGCTGCCGCTCGTCGAGGCGCGCATGGCCACCGGCACGGGGAGCGCGGAGGCTCGTGCGGTGCTCGCGACGACGTTCGCCTGCTTGGACGCCGCGTCGATGACGTGGGTCGACAACGACGGCAAGGGCGACCTCATGGACCTCTACGACCGGTGCCTTGCCGCCGTGCGCGGCTGAAAGGTCCACAGAGGACAGAGCAAGGCGGTGGTTTACTGGGCGGTGTCGAAGGCCACCGATTCTGGGGAGAGTGCGGCCATGGGCGAGTTGACCCGAGGTGCGTTCCTGCGCGGAGCCCTTGGCGGGCTCGCCTTGACCGGGCTCGGCGCGGGCCGCGCGGGGGCCGCGACCCGCCCGTTGCGCGGTGGCGTTTGCTACGACACCGGGCTGAAGTACGGCCCCGGCGAACCGCTGCGACGTCCGTGGTGGAACGGGCCGTTGATGGCGGAGGAGATCGGGGAGATCCGGGATGGTCTCGGCTGCCCGTCGCTGACCGTGCTCGGCAGTGACCACGGCCGGTTGGCCAAGACCGCCGAAACCGCGGTGCGCCGCGGCATGCGGGTGTACCTGCAACCGCGCTTGTACGACCACCCGCCGTCGGAGATCCTGGCCCACCTCGCCGAAGCGGCTCGTGCGGCGGAGCGGTTGCACCGCACCGGCGGCGACCGGGTCACCCTCGTCATCGGCTGCGAATACACCCTGTTCACCCCGGGTATCGTGCCCGGAGCCACCTTCCGCGACCGGATCGCGTACCTGTCGACGGCACGGCCGGAGGATCTGCCCGGCATCTACCGACGGCTCGACGGGTTCCTCCGCGAGGCGGTCGCGGTGGCCAGGGCGCATTTCCGCGGTCCGATCACCTACGGCGCGTCGGCGGGCGAGCCGGTCGACTGGTCGTTGTTCGACATCGTGGGCTTGGACTACTACGAGCGCTTCGCCACCCCGGCCGAGTACACCGCCGATCTCGCGCAGTACCGGAAGTGGGGCAAGCCGATCATGGTCCTGGAATTCGGCTGCTGCACCTACCCCGGCGCTCCCGGACGCGGCGGGGACGGCTACGACATCGTCGACTACGAGCCGGTTCCGCCGCGGGTCAAGGAGGGTTTCGTCCGCAGCGAGCGGACGCAGGCCGAGCACCTCACGAGGACGCTCGGGATCCTCGGTGCGCAGGGCCTGCTCGGCGCGCACGTCTACTGCTTCGTCGCGCCGGAACTGCCCCACCTGCCGGAGCGGGCGCTCGACCTCGACATCGCTTCGTTCAGCCTGGTCAAAACGATCCGCGAGGACCAGGACGACCCGGCGTCTCCCTACCGGCGGGAGCCCAAGGAATCGTTCCTGGCGCTGGCTCGGCACAACCGGTGCTAGACCGCGTTTCCGCACGGGACGGGCAACCTCGCGATCACGGCGGCGTCCTCCCGTCGAAGGTCTGGACGACATCGGAAAGGCAGGCGCATGTCAGTGGAACAGGTCCTCCCGCCGGCGCAGGAGCCCGAGAGACCGAAGGCGGTGGCCAAATCGCGCGGTACTCCTGCTGGGCACCCTGACCGTCGTGTTCTTCGCCGCCGCCTGCACCTTCTGCACGCTCTGGCTGACCGGGGGCGACGAGGACCCCGGCTCGACCGCCTGCCTGCGCGCCGCCAGGGCGTTCGCCGGGATCGCCGGGGACAAGCCGATCCCCGAAGATGACGGCATGCTGGCCGGGGCGGAGTTCGTCCGGGCCTGCGGCCGGCCCGATCCGCCCGCCGGCAAGGACTGACCGGCCGGGCCCGGTTCGCCGGGACGAACGTGCTGTTCGACGACATCGCGTTCACCGGCGGCACCCTGGACCTCCGCGATCCCGCGAACCGGGCCGCACCACCGGTTTTCGGCGCCCGGCCGGACGACCGCGCGCCCGACGGCCTGCTGCTGCCCAGCCCGGCACCGGGTCCTCAGTGCCCCGCTTGGACGGTGTCCGGGTTGAGGAAATCGCCCACCGTCTGCGAAACGGCGGGCCACACGCCGGGGAAGAGCAGCACCGCGGCCACCACGAACACCGGGAAGATCAGCAGGTTCTCCACCTTCTTGCCGGTGCTGAAGCGCACCAGCTTCGGCGGGCGGATCTCGTACCAGGTCTCGCCCGCGATCGGCACCGGGAACAGGAACGGGCAGCCGGATTCGGTGAGCGCGTCGCCGAGGCAGTGCACGAAACATCCGACGCCGACGGCGACCCCGAGCCAGCCGGACAGTTCTTCGAGCTGCCCAGCGCCCTGCCCGCCCGCGCTGTACACCCACCAGATCACCGCGCCGCCCGCCACCGGGAGCAGCCAGTCGCCGAGCGCGTCTTCGGCGAGCAGCACGCCGAACAGCACGATCCCCGCGACGACGTACCAGCCGCCCGCCTTCGTCGCGGCCGTGGTCAGCGCGCCGAGCCCGGCCGCGAACAGGACCGTGTGCGAAAGGTGCCGGTGCGTCCCGGTGCGCTTTTCGTCGCGCGGGCCCTTCGTCAGCTGGTACAGGAAACCCGACACCTTGCGCAGCAGCCACGAAATCGCGCCGGTGACCGGCCCGAGCAGCTTCGACGCCCGCGCGCCGGGGTGGTCGAGATCCGGCAGCAGCGCGAAACCCGCGGTGGTGGCGGCGAACGCGACGGCCTGGTGCACGGTGTTCGCCCCGACGGCGGGCGCCAGCGCGAGGCCGGCGCACCACCCGGTCAAGGCGTGTGTGCGCCCCATCATGGTGACGATCCCCCTGTCGTCGAAGGAAAAAGCGGTCCGTGCATCCTGGCAACAAGATCGCCTCGAAGCGCGCGCGACAGGCCGGGAGGACCGCGGATGATGCCCAGCGAGCAGTTGCGGGAGTTCTGGACCGAGCGGCATCTGGCCACGCTCACCACGCTGCGCGCATCCGGGTTGCCGCACGTCGTCCCGGTCGGGGTCACGATCGACGACGGGTTCGCCGTGGCGCGCGTGCTCTGCTCGCGCGGAAGTGTCAAGGCGCGCAACGTGTTCGCCGCTGGTGAAGCGGGTGCGCCGGTCGCGGTGAGCCAGGTCGACGGGCGGCGGTGGTCCACGTTGGAAGGCCGCGCGGTGGTGCGCGCGGACGCGGAATCGGTGCGGGACGGGGAAATCCGGTACGCCGAGCGGTACGGCAGGCAGCCGAGGGACAACCCGGAGCGGGTGGTGCTGGAGATCACGATCACGCGCGGGCTCGGGATGTCCTGAACCGTCCGTTAACCCGGTGTACACCGGATCTTGACACACTCGTGGCTACCGTCGGCACGATGTTCGACGCCGACTGGTACCTCGCGATTACCACATTCGCGCGCGAAACGCCCTGGCTGCACGGCGTCTTCGTGGCGATCACCGACTACGGCGTGGTGCTGCTCGCGCTCGCCGTCGCCGCGATCCTGTGGCGCGAACGGCGCGGCGAACTCCGGAAGGCGATCTGGATCCCGGTCGCGATGGTGGTGGGGTACCTGGTCAACTCGGGCATCAAGAGTTGGGTGGTGGAGGCGCGGCCGTGCCGGGCGCTCCACGACGTGGTCACCGTGCTGCCGTGCGACGGGCCCAAGGACTACAGCTTTCCCAGCAACCACACGGTGGTCTTCGCCGCGTTCACCGGCGCGGTGTTCCTGCTCAACCGGGCGTGGGGTGTGCTCGCACTCGTCGCGACACTGGTGATGGGCTTTTCCCGTGTCTACGTCGGCGCGCACTACCCCCACGACGTCCTCGGCGGGCTCGTGGTCGGCATCCTCATCGGTCTCGCCGGGCACTTCGCCCTCGCTCTCACGAAACAGCGACAGGCAACAACAACGTGAAGGTCGGCGGTGAGGGCACGGTCAACCGCAGCCGCCCGCCCTCCGCCTCGGCCAGCGTCCGCGCCAGGGCGAGCCCGATGCCGTGCCCCTTGCCGCCGCGCCCGAACGGGTCCTCGTCCCGGTCGAGGCCGGGGCCTTCGTCGGTGACGTCGAGCGCGAACACGTCCGAAGCGTCGCGCGCGGTGACCGTGACCGCGCCGCGGCCGTGCGTCATCGCGTTGTCCAGCAGGACGGTCAAAATCTGGCGGACCGCTGCGGGCGGCACGACGGGGCGCGGCGGCTGGTCGACCACGATCCGCAGCTCGCGCCCCGACGCGGCGAGCAGCGATTCCCACGACTGCCTGACCTCTTCGAGCAGGGCGTCCACCTCGACCGGTTCGCTCGCGGCGGGCCGGTGGCGGGCGAGTTCCATCAGGTCCGCGATGGTCTGTTCCAGCCGGTCCGCGGACACCACGCCCGCTTCGAGCGCGGCGCGTTCGGTGCCTGGTGTTTCGAGGCCCGCTTCGAGCTGGAGGCGCAGCCCGGTCAACGGCGTCCTGAGCTGGTGGGACGCCTCCGACGAAAACGCGCGCTCCCGCGCCAAGGTCTCGCCGATGCGGCGCGCGGTGGTGTCCAAAGTGTCCGCGACCGAGTCGATTTCGGGGATGCCCTCGCGGTGCGCGCGCACGGTGAAATCGCCGTCCCCCAAGCGTTCCGCCGCGGCCGACAGCTCCTCCAGCGGCCGCGCCAGCCGTGCCGCGAGGCGCCGCGCGACGAGCCAGGTCGCCGCGATCGCGATGAGCGCCAGGAACAGCATGGTCAGCCAGGTGACCGCGGTGCGGTGCCGCACCTCGGCGTCCGAGATGGCGGCCCGGACCACCCCGGTCAGCCGCGCGCCGCTCAACACCGGTACCGCGATGGCGGAGTCGCCACCGACGTCACCGGCCACGAAGTCGTCGCTGTGCGCGCCGCGCACCACCTCGTCGGCGATCACGGGTCCCTCCCCCGCCAGCCGCGTGCCGCCCGGCCCGTACACCGCGACCCGCACGCCCTTCCTCGGCGAGGTCACCGGCGGCACCGGCAACCCCTCGGCGAGTTCGTCGGACACCGACAGCGCGGTGGAGTCGGCCACCCGCTCCAGCACCGCGTGCTCGTCCTCGGTGAAGTACCGCGCGACGCCGACGGCCAACGGCAGGCCGAAGAGGCTGATCGCGAGCACCGCGGCCAGCACGGTCAGGGTCACGATCCGCTTGCGCACGCCGAGAGTCTGCCTCAGCCGGGTTGTTCGAGCCGGTACCCGTGCCCACGCAGGGTCGCGATCTGCGGCACGACCGCGCCGGGCGGGGCGGTGTCACCGAGCTTCCGGCGCAGCGCGGCGATGTGCACGTCGAGCGTTTTCGTCGAGCCGTACCAGTGCGCGTCCCACACCTCGGCCATCAGGGTGTCCCTGCTCACCGCGACGCCCGGCGCCTCGGCGAGCTTCGCGAGCAGGTCGAACTCCTTGGTGCGCAAGGCGACCTCGCTGCCACCGAGGGTGACGCGGCGGGCGGCGACGTCGATTTCGAGCGCGCCGATCACCAGCGCGGCCCGCTGCGGCGCGACCGGCCCGCGGCGCAGGTGGGCGCGCAGCCTCGCCTGCAGTTCAGCGAGCCGGACCGGTTTGGTGAGGTAGTCGTCGGCGCCCGCTTCGAGCCCCACCACCACGTCCATCTCGTCCTGGCGTGCGGTGAGGATCACGAGCACGGCCTGCGGGATGAGGCCGCGCAACCGGCGGCACACCTCGACCCCGTCGAGATCGGGGAGGCCGAGATCGAGCAGGACGAGGTCGAACCCGGCCTCGGCGGCCACCACCGCCGACCGCCCCGTGCGCTGCCAGACCACGTCGTAGCCGTGCTGACGCAGGCTCTGCTCGAGGACCTTTCCGATCGTTTCGTCGTCCTCAACCACCATCAGCCGTGCCATGGCGGAAGCGTAACCTCGCACATTGTGGAATTCCTGCTTCCTCGCCCGCGGGCCGAGGTCGCGCCGGGCGCCGTGCACGTGCCGGACTGGCTCGACGAGGACGCGCAGCGTGAGCTGGTGACGGCGTGCCGTGACTGGGCGAGCGGGCCGGGCAGGCTCCGCTCCGCGCGGCTGCCGAACGGCGGCGTGATGTCGGTGCGCACGGTGTGCCTCGGCTGGCACTGGTACCCGTACCGCTACTCGCGCCACCTCGACGACGGCGACGGGGCGCCTGTGCTGCCGTTTCCCGGCTGGCTGGCGGATCTCGGCAGGCGTGCGGTCGAGGACGCGCTCGGCTCGCGGGAGACGCGCTACGAACCGGACATCGCGCTGGTGAACTTCTACGACGAGACCGCGCGCATGGGCATGCACCAGGACAAGGACGAGGCTTCGGACGAGCCGGTGGTGTCGCTCAGCCTCGGCGATCCGTGCGTGTTCCGATTCGGTAACACCGAGCACCGCAACCGGCCGTGGACCGATGTGGACCTGCACTCCGGCGATCTGTTCGTGTTCGGCGGGCCGTCGAGGTTCGCCTACCACGGGGTGCCGAGGACGCTGCCGCGCGAGGACCCGATGGACATCGGGCTGCCGAAGGGGCGGCTGAACATCACGTTACGGGTTTCCGGTTTCTAGGTACCCGCGGTACCAGGTACTCTGGGCGAATGACCCGAGACGGGCGCGCCGAACGCTGGCGCAGCCACCGCGAGCAACGACGCGAAGCGTTCCTCGACGCGTCCTTCCGCGCACTCGCGCGCCACGGCAGCGAGGTGACGATGGCGGACATCGCGGCCGAGGCCGGTGTCGCGAAACCCCGCCTGTACCGCTATTTCGCGGACAAGAACGATCTTTTCATCGCGGTGGCCGACCGCACGTTACGGACGCTGGAACAGCGCATGCTGCCCGCGCTCGATCCCGGACTCGGCCCGCGGCGCGCGATCAGGACCGCGGTGGCCGCGTACGTGCACCTGGTCGCGGAAAACCCGAACGTGGCGTGGTTCCTGATCGGCAGCGGGTTCGTCGACCGGTCGCACGACGCCGACCCGGTGCTCGGCAACAGCCGCAAGGTCGCCGCGGCACTGGCGCGGTTGCTCGCGGCGAACCTCCCGTCGGGCGCGGCCGGCGCGACGGCGGCGTGGGCGCACGCGACCGTCGGGGCGGTCAAGGCGTCGACCGAGTGGTGGCTCCGCACGCGCGACCTCGGCGAGAACGCGCTCATCGACCACCTGACGACGTTCCTCTGGGGTGGGATGGACGCCGCGCTGCGCTCGGAGGGGATAGTGCTCGACCCGGACGAGCCGATCGACCTGGTCAGCGTGAAAGGACGGGTATGACACCACTGGAACGGCTCGCCGACCTGATCGACGAGGGCCGCGTGCCGCGGGATTCCGGCGGTTACCTCGACCTGCTGCCCCCGGAAACCGGCAAGCCGGCGACCTTGGCGCAGGCCGCGATGCACAACCCGATCGTCGCCGCGATCTACGAGCGCTGGTGGCGCCCCTTCGGCGCCGCGGTGCTGGGCCTGAACGGGCTCGGCATGGACCGCGAACGCCGCGCCGCGCGCAAAACCCTGGGCCTGGACGGCGAACAGCTCGTGCTGGATGTCGCTTGTGGACCGGGAAACTTCACGCACGATTACGGGGAAGCCTTGCACGGCAAGGGTTTCGCGGTCGGCTTGGACGTCTCGCCGCCGATGCTGACCCGCGCGGTGCGGGACAACAGCGGCGAACGCGTCGCCTACCTGCGCGCCGACGCACGGGATCTTCCGTTCGCCGACGGCACTTTCGACGCGGTGAGCTGCTTCGCCGCGCTTTACCTGGTGCCCGAACCGTTCCGCGTGATCGACGAACTGGTGCGCGTGCTCGCGCCCGGCGGGCGCCTCGCCGTGCTCACCAGCGCGCGCTCCGGCCTCGGCGCGCTGCGCCTCCCGGAAAACCTGCTGGGCGCGACGACCGGCCTGCGCATGTTCGACCGCGACGAAGTGACCGACGTGTTCGACCGGCACGGCATGATCGATGTGCGGCAACGGATCACCGGCTTCGCCCAGTTCGTTTCCGCCCGCAAGGCCTGATCGCGTTCTTCCCCCTTGACCGCCCGCGGACACGAGATCGCTACTCCCTGCGCGAATCGCGACTCTGACGGTAGCTATAGCCCGACCACACAGCACCAGCGAGTGAGAACACCGCGATGATGCCGAGCCCAATAGAGCCCGCTTCCGAGGAGGATCCGCTGTCCCGACTGGGCACCGTCAAGCTGATGATGGCTGCGGCAAATGACAGCAGGGCAAGCAGATAGAGAAGTACGCTGGTCCAGCGCAGCACCGTCGGCCACATCTTGCCCCGGGAACGGGCATGGCCGCTGCGGCCGCGCTTGAGCTGAAGCTCGCGGTACGCCTCACGAGCTTCCTTGCTCGGATTCGGCGACGGTAGTTTCAGGGCCGAGCGGGCGTAGTCATTGATCTCCACAACGGTCCCGTCCGCAATGGAATGCCGCATACCGTTGTAGACCAGGTTCCACATTCGACGGTGTGACTGCAACGACTGGATATCGATCGACAAACCGCCCCCACGGTTGTCTTCCAGCTCCAGCTCTACCGAGTTGGTCAAGACGTGCATCTCTATCTTGGCCAAGCCGTAGGTGTCGACCCACCCACCGTGACGCAGCCAATCAACCCCGGCAGAATAAGCGTCGCGGCGGATCGTGTTGTAGATCAGGATTGCCCCAATGGCAGCGATAAGCCATATCTGCCAATAAGAAACCCATGCCAATCCTCGAAACAAGGTTATCGAGCCACACACGATGAGCACCGTGAAAATGGCGGCAAAGATACCGTTTCTCCTGCTTGCCGAGTACCACGCCAAGGTGGCACCGAAGCCAGGCGGGGCGTGAGGACTGGCGCCACGCGTTGAGTCACTCACGCCAGGATTTCCATACAACGGCGCAGCGGGCGGCTCGGGTTCACCGGTCACCGGGTCGGGCTTCTCCGGCAAGTTCCTCATGCTTCCCATTCTCAGTCCGCGCCTTCGTAAGTCTGTCAGAATATCTTCCCGAAGAAGTCTCCCACCGCCTTGGCTGCATCTCCAACGGCGTCGCCGATCTCGTCAGCATGGTCCACGACCCATCCGACCCCCTCGGCTACTCCAACCCCGGCCATGAGCGTTCCCGCGAGTACCCAACCCGGCCCTGGTACGGCGAGTCCGGCTGTCGCGGCGGCGCCGACGGCCACATCGATACCAGCGGACACCGCCATCCCACCTACCGTGGTGCCCACGGCTTTCGCTATCGACTTCTGCGGATCAGCGCCGCCGACAAGGATGTCGGCCGCGGTTGTACCAGCGGTGACCACGGTTCCGACGATCGGGATCCGCTTGAGGATCGGAAGTGGCTTTTGGAACGCCTCGGGTACTCCATCTTGAAGTTTGAAGAGTCTGATCAGCTCGCTCGACGCATTTGCCCTGAGCGTGTTCTGAGCCCACTTCGGAAGCAGCTTGTCGACGACGGCGCCGACCTTGGCTTGCTGGAATCCGGACTTCGCAGCTTCCCGATAAGCGACCCGGCGGGCAGTCGCCAGAGCCAGTTTCTGCTGAACATCCATTCCATCGGTGTTGACAAGTAGCGCACTGGCTAGTGTGCCGAGCATTCGGTTCTTGTCCGCCGCCATCAGAAGCGTATGCGAAGCGCTGGACAAACCACCGCTGATTGCCACCGCTTTGGAGAGTACTGTCTGGCCCGTGGTGCGCAGCCCATCGATGCTGCTGGTGTTGTCATTGGCCGCACGCTGAAGCGCTTCGTGTGCAGCTCGTTCCTTCCCGCGTGCGTCGTTCACGGTCGCAGTCGCTTCGTTGAACGCGGCTGTTCTGCGGTTGTATTCGTCGACGGCCGCCTGCTGCCGCGCGGTCGCTTGGTCGTGCTCCTGCTGGACCGTCGCCAGCACCGGACCGTACGGCAACGGTGCGGGACCTGGGCCGGGCGCCGGTCCAGGTGGTTGGATCTCGGTTTCCGACACTGTGAGCCCTGCGGCGGATGCGACCTGCTTGGCCTGGCTCATGCGGGCCTTCACGGTGTTGATCTCGTCAGCGAAGGCGTGTAACGCGCGTGCGCCGGTTGTGGCCGCCTGCTCGACCTGTCCAGCGTTGGCCTTGCCGTTCGCCATGACACCTCGGAATGCCGGGCCCGCCCCGCCATGCCAGAACGCTTCCGACGAGCCGCCTGTGCTGGCGCAGGCTGAGGCGAGGCCTCCTACTCCTTTCGACAGGGCTTCGAGCCCGGTAGCACTCGTGTGACAGGTGGCCGGATCGCCTAGCACTTCGATGCTCAGTGGTCCGTCAGCCATTCTCGCCTCCCCAGGCCGATCACATGATGTTCTTGAAGACGTCTGCTTTGTCGGCGTCGCTGCGACCGTAAGTCGCCTTCGCGGCTTCGACGTCACCACTGGCTTTGGAGACGATCTCGGTCAACGCTGCGGCAGCGGTGGTCAACCGCTCCAACAACGCAGTGACCGCGGCAGTGGAATCACCTGCGTCTGGTGGATCAGGCGGCTGGGAAGCCGCACCGCCCATGCCATCTGCCGCACTTCGAAGCTGTCCGGACAGAGTGGATAATTCTCCCATTTCAACGTCAATACCCATGTGAATCCCCCTTGGCATCCTGCTCATGCCCTGCAACCGCTTCGCGATAGTCGCCGAGCCCAACCGGTTCTGTGTCGTCTCCCCACCTCGCGTCATCGCTCAGTTCGGCATCAACGATGGCGACATCCGCGCCCGAATCCCGAAAAACTTGCTCTACTTTGGACTCAAGCACGGCGACCCACGGTTGGCGATCACCACATCCAGCCACAAGACGATC
The DNA here is from genome assembly GCF_018736145.1 of Amycolatopsis sp. CA-230715. Lineage (GTDB taxonomy): Bacteria > Actinomycetota > Actinomycetes > Mycobacteriales > Pseudonocardiaceae > Amycolatopsis. Next base: position 3,747,227 of record NZ_CP059997.1, read on the forward strand.
CAATGCGGTGTAAAGCGGTAGCGCCAACCGTCCGTCGTCCAGTGGCTTCAAGGCCAACGCCGGACGGCCATCATCGCCCCGACCGGGAACCGAGGGCAGGAAGAACACCGTCGGCTCCGCGATTTCACCGGGAGTCTGCTCAGGCACTGCCATCACAGAGCACCCTGTCGAAAGCGCGCCGGAGGGCGGCCTCGCACGCCGGTCGCCCGCATGAGATGCGGAACATCGTTCTCCCCTTACTTAGCCAAGAGTTCCTTCTCCCGGAACTGACGGTAGCTACGCGGAAGCAATGCGTCGAGACACAGAGTGTGCACGTACGTGCGGAAAGTGGGTGTGACCAGCAGGTTGGGCGGCGTGAAGCAAGCGCCCGCTCATCGCTGCGCGGTCCAGCCCCGGTGGCAGCTATGGGGAGACAAACGCGCATCGACTTGGGACTTTCGCCTTGCGATGCCCTTGCGGGCGGCAGCTTTGCGAGGCCACCTCAAAATGCGGCGCGACCAGGCAAAAGTGACTGGTTGCCCAGGTCGGGAAACACCCTGTCCGGGCTAGCCCGGACAGGGGACACTGATGACCGTCCTGGTCAAGGTGCCACCGGGCTTTTCGGTGGTGGGGCGCGACGCGCTGCTGTGAAGGTGACCTGACCGATGTACGGCAACGGATCACCGGCTTCGCCCAGTTCGTTTCCGCCCGCAAGGCCTAAAACCGGTAGCGGAGTACGCGGGTTCCCTGACGGGACAACGTTTTTCCGTGGCTCATCAGCCGGGTGACCGCGCGCAGCGGCTGGGGAAAAGCGGCGACTTCCGGCGCGCGGGTGAGTAGTTGCTCCTCGGCCAGGGTCAGGCCCGCGTTCCAGTGTTCGGGGTCGCGCGGGTCGTCGAAGCCCTGTGCGGCGGTGATGCCGATGGTCTTGATCGTCGGGTGGTACGTCATCGACCACGCGGCGAACCGGGTGTAGCCGTTGAGGGCGAGTTCGCCGGAATCGAGGTGCGCGGTCAGGTCCCGCATCATCCGCTGGAAGGTGTCACCGGGCAGGAACGGCAGCAGGCCCTCGGCGACGATCATCGCGGGCCGGTCGCGCGGCAGCGGGCCGGGCCAGCCCGGTTCGGTCAGGTCGGCGCCGATGCGCGAGGACCGGTCGGAAAGGAATCGGGGCCGCAGGTCGTCCCAGGGCGGGCGAGACTGCCCCGAAGGTGACCTTCAGGGCATCTACCGCCCCGAAAGCCACTTTCGGGGCGCAGCGACCCGGGTTTACCCGCGCGGCAGGTTCCGAATTCCTGGATCCGCAGGGAGATCGCAGCGGTGACGACGCGCGCCAGGCCGCGCGGCAACGATGCCGATGAGGGTGCTGCAGAGGACGAGCATGTAGACCGGGAAAGCCCAGGCAGCGGGTTCCCATGACGAGATGGTCAGCAGCGTGACCGTGGCACCCGTGCCGACGAGAACGTAGAACAGGACGTTCTCCGAACCCGGATCGCGCCACGCTTTCACGACCGTCGGAAGGGCCGCTGCCGCATCAGCGGCCACAGCGAAGAGCACGGCCAGCGGCGCATCGTCATAACCCAGCCAGATACCGAGCGCGATGATCGCGATGACCGCGCAAATCACGTCGAAAGCGCCGAGCCGAGCGAGGTTGTGCCTGATGAGCACCCCGCAGATCACCACGACCAGCGGCCCGAGCCCGGCGGAAAGGGTCTGCACGGCGGGAAGCCCCACCTCGGCGTCGAGCTGGGCGAAGAACCCGATCAACGGCGCCGCGGCCCACAGCGACCACGTCACCAGATTCGGCCGCACTGTCCCTTTGACCGTGGCGAACGCGTACCGGGCACTGCCCACGAGGCCGAGCGCCGCGCTGACGAACACCCAGGCCGGGTCGATCATCAGAGCCTCCTCGCGGGCAAGCCGCTATGCCCTGATGGCGGCCTTCAGGGCAGGGGGAAGGCGGCGGAGGTGAGGAAGGCTCGCCAGGAAGCGCGACTCATCGTGAGGTGGCCCGCGCCGGGCGCCTTGGAGTCCCGAACCGCTGCGCCCACGCCGAGTTCAGCGACCTCGACGCAGTCTTCGCCGCTCTCGTTGCTGTAGGAACTCTTGCGCCAGGTCAGTCCGGTGCGGTCTGCTGCGGGCATGAAGGGGCGGCCTCCGCTCGATCGTAGGCGGCTGCCAAATCGAGCAGCCACGCCCGCGATTCTTCCTTATCCAGGGCCGCGCGATCAATGCTGCTGAGCATGTTGCGATGAGTGACCACATCGCTGGGAGCTTCCAAGAAAGTCCCGGTCGATACGCCTTCCGTGTAAACGATCGACGGGTACTTGTCGTAGTCCATGATCCGGAAGCTGCTCCAGGCGTGGTAGGGCCCGGCCGAGTCGAGAACGACTCGAATGGTGCAGCACGGCTGGCCGCCGCAGAGCAGGAGGTACAGCAGTTGCTCGTGCATGACCTGGCAGTCGCCCACCAGGGTGCGAACCGCGTGTTCGTGCAGGAAGAACGTGCATCGCGGCGGTTTGCGCTGCTGGAACAGGCCCTGTCTGGCCATTCGTGCGCGTACTCGCAGTTCGATGCTGTCCGGGGTGAGCAGCCCGCCCCAGCACAACAGTGCGTGCGCGTAGTTTTCCGTTTGCAGGAGTCCGTGAATTTTGGCTGGCTCGTACGCAGCGATCACGGTCGCCAAGCTTTCCTGCACGATCAGGGATCGAAGTTCCGCGCTCAGGCTTGGTTCGTGGGAGCGGACCAGGTTGGGGTTGTCCGGCTCGGCGGCCAGTTTCACCAGCCATTCGTAGTCGCTGTCTTTCACCGGGCCGCAGCCGCCGAGATACCGCGCGACGTCGGTCGCCGAGGCTGGCCGCGCCCCGGTCTCGATGAACGAAAGGTTGGGGTGCGGCCAGCCCAGCCTCAGCGCGAGCTGGCGCAGGCTCAGGTCCGCGCTCTCGCGGTGCTTGCGGAGTTCCGAACCCACTTCGCGTGCCTTGACGCTGTACGGCCGTGGCGTTCGCTTTCTGCCCATGCGCTCACGCTAGAGCGCCGAAACCCTTACGGACAGGCGGTTTTCCCGGTTTCACCGCAAAGTACGTACGCGGTTCGGATTCGAAACGGCCAGTTCCGGGAATTTCGCGGCCGGATCGTCGAACACCGGCGCGGGGATTCCCTTGAGCGTCAGGTCGAAGAACGAACCGACCAGCGAGCGCGTGATTTCCATCGACCGCGCGCCGGTCATCGGCACGCCGGGGCTCGGCCTGCCCACCTGGTCGCCGAACACGGGCAGGTCCGTGAACGACATGTGCCCGGTGCCGTCGGCGGTGAGCCAGCGCTTCCAGCCGGTGAAGTTCGGCCAGTCGCGCGGCCACGACGGGTCGCCTGCCGGGTTGTGCCCTCCGCGGGTGCCCAGGAGCAGGAACGGGCGGTCGATTCCCGAAGTCGGCACGGGCGCGAAGAAGGAACCGTCGAGGTTGATGCCCGCGCGGATCCGGCTGTCGGTGAGCATCGCCTGCGACGCCGAGTTGCCGCCGATGGAATGCCCCGCCATCGCGATCCTCGACGGGTCGATGAGCCGGTTGAACGGCCGCGCCGTCCGCAGTGCGCCCAGCACGAACTTCGTATCGTCGGCGCGCACCAGCGGCACCTTCGCGATTTCGTGCGCCTCGCAGGCGACGCAGGTCGTCATGGTCCCGTCGGGGAGGGCGGTGCCGAACGCCTCGTAGTTGTGGCCGATCGCAGCGACCACGTAGCCGCGGCTGGCGAGGTCCTCGGCGAGCCCGGTCAGCGTCGACCGCGACAGCGTGAACCCGGGCGAGAGCACGACGAGCGGGAACCGCCTCGGCACCGGCGGCGCGCCTTCGTGGGCATACGTGGCGGTGTCAGCGACGGGTTTCGGGTCTACGCCGGTGATCTTTTGCCCGTCCAGCAACGCTTTCGCCTCGCCGACGGTGAGGTACGGCCGCGACGGGCCGATCGGCAGCAGCGCCGGATAGAACATCGACACCATCAACCGCCGCGGCCCGGACGACGGCACCCACGGGTCGGCGCGCGAGGAATCGGTGAGCGCGAGCGTCGACGAGCCGACGGCGTACCCGCCGGTCGGTTTCGGCAGGGCGAGCCGGACCGGCGCCGCCGACGCCACCCCGGGCAGCAGAGCGATCCCGAGCACCGCGGCCAGCAGCACTTTCAGCATTCTGGTCATGCCACCGAGTAAACCGGCGGAAACCGGGACGCGGTATGGACTTTCGTCAGGGAACGACGGTCACCAAGCCGGGTAGCGCGCCAGCCACGCGGGCGCCGCGGGCGGCACCGGACCGAACTCCGCCAACGCATCCGCCACCAGCAACTCGATCTCCTCACGCAACTCCAGCGCCGACAACCACCGCTCAGGAATCGCGGCGGGGCCGTGGATCGCGCCGAGAATGTTCCCGCAGATCGAGCCGGTGGAATCGCTGTCGCCGGAGTGGTTGACCGCGAGCAGCAGGCCGTCGGCGAGGTCGGTCGCGGCCAGCGCGGCGCACACTCCGATGGCGAGCGCTTCTTCGCCGACCCAGCCGCCGCCGAGTTCCCCGGCGATCTGCTCAGGCGTGGGGCGTCCCTTCGCCGCGAGCGCCACCGCCTTGTCCAGCGCGGTGAGCTGCTCTTCGTGCCGTTCCCACTGCACGAGTTCGCCGCGAACGGCTTCGATCCCGTCGGTCAGTGAACCCTCGTGGAGCAGCACGTGCACGAGCAGCGCGAGCGCGCCGGCCGAAAGGTAACCGCTGGGGTGGCTGTGCGTCAGCGCGCCGGACACCGCGCCGACCCGGAACACCTCGCGCCGATCCGTGGACCACAGCGCGGCGGGCGCGGCGCGCATCACGCCGCCGCAGCCCTTGGAATCGTTGAGCGGGTAGGTGAACGTGCCCGGTTCGCCGCCGCCCGCGAACGCGCGCAACGCGGACATGCAGGTCGCGCCGGGCGCGCGCTGGTGGAACAGGCCGGGCAGGGTCACCAGCCAGCCGTCCGGCGCGTCGGTGTCCGCGGCGAACCGGCCGCCCGCGCGCGCCCACGGCGGGCCCTGGGTGTGGTACCAGCGCTGGTAGGCGTGCTGGAGCGCGAGCAGCACGTCGTCGCGGCCGCCGGTGCGGGCCGCGATGTGCGCCCTGATCATGCCTTCCAGCGTGAACATCGTCATCTGCGTGTCGTCGGTGATGAACCCGGTCGACGGCGCGACGTACCCGCGGAGGCCCTCCTGGCCGTACCGCGCGCGGATCCCCTCGATCGAATCGAACTCGACGCCTTCGCCGAGCGCGTCGCCGACGGCGCCCGCGAGCAGGGATCCGGTGAAGCGCGCCGCGAGAGTCACGGCGCTATTCCTATCAGGTGAAAGCGGGCCGGGCGGCGGCTGTGGTGAACCGAGCGCCACCCGAGACTGCGCCGTAACCACGCCTAGCACGGTGCTCACCCTGTGCGGCGAGCCTCCGCTGATCACCACCCGATCGAGACCTCCTCGCACTCAATGTTGTGACACCCGAGACCGGTGTGTAGCGCGTATGTTCTTCGTGACCACGCACGAGGAGGGGGTTGCATGGCCAAGGTCAGCGCGTCCGGAGCCGTTCCCAGCCCGCCGGAGAAGACCTGGGCGACGGCCGCGGACCTGAACCGGTTCAACGAATGGCTGATCCTGCACGAGGCATGGCGCGGGCCGGTGCCCACCGAATTCTCCGAGGGCACCACGCTGACCTCGGTCGTCACCGTCAAGGGCTTCCGCAACCGGATCAGCTGGCGGGTGGTGACCTACGACGAGCCGCACCGGCTCGCCATCCGCGGCGACGGCGTCGGCGGGATCAAGGTCAACCTGGTGCTGTCCGTGGAGCCGGACGCGAGCGGGTCCATCATCGCGATCGAGGCCGAGGTCACCGGGAAACCGGTGTTCGGCCCGATCGGCATGACCATCGGGCGCGCGCTGAAGGGCGACCTGCAGAAGTCCGTCGCGAACCTCGGCGGCCTGCTCGCCTGACGGCCACTATGGACAGTCCTTTTCGGACAGTTCTGGCAACTACCGCTTAACCGGTACCCTCGGAGCCGTGAACAGGCCCGCGACCGTCGAAGGTGACGAGGAGCCGGACGGGCGCCGGATCAGGGGCGAGCGGCGTCGCGCCGAGATCATCGCCGCGACGCTCCACGTCATCGAGCGCGACGGCGTCTCCGGTGTCACCCACCGGGCGGTCGCGCGCGAGGCGGGTGTCCCCGCCAGCTCCGCGACCTACTATTTCGCCACGCTCGACGATCTGCTGGTCGCCGCGTTGACCGAGACGGTCGAGGAGTACATCCGCCAGCTCCGCGAGATCATCGACAGCGGCCGGGACCAGCTCGAGAGCCTGGCGCACGTGATCGCCGACTGCTCGGGGCCGGGACGGCTGCGCTCGCTGGCCGAACAGGAGCTGAGCCTGCTCGCGGTGCGGCGTCCCGCGCTGCGGCCGGTCGCCCGCCGGTGGCGGGAAACGGTGGCCGCGATCGCCCGGCGGTACACGGACGACGACCTGGTCGTCCGCGCGCTGGTGTCCACGGCGGACGGGCTCTGCGCGTCCTTGCTGCTGGAAGACGATCCGCCCGCCGAACGCGACGTCGTCGCCATCCTGCGCCACACCCTGCACCTGGCCTGATTCTTGTTGGACATCTGTTCAAATACCTTGCTACGCTCGTTGTTGAACAGATGTCCAAGTTTCTGGCGGGAGTGCTCTCGGATGGCGTACCTCTTCCTCCTCGGCGCGATCCTGACCGAGGTGACCGGCACGGTGGCGACCCGGTTCTCCGACGGGTTCACCAAGCTCGTGCCCTCCGTGGTGGCCGTGCTCGGCGTGGTCGGCGCCTACGTGCTGCTGTCGTTCGCGCTCAAACGCGGGCTGAACCTCGGCGTCGCGTACGGCACCTGGGCTGCGGCCGGGGTGGCGCTGGTGGCGGTCATCGGCGCGACCGCGTTCGACGACCGGCTCACGCTCGTCCAGGCTGGCGGGCTCGTGCTCGTCGTGGGTGGCGTGCTCGCGCTGGAACTCGGCGCGTGACCTTCGTTATTTGCCACGGCGACCGGCGTCGTTAGCGTGTCCACCATGACCGAACAGCTGGTGCGGGTCGGCGGGATCGACCTCTGCTACGAGACCTTCGGCGAACGCGGCGCGCGGCCGCTGCTGCTGGTGATGGGCCTCGCCGGGCAGATGACCTGGTGGGACGACGAATTCTGCGAGCAGCTCGCCGGGCGGGGCTTCTTCGTCATCCGGTTCGACAACCGCGACACCGGCAGGTCCACCGCGCTGCACGGCAGGTCCTCGCTGGTGAAGTCCTATCTGCTGCGGTCATCGCCGTACCCGCTCACCGAAATGGCCGACGACGCCGCGGGGCTCCTGCAAGCGCTCGACGTGCCCGCCGCGCACATCGCGGGGATCTCGATGGGCGGCATGATCGGCCAGTCGCTGGCGATCCGGCACCCCGGCCGCGTGCTGTCGCTGACCTCGATCATGTCGACCACCGGCTCCCGCCGTGTCGGGCTGCCGCACCCGAAGGTCATCCCGTCGATGCTCGCCGCGCCGCCGAAGGACCGCGACGGCTACGCCGAATCGCTGCTGCGGACGTTCCGCACGATCGGCTCGCCCGGCTTCCCGTTCGACGAACCGCGCCTGCGCGCCCGCGCGCACCGGTCGTTCGACCGCGGTCTCAACGCCGCGGGCACCGCGCGCCACATTTCGGCCATCCTCTCCGCCGGAGACCGCACGCCCGGCCTGCGCAAGCTCCGGATCCCCGCGCTCGTGATCCACGGCACGCGCGACCCGCTGGTCCACCGGTCCGGCGGCAGGGCGACGGCGCGCGCCATCCCCGGCGCCGAACTCGACCTCGTGCCCGGCATGGGCCACGACATGCCGCGCGAAATCTGGCCACGCCTGATCGACGGCATCACCCGCACCGCGGACCGCGCCTCCTCGTAAACGCGCTCCCCACCAGAACTGTCACTGCCCACCGGTAATTTGGGAACCGGGGGCGCCTCGCATCGAACTGTCGGTGCTACGCGGTAACGTTGAAATCGGGGGTCCCCATCCCGGCTGATGCCCCGAAGGTGGCCTTCGGGGCGTCTAGCGACACATTCTCACCCTTCGCGGCGTTCAGCGTGGCGAGGTTCGTGCCCCGAAGGTGGCTTTCGGGGCGCTCAGGTCCCCGAAAGCCACCTTCGGGGCGTGAACCTTCGCGCCGAAGATCGCGCGCACCAAGAAATGTCGGTGCCACAAGGTAATGTTGAAATCGGGGGCTCCCCTAGGCGTACGAAAGGGCATTCTCGTACACCTGGGGGCTTCGAAAGCCGGGGCCCGTCCAGCTCGCTCACGTGATCGTGTAGTGGCCCAGCCAGGATTCGCGCCACGCGACGGTCAGTTCGCTCAGCCCGGTGATGTTCGACATCGCCAGCTCCGAGCGCCACGCTTCCTCCAGCGCGACGCACAGTTCGGACACCGGTGCTTCCGTGCCGTTGCTGCCGAACTGCGCCAGCACCGGCCTCGGCACCGCGAGCTTTCCCTTGCCCCGCACCACCGACTGCTCGGTCGCGCGGCACACCAGGTACTCCGTCGAGGCAACCTCGCTCAGCGGGCGCGGCGGCACTCCGGCCAGCGCCACCGAGGGCACCACGCGTTCCAGCGCGCGGTACAGGCATTCGATCGGGCCAGCCAGCCCGTCGGCTTTCCGGGCGATCTGCCACGAAAACCACAGGCCGACCCAGTCGAACGCGCTGGGGCGGCGGTAGTCGAACGCCGGGCCGACGAAGGTCTGGTAGTCGCTCGCCGGATCCGTCTGTCTCGGCTGGCCCCGGTCGCGCCGATCGGCGCGGAGCCCGAGCCTGCCGAAGAGATCGCGCAGGAACTCGCGCGGCCTCGCCTGCGCCGAGTTTTCCGTCGACAGCTTCAGCAGGATCTTGTTGACCCGCTCCGCCGACACGTCCGCCACGGCGTCGTCAATGGACAGTTGCAAGTGGACGAACGCGACGTCGGCGAGCGAGGTGCCCGAGCAGCTCACCACGCCGACACCGGGATACCGCCGCAGGAACCGGACGATCGCGTGCGTCGACCCGACGCGGGCTGGCCCGGCGCAGGTCACCGGCAGGCAGGTGGTGACGGTGGCGCTGTCCTCGGGCGGGATCGTCCGCGTCTTCGCCGGGCGGCACACCTCGAACCAGTTGCCAGGCCGGTGCGCGGGCCGGGTGTCGGCGATCCAGAACCCGTAGCCGCGTTCGTCGCACAGCTGGCGGATGCGGTCGGACAGCAGGAACCGCCGCTCCGCCGACGAATCGTTCAACGCGATCGAAAAGCGGATCGCGGGCGCCGAGCACACCGACGGCAGTTCCTTGCGGGTCCGCAGGTCGTGGTTGCGGGTCTTCACGCTCGGCGGGAGCTGGGCGGGGCACTGCAGGGTCAGCAGCGGCGCGCCGGCCAAGTTCGCGGCGGCCTCGGACACCGCCTGCATCAGGTTCCGCACCGATTTTCCGTGCCATTTGGTCAGTTCCGACGGTTCGAGGTCGATCGCGATGAGGCCTTCGAAGGTACGGGCGGATTCGTAGATGAAGGTGGGGTTCGGCCACGCGGTCTGGTGGAAGATCCAGCCGCCGTCATCCTGTTCCGGGCGCGCGGGCCGGTTCTGCCCGTCGCGTTGTTCGAGCGCGGCGACGCTCTCCACCGGGTTGCGCGTGTGCGTGCCGATCGCCACGCCACCGCCGTTCGCGCCGGAGGACAGCGTTTCCAGGAACACCGCGTCCGCCTCGCCGCGCTCCTGCCCGAGCCTGGCGAGCTGGCGCAGATACCCCGCCCGGTCCGCGATGTGGTGCACTTCGAAGTCCACTTTGGTCAGTGGCTGGCGCGCGATCTCGAAGCCCGCGCGGGCGAGATCGGCGACGTTGCGGGTCGGCAGGCGCCGGTTCATCGCGTTCCCCTCGTCGAATCGAAGCACACGTTCACCGGCAGCAGGCCCTTGCCGCGGTCCTGGCCGTTGCCAGCCCACCGCGGCACGCCGATCCGGTTCAACGGGATCGTCGACTCGTGCCACGCCCGCTGCCGCAGCAGCAGGAGCGCGGCGAGCACCGGCAGCACCACGGCGATGGTCAGGAACACCTGCACCACCTCGCCCCTGCTGGAGGTCGCGATCGTGGCCGCGAACGCGGCAGCGCCCACAATGGACAGTTGCCCGAAGACCAGTGGCAGCGTGCGCAGGTAGGAGGCGACCGACCGTCTCGGCGTCACCGCGAGCCGGGAGTAGAGAAATCCCGGCACCAGCAACAACATCGTGATCACCGACTGTCCATCCGAGACATGCCCGAGCTTCTGCGTCGCCGCGCGCCCGTACAGCCACGGGCTGCCCACCAGCAGCCAGCCCAGCGCGTAGGAGATCGCCGCCACCGCGATGGCGTACAGCATCACGTTGCGGGGCCCCGATTCCGTCGAGTCCTTGAGCACCAGGCCCGCCTTCACCCGCACCTGGTCGCCGCGCACGTCACCGGTGCCCGAGCGGCGCCAGTACGCCTGCGCCTCGTTATCGGGGAACCTGCCGACCAGCACCAGATCGTCGCCGAGCTGGCAGTCGATGATCTCCTCGGCCGCGGCGCGCAGGTTCTCCGTGGTCACCGACGGATGCCGCAGCAGGGCGTTGTCCACGTCGTTCGTCTGGACGCGCACGCCCTCGCCGGTCACGGCCGCGCTCACGAGCTGCCCGCACGCCGGCATCTCGTCCATCGCCACCGCCACCCCGGACTGGTCCGCCTCCCACCGGCGGCGGCGCATCAGCTCGGCCAGCGTCCGCAACACCGTCTGCACCTGCAGTTCCAGCAGTTTGCGCAGGCTCGGCTCGGCAGGCGACGCTTCGAGCTTCGCGGCGATCGACTTCAGGTCCGCGGCGATGTTCTCGGTCTGCAGGTGATCGGCGTCGGTGGACAGGAACATGCGCGCCACGTCCACCTCGGGCGCGGTGCCCACCACCAGATGGTACGACTTGAGCGTCGCCGGGATCGAGGTCTCGTACTGCGCGAAGTAGCCGCGGTGCCCGGCGCGCAGCCGCTTCCACTGCTCGGTCAGCCTCGGGAACCGGGTCTGCGGGATTTCGTTGACGTGCAACGGGGTTTCGTAACGCAGCCGGTGTTCGTCCACAGTGTCGTCCACGCCGACCACCAGCAGGTAGTCGCGCACCGCCGCGGTCAGCAGCTCCGCGTATTCGACGAGCAGGTGGCCGTAGTCGTCGAGGATCTTCAGCGCCATGTCCCGGCACTGCTTGCCGTACCCGGGAACCGTGCCCTCCGACGGCGGGAGCGTGAACGGCTCCGCCGGGTGGTCCCGCTCGGTCAGCAGCGTGACGAGCGACCGCTGCACCAGCCAGCGCGGCTCGTGCCAGCGGAAGAGGAACCCGCTGAGATCCTGCTTCGGCGACTGCGCGTGCTCGTCGCTGGCCAGGATGCCGCGCAGCAGCCGGTAGAGACCGGACGCGACCAGCCGCGAGGTTTCGAGCTGGCTCAGCCGAGGCAGCTTCTCCCCCGACGCGCCGTAGACGTCCACCGCCGACACGTCGCGGCGCGGCAGCCGCGCGATCGGCACCCACAACGTGCTGCCGCTGTCGCGTTCACCGTGCTCCTTGCCGATGAGGCCCTGCAGCCCGGCCGTGGCGTCGCGCTGACCCTCGTCGAGCAGGCGCAACGAGACGTCGACCTCGGTCACCCGCCGTGCGGCTCCGTGCTCGACGAGGGTGAGCCGCTCGGTGAGCCTGCGCACGTGGTTGAGCCGCAGCGACGCGTCCAGTAGCGCCAAGCCGACCGCGGCGCCGTGGTGGGAGAGCCGCGGTGGCGCACCAGGAATGGGCACCGTCATGATCGCGTGCCGCAGGCTCTCCATACCGTCCACTCGCCGCTCCTTCGCAGGCTTGAGCGGCCCCGCGCAGGTCAGCGGCCACTCGAGTTCCGTTCACGGACGTCCGGCTTCCCCGATGCGGCGATGCCCCCTCGGCGATGCCCCGGAACAGGCTAGCGATGGGCTGGACGGGCGAGTCGTCATTTGGCAAATCGATGCCGGTTCTTGAGCAAAGCGACCAGGAATCTCAGCCGCGGTGGCGAATCCGAAAGCGACCGGGTTCCGCCGCGTCGCGCTCGGCGACCTGGACCGGCGCCCAGGTCCATTGCCGGACGCCGATGCCAGGCGCGCGCGAGAACCGGATTCGCCCGCGGGTTCCTTCGACCTCGACGTGCGCCCAGGATTCGGCGATACGAGCCCGGTCCGCGCCGTGCGAACGCAGTATGGAGGCGAGGACGGTGATCGTGTCATAGCCCTCGAACGCGACGAAGGAGGGCACTCCACCCAACCGTTCGCGAAGTGCGTTCTCGACGCGTGCGCCGACCGGCTCGAGGATCTCGGGCAGATAGCGCAGAAACGGGATCCCCGCACCCCATTCGCCGAACTCCGGTTGCCCGGCGGGGGCGCCGATCATGGTCCCGGCCAGGCGCGGGTCCTGGCGGACCGACCGGACGAGGGACAGCGCCGGGTCCGGATGGCCGACGAGAAGCAGGAGCGCTGTCGCACGAGTGCCGACGAGTTCGTCACACACGACCGCGGGCTCGCCCAGCTCGAGTTCGATGACGGTGCCGCCGCGCGGCGCGAGGTGCTCCCGCAGGATTCGCGTCCCGGACGCCCAGTAGACGCTCGGCTGGGCCGCGACCGCGATCCGGCGGTGGCCCGCGCCGAGGAGGAAGTCCGCGTAGATCCGCCAGCCGTGGGACTGCGCCGGGGCGAGGCGCGCGACCCACTCCGTCGGCTGGTCGGTGAGCGCGTCGAGCACCGCCGACGAGCAGAGGAACGGCAGGCCGAGAACGTCGGCCCTGGTGGCGGCGGCGCGAGCGACCACGCTGTGGTACTCCCCCGCCAAGGCGGCCACGCCGAGCCGGGCCAGTTCGTCGACGGCCGCCACGGCCCGCCGCGGATCGGCCGCGGTGTCCCGGACCACCAGCTCCAGTGGCCGTCCGGCGATCCCGCCGGTGTCGTTGACCTCCGACGCGGCCAGTTCGAGCCCGGCGAGCAGGTTCCGGCCCGCCTCGACCCAGCCGGGCTTGGTCAGCGGAACGAGCGCGCCGATCCGGACCGGATCGGAGGATGACGTACTCACGCAACGCGTGCGGGGATCGAACCCGCGCCTCCGGGCCGAGAACCCGGTGTCCGTACCGCTGGACCGACGCGCCTGGACCGCCGACCTTCTCAGGCCTGAATCGGAAAACCGGCGGCATCGCGCATGAGATCAGACGGCGTCGGCGCGGTTCAAGCGCTTTTCCCGCGCCGCGGCCAATCCGTCCAAAATGACCTTGACACCGAGTTCGAACAGATCTTCGTCGGAAAGCCTGCCGAACGCGGGGGCCACAGTGGACAGACAGGGGTAGTCGGCGAGCCGGTCGGTGAACGCCTTGGTCTCCGCGGGATCCGGCTCGCCGTCGGCGACGGAGGTGAGCACGTGCGCGGCGAGCAGGCGGGAGATGCCCGCGGTCTCGTCGGCGGAAAACCCGGCGCCGAGCAGGATCCGGACCGTGGTCTCGACATGCCCGAGCCGGTTCGGTCCCACCGGCGGCCGTTCCCGCAGCAGCGTGGCGGCGTCCCGGTGGGTGAGAACGAGCGCGCGGAACTGGCGGAGCCCGCTCGCGAGCTGCTCGCGCCACGGTGCGCTCTCGTCGATGTCGAAGGCGTCCGCGCAGATCGCCTCCGCCACCAGGTCCAGCAGCTCGGCCTTGTTCTTCACGTGCCAGTACAGCGTCGGCGACTGGACTCCGAGCTTCGCGGCCAGCCTGCGCGTGCTCAGCTCGGCGAGGCCGACCTCGTCCAGCAGTTCGACGGCGGCTTCGGTGATGCGGTGCTGGTCGAGCCGGGGCTTGCGGCCTTCCATCCGCCCGACCCTACTCGTCACGCGGCGCGCACGGCGATCCCGGGATAGTCCAGCACGAGACCCGATTCGTCGTAGCTGAGGCGGGTCTCGAAGTCGAACGCGGGCGCGCGGTAGTCGTAGCCGAGCCCGTCGGCGCGGTAGGTCTGCGCGAGCGATGTCACACCCAGGTCCAGCGCGCGGACGTAGGCGGCGGGAGCTTCGGCCGACGCGCCGTCGGCGAGGCCGAGGCGGTGCACCGGCAGCGCGTTCGTCACCGCGGAGGATTCCAGGTCCACGTCGAGGCAGCCGTCGAGCTCCGGCGCGGGCACGCCGTCGACGGTCCAGCGGCCTTTCCCGTCCGCTTCGAGCATCCGCGTCTCGGACTGGCCTTTGGCGCGCCCGCGAACGTGCGCTCGCCGCGTCGCCCAGTTCGCGTCGACGGTGATCACGTAGTCGACGATCCAGGTCTGCCCGTCCTCGACCGCCGTGGTGCACCCCTTGAAGCGCCAGCCCTCGTCGAGCGGGTGGAAGTAGACGACTTCGAAACCGTCGCGAAGACCCTGGTGCCGCCACGCCGCGGTGGGCGGAAGAGAAGAGAACCCCATGCGGGGAGGCTTCCAGAACGATGTCGTCCTAACAAGACTGGCTGTTAAGCTCGGCGGGTGACGGAAAAACTGGGACTGCGCGAGCGCAAGAAGTTGCGCACGCGGGAAACGGTGGCGGGCGTCGCGCTGCGGATGTTCCTGGACTCCGGTTTCGACAACGTCTCGGTCGCCGAGATCGCCGAAGCGGCGGACGTGTCGAAGATGACGGTCTTCAACTACTTCCCCGCCAAGGAAGACCTCGTCATGCACCACATCGCCGACCACGCCGATGAATACGCGCGCGTGATCACCGACAGGCCGGCGAAACAGGCCCCGCTCGAAGCGTTGCGCGAGCACTTCCTCGCCGCGCTCGCCGCGCACGACCCGAGCACGGGCCTCTCCGACAGCGAGCAGTTCCTCGCCTTCACCAAGATGGTGTTCGCCACGCCCACGCTCCTCATGCGGGTAAGCGCGCAGTCCACGAACCAGGAAGCGACCCTGACCGCCGCTTTCGCCGAAGCACTGGGCACCGCCGAGGACGACATCGTGCCCTACCTCGCCGCGCGCCAGGTGGTGGCGACCCTGCAGGCACTGGGCTGGCGCAACACCGAGCGCATGCTCGCCGGCGAGCGCGCGGCGGACGTGCACGAAACCGCCGCCGCCGAAGCGGACGCCGCCTTCGACCTCCTCGCCCGCGGCCTCGTCCACACCGGACTGGCGAAGCGCCGCCGCTAACCAATGGGTTGAAGCACACGACAACACAACGTCGCAAGACAGTTGAAGATAAACGAAGGCCCCCGTCCGTCGACAGGGGCCTCCTACTGTAGGCGTTTCGTTAGAAAGTTTTCCTCTAAGATCAGCGAAGATGGACGCATGAAAGGTATTCGACGGCGCGATGCGACGTTGAAAAACTGGTGTCAGTCGAAGTTAAGGCACTTCGCTGAAATCGACCCATGGGGTTGCCCTGAGATTACAACCCATAAGATGTCGGAACCAACCTCACCCCGGCCTAAGAGCAAGATCACACGACACTTATCCTAACAATACTCCTCTTTCCAGCACATTAAGAGCCAGAACAAGAGTTCAGTCCATCAACCACTATACCTAAACGAGCAATTGTGCATTTAAATATAATATGAACTATGAATATGAACTTAAAAGAATTGAAGAACTGTTACTTCATTGCTATCAACATTCTTCCTAGTGAGAACCTGACCACCATTGCTCCAGACTTCTTCTAAGTAAGCATACACTTGAAGTGCACGGTTAATGGTATCCGTCTTGCTGTCGCCGGTCAATCCAGTCGCCTTTTCGAGAGCGCGTGATGCACGAGGGGCAAGATTCACGGTTACTCGTTCAAGACCTCCACCACCTCCTCCTTTATTTTCCGGAGGTTGCTTGACAGTGCCAGAATCCGCACCGGCTCGCTCGGCAATATCATCCTGCACCACTCCACGACGACTCATATCCGCTACCTTTCATTGACGGAATCGACGACTTCCCCAGAGTCATCGAACTCCTTGAGAATTCACCCTCCCGACAAGACGCCCCGATCATCTATCACGAAAGGGATGGACCGCCCGGAAAGCAACCTCGATAACTTTGCCGCAGTCAGCAAAGAAAGGCGCTCGACGCCTGGGTGCCCGTCGACCATGCACCAGGCTGATCGCTTCCACTCGATGGACACTCAAGTCCTAGCTTGCCTGTTATTCGATTATCAGTCAGTATCGACCACCACGAAGATCAACTTGCGACGCCAGCTTCGCCTCGTTGACTTCTCAGTAGCTACATCTAACGTCCTACACCCGTCACTTGTCAAGTCAAAATACAGTCAAAACCTGCACTGTAGCTGTGATTCAACACTGACTGATAGCTGACATGACTACATCCTAACTTGCTACCACTGCCCCATACGGGTTGGACTATCGCACACCGTCAGTAATCGAGCACTCTACGCGTTCCGTTGGACACTGTGCGTAGCCGACAGCAAGGGAAGGCGGCCGGAGAAGCGACACCGAGCGCACGCAGGGGTGCCGATCACGCCTGCGCAATCTTCTAGCTATCCGCGATCATAAAGGCAAAACCAGCTGAACAAGTGACTTACATGAGTCTTATTCATGTCCTGAATCGCATACGTCCCGGTCTTGAAAGTCGACCAGTACGCCATGGCCCACCCCTGGCGATCACACTCGGACGAAGCGAGCTCATCGCCGATGCACGGCACGTCAGATAAAAACAGTACGCGCGTTATTCAGTCTTCTTGCATCACACGTACGGTTCTCGACTGGTTCTTGCGCATACGGGTGGTAAGCTCCGCTCAGGCCGGCGACGAGGTGTTCCCGCTTGGCCAACATGTTTCGAGAGCAGGGCGGATGACGATGGGTCGGCCTGCTCGTTCAATGATTCAGAAGGAAAGGCAGGACACCAACCATGGCGGCTGATGAGGTGGCCAAACGAACGGAACTGAACGGGCTTCCCTCAGACCGTGGGACGCATGCGTGCCCACGCGAAGGCGAACGGTTCAAGATCGATGCGGCTGGCGAGCTCGCCATGGGCGGTCCGCACGGTGTCAGGGGGCGGGTACAGCTGACGGCAGAAGCTCCCGCGGAAGGCAAGTTCGGTAGCTCCGTGGGGGCGGCAATGCGAGTAATGATCGCTGCGGTAACAGGTGTTGCGGTAGCTGCGGTTCTCGCCATCGCCGCGGCTCCTGGCTGGGTGATCGGTCTCGCCAGCGTCTCGACCATCCTTGTCGTTGTGCTGGCATTGTTCTTGCTAAACCCGCGTGAGAAGTAGCAATCCGACTCCTCCTCGGCATTGGCGGCGGGGCCAGCCCAAACGGCAGCTCCCCCGTCAATCTTTTCCGTCAACCCGTTGCTATCGCTGCAGCGATCATGCTGCACTGAGCTTGCCACTAGCGATCGACACTTCAGCGAGATTTGCGACAGTGGTTCGATATCTGCACGTGTGGACCGCACGAATTATCGGGCTCGATGACCTCAGAAGCCAGCACATGAGCTGAGCGCGAAATAGGAGACTAGCCTTCGCACGCCCGCGCCCCCGTTCACCAGCGCCCAGCCGATCTCCGCATACGAATCAGTGACGCAAACCTTCTGACAAACTTGTTCGGCCCGAGTGGAGAGACACGTTCTGATCCCCAAAAGGACCAGTCACTGCTCGGCCCTGCGTAGTCACGACTTCGCAATGGGGTCTAATCTTGTACTCGGCACAATTTTATGTCAAGGTTGTCCCGTAGTTGCGACAGAACTGGGGGCAAGCTGGTGATCAACGGACAGTCCGGCGGCGGCACCGGAGAAGAACTCGTTTTCCTGCACGGCGGCTCGGGTAGCTGGGAGCTGGGCACGGAGCTGTTCGAGCAGCTACCACCGGAAGTGCGCTGGTGGGGCGTCGACCTGCCGGGCCACGGCGACTCCTCGTGGACAGGGCGCTACGCCCTCGAAGACGCCGCCGACGAAATCGCCGCGTGGGCGAGCGCGAACCTCACCAGCCCTGCCTGGTGGTACGGCCATTCCTACGGCGGACAGGTCGCGGTGGCCCTGGCGGGCAGGCATCCCGAGCTGGCGCGGGGGCTCGTCATCGGGGACACGCCGCTGGCGCTGCCCAGCATGCTGGCGCTGTTCGAGCGCACCGGCGACCGCATGCGCACCTGGCGGAACTGGTGCGGCCGCCCGGAACCGGAACTGCTGGCACTGCTCGGCAACGAGCCCGCCGGCGACCGGACCATGGCCGAAATGCTCGGCCACGACCACCCCTACCTGCGGCGGATGGCGGCCGCACTGCACCGGCACGACCCCGCTTTCCTCGACGCGACCGCCGACCACACCCGCGAGACCTACCGCGGCCTCGACCACATCGCGACCTGGCTGAGCCGAGTGCGCGGCCCGGTCACACTGCTGCGGGCGGACCCGGCCGTGTTCGCCCTGTCGGACGACACCGACGCGGCACTCGTTCGCGAACACGCCCGCGACGGCCACGTCCGGACGCTGCCGGGTGCCGGACACGGGCTGCAGAACTTCGCCCCGAAACTCGTCGCGGATACCCTCGCCGAACTGATTCGGTGAGGGGAGTTTCGTGACGCAGCAACGTACTTGGCTGGACGTGCCGTTTCCGGAAAAGGACGAGGCGAAGGCGCTCGGCGCGCGGTGGGATCCCGCGGCGAAGCGCTGGTACGCGCCGAGGCCGGGGATGGCGGGGCTGGCGCGGTGGGCGGCGCGCCCGGATGTGCCCGATCTGTTGCCGGGTGAGGATCGCGCGTTCGGGTCGGGCCTGTTCGTCGATCTCGTCCCGAGTTCGTGCTGGTTCACCAACGTGCGCTACTGCGTTTCGGTCCAGGACTGGGAACGGCTGCGCCGGATGCTGGTCGCCCGCGCCCGGCAGCGCTGCGAGATCTGCGGGCGCGGCGAGGACCGTGACACGCAACGCTGGTTGGAGGCGCACGAACGCTGGTCGTACGACCGGCCCACGCGAACCCAGACGCTGCGGCGGTTGATCCTGCTGTGCGGCGACTGCCACCGCACCACCCACTACGGCCTCGCCCAAGTCCGCGGGCAGGAAGCGGCCGCGTTCGACCACCTGCGAGCGGTGACCGGCCTGAACGCGGCCGCTGCGCACGAACACGTCCGGGAGGCGTTCGCCGTGTGGCGGCGGCGGTCGCGGCTCTCGTGGTCGCTGGACCTGACGATGCTCACCGACGCGGGCATCACCCTCGCCACGCCACCCGAAGCGGACCGGCGCGGCGGTATCGCCGAGCAGGAACTCCGTCGCTAAGTTCACCCGCCGCGACGCACCCATTGCCGGACAGCGGTGGAACGCAGGATCGCAAAACAGGCCAGCACGCAGACCACGACGACGCCGACGCCGGTCCAGGCCAACCCGGCGCCCCACAACGGTCCCAGCGAAACGCCCTCGTCGTAGTGCGGGCGGGCGGCCTCCGGCACCGTCGCGGCGAACTTGTCCACCAGCTGCTGGATCCGCTGCTGCTCGGCAGCGGACACCCCGTCCGCGCCGAGATCCTTGGCGAGCCCGGCCACCTGGTCGTTCTGCTCGTCGGTGAACCCGGGAAACCGCGCCCTGGCGTCCCCCGCCCCGACACCGTGCAGCGCGCAGGACAGGGCGTCACCGGTGGCCACGTCGAAGGCCTGCGCACCCGAGCCGCATTCGGCACCGGGATGGGAAAACTGGACGACATAGGTGTTGTCGGCCGCGCGCTGCTCCGCGAACCCGATCAAAATCGAGACAGCCGCGACCGCGCCCAGCCCGATGGCAACGACCACGGCGAGTGTCAGCAGCGAAATCCGCATCCCCGGATTGTCACCGCGCTCGTCCGGGATCGGTCCCCAGCAACCGGCTCGCCAGCGGTCAAGCCGATGCGTACTCGTCCCGATCGACCGCGCTGATCGACACGATCTCTTCGTGATCACCAAACCCGGCGACCACGCGCAATCTTCCGCCCAGAGCAGCGATGTAGCGCTGCAGGGTTTCGACCTCCATCTGGGCGGGGTCACCCTTTTCGATGGCACTCACGCGCGGTTGCTTGACCCCCATGCGTTCAGCGACCTGCGTCTGGCTCAGCCCTACGCGTTCGCGCAATTCGCTCAACCGGTACCCAAGTACGTATGCGTGAGTACGCGCACTGGCTTCGGACCGCGCCGCCTGCAGGTCACGGTCAGCTTCCTGATCGATCTCGCGCTTTCGCGCCTTTACGTCCTTCCAATCAGCCATCGTCGACCTCCGCTGCGGCGGTATGCGCCTCGTATCGTTCTTCAGCTAGTGGTATCGCTTTTCGATACCATTTTTCCCACTGCCCTTCCTTGTTTCCCGCGACAAGGAGGGCCGCGCAGCGTCGAGGATCGAACACGAAAAGTATGCGAACCTCCGATGTCCCCGTCGACGCTGGCCGAAGTTCCTTCATGTTGTGGATGCGCGAGCCCTTGATGCGGTCCGCCAGCGGCCTTCCGAGCGAAGGCCCTTCCTCCGCGAGGAGATCGATTGCGTGTTCCACCAGATCCGCGCTGTCCGGATCCTCTTGAACCAACTCCAGGAACCAGGCGGTCACCTCGGGGTGCAGCTGGATCTCCCAGGCCATGATGCAACTATAACATCTAGGTTATAGTTTTGCCAGGCGTTCACCCAGTCCTAGCGAGGCCAGACAGCACGAAACCCCCTGTTGCCAGGGGGTTTCGTGGTCTTGCTGTCTCAACCAGACGCGCGCCCGAAGGGATTCGAACCCCTAACCTTCTGATCCGTAGTCAGATGCTCTATCCGTTGAGCTACGGGCGCAGTGTTCAGTTGTCGCCGATCGGGATCGGCGGTGGTGCTCGAGCGAGTCGAGCACCGGCGGAGGCTCCGGGATTTGAACCCGGGAGGGGGGTTACCCCCAACCGCATTAGCAGTGCGGCGCCATAGACCAGACTAGGCGAAGCCTCCCAGGCCCAACGACCACTGCCGAGACAGATTACACAGGGTCTTCCGGACCGGGCAAAGCACCCCCCTCGATCACCGGTGCAGCACCTTGAGCAGGCGCGGAGAGCGTCCGCCGAGGCCTTCGGCTTCGAAGACGGCGAGGCCGACCCTCGGCAGCTCGCGCACGCCGGGGTACACCAGGTAGCGCGGCAGCCAGCGTGGCTGGAACTTGGCGTTGAAGCGGTACAGGGTTTCGATCTGGATCCACTTCGAAAAGAAGCCGATGACGTTCGCGGTCAGGCGCGCGACCGGGCCCGCGCCGATGCGCCTGCCCTGTTCGAGCACGGCGCGGAAGGCGGCGAAGTTGAGCGAAACGTGACGAATCCCATGCTCGCGCGCCGCGATGAGCAGCTCCGAGATCATCAGCTCGTTCACGCCGTTGTCCGCGGAGCGGTCGCGGCGCATCACATCCAGCGAGAGCCCCTGCTCGCCCCACGGCACGAACTGGAGCAGGCCGCGCACGCGCCCGCCCTGCTCGGCGGTGACCAGCACCGAGCCGGTGTCCCCCATCCTCCCGAGCGCCATCGCGAAGCCGCGTTCGGTGTCGGTGCCGCGCCAGTTCGCCGCCAGCGCGGCCAGCTCGGACATCTCCTCGTGCGTCAGCTCCTCGGCCTTCCGCACGAGCACCTTGTACCCGGCGCGCTTCGTCCGCGAGACGGCCTGGCGGACGCCCCGCATGACGCGCCCGTCCAGGGTGAAGGCCTCGGTGTCGACGATCGCTTCGTCGCCGATTTCCAGTACGTCCAGGCCGAAGCGCGCCCACACCGTGGCGCCCAGTTCGGAGCAGCCCAGCACGGCGGGCACCCAGCCGTGCCGTCGGCAGACCTCCAGGTACTCCTCGATGGCTCCCGGCCACGCTTCGCTGTCGCCGAGGGGGTCGGCGGAGCACACCGCGACCCCGGCGATCGGCCGGAAGGTCAGCGCCGCCTTCCCCGAGCGCGAGAACACCGCGAACTTGTCGGGGCGCAGCGCGAAGTAGCCCAGCGAGTCCCGTTCGCCGTGCGCGTCGATCAGCTCGCGCAGCCGTTCGACGTCCTCCTCCGGCAGATTCGGGGTCGGCTCGGCGGAGCGCAGCAGGAAGTACGCGGCGACCAGGACCGCGCCGAGCCCGAACAGCAGGCCGACGGCCGCGGTCAGCGTGTCCAGCCAGTCCTGGTGGAACACCGCGGGCCCGCTCACCCCGGTGAGCGCGAGCGCGGAATGGGCCAGCTTGTCGCGGAACGACATCGGCTCGACGACCGAGTTCGACGACGCGGCCAGCAGCACGAAGTTGATCACCAGCCCGGCCAGCAGGAGCTGGACGAACACCCGTACCGCGCGCCAGCGGCCCGTCACCGGGTCGGGCAGCGCCACGAAGTGCCGCCGCGTGAGCAGCAGGGCCACCAGCAGGCCGACGGTGACGAATCCCGCGCCGGCGGAATGCTTGAGGCCGAGGTGCGACACCGAAAGCAGCACGCACGCGGCCACCGCGAGCTGCCACGCCCGCCGCTTGCGCCGCCGCAGGCCCGCCGCGAGCAGCACCAGCAGCACGCCGGTGACCAGCACCACCGCGGCCGCCGCCGTCGTCGCGTCCTGCGGCAGCTCCAGCCATTCGGCGACGTGGCCGCGCAGGCCCCGCCGCCCGGCGGGAACGAGCACCGAAACCACGGCCGCCAGGCCGGCCAGCCTGGTGACCCACGTGATGACCAGCACGGGCACCTTTCCGGTCAGTGCCCAGCGCAGCTCAGTCCTCGCCTCCCCGCTCACCTGTACTTCAGCAAGATCATCCGCCCCGCAATTCCCCTGTGTGACTATCCCGGCGGCGCCAGCTCGACGAACGGCGCCAATGAGGCGGGATTCGCCAGCGCGTCCCTGCTCACGGCCCGTTCGGGTGCTACCCCGGACAGGATCTTCTTAACCGGTACCTCACACTTTTTACCGTTGAGCGTGCGCGGAACCTCAGCCACCACCACGAACCGATCGGGTACGTGTCGTGGCGACAGCGCGCCGCGAAGCTCCCTCCGTAAGACGGGTTCGATCTCGTCGAGCGTTACGCCTTCGGCGAGCACGAGGAAGCACAGCAGCTCGCCGTCCGGGTTCGCCGCGCTGGAGGTATCGATGACCAGCGAATCCGCCACCTCGTCGTACCCCTCGACGACGCGGTAGAACTCCGCGGTGCCCATCCGGACCCCGCCCCGGTTCAACGTCGAGTCGCTGCGGCCGTAGATGACGGCGGAGCCCCGCGTGGTGATCTTGATCCAGTCGCCGTGCCGCCAGACACCGGGGAAGTCCTCGAAGTAGGCCTCCCGCAGCCGCGAACCGTCTTCGTCGTGCCAGAAGAACACCGGCATGGACGGCATCGGCGCGGTGATCACCAGCTCGCCGACCTCCTCGACGACCGGCTTCCCCGCTTCGTCGTACGACGCGGCAGCGGTGCCGAGGCTCCGGCAGGACAGCTCGCCGATCCACACCGGGACGTCCGGCGCCGAGCCGACGAACGCGGTGCACAGATCGGTGCCGCCGGACACCGAGCAGATCTGCACCGAGGCCCCGACCTCGTCGACGAGCCAGCGGAACCCCTCCTGGCTCAACGGGGAACCGGTCGAGCCGATCGCCCGCAGCGCGGTCAGGTCGTACTGGGCCGCGGGCCGCAGGTGCGCCTTGAGGCAGCTCTGGACGAACGGCGCCGACGTGCCGAAGTAGCTCACGCGGTGCTGTTCGGCGAGCTTCCACAGCACGCCGAGATCGGGGTGGCCGGGGCTGCCGTCGAACAGCACCACGGTGGTGCCGACGAGCAGGCCGGAGACGAGGAAGTTCCACATCATCCAGCCGGTGGTGGTGAACCAGAAGAACCGGTCGCCCGGCCCGAGGTCGTACTGCAGGCCGATCGCCTTGAGGTGCTCGGCGATGATGCCGCCGTGCCCGTGCACGATCCCCTTCGGCAGGCCCGTGGTGCCCGAGGAGTAGAGCACCCACAGCGGGTGATCGAACGGCACCGGCTCGAACGCCAGCTCGGCGCCGTCGTGCTTCGCGAGCGTCTCGTCCCAGTCCAGTGCGCCGTCGAACGTGCCGCCGCCGACGTAGTCGATCAGCAGCGTCGCCTCGACGGTTTCGATCTCCTCGGCCAGTTTCCGCACGGTCGGCCGCACGTCGAATGACCGTCCATTGTAGACGTAACCGTTGACGGCGACGAGCACCTTCGGCTCGATCTGGGCGAACCGGTCGGACACCGCGCGCACCCCGAAGTCCGGTGAGCACGAGGACCAGATCGCGCCGAGGCTCGCGGCGGCGAGGAACGCGACGAGGGTTTGCGGGCAGTTGGGCGCGAGCGCGACGACCCGATCCCCTTTGCCCACACCGAGTTCGGCCAGCGCGGCGCGCGCGGCCGCGACCCGCGCGCGCAGTTCGCCGTAGGTCACTTCGCCCGCCACCCCGTCTTCGCGGTGGAAGATCAGGGCCAGCTCGTCGTCGGCCTTCGCCGCGCCCGCGACATCGGATGTCAGCGCGTGCTCGGCGTAGTTCAAGGTGCCGCCGGGGAACCACTTCGCGCCCGGCATCGACCTGTCCGCGAGCACCTCGCTCGGCCGTTCGTGCCAGCGCACGCCGAAGAACTCGGTGACCGCGCCCCAGAACCCGTCGAGGTCTTCGGTCGAGAAGCGCCACAGCTCGTCGTATCCGTCGACCTTCACGTCGCGCTCGGTGGCGAGCCACGCGCGGAACGCTTCGATCCGGGTATCGGCAACGTGCTCGCGAGACGGCTTCCAGAGCACTTCGGGGATGTCACCAGATTCGGCCATGCGCTGACCCTAACCCGGTTACCGCAAGTGCGCGTCGAACCAGTTCAGCGTGCGCTGCCAGGCTTCCACGGCGGCTTCGGGATCCGCGTCGAACCGGTGGTTGGCCCCGGGGTAGCGCACCACGTTCGTCACCGCGCCGGAATGCGCCGCGGCCTCGCGCAGCTGCTCGACCTCTTCGCCGCCGATCTCGTCACCGGCGTCGCCATAGATGCCGAGCCACGGGCTGGTGAGCTTGCCCGCGATGTCGACGAGCACCGGAAGCTCGCCCGCGGCCTGGCCGCCGACGCTCACCGCGGCGCCGAGCCTGCGGTTGGAGGCCACCACGAGCGCGGCCGTGCCGCCGAGGTCGAAGCCGACCACGCCGAGCAGATCGGCCTGCACACCGTGGTCGACGAGCCAGGCGAGCGTGATGTCCGTCGCGCCGAGCACGTCGTCGCGGGTCAGGTTTTCGCCGGAGAAGTGCGGGGTGACGGCAAGCCAGCCCTCGGCGGCGAGGCTCGCGACGAGTAGCCGGACGCCATCGGTCACGCCGTTGCCCTCGTGCAGCACGACGAGACCACCACGAACCGAGCCATCGGGCTCGGCGTAGGTCAGGCGGATCGCGCGGCCGTCCGAACGCTCGTAGTCATCGGTGTGCGTCTGCGT
Organism: Amycolatopsis sp. CA-230715; assembly: GCF_018736145.1. Classification (GTDB taxonomy): domain Bacteria; phylum Actinomycetota; class Actinomycetes; order Mycobacteriales; family Pseudonocardiaceae; genus Amycolatopsis. Next base: position 3,772,572 of record NZ_CP059997.1, read on the forward strand.
CATGTACACACTCAACCACCGCGGAGTGAACAGGAGAAGGCGTTCGGCTCACGAAGGTTCACGACGAAAGTCACGGGCACGGGACTCGACAAAGCGTATACCTTTCAGGTGGCCTCACCCGGCCCCGATTGACGAGGAGCGCAGAGCATGTCCGTCACCACTCGACCCGATCTGGTGTCGCTGCCCGGGTACACGCCGGGACGCTCGATTCCTGGAGCGATCAAGCTCGCCAGCAACGAGGTTCCCGGCGGACCGCTGCCGAGTGTGCTGTCGGCCATCGCCGACGCGGCCGCTTCGGCGAACCGCTACCCGGACACCGGTGCGTGGGCGCTGGTGAACCGGCTTTCGGAGAAGCTCGGCGTGCCGACGGAGCGGATCGCGATCGGCTGCGGCTCGGTTTCGCTGTGCCAGCAACTCGCGCAGTCGCTGTGCGAACCCGGTGACGAAGTGCTTTTCGCGTGGCGTTCCTTCGAGGCGTACCCGATCACCACGCAGGTCGCGAACGCGCGCGTGGTCACGGTCCCGCTCGACGCGACGCACACGCACGACCTGGACGCGCTGCTCGCCGCGGTGACCCCGCGCACGAAGGTGCTCTACGTCTGCAATCCCAACAACCCGACCGGAACCGCCGTGCGCCGCGAAGCGTTGCGGGAGTTCCTGTCGAAGGTTCCGCCGCACGTGCTGGTGGTGCTCGACGAGGCGTACTTCGAGTTCGTGACCGACCCGGAAGTGCCGGACGGCCTGGAATTCGCGCGCGAGGTCGACAACGTGGCGGTGTTGCGGACTTTCTCGAAGGCGTACGGGCTCGCGGGCCTGCGCGTCGGTTACGCGGTCGCGCCCGAGCACGTCGTGGAAGCGCTGCGGAAGGTCTTCACCCCGTTCAGCGTGAACGCGGTCGCACAGGCGGCGGCGCTCGCTTCGCTGGACGCCGAAAGCGAGCTTTTGGCGCGCTGCACCGAAATCACGGCGGAACGCGACCGCGTGCGCGCGGCGTTGCTCGAAATGGGTTACGAGATCCCGGAAACCCAAGCGAACTTCGTGTGGTTCCCGCTCGGCGAGCGCACCACGGAGTTCTCGGAGTTCATGCTCGACCGGAAACTCGTCGTACGCCCCTTCGCGGGCGAAGGCGCGCGAGTGACGATCGGGACGCCCTCGGAGAACGACACGTTCCTCGACGCGGCTCGCGCTTTTCGCGACGCTTGACCAGGTGTCACGGCCGCGCCCGTTGGGATGATCCGGCCGTGGCGCTGTGTCTTTTGCCGTAGCGTCGGCCTACTTTTGGCCGCATGGTGCGGAAACGGAGTTCCTCGGCGCACAAGCGCGAGATCGGCGAAGCGCTGCGGGACGCCCGTGAGCGGGCGAACCTGACGGCGGCGCAGCTGGCCGGGCGGCTGGACTGCTCGGCCAGCAAGGTCTCGCGGATGGAAAGCGGTCACCGCGGTGTGGCCGAGCTGGACCTGACCATGTTCCTGGCGAACTGCGGCACGCCGAGGAAGGAGGTCGTGGAACTGCTGGAAGTGTTGCGGGAGAGCGATGACGGGTATCGGCTGCGGCCGCACCAGGAGCGGTTGCCGGACGAACTGAGATCGCTGATCGCGCAGGAGAACCTGGCGACCTCGATCATCGACTTCGAGCCTGGCGTGGTGCCAGGGTTGCTGCAGATCGAAGACTACGCGCGAGCTGTCTTCCAATGGGCTGGCCTCTTCGATGAACCCGGGATCGAGCTGCGAGTGCGAGCGCGGATGGCACGGCAACAACTCCTTCGAAGGCGGGATGCTCCCGGGTTCACGTTCTACCTGCCGGAGCAAGTGTTGCGAGCGCAGGTGGTCCCCGTGGAGTTCTTGCACGACCAGGTCATGCACCTCTTGCGGATCAGCTCCTTCGACCGCTGCACGATCCGGGTCATACCGGAAAACGCCTGCCCCGGCGGTGTTCTCGGTGGCGCGTTCCGGCTGTTGCGGTTCGCCGAACATCGCCCGGTGGTCTATGTGGAGAACCAAACCACGAGCCTGTTCTTGGAGAAGCCCGAAGACCTTGATGTGTACCGCCAGCGACTCTCAAGGGTGGCTGGCTTCGCGCTGGATGGAGGAGAATCCCGCGAGTGGCTTGCCAGGTTGGCAAGTGAATACCACCGCGCGAAGGATGGCTCCTGTGAACGACCACGGACTGATCTGGCGTAAGAGCAGCTACAGCGGCGGCGGCAACGGGAACTGCGTCGAAGTGGCGTTGGTGTGGCACAAGAGCAGCTACAGCGGCGGCGACAACGGCGACTGCGTCGAGGTCTCGACACACGTCACCGGCACCGCGATCCGCGACTCCAAGGCCCCCGCCTCCGGCCAGCTCGCCGCCTCCGCCCCCGCCTGGCGCGCCCTCCTCACCACCCTGCGCTGACCCGCATCACGATGCCCCGAAAGTGACCCTCAGGGCATCTACCGCCCCGAAAGCCACCTTCGGGGCACCGCGGCCGCCCGATAAAGAACTCAGCGCAGGGTCAGCTGCACGACGGCGGCGATGCCGACGATCACGATGACCGCGCGCAGCGCCTTGGCCGGGAGCTTCCGGCCGATCTTCGCGCCGAGCACCCCGCCGAGCGTCGAGCCGAGCGCGAGCAGGCCGACGACCGCCCAGTTCACCGGCGCGGTGAACGCGTAGATCGTCCCGGCGACCAGGTTCACCACCGCCGAGAGCACGTTCTTGATGCCGTTGAGCTGCTGCAGCGATTCGCTGAGCAGCATGCCCATCACGGCAACCAGCATGACGCCCTGCGCGGCGGTGAAGTAGCCGCCGTAGATGCCGATCAGGAAGATCAGGAACATCAGCAGCGGGCCGCCGTGCGACTTCGGTGTCCCGTTCGCCTCGCGCCGCTTCGTCACCCAGCCGCCGACCTTCGGCTGCACGATCACCAGCACCACGGCGAGCCCCACCAGCACCGGCACGATCGCTTCGAAGGCGTCCTTGGGCAGGGACAGCAGCAGGATGGTGCCGCCGATCGCGCCGAGGAACGAGGCGACCGCGTACCTGGCTATCCGAGGCCACAGCCCGACCAGCTCGTGCCGGTACCCGTAGGCCCCGGTGACCGTGCCCGGCGTCAGCCCGATCGCGTTGGAGGTGGTCGCGGTGACCGGCGGGTAGCCGAGCGCCACCAGCACCGGGAAGGTCACCAGGGTGCCCGATCCCACCACCGCGTTGATGGTGCCCGCCCACACCCCGGCCAGCCCGATCACCACCGCATGCCACCACGTCACGCTGCGAACCTTAAGCACTGTGGACATCCCACACGTAGCGGGTGTGGTTGGACAGACACTGTTCGGCCGGAGTCCGTTTGGCGCCGGGCGGATCGGGTATTCCCCGCGAAGGAGGTGCGAGATGCCCCAGCAAGCATGGAACGACAAGCGCGAACGGCAGTACGAGCACATCAAGTCGTCGCAGAAGGACCGCGGTGCCGGCGAGGGCAGGGCCGAGGAGATCGCCGCGCGGACGGTCAACAAGAACCGCGCGCGCGGCGGCGAGTCCGATCGGGCCAGCAAGACCTCGATCAAGGACAAGTCCCCGCAGCAGCGCGGCGGTGAGCGCTCCGGCAACCGGAAGGGCCCCGGCGGGCCGACGAAGGAGCAGCTCTACAACGACGCCAAGAAGCGCGGGATCAGCGGGCGGTCCACGATGACCAAAAAGGAACTCCAGAAGGCGCTGGGACGCTGAACGCGAGGTTGACGTGGCAGATGGAACCGAAAACGGCTCGACCGAGATAGAGCTTCGGCTCCCGGCGGACCTCGCACAGCTCCCGATCATCCGAGGCCTCGCGTCGACCATCTCGACGCGTGAGGACTTCGACCTCGACGCCATCGCGGATCTCCGGCTCGCCGTGGACGAAGCGGCCTCGACGCTGATCACGAGGGCGGCGCCGGGATCCACGATGATCTGCACCTTCGCACTGGAAGGAGACGAACTGCGCTTCACCGGCCGCGTACTCACGCACGAGCAGGAGGCGCCGAGCACCGGCACGTTCGGCTGGCGCGTCCTGGCCACGCTCACCGACTCCGCCACCGGCTGGGTCTCCGGGAACGGGCAGGGCAACCTCCTGCACATCCAGCTCGCCAAGCGGAAGCCGGTGGCGCGGACGTGAGCGAAGCCGGAACGCGGTATCCCACGTCGTCGCACGAGTACGAACACCTGCGACCGCTGTTCGCCGAACTCGCGTCGCTGGCAGAAGAAGACCCGCGCCGCGCGGAGGTCCGCGACAAGCTGGTCACCGGGCACCTGCCGCTCGCGGAGCACATCGCGCAGCGGTTCTCCGGCCGCGGGGTCGCGAAGGAGGACCTGGTCCAGGTCGGCACGGTCGGCCTGATCAACGCCGTCGACCGGTTCGACGCCTCCCGTGGCGCGGACTTCCTGTCCTTCGCGGTACCGACCGTGATGGGCGAGGTGCGCAGGCACTTCCGCGACACCGGGTGGCTGGTGCGCGTCCCCCGCAGGCTCAAGGAACTGCACCTTTCCCTGTCGAACGCGAGCACGAAGCTGTCCCAGCAGCTCGGCAGGGCGCCGACGCCGAGCGAACTCGCCGAGCATCTCGGGGTCACGAAGGACGACGTCTACGAAGGGCTCGAAGCGGGCAACGCCTACAACTCGGCCTCGTTGGACGAGGTGCTCACGTCCGATTCGGACAGTGCCGCGCTCGGCGACCTGCTCGGCGAGGACGACGCCGGGCTGATCGGGGTGGAGAACAGCGGCGCGCTGGAGCCGCTGGTCGCGGCACTGCCCGAACGCGAACGGCGGATACTCGCGCTGCGGTTCGTGCACAACCTCACGCAGACCCAGATCGCCGAACGGATCGGGGTCTCGCAGATGCACGTGTCGCGGTTGCTCGCCAGGAGCCTCACCGCGCTCCGCGAAGGTCTGTCCGAAGAGGACTTGCCGAACTAGACGGTTGATTCCGTGAAGGTTGGGAAGTCCCTGAAGGATGCTCCTGTAGATGCGCCAAGGGTGGCTCTCAGCGACTCCGGTGCCGCGAACTACGCTCTGGTAAGGACTTCTGCTGTCTGGACCGGAATCTGCCTGGTGCCCCGAAGGTGGCTTTCGGGGACTTGAGCGCCCCGAAGGCCACCTTCACGGCATGTGCCTCGCGGTGGTCGAGCGTGCGAGGGGTGGATCTGTGTCGTCTAGCGCCCCGAAGGCCACCTTCGGGGCATCAGCAGCCCCGCCCGCACACCCGCGAGGGCCGAGAAAGTGAACCCAAGTCCCCGAAGGTGGCCTTCAGGGCAGGCGAGGTCCGCTATCAGCTAGATCTCCTTCAGCATTCCACCGTCTATCACGAAATCGGACCCGCTGATGTTCGGCGCCTTCCGCGAGGCGAGGAACACCACCAGCGCGGCCACTTCGGACGGTTCGGTCATGTCCCCTGTGGACAGTCCGGTCAGTTCGGGGATCCGCTCGACGAACTCGGCCAGCGTCAGGCCCGCCCGGCGCGCCAGCTCCTCGCCGTTGCTGCCCGGTTCGGTCCACACCGTCGTCCGGACCGGGCCTGGCGAGATGGTGTTGACGCGCACGCCCCGCGCGCCGTACTCCTCGGCGAGCGATTTGCCGAGGCTCGCCAGCGCCGCCTTGGCCGCCGAGTAGGTGACCAGGTGTGGCAGCGCCAGCCGCGAGTTCACCGAGCCGATGTTCACCACGCTGCCGCGGCGCTCGATGAGGCCCGGCAGCGCGGCACGGGTGGCGCGGACCGCGCTCATCAGCGTGAGGTCGAGCGCGTGGCGCCAGCCGTCGTCGGTGACCGAGAGGAAGTCGTCGGCGGGCGCGGCACCGCCGACGTTGTTGACCAGCAGGTCGATGCCGCCCAGCTCGGCGACGGCGTGCTCGACGAGCCGCTCGTTGCCTTCCGCCGTGGTCAGGTCCACCGGCAGCGCGAGCGGCGTCAGCGCCTTCAGCTCCTCCGACACCGTGCGCGCGCCCGCGACGACGCGGTACCCCTCGTCGACCAGCGCTTCCACCACCGCCAGGCCGATTCCCCTGCTCGCACCCGTGACGATCGCGTTCTGGGTGTTCATTTTTTGACTCCTGACACTAGCTAACGTCTTTACTGGTGTCAGCGTATAGTAAAACCGTTAGGTGGTGTCGCCATGACTTGGGAAAAGGACCGTCCAGCGGCGGCGGAGTTCCATCGCGTGCCCGCGCCGCTCGTGCCCGTGTTCGATTTCGTCAACACGCTCGACGCGCGCTCGTTCGGCGGCCGGAGCACGAGCGACGACCTGGCGGACTGGCTCGGCGAGCACACCGAGGACGAGGCGGCGCTCGCCGTGCGCCTGCGCACCGCGCTGCGCCAGTTGACCGAGGCGAACCGGGACGGAACCACGAAGAACCCCGCCGGTTTCGCCGCGCTCGCCGCCGAACTCCCGCTCGAAGCCCGTGTCCGCGGGCTCGCACCGGTGGACGGCGGCTGCCGAGGACGCCTGGAAGAACTGCTGGCCAGCGTCGTGATCGCGACAGCGGACGGCTCGTGGGCCCGAATGAAGACGTGCGGCGCGCCGGACTGCCAGTGGGTCTTCTACGACCATTCCAAACCCCGCAACGCGCGCTGGTGTTCGACCGCGGGCTGCGGCAACCGGATGAAGACCCGCGCTTACCGCGCGCGCGGCTGACCCCGAAGCGCTACACTTTTCACAAAGTTGTGAAAGTTTGTGCGAGGGGGCAGGACCCGATGGAGAAGGTGCACTTCACCGAAGAGAAGGCGACCATGCTCGCCACTCTGTACGGGCGCGCGGTGGACGCCAGGCTCGACCGCCCGATCCTCGGCGACCAGGCCGCGGCCGAGGCCGTCGACAAGATCGACTACGACTGGCGCAAGTTCGGGATGAAGACCGACGCGGCGCTGTCCGTCGCCGCGCGCGCGGCCGCGCTGGACGCCTGGACCAGGGAGTTCCTCGACGCGCACCCGACCGCGAACGTGCTCCACCTCGGCTGCGGCATGGACACGCGGGTGTACCGGATGGACCCGCCGCCGACGGTCCGCTGGTTCGACGTCGACTACCCGGAGACCGTCGAGCTGCGCGAGCGGATCTACCCCGCCCGCGACGGCTACCGGATGATCGGCAGCTCCGTGACCGAGCTCGGCTGGCTCGACGAGATCCCCGCCGACCGGCCGACGCTCGTCGTCGCCGAGGGCCTGACCATGTACCTCGACCCGGAGAAGGGCCGCGCGCTGCTGCGGGCGCTGGTCGAGCGCTTCCCGTCCGGCGAAATGGTCTTCGACGCGTTCAGCCGCGGGGCGATCGCGGTCCAGAAGATCAACACGCCGGTCCGCCGCTCCGGCGCGACGCTGCACTGGGGCCTGGCAGGCCCGGCCGAGCTGGAAGCGCTCGGGCTGACCGTCGTCGACGCGAAGAGCGCGATGGACCTCGTGACGCCGGAGTCGATCGACCGGTTCACGCCCGTCGCGAGGTGGTCGCTGAAGGTGCTGAGCAAGATCGCTTTCCTGCGCAACATGAGCCACCTGGTCCGCTGCCGGTTTTGAGCGCGCCCGCGCGCGGGTAACCAGGCGCCATGGCGAAGGAGGAGCTGGCGAAGTACCGCGCGAAGCGCGATCCGAATAGGACCCCCGAGCCGCAGGGGTCGACCCGGCGCGCCGGATCGCGGTTCGTCGTGCAGCGCCACGACGCCTCCAGCCTGCACTTCGACTTCCGGCTGGAGATCGACGGCGTGCTGGTGTCCTGGTCCGTCCCCAAAGGACCGTCGCTCGATCCGGACGAGAAGCGGCTCGCGATCCGCACCGAGGACCACCCACTGGACTATGTGGACTTCGAGGGCGTGATCCCGGCTGGCGAGTACGGCGGTGGCACGGTGGTCGTGTGGGACACCGGCACGTTCAGCCATCTCGGCGACGGTTCGCCGGGTGACGCGTTGCGCGACGGGCATCTTCGCGTCAAGCTCGACGGTAAGAAGGTGAGCGGGGCTTTCTCCCTGGTCAAGACCCGCTACTCCGGCAGGCAGGAGCAGTGGTTGCTGATCAAGAAGGACGACGGGGGCGCCGACCGGCGGCGCAAGCCCGCGAAGACCCAGCCCGAGTCCGTGCTGTCCGGCCGCACCAACGAGGACCTCGGGTGACCGCGCCGGGCTGGCGCGCCCCGATGCTCGCGACGCTGACCCAGGAGCGGTTCTCCAGCGAGAACTGGCTCTACGAACGCAAGCTCGACGGCGTCCGCACGATCTGCTCCCGCGACGGTGACGAGCCGAAGCTGTGGTCCCGCAACCAGAAGACGATGAACAACGCCTATCCCGAGATCGTCGAAGCGCTGGCGAAGTCCGGCGGTGAGCGGTTCGTCGCCGACGGTGAGATCGTGGCGTTCGCCGGGAAGCAGACGAGTTTCGGCGCGCTCCAGCCGAGGATCCACCTCACCGATCCCGAGCGCGCCCGCAAGACCGGGATCGAGGTCTTCTACTACCTGTTCGACCTGCTGTACTTCGACGGCCACGACGCGACAAGCCTGCCGTTGCGGCAGCGGAAGCAGTTGCTCGCCGATGCCTTCGACTTCGAGGACCCGCTGCGGCTGTCCGAACACCGCGACGGCGACGGCGAGGAGTTCTTCCGCGAAGCCTGCGCGAACGGCTGGGAGGGGCTCATCGCGAAACGCGTCGACGCGCCGTACCAGCACGGGCGGTCGCGTGACTGGTTGAAGTTCAAGTGCGTCAAGGACCAGGAGTTCGTGATCGGCGGGTTCACCGATCCGCAGGGCGCGCGGCACGGGTTCGGCGCGTTGCTGCTCGGCTACCACGACGGGGACGGGCTGCGGTTCGCGGGCAAGGTCGGCACCGGGTACACCGAGGAAGTCCTGCGGGACCTCACCGCGAAGCTGAAGAAGCTCGAACGGAAGTCGTCGCCGTTCGCCGAAACCGTGCAGGAAAAGGGAATTCACTGGGTGTCACCGGAGCTGGTCGCGCAGATCGGCTTCTCGGAGTGGACCGGCGACGGCAAGCTGCGCCACGCGCGGTACGTCGGGCTCCGGAACGACAAGGCAGCCGAAGACGTGGTCCGGGAGGCTTGATGAAGGCCGAGGACGTCGAGATTTCGCACACCGCCAAGGTTTTCTACCCCGAGGACGGACTGTCCAAAGGGGACGTGATCGAGCACTACCGCACGGTCGCCGACGTGATGGTGCCGCATCTGCGGGGGCGGCCGCTGACGTTGCGCCGCTATCCGGACGGGATCGAGGGCGAGGGCTGGTTCCAGAAGGAGGCTTCGGAGCACTTCCCGGACTGGGTCCGCGTCGAGGAAATGCCGCAACGCGACGGTGGATCGGTGCACCACGTGGTGTGCGAGGACGCGGCGACGCTGGTGTACCTGGCGAACCAGGCGACCATCGAGTTCCACGTGTGGACCTCCACTGTGGACAGTCCGGAGTGCCCGGACCTGATGGTGCTCGACCTCGACCCGCCCGAGGGCACGGGCACCGCGAAACTGCGCGAGATCGCCCGCCGCGGCCGCGACCAGCTCACCGGACTCGGGCTCGATCCGCACCTGCAGGCGACCGGCGGGCGCGGGTTCCACCTCGTCACCCCGCTCGACGCGACCGCCGACCACGACCTGGTTCGCGCGCTCGCCCGCGAGGCCGCCGACAAGCTGGCCGAAGGCGATCCCGAACACCTGACCACCGCGCAGCGCAAGGACAAGCGCGGCGACCGCGTCTTCCTCGACACTAACCGCAACGGCTACGCGCAGACCTTCGTCGCGCCGTATTCGCTGCGGGCGAGGCCGGGCGCCGCGGCCGCGACCCCGCTCGACTGGGCCGAACTGGGCAAGGCGGAGCCGGACGGCTGGCCGCCCGCGAAACTGCGGAACCGGTTGGCGCGCAAGGAAGATCCGTGGCGCGGCCTGCACGAGGGCGGCGCGTCCGCGGAAAAGTCGCTGCGGACGCTGAGGAGGTCCTGATGGCACGGCCGATCTGGAGCGGGTCGATCAACTTCGGCCTCGTCACCGTGCCGGTGGCGTTGTACAGCGCGACCGAGGACCACTCGATCCACTTCCGCCAGTTCGAGCGCGGCACCTCCGACCGCATCCGGTACCGCAGGGTCAACGAGCGCACCGGCAAGGAGGTCGACTACGACAAGATCGTCAAGGGCTACGAGCTGGACGACGGCGAGTACGTGCTCGTCGAACCCGAGGAGCTGGACGAGATCGCGCCGGGCCGGTCGCGCACGATCGACATCGAGTCCTTTGTGGACCTCGAAGAGGTGGACCCGATCTACTTCCAGCGCACCTACTGGCTCGGCCCGGCGAAGGAGGAGTTCCACCGCGCGTACGCGCTGCTGCTGCAGGCGATGGCGAAGACGAACCGGGCGGGGATCGCGCGCTTCGTCATGCGCGGCAAGGAATACCTGGCGGCGGTGCGCGCGGGCGACGGCGTGCTGACGTTGAACACCATGCACTTCGCCGCGGACATCCGGGATCCGGCGAAGGAGCTGAAGAGCCTGCCGGAGCTGAAGGCGCGCGGCAAGGAACTGGACATGGCGGTCAGCCTCGTCGACTCGATGACCGAGCAGTGGCAGCCGGACCAGTACGTGGACACCTACACCGAGCGCGTGAAGAAGCTCATCGACGACAAGAAGGCGGGCCGCACGGTCACCCCGGAGTCCGAGCCGTCGGAGCCGACGAAGGTGGTCGACCTGTTCGAGGCGCTTTCCCGCAGCGTCGAAGGCCGCCGCAAGGGCGGCAAACGCGGGAAGAAGAAGCCCGACGTGTCCGACCTGAGCAAGGCCGACCTGGAAAAGCTCGCGCGCGAACAGGACGTCAAGGGCCGCTCCAAGATGACGCGCGCCGAACTGGAGAAGGCGGTCAAGGCCTCCTGACTGGAAACTCACGTCAGCCGTCGCGTGCCCCGAAAGTGACCTTCGGGGAATCCAGTGCCCTGAACTTTCGGGGCACCGGCAAGCGGGGCAGGCGCGTCGCGGTAGTCGAGCGTGCGAGGGGTGGATGTGCGGCGTTGAGCGCCCCGAAGGCCACCTTCGGGGCACCGGCAGCCGAGGCCCGCACGCGGGCGAGGGTCGAGAAAGTGGCGCCAGGGTCCCCGAAGGTGGCCATCGGGGACATTCGCGCTCGCCACCACATTTCCGCCATCGAGACCCGGGAGCACGGCGATCCGCGCACCATCATCGCGGCCTTCGGAGCATCGGCCGACCCCCCGCCGGACGCGCGTACCCATAACATCGACCTGTGGGACGGGGACTTCGGCTCGGGAGCCGGTTCAGGCTGGTGCTGCGCACCGGTATCGGGTTCGCCGTGCTCGGGTTCGGGTCCAGTGTGGTCGGCGCCGCCGTGGTCGCGCTGCTCCTGCTGCTGCAGGGCACGCCGAGCGACATCGGCGACCGGTCCTGGGTGATGACCGTTTCGGCCGCCGGGTACGTCGCCGCGTCGCTGCTCGCCGGGACCGTGTGGACGGCCTGGTTGCAGCGCCGCACCGCGGTGTGGTTCGTCCTCGGCAGGCCGCCCACCCCGGACGAAGCGCGCCGCGCGCTGCGGATCCCCGGCGACATGGCGCGCGTGAGCGGCACGCTGTGGCTCGGCGGCACGGTGCTGCTGGCCACGCTCGCGGGTGTGCTCGGCTCGTCGGCGGACGCGGTGGCCGTCGCGCTGACGATCGGGCTCGGCGGGCTGACCACGGCCGGGATCACCTACCTCGCGGCCGAGTGGGTCGCGCGGCCGGTGATGATGCTCGCGCTCGCGGTCGACCGGCCGAAGCAGAAGCTGCCGACGACCGTGCTGACCAGGCTCGTGCTGACCTGGTCGCTCGCCAGCGGCGTCCCGCTGCTCGGGGTGTTCCTGGTGGCGACGCCGCCGAACCTGAGCCACGCCGATCCGACGTCGAGCCTGATCCTGCTGTCCGTGGCGGGGCTGGTGCTGGGCGCGTTCACCACCGCGCTGCTCGCGAAGGCGGTCGCGGCGCCGCTGCACCGGCTGCGGGTCGCGCTCGACGACATCGCGCGCGGCCGCACGGACGTGCAGGTCGACGTGGACGATTCGAGCGAGATCGGCACGCTGCAGACCTCGGTGAACGACCTCGCCGCCGGCCTGCGCGAACAGGACCGGATGCGGGACCTGTTCGGCAGGCACGTCGGCACCGAGGTGGCACGGCACGCGCTCGAGTTCGGCGCCTCGCTCTCCGGCGACGTGCGCGAGGTGACGGCGCTGTTCGTCGACGTCGTCGATTCGACCGCGCTGGCCGCGCGCACCCCGCCGCAGGAACTGGTCGACAAGCTGAACCGGTTCTTCAGCAGCGTGGTCGACGCGGTCAACGCGCGCGGCGGGCTGGTGAACAAGTTCCAGGGCGACGCCGCGCTGTGCGTGTTCGGCGCGCCGACGAAGCTCGCGGACCCGGCCACTTCGGCGCTGGGCGCGGCGCGCGCGATCCGGGACGCGGTGCTTGCCGACGGCGAACTGGACCTGGGCATCGGGGTCGCGTCGGGGCCGGTGTTCGCCGGTCAGCTCGGCACGAGCAGCCGGTTCGAGTACACCGTGATCGGCGATCCGATCAACGAGGCCGCGCGGCTCACCGAGTACGCGAAGCACACCCCCGGCCGCATCCTCGCCTCCGACACCACGCTGGCCTCGGCGGCCGCGGGCGAACGCGCGCGCTGGACCGAGGACGAAACCGTCCAGCTCCGCGGCCGCGAAAGCGCGACCATCACCTGGGCCGTCAGCCCGGAGTGACCTCCGGCCACTTCAGCACCGTCGAGCCCCAGGTCAGGCCCGCGCCGAAGGCGCTGAGCAGCACCCGGTGCCCCGGCACGAGCTGCCCTTCCTTGACCCCGTCGAGCAGCGCGAGCGGCACCGAAGCGGCGACCGTGTTCCCCACCGTGCCGATGTTCGCGACCACGGCTTCCGCGGGCAGCCCGAGCTTCTTCGCCACCGCGTCCAGGATCCGGATGTTGGCCTGGTGGCCGACGAACCGGTCGACGCCGTCCACCGGCCAGCCCGCCCGCTCCAGCACCGTGCGGGACGATTCCGCCATCCGCGCGCACGCCTGCCGGAACACCTTCTGGCCCTGCATGATCACGTAGTTGTCCTGCTCGCGTTCGGCGAAGCGCTGCCGGACACCGCCCGCGGGAACGTAGAGCAGATCGGTGCCCTCGCCCTCGCTGTGCAGGTCGAACGGGCCGAGTGCGCCGTCCTCCTCCGGCGAGCCCGCGCGCAGCACGATCGCGCCCGCGCCGTCGCCGAAGATCGGCGCGGTGCCGCGGTCATCCGGGTCGACCACGGCGGTGAACTTGTCCGCGCCGACGACGAGCACGGAACCGGAGATCCCGGCCGAGATCATCCCCGCCGCGGTGGCGAGCGCGTAGACGAAACCACTGCACACCGCGTTCACGTCGAACGCCGCGATCCCGGAGAGCCCGAGCGCGGCGGCCACCTGGGGCGCGCTCGCGGGGCACACGTAGTCGGGGGTCGAGGTGGCGAGCACCAGCGCGTCGACCCGCTCGAGGCTCGCGCTGCTCAGCGCCGCGCGACCCGCCTCGATCGCCATGTCCACAGTGGACATGTCATCGGCGATCCGGCGCGCGCTGATTCCGGTTCTGGTGCGAATCCATTCGTCGGAGGTGTCCATGCGGCTGGACAGTTCTTCGTTGTCGAGCACCCGTGACGGCAGATAACCACCGAGCCCGCACAACACCGCCGCGCGGCGCCCCGCGAACTCGGGCGCATCCTGCGTGCGCACTGCGAACCCTCCTCGTTAGTCCCCGTGAGACCCCATTCCGCACACTTGTAAGCCCTACCAACCGGTAGACCGGTCAGTTGTGTTCCAGGTCACATTTGGCTCACTCGGACGGGCCCGCGTTAGCCCAGATAGGCGAGTACGGCCAGCACTCGCCTGTGCCCGCTATCACTCGGGGGCAGGTCGAGCTTCGCGAATATGTTGCCGATGTGCTTGTGCACCGCGCGTTCGGTCACCGTCAACTTCCCGGCAATCTCGGCGTTCGCGAAGCCCTGCGCCATCAGATCGAGCACCTCCCGTTCCCGCGCGGTCAACGCGGCGAGCGGATCGTGCCTGCGGGTGAGTAATTGCGAAATGACCTCGGGATCGAGCGCGGTGCCCCCACCCGCGACCCGGTCCAGCGCTTCCAGGAACTCCTCCACGCGGGCGACCCTGTCCTTCAGCAAATAGCCGACACCGGGGTGCCCGTCGGAAAGGAGTTCGCCGGCGTAGGTTTCCTCGACGTATTGCGAGAGCACGAGAACCGGGGTGCCCGGCAATACGCGGCGCGCGCGCATCGCGGCGTGGATGCCCTCGTCTCGGAACGACGGCGGCAGCCGTACGTCCACAATGGACACATCGGGTTCGTGCTCGGTCACCGCCGCGACGAAGGCGTCCGCGTTGTCCACGTGCGCGACCACCTCGTGGCCCGCGGTGGCGAGCAGGAGCTTGATGCCCTCGGCGAGCAGGACGTTGTCCTCGACGATCACGACCCGCACGGGCACTCCCAGACGATCTTGGTCGGCCCGCCGGCCGGGCTCGTCACCCACAGCTCGCCGTCGAGTGCGGCGAGCCTGCGCCGCATGCCCGCGATCCCGGTGCCCTTGGTCTCGTCGATGCCGCCCGAGCCGTCGTCGACGATCTGGCCGAGCAGGACGTCCACGTCGCGCGTGAGCGTGACCTCCACCCTGGAGGCGTCCGCGTGCTTGGCCACGTTGGTCAGCGCCTCGGTGATCACGAAGTACGCGGCGGCCTCCACCGGCGCGGCGAGCGCGCCCAGCTCGCCGACCGTCACCTCGGTCGGCACGGTGCTCTGCGCGGCGATCGCGGACAGCGCGCCGTCGAGACCGCGGTCGGCGAGGATCGGCGGGTACATCGTGCGCAGCACCGTGCGCAGTTCGGTCATCGCGTCCTCGGCGCCGGAGCGCGCGTCGGCGAGCAGCTTCGCCACCGCCTGCGGATCCTTTTCGAGCTGGCGCTCGGCGAGCCCGAGCCGCATCGCGATGGAGACCAGCCGCGCCTGCGTCCCGTCGTGCAGATCGCGTTCGATGCGCCGCAGCTCGGCGCCGTGCGCGTCGACGGCGCCCGCGCGGCTCTCCCGCAACGTTTCCACGCGCTCCGCAAGTTGGTCCTTTTCGGACGGTGCGAGCAGCGCCGCGTTCAGCTTCGCGCTCGCGTTGGCGATCTTGGGCGGCAGCCACAGCGCGATGGCCGCCGTGGCCACGAGCATCGGGACGCCCGCGTAGAAGGCGCTCGGCCAGCTCTCGATCGGGATGTCGGCGATCACCTTGATCGGTTCGTCGGCGGGGAACAGCCACCAGAACCCGATCGAGAACAACGCGACGAACGGGAGGAACGCCAGCGTCAGGCCGAAGATGCCCAGCATGGTCCCGAACAACATGGTCGCCGGGACCCAGCGGAGATCGCGCCAGGTGCCGCGCTCGTCGATGAGGTCCCGCAGCGAGCGCCCGCGCGGTCCATGCCCGGGGATCGCGATGCCTAGCCGCCGCGCGCTGAAGGCGCGGACAACATCGGTGACCCTGCCGAGGAAGCGCAGCTCGAACGGCAGCGCGAAGATCCCGACCCAGAAGACGCACATCACCGCCGAAGCCATCAGCACCGGCAGCGCGGCCATCGCCGCGAACCCGGTGATCATGCTCATGAAGGAGAAGGGCACCGAAGCCGCCGTCGCGCGCACCCTGCCCATGGCCCCCACGGGCCGTCCGTCTGCCATACGCCGATTCTTCCGCACTCCCCGGCCGGGCGCGGTGGTGCGGGCTACACCATCGGGCGGGGGCGCCTGCCCGCGCGCCCGGATAGCCTTGGCGACGTGCCGACGCCACCCCTCGACGCGGTGGATCTCAAGATCCTCGACCGCCTGCAGACCGACGCCCGCACGATCGCCGAGTCCATTGGCGCCGAAGTGGGGCTGTCCGCGGCCGCGGTGCAGCGGCGGATCAAACGGCTGCGCCAGTGCGGGGTCATCGCACGGGACGTCTCGGTACTCGATCAAGACGTGCTCGGCGTGCCGATGACGTTCGTGGTCGCGGTGGAGATGGAACGCGAACACGTCGACGTGATCCGCGCGTTCCGCGAACGGGCGCTCGCCGACGACGCGGTGCAGCAGTGCTACTACGTGACCGGGCAGGCGGACTTCATCCTGGTGGTGGCCTGCCGCGACATGGCGTGCTTCGAGGCGTTCACCCGCCGCGCGCTCCTCGACAACCCGGATGTCCGGCACTTCACCACGAGTGTCGCCATGGACCGGGTGAAGGTGGGCCTCACCGTCCCGCTCGGGTAACCGGAAAAGTGCGGTCCGTAGTGAAAACCGGACTGTGGCGGAGACCACTGTGGAGCGCTATCAGGGAGTCGTCCGACAGTGGCCGAAGTGTTACACCTCACCCCGTCCGCCACCGGATAGCGTGAATGGCACGGAACTGGCATCACGAGCGGGGCCGCCAGCGCTCTCCCCGCTGTCCGAGTGGTTCGCACGACGCGAACCTTCGCCAACCGCGAGGAGTGGCACCGTGCAGACCGACGCAGTGCACCAGACCCAGTTCGTGTCGATGAACGGCAGCACCGCACCTGTCCTTTCGCGACTGTCCTTTCTGGCCAGTGAGCCGTTCGCGGTGACGATCGCCTTCCGGAGCGAGCGCGGCCGCTGGATCGAGTGGGTGTTCGCCCGCGACCTGCTGATCACCGGGCTGACCGAGCCCTCGGGCATCGGCGACGTCCGCGTCCGCCCCGACCTCGCCGTCGACGAGGACCTGACCGCGCTCGAGATCGAGTCGCCCGACGGCTACGCGCTCGTCGAGATGGAACGCGCCGACCTCGAAGCCTTCGTCGCCAACACGCTCGAACTGGTGCCCGCCGGTGCGGAGAGCGAACACTTCGACGTGGAAGCGCTCATCGAAGAAATCACCAGTGTCTGATATCGGGCGGCAAAATTTGCGCTGCCAGGGCGCGGCTCCCAGCTCGACCCGCCGGTTGGTCGTGCTGGGCGCCCTGCCATCGCAAATTTAGAGGGCCCCAGGGGCCCTGCGCCCGACTGCACGCTCCCGGCGCGCGGGGCGCGCCGGATCGCCGGTGGTGGTCGGGTTGGGAGTGGCCGCGCCTTCGGCGCGGACCTCGCGGCACTCGGGAGGTAGGCGGGCGAGCATCGTTCCGAAGCGGGCACTTGCGTGCTAGGGCCTGGAAAGTGGCGCCAGATTCCCCTGAGGCGGCCTTCGGGACGTGGCGGGCACTCTCGGCGGCGGCAGTATCCTCCGGACCACGGGCGTCACTGGTTCAACATCACCCGAACGGTCCGCGCCTAAAGTAGGAAGTTCTCGACAGTACTGTCCGTAATCATTCGTGCACGGCTTTCCGGCGCCTTGCCGCCCTTCGGGAATCCGCCCTGGTGGGTCCTACGCACCGTGAGGGAACGTCGGCTTTCCGTAGGCGAAACGGTGACGGTCGGTTTTCGTACGGTCGAGTAGCGCTTGCGGACCGCCCGTTCTGACTGGTTTACGAACCGATCACGCTCTGCCTAGGCTCGCTGAACCCCGGCAGGCGGCACCCAGTCGCCCGCCCTGCGAGGGAGCGAGCGCCATGGTGCGGACGGCAGGCCGGCCCCTTTCCGAAACGGTTCCGTCGTCGCTGGTGTCGGTGCGAACACCGACGCCCGCGCTCGCCGGCCGCGACGAGGAAATCGCGACCCTCGCGCGGATCAGCGGCGAGCGCCCCGCCGTGCTGCTCGTCGAAGGCGAGGCCGGGATCGGGAAGACCAGACTGGTCGCGGCGCTGCTCCGAAGACACGAGTTCGACGGCGTGCGCGTGCTCACCGGCTCGTGCCCGCCGTTGCGCGAACCCTTCCCCTACGGTCCCATCCTGGACGCGCTGCGCACCGTCACCGGCCAGCCCGTCGGCACGCTCAGCCCGGTGACCGGCGTGCTCCGCCCGCTGCTCCCCGAGATCTCCGATCTGCTGCCGCCCGCGCCGGAGCCGATGGCCGAACCGGCCGCCCAGCGGCACCGCCAGTTCCGCGCCGTCCGCGAACTGCTCGAAGCCTGCGGCCCCACCGTGCTCGTGCTCGAAGACCTGCAGTGGGCCGACGAAAACACCAAGGACCTGCTCGCCTTCCTCGTCGCGAAACCGCCCCGGCGCCTCACGCTCCTGCTCACCTACCGCGCGGGACAGGCCGGTGCCGCGCTCGGGATTCCCTTGCGGGCGGCCGATTCCGTGCCCGTCGCGACCCTGCACCTCGGCCCGCTTGGCGCCGAGGCGGTCGGCGCCGTCGCCACCGACGTGCTCTCGCTCTCCCGCATCGACGACGAGTTCGTCCGCGCGCTGCACGAGCACACCGCGGGCATCCCGCAGGTGGTCACCGAAACCCTGCGCGCGGTCCGCGATCTCGGGTTCTCCGGCGCGGCACCGTCACCGCAGGTACTGGACCGGATCGCGGTGCCGGTGCTGCTGCGCGAATCCGCCGTCGAACGGCTCGGCGTGCTGTCCGAGCCCGCCGCGCGCCTGGTCAGAGCCGCCTCGGTGCTCGGCACCCCCGGTGAGTCGACCCTGCTCGGCATGATCGCGGGCCTGCGCGGCGCGCGGTTGTCCTCGGCGCTTTCCGAAGCGGTCAACGGCGGGCTGCTCGGCGAGGCCGACCGCGGCCGGTACGCCTTCCGGCACACCCTCGCCCGCCGCGCGGTGTACGAGGCGACCAGCGCACCCGAGCGGCAACCCTTGCACGCCAACGCTTTGCGCGCACTCGCGAACGTGGTGCCGCCGCCGTACGCCGAGCTGGCCAGGCACGCGCGCGCCGGTGGCCTGCCCGACCAGTGGCAGCGCTACGGGGAGGCCGCCGCCGACCGCGCCATCGAACTCGGCGAGACCGCGCTCGCCATCGACACCCTGCAGGCCTTGCTGGAACAGGGAAAACTCGCCGAGTCCGATGTGGAGCGACTGGCCACGAAGCTGAGCAAGATCGCGCAGCGCGGGCTGCGCTCGGACGTGTCCGCGACGCTCGAACGCGTGCTCGCCGAACGGACGCTGTCCCAGACCATGCGGGGCACGATCCGGCTCAACCTCGGGCTGCTGCTCGTGCGCCGCGCGGGGGAACTCGGACGCGCGCGGCTCGAAGTCGAGAAGGCGATCGACGAGCTGTCCGACCGCCCCGAACTCGCCGCGCGCGGGATCAACCTGCTCGCCATGCCGATCGACGGGCTGATGCCGCTGAGCTGGCACGAACAGTGGGGCCAACGCGCGCGCGAGGTGTACGAACGGCTCGACGACCCCGAACTGCGGCTCGCGCTGACCGGTGACCGGATCGCCTGCCGCGCGCACATCGGCGACGGCAGCGCGTGGACCGAGTTCGAACAGCTCCCCGAAGCGGGGCGCACGGTCGCCGAGCGCGTGCAGCTCGCGCGGCTGTGGTGCAACCTCGCCGACGCGCAGTCGTGGATCGGGCACCACGGGCGGGCCGACCGGCTCCTTCGCGACGGCATGGTGCAGGCCAATTCCACCGGCGCGCTGTTCACCGTCGAACTGGCGAGGGGCACGCGGCTGCGGCTCGACTGGCTCACCGGGAACTGGACGGGGCTCGCCGAAACCGGGGAAACGCTCCGCCGCCGCTACCCCGATCTCGGCCCGGTCACCGCCGAAGCCGCGCTCGTGCTCGGCGGGCTCGCGGCGGTGCGCGGCGAATTCTCCGAGGCCGAGCGGTACCTCGCCGAAACGAGCGTGCACGCACCCGAACACGGTGTGGTGCCGGTGGTGCTGGCCGCGGCGGGCATGCTGGCGCGCGTCCGGCTCGGCGCGGGCGACATCGCGGCCGCCTGCGCGATCGTGGACAGCGGGCTGACTTCGGCGCGCTGCAAGGGCGTGTGGGTGTGGGCCGCCGAACTGGTGCCGGTGGCGACCGAGGCGTACGCGGCGGCGGGCCGGTGGAACGCGGCGGAATCCGTCGTCGACGAGTTCGAGCGCGGTATCGAAGGCAGGGACGCGCCGGTCGCGACGGCCGCGCTCGCCGCGGCGAAGGCGGTTTTGCTGGTGGCGCGGGGAAAGCACGCCGACGCGGGCGCGGACTTCGCCGAGGTCGCGAAGGCCTACGCGAACCTCCCGATGCCCTACGCCGCCGCGTGGGCGAAGGAACGGGCGGCGTTGAGCAGGCTCGCCTCCGGCGACAGCGCGGCGACCGCGGAACTCGGCGAAGTCGCCGAGGTCTACGCCCGCCTCGGCGCGACGCGGGACGCGGGCCGCTGCCGCCACGCGCTCCGCGAACACGGCGCGTGGACCCCCTCACCACGCGGCAGGCGCGGCTACGGGACGCAACTTTCCCCCAGGGAACGGGAAGTCGCGCGCATGCTGGCCGCGGGGCGCACGAACAAGGAGATCGCCGAAGGACTGTTCCTGTCGCCGCGCACGGTGGAACAGCACGTGGCGAAGGTGCTCCGGAAGCTCGGCGCGCGCTCGCGCACCGAAGTCGTCTGGCTGGAAGCCGACGCCCCGGCCTGCTCCCCGGAAGCCGTCTGACACTCCCGCCGTGCCCCGAAAGTGACCTTCGCCGAAGGCTCTTCTTGGGGCGCTGAGCGTCACGATCTCGGCCCTCGTGGCGGGCCGCCACCTCCTGCGTGGCCCGCAGCGGGCGTTCGCGTGCCCCGAAAGCGGGAGGTCGAGTGTGCGAGGGGTGGATGTGCGGCGTTGAGCGCCCCGAAGGCCACCTTCGGGGCACGCACAGCCCTGCTCGCACGTCAGCGAGGGCCGAGAAAGTGGCGCTGGGGTCCCCGAAGGTGGCCTTCGGGGACCAACGACGGGCCCCGCCGCCGCACGCACCCGACATCCGCGCACCCGACATCACTGTGACCAACAGCATCATCTACCGCCCCGAAAGCCAGGGCACGCGGGCAAGCCGCGCGGACGGAGGCGGGGCGCGCCGCCGGGAGCTACCGTGGGGCGATGATCGCCGAGAGCGTTCCCGCCTGGCGGCGGAAGACCGAGGGCGAGGCCCGCTGGCAGGCGATGGCCGTGGTCATCGCCACGCTCGCGTTGCAGCTCGCCCTGCCCGGCGCGCTCGTGCTGAGTCCCCGCTGGCTGCTGCCCGCACTGTCCACTTTGCTCATCGTGGCGCTGCTGCTGGTGAATCCCGGCAAGGTGGACAGGCGGAGCAAGCGCGAGCGGATGATCTCGCTCGTGCTCGTCGCGGTGGTGAGCGCGGCGAACGCGCTGTCCGCGGTCGGGCTGGTGATCGGGATCGTGGACGGGTCCATCACCGGCAGCGCGGGCCGCGTGCTGCTGTCCGGCGTGATCGTCTACTGGACGAACATCGTGGTGTTTTCCCTGTGGTACTGGGAATTCGACCGCGGCGGCCCGGCGGCGCGGGCACTCGGCGAGGCCGATTACCCGGACTTCATGTTCCCGCAGATGAGCGATCCGGAGCTGGCGCCGAAGGACTGGGAGCCCGGCTACCTCGACTACCTCTACGTCTCGTTCACCAACGCCGCCGCGTTCAGCCCGACCGACGTGATGCCGCTGCGCCGCTGGGCGAAGCTCACCATGCTCGGCCAGGCGGGGCTTTCCCTGATCCTCGCGCTGCTGGTCGTCGCGTGGGCGGTCGGTGGCCTGCGCGGGTGAGCGCAGGCCACCGGTCCCTCACGGTTTCGTCGCCGCCGCGTCGGCGAACTTCGTGGTGTACGTCTTGTCGAGCGCGATCCTGTCCTTGCGCGGGGCCACGTTCTTCGAGAAGCTCGCCAGCACCCGCAACGCGTTCTGCGCCGCCGCGGGGTCCATTTTGCCGTCCGCGTTGAACATCCCGATGCTGTCCTTGATGGACTTGACGTACAGCTCGGGGTTGCCGCCCGCGAACGACTGCGGCATCTTCGCCGCGATCTCCTCGGGTCGGTGCGCGGAAATCCAGCGCAGCGAGCCGATGAACGCGTTCGCCAGCTTCTGCACCACCTCCGGGTACCGGTTCACGATCTCGCAGCTCATGTACAGCGAGGTCGACGGGTAGAGCCCGCCGAGCGCGGCGCGCGTGCCCTGCTCGGTGCGCAGGTCGTAGAGCACCTTGCCCTGGCCGGTCGTGGTGAGCTGGGCGATCGTCGGGTCGGTGGTCATCCCCGCGTCGATCTCGCCGCGGGTGAGCGGCGCGATGAACGTCTGCCCGGCACCGACCTTCACCGGCGTGTAGTCGCTTGAGGACACCCCGTCCTTGGCGGCGAGCGCCTTCGTGAGGAAGTCGGTCGACGAGCCGAGCGAGGTGACGCCGAGCTTGCGGCCGCGGAAATCGGCCGCGGAGCGCACTTCGCCCGCCTTCTTCGTCGAAATGACCTCGGCCTCGCCGGGGATGTTCGCCATCTGCACCACGCTGGTGATGCACTGGTCCTTGGCCTGCAGGTCGATGGTGTGGTCGTAGAAGCCGACCACGCCCTGCACCTCGCCGGAGATCAGCGCGGTCTCCGCGCTCGCGCCCGAGGTGTCGCCGAGCAACTCGACGTCGAGCCCCTGCTGCTTGAACCCGCCAAGCTGCTGCGTCAGCATCGCGGGCAGGTAGATCACCTTTTCCAGCCCGCCCACCACGATCTTGAGGTGCGGGGTGCCGCCGCCGAGGTCCAGCGTCCGCGTGTCGCGGCACGCCATCGTTCCCGCCGCCACCAGCACGAGTGCCAGCAGCAGCCCGATCTTCTTGCGCATCTTCACCACCTCAGATCGGCGACGCGGCGTTGTCGTCGGCGTTGGGGCGCCAGCGGAGGAGCTTGCGCTCCAGCCAGCCGATCCCCCACTCGGCGATGAGCGCGACCACGGTCATGATGATCATGCCCGCGTAGATGCCCGCCGAGTCGAACGTGCCCTGCGCGTTCGAGATCAGGAACCCGACACCGGCGCGGGCGCCCGCGTACTCGCTCACCACCGCGCCGATCAACGCGAACCCGAACGCGGTGTGCAAAGAGGACAGAATCCACGAGGTCGCGCTCGGCAGCACGATCGAGCCCATCACCTGCACGCGGCTCGCGCCGAGGATCCGCGCGTTGTCGATGACGTTGCGATCCACCTCGCGGGCGCCGGTGAAGGCGTTGAAGAACACCGCGAAGAACACCAGCACGATCACAGTGGCCACTTTGGACGGAAGCCCGAGACCGAACCAGATCACGAACAGCGCGGCGAGCACGATCCTCGGCACCGCGTTGATCGCCTTGATGAACGGCGCCAGCACGTCGGCGAGATAGGCGCTGCGGCCGAGCACCACACCGAGCACCACGCCCGCGATCGACCCGATGGCGAACCCGATCACGGCCTCTTCGACGGTCACCCACAGCTGGTACCAGATCGACCCGAAATCGGTGCCGATGCTGAACCATTCGACGAGCCGTTCCCAGATCTTCGACGGCTTGGAGTAGACGAACGGGTCGATCCACAGCGTCGCGGTCAGCTCCCAGCTGCCCAGCCAGACAGCCACGATGCCCAGGCGCAGCAACCAGATGTTGCGCTTGCGGCGACGCGTCTTCGTACGCTGCCTGGCGAGAATGTCCTCTTCGGACTCGTAGACCTTCGTTTCTTCCCTCGTGAGCACGGCTTCACGCGACATTGCCCGCACCCCTTTCCCGCGCCTTGTCGACCTCGGTCCGCAGCGACTCCCAGACCTGCCGGTACAGCCCCATGAACTCCTCAGTCAGGCGCAGCTCCTCGACCGCGCGCGGCCGTGGCAACGGCACCTCGAACACGTCCTTGACCGTCGCCGGGCTCGCCGTCATCACCACGACCTTGTCGGCGAGCGCGATCGCTTCGTCGAGGTCGTGCGTGACGAAGATGACCGCGGCGTCGCTGCCCGCCCACAGGCGCAGCAGCTCGTCCTGCATGAGCGCGCGCGTCTGCACGTCGAGCGCGGAGAACGGCTCGTCCATCAGCAGGATCCGCGGGCTGGTGACCAGGGTCTGCGCCAGCGCGACGCGTTTGCGCATCCCGCCGGAAAGCTGGTGCGGGTAGTACTTTTCGAAGCCCTTGAGCCCGACGCGCTCGATCCAGTCCGCCGCCTGCGCGCGGGCATCCGCCTTGCGCGCGCCGCGGAACCGCGGGCCGGAGGCCACGTTGTCGAGCACGGAACGCCACGGCATCACCGCGTCCGTCTGGAACATGTACCCGACACCGTCCGGAATGGACCGGACGTCGGTGCCGTTCACCCTGACCACCCCGGCCGACGCGGGCTGCAGGCCGGAAACGAGCGAGAGGGTCGTCGACTTCCCGCAGCCGGTCGGGCCGACGACGGCGACGAACTCGCCCTCGCCGACGGTGAGGTCCAGGTCCCGTACCGCGGTGTGCACCGATCCGCTCCCGCTCGGGAAGCGTTTCGTCGCACCCGCCAGTTCGATGAGGGGTGGGGCCATCGCGGCGACTCCTTTGTCTGTGCTGCCGGTCACAGGGAAGGTAAGAGGCGCCCATCGCGAGGTGAAGCTTGTCCGCGTTCTGCTTCCCGCCGATGCGTTCTTCGCGTTTCGCACGTTTTGCTCACGCTCTTGACCTGCGAGTACGGTGCGCTCCATGGCGGAACGGGGCTTGTTCGCGCGGCTGCGGTTCAGCAGGCAGATCCTGCTGCTGCAGGTCGGCGTGGTCGTGCTGCTGCTCGTCGTCGGGCTCGCACTCGTCGCCGCGCTGCTGCGGAGCACGCTCACCGACGACTACGGGCAGCGCGCGCTCGCGATCGCGCGCTCGGTCGCGGCGGACCCGGACGTCGTCGTGAACGTGGAGGCGAAGCGCGCGGGCGGCGCGCTCCAGTCGCGCGCACTCGCCGTCCGAGCCCGCACCGATACCTCGTTCGTCGTGATCACCGACGACCAGGGCATCCGGCTGGCGCATCCCGACCCGGCGCAGATCGGCCAGCCGGTCAGCACCGACTACCGCGTGCCGATCGGCGGCGGCGAGGTCGCCAGCGCGGTCGAGAAGGGCACGTTGGGCTTGTCGGTCCGCAGCAAGACCTACGTGAAGACACCGGATGGCCGCGTCGTCGGCGAAGTCAGCGTCGGCTTCGAAACCGACGATCCCACCGCGGAGTTCCAGCACCTGCTGCTGATCGCGGGCGGGTTCGGCGGGCTCGCGCTCCTGCTCGGCGTCGGCGCATCGGCACTGCTGACGCGGCGGCTGCGCCGCCAGACCCACGGCCTGGAACCGCACGAACTGACCGAACTGCTCTACGAACGCGAAGCCGTGCTGCACGGGATCGGCGAAGGCGTGGTGGCGGTCGACGCCCGGAACCGCATCACGGTGTGCAACTCCGAAGCGGGGCGCCTGCTCGGCATCGCGCTGCCGATCGGCGCGGATCTGTCCGAATTGGACATCTCGCCGCGGCTGCGGTCGGCACTGGCGGACGGCGACGAGGCCACCAACCTGCTCGCCGTCGCGGGCGAACGGGTGCTGGTGATCAACTCCCGCCCGGTTCGCCACGACGACCGCGAGCTGGGCACCGTGCTGACCCTGCGCGACCGCACCGATTTCGAGACCCTGACCAGGGAGCTCGACGCGGTGCGCTCGCTGACCGACGGCCTGCGCGCGCAACGCCACGAGTACCGCAACCGGCTGCACACCCTGTCCGGCCTGTTGCAGCTCGGCCACCGCGAGGAAGCCGTGGAGTACCTGCAAACGCTGACCGATTCCGTCTCCTCCGCCGCGGGCCCGGTCGGCGAAACGGTCGCCGACCCGTACCTGCAGGCGCTGCTCGTCGCGAAAACCGAGCAGGCGGTGGAAAAAGGCGTCGCGCTGCGGGTTTCGGACGACTCGTGGGTACCGGCGGCGACCACCGACCCGATCGCGCTCAACACCGTGGTCGGCAACCTGCTCGACAACGCGCTGCACGCGGCCAGGATGGGCGACCGGCGGCCCGCGACCGTGGAAATCGCCTTGCTGGCACAGGGAAACGAGCTGCACGTGTCCGTAGTGGACAGTGGAGGCGGGATACCCGCGGAGCTGCGCGACACCCTCTTCACCGAGGGAGTGACGACCAAACTGGCCCCGGGGCACGGCCTCGGCCTCGCGCTGGCGAGGCAGGCCGCGCGGGCGCGAGGCGGTGACCTGTGGCTCGGCGACCCCGGCGGGGAGAACAGCGGCGCGCTGTTCGTCGCGGCCTTGCCCGGCATCGTGGACGACCGGACGGACGGAGAGGACCTGCCATGATCAGGACGCTGATCGTCGACGACGACTTCCGGGTGGCCGGGGTGCACGCCGGTTTCGTCGAGGAGACACCGGGTTTCACCGTGGTGGGCA
Source organism: Amycolatopsis sp. CA-230715 (assembly GCF_018736145.1). Lineage (GTDB taxonomy): Bacteria > Actinomycetota > Actinomycetes > Mycobacteriales > Pseudonocardiaceae > Amycolatopsis. The sequence goes on from NZ_CP059997.1 coordinate 3,798,749, forward strand.
CCGCGCACACCGCGGCCGAAGCACGGGCACGCGTGCGGGAGCTGACGCCGGATCTGGTGCTGCTGGACGTGTTCCTGCCCGACGAACCGGGCCTCGCGCTGCTGCCTGAGCTGCCCGCCGACGCGATCGTGCTGTCCGCGGCGGCGGACGCGCGCACGGTGCGGGCCGCCGTGCGCGGCGGCGCGGTCAACTACCTGGTGAAACCGTTCACCACGCGTCAGCTCACCGAACGGCTGCTCAGCTACGCGCGCTACCGCTCACTGCTCCCCGAAGACGGGCACCTCGGCCAGGACCAGATCGACCGCGCGTTCCGTACCCTGCACGAGCAGGACCGCAGCGCCGCGCCGAAGGGGCAGTCGAGCGCCACGTCACGGCTGATTTCCGACCAGCTCAAGCAGGCCGACGGCCCGCTTTCGGCCGCCGAAATCGCCGGGGAGCTGGGAATCGCGCGCGCGACGGCGCAGCGCTACCTGACCGCGCTGACGGAATCGGGCTCGGCGGTGATGGGCCTGCGCTACGGCGCTACCGGCCGTCCCGAGCACGAATATCGGTGGCACGGGCGCGATCGTTCCCGCCCATGAACCCGTCCCACACCGATTTCGCGGTGTCCAGGAACGGCCGGGTCATCTGGTCGAACGCTTCACCGACGGGGTCGTGGCGCTTCGGCGCGGGCGGCGGCGCGTCCACGCGGGGCTGCTCCGCCCGCGGCGCCGCCTTGCGGGTGCTGCTCGGCGCCGCGGCGGTGGTCTTCGGCGCTTCCTGGCGCTGGACGCGCACCGGCGCGGGCGCGGGTGCGGCGGGCTGCACGGGCGCGGGCCCGATCCGCGGTGGCGCGATCCCGGCTTCGGGCGCCTCGACGATGGCGGGCGAGGGATCCGCGAGCTGGGTCGTGGTGTGCGTTTCGGACTGGCCGCCGAACACGGTGCCCGCGACCCAGCCGACCATGACGAACGCGAGCGCCGCGCACGCGAGCACGCCGTGCTTGCGCCGCGACGACCCCGGCACGCGTTCGGCGGGCAGCGGGGCCCTCGGCGTCGGCACGCTCGCCGCGACGATGCCGGTGCGATCGGCGAAGGAGATGTCCGGCTCGGCGCCGGAACGGGGTCGCGTGGCGACGCGCACCATACGAATGCCTCCCAGTACGGGGAAAGTCCGCCTTCTGGCCGCGGCTTCACCACCGCAGCCGCCACGACCGCCGCGTGCGTCGCGTGACCGGAGCGGCACGCACTGCTAGCTCGAGGCAGCACCGAAGTTAGCAGCGCGCGGCGGCAATGCCACTGCCAGCACCAGGAATTAACGCAAGACCGTCGAAAATAGACTCGATCGGGTGACCTCCCGGTAGCGCTCCGCGACCGTCCGGAATCGCCGGTTCTGCCGGAGTTCCCGCGCGTAGGCTGAGGTGCATGTGCCGGAACATCACCACGCTGCGTGGCCTGGAACCGTCGGCCACTCCCGAAGAAGTCGAAGCCGCCGCGCGCCAGTACGTGCGGAAGGTGAGCGGGGTCCAATCCCTTTCGGACGCCACCCGCGAAGCGTTCGAAACCGCCGTCGCCGAGGTGACCGAAACGACCACGCGCCTGCTCGCGGCCCTGCCCCCGCGACGCCAGCCGCCGGCCACCGTGCCGCCGCTGCGCCGCCCCGAGGTGCAAGCCCGCATCGCGGCGAGGGCCGCCAAGCCCTGATCCCCGCACCGTCGCTTTCGAACCCGACAATTCTCCCGCCCCGCTCAGCGGAAAAGTGCTTTCCCTTTCCCGCAGAGCGGGGCTTTTCGCGTCACTGAGCGAAAACACCACGGCGACCGATCGGTTCGAACCGGGCCGATCCGGCGAAAACCTTGCTGCCACCGCCGGTTTCCCGGCGGGTGCCGTGCACCAAGGTAGGTAGGGCCGATCGGCCCATCCTGCCGCCGGGTGGACGACAAAACGTTTCAGGGCACCAATAAATACGTAGTGCCGCCCGGTGATACCGCGCTTGTTTTTCTGGCCCCTCGACGAGGACAGTGGACTCGGGCAGTTCTCGTCCCCCGCCTGCCCGGTGCACTCCGGAACAATCGCCATTCGTTGGAAGGTAACGCATGCTCACCATGATCACCGCCGCCGGCATGGCCTTGTCAATGCTCACCGCCCCCGCGGCCACCGCGGCCGCCGAACCCCCACCAGACCGGGTAGTCATCGACGTCGAGACCGTCAACGGATCCGGCTGCCCGCGCGGAACGGCCGCCGTGGCCACCGCGACCGACAACACCGCCTTCACCGTGACCTACAGCGAGTACACCGCACAGGTCGGCGATGGCTCCAGCCCCACCGACCTGCGGAAGAACTGCCAGCTCGGGCTGCGCGTGCACATTCCGCAGGGCTTCACCTACGCGGTGGAGCAGGCCGACTACCGCGGTTTCGCGTACCTGGCGAAGGGCGCGTCCGCGGTGCAGCAGGCCAGCTACTACATCCAGGGCACTTCGCCGACGACGCGCTCCTCGCACCCGTTCGGCGGCCCGTACAACGACAACTGGCAGTTCACCGACCGCACACAGACCACGGATCTGGTCTACGCGCCGTGCGGCGAGGACCGGTTCCTCAACGTCAACACCGAACTGCGGGTGAACGCGGGCTCTTCGGGCACCAGCACCAGTTTCGTGTCCATGGACTCCACCGACGGCGGCGTGAGCACCAAGTACCACTTCCACTGGAAGAAGTGCTGACGCACTGAAGAACCACGACGCGCGGCGACCGCTCTTCGCGCCAAAGAACGGCCGCCGCGTTTTACTTTAGGCACACCCCGCTCTGCCGCACATTCTTTTGTTGACGTCCCGCTCGGCCAACGAATGGCATGATGTCGGAGGTAATTCGATGCTCAACACCTTAGCCGCTGCCCTTTTGGCTTTTTCGACGGCCGCCGCACCCGCGACCGCTTGGCAGGGGCCCCATTTCACCGATCCACCCACGGACAAGATAGTGATCGATGTGGTCACGGTCAACGGTTCCGGCTGTCCGCCGGGAACCGCGGCGGTGGCCGTCTCCACGGACAACACGAAGTTCACGGTGACTTACAGCGATTACCTCGCTCAGGTCGGCGTTGGCGCGAAACCGACGGACTTCCGCAAGAACTGCCAGCTCAGTCTCGTCGTGCACGTCCCATCGGGTTTCACCTACGCGATCGCGCAGACCGACTACCGCGGTTACGCGAACATCAAGAAGGGCGCGAACTTCACCGAAAAGGCGAACTACTACTTCCAGGGAATGTCGCAGACGATCCCGATGTCGCACAAGTTCGACGGGCCGAAGGACGACAACTGGCAGACGACCGACAAGGTCGGGGTCGACCAGATCGTGTACGCGCCGTGCGGTGAAGAACGCAACTTCAACATCAACACCGAACTGCGCGTGGACGCGGGCACCTCGAACACCAAGGAAACGACCAGTTTCGCCACCATGGACTCGACCGACACCGACTACAGCACCGTCTACCACTTCCACTGGCAGACCTGCCCACCGAAACCCTGACCCACCAGCACCACGCGGGAACCCCACCTGGCCGCTCAGCCCCCGCTGACCGGCCAGGTCGGCCCACGCCGAGGCGAAGCCAACGGCACCCCGATCGAGCCGAGGCGAAGCCGACGGCCCCACCCGCCCCCGAACACCCGCGCGCTCCCACCACATCGGCAACGCGCACTGCCCACCCCAACGCAACGCGCCCTTACAAAGCCCCAGAAACGCGCACTAACCCCACCAGAGCACCGCGCACTTACCCACCCCAAGAAACGCGCGCTCCCACAAACCCGCCCGCCCACCCAGTAGAGGGGGGTGCCGGGGGGCGGAGCCCCTCCGGCCGGGGTCCGGGGCTCGGCCCCGGAAACAATGGCTGGAGCAGCTGGGTCGGCGCTCTCCGCCGACACACGCCGCCCACTGCGGAAGCGGAGGGATTTGAACCCCCGGTCGGTTTCCCGACGCTCGCTTTCAAGCTGAGCGGTACTTAGCGCTGTGCTCACCTGGGGTTTCCCTGAATACTAGCGAACGTAAGGCGTCTGGGCGAGCGTGTTGGGTTTGATCTTGGTCTACGGACGCCGTCGCGGCCGCGGCAGCTCTCGAGCCGCATACCGCCGCAAGTCGCCGAGCGGCCGGTGCGTGGTGCCGCGCCTTCGGCCGTCCAAGTCGCGGTACTCCCGAGCGGACAAGTCGAGCACCCGAGCGAACAAGGTGCGCGTATCGACGGCAAGCTGTTCAGCGATCTCGTCCGGGTGATCGGACCAACGTAGTGCGTCGACGAGGTCGGGAACGGTGATCAGACGACGCGCCGCAATCGCATGCACGCGACGTTCGAGCCGGGTATCGAGCCATTCCACACCGCAGTACCCGAGAACGTCATCGCGCCGCTCGTGGTGGACGATTTCGTGCGCAGTCGTGCAACGCGCCTCGACCTCGGTCAAGATCGGGTGAACGCGGATCACGCCGCCCCGGTAGTCGCCCCACCCGCGCACCGCGTGGGACACGATCACTTCGGCGCCGAGCAACTCGGCGTGTTGGTACGGGTCGTACCGTCGGCCCCAGTCCATGCGTGTTCCTCCCCAACACGCAGGCGGTGGAAATCAGGCGCCGGTCTCTGGGCCGGGTTCGTCCGGCCGTTCGGCGTCGCTGAGCCACTCGCGTTCTTGTCGAACTCTCATCGGTTCGTCACCTGGGCTGTCGGCTACGAGTTGCAGAGGGTTACGGCGGTCAAACGTGGGATGTTTCACGGGCGAATCGGGAACTTGCGAGGTAACGCGCTCGAACCTGGTGTCGATCTCGTCGAGCAGCTCGCGCACCGAGTAGGCGGCGAGACCCTGCCTCGATTCCTCCACCGTGAGCAGGCCAGCGCCGACGAGCAGGGGCACGAGAGGCTCGTCGAGCGCCTCGGCGACAGCTCGCGCATTGCCGATCGTGGGTGGTGAGCCGCGGTTTCTCCAATCCGAGATGCGACTCTCGGACACGCCGGCCGCCCGGGACAGGTGCACCGGCTTCCAGCCTCGCCGGTCGAGTTGCGCCTGTAGGTACGTCCACCACTGCCCGTCAGCCATGACACGATGTTACTTCCGTGTGCGGAACTAGCGGAACCCGACTTACGTCGTTCGTCCGAATACTTGCGCGCACGGAAGCGTTGAAACGGCGTCCCATCTGCACGTATGGTCGATCTTCCTAGGGGGTTAGGGATCTTCCACACACGGAAGCAGAGGGGAACTGTCTGTGACATCGCACGTCCGCGTCCGACCGGATGCGCTGAGTAAGGTCGCGACTGCGAAGGGGTTGCGGTCGCGGTACGCGTTGGCGAAATGCCTCGGGGTGAGTCAGTCGACCGTCGGGCGCGTGCTCGACGGCGAGCAGTGGCCGGGAAACGAGTTCATCGCCGCGACCATCAACGGGCTCGACATCGGGTTCGACGTGGTGTTCGAGGTGACCGTCGGCGAGGTCACCTCGGCGAACGAGCACGCGAGCGTGGCCGGATGAACGCCGCCGCTGTCCGTGTCGGCACCTTCGAGCCGGGCTCGGCCGAATGGTTCGCCGCCCGCGCGTCCGCACTTGGCGGCTCCGAGGTCGCCGCGGTGCTCGGGTTGTCGCCGTGGGAATCGCGTTTCTCGCTCTGGCACCGCAAGAAGGGCGCCGCGAGCGCAGCGGACGACAACGCTGTCATGCGGTGGGGTCGCTGGCTCGAGGACCCGATCGCGCGCGCGTTCGCCGCGGCACACCCCGAGTATCGGGTGCGCCGGTGTGGGACGTGGGCGAGCCGGGCGCGCCGATGGCAGGTCGCGACACCCGACCGGCTGCTGTCGAGCCTGACCGAGCGGGCGCTGCTCGAGATCAAGACGGCCCATAACGCCGATGAGTGGGGCGAGCCCGGTACCGACGAGATCCCGATCTACTACCGGACTCAAACCCTGTGGCAGCTCGACACGCTCGGCCTGTCCCGCGCGCACGTCGCCGTGTTGATCTCCGGCTCGGACTACCGCGAGTACGCCGTCGACTGGAACATCGCCGAGGTTTCCGTGCTGCGCGAAGCTGCCCGCGAGTTCCTCGACACCCTCGAGCGCGACGAGCGTCCGGACATCGACGAGCACACCGCGACTTACCGCACCGTGCGAGCGCTTCACCCGCGCATTGACGACGTCGAGGTCGAGATCGCCGCGCCCCTGGCCGACCGCTACCGAGCCGCGGTCGCCGAGCACAAGGCCGCTGAGGACGCCAAGCGCCGGGCGGCGGCCGAGGTGCTCGACGCGCTCGGCACCGGGCGCCGCGCCGTCGTCGACGGCGAATCGATCGCCATCCGCGTACCGGGCACGGGCGACTCGCCGCCGTCACTGCGCCCGTCTCCCATCCGTTCGACACCGCAGAAGGTGAGCGCTGCCGCATGACCTCGCAGACCGTCACGACCGCCGTCGCGCAGCAGAAAGACAGCTCGCCGGCCGCGCTGGTGCGCAAGTACCGCACGGACTTCGCAACGGTGCTCCCGAGTCACATCAAGCCCGAGACGTGGCTGCGCATCGCTACCGGTGCTCTGCGCCGGAGTCCCCAACTCGCGAATGCAGCCAAGCGGAACCCGTCGTCGCTGCTTGTCGCGCTGCTCGAGGCCGCGCGCAAGGGGCTCGAGCCCGGAACGGAGCAGTTCTACCTCGTTCCCCGCAAGGGCAAGCACGGCCCCGAGGTACTCGGCATCACCGGCTATCAGGGCGAGGTCGAACTCATGTACCGCGCCGGTGCGGTGTCGTCGGTCAAGGTCGAGGTCGTCCGCGAACACGACACGTTCGCCTACAACCCGGGCGAGCACGACCGACCGGTGCACGAGATCGACTGGCGCGCCGACCGCGGCGACCTGGTGCTCACTTACGCCTACGCCATCATGCGCGACGGCGCGACGAGCAACGTCGTGGTGCTCTCGGCCGCCGACATCGCCGTCATCCTCAAGAAAGCCGACGGCGCCGAGTCGCCGTTCTCACCCTGGCAGTGGAACCCGAAAGCGATGTGGCTCAAGAGTGCCGCGCGCCAGCTCGCGAAGTGGGTACCGACCTCGGCCGAGTACGTGCGGCTGCCCGACGTTCCACTCGAGTCCCTGCCGCCGGCGAAGCCGCTCGAGTTGCCCCGGGTCGACGACGTCGTCGACGCCGAGATCGTCGAGGACTGGCCCACCGCGCCGGACGACACCGCGGACGGTGCCCGATGACCGCGACCAGCGCGAAGGGGCTCGAGGTGATCGCCGACGAGCCGACCGAGGCGCCGATGCGCGCCAAGGGCGGCGCGCCGGTGCTGTGGCGGCAAACGCGAACGCTGCTGCTCGCCGACGGGTCGACGACGTACGGGTGCCTGCACTGTGACTACACCTCGGACAACATGCACTCGATCCGGCCGCACCTGAACAAGCATCGGACCACACCGGCCGCCGAGGTCGAGGTCGACCCGCTCGACGGGCTCACCCTCGGCGAGATCCGACAGCAACTCGCCGCGGCCGACGACTGGAAAGCGCGCGCCGTGCGCGCCGAACAACACCTGTCGATGCTGCGCTCGGCTCTGCGGGAGGTGACCGCATGATCGCCTCCGCGCTCGTGACGACCGACCGCGTGGTCGTCTGCTGCGTCGAGCACGTCGGCGCCGACTGCTGCGACCCGATGGATTGCTCGCCTTGCTGCCCGCAGTGCCCAGTGGTCACCGAGCAAGCGCCAGCACAGCGGGTTTACGACATGTCCGGGCACCGCGAGCTACTCGCCGACCTGGCCGAGTGGGCGCACGAGATCCGAACGCACCCATGGGAGGGGGCGAAGCCGTGGCCGACCAGCTCGCCCTAGGGTTCGCCGACCGACACGACGGTCAAGAGGCCAACCTCGCCGCCGCAGTCGCCGTGAATCGCGACTACCGGGCCGCCGCCGAGGAAGTGCTCGCCGAGCTGGTTCGCGAAGGCCGGCCGTTCACCGCCGAGGACATCCGCAAGGCCGTCCCGAACGACGTCGAACCGCACTCGCCGAACGTCCTGCCGTCCGTGCTCGGCACGTGGGCCGCCCGCCGGCTGATCATGCCGTGCGGCGAGTACCGCAGCCGCCGGCGAAGCCGCCGCGCCAGCCGTAACCGGGTGTGGGTCGCTCGCAGTCCGGCGAGCCGAGCGCAAGACGGCAATTCCAAGTTGGAATAACGCCGAGGAACACGGCTGATTCGCCCTTAGCGTTCTGGAATCTCAATTACACCAACGGATTTAGTCCGTCACCGACCAGTGGCGGGCGCGGTGAAGCGCGCCCGCGTCCGCCACTGCACCACCCCAGGGGGACCCGTGATCATCGAATTTTCCAGCACCAGAACCGCAGCCGCGCCGGTGCGCAAGCTCGACGCGCTCGCCGTCGAGGCCGCGCTCAACGGCCGCCGTGCCTACGACGAGCTGCACCCGCGCGAGGTGTTCGAGGTCGTCCGGATCGCTCGCCGGCGCGGCAACACCCTCGACCAGGTCGCCGAACTGCTCGACGTGGATTTCTTCATGATCGCCGACGAGTACGACGCCGCGGGGGCCTGATGAGCGTTCAGGCCCTGCGTTGGGCCGCCGAGCAGCAGGTCGGCGCCCCCATGCCGAAACTCGTGCTCTACGCCCTGGCCGAGCACGCCAACCGCGACGGCTACGCCACAACGTCACTTACCACGCTCGCGCGGGAGACCGAGGCGTCGCGACGAACCGTGCAGCGCGGGCTCGACACGCTCGTCGAGCGACGGCTCATCGCCCGCACCCGACGCCAGCGCGGCACCGGTGCCGACACGTCCAGCGAGTACCAACTCATGCTCAACCGACCCGGCGACGGTGACACACCGACACCCCAGAGGGAGGGACACACCGCCACCCCCGAGTGTCAGAACGACACTCCCCCCGTGCCAGAGCAACACCCCGGGAGTGTCAGACAGGCACCCCACGCGGGTGTCATAGCGGCACCCCAAGGTGAACCGGAACTACTGAACCGAACTACGGAACCAAGCCGTCACGCGCGCCCGCACACGCGAGGCACCACCACCGCGGCGGAACTCTCGGCGACCGCGTCTCGGCCCGACGCCTACCGGCTGGTGACGTCGTGGCGCGACCAGACCGGCGCCGCCTACCGACCGGCGACGATTCGCGCGCTCGCCAAACAGGCCGACGGCATCCTGCGCGACGGTGGTGCCCTGGTCCCGTTGCGAGCCGCGCTCGACGAGTGGGACCGCCGACCCGATGCTCGGCCCGGTCTGCTGCCGCACCTGTACGACGACGCGGTCAAGGCCACCCGGCGCGCCGAGCAGCCGTCGACCCGTTCGCCGGCACCGCGCAGTGCCCGGGGCGAGAAGGTCCGCGGGTGGCTCGCGCTCGCCGCCGAGTCCGCGCCGACCGATGCCGAGCCCGTCGAGCTGCTCGTCGCCAGCGAGGGCAACTCGTGAACCGCACGGAAGTCGCCGCGCTGCTCGGCGCTGCCTCGGCCGTCGACCCAAAGGTGCCGCAACCCGATCCGGACGTGCTGACCATGTGGGCCGGCATCCTCGACGACGTCCCGGCCGACATCGCCGGCGCCGCCGTTCGCGAGCACTACCGGCACTCGGGCGAGACCGTCATGCCGGCCGACATCGTCGAGCATTGGCGCGCCGCTCGCCGCGACGCCGCCGAGCGCCAGCACTCCGCGCAGTTGCGCGCCCGCGCCACCGAGCGCCCGCTCGATCTTCGCACCATCCGCGACGGCATCGCCCGCGTCACCGCGGCACTCGCCATCACCCGCGGAGTCGACCCCGAGCACGCCGAAGCCGAGGCCGAAGCGCGCCGCGCCTACCTCGCAGTGTCGTGCACCTGGTGCAAAGCCCAACCGGGCGCACCGTGCACCGGTCCCGGCGGCAAGCCGCTCACCAAGCAGTCCGCACACGACGCCCGGCTCGCCGACGCGCTCACGTCCACACGCTGAACACCAGGGGGGAACCGATGAACCACGACGAGACCACCGCGGCGACCGGTCGCCGGCGTCTTCGCGCGCACGCGCGCGAAGACGCCGGATCGGAATCGCTTATTCACCGGTGCCGTGTGAAGATCGGCTGCCTATCCGGCGGATATGGCGGACTCGATCTCAACGTACCGACCGCTCTCGGCGGCTTCGGCGTCTGGCACGCTGAGATTGATCCGGACGCCTCCTCCCTGCTGGACGTCCTTCTCGGCGAGGTGGCATGAACCGTCTACCGGAGTGGCGTGCCCGCGCAACCTGCCGCGACCGCCTTGACCTTGACTTCATCGATCCGACTGCCGACGAGATCGACCAGTGTCGTGCACTGTGTGACGAGTGTCCGGTGCGTGAAAAGTGTCTTACCGACGCGCTCACTCGCGGGGAACCGTGGGGGATCTGGGGCGGACTTGGCGTCAACGAACGGGCCCAGCTCGCGGAAGAATTCGGGCACCCTCCACCAGCGGTGATTCCCTGCCATGGAACAAACACACGCTACGCAAAACACCGATGCCGCTGCGCCCTCTGCCGAGGCGCGCATACCGAGTACGAGCGACAGCGGCGGGCACGTATACGAGCAAAGGAATCGAATTTTGTCGACACACTCGATGGTGCTTGATGTTCTTAAGTGTGCCGGACTCAACCGGCCAGGCGTTGAACAGCGCGCCGTACTCGTTATCTCGCCGCCACATCAAGATGGATTCATAAGCTTGTGCGCAAAATCGACGAGAATTTCAACACGCTGTTCGACGAATGACTCGTACGAATCGTCAAATAAGGAACTCGGGCAGAACGCTTGCTCGAGAATATTTGGAACTAGGCTTTCGTCCATTCGAGCCCGGTATAGACTTGGCGCCACACCGCCAAGCGTCTTGTTGTCCGAACTCGACATGAATACGAAATTTGCGAGCATTCCAATCTCATAAGCAGGCACGTCTTGATCTTTAAGGTATTTTTGGGGATACAGGTGATGGAATTCGTTTCGATTGTAGGCCTGCAAGACTTTTCTGAGGCCAATTGGCGATCCCGAAACGAAACTACGAGGATTCCCCTGCGCAAGCAGGAGTACGAATACTTTCGTATGCACGGTGCCAATATTGAAAGTCTGATCCGTAAAGTATCCACCATCAACGTCAGCAGAAACAGAGTCTAATGCCGATGCCTCACCTCGACGAAGCTTCAAGACTTCCTCGATATCGCGATTCATATTCCTAACCACGGCGGCACTGAAACGGCGCGAGAAACAGGACCGCCAAAACCAAGAAATTAACACTCTTCGCTGAGCAGCCGTAACCTTTACTTCTTTCCCGTCCGGCGCGGCAAAGAACACCGAGAGCGGCACAAGGAGTGCCGGATACGGCAAGTTGACCAAGGTGGCAACACCGATGTTAGATTGAAGGAAGTCGATCGCACCCTTGATACCGTTAACCATACTCGGAAAACGATCTCTGACCTCACCGCCGTTAAGCTCAACGAGCGAACCAGGAGAAACGTCGCCAGCCACAATAGCAGCACAACAACGGAGCAGAAGGTTCGAATCTTCACCTACGCCATGAAAGCCGAAAGGTCGCAGATCTTCAGCGAAATCGCCGAATTTTTCTTGCAAATCAAAATCTTCGCTCCAAGTCCATGCAGATAGAAGCTGGAGGATATCCAGGTCCATCCCCATGCGATTTACTCGCTCAAAGACAATCGCAACCTTTGCTCGATCATCAGTTTCCACCAGCTGCACAGGTATCGAAGCTTGCTGGAAAACAGCTTGCACGGCCCCAATGCGATCAGCTAGAGCATCATCGAAATTCTTAGTGGCATTCCTGTAGCCAGACACGTTAAAGAAGGAACTAATAGGGAAGTGACGACCTACATCGACCTTATCCTCCGGCAAACATAGAAATTGCGACTCTTGCAAGTCCGACTCAGCACCCAGGTCGAAGTACACCCTAGTCCATGAAGCATCTTCAATCGGATTAATATCCGATTGGAATACCCCAAATATCGACGTTAGTCGCTGCTGTCCATCAAGCACATAATCTATAGGAAGATCAGGATCGGGCTCTGACAACTCAAAAGGACCCAGCTGCCGTTCAGACTTCAGCTGGTCCCTCGTTCGCCAAAGGATCACTGCACCAAACGGGTAGTCTTTGTAGATACTGTCCATCAAGAAGGCTACGCGCTCAGCATCCCAGACGAACCCCCTCTGGAAAGCAGGAATTCGGAGCCGACCGCTCGTAACCCGACTAATTATCTCACGAATCGAAAGACCACTCATCAGCCAGGCGCCTCCATGTCTCGCGTTGCCCCATCATAGGCCGAGCAGGCACGACCTCAGGGCATCCGCTGACAGCGTGTTGTCAATCGGTAGTCGCCATGACGGTCGTCACGGAAGCCGCGCGAGACCAAACTCCGGTGACATAGCTACCTAAAGCTCGGATCATGATCGCGTTCATGTGCACCGTTCCCTCATGCAGCCACCCAACGCGTGGTACCACGGTGTGTTTCTCGTGCGCCAGTCGGCTACGCGCCGAGCTGACTGAGATTGTGGAGTTGGTGGATGACCTCGACTACGCAGTCGCCCGCCTCGCCACCAGACCCCGGGTCGGGTCGCGCTCAGCTGAGATGGGGTTGCCATTCAACGTCGGTGCCGCCGAGGTTCGCGACGTCGTGCACAACGTGCTCTCGACGTGGGTGCGAGACTTGTGGGAGACGAACGGTGTACGCCAACAAGTGCCGAGCGGCGAAACCGCGCCGGACGGGTCGCCGCTGACCGTCGCCGAGCTGGAACCGCTCGACCTCGACGACACCGTGCCCGAGATGGCCGCGTGGCTGCGCCGTCACCCGTCATGGATCGAGTACCACCCTGTCGGCGGCGAGCTGGTCGACGAGATCGGTGACGCCGTCGAGCAGGTCCGCCGGGCCGTCGACCTCCCACCGGCGCGCGTGTACTGCGGGCCGTGCCCGGATTGCTCGGCCGACCTCTACGCCCGCCCCGAACGTGCCGTCGTCGCCTGTCGCGAGTGCGGAATGCACCACGACGTCGAGGCCCGGCGCGAGAAGCTGCTCGACGCCGCCCGCGACGTCGAGGCGACCGCGGCGGAGATCGCCCGCGCGTTGCCGAAACTGCTCGGCCGCGAACTGTCGGCGAACACGCTGCGCACGTGGGCACGCGCCGGCAAGCTCGACAAGTGCGAGCCCGACGAACACGGGCGGCCGCGGTACCGCGTCGGCGACGTCATCGACCTTGCGCTCGTCACCCCCGCGCGAAGGCGTGTAACCCGTGAACCGGCCGGTTGTGCTTAAACTGGCGATTAGCAGCGGGTGAGCTGTACCCGCACCACGATCTGACAGCCCCGGACTACCCTCCCCCCTCAGTCCGGGGCTGTCTGCTGCCCGGGGGCGAGGTGATCACCTTGCCGCGCAATCTGATCACCGACGCCGACCGCGAGCGCGTCCGCGAGCTGCACGCCGAGGGCAGGGCACGCAACGACATCGCCCGGGAGATCAGCCGCTCGCCGTCCACGGTGACCGGCATCGCCCGCGCGCTTGGTCTGTCTTTTGACCGCTCGGCCACTGCCGCCGCAACGCACGCTCGCCAGGTCGACAACCGCGCCCGCCGCGCCGACATCGTCGGACGGCTCTACGGCCGCGCCGAGCGCATCCTCGGCCGCCTCGAGGCCGACCGGTACACGTTCACCGCGACCACGATCAACGGCATTGAGTCCAAGGTGCTCGACCACGTGCCGGCACCGGACGAGAAAGCGCTCGCCTCGGCGATGTCGACGCATCTCGGCACCGCGGCCAAGCTCGAACAGGTCGACGCCGACACCGACGCCGAAGGTGTTCGGTCGATGCTCGGCGGGCTCGCCGTCGCGCTCGGCATCACCACCGGGCCGCCGCAAGGGTGAGTGAGACCGGGCTATACCTCGAGTTGCGAAGGCTAGGGCGCTTCCTTATTCTTCGCAGCCGCTTTCGCTAGGCGAGCCTGCTTCATTCGCTCGATCCTCGCCGGCGACTGGAACACCTCCTGGAGAAGTTCCCCCATGAGCACAAGAGTTTCCGCAGCTTCCTCGACCTCTACGGGGGCGACAAAGTCGCCGTGCGCCATGTCATTGCCAAGAAACCGGATCTCATGCGCCGCATCCTGAATGCTTGGCCTGATCAAGTGCAGGCCATGCAGCCCGTCAATTTTTGACTTCAAGTTTCCTTGAGTTACACCTTTTTCTTTGGCTGTCGCTTCAACTACGGACCGCGCTAGCAGGACCGCTGCCCGGTAAGCGTGAATACTGAAGCAGGAATAGGATTCAGAGGCAGCGGCGGCGATATGTTCCGGCACATCGTCGAATTGCTTCCCAACTCCCACCTTCGGAATCCACTCGGCGTACTCGATCATATGCTCGAACATCTCTTCGGCAGTGAACATTCTGCTGTCTGAGCTGTAGGTGTGCCACGCGACGCTAAGCCTCTCGCAGTTGTCGCACTTGAACGCGCCCATGAGCAAGCCGTCAACGGAGACCGTTGTGCCGAAATTCTCCATGTGTGAGACCCGCTCACACCAACCGCAGGTAGTGCTAGCCATCGCGACAGGTTACGGCTCAAAATGCTTCTCCACACCTCAACATGCCGAGGTGAGTTGATGCCCGGCGAACCACCACTATCCGCGGCACAAGTCGCATCGATGCGCGAAGCGAGCGCTCGAGTGAACATCTGGTCGGGCGCCATCCGGTCCGGCAAGACTATCGCGAGCTTGTTGCGCTGGTTGATCTTCGTCGCGCACGCGCCCCGCGGCGGGCAACTCGTCGTTGTCGGGCGCACCCGCGACTCGGTCGCCCGCAACGTGTTCGCGCCGCTGCAAGACCCGAGCTTGTTCGGTGCGGTTGCCGACCACGTCCGCTACACCGCGGGCGCGCCGTCCGGCTGGATTCTCGGCCGGCAAGTGTTCGTACTCGGCGCGTCCGACAGCAAGGCCGAGAAGGTCCTGCGCGGGCTCACCTGCGCGGGCGCGTACGTCGACGAAGTCACCGTCGTGGCCCGCGAGTTCTTCAAGCAGCTACTTGGCCGGATGTCGGTTCCGGGCGCGCAACTGTTCGGTACCACCAACCCGGACAACCCCGCGCATTGGCTGAAACACGACTACCTCGACCGGCTCGCCGAGCTGCCCGACTGGCGCTCGTTCGCGTTCACCCTCGACGACAACCCCTCGTTGTCCGCCGAGTACCGCGCGAGCATCCGTCGCGAGTACACCGGCTTGTGGTTCCGCCGATTCATCCTCGGCGAGTGGGTCGCCGCAGAGGGCGCCGTGTTCGACATGTGGGACCCCGACCGGCACGTCGTGCCGTGGGCCGAGCTGCCCGACCTGCGGCGACTGCTCGCCGTCGGCGTCGACTACGGCACCACGAACGCAACCGCGGCGCTGGCGCTCGGCCTCGGCACCGACGACCGGCTGTACCTGGTTGACGAGTGGCGCCACGACCCGGCGCACGCGCGGACCCGGCTCACCGATTCCCAGCTCGCCGCCGGCCTGCGCGAGTGGCTCGACCTCGATCACCACCCGCGACAGCAGGGCCGGCCCGAGTTCGTCGTCGTCGACCCGGCCGCCGCGAGCTTCCGGGTACAACTCCAGTCCGACGGCGTGCTTACCCAAGCCGCCGACAACGACGTCGCCTACGGCATCCGGACCGTGTCGAGCCTGCTCGCCGAGGACCGGTTGCGCGTGGCCGACCGGTGCCGCGGGTTCATCGCCGAGGTACCCGGCTATTCGTGGGACGACAAAGCGACCGCCGCCGGCGAGGACAAGCCGATCAAGATCGCTGATCACTCGCTCGACGGCGGCCGCTACGCCGTGACGACTACTGAGGCGCTCTGGCGGCCTGCTCTCGCCGCCGCCTGAACAGCGGATACGCCTCCGGTCTGCCCTGCTTGTCCTGTCCGACCGACCACTCGGACAGAACCCAACCGGCGCGCTCGACCGCCTCAATCTGGATAGACCAGTCGGCGACCTCGCCAGACAAAAAGTGGTGCGTCGCCGGCCAGTTCAACCGGGCGGCGAAGAAGAACCGGCCCTCGGCGAACGCCTTGCGCGCTTCCTCGCCGATGGTGTCCGCCTTGGCCTGCTTGAAAACTCCCACGTTTCTCCCTGCTCTGGTGAAAGGGGGTGCGTCATGCCGTCTTCCTGGCCTCCCCCGCCGTTCGACGACGCGCACGCGCGTATGCGCGAGTGGGATGCCTGGTACACCGGTGATCCCGAGCGGCTCGTCGAGGTCTACACCGGTGAGCGCCGACGAGCCGTTACACCTCGTCTTCGGCCGTCGACCTACCGCGGGGGTGTGGTGGGCGGGCTCGCCCGGTTCTTCTGGGGTCGGCCGGTCCCCGTTGGCCAGACGCGACAGCGGTTGCACGTGCCGCTCGCCGCGGACATCGCGACCGCCTCGGCCGACCTCCTGTTCTCCGAACCGCCCCGCATCGTCGTCGACGACACCGCGGCGCAGGCGCGACTCGACCTCGCGCTCAACTCACCGGCGATGCACTCGCGGTTGCTCGAGGCCGCCGAGATCGCCTCGGCACTCGGCGGCGCCTACCTGCGCGTGGTCTGGGATGCCGACGTGGCCAAGCACGCCATGCTCGACGCCGTCCACGCCGACGCCGCGGTACCCGAATGGCGATGGGGCGAACTGTCCGCGGTCACCTTCTACGCGCGAGTGCGCGTCGACGGGCCGGCCGTGTGGCGCCACCTCGAGCGCTACGAACCGGGCCGGATCGTGCACGAGCTGCACGTCGGCACCGAGAACGAACTCGGCCGCGCTGTGCCGCTCGACGAGGCCCCGGCAACCGAATGGGCGGCGCCGCTGGTCGATGCCGAGGGCAGCATCGCCACCGGCACCAACCGGCTCGCCGCCGCCTACGTGCCCAATGTCCGCCCTAACCGGGTATGGCGCGGCACACCGCAGCTCGCGCCGCTGGGCCGCTCGGACTTCGACGGGGTCGAAGGTCTCTTCGACGCGCTCGACGAGGTCTACACGAGTTGGATGCGCGACGTTCGGATCGCCAAGGCCCGGCTACTGGTGCCCACCGGGTACTTGCAGGACAACGGCGCGGGCAAGGGCGCGAGCTTCGACGAGGACCGCGAGGTCTACACCGAGTTGAACGCGCTGTCGCGCGGCGGCTCGGACACCCTCACGGTTTCGGCCCATCAGTTCGCGATCCGGGTCGCGGAGCACCGCGACACCGCCGAGGACATCACCCGTACCGCGCTTCGGTCCGCCGGCTATTCGCTGGCGACGCTCGGCGACAACGACGGCGACGCCTCGATCACCGCAACCGAGGTCACCGCGCGCGAGAAACTGTCGAACCGCACGCGCGACAAGAAAGCGCGGTACTGGGCTTCCGGGCTCGCGCACATCGCCGCCGCGCTGGTCGAGGTCGATCGACACGCTTTCGGCGGCACGGCGACCGTGCCCGAGCTACCCACGGTCGAGTTTCCCGACTGTCGTGTCTCGGTAGTTCTGCCGCAGGTTTGTCTCGGTTGTTGTGACACAGGTTAGGCGGCTGGGGTGAGTTGGCCTTGGTAGGTCTTGGTGTGGTCGAGGTGGATGTGGCCGATCGGGTCGCCGTCGCTGGTGTAGGCGGTGGCCCGGTCGCTGTCACGGATGATGGTGATGGTGTGTCCGGCGTGGGCGGTGCCGATCCGTAGCCGGGCGTGTTTGCCGAGGTTGACCGTGCCGGTGGTGCTGACTTTGAGGCGGTGCACGGTGGCGTCGTCCTGGACGGGCAGGTGCTGGGGTCCGCCGTGGCTGTCGCTGGTGGTCCAGGCATGGGTGGGGGTTTGCCGGCCAAGGGCGCTGTGGCGGCGGTGGTTGTAGTGCTCGCGGTAGACCTCGAGCAGGGTGCGGAGTTCGGTCAGGGTCGCGGGTTGGATGGGTTGGTGATCCAGCCAGCGTTTGAAGGTCTGGTGGTGGCGTTCGACCTTGCCGCAGGTCTGCGGGTGGTAGGGGCTGGAATGGATCAGCCTGCAGCCGTGGCCGGTGACGGTGCGGGCGAACGCCGATGGCCCGGCGTTGGGGTGGCGGCCGCGTGAGGTGAACGCGGATCCGTTGTCGGACAACACGATCGCGGGCGCACCATGGTCGGTGATGGCCGCGGTGATCGCGGTGATCGCGGCACGGGAGGTTTCGGCCTCGGCGGCGTGATTGGCCACCAGCATGCGCGTGCAGTCGTCGAGGACCTCGAACACCACCACCGTGGCCCCGCCGGCGAGGATGACCTCGGTGGCGTCGATCTGGTAGCAGTCCCGCGGCCGGGCATAGCTGAACCGACGGTAGGAGGACCGGGGCCGCTTACGGGGGTTGGACTCGGCCAGCCCGTGCCGGGACAGGATCCGGTTGATCGTGGCCCGCGACGGGACAGGCCAGCCCCGTCCGGCCCAGTCCCGCTCGGCGGCCAACTCCAGAAGCCGATCGCGGATCGGGTCCGCCCCGTTGTCCGGTTTCAGCTCCTTCCGCAGCCGCAGCACGACAGCCACGACCGGCTCCGCCGTAGCATGCCGCACGGTCTTGGGCCGGGTCGACCGCCGCCGCCACTGCCCCTCGGCCTGGATCCGGGCACGGTGCCGATAGAACGTCCGCCTATCGACACCATGCTCCCGGCACCACGCCGACACGTTCTCAACCGGCACTTCAGCCGTCAGCATCGCGTCCACGAATCGCATGATCGTCCCATTCCGCGTCATGGCCCTCACCACAACGCCGGTCAGGCGGCAGATCATGCAACATCACCCGACCCGGGTGTGTCACATGCTGCGATACACAAACTGTGTCAAAACAGCTGATACTGAACAGTCGAGTTTCCCGACCGGACGCAGCCCGACCCCGAAGCACTCGCGCGCACAGTGCAGGCGCTCGGCGCGGCCGAGGCTGCCTCGACCGACGTGCGGGTGCGAACGGTTCACCCCGATTGGGACGACGACCAGGTGCGCGACGAGGTCGCCGCCATCCTCGCCGAATCCGGTCGGACGGTGCCCGACCCCGCGAAGTTCCGCGGGCTCGACCAGTTCCCCGCTCCGTCGGCGCCCGGCGACAACGTCGAGGGGGCCGCCGATGCCGTGGGAGCCCCCGCCCGGAGTTGATCCGGCCGACGTCATCGAGCAGCTCGCCGCGGACATCCTCGCCCTGTACACGCAGGCCGAGGCGCGGTTGCTCGGCGACATCGCCCGCCGGGTCCGCGCCGGTCAGGACGTGCCCGAGTGGGCCGCGCAGAAGGCCGCCGCGGCGCGTGAGCTTCGGCTCGCCGCCGAGCGGATCGCTACGCAGGTCACCGGGCAGGCAGGCCAGGCGGCCGCCGATTCCGTGTTCGCCGCGTGGCAGGCCGGCGCCGAGCAGGGGCTCGCGCAGCTTGCCGAACTCGGCGCGCTGTCACCTGAGCAGCTCGAGCAGCTCGCCGGCGTAGTGCCCGGAATGCAGGCGGCCGCCATCCTCGCCGCCGACCTCACCAGCCGACTCGAGGCGCTGCCGCTGCGCGTCTTGCGCTGGCAGCAGGACGCCTATCAAACGGCGGTCGCCGCCGCGGCGCCCGATCAGTTGCTCGGTACCGGCACGATCCACTCGGCGCAGCGCGCCGCGTGGGACCGGCTCGCCGCCCAAGGCGTGACCGGGTTCGTTGACCGCGCCGGCCGCGACTGGAATCTCGCGAGCTACGTCGAGATGGCCGTGCGCACCGCGACCGGGCGCGCGTGGAACGACGCGCACCTCGCCCGGATGGCCTCCGCCGGCGTCGAGCTGGTCACGATCACCCGCTCGCGCCATGCCTGCCGGCTCTGTACCCGCTGGGAAGGGCGGGTGTTGGCGCTGTCCGGCCCGGCCGGCGAGCGCCAGGTCGAGCACACCCTCACCGACGAGACGGTCACCGTCGACGTCGCCGCCACCGTCGAGCAGGCGCGGCTCGAGGGGCTCATGCACCCGAACTGTCGGCATCAGTTCGTGCCGTACCTGCCCGGGGTGACCAAGCTCGACGAGATCCGCGAGCACGACGCCAAGGCCGAGCAGGACCGCGAAGACCTGCGCGCGCTCGAGCGCAAGGTGCGCCGGAACAAGCGCAAGGCCGCGGCCGCGCTCACCGACGACGAGCGCCAGGCCGCCGAGCGCCGGGTGCGCGAGACGCAAGCCGAGATCCGCGAGCACGTGAAACGGACCGGGCTCAACCGCAAGCGCTACCGCGAGCAAATCAACCTCGGACACGGCGACCTCCGGGCCGCCGAGCGCCGGCGCGACCAGCTCGCCGACCAGGTCGCCGAGGGCAGCGCCGAGCAGAACCGGCTCGACGCCATCGCCGCCGAACAGGCCCGCCGGCGCGAGGCCGAGCAGCTCGCCGCCGAGCACGCCGAGCGCCAGGCCGCCGAACAGGCCGAGCGCGAAGCCTCCGAGGTGAACCTGCGGGAGCTGTCCGACGAGCAGCTCGCCGACCGGCTCGCCGAAGTCGGCGACGATGACGACGCGGTCGCCGCGGTGCTCGCCGAGCTGGACCGGCGCGAAGCCGACCAGCAGTACGCCGACGCGGTCGCCGACGACCCGGACGCCGAGAAGTGGGCCGAGGTAGACCGGCTCGTCGAGACAGGTCTCGACTACGAACAGGCGTACGCCGAGGTGTTCGACAAAGACGTCGAGAAGATGCGCCGCGAGGACGCCATCGCCCGACTTCGGCGCGAGGGCTACCGCGGCCGCGGGTTCGACGAACTCGCGCGCGCCGCGTACGCCGAGCGGCTCGAACGCGACTACTTCGCCGCCGAGGCCGCTACAAACGGGTTCCTGCTCACGCAGGAAGGCCAGCGCAACGGACTGGACCCGCGGAACCTGTGGCGTCAGAACGAGAACTACGCCCGCCGTTGGGCATCCGACGAGCTAAAGCAGTGGTGGGACGAAAACGGTAGGGTCACGTTCGACCAGTTCGCCGCCGAGTTGCTCGACGGCGGCAACGGAGAACGGTTCCGCACCGGGGGTGAGTCGTGGCTACAGTGACCGCCGAACAAGTCCGCGCCGCCCGGGAACAGGGTTACGCCGCTGGCTACGGTCTCGCGCCGCCGACGCCGAACCCTTACGCGCCAAGGCATACGCCCGAGTGGCTCAGCCCGCGAACGCCGGCCGAGCGCGCCCATCAGGAGAACGCCGAGCGGGGACCTCTCGCGATCGCGCGTGTGTGGCGACTGGCATATCAGGACGGGCAGGCGGCTTACGCGCGCGAACACTCCGAGACGAACTAGTCGGCTTGCACGAGGCTGTTACCGCTTCCGGGCATACCTGCGCGCCACTGTTCGATCTCGGGCACGCGCTCAGGGGCCCACCCGGGTACGTCGTCGATCTCGACGTCTGGCTCAGGGAACGGGTGCAGCGAGTCGACCGGGTACCGCTTGCGCCACTTGTTCACCGCCGAGCGGCTCACGCCGAGCCGCTCGCCGAGCGTTGCCGCTCCAATGAAACGACGACCGGGCGCCGCTGGTTCCTTCGCGGCGCCCGGCTTGGTGTCACGTCGCTTGTTCACGCGAGCACCACCCCGCCGAACAGCTCGTCGCGCACGTAAAACGACAGGGGGCCAACGGGTTCCGGCCACGCGAACGGCGTCGGCTTGGCGGCCGCGCGCTCAGCGGCGACCTCGGCGCACGCCTCCCAGATGTCGACCTGCCCCGGAACCTGGTCGGCGATGTGCTTGCGCAGCGCCTCGGCCTCGAGCAGCGGCCCGACCTCGAAAAGTGCCTGCATTTCGCTCCCTCTCCAAATGTCCGCGTTGTTGACACTCTATAGGCAATTCGTGGTGAGTGTCAACAACGCGGACACCTCCGTTTCCTCGGCCAGGCGCCGAGTTTCCCACCCCACGACCGCCCAGGAGGCAACCGTGTCCGCACCCATCACCCCGGCTAGTCCTGCCGGCGAGCCGTCCGGCACGGCCGGCGAACCGAATGCCACCGGCCAACCAGCCACCGGGGAGCAGGCACCGGCAACCGGCCAGCCGAGCGCGTCGGCACCGGCCGATCCGTCCGCGTCCGCGGATGAACTCGCGGCCCTCGAGCCGGCCACCCTGGCGAAGATGGTGCGCGACTTGCGCGCCGAGAACGCATCCGACCGCACGAGTGCGAAGACCAAGGCGGCCGACGAGGCGCGGCAGCAGCTCGCGCAGGACATCGGCAAAGCCCTCGGCTTGGTCGCCGGTGAGGATGACAAGGCCGACCCGGCCAAGCTCGCCGAGCAGGTCACCGCCGAACAGCAGCGCGCCCGCGCCGCCGCGGTCGAGCTGGCCGTGTTCAAGTCCGCCGGCCCGCTCGGCGCCGACCCTGCCGCACTGGTCGACTCGCGCGCGTTCCTGTCCGCGGTCGAGCAGCTCGACCCCACCGCGGCCGACTTCGCCGACAAGGTCGGCGCCGCGATCACCAAGGCCGTGACCGACAACCCGAAGTTGCGCGCCGCTGGCCAGGCGCCGCCGCGCAGCAGCGGACAGCACGCCGGCGGGACCGGCGGGAAACGCGCCGCGAAGTCGCTCACGGACGCCATTTCACGCCACTACGGCAACTGACCACTTAGGAGAGTCCCATGCCTGTGACCTTGGCGGAGGCCAAGAACAACGCACAGACCGACTACGACCCGGCCGTGATCGACGAGTTCCGCAAGGAATCGGCGATCCTCGACTCGCTGATCTTCGACGACGTCGTCAACCCCTCCGGCGGGGGCGCCACCCTCACCTACGGATACCGCCGGCTGATCACGCAGCCGACCGCGGATTTCCGCGCGCTGAACTCGGAGTACGCGCCGCAGAACGTCACAACCGCACCGTTTTCGGTCAACCTGGCCGTGCTCGGCGGAGCGTTCGAGGTCGACCGGGTTATCGCAAAGGTCGGCCCGGCCGCGTCCGCCGCGGTGTCGCTGAACATGTCGCAGAAGATCAAGGCCGCGAACACCCGGTTTCAGGATGCCGTGATCAACGGCGACACCGCCGTCGACACCAACGGTTTCGACGGGCTCGACAAGGCGCTCGTGGGTTCCACCACGGAGTTTCGAGCCGGCCAGGTCACCGACTGGACCGACTTCGACACCAACGCGCGCGCCGAGCACAAGGCGCTCGACGCCATCGACGAGTTCCTCTCACTGCTCGACGGCGCGCCGTCGGTGGTCATCGGCAACGCGAAGTCGCTTGCTCGTGTCCGGGCAGCAGCTCGGCGCGCGAGCATGTACACCCGCGACCCGGTCGAGGGGCTACTCGGCGTCAACGGGCGCCCGGTGGTCCGCGAGACATACGGCGGGGTACTGCTCGTCGACGCCGGTGCCAAGGCCGGCACGAACAACCCGATTGTGCCGATTCTCGGCCGGACCGTTGGCGGCACCGCGGCGACCGGGCTCACCGATTTGTACGCCTACCGCGTGGGACTCGACGGCTTCCACGGTGTCGCGACCGTCGGCACGCAGCTCGTCGAGAGCTGGCTGCCCGACTTCACCCTCGCCGGCGCCGTGAAGAAGGGCGAGGTGGAACTCGGCCCGGTCGCCGTCGCGCTCAAGGCCACGAAGGCGGCCGCCGTATTCCGCAACATCAAGGTGCAGTGATGCCACGACACACCATCGAAACCCCCGTCACCGACTACACGGGCACCGTCGCCGGCGTCCGCTTCACCGCCGGCCGCGGCGAGACCGACAACGAGAACGCCGTCGCCTACTTCCAGCGCCAGGGCTACACCGTGACGCCGGCCGAGGACGACGTCGAGCCCGACGAGCTGCCCGTCGACGACCCGCCGGTCGCCCCCGCGCCCCTCGACGAGGCACCGGTCGAGAACCCCTCGGCCGAGCCGGAAGGCACGAAGCGCGCCAGCCGCCGCACACCGGCGAAGTAGCCGCCGCGGTCGGCGCCCCGCCCCGACCGGGCGCCGGCCGCGGCTTCCACCAAACGAGAGGGGGTCGCCGTGGCGCGCGTGTACGCGACCGCCGAGGACTACGCGAACTGGCTCGACCTCACCACCCCACCCGAAGGCATCGCCCGGTCGCTCGCGCGCGCATCGCAGCTCGTCGACTGGCTGCTCGTGACCGCCGTCTACGCAACCGACCCCGTCGGGTACCCGACCGACCCGGACAAGCGCGCCGCGGTTCGCGATGCCACGTGCGCGACCGTCGCATGGTGGGAGGACACCGGCGACGACACCGGCGCCGCGGCCCGCTACACCTCGGCCGGCATCGGGTCCGTCACCTTGTCCCGGGCGAACACGCCGACCGCGGCAACCCCCGCCGGCGCACAAGCCGCTCGGCTCGCGCCCGAAGCCATGCAGCTACTCGCCGACGCCGGCCTCGGCGACGGCCCGGTCGAGCAGGAGGTCGCCCGGTGGCGATGACCATGCCGGCGTTCCTGCTCCCGCACACCGTGACCGTGAAGCCCTACGCCGGCACCGGCGCGTACGGGCCGAGCTTCGGCCGGCCGTTCACCATCCGCCGCGCCTACGTCGAGGACCGTCGCCGCCTGGTCCGCGCGTCCGATGGCGCCGAGACCATCAGCGAAACGACCGTCGTCGTTCGCCCCGGCCCGGCGATTCCGGCCGGCTCTGAGGTGACCGTGTGGCCCGGCACGCCGGCCGCACGCTCGGCGACAGTCATCACCTCGAGCACGTTCGATCACCCCAGCGCGCCGGCGCATCTAGAGATCACGCTCACGTAGGAGGTACCCGCCGTGCGGCTCAAGACTGAGTTTCACTGGAAAGGCGACCACCTCATCGACGAATTCACCCGCGGCGCAGAGAAGGGCGTCAAGCTCGCCGCCGAGCACGTTCGCAGCGTCGCCGTGAACCGAGCGCCGAAAGACACCGGTGCGCTCCGCAACACCGGCACCGCGACCACGGACGGACTCACCGGCGCCGTCTCGTTCGACACCGAGTACGCCGTGCGCCAGCACGAAGAGACCACTTGGCACCACGAAGACGGCCAGGCGAAGTACCTCGAGACCGCGCTCGACGACGAGATCGACGTCGCCCGGCAGATCATCGCCGCGCAGATCCGCAAGGCGACCCGGTCGTGAGCTTCCTATCTGAACTCGGCGACATCCTCGCCCGCCACCTGGCCGCGGCAGGGGCCGGCGTTTACCGGCCCGACGGGGTCTACGCGCCCGGCGAGACCGGCATCGTGTTCGGCGCCATACCGGCCGAGCCGCCGCGGGTGGTCGCGCTGCTGCTGTACCCGCTCACTGCGGATACGGACGCCGACGCCGAGTACGGCCTGCGCATCCGGTACCGCTCGGCCGGCCAGGACCCGCGCGACGCGCTCGACATGGTCGACATCGCGTTCGACGCGCTCGCCGGTGCCGGCGAGCAGCAACTCGGCCTCGCCGTCCACCTGATCACCCGCGAGACCTCAAACCCCAGCGGCACCGACCAAAACGGCCGCTACCTGCACACCGACACCTATCAGGTTCGGGCACATCACCCGACCATGTTCAGACGGTAGGCGATACCCGTAAGTTGACTACATGCAAACCGGACAAGTCTCCATATGGATACCGATTATCGTAGGAATCATCGGCTTAATCAGCGTGATCAGCGGCCAACTAGTGAACGCATGGCGAGAGGATCGGCGGCTACGCCGAGACCAAGAACGCGAAGAAATCCGATGGAACCGGGAACTCAAAAAAGAGTTCAAGAAGCAAAAATTAGAAGACTCGTCCCACTGGCGAGACAAGAGGTTTCACCTCTACACGGAGCTACTATCCTTTACCAGGGAAGCATTTAGGATCACATCAGTCCGATTGATGGAGCTAAAAACGGGGGAAATACGCTCAGGAGATAGCTCTCACCTACCCGTCAGAGACCGCCTATACGACAGCCTGAGTAAGCTTGAAGAAATGCAGCGGGACGTGACATTGCTGTCTGCCACAACTTCCGCAAGGAATAGAATAAACGAGATCCTTGACGGGCTTAGCGAATACATCACAAGGGTTGTCGACATACAAAGAGGGGTCGCCAACGTTAGCGCACATCACATAGGCGGCGTTAACCAAATTATCGAAAATTTAGTACTGATCATACGTGAAGATCTTCGAATCTCTCACGATGACGAGGAGGAAATCTATGGCGCTGCGCTCCATGCTGGCGAGTGATTGGGTACTCGAGATCGACGCGTCGACAAACGCAACGGCCCCACAGTGGACGCCCGTCCGTGGGCTGTCGAGCTTCTCGGAGTCCAGCGACGACAACACCGAGGATGACGCGACGAACGACGCGCCTGGCTGGGGTTCGGACGTCATCACGCAGCGAAAATGGAAGATCGAGGCCGAGGGCAAGCGCAAGCGCGACACCAAGGCCAGCACCTACACCCCGGACGCGGGACAGGAGTTCATCCGCAAGGCCGCCCGGAAGGTAGGTTTCGAGGCCGACGTGCATGTGCGCTGGTACCGGCGCGATGGCTCGCCGGATGCATCCGAGGGATGGGCGCAAGTGTCCGAGTTCGAGAAGGGCGGCGAGACGACCGACCTCGAGCCGTTCAACTTCACGTTGCTGGGCCAGGGCGCGCCGCTCGAAATCGCCAACCCCGTGACCGTCCCGCCTGCCGGCGCGGCGGCCGCCTCGACCGCGAACGGGGGTAAGTGATGGCGTATCGGGATCTCGACGAGCTGCTCGACGGCGGGCTCGAGCTGCCCATCGGCGGCAAGGTCTACGCCGTACCACCAGTCGACGCCGAGACCGGTCTGCGCTTGCAACGGCTGCACGACTGGATGTTCGGTGTAGCGGCCGCGGTCAAGGCGCACGAGGACGACCCCGACGCCGGCGAGCTGTCGGTGCCCGAACCGGGCGGCGAGCTGCTGAGCGACGCGCAAGAAATCGACATGTACCGCAAGTCGCTCGGTACCGCCTACGACGAAATGCTCGCCGACGGCGTCGCGTGGCCGCGGTTCAAAGTCGCTGGCATGACGGCGTTTCTGCACCACACGCAGAGCGCCGAGGCCGCCGAGGCGTACTGGAACACCGGCGGCCGCCCGGAAGCCTCGGCGGGGAATCGGGCGAGCCGTCGAGCGGCGGCCCGATCGACCCCGCAACGGGCATCCGCGAGTGGTACGAGCCGGACACGGAAGGCGGCGCCGGCGACGGCCCGCAGTGGCGGCAAATCCTCGAGCGCTGGTCGCTCGTCGAGCTAGACCTGCACGAAATCTACGCCGTCGACATCGAGGCGCCCGGCCTGCTGCGCGCCCGTTCGTGGCGCTGGCTGCGCATCCGCATCGCCGGCCTGTTCTCCACCGACGCCAGTCGGTTACGTCGCGCGCTGTACCCGGAGGCTGACCGCCCCCGCCCTTGACTGAGCAGCGGGCGGGGGTGGTCCCCCGTGGCGCTCACCATCGGTGAGCTTGTCGGTTACCTCCGCATCGACGACAAGGGCGTCGCCGGCAAGCTCGCGCAGGCCCGAGCGAGGTTCGCGGCCGCGGCACGCGACACCGACGTCTACGACAACGCGCTCGTGCGCGCGGGCAAGTCCGCGGCCAGCATGGCGAACTCGGCCGGCGCGAGCGCGCTCAAGATCGGGGCACTCGCCGGCGCCGCGAACCTCGCCGGCGGGGCGCTCGGCGCTCTCGGCGGGGGGCTCGTCACCGCGTCCGGCGCGCTGCTGATCCTGCCGGGCGCCGCGGTCGCCGGTGGCGCCGCGCTGGTCTCGCTCAAGGTCGGCATGTCCGGCTTCGGCGACGCGATGAAGAACATCGACGACCCGAAGAAGTTCGCCGAGGCCACCGCGAAACTCGCCCCCGCAGCGCGCGACGCCGCGAACGCCGTGCGCGAGATAAAACCCGCGTGGGACGCGGTGAAAAGCTCGGTACAGCAAGAACTTTTCTCCGAGATGGGGTCGGTTGTTCGCCAGCTCGGCGGACAGTACATGCCGATTCTCAAGCGCGGCATGACCGACGTCGCCTCGAGCTTCGGTGTCGGCGCCGCCGGCCTGGCCGCGTTCCTGCGCGAGGCGCAGACAGGGCGCGACGTCACGACGATTTTCGACAACAGCTCGACCGCGGTGTCGAACCTGGCCGAGACTGCGCGGCCGCTCGCGCAGGTGTTCCGCGACGTGGCGACCGTCGGCTCGACTGTGTTCGCCGACCTCACCACCGGCGCCGGCTCGGCCGCCGAGCGGTTCGCCGCGTTCATCGCGCAGGCCCGGCAGTCCGGGCAGCTCGAGGCGTGGATGCGCAACGGGCTCAACGCGCTACAGCAGCTCGGCCAGCTCGCCGGCAACGTCGGCGGCATCGTCGCCGCTGTCTTCCGGGCGATGTCGACGAACGGTGTGTCGACGCTCGACGTGCTCGTGCAGGCAACCGGCGCCGTGCGGGAGTTCCTCAACTCCGCGCAGGGCGCCACCCTGCTACAGCAGATTTTCGGCGGCATCGCCGCGGCCGGCCGCGGCTTGGCCCCTGTGTTCGCCGAGGTCGGCCGCGTGCTGGTGTCCGATGTCGGACCGGCGATTGCCGTGCTCGGTCCGCAGCTCGGCGCCGCGCTCGCCTCCCTGGCCCCCGCGGTCGCCCCGCTCGGTCGGGTGCTCGCTGCCCTGGCCCCGGTGGTCGGCGCGGTCGCGCAGAGCTTGGCCGGCGGGCTGGCCTCGGCGATCGTGGCACTCGAACCGGCCGTCGTGGCGCTCGCTCCCGGGCTCGCGACCCTGGCCGGCCAGATCGGCACCGTTCTCGCTACCGCGCTCCAGCTCGCCGGCCCCCTGCTCGCGCTGCTCGCCGGTTTCCTGTCCGACAACATGACGTGGCTAGGCCCGCTGGCTCTGGCCGTTGGCACTGTCGCCGTCGCGATAGGTCCGCTAGTGTCCATTGTGGGCGCTCTGTCGTCCGCTTTTCGCGTAGCTACAACGG
Organism: Amycolatopsis sp. CA-230715; assembly: GCF_018736145.1. Classification (GTDB taxonomy): domain Bacteria; phylum Actinomycetota; class Actinomycetes; order Mycobacteriales; family Pseudonocardiaceae; genus Amycolatopsis. Next base: position 3,827,523 of record NZ_CP059997.1, read on the forward strand.
TTTTCAACGCGCTACGGGTAGCGATGCTGGCTAACCCGTTCCTCGCGATCGTGGCCGCGGTAGTCGCGCTGGCTATCTTGATCATCTCGAATTGGGACACGATCAAGGCAGCCCTAGCGGCTGCCTGGGAGTGGATCAAGAGCACAGCCTCGGCCATTTTTGGGGCTATAGCTGACTTTTTCTCCGGAATCTGGTCCACGATCACCGGCGCCGTCTCGGCCGCCTGGGACTTCATCACCGGCCTCGTCTCCGGCGCACTGAACTTTGTCCGCTCGACTGTCCAAAATGGACTAAATGCTGTGCTGGGATTTTTCCGCAATATTTGGTCGAGTGTGTCCGACGCCGTCTCAAATGGAGTGTCGACCGTACTGTCGTTCGTCGGCAGCCTACCCGGCCGAGCGCTGTCGGCGCTAGGCAACTTCGGTTCGCTGCTGATCTCGATCGGTGGCGACCTGCTGCGCGGACTCTGGAACGGCATTTCCGGCGCCGCCGATTGGCTCTGGTCCAAGGTAAAGAGCTTCTTCGGCTCGCTGCTTCCCGGATGGGTCAAGGACATGCTCGGTATCTCGAGCCCGTCGAAGGTGTTCGCCGACATCGGCCGTTGGATACCGCCCGGCCTCGCCGGCGGTATCGACAAGGCGGCCGGCGTCGCGACGCGCTCGGCGTCCGACCTGGCCTCGCGTGTGTCCGCCACGATGGCGGACGGTCTGAACACTCCGGCGCTCGCGTTCGCGGGCGCGACTGGAACGGGGTCCGGTGCGGCCGCCGGTACGTACGCGGCGACTGGAAGCCGTGCGACTGTCCACATTGACCAGTTTCACGCGACCCCGGCGCAGTCGCCGGCCGACATCGCCGGAGAACTGGACTGGTTGAGCCGCGGGGGTGGGTAGTGGCTGCTGGGGACCTGATCACCCGCGACGGACAACTCGAGTGGCACGGCGAGCTACTCGGCGCCGGTACGGCCTACGGGTGGCGCGCTCTCGACGGCTGGCTCGACCTGCCGCAGATGCGCGGCGGCGACATCGACCGGCCCGGCCAACATGGCGCGTTCCCGGGGCAGTTGCTCGCGCAGTCCCGCACCGTCACCTACTCGTATGTGATCTCGGCTCGGCGAGCTACCCGCGAGCAGTACGCGGCTGCGGTCGCCCGGTTGCGTGCCATCACCACGCCGAGCGAGAACCCCGACGAGGAACCGCTCGTGATCCGGCTCGACGGTCGGCGCTGGCAGGCGCTCGCCCGGTGCACGCGCCGGTCGGTGCCGACCGGGCTCGAGTACGACGTCGGCTACGTCGCCGGCGCGCTGCAATGGGTCGCCACCGATCCCCGGTTGCTCGAACTGCCCGGCTTCACCGCGTCGACGATGCTCGGCGCGACGGATTCCGGCGGGCTCGGCTTCCCGGTGCGGTTCCCGATGCCGTTCGGCGCCGCTGCCCGTGGCGGGGTGATCACGTGGACGAACACCGGCACGGCCGAGGCGTGGCCGGTGTGGCGTATCGCCGGCCCGGTCCGCGGTCCGTCCATCACTCGGCGCGATACGGGGCAGGCGCTCGAGTTCGACCCGGATTGGTTCATTCCCGCGGGGCAAGTCGTCGAGGTCGACACGCTCGCCCGAACCGTGTTGTTCGTCGGCAGCAACGTCTCGGCGTCCGACCGCCTGTTCACCCGAGGATGGTTCAGCTTCCCGCCCGGCCGAGAGGCACAGGCCGTTTTCGCTTCTGCCGCACCGAGTTCCGACTCTCGCCTGTCGGTGACCGTGCACAACACCGCCATGTGAGACGGAGGTTTCCTCATGCCCGAGCGCAACTCGTGGGCCGTCGGGTCCACCGATAAACCGCTCATCAGCACCGAAGACGCGCGACTCGCCGTGTCCGCGCTGCTCATTCCCGGGGCGAACGCCGTCACCGCACGCAACGGCATCCGGCCCGCTCCGGGAACCCCCGGGCGCGTCCACGCGGCCGGCACGGCAAACGGCTCGATCGTGGTCGAGCCGTTCCAAGGCGCCGTACGCGCTTCCCGCGGTATCGGGTCCTACCTGGTGTCGCTGGATACAGCGAAGACCCTCGACGTGCTCGCCGTCCCTGCCGATCCAGCGAACGACCGCTACGACCTGGTGATCGCGCAGCAGTCCGACGAGTTCTACCTCGACGCCGCGACACGGTTCGATGTGCGGCTCGTTCGCGGCAGCGCCTCGGCGACGCCGAGCGACCCCGTGGTCGACGGTTCGCGCGACTGGTTCACGCTCGGCCGCGTCCACGTGATCGCCGGCGCGAACAAGATCACCGACGCCATGATCGACCAGCTATCGCCCGGGTGGACGGTCGCCCTCGGCGGGCTGCTGCCCGTCGGCAGCGCCGCCGAGCGCAACGCGCTCGCCGCGTATCCCGGGCAGTCGGTCTACCGCATCGACAAGGGATGGAGCGAGGTTTACGACGGCACCGCGTGGCGCGTCCACGGACAGGTGACCGCGGTCGCCCTGTCCGACATCACCGACCCGTACCCGAGTCAGCTCGTCGTACTCGCCAGCACTGGCCGGCTCTACCGCTGGAACGGCGAGAAGTGGCTCTACGCCGCGATGCTCAACGGAGCGACCCCGGGCGGCGACTGGACGATCACCACCAACCAGCCGACCTCGAACGCGCCGACTCTGCTCACCTTTCCCCAGATCAACCGGCCACCGGGCGGCATCACGCTCGCCGGTGGGGTGTTCACCATCGAAGAACCCGGCTGGTGGGACCTCTCGCTGAACCTGCGCTACGGGATCGCTGTCACCGACAAGTACGCCATGATCGGCGGCTCGTCCGCGGGGAACCTGTGGGCGAAGGACAGCACAGCCGGCGGCGGCAACAACGTCTCTGCGTCCACCTCGAGGTGGCTCGACAAGGGCGCAACGTTCCGGTGCTACGGCTACTCGGGCACGGCGAGCGCAGTCACCAAGGAATCGCCCGGCGACCTGATCAGCGGCTTTACCGCCGTGTGGCGGGGGCCGTGATGGCGCTGCCTACGTACACGTTCCTCGTCGCCGACATGCGCAGCGGCAACGTGCTCGACGAGCTGCCTCTGTCCGGCGTCAAGTACAACCGGCCGTTGAACGACGCGGGGAAGTTCTCCGGCACGTGGGATCTGGCCCGGCACCCGTCGACGCGCCGGCGTGACCCGTACGAGCTGACGATGCCGGCCCGGCGCGCGCTCTACGTCCTGCGGGATGACCGGCCGATGTGGGGCGGGCTCATCTGGACCCGCAAATACGACAGCAGCACCGGCACCGTCGAGATCCAGGGCGCGGACTGGTGGAGCTACTTCGACCACCGCAAGGTGTTGCCGCTGCTGCCCGACCCGGTCGCCGTCGACCGCGTCGCGAAGCTCACCACCCGCTACAACGACGCCGAGCAAAACGACATCGCGCGGCGCCTGGTGCAGCTCGCCCAATCGCACGCCGGTGGCGACATCCGGGTCGAGGTCGACGACTCGCAATCGTTCATCTACCGCGACCGCGAATACCCCGGCCACTCGCTCACTGACACCGGCGAGGCCCTGCGCCAGCTCTCGCGCGTCATCAACGGCCCCGACATCATGTTCGGCGTCGCCCCGGGCACCGGCGGCCGCGTCCGTCGCATCATGCGCGTGGGCACGCCGCGGCTCGGCCAGACCGGCACCGCGCACGTGTGGGAGACCGGCGGCAACATCCTCTCCTACGTCTGGCCGTCGGACGCTACGCGGATGGCAACGCGCACGTTCGCCACCGGTGACGGCATGGCCGAGGGAACCCCGATCGCCGTCGCCGAGGACACCGCGAAGTACCCGGCGCACTGGCCGTTGCTCGAGTCCGAACAGGGCTACTCGAGTGTGAGCGACGTCGAAACACTGCAAGGTCACGCCGACGCCGACCAGCTCGTCGCCCGGTTGCCCGTCGTGCTCCCGACGCTCACCGTCCGCGGCGACACCGCCCCCTACGTCGGCGAATGGGACACCGGCGACGACGTCCGCGTCGTCATCCGCGACGCGTTCATGCGCCGCGGACTGGACACCGCAATGCGGATCGTCGACGCGCAGTACGCGCCCGGCGAATCCGTCGAAACCGTCACCATCACCATGAGCCCGCTCATCGAGGACGCCGCCTAATGCAGGTCAACCAGCCTTCCAACATCATCGACCGCGTCATCGCCCTTGAACGGGAGTTGGCCTCCGTGCGCAAGAAAGTCGGCTTGTCCTCGGCCGTCATCGCCCGGGGCGGGTTGACCCTCGTCGACGACAGCTACATCAAAGTGACCGACTCCGACGGCGTCGAAATCCTCTACATCGGCCCGGATTCCCAAGGCAAGCAACGGTTTGTGCTCCGCCGCGAAGGCGGCGCAACCCTCATGTACACGGCGGGCTCGGCGCAGTTCGGCCGCGACTTCTGGGCCATGGCCGACTCAACCGGCCGCATCGTCGTGTCCGACAACGCCGAGGTAGGAGTCGGTCTCGCGCGCCCATGGCTTCCCATTGTCCTGTATCCGATGTTCATCACCCACACCTACAGTTCCGACCCCGCGCTCGGCGAGACCTTCGGCTATATGGACATCGACACCCGGAAGCTCAGCGGCGAAACGACGTTGTGGGAAGGCCGCGCGTCCGTCTCGCATCCGTGGGTCACCATCGATGGTGTCTGGGGCCAGTCCTTCGATAAACCCGACGTCACCTACCGACTCAAGTTCGACGGCACCGAAGTCGGGGCGTGGCGCGTGAACGTCGGCGCCGTCGTAACACGACAAGGCCGGTTCAGCGTGGCCGAGTTCGTCGGCCGCGACTGGGTCGAAGTCACCTTGACCGCCTCGGCGTCCGGCGCCGGCGCGATCGCCTGCCAAGTCCTTGGCTGCTACTGCATGTAGCCCGAACTATCCTATCCCGCAAGGAAAACCGAACCCGTGAACCTCGCCGGTCTCGGCGTGCTCGACATCGCCGGGACGGCGGGTGTCGCTGTCGCCGCTTACCTCGTCGTCCGTCGCGTGTGGACAGCCACGCGCAATGCCGCCCGCGGACTGCGGCGGCTCGGTCACTTCGCCGACGACTGGTTCGGCGAGCCCGAACGCAACGGCTCGCCGGCGCGGCCCGGCGTCATCGAACGCATTGCCGCCATCGAAACCGACGGCACCGCCACCCGTGACAACGTGCGCGACCTCGTCGAGCGCGTCGAACGGGTCGAGCACGAGTTGCGCCCCAACTCCGGCGTGAGCTTGCGCGACGCAATCGACCGTGTCGAGAACGCCGTCGCCGACCCAACCGAGCCGCTCAACGACCACAAGAACCGTTGACACACAACCCCTTTTCGAGAGGTGACCATGCTCTACGGCATCGACATCAGCCACCACCAGGGCGGCGCGTTCGACCTACGCCGCTCCCGCGCCGAGGGATTCGACTTCGCCTTTCTCAAGGCCACCGACGGCGCCGGATGGGTCGACCCGCAGTTCGGCCGCAACCTCGGCGAAGCGCGCGGCGCCGACCTGCTTGTCGCCGCCTACCACTACCAGCGCGGCAACGCCTCGGCCGCGGCGCAGGTCGACACCATCACCCGCACCGTCCCGCGCGACGTGCCCGTGATTCCCGATGTCGAGAAGGACGGCGGAAACCTCGCGCTCACCCGCGACATCGTCGCCCGGCTCCGCGGCGCCGGCTACACCGTGCCGCTCGTCTACGTCCCGCGCTGGTACTGGCGAGACACCCTCGGCTCGCCGGCGCTCGACGGCCTGCCGCCGTTGTGGTCGAGCCGATACCCCGACATGAACGGCGGATACGCCTCCCAGATTTACGAGCGCGTACCGGCGAACTACTGGGACGGCTACGGCGGCGCCGGTGTCGAGGTCTTGCAGTTCACCAGCTCGGCCACCGTCGCCGGACACACCCCCGTCGACGCCAACGCCTACCGCGGCAACCGCGACCAGCTCGCCGCGCTGCTCTCGTCCCCATCCCAGCCACAGAAAGAGGTCGACATGCCTGCCATTCCCGTATCCCTGCCCTACGCCGCCGACTGGAACTATGTAGCGCTCCCGTTCGAGAGCAACGCCAACTCGACGGTAGTCGGCGACGCCTGGTTCACGATCTTCGCCGCGTGGGGCGAAGTCGAGTACGAAGTCGTCACCATCGGCGGCGGGCTCAAGCTCGTTGGCCTGATCGGCACCGCACCGACCACCGGCCGGCTCGCCGACCGACAGCGGAATTTCTGGCAGGTGCCGAGCGGGCTCGAGGGCATCGCGCTCCGGTACCGGGCGCGCAACGCTAAGGGCGAGGCCACGAACGGCCGCATTGGCTACTCGTTCCCGCAGAAGGGGAAGTGACCATGACCGACCCCACCCCGCAGCGCCAGCTCGGCGAGCGGCTCGCCGCGTGGCTGCGCTCGGACCACGTCACGTCGTGGGTGCGCACCGTTGTACCCGCACTGTGGTCGGCCGGCGTCGCCTACCTCGTCGCGCTCGGCCTGCCCGACTGGCTCACCGAGCCGGCGAACGGGCTCGGCCAGACCGCCGCCGTTCCCGTCGTGCTCGGCGCCGTCTACGCCGGCCTGCGCTGGCTCGAGCCGCGGGTGCCGAACTGGCTCGCGCGGTTCCTCCTCGGCTCGACTCGCCCGCCCACCTATCCGCAGGAGTAGCCCGTGCCCGCCCTGCACGACGACGTCGTGATCGAGAAGGGCGCCGAGTGGGGTCGAGCGTGGCCGGTCACCTCAGGTGGCCGGCCGCTCGACCTTTCCGGGTGGACGGTGCGCGCGCAGGTCCGCGAACGCATCGACGCCGGCGACGTGCTGCACGAGTGGTCGACCGCAGCCGGCAGCGCCAGCACCGCGGACTCGCGGGTCACGCTCACCGTGACCGCGGCGACCTCGCGCGTCTGGCCGTGGCTCGCCGGCGTCTTCGACGTCCTGCTCATCGACCCCGGCGGCCGCGTCGCCCGGATCGTCGAGGGCACCGTGCGCGTGTCTCGGGGGGTGACCCGTGGCAGCCCTTGAGCCCGAAGCCGGCCCGCCGGTCGCGCTCGACTGGCTCGCCGTCGGTGCCCCCGTCGACACCGCACCGCCCGGCGAGCCGGGCAACGTCCTCGAGTTCGGCCACCGCCACGAGCAGACCATCGCCGCCGCGGTCTGGAACGTCTTTCACCCGCTCTCGTTCACCCCCGCCGGTGTGCACGTCATCGAGTCCACCGGCGAGCCGCTGCTCGGTGTCGTGACCTACCCCGCCGCCGGACACGTCCGCGTCGAGTTCTCCGCGCCGTGCTCCGGCGTGGCCTATCTCAGCTAGGAGACCCCGCTCATGGCCGATGTACGTTTCGGCACCAACACCGACCACGGGCTCAACGAGGCCCGCAACCTGGTCGCGCACAAGGTCGCCAGCCTCCCGGCCGGCGCCGAGGCGCAGGTCATCTACCACAACGGCCGGTTGAAGATTCGCGACGCCGCGGGCAACTGGATCGACCCGACCGCCCGCGCGAACCACACCGGCAACCAGCCGGCCTCGACCGTGTCCGACCTGCGCGCGACCGTCACCGGGTATCGGCTCGACGAGTTCGCCGCCCCGACTGCGCCCGTCAACGTCGGCGCGCAGCGGATCACCAACGCCGCGCCGGGCTCGGCCGCCGGCGACCTCGCCACCTATGGACAGCTTCAAGACGCTGTAGCCACGGCGGCCGCCGGCGTCTCGTTCAAAGCCGCCGTACGGCTGGCCACCACCGGCCCCATTACCCGCACCGGGCTCGCCGCCGTCGACGGCATCACCCCGAACGCCGACGACCGCGTACTCGTCAAGGCACAGGCCGACCCGGTCGAGAACGGCATCTACCTCGCCAAGGCCGGTGCGTGGGCACGCTCGGCCGACGCCGACAGCCCCGGCGACCTGCGCGGCGGCGCCGTCGTCGCCGTTCAGGAAGGCGCCACCAACGGCGACCGGCTCTACCTGCTCACCACGAACGGCAGCATCACCCCGGGCGAGACCGGGCAGACGTGGGCCGTCTACGGCACCGGCTCGGACGGCTTCACCCTCGCCGGCGCCGGCCTGCTCGCCGTCGGCGCGGACACGATCGCCGTCGGCGCCGGCCGAGGCATCCTCGTCACCGCGGACGCCGTCGCCGTCGACACCGCCGTCGTCGCCCGCAAGGTCATCGCCGACGTCTCGCCAACCGGCGCCGGCGGAGTCGGCATCCGACACGGGCTCGGAAATCAGTTCGTCGACGTCTCGGTCTACGACATCAGCACCACCATTCCGACGCTCGTACTCGTCGGCGTCGACCTCACCGACGCCGACAACGTCGCGTTGTCCTTCGGCGCCGCCGGCACCTACCGCGTGGTGGTGGTCGGGTAGTGGGCGGCGCACTCGAGTACCGCGGACCGGTGCCCGTCGACGGGGTCGACCTGGCCACGATGGGGCAGCTACCCATCGTCGAGGCGCAGGCCACCGACACCACCCTCTACGGCGACCAGGTCTCGACCCTTCGGCGCACCGATGCAATCTGGGGCGAAACCCTCTCGCCCGGCTACCTCACCGTGTGGGCCACCATCGCGCCGCGGTCGCTCCTCGCGAGCGTCGCGAAGTTCTGCGTCTACGCCACGCACACCGGGCTCGCCGGATTCGACTTCGGCGTCTACGTCGGCCCGACCGTGTCCAGCCTCGACCGCAAGGCGACCGTGTCCGGGCTGAACTGGATAGCCACCGTCGGCATGAAGTCGGTCAACCTCGGCACCCTCGCCGTGAACCGCGGCGACGCCGTCGCGTTCGCCGGACTCACCACCGGCAGCGGGACCGCGCCGAGACTCGCCTCGACCACACCAGCCACCGGCGCCGGCGCGTCCGCACTGCTCAACGAAACCCCGTACAGCGTGTACCGCGCCGGTCAGGCCGCGCCGTTGCCGACCACGCTCAACCTGAACGATGCCGTCTGGACTCGAGCGAATCAGAAGTTTTGGGGTTCGCTGCGCTGAGCAGCCGGTCAGGCCAGAACGGGCCGCGGCTGATCAGCCCAGCCAAGCAGGCCGAACGGGACGCCGTCGAGGTAGGCGCGGATGCCGGCGAGCGGGTACGGGATCACGTCGTCGGGCAGGTTGTCGAGCGGGAACCATTCGACCGCCGAGCACTTGTCGGGTTCGCGGTTGCAGGGCTCGCCGGACCAGCGACGAGCCTCGAAGAACACGCCGAGCCGCGGCATCGGCCCGGAACCAGCGACGTGCACCGTGTGCACGTGGCGCAGCTCGGCGGGGTCGACGCGCACGCCGACCTCCTCCTCGGCCTCGCGCGCAGCACCAGCCGGTAGCGACTCGCCGGCGTCGAGCTTTCCCGACGGCAAGTGCCACATACCGCCGCCGTAGGTCCCGCGCCGCTGCGTAAGTAGCAACTCGGCACCGCGGACAAGCAAAACGTGTACGTCAATGATGGTGTGTTGCCCATCCGGCATTCGGCGAGATCCTCACGAGGTGGCGTTGCAACTCTGCGAGCCCGCGGGTGCCGGACGGGCACGCCGCAGACCCGCCGGAGGCTACGCCGTCACCGCTGGCGCGTCGGGACGCTCCACCAGGTCGGCGATTCGTGCCGTGAGGTAGACGGCGACATCGACCGGGGACGCTTCTCCTGTGTCCACGGCGAGGACTGGATAGCCGCGCGCAGCAAGGCGCTTCGCAGTTTCCTCGTACAGGTCGCTCTCTTGTTTGCTCGAGCACTCACCAGTGTGGAACCGATCGTGCGCGCCGCGAGCTGCGACTCGCGCCGCTGTGATCGCTGGCGGCGCCTGCAAGATGACAGCGAGGTCGGGTCGGTCGGCTGCCGAGTTGATCACCTCGACGTACGGCAACGGCACGCCGTCCATGCGTTGCAGCACGTAGGACGACGCGACGTAGCGGTCGCACACGACGATGGAACCGGCGTCGAGGTGCGGGCGCACCTCGGTCTCGAGGTGGTGATAGCGATCGGCGGCGACCAAACACGCAAGGGCGCGCCCGCGGTAGGTCTCGGTGTGATGCCGAGCGATCTCGCCGAGCGCTGCGCGCGACGGCTCGGTCGTGTCGTGCACCTGATACCCGCGCTTGCCGAGGTACTCGCGCAGCATCCGGGTTGTGGTGGTCTTGCCGACACCGGCCGGCCCGTCGATGGTGACGAACACCCCGCGGCTCAAGTCATTCACGCGGCCGCCCTCCGGTCGTACTGCGCCCGGGAGACAGCAATCAGGTTGCGCCGGACGTAGTCGATCGGCGCCTCGCTCAACTGGATGTTGACGGAGAAATTGAACTCGTCACGTTCGCGCATCGACTCGTCGACGCCATCCGAGGTGAGGTCAACGGCGGTGTAGTTGAGCAGTTGCTCGGCTGTGTACTTGCCGGACTTCATCAGCTCGCCCCAGTCGGGCGTACCGGGGTACGGTCGGTACTCGAACGCCGACGCGCGGAACCGGCCCGGCAAGCGATCGGTGATGTCCCATAGGTCGTGAACGAGCCGCACTGTGTCGTCGATCTCGGCACAGGCTTCGGTCGGAAACCCCACGATGAAATAGCCCTTGACGTTGATCCCGCGCTCGGTGAGTCTGCGGACCACCGTGCGCGCCATGTCCGGGGTGATGCGCTTGTCGATACGGGTCAACATGCGTTCGTTGCCCGACTCGACACCGAGCGCGACCTCGCGCAGACCGTTCGCCGCGAGCGTGTCGAGCACGTCATCGCTCGCCCGGTGCAGCACGTTAATCCGGCCAGTGGCGTCCCACCTCGCCCAGTCGCCGACGTGGTCGGCAGTAAAGGCACGCATCATCGTCTCAATGACTCGCTGAGCACCGAGGAACAAGTCGTCGACGAACCGGAAGGCATTCACACCAGCTCCGCGAAGCTCGTACATCTCGTTGAGGATGTTGTGCGGCTCCCGCGTGCGGATGGTGATATCCGGATTCGCCGACTTCGCCGCACCGCAGAACGAGCAGTTGTAAAAGCAGCCGCGGGCGCCGACCATGTTCGCCTCGAGCCGGCCGTTGTCCTGGTGCGGGTCCTGCGCGAGGTATCCCCGGTCGACGAACGGCAAGCCGTTGATATCGGGCGTGAGGTAGTGCGCGCTGTTCCCTACTCCGCCCGTGACTGGTGTGCGCATGATCGGGTCGATCCACATCACCCCGGGCAGCTCGGCCCGTCGTCGGTGGTCGTCGAGCAGAGCGGCGACCCGCGTTTCGCCTTCCCCGATCACCAATGCTTCGCACTGGCTCATCCGGCGGTCGCGCAGGATCTCGACCGGCATCGCTTTCGCCTGGTGCCCGCCGAGCATGAGCATGATGTCGCGGTCGAGCCGATCGGCGATTCGCGCGCTGATCGCGTACGTGGGCGCAAGCAGGTTGAACCCGACCCACCGCGGGGCGGCCGCGTTCACTAAGCGGGCAGTCTGCTCGACGCCGAGCCCGTGCGCCTCGGCGTCGAGCACGCCGACGTTGAAACCTTGCGCGGCCGCGTACGTCGCGATGTAGGCCATACCGAGCACCGGCAACGTGAAGTCGTTCACCCGCGGCCGCTGGTCGTAGTCGCGCAACGGCGCGTTGACGAACAGAATGTCGATTTCCCGGCGAAGGTCGGCGCCGGCGATCAGATCAGAGAGCAACTCCGGTTGCATGTCGAACTCCCCAAGCGAGGGTGAGCAGCGTCCACTCGGACAACTGCGCGCCGGCCATCGCTTGCCACAACCGCCCGAACTCAGGTTCGGGTTCCGGCCAGGAGACCGAAGGCGCGAGTTTGCCCGCCCAGGTGCGCACCGCGAGGTCGGCGAAGGGATAGAGGCTGTAGTCGTTGGTGACGTCGGCGGCAGTGGCACCAGCCGTCCAAGGGCCGATCCGGCGAACGCTCTGCACGGCGGCGACGAGCTGCTCGCCCGTCAAACCGGCCCAGTCATCGGCCGCTTTGAGGCTCGCCTCAGCGGCCGAGCGCAGACCGCCGCGAAAGAACTTCATCCGCAGCATGTCGAACTCGGCGTCGGACAAGGTGAGCACGGTCTCGGGCGAGGGGAACAACCACACCGGGCCGGCCGTGGTGTCGTACCGCTCGCCGTAGGTTTCGCAGAACCGGCGGTAGTTCTCGCGCGCAGTCGCGGCCTTGATGACCTGACGGGTAACCGCTGTGCCGAGCGCTTCCCAGACGTCTGAGGTGCGCACGCGAGCGACGGGGCCGTCGGCCCGCAACGGGTCACACATCACCGCATCGCCTACCAGCGTCCGCGGGTCGAACGTGTCGAAGACCGGTGCGACGTCGGTGTCGCCAGCAAGCTTGACGGCGTCGATCCGGTGTCCGCCGACGGGCACCGGCGTGCAGATCACCGACCACACCGAGCCAGCCGACCGGAGCACACGCCGAGCGCGCCCAGCGTCGTCACGCAGCCATCCGGGGTGGTCAAGCATCATGATCGGTTGCGACACGTTCGGCCCTTCTCTCGTTGGTTCCCGGCATTCTCGCGTGGGTGGCGCTCGCCCGACTCCGCACCGCGTGCGTGTCATGCGACCAACTCGAGTTTCCCGCTCACGCTTTGGTACTCGCCGTCTTCTTCCGCCCACGCGAAAACCGCGAACTCGGCGGTTTGGTCGATGAGGTGACGTCCCGAGGTTCGCCAGTACGCTTTTAGATAAGGCCGAGCACCAACGGAATTGACCTGGAAGTCGTCATCTTCGCCTAAGCCGATGCCGCATTGGTCGACAATCTCTCCGCCCACAGGCGCGTAGACGATTTCCTCAACCTCGGCATACTCAACAACGATGTAACGGTCACCGTCGGCGACATCGAGCGCATGTCGTCCTGTACTCGACGAGAAAACATAGCAACGCAGGAAAACCCCGACGAGCACCGCAAGTGCAAGTGTGATAATAGAACCGACGATAGTCACGAAAGGCATAAGAACCTCGCAGCTAGTAATTTGCCGAGAACTACGAACGAACTTCTATTCGCACACTCGGCGGAATCCACAGATTTCCCGGCGTCGGTATCACAAGCCTTGGCGCATTGGGGTTAGACGGATGCGGCAGACGATGCAGGATTTCGTCGACCACCTCCAGGACCGATCCGTCTTTGAACCAGACGACATGCTTACGGTCGGAGAAGTCGATTCCATTCTCAAGCCGGTGACGGCACGCCGTAGCGTCCTGTTCATCTCGAACGAGAACCTCGTCCATGTATGGCTCGTCCCAGCCAAGCGTAAACAACACGCTCTCTGGCTGACTCGGCGATCCGGCAAGGGGTATCGCTCGAAAACCGCGAGAGACCAGTGCATCAATAGCATCTTTACTCGTCCGCATCTTCTACTCCCTTGAGCGCGACCGCATATACACCAGCCGCCAGATTTAGGGCCTGCCACGCGATGCGGTGCAGCTTGACCGCGGGAAGTCCGATAAGTACCGCACTAGTCGACAGTGTTGCAATCAGAAAGACAGACGAATAGTCACCAAACACAGCAACGATCGACGTTACGAAAAAAAGAACACCTATCGTAAAAAATTTTCCGAAACTTGTCGCCCACCAATACGCAACCCGAATAGGTCGACTTTCATAGGTGAGGTGATGCCAAACGATCACGCGATCACGTTCGGGTATTTGCGCTCCGGCATGAGCGAAAACCTCGCCAGTCATGGCAACCTTCCGCCGGGCCGCAGCGTTGGAACGTGGCGGATGCGGAGGGCCGGGGGGCTCACTCCCCGCATCCGCCACGAACTCGAGAGGGTCGCCGGACATGCCGCCCGGTTTCCGGCCGTTACGAGGTTTAGCCGACTCCTGCTCGCCCAGAAAGCGAGCACGGTCTCGACGGACCTGACGCAAGTACGGGATCACGGCAGCAACCACAGCGGCGCCAGCCACAGCCCCGACAACCGCTCGCACGACAACCTCGCCGGCGCTCATGCGGCGACCCACTCAACCGGGGTCGCGACGTAGCGCGACGTGGCGTTGTTACCGTGAGCTACCTCGTACATGCATTGAGCGTCCGCCGGAGACCACCCGCGGAAAACGACAAGCGCGCATGAGATCCGGCAGGTACAGCGTCTTAACGCCGGATTCCATACATGTCCCGCATAGAATCTGTGACATAGCGTGGTGGGTCACATACACTGCGCAGTGAACTGCGAACGAGGGGCGACCACGGTGCGGAGAGCAGCGCGAACGTGTGAAGCGTGCGGCGCACGACTGGCTCGCGACCGCGTAAGCGACTACTGCGGCTCCTGCACACGCCGGCTGATCTCCCACGTGGCGCAGCCCCAGCCTGAACCGTTCTGGGAAGCGGACAGCATCCGCACCGCGCTCAAGGCGCATCACTTCGGCTGGTTCTTCGCGGCCTACCGCCAAGAACACAAGCCCCGTGTCTCACAAGCCGCACTCGGCCTGTGGCTCGACCTCACGCAAGCGCAGGTGAGCCGCCTCGAGGCTCCCGACGCCCGACCTCCGAGCGATCTGCACAAGCTCGAGCGTTGGGCAACGGCTCTACACGTGCCGCGCGCGCTGCTCTGGTTCAGCGTTTCCCATACGTCCGAAGAATCGGCCGAGCCCACAGTCGCGGTTAGCCTCGATGACGTGCAACGGCGACAGTTCTTCAAGACCGCAAGCGTAGGCGTCACAGCGATTGGCGCGTCCCTGCTCGGCTCGACCCCGGCGACCGCGTCCGGATCGACGAAGTCCCGAAGCACCGACGCCGAGATCGTCCGTCAGATGACGGAGACGTTCCGCCAGCTCGACAACCGGTTCGGTGGCGGACACAGCCGCGGAACGACCACAATCACCAGCTACTTGACCTCGAGCGTGACGCCGATGCTGAAGGACACCAGCAGGACGACAGCCGCTCGAAACGAACTGTTCGCCGCCGCCGCTGAGCTACACCAGGTCGCGGGGTGGAGCGCTTACGACGTCGGTAACGCAGCGGACGGGCAACGGCACTTGCGCGACGCGTTGAAGCTGTCGCAGGACGCCGGCGACGATGCGCTCGAGGCCGAGATGCTTGCCGCCATGTCGCACCACGCGGCGTTCAACCGGTCCCACGACATCGCGGTCGACATGGCGCTCGCGTCCAGGCGAACGGCGAAGCGTTCCGGCCTGGTTGCGCTGCAAGCCGAGGCGGCCGTGTTGGAAGCTCACGGCCAGGCGCTCAAGGGAAACACCGGGTCGTGCTTCGCGGCGCTCGGTGAGGCCGAACGGGCTTTCGAGCGGTTCGTACCTGGCTCCGGGCCGGCTTGGCTGAGCTATTTCGACAACGCCTACTTGTCTGCCAAGTTCGCTCACACCTTCCGCGATCTCGGCCACTTCGCGGAGGCTGAGCAGTTCGCCCGTCGGTCGCTCAGCATGAGCGACGGGTACGACCGCGGTCGGTTGTTCAATACCGCACTTCTCTCGTCGATCCTGGCTGACCAAGGCCGGGTCGACGAAGCGTGCGCCGAGGCGACGAAGGCGGTGCGGATGAGTGAGAACGTTCGGTCGATCAGGGGTGGCGCCTACCTCGCCGACGTTGGCCGGCGGCTTGCTCCCCATAGGACCGACCGCCGGGTGCGCACCCTCTACGCGCAGATGAGCGCCGTTGGCGTTCCCACACCGGCGTAGGGCTCAGCGGTAGAACGCGAGGACGTGAAGTAGCGCGACCTGTGACGCTGCACCGACAATCTCGCCCTTAAGGATGCGGTCCCGGACCGTGTCGAGGGGAATCCATTCGACCCGCTCGGCCTCGTTGATGTCCTCCGGCTCGCCGATGTACTCAGACCTCCGAGCCACGTACAGCAGGTTCTCAGCGTCGGCACTGCCGACGATGGGCTGCAACGAGCCGAGCGGTTCGACGTCGAGGGGCCGCCAGCCCGTCTCTTCCTCGACCTCACGTGCCGCAGTCACCGCAGGATCTTCGTCCGGATTCACGTAGCCGCCAGGCAGCTCCCAGACCCACCGATCGATGATGAACCGGTGCCGCCACAACATGAGCACCCGGTCTTGATCGTCAAGCACGGCCATCATCGCGGCCTTGCGAATGCGGAACACCCACTGTTCAAAGGTCACACCGTCGGGTAGCTCGACCGAGGCGATACTCACCCGATCACGACGTGTGTCGTCGACGAGCCGCTCGCCGTGGATCTTCCAACGTGTCAGCTCTTGCCTGTCCGCTTCGGTAGCCACGTGGCGACATGCTACGGCCCGGTGACCAACTCGGCGGCTGCTCACCTGCGATCGAGGATCGGCTACCCTCGTACGCGGTAGCGTGTCCGAGCGGCCGAAGGAACATGTCTTGAAAACATGCGAGGGTTCTGCCCTCCGCGGGTTCGAATCCCGCCGCTACCGCCAAACTTCGGTGACCAGCGCAAACTAGTCGCGGTCACTGCTGCCTCCGCCGAGCGCGAGCGCTGCGGAGCGCGAGCGCCGAGAAGTAGGCGCGGCGCGCAGACTCGGCCCTGAGAGCCCGCTCGCGCGGCGGTAGCGTCCCCTCGGGGTCGATCTGCTTCTCGAACCGATCACGAGCGGCACGTCGAGCCGGAGCGGTGCGCGCCGATCGATCCGAGGTGTTCGCCCACGAAGTGTGAGCAGCGATCTTCGCGCGCGTGGTGCGCTGCGCCGGTGTCATCCCCTCTGGCTCCATGACACCAGCACAGCGCGCCGCGTGGCACCGACTAGACGCGGTCGCCGATGGCCATCTCACGGGCCGACTTGTGCGCGCGTTCGCTCGCCGCGCTCGACCCATAACGGCCGAGCATCTCGCGCGACTTCCACCCCATGATCCGCATGAGGTCGTTCTCGTTGCCGCCCTCTAGCTGCCAGTAGTGCGCGTAAGCGTGGCGGAACATGTGAGGGTGCACGTGCCCGATGCCGGCCTGCGTGGCTCGCCGAGCAACGATTGCTCGGACACCCTCGGGTGTAATCCCACCTTGGCCAGTCGCGCCGAGCCACAACGCCGGTAGAGCGGCCTGCGGGTGCCGGTTACGCACGCGCAAGTACCGGGCGATTGCTTGGCCGGTTTTCGCTCCGTACGGAATCGTGCGGAAGCGGCGCCCCTTGCCGAACACTTTCAGTTCGTCGTAGTCCTGGTCGACATCGTCGAGGTTGAGCACCGAGACCTCGCGGCGCCGCCCCGCGGTGGCCCACAGACACCGCAAGATGGCGTTGTCGCGCCGGTCAACGAAGTCACGCCCGGGGCACGTTTCCAGAAGCGCGCCCATCATGTCCTGATACAGGATCGGGACATCCGGCGGTTCGTAGTGCGGCGCCTTCATCGTGGCCATAGGCGACCGACCAATTTCTTCTTCGGTCACCAACCAATTGAAGAAGGTGCGCATCGTTCGGAACTGGTTGTGCGCGTTGCCGGGGCTCGTCGCGTCGAGGACTTTCTTCACGTAGTCGCGGAGCGCGGACGTAGGGATTTCCGTTGGCTCGTACGGCTCGTCGAGGGCCATCGCCCAAGTGCCCAACTGGCACAGCACGCCGAGGTAGATCCTCACCGTGTTGTCTGATTTGTTGTCCGCCTCGAGGGAACGGCGCCACTCGCGCCCGAGCGTTCCCCACTCGCCGGGTGCGTACTTGTAGTCGTGCCTCATGCTCACCAACCTGGTCTCGTAGTGGCACCAGGCGAGCGTGTTGGAAGCGCTGTGCTCGCTCCCCGACGTACTGCAACTTGATCTTCAGACCATGGTTTTAGCTGGTCAGAGGCTCAAATTTCTTCGGGTGGGGCTCTCGGTCGAGGTGGATTTCTCCACTTTCGCTTTCAAGGCGAGTGCATTCGGCCGCTCTGCCACGCTTCCCTGTGCACGAGGGTAGCGGTTCAGGTGTCGGTGGCCGACAGGTGTTCCAAGACCTTCGTGAAGGCTTCGCCGAGGACGGCTTGTTCGCCGGTGGAGAGCAGGTCGATGAGGTGCGCGCGAACGCCTTCGACGTGGGTGGGGGCGGCGCTTTCCAGCAGTGCCATGCCTTCGGGGCTCAGTTCGGCGACGACGCCGCGGCGGTCCTCGGGGTCCTTGACGCGCCGCAGGTACCCCTCGACCTCCATCCGGCCGACCTGGTGGGAGAGCTTGCTCTTGGTGGAGCCGAGGAGGGTGGCCAGTTCGTTCATCCGGATCCGGTAGTCCGGTTGCATGGACACGCAGACGAGCACCTCGTAGTCGGTGAGCGACACGTCGTGACGTTCGGCGAGTTCCCGGTGGAGGCGCTGGCGCAGTCTCATCGTGGCGACGATGTACGAACGCCACGCGTGCATCTCGTCGTCACTCAGCCACCGGACGCCGTTGGCTTCTTCGGTCACACCGCTCCCTCGGTCATCTACGCAGAGTAGAACCTCCACGACTCGAAAGCGCTGCCCGCCCGGTCTCGACCTCGTCGCGGGGAATGGCTCGGCGCGCAGTTCGTGAAAAGTTTCCCCGTTCGTGCGATTACGAAACGGTTGAGACTTGGGCCACAAAGGCGCATCCTTGGATGTCATCGGGTGCCAGACCCGAGCCGAGACGGGCCACCGGGTTCGTCTGTTCGGGCCCCTTCCCGGGAGAGGCAAGGTGGTGCGGTGACGAACGGTTCCTTGCGGTTGACCACCTGCTGTGACCCCACGATCGAGGTGGCCTGACACCAGCCCGGTCGCGATTGTGAGCAGTACGGGCGAACCTTCGAGTGCGCTCTTCCACTTCTCTTCGCGCACAGCGGCGTGATTCGAGCCTGCTTCGGCGCGGCTTCTGAGACGTGCCGGCAGCGCAGGACGCCGAAATGACCCGCGCGTGGCCAACCGCTAGACAGACAGAACAACACCTGTCCAACAAATACAATGGACAAACCTCGGTAAGTCCTGGGTGTGGTCTCCGACGGGGGCCGCACCCAGGCATTTGCGGGGTCCGCACGATATTCTCCGCACCGTGAGATTCGACGATGACGCAGGCCTCGACACCTCCGAAGTCCAGGACCTGCGCGGCGGTGGCGGTGGCGGCGGGATCGGCGGCAGGGTCGCGCTCGGCGGCGGCGGCCTCGGGATCGTCGGGATCGTGATCTACTTCCTGTTCTCCCAGTTCGGCGGCGGCCTCGGCGGCGGTTCGAACGTGGCGGGCACCAGTGGCCTCAGCGGCGTCGGCGCGGGCAAGCAGGTCGACAACGGCTCGCTCTCGCAGGAGTGCCGGACCGGCGCGGACGCTAACCGCAAGCACGACTGCGCGATCGTCGCGACGATCAATTCGATCCAAGACTACTGGGGCGCGCAGCTCCAGCGTTCCGGCACCACCTACCGCAAGGCGCCGACGAACTTCTTCAACGGCGGCGTGCGCACCGGTTGCGGCAACGCCTCTTCCGACGTCGGGCCGTTCTACTGCCCCGCCGATTCCGAGGTCTACATCGACCTGGCGTTCTTCGACGAGCTGCGCACGCGGTTCGGCGCGCAGGGCGGCCCCTTCGCCGAGGCCTACGTGCTCGCGCACGAGTACGGGCACCACGTGCAGAACCTGCTGGGCACGTCCTCGCGGGTCGGCAAGGGCAGCGGCGCCACGTCCGGTTCGGTGCGGCTGGAACTGCAGGCGGACTGCTACGCCGGGGTGTGGGCGAACCACGCCACCACGACCCCGACGGAAAGCGGGAAACCGCTCATCTCCGACATCACCGACGACGACCTCAAGCGGGCGCTGGACACCGCGTCCCGGATCGGCGACGACTACATCCAGACCAAGCTCGGCGGCGGCAGGGTCGACCGGTCGAAGTTCACACACGGCACCTCGAAGCAGCGGGAAAAGTGGTTCACCACCGGCTATTCCACGGGTGATCCCGCGCGCTGCGACACCTTCGGCGCGCGCGACCTGGGTTGATCGCACTCACGTGGCCGCGCCCGTCGCGACGGGCATACAGTCGGGCGCATGCACGCGATCACGATCCGCGAATTCGGCGACCCTGACGTTCTCGAGTGGACCGAGGTCCCCGACCCGGTGCCCGGCGAGGGCGAGGTGCTGCTCGACGTGACGGCGAGCGCGGTCAACCGCGCCGATCTGCTGCAGCGCCAAGGGAACTACCCGCCGCCGAAGGGCGCGAGCGAGATCCTCGGTCTCGAATGCTCCGGCACGGTGGCAGAACTGGGCCCGGGTGTCGAGGGCTGGCAGGTCGGCGACGAGGTGTGCGCGCTGCTCGCGGGCGGCGGGTACGCGGAAAAGGTCGTGGTGCCCGCCGTTCAGCTGCTCCCGGTGCCCGGTGAGGTGGGCGTGCTGGCGTCCGCCGGGCTGCCCGAGGTCGCCTGCACGGTGTGGTCGATGGTGGTGATGGGCGCCGGGCTCACCGAGGGCGAAGTACTGCTGGTGCACGGCGGCGCGGGCGGGATCGGCACGCACGCGATCCAGGTCGGCAAGGCGCTCGGGGCGTCGGTCGCGGTGACCGCGGGCTCGCCGGAGCGGCTCGACCGGTGCCGCCAGCTCGGCGCCGACCTGGTGGTGAACTACCGCGAGCAGGACTTCGTCGAAGAGGTGCGCAAGGAGTTCGGCGGCGCGGACGTGATCCTGGACAACATGGGCGCCAAGTACCTCGGCCGCAACATCGACGCACTCCGGACCGGCGGGCGGCTCGCCGTGATCGGCATGCAGGGCGGCATCAAGGGCGAACTGAACATCGCCGCGTTGCTCGGCAAGCGCGCTTCCGTGGCGGCGGCCGGGCTGCGGGGGCGGCCCGTCGACGACAAGGGCAGGATCGTCGCCGACGTCCGCGAACGGCTCTGGCCGCTGGTGGAAAACGGCGCTGTGCAACCGATCGTGGGCCAGGTGACGCCGATGGCGGAGGCGTCGGCGGCGCACCGCGCGCTGGACGAAGGCGGCGTGTTCGGCAAGGTGCTGCTGGCCGCGAAGTCCTAACGCAGCTCTTCCAACACCCGAATCAACTGGTTGATCTCGAACACGTTCGAATAATGCGCCAACCCGATCCGCACCGCACCACCCACCTCACCCACCCCCAACGACGCGAACACCCCACTCGACCCGTCGTCAGCGAACGCGCAAAGCCCTTGCGAGGCAAGGTAATCGGCGACCTCGGGCGCCTTCTTGTCGGCGATGGTGAACGCGAGCGCGGGGATCCTGCGCATCGCGTCGCCGATGACCATCACGTGCCGCAGTGAGCGCAGTTCGGTGGACAGCTGCGCGAGCAGGCCCGCGTGGTAGGACTTCGCGGAGCCGAGCGAGGTGACGAGGCGGTCGCGGCGCGAGCCGGTGGCGGCGTCGTCGAGTCCGGCGAGGTAGTCGACCGAGGCGACGACACCGGCGAGCAGCGGGTAGGCGTGCGGCCCGAGCTCCATCCGCGCGGGTCCGCGCGCGCCGGGGTCGAGCGAGACCGACGGCAGCCGCTCCAGCAGTTCGGGGTCGCGGAACACGAGCGCGCCGATCGACGGGCCGCCCCACGACTGCGCGGACAGCACCATCACGTCGGCGCCGATCTCGGCGATGTCGAGCGGCACGAACGGCGCCGCGTAGGTCCCGTCGACGACCACCAGCGCGCCGACCCGTTTGGCGAACTCGACGATCGTCGGGACGTCCGGCCTGGTGCCGACCGAGCCGGAGGCCGCGGTGATCGCGACGGCCTTGGTGCGCGCCGACACGAGGTTCTCGTACTGCCACGCGGGCAGCTCGCAGGTCTCGATGTCGATCTCGCTCCACCGGAGCACGGCACCGGCCCGCTTCGTGGCGCGCTTCCACGGGGCGAGGTTCGCCTGCTCGTCGAGCCGGGACACCACGACCTCGTCACCGAGCGTCCACCGCTCCGACAGCGCGTCGCCGAGGCGGCGCAGCAGCACCGAAGCGCTGGGGCCCAGCACGACACCGGCCGGGTCGGCCCCGGCCAGGTCCGCCACCGCGCGCCGCGCGGCGGTCACGATCGTTTCCGCGCGCTGGGAGGCCGGAAAAGCGCCCCCCGGTCCGGAAACCGGTGCGCGCATCGCCGTCGACACGGCCGAGGCGACCTGTTCAGGTACCAGCATTCCGGCAGCGCCGTCGAAGTGAATCCAGCCGTCACCCAGCGCGGGGAACAACCCACGAATTCGAGCGACGTCGAACGCCATGGTGACACCGTACGGAGGTGCGGTTTCGCCTCGCGGGCGGGGTTGGGCTTGCGGCCACGCCGCGCGACCGGTCTCGCTACGCTCGGACACGGACCGCCGGTATGTCACCGGCGCGCACTGCGGAGCGTGCCGGACGTAGGCCAGGATGGAGCACATGAGCGAGCCGATTTCCTCGAATTCAGACACAGCCGGTAACGGCGACGACGAACAGTCACACCACGTGGTGGTCGTCGGCCCGGACGGCTCCCCGGTCGGCACCGCGCGCCTCACGCAGGGGGCCGACGGCGAGATCGAACACACCGAGTCCGTCGGCGATCTCGTCGAAGAGCCCGCGAAGGTGATGCGGATCGGGACGATGATCAAGCAGCTGCTGGAGGAGGTCCGCGCCGCACCGCTCGACGACGCGAGCCGCAACCGGCTGCGCGAGATCCACCAGACCTCGATCAAGGAGCTGGAGCAGGCGCTCGCGCCCGAGCTGCAGGACGAGCTCGAGCGGCTGGTGCACCCGTTCACCGAGGACCAGACGCCGTCGGACGCGGAGCTGCGGATCGCGCAGGCTCAGCTCGTCGGCTGGCTGGAGGGCCTGTTCCACGGCATCCAGACGGCGCTGTTCGCGCAGCAGATGGCGGCGAGGGTGCAGCTGGAGCAGATGCGGCGCGGCCTGCCGCCCGGCAGCTCGGCGACCCACGAGGGCCCGACACCGGGCATCAGCGGCACCGGCCAGTACCTCTGACTCCCCCAAACCGCGTTTAGCGGGCTGAACGCGGTCAGGAACGGCCGAGGCGGGGGAACAGGCGGCGCGGGGCGGGCGGCGGCTCCGGGTAGATCCGGTTCGCGATGGCCCGCTTCGCGGCGGCGTAGTCCTCGACGGCCGACCGGTCGAAACCGGAGCCGGTCGGCCGGTCGGGCACGGTGGCCAGGTCCTCGTGCACGGTCCACCCGGAGCCGAGCGCGGCCAGCGAGCGGTGCTTGACCGCGTAGTAGTCCGGCCGCACCGAGATCGCGACACCGGGCGCGCCCCCGGCGGCGGCCGCGAGGTGCAGGTGGAAGCGGGTGGACAGCCAGGTCTGGCCGGGCGAGACCGGCAGCCCGCCGTCCCAGATCTCGGCGAACGGGTAGAACCGGGCGCCCGGGATTTCCTGTTCGAACAACGCGTACACGTCACGGTCGACGCGCGGCACGCCTTCGACGACGCCGATCCGCTCCGGGGCGACCTTCCACGACCGCAGCGTCGACAGCGCCATCGCGGCGAGCTTCGCGGCGCCGCCTTCGACGAGGTCGGATTGCAGGCACAGCATCACTTCCGGCGCGTCGTCGGCCGGTGCGTACAGCTCGGGCCGCACGGCGAGGAACGCGTCGTCGACGCCGGTGCTGACGGAGAGCAGTTCGGCGGAGGGGTCGTCGCGGACGTCGACGAGGTCGAACCGGTCCGCCAGCGCGCACAGCAGCGCGGTGGTTTCGTCGCGCACCGGCAGCAGGCCTTGCCCGGTCATCGCGGCACGCCCGCCGGACCGCTTGACCGCCGCCACGGCGCCGGCGAGTAGCCCGATGTGCCGCGGCCACACCGCGTTGGCGTACCCGCCGCCGACGAGGTGCACCACGTCGGCGGTGGCGAGCAGTTCGATGCCGTGGTGCCAGCGCGGGGCCATGCCGGGGTTGTGCACCGCGGCCTGCACCCAGGACGCGACCTCCCACGGCTCCTCGGACGGCGCTTCCCAGCAGAGCCGCCACAACGTGTCGGTGAACCGCACGCGCGGGTGCAGCCCGTCGAGCAGGACGGCGGCGGGGCCCGGTGAGTGCGTGTCGACCCACACGTCGGCGTCGGGCGCGACCTCGGCGAGGTGCCGCAGCCACATCGCCGCGATCAGTTCGTCGCCGTAGTTGGGCAAACCCGTGGGTGCCACGAGGTAGTAGCGCGGTGGGGTGACCTGCTCGGCGCTTTCGTCCGGATCCGCCATGGGCCCATGCTAGGCAGGCCACGATCGGGTGGCGCAAGGCGGGACCGCCGTGCTACCCAGCGTCTGTTTCGGACCGCACGGCGTCGAGCACGCGCGCCGCGCCGCGGCCGTCGATGACGGTGGACGCCGCGGCCGCCAGCTCTGCCCGCTTCGCGGCGCTGCCGAGGAGTCCGGTGAGGACTTCGTTCGCGTCGAGCCCGTCGACGGTGCCGATCCCGGTGGCGAGCCCGAGGTCGAGCGCGGCGCGGTAACCGGTCGCCTGGTTGTCCACGAGCTGCACGAGCGCGGTGGGCACGCCGATGCAGCACAGTTCGAGCAGGGTGACCCCGGCGGCGCTGATCGCGAGATCGGTTTCGGCGAGCAGCTCGGGCAGGTTCGTCCCCGGCGGGGACAGCCGGAATTCCTGGCCCGGCCCGGCTTCGGGCACCGACGGTTCGCCGCGCACGAGCGCTTCCGCGGAGAACGGCAGGCCGGTGTCGCGCAAAGCGACCAAAAGGGACTCGACGGCGTCGACCCACACCCCGCCGCCTCCGAGCACGACGAGCACGCGCGGCGGAGTGTGCTCGGTCTCGCGCGCCGCGCGCTTTTCCCGCGCCGCACGGACCACACCGCGCACCGGCGCGTACTTCGGTCCACTGAGGACGGTCGTCGACCCGTCGTCCGGACGCGGCGCGGGGGCGAACCCGCAGTCCACCACGACGTCGGCGGCGCGCCTGCCGAACGTGCCGTCCTCCATGGACACCAGCACCGCGCCCGCCGCGCGCACCTCGTCGCGCACCTCGCCGATTCCGTAGTGATCGACGAGAACCGCGTCGAATTTCCTTGCCGCGGAACCGAGTTCGACGGGGGGCAGGCGGCGGACGCCCAGTTCGTCCAGCCGGGACGCGAGCCAGCCCGCGTTCTCGGTGTGCCCGGAGAACTCGACCGTCCACTCGCGACGGACGGCTTCTTCCGCGAAGGCCACGACGCGCGCGATGTGCCCGGCGCCGATGGTCGCCGACGAGTCGGCGCGCAGCAGGAGCCTGGTCATCCGGTGAGCTTCTTCTGCTCGACCCGCGCGTTCAGCGCCACCAGGTCCGGGCGCGACCGCAGCAGCGACACCACCGCGCGCCACCCGGGGATC
This sequence comes from Amycolatopsis sp. CA-230715, assembly GCF_018736145.1. Classification (GTDB taxonomy): domain Bacteria; phylum Actinomycetota; class Actinomycetes; order Mycobacteriales; family Pseudonocardiaceae; genus Amycolatopsis. The sequence goes on from NZ_CP059997.1 coordinate 3,852,563, forward strand.
CCGTCGCCGAGCTCCGCGACGATCGCTTCGAGCAGCGCCAGGTCCTCCGGCGTGTCCACGGTGACCCGCAGGTCCTCCGACGGCGGGGTCACCACCACGCCGACGCACGAATACCGGTCGGGATCGCCGTAGACGCCCAGGGTCACGTGCTCGCGGGCCGATCCGGTCGCGATCGCGTCCTGCTCGGCGAGCACCTCGCGGCGCACCAGCTCCGCGTCGAACCCGCGCGCCATGGTGCGGCCGAGCGTGCCGCCGACGAGCGTGGCGCTCAGGTAGTCGATCGACGGGTCCGCGCGCCACAGCGTGACGATCCGGCCGATCACCTCGGGATCGAGCAGCGGGCAGTCGGCGGTCAGCCGCACGACCGCGTCCGCGGGGTACCGCTCGCAGGCGAGCACGAACCGCGCCAGCACGTCGTCGAGCGGGCCGCGCACCACCGCCGCACCCAGGCGCACGGCCTCTTCGGCGACGGGGTCGTCGTCCGCGGCGTCCGAGGTGGCCACGATCACCTCGTCGATCCCGGGCGTGGCCGCGGCGGCGCGCACGACCCAGCCGAGCACGCTGCGGCCGCCCAGCGGGCGCAGCACCTTGCCCGGCAGCCGGGTCGACGAAGCGCGCGCCTGGATGACGGCGTTCACGGTGTTCCCGGCGGGCTGGGCACGCATGGGTGACATGATGGCCGACGGCAGAAGTCACCGAACGCGGAGGTCATCGATGAGCGAGCTCGAAGGCTCGAGCATCCTGCTCACCGGCGGCACGGGTTCCTTCGGCAAGGCGTTCATCACCTACGCGCTGGCCGAGCTGAACCCGAGCAGGCTCGTCGTGCTGTCCAGGGACGAGCTGAAGCAGTACGAGGCCCGCCAGCTGTTCGCCGACGACCCGAGGCTCCGCTGGTTCATCGGCGACATCCGCGACCGCCGCCGCCTCGAACGCGCCATGCACGGCGTCGACTACGTGGTGCACGCGGCCGCGCTCAAGCAGGTCGACACCGGCGAGTACAACCCCTTCGAGTTCGTGCAGACGAACGTGATCGGCTCCCAGAACGTGATCGAGGCCGCGATCGACACCGGCATCAAGAAGGTCGTCGCGCTGTCCACCGACAAGGCGTCGAGCCCGATCAACCTCTACGGCGCCACGAAGCTGACCGCGGACCGCATGTTCATCAGCGCGAACCACTACGCGGCCACGCATCCGACGCGGTTTTCGGTCGTGCGGTACGGAAACGTGATGGGCTCGCGGGGCAGCGTGATCCCGTTCTTCCGCGGGCTCGCCGAAAAGGGCGAGTCGCTGCCGATCACGCACAAGGACATGACCCGGTTCTGGATCACGCTGCCGCAGGCGGTGGAGTTCGTGGTCGACTCGTTCGACCAGATGCACGGCGGCGAGCTGTACGTGCCGCGCATCCCGAGCATGCGGCTGGTGGACCTGGCGCAGGCGATCGCGCCGGGCAGCCCGATGCACGAGGTCGGCGTGCGGCCGGGCGAGAAGCTGCACGAGGAGATGATCGCGCCGGACGACGCGCGGCGGACGGTGAAGCTGAGCGACCGCTACATCGTGCAGCCGCACATCGCGGGCTGGGGCTACGAACCGCCGTCCGACGGCGAGCCGGTGCCGGACGGGTTCGCCTACCGGTCCGACACGAACGACCTGTGGCTCGACGCGGACGAGCTGCGGCGGCTGGTCGAGCAGTATGGGTGACTTCCTGCCGTACGGCCGTCAGTCCATTGTGGATGAAGATGTCGAAGCGGTCGCGGCGGTGCTGCGCGGCGACTGGCTGACCACCGGCCCCGCGGTCGCGCGGTTCGAAAGCGATCTCGCCGAGTACACCGGCGGGGTGCCCGCGGTGGCCGTCACTTCGGGCACCGCCGCGCTGCACGCGGCTTATGCGGCGGCCGGGATTCGCGACGGCGACGAGGTGGTCACCTCGCCGATGACGTTCGTCGCGACCGCGGCCACCGCCGTCCTGCGGGGCGCGAAGGTGGTGTTCGCCGATGTCGAAGAGGACACCGCGAACCTCGACCCCGCCGCGGCGAAGGCGGCGGTCACCTCGCGCACGAAGGTCGTCGCGGCCGTCGACTACGCCGGGCACCCGGCCGAACTGGACGAGCTGAAGGCCGTCGCGGGGGACGCGCTGCTCCTGGAGGACGCGGCGCATTCGATCGGCGGCACGTGGCACGGCAGGCCGGTCGGCTCGATCGCGGACCTGACCACGTTCTCCTTTTTCCCCACCAAGAACCTCACCACCGCCGAAGGCGGCGCCGTGGTGGCCTCCGGCGAACTCCTGGAACGGGCGCGCGCGTTCCGCAACCACGGCCTGGTGCGGGACAAGGCGGCGCAGCGCTACCCCGACGAAGGCCCGTGGCACCAGGAAGTGCACGAGTTCGGGCTGAACTACCGGCTGCCGGACGTGCTGTGCGCGCTGGGAAGCAGCCAGCTGAAGCGGCTCGCCGCGTTCAAGCAGCGGCGGGCGGAAATTCACGCGCGCTACACGGAAGCGTTCGCCGACCTCGACGGTGTGCGCACCCCCGCGTGCCGCGAGGGCGCGGACCCGGTGTGGCACCTGTACCCGCTGCGCGTCCTGGAAGGCAGGCGGCGCGCGATGTTCGACCACCTGCGGGGGCTCGGCATCGGCGTGCAGGTCAACTACATCCCGGCCTACTGGCACCCGGTGTTCGAGGATCTCGGGTACCGGCGGGGCCTGTGCCCCAACGCGGAACGCTTCTACGCCGAAGAGCTTTCGCTGCCGCTCTTCCCCGCGCTCACTTCGTCCGATGTGGACAGAGTGATCGACGGGGTGCGCGCGTTCTTCGGCGCCTGACCGAACTCGCCCGCGAAGAATGTCGGTGGGTCGCGGTAACGTGAAATCAGGGGCTCCCCTAGGCGTACGAACGGTCCGTTCGTACGGCGAGGGCCGCGGCACTGGAACAGAGCGTTAGACGAGGTCCCAGGTCAACGGGGTGCCCTTCGCGGCGTCCCGGGTGAAGGTGCGGCCCAGTACGACGTCGATCTCGGCTGGTGCCAAGCCGCCCGCTGGGCGGATTGAGCGGACGTTCTCGCGCGTGACCGGATCGCCCGCGGCGACATCCGCCACGACGTAGAGCGAGCGCCGGAACCGCAGGCCTTCCTTTTCGCTTTCGCGGGGCCCGATCACCGCCCGCCCCAGCGCTTCCCACGCGCGCTTGCTTTCGGTGACCAAAGCGGCCAGTTCGAACGGTTCCAGCGAAAACTCGGAGTCCACGCCGCCGTCGTCACGCTTGAGCGTCACGTGCTTTTCGATCGCGACGGCGCCCAGTGCGACGGCCGCGAGGGGCGCGCCGATCCCGGGCGTGTGATCGGAAAGCCCGACGAGCGTGCCGGTGACCCCGGCGAGCACGGGCAGCCCGCGCAGGTTGCTCTCCGACGGCGAAGCCGGGTAGCTCGCCGTACAGCCCAGCACGACGAGCTGGTCGTTCCCGGCGGCGCGCGCGGTCCGCACCGCCGCGTCGATCTCCGCGACGCTCGCCATCCCGGTCGAAATGACCAGCGGTTTGCCGGTGCGCGCGCAAAGATCGACCAGCGGCAGGTCGACGATCTCCGAGGACGCGATCTTGTACGCGGGCGCGTCGAGCGATTCGAGCAGTGCGACCGCGGTCGGGTCGAACGGGCTGGAGAAGATCTCCAGCCCGTGCTCGCGGGCGCGGGCGAACAGTTTCTCGTGCCATTCCCACGGCGTGTGCGCGCGTTCGTAAAGCCGGTAGAGGTTTTCCCCGCCCCACAGGGAATGCCCGTCGCCGATGCGGAACGCGGGGCCGTCGGCGTCGATCGTGATGGTGTCGGGGCGGTAGGTCTGCAGTTTCACCGCCTGCGCGCCGGATTCGCCGATCGCGTCGACGATCGCGAGCGCGCGGTCGAGATCACCGTTGTGGTTCCCGGACATTTCCGCGATGACGAACGGCGGGTGCTCCGGCCCGATCTCGTGCTTTCCGATGCGCACGGTCATTTGCGCCGCTTCCCCTTCGCTGATTCCCGAGCCGCCGCGGTCAGTTCCATCCACAGCACCTCGTGCGCCACCCCGTCGATTTCCTGCGTGTACCGCTGCGCCTCGGTGAACCCGAACCGCTTGTGCAACTGCCAAACCTGCTTGTTCTCGAGCAGCACTTCGCCGCCGAGCATGCTCAGTTCCAACGTGTCGAAGGCGTAGTCGATCAACACGCCTTCGAGCTTGAGCCACGCGGGCAGCACGTCCCGGCCGAGCCCATCGACATCGAGCGCGCAGCCCCATTTCGCCGTGCGGGCCTCGGTGTCGAGGAACGTGTAGGTCACCGAGCCCGCCGAGACGCCGTTGTACTCGTAGACCAGGACCCGCCGCGACGGGTCGTCGCGCACGGACGACCACCACGCCCGGTGCTCGGCGGGGGAAATCTCGTGCTGGGTGAAGCTGACCGCGCGCGCCGACGGGTGGTTGCGCCACCGCCGGATGTCCTCGACGTCGTCTTCGGTGGCGGGCCGCAGCGCAGCGGTCATCCGGAAACCCCGGCGCGCGCCTGCTCTTCGAGCCTGCTCAGGCGGTCCTCGTAACGAGCGATCCCGGTCAGGCGCGCGCGGATCTGCGCGTGCTGGCGCTGCACCTCTTCGATCAGCGAGCGCGCTTCGGCGATCTCGGGCCGGTCCGACGGCGGCACCAGCGCGATCTTCTCGCGCAGGTCCTCCAGCTGACCCTCCTGCGCCGCGACGTGCGGGATCATCCGGTCCACCTGCGCGGTCATCCAGCGCAGATCGCCGCGCACCTGCTCGAGGCCCTCCTCGAGCGCGTCGAGCCGGCGGCGGTGGTCGTTGGTGCAGTGCTCCTGCTCGACCAGCCGCGGGTCGAGATCGGTGCGCAGCCCGTCGACCTCGCCGGAGATGCGGAAGTCGACGAGCCGGGCCAGGCGCTCGGAGGCGCGGGCGCGGAGGTTGAACAACTTGCGGCGGGCCATGGCGGAGGTCCTTCGGTGTCGCGGGGTCAGCGGAGGAGGTCGGTGTCGCCGGTCCTGGTCCAGGAATCCAGCAGCCTGCCCTCGGCCGCGATCTGGTGCTCCGGGCCGACGATGCAGGAATCCCCTGCCGCGTGCTCCCACGCGGTCTGGTCGGGGTTGTCGATGAACGAGAACCCGGTCAGCACCAGGTTCGCGTGCGGGAAGGCGGTGCGCGCGATCCAGGCCGCGGTCGTGCCGGTGGTCGCCCAGGTCGGCTCGGTCCTCGACGGCAGGCCGATCGCGTCCGACAGCGGCAGGATCCACTCGCGGTTGCTCACCGGCACGTACCCGAGGTCCGCGGGCCACCAGCCGGGGATGTCCTCCGGCTCCCAGTGCAGGCGGCCCGGCTCGACGAGCAGGTACAGCCGCGAGCGGTAGTTCTGGAACACCCAGCGCGTCGCCCGCAGCGCACGGTTGAACACCACCACGTGCGTCCTGCTGCCCACCACCGGCTGGCCACCCAGTTCGTCCGACATGAACCCGTTGACCCGGATCACCAGGTCACAGGCGTCCACGGCCTTGGCGCGCTGCGGATCCGGCGGCAGCGGCTGGTTGCCGACCACGGCCACCGACCGCGGATCGGGCCGGTCGGCGTAGGCCTCCAGGAGGTTCACCAGCAAACCCTCTGGCCGGGTAGCGGGACTCATGACGAGAAAAAATACCAGGACACCGCGAGCACAAGGCGGTCTCACCCTCCGTGGCGGTTCGCACTCGGACGGGGTCGCCAAGGCACCCGCGCGCGCGTCGGTACCCTGATTCATCGTGAGTGCCCCCAGCACGGTCCAAGCCGTCACCGTCCCCGCGCCGAGCGCCGCACCGGTCCCGTCGGACAGCAGGTCGTGGGCGCGCGCCTTCGCCGACATCCGCGCGGGCGTCGCCAACCGAGAACTGTGGAGCCACCTCGGCTGGCAGGACATCAAGCAGCGCTACCGCCGCTCGGTGCTGGGGCCGCTGTGGATCACGCTTTCGATGGGCGTCACCGCGCTCGGGCTGGGCATTCTCTACTCGCAGTTGCTCGGTTCGCCGATCGACACGTACCTGCCCTACATCACCACGGGCTTCATCGTGTGGGCGTTCCTGCTCGGCTGCCTCACCGAAGGCACCGAGACGTTCATCGCGAACGAGGGCCTCATCAAGCACCTGCCCGCGCCGCTGTCGGTGTACGTGCTCCGCACGGTGTGGCGCCAGTGCATCATGTTCGCGCACAACATGATCATCTACTTCATCGTGCTGATGATCCTGTGGGGCGGCATCACGAAATCCGGCTACGTCATCACCGACGGCGGTGTCCCGCAGCCCGGCCTGAACTGGAGCGCGCTGCTCGCCATCCCCGCGTTCGCGCTCATCGCGGTCAACGCGGGCTGGGTGGTGCTGCTGTTCGGCATCATCTCCACCCGCTTCCGCGACATCCCGCAGGTCATCACCAGCCTGATCAACCTGCTGTTCTTCATGACGCCGATCGTCTGGTCGACCGACATCCTGCAGAAGCGGTTCGGCGACGGCGTGACCTGGCGCAGCCTGGTCGCCGAGCTGAACCCGCTCTACCACTTCATCCAGATCATCCGCGCGCCGTTGATCGGCGCGCAGCAGAGCTGGCACCACTGGGCCATCGTCGGCGGGTTCGCCGTCGTCGGCTGGCTGCTGGCGCTGTTCGTTATGCGCAACTACCGTTCCCGCGTCTCGTATTGGGTGTGACAGCAAGCCATGGTCAGCATTGACGTCTGGGACGCCTCGGTCGACTTCCCGATCTTCGACGCGAAGAGCAGGTCGCTGAAGAAGCAGGTCCTCGGCAAGGTCGGCGGCAAGATCGGCACCGAGTCGAAGGTCCCGGTGATCGAGGCGCTGCACGACATCTCGATCTCCCTGAAGGACGGCGACCGCGTCGGCCTCGTCGGCCACAACGGCGCGGGCAAGTCCACGCTGCTGCGGCTGCTCTCCGGGATCTACGAGCCGACCCGCGGATCCTCGCGGATCGTCGGCCGCGTCGCGCCGGTCTTCGACCTCGGCGTCGGCATGGACCAGGAGATCTCCGGGTTCGAGAACATCATGATCCGGGGCCTCTACCTCGGCATGACCCGCAAGCAGATGGAAAAGCGCGTCGACGACATCGCGGAGTTCACCGAGCTCGGCGACTACCTCGCGATGCCGCTGCGCACCTACTCCACCGGTATGCGGGTGCGGCTCGCGCTCGGCGTGGTCACCTCGATCGACCCCGAGATCCTGCTGCTCGACGAGGGCATCGGCGCGGTCGACGCGGCGTTCCTGGACAAGGCGCGCGACCGGCTCGTCGACCTGGTGCGCCGGTCCGGTCTGCTGGTGTTCGCCTCGCACCAGGACGACCTGCTGCTGGAGCTGTGCACCTCGGCGGTCTGGATGGACGAGGGCCGGATGAAGATGCGCGGTGGGCTGCGCGAGGTGCTCACCGCGTACAAGGGCAAGGACCCGTTCGCCAACGTCAGCCCGGAAGCGGCCGCTCGCCTCGCCGACGCCCCGGTCTCGGCAGTGGCCGAAGGCGGAGAATGAGATGAGCAGCGTCGAGCAGGCCCCGCTCGGTGACGGCGCGGTCGTGGCCGTCGTCGTCACCCGTCACCGTCGAGAACTGCTCGCCGACTCGCTGAAGATCATCGCGGCGCAGACCAGGCCGGTCGACCACCTCGTCGTGGTCGACAACGGGCCGGACCAGCCCGCACGCGACGTCGTGGCGTCCTACCCGCTGCCGTGCACGTACCTGCCGTCGCACCGGAACCTCGGTGGCGCGGGCGGTTTCGCGCTCGGCATGCTGCACGCGCTCTCGCTCGGCGCGGAATGGGTGTGGCTCGCCGACGACGACGGCAGACCCGCCGACGAGAACGTGCTGTCGATCCTGTTGGCGGAAGCGGAAAAGCGCGGCCTCGCCGAGATTTCCCCCGTGGTGGCCAATATCGACAGCCCTGCGAAGCTCGCGTTCCCGTTGCGCCGCGGCCTGACCTGGAAGCGCTCGTCGTCCGAACTCGGCGAGGACTTCCTGCCGGGCATCGCCTCGCTCATGAACGGCGCGCTGTTCCGAGCGTCCACTTTGGACGTCACAGGGGTGCCGGACCTCCGGCTGTTCTTCCGCGGCGACGAGGTGGAACTGCACCGCAGGCTGGTCCGCTCGGGGCTGCCGTTCGGCACCTCGCTGAAGACCACCTACCTGCACCCGGACGGCTCGGACGAGTTCAAACCGATGCTGGGCGGCAAGTTCCACGCGCAGGACCCGGAAAACGAGGTCAAGCGGTACTACACCTACCGCAACCGCGGCTATCTGCTGGCCCAGCCGGGAATGCGGAAGATCGGCGCGCTGGAGTACATCCGCTTCGGGCTGTACTTCATCGGCGTGAAGCGGGACCCGAAGGCGTTCCGGCAGTGGCTGAAGCTCGTCCGGCAGGGCCGCCGCGAACGCTTCTACCGCTACTGACAGGCGTTTTTCCGCGGCGCAATGCCCTGAAGGTGACCTTCGGGGCGCTAGATGCCCTGAAGGCCACCTTCAGGGCAGGTGGCGGAAGCGCGCGTTATTCGCCGATGACCGGGGGCGCGGTCATTTCGTCGTTGCCGAAGACCTCGTCGTCGTCGCCCGCGAGCAGGTAGGACGACGAGCCGCCGCGTTCCGGTTCGTCGCGGAACGTGCCCATTCCGGCGCCGGAGACCGTTTCCGCGGCGCCGAGGCCACCGGGTCGCGGCGGACCACCGCCGCCGGGGCCGAAATCGCCCTTGCCGATCTTGCTCGTGTACTCGTTGTCGCCGCCGGCGCCCATCCCGGCACCCATGGCACCCATCGGCATGGCGCCCATCGGCATCCCGCCGCTGGAGTTACCCGGCGCCTGCGGCGTGGGCCCGAACCCGCCGTGCTGCGCCGCCGCGGCCGTGGTCGCACCCGGCTGCGGGCCGGGATGCGGCATTGCGGCGCCGGACTGCCCACCGGCGCTGAGCTGCGGTGGCGGCGCGGGCGCGGGGGCCGGTGCGGGCGCCCCGGCTGGCGCGCCACCGCCCCCGGCAGCGCCGCCGCCAGAAGAGCCTCCACCGCCGGAGGAGCCGGAGGGAGGGCCGTCACCGAGGCCGACGGAGGGCCCGCCGGGCGCCGGAGCGGCCGCGGCCGAGGTCGGCGTGTCGAACTTCGGCGGTGGCGCGAACGCGGGCTGCTTGGACGCCGCCTGGTACAGCTCGGTGTCGTACTGCTGCATGACGGTGGCCGCTTCGGAGTGCGCGTCCTGGCTGCGCTGCTGCCGCCCGAAAGCGCCCTTGACCGCGTCGGCCAGCTCGAACGGGGTCGCGTGCGTCCACTTCTCGAACTCGTCCGCCCAGTCGAACGGCACCTCGTCGGGCATCTTGTTCTTGACCGCGACGGCCGAGGCTGACTGCTGCGCGAGGGTGTCCGCAGCGAGCTTCGCGTTCTGTGCGTTCGCGTCGGCCCACCGCGCGAGCGTCACGAAGTAGCCCTGCGCACCGGCGCCCGCGCCGCCTTCCCACTCACCGGAAGTCTTGCTCAGCGCGCTGCCGAGGTGCTGCCCGAATTCGCCGAACATCGTCGCCAGCGCGCCGTAGGCCTCCGAGACCCCGGAAACCTGCGTCGGCGCCAGGTTGTGCTCGACGTATGCCTTGAGCTGCTTGTGCTCCTGGCCGAGGTAGTCGGCCGTGGACGGGTGCAGCGGCGTGCGGTCACCGGACATCGTGCTGCTCCCCCATGGCCTTCAGCTTGTCCGCGGCTTCGGCGTCGGCCTCGCCGTAGATCCCGGCCGCGCGCCGCAGCGCCTCGGACGCCTGCGCGAGCACCTGGTCGAACTGCGCCAGCACGACCCCGACCGAACCGGGTTCGTCCTGGGCGCCGCGCTGGTTGTGGCTGGCCACGGTGTGCCCGTACTCGTGGCTGCCGAGCTGCGGCGGCTGGAGCAGCGGCACGGTGGTCCGGCGCTGGCCTTCGAGGTCGTGGCGCATCTGCTCGACGGCGTCCAGCAGCGGCCGGACCGCGGTCTCGGACAGGGTGAAGCCACCGGACTTGGCGGCGTCGACGAGCTTCTTGCTCTCGCCCTGCGCGGCCTGCATCGTCTGGCCGGACATCGCCGACATCGCGGTCATCGCCGGGTCCACCCGCGCGCCCTGCGCCGGGGGTGCGCCGGGGACGGACCGATCGCCCTGGTCGACCATTTCGCTCCACATCGTCGGCAAAAACTGTGCGCGGTTCGGATTCTACCGAGCCGAGGGCACCGGAACCGGAACTATCAGGTATTCCTCCACGACGAAGGGTTAACCCACAGTGCTCTTTTCGGGTGAATTCAGAACGTTCCCTCGAGCTGTTCGTGCAGTTGTTGCGCGATGCGCGCATTGTCCGCGGGCGCGTAGGTGATCCAGGTCTGGCCGTCGGACCCGTCCCTGATCGTCATCAGGTACCGGCCCGCCTCGGTGTCGAACCAGGCGATCGGGCTCAAATCGACGGGGTGGCCGCGCTGGTCGCGGACGAACGCGGTGAACTGGCCGACCCGCCTCCTCGGCTTCTCGAAGATGCGCTCGACCATGCGCAGCTGAGTCGTCGAATGGCTTCTCGGCGCCGCGACACCGCTGAACGGGTTGTATCCTTCGTCGCCGCCGTACGGGTTTCGCTTGCGCTTGGCGGGTTTCGCGACCGTCACGGACTGGCCGGGCGCCGCGGGCGTCAGCGGCAGGAGGTCGACGATCATCGGCACGATCCCGGTGGGCCTGGCCTCGGTGAACACGAGCATGTTCTCGTCCTGGCGCACCACCACCGCGTACTCGCCGTCGGAGCCGGCGCGGGCGAACAGCGGGGTGCCGCCGTCGAGCTGGGCGGCGGCCGAGATCGACACCGGCGGGCTGACGAACGTGCGAAGTGCCTGCTCGACGCCCGGATCGAGCCTGCCGCCCGCCATCAGGCCACGCGCTTCCAGATCCCGGTACACCGCGGCGCGGACCTGCGCGCGCTGCTCGGCGGAGGTGCCGATGTGCGGCACCGAGAACGGCACCGGCGCGCGGCCGAGTCTTCCCTGTTCGAGCAGCATGTCCAACGCTGCCAGGGACAGCGAGAACGTGTGTGCCATGCCCATCCCCCTGCGCACTAGCCGGTTCGTTCTGCACGGTAGACCACCCGCGGTGATCAGCCGTAAGCGAACCTCCTTGCCCGCGCCGATCCGGTGCTGCTGTCCTGGACACCATGACCGACACGAAGCCGGCGCTCGTGCTCCACCTCGCCCACGGCGGAGAGCCGCTGCTCTTCGCGCTGTCCGACGAAACCGCGGAAGAGCTGGGCAAGAAGCTGCCCCTCCTGCTCGACCACGGCTCCGTCGAAGCCGTCCCCACCTCGGAAGGGGCCACGGTGCACGTGAACTTCGCCCACGTCGCCGCCGCCTTCATCGACGACCTGCAGCGCAAGAACAAGGTGTTCGGCCTGCGCTGACCCGCCGACCGGCCCGCTGAAAAAACTGTTCGACCGCGCGCGCCGGTCCTGACACAGTTGCCCGTTGTGACGAACTTCGAGCCGCTGACCTCCGCGGACGTGCAACTCATGCAGGCACTGGCGCAGCGCGTCACGGCCACGCGCCCGGACCTGGTGAACAGCGATTCGGCGTTCGGCGAACTCGCCTGGAACTGGGGCAGGGGCCGTGCCGACCAGAGCGCGAGCTGGCGGCGCAAGTTGTGGTTCTCCGGCGAGGACCTGGTGGCGTGGGGCTGGGCCCAGCTGCCGCGCCGGGTGCGGCGCAACGACGGGTCGGAGAAGGACGTCACGGCCGCCTACCTGGTGTACCAGGTCCATCCCGACCACGCCGCGCTGGTCGACGAGGTGATCGGCTGGTACGACGAGACGGCGCCGGGCGTCGACCGCACGGTGGTGCCGAGCGCCGCCGACGAGTTCGCGCTGAGCCGGTGGGCGGCGCACGGCTACGGAACCGATCCGTCCTCGCTCGGCGACACCGGGTCCTGGACGCAGCTCAACCAGCGCGACCTCACCGACCTGGCCGAGCCGGTGCTGCGGGACGGTTTCCGCTTCCGCACCGCCGACGAAGCCGGGCCGGAGGCCGCGGTCCAGGCCCACGTGGACGCTTGGGCGCCCACCGCGTACTCGGCCGAGAGCTACCAGGGCGTCCGGCAAGCCCCCGGCTACCGCGGTGACCTGCACGTCCTGGTGGAAGCACCGGACGGCACGATGGCGTCCTCGGCGATCCTATGGCTGGACGAGGTGAACAAGACCGCCGAGTTCGAACCGGTCGGGACGCATCCGGACCACCGCCGCCTCGGCCTCGGCAGTGCGCTGCTCCTGCACGGGATGCACCTGGCGCGGGCGGCGGGGGCCATCCACGCGACGGTCGCCTGCCTCGGTGCCCCGGGGCACCCTTCCGCGCGCGGCCTGTACTACGGCGTCGGCTTCGAGCAGTTCACCCGCGACGCCCCGCTCCTCAAGACCGCGCCCTGACGACGTTTAGCCCGCTAAACGCACTCCGCGCCCCCAGGCCGCCCGCCGACCCTCCGACGACATTTAGCCCGCTAACTGCACCAGGCGACCCGCCCCGGCCCCGCTCGCCCGCCGACGACGTTTAGCCCGCTAACTGCACCAGGCGCCCAAGCCGCGCGCCTACCGAAACCCACTCGCCCGCCTACCCCCGAGTGCCGCGAGGTCCGCGCCGAAGGCGCGGCCACTCCCAACCCAGCCACAACTGCGATCCGGCGCGCCCCGCGCGCCGGGAGCGTGCAGTCGCGCGCAGGGCCCCCTGGGCCCTCAAAATTTGCGATGGCAGGGCGCCAACGCACCCAGGGCGCGGCTCCCTCGAGAGCCACGCCCTGGCAGCGCAAATTTTGCCGCGCGATAAAAAACACAGCGCGATAAAATTACAGCTCGTAGAGCCGCTTCCAGTTTTCGCGGCTGGTCAGCTCGGGCATCGCGCGCTTGTACTGCTCCTGCACCGCGGCGCCTTCCTTGCGGAGGCGGTTGATCACCTTCACGCCGTGCTTGGCGAGGCCGATCATGCGGGCCCGGTCGTACTTGCGGACGCGGACGCCTTCCTGGTTCGCGTCGGTGACCACGGCGGTGTCGAACAGCGCCACGTGCCACCAGTGCGCCTCGTCGGTCGGGATGGCGCCGAGGCCGAAGCGGGTGCGGCCGAGCGCGCGGTCGACGATGCGCTTGATCAGCACGAGGCGCTGCATGCTCGGGCGCGGCGCGGTGTTGATGATGCCGATGTCGTTCGACGCGATGCCCGGCACGTTCGTCGGGTCGTGGCGCTTGGTCTCCGGGTAGCGGTCCCGGATCTCCTTGATCGCCTTCATCGCGCTGACGCCGCCGTCACGCAGGATCTCCGGGCCTTCGAGGAAGTCCTCGACCGCCTTGATCAGCGTGTGCGACAGGCCGTACTGCATGCCGAGCAGGTAGCGCACGAGCTGGGCCAGCAGCACGCGCGAGAGCAGGTTCAGGTTGAACGGGCTGTGCAGCGCCGCGGTGATGATCGAGTTGCGCAGGTTGAAGTACCGGTGCCACTCGTCCCAGTCCTTCCAGTGGAAGTCCGCGTGCCAGACACCGGCGCCGGGCAGCGTCACGGTCGGGAAGCCGTGCGCCCGCGCGCGGTAGCTGTACTCCGCGTCGTCCCACTGGAAGAAGAACGGCATGGGGTAGCCGGTCTCCTTGACCACCTCGTACGGGATCAGGCACGACCACCAGCCGTTGTAGCCCGCGTCGAGGCGGCGTTCCTGGCGGTTCGGCTTGCCGGTCTCCTCGTCGACGCCGAGCAGGTCGGCGGTGGAGAGGCTGTGCTCGACGGGCTGGCCGGGCTCGAGTGTGTTGAGCCGGGCGTACTCGGCGCCGACGTGCAGCTGGTTCGGGTGGAACAGGTTGAGCATCTGGCCGCCGACGATCATCGGGTTGGCCGCGCGGTTGGAGAACGCGGTCATCCTGATCACCAGGTCCGGTTCGAGCAGCACGTCGTCGTCCATGAACAGGACGTTCGCGTGCTCGGTCTCGGTGTGCCCCGCCACCTCGTAGAGGCCGCGGGTGAACCCGCCCGCGCCGCCGAGGTTCGCCTGGGTGATGTAGTGCAGCTTGTCGCCGAGGTCCTTGGCGACCTGCTCGAACCCGGCGCGCGAGTCCACCCTGTCGTTGCCCTGGTCGGCGACGTAGATCGCGTCGAGCGTCTCCAGCGACGACACGTCCGCCGCGAGCGCTTCGAGGTTCTTCATGCAGTCGTCGGCGCGGTTCATCGTGCAGATGGTGACCGCGGTCGGGCGGATCTTCTCCGGCGCGTCGACCGTCCAGCGCACCCGCTCGACGGTGAGCGTCTCACCGGCCTCAGTGGACAGATCGAGCCACAGCGCGCCGCCGTCGAGGAACTTGTCGATCTTCGCCTCGAGCGAGACCGAGACGCCCTTGGCGTCCTCGAAGTCCTGCGCCGCAACGATTCGCGGCTCACCCTCCACATCGGACGCACTGAGCCGCAGGTGCCCCGACCCGCTGACCGTGGCGTCCAGCCTGACCTGGCGGACGGTGGTCCAGCGCTGCCAGTAGCTGGCCGGGAAGCGGCCGAAGTAGGTGTTGCCGGTGACGCGGGCGGACGGGTCGAGCACGATGCTGTGGCGGCGGCGCGTCACGACGCCTTCGAGCACCTCCGCGTAGAGGTCCTTCGAGACGATCGACGACGGCCCGGCGTAGAGCCCGCGCTGGGCGAGGAGCCTGCCCTGCGGCGTGCGCTCGGCGAAAGTGGTGTCGCCCGCCTGTTCGCTCGAGGATCCGTTCACGCCGTTGACCGCCTTCATGGTCGCGGCATGCGCCTGACCGGTCGCCGATGGTGCTTTGCCGGGCATGTAGATGTCAGCCTTTCGCGAGTTCCTCGGTCAGCAAACATGCGATAACCGCTTGAGGTGGTGAAGTCTGGCGTCCACGGTAGCCGATATCCGCTCACCTCAGATCATTGCGTCCACCGGCGCCCGGCCGAGTGACGGCATTCTCTACTCCGCGTGACCTTTCGCGGGTGACGGCTCCCGGAAGATGACCAAGCGCAGCATGACGAAATTGATCAGCGTGCTCATACCCTGCGCGATCACCCAGGCCAGGGCCACCTTCCAGCGGAACTCCGGCAGCACCGCGAGCATCAGGGCGTTCACCCCGACGTTGACGAAGAACGTGACCGTGTAAAGCAGGACGAAGCCGCCGACCTGCGCCATCCCGCCCTTGACGCCACCGGAGAAGGTGAAGCGTTTGTTAAGGAAATAAGCGGTGGTGGTGCCCGCGATGAAACTGATCGCTTTCGCGAAGTGCACCCAGAGTCCGGCCTGTAGTAACAGCCAGTAAATACCGGAATCGACCAGGGCGCAGAAGCCGCCGATGAGCACGAAACGGATCAGCTGACCGACCAATCCGGGGGACTGCCGCTCCTCCGGGGTCACCACAGGGTCCACCGCCGTCACCACATACCTCGCTGGTCTTTGGGAAAGGACTGGCGCGGACAGTGTAGGCGGCGCCGCTGAAGGTCATCCCGCGCAGGTGGTTACCCTGGATCGGGTGAGCGAAATCCACACCGAGCGGCGTGCACTGACCGGCTGGGCGCGGACCGCCCCCACCATCGCCGACGTACTGACCACCACGGACGTCGAGGTCATCGCGCGAGCGGTGGCGAGCGCGGGCGAGCGCGGCGTGATCGCCCGCGGGCTCGGCCGTTCCTACGGCGACCCCGCGCAGAACGCGGGCGGCCTCGTCGTCGACATGACCGCGCTGAACCGCGTCCACTCGATCGACCGCGACACCGCGCAGGTCGTCGTGGACGCGGGCGTCAGCCTCGACCAGCTGATGCGCGAGGCGCTGCCGCACGGCCTGTGGGTCCCGGTGCTGCCCGGCACCAGGCAGGTGACCGTGGGCGGCGCGATCGCGAACGACATCCACGGCAAGAACCACCACTCCGCGGGCAGCTTCGGCAACCACGTGGTCTCGCTGGACCTGATCACCGCGGACGGGCAGATCCGCACGCTGACCCCGGACGGCCCCGATTCGGAGCTGTTCTGGGCCACCGTCGGCGGCATCGGCCTCACCGGCATCATCGTGCGCGCGACGATCGCGATGACCAGGACCGAGACCGCCTACTTCATCGTCGACAACGACCGCACCGACGATCTCGAAGGCACCCTCGAACTGGTCAGCGACGGGTCCGACGACAACTACACGTACTCGTCGATCTGGTTCGACACCATCTCGAAGGGTGCCAAGCTCGGCCGCGGCGCGTTCGCCCGCGGCTCGCTGGCGAAGCTCGACGAGCTGCCGCCGAAACTGCGCGCGGAACCATTGAAGTTCAACGCCCCGCAACTGCTGACGGTGCCGGACATCATGCCGAACGGCCTGATGAACAAGCTGTCGCTGAGCGCGATCGGGGAGTTCTACTACCGGTCGACGCCGAAGCGCGGGCGCGGCGCGATCCAGAACATCACGGCCTTTTACCACATGCTCGACCTGATCGGCGAGTGGAACCGCGGCTACGGCCGGAAGGGCTTCCTGCAGTACCAGTTCAGCACGCCGCTCGGCGCGAACGACGGCCTGCGGCGGATCGTGGAGAAGGTCGCCCACTCCGGGCACTACTCCGCGCTCAACGTGTTCAAGCAGATGGGCGAGGGCAACCGCGCGCCGCTGTCGTTCCCGCACCCCGGCTGGATGGTGTGCCTCGACTTCCCGATCAAGTCCGGGCTCGGCAAGCTGTGCCAGGAACTCGACGAAGAGGTCCTCGCGATCGGCGGGCGGCTCTACACCGCGAAGGACTCGCGGACCTCGCCGGAAACGTTCGCCCGCATGTACCCGAGGCTCGAAGAATGGCGCAAGGTCCGCGCCGCCGTTGACCCCGAAGGCGTTTTCGCCTCTGACATGAGCCGGAGGCTCGAACTGTGATCGACGCTGTTGGCAACCCCCAGACCCTCCTGCTGCTCGGCGGCACCTCCGACATCGGGCTCGCGATCGCCGAGCGGTACCTCGCCGAGCACCCGCTGCGCGTCGTGCTCGCCGCGCGCCAGACGCCCCGGCTGCAGGCCGCGGTGCAGCGCCTGAAGGACAAGGGCGCCGAAGTGTCCACTGTGGAGTTCGACGCCAAGGACACCGGATCGCACCCCGGCGTGCTGGACAAGGCGTTCGCCGACGGCGACATCGACGTCACCGTGGTCGCGTTCGGGCTCCTCGGCGACGCCGAAGAGGTGTGGCAGGACCACGCCAAGGCCGTCGAACTGGCCACCGTGAACTACACGGCCGCCGTCTCGGTCGGCGTCGCGCTCGCGGAGAAGCTCAAGAAGCAGGGCCACGGCCAGGTCATCGCGCTGTCCTCGGTGGCGGGCGAGCGGGTGCGCCGGTCCAACTTCCTGTACGGCTCCACGAAGGCCGGTTTCGACGGCTTCTACCTCGGCCTCGGCGAAGCGCTGGCCCCGTTCGGCGGGCAGGTCACCGTCGTCCGGTCCGGCCAGGTCACCACCAAGATGACCGAGGGCATGAAGAACGCCCCGCTCACGCGCACCGCGGAGCAGGTCGCCGAGATCTCCGTCGCCGCCGCGCGCGCGGGCAAGGACCTCGTGTGGTCGCCGCCGCCGTTCCGGCTCGTGATGTCCGTGCTGCGCCACGTGCCCCGGAAGATCTTCCGCAAGCTGCCTGTTTGATCCGCCCGCCCTGAAGGTGGCTTTCGGGGCATGTAGCGCCCCGAAAGCCACCTTCGAGGCACTGCAAGCGGGGCTGCTGAACTCCGGGGAGGGGCGTCAGCGGGACAGGGTCAGGAATTCCTGTTGTTCCCGGTCGTAGCGGGTGGTCAGGCCGTGGCCGTAGCGGTCCCACCAGTTCTGGGTGTGCCCTGCCTGGTGCGTCGTGGTGCCGCCGTAGATCTGGCGGTCGTATTCGATGCGCGCGTCGTGGAACCGCTGCTGGAAGTCCTCGGGGGTCATTCCCCGCAGCGCGCCGATGGTGTCGGGGGAAAGGGTCGCGCTGCGGGTGATGTCGGCGCCCGCCATGTGGTTCAGGATCGCTTGCACACCACCGACTCCGCGCATGTGCGCGCCCGACATGACCGCGGCCTGCGCGCCGGGATCGGTGAAGTGCAACGCGCCCGCCTGCCGCGCGCGCTCGGTCATCAGCTCCGTGACAACAGCGTGCTCCTGCTCGCTCCCCACACCGTACTGCCGCCGCGCGGCCATGATCTGGTCGTAGCCGTTGTGCATGTTCTCGCGGAAGCCGTACGCCTCGCGCACTCCGCCCTGCTCGCCACCCGCGCCCTCCGAAGCCATGATCGAGTCGACCACGCGGGAGTCCAAAGTGGCCGGTCGACCGCCGCCGGACGCCCCGCCGCCGTACCCTTGCGCCGTCGCGGTGTCGGCGGTTTCGTACCCGTTCGTCGCGGCGTCCACATGGGAGCTGATGTCCTCGATCAACGACACGAACTTCCCGAGCCCGCCGACGAGCTGCTGCCGCAGTGACGCGTTCGCGCCCGCGACGCTGCCGCCGATCCCGGCGAACGCGAGCGCGTCGATCACCAGCGACTCCAGGTCACTCGTGACGGACGACGCCGCGGAGTTCAGGTCCTTCACCGTGTTCGAAACGGAACGGACGACGTCGGGCTCGACGCGGTAGCTTCCGGTGGCCACGGCACGCTCCTCTCAACCGGGGCCTCCGAGGATTCCCCACCCGGCGCGCCGCGCGGACGGCCGAAATACCCACTCGCCGGCATCAACCGATCGGCCGATGCCGGTCCACCGGCGCGTGGATGTGCCGCACCCCGCCGGCCGGGCACGCTCGTGACCGTGACGACCAAAGGGGAAATCCGGCAAACGATCGTGGCCGTGCTCGTGGACGTGGTGCTCCCGCTCGCCGGGTACTACGCGCTGCGCGCGTTCGACGTCGCCGAGACGACCGCGCTCGTGCTGAGCGGCTTGCCGCCCGCGCTGCGCGTCGCCGTGACGTTCGCGCGGACGAGACGGGTCGACGCCATGGGCCTGTTCGTGGTGCTCCTGGTGCTGCTCAACCTCGGCACCGCGGCGCTCACCGGCGACGCCAGGCTGCTCCTGGTCCGCGGCGGCTGGCTGAGCCTGCTGATCGCGGGCTGGATGCTCGGCAGCCTGGTGCTCGGCAGCCGCCCGGTCACCTACCTCGCCTGCCGCTCGCTGCTGGTGGGCAAGGCCGATCACCTCGACCGCCTGTGGGAAGCGCACGCGTCGTTCCGGCAGGTCTGGCGCAGGCTGACCGCGATCTGGGGCGGCGCCACCCTGTTCGGCTGCGCCCTGAACATCGTCACCGCCTATACGCTGCCCGTGGACGTCGTGCCCGCCCTCGACACCGGCTGGCACGTCGGTTCGTTCCTCGTGCTGCAGATCATCACGCAGATCCTGCTCCGCAGGGAGGGCACCCTCGGCGAACTCTGGCGCCCCTCGTGCACCCTCAACCCAGCCACGGAAAGGCAGTCCGGTGAGCATCACCATTCCCCCAGCCGGTGAATACGCGATCGACACCGATCGCTCCGCCGTCACGTTCACCACCAGGCACGTCTTCGGCCTCGGCGGCGTCCGCGGCAGCTTCGCGATCGCCAGCGGGCGGCTCACCGTCGCGGAGCCCGTCGAAGAGAGCACCGTGGCGGCCGCGATCGACGCGGGCAGCTTCCGCACCGGCAGCAACGCGCGCGACGGCGTGGTCAGGTCGAAGCGGTACCTGGAAACCGAGAAGTTCCCGGAGATCCGGTTCGCCTCGACCGGGCTCGGCGAGCAGGACGGTGAATGGGTCCTCGACGGCACGCTCACCGTCAAGGATTCGACGCAACCGGTGCGGCTCACCGTGGACGAGGTCGCGGCCGAAGCCGGCGTGATCACCGCCGGCGCGCACGTCCGCATCGACCGCTACGCCTTCGGGGTCACCGCGCAGAAGGGAATGACCGGGCGCCACCTCGACCTCGCACTCGAAATCACGGCGACGCCCGCCTGAATCACGCCGCCGAAGTGTGCCGGGACAACGCTTCCCGGCACGCTTTCGCCGCCGCCGCGGGATCGTCGGCGTAGAAGGCGATCACGCTCGCGCTCGCGGTTTTCCCCAGCGGCCTGGTGAACTCGACCGGTTCGGTCAGCTCTGCCACGACATTCGTTTCCGCGTCCAGCACGAGCCGGAATTCGTGGCCGGAGAAACGCAGATACCCGCCCGCGTCGTGGGTTTTCTTCTCGTGCCGGAACGAACCGATCTTGCTCATCGGGACCCGCACGTCCAGGTACCAGCCGAGCCGGATCCGCAGTTCCTCGTCGGAAACCGTGTGCGGGCGCGTGATCGTCGCCGACAACAGGCCGAGCGTGAACAGGACGGTGTACCCGTCGGCCAACCACAGCAGGACGTGCACCCCGGGCGGGAACCGCGCCAGCGAAAACGCGATCGATTCGACGACGCTGACTCCGCCGAAGGTCAGCAGCAGCGCGCGTTGCGCCCGCACGTAAGGCATCGCGACCGCGCCGGGCGCCACCGCCCGCCTGCGCCGCAGCAAGGTGACCGTGCTGCCCAGTGTCCGCCGCTCGTTGCGAAAGTAGCTCCCCAGTGGCCCCATGCTTCAGGGTACCGAGATCAGCCGAGTGACCGCGACCATTCGTCGAAGAGCAGGTCGACGTGGTGCTCGTGGTACCTGGCGATGTCGAACACGTGCACCGATTTGGTCCAGACCCCGTCGTCGTCCGGCTCGAACTCGTCCTCGGCCGCCTTGGCCTCCTTGGCGAGGTGCTCCAGCACGACCGTGCCGTCCGCCGCGATCGACCGCACCTGGCACGGCCTGCCCCGGTATTCCGCGCGCGTGGTCACCTCCGCGAGCCTCGTGCAGTCGGACACCGGCACCCGCGCCGTCCACCGCTCGCGCGCACTGTCCCAGGTGAACCGTTCGGGATCCGGATTTCGCTTGCCAGGAGCGGAAAGTCCGATGTGGCCTTCGTGCGGGTACGCGTCCGCCGGATACTCCACTTCGGACAGTGTGGCGAGCAGCCCGGTGCGCGGCCGCTCCTGCACGGCGACCGGGCGCGGCCTGCGCTGCCCGGTGCCCGCGAAGGTCTCGTCCCGCCACCGCGTGAAGAGCAGGTCCCCCTGCTTTTCGTAGTAGTCGCGCAGTTCGGTCACCGGCACGGTCTTGTAGTACTCGTACTTGTTCTCCTGGATGAACCCGTTGCCGGTGGCCCAGAGCCCGTCCCACTCGGCGTACATGATGTGCGCCGACCCGGTGTCGTTGATCGTGCCGACCAGCACGCTGTGCCCGCGGTAGCTCGCGTACACGTCCACGGAGAAGACCCGCGAACACCGGTCCGCCGGTACCGTCGCGAGCCACTGCGCCTCGGCGTCGTCCCAGTCGTAGAGCGCCGGATCGGGATTGCCCGCCTGGCGCGAGTTCAGCCGCACCAGATCGGCACCGGGACTGTGCGACGCTTCGTGCAGAACACCGTCGACGAGCGCAAAAGTGCCCCGACGGTACGCGGGATAACTCATGGCTTCCTTACTTCCCGGGCACTTTCCCCGACGGAACAAAAACACCACACCCGGGACTCACTTGAGCGACAAGATAGTACAGTCGCCGCCTCGCGGCAGTCTCACACCAGCCGACGCAGGATCACCGTGCGTGACCGCCGGCGGTATCCGCAAACCGCGGATCGGGTGAAAACATCGAACCGGACCGCTTTCGCGTGGAGTTTTACCAGGTAGAACGGCGCCCGTAACATCATTGCCGCCGCGACTTCCCTAACATTGGGGCAGTGCCCACCAATGATCAATACCCCGGCAGATCGTTCCCGCGCCGGTGGGGCGTAGCCGCGCTCGGCCTGCTCTCCGCGCTCGCGTCCGTCCTGTTCGTCCTGGTTCCGGTCGAGCAGAACGTCACCACGTACCAGTGGCCGGCCCAGCCCGGCGCGCAAGGCACCGCGCTGCCGATGTTCCCGTACCAGCCGGCGCGGTTCGACGCCCGGTTCGACTGCGCGCAGCCCGCCGACGGCCTGGTGCTCTCGACCGTCCCGCCCGGCTCGCCCGCAACCGCGGCGAAATCACCGGGCGGGCTCGTCGTGCGCACCGCGAACGGCACCGTCACCGTCGATCTCGACGGCGCGCCGCTGGCCAGCAGGCCGCTTTCGCCGGGCTGCCAGTGGACGATCCACGCCGACGAAGGCGGCACCACGGTCGCCGTGGACGGCGCGCCGATCGGGCACAGCGGAAAACGGCCGGACGTCAACAGCCTCTTCACCGAGTCGCCGAGCGCGGCCACCCACGTCACCGTCGTCGGCGACACCCGGTTCGACACCGACGCCACCGGGCTCAAGATCGCGCTCGGTGTCCTCGCCGCGGTGTGCCTGCTCGCCGCGCTCGCGCTCGCCCGGCACTGGGACACCCGGTTCGCGCGCCGCGCACGCCTCCTGCCGCGCCGCTGGTGGCGCCCGCGCGTGGCCGATCTCGTGGTCACCGCGGTGCTCGCGGTGTGGGCGGTGATCGGCTCGCTCACCGTCGACGACGGCTACATCAGCACGATGCTGAAGGCCCGCGCGGACAGCGGGTTCACCGGCAACTACTTCCGCTGGTTCAACGCGCCGGAAGCGCCGTTCGGCTGGTTCTACGAGGTGTACCACTGGCTGACGCTGATCAGCCCGGCGCAGCTGTTCCTGCGGCTGCCGTCGGTGCTGCTCGGCCTGCTCGCCTGGGGCATGATCGACCGGCTCCTGCTCCCCCGCTTCTTGAGCGCCTCCAGCGGTTCCCGCCGGTGGGCGCGCTGGGCGTGCGTCGCGCTCTTTCTCGTCTGGTATCTGCCCTACGACGTCGGCATCCGGCCCGAACCGTTCATCGTGGTCGGCTCGCTGGCCGTGTTCGCGCTCGTCGAACGGGCGCTCGCGACCAACGCGGTCGCGCCGCTCGCCGCCGGCATCGTCGTCGCGGGTGCCACGGTCGCGGTGACCCCGACCGGGATCGCCGCGTTCCTGCCGTTCGTCGCCGGGCTCGGCGGGATCATCCGGCTGCTGCGCCGCCGCCGCGACCAGTCGTGGCTCGGGCTACTGGCCCTGCTGCTGGCCACCGGCGCGAGCGCGCTGCTGCTGATGTTCTACGACCAGACGCTCGCGACCGTGCTCGACGCGACGCAGGTCCGCACCGCGATCGGGCCGGACTTCGCCTGGCAGCGCGAAATCGGCCGGTACGCCACCCTGCTCGACCCGAGCGTGGTGGAAGGCGCGCTGAACCGGCGCGTGCCGATGCTGCTGATGCTGTTCGGCATGGCCGTGCTCGGCGCGCTGCTGGTCAACCACCGCACGCCGGGGCTCGTCGAGTCGGCGACGCGGCGGCTCGTCGTCTCCAGCGGCCTCTACCTCGTCGCGCTGATGTTCACGCCGACGAAGTGGACGCACCACTTCGGCGCGCTCGCCGGGTTCGGCACCCTGCTCACCGCGCTGCTCGTGCACACCGTCGCCAAGGGCGCGCTGCGGTCGGTGTGGGCGCGGTCGGTCAGCCTCGCACTGCTGTCCGGAGTGGTCGCGCTGGCCGTTTCCGCGCCGAACCGCTGGTGGTACGTCTCCGCGCTGGACGTCCGCTGGGTCGACAAGACGCCGAGCGCGTTCGGCTTCCAGATCGGGAACCTGCTGCTGATCGCCGGGCTCACGGTGGCCGCGCTGGGCGGGGTGCTCGGCACCTGGCGCACCTCCGGCGGCAGACCGGCCGACGAACGGTCGCTGCGCTGGCTGCCGTCGTCGGGCTGGCTCATCGTGGCGGTGGCGATCGTGGTCGTGGTGGCCGAAATCGGCACCATGGCGCAGGCGGTGGCCGCGCGGTGGGGCTCCTACAGCATCGGGCGGGCGAACCTCGCGTCCCTGACCGGCGGCGGCTCGTGCGGGATCGAGGACTGGCTCGAAGTCGAACCCGATCCCGGCGCGGACGTGCTCCACCCGGTGGCGGGCTCGCCGCCCGCGGCGCTGGGCGGGTTGCTGGCCGACGCGGGCTTCCCGGCCTCCGCCGCACCCGACGCGCCGTACGGCACGGACGCCGCGCATCCCGTCTGGGGCAGCTACCGGGCACCGAAGGCGACCGGAACGGCCACATCGACGTGGTACGCGCTCCCGTCCGGGCTGAACGATCCCGCCCAGCCGCCGCTCGTCGTGGCGAGGGCTGGCAAGGGCGCGGTGACCGTCCTGCTCGAATTCGCGCGCGCCGACGGCTCACCAGTGTCCACTGTGGACATCGGAGGGGAAACGGGCGGCAAGTGGAAGGACGCGCGCGTCGACACCGCTGTGCAGGCGCCCGGCGCGGACCGCGTCCGCGTCGTCGTCCAGGACGCCGACCCGGACGAAAGCGGCTGGCTCGCCGCGGCCGCGCCCCGGTTCCCGAAGGTGGTCCCGTCCACGTCGTTGGTACCCACGAGCGAGCCGGTCGCGATGGACTGGGTCAACGGGTTCGTGCTGCCGTGCCGGAAACCGGTGTCGCTCGGCGGTGGCATGATCTTCCCGGCGCGGTACCGGTTTTCGCCGGGGCCCGGCAGCGCCGACCTCGCCGCGGTGTCCTACGCGAAGGGCGCGGGCGGGCCGTACGCGCCGCTGCTGCAGCTCGCGAAGGAGCACGTCGTGCCGACGTACCTGCGCGGCGACAAGCTCCGCGAGCCGATCACCGTGATCCGCTACGACTACGTGGCCCCGATGACCGGTGTGCGGACCACGCACAGCACCCGCCCCCGAAGCGGCCTGGAACGCGGCCCCGTCCTCGTCGAAGCGCCCGAGTAAAGGGGCCTGAATGCCGTGATGGCCACCATGACGGCATCCAGTGCCGTCATGGTGGCCATCAGGGGCAACCGGAAAGCGGTCAGCTCACGTAGTAGGAGACGACCAGGGTGGCGATCCAGAGGAGGCCGAGCACCTGCAGGACGCGGT
Organism: Amycolatopsis sp. CA-230715; assembly: GCF_018736145.1. Lineage (GTDB taxonomy): Bacteria > Actinomycetota > Actinomycetes > Mycobacteriales > Pseudonocardiaceae > Amycolatopsis. The sequence goes on from NZ_CP059997.1 coordinate 3,877,411, forward strand.
CGCGCAGGACCAGTTCCTCCGGCTCGCCCGCGTTGCCGCCGTCGACGTCGACGGCGTACCGCAGGATCGCGACGACGAACGGGATCATCGAGAGCACCGGCCACACCGAGCCGTCGGCGTGCTCCTTCAGCTCGAACGCCCACAGGCCGTAGGACATGATCACGATCGCGGCCGAGGTCGCCCACACGAACCGCAGGTAGCTCGCCGAGTACTTCTTCAGCGAGGCGCGGATCTTCGCGCCGGTCCGCTCGAACAGCATGATCTCGGCGTACCGCTTGCCCGCCACCATGAACAGCGAGCCGAACGCGGTCACCAGCAGGAACCACTGCGACAGGCCGATGCCCGCCGCCGCGCCGCCCGCGATCGACCGCATCAGGAACCCGGAGCCGACGATCGCCAGGTCCACCACCGGCTGGTGCTTGAGCCCGAAGCAGTAGCCGAGCTGCACGGCCTCGTACACGCCGAGCACGATCGCCAGTTCCGGCCTGGTCAGGAAGGAAATCCCCATCCCGACGGCGAAGAACAGCACCGCGGAGGCGTAGGCCAGCGGCACCGGGACGATACCCGCGGCGATCGGGCGCTTTCGCTTCTTCGGGTGGGCCCGGTCCGCTTCGACGTCGATCGCGTCGTTGATCAGGTACACCGACGAGGCCACCAGCGAGAACGCGATGAAGGCGATCAGCGCATCGGTCAGCACGTCGACGTTGCTGATCTGCTTCGCGGTGAACGGCGCCACGAAGACCAGCACGTTCTTGACCCACTGGCGGGGCCGCGCGGTCTTCAGCACCCCCAGCGCGATGCGCACCGGGCCGCGCTTCACCGGCGCCTGGTCGACAGCGCCGTCAGCGCTGTCAGCACCGTCGGCGCCGTCGGCTTCGGCGGTCTCGGCCGCCTCGACCGGCTCAGTGGCCTCTTCCGCCTCTTCCGCCTCTTCCGCCTTGTCGGACACCTTCGCGGCCGCCGAGGTCTCGGTCTTGCTGGTGGACTCGCTCACTACCTGCTCCGCTTGTTGCGTGACATGAACCGGCGAAGGACACCGCCGACCGCCCCGCCGAGTGCGGCCCCCGCGAGCACGTCGGTCGGGTAGTGCACGCCGAGCACGAGCCGGGAGGCCAGCATCGGCGGGACCAGAACGGGCACCAGGTTACGCCCGGTCAGTCCCGAGTAGAGAACCGCCGCCGCTGTGGTCGACGTGGCGTGCGAAGACGGGAAGCTCAGCTTGCTCGGCGTGCCGACGAGCACCTCGACGCTCGGGTCGTCCGGACGGGGCCTGCGGACCACCCGCTTGACCGCGATCGAGGCCGCGTGCGCGCCGACCACGCCGAAGGACGCGGTGAGCCATTCCTTCCGGCGCGGCTTGTCGAGCGCGGCGCCGACCAGGCCCGCGGCGAACCAGCCGATGGCGTGTTCGCCGAAGTGCGACATCCCACGCGCCGCCTTCACCGTGCCAGGCCGCTTCAACACGCCCTGGACCTGGGAAAGGACCTTCACCTCGGCCGCGGCCTCAGCGGCCGCGACGCTCTCGGCGCCCTTGGCGTTCTCGGCCGACTCAAGCATCGAGCGACCCGTCGAGCGGCGCGCCGTCGGTCAGGTGCGGGGCGACCTTGTTGTCGAACACCGACAGCGCCGACCCGATCGCCATGTGCATGTCGAGGTACTTGTAGGTGCCGAGGCGGCCGCCGAAGATCAGGTTGCGTTCCTTCGCCTCGACCTTCGCCAGCTCGCGGTACCGCTCGAGCATCGCCCGGTTTTCCGGGGTGCTGATCGGGTAGTACGGCTCGTCGTTCTCGTCGGCGAACCGGGAGTACTCGCGGACGATGACCGTCTTGTCCTTCGGGTAGTCCCGCTCCGGGTGGAAGTGCCGGAACTCGTGGATCCGGGTGAACGGCACGTCCGCGTCGTTGTAGTTCATCACCGCGGTGCCCTGGTAGTCGCCGGTCCGCACGACCTCGCGCTCGAAGTCGAGGGTGCGCCAGCCGAGCCTGCCCGCGGAGTAGTCGAAGTAGCGGTCCAGCGGCCCGGTGTACACCGTCGGCGTGCCCGCCGGGATCGCGTCGCGGACGTCGAAGTAGTCGACGTTCAGCCGGACCTCGATGTTCTCGTGCTCGGCCATCTTCTCCAGCCACGCGGTGTAGCCGTCGACCGGCAGACCCTCGTAGGTGTCGTTGAAGTACCGGTTGTTGAACGTGTACCGCACCGGCAGCCTGGTGATGATGCTGGCGGCCAGGTTCTTCGGGTCGGTCTGCCACTGCTTGGCGTTGTAGCCCTTGATGAACATCTCGTAGAGCCGGCGCCCGATCAGCGAGATCGCCTTTTCCTCGAGGTTCTGCGCGGCGTCGGTGTCGAACTCGCTCGACTCCTTCGCGATCAGCTCGCGCGCCTCGTCCGGGCTGTACGACTTGCCGAAGACCTGGTTGATCAGCGCCAGGTTCATCGGGAACGAGTAGACCTGGTCACCCGCCTTGGCGAACACGCGGTGCTGGTAGTCGGTGAAGTCCGTGAACTGGTTCACGTAGTCCCACACCCGCTTGTTGGAGGTGTGGAACAGGTGCGCACCATAGCTGTGCACCTCGATCCCGGTCTCCGGCTCCACCTCGGAGTAGGCGTTACCGCCGATGTGGTGCCGCCGCTCCAGGACGAGGACCCTTTTCCCCAGCTGGGTGGCGGCCCGTTCGGCCACGGTCAGACCGAAGAAACCGGAGCCGACTACGATCAGGTCGTAACCGGCGAAATCGTCTTCAGTAATCTTTGCGGGGTTCGTGTGCGCGCTCACGGGCGCTCAGGGTACCGACGTGCTCGGGGCGCACTGCACCGCCCATGACATTAACCCGCCAACCGACCCGTAGGAAGCCGTGCCAACACCAGATGAGTTCTGGACCTACAGCAGCACGATCGGTGTCTACCTGCTCGTGCTGGTGGTCCCGGGCGGCCTGGTGGGCTTCGCCGCCGGGCTCCGCGGCTGGGCGCTCGCCGGCCTCGCCCCGCTCCTGACCTACACCGCCACCGGCCTCGCCGGGCCGTGGCTTTCGTACGTCGACCTGCCGTACAACGTCGGCACCGCCGCCGCGTCGACGGTGCTGCTCGCCGGGATCGCCTTCGGCGTGCGCAAGCTCGCCGAGGCGCGCGGCTGGGTGTCCGCGACCGAGGACCGCCCGCCCGTCGAGTGGACCAGGGGCGCGCACCTCGCGGTCGCCGCGTGCGTCGTGGTGGCCACGGCGCTGTCGATCTACGTGGTGCTCGCGGCGACCGGCGGCACGAACGCGGTCTTCCAGCGCTGGGACACGGTGTTCCACGCGAACGGCATCCGCTACATCGCCGACACCGGCGACGGCGGCCTGTTCGGCATGAGCACGGTGAACTACTACGAGCCGGGCGGCGCGCTGTTCTACCCGAACGCCTACCACCTGGTCGCGGCGCTGGTCTACAACCTCTCCGGCGCGAGCATCCCGGTGGTGCTCAACGCGGTCACGGTGCCGGTGGCGGGCATCTTCGCGCTGTCGATGGTCGCGATGGTCCGCCAGTTCGGCGGGCGGGCGATGCTGGCGGGCAGCACCGCGCTGATCGCCGCGACGGCCACCACCGGCGCCTACGAATCGGTGTCCAGCGGGCTGCTGCCGTTCGCGCTCGGCATCGTGCTGACGCCGCTGGCGGCGCTGGTGCTGCAGCGGTTCCTGGAGCGACCCGGCGTCGACACCGCGAGCGTGCTGGCGATCAGCGCGGCCGGGCTGCTCGCGTCGCATTCGAGCTGCCTGTTCGGCGGCATCCTGTTCGCGCTGCCGGTGCTGATCCAGCGCTGGTGGCGGCGCGAGGGCAAGGTCGGGCGCGACCTGCTGTGGCTGCTGCCGACCGGGGCCGCCGCCGCGGTGCTCGCCGCCCCGATGGTGCTCGGCGCGATCGGCTTCACCTCGGGCGCCTACCCGTACAAGCCGTGGGCGTCCGGGATCCCGGTGCCCTCCGCGCTCGGGCAGCTGCTGACCTTCCGCCAGGTGCTCGACCAGCCGCAGACCTGGCTCGCCGGGCTGCTGGTGGTCGGCATCGTGGCGATCAGCACGCTGGGCAGGATGCGCTGGGTCGGCCTGTCCGCGGTGCTGCTGTCCGGGATCTTCGTGCTGGTGGCGTGTTTCGGCGCGCAGTCGTTCGTCGTCGCGTTCTCGCGGCCGTGGTGGAACGACCGGTTCCGGCTGATGGCGCTCGCCGCGATCCCGTTGATCCTGCTCGCCGGGCACGGGCTCGCCGAGCTGCAGCGGCTGGTGTCGAGGGCGGTCGCGAACCTGTCGTGGGTGAAGCTGCGGCCGCGGCTGCCCGCCACGCTCGGGCTGACCACGGCGGTCGTGATGGTCGCCGTGCTGGCCGTGGTGACGAACGGGTTCTACACCGCGGCGAACGCGACCGCGGTGGCCTACGCCTACCACAACGGGCCCGCCTCCGAACACCGCGAGCCGCCGGTCACCCGCAACGAGATCACCGCGATGCTGGAGCTGGAGAAGATCGCCAAGCCGGGCGAGATGGTGCTGAACGACCGGCTCGACGGCACCGCGTGGGTGTACGCGATCGCGGGCGTGCGGCCGGTCGCGGGCAACTACGACCCGGGTGTGCCGCCGAAGGACGCGGCGTACCTGACCGACCACTTCCGCGAGTACAAGACGAACCCCGAGGTGCGGGCCGCGGTCGAGCGCCTCGACGTCGGCCACGTGCTGCTCGGCACCGGCACGATCGAACGGGAGCCGGTGCGGATCCGGGGCCTCGGCCTGACCGATCTCGACCACCGCGACTTCCTGAAGGTGGTCTACCGCAACCCCGGCGCGGTCATCTACGAGATCATCCGCTGATCCGGAAAAGCGAAAAGAGGGCGCCTTCTCGCGAAGGCGCCCTCTTTCGTCACTCGGCCTATTCTCCTTGCAGGCCAGGGAGAATCTCGTCGGCGACGCGTTCGAGCGTGGCCTCCCTGCCTTCGTAGTGGCCGCCCGAACGCGGCCAGTGCGCGACGACGTCGGTGAAGCCCAGCTCCGCCGCACGCCCCGCCGCGTCCGCGAAAGCGTCCACACTGGACAGTGAGAACACGGGCGCCGCGTCGAGGCTGAGGTAGGTGCTGATGGTCGCCTTGTCCCTGCCCGCTTCCGCGAGCTTCTCGTCGAACTTGGCGACCAGTTCGGCGACCGCCTTCCACCACTGTTCGAGATCGTCGGTCTTGACGCCGGTGGTCACCCAGCCGGTGCCCTGCCGCGCCGCCAGCCGCATCGTGCGGGGCCCGTTCGCGGCCACCACGAACGGGATCCGCGGCCGCTGCACCGGGCCGGGCAGGTTCCGCGCGCCCACCGCCGCGAAGTACTCGCCGCGGTGGTCGTAGCCGTCCGTGGTGAGCAGCCCGTCGAGGGCGTCCACGAACTCGACGAACCGGTCCGCGCGCTGCTTCGCGCTCAGCTCGGGCCCGCCGAGCACCTGCCCGTCGTACCGGGCCGAGTCGACGCCCGCGCCGATCCCGAGCAGCAGCCTGCCGTCGGAGACGTCGTCGAGGGTGATCAGCTCGCGCATGAACGAAACGGGATGGCGGAACACCGGCGACGCGACGAACGTGCCGAGCCGGATTCTGCTCGTCACGGTCGCGGCCGCGGTCAGGGTCGGGACCGCGCTGAACCACGGTCCGTCGACCAGTTCTTTCCAGCCGAGATGGTCGTAGGTCCAGGCGTGGTCGAAGCCGTATTCCTCGGCCGCACGCCATTTGGGTTCGGCTGCCCACCAGCGGTCTTCGGGAAGGATCACTATGCCAACGCGCACGGCGCCAAGGTAGTGGTCGTCACCGACACACCGCAGAACGGGCATGCTCGGGAACAATGGACGGCGTGGACAAACCCCGCTTGATCGCTTCCGACGTCGACGGCACCCTGCTCAGCCCGCTGGAGGAGCTGACCGGCCGCACCCTCGCCGTGCTCGCGAGGGCGCTGGCCGACGACGTGCCGATCGTGCTCGCCAGCGGCAGGCCGCCGCGTTGGATCCCGACCGTCGCCGACGTCGCCGGGCTCACCGGGTACGCGGTGTGCGCGAACGGCGCGGTGCTCTACGACATCGCCGCCGACGAGGTCGTCGCGGTGCACGGCCTGCTCGAACCCGCCCTGCTGCACGATCTCGCACACGCGCTCGACCAGGCACTTCCCGGGTGCAGGCTGGCCGCGGAACGCGTCGGCAGGAAGGCCGTCGACCCCGAGGTGCGCAACTTCGTGATCGAGCCGGACTACCACAACCCGTGGGGCGACGGCGAGGGCGTGACCTTCCCGCGCGCGGAGATATTGGGGCACCCGGCGGTCAAGCTGCTCGTCAGCAAGCGGGGCATGAACTCCGACGAGATGGCCCGCGCGGCGCGCGAAGTACTCGGCAGCGCCGTCGATGTGACGTTCTCCACCGGTGCCGGGCTGATCGAGGTCGCCGCCCACGGTGTGACGAAAGCCACTGGCCTGGCCGAGGTCTCGGAGCGCTTCGGCGTGTCGGCGGAGCAGACCATCGCGTTCGGCGACATGCCGAACGACATCGAGATGCTGCGCTGGGCCGGGCACGGGGTGGCGATGGCCAACGCGCATCCCGCGGTGCTCGACGTCGCCGACGAGATCACCGCGCCCAACGGCGAAGACGGCGTCGCCCAAATCCTCGAACGCTGGTTCTGACACCGAGCGCGCTCCGGCGGATTCCCCGAAGGTGGCTTTCGGGGCGCTGGATGCCCTGAAAGCCACCTTCAGGGGCACGCGAAGGCCTGCTGTGGGGGCGTGCGGGTGGCCGGAGTGTTGTGCGAGGGCCGAGTTCGCGGCGTCTACCGCCCCGAAGGCCACCGTCGGGGACGAGCGGCCGCGGCAGTAGCCCGTCGCGAGGGCCGCGATCGGGACGCTCAACGCCCCACAAGGAGCCTTCGGGGACGGTTCAGCGCGGGGCTTCGGCGGGGGTGGGGGCGGTGCCGCCGAGGTGCGCGGGCAGCCACCAGCGCTCGTCCTCCGACGACGGCTGCTCCGGGTACTCGGCCTGGATCTTGTCGAGCAGCGTGCTCATCCTGGTCCGCAGCTCGGCCGTCGCCGTCTCGCAGTCGTCGTCTGCGGACGGGTGCAGCGGCTCGCCCGCGAGGATCGAGATCGGCACGTGCCGCTTCGTCAGCGTGCGCGGGCGCCCCTTCGTCCACAGGCGCTGCGTGCCCCACAGCGCCATCGGCACCACCGGGACACCCGCCTCGGCCGCCATCCGCACCGCGCCGGTCTTCAGCTCCTTGACGGTGAAGGACTGGCTGATCGTGGCCTCCGGGAAGACGCCGACGACCTCGCCCGCCTTCAGCCGCTCGACGGCCTCCTCGTACGACGCGAGGCCGGCCTTCCGGTCCACCGGGATGTGGTGCATGCCGCGCATCAGCGGGCCCGCGATCCGGTTCGCGAAGATCTCCTGCTTCGCCATGAACCGCACGAGCCGCTTCGACGGGTTCGCGCCGAGGCCGCAGAAGATGAAGTCCAGGTAGCTGACGTGGTTGCAGGCGATCACCGCGCCACCGGCGGCCGGGATGTGCTCGGTCCCCGCCACCCGCAACCGGTTGTCCAGTACGCGGAACATGAGCTTCGCCGTCCAGACGACGGGCGGGTAAACGAGGTCAGCCATGCGGCAAGGCTACGGGACCGTAGGTTAGGTGAGGCTGAATCGCGCTCAGCGTCACCCGGGGCACGGCAGGTAGTCGAACCGGGGGTCGGCGTCGAGATCGGCGATGAACCGCGCCGCCAGCTCGCTCCTCGGGTACAGCGCGACCCACTGGTTCGTGCCGGTGCGCTTGAACGTGGCGACCTGGTAGCGGCCCGCGTAGACCGGGTCCATCGCGCAGCGCTGGCGCGGGGTGAAGCCCTCGGCGGACACCGCGAGCAACGGGCTGCGCAGGTTCACCACGTACTCGTGGTCGACCTTGAGCGGCCCGTCCGCCGTGGTCACCGCGGTGCCCTTGCGCGCGATGTGGTCGTCGGTGCGGCCGAGCTCGTCGATCACGACCACGCCGGTGCCCGCCCAGTACGCGAGCGGTCCGCCGCCGTAGGTCGCGATCACCGAGCCCGGCGGCAGGCGCTCGCCGAGCCACGAGCCCAGCACGGCGAGATCGGCGGTGCGGGCGCGGCCCGCGTCGATCCGGGGCAGCAGCTCGCCGCTCTCCACCGACACCACGAGCGACACGCCGCACAGGCCGAGCGCGACGGCGGGCACCACGCGGCGCGACGAAAGCGTGCGGCGCGACGTCTCCTCGCCGTCCTTCGCGAGGAGACCGCAGGCGGCCGCGGCGGCGACCGCGAGCAGCGGCGGCACCGGCGCCAGCAGCCGCCAGGCCGGGACCGCTTCGCCGCCGATCGCGACCGCGCCCGCGACGAACCCGATCGCCGCCGCGAGCACGAGCCACACCAAGGAACGCGCCGCGGCCGTCGTCTTGGCGCCGCGCCGCCCGGCGAGCGCGGCCACCGCGCCCAGCGCGAGCAGCAGGAAACCCTGGTGCACCAAGGAAAACCCGGACAGGTAGTGCCAGCCCGCGGCGAGCTGGTCGCCGACGGGCCTGCCGAGGCGCACCGCGATCGAATCGGGTACGAGGTGCCCGTAGTAGGTCACGCGCCACGCCGTCCACGGCACCACCAGCACCAGCGCGCCGAGCGCGAAGGCACCCGGCGCCCACCAGCTCGACCGGCCCCTCGCCGCGGAAACCAGCAGCCACGCGACGGCGACGAGCGCGAACACGAACCCGTCCGGCCTCGTCATCACCGCCAGTGCCACCAGTACGCCGCCAACCACCGGGCGGCGGCACGCGAGCGCCAGCGCGACCGACAGCACGAGCAGCACGAACAGCCCGGTCTCGGTGCCCGAAGTGCCGTGCGCGGCGAGCCCGCCCGCGCCCGCGGTCAGCACGGCCGCGGCGACGCCGAGCGCGGGCTCGTCGCGCCCGGCGGCGGCCACGATCCGGTTCACCAGCACGAAGGCGACGACCACGGCGGCGAGCGTGCACAGCACGCCGAGCACCGACGCCGCCGTCACGATGTCCGCACCGAACACCGTCTTGAGCAGCGAAAGGAGCACCATCCAGAGGAAGCTGCCGTAGCCCTCGACGCGTTCGCCGGTGTTGAACACCGCGCCCCGGCCGTCGGCGATGTGCAGCGCGTACCGGAACGTCACGTAGGCGTCGTCGGCGACGGCGCGGAAAAGCAGCTGGTGCAGCAGCGAAAACGCGAGCGTGAGTGTCAGCGCGCCGGTCCGCCACGCCTTGTCGGCGTTGATCTTCGGCCACGCCGCCACCACGAGCGCGGCGAGCACGAACCACCCGGCGACCAGGACCGCGACCACCTGAGCCCCCTCACCGGAAACTTCAATGCCGTGCCCAGTATCACCGGCGGATGCACGTGAAGCGGGGCCGGGTTCCCTATGGCGTGGTGCTTTCCAAGGCGGTCCGGTCGAGGCGGTAGATCTTGACGGTGCCCGAGGTGAACGCCTCCGACAGACCGGGAAGCCCGTCGAGGTGCTGGAGGCCGGGGGCGAGTTTGAAGGTCGGTTCGCCGAGCCAGTTGTTCGGCGCGCCCGGCCCGGCGCCCATCGTCGGCGCCTCGGAGTCGGTGTAGACGTAGGCGACGTTGAGGGACAGCAGGAGCTGCCGGATCTTCGGGTCCGTCGGGTAGTCGCGGAACGACTTCAGCAGCTCGTAGGTGTAGGGCGCCTGGATCGCGCCGAGCGTCACCACGTTCACCACCGGCACGTCGTCGGCGATGTAGGAGTAGGTGGAGCCGTCGTTGGCGCTGTTCATCACGCGCTCGCCCGGTTCGACGTGCGCCTTGAGCCAGTCGGCCGCCTTGCGGTCGTCGTCGTTGACGCGGACGAACTCGGGCGCGGCGTAGCGCTGCGCGACGATCTTGGCGTTCATGTGCTCGTACTGGCGCGAAGCCCCGAGCAGGTAGGCCACGAGGATCAGCCCGACGAGCACGGCGGCGGGCACCGCGGGCTTGCGCAGCGCGCTCGCGAAGGCCGGGAGGCGTTCCCACTTGGCGGCGAGCTTGGCCGCGCCGATCGCGAGGAACACGACGCCGAGCGCGGCCAGCAGCGGCACGAACAGCGAAACGTGCGCCTGGATCCGCACGTAGGACTTGTAGAACGCGGACCCGATCAGTGAGCCGAAGCCGCTGGTGGGGCTGACCTTGAAGTCGACGCTGACGAACATCCAGAACAGCCACATCGCGAGCGCGCCCCACGCGCGCCGCGTCATCAGAACCGCGGCGACGCCGAGCAGCGCGAGCAGCCCGGCGGCGAGCTGGGCGTACCCCTGCTTTGGGTCGAAGTAGCCGCCGTAGCTGAGCACGAGGTTGGTGCCGACCGCGTCGCCGAAGGGCGCCGCGCCGATGTCGGGCTGCCAGCTGCCGGTGCGGGTGGCCTGGCCGACCGAGCCGATGAGCTGACCGGCCGCCGCGACGGCCGCGATCACCGCGCCGACGGCGAGCATCGGCAGCTGGCCCTTCCAGGCGGCGCGCCCGCTGCTGGTGAACGCCTCGACGATCCAGAACACCAGGAGGCTGCCGCCGACGCTGGCGACCATGCTGGGGTGCACGGCGAACACGCCTGCCACGCCGAGGCCGAGTAGCACGGCGCGCAGCCACTGGCCGCGGCCGATGGTGATGACCGCGGCGATCAGGCCGGGGGTGAGGCTCATCGCGACCGCGTTGGGCGCGATGCCGCCGTCGTGCAGCAGGTTCACGCCCGGCCGGTAGAGCCCGGCCGCGACGATCGCGGCGACGCCGCCGGCGAGCGCGGTCCAGTCGCGGCCCGCGTTGAGGCGGCGCAGCACCGCGGCCACGAGCGCCGCGCTGCCCAGCACGAACGCCGGGCCCGCGCACAGCGCGTTGACGACGTTGAAGCCGACGATGGGGCCACCGGCCAGTTCGCCGGAAAGCGCGGCGGTCAGCGGGAGGCCGGAGGGGTAGAACGACACCGGCTGGCCGGTGAGCATGTCGAGCGGCAGCAGCTCCCACGGCGCGCCGTTGCCGGTGTGCGCGATGTAGCCGACCAGCACGGTGTGGATGATCGTGTCGTGTTCCTGCGGGAACGTGTCCCAGCCGCCGAGGCCGGAGCGCCACGGCTGGAACGACAGCGCGATCGCGAGCAGGCACAGCAGGGCGCCGACGATCTGGGCGGCGAGCACGAGCCTGCCCGGCAGGACGGGCAGCCAGGACGGCGGCTCCGCCACCGCCGTCGCGCCCACCGGCCCGGTGCGGCGGCGCACCAGCGCGGCGACGCCGAACACGACGGCGACCAGCACGACCGTCACGACGAGGACTTCGACGACGTTGAACGCGATGCCGGGGATCCCGGACACCACCCCGGCGACGACGTACACGCCGATGCTGGCGGGCACGGTCAGCGCGGCGAGCCACAGCTTGTCGCGCACCCCGGCGGCGAGCTGCAACGCGAGGCCCGGCACGACCAGCACCAGGAGCCCGACGAGCGGGTACACAACACCAGAGGCGGTCATCGGACTCCTACGGACCAGCGGATTTTCCCCGGCGAGGCTATCCGAAACACCGGTGTAACCCGATCGGGGGTAGATCGGGTCGTCTCGCTCACCAAACCCCGAAAGCGGGGCCGCGCGGGGAGAGGATCGGCCGTCAGCCCCTCCCGTGCCCACCTAGGTAGGAACCTTGCCGTCCGCACCCGGTACGACCGCGCAGATCTTCACCGTGGCGCTGTACCTCGCGGTGCTGTTCGCGCCCGGCGCGGTGGCGGGGTTCGCGGCCGGGCTGCGCGGCTGGTCGCTCGTCGGGTTCGCGCCGCTGCTCGGGTACGCGATCGCCGGGCTCGCCGGGCCGTGGTACGCGGCCGTCGGCATCCCCTTCACCGTGGTGTCCTTCTTGGCCGCTGTCGTTCTCGTGACGGGGATCGCGTACGGGGCGAGGCGGTTCGCGTCCAGAAAGGACAGTCCGCCGCGCGAGGAGCCGCTCTGGGGCGGCTGGGGCCATGCCGGGGTCGTGGTGTGCCTGCTCGCGGGCGCGGTCATCGGCGCGTACACGGTGCTCCGGGGAATGGGCACGATCAACGCGATCCCGCAGGGCTTCGACGGGGTGTACCACGGGAACGGGATCCGCTACATCGCCGACACCGGCGACGGCGGGCTCACCGGGACCAGCTCGACGAACTGGTACGCGCCGGGCGAGAGCCTGTTCTACCCCAACGCCTACCACCTGGTCGGCTCGATCGCGTACCGCCTCAGCGGCGCGGATATCCCGTCCATTTTGGACACCCACGCGATGCTGCTTCCCGGCCTGCTGGCGTTGTCGATGGTGGTGCTCGTGCGGTACTTCCGCGGGCGCGCGGTCCTCGCGGGCGCCACCGCGCTGGTGTGCGTGGCGCCGGTGACGTTGTTCTACGAGTCGCTCGACCACGGCCCGCTGCTGCCGTTCCTGCTCGGGCTGGCACTGACTCCGCTCGGCGCCGTCGCACTGCACCGCTATCTCGTCCGTCCCGCGGCGGACACCGGGTTCGTCCTCGTCGGCGCCGCGGTGGGATTGCTCACGATCCATTCGTCGACGCTGTTCGCCGGTGTCCTGTTCGGACTGCCGCTGTTCGCGCAGCACTGGGCGGGGCGGCGGCTGCGCGAGGCGGGCCGCGATCTGCTGGTGCTGCTGCCGATCGCGGTGGTGTGCGTGCTCGTGGCGTGGCTGCAGCTGTTCGGCGCGCTGGGGCTGGCGACCGGGGACGTGCCGTACCTCGGCTGGCCCGCGACGACGAAGTGGAACACCGCGGTCGGCACCCTGCTGACGTTCCAGCACTTCGAGGCGGAACCGCAGTTCGTGCTGAGCGTGGCGCTGCTTATCGGCTGCGTGTTCGCGGTGCGGCTCGGGCGGCTGCGCTGGGTGGCGGGCACGGCGGTCCTGATCGGCGTGTTCGCGGTGGCGGTGATGTCGACGAACGCGCCGTTCGTGATGGCGCTGTCGCGGCCGTGGTGGGACGACCCGTACCGGTTCATCGCGATGGCGACCGTGCCGCTGTGCCTGCTCGCGGCGCACGGGATCGCGGAGGTGCAGCGGCTGGTGCGCGACGGGCTGCGGGCGATCCGGCCGCTGACCGGTGCGCGCGGCGCGGTCCCGGCCGCGGTGGTGGTGTTCGCGGCGTTCGTCGCGGGGACGGGGGTGCTGTACACCGCGACCGACGCCGGGGTGGTCATGCCGGGGTTCGCGACGAACACCACCCGGCCGGTGCGGGACCTGCCGGTGAGCCGGGCGGAGGCGGCCGCGATGGTGGAGCTGGGCAAGCTGGCGGAACCAGGTGACTGGGCGATGAACGACCGCGCCGACGGCTCCGTGTGGACCTACGCGCTGAGCGGGGTGCGAACCGTCGCCGGGCATTTCGACCGTGCGGTGCAACCCCCCGACGCGCGCCTGCTGGCCGCGCGGTTCAACCGGTACGAGACGGATCCGGAGGTACGGGACGCGGTGCGGCGGCTGAACGTGCGCTGGGTGATCCTCGGCTCGGGCGGCTACCCCGCGCACGCGCCGCGCCCCGCCGGACTGACCGACCTGGACCGGCTGCCGTTCCTGCACGAGGTGTACCGGAACGAGGTCTCGGTGATCTACCGCCTGACCCGCTGACCAGCACTTCTCCCCAGCAATACCGGAGTACATCCCCCACCCGATCCCGGGGGGCGACCCCAGCCCAGTCTACCGGTGCCGTCGTGTCGACAGGGAAATAAGGCGAGTTGTCCACAGGGGAAGGTCGAGTGTGGACAACTCCGCGAAAAAGGCCCGCCCGGAGCGATCCGGGCGGGCCTTTCCGAACGAGGCTTATTCGGCGGCGGGCGCCTTCAGGAACTTCACCGAGAGTGCGGCGGCACCGGTGGTGATCACGTCCGCCACGATGAACATCACCCGCGACACGAGCGCCACGGTGAGCGCCTGGCCCGCGGTGATGCCGGTCGCGGTCAGCACCGCCACCAGCACGGCCTCGCGGACGCCGACGCCGCCGGGCAGCAGGAACGCGAACGTGCCCGCGGTCATCGCGATCGCCATCGCGCCGATGCACTGGACGAACCCGCCGAAACCGGGCGCGCCGATCGAGTTCGCCAGCAGCCACAGGTGCACGCCCTGCAACGCCCACGCGCCCAGGTTGGCGCCGAAGACGTTCCCGATCGTCTTGAGGCCGAGCTTGTGGTCGAGCGGCGGCCTGCGCAGGATCTTCAGCACCAGCGAGGTGCCCCAGGTCAGCACCTTCGGGTGCAGCGCGACGAGGCCGATCGGGATGCCGACCATCAGCCACGCGGCGTTCGGGCTGTTCGCGAACACCGACGGCATCGCGAACAGCGAGAGCACCAGCGCGGCCACGATGCCGACGCCGAGCTGGATCAGCGACGCGGTGAAGATGCGCGCCCTGGCCAGGCCCGCCTTCTTGCCGAGCTCCATCTGCAGCAGCGCCGCCCACACCTGGCCACCCGGCACGTACTTGCCGAGCGAGCCGACCAGGCAGATCTGCGCGCTGCGGAAGTAGCCGATCGGCTTGCCGAGGTCGTCGACCATGGCCTGCCAGCCCCGGGTGGACACCGCGATGCTGAGCACCAGCGCCACCATGGACAGCGTCGTGGACTGCCAGGCGAGATCGCCCAGCGTGCGCCAGAACTCGGCCCAATTGTCCGCGAGCTGCTTCGCGAGGAAGCCGATGGCCAGCAGGATCGCGACGATCCTGGCGGCATCGATCAGCCTGGCCTTGGTGGACTTCGGCGGCTTCTTGGCCTTGGCCTGGTCGGGTTCGGCCGGGTCCGAAGACTCGTCCACCTCCGACTCGACGGTGGTCATCTGCGGTCGTGTCTCCTCAAGGGCCACACGGGGCACTGTAGGCGGTAATCATGTGTTCACGGTCACCAGGCGGCTGAACTCGCCGAGGAGGTCGTAGCCGTCCCAGATCGCGGAGAAGGTCAGCGCCGACCCGAACGGAACAATTCGGTCAACACCCCGCCCCGCCATTTTGCTTGCGAAGTCAACCAGTTCCTCGCGGGTGAATCCGAATTGGCTGACCGTCTGATCCTTCCGCACCACAATGGGCACGATCTCGTCCAGGGTACGCACACTCCCGTGGGCGAACGTGCCCGCCCCGAGCCACTCGCGCGGCATGACCGCCGAGTCGGCCAGTTCCAGCGTGGCCACGCCGTTGACGTCGGCGCCCGCACCGTCGAACGAGATCTTCGTGATCAACCCGTCGACGGCGGCACCGTAGGCCGACACGCGCTTCTGCACGGCCATCGCGGGCTCGGTGACGTGCTCCTTCACCGCGAGTACCCCTGCTAGGAGCTTGCGGAACTCCGCGCCCGCCGCGGCGGCACCGTCGGCGTCGCCGACCCAGAACACCGCGCGCGGTGACGAGCAGGCTGCCTGGTCGAACCAGTACGAGTCGTTGTAGAAGCCCTCGGCGGCGGCCTTGCGCTCCGCCTCGGACGACTCCTGCCAGCCCTTGACCGACGCGATCGCGAACGACGAGCGGTCCGGGAAGGTCAGGTCGCGGGCGTGCGGGGCCAGCGGGTACTGGCGCAGCGCGTTCACCGAGGCGTCGCCGCCCCAGATGACGCGCAGGTCCGCCGCCTTCGACAGCGCGCCGCTGATCGCGTCGCTGCGGTCGTAGGTGACCATCCGCTGGGTGGCGGTGATCGCCCTCGCGGTCGCTTCGTCTACATCGGACAGAGCGGCGTTGAGCGCGTCGATCACCGTTTCCGCGGCACCGGCGCTGCGCGAGGAAACCCGCACCACGTTGTGGTTCCCGGCGAGCGCGGAAAGCGCCCACGAATACACGAAAATGGTGTCCACGTTGGCGGGCGGAACGTGGAAGACGAGCCCGCGCGGAAAGCGCATCGCGTCGCCTTCGGATTCCACACTGGACAGTGCCTTCGCGATTTCCCCCTTGCGCAGGAAGAAACCGAGCGAAGCGAGCTCGGGGAACCGGCGCGCGGTGGCGGGCGCGAGCAGCTTGCGGGCGAACTTCGTCAGGAACTCCACGACGCGCGGGTCGCCGACGGTCAGCCTGCCGCCCTCCGGCTCGGCGCGGAGCTGGTCGACGAGCGCGTCGACCTCGATACCTTCGCCGAGCGGGAAACGCTGGGTCAACGCGTTCATGCCGCCTGCCCTCCGGAGAACGTGTCGGAGCAGCCGCGGGCTTCCGCCTTCGGCAGCCTGCCCAGCACCGAGAAGTGCTTGCCCGGCCAGTCCCCGTCGTCGATTCCGTTGTAGACGCCGAGATCCTCGGTCAGCAGCACGTGGCCGGGGTAGGACCGCGGCAGCGTGCTGACGACCTCGATCACGCCCGGCTTGCCCACCGGCTGCTCTTCCCAGGTCTGCGGGTCGCGGATCACCACGTCGGCGAAATCGGGGCAGTACAACGAGTTCCCGGACGGGCCCTCGAGGAACACGGTGCCGATCTGCTCGATCATCCCGTAGTAGTTGTAGATCTGGTGCAGCCCGGTGTCCTCTTTGAACCGGCGGCGGAACTCGGTGTTGTCCACCGCGCGGTCGATCAGCTTCTTCCAGCCGCCCGAGTGGATCAGGATCCCGTTCGACAGGTCGAGGTTGTGCTCGCGCGCCACTTCGTAGAGGTACAGCCACACCATGAAGGTGAAGCCGAAGATCAGGAACGGCTGGTCGCCGTGCTTCGCGAGGAACTCCTTGACCGCTTCGACGTCCGGCTTGTCGTTCTCGTCGAGCACGTAGACGTGCTTGCGGCCGAAGTTCGCCATGCCGAGCACGCCGGCACCGCGCGCGGAGAACGAGCGCCGGTTCTTGATGATGCCGACCGTGTCGACCATCAGCATCGGCAGCCGGTCCCCGCCGAGCACGGTCTGCAGGGTCGCGCCGAGCTGCTTGGTCTGCGCCGCCGCGGCCGCCTTGTCGAGGTAGATCCGCGACGCGCCCGCGCCGGTGGTGCCCGAGGAGGTCAGCGTCTTGAACACCTCGTCGGACGGCACGCTCTTCAGGTCGTGCGTCTTGAACATGCGCACCGGCAGCCACGGCAGGTCCGCGATCGTGTCGAAGCGCCCCTCACGCGGGACGCCCAGCGACGACAGGATCCGGTCGTAGCCCTCGGAGTTCGCGCGGTGGTGCGCGGTCAGCTCGGCCAGCTCCGGCAGGAGAATCTTCTCCCGCTCGGGCTGCGACAGGCTGAAAACGGTCTCGCTCATACCCGGCCTTCCAGGGTGCGGTAGTCGATCTTGCCGCTGGCCAGCAGCGGCACGGTGTCGATGGGCCGGACGTCGAAACCGCTGGTGTGCAGGTGCAGCCGCTCCGACAGCGCGCGTGAAGCCGCCTTGCAGACGTCCTTTTCGACGCCTTCGGCGAACAGCACGACCTTGTCCCCGCCGGGGACGGCCGCGACGACGTCGATGCCCACCTGTGCCGAACGCACCGCCTGCTCGAGATCATCCAGGCTGACCCGGTTGCCGAAGACCTTGCCGATCCGCTTGAGCCTGCCGGTGATGAACAGGTAACCGTCCTCGTCGAGGTAGCCGAGGTCACCGGTGGCGAGCACGCCGCCCATGTCGTCGCCGTTCGCCAGCTCGGCTTCGTTCTCCGTGTAGCCCATCATCACGTTGGGCCCGCGGTAGACGACCTCGCCGACGATCTTGGGGTGCGTGGTCTCCTCGCCGTCGTCGCGGCGGATCTTGAACTCGCCGCCGGGCAGCGCGGGACCGGCCGAGCCGATCTTCTCGGCCAGCGCCTCCGCGGGCACGGTCGCCATCCGCGGCGCCGCCTCGGTCTGCCCGTACATCACGAACATCTTCCCGCCCGCGGCCACCATCTTGTCGTTGAACTCGGTGACCAGGT
This sequence comes from Amycolatopsis sp. CA-230715, assembly GCF_018736145.1. GTDB lineage: Bacteria > Actinomycetota > Actinomycetes > Mycobacteriales > Pseudonocardiaceae > Amycolatopsis. Next base: position 3,895,227 of record NZ_CP059997.1, read on the forward strand.
CGGTGCGCAGCTTGCCGCCCGCCTGCGTGATCGTGCGCAGGCTCGGGTACTTCGCCGGGTCGAACTTGAGGCGCCGCAACATCTCGTAGTGGTACGGGACCCCCGCGAGCGAAGTGACCTTGTGCTCGTCGACGGCGTCCCAGAAGCCGCGGCCGAGCACGCCGGACGACTCGATCACGATCGTCGCGCCGCGCAGCAGATGCGAGTTGAGCACCGAAAGCCCGTAGCTGTAGTGCAGCGGGAGGCAGGTGGGCGCGATCTCGTCGGCGTCGATGGCGAGCACCTGGGCGATCGCGTCGGCGTTCGACAGGATCGCCTGGCGCGAAAGCCGCACGAGCTTCGGGTTGCCGGTCGACCCGCTGGTGGGCAGCAGCACCGCCAGGTCGGGGTGCGGGGCGACGCCCTCGGCCGATTCGCGCAGCCAGCGCCCGTCCTCGGCGCGGTACCCGGCGGGCGCGTCCCCTTCCGGGGCGGACAGCACCGCGGCCGGGCGGAAGCGCTCCACCAGGCCGGACAGGACGTCCGCGTCGAGCGCCGGGTCGATCAGGGCGACCGCGCGACCGGACTCGAACGCGCCGAGGTAGCGAAGCACGCTGTCGAGGTCGATCGCGGTCCGCGCGAACAGGACGCCCGCGGGCAGCGCGGCGAGCTCTTCGCCGGCCGCGGCCACCTCGGCGGCCAGTTCGTCACCGGACAACGTCCGCCCCGACGCGACGTCGACGAGCCGCGCCCCGGCACCCACCAGCGAAGTCATTACAGAACGAGCCCTCCGTCGACACCAAGGATCTGCCCGGTCACGAACGACGCCTCGTCGCTGACCAGGAACCGGATCGCCTTCGCGACCTCTTCCGGCTTGCCGAGCCGCCGCAGCGAGGTGTCCTCGATCCGGTCGGCGATGATCTCCTCGCCGAGGTGCTCGGTCATCGCGGTCTCGATCACGCCCGGCGCGACGCCGTTGACGCGGATGCCGTACCGGCCCAGCTCCTTCGACGCCGAGCGCGCGACGTTGCCCACCGCGGCCTTCGACGCCGCATACGCGGTCTGACCGGCGCTGCCGTGCTCGCCGACGATCGAAGCCAGCACGACGATGGCGCCGGTCTTCTTGCGCATCATCGCGCGCGCCGCGGCCTGCACGGTGTGGATCGTGCCGCCGACGTTGGTCGCCATCATCCGATCGACCAGGTCTTCGCGGATCATGCCGAGCAGGGCGTCCTCCAGGATGCCCGCGTTGGCGACCACGATGTCGAGCTGTCCGTGCTCCTTCGCGACGCCGCGCACCAGCGTGGAGACGGCCTTCGCGTCGGTGACGTCGAGCGCCTGGCCCGACACGCTGCCCTCGACCGAAGCGGCCGCTTCCTTGGCCTTAGCTTCGTCCCGGCCGGTGAGGACCACCGTGGCGCCCGCTTCGGCGAGCGCGCGGACCGTGGCCAGCCCGATCCCCCGGGTGCCGCCGGTGACGAGCGCGACCTTCCCGCTGAGATCAGTCATTGGCGGCCTGAAGCTCCTTCACCATGTCGGTGGCGACCTTGAAGCTGCTCATGTCGATCACCTGGTCGGTGTCGAACTGCACATCGAACTCGTCCTCGATGGCGGCGACGAGCGCCATGTGACCGACCGAGTCCCACGCTTCGATGTCGCGGTACTTCAGGTTCTCGACATCGGTGCCCTCGTCGAGGTCGAGCGCCTCGACGAACACCTCGCGCAGCTTGCCAGCGATTTCGGCCATGTCAGTCCTTTGCTCTTCGATCGTCAGTGCTCGTCGCGCGGGCGCTCGTCCCACGCCTTCACCAAGGTAGAGAGGTCACTCGGCAGGCGGTCGACCAGGCCGTCTCCCGGCAGGTCCCCCTTGCCCTTCAACCAGGGTGACAGCGCCTCGATGGTGGCTTCGTCCAGCCCCCGGCGCGAAAGGCCCACTACGTTGACGCCGGTGACCCTGGCCGGGTTGCCGACGCTGATCGTGAACGCGCCCACTTCCCGGCGCACCGCGGAGCCCATGCCGACCATCGCGCCCGGCCCGATCCGGCCGCCCTGGTGCACCACCGTGCCCATGCCGAGGTTCGCCGCCGACCAGACGTGCGTGTGGCCGCCGAGCAGCACGTTGCAGGCGAGCGTGACCTGGTCGTCGACCACCACGTCGTGCCCGATGTGGCTGCCGCGCAGCACGTAGCTGTCGTTGCCGAGCGCCGAGGCCCGCCAGGTGCCCTGCTGGATGCTGACGTACTCGCGGATCCGGTTGCGGCTGCCGATCCGGACGCCGTGGCCGTCGGCCTCCGGGTCACCGGTCGGCGCGTCCTCCCACGCGACGGGGTGCGGGCCGGTACGGTCCTCGCCCGGGGTGCCGATCGTCACGTGCGGGCCGATCCAGTTGCCGTCGCCGAGGACCGCGGGCCCCACGATCACCGTGTACGGGCCGATGACGTTGTCGTCGCCGAGCTCGACGCCGTCGCCGATGACGGCCGTCGGATGGATGCGATTGGGCACTAGGTGATCCGTTCGTAGGCGCTCAAGTTACAACCTGGTTTCATGGGTGGGCGCGTACGCCCGGTAACGTGTGGCCCGCGTTTGGGGCGGGCTGGCCGTACGAACCGGGAGCCCACTGTACCCGACACGTGAAAACTGCCTGCCGACTAGGGAAAGACTGCTGAATGATTCCCATTACCGTGGTCGATGTCCGCGACGCGGAGTCCCTTGTGGTCGAGGTGCTGCGATCCGGCGCCATCGCGCAGGGGCCGATGGTCAAGCGCTTCGAAGACGCCTTCGCCGCCGTATCCGGCACCAAGCACGCGGTGGCGGTGAACAGCGGCACCACCGCGCTGGTCGCCGCGCTGCAGGTGCTCGACCTGCGGCCGGGTGACGAGGTGATCACCTCCCCGTTCACCTTCGTCGCGACGCTGAACGCGATCCTCGAAGCGGGCGCGACCGTGCGCTTCGCCGACATCTCCCGCGAGGACTTCGCGGTCGACCCCGACCAGGTCACCGCGGCGATCGGGCCGAGGACCAAGGTGCTCATGCCGGTGCACCTCTACGGCCAGACCGCGGACATGGGCAAGTTCGCCCCCCTGGCCGCCGAACGCGGCCTGCACCTGGTGGAGGACGCGGCGCAGGCCGTCGGCGCCTCCTTCGACGGCAGGCGCGCCGGGTCGTTCGGGCTCGGCTGCTTCTCGCTGTACGCGACCAAGAACATCACCACGGCCGAGGGCGGCGTCATCACCACCGACGACGACCAGCTCGCCGACCGGCTGCGCGTGCTGCGCAACCAGGGCATGCGCGCCCGCTACCAGTACGAGGTGGCGGGCCACAACTACCGGATGACCGATCTGCACGCCGCGGTCGGCATCCCGCAGCTGGAGAAGCTGGACGAGCTCACCTCGGCGCGGCAGGCCAACGCGAAGCGGCTGTCCGACGGCCTCGCCGGCACGCCGGGGCTCACGCTGCCCGCCGTGCTGCCCGGCCGCGAGCACGTGTGGCACCAGTACACCGTGCTGGTCGGCCCGCACGCGATGCTCTCGCGCGACGAGCTCGCCGCCGCGCTCACCGAGCGGGGCGTCGGCAACGGCATCTACTACCCGAAGATCGTCTTCGACTACGAGTGCTACCGCGACCACCCGCTCATCCCCGAAGCGTCCACTAAGGACTTTCCGGTGGCCGCTTCGGTTGCCGCGCAGGCACTTTCACTGCCCGTGCACGCGAAACTGACCGAGTCCCAAGTGGACACCATCATCGCGACCGTTCGTGAGGTTCTTGGCGCATGACGCACCGCATCGCACTCGTCGGCACCGGGTCCATGGGCTCGCTGCACGCCAGGGTGCTTTCCCAGAACGACCGGGTTTCGCTGGCCAGGGTCATCGACCCGCGCGAGGAAGCGGGCCGCGCCGTCGCGGACCGCTTCGACACCCGGTGGTCGCCCGAGATCGGCGATCTGTCCGATGTGGACGCGGTCGTGCTGGCCTCGGCGACCGAGGTGCACCACCAGCTCGCGCTCGAGGTGCTCGGCCAGGACAAGCCGCTGCTGGTGGAAAAGCCGGTATGCAACACGCTCGAAGCCTCCGAGGAGGTCGTCGGGCTCGCGGCGAAGAAGGACATCCCGCTCATGTGCGGGCTGCTGGAGCGCTACAACCCGGCCGTGATGACCGCCCGCGCGCTGGTCAACGAGCCGGTACACCTGATGGCGCGGCGGCACGGCCCGTACGCGCCGCGGATCAAGACCGGTGTCGCGTGGGACCTGCTGGTGCACGACGTGGACATCGCGATCCAGTTCTTCGGCGGCAGCACGCCGTCCAGGGTCACCTCGGGCGCTGGCTACTTCCACCCGTCGTCGGTGGAAGGCGCGGAGGACACCATCGAGACGGTGCTGTCGTTCCCGAGTGGACTCGCCACCGTGTCGGCCTCGCGGCTGGGGCAGCGCAAGGTCCGGTCGCTCGTGGTGTCCGAACTGGACCGGCTGATCGAGATCGACCTGCTGCGCCGCGACGTGACCATCTACCGGCACGTGTCGCACGATTCGGCCTCGCCGGACGGCCTCGGCTACCGCCAGCAGACCGTCATCGAGATCCCGGAACTCGTCTCCGCCCGCGAGCCCCTCGCGACCCAGCTCGACCGGTTCGTCGACCTGCTGGAGGGCAAGGTGGACGCCGCGGAGGAACGCGACTCGATCATCCCGTCGCACCGCGTCGTGTCCGATGTGCTCGACCAGGCCAACGCCAAGGTCTGAGCCGTTATCCGCCGGTTACCGACCGGGCACGCCTGAAACCGGTCGGTAACCGACGAAAGAAGGCTTGGCGGATCCGCCGGGCCGCGCGATTATCTAGGCTTCGCAAACCAGCCGGCACCGGGGGGCAGCGACGATGCAGCTCACACACGCTTACATCGAAGCCGCGGCGACTCGCACGTCGGACGGCATGGACCTGCCGACCTGGGCGCTCATCACGGTCCTCGCCGTCGCCGCCACCACGGGGCTCTCCGCCCTCACGCTCGCCCTGCGCCGCCGCCGTTCCTCTTCTTCGTCCTGACGCGTTGCGCTCAGCGGGGCATGCGGCGCCATGCCCCGAAGGTGGCCTTCAGGGCAGTAGATGCCGCGAATCCACCCTTCGCATTTTCGTCGGCCCGCGGCGCATGCCCCGAAAGTGACCATCGGGGCGCTGGATGCTCCGAAAGTCACCTTCGGGGACTTGGCCGGGAAAATGCCGCCCGCCCGAAGTGCAGTTCGCGGGCCAAACGCACTCCACGGGATCCACCTCGGCAGGGGGCCGCTCGCGTCGAAAGGGCCGCGTTCGGGGGCATTCAGATCCCCGAAGGTGCCCGAGGGGATTTCGCGGCTCCGCTGCGGGGGCCGCGAAATCCCTGATGGCCACCATGACGGCACTGACTCAACACGGCACTGAGTGCCCTCATGGCAACTGAACAGGGCCGTGAGAGGCAAGCGCCGCCCGAAGTGCGATTAGCGGGCTAAACGCGCTCCGTCGGGGGCGGCCTGAAGGCTCAGGATTCCGGGGTGAACTCGCCCGCGGGAGCACCCCAGGACGGGGCGTCGCCGCGTTCTTCCGCCAGCGCGCGCCTGCGTTCGTTCTCCGTGCGCACGCGGTCCACCTCCGAGGCGATGTACTCCTCGTCGTAGCGCTGGAACACCCGCGCCGGGTTGCCCGCCACCAGCGAGCGCGCCGGGACGTCCTTGGCCACCACGGAGTTCGGCTGCACGGTGGCGAAATCGCCGATCGTCACGCCCGCCATGATCACCACGAGCCCGCCGATGAAGCAGCCCTTGCCGATCCGCACCGGTTTGCGCTCGATCAGGTCGCTGCCGGAGTGGTTCTGCAGCGTCATGTTCGCCAGCCAGCTCGAATGCGTGAACACCAGCGTGTTCAGCCCGATGCTGGTGTGCTCGCCGATCTCCAGCCCGCCGCTCGCGTCGAGCACCGCGCCCTCGCCAATCCAGCAGTGCTCGCCGATCTTCAGGTTCTCCGGGCTGACGATCTTCGCGCGCTGGCGGATCCGGGTGCTCTCCGGCAGGCCGTACAGCTTGGCCCGCTCGGCGTCGTTCATGTACTCCCCGACCAGTTCGGTCAGGATCTGCGGGCGCAGGCGGTTGCTGCGCTCGTCGTCGAAGAACATCAGCCGTCTTTCCCCGCCTTTTCGGCGACCAGCTTCTCGAAGGTGCGCAGGTGCTCGCCCGCGACGACGTCGAGCCCGAAGTTGTCGCGGACCATCGCGCTCTGACGCTTGGCGATCGCTTCGCGCTTCGCCGGGTCGTCCAGCAGCTCGACGACGGTCTCGCGGACCGCGGCCGGGTCGTCCGGCGGCACGAACAGGATGTTCTCGCCGTTGCGCAGCTCGATCCCGGGGTAGTTGTCCAGCGCGGCGGACGCGATGGTCGCCGTGCCGGACAGCATGGCCTCCAGCGACGCGGTGCCGCAGCCGCCGTTGAGGTCGTGGGTGACGATGTCCGCGGCGTCGAAGTAGGCGGGCACGTCGTCCTTCGGCACCGCGCCCTTCACGATGAACGCGTCCTTCACGCCGAGTTCTTCGGCGCGCTTGAGGAACGCGTCGTGGTAGACGCGGCCGACGACGACGACCTTGGTGTCCGGGTGCTTTTCCAGGATCCCCGGCATGGCTTCCACCAGCGGCAGCCGGTTGCGCAGCGGGATGACGTGCCCGAGCGAGACGATGAGCGGCGCGTCGCCGATCTCGTTCTCCGCGCGCACGTCCTTCGTCAGCGGCTTCTCGAAGTGCTCGGTGTCGACCGCGATCGGGTAGTAGTCCGAGTTCGCGTCGCTCGTCTTGTACCGCTCGACGCAGTAGTCGACGCCGAGCTTGTCGAGGATGACGTAGCGCGGCTTGATGTAGCCGAGGATCGGCCGCACCAGGCACGCGTCGAGGAACCGGAACACCGCGCCGTACAGCTTCTTCTCGCTGATCAGCAGGGTGTGGATGGTCAGCACGACGGGGATGTTGCGACGCCGGGCGTAGAGGCCCGCCATCCACGACAGGTCGAAGAACTGCCCGTGCAGGTGCACCGCGTCCGGCTTGAACTCGTCGAGGAGCTTGCGCAGCTTGCGCCAGTTTCCCGGCCGCACCGACGAGAACGTCATGTCGAAGTCGATCGACAGGCCGATCTGCGGCATCTTCATCGCGGGCAGCCGCACCACGCGGTACCCGTGCTTTTCCTCCTCGGCGGGGGCGTCCCCGTAGGCCGCCGTGACGGCCAGTACCTCATGCCCGTTCGCCGCGTACTGCTCGGCGAGCGAGGCCGACATGTGCGCACTTCCCCCCACCCGGGGCGGGAAGAAGTTGTTCACGACCACGATCCGCATGTTGCGCCCCTCTGCCGGCCCCGCCGCCTGAGCCATCAGGCAGACGCCTTGACCAGGTCGGTCATGCCCTGCTCGACGGTGATCTCCGGCTCCCAGCCGAGGACCTCCCTGGCACGGGTGATGTCGGCCGCACGACGGGACACGAGCACGTCACGCGGGTTGAACTGCGGCTCGACGTCCACGCCGACCGCCTGGATCAGGATCTTCGCCAGCGCGGCGATCGAGGTGTCCACGCCGGTGCCGATGTTGATCGGCAGGTTCGCCTGCTCCGACTCGAGCGCCGCGACGACCGACTTCGCGAGGTCGGTGACGTGGATGAAGTCCATCGACTGCTCGCCCTTGCCGTCGATGACCGGCGGCTGGCCCGCGCGCAGGCGCTGGATGAAGTGGTTGATCACCGAGGTGTAGTAGGCCTCGATCTTCTGGCCGGGCCCGTACACGTTGAAGAAGCGCAGCGCGTTCCAGGACAGGCCCTTCTGGCGCTGGTAGAAGCCGAGCAGGTCCTCGCCGGCGCGCTTGGAGATGCAGTACGGGGTGAGCGGGCGCAGCTCGTCGTCCTCGTGCATCGGCAGGCGCTTCGGGTCGCCGTACACCGAGGCGGTGGAGGCGAACACGAGCCGCTCGACGCCCTCGTCCGCGGCGGCGGCGAAGACGTTGTGGTTCCCGGTCATGTTGATGTCGATGGACTCGTGCGGGTCCGCGATCGACTTGTTGATCGACACCGTGGCGAAGTGGATGGCGTGGGTGCAGCCGCGGATGGCCTCGCGGACCGCGCCGCCGTAGCGCACGTCCTTCTCCACCAGCTCGACCTTGCCGGTCTTGATCCACTCGTTGACCAGGTCGCGGTCGCCGCGGCCCATGTTGTCGAAGATGCGGACGGAGTAGCCGCGCTCGAGCAGGATCGGGATGGTGTGCGAGGCGATGAAGCCCGCGCCGCCGGTGAAGAAGACCTTCTTGTCGGACATGGTTTGCGCTGTCTCCTAGTGCTGGTTCGTGCGCTGACTGGTCGGGAAGCTCAGGACAGTTCGGCCAGGACCGCGCGGACGCCTTCGGCGACCCGGTCCACTTCGGTGTCGGTCAGGTTGGCGTGCATCGGCACCGCGAGGTGGCGGGCGAACACGTCGGCGGACACCGGCAGCGGCGCCTGCTCGCCGTAGACCGGCTGCAGGTGCGAGGCGTAGGTGCCGAAGTTGCACTGGATACCGCGCTCGCGCAGCTTGACCGCGAACTTGCCGCGGCTGAGCTCCGGCGCGATCGTCAGGATGTAGGCCTGCCACGGGTGCTCGCGGTCCGCCAGCGCGACCGGCACCTCGATGCCGTCGAGGCCGTCGAACGCCTCGGTGTAGCGCTTGGCGACCGAGCGGCGCGCGGCGAGCAGGTCCGGCAGCCGGTCGAGCTGCACGTTCATGATCGCGGCCTGCACGTCGGAGAGGCGGAAGTTGTACCCGGCCTCGTGGAACGTCGGGATGGGCAGTTCGTCGCTGCCTTCGCGGGCGATCGCGGGCTCGATGCCGTAGGTGTGCAGCTTGCGGGCGTGCGCGATGAGGTCCTCGCGGTCGGACACCAGCGCGCCACCTTCGCCCGCGGTGATGCCCTTGCGGCCGTGGAAGGAGAACGCGGCGAGGTCGCCGAGGCTGCCCGCCGGGCGAGTCTGGTAGGTCGCGCCCGCGGAGCAGGCGGCGTCCTCGAACAGCCACAGGCCGTGCTTGTCGGCGATCGCGCGGTACTCGTCGAAGTCACCGGGCTGGCCCGCGACGTCGACCGCGAGGATGCCGACGGTCTTCGGCGTGATGAGCGATTCGACGTGCTTCGGGTCGGCGCTCCAGATGTCGGGGCGGATGTCCGCGAACACCGGCTTCGCGCCCGCCTGGAGCACCGCGTGCCCGGTCGCCGGGAAGGTGTAGTCGCCGACGATCACCTCGTCGCCCGGCTTGACGCCGAGGACGCGGAGGCCGAGATAGAGCGCGGAGCCGCAGTTGCTGGTGGTCAGCGCGTGCCGCGTGCCGACGGTGGCGGCGAACCGCTCCTCGAACTTGCGGCAGGTCGGACCGGCGCCGGCGAGCCACCCCGACCGGAACACCTCCGCGACCGCCGCGAGCTCTTCTTCACCGACGGTGGGCTGGCCGAGGGCGATCGTGGCCGGAGTGTCAGACATACCTCTCCCATTGCGTCAAGTCGAGCAGCAGTGTATTAGGCCAGCATTTGCCCCTGGCATCCCCGTACCCGGGACGCCCGGGAAGACCGCGAAGTTGCTGTGACACGCCCGACGCACGACAGCGATAATCACCGTATGCGGTTCGCCATCCTCGGCCCGGTGCAGGCCACACGGGCCGATGGGAGCGATGTCCCCCTCGGCGGCCCGCGCGGGCGCGCGCTGCTCACGCTGCTCGCCCTCGACGCCGGACGGATCGTCCCGGCCGAACGGCTCATCGACGGCCTCTACGGCGAGCAGCCGCCCGACGGCGCCGCGAACGCGCTCCAGTCACAGGTGTCGAGGCTGCGCGCGAACCTCGGGGTCACGATCGAACACCACTCCGCCGGGTACCGGCTGGCGCTGGCCGACGAAGACCGCGTGGACGCGCGCGAGTTCGCGAAACTCGCGGCCGACGGCAAAAGCGCGCTCGCGGCTGGAGAGCACGGTGAGGCCGCCCGCCTGCTCGGCGAGGCGCTCGCGCTGTGGCGAGGACGTGCGCTTTCCGACGTGCCCTCGGCCGAAGCGCAGGCCACCCGCCTCGAAGAGGAACGCCTCGCCGTCACCGAGGACCACATCGAGGCCGCGCTGCGTACCGGCGAGCACGAAGCGCTGCTCCCCGCGCTGCGAGAGCTCGCGAGCGAACACCCGCTGCGTGAGCGTTTTCACGCCCAGCTCGTCCGCGCGCTGCACGCGAGCGGGAAGCAGGCGGAGGCGCTCACCGCGTTCGAGACCGCGCGCCACACGCTCGCCGACGAACTCGGCGCGGATCCGTCGCCCGAGCTGGCGGCCGCCCACCTCGCCGTGCTCACCGGCGAGCAGCCGCGCGTGACGGCACGGCACGGGCTGCCCGCGCAGCTCACCAGCTTCGTCGGCAGGCAGGACGACCTCGACGGGATCGAAGCGCAGCTCACCGGCCACCGGCTCGTCACGCTGACCGGGCCGGGCGGCGCGGGAAAGACCCGGCTCGCGCTCGAAACCGCCGCGCGCTCGGCGCACGACGTCCACCTGGTGCAGTTCGCGCCGCTGACCGACGGCGAGGATGTGCCGCAGACCGTGCTGACCGCGCTCGGCCTGCGCGACACCGACGCCAGCGGCCGCACCACCACCCCGCCAGCGGACCGGCTCGTCGCCGCGCTCGCCGACCGGCCGGTGCTGCTCGTGTTCGACAACTGCGAGCACGTCATCGACGACGCGGCGGCGCTCGCGGCGAGGCTGCTGGCCGCCTGCCCGCGCCTGCGGCTGCTCGCCACCAGCCGGGAACCGCTCGGCATCACCGGCGAGGACCTGGTGGCCGTCTCGCGACTCGCGGTGCCGCCGCCGGGCACCCCGCCCGAGCGGGCGCTCGACTTCCCCGCCGTGCGCCTGTTCGCCGACCGCGCGGCCGCCGGTGGCCGCGATCTGGTGCTGGACGCCGGAACCGCCGAGCACGTCCGCCGCATCTGCGCCGCGCTCGACGGGCTGCCCCTGGCCATCGAACTGGCCGCCGCGCGGGTCCGCACGCTACCGATCGAGGAGGTTTCCGCCCGCCTCGACGACCGGTTCGGCCTGTTCGCCAAGGGCAGCCGCACCGCGGACGCGCGCCACCGCGGGCTGCGCGCCGTCGTCGAATGGAGCTGGGACCTCCTCGACGACGACGAACGCGGGCTCGCGACGCGGCTCTCGGTGTTCGCCGGCAGCGCGACGATCGCCACCGTCGCCGAGGTCAGCGGCCTGCCGTCGGCGCTCGAACTGCTGACGGGGCTCGTCGACAAGTCGTTCGCCGAGATCAGCGGCGACCGGTACCGCATGCTCGAAACGATCAAGGCGTTCTGCGCCGACCGCCTCGCGGAAGCGGGCGAGACCGAGCGGTTCCACCGCGCGCACGCCGAGTACTACCTCGCGCTGGCCACCGAAGTGGGCCGCCACGTCCTGACCGCCGACCAGCTCGGCGCGCTGGCGAAGCTCGACGCCGAGCACGACGAACTGCTCGGCGCGCTGCGCTGGGCGATCGACGCCGACCACGAGCTCGCGCTGCGGCTGATCGGCGCGCTTTCCGCGTACTGGCTGTTGCGCGGCAAGCGGTTCGAGGGGTCCGCGCTGAGCCGGGAGCTGGCCGCGCGGCTGGCCCCGGAACAACCCGAGGACCTGCACGAGGAACACCTGCTGTGCCTGCTGCACGCGGTGCACGGGGTGCGCGACACCGAAGCGATCCGCGCGCGGATCGACGCGGTCAGCTCCGGCAGCAGGGAGCGGCTGCCGTCCCGTTGGCCGGTGCTGAGCGTGCTGAACGCCATGTTCGCGGGCCCGCCGCCGGACGCCCGGTACGACGACTACGTCGATACGAGCCAAATTCCCGCCGACGACGCGTGGGGCTGGGCACTCGTCTGCGTCGGCGAGGGCCTGACCCGGCTCTACCACGGCAAACCCGCCGACGCGATCGGCCTGCTGACCGACGGGCTCGCCCGCTTCCGCGCGCTCGGCGAGCGGTGGGGGTTGTCGATCACGCTGACGCACCTCGCCCAAATCGTTTCGTGGCAAGGAGATCAGGACCGGGCCCTCGCCCTGCTCGACGAAGCGATCGAGCTGACCGGCCTGCTCGGCTCGATGGAGGAGACCGCGGACCTGGTCCGGCAGCGCGCCGACTGCGTGCTGCGCCTCGGCGACCGCGCCGGTGCCCGCGCGGGCTATCAGCGCGCGGTCGACTTCGCCGGGCGCAGCGGCGCGCTCGACAAGCTCGCCGAAACCCATCTGGCACTGGCGAACCTGCACCGGCTCGAAGGCGACCACGCCGAGGCGACCCGGTTGTGCGCGCTGGTGCTGGAGGAATGCCCCGCCGCCGGGTTCTCCACCGACGAACTGCCCGCGCGGGCCCACCACACGATGGGCAGGATCGGCATCGCCGAAGGCAGGCTCGCCGAGGCGACCGCGTTGATCGGGCGGGCGGTCGAGGTCGCGCGCCGCACCGACAGCGCGGAACTCAGCGCGTGCACGATCGAAGCGCTCGCCGAAATCGCGCTCGCCGAAGGGGATTCCGCACGGGCGGCGCGCCTGCTCGGCGCGGCCGTGTCGGTACGCGGGATGTCCATCGACGGCGATCCCGACATCGCCCGCGTCACCGCCGCGACGCGCGATGCACTCGGTGACGCCTTCGACGCGGAGTACGCGAACGGCCGCGCGCTGCGGTCGCAGGAGGTGCTGACGCTGCCAGCCGGGACGCGGTAAGCGCGCGGTACGCCGACGGTCAGCGCCCGCGCGGACGCTGACGCCCATGACGCACACCAGCACGGTCGTCGCGGGCGGCGACCACGAGTTCATGACCGTCCGCCATCTCGTCGCCGAAGGCGACCAGGTCAGCATCGGGCACGCGATCGGCCAGGAAGCGCGCGCCCGCGCCGACTGGGCGCCGACCACCATCGATCCGCGCGTCGGCAGGGCGCGCCGCGTGTGGTTCGAACGGAACTGGCGGGCGCACTACACCAGGCTGTCCGGGATCGCGGCCGCCTACGGGATCGACCCCGAGCGCGACGACCTCAGCTTCGACGGGATCGACAGCCTGCCAGCGGGTTCCGGCTGCTCCGCGGTCGCCGTGCCCGCTTCGTCCACTGTGGACGGTCACGGGCTGACCGGCCGGAACTACGACTTCTTCACCAGCAGCTTCGAAGACCTCATCGCCGAGTTCGGCGGCGGCGAACCGGCCGCGAACTCCGCGCCACCGATGGCTTCGCGGCCGTACGTGCTCACCACCAGGCCGCAGCACGGGCTCGCGTCGACCGTGGTCACCATGGGCGATCTCGACGGGGCCACCGAGGGCATCAACGAAGCCGGGCTCGTGGTGGCGCTGCTGCTCGCCGACGTCACTGGCGTCGAGCCGCCGTCCGCGACCACCCCGCTCGCCGGGCTCGGCGTGATGCAGGTGCCGAGGTACCTGCTCGACACCTGCGAAGACGTGGAGCAGGCCGAGATCGCGTTGCGAACCGCGAAGCTGTACGACCACGGCGTCGGCATCCACTACCTCGTCGCCGACGCGTCCGGCCGCTCGTTCGTCTGGGAACGCGGCGCGCGCGACGCCGAGTACGTGCTCACCGGCGACGGCCCGCTGTGCGTCACGAACCACCCGCTGCACCGCTACCCGGACGTCGCGGACCTGCCCGCCGACACCGACGAGTCGATGCACACCTACGAACGCGCGCGCACGCTCACGAAGAACACCGGCGACGGCGCGGTTTCCGGCGCTTCGCTGCGCGCGGCGATGGACTCCGTCGCCATGCCCGCGACGCCCGGCGCGCCGTGGCGCACGCTGTGGCGTTCGGTGTTCGACCACGACGCCAGGACCATGTCCACGCGGTTCTACCTCGGTGACTCCTCGGACGAAACCGCGCGGTACAGCGAAGAAGTGAGCTTTCGGCCATGAGCGACGCTTGCGAGCGAATCGAAGACACCATGCGCCAAAAGGAATCGAACACTGTCTCGCGGAGCGAGGCGATCGCATGAGCGACGTATCCGCGCGGCGGAGATGGTCCGCGCTCGCCGTCTGCTGCCTCGCCCAGCTGCTCATCACGCTCGACCTGACCGTGCTGCACCTCGCGGTGCCCAAACTGCTCGAAGACCTCCGCCCCACCGCGACGGAATTCCTGTGGATCACCGACATCTACGGGTTCACCCTCGCCGGTTTCCTGGTCACGATGGGAAATCTCGGCGACCGGATCGGCCGCAAGAAGCTCCTGCTGATCGGTTCGACGGTGTTCGGCGCCGCGTCGCTCGCCACCGCGTTCGCGCCGAACGTGGAGCTGCTCATCACCGCACGCGCGCTGCTCGGCGTCTCGGCGGCGACATTGATGCCGTCGACGCTTTCGATCGTCCGCAACGTGTTCACCGACGCCAAGCAGCGCACCATGGCCATCGGGCTGTGGAGCGGGGTGGCGATCCTCGGCATCGGGTTCGGCCCGGTGATCGCCGGGTTCCTGCTGTCGTACTTCTGGTGGGGCTCGGTGTTCCTGGTGAACGTGCCCGTGGTGGCGGTGCTCGTGCTCGCCGGTGCCTTCGTGCTGCCGGAGTCGCGGAACCCGAAGCCGGGCAGGCTCGACGCGGGCAGTGTCGTGCTCTCGATCGCGGGCATGATCGCGATCGTCTACACCATCAAGGAAATCGCCCACCGCGGTTTCGGGCACGCGGACGTGCTGATCGCCGCGATCGCCGGGGTGACCGCGCTGGCGCTGTTCGTGCGGCGCCAGCGGCACCTCGCCGAACCGCTCATCGACGTGAAACTGTTCAGGCAGCGGGCGTTCAGCGCGACCGTCGGCGTCACGCTCGTCGCGATGTTCGTGCAGCTCGCGACCTCCCTGGCCACCGCGCAGTACTTCCAGCTCGTGCTGGGCTGGTCGCCGATCCGGTCCGGGCTCGCCGGGCTGCCTGGCATGGCGGGCGCGCTGGCGGGCGGCGCGCTGTGCGGGCTCGTGGTGTCGAAGATCGGGCGCGCCGCGACCGTGGCGATCGGCTGCGCCCTGTCCGCGGCCGGGTTCCTCGGGCTCGCGCAGGTCGGCGTCGACACCGGCTACCCGTACGTCGCCGCGGTGATGGTGGTCTTCGGCGCCGGGGTGGCGAGCACCCTGACCGTCGCCACCGACACCGTGCTCGGCGCCGTCCCGAAGGAACGCGCCGGTGCCGCGTCGGCGATCTCGGAAACCGCCAACGAACTGGGCGCGGCACTGGGCATCGCGATCCTCGGCAGCGTACTGACCGCGGTCTACCGGTCGCGGCTCGATCTGCCCGGCTTTCCCGACAGCGCAAAGGAAACACTCGGCAGCACCGTCGCCTTCGCCCAGCAGCTCCCCGCCGCGGGCCCCGTGATCCGGCACGCGCAGGAGGCGTTCATGACCGGCCTGCAAACCACGATGTACGTCTCCGCTGGCCTCCTCGCGGTGCTGGGCGTGGTCGCGCTGATCGGGCTGCGGGGCGTGCCGAAGGTGATCGAAGAACCCGAACCGGTGGCCGCCTGATCCCCCGGTTCTAGTCGATTTCGGTCCAGCGGCCCTCCGGGTGCTCGTCGGCCGCCAGCCACATCATCGGCTGGAGGCCGGCGAGCCGTTCGTCGAACCCCTCGTCGCCGGGGAACCTGCCGTCGTCGTCGGCCCAGTTCAGTTGCAGGAACGGCACTTCCGGTGCGCCCGAATAGAACTGCCGCGCGAGGGCGAGCACGCTCCACGTCCAGCTCGGGTCCACTTGCCGCAGGCGCAGCCCGGCACCGGGCATCTCGACGAGGTCGACGAGCTGGCCTGCCGGTATCGGTTCCCGGCTCGCCGCGGCGCCGGTCGCGACCAGTTCCAGCACTTCCGTGCTCTCCGCCTTGTCGAGACCGAAGATCGCCATCTCCGGGAAGCGGTAGGAATGCCACAACCCCAGCGTGTAACCGACCGGGGAGCCGCCGTAGGTATGCGTCGTCACCGACCATCCGCGCTCGGCGATCTCGCCGCGCACATGGCGGAACCACCGGGCGAGCGGCTGGCCGCTCCACTCGGCTTCATCTCGGCAAACGGGACAACGGCAGGAGACGGATTTCGAGCGCACCCGAAAACGCTAGCGCCCCGGTACGACAAAACGGCACGGCTGATCTCGGCGGCTAGCGCTTCGGTCCGGCGAGCGGGACGGCGAACCGGTCGCCGCTCCGCACCATGCCCAGAAGTGGTTTGCTCAGCACGGAAAGCACGCGCGCCGCCCACGGCCGCCCGTTGCGGCGCGCGATTCCGGGGCCGAACGCGTCCATCATCGCGACCGCGCCGGGAAGCGTTCGCACGAACAGCGTGGCCTCGACGATCAAGCCGTCTTCGAGCTTCAGCAGGGTCGCTTCTTCGACGTCCTCGCCGCGCACCGTGGCGCGATAGACCACGACGCGCGTGTGCTCGTCGCCGACGTCGGTGTGGAAGCGCACGTCTTCGAGGTGTTCGAACGCGACCGCCAGCAGATCCCTGAGCTGGTCGTGGCCGGTGAAGCGGACGCGGTTCGTCAACGGCGAGCGCAGGACGACGTTGTCCGCGAAGGTCGAGAGCGCCAAGTCGACATCACCGGTCTCAGCGGCTTTCCGGTACCGATCCGTGGTTTCCATCGTTCCTCCCGAGCAGTGCCCCCAACCCACGCCAGAGCAGGTCGGTGGTCAGTGCGACGACGTCCTCGCGGGGCACGTCGCGGTTGTGCCACCACCAGGTGGCGATGGCGTTGAGCGCGCTCTTGGCCGCTTCGGCGAGCGCTTCCCCGGCCCGCGCGCGCGGCAGGTTCGCGGTGAGCGCGAGTTCGGGCGCCTGCAGGAAAACGGCGGTGAGGCGCTCCGTCGCACGCCGCTGTCCTCGCCGGTGCACCTCGGCGACCGCGGGATCGGCGGGGGTCTCGGCGAAGATCATCCGCATGCCGCGCTCGTTGCTCTCCAGCCAGGCGAAGATGACGTCGACCCGCGAGCGAAGGACCTGCTCGACGTCACCGCGTTCCGGGACGCCGGCCCATCCGGCCAGCAGACTGTCCACTTCGGATTCGAGCAGCGCGGCGTACAGGTCCGCTTTGGACGGGAAGTGGTCGTAGAGCACCGGCGTGGTGATCCCGGCCGCCGTCGCGACCTCCCGCATGCCCGCCGCGTCGTACCCGGCCTCGGCGAATACCCCGCCTGCCGCGGCGATGATCCGCTCGCGGCGCTCCTGCCTGCTCAAACGCTTACCTGACATCGGTTAGGTACGTTACCTGACGGCCGTCAGGTTGTCGAGTTCCGAAAAACTTCGCGGCGCGATGTCGAAGCGGCGGAGACGGCTCCGAGGTATCAGGCGCAAGGATCCGATGACCCCGGAAAGGACCCGGTCATGACCGAAACGATCACCACCGACGAGTTGCGGCGGCTCGGCAGGCTAGTCGGCACCTGGGAGGTGTCCGGCGGCGTCACCGGCACCACCACGTTCGAATGGTTCGAGGGCGGCTTCTTCCTCGTCCAGCGCGGCGATCTCCACCACGACGGCCACCACGTCCGGATGACGGAGTTCATCGGCCGCGAGCACCTGTTCGGCGAGGAGCCCGGCACCGAGATCAAGTCGCGGGTGTACGACGTCGAGGGCAACACGCTCGACTACGTCTACGAACTCGACGGCGACGTCCTCACCATCTGGGGCGGCTACCGGGGCTCACCCGGCTACTTCCGCGGCGAGTTCGGCGCCGACGGCGACCGGCTCACCGGCGACTGGGTGTACCCGGGCGGCGGCTACCACGCCACAATGGTCCGGGTTTCGGCCTGATCAGGGGGAGGACGATCGTGAAATACCTGCTGCTCGCCTACACCGGCCAAGCGGGCTGGGACACCGTGGACGTCACCAGTCCCGAGTTCGCCGCCGTGTGCGAGTTCTACGAACAGCTCACCAGCGAGCTGACCGCGTCCGGTGAACTGCTCAGCACCGAAGGACTGGCCCATCCGGCGATGTCCAGGACCGTCCGCAAGGGCGGCGACGGACCGGTGGCGAGCGACGGCCCGTTCGCCGAGGCCAAGGAGGTATTGGCCAGCTTCGCGATCCTCGACTGCGAAAGCCACGACCGCGCGATGGCCATCGCCGCGCGGATCGTCGACGCCGTCGGCGACACCGTGGAAGTGCGGCCGATCATGCAGGGTCCGCCGAGCTGATGACGGCGGACCGCCGCGCGGAGGACCTGTGGCGCGAACTGGCGCCGCAGGTCCTCGGCGCGCTCGTGCGCCGGTACGGGCACTTCGACACCTGCGAAGACGCCGTGCAGGAAGCGCTGCTCGCGGCTTCGCGGCAGTGGCCGGAGCAGGGCGTCCCCGAGGAGCCGCGCACGTGGCTGATCCGGGTCGCCTCGCGCAGGCTCGTCGATCTTCTCCGCAGTGAACGGTCCAGAAAGGACCGGGAAACCGCGGTGCCGACCCCGGACGTGGCGCCCGACCCGGCGCCGGTTTCCGACGACTCGCTCACGGTGCTGTTCCTGTGCTGCCACCCCGCGCTGAGCGCCCCGTCGCAGATCGCGCTGACGCTGCGCGCCGTCGGCGGCCTGACCACCGGCGAGATCGCGCGCGCCCTGCTCACCCCGGAAACGACCGCGGGGCAACGGATCAGCAGGGCCAAGAAGACGATCAAGTCCTCGGCGCTGCCGTTCCGCGCGGATCCCGAACGGCTTCCCGCGGTGCTGCAGGTGCTGTACCTGATCTTCAACGAGGGCTACACGGGCACGTCGGGCGAGCGGCTGGACCGGGTCGAGCTGGCGACCGAGGCGATCCGGCTGGCGCGCATGCTGCACCGAGGACTTCCCGACGACGGCGAAGTGGCGGGGCTGCTCGCCTTGATGCTGCTCACCGACGCGCGTCGGAACGCGCGCGCGACCTCCGACGGGCTGCCGGTCCCGCTCGCCGAGCAGGATCGGACGCGCTGGGACCACGCGATGATCGCCGAAGGTGTCGCACTGCTGACCGGGGCGATGGCGCGCGCTCAGCCGGGCCCGTACCAACTGCAGGCCGCGATCGCGGCGGTGCACGACGAAGCGGCGCGCGCCGAGGACACCGACTGGCCGCAGATCCTCGGCCTCTACCACCTGCTGGAGCCGATGGCGGCGAGCCCGGTGGTCACCCTGAACCGTGCCGTCGCCACCGCGATGGTGCACGGCCCGGCGGCCGGACTGTCCCTTTTGGACACCCTGCGGGACGACGAGCGCTTGCGCCGCAACCACCGCTACGCCGCCGTTCGCGCGCATCTGCTCGAATTGGACGGTGCTCGCGAGCTGGCCGCCCGTAGCTACCGGGAAGCCGCGAAACTGACCACGAACATCCCCGAACAGCGCTACCTGCTCGCCCGCGCCGCCCACCTGTGAAGCGCGTCAGTCCAAACAGAACTCGTTGCCTTCGGGATCGGTCAGCACGATGTGGCCGCCGCCCATCGGCGGCTCCGGTTCCTCGCGGTGCACCCGCGTCGCGCCCAGTGCGACGAGCCGGGTGCACTCGGCCTCCAGTGCCGCCATCCGTTCCTCGCCGCGCAGCCCCGGGGCCGCGCGGACGTCGAGGTGGACGCGGTTCTTGGCGATCTTGTTTTCGGGAACCTGCTGGAAAAAGACGCGCGGACCGACACCGTCCGGGTCCTCGATGGCGGATCGCGTGTTGCGTTGATCCTCCGGCACGCCAATGCGTGCGAGGAATTCGTCCCACGCGGCGAGGGGGTCCGCGCCGCCGGGCAGCTCGACGCCCGGCGGGCCGGGGTGGACGTAACCCAGCGCGGCGCACCAGAAAGTGGACAGCGCCCGCGGGTCGTGGGCGTCGAACGTGACCTGGATCTGGCGGCTCATCGGGTCGCTCCGGTTTTCGTGTGCAGGTGGAGGTCGCGCAGCAGGCAGACCTCGGACAGGTGGTGGATCAGCTCGCGGTGGATGTGCAGCACCAGGTCGGCCGTCGACGCTTCGGGATAGGGCTCCTTGTCCCCGACCGGGATCAGGAGCCCTTCTTCGCCGAGGCCGCGCAGCCCGGTCAGCCAGACGTCGAGCTGCTCCTCGAGCTGTTGGAGCGCGGCGGCCGCGGTGCCCGCGTACTCCCAGGTTTCGTACGACGTGGACGGGGCGCCGAAATGCGCGGCGTTGCGCATGGCGAGGACGCCGACGATGACGTGCCCGAGCCGCCAGGCGATCGTGGTGAAGGGCGCGGGATCCGGTGTGGGGAAGGCGTAGTCGATCGTGAAGTCGCCGCCGCCCGCCTGCACGGGCGCCGTCGCGCTGCCGCGAGGCCGCACGCTCCAGGCGTCGGGTACCGGTTCCCAGAAGTACTCGTCGTCGGTGAGGCCGTCGAGCCGGGCTCGGACCTGGTGGTTCCAGTGCCACTCCCACTGCTCGCGCAGTGCTCGGTTCCAGTCGTGTTCGGTCATGGGGTCACCCTGACACCCCTAGCGGACAGATCCGGTCCGCTATCTCTGCCAAGGTGGGTGGCGTGGACGTTTCCGGGAGCGCGGAGCGGGTGCTCACCCTGCTCGGGCTGCTGCAACAACGGCAGGTCTGGACCGGCCCCGAACTGGCCGGACGGCTCGGGGTCACGCCGCGCACGGTGCGGCGCGATGTCGAACGGCTGCGCACGCTCGGCTATCCAGTGCATGCCAGCCAGGGCGTCGGCGGCGGCTACCAGCTCGGCGCCGGGCAGGACCTGCCGCCGCTGCTCCTCGACGACGAAGAAGCGATCGCCACCACGGTTTCGCTCCTCGGCGGTGTCGCCGACGCCGACGCCGCGCTGCGGGCGCTGGCCAAGCTCGACCAGGTGCTGCCCGTCCGGCTGCGGCACGAGGTGCGCGCGCTGTCCGGCTCGGTGGAGTCCTTCGGCGGCGGCCGCACTCCCGTCGGCCCCGAGGTGCTCATGACCTTGGCCAGGGCGTGCCGCGACGAGGTCGAGATCGGTTTCGGCTACCGCTCGGCGGCGGAACCGCGGCGGGTCGAGCCGTACCGCCTCGTCTCCTCCGACCGGCGTTGGTACCTGCTCGCCTACGACCTCGACCGCGACGGCTGGCGCAGCTTCCGCGTCGACCGGATGACCGGCGTGACCGCGCGGACCTGGCGCTTCCGCCCGCGCGCCGCGCCCGACGCGGCGGCGTACGTGCAGGAAGGCGTGGCGAGCCGGGTCTACCCGCACCAGGCGCGCTTCCTCGTGCACGCCCCGGCCGACACGGTGCGCGCGCAGATCTCGGCATCGGCGGCCGTGGTACGACCGCGGGACGACGACCGGTGCGAGGTGCTCAGCGGCGGCGCCAACCTCGACTTCGTGCTCATGCACGTACTCGCGCTGGGCCACGACTTCGCGGTGCTCGAACCCCCGGAACTCGCGCGGCGATGCCGTGTGCTGGCCGGAAAACTCCTGGCAGCCGCCCCCGAACCGCACGAGTGATCCCTTTCGTACGCCTAGGGGAGCCCCTGATTTCAACGTTACCGCGACGCACCGACAGTTCTGGATCACCGCGATCAGTTTGGGATCACCGCGATCCACCGCCCCGGGCGGCCGTGTCTCTCCCCCTTTCCGCCCGCCGCGCCGACTTGCGTAGGCTCGGATCCCGTGCGCGAAGTCGTTGTGATCGGTGGCGGGATCGTCGGCCTCGCCGTGGCCTGGGAGCTGCGGCAGCGGGGTGTCGGCGTCACGGTGCTGGAAAAGGAAGACCACTGGGCGGCCCACCAGACCGGCCACAACTCCAATGTGGTGCACGCCGGGCTGTACTACAAGCCGGGCTCGTTCAAGGCACGCATGTCGGTGGCGGGCAACAGGTCCATCGTCGACTTCGCGAAGGAGCACGGCGTCGGCGTCGAGGTGTGCGGCAAGCTCGTCGTCGCGACCTCCGAGTCCGAACTGCCCGCGCTGGCCGTGCTGGCCGAGCGCGCCGAAGCGAACGGCGTCCCGGCGAAGGTGGTCAGCGCCGCGGAAGCCCGCGAGTACGAGCCCGAGGTCGCGTGCGTGAGCGCGCTGCGCGTCGAGTCGACGGGGATCATCGACTTCCCCGGCATCTGCGCCGCGCTCGTCCGCCTGCTCGAAGAGTCCGGCGCCGACCTGCGGCTGTCCACGCCCTCACTGGGCATCCGGCCGGGCGCCACCGGCGGCGTCGAAATCGCCACCGGCCGCGAGGTGCTGCGCGCCGACGCGCTGGTCAACTGCGCTGGCCTGCACTCCGACCGCGTCGCCCGCCTCGCCGGCGTCACCCCGCGCGCCAGGATCGTGCCGTTCCGCGGCGAGTACTACGAGCTCCGCCCCGAGCGGCGGCACCTCGTCCGCGGCCTGATCTACCCGGTGCCCGACGCGTCGCTTCCGTTCCTCGGGGTGCACCTCACGCGGATGCTCGACGGCAGCGTCCACGCGGGACCGAACGCCGTGCTCGCGCTGCGCCGCGAGGGCTACCGCTGGGGCGACGTGTCCGTGAAGGACCTCGCCGAGGTCGCCAGGTACTCCGGCGCCTGGAACCTCGCGAAGAAGTACGCCTACCCGATCGGCCTCGACGAGGTCCGCCGCTCGTTCTCGAAACGCCGGTTCGCCGCGAGCCTCGCGAAGCTGGTGCCCGCCGTCGGCCCCGACGACATCGTGCGCCACGGCTCCGGCGTCCGCGCGCAGGCGCTGCTCCCGGACGGCTCGATGGTCGACGACTTCCTGATCGAGACCGCGCCGAACCAGGTGCACGTCCTCAACGCGCCGTCACCGGCCGCGACCAGCGCGCTGGAGATCGGAAAGCACGTCGCGGACGAGGTCAGCCAGTCGGCAACTTCGCGCTGATCAGCGGGATCGCCGCGCGGATCTGCTCGCACGCCTTCGCCGGGTCGTTGTTGTTGCCGCTGGTGATCTTGACCGACGACTTCTCCGAGAACGGCAGGATCGCCCAGCACTGCTTCGGGTTGCCGTCCGGGTTGGTGAACAGGTCCCACGAGCGCGCGCCCGCCTTGATCTGCTCGTCGGCCTTCTCGTCGGTGTAGTTGACGTCCGCCTCGGACTTGTCCGCGGCCAGCGACACGTAGAGCAGCTGGAACCCGCTCGCCTCGGCGGGCTCCCACTCGCATCCCGGCGGCGTCGTGCTCTTCGGCGACCTGCCCTCGCCCGTCTTGCGGCCCGGCGCGGCGATCTGGAACTGGGCCAGTTCGGCCGTGCTCAGCAGGTCACACGGCTCGACGGTGGCGAGCGGGCTCGGCGCGGGCTTCGGCTTCGGCGTCAGCGGAGGCGCCGGGGAACCGCCGGGAAGGTGCGCGGCGACCTGCGGCATCGCCAGCTTCGCCAGCTCGCAGGCCTTGCTGGTGTCCTTGTTGTTGTTGCTCTCCACCATCGCGAACGAGGTGTCCGCCAGCCGCGTCGCGTACAGGCAGTTGCCCGCCCCGGCGAGGCTGTCGTACTGCGACCACTGCAGGCCGCCGTAAGCCTCCGGCGGCTTCGGCTGCGTGCCGCCGAAGAAGTCCTCCAACGCGATGTCCACCGTGTAGTAGACGCCCAGCTGGTCGTCGACGCCCGCGTCCGGGTCGTCCGGCTTCCACTCGCACGACGCGGGAACCTCCTGCGCCTTCCGCTCCGGCGTCAGCTTGCCGTTCGGCGGGAAACCGAGCCCGGCGAGCTGCTCCGGCAGCAGCAACCCGCACGGATCGTTCGGATCCTTCGGCGGCGGCACCGGCTTCGCCCCCGGCGCCGGCGCGGCGACCCCCGCGACCGTCGACGTACAACCCCCGGCGAGCAACACCGCGGCGGCCAGCAGGCCGAGCCTTACCTTCACGAACACACTCCTCGCGTCACTCCGCGGGGAGTCTAACCGCGATCACCGGCGCCGCCCCGCGGAATCCCGAGATGGGCGACCTCCCGTCGCGCGGCCCATCACCCAGCCGGGAGCCGGGGCGTGACAAGCGGAATCGCCTGCCGTATCTGTTCACACGCCTTGGCCGGATCGCTCCAGTTCGCGCCCGTCATCTTCACCGCCGCGTGTTCCCCAAAAGGAAGTATGGCTTCGCATTTCGAACGTCCGCCACCAGGACTCAGATTGAGCTCCCAGGTGCGATCTCCCGATTTGACCTGCTCGTCGGGCTTCTCCCCGGTAGTGGCATCGAGCTCGGCCGCCGACTTGTCGTAGAGGTACAAACTGAGCATCCCGTGGACGTTCTCGTCCGTCGGATCCCACTCACACCCCGGCGGCAAATGGCCGATCGTGTCCGTGGGATCGCGGTCCTTCCCGACCTTTCGCCCCGCGCCTGTCAGGTGCAGCGGAGGGAGTTCAGCCGCTGTGAGCAGATCACAGGGCTCCAGCGCGGCTAGCGGACTCGGCGGTGGCTTGGGCTTCGGAGTCAGTGGCGGCGCGGGCTGACCGCCCGGAAGATGCGCGGCGACCTGCGGCAACGCTAGTTTCGCCCGATCGCACGCTTTCGAGAAATCGGCGTCGTTCTCGCTGCCCACCTCCACGAAGGACATCGGACCGAGCTTGACCGCCAAATCGCAGGAACTCGGCCCGAGCAGCGACTCGTACCGGCCCCAGGTGAAACCACCGGCTTGCATCTGTTCGATCGGCGCCTTGCTGTTGTGGTAGTCCTCGATCGGGATTGCGGTGCTGTACATGACTGTCAGGCTGTCCCTCGCCGAGGAATTGCCCTCTTCCTCCTCAGCCATGTTCCACCCGCAGTGAGCGGGCAACGTCCGCTGCGGCTCGGCCGGGTACAGATGCCCGTCCGGCAACAGGTCCATTCCCGCGAGCTGCTCCGGCGTCAGCAGGCCGCACGGGTCGTTCGGATCCTTCGGCGGCGCCACCGCCTTCGCGCCCGGCGCCGCCGAAGGAACACCGGTCACCGTGGATGTACAGCCTGTGACCGCGCACAGCAGTGCGAGGGCCCCTGCGAATTTCCTCCACCCCATGGCACGATCCTCCCCTGTCGTCCACGCCGGTGCTCGCGGAACCCCGAAATCAGCCCGCAGGGGTCAGCACTTCCCGTCCGCCCAGGAAGGGCCGCAATGCCGCAGGGACGCGGACGGAGCCGTCTTCCTGCTGGTGGTTTTCCAGGATCGCGACGATCCACCTCGTCGTGGCGAGCGTGCCGTTGAGCGTGGCGGCGGCCTGCGGGCGGCCGTTTTCGTCGCGGTAGCGGATGCCGAGCCTGCGTGCCTGGAACGTGGTGCAGTTCGAGGTCGAGGTGAGTTCGCGGTAGGTCTGCTGGCTCGGCACCCACGCCTCGCAGTCGTACTTGCGGGCGGCGGAAACGCCGAGGTCGCCGGTCGCGGTGTCGATGACGCGGTAGGGCACCTCGATCTTCGCGAGCATCTGCTCTTCCCAGTCCAGCAGCCGCGCGTGCTCCGCTTCGGCGTCCTCCGGGCGGCAGAACACGAACATCTCGACCTTGTCGAACTGGTGCACGCGGATGATGCCGCGGGTGTCCTTGCCGTACGAGCCCGCTTCGCGCCGGTAACACGACGACCAGCCCGCGTACCGGCGCGGCCCCGCCGAGAGGTCCAGGATCTCGTCGGCGTGGTACCCGGCGAGCGGGACCTCGGAGGTACCGACGAGGTACAGGTCGTCGTCGCGGAGCCGGTACACCTCGGTCGAGTGCGCGCCGAGGTAGCCGGTGCCCGCCATGATCTCCGGCCGCACCAGCGACGGCGTGATCATCAGGTCGAACCCGTTCGCGGTCGCTTGCGCGGCGGCCATGTTCAACAGCGCGAGCTGCAGCTGCGCGCCGACGCCGGTGAGGAAGTAGAACCGCGAGCCCGACACCTTCGCGCCGCGCTCCATGTCGATGACGCGGAGCCCTTCGGCCAGTTCCAGGTGATCGCGCACGGTGAAATCGAACTCGCGGGGCGTGCCGACGTGCTTGAGCACGGCGTAGTCGTCCTCGCCGCCGACCGGCGGGTCCGGGTGCACGAGATTCGGGACGAGCCGGTGCAGCTCCTCGAACTCCTCCGACGCCGTGCCCTGCTCGGCCTCGGCCGCCTTGACCTCGGCGGCTAGCGTCTTCCCCTTCGCGAGCAGCTCGTCGCGCTCGTCGCCCTTCGCCTTGCCGATCTGCTTGCCGAGCTGCTTCTGCTCGGCGCGCAGCGTGTCGGCGCGGGCGATCGCGGACCTGCGCCGGGTGTCGAGGGAGAGCAGTTTGTCGACCACTCCCTCGTCTTCACCGCGTGCGCGCTGCGAGGCGCGCACGGTGTCCGGGTCTTCGCGCAGGATCCTGGGGTCAATCACGAGAACAGAGGTTAGCCGCCGCCCCCGGCCGGGTTCGAAGCAGTTTCCTACTTCGCGACGAAGCGGGCGATCACCTCGGCGAGTTCGGCCCCGGCGTCCTCCTGCAGGAAGTGCCCCGCACCAGCGATGATCGGGTGCTCGACGCCCTCGGCGCCCTTCATCGAGCGCTGCAGGATCGGCGCCATGCCGCCGGTGATCGGGTCGCCGTCGGAGAAGGCGCACAGGAACGGCAGGTCGAGCGAGGTCAGGGTGGACCACGCCCGCCGGTTGTCCGCGCTCGCCGGATCGTCCGGGCGCACCGGCACCAGGCCGGGCATCGCGCGCGGGCCCGCCTTGTACATCTCGTTCGGGAACGGCGCGTCGTAGGCGGCCTTGACCTCGTCGCTCAGTGTGGTCTTGCACCCGGCCTGCACGAGCCTGCCGATGTCCAGGATCTGCGCGTTTTCCACGGCCTCGCGGAAGGCCCACCACACCTTCGGCATGTCGGTGTCCCCGGAGGGCAGGCCGGTGTTCCCCGCGACGACGGCGGCGAAGCGCTGCGGATGCTCGGCAACCAGCCGCAGCCCGATCAGCCCGCCCCAGTCCTGCCCGAACAGGGTGACCTCACGCAGGTCGAGGTGGTCGAACGCGAGCGCGCGGACCCATTCGACGTGCTTGGCGTAGGTGTGGTCGACGATGTCGTTCGGCTTGTCGGAGCGGCCGAAGCCGACCAGGTCGGGGGCGATGGCGCGCAGCCCGGCGGCCGCCAGCACCGGCAGCATCCGGCGGTACAGGTACGACCACGACGGCTCGCCGTGCAGCAGCAGGACTGGTCTGCCGTCCGCGGGGCCCGCCTCGACCCAAGCCATCCGCACGATCCCGTCGGTGGGGTCGTCGATGTCCGCGTAATGCGGCTCGAAATCGAAGTCGGGCAGGTCGGCGAACCGGTCGTCCGGTGTCCTCAGCAGGCGCACGCGTCCAACGCTAGTGGCCGCGTCAGCCCGCGGCCACCATCGTTCGTGGCGACCTCAGCTGACGCCGACGGCGACCACGAGGCCGAGCGCGAGGTGGGCGGCGGCGACCACGATGCTCGCGGGCGCGAACTTCTCGCTCTCGATCGCGGAGCTGATGTCGATGCGGGTGGCCCATTCGAGCAGCCGCACCGCGAGCACCTGCACAATGATCCCGACCAGGCCGTAGACCAGCGAGGTGATCAGGCCCTCGGTGAGGTCGCTCGCCGAGTTCGCGATCGCCACCACGACGATGAACGCCATGGACAGCAGCCCCGACGCGGTCACCATCACGGCGTTCGGGAGGCCGCGGCGCACCAGCTCGGACAGCTTGCCCGGGGTGGTCCAGTCGATGGCGTAGAACCCGGCGAACATCAGCACGAGGCCGACGACGCCGTACAGCAGTACCGCCCCGATCCCGCGGACGAGATCGTGGCCGAAGGTGTCCGAGAGCGCGAGAGTGGTCACAGGGTCTCCCAGTGGTCGTCAAGAGTCGCGTGTGGATTGTGCCTGGTGGGCGTTTTGTTCACGACTCCGGGATGCGATGCGGGATGAACGCGGCGCCGTCATCGGTCACCAGCCCCGCCGTTTCCCTGATACCGAGGCCCGCGGCGTTGTCGCCGACGATCCACGCGCCGAGCGCGGGCCGGAACCCGTCGAACTCGGGCAGCGGGTCGAACGCCTGGTAGACGTACCCTTCGGCGCCGTAGACACCACTGGTCTGGGTCTCGTACCCGGTGGCCACGATCTGCACGTTCGCGCCTTCGCGCCCGAGCTTCGGCTTGCGCACGTACTCGGTGAGCAGACCGGGGTCGTCGACGAAGGCGGGCAGCAGGTTCGGGTGCCCGGGGTAGTTCTCCCACAGCACGGCGAGCAGCGCCTTGTTGGACAGCAGCATCTTCCACAGCGGCTCGACCCACAGCGTCTTCGGGAGGGTCTCCACGGCGAACTTGCCGAACTCCTCCTCGATGACCCATTCCCACGGGTAGAGCTTCACGACCGTGTTCATCGGCGCCTCTTCGAGGTCGACGAACCGCTTGAGCACCGGGTCCCAGCCGATCTCCTCGATCGCGAGGCCGACCGTGTCCAGTCCCGCCTCGGCCGCGGTCTCCTGCAGGTAGGCGGTGGTGACGTGGTCTTCGCCGGTGGGATCGGCCGTCGACCACGAGAAGTGCAGCTCGTTCGACGGCAGCAGGTCCTTGACCTCGCCCCACCGCTCCACCAGCCGCTCGTGGATCGAATTCCACTGGTCGTCGTCCGGGTGGACGTCGGTCTTCCAGTGCCACTGCACGACCGCGGCTTCGAGCAGGGAGGTCGGGGTGTCGGCGTTGTATTCGAGCAGCTTCGCCGGGCTCTTGCCGTCGTAGCGCAGGTCGAACCGGCCGTAGACGTGCGGGTCCTGCCGCTTCCACGACTCGGCGATGTGCGGCCACACCCATTCCGGGATGCCGAAGTCGCGGTAGCGCTCGGTGAGGATCACGTTCTCGACGGCTTCGAGGCACATCGAATGCAGGACCTCGACGTCCGCCTCGACGGAGAGCACCTCGTCCATTTCGAGCACGTAGTGCACCGACTCGTCCCAGTAGGGGCGCGACTGGCCGGAGCCGTAGCGGGCCGGGGTGCCGAACACCAGGCCCTGCTCCTCGACGATGCGCTCCCAGTCACGCCGTGGCGTGCCGGTCTCCCTGTGCACGTCAGGATCCCCCGCTCTTCCCAGTGCCGCCGGTGCTGCTCTTGCCGCTGATGCCGAACCCGCCGCGCTGCACGGACTTGCCGGACTTGGTGGTGACGTTCGCGTTGGACGGCTTGTCGAAGCTGCCGCCGGAGACGTGGCTGCCGATGGCGCCGGTGCCGCCGTAGTTGTACCGGTAGGAGTGGCCGCCGAGGAAGATGAGCCCGCCGACGCCGGGGTGGTAACCGGGCTGCGACCGCGCGTAGTCGTCGTCGCAGTACTTGTCGTCGACGACGGTGCCGGTGTCCTTGTCGGTACAGAGCGCACTGACGTCCTCCGGGGTGCCCACCGCGTACCAGGCCGCGACGAGACCGACGACGCCGACGGTGACGCCGCTGCCGATCAGGACCTTGCGCCGCGTCTCGGCCTTGCGCTCGAGCTCCTTGTTCGCCGCTTCTTCCTCCTGCTCGGCGATCAGGGCCTGTCTGCGGGCGCGCTGCTCGGCGAGCGTGGGTTCCCTCGGCGTGGTGTTCTCGGCGTCCTGGAACCGCATCGATCCGCGCTTGGGCTGGTCACCGGGAGTGTCCTGCTGCTCCTCGGGAGTGTTGTCTTCCGTCATTCCGCGCTCCGTTACCGCTGGCCACCACATTCGGGCGCTGCCCCGTCCCCGAGCCCCAGCCTATCCACCCGAGGGGTGGCGGGGACCGGGGGCGCGGGCATCATGGAGTAGATGTCGAAATTCGCCGATCGGTTTCGCCTTGCCGACACGACGCTCGGTACCCGCCTGGTCATGGGCGGTGTCTTCGTCGGCGCCATCCTCGCGCTCGCGCTGAGCGTCACGTTTTCGTGGGGCGGTGACGTGAAGGGCGGAGCGGGCGGTGGCCGGGCCGGTGAGTCCGAGTCCGCGCAGGCCGCGTTCCACTCGCCGCCGGGAAGCTGCCTGCAGTGGGACCAGCCGGACGCGGGCGACATCCACGTCGTGCCGTGCCCCCAGGCACACCAGTTCGAGGTGACCGGGGTGGTGAACATCGGCGACCGCTACCCCAAGGACGCGCCGTCGCCGGATCTCGCGCAGTGGCGCGGCCTGGCCCAGGAACGCTGCTCGGACGGTGCGGAGAAGTACCTCGGCAAGCCGCTCGACCCGTACGGCCGCCTGACCGTGAGCGCGCTACGCCCCGGCGAGGATGAGTGGAAGGACGGCGCCCGCGAGCTGCGGTGCGTCCTGCAGTGGGCGGGGCCGGGCGGGCAGTTGCAGAAGCTGACCGGTTCGGCGAAGGACCAGCAGCAGGCGAACATCTGGGACACCGGGACCTGCCTGGCGCTGGCCGGGAAGACGGTCGGCGACCCGATCGACTGCGCGCAGCCGCATTCGTACGAGATGGTCGGCGTGCTCGATCTGAAGACGAAGTTCAAGGACTACCCGTCGCAGACCGATCAGAAGGCCTGGCTCGACACCGAGTGCTCGAAGGCCGTCATGGACTACACCGGCGGCGGGGACTACTCGGCGCAGAAGCTGATCCTGACCTGGGACGTCCGGGAGCAGGAGAGCTGGGCCGCCGGGTCGACGAAGGTGAACTGCAAGGTCGCCGCGAAGCTGACCGACGGCAGCGGGCTGGCGCCGGTGTCCGGCACGATCCGGAAGGCGGGCCCGGCGCCGTCGCAGCCCGCCGGCCCGCCGCCGAGCAGCTCCGGCGGCGGCTGATGCCCGTCGAGATGAGCCCTGACCGGTTCGAGGAACTGGTCGCGGACGCGCTGGACCAGGTGCCCGCGGACTTCGCCAACGCGATGGACAACGTCGTCGTGCTCGTGGAGCCGCACAACGAGGACGAACCGGGCATTCTCGGGCTGTACCACGGGATCGCGCTGACCGAGCGCACCTCCGACTACGGCGGGGTGCTGCCGGACCGCATTTCGATCTACCGCGAACCGCTGCTGGACATGTGCGATTCGGAGGCGGAGGTCGTGGAAGAGGTCCTGATCACCGTGGTGCACGAGGTCGCGCACCACTTCGGCATCGACGACGCGCGGCTGCACGAGCTGGGCTGGGGCTGACCGATGGCACCGGCTTCGCCGCCGACGTCTGCGATGTGTCCTCTTTGGACTCAGTGTGGGCGTTCGCGGCGGATTTCCTCGCCGCGAACGGCGCGCCGCACGGAAGGCCGTGACGGGGCCGGTTCTGGCACGGTCGCGCGCCGCGTTCGCCGCACTATCTGCCGTCGACGCGGCGCGAGCGGCTGTGGGCGTACTGCGCCGAACGGACCGGTTACTCGCCCGCGCCCTTCTGAAGCGTGCGGACGAGGAGCTGGTTGCCGGGGATCTTGTCGTTGGCGCACCCGGTGCCGGGCGCCTCGATGAACAGCGAATCCCGTTCCTGCGGCGGAAAGACCCGCAGGCCGCGGACCGGTTCGGGGTTGCAGATCGCCTCGTCGTAGTTGGCGACGGTGGCGAATCCGATGTCGGCCGACGCGACCTGGCCCTTGCCGAGTTTGATCGCGGGCCCCTTCGTACCGTCGCGGTACGCGGCGGCGCCGACCTGGTGCCCGTCGGCGCCCGAGACGTAGGAGACGCCGGGGAAGCCCTGGATGGTGCAGTCGTGGTCGCTGACGTTGGTGAACAGCAACGGCCGGTAGGTCGTGCCCGCGGCGGCGCCGCCCCTGCCGAGCGAGAGCTTGAGGTCCTTCGCCTTGCAGAGGCCGTCGTCGGGCTTGGTCGTGGTGGGCGCTGGGCTTGTGGGCGCCGGGCTGCCGCTCAACGGCGGCGCCGAACTCGAGGTGGGCGCGCTGCTCACCGTCGGCGAGGACACGGGGTTGGTGCCGCAGGCGGCGAGGACGGCGGCCAGCGCCACACCACTCGCCGCCACCGCGATCTCCGACGTTCGCGCCATGGGTTCCACCTCCCTGGTCCGAGTACCCCCGAGGGACGTGCGGCCGGTATCGGCGGTTGCGCCCGCACTTTTGTCACCAGCCGTGGCAGAACATGGTGAAAGTACAACGGAAAGTGTGATCTGGTGCGCGGAGCCTCTCTCATCCGGGTGAGATCCGGCCGGAATCCACCGCTACCGAAGACACCCAGAGTGCGCGGGGATCACCCTCGCTGTGGACAACCGACACGGACTGTGGACAGCCCCGGGAGCGTCGGCGGGCGGGCAGTATGACAGCCCTCGAACCACACCGGGAACCGGGTACCACAAACCCGAACCCAAAGCCCTGACCAGGGAAAATCGCCCCTATACCGGTACCAGGAAAGCCCCCACCCTTCCCGGGGGGCGACCCCGCTCCAGCCTACCGCTACTCCCCGCTCGGTCGGGTGAAACGGGGAGTTATCCACAGGCTGAGGGGCGGTGTGGACAACTGCGGGGCGCGCTACATCGGGGCGCCGGCCCAGCTTTCGCAGTGCCAGCCGCCGGCGCGCGCTTCCAGGACGACGCGGGCGGTGTTCGCGAGCAGTTCGTTGTCCGCGACCTCGGGGCGCACGTTGTCGCACAGCCATTCGGCGCCGAGCCGGATCGCGCCGCCGTGGCTGACCAGCACGATGTCACCAGCCGGATCGGCTTCCTCGTGCTTCGCGCGCAGTTCGGCGACCGCGGCCAGGTACCGGGACCGCACCTGCGCGCCGCTCTCGCCACCGGGCATCGAGCCCGAGAGATCACCCTGCGTCCACGGGTGCACCACGGCCAGGTAGGTCGCGATGGCTTCCTCGTCGTTGCGGCCTTCGAGATCACCGGCCTGCACCTCGTGCACGCCTTCGACGAGCCGCACGTCGAAGCCGAGCGACGCGGCGAGCGGCGCGGCCGTTTCCCGCGCCCTGGTCGCGTACGACGAGTAGACGGCGGCCACCTCGAGACCGTCGAACGCCGCCACCAGCGCCTCGGCCTGCTGCCGCCCGAGATCGGTCAACGACGGGCCGGGCAGCGCCGTGTCCAGGACTTTGCGCACGTTCGCGGTGCTCTGCGCATGCCGCACCAGGTGCAGTCTCACGCGACACCGCCCTTCCGCACCGCTTCGACCCATTCACTGGCTGCGACGAAATCCGCGTTCTCCGCACCGGGTTCGCTGCTACCCGGCATCCCGTCGGCCCTCGGGTGCGAACCGAGGAAACGGACGCTGCAGCGGCGACGCAACGCGGCGACGGCATCGCCGATCCGCGGCTCGGCAAGGTGGCCTTCGAAGTCGATGAAGAAGTGGTACTCGCCGAAGTTGTTCTTCGTCGGCCTGGCATCGAGCCTGGTCAGGTTGATCCCCCTGGTCGCGAGCTCGGTCAGCAGCGCGGCGAGCGTGCCGGTCCGATTCGCGGCGGCGGCCACCACGGACGTGCGGTCCGCGCCGGTCGGCTCCGGCAGCGGGCCCGGCGGCCGCAGCAGCAGGAACCGGGTGCGCGCATCGGCCACGTCCGCGACCCCGGTCGCCAGCACGGTCAACGGGTAGTGCTCGACGGCCACCGGCGCCGTGACAGCGGCGTCGTACTCGCCACCCCGCACGCCGACCGCGGCGCTCGCCGTCGACGACGACGCCACCGGCTGGGCGTCGGGCAGGTTCGCTTCCAGCCAGTGCCGCACCTGCGCCAGCGCGTGCGGATGACTGGCGACGGTCCGGATCGGCGCGCCGTCACCGCGCGTCAGCACGCTGAAGTGCACCGGGAGCAGCGCTTCGGCGACGGCGACGAGCGGCTCCCCTTCGACGAGACCGTCCAAGGTGGCGGTGACCGGGCCCTCCACCGAGTTCTCCA
The DNA here is from genome assembly GCF_018736145.1 of Amycolatopsis sp. CA-230715. Lineage (GTDB taxonomy): Bacteria > Actinomycetota > Actinomycetes > Mycobacteriales > Pseudonocardiaceae > Amycolatopsis. The sequence goes on from NZ_CP059997.1 coordinate 3,928,757, forward strand.
CGGGCACGCACGCCGCGTCCGCGTCACCCGCGCGCACCGCGGCGAGCGCCTTCGGAATCGTGTCGGCGGGCACCAGTTCCCCCGCGTCGCCGAAAGTGCGCGCGGCCTGTTCCGAGAAGGTCCCCCGCGGCCCGAAATACGCGATCCGTGTCACGCCGCCAGGCTACGCAGTGGTGGAGTTTCACTCAGACAGCCGGTAGGTGAATCGATGACGCGGGCCGGGGTTCTTTGCCATGCTGTAGGCGTGACCGCCGAACCAGGCACGCACACCACGCACAAGACCGCAGAACGCAAGGGCGTGCTCCGCACGCCGGAACTGGTGCTGTGCGCTGTCGAAGAACCGCTTGCCCGCGCGTGGGAATCCGTGGTGGACGCACTGTCTCATTCGGACTCGGTGGTGCGCGTCCACCGGGGCTCGGTGCTCGACGTGCTCGCGCACGCGGTGGTCAGCCCCGCCAACTCCTACGGCTGGATGCGCGGCGGCATCGACGCGGTCTACGCGCGCACGTTCTCCGAGGTCGAGCAGAACGTCCGCAGCGCGGTGCTCGCCTACCACGGCGGCGAGGTGCCGATCGGGGAAGCGGTGGTGGTGCCGACCGGCGCACCGGCGCCGCAGTGGCTGATCAGCGCACCGACCATGCGCGAACCCGGCGAGCTGCTGCCCGCGGACACCGTGCACCCGTACCTCGCGGCCAAGGCGGTGTTCCTGCTGTGGCGCGACGGCACGCTCGAAGACGGGCCGGGCGTGCGCGACGCGGTCGACGTGATCGCGATGCCGGGGCTCGGCACCGGGATCGGCGGCGTGCCCCCCGAGGTCTGCGCGCGCCAGGTCGCCGCGGCGTGGAGCGAGGTCTTCCCCACTCCGTAACACCGGGTCACGAATAGAACGCCTGTTCTGGGAAAACCCGGCCAGGCCCGGGAAAAGCCACTCACCCAAGGTCACGACTTCGGCGGCGTGTACTACGTCACAGCGCGTTTACGCCCGGTAAGCCCTACCGTTGGTACCGCGTTACGCAGAAGACCAAGCACCGGCCCACCGACGGGCGAGGAGTATGCGATGCCGCGGGTGCGTGAGCTCAGTCCCTACGTGGAACTGCACCGGGAACAGTGGCGGGAGCTGCGGCGCGCCACCCCGCTCCCCCTGACCGCCGAAGAGCTGCTCCGCCTCCGCGGGCTCGGTGAACAGGTCGACCTCGCGGAGGTCGCCGAGGTCTACCTCCCGCTGTCCAGGCTGATCAACCTCCAGGTCGCCGCGCGGCAACGGCTCTACGAAGCCACCACGACGTTCCTCGGCGAGGACTGCCGCAACACGAAGGTGCCGTTCGTGATCGGCATCGCGGGCAGCGTCGCGGTCGGCAAGTCGACCACCGCGCGCCTGCTGCGCACCCTGCTCGCCCGCTGGCCCGATCACCCCAGGGTCGACCTGGTGACCACCGACGGGTTCCTGTACCCGGGCGCGGAGCTGACCCGCCGCGGGATCATGCACCGCAAGGGTTTCCCGGAGAGCTACGACCGCAGGGCGCTGCTGCGGTTCGTCGCGGACGTGAAATCGGGTGCCGACCGGGTGAGCGCGCCGGTCTACTCGCACCTGGCCTACGACATCCTCCCCGGCCACGAGCAGGTCGTGGAGAAGCCGGACATCCTGATCATCGAAGGGCTCAACGTCCTGCAGCCCGGCCCGAGGCTGACCGTCTCGGACCTGTTCGACTTCTCGATCTACGTCGACGCGCACACCTCGGACATCGAGCACTGGTACATCGAGCGGTTCCTCAAGCTGCGGCACACCGCGTTCTCCGACCCGGCCTCGCACTTCCACCACTTCGCCGGTCTCCCCGACGACGAGGCGCGCGACGAGGCGCGGCACCTTTGGCGCACCATCAACGAACCGAACCTCGTGGACAACATCCGCCCCACGCGTCCCAGGGCGACACTGGTGCTGCGCAAGGACTCCGATCACTCCATCAACCGCGTCCGGTTGCGCAAGCTCTGAGTTCCGCCACTCTCCGGAAGCACACCCTCGGCCGTTCGGCCGACCCCGTGCCGCCAGCAGTAACCGGTTGGCCGATTCCCCCTTCGCGGCCCGCCAGCGACCCTTGGTAGGAGAAAACCATTCCTGACCAGGGAGGAGGCGCACGATGTTCTCGACGATCATGACCTGGATCGGCGCCATGCTCGGCGTGACGATCCTGCTCGCCACGGCCGTTGGCGCGTTCGCCCTCGACCTCTTCGACGAGAAGCGCGAGCGGTCGGCGCCGCGGGAGACGGAACCGACCGCCCCGCAAGGCCACTAGAGCCGGAAGTTGCCGAGGCCGAAGGAGCCTACGGTGGCGTTGCGGTCGACCGTGCCCGCGATGCCGGGCACCGTGCCCTTGTTGCTGTGCTGGTGCACCGCGAGCCGCGGATGCCCCCAGCCGGGGTTGCCGGGATCGCCGTTGTAGCGCGCGATCCAGAGCAGCACCCCGTCGTCGGCCCACTCGTCGGGCCGCAGGATCGTGGTCCACCAGTTGAGGTTGGCGTAGACCAGTACCCCGTGCACACCGGTGCGCTGCCGGAACTGGGCGATGAAGTCCCGGACGAAACCGTTGGGGTCACCGAACCCGCTGGCCTCCATGTCGAGCGCGGGCCACGCGCTGCCCGGCGCGAGCAGACCGCGTTCGTTGAGCCGGTCCGCGAAGTGCGCGACCTGCGCGCCCACGTCGACCGGGCGCGCGAAGTGGTAACCGCCCGCGGCGATCCCGGCGCCGCGGGCCCCGTCGGCGAAGCCCGCGGCCTTCGGGTCCACGTAGTCGGTGGACTCGGTGACCTTCAGCAAGGCGTACGTGATGTTGTTCCCGCGGACCGCTTTCCAGTCCTGCACGTTCTGGTAGTGCGAAACGTCGACGCCGTAGTCGGTCATCGGAATGCTCCTCCCCGCGCGACTTCACCGGAATTCCACTGTCCCAGCACGCGGCGATCACGCCCCGCTGAGCGGCCCGATTTCACACAGGTGGCGCAGCACTCCACGATCAGCCCAACGAGGACAACCCCGCTTCGTAGTCGTCGAGATCGAATTCCATGCTGAACTCGGTCGCCGGTTCGAGGTGCTTGGCCAGGACCTGTTGCAGCTGCGAGAACACCTCTTCGCGTTCGAGCCCCTTTTCACCGAGCCGCTTCGCGGCCTCCCACACGGCCGCGGGATCGTTGTCCCACAACTGGTCCACGATCGTCGTGCGCATCGCGAGCTGCATCCGCTCCTGCTCGTCGAAATCGTCACCGGCGAGCGACTCGTGGTATTCGGGGAACTCGCCGACCACGAGCAGCCTGCGCTGTTCGGCGTCGGTCGGGTCGAGTTCGAGCTCGTCGTCACCGATCACCGTGACGGTGTCGGGGATCGCGAACATGCGGCGCGCCAACAGGTCCACAAGCGACTCCGGATCGTCGACGCTCTCCGTGCCGTCGAGGTAGACGTCCGCACTGTCCACTTCGGAATCATCTTCAGCGAGCTCTTCGAGCACCTCGTCGACGGCACCGAGCAGGGTTTCGGTGGCCCCTTCGGACAGACCGTCGCGGTGCGCGCCCCATTCCGCCCAGGCGCGCACGACGTCGGGCAGCGCGGCCTCGACGTCCTCGCCGAGATCGTCGTCGCCGTCGAAAACGGTGTCGAGGAAGAACGCGAGCTTCTCCGGGCCCACCCGCAGCGGGCGGCGCGGGTCGTGCTCGGCCCCGAACTCGACGAGCATCTCGGCGACGGCCCTGGTCGCTTCGGTGTCTTCGAAGTCGCCGTCACTGGCGTCGTCGGCGACGAAGGCGAAGAACGCGGTGATCGCGTCCGCCCGCTCCTGTTCGGTGAACTCCGGCGCCTCCTCGGCCTGCTCGGGCTCGCCGAGCGACCGCGCGCGGGCCAGCGCCAGCGCGCGGAACCGCGAGAAGTCGGCGCTCACCTCGGGGTCCTCGATGGAGTCGGTGATCGCGATACCGTCCTCGAGCAACAGCCGGGCGTGACCGGGCGTCACCTGCTCGAACACCATGAGGTCACCGCCTTCGGCGGCCTGGCTGCGCATCTCCGCCAGCACCTCGTCCGGCGCCTCGACGATCACGACGTCCTTGACCCAGCCGTCGAACTCGACGAAGTCGAGCAGCGCGAGCACGCCGTGCGCGCTGTCGCCTTCGCCGAAGACGCACAGCAGCGACGACGCGTCGCCGTAGACATCGGCGGTGCGCCAGCACTCCCCGACGCCGAACTCGCCGAGCGTGGCGGCCCACTCCGGTTCCGGCAGGCCGCGCTTGACCACCGCGGCGAGCGCTTCGCCAGCGGCGGCGCGCTGGTCCTCGTCGTCGGCGAGGCGGGCGAACGCGGCGAGGAACGCGGCGGCGGGCGCGGTGCCCTTGTCCTCGGCCAGCTCGACCAACTCGGGACCGAGGTCGTCCCCGGTCTCCCACCACTGGCCCATCAGCTCCGAGGTGAGCAGCTCGACCTCGAGGTGCCCCGGCTCGGTGCCGAGGTTCGCGTAGTCACCCAGCACGTCCTTGAAGAAACCGGTCAAGCTCTGCGGCTCGGGTTCTTCGGTCGACGACTGCTTCTTGCGTACACGGCTCACCGGGCTCATGCGGACCATATTTCCATCGAGCCGAACGGCTCAGCGGCCGACCCTCGGCAGCGCGATCCGCGCGTTGCGGACCTCGGCGAGCAGGCGGGTCTTCCGCTTGTGCGTTTCGACCAGTTCGGCCAGGTAGTCGCTGAACTCTTCGGCGGTGTCGGCGCGCTTGTGGAGCGCGCGCAGCTTCCGCAGCTGCTTGGCGGCCTCGCGGTAGTTGTAGGCGTCCTTGTGCGCGATGAGCTCTTCGACGTGCACGCGGTACACCGGGATCACGTCGACCGGGTGCTCGGCTTCCCGCAGTTCGGCCAGCTCCAACCGCAAAGGCAACGATTCACCGAGGCGGCAGGACACCTCCCACGCGTCGTCCGCGCGCTCCTCGGTCAGCAGCACCCGCACGAGCTCGTCGGCCGCGGCGGGGTGCTGCTCGGCACGGGCGCGCAGCAGGTCCATCGCGGTGTCCCGCTCAGCGTCCCAGCAGCCGAGCGCGCTCGCCGCCTCCCGCAGCGCGAGATAGGCGGCATGGGTCGCGTCGCGCTGGAACTCGTTGCGGCGCAAGGTCAACGCCTGGTCGCCCTGACCGGCTTCGCGGTAGGCGCCAGCCAGTTCGTCGACGACGGGCGCCCGCGAGGAACCCTTGTCGTGCGCGAGCGCCTTGGCCGCGTGCGCGATCGCCTCGGTGTGCCGTCCCGCGCCGCGCAGCACGCGCACGATCTTCAGGCTGATGTCGAGGCGCTGCGGTTTCGCCGACAGGATCGAGACGAGCGCGTCGACGTCCCCGGACACTTCGGCGAGCGACTCCCGCAACCGTTCCGCGGCACCCCGTCGCGGGTCCTCGGCTGGCCCGGCCAGCACTTCGTCCACAATGGACTTCAAATGCGCGAGACCGGATTCGCCGAGCGCGTCGGCGAAGTCGGCGAGTTCGATCTCCGCCCGGCCGGGGCCGAATTCGGTGCGCGCGATCCACTCGGCCAGCTCCGGCGGCGACGGCGGGCGTGCCGCGCAGGCGCGCGCGTACAGCGTGACCGCGCGTTCCAGCTGGCCGCCGACCAGTCCGCCGGAATCGTCCATCCGCCCCAGCGCGGCGCCGATCTGGTCGATCATCCGGCGCGCGAGCGGCGCGACGTCCGCGCGCGTGCCGCCGTCGAGGAGGCGCTGCAACGTGTCGAGCACCGAACCGACCTTGGTGGCGTACGAAAAGGACTCGCCGTCCGGGGCGCCGTCCAGCATCCGGTGGACCTCGGCGACCTCCTCGGTGTTCGCCGAGGCGGCGCGCTCCTCCAGTTCCGCGCGCAGCCCGGGATCGCGCTCGGCGCGGTCGAGCAGCAACTCGGCCAGTGTTTCCGCGTCAAGGGAACGCAGGTACGCCGAGAGGGCGGGCGGTGGGGGCACGCGGTCCATCCTGCCGCACCCGGACAGCCGACAACTTCGGCCAACTGCGTACTCTTTTCGGCCCAGTCCGCTACGATGAGTAGCTGAGCCGCTCACCTCGCGGCCCCGTTCAGCTTGGCGGTGATCCGCCGCGGCTGCGGGCTCGGCACGAACGGCCCCTGCTCACCGATCTGGGCCAGCACCTCGTCGGCGACCACGGTTTCCGGCACCAGCACGATGGCCGTGGTCCCGCCGTACGGGGAGGCGCGCAGGGTCACCGAAATCCCGTGCTTGCCGGCGAGCCTGCCGCACAGGAACAGCCCGACCCCCGCGCCGGAGCCGACGAGATCGCCGAAGTCCCCCGGATCCCGCAGCAGCGCGTTCATCGCGTCGAGCCGCGCGGCGGACATCCCGGCGCCGCGATCGGAGATCTCGAGCACGATCCCGCGCCCCGCGACCGAACCGCCCACCTCGACCCTGGTTTCCGCGGGCGACACCGAAATCGCGTTGTCGAGCAGTTCGGCGAGCAGGTGCACCAGATCGATCACGACGGCGCCTTCCACGTGGGCTTCGGGAAGCGCCACGATGTCGACGCGGGTGTACGACTCGACCTCCGCGACCGCGCCGCGCACGAGCTCGGCCAGCCGCACCGGGCGCCGCCAGCGGCGGGCGGGCCGCCGGTCGCCGAGCACCACCAGGTTCTCCGCGTTGCGGCGGGCACGCGTGCTCAGGTGGTCGACGTCGAACAGCAGGCCGAGCGCCGCAGGATCGGCGGTCGCCCGCTCGGCCTCGTCGAGCGTGCGGATCTGCTCGTCCAGCAGCAGCTGGGTGCGCCAGGACAGTTCGGCGAACGCGTGCTTGGCGCCCGCGCGGGAGGTGGCTTCCCCGACCGCGGCGGACACCGCCGACTGCTGCGCGAGCGTGAACGCGTCCGCGAGCCGCGCGATCTCGTCGTCGCCGTGATCGAGGAACAGCAGCTCGGCGGCGGGATCGACGCGTTCGCCCGCGCGCACGCGCGCGACCAGTTCGGGCAGCTGGGCGTCGGCGACCCCGGCCGTCTGGACGCGGAGCCGGTCGAGCCTGCCCGCGAGCCGTCCGGAAAACCGGGTGATCGCGAGGTAGGCGACGATCGCGCCCGCGATGAGCGCGCCGCCACCGAGCACCGCGACCAGCAGCCACACCAAGGCGGCGCGATCGGCGAGCGTCGAAGCGCGGACGCTCTGTTCGAGGGAAAGCCCGACGAGGCGATCGCCGACCGTGCGCCGCTCGGCGACCGACGCCTGGTCCGCGACGACCCGATGCCACGCTTCGCTCCCTCGCACGGTTTCGAGGTCGTGACGCACCTCCGGCGATAGCCTGCCCGCGAGCGAATCGAGGCTGTGGCCGACATACGAGGCCGGGTCCTCGCGGGAAACCGCGTCGGCGAGCGAAAGCAGCTCGAACCCGGTGACCTGGTCATCGGCGATCTCGGCGTCAGGAGCCTCGCGCGCCAGCACGCGAACCCGTTCGTCGGCCCGGGACGCGACCGCGGACGACGTGGCCAGCGCCGACACCCGGGTCGCGAACGAATGCGCCCGAACCGCCTCCTGGCCGGCGTACGCCGCGATGCCCAGGCCGGTGCACAGCAACACCACCGCGGGCACGAGCGCCACCGATCTGGCACGGGTTCGGAACGAAGGCGTGCGTGTTCGTTTCAAGGCGGTTGAAACCCCTTCACCCCGACTCGCCGTCCGAGGGCCCCCACACCCGCCGCGAACGCTATGCAGCCTGCAATTTGCAGGTCAAGACCGTTCCACCGACCGGCCGCTCGCGGTGCGTAACCAGCGCCTCGCTTCGACCGCCCTGGTCTGACGTTTCCGCGGAGCGGCGCCGTAACCTCGGGGTATGGCCATCGAGGTGTTGCTCGTCGACGATCACGAAGTGGTGCGTCGCGGGCTGCGGGAGCTGCTGGACGACGAGCCGGACATCGTGGTGGTGGCGGAGGCGGGCAGCGTCGACGAGGCGCTGGCGGTCGCGTTGCACCTCGAGCCGGACGTGGCGGTGGTGGACGTGCGCCTCGGTGACGGGGACGGGGTCGAGCTGTGCCGCGAGCTGCGGTCGCGGCCGCATCCGCCGCAGTGCCTGATGCTGACCGCGTTCGACGACGAGGAGGCGATGGTCGGCGCGATCATGGCCGGGGCTTCGGGGTACCTGCTCAAGCAGGTGCGGGGGCAGGACGTGGTGACCGCGGTGCGCGAGGTGGCGGCCGGTCGCTCGCTGCTCGACCCGGTGACCACGGCGCGGGTGCTGGAGAAGTTCCGCAAACCGCCGGAGGACGATTTCGGCGCGCTCACCGAACGGGAGCGCGCGGTGCTCGAACTGATCGGCGACGGGTTGTCCAACCGCGAGATCGCGGAACGGCTCTTCCTGGCGGAGAAAACGGTCAAGAACTACGTCACGTCGGTGCTGGCGAAGCTCGGGATGCAGCGGCGCACTCAGGCCGCGGCCTGGGTGGCGCGCCGGGGCAAGTAGCGGCGGAAAACGGTACCCCCCCCCCGTCGCTTTGGCGGAAAGTTCCGGTTGACGACGCCTACCGCGCCTGGCTGACCGTCGAAACCGAGCGGATGGTGCTCGTGGTCGTCCGCACCGTCACCGCGGTGAACCGGCTGGTCGACGCCTTGTGCCTGCTGGAAAACGACCGGCGGGTCCAGGTGGTGTTCACCTACGACGACGAGAGACCGGCGATCTTCGCGGCGGGCGTGCACGAGTTCCTGCAGCGGCTGCGAGCACCGGTGATCCCGTGGCGGCAAGCGCTCGCGACGAGCTTCGACCTGGTGCTCGCGGCCAGCGAAAACGACGATCTGCACCGCCTGCGCGGCCCGGTGCTGCTGATCGCGCACGGCATCGGCTACCAGAAGTACTACCCCGGTCGCGCCGTGATCGCCGGGCTCGATCCCGCCCGGCTCGATCCCGCCACCGTGCTCGCACTGTCCCATGTGGACCAACGCGAACTGGTCCGCGCGGCCTGTCCCGAAGCCGCCGAGCGCGCCGTGGTGATCGGCGATCCGTGCCACGACCGGATGCTCGCCAGCCGTCATCGTGCCGCCGAATACCGGGCGGCACTCGGTGCCGTGGACAAGACGCTCGTCGTGGTCGCGTCGACCTGGGGACCGGATTCGGTTTTCGGGCGCGACCCCGGGCTGGTGGAACGCCTCGTCGGCGAGCTGCCGGTGGACGAATTCGCGGTGTGCGCGATCCTGCATCCCGGGGTGGTCTCCGCGCACAGCGCGTGGCAGGTGCGGGCGTGGCTCGCGAACGCGACCGACGCGGGACTGCACGTGCTGCCACCGGAAGCGGGCTGGCAGGCAGCGATCCTGTCGGCCTCGTGCGTGGTTTCCGACCGGGGATCGCTCGCGCTGTACGCCGCGGCGATGGACCTGCCGTTGCTGATGGCCGGTGGGCGATCGGCCACCACCGTGCCCGGCTCCCCGATGGCCGCGCTCGCCGCGCAGACCGCTCGCCTCGACGACCGCGATCTCGCCGTCCAGATCAGGCTCGCCATCCGCAGGCACACCACCGGCGCGCACGAACTGGCGGTGAAGCAGGCGGTCGGCGACCCCGGCCGGTCGGCGGAACTGCTGCGGCCGGTGCTCTACCGGATGATGGCTCTGCCGGAACCCCCGGCACCAGCCGAATTCCCACCCGTCGATCCCGCCGCGCCGCGCGTCACCGAGGCCGCCGCCTTCGTCGTCGGCGTCCGTGGCGGCGCGCTCCAGCGCTTTCCCAGCACCCGGCACCCGCACGAACTCGACCACCGGCACCTCGTCGCGCATGCCACCATGGCCACCCTGCGGCAGGTGACGAACGCGGCGATCCTCTACCGGCGGCTCGACGGGCACGAACAGTGGCGTTTCACCGCGTGGGCCGCGGAAACCCTGCGGCAGTGGCCGAACGCGCATCTCGTCGCGGCGACCGTTGGCGATCGGACCTGTCTGATCCGCGCCAGGGCGGGCGGCACCTACCGGATGACGGTCGAACGGACCGAGGTCGACGCGCTCGTGTTCGCTTCGCTCGCGTACATCCGGCTGCAGGACGGCGAGCTGTCCACAATGGAGCATGTGCGGGTGGGCGACCGCTCGGTCAGCGCAACCGTCCAAGCTCTCTGAGATACTCGTTGGCGCGAGGGTGCCCGCAGCGGAACGCATCGATCGTCAGGCTGTCCCACGCCTTGCGCGCTTCCTTCTTCCTGCCCTCGGCTTCGAGCACCCTGGCTTCGAGTTCGCGCCATTCCCAGGTGTACTGGCTGCCGCCGACCGCCGCACCAGTGAAATCCAGCTCGACCCTGGCTTTGGCGACATCTCCCGCTGCGAGGAACAGTCGAATGTAGACCGTCCGGACCCGGTGTTCGTTGCGGCGGTTCTTGTCCTTCTTCGCCAGTTCGAAAGCACTGGCCAACGCTGCCGAGGCTTCCCCCAGCGAACCCCCGCCTTTGATCGCCATGGACGCCAGCATGCGCCTGTCGATCCCGGTCGCACGGTCGTCGCCCAGCTCGAGATCGATCCGCACGGCTTCTCGCAGGCATCGGGCCGCCTCCGCGATTTCCCGCCCGATCGTCTCGTCCCGCTGTTCCTCGTTCTTCCACGCGTCATCGGGATCGAAGACCATGGCATGAGCCGCTTCGGCGTATTCCTCGTGATACCGGCCATCGAACTGCAGGAGCGACGCGGCCACTTGCCGATCGCGTCCGCCGCGCTCGGTGATCCCGGCCAGGATCGCACGCGCCTCGTCGAGATCTGGTCGTGCGGCGGCGAAGTGCCGCGCGAGGTAGCGAGTCTTCGCGCGCATCATCAGCGCGCGGGCGAGCAGCCGGGGATTACCGCGTTCTTCGTGCGACCTCCGCGCCGCCTCCACGTACAGCTCGCTCAACTCGGCGAACCAGGACCAGCGGCCGCGCGTGTTCACCAGTACCTCGAACGCACCGGCGAGCTGGCAGACCTCCTTGTACTGTCCACTGTGGAACGCGATACGAGCCAGTTCGAGCGCCAGTGCACGGTGCTCGTCGAGCCAGTCGATGTGCGGCTCCGGCAGGGTCCACCGGTGTTTTCCCGGTGGCACGACGTAGGCCCGCAGGCGCTCGGCGTTGTCCTCGAAGTCGGCCGCGACCGCGTGGACGCGGACATGAGCGAGCAGGCGGACCACTGCCGTCTCACTTCCGTCCTCGCCGCTCTTGCGGGCGTACTCGGCCACCAGCGGGGACAACCGGTACCAAGCTCCGGACGGTTCGAGCAGCTGAGCGGTCAGCAAGCCGTCGAAGGCCTCTTCGGCGGCCTCGCCACCCAGGTAAGCGACAGCGGTGCGCCGGGTGAAGTAGTTACCAGGATGCCGTGACAGCAGTGTCGCGGCCTGCGCGACGAGCGGCGGCAGGGAGTCGAAAGTACGGCGAAGGGAGTCTTGGATCGCCCCTTCCGCGTCGACGATGCCCTTCGCCTGGTAGTCCGCGAGCAGCCCGGCGACGGGCTTCGGCTCACCCTTCCGCCTCGCGAGCGTGACCGCGACCTCGTTGATCGCGTAGGGCAGGTTCCCGCACAGTGCCAGCAACGCCGCCACGGCGGCGGGCTCAGCGTCCACAATGGCCTGATCGCCGCGGTCGGTGAGCAGTTGCTTCGCGCCCTCGTCGTCGAGGCCTTCGAGCGAGATCGGGTGCGGGTAGGCCGCCTGGGTGCGCCGGTCCAGGCTCGACATGGTCACCAGCACCAGGTTCTGCGGGACTTTCGCGAACGGAGCGATCTCGCCCGCGTTCGCGGCGTTGTCCAGGATCAAGACGAACCGGCGGGTGACGGTCACCGACCGGAACTGCTGGTCCAGCCGGGCGGAGTCGAGCGGAATGTCCCCCGTCCCGATCCCGAACCGGCCGATGATGTGCCGTTTGACCGCATCGAGATCGCACACGCTCCCGTCGCGGTAGTCGTCGAGATCGACGTCGACGCATCCCGCCGAGAACCGGTCGCGAACCTGCGCGGCGAGGCGGTAGGCGAGCGCGGTTTTGCCGGATCCCGCCAGTCCCGCGATGATCTTCACTCCGGCGGCAGGCGGGTCCACGAACCACTGGGCGCGGTCGAAGAACGGCATGTCCGGGAACAGCGCCACCGCGGCGGGCTGATCCGCGTTGAGCTGGGCGACCGCTTCGATCAGCTGCTCCCGGAACTCCGCGTCGGTTTCCGCGCGCGCCACCGCTTTCGCCCTGAACTCCACCGGGTCCGCCGGCAACCCGCCGAGCTTGGCCTTGACCAGCGCGTGCAACCGGCCGGCCGCGGTGCCCGCGCCGTGCACGAGGCTCGTCGCCAGCACCTTGCCCGCCTCGCCGACGGCCACTTCGACCACGTTCATCATCGGACGCTTTCCCCCTTCGCGACCCGGTCCACGCTAGCAGCGCGGAACAATCCCGTCACCCGTCGTGAGGGTTCAGCGGGAGGTCGAAGGCGACGAGGGTGCCCATGCTGGGCGAGGAGTTCACGAAGAACTTCCCGCCCGCGGCGTCGGCGCGTTCGGACAGGTGCCGCAGGCCGCGGGTCGCGACGCCTTGGGGGACGCCGGATCCGTTGTCGCGCACGCGGAGTTTGACGCCTTCGCCGTCGCGGCTGAGCGTGACGCGGCATTCGCTCGCGCCGGAATGTCTGACCACATTGGACAGTGCTTCGCGGAGTGCGGCGCGGATGTGGTCGGCGCCTTCGGCGGGGATGTCGCCGAGGTCGCCGGACAGTTCGAGGGTCGGCGGGAAACCGAGCAGTTCGGCCGCGATCCGCACTTCACCTCCCGCCGATTCGGCGAGGTCGGTCGCGGGGGCTTGGGCGTGTTCCGGTTCGGGTGAGCGGAGCGCGCGGACGGTGCCGCGGATCTCCTCGATCGTCTGGTCGAGCTGGTCGACGGCTTCGCCGAGGCGTTCGGCGTCGCCTTGGGCGAAGCGCTTCCGCATGCGCCTGCGCACGCGGTCGAGCTGCATGCCCGCGGCGTAGAGGCGCTGCACGATGACGTCGTGCAGTTCGCGCGCGATGCGTTCGCGTTCCTGGTACAGCGTCACCCGGTGGCGCGCGTTGGCGCCTTCGGCGAGCGCGAGCACCACCCCGGCCTGCGCGGCGAACGCGGTGAGCACCTCGATGGTGGCCGCCGAGAACGGTTCCGCGCCCTGGCGCCGGTAGACGGTCAGCGCGCCGAGCACACGGCCGCCCGAGCCGAACGGCGCCGCCGCGAACGGGCCGAACCGCTTCAGCTCGTCCGGCACGTACGGCGCGGTCCTGGGGTCGGTGGTGACGTCGTCGGCGACCACGGTCTCGCCGCCGCGCGCGACCTGGCCCGCCGCGGATTCGGGCGGGAGCACGAGCCCGACCAGCGTCTGCGTGGTGTCACCGCAGGCCGCTTCGATCGACACGGTGCCGTCGTCCGCGCGGACCATCACCACGCCGAGATCGGCTTCGGCGAGTTCGGCCGCCCGCGCCACGACAGAGCCGAGCACCGCGCTCGGGTCGTCGCCGGAGAGCGCGGTCGTGGTGATCTCGGTGGCCGCGGACAGTGCGCGCGCGGCGAGTGTCGGTTCCATCAGCACTGCCAACATTACGACCGGCTCCTGGCATGGGCTGGTTCGCGTGCCGTGACGCGGCCTTCGCGCACTTCGAGTACGAGGTCCGCGTCGGCCGCTTCACTCGCGTGGTGCGTCACGTGCACGACCGTGCGGCCCGCGAGCGCGGCACGCAGGTTCGCCGACACGGCGTCCGCGGTCGGGCCGTCGAGGTGCGCGGTGGGCTCGTCGAGCAGGACGAGATCCGCGTGGGGAGCCGCGAGCAGTGCCCTGGCGACGGCGAGCCGCCGCGCCTGGCCGCCGGAGAGCCCGGCACCACCGCTGCCGAGCTGGGTTTCCGGCGCGAGGTCACCGAGGAGGACCGCGTCGAGCACTTCCCGGAGGCGCGCGTCGCTCGCGTCCGGGTCCGCCAGCCGCAGGTTCTCGGCGATCGTCGTCGCGACGAGCTGGGGTTCCTGCGGCGCCCATGCGATGTCGCGGGGCAGGCTCGCTCGGCCGCGTTCCGCGGGCAGAAAGCCGAGCAGCGCGGCGAGCAGCGTCGACTTGCCTTCGCCGGAGGCCCCGACCACGGCGACCGTGGTGCCCGGCTCGATCCGCAGGTCCACGTCGGTGAGCACGGGGCGCGCGGCACCCGGCCACCGGAACGCGGCGCCGCGCAGGTCGACGGCCGCGCTCTCCGGTGCGGATTCGTGCGGATCCCCGGTCAGCGCGCCGAGCCGTTCGCGGGCGCGGCGCAGCGGTGCCCAGTTGACCGCGGCGGCGGGCAGCATCGCGAGGGGTTCGGCCAGTGCGAGCGGGACGAGGGCGAGCACGGGCGCGAGGACCGGGTCGATCCCGGCGCCGATGGCCGCGGCCGCGCCCGCGATCGCGGCGGCGCCGGTGAGCAGGGTGATCACCGCGTCCGCGGCGCCGGCGCCCCACGCCTGCCGTCGCGCGGCCGAAGCCAGTTCGCGGTCGGCGCGCGCCAGCTCGGCGCGGCGGGCGGTGGCTGTGCCGTAGGCGATGAGTTCGGCGGCGGACTCGTTGAGCCGCAGTACGTCGGCCTCGACGGTGCGGCGCAGTGCCGCCATGGTCGCGGTGGCGCGGCGTTCCATCCGGACCGCGAGCCAGGGCGCGAGCGTGGCGGCCGCCACGACGGCGATCGCGAGCGCGAGCCCGGCCGACGGCAGCAGGATTGCCTGCAGGACAACCGCGCCGACTAGGACGATCGCCGCGACCATCGGCGGGGTGAGCACGCGCGGCACGAGATCGCGGACCGTGTCGACGTCGCCGACGAGCCTGCGCTGGCCTTCGCCGCGGCGGAGGCCGAGCGTGCGCGCCGGGCCGATCGCGACGAGCCGCCGCCACAGCCACGCGCGCAGTTCGGTCGCCGCGCGGAACGCCGCGTCGTGCGTGGCGAGGCGTTCGGCGTAGCGCAGCACGGCGCGGCCGAGGCCGAAGGCGCGGACGCCGACGATCGCCACCGTCAGGGTCAGGATGGGCGGGTGCTGCGAGGCCTTCGCGATCAGCCAGCCCGAGGTCGCGGTGAGCGCCAGCCCGGAAAGCAGCGCGGCCGCGCCGAGCAGGACGCCCGCGACGAGCCGCCGGTTCACGAGCGCGCGAAGGCGGATCGGCGTGGTGTGTTCTTCGGTCTGCTCGACGGGATCTGCAGTCACGGGGGCGGCGGGGGCGTGCACGGCCGCGTCGCGGTCGTGCGCCGCGATCACCACGGCGGCGCCCGCGCGCCGCGCCTCGTCCACCGCGGCGAGCACGCGCGCGGCGTCGGTCGCGTCGAGGTGGGCGGTGGGTTCGTCGAGCAGGAGGAGCCACGCGCCGTCGCGGATCCGCGCGAGCGCGCGCAGCACGGCGACGCGATGCCGTTGTCCCAGGGACAACTGGTCCACCGATCGGTCCAGCAGTCCGTCGAGTCCCAGCAAATCGCCCCGGTAGTCGCCGATTTCGGCCCGCACGGTCCCGCCGGTGAAGACCGGGGCCTGCGGCACCCACGCGATCCGGCGGCGCCATTCGTCGAGGTCGAGGTCGGCTAGGGGGATCCCGTCGACCGTGACGGTGCCGTCGGCGGGGCGGAGGAAGCCGAGCAGGACGGCCAGTGTGGTCGTTTTGCCCGCGCCGCTGGGGGAATCGAGCCAGGTGGTTTCGCCTGGCCGCACGGTAAACGTCGCACCGTCGGGGGCGTACCCATCGCGCCGCGCGACGCGGAGCCCGTCGACCCGCATCCCGCCGCGGCGGGATGCCAGGTGCCCGAATTCCGGGATCTCTTCGTCTTCGTCGAGGATTTCCGCGACGCGGCGAACCGCCTCGACACCGTCTTCGCTGGCGTGGAACGCGGCGCCGACGGTGCGGATCGGCTGGTAGCACTCGGGTGCGAGGATCAGCACGCCGAGGCCGATCGCGAGGGTGAGGTCGCCCGACACGAGGCGCGTGCCGATGAGGACCGCGACGAGCGCGACCGACAGCGTCGCGGCGAGTTCCAGCGCGAAGGCCGAGGAGAAGGCGATGCGCAAGGTGCTCAGGGTGGCTTTGCGGTGGCGGTCGGAAACGCGGCGGACGGCGGTTTCCTGCGCCGCGGCGCGGCGGAACGCGGTGAGCACGGGGAGCGCGCGGACGAGTTCGAGGAGATGGCCGGACAGGCGGTGGACCGCGTCGGTGGCGGTCGACACGCGGTCCGCGGTGTACTTGCCGATGAGGATCGCGAACGCGGGCAGCAGCGGCACGGTCAGTGCGATGACGGCGGCCGACGGCCAGTCCGCGACGAGGATCGCGAACCCGACCGACGGCGGCACGACGGCGGCGGTGACCAGTGCCGGGAGGTACTCGGTGAAGTAGGCGTCGAGCGCGTCGAGGCCCCTGGTGCTCAGCGCGGTCAGCTCGCCGGTGCCGCGGGCGGCGATCCATTCGGGGCCGAGGCGCAGCGTCCGGTCGACGACCTTCGCGCGCAGTTCCTCCTGTACGCCCGCGGCGGCGCGGGCGGAAACCACCTTCAGCGCCCAGCCGGCCAGCGACCGCACGACGAGCACACCGAGCAGTGCGGCCAGCCGGGCGCTGAAGTCCCCTGTTCCACTTTGGACTATCGAAGCCAGCACGGAGGCCAGCAGGAACCCTTGTGCCACCACGGATCCCGCGCGCACCACGGCGATCATCCCGGCGAGGGCGAGCGCCCGGCGCGCTGCCACGGAAAGCGCGGGCAGCGCGCCGAGCGGGCCCTTTCCCGTCCGCGCAGTGTCCACGGTGGACACCGAGGCGGAAAGGGGTGCGCGGCGGGAAAGTCCGGTCATGGGGTGTGCGCCGCCGGGATGTGCGCGGTGCCGATGCGCTTGCGGAACACCCAGTAGGTCCAGCCTTGGTAGACCAGCACGGCTGGCGCGCCGAACGCGCCGACCCAGGTCATCACGGTGAGCGTGTAGGGGCTGGAGGCCGCGCCGGCGATCGTGAGCGAGTTCGCGGTGTCCGTTGTGGACGGAAGCACGTCCGGGTAGAGCGCGCCGAACAGGGTCACCACGGCGGCCGCGATCACCACTCCGAGCGACGCGAACGCCTGCCCGTCGCGTCCCGCTGTCATGCGCAACCACGCGATGATCGCCGCCACAGCAGCGATCACGAGGGTGACCAGTGTCCACAGTGCACCTTCGCGCAGCTGCACGACGACGAGGAGCGCGAAGAGCGGGAGCAGGCCGACCGGCAGCAGCCGCATGGTGAGGCGGTGCGCGCGGTCGCGGAACTCGCCCGAGGTCTTGAGTGTCAGGAACGCGCCGCCGTGGACGAGGGAGAACCCGACGACGGCGAGCGCGCCGAGGGCGGTGTCCCAGCGGAACGCCTCGAACGGCCCGCCGATGCGGTTGCCCTGCGCGTCGAGCGGGAGGCCGAGCACGGTGGTCGCGAGCATGATCCCGACGCCGAGCGGGGGGATCCACGAGCCGAGGACGATGACGGTGTCCCAGCCGCGGCGCCAGCGCGCGGAGTCCACTTTGCCGCGGTACTCGAACGCGACGCCGCGGCCGATCAGTGCGAGCAGCACGATCAGCACCGGCAGGTACGCGCCGGAGAAGAGCGCCGCGTACCAGTCGGGGAAGGCGGCGAAGGTGGCGCCGACGGCGACGATGAGCCACACCTCGTTGCCGTCCCACACCGGCCCGATCGTGTTCACCATGACGCGGCGCTCGGTGTTGTCCCTGCCGAGCACCGGCAGGAGCATGCCGACCCCGAAGTCGAACCCTTCGAGGAAGAGGTACCCGAGCCAGAAGAACACGACGATGCAGAACCAGATGGCCGGGAGGTCCATTACACTCGCCCCCCGACGTTCGGCTTCGGGCTTGTCGTGCTCGTTATCCACAGGCGGGCGAGTTGTCCACAGATTCGCCCGGCACGTCCTCGCGCCCCCATGGCGCCGATACGCTGGAAGCGGGGCCGCCCCCTGGGACGGGTGGGGGGTGCGCAGATCACGGTCATCTCGATCCCCTAGTAGGCGAAGGCCAATGGTTCGTCGTCGGATTCGTTGTCCTGCTTCGGTTTCTCGGGCGGTATCACGCCCTCGATGCCGCCGCGCACGTACTTGCGCATCAGGAACACCTCCACCACGCCCAGCGCGGCGTAGATCGCGGTCAGCGAGATGAGCGACGCCCACACCTCGCCGACGGAAAGCTGCGAGACGGCCCGCGCGGTGAACATCCACACACCGTCCACACCGGACGGATTGGGCACCACCACGAACGGCTGCCTGCCCATCTCGGTGAAGATCCAGCCAGCGCTGTTGGCCAGGAACGGGGTCGCGACGCCGAGCAGCGCGAGCCGCGGGAACCACTTTCCCTCCGGGATCCGCCCGCGGCGCGTGAACCACAGCGCCAGCAGGCCCATCCCCGCCGAGATCGCGCCGAACCCGATCATCAGCCGGAAACCCCAGTACGTGACCGGCAGGTTCGGCACGTAGTCGATCGGCTTCCCGGCGAGCGAGCCGAGCTGCGGGTCGTCCGGGTAGTGCGTGCCGTACTTCGCCTGGTACTCGGTGACCAGCGGCTCGATTCCCTTGACCTCGCTGGAAAAGTCGTTGTGCGCGAGGAAGGACAGCAGCGCGGGCACGGTGAACGTCTTGACGTCCTCGCAGTCCGCGTCCGCCACGTCCCCGATCGCCATGATCGAGAAACTCGCGGGCTTTTCGGTGTGGCACAACGCTTCCGCCGAAGCCATCTTCATCGGCTGCTGCTCGAACATCAGCTTGCCCTGGAAGTCGCCGGTGACCGCGAGCACCGCGAACGCGACGATCCCGGTCCACCCGCCGAGCCGCAACGACGAACGCCACACCGACCGGTGCTCGTCCGACTCGTGCCGCTTGCGCCACAGGTGCCACGCGGCCACCCCCACCAGGAACGCCGCGGCCACCGCGAACGCGCCGGCGACGGTGTGCGGGATCGCGGCGAGCGCGGTGTTGTTGCCCAGCACCGCGCCGATCGACTTCATGGTCGGCTTCCCGTCGACGAATTCCACGCCGACGGGATGCTGCATCCACGAGTTCGCGGCCAGGATGAAGTAGGCCGACGCGATCGTCGCCAGCGAGAAAGCCCAGGCGCAGCCGAGGTGCACGCGTTTCGGCAGCCTGTCCCAGCCGAAGATCCACAGGCCGAGGAAGGTGGACTCGACGAAGAACGCGACGAGCCCTTCGATCGCGAGCGGCGCGCCGAAGACATCGCCGACGAACCGCGAGTACGCGCTCCAGGTCATGCCGAACTGGAACTCCTGCACGATGCCGGTGACCACGCCCATCGCGAAGTTGACCAGCAGGAGCTTCCCCCAGAACTTGGTCATCCTGTAGTAACGCTCGTTGCCGGTGCGCACCCAGGCGGTCTGCATCCCCGCGACCAGTACGGACATTCCGATGGTCAGCGGGACCATCAGGAAGTGGTACACGGTCGTGATGCCGAACTGCCATCGCGCTAGTTCCAAGACCTCCACGAGGTGAAGTCTTCGCCGGTCCCGGCACCACCGCCAGTTCAAGTGGTCCCGATCTTGCCAGGACCTAGGTCCCGGACCGTCGCATGTGGACTCCACGTCGACCACTCGACAAACGGGGCGCCCGTTCCGTATTGTCGTAAGCGGGGTCAACGTTCCGCTTACGACAATACGGAGAACCGATGAACGGGAACGACAGGATCGTGGTGGTCACCGGCGCGACCGGCCAGCAGGGCGGCGCCGTCGCCGCGCGCCTGCTCGCCGACGGCTGGCGCGTACGGGCGATCACGCGCGATCCGGCGAGGGCCGGTGCGCTGACGGCGGCCGGTGCCGAAGTGGTCGCGGGCGATCAGCTCGACCGCGAAAGCCTCGCGCCGCCGATGCGCGGCGCCTACGGCGTGTTCAGCGTCCAGGCCGGGCCGATGGCACCCGACCAGGACGAATACACCTCGGGGAAGAACGTCGTCGACGCCGCTCGCGAAGCCGGGGTCGAGCACATCGTGTACAGCTCGGGCGCGGACGCGGAGCACACCGCGCCCCTCGGGCTCCAACCCGCGAAATGGGCACTCGAGCAGTACCTCGGCGGGGAGGCCACGATCCTGCGCCCGTCGTCGTTCATGGAGAACCTGGTCCATCCGGTCTTCGGCCTGCGGGACGGAAAGCTCGCCACCGCACTCCGCGGCGACCTCCGGCAGCCGTTGATCGCACTCGACGACATCGCCGCCTTCGCCGCGCTCGCGCTCGCGAACCCCGGCGACTTCCGCGAGACCATCGAACTCGCCGGTGACGTGCGCACCCCGGTGGCACAGGCCGCGGCCATGGCGGAGGCCACCGGGCTGCCGATCACCTACCAGCGGATCCCGCTCGACGCCCTGCGCGCCCACAGCGAAACCGCCGCCCGCGCTTACGAGCTGCTCAACAGCGGCGAAGTGGGCATCGAACCGGACGTCGAGACGCTGCGGAAGCGGCACCCCGGCCTACTGACCTTCGACGACTGGCTCGCCGCGAAGGGGGCGGCCTTGGTCAAACGGGTGGCGGGCTGACCTACCGGGTCTCGGCGGTCACCCAGGCGAGATACTCCGCGCTCCCGCCGATGATGGGCGTGGCGATCACCTCGGGGACGTCGTAGCCGTGCTTCGCCCGCAGGTAGTCGGCGAGGTCGGACGCCCGGTCCGCGGCGGTCTTGATGTCCACCCGCCACTCCGGCTCCGTCCGCACCTCGCCCTCCCAGCGGAACACGCTCGTGACGGGGCCGGTGACCTGCGCGCAGGCGCCGAGGTTCACCTCGACGGCGCCGCTGGCGAGCGCCGTCGCGGACTCTTCCGAATCGGTGGTCGTGGTGACGATGACGTGGTCGGCCATGCCCGCAACCGTAACGCAGAATGTGTTTCGGCGCGCCGAAAACAATAATCAGCCACCCCGTTTCCGGGCGCTACCAGAACCGAAACCAGCAATTCGTAAAAGCGATCATCTTGCCCTTTTCTGAACACCCCCTTTATCGTTGCAGCGAAAGGGGTGTTGCTGCCGATGTCTGCCGCATTTATCGCGTTCATCAGCGCGTTCGGCCTGGTGCTCGCGGTCGAGCTGCCGGACAAGACGCTGGTCGCCACCCTCGTGCTCACCACGAGGTTCCGGGCATGGCCGGTGTTCACCGGGGTGTGCGCGGCATTCGCGGTGCAATGCGTCGTCGCGGTGCTGTTCGGCCGCGTGCTGACCCTGCTCCCCGAAACGGCGGTTTCCCTCGTGGTCGCGGCTTTGTTCGCGACGGGCGCCTACCTGCTGCTGAAGGAAGGGTTCTCGCCGGACGCCGACGGCGAAGAGGACGCATCCCGGTCCGGGCCGAACCCGGTCACCTTCGCCCGCGCCGCGCTGACCTCGTTCGGCGTGCTGTTCGCCGCCGAGTGGGGCGACGCGTCGCAGCTCGCGACGGCGGGGCTCGTCGCGAGGCTGGGGAATCCGGTGGCGGTCGGGCTCGGCGCGTTCTTCGCCCTCGTCGGTGTCGCCGCGATCGCGGTGGCGATCGGCCACAAGATCCGCAGCCGCATCCGGCCCAAGCTCATCCAGCGGGTCGCCGGTTTCGTGTTCGCCGGGCTGGCGCTCTTCGCGGCGGTTCAGACGCTCGTCTGACTTGCTTCACCGCCCCGTTATCGGCAATCCTGTATGACCATTTGGCGAGGACAGGGTGAACCGGCGGTGTCGCCGGGGTTGCCCTGTCCTTGCCGTGTCAGGGTCGTCCAGCCAGCCGAGGTGATACCGAGTGACCGCACTGCCACCGGTCCGCGCGGTCTCGCCGCTGCACGGCAAGATCGCCGTCGCGGGCATCGCGGTCGCGATCGCCATCTCGGTCGACCTGCACCTGCGGCTGTCCGCGCAGGTCAGCCCGATCTGGCAGACGCTGTCCGAGTACGTCTACGGCCGGTTCGACGCGACCGATTCGGCGGCACCGGTCTTCAACGCGATGTGTCTCGCGCTCGCGCTCGGCTCGCTGGCCCTGCTCGCCGGGATCGTGAAGGCGAGACGGCCGCGCGCGGTGCCCGCCCTGCTGGGGCTGTGGTGCACCGGGCTGGCGGTGTGCGCCGCCTTCCCCGTCGACCCGCAGGGCCAGGCGCGTTCGTTCAGCGGACAGGTGCACAACTACGCGGCGCTGCTGGCGTTCCTCGCACTGCCCGCCGCGGCGTGGATCCTCACGCGGCGCACCAATTCCGAATGCCCCTGGGAACCGCGCCGGACCACGATCCGCCGCCTCGCCGTCGCCAGCGCACTGGTGGTCGGGGTGCTGCTCGGCAGCTTCGTCTGGCAGCTCGCCTCCGGCGAGGAGCTGACCATGGGCCTGTTCGAGCGGGCACTGTTCACCATCGACCTCGCGCTGCTGCTGACGATGGTCCGCCCGCTGCTCAAACCCCGCTAACGAAGCACCTCGGCCAGCGCTGCGGCCGCGGCGACGACCTGCGGGCCGACCTCGTCCGGCACGATCGGGTCGAGCGAGACCACGCCGACGCTCGCCTTCAGCCCCGGCACGCCCCGCACCGGCGCCGCGACACCGGAGGCGCCCGGCTGCAGCTCGCCGCGCGTCGCCACCCACGGCGGGCCGTCCTGGCGCAGTGCGATCGCCTTGCCCGCGGCACCGGCGCTGAGCGGGTGCCTGCTGCCCGCGCGGTAGGCGACGTGGAAGTTCGTCCACGACGGCTCCACCACCGCGACGGCCTGCACGTGATCGCCCTCGGCGACGGAAAGGTGCGCGGTCGCGCCGACCTTCTCCGCCAGCTCCCGCAGCACCGGGTGCGCGGCCTGCCGCAACTGCGGCAGCACCTGGCCGGCGAGCCGCAGCACGCCGACACCGAGCCGGACCTTGGTGCCGTCCCGCCACACCAGCCCCCGTTCGGACAACGGCACGAGCAGGCGGTAGACCGCCGCCCTGCTCGCGCCGATCGTCACCGCGAGCTCCGAGATGGTCGCCGCCTCGCCCCCGGCGTCCGCCACCGCCTGCAGCAGCGCCAGCCCGCGGTCGAGCGTCAACGACCCCTCTGCACCCATGGCTCCTCCGCCGGGAAGATCACGCCGTCGCGGCTCACAGCAAACCCAGGTCCTTCAGATCGTCCACCGGCTCCGCGAACGACGCGGCCGCGTAGGACGCGAACAGTTCGCGGACCGCCTTGGCCGCTGGCTCGGACAGCGCGGACGCCTCCTTCGCCAGCTCCGCGCCGTCGGTGATTTCGAGCGCCGCGCGCACGTCGCCGCCGGAGAGGCAGCGGCCGGAGGCGACCAGCAGGTTCAGGAACCCGTGGTGGGTGAACCCGCTCGTTTCGTCGACGTGGCGGACCGCGCGGTGCAGGCTGTTGGTCGCCTTGAACGAGGCGCCGGTGAACGTGCTCACCACGGACAGGAAATCGGCGACCTCGTCCACACTGGGAAAGTTCGCGTCGGCGAGCCCGCCGCAGCGGATCTTCGGCCAGCTGCCGTGTTCGATGACCTTGCGGACCCCGTCGAGCCAGCCGACGCCGCGCCGCGGCTCGACGACGCGCACCACGTCCTCCGGCACGAATTCGGAGACCCGTTCCAGCCACACCTCGTCCACGTCGGACGGGGCGGGCATTTCGACCATGCGCAGCGCGAGCAGCTCGCTGCGGGATTCGACGATCGAGATCGCCTTCGGCACCCCGCCGAGACCGGTGTCGATGATCAACGACAACGGCAGCGGCTCCTTCGGCTTGAGCTTGATCAGTTCGGTGATCAGCTCGGGCAACCGGGACGCCTGGCACAGGAACACCCCGAGCACGCCGGCGTGCTCGCCGGCCTTCGACTCGAAGTGCGCCCGGAGGGCCTCGGGCATGGTCGCCTCCCCCGGTGGGAACAACGCGGAGTCGTCGACGAGCCGCGTGAACAGGGGTGGGATTCCACGGGGGCCGGGGGGTGTGAGTTCCACAGCGCTTGACACGACTGACACGCTAGTAGCGTACGACATGGGGACAAAAATGTTCGTCCAGCGGACACTGAGCAGGAGGGCCGAATGCCGTACTACCGACGGGTAGGCGAGATCCCGCACAAGAGGCACACCCAGTTCCGCGCCCCCGGCGGCTCGCTCTACGCCGAGGAGCTGATGGGCGTCGAGGGCTTCTCCGCGGACTCGGCGCTGCTGTACCACCGCGGCCTGCCGACGGCGATCGTCAACGCGGTCGCGGTCCCGGACGAGCGCGGCGAGCTGCAGCCGAACCACCCGCTCAAGCCGAGGCACTTCCGCACCGGCGACCTGAAGTTCACCGCCGACGCGGACGCGGTGACCGACCGGCGGCGCCTGTTCGGCAACGCCGACGTGTCGATCGGTTTCGTGGTGGCGACGAAGCCGAGCCCGCTGTACCGCAACGCGGCCGGTGACGAGCTGCTGTACGTCTCCGGGGGCACGGCCACCGTCGAGACGGTTTACGGCGTGCTGACCGTCGGCGACGGCGACTACGTCGTCATTCCGACCTCGTGCACCTACCGGGTCGTCCCCGACGGCTCCGTGAACCTGTACATCCTCGAAGCGCGCGGGCACATCGGGCCGCCGAAGCGCTATCTGTCCGCGAAAGGGCAGTTCCTGGAGCACTCGCCGTACTGCGAGCGCGACATCCGCGGGCCGGTGGAACCGCACGTGGTCGACGGCACCGACGTGGACGTGCTGGTGCGCCATCGCGCCGGGCTCACCCGCTACACCTACGCGACGCATCCGTTCGACGTCGTCGGCTGGGACGGCTGCCTGTACCCGTGGGTGTTCAACATCGACGACTTCGAGCCCATCACGGGCCGCGTGCACCAGCCGCCGCCGGTGCACCAGACGTTCGAGGGCCCGAACTTCGTGGTGTGCTCGTTCTGCCCGCGGAAGGTGGACTACCACCCCGACTCGATCCCGGTGCCCTACAACCACGCCAACGTCGACTCGGACGAGCTGATGTTCTACGTGCGCGGGAACTACGAGGCACGCAAGGGCTCCGGTATCGGCATCGGGTCGCTTTCCCTGCACCCGTCGGGTTTCACGCACGGACCGCAGCCCGGCGCCGCGGAGGCGTCGATCGGCGCGGACTACTTCGACGAAACCGCGGTCATGGTCGACACGTTCGCCCCGCTCGACCTCGGGGAAGCCGCGGACGCCTCGGAGGATCCCGGCTACGCGTGGACCTGGTCGGGCCGCGCGCCCGAGTAGCTCACTGGGCGGTCGACGCGATCCGGATTCCCAGTGCCACCAACACGGTTCCGGTCACCGCGTCGATCGCCCTGCGCACGCGTTTGGCGGCGAGGAGCTTGCGCATCGCGCCGACCACGTTCGCGACGAGGGTGAACCACAGCAGCGTGACGGCCATCGGGATGAGCGCGAGCAGCACGGTGTCGCCGACGGTCGCGTGCGCGGGCAGAAACTGCGGCAGCAGTGCGACGAAGAAGACCGCGCACTTCGGGTTGAGCACGTTGGTGACCAGTGCCTGGCGGAAGGCGTGCGCCATGCCGGGTTCGGCGGTGGCCTCGCGCGCTTCGTACCCCTCGCCCTTCCTCGCCGCGAGCAGCGCCCGCACGCCGAGATAGACCAGGTAGACGGCACCGGCGACCTTCACCACGGTGTACGCGATGGCCGACGCCGCGAGCAGGCTCGCGAGCCCGAGCGCGGCGACCACGGACCACACCATGATCCCGCCGGTGATCCCGAGCGCCGCGGCGAACCCGGCGCGCCTGCCGGACATCGCGGAATGCCGCAGCACCACCGCGAAATCGGGCCCCGGCGCCATCGCGCCGAGAGCCACCACGCCGCCGAACGGAAGGAGCTGCCCCCAGGACGCCATGACCTCAACCTACAGCGGTTTCGGCCTTGTCGATCCCGATGACGGACAGGAACGGGTATCCGGGAAGGCCGATCACGGCGGACCGCCCGCGCAGGCCGCCGAGCACCCAGATGGTCCCCGACTCCTCGATCGCGGCGAGCACGCTGGGATGCACCATCGCGAACCGGACGGCCCACTGGCCAACACCGGGGACCGACAACCATCCCCGGGTGGCGCGTGCGCCCTCGGTCACCGTCGCGTCGCCCCTGGTCCAGCCGCCGCGGCGGACCGCGGCCCGGAAGCTTTCGAACGTCCAGACGAGGCGGACCAGCACGAGCAGGCAGGCGATACCGAAGAACAGGGCCACCACGGCGAAGTAGGCCTGCCCCGGAGGCATGGTCAACAGTGCCCACACGGCGCACGCGAGCCCGCCGAACCAACCGAGCACCCCCGAGGCGTACTGCCGCCGGGAATCGCGGAGTCCGGCCGAGATCTCGTCACCGGCGGACGGCCGCACCGGCTCGCCGACGGGAGATCCCGCTCGCGCCCTTCCCCTCGCCGGAAACACGGAGCCAGGAGGGAACACGAACACCCGGTCGCCGGACCTGATCACCCACACCTTGCCTTCGCGCGCGATCAGCGACTGCCAGTACCGCGGCAGCGACACCACCGCCCGTGTGTCGCCGTCGAGCGGCACGGACAGCCGCCGTCCGGCCGCCCGCAGGTCACCCGCGGCGAACATGACCGGATACGCGTCGGCGACGGCGCTCCGAAGCACGCGGAGGCGGAGAATTCCCAGGACGCCCAGACCGATCGCCACGATCCCGAGCAGCACGGCGGCGAGGAACGGCAGCGGAAGCGCCGCCGGGGCATCCTGCCAGGACAAGGCGCCCACGACGCCCGCGCACACCGTCAGGAAGGCCGGGAAGCGCACCGATGCGGTGGCCAGCCGCAGTGAACCTTCGAGGGCGCGGCGCCAGCGCTGGTCACCGTAGGTCGGCGGGCCCTGGCGCGGTTCGAAGACGTGGACCTGTGCGGCTTCCATGAAGTTTTCTCCCCAGTACGCGATATCCAGCAGGCGAGACGATAGTCGCGATCACCCCGTGACCGTCTTCCCACGGACGGCTACATAGCTTAGGCTCACCTAAGTAGGAGGTGAGCCTTGACCGAGACATCCACCCGGCGCCCGCCCGCACCCACCGCGGCCGAACGCGCCAAGACGATCGCGAAACGGGGCGGCCCCGCCACGCTCGTGCCCACCACGGGCCACGGCGACCCGGCGGCCGAACGCGTCGAGCCGGTGCTCCACCACGTCCACGCCAGCGGCAGCGTCAGCATCATGCTGCCGGACGACCACGCGCTGGTCTCCACGGCGAAGCGGACCGGACGCGGCGAGCTCGCGGTGATGTTCGAGCTAGCCGATCACGCCCCGGTCGACCTGCGCGAGCCGATCAGGGGCCTGCTCTGGATCACGGGCTGGCTCCGCCCGCTCAGCGATCTGTCGGCGCGGGCGCGCGCGGTCTCCATCGCCGACGAGCGGCCGGACCCGCGCCTGCTCGACCTCGGTCACGGGCTCAGCCTGCTGCGCCTGACGCCCGCCTCGCTCGTACTCGCCGACGCCGAAGGCACGCAGTCGCTGCGCCCGCACATGTTCTCCGCGGCCGCGCCGGACCCGTTCCACAGCTACGAGCGCGACTGGCTCCGGCACCTCGAATCCGATCACGCGGACGTGGTGTGCCAGCTCGCCAGGCACCTGCCGGAGGAGCTGCGCGACGGCCGGATCCGCCCGCTCGGCCTCGACCGGCACGGGCTTCGGCTGCGCGTCGAATCCGACACCGGCGACCACGACGTCCGGCTCGCGTTTTCGCGCGCGGTGGAGAGCCCGCCGGATCTCGCGGTCGAACTGCGCAGGCTGATCGGGTGCCCGTTCCTGTCGGCCCCGGTGGTCAGTCAGAAGTGAGCTCGGGCGGGAACCCACCCGTGGCGACCGGCCCCCACCGTTCGATCGTCACGCGCAGCAAGCTCTTGCCCTGCTTGCGCATCGCCTCGCGATACTCGTCCCAGTCGGGGTGCTCGCCGGAGATGCTGCGGAAGTAGTCGACCAGCGGCTCCACCGAATCGGGCAGGTCGAGCACCTCGGCCGTGCCGTCGACCTGCACCCACGGCCCGTTCCATTCGTCGGAAAGCACGCACAGCGAGACATTCGGGTCGCGCCGGGCGTTGCGGACCTTCGCGCGCTTCGGGTAGGTCGCGATCACGACGCGGCCTTGGTCGTCGACGCCGCAGGTCACCGGGGAAAGCTGCACTCCCCCGCTGGCCCTCGTCGTGGTCAGGATCGCGTGGTGGCGGGGGCGCAGGAACTCGACCAGTTCGGCGCGTTCTACGGACGTGTTGGTAGCAATACTCGGCATGGGAGAGGACGGTAGCGTGCGCGCATGACCTCCGCCGTGCGCTCCTGGCTGCGCCCCGACCGTCCCGGCGCGCCCGAAGTGGTCACCGACCCCGCGCAGCGGCGCCAGCTGACGATCGAGGTGCTGATCGTCTTCTCGATCACCCTCGGCCTGTCCGGCGCGCGCAGCCTGCTGTCCCTTGTGGACTCGTTCCTGCGGCCGGAACCCCTGTCGAGGCAACAGGTCGCGCTCAACGTTCCGCAGGCCGCGATCGATCTGATCGATCTGCTCAAGCAGCTCCTGAGCGCCGTGCAGCTGATCGGCTGGGGCGCGCTCGGCGCCTACCTGCTCCTGCGCGGCGGAACGAAGCTCGCGGAGATCGGGTTCGACCGGCGAAGGCCAGGCCGCGACGCGCTGTGGGGCGCCGGACTCGCCGCGCTGATCGGGATTCCGGGGCTGGCACTGTACTTCGTCGGCTGGAAGCTCGGGTTCAACCTCCAGGTCCAACCATCCACATTGGACGACACGTGGTGGCGCCCGATCTCGCTGACGGCCTCGGCGTTCGGCAACGCCTTCGCCGAAGAGGTGCTGGTGATCGGCTACCTGCTGACCCGGTTGCGCCAGCTCGGCTTCCGCGAGAACTCGTCGCTGTTCGCGGCCGCCGTGCTGCGTGGTTCGTACCACCTCTACCAGGGCATCGGCGGGTTCTTCGGCAACCTGGTGATGGGGCTGGTGTTCGGCAGGCTGTGGCAGCGCACGAACCGGCTGTGGCCGCTGGTGGTGGCGCACACCCTGCTCGACGTGGTCGCGTTCGTCGGCTACGCGCTCCTGCGCGGGCACGTGTCCTGGCTGCCGTAACCAATTAGGGTCAGAGGGGTGATCAGTGATTCCGCCACCCCGAGGGTGGACAGCGAGGTCGGTCCGCTCCGCACGGTTCTGCTGCACCGGCCCGGCAACGAGCTGAAGCGGCTCACGCCGCGCAACAACGACCAGCTGCTGTTCGACTCGATCCCCTGGGTCGGCCGCGCTCAGGAGGAGCACGACGCGTTCGCCGAGGTGCTCCGCGGCCGCGGCGTCGAGGTGCTGCTGCTCGCCGACGTGCTGCGCGCCGCGCTGGCCGACCCGAGGGCGCACGCGGCGGGCGTGCACGCCGCGGTCGACGACCGGCGGCTCGGCAACGACCTCGCGGACTCCTTGCGCTCGCACCTCTCCGGCATCGACGCGAGTGCGCTCGCGGAAGTGCTGATGTCGGGCGTGACGTTCGAGGAACTGCCCGCCACCAAAGGCGCTTCACTGGTGCGGAAAATGCATTCCCCGCACGACTTCGCGGTCGACCCGCTGCCCAACCTGTTGTTCACCCGCGATTCCTCGGCGTGGATCGGCGACCGGGTCGCCATTTCCTCGCTCACCATGCCCGCGCGCCGCCGGGAAACCGCGGTACTCGATCTCGTCTACGCCTACCATCCGCGTTTCCGGCAGGCCGCCCGCGCGTACGGGGCGCATTCCGCACCGATCGAAGGCGGCGACGTGATGCTGCTGGCGCCCGGCGTACTCGCCGTCGGCGTCGGCGAGCGGACCACGCCCGCCGGTGCCGAATCGCTCGCCAGGTCGGTGTTCGCCGACGACATCGTGCACACCGTGCTCGCGGTCCCGATCGAGCAGGAGCGCGCGACCATGCACCTGGACACCGTGTGCACCATGGTCGGCGCGGACGCGGTGGTGATGTACCCGCTGGCGCGCGATTCCCTCGTCGCCTACACGATGCGGCCCGACGACGACGGCGGCGTGCGCGTGGACGGCCCCGCTCCCTTCCTGACCGCGGCGGCGCAGGCGATGGGGATCGACCGGCTCCGCGTAATCGACACGGGCCTCGACCCGGTGACCGCGGAACGCGAACAGTGGGACGACGGCAACAACACGCTCGCGCTCGCGCCGGGCGTCGTCGTCGGCTACGAGCGCAACAGTGAAACGAACGCGCGGCTGGAAGAGGCCGGGATCGAGGTGCTCGCGATCGCGGGTTCGGAGCTGGGCTCCGGCCGCGGCGGGCCGCGGTGCATGTCGTGCCCGGTGCTGCGCGACCCGGTGTGACCCGGCAGGGTGAAGCGAGGGGCGTCCGCCACGACGGCGGGCGCCCCGCTTTGTTGAATCAAGGCTAACCTAAACGAAAGAAAGGCTTGCCTAAGAAAGCGCGCTATTTATTAGGAAAGCCTAAGCGAAATTAGATATACCTACGCTCAGAATGCTACACAATTGGGGGGTAGATCACCAGTTCCGAGTGGATAAACGCACACGCGTGACGTACCGTTAAAGACATGGCCTCCACGAAAAAGGAACCGCGCTCCAAGTTCTACGAACTCCTGCAGGGGCAGGTTCACAACGAGTTCAACGCTTCCCAGCAGTACATCGCGCTCGCGGTGTGGTTCGACAACGCGGACCTTCCCCAGCTGGCCAAGCACTTCTACAAGCAGTCGGTCGAAGAGCGGAACCACGCGATGGCACTCGTCCAGTACATGCTGGACACCGACCACCACGTCGACGTCCCCGGCACCGGCGAGGTCCGCAACGAGTTCTCCGACCCGGCCGAGCTGATCGAGCTCGCGCTCGAGCAGGAGAAGGAAGTCGCCGCGGACATCAAGACGCTCGCGAAGGCGGCTCGCGCCGAGGACGACTACCAGGGCGAGCAGTTCATGCAGTGGTTCATCTCCGAACAGGTCGAGGAGATCTCCCAGATGAGCACGCTGCTGACGATCATCAAGCGCGCCAACGGGAATCTGTTCGAGGTGGAGAACTTCCTGCACCGCGAGAGCGTCGGCGACGGCGGCGACGACGCCACCATGCCGCCGGTCGCGGGCGGCAAGCTGTAAGCACGAGGCACCTGCTCCCACCACACGAAAGAACCCCGGGCTCTCCCCCTGTGGAAAGCACGGGGTTCTTTCGTTCGCGAGTACGGTTCAGCCTGCCGTGCAGTCCTGGTTCTCGCTGGTCAGGTGGAACTGGTTCACGGTGCCGGTGTGGACCGCGAGTTCGTAGGTCGCCCCGGGCGCGGACGGCACGACGTACTGGCCGTACTGGTTCAGCGCCGCCGACGGGTACGCCTTCTTCACTGCCTCCTCGGTGGAGCCGACGCCGATGCCCTCCGGGGTGGCGGCGCCGCTCGCCCAGATCTGGTTCACGCCCGCCTTCTCCGAGATCCGGACGTTGTCCACCGCGGCGGCGCCTTCGGCGAGGTCGTAGGTCCCGCAGCCGACCGGCGGCTTCGCGGTCTTGGCGAGCAGGCCGGCGGCCACCGCGTCGTCGAAGGACATGCCGATCTTCAGCGCGCCGTAGCCGTCGGGCCCGAGCACACCGGACGACCTGGTCTGCGGCTTCGTCGGCGTGACCGCGCCCGCGGACGGCTTGCCCTTCGACGGCGGCTTGCCGCTCACCTGGCTCGGCGGCGGGGTGATCACCGGCGCCGACGACGTGTTCACGCTCGTTTGCGGTACCGGCGGCGGAGCGAGCGGCGGCGGCACGGCCGAGGACACCGACGATGCCTGCGCGCGGGCGAGTTCGTCCTGCGAGGGTGCCGCCGCGTTCTGGCTGGGCACGGTCGCGAAGATCAGCCCGCCCGCGACCAGCGCGGTGGCGGTCAGCGCGCCCGCGCCCGCGGTCACCGCCGAGCGGCGCCGCCGGATGCGGCGCGCGCCGGACACGATGCCGTCCTCGGCGCCTGCCCTCGGCGTGACGTCGAGCCGCTCGTCGCCGAACAGCCTGCGCAGTTCGGTGTCGAGCTCGTCGTCAGTACTCATGACTCCTCCGCTGGGAAGCGCGCGTCTTCGCTGCTCAAGCGTCTTCCCTTCCTCCGGCATCGGTCCGCACGGAAGTCATCTTCACCCGAAGCGAAGCGAGCGCTTTACTCGCCTGGCTCTTCACGGTGCCCTGGCTCACGCCGAGCGCCGCGGCGATCTCCACCTCGGACAATCCTTCGTAGTAACGCAGCACGATGACAGCGCGTTGCCTCGGCGGCAGATCCCGTAACGCCTGCCACAGCGGTTCGTGCTCGAACGGGTCGACCGCGGCGACCGCGCTGGTCTCCGGGATGTCGGCGACCAGGTTCTCCCGTTTCGTCCGCCGCCACCTGCTGATGTGGGCGTTGGCCATGGACCGGCGGACGTAGGCGAGCGGATCACCGGTCTTGCGCTGCACCTGCGTCCAGCGCGATCCGATCTTCTCCAGCACGGTCTGCACGAGATCGGCCGCGTCGTGCGGGTTCCCGGTCAGGGCGTGGCCGTAGCGGAGCAGTCCGGGCAGGCTCGCCTGCACGAACTCGGAGAAGTCCACGAGGTCGCCGGACACCGAGGATTCCCTCCCGCTCCACGCCGTGACCGCGCTGCCCTCTCCCCCTGAGACGGCAGGCAGCATTGCGGTCACGGTAGCGCCCCCTTCCGCGGAACGTTTGCCTGGCTTTACACGTGCTCCACGTGCAGAACGCATCACAAACCTCGCGGGTTGTCTCCGGGTGGTGATTCGTTCAGGGGACGTCCCGAGCGGACATTCGTTGCGCGCGGTTACCGGTTCGCGATCGACGACGGCAGTGAAAAGGTGCCGACCCGGCCCGGCGGGAACGGGTGGACGGCCACCACGGCTTCGCGGGGAATGGGCCCGTACACGTGCGGGAACCAGATTCCGGCCGGATGCGGTGGATCTCCCACTTCCCAGCGCAATGGCGCGTCGATTCTTGACGGATCGATTTCGAGCAGCAAAAGGTCCTCGCGACCGCGGAAAAGCGCGTTCGCGGGAATGTGCGCGGTGCCCGGATCGGAACAGTGCACGAAACCGGCGTCGTCGAGGGACGCCGGGCGATACGGGTCGGCCCCGGCCGCCCAGTCCTCCTCGACGCAGATGTGCAGAATCACCGCAGGGTCAGCTGGCGGCCGATCAGCCCGTCGCGCGCACGGCGCTCGGCGGCGTTGAGCGGCTCGGTGTCGAGCGACTTCAGCGCGGCGTCGAGCCGTTCGCCGAGCTGCTTCGCGCCGTCTTCCCATTCGCGGGCGTGCGCCTCGGGGTCGAGGTCCCACACCGGCACCAGCAACCCGTGCGCGCGGAACGACCCGGCGTAGCGCGAGCCTTCGCCGAGCCCGATCTCCCCGGCCGCGGACAGCCGCGCAAGCGCTTGCAGCAGCAGGTTCTCCTGCTCGGGGCGCACCCAGCGCAGGTGCGCCTTCTCACCGGCGTCGACCCAGTAGGCCCCAGGCCCGATCCGCTCGGTCGGCATGATCGCCTCGTTCGCGCGTTCGAGCGAAGCGCCGACCTCGCCGCTGGAATCGGCGTCCTCGGGCAGCCACCACGAGAAGTCCTTGTGCAGTTCCGGCGCCAGCTCCGCGTCCGCGACGAGCAGGTCCTGCAGGCGCTCGCCCTCGGCGGGCGGGGTGGTGGTGTCCGGCACGGACAGCACATCGCCCGGCTTCGCGTCGAGCACCCAGCGGATCGCCCTGCCGAGATCGCGGCTGATGTCGGAGGACCGGGTCTGCACCTGCGTGCCCACGTAGGCCTTGCCGTCGGAGCGGACGAACGCGGCCGCGGCCATCGGCAGCACGGTGCCCAGCGTGACCGTCCGATCGGCCGCTTGGGCAAGACTGTCCACAAGGGACAGTTCGACGGTGGCGGAGGGGATGAACTCCCGTAGCGCGATCAGCTCCGGCTCCGCCGCGAGGCCCTCGAACGGCTGGCCGACGAAAACGTCGCGTACCTTCGGCGCCCGGTCCTTCTTGGGGCCCTTCTTGCGCGCTGCCTTGCCCACGTCGATCCTCCTCGTTTTCTCCTCGCGGCAGACGCTACCCAACCGGCGACGGCACACGGCGGCGGGCCAGCAGCGCCACCCCCGCGAGCACGGCCACCCCGAGCCCGTAGACCTCGGCGGTGCCGGTCAGCCCTGCCGCCGCGCTGGCGAACCCGGCGGCCACCGCGGGCACGCTGAACGCCAGGTAGGCGATCACGTAGGCGACCGCGAACAGCTTGCCGCGCTCGTGCGGTGCGGCGATCCGCCCGAAGGTGCCGAAGCAGGCCAGCATCGCGGCGCCGAACCCGGCACCCGCCACCGCCGTCCCCACCCCGCCGAGGACCGCGGACCCGGCGAGCATCCCGCCGAGCGTGACCAGCGTGCCCGCTGCCAGCGTCGCGGCGGACGGGCCGAGCAGCCGGGTCGCGGGCTGCTTGCGCAGGACGAACGCGCTGAGCGCGGCCGATCCGCACAGCAGTGTCACCACGAGCCCGCCGACGAGGTGGTTGCGCAGGCCGAACAGCTCCGCCGCGACCGACGGGCCGAGCGAGAGGTAGAGCCCGCCGAGCGCCCAGGTGGCGATCAGCACCGGCACCACGGTCAGCACCTCGGTGCGCAGGTGCGACGGCACGCCGACGCGCGGGCGCAGCGACGCGAGCGCGCCGGGGCGGCGTTGCGCGGGTTCGGGCATCGCGAGGATGACGATCCCGGCGATGACCATGCCCGCGAGGAGGACCGCGTAGACGAGGTGCGTCGGCGCGGGCGCGTATTCGACGAGCGCGCCGCAGCCCAGCGCGCCGAGCGCGAGCCCGGTCGCGGGCGCGATCCCGTTGACGGCACCGGCCCGGCCGGGCCGGTGCGGCGGGTTGAGGTCGACCAGGGTGGCGCCGAGCGTCGTCGTCGCGGCGCCGGTGGCGACACCCTGCAGGAAGCGCGCCACGCAGAGCACCGTGACGTCGCCCGCGACCAGGAAGACGCCGAGCGAAAGCGCTTCGAGCAGGATCGCCGAGGCGAGCACGGGACGGCGGCCGACGTGGTCCGAAAGCGCGCCGACCACCAGCAGCGAGCCGAGCAGCCCGACCACGTAGATGGCGAACACGAGCGTCAGCACGCTCGACGAGAACCCCCATTGCCGCTGGTAGACGACGTAGAGCGGGGACGGCGCGCTGGAGGCGGCCAGGAAGAGCACGACGATCGCCGCGACGGCGGCGAAGGCCTTCGGCGAACGGGTCGCCGGTCTGGTTTCGGTAACGGCGGTCATGCCACTCCTCGCAGTGATCTTTGCGTTAGACTCGAAGGTAGCATGAAAGCAGCGATCGCTGCGTTAGTGCGGCGGTGCAACAATGAGGAGATGTCCGTGAGTCCGAAGGCCCCCGGCGAGCTTCGCCCCGGCGGCCGCTCCGCGCGGGTCCGCGCCGCCGTGCACCGCGCCGTCGAGGAGCTGCTGGCGGAATCCACCGTCGAAGCGCTGACCATCCCCGTGATCGCCGACCGGGCCGGGGTGCACTCGACCACGGTCTACCGGCGCTGGGGCTCGGTCGGCGAACTACTGGCCGCCGTCGCCATCAACCGGTTCAGCGGCGATCTCGTCGTCCCGGACACCGGCACCCTGCGCGGCGATCTCGAACAATGGGCCACCGACGTCGCCACCGACCTCGCCGACCCCGACGTGTCCGCGCTCATGCGGGCCACCGTCGGCGCGTCGAAGAACGGGCCGGCGGACGTGTGCGTGGTGGACCGGCGCGCGCAGCTCGCCGCGATGCTCGCGCGCGAAACCGAACGCGGCGGCCACCCGCCGACGGTCGAACAGGTCGAAGACTTCGTGCTCGGCCCGCTCTACTACCGGGCGACCTACACCGCCCAGCCCGGCGACCCCGCCTGGGCGCGCACCCTCGTCACCCACGTCCTCTGAGCGCGTTTAGCCCGCTAACTGCACTAAACTCGCCGGGTGTTCGACGCGAGCGATCCCGGGTTCCTGGCCGATCCGTACCCGCGGTTCGCCGAGCTTCGCGAGCGCGGCGACGTGCATTGGCACGAGGGGCTGGGGCTCGCAGTCGCGGTTTCGCACGCGGCCTGTTCGGCGGTGCTGCGGCATCGGTCGCTCGGCCGGATCTGGGCCGACGCGACACCGCTCGACCAGTTCGTGTCGTTCAACATGCTGCACCGGAACTCGCTGCTCGAGAACGAGCCGCCCGCGCACACGCGGCTCCGCCGCACCATCGCGGGCGCGTTCGGGCGCGGGCACGTCGAGCGGCTGCGGCCGACCGTCGAGGCGCTCGCCGATGGCCTGGTCGCGCGGCTGGCCGAGAAGATCGACGCCGACGGCGCGGGCGATCTTCTCACCGAGGTCGCCGAGCCGCTGCCCGTGCAGGTCATCGCCGAACTCCTCGCCGTGCCCGAAGCCGACCGCGGCCTGCTCGTGCCCTGGTCGCACGCGATCGTCCGGATGTACGAGTACGGCCTGAGCGACGAGGGGAAGCGCGCCGCGGAACAAGCGGCCACCGAGTTCGCCGAGTACCTCCGCGATCTCGCGCGGGTGCGCGCGGCCGATCCGGGCGAGGATCTGATCAGCGATCTCGCCGCGAGCGACCTTTCCGGCGACGAGGTGGTGGCCACCGGCGCGCTGCTGCTGATGGCGGGCCACGAGGCGTCGGTAAACGTGCTCGGGAACGGGGTCGCGGCGCTGCTGCGACGACGTGACCAGTGGCAGGCGCTCGTCGACGGGGCGCCGCGCGATGTCGCGGTCGAGGAGCTGATCCGGTTCGACGCGCCGCTGCAGCTGTTCGAGCGCACCGCGACCGCGGACGTCGAGATCGCGGGCTACCGGCTGGCGGCGGGCGACAAGATCGCCGCGCTGCTCGGCGCCGCCGCGCGGGACCCGCTCGTGTTCGCCGATCCCGACCGCATGGACGTGACCAGGGCACCCAACGCGCATCTCGGGTTCGGCGCGGGCATCCACTACTGCGTCGGCGCGCCGCTCGCCCGGATCGAACTGGCCGCCGCGCTCGACGCGCTCACCCGGCGGCTCCCTGAGCTGCGTTTAGCGGGCGAACCGTCGCGGCGGCCCGAGTTCGTGATCAGGGGCCTGCGCACGCTGCCGGTCACCAGGGGCTGAATCAGCGCGCGGCGCCGACCGGCCGCGAGCGCAGCACGGGTTCGGGCGCGCCGGTCACCTTCAGCACCCGCAGCCTGCGGAGCCTGCCGTCGTCGATCGGGGCCAGCAGCTCCGTCATCCGCCGCACGACCAGCGAGGTGAGCACGGCGAACGCGGCGGCGGCCAGGTCGAGCAGCCCGCCCAGCAGCACGGCGTCGGCCTGCGCCTGGATGCCGTCGCGGAAGCGGAACCACAGCGTGACGATCAGCAGCAGGCCGTTGAGCACCCAGGCCGCCCACCACCAGCGCACCAGCACCGAGGGCCGCGGCCGTTCGGTGGCGGGCCTGCGCAGCACGGTGTGCTCCAGTTCGGCCACCACCGACCCGGCCATCACCAGGTTCACCACCGGCACCAGCACCGCGACCGCGACCTGCCACGGCGGGCGCGCCGGTTCCTCGCCGACGGCGTCGGCGGCGGCCATCCGCGCCACGGAGAGCCACCACAACGTGGTGACGAGCGCGATCAGGCCGAAACTGCTGGTCAGCAGGGAGGCCGTGATGACGAGCGCGTCCGAGGCGCCGACCACGCTCGTGCTGAGCGCGGAATTCCGGCTCTGCACGAGCAGCACGTACCGCCAGAACTCGCCGCCCGACGCGATCAGCGCGAGCGCGCCGACCGTCCACAGCACGGCCGTGGTGTTGCGCGCGAGCAGCCGGACCCGCTGGGCGGGGTGCACGGCGTTCGAAGCGGTGCCGGGGACCACCGTCGGCTGGCGCCAGACGAGGCCGGGGAAGCCCCAGCGCGGCGGCACCGGGTAAGACGGCGGGCCGTGGTAGCGGTTGTCCGGAGTCCGGTGCCGGGGCGGGCCCGCGCCGGGCGGCGGCGAGGCCACCCACCGCAGCCGCGGCCTCGGCTGGCCCGTGGCGAGCCGCCCAGCGTACGCGACCGGCCCGCCGCGGTGCGTCTGCGGCGAGTGCGGTGGGTACGGACCGGGCTGCACGGGTCAGAGGATTTCCGGCTCGGCGTTCTCGCGGTCGGTGACGACCGAGCGGCCCTCGGTCAGCCACGACTTCATGCCGCCTGCGACGTTCACCGCGTCCCAGCCGCTGGCGTTGAGCCAGGCGGTGGCGCGGGCGGAGCGGCCGCCGGTGCGGCACACGACGTACACCGGTTGGTGCTCGGGGAACTCGGCGAGCTCACCGACTCTGGCAGGCAGGTCGCCCAGCGGGATGTGGACGGCGTTGGGGGCGTGCCCCGCGGCCCACTCGTCGTCTTCGCGCACGTCCAGCAGCGCGCCGTCGAGCGGGAGGTCCCGCACCGACGCCGTCGGGACTTCTTCTGGGTAGACCACGGCGCTCATGCTGCCATGCGGTCCCGTCAGACGCGCGTGAAAGTGCCCCGGACCTCTTCGCGAGGTCCGGGGCGCTGGTCGTTGTGGTTAGTGGGGGGTTGCTTTTTCGGCTCCGGCTCCGGTGAGGGCGCGGACTTCCATTTCGGCGTATTTGGCTTTGTTGTGTTCTTTGGACAGGAGGGTTCCGGCGGCGCCGAGGAGGAAGGAGAGGGGGATGGAGACGATGCCGGGGTTTTCCAGGGGGAACCAGTGGAAGTCGACGCCTTTGATCATGGGTTTGGTGCCGCCGGAGACGGCGGGGGAGAACACGATGAGGATGATGGTGATGCCGAGTCCGCCGTAGATGGACCAGAGGGCGCCTTGGGTGTTGAACCGTTTCCAGAACAGCGAGTAGAGGATGGTGGGCAGGTTCGCGGAGGCGGCGACGGCGAAGGCGAGGGCGACGAGGAAGGCGACGTTCTGGTCTTTGGCCAGGATGCCGCCGATGATCGCGACCGCGCCGATCACCAGAGCGGTGTAGCGGGCGACCCGCACTTCGGCCTTCGAGTCGGTTTTGCCGCGTTTGATGACGTTGGCGTACACGTCGTGCGCGAAGCTGGCGGATGCGGTGATGGTCAGCCCGGCGACGACGGCGAGGATGGTGGCGAAGGCGACCGCGGCGATGAACCCCAACAGAACCGGGCCCCCGAGTGCTTGGGCCAGCAGTGGGGCGGCGGAGTTGACGCCGCCGGGGGCGTTGTTGATCGTGGTGGGCCCGACGAGGGCGCCGGCGCCGTAGCCGAGGACGAGGGTGAACAGGTAGAACACGCCGATCAACCCGATCGCCCAGACGACGGAGCGGCGGGCGTCGCGGGCGGTGGGCACGGTGTAGAAGCGCATCAGCACGTGCGGCAACCCCGCCGTGCCGAGCACCAACGCGATGCCGAGGGAGAGGAAGTCGAGTTTGCTGGTGCCGGTCTTGCCGTACTGCGCCCCCGGGGAGAGCAGGGCCTGGCCTTTGCTCTTGGGCTGGTCCATGGCGTGCTGGAACAGGGTGGAGAGGTTGAACCCGTATTTGCCCAGCACCCAGAGGGTCATGGCGAAGGCGCCGATGATGAGCAGGGCGGCTTTGATGATCTGGACCCAGGTGGTGCCCTTCATGCCGCCGATGAGCACGTAGATGATCATGATGACGCCGACCACGGCGATCACCACGGCCTGCCCGGTGGCGCCGGTGACGCCGAGCAGCAGGTTGACCAGGCCCCCCGCGCCGGCCATCTGGGCGAGCAGGTAGAAGAACGACACGGCGAGGGTGGAGATCGCGGCGGCGGCGCGGACGGGGCGTTGGCGCATGCGGAACGCCAGCACGTCGCCCATGGTGAACTTGCCGGTGTTCCGCAACAACTCCGCCACCAACAACAACGCGACGAGCCAGGCGACGAGGAACCCGATCGAGTACAGGAACCCGTCGTAGCCGTTGATCGCGATCGCCCCCGCGATGCCCAGGAACGACGCGGCCGAGAGGTAGTCGCCGGAGATCGCGATGCCGTTCTGCGGGCCGGTGAACGCCCGCCCCGCGGCGTAGTAGTCCGACGCGGTCTTGGTGTTACGGGAGGCGCGGAACACGATCACCAGGGTGATCGCGACGAACGCCGCGAAAATGGCGATGTTCAGCGTCGGGTTCGACCCCGCCACCCCCGCCGCCAGCACGGTGTGACTCATCGGGCCTCTCCTTCCAGATCAGCACGGATCGTGTCCGCGACCGGGTCCAGCTTCCGATTCGCGTACCGCACGTACAAACCCGTGATCACGAACGTCGACACGAACTGCAACAACCCGAAAACCAACCCCACCGTCACATTCCCGAACAACTTCGTCGCCATGAACCCATGCGCGTAATCCGCCAGCAACACATACGCCAAATACCACACCACGAACACCACCGTCATCGGGAACACGAACACCCGCAACCGACGACGCAACTCCACGAATTCCGGGCTCGCCTGGACCTCTTCCCACTTGGTGTCCGCTGTGGACTCGCCGTCGAGGCCCTCTTCCGTCGCACTCATCGCGACCCTCCTCGTGCTCCGATCGGGCCTTGACACCAACCTGTCGAGTGATGCACCGATCCGCCTTATTCGTTGAACGGTCATTACCTGAGCAATACGGAGATCATGCCCCGCATACCCGGCGAGCGCGTGTAATCCGTTTGAGTGAATAGGATTACCGAACGTAGATCGATAGTGGATCGAGATCGGACGTTATGTCCGCTTGTCGTCGCGATCGAGAAAATCGTCGACACATTCAGTTCACGCGGCGTAGGGAAACCGCCAACCGGGTTCATTCAGCGGCCGATTACCCCGCCTTGACCGGCCGACTACTTGCGATGCCGTCCCTTGCCCATCCGCACCTTTTCCTCGGCCTGCCCGAACCGGGCGACCGCGCGGTCGCGCATGAACCCGAGCGGATCCGGCGCGTGCAGCCTGAGCATGATCGGGTTGACGTCGGCCGGCACGTGCTTGCGGGTGGCGAGGCTGATCAGCACGGTCACGATGAACGCGGCGGGCACGGTGACGATCGCGGGCTGCTCGGACCACCACGGCATGTACCAGCCGGTGTACGAGCAGAGGTTGTTGTACACCAACGCCCCCAGCACGGAACCGCCGCCGACGATCATGCCCGCCATCGCGCCGGGCCAGGTCAGGCCGCGCCACCAGATCCCGAGCACCAGCAGCGGGGAGAACGTGGACGCGGCGAGCGCGAAGGTCATCCCGATGCTGATCGAAATGTCCGGCGGCCGCAGCACCACCGCCAGCGTCGCGGCGACCGCGACCACGAGCACGGTCGCCAGCCTGAAGTCCTTGACCCGCCCGGGAAGCATGTCGGTGGAGACCACCCCGGCCACGCTCACCAGCAGCCCCGACGAGGTCGACAGGAAGGCCGCGAACGCGCCCGCCGCGACCACCGCGCCGATGATCTGCCCGAGCACGCCCGGCACCATCGCGGACGGCAGCAGCAGCACCGCGCCGTCGGACCGCCCCGACACCAGCAGCTTCGGCACGTA
The DNA here is from genome assembly GCF_018736145.1 of Amycolatopsis sp. CA-230715. Lineage (GTDB taxonomy): Bacteria > Actinomycetota > Actinomycetes > Mycobacteriales > Pseudonocardiaceae > Amycolatopsis. The sequence continues at coordinate 3,970,114 of NZ_CP059997.1, forward strand.
CATCCGCGCGAGCGCGCCGAAGATCGTCGGGAACAGGTAGAACAGCCCGAGCAGCAACAGCACGTGCACGGTGGTGCGGCGCGCGGCCTTGCCGTCGGGGTTGGTGTAGAAGCGCACCAGCACGTGCGGGAGGCCCATCGTGCCGAAGAAGGTCGCGAAGATCAGCGAGTACGTGGTGAGCAGGTCGTCGACCCCGCTGGACGACGGGCGCAGCCAGTTCTCGTTGTGCACCGGCGCACCCGAGACGACCGGGACCGACGCACCGGCCGGGAAGGTCAGCGTGGTCCCGTCGGCGACTTCGTGCTCGCTGTTCGCGAGCCACACGGCCTCGTGGTCGGCCTTCGCGCCGGGATCGCGGACGCGCACCGCGGTCAGGTTGTCGACCTGCAGCCGCACGCCCGTCTGGACGTCGATGTGCGTGTTTTCGGTGAACACCGGCGAGGTCGGCGCGGCGAGCGGGGTCGCCCCCTCCGGCGCGCCACCGGTCCAGAACACCGCGCACAGCACGAACGTGGGCGCCGCGATCGCGAACAGCTTGAGCCAGTACTGGAACGCCTGCACGACGGTGATCGCGCGCATGCCGCCGCCGATCACGTTGAGCGCCACCAGCATCGTCACCACGATCGCGCCGAGCCAGACCGGGGTGGGCAGGATGATCGCCAGCGACAGCCCGGCGCCCTGCAACTGCGGCACCATGTAGAGCACGCCGATGAACACCACGAAAGCGGTGGAAAACCGCCGCAGCGAACGGGATTCGAGGCGCGCTTCGACGAAGTCGGGCAGCGTGTAGGCCCCGGACCGGCGCAGCGGCGCGGCCACGAACAGCATCAGGAGCAGGTAGCCCGCGGTGAAGCCGATCGGGTACCACAGCGCGTCCGCGCCGTCCTTCAGCACGACCCCGGCGACACCGAGGAACGACGCCGCGGACAGGTACTCGCCCGAGATCGCGGCGGCGTTGCGGCGCGAGCGGACGGTCCGGCGGGCGACCAGGAAGTCGTGCGTCGTGGTGGCGAACCGGGACGAGCGGTGCCCGAGCAGATAGGTGACGGCCGCGACCACGACGATCGCCGCCAACGCCCACGGGTTCAGCTGCACAACGGAAATCCTCGCACCTGGCTGCTCGGCGGTGCCGAGGTCTAGCTCTCGATCATGTCGACGAAGTCACGTTCATGCCGTTCGGCGAGCCGGTTGTACCAGAGCCCGACACCGAACAGCAGGGGAAACGGTACGACGCCGAGCAGGAACCACGGCAACGGCACGCCGATCACGGACGCCCCGGCGAACCCCGGCAGGAGGAAGAACAGCACGGGAAGCGACCCGAGCACCCCCACCACGAGCACGGCGAGCAGGAGCCCGGTCCGCAGCTGCGCCTTCACCAGGTCCTTGATGAGCAGCTCGCCCCAGCTCGTCTGCTCCTCGAGTTCGACCCGCGCGCGCAGGGTCGTGGTGCCCTGCTTGGGATCGGCGAGCACGACCCGCTGGCGGCGCGGCGGTTTGACCTGCGGCGCCGGGGTCAGCGGTGCGGGCGCGGGCGGTACCGGCTCGGCCGCGGGCGGCGGGCGCGGCGGGAGGTTCTTGCCGAGCGTCGGGTCCGGTTCGCGGACCCCGTCGATCCGGCGCTGGTACTCGTCGGCGGCCACCGGGCCTACCCGTTCCGCGCGGAACCGACCAGCCGGTCCTTCAGCTCGCGGGTGTGGCGCCTGCTCACCGGCAGCACCTTCTCCTCGTTGCCGATCACCACCTGGTAGCCGCCCTGGCCCATGCGCAGTTCGGTGATCAGCGGCAGCGCGACCAGGAAGGAGCGGTGGATGCGGACGAACCCGGCCTTCTCCCACCGCTCTTCGAGCTGGGCGAGCGGGATGCGGACGAGGTGGCTGCCCTCGGTGGTGAACAACCGCGCGTAGTCGCCCTGCGCCTCGACCCAGCGGACGGTGGACCGCGGGATGAGCTTGGTGGTGCCGGCGAGCTCGACGGGGATGACCTCGTCGTCGTTCTTGACCGGCTCGGCACCGGGCACGGCCTCGGCGATCGGGTTGCTCAGCAGCTTCTCGACGACCCGCTTGACGGCGCGGTCCAGCCGCTCCTGCTGGCACGGCTTGAGCACGTAGTCGACGGCGCCGAGGTCGAACGCGTTGACCGCCTCGTGCGCGTGGCCGGTGACGAAGACGAGCACCGGTGCGGGATCGAGCGCGGCGAACACGCGCGACATCTCCATCCCGGACAGACCGGGCATTTCGAGATCGGCGAAGACGGCGTCGATGGCCGGGTACCCGAGCTCGCGTCGTCGGCGGACCTCCGCGTCGTCCGTCGAGAGCATGCGCAGCGCGTCGGACGCGTCGGACGCGCTGAACACGCGGCGGACGTTCGCGTTGTTCATCAGGCAGTGCGAAAGTTCGGCAAGGCCGTGTGGCTCATCGTCCACGGCGAGGACGAGGAGCTGCCTGGGGTCTGGGGTGTCTTCGTGAGCACTCACAGTGACTCGCATCCTGCCCATTGCAGGCCGCAATGTCCAGAGGCAGCGCGCCGCGCGTGAGAACACCCTGGACGAAAGACGCGCACGGGGCGCCCGAAGTCTGCCGCCGTTCGGGGGTCAGAGGCCGAAACGCGACCACGTCGCGCGCTGGCTCACCGCGTCGAGCATCGCCGACGCCGCCGCGGGCGCCGACAGCCCGAGCTTCGCGAGCAGCGGCCGCTTCGGCTCCGCGATCGAGATTTCCGCGCCGGGGTACCGGTCTTCGATCACCTCACGCAGGTTGCCGATCCCGTCCACCAGGCCGAGTTCGAGCGCCTGCTGGCCGAGCCACACGTCACCGGTGAACAGGTCCTCGGCGTCGCTCAGCCGGTCACCGCGCCGCTCGCGGACCCACGAGACGAACACCTCGTGCAGCTGGGAGTGCATTTTCTTGAGCCACTCGACGTCCTCCGGCTTCTCCGGGCTGAACGGGTCGAGCCGCGACTTGTTCTCCCCCGCGGTGTGCAGCCTGCGCTCCACGCCGAACCGCTCGAGCAGCCCGGTGAACCCGAACCCGCCGCTGAGCACCCCGATCGAGCCGACCATCGAGGTCCGGTGCGCGAAGATCTCGTCCGCCGCGCAGGCCAGCCAATATCCGCCGGACGCGGCGACGTCCTCGGCGAACGCGAGCACCGGCACGTCCTTGCGGTCCGCGAGCTGGCGGATCCGCTCGGCGACCAGGCCGGACTGGGTCGGCGCCCCGCCGGGCGAATTGATCAGCAGCGCGACCGCCCGCAGCCGGTCGTGGTCGAACGCGCGGGTCAGCGCCGACTCCATCGAGGCGAGGTTGATCGAACCCCTGGCCAGCGGGGACGGCGTCGGCGTGATCACCCCGTGCAGTTTCACCACGGCGACCACGTCCGACCGGTCGACCCGGTCCGCGAGCGCCGGAATGCGCGAAGCCAGCTTGTCGGTCATGCCCATGGGTCCACCCTAGGCACTTCAGGCTCGGCGGGCCGCTCGGTCATGGCGGCCGGGCTGGGCCGGTGGCTCTCGCGGAGTCTGTTCCGGCACCTCGGCCGAGGACGACGAGTAGTCGGGCAGGTTCGTGCGGACGCCGGGCGCGAACTTCGGCACCCGCAGCGTCACCTTCATGCCCGCGCCGGGGGCCGTTTCCACCATCAGCGCGTACTCGTCGCCGAAGAGCTGCCGCATGCGCTGGTTGATGTTGCCGAGCCCGACGTGCGCGCCGCTGCGGTGCGAGTCGCGCAGTTCCTTCAGCCGCATCGGGTCCATGCCGATGCCGTCGTCCTCGACGCTGATCAGCGCTTCGGTGCCGTAGTCCTGCGCGGTCACGGTGACCATGCCGCCGGTCGGCTTGTTCGCCAGCCCGTGCTTGACCGCGTTCTCCACCAGCGGCTGGATGATCAGGAACGGCACCACCACCGACAGCACCTCGGGGGCGATCTTCAGCCGTACCTCGAGCCTGCCGCCGAACCGCGCGCTTTCGATCGTCAGGTAGCGGTCGATGTTCCGCAGTTCCTCGGCGAGCGAGGTGAACATGCCCGAGGTCCGGAACGAGTAGCGCGTGAAGTCGGCGAACTCCTGCAGCAGGTCGCGCGCCTCCTCGGGGTCGGTGCGGATGAGCGAGGAGATCGTGTTCAGCGCGTTGTAGACGAAATGGGGCGAGATCTGCGCGCGCAGCGCCTTGATCTCGGCCTGCTGCAGCTGGTGCTTGGACTCGTCGAGGCGGGCCAGCTCGAACTGGGTGCAGACGAACTGCGCGACCGCGTCGGCCATCTGCACGATCCGCTTCCCGCGCGACTTCCCGACCACGATCAGCGCGGCCTCGGTGCTGTTCTCCACGATGAGCGGGACGATGACCGCGGTGCGCATCCGGCAGGTGCCGCGGTGGTTGCACGGCATCTTCTCGTGCCCGACGACCTCGCGCCGCGCCTTGCGGATCGCCGACCCGATCGCCTCGACCAGGTCGACGTAGTGGTCGTTCGCCTCGCCGTCCCAGGACAGGAGCGTGCCCTCACCGTCGGTGATCCCGACCGCGACGCACTTGAGCAGTTCGAGCAGGCGCGAGGTGATCCTGTCCGCGCTGTTCTCGTCGATCCCCTCGCGCAGGTCGGGCGTGGCCTTCGACATCAGGTAGACCGCCTCGAGCATGGCGTCCTCGATGACGTTGTTCGGCCGCCGGGCGCGCACGATCACGACACCGAGCACGATCAGCGCAACCACGAAGGCACCCCACGGGATGAGCTGCGCGATCGGCCATTCGGACACGGCGTCAATGCTCTGCGCTACACCATCCAGGTGCAAGGGTTGCTACCCACTTTCTGTGCAGTTGTGACCGCCGGACGGCGTTCTGCCACGGCCCGAGTCTAGTGAGGGCTGGCCCCGCCCCACTGGATGACCGGCGGCGCAGCGATGGCTACCCGGGGTGGTACCCGCCAGGGTTTGACGACGGCGCGCCCCGGACGCGGCGACGGGTGACCGCTGTTCGACTGTCCCTTGAGGACAGTCGCGCACGCGACGGACGAAGCGTCCCTTGTGGACCCTCCGATCGCGGCGCACGGGTACTCCGATCGTTGGCGCGGGCGAAACAGGGCGTGCCCGAAGTGGGCCCGATCGGGTACGGTGTCTGGCTCGAACGGCTCACCGCGCCGTCCCGGCTGCCTGTGCGGCCGGAGTCGCGCGGGCCCGTCGTGGGGGGCGGGCCCGCGCGACCGCTACTTCAGCAGGCGCGACATCCGCCGGTCGGCGAGCGGTTTGCCGCCGGTCTGGCACGTCGGGCAGTACTGGAAAGCCTTGTCCGCGAACGAAATCTCGCGCACCGTGTCACCGCACACCGGGCACGGCAGGCCAGCGCGGGCGTGCACCCGCAGACCGGATCGCTTCTCCCCCTTGAGCCTCGCGGCGGACTGCCCGACGGAGCGCTCCACCGCGTCGAGGAGGATCTGCCGCATCGCGTCGGCGAGCCGGTCGAGCGCGGCGTCGTCGAGCTTGCCCGGCGTCGAGTAGGGCGACAGCTTGGCGGCGTGCATGATCTCGTCGGAGTAGGCGTTGCCGATCCCGGCGATGAGCGACTGGTCGGTGAGCGCGGTCTTCAACCGCTCCGTGCGGCCCGCGAACAGCTCGCCGAGCTTCGCGCGGTCCACCTCCAGCGCGTCGGGACCGAGCCTGGCGATGCTCGGGATCTCACCGGGATCGCGCACGATCCACACCGCGAGCCCCTTCTTGGTGCCCGCCTCGGTGAGGTCGAACCCCGGGCCGTCCAGGTGCACGCGCAGCGCGATGGGCCCCTTGCCGCCCGGTTTCGGCGGCGCCGGGGGCAGCGAGTCCGACCAGCGCAGCCAGCCCGCCCTCGCCAGGTGCGTCACCAGGTGCAGCTCGCCGCACACCAGGTCGAGGTGCTTCCCGTGCCTCGACGCCCCGGTGACCTCGCGGCCGTGCAGGTCCGTCCACGCGGGACTGACGGTCTTCAGCACCGTCATGGAGGCGACGTCGACGCGGGTGACCGTGCGGCCTTCCGCGTGCTCACGAAGGTGGTGTGCGAGCGCCTCGACCTCGGGTAGCTCCGGCATCGCGTGTCACTCCAGTCCCGGGCGCACTCCTCGCCCCGGGCCATCATCTCATTCCATCGGACGCAGTGGACCGTCGAAATCGGGCAGCGCGTGCCGTTCGATCGTCTTCGCGATCTTGGTGACCTCGCCGCGGACGGTGAACAGCCCGCGGATGGTGCCGACCCAGCGCTCCGGCGGGTGGTCGCCGGTGACGTCGCCGTCGGTCTCGGCGACCACCGTCCACGGGCGGCGCAGCACCCAGCGCAACGGGAAGAACACGATGATCAGCAGCAGCAGGAGCGGCACCCAGGCCGGGATCACCACGTCGGTCGGCAGCCACACCACCAGCACGCCGATCAGCGCGAGCGTGACGACCAGCATCCCGATGCCGGGGCCGTAGCTGGCCGCGACGTCGTGCTCGAAGTCGTCCGATCCGTCCGCGGTGGCCGGTGCGCGCCATTCCATCTGCGCGCGGACCGTCCAGTCCCGGCCGTCCTCACCCTGCACCAGCCGGTTCATCCTGTCCTCCCGCGCGACGGCATGAGCGTCTCAACCGTACCGTGATCCGGCAGGTCGGCGCGAGGACGAACGGGTGGTCCCGGTACAGGTTCCGCTATCCGGATGAGCCGGACGACTCCGGCGAAGCCGACGTGCCGGTGCAGCCGCCCACGGTGCTGTCGTCCGTGCGGGCCCCCGAGCGCGGCGGCCCGCCGTCCGTGCCGCCCGCCGGCGACGAGGTCTGCCTCGGGCGCGGGTGGGCGGTCTTCCTCGGCGTCGTCGGCTCGACCGGGTCTTCCGGGGTCCAGCTCGGATCCGTGGTGATCCTCGGCGTCGTGATGTCGCTCGACGGGCTCGGGTCGCCGGTGCCGGGATCGATCCTCGGGGTCCCGGTGCGCGTCGACGCGGGTGGCGACGACGGCGGCGTGCCCGGTTTCTGCACGCCGGGGAGCTGCGGCCCGGTGCCGACGACGACCTCGCTGGGCAACTGCCGGTGCTCACCGGGCGGCGTGGCGGGGTGGTCGTGCTCGCGGCCGGGCGCCGGGCCCGCCCCGGCGGGCGCGACGAAGTCGATCACCGCGGCGCCGCCCGGCCGCGGCGCGGGCGGCGGCACCGGTTTCTGGTTCTGGCCGGGACCCGGCACGGGCGGGGCGATCTGCAGCAGCTGGACGCCCTGGTCCGGCTGGGCGAGCTGGTGCGGGCCGCGCGGGTCGAACAGCACCGGGCCGCCGGCCACGCCGAGCGCGCCGACCGCGGCCGTGGACGCGAGCGCGATCCCGACCTGGATCTTCGACCCGACGAGGAAACCCTTGACAGCGGCGGCGAACCCGACGCCCGCGCCGCTGGAGCCCGCGCTTCCGGCGGTGCCGAGCACGAGCCCGGAAGCGGGCACGAGCAGCACGAGCACCCCGGCGTGCGCGCGCAGCGAGGAGCAGACGTCCCGCAGCTCGGCGTGCATCGACCGGCACGACGCGCAGCCCATCAGGTGCTTGCGGATCTTGCGCGCCTCCGAGCCGGTGACGCTGCCCGCGGTGTAGCCGCCGAGCTTCTCGGTGACCGCGCGGCAGCCGACGTCGGCGGTCCGGTCGACGGCGAGGTGCGCCTGGAGGTAGGCGGCGCGCAGGCCAAGCCTCGCTCGGCGGGCGAGCGCGGCGGTGGCGTTGGCGCTGAGCCCGAAATGCGGCGCGACGACCGCGGGCTGCTCGCCCTCGACCTCGGTCTGCCACAGGACGGTGCGCCAGCGCTCCGGCAGGCTGGTGAAGGCGGTGGTGATCAGGGTGCGCTCGTCGGTGCGGGCGTGCGTGTCGGCGTCCGCGCCCGCCCGGTTGGTGAGCTCGTCGTCGGTGACCGGCACGTCGCGCCGGGCGCCGTGCCATTCCCAGGACACGCGGCGCGCGACGGTCAGCAGGTAGGCGCGGATGTGGTCGCGCGGCCCCGCGCCGCGGCGCAAGGCCTGCAGCACCCTGAAGAAGGTTTCGGCGGTGATGTCCTCGGCTTCGGACCGGTCGGCGGCGAGGCCGAGCGCGAGCCTGCGCACGGCGGCCGCGTGCAGCTCGAACAGCTCGCCGAAGGCGGCGTCCTCGCCCGAGCGCAGCCTTCTGAGCAGCGCCAGCTCGTCATGCCCCGTGAACGCGTGCTGCGGCACCGTCGCCTGCTCGGTCATCCGGCCAGGCACCTCCTCCCCGAAGGACTAACCCTTTCGGTTGAATGGGGACACCATACGGAGCGAAACCGCTGCCGTCACCCCCTGTGCGCCCGGAGTAACCGCGTTACCTCCGGACGGGTGGGGCGACGGGCCGGTTCGTCGGCCGTGTAAGCTCGTCTGCGCGTCGGAAACACGGCGCGTGTGCGGATGTAGCGCAGCTGGTAGCGCATCACCTTGCCAAGGTGAGGGTCGCGGGTTCGAGTCCCGTCATCCGCTCGTCGGAGTTGTGTTCGCAGGCACTGCCTGCTCCCGGGGTCCCGTTTCGTTGTGGGGGCCCAGCCCCCACGCCCCCAGGGTGCGAGCTTCTCGCCTTGGCGGGCGCTGGGCGCGGTGGGCTTGGACCAGCAGGTCGGTTGGTTCTCATGTTGGGTTTGTGCGCACTTCTTGATTTTGTCGGGTCGCTCGTCTGCTTTGGGCCGAATGCTTCGGTGACTGCGCCGCGGGGTGGAAGATCGCGTTCCCCTGATTGGTCTGCTCGGTGGTCTAAACCATTTCTCGACCGGCTCACACTGGTCTACACCACAGCGTAGTGGTCACAGTGTGAGGAGTGAGGAATGCGAAGGAAGTCTCTCGGCCTCGGCGTGCTGCTGACGTCCGTGCTCGGCCTGACACTCGTCTCCACCGGCATCGCGCAATCCCACGGGTACACCCAGAACCCGCCGAGCCGCGCCTACCTCTGCAAGCTCGGCACCGTCAAGAACTGCGGTTCCATCCAGTGGGAACCGCAAAGCGTGGAAGGCCCCAAGGGCTTCCCCGCGAGAGGGCCAGCCGACGGCAGGATCTGCGCCGCGAACCACAGCGAGTTCGCCCAGCTCGACGATCCCCGCGGCGGCAACTGGCCCGCCAAGAAGCTCACCAGCGGCGCGAACTTCGACTTCACCTGGACGCTGACCGCCGCGCACGCCACCACGTCGTTCCGGTACTTCATCACCAAGAACGGCTGGAACCCGGCCGCGCCGCTGACCAGGGCGCAGCTCGAACCGGCGCCGTTCTTGACCGTGCCGTTCAACGGCAAGCGGCCGCCGAACACCGTCCAGCACTCGGGAACGATCCCGGCCGGGAAGTCCGGGCGCCACCTGATCCTCGCCGTGTGGGACATCGCCGACACCGCGAACGCGTTCTACTCGTGTGACGACGTGACGTTCTGACCCGGCACCCACGGTGGGGGGCGGCTCAGTCGGCGGCGTCCTCCACCGTGGGCACGGCGGGCGAAAGGAACGGGTCCGCGTGCTCGGTGACCTGCCCCTTCGCCATCCGGTAGACGCGGAACTCGTTGCCCTGAAAGGGATCCGTGTCGTCGCGAACGTACAGCAGCCCGTAGGAGCCCGGTGCCAGCCGGGCGGTGTGCTCGAAGAGGTCCAGTATTTCGTCGCCCCACCGGGCACGGTGGTTCGGCAGACCCGCGAAGTGCAGGAACGGCGCCCCGTTCAGCCACCGCAGGTCCAACAGGCCGTAGTCGCCGAGGTCGCTCATCCGGCGACCGACCCGCTCGACCGTGCGCCGCAGCGACGCGTCATCGCTCTCGGCGCCGGACGTTTCGGCGATCGCCACCCATCCGTGGTACTCGAACACGCGGTGATGGTAGCCGCCGGTCAGCCAGCCGGATCCCTCAGACCGCTTCCTTGAACGGATCGTGCTCGGCGAGCAGTTTGTCCAGCCGCGCCTGGTCGACGCGGTTCACCAGGTACGAGTCCTCCTGGCGGTCGCGGATGCACTTCGCCAGCGTGAACGCCGACGTGACGGTGTAGAGCAGCCCGAGCGCGAGGAACCCGCGCACCCAGCCGTTCACCGGCAGGAAGGCCACCCCGATCGCGACCGCGGCGAGCGCCACCGCGAACGACACGGCGGCCTGGGCGAAGAAGGCGCCGGTGTTCGGCGCGGAAGGTTTCGTCATGGCTCCTACGGTCGCCCGCCGCGCCCGGAATGTCTTGAGTACCAGTACTCAACTCCCCATCACGAATCACTCGCGGCGACTCAGGCGGCGTTGTCCCACAACGTCAAGAAGGACGAAACCTCGCTCAGCGCCCACCGGCCGACCCTGGCCCGGCCGCGCGCGCCCAGTACGTACGGCGTCGCGCGGCGGACGTCGACGACCATCGCCTCCGCGCCGGGGATCAGGTCGTCCATCACCTCGTTCATCGTCCAGCAGGCCAGGTTCGCGACGTCCGGGGTGAGCGGTTCGACCTTGCAGTACAGCCAGGTCGCGTAGGTGCGGCCGTCCCGCTTGCGCAGCCCGAGATGCGGGCTGACGCCGAGCTCGAAATCGCTGTGCCGCCACCGCGCGCGCCCGCACTCGACGACCTCCGGCACCCGGCCGCGGGCGAACTCGGGGCGCCCGAGGTAGTGCAGCCAACCGTCCGCCACGGCGGCGAAATGGCCGCGCGCCGCGGGCGGGGCCTGCTCGACGAGCGCCGTCATCGCCTCCTCGTCCATTCCCGCCGCCCTGCCCGCCCTGATCGCGTTCGTCGGACGGCGGTAGAAGTCGAACCCGCCGCGCGCGGGGCGTTCGTACAGCCGCCGCGTCTGCCGCACGAACGACGCCCGCTTCGGGCCGGAACCGTTGCTGTAGCCGACGAAAGTCGACAGCGTCACGTATGCCACCTTGACCGCCTCTCCCCCGGAAGTTCCCTCCATTTTAGAACATATGTTCGAACTATGCACCGGTCGCGGGGAATTGATCTTGGTTTTCGCGGGATTTATCGCGCGCCGTTCCGCGCCTTCGCGACGAGCTCGGTTTCGATGCGCCGAAGGGTCGCGTTCAGCGCGTCGACCTCCGCGGGATCGGTCACGATCCCGTCGAGCAGGCCGCTCCAGACCTCTCGCAGGTGCTGCAGGTTTTCGTGCGCCCGCGCGGTGGGATAGAGGCGCACGCGCCGGGCGTCGTGCTCGTCGACGTCGCGGCGCACCATGCCCTTCTTCTCCAGGCCCCGCACCGCCCTGCTGAAGTTGCTGGAGATCAGCTGGGTCGCCTCCGCCGCCGCACTGGCCGAAGTGCCGGGGTTCCGGTCGATGAACCGCATGACGGCGCTCTCCAGCGGCGTCCACGCCTCGAACGAGAACTCCGGGGACTCCTTGGCCGCGTGGATGTGCCTGCCGACCGCGAGTACCAGGTCGGCGAGCTCGAACAACCTCGATGTTTGCGCTTCATCCACCGCGTCATGCTACCTTTGCTGTCAGTTGATAGCTATCTTTCGATATCTGATTTTTGAGAGGAGTTGGGTGAACACCACGTCACGCGGCACCCTCACCGTTCCGCTCCTGCTCGTGCTCGCCCTGCTGGCCAGCGTCGCCCCGTTCGGGATCGACCTCTACCTGCCCGCGTTCCCGCGCATGGCCGCGGACCTTCGCACCAGCGACACGGCGATCCAGCTGACCCTCACCATGTTCCTGCTCGGGCTCGCCGCCGGGCAGCTCGTCTTCGGGCCGCTGTCGGACAAACTGGGGCGGCGGGGGCCGTTGCTCGCCGGTTCGGCAGCCTTCGTCGCGGCGAGCGTCCTCGCCACCTTTTCGCCCACGATCGGCGTTCTGCTGGTCGCTCGCCTCGTGCAGGGGCTGAGCGCCGCGGCGGGCATGGTCGTCGGCCGCGCGGTCATCGCCGATCTCGAAACCGGCCGCGCCGCCGCGCGCGCCTTCAGCCTGATGATGATCGTCAGCGGCGTCGCCCCGGTGATCGCGCCGCTGATCGGCAGCCTCCTTGTCGATTCGATCCAGTGGCGCGGGGTGCTCGCCGTGCTGGCGGCGCTGGCCGTGGCCATGCTCGCCGGGTCGGCGGCGGTCGTGCGCGAAAGCCTGCCGCGCGAGCGGCGGGGCACGGCCGGTGGCGGCGGATTCCGCCTGCTGCGCGGCCGCGGTTACCTGTCCGCCACGGCCACCTTCGTCTTCGCGTTCGCCGTGCTGATGGCCTACATCTCGGCGTCGCCGTTCCTGTACCAGACCGTCATCGGTGTCGGCCCGGTCGCCTACGGCCTGCTGTTCGCGCTCAACGCGCTCGGCCTGGTGCTGAGCAGCGCGGTGTCGTCGCGGCTGCTGCACCGGCGCGAGCCGCGCCACGTCCTCGCCATCGGCGTCGGCTGGCTCCTCGCCGCGGCACTCGTCCTGCTCGCCATGGCACTGCTGCCGATCGGTGCCACCTGGCTCCCCGTGCCGATCTTCTTCGCGGTTTCGTCACTGGGATTCGTCCTCGGCCCGGCCACCGGGATCGCGCTCGACGCCGTTCCCGGCGCCGCGGGCACCGGATCGGCCGTCCTCGGCGCGGCCCAGTTCGGGCTCGGGGCGCTCATCTCGCCGCTCGTCAGCCTCGGCGACGGCCGTTCCGCGATCCCGATGGCGGTCACGATCGCCGCGCTCGCCGTCGTCGCGGCGCTCGCGCACGCGGCCGCTCCCGCGAAGTCCGCCGACCAGACCGCGCACGCGACCGAAAAGGTAAGCCCATGACGCTCATCGCCATCGAAGAACACTGGATCACGCCGGAGCTGAGCTCCGCACTCGACGCGCTGCCGGAGCACGATCGCGACGAAAGCCTTGCCTTCAACGAAATGGGCGATCACCGGCAGCGCCTGGAAGACCTGGGCGCGGGCCGGATCGCGGCCATGGACGAGCAGGGCATCGACGTCTCGATCCTCGCGCTGACGCCGCCGGGAACCCAAGCGCTGCCACCAGAAGAAGCCGTGCGGCTGAGCCGCGCCGCGAACGACCTCGCCGCGTCGGCCGTGGCCGCCCACCCGTCCCGGTTCCGCTCGCTGTCCACCCTGCCCCTGTCGTCGCCGAAGGACGTCGCGGGCGAACTCGACCGAGCCGCGGGCCTCGGCCACGTCGGCACCATGGTCTACGGGCGAACGGGCGACCGCTTCCTCGACGATCCCGCCTACGACGACTTCTTCGCCGCCGCGGCGGAACTGGGCCAGCCGGTGTTCATCCACCCCCAGCTGCCTTCGCGCGCCCTTCGCGACGCGTCGTACCGCGGCTTCGACCCGATGACCGAGCTCGCGCTCGCGACCTTCGGCTGGGGCTGGCACCTGGACACCGCGACCGCGGCGCTGCGGCTGATCCTGCGCGGCACCTTCGACCGGCACCCGGAACTGCGGGTCGTGCTCGGCCACTGGGGCGAAATGCTGTTGTTCTGGCTCGATCGCGCCAACAGCCTGTCCCGCGTCGCGGGCCTTTCGCGCCCGGTGGCGGACTACGTGCGGTCGAACTTCTTCATCACCACGTCGGGCATGTTCAACCCGGCGCTCCTGCGGCACGCCCTTTCGGTGACGCCGGTGGACCGGTTGATCTTTTCCACCGACTACCCGTTCCAGCACCCGTCCCGGACGGAGATCGAGTCCTTCCTCGGGCAGTTCTCGTCCGACGAGGAGCGCCGGAAGTTCTCCTCGGCGAACGCGATTTCCTTGTACGGCTTGGAAATCTGAGCCGCGGGGACCCACTGGGGTTGGGCCCCCGCGGGCCGATCAGTGGTTGACCTTGAACCAGGGCTGCGCCCAGCCGAGGTAGTGCTGGCCCCACTTGCTCTTGATCTCGGCGATCGTGGTCTGGGTGTAGCTGCCGTTGCCGTGGATGTCGTTGGACAGGAACTTCCCGCCGCCGATCGAGATCATCGTGTGCCCGGCGCCGCCGTTGCTGAAGAACGCCAGCCCGCCCGCGGGCACGCTGGTCGCCCCGGCGTGCTTGTGGGAGGCCGGGATCTGCGTCCAGTGCACGTACGCCGTGGCCGATCCGCTCGCGCTGAACCCGTACGCCCACGCGTTGATCCGGTCGCAGTAGCGGTAGTAGTCGGGGTTGTTCGAGGTGTGCACGTGCGCCTTGGCCCAGGCAACGGCCTGCGCGCAGGTGCGCGAGTCACCAGTGCCCGAGGTCGAGCAGCCCGCGGCGCTGGGCTCGGCGGGCGCGGGAGCCGCCCCGGCCAGCACGATCCCCGCGGTCAGCACGAGCGCCCCCGCGGCGCGCTTGAACGGCATCCTCATCGCTGTCCTCCAACGGTCCGGAGCAGGTCCGCGCGCATCCTGCACCGGCGGCGTACAAACGCCGTACAAACCGGAAAGGTGTCAGGCGGACAGCGTGAGGTGAACCTCGAGTTCCGCGCCCAGCGCACGGGCGAGGCGTTCGAGCACCGGAATGGTCGGCACGGTGCCTCCAGCCTCGAAGCGCGCCACCGCGGACTGCGTCATGCCCGCGGCCTCCGCGAGCCGCGCCTGGGTCCAGCCGCGCGTTTCGCGCATCTCGCGAACGACGCGACCGAGTTCGAAGGCGCGACGGGCCCCGTCATAGGCTTCCTCGGCGCCGGGCTCGCCCATCCGCTCGGCGCGAAGCTGCTGCCATTCCGTAGCGCCCCAGGACATACCAGAGATGCCATAAAGCCAGCTCGGTGCTCAATCGGGCGATGGCGGTGCGAAACTGCACCACGCGGACACCGGTCCTGCGCGAACGGGTCAGAAGTCCACACGAACGTACGAGTTTCACCCGTTCGCGCTACCGTTGTGCCCTGGGGTGCCGATGGTCCCGGTGAAACCCCGCGAGGACACCCACGAGGAGCACCAGATGAGTTGGCAGGAAGAGCTGCGACGTCTGGACGCCGACCTGGCCAGCGGCAAGATCACCCAGCACCAGCACCGCAAGCAGCGGGACGAGCTGCTCGCCGCCGTGTCGGGCGGTTCGGCGGCGTCGCCGGTGGTCTCGCCGCGCCAGCACTCCGGCCAGCCGGTGCCGCCCGCCCCGAGCCAGCCCGTGCCGCCCGCCCACGGCCAGCCGCCGCGCCGGAACCAGTGGCAGGCGACGAACCCGGCGCCGACCCCGCCCGCTCCCCAAGAAGCACCCGCGCCGAAGCCGAGTCACGCGCAATCCCTGCTGTCCACCGACAAACCGACGACCGCGCCGAGCCCCGCCGACGTCCGCAGGACGGAGTCGATGCCGTACCCGCGGCCGCTCGAGGAGCCGACCGTGATCCACCCCGCCGTCCGCCCGCCCGAACCGCCGCGGCCGCCGTCTCAGCCGACCACGCCCGCTTCCCCCGCCGCCACCGCGGCGAACCCGTTCCCGATGGACGACCCGGCACCGAGCAGCCGCGCCCGCGCCAAGCCGACGTGGGCCTTCCTCGCGGTCGGCGTGCTGATCGTGCTCGGGCTGATCATCGGCGGCACGATGTGGCTCAGCTCCTCCTCCGACGAGCAGCAGCCGAGCGCGCCGCCCCCCGCCGTCGGCCAGGACCAGGCCACGGCGTCGCTGGAGGACCGGCTTCCGCCGCTGCCAGGCACAGCCAGCCCGTCGAACTCGACCATGGCGCTCGACAAGGGTCTGGAGCTGAAGCTGTTCGACAAGGCCGCGCTCGACGCGATGAAGGCGAACGGCGCCCGCGAGGTCGTCTACCGGGGTTCCAGCGACCGGACCGAGGGCTACATGGTGCTCGTGGTGCCGACCGCGTCCGCGGAGGGCGCCGCGAACCTGGTCAAGGCGCTGACCGCGCAGTCGTCCTCGGTCGGTTTCCAGAAATCGCGAACCAATGCGGACGCGCTGGCCCGCGAGAACGATTCCGGCCGGGTCATGGCCTCGTGGTACCGCTCCGGCGACAATGTCGTCGGGATCGGCGTGTCCCAGACGCCGCAGGGCGAGCAGGCCGCGCTGGCGGGCAAGTTCGGCGGTGTCGAAAAGGCTTTGACCGGGGTTCTTCCCAAGAACTGAGCACCGGCCCCTGATCATCGGAAACGCTTCGGTGACGATTCGACCCGCGGCAGCGGGCTCCGCTTCTACCGTGCACAATGTGCGGGGTCACCGCAGGAGTGATACGGGGGCGGTTTCGACCCGTCACCCGTTGGTTCGGAATCTAAGGGGCGCTACGTGTCGTGGCAGGAAGAGCTGCGCAAGCTGGATGAGGAGCTCGCCTCCGGCAGGCTTTCCGCGGACGACTACCGGGTTCGCCGGGATCAGGTGCTGTCCTCCGCGGTCGCACATGGTGACACCGCGGCGGGCCAAGGCCCCCAGCAGGGTCCCGTGGCCACCCCGCAGGGCCCGCCCTCGGTGCCGCAGGGCCCGCCGCCGCAGCAGCAGTACGCCCAGCAGCAACAGCAGCCGTACTCCCAGCCCCCGCAACCGCAGCAGCCGAGCGCGGACTCCACCCAGGTGATCCAGCCGATCAGCCCGCCGCACGGCGTGCCGGCGGCCGGTGGGGACAGCAGCGCCGAGCGCACCCAGGCGGTCCCCGCCGCGTGGCGCAGCCAGCCGCCGGCGGGTCAGGGGCAGCAGTTCCCGCCGCAGCAGCAGCCGGGCCAGTTCCAGCAGAACCCGTCCTCCCCCGCGAGCGGTTTCCAGCAGCCCGCGTGGAACACGCCCGACAGCGACCTCAGCCCGCCGTGGGCCGGATCGGACTTCCCGCCGATCGCGGCGCCGGGCAGCTCGGAATGGGTCAAGCAGGGCCCCGAGTCGTTCGAAACCGAGCCCAAGCCCAAGAAGGGCAAGCTGACCGCGATCATCGCGGGCTCGGTGGTCGTCGTGCTCGCGGTGGCGGCGATCCTGTTCTTCACCGTGTTTAACAAGAAGGACGAGCCGACCCCCACCGCGGGCGGGCAGACCTCCGGCCAGCAGGCGCCGCCGAGCCCGACGCAGCGCAAGACCGCGGGCCCGCTGGTCATCCCGGACGGCGAGGGCCCCGGCCCGAAGACCTACACGCCCGACCAGCTCGCCAGCGTGAAGCCGCTGCCGGAACCGGACCTGGTCCAGCTCAAGGCCGCGGGCGTGACGCAGGCGCAGTCGGCGCTGTCGAACGACGGCACCACCACGGAAAGCCTGTGGGCGTTCACCACCTCGTCGCCGCAGGACCTGATGACCAAGTTCGAAGAGGACCTGAAGCGGTTCGGGTTCACCGAGGTCACCGCGGCCGCGCAGCAGACCGGCGTGAAGCTCTACACCTGGCAGCAGGACAGCGGGGACAAGAAGTACGTGTTCCGCGGCCAGTACGTCGCCGACGGCAAGGTGATCAGGGTCGAGACCTACGACGTGAACAGCACGATGGCGCGCCAGAAGTACGACGAGCTGCTCAAGGACCAACTCGCGCACACCCCGGCCAAATGACGGAACCGCTGGCGAAGACCCGGTCCGACGACGACCACACGCCGACGTCGGTCCGGGTCGCGATAGTCCTGTACGAGAACTCGCTGGACGAGCTGTGGCGCTGTCTCCGCGCGGTGCGCAGGACGGTCGAGAACGCGATCGCGGACCAGGCCAACTCGCTCGGCGTGCTGTGCATCGCGATCGGGGACTGCTCGGACCGGGCGCTGCTGGGCGAGAAGGACCTCGACGACCTCCGCGACGGGCTCGACGGCTCGGTTTCGGTGGAGTACCGGTGGTTCGCGAAGAACCTCGGCCACAGCGCCGCGTGCAACGCGCTCGCCGAGGATGCCCGCGAGGACACGCTGCTGTTCCTCAACCCGGACACCTACGTCGCGCCGAACCTGCTGACCACGCTGGTGCGCAGCCTGCGCACCCCGGACGTGGTGGCGGCCGACGCCAGGCAGATCCCGTGCGAGCACCCGAAGCACTACGACCCGGTGGTCGGCGACCAGAGCTGGGCGAGCGGCGCGTGCCTGCTGGTCAGGACGTTCGCCTACCGCCAGGTCGAGGGCTTCGACGCGGCCACGTTCCCGTCGTACGTCAACGACGTCGACCTGAGCTGGCGGCTGCGCCTTCGCGGCGGGCGCGTGGTGCACGAGCCGCGCGCGGTGCTGTTCCACGACAAACGGCTCGACCGCACCGCTGGCGTCCGCCCCACCCGGATCGAGCTGTACGAGGGCCTGCTGGGCAGGCTGCTGCTGGCGACGAAGTACGACCGCGCGGACATCGTCCGTGAGACCATCGACGTGATCCGCGAGCACGGCAGCGAGGAGCAGAAGCGCGCCGTCGCCGATTTCGAGCGGCGGCGCAAGCGCAAGGAGCTGCCGTCGGCGGTGCCGGGCGGGGCCGCAGTCGCCGAGTTCGTCGACGGCGAGTACGGCCGCAGACGATTCTGAGAGAGAAAGCCTTGGGCGAGTACGCATTCAAGTTCACCGAGCAGGGCCCCTACGGCGCGGCGGTGCGCCTGCTGGAGGGCAGCGACCTGCGCGGCAAGGTCGTGCTCGACGTCGGCTGCGGCGCGGCCGCGATGGCCGCCCCGGTGCGGGCGCTCGGCGCGACCTACGTCGGGCTCGACGTGGACGCCGACGCGGTGTTCAAGCTGGTGGAGCTGGGCTTCGAGGGCCACACCGCGGACCTGACCTCGCCGGGATCGTGCGCGACGTGGTGGCGGGCAGGCCGGTCGCCGCGCTGCTGTGCCTCGACGTGCTGGAGCACGTGCCGGACCCGGCGGCGGTGCTGCGCGCGCTGACCGAGGCGCTCGGCTCGCAGCAGGACGTCGAGCTGGTGGTGAGCATCCCGAACGTCGGGCACGTCGATCTCGCCAGGCAACTGCTGTGCGGCAGCTGGAACATGACCGACACCGGCCTGCTCGACCGGACGCACCTGCGCTTCTTCACCGACCGGACGCTGACCGAGCTGATGGGCTCGGCTGGCTGGTACGAGGGCGCGCGCGAGGACTTCCCGCTCGCCGAGTCGGACCAGCATCTGCCGCAGCACCCCGCGTTCGGCACCGAGACGAACCTCGGCGCGCTGATCGACGTGGTGCGCTCGCGCGTCGACGAGTACGGCACGGTGAACCAGTTCGTCCGCCGATACCACCGCGGCGCGCCGAGGCAGGCCGAAACGACGGCCACCGCGCACAAGTTCCTGAGCGTGGTGGTGCGCACGACGGGCACCAGGAAGCAGACGCTGACCGAGGTCCTGTGCTGCCTCGCCGCGCAGACCGACCTGGACTTCGAGATCGTGCTCGTGGTGCACGATCTGTCCAAAAAGGACGATGTGCGGCGGCTCGTCGACGAGTTCGAGAGCAATCTTTCCCAGCGGGTGCGGGTGATCGGCTGCGACGGCGGCGGGCGGGGCCGCCCGGCGAACCTCGGGCTGCGCGAGGCGACCGGCGACTACGTGGTCTTCCTCGACGACGACGACCTGGTGACCGCGAACTGGGTGGAGGCGATCCACCGCGGCGCGCGGGCGCATCCCGGCATGGTGGTGCGCGGCTGGGCCGCCGAGCAGAACCGGCGGTGGGCCTCGCGCGACGAACTCGCCGACCACGCCGCGAGCGGGCCGCTGCTGCCGACGTACACCACGGCGTTCGACCTGGTCGGGCACATCCGGCAGAACCGCACGCCGTTCCACTGCTTCGCGTTCCCGCGCGCGCTGGTGTCGCTCGGGTTCTCCTTCGACGAGACGCTGACGGTGTGCGAGGACTGGCACTTCCTGATCAGGGCCGCCTCCGTGTGCGGTGTGCACGACACCGGGAAGCTGACCAGCATCTACAACCGGTGGTCGAAGAACTCGTCCTCGCATTCGGTGGATTCCGACGAGTGGAACGTGATGCGCTCGTTCATCCACGTCGCGCTCGACGAGCAGCCGTTGCTGCTGCCGCCGGGATCGGTGCGCCAGCTCGACAAGACGCTGGCCGACCGCGAAGAAGACCAGCGCACCATCGGTGCGCTGCAAGCGGAACTAGCCGCGGTGCGCGCGGAGCTGAACGCGCTGGTGCAGGTGTCGAACAACGCGCACGCCGCGATCGGCGAACTGCGGGATTCGGCTTCGTGGAAGGCGAGCGCGCCGTTGCGGGCGGCGGGCCGTACGGGGCGCAAGCTGGTCAACCGGCTGCGCGAGCGGTGAGGACGTGCCGATGAAACGGGGCCTGCGCTCCTTCGCGAGCAGGTACATCTCGTCCAGACAGTCCTATGTGGACCTTCAGGCGGTGCGCGACGAACTGGCCGCGAACTACGCGGAACTGACGGCGCGCCACGACGAACTGACCGCGGAGCGCGACGAGCTGTCGGCGCGCGCGGCGCAGCTGAACACCGCGTACCACGACCTGAAGTTCCACCACGACGATCTCCGCTTCCACCACGACGACTACAAGGCGCGCCTCGACGAGGTCACCGAGGCGAAGCGGGTACTGGAGGACACCTACCAGACCTGGGTCCCGCCGGGGCACTTCTATTCGCCGTACGCGGATCCCGCCGAGGTCGAAAAGCGCTCCGGTGCCATCTTCGACACGCGCTCACTGCCCGCCGGAATCGATCTCCGTGACGACGAGCAGGTCGCGTTGTTCGAAAAGCTGGCGCCGCTGGCGAAGGACCTGCCGTTCCCGGTCACCGAGGGTGGGGAATTCCGGTTCTTCTACGACAATTCCGCCTACTCGTGGTCGGACGCGATCGTGCTGCACGCGATGCTGCGGCACATCCGGCCGTCGAAGGTGATCGAGATCGGCTCCGGCTACTCGTCGGCGATGACGCTGGACACCATCGAGGGCTGGCTGGACCCGGACACCGAGTTCGTGTGCGTGGAGCCGTACGCGGATCTGCTGCGCGAAATGGTCCGGCCCGGGGACGAAAAGCGCGTCTCGATCCTCGAAAAGCCGGTGCAGGACGTGCCGCTGGAGACGTTCGCGGACCTCGGCCCCGGTGACGTGCTCTTCATCGACTCGACGCATGTCGTGAAGGCCGGATCGGACGTGAACTACCTGTTCTTCGAGGTGCTGCCGCGGCTCGAAGACGGCGTGTGGGTGCACATCCACGACATCTTCTTCCCGTTCGAATACCCCGAGGAATGGGTACGCGAGGGCCGCGCGTGGCAGGAGAACTACCTGCTCAGGGCGTTCCTGATGTTCAACGACCGGTTCGAGGTCCGCTGGTACCAGCGGTACATGTGGGCGCGGCACCGGCAGTTGCTGAAGCACGGCATCCCGGACCTCGCGAAGAACCCCGGCGGCAACATCTGGCTCCAGAAGGTGGCGCGCTGACTCACCTGGGTGGGTGAGGTTTGGGCGCGTCGATGCACGAGGTCCCCGCTCGGACGCCTCTCTTTACGGAGCATCGGTGGCGAGAGGAGGCCGTCCCGTGTGGGTTCAGATCGCCATCGTCGCTCTGCTCGCTGTGGTGTTCCTCGTGCGCCTCGCCGTGTCGTTGCGGAGGAACGATCACAGCGGCTGAGCCGGTCCTCGCCTTCCGGGACGTTCGCTACGCCGGCGAGCGCTTCCCCGGTTCCGCCGCGGTCGCGGCGCGCCCCGGGCTCGAAGCGGGTGCCAACTGTCAGCTCTTCGCCTACGCGGTACTGGCGCATTTCGGCTTGGCGGCGCCACCTCTGCGGTCGAGCGAGCTGTGGGCCGACACCGCGCACTCCACCCGCGTGGACTCGCCCGAGCCCCTAGATCTGGTGCTGGTGAACGCCACCGAGGAGCCGTGGGGCGCGCATGTCGGCGTCTGGGCCGGTGACGGTCAGGTCCTGCACCTGTGCGCGGAAATCGGGCGCCCCGCGGTGTGGCACCGGGCCGATTTCGCTGACCGGGAACGGTATTCCACCTTGATCGGCTTCAAACGCGTCACCACCCGCCTAGGCTCGACCAGGTGACGACCATTCTCGTGCCATACCACCAGGACGAACGGCTGCCGGACACGGACATCCCGGTGCCCGCCCCCACCACGACCGTCGATCCCGTGTTGCCCGACGGCGACGTCTGGGCCCGCATGGTGGCCCTGTTCGGCACCGTGGCCGACGCGGTGGCCGCCCCGATCCGGGCGGGCGCGGTCCCCGCGGTCGTCTCGGGCGACTGCCTCGCCGCGCTCGGCACGCTCACCGGTGTGCAGCGCGCGGGCCTCAACCCGTCGTTGGTGTGGTTCGACGCGCACGGCGACGTGCACACCCAGCAATCCTCGACCTCGGGGTACCTCGGCGGCATGGTGGTGCGCCTCGCGCTGGGCGCGCACCGCGATCAGCTTGCGGACCCCTTGGGCCTGCGCCCGCTCGCCGAGCGCCAGGCCGCACTGGTCGACGTCCGCGATCTCGACCCTGCCGAGGTCGAGTTCCTCGCCACCAGCGAACTCCGCCGCCACGACATCGAGGCGCTCGATACCGCCGAGCTGCCCGAGGGCCCGCTCGTCCTGCACATCGACGTCGACGTGATCGACAACGACGAACTGCCCAACACGCGCGTCCCCGCGGCGAACGGCCCTTCCCGGCGCGCCGTCCTCGACGCCGCCCGGCGGGTGGTGGAGACCGGCCGCGTCGTCGCCGTGGACATCGCCTGCCCCTGGCACCCGGCGCGCGACGACACCGAAGCCCGCTCCCGCGCGGACCTCGTTGCCGAGCTCATTTCGCTCGCGGGGTGACCAGGCCGGATTCGTAGGCCAGCACCACGAGCTGCGCGCGGTCCCGCGCGCCGATCTTGGTCATGATCCGGCTGACGTGGGTGCGCGCGGTCGCGGTCGAGATGACGAGGTGCGCGGCGATTTCGTCGTTGGACAGGCCACCGGCGACGAGGCCGAGCACCTCGCGTTCGCGGTCGGTGATCTGCTGGACGGCGGAGGTGTCGATGCGCCGGTTTTCCGGGCGCCCCACGAACTCCGAGATCAGCCTCCGCGTCACCGTCGGTGCGAGCAGTGCTTCGCCGGAGGCGACCACGTGCAGCGCGCGCAGCAGTTCGACGGGTTCGATGTCCTTCAGCAGGAACCCGCTCGCACCGGCCCGCAATGCTTCGTACACGTACTCGTCGACGTCGAAAGTGGTCAGTACCAAGACTTTCACGGTTTCCAGGTCGCGGTTCGCGGTGATCCGCCTCGTCGCTTCGAGCCCGTCCACGCCCGGCATGCGGATGTCCATCACGACGACGTCCGGCTTGTGCTCGGTCGCCAGCGCGACCGCTTCCGCCCCGTCGCTCGCTTCGCCGACCACCTCGAAGCCGTCCTCGGTTTCCAGCAGTACGCGGAATCCGCCGCGCACGAGCGCCTGGTCGTCCGCGAGCACAACCCGGATCACGGGTGCTCCCCCCTCAGTTCGACCGCGTGCCGCGGCCGGTTCGTGATCAGCACGTCCACCCTCGCGTCGTCGAGGAAGCGCCGCAGGCTCGCGTCGTCGTCGACGGTCCACACCATCGCGAACCGGCCCGCGCGGGCGCACTGCGCGAGCACCCCGGCGCGCGCGATGCGCTGGTGCACCGCGACTCCGTCGGCACCGCACGCTTTCAGGCGGCGCGCGGGGAAAAGCTCGGTGAGCCGCACGCGCGCGCGGTGCCACCACGGCGATCCGTCGAGGTCCCGCCCGAGCGACAGTGCCGTCCGCACCTCGGGGAAATCCCTGCTGACGCGGGCGATCGAGACGTCTTCGAGCGAGGTCACCACGAACCGGTCGCCGAGCATTTCCTTCGCCAGCTCGACGATCTCGTGCTCGTCACCGATCTCCTTGAGGTCGAGGTGCGCGATCGCGTGCCCGGCGAGCAGGCCGAACACCTCGCGCAGCAACGGCGGTTCGTAGCCGACGCGCTCGCACAGCCCGGCGTAGGTCAGCTCGCCGAAGTCGTCGTGGTAGACCACGAACCTGCCGTCCGCGGTGCGGCGGATGTCCAGCTCGACGTACTCGGCGCCGGTCTCGACCGAACTCTTGTACGCCTCGGCCGTCGCGGCCGGGTACTCCTCGGAACCGCCGCGGTGCGCGGAAATCGCGGGTCTCACCGCCGCCTCCTCGACCTGGTCAGCTGCGGCGACGACGCCCTGATCCGCCGTTGCAGCACCACGCCGACCACCGCGAGCGCGAGGAACGGCACCCACACCACCAGGTACGCGAGCCAGTAGTGCCCGAAGTCGAAAATAGACCACTGCTCGCTGACCTCCTGACCGTTGAGCCCGAAGAACGCCAGCAGCAGCGCGGGCGGCAGCGCCATCAGCGAACCGGCACCGAACAGCCCGGACATCAGGCGCGCGCTCCGCTCCTGCTGCTCGCCCGCCGCTGCCTCCAATGTGGACAGTCGTGTTTCGATGACGGCCTGCAGGCGTTCGAGCATGCGCGAGGTGTTCGCGAGCCCGTGGTCGAGTCCCACCGCGTCGCGAAGCGAGGACTGGAAGCCCTCCACCACGAACTCGGGGATCAGCACGCTGTCGATGTAGGCCTCCACCCCGAAGCTCAGGTCGAGCTGCATTTCGTTCAGCTCCGAGGACAGCCGCGACACCAGCGTCCGAGCGTCCTCTGTGGACTCCAGCATGGCATCGGAGTTCGTGGTGAGCGAGGCGAACGCGGCACGCCGCACGCGTTGCACCACTTCGAGCGCGGCCACCAGCACGAGCACACCGACGACGTAGGTGTTTTCCAGCTCGTCGCCCCAGGTCTCCACCTCCGCGCCCCAGCCGGCGGCGACCGACACGCCGCGCCCGTGCGCGAGGACGGTCTGGCCGGGGTTGTTCAGCCCGCCGGGGATCCGGATCCCGCTGGCGATCTGGCGGGTGCCGCGGTAGATGACCTGCGCCGCGGCCGGGGAAAGGCGGTCGGGATGGGAGATCTGGTCGGCGTAGAGCTGGTCGAGCAGCGCGCCGCCGGGGAACACCATCTGGTGCACGTCGCGGCCGAACTCCAGCGCGCAGTCGGCGTCGACCTGCGCCGACGCCCAGTCGAGCAGCGGTGTCCCGTCGACGGTCATTTCCCCGCGCCGGAAGCACGTCGCCGCGAGCATGCGCGCGACGAACTCGGTGGTCGCTTCCGGCACCATCTCGACGTCCAGCATGAGCGTGAGATCACCGCGCGGGGTCACCGTGAGGATCGCGCGCACGCTCGTCAGCCCGAGCGGTTCGGCACCCGCGAGATCGCCTACCGGGTAGTCGAACACCACCCGCGGCAACAGCGACTCGGACGCTTCGAGGTGCGCGGTGAACCGGCCGTAGTCGTACAGCGACGACAACGGGCTGGTGTCCGGCAACGAGGCCCTGGTCGTCAGCCCGTACACGAGCACGATCCTGGTACCGGCGTGCACTACTCGCCCCCTTCCACCGGCAGCAGGGCCCTGACCTCGAACCCGTCCACCACGGCCGCGGCCCGCACCTGCCCGCCGAGCGCTTCCGCGCGCTCGCGCATCCCGCGCAGCCCGTTCCCGGTCTTCGGTTCGCGCGCGCCCATCCCGTCATCGTGCACCACGAGCTCCAGCATGCCGTCCGCCCGCGCGAAGCGGACGTCGACCACCTTGGGCTGGTTCGCGTGGCGCACCACGTTGGTCAG
The DNA here is from genome assembly GCF_018736145.1 of Amycolatopsis sp. CA-230715. Classification (GTDB taxonomy): domain Bacteria; phylum Actinomycetota; class Actinomycetes; order Mycobacteriales; family Pseudonocardiaceae; genus Amycolatopsis. The sequence continues at coordinate 3,995,435 of NZ_CP059997.1, forward strand.
CGACTCCTGCAGGATGCGGTACGCGGCGGCGTCCGTCGGCGCGGGCAGGTCGCCCGGCGAACCGTGCACCCGGACACCGAGGCCGGTGGCGCGCGTGTGGTCGAGCAGTTCCGACATCTGCCGCAGGCTCGGCGCCGGTGCGTGCGCTTCGGCGCCGCGGAGCACGGCGAGCGTGGCGCGCAGGTCGACGAGCGCGGCGGCGCTCGCTTCCTTGATCGTCTTCAACGCCTCTTTCGCCTGCTCGGGGCGCCGGTCGGCGACGTGCGCGCCGACCCCGGCCTGCACGTTGATCATGGCGAGGCTGTGCGCGACGACGTCGTGCACCTCGCGCGCGATGCGCAGGCGCTCCTGCTCGGCGAGCCGGTGCTGGTGCTCGGCGGCGCGCTCCCGGGTCGCGCGGATCGCGCTGATCCGGGTCCGCACCGCGGTCGCGATACCGATCACGGCGGCCATCAGCGTGGGGAAGATCGCGGCGGCCGCGTTCAGTTCGAGGCCGCCGCGGACGAACTGCGCGACGAACCCGGCGACCAGCAGTCCACCGCCCGCGAGCCCCGCGACGAGCGGGCCGCGGTTCTTCGTCAGCAGGAACAACGCGATGGCGGCCAGCAGCAGGACCGGACCTCCGGGGTAACCCGGCCAGAAGTACGTCCAGCCGAGCACGCCGGAGACCAAGAACGCGGTGAGCGGGAAGCGGCGGTTGAGCAGGATCGGCAGCCCGGCGCAGACGAGCCAGGCGTACCCGAGCACGTCGAGCGGCCTGCTGACGTGCCACTGCCAGTGCCCGAGCACGGTCGTGATCCCGACGACGAACACCGTCGGGATCACGGTGAGCAGCACGTCGCCCACGGTGGGGATCCGCCTGCCCTCGGAATCGCGGAACACCTGGAAAAACTACTTCACCGGCGTGCTCGACGCGTCCGCTCGCAAGCGACGCTTTGGCTACGTCCTCCGAGGTACGGCGCGCACGAGGGTCACCGCGAGTGCCGCGCCGCCGAGGAGCTGCACCACCGCGAAGATCAAGTGCGGCACCGAAACCTGGGCTCGGGTGCCGATCGTGACGAACAGGTCCCAGAACGCCCACGAGAACATCGCCGCGGCGGCCGTCCAGACGAGCACCGCCGCCGTCCACCCGCGTGCCAGCACCACGGCGACGACGGCGGCCAGCGCGAGTAGACCCCGCACCGCGTTCATCGCGGCCTGAGACAGCGACGCCGCGTCACCGCCCCAGAACCTGGCCCCGAGCGCCCAGGCCACGTGCACGACCCCGGTCCCAATCGCCACGACAGCACCCGCGCTCACGGGGACCCGCACGCCGTCGAGCAGGTGCCCCCAGCGTTCCTTCGCGTACAGCGTGAACGCGGTCAGCAGGGCGATCCCCTGCCAGGCGAACCCGCCGTAGACCACGGCCCACACCCAGCCCCGCAACGGCAGATCCGCGCCGGGCGCGGCGAGATCGGGGACGAAGAACGGGATACCGAGCGCGATCGGCGCGAGGAACCCGGTGCCGACCCAGCTCGGGAAGAGCACCAGCGGCGCCGGGAGCCGCTTGCCCCACGAGTACGTGAAGGCGAACGCCAGCAGGATCGCGACGGCGTCCATCCCCGCGGTGAACGCGTTGCCGACGGTCATCACCGTGGAGTCCAAAAAGGACGCGTCGCGGAGTCCGATGGTGCCGCCGGTGAGCCAGGAAACCTTGAGCACCAGGTAGGGCAGGGCGCCGAACAGCGTCGCGTAGCAGGCGACGATCCGGGCGGTGGCGATCGGCGCGCGGGTCGGCGATTGCGGGCGGAGGAGCGCTTCGGTGGTCATGCCCCTCAGCGTCGTCGCGTTCGGGCCGGGGCGGCTCCCGCCGCGGGCGGGACGCGCTCCCCCTCAGGAGGGAAAGACGGGCAGCTTCGCGCGCGTTTCGTCGTCGGCCGGGGTGTAGGTGGCCATGGTGATCTCGGAGCCCTTGCCGAAGTTCAGGTACGCGAAGTCGAACTTCATCAGGCCGACCTCGGGATCGAGGAAGCGCTTCGTCATCACGCGCGCCGAGGTGACGTCGTGCTGGTTCCAGAGCTGTTCGAAATGCTCCGACTCCGCGCGCAGCCGCTTGACCAGGTTCTTCCACGCTGGCTCCGCGACGTGCCCGGCCATCGCCGCGCGGAACCCGGCGACCGCGCGCGGCAGGTTCGTCTCCCAGTCCGGCAGCCTGCGGCGCCATTCGGGGTTCGTCACGCACTGCAGCAGCGTGTTGCGCTCTTCGAACGGGAGCGCGTCGATGTCGCCCATCAGCCAGTTGTAGGTGCGGTTGTAGGCGAGGATGTCGCACCGCGCGTTCTTGACCACCGCGGGGAACGGTTCGAGCTGGCGCAGCATGGCCTCCACCGCGGGCGTGACGACGCTGCACTCCTTCTTCACCGCGGGCGCCGTCGCGCCGGCGAGCGTGAAGAGGTGGACCTTCTCGTACGGGTCGAGCCGCAGCGTGCGGCAGATCGCTTCGAGCACCTGCTCGGAGGCGTTGATGTCCCGGCCCTGTTCGAGCCAGGTGTACCAGGTGACCCCGACACCGGCGAGCTGCGCGACCTCCTCGCGGCGCAGGCCAGGCGTGCGGCGGCGCCCGGCAGGCGGCAGGCCGACCTGGTCCGGGGTGATGCGCTCGCGGCGGCTGCGCAGGAAGGCGGCCAGCTCGCGTCGGCGCACCTCGTCGCCTCCGTGCGCTTGCCGGGTGTCCGGTACCCGTACGGCGGTGGTCATGCAACCACTGTGACACACCCACGAACCTGTTACCAGGTAGTCCCGATACCTGGATAAGCAGACTCCTGGTACCAGTTTAACTTCGGCTGGATCGTAGTACCCATGACTCAGTCCGTACTCGCGCCGCAGACGACCCCGCAGACCACCGGGGCCCCCGCGGCGGCCGCTCCGGGACTGACCTCCGCCGGTCTGATCACCGTGCTGCTGGGGGCAGCCCTTCCCGTCATCGACTTCTTCATCATCAACGTCGCGCTGCCGACGATCCATACCGACCTGAACGCCTCGACCGCGACGCTCGAACTCGTCGTCGCCGCGTACGGCATCGCGTACGCGCTGCTGCTGGTGGTCGGCGGGCGGCTCGGCGACGCGTTCGGACGGCGCAAGCTGTTCATGCTCGGCCTCGGCGCGTTCACGCTCACCTCGCTGGCCTGCGGGATCGCCCCGACCGCCGAAACGCTCGTGATCGCGCGCGCCGCTCAAGGCGCGTCGGCGGCGCTGATGCTGCCGCAGGTGCTCTCCACCATCCAGGCGACGACCTCCGGCGAGCGCCGGTCACGGGCGCTCGGCCTCTACGGCGCCACCGGCGGCGTCTCCACCGTCGTCGGCCAGCTCCTCGGCGGCGCGCTCGTCGCGGCGAACATCGCGGGCACGTCGTGGCGGCCGATCTTCCTGGTCAACGTGCCGATCGGGATCATCGGGCTGGTACTCGCCCGGCGCCACGTGCCCGAGACGCGCTCGGTGAACCCGATGGGCGTCGACCGCTGGGGCACCGTGCTGCTCGGGGTTTCCCTGCTGACGCTGCTGGTGCCGATGATGGAGGGCCGCGCGCTCGGCTGGCCCGTCTGGTGCTGGGTGCTGCTGGGGATCTTCCCGTTCGCGATGGCCGCGTTCGTCCGCGTCGAGCGGAACCTCGAACGGGCGGGCGGCGTGCCGCTGCTGCCGCCGTCGGTGATGCGGATGCCCAGCATGCGGCGCGGTCTCGCGCTCGCGGCGCCGTTCTTCACCGGCTTCGGTGGCTTCATGTTCGTCTACGCGATGACGTTGCAGGACGGCCTGCGCCTCGGGCCGCTCGGATCCGGGCTCGCGCTGACGCCGATGGCGATCGGGTTCTTCTCGATCTCGCTGATGAGCAGCAGGCTGGTGGCCCGGTTCGGGCAGCGCGTCGTGCTCGTCGGCGCGGTCGTCCAGCTCCTCGGCATCGTGGTGCTCGCCGGGACCTCGCTGCTCGCGTGGCCCGACCTGACCCCGCTCGAACTCGCGCCCGGCATGCTGCTGCTCGGCATCGGGCAGGGGCTGGCGATGACGACGCTGTTCCGGATCGTGCTCTCGCGCGTGCCGTCGGACCGCGCCGGTGTCGGCAGCGGCGTGCTCACCACCACGCAGCAGACGTTCCTCGCGCTCGGCGTCGCCACGCTCGGCAGCCTCTTCGCCTCGCTCAGCGCACCGGACTCGCTCGGCCTCCGCGACGCGTTCGTGCTCGTGCTCGCCGTGCAGGCGGTGCTGACCGTGATCGTGTCGGTGATGGCACCCCGGCTCCCGGATCCGCGCGACTGATTTTTTGTTGGGATTGAAAGGAGTTCTCATGAACCTCGTACTCCACCCCGTACTCCCCGACGCGAACCTGATGGTGGGCAGGCGGTTCCACGCCGCACTGTCCAAAGGCGACTGGGCCGCGATCCGCGACCTGCTCACCGACGACGCGACCTGGACCCTGCCTGGCGACAACCTCGTCTCCGGGCACGTCTCCGGCGCCGACGCCGTGGTGGAGCGGGCGCGGCTCATCGCGAGCTACGGAGTCCACTTCGCACTGCGGAACATCTTGGTGAGCAAGGAAAACGTGGCCCTTTCGCTGCACAACACGGCGGCACGCGGCGACCTGATCCTCGACGAGCACCTGGCGACGGTGTGCACGCTGCGGGACGGGCGGATCAGTGCGATCGAGACGTACCTCTCGGACGTCGACGGGATGAACGCCTTCTTCCAGTAGGAGTTAGGTGTCCGATAATCGCTGGCGTTCGCCGGGGCGCGGCGGGTGGAATGGCGATCATGCGTGCCGGCGTCGTGGGTCAGTTCGCGGTGGTCGCCGCCGCGTGGGGATCGAGCTTCCTGTTCATCAAGATCGGGCTCGGCGGGCTGCCCCCCGGCCAGGTGGTGTGGGCGAGGCTGGTGTTCGGGTCGCTCGCGCTCGCCGCGATCATGCTCGTCACCCGCCAGGCCGTGCCCCGCGAACCGCGCGTGTGGGGCCACCTCACCGTGGTCGCGCTGCTGTTGTGCGTGGTCCCGTTCCTGCTGTTCGCGTGGGCGGAAACCCGCATCTCCTCCGGGCTCGCCAGCATCTTCAACGCCACCACGCCGTTGCTCACCATGGCGATCGGCGCGGTGGCGCTGGCCTCGGAACGGCTCACCCGCGACCGCGTGCTCGGGCTGGTGCTCGGCTTCGTCGGCGTGGTGGTGATCATCGGGCCGTGGGCTGGCATCGACTTCGGCCACGACCTGCTCGCCCAGCTCGCCTGCCTCGGCGCCACGTTCTGCTACGGCTGCTCGTTCGTCTACTTGCGACGGTTCGTGGCGCCGCTCGGGCTGCCCGCGGTGAGCGTCGCGTTCGGCCAGGTGACGATCGCCGCCGCGATCATGCTCATCGCCACGCCTTGGGTCGCCTCGACGCCACCGCGCGTCGACCTCCCGATCGTGCTGAGCATGCTCGCGCTGGGCGCCGTCGGCACGGGGCTCGCCTACCTGCTGAACGTGAACGTGGTCCGGGCATGGGGCGCCGCGAACGCGTCGGCGGTGACGTACCTGTCGCCGGTCGTCGGGGTGGCGCTCGGGGTGACCGTGCTGGGCGAACCGCTGACCTGGAACCAGCCGGTGGGCGCCGCACTCGTGATCCTCGGCATCGTGGCGTCACACGGGAAGCTCCGCACTACGCGCCCGGTCCCCGCCCCGTAGACTAGTTCGCGGGGGCTGCGCTGATGCCCCGAAGGTGGCCTTCGGGGCGCTAGACGACACAAATCCACCCCTCGCTTTCGCGCGGCTTAGAAGAATTCGTCCAGCAGGCGGTAGAAATCGAGGCGCGTCGTATCGACGGGGACTTCGCCGTAGCGCGCGAGGAACCGGTCCGCGAAACGCGCGCCGAACTGCGGGTTGAGGTCTCCCGCCCGCAGGCTCCTGGTGATCAGCGCGAGGTCGGCGTACCGGTCGGCAACCCCGAGGCGTCCCACGTCGATCAGGCCGGTGACCTCGAACGTCGACGGGTCGAGCAGCACGTTCGGCAGGCACAGGTCGCCGTGGCAGACCACCGACTCCTCCACGCCGGGTAGTGCGCCGTCGAGTTCGGTCACGAGTCGCGCGGCGGACCAGCCGGACCGTTCGTCGTCGAGGTCTTCGAGATCGACGAGACCGTTTTCGGCGGCGTACCTGGCGTGCGGCACGGTCACCGCGAGGCTCCGGTCGAACGGGCAGTCCGCCACCGGCAAGGCGTGCAGCACGCGCGTGAAATCGGCGACGGCGTCCACCACGGCTTCGCGCTCCCCGCTGGCCCAGTCCTCGGCGGCGGTGCGGCCCGGTACCGCCGTGGACACCAGCCACGCGACCCCGTCCTTCTCCCCGGTGTCGACCACGTGGGCCGCCGGGATGCCGTGCGCGCCGAGCCAGTCGAGCCGGTCGGCTTCGCCCGCCACGTCGAAACCGGCGTCCGGGTGCTCGGATCGCGGCGCGGCCTTGGCGTAGAGCGGCGGGCTCCCGTCGAGCCGCCACACCCCGGCACCGGACTTCCCCACCGTCACCGGCACCCACTCGTGCCGGTCGAACCGGCGGCGCACCGTCTCGATCATGACCCCATCGTGCCCGAAAAATTCCGCGTCGCACCCGTCGGAAAGCGCACGCCCCGGACGACGATGGGGGTGTGACGGAACCGCGGGTGCAACGGGACCCGGCGTTCGCGCTGCTCGGGCTGTACGAGAGCGCGCTGCCGGAGGTCTACGGCTACCTGCTGTCCCGCTGCGGGAACACGACCCTCGCGGAGGAACTGACGTCCGAGACGTTCCTCGGCGCCGTCCGCGCCTGCCGGAAGTCCGGCGCGCCCCCGGTCAGCGTGCCGTGGCTGATCGGGGTGGCGCGGCACAAGCTCGTCGACCACTGGCGGCGGCGCGAACGCGAGGAACGGAACCTGCGGCTGGTCAAGCAGCACGAGCCGGAGGCCGTCGATCCCTGGGAAGAAGAGATCGACGCGATCCAGGCGCGGGACACGCTCGCGCGCCTCGGCCCGCACCACCGGGCCGCGCTGACCCTGCGCTACCTGGACGGGCTCGCCGTGCGGGACGTCGCGCACCTGCTGGACCGCACCGTGCACGCCACCGAGGCGCTGCTGGTGCGGGCGAAAGCGGCGTTCCGCCGCGAACACGACCAGAAGGAGGGCTCGGAATGACTGATCCTTTCGACGCCCTCCGCGACACGGCACGAGCCGTCGACCCCGATCCCGATTTCGCCGCCACGCTGCGCGAAGAGCTGCGGCGCGCGGTACTGAACGGAGGAGAAATGACCAGCACCGAAGCACCCGCGCGAGCCGAGGCACACTCGCTGACGCCCTACATCGTGGTGACCGACGCGCGGCGCGCGATCGACTTCTACGTCGACGTGTTCGCCGCCGTCCGCCGCGACGACCCGGTCGTCATGGACGACGGCCGCATCGGGCACGCCGAGGTCGGCATCGGCGACAGCGTGCTCATGCTCGCCGAGCCGTTCCCGGAGATGGGGCACGTGGTGGCCCCCGAGGGCGGCGCGGTCGTGCACGTCCAGGTGTCCGATGTGGACACTGCGATGGCGAAGGCCGTCGAACTCGGCGCGGAGGAGATCCGCCCGGCCGAGGACCGCGGCTACGGCAAGCACGGCACGATCAAGGATCCGTACGGCCAGCGCTGGCTCGTCGCGCAGGCGGAGCGGTCCGAACCCGCCGAACCCGCGGTCCCGCACGGACAGGCCGGGTACTTCACCTTCCAGGTCCCCGAAGCCGAGCCCGCGAAGGCGTTCTACGGCGCGGTGCTCGGCTGGCGGTTCAAGCCCGGTTTCGTCGAAGGCGGCTGGGGCATCGAAGGGCACGGCCTCGAAGGCGGGCTGTGGGGCGGGCCCGGCCGCCAGGCCGGCTTCAAGGTGATGTTCGCCGTCGACGATCTCGAAACCGCGCTCGCCCGCGTCACCGAGCAGGGCGGGCAGGCCGGTGAGGTCGAGACCATGCCGTACGGCCTCAGCGCCGACTGCACGGACAACCAGGGCATCGAGTTCTGGCTCTGGCAGCAGCCCGCCGAATAGTTTTCCGCCCGCTCCACTGACATTCCGTGTCAGTGGAGCGGGCTTAGCCTCCGCGCATGAACCTCGACATGGACCACCTGGCAGACCGCTACGTCTCGGTGTGGAACGAGCCCGATCCGGTAGTGCGGAAGGAAACCGTCGCCGCGTTGTGGGCGGCGGACGGCACCGAAATCACCGAGACCGCGACCTACCGAGGCCACCAGGCCATCGAAGGCAGGATCGCCGAAGCGCACGAAAGCCTGGTGCGCGAGGACGGTTTCGTCTTCCGCTACGCAGGCGACGCGCTCGGCCACCACGACGCGATCCGGTTCACCACCCACATGCTCCCCGCCACCGGCGGGGGAATCGCCTGGACCGGGTCGATCTTCGTCAAACTCGGCGAGGACGGCCTGATCGTGGAGGACCACCAGTTCACCGTCCCGCAGCCGGAGACGCACGCGGTGGTGGCGGAGTTGCTGCGCCGCATCGCGGAAGGCGACCCGGATCGGATCGCGGAGCTGTACGCGCCGGTCGTCGACTGGCGCGTGAGCTGGCCCGTCGAGCACCACCCCGCGGTGCCGTGGATCCGGCCGCGATCCACCCGCGCCGATGTCGCGGAACACTTCCGCGCCCTCGGCGGGCACTGCGTCCCGACGGAAGCACGGGTCCGAGTCGAAGGCACCTTCGTCGACGGCCGGTGCGCCGTGGTGACCGGGACCAGCTCCCAGGTCGTCAAGGACACCGGCAAGCGCTTCACCACGGCGTTCGCACTCCACCTCGCCGTCGAAGACGGGCTCGTCACCCAGTACCACGTGTACGAAGACAGCCTCGCGGTCGTCGAAGCCTTCACCGCGATGCCAGAATGACCGGGTAACGAGTTCTTCCAGGAGCGATGCCGCGTAGGCGTCCCGCGGCCGTACGCGCCGGTGGAAACGCGAAGCCGCCGAGCTGGCGAGCCGTCGCTGGCACGGCTCCACCGACCCGCGCGCTCAAGACCGGTGCCCGTACCCCTGCTGTGACCGCCCCATCGGCCGTGGTCGCCAGGATCGACGGCCCGGTGCTCGCGGCGACCCACGGGCCCGAACCCGGTTCACCGGACTGGTGGACCGGGCGGTACTGACCTCACCCCAGTTCGGCGAACACCTCGGTGAACACCTCGACGGCCGCTTCCACCAGCGGGTGCCGTCCGCTGCCGTCCCGGTGCGCGGCGAAGATCCGCCTGCCGAGCGCGGGTCCCGGCACCGGCCCGGCGACCACCCCGTCCGAGAGCGCGGGCACGCCGAGGCGCGGGATCAGCGCGTGGCCGCCGCCCGCGGCGACCAGGCTCAGCGCGACCGCGAAATCGCTCACCTGGTGCCTGATCCGCGGGGCGAACCCCGCCGCGGCGCACCACCGGACGAGCACTTCGCGGCACTCGCTGCCCGGCTGGTCCGAGACCCAGTCGACGTCGCGCGGATCCGCGTCCTCGGCGCCGGACGGGCGCACCAGCCACATCGGCTCGGTGTGCACGAGCACCTGCCGCACCCCGGCGGACCCGGTGGCGGGCAGCAGGTCGTAGGAGTGCAGCAGCACGACGTCGAACTCGCCCGCGCGCAGGCGCGGCACGCTCGACGCGGGCAGTTCCTCGGTGAGCTGGATCTCGATCCCCGGGTACCGCACGCTCATCTTCGCCAGCGCGTCCGGCACCACCGCGCGCGCCGCGCTGGGGAACACGGCGAGCCGCAGCGTGCCGCTCGGCTCGTCCCGATCGCGCGCGAGGGCGGCTTCGATCTCGTCGAGTTCGACGGCCAGCCGCTCCGCGTGCGCGACGAGCGCCTCCCCTGCCGGTGTCAGCACGACGCGGTTCGTGGTGCGGTCGAGCAGCTGCGCCTTCGCCTCGCGTTCCAAAGTGGACAGTTGCTGGGACACCGCGGCCGTGCTGAAGGACCGCGCCTTCGCCACCGCGGCGATCGTGCCCAGTACGGAAAGATCGCGCAGCAGCAGAAGCCTTCTCACGTCGAGCACGAGCCGATCCTACGAACCGCGCCATCGGTTCCGCTTACCCGGAGCATCGGGAATCACCGCTGTCGCCGACGGCGGCGGGCTGCCATCGTCGAGGCATGGCCACCTGCCCGTCGTGCGCGCTCCCCGCGGACCGCCCGTTCACCGAAGTCTCCCGCCACACCACATCCGAGGGCATCGTCGTCTACTCGACCTGTGTGTGCGGCGAGGCGCTCGTGCACCTCATTCCGCACCGCTTCGAGCCGCTGCGCGTCGCGTACCGGCCCACCGCCTAGGACCTACGCTGCGCACACGCCCAATACCCCTATGTATTGGCCGATGCCAAACATAGGTACTGGCTACGGATTGTTCTCCGTTACCCGCCAGTCAACGGTGGACCGACAAACCGGAAAATTCCGGCTGGCTCGAGGAGGACACTCGTGCGAAAGTCGTCGATCAGCGCCGGCGTGCTCGCCGTCGCCGCCTGCACCACACTCACCATCGGCTCGGCTCAGGCCGCGCCGTCGCTCGCCCCCTTCACGGCCGCGTCCGCGGACGGTGTCGCGGGCGAATACATCGTCGAAGTCAAACCGGGTGAGGACGCGGCGCGGGTCGCGCACGCGCTCGGCGTGACCCCCACCCACGTCTACGAAACCGTGCTGAACGGTTTCTCCGCCACGCTGGACGCCGCGAAGCTCCAGCAGGTGCGTGCCAGAGGCGGGGTCGCCGCCGTCGAGCAGAACGCGCGCGTCAAGGTCGACGCGGTCGGTTCATGGGGCCAGGACCGGATCGACCAGCCCAAGCTGCCGCTCAACAACTCCTACGTCACCACGAGCACCGGCAGCGGGGTGAACGCCTACATCATCGACACCGGAATCCTGCCCACACACCCGGAGTTCGGCGGGCGCGCGAAGGTCGGCTACGACGCCACCGGCGGCAACGGCATCGACTGCAACGGCCACGGCACGCACGTCGCGGGCACCATCGGCAGCAACACCTACGGCGTCGCGAAGAGCACCAAGCTCTTCGGGGTGCGGGTGCTGGGCTGCGGCGGATCCGGCACCAACGCCGACGTGATCGAGGGCATGGACTGGGTGGCGAAGAACGCGGTGAAGCCCGCGGTCGCGAACATGTCGCTCGGCGGTGCCAAGAACTCCAGCGTGAACTCGGCCGCGACGAAGCTCGCGCAGTCCGGCGTGTTCCTCGCGGTCGCCGCGGGTAATGAAAGCCAGAACGCGTCCAACGTTTCGCCGGCCAGCGCCCCCGGCGTGTTCACGGTCGCCGCCTCGGACATCAAGGACGCGTCCGCGTCGTTCACCAACTACGGCAGGGACGTCGAGATCTACGCGCCCGGCGTGAACATCAAGTCGACGTGGCTCAACAACAGCACGAAGTCGATCAGCGGCACCTCGATGGCCACCCCGCACGTCGTCGGCGTGGCGGCGCTCTACAAGAGCGCGAAGGGCGACACTTCGGAGGCGACGCTGACGACCTGGCTGCAGACCAACTCGTCGAAGAACGTCATCACCGGCGTCCCGCCTGCCACCTACAACGGCCTGCTCCAGACCGCGGGCCTTTAGTCCACAGTGGACGGCGCCCTCCCTGCCAGGGGAGGGCGCCTTCCTTTCCGCGACGACGTTTAGCCCGCTAACTGCACTTGGCGACCGGTTCCCCTGTCCCTAAGCCGAAACGCGTTCGCGGGCCCGCGGTCGGCCGACGCCCTGCCATGAGAGACCGGCGTCCAGCACCACGCGCGGTTCCAGCAGGTTCCTGGTGTCGACCACCGCGTCGCCGTGCATCAGCTCGGACACGTACGCCCAGTCGAGGCGCCGGAACTCGGCCCACTCGGTGAGCACCACGATCGCGTCGGCGCCCTTCGCCACCTGGTACGGGTCGTCGACCACGGTCATCCCGGGAATCTCGCCGCCGACCGCGGGGTCGTACGCGGTGAGTTCGGCGCCCAGCGCGGAAAGCACCGAGGAAACCGAAAGCGCGGGCGAGTCGCGCAGATCGTTCGTGCCCGCCTTGAACGCCAGCCCGAGCACGCCGATCCTGGCACCGGCGAGCGTGCCGCCCACCGCGCCCGCGATCTTCGCGACGATCCGGTCCCGCTGCGCGATGTTCTCGTCGATCGCCGCGCCGAGCATCCCGAAGTCGTAGCGCACCGATTCCGCGATCCGCAGCAGCGCGTGCGTGTCCTTCGGCAGGCACGAACCGCCCCAGCCGGGGCCGGGCTTCAGGAACGAGCGGCCGATCCGCCGGTCGTAGCCCATGCCCTCGGTCACCGAGGTGATGTCCGCGCCGAGCCGCTCGCACAGTTCGGCGATCGCGTTGACGTAGGACAGCTTCATCGCGAGGAAGCAGTTCGCCGCGTACTTCACCAGCTCCGCGCTCGCCGCGTCGGAGATCACCGCGGGCGCGGAAAGCCCCGCGTAGAGGTCGGCGACCCAGCGCGCGGCAGGCTCGTCGTCGGAGCCGACCACGATCCGGTCCGGGCCGAGGAAGTCCGACACCGCGGTGCCCTCGCGGAGGAACTCCGGGTTGGACACCACCGGGATGTCGTGCCTGCCGATCAGGTCGGCGATGCGCCGCGCGGTGCCCACCGGCACCGTCGACTTCGTGATCAGCGCGCAGCCGGGCGGCAGCACGTCACCGATCTGGGCCGTCACCGCCTCGACGGCACGCAGGTCCGCCGCGCCGCCCGCGCCCATCGGCGTCGGCACGCACAGGAACACGCCCTCCGCGTCGGCGACCGCGCGCCTGGCGTCGGTGGTGAACGCGAGCCGCCCGGACGTCAGCCCTCTGGCGACCAGCTCCGACAAACCCGGTTCGAGGATGTCCACCCGTCCGGCCGACAGCCTCGCGACCTTCGCTTCGTCCACGTCGACGCAGGTGACCTGGTGCGAAAGGCTGGCGAGGCAGGCCCCCGTGGTCAGTCCGACGTATCCGGTCCCTACCACCACGATTCGAGCTGAGCTCATGTCAAGCAAGGTCGCAGCCGGAGTTGACCTCCTCGCTAACGGAGACCGACGGGCCCGCGTACTCCTCGCGACGGGTAACCAAGGCAACACCGCCAAGTGATGCGAACGAGCGTTAACCTACATCGGCGACGGCGGCACGCCGATCAGGAAGGAACGGGAGAACATGCAGATCAGGGATACCGCGGCGATCGTCACCGGTGGGGCTTCCGGCCTCGGCGGAGCCACCGCGAAGGCGCTGGCGGCCAAGGGCGCCAAGGTGTTCGCGCTCGACCTCGCACCGTCGATCGAGAAGGCCGAGCAGGTCGACGGCGTCACCTACGTCGAAGCCGACGTGACGAGCCACGAGCAGGTCCGCGCCGCCGTCGAGCAGGCGTCCGGCTCGGGCGCGCCGCTGCGGATCGTGGTCAACTGCGCCGGGATCGGGCCGTCCGCACGCGTGCTCTCCCGCAAGGGCCCGCACGATCTCGACCTGTTCGCCAAGGTCGTGCAGATCAACCTGATCGGCACCTTCAACGTCCTCACCGTCGCCGCCGAAGCGATCGCGAAGACCGAACCCCTGGAGGACGACGCCAGGGGCGTCATCATCAACACCGCCTCCATCGCGGCGTTCGACGGGCAGATCGGCCAGATCGCCTACGCCGCGTCCAAGGGCGGCGTAGCCGGGCTCACCCTGCCCGCCGCGCGCGACCTCGCCTCGCACGGCATCCGCGTCACCACGATCGCGCCCGGCATCATCGACACCCCGATGCTCGCGACCGTCAGCGACGAATTCCGCGCGAGCCTCGCGGCGGGCGTGCCGTTCCCGAAGCGGCTCGGCCGTCCCGACGAGTACGCCCAGCTCGCGGTGAACATCGTCGAGCACGACTACCTCAACGGCGAGACGATCCGCCTCGACGGATCGCTGCGGATGGCCCCCAAGTAAGCCCCACGGCGGGACGCGCGATCAGATGTCGCCCATGAACGGCACTTCGGTCATCGCGCGTTCCGTCATCCACACCCGCAGCGCGCGCGTGGCCAGCACGTCGTCCTCGTTGTAGCGCAGCAGGCGCTCGCGCTGGACCGCGTCGGGCGCCTCGCCGTCCATGCCGACCGCGTCGCGGTACCAGCGCATCGACGCCTCGCCGCCAGCCTCCGGGTCGCGCCAGGTGAACCCTGCTGCGGGGGCGACGACCTTGAGCCCCTTCCCGTGGGAGCACAGGAACTGGTCGGCGACGACCCGGAACAGGTCGACCCACTCGTCGGACTCCACAAAGGACCGGATCTCGGCCTTCGCCGGAATGCCGGGGTATTCGCGGAAGCGTTCGGCGGAGCCGTAGAGCCAGCGGTTCTCGGCGAGTTCGTTGTAGCAGTAGGCGCGGAAGGTCAGCCCCGCCGCTTCGGTCCGCGCCCGCACTTCGCCGAACCAGGTCCAGAACTCGGCGAACGAGCGCGCCTCGTCCGTCGTCGGCAGCGGTTCCCAGGTCGCGAACGCGTGGTAGCCCTGTTCGAGCCCGATGTCGGCGCCGGAGAGCAGGCATCCCCACAGGTAGGCGCCCGAATCGCCGAAGCTCTCCATGTCGACGTCCACCTCGACGTCGGCGCGCGCCACCTCGACGCGTTCCACCTTGCGCACCATGGTCAAATCCGCCAGCCACGCGCGGGCGAGCACCACGGCGTCCGCGTACGACCCGCCGGTCCACGTGATCGGCGGCTCCTCGGCCGGGTTCCGCACCGCCAGTGCGTCCACAGTGGACACTCCGAGCCTGCGCAGTTCCATGGCGTCCTCGCCGCGCACCACCAGGCTCACGTCCCTGGTCTCGGTGAGCTTCTCCTGGCACGTCGGCCAGTACGGGCACCGCTTGCACTCCAGCACCCTGGACGGTTCGGCCAAGGCCTCGTCACCGGCGGCCGCCGCGTTCGCGATGGCGAGCCGGTCGGCGAAGCGCGCGTCGTACTCGTCGAGCGCGGTGCGGCCACCCGGCCAGGTCGCCGCGGCGAGGTCGTGCCACACGACGACGTCCGCGTCGAGCCCGATCACGCCGCCGTACGCGCGTTCGCGCGGCGCGTGGCCGGTGGTTTCCAGCATCCGGCGCAGATGCGCGAGCCGCAGCTGGTCCCTCGGCTGCGAACGCACCTTCCGCACCGGGTCGGCGACCGCGTGGTGCGGGTCGAGATCGGTCATCACCGTCGTCGGCGCGCCCGCGCCGCGATCGGTGATCCGGTGCCGCACCACGAGCACCGGCACGTAGCCGCCGTCGGAACGCACCAGCAGCTCCACGCCGCCGCGCCGGTGCCCTTCGGCGTCGACCGGCAGGAGCGCGCCCCAGATGAACGGCACGCCGTCGGCCAGTGCCTGTTCGGTGGCCCGCGCCCGTTCCTGGGCGGGCAGGTCGCGCGGGACCGTCACCCAGGTCGCGTCGGCGGGCGAAGCGTCCACGAGCCGTTGCCGGATGGCGAGCCGGTGCGCCGCCGCATCGGCGATACGCTGCTCCGATGCGGGGTCAGGCGGTGGCAGCGGCACGTCCCGCATACCGGGGTCGTGTTCGAGGTGCACCCGCCGACGGCACCGACTCACCGCACCGGCATCCAGCAGCACCTCCGCACCCATGAGGATCACTCTAGGTCTCGCCGGGTTTCATGCCACCCGCCGACATGCCCACGGGGGTGCACACCAGTAAGTTCGTCACCGACGCTTTCGAAAGGTGCAGCCGATGACGCGCAACGACTCTTCCGACGAGCGCTCGCTCGGCGGACTGGCCGGCGAGACGGTGGAGGCGATCCAGCACATGGCCGACTCCAAGGCGGCGAAGAAGGCAGCGAAGGCCGCCGGCAAGGATGAGAAGAAAGCCGTGAAGCAGGCGAAGAAGGATGCCATCAAAGCTGTGAAGAAAGCACATAAAAAGGGTGAAACGGGCAGCGACCTCGTGGTGACGGCCGAGCGCGAGGACAGCCGCTTCACGCCGAAGAAGGCGCGCAACGCGATCGCCGTCGCGAAGGTCGTCGGGCCCGCGGTGATCCCGGTGATCGCGCCCTTCGCGGTGCGCGCGGCAGGCGCGGCACGCGAGGCGTACGACCGCTACCAGGCGCGCAAGCTCGGCATCGGCGTCGACCAGCTCGGCGAGTACAGCGGGCGCGGCGCCGGGCTGCACGCCAGGATCGCCGGGCTGTCCGAAGGCTTCATCGACCTCCACGAGTCCGGCAAGGCGAGCGATGAGGACCGGAAGTTCGCCGCCGCGGGCCGGGCCACGCTGGAACAGCTCGCGGCGACCGTCCGCGCGGCGGAACGGATGCCCGGAACCCGGCGCAAGGCCGCGCACCGGGCCGTCTCCGGCGAACTGGACCAGCTGGAAACCCAGCTGCTGCACCGCCTGGGCATCTGAGCCGCGCTTCACACACGCCGAAGGATGCTCCTGCGGATAGCGAGTGGTTATTCGCCCGTAGCTCGTGATGCCCCGAAGGTCACCTTCGGGGCGTTCGCGGTGAAGCGGGTCAGCTCGCCTTGACGAAGCCCTTCGACACCATCCAGTTCTTCGCGACCTCCGCGGCGGACTTGCCGTCGATGTCGACCTCCTTGCACAGGTCGATCATCTGCTGGTTCGTCATCGCCTTGCCGACCGGCTCCAGCACGCCACGCAGTTCCGGATGCTGGTTCAGGAACTCGGTGCGCATCGTCACCGACGCGTTGTACTGCGGGAAGGTCTGCTTGTCGTCGGCGAGGATGCGCAGGTTGAGGCCCTTGATCCGGCCGTCGGTGGTGAACACCTCGCCGATGTTGCAGGTGCCGCTCTTGATCGACGAGTAGATGGTGCCGATGCCGAAGTTCTTGATCGTGCCGACCGGGAACCCGTACTTCTTCAGCGCGCCGGGGAACCCGTCCTGGCGGCTGGTGAACTCGGTCTCCAGGCAGAACACCGACTGATCGGGGTTCTGCTTGAGGAAGTTCGTCATGTCCGAGGTGGTCTTCAGGTTGTGCTTCTGGCCGTACTCCTCGGTCACCGCGAACGCGTACTGGTCGTTGAGCGGCGAGTAGTCGAGCCAGGTGATGCCGTTCTTCGACTCGTCGGCGGCCTTCGTCGCGTCGAACTGCGCCTTCTCACCGCCGGGCACCGGCAGTTCGTTGCCCTGGTAGTTGATCCAGCCGGTGCCGGTGTACTCCCAGCTCATGTCGATCTGGCCGTTGATCAGCGCCTGGCGCGCGCTGTTCGACCCCTTGATGTCGGTGAGGTCGACGACGTCGGCACCGGCCGCGGTCAATGCCATCTCGGCCATGTAGCCGAGGATGATGTTCTCGGTGAAGTCCTTCGAGCCGACCGTCACCTTCACGCCCTGCAGCGAGGGAACCGGCTGGATCGACGCGGGCTCGATCTTGTACGGCACCGACGCGTTGATGTCGAGGCCGCAGGCGGACAACGACGCGGCGAGCAGTGCCGCGCCGAAAACCGCTTTAATCCGGCGTTTCATCGCAGTCCCTTCGGTCCGAGCAGCTGTTCCGCGACCGCGCCGAGCCAGTCGACGATGAGCGCGAGGCCGACCGAGAGCACGACACCCGCGATCAGCACCCTGGTCAGGTTCAGCTTGTAGCCCGCTTCGATCAGGAGCCCGAACCCGCCCGCGTCGACGAAGTGCACCAGCGTCGCGGTGCCGACGGCGAGCACGAGCGACGTGCGCAGCCCGGCCAGGATGAGCGGGATGGCGAGCGGGAACTCGATGCGCCACAACACGCTCGAACCCGACATGCCGATCCCGCGCCCGGCGTCGACCAGTGCCGGGTCGACCTGGTCGAGGCCGACCATGGTGTTCCGCAGCACCGGCAGCAGCGAGTAGAAGGTCAGCGGGATCGCGGCCACCCACAGCCCGCCGGTCGCGCCGGTCCACAGGAAGAACAGCACCAGCACGCCGAGCGCGGGCGCCGCCTGCCCGATGTTCGCGACCGCCAGGAACACCGGCGCCGCCCAGCGCGCGAACGGCCGCGTCACCAGGATGCCCAGCGGCACCGCGATCGCGACCACCAGCACCGACACCACGAGCGTCACCAGCAGGTGGTCGCCGAGGTTCTTGAGCAGCGAGGCGCCGTTCAGCGTCTCCCGCTCGGTGTCGGACAGGTTCCTGGTGAACAGCCACACCATCGTGACGCCGACGATCAGCACCACGGCCGCGGGCTGCGCGAACAGCCGGATCCGTTCCGCGCGCTTCGAACCGGATTCGGTGGAGAACCCGGTGTCGACGGCGGCCGTCACGACTGGCCCTCTTCTTGGTGGTCGTCCGCGTGCTCCTCGCGGAGCCGCTGGATCGTCGCCATCACGGTGTCGAGTTCGATCACGCCCGCGTATTCGCCGCGCGGGCCGGTGACCGGCACGCCGCCGCCCTCGGCGAGCATCGCCTCCAGCGCGTCCTGCAACGTCGACTGCAGGCTCACGACGTCGCCGAGCGGCCTGCCCGCGGTCGCCAGGGTGGCCGCGGTGCCGAGCTGGCGCGCGTGCACCCACCGCGACGGCCGGTTGCGGCCGTCGAGCACCAGCACGAAGGAACTGCCCTGCTTGGCGAGCTGCTCACGCACCGCCGCGGGCGATTCGTCCTCCTTCGCGGTCGGCACGTCCGTCTTCAGCTCGACGTCGCGGACGCGCAGCAGCGTCAGCTGCTTGAGCGACGCGCCGGCGCCGACGAACCCGGCGACCGTGTCGTTCGCCGGGTTGGCGAGGATCGCGTCCGGGCTGTCGTACTGCAGGATCGACGACTGGTTGCCGAGCACCGCGATCTTGTCGCCGAGCTTCACCGCCTCGTCGAAGTCGTGCGTGACGAACACGATCGTCTTCTTCAGATCGGTCTGCAGGCGCAGCAGCTCGTCCTGCAGGTTGCCGCGGGTGATCGGGTCCACGGCGCCGAACGGCTCGTCCATCAGCAGCACCGGCGGGTCCGCGGCCAGTGCGCGCGCCACGCCGACGCGCTGCTGCTGACCGCCGGAGAGCTGGCGCGGGTAGCGGCCGTGGAACTCCTTCGGGTCCAGCCCGACGAGGTCCATCATCTCCTCGACCCTGCTGTCGATGCGCTTCTTGTCCCAGCCGAGCAGGCCGGGGACGACCGCGATGTTCTGCTCGACGGTGAAGTGCGGGAACAGCCCTGCCTGCTGGATCGCGTAGCCGATCTTGCGGCGCAGGGTGTCCGCGTTGAGCTTGAGCGCGTCCTCGCCGCCGATGGTGATCCGGCCGGAGGTGGGCTCGATCAGCCGGTTGATCATCCGCATGGTGGTCGTCTTGCCGCAGCCGGACGGCCCGACGAAGATCACGATCTTACCCGCGGGCACCACCATGCTGAACTCGTTGACCGCGGGTTCCCTGGTGCCGGGGTACCGCTTGGTCACCTGCTCCAGTTCGATTTCGACCCCGGAGACGGCACCGTCGATGCTGGTGGCGCCTTCGGCAGTGGTCACGGTTTGGTCAGCCACGGACACCCCTTGAGACGGTGAGACGAGCGATGATGGCGTAGATGCCCTCGAGGATGAGGGCGAGGATGATGACACCGACGGTGCCGGTGACAGCTTGGTTCACATCGTTGGCGCTACCGGCGTTGCTGAGCGCGGAGAACACTTCGCCGCCGAGGCCGGGGCCCTTCGCGTAGGCGGCGATGACCTCGATGCCCATCAGCATCTGGGTCGCGACGCGCATCCCGGCGAGGATCGCGGGCCAGGCGAGCCGCAGCTCCACCCTGCTCAGCACGCCGAACCTGCTCATCCCGATGCCCTTCGCGGCGTCGGAGATCGCCGGGTCCACGCTGCCGAGGCCGACGATCGTGTTCCGCACGATCGGCAGCAGGCCGTAGAGCACGAGCGCGATCACCGCTGGCCGCGAACCGAGCCCGAAGATCGGGATCAGCAGACCGAGCAGCGCGAACGACGGGATCGTCAGGATCGTGCTGGCCAGCGCGGTCGCGAGCGCCGAGCCGATCGGGCTGCGGTAGACCGCGATCCCGATCAGCACCCCGATCACCGCGGCGATGATGGTGCACTGCACCACCGCGCTCGTGTGCAGCCACGCCTGGAGCGAGATGCTGCTCCAGCGGTCGGAGATGTACTGGAAGAGGTTCATGACCGGCGGCTCCGGCCGTCGCGACGCTCCGCGTGGGCTTCCGTGACTACCTTCATGTCGTTCTCCCGCCGCACATGTCACCCATTCGGGGTAGAAGCTTAGTGGCGAGGGTCGCGCTCAGTAGTGCGAACACGGTCCCCCGAGGCCCGGTCATGGTGCGCTCACAGTTCCCCATCGGTTGCTCTTCGGCAACTAATGAAGGCAGTGAACCGGGCGTCGCCGTCCCGTCCGCACGCCATCGACCAGGGAAGATAACCTTTTCGAAGCTATTTCGGGCAAACTTCTTAACCCGGCGTGCCGCGCCGGTCACCACAGGGTGGGAGCACGTCGCCCAGCGCCCCATTCGTCCCATACGCTGGCGGCGTGAGCAGGCATCCGAACGGGCGTAACCCGCTGCGCGTCGCGCGCGGCACCCTGCTCGCCGCCAGCTCCGCCGCGCTCGCCGTCTCGGCGCACGCGTTCGCCGACGGCGGCCTGCCCGACACGGCGCTGACCGTGCTGCTCACCCTGCTGATCGGCTGGGTGGCGACCGGGCTGACCGACCGGACGACGGGCCCGCTCGGCGCGTTCGCCGTGCTCGGCGCCGGACAGCTCGTGATGCACGTCGTGCTCAGCGACCTGATGGACCACGGCACATCGCAGGTCGACGGCGCCGTGATGACCGCGGCGCACGTCGTGGCGACCGGGATCGCGGCGGTGCTCGTCGCGACCGCCGAGTCGATGCTCCGCACCGCGGTGGCCGCGCTGCGGCTGCTCCTGCCGACGGTGTGGCGCCCGGCGCCGGTGCCGTCCGGCCCGGTGCAGGCCACCGCCGCCCGGCCCTCGGCCGACTGCCCGCACGTCGGCGTGGTGCTGCGCCGAGTCTGCGCACGCCGCGGCCCGCCACTGCCCTCCTGAACCCCACCCACTCACCCCAGCGCCTCGGCGCTGGATTTCCCCCTGTTCAGGAGAAAACCCCATGGCCACCAACCGTGCCATCACGCGCGCCGGATTCGTCGCCGCCACCGTCGGCGTCACCGGGCTGCTCGGCGCCGGTATCGCGTCCGCCCACGTCACCGCCAACGTCTACGGCAAGCAGCCGACGAAGGGCGGCTACGGCGCGATCTTCCTGCGCGTGCCCAACGAAGAACCGGACGCGGGCACCACCAAGGTCGAAGTCACGCTCAAGCCCGAGTACGCGATCAGCAGCGGGCGCGCCAAGCCGGTCCCCGGCTGGACCGCGCAGGTCACCAAGGAGAAGCTGCCCGCGCCGGTGAAGACCGCGAAGGGCACCGAAATCACCGAGGCGGTCACCAAGATCACCTGGACCGCCCAGCCCGGCACCAAGATCGCCGCGGGCTCCGCCGAGTTCCAGGAGTTCGAAATCTCCGTCGGCGCGCTGCCGAACCTCGATCAGATCGAACTGCCCGCCGCGCAGACCTACGAGAACGGCAAGGTGGTGAACTGGAACCAGCCCACCCCGCCGAACGGCGAGGAGCCGGAACACCCCGCGCCAACGGTGAAGCTCGCCGCGGCCGAGTCCGACCACCACGGCGCGGCCCCGGCCAACGCGAGCCACTCGGACACCGAGTCCGCCGCCCCGGCCGACGGCACCGACAACACCGCGCGCTGGCTCGGCGGCGCGGGCCTCGTCGTCGGCGCGCTCGGCCTCGGCTTCGGCGCGGGCGCGACGATTAGGGCGCGAAAGACGGTCGCCGACGCGAAGGCTGGAGAAACTTCGGAATGAAAAAGGCAGTACTGACGATCGCGCTGGCCGCGGCGGCCGTGCTCGGCACGGCCACCCCGGCGTTCGCGCACAACGTCCTGGTTTCGTCCGACCCGCCGAAGGGCGCGTCGGTCGAGACCGGCCCGTCGAAGATCACGCTCACCTTCGACGCGCCGGTGCAGCCGGGCAACAACCAGCTCGCGGTGACCGGGCCGGACGGCAACCAGTGGACGGACGGCGGGGTCGAGGTGGCCAGCAACGTGGTGTCCGCGCCGGTCCGCCCGCTCGGGCCCGCCGGGGTCTACAAGGTCGGCTACCGGATCCTGTCCGCCGACGGCCACCCCGTGTCGGGGGAAACCGAGTTCACGCTGACGAAGGCGGGCACCGGCACGCCCGCCGCCGCGAAACCGGCCGATCAGGACACCGCGAAGTCCAGCGGATCGAGCGGCGTCCCGGTGTGGGTGTGGCTCGTCGGCGCCGTGGTCGTGCTCGGCGCGGGGCTCACGCTGGCGCTGCGGACGGGTTCGGGTTCGGCGAAGGAAGACAAGAAGTCATGACCAAGGCCGAGGCCACCTCGAACGTCCGGTACCAGACCCTGGTCTGCGTGGTCGCGGCGGCGTTCGTCGCCGCGCTCATCGGCGTCGCGCTCACCGCGGCGGCGCCGGTGCCGGGCGTGACGGACGTCAGCGAGGTGGTCTCGGTCGCGATCCCGCTGGTGCGGGTCGTGCTGGACCTGGCGGCGGTCGCCACGATCGGGCTGTCCCTGCTGTCGGTGCTCGTGGGGTACGACCGCCCGAAGCTCACCGAGCCGGTGCTCGCGAAGGCGCGTCCCGCCGCCGTCGCGAGCGCCGTGGTGTGGGCGATCGCCGCGCTCGCGGCGCTGGTCCTGCAGACCGCGGAGTTCCGGCCGCAGGCCGACAGCGTCGGGCTCGGCGACATCGGCGACTACATCGCGGAGATCGGCGCGGGCAAGGCACTGGTCGTCGTCGCCGCGCTGGCGCTGCTGCACGCCGCGCTCGGCGCGCTCGCGCTCAAGCACGGGGAGAAGGTGCCAGCCGAGGTCAGGGTCGGGCTCGGCCTGTTCGCGCTGCTGCCGCTGCCGGTCACCGGGCACGCGTCGAACTGGAACTTCCACGACTACACGATGATTTCGATAGAACTGCACGTGATGGGCGCGGTCGCCTGGACCGGCGGGCTCGGCGCGATGGGCGTGCTGCTGGCCGGCAACCGGACGCTGCTCGCGCACGCGCTGCCCCGGTTCTCCAAGCTCGCCACGCTGTGCCTGGTCCTGACCGCGGTCACCGGCCTGTTCAACGGGTTCATCGAGATCTACCTCAACCCGGCCATCTCGTTCTGGGCAGGCGTGTTCACCACCCCGTACGGCCAGCTCGTGCTGCTCAAGCTCCTGTGCGCGAGCGCCATCGCGCTGCTCGGCGCGAACGTGCGCTGGCGGCTGATGCCGCAGATCGCGCAGCACAAGCGCACCGCGCTCGCCGCGTGGGTCACGCTCGAACTGACCGTCATGGGACTCGCCTTCGGCTTCGCCGTCGTGTTGACACGAGCACCCGTCACCTGATTTGGTAACCGCAGGTAGCTGCAACTTGCACTTTCGGTGGAACGACTCGGCTTAATGGGGTGACCAGTCGGGCCGAATTCGCCACCCGCGACCGCCCTTAACAGGGCAAACGACGAACGGTCATCTGCACGCGCCGAACGTCGCGCAAATCACGGTGCGCACCGGGTCGCCTACCGGTACCGCGCCCAGCGGGTCTCCGTGCGCCCCGCCCGCAGGTCGTCGAGGCGGCGGTGCAGCTCGTCCGCGACCCGCGGATGGCTGCGCAGGATCGGCAGCACGCTCGTCGTCAGCTTGAGTTCGCGTGCCGCCCTGAGCACCGGAAACCCGTCCCAGCCGGCGACGTCGAACCCGTAGGCGTCGGCCAGCATCCGGTACCGCCCCGCAGGGTCCCCGAACCGTTCCCTGCCGACCGCGAGCGGGGTCAGGTCCCACTCCGGCGGGCCGACGCACGACGAGTCGAAATCGCACAGCACGGGCCCGTCGTCGCCCACGATGACGTTGCCGGGATGCGCGTCGCCGTGCACGAGTGCCTGCACGAGCGGGAATTCGAGCTCACGGAGATCGGCGTCGACCTCCGCGCAGCGGCGCAGCAGGAACGTGCGGTCGCCCGCGTCGAGCTCCTCGGCGTCGGAAATCCGGGCACGCACGTCGGCGAGCGGCGACCACTCCTCGAGACCCTCCGGCGGCGGCAACGCGTGTACCCGGCGCAGGAGCTCGGCCAGGTCCGCGGCGCTCGCCCTGCGGCGGCCCGGCACCCGCTCCCACACCGTGACCAGGTGTTCGCCCACTTCGAGCGGCTGTTCCACGCCGGGGAGGAGGCGGATCGCGGGCACGCCGTGCTCGGCGAAGTACCTCGCGACCGCGACGACCTTGTGCACCCGGTGCCGCAACGCGTGCGAGCCGACGATCCGCACCACCACGGGCGCGGACGCGAGCGCGTACACGGCGTTGTTGGTGAACCTCAGCAGTACCGCCCCGGCGGCGTCCAGGCCGAGCGCGGCGCAGGTTTCCCCCAGCGCCGCGTCGAGCCTCGCCCTGGTGAAACGCCCGTCCACGACGGCCCGTCCACCCCCGCGGTTATGCGGCGTAGAACGCGTTGATCCGATCGGCGAGATCCCTCGCGTCCACGTTGTTCCGCCTGCGGTCCGCCTCTGCCTTGAGGGGCTTCATCCGGTCCTTGATGCGATGGGACTTCAGGCCGTCCGCCGCGTCCAGCGCGGCGCGGCCGACCTTGGCGCCGTGGTCGATGTCGCCCTCGAGCAGGTGGTTCGTCGCCAGCGCGCTCAGGTTGAACGTCTTGCTGCGGGCCATGTCGTCGCCGTAGGCGTCGATCGCCCTGGTCAGCGCCGGGATCGCGTACTTGGTGTGCGCCACGTCGACCTCCTGCGCCAGCACGGTGTGCACGGTGCCGATCATCGCGTAGACGTCGGTCTCGTCGAAGAACTTCGCCCACGACTCGACGTTCTTCAGGTCCGCGCGCTCGAACTCGTCCTTGCTCCGGCCGAGCAGCTTCCTGGCCTGCTCCTCGTTGCCCATCATCGCGTAGGCCCACGCCTCGTTGGCGCAGAGGATCGAGACCGCGAGCTCCGAACCGGACTCCTGCGCGGCGATCTGGCCGAGCTGGAACAGCTTCAGCGCGTCGTTCGGGGCCTCCTGGTGCAGGTAGACCCGGCCCATCCGGTACAGCACGTTCGCCACCAGCGGGTGGTTCTCGCCCTGCTTGGCCAGGTCGAGCGCGTTCGCGAAGTGCCCGCGCGCCGAGTCGACCAGCCCGGTGTCGAACGAGGTCCAGCCAGCCAGGCTGTGCAGATCCGCCAGCGCCACGAACAGGCGCGACTTCACCACGTCGATGGCGCTGGACTCCAGCATCTGCTGCCCCCAGGACAGCTGTGCCACCACGGCGTCGCGGCAGAACCCGCCGCCGTACTGGTAGTCGAGGGCGCGCAGCGCCCTGGTCGCGGCCTCCACCTGCCGCACATCGGTCATCCCGATGCGACCGGGTGCCGGCGTCCTCGCGGGACTCGACGCCCATGCCTCGGAGGACGGTCCGAAGACCGCTGCCCCCATCGTCACCTGGGCGGCGTGCGCGAGGAACTTCCGCCGTTTCACGGACTCGTCCTCCTCAGCCTGCTGCTCGTCGACGGCGCCGACGACCGAAACCGCGGTGGCCTCGTCGTACGCGAGGCCCATGTAGCCACGGGGGACGCCCAGGCCGTCGGCGATCCTCGCGAGCACGTCGTAGGCCATGACCTGACGACCCTTGAGGATCTCCGACACCTCGGACTGTGACTGGCCGGTCATCGCGGCGATCTGGCGCTGCGAGACGCCTTCGCGACGGAGCAGGCGGTAAACCCCGCTGATCTCCCGCGCGGCGAGGGCGGCCCGCATCTCCTTCTGCTCCCATGCTTCCGGAGATATCGGGTGTCCCTGCCGGGCTTCCGGAGAGTGCACCGTCTTGTTGGCGTCCATGTGCGCCCCTTCACCGTCCGTCGGGCGTCGATAAGCAGCGTAGGCACTTCTATTGAACCGTGTGAAACCCCGTTTGTAGAGCCTGATCGGCCCCACCGAAGTTCCCCGACCGCTTAACGTGGAACCCGGGCCGGTCGCCGCTATGACGCGATTACGACTTCTCTCGCCCGGCGATTCGTCGCAATGTAGTCCTCAGCCCGGATGTGAGCGGACGTACACCGACCGCAATCACCCAGAGCTACGAAGGCGCAAGTGCAGAGTGCAAGCCTGCAACACCCGGCGGCACGACCTGCAGCACGACGAAGAGAGCGGAGTGAACCGGTGGAGTTCGTGGATTCGATCGCAGCAGGACGTGCTGGGACAGCCACGAGCCCCGTGCGGCCCTCAGGGCACGTCGCGGTGGCCCGCTCGGCGCAGTCGGTGCAGTCCATCCAGCCCGCGGTGTCTTCCGCGCCCGCCGACCCCCGCGCCGCGGAGGCGCGCCGGTACGAAGGCGGCCAGCTGGTGTGGCGCGTGCAGTGCGGCGACCTGATCGACCGCGAGCGCTGCGTCACGGTCGTCGTCGAAAACAACCAAGTAGTGCTGGTCAGCCCGCCGGGCGAGACCGCGCGACTCTCCGCTGGCCAGCTCGGCCAGCTACGGGCCGCGCTCAACGAAGCCGCCAAGCTGGCGGAAAGGTGACGGTGAGTTTCAGGTGGATCAGATTCTCGGGCAGGTTCTCCGCAACGCGGTGTGGGAACGACTCGACATGCTCTCCGAACTCGCCCAGCGGGCCGACGCCCAGTCACTCGTCTCGGTGGCCCGCTCCGAACTGCCACGCCTGACCGAAGGCTGGCGCGCGATGCTGCTGGCCCACGAGCCGGACGAGCGCGGTGACTGCCCGACCTGCTCCACCCGCTGGCACCGGTGCAAGGCGCCGTGCCCGGTGTGGCAGGTGGCGCACGAGCACCTGGTCGCCGGTGGGCTGGCGCCGCAGCAGGACCCGAAGCGCAGGCGCCCGGCGCCCGCGCAGGCGCGAGCCGCCGCCCCGTCGGCGGCGGAAACCACCGGCCGGCACGCACTGGTGCGCACGCCCGCACCGCGGCGCGCGCTGGCCTGACCCCCAGACTGGTGAGCGAGGCCGCACCCGACGCCCCATCGGTGGCCCTCCGCTCGCCGTTTCCGGAGGTCGGCCCGTCCGTCCCCCCGAGCGAGACGGGCCGACCCTCGGTCCCGCGTTGGCAGGCAACCGCCAGCTAACGCGATTAATCGAAAATAGTACGTCGAACCCCTGGCGTACACCCCGCTCCACCGCTATGTTGATCATCATCAGTTGATCACAGTACAACTCGAAAATTGCAGATCGCACCTTGCGAATCCCCCGTCCGCCAGGTGGCCCCGATAACTCCGCGGGCCGATGCCGTTGTTACTCCCCCTCCCCCCGACCGGCATCGGCCTGCGGCCCCAACGAATGGCCGGTCTCGCCTCCCCCGAGGGCGAGACCGGCCATTTCGCCGTTTTCACCGGGCGCGAAGGCCGCTATTCGGATTATGCGGAATTTGATCTTCCGAACAGGGTCGCTCACCGCACCGCACGAACCCGGGTGACAAGAACTCCCGCCACCACCGTCGCGATCGCCGAAGCCGCGAACAGGGTCGGGTAGCCGCCGATGTTCGCCAGGATCACCGTCGCCAGCGCGGGTGCGACGACCTGCGGCAGCGAGTTCGCGATGTTGACCACGCCGAGATCCTTCGCCCGGTCCTTCGCGGCGGGAAGAACCTGCGTGAGGATCGCGATGGCCACGGCCTGGTAAGCGCCGAAACCGATGCCGAGCAGCGGTGACGCGACGAGCGCCGCGGGCCAGGTCTGCCAGCACACGAGGATGAGCGCGGCGAGCGCCATCACCGCGGACGACGCGAGCACGTACGGCTTCCGCCTGCCGGAGCGGTCGGACAGCTTGCCGGTCACCGCGGCGCCCACGATCAGCGCGACCCCGTAGAACCCCATCATGATCAGCAGCCCGGCGTCGGGGTCCGGGTAGTGCACCGAGTTCTTCAGGAAGAACAACAGGTAGAGCGTGCCCAGCGCGTTGCCGAGGTTGATCATGAAGTGGCAGGCCCACGCCCAGGCGAAGTCGGGGTGCTGCCGCGGCGACACCCACAGCGTTTTCAGCGTTTCGAGCGGGCGGCCCCGCGGGCGCCACTCGCGCGGCAGTGCGATGTCGGGTGTGCGCAGGACGAACAAGCCCGCCAGCGCGACGACCACCGCCGCGCAGGCGAGGTACCCGGCGGCCAGCGTTGTGACGAGTTCGGTGACCAGCAGGGCGCCGAGCACGGTGCCCAGCATCTGCGCGATCCCGACGTAGCCGCCGATCTCCGCCCGCTGGTCGACCGGCACCCGGTCGGGCACCGCCGACATGAGCGTGGCGAGCAGCGCGTTGAGCCCGGCCTGCACGAGACACCAGCCCAGCGTCATCACGGCGACGGACCCGGCGGCCGCCAGCACGCCCAGCCCGGCCGCCGAAACCACCATCGCCGCGACCGTCCACGGGTGGCGGCGGCCGAACCGCGAGCAGGTGC
Organism: Amycolatopsis sp. CA-230715; assembly: GCF_018736145.1. GTDB lineage: Bacteria > Actinomycetota > Actinomycetes > Mycobacteriales > Pseudonocardiaceae > Amycolatopsis. Next base: position 4,023,784 of record NZ_CP059997.1, read on the forward strand.
GGTCCGACAGCATCCCGATCACCGGGTTCACCACCAGCGCGACCGCCGCGCCGATTCCGGTGACCAGCCCGAACACGAACTCCTTGTTCGCCGAGTCGAGCAGCTCGGCCTGGTTCGGCAGCAGCACCTGGATCGGCGCGTAGATCCCGAGCCAGAGCCCGATGTTGGCGAGGAACAGCAGGCTCGTCCACCCGGCGCGGACCCGGACGACCGGCTCGGCGAGCGCGGCGGGCAGGGGCGGGGCGCTACTCATCGCGGACCAGTTTCCGGTACCAGGCAAAGGAATCCTTCGGTGTGCGCCGCAGGGTTTCGTAGTCGACGTGCACGAGCCCGAACCGCGGCGCGTACCCCTTCGACCATTCGAAGTTGTCGAGCAGGGACCACACGAAGTACCCGCGGACGTCCACCCCGGCGTCCATCGCGGCCCGCACGGCCGAAAGGTGTTCGACGAGGAAGTCGATCCGCTCGGGGTCGCGCACGCCGCCGTCCTCTGCGACGCGGTCGTCGAAGCTGCAGCCGTTTTCGGTCAGGTAGACGGGCGGAAGCCGGTCGGCGTAGCGGCGGTGGAAGTCGAGCAGCAGCTCCCGCAGCGCTTCGGGCACGATCGGGGAATCGTTGGTGGTCATCGGATACCCCTCGACCGGGCGCAGTTCGAACGGGAGCGGGTTGCCCGGTCCCGGCGCCCGCACGCCCTGCGGTTCGTAGTAGTTGACGCCGTAGAAGTCGAGCGGCTGCGCGATGGTCGGCAGGTCTTCGGCGAACCCGTCCGGCAGGTGCTCGACCAGCTCGGCGGGGTACTCGCCGAGCAGCACCGGATCCGCGTAGAGGCGGTTGATCAGCGCGTCGAGCCAGCGCGCGGCGGCGTTTTCCGGTTCGGTGTCGGCTTCGGGCCAGATCGGGCTGTGGTTGTTCGCGGTGCCGATGCGCGTCGCGCCCGCCGCGCGCAGCGCCTGCACCGAAAGTCCGTGAGCCAGGTGCTGGTAGTGCGCGGTGGGCACCGCGTCGAGCAGGAGCGCCTTCCCCGGCGCGTACTCGCCGATCGCGTAGCCGTAGATCGACATGACCATGGGTTCGTTGAGCGGGATCCACATCCGGACGCGGTCGGCGAACCGCTCGCCCATGATCGCGGCGTATTCGGCGAACCGTTCCGCGGTGTCCCTGGCGAGCCAGCCACCGGCGTCTTCGACGGGCTGCGGCGTGTCCCAGTGGTACAGCGTGGCCACGGGCGCGATGCCCGCTTCGCACACCGAGTCGATCAGCCGGTCGTAGAACGCGAGGCCCTCGGCGTTCGGGGCGCCCTTGCCGTCGGGCAGGATCCGGGGCCAGGCGAAGGAGAACCGGTAGGCGCCGACCCCAAGATCACTCATCAGTGCGACGTCCTCGGGATGACGGTGGTAGTGATCGGCCGCGACACGCGCGTGCTCACCGTTCGCGATCTTGCCTGGAGTCTCGGTGAAGGTGTCCCAAATGGACGGACCGCGACCGCCCTCGTCGACGGCGCCTTCGATCTGGAACGCCGAAGTCGAGACGCCCCAAAGGAATTCGCGGGGGAAGGACAGGTTCTCCACTACGACACCTTTCCTCGACTAACATGAAAAGTTCTCAGATACTAGCCGTTCCCTCGACCGGGGGGAAGCCCGCCGACACGCTAAAGTCGCTGTTCAGCGAAGGATGGAGCACGACGTGTCCGACACGAAGGCCAGCGGCGACGCGGCCCCGACCACGGCTCTGCGCCGGAAACCGGTGCAGCAGCGCAGCGCCAAGCGCGTCGAGCAGATGCTGGACGCCGCCGCACAGCTCATCGACGAGATCGGTTATGACGCGCTGACCACGACCTTGATCGCGAAGCGGGCCGGGGTCGCGGTCGGCTCGCTGTACCAGTTCTTCCCGGACAAGCGCGCCGTCGTCCAGGCGTTGACGCAGCGGAACCTCGAACGCTTCCTCGGCGCGGTGACCGAGCGGCTCGGTGCCGTCGACCACTCGCACTGGTGGGACGTGGTCGACTCGATGCTGGACATCTACCTGCACATGCACCGGGACGTGCCGGGGTTTTCGAAGGTGCACTTCGGCGACGTGGTGGACCTGCGGCTGCTCGACGAGCGCCGGGACAACAACTCGGTGGTCTCGGAATCGCTCGCGAGCCTGCTGACCGACAAGCTGAACGTGCCGGCGGATCAGGTCACGATGCCCATCTCGGTGGCCGTCGAAGTAGCCGACGCACTGCTCAATCTCGCCTTCCGACGTTCTCCACAGGGTGACCCCGAAGTGGTCGCGGAGACCAAGCACGTCATCAAGTTGTACCTGGCCAGCAGGCTCGGGGAGTAGTAATCCACCGGTTGCCCCCAGTTGTCCACAGGCCGCGAAAGCTGTGGACAACCGTGGTGGATTCCGCTTAATCGCTTTCGGGTCAGCCGAAGCTCTCGCCGTCGCCGCGGAAGGTCGGCACGGTCCGTTCGACGGTTCCGCCGACGACGATGTGGTACTCGGTGAACCGCTCCGCCAGCTCGCCGGCTTTCGCGTGGCGGAACCAGACGCGGTCGCCGATCCGCAGCGACCTGGCCGCCTTGCCGGTGACCGGGGTCTGCACTTCGCCCGCTCCTTCGAGCCCGAGCAGCGAAAGCCCCTTCGGCAGGTACGGGGACGGGAGCCGCGAAGGCTCGGCAGGCCCGGAAGCGACGTAACCACCCGAGAACAGCGTCGCGATCTTCTTGGTGGGACGGCGCACCACGGGCAGCGCGAACAGCGCGGCCGGTTTGGGGTGGAACCGCGAATACCCGTCGAACAGGGTCGGGCCGATGAGTCCCGATCCGGCCGCGATCTCGGTGACCGAGGTGTCGGCGCCGGTGCTCTCGATGCTGCCGCTGCCGCCGCCGTTGACGAACTCGAGGTCGGCGACGGCGCGCACGGCCGCGACCGCCGCGCCCCTTCGCTCGGCGAGTTCGGCGGCGGACCTGCGCTGGAGCATGCCGACGATCGCGTTCTTCGGCTTCGGCCCCGCGAGATCGGGGAGCCCGGCGATCTGACCTTCGTACGCCATCAGCCCGACCAGCCGGAAACCCTTGCGCGCGACTATTTTCTTCGCGAGCTCGGCCGCCTGGCGCGCGGTGAACACCGGCGAGCGGCGGGTGCCGACGTGCACCCCGCGCAGCGGGCGGAACGAGGCGTCCAGTTCGAGGCACACCCTGATCTCGGGGTGGTCGTGGCCGAGCGCGGCGTCGACGAGGTCGAGGTGCTCGGTCGAGTCGACCATGATCGCGATCGACGAGCGGGCCCGGTCGTCGGCGGCGAGCGCCCGCAGCGCCCCGTGGTCGGCCGTCGGGTAGGCGACCACGATGTCGTCGGCGGTGCCCTGCTCGACGTGCCAAACGGCTTCGGCGAGCGAGTAGCTCATGAGCCCGGTGAACCCCGGCTTCGCCAGCACGCGTTCGAGCAGGTAGCGGCAGCGGACCGATTTGCTCACCACGCGGATGGGCTTGCCGTCCGCGCGGCGCACGAGGTCCGCCGCGTTCGCGTCGAAGGCGTCGAGGTCGACGATCGCGAAGGGCGGGTCGAGTGCTTTGGTCGCGAGGTCGAACGCCGAAGCGGTCACACTGGTCACCCGGATTACGGTACGACACCAGAGCTTGAAACGCGAATTCTATTCACTTATCGTTTCCGTCACTCGGGCTTCAAGGATCAGGTGAGCGCATGACGCAGTGGACCAACTGGGCCGGCACCGCGACCGCGACCCCGCAGCGGGTGCACACCCCGCGCAGCACGGCCGAACTCGCCGAAGTGGTGGCCGGGGTGGCTGTCGAAGGCAGGCGCGTGCGGGCGTGGGGCAGCGGGCATTCGTTCACCCCGATCGCGGTCGCCGATTCCGACGCCATCGATCTCACGGCGTGGACCGGGATCGTCTCCGCCGACATCGAATCCGGCCGGGTGGCCGTGCGCTCGGGGACCAAGCTGCGCAAGCTGAACGCCGATCTGGACGCGCTCGGGCTGGCGATGACGAACCTCGGCGACATCGACGAGCAGACGATCGCGGGCGCGGTGTCCACCGGCACGCACGGCACCGGCGCGCGGCTCGGCGGGCTCGCCACGCAGATCGTCGAACTGGAACTGGTGCTGGCGGACGGTTCCGTGGTCACGTGCTCCGCGGACCGCCGCCCGGAACTGTTCGCCGCGGCACGGGTGGGGCTCGGCGCGCTCGGCGTGATCTCGACAGTCACGCTGCAGTGCGAGCCTTCGTTCGTGCTCTCCGCGCAGGAGCGGCCCGAACCGTTGGAACAGGTGCTGGAAGGGTTCGACCAGTTCGCCGAGGAGAACGACCACTTCGAGTTCTACTGGTTTCCGTACGGCAGGAACGCGCTGGTGAAGCGCAACAACCGGTTGCCGGATGACGCGGAACGCAGGCCGTTGAGCAGGGCCAAGCAGTTCATCGACTACGAGATCACCGAAAACCTCGCGTTCGGCGCGCTGTGCCGGACGGGTCGCATGGTGCCGAAACTGGTGCGCCCGCTGGGAAAGCTCGCTTCGTCGCTACTGTCCACAAGGGAGTACAGCGATCTGTCGCACCGGGTTTTCGTGACCCACCGCGGTGTGCGGTTCGTCGAAACCGAATACGCCGTGCCGCGGGAATCCGTGCACGACGTGCTGGCCGAACTGCGCGCTTTGGTGCCGCGACTGGAAACCCCGGTCGCTTTCCCGGTGGAGGTGCGGGTGGCGGCCGCGGACGACATCTGGCTCTCGACCGCGCACGGCCGCGACTCCGCCTACATCGCGATCCACCAGTTCGTCGGCATGCCGTACCGCCAGTACTTCGCCGCTTTCGCGGATATCGCGGGCGTCGTCGGCGGGCGACCACACTGGGGGAAGATGCACGATCTCGACGCCAGCGTGCTGCGGGACCGGTACCCGCGCTTCGACGATTTCGTGCGGGTGCGCAAGGAGGTCGACCCGGCAGGCGTGTTCGGAAACGCCTACCTGGACCAGGTATTGGGCCGCTAGTCGCCGTGCCTCTACTGGTACCTACGTAGCCCCCACCCATCCCGGGGGGCGACCCCGCTCCAGTCTACCGAGGTCGCCGTCGGGGCGGATCGGAAAGCAGGCCGCAGGCCGGGGTTGTCCACAGTCGAGCCTGGCCTGTGGACAACTCATCAGATCCGTTCCAACGCCTCGTCGATCGGGGTGTTCCCGGCGACGAGCTCCAGCGTGCGGCGGATCGTGCGGGGCTCGTCCAGCAGGGCGGCCAAGACCGCGGCGACGTCGTCGCGGGTGATGTCACCGACGTCGACGGAGTCCGCGAGGTGCACGTTGCCCGTGCCCGGGTCGTCGACGAGGTGGCCGGGGCGCAGGATCGTCCAGTCCAGGTCACGCGCCCGCAGATCGTCCTCCGCCGCCTTCTTCGCGCGCAGGTAGATCGCGAAGGTTTCGCCCACGCCGGGGTCGTCGGCCCGGCCGAGGCCCATCGCACTGACCTGGATGTGCCTGCGCACGCCCGCGCGCTCGGCGGCGTCGGCGAAGAGCGCCGCAGCGGCCCTGTCGACGGTGTCCTTGCGGGCCGTGCCACTGCCAGGACCGGCTCCCGCGGCGAACACGGCCGCATCGGCGCCCTTCAGCACCTCCGCGACCTCGTCCGGCGTCGCGTTCTCGAGGTCGAGCACGGCGGGTTCGGCGCTCGAATCCCGCAGGTCGGCCGCGTGCTCGGGGTTCCTGATGATGCCGACGGCCTGGTCACCGCGGGCGGCGAGCACCCGCTCCAGGCGAAGGGCGATCTGACCGTGTCCTCCGGCAATCACAACGCGCATGCGATCAACCCTAGGTCGGTTGGTCAGTCGACGCCGACCGGCAGGTCGTACGACGCGAGCAGCTGCTCGTAGACCATCTCGTTGACCCAGCGGGACACCGCGTCCTCGTCGAGCAGCATCCGCTCGGTGCGGCCGGGCAGATCGAGGTCGACCACCGCGTCCTCGTCGGCGGTCACCACGGCGAGGCCGTAGGCGCGGGCACGCGGCAGGCAGTTGTCGACGTAGTCCTTGGTCAGCACGGCGGACGACGGGAGCACCATGGCGGCCTCGCCGTAGCGCGCGAACGGAACCGCGGAGGCCATCGCGGTGCGCCAGTGCCGCGCGACCGCGAGGACGCCGATGATCTCGGCGGCGGGCGCCGGCGCGGTCGCGGCGAACTCCGGCCAGGTCCAGGTGGCCACGGTGGCGCGATCGGAGACGGGACCGACACCCATCGCGATGCGCTCGGCGTGCACGTCGGTGCGTAGCTGGGCGACGACGCAGACCCGGCGGCCCAGCATCGTGACCTCGGGCAGGACGACCCCGTCCCAGCCGAGCTGCGCGGCGGCCTCGGTCGCCAGCTCGGAGGTACTCGCGGGCAGCTCGATACGCGGCACGACGCGGGTGGGGAATGACCGGGTGCCACCGTTGGTGACCTCGGTGTTCTCCGTGTGCCCTGGTGTGACCGCCACGAGACGCCTCCTTTTCCGTACCGCCAGAACCCCGCCGCCCGAAAGCGGCATATGAATTGATTACCAGTGCGGAACGCATAGGTCTCCGGGTTGGCCGGAGGACTGCGATCGACGGCGCTCAGCGGTCGGTGACCGGTCGACGGGCGGTCGTCCGACTTCGGCCCGACCCTGCCGCCGGACGGGTGAGGGCGAGGTGAGTGGTGTGACCCTGCGAAATCGTGTGTCCTGTGCCACGCCGATAATCACGTTCGCGATCTCCGGCCGCGTCCCGGAGTACCCCAACGGTGCAGCGCAGCACCGCCCGTGAACTCCACTGTGGACATTGAAGGCCTTTTGTTGCGCGCGTCCACGAAAGGGCCGGAGGTGAGCTTCACCGCAGCGCCGGGCGCCGGGCACCGATACGGTTACCCGTGAGTTAACTGTGCCGCCTTGGAGGGTCGATGCGTTCGCCGAAGGACTTCTTCGCACCGCTGGCTGTCGGTGCGCCCGCACCCGTGCGGGAGATTCCGCCGCTGCCGTCCCGCATGATCCACTTCTTCGACCCCAGCAACGAGAAGATGGTGGCGAAGGCGCCGGACATCGCCAAGAAGGTCGATGTGCTGCTCGGCAACCTCGAAGACGCCGTGCGCGCCGATCGCAAGGAAGCGGCGCGCCAAGGCCTCGTCGACGTCGCGAAGGCCAACGACTTCGGCCAGACCCAGCTGTGGACCAGGGTCAACAGCCTCGATTCGCCCTGGGTCCTCGACGACCTGATCACGCTCGTCACCGAGATCGGCGACAAGCTCGACGTGATCATGGTGCCGAAGGTCGAGGGCGCGCAGGACATCCACTACGTCGACCGGCTGCTCGCGCAGCTCGAAGCGCGCGCCGGGCTGACCGAGCCGCTGCTCGTGCACGCCATCCTGGAGACGGCGAGCGGCGTCGCGAACGTCGAAGAGATCGCCGGCGCCAGCCCGCGCATGCAGGGCATCTCGCTCGGCCCCGCCGACCTCGCGGCGAGCAGGCGGATGAAGACGACGCGCGTCGGCGGCGGCCACCCCGGATACCTGGTGCGCACCGACCCCACCGGCGAAGATCTGACCGAAGGCCGCACGACCTACCAGCAGGACCTGTGGCACTACACGGTCGCGCGCATGGTCGACGCGTGCGCGGCCAACGGGATCCTGCCCTACTACGGCCCGTTCGGGGACATCCGCGACGTCGTGGCGTGCGAGGACCAGTTCCGCAACGCGTTCCTGCTCGGCTGCGTCGGCGCGTGGAGCCTGCACCCGGCGCAGATCGACATCGCGAAGAAGGTGTTCTCGCCGGAGCCGTCCGACGTGGCGTGGGCCCGGCGCGTGATCGCGGCCATGGGCGACGGCACGGGCGCGGTGATGATCGACGGGAAGATGCAGGACGACGCGTCGGTCAAGCAGTGCAGGGTGGTCGCCGAACTGGCGGACGCGCTCGCCGCACGCGACCCTGAACTGGCCGCGGCCTACGACGCCGCGACAAAGGAGGCTCTGGAGAATGCCTGATTCACCCGGACCGGACCGGCCCGCGACCGTCAAGCCGCGCAGATCCGTGCTGTACATGCCGGGCGCCAACGAGCGCGCGCTGGAAAAGGCGAAGACTCTCGCCGCGGACGCGCTGATCCTCGACCTCGAGGACGCGGTCGCCCCCGACGACAAGGAAGCCGCACGCGACCGGGTGTGCGCCGCGGCCGCCTCCGGCGAATACGGCGAGCGGGAAATCACGATCAGGGTCAACGCGATCGACACCGAATGGCACGACGCGGACCTGCGCGCCGCCGCACAGGCCGGTCCGGCAGCGGTAGTCGTGCCGAAGGTTTCTTCGGCCCGCGAAGTGCAGAACATCGAACGCGCGCTCGAACTTTCGGGCGCCCCGGAGCACACCAAGATCTGGGCGATGCTCGAAACGCCGACCGCGATCCTGCACGCCGAGGAAATCGTTTCGGCCAGCGACCGGCTGACCGTGCTGGTGATGGGCACGAACGACCTGGCCAAGGAACTGCACACCGAAGCCGCGCCGGATCGCGCACCGCTGCTCGGCGCGCTCTCGATGGCGCTGCTCGCCACCCGCGCGCACGGCAAGGTGATCCTCGACGGCGTCTACAACGACGTGAAGGACCTCGAAGGCTTCGAAGCGGAATGCGTGCAGGCCAGGCAGTTCGGCTTCGACGGCAAGACGCTCGTGCACCCCGGCCAGCTCGAACCGTGCAACCGGGTCTTCTCCCCTTCGGAGAAAGAGGTCGAAAACGCCCGCAAGATCATCGACGCCTTCGAATCCGCGGGCAAGGGCGTGGTCACCGTGGACGGGCGGATGATCGAAAGCCTCCATGTCGACAACGCGCGCCGAATCCTCGCCCTCGCGGCGACCGCGTCGTCGTGAGGAAGGGCCGCTTACGCGGCCTTCAATAATCCGCTACCCCCCCCCGCTGTTTTTCGTGGTCGCCAAAGAGCCGGGGATCCGTGACGAGCGGAGCGGCCCCCGCGACCTCGGCGAGCAGTTCGGCGAGGTCGACCAGGCTGCGCCGGACGCTTTCCAGCTCGCCGCGAAGCTCGCCGATGTGTTCCCAAGCGTTTTCGTGGTCGACAGCGGCGGTCTTCTCCGGGCAGGCCGCCTCCCAGGACCCGAGACGCGGGTGCCACCGGCTGAGCAACGGCCGCAAGGTCGCGTTCAGCACGGTGATCGCGATCGTGCCGAAGGTGAAATCGCCCCGGTGGTCGGCCGGTGAGACGGCCGGGCCGTACTTGCGCAGGATTTCGCGAGTGGTGCCGAACAGACTGTAGATGCTGGTCAACGCTTCGCGCGCAAGGCCTTCACCGGGGCGCAGTTCGACCACGGCGATCCTGGTCACCAGCTCCACGTACAGCTCCCAAGCCGCCTCGGCTTCGGCGCGCTGAGGCGCCCAGGTGCCGCCGAACTCGCCGAGGAACGGCAGCTTCAGCTTGACGCTGACGTCCTTCGGACGCACGGCGCGCAGTCGGCGCCCCATCAGCGGACACCTCCCATCGGAAGCAGGAGGGAATCCGCGCCCGCGAGCTCGGCGAAACGGCGCGCGATGTCGCGCAGGAGCACCTGCAGCTCGGCGAGCTCGGCCCGGAACTGGTCGTCGTGCTCCCAAGCCTGCTCGTGTTCCAGTTCGCTGACCCCGGGCGCGCGCAGCCCGCGGTAGTGCGCGAGGCGCGGGTGCCACCGGGTGAGGAAGGGGCGGATCCCGCCGTTGAGCATGCGGATCACCAGTCCCTGCACCGACTCCGGGCCGACCCCCACCGGGGGCACGTGACCGGCCAGTGCCGTTCTGGCCGTGGCGAACACGCTGTGCAGGCTGTCCAGCGCTTCGGACAGCAGGCCTTCGCCCGGCCGCAGCTCGACCGCCGTGACGCGGCTGGCCAGCTCGACGTGCAGCGCCCAGGCCAATGCGCGGTCGTCATCGCTCATGGGTGCAGTCTAGGGCGCTACGGTGACGGGAACCGGTCGTCACACCACGGGGGGAACGATGCCGGACGTCTTCATCAGCTACGACCGCGACGACGACGCGCAGGTCAAGCGCGTGGTCACGAGGCTCGAACGCGCCGGGCTGGACGTTTTCCTCGACACCGAACGGATCAAGCCGTTCAAGTCCATTTCGGACAGTGTTCGAGCGGCACTGAACGGGAGCCGCGTGCTTCTCGCCTACTACAGCGTGACGTACCCGTCTCGGTGGTACTGCCAGGAGGAGCTGACCGCGGCGTATCTGGCGGGCGACGGACGGGTGCTGCTGGTCAACCCGGAGTCGTCGATCGACCACATCGGACCCGAGCGGCTGCGGGACACCTTGATCGCGAGCCACCCGGCCACGAAGGAGGCGCTCGACCGGCTCGTCGGCGAGGTCGTGGCGCGAGTGGCGGAGACCGGCGGGGTGATCGGCGACTTCGGGGGCCGGGAGCCCCGGTGGCTGACCGAGCGACCCCGTGCCGCGGCACCGAACCCCTTCGCCGGGCGGTGGGCCGAGCAGTGGTGGCTGCATTCGGCGCTGCGGCCGATCGGCCCGTTGACCGAGCGGGCGCCCGCACCGGTGGTCGCGGTGCACGGGGTCGCCGGGATCGGGAAGACCGCGCTCGCGGTCGAGTACGTACGCCGGTTCGGGTCGGCGTTCTCCGGCGGCGTGGCCTGGCAGCCCGAGCGCGAGCAGGACGGCGCGGATCGGCTGTGGGTGCTCGACGACGTTCGCGGCGAGCCGGCCGAAGTGCGGCGGCTGCTCCCCCGCGAGGCCGCGTGCCTGCTGCTTACCAGGGATCCGCGACTGGCGGAGCTGGGGGTGAGCCTGGAGCTGGGCGATCTCGAAACCGAGCTGCCCGAGGATCTGAGCGAGGCCGCGAGCGGCGACACCGGACTGCGGATCCGGCTCGGTAAAGCCGGGGCCGTGCTCGACCCGCCGCACATCCTGGACGGGCTGTACAGCACACCGGCGACCCAGCTGGCGCCCACGATCGACCGGCTGCTGCCCGAGGTGCGGGACTCCTGGGACGCGGTGCGCGTGTTCACGGCCGTCGCCCCGTCACCGGTGTCGGTGCTGCTGCTCGCCGATGCGCTCGCGGTCGCGCGCGGGACGAACCGGGCGGCCGAGTTCGAATCGGCGCACGAGCACGTTGTGGCGCTGTTGAGCCGCGGAGTGCTGCGCGGTTCGCCACTCGGCGAAGAATTCGAACTCCCACCGGCGTTCGCGCTCGCGCTGCGCCAAGGCGATCCGGAACCCGCCCAGGCGGAGCGGTTGCGCGCCGCGACCCTGCGCGTGCTGACGTTGCGAACCCGCTCGTCCCGGCCCGCGGTCGCTTCCCGGTCGCAGCGCACGAAACTGGACGAGGAAGAGCAGCGTGGCGCGCACCGCGTGCTCAACGAGTTGCGGTACCGCATCGCGGTCCGCGAACTGCCCTCCGGTGAAGGCTCCCTGCAGAAGGCTCTCGGCTCACTCCACACGTTGATGGTGCGTCTCCGCGAAATCCGGGCTGACCTGCACCCGCTCGCACTGCGGCGGTCGACAGCGGTGCGACCGGGGCTCGAATCGATCTTCGGCAGGCTGCTCGACGACCTGCTGCCGCACCTGCTCACCCGGTGGCACCCCCGGCTCGACGAGCACCTCGAACTCCGCCCATCCGACGTCGGCAGCAACAGCCACGAACTCGCCTGGCCGCACAACGCTGAACTGCGCAAGGAACTCGCGCAGTTCCAAGCAGAGGCCCGGGAGATCGCGAACGAACTCGGGGTGTTGAGCGGAACACCCTTCGCCCGGTAGCGCTACGCCGAACGGGTCGCGTCGACCGGCTTTCTCCCGAACTCGGCTACCAATCGCTATTCGCTGATTACAATGAGGCACTTCGGTACTCGGCAAGGAGCTTTGGGAGGGGCGACATGCCGGACGGAAGTTTCGAGGTCGATCTGGAGCAACTCCAGCGCGTGGCGGATGACGCGCTTCCGGAGATAGGCGACATCATGCGGGACCAGCTCGGCGTGCTCACGAGTCATGAGGGTCTCGCCGGACCGGGTGGCAGCATGGCGGAGGTCGCCGAGTTCCAGTCGGCCTACGCCACTTATTCGGACGAGGTCGCGGCTCGGCAGAAACACGGCTGCGAAGTGGTTTACGCCACCGCGCAGGCGGCCAGCGGGATCGTCGCCCTGTACCGACGAGCCGACGGCCAGCGCTGAGCGGGGGACGACAGTGCCGGATTGGCCATCGGATCACCAAGTACTCGACACCGCGGAGAAACTCGGCGCCAAGATCATCGACCTGCTCAACGACGCGGGCGGTGACGCCTGGCCCGGTTCGCCGGGCATCCCGGGCAGCCCCGGAGACACCATCGTTCGCTCGCTGCACCACGACGCGCTGGACGTGCTCAGCCTCGACCCGCAAAAGATCTCCGACGAGTTCGAACGCATGCAAACCGTGTGCCGGAGCATGTCCCTGACCGAGTCATCGGATCTCATCGACGCGTTTCGCTCGATTGATTACTCGGTCCAGGATTGGCAGGGCGATGGCGCTCGAGCGTTCCAGCCCCAAGTGTCCATGATCCAGGGATTTGTCGGCCAGCAGTCCAAATACACTCTCGCAACAATCAGGTCCTTGGTAGTGTTACTGGGGATATCTACCCATATAAGGAAGGACTACTGCGCCTTGGCGGCGGCCACCATGGCCGCCGCAGACAAGGCGATGAAATTGAGCGAAGAAGCCGACACCAAGTATGCAATCGGGCTGGGAGCCTCGCTAGTTACCACACTCACCGGGATCGGACTGGGCGGGAGCATCCTCAGCACGACTGTCGGTTTCATCATCTCAGCATCCGGGACGACCATTCAGCGCGCAGTGGACGATGCAACATACAAAGATGTAGCAAAAGGCTACACAGGAGGACGTAGCCAGATCATAGATGCATTCAAGTCCGGCATCAATGACGCGAAGTCAATTATAGAAAAAGCACGCAGTGAAATGTCTGCCGAAAAGAACGAATTATTTGCCCCGACACCACCGGTCATCGACGTGACCAAACCGGAGTTCCACTACAGCGCATTCTATTCGGCGGCACGGGATGTGAGCCAGTTCGACGCGCGAGTGGAGGGCGAGAAGGTCAAGGCGGACGGCGCAAGGCGGCCTGACGGCGCGAGCAAGCCGAAAAGCGTCCTACAGCAACGTCTCGACGGGTGACGAGATCAGATGGGCAAAATGGGCAAATGCGCCACGGTATTGACATCGTGCTGGGCACTGCTGCTGATCGGTTGCTCCGGCGCACCTGATCCCCAACCAGCTACCTCGATACCGACTTCACCGCCTCCGACGAAGGCGGTCGACGTGGCGCGGTATCGGGAGCATCCATGCCAAATCATGCCCAAGACCATCGACGAACGCTTCCAACTCAGCAACCGAAAAGAAGCCCTGAACCAAGTCGTGCCGCCGGTCAAAATGTCGGGTTCGACCTGCGAGGCATACCGAGCACCGGCTAGCGTGCCCGATGCCATCCTGATCCTCTACTCAGAAGGGCAACCCGCATCCGAGGTGCGCTCGTATCAACTGCCCTCTGCCAAGGCCAAACCAGTGTCTGTTCGCGGCTTTCCCGCGATTGCCTGGCAACTCACCTCGGCGGATACCCCAGGCGGCTCTCCCATTTGCATCGTCTTCGCCGACTTCGCGGGCAATCAGGCTCTCGCAGCGTCCTTCAGCTTGGCCGCCGGTGATCACGGTGATGTGTGCGGGGGCGCGCAGCAGGTGTTGGATCTGGTGTTGGAGAAGCTGGTCGGGTGAGTCAGTTCGGCCAGGGGCGTTGGGTGGGGCGGAGGCGTTCGTAGGCGGCGGTGGTGCGCAGGACGCCGACGTCGTCGAAGCGGCGGCCGGAGATCTGCAGGCCGATCGGCTGGCCGTCGGCGGTGTAGCCGCAGTTCACCGAGGCGGCGGGCTGGCGAGACATGTTGTACGGCACGGTGAAACCGATGTGGTCGAAGGGGCGACGGGGGTCGTTCGTCGGCGAGGCCCATTCGGCGGGCGGGGCGGGTACCGGGCTGGTGGGTGAGAGCACGAAGTCGAACGGTTCGGTGGCGCGGAGGGTCGCGGCGCTCAAGGCGTCGATCTGCGCGAAGGCACGGTAGGTGTCCACTCCGGACAGTTCGGCGCCGCCGCGGGCCCAGTCGGCGATGTAGGGCAAGACTTTCGCGCGCCGCTGTTCGGGCAGCGCGCTCAGGTCGGACCAGGCCCGCACCCGCCAGAACCGGTCGAGTCCGGTGAGCATTTCGGTGGTCAGGAACGGATCGACGGGTTCGACGACGGCGCCCGCGGATTCGAACAGGCGCGCCGCTTCGATCACGGCGGCGCGGATGTCTTCGGTGACGGTCAGACCGGTACCGGCATCGAGGTGCAGGCCGACGCGCAGCCCCCGCAGGTCGCCTTCCAAATCCTGCCAAGCGAGTTCCTCGGGCGGCAGGCACATGTGGTCACGTGCGTCGGGGCGGGCCAGCACGCACATCAGGAGCGCGGCATCGGCGACGGTCCTGGTCAGCGGGCCCGCCACCCTGCCGATGTAGGGCGGATCCACCGGGACACGGCCGAAGCTCGGCTTAAGCCCGACGAGACCGCACCAGCCGGCGGGAAGCCGGATCGAGCCGCCAATGTCGGTGCCGACGTGCAGCGGGCCGTAGCCCGCCGCGGCCGCCGCGGCGGCGCCCGCGCTCGACCCGCCCGGCGTGCGCGCGCGGTCCCACGGGTTCCTGCTCGTGGTGTGGAAGCTCGACAGGCCCGAGGTGAGCATGCCGTAGTCGGGCATGGTGGTCTTCGCGAGCAGGACACCGCCCGCTTCCCTGATCCGGGCCGCCGCGGGAGCGTCGGCAGGCGCGGGCACCAGCTCCGTCGCGGCGGTGCCCAGCGGGACCGGAGTTCCCTCGGTGGCGATGTTTTCCTTGATCGTCAAGGGCACGCCGTCGATCGGGCCGAGCGGCTCACCCGCCTGCCAGCGGGCTTCGGACTCCTTCGCGGCGAACCGCGCCCGTGCCTGATCCAGCGCGTAGAGCGCGTGCAGTCCGGGCTCCCGTGCTTCGATCCTCGCCAGCACCGCGTCGGTGGCCTCGACCGGTGACACCGTGCCCGCCCGGTAGGCCTCGACGAGTTCGACCGCGCTCAGATCCGTCATGCTCGCGCCTCCGTTTTCCGATCCGTCCCGGTCACGATGCCGGTGGGGTGTAGCGGCCGTCGACCGCCGTCCAGCCGCCGTCCACGGCGAGCACGCTGCCGGTGACGAAGCTCGCCGCGTCGGAGGCGAGGTACACGACGGCGCCCGCGAGTTCGCTCGGCTTCGCCCACCTGCCGAGCGCGCTCTTCTCCGCGTAGGCCTCGTACCAGCTCGGATCGGCCTTGATCTGCGCGGTCAGCGGTGTTTCGACGACGCCGGGCGCGATCGCGTTGACCCGGACGCCCGCGGGCCCGAACTCGGCGGCCGCGGTGCGGAAGAACTGGACGAGGCCCGCCTTGGTGGCGGCATAAACCCCCTGGCCCGGTTCGACGGTGGTACCGCGGATCGACGAGAACCCGATGATGCTGCCCGCGCCGCGTTCGACCATCGGGCCGCCGAACACGCGCACGACCTCGAACGTCGCCCCGAGGTTCAGCGCGACGACGCGGTCGAACTCCTCGCGCGTGTAGTCGAGGATCCGCTTGCGGACGTTCATCGCGGCGGTCAGCACCACGACGTCCAGGGCGCCGAATTCGCGGGCCGCGCGTGCGACGCCTTCGCGGTCGAGCAGGTCCAGCTCGTACACCTCGCCGGCGCCGGTTTCCGCCGCCGCGCCGGGATCGCGGTCGGCGCAGATCACCTCGGCGCCGTGGGCGGCGAGCGCGCGTGCCGACTCCCTGCCGATCCCGCTCCCGGCGCCGAGCACGACCGCGCGCTTGCCGTCGAGCCGGAAGAGGTTCGCGTACCCGCTCGTGTCTTCGATTCGCTCGCGAGCGTCACTCATGGCCGGATCACCGCCATCCTGGTCACAGTCAGCTCTTCGACGGCGAACCGCGGGCCTTCGCGGCCGATCCCGGAATCCTTCACCCCGCCGTAGGGCATGGTGTCCGAGCGGAACCCCGGGACTTCGTTGATCACCACACCACCCACTTCCAGTTCGTCGAGCGCGCGGAACGCGGTGCGCAGCGAACGGCTGAAAACGCTCGCGTGCAGGCCGTACCGCGAGGCGTTGGCCACTGCGAACGCTTCGTCCACATCGGACACCGTGCGCAGGCAGACGACCGGGGCGAACACCTCTTCCGCCCAGCAGTCGGCGTCGTCGGGAACCTCGGCGAGCACGGTGGGGCGGATGACCGTGCCGTCCGCCTCGCCACCGGCGAGCAGCCTCGCCCCCGCGGCGACCGCGGCGGAAACCCAGGACAGCGCCCGTTCGGTGGCGGCGGAGTCGACGAGCGCGGCGACCCTGGTGGTCTCGTCGCGCGGATCGCCTGTCGCGATGTCGCCGATGTGGGCCAGCAGCGCGGCGGTGAACTCGTCGGCGACCGGTGCGGTGAGCAGCACCCGCTGGACGGAGATGCACGCCTGCCCGGACGCGTAGAACCCGCCACGGATCACCGCGTCCACGGCCGCGGCGAGATCGGCGTCCTCGGCGACGATCAGTGCCGAGTTGGAGCCGAGTTCGAGCAGCGTTTTGCGCGGTGCGGCGGCACGCGCGATCCGGTGCCCCACCTCGGCCGATCCGGTGAACGACACCGCGCCGACGCGAGGATCCGTGACGAGCGTCGAACCGACCTCGGCGTCCCCGGTGACCAGCTGGACCATTTCCGCGGGCGCGCCGAGCTTCGCGGCGGCCTCGCGGACGAGGTGCACCAGCCAAAGTGTCGCGAGCGGCGTCTGCGGCGCGGGTTTGCACACCACGGGGCACCCGGCCGCGATCGCGGGCGCGATCTTGTGCGATGCCAGCAGCAGCGGGTAGTTGAACCCGGCGATGCCGATCACGACCCCGATCGGCCGTCTGGTCCAGAACCCGGTGAGCCCGTCGCCGGAGGGCAGCAGGTCGAGCGGCACGGTCTCGCCGTGCACGCGGGACACCTCTTCGGCGGCCCCTTGCCAGGTGACGATCGTGCGGGCCACTTCGACCCGGCAGTCGACGAGAGGTTTTCCGCTCTCCAGCACGAGAAGCCGTTCCAGCGCCTCCCGCTCGTTTTCCAGCGCGACACCGACGTCGAGCAGGAGCGAACGCCTTGTCCGCGACGGAAGCGTCGCCACGGCGCGCGAAACGGCGATCGCTTCGTCCACGGCACGCCGCGCCAGCTCCGCGGAACCCACCGGCGCCTCGGCGACGGGAGAACCGTCGTAGGGAAAGCACACCGTCGACGAGTCCACTGTGGACACCCATTCGGCGCCGACCGGGAGTCCGCCGGGATAGGGCGGTTCGAAGATCACGATGCTCCTTCCAGCCGGGCGAGCGCCGCGCGCAGGTTCGGCGCCGCCGCGACGAGCTGCCGGGTGTAGGGGTGCTCGGGGTGGTCGTAGACCTGATCGACCTCGCCTTGCTCGACGATTTCGCCGCGCCGCATGACCGCCACCGTGTCGCACACATGCCGCACCACCGCGAGGTCGTGGGAGACGAACACCATGGTCAGCTCGAACCGTTCGGTGAGATTCGCCAGCAGCGCCAAGATCTGTTTGCGGACCGAGACGTCCAGCGCGCTGACCGGCTCGTCGGCGATCAGCACCTTCGGCCGCGGTGCCAGCGCGCGGGCGATCGAAATGCGCTGCCGTTGCCCACCGGAGAACTGATGCGGGTAGCGGGTAGCGGCGTCGAGCGGCAGCCCGACGGCTTCGAGCAGCTCATCGACGCGGTCCGCGTGGTCCCGGGGTTTGCCGAGCGGCTCGCACAGGATGTCGCGCACCCGCATCCGGGGATCAAGTGAGCCCATCGGATCCTGGAACACGATCTGCAGGTTCTGACGCAGGAACTTCAGCCGCCGCTCACCCACACCGTCCACGCGCCTGCCGTCGAAGGTCACCGTGCCCGCGGTGGGCTGGTCGAGCGCGGCGAGCAATCTGACCAAAGTGGACTTCCCGGAGCCGGACTCGCCGACGATCCCGAACCGCTGCCCCGCGTGCACGTCGAACGAAACGCTGCGCAACGCGCGCACCCGGCCGCGGGCGTAGCGGCGTTCCAGCTCACGAACCTCGATCAGCACTTCGCTCATGACGCCTCCAGATCGGACGCCGCCAGCAGCGAACGGGTGTACTCGTGCGCGGGCGAAGTGAGCACGCGGGCCACCGGGCCGGATTCGACGATGGCGCCGTCGTGCATCACGAGCACCTGGCGGCAGATCGTCGCGACGACGGCGAGGTCGTGCGTGATGAACAGCAGCGCGGCCTCCCGTTCGGCGATCCCGGCCCCGATGAGATCGAGGACCTGGGCCTGCACGGTGACGTCGAGCGCCGTGGTCGGCTCGTCGCAGATGAGCAGGGCGGGATCGTTGGCCAGCGCGATCGCCAGCAGCACGCGCTGACGCTGCCCGCCGGAAAGCTGGTGCGGGTACGCGCGAGCGGTGCGCGACGGCAGGCCGACGGCTTCGAGCAGCTCCATCGCGGCGGCTCGCGCGGCACGCCGATCCGGTCTGGTTCGGTGGACCAGCAGCACCTCGGCGATCTGCGGCCCGGCGCGCATCGCGGGGTTCAGCGCCGTCATCGGCTCCTGGAACACCATCGACATCTCGCGGCCGCGCAGCCGGGACAGCTCGCGCTCGGGCGCGCCGAGCAGTTCGCGTCCCTCGAAACGCACCGAGCCCGAAGCGCGGAGCCCTTCCGGCAGCAGCCCCAGCACCGCCAACGAGGTCAAGGACTTCCCCGACCCCGACTCCCCGATCAAGCCGACCCGTTCGCCGGTGCCCACGGTGAAGGAAACCCCGCTGACCAATGGCGGGCCGCCCGCGGAGACGGTGAGGTTTTCGACTTCCAGCACGGCGTTCATGAGCGACCACCGAGCCGGGGGTCGCACCGGTCGCGCAGGCCGTCACCGAGCAGGTTGAAGCCGAGCACGGCGATCGCGATCGCGAGACCGGGCACGATCGCGAGCCGCGGCTGCACGGTGAGCAGTTCCTGCGACTCCTGCAGCATTCGCCCCCACGACGGGGTCGGCGGGCGGGTGCCGAACCCGAGGAAGGACAGCGCCGCTTCGGAAAGCACGGCGATCGCGAACGACACCGAGCACTGCACGATCAGCAGCCCGGCGATGTTCGGGAGCACGTGCCTGCGCGCGATGAACGGCCGCGACCGCCCCGCCGCGCGCGCCGCGAGGACGTACTCGCTGCTCATCACCCGCAACGTGCCGGATCGGGCGATCCTGGCGAACGAGGGCACGGTGGCCACGCCGATCGCGATCATCGCGGTGAGCGTGCTCGCCCCGAAGACCGCGCCGAGCATGATCGCCAGCAGCAGCGCGGGAAAAGCGAGCAAGAGATCGTTGGCGCGCATGACGAACTCGCCGAGCCAGCGCCGCGACATTCCGGCGAGGATGCCGAGCGGGGTGCCGATGACCGCGGCGACACCGACCGCGACCACGCCGACGTAGAGCGTGGTGCGAGCGCCGACCATGATCTGGCTGGCCACGTCACGACCGAACTTGTCGGTGCCGAACAGGTGCTCACCGGTCGGCCCGAGCAGGCGCGCCGTCGCGTCGACCTTCACCGGGTCGTGCGGGGTCCACAGGAACGAGACCAGCGCGAGCACCACCACGAGGCCGACGAGAACCGCGCCGGTGATGAGCGTCGACCGCCCCGTCTTCACGGCCGTCATGAGGACCTCCGCAGTTTCGGGTCGATGACCGCGTAGAGCAGGTCCACCACGAAGTTGACCAGAAGCGCGCCGACGACCAGCACGAGCACGATTCCTTGCACCGTAAGCAGATCACGCGAAGAAACCGAATCGAGCAGCATGCTGCCGAGGCCGGGCAGCACGAACACGCGCTCCACCACGACCGCGCCGACGAGCAGGGTGGTGAGCTGGAGGCCGAGCACGGTGACCACCGGGACGGCGGCGTTGCGCAGCCCGTGCCGCAGCAGCGCGGGATACGGCCGCAGCCCTTTCGCCCGCGCGGTGCGGAGGTAGTCCTGGCCGAGTGTGTCGAGCACCGACGAGCGCACGTACCTGGTGAGCACCGCGCCCTGCACGAGCCCGAGCGAAAGCGCGGGCAGCACCAGCCCGCCGAGGAACGCGCCGAAGTCCTGGTCCGGCGGTGTCCAGCCGCCCGAGGGCAGCCAGCGCAACCGGACCGCGAACACCTGCACCAGCAGGATTCCGGCGAGGAAGGCGGGGATCGCGACGCCGAGCTGGGAAAGCCCCGAGATCGCGGTGCCGCTGAACCGCCGGTGCCACACGGCGGCGAACGTGCCGAACGGGATCGCGAGCACGACCGCGATCAGCATGCCCGCACCGACGAGCCACAGCGTGACGCCGAGCCGGTCGACGAGCTGCGGCCCGATCGCCTCGCGTGTGACGTACGAACGGCCGAAGTCGCCGTGCAGCACGCCGCCCATCCAGTCGAAATACTGGACGACGAGCGACCGGTCGATGCCGAACTCGTGCCGGGTCTTGGCGAGCAGCTCGGGCGTCGCGTTCACGCCGAGCGCGACCTGCGCCGGATCACCGGGCAGCACCGCCATGAACAGGAAGACCACGATCGAGGCGACCAGCACGCTGAGCACGAGCACCGCCGCGCGGCGCAGGATCCGGCCGGTCATGACGACCCGAGCCCGGTCAGGTCGAACGATTCGCTGACCTGGTTGCGGGCGAGGCCGGTGACCTTCTTCTTCGCCACGGTGACGTTCGGGAACAGGAAAAGCCAGTCGGCGGCGGCGTCGGCGGAGAGCTGCTTCGCCACCTGCTTCATGTTCGCGACCTGCTCCTCCGGCGTGCCCGCGTCCGCGGTTGCCAGGAGCTTCCGCACGCCGGGGTTGTCGTATCCCCAGTAGTAGGCCGGTTTGCCGAACGTGGTGATGTCGCGCGCTTCGACGTGCTGCACGATCGACAGGTCGAAGTCGTGGTCGGTGAAGACCTGCTTGAGCCACACCGCGGGGAAGTCGAGCGGTTCGATCGACACCTGCACGCCGATGTCGGCGAGCTGCGATGCGACGACCTGCGCCGACGAGATCGCGTACGGCAGGTTCGGGATCCGCATCCGCAGCGAGAGGTTGGTCTTGCCCGCCTGCGCGAGCAGCGCTTTCGCCTTCGCCGGGTCGAACGGGTACGCCGCGGAAAGGTCCTCGTACCAGGGATCCGTCGGCGGCACCATGCTGCCGATGAGCGTGCCGCGCCCGGCCCACGCGGTGTCCATCAGCGCTTTGCGGTCCACCGCGAGCGTCACCGCCTGGCGGACGCGGACGTCGTCGAACGGCGGGCGCGCGTCGTTGAAGGCCATCACGACTTCGCTGTTCGTGGTGCCCTGCAGGACGGAGAACCGGTTGTCGCTCTCGAACTGCGGGATCGAATCGGGCGCGGTGATCGTGGCGATGACGTCGATGCCGTTGCTGAGCAACGCGTTGTTGAGCGCTGTCGGATCCTTGATGTACTTGAGGTTCACCGTGGTGTAGGCGGGTTTGCGGCCCCAGTACGCCGGATTCGCGCGCAGCACCACGGAATCGCCGCGGCGCCTGCTCGCCACCTGGTACGGGCCGGTGCCGACCGGGGTGTTCGCGAGATCGGCGACGCCGGTCGGCGAGAACATCGCGCCGATCCGGCTGGTGAGGCTGAACAGCCAGCCGTTGCTCGGTTTTTCCAGCACCACGCGGGCGTGCAGCGGGTCCACCACGTCGACCTGGCGCACCACGTTCATCGCGGACTTCAGCGAGATCGTCCAGTCGGTTTTGACGCGCAGCAAGGAAAACCGGACGTCCTCCGCGGTGAACGGCGCGCCGTTGCCGAACTTCACGCCCGGCCGCAAGCGGAAGTCGTAGACCGTGCGATCGGGGCTGACCGTCCACGATTCCGCGAGTAGCGGCACGATCCGGCCCTCCGGATCGAGTTTCACCAAGCCCTCGTAGACGTTGTAGAGCAAGGCCTGCGGGATGGCGGAGCCGTCGGTGCGGGTGAAGTCGAAGTTCTGCGGCTCGGCGGCGAACCCGACGGTCAGCGTCGACGGGTCGTTCGAAACGACCGCGCTCGATCCGGCGGAACACCCGGGAAGCACGACGAGCAGGGCGAGCGCGGCAGCGCCGAACCGGACTTTCATCGTGCCTCCCCTCGGGTATGCTGGTCGGACCAGCAATCCAGAGGTTGGCACCACGCAGACCAATAATCAAGGGCGAGCAAGGGGGTGTCCACGGGTGGAATTCGAGCCGGTGACCCCGGTCCGCGCCTACGAGCGGGTGGTCGAGCAGATCGAGGACGCGGTGCTGTCCGGGCGCATTTTGCCTGGTGAGAGGCTATCCAGCGAGCGGGATCTGATGGTCCAGTTCGGGGTCAGCCGGTCCACCGTGCGCGAGGCGCTGCGGGTGCTGCAGGCCGCACAAATCGTCCGTTCGCGGCCCGGCGACCCCCGCGGACCCGAGGTGCTCGCGGCCTCGCCCGCCGCTTTGCACAAGTCCGTGCGGCACCTGACGCGCGCGCGGCACATGGGTCTCGGCGAGGTGCTGCAGTTCCGGATGCTGCTCGAAGGATCCGCGTACCTGCTCGCCGCTTCGTTGCGGACGGACGCTCAACTCGACGAGATGGCGGCCGCGCTGGAAGCCATGCGCGCGGATCTCGGCACGAGCGAGTTCAGCCGTGCCGACGTCGCCTTCCACGACGCCGTCGCCCGCGCGACCGGCAACCCGATGATCGTGGTGTGCAGCGAAGTCGTGCGGGACGTGGTGCTCGAACTCATCGAGGACAAACTCGTGCACGCGGACGACCGCCACGCGCTGATGCGGTCCTCGCTCGCGCACCACACCGAGGTGCTGGCCGCCGTGCGCGACGGGGATGGCGCGCTTGCCTGTCGGCTCGGCAGGCAAGCGCTGTACGACTACTACGCGGATTACGTGCCGGAAGAAGGGCGCGCGAAGCTCCGTCCGCTACTCGGCGCCGAGTCCTGACCGCTCGCGATCTCGTGGCGGCGCTGTTTGCGATGCCCCGAAAGTGACTTGCGGGGCATCTAGCACTTTGAGGACGTTGGGCTCGCTCGCCGCGAGGGCCGAATTCGTGGCGCTCAAGTCCCCGAAGGTGGCCTTCGGGGCATGAGCAGCCCCGCCCGCGAGGGCCGCGAGGGCCGCGAAAGTGGCGTTAGATTCCCCGAAGGTGACCTTCGGGGCATGCGGCTGCGGTGAGGAAGGCTTGCCAGGCGGCGGCGGGGGGGGCACGGTGGGTGGCCTGCTCGGGGCGCCTTCGAGTCCCGTACTGCCGCGCCCGCGCTGACCTCGGCGACCTCGACACAGTTTTGGCCGTTCACATTGCTGTAGGAGCTGTTGCGCCAGGTCAGGCCGAAGGTGGACTTGAGTGGGCGGCCTCCTCGTGATCGTAGGTGGCTGCCAGGTCGGTCAGCCATGCCCGCGATTCGTCCTCATCGAGTGCGGCGTTTTCGAGCTTGCCGAGGATGGTGCGGTGTGTGATCACATCGCTGGGGACTTCCAGGAAAGTGCCACCGCAGATGCCTTCCGCGTAGACGATCGAGGGGTACTTGTCGTAGTCCATGACTCGAAAGCTGTTGTACGCGTTGAAAGGTCCGGCCGAGTCGAGAACCACGCGCACGGCGCAACGGGGATGGGCACCGGTGAGCAGGAGGTACAGCATCTGCTCGTGCATGAGCTGGGAGTCGCCGACTACCGTGCGGAGCGCGTGCTCCCCCAGGAAGAACAGGAATCGCGGCGGCGTGGATCGCTGGAAAAGACTCTGCCGAGCCATTCGTGCTCGTACCCGCAGTTCGACATTGTCCGGCGTGAGCAGCCCGCCCCAGCGCATCAGAGTTTCCGCGTAGTTCTCCGTTTGCAGAAGTCCGGGCACCACATTGGATTCGTATTCGGTGATTACGGTCGCGAGGCTCTCCTGCGCGGTCAAAGATCTGAGTTCCGCCTTCAGGCTCGGTTCGCAGGAGCGTAGCCCATCCGTGTAGTCCGGTTCCGCTGCCCGCTTCAGCAGCCAGTTGTAGTCGTCCTGGTCCACCGGGCCGCAGCCGCCGAGGTACCTCGCGACGTCGGTGGCCGACGGCGGCCGCGCCCCGCTCTCGATGAACGACAGGGTCGCATGCGACCAGCCCAGCTTCCTGCCGAGTTCGCGGATCGACATGTGCGCCGCCTCGCGGCGCTTCCTGAGTTCCGCGCCCACTTCGCGTGCCCGCACGCCGTGCGGCCGCTGTGCCCCTGGCTTCCTGCCCATGCGCTCACGCTATGGCGTCGAAACTCTTACGGACAGGCACATTCCCGGGTTTCACCGCAAAGTACGTAAGTGGTTCGAAGCTGCAACACCCCGCTACTCGGCGCCCAGGCCCAGTTCGGCCAATGCGAGCGATTCCTGGTCGAGTTCGCGAAGTGGACGGTCCGGCACGAGGAAGGTGACCACGAAGATCACCGCGCCCAGCGCGGCCGCGGTGAGGAAGACGGTGGTCATCGCGGTGACCGTCACGGCGGGCTCTGTCGAGCCGCCGGTCCGCCCGGCGAAGATCGCCCCGAACACGGCCGCGCCGAGTGAGCCGCCGAGGGTGCGGAAGAACGTGGTCGACGCCGTCGCGACGCCGAGGTCCTCCGCCCGCGCCGAATTCTGCACCCCCAGCACGAACATCTGCTGCATCAGCCCGGCCCCGACGCCGACGAGCAGCGCGTACGCCCGCACGGTCCCGATCGAGGTGTCGACGTCCAAAGTGGACAGAAGAACCATGCCGAGGGTGGCGATCGGCGCGCCGACCAGGACGAACGGCCGGAACCGGCCGAGTTTGGTCGCCAGCAGCCCGGCGACGGTGGACGCGGCGACCATGCCGAGCGAGAGCGGCAGCAGGCTGAGACCCGCCTGCGTCGGCGTGACGCCCTGCGCCAACTGCACGTACACGGTGAGGTAGACGAGGACGCCGGTGACCGCGAGCCCGAGCAGCAGGCTGCCCGCGTTTAGCCCGCTAAACGTCCTGTCGCGGAACAGGCGCATCGGCAGGATCGGCTCCGCCGCGCGAAGTTCCCACCAGACGAAGGCACCGAGCACCACGACACCACCGGCGTCGAGCCAGACCGAGCTTCGCTGCGCGCCGAGCAGGAGCGCGCACACCCCGGCGACGAGCAACGCGGCACCGATGAGGTCGAGGCTCCGGCGGGCGGCGCGCTTCGACCGGGGCAGCGACATCGCGTTGACCAGGATCGCGAGGAGGCCGAGCGGGATGTTCAGCGCGAACACGGCGTGCCAGTCGAGTACCAGGCCGAACATCCGGTGGCCGTCCGCGAAGAAACCGCCGACGACCGGGCCGAGCAGCGCCGAGCTGGCGAACACCGCACCGAACCCGCCCTGGTACTTGCCGCGGTCGCGCGGCGGCACGAGATCGGCGAGCACCGCGAACGTGGCCGTCACCAGCGCACCACCACCGACGCCCTGGATGCCGCGCATGACCGCGAGCATCGCCAGGTTCCCGGACAGAACGGCACCGAGCGAGCCCGCGACGAACAACCCCATCGCACCGAGGTAGGTGGCTTTGCGGCCGTAGAGATCGGCGATCTTGCCGGACAGCGGCATCGCGGCCGTGGAGGCCAGCAGGTACGTGGTCACCAGCCAGCCCGCGTCCCCCGGCCCGGCGCCGAGGTCCCGGACGATCGACAGCGACAGCGTGGTGACCACCATCTGGTCGATCGCCGAGACGAACATCCCGGCGAGCAGCGCGACGAACACGGTGGCGAACCGGCCCTTCGACAGTTCCCCCATGACCTCTCCTTACTAATCGATCGATAAGTAGCCGCCATGGTAGCCTACTGATCGATTGATAAGTCGAGGCCGGAGGAGACGATGAGCGACACCCGCACGAAGGTGCTCGACGCGGCCATCGAGCTGTTCTCCGAAACGGGCTACGACAAGGCGTCCATCCGCGCGCTCGGCGAACGGCTCGGCGTCACCTCGGCGGCGCTCTACTACCACTTCCGCAACAAGCAGGAGATCCTGACCGCGCTCGCTGAGCGCGTGTGCGCGGACGTCGAAGCGCTCGCGGACAAGGCCGACGCGGAATCCGATCTGGAGACACGGCGTCGCCTCGTGCTCGACGGGTACCTGGCGATCGTCAGCGAGCACCGGCGCGTGATGGCCGTGCTCGAAGCGAGCATCGCCACGCTGCGCACGCTCGACGTCGGCGCCCGCAGCGCTCGCGCGATGGATCGGCTCGCCGCGCAGCTCGGCGCCGAACACCGCGTACGCGCCGTCGCCGCGCTCGGCATCCTCACCACGGTCCCCGTCCAGCTACCGAGCGCGCTGCGGGCACCAGGCAGGGCGCAGCTGCTCGCCGCCGCTCTCGGCGCACTGGAACACCCCGTGCCGTAACGTGTTTTCGCACGAGTGGAAGGGGTGGCATGACCGGATCCATCGGGCTCTGCCTGTCGGGCGGCGGGTACCGGGCGATGCTCTTCCACACCGGGACGCTGTGGCGGCTCAACGAACTCGGCTGGCTCTCCCGGCTCGACCGCGTGTCCAGTGTGTCGGGCGGCTCGATTGCCGCGGGTGCGCTCGCGAAGGCGTGGCCGTCGCTGAAGTTCACCGACGGCATCGCGGTGAACCTGGGTGCGGAAGTCGTTACGCCACTTCGGAAACTCGCGAGCACCGGGCTCGATGTCGGGGTGGTCGTGCGCGGGCTGCTCCGCCCGTGGCGCAGCGTCGGCGAGGAGCTGGCGACGGCCTACGCGCGCCACCTCTTCGGTGACCTCCACCTGACCGACATCACCACCGACGGGCCGTCGTTCATCTTCACCGCGACCGATTTGTGCGACGGTTCGCAGTGGTGGTTCGCGCGCCAGCCCGGCGTCACGCTCGCCACCGCGGTCGCCGCGTCATCGGCATTCCCGCCGTTCCTGTCCCCCGTGGTCACCCCGGATCCGCGGCCGGACCGCGACGGGAAGACGGTGCTCAGCGACGCGGGCGTGTTCGACAACCTCGGCCTCGACGCCGTCGTCGGGCAGTGTGAAACGGTGCTGGTGAGCGACGCCGGGAAGCGGATGAGGAGCCTTCGCACGGTCAGCCGGATCTGGATCCACCAGATGCTGCGGGTGTCGAACGTGACCGACAACCAGGTGCGCGAACTGCGCACCGGATCCCTCTTGAAGTCCTATGTGGACGGTGAATTTTCCGGCGCCTACTGGGGCAGCTACAGCGATATCGAGAACTTCAAGCTCGCAAACGCGCTGAGGGCGCCGCACGAGCACACGAAGAAGCTCGCGGAGACCCCGACGCGGCTGACGCGCTTCCCGTCGCTCCTGCAGGAACGGCTCATCAACTGGGGTTACGCGGTGTGCGACGCGGCCATGCGGCGGCACGTCGACCCGGACGCGAAAACACCCGCGAAGTTCCCGTTCCCCGGCTCAGGCGTCGGCTGAGAGCGCGCGCTCCAGATCGCGCCACAGGTCGTCGGGATCTTCCAGCCCGACGCTGAACCGGATCAGCCCCGGCGGCACGTGCCGGTCGCCTTCCATCGTCGCGCGCCGTTCGACCAGGCTTTCCACCCCACCGAGGCTGGTCGCGTGCCGGATCAGCGCCAGCGACGCGCACACCTTGTCGGCGGTTTCCGCGTCGGGGAGTTCGAGGCCGATCATGATGCCCTCGCCGGGATACCGCACCCGCGTCACCGCGGGGTGCGCGGCAAGGAGGTCCGCCAGTTTCGCGGCCGTGGCGGTCTGTTCGGCGAGCCGCACCGGCAATGTGCGCAGGCCGCGCAACGCGAGCCACGCCTCCAGCGCGCCGGGTGTGGCCCCGTTGCGGGAACGGGAATCCCGCAGTTGCTTCGCGAGTTCCTCGTCGGCGGCGACCGTGACGCCGAGCAGCAGGTCGCTGTGCCCGCCGATCAGTTTTGTGGCGCTGTGCACGACGACGTCGGCGCCGAGCTTCAGCGGCTGCCGCCCCAATGGGGTGGCGAAGGTGTTGTCCACGACCACGCGCGCCGTCCGGCCGGGCGCGCCGGTGACCGCGCCGATGTCGATCAGGTCGAGCGTCGGGTTCGTCGGCGACTCCAGCCACACCAGGTCGGCTTCGCGCGCCGCAGCCAGCCAGCCGTCGGTGTTGCCCGGAGGGATCTCCGACACGACCAAACGGCCACGCTCGTGTTCGTGCGCCAGCAGGCCGCGGCTCCCGGCGTAGCTGAACGTCGGCACCGCGACCTTCGCGCCGAGCGGCAGCACGTCGACGATCGCGGCCAGCGTGGCGATCCCCGATGCGAACGCCGTCGCGTGGCCGCCTTCAAGCGCGCCGATCGCTTCTTCGAACGCTTCCCAGGTCGGCGTGCCGTTCTGCCTGGCGTAGACCCGTTCCGTCCCGGCGCCGTAGGTGCTCGCCGCGACGAGCGGGGTGTTCAGCGGTTCGCCCGGCCCGTGCGGGCGGCCCGCGACGATCGCCAGCGTGCGAGGGGAGAGTTCGTCCACCCGGCCACGGTAAACCGAACCCACCCCTCGCACGTAGTTCGAAAACTCACATCACCGGTGCGACGGGTACTCGACCACCTGCTGGAACGTCGGCCGGTTCTGCGTGCTGATCTTGTCCTGCGTGATCCCGCCGAGCGGCCGGTGGATGATCGCGTCGGCGCACCACTGGTCACCGGCCTTGCAGTCGCCGTCACCCGGGTACACCTCGGCGATCGGCTGCGCGGCCGCCTTGGTCAGCGAGTCCACCAGCGCCTGGCGGCACTGGCCGAGATCGCCGCCGCCGCAGAACTTCGCGCCCATCGGGCCCGCGACCGGCGCGCCGAGCACCGACCGGATGTCCTTCGACAGGTACCCCCACCAGCCGTGCTGGTAGGCCGAGCCCGCGTGCGGCTGCCCAAGGTGCTTGCCCGGCACCTCCTGCTGCCAGCCCGACGGGGTTTCGTTGATCGGCAGCACAGTTGTCATCGCCCCGAACGCCGCGTCACCGAGGCTGGGTTTGAACGTGGCGTTCACCAGGAACGGCCACCACGCGTCCATGATCTTGATCGCGTCCGCGTCGGCGTAGGACTTGCTGCCTTGCTTGGTTTCCGCGCGCTGTCCGCCGCGAGCCGCCCACACCTTGAGCTTCGTGACGGCGTCGGCCGCGGGGCCGGTCACCGGCGCGCTCTCGATGACCTTCAGCAGGTCCGGCAACACCTTCTCGGCACGGAGATCGGCCAGCGACGCGTCCGCCATCGCCTGCGTCAGGTTGACCCTGGTCACCGGCGTGTTCGAGGAGATGAGCCGCTTCACCCTGCTGTCGAGCAGATCACCGCGGTGCACCGCCGACTTGTCCGCCCCGCCCGAGGCGTACCCGTCGGCCTGCGCGTTGTTCCAGCTGATGTAGTAGTCCTGGTTGACCGACTGCGGGTGCTGCGCGGCCGGGGTGTAGGCGGCGGTGTTGCCGTCGGGATTCCAGTTCTGCCAGTCGAAACCGGCATCCGCCTTGACCGGCATCGCCGGGTCGACGTTCGGGTTGCGCACCGGGTTCGCGCCCGAGTTGAAGTACGCGGTGTCCTTCGAGTCGGCGTAGAACCAGTTGAACGTGTAGTTGACCGCGCTCGCCGCGCGCTGGAAGTCCTGCGCGGACTTGATCGCGTCGGGGTCGTTGAACTGCTGGAATCCGAGCACGGAGTCGATCTCGTGGAAGTAGCTCGACCGCAGCGAGGCGTACGCGACCGGTTTGCCGTCCACCGTCGCGCGATGCGTCACCGGGCCGTACTTCGTGCGGTAGCTGCGCAGGGTGTAGGACCCTTCCGCGGTGCCGTCGGCGACGGTGGGCTTCCAGGAATCCTTGCGCTCCACGGTGTCCATCGGCAGGCACTGCCCGCGGAACCGGTAGTAGTTCGAGTCCTTCGTCGCGGGTTTCCCGGTCGGGTCGCACAGTTCGAGCGCGTAGGTGTCGGTGATGTCCTGCGACGCCGAGGTCGCGCTCCACGAGTAGTCCTGGCCGCGGCCGAGCAGCACGTAGAAGCTGAGCCCGGCGAACGACGCGCCGCGCGAGCTGATGCCCGGCCCCTGCAGTTCCTGCAGCATCAGCAGCTGGGGTGCGAAGTACCCGGTCTGCGGGCCGAACACGGCGACCGGGTGCCCGCTCGCGGTGTGCTTCCCGGACACCACGAGCGCGTTCGACATGCCGCGGTGCTCGGCCTGGCTCGGCACCGCTTGTGAAGCGGCGGAGTCCTTCGCGGACCCCGTCGGGTCGAACACGAGTTGCTGGCCGGTGACCGAGCCCTTGTCCGGCAGCGCGGCGCCCTGTGGCGACGCGGGCGTGTTGGCGTAGGGGAACTTTTGGCCGTCGTGCAGGGTTTTCACGGCTTCCGGATCGTTCTCGGCGCGGAAGCTCTGCCACACCTTCTCGCCCTGCTCGACGCCGTAGCGCTCCTGCATGGCGAGCTTCGCGACCGCGTTCTGCACCTCGCCACCACCGCCCCCGCCGAACTGCGCGCCGACCACCGAAGCCAGCACCACGAGATCGGTCAGCTTGAACGGCTCGATCGTGCCCGCGTTCGTGATCGCGTCGACGTGCCCGGTGAGCACGTACTCGCCGGGGAAGTAGCGGCCGTCGTGGGACTGCTTGACGTACTGGTTGATTCCGTCCAAATAGGACTGAGCGTCCTTCAGCGCCTGCACGCCGCGTGGGCCGGTCGCAGCGGCCGCGTCGATCTGCTGCTGCAGTTCCTGCTCGGTGTACGGCGCGGCCGAGAAGAACTGCTGCTCGAGATCGCGGTTGCCCTTCGCACCGCCCGCGAACGAGGTCAGCTGCCCGCGGCCGACGTGGCGCATCACGTCCATCAGCCACAGCCGGTCCTGCGCCGCGGCGTATCCGGCGCCGAACTCGGTGCCCTCGCGCGTGGTGCCCTGGATGTGCGGCACGCCGGTCGCCTTGTCGCGCGTGATCGTCACGTCCGAGCGCGGTTTCGCGGTGCTCTCCACCTGGCCCGCCGGCACCCCGAAGGACGAGTCGTTGAAGAACTTGCCGATGGTGTCGGTGGTCAGGCCCTGGTAGTTCGACGGCAGCGCCGCGTACTTGCCGAGCTGATCGGCCGCGTGCGCCGGCCGGGTGCCCAGCGTCTTGTGCAGGAGGATGTCCGCCAGCGTGGCGTTCCCGTTCTGCCCCGGCGGCAGGATGTCGTTGCACTGGTTGCCGCAGAAGTCGATCTGCGGTGCGGCAACCACGGGAGGAGCGGCCGCGAGCGCGCCCCCGATGACGGTCGCGGTGACGAGTGCCGTTATGCGTCGTCGCATGCGGAGCGTCCCTCCGTGCTCGAATGGTGACCGGCCGCACGTTACCGATCAGTACGAGCATTGTGAAGAGTATTCGCATTCAGCTCGTTCTGATGGAGTAAGCCCTGCGTACGGCCGCGTCACGGTAGCGTCATCACCCGATTGCACCAATCGGCCATAAGGACGTCTCGTGACCTACCCGCCCAACCAGGGACCGTACGGCCAGCAGCCCGGTGGCTACCCGTACCAGCAGGGCCAATTCCCCGCCCAGTACCCGGGCCAGCCCCCGGTCGGGCCACCGCCGAAGAAGAACAAGACCGGGCTGATCATCGGGCTGAGCGCGCTCGGCCTGGTGGTGGTCGTCGGCGCGGTGCTCGCCATCGTGCTCACCAACGGCAGCGATGAGAAGGCCGCGGCGCCCCCGCCCTCGTCGAGCGCGGTCGCCCCGCCGCCTTCCTCGTCGGCCCCGTCGACCGGACCTTCCTCCGCCTCGGCACCGTCCGGCGGTGGCGTCCCGGCCGCGGACACCGCGCCGCTGGAAATCCTCGCCACGCACATCCAGTCGAACCTCAACCAGAAGAACGTCGACGGACTCCTGATCAAGGTGTGCAAGCCGTCGGAGAACAAGGAGAAGGCGCGCCAAGACGTGCTCAAGAAGATCCCGGCGATGGATCCGGCCAGCCCGGACCACCAGCGCGTCTGGTACTTCGGCCTCGGCGTGCCGTCGAAGGCGTCGGGCACGAGCTACCAGATCTCGTTCCAGGGCTCGTACACCGACGCGGCGACTACCCCGATCTCGGTGGTCTTCCGCGCCTACGTCGAAGGCGGCAGGGCGACCTGGTGCGGTGTCGGTACTGGTGGCTGAGCACGCGCGCGAACCGGTGAACGACTAACGTCCCGCGGTAACCACCAGGAAGGAACAGCGAATGGCACTGGAAAAGCCCGTAGTAGACCGGCCGGACGGCCCGGCCCCCGCCGAGCTGACCGTCACCGACATCAGCGTCGGCGACGGCACCGAAGCCGCCAAGGGCAAGACCGTGTCCGTGCACTACGTCGGCGTCTCGTACTCCACCGGCGAGCAGTTCGACGCCTCGTGGGACCGCGGCGAACCGCTGCGCTTCCCGCTCGGCGCCGGGCACGTCATCCCCGGCTGGGACCAGGGCGTCGCGGGCATGAAGGTCGGCGGCCGGCGCAAGCTCGTCATCCCGCCGCACCTCGCCTACGGCGACCGCGGCGCGGGCGGCGTCATCAAACCGGGTGAAACCCTGGTCTTCGTCGTCGACCTGGTCAACGTCAGCTGACTTTCCCGCGGTAGCCCCGGGATGCCGCCCGGGGCTACCGGCGCCAGGTCGTTGGGGGACGATGGTGCTGCCGATCAGCCTGCCCCGGCCGGTGGCCGTGTAGGCAGAGGCCGAACTGCGGAGGCGCTGGCGGCGGGTCTGGCCGTGGCTCGCCCTGATGTGGGTCGCGATACCGGTGGCCTCGATGGCCCCATCGGTCGTGGCGACTGTCCGGTTGGCCAACCAATCCGTGAGCGGGTGGACGGCCGCGCTCACGATCGGCGCGCTGCTCGCGGACATCGCGGTGTTCTTGCTGTGGTGGCGAGGGCGCGGCCGGTGCGCAGTTGCGCGACGAGGCCAGCGCGCAAATCCCGTTTCGCTGTTCGGGTGGGTGCGCACACCTGCCGGGGCACGGGCACTATTTCACTGGTCACGTCCGCTTCCGCCGGCACGAACTCGACCACGTCGAACTGCCAGCCCGCTCGGCGCGCGGATGGTTGCACCAGCAGCCGGATCGGCCTGGCGAGCAGCTTCGCCAAATACTCCATAGTGGACACAAGAAGCACGAGCCCGGCGACGAGCGCTCCGAAGACGAGCACGACCAGGTCCGCGATATCACCACCGAGGCCGTCTGCTGGCAGGAAATCGCGTGCCCTGCCGAAGGGGACCCACCGTCGAGAACCTCGCCACCGGGGTTTTCCGACCACCCAGATTCCACCGCTGGCGTCGACCACGGTCATGCCGGTACGGGTTCGGTTTCCCACTCGAAGGTTTCGAAGAGCCCCTCGGCCATGTCCTTGACGTGGGCCCAGTCCTCGGTGTTGTTGCTCGTCACGGCGACGCCCATGACGACACCGGGACCGGGGACCCATGCGGTGACCGAGTGCTCGGTCAGCTCGACGTCGTGGTCGTCGATCTTCGCCTGGTTCGCGCTCGTGTTCTCGGCGACGACCGCGGGACCCGCGGGCAGCTCCACGATCCGCACCTCACCGTTCGCCGTGTTGCGGTGCACCTCGTCCAGCCCGGCGATCGCGACCTCCGTGGACTCGTGCTCGGACTCCATCGGAAAGCAGCTGACGAGGGCCATGATCGGCCGCGCTTCCACTTCGGGTGAACGGAAGAATCCCGCTGCCGTGTAACAGGATCCACCGGCTTCGGCCGCGGCGGCGGTGGTCGCGAGCATGACCGTGGTTTCGGCGAGGCCCTGGTCGATCTCCGCCTCCGGGTCCATCCCGAACCGCTGGGCGATTTCGGCGGCCAGCGCTCGGAAGCCTTCTTCGTCGAGTTCGCCGGTCGGCAGTTCGATGAACCCCTCCGGCAGGAACAAGGAAAACCTCTGTTCACTCATGAAGGACCTCCCGCGAACTTTCGGGTCTGACGCAACGCGATCGCGCATTCTGCCGAATCCAGGTACAAACTCGCCCTGGCCACGCGGGGCCACGAGAAATGGATCTCGTGGTGGAGATCGGTATTCACGGAGATCGCGGCGCTGCCATCGGTGCACGCCCAGATCGGTTCCTCCGCGACACCGGGCGCGGCCCCCTTCACGAATGCGGCGCGGCCCTGAGCGAGCACGAGCCATCCGCCATGCCGCCCTCGTCTCAGCGCGTCGATGAGACCCGTCGCCGAGCTGATCTCGGCCATCCCGAGCACTCGGACGGTCCCCGGCTTGACCGTCTCCTTGTCATCCAACGCGGGAAGGTTGATCCCCACCTCCGAGAGGAGGGACGCGATCAGGACGTAGACCGCGAAGAACGGCAGGCACAGCGTCCACGCGACTTTGCCCGCAACACTGAGCACCCCGAGGTTCGATCTCCCTGGATAGTCCAGCCGGAAACGCCGAGTCCGAAAGAAGATCGCCGCGGTCGGCGTTCTCCACACTTGGGCGAACTGCCGCTCGAGTTCCGCGCGGACAGACTCTCTTCCCGGAAGGTTTTCCCCATTAGGACTCATGGCTTCCAACCAGTTTTATCCTCGATAAACTTCTTGGCGTGGTCGCCTGCGAAATCGGCCGCCTCTCCGATGGCCAACTTCTTACCGCTTTCGACAGCCGCACCCGTGACGATTCCAGCCGTGGAGAACGGGTTGACGTCCACCAACGGAAGCTTGTTGGCAAGCCCGACCGCTTTCATGTGGCTATAGCGGGCCGCCTGTTCGATTGCCTCCTTCGGTGCCTCCTTGAGCGCTTGTCTGGTGATGGGCTCCACGATGTGCCCGGTCGTTTTCACGACATCTCCAGCACCATCCACGACCTTGGAACTGTAGGAGGCGACCTCCATCCCGACACCCGGGATCTTCGAGGCGATCCCCCCGAGTTTGGCCGACTTCGCAGTCAGTTTTGCCATCCCGCCTGCTTTCGCCGCCTGGGTGACCGCGTTCTTCGCACCAGCCACGGTTTTCCCACCGGGGATCACGCCGACGGCGTCCATCGCGATGGAGCCCCAGGAAACGTCGGCACCCGCGGCTTTCGCCAACAGCTTCGTACCTGCCGCCGCCGCGCTGACGCCCGCGGCGGCCGCGGCGGTGACCGCGTTGACACCGGGGATCCACGAAGTGGCCAACGCGACCACGCCGAGGACGTTGCCGATGGTGGAGAGCACGTCGCCGATCTTGGCGATGACGTCGGCGTGGTCCTTGACCCATTTCCACGCCTTGCCCGCGAGATCCTTGATGCCGTCGACCATTTTGCCGATGGCGTTGCCGATCTTTTCGAGCATGCCCGGTTCTTCGGGCGCTTCGTCCTTCGCGCGGCGGAGGGCGGCGGCTACTTGGCTCGCGAGGTCGAGGTGCTGTTCGTGCAGGCGTTTCGCGGCGTCGCGGATGGCGTCCAGGTCGCCTTGTGCCTTCGTCAGCTGCTGCCGCGCAGTGCCGAGGGCCTGCTCGGCTTCTTGGAGCTGGGCCGGGTCCTCGAAGGTTTGCCCTGCCAGCTTCAGGTTCGGGTTTCCCTGCGCCCTGGTGACCTGTGCCTGCGCGGCGGCGGCCTGCTGTTCGAACTCGGCGGCCTGCCGTTGCATGGTGCCGAGGTCCTCGGCCCACTTTCCCAGGGTCCGGGAGGCGTCGGCGAGTGACGTGTGCGCCTTGTTCAGGTAGTCCGGCACTTCGCCGACGGTGCCCTTGAACGCCTGCGCGCCGTCGCCTTCCCAGAAGCCGTCGGAGCGGTTCAGCTTGGTCAGGTCGTCGTGCGCGATGCCAATGTCGGTGGCGACCTTGCCGAGTGTGGTGGCGACCTCGGTGACGGTGCCGACGACGCCGGGCGCCGGGTCGAAGCCGAGCGCCGGATAAACGCCGCTCTGCACGGGAGCGGCTTCGTCGAGCACGCGGTCCCAGCTCATGCCAGCCCGTCCAAGCGGTCCGCGATGGCCGACCGCTTCCCCGTGTCCGGCGCGGGCGGTGGAGCCGCTCCGGAGCCGCCGGTCTTGCGGAGCGAGTCGGCGACCTTGTCGTCCATCTCCTGGTACAGCTTCTTGGCCGCGGACAGCGCCTCGACCATTGCGCCGGAGAACTCGGCGATCTTGCCGATGCCGTACTCCCAGCGGTCCTGGAAGTCGCGGCCAGCCGCGTCGATCTCGCGGCTGCCCATGTCACAGGGTGACGAATCCCCCAGCGCCTTGTTCGCGCTCGTCATGCGTTCCTTGGCCTGGCCGAGCGTGGTGATGAGCGACCCCATCTCCGCCAGCCCGACGCGATATCCCCCACTCATGCGCGCTCCCCACGCTCACGTCATGCACCGTAACCGTGCACCCCCGCGAGCGTAACCAAATCCCACCCCTTGTCCGCCCCCCGCGAACACACCACCCAAAAGCACCAACGAAAAGATGGTCCAAACAACCAAAATCCAGTACCCACCCGCGCACAAACCCGCGACCGCAAAGATCGCCTACCTACAGCCCGGGGGGTGTGGGGGGTCGTCCCCCCACTGCGAATCAAGACAACGGGAGCGGGGACCGAAGGCCCCGCGACTAGGGTGGGCGAGGAGGGAGTTGAACCCTCACGTCCTTTCGGACACACGGACCTGAACCGTGCGCGTCTGCCATTCCGCCACTCGCCCGAGCAACTGCGACAGCCAGAGAAGAGTATCAGGCCGCTCGAACGGGTTTCACGGACCCCGCTGTCGAACGGTCCGTACCCAGATAGGATCGGTGTCGAGCAGGCGAGTAAGGAGGAGTGTGACCCCGTGGGCCGCGTTGAGCGCTTCGACAGGCGCCTTGAGCACCTGGTGGGTAACACCTTCGCCCGGATGTTCGGCGGCAACGTCGTCACTCAGGAAGTGGCACAGGCGTTGGAACGGGAGAGTGAGGACAATGTTCGTGAGCTGGCCGGTGGCCGTCAGCTCGCCCCGAATCACTACATCGTGTCCTTGGGGCAGGCTGATCACGACCGGATGGCCGGTGACGAACAGCGCGTCACCCGTGTGCTCGCCGAAGCGGTGGCGCAGCATCTCGCCGAGCACGGTTGGGACACCTATGGTGACGTCGTAGTTTCGCTCGAGCGCAACGAGGCGCTGCATACTGGACAGTTCAAGACCCGCTCGTCCGTCGATCCCGACGTCAGCGCGCATGACGCCGGGAGGAACGGACGATCAGCACCACCCAGCGACGCAGGAGACCGAGCAATGAGCCAGCCCCCCGGCTACGGCCAATACGACCAGGGCGACCCGTACGGCCAGCAGGGCCAGTACGGCTACGGACAGGGTCAGCCCGGTTACGACCAGGGCTACCAGCAGGGCGGCCAGCAGCCTGGCTACGACCAGTACGGCGGGCAGCAGCCAGGGTATGACCAGTACGGCGGCCAGCAGGGTGGCTACGACCAGGGCTACCAGCAGCCCGGCGGCTATGACCAGGGCTACCAGCAGCCGGGCGGCCAACCCGGCTACGACCAGGGCTACCAACAGCCCGGCGGGTACGACCAGGGCTACCAGCAGCCCGGCGGCCAGCCCGGCTACGACCAGGGCTACCAACAGCCCGGCGGCTATGACCAGGGCTACCAGCAGCCCGGCGGGTACGACCAGGGCTACCAGCAGCCGGGCGGGTACGCGCCTCCCGCGGCGCCGGACCCGTACGCGCAGCAGCAGCCCGGGTTCGCCCCGCCTCCCGCTGGTGGTGGCCGTCAGCTCGCGGCGACGCTGCAGCTCGACGACGGGTCGAACCGCAGCTACTCGCTGAAGCAGGGCGGCAACGTGGTCGGCCGCGGCCAGGACGCGGACTTCCGCCTCCCGGACACCGGGGTTTCCCGCAGGCACCTGGAGATCACCTGGGACGGCCAGAGCGCGACGCTGGCGGACATCGGCTCGACGAACGGCACCACGGTCAACGGCACCCCGGTGCAGACCTGGCAGCTCGCCGACGGTGACGTGATCAGGGTCGGCCACTCGTCGCTGGTCTTCCGCACCCAGGGCTGATCGACAACCACGCGTTTGGCCCAAGACCGACAGCCGCCGCGCGCGCGAGTTTTTCCGTCCCGCATAATTCCCGTGCGGGAACCTGCGGCGAAACGCGTCGCGGGGCGGGCGCGCGCACAGGCGGGAGCTGACACAACCGGTGCCAGAGCTGGTCGTCCAACTGACCAGGGTGGGATTTCTGATCCTGCTCTGGCTGTTCGTGCTGGCCGCGTTGCGGGTGGTGCGCTCGGACCTGTATGCCGCGTCCGGGCTCCGGGTCGCGGTTCCCGGCCTGCGCCGGAACAAGGAGAAGAAGCAGCAGCGGGGCCCCGGCGGCGGGAAGTCGGCGAGGCAGCTGATCGTGACCCAC
Organism: Amycolatopsis sp. CA-230715; assembly: GCF_018736145.1. Taxonomy (GTDB): domain Bacteria; phylum Actinomycetota; class Actinomycetes; order Mycobacteriales; family Pseudonocardiaceae; genus Amycolatopsis. The sequence continues at coordinate 4,062,082 of NZ_CP059997.1, forward strand.
GGCGCGCTGGCCGGCACGAGGATCACGCTCGACGAGCGGCCGATCATGATCGGCAGGGCCGACGATTCGACGCTGGTCCTCGACGACGACTACGCGTCGACGAGGCACGCTCGCCTCTCGCTGCGGGGTGGGGACTGGTACGTGGAAGACCTGGGTTCGACGAACGGGACCTATCTGGACCGGGCTAAGGTCACTCAACCCCTCCGAGTTCCGCTCGGGGTCCCCATCCGGATCGGCAAGACGGTGATCGAGCTCCGCCCATGACACTCGTCCTTCGCTACGCGGCCCGCAGCGACCGCGGCCTGGTGCGTTCTGGCAACGAGGACTCGGTATACGCGGGTCCTCGGCTGCTGGCGCTCGCCGACGGCATGGGCGGCCATGCCGCTGGCGAGGTGGCCAGCAAGGTGATGATCGCGTCGCTGGCGCCGCTGGACGACGACGAACCCGGTGACGACCTGCTGTCCCAGTTGCGGGAGGCGGTGGCGCACGGGAACGGCGCGATCGCCGAGCTGGTGGCGAACGATCCCGATCTCGACGGGATGGGCACGACGCTGACCGCGGTGCTGTTTTCGGGCACCCGCCTCGGTTTGGCGCACGTCGGCGATTCGCGGGCCTACATGTCCCGCAACGGCCAGTTCTCGCAGATCACCCGGGACGACAGCTTTGTGAACGAGTTGCTCGACCAGGGCCGGATCACCGAGGAAGAGGCCGCGACGCATCCGCAGCGCTCGCTGCTGCTGAAGGCGCTGACCGGGCACGAGGTCGAACCGAGCCTCACCGTGCGCGAGGCGCGCGCCGGTGACCGGTACCTGATCTGCTCGGACGGGCTGTCCGACATGGTCAGCAACGACACGCTCGCGGAAACCATCCAGAACGGCACCCCGCAGGAGTGCGCGGACCGGATGATCGAGCTGGCGCTGCGCGGCGGCGGCACCGACAACGTGACCGTGATCGTCGCGGACGTGGTGGACGTCGACTACGGCGAGGACGCCCCGATCGTCGGCGGCGCCGCCGGTGACGGCAGTGACGACTACGCCCCCCAGGGGGATTCGCCCGCCGCGAGGGCGCGTGCGCTGACGGCCCCGCCGCCGCAGCCGCGCCCGGAGGTCATCGAGGAGCAGCCGGACCCGAAAGTCAAGCGGCGCAAGCGAATCCGCTGGCTGGTGGGGATACTGCTGGTGCTGGTGGTGCTGGCCGCGGCCGGGATCACCACGCGGTACTTCGTGCTGAGCCAGTACTACGTCGGCGTCGGCCCGAGCGACGAGGTCGTCATCTACCGGGGTGTGCAGGGCAGCATCTTCGGTCTCAACCTGCACCAGCAGGCGGAAGGGTCGTGCGTGCCGAACGGGTCGCTGTGCAAGCCGCTGATGCTGAACCAGCTGCAGCAGGGCGCGCAGAACGCCGTGCGCAACGGCATCCCGCGCGACAACCTCGACCAGGCCCGTGACTACATCACCGGGCTGCGCAAGAACAACTGCGCCACGAAGACCCCCGCGCCCGGCGGGCCGCCCCAGCCGAGCACCCCGGCCGCGCCGAGCACCGGTGCGCAAGGTGGGCAACCGGGGGTGGACTGCCTCCAGACGACGCCCGGCACCGGCGGCGGTCACTGATGGGGCAGCCCGTTTCGGACCCCTTGGCAGGCCAGTACCAGACGAATCCGCCACGTGAGGTCCCGACCAGGCGTGGCACCGAACTGGGCATGCTCGGGTTCGCGGCGTTCATCGTCACGATGGCGCTGGTACTGGTCGAAGCGAACCAGGAGCAGGAACTCACCTCGTCGATCATCTGGCTGGGGCTCGCGTACCTCGCCCTGTTCGCCGGCGCGCATCTCGCGGTGCGGCGGTGGGCGCCGTACGCGGATCCGCTGATCCTGCCGTTCGTGGCGCTGCTCAACGGCCTCGGCCTGGTGATGATCCACCGGCTCGACCTCGCCTACGCGGCGAAGGCGGCCGAGGACGGGAAGGACTTCACGCCCTACATCGGCAAGCAGCTGCTGTTCACGTTGCTGTCGCTGGTCTTGTTCGTGATCGTGCTGGTCGTGGTGTCCGACCACCGCACGCTGACGCGGTATTCCTACACCGCGGGCCTGGTCGGCATCGGCGCGCTGGCGCTGCCCGCACTGCTGCCGTCGTCGCTGTCCGAGGCCAACGGCGCGAAGGTGTGGATCAAGATCCCCGGGATCACCGGTATCCAGCCCGGTGAGTTCGCGAAGATCCTGCTGATCATCTTCTTCGCCGCGTTCCTGGTGTCCAAACGCGACATATTCATGACCGCGGGCAAGAAGATCGCCGGGATCGAGCTGCCGCGTGGCCGCGACCTCGGCCCGCTGCTGATCGCCGCCGCCGTCTGCCTCGGCGTCCTGGTCTTCGAAAAGGACCTCGGCAGCGCGCTGCTGTTCTTCGGCCTGGTGCTGGTTCTGGTGTACGTCGCCACCGAACGGGCCATCTGGGTGGTGCTCGGTCTCACGCTGTTCGCGGGTGGCGCCGTGGTCGCCTACAACCTGTTCACCCACGTGCAGACCCGGGTGCAGAACTGGATCGACCCCTTCGCGGACGCGTACGGCAGCGGTTACCAGATCGTCCAGACGCTGTTCGGGCTCGGCACCGGCGGGATCGCGGGCACCGGGCTCGGCGCGGGCAGGCCGGAGATCGTGGCGGAGGCCAACACCGACTTCATCACCGCGGGCATCGGCGAGGAGCTCGGCTTCATCGGGCTCGCCGCGGTGCTGATGATGTACCTGATCCTGGCGCTGCGCGGGATGCGCAGCGCGCTCGCGGTGCGCGACACCTTCGGCAAGCTGCTCGGCTGCGGCCTGTCCTTCGCGTTGATCATGCAGGTGTTCGTGATCGTCGGCGGGGTCACGAAGCTGATCCCGATGACCGGTATCACCACGCCGTTCCTGTCCTACGGCGGTTCTTCCCTGCTGGCGAACTACATCCTGGTGGCGCTGCTGCTGCGCATCTCGGACGCGGCGCGCCGCCCCGCGGCGAAGCCGAAGGCACCGGTGCCGCAGCAGGCGCCGATCGCCGAGGCGCACACGGTGATGGTGCAACGTCCGCCGGAGTTGGGAGGCCAGCAGTGAACACGCCGATGCGCAAGGTCGGCATCACGATGATCGTCATGATCGTCCTGCTGCTCGTCAACGCCACCTACATCCAGATGTTCAAGGCCGACGACTACCGCGCCGACAGCAGGAATTCGCGCGTTCTCTACGACGAGTACTCGCGCCAGCGCGGCAACATCACCGACGCCGACGGCAACCTGCTGGCGACGACCGCGCCGTCGAACGACAAGTACCGCTTCGCCCGCACCTACACCGCGGGGCCGCTGTTCGCGCCGACGACCGGGTACTACTCGATCAACTACGGCGCGGGCGGGCTCGAACGCGCCGAGGACGAGATCCTCAACGGCTCCGACCCGCGGCTGTTCGTGCGCAGGCTCTCGGACCTGATCACCGGCCGCGACCCGCGCGGCGGCAACGTGCAGCTCACCATCAACTCGAAGGTGCAGAAGGCCGCCTACGACATGATGATGCAGAAGGGCTACTCGGGTTCGGTGGTCGCGATGAACCCGAAGACCGGCGAAATCCTGGCGATGGTGTCGACGCCGTCGTACGACCCGAACCCCCTGGCGGCGCACGACACCGCAACGCAGAAGAACGCGTGGGCGAGCTACGACAACCCGAAGAAGCCGATGCTGAACCGCTCGACCCAGGAGATCTACCCTCCCGGTTCGACGTTCAAGCTCGTGACGGCCGCGGCCGCGCTCGAAGACGGCAAGGGCCCCGACACCCCGATCAACACGGCGTCGAACACGACACTGCCGACCACGAACGTCAAGCTGGAGAACTACAACGGCACGCCGTGCGCGGGCGGCACCTTCAAGGACGCGCTGGCGCATTCGTGCAACGTGCCGTTCGCGGAGTTCGCCGGCCAGCTCGGCAAGGACAAGCTGACCAAGGCCGCGGTGAACTTCGGCATCGGGCAGGACGTCACGCTGCCGATGCGGGTGGCGCCGTCCTCGCTCGGCGCGCTCGACTCGCAGCCCGCGCTGTACCAGAGCGGCATCGGCCAGCTCAACGTCCGGCTCACGCCGCTGCAGGACTGCCTGCTCTCGGCGACCGTGGCGAACGGCGGGATGGCCATGCAGCCGCAGCTGATCAAGAAGATCCTGGCGCCGGACCTGTCCGACATCGAGACGTACTCGCCGAAACAGCTCACCGGCACGCCCGCGCTGTCTTCGTCGAACGCCAGCATCCTCAAGGACATGATGATCGGGTCGGAGAGCTTCACGAAGGGCGGCGGCAAGCGTCCCGACGTGCAGATCGCCTCGAAGACCGGTACCGCGGAGCACGGCGTGAACTCGAAGACCACCCCGCCCGACGCCTGGTACACCGCGTTCGCCCCGGCCAACGACCCGCAGATCGCGGTGGCGGTGCTGGTGGAGAACGGCGGCAACGCCGGGCTGGAGGCGACCGGTGGCTCGGTGGCGGCCGAGATCGGCCGCGCGGCGATCAACGCCGTCGTCGGGGGTGGATAGCGGATGCTGTCCACGGGCCAGCTGCTCGCCGACCGGTACCGGCTCACCAGCCGGATCGCCGTCGGCGGGATGGGTGAGGTCTGGCAGGCCAACGACACCCGGCTGGACCGCACCGTGGCGGTCAAGATCCTCAAGGCGGAGCTGTCCGGGGACGCCGAGTTCCTGCACCGCTTCCGCACCGAGGCGCGCACCACGGCTTCGCTGAACCACCCGAACATCGCCGCCGTGCACGACTACGGCGAAACCGTCGCGGACGAGCTGTCGATCGCCTACCTGGTGATGGAACTGGTCGAGGGCGATCCCCTCGCGGGCATCCTGGCCAAGCAGGGCAGGCTCACCGCGGACCGGACGCTGGAAATCCTGGAGCAGGCGGGAAACGCGTTGCAGGCGGCGCACGAGCGCGGGCTTGTGCACCGCGACGTGAAACCGGGCAACATACTCGTGGTGGCGGGGCAGGACGGCCAGATCACCGTGAAGCTCACCGACTTCGGGATCGCGAAGGCGGCCGACGCGGCACCGGTGACGCGGTCGGGCATGGTGATGGGCACCGCGCACTACATCGCGCCGGAGCAGGCGCTCGGCCACGACGCGGAACCCGCGAGCGACGTCTATTCGCTGGCGGTGTGCGGGTGGGAGTGCCTCACCGGGCACCGGCCGTTCCTGTCGGAGAACGCGGTGACGGTGGCGATGATGCACATCAGGGACGTGCCGCCGCCGCTGCCGCCCGACGTGCCGCCCGGTGCGCGCGCGGTGATCGAAGCAACGATGACGAAGGACCCCCGTCAGCGATACAACAGCGGGGGCGAATTCGCGCGCGCCGTCGCGGCGGTGCGCGCGGGGCATCCCCTGCCGTTGCCGTTGAGCGTGGTGAACGCGGCCTACCCGCCGCCGCAGCAGCAGCTCGGCGCACCGGTGGGCCCGCCGTCGCGGCCCGCCATGCACCCGGTGCAGCAGCCGGTGGTCGCGCACCCGCCGTCGGGTGGGATGGTGCCGGGGCCGGTGTCGTTACCGGTACCGCCCCGAAAACGGACCCATACCGCCTTGTGGGTGGTACTCGCCGTGGTACTCGTGGCACTGATCGTGGCCGCGGTGTTCCTGATCCCGGTGTTCACCAGGTCGGGCGGCACCCCGGCGCCGGGCACGGTCGACCCCGGTACCACGGTGGGCAGGGCACCGGAACCGAACGAAGACGGCCCGGAGCCGGGGGTGCGGACACCGCCATCCGGCTTCACCCAGCCGGGTGAGGAGACACACTCACCCGGAAGTGGACCGCCTTCACCAGAGAGAACCGCTTACAGGGCATGATGGGCACACCTTGGACGGAATGGAACGGCACCCACCGATGAGCACACCGAGACTGCTCTCGAACCGCTACGAGCTGGGCGACACGCTCGGCTACGGAGGCATGTCCGAGGTCCACCACGGCCACGACGTCCGGCTCGGGCGCGAGGTCGCGGTGAAGATCCTGCGTGCCGATCTCGCCCGAGATCCGCAGTTCCAGGAACGGTTCCGGCGCGAGGCGCAGAACGCGGCCGCGCTGAACCACCCCGCGATCGTCGCCGTGTACGACACCGGTGAAGCGCAGACGGAGTACGGTCCGCTGCCCTACATCGTGATGGAGTTCGTCGACGGCAGGACGCTGCGCGACATCGTGAAGACCGAAGGCCCGATGCCGCAGAAGCGGGCCATGGAGGTCATGGCCGACGTCTCCGCGGCACTGGACTTCTCGCACCGCCACGGGATCATCCACCGGGACGTCAAGCCCGCGAACGTGATGATCACCAAGAACGGCGCGGTCAAGGTGATGGACTTCGGCATCGCGCGTGCGCTGCACGACGGCCAGTCCGCGATGACCCAGACCGCCGCGGTGATCGGCACCGCCCAGTACCTCTCGCCCGAGCAGGCGCGCGGCGAGAGCGTGGACGCCCGAAGCGACGTCTACGCGGCAGGGTGCGTGCTGTACGAACTCGTCACCGGGGAGCCGCCGTTCACCGGTGACTCGCCGGTCGCGGTCGCGTACCAGCACGTGCGGGAAGACCCGCAGGCCCCGTCGAGCGTGAACCCTGCGGTGTCGCCGGAACTGGACGCGGTGGTGCTGAAGGCGCTCGCGAAGGGCCCGGCGAACCGGTACCAGTCGGCCGCGGAGATGCGCTCCGACCTGGTGCGCACGCTGTCCGGCCAGCGCCCGTCCGCGCCGATGGTGATGGCCGACGACGAGCGCACCCAGCTCATGGACGGCCGTCGCCAGGCCGCACCCGCCGGGTACGAGGACTACGACGACTACGGCGACCCCGAGGCGGAAGCACGCGAAAAACGCAAGCGCCGCACGAAGATCGCGGTACTGCTGGCCGTGCTCGGGATCGTCATCGTGGGTCTGCTGCTCTGGCTGCTCAACGCGTTCGGCAGTGACGCGAAGACGTTCGCGATGCCGGCGCTCAAGGGCCAGCTCGAGCAGAAGGCGATCAGCACCCTGGTCGACCAGGGCATGCCGCAGACCAACATCTCCTCGGAAGCGGTGACCTGCCAGGCCAGCACGGACGGCGGCGCCGCGCCGTGCGGGCCCGACGACGTCAACAAGGTCATCAGCTCCACTCCGGACTCGGGCGCCCAGGTGAAGACGACCGACAAGGTCGTGCTGAAGGTGGGCAGGCCGCCGGGCAAGACGAACGTGCCGGACCTGCACGGGAAGACCCCGACCGAGGCCACCGCGCTGCTGACGCAGGCCGGGCTCAAGCTCGACCCGAACATCAAGGATCAGGAAACCGACGACCCGAACCTGTACAACAAGGTGCTCGACCAGAGCCGGGCCTCGGGCACGTCGGTGGACTCGGGCACCGCGGTCCAGATCACCGTCGGCAAGCAGCCCGCGTCGGGCCAGGTGCCGGACACCCGCGGCTCGACGGTCAGCCAGGCGAAGAAGACGCTGCAGAACGCCGGGTTCAAGGTCAAGGTCAACACGGTGGCCAGCGACAAGGACAAGGACATCGTCGTCGACCAGAAGCCCAACGGCGGCCCGCAGCCGAAGAACAGCACGGTGGAGATCGACGTCTCCGACGGTTCGCTGGCGCAGGTCGACATGCCGAGCCTGAAGGGCCAGAGCTTCGACCAGGCCAGCGCGACCCTGCGGAGCCAGGGCTTCACGGGCCCGGTTTCCATGCAGGAAAAGGCCGTCACGGACCAGAGTGACGACGACAAGGTGCTCGACCAGAGCCCGTCCTCGGGGACGAAGGTCAGCAAGAACCAGCCGATCACGCTGGTCGTCGGCAAGTACGACAGCAGTGGCAGCACGAGTCCGAGCAAGCCGACGACGGGGATACCCGGCTTTCCCTAGGTCATGAGCAACTCTGGTGCCCCGCGGAGCTTTACGGCCGCGGGGCACCGGTGTTTCTAGAGCCAGGTGAAGTCGACATCCGCGATCACCTGCTGCAGCTTGAAGACGCGCTCGGGGCTTTCCGAGGTGTGGATGCCGGAGCTGCCGAGGAAGCGGAAGATCGTGCCGTCGCCGTCGGGGAACTCCATGCCCCAGCCGATGACCGGTTCTTCGGGGTAGCGGCGGAGCGTGCCGTAGATGGAGAACATGCGGGGTTTGTTGTCGACCGCGGCCCTGGCCAGGTCGTCCAGCTCTTCGGTAGTCATTCGGGTACCTTCCGTGAAGTCCGTCAGCGTGTCGCGATAGTAGCGAGAACATTTCTCGATTAACAAGTGATACGTTCCTGAACATGGAGATTCCATCGGATGTCGAGATCCTCAAGACCCAGCTCGGCATCGAGCTGCGGCGACTGCGCGAGGAAGCCGGGTACCCGGCGATCGAAGCCTGCAAGGCCATCGGCGCGCAGACGCCGAAGCTTTCCAAGCTGGAGAACGGAAACCAGACCGCCGACCCGGAGGACATCCGGAAGCTCGCCGAGTTCTACCGCGCGCCGGACGAAGTGCGCGACTACCTGGTCGCACTCGCCGAAGCACAGCCGAAGCGGCGGCGGCGCCGGAAGTCGGTGGAACGCGACGCGGTGCCGGACTGGTTCCGGCGCTTCTTGGCTCTGGAGTGGGACGCCACCGAGATCCGCAGCTACGCCATCGAAAGTGTGCATGGGTTGCTACAGACCGAAGCCTATGCGCGATCCAACATCCTCGCCGGTGAACCCGAAGCAGATGAGCGAATCGTGTCGAAGCAGGTGTCAACCCGGATGGAGCGACAGGCATCGCTGAAGCGCAACGGCCGCCCATCGCTCCGGTTGGATGTCGTACTGAGCGAAGCAGTGCTCCGCCGTGTCCAAGGCAGCAACGAAGTCATGCGCAGCCAGCTTAAGCACTTGATCGCAAGCTCGAAGCGGCCCAACATCACCATCCGCATACTGCCGTTCGATGTGCCGGATCGCATCACGATCCCATCCGCGTTTCAGCTCTTTCGGCTGCAGGAGCAGAACCTGTCAACCGTCTACTTGGAAGACCTCTTCGGCGCGACCTACCTCAAAGAAGCAGACCAATACACTCGCTACAACGTCGCCTTCGCGCGCTTGCGGGATGCTGCGTTGGACCCTCCAGCCTCACGTACCTTCATCGCTAAAGTGGCAGAGTCCTACACCTGACTCGCCACCTGAAGGGGTGTGTGATGACTGCCCCGACCTTCTCCAACTCTGCCTGGTTCACAAGCTCGTACAGCGACAGCAACGGCGGCAACTGTGTGGAAGTTGCGCGCGCCGAGCAGGCGGTTGGGGTGCGCGACACCAAGGACCGCGCGGGCGGCCACCTCCAGCTCTCCCCTGCCGCCTTCACCGCCCTGCTGACCCGCCTCCGCTGACCCGCCGGTACAGCACCCACCCGCACCCGGCCGCGACCAGGAGCACCGACGCCATGGCACCGGCGGTCACAGCAAGGGGGCTCCACTGGCTGGTCGAAGTGAGTGGTTGCGTCGCGCCGGTGATCGCCACCACCAAGCACACCACGATGACGGTCACGAGGACGGGCGTGCGAACCCGGTCGACCGCGTGCCCAAGCGCGGGAAAGGCGTCCTCGATCCGCGCGGTCGGGTTGCCCTCCTTGCGCGCTTTCACCAAACGCCGCCTGATCAGCGCGCCGCTCCCGATTCCGAGCAGCAGCAACGGAATACCGCCGCTGAGGTCACTGGTCTTCGCGAGGATCCCGCCGACCACACCGCCGATCCCCATGCCGCCGCACAGCACCAAGACGATCCACAGACCCCAACCGCGGATGAGCGACAGTAGCGCCCCTGGCTGCACGGATCGCTTGGCACGGCCGACCGCCGCGGTCTTCACATCCGACCACGATCTCGGATCTGGTCCAGCCTCCTTCTTGGCGGCGACCACCGGCGGTGGCGATGGCTCGGGCGCGGATTGCGGTTCTGGCGGTGCGGATGTCGGAGTCGGTCGAGGTCGCGGTTCCGGTACCGCTACTGGTTCCGTATCGGGTGGGGTCGCCGGTGGCCGCGCTCCAGCCGCGCGGCGGAGCACGACCAAGCCTGCGGTGTCCACTGTGGACATCTTGGGTTCCGGCAGGTCCCGGCGGGCCATCGCAGCCGTGACCGAACGGAACAGCTCGGCGACGTCGAGCTGGCGGCCGGGGATCCGCGGGCCGTTCTTCAGCAGCGACAGCACTTCCGCGGTGAACGCGGTGTGCCGTTCGCCCGGCGGCGACAGCGACTTCTTGTTGCGGGGCGACGAAGTGATCACCGAGGTGCCCCGCACGGCGACCTCGTCGGACTCGACAACGCCGCTCGACATCCGGCCGATCGCCATGCCCGAATAGCAGCAGTCCAGGATCAGCAGCTTGGTGCGCGCCGGGCTGGCCGCGACGATTTCGCGCAACGACTCGTACGGCACCGCGGTGCCGTCGAGTTCGTCGGGATCGGTTTCGCGGACGGCGAGGTAGAGGGTGTCGCGGTTCAGGTCGCGCAGGCCGTGCCCGGCGTAGTACACGACGAGCAGATCCTCGGCCTGCTTCGCGACCGGCCGGAGCTGGCCGAGCAGGCTGCGCGGCGAATCCGGCGTGTACACCGTGGTGCAGTGCTCGGGGTCGAGCACGCCGGTTTCCGCATCGGTCAGCGCCGCGGCCAGATCGGTGACGTTGTTGTTGACCGCGGGCAGCCACGGCAACGATTCCGCGTGCTGGAACGTGCTGGTGCCGATGAGCACCGCGCGGGAGTACGCCCTGATCGGCAGCGCGGGGCCGGTCATTCCTTACCGTCGAGGAATCGTTCGACGGAACGCAGCACGGAATCGGCATCGGTGGCCGAGCCGCATTCCAGCTCCAGATGATCAGTTCTCCCCGGGCTTTTCACGAGAATCTTCACCTGTTCGGCGGTACGGCGATGCTTCAGCCACTCGAAGAACGACGTGACAGCCTGCTTGGCTACGCCGCTGCCCAAAATCACCGACAGGGCCTCGATCGCTCCGCCCATCTCGCCATCGCGAGGCGCCGACTCGGTGAAGCCGACCCTGCCGGTCAACCCGTCCTCGTCGCGCAACCAGCGGGCGAGCGACTGAATGTCCTCATCCGGCGCGACGAAATCGAGCACGCCATTTTCTTCGATCACGCAGAGCGACAATACTCGCCAAACGGACCGTCGACTAAGGACGATATAAGAACGACACAGGAAAACAACTACCGCTATCACCGGAATTACCGTCAACCGCTACCTCGCCCGATCGGGCTATTGCTTGCCAGCAGGGCAACACCTCAACCGCGCCACTGGCCCGCGCCCGCCGAACTGTCGGTGCCCCGAGGTAACGTTGATTCCGGGGGACCCCCTGGGCGTACGAAAGGGATAGTTCGTGCGGTCGCGCCGGGCTCGGGGATGTCCGTGGCCTTCACGGCATACCGCCCTAGCGCCTCTGGTCGGGGATGTCGTTGTGAGGGCCGAGTTTCGGGCACTCAGCGCCCCGAAGGCCACCTTCGGGGCATACGAGGCACTGCCCGCACGTCAGCGAGGGCCGAGAAAGTGGCGCTAGGGTCCCCGAAGGTGGCCTTCGGGGACCAACGGAGAACCTCCGCCGCCGACCACCGCGCCGCGCACCCGACATCACTGTGACCTTCGGGGCATCACCAGATCCCTACCGAGACAGCAGAAGCCTCATCAGGGCGAAGTTCGCGGCGTCGCGCGCGGCCAAATTTGCGAGGGCGCCATTTGCGGCGCTCAGCGCCCCGAAGGTGGCCTTCGGGGCATGCAATCCGCGCGCCGCCCAAGCGCGCGGAAAAGCGGGGCCGCCTCCCCGCGGTGGAGGCGGCCCCGCTCGAAAAAGGAACTCAGCCGGTGACGTCGAGGTGGGCCTTCGCCGGGGTCGGCGTCGGGGCCTTGCCGTCGGCGGTCGGCTTGTCGCCGGGCATTCCGGCGCCGGTGGAGGTGGTCGGCGCGCTCGGCTTGCCAGGGGTGCTGGGCTTGCCGGGGGTGCTCGGCTTACCCGGCTTCGTCGGCTCGGTGGGCGGCGTCGTGGTGTCACCGCCGGAGCTTTCGACGCAGGTGGCCGAGGCGAGATCAAGCGTCTGGATGCCATCGACGCTGATCGACAGCGCGGTGACGGTGAAGCTGCCGTCCTTGTGCTTGACCTGCTTGTTCACCGTGACCGACGCGAGGCCGTCGATGCCGATCTTCGTGTTCGGGGCCGCGGCGACGTCGAGCTTGATGCCGCCGATGTTCGCCTTCGCCAGCGACGAAGCGCCTTCGCCCGCCTTGCAGTGCGCTTCCAGCGCCGACGCGGCGACCTGCGGCTTGCCTGCGCCGCCGAACACCGCGTCCAGGCTGACGCTGACGTCCTTGATGCTGGCCTTCGCCTTGTTCCCGCCCGCTTCCGCGTTGAGCAGGTTCAGCTTGACGAGTCCGCCGGGCAGGGCGAACTCGGCGAGGGACTTCTGGTCGAACCCGGCCGCGCCGTTCGCGTGCGGCACCGGGTCGATCTTCAGCAGGCCGGTGGCGGACAACGCGAACGCGGAGTTCTTGCTGAACTCGGTGGCACCGGCGATCGAGGGCGCGGTCACCGCGGCCACGGCGACGCCGAGCGTGATGGCACCGGCGAGCTTCTTTCTGGAAATCAACGGATTACCTCTTGTCTGTTGGGGAGGGGAGGGTGATTCAGGTGATGTTGACAATGGTTCCGAGCGGCACCTTGACCAAAGCGTCGAGCGCTTCCTTCGGCACGCGGATGCAGCCGTCGCTGTTCGCCTTGCCGACGAAACTGTCGTTCGGCCAGGTGTGGATGCCGACCGTGCCGGGACCGCCGCCGAAGGTTTCGTGCGATTCGGAATGCACGCTCAACGGCAGCACGATCGGGCTGTACTTGTTCACCGTTTCCTCGATCGAGGCCAGCAGGAACGCTCGCCCCTTCGGGGTCGGGAACTCGGGCTTCCCGGTGCCGATCTGCCACTTGCCGAGCGCCTTGCCCGACTTGGTCAGCTGCAGCGAGAACGCCGCCGTGTCCACGTCGATGCGGTAGTCGTTCTCGGCGGATTCCACTTCGGACGGATCGGCGTGCACCCAGCCGCTGGCCTGATTCGGCCTGGTGGGCAACAGAACCTCGGCCCACGGGCCCTGTTCGGAGAGCACCGGCGCCCAGGTCGGCGAGCCGACCTGCGTCGTCGGCAGCTTCGCGATCGCCTTGCCGCCGACGCTCTGGTACACGACCAGATCGGCCTTCGGGTGGATGACCTTCGCGGTCGGAGCGGATCCGCCGTCCTTCGCCGCGTCCGGCAGTGCGGCGAAAGTCGTCGCCTCCGGCAGCATCGTCAGATCTTCCTGACTCAGCTTCGCCGGTTCGGCGGTTTCGTCACCGCCACACCCCGAAACCGCGAGCACGACCACGGCGACGAGGCCGTAAATCTTTACCCGGTTACGTCTGCGTATACGGCGGGAAATGACATCACAAGTTTCCATACATCCCGATCCTGAGCAGGGAATATCAACCACTAGGCACAGAAAAATATGGCTTGATCAAGCAGTGCGCGGCGAGCGTAGCAGTACAGGAAAACGTCGTAAACCGGGGCCGCTAAGGCGAAAAACATATCATCGGCGTGATAGCCGGTGCTAAAACGAGCCCGCACCGGGGCTCATGCGGGTGCTAACCGGCGGAGGCTTCCTGCAGCGCCACCGTCTGGCGCTCGAGACCATCCACAATGGACTTCTCGACCGGGCTGCCCGCGCTCGCCATCCAGTTCGACAGCATGCGGTGGCCGTACTGAGTGAGCACCGACTCGGGGTGGAACTGCACGCCCTCCAGGGGGTGCTCGCGGTGCCGCAGGCCCATCACGATGCCGGACTCGGTGCGCGCGGTGACCTCGAAGCCGTCCGGGATCGTCTCCGGCAGCACGGTCAGCGAGTGGTACCTGGTCGCGGTGAGCGGACTCGGCAGGCCCTGGAACACGCCCGCTTCGGCATGGTGCACGAGGCTCGTCTTACCGTGCAGCAGTTCTTCGGCGCGGCCGACGGTCGCGCCGAACGCGACACCCATCGCCTGATGGCCGAGGCACACGCCCAGCATCGGGGTGCCGGACGCGGCGCACGCCTTCACCACGTCGATGCTCGCGCCCGCGCGCTCGGGAGTGCCCGGCCCCGGTGAGACGAGCACGCCGTCGAAGTCCGGCACCTTCTTCAGGTCGACGACGTCGTTGCGCCACACCGTGCAGTCGGCGCCGAGCTGCGCCAGGTACTGCACGAGGTTGTAGACGAAGGAGTCGTAGTTGTCGACCACGAGTACGCGCATGCCGCGAGTCTAGGGGACCGCGACGGCAAGCCCATCCCGAATCGTGGACCGTATCGAGCGTCACAGTGTAAGTTAGCCTAACCTTACCTTAACGTGGAGCGGTGACTCGTACTCTTCGCGTGGCGATCGTGGGCGCCGGACCCGCCGGCATCTACGCAGCCGACAGCCTCCTCAAGTCCGACGCGGACGTCTCCATCGACCTCATCGAGCGCATGCCCGCGCCGTTCGGGCTCATCCGCTACGGCGTGGCGCCCGACCACCCTCGCATCAAGGGCATCGTGACCGCGCTGCACAAGGTCCTCGACAAGCCCGGCGTGCGCCTGCTCGGCAACATCGACTACGGCACCGACCTCAAGCTCGACGACCTGCGCGAGTTCTACGACGCGGTGATCTTCTCGACCGGCGCCAGCGCGGACCGCCCGCTCGACATCCCCGGCATCGACCTCGACGGCAGCTACGGCGCCGCCGACTTCGTCTCCTGGTACGACGGGCATCCCGACGTGCCGCGCACCTGGCCGTTCAACGCCACCAGTGTCGCCGTGCTCGGCGTCGGCAACGTGGCGCTCGACGTCGCGCGCATCCTCGCGAAGACCGCCGACGAACTGCTCACCACCGAAATCCCGCACAACGTCCACGAAGGGCTCGCGGCCAGTCCGGTGACCGACGTGCACGTGTTCGGCCGCCGCGGTCCCGCGCAGGCGAAGTTCACCCCGATGGAGCTGCGCGAGCTGGACCACTCGCCGAACGTCGAGGTCATCGTGCAGCCGGAGGACATCGAGTTCGACGACGGCTCGATCGCCGCGATCCGCGGGTCCAAGCAGGTCGACATGGTGGTGAAAACGTTGCAGGAGTGGGCGATCCGCGACCACGGCACCCGGCCGAGGCGGCTGCACCTGCACTTCTTCCACTCGCCGACCGAAGTCCTCGGCGAGGACGGCAGGGTCACCGGGCTGCGCACCGAGCGCACCGAGCTGACCGGCGACGGCAACGTCCGCGGCACCGGCGAGTTCCACGACTGGGGCGTGCAGGCGGTCTACCGCGCGGTCGGCTACCTCTCCTCGCACCTGCCGGAGATCCCGTTCGACCACCTCTCGGGCACCGTGCCGCACCAGGCTGGCCGCGTGCTCGACCTCGACGAGAACCAGCTCCCCGGCGTGTACGTGACGGGCTGGATCAAACGCGGTCCGATCGGGCTCATCGGGCACACCAAGGGCGACGCGGCGGAGACGGTGCACAGCCTGCTCGCGGACGTCGACACCTTGCGCGCGCCGACGCAGGGCCACCCGGACGCGGTGCTTTCCTTCCTCGCCGACCGCGGCGTGCCGTTCACCACCTGGGACGGCTGGGGCCGGCTCGACGCGCACGAGCGCGCGCTCGGAGAACCGCACGGCCGTGAGCGGATCAAGGTCGTCGACCGGCACGAAATGGTGCGGGTGTCCCGTCTGAACGGGTGACGTGTGGGCCATATCGGTAAAGATGATCATTTTCTCTTGTCCGTGATGGCGAGTGCGAGTAGCCACAGAGATGGCCCTTCACGCCCACCACGGAGGTTCGATGTCTCTCGATGTTTCGCCCGCCCTGCTCGAAAAGGCCGAACGCGGTGAGGTCGGTGATGCGGAGTTCGTCGCCTGCGTCCGCGAATCCCTGCCGTACGCCTGGGACGTGATCACCACGGTGATCGCCGATCTCGACGGGGCACCGGACGGGTTCGCGCACCACGAAACGCCACCACCGAGCGAAACCGAACGCGGTCAACTGCTGCGCGCGCTCGCCTCGGACGCGATCCGCGGCGGTCTGGAACGGCACTTCGGCGTGAAGCTCGCCTTCCAGAACTGCCACCGGGTCGGCGCCTTCCGGCCGTCCGAAGTGGACAGTGCGAGGTACCGCGCGTTCATCTCGCCGCGCGGGCAGCTGCTCAACCAGAGCCCGGAACTGCGGGACTGCTGAGCGAAGCGCCCCCGGCCGCGGGGCCGGGGGCGCGTTCAGTTCGCGCTGTCCAGGAAGCGGATCACGGCGAGGACCCTGCGGTTCGTGTCCTCGGACGGGTCGAGCCCGAGTTTGCCGAAGATGCTCGCGGTGTGCTTGCCGACCGCGCCCTCGCTGATGTGCAGCCGCGCCGCGATCGCCGCGTTCGAACACCCTTCCGCCATCAGGGAAAGCACCTCGCGCTCGCGCGGGGTCAACGGCGCCAGCGGGTCCTCGCGCTCGGTCCCCGCGACCAGTTTCGCGATCACTTCGGGGTCCATCACGGTGCCACCCGCGGCGACCCGGCGCACCGCGTCGACGAACTGCTCGGCGTTGAACACCCTGTCCTTCAACAGGTAGCCGACCGCGCCGGAACCGTCGGCGAGCAGTTCGCGCGCGTAGAGCTGTTCGACGTGCTGGGAAAGCACGAGCACCGGCAGCGCCGGGATCTCCCTGCGCACCGCGAGCGCCACCTGCAGGCCCTCGTCGGTGTTCGTCGGCGGCATCCGCACGTCCACAATGGACACGTCGGGCCGGTGCTCCAGCAGTGCCGCGTGCAGTTCGGGACCGGTGCCCACCGCGGCGACGACGTCGAAACCGTGCGCCGCGAGCAGATGCGTCAGGCCGTCCCGGAGGAGGTACTGGTCCTCGGCGACGACGGTTCGGGGTCGAGCTGGCACGGGATCTCCATGAGCACCTTCGTCGGCCCGCCTGGCGGGCTGGTCAGGGCGAACTTACCGTCGAAGGCGCCGAGCCGTCGCTCGATCCCGCGCAACCCGGTGCCGCGCGCGGGATCCGCACCACCGTCGCCGTCGTCGGTGACCACCACGCGCAGCAGATCGTCGCGGTGGTCCAGGCCGATCTCGGCGTGGTGCGCGCCGTGTTTGGCCGCGTTGCCGAGCAGTTCGGCCACCGCGAAGTACACCGACCCCTCCACCGGGCGTTCGATCCGGCCGGGCAGGTCCACCGCCACCGCGACCTTCAGCGGACTGTCCAGCGCGAGCGCCCGCACGGCGTCGGCGAGACCTCGCTCGGACAGCACCGGCGGATGGATCCCGCGCACGAGCTGACGCAGCTCCGTCAACGTCGCCGAGGAGGATTCCCGCAGTTCGGCGGCCAGTTTCTTCGCGGCTTCGGGATCGGTGTCGATCAACGCCTCCACCGCGCCGAGCTTCATGCCCATCGCGACGAGCCGCGACTGGACGCCGTCGTGCAGATCGCGTTCGATGCGCCGCAGTTCCTCCGCCTGCGCGACCGTGGCATCGGTGCGGGTCGCCTCGACGCGTTTCACCCGCTGCACCAACCGGGCCGCTTCGGTCGGCCGGAGCAGCCATTTCGCGGCCAGCGCCTGCCACCTCGCGAGCACCGGGCTCACCGCGAGCCCGATCAGGGCCGCCGCGATCCCCGCCAGGATCAGCCACCACGGCCGTTCCCCTCGCAACGCTCGAAAGATTTCGAAACCGCCGTAACCGAGGAGCCCGGCCGGTACCGCGCAGAGCACCAGCGCGGTGATCGGGGTGACGAATCCGGCGAGCAGATCGCGCCAGGTCGCGCCGTCGCGCAGCACCCATTCCAGCCTCGCGGCGTAGGCGGGCGTCCACGGGGTTTCGTACAGCTGCTGGCGGTGCTGGTACATCCCGTCGGAGCGCGGCACCGGGAACGGAGGCTCCGGCCGGTACGGGCGCGCGATCGGCGCGCCGACCCAGTCGCGCGCGACCGCGCGGTAGGCGTTGGCGACGGCGCGCACGATGAGCGCGGTGTAGGGCGCGGGCACGACCAGCACGACGATGGTGACCAGCGCGACCGCGCCGAGCGCGAGCATGACCAGGCTCAGCACCAGGAAACCGAGCAGGTGCGCGAACCCCTTGACCCAGCGGACCGGGCCCCACCGGTGCTCGTCCTCGCGCGGCCCGAGCAGCCGCGCCACCCACCGGCCGTACAGCGTCAGCCCCACCGGCCCGGTCACCAGCGTCGCGATCGGCAGCAGCAGCCCGGCGATCGGGTTCAGCAGGAGCCACAGCAGTTCGCGGCCGGTCGCCGGGTCCTCGATCACCCACTCGACGCGCCGGGTGACCGTGATCCAGAACGGGCCGCGGAACAGGCTGTTCCCCTCGCGGTACCAGCCGTCGGCCTGGCGCTCCGGTGGCCGCGGCTCCGGCCGGTACGGCGCGGTCACCGCGACCCCGCACCACGCGGTCACCAGCCGTCGCAGCACCGCCGAACCGCGGCGCGCCCACAGCAGTACCGGCACGACGAAGAACACGAGGCCGACGCACATCAGCGCGAACGAGGCGATGGCCGCCAGCAGCGGTACGAGCAGCACCACGGCGTACCCGGCGAGCGCGAACGAGCGCGCCACCGACTGCGCGTAGCGGGTCATCCGTCGATTCTCACCCATCGCGGGAAGCGGCACACTGGGTTCAGGCGGGTCCGCGGGGGTGGGCCCAGCCCCACCCCTGCGGGAGCGAAATCGCACCCGAGCTGGGGATCTGCGCGGATTCTCGCGGCCACCCGCCGTGCATAGCGTTTTCCGCATGCCACTCATCGAAGTGCGGAACCTGCACAAGCGATATCGCGACCACGTCGCCGTCGACGACGTTTCGTTCACCGTCGAACGCGGCGAGATCTTCGGCCTGCTCGGCACGAACGGGGCGGGCAAGACGACCACCGTCGAATGCGTCCAGGGCCTGCGGACCCCCGACTCCGGCACGATTTCCGTGCTCGGGCTCGACCCGCGCACCGATCACGCGGCGCTGCGGCAGCGGCTCGGCAGCCAGCTCCAGGAAAGCCAGCTCCCGGAAAAGATCCGGGTTTCCGAGGCGCTCGACCTCTTCGCGTCCTTCTACGCCGACCCCGAGGACCCCGGGTACCTGATGGACCAGTTCGGCTTGCGGGACAAGGCGAACAGCTACTTCGGGACGCTGTCCGGCGGGCAGAAGCAGCGCCTTTCGATCGCGCTCGCGCTCGTCGGGCGGCCCGAAGTCGCCGTGCTCGACGAACTCACCACGGGCCTCGACCCGCATGCGCGGCGCGACACGTGGAAGGTGATCGAGAGCGTCCGCGACACCGGCGTGACGCTCGTCCTCGTCACCCATTTCATGGACGAAGCCGAGCGCCTGTGCGATCGGGTCGCCGTGCTGGACGCGGGCCGGATCGTCGCCACCGGCACCCCTCTCGAGCTGATGAGCAGGGTTGGACGGTCCACTTTGGACGATGCCTTCGTGGCGCTGACCGGACGGGAGTGAGGAAACGATGAGCGCTTTCACCAAGATCACCGCCACGGAAACCCGGATCTACCTGCGCACCCCCGGCGCCGCGCTGCTCGGCACGCTGTTCCCCGCGCTGCTGCTGACCGGGATCGGCCTGGTGCCCGCCACCCGCAAGACGAGCGAAAACTACGGCGGGCTGCCGTTCCTGAACGTGTGGGCGCCTTCGCTGATCGTCATGGCGATCACCGTGATGGGCCTGCAGGTCCTGCCGAGCTACCTCGCCGGGTACCGGGAACGCGGCGTCCTGCGCCGCCTCGCGACCACACCCGTGCACCCGGCGAACCTGCTCGCCGCGCAGGTGCTGATCAACGTGGTCGTCGCCGCCGTCGGCACCGCGCTGCTGCTCGTCGTCGCGGCGCTCGCGTTCGACATCCCCGGCCCGCGCGACCCGCTCGGGTTCACCGCCGCGTTCCTGCTCGGCACCGCGTCGATCTACGGCTTCGGCCTGTTGTCGGCGGCGCTGGCCCGCAGTGCGCGCGCCGCGGGCGGGATCGCGATGGTCCTGTTCGTCCCCGCCATGTTCTTCGGCGGCGTGTGGGTACCGAGGCAGTTCCTCCCCGACGTGCTGAAGGAAATCGGCAAGTACCTGCCGCCGGGCGTGCAGGCGCTGCAGGACGGCTGGACCGGCGCGGGCGTGCAGCCGCTGCAACTCGTCGTGCTCGGCGCGTTCGCGGTGGGCTGCGGCGCCTTGGCGACGAAGGTCTTCCGCTGGGAATGAGGGTCGGGATCGCCGCGCTGCGAGCCGCCTGCTGCGGGCCTTCGCGCGCCCCGAAAAATGCTCCTATAGAGGTCGTCGGGGCGGGTCGCGGGTGCCACCGAAGGCTCCTCTTGGGGCGCTGAGCGTCACGATCTCGGCCCTCGTGGCGGGCTGCCGCCACCCGCAGCTGTCCCCGAAGGGCCTTCGCGTGCCCCGAAGGTCACCTTCGGGGACTTCCGCTCACTCGCCAGCCACGACACCACGGCGCGTGCCGCGATCCACACGCCATCACTGTGATCTTCGGGAACTTGCCCCGACCGTCACTTTCGGTGCGGGCGCGTCGTGGTGGTCGAGCGTGCGAGGGGTGGATTTGCGGCGCTAGGCGCCCCGAAGGTGGCCTTCGGGGCATGCGCAGCCCAGCCCGCACCCGGCATCACGGTAGCTTTCAGGGAGTCACGCGTTCCCCGAAAGGCGGGGGAGGATTTCCGCGCCGATTCGGCGGATGTTCTCCTCGGCCCGGTCACCGGATCCTTCGACCATCATGATCACGTGCTCGACACCGGTCCGCCGCGCACTCTCGGCGAGCTTCGCGACGCAGTCGTCCGCGCTGCCGACGGGATGGATCCGGCACAGCTTTTCGGTGTAGGCGACCGGATCCCTGGTCGGCCGCGATCGCCCGGCCACCGGCACATGCGCGGCGAGACCGGCGTCGAGCCAGCCCGGCATCGCGGCACGTAGCCGCCGAAGCACCGCCTCGCGGTCGTCGGCGACCTCGCACAGCACGGTCGAAATGTGGCCGGGGTTCGCCGGGCCGTAGCGGCGGACGGTCTCGGCCTTCTCGTCGTCGGCGGCGTGCAGGCCCAGCAACAGCGGCAACCCGCGCTCCGCGGCCACGCGCACCGCGTCGGAATCCGGCGCGCCGCACGCCACCACGGGGGCGCACCGCCGCGGCGACTTCGGCACGATCGGCACCTCGCGGAACGAGAAATGCGCGCCATCGGCGTGCACGCGCTCGTCGGCCGTGGCCCGCAGCAGCAGATCGAGGCCTTCGGCGAACCCGTGCTCGTACCGGGGCACGCCGGTGCCGAAGACTTCGAGGTCCCGCCACGGGCCGCCCCTGCCGACACCGAGCCGGAACCGCCCGCCCGACACCAAGTCCAGCATCGCCCACTGCTCGGCGAGCGCCACCGGATGGTTCGTCGACAGCACGCTCACCGCGGTGCCGATCTCGATCCGGCTCGTCGCACCGAGAGCGTGCGCCGCCAGCGTCACCGCCGACGGGCACACGCCGTACGGCATGAAGTGGTGCTCGGCCAACCAGGCGTCGGCGAAACCCGCTTCCTCCGCGGCGGCGATCGCGCGCTCCGTCCTCGTCAGCGCGTCGGCATCGGTCTGGCCGGGAAACCGCCCGGTGATCAGGAAAACGCCGAAGCGCACTACTGCGGCACGGACACGTCGTTGAACGGCAGCATCGGCTCGACCCACGGGAAGATCACGAACATCAGCAGCGCCACCACGGCCGCCACCAGCACGAGCGCGAGCACCGCCTTCGCCGCGACCGGCCCCGGCAGGTGCCGCCAAATCCACGCGTACATCAGGCACCTTCCCCGATTTGCTTGAGCAGCTGCGGATATCCGCCGTTGCCCGGCTGCTTCGCGAACTGGTTCGTGAGCACGGCGTGCACGATGAGCCGTTCCCGGTCGGAGAACTGCGGGTGGCACGTGGTGAGCGTCAGCAGCGCGACCTGGCTCGCCTTCGGCAGCGGGTTGTCCGCCCGGTACGGCACCGCGGCCACGGCGTCACCGCGGTTCGGCGTGACGATCTTGCGGCCGAACGTCTCGCCGTACGGGCCGCCGTCCTGCTGCGCCGGGTCGGCCAGGGGCTTGACCTTCGCGCACTTCGGGTCGACGCCCTTGGTGGCCGCCCAGTCCGCGACCTCGTCGTCGTGCGGGAGCACGCGGTAGACGAAGAAGTCGTTCACCGTCTCGACGACGAGCGCGTCGCACGAGGCGAGCTGGTCGAGGTCGTTGAACGGGGCGCCCTTGCCGACCCGGTGTCCGGCGATCGCGAAGTTCCCCGGCTCTCCCGGCAGCGAAGTGCCCTTGTAATGGCCGGGGCCGACTTCGAGCGCGTCCGGGCCGACGCCCTCCTGGACGGTGAAGTGGTAGTCGGAGCCGAACGTCGGGATGTACAGCTTCGCGAACGCCTTGCCGTCGACGAGGTCGTTGCGCAGCTCGCGGCCGTTCTTCCAGTCGTCGTCGAGCTGGGACGACGCGGTCGCCTGCTTGCCCGCGGAGAAGATGTCCGTGACGTACAGCTCGTAGACGACGAACAGCAGCACCACCAGTCCCGCGGTGATCAGCACCTCGCCGATCGTGCGGACCGTCCTGGCGCCGGCGCCGGGTTTCGTCGCGACCTTGGCCTCGGGGGCCGAGTCGGGGCCGGTGAGCCGCCGCTCACCCGGCTCGTCGGGCGTGGACACGCAGGCGCCTCCTCAAGCGTCGAAAGTGCCCGCCGTCACCGTCTTGTGACTTAGCGGGACAAGAGGAGCGCTCGTCCCCGGTTCTTGCGCGTCCTCGATTACGTTAACGTGTTCACGAAGCACTGGTTGCGCACCCGATGGGGTGGCTCCCGGTGCCACGACTGGTTCCAACGCACGCGAGGACTCCCATGCCCAAGTCCAAGGTCCGCAAGAAGACGGCGTACACCCCGCCGACCGACCGGCGCACGCCGGTCAAGGTGCGTGCCGCTGGGCCGTCCAACCTGTTCTACAAGATCGTCATGTTCGGGCTCATGCTGCTCGGGCTGATCTGGCTCGTGGTCAACTACATCGCGGGCGACAAGATCCCGTTCATGGCCGATCTCGGCAACGTGAACTTCGCGATCGGGTTCGCCCTGATGATCGCGGGCCTGCTCATGACGATGCGCTGGCGGTAGCGAATCAGTTACGCCGAATGGCCGCTTGACACCGAATTACATCGGTGTGACTCCATCCCCATTGTGGACAACGCCTGTGGATAACCACTCGCTGCGCTGGGCTCCGAAGACGTCGCTGATCGCCGGGGCCGGAGTGCTGGCGCTCGCGGCCGCGGCCGGTACCGCCTACGCGGCCGTTCGCGGGGATCACGGCGGACTGGTGCTGTTCGGCCTCGCCACCGTCGTGCTCGTGGTCGTCACCGGCTACGGCGCGCTCGTCCGCCCCAAGCTGGCCGCGGACGCCGACGGCGTGCGGATCCGGACCGCGGCGGGCCAGGTGGTCCTCCCGTGGGCCGGGCTGGAGGTCCGGTTGCGCACCACGCGCAGGCTCGGCAGGGACGGCGTCACGCTCGAACTGGAGAGCGGCGAGAACCTGCACGTGCTCGGCTGGATCGAACTCGGCGAAGACCCCAGGGACGTGCTCGACGCGCTCAGCGCGCTACGCACCGGTGGTTGACCGGTCCACGCAGGTCACGCCGCGGCTCGCTGATCCGTAGCAGGCCAGCTTCTCCACCTGCGCGTCGCGCAGGACGACCCCGACCACCAGCGCGCACGCCACCAGCACGAGCGCCCCGGCCTGCCAGGCGACGCGCGCCTTCTCCGGGGCGTACAGGATCGCGGCGGTCACCAGCGCACCGACGACGAGGCCGCCGAGGTGGGCCAGTATCGAGATGTTCGGCAACGAGAAGCTGATCACCAGGTTCAGCGCGATCACGCCGAGCGCGGGCACCGGGTTCAGCCTGAGCCGCAGCACCGCGATCAGGATCCCGCCGAGCAGGCCGTAGATCGCGCCGGACGCGCCCGCCGTCGTCCCGGCGGGGTTGTCGAACAGGTACACCGCCACCGAGCCGCCGAACAGCGACACCAGGTACACCGCGATGAACCGCGCCTTGCCGAGCAGCAGTTCGAGATCGCGCCCGAGCATCCACAGCGACAGCATGTTCACCGCGATGTGGATCAGCCCGAAGTGCAGGAAGCCCGAGGTCAGCAGCCGCCACCACTCGCCGTTCTGCCCCACCGCGAGCGGGAACATCACCCCGTCGAGCGAGAGCTTCGACGCGCCGTTGTCCATCGGGCTCTTGGCCTGCACGGCCGTGATCACGTACAGGACGGCGTTGAGCGCGATGAGCACCGGCGTGACCACCACGGTGGAGGACACGCGCGCGCCGGCCACCGTGCGGGCGCCGTAACCGGCGGCGCGGTACTGCCGCTGCTGGCTTCGGTCCTGCCGCTGGCCTGCCTGCACGCAGTCGATGCACTGCGACCCCACGGAAGCTTCGCGGAGGCAGTCGGGGCAGGCAGGCCGGCCGCAGCGGGTGCAGCTCAGCCCGGTGTGCCGGTTCGGGTGCCACCAGCACGTCGGCATTTCCTGCTGGTAGTTCGGCTGTGGTTGCGTCACGATGCCACCAACTTACCGAAGGACCGGCGAAGCGGGCGTCAGCGCTCGACGTCGACCTTGTTGATCACGATGTCCTCGACGGGCTTGTCGCCGAGCCCGGTCGCGGTGCGGGCGATCGAGTCGACCACGTTGCGCGAGTCCTGGTCCGCGACCTCACCGAAGATCGTGTGCTTGAAGTTCAGGTGCGTGGTCGGGCCGACCGTGATGAAGAACTGCGAGCCGTTCGTGCCGGGACCGCGGTTCGCCATCGCCAGCAGGTACGGCTTGGTGAACTGCAGTTCGGGGTGGAACTCGTCGCCGAACTCGTAGCCGGGGCCGCCGCGGCCGGTGCCGGTCGGGTCGCCGCCCTGCAGCATGAAGCCGTCGATCACGCGGTGGAAGATCGAGCCGTCGTAGAACGGGCCCGAGTTCTCGCCCTTGGCGTTCGGCTGCGTGTACTCCTTCGTGCCTTCGGCGAGGCCGACGAAGTTCGCGACCGTCTTCGGCGCGTGGTCGGGGAAGAGGTTCAGGTGAATATCGCCCTGCGTGGTGTGCAGGGTGACCTTGCGGGCACCACCAACGGGGGATCCATTGCTTTCAGTCACGCGACTCATCGTGCCATCTGCGGCAGGATGGGACGGAAAGGGGCACGATAGGTTACAAGCAACTAAGCAGAGCCAAAACGATTGACGAGGTGAAGGCCATGACCCGGGCCGCAGATTCGGTCGGTGAGTCGGTCCGTACCGGCTTGCTCGACCTGCGCAAACGTGCCATCGAGGCAGCGCAGGCCGGGGCCGAAGCAACAGCCCAGGCGGCGCAGGCCGCCGAGCAGAAGTTCTCCGACGGGACCGAGAACGCCCGCAAGGAGGCTTCGAAGAGGGGTCGTCGCGCTCGCAAGAAGCTCGCCAAGAAGAGCGGGCAGACCCGCAAGGAGCTGGCTCGCAGCTCCAAGGAGGCGCGCAAGATCGCCGCCGAGCGGCTCGCCGAGATGCGCAAGCCCGGCCGCAAGGCCAAGAAGGCCGCGATCAAGGCCGCGAAATCGGCAGGCGAGTCGAAGCGCCGCGGGAAGAAGGACTTCAAGCACGCCAAGAAGGACTTCAAGGCCGCGCTGATCGAGGCCAAGACCGCCGCCAAGGGTGGCCGCAGGCGTCGTCGCTGGCCGTGGCTGGTCGTCATCGGCGCGGTCGCCGCCGGTGCCGCCGTCGCGCTGCGGTCGAAGCCGGAACCGCCGGTGGCGCCCGCTCCCCCGCGTCGCCCGGAACCGCCGAAGCCCGCCGCGAAGCCCGCTGAAGCGTCGAAGCCCGCCGCCCCCAAGGCGGCGGAGAAGCCCGCTGAGCCCAAGCCCGCGCCGAAGCAGGCCGAGGACAAGGCGACGGCGGCCCGCAACGGCCAGCAGTCCAGCAACGCCAGCGAAAAGAAGAACTGAGTTTTTGCGCCCCTGATGGCCACCATGACGGCACTGAATGCCGTCATGGTGGCCATCACGGCATTCTGGCGGGCTTTATCGCGCGCGCGGATGTGAAAAGTCCCCGGCACCTTCGCGGTGCCGGGGACTTTTTTGCGGTGGCTGGGATCAGCCCGCGTGCTTCTGGATCAGCGCGCCGAGGCGGGGCAGCGCCTCCTCGACGTTCTTCTTGCCGTTCGGGCGAAGCTTGCCGTAGACCTTCTTGATGCTGTCGCGGCTGCTGCTCTCCGCGCGCTTGTCGGTCACGCTCAGCAGCGCGTCCGAGGCCTCGTCCGAGCGGCCGGACAGGTAGGCGCCGAAGTCGCCGCCGCCCTTGGCCTTGTAGTCGCCGTAGAACGGGTCGAGCGCCACGGTGAAGTCGTCGAGCAGGCTGTCGACGGCCGCGGGGATGATGCCCGGCTTGATCTTCTTGACGGCCGCGTAGCCGGTCTTGACGACCGCGCCGGACACGCCACCCTTGTCGGAAACCTCTTCGTCGACCAGCGTCTGCAGGTCGGTGACGACGGCAGGGCGACGGGACGAGTCGGTCAGGATTTCTTTCAGGGTCACGGCATTGTCCTTATGAATCGAAGTGCACGAAACGGGTCCGCAGCACAGGCGCGCCGCTTTGGGGGGCGGACCGTGATGGGCGGTGCGCTGGTCCTCACCGGCTGCGAGTGCTGCCAAGGGTAGTACAAGATCAACTTTGCCCCGGCAGTGCGTCACCTGTTGGTGCCAGCGTGTTGACTCTGTGTCTACCAAGCGTGGTTAGAGGGCCAGTTTCGCGATGACCTGCTTGACCACCGTGCGGGCCTTCACGGTCTGCTTCTGGTTGGTCGTCACGACGACGGCGGTGCCCTCCTTCGCCACCGCGTACACCGCACCGGCGTCGGTCGGCTGGTAGCCGCCCTGCCAGCCGGGCGGCTCGGTGGCCGGGCTGCTCGTGGCCACCGGCGCCACCTTGTCCACGAGCGCGCGGGCGACCTCCTTCGTCCCGGTGTAGACCCACGCGGTGAGCTGGAGCTTTCCGGTGAGCGCGTAGAAGAAGCAGGCCGGGTGCGGCGCGTCGGCCGACACCTGCGCCTTCGACACCCGCTGCCCGTTCGCGTCCGAGACGAACGCGTTGTCCAGGTACGGGCACGGGCCCGGTTTCGACGGCTGCGGATCGGGCGGCACGACCGGCGCGGCGGGTGGCGGGGCGGACGGCGGTGCGGCGGGGGGTGCCGGTGGCGTGCCGCCGGAGCACCCGGCCAGCAGGACCGCGGTGGCGGCACCGAGAGTGATGGCGGCTCGTCGCATAGCGGCGTCAGTCAACCACGCGCGGCGGTGTGCTGCGAGCATGACACTCATGAGTGCGTTGCGCGGCTGGCCGTCGTTCCCCGCCGACCTGCCGGAGTTCGATCCCGGCACGGCACCGGAGCGGCCGCACGAGATCTTCCTGGCGTGGCTCGAAGACGCGGGCGAACACGTGCTCGCGCCCCACGCCGTCACGCTGTCCACAGTGGACGCCGACGACGTACCGGACGCGCGCGTGGTGATACTGAAGGACGTCGACGCGGCGGGCTGGTACGTGGCGACGAGCTCGGAGAGCCCGAAGGGAGTCCAACTCGGGAAGCACCCGATGGCCGCGCTCACGTTCTTCTGGGCCGCGCGCGGGCGGCAGGTCCGGATCAGGGGCACCGTGACGCCGTCGCCGAGCGAAGTGTCGCGGAACGATTTCCTGGCCAGGTCACCGGAATCGCGGGTGGAGGCGTTCATCGGCAACCAGTCCGCGGTCCTGCGCGATCCGGCCGAGCTGGAAGCCGCGGCGGCGGAAGCGCGCGAGTGGGTGGCCGAAAACCCGTACAGGGCACCGGAAACCTGGGTCCGCTACCTCGTCGCCCCGGTTTCGGTTGAGTTCTGGCAGGCCCGCCACGACCGGCGCCACGTGCGGCTGCGCTACCGGCTCGACGGGGGCCGGTGGGTGCGCGAGCTACTTTGGCCGTGAGGTAAGGATTTTTCCGACTATCGGCGGGTTGTAGTCGATAGCTGACCGAAGGACGCTGAGCGGCACTGTCGGCGACCTTTCGGAGGCGAAATGTTCACACGACGTCGAACCTGGGGCGCGCTGGCCGCGGCCGCGGGGCTCGCCCTGCTCACCGCGACCGCGCCAGCCCACGGTGAACCCGCCGCGCCGGACCGCGGTCTGTACGAAGTGCACGGGGCGACCGACGCCGCGAAGCGCACCACCGTCCGGAACAGCGGCGCCGACGTGGCGGGGACCCGCGGCGACGTGATGACCGTGGTCGCCACGCCGAAGCAGGCCGACGGCCTGCGGGCAGGCGGGTTCGCGCTGGACCAGGTCGGCGACTTCGACCAGCTGCTCGCCCAGCGCAGCAGCAAGGGCGGGGCCTACAAGCCGGGCGACTTCCCGCCCGGCGACGAGGCGTACCACACCTACGCCGAAACCACGGACGCGCTGAAGAAGGCCGTCGCCGACCACGGCGACCTCGCGCAGCTGTCCAGTGCGGGCAAATCCTTCGAAGGCCGCGAGCTGAACGTCCTCAAGATCGCGAGCAAGGCGTCCGAAGGCAAGCCCGAGGTGCTGTTCACCTGCAACCAGCACGCGCGCGAGCACCTGACCACGGAGATGTGCCTGCACATCGTGCAGCGGTTCACCGACGGCTACGCGAAGGACGCCGCGATCAAGGGCATGGTGGACTCGCACCAGATCTACGTCGTGCCGAACGTGAACCCCGACGGCTCCGAGTACGACATCTCCGGCGGGAAGTACCAGGGTTGGCGCAAGACCCGCAAGCCGGTGCCGAAC
The DNA here is from genome assembly GCF_018736145.1 of Amycolatopsis sp. CA-230715. GTDB lineage: Bacteria > Actinomycetota > Actinomycetes > Mycobacteriales > Pseudonocardiaceae > Amycolatopsis. Next base: position 4,090,866 of record NZ_CP059997.1, read on the forward strand.
AGCAACGAGATCGGCACCGACCCCAACCGCAACTGGGGCTACAAGTGGGGCTGCTGCGGCGGTTCCTCCGACGACCCGTCGGCGGAGGACTACCACGGCCCGTCCGCGTTCTCCGAGCCGGAGACCAAGGCGGTCTCGGACTTCATGGCAGGGCACCAGTTCAAGGCGCACATCGACTTCCACACCTTCTCCGAGCTCGTGCTGTGGCCCTACGGCTACACGAAGGACGACACCGCGGAAGGCATGTCCGCCGAGGAAGCGAAGCGGTTCGCCGACGTCGGCAAGCAGATGGCCGACACGAACAAGTACACCCCGGAGCAGTCGAGCGATCTCTACGTCACCGACGGCGACATCAACGACTGGGCGTGGTCGAAGTCCAAGACGCTGAGCTACACGTTCGAGATGTACCCGAAGGACGGCGGGATCGACGGTTTCTACCCGCCCGCCAGTGAGATCCCGGAGCAGACCACCCGCAACGACGCGGCCGTGGACATCCTGCTGAAGCAAGCGGGCTGATCATCCCGACGTAAGTCTGGTGCCGCCGACGCCGGTGGCGGGCAGAATCAGCGCATGCGCCTGAAGTTCCTGCTCGTCACCACGTTGGCGGCTTCTTTCGTCACGACGGGTGCCGCTTCCGCGGCGCCCACCGCGCTCGCCGATGCGCATCCGTGCGCCGGGCAGCCGGGTTTCACCTGCTCGACGCTGAAAGTGCCGCTCGACCACACCGGCCGCGTGCCCGGCTCGCTCGACCTCCAGGTGGCCACCGGCGACAACACCGACGCGCCGAAGGGCGTGCTGCTGTTCCTCACCGGCGGCCCCGGTCAGCCCGGCGCGTCCGCGATCAAGGGGATCACCTCACGGCTGCCCGAGGTCGCCAAGGACTACCGGTTCGTGATGATCGACCAGCGCGGCACCGGGGAGTTCGGCGCGATCAAGTGCCCCGGTCTGCAGGCGCAGGTCGGCAGTTCGGACATCATCACCGCCACCCCCGAAGCCGTCGACGAATGCTCGGGCCTGCTCGGGAAGGCCGCCGGGCTGTACAACACCGACCAGAACGTCGCCGACTTCGACCAGCTCCGCCAGGCGCTCGGCGTCGAGAAGATGGTGGTGGACGGCGTTTCCTACGGTTCGTTCAGCGCCGCGCGCTACGCGGTCGCGCATCCAGACCGCGTGTCGAAGGTCGTACTCGACTCGGTGCTGCCGCACCACCAGAGCGCCGCGGACACCTTGTACCTCAAGGGACTCCGAGCGCAGGCGCGCGTGCTGCGTGACGCCTGCACCGTCGCACCCGCCTGCGGTTTCGACCCCGCGGACGATCTCGCGACCGTCGTGAGGAACTCCTCGACCGCGGACGGCGTCCGGATCTTCGACATGATCGTGTCCTACGAGTTCGCGGACCCGACCTACCGGGACGCCGACGCGGGCGATCTGATCGGCTCGCTGCACCAGGCGCGCGCCGGTGACCGGTCCAAACTGGACGCGTTGCTGGACGGGTACAAACCCGGCGGCGACAACGTGCTGAAGTACAGTGCGGGCCTGCACGCCGCGACGGTGTGCACCGATCTCCGCTTCCCTTGGGGCGACTCGGGTTCCCCGTCGTGGCTGCGGCAGCCGTCGATCGGGCTCACCGAACACCTCCTGCCCTCTTCCGCGACCTGGCCGTACACCGCGAAGGTCGCGGTGAACCAGTACTTCATCCAGACCTGCGCGCGCTGGCCGCGAGTGCGCCCCGCGTCGAACCCCGCCGCCGAACTGCCCAACGTCCCGGTACTGCTGCTCAACGGCGACCGCGACCTGTCGACCCCGCTCGAATGGGCGCAGCAGGAAGCCGCGGCGGCCCCGAACGGAAAACTGGTCGTGGTGAAGGGCGCGTCGCACTCGATCCAGAACCGCGAACGCGGCCACGCCGGACGCGACGCCCTGATCGACTTCCTCGGGTGAGCGTGCCCGAAGGTGGCTCCTAAAGAAGTCGGGGCAGGCCGTGTAGGTCGCCGAAGACCCCCTCGTGGGGCGCTGAGCGTCACGATCTCGGCCCCCTCGGCAGGCGGCCGCCACCCGCGCGAGCCCGCAGCGGATCTTCGCGTGCCCCGAAGGTGACGTTCGGGGCGGTAGATGCCCTGAAGGCCACTTTCGGGGCACTCGGGGGCCGGTGTGGGCGGTGAGAGTGTTTTGCGAGGGTGGAGTTCGCGGCGTTAGATGCCCCGAAGGCCACCTTCGGGGATGGGCGCCCGGACGGCCGCGAGGACAGAGATCGCGAGCGGCCTTCGTCCACTCCGGGAATTGTCGGTGGCTCGCGGTAATGTTGAATCAAGGGCTCCCCTTGGCGGGCGAACGGATCCGTTCGCCCGTCAAGGATGGCGTCGGATCGTGGCTCAGGGCCAGAACCGCACTTCGGGGTTGGCGGCGACCGGGCCGTCCAGCAGGGGTTGCGGCCGCGACCGCAGGTGCAGGTCGAAGAACGCGGCGACGTAGGCGCGCGTCAGGTCCATCGACCGCGCGCCGGGCATCGTGCCGGGTTTGGTGAGGCCCATCTGGTCCATCAGCGCGATGTTGTCGGTGAGGCCGGTGTGCGCCGCCGCGTCGAAGGTGAGCCAGCGCTTCCAGCCGTGCAGCTTCGGCCAGGTTTCGGGCCACGTCGGATCCTGCCCGCCGGGAGTGTGCTGCGGTGCCCTGCCCAGCATCAGCACTGGACCGTCCACACCGGACTCGGGCAGCGGTGACCAGTACCGGCCGTCCAGGTTCACCCCGGCGCGGATCCGGCGGTCGGCCAGCATCGCGAGCGGGGCCGCGTTGCCGCCGACGGACTGGCCGGCCATGCCGATCTTCGCGGGGTCGATCAGCCGGGCGTACGGGGAATCCTTCGCGGTGAGCCGGTCGAGCACGAAGGACACGTCGGTCGCGCGCACCTTCGGCAGGAGGACGTCGTCGTGCCCGGGGCCGCACGCCGCGCATTCGGTGACGTGCCCGTCCGGGAACGCCGTGCCTTCCGCTTCGTAGTTGTGCCCGATGGCGGCGACCACGTAACCGCGGCTGGCCAGGTCCTCCGCCAGCCCGGTCAGGGTGGCGCGCGGCATGCCGAGCCCGTTGGACAGCACCACCAAGGGAGACCGGCGCGGCACCGGCGGCGCGCCCACCCGCGCGCTGCTCCTCGTCCCGGCGAGCAGTACTGGCGGAACGTCCGGAAGATCGTTGGCCGCCAGCAGCATCGCGGCCTCCTTCGTCGTCAGGTACCGCCGCGGCGCGCCGACGGGCACCACGACCGGGTAGTACATCGACACCATCAGTTCGCGCGGGCCGGAATCCGGCACCCACGGGTCGGCGCGCGCGGAGTCGACGAGGTGCAGCTCGGCCGTGCCGACGGCGTACCCGCCGGTCGGTGGCGGCAACGTCAGCCGCTTCGGTGCCGCCGAAACGGTCGCGGGGCTCAGCATCGCGGCGATCGCCACCGCGGCCGTCAAGATCCTTTTCACCGTTCACACTCCTGTCCGGAAGATCGACCCGCACAGCGTGGTCCGGCGCGCGCTCGTCGCACATCGGCCGCGGAGCACGAATCCCGCGCGGCTCCTCTGCCGGAGGTCGCACTCCGGTGTCCTCCTCGCGGGAGATCCACCGCGTGGAGTTCCGAACTAGGCTCCGCCAGCTATGAAGAGGTTGACCGCGGTCGTCACGCGGCTGGAGCGCGCACACTGGTCACCCCTGGGCGTCGACATCGCGCTGGCACTGCTCGTCGCGGCGGTCACCGCGATCATCGCGAGCGACGACGACGTCGACGGAGCGTGGTGGCTCGCTTCGATCGTCGCGATCGCGGCGGTGTGCGTCCGGCACCGGTTGCCGCTCGTGACCTTCGTTGCCGGACTGGGAACGGCGTTCGCACACCTGATGATGGGCAACGAAGTCCGCCCGGTGGACCTCGTGGTGCTGATCGGGTTGTACACGGTGGCTTCGCGCGGCCCGCAACGGCTGGCGATCGCACTGGTGCTGGCCGGGCTCGTGGTGGCGGGCGGGTGGACGCTCTACGAAAACGCCGTTCTGGAGGACGAGCGCGCGACGGGAATCGCGCGGATCGACGACGGCGCGATCGGCGTTCCACCGCCACCACCGGAAATCCCCTCGCCGTGCCTGCCGGTACCGCATCAGCGGTACGTGCCACCGCCGTGCCCGGTGGTCCCCGGCGACGAGGCCCGTACCACCACCTGGGGCGGATTTCCCGTGCTGGGCTTGACGTTGACGGTCACCTGGCTGGGTGGCCTCACCACCCGGCAGCGCCGCGTGCGGCTGGCCGAACTGCGGCAGCGCGCCGAGGACCTGGAACGGGAACGGGACGCACAGGCCGCACTCGCGGTCGCGGCGGAACGGGGCCGGATCAGCCGCGAACTGCACGACGTGGTGGCGCACGCGCTCTCCGTGGTGGTGCTGCAAGCACAAGGCGGCGCGGCCGCACTGGCGCGAAAACCCGAGCGCACCGGCGAAGCGCTGGAGGCCATTGTGGACACCGGGCGCACCGCGCTGGCGGAGACCAGGCGGCTGCTGGGTTCGCTCGGCCAGGACGCACCGGAATGGCAACCGCGACCGGGGGTGGAGCGGGTGCCGCAGCTCGTCGAAGAGGCGCGCCGGGCGGGCACCGGGGTCCAGTTGCGCGTCGACGGGCAGCCGCACCCGCTCCCGCCCGCGGTCGACCTGGCCGCCTACCGCATCGTGCAGGAAGCGCTGACCAACGTCCGGAAGCACGCCGGTGCCGGGGCGTCGGCCGCTATCGTGCTGCGCTACGCACCGACGGCACTGGAGATCGACGTGGCAGACGACGGCGAAGCGTCCGAAAGCGACGCACCGGCGGGGCACGGGCTCCGCGGAATGAAAGAACGCGTGACCGTCCTAGGTGGACAGTTCGAAGCAGGACGGCGCGACGGCGGCTTCGCCGTGCACGCGAGCCTGCCGCTCGCCGCGGCGCGGCCGTGACCATCCGCGTCCTGATCGCCGACGACCAGTCGCTCGTCCGGACCGGGCTGCAAATGATCCTGGACAACACCCAGGACATCGAAGTCGTCGGCGAAGCGGGGACGGGGAACGAAGCCGTCGACCTCGCCGCGCACACGAAACCCGACGTCGTGCTGATGGACATCCGCATGCCCGATCTCGACGGCGTGCAGGCGACCAAGCGGATCATCGCGGACCACGGCCCCGACGGCCCGCGCGTCCTGGTGCTCACCACGTTCGACCGCGACGAGTACGTCTACGCGGCCCTGCGCGCCGGAGCGAGCGGCTTCCTGCTGAAGGATTCGCTCGCCGCCGACCTGCTCTCCGCCGTCCGCGTCGTCGCCGCGGGGGAAGCGACGCTGGCGCCGACCGTCACCCGGCGCCTGCTCACCCGGATCGCCGGCGAGCTGCCCGTGCGGGAGGACCCCAGGCTGGCCCTGCTCACCGCGCGCGAACGCGAAGTGCTCCAGCAGGTCGCGCGCGGGCGGTCCAACGCGGAAATCGCCGAGCTGCTGTGCCTGTCGACGGGGACCGTGAAGACCCACGTCGGCCACATCCTCACCAAACTGGACCTGCGCGACCGCGTGCAGGCGGTGGTGTTCGCGCACGAATCGGGCCTGACCGGCGCTCAGGAAAGGTGACGGCGCAAGAAGTCGATCTGGTCCGCGACGGCCCGTTCGAAGGCATCGCCGACGTAGATGTCGAAGTGTCCGACCGGGTACCGCTTCACCTCGGCCGTGGCACCGGCGCGAGCCGCGCGGAGGGTGGCACCGGGCGGGGCGACGCTGTCGCGATCGCACACCGCCACGAGCGCGGGGCACTCCAGCGCGCGGAGCCTGCGGCCGGGGCGGTACCACGGGATGCGCAGCCCGATCCGGGCGGCGACCTCGTTGCGGAACGGGAAATCCGGTGGTACCAGCCGGAAATACCCGTCTACCACGTCCGGCGCGGTCATCAGCGCGGCCGATCCCGGCGGCCCGGCGAGCGCGACCGGAACCGGCCGCCTGCCCACCAGATCCCGCAGCGCGCGGAACGTCACCCGTGCTCCCGACCGGACGCCCAGTGCGCGCACGGACGCGGGCCCGCTGGTGAACGGGCACTGCGCGATCACCGCGGCGACGCGGGTGTCGCGGGCGGCCGCCTCCAGCACGTGCCCGCCGCCGAACGAGCTGCCCCAGATCGCGATCCGGTCGTGGTCGACGCCGTCGAGCATGCGCGCGAACCGCAGTGCGGCGGCCCAGTCGCCGAGCTGGGACTCGATGTCCAGCAGTTGCCGGGGCTCCCCGCCGCTGGCGCCGAAGTAGCGGTAGTCGAAGGCCAGCGCGGCGAAACCCGCGTCGGCGAACCGCTCGGCGTACGCGGTCAGGCGCATCTCCTTGACGCACCCGAGCCCGTGCCCGAGCACGACCAGCGGCGCCACCTCCGCGGCTGGCCGGTACAGCAGGCCCGCGCACGACGAGCCGCCCGAATCGAATTCGACCTCCACCGGAGCACTCGACATGCCCTTACCTTACTCGCGAGTAGCAACCGCGGGCGAAGTACGCTTCCCGGACCTCGGAGAAAAAAGTTCAGCGGGTGTGTCGATCCGTGTCGCGCCCCGTTCGACCTAGGGGTGAACGGGCCCGAGCGGGGCCTGACGGAACTCAGGAGCCGGAACCATGAAGTACATGCTGATCATGCGCGCGACCGAAGATGCCTACGCGGGCATGGAGAACTTCGACTTCGAGGAGATGCTCGAGACCGTCGGCAAGTTCAACGACGAGCTGATCAGGGCGGGTGTGCTGGTCGCGGCGGAAGGGCTCACCGACGCCGAAGAGGGCGTGGTCGTCGACTACTCGTCCGAGCCGCCGCTGGTCACTGACGGCCCGTACGGCGAGACCAAGGAGCTGTTCGGCGGATTCTACATCCTCAACGTCGCGTCGAAGGAAGAAGCCGTCGAGTGGGCGAAGCGGTCCCCGATCGCCGGCCCCGGTTTCAAGACCGAGATCCGCCGGGTCAGCTCGATCGACGAGTTCCCGCAGGACAACGAGTGGATCAAGAAGGAGCGGGCCTGGCGCGAAGCCACCGGCCAGCTCTGAGCGATGACCGAGCACTCCGGCCGCGAGGCCGTCGCCGCGCTGTGGCGGATCGAGTCCGCGCGGATCGTCGGTGCGCTCGCGCGGTACACCGGCGATTTCGCGCTGGCCGAGGACCTCGCCCAGGAAGCGCTGGCCGAAGCGCTCGTGAACTGGCCGCGCGACGGCGTGCCGGACAATCCCGCCGGCTGGCTGCTCACCGTCGGGAAGCGCCGTGCCATCGACACCTTCCGGCGCCGCTCCGCGCTCGACGAGCGGTACGCCGCCCTCGCCCGTGATCTCGGCGAGGGCGGCGTCGCTTCGGGTGGCTCGCCGGAAGGCCCAGCCGGGGACGTGCTGTGGGACCCGGACCAGATCGACGACGACCTGCTCGCGCTGATGTTCGTTTCGTGCCACCCCGTGCTGTCCCGCGAGGCGAGGGTGGCGCTCACGCTGCGCGTGGTCGGCGGCCTGACGAGCGACGAGATCGCCAAAGCGTTCCTCGTCCCGACAGCCACCGTGCAGGCGCGCATCACGCGCGCGAAGAAGGCGCTCGGCGCGGCCGGGGTGCCGTTCGAGGTCCCGGACGGCGCGCAGCGGTCCGAACGGCTCGGCTCGGTGCTCGCCGTGGTCTACCTGATCTTCACCGAGGGGTCGTCTGCCAGCTCGGGCACCGACCTGATCCGCCTCGACCTGTCGAGCGAAGCACAGCGTTTAGCCCGCGTACTGGCTCGGCTGGTCCCCGACGAGCCCGAAGTCCACGGCCTGCTGGCGCTGCTCGAACTGACCGCGGCGCGCTTCCCCGCGCGCACCGGGCCGGACGGCGAACCGGTGCTGCTGGAGCACCAGGACCGCGGCCACTGGGACCAGGCCGCGATCCGGCGTGGCCGGGCCGCGCTGGCCCGCGCCAAGGAAGTCGGCCGCGGGCTGGGCGGGTACGGCCTGCAGGCGGCGATCGCCGAGTGCCATGCGGTCGCGGCGTCGGTCGAGGAAACGAACTGGCCGCGCGTCGTGCTCCTCTACGAGGCGCTCGGGCGGCTCGCGCCGTCACCGGTGATCGAGCTGAACCGGGCGGTGGCCGTCTCCATGGCCACCGGACCCGCCGCGGCACTGGTCATCGTGGACGAATTGGTGAACGCCAATGCGCTGCCGAATTCGCACATGCTGCCAAGCGTTCGCGGCGAATTGCTCATCCGGTTGGACCGAACGGCGGAAGCGCACGACGAATTGGACCGCGCGATCCGGCTCTGCGCCAACGAACGCGAACGAGCGGTGCTGGCGCGCAAACGAGCGGCACTGACCTGAACGTGCCGAAGCACTTGCGGAGAACCGTGCGGGCGGGGAAACCTTGTCGCCGAGATGCCGCGCACCAACGGGGGATTCCACCACGGATGGACGACGGCTTGTTCGTCATTTGACGCTGAACGGCGGCGAGGGTGACCCATAATCGAGCGGTGGCCTTGCTGCCGGACCGATCCCGGCGTCGCGGGAGGGAGGGCCAGTGACACAGCCGACGCCGACCCTCTACCGCACGATCGTGGTGGTCGACGTCGCGGGTTTCACCGCGCCCGACCGGAGCCTTCCGGATCGGCTCGCGGTACGTCAGGGGATGTACGAGGTGTTGAAGACCGCTTTCGCCGAAAGCGACGTCGACTTCGATTCCTGCGCGACCGAGGACCGCGGCGACGGCGCGCTCGTCCTGCTGCCGTCCGGCACGCCCAAGAGCATCGTCGCCGACCGGTTGCCGGATCGCATCACGGTCGCGCTCCGCCGCTACAACTGGACGCGCACCGCGCAGGCCCAGATCCGGTTGCGGGTGAGCCTGAACTCCGGTGACGTGCTCAACGACGGGAAGGGCTGGGTCGGCGAGGCGGTCGACACCGCCTTCCGCATCCTGGACGCACCGCGTGCCAAGGAGGTGTTCGCCGAGTCCGGCCGCATGGTCGCGGTCATCTCGTCGGAGCGCTTCTTCGACGAAGTCATCGCGCCGGACCCTGGTCTGCTGCCCGAGTCGTACGCGCCGATCACGGTCAAGGTGAAGACCTTCACCGGAACGGCTTATCTGCGCCTGCTCGGCGAAATCGCCGCGCCGGTCCCGGCGCCGCGCACGGCGCCCGCCGAACCGGGCGGAGCCGTCCTGGACGTGATCCCGTCGTCGGATCTGACGGCGCTCAAGCAGCACCTCGCGCTGACGGAAGTACCTCAGCTTGCGCTCCTGGTGAGCCGTGCGCTCGGCCCCGCCACCTCGCTGCCGCCGCTCAACGGGATCGACAACGCGTGGAACGCCTTCGAACTGCTCACCGACTACAACGCGGGCCCTGACGGCGTCCCGCCCGCGGTCACGTTCCTGCACGTGCTGGCCGAGCAGCTCGGCGGTGAGCGGGGCGCGCTGATCCGCGGCTGGGTCGGCGACCAGGCCAGGCAACTGCGTATCGGTCCGGTGCTGACGCGGAAGGAGCTGGATCGGCCGATCCCCCGCCGGGCGCACCTGCACCTGTTGATCATGCTCGAACCGGTTTCCGCCGACCCCGCGCGCTGCACCCTCGCGTTCTGGCGGCAGGACGACCCGGATGTGTGGCCGCCCGTCCTCGGCGGCGTCCGCGAAATCGGGATCGACGAAATCGAGTACCGGGTCGACGACGTGATCTTGGCTGCCGAAGAGGTTTGGTCCGACCAGGGCATTTCCGCCGCGGTGGAATTTCTGCTGCCGCGCGCGTTGATCAATTTGCCGGTGCAGCGCTGGGCGAAGGAGCACGCGACCGGTCAGCCGCAACTCCTGCGGTACGGATACCGGGTCGTCCTCAGATCACTGGAGCGGATGCGGGCGAAGCATTGGCACCGCGCGTGGCACATCCGGTGGGACTCTATGCTGGCGAACCCGTCGGCCGATCGGCTGCACTATTCCGGATACGCGGAGTCCGAGGAGTTCCCCATCGAAGCGGCACTGAGCGACGAGCACTGGGTCGGCATGGTGATGGCGAAACCGCCGTCACCGCAACGGGAACCGAGCGCGCGATCCGACGAGTTCACCAGCGCGCTCCGGAGCGGGCTGCCGGTGATCCTGTGGCACGAGGAGGCGAGCCAGGAAGAGCTGCACGCCCTGCTCGACTGGGTGCTGGCCACCGACAGCGGGTTCATCGACCTACCGGAACGACGAAAAATGGCCAATTCTTCGCGGATGGCGGTACCGTTCGAGAATTCGCTGGCTCACGATTTGGTAGTACTGTGGGACGACCCGAATAGGGTAATCGTTCTCGACCAACCGTTGGCCCCGGCCGTTGATCTCGGTTCGACACTGAGGGGGTACCACGGATGAACGTGAACGACGGTGTACACCAGAACGACGCGGCGGCACGCACCGAACCGCCCGATTGGTGGATTTACCGCGGCACGGGACGGCCGATTCACGACATCGACCTCGCGCAGATCCTGCCCGCGCCGCCGCCCTGGCGCGCCTACCGCGGCGGGCCGCTGCCCGAGCACGACGTCCCGCCGCCGGACGACGGCGAGTCCGAACGCAGGCTCGGCACCGCGTTCACGCTCACCGAGGCCGAAATCGACGCCACCGAACTGAACATGGTCAACGCCGCGCTCTACCTGCGGCGACCGCTGCTGGTCACCGGCAACCCCGGCACCGGAAAATCCAGCCTCGCCTACCGGATCGCCCGCGAACTGGGCCTCGGCCGGGTGCTGCGCTGGGCGATCACCAGCCACACCACGCTGGCTTCCGGACTGTACGGCTACGACGCGATCGGCCGCGTCCAGGCGGCCGCGACCAGCCAGGCGCAGCGCGGCGGCGAAGCCGAGGAACCGCCGATCGGCGACTTCGTGCGGCTCGGCCCGCTCGGCACCGCGTTCCTGCCCACACGGCTGCCGCGCGTACTGCTGGTCGACGAGCTGGACAAGTCCGAGGCCGATCTGCCCAACGACCTGCTGTCGATCTTCGAGGACGGCGAGTTCCCGATCGAGGAGCTGACCAGGGTGCGCACCCGGCACCCCGAGGTCACCGTGCACACCGCGGACCCGCAGCGCACCGCTGTGGTGCGGGACGGCCGGATCGCCTGCCACGCCTTCCCGATCGTCGTGCTCACCAGCAACGGCGAGCGCGAGTTCCCGCCCGCGTTCCTGCGCCGCTGCCTGCAACTGCGGATCGAGAACCCCGATCACGAACAGCTCGCCGCGATCGTCGCCAGCCACCTGATCGACGAGGACGGCGAACATCGCGACGAGCTCGTCCGCGAGTTCGCCGAACGGAGCAAGGCCGAGGGCGGGCTGCCGACCGACCGCCTCCTCGACGCGGTGTACCTGGCCACCTCGGGCGCCTACCAGCCGGACCACCACACGTGGCCCCGGCTGGTCGACGCACTCTGGCAACGGCTGACGGTGCGGTGACATGAGCCGGCCGACCGGCGTCCCCCGTTCCGCCACGGAGGCGGGACCCCAGCCACCTGCCACCAGCAGAAGACCCGTGCTCGGCGACCTCGGCTGGCGCGAGGTCGCGGACATCCTGTGGCTCGCCGCCGCCATCAGCCCGGCCGGTGGCGCCGCCGAGCCCCCGCCGCCGGAAGCACCGGAGCCGACGTTCGACGGCGTCCGCGCCCCGATCCGCCAGGCGCCCGCCGAGCCCCGGTCGATCCCGCCGTCGCCGCCGCCGTCGCCGCGGCACCCGCCGGTCCCCGGAATCCCTTCCCCCGACGGCGATCCGGGCCTGGTCGCCGCCGAGGGCGAGACCGTGCCCGCCGAACAGCGCGAACCGGTGGTGGACGGCGCCGCCACCGGCGGAATCGCGCTTCCCGAGTCGCTGGACTATTTTCGCGCACTGAGAACGTTGAAACGCGAAACGGTCTCACAACGAAGCAACGACGTGGTGCTTGACGAAGAAGCGACCGCCGTTCGAGCCGCCGAAACCGGCCTGTGGTGGCCGGTCACCCGGTCGAGAAGAACACGCTGGCTGGATCTGACGCTCGTGCTCGACAACGGTCCGTCGATGGCGTTGTGGCGACCGAGGGTGGCCGCGTTCGTCAGCATGCTCGAACAATTGGGTGCGTTCCGCACAATTCAGGTCCGCCTGTTGGAAACCGCGAAGGACAATGTCAACGGCACCCCGGTTCTCCGCGGCGGCACACCCGGCGCACCGGCGAGAGATCCGGACGAAATACTGGATTCGTCCGGCAGGCGCGTGGTCCTGCTGGTGACCGACGGCGTCGGTGACGCGTGGCAGAAGACCGTGCTCTACCCGATGCTGGCGCGCTGGGGCAGGGCGATGCCGGTCAGCATCGTGCACCTGCTCCCGCAGTGGCTCTGGGGCCGGTGCGGTCTCGACCTGCACAAGGCACGGCTGAAGGTGCCGACTTCGTTCACCCCCAACAGCCGCTGGGGTTTCGACCTCGCCGACGCCTGGCTCGAACCCGATCGGGCGGTTTCGCCGGGGGTCGTACCCGTGCCGGTGCTCGAACTGCAGCCGAGGTGGCTGGCGTGGTGGGCGAAGCTGGTCACCGGTGAGCACGCCGGCACGACAGAGGGAACACTCCTGCTCACCACGGAGCGAATTCCCCCGAACGAGTCCGAAAGTTCCTCACCGCCGCTGTCGCCCGCGGAAATGGTGCACCGTTTTCGCAGTGTCGCGTCCCCACCCGCTTTGCGATTGGCCCAGCTGCTCGCATCGGTACCGGTCCACCTGGACGTCGCACAGGTGGTCGGACGCCATTTCGTACCGGACGCCCGGCTTGAACACCTACTCGAACTGGTCGTGTCGGGCGTCCTGTACGCTCCCGCACTCAGGGATGGAAAGTCCACTTGGGACACAAGTGGGCTCTTTTCCTTTCCCGAGGCAGTCCGGGAATTGCTACTCAGCGGCGCGCGGCGTTCGGAAACGGCCGACGTCGTCCGGGTGGCGGCCACCCATTTCGGCCGCCGGATTCCGGTGCTCGGTCACCTCCGAGACGCCATCGCCGACCCGCACAACACGCCGGACCCGGTGCTCACCCTCGAGTCGTCGGCCGACGTCGAACTGGAGAGCGCGGTCATGCGCGCGCTCTCCGGCCCTTATCTGTCCCGCGCCGACCGGCTGCGGAACGCGGTATCGCATGGCCCCTCCCTACCCACTTCTGAATCCATCAAGGCTGTGAATTCCAAAATGCCCGAGACGGCCGAACGTCCCCCCGACTCAGTGCCAGCGACGGAGGAACGCGTGCCCCGTCTCAACGAGCCCGACCCGATCGAGCAGGCGACGAGGCCGATGGCCCACCCCTCGACATCGGGCACCACCGCGCGCAGCTTCCCCAACCGCCAGCCCGACGATCCGCCACCGGTCTGGGGCAACGTCCCGCCCCGCAACCCCAACTTCACCGGCCGCGTCGAACTCCTCGAGCAGCTGGCCAAACGCCTGACCAGCGGTACCACCGCCGTGCTCCCGTCAGCGGTGCACGGCCTCGGCGGTATCGGCAAGACCCAGATGGCCGCCGAGTACATCTACCGCCACCTCCAGGACTACGACCTGATCTGGTGGATCGACGCGGCCCACACCACCCAGATCCGCGCCGGGCTCACCGAACTCGCCCGCGCGCTCGGCCTGCCGGGCTCGGCCGAAGCCAACATCGCGGTGCCCGCCGTGCTCGAAGCACTGCGGACCGGTCGCCCGTTCCGCCGCTGGCTCCTGGTCTTCGACGCCGCGGACAGCCCCGACGTGGTACTGCCGTACTTCCCGCGCAACGGCCCCGGCGAAATCCTGATCACCTCGCGCAACTCCGACTGGGCGGGCATTGCGCGCCCGCTGGAGCTGGCGGTGTTCAAACGCGAGGAAAGCATCGAGCTGCTCGGCCGTCGCGGCCCGGAGATCAACGTCGAAGACGCCGACGAACTCGCCGAGAAACTCGGCGACCTGCCCCTCGCGGTCGAGCAGGCGGCAGCCTGGCGCGCGGTGACCGGGATGCCGGTGCAGGAGTACCTGCGCCTGTTCGACGACTCGGTCGAAGAAATCCTCGACACCGCCTCGGCCCCGGACTACGAAGTGTCCGTCGCCGCCGCGTGGAACGTCTCGTTCGAGGAGCTGAAGACCCGCAACCCGGCGGCCCACCAGATCCTGCACATCTGCGCGTTCTTCTCCCCGGAGCCGATTTCCCGTGACCTGCTCACCGGGGTCAGCCGGGTCTCGATCTCCCCCGAACTGGACGCCGCGCTGCGCGACCCGATCAAGCTGGCCCGCGCCATCCGGGACATCAACCGGTACGGCCTGGCGAAGATCGACCACGGCAACAACACGCTGCAGCTGCACCGCCTGGTCCAGCTGGTGCTGCGCAACCGCGTGATGGCACCCCAGGTGCACGCGCGCATGCAGCACGGCGCGCACCAGCTGCTCGCCGCGCTCGACCCGAACGACCCCGAGTCGAGCAGGCACTGGCCGCGCTACCGCGAGCTGCTGCCGCACGCCTACGCCGCCAACGTGCTGGACTGCGACGACAGCTGGCCGCGTCAGCTCTACATCAACGTGATGCGCTACCTGTTCGAGTACGGCGACCACGAAGAAGCGGCCCGGCTGGGAAAGCAGGCACGGGAGCACTTCACCGAAACGCTGGGCCCGACCAACCCGCAGACGCTCGAAGTGTCCTCCCGGCTCGGGCTCTACCTCTGGGCGATCGGCCGGTACTCCGAGGCCGCGGAACTCAACCAGCGGACCCTCGCCCTGCGCCTGCAGGTGTCCGGCGAGGAGAACGAAGAAACCTTCGCGCTCCAGCGGAACATCACGATCGATCTCCGCGCGCAGGGCGATTTCGCCGCGGCGACGAAACTGAGCGAAGAGATCTACGCCAAGTGCAAGCGCATGTTCGGCGAGGACGACCCGGAGACGCTCCACGCCGCGTACCAGCACGCGCTCAGCCTCCGGCTGTCCGGCGCCTACCGGTCCGCCGAGGAACTGGACCGGGACACCCTCCGGCGGCGCATGGAGGTGCTCGGCCGCGACCACGTCCGCACCTTCAGCGCGAACAGCGCGCTGATCGTGGATCTGCGCGAGGCGGGCGAATACGGCCAGGCCAGGGTCCAGCAGGAGAGGCTCACCGAGAACTTCCAAACCCGCTACGGCGAAGACCAGCTCGACACCGTGGGCAACGCGTTCCTGCTGTCGGTGGCGAGGCGGAAGGACGGTGACCACCCCGGGGCGCTCAGCCTGTCGACGGAAGCCCTCCACCGTTTCCGGCTCGCCTACGGTGACGACCACGCGACCACGATGGCCTGCGCGCTCGCGCACTCGATCGATCTGCGCCACTCGGGTGACATGGCCGGAGCGAAGAAGCTCGGCGAGGAGACCTTCGAGCGGTACCGGGGCGGTCTCGGCGAGCACCACCCGCACACACTGGCCGCCAGCGCCGACCTCGCGGTGACCTTGCGGCTCCAAGGCGACGTGGCCGCCGCGCGCACCATCGACGAGCGCGCGCTCGAGCACTTCCGGGCCACCATCGGCCCGGACCATCCGTACGCGGTCATCGTCACGGTCAACCTGGCGAGCGACCTCGCCGCGCTGGGTGAGTACGACAAGGCGATCGAACTGGGCCGGGACGCGGTCGAACGCGGCAGGCAAGTGCTCGGCGAGGACCATCCGACGGTGCTGGCCGCGAGCTTCAACCTCGGCCTCGACCTCGCCGCCGCCGGTCGTGCCGAGGAGGCCGCGCCCTTCCAGGACCCGATCCTGGTGAAGTACCGCCAGGTCTTCGGCGAGGCCCACCCGGGTACCCAGGCGGCGGGCCGCGGCGCCCGCGCCGACTGCGACATCGACCCGATGCTGATGTAGCGGTCAGCCGGGGACGAGCTGGCCGATCCAGCGGGCGATCTGTTCCACGGTCGGCTGTCGTGAACCGCGGGCGCGCAGGTGCCGGTGCACCGCGCGGACGAGTTCGGGGCAGTGCAGCAGAGCCCTGGCAGCCGGGTGGGGGCCTCGTGCGGAGAGCGCGAGGCCCAGCCCGGCCAGGGACGCCGGCCGATCCGGGTCGGCGGACAGTTCCGCGCGGTAGCCCTCGACGGCTTCGGTGAAATCGCCGTTGGCGTAAGCGAAATCCGCGGCGGTGGCGCCGGGAACGGCAGGCAGCCCCGCCGCGGACAGCGGCGGGCTCTCCGCACCGACCGAGAGCCGGATCAGGTCGAGCCGGGCGTGGGACCACGATCCGTCCGGCACCGGTGTCGGCGGCAGATCGGTCGTGTCGACGGTGGCGGGTGGCCTGCCACGACCGGCCGACCAGGCCGCGGCCAGTTCGGCGACCACGGCCGGTTTCGGCCGGAGGTGGCGGGCACGCCAGCCGGCGAGGTGGTCGCGAGCGGCGGCGTCGGCGAGTTCCTTCGCCTCGACAGGCACGACCTCGTCCTGCCAGGGGCCGAGGCGGTCGGCGATGCCGTCGAGGAAACGGGTGCCGGCGGCGGTCAGGGTCGCGTCCGTCCGCAGCGCCCGCAGGACGTCCCAGCTTTGCCGCCGCCAGTACGCGAACTCGAAAGCCGCACGCCGGGGGCGCACGCCGGCATCGACGAGCGCCCGCCAGAAGGCCGTGACCCCGAAGAAGGCGTAGACGCCTTGCAGCGCACCGCTCAGCGGCCGCGGGTCGTCCCGCCACGGCACGTAGATCCGCTCATTCTGATCGGGCTCGTACAGCTCGACCAGGTGCAGGAGACCGCCGAGCACGATGTGCTGGAACTCGTGGATCAGGGTCGCGGCGAGCGTCGCGCCGTCGGCGGGCAACCCGACGACGGCGCTGCCGAACGCCTCCCCGGTCGACGCGCTCGGATTCCGGAAGAGCACGTGCGGCCTCGGCACCAGCGAGTTCAGCCCGACCGGCATGACCTCGGCCAGCGCGGGCAGGTGCGCCGCGACCAACCGGCACGCCTCGTCGATCAACCCCTGCCACCGCACGACGTCGCCGTCCGGGACCCGTTCGGGCGGGATCGGTTCGTAGAGCCCGCGGTAGGGGTCGAGATCGTCCAGCCACAGCGAAAACCGGTGCGGACCGACCTGGCTCCGCACGCGCCGGATCCCCCACCAACCCCGGCCGCCGGAGCCGGGCGTGCCCGGCAGCCGGACCGTGGTTCCGGCGCTCGAGACGGAGTACCGGTCAGCCACGCCGCGCACGGTGGCCAGCGAGAACGGGGCGGTGGCGGGCAACCGGGCCATCCCCAGCGACGGGAGCATGGCATTTCCTTGCCACACCGGGATTTCGGTCTCGAAGTCCAGTTCCGCGCGGATCGCCGCGGCCGCCGCGATCGCGTGCGCGTGGCCGAGGTGCATCCACAAGGGACCGACGCCGTCCGTTCCGTTGCGCAGCAACCGAGTCGTGTAGCCGGCCCAGCTCCCGGTGTACGGGTTGGTGAGCATCCGGTGCACCGAGCTGGGGACTCTCGATTCCGCGCGCGCCAAAAGCTCCCATGCCGACTCGATCGGCGGCAACGGCCCCAGCGACTCCGGGACCTTCGCCGCTTCGGTCAACAACGCGTGGATCAACAGCTTGCGACGACTCCGCTCGGCCCGGCGAAGGCGACGTGCCATGTCCTCGTCGCCCTCGAGCCGCGCCAGTGCGTCGAAATCCTGCCAGGACAAGCGATGGAACGCGGGGTGTTCCCCGGCAGGCGGCGGCATCAGTCGATCCGCTCACCGGCTCCGCTGTTGTTCGTGCTGCGGTAACGCGCGCGAACATGCGTGGCGCGCTCAACCACGTGGTGCGCCGAATGGCGGACGGCCTCGCTGTCCAGGTCTCGCAATGCGGTGAAAGGAACCGCGTCGAGGTCGATCAATTCTGATTCGATGTCCGGTTCGGTGCTCGCCAAGAACGAATTCATGGGTGCAGATCCCCTCGCGAGAGTCAGATACTTTCCAAGGATAGCCGATTTCGGAGTGCGCGGACCTTGATCATTCGGAGTCGTTGTCCCGCACCGGGGGCGGATGGCCCGCGGCCAGCTCACGAAGCGCGTGCGGATGCACGATCGTAATGCGCCTGCGGGCAGTTCGCACGATCCCGAGTCTGCGGAGTTCGTCGAGACCGCGCACCAGGGTACTGCGGGATACCCGCGCGAAACTCGCCAATTCGCCTTGGTTGAAATGGAGGTCGACCTGATTCTCGGACCGGTCGGCCGCGTGCTGCAGCGACAGTTCCAGCAGTACCGCGGCGAGGCGTTGCGGAAAGTCGGGGCCACCCGATTCGAGGCGGAGGCGGTCGGACTCCTGGAGCCGGATCGCCGTCGTGCGGAGGACCTCCTCGGCGATGCGCGGCTGGGCGCGCAGCACCGCCAGGAACCGTTCCCTGGTCACCACGAGGGTGTGCACCTCGTCGATGGCCGACATCGTCGCCGTCCTGGGCAGCCCGCTGACCGGGCCCATCTCGCCGACGATCTCGGCGGGCCCGCGAGCGGCCAGCGGTGCGTCGTCACCGCGGTAGTTGGTGGCACTGATCTTCACCCAGCCGCGCAGGATGACGAACACGCTGGCGGACGGACTGCCTTGCAGGACAAGGATCTGGCCGGGATGCCACACCTTCAGCCTGCCCGCGGCGGTGAGCGCGGCCCGTTCCGCGGGGGTCAATCTGCACCAGGCCCGGCGTTCGGCGTGCTCGGTGGCCGAGGAACCCGTCACGGGGTCACTCCGGTTCCACCGACCCCGTGTTCCATTTGACGCACCGCCCGCTCCCCCGACTGGCCAGCATGGTCAGTGGGCACCAATGCCAGATCTGTTCACCGCAACCCGTAATTATGCCAGGCGGCAGACCCCGTCACCAGGGCGTTCGCCTGCGCCAGGGAAGGAACGTCATGCGTGGAGCCGAAAGCGTTCTCGGGTCGGCGAGCGGCTGTCGGGCGCCCGCCGGTCCGGCCGCGCCGCAAGCGTTCGGGGTCAGGCCGAAGATCTTCGCGCCGCATCCGCCGCTGGTGTCGGGCGGGTGGTACCAGTGCGACGACCGGGAAGTGGCGGGCCCCGGCCGGTACCCGGTTCCCCGCCCACCGGAGCGGTCGGCGCTGGCAGCGCTGCTCTGGACCACCGCCTGCGGGCCGTTGGGGCTCTGCTACCTCTCGGTCGCGGGCGGGCTGATAGCCGCGGCGGTGTCGGTGGGGGTGGTCATCGTGGCCGGCACCGCCGCGGCGGTGGCCGTCCTGTGGCCGGTGTCCATGGTGCTGTCGCTCCTGGTGTGGCACGGCACCGGTCGCCCGGCGTCCTGAGTCCACTTGAGACGAACCGTCATCCGGGCCCCCCGACCGTTTCGCGCTCGCCAGCGCGTGTTCACCGCACCGCCGGATCACCGGAGGCGTGCGCGGGGTGTTGTCGCGAGGCACCCCCAGCGCCGCGCGACAACACCCCGGTCACCCTCATCCCCCACCGAGATGCTCGGTAAACTTGACAAGATGTGATGATTGTAAGGCGCACAGATCACACCGTCAAGTTTGCAGGACATATACTCCCTTACAGTCAGGTATACTTGACACCATGTCAGGGGGGCTGGAGGGATGGCCGTGGCCGAGTCCGAAGCACGCGGGCCAGCGTTCGCCGAGAAGCTGCAGCGGCTGTTCGACAGCGTCAGACGCGAGGACGGGCAGAAGCACAGCAAAGCCGCGGTCGCCGAGGCGGTAGGTGTCTCCCGCGGATACATGTACGAGTTGCTCAACGGCAAGTACGATCCTGGCTACGCTCTGGTGGTGAAGCTCGCGGAGTACTTCGAGGTCGATTTGGAGTACTTCGCCAACTCGGAGAAGAGCCGCGAACTCAACCGCCAGTACGAACTGCTGGCCAAGCTCGGCGAGAACCAGGTCAACCGGCTGGCGACCCGCGCGAGCCAGCTTTCGCCGGAGGGCTTGCGCAGCGTTCTCGAGTTCATGGACTTCCAAGCCGAACGAGATCGAGGAGATGCCGATGGGTGAGGTGCGGTCAGGGACCGTCGAAGTACCTGGTGCACAGCTGTACTACGAGGTCCGCGGCAGCGGCACCCCACTCCTGCTGATCCAAGGGGGCATCAGCGAAGCAGGCGCGACTGACCAGCTGGCCGCCGAGCTGGCAGAAGACCACGAGGTGATCAGCTACGACCGGCGCGGGCTGTCCCGCTCCACGGCGAGCGACGACGTTCCCGTCACGATGGCGCTGCACGCCGACGACGCCGCCCGGCTGCTGGCGGCACTGACCGATCGGCCCGCCCATGTCGTCGGCGCCAGCATCGGCGCCCTGATCGGGCTGCACCTGGCCGTCGACCACCCGGCACGGGTCACGACCGTGATCGCGCACGAGCCCCCGATGTCCAAAGTCGTGCACGAAGACACCAGGGAGAAGGAGCTCGACACCGTCGCCGAGCTGGCGACCAGTGACGTCCGCAAGGCGATCCGGCACATGGTCTCGCTGGCCGGTGAGCGCCCGAAACCGGAGGAGGGCGCCCGGCCCGCCCCGATGGTCGGCGACGTCGACAAGAACCTGACGTGGTTCTTCGCCAACGACTTCCCCGCGGTACGGGCGTCCGACCTCGACGCGGGCAAGCTGTCCGCCGTGCCGGACCTGGCTGCCATCAAGCTCACCGGCGGCGCCGAGTTCTCGGAGCGCTGGGAGTACCGGTGCGCCCGGCAGCTCGCTCGCGATCTGGACCTCGCGTTCACCGAGATCCCCGGCGGGCACGAAGCCCCGTCCAGCCATCCGTCCGGCGTCGCGGCGGCGGTGCGGAACCTGCTGCCGTGAAAGCCGGCGCGCGGCGTCGATGGCGTAACGACCTGCAGCTGCGCCGGGGCGTGAAGCAGCTCCTGCGCGACCTCGACATCGGCGCACCACTGGACGTCCCGCTGCTCTGCGAGCGCTTGGCGCGGCACCGCGGGCGACCGATCCGGCTGGTGTCCTACCCGCTGCCGACGCCGGGCGCCTTCGGGCTGTGGATCGGTACCGCGGAAGAGGATTACGTCCTCTACCAGCGCGACACCACGCCGGCGCACCAAGAGCACATCATCCTGCACGAGCTGGGTCACATCATCAGTGACCACAGCAGCGACGAGGACGACGACGACATCTGGTCGCAGATCTTCCCCGACATCCCCACCGCGGTGGTGCTGCGAGCGCTGCGGCGGGAAGGCTACGACGCCGCCGCCGAACGCGAGGCCGAGATGGTCGCCACCGTCATCAAGGAGTGGGCGACCTTGCTGGACAGACTCGACACCGGGCGCACGGCCGGACGACGGCTGAGCGGCGCGTTCGACGACCACCAGGGGTGGCTCTAGATGATCGTGGCCCTCATCATGTGGGCCGCCGCCGCGGCCGCGGCCGTCTGGAAGTGCACCCAGCTGGCGCGGATGCCCCGCGACCGGGGGCTGCGGATCGTCACGGCGTGCACGGTCCTCGTCCTGATCGCGCTGACGGCCCAGCTCGTGGTGACCATCCCCGGCCTGGCGGAGCGGTTCCCCACCCAGACCCCGGTGCTGATCGAGTTCGTCCTGCTCAACAGCTTTTTCGCGCTGCTGCTCGGACTTCTGCACACCACCGTCGCCCCGGACCGGGCCGGCCGCCGCGGCTACCTCGAACTCGGCCTCGCCCTGCTGGCCAGCGGGATCCTGACCGCGACGTTCGTGATCACCGAAGTCAACGTCGGCGACACCGGTTACAGCGACTACACCGAAGTCGGCGTGCCGTCCGGTGTGCTCTTCTTCCACCTGGTCGGCAACCTCTACATGAGCTACGCGACCGCGCGCGGCGCCTACCTCGCCTGGAACTCGGCCGGGCACGTCCAGCCGCACACCGCCAGGGGCCTGCGAGTCGCCGCGGTCGGCCTCGCCCTCTGCTGCCTCGGCACGCACCTGCCCCGCGTGCTCGCCACCTCGGGCCTGCTGCTGTTCGGCACACCGCTGGTCCCCGGCACCGCCACGTGGACCTCGCCCCTGCTCGGCATCGGCGTCGCCGTCTTCTTCCTCGGCGTCGGCTACCCCGGCGCCCGCACCGGCATCGCCAAGGCACGGCTGTGGTTCGAGGCCCGCAGCCGCTACCGGCAGCTCCGCCCGCTCTGGGCCGCGCTGCACGAACAGTTCCCGACGATCGCGCTGCTGCCGCCCGGCGGCCCGTTCCGGGATCGCCTGCACGTCCGCCAGATGCGGATGCGCTACTACCGCCGCGTCATCGAATGCCGCGACGGCCTCGTCTGCCTGAGCCCCTACATGGCCTCACCCGTCGACGAAGCGGACTCGCCCGCCCGGCAAGCCGCCCTCGTCCGCGACGCCCTGGCCCGCTGCTCGCAGAACATCGACCTCGTCATGCCGTCGGTCATCGCGGCCCCCGCGCACACCGGCATGGAAGCCGACACCCGAGCGATCCTCGCCCTCTCCCGCGAATACGGCCGCACCGATCCGTCCACAAAGGACCATCCCACCAACCAAGGCAACCCCGAACTGTCAGGCTGAGCGGTGTGGGGCTCGGCCCCAGAAACAACACCACCCGGTCCTGGCGAAGGTGCGAAGCACCGTTTCGACAGGTGTTCGCCGTCATCGTGATTGTCGTTGATCAACGCGTGCGGCGGCAGTGAACGCGGCGCGGCGCTGCCCTCGGCCCGGTCGGCGACATGACGCGATCTTGACGCATTCCCATATGGGTATATGATTGTGGTGTGGCACGAGCGGCAACGACAACGGACGCGTTCAACGCGGTGGCCGAACCGAGGCGTCGCCAGATCCTCGATGTCCTCATCGATGGGGAACGGCCGGTCAGCGACTTGGTGCGGGTACTGGGGCTGGCTCAGCCGCAGGTGTCCAAGCATTTGCGGGTTCTGCGCGAGGTGGGGGTGGTGAAGGTGCGCGATGACGGGCGGCAGCGGCTGTACCGGCTCAACGGGCATGCGCTGAAACCGATCCATGACTGGGTCACGCGGTACGAACGCACCTGGTCGGAGCGGTTCGACCGGTTGGACGCCGTGTTGGAAGAACTCAAAGACGAGGAGATGTGAGATGGCCAGCACCACAAGCGGCAAGGGGACCGCGGTAGTCAGCCTGCCGGCGGACGATCAGATCCTGATCACCCGGGAGTTCAACGCGCCCAAGCATCTGGTGTACCGGGCGTGGACCACGCCGGAACTGGTCACCCAGTTCTGGAGCGGCCAGCGCGGCACCATGCGCAGTGTCGAGATCGACCTGCGGGTCGGCGGCAGGTGGCGGTATGTCATGACCACCGGCCACGGCGAGATCGCCTTCCACGGCGAGTTCCTGGAGATCGCGCCCAACGAACGGATCGTCAACACCGAAGTGTTCGAAACGCCGGACGCCCCCGTCTCCGACGCCGGCGCGCCGGTCACCACCACCACATTCAGCGAACGCGACGGGCGCACCACGCTCACCCTGCTGATGCGGTGCGGCACCAAGCAACTGCGCGACACGATCATCCAGTCCGGTATGGAGATCGGCATGCAAGAGCAGATGAACCTGCTCGAGGAACTCGCCATCTCCCTGATGAGCTGAATCGCGAACCAGGAGGCCATGACATGACGGCGATTGTTCCGATCGCGGCGGAGTCCATCGACAGCTACGACGCCCCGGACCGCCCGTGGTCGGAGGTGCGGGCTTGCCTGGACACCGACGACGGCAGGGTGCGCCGCGCCTGGTTGTCCACCACGTGCCCGGACGGCACACCCCACACCATGCCGCTGAGCGCCATCTGGTTCGACGGCGCCTTCTACTTCAACTCCGGCGCCCGTACCCGAAAAGGCCGAAACCTGGCCGCGAACCCGCGCAGCGTACTCACGTTCTCCGCCGGCGGATTCGACCTGGTCTTCCAGGGAATGACCAGCCGAATCACCGACGAGTCCACTATGGACCGACTGCTGGAGGTCTACCGGGCCAACGGCTGGCCGGCGCGCGTACAGGACGGCCAGTTCTACGCACCGTTCAGCGCGCCGAGCGCCGGGCCACAGCCGTGGAACCTGTATCGGATGACCGTCAACACCGTTTTCGGTCTGGGTGTCGAGGAACCGTACAGCGCCATGCGCTGGCGGTTCTGAACCAGGGCGAATGGGCCCGTTACGGCTCCGCCACACAATTGAGGAGGATGGGATGCGTCGGGTAACGTCGAAAGACGGCACGTCGATCGCGTATGACCGGTCAGGGGAAGGTCCGGCGGTGATCCTGGTGGGCGGCGGCATCGTCGACCGGTCGGAGAACGCCCCGCTTGCTCCGGTGCTGGCCAAGCATTTCACCGTGTACAACTACGACCGCCGGGGCCGCGGCGACAGCACAGACACCACGCCCTACACCCTGGAACGCGAGTTCGAGGACATCGCGGCCTTGATCGGCGAAGCCGGCGGCACGGCGTACCTCTACGGCGTGTCCTCCGGCGCGGCGCTGGCACTGGAGGCCGCCGCCTCGGGCCTGCCGATCGCCAAGGTCGCCGCCTACGAGGTGCCCTACGACGTGTCCGATGGCGCCAAGCAGCGGCACCTCGAGTACACCGAGAAGGTGCAGTCGCTGCTGGCCGACGACCGCCGGGACGACGCCATGCGGTTGTTCATGCGGTTGGCCGGCGCGCCTGAGGAGGCCATCGCGCAGGCGCACAACTCGCCGATGTGGGCCGGTTCGATCGCCCTCGCGCACACCCTGGCCTACGACGCGGTATGTCTCGGCGACGGCACCCCGCCGACCGAACGGCTGGCCACCATCACGCAGCCGGTGCTGATGGCCACCGGCGGCACCGCCGACGACACGATGGCCGGGCTGGGCACCGGATTCTTCGACACGGCCGCGGACGCGGTCACGGCCGCCATCCCCGGGGCCGAGCGCGCGATCATTCCCAACCAGGGACACGTCGCCGACCCGGAGGCTGTCGTCCCGGTCATCACCCGTTTCTTCAACGCCAAGCCAAGTTCCCGGGTCAGGCAATGACAGCAACAACCTTGGTAGCCGTTCGCGAGCGGCCGTTTGTGTTTGACGGTTCGACACTCGCGTGGGCCGTCGAGCAGACACTCAAGGAACGGCTTGCCGCCGCAACGCCACTGGAACGAGTTTCCCCGCTTCCGGATATGGCCCCGCTCCCGGGCCTTGGCGAGCGCTGGTCAACAACCAACGCGCCCAGCGCCCGCCAAGGCGAGAAGCTCGCACCTTGGGGGTGTGGGGGCTGGGCCCCCACAACGAAATGGGACACCGGGAAGGTGGCGCGCCACCGCCACCGAACACAACTCGGGTGGAGCTGAGGGGAATCGAACCCCTGACCCCCGCCTTGCAAAGGCGGTGCTCTACCAATTGAGCTACAGCCCCTCGCACGGGTGGCGAAATCCCACCCGTGGAAGATCAGTTGTTGCTGGCGGCGTCCGTGGCCTTCTTCGGCGCGCTGCCGTTGGTGGACACGCCCGCGAGCGGCTTGGTGGGGGCGGTGGCCTCGCGCCACAGGTCGGCTTCGGCTTTCGCGCTCTTGTTCCGCTTGACCACGAACAGCACGGCGCCCGCAACGGCGGCCAGTGCCAACAGCTTCTTCACGTGAAGCCCCCTCCTCGACGAGTTGCTCAGCTTGCTCTCCGATGTTACTGCACGCGCGCCGGGCGGGGTCGGGGCCCTTGGTTCCACGTGGAACGTTCAGCCGGTTCGGGTCTTGGTCTTGTCGACGACGAGGCGGAGGTTCTCGATCCGGCCGCAGTTGGTGTCGAGGAGTACCTGCCTCGCGGTGCGGAAGGCGACGCCGAGTTGCTCGCGTTCGGCGGCCGCGACGTGCTGCCGCGCGTCGTTGAGCAGGGTTTGCTCCTCTTCGTTGGTGTGGTGGTTGACGACCTCGACCAGGTCCTCGAGCGTCTCGTCGTACTCGTCGCCCTTCAGGTCGGTGAGCTCGGCGAACTTCAACAGGGCCTCGTTGATTTCGGCGTGCTCCTTCTCGCCGTGCTCCACCTCTTCGTCGTCGGCCGCGTCCTTGCGCCGCAGCTTCGGGTACACCTCCTGCTCCTCGGCCTCGGCGTGTGCGACGAGCAGTGCGGCGAACTCGTCCCGAAGGCGCCCGCGGTCGGCGGTGATGTCCCGCAGCCCCCGCATCAGCTCTTCGAACTTCTCGTGGTCGGCCAGGATCAGCTCGACGACGTCGTCGGTCATGGCAGCTCCCGTGGTGGTGGGCGAGTCAGTCGCGGTATAGGTCCCCCACCCGCGCCCTGATCAAACCCGCCGCCACCGCCACCCCTGCGCCCGGATCTCGCGGGCCCTGGCCAACACCGCTTCAATCCGAGTCTCGTGCTCGTCCTCAGCCCAATACCGGCTGGACGCGGTGGTCTGTGCCGGATGCTGCCGGTAGAGCATGCTGGGCTCCGCGATGAATTCTCCGGCGGCGATCGCCTCTGCGGCGAGCAGCAGACCGATCGTCTCGGCACCAGTTGTCGCCGTCCAGCCGCCGAGCGCGCGCACGAGCCCTCGGTGGGCGGCGAAGTTCGCCGCCAGCACGGACAGCTGATCCTGTTCTTGCTCGGCGTAGAACCGACCTTCGGCGAGCGGTCCATCCGGCGGGTCGCACGGACCTGGAGTTGTCGTCCCATCAGGATGCAGGTCGAGCCCAGCAGACACGCACCACGCGACGCGGTGAAGACACTCGATGTCCCGCGCAAGCGCCCCTGGCAACAGCACATCATCAGCATCCAGGCACCGAACGAACTCACCGGCTGCCCTGTTCACAGCCATCGTCCTGGTCACACCAGCCCGCGCACGCAACCCAGTCCCATACGAAACCCGCGAATCCTCCGGCAACTCCTCGCCCGGCACCCCACTATCGCCATCCTCCTGAACAACCCACTCCCACCCCCACCCCGGAGGAAGCCGCTGCTCAACCAACGACGAGTACGCCTCCCCCAAATACCGATGCCCACCCACCACCACCGGCGTAACCACAGAGATCAAAGCCACCAGCGAACACTAACCCCCAGCAGGCACCACGATGCCGAAGGCGAGCGCCGCCACCACCACGATGCCGAAGGCGAGCGCTGGTCCAACGCCAACGTGACCAGGCCGTCAAGATGAGGAGCTCGCACCGTGGGGGTCTGGGGGCTCGGCCCCCAGAAACGACAAACGCCCGTGCGTGGTTCGCGCTTTCTGCGAACACGCACGGGCTACACGGGTGGGCCCACCAGGACTTGAACCTGGGACCTCTTCGTTATCAGGGCAACTCGCCGCGTGCCCGAGCTGCGAAACTGCTGGTGGCGGCACGCGGGTAACGTCCGTGGACGTCCACGCTTGATCGCCGATTTCCTGACTGGTTGTCGCTCAGTTCGTCACCCAGGCCACCGGACGACTGGCTCATGTCAGCACAGGCTCACCGTGCTCTAGGTACAGCGTTCTCGAGCCGTTGTGCGCGCGATATGCCTGGGCCAGACGCCGTTGCAATCGCGGGATGACGTACTCGCTGAGTCGGTCAGCCTCGACCCACTCCCAGTGATCCAGTTCTTCGCCGTCAAGCTGAATGCGACTCTCGTCCGTCCCGAGTTCACCGCACCCGAAGACGTATAAGACCTTGTCGCCTTCCTTGTCATTGGGTGCCCAGTCCTGGACAAGCAAGGTCACCGCCGCGCGGTCGATACCAAGCTCTTCCTTCACCTCGCGCTTGCAGCACGCGGCAGGTGACTCCCCTCGGTCGACGTACCCGCCGGGAATGTCCCACCGATTGCCGTACGTCTTGCGCACGAGTAGCACTTGCGAGCCCTTGACGAACAACGCCCCGGCAGCCATCCGGGGCGTTGCGAACTTCTCTGCTGGATCAGTCACGCCGCTACCCTACGACGTGCATCCGACGTGCCAGCCGGTCAAGCTCGAAACTCGGCTTTCCCGGTGCGTTGCGTATCCAGTTCAGTACGAGTTGCCGACTTAAGTAGTGGTGCTGTACCTGTTCCGGCGCAATTTGCTCCGCGTTGAGCACAGCGGCCACGGCTGCCTCGGTTCGTCCGGTCTGGTTGTACGCCCTGGCGACATCGAGCAAATGACGGACCCGACGTTCCGCGGGCAATTTCCCAGTGTCAAGGCTCGGGCCGATATCGAGGGCAACCTGCACGTCACCCAACTCCATCGCGGTGTTCACGCGGTGAATCGCCACGTTGGTTGGCCCGAACGCCGTCCACAGGTGGTTCGCGTCGACCACAAGACGTTGTGCCGCTCCCTCCGCTTCCGCGAGGTAACCGCGTGTTGTTCCTCGATCCTCGGACCGCGCGGCAGCCATCGAGCCCGCCAGGAAAAGCATGCCGTATGCAGATACAAGGTCCCCGTCGGAGTTAGCGAGTGCAGGTTCCAGATAAGCGGCACCGGCCTCGACGAGTTGCATAGCAGGGCTTAACCGCCCGGTCGACAAGAGCGCAAATGCGACGGACCGGAAAAGGGAACCAGTAATAGCCAAGTTTCCGGTTTTCTGCGCAGCCGCAAGTCCGCGTTCGGCAGCCATCCACGCAAGGTCAGATTCGCCGATTTTGGTAAGCACCGATGCGGCAGCTTGGTAGCTCAGGGCAAGAAGTTCGTTAGCGCGGACCAACTGAGGCCCGTCGTACTGCCGGACGGCAAGCAGGGCATCCGCCAAGAGCAGCGGCGCGCGTCCGGCGGCGAAGCCGAACCGCGACGCCTGGTAGGCGTCGAAGACAGACCGAAGCTCACGGTCCAGTTCGTCCAACGACGGAGGTTCAGCGTCCGGCAGGGGCGCGCTGAGTATGGGCGTGAGCTGGCGGTAGTCCATCAGCGCGGCGCGCAACGCCGGAACCGTCGCGGTGCCGCTGTCCTTCGTCCAGTCCAACAGGCCAGGTTCCCCGATGAGGTCCCCTAGGGAAACGTCCAGCGCATCGGCCAGCCGCCGGATGACAGAGAGCCGGTCCAACTCGATCCGGTTGTTCTCGGCCTTGCCCAGCCAGTCCCCCGTCCGGCCGACAAGACCGGCCAGGGCTTCCTGGGACATCCCCCGCCGACGCCGGTACCACGCGACGCGCTCACCGATGGTCAAGTTCTCGTTGATTCCTCGCATACAACCACTCTCCCCACCTGCGCCGAAGGTACCCGGAAGGTTTTTCCGGGTCACTCGCCCGAACCGGCTCGATGCTTGTCGCCACGAGAGAACACCAGCTCACAACAGAGGAGATCTCATGGCGAAGAGCACTATCCCCGGCTTGAAGTCCAGCGGCGGGGTACTCCCCAAGCTCATCGGCCTCACGGTCCTCGCCGCGGTGCTCATGCTGATCGTCAAGCATCCCGCCAACGCTGCGACCTGGGTGCAGTCGGCAGGCGACTGGGTTGGGAACGCGGTGGACGGCCTCGCGAACTTCATTCAGCAGTGCGCGTCGTAGACGCCGTTTCGAGCGCGGTGAGCCGTTGCTGGAGCTTGTCGACCACGGCCGTCAAGTCGGCGACTTGCTGCCGGAGTCCTCCCAAGGTCACCGGCACGTCGTCAGCGGGCGGGCTGTCGGCGACGAAGACGCCGATCGAGGCGCGCGAAACGAGCCACCCAGCCTCCTGGAGCAGGCTGAGCGCCTTCACTCCCGTGGACACCGAGACGCCGTGCTGCGCGGCGAACTGCCGGTTGGTCGGCAGTTGGTCGCCCGGCTTGAGGTCACCCCGGGCGATGGCACGTCGGACTGTCTCGGCGATCCGTTCGAACGGGGCGAGCCCTGCGGTTCCGGTTTCCACGGGACCAGCCTACCGAGCCTGACCCACCTTGACCTAGTTCACACGTCCGGCGTAGTGACTTTCTGACCTAGGTTGACCTAGTTTGAACCATGTCAATAACCGCTAGATCGGAGCAGGAAATGAAGTACGCACAGACCACCAGCCACCTCGCCGAAACCGGGGTTTCCGCTGGTGACGAGGCCGCCGGGTTCTACCCGGATGGGCTGACGGAGTCGGCGATTGACGCGCTGATCGCGTCGGTGGACCAGGAGTTGGCGAGCACGGACGAGACCGCGGCGGTGCGGGTGTCGCACACCTTCGCCGATGCGCGGACGGCGAACCGGGCGCGTCGGCGTGCGGGTCGTTCGGTGCTGCGGTCGGTGCCGGTTCGGCTGGACACCAGCGCGGTGTCCTCGTTCGACGGGGAGGCCGCGTGATGTTGGTGCGAGTGGAGTCGTTCGGTTTTCTGCACGCGGACTACCGCGAGCGGATCGGCACGCCGGACCTGGTCGTCGATGTCCGCGCTCTGTTGCGCGACCCGCACCACGACCCGCTGATGAAGCAGCGCACCGGCGAGGACCCCGTGGTCTACGCGCATGTGCTGCGCACCCCGGGCGCGCTGGTTCTGGTGGACAGCCTGGCCGCGACAGCACGCGAACTCGCGTCCCTCACGGGCCGCACGGTGCGGGTGGCGTTCGGCTGCGCCGGGGGCCGTCACCGGTCCGTCGCGCTCGCCGACGCGGTCGCGGATCGCATCCCCGGCGCGCTCGTGACGCACCACCACATCAACCGCCCCGTTGTCGTCCGGCACGACGACGGCCTGACCGGAGAGGAGTGCTGACCATGGCGAAGAGCAGCAAGGGTGTGGTGCACGAGGGCAAGACGTTGTTCTGGTCCGGGGACATGATCACCAAGTGCGGCCTGCGGTACCCCAAGGGCAACCACACGCAGGAGGGCTTTTTCGCCCGCGTGACCTGCGGTGCCTGCAAGTCCGCGAAGAGGTGGCCGAAATGAGCGCGGCCTACGAGCTTCCGTTCCGGGTGACGTTCGCGCATGAGCAGGCGCAGGACGAGTTGCGGCGGGCGGACACGAAGGCCACCACGCTGCTGGGTCTGGTGGGGGTCGGTTTCGCCGGGGTCATCGCGTTGACCAGCCGGGCGGTGTCGGTTCCCGCGGCGGTGGCGTTCTGGTTCGCCGCGGTGCCGGTGCTCGCGGCGGTGTTGTTCCTGCTGGGTGCGATCCGCCCGCGCATCGGCCAGTACCCGCCGCCGGGGACCTGGTTGCACGCCACCTACCACGGGCCCGCCGCGCTGCTGGAGGCCAACTCCCCCGCGGTGGCCGAAGCCCTGGCCGATCACGTGTGCGTGCTGGGCCGGGTGGCGGTGGAGAAGTACGCCCGTATCCGCCGGTCGGTGTCGCTGCTGTTCGTCGGCGTGGGCGTGCTCGCGGTCGGGCTGGCGCTGTCGGTGCTGACATGACCCGCCGCCGCGCGACGCCGCGCTTTCCGCTGTTGAACCCCGGACCGGCGGCAACCTCCGCCAAGAAACCGCACGCCGGACCGGGTCTCCCCAACCACTCAGATGACTGTTCGGGAAGGAATCCCATGCTAGGCAACATCCCCTTCGAACCGGAGCCCCCGAACCGGTACGCCGCGGTGGCCGCGGTGCTGGCGGAGAGCTGGCATCCGGCGCCGGTGCTGCTTCCGGGTGAAGTCCCCACGGATGCCTCCGCTCGGGTGCGGTGGCTGTTCACCCTCGCCGACGCGATCGAGGCCGCCGGGTGGGTCGAGGAGGCCGAACTGGTCCGGGACCGCGCGCTGGCGATCGTGATCGCCGCGGCCGACGCGGTCGCGAAGTGGGGTGACCGGTGATGCGCGCTACTCCGGAAAGTTTCTCCACGGTGCTGCTCGCCGACGTGGTCCGGTTCGATGACCTGGACCCGACTCCCCTCGTTGCTCTCGGGACCGCGTTCACCTACCGGCGCCGGGACCCGTGGGCGATCGAAATGCGGGTCGACAACGGCCGGACGTGGGTGCGGTGGCTCTTCGCCCGCAGTCTTCTCGCCGACGGGCTCAACACCCGCGCCGGTGACGGGGACGTGACGGTGTTCGCCCGCGACGCCGCGGTGTTCGTGCTGCTGTCCAACCCGGACGACTGTGACGTGACGTTGCGGTTCGACCGGGCCGACGTCGAACGCATCCTGGACCGTTGTGACCAGGTCGTCCCTGAAGGCGACGAGACCAAAGCAGTGGACTGGGACCGCGAACTGGCGCGGCTCGGGGAAGCGGCCTAGCCATGGGCACCCGTCAATACCCGTGGCTGCGCACCGATGGGGTGCCGTGGTCGGACGGCTGGGTCTACACCCGCGGCACCTACGAGGGGCTCCCGTTGCTGTCGTGGGGCTGCGCGGACCGGGACCGCCTGGCCACCCGCCGCCAACTGCGCAAGCAGGGCTTACGTCCTGGTGGTGCCGACCCGGTCGCCGTCCTGTACTTCCACCACGCCGTATCGGGCAAGACCGTCTACTCGGACTTGTTCCTGGTGTCGGTGGCGGTGCCGGTACGGGCGATGACCCCAGCGAAGTGGCGCGCTGTCCACAAAGCACTCACCACGCGGCGGACCTGCGTGCAGTGCGGCGAGGACACCGGCGTGTACCTGCCGCGCGAGCGGCGGGTGTGCGAACCGTGCCGCTACACCCTCGCCGATCTGGACCCGTGCGACTACCTGCACGACTACCTCACTGGAACCCCGATCACCCCGGAAGGCGGATACGGCGGGGAATGGCTCGCGCCGGTGATCCCGCTCCGTCCGTCCCGTGTGGACACTCAACCCCGAAAGACCGAGGTGGCCTGAACATGTCGACAACCACGCTCTACGTCCTGGGCGGGCTCGCCCTGGTCGGCGTGCTCGCGGTGTGGCGCTCCGGGCGCAAGTCCGCGATCAAGGCCCAGCGCGGTGTCCGCGAGGTCACCCGCATGACCGCGAACGCGCTGCGCACCCTGCTCACCGCCGCGGTGATCGCCGGTACCCAGTGGGCCGTCATCCACTGGGTCGACAACCCCGCCGTGACCGCGGTGGCGCTGGCCGTGCCCGCGCTGCTCGCCGGTGCCGCTGTGGCTCGCCTGCTCGCCGTGACCGAAGTCGTCTCATCCGTCAGGGGGCACCACTGATGAACCGCCTCACCCGCAACCCGAACGCCCGCAAGTGGGCCGCGCTGGCCGTCGGACTGCTCGCGATCACCGCACTCGCGCTCGCCGTGCGGACCGCGGTCGCCGAAGTCCTCGGACACGGCGGGGACCTGGTCGCCGCGCTGCTCGCCCTCGCGCTCTGGGTGTTCGCCGCCTACCGCTACACCCGGGCCCTGTCCCGCGCACACCGCCGCGAACAGCACATCCGCGCCTACACCGAATACCTCGAATGGACCGAACACCAGAACAGGAGGGGTCAGCGATGAGTGAACCCACCCGCTACTACGCCGACATGGACGCGCTTCTCGCTGACGCCGAAGCCGGGGAACACATCCGGCTGACCTGGTCCGGGCTCGCACCCCTTCCCGCCGATGGCCTCGCGTGTGTCGTGTGTGGACAGTCCTACATCCACGACGGCGGCCCCCACCGCCCCGTCGGGCGCGACGCCGTCACCGGCTCGCAGGTCTTCGCCTGCACCGGCACGTGCTTCGACTCCGCCACCGCCGACCTGATCGCCCCGACCACTCGCGGGGAGCGTGCCTGATGGACAAGTACGAGTTCCTCGTGGCTCCGCAGGAAACCGGCCACGGCCGGTCGGTGTTCCGGGTGTGCCCTGGTGTGGTCGACTCCGAAGCGCGGGAGCTGTTCCAGTGGGGCTACTGCCATCTGCTGGCCTGCGCTATCCACGAGGTCACCGGCTGGGTTTTCGGTGTGGTGGAAGGGATCTCCCGCCGCACCGGTGGCTGGACCTGGGTCCACATGGGAGTGCTCACTCCCGGCGGGGACTTCCTCGACATCGACGGCATCCACCCGGTCACCGCGCCGCGGCTGGCGTTCCAGCCGGACCCATGGCGCATCCGGGCCCTGCCGGACTTTCCCGCCTTCTGCCGCACGGTCGGCCTGGCCGCGGACACGCCGCTGGCGTGGTGGCGCGGCGAGTTCAACGAAGTCGGTACCCGCGTGATCGCCGAGTTCGCCGACCACGCCCTCACCGCAGTACCCACGCTCGACACGTTGGAGGTGGCTGCCTGATGAGCACCGACACCATCCCCGCCATGCGGGACGCGAAGCTGGTGCCGCTGACCCGGGCCCAGAAGCTCGCCCAGGACGCCGCGGAGGCGACCGAGGTTCGTCGGCTGTCCGAACACCCGGACGTGGTCGCGTTGCAGGTGGAGAACGTGCGCAGGCTGGTGGACCTGTTGGTGTGGATCGGGATTGGGCTGGGGCTGGCGTTCACGATGGTCAACGTCCAGACCTTCGCCGCCGCCGGTGCCCCCGCCTGGTCGCTGCCCTGGCTCGCCGCCTGGGTCCTGGACCCCATGGTGTCCATCACCCTCGTTGCGGTGCTGCGAGCGGAGCAGATCACCGCCCGCTACCAGCTCGAAACCGGGAAATGGGCCAACCGCACGAAGTGGTTCGCGTTCCTCGCCACCTACGTGATGAACACCTGGCAGTCCTGGGCCGGGCTGCACCTGGCCGGGATCGTGCTGCACTCGGTGCCCCCGGTGCTGGTGTTCCTCGCCGCCGAAACCGCCCCCGCGCTGCGGGACAAGCTGACCGAGTCCGTCAACGTCGCCGCCGGGGACACCACGCCCACCGCCGACACCAAGCCCGCGGCGGCCGACACCGCGACGGTTCCGGCACCGGAGAATCCCGCCACACCTGGGCAGGGTCCGGCCAATCCGCCGGCGGATCGCCCCGCCCCGGCGCGGCGCCGGAAGGCGAGGAAGACCGGGCGGAAGTTGCTCGCCGACTACGTCGCCGACGGCGTCGCGATGTGGGCCCCGGGCACCGTGGTCACCCCGGCGTGGGCCGTGACCGCCACCGGCTGCTCGAAGGGCCTGGGCCGCAAGGTCGCCGACGGCGTCACCGCCGCACTCGCCACCACCACCGCCGACCCGGCGCCGGTCGCCGCCGCGCGGCCGTCGGTCACCGCCACCGACCAGCCCGACACCAGCACTGACACCGACGAGAGGGAGGCCGCGTGATGTCCGCACCCACGGAGAACACCCCCGTATCCGCAGACCCGAACAGGGAGCCCATGAACACCCCCACCCCCGGCGAGAACCCCACCCCCATGAACGACACCGCAACCGAGTCCGTGAACGCGTCGGTGGACATCGTGGACGGCACGGTCGTGAACACCACCGTGAACCGCGACGACCCGGCGGCCACCGACACCGCGGTGACCCGGTCGGGCAACGTCGTCCCGATCCGCCCGGACACCGCCCGCACCCCCGGCGACATCCCGACCCAGGCCGACACCGACCAGCCCGACACTGGCGAGCAGGGGCCCGAGCCTGCCGACGGCGAGGGTGGCTCGGTGGTGCGGGTGGACCCGAAGGAGGTGAAAACGTCCTGGTGGGAGACCGTCACCGACGCCACCGCGCGCCCGCTGGTGGCGGACTGGCTGAAGTCGGCTGAGGAGTTCAAACAGCGGGCGGTGTTCGTCGTGCGCTACGCCGCGCACGCCACCGCGTTCCACGCGCTGCGGGTGCCGGTCTACATCCCGACGGCGTTCCTGCGCTCGTTCGGCGTGCTGGGCCGGATCGCCGGGCGGGTGTTCCGCTGGGTCTACGACGAGGAGTCCAAGCCGGTGCGCATGGACGCGCGGGAACGCAAGGACACCCGCGAGTACATGAACCTGCGCGATGCCCGCAACGAAGCGGTGCGGCGCCGGTCGCTGCCGGTGCTGTTCGCGATCCTGCTCCTGATGGCCATCGTGTACCTGGCCATGACCTACCTGTCGCCGACGGTGAACCTGCTCGCCCTGGTGACCGTGTTGACCGCGGTGGGGTGGTGGGGTGCCCCGGCGGACAAGCCGGTCGCCGGGCGCGCGGTGGACTCGGACAAGGCACCCAAGCTCACCTCCGCGATGATCGAGGACGCCCTGGGTGCGTTGGGGATCGCCGGGATCAACCAGGCGTTGGCGAAGGGCCGCGGGATCGCGTTCCCGTCGCCGATCGTGCGCGACGGGCCAGGCTGGCGCGCGGACATCGACCTGCCCCCGGGTGTGACCGCGGGGGACGTGATCGACCGGCGCGAGCGGCTGTCCTCGGGTCTGCGTCGACAGCTCGGCTGCGTGTGGCCCGAGGGTGACCCGACCGTGCACGAGGGCCGCCTGGTGTTGTGGGTCGGGGACAAGGACATGTCCACCACCAAACAGGCCGCGTGGCCGCTGGCGAAGCCGGGCGCGACGGTGGACCTGTTCAAGCCCCAGCCCTTCGGCACCGACCAGCGTGGCCGGTGGGTGCCCATCACGCTGATGTTCGCCTCGGGCGCGATCGGCGCGATCCCGCGCATGGGCAAGACCGTGTCCCTGCGCGAACTCCTGCTCATCGCCGCCCTGGACCCGCGGGCGGTGCTCTACGCCTACGACCTGAAAGGCACCGGTGACCTCTCGGCGTTGGCCCAGGTCTGCCACGGCTACGGCGTGGGCGATGACCCGGAGGACATCGAAACCGCCGTGGTGGAGTTCCGGGAGCTGCGCACGGAGCTTCGCCGCCGGGCGAAGGTGATCCGGAACCTGCCCGAGGACGTGTGCCCGGACAACAAGGTCACCCCCGCACTGGCCTCGCGCAAGGACTTGGGGCTGGCACCGATCATCATCGGCGTGGACGAGTGCCAGGTCTGGTTCGAACACCCCGAGCACGGTGACGAACTCAAGGAGATCTGCACCGACCTGGTCAAGCGCGGGCCCGCGCTGGGGATCGGGCTGTTCCTGGCCACCCAGCGCCCGGACGCGAAGGCCATCCCGACCGACATTTCGGCGAACCTGTCCATCCGGTACTGCCTGAAAGTCATGGGGCAGACCGAAAACGACATGGTGCTGGGCACCTCGCAGTACAAGAACGGCATCCGCGCGACCACGTTCGCGTGGTCGGACAAGGGCATCGGCTACCTGCGCGGCGAAGGGTCGGACGCGCAGATCACCCGGTCTGTCTACCAGGACGGGCCGACCGCGAAGAAAATCGCCGCCGGTGCCCGCAAGCAGCGCGAAGCCCTGGGCAACATCACCGGCTACGCCGCCGGGGAAGCCGTCGACATCGAGGCCGCGCGGCTCGATCCGCTCGCCGACACCATCGCGGTGTTCGCCCGCGGCGAGGACAAGCTTTGGTCCGACGTGATCGTGTCCCGCCTCGCCGAACTCCGCCCGACCCAGTACGGGAACTGGACCCCGGCGAACCTCGCGACCGCGCTCAAGCCGCACGGCGTCAAGCCCAAGCAGGTGTGGGCCACCGACCCGGAAACCGGGAAGGGCAGCAACCGCAACGGCTACACCCGCGACGCACTCACCACCGCCAAGAGCAACGGACAGTAACCGAAACCGTGGGCTAGAGGGAGCCCGCGCACTAGACCGGGCTCCCTCTAGACCTAGACCCCCACCCTAGACACCCACACCGGCAGTGACCAGCATTCTAGGGATCTAGACCACCCCCACGCCGACCAGGCGATTCCCCCGAAAACCCGCGGCTAGCGGCACCACACCCAGCCCCTAGCCCTCCCTTGTCGCACCCAAAAACAGACACACACAGTAACCAGTCTTCGGAAGGGTCCCACCACCATGGCAACCCCGAACACCACCACCCTGGCCACCCTCGCCACCGCCCTCGTGCTCACCGTCGCCGGATGCCACACCCCCGCAGGCAACGCCACTACCCCCACCGCCCCCAGCACCGGCGGGCCGGACATCGGCGCGGCGCGGGCCGCGCTCGCCGGGCTCACCGTCGCACCCGAAGACACCGGCGCGCACTACAAGCGGGAGGACTGGCTACCCCGGTGGGCCACCGTCCGCGGCGCCTGCGACACCAGGGAAACCGCCTTGCAGCAGCAGGGCAAGGACGTGCGCACCGACGGCCGATGCAAGGCGATCTCCGGAACCTGGGTCAGCCCCTACGACCCACCCAACCAGGCCACGATCACCAAGGCCGCGAGCACGGACCTCGATCACCTCGTGCCGCTCGCCGAAGCCGCCCGATCCGGCACCCGCGGCTGGTCCAAGACGCAACGCGAAGCGTTCGCCAACGACCTGACCCAGCTCGTAGTGGTGTCGGCCAAGTCCAACCGCAGCAAGGGGGACCAGGACCCGGCGCGCTGGTTGCCGACCGCGGGATACCGGTGCACCTACGCCGCCCGCTACGTCCTGACGAAGGCGAAATACCGCCTCGCCGTCGACAAGGCCGAACACGATGTGCTGGCCGGGCTGCTCAGCAAGTGCGCGCCCGCACGGTGACCCCCAAGGGGACGTGACAAACCGCAGGTCAACCTAGGAGAGGAGACCGTCATGTGTCGCGCATCCTGCGAGGGCGGCCGCCGCTGCACCGGCAAGAGCAGCGGAGCAGCCGCCGCCCGCCAGCGCCAGCGTGTCAGCCGCGCCCGCCGCGGCCTGGACGCCGCCTACCAGGCAGGCGACCAGGACACGATCGCCGCCGCGCGAGCCAAGTACGAGGACGTGACCGGCAACCCCGCACCCCACCAGGGCGAACTCCACACCACCGCCAACCACCCCGACCACGCCGACACCGCCACCACATCGACAACGGCCGCACCGGCGGCGCCCAGCGCCGGTTCGACCGATCAGCGCATCCGCGACGCGGTACGCGAGCTGGCCGGGACCTCGGGCTGGGCCGGGCTCGCCGACGTGCGCAAAGCACTCGGTGACGTCGACCCCGGCGAGGTCACCCGCGTGCTGCGCGACATGCAACGCGATGACCCGAACGTCCACGTGGCACCGGAGTCCAACCGCAAGGTCCTCACCGACGAAGACCACGCCGCCGCCGTCCAGGTCGGCGGCCTGGACCAGCACCTCATCTGCATCACCCCGCCCCGCGACGACGCCGCGCCGGATCGCCTGCGCGCGGTCGGGATGCGCAACGCCACCGACGCCGAACTGGAAGCCGCGCGGCTGATCCCCACCATCTCCTCGGACTTCTACGACGAGATCCGCGCCGAACAGCGCCGACGCCAAGGCAAATAGCCCACGTGAACAGCACTTTGTCACGTCCCCTCAACCTCTCGCACCGTCCACCTAGGAGTATCCACAATGGACAACACCGACACGCTGACCGAGTGGGCCCTGTACTTCGCCGTGATGGGATGGGCGGTGTTCCCGCTCGCCCCAGGCACGAAGCGGCAACCGGCGGTGAAGGACTGGGAGAACCGCGCGACCACGGTCGCGGACCGCATCCGCCGGTGCTGGGCCGCGGACCGGTTCAACATCGCCATTGCGACCAAGCCGTCGGGGCTCGTGGTCGTCGACTGCGACATGCCCAAGCACGGGGAGACCGGGCCCGACGGGGCGACCGCCCTGGCCGCTCTCGCCGAGGAGCGCGGCGGGCCGCTGCCCGACACCTACACCGTGACCACCCCGTCCGGTGGCACCCACCGCTACTACCGCGCCCCCGCGGGAACTCGGCTGCGCAACACCCAGGGCGTCATCTCTCCGTTGGTAGACACCCGGGCGGGAGGCGGATACGTGGTGGCTCCCGGATCGGTCACCGACGAAGGCGCCTACGAGCTCACCGACGACACCGACCCGGTCGAACTGCCGGGGTGGTTAGTCCAGGCAGCTTGCGAACGGCCGTCAGCGGCCTACTCAGCGCCCGTTCAAATCCGCTCTGCCGACACCACCCGGTACGGGTCCGCCGCACTCGCCGGGGAGTGCCAGCGGGTCCGCATGGCCCAGCCACCCGGGCGCAACGCCACCGTGGCATCCGCGGCCTACACGATCGGCCGCAAGGTGGGCGCCGGGATCGTGGACCACACCGAAGCACGGACCGCGCTGATCACCGCCGGACAGTCCCTTGTGGACGGCTCCGGGCACTGGCCACCCACCACCGCCGAAGTCGCCCGGGTGGTAGACGCCGGGCTCGCCGCGGGGGCCCGCAACAAGGTCACCCGACGGGCCGC
Source organism: Amycolatopsis sp. CA-230715 (assembly GCF_018736145.1). Classification (GTDB taxonomy): domain Bacteria; phylum Actinomycetota; class Actinomycetes; order Mycobacteriales; family Pseudonocardiaceae; genus Amycolatopsis. Next base: position 4,130,544 of record NZ_CP059997.1, read on the forward strand.
CTGATGAGCCCCCTGCGTATCCGCCTCACTTCGCACCACCTGAGCCGAAAGGCCGCCTGATGTCCTCGCCTGCTCGCGCGCTGCGCGCCCTGTCCACACCGACCGTCCCAGCCGATGCCAGCGACGCCGAACGCCACGCCGCGGCCGAAGTAGCCCGCGCCCGCGCGGAACTGCCCACATTGGACAGTGCCGTGTTCGACTGCTACCTCGGTGGCTTGGTGTCCCACGTCGCGCCGACCAGCGAGGCGGACCCGGTCGCGGTGCTGGCATCCCTGCTCTGCGCCGCCGGGGTCGCGCTGGGACAGGGCCCGCACGTTCGAGCAGGCGACGACCCGCACCCGCTGCTGGTGTGGCCGCTGATCGTCGGGCGGACCAGCGCCGGACGCAAGGGCACCTCGTGGTCGACCGCGCGGCGCCTGATCGCCGCGGCCGACGCCGATTTCCACCAGGACAACATCAAGTCGGGGCTGTCCTCCGGTGAGGGTCTGGCCGAACGGTTCGCGATCAAGGACGAGGACGAGGCGGATACGCAGGGGCCGCGGGACTTGCGGCTCATGGTGATGGAGTCCGAATGGGCCGGGGTCATGGCCAAGATGAAGCGCGAGGGCAACAGCCTGTCGGCGATCCTGCGGGCCGCGTGGGAAGGCGGGGACCTGTCCACCCTGACCGTCGCCGCACGGGTCGCCCCCAGCTCACACGTGGGCATCCTCGCGCACATCACCCCGCAGGAGTTCCGCGACAAGGTCTCCGCCTCCGATCTCGCGGGCGGCACCTACAACCGGTTCCTGCCGCTCGCGGTCGCGCGGTCGAAGTTCCTGCCCTTCAGCCAAGGCGCCCCCGCCGACCTCGTCGACCAGCTCGGTACCGAGTTCGCCGCCCGGCTGCACACCGGCGCGAACCTCGGGCAGCTCGACTACACCGAAGACGCCGTCACGCTCTGGCGGGACCTCTACATCGAGTTCAGCACCGACCACGGCGACGTAGCCGCGGTCGAGCAGTTCATCTCCCGCGCGGTGCCCAACTGCCTGCGCATCGCAGCCATCCACGCCGCACTGGACGGGGACACCCGGATCGGGACCACGCACCTGACCGCCGCCGCGGCGCTCGTGCGGTACTCCATCGCATCCGCCCGCGCGATCTTCACCGACACCGCCACCCCCGCCCGCCTCGCCGCCTGGATCGCCGAAGCAGGCGAGAACGGCCGCACCCGCACCGACATCACCCGGCAGTTCTTCAAGGGCCGCCCGCCCGCCAAACCCGAACTCGATGCCCTGCTCGAACAGCTCACCGCGGCCGACACCGGCGGCGTCGAGACGCGCAGCCTGCCGCGCGCCGACGGCCGCCCCGGTAAGGGCACCACCGTCTACACCGCCCGCGCCCCGAACTCAGCGAACTTACGAACTTAGCCCCCGACCAGCACAAACACCCGGACCTAATTTCGCACCCGCGAACTTAGGTCCCCGCAAAACCCCAGGTCACACCCAAAGTTCGAAAGTTCGCACACTTCGCGCCCGACCACCCGCACCTCTCGAGGAGGACCGGCATGACCAGTCACGCGACCAGCAACCACACCACACCTGGGAGCCCGACATGGACACCGCGCCATTGGTCACTGCCGTCCCGCCGCGCCACCTCTACCGCGTGCCGGAGGCTATGCGCCTGCTCGCGCTCAGCCGTTCCGTCATCTACGAGCTGATGCGCGCGGGTCGCTTGAAATTCGTCAAGGAAGGCCGCGCGACCCGAATTCCGGCGACCGCGATCAAGAACTACCTGGAACTACTCGATCAGGAAGCTGGGGGCTGCTATGGCGAAACGGCGTAGCCGCGGTGATGGTGGCCTGTACTGGTCTGACGCTCGCCAACGCTGGATTGGCGAAGTGACGGTCGGGTACACCCCATCGGGGAAACGACGCACCCGGAAAGTCAGCGACCCGTCGAAGACGGAGGCCAAAACGAAGCTGGACGCCCTCCGTCGTGAAATCGAGGATGAGGGAACTGCCGCCGCCGGTGGCTACTCGGTGGAACGTGCGGTGAGGGACTGGCTTCGTCACGGGCTCAATGGTCGTGCTGAGGGAACGGTTGCGAAGCTGACCACTCTTGCCGAACAGCACGTAATTCCGGCGCTGGGTGCTCGCCTACTTCGCGACCCGCGCAACCGAAACGAACTCACCCCTGACGACGTGGATTCCTGGCTCGAAGAGAAGGCGGAAGTGCTCGCCACGCGGACGCTTCAGGATCTACGTGCGATCTTGCGCCGCTCGATTCACCGCGCACAGAAGCGAGACAAGGTGAAACGGAACGTCGCACTGCTCTGCGATGAGTTGCCGATCGGGCAGGAAGGACGGCCGTCGAAAGCGCTCATGCTGGCGCAAGCGGAAGCCGTGCTTGCGGCGGCAGAAGCGGACGACTCTACCTACGGCGAATACATCGTGGTATCGCTGCTCACCGGTGCTCGCACAGAGGAAGCGCGGCCCCTGGAATGGGACCTGGTGGACCTGTCCGGCGATCCCGATGCGAACCCGCCGGTTCCGCCACACATTGACGTATGGCGATCGGTTCGGATGGGCGGCGACACGAAGACCAGGAAGTCTCGGCGGTCCCTCGCATTGGCTCAACGAGGCATCGATGCCTTGAGGAGACAGCACGCTCGACAGCGGATCCAGCGGGAGGCCGCCGGGGCCCGCTGGCAAGAACACGGGCTGGTGTTCGCGTCCGATGTCGGGACCGAATTGGACGCCGCGAACGTCCGCCGCGGCGTTCGGCGCATCCTGGGGGCCGCAGGGCTCAATCCGAACGAATGGACGCCGCGTGAGCTACGTCATAGCTTCGTGTCGCTACTCTCCGACAGCGGGGTGCCGATCGACCAGATTGCGCTCCTGGTTGGCCACACCGGCACCACCGTCACGGAGCAGGTCTACCGCCACCAGATCCGGCCGACGCTCCTGCATGGCGCGCTGGCAATGGACCGGATCTTCCCGATTCCAGGAGAGACAGTCACCCAGTAAGTCACCCCGGACAAAAATCAAGGCCGGTGCGCGTGCTGCGCACCGGCCTTGACCTGCGTGGGCCCACCAGGACTTGAACCTGGGACCTCTTCGTTATCAGCGAAGCGCTCTAACCGCCTGAGCTATGGGCCCGTGGAACGAGAAGAAGAATACAGGGCGGGTTCACCGCCCTGTCCACCGGGTTACTCCCGCTCCGAAAGGGTCACTTCGAGGCCGCCCGCGAGGTCCGCGGACACGTTGTAGATGAAGGCGCTGACGGTGGCCAGTGCCGACACGAGGACGATGTTGATGGCGCCGAGGATGGCCGCGATGCCGAACACGCGTCCGGCGCTGATCAGCTGGTCAGAGGGCGCGTTGCCGCCTTCGCCGGAGACGAGTGACGAGTAGGTGCCGTTCAGTTTGTCCCACACGCCCATGCCGTCGAGCACGGTGTAGAGCACGCCGACGGCGACGAGCCACACGAAGAACATCGCGACGCCGAGGACGAGGGACAGCTTCAGCACCGACCAGGGGTCGAACCGTTTGATCTGCAGGCTGGCGCGGCGGGGTCCGCGGCCGGGCCTGCGCAGCGCGGTCGGTGCCGGGCGCTTCGCCTTGCCTTCGGCGCGGGGTTCGTCGTCGACGGCGGACGCCTCGCCGAAGAGGCGGGGTGCCGCGGTGCCGGTGACGACCGGCTGCTCGCCCGCGTTCGCCGGCGCGCCCGACCACCCGTCGGTGCCGAGTCCGCCGGGTGCCGCGCCGTTGCCCACCCCCGCTTCGGTGTCCTTGCCGAGGCGCTGCCACGGTGGCGTGTCCGCACCGGCCGCACTGGTCGATCCGCCCCGTTCGGGGTTCTCCGGTGGTGTCACGAACTCCTCAGTCCCTTACCTGTGCCGGCGAGCTACTGCTGCGCCGGTGCCTCGCTGTCGTCGCTGTTGTCCCGGTCGTCTGCGCTTTCACCGGTGGTGTCGTCGGTACCGGTGCTGCCATTAGCGACGTCCGAAGGTTCGTCCGCGTTGCGTGCGACCGCGAGAAGGGTGGTTCCCTCCCCGAGGTTCATCAGCCGGACTCCCTTGGTCTGCCGTCCCGCCTTGCGCACCTGCTCGGCCGGTGTCCTGATGACTCCGCCGCTCGAGGTGATGGCGTAGAGCTCGTCGTCGATGTCGACGATGAGCGCCCCCACCAGCCTGCCACGTTTGCGGTCGTGCTGAATGGTCAGCACGCCCTTGCCGCCGCGGCCCTGCACCGGGTAGTCCTCGATGGGCGTGCGCTTTGCGTAGCCGCCGTCGGTGGCGACCAGCAGGAACTTGTCCTCGGCGACGACGCTGATGCCGAGCAGTTCGTCGCCGTCGTTGAACCGCATGCCGAGCACGCCGGAGGTGGCGCGGCCCATCGGGCGCAGCGCTTCGTCGGAGGCGTGGAAGCGGATGGACTGGCCTTCCGACGACACCAGCAGGAGGTCCTGCTCGGCGGAGGCGAGCACGGCGCCGACCAGTTCGTCGCCTTCGCGCAGGTTGACGCCGATGAGCCCGCCGGAGCGGTTGGAGTCGAAGTCGGTGAGCTTGGTCTTCTTCACCAGCCCGCGCCGGGTGGCGAGCACGAGGTACGGCGCGACCTCGTAGTTGCGGATCTGGATGACGCTGGCGATCTGCTCGTCGGGCTGGAACGCGAGCAGGTTCGCGACGTGCTGCCCGCGCGCGTTCCGGTTGGCCTCCGGCAGGTCGTACGCCTTGGCCCGGTACACGCGGCCCTTGTTCGTGAAGAACAGGATCCAGTCGTGCGTCGAGCAGACGAAGAAGTGCTGGACGATGTCGTCCTGTTTGAGGGTCGCGCCCTGCACGCCCTTGCCGCCGCGCCGCTGCGAACGGTAGAGATCGGTCTTCGTCCGCTTGGCGTACCCGGTGCGGGTGATGGTGACCACGACGTCCTCGACCGCGATGAGGTCCTCGACGGACACCTCGCCGTTGAACGGGATGATCTTGGTGCGCCGGTCGTCGCCGTGCTTCTCGACGATCTCCATCAGCTCGTCGCGGACGATGTTCCGCTGCCGCTCCGGCTTTTCGAGGATGTCCTTCAGATCGGCGATCTCCAGCTCGATCTCGGCCAGTTCGTCGATGATGCGCTGGCGTTCCAACGCGGCGAGGCGGCGCAGCTGCATGTCGAGGATCGCGGTGGCCTGCTCGGCGTCGATCTCGAGCAGCTCCATCAGCGCGGGGCGCGCTTCCTCCGCGGACGGCGAGCGGCGGATCAGGGCGATGACCTCGTCGAGCGCGTCGAGCGCCTTGACCAGGCCGCGCAGGATGTGGGCCCGTTCCTCGGCCTTGCGCAGCAGGTACCTGGTGCGCCGGACGATGACCTCGATCTGGTGCTTGACGTAGTGCCGGATGATCTGGTCGAGCCGCAGCGTGCGGGGCACGCCGTCGACCAGCGCCAGCATGTTGACGCCGAAGTTGTACTGAAGCTGGGTGTGCTTGTAGAGGTTGTTCAGCACGACCTTCGCGACCGCGTCCCGCTTGAGCGTGACGACGATGCGCATCCCGCTGCGGCTGTTGGACTCGTCGGCGATGTCGGCGATACCGGTGAGCTTGGCGTCGCGGACGAGGTTCGCGATGTTCTCCACCAGGTTGTCCGGGTTGACCTGGAAGGGCAGCTCGGTGACGACCAGGATGGTGCGGCCCTTGGCGTCCTCTTCGACCTCGACGACCGCGCGCATGCGCACGGAGCCGCGGCCGGTGCGGTAGGCGTCTTCGATCCCGGAGGTGCCGAGGATCAAGCCCTTGGTCGGGAAGTCGGGGCCCTTGATCCGCTGCAGCAGCGCCGCGAGGAGTTCCTCGTCGGTGGATTCGGGGTTCTCCAGCGCCCAGACGACGCCTTCGGCGACCTCGCGCAGGTTGTGCGGCGGGATGTTGGTCGCCATCCCGACCGCGATCCCGGAGCCGCCGTTGACCAGCAGGTTCGGGAACCGCGCCGGCAGGACGTCCGGTTCCTGGGTGCGGCCGTCGTAGTTGTCGGAGAAGTCGACGGTGTCCTTGTCGATGTCCGCCAGCATCGACATCGCCAGCGGCGCGAGGCGCGCCTCGGTGTACCGCATCGCGGCCGCGGGGTCGTTACCGGACGACCCGAAGTTGCCCTGCCCGTCGATCAGCGGGTAGCGCATCGACCACGGCTGGGCGAGCCGCACGAGGGTGTCGTAGATCGACGAGTCGCCGTGCGGGTGGTAGTTGCCCATGACGTCGCCGACCACGCGCGAGCACTTGTTGTACCCGCGGTCCGGCCGGAAGCCGGAGTCGTACATCGAGTAGACGATGCGGCGCTGCACCGGCTTGAGGCCGTCGCGGACGTCGGGCAGCGCGCGCGAAACGATCACGCTCATCGCGTAGTCGATGTAGGAGCGCTGCATCTCGTGCTGGATGTCGACCGGTTCGACGCGGTCGTGGTCGGGAGGCAAGGTTTCCGTCATGAACAGGATCCTTCTGCTGTGGACAGTCCGTTGTGGACAGAAGTGGCCGGGGGCTGACTACACGTCCAGGAAACGAACGTCCTTGGCGTTGCGGGTGATGAACGAGCGGCGGGCTTCCACGTCCTCGCCCATCAGCACGGAGAACAGCTCGTCCGCGGTGGCCGCGTCGTCGAGGGTCACCTGGCCGAGGAGGCGGTTCGCCGGGTCCATCGTGGTTTCCCACAGCTCGTCGGAGTTCATCTCGCCGAGACCCTTGTACCGCTGGATCGCGTCGTCCTTCGGCAGCTTCCGGCCCGCTTCGACACCGGCCTGGATCAGCGCGTCGCGCTCGCGGTCGGAGTAGGCGTACTCGGGTTCGGACCGCGGCCACTTGATCTTGTACAGCGGCGGGCGCGAGAGGAACACGTGCCCGTGCTCGATCAGCGGCCGCATGAAGCGGAACAGCAGGGTCAGCAGCAGCGTGGTGATGTGCTGGCCGTCGACGTCGGCGTCGGCCATCAGCACGATCTTGTGGTACCGGATCTTGGAGACGTCGAAGTCGTCGTGGATCCCGGTGCCGAGCGCGGTGATCAGCGACTGCACCTCGGTGTTCTTGAGCACGCGGTCGATGCGCGCCTTCTCCACGTTGATGATCTTGCCGCGGATCGGCAGGATCGCCTGGAACATGGAGTCCCGGCCCTCCTTGGCCGAACCGCCAGCGGAGTCACCCTCGACGATGTAGAGCTCGCACTCCTCGGGGTTCGTCGAGCGGCAGTCCTTCAGCTTGCCCGGCAGGCCGCCGATGTCGAGCGCGCCCTTGCGCCGCACCAGATCGCGCGCGCGCCGCGCGGCCATGCGCGCCTGCGCGGAGGACACCGCCTTGTTGATGATCGTCTTGGCCTCGCTGGGGTTCCGCTCGAACCAGTCCGCGAGCCATTCGTTGGTCTTGCTCTGCACGAAGGACTTCGCCTCGCTGTTGCCCAGCTTGGTCTTCGTCTGCCCTTCGAACTGCGGCTCGGCGAGCTTGATCGAGACGATCGCGGCGAGGCCCTCGCGCACGTCCTCGCCGGAGAGGTTGTCGTCCTTCTCCTTCAGGAGCTTCTTGTCCTTGGCGTAGACGTTGACGACGCGGGTGAGCGCGGCGCGGAAGCCTTCTTCGTGCGTACCGCCCTCGTGCGTGTTGATCGTGTTGGCGAAGGTGTACACCGACGGCGTGAACGAGTTGTTCCACTGCATCGCGACCTCGACCTCGAGGCCGTCGCCCTTGGCGTCGAAGGAAATGACGCTCGCGTGGATCGGGTCCTTGCTGCCGTTGATATGCCGGACGAAGTCTTCGAGCCCGCCGGGATAGTGGTAGACGCGCTCCTTCACGCGCGCCTGCTGACCGCCCGCGTCCTCCTCCGTCTCCTCTTCCGCGACGCGCTCGTCGCGAAGGGTGATCGAGAGGCCCTTGTTGAGGAACGCCATTTCCTGCAGGCGCCTGGCGACGGTCTCGGCGTTGTAGGTGGTGGTCTCGAAGATGGTCGGGTCGGCCCAGAAGGTGACCGTGGTGCCGGTCTTCGTGGTGCTGCCCTGCTCGGCGATCGGCGCGACCGGCTCGGACATCTGGTAGGTCTGCGTCCAGATCTTGCCGCGGAGGTGGATCTCCACGTCGAGCCGCGTGGACAGCGCGTTGACCACCGAGACGCCGACGCCGTGCAGGCCGCCGGACACCGCGTAGGACTCGCCGTCGAACTTGCCGCCCGCGTGCAGCTGGGTGAGCACGACCTCGAGGGTCGGCTTGTTCTCCACCGGGTGCATGTCGACCGGGATGCCGCGGCCGTCGTCGACGACGCGGACGCCGCCGTCGGCGAGCAGCGTGACCTCGACCTTGGTGGCGTACCCCGCCATGGCCTCGTCCACCGCGTTGTCGACGACCTCCCAGATAAGGTGGTGGAGGCCGCGTTCACCGGTCGAACCGATGTACATACCGGGGCGCTTGCGTACCGCTTCAAGGCCCTTGAGCACGGTGATGGACGATGCGCCGTAGTCGTTCGAGTTAGCTGTCACCGGCCTGATATCTCCTCGTCTTGCCCAAGGGAAATCCTCGGTCCTCTACATCCTACTTGGCCGCGTTCGCTCACATGCGGCAAGGACACCCCTGGTTTCGTCACAGGCGCACGAAATCGACCCGGTCCGGGTCGGGTTGTAGCTGAGCGTCAGGTCGGGGCGCCTGGGGGAACTCACCCGTAGGTGTCGCGCGGACCCCGCCCCGGCACATGGCGCAGCCCCTTACGCCAGCTGGGGGCGGTCGGGCCGTGGATCCGCATGCGCTTGACGACGCCGTGGCCGACCCCTGCCGCGATCTTCGCGATGAGCTGCCCCTGCAGCAACCTGAGCTGCGTCGCCCAGGCGGTGGAGCTGGCGCGGACGGTCAGTTCGCCGTCCTTGAGCGCCACCGGCTGCGCGTGCTCGGCGACCTCTTCGCCGACGAGCCTTGCCCACTGGCCGAACACCTGGCCGTTCGCGAGCCGGGTGTTCCAGCCGCGGTCGACCGCGATGCGGGAGGCGATCCGGCCGAGCGGCTGCGGGTCGCGGAGATCGGATCCGGGGCCGGACCAGCGGCGGCGGCGCGGGTTCTGGGTGGCGCCGCCCGCACCGGCGGGGCGGGTCTTGCGGGCGCCGGGTGCGGCACCGCGCGCGCTCGCCTTGTCCCGCGCTGCTTGGAGCGCGGCGCGGGCGAGGTCGCGGCCGGACTGCGGCTGGCCCTGGGGAGAGTTGCCCCCACCGGTCGCCGGGCCGGTCCCGTTCGGACCAGCGGGATTCTCACGCTCAGTGTCCGCCTGGGGGGTACCTCCGGCGGGTTCGCCCGCGTGAGGGGTAGTGGACCGCCCATTCGGCCGTTCGGTCACGCCGGGCGATAACGCGTTCACGGTGTTATCCACACTATCCACAGAGTTGTCCCCAGATCGGTGGGTAAATGATGTGGCGCCGGTCACCCCGCGTGCCCGACTTGATCTTGGCGCGCCCGATACGCCGCTCTCACCAGGCGATTTCGGGTCCAGCGGGTGATCGTCAAACACGGGTGACCTCACCTTCGGCGACGGCGAACCGGACACCGGTGAGCTCTTCGGGCACGTCTTCGTCCACCGCGGCCGTCACCAGCACCTGTTCGGCACCGGCCGCCACCTCGGCCAGGCGTGCCCGCCTCCGGCGGTCCAGCTCGGCGAACACGTCGTCGAGCAGGAGCACCGGTTCACCGGCTTCCGCACGGAGGAGCTCGTAAGACCCTAACCGCAGGGCGAGCGCGAACGACCACGACTCACCGTGGCTCGCGTACCCCTTCGCGGGCGCCTCGCCGAGCACCAGGTCGAGCTCGTCGCGGTGCGGTCCGACCAGGCTGATCCCGCGTTCCAGCTCCGACTGCCGTGCCGCGCCCATCGCCTCGAGCAGGACTTCGGTCAGTTTCTCGATGTCCGCGCGCTCGCCGCCCGCGACGCCGTACCCGTCCGGTAACGCGGCACCGAGGCTCGACCGGTAGCCGATCTCCGCCGGTCGCGAGTCCGGGGCGACGCCCGCGTAGGCGGCCGACGTGTGCGGCCCGAGATCGGCGACCAGGTCGAGCCGCGCCGCGAGGAGCTGCGCGCCCGCGGTCGCGAGGTGGTTGTCCCACACGTCGAGCGTGGACAGCGCGTACGGATCCTCCTTGCCGGTGCCCTTGCGCTTTCCCGCCGTCTTGAGCAGGGCGTTCCGCTGCTTGAGCACCTTTTCGTAGTCGGCGCGGACACCCGCGTACCGAGGCGCGCGCAGCACGAGCAGTTCGTCGAGGAAGCGGCGCCGCTCACCGGGATCGCCGCGCACGAGCGCCAGGTCCTCCGGGGAGAACAGCACCGTGCGCAGGATCCCGAGCACGTCGCGCGGCCTGCCAACCGCGCCCCGGTTCACCCGCGCGCGGTTCGCCCTGCCGGGGGTGATCTCGAGTTCGACGGTCAGCTCGCGATCGGCGTTGACCACCGCGGCCCGCACCAGCGCGCGCTCGCACCCGTGCCTGACCAGCGGGGCGTCCGTGGCGACCCGGTGCGAACCGAGCGTCGCGAGATAGCCGATCGCTTCGAGCAGGTTGGTCTTGCCCCGGCCGTTCTGGCCGACGAGCACGGTGGGACCGGGTTCCAGCGGCAGGTCCGCGTGCCCCCACGAGCGGAAGTCGGTGACCTGCAGATGGCGGAGATACACGCCTGGCGCCTAGCCGCCGGCCTTCTTGACGGCGTGCCCGCCGAACTGGTTGCGCAGCGCCGCGACCGCGCGCATCGCGGCGGAGTGCTCCTGGCGCGAGGCGAACCTGGCGAACAGCGCGGCCGAGATGACCGGCGCGGGCACCGCGTTGTTGATGGCCTCTTCCAGCGTCCACCGGCCTTCGCCGGAATCCTCGACGTAGCCTTCGAGGTCGTCGAGCTCCGGGTCTTCGTCGAGCGCGCGGACCAGCAGGTCGAGCAGCCAGGACCGGACGACGGTGCCGCGCTGCCAGCCCTTGATCACGGCAGGCACGTTCTCGACGATCTTCGACGCTTCCATCAGCTCGAAGCCCTCGGCGAAGGCCTGCATCATGCCGTACTCGATGCCGTTGTGGATCATCTTCGCGTAGTGGCCGGACCCGACCGAGCCCGCGTGCGAGAACCCTTCTTCGCGCGGCCCCTCCGGGCGCAGCGCGTCGAAGATCGGCATCGCGCGCTCGACGTCGGCCGCGGTGCCGCCGACCATCAGGCCGTACCCGTTGTCCTTGCCCCACACCCCACCGGACACGCCGACGTCGAGGTAGCCGACGTTCTTCGCGGCGAGCAGCTCCGAGTTGATCTTGTCGTCGGTGTACTTCGAGTTGCCGCCGTCGATCACCACGTCGCCTTCGGCGAGCAGCTCGCCGAGTTCGATGATGGTCTGCCTGGTCGGGTCCCCTGCGGGCACCATCACCCAGACGACACGGGGGCCGTTCAGTTTGGACACCATGTCCTCGAGCGACGTCGAGTCGCTGACCTCGGCGTTGCGGTCGTAGCCGACCACCTCGTGCCCGGCGGCGCGCAGCCGCTCGCGCATGTTGAAGCCCATTTTGCCGAGGCCGACGAGTCCCAGCTGAACCATGGAATTCCCCTAACGGATCGTGCTTCGAAACGAGTTCGTGTGATGGCGCCGGGTCAGCCGGGCAGGCGCACCGGCATCAGCAGGTAGAGGTACCCGGGCACCGCGTTGCCCTCCTCGTCGGCGGGCTTCAGCAGCGCCGGGCGGTTCGGGGTGGTGAAGGTCAGCTCCGCGCGGTCGGCGTGCAGCGCGCCGAGCCCGTCGACGAGGTAGCCGGGGTTGAAGGCGATCGTCACCGGGTCGCCCTCGTACTGAACCTGCAGTTCTTCCTCGGCGCTGCCTTCGTCGTCGCCACCGGCCGAGAGCCGGAGCGTGCCGTCGGCGAACTCCAGCCGCACCTGGGTACCGCGCTCGGCGACCAGCGAAACGCGCTTGATCGACTCGGCGAGCGCGGACACCTCGATGACGGCGCGCGAAGTGTGCGAGTCGGGCAGCAGCCTGCGGTACGGCGGGAACTCCGCGTCGAGGAGCCGGGTCGTGGTCGAGCGGCCGGAACCGGAAAGGCCGAGCAGCCCCTCGCCGCTGGCCAGTGCGAGCGAAACGGTGGCGCCGCTCGCGCCGAGCGACTTGGCCGCCTCGGCGAGCGTGCGGGCCGGGACGAGCACCGCGGCGTCCTCGAGCCCTTCGGCTGGCTTCCACTCGAACTCGCGCATGGCGAGCCGGAAGCGGTCGGTGGCGACGAGGGTGAGCGAGGAGCCCGAGATCTCGAGCCGCATACCGGTGAGCATCGGGAGCGTGTCGTCCTTGCCCGCGGCGACGGCGACCTGGGTGACCGCCTGGCCGAACGCGTCGCCGGTCAGCTCACCGGCGTGGGCGGGCTGGCTCGGCAGCTGCGGGTAGTCCTCGACCGGCATGGTCGGCAGGCTGAACCGGGCGCTGCCGCAGGTGATGGACGCGCGGGCGCCGTCGACGGAGATCTCGACCGGCTGCGCGGGCAGCGACTTGGTGATGTCCGCGAGGAGCCTGCCGGAGACCAGCATGCGGCCGCCGTCGGCGATCGTCGCGGCGACCCCGACGGTCGCGGAAACCTCGTAGTCGAACCCGGAAACGGTCAGTGCGTCGGTGGCGCCGTCCGACCCGGCATCGAGCAGCACGCCGCCCAGCACCGGTACCGGTGGCCTGGACGGGAGGCTGCGAGCCACCCACGCGACGGCGTCGGCCAGCCCGTCGCGCTCGACGCGGATCTTCATGTGCCCATCCTTTCGACAGCCGAGGGCTGCTCGGCTCGTGAAGGTCGGCAAACGGCCCCGGCGCGCACGCTGGAGTGCAGGCGCCGGAGAACTCGCCGGTGTGGTGTGGCCCGGGTGCCGATGTCGCCAACGACGAACGGACCTGGTGTGGCCACCCACGTTAGAACGTGACCGCCACCCGCGTCATCCGGGCCCGCCCATCGACATGTCGACAAGACGACCACCGTGTCCGAGCTGTCCCCAGATCCACAGCTCGCTTGTTTTTCTTTAAGAACTCTTCTTGGAAGAACTAAGGGCAGTGACAGTAATAAGCGTTGTGGGTTGTGTGGACATCCCCTGTCGTCGCAGCTTGGACGGTGCGGCGTCCTGTGGACATCCGGGGCGGTGAACCCGTGGACAAACTCGGCGGCCCGTGGAGAACTTCGGGCGTCCCCGAAACCGTCCACACCCATCCACAGTTGTCCCCACAGTTGTCCCCAGTTGTGGGTCGACCTGTGCCCAGGTTGTACCGGTGTCCACACGCGCCGAAACCCGGAAAGAGCGTGACGTGGATCGCTCTCTTGAGTGATGCGAGCGCGCGGATTTCCTTGCTTCACAAGCGCTTCGCGCCCTCTCGCGCGTCTCGTCGACGTCGCGCGCGGCTGCACCGGGTAAGCGATCGAGGCGGTTTTCGTTGCGACGAGGGAAGGTCGAGACGCCTTCTCGCGGCTTTCCCCGCGCGCCAAGGAATCCGGCCGGTCGTCGTTCGCTCACCGCGGGCGACGCCGATCGCCGGTGTCCGAAGTGGATGGACGCGGCGCTCGGTACGGAGCGCTCGCGGGCGCGTACGAAAAAGGGGCCGCCGGAGGTACCGGCGGCCCCGAAGAAAAGGACAGGTGCTTCAGCGCGCGCGCTGTTTGATGCGCGAGGTCAGTTCCTGGACCTGGTCGTAGATCCGGCGGCGCTCGGCCATCTCCTTGCGGATCTTCTTGTCCGCGTGCATCACCGTGGTGTGGTCGCGGCCGCCGAAGGTCTGCCCGATCTTCGGCAGCGACATGTCGGTCAGCTCGCGGCAGAGGTACATCGCGATCTGGCGGGCGGTGGCGAGCGCCTTCGTCTTACCGGGGCCGCAGAGGTCGTCGAGCGTCACGTCGAAGAAGTCCGCGGTGGCGCCCATGATCGCCGAGGCGCTGATCTCCGGCGCCTGCGAATCGGGGATCAGGTCGCGCAGCACTATCTCCGCGAGCCCGACATCGACCGGCTGCTGGTTCAGCGACGCGAACGCGGTGACGCGGATGAGCGCGCCTTCGAGCTCGCGGATGTTGGCCGCGATGCGCGCCGCGATGAACTCCAGCACCTCGCCCGGCACGGCGAGCCTGTCCTGGCCCGCCTTCTTGCGGAGGATCGCGATGCGCGTCTCGAGCTCGGGCGGCTGGATGTCGGTGATCAGTCCCCACTCGAACCGCGTGCGCAACCGGTCTTCGAGCGTCTCCAGCCGTTTCGGCGGCCGGTCGGAGGAGACCACGATCTGCTTGTTCGTGTTGTGCAGCGTGTTGAAGGTGTGGAAGAACTCCTCCTGGGTCCCTTCCTTGCCTTCCAGGAACTGGATGTCGTCGACGAGGAGGATGTCGATGTCGCGGTAGCGGCGCTGGAAGGCGACCTTGCGGTCGTCGCGCAGCGAGTTGATGAAGTCGTTCGTGAACTCTTCGGTCGACACGTACCGCACGCGCATCCCGGGGAAGAGCCGCTGGGCGTAGTGCCCGACCGCGTGCAGCAGGTGCGTCTTGCCCAGCCCGGACTCGCCCCAGATGAACAACGGGTTGTAGGCACGCGAAGGGGCTTCGGCGACGGCGAACGCGGCGGCGTGCGCGAAGCGGTTCGAGGCGCCGATGACGAACGTGTCGAAGTTGTACTTCTCGTTCAGGCGCGTCTTCGAAGTCTGCGGCTGCGCGGGCGCGGTGTAGGGCTGCCCCGCGATCGGCTGCCCGGAGAACATCGGCCAGATGTCCTGCGCGGCGGCGAGCGCTTCGCCTTCCTCGTCCACTTCTTCGTCGGCGCTGTCCCGCTCGGTGCCCTCCGGTGGGGCGGGATGCGGGGCGCGGTCGTCGCGCGGGGGCTCCGGCGCCGGCTGGACCGGGCGGGCGCGCCGCGCGGGCGGGAGCACGCCGTCGTCGATGGGCGGCATCTTCGGCGGTTCACCGGTGGCGGGACGGCCGCCGTTTTCCACCCTCGTGGGTGACGACTGGTACACCGGCGGAGGACCGGGCGGCGGGCTCGGCTCGGACGCGTCGACCTTCACCGCGAGGGACACGGCCCGGCCGAGGCGGCGGGACAGCGCGTGGGTGATCGGCTCGCGCAGCGCGCGCTCGATGGCTTCCTTGGCGAAGTCGCTGGGGGCGGCGAGCAGTGCGGTGCCGTCGAGCAGGCCGATGGGACGCGTCACCCGCATCCACGCCCGCTGCTGCGGCGACAGCGTGCCGTTGGAGAGCTCCTTGACGACCTGCTCCCACACGACACCCAGATTGATCTGGTGCTCCGACACCTGGTCCGCTCCCCTCCCCCTGGTCTTCCCGGCGGGCCACGACGTCTGTTCGCCCGACCCGCTCGCACTCCCGGTGGCGGTGAACCTCACCCCGCCGAACCGTGAACCGACTCCATCGAGCGGACATACCACCATGCCCGGTCACCGCGTGCAGCGGGTATCCACATAGTTGTCCACAACTGTGCACTAATTTACGGCGACCCGCAGCCACTCCCACCGCGGGTGCAACCTACGCCAGGCGGAGCCTCCACACCCTCCGGCGGCGGCACCGAGCACCACGGACGGGTGACTCGGGAAGAGGCACGGTAACAAGCCCGGTGCGCTGCCACAAGGCGCCCTTCGGGGCAAGCATTCCACGGGGGGCGGCGTGTCGCCAATCGGTCCCGTGGCGTGCGCCCGAGCTGGTCGCCGTCCGTGTTCGAGGGGGTCGGTTCCGATGCCCGGCGGGCGGGTGCGTACCCTCGTAAGGTCTCCCGTTCGAAGCGGGTGCCCTTCGCGTGCCCGGGTTCCTCGGCACGAAAGTGTGCTCCCGTCCCTCGTCCGTGTGACGGCAGGAGACACCACAGACCTGGCGTGCGCCAGCACGACACGCCTGAACGCGGCAGCAGCCACTTGCCGGGTTCGCACCGACACACAGGAGAAGTTGAGCCGTGAGCAAGGGTAAGCGCACCTTCCAGCCGAACAACCGCCGACGCGCGCGGACCCACGGGTTCCGGCTGCGGATGCGCACGCGCGCCGGCAGGGCGATCGTCGCGGGCCGCCGTCGCAAGGGCCGCGAGAAGCTCTCCGCCTGATCCCGGCGTCGGCGAGGCGCGGCATGCTTCCGGCCGCCGCACGACTGCGGCGCAGCGAGGACTTCCGCCTGGTGATGCGGCGGGGCACTCGCGCCGGGCGCCGTCGTCTCGTCGTCCATGCGTTGACCACGAACCCGTCCGGTCCCGACGAGGGCACCAGGGCGGGTTTCGTGGTGAGCAAGGCCGTCGGCAATTCGGTGGTGCGCCACCGGGTCAGCAGGCGGTTGCGCCACCTCGTCGCCGACCGGCTCGGAACGGTTCCGGCTGGCAGCGCGTTGGTAGTGCGGGCATTACCGCCCGCCGCGTCCGCTTCGAGCCACGAGCTCGGCGCGGATCTCGACGCCGCGTTGCGCCGGTTGGGCCTGCTGCCCGCACACGGCAGCACGCCGGAGCACGGGCGCCCCGGCGGCGGCAGTGGCGTCTTCGGAAGCAGTGCCAGCGAACAAGACGGATCAGCGGTGTGAACGGAAAGCAGGCGGCCACCAGCGAACGGCCCACGGGTGCGACCCGGCCGGGCCCGGTCGCTTGGGTCCTGTTGCTGCCCATCCGGTTCTACCGCAAAGCCATCTCCCCCTTCTTGCCACCGGCTTGCCGGTTCTACCCCAGCTGCAGCGCGTACGCGGTCGAAGCACTGACGCGGCACGGCGCGGCGAAGGGTACGTACCTGGCGTTGCGCCGGTTGCTCCGCTGTGGCCCGTGGACACCGCCGGGCCGCGATCCGGTGCCCGAGCGGTTCAGCTGGCGCCACCAGAAACCTGGTTCACCAACCGAGGAGTAGCTCAGTGCTCGACTTCATCTACTACACGGTGTCCTTCATCTTGTGGTGCTGGCACAAGTTGTTCGGGTTCATCTTCGGGGAGTCCACGGCCATTTCGTGGATCCTCGGCATCATCTTCCTGACGTTCACCGTCCGCGGCATCATGTTCAAGCCGTTCGTGAACCAGGTCCGGTCGATGAAGAAGATGCAGGACTTCGCGCCGGAGCTGAAGAAGGTCCAGAAGAAGTACGCCAACGACAAGGCGCGCCAGGCGCAGGAGATGCAGAAGCTCCAGCGCGAACACGGCGTCAACCCGCTCGGCAGCTGCCTGCCGATGCTCCTGCAGATCCCGGTGTTCATCGGTCTGAACTGGGTGCTCCGCGCGTTCACCCACAAGCCGGAGGGCGGCGGCCCGAAGACCGAGAACTACTTCTTCGGCCAGCACGACGTCGAGTCCTACGTCAACGCGAAGCTGTTCGGCGTCAACCTCGGCGAAGCGATCCACAACGGTGTGAGCGTCGTCGGCGGCAGCGGCGACACGGGCTGGCACTGGAACGTGGCACCGGTCGCCGTCCCGCTGATGATCGTCGCGGCGATCGCCACGCACCTGACCGCCCGCCACTCGGTGGCGCGGCAGAACGCGGCTTCGGCCACGCCGCAGACCGCGATCATGAACAAGCTCACCATGTACATCTTCCCGCTCGGTGTGCTGGTCTTCGGTGCGCTCTTCCCGCTCGGCCTGCTCTTCTACTGGCTCGCCAACAACGGCTGGACCCTGATGCAGCAGCGCCTCGTCTACACCAGGATCGACAAGGAAGAGGAAGCGAAGAAGGCGGAGGCCATCGAGAAGCGCAGCGCGCTCGGCCCGAAGCCCGGACAGAAGCCGCAGGTCGGTCAGAAGCCCGCGCCGGGGCAGAAGCCCTCGCAGCCGAAGAAGCCCGCCGCCAGCGGTGGCAACAAAGGCAAGGCAGGCTCCCCGCACCGCTTCGCCGAGCAGCCGAAGAGGCAGAACCAGCCGAAGGCCGGCGCCAAGCCGTCGAACCAGAAGGCGCAGCCGAAGACCCCGTCGAAGCCGGACGCGACGAAGAACGGCGCGTCGGACGACAAGAACTCGGAGCAGAAGAGCTCGAACGAGAACGGCACGGGTGTTCCCGGCCTGACCACCGACTCAACGAAGAAGCAGGGCCGGAAGCGTCGCTGACGCCGCCCGAGGCCTGAGAGGAGACCAGAGAATGTCGGAGACGGTCGAAGCGATCGACACCGAGCAGGACAAGGTGGAGGACGCGGTCGAGGAGCAGGACGAGAAGAAGTCCGGTGACGATGTGCTCGTCCAGGAGGGCGACATCGCGGGCGACTACCTCGAGCGCCTGCTGGATCTGCTGGACTACGACGGCGACATCGACCTCGACGTGGAGGCGGGCCGCGCGATCGTGAGCATCGACGGCGGTGACGATCTCGAGAAGCTGGTGGGCACCCGCGGCACGGTGCTGGAGGCGCTGCAGGAGCTGACCCGTCTCGCGGTGCAGCAGGAGACCGGCACCCGGAGCCGCCTGATGCTGGACATCGCGGGCTGGCGCGCGGACCGCCGCGAGGAGCTTCGCGAGCTCGGCAAGTCGACCGCGGAGTCGGTGGTGTCCTCCGGCGAGCGGGTTCGCCTGCAGCCGATGAGCCCGTTCGAGCGGAAGGTCGTGCACGACGCGGTCGCCGCCGTGGACGGTGCGCAGAGCGAGAGCGAGGGCGAAGACCCGAAGCGCCGCGTGGTCGTCTTCCCCTCGGGGGCGACGGAGTAGTCGAACGCAGTCGCGGAGCGCGGCCCCACCGAACTCGGCGGGGCCGCGCTTTTTTTGCGCGCCGAGTTTCACGTGAAGCCCGATCCGGCTCACCCACGCGTCCGGGTTTCACGTGAAACGCGCATGGCGTCCCGTGCCCGATCTCGCCGTCGGGGACAATCGACGGAGTCGCCGTTTCACGTGAAACGGCCGAGTCGTGAGGAGCGCGCGTGGAAGAGGTCGACGGCAGCACCGGAGTCCCGGAGGCGGCGGCGAAGGTGTTCGGCGACGGACTCGACCTCGCTCGCCGGTTCGCCGGGCTCCTGGAGCGCCACGGGGTCGAGCGCGGGTTGATCGGCCCTCGGGAAGTCGACCGGCTGTGGGATCGTCACCTGCTGAACTCGGCCGTGATCGCGGAGCAGATCCCGCACGGGGCGCGGGTGATCGACGTCGGTTCCGGGGCGGGCTTCCCCGGCGTCCCGCTGTCGATCGCGCGCCCCGATCTGGACGTCGTGCTGATCGAACCGATGGCCCGCCGGGCGGACTGGCTGGCCGAAGTGGTCGACGCACTCGATCTTTCGGCCCAAGTGGTACGCGGTCGCGCGGAGGAAAAGGCGGTGCGCGAAGATGTACCCGCGGCGGACGTGGTCACCTCCCGTGCGGTCGCTCCCCTGGCTCGTCTCGCCGGCTGGTGCCTTCCGCTGACCCGGCAAGGGGGCGTGATGCTCGCGCTCAAGGGCAGCAGCGTGCGGGATGAGATCACCCGCGATCTCGACGCCGTGAAGAAGGCGGGCGGCGCGACCCCGTCCGTGCACGAATGCGGCGCCGGTCTGCTCGACACCCCGACGACCGTGGTGAAGGTGGAACGCACTCGTCCGGTGAAGTCCGGTGGCCCGCGTCGCCGCGCGGGCGGGACGACCAAATCGAAACGCGCGAGATGACAAGATGACGGCCAGCTACCGACGGCGGAGAGGGAAGCCGATCAGTATGGAACGACGCATGTTCCACGTGAAACGGCGCGGAGCCAGCGCCCCCGGAGCAACTGAAGCCTCGATCGAGACCTCGAACAAGGGAAGGCGGAACCGGTGACCCCTCCAAAGCCAGAGACCAGCCAGGACATCGGCTGGACCCCGATCGCCGAAGAGGCGGAGCGGGCGGCCAAGGTGCTGCACCCCGAAGACAACACGCTCCCCCGTCCCACGCATCGCCGCGTGCTCACGGTCGCGAACCAGAAGGGCGGCGTCGGCAAGACCACGAGCGCGGTCAACCTCGCGGCCGCGCTCGCCGTCCACGGGCTGCGGACACTCGTGATCGACCTCGACCCGCAGGGCAACGCCAGCACCGCGCTCAACGTGGAGCACCGGTCTGGGACGCCCTCCGTCTACGAGGTCCTCCTCGGCGAGGTTTCACTCGCCGAGGCGGCCGCGGTCAGCGAGCAGTCGCCGAACCTGCTGTGCGTGCCCGCCACCATCGACCTCGCCGGCTCCGAGATCGAACTCGTCTCGATGAGCTCCCGGGAGTCCCGGTTGAAGGAGGCGCTGTCCGCGGAGGCGTTCGACGAGCTCGGGGTCGACTACGTCTTCATCGACTGCCCGCCGTCGCTCGGGCTGCTGACGGTCAACGCGATGGTGGCCGCGCAGGAGGTGCTCATCCCGATCCAGTGCGAGTACTACGCGCTGGAAGGTCTCGGGCAGCTGCTGAGCAACATCGAGCTCGTCCAGCAGCACCTGAACCCGACGCTCGCGGTCTCCACGATCCTCCTGACGATGTACGACGGCCGCACCAAACTCGCCGACCAGGTGACCCAGGAGGTCCGCAACCACTTCGGCGACGTCGTGCTGAAGACCGTCATCCCCCGGAGCGTGAAGGTCTCGGAGGCACCCGGGTACGGCCAGACCGTGCTCGCGTACGACCCCGGTTCCCGTGGTGCCATGAGCTACATGGACGCGGCCAAGGAGGTCGCCGAACGCGGCGCCGAAAAAGGAGTGCGAGGTGAGTTGTCGTGACGCCGGAACGGAGAGGCGGGCTCGGACGCGGGCTCGCGGCCCTCATTCCGACGGGCCCGGCCAACGGTGAGACCGTCACGGTCGAGAAGGGCGCTGAAGGAGAGTCGCCGAAGGAAGGCGACAAGGGCTGGTTCCATGCCAACGGCTCGGTGAACGTCGCGGGCGGCGAGGTGGCGGGCGCGGTCTACCGCGAGGTGCCGGTCAGCGCGATCAAGCCGAACCCGAAGCAGCCGAGACAGGTCTTCGACGAGGACGCGCTGTCCGAGCTGGAGCACTCGATCCGCGAGTTCGGCCTCATGCAGCCGATCGTGGTCCGGGAGCTGCCGAACGACGAGTACGAGCTCGTCATGGGCGAGCGGCGGCTGCGCGCCTCGCAGCAGGCGGAGCTGGCGGCGATCCCGGCGATCGTGCGGCAGACCGCCGACGAGGCGATGCTGCGCGACGCGTTGCTCGAGAACATCCACCGCGTGCAGCTGAACCCGCTCGAAGAAGCGGCCGCCTACCAACAGCTCCTCGACGAGTTCGAGGTGACCCACGAGGAGCTGGCCGGCCGGATCGGGCGCAGCAGGCCGGTCATCACGAACACGATCCGGTTGCTGAAGCTACCCCTCCCCGTGCAGCGGCGGGTGGCCGCCGGGGTCCTTTCCGCGGGGCACGCGCGCGCCTTGCTGTCGTTGGAGGACGCCGACGCTCAGGAAGAGCTCGCGATGCGCATCGTCGCGGAGGGGCTTTCGGTGCGGGCGACCGAAGAAGCGGTGACGCTCAAGAAGAGCGAAGCGCCGGCGAAGGCGAAGCCCCAGCCGCGCAAGCCGATCCAGGCACCGGGTCTGCAGGAGCTCGCCACTCGCCTCTCGGACACCTTCGACACCCGGGTGAAGGTCGATCTCGGGCGCCGGAAGGGACGCATCGTGGTCGAGTTCGGCTCCGTCGACGATCTTGAGCGGATCGTCGCGCTAATGGACCCGAACAAGACAAATCCGGCACAGGAAACCGATTAGGGATCACCCCAAGGCCTTTCGTCACGGTGATGATTGCCGTGCGATGACCCTGGGCTACGGAAAGTGATTACGGAGAGGGGTCAGTGCGTGCGGCTGATCGCGCGGTCGACGAGCGCGGCGAACACCGCGCCGAGTGAGTCGCCGGACGCCTCCACCGCCATCGGCACCGTGGAGGTCTCGGTCAGCCCCGGCGACAGACCCACTTCGAGGAACACGGCCGTGCCGTCGGCGGTGATGATCGCATCGGTGCGCGAGATGTCGCGAAGCCCGAGCAACCGGTGCGCGCCGATCGCGAGATCGCCGACCGCTTTCGCGGCTGCCTCGGAGATGCGGGCCGGGGCGAAGAAGTCGGTCAGCCCGGCGGTGTACCGCGCGGTGTAGTCGTAGACACCGCTCTCCGGAACGATCTCGACGGCGGGGAGCGCGACCGGTTCGCCATCGCGCTCGATCACCGTGACGGCCACTTCCACGCCGTCGACGAACCGCTCGGCGAGAACCGTGTCGCCGTAGGCGAAGCAGCCGACCATCGCCGCGGGCAGTTCCGCGGCGTCGCGGACCACCTGGGTGCCGAGCGCCGAGCCGCCCTGGTCCGGCTTGAGGATCAGGGGCAGCCCCAGCCGCTCGACGATCGCGTCGAGCACCGGCTGCGCGCCCAATTCGCGGAACGTGCTGTGCGGCAGCACCACCCAGTCCGGCGTGGTGAACCCGGCGTCGGCGATGAGCGCCTTCGAGATCGGCTTGTCCCATGCGCGGCGGCAGCCGTGGGAGGACGTGCCGACGTAGGGCACCCCCAGCATTTCGAGCACCGTCTGGACCGAGCCGTTCTCGCCCTCACCGCCGTGCAGCGCGACAACGGCGGCGTCGGGCCGGTTCGTGCGCAGGCGGTCGAGCAGACCCGCGTCGGTGTCCCATTCCTCGACGCTCAGCCCCTGTTCGCGCAGGGCGGCGGACAGCCTGCGCCCGGAGCGCAGGGAAATGTCGCGCTCGTGCGAAAGCCCGCCAGCGAGGACGGCAACGGTGCGTTCGGCCACGCCGGAACTCCTTGAGTGTCTACAGTGGATGGTGCGGGCCGCGACGGACCTAGGCGGTGTCCGGGGACGGCGACTGCGGCCCGGAAACGGCACGCGGGGTCACCGTACCGAAGGTGCGCACCAAGTCCATTTCGGACTCGAGCACGGCGGCCAGCCTGCGGACGCCTTCGCGGATGCGCTCCGGCGTCGGGTAGCAGTAGGACAGGCGCATCTGCCTGCTGCCGAAACCGTCGGCGTAGAACCCCGTGCCGGACGCGTACGCCACGCGAGCGGTGACCGCGCGGGGCAGCATGGCCTTGGTGTCCACGCCCTCGGGAACCGTTACCCAGACGTAGAAACCGCCGTCCGGATGCGTCCAGCTGCACCCCGGGGGCAGGTGCTGTTCGAGCGCGGAGATGATCGCGTCCCGCCGCTCGCGGTAGTTCTCGCGGAAGGTCTTGATCTGGCCCTTCCAGTCGTGCGTCGCGAGGTAGCGCGAAACGATCATCTGGTTGAACGTCGGCGGGCAGAGCGTCGCCGATTCCGCTGCCAGCACCAGCTTTTCGCGCACCGCGTGCGGCGCCAGCACCCAGCCGACGCGCAGCCCCGAGGCGAACGTCTTCGAGAAGGAGCCGAGGTACACCACGTTGTCGGGATCGGTGGAGCGCAGCGCGGGATAGGTCTGCCCGTCGAAGCCGAGCAGGCCGTACGGGTTGTCCTCGACCACCAGCACGTTGTGCTCGCGGCAGATTTCGAGGATCTCCGCGCGCCGCTCCACCGCGAGCGTCACGCCGGCGGGGTTGTGGAAGTTCGGGATGGTGTAGAGGAACTTGACCCGCTTGCCCGCCTTCTCGGCCTGCGCCAGCGCTTCGCGCAGCGCCTCCGGGACGAGCCCGTCGTCGTCCATCGTCACGTGCACGACGTCGGCCTGGTACGCGGTGAACGAGCCGAGCGCGCCGACGTAGGACGGCCCTTCGGCGATCACGACGTCACCGGGGTCGCAGAACAGCCGGGTGACCATGTCGAGGCCCATCTGGGAGCCGACGGTCACCACTACGTCGTCGGGATGCGCCGAGATCCCTTCCATCGCCATGATTTCGCAGATCTGCTCGCGCAGCACCGGCACCCCGTGCGCGGACCCGTACTGGAGCGCGACGAGCCCGTCGTCGGCGATGATCTCCGCGACCTGGGCGGACAGCGAGTCCAGCGGCAGCGCGGCGAGGTTCGGCATGCCGCCCGCCAGGGAAACCACCTCTGGCCTGCTCGCCACCGCGAAGAGCGCCCTGATCTCGGACGCCGTCATCCCCGAGGTACGCGCCGCGTACCGGTCGAGATGCGGGTCGAGGTTGTGGCGCCCGGCCTGAGCCGGGTTCTTCTCGGGCGATCCGGAGGGAGTCATCGGCACTTCACTCGGTCGAAGGGGTTCTACCGGCAGGTAGATTCCTCCGAGTGTAACCACCCGCCCTTGTGACGAGACCGCCCTTTCGGCGCTCGTCACATCGGCCTATCCTCGGACGTGGCCGTTCGGTCATGGTGAGCCGCGCCCTCCTCGGGCCTGCGGCTCGGTATCTCGCCGGTTGCGGAAGTGCCAGTTCGGGGCAGGTCAGGGAGGGTCGTGTGTCGCGACGCGTCGTGGGCGTGACGCTGGACAACCTGGAGCAGCTGCCCCTGCGCTGTCGCCGGTGCGTCTACTGGGAGGTGGCGCCCCACCTCAAGACGCAGGCGGAGGAGTACGGCGAGACCGAGGTCGAGAAGGAAGCCTGGGTGTCCAGCGTGCTGCTGGAATGGGGCTCGTGCGGCCGGATCGTCTACAGCGACACCCTGCCGGTCGGGTTCGTGCTCTACGCCCCGCCCAATGCGGTGCCGAGGGCGAACGCCTTCCCCACCTCCCCGCCCGGCCCCGACGCGGTCCTGCTGACCGCGTTCCACGTTCAGCCCGAGTTCCGCGGCGGCGGGCTGGGCAGGATGCTCGTCCAGGCGGTCGCGAAGGACCTGACCCGGCGCGGCGTCCGCGCCATCGAGGCGTTCGGCGACGCGAAGTCGGTCCCCGACGAGTCGGAGCGCGAGCACAGCTGCGTGGTACCGGCCGAGTTCCTGCAGAGCGTCGGCTTCAAGACCGTGCGCCCGCATCCACGGTGGCCCAGGCTGCGCCTGGAGCTGCGTTCGGCGATCACCTGGAAGGAAGACGTCGAAGCGGCCCTCGAACGCCTCCTGGGCCACGTCAGCATCTCCACCGCCGAGCCGACCGTCGCCCGCGCCTGATCCCGGTTGTCCACATTTTGTGGACAGCAACGCCGGTTATCCACAGGGGTTGTGGTGGGGTTGAGTAGTTTCGCGCTCCCGCGTGCCGTTCTGGCTGCCTACCGTGGCGTCATGACCTCGTTGGTGCCACAGCGACAACCCGCGTTGCCCGCGTTTCTGGGGCTTGCCGGACTTTCCCTGCTCGGCCTGCCCCCGACGTTGTTCATCGGTGGCTTCTTCGTGATGGGCAGCGACGGGTGTTTCTCCGGCGATCAGCGGTTCATTTGCTCGGTCGCCGGTCAGCAAGCCGCCTTCTACGCACCCGTGGCGAGCTGGGGCGCAGCGGTGGTGGCGAGCTTCCTCGTCGGCCTGGTGGTGCACCGGAAGGGCGGCAGTCCGCTGTTCGGCCTGCTCGCCGGGCTGGCCCTCTGGCCGGTGGGCGTGGCGATCGGCTACTCGATCGCGGCGGGGTGAGTTACTCGGCCTTCGCGAGTTCGTGGGCGAGCACGTCGGCGAAGGTGAAGGTGCCGGTCGGCTGGTCGCCTTCACCGAGCAGGTAGAGCCGCTTGACGGCGATCAGGATGCCTTCGGTGACCACGTCGCGGAACGCGGGGTCGGACAGCCTGCGGCTGTCTCCGGGGTTGGTCAGGTACCCGATCTCCATTCGGACCGCGGGGCAGCGGGTCAGGCGCAGGATCTCCCACGTCTTCGCGTGCGTGCGGCAGTCCAGCAGGCCGGTGCGGGCCGCCAGCTCGCGCTGGATGAACCCGGCGAGCAGCTCGCCGACCGTCGACGTGGTGCCGTGACCGTTGCCGAAGTGGAAGCTCGCGACGCCCTGCGCGCGCGGGGAGGAGTTCCGGTCGCAGTGCAGGGACAGGAACAGGTCGGCGCCCGCCTCGTTGGCGAACTTCGCGCGCTCCGCCTCCGTCGGCCCGTGCTCGCGGCCGCGCGAGATGAGCGCTTCCATGCCCGCGGCCTTCATCCGGCCTTCGAGCCGCCGTGCCAGGTCCCACGCGAGGTCGGCCTCGCGCAGCCCGGAGGCCTCGATGCCGGAGTCGGTACCGCCGTGGCCGGGGTCGATCACGATGCGCTTGCCGCGCAGCCTCGGGCCAGCGCGCCGCACCTGCTCCTGCTCGCGCAGGAAGACCGGGCGGCCGCCGCGGGCACGCGGGGAGAGCTGGCGGAGCGCGCGCACGGTGGCCGCGCCGCAGATGCCGTCGATGATCAGGCCGTAGTCGCGCTGGAAGTCGCGCAGCGCGCGCTCGGTGGAGGCGCCGAAAACGCCGTCCGGCCTGCCCGCGTCGTAGCCGAGCTCGGTGAGGCGCTCCTGGAGCGCGAACACGTCGTCACCGTGCACCGGTGCCGACATGAGATGGGCCAGCGGCCTGCTGCCGAGGTGGTAGCTGGCGCCGCGGAGCACCCGGTAGGTGGCCGGCCCGACCACCCCGTCGGTGATCAGGCCCCTTCGCTGCTGGAACCCCCGGACGGCCTGCTCGACGAACGGGTCGAACTGGTCGGCGGAACCGTTCGCCGCCGCTCCCGAGGGGAGCAGGCCCAGCGCCGACAGCATCGACCTGATCTCGGCGACGTCGGCTCCGGCGTCACCGCGGCGGAGTACCCGCATGCACTCCTCGCTCTACCTCGGGCACCGAGCTCGATCCGGTGCAGTACGGAAAGTCCTTGAGCACTTACTCAGGACTCCTATTGTGCCCTGTGAACTCTCGGTGAGCGCGCAGGGCTGGCCGGAGCGTTGGGGATCGCCACATCCGGTAACGCATCCACCATCAGCGACGATGGCTGTCGCGGTTCGTGACGCGAAACGCCACCGGAACGTGTGCCGGGGACGGCCCGGGTACCCGGCCGCCCCCGGGTTGACCTGGGGTTTCGGTGTGGTCAGAGCACGTCGGCGAGATCGGAGAGCAGCGCGGCCTTCGGCTTCGCGCCCACGATCTGCTTGACCGGTTTCCCACCCTGGAACAGGATCAAAGTCGGGATCGACATCACCTGGTAGTCACGCGGAGTGTGCGGGTTCTCGTCGATGTCGATCTTCGCGATGGTGAGCTTTTCCTTGTGCTCGGCCGCGATCTCCTCGAGCACCGGGGCGACCATCTTGCACGGGCCGCACCAGGTGGCCCAGAAGTCGACGAGGACCGGCTTGTCGCTGGTCAGCACATCGTCGGCGAACGTCTTGTCGGTCACCTTCACGGTGTCGGTCATGGTTTCTCCTCTGGGGGTTGGAAGGCGGTGGGGGTCAGGAACCGGAGGCGGCGTACCCGCCGCCGACCAGCTCCGGTGCCTCGGCGGCCTGCTCGCTCACCTGGTGCTCCGCGAGCCAGCGCTCCGCGTCGATCGCCGCGGTGCAGCCCGAGCCCGCCGCGGTGATGGCCTGGCGGTAGGTGTGGTCGACCAGGTCACCGGCGGCGAACACGCCGTCGATGTTGGTGTAGGAGCTGCGGCCCTTCGTGAGCACGTAGCCCGCGTCGTCGAGGTCGACCTGGCCGCGCACCAGCTCGCTGCGCGGGTCGTGGCCGATCGCGACGAAGAACCCGGTCACGTCGAGGGTCTTCTCCTCGCCGGTGTTGCGGTCGGTCACCTTGAGGCCCTCGACCTTGCCGTCGCCGACCACCTCGGTGATCTGCGAGTTCAGCTGCCACTTGATCTTCTCGTTGGCCCGCGCGCGCTCGAGCATGATCTTCGAGGCGCGGAACTCGTCACGGCGGTGCACGATCGTCACCGATCGGGCGAACTTCGTCAGGAAGGTCGCCTCCTCCATCGCGGAGTCGCCGCCGCCCGCGACCACGATGTCGTGATCGCGGAAGAAGAAGCCGTCACACGTCGCGCAGGACGACACGCCGCGCCCGAGCAGCTCCTGCTCGCCGGGCACGTTCAGGTACCGCGCGGCGGCACCCATCGACAGGATGATCGCGCGGGCGCCGTACCGCTTGCCGTTCACCGTCACGTACTTGACGTCACCGGTGAGCTCGAGCGACTCGACGTCCTCCGCGCGCAGCTCCGCGCCGAAGCGCTCGGCCTGGCTGCGCATCTGCTCCATCAGGTCGGGACCCTGGATCCCCTCGCGGAAACCCGGGTAGTTCTCCACCTCGGTGGTGGTCATCAGCGCGCCGCCGAACTGCGTGCCCTCGAAGACCAGCGGCTCGAGCTGCGCCCGCGCCGCGTACACCGCCGCGGTGTATCCGGCGGGACCCGATCCGACGATGATCAGGTTCCGAATGTCGTCTGCAGCCACCCCGTGACCTCCGCTCGTTGTGACCCGTCCACAGGATCAACACGATCGTAGGTGGCCGTGTTCCCGCCCGTGACCGCCGCCATGGGGTGACTGATTCGAAGTGGCTTGCGTAGCGGTGCCGTGGCGGAACCTCAGGCGGCCCCTCGCTCCGGGATCTCCTTCGCATGAATGCCGATTCACCATGTCGGAGCTGTCCTCGCGAGGAACCACCTGAGAACCCGCGGCGGTGCGGGTCGCCAGCCCACTCAAACGGCTTTGAACCGCTCTGCTATTTCGCCCCGATCAGTTCGTCGGCCAGCTTGCCCGGCTCGTTCGGCCCGCACGTCGGCGACAGCACGACGAGCCGGAACTGCGCCAGCTTGCCGGTCGTGAAGAGCACCATCACGCCGGGTTTGCCGTCGAGCGTCACCGGTCGCACCTTCACCGGCCGCAGGCTCGGATCGATGCCGTTGGCCGCAAGGCACGCGTCGAGCTTTTCCTCGTTGCCGAGCGGCCCGAAGTCCTGCACGCCCTGCGGGCCGCTGAGCGCGCCGCCGAGGTCGTTCTTCTTCAACGCGAGCGGCGGCTCACCGCCGGGCTGCTGACCGGGCAGGCTCGTAGGTGGCGGCTGCGCGACGTCGCTGCCGGAGCCGCCGCCCGGCACGATGACCGCGACCGCGACGACCGCGGCCGCCGCGGCGGCGACCAGGCCGGTGCCCCAGCCGAGGAGCTTGTTCCGCTTGCGGCGCGCGGCCGCGAGATCGACCACCGGCGCCACCGGCCGGTCCGCCGGGGCCTGCTGGGGCTGGCCGCCGAACGCGCGCTGCGCTTCCCCGGCGATGGCCGCGTCGAGCCGAGCCGCGAACTCAGCGGGCATCGGCTCCACCGGGGCGGAGCCGAGCGCGTTCAAGTCGGCGGTGGTCGCTTCCAGCGCCTCGATGATCGCCCGTGCTTCGGCGTCCGCGTTCACGCGTGGCCACAGTTCGGCCGCTTCGCGCTCGTCGAGCACGCCCGCGTGAAGGTCGGCGAGTACGTCGACAGACCAGGGCGGCCCCACGGTTCCGCCGAGCCCCCGACTCTCGTCCGTCATCGCCCCTCCCCCCGCTGCTGCGTGCGCGACCCCTGTCGTGCCCGGCTTGATTTGCTTTCGTGAGGTAGGACGTTCGCATCTGCATCGGGGTTCCGCAGATGTCCGAGAACCTTTGCGAGCTTGCCGCGACCCCGCGCGCACCGGCTCTTCACGGTGCCTTCCGCGATGCCCAGCATCTTCGCCGTCTCCGCGACCGAGTATCCCTCGACGTCGACGAGCACGATCGGGGCGCGCTGGTCTTCGGGAAGCTCGTCGAGGGCGGCTTTGATGACGAGCTTGGTTTCCTTGTCCGACATCGAGTCGCGCGGTGAAGCGGGTTCGTTGAACCCGGTCTCCGGCAGCGGCACGGTCGGTCTCGCCTGCTTGCGGCGGACCCGGTCGAGGCACGCGTTCACCACGATCCGGTGCAGCCACGTGGTCACCTGCGACTCGGCGCGGAAGTTCCCCGCCGCGCGGAACGCCGAGATGAACGCGTCCTGCAGCGCGTCGGCGGCCTCTTCGGGGTCGCGGAGGGTGCGCAGGGCGACGGCCCACATCCGGTCCCGATGCCGCCTGACTATTTCACTGAACGCGTGCTGATCCCCCGCGGCGTGCGCCGCTATCAGGTCAGCGTCCGTAGGTGCTGCTGCGGTCACCCGGAAGAGACTACTGACCGCGTGTGACCCCGGTGAAAATGCCCACACCCAGCACGAAAAGCCAGCGCGCGGGCACCGCGCGTCACTTCGCGGGCAGGAAGGTCAGCTCCCCGATCTGCGACGAGTACTTCTTGTCGTCCCCGCCGAGCTGGGTGATCCAGACGACGAAGAACCGCCCCTTCTGCGGCTGCTGGAGCGTGACGTCGGCGGAGTCGCCGTTGATGTCCGCGGACCCGACCACCCGCGTGTCGGCGAGTTCGGCGTTCTTCGTGTCGGCGACCCTGATCTCGACCTTCGTGCCCGCCGTCGCGCCGGCGATCTTCACCTGGGCGAGGTTGATCTCGCCGTCGAAGGCGGCGATCAGCCCGACGCCGGGCTTCACCTTGGGGAACTGCTGCTGGTACTGCTCGGTCTTCCACACGGTGCCCGGGTCGCCGTCGGTGACGTTGCGCGCGCGGCCGGGGTTGTCGCCGTCGCCTTCGGGGTTGTAGACGGTGACGCCGGTCGGCTTCGCCGGGTCGCCGAACTGGCCCTGCGCCGGTGCCGGTGGCGCGGGCGGCGCCGAGGAGGCCGGTGGCGGCGGGGGTGCCGACGTGGTGGTCTGGGCGACGTTCATGTTCGGCCCGTTGGCCGCCTTGTCGCCCTGGAAGAAGCTGATCGCCAGCATGCCGAGCCAGGCGAGGATGCCGACCGCGAGCACCACCAGCACGGTGACGCCGAGCGCGAGCTTCCGCCTGCGCGCGGCGTCCTTCACCGGCTTCTTCGTGGTCCAGACGCCGTCGTCGGGCTCGGGCTCGGACTCGGGGCCGACCTGCTTGATGAACTGGGTGCGCTCCTCGGCCTCGGCGGCCTGGTCGAGCGCGCGGAGGATGGCGGCGCTGGTGCGGATGCCGCCGTGGTCGCCGTCCTCGATGGTGCGGACCGCGAGCGACGACAACGCGGCGGGCACCCTCGGCCGCAGTGAGTGCGGCGGGACGATGCGACCGGTGGGCGTGTGCGGCGCGGCCGGGATCGCGGGCGGCCCGCCCGGCAGCGCCCAGCGGCCGGTGAGCAGCAGGTACAGCACCGCGCCGAGCGCCTTGACGTCGTCGCGCAGGGTGGCGTCGGGCAGCGGGCCGGGGAACGCGAGCCGCAGCGCGCCCTCCGGGGTGACCCGGAGCCGCTGCGGGTGGTCGAGGCCGAGCACGAGCCCGGACTGGTGCGCGCGGTCGACGGCGGCGGCCAGCGCCTGCACCATGCGGGCGGCGACCGCGGGCGAAACCGGCTCCTCCGCGGTCACGTCGACCAGGTCGGTGCCCTTGGTCCACTCCGCGACGACCACGCCGAGCAGGCCCTCGCCGGAGGTCACTCCGCTGCCGAGGCTCAGCACGTCGAGCACCCTGGCGACACCGTCGTGGCCGAACTTCGCGGCGTGGGCGGCGCGTTCGAGCGTGCGGCGGGCGAGCCGCGCGGACTCCGCGTCCGCCGGGTCGCCGACCAGCAGCGTCAGCGCGACGTCGCGGCGGAGCTGCCCGTCGCGCGCGCGCCACAGGTGCGCGCCCGCCCGCTCGTCGATCCCGAACTGGGCCAGCAGGCGATAACGGCCGTCGCCGACGACGCCGCCGGGCGCCAGCGATCCGCCCCTGACCCGGCCGCCCGCCCTGGCCGTCTCGGCCTGGTCACTCCGCTTGGTGTTCACCGCACTCTGGCCCTCCTCCGCATCGAGGGTACGTGAATACGACCCGTGTACGGGGGTTATCTGTGCGTAAAACGTTACCCACGCTTGACCAAGCGGGTGAATCTTCTGGTAACAGGTGCGAGTTCGTCGACCTTCAACGCGATGAGCACGCCGAACGAAACGCCGATGCCGACCAAGCCCTGGAGGACCAGTTTCAGCCACGCGCCGATCGTGACGCCGAGGGTCGACGGCACGACCAGGCCGACCAGCCACGCCGCGACGACGCCGAGGACGCTGGCGAAGAGGGTGAACAGGATCACCCCGAGCACGCGCTTGCTGCGCAGGTTGCCGAGCCGCACCCACAGCCACACCTGGCCGAGGATCGCGCCGACCACGAACGTCATCGCGTTGACCATCATCGCGCCGAGCACGATGTGGTCGGGGTCGAGCAGCGCGGGGCACAGGTAGAGCAGCGGGATCTTCGCCACCGTCATCACGATCATGATCAGCGTCGGCGTCCTGGCGTCCTTCATCGCGTAGAACACCCGGAGCTGGAGCATCACCAGCGCGTACGGCAGCAGGCCGAACGCCGAGATCGCCAGCGCCTGGCCGAGCCGTTCCGCGGATTCGGGGGTGCCCTTGCCGATGCTGAACAGCGCGAGGCCGATCGACGAGCCGACGATCGTCATCACCGCGGAGATCGGCACCAGCGTCACCGTCGACAGGCGCGAGGCGTAGGACAGGTCGCTGATCAGCTTGTTGTTGTCGCCGTCCGCGGCGGCGCGGCTCATCCTCGGCATGATCGCGGTCAGCAGCGACACGCCGATGACGCCGTAGGGCAGCTGGAACAGCAGCCACGCGTTGCTGTACGCGGTGACCCCGCCCTGGGTGCCGCTGGTGAGCACGCGGGTGTTGATGGTGAACCCGATCTGGCTGACCGCGACGTACCCGAGGATCCAGCCCGCGAGCCCGCCGAACTCCTTCATCCGCTTGTCGATGCCCCAGCGCCACTTGAACCGGAACCCGGTCCGCAGCAGCGGCGGCACGAGGATCACCGCCTGCGCCACGATGCCCGCGGTGACGCCGAGCCCCAGCGTCAGCAGCTTGGCGTCACCGAGCTTGACCGGGTCGAGCGAGATCTCGCCCGGCATCACCGCGACCACGATGATCGTGACGATCACGACGAGGTTGTTCACCACCGGCGCCCACGCCGCGGGCGCGAAGATGTGCTTGGCGTTCAGCACCGCGGAGAGCAGTGCGAACACGCCGTAGAAGAAGATCTGCGGCAGCAGCAGGTAGGCGAACGCGGTGGCCAGGTCCGGGTTCGCCTGCCCGGACTTGTCCACGTAGAGCGAGGTGAACAGGGGCGCGGCGGCCACCGCGATGACCGTGCCGATCAGCAGGAGCACCGACGCCACGGTCATCAGCCGCTGCACGTAGGCCTCGCCGCCGTCGGGATCGTCCTGCGAGCGCACCAGCAACGGCACCACCACGCTCGACAGCACGCCGCCGAGCAGCAGTTCGAACACGATGTTCGGCATCGTGTTCGCGACGTTGAACGAGTCGTTCACCACGCCGATGCCGACCGCCCAGGCCAGCATCACCTTCCACAGGAACCCGGTGATCCGGCTGATCAGCGACGCGATCGCGATCCGGCCGCTGGCCTTGACCAGCGACTGCGGCTTTTCCTCCGTCTTCGGCTCGATACCGGTGACCGGCGGCGGCGTGTCGCCGAAGGGCTCGGCCGTGCGGGGCGCGTCGAGCACCCTCGGCAACATCCGGGTGGCGAGTTCGTCGTAGGGCCGCAGCACGTCCGGATCGGCCATCGGCCAGCGCACGCTGGGGTGCAGCCCGCGATCGCGCGGGATGAGCATGGTCGCGTCTTCACGCCGTGGCGGCGGTGGTGGCGGTGGCGGATTCCCCTGGGGGTTCTCCTGCCGCCACGGCCGCACGGGTGGCTGGCGGCGCGGCGGAGGCGGCTGGCGCCTCGGCGGCCGCTGCCCTTGCGGCTGCGGCAACGGCTGCGATGGCTGCGATGGCTGCGATGGCTGCGATGGCTGCGGAAGTGGTTGCGACGGCGGCGGTTTCCGTCGCGCGCCCTGCCTCGACGGCGGGGGCTGCGCGGGAGGGAGCTGTCTCGTCGGGTGCTCCGACGGCGGCGGGCGCCGCCGCGGTGGAGGTGGTTGCGGAGTCCGGTCACCGGAGGGCGGGATGCGGCGCGGCTGGGCGCGCCGGGACGCCGGTGGTGGCGGCGGCTGCTGCGGGGGCGGCTGGGCCCGGTCGGGGTGGGGACGCCCGGCACGTTCGGGGCGCTCGGGCGGCGAGCCCGGCTCTCTGTCCAACACGTGCCCAATCCTCAGCGCTACTGTTCTGGCCAGGCCAGGGTAGTCGCCGCGGGCGTCAGGCCGCCTTCCGCTCCTTGACCCGCCGGTATATCCGGCGGCCGGAAAGCAGCAGCAACGCCACCCCTGCCGTCGAGGTCACGATAACGGTCACGATGCCGTATTCACTGGACGTGAGTTCGAATCGCGCCGTCGGCCCGAGCTGGGTGCCGCTCGACGTGGTCAACGACACGTCGAGGCTGAAGCGCCCCGCGCGCAGCGCTTCGGCGGGCACCCGCACCGGCACGATGCTGTTCCTCGGGATGGGCTGGTCCGGCACGGGGTCGATCCGCAGGCCCGCGTTGTCGCTGAAGCGGAGCCGGACGGTCACCGCGACCGGCAGCTTGTTCTGCATCGCCACCGGGATCGGCGACGAGCCGGACGCGAACGAGAACGGCTGGCCTGGCGGGATCACCGCGATCCGCCCGCGCAGGTCGTCGAGCTGGTCGCGCGCGGTCGACGCGGCCTGGTCGGCGCCGCCGGGCACGAACTGCCACGCCGTCGAGGTGGCCCGGATCACCGCGTCGTGCACCGGTTTCACGAGCAGGTCGGGATTCACCTTGTTCGACGTGTCCGGTTCCATCACCGAGCGCACGTCGGTCGCCGCCGAGTCGATGTCCGCGAGGTTGCCCGGCAGCGCGCCCTCGGCCGGGGTGTAGGTCATCCGCGCGACGCCCGATTCGCCCGCGCCCAGCTGCTGCTGCAGCGGCATCCCGGTGAGCATGTTCCGGGTGACGAGCTCGTCGATCGAGTCGAAAAGGCGGTCGAACTCGCGGTCCGGCACCGCCCAGCGGCGCGGCGGCGCGACGAGCAGGGGCTTGCCCGCGTCCGCCGTCGCCGTGCTGCGGTAGGCGAGCACGGCGAGGCCGTTCTGGGTGCCGACGTCGGGATCGTCGGCGGGTGTGGTGACCCCGGTCGACGAGTCGGGCCGCCCGGACGTGCCCGCGAACGCCTTGGCCAGCAGCGTGTCGTAGGACTGGGCGCGCACCGAGCTGCCTTCGAGGCCGACCCCGCCGCTGACCAGCTTGGTGGATTCCAGGTACTGGGTGTCGGCGAGCACGGTGTGCACACCGGCCTCGGCGATCGTGCCGAGCGTGCCCGTGTCGAGCGAGCCCCCCGGCCACAGGACGCCGTCGGCGGGGTCCGCGTCGAGCAGGGTGCGCAGCCTGCCGTCGTCGACCGCGGCCTTCGCGAGGTTCTTCCCGCTGTCGCCGAGCTTGGTGAGCTGGGACAGGTCGGCGTCCGAAGACGGCATCGCCACCGTGCAGTGCCCGCCGACGAGCCCGCGCACGCTTTCCAGCCAGCTCACCGCCGCGTCCTTGCCGCGGCCGGGCACGTTGCTGCCCCACGGGGTGCGGACCTGGTAGCCGCGGGTCATCGCGGTGACCGTGCCGATCAGGTCGGGGTCGATGCCGAAGCACAGCGCGTTGAACACCTTCGGGTTCTGCTTCGCCCGGCGTGCGCCGGTGAGCAGCGCGCCGAGCCTGCCCGTCGGCGCGAGGTCGTCGGCGAGGTGGTCGTCGCCGAGCACGACGGACTCGCCCAGCGGCGCGGAGACGATGTTCGGCCGGGTGTCGGCCAGCGGCCACAGCAGCGTGAACGGGGTGGCCTTCGCCGGGTTCGGCGGCGCGGGCTTGCCGGGTACCGACACCACCGGCAGCAGCAGGCTGACCGCGGCGAGCCGGGTCCTGCCGCCGAAGTCGGGCGTGCCGTTGACGTTGACCAGCAGCGGGTAGACGCCCTGCTTGGCGATTTCGAGCCCGGAGTCGCCGCGCAGCGACGCGTTGACCGTCAGCGGCGCGGACTGGCCTGGTTCGAGGGAGGCCACCACGTCGACGAACTGCGAAACCGACGAGCCGGTCTCCGGCGACTCCGCCAGCGCCTGCTTGAGCTGCTTCTCGGAGGTCTGCCGCTCCCCGAGCTGCAACTGCACCTTGATGTTGGTGATGCGCCGGTCGCCGGTGTTGGTGATCCGGCCGGAGATGCCCAGCGTCGACGAGGTGGTGGTGACCAGCCTCGGGTTCATCTGGTCGACGTCGAGGTGCAGCCTGCTCGGCTCCGACTGCTCCCCCGGTTGCGCGGCGGCGGCCGGGGCGAACCCGGTGAGCGTGGCGACGAACAGCACGGTCAGCGCGATGGCGGCGAGCCGCTTCACTCGGAAGCTCCCTCGGGAAGGTCAGCGTCTTGGGCGGCGAACAAGGCGCGCGCCTTGCGGACGAGCGTCCGCTCGTCGGCGTAGGCGAGCTTCGTTTCGAGCTCGGCGATCGGCACCCACGCGACCTCGGTCACTTCGACGTCCTCGTCGGACAGTTCGCCGCCGACGGCTTCCAGCAGGAAGTGGTGCACGGTCTTGTGCACCCGGCGACGTTCGGCGACGAACCAGTAGTCGATCGTGCCAAGCGGCCGCAGCACGTGCGCGGAAATGCCGGTCTCCTCCTTCACTTCGCGCACCGCAGTCTGCTCGGTGGTCTCGCCGTCTTCGATGTGGCCCTTCGGCAGCGACCACAGCAGCTTGCCATGGCGGTCCAACCGGCCGATGAGCGCGGCGTTGGCGCGTTCGGCGTCGACCACGAGACCCCCGGCGGAGGTCTCGTCGACGGTGGTCAGCTTTCTGCCCCGGTGCCGCCGCGATCGGCGGCGTCCTGGCTTCGCGCCACCGGAACGACCGGCCGATCCAGACATGCTGTGATGCTAGTGCCTGCCGTTCACACGCGGTCGCGAACGCGGAGCCAGGTGTCACTCACGCTCTGGTATCACCTCGGTGCCGTCGGGCCCCGTCGCGTGCGGAGTACCCTGGTCGCTCGTGTCTTTGTCCTCGGGTGCGCTGCGTCCAGTGCACCTCTTTCGTGGTGGGATCTGAGTGAACGAGCTGGCCGAAAAGAACGCGGTGACCGAACCGGTGCGCATTCCCCCGCTCGCCGACGAGCTGGCCGCCCTGTTCGCCAGGGCGGGGCACCGGCTCTACCTGGTCGGCGGCAGCGTGCGCGACGCGATGCTCGGCCGCGAGTCCGCCGATCTCGACTTCACCACCGACGCGCGCCCCGACACCGTGCTCAAGCTCGTGGCCGGCTGGGCGGACGGCGTGTGGGAGGCCGGGATCGCGTTCGGCACGGTCGGGGTCACCAAGCGCGGCAGCACGCTGGAGATCACCACGTTCCGCGCGGACAGCTACGACCGGATGAGCCGGAACCCTGAGGTCACCTTCGGCGACGCGATCGAGGGCGATCTGCTGCGCCGCGACTTCACCGTCAACGCGATGGCGGTCGACCTGGAGACGAAG
This sequence comes from Amycolatopsis sp. CA-230715, assembly GCF_018736145.1. Taxonomy (GTDB): domain Bacteria; phylum Actinomycetota; class Actinomycetes; order Mycobacteriales; family Pseudonocardiaceae; genus Amycolatopsis. The sequence continues at coordinate 4,167,630 of NZ_CP059997.1, forward strand.
CAGCTCGTCGACCCGTACGACGGCGTGACCGCGCTGCACCGGGGCATTCTCGACACGCCGGCGCCGCCGGAGGAGTCGTTCGCGGACGACCCGTTGCGCATGCTGCGCGCGGCGAGGTTCACCTCGCAGCTCGGGTTCTCGGCGTCGCCGCGGGTCGTGATGGCGATGACCGAGATGGCCGAGCAGCTCACCCGGATCACCGCCGAGCGGGTGCAGGCCGAGCTGTCGAAGCTGATGGTGGGCGCCGACCCGCGCTCGGGACTCGAGCTGATGGTGGAGACGAACCTCGCCGACCACGTGCTGCCTGAGGTGCCGGGCATGCGGCTCGCGATCGACGAGCACCACCAGCACAAGGACGTCTACGAGCACTCGCTGACGGTGCTGCAGCAGGCGATCGACCTCGAACGCGGTGGCGAGCCGGATCTCGTGCTGCGGCTCGCGGCGCTGCTGCACGACATCGGCAAGCCCGCCACGCGCGAGTTCCAGCCCGGTGGCGGCGTGAGCTTCCACCACCACGAGGTGGTCGGCGCCAAGATGGCCCGCAAGCGTTTGCGCGCCTTGAAGTACTCGAAGCAGATCGTCGACGACGTGTCCCAGCTCGTGTTCCTCCACCTGCGGTTCCACGGGTACGGGAAGGGCGAGTGGACGGACTCGGCGGTGCGCCGGTACGTCACCGACGCAGGCCCGCTGCTGGAGCGGCTGCACAAGCTCGTCAGGGCGGACTGCACGACCCGCAACAAGCGCAAGGCCGCCGCGCTGCAGCGCACCTACGACGATCTCGAAGAGCGGATCGAGCGCATCCGCGCCGAAGAGGACCTCGCGAGGGTGCGGCCCGATCTCGACGGCAACGAGATCATGAAGCTGCTCGGCCTGCCGCCGGGTCCGCTGGTGGGCAAGGCGTGGAAGTTCCTCAAGGAGCTGCGCCTCGACCGCGGCCCCCTGGAGCACGACGAGGCCGTGGCCGAACTGCGCAAGTGGGCCGACGAGCAGGGCATCACCGGCACGGATTAGGGCGTGACGCAGAGCATCGCTTCGGCGAGACTTTGCAGCATGACGAGCACGACCGCGGGCGCTTTCGAGGCGCTGACCGCACTGCACTCCGGCGAGCGGGACGCCGCTCGCGAGCTGGCCGCGCGCGCCGGTGAAAACGGTTCCCTGCTCGGTGCCGAGCTGGCGCGCTTCCTCGGCACCGGCTCGAACGGCGACGTGTATGGCGAACCGGAGGCGTTCGCGGCGTTCATCCGAGGTGGCGGGAACGTCGAGCTGTACCGGCGGCTTTCCCTCGAACTGGCGGCGAGCTACGACACGCTCAAGCCCGGTTCGCTGCTCGACCTCGGCTGCGGTGACGGGCTGGCCATCGGGCCCGCGCTGGAGCAGGCGAAGCACGTGCCCGGCCAGATCGATCTCGTCGAACCGTCGGCGGCGCTGCTCGACGTGGCGAAGACGCGGGTGCCCGGTTCGCCGCGGTTCTGGGCGAAAACCGCGCAGGAGTTCCTGGACGAGGCTGGCGAGAAGCACTGGGCACTGGCCCAGTCGACGTTCGCGCTGCAGACCATCCCGGAGTCCGAACGCGTAAACGTGCTGCGCCGGATCAGGGCCCGTACCGGCCGCCTGCTGATCGCCGAGTTCAACGTGCTCGCCCACCCGGAAGGCACCGACGAACACCTGCGTGCGCTCGCCGTCCGCTACGAGCGCGGCATCCGCGAGTACGCGGACGACGCCAGCCTGGTCGCGCAGGGGTTCCTGCTGCCGATGCTGCTGGGCCAGCTCGGTGGCGGCACCCGCAACAACTGGGAGCAGCCCGCGGTCGCCTGGCGCGCCGACCTGGAGGAAGCGGGCTTCGCCTACGTCGACATCGAGGCGCTCGCCGACTACTGGTGGTCGCCAGCCGTCCTGATCAGGGCGTGGTGACCCGTTCCAGCGCGCCGGTTTCCCGGTGGTGGCCGACCGGGCGCGGCAGGAAGTAGCCGACCGCGCCGCCCGGCATCGGGCCCCACGGCAGCGCGACCCCGGCGAGGACCCGCAGCGGCCGCCGGACGACCAGCGCCTGCCGCAGGCCCTGGCGTTCGGCTGGCAGCGCGGTCTCCGGGAAGGTGACCGACTCGTCGTGCACGAGGTTGCCGCCGTCGGGGCCGAACCGCACCAGCGCGGTACCGGGCGCGAGCACCACGATCCGCTTGCGCCGGAACAGGAACAGCGGTGGTTCGCCGCGCAGTGGCAGGATCGGCCAGTCGGGCATCCGGTCGGTCGGCTCGGCCGGTTCCGGTGCGCCCGCGAACGTTCGCGCCGGGTACAGCAGCAGCGTGCCGAGCAGGAACCGCGCGGCCTCTTCGAGATGCGCGAACGCCGCGGGATCCTCGTCGTCCGGGCCGGACACCTCCCAGCTGTGCTCGGTCCGCGCGAGCGACCAGACACCCTTGGCGCGCTTGCCGATCGAGTAGGCGCTCTCCGCGACGCCGTGTTCGGCGAGCCTGCGGCGCAGGATCGTCAGCACGTCCGAGGCGAGCAGCGTCCGCGGCCACTGCCCGCGGTCGACCAGCGCCGGGGTGTCGGGCTCGGCGAGATCGGCCACCGAGTGCACCGGACGTTCGGCACCGACCAGCTCGGCCTCGGCCGCGGCGCGCACCGGCTCCGGCACGTACGGCGGGCGGAACCCGGCGGCCCTGATGTGGTCGAGGAGCTCCGGCTGCGGTGGCACGCGGTACTTGCGCAGGTAGTGCGGCACCGCGGCGGGCCAGATCCAGGTGCCGTCGGTGTGGAACGCGTCCGGCACGTCGGGTTTGCCGGTCGGCGCGAACAGGTCCGGCAGGCGGCCGGGCCGCGCGAGCGCCACTGGCGAGCGGAACAGGTAGTCCAGCACGCCCCGCAGCTCCTCGGGCGGGACCGGCGGCCGGTTGACGGTCGGCTTGTCGCCTTCCGGCGGCCCGTCGACCACGGCCGCCTGCCGGAACGCGGTGGCGACCGGCAGGCCAGCCTTCGCCGCGAGCCACGGCGGGATGTTCTCCGGCTCGCGCGGGTACAGGGCGAGATCGGCGGTGTAGGCGGCGGGCGCGGGCTGTGCCCCCTCGTGCGGCGGCTGGCGCCAGTCGGGCTGGCGGTCGAGGTCGTAGTCGAAGTCGAACTCCCGCGACGACTTCAGCACGAACGTGCTCTGGAACCAGGTGCCCGCGCCGGGTGCGTACATCGCCGTCCGCAGCGCGGCGAACAGCTGGGACAGCGCGGGCGGCGGCGACAGGAAGGTCACTTCGTCGACCGGGTCGCCGAGGACCGACCGGACCTCCAGCTCGGCGTAGCCGCCGATCTGGCGGTACTGCGCGGCGATCGAGTTCCACTTCGCGGGCGCGATCTTGAGCAGGGCGCGGCCGATCCCGCGCAGGAACGGGTTGGGGTCGCTCGCGACCGGTTCCGGTGGTGGTGAGGTGGGATCGGTGAAGTCGTGGCGTTCCTGCCAGAGCGCCGAGAGGTCGTCGAGCGCGGCCTTGGTGCTGAAGTCGGTGAGCCCGAGCTCCGCGGCGAGCGCCTCGTCGGTGCCGCACCAGCGGAGCACGAGCGGGCCGGGCGACTCGTCGTCGTCCGGGGAGATCCGGTACACCTCGTCGTCGAAGACGCAGTGCGTCTGCAGGCTGAAGGTGGCGCTGACCTCGGCCTCGGGCACGATCTTCGCCTGCTTCGACTCCCACGTGGTGTCGAACTCAGGCGGCGCGTCCGCACCCGGCAGCGTCACCAGCAGCACGGTGCCGTCCGCCGTCGATCGCTGCGCCCGGTAGACGCCGCCCTGCCACACGGTGTACTGCGCGTCCGGCCGTTCGGCCGCTTCGACTCGGTAGTGCATGCACTTCTCCCCCGCGAACGAAACTTGACCGGCCTAAACCTAGTCCGGTCGCCGTGACGCCACTCACCGATCACCCGAAGGCGCGCCGCGACCCTCATCCGCGTGGGTAGCGCTGTCGTTCCCAGTCGTGCCGCGCGGACGGTTCGCGCCGCACGCCGAACCGCGCGAAGTGCCAGAACGCGTCGCTCGCCACGTTCTCCACCAGCCCGATCCGGCCGACCGCGCGCACCGCGTGCCGGGGCAGCCCCGGGACGCCGCCGCGCGCGCCGAGGAACGCGCCGGTCAGTGCCGAGACGAGCGGATCGCCCGCTGCCGCTTCGAAGGCGGCTTCCGCGTCGTAGTGCCGCTTGCCGACCGCGAACAAGGCGCGCCCCAGCACGGACAACGGTTCGCCGCCGTCGCCGATCGTCCCGAGCTGGGCGCGGTCGTCGGCGTCCCGATCCTCCCGGAGTCCGAGGACGGTCTTCGACAGTTCGCCCGCGAAACGTCGTTCTTCGCGCGCGAAGGTGCGGAGGTGGACGTACACCGGCAGCGCGTAGTCACCGGGTTTGAGCAGCTCCCACAGCACGTCGACGAACGTGTCCAGCGCCGCGGCCGTCGATTCGGTGAGCGTGCCCGCCATGGCGCGCGCGATCGCCTTCGGGTAGTCCTGGCTCATCCCGGCGACGTCGGCACCGGCGGCCGTGATCGCGGCGAGCGGCACCAGCAACGGTGACGCGGCGGGTTCGGGTTCTTCGCCGAGCGCGATCGCGAGCCAGCTCGACGACGACGCTGGTGGCGGGAAATCCGGTGGGACATCGAAGGTTCCGGGTTCCGGCGGCAAACCCCGGATGACCGATTCGGTGTGCCGCAGGAGCTGGGCGGTCAGCGGCCCTTCGCCGGACACCAGTGCCTCACCGGCGGCGAACCCGGCGAACGCGCCGACCAGCCGGTGCCAGGCGAAGGTGCCCGGCGGCGTGTTCCTCGGGTCGAACTTGCCGAACGTCCACGGCACCGGGGACGGCGCGCCGAAGTGGTCGTAGTGCGCGACCAGGCCGTTCGCTTCGAGATCGGCAGGCCACGACGGCCCCCGGTTCTGCCGGATTCCGCGCAGGTTCGAGAACCGCACGGCGTACCCGGTGAGGTAGCTCTTCGCCTCGTCGGCGGTCAGCTCGTAGCCGGAGTTCCGCGCCCAGCCCGTGACCGCGGCGACGTGGCGGCTCAGCAGATCGGGGATCTCGATCCGGTGGTCCGCGGTCAGCCGTTCCGCCAGCGCGAGCACTTCGGGGTTCAGCTCGGCCGCGACCTCGTCGACGGGTTCGCCTTGCGGTGGCAGCGGAACGGTCCGCAAGTACTGGGGCGGCAGCGAAAGGCTCAGCGCGCGGCCGGGGTCGACGACGAACCCGACCGGGTCCTCCGAGCGCAGCAGATCGCCCGCGAGCATCCGGCGCCAGCGCGAGACCCCAGCCGGGACAGCCTCCGTCGACGTGCAGATCGCCACCTCGTACTGGGGGTCGATCCCTCGCAGCGCGGGCGATCCGCCGTCGTCGACCGGGACCACGACCTCGGTCGCGGCGAGGCGTTCGGCGAATTGCTCGAGGGTGATCCGGTCCGCGTGCAGGTCGTTCAGCAGCCTTCCCGCCGCGGTGTGCCGCACCGGGAAACCGCGCCACACCGCCGGGTCGACGGCCTCCGTCTTTTCCCGCGGCACCACCGGATCCCGCGGCGGTGGCGTCATCACGTCCACCGCCAGCGTGATCGCACCGCCGTCGTCGGGCACGTGCACGGTCGGCGCCGGGAAGAGCCCCGTGCCGAGATCGGTGCCGTCGAGGTACGCGGCCGCGTTGTAGGGGACGTACCACCCGTCGGCCGCCCTGGCCGCGAATTCGGGCTGCACGCGCAGATCCGGGTCGTCGAGCCAGTCTTCGACCCGCGCCACCGCTTCTTCGACCGTCACCACCGCGGGTACCGCGCCTTCCAGTGTTCGGGGTCGTGCCGCAGCGCGGAATGGAGGTCGAAGTGCCAGAACGCGTCCGTGGCCACGTTTTCCACCAGGTGCCGCAGTTCGAGCGCTTCGACCCAGTCCGACGGCAGCCCGGGGATGCCGAGCCGTGCGCCGAGCAGCGCGCCCGCGAGCGCGCCGGTCAACGCGCTGCGGCCGGAGTGGTTGACCGCGCGCCGCAGCGCGCGGCGGGGGAAGTTTTCGAAGCTGCCCACCGCGGCGATCGTGCGCCCCAGCACGGAAAGGGTGTCTTGGCCGTCGCCGATCGCCTCCGGATCGCGTGCCGTCGGCACCCCGTACGACGGCACCACCGGCACCGCCGCGTCGACCGCCGCGCGGATCCGGTCCCACGCCGGGCCGTGCTCGGACCGAGACGGGCTGGCCGTTTCCTTCGCCTGCACGGCCGCGGGCAGCACCACCGCCTTGCCGCTCAACATCTCCTGCCACACCCAGGCCAGGTACGTGACGGCCTCGAGATCGCCCTCGTCGCGGGTGGTCTGGCCGGCCATCAGCCGCGCCGCCTGCCGCACGCCGCCGTCGAACCCGCTCCCGGGACCGCCGTCGGTCAGCGCCGCGGGCAACGCGGTCAGCAGCGAGGTCGGGCCCGATTCCAGGTCCGCGGGCTGGGGATCCCGCTTGACGTGCAGCTCCGGGCGCCGCAGCAGCCAGCCGTCGACGCGGTGCAGCGGCACGCCCTGGGTGTGCAGCCACCGGAGCACGCCGTTGCGCGCGACCTCGCCGAATTTTCCTTCGAGCTCGTGGTCCTCGCGGTGCGGGCTGCGGATCACGGCCTCGGTCATGAACAGCAGCCGCTGGGTGAGCGGGCCGAGCTGACCCGGTTCGGTGTAGGCCGTTTCGAACCCGGTGACGCCGTCGGGGCCGTACCGCGCCTTGATCTCGTCGAGGTTGAGCTTGTCGACGGCCGCGCCGAGCGCCTCGCCGATCGCGAACCCGACGTAGGCGCCGGTCACGCGTTCCCAGCCGTATCGGAACCCGGGGAGCCCGAGCGGGAAGTACTTCCCGAAGGTGTCGAGCGCGGGTTCGACCTCGCCGTCGTTGCCGTAGGCGGGCTTCAGGCCGTTGGCCGCGAGGTCCGCGGGCCAGTCCGGTGGGTCCGGTTGCTGTCGCCGCGCGAGCCACGACTCGCCGAGCACGGTCCGGCGGCACTCGTCCTCGGTGAGTTCGAACCCGCGTTTGCGCGCCAGCGTCGCCGCGCGCAGCGGCGGGTCGACGGGGTCGGTGAGCCCGAGCTGCTTGGCCGCTTCGGCCGCGGCCGCCACCATCGCTTCATCGGCTTCCGGGCAGGTGCCCCGCACGTCGACGGGTTCCGACTCGCGCGGCCATTCCGCGCACGCCTCGGCCAGTTCGGTGCCGGTGAGCACCGTGTGCATCGTCGGCGGGCCCCAGAGGTCGAGGTCCGGCGGCGGCGTCATCGCGGCGAGCCGTGCGACGTCGACGCGCCACCAGTGGTGCACGTCGGGCGGCAGCCACCTGGTCGAGGTGAAGACCTGCATTTTCGGCGGCTCCTGGCGGTGGTAGCCGCGCGGGATCCGATCGCTCTCGGGGTCGAAGGGGACGACCACCTCGGCACCGGCGACCCCGATCAGCACCTGCTCCCTCGACAGCCACTTGCCGACGCCGAACAGCAGCACGGTTTCGAGGAAGTTCTCCGGCCGCGGGTAGCCGCGGCGGATCGGGCCCGTGCGGTAGGCCGGATTCTCTTTCCGCTCCCCGGAAGTGCACTCCCAGCCGACGACGACCGCTTCGGGCACGCCGAACAGTCCGACACCGGCTTCGGCGTATTCGGGGTCGACGATCTCACGCCAGTGCTCTTCGCCGGGGAACGCGAGCGGGGTGCTGATCCCGCCCGGTGACGGCGAAGCGAGGCGCGGTTCGCCGTCCGGCTCGGTGACGACGATGACCGGGGGCGGGAAGATCCGCCGCCCCGCGTCGCCGTCGTCGAGCCAGGCGACCGTGTCGTACGGGATCGCCCAGCCCTCGGGCACGCGGCGCACGCGCTCGTGGTCGGCCCGGATCGTCGTGTCGGCGGCGAGCCATTCCTCCGCGCGCGTGATGGCTTCAGCTCGTTCCACTGCTACCCCGATGTTCCACGCTGCCGTCCGCGACGTGCGCGCCGAGCGGTTTCGGGAGCACGTAAGCGACTCCGCCGCCCGGCTGGCCCGCCCACGGCACGGTGATCCCCGTGACCACGTAGAGCGGGCGCGCCAGTGCGTACTCGTGGCGTTGCCCCGCGCGGCTGACCGGCAGGGACGTGCGGTCGAACCGGGTGCCGCGGGCGAACGCGAAGTTGCCGTCGGTACCGCCGTACCGGGTCACGCCGGTGCCTTCGGCGAGCCGGATCATGCGCTTGTTGCGCAGCAGTGTCAGCGGCGGCTCGCCGTCGACGGGCTGGATGGGCCAGTCGGCGACCTGCTTTCCGGTTTCCAGCGCCGTTTCCCGGCCCGCCCACGGCCGGGCGGGGAAGATCAACAGCGCGCCGAGCAGTTCCTGGGCGGCTTCCGCCGGGCGCGGGAACACGGTCGGTCGCACCGGTTCCCCGTTCTCGTAGCGCGCGACCTGCCACCGCGCGCCGACTCGTTCCAGGCACCAGAGCCCGTCGGCGTGCGACCCGATCCGGTAGGCATCGCGCGAGACGCCGTACTCGTCGAGCCGCTTCACCAGCACGGTGAACAGCTCCGCTGCCGTCAGGCCGGGGTCGAGCGCGGACCCGTCCTCGACGAGCGCCACCTCGTCCGGTTCGGCGAATTCGGGACCCCATTCGGTCGGGCGCGGGTGGCCGAGCAGGTCGGCTTCGGCGGCGGCGCGGACGACGTCCGGTGGCCACACCGGCTGGAACCCGCGTTCACGGATCCGCGTCAGCAGCTCGGGTTCGGGTGGGACACCGCGCTCGCGCAGCTGGTCCGCCACGGCCGCGGGCCAGATCCAGAGGCCGTCGGTGTGGTGCGGCTCGGGCCCCACCACCGGGCAGCGTTCGAGGTAGCGCAGCACTTTGACCGCATCGTCCTCCGGGATCGGCGATCTGTCTTCGACGACCTTCGCGTGCCGGAATTCCGTGGTGTACGGCAGTTTCGCGAGCGGGCGCCACCAGGCGGGGATGGTCTCCTCGGTGCGCGGGAAGAACTCCAGCTCCTTGGCGTACGCGGACGAACCGATCGCCAGCCTCGGCGGTTGGTCCGCGTCGAAGTCGAAGTCGAAGGTTCCGTCGGCGCGCAGCGTGAACTCGGCGTTCGTCCAGGTCCCGTACCCCGGCACGGCCATCCCGGCCCTCAGGTCCCCGAAGAGCTGGCTGACCTCCGGCGGCGCGGACCACGACAGCACCAGCTCGCCCGCGGTGCTGGTGACGGTCAGCCTGGCGGCTTCGCCGACCGCGCTGAACACCGCGTCGATGCGCTCCCACGGTTCGCCGCGCGCGGTGAGGAAGTCGCGGAGGGTCCGGCCGATCCCGATCACCAGGTCCTGCTGTGCCTCCTCGGTGAGGCGGTCCGGCGGCGGCACGAGCGGACCGGTTTCCGTGCGGACCTGTTCGAGCCCGGTGATCTCGGCGGGGTCCACCGAAATCCGTTGCCCACCGGGAAATCCCACCGCTTCGCCGACGGCTTCGAGATCGACCTTGCCCGAAGCTTCGGTCGCCCCGAACCGCGGCTGGCCCGCGAACGTCGCCGTGGTGCGCAGGTCGAAGGGCTGCCCGTCGCGGAGGTCGTAGGAGCCGTTCGCCAGCTCGTGCGGCCTGGTTTCGTAACGCGGTTCGGACATCAGGTACCGGTGCCTTCCTCGCCCGGCGCCGGGCCGAGGTCTTCGTCGTCGTGGCGCAGGGTCGGTTCTTCGGGGAGCGCGTCGTGGTGGGCCGGTTCCGCGTCCGGTGCGGGTGCGGGGCCCAGGTCTTCGGGTTCCTCCGGTTCGACTCCGGCGGGCGGCTCGGCGTTCCCGGCATCCGGGTCGAGCAATTCGGCGAGCCTGGTACTCCCGCTTTCCGCGTAGTGGCGTGCGATCTCGGCGTACCGCGCGCGGCGCTCGGCCATGCCCTGCTCCGCGGCTTCCGGTTCGAGGTGCCTCGGGTCGCCCGGCAGTACCTCCTCGGCGTGGATGATCCACTTCCGGTCGACGAGTTCCTTGCTGTGCACGAAAAGCTGCGTGCCAGGCGGGAAAAGGCCCACCCGCTCGCCGATGTCCTTCACGTTCTTCGAGTCGACGTGGATCTCGACGTCGTGCACTGGCACTTCGCCGCCTTCGATCGTGGCGCTGGCGAACGAGGTTTCGACGGCTACTTCGCCGGGCGGGTACTGGTCCGCGGTCAGTTCCGCGAGCCACGCGTCGCCGTGGTGGTCGATACCGCGCACGGTCTTGGCCTCGACGCCGGGTACTTCGTCGAGCGCCGCCGCGAGCGCGCGGGCCTGGCGTTCCCCTTCCGGCGCACCGGAGCGGAGCGCGGCGTTGAGGTCGTAAGCGAGGTCGTGGTAGCCGGGGAGTTCCAACCCGGGCAGGTCGCCTTCGCGGTGGTACGGCAGCAGCAGCACCTTGGCGCGGCCTTCCGGCAACGACGCGAGCCGGTTCGTCATCGGGTCGACGATCATGACGCCGTGCTCGGTGTGCACGACCGTCACCACCCGGTTGGGCTCGCCCGCCGCGGCCTGGAACGCCAGCACGCCGCGCGACCCGACCGGCTGCTCGCCCATTACCCCGATCGCACCGGCGAAATCGGGGTGTTCCACCCACTGCCCGCCGAGCCGCTGCCGCACCGCGTCGAGGGAACTGACGTCGTCGGCGAGCGCGGCGGCCGCCTCGCGCGGATGGCCCCGGAACGCCTCTTCCAGCGCGATGACGGCTTCCACGTCGTTGCCGTGGAAGCCGTTTTCCCGCGCGCCCGGCGCGTAGTAGTTGCGCGCGTTGACGCCTTCGACCTCGGGCAGGTGTTCGCGGAGGAAGCGCACCTGCTGCTCGGGGCTCCGCACGGTGCCCGCGTGGATGGCGGGTTCGTCCGCGCTCGTCTTTTGGCTCTGTTCCGCCACTTCAGCGAGCGCGTCGATGATCGACTTCGCGCGATGATCGTGGTCCCGGCGCTCCGGGATCTCCTGATCCGCTGCGTGGTCGAGGTGTCTCGGGTCGCCCGGCAGTACCTCCTCGGCGTGGACGACCCACTTCCCGTCGACGAGTTCCCTGCTGTGCACGTGGAGCTGGGTCCCGGGTTTGAACAGCACTTCCCGTTCGCCCGCCACCGGCGCGAGTCCGGAGATGTCCCTGCCGTTCTTCGCCTCGATGCGCAGCTCCACCTCGCCGTCGGCCTGCGCAGTGCTGGTGAGCTGGCTTTCCACGACGGTCTTGCCGGGTTCGTAGCGCGCGGCTGTCGTCGCGGCGCGGACGACTTCGCCCTCGAACGGCGGCAGTTCGTCGAGCCCGGACACGATCGCGCGGATCAGTTCGGGCGTCAGCGCGTGGAGAACCTCGTGCCGCGTGTAGCTGTGCACCGCGTAGGCGCCGTCGTCGGACATGTGGCCGTAGCGCGGATCCCGCGCGCGCAGTTCGAGCGCGGTGCGCCGCACCTCCTCGTGGCGCAGCTCGCCGTGGTCGCCGATCTGCCCGGTGTCGAGCTGGGTTTCCCGCAGCGCGGCGAAGTCCGCAGTCCGATCCTCCACTGTGGACGGTGGGTCGTCCGGCTCCGGCGGAGTGTGGGGCGGCTCCGGTTTCTCCGGTTCCTGGCGCGGGGGTTCCGGGCGCGGCGGCTGCTCGGGCCTGCCGCCGTCGGGGCGTCGCGGACCCGGCTGGCGACCGGGCGGGCGGGTGCCCTCCGGCCTGGACGGACCGGGTGGCGGCCCGCCCGGCGCGCGGCTCGCTTCCGGCGGCAGTGGACCGCCCTGGCGAGGACCGGGAGGCGGCGGGCCCGCGGGAGGGCGCTGTCCCGGCGGTGGCATCGGCGGGCGCGCGCCGGGGCGCTGTCCCTGCGGCACGCGACCCGGTGCGACCGGGCCATCCGGGGGACGGTGGCCGCCGGGGCGTGGTCCTTCCCGGCCCGGCAGCGGCCTGCCCTGGCCGGGCGGGGGCTGGCGCGGGCGTTCCTGGCCGGGTGGGCGGTGGCCGGGCGCGTCCTGGCCGGGCCACTGCGGTGTGGTGGGCCCCGGCTGCCCTGGCCTGCCGGGTCCTTGCCGGGGTGGACGCCGTGCGTCCTGGCGGCGCGGGTCGAAACCGGGCGGCGGCCCGCCCGGACGTCCCGGTGGCATCGGCGGGCGGTGGCCTTGCGGGTGCTGGGGGCGGACTCCGCGCGGCGGGGTGCCGCCGGTTTCGAGGCGCGGCGGCGTCGAACCCTCCTGCGGTGCGAAACCCCGCGGGCCCTGTGGTGCGCGCGGAGGGTCGGCGGCGGGAGGGTACTCGCTGCCGGGGCCGAACCCGCCGTACGTCGTCGGTGGTGGCGGTAACGGCGGTGCGGCGTGCGCGACGGTAGGAAAGTCCGATGTGGACGGTGGTGTCGGCTCGTCGTCGGCCGTCGGCCAGTTCGGCTCGGCCTGGTTGCCCGCCTCGGGCGTTTCCGCGCTCACGACCAGGCCGTCTCCGCGCAATCGCACAGTTCACCAGGCACTGTCAAGGGTCCCCCGCCGTGTTTTTGCCAGCACTGCGGGAATCACCCTAATGCCACCCGGTTGGGTGGCACGCGGGGTTCCGCCCAACGAGTGGCTCTCTTTGCGCCAGCGAATCAGTCACGGCGGACGATCGCGAGGTATCCCGCCGCGCCCGCCAGGTACACGACCGTCGCGGCGATCAGGAGACTGGGCGACCGGCCGTCGAACGGGGTGATCGCGGCGGCGATCGCGACCGCCACCACCTGTGTGATGTTGAACAGGGTGTCGTACAGCGCGAAGACGCGGCCCCGCGCTTCGTCGCGGATGTCGTGCTGCACGGCCGAATCCACACTCAGCTTCAGCACCTGTCCCGACGCCATGATCAGGAACGTCGCGAGCAGCACGGTCGGCAGCGTCATCGGCAGGCCGAGCCCGAGCTGGGTGGCCGCGGCGACCACCAGCGAGCCGACGGTCGTCCGCCTGCGGCCGAACCGCGCGACGAGCTTCGGCGTGCACAGTCCCGCGACGAAGATCCCGGCGCCGCCGAGCGCCGCCATCTGCCCCAGCCCCGGCAAACCGGCGCGCAGCGGACCGAGGTTGGTGAACGCGAAGCGCAGCAGCAGCACGGACAGCAGCAGCGAGACCCCGAACGACGCGCGGTGCGCGAACAGCGCGACGAACCCGCCGGTGACGTTCGTCGAGGTGCGGGCGGCACGCGCACCGTCGGCAAGTCCCTTGGCCACGGCGAGCACGACGTCGGGCGGCTCGTCGACGGTCGACGGGCCGAGCGCGCCCTTCGCGAACTTCGCCGCGATAGCGGCCGCGACGACGGCGCCGAGCACGGCGGCGGAAGTCGTCCACGCGGACCCGGAGTTCCCGTGGCCGACCAGTTCGCGCAGCCCGATCGCGCACCCGCCGCCGAGGACCGCGACCAGGGAGCCGAGCGTGGTGGCGACCGCGTTCGCGGAGACGATCGCGTGCTCCGGCACGAGATGGGGCAGCGAGGCGGACATCCCGGAGCCGATGAACCGCGACATCCCTTCGGCGACGAGCCCGAGTGCGAACAGGCCGAAACCGCTCGCGCCGAAGCCGACCGCGAGCGCGGCCGCGACGATCGCGATCGCGCGCGCGAGGTTCGCGAACACCAGCACGCGGCGGCGGTCCCAGCGGTCGAGCAGTGCGCCCGCGAACGGGCCGACGAGCGAGTACGGCAGCAGCATCGCCGCGAACCCGCCCGCGATGGCCAGTGCGTCGGCGCCGCGTTCGGGGTTGAACAGCAGCGCGCCCGCGAACCCGGCGCGGAACACGCCGTCGGCCCACTGCGCGGCGAACCGCGAGCAGAGCAGCGTCCGGAACCCCGGCATCGCCAGGAAAACGCGCGGGCCGGTCCTCGCGAGCGAGGCTTGCGTGGTCACGATTTCCCAGCATACGGCGGTATCGCGGGCGTGGTTAGCATCGCGAAGGCGAACGATGGGCGAAGAGGTGGGCTGGCGCACTTGGTCGCCTCTCGGCGGGTATGCGCAGTGTGGCTCCAGCCGGACGGTATTCCACAAAGGCGGTTCTTCAGTGAGCCCGGGGGACACGGAGTGCGCCAGCCACCCTCTCCAACGGTACCTCGTCCCTTGTTGTTCCCGGCTCTACTTCCCCAGCCCCGGTACCGCCGGTCACGGGCAGTGGGATCATGGGCGGCGTGCCTGCGGACGCCGAGGTTGAACCGGGAACGCTCCTGGTCGCCGCCCCCACGATGTTCGACCCCAACTTCCGGAGAACAGTGGTGTTCGTCATCGATCACCGCGACGAGGGCACGCTCGGGGTGGTGCTGAACCGGCCGAGCCAGGTACCGGTCGACGACGTCCTGCCCAACTGGGGCCCGCACGTGGTGGAGCCGTCCTCGGTGTTCGTCGGCGGCCCGGTGGAGAAGAAGACCGCGCTGTGCCTCGCCGCGCTGCGCACCGGGGAAAGCGCGTCGGCGGTGCCCGGCCTGATCGCGGTCCGCGGCCCGGTCGCGCTGGTGGACCTGGACACCGATCCCGATCTGCTGGTGTCGAAGGTCAGGGGCCTGCGGGTGTTCGCTGGCTACGCGGGATGGGATTCGGGCCAGCTCGACGGCGAAATCGCCCGCGACGACTGGCTGATCGTCCCCGCGCTGCCCAGCGACGTGCTGGCGACCCCGGAACGGGACCTGTGGGGCCAGGTGCTGCGGCGCCAGGGCGTCCCGATGGCCCTGCTCGCCACCCACCCCGGCGACGTCCAGCGAAACTGACCGCCGCCGAGCGCGTTTAGCCCGCTAAATGCAGGTGGAGAGGGTCAGGCGCGGTTCAGGGCGCTCGCGACGCCGCAGCCGCCCGCCCCGCACGCGCAGCCCGAGCATCCGGCCGGGGCCGGGGCGGGCACGTTTTCCGCGGCCTTGTTCCCGAGCACTCCGCCGGCCATGACCAGCGCCACCAGCCCGACGAGACCCACGACCGAGCCGATGACCAGGCCGGACGTGGTCGGCATGACGAGCCCGGCGATCCCGCCGACGACGGCGATCGCGCCACCGGCCATGGTCGGCAGCCCGGCGACCTTGTTGCCGAGCCGGAACGCCTCGTCGCTGCGCAGTGTGGCCGCGGTGCGGACGCCGACGGCGGAGTCGCGGGCGAGCCGCTCCCGCCACCCGGCGAAACCGCCGAGTGCGGCGACGAGCCCGACGAGGATGACGACCAGCGGGATCACGAACACGAGTTCCAGGATAAGCGTGACGCGTAAGCAACCTGCCAGCTACCTTGATCGGCTGTGCTGCACGCCATGTCGAAAACCAGAATCGCCGCCGCGATGGCGGGCGCCGTCGTGCTCGCCACCGCGCTCGCCCCCGCCGCCTCGGCGGCACCCGACCGGCCCGTCCACGAGGTGCGCCTGCTCGGCGAACGGATCGTGCCCAACGACCTCGTCTTCGAAGGGACGCAGGTCGGCGGGCTGTCCAGCGTCGACTACGACCCGCGCACCGGCGGGTACGTGTTCATCTGCGACGACCGGTCCGCGCTGCAGCCGGCGCGCTTCTACACGGCGAAGTTCGACGTCGGCGCGCACGGCGTCGGACCGGTGGCCTTCACCGGTACGCACCCGTTCCGGCGCCCGGACGGCACGACCTACCCGCCGCTGGCGAAGAACGACCCGTCGCTGCCGCAGAACGAGCAGACGGTCGACCCCGAGGAGCTGCGCACCGACCCGTGGACCGGTGACTACTACTGGTCGCAGGAGGGCGAGCGCACCGCGAACACGCTGATCGACCCGTCGATCCGGCGTGCCTCCCGCGACGGCGCCTACGTCCGCGACCTGCCGCTCCCCGCGAACGAGAAGATGGTCCCCGGCGCGGGCCCGCGCCAGAACCTGGCCATCGAGGGGCTCACCTTCGCCGGGCTCGGGTCGCTGATCGCCAGCTCCGTCGAAGGGCCGATGCTGCAGGACGGCCCTGACGCGACGCCGGAGCACGGCGGGCTCGACCGCATCACGCTGCAGAGCCGCTTCGGCCCGGTGCTCGCGCAGTACGCCTACCCCGAGGAGAAGGTGTTCGCGGCGCCGAACCCGCCCGGTGCCTTCGCCACCACCGGCATTTCTTCCCTGCTGGCGGTCGATCCGGTGGACCCGGCGAAGTTCCTGGTGATGGAGCGCTCGTTCGTCACCGGCGTCGGCAACAAGATCCGCATCTACGAAATGGACACCAGGGGCGCGACGAACGTGCTCGGCGTGAAATCGCTGGCCGGGGCGAAGAACGTCAAGCCGGTGCGCAAGCGCCTCGTCGCCGATCTCGCCGATTTCAAGCTGTCCACTGTGGACAACGTGGAGGGCATGACCTGGGGACCAACGCTGCCCTCCGGCGAGCGCACGCTGGTGCTGGTCAGCGACAACAACTTCTCGGCGACCCAGGTCACGCAGCTCATCGCGCTGGCCATCCGGTAGCGGGCGCCGCTTGACCAGCGGCTATCATGGTGCGCGTGAACACGGCTCGGCTGCTTCTTGGCCTGCCGCGCTGATCAGCCCGACGCGGATCAGCGCGGCGACCCCTCACGCCCACGGGCTGAGGGGTCGAGTTGTTTCTGGACACCTTTTGCGAGACGGGATTCGGCGATGAGTGAGGCGACTGGCGGCCCCGAGCACCGCTACACCGCGGAGCTGGCGGGCAGGATCGAACGGCGCTGGCAGGATTACTGGTCCGACAACGGCACCTTCCACGCGCCCAACCCGGTCGGCCCGCTCGCCGGGGACGGCATCCCGTCGGACAAGCTGTTCGTGCAGGACATGTTCCCGTACCCGTCCGGCTCCGGCCTGCACGTCGGGCACCCGCTGGGCTACATCGGCACCGACGTCTACGCGCGCTACCACCGGATGATCGGGCGCAACGTGCTGCACGCGCTGGGCTACGACGCGTTCGGCCTGCCCGCGGAGCAGTACGCGGTGCAGACCGGCACGCACCCGCGCACCACCACGCAGGCGAACATCGCGAACATGCGCCGCCAGCTGAGCCAGCTGGGCCTCGGCCACGACGACCGGCGCTCGGTGGCCACCACCGATCCCGAGTTCTACAAGTGGACGCAGTGGATCTTCCTGCAGATCTTCAACTCCTACTACGACGAGAGGGCCGCGAAGGCGCGTCCGATCGCCGAGCTGGAGAAGGAGTTCGCCGAGGGCGCGCGCCCGACGCCGGACGGCAGGCCGTGGGCCGAGCTGAGCCCCGTCGAGCGGCGCAAGGTGATCGACTCCCACCGGCTGGTCTACATCTCCGACGCGCCGGTGAACTGGGCGCCGGGCCTTGGCACCGTGGTGGCGAACGAGGAGGTCACCGCGGACGGCCGCAGCGATCGCGGCAACTTCCCGGTGTTCCGCAAGAACCTGAGCCAGTGGATGATGCGGATCACCGCCTACGCCGACCGGCTGATCGACGATCTGGACCTGCTGGACTGGCCTGAGACGGTCAAGGCCATGCAGCGCAACTGGATCGGCCGTTCGCACGGCGCGCGCGTCACGTTCAAGGCGGGCGACGAGAACATCGAGGTCTTCACCACCCGCCCGGACACGCTGTTCGGCGCGACGTACATGGTGGTGGCGCCCGAGCACCCGCTGGTCGAGAAGCTGACCACGGCGGCGTGGCCGAGCGAGTACCAGGTGAGCTGGACCGGCGGCGCGGAAACGCCTGCCGAGGCCGTCGCCGAGTACCGTGCCGCGGCCTCGCGCAAGTCCGATCTGGACCGCCAGGAGAACAAGGAGAAGACCGGCGTCTTCACCGGGTCGTTCGCGGTGAACCCGGTCAACGGCAAGGAAATCCCGGTGTTCGTCGCCGACTACGTGCTGATGGGCTACGGCACCGGCGCGATCATGGCGGTGCCCGCGCAGGACCAGCGCGACTACGACTTCGCGAAGAAGTTCGGGCTGGAGATCGTCCGCACGGTGGACCCCGGCGCGGACTTCGACGGCGAGGCGTTCACCGGCGACGGGCTGGCGATCAACTCCGCCAACGACTCGATCAGCCTGGACGGCTTGGGCGTCGACGAGGCGAAGAAGGCGATCATCGGCTGGCTGGAGGAGCACGGCCACGGCGCCGGGACCGTCCAGTACAAGCTGCGGGACTGGCTGTTCGCGCGCCAGCGGTACTGGGGCGAGCCGTTCCCGATCGTCTACGACGAGCACGGCATGCCGCGCGCGGTGCCGGAGGAGCAGCTCCCGGTCGAACTGCCCGAGGTCGACGACTACACGCCCCGCACCTTCGACCCCGACGACGCGGACTCGGTGCCGTCGCCGCCGCTGTCCAGGGCGACGGACTGGGTCGAGGTGACCCTCGACCTCGGCGACGGGCCGAAGCAGTACCGCCGCGACACCAACGTGATGCCGCAGTGGGCCGGGTCCTGCTGGTACCAGCTGCGCTACGTGGACCCGACGAACTCCGAGGCGTTCGTCGCGCCGGAGAACGAAAAGTACTGGGTCGGCCCGCGGCCCGCCGAGCACGGCGCGGACGATCCCGGCGGCACCGACCTCTACGTCGGCGGGGTCGAGCACGCGGTGCTGCACCTGCTGTACTCGCGGTTCTGGCACAAGGTGCTCTTCGACCTGGGCCACGTGTCGTCGAAGGAGCCGTACCGCCGCCTGTTCAACCAGGGCTACATCCAGGCGAACGCCTACCGCGACGCGCGCGGCATCCCGGTGCCCGCCGACGAGGTCGAAGAGCGCGACGGCAAGTTCTTCCACGACGGCGAAGAGGTCTTCCAGGAATACGGGAAGATGGGCAAGAGCCTGAAGAACGCGGTGACGCCGGACGAGATGTTCCGCGACTACGGCGCCGACACGTTCCGGTTCTACGAGATGGCCATGGGCCCCCTGGCGGATTCGCGTCCGTGGGTCACCAAGGACGTCGTCGGCGCGCAGCGGTTCCTGCAGCGGCTGTGGCGGCTGTTCGTGGACGAGGAGACCGGCGCGCTGCGAGTGTCGGACTCGGCCGCGACGGACGAGGACCGCAAACGCTTGCACCGCGCCATTTCCGGGGTTC
The DNA here is from genome assembly GCF_018736145.1 of Amycolatopsis sp. CA-230715. GTDB lineage: Bacteria > Actinomycetota > Actinomycetes > Mycobacteriales > Pseudonocardiaceae > Amycolatopsis. The sequence continues at coordinate 4,186,529 of NZ_CP059997.1, forward strand.
GCGAGGACTACGCGGAGCTGCGGCTCAACACCGCGGGCGCGAAGCTGATCGAGCTGAACAACTACCTGACGAAGGCCTACGGAACGGCCGAGGCCACGCCGAAGGAACTGGCCGAACCGCTGGTCCTGATGCTGGCGCCGCTGTGCCCGCACCTGGCCGAAGAGCTGTGGCGGCGGCTGGGCCACGAGGGTTCGCTCGCGCACGGCCCGTTCCCCGCGGTCGACGAGCAGTACCTCGTCGAGGACACCGTGGAGTACCCGATCCAGGTCAACGGCAAGGTGCGCTCGCGGATCACCGTGGCCGCCGACGCGAGCCGCGAGGACGTCCAAGCGGCGGCGCTGGCGGACGAGAAGATCGTCGCGCTGCTCGAAGGCGCCGAGCCGCGCAAGGTCATCGTGGTGCCGAACAAACTGGTCAACGTGGTGCGCTGAGCACCGGTCATTCCGGGGCGGTGCTCAGCTCGAACGCGCGGTCGCGGACGTCGGGGTCCGCGTGCCGCCGCAGCGCGCGCACGAGCAGCCGCCACGGTTCCGGCCAGCCGAGCCGGGAGCCCGCCCCGGCGAGCGCGACCGCGAAGGACCCGATTTCCGTGGTGCGCGCGGCTTCCAGCACCGCCGAGGGCTCCCACGGTTCGGCGGTCGCCGCGCGCGAGGCGAGCGCTGCGGCCGCGTGGACGAGCTGGACCGGCCGCGCGTCCCGCATGGGGTCGAGATCGGCGAGCAGGTCTTCGGCGGTGGATGCCATGCGCGCCACCGAAATCCGGAGCTTCATCGCGTCCGTGCCCGTCACGGCGTCCGCGACTTCGAGTGCCGCTTCCCGGGCCTGAAGCCGTCCCGCGGCAAGGGAAAGCTCTTCGACGAGGCGGCGGAGGCGTTGCCGCGCGGGCAGATCGCGGGTCGCTTCCGCGTCGGCGGGTTCGGTCGTGCCGACAAGATCCCGTGCGATGCCCGCGAGCGCTTCACGGCCGGGAGTCCACGCGCAAAGGGGCACCAGCGCGCCGAGCGCGGCGCGCCACAGCAGGCGCTCGTCGAGATCCGTCACGAAACCCGCGATCGCGGAAACCCGTTCCGGGGCCCAGGCGAGCCAGTTCCGGAGCGCGCCGACGGCGTACTCGCGCTGGTTTTCCGGGCCGTCCGAGGCGAGGCCCACGAGCAGCCCGGCGAACTCCGCGCGCCTGGGCTCAGCCATGTCGAACGGGCCGACCCGCAGGATCGGCGCCCTGACTTCGCGGTCCTGCGGCACCGCTTCGCGCAGGATCTCCCACGCCACCGGCGAATCCAGCCCGGTGACCGCGGCCGTCACGCACGCGCCCTTGACGTCGCGGTGCTGCTTCGGGGCGCGGAAGTACTCGGCGACCACGTCCATCGCGCGCGGGATCGCGAAATGCGCGACCATGCGCAGCAGTTCCTTCTTCGCCGTCGGCGTTTTCGCCGCGGCCAAGGTGCCCAGCAGGATTTCGCCGAGCCGGTCCGGCGCGACCCGTGCGGCGCACCGGCGCGCGCTGTACAACGCGCTGAGCGCGGACTGACCCGCTTCGCCGCCGGTCACCGAAACCTTCGCGCGCGCCAGCAGTTCGGGCAGGATCGCCGCCGGATCCGCCTGCCGGACCCAGCCCGCCATCGCCGCCTGCGCCAGCAGTTCGTCGGTGTCGTCGAGGTAGCGGCGCAGCGTTTCGGCGCCCTGCCCGAGATCGCCGAGCGCGCGCAGCGCGGCCGCTCTGGCCCAGCGCTGTTGCTCAGGATCCTCGATGAGGTTCGTCAGCAGGTCCGCGTGAATGCGCCGATGCCGGGGCGACCACCGATGCGCTTGCAGGTCCGTCACCGGAAGTTCGCGCGCCTTCTGCTCCGGCCCGTGCGCCCTGCCGCTCGGCCACGGGGCCACCAGCAGCAGGTCGAGCCGGTCGACCTGCGCGTGCAGGATGATCCGCCGCACCGGCTCCAGCGCGATCGCGCTCGGATCCAGTTCGAGCAGGCGTGTCAGCCGTTCCCGCCGCGTCCGCTTCGGCTTCAGCAGTTCGGCCGCGGCCGAGCGCATGTCGTACTCGGTGCCGTCGCGGAACTGGCTCTCCAGCAACGGAACGAGCGCGGGCACGTGCTCCGCCCTGCGTCCGAGCGAGGCCACGAGTTGGCCGAGCGGGCCGAAGTCCTGCCTGCGCGCCGCGGCCGTCGCGACCGGCAGCAGCGCGTCCACCAGGTCGTGCTCCTGACCGTGGCGCAGGATCCGGTGGGCGTACGGCAGCGGGCACGCGGTGTGCTCCCAGGCGCGGCGCAGCGTTTTCGTCGCATACGCGGTCACCGCGGGATCGCCGTCGTGACCGAGCACGCCGAACAGCACGGAAACGAGCGACAGCACCGACGACAAGGAGGTGTCGCGCGCGTCGAGCAGGGCCGAGACGAACCGGTCCAGCCCGTCGAGCGCGCCGGGGGTGATCGATCGCGGGTGAACTCGGTCCAAAGTGGACAGAATGGCGACGCGTACCGGTTCCTGCTCGCGCGCGGTCCGCTCGGCCACCCAGCCGAGCACCTCGGCGAGGGCTTCCGGGTCGCGGTCCGCCGCGGCGCAGGCGATCAGCAGCTGGTACCCGTTGGCTCGGTCTTCGGGCTTCCCGCGCCGGGTCAGCTCGCGGAGCTCCTCCGACGCCTCGGTGAGCGGGAGGAGGGGCAACAGGTACGACGGCGTTTCCTGCCCGCGCTCGCGGTGGATCGCCAGCATCCGCCGCGCTTCTTCGGCCCGGCGTCCGCGAGGCAGCTTGGTGAGCACGGCGTACGGGAAATACGCCCGGCTCGTTTCGGAACCGGCGTGCGCGGCGTCGAAGAACTCGGGCCGTCGCGCGGGTGGCACGGCGCGGAGGAGCCGGACGAACAGGTGTGGCCGTTCACGCGCCACACGGCCGAATTCGACGAACCACGGTCCGCCCTCGCGCACGGCGGCGTGCAGCGCGGACTTGGACAGCGCGGGGACCGTGCGGTCCCGCTGCGCCGCGGTCACGACGAGCCGCAGCGTGCGTTCCGCGTCCGCCCGCATCGCGTACGGCTTCGCCGTGAGCCAGCTGGGAAGCGAGGTCTTCGGGCCGTACCGCTCGACGACGTCCAACGCTCGTGCCGGTTCGCGCTCCGCGGCCGCTTCGACACCCGGCGAATGGTGCCGCCACCACGCCTCATATTGATGCTCGGGCAGCGAGGACAGCGCGCGCTCGGCTTCGGCCAGCATCACGCCGGGATGCCGCTCGCCGAGCACGGCCCAGTTCGTCACCGCGTGCGCGACTTCGGCCAAGTGCGCGCCGACGAACGCGGATCCGCCCGAGACGAGCAGAGCCGCGGCTTCGGCCGGGCCCCAGCGGTCCAGCACCGGTTCGAACAGCGCCTCGGCCAGGTCCTGCCAGCGTCGGGCCCTGATGCGCCGGTAGGTCGCCGCTCGTGCTGCCTTCGGCGCCGACCGCACGGCCGCGACGACGGAATCGAGCGGCACCGAAGGCAGCAGATCACTGAGGTGCGCCCGGAGCCTCACGGCGGGCACCTCGCTGGTGAGCGCCCGTTCGACGAGCCACACGCGGTGTCCCGCGGTGGCGAGGAAGAGCGCGACGACCTCGTCGCGTTCCCAGAGTGCGGCGAGCTGGGCGTCGAGTTCGGTGGCGGACAGCGCGCGGGCGTGCGCGGAGAGCGTCCGATCCCGTTCGGCGAGCGTCAGCGACGGCAGCGAAGCGAGCAGAGCGTCCGGTGTCACGTGATCTGGAGTCCGATTTCCCTGGCGAGGTCGGCGAGCATGGCGTCGAACAGTACATCGGGTTTGCTCACCGGGATGGGGTAATTTCCGAACACCTCGAGCGTCACGTGGCCGTAGAGCCGGGCCCAGAACTGGATCATCAGGTACGTGGTGCCGAGGTCGAGCTTCTCGGCGGGGAACGCGAGCCCCGATTCGGTGAGCACGGCCAGCAGCTCGCCCTGGAACGCCGCGAGATCGTCCCGCAGCTCCGCGGGAACCTGCTCCTCCGAGGGCGTGACCAGCGTCTGGGTGGCGAGCACCTGGCCGGCGGTGGTCAGGAAGATCCGCCCGAACGGCTCGTCGACCCTGCTCAGCGTCGTGACGCTGCCCGCGGCCGAGCCGACCTCGCCCGTCGGCGACGCGAACACCAGCGTGAACTCCTTGGTGTGCGTCAGCGCCCAGCGGCGGAAGCCCCGGCAGATCGCGAACAGCTGGAGCGCGCCGTCGTCGGGCATGCCCACGATGTCCTCGGCCAGTTTCGCGGCCAGATCGGCGCACACGTCGAGCCGGAGGTGCTCGACCAGATCGTCGCGCGAGCCGTAGTAGCGGTAGAGCGCGGGCGCGGTGATGCCGAGCTCGCGGGCGATCGCCCGGAGCGTGACCGCTTCGGGCCCCTGCTCGACCAGCAGCGCCCGCGCGGTCTGCCGGATGTCGTGGTCCGTCGCCGCGCGCTCCCTGCTCCGGCGGCTTGGCTTGTCCATCCTCCCCCAACCTCACCTCGTCGGCCTGTCTTCGCAGTCTAGGAGTTCACGCGCCCCTTACCGCCGGAACCGCGCGAAACGGCCCCCGGTTCGTGTCCGGTATGCGAAACTCCGCGGGATCACTGGGGAGAAGCACATGACGGTCCGGATCCATCGGCTCCAGAAACGCGGTCTCGGCGTGGTGGCCGGCGCGCTGATCCTGCTGCTGCTGGGCGGCTACTGGATCACCAACGTCGTCAACGGGCACTGGGCTGGCTCGTGGCTCAACATCATCGGCGCGTCGGTGTTCGGCACGATCTCGCTGGCGTCGGCGCTCGTAATGCTCTACCGGCGGTTTTTCCGCGAACCGAGGCTCGACGAGCTGTTCGCCGACGCGCGCGGGCTGACGCGCGCGGTGTCGGGGGCCGTGACGTGGTCCGTCGGCTGGCACGAGCTGAACGGCGCCGAGCTGAAGCGGACGTTCACCGGCTACGACGAAACCGAAGACGGCCCGGAAGCCTACGAACTGGTGCTTTCCGGTGCGCGGCCCGAAGGGTTTCCCGTCGGCATCGAGCTGACGCCCGGCGAGGCGGCCGAACTGCGGCGCGTGCTGCCCGCGCGGTTCGGCGGCACGGAGAGCGCGCCCGATGAGCGGATCTCCTCGGTGCACCCGCGCCGTCGTGCCGAAGTGCCGTCGGTGGTCGTCCCCCTCCAGGCGGTCGGGACCGCGTTGATCGCCAAGATCGGCACGCTCGGTGTCGTGCTCGCGTTCGGGTTCTTCCTGCTGCGCCGGTTCGCCGACGGCGTCCTCCATGACATCGCGTATCCGGTCGCGTCGTTCGGCGTCGCCATGGCGTTCTTCGCGGTGGGGCTGAAGGTGAACTCGACGAACTCGAAACACGCGCGCATCGAGCTGACGTCGCGCGGATTCGAATGCCGGTCCGGAAAGTCCACGGTGGCCACGGTCGCGCTCTGGTGGGACGAGATCGCGCGCCTGCGCCGGGTGGATCGCGTGGTCGAGTACCTGCCGTCGTACGCGGACTACCCGAGGCGGCATCCGGAGGCGGTGCTCCCCGGCGGTGAACCGGGCTGGTACCGGCTGCCGGTGAAGATGTCCGAGACCGGCGCGAAGAACTTCGCGCACGCCGTCGACACGCGGTGGCCGGGGTTCCTGGAGAACGGGGCGCCGCCGGCACCGATCACTCGGGGGGCTACGTGATCGGTGCCGGCGACCCGATGCCCCCTTGGCGGTTTCTCAGGCCACCGAGCGGGCAACGCCGCTTCGCGGACGAAGCGACGAGTTTGGAGAGGGCCACGGTTCATCGAAGTGACGCCTGGGGGATGGATATACCCCGATCGAGTGAACCGCGGCAAGCACTCGCCTTAGTGTCGCATTCAGAACCTGGGGAGTTACAAAGTTCTTCACATATGCATAGCCGGTGATGCGAGCCGAAGCACCATACGTGGCAGGCTTCGGGCATGGCGCACGAGGTACTGGTAATCAGCTCCGCCGCGGTGCTGGTGGTTGGCTCCGCCAACGTCGACCTGGTCGTTCCGGCCGAGCGGCGACCGGGCGCGGGTGAGACCGTGCTCGGCGGTGACACCGCGGTTTCCCCTGGTGGGAAGGGGGCGAACACCGCGGTCGCGGCGGGGCGCCTCGGCGCCGAGGTCGCACTGCTCGGCGCGGTCGGCGAGGACGCGTACGGCAGGGTCCTGCTGGACTCGCTTCGCGAGGCCGGTGTGCGCACCGATCTCGTCCGCGAAACCGGCAGGCCCACCGGGATCGCCTACATCACGGTGACCCCCGACGGCGAAAACTCGATCCTGGTGTCCCCCGGTGCCAACAGCGCGCTCGTCCCCGCCGATGTGGACGGCGTGTACGGCGGCGTGCGGGTCGTGGTCCTGTCGATGGAGATCCCGTTGCCGGTGGTGGAACGCGCGATCGAAGCGGCGGCCGAGTTGGGGGTGACGACCCTGCTGAATCTTTCGCCGGTGGCCGACGTTCCGGACGCGACGCTGGCCGCGCTCGACGTACTGCTGGTCAACGAGCACGAAGCCGCGTGGCTGCTCGGCGGCGAGACCCTCGGAAATCCTGGCGCACTGCTCGAACTGGGCCCGAAGGCGGCCGTGGTGACGGTCGGGGCCCGTGGCGCGCTGGTGGTGACCGCGGAAGGCGTGCGCGAGGTGCCTTCGCCGAAGGTGGAAGCGGTCGACACCACCGGCGCGGTGACGCGTTCGCGGGTGCGATGGCCGCCTCGCTCGCGGGTGGTGCGACCCTCGTGGACGCGGCGACGCGGGCGGTCGAGGTCGCGGCCGTCTCGGTGACCCGTCGCGGCGCGCAACCGTCCTACCCGATCTTGGAGGAGCTGTCATGACGGACTGGGTGTCGCCCCCGTCCCAGCACCGGTATGGTCTAGACCATGTCTGAATCGATGACGGGAAGCCTGACCGGTGTCGCGGTCAGCCCCGGCCGCGCCCGCGGCCCGGTGGTCAGGGTGGCCGAGCCGCTCGGCGAGCCCGAGCGCACCCCGGCGCCCGCCGATCCCGCCGCCGAAGCGGCCAGGATCGCGCCCGCGGCCAAGGCCGTCGCGGCCCGCCTCGAAGCGCTCGCGGAAACCGCCGAGGGCGAAGCCGCCACGATCCTGATCACCACCGCCGCCATGGCGAGCGATCCCGCGCTCACCGAACAGGCACAGCAACTCGTCACCGCGGAAAAGATTCCCGCGGCCCGCGCCGTCCACGAGGCGGCCGCCGGGTTCGCCAAGGCACTCGCCGCCGCGGGCGGATATCTCGCCGAGCGGGTTCGCGACGTCGAGGACGTGCGGGACCGGCTCGTCGCCGAGCTTCTCGGCATCGCCCCGCCCGGTGTCCCCGAGCTGACCACGCCGAGCGTGCTCGTCGCCAGGGACCTCGCGCCCGCCGACACCGCGGGCCTCGACCCCGCCAAGGTGCTCGCACTGGTCACCGAAGAAGGCGGCCCGACCAGCCACACCGCGATCCTCGCCCGCGCACTGCGGATCCCGGCCGTGGTCGCGGTTCGCGGGCTAATCGCGCTCGACGCCGACGCGCTGACCGTGGACGGGGACACCGGCGAAATCACGCGGGCGGACGCGTCCGAGCCGGTCCTCGCGGCCGGGACGAGCGGGCCCGTCGACTGGGACGGCACCGGGCGCACCGCCGACGGGCACCGCGTGAAGGTGCTCGGCAACGTCGGATCGGCCACCGACGCGCGCGCCGCCGTCGACGCGGGCGCCGAGGGCGTCGGGCTCTTCCGCACCGAATTCTGCTACCTCGACGCGCCCGCGGAGCCGTCCGTCGCCGAGCAGCGCGCGGCCTACGCGGCGGTGCTCGAACCGTTCCGCGGCAAGCCGGTGATCGTCAGGACGCTCGACGCGGGCGCCGACAAGCCGCTCGCCTTCCTCTCCCCGGAGGACGAGCCGAACCCGGCGCTCGGCGTCCGCGGCCTCCGCATCGCGTTCGACCGGCCGGAGGTCCTAGAACGCCAGCTCGAGGCCATCGCGGGCGCGGCAGCGGATTCGGGTGCCGAGGTGTCGGTGATGGCGCCGATGGTCGCGACCGCGGCCGAAGCCGCCTGGTTCGCCGAACGCGTCCGCGCGGCCGGGATCGCCCGCGCCGGGGTGATGATCGAAATCCCCGCCGCCGCGCTGTCCGCGGCCGAGATCCTCGCCGAGGTGGACTTCGTTTCGGTCGGCACCAACGACCTCGCCCAGTACACGTTCGCCGCCGATCGCCAGCTCGGTGCCGTCGCCGCGCTCAACGACCCGTGGCAGCCCGCGCTGCTGCGCCTGCTGGGGCTGATCGGCGACGCGGCGAAGGCGACCGGCAAGCCAGCGGGCGTGTGCGGTGAGGCGGCGGCCGATCCGCTGCTCGCCCGCGTGCTCACCGGGCTCGGGTTGACCAGCCTGTCGATGAACGCGGCCGCGGTGCGCGCGGTGGGCGCGAGCCTCGCCGAGGTGACCGTCGATCAGTGCCGTGCCGCCGCGACGGCCGCGCTCGCCGCCGGAAGCGGTGCGGCGGCGCGGAAGGCGGCGCTCAGCGCGGATCCCACCTGACCTGCGGCGGCCACCGCACCTGCAACCTGCCCGCCCGGTAGTACCGCGGCTTGCGGATCTCGAGTGACCCCATCCGCAGGGTCCCGGCGACCACGAACCGCACGCCGTCGGGCTGCCCGGCGCCGTGGGAGTGGTCTTCGACGCTGCCCGCGACCGCGTGGACGTCCGCCGTGGACACCGAAGCGGTCGACGGCACGAGCAGTTCCACCGAGCCGCCGCTGACGTCGAGGTCGATGCGGACCGAGCGGGACGAGAAGCGCGCTTCGGTGAAGTCCAGCTCGGTGGACCCCATCTTGCTGCGGATCGCGATTTCCTTCGGTACCAGCCAATCCCCGCGCCGCGTGGTCTGGGACAGGGTGGCCTTCAGTTCCAGCCGATCGGCCGCGGGCGCCCCTGCCGGCTGGTGGACGAGGCCGGGGAGGTCGGCGAGCACGACGTTCAGCTCGCCTCTGGTGCGCGCCGCGAGTGCGACGTCGGTGCGGTCGGCCAGTTCGTCGAGGGTCAGCAGCCCGAGCCCGACGGCCTTCTGCAACAGGGCGGCGACGTGCTCTCGTTCGGCGTCGGAGACCCGGAGGTTCCGTGGATCAGGTGCGGTCATGGTCAGCCGAAGAGCCCGCGTTTCGGATGCCGGATCGTCAGCGAGCCGCCGTGCACTCTGCCGGAAACCACGTAGCGGGGCGTGCCCGCGTGGCCGTTCGTGTTCGTCCGGTCGTTCAGCGCGCCCCACTTGACCTCGGTGACCGAGTTGACGTCGACCGCGGCCTGCTCGGGGATGATCAGCTCCACCGAACCCCATTTGGTGGACAGCTCGATGTTCACCACCGGCGACGCGACCGCGGCCTGGGTGAAGTCGAGCGTGGTGTTGCCGTACTTGTTGAGCACGCTGAGGTTCCCCGGCACCGACCAGCGCCCCTTGCGGACCAGGTTCGACCCGTGCGCCTTCAGCTCCAGCCGCTCACCGGCGAAGTTCGCGGCGGCGGGCGGCGTGCCAGGCACGACGGCGTCGCGGTGGACGAGCCCTGGCAGATCGGCGAGCACGACGTTCAGCTCGCCCCTGGTGCGCGCGGCCAGCGCGGTGTCGGTGCGCTCGGTGAACTCGTCGAGGTCGATGAGCCCGCGTCCGATCGCCTTCTCCAGCACCGCGACGACGTGTTCGCGTTCCGCGTCCGACACCCGGAGATCGCGCGGGTTGAGCGGTTTCGTGGAAACCGCCGTCTCTGCCTGGTCCTCACCCATGACCTCGATGGTAGGCGCGGAAAAGCACGGGCGGATCAGGGGAAAACCCTGACCGCCGGTGGTCTACTGGATCCGGGGGTGATGCCCGTGTCCCGGTTCCCCGTCCTGCTGCTGGCCTGCCTGCTGCTGTCCTCGTGCGCGGCCCCGCCGCCTCCGCGCGCCGAAGAACCGGTGCCGGGGCCGCTGCTCGTCGAGCCGGGTTCCGGCGGAATCCGCCTGGTGCTGCCGACTTCGCCGCCGATGGTGGTCGAAAACGGCAGGGCCCGCCCGATCCCGGGTATCCCCGCCGGAGACCGCGTGACCTCCGTGGTGCGCGTCGGCACCACGCCCGTGCTGCTTTCGGCGCGCCGGTGCGGGCCGTCGTGCACCGAGCCCGCCGACGTCTACGCCTGGTCGAAACCGCTCGGCAGGGCGTACAGCGTCGCACCGGCCGCCGACGGCACCGCGGTCTGGATGATCCGCGACGGCGGCACGCCGTGCCTGCTGCAACGGGTCCCGCTCGACGGCACGGCACCGGGCGAGGCGCAGCCCGCGAGCTGCCAGACCGCGGTGCGCGGCGAGGACCGCGACGGGCTGCTGATCACGGTCAACTCCGGGCGGCCGGAGGCACTCGACGTGCTCATCGACCCCGGAACCGGGCGCACCGTGCAGCAGTTCCCGCGAATCGCCGCGGTGGCGGGCGGCTCCCTGCTCGCGCTCGGCCTCGTCGACTTCACCGCGCACGAACTCGGCACCGGCCGGTCCCGCACGGTGCCGAGGCCGGTGCCGAACGGCAGGCCGGGCGTGGTCGTGCCGAGCCGGGACGGCCGCCTGCTCGCGGTGCCGTTCGAGGACCTGGAATGGCACGGCGGCACTACGCGCTCGCTCGACCTGTGGGTGCTCGACCTCGACGGCGGCGACCGGTGGACGCACGCGCCGTCGATGCCGGTCTCCACCGATTTCACCGCCGACGCGCTCGACTGGACCGCCGACGGCGACCTGGTGCTCACGGGTACTTTCGCGGGCAAAACGTCGTCGGCGGCCGCCTGGCGACCAGGGGAATCGCGCTGGCGTTCGATCGCGTCCGAGCTGCCCCCGCGATCGAACCGCTCGGTGGTCGCGTTGCCCTGAAGCGCTACTCCCGGTCGAGCCCGTGCTCGATCGCGTAGCGCGCCAGTTCCACCCGGTTGTGCAGCTGGAGCTTCCGCAGCGTCGACTGCACGTGGTTTTCCACCGTGCGGTGCGAGATGACCAGCTTCTCCGCGATCTGCCGCGCGGTCATCCCCTTCGCGACGTGCCGCAGCACATCGGTTTCGCGCTCGGTGAGCCGCGGCGGCGGGTCCCCGTCGGCCGCGGGCGCGTCCGCCATCCGCCGGTACTCGCCCAGCACCAGCCCGGCGAGCCCGGCGGTGAACACCGGATCGCCCGCCGCCGTGCGCCGGACCGCGTCGACCAGTTCCGGCGCCGACGCGGATTTCACCAGGTAGCCCGAAGCACCCGCTTTCACGGCTTCGAGCACGTCCGAATGCTCCCCGCTGGCCGACAGCACGAGCACCCTCGTCGACGGCAGCGCCGCCGTGATCTGCCTGGTCGCCTCGACCCCTGAGGTTTCGCCCAGGTTGAGGTCCATCAGCACGACCTCGGGCGCCACCGTTTTCGCGATCCGCACCGCGGAATCGGCGTCCGGCGCGCTCGCGCGCACGTCGAAACCGTGTTCGGCCAGGTCGCGGGCCACCCCGTCCCGCCACATCGGATGATCGTCGACCACCATCACGGAGATCGCGCGTTGCTCGGTCATCTGCCTCCCCTCCCTCGCGGCACCCGAACCTCCCATTCGGTGCCCCGGCCGGGCGCGGTGTCGAGCACCGCGGTGCCACCGAGGTCGCGCACCCGGCCCTTGATGGATTTCGCCACTCCTAGATGTCCTTGCGCCTCCGCTCGTTCCAGCCTGCCGTCCGGAATCCCCCGTCCGTCGTCCCGGACGGTCACCACGATCTCGTGGCCGAGGTCCTCCAGCAAGACCCACGCCTTCGTGTCCGGCCCGGCGTGCTTGTCCACGTTCGCCAGCGCTTCCCTGGTCACCGCGACCAGTTCCGCGGTGACCTCCGCGGGCAGCTCGACGGTGCCCGCGGGCGCGGCGACCTGGACCTTCGACGTCTGCAGGATCTGCAGCGCCCCGCGGAGATCGGCGAGCCCGCCGGAGCTGCTGCCGACCGGTTCGGTGCTGACGAGCGAGCGCAGCGCGATCTCCTGCTCGCCGGCGAGCGTGGCCAGCTCGGCCGCCTCCCCGCCCAGCTCGGCGCCGCGGCGGCGGACCCTGGCCAGCACCTGCAGCACGCTGTCGTGGATCGACCTGGCCAGCCGCTCGCGTTCGGCCGTCGCGGCTTCGGTGCGCAGCGCGCGCTCCAGCGCGGCCGACGAACTCCTGGCCACGGTCGCCGCCATGCCGATCAGGAACCCGCTCGCCATCAGCAGCACGCCGTCGCGCACCACGTCGAGGTTGAAGGTGAGCCTGGCGACTCCGGTCGCGCAGGCGAGCGCCAGCCCGGCGAGCACCCCGCCGGTCGCCCCGAACCGGGCACCCGCCGCCAGCGGGGGCACCGCCGCCCACACCGTGGTGATCAGCGGATGGGACGCGGCGTACTGCGCGTCGGAGAGGATCACCGGCGAGGTGAGCACGAGCCCGCAGGTCAGCACCACGTCGGTCACCACGAACCACGGCCACCGCAGCGGTTCGGCCACGTAGACGACCGTCGTCGCGGCCGTCCACACCAGCATCGCGCCGAGCACCGTCCACGCGAGCCACGGGCGCGCGAAGCCGTCGTGGTGCGCGATGACGACCGCCGCGGCGAACAGCGCCGTGACCGCCCGCAGCGCGACCGTCGCGAGCCACAGCGGCGTCGCCGGGTCGGGCCGCCTCACGGCGAGCCGTTCTCCTTGCCGTCCTTGCCCTTGTCGTCCTCGTCGGCGTTCGGCTGGGCGGCCTGGTCGTGCAGAACGTCCACTTCGGACGGAACGGGATCGACCTCGTGCAGCAGCGACCGGATGCCCGCGTTGAGCACGGCCAGCAGCGGCACCGCGAGCAGCGCGCCCGCGATCCCGGCGGCGACCAGTCCCGCGGTGATCGCGAGAACGACGGCGAGCGGGTGCAGCTTGACCGCGCGCCCGAGCAGCAGCGGTTGCAGCACATGGCTTTCCAGCTGCATCACGCCGATCACGATCGCGAGGACGATGAGCGCGGTGATGAAGTTGTTCGTGACGAGCGCGACGAGCACCGCGACGCCGCCGGTGATCACCGCGCCGATGATCGGGATGAACGCGCCGAGGAACACCAGCGTGGCGAGCGGGATCACCAGCGGCACACCGACGATGGCGAGCCCGATGCCGATGCCGACGGCGTCCACCACCGCCACGATCGCGGTGGCCCGGACGTAGCTGACGAGCGAGGCGAACCCGCGCCTGCCCGCGACGTCGACCCTCGGCCGCACGTGCGCGGGGATGCCGCGCATCAGGAACGTCCAGATCCCGTCGCCGCCGCTGAGGAAGAAGATCAGCACGAACAGCGTCAGCACGAACCCGGTGAGCACCTCGCCGACCGTGCTGGCGGTGGTGAGCGCGCTGTCGGTGAGCGCGGCCTGGTTGTCCTGCAGGAACGCGATCGCCTTGTCGACGAAGCCCTGGAACTGGTCCTGGCCGAGCTGGATCGGCCCGTTGATCAGCCAGTCCTTGATCTGCAGGAGGCTCTGGTTCAGCTGGCGCTGCAGTTCGGGGAGGCCGTCGGTGAACTGCACGACGACGAACGTGAGCAGCCCGCCGAGCACCGCGAGCCCGGCGATCAGCACGATCGCCGCGGCGAGCCCCTTCGGCACCTTCGCCTTGACGAGCTGCGCAACGGCGGGGGCGAGCAGCGCGGCGAGCAGCAGCGCGATCGACACCGGGATCACGACCACCGACAGGTAGCCGACGAGCCACAGCACGACGTACAGCGCGGCGATCACGACGAGGAAGCGCCACGACAGCGCGGCGCCGATCCGCAGCCCCCTCGGCACCAGCTTCGCCACATCGGAATCCCCGTCGCGGAACGGGTTCTGGTCGGTGTTGCCCTGGGCGTCGCTCACCGGCACACAGTATCGGTCCCGGGCCGCGGAGACGTGCCAGAGCGCCCCAGAGCGCCACGGTGTGCCCGTTCGCACCCGACTCGCGAGTAGCCGAGGACGGCCAGCTCCGATTACCGAATGTCAGACCCGGCCACACGATGTGTTCTTCACACGATCGTGCAATCAAGTCGCGTCGAAGTCGCGCTCGCCTTCCCCGATTTGATTGTCTCGTAGGGCGACACCGGAACAGAAACGCGAAATCCGGTTCACCCAGAGCAAATCCAGTTACGGCGAAACGCGGACAAGGAGCACTGTGAGGCAGTCGGCACCGAGGGGACAGCGGGGTACGGCACGTGCCGGCCGCTGGTTCTCGCGTGCCCTGCTCGTGCTCGGCGGCGCGCTCGCGGGAACCGCCGCCGCGTGGGCACTGTCGACCACCATCGCGGGCGCCACCACCGAGACCTCTTCCGCGCACGCCTCCGCTTCCGCGTCTGCGTCCGAGTCCGAGCGCGGCGACTCGGACCTCACCCCGATCACCAACGCCGCCGTGCACGGTGTCAACCACGTCACCGGCGGCGTCTCCGAGTTCGTCGGCGACGCCACCGGCGCGGCCGTGCACGGCTGGCAGGAAGTCACCGGCGCGGCCCCGTCGCCGCGGCCGATGGACCCCGGTTTCGACCGCACCCACCTCAAGCACCGCCAGCACCGCGTGATCGGCGCCGGGAACATCGACGAGACGGCAGCCGACCAGGTCGCCGGTGCCGTGCGGGACCTCGCGGACAACGCGGTCGTCCGCCCGGTCGGCGACACGCTCGGCGCCGTCGAGCACATCGTGTGGAAGCCGGAGGACGCGCCGCAGGTCATCGACCGCGCGCTGACCCCGCCGCCGGGGTCGTTCGATCTCGGCGAGGAGATCGGCAAGGTCCTCGACCCGAAGAAGAAGGGCCTGCTCCCGGAACTGCCCTCGGTGCTGCCGGGCCAGGACGACACCGAAAACCCGGTCACCGAACCGGCTCCGCTCCCGGCGCTTCCGCCGGTCGCCGCACCGGTGCTCGACCCGGCGGCCGCGCTGGCTGGCCCCTTCCTCTCCTCGCCCGCGACGACCTCGAAGGCGCTCTCGGACGACGTCGCCCACGGCACCAAGTCCGATCGTGACGAGCACCGCGGTGACTTCCCCGCTCCGTTCGCGCCCGGCCAGTCCCCGCTGGTCCCGCTGAGCTTCCCGGCCACTCCCGGCGGTTCCACCGTCGGCGGCCACTTCGACGGTCCGCTGCTCGGCATCCCCGCCGCGGCCGCGACCGTGTACGACTACATCGAGCCGAGCACGCTGCTCGCCGGTGTGCGGCACCTGCCGTTCGAGCCGGGCGCGCAGCCCGGTGTCACTCCTGACTGATTTCCCGCGCGGGGCAGCCGACGCGCCCTGAATCGCCGCCATTTCCGTGCGGCAGCGCGTCGCCTTCCATTTCCCCGCAATTCCCGCGGCGCACACCTTTGTGCCCGCCCCCGGGTGCGGACCAATTCTCCGCACCCACCCCTCCCTCGTCGTGCGCGAATTCGCCGAGAGGGACTCACAAGCCCGCAAGGGAACCCAAGAAAAAAGGAGATCCAACTCATGCAGACCTGGGCGAAGCGCGGAATCCAGACCGCGTTGGTCACGGGTGGTTTGCTGATGCTGGGCACTGGCATCGCTTCCGCCGACGAAGGCGGGAACCCCGACTCCCCCGCAGGCCCGCTCGACCTGAACGTCAACATCCCCGTTGACATCGAGCAGAACGCGATCGGCACCCCGCTCGGGCAGCTCGACATGCCGGGCTACAAGGGCGAGATCAGCACCAAGCCGGTCACCGAACCGCTCAAGAAGGCACTGGCGCCGCTGACGAAGGCGGCCAAGCCGGTCACCGACGCCGCGAAGCCCGCCACCGACGTCGCCAAGAAGGCGGCCGGTGCCGCGACGAAGGCCGCCGACACCACGGTCAAGGCCGGTCAGGCCATGGGCAAGGGCGACATCGCGCAGGGCGTCGGCGAGATCACCGACCCCAACTTCACGCTGACCGACGATGCCTTCAAGGGCAACAAGGTCTCCGGTGACGTGACCGTTCCGGTGCAGATCGCCGGCAACGCGGTCGCCGCTCTCGGCGACGCGGAGGTCGACGGCTCCGAGGCCACGCAGACCTACGAGCACAACCAGGACGTCGCCACCGACGGGTCGCACTCCGGCCTCGCGGGCAACGCGGTCGCGCTGGACTGGGCGCTGCCCGTCCAGCTCGCGGGTAACGCCATCGGCGGCGCGGGCGGCAGCGCGCGCACCAAGGGCTCCGCGAGCCAGAGCGTCGTCGAGACCGGCAACACCTCGACCGACGGCACCGGGTCCGGCACCTCCGGCAACGTGGTCGCGCCGCAGTTCGCGACCCCGATCCAGGTCACCGGCAACGCGGTCTCCGGGCTGCTGGCGAACGCCTACAGCGAGTACGACGCCGACACCAACGCCGAAGCGGGCGGCTGGATCCAGAGCGACGGCGACGGCGGCAGCGTCACCGGCAACGTGGTCGGCGCGCCGATCGCGCTGCCCGTGAAGCTCAACGGCAACGCGGTCACGGCGTGGGGCTCCGACGCGGACACCGTGTCCAACTCGGTCGCCGACGCGACCGCGGGTGGCACCACCCCCGGGCTCAACGACATCCCGAGCTACATCCAGACCCACGGCGACAAGTCGTTCGTGGCGGGCAACATCGTGCAGCCGCAGGGCTCGCTCGTCGCCAACGTCGCGAACAACGCCGCGTCCTGGATCGGCAACGCCACCACCGGCAACGCGCTGGGCGACTACGCCAGCGCCGGGTCGACGTCGAGCACCGTGAAGTCGGGTGGCTTCTCGAGCACCACCGGTGACAAGTCCGCCGGATCGGGCAACCTGGTCGACGCCCCGGTCGCGCTGCCGGTCGAGGCGTGCGGCATCGGTGGCACCTACATCGGCAACGCGCACGCGTTGTGCGACAACACCACCGACGCGGTCGCCGGTGACGGCACCTACACCACCGGCAACGGCTCGTTCCTCGCCGGGAACGACGTCGCCGCCCAGCCCGCCCTCACCCCCGAGGTGCTGGGTATCGGCGCGTCGCACATCGGCAACGCCTCCGGCACCACGTCGGAGGAGAAAAACGTCAAGGCCGGCGGCTACAACGGCACGCAGGGCAACGACGGCAGTGCGGCGGGCAACCTGGTCCAGGTTCCCCTCGCGGTGCCCGCCGAGGTCCTCGGTGTCGGCGGCTCCTACATCGGCCAGGGCCACGGCACCGCGACCGAGACCAAGGTCGTCAAGGCCGGTGGCGGCGGCAACACGCAGGACGACAACGGCCTGCTGGACTCGAACCTGGTCGCCACCCCGCTGTCGGTCCCGGCGCAGGTCTTCGGCGTCGGCGCGTCGCACATCGGGCGCGGCACCGGTGAAGCCACCACCGACACCACCTCCACCGCGGGCGGCGACGTCAAGGCGACCGGCGACAAGGCGGGCGCCTCGGGCAACATCGGCTTCGTGCCGGCTTCGCTGCCGCTGCAGGTGCACGGCCTCGGCGGCTCGTTCATCGGCACCGGCACCGGTGCCAGCGAGAACCTGACCGACTCCCTCGCGGGCGGCAAGGCTCACGCGACCGGTAAGGACTCCGCCGTCGGCGGCAACATCGTGCAGGTCCCGGTCGCCGGTGCGGGCACCGTGTTCGGCGACGCCGCCGGGCTCATCGCGCTGGTTTCGGGCGAGAGCACGAACGACGTCGTGTCCACCGCGGGCGGCGACAGCGAGACCGACGGTGACGGCGGCGCCGTGGCCGGTGACGTGGTCAGCGCCGACGCGATGCCGATCGCGCAGGTCTTCGGCGACGCTGTCGCCCCGCTGGCCAAGGCCACCGGGCTCGGCTCGAACACCACCGAGGTGCACTCGGGTGGTGACATCACCACCTCGGGCGTCGACGGCGGTGGCGCCGGCGACATCATCGACGTCCCGCTCGCGGCGGTCCCGCAGGTGTTCGGCGACGCGGTCGCGGCGGCAGGCGTCGCGGACGCGGTCGGCAACAACACCACCACCGGCACCACTGGTGGCAAGGACGTGACCGACGGCGAATTCGGCAGCCTCGACGGCTTCGACGGCCAGCTGCCGATCGGCGCGCTGGTGCAGGTCTACGACGTTCCGCTGGCACTGGTCGCCCACGCGGCGGCCGCGGCCACGAACGACACCACCATCGAGAACGAGCCGCAGATCGACCTGCCGATCGACGGCGACGAGCTGCCGATCGACGTGCTGCCCTCGCTGCCGCAGCCGGAGGTGCCCAGCATCCCCGGCATCGGTGGCAAGTCGCTGACCGGTGGCGGTGCCGCGCTCCCGGCGCTGCCCGCGCTCCCCTCGCTGCCCGGCGTGGGCCAGCGCGAGGACGTGCCGCACACCCTGCCCACCGACCTGCCGGTCACGGTGCCCGCGGTGGACTCGCTGCCGAAGCTGCCGGTTTCGCTGCCGACGCTGACGGGCGTGTCCAACCCGATGCACACCCTGCCCGCCCTCAACGGCGTGCACCTCACCCCGGAGACAGCTCAGGCCCCCGCAACGGCTGAGATGCCCTCCACCCCGCTGAGCCTGATCCAGAAGTTCCTGGCCAAGTTCACCGGCAAGAAGTTCCACACCATGTGATCGAGTAGCACCGAAAAAACGGGCCCCGGGAGCAGCCAGCTCCCGGGGCCCGTTTGTCGTTTCAGCCGATGCGGACGGACCGCTTCGCCAGGCCGAACCAGTAGCCGTCGATCACGGTTTCCGGTGTGGCGTCAGGGGTTCCGGCGCCGAGCGAGACGAACAGCGGCGCGAAGTGTTCGATGCGCGGGTGCGCGAGCGCGGCGGCGGGGGCCTTGTGCTGGAAGTCGAGCAGCGCGTCGAGATCACCGCTGCCGAGCACTTCCGCGCCCCACGCGTCGAATTCCGAAGACCACGCGGGCGGCGCGCCGTCGCTGCCGGTCACCGCGCCCATCGCGGACAGGTTGTGCGTGAAGAACCCGCTGCCGATGATCAGCACGCCCTCGTCGCGCAACGGGGCGAGCCGCCTGCCCAGTTCGAACAGGTCGCGCGGATCCAGTGACGGCATGGAGATCTGGAGCACCGGCACGTCCGCGTCGGGGAACATCTCCACCAGCGGCACGTAAGCACCGTGGTCGAGCCCGCGCTCCGGCGCCTCGTGCACCGGGGTTTCCTTGGCGCGCAACAGTTTTCGCACCTTTTCGGCGAGTTCCGGTGCGCCGGGGGCCGGGTAGGTCACGCGGTAGTAGCGCTCGGGGAAGCCCCAGAAGTCGTAGACCAGCGGCACGGTCGTGGTGGCACCGATGGTCAGCGGGGCCTCTTCCCAGTGCGCCGACACCACCAGGATCGCGGTCGGCTTCGCCAAGTCCGCGGACAGCTCGCGCAACTGGCGGGTCCAGGTGGCGTCGTCGGCGAGCGGCGGTGCGCCGTGGCTCAGGTAGAGCACGGGAGCGGTCGGCATCCCAGCCTCCAAGGTTGAAAGTTCAACTATGTGACACTCTACGCTCCTCCGCCGCGAAATATTCCGATCGCAGTCCTTCGAGCGTGGCCGCCATCCGTTCGAGCACGTCCACCGTGGTCGCGTACTCCTCGTCCGAGATCCCTCACAGGTGCCAGCGGTCCGTCGTCCGGCTGTGCGAACGGCGCGAGCGCGGCTTCGAGACCTGCTCGGGTGTCCGTGCCGTTCGCGATCGTGTGGAATAGCTGCCAGTGGCGTCGGGTCAGGCCCTCGGCGGGGACGGTTCCGTCCAGCACTTCTTCGAGCAGGAGGTGCAGGTGGCGGAACCAGTAGCAAGGGAGTGCGGAATGGCGGATCCGGTCGTCGAGGTGGAGCGCGCGATGATCGCGATCCGCCGGAGCCTCGGGCGCCGGTCGCTGTCCAAGCTGTCGCGCGAGCGCACCGGCGACACCGTGGACCAGGCCGTGCTCGGCGTGCTGGACGCCGTGGAGGAATGCGACCAGCGCGGCACCGCCTGCACGGTGACCTCGATCGGGCAGGCGCTGACCCTCGACCAGCCGCGCGCGAGCCGGGTCGTCGCGCGTGCCGTCGACGACGGTTTCCTGCGCCGCGAAGCCGACCAGCGCGACGGACGCAAGTCGACGCTCGTGCTGACCGCTGCTGGCCGCGAGCAGGTCGAGCGCATGCACCGGTTCCGCCGCGCGGTGTTCGCCGAAGTGATGGCCGACTGGCCGGACGAGGACAAGGCCGCCTTCGGCAGGCTGCTGGGGAAGTTCGCGACCCGCTACGGCGAACTCGGCTCCTGACCGGCACGCGGCACTGTTCCTGATGACTTTGAAAACCCGGGACGGCAAGATCGTGCTGTGCCGCACACCGAACGCGGAAGGCAAACCCCATGAGCCACCCTCAGCAGCCAGGCAACTGGGGCCATCCCGGTCACCCGCAGGGCCACGGTTACGGCTATCCGCAAGGACCCGGTCATCCGCAGGGGTACGGCTACCCGCCGGGCGGGCCGCCGAAGAAGAGCAAGGCCGGGCTGTGGGCGGCGATCGCGATCGGCGTCGTGGTCCTGCTCGCCCTCGCGATCACCGGCTTCGTCGCTCCCGGGTTCTTCCTGAGCAAGGACGACGGCGCGCAGGCGGGCCCGGTCGCCCCGCCGCCCTCGGCGCCGTCGGAGTCCACTTCGGACACACCGTCCGCCGCCCCGTCCAGCTCCTCCGGCGGTGAGTCGCGGGAAAAGGCCGTGGCACTGGCGAAGCAGTTCGTGGACAAGCTGAACGCCAACGACCCCAAGGGCGCCGGTGCGATGAAGTGCCCGAACTCGGGCACCATCCTGGAGGGCGTGATCCTGCTGTCGATCGAACCGCCGACCAGCCTCACCGTCGGCTCTGCCACCGGCGGCGGCCTGAAGATCGACGTCGAGGTTTCCGGGACCACGAAAGGAAAGCAGGTCAGCGGTACGGTCAGCGTGCAGGACCGGCCCGGCACCCCGCAGTGCATCCGCCTGATCATGGTGCGCTGACGCACCGCGCGAGTAGGGCGAACGCGCCCCGGATGGCGGAGAAACCCTTGAGCGCCACGGACATCGTGTCGAGATCCTCGTCGGGATCGGACACCATCGCGCTGACCGCCAGCGTCCGGTCGTCGCCGGTGCGGGCCAGGTAGTTCAGCGAGATGACGCCGGGTTCGTTGCCGCCCTTGTACCAGGTGGACCGGAACCGGGCCGGGTCCAGCGCGAGACCGTCGTCGTTGGTCGAGAGTGCGTGGTCGATCTCGGGCATGCCGAACCGGTGCAGTCCCGCGTAGGCACGGCAGACGTCGCTCGGTGAGGCGAACCATTCGATCTCGTCGATGTACTTGGGGCGCGGCCAAAGCGCCCGGTTTTCGGGCAGCGGTGCGCGTTCCAGCTCTTCCAGCGCGGTCGCCCGCGCGGACCGCGGCAGGGCGAGGTACCGCTCGGCCGGTGCCGTGTCCAGGACGAGCTTGAGCTGGAACAGCGCCTTGGTGGTCAGGAACGGGATGCTCGCCTCCGGCCGCTGGTTGCCGAACAAGGTGAGCTGGCGGTGGACCGCCTCCCGGCCGATGCGGTGGATCAGGTGGTCCGTCGCGGTGTTGTCGCTCGTCGAGATCATGTGGTCGGCGAATTCGGCGAGGGTGAGCGCTCGGCAGGGCAAATCGCGCGAAGACACGCTCTTCCAGTCCTCGCGGATCTCCAGCGGCTCGTCCCAGGCCGCCGTGCCATCGGTGACGGCCTGCGCGAGCGCGCCGAGCACGTACAACTTGCACGCCGAGCCGATCGGCCGCGGCGTGTCGGCGTCCAGGCCGTGCACTATCCGGAACCGTCCGTCCTCGACCTCGCCCGCCGCGAACGACACGCGTTTTCCCAGCGGCGCGAGGCGGGTGTCGACTTCGGCCCACGACACCGGGACGGGTTCGTCGGGGACGAGACCGAGATCGTCCACGAGGCCCGCTTCGTCCACGTGGATCGTCAGCACGTAGTCGGCGCCGTCGCCGTGCACGACGGCGCGAGCTCGATCGGGTTCCGAGTCGACGGTCCGGATCTTCGTCAGTCCGCCGACCCCGGCCAGTGCCGCGTTGACTCCCGACGGCCCGCCGCTCGCGTCGAGCAGTGCCGATGCGAGGTGGCGCCGAATTTCGGTTTCCGGCAGCGGCCCGCGCGCCGAAGCGTCCACGATCCAGGCCAGTTGTTCGTCCGCGGTCGGTCTTTCGGTCATGACTCCCCCACACGTTACTGTTTCCAATTTTGGTAACATTACTGAAAATGGAAGCAAAATGCTAGGATGCCGGTTATGACCTCGGCCGATCTGCTCCTGCACCCGGTTCGCCTGCGGGTCGTGCGGGCGTTCCTCGGCGATCGAGCGCTCACCACGAGCGCGTTGCGGGACGAGCTCGCCGACGTGCCGCCCACCACGCTGTACCGCCACGTCGCGAAGCTCGTCGATGCCGGCGTGCTCGCGGTCGTCGCCGAGCGCCGGGTGCGCGGCGCGGTGGAACGCACCTACGTGCTGCGGCTCAGCGCGGCCGACATCGGGTTGGACGAGTTCGCCGCGATGAGCGCCGACGAGCACCGCCAGGCGTTCATGGGCTTCGTCGCGGGGCTCCTCGGCGAGTTCGACCGCTACCTCGACCGCGACGGTTTCGACGTCGTACGCGACGAGGTCAGCTACGGCTTGGCCGGGATGTGGCTCGACGACGCCGAAGCCGCCGAACTGCGGCGTGAGCTCACGCGCGTGCTCCAACCCCGGCTCGCGAATCCGCCCGCGCCGGGTCGCACGCGCCGCGTGCTCGCGACCGTTGTGCTGTCAGGAGAAAAGGGTGTTGCCGCACACGGCGGCGGTGGTTCGATCGAACAATGACCGACAACACCGAAACCGTCGTGACCACGCGGCGCGAGATCGCCGCGCCCGCCGAGCGGATCTTCGAGCTGATCGCCGACCCGTCGCGGCAGCCGGGATGGGACGGCAACGACAACCTCGCCGCGGCGGACGCCGGTCAGCGCGTCCGCGGTACCGGCGAGGTGTTCACCATGACGCTCACGGTGAACCAGGTGCGTGAGAACCATGTCGTGGAATTCGAGGAGGGACGCCGCATCGCCTGGCGCCCCGCGGAGCCCGGCGCGCGGCCGCCGGGTCACCTCTGGCGATGGGAGCTGGAGCCCGTCGACGAGACGCACACCTTGGTCACGCACACCTACGACTGGTCCCGCCTGACCGACGAGAACCGCTTCGCCCTCGCGCGTGCCACCACGGCGGACAAGCTCCGCGCGTCCGTCGACAAGCTCGCCGAACTCGCGGAGGCGTGATGGGGCGCGGCGCGACGGCCGACGAGTACCGGGCGTTCGGGCTGCGTGAAGCACGCGGACAGTCCAAGACGTACGAGCAGCTTTCCCTCGCCGTCGCCGACGACGGCCGGTTGCTCGATCTCCTCGACCGGCTGCCCGAACCGAAGCGGCAGCCCAACCTGCTGTTCGCCGCGGCCCGGTACCTCGGCGCACCGGTCGGCGAGCCCGGCGCGTTCCGCGAGTGGGCGGTCCGGCACTGGACCGAGCTGGCGGCCACGATGACCGCCCGCCGGACCCAGACCAACGAGGCCGCTCGCTGCGGCGTGCTCCTGCCGGTGCTGGCGCGGCTGCCGCAACCGCTGGCGTTGCTGGAGGTCGGGGCGTCGGCGGGGCTTTGCCTGTACCCCGACGCGTACCGGTACCGGTACACCGGGCATCCGCAGGTCTTCGGCCCCGCGGACAGTCCCGTCCTGCTCTCGTGCGAGTCGTCGGGGCCGGTTCCGCTGCCGTCGCGGATGCCCACCGTGGTGTGGCGCGCCGGGATCGATCTCAACCCACTCGACGTCACCGAAGACGACGACCTGCGCTGGCTGGAAACCCTGATCTGGCCGGAGCACCGGCACCGCCGGGAGCGGTTGCGCGCCGCCGTCGACATCGTCCGCGCCGACCCGCCCCACCTGGTCCGCGGCGATCTGCTCGCGGACCTTCCCGCACTGGCCGCGCAGGCGCCGCGCGACGCGACACTCGTGATCTTCCACAGTTCCGTGCTGTACCAGGTGCCCGCCTCGGCCCGCGACGCGTTCGCCGAGCTCGTCCGCGGTCTGCCGGGACACTGGATTTCCTGTGAGGGAGCCGAGGTCTTCCCCGAACTGGCCGCCACGGTTCCCGAGCTCGCCGACGGCCCGGCGGTTTCCGTGCTCGCGCTCGACGGCCGCCCGCTCGCGCTGGCCGCGCCCCACGGGCAGAAGCTCGATTGGCTGCCCGCGGAGTAGCGCGCGGCGTGAGAAAAGGCCTTCAGCTGGCGGTGATCCATGACGGTCACCGAAAAAAATATTTGTCTTGACGTTTAAATTTGTCGGTGCGAAGGTTGTCGCATGCTGGACGTAGCAGTGATCGACAACCCCGCGGCCGCCGAGACCACGCTGGACCCGATGCGGGCCAGGCTGCTGGCCGAACTGGCCGAGCCCGCCTCGGCCACGATGCTGGCCGCGCGGGTCGGGCTCGCCCGGCAGAAGATCAACTACCACCTGCGGGAGCTGGAACGGCACGGCCTGATCGAGCTGGTCGAGGAGCGGAAGAAGGGCAACGTCACCGAGCGCCTCATGCGGGCGACGGCCCGGTCCTACGTGATCTCGCCCGCCGTGCTCGCCGCCGTGCAGCCCGACCCGGCGCGCTCCCCGGACCGGCTGTCGGCGGGCTGGCTGCTCGCACTGGCCACCCGGCTCGTTCGTGAGGTCGGCGCCCAGATCGCGGGCGCCCGCCAGGCCCGCAAACCACTGGCGACCTTCGGGCTGGACGCGGAGGTGCGCTTCGCGAACGCCGCCGACCGGGCCGCTTTCGCCGAGGAGTTGACCGCCGCGGCCGCCGAGCTGGTCAGCCGGTACCACGACGAGAACGCGCCACGCGGCCGCGATCACCGGGTCGTGATCGCGCTGCACCCCAGCCCCAAGACGAGCGCCGGGGAAAACACGGGCGAGGGCAAGGATTCCTGACATGGGGAACGACTTCGAGGTCACCGACGAGATCACCCTGGACGCCACTCCGGAGCAGGTGTGGGCGGCCATCGCCACCGGCCCCGGCGTCGACTCGTGGTTCATGGGGCGCACCGAGATCGAACCGCGGGAAGGCGGCACGAACACCCTGGACATGGCGGACGCGATGGGGTTCGTCCAGAAGTCCACGATCACCGCGTGGGAGCCGGGTAACCGCCTTGCCTTCCGCGAAGGCGGCCAGGACGGCACGTTCAGCGCTTTCGAGTACCTCCTCGAAGGCAGGGACGGCGGCAGCACCGTCCTGCGCTTCGTGCACAGCGGCATCCTGAGCGACGACTGGGACGAGGAGTACTACGACAGCATGAAGGCGGGCGACTTGATGTACCTCAGGCAGCTCGCCGCCTACCTCAAGCACTTCCCCGGCCGCCACGCCACGCGCAACCTGTTCCTGGTCGGCCCGGCCGTGTCGGACACCGAGCGGGTGTGGTCGCGGTTCGCGGACGCGCTGTCGGTGACCGGTGAAATCGGCCGGGGTGCGCGTGTGCGGCTGAACGTGCCCGGCCTGCCCGCCACCGACGGCGTGGTCGAGTTCCTCGGCCTGCCGTACTTCGCCGGTGTGCGCACCCGGCACGGCATCATCTTGCTGGTCAAGGGTTATCGGAACGTCCTCGTCGTCGGATACCACAGCTTTTCCGACGACGAGGACGAGTGCGAGATCGAAACGGCGTGGCGGTCGTGGCTCGAGTCGGCCGTCGTCTGACCTCACCCGCGCCGGATCCCCTGGCGCGGAACGAAAAACTGGAGGAAAATGCGCAAGCTGATTCTGGGGTTCTACGTTTCGCTCGACGGCAAGAGCGCCGACGGCGACAACGGGATCCGGGACGTCATGATGTCGATCGACGACCCCGAGCAGGAGGACTACTTCGTCAGACGGTTGTGGGAGGCCGGGGCGTTCCTCATGGGCCGCAACACCTACGAGATCATGGCCGGGTACTGGCCCACCGCCGACCACCCGTCCGCCAAGGCCATGAACGAGATCCCCAAGGTCGTGTTCTCCCGCACGCTCAAGGCCGCCGACGACTGGCCGGAGACCCGGATCGCGAGTGGTGACACGGCGGAAGAAATCGCGAAGCTCAAGGCCGAGCCCGGTAAGGACCTCGTCGCCGCCGGTGGCACCGAGTTCGTGCATTCGCTGATCAAGCTCGGTGTCGTCGACGAGTACCGGCTGTGGGTGCTTCCCGCCATCACCGGCAAAGGCGCGTCGCTGGTCCCGGAGTTGACCGAGGCCGTGCGGCTGCGCCTGGTGAAGAGCACGGCCTTCCCGTCCGGGATCCTCGAACTGTGTTACGCCCCGGCCCAGCTCGTGCACCGATGAGTTTCCGGCGCCGCGCTGGTCTGTATCGGACATCCACTGACGGAAGGCTGGACCATGCGGAAACTGAGCTGGGGCATGAACCTGACCCTGGACGGATACATCGCCGCGGCGGGCGACGACATCGGCTGGAGCGAGCCGAGTGACGAGCTGTTCCAGTGGTGGCTCGACCAGGAGCTGGCCACCAGCACGTCGCTGTACGGCCGGAAGCTGTGGGAGACGATGAGCTCCTACTGGCCGACCGGCGACGAGCAGCCCGACGCGACCCCGGCGGAAATCCAGTTCGCGCGGAACTGGCGGGCCACGCCGAAGGTGGTGTTCTCGTCGACGATCGACCAGGTCGACTGGAACACCCGCCTGGTCACCGGGGACGCGCTCGCCGAGATCACCAGGCTGAAGGACGGGGACGGCGGCCCGATGGAGATCGGGGGCGCGACGCTCGCCGGGGTGGCGATGCGGGCCGGGCTGATCGACGAGTACGTGCTGGTCACCCATCCGGTCCTGGTCGGCGGCGGCACGCCGTTCTTCACCGCGGTGGACAGCTGGGTGAACCTGAACCTGGTGGAGACGCGGACGTTTCCCGGCGGCGTGATGATGACCAGGTACGAAACGAAACGCTGAGTAGTAACCGTGACCCGCGCCCTCAGCGGGGCTGAGCGTTTCGGGCTTCTTCGGCGGCGGTGGCTCGCACGCCGGCGAGCACGCTCGCGCTGACTCGGTGCGCGTCGGCTCGGGTGAACGTGCGGGAACCGCGGCTGACGAACAGCTGGACGGGCCCGGTGAGCATCGCGCTGAGCAGGGAAAGGTCGGTCGCGGGCAGCTCACCGCGCTCGACCGCGGTCCGCAGGCGGGCCAGCAGGGGCGCCTGCCGCCGGTCGAACACCTCGTCGACGATGGCCCGCAGATCGGGGTCCTCCCGCGCCGAGGCCACCACGGTCAGCAGCGCCCGGCCTTCCGGGTTCGCGGTGGCGGCGGCGAGGGCTTCGAGGAAGTCGACGAGGTCGGCGTCGAGGTCGCCGGAATCGTTCAGGGGCGCGGCGTCGGCGCCGAAGGTGGTGAGCGCGTCGGCGACCAGCGTGGTGCGGTCGGGCCAGTTGCGGTACACGCTGGCCCGGTTGACCACGGCGAGCTCGGCGACCTGGTCGTAGCGCAGGCCGCCGAGCCCGTCGCGGGCGATCAGCTCGGCGGCGGCTTCGAGAATCCGCTGCCGCACCCTGGCGGTGCGCCCGCCAGGGCGGCGGGCCGGTTCCGGCGTCGGTCCATCGTCGGTCACGGAAGGCAGCCTACGGCGGCGCCGGGCGGGCCGAAGGAAAGCGCCGTTCGCCTAGTGCGGCTGGGCCGCGCGCAGCCGGGTGTTGCGCGCCTCGATGGCCTCCCAGGTGGCGGGAACCATGAGGTCGGCTCCGCCGCGCGCGAACTCCTGGGCCGCCGCGGCGTGCGGGCGTTGGCGCTGTTCGTAGGCGGTGAAAGCCGCTTCGAGGTCCTCGCCGTGGCGACCGAGCTCCTCGGTGAGCGTCCACGCACCGAGCAGGGCCAGCGAGACACCGCGCCCGGCCATCGGGGTCGCGCAGTGCGCGGCGTCCCCGATCAGCACGACCCGTCCCCGGTGCCAGGTCGGCATGACGATCTGGGCGAGGACGTCGAAGTAGAGGTCGGGGTCGTCCTGGGCGGTCCTGACCAGCTCGGGGACCTTCCAGTCCTCGATCCCGGCGAAGGCCTCGGCCAGGATGCGCTTCTGCGCGTCCAGGTCGTGGTGGTCGTAGTCGATCGGCCCGGACCGGAACTCGAAGATTCCCAGCGCCTTGTCGCGGTAGCGGGCCACGCCGGCGAAGCGCCCCGGCAGGTTGAGGATTTCCGTCACGCGTTCGCCGGGAGTCGCCTGGCCGGGCGCGTCCCCGATCGCGACGTACACCCCGAGGTGCTCGGCGAACTCCTCCTCCGGGCCGAACACCAGCCGGCGCACCGCCGAATGCGCCCCGTCGGCGCCGACGACGATGTCGTAGTCGGCCTCGCGGCCGGAGGCGAAGGTGACCGCGACCCGGTCCCCGTCGTCGGCCAGCATCGCGATGGACTCCTCGAAGCGCAGGTCCACCTGCTCGGGCAGGGCCTGGCGCAGGATGCCCATGAGGTCTTCGCGAGGGATCTCGATGTCATCGGGTGTCTCGTTGATTTCCTGCCCCACCAAGGGCGCGACGGCCGTGCCGGACCGGTCGACGAACCGGGTCCGCTCGGTCATCGTGATCCGGTTTTCGAGCACCGCGTCGAGGATGCCCATGCCGCGCGCGGTCTCGATGGCCGCGCCGCGCACATCGATCGGCGAACCGTTGGCGCGCAGGCGGTTCGTCCGCTCGATGACCTCGACCTCGTGTCCGGCCCGCGCCAGGTCGATGCCGGCGCAGAGCCCGGCTGTCCCCGCCCCACTGACCAGGATTTTCATCGTGTCTCCCCTCGAGTCCCTGTACCTACACCACCACTATAGCGACAATCCGTCGCTTTAGTGGTGCCTGCTCGATCAGGGACTCCGGCGGAGGTTGCTCTAGCTCTGGGCGAGATCGGCGAACCG
Organism: Amycolatopsis sp. CA-230715; assembly: GCF_018736145.1. Classification (GTDB taxonomy): domain Bacteria; phylum Actinomycetota; class Actinomycetes; order Mycobacteriales; family Pseudonocardiaceae; genus Amycolatopsis. The sequence goes on from NZ_CP059997.1 coordinate 4,215,312, forward strand.
GCTGTAGTGCAGCTGGTGCGCCACCACGATGGTCGACTGCGGCCCGGCGCGGTGCTTGGCGAGGATCAGGTCGGCCTCGCCCGCGCGCGGGTCGTCGCGTTCCCACGCGTCGGGCCGGTTGATCAGCAGCACGATGTCCGCGTCCTGCTCCAGCGAACCGGACTCTCGCAGGTCCGACAGCATCGGGCGCTTGTCCGTCCGCTGTTCGGGACCACGGTTCAGCTGGCTGATCGCGATCACCGGCACCTCGATCTCCTTCGCCAGCAGCTTCAGCTGACGGGAGAACTCCGACACTTCCTGCTGACGGGATTCGACGCGCTTGCCGGAGGTCATCAGCTGGAGGTAGTCGACGACCACGAGCTTGAGGTCGTTGCGCTGCTTGAGCCGCCGCGCCTTCGCCCTGATCTCCATCATCGTCATGTTCGGCGAGTCGTCGACGAACAGCGGCGCCTCCGAGATCTCGCTCATCCGGCGCGCCAGCCGCGTCCAGTCGTCATCGGTCATGCGGCCACCGCGCATGTCGGCGAGCCGGATCTTCGCCTCGGCCGAGAGCATGCGCATGACGATCTCGGTGCGGCTCATTTCCAGCGAGAAGATGACGCTGCTCATGCCGTGCTTGATCGAGCACGAGCGCGCGAAGTCCAGCCCCAGTGTCGACTTGCCGACACCGGGACGGGCCGCGACGATGACCATCTGGCCGGGGTGCAGGCCGTTGGTCACGTCGTCGAGGTCCATGAACCCGGTCGGGATGCCGAACGACTGGCCGCCGCGCGAGGCGATCGCGTCGATCTCGTCCATGGTCGGCTGGAGCAGCTCCTCCAGCGCGACGTAGTCCTCGCTGGTGCGCTTCTCGGTGACGTCGTAGATCGCGGCCTGCGCGCGGTCGACCACCTCGTCGATGTTGCCGCCGTCGGCGCTGTTCGCGCCGTAGCCGTACTGCACGATCCGGGTGCCCGCCTCGACGAGCCTGCGCAGCACCGCCTTCTCGGACACGATCTCGGCGTAGTACCCCGCGTTCGCCGCCGTGGGCACGGTCGCGATCAGGGTGTGCAGGTACGGCGCCCCGCCGACCCTGCCGAGCTCGCCGCGGCGTTCCAGCTCGGCCGACACGGTGATCGGGTCGGCGGGCTCACCCCTGCCGTAGAGGTCGAGAATGCAGTCGTAGACGGCCTGGTGCTTGGGCAGGTAGAAGTCGCTCGGGCCGATCGCCTCGATCACGTCGGCGATGGCGTCCTTGGACAGCAGCATCCCGCCGAGCACGGATTGCTCCGCGGCGATGTCCTGCGGTGGCTGGCGGTCGAAAGTGCCGGGCTCCGGCCCCGGGTCGCTCGGCCCTGGATCGGAGAACATCGGACCGCGGTCGTCGGTCAGCGCCACCGCTGCGGACACCTCCTCGTAACGGGAACAGATCCGCGGCGGCCGGGCCTCGACGGCACCGGTCACCGGGACGTTCTGTCGAACACGTGTTCTAGTATGCCGGATCTTCCGGGCGCGTGCGGTGGTTCCCCGCGGGCGTTCCGGCCGCGCTCCGCACTGCCCGGCCGGAGCACGCTAGATCGCCCGGACGGACGAGTGCAAACCAGCCTGGGGACGCCGCTGTGTACTACCTGTGGATGAATCGCGGTAACCAGTCACAGGTGCTCCATCCCCTGTGTACAACTTGGGGACAATGACTCCTCCCAGGAGAGAAATAGCAGGTCAAACCCTGTAGACAAGCTGTGGGTAAGTTAGTTCAAAGACCTGCGGCGTGTCGTGATCCAGCGCCACATCGGCGTGTCGGGGACACGCGATCGCACCGGGGTGTGGGAAACCTGTGGATTACCGCTACGGAGGGTAGAACCCTCACTCGCTAGGCTGAGCGGGTGGCGATCTTCAGCCGCCCATGATCCTGCTCTGCGCGCTCCGTAACCGGTCGCCGAACAGCTGGAGCGTCGCGGGCGCGAACGCGATCCGCGAGTCGCCGCGGCCGGGGAGCTCCTCCATCAGCCAGCGCCCTTCGACGGTGTCGATGAAGTTCAACGGCCGTTCGATGCGGCGCCGCGTGCCCGCCCTGGTGCGCGCCGCCATGTAGACGCTGCCGCCACCGGTGCGGTCGAGGCCGAGGATCCGCTGCATCTCCTTGCCGCCCGCGGGCGGCGCGCCGGTGCGCGGCGCCGCCTGCATGATCCTGAACCCGTCCTCGGCTTCCGCCTGCGGCGCGCGGCCGGTGAGGAACTCGGACTTCTCCACGATCATCGTCTGGCCGCGCCCCGGCTGGCCGGGCGGGATCTGCTCGAGGAAGCCCTGGAGGAGCTGCTCGGAGCGGAGCGGGGCGATCGTGACGACCTCTTCGGTGATGCTGCGCGCCGCGACGAACCCGGTGCCGTTCGCGCTGCCCACGAGCACGGTGAAGTTCGAGGGCAAGCCGGGCGCGAACTTGCCCTCGAACCATCCGTAGAACTCGACCTGCGGCTGCGCGATCGCCTCGATGGTCGCCGCGAAACCGCGTTCCATCCCGCGTGGACCGAGCAGGCCGTACTCCGCCAGCGCCTCGTTGACGCGTTCGTCGAGCTCGCGCCGCATGCCGTCTTCCATGAAGACGGCCTTGGCGCCGAACGTGTTGTGTGGCTCACCACCACGTCGCCTGATCAGCGTGGTGATCGTCGGGGTGGTGAAGGTGAGTGCGCGGTCCAGCACGGTTTGACCTCGGTCTTGGGATTGTGCGGTGGGGGAACTGACCGGCTATTCGCCGATCACGGGTGGCGCGGTGAGCTCGTCGGTGCCGAAGATCTCGTTCGGGTCGTCGCCGACGAGGTACTTCGACTGGTGCTCCTCGTCGTCCTGCCCCTTGCCCTTGGCACCGTGGCCCGCCATGCCGCCCATGCCCGCCATCCCGGGCTTGCCAGCCATGCCCTTGCCCGCACCCGCCGCGCCGGCACCCATGGCACCGCCCTTGCCCGCACCCGCCGCGCCCGCGCCCGAACCGGTCGCGGAACCCGCGCCGAGCCCGGCACCGCCGGGGCCGAACGCGCCCGCGGCGAAGTCACCCGCACCGCCGCCACCGCCTGGACCGAAGCTCGCCGATCCGCCGCCGGGGCCGAAGGTGCTGGGCATGCCGCCGGGGCCGTAGCTCTGCGGCGTGTACCCGGCCTGGGTCGTGCTGTCGTCGAACTTCGGCATGTCCGTTTTCGGGATGTCGGTCTTCGGGATGTCCGAGTTGAACCGGGGGTCGTTCGGGTTCGGCATGTGCGGCGTGTTCGGCATATCGGCCTTCGGCATGTCGAACTTGCCCTGGGGGCCGCCACCGCCGCCACCGCCGACACCTCCACCGCCGAAGCTCCCGCCACCACCGCCGCCACCACCGAAGTCGCCGCCGTCACCGGTGTCGGAGAACTTGTTGCCGTCCCACGCGTTGTACTTCGGCATGCCGGCGGCGTTCTGCGCGCTTTCGCTGAAGTACGTGGTGAACGCCTGGACGTTGTGCTGGCCCTGCTTGTTGTACTCCTCGATCTGGTCGTCCTTGTCGCTCATCGGGTTGATCCCGTCGACGAAGCCGGCCTCCGGCGGGTCCTTCGCGATCTCCTGGACGTTCTTGCGGACGTTGTCGAACGAGGTGGCCTGCGCGCCGAGGTACTTGCCGCTGTTGTCGAGGTTGGTCGACGAGTCCTTCAGCCAGACCCCCAGCGGGTGCGCGCCGTTCTGCGCGGCCTGCCCCGAGTTGCCGACCCAGTGCGCGTCCATCTCGGAATTCAGCTTGGAGATCTGCTGCGCGCGCGTGTCGTGCGTTTTCGCCAGGTCGCCCGCGGCCGTGTGCCCGTCGTGCAGCGAATGCGAGCCCTCGCCCTGGGTGATCTGCTCCCAGATCTGCCTGCCGTCGATCGTGCGGTTGTTGAAGCTCGCCTCGGCCTTCTGGGCCTCGGGGCCGCCGCTCATGAGGCCGACGAGCCCGCCGACCACGCCGCCGACGACCGCGCCGGCCGCGGTGCCGATCACCGGCACCACGGAACCGACCGCGGCACCCGTGCCGGCGCCGATCGCGGCGCCCTTGAGCGTCTCACCAGCGGTGTTCGCGTCATTACCCATGGCGGATCAACCCTCCCACGAGCCGAAATGCCGAATCGATGTTCCCGCGTCGCGTCATTGCGCGCCCCCCTTGAGGTTGTCGATCATCGCCGCGCCGACCTTCTCCGCGACCGGGCACGGGTTGGCCTTGTTCGCGCCGCGGGCGATCTGCGCCTGCACCGCGACGGCGAGCTGGTCGGTAACCCCGATCCACAGGTTGCAGTTGCCCTCGGACCGGTCCTCGACCGCACCGGACAGCACCGCCGGGTAGCCGTTGACCGTCTTCGGCTCGAAGTAGGCGCCCTTGTTCGCGTAGATGTCGTCCAAACCGCCCTTGTTCGCGGTCATCGGCGCGATCGTCACCTTGTTCAGGTCGTCGCTCGCGGAACGCCAGACGCATCCCGGGCCGGTGCTGGTCGGGTTGCTCTGCGGGTCGACCATCCCGATCTGCTGGGTCTGCGCGGACGAAAGCGCGGTGCACGGCTGCGCGACGATCCCGTCGGCCTTGAGCGGCGACGGCACGGGCGGCGCTGCCGTCGGTTTCGCCGGGCCCGGCGAGGACACCGGCGCGGGCGACTGGCCACCGGGCTGCGCGCCGGTGCCGCCGTTCCCGCCGCAGGCGCCGAGCACCGCCGCGGCCGCCACCACGGCGACACCGGCGCGGGCGGTGCTGGTCCGGGAGGTCAATGCGCGCGTCATCGTCAGAAACCCTGCCCCGAATTCTTCACGGCCTTCTTGGCGTCGTCCTCACCCTGGTGAATGCCCTTCTTGGCGTTTTCGAGGGCGGTGATGTAGTTGGTCACGTAGGTGATCATGCGGTTGGTCTGCTCGAGCAGGGTGTCACCGGAGGGGTTGGCCGCCTTGGTGAAGTCGCCGCTCGCGAACTCCTTGCCCGGCGCCCTGACCTTCGCGATGCGTTCCGCGAACGCCTTGTCCTTCTGCAGGTCGTCGAGGAGGTTCTTCCACTTCGTGATGACCCCGTCGACACCGTCCGAATCGAACTTGTAGCCACCGGCTTCGCCCTTGTCGCCGACCTGGATCGGTGCCGGCGGGGGCACGTCCTTCTTCGTGTCGGTCGGCGTGACCGTCTTCTGGTCCGGATCGCCCATGAGCGAGAGCCCCCTTCACTGCAGCTTTACCAAGTTCACCCGAAAACCCGCCTATCGGACGATAGCGCAGGCGGTTCGGTTCCCGGTACGGAACACCTGATCGGTGTCACTTTCGCGGCGGTCGCCGCGGGGCCGGAAACGACCGATGCCCGCCCCCTGACCAGGGGACGGGCATCGGTCGACGTGCCGGGGTGTTACTTGGCCGTGACCTCGAGGCGGAGGCCGACCTTGACGTCGGGGTGCAGCCGGGCGTTGACCTGGTGCTTGCCGACCGTCTTGATGTGCTCGCCGAGTTCGATGACGCGCTTGTCGAGCAGCGGGCCACCGGCGGCCTTGATCGCCGAGACGACGTCGGCCGTGGTGATCGAGCCGAACAGCTTCTTCGAGCCCTCGGCCGCCTTCGCGGACAGCGAAACGGTGCCGAGGCCTTCGAGCGTCGCCTTGATCTCCTTGGCGTGGTCGAGGTCCCGGATGCGGCGGGCCTCCTGCACGCGGCGGATGGTCTGCACGTTCTTCTCCGCGCCCTTGCTCGCCACGATGGCGTAGCCGCGGGGAAGCAGGTAGTTGCGCGCGTACCCGTCCTTGACCTCGACGATGTCGCCGGGGCCGCCGAGGTTCGCCACGTCGGTGGTGAGAATGATCTTCGCCATGACGTGCCTCCTTAGCGGGCGGTCGAGGTGTAGGGAAGCAGCGCCATCTCGCGGGAGTTCTTGACCGCGATGGCGATGTCGCGCTGGTGCTGGCTGCAGTTGCCGGTCACCCGGCGGGCCCGGATCTTGCCGCGGTCGGAGATGTACTTGCGGAGAAGGTTGGTGTCCTTGTAGTCGATCGACTCGGGACGGCCCTTCTTCTCGGCCTTGCAGAAAACGCAGACCTTCTTCTTCGGCTTGCGAATGGGTGGCTTTGCCACGGTGTGCTCCTGGAAATATCCGAAAGTGGTTGGTTAGAAGGGGGGCTCGTCGGCGAAACCGCCACCACCACCACCGCTGCTCGCGGCGGGCGCGGAACCCCACGGGTCGTCGGCGGGTGCGCTCGACGCGCCGCCACCACCGCCGAACCCGCCGCCGCCACCACCGCTGCCGCGGCTCACCTTGTTCACCTTGGCGGTGGCGTAGCGCAGAGAAGGACCGATCTCGTCGACCTCGAGCTCGACGACGGTGCGCTTCTCCCCTTCCTTGGTCTCGAACGACCGCTGCTTGAGGCGGCCCTGCACGACGACGCGCGCGCCCCTGGTGAGGCTCTCGGCGACGTTCTCCGCGGCCTGGCGCCAGATGTTGCAGCGCAGGAACAGCGCCTCGCCGTCCTTCCACTCGCCGGTCTGGCGGTCGAAGGTGCGCGGGGTGGACGCGACCGTGAAGTTCGCGACCGCCGCACCGGACGGGGTGAAGCGCAGCTCGGGGTCGGAGGTCAGGTTCCCGACGACCGTGATGACGGTGTCTCCAGCCATGGCCTCAGGCCTTCGCGCCGGCCGGCTTGCGGAGCTTGCGGGAACCCGGCTTCGGGGTCTCGCGCCGCATGACCTTGGTGCGGAGCACGGTTTCCTGCAGCGACAGCTGGCGGTCGAGCTCCTTGACCGCGTCCGCGGTGGAGTTCAGGTCCAGCAGCGCGTAGATGCCTTCCGCGTGCTTCTTGATCTCGTACGAGAGCCGGCGACGGCCCCACACGTCGACCTTCTCGACACTGCCGCCGGTCGTGCGGATCACGTTGAGGAACGTGTCCAGCGTCGGCGCGACCGTGCGCTCGTCGAGCGTGGGATCGAGGATGACCATTACCTCGTAATGGCGTGACACAACCACTCACCTCCTATGGGCTCGCGGCCACGGCCTGTCCGTGGCAGGAGGGTTTGTCCCCGAAAGGATAACCGGGCGGTCCGACAGTCCCGCCGCCGGGCCGAGTCCCGGGGGGGTGCGCTACGGGGAAACCTTGCGCAGCACCCAGGTCCGCACCAGCGCGGCGGTGACCCCGGCGAGCGCGAGCACGGCGAGCAGCATCGGCAGCTGGACGGTGCCGGTGTCGCCACCGGCGGCGAGCGAGTCGGCCTTGCCCGCGTTGCGGACGTCCGCGGTGCCCTGCGGCTGCTGGTCGCCGCCGAGCACGCCGAACTCCGGCGACTGGGCGCCGGGCACCGGGCCGGCCTGCGGGTACCGGGCGCCGGGCGGCACCGCGACACCGGGCACCGCGACCGGGATGTTGCCGTAGTTGCGCGGCGGCGCGATGCCGGTGGGGCTGGGCGTGGTCGACCCTGGCGCGCCGGGGGCGAGGTGACCTGGCCCGCCCGGCTGGCCGACGGTGCCGCCGGGCGTGCTGCTCGGCGTGTTCGAGGTCGGTGCCACGTAGTTGCTGGCGTAGGTGTTCAGGCCGCAGGTCTTCGCGAGCTTGTCCTTGATGTGCTTGAGGGTCGCGTCCCTGGTGGCGGGCAGCCAGCCGAGGCCGTCTACGTTCTTGATCGCCGTCGTGACCGCGGTGGCGACCGCTTCGCCGCCGACCGAACCGCTCTGGCCCTGCGGCACCTGCCCGACCGCGATGGCGCCCTTCGCCGCGGTCTGCTTGGCCACCGTGTCGCCGTTGACGGTGAGGAAGTTGAAGAGGTTCCGCGCCTCGTCCGCGCCCTGCTTCACCAGGTCGTAGAACTTCGGGCCCTGCACGACGACGGTCTCGCCCATCGGGCCCACCACGGTGCCGGAGCAGCCGTCGGCCGCGACCGGGCTCGCCGCGGCGGTGCCCGCGCCCAGCAGGCTCCCGCCCGCGAAAATCGCCGCGAGTGCGGTGGCGGTCAGTGCTCGGCGGGGGGCCTTGCGGCTGGTGCTGGCAAGGTCGGCGCGTCGAATCCGCACGGGCAGGTTCCTCCGGTCATGGCGGGAGACACGGGCTATCAACTGGTGATAACGAGCGGGCTGTGGGAAAGATACTAGGAAGTAGCCGAACCGGTGTCCGCAACCCGTGTTTCAGGCCACCGTCTTCCGGAGCACCCAGGTGCGCACGAGACCGGCGCTCGCACCGGAAAGTGCCACCACGGCAAGGAGAACGGGCAGCCCGACGCCGCCGGGGAGCCCGCTCGAACCGGACGGCAGCGCTTCCGCCCGTCCCGCGTTCTGGACACCGTTGGGCTGCTTCGGGCCGTCCTGGCCCAGGATCCCGAACTCCGGCGCGTAACCGGGGACCTGCCCGCCGTAGCGGACGCCGGGCGACGGCGTGTAGAGGCCCGCCGTGGCGACGGGGACGTTGCTGTAGTCGCGCATCGGCGAGTATCCGCCGGCGAAGCTCACCGGCAGGCCGCCGAAGCTGAGCGGGGCGCCAGCGCCGGGGACCAGCGGGCTGTTGACCGGCGGCAGGGCCGAACCCGCGCCACCACCGGTCGCCGGTGCGCCCGGAGCGCCGCCGGGGGTGCCTTGTTTCGGCGGCTGCTGCGCGGGCGGCGGCGTGCCCTGCTTCGGCGGCTGGCCGCCACCCGAGAGCGCCTTGCCGACGTCGCCAGCGGCCTTGCCGAGCCCGTTGGTGGTGCCCGAGACGACACCGTTGATGGCGCCCGCCGCGGGGGCGCCGATGACCGGGACGGGGGCGACGACGGCGTCCACCACGTTCACGGTGATGTGGCACAGCGCGTCGAGAACACCGCCGATGAGGTCGGTGATCGTCTTCAGGCCGAACGGGGTCTGCACCTTGTCGCCGGGGTGGACGGTGACCGTCTGGCCGCACTGGGCGGGCACCACGGTGCTGGCCGAGGCGGTCGCGGGCGCGCCGAGCACGGCGGATCCGGCCAGCACGAACACCGTGGCTCCGGTGGCTACCGTCCTGCGCGTACGCCCTTGCATCGCGTTCCTCCAGCGGCATCAGCTGCGGTCACCCACAGAGGTAACGACGCTAACGGAGCGCGGTGACGCCCGTCGATTCGAACGGCGGGCGCAAACGGGTGGACTTGCCCGTCACCGAGTGTGCGGGTCAGGCGGCCTTGCGGCGCATCCAGGTGCGCACGAGCGCGGCGGCGACGATCGCCAGCGCGACCACGGCCAGCAGCAGCGGCAGCCGCGCGGGCGGGGTGGACGCCGGGAGCGCCTCGACCGAGGAAGGCTGCGCGATCACCGTCGGCGGCTTCGGCTCCTGCGGCTGCTCGGGGCTGCCGAGGCTCGGCGCCGCCGGGGGCACCACGCCGGGCGGGATGATCGGCGCGGCGATCGGCGGCAGGCCGTTGATCGTCACGCCGAGCGGGAAGCTCGTCTGCACGCCGGTGAAGGTGCCGACGCCGGTGTCGGGCGCGGTGACGATCGGCGAGATCTGGTCACCGCCACCAGGCTTCGGGGCAGGTGCCGGGCTGGGACCAGGACCCGGACCCGGTCCAGGGCCTGGCCCGGGTCCAGGCGGGGGGGTTGTCGCCAGGAGGCTGCGAGGGGAGGTTGTCGTCGCCGGTGACCGGGGCGGCGAGGGCCTGCACGCCGCCAGCCGCCTTGTTGGCGAGCGTCTGCACGGGCTTGCAGACACCGGTGGTCACGTCGCGGAGGCCGGGCACCTTGGTGATGCCGAGCGCGTCGAGGGCGTCGGTGACCGGGAGGTTCAGCAGCGGCTTGCCGCCGGTGGCGTTGGTGGACTTGGTGCCGAGCCCGAGGTCGACCGCGCCGGGCCGGTTGACCAGCGCGCCGACGTCGACGGTCACCGGGGTGCCGTCCTTCGCGGACACGGTGGCTTCGCAGTCGCCCTTGAGGAGCGGATCGGGCCCTGGCGCGGCGGAGGCGCTGTTCGTGAAGAACAGTCCGGCGGACGCCGCGACGACGAAACCCAGTGCACCGACGCGGTGTGCGGTCTTCCCCATGTGCTCTTCGCCCTCCGGCATCTGACCCACGCTGCCTCACGGAACGCGCTCACGGTACTGCACGAGCGTCACCGCGCGGCGCCGGACACCGGAATTCCACTCGGTGGATCTTCACGGGCACCTCACGGCGGATTCCTGTCGGCGTCCGGCGCTACGCTGCCCGGCATGCAGATCGGTGCGCACGTCCGTGACGAGGACCCGCTTCCCGCCGCCCGCGAGCGTGATGCCGCGGTGGTGCAGTTCTTCCTGTCCGACCCGCAGGGCTGGAAGGCGCCGAAGCGGCATCCGAGCGCGGACGAGATCGCCGCGTCCGAGGTCGAGGTGTTCATCCACTCGCCGTACCTGATCAACGTGGCGTCGCTGAACAACCGGATCCGGATCCCGTCGCGCAAGGGCGTGCTGCAGCACGCGAACGGATCGGCGGAGGTGGGCGCGAAGGGCCTGATCGTGCACGGCGGGCACGTCCGCAAGGGCGAGGACCCGCAGGAGGGCCTGGTCAACTGGCGCAAGCTGTTCGAGCGCCAGGCGGCGGACGGGGGTTTCGCGGTGCCGATCCTGATCGAGAACACCGCGGGCGGCGACGGCGCGATGACCAAGGATCTGGACATGATCGCCCGGCTGTGGGAGCAGGTCGGCGAGTTCGGCGCCGGGTTCTGCTTCGACACCTGCCACGCGTTCGCCGCCGGATGGGATCTCGAAACCGCGGTGGACAAGGTCAAGGCGATCACCGGCCGGATCGACCTCGTGCACCTGAACAACTCACGCGACGAGTTCGGCTCCACGCGGGACAGGCACGCGAGCGTGGTCGGCGGCGAGGGCACGATCGATCCGGAGGTGCTGGTCGGCGTCGCGGGCTCGGCGGGCGCGCCGGTCGTGGTCGAAACCCCCGCCGACGGCCAGGCCGCCGACATCGCCTACCTCCGCGAAAAACTGGGCGCCTGACGGATCCCGGTTGCGAAGGCCCCCCGCGGGCTGGCGTCTAAGCTGCAGTTAGCGGGCTAAACGCGAATCGGGGTTGCTCCTGACGCGACGTCAGGGCGGAGCCTCGGCCGGGTACGAAACCCGACCGAGGAGGAAGTGATGAACGACCGGCCGGTCTACCGCGCCGAGGACGGTGAGCTCGTCGGATACCTGCGCCGCGACGGTGACGGCTGGCTGCCGTTGACCGTGTTCGGCTATCCGCTGGCCGAGGCGGGCCCGCACGAGGAGTCGGTGGCCGAACTGGAGGGCCGCGGGCTCGCGGTCCTCGGTGACCGGTGGTCGGTCCGCCACGACGGCGAGTGGCTCGCGTGCCGCCTCACCGAAGCGGAGCCGGGCCGGGTCGCGGTGCGGATCACCGACTTCGGGTCGCCCGACTGCGGCCGCACCCGGGTGCTCGACCGGCCCGGCCCCGAGGTGTTGCGCCTCGACTGAAGCCGAAGCCGAAGCCGGCGTGCGCCGGTTCAGGCCGGAACCGGCGCCCGCCGCTTCAGGGTCAGCACGTCCGGCGCGCCGTCGAGCACCCCGCCGCCGGGGTCGCCGGTGAGCGTGTCCTCGTCGATCCGCACCAGATCGGTGGACGGCCGGTAGATCTCCCTGAGCACCAGCACGCACAGCCCGGCGACGGCGAGGTCCCGCGCGGTGACGACGCCGAGGAACCAGCCCTCGGGCAGGCCGCGGTGATCTTCGCCGAGGTAGTAGAACATGCGCGGCGCCCACACCAGTGCGTCGATCACCATCCACCCGAGCAGCAGCCGCCAGCGCGGGATCGCGAGCACGGCCAGCGGGACGAGCCACAGCGAGTACTGCGGGCTCCACACCTTGTTGGTGATCAGGAACGCCGCCACCACCAGGAAGCACAGCTGCGCGAGCCGTGGCCGCACCGGCGCGGACAGTGCCAGATAGGCGATCCCGGCGCAGCAGAGCACGAACAGCGCGCCGCTGACGAGGTTGAGCCAGGTCGGTGTCTGGTGGGTGCCGAGCGGGCCGTCGAACCCGGTCCAGCCGGTGAAGTACGAGATCACGTTGTAGATCGAGTCCGGGTCCATCGGGCGGCTGGTGTTGAGCCGGAAGAACTCGGACCACCCCTGGTGCAGCCAGATCGCGAACGGCAGGTTGAGCACCAGCCACGCGCCGACGCCGGTGGCCGCGGTCTTCGCGAACTCGCGCATCTTTCCCGCGCGCAGGCACAGCACGAGCAGCGGCCCGAGCAGGAACAGCGGGTACAGCTTCGCCGCGGCGCCGATGCCGAGCAGCAGCCCGGCCAGTGCGGGTTTTCGCCGCGACCAGGCGAGCAGGCCGGTGGCGGCGAACGCGGTTGCGAGCGCGTCGAAGTTCGTGAAGACGTGCACGAGCACGAGCGGGGAGATGGCGACCAGCACCGAATCCCATGGTCTCCTGCGGTGGGTGCGCGAGGTCGCCCAGACGGTCACCAGCCAGCCCGCGGCGAGGAAGAGCGCGGTGATGTCGAAGTACACGGCGACGTCGAGGCCGCTCGGCAGCCAGCCGGAAGCGGCGACCGACTGCCACGCCTGCGTGAGTTTCGCGTTGGCCCACTGGAAAAGCCCGGTGAGCACCGGGTATTCCATGTACCGCGTCTGCGCGTCCGCGGTGCCTTCGTCCTCGACCCAGCTGGTCTCGTACGGGAAGGCGCCCGGTTTGTTGAGCCGTTCGGCGCCGTAGAGCGGGATGATGTCCGAATAGCACATCGCGACGTAGGGCCGTCCCGCTCGCCAGTCGAGCTCGGACTGGCCCTGGTCGTTGGTGAACTGCTGGATGCAGGCGGCCTTGCCGAACCAGCCCAGCATGAGCGCGACGACGGAGAGCAGCAGCGCGACCCGCAGCGGGGACCAGAACCAGTGTCTGCCGGTGGCCGCGTGGGTGCCGAGCGGCCCGCCGATCGGACGGGTCGCGGCGGCGGCGAAGGGGTCGGTCCGGCTCGGCGCCACGCGCGGCGCCGACTCGGGTACCTCGGGAGCGCTCGTCTGCTCGGTCGGGCTGGACACCCGGGGATGTTAACGAGATCGGCGTCGCCAGTGTGTAAACAGCCCAGTGCGAACAGCTCGGTGTGAACGGCCGCTATCCCGGGTCGGCGTAGAACTTCGCGAGCACTTCGGCCGCGGCGCCCGCGGCGACGATGTCGTCGCCGAACTCGTCGAGGTCGAGCTGGATGCGCTGCCAGTGCGGGAGCGGCAGCGATGCCTCCAGCCGGTTCCTGATCGCGTCGGTGTAGAGCGACGGCGCGGCCCGCACGGCACGTCCCGCCAGCACGATCCGGTCGAGGTCGAGCACCTGCACGAGGTCGACCAGCCCGATGCCGAGCAGGTCGGCGGCGCGTTCCGGCTCGCCGGCGAGCACGGCTTCGTTGTGCAGCACCTCGACGCAGCCGTTGCGGCCGCACGCGCACCGGGGTCCCGTGTAGTCGAGCGTGGTGTGTCCGAACTCACCCGCGTTCGTCCTCGGCCCGCGGTACACCTCGCCGTCGATGAGCAGGCCGACGCCGATCCCGGTGCCGACGAAGACCACGGCCGTCGCGCAGGGGCGTTCGCCCGCGAGCCAGCCGTGCGCGAACGCGGCGGCGTTGGTGTCCTTGTCGACGACGACGTCGAGCGCGGTCTTGGCGCCGAGATCGGCGCGCAGGGGCACGCGGTCCCAGCCGGGCATCTTGGTGGCGTGGTGCACCACGCCGGTGACGTGGTCGAGCGGGCCCGCCGCCCCGACGCCGAGGCCGAGCAGCGCGCCGACCGCGGTGCCGTCGTGCAGTTCGTGCGCGCAGTCGGCGATCGCGGTGACCGCTTCGGCTGGCGTGAACCCCGGGCGCAAGCGCTTGCTGGTCCTGGCCAGCACGGTGCCGAGCAGATCGGTGCGCACCGCGCGGAGCTCGTCGCGTTCGAGCTGCACGCCGATCGCGCAGCGCGCCTCGCCGCGGATGGTGAGCCGGGTGCGCGGCTTGCCGACTCCCTGAGCGGGTTGCCTTTCCTCGTCCAGGAAGCCGGCGTCGAGGAGATCGGGCACGATCTTGGAGACGGCCTGCTGGGTGAGCCCGGTGACCTTCGCCAGTTCGATCCGGCTGAGGCCGCCGGTGCGGCGGATTTCGTCGAGCAGCAGTGCGCGGTTGTGCTGGCGCAGACCGCGCACGTTCACTCCGGATTTCGCCACGTGTCCATCCTGCCACTGATTGCTGATAAAGCAACAGTGTTGTTTAATTGGGCCATGACTCAGCTTCGTGTCGGCATCCTCGGTTACGGCATCGGGGGCCGGGTGTTCCACGCTCCCCTCGTCGCCGCGACGCCGGGGCTCACCGTCTCCGCGATCGTGACCGCGAACCCGGAACGCGCGCGGCAAGCCGCCGACGACCACCCTGGCGCCACCGTCGTCGCCGACGCGGACGCGCTGTTCGGGCTCTCGCTCGATCTCGTCGTGGTGAGCACGCCGAACCGGACGCACGTGCCGCTCGCGCTGCGGGCGGTCGAACGCGGCACACCCGTCGTGGTGGACAAGCCGTTCGCGCCCACGGTCGCCGACGGCGAACGGCTCGTCCGCGCCGCGGCGGACGCGGGCGTCGGGCTCACCGTGTTCCAGAACCGCCGCCTCGACTCCGATTTCCTGACCGTGCGCGGGGTGCTGGACTCGGGCAGGCTCGGCGAGGTCTTCCGGTTCGAGTCCCGGTACGACCGCTGGGTGCCGGAGCCCAAGGACAACTGGCGCGAGTTCGGCGACCCCGCCGAAGCGGGCGGTCTGCTCTACGACCTCGGCGCCCACATCGTTGACCAGGCACTGACCCTGTTCGGGCCGGTCACCGAGGTCTACGCGGAACTCGACCGCCGTCGCGCGGGTGTCTCCGTCGACGACGACACGTTCGTCGCGCTCCACCACGCCAACGGAGTGCGCTCGCACCTGTGGACGTCCGCGCTCGCGGGGACGCAGAACCCGCGCTTCCGCGTGCTCGGCGACGCGGGCACGTTCACCAAGTACGGGCTCGATGTGCAGGAGCCGCAGATCAAGGACGGCATGCGGCCGGGTGACGAAGGCTGGGGCGTCGAACCGGAGTCCGATGCCGGGGTGCTCGGTGTCGGTGACAACGTGGTGACCGTGCCGACGGAAACGGGACGGTACGAGGACTTCTACGCGCAGACCCGCGACGCGCTGCTGGGCGAGGGCGAGTTCCCGGTGGATCCGGCGAGCGCGTTGGAGGCGTTGCGCGTGCTCGAAGCCGCGCGCGTGGCGGGGACCGAGCGCAGGGTCGTCGAACTCGCCTGAGTCCACTTAGGACGCAGAAGGGCCCCGTGCGAACGAATCGCGCGGGGCCCTTCTGCTCAGCCTTCGGGGGTCCGGCCGGGTGGCTGGCCCCACCCGCCGTCACCGCCGGGGAACGGCGGCGGGCGGTCCGTCGTCTTGCTCGGCTTCGTCGGCGTGCTGGTGTCGCTCGGTGTCGACGGCGGCGGTTGCTCCGAGCTCGTCGATGGCGGCGGTGGCGGTTCCTCGCTCGTCTTCGGCGTCGACGGCGGTTTCGCCGAAGTGGACGGCGGCGCGGACGCGACCGCCTTCCCGATCAGGTCCACCTTCGGGAACTTCAGCTCCTGCTGCCCCTTGAGATAGGCGTCCATGAACTTCTGCCAGATGTGGCCAGGCTCGGCGCTGCCGTACATCGGTTTGCCCTGCGCGTTGTAGATCGGCCGGTTCCCGTTGGTGCCGACCCACACCGCGGTCGAGATCTGCGGGGTGTAGCCCACCATCCACGCCTGCGCGTTGTCCTTCGACTTCGGGCCGTCGCCGCCGACGTACTGGTGCGTACCGGTCTTGCCAGCGCATTCCCGTCCGCTCGCGCAGTCCAGCTTCGAGTACGAGACCACCGGCTGCAGCGACTCGGTGACGTTGCCCGCGATCTGCTTGCTCTTCTCGGCGTCGTCGGAGAAGGCGGGCTTTTCCTGGGTCTGCGTCTGGTAGACGACCTCGCCGCCGGGCGTGGTGATCTTGTCGACGAAGTGCTGCTGGTGCCGCATGCCCTCGGCGGCGAAGGTGGCGTACGCCGCGGCCATGTCCTCGGTGGTGACCTGGGTCTTGCCACCACCGATGGAGATGTTCGCGTCACCGGCTTCCATCGTCTTCGTGTTGCCGTGCTGGGCGGGGATCCCGGCCGATTTCGCCGCGTCGACCACCGCCTGGGTGCCGGTCACGTTCGTCACCATGTCGTAGAAGACGGTGTTGACGGACTTCTCCATGCCTTCGGCGACCGTGCACGGCCCCGGATCGGTGTCGCATCTGCTGACGTTCCCGATCGGGGGCGAGCCCTTGAAGGACGTGCCGCTCTTCGACGCGAACGTTTCGCCGAGCCCCTTTCCCTTCTGCAGCAAGGCGACCAGGTCGAACGGCTTGAACGACGAGCCGGGTTCTCGTTGGTAGTTGGCCCAGTCCAGATCGGCCGTCTTGCCGTCGGGCAGCAGCCCCGTCCCGCCGTAGTAGGCCTTGACGCCGCCGGTGTTCGGGTCGACCGCGACCAGCGCCTTCTTCAGCTCGGGCTGTTTCTTCAGCACGTCCTGCATGATCGACTCGGTGGCGTCCTGCGCCATCTGCTGTGCCTTCGGGTCGATCGTGGTGTAGATCTTGTAGCCGCCCGCGTGGATCTTCTCCTCGGAGTAGCCCGCCGCGTCCAGCTCGGCCTCGACCCGCTTCTGCACCAACGAGTTCGGGCCGGTGATGCCCTTGGGCTTGGTCTCCTCGGCGGGGACCGGCATCGGGAACGTGGCGGCCGCGCGGTCGGCGGGCGAGAGCCACTTGTTCTCGACCATCCGGTCCATCACGTACTTCCAGCGCGACTTCGCGTAGTCGAGGTTCCCCGACCGGCTCGGCCCCTGGATGAGCCCGGCCAGCAGCGCCGCCTCCGACGCGTTCAGGTCCTTCACCGGCTTCTTGAAGTACGCCTCCGAAGCGGTCGCGATCCCGCTCGCGCCGCGCCCGAAGAAGATCGTGTTCAGGTACGCCGCGATGATGTCCTTCTTGTCCTGCTGGTTGTTCATCTTGAAGGACTTCACCAGCTCGGTGAACTTACGGGTGAGCGTCGGCTCCTCGTTCTCGGTCGCCTTCTTGATGTACTGCTGCGAGATCGTGGACCCACCGCCCTGCTTGCCGGTGGCCTGGTTCCAGACCGCGCGCAGGATGCCGGTGACGTCGAAACCGCTGTTGGTTTCGAAGCTGGCGTCCTCCGCCGCGTACGCGGCGTGCTTGACCACCTCGGGGATCTCCTCCGGCTTCAGGATCTGCCGGTTGCCGCCGGGCGGCACGTCCTTGCCCATCTCCGAGCCGTCGCCGAAGTAGTAGGTGACGACCTGGCTCTGCTTGGCCGCCACCTCTTCCGGCGTCGGCACGTCGACGAAGAAGTAGGCGATCGTGAACGCGGCCGCTGGCAGCACCACGAAGAGGCCGAACAGGACGTAGAGGGTGCGCCGGATCCGGCGCCAGCGCCGCTTCTTGCGCTGTTTCGGCGTCAGCACGGGCTTTTCCTTCTTGCCCTTGCCGCCGGGATCCTCTTCGTCCGCACCGAACTCGTTGAACCTGGCCTGCTCGTCGGCGTAGCCGTCGTCGTAATCGTCGTAGCCGTCTTGGTAGGCGGGGTCGTAACCGTCGTCATAGGCGGGCTGGCCGCCGGTGCCGTTGTGCTCGTGGTGCGTAAGCAGTTCCGGCTCGCGCGCGCTCGGGTCGACGCCGCGCGGCACGTATCCGGTCGGCTCGTCGCCGGGTGGCCGCCTGCCGGGAGGTGGCGGCGGTGGCGGCGGCTGCCGGTACTGGGGCGGCGGCGGCCCCTGCGGCGGGCGCTGCCCGGGAGGCGGGCCCTGCGGGGGGCCGGGCGGTGGCCGGTACCCGGGCGGCGGCCCCTGCCGTGGCGGCCTGCGCGGCGGCTCCTGCTCGCCTGGCCACTGCGGCTCGTCACCGGAGGGCCACTGCGGAGGCTGGTTCTGCTGCCGCGGCGGCTGGCGGCGCGGGGGTCGCTCGACTGGCCACTGCGGTTCGTCGTCGGTCGGCCACTGGGCGTGGCGGTGCCGATCAGGCTCCTCGCCAGGCCAGGAGCGGTTGTACTGGTCGTTCACGAAAGAGCCTCCCAGGACGGCGGTTCGGGGTACGCCGTTCTGTGGTCATGAGCTGCACTTCTGGTGGTGCCGGTCGAGCTGGTCACTGTCCTGCTGTCCTCCGCGAGCTCCGCCGGGGCTCAGGGCAGTCAGGGGTTCCCGTGCCAAGGACGTATGACTGCACCAGGTGGTTCCAGCCGCATGTCCGGCAGACCTCCACCACGTACACGGTGAACTCCGCGAACAGGTTGGCCATCCTGGTGAGCTCGTCCGGGGTCCGCGCGGAGCCCGCGGCGTGCTTCAGCTCGTCGCCGTAGACCCACGAGACGTGCGTCAGCGCCTCCTTGCGGCAGACCGGGCAGCTCGTCGCACTCGGCTGGCCGTGGAACTTGGCTGCCCGCAGCAGGTACGGGCTGGCGTCGCAGACGTCCATCGTGCCGACGCGACCGGAGTAGACGCCCGCCAGCAGCGCACGGCGCTGCAAGGCGTAGTCCACGATCTGTCGCTCGTTCCGCACGCTGACAGAGTACGTGCCCGGCGTGGGCCGCCACTGAGCCGTTCTGCCTAGCGATCTTCGTCCAGAACGCGACACGCCGGAAATTTGATAACACTCCGGTGAATTTCGCCCATCGACTCGAGGCCCCGGTGGTCACTCGGAAAGGTTATGTACACCACTTCGATGTATCGACGCGATATACTCCGGCGGTAGGTTGACGGTGTCGTCAAGCGGTCGTGCCCCTTCGTGAGCGCTCACAGGAGGCAACGCCGGGCGAGGCCGTTCATTCCCGGGAGGGAGGTGTCCCCGTGCTGGAGTTCGCCATCCTCGGTCTGCTGCACGAGGCGCCGATGCACGGCTACGTGCTGCGGAAACGACTGCACGACACGCTCGGCACGTTCCGCACGTTCTCCTACGGATCGCTGTACCCGACCCTGCGGAGGCTGCTGCGGAACGGCTTCATCGTGGAGGAGATCGACGACGAGGCGGAGGCGGGCCGTGCCGCGTCGACGAGGACGTGGGGCCGCCGGGCGAAGCGCGTGTACAAGCTCACCGCGGAGGGCAAGGAGCACTTCGCTGAGCTGCTCGGTGACGCGGGACCCCAGACCTGGGACGACGAGGGCTTCGGCGTCCACCTGGCGTTCTTCTCAAGGACACCGGCCGACGTCAGGATGCGCATATTGGAGGGTCGTCGCCGTCGCGTCGAGGAACGCCGCGAAGGGCTTCGTGCCGCCATGGCCAGGGCCGAGGAGAAGATCGACCGCTACACCCGCGAGCTGCACCGGCTCGGGCTGGAGACCAGCGAACGGGAAGTGCGGTGGCTCAACGAGCTGATCGCGCACGAACAGGCCGAGCAGCACGACCGGGGCGACCCGGGCCGCTGACGGCGAGCACTCACCTACGAATCACTAGTTGAAGGAGAAACCGGCATGGGCGAGAACCGCCGCGTTCGGGTGGCCATCGTTGGCGTCGGCAACTGCGCGGCGTCGCTGGTGCAGGGCGTGCAGTACTACCGCGACGCCGATCCCGCATCGCGCGTGCCAGGTTTGATGCACGTGCAGTTCGGCGACTACCACGTGTCCGACATCGAGTTCGTCGCCGCGTTCGACGTGGACGCCAAGAAGGTCAGCCGCGACCTCTCGGAGGCGATCTTCGCGAGCGAGAACAACACGATCAAGATCGCGGACGTGCCGCCGGTCGGGGTGACCGTGCAGCGCGGGCACACCCTGGACGGGCTCGGCCGGTTCTACCGCGAGACGATCGAGGAGTCCGACGAGCAGCCGGTCGACGTCGTCGCCGCGCTGCGCGAGTCGAAGGCCGACGTGCTGGTCGCCTACCTGCCGGTCGGCTCCGAGGACGCCGACAAGTTCTACGCCCAGTGCGCGATCGACGCCGGGGTGGCGTTCGTCAACGCGCTGCCCGTGTTCATCGCGTCCGACCCGGAATGGGCGAAGAAGTTCACCGACGCCGGCGTGCCGATCGTCGGCGACGACATCAAGTCCCAGGTCGGCGCCACCATCACGCACCGCGTGCTGGCCAAGCTCTTCGAGGACCGCGGTGTCCAGCTCGACCGCACGATGCAGCTCAACGTGGGCGGGAACATGGACTTCCTGAACATGAAGGAGCTCGAGCGCCTCGAGTCGAAGAAGATCTCCAAGACCCAGTCGGTGACCTCGCAGGTCGACCGCGACCTCGGCAAGGGCAATGTCCACATCGGACCGTCGGACTACGTGCAGTGGCTCGACGACCGCAAGTGGGCCTATGTGCGCCTCGAAGGCCGCGCGTTCGGCGACGTGCCGTTGAACCTGGAGTACAAGCTCGAGGTGTGGGACTCGCCTAACTCGGCGGGCATCATCATCGACGCGGTGCGCGCCGCGAAGATCGCGAAGGACCGCGGGATCGGCGGCCCGATCCTGTCCGCGTCCTCGTACTTCATGAAGTCGCCGCCGGAGCAGTACAGCGACTCCGTCGCCCGCGACGCGGTGGAGAAGTTCATCGCGGGCGAGTAGTCAGCTTTCCAGCGCGCTGGGCAGGTCCCGGATGTTCCCGAGGACGTGCGGGACCTGCCACAGCACCGCCGGGTCCGGCGGGAAGTGCGGGTTCGGCACCGCGTAGACGGTCATGCCCGCGGTGAGCGCCGACCGCAGCCCGTTGGTCGAATCCTCGACGGCGGCGCACCTCGTCGGGTCCACGCCGAGCCGCCGGGCCGCTTCGACGTACACGTCGGGCGCCGGTTTGCCCCTCGCGACGAGTTCGCTCGACAGCGCGACCGGCACCAGTGGTTTCAGGTCCGTCGCGGCCAGGAACGCGTCGATCAGCACCGGCGGTGACGAGCTGGCGATCGCCACCGGGTACCGCTCGCCGACCGTCCGCACGGTCTCCTCGGCGCCGTCCAGCACGGGCGGCCCTTCCGCGTACCGCTGCGCCATGCGCGAGACGACCACTTCGGCGATTTCGTCCGGGGTGAGTCGCGCGCCCAGCTCTTCGACCAGGTAGCGCGCCCATTCCGGGGTGCTCATCCCCTGTTGCGCCCTGGTCGCAGCCGCGGTCCAGGTGCCGCCGTGCTCGGCGACCACCGCGCGGCGCACCTCGTCCCAGATCCGCTCCGAGTCCACCAGCACGCCGTCGAGGTCGAACACCACCGCATCCATGGGGGCCGAAGGTAGCCGACCCGTTCACCCCTTGGGCAGCCTCGGTTCGACGACGTCGGCGAGCTTCGTCGTCATCCCGCACGCCTTCTGCGGGTCCGAGGCGACCACCGCGACGTCGACACGGGCCGAGGGGCCGAGTTCGAGCGCCATCAGGCATGCGCCAGGAGGTTTCGGGACGAGCACCGCGCGGCGTCCGTTCACCTTGCCGGTGGTCTTGCCGTTCCCGCCGTCGACGACGGTGTCGACACCCTGTTCGTCACGAACATCGACGCCGAGCGTGACGCTGCCCGCCGCCGTCTCCGCCTGTCTTGGTGAAGTCGCAGCCACGGGCGCCGCCACGGTCCTGGACGACCGGTGGTTCGAAGGTGCCGTAAGCCGCGAGGTCCGCCGCGACGAGCAGCGAACACGGATCGATCGACCCGGTGTCGGCATTGCCGGGGGGAGCCGTCGCGGCGGTGGAGGACCCGGCTGCGCCTGCCGACGGCGGAGCCGCGGAGGGCATACCCGGCACCGCGCTGGAACAGCCGGCGAGCGCGGCCGCGAGCAACGGCACAAAGAGGACTTTCTTCATTTTCACCCCAGTTCGCGAACGGACGACGGCAGCGTACTCGCCGAGCGCCGCGGCGAAGATCGTCTGTGCGCCAAGTTACTTCGCCACCCTAACTAAATATGTTAGCCTGGCTAAGTGAATCACGGAGTCGCCGAACTGGCCCACGAGCTGCGCCCCCTGCTGTTCCGGCTGTACTACGTCGTCCGCAGGCAGACGCCCCAGCTCCAGCTCACCCTCACCCAGGGCTCCGTGCTGTCCGAGCTGGTGCGCGGCGGCCCGAGCCGGATGAGCAGGCTCGCCGAGCTGGAAGGCGTCCGGCTCCCGTCGATGACCGACGTGGTGGCCAGGCTCGAACGCCTCGGCATCGTGAAGCGGACGCCCGATCCCGCCGACGGGCGCGCCGTGCTCGTCGCGGTGACGGACGAGGGGCTCCGGTTCTACGACGAACTCGTGATCGCGCGCGAGGAGTTCCTCCGCGAACGCCTCACCGCGCTCGACGAACAAGACCGCGCGGCGATCGACACCGCGCTACCGGCGCTCCGGAAGTTGTTGGAGCAGAGCACTTTGAGGGAGGAACTGATCCGGGATGAGCGATAGCCATCACGGCAGCCTGCTTGACGCGGTCAAGGGGCAGCCGAAGCAGGTTTGGATCACCGCTTTCGCGGCCGTGATCGCGTTCATGGGCATCGGGCTGGTCGACCCGATCCTGCTTTCGATAGCCAAGGGGCTGGACGCGACGCCGTCACAGGTGACGCTGCTCTTCTCGAGCTATCTCGGCGTGCAGGTGATCGCGATGCTCGTCACCGGTGCGGCGAGCGCGAAGTTCGGCGCCAAGCGGACCGTCCTGGTGGGGCTGACCCTGATCGTCGCGGCGACCGCGCTGTGTTCGGTGGCCGGGTCGATCGAGCAGCTTGTCGGCCTGCGCGCGGTGTGGGGGCTCGGCAACGCGTTCTTCATCGCCACCGCGCTTTCGGTGATCGTCGGCGCGGCGACCGGCGGGCAGAGCGGCGCGATCCTGCTGTACGAGGCCGCGCTCGGCATCGGGCTCTCGGTGGGGCCGCTGCTCGGGGCGTTGCTCGGCAGCATTTCGTGGCGCGGCCCGTTCGTCGGGACGGCGGTGCTGATGCTCGCCGGGCTCGTGCTGTGCGCGGTGTTCCTGAACAGCGACTCGCACCAGAAGCGCGATCCGATCCGGCTGCTCGACCCGATCCGCGCGCTCGCGCACCGCGGGCTGCTGCGCACTTCCGTCGCGTCGGCGCTGTACACCGCCGCGTTCTTCACCGTGCTGGCGTGGTCGCCGTTCGTGCTCGAATGGAACGCGATCGCGGTGGGCCTGATCTTCTGCGGCTGGGGTCTGTGCGTGGCGGTGGCGGGCGTGGTGCTCGCGCCGAAGCTCGCGGGCAAGTTCGGCGAGCGGCACGCGGCGGCGCTTTCGGTGTTCGGGTACGCGGTGCTGATGCTGGTGATGGCGGTGCCGAGCAAACCGGTGCTGGTCGTCGCGATCATCGTCAGCGGAGGAGTTTCCGGACTGCTCAACACTTTGTTCACCGGGACCGCGATGTCCATTTCGGACGCTCCGAGGCCGGTGGCGAGCGCGGGCTACAACTTCTGCCGCTGGCTCGGCGGCGCGGTCGCGGCCACGCTCGTCGGGCACGTCGCCGAATGGCTCGGCTCGCCGCAGTCGCCGTTCGTCGTGGCCGCGGTGCTGTGCGTGATCGCCGGCGGGCTGCTTTCCTTGCGGGAGCGCAAGGCCGACGAGCACACCGTGCCCGCCGAAGCGGCATTGGTCGGCGGCGAGGAGTTCTGACCGATCCGGGCGTGACAGTATCGGGGCATGGTTTTCCCTTACCCGGCACAGGTTTCCACGCCGGTGCTGGAGGTGGCGTACGAGTGGGCCGGTGACCTCGGCGGGGTCCCGGTCGTCCTGCTCCACGGATTCCCGTACGACGTGCGGGCGTTCGACGAGGTCGCCCCGATCCTCGCGGGCCGGGGCGCCTACGTGCTCGCCCCGTACCTGCGGGGCTTCGGCTCGACGCGCTTCCTCGACGACGCCACGATCCGCTCCGGCCAGCAGGGCGCGCTCGCGCAGGACCTCCTCGATTTCCTTGACGCGCTGAGGATCGAGAAGGCCGTGCTCGCCGGGTACGACTGGGGTGGCAGAGCGGCCTGTATCGCCGCGGCCCTGCACCCCGAACGCGTTCGCGGCCTCGTCACCGTCGACGGCTACAACGTGCAGAACCTGGCTTACGCGGGCGAACCGGCGCCGCCGGAATGGGAACGCACCTACTGGTACCAGTACTACTTCCACGCCGAGCGGGGCCGCCGCGGGCTCGACCGCAACCGCGACGAGCTGTGCGGACTGCTGTGGCGCACCTGGTCGCCGACCTGGGACGGCGCCGCCGCGGCGTTCCCGGCGAGCGCGCCGAGCCTGCACAACCCCGATTTCGTCGACGTGGTGATCCACTCCTACCGGCACCGGTTCGGCCTGGTGGACGGCGATCCGCGGTACCAGCCGATCGAGGACCTGCTCGCGGCGGAGCCGCCGATCACCGTGCCGACGGTCGTGCTCGAAAGCGGCGCGGACGGCGTCGGCGGGCCGAGTGCCGCCGGGGACCGGGAATTCTTCACCGGTTCCTACGAACACCGGTATCTCGACGGGATCGGGCACAATGTCCCGCAGGAGGCGCCGGAAGCGTTCGCGGAGGCTGTCGCGAGCTTGCTGGGGTGAGGCGGTCCGGCCCGACGAACCCCGATTCGGTGACGCTCCGCGTTCGATCGGGTCCGCGCCGTTTCGTCCGGTCTCAGCCGTGGTAACGCGTTCGCATCGGTTCGTCCCGTTCGCCGTCCGTTCACCTCGATGTCCTGCTCGCATCGCTTTGGGCACTTACGGTCGCTCGCGTTCCCCTGACTGAGTGACCATGGAGGCCTTGTGTCCGTCGAGCCACCGCGGCTGCTGCCGTTGATCGCCCATCCCGGCGGCCGATCCCCCATCACCTGCGAATACCGCTGCGGCAACGCCTGCGCGCACGAGGCCCCGAACCCCTCGGACAACGAGTACTTCGGTGACGTCGTCAAGGACGTCGTGTCCCGCCGCGGCGCGCTGAAGGCGGGTGCCGTGCTGGCCGCGACCGCGGGCGGGTTCGCCGCGCTGTCCGGTACCGCGGCCGCGGCCGAGAACGCCGTACCGACTACGGCCGGTCACCACCCGCGCCCCGGTCGCCCGGTCCCCGGCACCGACTTCGATCCTGTGCCGCCGAACAAGCTCGACGCCGTCACGACGCCGGAGGGCTACGGGCAGAGCGTCGTGATCCGGTGGGGCGACCCGGTGGTGCCCGGCGCGCCGAAGTTCGACTTCCGCAACCAGACCGCGGCCGCGCAGGCGAAGCAGTTCGGCTACAACAACGACTTCGTCGGCCTGATCCCGCAGGACCCGCTCGGCGTCCGCAACCTGCTGGTGGTGAACCACGAGTACACCACCGAGGTGCACCTGTTCCCCGCCGACCAGTACGACCCGAGGAACCCGACCGAGGAGCAGGCCAAGATCGCCTGGGCCGCGCACGGGCTGTCGGTCGTGCAGACCTTCCGCGACCCGGTGTTCGGCGCGCTGCGCACGGTGCCGAGCCCGCTCAACCGCCGTATCACGCTCGACACCGAGTTCGAGGTGCGCGGGCCCGCGGCGGGGTCGAAGTTCCTGAAGACCTCCGCCGACCCGACCGGCCGCAAGGTGCGCGGGACGCAGAACAACTGCTCCGGCGGGGTCACGCCGTGGGGCACGGTGCTCTCCGGCGAGGAGAACTTCCACCAGTACTTCGCGAACGCGGACAAAATCACCGAGCCCGCCGAAGCCGCGCGCCTCAAGCGCTACGCCGTCGGGACCGGCGAGAGCACCCGCAAGTGGGAGCGCTTCGACAAGCGCTGGGACGTCGCGCGCGAGCCGAACGAGCCGAACCGGTTCGGCTGGGTCGTCGAGATCGATCCGCACGACCCGAACTCGACGCCGGTCAAGCACACCGCGCTCGGCCGGTTCAAGCACGAGGCCGCGAACGTGAAGATCACCAAGGACGGCCGCGTCGCGGTGTACTCCGGTGACGACGAGCGCTTCGAGTACATCTACAAGTACGTGTCGAAGGGCAAGTACAAGAAGGGCGACAGCGCGCACGCCCGCCGCCACAACTCGGCCCTGCTCGACGACGGCACGCTCTACGTCGGGAAGTTCACCGGCAACAGCCCCGGCGAGATCGACGGCACCGGAAAGCTCCCCGCCGACGGCGAGTTCGACGGCACCGGCTCGTGGATCCCGCTCGCCAGCGGTGACAAGTCCTTTGTGGACGGTTTCACCGCGGAGGAGGTGTACGTCTTCACCAGGCAGGCCGCGGACAAGGCGGGCGCGACCAAGATGGACCGGCCGGAGGACATCGAGCCGAACCCGGTCAACGGCCGGATCTACGCCGCGCTGACCAACAACAGCGACCGCGGCGCGGCGGGCAAGGCGGGCGTCGACGAGGCGAACCCGCGCGTGCGCAACAAGAACGGGCACATCCTCGAATGGGACGAGGACAACGGGGACGCCGCCTCGCTGTCGTTCTCGTGGCGCCTGCTGCTGGTGTGCGGCGACCCGAAGACCGCGGACACCTACTTCGGCGGTTTCCCGAAGGACCAGGTTTCCCCGATCTCCTGCCCGGACAACGTCGCCTTCGACCGCCACGGCAACCTGTGGATCTCCACCGACGGCAACACGCTCGGCGCCAACGACGGCCTGTTCTCGGTGCCCGTCGACGGCCCGGAACGCGGCCACGTCAAGCAGTTCCTGTCGGTGCCGGTCGGCGCGGAGACCTGCGGGCCGGTGGTCACCGACAACCTCGTGCTCGTCGCGGTGCAGCACCCCGGTGAGGACGCGCCCAGTTCGGCGAACCCGACTTCGCACTGGCCGGACGGCGGCACCTCGCAGCCGCGCCCGGCGATCGTTTCGGTGTGGAAGAAGGGTTTCTTCGGCCTCGTGGGCCGCATCGGCGTCCGCTGACCGGGATCATCCGCCGGGGCTGATCACGCCCCGAAAGTGACGTTCGGGGCGCTGGATTCCCCGAATGTCACTTTCGGGGCACGCGAAGGTCTGCTGTGGGGTCATGCGGGTCGCGGCATGCCGTGAAGGTGGCCTTCACGGCACTGACTGCCGTCATGGTGGCCATCAGGGGAGTTCCACTCCCGGCGAGCAGCCCGCCCAGGACGCGACCCGGCCATCAGGAGCCTTCGGCGGACCCCTCCAGGAAGGCGGTCTTCTTCGGTTTCGCGCCAAGGAAGAGCGCGACGATCGCGCCCGCGATCATGCAGGCGCCGACCACCCACAGCCCGGATCGCTGGCTTCCGGTGAGGTCCCGCAGCCAGCCGGTGACATACGGCGCGGCGAAACCGCTGATGTTGCCGAGCGAGTTGATGAGCGCGATCCCGCCCGCCGCGGCCGCGCCGGAGAGGAAGTTCGACGGCAGCGCCCAGAACGTCGGCAGCGCGGCGCACACGCCCACCGCGCACACCGTGACCGCGACCATCGCGGCGTACGGGTTGCCGAGGTACAGCGCGACCGGGATGGCGATTCCGCCGAGCAGCATCGGCAGCGCCACGTGCCACTTCCGCTCGCCGGTGCGGTCGCCGTGGCGGGCCCAGAGCACCATCACGACGGCGCCGACGGCGTACGGGATCGCGTTGACCAGGCCCGCCTGCGTCGTGGTGAGCTTCGACCCGAACTGCTGCGAGAAACCGGAAATGATGGTGGGCAGGAAGAACCCGAGCGCGTAGAGCCCGTACGCGATTCCGAAGTAGACGAACGCGAGCCCGAGGATCCGGGGGTGCGTCAACGCCTTCCGCAGCGGCCAGTGGTGCTCGGCCTCGGTCGCCTTCCGCTCGGTTTCGAGTTCGTTCGACAGCCAGGTGCGTTCCTCGGCGGTGAGCCACTTCGCCTTTTCCGGGCGGTCGGTCAGGTAGAACCAGGTGACCACGGCGAGCAGGATCGCCGGCACGCCCTCGACGAGGAACATGAACCGCCAGCCCGAAAGCCCGAACACGCCGCCGCCGTGCGCGATCAGCAGGCTCGACACCGTCGACCCGATCGCCGAGGACACCGGTATCGCGGCCATGAACAGCGCGACCGCCTTCGCGCGCTGCGAGGCGGGGAACCAGTACGTCAGGTACAGGATGATGCCGGGGAAGAAACCGGCTTCGGCGACGCCGAGCAGGAACCGCAGGACGATCAGCGTCGTCGGGTTCGGCACGAACGCCATGACCGTGGCGACGATCCCCCAGGTGATCATGATCCTGGCCATCCAGCGGCGCGCGCCGAAGCGGTGCAGCGCGAGGTTGCTCGGCACCTCCAGCACCAGGTAGCCGAGGAAGAACACGCCGGAGGCGAAGCCGAACGCGGTCGCGGTGAGCCCCAGTTCGGCGTTCATCCCGTTGGGGCCCGCGAACCCGATGTTCACGCGGTCCAGGTAGTTCACGAAGTACAGCAGGCCGAGGAACGGCATGATGCGCAGCGCCACCTTGCCGAGCACGCGGTTGCCGGGGTCGATCTTCGCGGAGGTCACAGCGGGGATCTCACGCCGCGGCGGTCGCCGAGTCAAGGGGGATCTACGGTGAACGCATGACGGATACCCCGACGGCACTGGTCACCGGCGCTTCGCGCGGCATCGGCGCGGCGGTCGCGCACGCGTTGGAGCCGACCCACCGCGTGCTGCTGGGCGGCCGGGACGCGAGCGCGCTCGACCGGCTCGCGGCCGAGCTGCCCGGTACCGAACCGTGGCCGGTCGACCTGACCGACGGCGAGGCGCTGCGCGCGGCGACCGCGAAGATCGGGGAGCTGGACGTGCTGGTGCATTGCGCCGGTGTCGCCGACCTCGGCACCGTCGAAGCGGCCGACGCCTCGGTGTGGCGGCGGAACTTCGAGGTCAACCTGCTCGCCGTGGTCGAGCTGACGCGGCACCTGCTGCCCGCGCTGCGCGCGTCCGGCGGGCATGTGGTGCTCGTCAACTCCGGACAGGGTCTCGCCGCGCGCGAAGGCTGGGGCCCGTACGCGGCGAGCAAGTTCGGCCTGCGCGCGTTCGCCGACGTGCTGCGCGCCGAGGAGCCGAAGCTGCGCGTCACGTCGATCTTCCCCGGGCGCACCGACACCGAGATGCAGCAGGCGGTGATCGCGGGCGAGGGCAAGGACTACGCGCCGGAGCAGTACCTGCGGCCGGACTCGGTGGCCACCGCGGTGGTCACCGCCGTGTCCGCGACCCCGGACGCGCACCTGACCGAGCTCGTGCTGCGCCCGGTACCGCGCGCCTGAGGGTGCCCGGTTTGCGCTAGCTTTTGTCGATGTGACCGTTCAGGGCCGTGACCCGGCAGGCAGGCCCAAGGTGTTGCGGTGGTTCGTGCTGGCGATCTTCTTCGGCGGGGTGGCGCTGATCGGCTTCCTGGTCACCTCCACCGCGGTGCTCGGCGCGAAGGTGCTCGGCTCGGACTGGTCGCCGATCGACGCGGACCTGGCGATGGACTTCGACGACGGCGACCGGATCGCGCTGCGCTCCTACACCGACGACCTGTTCGGCTGCACGCTGACGCCGCCGTCGGGACCGCCGAAGACTTACCAGGTCTACGGCCACTCCGCGGGCGAGCGCGGCAGCGGCAGCACCACCAACGACCGCGCGTGGTTCACCGGCACCGCGAAGCTCCACTGCGAGCGGCCCGCCGAGATCCGCGACCCCGGCAGCTTCACCAGGGACGATCTGCTCCTCGGCGCGACGCAGGGCGGGGTCGGCGCCGGTGCGCTGTGCCTGGTGGCCGGGTTCGTCCAGCTCTACCGCCGAACCAGGTTTCCCGAGTAGACCACTTCGGACGATCGCCCACGCGAAAGCCGGCACTCCTCCCGGTTCGCGTTCTCAGCCGCGCAGCCGCGCCGCCGCTTCGGCGGCACTCGCCTGGACCTTCGCCCTGTCCACGCGCAGCGATTCGCCGTCGCCGACGACCTGCTCGCCCGCGACCCACACGTCGCGGACGCGGCGGGAGCCCGCCGCCCACACCAGGTTCTGCAGCAGCTGGTCGTCCGGCACTTCGAGCCCGGTCGCGAACGCCGGGTCGTCGGTGTCGACGTGCACCAGATCGGCCCACCGCCCGGCTTCCAGCGCGCCGATGTCGTCGCGGCCGAGCGCGTCCGCGCCGCCGCGGGTGGCCATCAGCAGCGCCGCGCCTGCGCCGAACACCGTGGAGTCCTTTGTGGACAGCCGGGCGAGCATCGCGGCGAGCTGGATCTCCTCCCACAGGTCGAGATCGTCGTTGCTGGCGGGGCCGTCGGTGCCGAGCCCGACCGCGACCGAGGCCGCGCGCAGCTCCGGCACCCTCGCGATACCGGAGGCCAGCTTCGCGTTCGAACCGGGGCAGTGCGCGACACCGGTGCCCCGCGCGGCGAACAGCGCGATGTCCTCAGTGGACAGATGAACGGCGTGCGCGGCGATCGTGCGGCCGTCCAGCACGCCCAGCTCGTCCAGCAGCTTCGGCACCGAACCGTGCTCGGCGCGCTGCTTTTCGTCCTCCGCGGCGGCTTCCGCGACGTGGATCTGCACCAGCGCGCCCCGGGTCGCGGCGGCTTCCGCGATGGCGCGCAACGCCTCCGGTTTCAGCATGTACGCCGAATGCGGCCCGTAGCCGACCTCCACCCGGTCGCCGGGACCGAACCGCAGCCCGTCGGTGTCGATCCAGCGGTTGATGCCGTCGAGCATCGCGCGCCAGTCCATGCCGGGCAGGTCGAGCACCGCGGGCGCGAGCACCACCCGGCCGCCGGTGGTGAGCACCGCGTCCGCGAGCTGCTCCGGCTCGAAGTACATCTCGGCGCTCGTGGTCACGCCGTGCCGCAGCATTTCGACGGAGCCGAGCAGCATGCCCGCGCGGATGTCCTCCGGTTGCAGGTTCGCCTCGGCGGGCCAGATGATTTCCCGCAGCCAGCGCAGCAGCGGCAGTTCGCCGCCCATCCCGCGCAGCAACGTCATCGGGCTGTGCGCGTGCGTGTTCACCAGTCCCGGCAAGAGGATCCCGTCGAGATCGGTGACGAGCACGCCGTCGTCGTCGGGTGCCGTCGCGGCGGGCCCGCAGTACGAGATCCGGCCCGTTTCGCCGATGTCCACGACCGCGTCGCGGAGCACCGAGCAGGCCGGGTCGGCTGGCAGGACGACGGGAGCGCGCAGACGGCGGCGGAAAGTCATAACCGCGCATTCTATGGAGCGGGTGTGTCGTCCATGAGTCCAGACCGCCAAGCCCAGGCGGCGGTTTCCACCCGGTTGCGGGCGCCGATCTTGCCCTGCACCGAAGCGAGGTGCGTCTTCACCGTGGACAGCGACAGGTAGAGCTCGTCCCCGATCTCGGTGTTCGTCAGCCCGCGCGCCGCCGCCTTGACGACGTCCAGCTCGCGCGCGGTCAGCGGATCGGCGGGCTGGTCCACGGCCTTGCGGGCCGGTTTGCCCTCGAAGTGCTTGAGCAGGCGCACGGTGATCTGCGGCGAAACGAGCGCGTCACCGCGCACGGCGGCGCGGACGGCTTCGATCAGCAGCGCGGGCCCCGCGTCCTTCAGCAGGAACCCGCTCGCCCCGTTGCGCAGCGCGGTGTGCACGTACTCGTCGAGGTCGAACGTGGTCACCACGACGACCTTCAGCGGATCGGCGACGTCGGGGCCCGCGAGCTGCCTGGCCACTTCGAGCCCGTCGAGACCGGGCATGCGGATGTCGAGCAGGCATACGTCCGGCCGCAGCTCGCGCGCCTTGCTCACCGCGGTGATCCCGTCCGCGACATCGGCGACCACCTCGATGTCGTCCTGCGCGGCCAGGATCATGCGGAACCCCATCCGCACCATTTCCTGGTCGTCCGCGATCAGCACCCGGATCGTCATTCGTCTCCTCGCTCGTCGCTGACTCCGCTGGGAAACGTCATTCGTCTCCTTCCAGCGGCAACCACGCCTCCACGCGCCAGCCGCCGTTCGGTGCCGGTCCGGCGTCGAGCCTGCCGTGCAGCAGTTCGACCCGTTCGCGCATGCCGATGAGACCGTATCCGCCGCTGCCACCGGCCGGTCGCCGGTCCTCGCCCGGCGTCCGCGCGCGCCCGTCGTCGCGGATCCACAGGTGGAGTTCGCCGCCGCTGACGTGCGCCAGCACCACGGCCTCCGTCGCGTCCGCGGCGTGCTTGCCGATGTTCGTCAGCGATTCCTGCACGAGCCGCAGCGCCGACCGCGCCACCTCCTGCGGCACCGTGCCAGGGAGGTCCAGGTCGAGTTCGGTGGGCACGCCGTGGTTCGCCTCGCCGACGAGCTTGCGCAGGTCCGCGGCGAGATCCGTGGTGGCCTGCTCGGTGACCTCGCTGGTGCCGCTGCCCGTCGCGGCGTCGCCGCGCATGCTGCGCACCAGCCGCCGCATCGCGACCAGCGCCTCGGTGCCCGCGTGTTCGATGCGGTCCATCGCCTCGACCGCGACCTGGGGATCCTTCTCCCCCATCATTTTCGCGGCCTGCGCCTGCACCACGATCCCGGTGACGTGGTGGGCCACCACGTCGTGCAGTTCGCGCGCGAGCGCCATCCGCTCGGAGGTCTGCGCGTCGGTCACCGCCGCCTTCACGACCTGCTTGCGCTCCGAATCGCGCGAGCGCAGGTAGAGCCCGAGCGCGACCGCGATACCGAGCAGCAGCAGGGCGATCACGAACAGGGTGCGCATCGTGCTCAGGTCGAACATGTGCCGGGCGCCGGTGCGGCCGGACACCGAGCCGTTGATCCCCGCGGCGAGCGCGACCACCACGCTGAGTACCCCGATGAGCGTCCACGCGGAGCGCCGGGGTTCGAAGCGGATCAGGTTGACCACCAGGATCAAACCCGCGAACACCTGGGTCACCGGCATGCCGCCGCCGATGACCAGCGGGCCTTTGACGCCCAGCAGCGGCGCGGCGATCGCACTCATGAGCAGCACGGCGGCGAGGCCGATCCCCGCGCGCACCGGCTGCCGGTGCGAGTAGATGGCCATCGCCGCGGCCGCGAGGGAGAACAGCAGCAGCGGCACGGCGCGCTCGTTGCCGGAGGTCATCGTCCAGGACACGTCGAGGAACCCGACGAGGCTCAGCGCACCCGCGATCGGCCAGTGCTCGCGCAGCAGTTCCCTGGTGAGGCCCGCCTTCGCGGGCGCGTGCTTGCCTTCCCTCGTCTGCAGCCCCACCGCGATGGCGACCACCAGCACGGCGAGACCCGCCACCAGCGAGGTGCTGATGGCCGACGCGGTCAGCGAGGTCGGCCGGCGCCCGATGACCGCGATCAGGCACCCGATCACCAGCGTCGACGTCGTCGCGAACGCGACACCGGGCCGCAGCCGCCGCACGGCCAGCATGACGAGTTCGAACCCCGCCACGGTTTCGCTCAGCGTCACGTTCCGCAGCAGCGTCGAATAGGGCAAGTACGGAGAAAGCCGGATGAGCGCGCTGGAGAACACCAGCACCGCCGCGCCCACCACCGCCGCGACCGCGGGACGCCGCTTCGCCCACAGCGCGCACGCGACCATCCCGACGACCCCCGGCAGCACCACGAGGTCGTCGCCCCGCGGCCCGGCGTCGTCCAGCGCCGCGGGCACGATGATCAGCAGATCGCACAGTGCCGCACCGAGCAGGGCGATCCCGGGCAGCCCGAGCCACCGGAAGAAGGCGATCGCTTTCTGCTGCAGGGGTCCTGGCGCGTCCGACACCCCACAACGGTAGAGGAGCCCGCCCGCCCCGCACCTTGGCCGCACGGCCCGTTCCCCCTCGGCCGATCGGCCGATGAGCGGGCGGGCGAGCCTGGCCGTCTGCCCGAAGTGGACACCCGCCGGGATCCGCGACGCTGGTCCCCGTTCAGCAAGAAGCCTTCAGCGAGGAGAAGTCCCGTGCACCCACAAGGTCCATTCCGGACTCCCGGCCCGATGCACCCGGTGCTTTCCGGGCGCGGACTGGTGAAGCGGTACGACACCCAGCACGCGCTCGCCGGTATCGACATCGACGTGGCCGCCGGTGACGCCATCGCGATCGTGGGCCCGTCCGGTTCCGGGAAGACGTCCCTGCTGCACGTGCTCGCCGGGATCCTGCGCGCCGACGCCGGGGAGATCCACCTCGGCGGGCAGCGCATCGACCAGCTCGGCGAGAAGAAGCGCAGCGAACTGCGCCGCACCGAGTTCGGGTTCGTCTTCCAGTCCGGGATGCTCGTCGCCGAGCTGACCGCGGAGGAGAACGTGGCGCTGCCGCTGCTGCTCGGGGGCGGAGGGCGCAAGGACGCCCTTTCCGCGTCGCGCGAGTGGCTCGCCAGGCTCGGCCTGCGCGGCAAGGAAGGCAGGCGGCCGGGCGAGCTGTCCGGCGGCGAGGCGCAGCGCGTCGCGATCGCCCGCGCGCTCACCCACCGGCCGAAGGTGATCTTCGCCGACGAGCCCACCGGCGCGCTCGACACCAGGACCGGCAAGGACACCATGGACGCGCTGCTCGTCGCCGCGAACGACAGCGGCGCCGCGGTGATCGTGGTGACCCACGACCGCGAACTCGCCGAGTCCATGCCGAGGACGGTGGCGATCCGCGACGGCCGCATCGCCCAGGCGGTGACCGCGGCATGACCGCGTTCAAGATCGCGTGGCGGGTGCTGCGGGTGGACCGGCGCACTCGCACCTCGGCGATCCTCACCGCGGCCGGTGTCGCCATCGCGACCGGGCTCGTGCTGCTGCTGGTGGCCCTGCCGTTCGCCACCCAGGTCAGGGCGCAGCGCGCGGAATGGCAGCAGGTCGCCCCCACCAGCTCGGCGCAGCCGTCGATGCTGATGGACCAGAGCTCGGACTATTCGAACGGGCAGAAGATCGTCCGCGTCGACGTCGCCGCGCTCGGCGACCCCGGGTCCGTCAAGCTGCCGCCGGGGGTGCCGCGGCTGCCCGGCCCCGGCGAGGTGATCGTCTCCCCGGAACTGGGCAAGAAGCTCCAGGCGCTGCCCCCGTCGCAGCTCGGCGACCGGTTCGGCAAACCGGTCGACGCGCTCGGCGACGATGCGCTGATGTTCCCGGAACAGCTCGTCGCGCTCGTCGGGCACACCCCGGAACAGATGTCCGCCAACGCGAACCCGGTACCGGGCTTCAGCGACCGGCACGCCCAGCCGGACGCCCTGCTGCAACTGCTCGCCGGTGTCGGCGTGGTCGTGCTGCTGGTGCCGAGCCTGGTGCTGGTCGCCTCGTCGGCGAGGCTGACCGCCGCCCGCCGCGAACGACGGCTCGCCGCGCTCCGGCTCGCGGGCGGCACCCCCGGCCAGGTGGCCGGGATGGTCGCCGCGGAAACCGCGCTGAGTTCGGCGGCCGGGGCGCTGGCCGGGCTCGCGGTCAGCCCGGCGCTGCACGGGCTCGCCACGTTCGTGCCGTGGGACGGGGGTACCTGGCAGGCGACCGACTTCACCCTGCCGCCGGTGCTGACCGCGGTGATCGTGGTGGCGATCCCGGCGCTCGTGGTGCTGGCCGGGGTGCTCGGCCTTCGCCGCGTGCTGCGGACGCCGCTCGGGGCGGTTTCCTCGCACACGCCGAAGAAACCGCACTGGTGGCGGCTGCTGGCGCTGCCGGTGGCTGGCGCGTTCTTCGCCTTCGCGATCTCCAAGGCCGGTCCGAGTTCGGGGCCGATGATGGTGCTGTTCGGGCTCGCGTTGGTGGTCGGCTCGGCCGCGGTGATCGGGCCGTGGGTGACCGCGGCGGTGGGCGGCACGTTCGTCCGCTCGTGGCGGCGGCCCGCGGGCCTGCTCGCCGGGCGACGCCTCCGTGACGACCCGAAGGGCGCGTACCGGGCCTCCGCGGGGGTGGTGCTGGCGGTGTTCGCCGGGTCGATGGCGCTGACGCTCATGCCGAGCCTCGAATCCCTCGCGGGCGGCGGCCGCTCGTTCCAGGATTCCGTGCTCTACGTCGAAACCGACGCCGAGCACGCGGCGCAGATCGCGGAACAGGCGAACACCGGGCTCGCCCGCTACGGCCAGGGGGCGCGTGCGGTCGGGGTTCCCAGCGTCACGCTCAACACCCCGAACGGCGGAGCGGAGTCCGCGCTCGTGCTCTCCTGCACGGACGCGCAGTCGCTCACGCGGTTCAAGCTCGGCGCCTGCGACCGCGGCCCCACTGTCTACAGTGGATACTCCGTCGACGCGGGCGCGCTGCGGATCGCGAACGCCAGCAACGAAAAGGGGCTGCCGCTGACCGCGGGGACCCACGCCGCGGTGCTGCCGAACCAGGACAAGAACCTGACCGGATCGGCCGTGGTGGACCCGAGCGCGGTGCCGGCCGGGTTCCAGCCGGAGCGCGTGACGGTCGCGGTGCCCACCACGCCGGAGAACCGCGAGGTGGTGCGGACCGCGCTGAGCGGCGCGGCCGCGGGCGCCCAGGTGCAGAGCAGGGAACTCAAGCTCGACGGCCAGCAGAACCAGCTCGGCGATCTGCGCCGGGTGACCGTGATCGGGCTGATCGCGGCCGGGCTGCTCGCGGGGGCGAGCGCGGCGGTCGCCACGGCCGGGTCGGTGATGGACCGCCGCCGCACGTTCGGGGCGCTGATGGCGGCGGGGACACCGGTCAAGGTGCTGTCACGGGCGCTGCGGATGGAGGCCGCGCTGCCCGCGATGGTCGCCACCGTCGGCGCGGGGGTGGTCGGCGTGCTGGTCGGGCTCGGGCTGTTCAGCATGGTCGACGACCGGTCGATCGTGCTCAGCCCCTGGCTGGCGGCGCCGATCGTGCTCGGGATCGGGGTCGCCGTGCTGGCGGCGTCGGTGTGCACGCCCGCCTTGAAACGGGTGCAGGCGGAGCCGCTCGCCGACGAGTGAGGAACGCGGGGGCGCGTTCCGAACAAGAAAAGAAACCGGGGTCGTCCTTTCGTCGGGGGAAGGACGACCCCGGTTTTTCTTTCACACTCGCTCGAAGATCAGGTCCCTGCTGACGCGGCCTTCCACCTCGGCGCGGTTTTCGAACTTCGTCACCGGGCGCCATTCGGGCCGCGGCGCCCAGGTCTCGTACCGGTTTTCGAGGGTGGGTTCCGCGGTGCACACCTCGAGCATCTGGTCCGCGTACTCGGCCCAGTCCGTAGCCAGGTGCAGCGTGGCGCCCGGCGTCAGCCGCGACGCGAGCAGCGCGATGAACGCGGGCTGCACGAGCCGCCGCTTGTGGTGCTTCTTCTTCGGCCACGGATCGGGGAAGAAGATCCGCGCGCCGTCGAGCGAACCGGGCGCGATGTGATTGGTGAGCAGGACGACCGCGTCCCCGTTGAGCATGCGGAGGTTCGTCACCCCGAGCTTTTCGGCCCGCAGCATCAGCTGCCCGAGCCCCGGTTCGTAGACCTCGACCGCGACGTAGTTCAGCTCCGGCGCGTCGGCGGCGAGCCGCGACGTGGTTTCGCCCATCCCGGAGCCGATTTCCAGCAGCACCGGCGCTTCGCGGCCGAACCAGGCGGCGAAGTCGATCGGCCCCTCGGGCAGTTCGGCGACCTTCTTGCCCAGCGCTGGCCAGTGCTCGTCCCACGCGCGCTGCTGCCCGACGGTCATCCGGCCGCCGCGTTGCACGTAACTGACCACGCTGCGCATGCGCGGCTGCCGCTCGCTCTGCAAGGTGCTCCACTCCTGCTCGCGCCATGTTCGGACGTAGCAGGTTAACGCACCGCTTCGAACTCCCCGAGCCGCGCGCGGAGTCCGGCCAGCCCGGCGACGGCGATCGGCGCGGGGGTGGTGCCGCTGTGCGCGGGCAGCACGTCGATCCAGCCGGCGTGCCGGTCGGTGTTGAGCACCGTGGTCGGGATGGCGTGGCCAGCGGCGCCGCGTTCGGACGGCATGAACTCCCAGTACCCGGATTCGCCGTCGGCCGCCCACGGCACGTACTCCCAGCCGGGCCGCCTGCCCAGTAGCTGGCCGATCCGGTCTTCGACGCGGAAGCCGTCTTCGCGGGAGCCGAGGCCGCCTGCCGCGAGCGCGCGCAGCCACCACGGCGAGGGCACCGGGTCGGAGCCGCCGCTGACCGCGCGGAACAGCGCCATCACGTGATCTTCGGGTGCGCGGTGCACCCACGCGCGCCGGATCTCGGCGGGCTTGGTCGCCGAGGCCGCGATCCTCGGCAGTTCGATGGCCTGGGACCACTCCAGGCCCGCCAGTGGTTCGAGGCGCGGCGCGGAGCCGCGGGCGGCGGGAATGGTCGCGGGGCCGGGACCGTCTGCACCTTGACCGGTGTCCACCGTCAAGGGTCACCTCCGTCGGAGCTGCTTGCCGGGTTGCTATCCATAGCACCTGGTCAACGACGGTCTGTCCGCTCCTCGTGAGGGACGCCACAGCGTCTTAACGTGGTCTTAACCCGTCGCCGTGCGGTAGTGGGCGTCCCGTTATGTCGTGTTGATCTCGCTGTTTGTTACTCACAGGCGAAAACTTCCCGTCGGAACCGGTCAGGGCATGACGAAGGACCCGGGTCGCCCCCCGACTCGGCGACCCGGGCCCTTCCTCTCCCCTTGCTCCGGTTGCCGCCGCGTCCCCCGACTCGGCCGTCGACCGGTTTTCCCTGTGGTTGGTCTGGTTCGGTTACGCGTCGCGCTTGTTGGTGACGGTGATCGCGATCGCGAGCATCACGAGGGCGAAGGCGGCGAAGTAGGCCAGCGCCCACCAGGTGCCGAGCGTCGAGGTCGACAGCGGCGGACCTTCCATCGCGCCGCCCCGCGTCGCGCCGCTCCCGGTGAGGAACTTGTTGGCCACGTTGAACGGAAGCCACTTGTAGATGTCGTCGCCGACGTTCGGGATGAGGCGGACCAGGTTCTCCACCGCGAGCCCGTAGATCATCAGCAGCGCGATGGCACCGGCGCTGTGCCGGATCAGCAGCCCGACCGCGATCGCGATGACGGCGGCGAGGGCGTAGACCAGCCCGACCCCGGTCACGTTGATCCAGTCGGCGGAGCTGTTCAGCGCGAGGTCGGCGGACGGCTTCAGCACGTTCGCGATGCCCCACGAGCCGAACGCCGAGAGCTCGCCGATCACCAGCGCGAGCACCGCGACCACGGTGGTCTTGGCGAGCAGCGCGGCGGTGCGGTTGGGGATGGCCTGGAAGGTGGTCCGCATGGTGCCGAAGCGGTATTCGGTGGTCACCGACAGCGCGGCGAGCACCATGATCACCGGCAGTCCGAACTGGTAGCCGAACTGCGTGGTGGCCACCGAGTTGGGGCCGTCCGAGGCGCCGGTGATCAGCGCGGCGAAGCCGACGGTCACCGCGAGGGTCAGCAGCGCGCACCACCACGGCGACCGGGTCGTGAACAGCTTGATGCGTTCGGTTGCGAGCAGAGTCATGGGTTTCGTCCCGAATCCTCGAAAAGTGGCTAGTTGGCGGCGGTCTCGAGCACGTGCTGCGCCTCGTTTTCGAGGCCGGTGTGGTACTCCACGGAATCGCCGGTGATCTGCATGAAGGCCTGTTCGAGCGAACCGGTCTGCGGCGCCAGCTCGTGCAGCACGATGCCGTTGGCGGCGGCTAGCTCGCCGATCTTCTCACTGTCCATTCCGGACACGATGATGGCGTCGTCCTCGCCTGGCGTGAGGTGGGCGCTCGCCTGCTCCAGCGCGCCGCGCAGCTGGGCCAGCTGCGGGCTCCGCACCTTGACGGTGTTCTCCGACGCACGCGCCACGAAGTCCTTTGTGGAGCTTTGCGAGATGAGCTGGCCCTTGCCGATCACGACGAGCTGGCTCGCGGTGAGCGCCATCTCGGAGAGCAGGTGGCTCGACACGAACACCGTGCGCCCCTCGTCGGCGAGGCGGTGCATGAACTTCCTGATCCAGAGGATGCCCTCCGGGTCGAGCCCGTTGACCGGCTCGTCGAACAGCAGCACCTCCGGGTCGCCGAGCAGCGCGGCCGCGATCCCGAGCCGCTGCGACATGCCGAGCGAGAAACCGCCCGCGCGCTTGCCCGCGACGCTGGTCAGCCCGACGGTTTCGAGCACCTCGTCGACGCGGCTCGACGGCAGCCGGTTGGACCGCGCCATCCAGGCGAGGTGTGCTCGCGCGGACCGGTTGGGGTGCACCCACTTCGCGTCGAGGAGCGCGCCGACGGTGCGCAGCGGGTCCTTCAGCTCGTGGTACGGCTTGCCGCCGATCGTCACCCGGCCCGCGCTGGGGTTGTCGAGGCCGAGCACCATCCGCATGGTGGTGGACTTCCCCGCCCCGTTCGGCCCGAGGAAGCCGGTCACCCGGCCGGACTCGACGGAGAACGAAAGGTTGTTCACCGCCAGCGTCTTGCCGTAGCGCTTGGTGAGGCCGGTCGCCTCGATCATGACTCCTCCTGGCTGTACTGCCGTGGACGCTGTGCTGCCCGTGGTCGCTCGGTGCCGTGCTGACGCACCGTGGCGGGGAATTCCCTGCCCGTTTTCCCGGTTTGGTGCGTTCGTGCTGGTGGTGCCGCCAACCCCCGCTGGTGGCAGTACCCATCTTGGCCAGCCGGGCCGCCACTCCGCGTCATACCGAGGGCCGAACTTCTCACCCGACTTGAGTAGTAGCTTCCCGGGCCCGGCCGCGCGGCGCGATCGGTGATGACCCTGAGCCCACCCTGAATCGTCCCTCCGGGGTTGCGCTTGCGGTCATTAATGAACGATGGTTCAATAACTGGTGTGGCGAGACCGAGGGCGATCACCGATCAGCGGTTGCTCGACGCCGCGGTCGCGGTCACCGGCCGGATCGGTCCGGGGTTCACGCTCGCGCAGGTGGCCGCGGAGGCCGGGGTCGCGGTTGGCACCGTGTCGAACCGGTTCGGGTCGAAGCTGGGCCTGCTGAAGGCGTTGAGCCGCGGCACCACCGAACGCGTGGTCGCGATGATGCGGGACAAAGCGGAGCGGGCGGCGGATCCGGTGACGGGGCTGCGCGCGGCCGCGGTGTGCGTGTTCTCGTGGCTCGGCGACGCGGAAGAGGCCGCGAACCACCTCGGCCAGCTCGGCGTCGACATCGGGGAGCCGGAGCTGCGGGAACTGCTCGGCGAGCACTTCTCCGCGGTCGAGGGCGAGCTGCTGCGGCAACTGCGCACGGCCGAGCTGCCCGGCGCGCCGTCGCCGGAACGCGCGGCGCGGGTGCTGGTCGCGGTGGTCAACGGGATCTCGTTCGACTGGTCCATCCGGCCGTCGGGCGCGCTGACCGATCGGCTGACCGAAGACATCGACGCGGTGCTGGATGGCTGGCGC
Source organism: Amycolatopsis sp. CA-230715 (assembly GCF_018736145.1). GTDB lineage: Bacteria > Actinomycetota > Actinomycetes > Mycobacteriales > Pseudonocardiaceae > Amycolatopsis. Next base: position 4,256,202 of record NZ_CP059997.1, read on the forward strand.
CGCGAAAGGAGTGGGAGATGACGCTGGCGGGAAAGATCGCGGTCGTCACCGGGGCGACCAGGGGCTGCGGCAGGGCGATCGCGGTGGAACTGGGGCGCGCGGGCGCGACCGTGTACGTCACCGGCCGCACCACGCGGACGGCGGCGTCGCCGATGAACCGCGCCGAAACCATCGAAGACACCGCGGACCTGGTGGACGCGGCGGGCGGCACGGGCATCGCGGTCCGGTGCGACTTCACCTCGGTGTCCGATGTGGACGCTCTGCGCGCGAAGATCGAAGCCGAGGCAGGCCAGATCGACGTCCTCGTCGACGACGTGTGGGGCGGCGATCCGCTCGTCGATTTCGACTCCAGGTACTGGAAGTCGGATTTGGACAGTGCGCTGCTGTTGGTGCACAACGCGCTGGACACCCACCTCATCGCGCTGCACCGCCTGCTCCCGCTCGTCGTGAAGCGGGAGGGCGGTCTCGTGCTCGAAGTGACCGACGGCGACAACGACGACTACGTCGGTGCCGGAATCCCTTACTACTTGGCGAAATGCGGCGTGCGCGCGATCGGCAGGGCGCTCGGCGCCGAGCTGGTCGAGGAGAACTGCACCGGCCTCGCCGTCACCCCGGGGTTCCTCCGCTCCGAGATGATGCTCGAACACTTCGGCGTCACGGAGGAAACCTGGCGCGACGCCGTCGGCACGAGCGCTCCGGTCGACTTCGCGATCTCGGAGACCCCGACCTACCTTGGCCGCGGCGTGGCCGCACTCGCCGCGGACGAGAAGGTGTCGCGTTTCGCGGGCAAAACGCTCGCGTCGTGGACGCTCATGCACGAATACGGCTTCACCGACGTCGACGGCTCGAAGCCCGACTTCGGCCGCTGGATGGCCGAAGTCCGCAACGCGGGATTGGACCCGGAGACGGCAGACACCGCGAAGTTCCGCTAACCGGCGCCTGGCCTCGCGAGGCCGGTTTCGTAGGCGAGCACCACGGCCTGCACCCGGTCTCGCAGGTCCAGTTTGGACAGGATGCGGCCGACGTGCGTCTTCACCGTCGCCTCGGACAGGAACAGCATTCCCGCGATCTCGATGTTCGACAGGCCCTTCGCGATCAGCACCAGCACTTCGCGCTCGCGGTCGGTCAGCGCGTCGAGCACGGCGGCGTCCCGCAGCGGCTGGTTGCCGGCGCCGATGAACCGGTCGAGGAGCCTTCGCGTCACCGACGGCGACACGACCGCCTCGCCGCTGGCGACCGCCCGCAGCGCCGACACCAGGTGATCGGGCGGGGTGTCCTTCAACAGGAACCCGCTCGCCCCGTTCTGCAGCGCCGCGTACACGTACTCGTCGAGGTCGAACGTCGTCATCACCAGCACGCGCGCGGACCCGGCGTCGACGATCTGCTTCGTCGCCTCCACCCCGTCCAGCACCGGCATGCGCACGTCCATCAGCACCACGTCCGGCCGCAGGTCGGCGGCCAGCCGGATCGCCTCCGCGCCGTCACCCGCCTCGCCGACCACCTCGATGTCGGCCTGCGCGCCGAGCACCATGCGCAGCCCGCCGCGCATCAGCTCCTGGTCGTCGACCACCACCACCGAGATCAAGCCAACCTCCGCCGGAATCAGGGAACCCCGCGTCACTGTGCCACCTCCACCGGGATGCTCGCGCGCACGCGCCACCCGCCCGTGTCGCCGGGGCCCACTTCGAGATCGCCGCCGAACACGTGCGCGCGCTCCCGCATGCCGATCAGGCCGTTGCCGCCCGGCAGCGCCCCGCGCGAGGGCACCAGCGAACTCGACGTCCTCCCCGCCCCGTCGTCGTCCACCTCGACGAGCACCCGGCCCCCTTCGCGCCGCACCCGCACCTCCGCCGTCGCGCCCCGCCCGGCGTGCTTGAGCGTGTTCGTCAGCGATTCCTGCACGATCCGGTAGATCCCGAGCGACACGCCCGTCGGCAGGTCGCCGAGGCTCGGCGGCAGGTCCACGCGCACCGGCACCCCCGCGGACCGCACGCGCTCGGCGAGCTCCGCCAGCGCGTCCACCCCCGGTTGGGGCACCCGCGGCTCACCGGCCGAGGTTTCGCTGCGCAGCACGTCCAGCAGCCTGCGCAGCTCGGCGAGCGCGCCCCTGCCGGTCTTCGAGATCGTCTGCACCGCGCGTTCCGCCAGCGCCGGGTTCGTCTCGATCGCGTAGGACGCGCCGTCGGCCTGCACCACCATCACGCTCACCGCGTGCGCGACCACGTCGTGCAGTTCGCGCGCGATCCGGCTGCGCTCCTCGGCCACCGCGATCCTGGCCGCCTGGTCCCGTTCGGTCTCCAGCAGGTGCAGCCGCGCTTCGACCTCGTTGTGGTAGGCGCGCCTGGCGCCGACGAACTCGCCGAGCACCCAGCACAGCGCCAGGCTGAGCAGCAGCACGACGACGGTCGGGCCGACGTCGTCGCGGTTGGTGAACGGCAGCTGCGCGGCGTTGACCACGACGAGCACGCCGAAGTAGTAGGCCGCCTGCCGCCTGCCGACGTAGACCAGCACCGTGTACAGCGCGATCGCCGGGCCGCAGAGCGAGCCGATGCCCAGGTTGAGCACGCTGTGCGCGATCGCGACCGCGGCGATGAGGTAAGCCACCGTGAGCGGGTACTTACGCCGGAACACGATCGGCGCGACCATCGCGATGTCGACGGGCACGACCGCCCCCGCGGGGCCGAGCGGGTCCGCCTCCCTGAGCGAGAGGACGAACAAGGCGACGTCGATCAGCCCGATGACCGCGGCGACCAGGCTGTCACCCGCCATCGGGTGCGCTCGCATCCACAGACTCAGCCGCCGCACCCCAGCGACGTTAGTTCGTCCGCGCCCGGTACGCGTCGTCCTGGAGTAGCGCGGCATGTGCGACTCCAGGACGAGCGGCATGGCACGATTCAGGCGGGGAGAACGCACGGCGCTCGAGGGAGGCACGGACGCGTGACCGCGGAACAGGGACATCTCGCCGGGCCGCTGTCGATGTCGGTGGCGAACCTGTGCCGTCGCCTCCAGCCGCAGGTGTCCGCGCGCACCGCGGCCGGGTTCGGCGAGGTCATGCGCCGCCTCGGCGCCCCGCTGCAGGTCGCGGTCGCCGGCCGGATCAAGTCGGGCAAGTCCACACTGGTCAACGCGCTGATCGGGCGCAGGGTGGCGCCGACCGACGTCGGCGAGTGCACCCGGCTGGTGACCCGGTTCCAGTACGGCACGGTCGACCGGATCGAGATCGTGTTCACCGACGGCCGCAAGCAGGTGCTGCCGTTCGCCCCGGACGGCATGATCCCGGCCGAGCTCGGCGTCGACATCGCCGAGGTGTCGCACGTCGAGGCGTACCTCACCAACGCCGTGCTGCAGGGCATGACCGTGATCGACACCCCCGGCCTCGGCTCGCTCGACGCGGCGTCGGTCTCCCGCACCGAGGAACTGCTCGGCGCCGCCAAGCACCGCAAGTCCGGCGAAGAGGACGAGGACGAAGACGAAGACGCCGACAGCGAACTGGACGACACGTCCCGCAGCGCCGTCGCGGGCGCGGAGGCCGTGCTCTACGTCGTCACGCAGGGCGTCCGCGCCGACGACCAGCAGGCGCTCGCCGCGTTCACCGCGGCCACCGCGAGCAGGGAAGCGGGCCCGGTCAACGCGATCGCGGTGCTGAACAAGGCGGACACGATCGCGCCCGAGTCCGTCGTGGACTCCGGCGGCGACGTGTGGAAGGCCGCGACCCTGCTGGCCGAAAAGCAGGCCGCGACGCTCAAGCCGAGGGTCGCGGACGTGCTGCCGGTGATCGGGCTGATCGCCGAATCCGCCGAATCGGGCGGGTTCACCTCCGCCGACGCCGAGGCGCTGCGCCAGCTGTCCGAACTGGACGACGACATCCTCGAAACGATGCTGATCTCGGCGGACATCTTCACCAGCTGGGAGTGCGACGTGCCGTCGGGCACCCGACTCCGGCTGCTGGAACGGCTCGACCTCTACGGCATCCGGCGCGCGATCGACGCGATCAGGGCGGAACCCGAGATCACCGCGGGCTCGCTGCGCAGGCTCCTGCTCGACGCGTGCGGTCTCGCCGCGGTGCGCGCGCGGCTCAGCGTGGTGTTCGCCGCGCGCGCGGACGGCATCAAGGCGGCCGCCGCGCTCGCCTCGGTGACCGCGCTGGCGCACGCCTCCGGCGATCCCGGTGACAGGCAGCGCGTGCACGACGCGATCGAGGTGCTGCTCGCCAAGCCGGAGGCGCACCAGCTCCGCCTGCTCGAAGCGCTGACCCTGGTCGCCTCCGGCGCCGTCGACATGCCGGAGGACCTTTCCGAAGAGGTGCTCCGCGTCGGCAGCAACGCCGATATCGGGGCCCAGCTCGGCAAGCCGGGCGCGCCGAGGCAGGAGCTGGTCACGTACTCGCTCGAACGCGCGGGCTGGTGGCGCTCGTTCGCGTCGTTCGGCGCGACCCCGGCGCAGAGCCGGGTGGCGCACGTCGTGCACAGGGCGTATTTCCTCATCTGGCAGCAACTTCGCGACACGGCGGGTGGCGCCGCGGCGACAGGGGGATGACGTGGCTTCGTGGTTCCGGCCTGGCGACGGCGAGCGCCGCGCCGCCGAGGCGGTGGTGACGGCCCCCGTCACCGATGCCGTCGAGGACGAGGTGCCGACCGGTCAGATCCCGGTGCCCGCCGATCCGGCGACGGAGGGAACCGATGGCACCGAGGCCGCGTCGGAGCCCGATGTGGAAGCCGTACCCGTGGCCCCTGCCGAACTCGAGCAGGCGCTCGCCGATCGCCAGTCGCTGATCCAGCTGTGCCTGTACGCGCTCGACCGTGCCCGCAGTGGCGGTGTCGTCGAGCGCATCGAGCACGGGCTCGCCGGCGTGGGGGTGACCGCGGTGAGACCGGACGGTGAGCGGTTCGATCCCGCGCGTCACGAAGCGGGCGGCGCGGTCGTCACCGACGACGCCGCGCTCGACGGGCTGGTCGCGGAGACCGAGGTCGTCGGGTTCACCGATCGGGAGCACCTTCTGCGCGCGCCCATCGTGACCGTCTACACGAAACGCTAGTCTCGCCGGGTGAGCGCACCGTCGATCGGCCTCAGCCTGCCCGCACAGGTCAAGCAGGCACGTGAGGCTCTGCTGTCCACGCTCCGCGAGGTCGATCCGCAGGCCGCGAAATGGGTGTCGGCCCAGCGCGACGCCAGGGGCCGCAAACCGTCGGTCGTGGTGGTCGGCGAGACCAACCGGGGCAAGAGTTCGCTGGTGAACGCGATGCTCGCGACGCCGGGGCTGTCCCCCGTCGATGCCGATGTCGCCACCGCGACCTACCTCGCGTTCGACCACGCCGAGCAGTGGCAGGCGCAGGCCTGCTACCCGGGCCAGCTCGCACCGGTGCCGATCCCGCTCGACGAGCTGGTGCGCTGGGTGTCGGCCTCGCACGAGCTGCCCGAAGGCCAGATCCCGCCGCGCTACGTCGAAGTGACCGGCCCGGTCCCCCTGCTCGAACGGGTGTCCATTGTGGACACGCCGGGGGTCGGCGGGCTGGATTCGATGCACGGCGAGCTCGCGATGGAGGCGGCCGCGAACGCCACCGCGCTGCTGTTCGTCGTCGACGCGTCGTCGCCGTTCACCTCCAGCGAGCTGCAGTTCCTGCGCAACATGGGCGAACGCGTCGAGACGGTGCTGTTCGCGCTCACCAAGACCGACCAGTTCCGCGGCTGGCGCCAGGTGCTCGAAGCCGATCAGGAACTGCTCGCCGAGCACGCGCCCCGGTTCGCGGGCGCGGTCTTCCACCCGGTGTCGGCCCGCATGTTCGAAATGGCGTCGAAGGCGCCGAACGAGCAGGCCGCGGGAATGCTGCGAGAACGCTCCGGGGTGATCGGACTCCAAGCCGCGGTGCAGGAACTGGTGGTGGGCCGGTCGGTGATGCTCGGCGAGGCGAACACGCTGCGCGCGCTGTCCAGCGCGTTCGGCGAGCAGACGGCGAAGTTTCAAGCGGAGCGGCGTGCGCTTTCGGCGGGCGAGGCGGAGGCCGAATCGCTGCGCGAGCGCCGTGATCAGCTCGCCGCGGAGCGCCGGTCGTCGACCAGGGGCTGGCAGTTGAAGCTGCGCGGCGAGGTCCAGCGCACCCGGGTCGAGATCGGGCACGAGGCGTCGCGGCAGATGCGGGACGCGCAGGCGCACTTCCGCCAGCAGATCGACGCCGCGAAGCGCGAACAGCTCGCGGAGTTGCCGCAGCAGGTCGACATCGCGTTGCAGACCGTGTCGCAGCGGGTGTCCGCCCAGCTCGCGGAACGGCTGAACCGGGTCACCAACGTCGCATTGGCCGAGCTGTTCTCGGCCGAGGAGCTGGACGTGATCCGCGCGCAGTTCGCGCGGGGCGACGGCCCGCCGGTGGTGCTGCGCCCGCCGGACAAGCGGCCGCCGACGGCGGAGGACAAGCTGCTGGTGTTCATGGGCATCTCCGGTGGCGTCGGCGCGGGCAAGATCGCCGCGCTGCCGCTCGCCGGGGTCGCGATCCTGAACCCGGTGGTGCTGCCCGCGACCATCGTGATCGGGCTCGGCGCGGGCTGGTGGATGGCGCGCACCCGCAAGCACGCCGCCGACAAGCAGCACATGAAGCAGTGGCTCGTCGAGTCCATCGCGGACGCCAGGTCCACTTTGGACCAGCTCGTCGCCGAGCAGCTGATCGAGGCGGAGCAACAGCTCTCGCTGGCGCTCGACGACGCGCTCGCCCGCCGCATCGAAGCGATCGAGGGCGAGCTCAAGGAAGTCGACAAGACGATCAAGATGGACGCGCAGGAGCGCGCGAAGAAGCTGACCGTGGTGGTCAAGCGGTTGAAGGACGTTTCCGAGGCCAGGGACCGGGCCGAAGCGTTCCTCGCGAAGATCCGCACGGTGCGCGATCAGGGGTGACACATGAGCTATCCACCACCGCAGCAGCAGCCCTACGGGTACGGGCCGCGGTATCCGCAGCCGAGGAAGTCGAAGACGGGGTTGATCGTCGGGCTGGCGATCGGCGGCGTGGTGCTCGTCGGTGGCGGTGTCACCGCGGCGGTCCTGCTCACCGCGGGGTCCGAACCGCCGGATCCGCTCCCGGTGGCGCAGCAGTTCTCCGACGGGGTGACGAAGCGCGACCCGAACCTGGTCGCCTCCGTGCTGTGCGATCCGCCGTCGCAGAGCGAGGTCGGCCAGTGGGTCCGGTCGTGGAACGAAGACGGCATCGTGGCGGGCGCCGTGGAGCTGCATTCGAAGCGGGACGAGTCGGCGGGTGTGCTGGTGAACGTCAGCCAGCGCGCGGGCACGGCGCGGGATCGCAAGTACATGTTGACGCTGGTCTGGAAGGAAGACCGGTGGTGCCACGACGGCATGCTGAGCGCCACCGGTCTGCCGACCTGACCGGCCGGACTGGGGAGCGCGCGTGAACTATCCGCAGCAGGGCCCGTACGGGCACGGCTATCCGCAGCAGCAGCCGTACGGCTACGGGCCTCCGGGTTATGGGCCGAGGAAGTCGAAGACGGGGTTGATCGTCGGGCTGGCGATCGGCGGCGTGGTGCTCGTCGGTGGCGGTGTCACCGCGGCGATCCTGCTCACCGCCGAGTCGGATCCGACCGATCCGGTCCCGGTCGGGCAGGCCTATGCCGACGCCTTCAACAAGCGCGACGTGGACACCATGGCGTCGTTGCAGTGCAAACCGGACCCGACCGAGGACCGGCAGAAGTGGTTCAACCAGATGAACCAGGACAACGTGCGCATCGGCGAGGTCAAGAAGTTCAACGGTTCCGGCGATTTCGCGAGCATCGAAATGCAGGTCACGCAGCAGACCTCCGGCGGCGAGTACGCCGGCGGCCCGCCGTACCAGAAGATCCTCACGCTGAAGTGGAAGGAGGATCGCTGGTGCCACGACGAGTCGATGAACATGTACGGCCTGCCCTGAGCGCGCACCCGGTTGTGCCTCGGAACCGAACCGGCCTACGGTGAGTCTGAGCTGTTGAGAACAGACAGTCGGTGAGAAAAGAGGGGATCCCCGTGTGGGTCGACGACACTGGCGGCGGCGCGGACACCACTGACGGCCAGCCGGAAGGCGAGATGGCCATCTCGGTCGACGGGCACGAGTACGCCGGCGAGGTGAACTACGACGCCAACCACGACGGCGTCGACGACACCGTCCGCATCGAGAACGCCGACGGCACGATGACCGGCTACGTCGACACCGACCACGACGGTCACGCCGACATGTACCTGCACACCGACGCCCAGGGCAACATCGTCGACCGCGCGACGTTCGACGCGGCCTCCGGTTCGTGGGTCGACGCCGGCGGCGGGCACGACACGGGCGGCGGCAACTCGGATGCCGGATCGCACGGGCAGATGACGGCCGACATGCCCAACGGCGAGATCGCGGTCGGCCCGGCCACGCAGGACACCGACCACGACGGCACCAACGACACCGCGATCCTCACCGACGAGCAAGGCAACACCCGCATGTTCACCGACACCGACGGTGACGGCAAGGCCGATATCCAGGTGGTCGTCGACCAGCAGGGGCACTCCACCACCTACCACCACACCGGCCCCGGCCAGTGGACCGAGGACTCGGGCTCCGGTAACGGCGTCGCCCAGTCCGTCCCGGCCGACAGCGACCAGGCGTGGGGCGGCGGCCAGGAACCCGTCGAAGGGGTCGCGCGGATCGACTCGGTGACCGGCCAGTGGATCAGCCAGAACTGACCTGACATTCCGGACGAACCCGGTGCGGCCCACGCCGCGCCGGGTTTTTTCGCGCCACCCGACAGCCCCCCCGAGCGAAACCCACCTTGGTCATCCCCCACCCGATCCCGGGGGGCGTCCCCAGCCCAGTTTACCGGGGGTCGGGGGTGGATGGGGCCGGGAAGGCGAGTTGTCCACAGGGTGCCGGTAGGTGTGGACAACGGGTTTCGGCACGCGTGCCCGTACCTGAACAACTGGTGTCGCGGGCACGCTCCGCAGCGGGGCGCCGAGGTGGCCGCAAAGCTCGCAGGTGTTGCGAATCGGTACCAGCCGGACAGCGGGCACAGCCCCGTTCAGGGCGCTGACCTCGGGCTTGATCCGCCTTCTGGGTGACCTGCGCCATGGCCGGAAACAGGAAAGTCTTTCTCTCTGGCCCGATTCAGCCGGATCTGAATCGATTCCCTTATCGTTCTTGTGAGAGAACCGACAGGCCAGCTCTCGGTTACCTGCCAGTCACCCGGCTACCCTCATGGAATCCCCAAACCCAGCACACCGGTTTTCCACCGGTGTGCGAAGCCATTCGGTCGCCGGCAATGGAGCCCGCACCTGAACAGTGTTGTTCGGTGTGGGCTCTTGTCGTCGAAGTCAGGAGAAGAGATGACTGCAGTAGCCATCCCCGGTCTGGACAACGCGCCGACGACGCACAGTGGCGTGCTGTCCTGGGTTCGGGAGGTCGCTGAGCTGACCACCCCGGACCGAGTGGTGTGGGTGGACGGTTCCGACGAAGAGGCCGCACGGATCAACGCCGAACTCGTGGAAGCGGGCACGTTCGTGCCGCTGAAGTCGAAGCCCAACTCGTTCTGGGCCGCATCCGATCCGAACGACGTCGCGCGGGTCGAGGACCGCACCTTCATCTGCTCCCGTGAGGAGGGCGACGCGGGTCCCACCAACCACTGGATGGACCCGGTCGAGATGAAGGCGACCATGACCGAGCTGTACCGCGGCTGTATGCGTGGCCGCACGATGTACGTGATCCCGTTCTGCATGGGCCCGCTCGGTGACGAGAACCCGAAGCTCGGCGTCGAGATCACCGACTTCGCCTACGTCGTGGCTTCGATGCGGGTGATGACCCGCGCGGGGAAGGCCGCACTCGACAAGTTCGTCAAGCCGGATGGGACCGAGGCCCCGTTCGTGCCGGCGCTGCACTCGGTCGGCGCGCCGCTCGAGCCGGGTGAGAAGGACGTTCCCTGGCCCTGCAACACGACCAAGTACATCAGCCACTTCCCCGAAGAGCGTCTGATTTGGAGCTACGGTTCCGGCTACGGCGGCAACTCGTTGCTGGGGAAGAAGTGCTACTCGCTGCGCATCGGTTCGGCGATCGCCCGTGACGAGGGCTGGCTCGCCGAGCACATGCTGATCCTGAAGCTGATCTCGCCGGAGGACAAGGTCCACTACGTCGCGGCCGCGTTCCCCAGCGCCTGCGGCAAGACCAACCTGGCGATGCTCCAGCCGACCATTCCGGGCTGGCGCGCGGAAACCCTCGGCGACGACATCGCGTGGATGCGGTTCGGCGAGGACGGCCGCCTGTACGCGGTGAACCCCGAGTTCGGCTTCTTCGGTGTCGCGCCGGGCACCGACTGGCACACCAACCCGAACGCGATGCGCACCATCGAACAGGGCAACACGGTGTTCACCAACGTCGCGCTCACCGACGACGGCGACATCTGGTGGGAGGGCATGGAAAACCAGCCCTCGCACGCCACCTCCTGGAAGAAGGAGGACTGGACGCCCGACTCGGACGAGAAGGCGGCGCACCCGAACTCGCGCTACTGCACGCCGATGTCGCAGTGCCCGATCCTCGCGCCGGAATGGGACGACCCGAAGGGCGTGCCGATCTCGGCGATCCTGTTCGGTGGCCGCCGCAAGACCACGGTCCCGCTGGTCAACGAGGCCCGCGACTGGCAGCACGGCGTTTTCATGGGTGCCACCATGTCGTCGGAGACCACCGCCGCCGCGGTGGGCGCGGTCGGCAACGTCCGCCGCGACCCGATGGCGATGCTGCCGTTCCTCGGCTACCACGCCGGTGACTACTTCAAGCACTGGCTCGACCTCGGCAAGAACGCCGACGCCGACAAGCTGCCGAAGATCTTCTACGTCAACTGGTTCCGCCGCGGCGAGGACAAGCGCTTCCTGTGGCCGGGATTCGGCGAGAACTCGCGCGTGCTGAAGTGGATCCTCGAGCGGGTCGAGGGCCGCGGCAACGCGACCGAGACGCCGATCGGCTTCCTGCCCAGCGCCGACGACCTCGACATCGAAGGCATCAAGGAGCCGCGGGAAGACGTCGACGCCGCGCTGGCGTTCAACGCCGAAGAGTGGCGCCAGGAGCTTCCGCTCATCGAGGAATGGTTCGAAAAGATCGGCGACCGCGTGCCGTCGAGCCTGCACGACGAGCTGGCCGCGCTGAGGGACCGCCTCGGCTGACATGAAAACGCGAACGGGGCCCCGGTACTCGCACCGGGGCCCCGATTCGTCTTAGTTGTCCACACTCGACACTCCCTGTGGACAACTCGCCTTCCCGTCCCCATCCACCCCCGCCCCCCGGTAAACTGGGCTGGGGCCGCCCCCCGGGATCGGGTGGGGGATGACCAAGGTGTGTGCGATCGGCGGTCCGCGGACGGTTGTGCTGGCGGGGCCGCGGCGGTGCCGTTTCTCGGTATGTTGAGGGACATGGCTACTGGGGAATTCCGCTTCGGCGTCAACATGACCGCGTCATCCGGGCGGCAGGCCTGGGTCGACAAGTGCCGCCGCGCCGAGGAACTCGGGTTCGACGTGGTGGCGGTGCCCGACCACCTCGGCATGGTGTCGCCGTTCCCGGCGCTCGTGCTCGCCGCCGAGGCCACCGAGCGGGTCCGGGTCGGCACCTTCGTGATCAACGCGCCGTTCTTCAACCCGACCCTGCTCGCGCGGGACATCGTCGGCACCGACCTGTGCACCGACGGCAGGCTCGAAATCGGCCTCGGTGCCGGATACGTGAAAGCCGAGTTCGACAAGGCGGGCCTGCCGTTCGAATCGCCGGGCAAACGCGTCGACCACCTCGAGCGCACCATCGACGAGCTCGCCCGCTTCGCCGCCGACGAGACCGAGCCGAACCCGGCGCAGAACCCGATCCCCCTGCTCGTCGCGGGCAACGGGAACAGGGTGCTCGAACTCGCCGCCGAACGCGCCGACATCATCGGGTTCGCCGGCGCGGGCATCGGCCGCGACGGCACCCCGACCGTCTCCACCGCGGAAGACCTCGACGAACGGGTCGCCTACGTCCGCGGTGCCCTCGACGGACGCCAGGTCGAGTTCAACACCCTCGTCCAGCGCATGCGGATCACCGAAGACCGCGAAAGCGCGCTCGACGAGCTCGTCGACCTGTTCGGCGGCACCAAGACACGGACGGAAATCGACGCACTGCCGACCTTCTACGTCGGCACGGCCGACGAGATCGCGGACAAGCTGCGCGCGAACCGCGAACGCTTCGGGTTCACCTACGTCACCGTGCTCGAACCGGACCTCGACGCGCTCGGCCAGGTCATCCCCCTGCTGCGCTGACCAGTACGCTTGGCGCACATGGGGATTCGCGCACGCGGTCTCGGCGTCCGGATCACCGAGCACGAATGGTTGTTCCGCGGCCTCGACCTCACCGTCCGGCCGGGTGAGTGCGCGGTGCTCGTCGGCCCGAACGGCACCGGCAAATCGACACTGCTCCGCTGCGTCTACGGCATGCAGAACCCGACCACGGGCACCGTCGTGGTGGCAGGGGAAACCCCCGACGAGCGCAAGGCCGCGTTCCGCCGCAAGGTTTCCGTGCTGCTCGACGATTCCGACTTCTTCGCGGAACTGACCCCGGTCCAGCACCTCGAACTGCTCGGCCAGACCTTCGGCGAACCCCGCGAAGACATCGACGAACTGATCGCCGACGCGGGGCTCGCCGAACGCGCCGAGGTCACCGCGGGCCGGTTCTCCGCGGGCCAGCGCCGCAGGCTCCTGCTGCTGGGCGCCACCGCGCGCCCGTTCGAGATCCTCCTGCTCGACGAGCCGGAGCGCGCGCTCGACAGCGACGGCAAGCAGTGGCTGACCGCGCTCGTCCGCAGGGCGACCGAGGCGGGCGCCGCGGTCGTGCTGGCGACCCACCACCCGCCGCTGCTCGACACCGCGGACGTCGTACTGGACCTCGCGTGACGACCCGGTCCCCCGTCCGGCTGCCGGGAAAACGGCGGTTCGGCGGGGTGTTTTCCGGCGGCACCGAAACACTCGTCGCCTACTTGGCCATCGGCCTGCTGGCGAGCGCCTACTTCAAGCTCGACTGGTGGCACAAGGTCCTCATCGGACAGTCGAATGTGGACAGTCGCACGCTGCTGGGGTTCGCGTTCGCCTGCTGCGCGCTGCGGTGGAAGTCCTTGCTGCGCCGCACTTTCGTCTGGGCCGAGCCCGCGGCGCTGACCTGGCTCGACTTCACCTTCGCCGACCGGAGCGTGCTGATCGCGCGCCGCCTGTGGCGGCTGTGGTTGACGGACCTGCTGGCACTGGCCTACGTCATCGGTCTCGTCGCGGCCGTTTACGAGCCGCCAAGCGCGGTGTTGCTGGCCTGCGCGGCGGTACTCGTCGCGAGCGGGCTGTTCGCGCTCGGGCTCGCCAGGCGCGCGTCGGCGAACGCGGTGCTCGAAGCGGCGTGGCCGATCGTGCTGGCGCTGGCCGGGCTGGTGTGCACGGCGGTGCCCGCCCCGGTCACCTGGTGGTTTGCGCTTGCCGGGGCCTTCGCGGCGGGCGCGGTGTGGAGCTGGTGGGGTTCCGGTCCGCTGCGGCGCCCCGCGGTCGCGAACGCGGGCCGCACCCGGCTCGTCGACAAGTGGAACGAGCGACTCGTCCGCACGGTGGCGGTCACGTTCCTCGACCCGCTGATGATGCTGCCGTCGGCGGCCCAGACCGGTGGCCGCGCGCTGGGAAATCCCGCGCTGCTGCGGCTCGCGACGCACGGCGTGCGCGCCAGATCCCGGTTCGCCGTGACCGCACTGCTGACCGCGGTCATCGTGCCGGTGGCGCTGGTCGCGCTGCCCCGCTGGCCGGACGTGCCGCTGGTAGTGCTCGCCGGATACGGCGCGCTGGTCCCGTTCGGCGCCGGGCTCGGCGAAATCTGGGCCAACCCGGGGCGCCGCCGGTGGATCGGCTCGGGTGACGGCGAGATCAGGGCGTGGCACGCGGCCGTGCTCGTCGGCATTCTCGCGATCTGGACCGCGGTGCTCATCGCGTCCGGGCTGGCCGTGGGCGTGCACTTCACCGCGGCCTGCTGGCTGGCGCTGCCCGTGATCGCGGCTTCGGTGGTGCGGACCGTCACCAGGCCGCCGATCGACTACGGCGCGGTCGGGGCCACCGACACCCCGATGGGGCAGCTGCCGGTCGGGCTCGTCAAGCAGTTCCTCCGCGGCCCCGACGTGCTGGTCGTCGCCACCGTGGTGCTGACGGCCGCCCCGCTCGACTGGGTCTCGGTGCTGGTCGTGGCCGCGTGCGCCGCGCTGTGCTTCCGGCGCTGAACCCGGCCGGTTTCACGTGGATCAATCAGACCGCGCGGGCCAGCCCCTGCTCGACGGCCATGCGGAGCGCGTCGACGGAAAGGCCGACGGCGTCGGCGAGCGCGACCACGGTGAAGAACGCCGGGGTGGGGATCCGGCCGGTTTCGATCTTGCGCAGGGTTTCCACCGAGATCCCCGCTTCGGTGGCCACCTCGGCCATGCTGCGCGCGCCACGGGCACCGCGCAGCACCGCGCCGAGCCGTTCGCCCCGCGCGTGCTCGGCCTCGGTCAACGGGACGCGCACCATGCCGCCATGGTACCGACCCGGTTGCCCACAGCCTGTGGACAACTCTGTGCACAGGCTGTGGAGTACCAGGTCGAAATCGGATGGTGATCCCGGTTTTCGCAACATGACGGCGCCGGGAGCGTCCTTCTTCATAGAGGAGAGGGGTCTGATCATGGTGCTCGCAGCCGTCGCGATGCTGGTTCTCGCGCTGGGTGCCGCCGTGTGCGCGACGGTGTCCGGCGCGCTTCGAGGGCAGGACAAAGACGAGGAAAGCCCCGCCGAACCGAAATCCGGCGGGGCTCCTCGGAAGCGCAAGCGCTAGTTCTTCGGCTCGGGCGGCACCGGCAGCGGGAGGCCGGGGATGCTCTGGTCCTCCGGCACCTTGCCGTCCACGAGGTAGTCCTCCACGACTTTGTCCACAGCCGCGTTCCCGCCGGCGTAGATGCCGTGGTCGCCTTCCTTGGTCACGGTGATCATGCGCGATCCGGCGAACGCCCGGTGCGCGCGTTCGGCGCCCTCGATCGGGGTGGCCGGATCGTGGGCGGACTGCACCATCAGCACCGGCGGCACGCCCTTGCCGTCGAGCACCGGCAGTGGCGCGGGCTGGTGCTTCCAGAACAGGCACGGCTGGATCAGCCAGCCCGCGCCGAGCAGCGGGAGCTGGCGGTCGATGAACTCCTGCGACTCCTCGATCGCGCTTTCGCGGCTGCCCGCCCACGCGCCTTCGCTGCACGGGATCGTCCAGAAGCTCGCGTCGTAGGCGTCCGCGTAGTCACCGGGCACCCGCAACGGCTGCGGACCGGTGATCTCGGGCGCCGACTTCGCACCCTTGACCTTCTGCGTCGCCGCGGCCTTCTGGTCCGCGGTGGCCCCGCCCTTGGTCAGGGTCCGCACATTCGTCAGGTAGTCCGCCAGCGCGGGGAAGTTCCCCTTCGCGTAGAGCTGCGACGCGATGTAGGAATCCAGCTGGTTCGCCGAAATCGTGGTGTCGCCAACGGCGGCCGGGTTCTTGGACAGCGCGTAGCGGACCTCTTCGTAGGTCTGGCGGGCGGCTTCGCCGGTGGCGCCGAAGTGGTACCGGCTGTCGTACTTCGCCAGCCACGGAAGGAAATCCTGACGCCAGCGCCGCTCGAAACCGAGCGGCTGCGACGCGAACGACTTCTCCCAGGTGGTGGTGAACTCGGTGTTCGAGTCGAGCACGAACCGGCCGGTGCGATCGGGGAACGCCTGCGCGTAGTGCGCGCCGAGCCAGGTGCCCGCCGAGTAACCGACCCAGTTCACCTTGTCGCGCTTGAGAAGCACGCGCAGCAGGTCGAGATCGTGCACGGTCTGGTCGGTGGTCACCAAGGGACCGAGCTCGCCGGATTTCAGCTGGCACGACTCGGCGGCGTACTTCGTCGCGTCGAGGATCAGGTCGAGGTTCGCCCGGTCCCGGTTCCTGGGGTCCAAAGAGGACCCGGTGCCGACCGCGCCGCCGCAGGTGAGGTTGGTGCTCTTCCCGGTGCCGCGCGGGTCGATGCCGATGACCTCCTGGCTCGCGCGCAGCTTCGCCTGGTTGCGCAGCCGGGCGGGGAACAGGCGTCCCGGTGCGCCAGGTCCGCCGGGGTTGGTCAGCACGCTCGCGGTCGCCTCGGCGCCGGTCGCCTTCAGCCGCGAAACCGCGATCGTCAGGTCGATCCGGTCGTCCACCCTGGACCAGTCGCGCGGGGTCAGGTACGTCGCGCACTCCATGCCCTCGGCACCGGCGGGCGGTGGCGACGGCAGTTCGTCACCGGCGCACACATGCCAGTTCAAGGCCTGGTTCGCGTACCGGTCGGGAATTCCGGTGGAATTCAGCGGCGGCGGGTCCGCCGTCGCCACCGGCGCCAGTCCCGCCAGCACGGTGCCCGCCACCGCCGGTACCAGCAGTGCGCGGTGCAGCTTCGTCATCCGTTCCTCGCCCCTTGTCCTCGTCCGCTCGCGTTCCGTGACCTGATCATTGATATCGGCGGCGGGTATCCCCGACAACGGCCCCGGTGTCGACCTTTCGGGTGGTGTGGGTGATCAAATCTGTATCGGGAGACTCGTGACGACGACACACCGACGTTCTAGGGTCTACCCGGTTCGAACTTCTTCCGACGGGGTTCCACGGGCGTTAGGTGAGGCAGATGGCAGCTGGCAAAGCGGACGGGAAGGTCACCGGGCTGCGGTTCAGCCCGTGGAACCTCCTGCTGATCATCCCGTTGGTCGTGATCGTCACGCCGCTGTTCAACCTCGACCACCCGCGGCTGTTCGGGATGCCGTTCTTCTACTGGTTCCAGTTCGCGTGCGTGCTGCTCGGCGTGCTCTGCACCGGCATCGTCTACGCGGCCACCAGGGACAAGCGGGCCACCCGCGCCAAGCTCGACGCTCTCGACGTCGACGACCTCGACGAAGGAAACGTCAAGTGAACGACATCAAGTGGCCGGAACTGGTCATCTTCACGGTCCTGTTCCTCGCGGTGACCGTGCTCGGGTTCGTCGCCTCCAAGTGGAAGGCGGGCAGCACGCTCGACCACCTCGACGAATGGGGCCTCGGCGGCCGCAAGTTCGGTTCGTGGATCACCTGGTTCCTGCTCGGCGGCGACCTCTACACCGCCTACACCTTCGTCGCGGTGCCCGCGCTCGTGTTCGGCGCGGGCGCGCTCGGTATGTACGCGCTGCCCTACACGATCGTCGTCTACCCGATCGTGCTGCTGCCCGCGCTGCGCATGTGGTCGGTGTCGAGGTCGCGCGGGTACGTCACGCCGGCCGACTTCGTCCGCGGCCGGTTCGGCTCGCCGACGCTCGCACTGCTCATCGCGGTCACCGGCATCGTCGCCACCATGCCCTACATCGCGCTGCAGCTCGTCGGCCTCGAATCGGTGCTGCGCACGATGGGGCTCAACGGGTCCGGCATCGTCGGGCACCTGCCGCTGCTGATCGCGTTCATCATTCTGGCCGTCTACACCTACCAGTCCGGCCTGCGCGCGCCGGCGCTCATCGCGTTCGTCAAGGACATCCTGATCTACCTCGTGATCCTGGTGGCCGTGATCTACCTGCCGACGAAGCTCGGCGGCTGGGCGCACGTGTTCGACACCGCGCAGGCGAAGTTCGACGCCACACCGTCCAAAACGGACGGTCTGCTGCTGACCACGAACAACCAGCTCCAGTACGCGACGCTCGCACTGGGGTCCGCGCTCGCGCTGTTCCTCTACCCGCACTCGCTGACGAGCGTGCTCGCGTCGCGCGGGCGCAGCGTGATCAAGCGGAACATGGTCGCGCTGCCCGCGTACTCGCTGGTGCTGGGCCTGCTCGCGCTGCTCGGCTACCTGGCGATCACCGCGGCGGTCAAGCCGATCACCAACCAGGCCACCGGGCAGCCCGACTCCAACACCGTGGTGCCGCAGCTGTTCGGCAGCCAGTTCCCGTCGTGGTTCGCCGGGATCGCCTTCGCCGCGATCGGCATCGGTGCGCTGGTGCCCGCCGCGATCATGTCCATCGCCGCGGCGAACCTGTGGACCCGCAACATCTACAAGGAATACCTCAAGAAGGACGCCACCCCGGGCCAGGAGGCGAAGCAGGCGAAACTGGCTTCGCTGATCGTGAAGTTCGGCGCGGTCGCCTGCATCCTCTTCATCGACCCGCAGTTCTCGATCGACCTCCAGCTCATCGGCGGCGTGCTGATCCTGCAGACGCTGCCCGCCGTGGCGATCTCGCTGTACACGCGCTGGCTGCACCGGTGGGGCCTGATCGCGGGCTGGATCGTCGGCATGGGCTGGGGCCTGATCATGCTGTACGGCATCCCGAACCCGGCCAACGGCAAGAAGCACTTCGGCGGATCGGCGTTGCCGCTGAACGACCTGTCGCTCTTCGGCTGGCATCCGTTCGCCGGGTCGCCGGTGCAGATCTACCCCGGTTTCGTCGCGCTCATCGCGAACCTGGTGGTCGCCGTGGTCGTCACGGTGATCGCGCGCCGGATGAAGATCAGCAACGGCACCGATTCCACCGACCCCGCCGACTACCACGCCGACGAGCACGACGAGGACCTCCGGCCCGTCGCGGCGCACTGACGCGATGAGCAAACCGGGTTTCGCGCGCGTCGTCGGCGCGGGCGTGGTGGGGACGACGGTCGAGTTCTTCGACTTCTTCCTCTATGCCAGCGCCGCGACCGCGATCTTCCCCGCGGTGTTCTTCCCCGGCTCCGACGGCTTGCTCGGGGTGCTCGCCGCGCTGGTGACCTACGCCGTCGGGTTCGTCGCGCGCCCCATCGGCGGCGTGGTCTTCGGGCACTTCGGCGACCGGCTCGGCCGCAAGAAGCTGCTGGTGATCAGCCTGGTGATGATGGGGCTGGCGTCGGCGCTGATCGGCGTGCTGCCCGGGTACGCGCAGATCGGCGTCACCGCGCCGATCCTGCTGACCGTGCTGCGGCTGGTGCAGGGTTTCGCGCTCGGCGGCGAGTTCGGCGGCGCGGTGGTGCTCGTGGCCGAACACGGTCCCGCCGACCGGCGCGGGTTCTGGACCGCGTGGCCGCAGACCGGCGGCCCGCTCGGCAACCTGCTCGCCAACGGCGCGCTGACGCTGGTCGCCGCGCTCACCACCGACGCGCAGTACGGCTCGTGGGGCTGGCGCCTGCCGTTCCTGGCGTCGCTGCTGATCGTCGCGATCGGGCTCTGGGTGCGCCTGCGCGTCGAAGAATCACCGCTGTTCCGCGAGGTTTCCCAGCCCGAGCGCGCGCCGCTGCGCGAGGTGTTCGTGCGGCATCCGCGCCCGCTGTTCAGCGCTTTCGCCGCGCGGCTCGGGGAAAACGCCGCGTTCTACGTGTTCACGGTGTTCCTGCTCGTCTACGCCCAGCACGCGCACGTGCCGAAGGGCGTCGCGACGGCCGCGGTCACCGTCGGCTCGGTCGCGCAGGTGCTCGGCATGCTCGGCGGCGGCGCGCTGTCCGACCGCTTCGGCAGGCGCCCGGTTTCGGTCACCGCCGCGGTGCTGGCCGCGGGCTGGTCGCCGCTGTTCTTCGGCATGGTCGACCGCGGCGGCACCTCCGTGTTCGTCGCGGTGGCCGTCGGGCTTCTGCTGCACGGCATGCTCACCGGCGCGCAGTCCGCCTTCTACGCGGAGCTGTTCACCACCGAACTCCGGTACTCGGGCGTTTCGATCGGCTACCAGGCGGCGACCATGTTCTCCGGAGCCGCGGCCCCGCTGCTCGGCACCGCGTTCCTGCGCGCGACCGGCTCGTCGACCCCGGTGGTCGTGATGCTGCTGGTGTGCCTGGCGCTGACCGTGACCGGGATGTTCGCCGTCCCGGAAACCCGCCGCTCGACCCTCGCGGACTAGACGGGCAGCGACGCGACCCAGTACTCGGCGAAGCGGCCGTCCCGCACCCGCAGGATGTCGTTGCCGAGGAACGTGGCCGGTTCGCCGTCCTTCGTCGTGCCCCGCCCGACCCAGCGGCCCGCGACCAGCTCACCGTCCGCGATCGGGCCGACGGTGAGTTCGAACGCGAGGTCGTCGAACATCTCGTGCGTGCCGTGGATCAGCTCCGCCAGCTCGCCGGGCCCGCGCACTTCGCGGTCGGGCCAGTGCCCGGCGAAATCCGCCGTCACCAGGTCGTTCGCGGCCGAAGGGTCGCCGTTCCACAGTTCGTCCAGCCAGCGCCGGTAAAGCTCGTGCATGCTCTGTTCGTCGTTCGCCGTGCCGGTTTTCCGACTAGCGTGGCGAGTATGGGCAACGTGAGCAGGTTCGGCACCGTCGAGCCGGACGACCTTCCCGACGACCTCCGCGAGCGGATCGGCGCGATCGCCGAGAAGTCCGGGTTCGTGCCGAACATCTTCCGCGCGCTCGGGCACCGGCCCGCCGAGCTGCGCGCGTTCCTCGACTACCACGACGCGCTGATGGAACGCGACGGCGGATTGTCGAAGGCCGAACGGGAACTGGTCGTGGTCGCGACCTCCGGGGCGAACCACTGCACCTACTGCGTGGTGGCGCACGGCGCGATCCTGCGGGTGCGGGCGAAGGACCCGCAGCTGGCCGACCGGGTCGCGAGCAATCCGTACCAGGTCGAACTCGACGAGCGGGGCCGCGCGATCGTCGACCTCGCGCTGTCGCTGGCGCACGATTCGGCCGCGTTCGGCGACGAGGACATCGAAGTCGCCCGTGAAGCCGGGCTCTCCGAGGACGAGATCTGGGACGTCGGCGCGATCACCGCGCTGTTCGCGATGTCGAACCGCCTGGCCCACCTCACCGCGTTGCGGCCCAACGACGAGTTCTACCTGATGGGGCGCGTCCCGCGGAGCTGAGCGGTCAGAAGCGGAAGAAGGTGTCGTGCAGGTCCCGCTGGGTTTCGTAGCTGCGCAGCAGCCCGGCGAGGAACCGCGCGAAGCGCCTGCTCGGGTTGCGGTAGGCGCGCACCCACAGCGGCGGCACGATGTCCGGGATCCGCGGATCGGGCTTCGGCGTGAACCGGTCGCCGGTGAGCACCACCACCGGGTGCCCGAGCGGGCAGAGCCCCGCGACCGAGATGATCCCCGGTTCCAGGTTGTGCACCCACTCGACCTCGTCCACACCCATCAGGGTGCGGCGGTTGCAGGTCGGGCAGTACACGACGAACACGGTTACAACTCCAGCCGCCAGGTTTGGCCGACCAGTTCGCGGCCGAACGACGTGATCTCCTCAGAGGCGACGAGCTCGAACCCGGCGCGCTGGTAGAGCGCGCGTGCGGTGGCCAGCACGTCGATCGTCCACAGCTCCATCGCGGCGTACCCGGCCGAGCGCGCGAATTCGACGCACTCGCTCACCAGGCGCTTACCGACGCCGAACCCGCGCGCCGTCGGTTCGACGAGCAGCAGCCGCAGCTTCGCGGTCCGCTCGTCGGCACCGCGCGTGCAGAAAATGCAGCCGGCGCGTTCGCCGTCGAGTTCGGCGATCCAGGCGGCCTCGCGCGCGGGGTCCCGGTGGTCCACGTAGTCGGCGACGACGCGGGCGACGAGTGCCTCGAATTCGTCGGACAGGCCGTGTTCGCTGGCGTACACCGCGCCGTGCCGGTGGACGACCCAGCCGAGGTCGCCGGCACGCGGCGGGCGTAGCACGAGCGCGGGCGCGGCCGCGCGGTCGTGGACGAGCGTGGAGATGGTGCCCATCGCGGAGAGGAGCCTGCGCTGGGTGTCCTCGTCGAACCGTTCGAGCAGCTCGCCGATCTGCTCGGTCGACCGGGCGTTCAGGTCCTCGAACGCGTGCCTGCCCGGTTCGGTGAGGCGTGCGACGTGCCGCCTGCCGTCCTTGCCGCAGCGTTCGCGGACGACGAGGCCGCGGTCTTCGAGCTTGCCGAGGAGCCTGCTCGCGTAGCCGGGGTCGAGCCCGAGCCCGCGCCGGAGGTCGGGGACCAGCGTCGTGTCGCGCTGGGCCAGCTCGAAGATCACGCGGGCCTCGCTGAGCGAGTACTCGGCGTCGGCGGGGCCTTCGTGGAGCGCCCCGATCACGCTGGTGTACAGCCGGTTGAAGGCGCGGACCGTGGCCACCCGGTCGGCGAGCTGGCTGTCTGTCGGCACCGTTGACCACCTCAACAAATTCATTGACGGTGTCAATGGTTACCCGGGCACGAGCCGGGCGCAAGGGGTTTTCGGCGGAGGTCGGGCGAAACGGGCCCGGACATGTGGAAACCCCGTGATGCTGCCAGGTCGGGGGTCCGCCAGCATCACGGGGTCATACGGGGTATCGACGCCACCTCGGGTGGCGTTACACCCTCGGTCAGATGTGCTCTAGGTCACTCTTTTGGGTGAAACTCGGAGCCGTTGACCAGGGGGATCGGGTCAGCGCAGGTGGGTCTGGCGAGCCTGCGCGATCGCGATGAGCTCCTGACGAACCGTCGCGGTGGCCGCGGTGTCGATCGCGCGGCTCAGCGCGCGGCGAGTGCGGGCCTCGGCGCGGCGTGCACGGAGCTTGGCGGCGATGTTGTTCATCAGTTCTGCATCCTTACTTGTCTCGTCGGCTTGATGTCTCTAGTATGCACCTTTTTTCACAAGGTCGCCAACGATTATCCGGTGATGTGGCGCACTGGCCGATGAATCATCGGCAAATCATGGGTTTCGCCATGAAGATTTCGTGGCACCGGTCACGTTCAGGTAACGCAAGCCGCCTTTCTAGCGTTTTCGCTAGAAAGGTCTAGGAAGCCGTATCGACCGCTATCGGCTGCTGAGGCGCTGGTCAGTCGTCGGCGCGACCGAGCAGGTAGTGCCCGAAATGCGGCACCGTGAACGCGATGTGCCCGCGTTCGGCGGAGTACACCAGCCCCTTCTTCATCAGGCTGTCCCGCGCGGGCGAGAGCGACGACGGCTTCCGGCCGAGGTAGACCGCGACGTCCGAGGTGCCCGCGGCCTCGTCCTTGCCCTGTGTCAGCTCCGCCATCGCGAGCAGGTATTCCCGTTCGGCCGGTGTCGCGCGTTCGTACCGCGAGCCGAAGAACCCCACGGCGAGTTCCGACTCCGCTTCCGGCGCCGCGACCTGGACGTCCTTGACCGTGATCGGGTCGGCGGGCGCCGCGTCCCAGGCGGCCTTCGCATAGGCCTGGATGAAGTACGGGTACCCGCCCGAAGCGTCGAACAGGGCGTCGAGCGCCTCCGGTTCGATACCCGCTTCCTCTCGTTCTATCGGCGCCAGCACCGCGGTGTCGGCGTCGTCGCGGTCGAGCCGGTCGATGCGCGCGTAGCGGAAAAGCCGCTCCGAGTACGACTTCGACGCGGACAGCACCGCGGGCACGTGCGGCAGGCCCGCGCCGACGACCACGAGCGGCGCGCCGGACTGGGAAAGCTCGTGGCACGCGGCGCACAGCGCGGAGACGTCGTCCGGTCCGAGGTCCTGGATTTCGTCGATCAGCAGCGCGACCCCGGTGCCGACGTCGGCGGCGAGCTCGGCGACGTCGGTGAACAGCTCCACGAGGTCGATCTCGATGTCCCCGGAATCCGCGCGCCCCTGCGCGGCGGGCACGTCGATACCCGGCTGCCAGCGGTCGCGGAGCTTCGCGTCCGGTTTGTTCGCCTTCAACGCGAACGCCTTGAGCACGGCCAGGACGTCTTCGACCCGGTCCGGCGCGCGGTGGCGGACCGCGAGATCCCGGATCGCCCGGTGCAACGCGGCCGACAGCGGGCGCCGCAGCTCGGCCTCCGGGCGCGCTTCGATCTTGCCCGCGCCCCATTTGTGCCGCATCGCCATCGCGCGCAGCTCGCCGAGCAGCACGGTCTTCCCCACACCGCGCAGTCCGGTGAGGACGAGGCTGCGTTCGGGACGGCCCCGCGCGACGCGTTCGAGCACGACCTCGAACGCCTTCAGCTCGCGTTCCCGCCCCGCCAGCTCGGGCGGGCGCTGCCCGGCGCCCGGTGCGAAGGGGTTGCGGATGGGGTCCACGCTAAGAAGTTATCGGGCTTTCTAGCGCCAGTCCGATATTCCGCCATAGATCCCGATGGCGTGTCGGCGATTCGAACGGTCACCTGGGATTCTTCTGCGCGCCACCGGAACGTGGGAGCCTGCGCTGGTTCGCTGAGGAGAGGGTGGCGTGATGAAGGCAGTTGCTCGAGGACTGACGGCACTGGGGATCGCCGCGTGTGTGGCCGGTTCGTCCGTCGCGGTGGCGCAGGCGCACCCGCGACGGCAGTTCGACATCCAGGCCCACCGCGGCGGGATCGGCCTGACGGTGGAAAGCACGCTGGCGTCGTTCGGCAAGGCGATGGAACTCGGCGTGACCACGCTCGAACTCGACCTGCAGATCACCAGGGACGGGCGCGAGGTGATCACGCACGACCGCAAGCTCAACCCGGCCAAGTGCCGCGACACCGCGCCCGTGACCCCGGGCGACCCGCAGTTCCCGTACGCGGGCAAGTACGTCAAGGACCTCACCTTCGCCCAGGCGCGCACGCTCGACTGCGGTTCGTTGCGGCAGCCCGATTTCCCCGGCCAGGAGCTCTCCCCCGGCGCGAAGATGCCGACGCTCGCGGAGCTGTTCTCGCTCGCGCGGGCGCACCGCGCGTGGGGAATCCGCTTCAACATCGAGACCAAGGTGGAGGCCGCCGCGCCGCAGGAAACCGCGCCGCGTGAGCAGTTCGTGCGCCGGGCCGCGGCGGAGATCGCGAAGTCCGGGTTCGCGCGGAACGTGACGATCCAGAGCTTCGACTGGGGCTCGCTCATGCTGATGCGGAAGGTCGCGCCGTACCTGCCGACGGTCGCGCTCACCGAACCGAGCTTCCTGCAGGTGGGACAGCCCGATAAGTCGCCGTGGCTCGGCGGGCTCGACATCGACGACTTCGGCGGCAGCCCGGTGCGAGCGGCGAAATCCTTCGGTGCCAGCGCGGTTTCGCCGGTGCACGGCAACCCGCAGGGCGGGCACGCCGGGGACCCGGACTACGTCCCGTTCACCACGAAGGCACTGGTCACCGAGGCGCACCGGGCCGGGATGAAGGTGATCCCGTGGACCGTCGACGATCCGGCCACGATGAACAAGCTCATCGACGACGGCGTGGACGGCCTGATCACCGACTACCCTGACCGGCTCCGCGCGGTCGCGGCCTCGCGTGGTTTCGCGCTGCCGCGGGCGTATCCGGACTGCCGCTAGGTCTGTAGCGAAGTCGTTTCGGGCTGGTTGAGCTGGACCGATCGGTCCACTATAGGTAGTGTCGGCCTCGTGCCGCGTCCACGACAGTTCGATGAAGAGCGCGTGCTGTCGGCTGTGCAGGCGGCGTTTTGGGACAACGGGTACGCGGGCACATCGCTCGAAGATCTCCTTGCGGCCAGCGAACTCGGCAAAGGGAGCCTGTACGGAGCGTTCGGGGACAAGAAGAGCTTGTTTCTGCGCGTGCTGCGCCTGTATGACGAGGCCAATGATCGAATGCTGCGCAGCTGGCTCGAGCAAGCTGAGCGCGGCATCGAGGTGATCCGGGATTTCGTGACCGGGCCGGTGCGTGATCCCAGTGGCGAGCAGGCCCGCCGGGGTTGCCTGCTCGCCAACACCGCGATGGAACTGTCGGTGAGTACCGCCGAGGTGGCCGCGGAGGCGCGGCGCAGCTACGCCTCGACCGCCGCCGTGCTGGCCGACGCGGTACGACGAGCGCAGCGCGAGGGCGACGTCGCGGCCCGCCTCGACCCGGACGTCACCGCCCGCGCGGTGCTGGCCGGTCAGCTCGGGCTGATCGTGCTCGGTCGAGTCGGTCAGGATCCGGCCGCGTTGCTGGTCACGGCCGAGGCGCTGCTCGACGGCCTGCTGCCCGCGTTCTGAGCACTCCTGCAGTAGTGGCGTACGGCACAAAGCCGCCCAGGTTGTTGACCGGACGGTCCATATCGGAAATATTGTGGACCGAACGGTCAATAATGTGGAGAGGAGCTGCCATGAAGGTGCTGGAGGGCAAGGTCGCGGTCGTGACCGGGGCGAACGCGGGTATTGGGCTGGCGATCGCGCGGGCCTACCGCGCCGAAGGGGCACGGGTTTTCGTCGCCGGTCGTCGCCAGGCGCAGCTCGACGAGGTCGAGGCCGAACTCGGCCCCGAGGTCACCGGGATCCGCTGCGACGTAGGCCGGCTCGAAGACCTCGACAGGCTCTACGCGACCGTCGCCGAGCGGGCGGACCGGATCGACGTCCTGGTGTCCAACGCGGGAATCGGGATCGCCGCCCCGCTGGGCGAGATCACCGAGGAGCAGTTCGACGCCATGTTCACTACCAACGTCAAAGGCTCGCTGTTCACCGTGCAGAAGGCGTTGCCGCTGCTGGCGCCAGGGGCGTCTATCATCCTCACCGGGTCGACGGCGACCTCGCGCCCCCAGCCCTACCTGCCCGTGTACGGGGCGACCAAGGCCGCGATCCGCAACCTGGTTCGCGGGTTCGCCCACGACGCCGGGGCGCGCCAGTACCGGATCAACGTGCTCTCGCCCGGCGGAACCCGCACGCAGGGTTTGCAGGAACTGGTCTCACCCGACGAGCTCGCCGCCACCGCGGCGTCGATTCCGCTCGGCCGACTGGCCGAACCAGAGGAAATCGCCGCGGCTGCGGTCTTCCTCGCCTCCGACGCGTCCAGCTACGTCAACGGCTCCGAACTCGCCGTGGACGGCGGCTTCGCCCAGGTTTGAGGCGCCGACTAGGTCCGTATCCGGCTTTCTAGTGTGGAAGCTAGAAAGCCGGATACTCGGTTAGCTCGCGTGCCGACGCGTGGGGCGTCCCGAATTTGGGTAACTTCGGGGTCACCAGCACCAACCGAGGAAGGCACGACCGTGATTCTCCGTCGAGTTGCCCGTCCCCTGCTCGCCGCGACCTTCGTCTTCGGCGGGTACAACGCGTTGCGGCACGCGGAAGGGCACGCCCAGTTGGCCAAGCCGTTCCTCGACAAGACCGTCGGCAAGCGGGCGGACATGCTGCCCGACTCGGTGCCAACCGACCCGGAGACCCTGGTCAAGATCGACGGCGCGGTGAAGGTGGTCGCCGGGACCGCGCTGGCGCTCGGGAAGCTGCCGCGGCTCTCGTCGCTGGCGCTCGCCGGGAGCATGGTGCCGACCACGCTCGCCGGGCACGCGTTCTGGGAGGAGAAGGACCCGGAGCAGCGGCAGCAGCACCTCATCCACTTCCTGAAGAACGCGGGCCTGATCGGCGGGCTCCTGATCTCCGCCGCCGACACGCACGGCAAGCCCTCGCTCGGCTGGCGCGCCAAGCGCGCCGCGAAGAAGGCCCGCAAGCGCGCCGAAGACGTCCTGCCCGACTGAGACGGCTCATTCCTCATGCCCTGAAAGCCACTTTCGGGGCATGGCCTGCGGGGCGTTGCGCGCTTATTTGCTGGCGACGCGGCGGTAGCGGGCCGTCGCCAGTGGGGCGAAGACGGCGATGATCGCCAGGCAGCACAGGATCGCGTACAGGGCGGCGTGTTCGGCGGGCCAGCCGGTGGGCGGCGGGCCGAACTTGTTGCCGAACAGGTCCCGCGTCGCGTTCACCACCGCGGTGAACGGGTTCCACTGCGCGATCGCCCGCAGGAAACCGGGCAGGGTCGACTCGGGCACGAACGCCGACGAGATGAAGCTGACCGGGAACAGCCACATCAGACCGGCGCTCTGCGCCACCTCGACGCTGCGCGCGACCAGGCCGATCAGCGCGCCGATCCAGGACAGTGCCCACGCGAACAGCAGCATGATCAGGTAGGCCAGCACCGCGTCGACGAAGCTGCCGCGGATCCGCCAGCCGACCACGAGCCCGCACAGCGACATCACGATCAGCGCGACCACGCTGACCACCAGATCGGACGTGGTGCGGCCGAGGATCACCGCGAGCCGCGACATCGGCAGCGAGCGGAACCGGTCGATGATGCCCTTCTGCAGGTCGTTCGCGAACCCGATCACGGTGAACGCCGAGTTGAACGCGACGGTCTGGGCGAAGATGCCGGCGATGATGAACTCGCGGTAGCCCGCGCCGCCGCCCTCACCGCCGATCGCGTTGCCGAAGACGTAGGCGAACAGCAGCACGAACAGGATCGGCTGCAGGGTCGCGGCCATCAGCCAGTCCGGGTTCCGCCGGACGTTCATCAGGTTGCGCCAGGTGATCACGCCACCGTCGGAAAGGGCCTTCGCGAGGGAACTCATGCCCCTTCCTCCTGGTGTGCGTCGTGACCGGTGATCGACAGGAACACGTCGTCGAGCGTCGGCCGGTGCAGGCCGACGTCGGTGACCGTGATGTTCTGCGCGTCGAGCCGCCGCAGCGCTTCGATCAGCGCCTTCGGCCCGGTGTCGACGAGCACTTCGACCTGGCGGGTGCGCTCGTTCGCGGTGGGCTCGCCGGAGCCGACCTCGGCGAGCACCGCCGTCGCGGCCGCCACGTCGGCGGCGGATTCGACGACCAGTTCGAGCCGTTCCCCACCGGTTTCCGATTTCAGCTCGTCCGCGGTGCCCTTCGCGATCACCTTGCCGTGGTCGATCACCACGATGTCGTCCGCGAGCTGATCGGCCTCTTCGAGGTACTGGGTGGTGAGCAGGACCGTGGTGCCGTCGGCGACGAGCTCCTTGATCACCGCCCAGGTGTCCATCCGGCCGCGCGGGTCGAGTCCGGTGGTCGGCTCGTCGAGGATCACCACCGTCGGCTCGGCGACCAGCGCGCCCGCGAGGTCGAGCCGCCTGCGCATGCCGCCCGAGTAGCCCTTCGCCGGGCGGTCACCCGCTTCTTCGAGCTGGAAGCGGCGCAGCAGCTCGCGGGCGCGTTCGCGCGCCGCGGGCTTCTTGCGGCCGTAGAGCCTGCCGACCATGTAGAGGTTTTCGAAGCCGGTGAGGTACTCGTCGACCGCGGCGTACTGGCCGGACAGCCCGATCTGGCGCCGCACCGGGTCCGGAGCCGCGAGGACGTCGTGCCCGGCGACCCAGGCCTCGCCGGAATCGGGGCGCAGCAACGTGGCCAGGATGCGGACCGTGGTCGTCTTGCCCGCGCCGTTGGGACCCAGCAGGCCGAGCACGCGGCCCGCCGGGATCTCCAGGTCCACGCCGTCCAGTGCGCGCGTGGACCCGTACGTCTTGACCAGTGCGGTCGCACGGACCGCGACGTCGGTGACCATGGCCACACACTAGGCCGTGGCACCGACAGTTCGCGTCCGATTTAGCCTAAGGCTTACTTTTCCAGGATCGCCGTGATGCCCTGGCCGCCCGCCGCGCAGATCGAGATGAGACCGCGGCCGGAACCCTTCTCGTTCAACAGCTTCGCGAGCGTCGCCACGATCCGACCGCCGGTCGCCGCGAACGGGTGGCCAGCGGCGAGCGAGGAGCCGTTGACGTTGAGCTTGTCGCGGTCGATCGAGCCGAGCGGGGCGTCCAGTTCGAGCTTCTCCTTCGCGAACCGCGGGTCCTCCCACGCCTTGAGGGTGGCGAGCACCTGTGACGCGAACGCCTCGTGGATCTCGTAGAAGTCGAAGTCCTGCAAGGAAAGCCCGGCGCGCGAGAGCATGCGCGGCACCGCGTACGCGGGCGCCATGAGGAGACCTTCGCCGCCGTGGACGTAGTCGACCGCCGCGGTCTGGGAGAACGTGAGGTAGGCCAGCACGGGCAGCTTCCTGGCCGCGGCCCACTGCTCGGTCGCCAGCAGCACGGTCGACGCGCCGTCGGACAGCGGCGTCGAGTTGCCCGCGGTCATCGTGCCGGACGGGCCACCGAAGACGGGCTTGAGCTTCGCGAGCTTCTCGGCGGTGGAGTCGCCGCGCAGGTTCTGGTCGCGCGCGAGCTTGAGGAACGGGGTCACCAGGTCGTCGAAGAAGCCGCGGTCGTAGGCGGCGGCGAGCCGCTGGTGGCTGGTCGCGGCCAGCTCGTCCTGCGCGGCACGCGCGATTTCCCATTCCTTGGCGGTCAACGCGGCGTGCTCGCCCATCGACAGGCCGGTGCGCGGCTCCGCGTTCTGCGGGATCGCGGGCACGATGTGGCCGGGCCGGATCTTGGCAAGGAGCTTCAGCCGGTCGCCGACGGTCTTCGCGGCGTTGACCTTGACGAGGATGCGGCGCAGGTCGTCGTTCACCGCGAGCGGCGCGTCGCTGGTGGTGTCGACGCCGCCGGCGATCGCGGAGTCGATCTGGCCGAGTGCGATCTTGTTCGCCACGTTCACGATGGCCTGCAGGCCCGTGCCGCACGCCATCTGCACGTCGGAGGCGGGCGTGCTCGGCGACAGCGCGCTGCCGAGGACGCTTTCCCGCGCGAGGTTGAAGTCCTTCGAGTGCTTGAGCACCGCACCCGCCGCGACCTCGCCGATCACCTCGCCCTGCAGCGAGTAGCGGCTGACCAGCCCGTCGAGCGCCGAGGTGAACATGTCCTGGTTCGACGCGTTGGCGTACGGCCCATTGGACCGCGCGAACGGGATCCGGTTGCCGCCGATGATGGCGACCTTGCGCACCGCGGGTGCCCTCTTCGTGGCCATGGCTCCTCCTGATTCCCGCCCGCCGCGCGACCGCCGCTTGCGGTTCGCGCCACAGTATTTGCCGTTCCGTGTCCCATCGTAACCTACCGGCGAGTAGGTTACGATGGGAGTGACGCAACCGAATGCGGGAGGCTTTTCATGGCGGACAGGTACCAGCAGTTCACGAAGACGCCCGTGGGGCGGTTCCTGGTGCCGAAACTCGGCCTGCCCAGCGCGCCGACCCTGCGCCGATACAAGCCGGGCCAGCCCGCACTCGACGGTCCCGCGCTCTTCGGCGCCGCGCCGGGCGGCAGGCTCGAGAAGACGCTGACCGAGCAGCTCGGCGACGCCGGGATCGAGGTCCGCACCACCCCGGTCGAGGCGGGCAAGCACGCGGCGCTCGTCTTCGACGCGACCGGCGTGCAGGACCCGAAGCAGCTTCGCGAGGTCTACGACTTCTTCCACCCGGTGATCCGCAGCGTCGGGAACTCGGGCCGGGTCGTGGTGTTCGGCACCCCGCCGGAACTCCTCGAGGGCAGGGCGCGGATCGCCCAGCGCGCGCTCGAAGGGTTCATCCGGTCGGTCGGCAAGGAGCTCAAGCGCGGCGCGACCGCCCAGCTCGTCTACGTCGCCGAAGGCAGTGAAGGCGCCACCGAGTCGACCGTCCGGTTCCTGCTGTCGGCCAAGTCGGCCTTCGTCGACGCGCAGGTGATCCGGGTCGGCGCAGTGAAGTCGCCCCACCACGCCCCTCCCGAGGTCGCCCCGCCCGCGGACTGGAAGAAGCCGCTCGACGGCAAGGTCGCGCTGGTCACCGGCGCTTCCCGCGGGATCGGCGCGGCGATCGCCGACGTGCTCGCCCGCGACGGCGCGCACGTCGTAGCGCTCGACATCCCCGCGCAGGGCGCCGATCTGTCGAAGGTGGCGAACAAGGTCGGCGGTTCCGCGCTGCAGCTCGACATCACCGCGGCCGACGCCCCGCAGAAGCTCGCCGAGCAGCTCACGAGCAGGCACGGCGGCGTCGACATCGTGGTGCACAACGCGGGCATCACCAGGGACAAGACGCTCGGGAACATGTCCGACGGCGCGTGGGACTCGGTGCTGACCGTGAACCTCGCCTCGCAGCTCGCGGTGAACGACAAGTTCCTCGCCGACGGCGTGCTGAGGCCGAACGGCCGGATCATCGGTGTCTCGTCGATCGCCGGTATCGCGGGCAACGTCGGCCAGACCAACTACGCCACCAGCAAGGCGGGCGTGATCGGCATGATCGACGACACCGCGCCCCGGCTCGCCGAGCAGGGCCACACGATCAACGCCGTCGCACCCGGGTTCATCGAAACGAAGATGACCGCCGCGGTGCCGCTGTTCATCCGCGAAGCGGGCCGCCGCCTGTCGAGCCTCGGCCAGGGCGGGCTGCCGGTGGACGTCGCCGAGACGATCGCTTGGTACGCGAACCCGGCCTCGGCCGCGGTCAACGGCAACGTGGTCCGCGTGTGCGGCCAGGCACTGCTGGGGGCGTGATGACCGTGAAGGTGCTCGATTCCCCGCCGAACCTCGGCTCGCTGTATTCGAAGGCGCTGCTCGGCGGCGTGCGCCCCGGCAAGGACGGCGACGCGCTGCCCGGCACCGAATACGTGCGCGAGGGCGTGAAGATCGCGCCCGCGCACCTCGCCGACTACAACCGCGTCTGCGGGTTCCGGCTCTCCGACGAGCTGCCGGTGACCTACCCGCACATCCTCGCGTTCCCGCTGCAGATGGCGATGATGACGGAGGGCGACTTCCCGTTCCCGCTGCTCGGCATGGTGCACGTGGCGAACCGGATCACCCAGCACCGGCCGGTCCGGATCGACGAGCAGTTCACCCTGCGTGTGCGGGCGGAAAACCTGCGCCCGCACGAAAAAGGCCGCCAGTTCGACGTGGTCAGCGAGGTGCTGCCGGTCGGCCAGGACAGTCCTGTGTGGACGGACGTGAGCACCTACCTCCGCCGTGGCGGAGGATCCGGAGACGGCAGTGACGCGAAGCAGCTCACGCCGCCCGCGCCGAACGCGGTGTGGCGAGTGCCCGCGGACATCGGCCGCAAGTACGCGGAGGCTTCCGGCGACCGCAACCCGATCCACCTGCACGCGTTGTCCGCCAAGGCGTTCGGCTTCCCGTCCGCGATCGCGCACGGCATGTGGTCGAAGGCGCACGCGCTGTCCGCGTTCGAAGGCAGGCTGCCGTCCGCGTTCACCGTGGACGTGAAGTTCAAGCTGCCGATCCTGTTGCCGGCGAAGGTCGCGTTCACCTCGTGGCGCACCGACGACGGGCTCGCTTTCGAGCTGTGGAACGCGCGCAAGCCGAAGCCGCACCTCTCGGGCAGCATCGTCGCGCTCTGAGCTATTCGGTCGGTTTCCAGACGTCGCCTTCGACCAGGTCGTTGAACCCGAGCCAGACCAGGTTCATCAACCAGGAGGCGAGCACGCCGTCGGAGACGTCGGGGTGGTCGAGCGCCCAGTCGGCGAGGGACTCGGCCGCGCCGACGAGCGCCGCGGACAGGCCCTCGCCGGAGAACTCAGCCTGCTCCGCGAGGCCTTTGCGGGCACCGGCGTTGACCACGAGCGCGGCCACGAGTTCGATCGCGCGTGCGCGCATCGCGGTGATCTCGGCGGCGAACTCCCCGCCGACGGTGAGCGCCTGGCGGTGCAGCACGGTCCACGATTCGCGGAAGTCGGCGACGAACCGGTAGAACGAGCGCAGGCCGTGCCACAGCTGCATGTCCGGCGGAAGCTCCGGTTTGACGCCGTCCTGGATGGCTTCCAGCAGGCGGGTGGCCTCGCGCCGGATGCACTTGGCGAAGAGGTCTTCCTTGGAGCCGAGGTAGGTGTAGATCATCGGCTTGGAGACGCCCGCGACCTCGGAGATCTCGTCCATCGACGCGGTGTGGTAGCCGTAGCGGGAAAACACCTGCACGGCGGCGTCCAGGATCTGCCGTTCGCGCACCGCCCTCGGCAGCCGTCGTGCGCGTTGTACTTCCTCGGTCACGCGGACCTCCTCTCCGAGGGTGAACGCTACCCGGACACGAGGTCGAGGTGTATTTTCCCCGCGTTCAAGCGGCTTGCCGCCTTACCTACTGACGCGTAGCCTACGCGTCAGTAGGTCTGATGGAGGGGTCGAATGTCGGAGCACACGGAGACCGGCCTGCGCGGGATGCGGGGTGCCGCGCTGGTCGACGCGCTGGAGCGGCTGGACCCCGCCGACCTGGGCCAGGACACGCTCGACGTGAACCAGCTCGCCGGCGCCATCGACCCGCGCGACCTCGGCAAGGACGACTTCCGCAGGCTGCTCGCGGCGCTGCTCAGGTTGTCCGAGCGGGCGCCGGAACTCGACCTGAGCAAGGTGGATCCCGCGCATTTCGCCACACTCGTGTCGCGCGCGTCGAAGACCCAGCTCGAACGGGTCGTCGCGGAGAAGACGCTCCGCACCCGCGTGCTCGGCGAGATCTTCGGCCGGATGAGCGCGCACCTGAAGAAGGAGCGCTCGCGCGGGGTGCGCGCGGTCGTCCACTGGCGGCTCTCCGGCGGGGACGGCGACGGCGGCTTCGACCGCTACGAAACCGTCATCGACGACGGGGAATGCAGCGTCAACCGGGAGATGACCGAACGACCCCGCGTGACCATCACGATCGCGCCCGCGGATTTCTTCAAACTCATCACGCACCAGGCGACACCCGCCGTATTGTTCGTCACCGGAAAGATCAGGATCAAGGGTGACCTGGCATTCGCGGCCGGGCTGATCGGATTCTTCGATCTCCCTAAACCGTGATGGTGCAGTAGACTCCGTTCCCGTGTCCTCCCGATCCGAAGAACACCCGTGGCGTCGGTGGTTGCGCTTTTCGCGCGGCCGTCACGGCGGTGCCACCCGCGCGGGTGAGCGGCACGCGGTGAACGCGTTCGCGGACAAGGTCGATCTCGGCAAGCTTTCGCCGGAGCAGTTCATCCAGCTGCTGGAAACCCTGCACATGCTGGGCACGGTCGGTGCGGGCGTCGAGCTGACCTCGCTGTCCACCGAGACGCTCGTCGACCTCGTGCAACGCGCGTCGAAGGAGCAGCTCAAAGCGATCGCGGAACACGCCGAACTGCGCTCCGTTTTCCTGGACGAGATATTCAGGAGGATGTCGGAGCATTTCGCGCCCGAGCGTGCGAAGAATGTGGACCTGGTGGTCAGCTGGCGTTTTTCCAACGGTGACGGCGAAGACGGGTTCGATCGGTTCCAGACCGTGATCGAGGACGGCATGTGCGTTTCCAGCACCGATCTCGGCCGCTCCCCGGACACCACGATCACGGTGGCCGCGGACGATTTCATCAGAATGGCCACCGGAAACGCGGCCGTCGCCACCATGTTCGTCACCGGGCGGGTGCGGGTGAAGGGCGAATACGCCCCCGCCGTCCGCCTCTCCAGCTACTTCGACATCCCGAAACCGACCGCGTAGGCGGCGCGGGCTCTAGTCAGCCGAGATCGTCGAACTCGCCCGCTTTGACGCCCTTCAGCCACGCGCTCATCTCGGCGCGGGTGAAGTAGGTGACCCCGGCGTCGGGGTTGTTGCTGTTGCGGATCGCGATGCGGCCGTCCGGCAACGCGGCCGCTTCGACGCAGTTGCCGCCGTTCGAGCCGCCGCTTTCCGAGTAGCTGCTCTTACGCCACGCGACTGTGGTCAGGGGGTTCACCTCAAGCATCGGTGACCTCCTCCGCTCTAGCTCACTGGTACTGCCGCATCGCCTCGGTGATCACTTCGGCGGATTCCTTGCGGGACAAGGCCCGTTCGGTGAGCATACCGAAGCGCAGCGTCCAGGAGCGCACACGCTCGCGGTCCTCGATGTAAATGGTTCCGGGAGATCCTTCGAAGTAACCGATGTCCGGAATGGGCTCGGGCAACGTGAGCAGCGTGAACGGTCCTTCCAGCCCAGGGCTGCCGCCGGTGTCCTTGGGCAAGATCTGGATGGTGACATTGGGGTTCTCGGTGACCTGAAGCAGCTTGCGTAGCTGATGGTGCATGACGATCGGATCTCCGACCAGGCGGTGGAGGATCAGTTCGTCCAGGATGAAATGCAGGTCGGGTGGGTTCTCCTTGGTCAGGATCTGTTGGCGGGCCATCCTTGCAGCCACACCGAGTTCCAGCTGGCCTGGATCGAATGCGCCAGGACTGATGGACATCATCAGTGCTCGGGCGTAGTCGGAGGTCTGCAGCAGTCCGTGGATGAGCTGGTTCTGGAAGTCGCGCAGAGCTACCAAGCCGGTCTCCAGGCTTAGTAGCGGTTGGACTACTTTCGGTGTGGACCCTTGGTATTGGTGCCACCAGTCGCGTTTGCGGGAGTCGATGGCGAGTTGGGTCAGCTCGGCCAGTGTCTCCGAGTCGTCGATCCCGTATGCGGTGAGGAGTTGTTCGATCTCGCGCGGTTTGATGTTGTGCTCGCGGTTCTCGACCCTGGAGAGCTTCGACCGTGACCAGTTGCCGCCGTGCTCCCGGAGGCGCTCGACTGCCTCGTCCTGGGTGAGATTTGCTTGCTCCCTAAGGACTTTCACCGTCGCGGCGAGCTGCCAGCGCCGGACGATCGACACGCCGCCCTCCGTTCCCTGCATCGGGGCGCCTCCGTTCGGGTGAAGAGTGGAACTTCCAGTTCCGCGAGTGGTGTCGACCATGTCAGGTTAGAGGCACACCGGGTGTCGGTGCAAACACAGTCCGTGGGAGGTCGGGATGGTAGCTGACGAGGAAGGTCCGCTCTGCGGCGAGGCGGAGTTCGACGAGCTGGTCAGGGACATGGTCGGCACCTTCGCGCCGCGCTTGTTCGCCGTCGTGGAGGAGTACGGAGAACGCGTCGATGCCCGGGTTGCCGCGTGGGGCATGGCTTTCGACGAGGAGGACGGCGCTGAGGTGATTTGCGTCGATGGTGGGCTGCGCATGTCCGTCCGCAGCCCGGACCGGGCGTTGGCGGGGTTCGCCCGGCGGCCGGAGGTGTCCGCGCGGGTGGTGTGGGTCGACCCGATCGAAGCCGCGTGATCAGCCTTCGACGACGCGGCCTTCGATCACGGTGGGCCGGGTCGTCGGCTCCTTCGGCTCTTCGGTGACGACCTCGCTGTCCACCACCATCACCGGGCCGCGGCGCTGGTTGGCGTAGGCCACCGCGCGGCGTTCGGCGCGGCGCAGCCACCACTTGCGGACGATGATGCGCGTCGGCGGGAACAGCATGAGCAGGCCCGCGACGTCGCTGACGAACCCGGGCAGCAGGATCAGCACTCCGCCGAGCGCGACGAGCATGCCGTCGGTGAGTTCGTTGTGCGCGGGCTTGCCCGCCCTCGCCGTCTCGGTGAAGGCGCGCATCGCGCGGGCGCCTTCCCGCCTCGCCAGCCACGAGCCGACGAAGGCGCCCGCGATGAGGAGGCCGATGGTCCCCAGGAATCCGATCGCGGAGCTGACCGCCCAGACGGCGGCCACCTCGGCAACCACGTAGAGCAGCAGCACGACAGCCATATCCGGTCAACGTACGGGACGCCCGATTTGCTCCCGCGACCCCGATCAGGTGAGCAGCGCGCCGACGACCAGCAGATCGAGGCCGAGCGGCCGGTCGCCGACGACGTTTAGCCCGCTAACTGCAGTTCAGTAGGTGAAGCAGGCCTGAGATGTAGAAATGTCGACTTGGCGACATTATCCGGACCTGTGGGTGCCAGGCACCGAGCGGTCAGTCCAGGTAGGCCGACGCCTGCAGGGTGAACAGGTCGGCGTAGCCGCCGCCGACGGCCATCAGTTCGCCGTGCGTGCCGAACTCGGCGAGCTTTCCGTTGTCCAGCACCAGGATCCGCCCCGCTTGCCGGACCGTGGAAAACCGGTGCGAGATGTACAGCGTGGTCCGGCCGCGGGAGAGTTCGTGCAGCCGGGTGAACAGTTCGTGCTCCGCCTGTGCGTCGAGCGCGGCTGTCGGCTCGTCCAGCACGAGCAGCGGGGCGTCCCGCATGAACGCCCTGGCCAGCGCGATCTTCTGCCACTCGCCGCCGGACAGGCTCACGCCGTCGTCGAACCAGCGTCCGAGCGGGCTGTCGTAGCCGCGCGCGAGCTGGTCGATCCGCTCGTCGGCGCCGGCTCGGCGCGCCGCTTCTTCGATGCGAGGACGGTCTTCGATGCGGGCGAGGTCGCCGAGCCCGATGTTCTCCGCCGCCGTGGCCTGGTAGGTCACGTAGTCCTGGAACATCGCGCTGATCCGTGCGCGCAGTTCGCCGGGGTCGAATTCGCGGATGTCGACGCCGTCGAGCCGGATCGTGCCCGCGGTCGGGTCGTACAACCGGCACAGCAGCTTGACGAGTGTCGATTTCCCGGCGCCGTTGCGGCCGACCACGGCGACCGTTTCGCCCGGCCGGATCTCGAAGCTGACGTCGTCCAGCGCCGGTTCCGCGGCGCCGGGGTACCGGAAGGACACGTGGTCGAATTCGATGCGCCCGCGCACCTGCTCCGGCACGGGCCGCGGCCGCGGTGGAGCGGTGATGTCCGGTTCGGTGCCGAGGAACTTGTAGAGCGTGTCGAGGTAGAGGTTGTTCTCGTACATGCCGGTGAAGCCGATGAACAACCCGGCCACCGCGGACTGCACGCCCGCCGCCGCGGCCGTGTACAGCGCCAGGTCCCCCAGCGTGAGCGTACCGCCGACGACTTCGAGCGAGATGTACAGCGCGATCGCCGAACCGGCGAACGTGGTCAGCAAACCCCACGAGGCGCCCACCGCGTTGCGCGTGCCGACGAGTTTGCGCTGGCGTTCGTAGTAGACCTTTCCGAGCCGCCGGAACCGGTCGACGAGGTGGTCGCCGAGCCCGAACAGCTTGATCTCCTTGGCGTAGGTGTCGGTGGTGACGAGCGAAGCGAGGTATTCCATCCGCCGCCGGATCGGCGAGCCGAGTATCGTCAGCGCGAATCCCCTTGCGCCATAACGGGATTCGGCGACGAAAGCGGGGATCGGCGCGAGCAGCGCGACGACGGCGAGCAGCGGGCTGATCGAGAACAGCAGCGCGATCATGCTGGCGAAGGTGATCGTGGTCTTCACCAGGCCGAGCGC
The DNA here is from genome assembly GCF_018736145.1 of Amycolatopsis sp. CA-230715. Classification (GTDB taxonomy): domain Bacteria; phylum Actinomycetota; class Actinomycetes; order Mycobacteriales; family Pseudonocardiaceae; genus Amycolatopsis. The sequence goes on from NZ_CP059997.1 coordinate 4,294,662, forward strand.
CGAGCTCATCATGCCGAGCGGCCTGGTCGGCGCCTCTTGATCGGCCTGGCGCACCAGGTCGTACGAGCGCGAACCCTCGAAGAACGCCAGGTGCATCCGGCTCGCGTGCGCCATCACGCGGTGCCGGATGGTCAGCACCATCTTCTCCTGCATGAGCTGCTGGCACACGTTCGTCAGCGCGCTGGTCGCCGCGGTGGCCGTGAACAGTCCGAACTGGACGGTCGCGAGCCAGACGATCGCCGCCGTGCCGCCTCGGCCCTGCAACGCCGCGACCACGGCGTCCATCAGCAGTTTCGCGGCGTACGCGGTGACGGTCGGCATCAGTCCGGCGACGATCGTGACCAGCACGGTGACGACCGTCATCGGGCGGCTGGTCTCCCAGGTGAGCTTCGCGACGCGCGGCAGGCCGCGCACCGTGCCCGTCGCCGACGCGCGCAGCCTGTCCCATCGGGAGCGCAGATCTTTCGGCGCGCCAACGGGTTTCTCGTCCGGGATGTCGATCGGCCCGGTCAGCCCGCTGTCGGCGACCGAGGTGGTGCCCTCGAACAGGAATCTCAGCATGTGCGGTCCTCCCCCGCCCGCGCCGTTCATCCCGCCTCGACCGCGCCGTGCAGGAACAGGTCGACCATGGTGTCCACACTGGACAGTCCGCTGCCGCGCGCGCGGGTGAACTGGAGCGCGGTGAACATGGCGGCCAGGTCTTCGGCGGACCCGCGCAGGCGGTCCCGCTCGGGGTCGAACAGTTCCGCGACCGCCTCGTTCATCGCGACGAAGGACTCCCGCCGGGGATCGCCCTGCGGCTGCTCGCCCTCGGGCGCCTCGGGTGGCTTGCGCCGTAGCCGCCCACCGGCGGCGACCGCGCCCAGCACCGCGCCGATGCGGTCGAGGTAGGCGCTCATCGCCCCCGCGGCTTCGACGAGCTTGCGGTCCAGCGGCTGGTCGAGCGGGATGTCCGCGAGCACTTCGAGCACGCTGTCCGAGCGGAGCGCTTCGGCGATGCATTCGTCGATCAGTTCCTCCTTGTCCTTGAAGGCGCGGAAGATCGTGCCTTCGCCGATCCCCGCGGCGCGGGCGATCTGGCTGGTGGTGACCGCGGTGCCGTGTTCGGCGACGAGCGGCAGCACGGCCGTCACGATCATGCGCCTGCGGTCTTCGGTGCTCATTCCCGGCGCGCGGCGCCGGGCAGGGGGTGGGTTCATGGCTTCGAAAGTACGGAGTGAGCGCTCACTCCGTCAAGTGGGTATTCGGTTGCCCCGATGTGGTTTGCTTACGCGGTGCCCGATCCGAACCGCCCCTTCCGCTGGGATCTCGTGCGTCCCGACCAGCTCGGCACCTTGCTCGAAGGAACCGGGAAACCCGATCTGTGGTTCCTCGACGACCTGGTGGCGTGCGCGGCGAAGATCCTCGCGCGCTGCGACGACGGCGACCTCTACTTCGTCGGCCGTTCGCTCGACAGCGCGTTCGACCTGCTCGGCGGCGCGCTCGCGAGCACGAGCTGGCACGACCGGATCCGGCAGGTGCCACTGTCCACGTTCGGCTTCGGCGGCTGGGCGGGCGAGCTGCGCCCTGCGGAGATCACCCAGCTGCGCACGAACCTCGCCGATGCCGGGCTCACCCCCGAACGGCTGACGAGCCGCAGGCCCGTTGTCCTCGTCGACCTCGTGAGCACCGGTGGCACGTACGAAACGCTGTACCGCGAACTCCGCGCGTGGGTGGCCGACGAACGGCGATCCTGGGATGTGGCAAAGAAGAAGCTGCGGTTCCTCGGCGTCACCAGCCAGGAAAAGACGAGTCCGAACACTTGGCGGTGGCAGCAGCGCGCGGACTGGACGAGCGAACTCGCGGTCAAGAACATTTCACTGGACAGAGGCATTTACAGCTACTTCGCCGGCCAGCAGCACAAGCTCAGCCGCTCGTTCCTGCGCTGGATCTGGGCCGACGAACGGGCTCGTGATCCCCTGCACGACGACCGAACCAGGCAGGCACTCGCGGAAGCCGTCGCCGTGGTCGAAGCGGGGCGTGCGAGCGGATCGGACCTGGTGCGGCACATCACGCGCGAGCCGACCATGCGCGAACCTTGGTTGCGCGCGCTCGTCAGTGAGCTGAACTGAAGGAGGGGGCCGGAATCCCGGCCCCCTCCCTGGCTCAGTAGGTGATCGCCACCGCCGGGTCGGACAGCAGCGCGCCGACATCGGCGAGGAACTCCGAGCCCTGCTGGCCGTCGATCACGCGGTGGTCGAAGCTCAGCGAAAGCTGCATGACCTTGCGCACCGCGATTTCACCGTCCACGACCCACGGGGTGTCCCTGATCGCGCCGACCGCGAGGATCGCCGACTCGCCGGGGTTGATGATCGGCGTCCCGGTGTCCACTCCGAACACTCCGACGTTGGAGATGGTGAACGTGCCGTTGAGCATGTCCGCCGGGGTGGTCTTGCCCTGGCGCGCGGTGTCGGTCAGCTCGCCGAGCGCCGACGCCAGGTCCGAAAGGGACATCGCGTCGGCGTCCCTGATCTTCGGCACCACGAGCCCGCGCGGGGTCGCCGCCGCGATCCCGAGGTGCACGTAGTCCTTGTAGACGATCTCCTGCGCCGCTTCGTCCCACACCGCGTTGATGTCCGGCGTGCGCTTGGCCGCGAGGCAGACCGCTTTCGCGGCGAAGGCCAGCGGCGTCAGCTTGACCCCGGTGAACTCCCTGCTGTTCTTCAGCTTCGCGCGCAGTTCCATCATCGGCGTCACGTCGATGGTGAGGAACTCGGTGACGTGCGGAGCGGTGTAGGCGCTCTGCACCATCGCCGCCGCGGTCGCCTTGCGGACACCCTTGATCGGCACCCGGCGTTCCCGCGTCGCCGGGTCGTACCCGGTCGCCGCACTCTCCACAGTGGACACCGAGCCGGTGGCGGCGCGCTGGACGTCGTCACGCGTGATCACACCGCCGTCGGCGGAGCCGGTCAGCGCGTGCAGGTCGACGCCGAGGTCCTTGGCGAGCTTGCGGACCGGCGGCTTCGCGAGCGGGACGTACCCGCCGCGTGCCGGTTGCGCGACCGGTGCCGCTGCCGCGGCGGGAGCCGGTGCCGGGGTGGATCCCTTGCGGGCCCGCCGATGCGCCGAGACCGCCTTGGAACCGTAGCCGACGAGCGGCTTCATCTCTTCCTCTGCGGGCGCTTCGTCCACAGTGGACTTGGCGGGTGCCGAACCGTTCGCGGCCGTCGTCGCGGCCGCGCCACCGGGATCGACGTCGACGGTGAGGATCGGCGTGCCGACCTCCACCGTCTGCCCCGGCTCGACGAGCAACTCGGTGATCACGCCTGCCCACGGGATGGGGAGTTCCACCGCGGCCTTCGCGGTTTCGATCTCCACCACGATCTGGTTGACCGTGACCGTGTCGCCTGGCTTGACCTTCCAGTCGAGGATGTCGGCCTCGGTGAGGCCTTCCGCCGTGTCGGACAGCGGAAATTGCTTGTACTCGGGCATTTTCGCGCTTCCCCTTACCAGGCCAGTGAACGGTCGACGGCGTCGAGCACCCGGTCGAGATCGGGGAGGTAGTGCTCCTCGAGCTTCGCCGGCGGGTACGGCGTGTCGAATCCGGTCACGCGCAGCACGGGGGCTTCCAGCGAGTAGAAGCACTCCTGCTGCACCCTGGTCGCGATCTCCGAGGTCAGCGACGACTCACCGGGGGCTTCGCTGAGCGCGACGAGCCGTCCGGTGCGGCGCACCGAGTCGAAGACCGGGCCGAGGTCGAGCGGGGAAAGCGTGCGGAGGTCGATGACCTCCAGCGAGTGGCCGTCCTCTTCGGCGGCGGTCGCCGCGTCGAGCGCGACCTTCACCGACGGCCCGTACGCGACGACGGTCGCGGTGGTGCCGGTGCGCAGCACGCGGGAGGCGAACAGCGGGCCGGGGGTGGCCGTCGGGTCGACCTCCGCGCGCAGTGCGCCGGAGTGGTAGAGCCGCTTCGGCTCGAAGAACAGCACCGGGTCATCCGAGGCGATCGCCTGCTGGATCATCCAGTACGCGTCGACCGCGTTCGAGCACGAGACCACCTTGAGCCCCGGCACGTGCGCGAACAGCGATTCGGGCGACTCGGAGTGGTGTTCGACGGCGCCGATGCCGCCGCCGAACGGCACGCGGATCACCAGCGGCACCTTCACCTTGCCCTGGGTGCGGTAGTGCAGCTTCGCGACCTGGCTGACGATCTGGTCGAACCCGGGGAAGATGAAGCCCTCGAACTGGATCTCGCACACCGGGCGGAACCCGCGCACGGCGAGGCCGACCGCGGTGCCGATGATGCCGGACTCCGCGAGCGGCGTGTCGAGCACGCGCTGCTCGCCGAAGTCCTTCTGCAGGCCGTCGGTGATGCGGAAGACGCCGCCGAGCTTGCCGACGTCCTCGCCCATCACGATGACCTTGTCGTCGGCCTCCATCGCGGTGCGGAGCCCGAGGTTGAGCGCCTTGCCGATGGTGAGCTTCTGGATGTCGTTCTTCGCGGCGTCCACAGTGGATTTCACGGATGCGGTCATCAGTGCTCACCTGCCGTGGCGAAACCGTCGAGATAGGACAGGAACTCTTCGCGCTGCGCGTCCAGCACCGGCGAAGGGTCCGCGTAGACGTTGTCGAAGATCCGTGACGGCGGCGGATCCGCCATGGAGAACACGTACTCGCGCAGCTCCGCAGCGAACGCGTCGGCGTCGGCCTGCACCTGGTCGAAGAACGCCTGGTCGGCGCCGCCGCCGCGGGCGAGGTAGGCGCGGACGCGCTCGATCGGGTCCTTGAGCTTCCACTCCTCCAGCTCGTCGGAGAGGCGGTAGCGGGTGGGGTCGTCGGTGGTGGTGTGCGCGTCCATCCGGTAGGTGAACGCCTCGATCAGCACCGGGCCGTTGCCGTGACGGCATTCCTCCAGCGCCCACCTGCTGACCGCGAGGCAGGCCAGCACGTCGTTGCCGTCCACCCTGATCCCGGGGAAGCCGTAGCCGCGTGCGCGCTGGTACAGCGGCAGCCGGGACTGGCGCTCGGTGGGCTCGGAGATCGCCCACTGGTTGTTCTGGCAGAAGAACACCACGGGCGCGTCGTACACCGCGGCCCACACGAAGCCCTCGTGCACGTCGCCCTGGCTGGTGGCGCCGTCACCGAAGTAGACGATCGTCGCTTCGCCGTCGTCGTCGCCGACCTTGCCCTCGAACTTCTGGCCCATCGCGTACCCGGTGGCGTTGAGCACCTGGTTGCCGATGACGATCGTGTACGGGTGGAAGCCGTGCTTCTTGAAGTCCCATCCACTGTGGTCGGTGCACCGGAAGATGCCGATGAGCTCCTTGAAGTCGACGCCGCGCGTGTAGGCGACGCCGTGCTCGCGGTAGCTGGGGAAGGCCATGTCACCGGACTTGAGCGCGCGGCCGGAGCCGATCTGCGCGGCCTCCTGGCCCAGCAGCGGCACCCAGATGCCGAGCTGGCCTTGGCGCTGCATCGCGTTGGACTCGCGGTCCGCGCGGCGCACCAGCACCATGTCGCGGTAGAGCCCGCGGAGCGCCTCGGAGTCGATGTCGGCGACGTACCGGTCGAAAACCGATGACGAGAGCCGCTCGCCTTCGGGGGTCAGCAGCTGAGTGAGCTCAGGGCCGCCTTCGTTCGTTGCTCGCAAGCCCGCGATCACCTGTTCCGGGGTGGGTTGTGCCGCTTCGGCGGCAGGTCCGGCGCCAGGTTCGGGGTGCGTCCACTGCTCGGGGGACGGCATGCGCAGTTACTCCTCGGTGTCGGTGCCGCCTGAACGCTTGTGGCGTCCAGCACGACAGCGCCGTCGGTCACCTGCGCATCGGATCTCCAAGCGCCCGGGTCACCGTCGGCGGTGACGGTTTGTGCGGACATCCTGGCACGAAGACCGGCGCGGACGTCAGCCCCGAACCTGATTTGTTGCTGAGAAACCGCGTCTGAGCTGCGAAAATGTTAGGAAGCCCGATGGTGTGGCCGCCGAAAGTAGGGCTATGGAGTGCGGTGAGTCGCCAGCTCAGCGCGCTCAGTCGCGGCCGCTTCCCGGTGCCGATCCGGCGCTGGTCCGTTCGGATGTGACGTGCGCCACCGGGGCTCCGCTTCGACAGCACGTGTGCCGAGCTTTCCGGGCTCGCGTGCGAACTCGTCGTCGCGATCCGGAACGAGGTGCGGCCTCGCCGGTTTCGCGCACGGTCGGCTTCGGGTCGCGGCCGGATACTCGTCCTGGTCGCGGGCCGACCGTGCGAGACGCCAGATCTCCGCTGGGCCGAGTTGTCCACATTCGGCGCCGCCTGTGGGCAACTTCGCTCTTCGCTCCAGCCGCGCCTCGACTCCGGGTAAACTGGGCTGGGGACGCCCCCCGGGATCGGGTGGGGGTTTGCACTTGGTTAGTGGGCGTAATCCGGGTGCGTGCGCGGGTTTCTGTTTCGGGGCGACGCGGCCGTGTGTACACCGGATCTGTTCTCGCGTGCACATCAACTCACCACTGGTTCGGCAGGGATTCACCGGGCGTCGCTTCAGGAGGCGCGCGGGACCGTCATAGTGCTGGCGCCCTTTCCCATACCCACTGTATGCGCCACTGTACAGCGCAATTTTTCCGGGGTTCTTTTTCCTTTTTCTTCTCGTTTTTTCCGGAACTGCCGTGGTATTTTTTCGGGCATTCCCCGCGTCGAGGAGATGGTGTGCCATGGGCGAAGAAAGAGCGTCGAACGTCGGGCCGTCGGGTATCGAAATCGCCTACGAGCGCTTCGGTGACCCGCAGGCGCCGCCCGTGCTGCTGATCCAGGGCATCGCCGCGCAGATGATCCACTGGCACGAGGAGTTCTGCGCCGCGCTCGCCGCGCGTGGCCTGCAGGTGATCCGGTTCGACAACCGGGACAACGGCAGGTCCACCCACCTCACTGGCGTACCGGTGCCCGATCTGCCCGCGGTGCAGGCGGGCGATCTGTCCACTGTGTCCTACACGCTGTCCGATCTGGCGGCGGACACGGTCGGCCTGCTCGACGCGCTCGGCATCGGCAGCGCGCACCTCGTCGGCCTTTCCCTCGGCGGGTACATCGCGCAGACCGTCGCGATCGAACACCCGGCGCGGATCCGGTCACTGGTCCCGATCAGTTCCACCACCGGCGATCTTTCCGTGGGGCAGCCGAAACCGGAGACGCTGAAGGCCCTCTTCGGCGGGCCGCCCGCCGAGACCAGGGACGAGGTGATCGAGCAGCGCGTCAATGCCGCCAGGGTCGTCGGGTCTCCAGTTTTCGCGTTCGACGAAGCCGACGTGCGCGCACGGGCCACACGCGCTTACGACCGGGGCCACGACCCGCTCGGCGTCGCGCGCGGAGCCGTCGCGTCCGTCGCTTCGGGTGACCGCACGGAGTCGCTGCGGTCGGTCGACGTGCCGACGCTGGTGATCCACGGCGACGCCGACCCGATGTGCGATGTCAGCGGGGGCAAGGCCATCGCGGCGGCGGTCCCCGGCGCCGAGCTGATGATCGTCGAGGGCATGGGGCACGGATTGCCGCGCGAGCTGTGGCCGGAGCTGATCGAGCGGATCAGCACCTTCGTACGGCGGGTGGACGGCTGATCGCGTGGCAGGATGGCGGTGTGGAGCAGCGAACCGTACGCGAAACCGTCATCCGGCAGTGGTCCGACGAGGTCCTGCCGAGCCTGTCCGGCCTGGTGGAGATCCCCGCCCTGTCGCAGGCCTTCGATTCCGACTGGGCACAGACCGGTCATCTCGCCGCCGCGGTGGCGCACGTCAGGGCGTGGCTGGTCGCGCGGGAGATCCCCGGCGCCACCATCGACGTCGTCGAACTGGACGGCCGCGGCCCCGTGCTGCTGCTGGACGTGCCCGCGACACCCGGCGCCGAGGACAAGGGCACCGTGCTCCTGTACGGCCACCTCGACAAGCAGCCCCCGGTCGGCGGCTGGTCCGAGGGCCTCGGACCGTGGACGCCCGTGGTGAAGGACGGCAAGCTCTTCGGCCGCGGCTCGGCCGACGACGGGTACGCCGGTTACGCCGCGACAACGGCGCTCGAAGCGATTCGCGAAGCCGGTGGCGCGCACGCCCGCGCGGTGGTGCTGCTGGAAACCGGTGAGGAGTCCGGCAGCCCCGATCTGCCCGCCTACCTCGAGCACCTCAGCGAGAAGCTCGGCCGCGTCACCTTCGTGGTGTGCCTCGACTCCGGCGGCAACGACTACGAGCGCATGTGGCTCACCACCAGCCTGCGCGGCATGGTGCAGGTGCACGTCACGGTCCGCGTGCTCGACTCGGCGCAGCATTCCGGGCTCGCCAGCGGCGTCGTGCCCAGCTCGTTCCGCGTGCTGCGCACGCTCCTGGATCGCTTGGAGGATTCGGAAACCGGGGAGATCAAGCTCGCCGAGCTGAACGTCGAAATCCCGGAAAACCGCCGTAGTGAAGCGAAAGCCACCGCGGACAGCGCCCCCGGCGCCATCTCGAACGCGTTCCCGACCGCGGGCGAAACCCGCACGGTCGCGAGCGAGGAACTGGAGCTGCTGCTCAACAACAGCTGGCGCCCGACGCTGTCGGTGATCGGCGCGTCCGGGTTCCCCGAGCCCGCCGACGCGGGCAACGTGCTGCGCGACGCGACCACCCTAGCCCTGAGCTTCCGGCTGCCGCCCACCGCGGACTCCGCGACCGCGCTCGCGGCCGTCGAAAAGGCGCTCACCACCGACGTCCCGTACTCGGCGACCGTGGAACTCGCCGGTGTCGAACACGCCGACGGCTGGAACGCGCCCGACACCGCGCCCTGGCTCGACGGCGCGCTCGGCCACGTGAGCGAGCACGTGTTCGGCGCGCCGTGGCGCAGCGTCGGCCTCGGCGGCTCGATCCCGTTCATGGGCTTGCTCGGCGAGAAGTACCCCGAGGCGCAGTTCCTGGTCACCGGCGCGCTCGGCCCCGACTCGAACGCGCACGTGCCGGACGAATGGCTCAACCTGGCGCAGGCGCAGCGGATCACCGAGGCTGTCGCGCACATCCTGGACGCGCACGCCAGGAGCTGACCGAAGAGGTCCCCGAAGACATCTTCGGGGACCTCCGCGTCAGGCCGAGAACTTCTTCAGCGCGTTCGTCACGTCCTGAAGGAGCGCGCCGAACTTCTGGTAGCTGAACGGGGTTTCCGAGTTGTAGGGCAGCAGCTTGCCCGCCTTCACCGCGGGCAGCTGCGACCACGTGGGGTTCTTCGCCAGCTCCGCCGGTCCGAGCGATCCGGTCCGGTTGTCGTACATGATCACGTCGGCCGGGTAGTGGTTCGCGTTCTCCCAGCTCAGCTGCTGGAAGTAGCCGGGGCTGTCGGTCTTCTCCGGCACCACCAGGTTGACGCCCTGCTCCTGCAGATACTTCGCGGCGGACAGCGCGGGCGGGTTCGTGACGTACAGCGCGTCCTGCTGCGCGGCGACCACGAGCACCTTGAGCTTCGAGGTTTCCTTCGCGGTCTTCTTGAACTCGGCGTCGATCTTCTCGTAGTCGGCCTTCGCCTGCTTGACCGCCGGTGCGTCCAGGTCCGCGCCGAGCTGCTTCGCGAGCGCCTCGAACTTCACGATCGCGTCCGGTGTGGACACCTTCTCGGTCCGGATGCCGACGCTCGGCGCCGCCTTGTCGATCTGGTCCGCCTGCTGCTGCGGCACGTACCAGAGGTCGTTGTTCTGGTAGATCACGCTGACCAGCAGGTCCGGCTTGAGCGAGAGGAACTTGTCGTAGTTGAACTCGCCGAACACATTGCCGAGCGAGGTCACCGCGGTCAGATCCACCGAGCCGACCTGCGGGTCCGGTTTGCCGTCGGGCATCTTCGACGGGCCGAAGATGCCGATCGGCCGGACGCCGAAGTCCCACAGCGCGGCGGCCGCGGCGACCTCGGCGACGATCCTGGCCGGCCGCGGGCCGTTCAGCGCGCGCCCGCGGTCGTCGGTGAAGGTCCAGGTGGCGCCGGACGGTGCCGAACTGGGATCGTCCTGGTAGCCGCAGGCGGCGAGCGTGCCGGCGGCCCCGGCGGCGGCGAGCCCGGTGAGGAACCCGCGCCTGCTGAGCCGGTTGTCGAGAGGGTGCATGGACGCAGGCTAGCCTTGCCTTAGTCTTCTCACCATGGTGACGATCGCCTCCCCGCCCGGCACGGGCCCTGACCAGGGCACATCCCGGCGCGCGACCCGAACCGCGAGCATGGCCGTGCTCGCCGGTTCCCTGCTCGCGCTCGCCGCCGTCGTGGTGCTGTCGATCGCGATCGGCTCGAACCGGCTCTCGCTCGGCGAAGTGTTCCACGGCCTGTTCGCCTACGGCGACGGCGAACACGGCTACACCGACGCCGTCGTCCGCGACGACCGGCTGCCGCGAACCCTGCTCGGCCTGCTCGTCGGCATGGCGCTCGGGCTGGCCGGTGCGCTCATGCAGGCGGTCACCCGCAACCCGGTCGCCGAACCGGGGCTGCTCGGCATCAACCACGGCGCCGCCGTGATGATCGTGTTCGCCGGCGCGCTGTTCGACATCACCGCGCCCACCTCGATCATCTGGTTCGCCTTCGCGGGCGCGCTCGGCGGCACCGCGCTGGTGTACGTGGTCGGCGGCGGACGCGGCACCTCCAGCCCGATCCGGCTGGTGCTCGCCGGGGTCGCGCTGCAGGCCGTGTTCGCGGGCATCAACCAGGGCATGCAGGTGATCAACACACACAACCTGGACAAGATGCGCGCCTGGCTGGTGGGTTCGCTGGTCAACCGGGACGTCGGCGCGCTCAGCGGGCTACTGCCGTTCTTCGCCGCGGGTGTCGTGCTCGCGCTGGTCCTCGGGCGCGCGCTCAACGCGATCGCGCTCGGTGAGGACACCGCGCGCGGGCTCGGTGCGAACCCGATGCTCACCAGGATCGGGAGCATGGTCGCGGTCGGCCTGCTCTCGGCGGCGGCGACCGCGGCGTGCGGGCCCATCGCGTTCGTCGGGCTGATGGTGCCGCACCTGGTCCGGTTGCTGGTCGGCCACGACGAACGGTGGGTTTCGGCGCTTTCCATGGTCCTCGCGCCGGTGCTGCTGCTCGGCTGCGACGTACTCGGCCGGTGGGTGGGCTCGCCGGCCGAAATCCAGGTCGGGATCGTCGCCGACGTGGTCGGCGGGCTCGCTTTCCTGTTCGTGGTGCGGAGGCTGAAGGCGGTGCGGCGATGAACCGCAGGTCCTTGTTTTCGATCGCGGCGCTGGTGCTCGTGATGCTCGCGGTCGGCGTGCTGTCGATCGGCACCGGCGAGTTCCAGCTGAGCTTCGGCGACGTGCTGAAAACGTTGGCGGGCAACGGAACCAAGGCCCAGTACCTGGTGGTCACCGACCGGCTGCCGCGCGCGCTCGTCGGTGTCCTCGTCGGTGCCGCGCTCGGCCTCGCGGGCTCGGTTTTCCAGACGCTGACCCGGAATCCGCTCGGCAGCCCCGACATCATCGGGTTCACCACCGGTTCGGCCACCGGCGGCGTCGCGACGATCCTGGTGCTCGGCGGCTCCCCCGTGCTCATCGCGGGCGGCGCGCTCGTCGGCGGGCTGCTCACCGCCGGGGTGGTCGCGCTGTTCGCCGCGCCGCGCGGGTTGCAGAGCAGCCGGATCGTGCTGCTCGGGATCGCGCTGAGCGCCGTGCTGGCCGGGATCAACTCCTACCTGCTCAGCCGCGCCACCACGGACGGCGCCGGGCAGGCCACGGTGTGGCTCGTCGGCAACCTCGCGGGCCGCGACTGGGGCTACTTCGCTCCGCTCGCGGTCGCGCTCCTCTTGCTGACGCCCGCCGTCGCGGCCCTTTCGCGCCCGCTGCGGATGCTCGAAATGGGCGACGACACGTCCATCGGCATCGGCGTCCCGGTCCAGCGCGTGCGGCCCGCGTTGTTCGTGCTGTCGGTCGCGCTGGTCGCGGTGGCCACCGCCGCGGCGGGCCCGATCCCGTTCGTGGCACTGTGCGCGCCGCAGCTCGTCAAGCGGCTGACCCGCACGCCGGGCCCCAACCTGATCGCGTCGATGTGCATGGGCGCGCTGCTCGTGGTGTGCGCGGACTATGCGGGACAACGACTTCTGGCCGCGTCGCTGCTCCCGGTCGGCGTGGTCGCGGCCGCACTGGGCGGGCTGTACCTGATTTTCTTCCTCGTCACCCGCCGCCGTGCCGCTTGGTCGTAACGCCGTATCTGGCTTCCATCATCAGTACGGCCTCGTCCACGACGTGTGACATCGATGCGTCGTCGGGAGCCCAGTTCATGAGCAGCATCCGGGGCCAGAAGACGTAGTTGGAGATCATTCCGAGGAACTGGGTCGCCGCCAGCTCCGTGTCGTCCAGCTTGGCCGTTCCCAGTGCGTTCTCGGTGTCGAGATAGCGGCGCACCGAGTCGAAGTAGGGCATCTTGCCGCGCTCGAAGTGAGCCTCGCCCAACTCGGGGAAGCGCGGCAGTTCGGCGATGACGATGCGGAACAGGGCGGCCACGCCGGGCCGGGTGAGGAGGGCGACGTACCGGCGGCCGATCGCCGTCAGGCCCGCCCGCAGGTCGCCCTTCGGTGGGCGGAGGTCGCCTTCGTCCTCGACCTTCCATGACTCCGTCACGATCGCGTCGAACAGCGCCGCCTTGGTCGGGAACTGCTTGAACAGAGTCGCCTTCGACACCTCGGCTGCCTCGGCGACCTTGGCCAATGACGTGCCGGCGTACCCGGCGTCGAGGAACAGCCGGGTGGCCGCCTCGATGATGGCTGCCCGCTTCTGCTCGGCGACGCGCCGGTGGTAGGTCGAAGGCTCCGTCGTCATGAACGTCATCCTACGCGAGACGAGTCACTTGACTCACCACCTGTCGTAGACGTAGTTTGCTGGCGAGGTGAGTCACTCGACTCACCTCTGTTCACAGGGAGGACCGCGTCATGGGACGCTTCGACAACCACACCGTTCTCGTCACCGGCGGCACTGGCGGGCAGGGTGCCAGCCACGTCCGGGCCTATCACGAGGAGGGGGCGAACGTCGTCATCGCCGCGCTCTCCGAAGGGCCGGGCAAAGAACTCGCCGCCGAACTCGGCGAGCGGGCACTGTTCGTCCGCCTGGACGTCACCGATGAGGACGCCTGGGCCGCGGTGGTCACCGAGACCGAACGCCATTTCGGGCCGATCGCGGTGCTGGCCAACAACGCCGGCGTGCAGAACCCCGCGGTGCCGATCGAGGTGATCGAACGGCGGGTCTGGGACCGCGTTCTCGGCGTCAACCTCACCGGCACGTTCCTCGGTATCAAGGCCGTGACCCCGTCACTGCGCCGCAACGGCGGCGGAGCGATCGTCAACATCGCCTCCACGATGGCCCACGCCGGCACCTCGCTCTACGCGCCCTACGTCGCCAGCAAGTGGGCGCTGCGCGGGCTCACCAGGACCGCCGCGCTCGAGCTGGGCCGGGACGGCATCCGGGTCAACTCCATCCACCCCGGCGTCATCTCCACCCCGTTGATCACCGAGTCGATCGCGGGCCAGCCGCCCATCGCCGAGTTCTACTCGCCAGAGCCGTACGCCATCCCGCGGATGGGAACCCCGGCCGACATCACCGCACTGCTCCTCTACGTCACCTCGGCCGACGCCTCGTTCGTCACGGGCTCGGAGTTCGTCGCGGACGGCGGGCTCCTACTCGGCCCCGCCCTGCGGCCCGGCACAACGGCGGCGTGACCGAATCACCAAGCGCCCGTCGCCACACCGGGGTAAGAGGTTTACGCCGACGAACGGGCCCGTGACTCACGCGAGCCGGGTCAGTTGGACCTTCACGTCCAAAGTGGACTTTCCCCCGCCGGTGAAGATCCCCTTCAGCGGGGCCACGTCCGCGTAGTCCCGCCCGGTCGCGACCCACACGTGCCGCGGGCCGACCGGGATCGCGTTCGTCGGGTCGTGCGCCCACCAGCCGCCGGTCCACGCGTCGACCCAGGCGTGGCTTTCGCCTTCGACGGTTTCGCCGAGCTTCGCTTCGGGGCGGGTGTGCAGGTAGCCGGAGACGTAGCGCGCCGGGATGCCGACCGAGCGCAGCATCACCAGTGTCACGTGCGCGTAGTCCTGGCAGACGCCTTCGCGGGCCTTCCAGGCGTCGGTCGCGGTGCTGTGCACGCCGGTGCTGCCGGGGCGGTAGGTCAGCTGGTCGTGCACCCAGTCCGAGATCGCGAGCACCGCGTCCGCCGGTTCCTTGCCCTTGCGCAGTTCTCGCGCGACGGTGGCGAGTTCGCGGTCGCGCGGCGTGTACTTCGTGGGGGTCAAAAACTCGGTGTGCTCGTCGATCACGGCGTCGCCGCGCAGGTCGGTCCAGGTGACGTCCCGGATCGGCTCGGCGGCGTCGGAGGTTTCCACCACCGAGGTCGCCAGCACGGTGAACGCGGTGTGCGGCGCGTGCAGGTCGAAGGAGGTGACCACGGCGCCCCAATAATCCGTGTACCGGTAGGCCCTGGTCGCGGGTGTCGTTTCGACGCGCGTCGCGAGCACGTTCTGGCGCCGGTCCGAGCGCGGGGTCAGCCTCGCCTCGTTGTACGACTGGGTCGCGGGGCGCGCGTAGTGGTAGCCGGTGCTGTGCACCACGCGCACCTGCCAGCTCCGGGCGGCTTCGTTCGAAGACGGTTCGCTGACGGCGGTCACATCGACACCTCCGCGCCTCGCCACGCCACCCAGGGCGAGGTGTTGAAGTACTGCACCGAAACGGCCTCGCCGATCTCACTGATCGCCTGCTGCAGCTCACCGAGCCGCCGCGGCAGATCCTCCAGGAGATCCGACGGCCGCAGGAACTCCAGCTCGCTGCGCGCGCGGCCGAGCAGGCGCAGCGCTTCCGCCTTTTCGTTGCCGCGGCTGTTGAGCGCCGGGTCGAGCTGGTTCAGGCAGTCCTCGGCCTGCCGCAGCGCGTGGAACACCGAGCGCGGGAACAGCGTGTCGCGCAACATGAACTGCACGACCCGGCCCGCGTCGAGCGCGCCGCGATAGGTGCGCAGGTAGGTGTCCTGCGCGCCCGCCGAGCGCAGCACGGTCATCCACCCCGGCGAAGACGCGCGGTCCTGGACCCGCGAGAGCAGCAGCCGGATCACCATGTCCGCCCGCTCCACCGAACGCCCGAGCACCATGAACAGCCAGCCGTCGTCGCGGCTCATGGTCGAGTCCGCGAGCCCGGCGAACATCGCCGCCCGTTCCTCCACAAAGGACAGGAACGCGTGCGGGCCCGCCCTGCGCGCGTAGCGCTGGCGGTCCGGCACCGCGTTCCAGGTCGCGTTCAGGCACTCCCACAGCTCCGTCGAGACGACCTCGCGGGCGCCGCGCGTGTTCTCGCGCGCGGAGTTGATCGAGCCGACGATCGAGCTGGCGTTCTCCTTCGAGTACGCCACCAGCTCGGTCAGCTTCCACAGGTCGAGCTGGTCCTCCCCGATGCCGCCCGGCTGGATGCCGAGCACCGCGAGGAGCTGGCGGCTGGCGTGGTCCGGGTCGACGGTCGCGTCCTCCAGCAGCTGGTGCACGGAGACGTTGAGGATCCGCGCGGTGTCGTCCGCGCGTTCCACGTAGCGGCCGATCCAGTACAGCGATTCGGCGTTGCGTGCGAGCACCGGCCCTCCCTATTGCTGCTGTTGTTGTTGCTGGTCGGTGGTCAGCTCGGGCCCCTGCTCGGCCGCCCGTCCGTCCACACTGGACGGAGCGAGCGCCGGCTGCTCCAGTTCGCGTTCCGCGCTCGACGAGCGCGCGGCGAGCACCCAGGTGTCCTTGGAACCGCCGCCCTGCGAGGAGTTCACCACGAGGCTGCCCTCCGGCAGCGCGACCCTGGTGAGCCCGCCGGGCAGCACGAAGATCTCCTTGCCGTCGTTGACCGCGAACGGGCGGAGGTCGACGTGCCTCGGCGCCAGCCAGTCGTCCACTTTGGACGGGACGGTGGATAGCTGCACCACGGGCTGCGCGATCCACCCGCGCCGGTTCGCCTTCACCTTGCGGCGCAACGCGGCCAGCTCGGCTGGCGAGGCTTCCGGGCCGAACACGATGCCGTAGCCGCCGGAGCCCTCCACCGGCTTGACCACCAGCTCGTCCAAATGGGACAGGACGTGGTCCAGCTCGTCCGGCAGCCAGCACCGGTAGGTGTCCACATTGGGCAGCAGCGGCTTTTCGTTCAGGTAGTACTTCACGAAGTCCGGCACGTAGGTGTAGACCAGCTTGTCGTCACCGACGCCGTTGCCGACCGCGTTCGCGATCACCACGTTGCCCGCGCGCGCCGCGTTGAGGATGCCCGCGACGCCGAGCACCGAGTCCGGCCGGTAGTGCACCGGATCGAGGAACTCGTCGTCGATGCGCCGGTACACCACGTCGACCGGGCGCTCGCCCTCGGTGGTGCGCAGGTAGACCACGTTGTCTCGGCAGAACATGTCGCGGCCTTCGACCAGCTCCACGCCCATCAGCCGCGCCAGCAGCGAATGCTCGAAGTACGCCGAGTTGTGCACGCCGGGCGTCAGCACCACCACGGTCGGGTCGGCGACGTTCGGCGCCGCCGCCGCGCGCAGCGCCCGCAGCAGGTGCGCCGCGTAGTCGCCGACGGGCCGAACCCGGTGCTGCACGAACAAATCGGGGAACACGCGCGCCATCGTGCGCCGGTTCTCCATCACGTACGAGACCCCGGACGGGTTGCGGAGGTTGTCCTCCAGCACGCGGAACGTGCCCTCCTCGTCGCGCACGAGGTCGACGCCGGAGACGTGGATGCGCACCCCGTTCGGCGGGTTGACGCCGACCGCCTCGCGCTGGAAGTGCGCGCACGAGGTGATCAGGCGGCGCGGCACGATCCCGTCCTGCAGGATCTGCGCGTCACCGTACACGTCGGCGAGGAACGCCTCCAGCGCGCGAACCCGTTGCGCCACACCGCGTTCGAGCTTCGTCCATTCGGCGGCGGCGACCACCCTCGGCACCAGGTCGAGCGGGAACGGCCGCTCCTGGCCCGACAGCGAAAACGTGATGCCCTGGTCGACCATCGCGCGGTCGAGCGCCGCGGACCGGTTGTTCAGGTCCGAGTTGTCGAGTCCCGCGATCGATTCGTAGAGCGCGCGGTAGGGCGGGCGCACGGTGCCGTCCGGGGCGAACATCTCGTCGTAGGCACCGGCGTGCGGGCGTTGCGGCGCGAGGTAGCCGTCGAACTGCGCGCCCGGTTTCCCGTTGCGCCGCGTCCGCGCCGCCCGCGCACGGCGTCCCGACGGCGGCAGCCGGGGCGAAGACGAGGTGCTGTTCATGGCCGACATCCTATTGGCCTCCCAGCCGGTAGAGCCGTCCAGCGGAGGACACGACGATCACCGGGGCGGTCACACCCGGCCGCGCGACGGCGCGCCATCCCGCGTTCGGGTCGTGCGCGGCGGCCTCGCTGTCCGTCCTGGCGATCGAGGCCATCCCGCCGCCGACCACGGTGCCGCCTTGATCGGTCACCAGCACGCAGTCGGGATGCGGTGACGTCCAGCCGCGCAGCAGCGGCGCGCGGTCGTCGATCTTCCCGGCCGCGGGCGGCAGCGCGGCGAGGTCGATCCTGCTGCCCAGCTCGTGGCCGCCGCAGCCGAGCGTGAAGCCGTCGGTGAACGGGTAGGTGCCGAGCGCTTTCGCCGCGGGCACCACGCCCGGTTCGATGTTCAGCGCGCGCAACGCGTCGGGAGCCTCGACGCGGAGCGCGGGCGCGACCACGCCGAGCTGGCCGTAGGCGGAGTTGACCTGGTCCTTCACCGCGGACCCGGTCAGGTAGGTGGCCAGCCCGGTGACGAGCGCGACGGCGAGCACGGCGCCGCCACGGACGAGCGGGGCGGCCAGCGCGAACACCGCGCAGGTGGCGAGCGCGGAGATCACCGAATAGCGGCTGATCAGGCCGACGTCGATCGCGGCGCTCGTGCGGCCCAGCCCGACCATCAGCGCCAGCGCGATCGCGCTCAGCCCGATGCCGAGCCAGCCCGCCCGCTCGGCGTCGCGCGTGCGCACCCCCAGCACGACGAGCGCGGCGAGCACGATCACCCCGGCGACCACCGCGACCGGCCGCGAGCCAGGTGACCACACCGAGCCGAGCGCCTCGGTGACCGCGAGCAGCCTGCGGCCGAGGTCGAAATCGGTGCTGGCCAAGGAGTGCGCGTCGCCCGGTTTCGTCAGGAACCAGAACACCAGCGTCGCCACGCCGAGCGCCGAGGGCAGGACGATCCGAAATGGACGGTCGCGGCGGAGGAGCCCGACCAGCGCGATCGCGAACCACGCGGGGAACGCCACGCTGAAGCAGAAGCAGCCGAGCGCCGCCGCGGCGAGCGAGGGCCAGAACCGGCCGCGGTGCGCCAGGAACACGCCGAGCACCAGGAAGAACAGCGCGGGCACCCAGCTGATCCCGTTCGTGCCCTGCACCCACAGCTCGGTGCCGTGCGGCGAGAGCAGCAGGAACGCGAACGCCGCGAGCAGCGCCGCGCGCCTGGTCACCTCGTACGACTTCGGCACCATCAGCGCGAGCAGCACCACCGACGCCGCCATCAGCAGGAACGTCAGCAGCGTCAGCACGCGGTTGTCGCCGCCGAACAGGCCCGCGTCCGCCCAGAACAGCAGCGCGGGCACCACGAACGGCTGGTCGAGGTGGTAGCTGAACAGCATGCCGGGCAGCAGCGAGCCCGCGTCGTCGGTGATCTTCGCCAGGACGTACCAGTAGTCGAGTAGCACGTTCAGCTTCGGCGCGCGCACCGCCTGGAGCAGTGCGGCACCCGCCGGAAGGAGGGCGATGATCAGAGCCCCTCGGCTCAGGTACGCCTCGGTCTGTTGCCGCCCTTGGAGCATTCGCGCAGCGTACTTGCCTGCTCCGAATGCGACCGACGACCGTCCCGCCGCAACCTGCCTGTAACGGATTGATGCTGTGCACAACCCCGTCCGAATGGCAGGATGCGGGAACTCGCCGAGTAAGAACTACTAGGAGTGACACCGTGGCCCGTGGAACCAGATTCAAAGCGTTCGCCTTGCTGCCCGCGCTCGCCCTGACCGGCGGTATCAGCTTGGCGTGCGGCGTCGGCGGCGACGGTTCCGGCGGGGCGAAGGACTCCCCCGCCGCGGGTTCGGGGCAGTCCAGCGCCGTCCAGATCCCGGCCGCGGCCAAGGACGACAAGCTGGCCGCGATGGTCCCGGACGCGGTGAAATCGGACGGCAAGGTCGTTTTCGGCCAGGATCAGAGTTACGCGCCGAACGAATTCGTGGACGAAAAGGGTGCGGTGGTCGGTTTCGACGTCGATCTCGGTACCGCGGTTTCCCAGAAGCTCGGCCTCAAGCCGGAGTTCCAGAACGCGAGCTTCGACGGGATCATCACCGGGCTCGCCGCGCACAAGTACGAGCTGGCGATGTCGTCGTTCACCATCAACGCCGACCGGCTGAAGACCGTCGACATGGTGTCCTACTACAAGGCGGGCACCTCGCTCGGCGTGCTCAAGGGCAACCCGGACAAGATCTCCGTCGACGACCTGTGCGGGAAGAACGTCGCGGTGCAGAAGGGCACCACCCAGGTCGAGGACCTGCAGAAGCGCACCGCCCAGTGCACCGGGGCGGGCAAGCCCGCGATCAACGTGACCCAGTTCCAGGCGCAGACCGACGTGAACCTCGCGCTGACCTCGAAGCGCGCGCAGGCCATGCTCGCGGACTCCCCGGTGGTCGACTACGCGGTCAAGCAGACCAACGGCGCGCTCGAGGTGGTCGGCCAGCCCTACGACAGCGCGCCGTACGGCATCGCGGTCTCGAAGGGCGAAGGCCAGTTCAGCCAGGCCGTCCAGCAGGCGCTGCAGGCGTTGATCGGCGACGGCACCTACAAGAAGATCCTGGAGAAGTGGGGTCTCAACCCGGTCGGCGTGATCGACAAGTCGGAAGTCAACCCGCAGCCCTGACCCCGCTCTGATACAGGAGAACACTCTCGTGGCAAGTCCGTCGAACACGACGGGGACGGGTGATCCGGCGCTCGACGAGCCCATCAAGGCGGTGCCCGTGCGGCACTACGGGCGCTGGGTCGCCGGTGCCGTCATCCTGTTCCTCGCGTTCATCGTGATCCGCAGCATCATCACGAACGACAACCTGAAATGGGACGTGGTAGGCGACTACCTGTTCGAGGACCGCATCCTGCACGGCCTCCAGAACACGTTGGTGCTGACCGCGATCTCGATGGTCATCGGCGTCGTGGGCGGGGTGCTGCTCGCGGTGATGCGGTTGTCGCCGAACCCGCTGATGTCCGGTGCCGCCGGGGTCTACATCTGGCTCTTCCGCGGCACCCCGCTGATCACCCAGCTCGTGGCGTGGAACTTCCTCGCCGCCGCCTACCCCCGGCTCGGCCTCGGCATCCCGTTCGGCCCCGAGTTCGTCAGCGCGGACACCAACACGCTGATCACCCCGCTGATCGCGTCCCTGCTCGGGCTCGGGCTCAACGAAGCCGCCTACATGGCCGAAATCGTGCGCGGCGGCATCCTGTCGGTCGACGGAGGCCAGCTCGAAGCGGCGAGCGCACTCGGCATGAGCCGGGCGAAGACGTTGCGCCGGATCGTGCTGCCGCAGGCGATGCGGGTGATCATCCCGCCGACCGGCAACGAAACCATCGCCATGCTCAAGACCACTTCGCTGGTCGTGGTGATCGGCTACTTCGAGCTGATGACCGCGGCGCAGACCATTTATTCGCAGAACTACAAGGTGATCCCGCTGCTGATCACCGCGGCGCTCTGGTACCTGTTCCTCACGTCGATCCTGACGCTGATCCAGATGCGGATCGAGAAGAAGTTCGCCAAGGGGACCTCGCGCGAGGTCGTGCAGCAGCAGAAATGGGGCGCGCGCATGCTCGGCTTCCGGTTCGGCCGCGGCGGTGGCGGTGGCGGCGGTGCCGTCGGAGGTGGCGCCTGATGACCGCGGTCGTTTCCGCGCAGCGGATCTTCAAGAGCTTCGGCAGGGTCGACGTGCTCAAGGGCATCGACCTCGAAGTGCACGAACGCGAGGTGCTCTGCCTGATCGGCCCGTCCGGGTCCGGCAAGTCGACGCTGCTCCGGTGCATCAACCACCTGGAGAAGATCGACGCCGGCCGCCTCTACGTCGACGGAGAACTGGTGGGCTACCGCCAGCGCGGCGACGTGCTGCACGAGCTGAAGGAGCGCGAGGTCGCCGCGCAGCGCAAGGACATCGGCATGGTGTTCCAGCGCTTCAACCTGTTCCCGCACATGACCGCGCTGGAGAACATCACCGAGGCGCCGGTGCAGGTGCGCGGGGAGAACAAGGCGAAGGCCCGCGAACGCGGCCGCGAACTGCTCGACCGGGTCGGGCTCGCGGACAAGGCGGACAACTACCCCGCGCAGCTCTCCGGCGGCCAGCAGCAGCGCGTCGCGATCGCCCGCGCGCTCGCGATGCGGCCGAAGCTCATGCTGTTCGACGAGCCGACCTCGGCGCTCGACCCCGAGCTCGTCGGTGACGTGCTCGAGGTGATGCGCCAGCTCGCCAAGGACGGCATGACGATGGTCGTGGTGACGCACGAAATGCAGTTCGCGCGCGAGGTCGCGGACAAGGTGCTGTTCATGGACGACGGCGTCGTGGTCGAACAGGGCCCGCCGGACCAGGTGATCGGTTCCCCGAAGCACGAGCGCACCAAGGAGTTCCTGGCGCGGGTGCTCAACCCCCACCAGAGCTGACGAACGAAGGGCCCGGCACTCCGCCGGGCCCTTCGTCTACTGTGGACTGTCTACTTCGGAAGCCTGGTGAGCATCTGCTCGACCACCGGCCGGAGGTACTTGTCCGCGGTTTCCACCATCTTGTTCAGGTCGAGGTTCTTGACCGACGTCGCGAGCGCCAGTACCGCGTTCCCTTTGCGCACCACGAGTGCGCCGGGCTGGGTCAGCGCGTCGCCGACGGAGTCGACGTAGGCCTCGTCGCCGACCGCCGTCGGGATCGAGAGGCCCTTGGCCGCTCCGCGATGGAACCGGAACACGCCGGCGGCGAGCTTGGCGTCGTCGTAGGTGTCCACGGTGAGTTCGAATCCGTCTTCGTGCAGGCCGTCCCCGATCCGCCGGGTGCACGCGGTGTGCAGGAAGTTGCCCTCGGTGTGGTCCTCCGGCACCGATATCTTGCCGATCGCCGTCGCCAGGTCGTTCTTGGTCACCGGCGACGCCGGTTTGCCGAGGAGGGTCTTCACGTCGGACGGGAGCAGGATGTCGCTCGCGAGGCCGGCCGGAGTCTTGAACGTGGGGCTGTCGTACCGGTACCGGCTCGGGCCGGTCGGGTTCGCGGCCTGCTTCGCGATGTTCGCCGCGACGGTCTTGACCAGCGGGTCGAACCGCGTGGCCAGTTCGCCGCCCTGCTCGGAGACCAGCGCCGTCACCCAGACGTAGGTGTCGCCGAGGCGGAGGATCACCTCGCGCCTCGACGACACCGGATGCTTGATCGGGGTGTACAGCTCGACCTGCCCGATCGATTCCTGCTTGGCGTACTTGACGTAGTCGCCGGAGAGGTAGAGGTCGCGGATCTTGCTGATGTCGTAGTAGGGCGGTTGGTAGACGTCGATCTTGAAGACCTCGGGCGAGGCCCCGCCACCGGCGGTGAACTCCACGTTGTACTCGCAGAAGTTCTGGTCGGGGGTCTCGTTGAGGGTCTGGTCGCTCGGCTTCGGGGGGTTCGCCTGGTCGGGCACCGCCTCGTCGGCGAGGTAGTTCCGGTTGAGCGCGTAGCCGGGCTCCGCGCGAGAGGCGAGGTGGACGCCGTGGTCAGCCAGCTCCTTCAGGGAGACGAGGTTGCACGCCTGCGTCACAGGCTTCCCGTTGTAGTGCGACGGGGTGGGGTTCGGCTCTTCGACGATCGCGAACGGGTCCGCCACGGCGGCTTGGTACTGGTAGCCGGGCCGCTCGGTCCTGGCCACGGGTTTCCCGTCCCCGCCGCCGGGTGTCCCCGCTTTGGCGTCCTCGGCCCCGCCCGATTTCGACACGGCGACCACGACGATGGCTCCGGCGATCAGCACCACGGCCGCGCCGACGGCTCCCACGACGAGTTTCGTCCTGGACTTCTTCGGCGGGATCCCGCCTGGTTGTCCGCCAGGGAACCCCTGGTAGCCCGGCGGCGGCCCGCCGGGATAGGGCCGGTTCGGGTAGGGCTGGTTCGGGTACTGCTGGTTCAACACGTGCTCCCCAGTAAACGTACGAAGTATTCCGGTTGCCTAGATTAGCCCAGTTGGCGCAGCGCCTCCCGGTTCGGAGCAACTCTTCGGTGACAGGATGCTGTCGTGGGAAGTTCTGCCGTTGCGCGAATGATCACTCACCCGGTGTACTGCCGGTGACCCCGAACCTCGTCAAGGAGATCGCGCATGCCCAACTTCCGACGCGGTGCCCCACGCGACGGGAGCGAGCCCGAGGAGGGCCAGGCGACTCCACCCGAGGGAAAACCACCGCTCGACCCAATGGCGGGCGTGCCGGACAAACGGTACGAGATCAAGGCTTCGGACCTGCTGAAGCCGTTCCTCGAGCCGGGGACCGGCGGGCTGCTGCGCTGGCGCAAACCGGCGACGAACGCGCCGATCGTCTACGTCGAGGACGCCTACATCACCGGGCAGCTCGATCTGCGCGCGGCGGAGCTCGAGTACCTGTTCCGGTTCGAGCGGTGCCGGTTCGAGTTCCCGCCGGACGTCCGCGAGGCGAACCTGCTCGGCCTGGCGTTCCGGAAGTGCTGGCTGCCCGGACTGAAGGCGCGGAACTTCCGCAGCCGCAACGATGTCCGGCTGATCCGGTGCGTGGTCGAGGTCGACACCGGCAACCGCGAAAAGGCCGAGACCACGGTGCGGCGCGCGGACGACCGCGACCGCGGCATGCCGGACGCGGCGGTCAACCTCACCGACGCGACCATCGAGGGGTCGATGGTGCTGACGCGCACGGAGGTGCGGCATCCGAGGGGCAAGGCGATCCTGGCGGACCGGCTCCACATCACCGGCGCGCTGCTGGCGTACCGGCTGGAGGCCGATGGCGAAGTCCGCCTCCCCGGCCTGAGGACCGGCGGTAACGTCAACTTTTCCGGCGCGAGGCTGCACAATCCGGACGGATTCGCCTTCAACGGCAACGGTTTGCACATCGGCGGCAGCCTGTTGTGCGAGGTCGACACGTACGGCCCGCGAAGCGAGCGCAGGGAGTTTTCGGCCAACGGCGTGGTTTTCATGCCGAGTGCCCGCGTCGACAGCGACATCGTGCTGCGCGGGGCGAAGCTCGAAACGAGCCCCGACGGCAGGATCGTGGTCGAGTCGTGGCGATCGGCGGATCCGTACCTCGATCCGCGCCCAGCGCTGGTGGCGGACCGGTTGCGGGTGGACGGCGACGTCGAGCTGTCCGACGGGCTGGAGGCGATCGGCACCCTGCGCATGCTGAACACCAGGATCGGCGGTTCGCTGCGGCTCGCGGGCGCCACCGTTTCCGTGCGCAGGCGCGACGCGGAGCCGTACTACGACCGCGCGTTGCACCTCGACGGCAGTGAGATCAGCGGTGACATCGAGGCGACCGGTCTCACCGTGCCGTCGGGGCAGGTGCGGCTTGCCGATGTGACCGTCGGCGGCAACCTGCTGGCCTGGAACTCGACCTTCCTGCACGCCGAACGCGACGTGTTTTCCGCGCGCCGCACCAAGATCGCGGGCAACCTGCACCTCACCGACGCCACCGTGCAGGGCACGCTGCGGCTGCAGGGCGTGGACGTCGGCGGCAGCATCGACCTGTTCGGCACGCGGCTGACGAAGCCCGCGATCACCGAGCGGTCGAGCTTTTCGCTGGACCTGCGGACCGCGAAGGTGGGCAGGGATTTCGTGCTCACCGCGAACTCCGAACGCGAGTTCCGCGCCGAAGGCGGCGTCAACATGGACGGCGCCGTCGCGGGGCGGCGCATCGACTTCGCGGGCGCGGTGCTCGGATCGTCCGAACGCGACGGTATCGCGCTCGACGCGGGTGACGTCGCGGCCGACGAGTTCCAGCTGACCCCCGCCGAGGCGCCGCGGGGCCGGGTTTCGTTGCGGCGCGCGCATTGCGGCACGTTGAGCGACAACCGCGAGCTGTGGGCCGCCACCGGCGGGCTCGAACTGGAGGACTTCCGCTACGACGTGATGAAGACGCCGATCGACGTCAAGGACGACGCCTCGGTGGACGAACGCATAGAACTGCTGCGCAAGGCGATGGGCCGGTACCGGCCGGGCCCGTACGACCAGCTCGCCACGATGCTGAGGGCGAGCGGGAACGAAGAACACGCCGACACCGTCCTGCTGCGCAAACAGCAGTTCCGCTACGACGCGCTGGCGCGCGGTTTCACCGTCTTCGGCCCCGGCGTGAAGGTGTGGAGCTGGCTGCAGCGCTGGATGTTCGGCTACGGCTACCGGCCGGTGCGCGCACTGGGCTGGCTGCTGACGCTGCTCGTCGCGGGCAGCATGTGGTTCGGCTTCGGCGACGACCCGTGCGTCGGAAACCCGGATCTGCAGCACAGCGGCCCGCGCTGCGTGGTGAACCGCGACGACTCGGGTATGGAGTGGAACCCGGTGCTCTACACCGCCGACCTGCTCGTGCCGATCGTCGACTTCGGGAACAAGGCCCGCTGGTACATGGCCGACGCGGACAAGTGGGTCGCGGCCGGGTTCACCGCGATGGGCTGGGTCCTCGCCACCACCGTTGCCGCCGGCGTGACCCGCACCCTGCGCCGAAACACCTGACCAGCACCCGCCAACACGGCGCACACACCGTGGTTCATCCCCCACCCGTTCCCGGGGGGCGACCCCAGCCCAGCTTACCGGCTCCCGGAATCGAGGGTGCCCGAACGAGCCGCCGAGGACAGAGTTGTCCACATTCGCCGCCGCCTGTGGACAACAGGGGCGACAAGTCGGCATACCGACGGTATGGTGCGGGGCATGACTGAGCCGAACGCGTCCGCGAGCATCGAGGTCGCCGCGCCGCCGCAGCGGGTGTACGCGCTGGTCAGCGACCCGGCCGCGCTGGCGAGCTGCGCCGAGGAGTACATCGGTCACCAGTGGCTCGGCGGTGCGACCAAGGCCGCCGAAGGGGCCAGGTTCCGCGGCCGTAACCGCCGCGGATTTCGCCGGTGGAGCACGGTTTCCACGATCACCGACACCGACGAGGGCCGCCGGTTCGCGTTCGACGTTTCGTCGATCGGGCTGTCGATATCGCGCTGGCAGTACGACATCGAGCCCGCGGGCGACGGCGTGCGGCTCACCGAAAGCACGTGGGACCGCCGCCCCGGCTGGCTGCGCACGATCACCGGGTACGTCACCGGCGTGCACCAGCGCGACCCCTACAACCGCGCGAACATCGAGACCACGTTGCGCCGCATCAAGGAAACCGCCGAAGGCGCCTAACGCGCGGCCGCCACCAGCTGGACACCCGCCCTGATCCGCTCGCGGGTCATGCCGCGCGCGCTGATCAGGTAGTCGATCACGTCGGCGCGCAGCGCGGTCAGCACCGCGTGCGCGAGGTAGTCCGCATCGACCCCTTCGAGCCGCCTCGCCAGTTCGGCGATCCAGAACTGGCTGGCGTCATTGGCGTAGTACGCGTCCGGCCCGCGGTGTTCGAGCGCGCGGATGAGCGGCCGGTTCCGCCACACGAAGTCGAACAGCGCATCGACGTACGCGGCCACCGTGCCGCCGGGACCCAGTGGCGGCGGCCCGCTTTCGACCGCCTCGCGCAGTTCGCGCACCCTCGGCTCGAGCACCGCTTCGATCAGCGCGGTCCGATCGCCGAACCGGCGGAACACCGTGCCCTTGCCCACCCCGGCAGCCTCGGCGATGTCGTCCATCGAAACCCCTTCAACGCCTTCGCGGTCGAAGAGGGCGGTGGCGGCTTCGAGGATGGCCGTCCGGTTCCGCGCCGCGTCCTGCCTGATCGCACACCTCCTTGCCAAAACGGACTGGCGGTCCGTATGTTGAAGCGGACCGGCAGTCCGTATCAATCGTGAGGATACCCGCAATGTTTCTTGTCGCTGGGGGACGCGGCCGGATCGCCCGCGCCGCCGTGGCTCGCCTGCTCGCCGAGGGCCACCGCGTTCGCGTGGTCAGCCGTCGTCCGTCCGAAGTGGACCTGGAAGGAGTCGAGGTCGTCGAAGGCGATCTGTCCAAAGCGGACGGTTGGCAACAGGCTTTCGACGGAGTGGAAGCCGCGCTGCTCTACGCCGATCCCGCTGGAATGGAGTCCGTTTTGGACAGTGCGCGCGGCAGGATAGCCCTGGTGTCCGCGCTCGGCATCGACGAGGCGGCCGATCCGATCGCGCGGACGCACCTCGCCGCGGAGGCCGCGGTGAAGGAACGCGGTCTGCCGTGGACCTTCCTCCGCGCGGGCGGTTTGGCCACCAACACCCTGCAGCGGGCGCCGTCGATCCGCGCCGAGGGCGTCGTCCGCGCGCCCTTCCGCCACTCGCACGCCGCGCTCGTCCACGAAGCCGACGTCGCCGAGATCGCCGTGCGGGCGCTGACGACCGGCGAGCACGACGGCAGGGCCTACGACCTCACCGGCCCCGCCTCGCTGACCCAGGAACAGCAGGTCGCCGCCATCGCCGAGGCCACCGGCGCCGACGTGAAGTTCGAGGAGATCACGCCCGGGGAATACCGCCGCACGCTCAGCCAGTGGGGCGACGACAGCATGGTCGACACGCTGCTCACCCACCTCCGCGCCGCCGATGGCGTCCCCCAGTCGATCGCGCCCGACTTCCAGGAGATCACCGGCCGCGAGCCGACCTCGTACGCGCGATGGGCGGTGGATCACGCCGACGACTTCCGGCAGGCAGGAACACCGGGTCCCGCCGTGTAGTTGACTCGGGATGTGACTGCTCCACGACAGCAAGCCCGCGTCCGCGCGCCCGAGCTCACCGGTGACCACTGGTTCAACACCGGTGGCGAGCGCATCCGGCTCGCCGACCTGCGCGGCCGCATCACCCTGCTCGACTTCTGGACCTCCGGCTGCATCAACTGCCTCCACGTGCTCAGCGAACTCCGGCCGCTGGAGGTCGAGTTCGCCGATGTCCTCGTGACGATCGGGGTGCACTCCCCGAAGTTCCTCCACGAGGGCGAGCGGGCCGCGGTCGAGGCGGCGGTGAGCCGCTACGGCGTGCACCACCCGGTGCTGAACGACCCGGACCTGACCACTTGGTCGCAGTACGCCGTGCGGGCGTGGCCGACGCTGGTCATCGTCGACCCCGAGGGCTACGTCGTGCACACGGCCGCCGGCGAGGGGCACGCGGAGGCCCTGCGCCGCGTCATCACCGAACTCGTCGCCGAGCACGAGGCGAAGGGAACGCTGCGGCGCGGCGGAAGCCCTTACGTGCCGGGCGAGGAGCGCGACGGCGACCTGAAGTTCCCGAGCAAGGCCGTCCGCACGGAGCGCGGCACCCTGCTCGTCGCGGACACAGCGCACCATTCGATCGCCGAACTCGCGGCCGACGGCAAAACGGTCCTGCGCCGCTTCGGCACCGGCGAGCCCGGCCACGCCGACGGAACGCAGCCGCGTTTCACCGAACCTTCCGGCATCGCGCTCCTGCCGTCCGAGATCGCCGCGAAGGCCGGGTACCACGCCGTCGTCGCCGACACGGCCGGCCATCTCCTGCGCGGGCTGCACCTCGACACCGGGGAAGTCACCACGGTCGCCGGGACCGGCCGCCAGTGGCTGAACGGCGAAACCGACGGAAAAGCGCTCGGCATCGCGCTGTCGAGCCCGTGGGACGTGGCGTGGTGGGAGCCCGCGGGCGGTGTCGTCATCGCGATGGCGGGCAACCACACGCTCGGCCTGTTCGATCCGGTCGCGGGCACGGTGTCGCGGTTCGCGGGCACCACGGTGGAGGGCCTGCGCGACGGGCCCGCCCAGGACGCGTTCTTCGCGCAGACCTCCGGGTTCGCGGTCGACGGCGACCGCCTGTGGCTCGCCGATCCGGAGACCTCCGCGCTGCGCTGGATCGACGCCGAGGCGACCGTGCACACCGCGGTCGGCACCGACCTCTTCTCCTTCGGCCACCGCGACGGCGACGCCGGTGACGCGCTCCTGCAGCACCCGCTCGGCGTGGCCGTGCTGCCGGACGCGTCGATCGCGATCGCGGACACCTACAACGGCGCGATCCGCCGCTACGACCCCGAGACGAAAACGGTTTCGACGCTCGCGAGCGGGCTCGCGGAGCCGTCCGGCCTGCTGGTGGACGGCGACGAGGTGATCGTCGTCGAATCCGCCGCGCACCGCCTCGTCCGGATTCCCGCCACGACGGGCGAACACGTGGCGGGCGACGCCCACGAGGTGCGCCGGCCGCCGACCGTGCTCGCGCCCGGCGGCCTCGAATTCTCGGTGGTCTTCTCGCCGCCACCAGGGGAAAAGCTCGACGACCGCTACGGCCCGTCGACCAGGTTGGAGATCAGCGCTTCCCCACCGGAGCTGCTCGTCGACGGTGCCGGGACCGGCACCGAGCTGACCAGGCGGATCCGGCTCGCCGAGGGCGTCTCCGAAGGCGTGCTCCAGGTCGTCGCGCAGGCCGCCAGCTGCGATGACGGCGCCGAGCACCCGGTGTGCCGGGTCACCCGCCAGGACTGGGGAGTGCCCGTCCGGGTGGAAGCGGGTGCCGCGCGCAGCCTCGAACTCATCCTCGCGGGGGCATGACCGGTCAAGACGTACCCCAGCCGGGTGAAGTATGCGTGCCCTTCGCGCTCTCAGCGGGTAAGTAGCATTTCGTGCGTGTCCGAAACCAACCGCGTGCCGGTGCCCGCGACGAAGCTCGAAATCCAGATGCTGCACGACCGGGTGCTGGTCAGGCTGGCCGACGAGGACGGCGAACGCCGCAGCACGGGCGGCATCGTCATCCCCGCGACGGCCGAAGTCGCCCGTCGGCTGTCCTGGGGCGATGTACTGGGTGTGGGCAATAATGTGCGCAACGTGAAAGTATCCGACCGGGTGCTGTTCAACCCGGAGGACCAGCTCGAGGTGGAGATCCAGGGGGCGGGATATCTGGTGATGCGGGAGCGCGACATCCACGCGATCGCCACCGAGCGCACCGAACAGGGTACGGGGCTTTACTTGTAGCCGAAGTGACCGCGGAGGGGACGGGTGGCCGACGAGCACTACTGGCCGGTTTGGGACACCGACACAGGTGAGCATCCCGCCGTCCAGGACACCGAAGTACTTCCCGCTCCCCAGGTCATCGAGCCCGCGGGCGCCGAAGTCTACGACGACGAGGACGACTCCGAACTCGTCGGCGAACTGCTCGACGGCGAACATTCGGCGCCCGAGCCGGACACGCCGTCCAGCCGGTTCCGGCACGGGCTCGGCAAGGCGATGATGATCACCGGTGTCGGGCTCACGGTGTTCGTCCTGCTCTACGTCGGCGATCTCATGTTCAGCGCGGGCGACGTGCCGCGCGGGGTCACCGTCGCCGGGATCGACGTCGGCGGCCTCACCAAGAAGGACGCCGAGTCGAAGCTGCGGCGGGAGCTCGAACCGCGGCTGACCCAGCCCGTCCTGGTCAGGGCCGGTGACGTCGAGACCAAGCTCGACCCCAAGAACTCCGGTCTCGGCCTCGACTGGCCCTCGACGCTGGAAAAGGCGGGGCACCAGCCGCTGAGCCCGATCACGCGGATCATGTCGTTCTTCACCAAGCGCGAGGTCGGTGTCGAGACAAGGACGGACGACAAGGTCCTCGCGTCCTCGGTCGCCGAGCTGACGCACACCCAGCTCGACCACCCACCGACCGAAGGCGGTATCGCCTTCGACCCGATCCCCGGCAGCGACGGCGGGGTCACCGCGCGCGCGGTCGAACCGCGCCAGGGCCAGGCGGTCGGCGACACGAACGCCGCCGCCGATCTCGTCCACCAGCACTGGCTCGATCGCGGCGGCGTGCTGGTGCCGGTCTCCACCACCCCGGTGAAGGCCAGTTCGGCCGGGGTGCACAAGGCGCTCGACCAGATCGTGAACCCGGCGGTCGCGAAACCGATCACGGTGCACGGCGAGGGCAAGGACGTGGCGCTCAAACCGGACGCGATCGCCAGTTCGTTCCGGTTCGCCCCGCTCGACAACGGCGACCTCGAGGTCCGCGTCGACCAGGCGAAGCTGCAGCAGGGCCTCCAGCCGGAGCTGGTCTCCACCGAGCAGGACAGCAAGGACGCGAGCCTGGTGTTCGTCGGCGACGTGCCGACCGTGCAGCCCTCGGAGGACGGGCGCAAGATCGACTGGCTCACCACCTTCAAGCCGTTCATGGGTGTGCTGACGCTGCCGGAATCCCGCGATCTCAAGGTCGCCTACCAGACGAAGAAGCCGAACCTGACCACCGACGCGGTGAACGCGCTCGGCGTCAAGGAGGTGGTCGGCCAGTTCACCACCGGCGGCTTCTCGCCCGACGTCGCGGGGAACGTCCGCGCCGCGGCGGCCGCCGTCAACGGTGTGGTGCTGAAACCGGGCGAAACCTTCAGCCTCAACGCGCACCTCGGCGCGCGGAGCGGGTACGCGACCGCGCCGATGAACGAGGACGGCACCGGCCCGCAGGTCGCGGCGGGCGGCATTTCGCAACTGACGAGCACGCTCTACAACGCCGCCTACTTCGCCGGGCTCGGCGACGCGGGGCACACCGCGCACTCGACCTACCTCGACCGCTACCCGCCCGGCCGCGACGCGACTTCCTTCTCCGACAGCGGTTCCGCGGTCGACCTGAAGTTCACGAACGATTCGCCGTCGGGCGTCGCGATACAGGCCTCGGCGACCGGATCCACCGTGACCGTCAAGATCTGGAGCACCAAGCGGTACACAGTGGACAGTGCGACCGGCGAGCGGTCGAACCTCGCGCCGCCGCCGGTCGAGCCCGGCTCCGGCCCCGGCTGCGTCCCGAACGAGGGAAAGGCCGGGTTCAGCACCTCGGACACCCGCATCCTGCGCGACGTGGTCTCCGGCGCCGAAGTGCGGCGGGAAACCACCGTGGTGACCTACCAGCCGCGCCCCCTGGTCATCTGCACCTGACCCGCGGCCCCGCCCCGCACGAACGGACCGTTCGTACGCCCAGGGGAGCCCCTGATTTCAACATTACCGCGCGGCACCGACAATTCCGGACCGCTCGCGTCCCGGGCGCCGCATGCCCCGAAGGCCACCTTCGGGGACCTGAGCGCCCCAAATCGCCCCCTCGCGGCGAGCTACTCGCCAGTCGGCCCCGCCCGCGAAGTCAGAGCAACACGTAGCAGCCGCGCGCTTCGAGGTCCGGTAGCCACGGAGGCAGCCGGAGATCCTTGTTCCACCGCAGATCCAGTTTGTCCAGTTTGGACAGTTCGAGCAATGCTGAAGGAAGCTCGACGAGTCCGTTGTCGCGCAGATCGAGCTGCCGCAGTTCCCGCAGCGACCCGACGGCCGACGGCAGGCGCGTGATCCGGTTCCCCCGCAAATGCAGTTCCCGCAACGCGGGCAACGAGCCGATTTCCTCCGGAAGCGCGCGCAGTCCATTGTGGTAGAGCCGCAGTTCGCGCAGCGACCGCAGCCCGGCGATCGCGGGCGGCAGCACATCGATCCGGTTGTCCGTGCATCCGAGGTACTTGAGCTTTCCCAAGCGGCACAACGATTCCGGGAACACGGTCAGCTCGTTGTCGCTGAGGTAGAGGTATTCGGTGAGTTCGGGAAGCTCGCCCAATTCGTCGGGAAGCGCGCGGAACGCGTTGTGTCCGAGGTCGAGCGTGTGCAGGTGCCGCAATTCGCCGATGCGCGGCGAAAGCGACGTGAGCCGATTGTCCGCGACGTTCAACACGCGCAGTTCCACCAGATCCCACACCCGATCCGGCAGTTCGCTGATCTCGTTCGCGTAGAGGCTCAGCCGATGAAGCCCGGGATCGGCGAGCGCTTCGGGCGGCACCGCGTCGAGGCCGCCGCGGTCCAGGTCGAGCTGCGGCACGTCACTCACGGCACCGACCCTAGCCCCACGATCACCCGGTCGGGGTCCGGCGATCCCCTTCGCTCCGTGACCACATTCGGCTACGGTCGGTAGCGACCAGGATTCAGCTCAGTCCACAATGGAGGTTCGGTGTCGCTGAGAAGTGCTTTGCCGGTCAGGGTGTTCGCGGTGGCCGCGGGCGCGGCCGCGATCATGCTCACGAGCGGTGCCGCGGCCGGGGCCGGGGCCGGGGCCGATGAGCCGCCGAAGGGGCTCGTACACGCGAACGCGGACAACGCCTGCCGGTTGAACGTGCGGACCGGTGCCGAGGTCACTTCGGCCACGCTGACGACCCTGACCTGTGACAACTACACGACCTGCGCGCACGCCGACCCCAAGGTCCCGTGCGGGCCGTTCGTGGTCGGCGGGAAGTACTCGTGCGTCGGGCCGAAGGGCGTCCAGCTCACCGACAACCGCTGGGCCGAAGTGCTCTACCGCGCCCCGCAGCGCGCCTACGTCGCGATCGCCTGCGGCGCGGTGCGCGTCTGAGGCGCCCCGGACAGCGAAAAGGCCCGCCGCACTCGTGATGCGGCGGGCCTTTTCCGCGCCGGCTACGACTTCGAGGCGATTTGCCCGCCCTTGACCTTCGCGTAGATCCCGGCCGCCGCGATCACGCCGACGATGGCGGCCACGACCTGGAACGCGTGCCGGATCCAGTCGATGCCCGGCGTGTCCCGCACACCGAACACCCCGGCGAGCCAGTTGCCGATGAACGCGGCCACGATGCCGACCACGATCGTCAGCCACATCGGGATCTTCTGCTCGCCAGGCGCGAGGAACCGGCCGATGACGCCGAGGATGAGGCCCACGACGACCGTCGTGATGATGCCCCAGATTCCACCAAGCATTTCGCTGCTCCTTTCGCCCTGTGTGGGCGAAGGGTCCCACCGTGAACCGGACATCGCGCGCCGAAACCCGCGTTCGGGGGACCCCTATCGGCTGATACCGCGTTTGCCGTAGACGCCTGCCACGAGACTGACCCCGATCGCGGCGATCACGATCTGGGTGATCAGTTCCAGCCAGTCGAAGCCCTTGGTGTCGGCGTACCCGAGCCCACGCGCGATCGCGGTGCCGATGAACGCGGCCACGATGCCGACCAGGATGGTGAGCCAGATCGGGATGCTCTGCTTGCCGGGCGCGAAGAGCCGGCCCAGCACGCCGAGGATCAGGCCGACCACGATCGCGGTGATCACTCCGGTGACGGACATGGTCATTTTCTCCTCTGTGCGGTGGATGGTGCACAGGGGTAATGGCCGGAACACCGGGCCGCCAAACGCGATTTCCGCCCCGGACGCGAAAAATCCCCCGCGCGCTTCCGCACGGGGGATTTCCGGCTACCTCAGAAGGCCGCTTCCGACACGTCCATCAGGTCGTTGTCGGCCGCTTCGACGATCGCGCGGCGGGCGGTCAGCTCCGGCAGCACGGTCTTCGCGAAGAACGACGCGACAGCGATCTTGCCTTCGTAGAACGGCTTGTCCTTCGCCGACGGCGTGCCGTCGAGCTTCGCGATCGCGATCTCGGCCTGCTTGAGCAGCTGCCAGCCGACGAGCAGGTCGCCGACCGACATCAGCAGCCGGACGGTGTGCTGCCCGACCTTGTTGATGTTCTGCGGGTCCTCCTGCGACGCGGTCAGCGCGCCGATCATCGAGCCGAGCATGCCCTGCGTGTCCTCGAGGGCCTGCTTGAGCAGCGCGCGCTCGTTCTTGAGCCGCCCGTTGCCCGCCTCCGCCTCGATGAAGGCGGTGATCTCGCCAGCCACGTGCGCGAGCGCCTGGCCCTTGTCTCGGACGATCTTGCGGAAGAAGAAGTCCAGCGACTGGATCGCCGTGGTGCCCTCGTACAGCGAGTCGATCTTCGCGTCGCGGATGTACTGCTCGATCGGGTAGTCCTGCAGGAAGCCCGAGCCGCCGAGCGTCTGCAGCGACTGCACGAGCTGCTCGGTGGCGCGCTCGGAGCCGACGCCCTTCACGATCGGCAGCAGCAGGTCGTTCACGCGCTCCGCGAGCTTGATCGCCGCCTCGTCGCCGTCCTGGGTCCACACCTGGTCCTGGAACGACGCCGTGTACAGGTAGATCGCGCGCAGGCCCTCCGCGTACGCCTTCTGCAGCATCAGCGAACGGCGCACGTCGGGGTGGTGCGTGATGGTGACGCGCGGCGCGGTCTTGTTGAGCATGTTGGGCAGGTCCGCGCCCTGCACGCGCTCCTTGGCGTACTCGAGCGCGTTCAGGTACCCGGTCGACAGCGTCGCGATGGCCTTGGTGCCGACCATCATCCGCGCGTACTCGATCACCTGGAACATCTGCGCGATGCCGTCGTGCACCTCGCCGAGCAGCCAGCCCTTCGCGGGCGTGCCGTGCTGGCCGAAGGTCAGCTCGCAGGTGGTCGAGGCCTTGATGCCCATTTTGTGCTCGACGTTGGTTACGAAGGCGCCGTTGCGCTCGCCCGGCTCGCCGGTGGTGCCGTCGAAGTGGAACTTGGGCACCAGGAACAGGGAAAGGCCCTTGGTGCCGGGCTTGGTCTCGATGCCGGGGCCCTCGGGACGGGCCAGCACCAGGTGCATGATGTTCTCGGTCATGTCCTGGTCGGCGGAGGTGATGAACCGCTTCACGCCGTCGATGTGCCAGGAGCCGTCCTCCTGCTTGACCGCCTTGGTGCGCCCGGCGCCGACGTCGGAGCCCGCGTCCGGCTCGGTCAGCACCATGGTGGCGCCCCAGCCGCGGTCGATCATGAGCTGCGCCCAGCGCTTCTGCTCGTCGGTGCCGTTCTTGTCGACGATCATCGCGAAGTTCGGGCCGGCCAGGTACATGAACAGCGGCGGGTTGGCGCCGAGGATGAGCTCGGACGCGGCCCACTGGACCGTGGGGGGAAGGCCGAAGCCGCCGAGGTGGTTCGGCAGGCCGAGCCGCCACCACTCGCCGTCCCAGAGCGCCTGGTAGCTCTTCTTGAACGACTCGGGCAGCGTGGCCGAGAAGGTCTTGGGGTCGTACACCGGCGGGTTGCGGTCCGCGTCGGCGAACGAGTCGGCCAGCGGGCCGACGGCGAGGTTGTTCAGCTCGGAGAGCACGCCACGGGCGGTCTCCTCGTCGGACTCCTCCAGCACGCCCTTGCCGAGGCGGTCCTGGACGCCGAGCACCTCGAAGAGGTTGAACTCCAGGTCTCGGACGTTGCTCTTGTAGTGGCCCATGTCGTCGCTCCGTCTGTACTCGGGTTTCCGGCTGGGCACGCTTCCCTTACTGGCCGGTAACTTCAGGATATTACCTGTGAGTAACCGACGGCAAGGGAAACCACGCTTCTTCTGGGTGGATCTCCGCGATTTCGGTGAGACCTGTCACACTGTAGGGGTTTCAGCGCTTCCGGCGGCCTTCGTGAACTGCGTTTCCCTCGGTACGCCCACCGCGTCGTTGGGCTGCGTGACGAGGATTCCACTCCGGAACGCGGTGGTCACCGCGTGCGTGCGATCGCGTGCGGACAGTTTCCGCAGAATGCTCTTCACATGTGTCCGCACGGTCTCCACCGACAGGTAAAGGATTTTCGCGATCGCGGAGTTTTCCAGCCCTTCGGCGACGAGCTGCAGCACCTGGTATTCGCGCCGGGACAACGGCATCTGCGCCTTCGTGTTCGTGCCGTCCGGTGACTGCCGCTTCGGGCGCGCGATGAGCGCGGACAGCGCCGGGTCGATGTAGCGGCGGTCGGTGTAGGCGCGCCGGATGGCCTCGGCGAGCCTGCGCGCCTCGGCCTCGCGGGGAATGGCCGCGTGCGCGCCGGCGCCGATCGCGGCCGTGAGGTACTGCGCGGTGCGGTTCGACTGGCGCACCAGCACGATGATCAGCAGCGCGGGATCGCCGACGGCGAGCAGCTTCGTCAGGTGGCACTGCGGGTCGAGCCCGGAGTCGATCAGCGCGACGTCGGGCCGCACCTGCTCGGCGAGCTGGAGCGCGCTGTGGTGCGACGCGGCGTGCCCCGCCCAGTGCAGGCCCTGCGTGCGGTGGACCAGTGCCGACAGCCCGTCGCGGAAGAGCGGCACGGGATCGATGGACGCCACCCCGAGGCTTCTGCCGGGGTGCTGCGGCCGGTTCGGCTCGATGCTGCGCGTCATGGGGCACTCCGTCTCAGCAAGTCACCCTGGCTGCCGTGTCGAGCTGTCGCTGCTTCCCCCGAAGCACCGCCCCCAAGACCTTTCACGCGGCGAACCGGTCCCCCCTGTCAGGACCAGTCCAGGAATGACACCTTGTTGACTTTTCCGAGTCGCCGTGAGCGGCTTCGTGACGCGATATCCCCCTCACGGGGGGTGGGGGCGGTCACCCGTGCATCTCTGGGTGGGTGTTTCACCCGTTCGTGGTAGATCCCGCGCGCCGTCAGTACCTGTTACCGCGAGTCCGGATACTAAGGGTATGCCCTGGTCCGTGAGGTCGCGGTCAGCGCAAATTGCGCTTCAGGCGCGCGAACTCGGCGCCGAGCCCCGCCGGTGTCCAGTGCGCGTTGAGCCCGCTGGGATTCGGCAGCACCCACACCCGGCCGCCGCCGACGGTCTCCTCCTGGGGGCCGACCGTCGCTTTCGGACGTCCGAACGCGACCCGGTACGCGGTGATCCCCACGACCGCGAGCCACCCCGGCCGGTATTCCGCGACCTTGCGGGCGAGTTCGACGCCACCCGCGCGCAGTTCGTCGCCGGAGAGTTCGTCGGCGCGCGCGGTCGTCCTCGCCACCACGTTCGTGATCCCGATGCCGAGTGCCAGCAGCTCGTCCTGCTCGCTCGGGTCGAACAGGCGCGGCGTGAACCCGCCGGCGTGCAGCGCGGGCCAGAACCGGTTGCCGGGCCGCGCGAAGTGCAGGCTGACCGCGCCCGAGTACAGCCCCGGGTTGATCCCGCAGAACAGCACGGCCAGATCCGGCGCGAGCACGTCCGGGATGGTGGTGCCGTGCGCGGCGGCCAGCTGGTCCTTGGTGGGTTTCGCCGCGCGGGTGGCCATGTGTGCAGTCTGCCCCGCGGGGTACACCGGATGCATGACGGCCACGGTTCTCGCCATCGCGATCGACTGCCACGACGCGGAAGCGCTCGCGGGATTCTGGTGCGGCGCGCTGGGACAGAAGATCTCGAACCGCTTCGACGACGCCGAAGGCGTCACCTACGTGGAGACCTCCGGCGATCCGGTGCTGGTCTTCCAGCCGGTGCCCGAGGGCAAATCGGTGAAGAACCGGCTGCACCTCGACCTCGCCCCCACCGACGGCGGCCAGTACGACGAGGTCGACCGGCTGGTCTCCTTGGGCGCCAAGGTGATCGAGGACGAGCCCGCGTTCCCGTGGGTCGTGCTCACCGACCCGGAAGGCAACGAGTTCTGCGTCCTTCCGCCGCGCTGATCGGCACTACGAGCACGTCACCACCGCGTAGTCGCCGGAGCTGGAGTTCTCGGACAGGACCGTTCCGTCGCCGCGCTTGATCGAGCAGCGGATGGTGCCGCCGCCGTCGTTCTGGGCGTTCACGCTTGGATAGCTGTCACTGCCCATGTCTTGGACCGTCCGCGACCACTTCTTGCCCTTCACGGCGGTCTCCTGGGAAATGTTGAAGCCCTGCTTCGTGTACGTGACGGAGTTGATGCCGGGCCCTGTCGTCGTCACGCTGTAGATGATTTCCTTGGCCTTGCGCTCGGCTTCCTCGGCGGCCTTGGCCGATGCTTCGGCCGCGACCGAGGACTGGCGCGCCGCTTCGGCAGAACTGCTCGCCGCTGCCGCCGACGACTTGCTGGCCGCGGCGGACGCACTCGCCGCGGCAGAGCTGCTGGATGCCGCGCTGGCGCTGGCCGCGGACCGCTGAGCCGCTTCGACCGAAGGGTCCGTGGTCGGCGGCGTGATCGGAACGGCCGTGTCCGGTGAAGCGCTGCCCGCGATCTTCCGACCGCCGGTGGCCGCCGAGATGATGACGATCAGGGCGACGGCGAGCAGGGCGACCGCGCCGACCCACAGCCACCTCCGGCGGAGGGGCGGGCCGTCGGAGGGAGGCTGCGTGGTCGGCGTGGTCATGGCGATCCGGCTCCCAGTTCGGGCGTCCCGGGTGGACGCACCTCGTCCCGCAAGTCGCGCGATCGGACCGGCTATTACGTGCCGTGATCGAAACGTGGCCCGTCGCGGCCGTCGATCCCTTGACGGACACCACGTGGTTCGGGTCCTCCCCGGTCGCGAGTGCGCTGATCCAGTGAGGGTTCCCCAGCTCGTCCACTGAGTCCGGGGTGAAGTAGAGCGGGGAACACGGCCGGGGGTGGTCAAAGTCGCCACGATCTGCGTACCCTGTGTGATCTGCCTTACAGGACAACGAGGTCGGAGGAGGCGCCGCGTGGAACTGGCGATCATCGTCGGCATCGTCCTGCTGGTCTTCGCCGCCGCGACCGCGACCGTGCTGTTCGAAGACCGCAGGGCGCAGCGCCGCGAGGCACTGCGCCGCCAAGCGCGGCTAGCGCGAATGGGAGAAGTCGACCCGCTGGCGCCGAGCAGGCTGCGCGTGGACGGCTGACCTCGCCGGAACCGGGAACGGCGTGGTGCGCAGCGCGTCGAGCGACGGGCGGACGGGCATCGTCGCCGGGGTCTCCACCTTCGCCACCACGGTCCTGGCGATCCCGGTCCGCAGGATCACGAACAGCGCCGCCGCGGTCCAGCCGAGCATCGCGCCCGCCGTGTTGGTCATCAGGTCGTCCACGTCGAAGATCCGGTACTGGAACGGCGCGGTGCCGAAGTTCGCGGTCAGTTGCGTGATCTCGATCAGCAGCGACACACCGAAGCCGAGCAGCGTCGCACCGGTGAACCCGCGCCGCCACCACAGCTTCGCGAAGATCCCGAGCGGCACGAACAGCAGCACGTTCATCGCGGCCTGCTGGAAGGTCTGGGTGGTGAACCAGTCCGCCGCGCTCAGCCCGTGCTTGTGCAGCTCGGAGCCGATGTCGGCGACCCACTGGAACGGCTGGAGCTGGATGGTCTGCTCCAGCGGCTTCGTGCCCGGCCCCGGCAGCGGCAGCATGACGACCGCGACGGCGAGGCACGAATACAGCGTGACGATTCCGGTTCTGACAACGCGGCCGAGGTCGACCCGCCCGTGCTTGACACGCTGGACGAGGAGTTGCGGGAGCCCGATCGTGGCCCACACGGCGACGAAGGCGAGCAACCCGTATCCGATGGCGGTGACCTGCGCTGTTGTCATGCTTCGAACCTAGGAATCCGGCCGCGCGCGCACTTCGGTCGAAGGGCTCGCGGCACCGGCGGCCGCGTCGGCCATTCGGCCGATGCCGGGCGGCCGATCGGTAATTCGGATGCGTCCCGCGTGGCAGGCGTGTGACGCTGGGATCATGGTCCACCTGCGGAAACTCACCGACGCCGATTGGCGGCCGCTGCGCGAGATCCGGTTGGCCACCCTGGCCGATTCGCCGTCGGCGTTCGGGTCGACCTACGCGCAGGAAGCCGAGTTCGGCGAAGCCG
Organism: Amycolatopsis sp. CA-230715; assembly: GCF_018736145.1. Taxonomy (GTDB): domain Bacteria; phylum Actinomycetota; class Actinomycetes; order Mycobacteriales; family Pseudonocardiaceae; genus Amycolatopsis. Next base: position 4,334,976 of record NZ_CP059997.1, read on the forward strand.
ACTGGCGCGGGCGTCTCACTCAGCGCACGTACTTCCTCGCGTCCGACGGGCCGGGTGGCGAAGCCTTCGGTGTCGCGGCGGGCAAGGCGGGTGACGGGGAGTGGACCTTGCACTCGATGTGGGTGGCCCCGGCCGCGCGCGGGCGCGGTGTGGCGGCGAGGTTGATCAAGGCGGTGGCCGACGAGGCCGCCGCGCACGGCGCGCCGGTGCTGGCCTTGCAGGTCGCCGAGTCGAACACGGGCGCCCGCCGCGCCTACGAGCGTCTCGGTTTCGTCGCGACCGGCGAATGGGAGACGGTGCCGAGCATGCGCCGCGAGCGGATGGTCCGGTCGCTCACGTGATCGGCCTGGAGCAGGCGAGCGAAGCAGAGTGGGCGCGGCTGCGCGAGATCCGGCTGACCGCGCTCGCCGACGCGCCCGAATCGTTCACTTCGACCTACGCCCGCGAGGTGGATTTCGCCGAGGGCGACTGGCGTGCGCGGTTGCGGGCGGGTGCCTGGATCTTCGCCTCCGAAGGCGGCGAAGACCTGGGGCTCGCGGCTGGTTTGCCTCGCCCGGATGAGTGGCTTTTGGTGTCGCTGTGGGTCGCTCCCGCGGCACGCGGCCGCGGCGTCGGCACGGCGTTGGTGGACGCCGTCGCGACGGCCGCCGTCGAGCACGGGTGTTCGCGGCTGGCCTTGCAGGTCCAGGAGCGCAACACCGGCGCGCGCCGGCTCTACGAGCGGCTGGGTTTCACGGCCACCGGCGAGTGGGAGCCGGTCGGCGACCGGCGGCGCGAGCGCATGATTCGAATAACGTCGGTATCTACCGCTGGGTAGTTTTGCGGGTTACCCTCCGGCCATGGACACCGTCGTCTATGACCGGCTCGGCCGCGGGGAACCCCTCGTGCTCATCCACGGCGTCGGCCACCGGCGCCAGGCGTGGGCGCCCGTGCTGCCGCTGCTCGCCGAACACCGTGACGTGATCGCCGTCGACCTGCCCGGTTTCGGGGAGTCGCCACCGGGAGAAGGCGGTTACAGCGTCGACGCGGCGCTCGAAGTTTTCGGGCGCTTCTTCGCCGATCTCGGGATCGACCGGCCGCACGTCGCGGGGAATTCGCTCGGCGGGCTGCTGTCGCTCGCGCTCGGGAAGGCCGGTCTGGTCCGGAGCGTCACCGCGCTGTCCCCGGCCGGGCTGTGGACTCCGCGCCAGCAGCGGTACGCGCTCGCGATGCTGCGCGCGCACCGCGCGATCGCCGAGCGGATGCCGCCGGACCGCGTGCGGCGCCTCGCGGCGACACCCGCGGGCCGCGGCGTGCTCACCGGGTTCATCGTGGCGAAACCCGGGCGGCAGTCCCCCGAGGCGGTCATCGACGACGCGTACGCGTTCGGCCACGCGCCCGGTTTCGCGCCGACGCTCGCCGAGGCCAAGGGCGGGTTCCGGTTCCTCGGCCCGGTCACCGGCCCGCCGGTGACCATCGCGTGGGGCGAGCGGGACCGCATCCTCGCCAGGCCGAAGGCGGCGGACCTCCGCCGGGTCGCGCCGGACGCGCACCTGCTGGTGCTGCGCGGCTGCGGCCACGTGCCGATGAGCGACGCCCCCGAACTCGTCGCGAGGGTGCTGCTCGAAGGCAGCGCGCCCGTTGCGGATGACGTTTGCCTATCTTCCATCTCTTGACCCTGGTCAACGGCATCGGGAGCGGGCAAGATCCTCCGCCGTGCGCGCCTTGAGGGGAATCGCGGCGCGCGAAAAGCGGAGGGAACGATGACCTTGTCCATTCGTGCCGTGCTGCGCTCGTGCGCGGTCGCCACGGCCGCGCTCGCCGCCGTCGCACTCGCGACGGGGCCCGCGGCCGCGAGCCCCACCACCGACGTCCGGCTGATCTCCTTCAACGATCTTCACGGCAACCTCGAACCGCCGTCCGGGTCCTCGGGGCGGGTGACGCGGTCCGACGGCACGACCGTCGACGCCGGGGGTGCCGCGTACCTGGCGACGCACGTCAAGCAGCTGCGGGAGCAGGTCCGCAACTCGGTGGTGCTGTCCTCGGGCGACAACATCGGCGCCTCGCCGGTGATTTCCGCGCTCTTCCACGACGAGCCGACCATCGATTTCCTCAACCAGCTCGGCGTGCGGGCCTCCGTGGTCGGCAACCACGAATTCGACGAGGGATACGCCGAACTGCAGCGGATGCAGTTCGGCGGCTGCCACCCGAAGGACGGCTGCCAGTTCCGGAAGTCCTTCCCCGGCGCGAAGTTCCCGTTCCTCGGGTCCAATGTGTCCTTCACCAGCGGGCTGCCCGCGCTGCTGCCGTTCAGCGTCCAGTTCTCCGGCGGCGTGCCCATCGGGGTCATCGGCGCGACGCTCAAGGACCTGCCGACGGTGGTCACGCCCGACTCGATCAAGGGCCTGAAGTTCGGCGACGAAGTGGCCGCGATCGACCGCACGGCCGAGCTGCTCGACCTGTTCGGGGTGAAGGCGCAGGTCGTCCTGCTGCACCAGGGCGACAACACCGAGGGCGGCGGGCCGGACGACTGCAAGGTCGCACCGGGACCCGCGTCGAAGATCGCCGCGAAGGTGACGCCGAAGGTCGACGCGATCTTCACCGGGCACAGCCACCAGCAGTACGACTGCACGGTCACCGACCCGGCGGGCAACCCGCGCACGATGATCCAGGGCGCCTCGTTCGGCAGGCTGCTTTCCGTGCTGGACCTCAAGATCGACCTGCGCACGCGGGACGTGGTGCGCGCGCAGTCCAAGGCGCACAACGAAATCGTCACCCGCGACGTCACCCCGGACCCGGCGGTGCGGAAGCTCATCGACGAGGCGAAGGCGAAGGCAGCGCCGATCGCGAACAAGCAGGTCGGCACGATCACCGCGGACCTGCTCAAGAGCGGCCCCGCCTCCGGCGAAACCCCGCTCGGGGACGTCATCGCCGACGCGCAGCTCGAAGCGACCGCGTCGAACAAGGCGCAGCTCGCGATCACCAACCCCGGCGGGATTAGGGCGGACCTGACCTACGCGTCGTCGCCGAACGGCGAGGGTGACGGCGTGGTGACCTACGGCGAGGCGTTCACCGTGCAGCCGTTCGCGAACATCATGCAGACGATCACGCTCACCGGCGCGAACCTGAAGAACGTGCTGGAGCAGCAGTGGGGTCCGGGCGGGACGAAGATCCTGCAGATCTCGAAGACGCTCAAGTACACCTACTCGGCGTCCGCGCCCGCCGGGTCGAAGGTCTCCAACATCACCGTGGACGGCAAACCGGTGGACCCGAACGGCAGCTACCGCGTGTCGGTGAACAACTTCCTCGCCGCGGGCGGCGACGGGTTCACCGAGTTCACCAAGGGCACCGGCCTCACCGGCGGCCCGGTCGACCTGGACGCGCTGATCGCCTACCTCGGCGCGCACCCGGCGATCGCGCCGCCGCCCGCCGACCGGATCACGGCCGTCGCCTGACGAGTTCCCATTTCACCAAGACGCCGTGGCCCCGGCCGTGAACACTGGGGCCATGGCGACTTGGGACGAAGTAGTGGCGACGGCGAAGGAACTGCCCGGCGTCGAGGAATCGACGTCGTACAAGACGCCGTCGTTGAAAGCAGGGGGCAAGGTCCTCGCGCGCCTGCGCACCGAAGCCGAGGGCGGGCTGGCGCTCGTGTGCGCGATGGAGGAGAAGGAGGCCCTGCTCGCCTCGGGCGATCCGGCCTTCTTCACCACCTCGCACTACGACGGGTACGGCTACATCCTCGTCGACCTCGACAAGGTCGACGGGGCGCAGCTGCGGGAGCTGATCGAGGAAGCGTGGCGGATCAAGGCACCCGCCAAGCTGCGCAAGGAGTTCGACGCCCGGTAGCCTGGTGCGCTCAGTCGAGCAGGGGGTGTGAGCGTGGCGTTCGACCGGGCGCTGATGTGGCGGCGCTGGTGGTGGCTCGTCCTCACCGGCGGGCTGGTGATGCTCGTCTACGGGCTCGTCGGTCTCGTCCGGGGCGATTTGTCGACCCTGCAGACGATCGCCTACGTCTGCTTCACGATCGGCGGCGTGCTGATCGCGGTGAGCGTCTACTTCGGATACCGCTCGTACGTCGCCAAACGCGACGAGGAGTGATCTAGGCGCCGTCTGGCCGGGGGATGTCTTCGGCCACCAGTAGCATGAGCTGGTCGACGGAGGGGGCGTCCGATTCGGACAGTCGCTCGGCCTGGTTCTCGATCATGCCTTCGAACAGGCTGCGCGCGTCGCGGGCGTTGCGGGGTTCGCCGTCGCGCTCGTGGTGGGCGAAGTGCTCGGCCAGCCGCGCGGGGACGTCCGCGTCGAGCCGGTAGTGGTCCTTCGCGGCCGTCGCTTCGACGATCCGGACCAGCTCTTCGGTGCTGTAGGCGGGAAATTCGATGACCCGGGAGAACCGGGAGCGCAGCCCGGGGTTCGCTTCGAGGAAGGTTTCCATCTCGCCGGTGTAGCCCGCGACGATGACCACCACCTCGTCGCGGTGGTCCTCCATCAGCTTCACCAGCTCGTCGATCGCCTCCTGGCCGAAATCGGAGTTCACCCCGAACTTCCTGGCCAGCGTGTACGCCTCGTCGATGAACAGCACGCCGCCCTTCGCGCTTTCGAAGACCTCGCGGGTCTTCTGCGCGGTGGACCCGAGGAACTGGCCGACGAGGTGGCTGCGCGCGACCTCCCGCACGGTGCCGGTGGCGAGCACGCCGAGTGATTCGAGGATCTGGCCGTAGAGCCTGGCGACCGTGGTCTTGCCGGTGCCGGGCGGCCCGGAGAACACCAGGTGCCTGCTCAGCGGTGGCATCGGCAGCCCGGCCGCCTGGCGCTGCTGGGCCAGTTTGATCATGTTGACCTGGGTGCGGACCTGCTTCTTCACCGGGGCGAGCCCGATCAGCCGGTCCAGCTCGGTGAGCGGGTCGCCCGCCGGGCCGTTCGGCGGCGCCGCACTGTCCTTTGTGGATTCTTCGGTGCCGTTTTCGACCGGGCCGCTTTCGATCGTGCAACCCGCGAACCGCTCGACGCAGGTCTCTTCGATGCTCAGGTCGATCGCGTTGCCGGAGAAGGTGCAGTCCGTGCAGTCGACGCGCGCGGACTCCTTCCCCGCCAGCCCGGCGCCGCCGCTGCCGCTGACGGTGAGCCGGGTGGCGAGGAACGCGGCGTTGCCGAGCAGCACGACCCCGCCGGTGCCCGCGCCGGTGACCTCGCAGTCGGTCGCGGTCAGCCTGCCTGCGCCGTTCACGGCCATCCCGACCGCGAGCGCGCCGTCGACGACCCCGCGGTCGACCGTCACGCGGGCGTTGCCCGCCACCGAGATCCCGCACAGCCTCGCCCCGGTGATCCGCGCGTCGCGGAGTTCGCCCGTGGTCTCGTTTTCCTCCGCTTCGAAGCCGACGTCGCAGCGCTCGATCCTGATCCGCTCGAACCGCCCGGCCGAGCGGTCCTTCAACCGCAGCGCGATGGTCTGGTCGGTCACGGCGAGCCCGGTGAACCGCCCGCGCCCGCCGAGCAGCGCCACCCCGACGTTGCCGCTGCCGATCCGGAGGTCCTCCACCGTCGGCGCGCCGTTGCCGGTGACGAAGAACCCGACGTTGCCGGACCCCGTGATCGAACAGCCGGTGAACCGGCCGAGCCCGCGGTCGCGCACGATGACGCCGGCGTCGCGGCAGTCGGCCAGCGCGCAGCCGGTGACCGTCGGCGAGCCGCCGCTGGTCACGACGATGCCGTCCTCGGCGCCGGTCACCGTGGTACCGCTGATCGTGCCGGTGGACTGCTCGGCCACCCCGATCCCGACCGTGTGCACGTCGTGCACCGTGCAGTCCACAATGGACACCGTCGCGTGCGCGTCGGCCGCGATCGCGTCGCGCCCGGTACCGGTGAGATCGCAGTTCTCGACGCTGGCCGACGCCCCGCTCACCCTGATCCCGTGCAGCGACGCGTTCGCGATCGTGCACCCGCTGATCCGCGCGCTGCCGCCCTCGATGACGGCGATCGCGTTGTCGGCCGCGTCGGTGAACGAGGAATCGGTGATCGTGCCGGACGCGCCCTGGCACACCACGCGTCCCGCGTGCACCTCGCAGCCTCGCACCGCGACGCTCGTGCCCGGCCGCGCGTCGACGCAGACACCGCCCTGCCCCAGCACCCGGCAGTCGGTGAGCGCGACGGACCCGCCGCCGCAGAACACCGCGGTGCCGCCCCTGGTCACGAGCGTCAGCCCGGTGAGGCGCACCTCGCCCGCGCAGTCGGCCGTAACCACCGCGCCCGAGGTGGCGATCTCGACGGTGCCCGGCCCTTGGGCCGCAACGATCTCGACCTCACCGCGGACGACCAGCGACCCGGGGTAGACACCGGGGTCGACGACCACACGCACCGGCCCGCGCCGGGTGGCCGCCACCTCGAGCGCGGCGCTGATCGTGCCGAACGCGCGCCGCGCCGTCGGTGATACGTGCAGGGTGCTCGGCACCGGATCTGTCCCCCTCGGCTGGTTGGGGTCAGATCCTAACCGGGCGCCGCGCCCCGGGGACCGGGTTCGGTGCCTACCGCGGAACGGTCTCCTCCGCCAGCCAAAGCCAGACGAGGTCCGACAGCGTCAGCGCGCCGTCGAAGTCGTCCGGGAGGCCGTCGGCTTCGAAGAGCCGCACGAGATCGGTTGCTTCTCGGCTCATGTGTATCCCCCTTTTCTTCGACGAGTCGATCGTCTCAGAGGGGTACGACAGTTCCGGTGCCCTTTCGGGCCCGATCGGGGGCGGACGCTCAGGCGAAGGTCTTCTCGGGCCGCCAGGCGGGGAACTTCTCGGTCACCGACCGCTCCCAGGCCTCTCGCAGCCCGGTCACCGTCCTCGCGGTGTGCCGCTGCAGCTCCGCCCACCCGTCCTGCAGCTCGGCCGCGCGCCGCTCCACCAGCCACTGCAGATCGGGGCGGGGCCGCACGTCGTCGTTGAACGCGGGATCCGTCCGGAATTCGATGCCGAGCACCGGCTCGGTGGTGCTGAGGTTGACCGCGGCGTGCGGGACGCCCGCGCCGATCCAGCACGCCGATCCCGGCCGGTGGAAGGAGGGGCGGAGGTCGTCGCCGGTGAGGCTCGCCGCGTGCCCGGAGACGATGTACACCACGATGTCGGAGCGTTCATGGGTGTGGGAACGGGAAAAGTGGCCGGGATCCACGTCGACGACCCCGAGCGAGAAGCCGATCCCGGGGATCACGCCGTCGTGGATGAGGCGCGTCAGCTTCTGCGCCTGCGCACCGAGTTCGGACTTCGAGTCGTCGTAGTTGATGACGACGGGTTCAGGCAGTTCTGCTGGCATGGTGAGCCTTTTCGATTCCCCAGTGACAAATGATCTTGCCGGGAAGCCTAGCCCGATTCCGCGGGGACTACGTGAAAAATGGGGAAAGCGCGGGGGAAGTTCACGGGCGCAACGTGCGGACGATCGGGGTGAAGTAGAGGTCAGCCAGGCGTTGCTGGCCTTCCGCGGAATCCACCGGGAGCACCGTGTCCGGGGTGAGCACGAGCGACAGCACGGTGCGCGCGAGCAGTTCGGCGGCGGCCTCGATGTCTTCGTCGGGTAGGGCGAGCTGGCCGGCCGCGATCTCCGCGCGCATGAGCCCCGCGATCCAGTTCCTGGCGGCGGCGAGGAACGGGCCCGCCTTCACCGTCAGGTGCGGCAGGATGAACTCGGGTTCGGTGCGCAGCAGCCGGTTGAGCAGGCGGTGGTTGCGCAGGAAGGTCACGCAGAACTTCAGGCCCTCGATGAGCTTGGCCTCCGGGGACGCCTGCGCGGCGATGACCGCGTCCGCCTTGGTGAGGAAGCGGCGCAGCTCGCGCATGATCAGCGCGTTGAGCAGCTGGTCCTTCTTGGGGAAGTACCGGTAGATGGTCACCCGCGAGAGCCCGACCCGGCGCGCGACGTCGTCGACGGTGAACCGGCGCAGCCCGAAGTCCTCCGCCTGCGCCAGCGCGGCGCCGAGGATGCGGTCGCTGTTTTCGTCGCCGGGCACGGCGGACGACAGTGCTCGCTGGAGGAGGTCGTCCTTGCGCATCGTCGAAGCATACGTGCTTTACAGCTTGACTAAAGTTGTTACATGCGTTTTCCTGTGTGACGACCGCCTCAGGAGGTGTCCATGCCGAAGATCGGTGACCGGGAGACGACCGCGGAGCGCCTGCTGCGGTCCAGCGCGAAGCTGTCCTACGACCCCGAAGTCGACGTCGACTGGGACGCGCCGCTGGTCGAGGGCAAGCTGTTCATCCCCGAGCGCACGGTGTCGCTCTACGGCACGCGGATCTGGGACCGGATGTCGCACGAGCAGCGCGTCGAACTGTCCAAACAGGAAATGGTGAACACGGTCAGCGTCGGGATCTGGTTCGAGATCATCCTGATGCAGCTGCTGCTGCGCATGTCCTACCGCAAGGACCCGACCACAAGGCACGTCCAGTACGCGCTGACCGAAACCGCGGACGAATGCCGCCACTCCACCATGTTCGCGATGCTGATCGAGCGCGTCGGCGAGCGTCCGTACCGCAACCACCCGCTGCTGCAGGTCCCCGCGCACGCGCTGCCGCTGATCCTGCGCGGCGCGCCGATGTGGGTGGCGACGCTGATCGGGGAAGAGATCTTCGACGCGATCCAGCGCGAGCACCTGCACGACGAGTCGATCCAGCCGCTGGTGCGCGCCGTGATGCGGATCCACGTGACCGAGGAAGCGCGCCACGTCCGCTACGCGCGGGAGGACCTGGTCCGGCGGCTGCAGCGGGCGAACCGGGCGGAGAAGGAGTTCAGCAGGCACGTCGTCGCGATCGGTGCCCTGCTCCTGTCGACGCTGCTGACCAGGCGCGAAGTGTACGAGCGAGCGGGCCTGCCGCCGCGCGAGGCGGCGAAGGCCGCGCGGACCAACCCGCACCGGCGCGAGGTGCTGACCGACGCCGCCGGGCGGCTCGTACGGTTCCTGCGCGAAGCGGATCTCATCGGCGGCCCGAGCGTCGCGATCTGGCGGCGGGCGGGAATGCTGTGAAAGGAGCGATCGTGCCGACACTCGCCAGTTGGGCGGAAGAGTACCTGCGCGACCAGGCCGCCAGGCACAGCGGCAGGCTGGCCGGTCAGCTGGACAACGCCGCCGAGTGGGCCGCCGACCGCACCGACGACCTGGCCCAGCAGGCGGCGTGCTTCACCGCCCGCTTTTCGGACCAGGCCGCGGTCCGGATCGGCGACTACGCCGTGGCCCTCGCCGAAAGCCTTGGTGCCAGGCTGATCCGCCTCGGCGACCGTTTCGCCTCACCCGAGGTCGACGACCGTCCACAGTAGATTCACAGTTCGGTGTCGTCGCACCTGAAGTAGAACGCGTGTCGCGGCTGTGGATGATGACGTGCGCGCCGGAGAACGTTCGCCGACCTTAGGCGTACTGCGCGAGTTCCGCGTCTATCGGCGCTCCTGTCAGGCGGTTCGCGAGGGTGGACATCGTGTAGGCGCCGATGCCGAGTACGACTTCGAGCGCGTTCTGCGGTGTGTACCCGTGTGAGAGGAAGGCTTCGCGTTCCCGTTCCGAGACGTCTCCGGTGGTTCCGAGCACGGCGATGGTGAACGCGCGGACCGCTTCGAGGCGTTCGTCTTCGAGGGGTTCCTGGTTTCGCAGTGCGCTGATGGTGGCTGGATCGGCGTCCAGTTCGGTGAGTCTCGCGGTGTGCATGGCGACGCAGAGATGGCACCCGTTGCGCGTGGCCATGGTGAGGATGACGACCTCGCGGGCGAGCGGATCCAGCGTCGACGCCTCGAAAAGCGCGCTGACCTTGAGGAATCCTTCGAGCAGGTGCGGTGACGACGCGAGCAGCCCGACCGCGGCTGGCAAGTAGCCGCGGTGCTTGACCGTCGCCTCCACGAACCGGCGCGCTCCGGCCGGTGCCGACTCCACGGTGTGCTTCACGAACATGAGCGCTCCTTCGGGGTAAACTCGACAACATGGTTGACCAAAACGTAAACCAGGTTGTCGAATCTGGCAAGGGCTTCGAGCTGCCCTTGTTGCTGTTCGGCGGTTTTCGCTCGCTGATCGACCAGCTGCACGCCGAACTCGCCGAGCAGGGGCACCCGGACGTCCGGCCCGCGCACGGTTTCGCGATGCAGGCCGTCGGCCTCGAAGGGGCCACCGCGAGCGAAGTCGGCAGACGGCTCGGCATCTCGAAGCAGGCCGCGGGCAAGACCGCCGACCGCCTCGCGACGCTCGGCTACGTCGAACGCGTCGATGACGAAGCGGACGCGCGCCGCAAGCTGATCCGCCTCACCCCGCGCGGCATCGACGCGCTTTCCCGGTCTGCCCGGATCTTCGACCGATTGCGCGCGCGCTGGGTCAGCGAACTCGGCGCGAAACGCGTGCGCGATCTCGAGAACGCGCTGCGCGCGATGGTCCCGGAGGACGGGTTCCGATTGGACGCCGCGGGCTGGTTCAGCTGAGCCCGGTGCGCTCGCGGAAATCCGGCCGGTCGACGAGTTTCGCCCCGCCCGCAACGGTTTCCGCTGAGCTGAAGGTGTGCGCCGCACCCGTCCGGTCGATCACCGTGCCGCCCGCTTCGCGCACCAGCACGACCCCGGGCGCGGTGTCCCACGGCTTGTTGCCGAGCACGATGCAGCCGTCGGTGCGCCCCTCGGCGACGAACGCGAGATCGAGCGCGGCCGAACCGAACATGCGCACGCGCTCCACGTTGTCGGCGAGCGAACGAATGATCGCGAACCGCAGCTCGTTCTTCGCCGCGGACGCGGACCCGATCCCGAAGTCGCCGAGCGAGAAGATCGCACGCTTCAGATCGGTGTTTTCGCTGACCCGGATCGGCTCGCCGTCGCAGAACGCGCCGAGCCCCTTCGCCGCGTGGTAGCGCTTGCCGAGGAACGGCGCCGCGATCACCCCGATCACCGGCTCACCCCGGTGCACGAGCGCGAGCTGGCACGCGCACAGCGGCAACCCGTGCGCGAAGTTGGAGGTGCCGTCGATCGGGTCGAGCACCCACACGTACTCGGCTGCCTCATCGAGCGCGCCGCCGCCCTCTTCCTCACCGAGGAAGTCGACGTCCGGCGTCGCGTTCTCCAGGTAGGCCCGGATCTCCTTCTGCACCCGCACGTCGAGATCGGTGACGAAGTCGCGATCCCCCTTCTCGTGCACCTCGCCGCGCTCGGCCGTGGTCATGAGCCGGTCGCCGATCCCCACCGCACTCCGCGCGATCTCCAGCAACTCGGACAGCTCTCGCACGCGGCGACCTCCTGATCAGGGAAAAGGCTTGCCCTCACAGTATGCGAGGCCGCCGTGAACCGGCACTGACCCGGCGACGGACGGCGTGTGACCAGTGGCTGACCGGTGTCTTCAGTAGCTGCTCGCCGGTATCGGCGCCGCTTAACCGGGTTTGGCGGGGTGGTCGGCCAGCCAGGGGCCGAGGTGTTGGGTGTATTTCGGGGACGGGTCGTAGAGGCGGACGTTGGGCGGGTGGCCGGGGGTGAGGGTTTTAGTGATTTCTTTGGCCTTGTTGGCGACGTCGATACGGTTCTCCGGGTCGCCCATGAGGCGGATGTTGCCGACGATGGACAAGGCGCGTTTGCCTTTGGTGGTGGTGCTGTCGATCACTCCAGCGTAGTGCGGGTCACCGGCGAAGAGCAGGGTTCCGCCGGGGCGTTGCACGTGTTTGGCCATCCCGTTGAGTTCGGCGATGTCGCGGCCGGTGTCTGGATCGGTGAGCATGATCGAATGAAATTTCTGTTCCCAGGCTCGCCACGAAGGGAAGAAGGTGATGTGTCCTTGCAGGACGGGGATGCGTTGCCAGCGCCCGAATTTGTAGGTGTAGGTGCGCCAGGGGAAGTTGGCGAGGATGTTGACGATGCCTTCTTTGTTGTAGGCCCGGTCTGGGATGTACGAGTTTCGGGTGATCACGTCGTAGCTGGCGTTGAGGATGGTGTCTTCGACGAATTGGCGGGTGCCGGGGTCGGTGAGTGCGGCGCCGGGGCGGATGGGGACGTTGATGGTCATGGTCAGCCGAGTACCTGTTCGAATTTGGTGCTGACGTCATCGGAGACAGCGGGGGGTTCGAAGGACAAGGAGGAGGCCATGGCCAGGACCATGGCCCGAAACTGCGGGCCTTGCGATTCGTGGGGCGTGGAAAATTCGATGGTGGCGAGTTTGTCCCCCGCGTCGGAGGGGATGTGGGCCTCGAGTTGGAACACGGGGCTGGTCGCGTCGTCGGGCAACTCGGGTTGGCCGGGCAGGTGCGGGGTGGGGAGTTGGCGGGTGCGTTCGAGGAACAGCATGGGTCGTTCGGCGACGTCGATGATGTCGACTTGGGCGTGCTGGCCGGCGTCGGCTTTGGCGTGCACGAGATCGCTGAGTACCAGCCGCGGGTTACGGGTGCCTTCGAATTCGAGGTAGGACACCACCAGCGAGGAGGTGACGATCGAGTCGTCGGGGGCGGTGTGTCGGCCGATGCCGCAGTAGAGCGCGCCGGTCGCGTCGAGCTGGGACAGCAAAGCGGATAAGGCGCCGGTGACCGCGTCGATGAGGGCGCGCTGATCGACCTCAGCGACTTCGGTGAGCATGGTGCGGGCTTGGTCGAGCCGCTCGGTGGCTTCGGTCAGTGGTAGGGGAACGTAGCCGGGTGGGATCGCGACCCATACCGGGGTGTTGGCGTCGGCGGTGTCGTTGTCGAGGATGGTGGTCATGTCGGTCATGAGGTGGCCTGGTGGATGTCGTTTTTGATGTTGGACCCCACGCCGCGGACACGCCAGAGGAAGTTGAGCCGGTCGACGTTTTCGATGGCTTGACCGGCTTCGCCGAGCTTGGAGAAGGCGGGGGTGAGCATCTTGTCGACGAAAGAGTTGGCCTGTTCGGCGATCTTCCCGGTCTGGCCCAGTTCTCCGAGTTTGGTGAGGGGGTTGATCTTGTCCATGCCTTTGACCAGCAGGCCGGGTTGATGTGCGGCGGTGGAGGCCAGATCGGTGATCCTGGCCGCGCCGGTCATGCCTTCCGCGGCGGCTTCGCCACTGCGGAGCGCTTTGGCCCCGACGCCGATGCCGGGGATGACGCTGGCGATGTCGGCTGCTCCGGTCATGAGCGTGCCGAGGGTTTCCTTGTTGATGTGACCGGTCAGCAGCTGCCCCATGTTGTGCCGGAACTTCGGGTCGCCCAGATCGGTGGCCAACGCTCCGGCCCCGGCGGTGACGGACACGCCGAGTGCGATGGCGTCGATGGGTGGTGGGGTGACCAGCGCGACGAGACCGGCGACCGCGGAGATGGTCGAGAGCACGGCGTGGATGTCTTTGAGATGGTTTTTCACCCAGTCGCCGACGGATTTCACCGCGTCGACGAACGAGTGGAACATGCGGCTGAACAGACCGGGCTTTTCGGGCGCGAGGTCGTGGGTGGCGTCCTTGAGGGCTTTCGCGGCGTTGCGCGCGGTGTCCTCGTGATGGGTTTGCAGCTCTTTCGCGCGCCGGATCACGTCGTTGAGCGTGTCCTCGGCCGTCGTGGCTGCGGTGGTGGCGTTGCGGATCCCGGCTTCCGCGGCGTTCAACCTGGTCTGTGCCTGCTGGAGTGCGGTGTCGTCGCTGAACTGCTGGTCGGCGAGTTTCAGGTCTGGGTTGGCTTTGGCCTGCTGTAGCGCGGTTTCGGCCTGTTGCTGTTGCTGCCGCGCGGCGGCGGCTTCGTGTTCGAGTTTGGTGGCGGTGTCCTTGAACGACAGCAGGTCGGTGTGCCAACCGCGGATGACCTCGACGGCTTTGGTCAACGACTGGTGGGAGTGGTCCAGGTCATCGGCCAGGCTGGTGTTGAAGTGCTGCCGGAACGCATCACCCGCACTGCCCTGCCACACGGAGTCGTTGGCGTTGCGCAGCCGAGTCATGAGGCCGTTGGCTTCGCCCATCGACGTGACCGCGGAGTTCACGTTGGTGTGCAGGGATTCCACCGCGTCCGGCATACCGGGCACGGGGTTGAACCCGAGGTTCGGGTACTCGTGATCGCTCACGCCGTCGCTCCGGGCATGCCGTCGGCAAGTTGCTTGAGCGCCTTCGCCAGCTGGTCGTCGGTCTCGCGGTAGGCGTGGTGGGCTTTGTCCACGCCTTCGTTGGTGTGGGTGATCTTGTCTTTGAGCTGCCCGAGCCCGTAGCGCCACCGGTCTTGGAAGTCGTCGGCTGCCTCGTCGAGGTCTTTTGTGCCGACCTGACCGGCGCCGGTGGACCTCAGTGCGTTGAGCGCGGTTTCCATGTGCTCGCGAGACTGTTGCAACGACGTGGTGAACCGTTGCAGTGCGTCAACATCGACTTGGAAGAAACCAGCCATTATCGTCCCCCTCGTGACATGCGGAGCGTGACGATGCTAGCGCGGTTGGTCATCGACGGCTACGGTCTTCGTCAATTGTTTGCGGTCTTTGCGATGTGATGTCGCGCGTATTCCCCACGTTCATTGTCGAAATACCCGGTTATTCCGTTTTGGCAGATCGGTTGCCTTGCAGTGTTTTGTATGCCTGGCGGTGGTTCGTGGTAAGCGGCGCTGTAGAGCTGGCTGGCTCGAGCTGTTGGTGGCTGGGTGAGCGCCGGGCGCGGACGGTGCCCTCAAGAAGGGCGTTGGGATTCGTGACATTCAGTTGGCCCGAGTGGGGCACCAGCGCAACCCGCGCAGGCGGGCAAACTGCCAGCTTTGAGGCGAATGACAAAGGGTGCCTCCGATAGGAGGCACCCTGTCTGGCCTGCTTGAACATCTATTGGAGCGGATGACGGGAATCGAACCCGCGTATTCAGCTTGGGAACCAGGGTGATCATGCTGGAAAGTGCCCCTGACCTGCGGGTGACGCTCGCTCAGGATGGCCGCGGCTGACCTTGGTTGACCCCCTCGAATGGCCCGTTAATGGCCCACTGCACCCCGTCTCACCTGCGGCTTTGTGCCTGCTCTCCCCCGTTCCCCTCGCCCCCGCCGATCCCTAGCGCTGGGTCGGCCGTGTCAAGGCACGCTTTCCCGCCTTGATGCGGTCGGCCCGGCGTTAGACGCTGAGAAGCGAGGGACCCCCGGTGACCACCGCGTCCTTCGTTCGGGTCTCAGGGCTGGGTTCTGACAACCGCTGTCGATACGGTCGGCGTGCGTGGCGCTCGGCTGGGCGGGTCGTGAAGGGCTAGCAGGGCTGGGCGCCACGCGTGACGGGCTGGGAAGTCGGCCTCGGCGGCATAGCTCCCCCTCGGCGGCGCGCCTCGCGCTGCTGCGTGACGGCGGGCCTGCCCGGCGGCCGACGGCCGGAGCGGAGCGGGAGGTCGTCGTGTCGCACTCGGGCGGGCGCGCCGCACGCAAGGTGACGGGCGCGCCGACGGCGGCGGCGCCTTGATCCCATAGAGCGAAATTCGGCAGACGTTCCAAACTGATACGAATCTATACGTCGAGTCCGAAGATACTACTCGAATAGACGCCCCTGCGTGCCATCATCGTCGTTGTAGAGTTCGACGATTTCAACATTGTGCGCATCATACAACCAGTAGTAGTTTCCACTACGTTCCTGACGACCAGTAACTTTGATCGCATCCATCCGTCGATGCGCTTCTAATGCTATTTCATAGCTTTCCGCAGGAAGACGGACTCTTACTTTTTTGGCCGATGTGCCACGCAATACATTGACTGCAACAACACCTACAGAGCCAACTTTTCTAGTGAGTACTTCCACTGACCCGACAACAGTTACAAACAAACTGTCGGTTGCGCTTCCGAGTCGGATGGATGCTCGTTCAAGAATCGGATAGTCAGTTGGCGAAAACTCAACTTCAGTTGTTCCCGTACGTATTGATAATTCTGGAACAAGAAGCGCATCAAAGTCCCTGCTCCATTCCACTTTGATCGAAGCGCCGTCAGAATCCTTGACCAAACCTTGCACGGCAACTGCAAGTTCCTTCGATACGCCATGTTCAACAGCGGCGTCAAATTCTTCAACATGACCTGAATCGTGGTACTGGTCAATTACTTCACGAGTTACCTGCAACGCTCCAGTCATAACTTCGACGACTTCACGACCAGTATGGATACCCGCTGAAGATCGACGAGCGACCGTTCGTTTCTGGCTTTCGCGTTCGAAAAGCTCTTGATCGGGAGGTGCGTAAGCTGTGACTACGTAACTGCCAATCTCAGTCTGCCCCATCAATACTGACTGAAGAAATTCTCGCGCGATGAACCAGTTGGAGTTTCTAAAGGCAGGGCGTCGATCACTTGACGCTTTCGCTGATGCAATTAAAGTATTGCTGGCAGATTGAATAAGTCCTTGACCTGAGTCCCAACGGATTGTGCCAGTTGGTGCATCAGAATCTTTGTGGAATTTTAGTTCATCTCCAGGGCGCGCCGCTAGCGCACGAAGCACCCGCTGGGCCGCATCAGTATGAAATGCAGTTAATGACGAGATTGCATCGGTAAGCAGTTCGCTAAAGTCAGGCTTAGAATCATCGAGTGGAATAAGTATACGAGTAGAGCGATCATCGCCATAGGTCCACCGGGAGTACAAGCCATCTTTGCCGCCAACCAAGCGCCAGCCGAATTTACTTAGAGCAGCACTCAGCACGGAAGGCGTAACTCGTCCGAGTGAATCGCTCAAATCGACAAAGCCGGTCACGGCCTACCTCCGGATCCAATGCACGCCATGATACCGCACAAGGCGTGATCATCGAATACTTGACCAACTGGAACACGCACCGTGGTGCGCCCTTTGCCGCTAATCGGAAATCCAGAAAGGTTGACCCAATAGCAACAGTGCCGAAGTTCGAGATAGTCACCACTCGCACGTATCCAATTATCGATATCGGGCGGCAGTAGCATAACTACCATAATACGATTCACGATCGGGTCGCTATAGTTAAGATACTCCAGATGATCGTTTTTTATCGTAAAAGGAAATGTGCCACCCGTGGGATTGGCGGCGACTTGGGTTGTAGACTTCAGGGCAACTTTTAGCGTGGCTTCATTATCCCCAGCGGTATGAGCACTTGATTGGTGGGTGATAATCCAGTCTAGCCTTTTGTCAGGTTGCGGAGTTGCAATGCTGCATTTCGCTGCTGCTGCAACAGCGTGCAAATAGCCGATTTGGAGGATTTCCATGGAGGCCGTGTCGGCCAAATCGCCACGCAGCGGCGCCAGTTCTTCCGGTTCCTCTTCTACCGTACTCACGCCACCTTCTAACTCCCACAACCTGCAACCTGACAGGGTTTAATCCACCCATCGGGTGACACTCACTTGTGGATGATCGCAGGTGAGGTGGCTCTGTTACAGGTCCATGCGGATGAACCTCTGACACCAGGTCAGTGCTCTACAAGACAACGCCATGTCCCGAAGTAGCCGTTACCATGAACGGGACAGCGCTCGCTACATGGCGGCAGCAGACATACATGCATTACTTGACTGGTCAAGAAGAGCCCTGCTGGCCAAGACGGTTCCCAGGCTGAACCTGTTACAACAGTTCACTCAGCGCAACATAAACGTGATAAGTCGATCACGGTGTCGGCGGCAGGCGCCTCTGGCGTCGATCTGTCGGCCCTACTCAGAGGCCATCTTTACCGAACGTCCATGACGTAGCGGAGTTCGTAGCGGTCGGCGGGGAAGAGGATGTCGGCGGTTTCGACGGCGAGGTCGTCTTCGGCGCCGATGCGGTCGGCTACGCGGAAGGTTTGGGTGATCTGGACGACGGGCCGGTTGGCTGGGATGTCGAGAAGTTTGGCCTCTTCCGCGGTGGGGGTGCGGATGTCGAGGCGTTCTTCGACCTGGTTGACGTGGCGGCCGATCTCGCGGAAGCGGTCGACGATGCCTTTGTCGGCGTGCGGGCCTTCGTGGGGTAGCTCGATGTCGGTGCCGCCGGTGAGGGCGAGGGGTTCCCAGGCGTGGCTGCTGGTGACCGGCTGGGGCGGGTTGCCCATGCGGATGAAGTAGCGGGTGCAGGTCACGGGGTCGCCCTCGTCGATACCCAGCCGCTCGGCAATGTTCGCGGGGGCGGTGGTCTTGGTGGTGCGGTGCTCGACGTTCATCTCCACGTTCGCGGCTTCGGCCTCGCGGACGTAGGTGCGGGCCTCCTGGCCTCGGAAGTAGCGCAGCGGAGCTATGCGCGTGAGCTTGTGCAGGCGGCGGACGAACACCCCCTTGCCCCTCACGCCGTTGGCGAAGCCCCACTCACGCAGCAGACGCATAGCGGAGCGCGCGGTAATGGGTGAGACGTCGTGGATCTCGCAGAGCTGTGCCTCGCTCGGCAGCTTCTCCCCGTCCTGGAGCTGCCCGTCGATGATCTTCTGCCGGTACTCCTTGGCGATCTGCTTGTAGCGCGGCTCGTCGTTGTGCGGGAAGTCCGGGTGGTCTCCGAAGATCAGCTCTGTCATGGCTCCTCCTGGCGTCGCGGTTCATCGTGCCATGAACCTCGTATGTTGACAGCTTCACATACGAGGTTTAACTTCGTATACGAGGTTGCCCAAGACGGGCTAACCACCAAGGCCCCGGCGAGGGGGCACCGCATACGAGGCGAAGGACACAACGATGGCAATCGAGAAGGGTCACCGGTTCGAGATCGACTTCGGCGAGGCGTTCCCGCACGGGTTGGTGCTGGTCGGCGAGGTCGCGCCGGACACCGAATACCAATCGAAGGAAGACAGGGCCTCCGGTCGGCCGGTCCGGCAGCGGGTCGACGAGCTGACCGGGAAGCGGCAGTGGAAGGGCACGGTCACCGACCCGGGCGAGACGAACCCGAAGCGGGCGTCGTTCCCTATCACTCTGCTGGCTGACGTCCAGCCTGTCCCGACCACGGCGGAAGCCCTGCCCGGGATGCGGCCGATCGAGCTGGAGGGCCTGACCGCGGAGCCCAAGGTCGCGGGCCAGGGCGAATACAAGTACCAGTCGTACGCCTTCCGCGCGACCGGCTTCAAGGCCGCTGCCAGCGGGGGCGCCCAGAAGTCGGCGAAAACTGCCAGCCCGAGCGCTGGTGAGTCGACGGCCAAGGCCGCGTGATGACGACCGTGCCGCCGAGAAACGGCAATGTCGTCTTCGCCCCACCATCGCTCGAAGAGGCGTGGAAGCGGGCATACCGCGAGTACGGCGCGGCATACGACCAGCCGAACATCAGCGCAGCGGAGATGGCGGTCGCGGCATGGGATGTCGCGGCGGCGTGGCGAGGTCTGGCCGCGCAGGGCCGTATGCCGTGGTGGCTGCTCGCGGCGGTGACGGCGGCGGCCGAGACGTTCGAGGAACAGGCGCAGCGCTGGAGCAAGCACGCCGAGAGCGAGGAAGGACAGAGTCATGGCGTTCGAAGGGACGTGGACCCCTGGCCCGGGAGCGGTGGCGGAGGTGCGCAACGTCGGCCGACACGTGAACCAGGCGGCGCTGGTGATGACGCTGGATTCGGAGAGTCTGGCGATCGTGGCGCCTCGTGGTTCGGCGGAGTGGCCGGAGTTCGTGCGGTTCCTTCGCCAGCTCCGCGACGGCGCTGACGAGATGATCGTTTTCTTTGACACCAAGGCAATGTTCGCCGAACGCGGCGAGTGAGCCTGGCACCCGATGCTTCAGGAAGGGAGGTGACGCGGTGATGACGGTGGTGGGGAATCCGGGGCATTGCCTGGCGTGCGGGGAGATGTACAAGTTCATCACCTACGACAAGGTCACGGTGTCGTTCGGCGATCGCCTGCGGCGGATGCGGAAGAAGATGCACCTGCGGCAACGTGAAGTCGCTGAGCGGGCGGGCTTGTCGCGGGACTACATCAGTGTTCTGGAGCGGAGCGACACGCAGCAATTGAAGATCTCGACGCTGGTGGATCTCGCGGGCGCGCTGGAGGTATCGGCTCGTCACCTCGTCATTTTGGCGCTGGAGGATTACCGGCACGTTCAGGACCAGAAACAGGCAGCGGGGGTGTGAATCGTGACTGTCGCGCGTCCTGATCCGTATTCGCTGGGATCGCTGGTGCTGTCGACGGACTGCCTCGGCTGCGCTGAGCTGTTCGAGTTCGAGCAAGAGCCTCGGGCCCGGTTCGGGGATCGGCTCCGGTCGATTCGGGAAAACAGCGGCCTGAGCATCGCGGATGTCTCTGAACGATCCGGCTACTCCGCGGACAGTGTGACGGTGCTGGAGAGCGTGACCGCGCCACCGGTAGATCTGGTGTCGCTGGTGCGGCTGGCGGACGCGTTGGAGGTGCACCGCAAAGACGTGGTGCTGCTCGCGCTCGGCCGGTTGATCGTCGACTTCCCGCCACTGGTCCGGCGTCCCGCGTCGGGTGAGTTTCCCCCGGAACGGCTGTGGTGGTGATCCCAAACAGCACGACAAGTTAAAACGAGAACCGAAAAAGCACGTGGGGACGTGCGCTATACAAACACGTCTTCACACACTCGAAATTGACCTTAAAACACAGAAGCGGCTCCCTGGCTACCAACCTTTTCACCGCTTCTGTGCCCGTCCACTGGAAGTGAACAATGGCAACCATAAACGACAGTAAACAACCAGCGCTAGGCGGGGTCACCCGAATGCCCGCCGTATTCGGTAAGCGGTCCCCGCTACCCGTGTCCGGCGGGGGTGCGCGATGAACCTCCACTCTCCTGGTACCTGGATCGTCGTCCTGGCCGCGCTGGCGGTGGCGGTGTGGGTCCTGCACAAGATCGGCAAAGCCCTCGCGACCGTCCTGGAAGCCCTGGCCGCACTCGCGCTCCTCGGCCTCGCCCTGACGGCGGCCGTGCGGGCCGTGGTGTGGCTGGGCCGCCAGCTCGTCACCCGCTGGCGAACCACCCTCACGCTCGTGGCGGCGTGGGCCTGGTGCACGTGGCTGGGCTGGGTCTCGCTGGTGGTCACCGCGGCGTGCGTGGCGTTTCCGCTGGTGGTGTGGCGCGCGGTCGCACCGGTGCGGTTCGACCACTGGTGCGGCCGTCATCTGCGGGCCTGGTGGCTGCGCTGGACGCTCTACGGCCGCAAGCTCCCCGCATGGCTGCGGGCCTGCGGCCTCGCGGTCTCCGACGAGACCACCCCGGTTCAGGTCACGGTCAACCTCGTCGGCCGACGTCGACGCGCACTCACCTCCCGCACAGCGGGGTCCTCGCCTGAGGTGGCGGTGCCTCGCATCCTCGGCGTCCGCTCCGGGGCCTCCTGGGATGAGGTCCGGGTCGAACTCGTTCCCGGCCAGACCCCGGAGGATGTCGACGACGCGGCGCGGGCGTTGGCGTCGGCGCGGAAGGTGTCGCGCTGCCAAGTCCGGGAGCTGGCCCCCAATGTGGTGTCCATCGATTTCCAGCGCCGCGATTTGCTGACCTCCCCCGTGGCCTGCCAAGCGCTCCCGGACCTCGGCGGGGCGCAGTCACACGGTGTGGATCTGCGGCGGGTGTGGGCTGGGCGCACGGAATACGGCGCGGACTGGACGGTCCCGCTGATGGGACCTGGCGCTCACCTGCTCGTCGCGGGCGCCTCCGGGTCGGGCAAGAACTCGCTCATGTGGTCCCCGCTCGTCTCGGCCGCGCCTGCCATCCGGGCGGGAGTGATCCGGCTTTCCGGGATCGACCCGAAAGGCATGGAACTGTCCTACGGCCGCCGGATCTTCGCCCGCTACGGCGCCACCGGCAAGGAAGCCCTCGAAGTACTCGACGCCCTGATCGAGGTCATGGAAGGACGTAAGCGCGAGTTCGCGGGGCGGTTGCGGACCGTGCCGATCTCCACCGAACACCCCCTGGAAGTCCTGGAGTTCGACGAGATCGGCGCGTTGACGAAGTACACCGACCGCAAAACCCGTGAAGCCATTGTGGAACGGGTCGCGCTACTCAACACCCAAGGCCGCGCCCTGGGCATGACCGTGCGCGGCTACGTCCAGGAACCCACGAAAGACACCGTTCCCGTTAGGGAGTTGTTCACCCGGCGGGCGTGCCTGCAAGTGACGGCGAAGAACCAGATCGGCATGGTCCTCGGCGACGGCGCCTACGAACGCGGCGCCTGGGCGAACCGCATCACCGACCCCGGCGTCGGCTACGTCTGGGGCGAAGGACTCCGCGAACCCCTGCGCATCCGCGCGGGCTGGACCTCCGACAACACCGTCAAAGCACTAGAAAACTACATCACCAACGGCGGCACACACATGGTGGATCTGGCTGTGCGCAACGAAAACACGACCGGCGGGAGGGCTGCGTGATGGACACCGTCATGACCTATTTGGACAACATCCGTGACCACCTCGACGCGCACCTTCTTCCCCCGGCATGGTCGATAGTCGCGGAGGCGAAGGGCATCGGGGACCGTCCCCCGGTGACGGTGCACGTGAATCCTTCGACGCTGCCGGAGTTGGCCGAAACGCTGCTGGCCTGGGCAAAGACCCTCGATGACGTGTCCGCGGAGCTGTGGCGCGTTCCTAGCGGCGATTCCGTGCACCTGGACATCATCGGCCGGTTGGCTTCCGGTGTCCGGGTTCGCGTGTTCGGCGGCACGGACTTCGACGACGCCACTTTTCCGGACCTGCCGGTCAATCAGCGGCAAGAGATGCCGGTGTTCGCGCTGCGGGCCTGG
The DNA here is from genome assembly GCF_018736145.1 of Amycolatopsis sp. CA-230715. Lineage (GTDB taxonomy): Bacteria > Actinomycetota > Actinomycetes > Mycobacteriales > Pseudonocardiaceae > Amycolatopsis. Next base: position 4,357,424 of record NZ_CP059997.1, read on the forward strand.
ATCGATCGCGGGGAGGTGGCTGCCTGATGACGTCCGAAGAGAAGACGGCTACGTCCAGCAGGCAGCCGGCGGCGGGCTCGGCGGTATCGGTGCCTGAGGCTGGGTCGGTGCCCGCTGCCGTCTGCCGGACCCCGCGCGCCCCGCTGGCCGCCGACGTGGTGAAAGCGACGGCGGAGAAGCACGGGGTGTGCACCCGGCCGTTCACCATGGAAGTCGCCGACAACGACACGGGAGAGCTGCGGTTCGTGCCGGTGCCGTGCGGGTCGACGGTGGAATCGGTGTGCCTGCCCTGTGCCCGCAAGGCCAAGGCACTGCGGCAGCAGCAATGCCGGGAGGGCTGGCACCGCGACACCGAACCGGAGACCCTGCCTGCTGAGCCACCGTCGGAGGGCCATACGGACCTGCTGGAGTTCCGGGCCGATCTCGTCGCCCGCTACCGCGAACTCACCGGCACAGACCAGCTCGACGAGCAGGGCCAGACCCAAGCCGACGAGATCCGGGAAGAGGTCGCTGCGGTCGATGCGGAACTTCGGCAACTCGGCCTGCGCGGCCGTCTCCCGTCGTTGGATGCACCGAACCGTCGGATGGTGAAGCGCTCGACGAAACGGCGGCAGGACGCGCCGAACCTGCCTCGGCGGAAGGTCGCGAAGACCACCGTGGGCCGCGAGTACGCCGGACGGTTCCGGCCGTCCATGTTCGTCACGCTGACCTGCGACTCCTACGGCCCAGTCCGCGGTGACGGCTCGCCCGTGAACCCCGCTGCCTATGACTATCGGCGGGCTGCTCGGGACGCGGTGCACTTTTCCGCGCTGGTGGATCGGTGGTGGCAGAACCTGCGCCGGGTCGTGGGCTGGGATGTGCAGTACTTCGCCACCGTGGAACCGCAGAAGCGGACCGCTCCGCACCTGCACGCGGCCGTGCGGGGTGCCATCTCGCACGACACGATCCGGATGGTCACCGACGCCACCTACCACCAAGTGTGGTGGCCCAACCACGATGAACTGGTCTACACGGATCGGCTTCCGGTGTGGGACATGCGCGACAAGTCCTTTGTGGACCCCGAAACCGGGGACGCGTTGACGGACTGGGACGACGCGGTAGAAGCCGTGGAGAACCCGGCGCACGTGGTCACCTTCGGCCGCCAAGTGCACTCCAAGGGCATCCTCGGCGGAACCGAGGAATCCGGGCGGCACATCGGCTACCTGACCAAGTACCTCACGAAGTCCACGGGTGAGGTCGTGGTGGCCGACTCGGCGCGGCTGGCCGACCACCACGATCGGTTGCACGCGGAGCTGGCCATCACGCCGTGTTCGCCTCGGTGCGCGGTCTGGCTGCTCTACGGCATCCAACCCAAAGGCGCGACCGCGAAAACCACGCCGGGGCACTGCAAGGGGCGGGCTCATCGGCGCGCCACGCTCGGCTTGCCCGGTCGGCGGGTGCTGGTGTCGCGCAAGTGGTCCGGCAAAACCCTCGGCGACCACAAGGCAGACCGCAAAGCGTTCGTCACGCGGGCACTGGCCGAGATCGGGATCGAGAAGCCGCAACCCGATCCGGCGCGGCTGTCCTGGCGCAAGGTCGAGTCCAACGACCCCAACCTCCCACCCCGCGACCACCTGATCATGCACGCGATCGCCGAACGGATCACCTGGAAAGCCGAATACGACCGGGCCTTGCTCGCGGCCGGAACCCCACCAGGCGCTCCGCTCGAAACTTCGGCAACTCGGCGGGCTGCGTAGGAACTGGAGGCGAATCGTGCACAAGAACTACCTGACAGTCCAAGAGGCGGGCGAGTACCTGAACACGGGCGTCCGGTTCGTGCGTCGGCTTATCGCTGAACGACGTATCGCGTTTCACAAGGTCGGCGTACACGTCCGTCTGGCCGTTACGGACTTGGACGAGTTCGTCCAGGCCGGTCGAGTCGAGCCGATCACTCAGGCATCCGTGCTTCGTGATCTCGGAAGGACGGCCTGAGATGGCGAACAAGCAAGGGCACCGCGGCTTTGGCAACGTCCGCCAGCGGGCATCCGGTAAGTGGCAGGCGCGCTATCCGGGGCCGGACGGTCAGATTCGTAGCGCTCCCAACATGTTCGACAGCAAGCGGGCGGCCGAACGATGGCTGTCGGTGACCGAAACGCAGATCATGAAAGGTGAGTGGATCGACCCTGAACGAGCGAAGGTCACCCTCGGGCATTATGCGGGCCAGTGGATCGCACAACGGCCAGGCCTTCGTCCGCGCACCGTCGAGCTGTACCGGTGGCTTCTGCGGAAGCACATCGAAGCGGATCTCGGCGGCGTCGAGCTGGGCAGGCTGTCGACGGCGGTTGTCCGGCAATGGCGTGCTGATCGGCTGGCGGCCGGAGTGTCGGAGTCGGTCACGGCCAAGGCGTACCGGCTGTTGCGCGCGATCCTGAACACGGCGGTGGAAGAGGACAAGATCTTGCAGCGCAACCCCTGCCGAGTGCGCGGGGCTGACCGGGAGAACGCGGAAGAACGGCCGGTACTGACCGTGGCCCAGGTGTTCGACCTGGCGGGCAGGATGCCGAAGCGGTTTCGGGTGCTCGTGCTGCTGGCCGCGTTCGGCTCGCTTCGGTGGGGTGAGGTGTCCGCGCTCCGGCGGTGTGACGTCGCTGAGGACGGTAGTTGGGTCCGAGTGTCGCGGGCGCTGGTCGAGGTTCCGGGGCGTGGCTTGGTCATCGGCCCGCCGAAGTCGCGTGCGGGGGTCCGGACGTTGATCATTCCGGCGGCAATCCGGCGTGACGTGGTGATGCACCTTGAGACCTTCGTCAAGCCGGAGCAGACGGCGTTGCTGTTCACGGGTGAGCGCGCGGGTAACGCCGTACGTCGGCCGAACTTCAGCCAGCGAACGAAGTGGACCGAGGTGGTGACGAAGATGGGGCTCAAGGGCCTGCACTTCCACGATCTGCGTCACGCTGGGAACATCTGGGCATCCAAGGCGGGCACGTCGACCAAGGACCTGATGTCGCGCATGGGCCACGACGACATGCGGGCGGCGCTGATCTACCAGCGGGCGACCAGCGACGCCGACAAGCAGATCGCCGCGAAGCTGTCCGATCTCGTCGACCAGCACCGCAACGGCGCAGCTGGGGACGAGGACGACGAGCCGGATGACGGCGGGAGTGTCCAACCCGTGCCGGTCGGTTAATGGCCCGCTAATGGCCCGGCCGGAGAATTGACGGAGCAAGACGAAAGCCCCAGGCCTAAAGTGGACATCCACTGACCTGGGGCTTTCGCATGAGAGCGGATGACGGGAATCGAACCCGCGTATTCAGCTTGGGAAGCTGATGTTCTACCATTGAACTACATCCGCAGTGCGTCGCCAGCATACACAACCCCGCCGCAGCCCCGCACGCGAGCCCCTTGACGCCTCAGTCGCAACTGACAACACTCGTTGTCGAGGTGAGTGCGATGGTCGACGGCAGGTTGCCCGATCCCGAGTTGTTCCGCCAGGGCGGGTTCTGGCTGGCTTCCAAGCTGGCCTTCCCCGGCGACATCCGCGGCGACGAGCGGCAGGTTCGCCGGTTGCGGCGGTTCGCGGGCGCCGAGGATCCGCGGGCGGACGCGGTGGTCGCGATGATCCGTCGCCTGCCGAGGGGTGAGGGGCGCGAGCTTTTCGAGTACGCGCTGGAGCACGGGATCGAGCGGGTCGAGGAGCCGCCGGAGGAGCTTGTCGCCTTCTTCCACGACGTGGAGGCCACGCCGTACTGGGTCGACCAGGACCGGGTCGACCGCGGGGCGCGGGCGATCACGCGGACCGGGCTGCTCGGGTTGTTCCCGCTCGGCGACATGTCCTTGATGGGCGGGTACCTCGCGTCGCGGGCGACGAAGGCGCTGGTCGGAACCGGGGAGATCGAGTACAACGCGAGCCGCAGGCTGGTCGAGACGGCCACGTGGTGGATCGACGTGACCACGCCCGGCAAGCTGCGGCACGGCGAGCGCGGGTACGCCTCCGCGCTGCGGGTGCGGCTCGTGCACGCCCACGTGCGCGCGGCGATGAACGGCCGCGAGGACTGGGACTACGCGAACTGGGACCGTCCGGTGAACCAAGTGCAGACCACCGGCACGCTCCTGCTCTTTTCGCTGGTCTTCGTGTTCGGCACCCAGCTGCTCGGGGTGCGCTACACCGAGCGCGAGCGCGGCGACATCCTGCACCTGTGGCGCTACGTCGGCTGGTTGATGGGTGTCGACGAGGAGCTGCTCCCGGCGAACGAGGACGACGCCTGGCGCATGCTGTGGCTGCTCGCGAGCACCGAGTTCATCCCCGACGAGGACTCGAAACGCCTCGCGAAGGCGCTTTTGGACGCCCACGCGCAGATCGGGCACGGCCGCGGCGCGGTCGGGAAGGTCCTGTCCCACGTTTCGGTGCGGGTGCACTCCTCGATCAGCCGACTGGTGCTCGGGAAGGCGAACGCCGATTTCCTCGAACTGCCGAACGATCCGGTCGCCCAGAGCGCGGTGCTCGTGGCGGCCGCGGTGAACTTCGCCGCCGAGACGGTCCGCCCGCTCATCCCCGGCGCCACCGCGCTCCAGGAAAGGCTCGGGCGCGCCGGTCGCCGCACCTACGTGCGCAGGCTCGGCCGGATCTTCGCGCCCGACCGCAGCTACGCCCAGCACATGCGCGTCTCCTGAACTGCCCCGTTAGGCTGGCCCCGTGCTGCTCAGTGACCGCGACCTCCGCGCCCAACTCGACGCCGGACGCCTCGGGGTCGAGCCGTTCGACCCGGCGATGCTCCAGCCGTCGAGCATCGACGTCCGGCTCGACCGCTTCTTCCGGGTCTTCGACAACACGAAGTACACCCACATCGACCCGAAGCTCCAGCAGGACGAGCTGACTTCGATGGTCGAGAAGGAAGGGGAAGACCCCTTCGTGCTGCACCCCGGCGAGTTCGTCCTCGGCTCCACCTACGAGCTGGTGACGCTGCCCGACGACCTCGCGGGCCGCCTGGAGGGCAAGTCCTCGCTCGGCCGCCTCGGCCTGCTGACGCATTCCACGGCCGGGTTCATCGACCCCGGCTTCTCCGGGCACATCACCCTCGAACTGTCCAATGTGGCCAATCTGCCGATCACGCTGTGGCCCGGCATGAAGATCGGGCAGCTGTGCCTGTTCCGGCTCACCAGCGCGGCCGAGTTCCCGTACGGCTCGGCCGAAGCGGGCTCGCGCTACCAGGGCCAGCGTGGCCCGACGCCCAGCCGTGCCTACAAGAACTTCCACCGCGTGGACACCCGCCGCTGAGCTGGATCCAGCCGACGCGGAAGCCTCTGAAGGCCACCTTCAGGGCATGGCGCCGCCCCTTGCGAAGGAGCGGGGCTAGGCGGTGACCGGGGTGGCCCAGTCGATGTGGTGGTTCCACATCCACTCGCCGTTGTCCTGCCCCGCCTTCGGGTTGCGGAACGCGCGCCGGAGGAAGGCGTCGCGGATCAGGTGGCTCACCGGGCCGCTCATCTTGTTGCCGCCGTTGCGCTTCCCCTGCTCGACGACCCGTTCCACCCGCGAGCGGCGCAGCTTTTCGTACTGGCGTAACGCATCCGGGACCGCCGCCGAGTCGCGCAGGCACCTGCCCAGCGTGACGGCGTCCTCCAAGGCCATCGCGGCGCCCTGGCCCGCCGCGGGTGAGGTGGCGTGCGCGGCGTCGCCGATGATGACCATGCGGTCGGTGCGCCAGTTCGGCACGCTCGGGAAGTCGTAGGTCGACCACGGGGTGTAGATCTGCTCAGTGGCTTCGATGACCGCTCCGATCGGCGAGCGGTCGCCCGCGGTCAGCCGCAGCAGCTTCGCGCGCCATTCCTCACTGGTGACCGCGGTCAGCTCGGACTGGGCGAGCTCGCGGCGGCGTGGCAGGTTGGCGAACCACCACACCTCGCCATTGGGCCACGGCACGTAGGCGTGGAACACGCGCTTGCCGAAGGTCATGTGCATCACGCCGGGTTCGCCGCCGACCTCGACATCGCGGGTGAAGCCGCCGGTGTTCAGCAGCGGGATGTACCGCGGCGCGGGCGCTGCGGGGTCGATGATCCGGCGCACCCGCGACCGCAGGCCGTCCGCGCCGACCAGCAGATCGCCCTCGGCCTCGGTGCCGTCGGCGAACCGCGCGCGCACGCCACCGGCGGTTTCCGATGCGCTGACCAGCCGTTTCCCGTATTTGGTCGTGACGCCTCTGCGCGCGGCTTCGTCGCGTAGCGCGACGTAGAGGTCGGAGCGCCGGACCGTCTGGCTCACGGTGCCGTCGGGCATCGGGATGCCGAGCGGGAACTCGGCGAGCCGGTGCCCGTCGCCGAGGCTCATCGACATCTTCGGGGTGTCGAAGCCGAGGCCCTTGACCAGGTCTTTCAGGTCGAGCGCGCCGAGTGCGTCGAGCCCGTTGACGGCCAGCGTCAGGAACGCGCCGACACCGTCGGCGCTCCGGTCATACGCCTCGTAGAGCCGTACGTCGTGGCCCGCTTTGCGGAGTGCCATCGCGGTCACGGTGCCCGCGATCCCGCCCCCGATGATCAACGCCTTCGCCATGTCCTTCATCCCCTCGAATCTCTTAGCAACTAATTCGTTCTATCGAACTAAATAGTGGGCTAGGATCGTGGACGTGTCAAGCCGCAAGGAAGAGCTCGTGGGCAAGCTGCTCGACCGCGCCCGGGTCTGGTCGACGGAAACGGTCATGTTCCACACCGCCATCGCCGAGACCGCCGGGCTGTCGGCCACCGAGTCGAAGACCGCCGACTACCTCGCCCGGCTCGGCCCGCTCACCCCGAAGGAACTGGCGAAGCACTCCGGCCTCGCCCCCGCCTCGGTCACCGCGCTCGTCGACCGGATGGAGCGCAAGGGCGTGGTCCGCCGCCGCCCGCATCCCGAAGACCGGCGCAAGGTGCTGGTGGAGATCGACCGCGAAGGCGTCCAGGCGAGCGTGCACCTGTGGGACTTCCTGATCTCCTCGGTGGTCGAGATGTGCGAAAGCTATTCCGAGGACGAACTCGGCACGATCCTCCGGTTCGTCGGTGAGGCCGCGGACATCACCCACGAAGCCACCGCGCGCCTGTCCGGCGGCCACCCGAAAGAGATCACCTAGCCGGGTGGGTTTGTCCACTGTGGAGATAACGAAAGCGCCCGAAACGGCGACGCATGACAAGATCCGATCGTCACGTCGCCTTGTTCGGGGGTCGCGCGTATGTCCACTGCGGGCAGGTTGTTTCGCATTCTGCTGGCCTCCTTGGTGGCGTTCGCGGGGGTGACACTGGTCGACGCGCCGGCCGAGGCGGGGGTGGTGAAACCGTTCGCGCTGAACTTCAACAAGACGGTCTACGGCGATTTCCTGTACGCGGGGAACGGCGTCACCCGGTGCCCCGTCGCCGGTGACGGCGCACCGCTGACCGGGAACAACCCGCTGTCGGCGTGCGCGGCGTCGGCGGACCGGACCGACACGAGGGTGAACGACAACTACTTCATCCAGTGGACGGACGTCGATTCCGATCCAGGCACCTACAATTCCAGCCGCGCCGGGGTGACGATTCCGCCCGGTGCCAAGGTCGAATTCGCGCGGTTGAACTGGGCGGGAAACACCGGTGTCTACAACCTTTCGCCTGGCTGGCCGTCGAACGTCCCGATGTGCCAGCGCCGGAATTTCGACACGCCCGCCGTGCTGCCGCCGGGATCACCAGCGAACCAGTCCGTCCGGTTCACCGTCGGCGGTGGGAAAGCGGCCGATATCGCGCCCGCCTCCTACACCGAGGACCCGTCGACCAGTTACACCGGCGGCCAGTACTACTCCGCCTACGCCGACGTCACCTCCGCGTTCGTGGGTGCGCCGACCGGGTCCCCGCTGCCGCTCACGGTCGGGAACGTGTGGGCGCCCAAGGGGTTCAACTGCATGGGCGGCTGGTCGATCGCGGTGGTCTACTCCTACCCCGAGCGCAACGCCGACTACGCGCCGAACAAGCGCGAGGTGTTCGTCTACGACGGGCACGTGCGGCAGAACAACACGGATCCGACCACGAACGCCACGGTCACCGGGTTCCGGGCCGCCGCGGCGGACGCCCACGTCGGCGTCACCGCCTACGAGGGCGACTGGGGTATTTCCGGCGATCGCTTCCTGATCAACGACGTCCCGCAGCCCGAGCCCGCGACCGGCGATCCCAACAACTACTTCATTTCCAACACCGACGGTGCCACCGAGCCCGACGCGAAGAACAACTTCAGCGTGGACGCGAAGTCGTTCAAGACCGCGGCGATCCCCGCCGGGGCGACGAGCGCGAAACTGGGCTTCGGCACCACCGGCGATTCCTATCTCGCGCAGAACCTTGCCTTCTCCACGCCCGTGCCGGAGTTGCAGATCACGAAAACCGCGTCGCCGAGCGTGGTCCACGAGGGTGAGCCCGTGACGTTCACGATCACGGTGACGAACCCGAGCGGCGCGCCCGCTTCCGGGGTGCGTGTGGAGGATCCGGCGTATCCGGCGTGCGCGAGAACGATCGGGAGCCTGGCAGGCGGCGCGAGCACCACCTACACGTGCGGCGCGACCGCGCCCGCGGACGATTTCACCAACACCGCCAAGGTCACCGGCAGAAGCGCGCTCGACGAACCGCTCGACGGGTCGGCGACCACCGCCGTCGACGTGATCCACCCCGCCGTCGGCATCACGAAGAAAGCCGACAAACGCGCTTACCGCGCGGGTGACACCGTGACCTTCACGGTCCGCGTCACCAACACCGGCGACGTGCCGCTGACCAACGTGACCGTGACCGACCCGAAGACGGCGAGCTGCGCGCGCACGCTCCCCCAGCTCGCCGCGGGCGCTTCGACGGAGTTCACCTGCACCACGACCGCGCCGGTGGCTGGTGGCGTGAACACCGCGACGGTGACCGGCACCGATCAGCTCGGGAAGCAGGTCACCGCGTCGGCCGACGCACCGGTGCCGGTCATCGCGCCCGCGATCGACGTGACCAAGAGCGCCGACCCGGCCACCATCCACGCCGGGGACAAGGTCACCTGGACCATCACCGTCAAGAACACCGGGGACAGCCCGCTGGACCCGGTGAAGCTGACCGACGACACCACGACCGCGTGCGGCCGGACGCTCGGCGCGCTCGCGCCCGGCGCCACCCAGACCTATTCGTGCACGGCGAACCCGTCGAAGACCACCACGAACACGGTCACCGCGGACGGCACCGACGCCTCGGGGCAGCACGTGACCGACACCGCGTCCGCCACGGTCACCGCGATCAACCCCGGCCTGACCATCGAAAAGTCCGCGGACCCGAAGGTCGTGCACGCGGGCGACACGGTGACCTTCACCATCACGGTGACCAACTCCGGTGACGTGCCGCTCACCGGTGTGTCCGTTGTGGACGATCGGACGCCGTCGTGCGCGAGGACGATCGGGACGCTCGCGCCGCAGGGAAAGCAGACCTTCACCTGCACGGGCACCGCGCCCGCGGACGACTTCACCAACACCGCGACCGCGTCGGGCAAGGACCCGATCGGCCGCGAGACTACCGTGACCGCGGACGCCGTGGTCGACGTGATCCACCCGGCGGTCGCGATCACGAAGGACGCCACGCCGACAGCGGTCCGCGAGGGTGACACGGTCACCTACGCGATCACCGTGACGAACACCGGCGACGTGCCGTTGTCGAACGTGCGGGTGGCCGATGACCGGACCCTCGCCTGCGCGAGGACCTTCGATTCGCTTGCGCCGCAAGGAAAGCAGACCTACCAGTGCACGACGATCGCGGGCGATGAGGGGTTCACCAACACAGCGACCGTCACCGGAACCGACCCGATCGGCCGTGACAGCACGGCGTCCGACGACGCGACCTTCACCGTGCAGAAGCCCGCCGTCACGATCGCCAAGGACGTGCGCGGCGGTCCGTTCCGCGAAGGCGACACGGTCACCTACGCGATCACCGTGACCAACAGCGGCGACGTTCCGCTCACCGGCGTCGCGGTGACCGACCCGCTCGCCCCCGGCTGCGCGAGGACCTACAGCGGCACGCTCGCGGTGAACGGGACCTGGACCTACGAATGCACCGGCACCGCGCCGGCCGACGACTTCACGAACGTCGCCACCACCAACGGAACCCCGCCGGTCGGGCCGCCGGTGACCGCGACCGACGACGCGAAGGTGAGCGTGATCCACCCCGCGATCGCGATCACGAAGGACGCCGCGCCGGCCGTGGTGCGCGCGGGTGACACCGTGACCTTCACGATCACGGTCACGAACACCGGCGACAGCCCGCTGTCCGATGTCACGGTGACCGATCCGGTGGCGGCGTCCTGCGCGAAGCACCTGGGAACGCTTGCCCCGCAAGGGAAGCAGACCTACGAGTGCACGATGGTCGCCGGGGAGGACGACTTCACGAACACCGCTTCCGTGACCGGTTCCGACGGCTCCGGCCGCCCGGTGACCGCGACCGACGACGCGAAGGTGGACGTGATCCACCCGGCGATCGCGATCCAGAAGGACGCCGCGCCGGGTGAGGTGCGCGAGGGCGACACGGTCACCTTCACCTTGACCGTGACCAACGCCGGCGACGTCCCGCTGACGAACGTGTCCGTTGTGGACGATCGGACACCCGCGTGTGCGAGGACCTTCGAATCGCTGGCGCCACAAGCAAAGCAGACTTACCAGTGCACGACGGTCGCGGGCGCGGCCGGGTTCACCAACACCGCGACCGCCACCGGGACGGATCCGACCGACCGGCCGGTGTCCGATTCGGACGACGCGTCGTTCGTGGTCCACAACCCCGGCCTGTCGATCACCAAGGACGCGCTCGGCGGCCCGTTCCGCACCGGTGACCGGGTGACCTTCCGGATCACCGTGACCAACACCGGCGACGTTCCGCTGCGCGCGGTCAGCGTGGTCGACCCGATCGCCGCGGACTGCGCGCGCACGTTCGCCGAGATCGCCGCGGGCGCCTCGGAAAGCTACGAGTGCACCATGACCGCGCCGCCCGACGACGTGGTGAACGTGGCGACGGCGACCGGCACCCCGCCCGTCGGCCCGCCGGTGACCGGCACGGACGACGCGAAGGTGGACGTGATCCACCCGGCCGTCACGATCACCAAGGACGCGTCGCCGGCGATGGCGCGCGTCGGTGAGACGGTGACCTTCACCCTGGTGGTGCGCAACACCGGTGACGTGCCGTTGACGAACGTGTCCGTTGTGGACGACCGGACACCGTCGTGCGCCCGCACGTTCGACCGGGTGGAACCGTCCGGTGTCCAGACCTACACCTGCACGGCGCCCGCGGGGCAGGACGACTTCACCAACACCGCGACCGTCACCGGCACGGATCCCACGGACCGCACGGTGACCGCGACCGACGACGCGAGCGTGGACGTGATCCACCCCGCGGTCACGATCACGAAGGACGCTGACCCGGCCGCGGTTCGCGAGGGCGACACGGTCACGTTCACTATCACCGTGACCAACACCGGCGACGTTCCGCTCGCCGAGGTGTCCGTTGTGGACGATCGGACACCGGGCTGCGCGAAGGAGATCGGCACGCTCGCGCCGCAGGGCACGAGCACGCACACCTGCACGGTGGTGGCCGGTGCGCAGGGGTTCACGAACACCGCGACCGTCACCGGGGACGACCCGACCAAGCAGCCGGTGACCGCGACCGACGACGCCACGTTCACCGTGCAGCACCCCGGGATCGCGATCACGAAGGACGTCCGGGGCGGGCCGTTCCGCGAAGGCGACTCGGTGCCGTTCACCATCACGGTCACGAACACCGGTGACGTGCCGCTGACCGGCGTGACCGTCGCCGACCCGATCGCCGCCGAATGCGCGCGGACCGTCGGGGACCTGCCGGTGGGCGGGAAGCAGACCTTCCCGTGCACGATGACCGCGCCGGGCGACGACGTCACGAACGTGGCGACCGCGACCGGCACCCCGCCGACCGGGCCGCCCGTGACGAGCCAGGACGACGCCGAGGTCGACGTGATCCATCCCGGCGTGGAGATCCAGAAGGACGCGTCGCCACCGCAGGTGCGGCCCGGCGAGCAGGTGACCTTCACGATCACCGTGACCAACACCGGTGACGTGCCGTTGACGAATGTGTCCGTTGTGGACGATCGGACGCCCGCGTGCGGGTTCACCGCGGCCACGCTCGCGCCGAACGCCACCGAAAAGCACACCTGCACGATCACCGCGTCCGAGGACGTGACCAACACGGCGACGGTGACCGGGGACGATCCCACCGGCCGGAAGGTCACTGACACCGATGACGCCTCAGTCGACGTGATCGGGCCGGGGATCACCGTGACCAAGACCGGACCCGCGAAACCGGTGCTGCCAGGGCAAAAGGTCACCTTCACCGTGGTCGCCAAGAACACCGGTGACGTGCCGCTGGTGAACGTCAAGCTCGACGACCCGGTGGCGAAGGGCTGCTCGGTCGAGATCGGTTCGCTGGCCGTCGGCGCGGAGTCGAAACCGGTCACCTGCGAACTGATCATGGGCGAGCAGGACATCACCAACACGGTCACGGCCACCGGCGACGACCCGACGGGCAAACCGGTCGACGCGACCGACGACGCGGTCGCCAAGGTCGCCAAGCCCGGTCTGGACGTCACCAAGAAGGCGTCCGCGGCGACCGCGCGGGCGGGCGAGACCGTCACGTTCACGCTGACCGTGACCAACACCGGCAACGTCGATCTCGCGCCGGTGAAGGTGAGCGACCCGACGCTGCCGGTGTGCGACCGGGTGTTCGAGAAGCTCGCGGCCGGGGCGAAGCAGGAGTGGACCTGCACCACCACCGCGCCGCAGACCGGCGAGCTGGTGAACGTCGCGACCGGCACCGGCACCCCGGACACCGAGCAGCCGGGCGACCCGGTGCGCGACACGGGCACCGCGAAGGTCACCGTGCACACCCCCGACGAACCCGGCGTGCCGGAAACGCCGGGCGAACCGGGCACTCCCGGCACGGGCACACCGAAAACGCCTAAGACGCCGCTCGCGAAAACCGGTGTTGACGTGCTGATCCCCGGTCTCGCGGGCTTCGGGATGGTGCTGATCGGCGCGGCACTCGTGTTCGCCGGAAGGCGGACCCGTCGTGACTGATCCGGGTGGCCCACGCCACCTCCTGGTACGGCATGGTCCAGACCATGTGCGACGTTGAGCCAGACGGGTGCGCGTCGCTGCTCTGAACGCCGGGGTAGGGTCGCGGACGATCGGAATCGATGCAGATTGTGCGGGTGTGGCCTTGAGCAGTACGGCGATCGGGAAGCAGGGATCGGGGGCCGAGCACCAGCACCTGGCCCATGTCGTGTTCATCGCGGGTGCTGCCGCGGTCGGCGGGTTCCTGTTCGGCTACGACAGCTCGAACATCAACGGCGCCGTGCTCGGCATCCAGAAGCACTTCGAGGTCGGGCAGGCCGCGACCGGGCTCACCGTGTCCAGCGCGCTGATCGGCTCCGCGGTCGGGGCGTGGTTCGGCGGCCTGCTGTCCGATCGGATCGGCCGCATCCGCACCATGCAGCTCGCCGCGGTGCTGTTCCTGGTCAGCGCGATCGGCGCGATGTTCCCGTTCAGCATCTGGGACCTGGCGATCTGGCGCGTGGTCGGCGGGATCGCGATCGGCGTCGCCTCGGTGATCGGACCCGCCTACATCGCCGAGGTCGCCCCGCCCGCCTACCGCGGCAGGCTCGCGTCACTGCAGCAGCTCGCGATCGTGCTCGGCATCGGGGTGTCCGCACTGGTCAACTGGGTGATCAAGGACTTCGCCCCGCTCGGGCCCGACGGCGGCCACGATCTCAACGGCTCGCTCGGCGGCCTCGAACCGTGGCAGTGGATGCTCGGCGCCGCCGCGATTCCGGCGGTCCTCTACTTCGTGCTCGCGTCGATCATCCCCGAATCGCCGCACTACCTGCTCTCGATCGGCAAGACCGAAAAGGCACGTGCGGTACTGTCCGAAGTGGAGGGACTCGACGACGAGGAGGCGCTGGACGCCAAGGTCGCCGATCTCCGCCGCGGGATGCGCACCGAGCGGCGGGCGAGCGTGAAGAGCCTGCTCGGCGGGAAGTTCGGGCTGCTGCCGATCGTGTGGGTCGGCATCGCGCTCGCCGTGTTCCAGCAGTTCGTCGGCATCAACGTGATCTTCTACTACTCCGACACGCTGTGGCATTCCGTCGGCCAGAACACCGATTCGCTGCTGATCTCCCTGGTCAGCCCGGTCATCAACATCATCGGCACGTTCATTGCGATCGCGTTCATCGACCGCGTCGGCCGGAAACCGTTGCTGCTCATCGGTTCCGCCGGGATGGCGATCGGGCTCGGCGCGGCCGCCATCGCGTTCGGCAACTCGGTGAAGGTGAACGGCGAGCTGACCCTGCCCGGCGCGTGGGGCCCGGTGGCGCTGGTGTTCGCGAACGTCTTCGTGCTCTCGTTCGCGCTGTCGTGGGGCGTGATCCTGTGGGTGCTGCTGGGCGAGATGTTCCCGCTGCGCATCCGCGGCGCCGCGCTCGCCGTCGGCACGGCCGCGAACTGGGTGGCGAACTGGCTGGTCACGGTCAGCTTCCCGAGCATGGGCGATTGGAATTTGAGCGTCACGTACTGGATCTACGCCACGTTCGCGCTGCTGTCGATCCCGTTCGTGCTCAGGTTCATCCGCGAAACCAAGGGCACCGCGCTGGAAAACGTCTCCTGGTAGGTGTTTGGAAGTGGTTTGCGTGGCGGTGCGGGTAGGAGAACCTGACGTGGTCCCTGGCTCCGGGATCGCCGACTCATGACCGCCAGGTCACCACGCTGGCGCTGTCCTCGCCAGGAACCACGTCAGAACCTCCGGCGGTGCGAGCTGACGGCCCACCTCAAGCGGCTCCGCCGCTTCTGAAAACACGCCCTAGCGCGTTTCGGGCTCGACCGAGCGCCCGAGGTGGGCCAGGAGCCGGGCGGTGGGCGTCGCGTTCTCGGGCACGGGCTGGGCGGGCCCGAACGCGCCCGGCCGCCGCAGCAGGTGGTCGGGTACCGATTCCACCAGTCCGCGGCAGAAGGCCAGTGCCTGCTCCGGAAGCTCGACGAGCCGCCCCTGCGAGCGGTGCACGTCCCAGCTGTGCAGGATCAGGTCCGCGACCGGGAAGGTGAGCGCCCGCCGCAGGGGGACCTCGCCTTCCGGCGAGGCCCGTGGTGCGTCTAGGTCAGCGCCGGGTAGGGCGTCGCTCAACCGCGCCGCCAGTTCGCGGAGCTGGGCGGCCGGGTCCTCGTACCGCCAGTCCGCCGGGTCGGAAGGGCCTGGCGCGATTTCGCCGTTCTCGATGTGCGTCACGATTTTCGTCGCGCTTCCAGTGGCGTGCGCGACCAGATCGCGCACGCTCCACTCCCCGAGGTTCGACGGCTCGTCCCAGCTTTCCGGCCGGATTTGGTCCACCGCGGCGAGGAACAGGCCCAGTGCCTCGGTGGCCATCGCGTCGATCGGTGCGGTCGTGTCGGTCATGACCGAACGATACGACCGATCCCCGACAGTTCCGTACACCCGGAAGGGCGCAGTGCCGACTCGATTCGCCAGTGCGAGCCCCGCCGCGGGTTTTCGCCATGCCGCGAAGGTGGCCTTCGGGGACTCTAGCGTCACTTTCTCGGCCCTCGCGGGCGCGCGGGCGGGGCTGCCCATGCCCCGAAGGTGGCCTTCGGGGCGCTAGACGACACGAATCCACCCCTCGCACACTCGACCGCTGCCCCGCGCATGCCCCGAAGGTGACCTTCGGGGCGCTCAAGTCCCCGAAAGCCACCTTCGGGGCACCAGGCGCGGTCACCCGACTTCTGAAGGAGCTTCCTCAAGCGCGCGGGCGACTGGGGGCTCAGGTGAAGGAGCCGTGTCGTCCGGCGCCGTCGGCGAAGCGCTTCGCCCCGGCGAGGGTGTCCGCCGACAGCGACGCCAGCCCGTGCTCGTACTCCACCAGCAGAGCGTCCTTTTCGGACAGTCCATTCTGGTCCAATACGGACAGCCGGTCCTCGCGAAGGCAGGTCTGCGGGAAGCCCGCGATTTCGGCGGCGAGGCGTTCCGCGGCGACGCGGGACTGGCCCGGTTCGCACACGCGGTTGACCAGTCCCATGCCGTGCGCTTCGGCGGCGTCGACGGGGCGGCCGGTGAGGATCAGGTCCATGGCCCTGCTCGACCCGATCAGCCGCGGCAGCCGCACCGTGCCGCCGTCGATGAGCGGGACGCCCCACCGCCGGCAGAACACGCCGAGCACGGCATCCGGTTCGGCGACGCGGAGATCGCACCACAGCGCCAGTTCCAGTCCGCCCGCGACGGCGTGCCCCGCGATCGCGGCGATCACCGGTTTGCCCAGCCGCATCCTGGTCGGGCCCATCGGGCCGTCACCGTCCTCATGAACAGCGTTGCCGCGTTCGGTGCCGATCGCCTTCAGGTCGGCGCCCGCGCAGAAGGCGCCGCCTTCGCCCCACAGCACGGCGACGGAGGCTTCCTCGTCGGCGTCGAACGCACGGAACGCGTCGGCGAGAAGAGCGGCGGTGGGACCATCGACGGCATTGCGCTTTTCGGGGTGGTCCAGGATCACGGTGGTCACCGGGCCCTGCCGTTCCACGCGGACACCCATCAGGAAACCCTTGCCCTGTCGATGATCGCCGCGGTGTCCACACCGGACGGGAGCGTGCCGAAGGCGACACCCCAGTCACCACCGAACCGCGACGCGCAGAACGCGTCGGCGACCGCGGGGGTGCCGAACCGCACCAGCAGCGAACCCTGCAGCACCATCGCCATGCTCTCCACAATCCGGCGCGCGCGGTACTCGATGTCCGCTAGGTCGGAAAGGTCCTTGCGCAGGCGCGCGTGCGCGTCGTCGAGGCGGGAGTCGGCGCCGGTCGCCAGTTCGACTTCGGTGAAGAAAGCGTCCACTGTGTCCGGTTGCTTCGCCATGGCGCGCAGCGCGTCCAGCGCGGCGACGTTGCCGGAACCCTCCCAAATGGACATCAGCGGCGCCTCGCGGTAGAGCCGCGGCATTCCCGACTCTTCCACGTATCCGTTGCCGCCCAAGCATTCCAGGGCCTCGGCCGCGTGCGACGGCGCGCGCTTGCACACCCAGTACTTCGTCACCGCGAGGCCGAGACGACGGAACGCCTGCTCCTCGGGACGTCCCGTGGCACCGGCGAGCCGCATGCCGACGGTCGTCGCGGCCTCCGATTCGACGACGAGATCGGCCAGCACGTTCGCCATCAACGGCTGCCGGTCGAGCGCCTTCCCGAAGGCGTGCCGGTGCGTCGCGTGGTGCACGGCCTGCACGGTCGCGGCGCGCATCCCGGCCGCGCTGCCGACCGCGCAGTCCAGTCGCGTGTTGTTGACCATCTCGATGATGGTCCGCACGCCGCGGCCTTCCTCACCGACGAGCCAGCCGACCGCGTTCTCGTACTCGATCTCCGACGACGCGTTCGACCGGTTGCCGAGCTTGTCCTTCAAGCGCTGCAAGCGAATCGGGTTGCGCGTGCCGTCGGGCAGCACGCGCGGGAGCAGGAAGCACGAGAGCCCGCCCGGTTCCTGCGCGAGCGTGAGGAACACATCGGACATCGGCGCGGAGGTGAACCACTTGTGGCCGACGATCCGGTACGTCCCGTCGCCGTCCGGCCGCGCGGTCGTGGTGTTCGCGCGCACGTCGGAGCCGCCCTGCTTCTCGGTCATCGACATGCCCGCGATGAGCCCGCGCTTGGTGCTCGGCTCGCGCAGCCCGTAGTCGTATTCCGGGGCGGCGAGCAGCGGTTCGTACTTCGCGGCCAGCTCGGAATTGTGCCGCAGCGCGGGAACCGCCGCGTAGGTCATCGAGATCGGGCAGGTGTGTCCCGCCTCGATTTGGCTCCACACATACATCTTCGCCGCGCGCGCGGCGTGCGCCGACGGCCGGTCGTCCCGCCACGGCGCGCCGTGCAGGCCGTGCGACACCGCGACCCGCATCAGGTCGTGCCAGTGCGGGTGGAACTCGACCTCGTCGATCCGGTTGCCGTACCGGTCGTGCGTGCGCAGCACCGGCTCGTTCTCGTTGACGATCCGGCCCCAGTCCTGCGCTTCCTGGCCACCGGCGAGCTTGCCCAGCTCGTGCAGCTCGGGTTCCGCCCAGCCGGCGCCTTCGCGGTTCAGCGCCTCCAGCAGCGCCGGGTCCGCGGCCACGTCGTGGCCGTGCAGCGGCGGGACCTGGTTGGTGACCTCATGCGTGGGCATCCGAACCTCCAAGCGGGGAAATCGCCCGTACGGCGAAGCGGCAGAGTTCTTCGATGGCGGCGGCGTCGCCCGAGGTGAGCGGGCCGATGAGCACCTCGGCGAAGGCGCCGACCAGCCCGGCCGCGGTGATCGCCGGGTCCTGCGGGGTCAGCTCGCCCGCGCGCACGCCGTCGGCGACGTGCTTGGCGACGATGTCCCGAAACGCCTGCCGGAACACCAGCCGCTCGGTTTCGATCGGCGCGTCGACGGGCTCGGCCAGCAGCGCGTACGCCAGCCGCGGTGCCTTCAGCGCGCGCCCTGCGAACGTGTCGACCACCGCGAGCACGCGTTCGCTCGCGGTGCCCGGCCGGTCCGCGGCGGCCGCGACGGCGTCGACCTCGCGGGTCACCACGCGCCGGAACAGCTCGACGACGAGGTCGGCTTTCCCGGGGAAGTGCTGGTAGACGCTGCCGGTGGCGATACCGGCCTTCGCCGCGACGGCCGCCATCGAACAGCCCGCGTACCCGGTTTCGGCGAGCAGTTCGACGGCCGCGTCGAGGATCGCGGCTCGCTGCTCGTCGAGCCGCTGCTGGACCTTCGGCGTCCGTCGGTAGGGCACGTCAAGGAGTGAAGCATTGATTCAGTGCTTCAGGCAAGGGGCGGTAAAATCATCCGGATGCGGCTGCCCCCGCGCCTCGCGCGCCTCAACTGGTACCTGCCCGAACCAGTGCAGCGCGTGTGGGCGGGACGAGCGCCGGGGCTCGGCCTGGTCCGGTACCGGGATCGGACGACCGGCGCCTACCTCAGCATCCCGGTCACCGCCTTCCGCATCCAGGACGGGTTCGTGATCCCGCTCCCCGACGGGTCCGACGTCGAGTGGGTGCGGAACTTCAAGAGGGCGGGCGGTGGCGGCATCCGGCACCAGGGCCGGTACTACGTGATCGGCACGCCCGAGGTGCTGCCCGCCGCCGAGCTGGAGGGTGACCTGTCCGAGGACGGGGAGAAGGTCATCCGCCTGCTTCAGGCGACTGAGGTGCTACGGGTACCGATCCGGTAGCCGGGTTCCACCGCTTCGCCACCTCGTCGCCGTAGCGCGCGAGCACGCGGGCGCGCAGATCGGGATCGTTGCGGGGCACCGGTTCGATGAAGACCTCGGTAACGTCGTTGAACGCGTCGATCAGCTCGTTGGCCAGCCGTACGCACACGTGCTCGACGTCGGCGGCGCCGAGCGCGTCGTCGAAGTCCACGCGCGTGCAGACGAGCACCTGGTCGGTGCCCATCAGCATGGTCTGCAGGTCGACGAGTGCCTCGATCTCGGGCGTCGCGACGATCGCCTCGCCGATCCCGCGCACCAGCCTCGGGTCGGCCTGCCTGCCGATCAGCAGGCCGCGGTTCGTGCGGCCGAGGAGGTAGGCGACCACGGCGAGCAGCAGCCCGATCGCGAGCGACGCCGCGCCGTCCCACACCGCGGAGCCGGTGAGCTGGTGCAGCCCGAGCCCCGCGAACGCGATCACCAGGCCGACGAGCGCGGCCGAATCCTCGAACAGCACGGTTTTCGGCGCCGGGTCGTCGATCAGGCGCAGGTACTCGCCGAGCGTCTGCTTCGCCGCGGCCGATTCCTTGCGCACCTGCCGCACGGCCTGCACCCACGACACCGATTCCATCGCGAACGCCAGCGCCAGCACGACGTAGCCGACCACCGGCGACGTCTGTTCCACCGGCTCGCCGAAGATCGTCGAAAAGCCTTCGTAGAAGGAAAACATCGCGCCTGAGGCGAAAATGGACACCGCGGCGAGCAGCGACCAGAAGTACCGTTCCTTGCCGTAGCCGAACGGGTGCACGCGGTCGGCGGGGCGGTCCGAGCGGCGCAGTGCGGTGAGCAGCAGGACCTCGGTGATCGTGTCGGCCACCGAATGCGCGGCCTCCGAGAGCATCGCGCCGGAGCCGGTGATCAGCCCCGCCACGAGCTTCATGATCGCGATCGCCAGGTTCACGCCACCGGCGAGCACCACGGTGAGCGTGCTTTCCCCGCCCTTTTCTTCCTCTGCCACCGGCCGATCGTAGTGCGCGCGGGCGCGGGTCGCCGGGTCACAGGAACCGCGGCATCGCGCCTTCCACCACCGCGGCGAGCCCGCCCGCGTCCGGTGCCGCGAACGCCGCGTCGCACGCGCCGTTGAGCCCCGCGAACGCCTCGGGGGTGCCGATGCCGATGGTCTTCGCGCCGATCTGCCGCGCCATCCACGCGGTCATCAACGCGATGTGCGCGCTGTTGCCGTCCGCCTTGCCGGTGACGATCGTGACGATTCCGGCGCCGTCGAGGAATTCGCGCACGTTGTCCGCTTCCCACTGCGCGCCCCCGGCCACGAACTCGACGTGCGGCAGGTTCGCCAGCCCGGACACGCGCAGCTCTTCGAGCGCCCGCAGCCCGTCGGTCCCGATCCCGGCGATCACGACCCGCTCGGGCAGCCGCTGCGCGCGCTCCTGGAGCTTGCGGATGCTCTCCAGCCGCTCCAGCTCGGCCGCCACCACGTCGGCGGGGAGGTCGAGCGTGCCCGCGATCTCGTTGGCGGTCAGGTCCTCGAGGAAGTGCAGCGCGCCGACGGTCCTGGTCACCGGCGGCAGATCGCGCAGGGTCGCGCGGAGCAGGCGCTGCGCGGAGGTGCGGTGCAGGACGCCGAGCTGTCCAGGGTCCAGCGTTTCCACGTCGTCGCGGCGCCTCGACCGGCCGTACCGGTTTTCGCGGCGGTACGCGTCGGCGACCGCGCGGACGGCGAGCCCCGTCGCGGACCGGTAGTTCGCGGGGAGCGAGCGCTCGCGGCGTTCGTCCCAGAGGCGGCGGAGCGCTTCGTACGCTTCGTCCGTGGCGGCGGCCGCCAGCTCCTCGTCGCCGCCGGCGGCGACCCTGGCCGTGGCCAGCGTGCGGGGCGCCATCGCATGCACGAAACCCACGAAGTCTGGGGGATCCGTATTTTCGCGCACTGTAATGATGGTGCGCGATAAGTCGGCCCCAAGCCCAAGAGAGTGCTAAATATTACTCCATCCGGGTTAGAGCAAGAGCACGTCTACAGCCGTTGCAGCCCGTCGAGGACGCGTTCCATCAACGCCAGCGAGGGGCGTCCTTCCGGGGTGGTTTCGCCGCCTTGGAGGCGGACGAGCCGCAGGTCGGCGAGGTCGCTGACGACGACGCGGGTGACTCCGAGCGGGATGCCGAGGCAGGCCGAGATCTCGGCGACCGACACCGGCGTCCCGCAGATCTCGTGCACGCGCCAGTAGGCCGGTCTCGTCGGGACGCGGTTCATGCCCTCCTCGTGCGCCACCGTGACGAGCGTTTCCAGGGCGAGCCGGCGCGTGCACCGGGTGCGGCCGCTGGTGAGCACGTACGGCCGGGTCCTCGGGCGTATCGGGTTCGTTGATCGCATTCCGTCACGGGCCATGTGCGGGGAATCCTCAACGACGCGCACCGCGTTACGGGTTGAATCAAAAAGACGCTTCCCTGCACGAAAAATTTGTGCAGGGAAGCGTCTTTTTGGGTGGAGTTATTTATCTTCCTCGGAAAGTGCCGTTCCGGTGGCCACCTTTTCGGTCGATTCGTCGGCCTTGCCGTCGGCCTCCGCGTCGGCGCCTGTTTCCGGGGCGGGCTTGCGTTTCACCGCGGTGAGGAGGAGCTGTGCGACGTCCACGATCTCCACCGATTCCGCGGCCTTGCCGTCGTTCTGGCGCGCGGTCAGCCCGTCGTTCAACATCACGCGGCAGAACGGGCAGCCGGTCGCGATCTTCGACGGCGCGGTGCCGAGCGCTTCGTCAACACGCTCCACATTGATCCGCTTTCCGATCTTTTCTTCCATCCACATGCGCGCGCCACCGGCACCGCAGCACATCGACTTGTCGCCGTGCCGCGGCATTTCCCGCAACTGCGCGCCCGCGGCGCCGACCAGTTCGCGCGGCGCGTCGTAGACCTTGTTGTGGCGGCCCAGGTAGCACGGGTCGTGGTAGGTGACGTCCTCGGCGACCGGGGCCACCGGGGTGAGCCGCTTCTCGCGCACCAGGCGGTTGAGCAGCTGCGTGTGGTGCACGACGTCGAACTGGCCGCCGAGCTCCGGGTACTCGTTGGCGAGCGAGTTGAAGCAGTGCGCGCAGGTGACGACGATCTTGCGCTGCAAGGGATCGCGGCCTTCGAACACCGAGTTCAGCACCTCGACGTTCTGCTGCGCGAGCATCTGGAACAGGAATTCGTTGCCCGCGCGGCGCGCCGGGTCACCGGTGCAGGTCTCCTCCGGCCCGAGCACCCGGTAGTCGACGCCCGCGATGTGCAGCAGTTCGGCGACGGCCCGCGTGGTCTTCTTCGCGCGGTCCTCGAAGGCGCCGGCGCAGCCGACCCAGAACAGGTACTCGGCCTCGCCGAGGTCACCGTCGAACACGGGTACTTCGAAGTCGAGATCTTCGGCCCAGGCCATCCGGTCCTTGGCGTTCTGGCCCCACGGGTTGCCCTTGTTCTCCAGGTTCTTGAACATCCCGTTCAGCTCGGACGGGAAGTTCGACTCGATCATCACCTGGTAGCGGCGCATGTCGATGATGTGGTCGACGTGCTCGATGTCGACGGGGCACTGCTCGACGCAGGCGCCGCAGCTCGTGCACGACCACAGGACCTCGGGGTCGATGACGCCGAGGTCCTCGGCGCCGCCGATGAGCGGGCGCTCGGCCTCGGCGAGCGCGAGCACGTCGATCCCGGCGTGCCGTTCCTCTTCGGTCTCTCCCTTGAGGCCGATTTCGTCCCCGGCCATGTCCTTCTTGCCGCCCGCGAGCAGGTACGGCGCCTTCGCGTAGGCGTGGTCGCGAAGCTGCGTGATGACGAGCTTCGGCGAGAGCGGTTTCCCGGTGTTCCACGCGGGGCACTGCTCCTGGCAGCGGCCGCATTCGGTGCAGGTGCTGAAGTCGAGCCAGCCCTTCCAGCTGAAGTCCTCGATCTTCCCGGCGCCGAACACGTCCTTCTCGGGGTCGGCCTCTTCGAAGTCGAGCGGCTTGCCCTCGCTCATCATCGGCTTGACCGCGCCGAGCGCCACGCCGCCGTCGGCCTCGCGCTTGAAGTAGATGTTGAAGAACGCGCTGAACCGGTGCCACGCGATGCCCATGGTCATCGTCCTGGCGACCACGATCAGCCACACGGTGGCGCTCATCAGCTTGATGAACGCGAACACGGACACCAGGTTCGGGCTGGCGGGCAGCAGTTCGCCGATGGGGTTCGAGACGAACGCGGCCCAGGTGGGCGTCTCGTGGGCGTGCAGCGCGGCCTTCGCGGCGCGGACCCCGATGATGCCGATGCCCTCGACCAGCACGACGGCTTCGATGAAGTAGGCCCACTTGAAGTTCGAGCCCTGGAACCGGCTCTGGCGGTCGGCGCGGCGCGGGTGGTTGCGCTGGCGGATCGCCATCAGTACCAGGATGCCGACGATGGTGCCGACCCCGAGCAGCTCCATGAGCAGGCTGAACAGCGACCAGTCGTCGAGGATCGGCCAGCCCCACTCCGGCACGAAGACCTCGCCGTAGGCCTCGAACAGGGCGAGCGAGCCGATCAGGAAGCCCCACATCACGAGCCAGTGCGCGGGGCCGACCGTGCGCTTCCGGTTCATCCGGGTGTGCGCGGCGAACTCCTTGACGAGCGTGCCGAGTCTCGACATGAACGGGCCGTTGCGGGTCCCGTCCGGCTGGCCGAGGCGGATGATGCGCACGAAGCGCGCGATCGTCGCCGCGAACATGCCCCAGGCGACGATGCCGAGCAGGACCGAGAGCCCGCCTAGCGTCAGCTGTACAGCGCCCATGATCGGGTGCCTTTCGTCCGGATGTGGTGGGTAGCGCGGAGCTTAACTCTTCTTACTGATGAGTAACCGATCAGCGGACCCTAAGTCCCCCTGATGTGGCACAGGACTCTCTTTATACTGGGACGATCGTTCCGGTAGTTTGGTGGCATGCTCGCTTACCTGCTGTTGGCGGTGGCCGTGGTGGCCGAGGTCACCGCGACGATCTCACTGAAGCTCTCCGAGGGCTTCTCGAAACTGGTCCCGTCGGTGCTCGTCGTGGTCGGCTACGGGGTCGCGTTCTTCATGCTCGCGCAGGTGCTGAAACTCGGCCTGCCGATCGGCGTGGCGTACGGGATCTGGGCCGCCGCCGGGGTGGCGCTTGTCGCGATCGTCGGCGCGGTGTTCCTGCACGAACGGCTCACGCCGATGATGATCGGCGGCATGGTGCTCGTGATGGCGGGCGTGCTGCTGATTGAACTCGGCGGGGCGCACGGGTGAAGCCGCAGCCGGACGGGCGGAAGGCGCGCGGCGAGAAGCGGCGCGCGGAGATCATCGACGCGACCCTGCGCGTGATCGAACGCGAAGGCGTCGCGGGCGTGACGCACCGGACGGTCGCCGTCGAGGCGGGGGTGCCGACCACGTCGACCACCTACCACTTTTCCTCGTTGGACGATCTCCTGATCGCGACGCTGATCTCGTGCGCGCGGGACATGGCGACCGAGGTCTACTGGATGATCGACCGCGCGCGCTCGCGCGGCAGCCGGGGCGCCGAAGAAGTCGCTGGGCTGCTCGCGGAAGCGCTGGGCCCGCGGCGCGGGCGGACGATGGCGGAGTACGAGCTGTACCTGCTCGCCGCGCGCCGCCCGGAACTGCGGCCCGCCGCACGGCGCTGGCTGGACGTGCTGACGTCGATGGTGCGCCACGACGACGAGGTCGCGTTCCGGGTCTTCCTCGCCGGTATCGACGGCCTGCTCATCCAGGGCCTGATCGACGACGAACCGCCGTCGGCCGAAGAACTCCGCCCCGTCGTGGACTACCTCCTCAAACCCCGCTGAACTATGCTTTTCCTTATAGGGGGCGCTTTTCGTCCCCGAAGGCGGCCTTCGGGGCGCTAGACGCCGCGAATCCACCCTTCGCGCGCCCCGGCCCCCGGTCACTGTTGGAGGCGGGCCAGGTCTTCGGTGTCGTGTCGTTCGAGCAGGCCCTTGGCGCCGTTTTCCAACGCGCGCGCCGTTTCCGTCGAGCGCGGCAGCATGGTCGCCTCGTAAGCGCGCACGGCGTCGTCGATCGTCGCGGAACCGGCCAGCGCGAGGGCGAGTTCGCAGGCGTCGAGCATCGCCAGGTTCGCGCCGACGCCGAGCGGCGGCATGAGGTGGGCGGCGTCGCCGAGCAGCGTGACGGTCGGCGAATGCGCCCAGATGTGCGGCACCGGTAGCGCGAACAGCGGCCGGTCGACGTACGGCCCGTCGTTGTCGGTGATCATCCGGAGCATCGACGGCGCCCAGCCGGCGAAGATGTCGAGCAGCCGCGCGCGGATCGCGGCGGTGTCGCTCACGCCGGTCAACCAGTCGACGGGCCGCTGCTGGATCGCGTAGACCCGGATGTGGCCGCCGCTGTTGCGCTGGGCGAACAGGGCGCGCTCGCCGTCGGCCGCGACCGCGCTCCCCTGGCCGACGAGCGCGGAGAGTTCGGGATGCGCGTTCTCCACGTCGTGGAACCACGCTTCCAGGAAGCCGACCCCGGTGTACTGCGGCACGGCGGCCGACACGGCAGGGCGGACCCTGGAGGAGGCGCCGTCGGCCCCGACGACGAGGTCCGTCTCGACGGTCGTGCCGTCGGTGAACCGAAGCCGCCGCGGCCCGTCGTCCGGCCCGCCGACTTCTTCGAGCGCGCGACCCCATCGCACGGTCCCCGGCTCCAGCGAGCCGAGCAGCAGTTCGCGGAGCTGGCCCCGGTCGATCTCCGGTCTGAAGAGTTCGTCCTTGGCGGGTTCGTGATGGCTCAGGAGGCGGCCGGTCTCCGGCTCCAGCGCCCGCATCTCCTGCCCCTCCGGCCGGGCCTGCCTGAAGAACTCGTCGAGCAGGCCCGCTTCGCGCAGGGCGATTTGCCCGTCGTCGGCGTGCAGGTCGAGGGTGCCGCCCTGGTCGCGGGCGGCCGAGTGCGCGTCGCGGTCGTAGACCGTCACTCCGATGCCGTGCTTCTGCAGGATGCGGGCGCAGGTGAGGCCGCCGGGGCCCGCGCCGATGATGCTGATTCGCATAGCTGCTCCTCTCGTCCACCGAGATAAAAGCAGAGTGACTGTGAAAGTGCAATCACTTCACTAATGTAGTGTGACCAACTTCCCGATCGGTGTCGATCCGGTCGATCCCCGCTCGTGTAAGTGGCGAGCGGCGGGCACCGGGCCCGCGGAGTGGAAGGAACACGCGATGCGTTCGATCACGGTCACGATGAGCGTCACCCTCGACGGCGTCGTCCAGGGCCTCGGCCGCGCCGACGAGGACCCCCGCGGCGGTTTCGACCACGGCGGCTGGGGCCAGCGGTACACCGACGAGATCATGGGCGCCGAGATGGCCAAGGGCATGGTCGAGCCGGGCGACCTGCTGCTCGGCCGCCGCACCTGGGAAGACTTCACCACGGCGTGGGCCCGTGCGACGGACGGCAACCCGTTCACCTCGCACCTGAACGCGGCCACCAAGTACGTCGTATCCAAGACCTTGTCCGATGTGGACTCATGGCAGAACTCGGTGCTGTTGAGCGGAAACGCGGTCGACACGGTCGCCGAGCTGAAAGCGCGGCCTGGCAGGGCGCTGTCGATCATCGGCAGCGCGTCGCTCGTCCACGCGCTGCACGCCGCCGGGCTGATCGACCGCTACCGGCTGCTGATCCACCCTCTCGCTTTGGGCACCGGCACGCGCCTGTTCGAAGGCCGCGCGCCGCTGACGGAGTTCGAACTGACCAGCAGCGTCACGACCGGCAAGGGCGTGATCATCGCGCAGTACGAGCGCGTCGCATGAGGACGGTGTAGAGCGCGCCGGGGACGAGCAGGCCCAGCAGCCACGAGATGTCGGCGCCGCCGAGGATCGGGGCCATCGGGCCGACGAAGATGCCTTCGACGTTGGCGAACGGGATCTGGATCGCGATGCCGAGGACGTACGCGATCAGCGCGCGACCCGACCACCTGCCGTAGCGGCCGTTCGGGTCGTATACCGCGTCGAGATCGTAGGTTTCCTTGCGCACCAGGTAGAAGTCGACCAGGTTGATCGAACTCCACGGGGTCAGGAAGTACAGCAGGAAGTCGAGGAAGAGCACGAAGTTCGAGAGGAATTCGCCGCGCCCGAGTATCGCGATCACGCCGCCGAGCACACCGACGGCGGCGATGTAGGTGACGCGGGCGGTCTGCGAAAGCGCGGCACGGCGGCTGAACGCGGTGAGCGCGGTCGCGACGGTCATGTACCCGCCGTAGATGTTGAGCACGTTCACCGTGAACTTCCCGATCGTGACCGCGAACAGCAGCGGGATCAGCAGCGCCTCACCGCCGAGCCCCACGACGTAGGCGACTTCGTGGCCCTTGAACGCCTTTCCCGCGATCGCGTAGGCCAGCGCGCCGAACGACATCGCCCACACCGCGCCGAGCACGGTGCCGCCGTAGGTCCACCAGAACGTGGAGCGCACCGAGGTGGCGGACGGGAGGTAGCGCGAAGTGTCCGCGACGTACGGGCCGAAGGTCAGTTGCCACGACGCGGTGAGCGACAGCGCGAGGAGGAATTTCGGGAAGTCCAGGTGCGGCTCGGCGAGCACGGCGCCGAGGTCGTGCCCGCTGACGAGCCGGATCGTCAGGTAGACGAAGACGATCACGGAAAGCGCGGAAGCGACCCAGCCGAAACGGTGGATCAGCTTGTACCCGACGATCGCGATGAGCGCGGAAGCCAGTGCGTACACGGCGATCGCGGCGTCGGCGGGCAGGTGCGTGATCTGGGCGACCGCCTGGCCGCCGAGCACGTTGCCGCTCGCGAAGTACCCGAGGTACATCACCACGACGAGCACCAGCGGCAGCACCGCGCCGTACACCCCGAACTGCGCCCGCGACTGGATCATCTGCGGGATCCCGAGCTTCGGTCCCTGCGCGGCGTGCAGTGCCATCGGGATGCCGCCGAGCGCGTTGCCGAGGACGACGGCCACGATCGCCCACAGCGGGTGCACCCCGACCAGCACGGTCAGCGCCCCGGTGACCGCGGAGGTGATCTGCATGTTCGCCGCGAACCAGAGCGTGAACAGGCTGCGGGGATGGCCGTGCCGCTCGGACTCGGGGACCGGGTCGATCGACCGCCGTTCGAGCTTGGTCGTCACCGTCGCGGCTGCCATCTGACCTCCTGTGATCGTGCTTGGAGGCATTGGACGGCAGTGGACCTCGGATGGCCTAGTGGGTGTGGCGGGTTTCCGTCTGGGATCCGAGACGGTGGGTGAGGGCGGCCCACGATCGGGTGGAGGTTCGGAGGGTGCCGGAGGTTCGGGCTTTGGTGTCGCGGATCTGTACCAGTGCTGGCGCCAGCGCGATCTCGACACAGTTGACATTTTCGTTGCTGTAACTGGACTTTCGCCAAAATATGGGCATGTCAGGTCTCCAGTTCGGCGATCACCTCCCGGATAAGTGAGTGGATATCCCGCTCGCTCAGTGCCAGGCTTGCGATGGACTTCGCGGCCTTTCGGTAGTCGGCCACCTGGTCTTCATCGTAGATGTATGCGGCACCGCGGTAGTGCTCGTAGTGAACGATCGGGCGGAGGGTGTCGAAGTCGAGCAAGGTGAAGGCGCCACCGAGGCCCGGGTGGAAGTCGGTGCCATTCGGCACGACCCGGATATCCACGTTCGCGCGCTCGGTTGTGGTCAGGAGATGCTCAAGCTGATCGATCATCGCCGTGGGGCCACCCACTCGTTGCCGTAGCGCCGCCTCACCGATCAGTGCTTGAAACCGGCTCAGTGACCCGAGAACCTCCCGTCGGGCCATTCGGACCAGCAGGCGCTTGTCGACCTCTTCGCGGTTGCGCCGATCGGAAGCGATGGCAGCGCGGGCGTAGTCTCCGGACTGCAGCAGACCAGGAATCAGCAGCGGATGCCAAACGGTGATTTCGGTAGCGGTCCGCTCGTACTCGATGTACGAGGTGAGGTCTTGCGGTGCGTTGGGCATCACCTTCTCGAGCCAGTTCGGCTCGTGCGCGTGCTCCGCCAGTTCGAGGATCCGGTCCCGCTCATCCCCGATGATGCTGAGGCAGCCGAGGATGGCGGCCACTTCCTTCACCTTGGGTAGTCGGGTTCCCTTCTCCCACAGGGAAAGCATCGCGTGGCTGATGCCTTCGATCCGGCTGAGTTCGCGCAGGCCGATGTCCCGCGACTCCCGGGCCGCTCGCAGGGCGGCGCCGAGTGCGCGGGCGCGGGGGGGATGCGATGGGTGTCGCCATGACCTCATTCTGTCACTGGGGTCCGACAGTTTTCGGGGCTGGTCCGCGGAAACTGGTACAGATTCGCGCCACTCATCGGCTAGTTTCGCGGACATGATCACGATCAAGGGCGACTACGAACTCGACGACGACCGCACCAGGGTGGACACCGACGTGGTGTGGGACTTCATGGCCACCGAGGCGTACTGGGCCCGCTGGCGGGAGCGCTCCGATGTGGAGGCGCAGTTGGCGGCGGCGTGGCGGATCGTCGGGGTGTACGAAAAATCTTCCGGGCGCATGGTCGGTTATGCGCGGGCGATCTCCGATGGGGTCAGTCTTGCGTATCTCGCTGACGTTTTCGTGCTCGGTTCGGCTCGTGGGAATGGGCTCGGGAAGGCGCTCGTGCACGAGATGATCGAGAACGGATCTGGGGCGAAAATGCGGTGGATGTTGCACACGAGTGATGCGCATGGGTTGTATGCGCAGTTCGGGTTCGGTGCGCCGGATTCCACGTATTTGGAGCGGCCGTCTCAGCGGTGACGTGTTTGGTGGGCACGGTGTAGGTCTACGGCGCGCCTGCGGCGCGCCGACGCATTGTCGGTCCCGTTCGCTTTTTGGGCTCTGTTTCGCTGTGGGCGCGTTGTGGCAGGTTGTGATCTGCGGAGCATTGGAAGAGGTGGTTACGGTATGGGCAGGCGATGCTGCTTCGGCAAATCGCGTCCATGAATCAGGAGTGGTCGCGAAGATCGGTGCTGGCGTGGGTGGCGTTGTCGTGCAACTGCACCCAGGCGGGGGCGGAGCGGAAGACGGCGCTCGCTGACGCGTTGACCTCATACCTGCCCCGCACCCTGGAAGCGCTGGAGAACGGGGTCATTGATGAGGGGATGGCGGCGAAGGTGTTCGAGGCCACCGCGTGCGCTTCCCAGGAGGTCGCGCGGGAAGTGGATGCGCGGCTGAAGTTCGAGAACAAGAACTCGGCTTCACTGCGGAGGATGGTCAACACACTGCTGATGCGAGTCGACCCGGAAGGATATGAGGCGCGGCGGCAGGCCAAGACCGCGGCGCGGATGTTGGAGATCCGGCACGGGGATCACGGATCTTCGACTCTGTTCGCCGAACTACCCTCCGACCGCGCCCAGGCGATCTACGCCGCCTGTGATCGGGATGCGCTGGAAAGAAGCGCCAAGGCGATGAGCGCACCATGGATCAACTTCGAGTGGATGCGTTGGTGGAGCGATGCCTGGGTGGCGAGTGCGGTGGTAAACCGAAGGCGCAGATCTTCGTCTACATCGATCTGCCGACCCTGATGGGGATGCGGAACAACCCGGGCGAGCTCGCCGGATGCGGGGAAATCTCGCCGGAGATGGGCGGCGGTACCGACAAAATCAACATCCGCCCGTTCTGCCGTATCCATGACGGCCTCCGCGACGAACCCGGCTGGGATTCCACACCGACGCCAACGGAAACACCACGGTCATCGCGCCCGACGGCCGCACCTACACCGACGACCCCACCGGCTTCACCTGACCGTCCTAACGGGACCCTTCGACCAGGGGGCGGAGCGGGTCCCGGAAACCCGCGATGTCGATGCCGCGGAGAAGCCTGGGCGTGATGTCCTTGTAGTAGGTCACCGCGGTCGGGCAGCTCTGCTTGTCGCCCTGCGTGCCGCGCAGCGTCAGATCGGCGAGCTGGTTGCCGGTGCGCGCTTCCCGCACGGTGACCCGGTAAGTGGACTCGACCAGATCGAAAGTGAGTGGGCCTTCGTCGAACCGGCAGGTGACCTTCTTACTGCCGCCGGGCGCCTCTTCGGCGTGCACGCAGGCGATCAGCTGCACCTTGGTCGTGTCGACGTCCGAACTCCCGGCGCGGCGCGGCTCCCAGCCTGGCAGCAGCGGGTAACCGGCCTGCTTCGGGCCCGAAGTGCCGGTCGAACCGATGGCCCTGTCCAGATCGACCAGCGTGAT
Organism: Amycolatopsis sp. CA-230715; assembly: GCF_018736145.1. Classification (GTDB taxonomy): domain Bacteria; phylum Actinomycetota; class Actinomycetes; order Mycobacteriales; family Pseudonocardiaceae; genus Amycolatopsis. The sequence continues at coordinate 4,388,766 of NZ_CP059997.1, forward strand.
CGGGTGCGGGCCGGTGCCGGTGAACGGGGGCGCGTCCCGGTTGTACACGTAGTTGCGCGGCGAGGAACACACTTCGTTACCACCCGCGGTCATCGGGCCGGATTCCCCGCGCAACGGCTTGAGACCGCCAGGAGGCGGGCCGCCAGGACGGTCCGACGGCCAGGAGCACGGGCCGGTCACCGTCAGGGTGAGCGGGGGCTGGCCGTTCGGCACGGCCAGGTGGAGGCGGGTGCCGTCGGGGTGCACGAGAGTGCGGTCGATATCGGGCGGGACCTTGCTGCTGACGTCGACGTCCTGCTCAAAATCGTTGCGCAGCAACCAGTTCACCAGATCCTGCAACTGCTTCTTCGGTGGCACCGCACTGTTCACGGTGGACTCCGCGCGCGGCACCACACCCCACGACGGGCCGCCGGGGCAGCCGACCGCCGTGGTCGCGATCGGCGGCGTGACGCGGGCTTCCGGCTCGAACACCGCGTGGCCGAAACGGCGGAGGTGCTCGGCGAGCCGCTGCCCGGCCTCGGCCGCGTTCACTTTCGGCGACGGCTCGGGCGGCCGGGGTTCCCGCGGTGGAGAGGCCGGGTCGCCGCACGCGGTCAAGACCACCAGGCACGACAACGCCGTCAGCGTGAGACGAACAGCACCGAGTCGGGTCACGCCCGGTGTTTAACAGCGACGTTCGGGGACCGGTCCCCGAACGAGAGCTTGTGGTGCATCGGGGCACCGTCGAGCCTGGACACATGGGAAAAGCGAGCGCGGTCGCCGACCTGCTGGCGGCGCTCGATCCGCAAGCCGGTGATGACGTGCTCGGAATCGGCGCCGGGATCGCGGAAGCGGTGCCTGCCGGGATCACGGTCGTGACCGGCGATGGTGCCGTCGCGGGCGCGCTCTACGACAGGGTGATTTCCACCGCGCGGGCGCGGGAATTCGTGCCGTGGTCGTGGCTGTACCGGCTGCGGCTCGGTGGCAGGCTGGTTACGCCGTGGGGAACGGGCTACACCGGCGGGGCACTGCTCACTGTGGACTTCACCGATCCCACTGTCGCATGTGGACGGTTTTCCGGAAGCTTCGCGGCCCGGCGGCGGCGTGCGCGGATCGGCTGGGTGCCAGGAAAAACGGCGGATGTGCGGGCCACACACTGCCGGGAGGCCGACCTCGACCGCATGCTGAACCCGGCGAAGGGCCAGTTCGCGATCGGGGTGAGACTGCCCAGCGCCTCGCTCGTCGTCGGAGACGAGAACCACGTCGTCGAACTCGGTGATCGCACCACGGGTTCCTACGCCAGCCTCGAAGCCGACTGGACGGTCCGCCAGTGCGGGCCGCGCCGGCTCTGGGACGAGGTCGAAGCCGCCTACGGCTGGTGGCACGAACACGGCGAACCGGGCGCCGACCGGTTCGGCGTCACCATCACCGCGGGCACCCAGACAGTGTGGCTCGACGAACCCGGATCCGTTGTGCGCACGCTTCTGTAGGCCTCGGTTCACCAAGCGACAGGAAGCCTCTCGACGCTGTTCGCAGAGGGAAGGGACCGGGCTTCTCCCGGACCACACGCCCTAGACTCAATAAACTTACCTGGTAAGCTTATCGAGTAAAGGTGGATCGTGTCAGGCCAGACCGGGAAGACCGGGACGGGTGCCGCTCGACCGTCTTCCTGGTACGAGAGAGGGGAATCGGTGTCATGACAGCCACATCCGGAGCGCGCTCCCTGAAGGTCCTCATCTGCGGCGCTGGCGTCGCGGGACAGGCATTGGCCTACTGGCTGGTGCGAGGTGGTCATCGAGTCGTGGTCGTCGAGCGGTTCCCGGCGCTGCGAGCCACCGGCGCGCAGGTCGATCTCCGCGGTCAAGGCATCGAGGCGGTCGAGGCCATGGGGCTTCTCGACGTGGTGAAGAGCAAGCTCGTGGACGAAGCCGGTGTCGCCTTCGTGAATGCCCAGGGCAAGCCGAGGGCGACGATCATGGCTAACACGTCCGGCCAGGGGCGCCAGACTCTGACCTCCGAGTACGAGATCATGCGCGGAGACCTCGTGCGCATTCTCAACGATGCGACGAAGGACGACGTCGACTACGTCTTCGGGACGAGCGTGGACCGCTTCGAACAGGATGAGAAGAAGGTCGTCGCTCATTTCTCCGACGGCTCGTCCGACGAGTTCGACCTGCTGGTCGGTGCCGACGGGCAGGGGTCGCGCGTCCGGCGGGCCATCCTGCCCGCCGGGACTCCGGAGCCGTACTGGCAGACGGGGATCCACATGTCGTACTGGTTCGTTCCGCGCATCGCGTCGGACAGCAACATCCGCGACACCTACAACGCACCCGGCGGCCGGATGATCATGCGCAGGAGTCACAACCCGGACGAGACCCAGGTGTACTTCGTGTTGCGGGAAACCTCGGAGGAAGCCTCGGCCGTCCATCGCGAGCCGGTCGAACGCCAGAAAGCGTTCTGGGCCAAGCGGTTCCGCGGCGCGGGGTGGCAGACCGACCGGTTCATCGGCGGCATGGAGACGACCCCGAACTTCTACTCCCAGGAGGTCGTGCAGGTCCGCACGGACACCTGGTCCCAGGGGCGCGTGGCCCTGGTCGGGGATGCCGCGCACTGCGCCTCCCCCTACAGCGGCATGGGGGTCTCCGGCGGCCTGGTCGGCGCCTACGTCCTGGCCGGTGAGATCAACCGGCACCCCACGGACCTGTCGCGGGCGCTCGCGAACTACGACACGGCGCTCCGGCCGTTCGTCGACGAGATCCAGGCCGAGGTGAAACCGCGCCTGCTGCGCCTCGGCATGCCGCAGAGCCGATTCGGGATCAACGCTTTCCTGACCGTCACCGGACTGGCCACTTTCCTGCGCATTCCCGATCTCGTCGCGCGGTTCTCGACGGAAGACCGGGGCGGCGCTTGGCGGCTTCCCGAAATCCCGGGGCTTCGTGTCCGGTGAATTCGGCAAAAACGTACACTGTGTACGGGTAGGCGTAGCGAGGGAGTTCTTTTCACATGCCAAATCGAGGAGATCGCGGCGGCGCCAAGACGCGGGCGCGCATCGCCGAGGTCGCGAGCGAACTGTTCCTGGAGCGCGGTTTCGACGACGTCACGATCGCCGAGGTCGCCGCGGCCGCCGGCGTGTCCAAGGTGACCGTGTTCTCGCACTTCGAGCGCAAGGAAGACCTCCTGCTCGATCGCCTTCCGGACGTTGTCGACATCGTGCGGACCGCGGTCCGCGAGCGAACCGGCGACAGCAGCGCCGTCGAGACACTCCGCCGGACCGCTCTCGCGTTCGCGGAGGAGCGCCATGTGCTGTCCGGCCTGAACGGGGACATCGAACCGATGATGCGGACCGTCACGGCTTCGCCCGCCTTGATCGCGAGACTCCGGGCATTCGCGTACGAGATCGAAACAGAGCTGGCCGCCGAGCTCGCCACGGACCCGAAGTTCTCCGGTGACAGCACGTTGACGGCGGCCCTGCTCGTCGCCGCATACCGGACGGTCGCCGTCGAGACGGTACGACGACGGCTCGACGGTGACGACCTCACCGACGTCGCCACGGCGCACCGTCAGCGCCTGAACCGGGCGTTCGATGCCGTCGAACACGGCGTTCATCGCACGGCGGCATCCGCCTGAAGCCCCGAACGCGTAAGCGCTGCCCTGGATTCACGCGAGGACGGGGAATTCCGCACCGGGATTGATGCGGACTACGGGAACGGACGGGTCGGAAACGGTCATGGCGGTTTCCTTTCCGTACCAATTTTCCCTGCCGCGGCCACTGTTTTAGGGCGGTTTGGCGGATCCCACGCGGGCACTTCCGGGGTTAGCGTTGCCGCATGCCGGAAACGAGCCAGTACGACGAAATCGGCGAACTCTACGAACAGGTCGGGGACCTCCCGTTCGGGATCGCGGAGCGGGCCACCGTGCTCTCCGCGGTGCCCGATCTCCGTGATCGCACGGTGCTGGACGTCGGCTGCGGAACCGGTACCTACGCCAGGCTGTTCCGGCGGGCGGGCGCGCGGCAGGTGCTCGGCGTCGACCCGGCGCGGGAAATGCTCGCCGTCGCGCGGGCGGCCGAGGAACGCGAACCGCTCGGCATCGCCTACGAACGGTACGACGGCCTCACGATGCCGAAGCTGGGCGAATTCGACGTGGTCGCCGCGATCTGGCCGCTCAGCCACGTGGGCGACCGGGACTCCTACGACCGCATGGTGGCGAACCTGGCCGAGAACCTGGTCCCCGGCGGGCAACTGCTCATCGTGGTGCCGAATCCGGACGCGGGCTCGGACCGGCTGGACGACTACCCCCGCTACGGGATGACCGTCTTCCCCGGCGGGTACACCGGGGAATGCGTGGAAACCCGCATCCGCGTGCACAGCGATCCGCCGTTCGAATTCAGCGGGTTCGGCTGGCCGTCCGGCGTGCTCGAGGAATCGTGCGCGGCGGCGGGGCTCACGGAAGTCCGCCGTTACCCGACGGTGGTTCCCGAACCGGATCTCGCCGAACGCGGATCCGAGTTCTGGGCGGTGCTGCTGGAGAGTTCGATGTTCGCCGTGTTCACCGCGCGACGCGGGGAGAATTGATCAGCTTTCGTCGGCGTCGGCGGCCAAGCGGGTGGCCAGTGCGCGCACGAGATCGCGCAGTTCTTCGGGCCCGTCGATGACGAACGGCCGGTCCAGCGCGGCGAGCAGCGGCGGAATCCAGTCGAGCCGGTGCGCGCGGATCTTGGCCCGGACCCAAGGCGCATCCTCCGTCAAGGCCGCGATGCTCGGCGGAAAGACGGAACGGATGTGCTCGGGCGTCGAACGGATCCGCACCGCCACCCGGTACCGGTGCGGTGCTTCGGCGATCGCGGTCAGCACGTGCGCGGCGGGGTCGAAACCCGTTGGCACGTCGAAGGTTCCGGTGCCCGCCGTGGCGGCCGTGATCCGGTCGACGCGGAACGTGCGGACCTCTCCGCTGGCGGAGTCGGACCCGGTCAGGTACCACCGCCCGGAATGCGCCACGACCCCGTACGGATGGACGACGCGTTCGCTGGCGCCACCGTGGCCCGCGGTGTAACCGAGTTCGACCGGGCGGCGATCCCGCGCCGCTTCGGCGACGGTGAGCAGCACTTCGGCCTCCGCGGTGAGCACCGGCCGCGCGGGCGCGGTGAAATCGGCGACCGCCAGCAGCGCGTCGAGACGGCGGCCGACGGCTTCGGGCAGGACGCGCCGGATCTTCGCGGCCGCGCTCTCGGCGGCCGCGACGGAGGTGGTGATCAGCCCGGCGCGCCTGCCCGCGACGAGACCGAGCTGGACGGCGAGCGCTTCTTCGTCGGTGAGCATCAGCGGGGGCATCCGGTAGCCGGGTGACAGGCGATATCCGCCGTACCGTCCGCGGACCGAGCGGACCGGCACGTCCAGGTCGAGCAGGTGCTCCACGTAGCGGCGGACCGTGCGTTCGTCGACATCGAGGCGTTCGGAGAGTTCGGCGACGGTCCGGGTGCCGCCGCGCTGGAGGATTTCCAGTAGCGACAGCACGCGGGCGATCGGCCGGGTCATCGCCGAATCATACCGGGCGGATTCTGCCCGGTATTGCTTCTAGCGTGGTCGGTGCTGGAGAACGACCACCGAAAGGATCCGCCGTGCAGTTCGTTTCCGTCCGCGTCATCACCGACGACGTCGCCCGCCTCGCCGAGTTCTACGAACGCGTGACCGGCGTCGAAGCGCGCCGGCCCGCCGAGCAGTTCGCCGAACTCGTTGGCCCGTCGTGCACGCTCGCGATCGGCAGCGCCGAGACGATGGCGCTGTTCAGCGCCGGAGCGGCCGTGCCCGAGTCAAACCGGACCGCGATCCTCGAATTCCTCGTCGACGACGTCGACCGGGAGTACGAACGACTGGCCGGGTCGGTCCCCGAGATCGTGCAGGAACCGACCACGATGCCGTGGGGGAACCGCTCACTGTTGTTCCGCGACCCCGACGGCAACCTGGTGAACCTGTTCACTCCGATGACCGAAGCCGCCCGCGAACGGCTCGCCCGTTGACGAGGAACGCGGCGGGCAGGAGAGCGACCGCGCCCGCGATCTGCAGCACGACGAACCACAGCGGGAGCGCGCCCGGAATGCTGTCGACGGCGACGAGCGCGATCGGCGCGAGGACCGAAATGATCCGCACCCGCACGTAGGCCCAGCGCTTTCCCCGTGCGGCGAGTACCGCGAACCAGTAGGTGACCACGGCGCTCGCGAACATCCCCGCCGACCGGCCCCACATGAACGAGGACACTTCGTGTCCGGTGACCGAGAGGACGACGACCGTGGCGAGCACGGCGACGCTGAACGCGCCGTAGGCCGCGACGGACTTCTTCACGGTGTCGAAGACGTTGGTGGTTTCCATTTTTCTCCCTTTCCTTCGTGTGGTTCCGAAGTTAGGAAGCGCGCGGCCCGCCCGGTATCGGTCTGGGCGCACGGGAGGGTGTGGCTGGACCTACTCCTGGCCCGGACCACTGGGACACGGGCGCCCGGCCGGTGCACAGTGGACACACCAAGCCGGAGGGAAGGAAGAGCAGATGGTGTCGAGTGCCTTCGCGGGGTTCGGGCGGGCGTGCGCCGTCGTGGCCGTCAGCATGCTGGTGCCCGCGGTCTGGGCCGCCGCCGTGGTGTTGACGATCTGGTGGGGCAGCCCGTGGGCGGGGATCGGGCCGTTCGTGTGGGCCTGTCTCGGCACGCTCGCGCTGTCCCGCCCGGTGTGCCGGATCATCCGCTCCCTCGTCGAGAAGTGGACGGGCATCGCTATCCCCGCCGGGTACCGGCAGGCCGCGCCGGTGGTGCGCATGTCCACCGGGTACTGGTGGAACGGATCGTCGTACTCGCGCAGCAGCCGCGAGGCCCGCCAGGACCAGCGGATGAAGCTCTGGTGGAGCGATCCCGCCACCTGGCGCGACCTGCGCTTCACGGCGATCCTGCCGCTCACCGCGGGACTGGTCGCGGCGGTCCCGCCCGCCGGGGTCGTGGCCGCGGTGCTCGGGTTCGGCTGGTCGGCGCCCCTCGTCGGGATCCTCGGTGTGGTCGTGGCCGTCGGCAGCGCGCCGTTCGCGTGGCGGCTCGTCGAGCCGGTGGCCGTTCGCTTCTTGCGTGCTTCGCCCGCGATGGAACTGGCGGACCGCGTCGACGAGCTGACGGCGCAGCGCGCGGACACCACGGTCGCGCAGGCGGCGGAAATCCGGCGCATCGAACGGGATCTGCACGACGGCGCGCAGGCTCGGCTGGTCTCGCTCGGGATTTCGCTGGCGACGGTGGAAAAGCTGATGGACACCGATCCCGGCCGTGCCAAGGCGCTGCTCGCCGAAGCGCGGTCCGGCGCGGCTTCGTCGATGGCCGAACTCCGGGAACTCATCAAGGGAATCAGCCCACCGGTGCTGTCCGAACGGGGGCTCGTCGACGCGGTCCGCGCGTTCGCCTTGGACAGTCCACTTGAGACGGTGGTGAACGCGGACGTCCAACTGCGCCTGGACCCGCCGCTCGAATCCGCCGTCTACTTCGGAATCGCCGAGCTGGTGACCAACGCGGCCAAGCACTCCGGGGCGAGCGGTGCGCGGATTTCGATCGCCAAGGACGACACCGGCATCGTCGTCGACGTCGAAGACGACGGGAAGGGCGGCGCCGAGGAGCGGCCGGACGGAGGCCTCGCGGGATTGCGCCGCCGCCTCGCGGTGTTCGACGGCACCTTGGAGATCACCAGCCCGCGGGGCGGGCCGACCACGGCGAGGATGATGGTGCCATGCGAATCGTGGTAGCCGAGGACCTCTACCTGCTGCGCGAGGGGATGGTCCGCCTCATCGAAGCCTACGGGCACGAGGTGGTGGCGACGGCGGCCACCGGACCGGAAACGCTCGACGCGCTGCTGAAGTGGCGGCCGGAGGTGTCCGTGGTCGACGTCCGGATGCCGCCGACCCAGTCCGACGAGGGCCTGCAAGCGGTCCTCGCCGCCCGCCGCGCGGTACCGGGGCTGCCGGTCCTCATCCTCTCCCAGCACGTCGAACAGCTTTATGCCCGCGAACTGCTGGCCGACGGCGCGAGCGGGGTCGGGTACTTTCTCAAGGAGAGCGTGTTCGACGCCGACCAGTTCGACGACGCGCTGCACCGCGTCGCCGGGGGCGGCACCGCGATGGATCCCGCCGTGATCACCAAGCTGCTGTCCGCCGGATCCTCGAACCGGCGGCTCGAAGGCCTCACCGAGCGGGAGCACGAGGTGCTCGCCCTGATGGCGGAGGGCCTGTCCAACCAGGCCATCGGCCAGCGGCTGTTCCTCAGCGAAAGCGCGGTCAGCAAGTACACGACGTCCATGTTCGGCAAGCTCGGCATCACCGACGACGGCCAGGGAAACCGCCGCGTCCTCGCCGTGCTCGCCTACCTGAACCAGACCTGAGGGTGGGAATCCATTGTGGACGGGAACCTGCCCGCCTGAGTCAGCCGATCCTGGCGGCGAGCGTCGGCTGCCCCGGGCCGGAAAGTTCGTCCACCACACCGCGCCTGCCGGCGATGGCCATCAGGATCGCCTCACCGGTGCCGCGCACCTCCGGGCCGGTCCCGTTCGTCCAGTCGACATCAGTGGCGACCAGCCGCAGCCCGCGCGAACGCGGACCGGCGCCGACGGGCGGCGCCTTCAGCGCGCACGACAGCACGGTTTTCAGGCGCTCTTCCGGCATTTCCCTCGGCAGGCCGAGCGGGCGGCGGATGTCCTGGTGGTGGATGAACCCGTCGACGAGCCCGATCATGCCGCCGAGCAACGTCGTGAAACCCCGCGGTTCGAGGTGCGCGTTGAGGAACGAGAGCAGCTCCTCCGGGGAACGGGTGCGGTAGCGCGCCAGCGCGATGTCGTTGATCCGGCCCGGCTGGAACCGGCCCTTGACCAACGTCGCGAGCACACCGCCGAAGCCGAGTTCCTCGTAGCTGGTCATGTGCGCGACGACCTCGCGGACGCGCCACCCCTCGCACAGGCTTTCGTGTTCCCATTGCTCGGGGGACAGCGTCGCGAGGAACGCGGCGAGGTCCGTTCGTTCCTCGCGCGCCATGTCCTTCTTGGTGGTCATGCGGTCCACCTTTCAGGTCCGGTCCGGAAGTGCTGTGCCTTCGGCGAAGGAACGCATCGCGGCGAGCACCTCGTCAAGGTAGCTCGTCACGGCTTCGCGGGCGTCGTCGTCGAGCGGGATCGCGGCCACGGCTTCGGCCAGCGGGGCGATCGCCGCCATGGAGCGCTCCGCGATCGCCTCGGTGGCTTCGAGCACTATCCGGCGCCGGTCGCGGGGATCGGGGCGCCGCCGCAGATAGCCCCCGCGTTCGAGCCGGTCGACGAGCGCGGTGGCCGAAGCCGTCGACATGCCGAGCCGCCTGCCCAGTTCGGCCGGACCCAAGGGAGTCCTGCCCACCAGGTGGTGCAGTGCGGCCAGGTCGTTCACGGACACGCCGAGTTCGCCCGCGAGGGTGCGGCCGACGGGGGTGGACAACCTGATCAGCTCGCCGATCAGTGCCGCGGGCTCGGACATGCCGTTAAACTTAGCACCGTCTAGTAGCTAGATGTATCTAGTTATTCGAGGTGATGAAATGCATGTGGTGTGCACGACCCCGCCAGCCCGCGGGCACGTCAACCCGGTGCTCGGCCTGGTGGAGGAACTGGTCCGGCGCGGGCACCGGGTCAGCTTCGTGACCGGGCCCGAGCTGGCCCCGGTGGTCGCCCGCGCGGGCGCGGTCCCGGTCGAGGTGGACTGGGCGCCGGGCGCGGGCGCGAACACCGCCTTCTCCGTCGACGACGTGCTGGCGGACATGCGCGGGTTCCTCGCCGCGACACGGCGGGCGCTGCCCGGCCTGCTGACCCGGTTCCGGGCGGACGAGCCCGCGGTGGTCTGCGCCGACTCGGTGGTGCTCGGCCCACTGCTGGCGGGCGCGTTCGGCGTGCCGCTGGTGTCGCTCGTGCCGACCTTCGCCACCAACGAGCATTTCGACGTCGCGCGGCTGATCCCGGGGTTCGACCCGTCCCATCCCGGGTTCGCCGCCTACGGAGCCGAAGTCGGTGCGCTGCTCGCCGAACACGGCGGCGCGGAACCGGTGGCGAAACTGGTGTTCGTGCCGCGGGAGTTCCAGATCGACGGCGACACCTTCGACGAGAGCTTCCACTTCATCGGGCCGTCGAGGAGTCACCGGTCCGATGAGGTGTGGGACGGCCCCGGCGCGGACGTGGTGCTGGTTTCCCTCGGCACCGCGTTCACCAACCGCCCCGGGTTCTTCCGCGCCGTGATCGACGCCTTCGCCGGTACGCGCTGGCACGTGGTGATGTCCGTCGGCCCGCACGTCGATCTCGCGGGCCTGCCGCCCGTTCCGTCCAATGTGGACATCTCACCGTTCGTTCCGCAGCCAGCGGTGCTCCGCCGCGCGCGGGCGTTCGTCACGCACGCCGGGATGGGGTCGACGATGGAAGCGCTCGACCACGAAGTGCCCGTCGTCGCCGTGCCGCAGGCACCCGAACAGCGGGTCAACGCGGCACGAGCGGCCGAACTCGGGCTCGGCGTCGTTTCGGACGGCACGGATCCGCTCGCCGACGTCGAGCGAGTGGCGCGCGACGACGCTGTCCGTGCCCGCCTGGCCCGGATGAAGCGGGCCCTGCGCGCGGCGGGCGGCGCCGCGGCGGGAGCGGACGTCATCGAACGCGCTCGATGAGCGGGCCGCGCCCGCCGGTGCGCCTCAGCCCTTGTTCTCGTGGGTCGGCGTGATCGTCGCGCGGCCCAGCGTGTGGCCGAACATGTTGAAGCCGAGGAACGCGGGCGTGGCGTTCTCGTCGACGGTGTCCGCGAGCGACACGTCGAGTGCGTGCACGGCGAAGATGTAGCGGTGCGGGCCGTGTCCCGGTGGCGGCGCGGCACCGAGGAACTGCTTCACGCCGCCGTCGTTCTTCAGCGTGCGCGCGCCCGCGGGCAGGCCGGAACCGCTCGAATCACCGGCGCCGGAGGGAAGCTCGGTCGTCGACGCCGGGATGTCGAGCACGGCCCAGTGCCAGAACCCGCTCGCGGTGGGGGCGTCCGGGTCGTAGCAGGTGACGACGAAGCTCTTCGTCCCCTCGGGGGCGCCTTCCCAGGAAAGGTGCGGCGACCGGTCCTCGCCGCCCGCGCCGAAGATGCCGCTGAGGTGCGGGGTGGCGAGCGGTTCGCCGTCGGCGACGTCGTTGCTGCGCAGGGTGAAACCGGGCGCGGGGGGAAGGAAGTCGTACGGGTTGGGCGGCTGCGGCATCGATCCTCCAGGTACTCGGGGAAGCTGCGCCGCCGACTCTAGTGCGGCCGTGCCGCGCCCGCCGGGGTGGAGGTAGGGGCAGCCTCAGGGGCGATCCGGGGGATCACCCCGATGTGACCGGGGCATCCGACGCCTTAGCGTCATCGACGTCGAAAACCTGCGACTGGAGGACTCAATGGGACGGCCCGCACTGGCACTCGGGGGGCTCGCGCTGATCGGGCTCGGTGTGGTCATGGCCACCGGTTGGTGGTGGCCGTCCTCGGCGCACGCCGAAGCGTCGGTCGCGCAGGCGGTGAAATCGGTGCGCATCGACAACAGCTCCGGCAAGATCGACATTCAGACCGGGGACGTCACGGAGTCGACCGTCCGGCAGGCCTTCAACTACCACTGGGGCGACAAGCCGGGCAATTCCTTTCGCGTCGAAGGCGACACGCTGGTGCTCGCGGACTGCGGCAGCGGCTGTTCCGTCGACTACGACGTCGTGGTGCCGAAGGGGACCGCGGTGACCGGCAAGAACGGTTCGGGGGACGTGCGGATCAAAGGGGTCGCGAGCGTGGATGTCTCCGCTCTTTCCGGCCAGGTCACCGTGCAGGGCGTCGAGGGGCCCGCGACCGTCGGCACCACTTCCGGTGACATCGAGGTGCACGACATCGGCGGCGAGGTGAAGGCGCACGCCCAGTCCGGGCACGTCCGCGGCGACGGGCTGCGCGCGAAGACCGACGCCGAGGCGCAGTCCGGCGACGTCGACCTGAAGGTCACCAGCCCGCAGGACGTCCGCGCGCACACCGGCAGCGGCAGCGTCAAGCTCGTGATCCCGCAGGACACCTACCGCGTGGAAGGCGATTCGGGCAGCGGCGACCGGAAGATCTCGGTCAACCAGAGCGCGTCCGGCACGCACCTGCTCGACCTCGACACCGGCAGCGGCGACGTCTCCGTCGTGGCCGCCTGAGACAAGTCCACATCAGACATCCGGGGGTAGAGACCGATCATGGGGAAGACCGAAGTGCGCGTGCTGGGCGCCGTCGTGCTCGGCGCCGCGGTGGCGCTGACCATCACCGCCTGCAACGGGCTGGGACCCGCCGAAGCGGCCAGCGACGGGAAACCGATCACGGCACCGGTTTCGGTGGTGAAGTTCGACATCCCGACCGGCGGGGTGAAGGTCCACGTCGAGGACGGCGCGCCGGTTTCGATCCGCCGCGAGCTGAAGTTCACCGGCAGTAAGCCGGTCGGCGACTCGCACCACGTGGACGGCGGCGCGCTCGTGCTGAACGGCTGCGGCGAAGGCTGTTCGGTGGACTACGACGTGGTGCTGCCCGCCGCGCTGCCGGTGTCCGGTTTCGTCGGCATCGGGTCCATCGACCTCGACCGCGCGGCCTCGGCCGACGTGCGCACCACCACCGGCGGGATCGACGTGCGCGGGGTGAGCGGCGCCGTGCGCGCCGAGGCGCAGACCGGTGACGTGCGCACCGCGCAGACCAAACCGGGCACGGTGTACGCGGCCGCGCAGACGGGCGCGGTCACGGTGACCGTGCCGCCGTCGGCGTACCGCGTGACCGCCGACGCGCAGACCGGGCCCGTCGACCTCCGCGTCCCGAACACGCCGTCCGCGCCGAACACCGTCGAGGCGCGCACCGGAACCGGCCCGGTCACCGTGCGACCGTCCTGACCTGACTTCGAACCGAGGACCGTGTGAAGCTCAAAACCCTTGCCGCCGCTGCCCTTCTGGTGCCGGTGTCGGTGCTCGCCGCCGGGTCCGCCGCGGCCGATCCCTCGACGCTGACCTGGACTCCGTGTGCCATCCAGGGCACCGACCCCACCGTCGAATGCGCGTCGGTCGAGGTGCCGATCGACCGGGCGAACCCGGCGCTCGGCACCGTGAAGATCGCGCTGAACCGCTTGCCCGCCAAGGACAAGGCGCACCGCGTCGGCTCGCTGCTGACCAATCCCGGCGGACCAGGCGGGTCCGGCACAGCGAGCATCGCCTACGCCGACATCGGTTTCAGCACCCCGGAATTCGCCGAAATCCGCCAGCGCTACGACGTGATCGGCTTCGATCCGCGCGGGATCTGGAAGTCCACCCCCGCGATCCGGTGCGACCGGCCGTACGACCCCGCGGTGAACCGGTTCCCCGCTGACCGGGCCGGGTTCGACCGGCTCGCCGCGTTCAACCGGGCCGCGGGCGAGCGGTGCCTCGCCAAGACCGGTCCCCTGCTCGCCAACGCGGACACCGCGAGCGTCGTCGAGGACGTCGACGCGATCAGGGCGGCGCTCGGCGAGGAGACGATCTCCTGGTTCGGCCTGTCCTACGGCACCGAAATCGGCGCCATGTACGCCGCGAAGTACCCGCAGCGCGTGCGCGCGATGGTGCTCGACGGCGCGATGGACCACAGCCGCTCGTCGCGGCGGGCGATCGTCGACGAGGCCGCGGCCGTCGAGGACGCCTGGCACCAGTTCGCGACCTGGTGCGCGACCGCGCCCGAGTGCGCGCTTCGCGGGCAAAACGTCCTCGCCTACTACGACGCGCTCATGGCGGACGGCGAGCGGGGCAAGGTGTCGTCCAAGCACCTCGGCCGCCCCGCGACCGCCGACGAACTGGCCTCGGGCGCTTACAACAACCTCGTCCTCTCCCGCGCGTGGCCCGCGCTGTCGAAGGCGCTCGTCGACGCGCGCGCCGACGCCAGCGCGCTGACCACGGCGTCGCAGTTCACCAGGGCGGACTACCCGGCTTACATCGGTATCGGGTGCCACGACCTCCCGTCCCCGTTCACCGGCCCGCGCGACCTGAAGGCGGCCCGCGACGAGGTGAAGCGCGTCGCGCCGCACTCGTGGCGGTACTCGGAGTTCTGGACGATCACCACCGCGTGCACCGGCTGGCCGGTCCCGCCGAAGAACCCGCCGCATCCCGAGCACATCTCCGGGACCGTGCCGATCCTCGTCGTCGGCGGGGAGCACGACCCGGCGACCCCGCTCGTCTGGGCGAAGGGCCTGGCGTCCCGCATCGACAACGGCGCCCTGCTCACCTACGCGGCGCCGGGGCACTCGGGCACCTACAACTCGGGCTGCGCGCGCGGCGCCATCGCGAAGTACCTGGTGAGCGGCGTCACACCGGCGAAAGGTGCGATCTGCCCTGCCTGAGGGAACAACTCCCGCAGGTGGCACGTTGGACAGGCAGAAAGGTTGAGCCACCCCGACTCAAGTCCAGCTTGACGGCCGCGGCTCTCTCTCGATAGAACTTGAGCAGGACCCGCTCAACGCGGGCGCACCTGTGCAGGTCAGAAACGTAGTACACCGCGGTTCAGCCGCACTGATCAGGAGGAACATCATGGCGCGAGCGGTCGGCATCGACCTCGGCACGACCAACTCGGTCGTCGCCGTCCTGGAGGGCGGCGAGCCGGCGGTCATCGCCAACTCCGAAGGATCCCGCACCACCCCGTCCATCGTCGCCTTCGCCAAGAACGGCGAGGTGCTGACCGGGCAGCCCGCGAAGAACCAGGCGGTCACCAACGTCGACCGCACCATCCGGTCGGTCAAGCGCCACATCGGCACCGACTGGAAGACCGAGATCGACGGCAAGTCCTACACGTCGCAGGAGATCAGCGCGCGGGTGCTGATGAAGCTCAAGCGCGACGCCGAGGCGTACCTTGGCGAGGAGATCACCGACGCGGTGATCACCGTCCCCGCCTACTTCGAGGACGCGCAGCGCCAGGCCACCAAGGAGGCCGGGCAGATCGCCGGCCTGAACGTGCTCCGCATCGTCAACGAGCCGACCGCGGCCGCGCTGGCCTACGGCCTGGACAAGGGCGAGAAGGAACAGACCATCCTCGTCTTCGACCTCGGTGGCGGCACGTTCGACGTCTCGCTGCTGGAGATCGGCGAGGGCGTCGTCGAGGTCCGCGCGACCTCCGGTGACAACCACCTCGGCGGTGACGACTGGGACGAGCGCATCGTCACCTGGCTGGTCGACAAGTTCAAGGCCTCCAACGGCATCGACCTGACCAAGGACAAGATGGCGCTGCAGCGCATCCGCGAGGCCGCGGAGAAGGCGAAGATCGAGCTGTCCAGCTCGAACAGCGCCAGCATCAACCTGCCCTACATCACCGTGGACGGCGACAAGAACCCGCTGTTCCTCGACGAGACGCTGTCGCGCGCGGAGTTCCAGAAGATCACCTCCGATCTGCTGGAGCGCACCCGTCAGCCGTTCAACAACGTCATCCGCGACGCCGGGATCGCCGTCGGCGACATCGACCACGTCGTGCTCGTCGGTGGTTCCACCCGCATGCCCGCGGTGTCGGACCTGGTCAAGGAGCTGACCGGCGGCCGCGAGCCGAACAAGGGCGTGAACCCGGACGAGGTCGTCGCGGTCGGCGCGGCGCTGCAGGCCGGTGTGCTCAAGGGCGAGGTCAAGGACGTCCTGCTGCTCGACGTGACCCCGCTGTCGCTGGGCATCGAAACCAAGGGCGGCGTGTTCACCAAGCTCATCGAGCGGAACACCACGATCCCGACGAAGCGCTCGGAGATCTTCTCCACCGCGGACGACAACCAGCCGTCGGTGCAGATCCAGGTGTTCCAAGGTGAGCGCGAGATCGCCGCGCACAACAAGAAGCTCGGCATGTTCGAGCTGACCGGGCTTCCGCCCGCGCCGCGCGGTGTGCCGCAGATCGAGGTCACCTTCGACATCGACGCGAACGGCATCGTGCACGTCCTCGCGAAGGACCTCGGCACGAACAAGGAGCAGTCGATGACCATCACCGGTGGCTCCGCGCTGCCGAAGGAGGACATCGAGCGGATGGTCAAGGACGCCGAGGCGCACGCCGAGGAGGACAAGAACCGCCGCGAAGAGGCCGAGACCCGCAACCAGGCGGAGACGTTGGTCTACCAGACCGAGAAGTTCGTCAAGGACAACGAGGACAAGCTCCCCGACGAGCTCAAGGGCAAGGTCAAGACCGCGATCGACGAGGCGAACGAGGCGCTCAAGGGCACCGACTCGGCGAAGATCCGCGAGTCCATCGAGAAGCTGAACACGGCTTCCCAGGAGCTCGGGACCGCGCTCTACGCCGACGCGAACGCCGCGCAGCAGGCCGCCGGTGACGCGGGTGCGACCGGTGCCGCGGGCGCTGCCGGTGCGGCCGGGTCCGCGAAGGCCGACGACGTGGTGGACGCCGAGATCGTCGACGACGAGAAGGCCGACGACAAGTCCGGGGATGCGAAGAAGTGACCGGCAGGCACGACGAAAGCGCACAGCAGGCTCCGGAAGAGCCCGTGGTGGTCCGCGATCGCCGGAAGATCGACCCGGACACGGGGCGGCTGCGCGAGCAGCCCGTCCCGGAGCCCGGCGAGCCGGAAGGTGCCGCGGCCGAAGCGGGCCCGTCGCTCGGTGAGTCCCTTGTGGACGAAGCCGTGCCCGCGCAGACCGATCTCGAGAAGGAGCTGGCGGAACGCACCGCCGACCTGCAGCGAGTGCAGGCGGAGTACGCGAACTACCGGCGCCGCGTCGAGCGGGACAAGGAAGCCGTCGCGGCCGCGGGCAAGGCGTCCGTGGTCGGCGACCTGCTTCCGCTGCTCGACGATCTCGAGCGGGCCGAGCAGCACGGTGACTACACGGGCGCGCTGAAAGCGGTGGGAGACAAGCTCTCCGCCGGGTTGCAGCGCGCCGGGCTCGAACCGTTCGGTGCCGAGGGCGAGCCCTTCGACCCGAGCGTGCACGAAGCCGTCCAGCACAACACGTCGCCGGACGTGGCAGGGCCGACCGTCACCGTGGTGATGCGGCGCGGCTACCGGCTCGGCGACCGGGTGCTGCGGGCCGCGCTGGTCGGGGTCACCGACCACGAACCGGCCGCGGCGCCGGTCGACCCGCCGTCCGAGGGCGAGCTGCCCCTGGACGGGGCGGACGGTGCGGCGAAGTCGGAAGAAAACCCGGAACACTAGATACGACCAGGGAGGAGGCGCCCGATGAGCGCTCGGGAGTGGATCGGTAAGGACTTCTACCGCGAACTGGGCGTCTCCTCCGACGCCACGGCGGACGAGATCAAGAAGTCGTACCGCAAGCTGGCCAAGGAGAACCACCCGGACGCCAACGCGGGCAACGCCGAGGCCGAGCAGAAGTTCAAGGCGGTGTCCGAGGCGTACGGCGTGCTGTCCGATCCGGGCAAGCGCAAGGAGTACGACGAGGCGCGCCAGCTGTTCGGCGGCGGCGGGCCCGGCGGGTTCAACTTCCCCGGTGGCGGCGGTGGCGGTTTCGACGTCGGCGACATCTTCGGCCAGGCTGGCGCGCAGGGCGGTGGTTTCGGCGGGCTCGGCGACATGCTGGGCAACCTGTTCGGCCGCCGTGGCGCCGCGGGTGCCACCACGAACCGCCCGCAGCGCGGCGCGGACGTGGAAACCGATGTGCGGATCGACTTCGTCGAGGCGGTGAAGGGTGCGACGCTGCCGTTGCGGCTGTCGAGCCCGACCACGTGCGGTACCTGCGGCGGCAACGGCGCGAAACCGGGCACGAGCCCGCGGCTGTGCCCGACGTGCAGCGGCAGCGGGCTGGTCAGCCGGAGCCAGGGCGCGTTCGCGTTCTCCGAGCCGTGCCAGGACTGCCGTGGCCGCGGCAAGATCATCGACGACCCGTGCCCCGAATGCGCGGGCGAGGGTGTCAGCACCCGCACCAGGACGCTCACCGTGCGGATCCCGCCCGGTGTCGACGACAACCAGCGCATCCGCCTTGCCGGTCAGGGCGAACCGGGCCGCGGCGGCGCGCAGGCCGGTGACCTGTTCGTCCGCGTGCACGTGGCACCGCACGCGTTGTTCGGCCGCAAGGAGCTCGATCTGACGATCACCGTCGGCGTGAACTTCGCGGAGCTCGCGCTCGGCGGCACGATCACGGTGCCCACGCTCGACTCGAAGGTTTCGGTGAAGGTCCCGCCCGGTACCGCCAGCGGCCGCGTGCTGCGGGTGCGGGGCAAGGGCATCGCGAAGCGGGACGGCAAGCAGGGCGACCTGCTCGTCACCCTGCAGGTCGCCGTTCCGTCCACTGTGGACGAAAAGGCGAAGGCGGCGCTGGAGAGTTACGCGGAAGCCGTCAAGGATCAGGACCCACGTCCGGAGATCACTGAGCTGCTACAAGGGCGGTGAGCACGATGGCGGTGTTCGGCGGGCCTCCGGGCGGGGGGCTTCCAGGCGGCGCCGACGAGGACACCCCGGTCTTCGTCATCTCGGTGGCCGCGCAACTGTCCGGCATGCACGCGCAGACGCTCCGCTCCTACGACCGGCAAGGCCTCGTCTCGCCTGGCCGGACCGCGGGCGGCGGGCGGCGCTACTCCATGCGGGACATCGCCGTCCTGCGCGAAGTGCAACGGCTCTCCCAGGAGGAGGGCGTCAACCTCTCCGGCATCAAGCGCATTATCGAACTGGAGAACCAGGTCGACGCGCTGCGGATGCGGGTGCGGGAACTGACCGAAGAACTGGCCTCGGCCTACGCCGCGGCCGAACAGGCGGCGGCGTCGATCCACGCGTCGTACCGCAAGGACCTGGTGCCGATGCGGCAGCAGACCTCGCTGGTGGTCTGGAAACCACGCCGCCCCCGCTGACCCTTCTCGACCCGGCCCGCCGCCGTCCACCCCGGACCCGGCGGGCTTTTTCGCGCGCGCCGCAACGGCTCGACATCGCGGACCCGCCGGGAAAGCCCCTCCTCGGCTGAGGTGCCCCGCGCCAGTGCCCCGAAAGTGACGTTCGGGGCACCAGATTCCCCGAAGGTCACTTTCGGGGCAAGCGAAAAGCCCGCCACCCTCGCCTAACGGGTTAAGAGAATCCCCCACCCGTCCCGGGGGGCGGCCCCAAGCCCAGCGTACCGCCTCTCCGTCCCGAAAAGGGCCGAGTGACCGAGTTGTCCACAGCCACGGTGCCTGTGGACAGTTTTCTTGACAAGACGCGGCCCCGCCCTCATGTATTCCATGGAATCCACATTCGTGTTAGATTCCGTGGAATACATCGAGAAGGGAGCCGCGTGACCGACCTTCGCCGCTTGTTCAGTGAGCTCGTCCGGCTCGAAACCGAGTCGTGGAACGCGATCGACGCGCGTCTGCGCGCCGATTTCGGGATCGCGCTGGGCAAGTTCGAGTTCCTGGAGCTGATCGACCGCGTCGACGGGTGCCGCGTGCAGGACATCGCGCGCGAGCTGGCGATCACGGTCGGCGGCACGAGCAAGCTCGTCGACCGGATCGAGGCGGCGGGGGACTGCCGCCGCCGGAGCAATCCCGAGGACGGCCGGTCCTCGGTCATCTCGTTGACGGCCAAGGGAAAGCGCCTGCTCGCCGAGGCGGGCGCTGTCGTCGACGAGGAGCTCGAAGCCTGGTTCGGCGCGCATCTCTCGCCGCGCGAGCTGGACCGGCTCAGCGCCACCCTGACCCGACTCCGTGAGAAAGGACGTCGATGAGCGACACCATGCGAGCGGTCGTGCTGACCGCGCCGGGCCCCGCCGAGGCACTTGAAATCCGGGAGCTGCCGGTGCCGCGGCCGAACCCGGGCTGGGTGCTCGTCCGCGTGAAGGCCTTCGGGCTCAACAGGTCCGAGCTGCACACGCGCCTCGGCCTCGCCGACGGTGTGACGTTCCCGCGCGTGCTGGGCATCGAGGCCACCGGTGTCGTGGCCGAGTGCCCCGGCGGCGAATTCGAGGCGGGGCAGCAGGTCGTCGCGATGATGGGCGGGATGGGCCGCACCTTCGACGGCGGTTACGCGGAATACACGTGCGTCCCGGTGAGCCAGGTCATCGCGTTCGAAAGCGATCTCGGCTGGGACGTGCTCGGCTCGCTGCCCGAGATGCTGCAGACCGCCTACGGCTCGCTGACCGTCGGCCTCGACGCGCGACCCGGCCAGTCGATCCTGATCAGGGGCGGCACCTCCTCGGTCGGCATGGCCACCGCGATCCTCGCCAAACAGCGCGACATGACCGTCTTCGCGACCACCCGCAACACCGAGAAGACCGAAGCGCTCACGAAGATCGGCGTGGACCACGTGCTCATCGACGACGGTGAGATCGCGCCGCGGGTCCGCGCGATCCTGCCCGGCGGCGTGGACACCGCGCTGGAACTGGTCGGCACGCCCGCGCTGCCGGACACGCTCCGCGCCACCAGGGTCCACGGCGTCGTGTGCTTCACCGGGATGCTGTCGAACGAGTGGACGGTGAAGGACTTCTACCCGATCGGCTACCTGCCGAACGGCGTGCGGCTGACCGCGTACGGCGGCGACGCCGCGGACCTTCCCGCCGACGTGCTGCAGCGCTTCACCGACGCCATCGCCGCCGGAACCGCGACGGCACCCGTCGACCGCGTGTACCGGTTCGACCAGATCGTCGAAGCGCACGCGGCGATGGAAGACGGCAGCGCGAAGGGCAAGTTCGTGGTGACGACCTGATCCGCTAACGGCCCAGTTCGGGGCGCTTGAGGTAGTCGGTCAGGCCGATCACGTTGCCCCACGGGTCGGCCACCTCGACGGTCCAGCCCGTGCCGACCTCGAACGGCGGCGCGAGTGGCTCGACACCGAGTCCGGCCAGTTCCCGTGCCGCCGCCCTGGCATCGGGCACCTCGAGCCACACCCGCATCGCGGGCGAGCTGCCACGGCCTGCTTCCCGGTCGACGCGGAGCAGGATTCCCGGGCCTTCGCCGCCCACGTCGAACAGGGCGATCCCCTGCTCCGGGAGTTCGAACTTCACGGGAAGGCCCAGCGCGCCCGCGTAGAACTCCTTGGCCCCGGCCAGCTCACCGACCGGAACCACCACGTTGTCGATACCGAGTACCCGCATCAGCCCAGGTGCTCCGAGAAGAACGCGAGCACGCGCCGCCAAGCGTCCTCATTGGACTCGTGGTGGTAGCCGAAACCGGTGGTGACGCGCAGCAGGCGGTTCAGCGGGAGCTGGTTCGCGAAGCTGTGGCCCGCGTCCGGGTATTCCTTGACGTCGTGCGGGATTTCGCGCTCGGCGAGCGCCGACTCCAGCTTCGCCGCGGCGCCCTTCAAGGTCACGTCCTTGCGGCCGAAGCTCGCCACCACCGGGCACGCTTCGTCCAAAACGGACAGGTTCTTCGGCAGCTGGCCGTAGTACGGCGCGGACGCGTCGAACCCGCTGCTCGCGGCCACGAGCGCGAAACCGCCGCCCATGCAGAACCCGACCACGCCGACCTTCCCGGTGCAGTCGTCCCGCCCGGCGAGTGCGCGGCGCGCGGCTTCGATGTCGTCGAAGGCACGGCCCTTCGCGGCGAACATGTCGCGGAAAACGCCCTTCAGGCAGCGCAGCGCGCCGCCCCGCGAATACATGTCGGGTGCGAGCACGAGGTAACCCGCGGTGGCGAACCGCTCCGCGATGGTCCTGGCGTCCTGGGTGAGCCCGACCGCGTCGTGGACGAGCACCACCGCCGGATACGGACCGGGCCCGGACACCTCCGGCAAGGGCTCGGCGAGATAGCCCTTGATGGACCCGTCGGCCACCGTGATCGCAGTTTCCATGCCGCGAGGCTATCCGTGAGTGGAAAAGGGCACCACTGCGAAACGCGCTAGTCGATGGTGAACGGGTCGTAGCGGATCTGGTCGAGCGCGGTGCCCGCGACGAGCATCCTGGACACCGTCGCCCTGATCATCGCGGGCGAGCCCGACACCAGCACGTCGTGGTTGGGCCACGCCCCGTGCCGCGTGATCGCTTCGGCCAGCGTGCCGTGTTCGCAGCCGGTGAGGCCGGGCCCGTGCTCGATCACCGGCGTCACGGTGAGCCAGGGATTCGTGGACGCGAGCATGCGCAGATTTTCCAGGTTGTAGAGGTCTTCGCGCGTGCGGTCGCCGTAGAACACCTTGACCCTCGGGTTCTCGCCCCACTGCGCCAGCTCGTCGAGCAGCGACTGAACGGTCGCGACCCCCGTGCCGCCCGCGACCATCAGCACGTCGCGGTCGCTTTCCCGGTCGACGGTCATCCGGCCCAGCGGCGGCCCGAACCGCCACACGTCGCCCTCCTGGGTGTGGCTGACGATCGCGCGCGAGACCCAGCCGCCTTCGACCGCGCGCACGTGGAACTCCATCGAACCGTCTTCGCGCGGGGCGTTCGCGGGTGAGAGGTACCGCCACAGCCGCGGCCGCTGCGGCACTTCGACACTCATGTACTGGCCGGCGAGGAACGGCAGCTGCCGCTCCGGCTGGAGCCGGACGAGCGCGAGGTCCCAGCTGATCCTGCGGTGCTCGGCCACGGTCGCCGTCCACGAAGCCGGGTTCGTGTCGGCGGCCGCCGCTTCCTGCATGGACCTGGCGATGATCGTGTACGCCTCGGCCCACGCGCGCTCCACTTCGGGCGTCCACTCCGGACCGAGGTGCTTCTTCAGCGAAGCGAGGAGCGCGGTGCCGACCGCCTCGTAGTGCTTGGGGATGACGCCGAACTTGCGGTGGTCCCTGCCGAGCTGGCGCAGGAACGGCACCAGGTCGTCGGGGCGGTCGACCATCTGGACCACGTGCACGAGCGCGCGCACGAGCCTGCCCCGCTGCACTTCCATGTTGATCGGGAAGAAATCGCGCGTGGCGGGCGCGAGGGTGAACAACATGCCGTAGAAGAACTGCGAGATCTCCGGCAGGTACGGTTCCGCCTTCGCCCAGGCGTCCCTGATGAGCCGCACCATGTGGGTGACGGCTGGCGGGGCCTCCCGGTGACTGGACCGGGGAACGGGGCTGACGGCGTCGGCGGTCATGTCGGTGTCTGCTCGCAGGGTTTTCGGGGGTCGGGGATCCTCCGTGGGGGATTATTCATGAACGATCCGCCGTTACTACTTCGTCATCGAGCACCGGCCACACCCCGCGATCAGTGGCCGTGGTGATCATGAATATTCCATCCTCTTGATCAAATACGCCTCGCGGGGATCCGGGCGGGCAGTCCGCAGAGTAACCGGCGTGCGGCCGAATCCGAGCAAGGTTGCGCCAGACGGGTGGTGTTGCCCGGCAACGGGGTGCGCTAGCTCACGCCAAGGATAGTTGTGCTAAGCAACTAGCTGATCGTAAACTTGTATGGCGCAAGCAATTGGCGCGAGTCATCGGAAGAGGGAGGCCGGTCCGCATGGGTGAGCAGCCGGAAACACTGGACCGTCCCGTGGCGGACCCGGAAGCCGAACCGCGCGGCGGCCCCAGCGACGACGCCAGCATGGAGCTGATGCGCCAGCTCCGCGCCTCCGCGCAGCTCCAGCACGGCTGGATCGCGCAGGCGTGGAACGCCGAGCCCGGCATCCACCCCGCCGCGGGCATGCTGCTCTCCGAGCTCGCCCATCGCGGCGAATGCCGCCCGTCGGAGCTGGCCAAGCGCCGCATGGTCGATCTGTCCGTGATCAGCAGGCAGATCTCCCAGCTCGCCGCCGCTGGCCTGATCGAGCGGCGGCCCGCCCCCGAAGACGGGCGCGCGGCGCTGATCAGGGTCTCCGAAGAGGGCAAGGCGCAGCTCGAACGCTGGCGCGGGTTGTACATCGCCTTCGTCAAGCGCGCGCTCGAGAACTGGTCCGACGACGACGTCGACGCGCTGACCAGGCGACTGGAACTGATGAACGAGGACCTGCGCGAGGCGCTGGGCGGCTGCCCCCTGCAGGACGGGAAGAAGTGAGGAGGACCGTGAGTACACCAACCGTGACGAGCGCCGGCCCGGCGGAACCGATGACCCACCGGCAGATCATGAAGGCGTTCTCGGGGCTCTTGCTGGCCCTTCTCGTCGCCATGCTGTCGTCGACCATCGTGTCCAACGCGCTGCCGACGATCCTCGCCGATCTGCACGGCTCGCAGGGCCAGTACACCTGGGTGGTCACCGCCACCCTGCTGACCTCCACCGCGACCACGCCGCTGTGGGGCAAGCTGTCCGACCTGTTCAGCAAGAAGATGCTGTACCAGCTGGCCATCGTGATCTTCACGCTCGGCTCCGCGCTCGGCGGTATCGCGCAGTCGATGCCGGAGCTGATCGCGTACCGCGCGCTGCAGGGCATCGGCCTCGGCGGGCTGCAGGCCCTGATCCAGGTCGTGATCGCGGCGATGATCGCGCCGCGCGACCGCGGCCGCTACTCCGGCTACATCGGCGCCACCTTCGCCGTGGCCACCGTGTCCGGCCCGCTCGTCGGCGGGCTCATCGTGGACTCCCCGCTGGGCTGGCGCTGGTGCTTCTGGGTGTGCGTGCCGGTCGCCGTCGCCGCGTTCATCGTGCTCGGCAGGACCTTGCACCTGCCGGTGCTCAAGCGGAAGGTCAAGATCGACTGGCTCGGCGCGACCCTGCTCGTCGGCGGCGTCGCACTGCTGCTGATCTGGATTTCGTTGGCGGGCAAGAGCTTCGCGTGGGGTTCGTGGACGACGGTCGCCTACGTCGGCGGCGCGCTCGTTTCGCTCGCGCTCGCGTTGTTCGTCGAATCCAGGGCCAGCGAGCCGGTGCTGCCGCTGCGGCTGTTCCGCAACCGCACGATCACGCTGTCCGTGCTCGGCACGCTCGCGGTCGGCACCGCGATGTTCGGCGGCTCGGTGTTCCTCGGGCAGTACTACCAAATCGCGCGGGGTTTCTCGCCGACGCACGCGGGCCTGATGACGCTGCCGCTGGTGCTCGGCCTGTTCCTGTCGTCGACAGTCTCCGGCCAGGTCATTTCGCGGACCGGCCGCACGAAGCCGTTCATGGTGGCGGGCGCGGTGCTCCTGCTGGCGGGGCTGGGGTTGCTCAGCACCGTCGACCACACCACGAACCTGACCCTGATGGGCACCTTCCTCGCGGTGATGGGCATCGGCGTCGGGTTCCTCATGCAGAACCTGGTGCTGGTCGTGCAGAACACGGTGGCCATGCAGGACATGGGTTCCGCGTCCTCGGTGGTCACGTTCTTCCGGACGCTCGGCGGCTCGGCTGGCGTTTCCGCGCTCGGCGCGGTGCTGTCCGCGCAGGTCGCGACCAACGTCAGCGCGGCGCTCGGCGGCAAGGGCGGCTCGGCCGGCGGCGGTTCGCTCGACCTCAAGGCACTGCCCGAACCGGTCCGCGCCGTCGTGCGCGACGCCTACGGCGACGCCACCGGCAAGGTCTTCCTGATCGCCGCGTGCATCGCGGTTGTCACGCTGCTCGCGGTGGTACTCATGAAGGAGACGCCGCTGCGCGCGAGCCTCGACTTGCGCGAGGAAAAGGCGCCGGAGGAGGCCGAAACCATGGAACTGGAGCCGATCCACCAGCCGAAGCACGCCCGCACGGACGACCGGCCGCGCGCCTGGTTCGAACCGGAGCAGCAACCCGTCTCGCCCGTGCACGGCGTGGTGCTCACCCCGGACGGCGTCCCGATCGTCGGCGCCGCGGTGACGCTGACCGACGCCGCGGGCCACCAGGTCGCCCGCACCAGCACGAACGACGTCGGCGGCTACCGCGTGCCGGCGCCGGGCAGCGGCCACCACATCCTGATCACCGCCGCGCCCGAGCACGCGCCGGAAGCGGTGGCGCTGGACCTCGCGGGCAGGCCGCTGCACCACGACGTCACCATGGCGCGCGCCGACTCACTCGTCAGCGTGCACTGATCGCTGGCTGAAAAGCCCCTGGCCGGTTCCGCCGCCAGGGGCTTTTCGCTGCCCACGAGGCGACGGATCGAAGAAATCTGAAGTTGAGCGGAACAGACTCAACTTTTCTGACGTTGTACATGTCGACGGTCCATGCGAGAGGCTGTCACCAGGGCATGCACAACCACATGAGGTGAGGGATGGACGCTTTCAACCCGACGACGAAGACCCAGCAGGCGATCTCGTCGGCGGCACAGGCGGCGACCGTCGCGGGGAACCCGGACGTCGCGCCGCCGCACCTGCTCGGCGCGCTGCTCGCCCAGAGCGACGGGATCGCCGGGCCGCTGCTGACCGCCGTCGGCGCCGACGTGGACCAGGTGCACAAGGAGCTGGAGCCGATCGCCCGCGCGCTCCCTTCGGCGACCGGTGCCACCGTCTCCACACCCCAGTTCGACACGTTCGCGCTCAAGTCGCTGACCCACGCGCAGAAGCTCGCCACGGAGCTCGGCGACGAGTACGTCTCCACCGAGCACCTGCTCGTCGGGCTCGCCGCCGAGGGCGGCCAGGTCGCCGACCTGCTCAAGCGGCACGGCGCGACCCCGGACGCGCTGCGCGACGCGTTCCAGCAGGTCCGCGGCTCCGCGCGGATCACGAGCCCCGATCCCGAAGGCACGTTCAAGGCGCTCGAAAAGTACGGCGTCGACCTGACGGCGCGCGCCCGCGCCGGCGAGCTCGACCCGGTGATCGGCCGGGACACCGAGATCCGCCGCGTCGTCCAGGTGCTTTCGCGGCGCACCAAGAACAACCCGGTGCTCATCGGCGAGCCCGGTGTCGGCAAGACCGCCATCGTCGAAGGCCTCGCCCAGCGCGTCGTCGCCGGTGACGTGCCGGAGTCGTTGCGCGGCAAGCGCGTGGTGGCGCTGGACCTCGGGTCGATGGTCGCGGGCGCGAAGTTCCGCGGCGAGTTCGAAGAGCGGCTCAAGGCCGTGCTTAAGGAGATCACCGACTCCGCGGGCGAGGTCATCACGTTCATCGACGAGCTGCACACGATCGTCGGCGCCGGTGCCACCGGTGAAGGCGCGATGGACGCGGGCAACATGATCAAGCCGATGCTCGCGCGCGGTGAGCTGCGCATGGTCGGCGCGACCACGCTCGACGAGTACCGCCAGCACATCGAGAAGGACGCCGCGCTGGAGCGGCGCTTCCAGCAGGTCGTGGTCGGCGAGCCGTCGGTCGAGGACACCATCGGTATCCTCCGCGGCCTCAAGGAGCGCTACGAGGTGCACCACGGTGTGCGGATCACCGACGCCGCGCTGGTCGCCGCCGCGACGCTGTCCGACCGCTACATCACCGCGCGCTTCCTGCCGGACAAGGCGATCGACCTCGTCGACGAGGCGGGTTCGCGGCTGCGCATGGAGATCGACTCGCGGCCGGTGGAGATCGACGAGGTGGAGCGGCTCGTCCGCCGCCTCGAGATCGAGGAAATGGCACTGTCCAAAGAGGACGACGCCGCGTCGAGGGAACGCCTCGCCGCGTTGCGCGGTGAACTGGCGGAACAGCGCGAGCAGTTGTCCGCGCTGACCACGCGCTGGCAGAACGAGAAGGGGTCGATCGAGAAGGTCCGCGATCTCAAGGAGCAGCTCGAACAGCTGCGCGGCGAGGCGGACCGTGCCGAGCGCGACGCCGATCTCGGCCGTGCCGCGGAACTCCGCTACGGCAAGATCCCGGCGCTGGAGAAGGATCTCGAAGCCGCCACCGCGGCCAGCGAGTCCGCCGCCAGCGCGCAGGTGATGCTGAAGGAGGAGGTCGGCAGCGACGACATCGCCGACGTGGTGAGCCTGTGGACCGGGATCCCGGCGGGCAGGTTGCTCGAAGGCGAGACCGGCAAGCTGCTCCGGATGGAGGAGGAGCTGGGCAAGCGCGTCATCGGCCAGCCCGAAGCGGTCACCGTCGTGTCCGACGCGGTGCGCCGCACGCGCGCCGGTGTCGCGGACCCGGACCGGCCGACCGGGTCGTTCCTGTTCCTCGGCCCGACCGGGGTCGGCAAGACCGAGCTGGCGAAGGCGCTCGCCGAGTTCCTGTTCGACGACGAGCGCGCGATGCTGCGGATCGACATGAGCGAGTACTCGGAGAAGCACTCGGTGGCGAGGCTCGTCGGCGCGCCCCCGGGGTACGTCGGCTACGACCAGGGCGGGCAGCTCACCGAGTCCGTGCGGCGCAGGCCGTACTCGGTGGTCCTGCTCGACGAGGTCGAGAAGGCGCATCCGGATGTGTTCGACGTGCTGCTGCAGGTGCTCGACGACGGCAGGCTCACCGACGGCCAGGGCCGCACGGTGGACTTCCGCAACACCATCCTGGTGCTGACGTCGAACCTCGGGTCGCAGGCGATCGCGGACGCCTCGCTCGACGAGCGGCAGCGCAAGGACGCGGTGCTTTCGGTGGTGCAGCGCCACTTCAAGCCGGAGTTCCTGAACCGGCTCGACGACCTGGTGGTGTTCCACGCGCTCGACACCGAGCAGCTGACCTCGATCGTCGACATCCAGATCGAACGGCTGGCGAAGAGGCTCTCGTCGCGGCGCCTGACGCTGGACGTCACAGACGGGGCCCGCGAGTGGCTCGCGCTCAACGGCTTCGACCCGATCTACGGCGCGCGCCCGCTGCGGCGGCTCGTGCAGTCCGCGATCGGCGACAAGCTCGCGAAGCAGCTCCTCGCCGGTGAGATCAGGGACGGCGACACGGTCCGTGTCGACATTCCGGAGCTCGAAGCGGGCGACTCGCTGACCATCGAGCGCGCGTAAGGGCGGTTTCCCCGAACGGGTGGCGGCGACACGGCCAGCTGATCTTGGTCGGCTGGCCGTGGGGGATACCCTGATGGTCGTGGGTATTCCGGCGTGGATCTGGTTCGTCATCGCCGCCATCGCACTGGTGGCAGGCCTCGGGCTGCTCGCGGCCGACCGGTCGAGAGAGGGCTCGCGCAACCGAGAACGCGCGCGGTGGGCCGATCTGCGCGGCTGGCAGTTCGTCGAGGAGGACGAACGCCTGCCGCGCCAGTGGTCCGGCGGCGCCATCGGGTACTTCGGCGCGGAGGCCGCGGTCAACGTGGTCGCGGGCTCGACGTTCACCTCGGACGGCAGGCGCCCGGTGTTCGTGTTCGACATCGAGTCCGACGGCCAGATCCCGGCCGTGGTGGTCGCGGTGCGCTGCAACCGGGTGCACCCGGTGCTCGTCGAGCTGTGGCTCGCGAGCGTGCCGTTCCAGCGCGCCGAGATGCCGGAGCTGCTCGGCCCGGTCGGGCAGCGGTACGCCTTCGCCGACGACGCCGAGGGCGCCCGCGCGCTGATCACCCAGGAGCTCGTGGACGCCGCGGACTCGCTCGGCGGCGACGTCGGCGTCACCTGGCTCGAGAACGAATGGGTGCTCGCGAGCGCGGCCCCGAACGTCGGCCCGTCCCGGTTGGAGCGCCTGCTGCGCGACCTCGGCGAAATCGCCGACATCGTCGACCCGTTCGACGACGAGTTCAGCGGCGCCCCCGCCCCCGCGGCGGGCAGGCACTGGCAGAACGCCGAACAGCAGGCACCCGCCGCCCCGGACCACGGCGGCGGCGCCACCGAATACCAGGCGCCTCCCCCGCCCGCGCACTGACCCGAAACGGCCCCGCCCCTCGTGGCGGGGCCGTTTTCGTTCGTGGCCGGAAGCTGTCCGTCGCCTGTGGACTCTTCGCGCTAGGTTGGCGGGCCCCGAAAGTGGCTTTCAGGGCGTTCAGGTCCCCGAAGGTCACTTTCGGGGCATGCGCCGCAGCGGCGTCCGCTTCGCCGAGGGCGGCGTCCGCCGCAGCGGTCGTATTCCTCGGTTCCGCGGGTTCGTTCGCCGGAAGTTGTCCACATCTGCCGTCGGCTGTGGACAACTCGCCTTTCCCGGCCACCTCCGCCCTGACTGCCGATAGACTGGGCTTGGGGCCGCCCCCGGGACGGGTGGGGGATTGTTCATAGGTAACGCGGAAAAGAATCCGGTTTTCGCGTGGTGTGCTCCGCGCAGAAGAATGGCCCCGCCGGAGCGGGGCCGTTCTCGAAAGTGCCGTCAGTCCACGTGCGGCGTGACCTTCAGGCCGTCGACGGAAACACCGCCGCCGACGGGTTTCTGGCCGAGCAGCCCGACCTGGAGGTCGTTGTCGTGCTTGACCGACGCGTCCCGCGTCACCTCCGGCGCACCCGGCTTGCTGTCCTTTGTGGACTGAGTGGCGCCGACGGCGGTGTCCACCGTGGTCTTCGCACTGCCCGAGACACTGACGACCTTGTCGATGCCGAGCGAGCCGCTCGTTTCGTCGGAGAACTTGCCCGTGGTGAGCGACTTTTCCGCCGAGTCGACCTTTCCGGCGGGGCTCACCGTCGTGGCGCTGTGGTTGGCCGAGTCGACCGAGCCCTCCTGCGCCGAGGCGGCCGCGGCGGAGAGCGGGCCGAGGTTGCCGCCCACCGCGTGCGCTTGCTTCAGTTCGCCGGAGCCGTTGCCACCGGCGACCACGGTCGCCGAGCCGTCCTGGTTCCGTTCCGCGTCGAGCACGCCGCTGAACGAACCCCGCGCGCCCTGATCGGAAGCCACCGTGCCGCCGGCGAGATCGCCGAACGTCACGCCCTGCGTGGAACTGCGCGCGGCCTTCGCGTTCGCGCCTTCCTTGACGACGCCGTGCGCGTGGCCGTCCTTGGAACCGGAGAACCCGGCGTAGCGGTCGAGATCGGTGCCGATGCTTTCGCTGTTGTCACTGGAAACCGAGTTGCCGCCCTTGTTCACGGCGTGGGACATCGAGTTGTCGGCGACCACCTGGTGAGCCTCCTGCGTAGCGGTGTCGAGCGTGCCCGCGACGGGATCGAACTCGAATGCCTCGCCGCGGTCGTCCGTGACCCCGGCGCTCTGCTGATTGCTGGTGAGTGCGGCGCCGTCGCCGAAGCGGGCGCCTTCGGTGTTCGCGCGCGAACCGGCCAGGTCGGTCGTGCCGACCTCCGATCCGGACACGCGACCGGTCGGGGTGACGTGCAGGTCCCGGTTGCCGTCGGCGGCGACCCGGCCCGCTTCGTCCGAGGTGTGCGCGATTCCGTACGGCCCGTGGCCCACGGCGTACTTCTGCGATTCGCTGCCCGCGAGAAGCCCCTTCGCGTAGGCCGTCGAGTCCACACCGGACAGACCGGCCGTGGTGGTGTCGGCGGTGTCCGCCGTCCCCTTCGCCGCCTGCGCCTGCTCGGCCGCGACCTTGGCGCCGCCGAGGTCACCGGTGTAGGTGTCCTTGTTCATCGCGTCGACGAAACCCTTGACGAACGCGGTGTAGCCCACCGCGTCCGGGGTCTGGATCGGCTTGATGTCCTTGTCGAAACCGTGCTGGAACGAGTGCTCGTTGTGGTGGTCGATCGGCAGGTCGGGGCCGGTGGCCGCCCACCCGGTCGCCGGTCCGGCCAGCAGGAGCGCGAACGGCGCCGCGCCCGCGGCCACCTTCGGCAGGTAGCTCATTCTCCGCTTGGTGTGCTTCCCCATAAGAAGGTCCTCACAGTCAGAGTTCGCATCGGTCAGAGCCTCTCTCGGACAGGCCTTCATCGGAGTGAAATCCGTTACTCCGAATGGCGGCCCGAACGATACTGCCCGTCCTACTACCCCGCACGGGTGGGATTTAACCCACCACTTTGAGTTAGCGTTCGTGCGGCGGTTTTCCCAGCTCGGCTCCCGTTTCGTGTACCCACCGCAGTCAGTGCCGTGCCGGTACCGTTGGCCGCATGCCCACCGCCCTCATCACCGGCGCGACCGCCGGAATCGGTGCCGAGTTCGCCCGCCGCCTCGCCGCCGAGGGACACGACCTCGTGCTCGTCGCGCGGGACGAAGCCCGCCTCGAAGCACTCGCCGCCGAACTGTCCGAACGCCACGGCATCGCCGCCGTTCCGTTCCCCGCCGACCTGAGCACCGCCGACGGACGCCTCGCCGTCGAAGCCAAGCTCGCCGCCGAAGAGGTCGACCTGCTCGTCAACAACGCGGGCTTCGGGCTCAACGGCGATTTCTGGACCGTCCCGCCCGACGAGCTGCAGGGCCAGCTCGACGTCAACGTGACCGCCGTGCTGAGGCTGACCAGGGCCGCGCTGCCCGGCATGATCGAGCGCGGCCGCGGCGACGTGATCAACGTGGCGAGCGTGGCCGGGTTCATGTCCGGGCACGAGGCGACCTACACCGCGAGCAAGAACTGGGTGGTGTCCTTCTCCGAAGGCATCGCCGGTTCGACGCGCGGCACCGGCGTCCGCGTGCTCGCGCTCTGCCCAGGGTTCACCCACACCGAGTTCCACGAGCGGCTCGGGATGAAGAAGATCGGCCCGAAGTTCCTGTGGCTCGACACGGGCTCGGTGGTGCGCGAGGGGCTGGCGGACCTTCGCCGCGGCAAGGTGGTGTCCGTGCCGAGCCCCCAGTACAAGGCGATCGTCGCCTTCCTCGGCCTGGTCCCCCGGTCGCTCATGCGCGCGGTCGGCAACCGGGTCGCGGCGCGCGACCGGATCTCCGGACGCGTGTGACAAACTCACGCCGTGCGGAAACCGGATCACGCGGCGAAGATCGAACTGGCCAGGCTCGTCACCGAACTGGCCGTGGTGCACGGGAAGGTCGTCCTTTCCTCCGGTAAGGAGGCCGACTACTACGTCGACCTCCGGCGGGCGACCCTGCACCACGCGGCGGCCCCGCTCATCGGGCAGCTGCTCCGCGAGCTCACCGCGGACTGGGACTACGTCGCGGTCGGCGGGCTGACCCTCGGCGCCGACCCGGTGGCCACCGCGATGCTGCATTCCGCGGCGGCGGACGGCATGGTGCTCGACGCGTTCGTGGTGCGCAAGAGCGCCAAGGAACACGGCATGCAGCGCCGGATCGAGGGCGTCGAAGTGCGCGGCCAGCGCGTGCTCGCGGTGGAGGACACCTCGACCACCGGCGGCAGCGTGCTCACCGCGGTGGAAGCCCTGAACGAGGCCGGTGCCACGGTGGTGGGCGTCGCGACCGTCGTCGACCGGGACACCGGTGCCCGCGAAAAGATCGAAGC
Source organism: Amycolatopsis sp. CA-230715 (assembly GCF_018736145.1). GTDB lineage: Bacteria > Actinomycetota > Actinomycetes > Mycobacteriales > Pseudonocardiaceae > Amycolatopsis. The sequence goes on from NZ_CP059997.1 coordinate 4,421,537, forward strand.
CGCCGGGCTCGACTACCGGTACCTGCTGAACCTCGAAGACCTCGGCCTGAGCTGAGGCCCCGAGCCCGGCGGGTGGCCCCCGAGCGGCCACCCGCCGAGACCGGTCACTTCTTGAAGGCGTCCTTGACCTTGCCCGCGGCGTCGGAAACGGCGTCCTTCACGTTCTCCACGGCGTCGGAGACCCCGGCCTTCGCCTGGTCCGCCTTGCCCTCGCTCTGGAGCTGCTCGTCGCCGCTGACCTTGCCCGCGGCCTCCTTGGCCTTGCCCGCGAGATCGTCCGCCTTGTTGCCGAAAGACATTCCTGGCTCCCTTCGCTGTGACGGCGCCGGGTATCGGGCCGTCCTCACCCCGCTCGACACGGCAGCGCGCCGGATCCTCACGCCCGCGCGCGGGTGACGACGCTCACCCATAATTCGACCGTGACGTTTCGGGCTCCGAGGTGTCCAAGGGGTCATGGGAGGTGCCGTGAGTGCGACCAGCGCGGAGGAACGCCCGCCCGTGCCGCTCGACGACGAGACGCTCGTCGCCAGGGCGCGGCAGGGCGACGTCCGTGCGTACGAGCAGCTCGTCCTGCGCTACCAGGGGCCGATGTTCCGGCTCGCCTCCCGCATGCTGGCCAGCCGATCGGACGCGGAGGACGTGGTGCAGGAAGTCTTCCTCACCGCGTGGCGCAGGCTCGACCAGCTCCAGGAGGACGCGGCGTTCGTCGGTTGGCTCTACCGGACCACGACGAACCGGTGCCTCAACCACATCCGCTCGCGGCGACCCGTCGTCGAGGCGGACTACGAGACCACCGAATCACCGAGTGCGGAAACGAGGCCGGAGCACGCGGTTCAGGTCAGCGCGCAGCTGGCGGCACTGGAAAAGGCGTTGCAGCAGCTCACCGCCGAGCAACGGGCGTGCTGGCTGCTCCGCGAAGTACACGGCAGGTCCTACGACGAGATCGGCCGAATCGTGGGTACGAACAGCACGGCGGTGCGCGGGCGCATCGCGCGGGCGCGTGCCCAGCTGGCAGAGGTGATGCGGCCATGGCGGTGAACCGGGCGCCAGGGGGCTACGAACTCCCCTGCGAACGCGATCTGGAACAGGTGTGGGAGCGGCTCGACGAGGTCGGCGCCGGGCGCGCCGACGAGCACGAGCTGACCTGCCCGCACTGCCGCACGGCGCGGGAAAGCCTGCAGGCGCTGCGCGATGCGACCGACGAGCTGGTGGCCGAGGCCGACGGCCCGCCGCCCGACCTGGTCGGCAAGATCATGTCGGCGGTCCGCGCGGAGGTGCGGCGCGGGCACATGATGCGGCTGCCCAGCCCCGAACCCGGGGTGGTCGAGGTGAGCGAGCAGGCGGTCGCCGTGGTGCTGCGGTTCGCCGCGGACGCGGTCACCGGCATCAGGGCCCGCCGCTGCCGGGTCCGCACGATCGGCATCGGCGACGCGGGCGAGGCGATCGTGGAAGTCGACCTCACCCTTGCGGTGAGTCTGCGGAACGCTACCGGCCGTGAGGCGTTGTCGGAAGTGAGGGAACGGGTCGGCGCCGCCGCGGCCGCGCGGGTGGGTCTGCGCGTCGAGCGCTTGAACCTGATCGTGGACGATGTGTACGAGGCGGATGGGGAATGACGGCAGCGGAGTACGTCATCAGCGACACGGTGGTGTCCAGCGTGGCGGCGCGCGCGGCGATCGCGACGCCCGGCGTGGTGCGGCTCGAACCGGGACTGGTCGGGCTCGTCACCGCGTGGGGGCGCGCGGCGCGCCAGCGCTGGGAAGGACTGACCCCGGCGCCCGCGGACGGCGTGACCACGAAGATCGTGGACGGGCAGGCGCAGGTGAAGGTGGACCTGGTGACCTCGTCGGTCGACCAGGCCGCCGCTGTCGCCCGCGCGGTGCAGCGCGCCGTTTCCCGGGAAGTGGCCGAGCAGACCGGGCTCGCCGTTTCCGCGGTTTCAGTGTCTATTTTGGACATCGAGCCGGGGAACCGGTGATGGCGAAGGACGATCTGGTCGCGGAACTGCTCGAAGCGCTCGCCAAGGTCGACGGCCTGCGCCCGGCGACCCCGCTGGCGCCGCCGAACCAGACCTGGATGTGGTGGGACTGGCAGTCCCTCGCCGTCGACCTCGACGACGAAGTGGTGCGGATCCGTTTCGTGGCAACGAAACTGCCGCTTCCGCCATTGCTGCGAGCCGCCGAGGACGCGGTGCGCCCGATCCTGCGCGGCACCGCGTGGGAGACGGCCGCGCTCACGCTCGTCGTCGCCGACATCGACGGCGAAGCGTTCACACCGATGCGTGACCGGGACCACACGATCGGGTCGTGACGATCTCCGAAGCGCTGTGTCTATCGGGTATCGGGGTAGTAACCGAGCCCCGGCCCAAGACACAGCAAACAGAGGGAGACCTTCATGAGCACCTCGACCGCGGAGAAGAACACCGCCGTTTCCAAGGCGGGCAACACCACCGAAGTGAGCGCGCTGGTGACGAAGCAGGGCGCGACCACCATCGCCGACACCGTGGTGCAGAAGATCGCCGGTCTCGCCGCCCGTGAAGTGAGCGGCGTCTACGACCTCGGCGGCGGCGCGGCCCGCGCGTTCAGCGCCATCCGCGAGCGCATCCCCGGCGCCAGCGCGAGCGCGGGGCAGGGCGTGTCCGTCGAGGTCGGCGAAAAGCAGGCCGCGATCGACCTGCAGCTCCTGGTGGAGTACGGCGTTTCCATCGCCGACCTCGCGCGCTCGGTGCGCAAGAACGTGATCACCGCGATCGAGCAGATGACCGGGCTCGAGGTCGTCGAGGTCAACATCAACGTCAACGACGTGCACATCCCCGGTGACGAGGACGAGCCCCAGAACGACCGGGTCCAGTGAGCCAGGCGGCCGCCGCGCGCCCGCGCGGCGGCCCGGTTCCTTCGGGGAAGGAGATCGTCATGAACGGCACGCTCTACGGGCTCATCACCGGGATCGCGCTCGGTTTCGCGGCCGCGTTCGGCGGGTTCTCGGCCTTCGTCATCGTCCTCGTGCTGGGCGCGCTCGGCCTGCTCGTCGGCCGGTGGCTCGACGGCAAACTGGACCTTTCCGCGCTCGTCGGCGCGGGGCGGGACCGGGGGTAGCCGATGTCGCTCGCCGCCGAAGTCATCGAAGATCGGGGCCGGACCACCCTCGAACCGCGCGTCGTCAAGAAGATCGCCGGGCACGCCGCCGGCGAGGTGCCCGGTGTCGGCTCCGGCGCGAAGGTCGACGCCACGATCGACCGCGAATCGGCCACGCTGACGGTTTCGCTCGCGGTGCGCTATCCGGAATCGGTCGCGCGCACCACCGAGGCCGCGCGTGCGCACGTGGTGGCGCGGACCGCCGAACTCACCGGCCTGTCCGTGCCGAAGGTGGACATCGTGGTGACCGCGCTGCAGTCCGAAGAGACCGGCAAACGGAGGGTGCGGTGATCCGGCGGCCGCGCCGCAGCCTGCCCGCCGCGCTGGTCGCGCTCGTGGTGCTGGCGGCGTGCGCGTTCGTCGCGGTCTCGTGCGTCCAGTACCTGATCGGCGAGCGGCCGTGGCTGACGTTCGACACCGCGGCGGACGCCGTGCGCGGGATCCGCTGGGACGGCGTTCCGGTGCTCGTCGCCGGTGGTGTGGTCGCGGTGGTCGGGCTCGTGCTGCTGCTCGCGGCGGTGCTGCCCGGTAAGCCGATCGTGCTGCCGCTCGCGCCGTCCGATCGCGACGAGACCTCCGGCGCGACACGGCGCAGCGTGCACGGCGAACTGCGCCAGACCGTGGCCTCGGTCGACGGGGTTTCGTCGGCGAAGGTGAAGCTGCGGACCAAGAAGCTGACCGCGCGCGTGCGGACGAGCCGGACGGTGACCGAGGGGCTCGCCGACGCGGTTTCGTCCGCGCTCGAAACGCGGCTCGACCAGATCGCGCCCGCGAAGCGCCCGAGGGTGCGGGTTCGCGTGAAGAAGACGAGGAGCAGCTGATGGCGAACCTGAACCGGCCCGCGCGGCTGAACCGGGCCTTGCTGGCCGTGCTCGGTCTCGTGCTGCTGGCCGCGGGCGCGTTCGCGCTGGTCACCCATTTCGGCGCGCTGCGGGTGCTCGATCCGGCCGCGCCGGTCGTCCCGTCCCTGCCCGCGCCGCCGACCTGGGCGTACTACGCGGCGATCGCGGTGGCGGTCGTGCTCGGGCTGCTGTGCCTCCGGCTGCTCGCCGCGCAGGCGTTCCGCCGTCCGAGGCCGGGTACGTGGCGGTTCGAAACCGAGCCGGAACACGGCGGGACCCGGCTGAGCGGGTCCGTCGCCACCAAGCCCCTCGCTGAGGAAGTCACCGCGTACCAGGGCGTCCGGTCGGTCAACGCCACCCTCGCCGGCCGCCGCGAGGACCCGACGCTGTACCTCACCGTCGGCACCGAACAGGGCGCCGATCTCGGCGAGCTGCGCGAGCGCATCGACGAGCACGCGGTGCCGAGGCTGCGGCGCGCGCTCGACCTCGACGCGCTCCCCGTCGTGCTCGAATTCCGGCTCACTACCAAATCCGGCGCCCGCGCGCTGTAGGGCGGATACCCCGATCCGCTCGGGGGAAAACCCTGATGCGCACGCCCCTGCCCGGTTGTAGCGTCGTTGACGTGGGGAAACCGGAGTTCGAGCCGGATCGGCCCACCGCCCGATCGTGGTTACTCGGTCACTTTGCCGACCGGTTCTCAGTGATCGAGGAGTACGGTCGGAAGTGAAGTGGCTGTGAGAAGGGGGATGCGCGGATGTACCGGTTTCTCGCCGACCTGACCGTGCTCGTCCACCTTCTCGCGCTCGCCTACATCGGTTTCGGCGGCTTCCTCGCGTGGCGGTGGCCGAAGGCGATCTTCGTGCACATCTTTTTCGCGGTGTGGGGCGTCGCGGTGAACGCCTTTCCGATCCCGTGCCCGCTGACCGCGCTGGAGAACTTCTTCCGCCACCAGCAGGGCCTCCCCGACCTTCCCGGCGGGTTCAACGCCTACTACCTCTACGACACGGTGTTCCCGAGGGCGTGGCTGCCGCTCATCACCGTCGTCGCGCTCGGCGTGGTCGTGATCTCCTACATCGGCGCCTTTCAGCGCTGGCGCCGCGTCCAGCACGGCGAACACGTGCCGGGGCCACCCGTCGGTCTTGGCTGAGGAACAATCACCCCGGTGAGGGTGAGCTGGGAGAACAGGGCGGCTCGGCGGTGACCGGGCCGAGCGAATGGGGCGCGCGCGAAGAAGTCGGCGTCGGGCCGTGGGAGGGGCCGTGGCCGGACGATCCGCGCTACGATCCCGAACTGCTGGAAAACGGCGACCGCCGCAACGTGGTCGACCCCTACCGCTACTGGCGCCGCGAAGCCATCGTGTCCGATGTGGACACTCGACGGCATCCGTTCCACGTGGCGATCGAGAACTTCCAGCACGATCACAACATCGGCACCGTGGTGCGCACCGCGAACGCGTTCGCGGCCGCGGCCGTGCACATCGTCGGCCGCAGGCGCTGGAACCGCCGCGGTGCCATGGTCACCGACCGGTATCAGCACCTCGAGCACCACGAGGACGTGACCGCGCTGCTCGCCTATGCCGCGGAACGGAATCTGGCCGTGGTGGGCGTGGACAACACGCCTGGCGCGAGTCCACTTGAGACGGTCGAGCTGCCCCGCGACTGCGTACTCCTCTTCGGACAGGAGGGCCCCGGCCTTTCCGGTGCGGCGCAGGAAGTCGCGTCGGTCGTGGTGTCGATCGCGCAGTTCGGCACCACGCGCTCGATCAACGCGGGCGTCGCGGCGGGCATCGTGATGCACACCTGGGTCCGCCAGCACGCCGACCTCGCCGACGCGTGGTGAGCAGGCCATGGGACCGAGTCGCGTCACGTAGACTGGTGGCATGGCACGGTGGGAGCCGAACGCGCACGAGCGCCTCGCGAGCGCGGCGATCGAGCTGTTCCTCCAGCAGGGCTACGAGAACACCGCGGTGGCGGAGATCGCCGAGCGCGCCGGGCTGACGAAGAGCACCTTCTTCCGGCACTTCACCGACAAGCGCGAAGTGCTGTTCGGGCGGGACGAGCTGAGCAGGCTGCTCGCCGGGGCGATCACCGCCGCGCCCGCTTCCGCGACGCCGATCGGCGCGATCGGGGCGGCGCTGGACGCCGCGGCGGCGGTCTTCGGCCCGGAACGCCGTGACTGGGCGCGCAACCGGCAGGCCGTCATCACGGCTACCAGCGAGTTGCGGGAACGCGAGCTGCTCAAGCGCGCCAGCCTCGTCGAGGCCATGACCGGAGCGATGCGGGAGCGCGGTGTGCGGGATCCGGTCGCCGGGCTCGCGGCCGAATTCGGTTACCTCGCCTTCGAAAACGCGTTCAAGCGCTGGATCGACCCTGCCGGGCGGGACGCTTTCGGCGAGGTGGCTCGCGAGGAGTTGGAAAGCCTGCGCGAGGCCATCACCGAACTGGGCTGACCTCCACCGGGATTCCATTGAGGACGGCGGTACCGGACAACGCGTCGAGCCGGGTTTCGTCGGTCAGCAGGTTCGTGTTGACCCCGGCGTGCTCGGCGGCGACCCTGGTTCGCGTGCCGTCGCCGCCGTGGCCCCAGCCGTGCGGGATGCTGACCACGCCGGGCCGGATCGTCTCGGTCACTTCGACCGGCACGGCGATCTTCCCCGCGGCGGATCCCACATTCGCGAGCGCGCCGTCGGTGAGGCCCAATCGCCGCGCGTCCTCGGGGTGCACTTGGACGGTGCACGTGTTGGACCCGCGTACGAGCGGTTCGAGGTTGTGCATCCAGGAGTTGTTGGAACTCAGGTGCCGCCTGCCGATCAGGACCAGGGGGCTCGGCGCGGCACCGAGTTCGGCGGCCAGCCTCGGCACGTCCGCGGTGATCGGCTCCGGGGCGAGTTCGATGCGGCCGCTGGCGGTGTTCAGTATCTCGGGTACACGCGGGCGCAGCGGCCCGAGATCGACGCCGTGGGGCGTCGCTTCGAGATCCGCCAAGGTCAGTTCGTACGGGCCGCCGCGCAGCATCAGGTCGATCAGCCGTGCGGGCCCGGTGCGGTCACCGGCGAGCGCACTGTCCACACCGGACCGCCGCGCCACCTCCGCTGCCACGAAATCGTCCAATGCGGACAGTTCGGCGGTGGGCTGCCCGGTGACGATCGCGGTCAGCCGCAGCAGGGTTTCCCATTCCTGCGGCAGTTCCGTGCCGACCGCGGCCGGGGTCCAGTTCGCCACGTTCCGCACCGCGAGCTGGTACAGCGCGACGTCGTAGTGCGGGCGTTCCAGCGGGCTCGGGCCGGGCAGGATCACGTCGGCGTGCCGGGTGGTTTCGTTCAGGTAGACATCGAGGGAGAGCTGGAAGTCCAGCCGCCCCAACGCATCCGCGAGCCGTTCGCCGTTCGGGGCGCTCAGCGCGGGGTTTCCGCTCACCGTGACGAGCGCGCGGACCCGTCCGTCGCCGGGGGTCAGGATCTCGTCGGCGAGGGTGGCCACCGGGACCTCGCCGAACACCTCCGGCAGGCCGCGCACCCTGGTCCGCCACCGGCCCGCGGCGAACGGGCGGCGCTTCCCCGGCGCGCTGTTCGGCTGCCCGGCGGCGGCCAGCGGGAACAGCACGCCGCCAGGCCGGTCGAGGTTGCCGGTGAGCACGTTCAGCACGTCCACCAGCCAGCTCGCGACCGTGCCGAACGCCTGCGTCGTGGTGCCGATGCGCCCGTAGACCGCCGCGCGCTCGGCGTCGGCGAGATCGAGGCCCATCCGGCGGATCTCGGCGGCCGCGATCCCGGTGTGCCCCTCGACGGCTTCCGGGGTGAACGGGCGGGCGAGTTCGCGGACCTCGTCGAGTCCGTTCACGTGGTCCGCGAGCTGTCCCAGCGCGACGCGGTTCTCCGCGAACAGGACGTTGACCAGTGCGAACAGCAGCAGCGCGTCGGTTCCCGGCCGGATCGGATGGTGCTCGTCGGCGAGTTCGGCGGTGCGCGTGCGCTTCGGGTCGACGACCACGATCCGGCCGCCGCGCGCCCGGATCGCCTTGAGCCTGCCGCGGGTGTCCGGCGCGGTCATCAGGCTGCCGTTGGACACCAGCGGGTTGGCGCCGAGCAGCAGCAGGTGACCGGTGCGGTCGAGATCGGGCACCGGGATGGACAGCGGGTCGCCGAAGAGGTAGCCGCACGAAAAGTGCTTCGGCAGCTGGTCGACCGAACCGGCCGTGTAGAAGTTCCTGGTGCCGAGCGCCTTGTAGAACACGCGGCCGTAGAGCGCGAGCGCGGTGTTGTGCACGCCGGGATTGCCCGCGTAGACGGCGACCGCGTCGCGGCCGTGCTCGTCCAGTATCGCCCGCAGCCTCGCTTCGATCTCGGCGAACGCCTCGTCCCAGGTGACCTCGACGAACTCGCCGTCCCGCTTCACCAGCGGTGTGCGCAGCCTGTCCCGGTCGTGGTGCAGCGCGCCCAGCGACGCGCCCTTCGGGCACACGTACCCCTTCGAGAACACGTCATCGGTGTCGCCGCGGACGCTGGTCACCACCGGGCCGTCGAAGGTGACTTCGAGGCCGCAGCACGCCTCGCACAACGGGCAGGTGACGTTCGCGGTGGTCATGACGCCCGAACATACCGAGCGGTATGTCGCGGGGCAAGGGACGATGGGAGGATGAGGGCGGAACGCGCGGCGGCGGCGGAACGGGCGATCACGGTGCGGCACCTGCGGCCGGTGTGGGGACTGCCCGGCACGGTGCTCGGGCGCAGCGGCTGGCCACCGGATCCCGGCCAGCGGCTGCACTGGCACTGGAACTACTGGTGGCAATCCCATCTGCTGGAGGCGCTCGCGGACGCGCAGCACCGCGCGCCCACCGCGGCACGGGCCGGGCTCATCGAGCGGTTCGCGCGTTCGGTCCGGCTGCGGAACTTCGGTAGCTGGGTGAACGACTACTACGACGACATCGCGTGGCTCGGAATCGCGCTGCAACGCGTCGGCGGCGACCCCGGCGCGCTCGACGCGATCGCGAACCGCCTCCGCTCGGGATGGACGCCGGACGCGGGCGGCGGGATCTGGTGGCGCCGAGACGACCAGTTCAAGAACGCGCCCGCGAACGGGCCCGCCGCGATCTTCCACGCCCGCGCCGGGGACACCGAGCACGCGCGCGGCCTGCTCGACTGGATGACCGAGCGGCTCGTCGACCCGGACACCGGGCTCGTCTGGGACGGGTACCGGGTGGACACCGGTGAGACCGTGCAGCACATTTACACCTACTGCCAAGGAGTTTACCTCGGCGCCTGCGTTGAACTGTCCGAAGTGGACTATGCGAAACGGGTGATCCGCGCGGTGGCGGAGCACTGCGCGCCGGGCGGGGTGATCCGGGGCCAGGGCGGCGGGGACGGCGGGCTCTTCGCAGGCATTCTGGCGCGGTACCTTGCGCTCGCGGCGCGGAGGTTGCCGCCGTGCGAGGAATCCGATGTCGCCTCGGAGATCGTGCTCACCTCGGCGGACGCGTGCTGGGACTCTTCTCTCGAAGTGCGCGGTGATCCGCTGTTCGGTCCTGAATGGACGGAGCGGGTACCGGACCTGCCGGTCCGTGGCCCGGCGCGGGATCTCTCGGTCCAGGTCGGCGCGTGGATCCTGCTGGAGGCCGCTGCTTCGCTGGGTTAGCTCCGCTCGATTCCCGGTTCTCGTGCGGGCAGGCCGCGCAGGAGCGTGTCGAGGAAGAGTTCGAAGCGCGGGGCGTGCTGGCCGAGGTCGAGCGGGTTCTCCTGGGCGGCGAGCCAGCTGACGACCGACGTGATGAAGATGTACCAGCTCTGCTCGGCGAGTCCAGGATGGACACCCGCGTTCGTGAAGGCCGTGACGACCTCCGTGCGGAGCCGTCCGAACGAGCCGGAGTGGCGGTGCGGCCTCGCGGTGCGGGTGGCGTAGCCGGGTACCGCCAGGAACTGGTCGTGCATGGCCCAGGCGAGCCGCGCGAGCCAGGGGCGCCACTGGCGCTTTGGCGGGCCGTCGGCGGGCAGGACGCGCTCCACCATGACGTCGCTGACCAGGTCCAGCAGCTCGTCGCGGTTCCTGACCCAGCGGTAGAGGGCGCCATGGCTGACCTCGAGGCGGGCGGCGAGCTCCCGCATGGTTACCGCGTCGAGGTTCCCCGCCGACAATGCGGCGTCCACGATCCGCTCGCGGTTGAGCTGTGCGGGGCGCCCGGGGCGGGCGGTCGTGGCGTCGGCCATATCCGGACTCTAGTTTGTGACCACTGGTCACTAATAGGTGTACGCTCGGCCGGGTCGGGGTTCGGCGTTCAGTGTTCAGCGTTCGACGTTCGGCAGGAGGAGTGATGGAGGCATTGCGGGGCACCGTGGCCGCCGGTTTCGAGCCGGTGCGGGACGAGTTCGCCGAGGTCGTTCTCGGGGAGGGCGGCGACTTCGCCGCGCAGCTGGTGGCTTATCGGCACGGTGAGCGGGTCGTGGATCTGTGGACCGGTCCGGAGATCACCGGGGATTCGCTGCTCGGCGCGTTCTCCGCGAGCAAGGGCGCCGCGCACCTCGTCGTCGCGCTGCTGGTGCAGGACGGTGTGCTGGAGCTGGACCGGCGGGTCAGCCACTACTGGCCCGAGTTCGCCGTGGAAGGCAAGCGGGACATCACGGTGCGCGAGGTGCTGGCGCACCGCGCTGGCCTGGTCGGCGCGGACGCGGGGTTCGCGCTGGCCGAGCTCGCCGACGACCGCGTCGTCGCCGAGCGGCTCGGCGGGCAGCGCCCGTACTGGCGGCCGGGAACCGCGTTCGGCTACCACGCGCTGGTCGTCGCGGCGTTGAGCGGCGAGGTGGTGCGCCGCGCCACCGGAGCGACCATCCAGGAGCACTTCGCTGCGCGCGTGCGCGATACGTACACAGTGGACTTCTACTTGGGACTGCCGTCGAACCAGGAATTCCGTTACCTGGCAGTGGAACCGGCGCCGGAACCGCCCGGCGTCGGCGTTCGTGGCCTGCCCGGTATCGCGTTCAACCGGCATCACCCAGGGAATCCGGAGCTGTGGCGGTTGCCGAACTTCCGCGTGATCAGGGCTAACGGTCCCGCTTCACTGGGCGGAGTCGCCTCGGCACGCGGCATGGCGAGGATGTACGCGGCCGCGATCAGTTCCGTGGATGGTATGGCGCCGTTGCTGAAGCCGGACACCGCCGCCGCGTTCGCGCAGATCCAGTCCGTCGGCTACGACCTGGTCACGCGTGCGCACAAGACGTTCGGGGTCGGGTTCCACGCCACCTCCGAGGTGTACCCGGAGCTGGGCCAGGGCGCGTTCGGGCACAGCGGCGCGGGCGGTCAGCAGGCGTTCGCCGACCCGCGCAATTCCGTCGCTTACGGCTACAGCAGGCGGCGGTTCCCTTGTCCGAGCGGGCCCGCGCCGGAAAACGCCCGTCTGATCAGTGCGCTTTACGCGTCTTTCCAACGCTCTCGGTAGTCCTGGCCCCACCGTTCCAACAGGCTCGTGATGGTTCGCAGGCTTTCGCCGAGTTCGGTGACCGAGTATTCGACCTTGGGCGGCACCTGCGGGTACACGGTCCGCAGCACGAGGCCGTCGGCTTCGAGTTCCCGCAGCTGCCTGGTCAGCATCCGCGGCGTGACGCCGTTCAGCGCCCGGTCCAGCTCGCCGAACCGCTTGGTGCCGTCCAGGAGGTGCCGCAGGATGACCAGCTTCCACTTGCCGCCGATGACCTCCAGCGCGGCCTCGACCGTGCACTCGTCGGCCAGGTCGTCGATGCGGGCCATACGGTCTCCCTATACGCGGTGGTAGTACTGGTCAAGAAAGACAGTACTTGTCGTGCGGGCTGGTAGGGCCGACGCTGTGCCCATGACTTCTCCGCAGCGCGTGACGCACGACCCCGACTGGTACGAGCCCTACCGCATTTCCCTTGCCATCAAAGCGAACGGCCTCATATTCGTCTCCGGGCAGGCCGGGATCGACGAGCGCGGCCGCACCGTCGCGCCCGACTTCGAAACCCAGGCGCACCGGGCGTTCCAGAACGTGCGGACGGTGCTCGGCGGCAGCCTCGCCGACGTGGTGAAGGTGACCATCATGGTGACCGACATGAGCCACCTCGACCGGATCGTCGAGCTGCGCTCGGAGTACTTCGCTCCGCCGTATCCGGCCGACACGCTCGTCCAGGTCGCCGGGTTGGCGCAGCCGGACTGGCTGATCGAGATCGATGCTATCGCGGTGGATCCTCATTTTGGCGGTGCCTCCGTGTAGCGTAGAAAATGGGGGCTGCATTTTTGGGTTTGCTCGCTTTTTCGGTGGGCACGGTGTAGGTCTACGGCACGCCTGCGGCGCGCCGTTGGGCACTGACGCTCCTCGGTGCGGGCCGCGTCGTTGGTCACCAGCGTCAGTGCCCAATGGAACGAAAAACCTTTGGTCACCTTGGATAGCGTCCCCGACGCATTGACGGTCCCGTTCGCTTTTTTTGGGTTCTGTTTCGTTGTGGGCGCGTTGTGGCAGGTTGTGATCATTTCTGTACACGATCGGGTGATGGGTTGAGCGGTAGAATTGTTTTGTGGACGTATTTGAAATTCCTGCGGATCGGGTTGTTGCTAATTCTGCGGAGCATTGGAAGAGGTGGTTACGGTATGGGCAGGCGATGCTGCTTCGGCAAATCGCGTCCATGAATCAGGAGTGGTCGCGAAGATCGGTGCTGGCGTGGGTGGCGTTGTCGTGCAATTGCACGCAGGCGGGAGCGGAGCGGAAGGCGGCGCTCGCTGACGCGTTGACCTCATACCTGCCCCGCACCCTCGAAGCCCTGGAGAGCGGGGTCATCGATGAGGGTATGGCGGCGAAGGTGTTCGAGGCCACCGCGTGCGCTTCTCGTGAGGTGGCGCGGGAGGTGGATGCGCGGTTGAGGTTCGAGAACAAGAACTCGGCTTCGCTGCGGAGGATGGTCAACACGCTGTTGATGCGAGTCGACCCGGAGGGGTACGAGGCGCGGCGCCGTGCCAAGACCGCCGCACGCATGCTCGAAATCCGGCACGGCGATCACGGATCTTCAACCCTGTTCGCCGAACTGCCCTCCGACCGCGCCCAAGCCATCTACGCCGCCTGCGATCGGGACGCGTTGGAGAAAAAGCGCCAAGGTGACAAGCGCACCATGGATCAGCTTCGGGTTGATGCGTTGGTGGAGCGGTGCCTGGGCGGGGAGTGCGGTGGTAAACCGAAGGCGCAGATCTATGTCTACATCGACCTCCCCACCTTGATGGGGATGCGCAACAACCCGGGCGAACTCGCCGGATGCGGGGAAATCTCCCCGGAGATGGCTCGCGAGATCGCCTTCGACACCAACTCCGTCTGGAACCGCATCGTGTCCGAACCGATGACCGGACTCCCTGTCGACATCGGACGCGAGAGCTACCGGCCACCGGCGCAGATGCGCAAGTACGTCCAAGTCCTGCACCGAACCTGTGACATGCCGGGGTGTTGCCGACCCGCCCAATATTCCGACCTCGACCACATCCAGCCCTGGAGCGAAGGCGGCGGCACCGACAAAATCAACATCCGGCCGTTTTGCCGGGTGCACCACGGTTTGCGTGACGAACCCGGCTGGGAATTCCACACCGACGCCAACGGAAACACCACCGTCATCGCCCCCGACGGCCGCACCTACACCGACGACCCCACCGGCTTTATCTGACCTAGATGACATGAGGACCGGTGAGCTGAAGTCCGGTTCCCGCGATCGGGGGCGCACCAGATGGGGCGCGGCGAACGGGGCGAACCGCCACGCGCGCAACCGGTGGAGCCGAGTCGGACGATCACGGACGGACCGTGGCTGAGTCCATTGAGGACCGGAGCCAGGACCGGCGTTCAGCAGCCGCAAGACGTGCGGTGCCGGAATTCGGGGGCGAGCCGTACGGCTTCCGGGCGTCGTTCGGGGTCGGTGAGCCTGCGCAGCAGCAGATGCACGGCGGCGTGGCCGATTTCGGCGACCGGAGGGGCCATCGCTGTGAGGGCGGGGTCGACGGTGCGGGCCCATGCCGGGTCGCCGTAGGCGGCGAGCGCGATGTCGTCGCCGATGCGGAGGCCGCGGCGGTGCAGTTCGTAGTGGACGCCGACCAGCATCGCCTCGTTCGACACCACCAGTGCCGACGGTGACGGGGTGGTTTCGAGGAGCTTGGCGGTCGCGGCCGCGCCACCGCCCGCGTCGCCGCGACCGTTCGCGACCAGATCCGGGTTCCAGCGCAAGCCCGCCCTGCCGAGACCGAGCCGGTAGCCGAGCGCGCGTTCGTCACCGGCGACGCGGCCGGGGAGATCGGCGACGAAACCGATGCGGCGATGGCCGCGGGTGCCGAAGTGGCGTACGAGCGCGGAGACCGCCTGGACGTTCTCGGCGCCCGCCTGGTCGACGTCGTTGCGGTTCGCCACGTGATCCACGAGCACGGTCGGGATGCCGAGCCGCACCAAGCCGGTCACCACCGAGTCGTCACCGGCCGCGGGCGAGAGCAGCACACCGTCCACGTTCTGCTCCCGCAGCGAGCGGACCACCTCGGCTTCGGTCGCCACGCTGTCGCCGGTGTCCGCGAGCGTGATCGCGCAGCCCGCGTCGCCCGCCGCGTCCTCGATCGCGTGCACCACGCGCGTCACGTGCGGGTTCGACGGATCGTGCAACGCCATCGCCACCCCGAACCGGTGGGTGACAGGTGTGTCCCAAAGAGGTAATTCCGGACTGACCGCGGTCATGATTTCTAGCCCCTACTCGCTTGCGAGTGACGGTAACCCCGGTTCGGGTGTCATCCGGTCGGGAGCGAGCAGAGTCGCCGCAGAATCAGGCGTGTGGGTGAACGGGCCCGCAGCCGCAGGATTCCCGGTGACACAGCGTAGGCGGAAGGCGGACGGTTTCCGGGCGGCGATCGGGATCGGCGATCCTGGCGAGCAGCAACCGGACCGCCTGCCTGCCGATCGCCTCGACCGGCTGGGCCATCGTGGTGAGCGGCGGGTCGACGAGCTCGGCCCATTCCACGTCGTCGTACACGACCACCGGCAGGTCCGTGCCGATCCGGATACCGCGGCGGCGGGCCTCCTTCAGCACGCCGACCATCATGCTGTCGTTGCCGACCACGAGCGCCGTCGGCGGCTCGAGCCGGGCGAGCAGCCTGCGGAACGCCTCGGTCCCGCCTTCGGCCGACGAGTGTCCACATTCGACCAGATCGGGATTCCAGGTGAGCCCGCCGCGACCCAGCCCGAGCCGGTAGCCGAGGACGCGCTCGTCGCTCGTGGTCAGGCCCGCCGCGCCGCTGATCAGGCCGATCCGCCGGTGCCCGAGCGAAGCCAGGTGCTCGGTCAGCGCCGAGGTGGCCTGGATGTTCTCGCTGCCTACCTGGTCGACGTCGCCGCGCGTGGCGAGCCGGTCGACGAGCACCGTCGGCACCCCGAGCGAAACCAGCTCGCTGATCACCGCGCCGTCACCCGACGACGGGGTCAGCAGGATCCCGTCTACGCGGCGCGAACGCAGTGCTCGCACGGTGTCGCGTTCGGTGTCGACGGTGTCGTGGGTGTCCGCGAGCAGCACCGTGTACCCGGCGCTCGCCGCTTCGCGTTCGATCGCGCGCATCACCGCCGCGAAGTACGGGTTGGCGAGCAGCGAGATCGCCACGCCCAGCGACCTCGTCCCGCCGGTGACCAGGGAACGGGCGATCGCGTCGCCGGTGTACCCGGTGGTCTCGATCGCCTTCAGCACGGCGATCTTCGTTTCCTCCGCCACCGCGCGGGTCCCGTTCACCACGTGTGAGACGGTGGTGATCGACACCCCCGCGAGTTCCGCGATGTCGCGTTGGGTCGGCCGGGTCGACCTCGACGGCGGCATGCTCACCTCTTTCGCTCGCAAGCGTTTGCGCAAACGCTTGCGACTGAGCATAGGCGGCTCTACCTTCTGCGGCATCGAACGGGAGGTACCACCCATGAGACAGCGTGGTCTCACCGCACGCGCCACGGCAGTCGCCGTCGCCGTGCTGGTCACCGCCGGAGCCTGCACGGTGCAGCGGCACTGGGGCGGCGGCTCGAGCGCCGGGAGCGGGAGCAAGGCCAAGGTCGGCCTGGTCACCAAGACCGACACCAACCCTTACTTCGTCGAACTCCGCAACTCCGCCAGCGCTGCGGCGAAGGCGCAGGGCGCGGATTTCAGCGCGCTCGCCGGCCAGTTCGACGGGGACAACGACGGCCAGGTCCGTGCCATCGAAAACCTCATGCAGCAGGGCGCGACCACCATCCTCATCACGCCCAGTTCGTCGACCGGCGTGCTCGACGCGATCAAGCGCGCCCGCGAATCGGGCGTGCTCGTGCTCGCGCTGGACACCGCGACCGAACCGGCCGATGCCGTCGACGCCACCTTCGCCACGGACAACTTCGAGGCGGGCCGCCAGCAGGGCGCCTACGTCAAGGCCGCGCTCGCGGGCACGGCGCCGAAGTTCTTCATGGTCGACGGCACCGCGGGCAGCACCGTCGACACCCAGCGGCACGGCGGGTTCCTCAAGGGCATGGGCCTGACCGACGCGTCGCCCGAGATCAAGGGCAAGACGCCGGCGAACGGCGACCAGAGCCTCGCGCAGCAAGGCACCGAGAACCTGTTGCAGCGCACCACCGACATCAACTCGATGTACACCATGAACGAGCCGATGGGCCGGGGCGCGGCCGCCGCGCTGCAGGCGCGCGGGCTCACCGGGCAGGTCGTCGTCGGCTCGATCGACGGCGGCTGCGAGGGCGTGCAGAACGTCAAGAGCGGCGAACTCGCCGCGACCGTCATGCAGTTCCCGAAGAAGATGGCCGAACAGGGGGTGACCGCGGCCGTGGAGTACGCGAAGTCCGGCAAGAAGCCGCAAGGGTTCGTCGACACCGGGTCGGTCGTGATCACCGACAAGCCGGTTCCCGGCTTGAAGAGCCAGAACAGCGCGTGGGGCCTGCAGAACTGCTGGGGTGGTCAGTGATGACGGCGGCAACCGTGACCCAGTCGGCGCAACCCAAGGAACGCGCGACGCTCGGCGAGTTCTTCCTGCGCGCGCCCGCCGTCGGACCGGCGCTCGCGCTCGTCGTGGCGGTCGCGGTGTTCTCCATCGCCACCGACACGTTCCTCAACCTCGACAACCTTTCGCTCGTGGTGCAACAGTCCCTTGTGGTCGGGACGCTCGCGCTCGGGCAGACGCTGATCATCCTGACCTCGGGCATCGACCTGTCGAACGCGGCCGCGATGGTGCTCGGCACGCTGCTCATGGCGAAGCTGCTCGTCGGCGGTGTCACCGGGATTTTCGCGCTGCTGCTGGGAATCATCGCGACCGCGTTACTGTCCACAGTGACCGGTGCGCTGGTCACGCGCATCAAGCTGCCGCCGTTCATCGTCACGCTCGGCATGCTGACCATGCTCACCGCGACCGCGAAGCTCGTCGCGGGCGGCCAGGGCGTGCAGATCGACGACGGCCTGCTCACCTGGCTCGGCACCCGGCGCTACCTCTTCGGCGGCATCCCGGTCACCTACGGGATGACGCTGGCGCTGCTGATGTTCCTCGGCATGTGGTACGCGCTGACGAAAACCGCGTGGGGCAAGCACGTCTACGCGGTGGGCAACGCACCGGAATCGGCGCGGCTGTCCGGGATCAAGGTCAACCGCACGGTGCTGTCGGTGTACGTGGTGGCGGGCGTGATCTTCGGGATCGCCGCGTGGCAGGCGCTCGGCCGCGTGCCCAACGCCGACCCGAACGCCTACCAGCTCGGCAACCTCGACTCGATCACCGCGGTGGTGCTCGGCGGGACCAGCCTGTTCGGCGGGCGGGGATCGGTGCTCGGCACGATGCTCGGCGCGCTCGTCGTCGCCGTGCTGCGGTCGGGGCTGACCCAGCTCGGCGTGGACGCGCTGTACCAGGACGTGGCGACCGGCGCGCTGGTGATCGCCGCGGTGGTCGTGGACCGGCTCGCGAGGAGGCAGCGCTGATGTCCGAAAAGCAGGTGACCGGCGAACAGCAGGAAACCTTGTCCGCGCGTGGTTTGGTGAAGCGGTATGGCCGCGTGACCGCGATCGACGGCGCCGATTTCGACCTCTACCCCGGTGAGGTGCTCGCCGTCGTCGGCGACAACGGCGCGGGAAAGTCGAGCCTCATCAAGGCGCTTTCCGGTGCGGTGGTCCCCGACGCCGGTGAGATCAAAGTGGACGGTCGCACCGTCCATTTCAGAACGCCGATCGACGCGCGCCGCTACGGGATCGAGACGGTGTACCAGGATCTCGCGCTGGCACCCGCACAGGACATCGCGTCGAACATGTTCCTCGGCAGGGAAAAGCGGCAGTCGGGTCTGCTCGGGCTGTTCCGCAAGCTCGACACGGCGACCATGCGCACCGAGGCGCAGCGCGTGCTGGACGAGCTGGGCATCAACGTCAAGTCCATCACGCAGCCGGTGGAAACGCTCTCCGGCGGGCAGCGGCAGGGTGTCGCGGTGGCGCGCGCGGCGGCGTTCGGGACGAAGGCCGTGATCATGGACGAGCCGACCGCCGCGCTCGGGGTCGCCGAGTCCGGCAAGGTGCTCGCGCTGATCGACCGCATCCGCGAGCGCGGCCTGCCGGTGGTGCTGATCAGCCACAACATGCCGCACGTGTTCGACATCGCCGACCGCATCCACGTGCACCGGCTCGGCAAGCGGGTCGCGGTCGTGTCCCCGAAGACGCACACCATGAACCAGGTCGTCGGGCTGATCACCGGTGCGCTGCGCGTCGGCGAGGACGGCGCGGTGGAAGAGGTGGAGGCCGCCGTGCGCGCGGGACTGCGATGACCGCACTGCTCGCCGGTCTGTCCACTGTGGACGTCGTGCAGCGCGTCGCCGAGTTCCCGGCACCGGGTGAGAAGGTGCAGTCGGGCTCGGTCGACGTGGCCGCCGGTGGCCCCGCGGCGAACGCGGCGGTCACCGTGGCGGCGCTCGGCGGGCGCGCGGTCCTGCACACCGTGCTCGGTGCCCACCCGCTCGCCGGGCTCGCCCGCGCGGACCTGGAGTCCTGCGGGGTCACGGTCGTCGACGCCGCGCCGGATCACCCCGGCCCGCCCGCGCTGAGCAACGTCGTGGTCAGGGAGCGCGACGGCGAGCGGACCGTGGTGTCGCGCAACGCCGCCGAGGTCGGGCCGATCTCCGCGCCCCCGGAGCCGCCCGAGGACACGCGGGTGGTGCTCGTCGACGGGCACCACCCCGAGCTGGCGCTGCACGCGGCCCGTTGGGCGCGGGCGCGCGGGGTCCCGGTGGTGCTCGACGCGGGGAGCTGGAAACCGGTGCTCGACGAGCTGCTGCCGCTGGTCGACCTCGCCGCCTGTTCGGCGCACTTCCGCGCCCCGGAACCGGATCTGCACGCGCGGGGCGTGCCGACGGTGCTCGTCAGCGCGGGTCCCGAGCCGGTCCGATGGTCCACAAAGGACGGTTCTGGTGCGGTCGGGGTTCCCCGGGTGGCCGCGCGGGATACGCTCGGCGCGGGCGATGTGTGGCACGGCGCGCTCGCGTTCGGCGTCACACTGCTCGCGCTGCCCGAGCTGATCGGGTTCGCCAACGAGGTGGCCGCCGAGCGCGTGCGGCACGCCGGGCCGAGGAGCTGGCTGACCGCGGTCAGCGCGAAGGGAAGGGGAATCGGATGACGTCGTTCGACGAGCTGCTCGGCAGGGCGGAGGCCCTGGCGTCGGCGGGAACGCGGAAGCTGCTGGGCATCGTGGGCGCGCCAGCGTCCGGGAAGACCACGCTCGCCTGGGGTATCGCCGAGAAGCTGGGCACGCGCGCCGCCGTGGTCGGGATGGACGGGTTCCACCTGGCGCAGGTGGAGCTGAACCGGCTCGGCCGCGCCGACCGCAAAGGCGCGCCGGACACCTTCGACGGCGCCGGGTACGTGCACCTGTTGCGGCGCTTGAAAGCCGCCGAAGAAACCGTTTACGCGCCGGAATTCCGCCGTGAGATCGAGGAACCGATCGCGGGGGCCGTCCCGGTGGCGCCGGAGGTGCCGCTGGTGCTCACCGAGGGCAACTACCTGCTCGTCGACGAGGAACCGTGGGCCGGTGCGCGGGCACTGCTCGACGAGGTGTGGTTCCTCGCGCCGGACGAGCCGGAGCGCATCCAGCGCCTGGTCACCCGGCACCGCCGCTACGGCCGTTCGCTCGTCGAGGCGCAGCAGCGCGCGCTCGGGTCGGACCAGCGCAACGCGGACATCATCGCCACCACCGCGCCCCGCGCGGACCTCGTGCTGGAAAACATGCCGCTGGTGAACTTCGAGATCTAGGATCGCCGGTATGACTGGGGTTCTGATCGTGACCGGCGGAAGCCGGGGCATCGGCGCGGAGGTGTGCGCGCTCGCCGCGCGGCACGGCTACGACGTCGTGGTGAACTACGCGGGCGACGAGCAGGCCGCCGCGACAGTGGTGAAGCGCGTCGAAGAAGCGGGCCGCAGCGCGGTCGAGGTGCGCGGGGACGTGGCGGTCGAAGAGGACGTGTGCGCGCTGTTCGACGCGGCCGCCGGGCTCGGCACGCTCACCGCGCTGGTGAACAACGCCGGGATCACCGGCAACACACCGGGCAGGCTCGACGCCCAGCGCGTCGAAACCGTGCGCCGCGTGCTGGACGTCAACGTGACCGGCGTTTTCCTGTGCGCGCGGGAAGCGGTGCGCCGCATGTCGACGCGCTACGGGGGCGAAGGCGGCGTGATCGTCAACGTGTCGTCCACGGCCGCGCGGACGGCTTCCGCCGGCGAATGGGTGCACTACGCGGCGAGCAAGGCCGCCGTCGAGACGATGACCTCCGGCCTCGCGCAGGAGGTCGCCGAGGAGGGCATCCGGGTCAACGCGGTGGCGCCGGGCATGGTCGAAACCGGCCTGCACGCCGCCGCGGGGATGCCGGACCGGCTCGACCGGATCGCGCCGACCATCCCGATGGGCCGCGCCGGACGCCCCGAGGAGATCGCCGAGGCCGTCCTGTGGCTGTTGTCCCCAGCCTCCTCGTACGCGACCGGCGCTGTCCTGCCGGTCAGCGGGGGCCGCTGACGAGTTGTCCACAGAATCGGGGGTTGTGCACAACGCCTGTGGATAAAACTGTGGGCGCGTAGCGCCGTCCTTGGGGGGTGGTGGTTGGACGACGGGTGGGCGTGGATGTCGCGCATCCCGTTTTGTGGACGTTTTTGTTCTCCGATTGACGGGGAAACGAGTGGGTAACTCTTCGCCGTGAAAGCGGCCCAACCCGGATCTCGCACGTCCCAAGAGTCGTTCAAGCCGTCGGGACCGGTGAACCGGCCGACGGCTCCTCAGACAGCCCCACAAGGGTGGGAAGGACGGCATGTCCAAGCTCACGAGTGTGCATCACCTGGCGCTCACCGTCACCGACGTCGATCGCAGCGTGCCCTGGTACGAGCGGGTCCTCGGGCTGGTGGAGTTCGCGCGGCGCGAAGATCCGGAAACCGGGCTGCGCAAGGTGGTGCTGAGATCGCCGAGCGAGGAGTTCTCGGTGGCGCTGGTGCAGCACCCGTACGCCGACCGGCGCCTGTTCGACGAGCGGATCACCGGGCTCGACCACGTCGCGTTCAAGGTCTCGTCGCAGGCCGACCTGCGGCAGTGGGAAGCGCGCCTCGCCGAGTACGGCGTGACCTACACGCCGGCGAAACCGTCGCGGACCCTGCCCGGCTCGCTCGTGGTGGTGCTCCGCGACCCGGACGGCATCCAGCTCGAAATCTGGGCCGACCCGGAACCCTGAATTCATTGCAGGGCTTCGAGATCGCGCGCGAGTTCGGCGGCCAGCTCGACGGCGCGGGTCGCGAGTGGTGAGAGCGTGCGGTGGGCGGGCCGCACGAGGTAGAGCTCGCGATGGGCGACCGGGGGCCGCAACGGGTGGATGGTCAGCGCCTCGTCGGTGGTCGCACCGGCGCCGTGGATGGCCAGCCACGGCAGGATCGCCGAGCCGAGTCCGGCTTTGGCCATGGAGAGCACGGTTTCGTTGCCAGCGGCGCGGAACACGTACTGGGGACGGATTCCGCTCGCGGTGAGCGCTTCTTCGAGCGCGGGCTGCGCGCAGTCGGGTGGCCAGGCGACCATCGGCGCCCCGTCGAGGTCCGCGAGGCCGACGGGGCCTTCGGGGAACTGCCCGCGGCGGGCCACCAGGAAGTACGGGTCGTCCAAGAGCTTGAGGTGCTCGATATCGGTGCGGTCGAAGCGGAGGTCGTAGAAGAGCAGGTCGACCGTCGACGGATCCGGGGAATCGGATTCGTCCTCGGACAGCCGGATTTCGCAGCGCGGGAACTCGTCGAGGAGCCTGCGGACCAGAACTGGCAGAAGCGTGTTGGACACGCTTTGGAAGGTGCCGATGGTGAGGCGGCTTTCGCCCGCCTTGAACCGCTCGACGGCGGTGTGCATCGCGTCGGCTTTCGCGAGCAGCTCGTCGGCGTGCGTCCGCGCGACTTCGCCGAGCGGGGTGAGCTGAACCCGGCGCGGGCCGCCGGGGCGGTCGAAGACGCGGCCACCGACGGCGCGCTCCAGAGCGGCGATGTGCTGGCTGACCGTCGACTGGGTGTAACCGAGCCGGGACGCGGCCCTGCCGAAGGATCCCTCGTCGACGACCGCGGTGAAGGTCGCCAGATGTCGAAGCTCCACGTCCGTCATGCCGCGAGACAGTACATCGTAGTCCACGATTAAGACCATCGAATTTCATCGCTTTTCACGATGTCTGAGCGGATCTAGCGTTGCTGGCATGACAACGAAGCCCCGCTCGGCACTCTGGGTCCCGCTCTTCGACGAACTGGCGGATCCGCTGGTCGCGGCCCGGCTCGCGGCCGAGGCCGAAGAAGCGGGCTGGGACGGGTTCTTCGTGTGGGACCACGTCGCGTGGGCCGCACCGGTCCGCCGGGTCGCCGACCCGTGGATTTCGCTGGCCGCGGCGGCGACGGCGACCGAGTCGCTGCGGCTGGGCCCGATGGTCACGCCGGTCGCGCGCCGCCGTCCCGTGAAGCTGGCGCGGGAGACCGCCTCGCTGGATCGGCTGGCCGGCGGCAGGCTGACCCTGGGCGTCGGGCTGGGCAGCGACACCTACGGCGAGGAGTTCGCGCGCACCGGAGAGCAGGTCGACGGCCGAATCCGGGCGGAGATGCTCGACGAGACGTTGGACATCCTCACCGCCGCCTGGTCCGGGCGGCCCGTGCGCCACTACCTCGTCGACGACCTCGCGTTCCAGCCGACGCCGGTCCAGCGGCCGCGCGTGCCGGTCTGGGTCGCGGGTCGTGCGGGCCGCCCCAAACCGCTGCGGCGGGCGGCGCGCTTCGACGGCCACATCCCCATCGGGGTCCGGAATCCCGACCAGATAGCGGAAATCCGCGAAACGATCCACGCGGATCCCTACGACATCGCGGTGCCGGTGCCACTCGGTGCCGATCCCGCCGCGTACTTCGCCGCGGGTGCCACCTGGTGCCTGACGGAGTTCGACCCGGGAGAACTGACGCTCGACCAAGTGCGGGGAGTCCTCCTGGACGGTCCCGCGATCCCTACCCTCGCGAAGGCGGTATCACGATGAGCACGTTCGTACTGATCCACGGCGGCGGCGACGTCGGCTGGCACTTTCACTTGGTGGAAGCCGAATTGCGGGCGCGGGGGCACGACGTCGTGGCCCCCGACCTCCCGGCGGACGACGACTCGAAGACGCTGCCGGACTACGCCGATGCCGTGGTCGAGGCGGTCGGGTCGAGGCGGGATCTGGTCGTGGTGGGCCATTCCTTCGGCGCGTTCACCGCACCGCTCGTCGCGGACCGCCTGCCCACCGACGTGCTGGTCCTGCTGGCCGGGATGGTCCCGGTGCCGGGCGAGCCGCCGGAGAACTGGTGGGCCAACACCGGTTTCGGGAACGCGGTGGCGGAACAGGCCGAGCGCGACGGCGGCTTGACCGGCAACGAAGACCCGTACGTGAGCTTCTACCACGACGTACCGCGGGAACTGGCCGAGGAGGCGATGAGCAAGGAGCGCGCGCACCCGTCGAGCACCGCGATGACCTCCCCGTGGCCGTTGGACGCCTGGCCCGACGTGCCGACGAAGTTCCTGCTCTGCGGCGACGATCGCACCTTCCCGGCCGCTTTGTTCCGCAGCCTGGTGCCCGACCGCCTCGGCATCGTGCCCGACGAAATCCCGGGCAGCCACTGCGTCGCGCTCGGGCGGCCGAAAGAGCTCGCGGACCGGTTGGAGCAGTACGCGGCCGGGAGCGCGCGGTGACCGAAGCGTGGACGCGGACCGTGCGTACCGACGCCGAACGCCAGGTCCGGCACGCCGACCGGATGGCCGACGAACTGCGCCACCTCGGTGCCCGCTTCCGCGCGGCCACCGGCGTCGGCCCGGCCGACCGGGTGCTCGACATCGGTTGCGGCACAGGGGAAACCACGCGCGAAGCTGGTCGGATCGCCGCGAGCGTGCTCGGCGTCGACGTCTCGGCGCCGGTGATCGAGCGGGCCCGGCGCCTCACCGAGGAGGCCGGGTTCCGCACTGTCTCGTACCTGCACGCCGACGCGCAGGTCCACCCGTTCCCGGCGCAGCGCTTCGACTTGTGCCTCAGCAGGCTCGGCACGATGTTCTTCGACGACCCGGTGGCCGCGTTCGGCAACATCGGGCGGGCGCTGCGGCCCGGCGCGCGGCTGGTGCTGCTGGTCTGGCAGAGCCACGACCGTAACGAGTGGTTCACCATGGTGCGCGAGGCCGTCGGCGCACCGGCGCGCGATCCGGGGGACAGCGGCCCGTTCGCGTTCGGCGATCCCGCCGTGGTGACAGCGATAGTGGATGCGGCCGGTTTCTCGGACATCAGCTTCGTCGACGTCCGAGAACCGCTCTACTACGGCCCGGATGTCGCGGCGGCGTACGAATTCGTGACCGGGATGCGCCACGCCAAGGACCTTCTCGCCGAATTGTCCGAGGAAGCCGCCGAACGCGCACGCCAACGGCTTCGCGGCGTCCTCGCTGAGCACGACACCGGAAACGGTGTGCACGTCGGCGGGCGGGCCTGGATCGTCACCGCCCGGCGCGGCTGATCAGGTGTGGGCGGACTCGGTGTCGTCGACCGGTTTCCGCATTTCCTGCCGGTACCGCCACACGCCGTAGGTCGTGCCCAGTACGAAGAACGCGATGCTCAGCCACAGCACCACCGACTTCACCCACGGGATCTGGTCCAGCAGGCCCGCGCCGTAGTAGCCGAGCAGCACCAGCGTCGGCACCCACAGCACGCCGCCCACCGTGGTCGCGGTCAGGAACCGCCGCTGGTCCATGCGCGCGGCGCCCGCGATCAGCGGCGCCAGCGTGCGGATCCATGGGATCCACCTCGCGGCGACGATGGCGAAGAAACCCTTGCGGTCGAGGAAGGAGCGTGCGCGGTCGAGGTTGTGGCGGTTGAGGACCTTGCCGCCGCGGCGGGCGATGAACTTGGTGCCGGTGCGCTTCCCGATGACGTAGCCGAGGTGGTTGCCCACCACCGCGACGAGCAGCGCGCCCACCGAAAGCAGCCACGCGTGCCACGGCGCGTCCTGCTGCGCGAGCACCACGCCGGCGGCGAACAGCAGCGAGTCGCCGGGCAGGAACAGGCCCACGATGAGCGCGCATTCGATGAACACGAAGCTCAGCACGATGACCCAGACCAGTGTCGGTCCGGCGGTATCGAGCCAGCTCACGCCGAAGCCCGCGGATTCGGCATACACCCCGTTCACAGCCATGAGCCTACGTGTCCGTCGTTTCCGGCATGTGCCCGAATCGGTTTTTCGCCATGTCCGTTATGCGAAAAAGGGGGCATTACCGCGGCTGACCCGCGGCAACGCCCCCTTTTCAAGATCACTCAGAACTCCGGGAGGGACTCACCCTGGAGCGCCTGGATGTCCAGCTCGATCTTCACGTTGGTGCCGATCGCGGCGACCCCGGCGCGCACCATCGCGTTGTAGTTGATCGCGAAGTCGTTCCGGTGCAGCTGGGTCTCCGCGTGGAACGCGGCGCGCACCCCGCCCCACGGATCGGGGCCGAACCCGCCGTAGGTCAGGTCGAGATCGACCTCGCGGATCTGCCCGTGCAGCGAAAGCTCGCCCGACAGCGTCCACGAGTCCGCGCCGCGCTGGCGCATTCCCGTGCTGGTGAACGTGATCAGCGGGTACGCCTCCACGTCGAGGAACTCCGGCGAGCGCAGGTGGTCATCGCGCATCTTGATCCCGGTGTCGATGCCGGCCGTCTTGATCTCGGCGTGCACGCTCGACTGCTCGACCGGCCTGCCGACCTCGATCCGCCCGGACACCTCGCTGAACCGCGCCTTGATGCTCGCGATCCCGAGGTGCCGTGCGGTCGCGACCACCGACGAGTGCATCGGGTCGATCACCCACGGCCCGGCGGGCGGGAGCTCGACGGCCCCCGCCACCGGCGCCAAGGTGATCTCGCCGAGCGAGGCCGTCCCGTCCGAGGCGACCTGCGCGGTCCGCGCGACCGGGGTGAACCCGGCAGCCGTGATCACCGCGGTGTAGACCCCGGGCTCGAGCGGCTCGGTCATCGCCGTGCCCCTCGCGTCCGCGGCCACCCTGGCCACCTGGCGGCCGGTCAGGTCCGTCACGGTGAGCACCGCGTGCTCGACGGCCCAGCCCTCGTTCGTGCGGAGGTCCGCGCGGAGCCCGGTCACCGGTGGTCCGCCGCGAACTCGTCGATCGTCTGGTCGTAGCCGAGCCGCACGTCGTGCGTGGACTCCCCGCCACCGGCGAGGCTCACCTGGCTCGTCGCGGGCGGATACCCGCTCGCCACGACGGTGTAGTCGCCCGCGGGCAGGTCGCTGACCAGGTACCGGCCCTCGCCGTCGGTCCGCGCCACGGCGGCGACGTTGCCTTCGGCGTCGAGCACCGTGATCCGCGCGTCCGGCACGATCCGGTCGTCGTCGGTCCGCGCCGTCCCGGCCAGCAGCACCGCGCCGGTCAGGTCGACGTCGTGGCGCAGCTGCCCGCTGTCCGGCACGGCGAGCGTCACCGCGACCGGGCGGAAGTGCTCCGCGCTGGCGACCAGCGTGTAGCTGCCCGCACCGACCCCGTGGAAGGTGTAGACGCCGTCGGCCTGCGTGATGAACGCGCCGGTGACCTCGCCGCGCTCGTCGGTCAGTGTCACGGTCGCGGCACCGAGCGGGGTGCCCTGGCCCGCGACCCGCACCAGCCCGGTGACCTCGCCCGAGCCGGTCAGCGTCAGGTCCAGCTTCGCCGGCGCGCCCGCGTTCACCACGACGCTGGAGGCCTGCGGCTGGTGCCCGGGAGCGGACACGATCAGAACGTAGGTGCCGGGGCCGGGCGTGCCGACCGAGTAGCTGCCGTCACCGCCGCCGGTCGCCCTGCCGACCTGCCTGCCGCGCTGGTCGATAAGGGTCAGCGCGGCGCCCGCGACGGACGAGCCGTCCTGCCGCCGGATGTGCCCCGCGATCGTCTGCGCGCCGTTCGAAGGAATCGAGCCGTTCACGCTTGCTCCTGCCGGTGCCGAGTTGGTGATGGGTGCCGCCGCCGGGTAGGCGCCGTGGCCGTTCTCGCTGATGCGGGAATGCCTTCCGGCACCGACCAGTTCCGGCTCCCGATCCTGCCCGTCCAGCGCCGCGTCGGCATCCGCCCACGCGTCGAACTCGGCGGTGTCCGCGTCGGTGACCGCGGCCGGTTCCTCCGCTTCGAGCAGCGCCTCGCCGCCTTCCATCGTCGCGGCCGCTGTCGACGGGCCACCCGCGAGCGGGATCTCCTTCATGAACAGCAGCACGATGAACGCCAGCACGGCGACGCCGCCCGCGACGTAGAACACCGTCGAGATCGAGTCGGTGAACCCGATCAGCACCGGCGTCTTGATCGCCTCCGGCAGGTTCGCGATCCCGCTGGTGTTGGACTGCAGGTCGCCGACCGCGCCGCCCATGCCCGGCGGGGTGTGCCCGCCGAACGCCTTGGTGATGTTGCCGGGCAGCACGTTGAACAGGACGGTCAGGAACACCGCGACACCCGCGGTACCACCGATCTGCCGGAAGAACGTGGCCGACGCGGTCGACACGCCCATGTCCCGGCGCGGGCCCGCGTTCTGCACCGCGATGATCAGCGTCTGCATGCAGTTACCGAGGCCGAAGCCGATGATGAACGCGGCCAGCAGCGGGTGCCACAGGCCGCTGTTGTACTCGACCTGCGCGAAGAAGAACGCGCCGCCCGCGATCAGCAGCGTGCCGATCACCGGGAAGATCTTGTACCGCCCGGTGCGGCTGGTGAGCTGGCCGGACAGCACCGAGGCGCCCATGATGCCGAGCATGAGCGGCAGCATCAGCAGGCCCGACTCCGTCGGCGTGTAGCCCTGCACCACCTGCATGTACTGCGGGATCATCATGATCGCGCCGAACATCGCGACACCGACGATGAAGCCACCGATGATGGCGACGGTGAACGTCGAGTTCTTGAACAGCCGGATCGGGATGAGCGCGGCGTCCTTCATGAGCTTTTCGATCACGACGAACAGCACGATGCCGACCCCGCCGATGGCGTAGCAGACGATCGCCGAAGTCGAGCCCCAGCCCCACTTCTGGCCCTGCTCGGCGACGACCAGGAACGGCACCACGCCGATCGCGAGCGCGAGCCCGCCCCACCAGTCGATCTTGTGGTCGTGCCGTTCGTGCGGCACGTTCAGCACCTTCGCCACCACGAACAGCGCGACGATGCCGATCGGCACGTTGATCAGGAACACCCAGCGCCAGCCGGAGATGCCGCCCAGCTTGTCGAACCCGGCGAAGAACCCGCCGAGCACCGGCCCGAGCACGGTGGAAATACCGAACACGGCCAGGAAGAAGCCCTGGTAGCGGGCGCGCTCGCGCGGCGGCACGATGTCGCCGAGGATCGTCATCGCCAGCGACATCAGGCCACCGGCGCCGAGGCCCTGCACCGCGCGGAACGCGGCGAGCTCGTACATCGAGGTGGCGAACGTGGAGGCGATCGAACCGGCGAGGAAGATCGTGATCGCGGTCAGGTAGAACGGCTTGCGGCCGTAGATGTCCGACAGCTTGCCGTAGATCGGCGTCACGATCGTCGAAGTGATCAGGTAGGCGGTGGTGATCCACGCCTGCAGGTCGAACCCGTTGAGATCGTTGGCGATCTTGACGATCGAGGTGCCCACGATCGTCTGGTCGAGCGCGGCGAGGAACATCCCCGACATCAGGCCGATCAGGATCGTCACAATCTGCCGGTGCGACAGCCGCGGTCCTTCCCCGTCGGACGGCGACTCAGCGGCCGGCGGCCGCTGAGTGGGTTTTTCGGTGGTGCGGGTCATGCGGTCAGGCCCCCTTGGCTTGCACCGGCGACGGGTCGTCGGCGATCTGTGGAGAGTGCTCTTCGATGCCGGTGTTCAACCGGTCGAGAAGCGTGTTCAAGGTGTGGCGGTCCTCTTCCGGCCATTCGGCCAGTACCCCGGCCAGCCACTGGTTGCGCTGCTTGCGGTTCTCTTCGAACACGCGCTGGCCCTCCGCTGTCGCGGCGAGCAGGCAGGCGCGGCCGTCCTCGGGATCGGCCTGGCGCTCGACCAGGCCGTGCTGCACGAGTGAGCTGCTCTGCCGGGAGATCGTGGAGATCTCGGAATGCAGGCCCTCGGCGAGCTTGCTCGTCCGCTGGGGCCCGTCGTGGATCAGGCTGAACAGGATCGCGTAGGCCGCGCGTTCGATGCCGTCCGGACCCTGCTTGGCGACCTGCGACTTCGCCTTGTGGAGGAGGCGCACGAACCGGACGAGCTGGTAGCCGAGCTCGTCGGCGAGGTCCAGTTCGGCCTGCGGGGTCGCGCCGTTACGGGTGGATGCCATCGCTTTGGGTCTTTCCTGTGGTTTGTCATATTTGGCGGCTGCAACTAGTTGCCTTCAGCAAGGATGCGCCCCGAAGCGATGGTTGCACAAGTCAAATAACTCCTCTGTGTCGCAAACCACGTTAGTTGATACACGCAACCTTATTTTTCGGGGCCGGTAAGTCCGGTTTGCCGGACGAGCGGGTGACTCGGTGTCGCGACGGAATGTGACCGCCGTCTCGGCGGTTGCACCCGGCATGGCGAACGACGAAGCCCTGTACGCGCTGCTCGGCAGCCGGAACCTCGGTGTGCTGGCGACGCTGAAGCGTGACGGCAGGCCGCAGCTTTCGAATGTCACCCACTTCTACGATGCGGAGAACCGCCGCATCCTGGTATCGCTGACCGACGGCAGGGCGAAGACGAAGAACCTGCGCCGCGATCCGCGTGCCAGCTACCACGTGACGAGCGAGGATGGCTGGTCTTACGTGGTCGCCGAAGGGGACGCCGAACTGTCGGCGGTCGCTGCCGATCCGCACGACGACACCGTCGAGGAGCTGATCGACCTCTACCGCGAGGTCCAGGGCGAGCACCCGGACTGGGACGACTACCGGCGCGCGATGGTCGAGGACCGGCGCCTGGTCTTCCGACTCCCGGTGACCCGCGTCTACGGCATGGCTCGCTGACGACGTTTAGCCTGCTAACTGCAGGCGGGGTGCCCTGCCCGCTGGCGACGTTTAGCCCGCTGAACGCGCTCAGGCGCCGAGGCGGGCCAGTACTTCTTCGACGTGGTGCAGCAGCGGGGATTCGGTCGGGTCGCCGAGTGCGGCGCGCAGGTAGAGGCCGTCGCCGACGAGGGCGACCACTTCGCCGATCATCGGGTCGTCGATGTGCTCGCCGAGCAGGTCGCGCCAGTCCTGGGTGCACTTGCGGGCGGCGTCGGCGACCTTCGGCTCGTGGATCAGCAGCCGGATGATCGCCATGTTCGTCCGGTACAGCGCGTGGTTCATCGTGACGTCGGTGACCGCGGTGCGCAGGTAGTACCGGACCACGCCCTCCTCGGCGCCCTTCGCGCGGTCGAGGTCTTCGTCGTTCAGTTCGAGCAGCCGTCTCGTCAGGCCGTCGACCAGCGCGTCCTTCGAGCCGAAGTGGTAGAGCAGGCCGCCCTTCGACACCCCGGCCTTCGCGGCGACGGCCTCCAGTGTGACCGTGCCGGGGCCGGTTTCGATCAGGATTTCCTCGTACGCGTCGAGGACGCGGTCGCGTGCGGACGGTTTCGGCATGACTTGACTATACCGTCCGGACGGTTTAGTTTCGAGAGGAGTCATTACTATACCGTCTGGACGGTTTATCAAGGAGAGGAAATCATGGCTGGGCGCGGGGGCAAGTGGTGGGCACTGGCGGTGCTCGTCCTGCCGATGCTGCTGATCAGCGTGGACATGACCGTGCTCGGGTTCGCGTTGCCGTACCTCGCCGAGGATCTGGCGCCGACCGGGGTCGAGCAGCTGTGGATCGTCGACATCTACTCGTTCATGCTCGCCGGGCTGCTGGTGCTGATGGGCACGCTCGGCGACCGCATCGGCAGGCGGAAGCTGCTGCTCATCGGCGCGGCCGCGTTCGGCGCGGCGTCGGTGCTCGCCGCGTTTTCGGGCACGCCCGCGCTGCTGATCGCGGCGAGGGCCCTGCTCGGCATCGGCGGCGCGACGCTCATGCCGTCGACGCTTTCGCTGATCAGGACCGTCTTCACCGACGCGAAGGAGCGCAAGCTCGCGATCGCGGTGTGGAGCGCGGGCTTCTCCGGCGGCATGGCGCTCGGGCCGGTACTCGGCGGCTGGCTGCTCGAGCACTTCTGGTGGGGCTCGGTGTTCCTGATCAACGTGCCGGTGATGGTGCTGCTGCTCGCCGTCGGCCCGTTCCTGCTGCCCGAGGCGCGCGACCCGAACCCCGGCCGCTTCGACGTGCTGTCCGCGGCGCTGTCGTTCGCGACGGTGCTGCCGATCGTCTACGGCATCAAGATGGCCGCGGAACACGGTTTCGGCTTGGTGGAATCGGTCAGCGTGGCCGCGGGGCTGGTGTTCGGCGTGGTCTTCGTGCGGCGCCAGCGCGCGCTGAAGGACCCGATGCTGGACCTCGAACTGTTCAAGAACCGCGCGTTCTCGGTGTCGGTCGCGACGAACACGCTCGCCGTGTTCGCCGTGGTGGGCCTGCTTTTCCTGGTCCCGCAGTACCTGCAGCTCGTGCTCGGGCTCTCGCCGGTGCGCGCGGCGCTGTGGATGCTGCCCGCCACCGTGGCCGGGATCGTGGGCGCGTTGCTCGCGGCGAAGCTGTCCGCGCGGTTCCGCACCTCGTCGCTGGTCGGGCTCGGGCTCGCGATGTCCGCGGCCGGGTACCTGGTGATGTCGTTCATCGGCGTCGAATCGGGACTCGCCGCGCTCGTCGTCGGGTTCGTGCTGGTCGGCGGCGGGGCGGCGCTCGCCGAGACGCTGACGAACGACCTCGTGGTCTCCGCGGTGTCGCCGGAACGCGCGGGTGCCGCGTCGGCGATTTCGGAAACCGGGTACGAGCTGGGTGGCGCGCTGGGCACCGCGGTGCTCGGCACGCTGGCCACCGCCGTCTACCGGGCCGGGGTCCCGGCGGACGCACCGGAGGCCGCGCGCGAAACCATCGGCGGCGCGGACGCGGTCGCGAGGACCCTGCCGGACGGCCAGGGCCTGCTCACGGCGGCGCGCGAGTCGTTCGTCGACGGCATGCACGTCACCGCGTTCGCGGGCACGGCGCTGCTGGTTTTGACTGCGGTGCAAGCCTTTTTCCTGCTCCGCGAACGGAGGCCGGTTACCGTTGGGGCATGAATAACGACGGTCTGGTCGCGAGGCTTCGCGACGAGCTCGGCAAGGACGCCGTGCTCACCGACCCCGATGTCACCGCCAGCTACTCGCGGGACATGATGCCGCTCGCGCCCGGCGGCAGCCCACTCGCCGTGGTGCTGCCGACGGGCGTCGAGGGGGTGCAGGCCGTGGTCAGAGCGTGCGCCGAGGCGAAGGTGCCGATCGTGCCGCGCGGCGCGGGCAGCGGGCTTTCCGGTGCCGCGAACGCGATCGACGGCTGCGTGGTGCTGGTGCTGACCAAGCTCGACCAGATCGTCGAGATCGACGCGGGCAACCGGCTCGCCGTGGTGCAGCCGGGCGTGGTCAACCTGGACTTCCGCGACGCGGTCGAAAAGCACGGCTTGTTCTACCCGCCGGACCCGTCCAGCTACGACTGGTGCACCATCGGCGGAAACCTGTCCACGAACGCGGGCGGGCTGTGCTGCGTGAAGTACGGCGTCACCACGGATTCCGTGCTGGGACTGGAAGTCGTGCTCGCGGACGGGTCGCTGTTGAAGACCGGGCGCCGCACCGTGAAGGGCGTCGCGGGCTACGACCTGGCGAAGCTGTTCGTCGGCTCCGAAGGCACTCTCGGCGTGATCACGCAGGCGACCGTGGCGCTCAAACCGTTGCCGCAGGCGCCCGCCACGCTCGTCGCGGGCTTCACCTCCACCGAGGCCGCTGGCGAGGCCGTCGCGCGCGTGGTGCGCGAGGGGCTGGTGCCTTCGTTGCTGGAGATCATGGACGCGGCGTCGATCAAGGCGTCCGAGGCGTACCTGAAGACCGACATCGGCGCGGGCTCCGACTGCAAGGCGTTGCTGCTCGGCCAATCGGACTCCGGTGGCGAGGTCGCGCGCCGCGAACTGACCGCGCTGGAGCAGATCTGCCTCGACTGCGGTTCCGACATGACGTACGTGACCGACGACCTCGCCGAAGGGAACATGCTCCTGCAGGCGCGCCGGGTCGTGCTGACCGCGCTGGAGCACTACGGCATCTGGCTGACCGACGACGTGAGCGTGCCGCGCACCAGGATCGCCGAGCTGATCGCTGGCTGCGAGCGCATTTCCGAGGAGGTCGGCCTGCGCATCGCGGTCGTCGGGCACGCGGGCGACGGCAACATGCATCCCACGATCGTCTACCAGCCCGACTCCCCCGAAGAGTTCGAACGCGCGCGGACGGCGTTCGACGCGATCCTCGAGATCGGGCTGTCGCTCGGCGGCACGGTGACCGGGGAGCACGGCGTCGGCAAGATCAAGCGCGAATGGCTCGCGAAGGAGATCGGGCCGGTCGGCATGCGGGTGCACCGCCAGATCAAGCAGGCGCTCGACCCCGAGAACCTGTTCAACCCAGGATCGATGTTCTCGCTTTAGGGTCGCGTGGGGTCGTAGCAGGTCACGTACGCGGTGACCTGCCAGCTGCCGTCGCTGTACTGGTACGAGCTGTGCCCGCTTTCGGAGCACTGCCCGTACTTGTACCCGGCAGAGTAGCCCTGCTGCTGCGCGTAGTAGACGGCCTGCGATTCCGCGAACGCCTCGGTGCTGCCGTAGGCGATCGCGGTGTACTGGTTCATCGCGGCGGCCGCGATTCCCGCGCCGCCCAGGGTGATCCCGGCGGCGGCGAACACGACGAGCGCTTTCCTGGTCTTCGTCATGGCGCGGACACTACGAGTGATCCCCGGGGAGCCCTCCCGGAGCTGATCAGTCGCGGATGCGGGGGATGCGCTGGGTGACCTCGGCCTGGCTTTCCGCGTTCTCGGCGGCGAGCTTCTTTTCCTTGCGCGCCTTGAAGTACTCGAGCACGATCGGCACCACCGAGACCAGCACGATCAGGATGAAGATCGCCTCGACGTGCTCGCGGATGAACGAGATCTGGCCGAGCAGCGCGCCGAGCACGGTGATCCCGGCTGCCCACAGGATGCCGCCGATCACGGTGTAGGTGAAGTAGCGCTTCGGGTCCATCCGGCCGATGCCCGCGATCCAGGTGATGAACGTCCGCACGAACGGCACGAACCGCGCCAGCACCACGGCCTTCGGGCCGTGCTTCTCCAGGAACGCGTGCGTCTTGTCCACGTACTCCTGCTTGAAGAACCGCGAGTTCGGGTTCTTGAACAGGACCGGGCCGAGGCTGCGCCCCGCGTAGTAGCCGACCACGTTCCCGAGCAGCGCCGAAACGGTCACCAGCACGCACACCAGCCACAGCGGCGCGTGGATGCTGCCCGACGCGATGAACAGGCCCGCGGTGAACAGCAGGGAGTCACCGGGCAGCACCGGGAAGATGCTGCTCTCGATGAAGATGACGAGGCAGAGCCCGACGATGACGTACGCCCCGAACTCGTTGAGCAGGTACTCCGGGTTCAGGTAGTCGGTAATCGAGGCCAGCGTGGTCGTGGTCTGCGCGAGGATCACGACAAAAACGGTACAGGCCTCACGCTGAGTGCGGCCGGGTGGTCAGACCAGGGTCAGCAGCCCGATGATCGAACCGGCCGCGAGCCCGAGCAGGACGGCGACCAGCAAGATCCAGTACGCGGCCAGCGGGCGGCGGACGACCGCGGGCTGGACCGGTGCCGTGCGCGCCACGCCGTTCGTCGGCGCGTCGGCGTCCAGCGCGGCCCGTTCGCGTTCGAGCGACGAGGCGTCGGCACCGGACAGCAGGCCGTAGCTCGTCGGGGGCGGCATCTGGCCGCCTACCCCCGGCAGCGGTCCCGGGGCGGGGGCCAGTCCGGGCATCGAGCCCGAGTTGACGCCCGGCATCGACGTCGAGCCGGAGAACAGCCCCGGTGGTGGCGGCCCGGGGTCGGCCGCGAGCGAAGGTTCGCTCGGCGACGGGACAGGCCCCGGCGCTGATGCGAGCGGTGGCGGGGCGGGCTCCGACGGCGCGCTCCTCGCCTGCGCCTTCAGCGCTTCGGCGAGAAGCTTCTCGGCTGGGTCCTCGGCCTCACTCACGAGACCAGGGTAACCAGCCTCAGCCCTTCGGGTCCGGCACCCATTCGCCCCGGCGCAGGACGCGCGCCGGGTGCAGCTTCTCGTCGAGCACCACGAGGTCGGCGTCAAGGCCCGCGCGCAGCGATCCCGTGCGGTCCGAGACGCCCAGCAGCTCCGCCGGCCGCGTGGCCGTCGAACGCACCGCTTCGAGGATGTCCAGCCTGCTGCATTCGACGAGGTTGCGGAACGCGCTGTCCATGGTGAGCGTGCTCCCGGCGAGCGAGCCGGTGTCCGCGAGCGTGGCGACACCGTCGGTGACGTCCACGTCGAGCCTGCCGAGCGTGTACGAGCCGTCGGCGGCGTCGGTCGCCGACATCGCGTCGGTGATGAGCACCGTGCGCCCGCGCCCGGCGTGGTCGGTGACCAGGCGCAGCACCGTGGGGTGGATGTGCACGAAATCGCAGATCAGCTCGATGGTGATCCGCTCGTCGTCGAGCAGCGTGCCCACCGGGCCCGCTTCGCGGTGGTGCAGCGGGCGCATCCCGTTGAACAGGTGCGTGGCGACGGTGGCGCCGGCGTCGATGGCGGGTCTGATCTGCTCCTCGACGGCGTCGGTGTGCCCGATCGCGGCGATCACGTCCGCTTCGGCGAGCTGCCGGACCGCGCGGACGCCGCCGTGCAGCTCGGGGGCGAGGGTGACCATCCTGATCCCGCCCTTGCCGGCGGCGAGCAGCTTGTCGACGGTCGCCGCGTCCGGTTCGAGCAGCGCGGCGGGGTCGTGCGCGCCGCAGCGGGCCTCGGAGATGAACGGGCCTTCGAGGTGGATCCCGGCCAGCTCGCCGTCGGCGACGAACTCGTTCAGCACCGCCACCTGCTCGCGCAGCGCGGACACCGGATCGGACACCAGGCTCGCGAGCATCGTCGTGGTGCCGTGCCGCCGGTGCGCCTTGATGGCGTTCCGCAGTTCCTTCTCGTCCCCGCTGGAGAACGAGCCACCGCCCCCGCCGTGGCAGTGCGTGTCGACGAACCCGGGCACGACCAGCGCGCCGCCGACGTCGACCCGCGTCGTCTCCGGCGGGGTGCCGGTGCCGATCCCGGCTATCCGGCGACCGGAAACCCTGACCCAGCCGTCCTCGAGCAGCCCGTCCGGGCAGGCGATCCGCCCACCCGCGATAACGAAGTCTCCAGCAGCCATCACGCCTCCAGCATATTGGTCTAAACCAAGCTGGTGGGGTGGAACCCTGTGGTTCGTTACGCGGCAGTGCCCTGAAGCTGTCCGGTATGCCCTAGTTAGGGGATGCCATCGCCTTTTGCAACGCTTCCAGGGCCCTGCTCGCGGTGGATTTCACGGTGCCCTTCGAGATGCCCGCGGCCTCCGAGATCTCCGCCTCGGACAGGCCGCCGTAGTACCGGAGCACGAGCACCTCGCGCTGACGGGGCGGCAGCTTGCCCAGCGCGCTCACCACGGCCTGGTGTTCGGTGGACAGCATGGCAAGGCTTTCCGCGGAGCGCGCGTTGACCGCGTGCGGCGGGACGTACTCGCGCGCGGTCTTCCGGCGGCGGAGCACGCTGCGAGACCCGTTGACCACGGCCGTGCGCAGGTAGCCGACGGCGGCCGCGGCATCGCGCAGGCTCCCCCAGTTCCGGTACAGCCCGGTGAACGCCTCCTGCACCACGTCCTCGGCCGTCGCGGGCTCGTCGACCAGCAGGATCGCGAGCCGGACCAGGCGCATCCGGTGCTGGCGGTAGAGATCCTCCAGGGTCAGCGGCGCGGCCGCCGGTGCGGGCGCCGGCGCGGGCCCGTCGATCGTGCGTAGATGCCCGAGAGTCCGTTCGACGCTCTTCTCGGCACTACCCTCCGCCATGGATCCCCGCTCGTGCTCGACTCGGACTTGCCGCGTGTGCTTCACACCTGTCATACGCAGAGACAGCCTATCGGGTTGACCGCGTCCCGCCACAATCCGCGTTGTGGGATCGCCTACTGCGCCGCCGGCAAGGAAGCGCCGAAGGTACCGTCACCGGTGTTGGGTTCCCGTTTGGCCGGTCGTGGTCCGGCGCGCTTCTGGAGGGGTTCATGGCCTGGTTCCTGGTGGAAATCCGCTACGTGCAAGAAAAACTCGACGCTGTGCGGCCGAAGCACCGCGAGTTCCTCGGCAAGCTCGCGGCCGAGGGCGTGGTCGCCGTCGCGGGCCCGCTCGGCGACAACACCGGCGGGATCACGCTGTACCAGGCCGAGGACGAGGCGGCGCTGCGGGAAATCATCGACACCGACCCGTACTTCCTCGAGGGCGTGGTCGCCGAGCGCTCGATCCGCGAGTTCAAACCCCTCATCGGCGCCTGGGTTCCCTAAGACTGTTTCGAAGTGCTTTGCGTGGCGGTGCGGGTAGCGGAACCTCAGGCGGCCCCTCACTCCGGGATCTCCACCTTATGACCGCCAGGTCACCACGGTGGAGCTGTCCTCGCGAGGAACCACCTGAGAACCCGCGGCGGTGCAAGGTGACGGCCCACTCAAGTGGCTCCGCCACTTCGATAAAGGCCCTAGAGGTCGAGCGCGATTTCGCAGCGGTCCACGCAGATCCGTACTCCCTCGCCGGTCACCGACGGCACTTCGCACGTTCCGCAGAAGCCTTGGCGGCACGAGTACGCGAGGCCGGGCAGGGTTTCGCGGAGCACGTCGAGCGTGGACCGGTCCGCGGGCACGTCGACGGTGATCCCGCTGCGCCGCAGTGCGACGCGGTACGGCTTGCCGCCGACGATCGGCGGCGTGGAGAAGCGCTCGAAGAAGACCGGGTGCCCGTCGAGCGCCGCGTCGAGCCGGATCCCGGTCAGCATCGGGATCGGCCCGCACGCGTACACGGGTGCGCCCGGCGGCGCGCCGTCGAGCAGTTCGGCGCCCGAGGCGGGGATGCCGTATTCGGTGTCGGGCCGGATCCACACCCGGCCGGAGCCGGTGAGTTCGCCGAGTTCGCCGAGGAACGGCATCGACGCCAGGTCGCGGCCGGTGTAGACCAGTCGCCAGTCGGCGCCCGCGGCCGCCGCGGCGCGGACCATCGGCAGGATCGGCGTGATCCCGATCCCGCCCGCGACGAACTGGTAGCGCTCGCTCGCGACGAACGGGAAGGCGTTGCGGGGCCCGCGAACGGTCAGCTTCGTCCCCTCGCGCAGCGAGTGCACCTCGGCCGTGGCCTCGCCGATCCGGCGCACCGCGACCCGGTAGTGCGTGCGGTCGTCCGGGTGGCCGCACAGCGAGTACTGGCGCACCAATCCCGACGGCAGTCCGAGGTCGAGGTGCGCGCCAGGCCTCCAGCGCGGCAGCAAGCCGCCCGCGGCAGGCGCGAGCCGCAGGCTGACCACGCCGTCGGCTTCCGGGGTCACGGCTTCCACGACCATCGGCAGGTTCCGGTCGACCGCGCGCACCGGCGGCCGCCGCTTCCCGCTGGCCACCGCGAGCCGCCGGTACACCGCGACCGCACCGGCCACAGTGGACATCAACCGGTCGCGGCGCGCGCTGCCGTCGAGCCGCGTGGGGAATTCGTTCACTTCGGCGCGTCGGCCGCCTGCGCGGCGGGTGAGCCTGCCAGGTAGGCCACGGCCTGGTCGGTGTTCCCGGTTTCGGTCGGGTGGTAGGTCCGCCGGAAGTACGGCCTGATCTCCCGGAGCAACTGCCTCCCGGTGGGCAGCAAGCCGCGTTTAGCGGCCGAACGGTAGGCGCGGAAGCTCGCCCTGCCCGGTCCGGTCGGGTCGTTGCGCATGAGGAACTTCGTGCCGCGCAAGAAGATCCACGCCAGCACCGGGGTCACCAGCGCCATGCTGCGCACGCGGCGGCCGTAGCGGCCGTCGAGGTGCATGAACAGGTCGAAGGCCACCGAGCGGTGTTCGACCTCTTCGGCGCCGTGCCAGCGAAGCAGGTCCAGCATGGTCGGGTTCGCTTCGGCGAAGTCGAGCGCTTCCGCGTCGAGGATCCACTGCCCGAGGAACGCGGTGTAGTGCTCGATGGCCGCGATCGCCGCGAGCCGCTCGATGAGCCACTCCTCGCTCGCCTTCGGCGACAGGTCGCGGTCGCCGAGGATCTTGCGGAACATCCACTCCATCTGCGCGATGTAGGGCCGCACGTGCAGCCCGGCTTCTTCGAGGTGCGCGGCCGCGCCGTCGTGCGCCTCGGCGTGCATCGCCTCCTGGCCGATGAACCCGAGCACGTCCTCCTTGAGCCGCTCGTCGCGGATCAGCGGCACGGCCTGCTTGAACACCTCGACGAACCAGCGCTCGCCCTCGGGCAGCGCGAGGTGCAGCACGTTGATCGTGTGCGTCGCCTGCGATTCGCCGGGGATCCAGTCCATCGGCAGCTTCGACCAGTCGAACTTGACGTTCCGCGCGTGCAGGACGATCTGCTCGTGCTCCTCGGCCGCGGTCACTTCGCCCGCCCGCTCAGCTCGTAGTCGCTCGGGTCGACCTTGCGTGTTTCCGCCCAGTAGCGCCAAGCGAATCCGGGCCAGATGGTCCGGTTGACGCCCTTCGCGTCGAGGTACCAGCTCTTGCAGCCGCCCTGCGTCCACACGCCCTTGACCAGCTTGTCCTGGATCTCGCGCTGGAACTCGTCCTGCACGCCCGGCCGGACGTCCAGTGCGGCGGCGCCCCGCGAATCGGCGAGCTTGATCGCGTCCACCACGTACTTCGACTGCGACTCGATCATGAACACCACCGAGTTGTGGCCGAGCGCCGTGTTCGGGCCGAGCAGGAAGAACAGGTTCGGGTAGCCGGAAACCGTGACGCCCTTGTGCGTCTGGATCCCGCCCTCGGACCATTCCTTCGCCAGGCTGCGGCCGTTGACACCGGTGATGTCGAGGTACTCCAGCGCGTCGGTCACGTGGAAACCGGTGCCGTAGATGATCGCGTCGACCTCGTGCTCGACGCCCGCGCCGTCGACGACGCTGTGCTCCTTGACCTCGCGCACGCCGTCCGTGTTGACGTCGACGTTGTCGCGGGCCAGCGCCGGGTAGTAGTCGTTGGAGATCAGCACGCGCTTGCAGCCCATGGTGTAGTCGGGCGTCACCTTGCGGCGCAGCTCGCGGTCCTTGATCGCCTTGCCGATGTTGCGCTTCGCGAGCAGGCTCGCGAGCTTCATCAGGCGGTGGTGGCCGTTGAACCCGATCGCGCGCGCTTCGAGCATCCAGAACAGCAGGTTCCGGTAGAGCCGTTGCAGGCCGGGGACGTACTTGAAGGCCGTGCGCGCCCAGGAAGGCATCGCGTGGTCCGGTTTCGGCATGATCCACGGCGGCGTCCGCTGGAACAGGGTCAGCTCGGCCACCTCGGGCGCGATCTTCGGCACGAACTGGACCGCGCTTGCCCCGGTCCCCACCACGGCGACCTTCTTGCCGCGCAGGTCGAACCCGTGGTTCCACCGCGCCGAATGCCACGTTTCGCCCGCGAAACGTTCGATGCCGGGCAGCGCGGGGATCTGCGGGATGTGCAGGCCGCCGACGCCGGCGACCAGGAACCGGCCGACGAACTCCTCGCCGGTCTTCGTGTCGACCCGCCACTGCCGCTTCTCGTCGTCCCAGTGCGCGCCGGTGATCTCGACGCCGAACCGGATCCGCTCGCGCAGCCGGTACTTGTCCGCGACGCCGCGCAGGTAGGCGAAGATCTCCGGCTGCGGCGAGAACGACCGCGACCAGTCCGGGTTCTGCTCGTAGGAGAACGAGTACATGTGCGACTGGATGTCGCAGGCGCAGCCGGGGTAG
The DNA here is from genome assembly GCF_018736145.1 of Amycolatopsis sp. CA-230715. Classification (GTDB taxonomy): domain Bacteria; phylum Actinomycetota; class Actinomycetes; order Mycobacteriales; family Pseudonocardiaceae; genus Amycolatopsis. The sequence continues at coordinate 4,462,781 of NZ_CP059997.1, forward strand.
GAGTTGTCGCGCCAGGTCCCGCCGACCTCGTCCGCCTTCTCCAGGATCACGTAGTCGCGGATACCGGCCTTCTCGAGCTGGATCGCCTGCCCGAGCCCGGCGAACCCGGTGCCCACGATCACGACCTTGACCTCGGTCATCTGCTGGCCTCCGCTGCGGTGGGGAAGGTTTCGCAGATACACGTTACCTGAAGTAACAGTTACTGACTAGTAGGTGCCGCCGAGCTTGGTGTGATCCCAGGTCACGAGCTTGGTCGGGGTGAAGACGAGGCCGACTCGCTTGGGTGCCTGGCCCTCGATGAAGGCCTTCAGCTCGTCGGGCACCGGGTCGCCCGGCTTCGCGCCCGCGTAGCGCTGCATCAGCGTGATGCCGATTTCGACCACCTTCGCGGTGTCCGTGACGATCTCGACGTCGGTTTCCATCGAGATCCCGCGCAGCGATTCGTAGCTCTCGCCGTCCTCGATCAGCACCGTCGCTTCGGGCAGCCGCCGCAGGTTGGCCGCCTTCTGCGAGCTGCCGTAGGTCCAGGTCGCGACGCCTTCGCCGTGCGGGAAGTACCAGAGCGGCGCCAGGTGGGGGCGGCCCTTGGGGCCGATCGTGGCGACGTTGATGACCTTCTGCTCGGCGAAGTACGCCCTGACCTCTTCGGGGGACATCCGGATCTGGTCGCGACGGGACATGCGCACGCTCCTGTTGTCGGGTGGACAACAGAATGCCCCCGGCGTGCTTCCGAGATCAACGCTTAGTGGCGGCCCGTCCGCCGTGCCCGGTCACCGAGGACTCGTACGCGCCGCGTTCCTTGATGTCCGCCAGCGCGGCCTTGTCCGCGGCGGGCACCCTGCTGCGCGAACCGAACTCGATGATCGGCGGCAGGAACGCGCGGATCAGCTTGAGCCCGCCGACCCACTTCGGCGCGTGGATCGTGCGCGCCCGCTTGAGGATTCCGTCCTCGATGCAGTCCAGCGCGACGCTCAGCGGGTAGGTCTTGCCGATCAGGCCCGGCATGCTCGCGCGCAGCTTCCCGAACACCGGGTGCGCGTCGGCGCTTTCCACCAGGTCCGTCTTGATCCAGGTCGGATGCGCGACGCCGACCTTCACGCCGAGGTGCGCGACCTCCGGGCGGAGGCTGTTCACGAACGCCTCGACGCCGGCCTTGGCCGCCGCGTAGTTCGCCATCGCGGGCGCGTGCGTGATCGCGGCGAGCGAGGAGATCGCGAGCAGGTAGCCGCGGCGCTCGATGATGTAGGGCAGCGCGACCCGGAACGTCCGCCACACGCCGAGAAGATCGACCTCGATCACCTTCTCGAACGCGCGCGGGTCGACCGAGCGGACGAAGCCCGAGGTCGCGATCCCCGCGTTGGCCACCACGATGTCGATCCCGCCGAAGTGGTCCACGACGCCCGCCATCGCGCGCTCCAGCGCGTCCCAGTCGGTGACGTCGGCTTCCCACGCCTTCGCGGCGGCGCCGATCCGGTCGGCGACCTTCTGCTGCTCCTCGGGTTCGAGACCGACCAGCGCGATCTTCGCGCCGCGCGCGGCCAGCCGCTCCGCGAGCCCGGCGCCGATCCCGCGCGCCGCGCCGGTGATGAGCACGACCTTGCCGTCCACGTTGACCTGAGCCACGGTGCCCTCCAATTCACGCTGGTGGAGCGCACCGTACCTCAACCTACTCCCAGTAGGCTACTGGTGAGTACCTAACGGTCGAATGCCGTGATGGCCATCATGACGGCACTCAGCGCCGTCATGATGGCCATCAGGGACTTGGCCTCGGGGTCAGGCTGAGGCGTCGGAGAGGGCGCGGATCTCGGCGTCGGTCAGGGTCAGTTCCGCCGAGGCGATGAGGTCCTCGAGTTGCCGCAGGTTCCGCGCGCTCGCGATCGGGGCGGCCACCGTGGGTTGCTGCCGCAGCCAGGCGAGCGAAACCGCGGCGACCGAGGTCTGGTGCGTGGCGGCCACGTCGTCGAGCGCCGAGAGCACGCGCTTGCCGCGTTCGTCGAGGTATGCCTGCGCGCCCTGGGCTCGCGGGCTGTCCGTGGTCGTCTCGGCCGAACGGTACTTTCCGGTCAGAAAGCCTTTGGCGAGCGCGTAATACGGCAACGTGGACAGGCCCTCGCGCGCCACCAGCGGCGCCAGGTCCTTTTCGTACTCGCGTTCCACGAGGTTGTAGTGCGGCTGCAGCGCGACGAACCGCGCGAGTCCTTCACGGTCCGAAGTGGACAGTGCTTCGGCGAGGCGGTCCGCGGTGTAGTTCGAGCCCGCGATGTAGCGCACCTTCCCGGCCCGCACCAGTTCGTCGAAGGCGCCAAGGGTTTCTTCGAGCGGGAATTCTTCCTTGTCCCGGTGGACGTAGTAGAGATCGATGTGGTCGGTGCGGAGCCTGCGCAGCGAATCCTCGGCGGCGGCCTTGATGTTCGCCGCGGACAGGCCGGGCCGTTCCGCCCACGAGCCGACCTTCGTCGCGATGACCACGTCGTCGCGGCGGCCGCGCTTGGCGAGCCAGTCGCCGAGCACCGTTTCCGACTCGCCGCCCGAATTGCCCGGTGCGAACGCCGAATAGACGTCCGCGGTGTCGATGAAGTTGCCGCCCGCGCCGGTGTAGGCGTCCAGCACGGCGAACGACTCGGCTTCGTCCGCGGTCCAGCCGAACACGTTCCCGCCGAGGTTCAGCCCGTACACGTCGAGGTCGCTGTTCCCGATCTTCGTCATGCCTCGAACGTAACCCCGCTACTGGCCGATGCGCCCGTCAATTCTTTCGCGCAGCAGATCCGCGTGACCGTTGTGCCGCGCGTACTCCTCGATCAGGTGCACCAGCACCTCGCGCAGCGAAATCGCACCGAAGTGCGGATCGTGCCCACGGAGGCCCAAATCCGGCGCGTCCGCGACGAACCGATCGGTGAACGCCGTCTCCTCGCGCCAGAGCCGCCACGCTTCTTCGACGACCAGCGGATCGGCGATCGCGCCGTCGAAGTCGCCGTCCGGGGCGTCCTCGGTGCAGAAGAGCTTCGGCACGTCGAGCGCGGCCATCCGCGTCCGGAACCACATGCGCTCCATCTCGGCGAGGTGCCGCACCAGCCCGAGCAGCGACAGCGAGGACGGCTCGACCGCCCGCCGGGCGAGTGCGGCGGCGTCGAGGCCGCCGCACTTGATTTCGAGGGTCAACCGCTGCAGCCGCAGGTATTCGGTCAGCGTCCCGCGCTCGTCGCCGAGGCGGGGGCCGTCCTCCCTGGGGTCCTGGTCGAGGTCGAGGAACATGTCCGCGCGCCGGGTCGCCATGGTCGTCGATGATGAACTCCCGGCGAAGAAGCCGCCACGGATTTTCCCCGGGGAATGATTCCGCCGCGCCGCGTGGTTGCATCGGGGTATGACTGTGAGCCTCGGCAAGATCGGAATCTGGCAGCACGAATCGCTCCTCACTCCGGAGGTGGCCGCCGAGCTGGAGGACCTGGGGTACGGCGCCATCTGGATCGGCGGTTCGCCCGACGGGTCGCTCGGCATCGTCGACCGTCTGCTGGACGCGACCAAGACGATCCCGGTGGCCACCGGGATCGTGAACATGTGGAAGGACGACGCCGCCACGGTGGCCGCTTCCTACCACCGGATCGCGGACCGCCACCCCGGCCGCTTCCTGCTCGGCGTCGGCATCGGGCACCCGGAGCACACCCAGGTCTACCAGAAGCCGTACGACAAGATCGTGTCCTATTTGGACGAACTGGACGAGGCGGGCGTGCCAGCCGAAGAGCGCGTGCTCGCCGCGCTCGGGCCGAAGGTGCTGAAGCTGTCCGCCGAACGCGCTCGCGGCGCCCACCCGTACCTGACGGTTCCCGCGCACACCAAGGAAGCGCGCGAAATCCTCGGTGCGGACAAGCTGCTCGCGCCCGAGCAGAAGGTCGTGCTCGACACCGATCCGGATCGTGCCCGCGCCGTCGGTCGTCCCGCGATCGAGCTGTACCTGGGGCTGGACAACTACGTCCGCAACCTGAAGCGCCTCGGCTACACCGACGAAGACGTCACGAAGCCCGGCAGCGACCGGCTCGTCGACACGCTCGCCCTGCACGGCGACGCCGCGACCATCGCGCGCGGCCTGAACGCCCACCTCGAAGCGGGCGCCGACCACATCACCGTCCAGGCCAGCGGCAGCGAGCCGCTGGCGACCTACCGCGAGCTGGCGAAGGTCCTGCTCTGACCGGCGGGCGGGGGCGGTACGCCGTCCCCGCCCGGTGTTTGACCTCCAGCGAGGTCGAGGTTCTACCGTCGGAACCATGACCGAGATCTGGCACGGCGAGCAACTCGACCTCGACGCGTACCTGGCGAAGATCGGCTTCACCGGCGAACCGGAACCCACGGTGGAGGCACTGGCGGCCCTGCACGCCGCGCACGTCGGCGGCATCGGGTTCGAGAACGTGGACATGCTGCTGAAGCGCCCGTACCGGCTCGGCGTCGAAGACCTGCAGGACAAGCTGGTGCGGCGGTCGCGCGGCGCCACCTGTTCCGAGCACACCACCTTGTTCGCCGCCGCGCTCGACCGGATCGGCTTCGGTGTCACCGGTCTTTCCGGCCGGATCCTGATGGGCAGCACCAAGATCCGCCCCGCGACACACGGCTTGCTGCGCGTGGAAACCGCGGAAACGGCGGACACCGGCCGGGTTTGGGCCTGCGACGTCGGTTTCGGCGGCGGGCCGCTGGCCCCGATCGAACTCGCCGACGGCGCGGAAGCGTCACCAGGGGTGTGGCGCTACCGGTTGGCGCGGGGCCGCACGGAACTCGGCGGCGAGCGCTGGACCCTCAGCTCGGTGCGTGACGGCGCCTGGATCGACGTCCACGCGTTCACCCTCGACCCGCGCTACCCCGCCGACTACCAGCTGACGAGCCATTTCATCGCGACACATCCCAAGTCGCCGTTCGCGGGCAGGCTCTTCGCGCAGCGGATGCTGCCGGAATCCTTGCTGATCCTGGACGACACGCGGCTCACCGTGAACACACCCGAAGGCGTGCGGGAAGAGCGCGCGATCGAACCGCGCGAGCTCCCGGCGACGCTCGCGGACAGCTTCGGTGTCGCGCTCGACGCCGACGAGGCGGCGGGCCTGGTCGCGTTCCTCGAAGCGAAGCGGGAGCAGGATTCGGCGGCGTAGCGCCGAAACTCCTGGTACCGAGGGTGCCGGTGCGGCGTGTGGGCGCGGGCACGGTGTCCACCCCCCGGCCGACCTCGTACGATTCGGCCTGGACGCACCCTTGTTTCGAGGAGGACAACGATGCCCATCGCCACCCCCGAGGTCTACGCGGAGATGCTCGACCGGGCCAAGGCGAACGAGTTCGCCTACCCGGCCATCAACGTGACCTCGTCGGAAACCCTGAACGCCGCGATCCGCGGGTTCGCCGAGGCGGAGAGCGACGGCATCATCCAGTTCTCCACCGGCGGCTCCGAGTTCGCCTCCGGCCAGAAGGTCAAGGACATGGTGGTCGGCGCCAGCGCGCTGGCCGAGTTCGCGCACGTGGTCGCCGCGAAGTACGACGTCAACGTCGCGCTGCACACCGACCACTGCCCGAAGGACAAGCTCGACGGCTTCGTCCGCCCGCTCATCGAGATCTCGGCCGAGCGCGTGAAGAACGGCCAGAACCCGCTCTTCCAGTCCCACATGTGGGATGGCTCCGCGATCGACCTCGACGAGAACCTGGAGATCGCGCAGGAGCTGCTCGCCAAGACGGCCGCCGCGAAGATCATCCTCGAGGTCGAGATCGGCGTCGTCGGCGGCGAAGAGGACGGCGTCGCGAACGACATCAACGACAAGCTGTACACCGCCGAGGGCGACTTCCTGAAGACCATCGACGCGCTCGGCGCCGGTGAGAAGGGCCGCTACCTGCTCGCGGCGACCTTCGGCAACGTGCACGGCGTGTACAAGCCCGGCAACGTGAAGCTGCGCCCGGACGTGCTCAAGGGCGGCCAGGCCGCGGCCGCCAAGAAGCTGGGCCTCGCCGACGACGCGAAGCCGTTCGAGCTGGTGTTCCACGGCGGTTCGGGTTCCACACCGGAGGAGATCCTGGAGGCGGTGTCCTACGGCGTGGTGAAGATGAACGTCGACACCGACACCCAGTACGCGTTCACCCGCCCGATCGCGGAGCACTTCTTCAAGAACTACGACGGGGTCCTCAAGATCGACGGCGAGGTCGGCAACAAGAAGGTCTACGACCCGCGCAGCTACCTCAAGGCGGCCGAGGGCGGTATGGCCGCTCGCGTCGTCGAGGCCGCGCAGAACCTGAAGTCGGCGGGTCAGAAGCTCTGAGCTTGGTCCAGACCACCGGGCCGGGCACGGTCTCCGCGACCGTGCCCGGCCCGATGGCTGGGGTTCACTCGTCAGGGTGGTGAGTTTGCCCGGCACCCCGTCGGCGCGGCATCGTGTTCGCCGATGATGTCGAAACGTGTGGTCGCGGCCGTGATCGTGTTCGCGCTGGTGCTCGCCAGCGGCAGTGTGCTGGCCGGGCTCTTCCTCGGCTGAGGGACGGGCAGAATGGCGGTATGACGCACAACCTGCTGGGACCGGAGCCGACCCGCCTGCCCGAGCACACCGCCGCGCAGGCCGCACTGGACGCGGGCACGGATCCCGCCGAGGTCGCCGCCGAGCACCCGTACTACAGCGAAGCCTGGGCCACGCTCGCCGAGAAGGCGTTCGACGCGGGCGAGACCGTCGCCGCGTACGCCTACGCCCGCACCGGCTACCACCGCGGGCTCGACCAGCTGCGCCGGGCGGGCTGGAAGGGCTTCGGGCCGGTGCCGTGGGAGCACCGCCCGAACCAGGGCTTCCTGCGCGCGCTCGCCGTGCTGGCCAAGGCCGCGCGGAAGATCGGCGAGACCGAGGAATACGACCGCTGCCGCACCTTCATCACGGACTCGGACCCGGCCGCCGCCGAAGCCACCGGCCTCTCCTGACCCGCGAGCTCGTCCGGCCGCTGCCCCGAAGGTGGCTTGCGGGGCATCTGGCGCCCCGAAAGCCACCTTCGGGGCATGCGCCGTCCGCGTAGATCAGGCGGCGGCTTGCAGGGGCGGGGCTTCGGTCATCGTGTCGAGATCCGGCGAGGCCACCACGCGGTTCCGCCCGCTGCGCTTGGCCGCGTAGACGGCCGCGTCCGCGGCGGCCAGTGCTTCGTCGAGCGTCTTGCCGTCGACGGGGAAGGACGCGACCCCGATCGACGCGGTCAGCGTGTCGATCACCACCGGGCTGCCGTCGTTGGTGTGCGTGTGCACCACGAGCTGCCCCACCAGCTCGCGGATGCGTTCCGCGGTGGCCACCGAATCGCGCTTCGACGAGTTGGCGAGCAGCACCACGAACTCCTCGCCGCCGAACCGGCCGGCGAGATCGTGCGCCCTGGTCTGCTCCTTCACCAGCGCGGCGACGGATTTCAGCACGTCGTCGCCGGCGAGGTGGCCGTAGGTGTCGTTGACCTTCTTGAAGAAGTCGAGGTCGATCATCAGCGTGCCGAACTCGGAGTGCTCGCGAGCCGCCCTGGACATCTCGCGCTCCGCGGCGTCCTTCCACGACACCGCGTTGAGCAGCTTGGTCTTCTGGTCCGTGGTCGCCAGCTCCTCGAGGTGCTTGACCAGCACGGACCGGTGCAGCATGTGGACGGGGAACAGCACGGTCAGCGCCAGCAGCGGTTCGTGCGGCAGCACGACGACGAGCAGCCCGCCGAGGCACAGCGTGGCCAGTTCGAGGACGTTGTCGTCCCAGCTTCCGGCGCAGGTCTTCAGGTCCGGTTTCGCACTGGAGCCGAGCCGCAGGCCGAGGCCGGTCAGCACACCGTTGAGCAGGAAGCTCGCCGCGACGCCCGCCGCGATGGTGCCCGTCGCGGAGACGGATCCGGACAGCGCGTGCGAGACCGCGAAAGCGCCGTAGCAGGACAGGATCACGTTCGTCGCGTTCGCGAGGAGCAGGTGCGGCGACCCGGGCCTGATCCCGGACCAGGTCCGCCTGCCGAGGTAGGCGTAGACGAGCAGAACCAGCACGGCGGTCACCTGCGGCGGCAGGAGCAGCGCGGCGGGCAGCGTCCACACGGAGGTCATGTTCATGTGCGGACCGGCGCTCAGGATGCGGCGCTGCCGCTCGATCTTGCGGCTCACCTCGGTCTGGATGACCACGAAAGCGACCAGAATCCCGAATATGACGAAATGCGACCGCTCGATGGCGACGGTCGCGGTGGCGTGGCCGACCAGGGCGATCATCGCGATCATGGTGGTCAGCGTGTATCCCAGCCAGGGCAATGGCCGTTCGGTCACGGCCCAGTGACGGTTGGGTACCGGTTGTTCACGTTCCGTAGATTCCCCCGATGTGCTCATTTGTCCCCCAAACCCTTGCGCTTACACCGCGAAGATGCTCATGTACGGCCAGTTTCTACCGAGCTGCGGACTGTCGGCAAGAGCCGGGGGTGTGTATTTTCATCGTGGCGTCGATGAAAGGTGGCCATTATGCGCGGCAGGGATCAGTGAACTGGGGCGCTTACCAGCGCTAATACGGGCCACGTCCACAGGGGCGGCGCTTCAAGATTAATCTCGCTCAGGCGGGTCCTGTGGACGTGGCACCACTGACCACCCACTCGTGGTGCGTCGCGCGACTTTTGCGCCAGGCCAGTGCGAGCGGGATCGTGAGCACCAGGCCGGCCACCCCGAACACCCCCACCGCGCGGCTCGCGCCGAGGTGGTCCGCCAGCAGGCCGCCGACCAGCGGGCTGAGCCCGATCACCGTGGTCATTCCGGTGTTCGACAACCCCATCGCCTGCGCGCGCTGCTCGTCGGGGACGGCGAGGGTCAGCGACGCGGTCGCCTGCATGAGCGCCACGGTGCCGAGCGCGCCGGACAGGATGAACAGCAGCACGGACCAGACGAGGCCGGGCGAGAAGAAGCACATCAGCATCGGCACCGCGGCGAGCACCGACAGCGCGCCGGTCAGCTTCGGCCGGACCGGTTCGGGCACCCAGCGCGTGAACAGGAAGACGCCGATGACGCTGCCGAGCGGATCGCTCGCGAGCAGCAGCCCGACCGCCTGCGAACCACCGCTGAACGCCGACGCGTAGGGCGCCGCCAGTCCTTCGTAGACCGGGAGCATGCCCATCACCCAGGTGAACAGCACGAGCACGCGCAGGGTGGAGTTGCCGAAGATCAGCTTCCCGCCCTGCCCGATCGAGCTGAAGAACGGCTTGCGCTCCTCCTTGCTGACCGCGGCGGGGCGCGCGGCGAGGCCGAAGCGGATGCACAGGGCGGACAGCGTGAACGTGGCCGCGTCGATCAGGAGCGCGATGTGCGGGTCGACGGTCGCGATGAGCAGGCCGCCGCCGCCGAACCCGATCAGCTGAGCGGACTGGATGGTCATGTTGCGGATGCCCATCCCGACCACGAAGCGGTCGCCGGTGAGCACCTGCGGCAGCAGCGCGAGCTGGGCGGCCTTGAACGGCGGGTTGAGCAGTGACACGCCCGCGACCAGCAGCGACATCGCCCAGAACGGCAGCCCCGGAATGGCGACGGCCGCGATCAGCAGGGTGCGCGTGAGGTCGACGGCGACCATGACGGCGCGCCGGGGGAACCGGTCGGCGAGCCCGCTGAGGAAGATCCCGCCGAGCAGCGACGGCGCGAAGGTCAGCGCGTAGGTGAGCCCCGTCAGCGTCGCCGAGGAGGTGCTGCGGAACACCAGCACGGACAGTGCCACCCTGGCCAGCTGGTCGCCGAAGACGGACAGCAGCTCGCCGAACCACATCGCGCGGAATTCGGCCACGCCGAAGACCTCTTTGAAGGTGGTCCGTCCCTTTCCCTCGGCCATCCGCAGCCCCCAATGCGTAGTCGGGTTAGGACGCTCCGCGACTTTAGAACCACGTTGTAACGGCCCGGTCACGAAGTGTCAGCGGCCCAACCAGTTTCAGCCGAGGACGGTCGTGTGCGGTAGGGCCGTTCGGCCGGGTATCCGGTCAGGAATTCACTATCAAAGCAGAAACCTCGCGCACCATGGTGCGACTCCCCGGCTACAGAACGATGTCACCAGGAGGGGTCGTCCCCGGAAGTCCGGTTCACGATCGGGCAGCTTGGCATGATCCCCCGCGGGTCTCGGCAGGCACGGCGGCGACGGTGCCGCATGATGTCGCCGTCGCTCGCTCAAGATCACGGGAGAGGTCACGCATGTCAAGCCCCGTAAGGAGGGGTCCGGGCAGGCCGAGGAAGCTGCCCGCCGGGGAACAGCGCGCGCTGGTGCTCGCCGCCGCGAGGGAGGTCTTCGCCGAGGACGGGGTGCAGGGCGCGACCATCGAGCGGATCGCCAGGTCGGCCGGGGTCACGCGGCAGGGGGTGTACGAGCAGTTCGCGGACAAGGCCGCGGTGTTCGCGGCGGTGGTCGCCGAGGCGGAGCAGCTCGTGTTCGCCAAGGTCGGCGCGCCCGCGGCGGAAACCTCGGAGCTGGACCTGAAGGCGTGGGCGCGGCGCAACTACGCGTCGATGTTCGACTTCGTCGCCGAGAACCCGAGCGCGTTCGGCGTGCTCCAGGAGGCCGAGCGGATCGGCGACCCGGCGATGACCCGCCTGCGGGAGCGGCTCGCGGAGGTCTACACCGGCGAGAGCAGGCGTCGCTGGCGGATGCACGGCGTGGAGCCGGGCAGGGCGGACACCGCGCTGGTCACGATGTACTTCGCGATGACCGAAGCGCTCGTGCGCCTGTCCCGCGCCGGTGACGCGCCCGATCGCGAGGCGCTGATCGACCTGCTCACGGAGTTCACCGTCGGCGGCGTCCTGCGGATCTACGCGCAGTACCCGGACCTCATCGCCCGGCTGCGGTGAGCCGCTTTTCGAACGCCAGCAACCCGTACCCCTCCGGGTCGAGCTCGCTGGTGTCGACCGCGGTGTAGCCGGACGAGGTGTACAGGCCCGCCGCTTCGGGCTGCTTCGGGCCGGTGGTCAGGAAGATCCGGCGGTAACCGCGCTCGGCCGCCTCGGTTTCGAGCGCCGCGAGCACGAGCTTCGCGAGCCCGCGCCGCCGGTGCGCCGAATGCGTCCACACGCGCTTCAGTTCCGCCGTTTCTGTGCCGTAGCGCCGGAAAGCGCCACCCGCCACGCTTTCGCCGTGCTCTCGCGCGAGCAGCAGCACGCCGCCGGGCGCGGCGAACTCGTCCGGCGAGTACTTGGTCATCTCCGTGGTGTTGCCGTACCGGGTGAAGTACTCGTCGGCCAGTTCGGCGACCAGCGGCGCCGCTTCGGGATCGGTGATGGCGAAGGCCGCGATTTCGATCGCGCGCACGGAAGGGACACTCACTTCCGCATGGTATCCGCGCCGCGCGACCGCGTCCGTACCGTGGGAAACGGTGCCAGGGGGCGGGAAGCCGCGCGTAGCGTCCGGTGATATGGCGCCTTTCACGCTCGCGATCGTCGGCGCGGGCCCGCGCGGCGTCGGCGTGCTGGAGCGGATCGTGGCCAACGCGCCGGAGCTGCTCGGCGACCGCGGCCTCGTGGTGCACCTGATCGACCCGTTCCCGCCGGGTCCTGGCCGGGTCTGGCGGTACGACCAGTCGCCGCTGCTGCGGATGAACTCGATGCCGGAAGACGTCACGATGTTCACCGACGAGACCGTGGTGATCGACGGCCCCGTCGAACCGGGCCCGTCGCTGGCGGAATGGGCCGAGCTCGTGCGGACGGGACGGCTCGACGCCGAAGTCCCGGCACCGCTGCGGGCCGAACTGACCGCGTTGTCCGGTACGTCGTTCCCGACCAGGCGGTTGCAGAGCCAGTACCTCGGCTGGGTCTACCGGCGGGTGCTCGAATCGCTGCCGCCAGCGGTGCGGGTGGTCGAGCACGCGTCGCGCGCGGTCGGCCTCCGCGACGGTTCGCCGCAGGAAGTGCGGCTCGCCGACGGCTCGGTGGTGGCGGCCGACGCCGTGCTCTTCACCGTCGGGCACCTCGACGCGGAGCCGGACGAACCGGCGGCGGAGCTGGCCGGGTTCGCCGCCGAGCACGGCCTTCGGTACTACCCGGCGGCCTACACCGCGGACGTCGACTACCGCGCGATCCCGCCCGGTGAGCCGGTTCTCGTGCGCGGGTTCGGGCTCGCCTTCGTCGACCTGCTGCTCGTGCTCACCGAGGGCAGGGGCGGGGAGTTCGTGGAGGATTCGTGCGGCGGGCTCCGGTACGTCCCGAGTGGACGGGAGCCGACGCTGCACGTCGGGTCGCGGCGCGGCGTGCCGTACCACGCGAAGACGGGGTACCGGCTGCGCGGAAAACCGTTGGTGCTGCCGCGTTTCTTCGATTCGTACACTGTGGACAAACTCGTCGCGGCCCCGCGCGAGCTCGACTTCTTCGACGACGTTTGGCCGCATATCGCGAAAGAACTGGCCTGGGGGTACTACAGCGAGCTGTTCACCGGGCACCCCGAGCGCGTGGAGCTGGACTTCGCGGTCTTCGCCGACGCCTTCGCGGACCTGGAATGGGGCAGCGCGGGCATGCGCGGACTGGTCGAATCCGCCGTGCCGTCCGAAGTGGACAGACTGGACCTCGGCCTGCTCGACCGGCCGCTTTCCGGGCTGAGGTTCGGCACCGGGGAGGAGTTCGGCAAGCACCTGCGCGAGTACGTCGAAGCCGATCTCGCCCGCCGCGCGAACGCCGAGTACAGCGCGGACCTCGGCGCGTTCATGGCACTGCTCTCGGTGATCGGGCAGCTGCCCGCGCTGATCGGCAGCGGCCGCATCGCCGCGCGCTCCCAGCTGTCCGATGTGGATGGTTGGTTCCACGGGTTCTTCTCGTACTTCGCGAGCGGCCCGCCGCCGCGGCGGCTCGAGGAGCTGCTCGCGCTGCACCAGGCCGGGGTGGTGTCGTTCCTCGGCGCGGACATCGCGATCGAGGCCGATCCCGCCCGCCGCGCGTTCGTCGCGACCAGCGGCAGCTTCCCCGGCGAAGTCATCGCGCCGACGGTGATCGAAGCGCGCCTGCCCGAGCCGAGCGTCCGGCGCGTGGCCGATCCGCTGCTGGGCGCGTTGCGGGACGCGGGGGAACTGGTCGAAGAATCGGTGACCGACAGTGCGACCGGCGCCCGGTTGTCCTCGGGCCGCATCCACACGCGCGTGTCGGACTCGCGCCTGCTGGACCGTGACGGCGTCGCGCACCCGCGCCGGTTCGCGGTCGGCCCGCACACCAGCGCGCGGTCCGCCGCCGCGTTCACCCGCCCCCGCACGAACGCGCTGCCGTTCCGGCAGAACGACGCGCTGGCACGGGAGATCCTGCGCCTCACGCATTGACCCCGCGCTCGGGATCGGCATAAGATTCCCGGCATCGGCGCTTTCGTGGCGCCTCCTCTCGACTGCGGTGTCCAGCTCTGCCCGCGTCGACTCGCACAGCGGTGCGCATCCCCGGCGCTTTCGGCGTCCCAGCCCGTTCCCCTTCCCGGACGGGCACTTCAGCCATGCACAAAGAACGGAGTAAGCACTTGAGCACGACCCTGATCACCGACGGAACCGAACGAACGCTCCTCGAGAACATGCTCGACTTCAACCGCGAGGCCCTGATCGAGACCGCGCGCGGCCTCTCCGAAACCAACGCCCGCCGACGCCTCGTTCCCTCGCTGACGACGTCGATCTCGTTGCTCAAGCACGCCGCGGGCGCGGAACGCATTTGGTTCCAACGATTCTGGGCCGGTCTCGAAGAGTCCGAATGCGACGGATACTCGAAGCGCGACGAGGGCACCTTCGCCGTCGCGGAAGACGAGTCCCTCGACGACGTGATCGCCGAGTTCGAACGCGCGAGCCAGCGGTCCCGCGAAATCGCCGCCCGCTTCGACCTCGACGACACGAAGGACAACCCCCGCGAAGGAAAGGTCAGCATGCGGTGGACCCTGCTGCTCATGATCCAGGAATTCGCCCGGCACGCGGGACACGGCGACATCCTGCGCGAACAAATCGAAGCCCCGCACCAGAAATCGACCTGAACGCGCTCAATGCCCCGAAGGCCACCTTCGGGGCGCCAGACGCCGCGATCGCACCCCTCGCGCGCTCGACTGCCGCGGGCCCCCATGCCCCGAAAGATGTTCCTATAGAGGTCGGGTCCGGCCGCGGGGTGCTGCCGAAGGCTCATTTTGGGGCGTTGAGCGTCACGATCTCGGCCCTCGTGGCGGGCTGCCGCCCTGGTGCCTGTCCCCGAAGGTGGCCTTCGGGGCGGTAGACGCCGCGAATTCGGCCCTCGCGCCGCACTCCCGCCGCCGAGCGAGGGCGGCAAGCGTCCTCGAGCGCAAGAAAAACGGGGCGGCACCGAACGGTGCCGCCCCGGAAGATCCGAAAGCCCCGTGCGTCAGCACTTCCCCAGCATGTCGGTGAGCGCGGTCTTTTCCGCGTCGTTGACGGTGAGCTTGAACTTCGACTTCACCGCGACCCACATCCGCGCGTAGGTGCACCAGTAGCCGGTTGACGGCGGCTTCCACTGGTCGGGCGACTTGTCGCCCTTTTCCTGGTTCACGTTGTCCGTGACCGCGATCAGCTGCGGGTCGTCCAGGTCGTTGGCGTAGGCCTGGCGCTGTTCGGTGGTCCACTTCGACGCGCCGGTGCGCCACGCGTCGGCGAGCGGGACGACGTGGTCGATGTCCACATCGGACGTTTTGGTCCAGGTGGCGTCGTCGTACGGGCTGAACCACGAGCCGGACGTGGCCGCGCAGTCCGGGCCGGTCTTGACGTCCTTGCCGTCGCGCTTCAGCACGACCTCGCGGGTGTTGCAGTTGTTGCCCTGGTCGATCCAGTGCGGGAACTTCTCGCGCGAGTAGCCGTCGAGGCTGCCGTCCGGTGCGACGGTCAGCTTCGTGAGGGCCGCCTTCGCCGTGTCGGCCGAAGGGATGTTCGGCGGCTCGGCGGAGGCGATACCGACCATGCCCGTGGTCAGTACCGCCGAAACGCCCAAAACGGTGAACGAGTTGCGAACACTTCGTGACGTTGGCATTTTGCTGCCTCCGTGTTGGATGTGGGGACTTGATAACCCTTATCCACGAAGGTGGCGAATGCAACACCTCCGGGTGACAACACGCCAACGCCGTGTCAACGAGCGCGGGCCAGCCGGAGGTCCTCTGTGTGCCGGTACCACGTCCATTTGCTTATCTGGCGCGGAAACGGCACGCCGTCGAGCACCGGAACGGTGGGCACGCAGCCGATCTGGAACGCGCGGCCGCGCGTGGTCGACGGTCGTTTGAACACGAGGCCCTTCGTCACGCGGGCGACGAGGCCCGTACCGCCATCCGGGTCAGGGGTTACCGCTATCTGGCGAGCGGCGCCACGCAGAGCCACTTCGTCGTCGCAGTAGGCGACTCCGCGAACGGGTCCGACCGTGGCCCTGCCGACGAGCACGCCGCCCGAATCATCCCGGATGAGCGGAACCGGATCCGGATCGCCGTGCACCGCGACCTTCAGCGCCTCGGCCGCACCGGTCGGCAGCCCCCACACCGCGGCGACGGCTGAGTCCGCGGCCGCGGGCACGAACCCGACCGCGACCCGGGAAAGCGCGTCCTTGCGGAGTAACCGCACGACTACGGAGGCGAGCGCGGCGTCCGTCCCCGCCACCACGAGCCGGTCGACATCGCCCAGGTGGGGGTCCACATCCGCCTTGCCAGGCCGCTCCGCGACGGTCCTGACCTCGAAGCCGTCCAGCTCACCCGACACCGGCGCGCCTCGCCCGCAGAGCAGCACCAGTCCCCGCACCGTCAGGTCCTCCGTTACGCTCATGCACCGGCATTCACCAGCGCCACGGGGTGTCCCAGCGGATCACCCCACCGAAATCTTTGTCGCCGAACATCCTGGAGTGTCACATGCCGGCCATCGTGCTGATCGGTGCCCAATGGGGAGACGAAGGCAAGGGCAAGGCCACCGACCTGCTCGGCGACCGGGTCCAGTGGGTCGTCCGCTATCAGGGCGGCAACAACGCCGGGCACACCGTGGTCCTCCCCGACGGCCAGGACTTCGCGCTCAAGCTCATCCCGTCCGGGATCCTGACCCCCGGCGTCGCGAACGTGATCGGCAACGGCGTGGTGGTCGACCCCGGCGCGCTGCTCGACGAGCTGACCGGCCTGGAGGAGCGCGACGTCGACACCTCGCGCCTGCTCATCTCCGCCGACGCGCACTTGATCATGCCGTACCACGTGGCGATCGATAAGGTCACCGAGCGCTACCTCGGCGCGAAGAAGATCGGCACCACCGGCCGCGGCATCGGCCCCTGCTACCAGGACAAGATCGCGCGCGTCGGCGTGCGCGTGCAGGACCTGCTGGACGAGAAGATCTTCCGCCAGAAGGTCGAGGCGGCGCTGGACTTCAAGAACCAGGTGCTGGTCAAGGTCTACAACCGCAAGGCGCTCGACGCGAACGAGGTCGCCGACACCGTGCTGGCGCAGGGCGAGAAGTTCGCGCACCGCATCGCCGACACCCGGCTGCAGCTCAACCAGGCGCTCGAACGCGGCGAGACGGTGCTGCTGGAGGGCTCGCAGGGCACGCTGCTCGACGTCGACCACGGCACCTACCCGTTCGTCACCTCGTCCAACCCGACCTCGGGCGGCGCGAGCGCGGGATCGGGCATCGGACCGGGCCGGATCACCACCGTGCTCGGCATCCTGAAGGCCTACACCACGCGCGTCGGTTCCGGCCCGTTCCCGACCGAGCTGCACGACGAGTCGGGCGAGTACCTGCGCAAGACCGGCGGCGAGGTCGGCGTGAACACCGGCCGCGACCGCCGCACGGGCTGGTTCGACGCGGTGATCGCGCGCTACGCCACGCGCGTCAACGGCATCACCGACTACTTCCTGACCAAGCTGGACGTGTTGTCCGGGCTGGAGCGGGTGCCGGTGTGCGTCGGCTACGAGGTCGACGGGTTCCGCACCAACGACATGCCGATGACGCAGACCGACGTGCACCACGCGGTGCCGATCTACGAAGAGCTGCCCGGCTGGTTCGAGGACATCTCGGGCTGCCGCACCTTCGAAGAGCTGCCCGCGAACGCGCGCGCGTACGTCGAGCGGCTCGAAGAGCTCGCGGGCGCCCGTGTTTCGGCGATCGGCGTCGGCCCCGGCCGCGAGCAGACGATCGTGCGGCACGAATTCGTGTAGTTTCCGGGAATCGGGGGCGGGCCCGGCGGGTTGTGCCCGTTATGAGCATCGGTGTAGCACTCCTCGCCTCGCCCCATGCCCCCAACGCGATCGACGATCTGGTTTCCCAGGCGCACGCCGCTTCCGCTGCCGGGATCGGCACCGCCTGGCTCGGTCAAAGGCTGGATTACGACGCCGTCGCGGCGGCCGCGATCGTCGGCAGGGAGGTGCCCGGCCTTGCGGTCGGCACCTCCGTGGTGCCGATCTTCGGGCGGCACCCCGTCCTGCTGGCGAACTCCGCGCAGACCGCGCAGGCCGCGACCGGTGGCCGGTACACGCTCGGGCTCGGACTCGGCGCGAAAGCGTTGACGGAGCCCGCTTTCGGCATTCCGCACGAGCGTCCGATCAAACGGCTGCGCGAATTCATCACGGCACTGCGGTCGATCTTCGACACCGGAAACGTCGATTTCGAAGGCGAGACGTTGACCGCGCGCACGCCGCTGCCCGCCGCCGTCGCCGGGGCGGATCCGGTGCCGATCGTGGTGGCCGCGATGGGGCCGCAAGCCCTGCGCGTCACCGGAGAACTCGCGGACGGGACGTTGCCGTTGTTCGCGGGCCCGAAAACGCTCGAGAACCACATCGTGCCCGTCATCGCGAAAGCGGCCGAAGAAGCGGGACGCCCGGCGCCGCGGATCATCGCGCTCGTGCCGACCGTCGTCACCAGTGATGTCGACGCGGCGAAAGAGCGAATGGCTGCGGAAACCGCTTTCTACGACACCATTCCGTCGTACCAGCGGGTCGTGGCGCTGGAAGGCGCTTCGAAGGCGGCCGAGGTCACCGTCGTCGGTGACGAGGAAAGTGTTGCCGCGCAACTGAACCGCTACTTCGACGCGGGCGCGACCGAGGTGGTGCTCTCCTACACCGGCCTGATGGGCGACGCCGACCAGAAGCGGACCGTCGAACTGGGCGGGCAGCTCAGCTCACGCGTGAGGTGAGCGTGTTCGTCAGCGCCAGTTCTTCCAGATCCAGTTCCCGCAGCACTTTCCGGAGCACGTCGTCGTCGAGGTTGCCCGCCTTGGCTTCGGACAGCAGCACTTCCCGCTGGGTGACGAGCAGTTCGCGGCGGGCGCGGATGAACGCGGCGTGCGGGCTGCCTTCGCGTTCTTCCGCGCTCAGCGAGATCGCGGCGACGGCGCCCCGGTAGCGGGTTTCCACCAGCGTCCGCAACCGGTTCGCCAGCTTCTCCGCCTTCTCCTTCGGAATGTCCACAGAGGACAGCATCTGGGGCAGGATCTCGTCGAGCCTGGCCAGCGCCGCCTCCATCGCGGCGTTGCGGGCGGCGAGTTCCTCCTGTTCGTCCCGCTCGGCCTCGTGCGGGTCGCGGATGCCGAGCTTCTTGATCAGCACGGGCAGTGTGAGCCCTTGCGCCAGCACGGTTCCCACCGCGACGGCGAAGGCGAAGAGCTGGATCTCGTCGCGGCCGGGGAACGGATCGCCCGCCGCGGTCACCAGCGGCACACCGGTGGCCGCGGCCAGGGTGACCACGCCGCGCATCCCCGTCCACGACAGGACCGCGAGGTACCGCCACGACGGCACCGGTCTGCCGCGCCCGAACAGGCGCATGGTCTGCGGCAGGTAGCTCGACAGGAACACGTACGGGATCCGCACGAGCATCGTCACCGCGAGCACGATCGCCGCGTCCAGCACGAGCGTCCCGTTGTCGCGCGCGTTCGCTTCGACGCCTTCGAGGATGAACGGGAGCTGCAACCCCATCAGCGCGAACACGAGCGCTTCGAGCAGCACGTCGATCGACGCCCACACCGACGAATCCTGCACGCGCGTCGCCGGTCCCGCGTGCAGCGAGCGGTTGCCGAGGTAGAGCCCGGCGGCGACCACGGCGAGCACCCCGGAACCGCTGAAGGATTCGGAAAACGGGTGCAGGTGCTCCGCGGTCACGTAGGCGGCGAACGGCACGATGATCCCGATCGTCGACTCCATCAACGGGTCGTCGAGGCGGCGCCGCACGAAGCTCACCACGACCGCGATCGCCAGTCCCACCGCGATGCCGAGCACGACGGCCACGCTGAACACGGCGAATCCGTGCCCGATCGAGCCCGCGGTGCCGAGCACGGCGGCGAGCGCGATCTTGTAGAGGGTCAGCGCGGCGGCGTCGTTGACGAGGCTTTCACCGGTGAGCACGGTCATCAGGCGGCGCGGGAGGCCGAGCCTGCGCCCGATCGCCACCGCGGTCACGGCGTCCGGCGGCGCCACGACGGCCCCGAGGACGAGCGCGGAGGCCAGCGGCAGGTCGGGCAGCAGCAGGTGCACGGTGAACCCGACGACCAGCGCGGTGACCGCGACGAGCACCACGCCGAGCGCGATGATCGGCCGCAGGGTCGCGCGGAACTGGGTGACCGAGCTTTCCAGCGAGGTCGAGTAGAGCAGCGGCGGCAGCACCAGGCTCAGGATCAGCTCCGGTTCGAGCTGCATCCTCGGCACCCCGGGGATGAACGACACCCCCAGCGCGACCACCACGATCAGCAGCGGCGCCGACAGGTTGTACCGGCGCGCGAACGCGGTCAGGCCGAGCGAGCCGGCGAGCACGGCCATCAGCGTCAGAATCTCCATCCGAACCTCCCGGGAAGATCCTCACCCAGGCGGCCCGGCTCCGCTCGCGGCGGGGGAACCTGTCGATCTCTTCCGCTCAGTGAAAGACCTCTGGTGTCGAATGTGCGCTATCCGAATCATTGGTCGCCAAGCGAACGCCCGGAGAAGATCGTTGGAGGTCGGCGATGTCGGCGATGTCTCGCGAAGCGAGTGCCTGGGTGCGGCCACTGGCCTGGACGGCCGTGCTGCTCGACGGGTTCGACCTCGTGGTGCTCGGCACCGTGCTGCCCGTCCTGCTCCGCGACCACGTGTGGGGCCTCACGCCGGGCACCGCGTCGGCGGTGTCCACCGCCGGGCTCGTCGGGATGACGCTCGGCGCGCTCGCGATCGGCACGGTCACCGACCGGATCGGCAGGCGCAAGGCGCTCATCTTCGCCGTCACCGCGTTCTCGGCGTGCACGGCGTTGTGCGCGCTCGCCCCGTCCGCGTTCGTGTTCGGGCTGCTGCGCTTCCTCGCCGGGCTCGGCCTCGGCGGCTGCCTGCCGACGGCGATCACCCTGGTCACCGAGCACGCGCGGGCGGGGAAGGGCGGCAGCGCGACGACCACCGTGATGACCGGCTACCACGTCGGCGCGGTGCTGACCGCGTTGCTCGGGATCGGCCTCATCCCGGCGCTCGGCTGGCGCGCGATGTTCGTCGCGGGCGCGCTCCCCGCGGTGGTGCTGGTGCCGTTGATGGTGAAGTTCCTGCCCGAGTCGGAAGTGTTCGAAGCGGTGGCCGCGCGACGGGAGCGGCCAAGCGCCCGCGACGTGGTGCGCGGCCTGTTCAGCGGCGGCTTCCTGCGCGCCACCATCGCGTTCTGGGTCACCTCGTTCATGGGGCTGGTGCTCGTCTACGGCCTCAACACGTGGCTGCCGGAGATCATGCGGCAGGCCGGGTACCAGCTCGGCGCCGCGCTGGGCCTGCTGCTCACGCTGAACCTCGGCGGGGTCGCCGGCCTGCTCGTCGCCGGGTTCGCCGCGGACAGGGCGGGCATCCGCCGCTCGACGATCACGTGGTTCCTCGCCGCGGCCGCGTTCCTCGCGCTGCTGAGCGTCCGTCTGCCGGGGTTCGGGCTGTACGCGGCGGTGTTCCTCGCCGGGTCGTTCGTGTTCAGCGCGCAGGTGCTCGTGTACGCCTACGTCGGCCGCACCTACGGCGACGCGCTGCGCGCCACCGGGCTCGGCTGGGCCGCCGGGATCGGCAGGCTCGGCGCGATCTGCGGCCCGGTCGTCGGCGGCGCGCTGCTCTCGGCCGGGATCGCCTACCCGTGGGGCTTCTACGCGTTCGCGCTGATCGGGCTGGCCGGTGCGGCGGGCGCGCTGGCCGTCAGGACGGGATCGGCCGCGAAGAATCCACAAAGGACAGTGAAGGTCCGGCGAGGCTGAGGCCGACCGGCACGATCCGGCTGCCTTCGGGACTCAGCGTCTTCGCCAGCAGCTCGGCCGTGCCGTACGAACGTACGAGTGTGCTCGATTCGGCGATCAGCAGCGCGTCGATCTCGGGATCGGTGGCGAATTCGATCGTGTACCGCAGCAGCTCGGTGTACCGGCGCTCGATGTCGTCCGGCGCGACCTCGGCCGCCCACGCGGTGATCAAAAGGCCCTGGCCCCGGGCGAACCGGCGGCAGCCCTCCCGAAGCTCCGCCAGGCTCGCGCCGGGGCCGTCCCATGCGGTGCAGCAGTAAGCCGTTGCCGCGCGGAGCGCCGGCGTCGAGCGCTTCCGCGAGCGCCACATCCACATGTCGGCAAGTTTCCGTTCCCCGCCGGAGGTTCGCGCCGGTCCACCGTCCCGAGTTCACCGGGTCGCAAGGCCCTTGTCGGGTGCTTGCGCGAGTGCTAGCGGGCAGCGGAGAGTAAAAAGGCTCGGACTGCAGGGGATGGTGAGGCCGGTGGATCCGGGGGAACGCAGGGCGCGGTGGGTTCGCGCTTCCAACGACATCACCGGCTCCTTGCTGTCCGGTAACGATCCGAAGGCTTCTTTACGGCTCGTCGCGGAGCGCGCGCGGCAACTCGCCGAGGCGCCGGTGGCCGCGATCGCGCTGCCCGACGAAGACCGCCCGGGAAACCTCGTGTTCGACGTCGTGGACGGGGTGGGGATCGGCGCCGACCGGATCAGCGGGCTGTCCGTGCCGATTTCCGAAACCGGATCGGGGCACGTGTTCGTCACCGGGAAAGCGGCGATCTTCCGGCAATATGGCAACCACGTACTCGCCAGGGCGGACGACCCGTCGGTGCGGTTCCCGCCCCAGGTCGCCGATCTGGACTCCTCGGTGGCGGTGCCGCTCGCGGCGGCGTCGGACGTGCTCGGCGTGCTCGTGCTGGTCCGGTTCCGCGGCGACCCGCTGTTCACCGAAGGAGATCTCGAATTGGCGGAGACGTTCGCCGCACATGCCGCTGTCGCGTTGGTGTTCGCCAGGGCGGCCGAGGTGCGAAGACGCCTCGCGGTCCTCGAGGACCGCGACCGCATCGCGCGCGGGTTGCACGACCTGGTGATCCAGCGCCTGTTCGCGGTCGGACTCGGCCTCGACGGGCTGCGGAACAAGCTCGACCCCGAACACGCCGAGACCATCGGCGGTTTCGTCGCCCAGCTCGACGAAACCATCCACGAAGTACGCCGCACCATTTTCTCGCTCCACGAAGAAGAATCCGGACTGCGCACCGCGCTGGTGGAAACCACGCGCGAGGCCACCGTCCCACTCGGCTTCGAGCCGCATCTCCGGCTCGACGGCCCCCTCGATTCGCTCGTGCCGGACGATGTCCGCGCCGATCTGCTGGCGGCCCTGCGCGACACCCTGTCCGATATCGCCTGCGGCGGGCAGGCGAACGCGGTCGACGTGGCCGTGCGCGTCGAACCCGACGGCAGCATGCTCGAACTCCGCGTCACCGACGACGACGGCGCGGACCTGCGGTGGCGGACGCGGCTGCGGACGGGGGACTCGCCGTGATCTCGGTCTTCCTGCTCGACGACCACGAGCTGGTCCGCCGCGGCCTGCGCACGGTGCTCGAAGACGCGGGTGACATCCAGGTGGTCGGCGAAGCGGGCACGGCGGCGGAGGCGCTGGTGCGGATCCCGCTGGTGCGGCCGGAGGTCGCCGTGCTCGACGTGCGGCTCCCCGACGGCGAGGGCATCACGGTGTGCCGCGACGTGCGCGCCTCCACGGACCCGCCGCCCGCGTGCCTGATGCTGACCTCGTTCTCCGACGACGACGCCCTGTTCGGCGCGATCATGGCGGGTGCCGCCGGGTACCTGCTGAAGCAGATCTCGTCGAGCGCCGTCGTGGACGCGGTGCGCACCGTCGCCGCGGGCGGGTCGCTGCTGGACGCGAAGGTCACCGCCACCGTGATGAACCGGCTGCGCGGCGACCACGGCGACACCCGGTACGATCTGCTGAGCCCGCAGGAGCAACGCGTGCTGGACCTCATCGCCGAGGGCCTCACCAACCGCGAAATCGGCGACCGGTTGAGCCTCGCGGAAAAGACGGTGAAGAACTACGTTTCCTCGCTGCTGCACAAGCTCGGCCTGCAACGCCGCACGGAAGCCGCCGTCTACGTCGAACGCCGCCGCCGGGAGTGAGCGGGAGCGGGGTACCCCGAAGGCCACCCTCGGGGACTTGAGCGCCACGCTCTCGGCCCTCGCGGCAGGCATCCCTCGTCGGGCAGGCGGCCGCCTTGTCCCCGAAGGTGGCCTTCGGGGCGCTAGACGCCGCCAACTCTCCCCTCGCATCGAACTCCCACCGCCCGTGCGGGCTCGCGGCGAGCTCTCGCGTGCCCCGAAAGTGACCTTCAGGGAATTGAGCGCCCCGAAAGTCACCTTCGGGGCATGAGTAGCTGGGGCGGGGAGGCTGCGAGGGTGAGAAAAGTGACGTTAGATGCCCTGAAGGTCACCTTCGGGGCATGCGTGCGGTGGTGAGGAAGGCCCGCCAGGCGGAACGGGGCAGGGTGAGGTGGCCCGATCCGGGCGCCTTCGAGTCCCGGACCACCGTCGTGGAATGTTCGCAGGCGACCTCGACGCAGGCGTTCCCACTCGCGTTGCTGTAGGAGCTCTTTCGCCAGGTCAGTCCGGTGCGATCCTGGGTGGGCATGGGGGCGCGGCCTCCGCTCGGTCGTAAGCGGCTGCCAAATCGACAAGCCACGCCCGCGATTGTCCCTCATCGAGGGCCGCGTTATCGAGCTTGTCGAGCATGCTTCGGTGAGTAACCACGTCATGGGGACCTTCCAGAAAGGTCCCGCTGGTCATGCCTTCGGTGTAGACGACCGAAGGAAACCTGTCGTAGTCCATGACCCGGAACGCCTGCCAAGCGCTGAAGGGCCCGGCGGAGTCAGGAACAATGCGGACTACGCAGTGGCGTTGCGCGCCCGTCAGCATGAGGTACAGGATCTGCTCGTTCATCACCTGGTTGTCGCCGATGACTGCGCGAAGTGCGCGCTCTTGCTGGAAGAAGGTGCATTGGGGTGGCAAGCGGCGGTGGAGCAATCTTTGGCGTGCCATCCGGGCCTTCACTCGCAGCTCGATGGCATCGGGCGTGAGCATGCCGCCCCAGTGGAGCAATTCCTGCGCGTAGTTCTCCGATTGCAGCAGCCCTTCGAGCACATCTGGTTCGTAGGCGGTGATCGCGGTCGCCGAGCTTTCCTGCACGATCAAGGATCGGAGTTCCGTGCTCAGGTTGGGTTCGTGCGAGCGGACCAGGCCGGGGCCATCCGGTTCCGCCGCCAGCTTCACCAGCCACTCGTAGTCGACCTGGTCCACCGGGCCGCAGCCGCCGAGGTACCTGGCGACATCGGTGGCCGAGGGCGGCCGCGCCCCGTTCTCGATGAACGAGAGGCTCGCATGCGACCACCCCAGTTTCTGCGCCAGCTCGCGAAGGGACAGGTCCGCGCTCTCGCGGTGCTTGCGGAGTTCCGAACCCACTTCGCGTGCTTTGACGCTGTACGGCCGTGGCGTTCGCTTTCTGCCCATGTGCTCACGCTAGGGCGTCGAATCCTTTACGGACAGGCACTTTCCCCGGTTTCACCGCAAAGTACGTACGCGGTTCGAAACCGAAACGGCCCGCTCATCCGATTTCCTTCAGCTCCTGTTCGACGGCGGCCAGTTCTTCCGCGCTGCCCTGAACCTTCGGGCCGGTGAACCACTTCCGCGCCGACGCGAGCCACCACAGGCCCGCGCCGCCGAGTACGACCAGGAAGGCGACCGGGGTGTAGTTGAAGGTGTCCGCGGTGATCGGCGAAACCTGCGGCAGCATGAACAAAACGAAGATCACCACGACCCACAGGCAGGCGACGATCCCGATCGGCCTGCTCCACCGGCCGAGGTGCCACGGGCCGCGTTCGAAGTCGTCGCCCCGGCGCAGCCGCAGGAACACCGGGATCACGTACGCCACGTACAGCCCGACGGTCGCGATCGAGGTCACCGCCGAGTACGCCGTTTTGCTCCACAGGTACGGCAGCGCGAGCACCATCGCGCCGCCCGCGGCGAGCCACACCGCGTTCGTCGGCGTCTGCGTGCGCTTGTTGATGCGGTGCCAGATCTTCGAGCCGGGCACCGCGCCGTCGCGCGCGAACGCGTAGATCATGCGCGAATTCGCGGTCACCGAAGCCATTCCGCAGAACAGCTGCGCGCCGATGCAGATCAGCAGCAGGAACTTCCCGGTGGCCGCGCCGGTGGCGTCGATGAAGATCTGCGCGGGCGGCACGCCGGTGGCCGAGTTCACCGCGCCGTCGTAATCCTGGATCGCGAAGGTCAGGCCGATCAGCAGGATCCAGCCCGCGACAAGGGAAACCAGGATCGAGTTGACGATTCCGCGCGGTCCGGCGACCGACGCGTTCTTCGTCTCCTCGGTCATGTGCGCGGACGCGTCGTACCCGGTGAGGGTGTACTGCGCGACGAGAAGACCCAGCGCGAACACGTAGACCGCGGAACCCCAGCCCGTGCCGTTCGCGAAGTGCCCGAACACGAACGAAGCCGATTGGTGGTGTTCGGGAAGGAAGACCAGCGCGCCGACGATGACCAGCACGCCGATCAGGTGCCACCACACGCTGACGCTGTTGAGCACCGCGACGATCCGCACGCCGAAGGTGTTCAGCGCGCCGTGCACCACGAGGATGATCGCGAGCAGCAGGATCGTGTGGCCGGGTGTCGCGGCGAACCCGAACTGCAGATCGAGGAAGGCGTTGAGGAACAGCGCCGCCCCGAAGTCGATGCCCGCGGTGACCGCGACCTGGCCGATGAGGTTGAACCAGCCGGTGAACCACGA
Source organism: Amycolatopsis sp. CA-230715 (assembly GCF_018736145.1). Lineage (GTDB taxonomy): Bacteria > Actinomycetota > Actinomycetes > Mycobacteriales > Pseudonocardiaceae > Amycolatopsis. The sequence goes on from NZ_CP059997.1 coordinate 4,488,737, forward strand.
CCACGCGGCGCCGTTGCGCGGGGCGAGCTTGGCCGCCCAGTAGTACAGCCCGCCCGCGGTCGGGAAGCTCGAACACACCTCCGCCATGCCGAGGCCGACGAGGATCACGAACACGCCGACCAGCGGCCAGCCCCAGATCATCGCGGCGGGCCCGCCCGTGGTCATGCCGAAGCCGTAGAGCGTGAGGCAGCCGGAGAGGATCGAGATGATCGTGAAGGAAACCGCGAAGTTGGAGAAGCCGGACATCGTCCGCTTCAGTTCTTGGGCGTAGCCGAGCGCGTGCAGCCTCGCGGCGTCGGCGTCCTGCTCTTCGGGCTGGTTGCTTGCCTCGGCCATGGGCACCCACCTCGAAAGGTATACGGACAGACCATTGAGATCCGCATACTGTGCCCGTGCCCGCCGCGAGTGTCAAGAATCCGTCAAAATCCGCCCCCGGCCAGCCCAGTGATTCATGCCCCGAAGGTGGCTTTCGGGGCATCTACGTCCCCGAAAGCCACCTTCAGGGGGCTTCCTCAGCGTTGCTGGAACGCCTTCACCGACTCCAGCGCGGTGTCCGGCTGGTCGGCGAAGAACCCGTCGACGCCCGCCTTCAGGAACGCCGATTCCTCGGCGAAGACGTTCCCGTACTGCTGCGGGTTCGCCGACGAACGCAGGTTCGCGGGCAGGAAGTTGTTCTCGTTGCGGAAGGTGTACGGCTGCACCCGCAACCCGGCCGCGTGCGCGTCGGGCACCAGCGAGGTCGGCGTCGTCAGGTTGCCCGCCTTGTCGAGCGGGATGATCTGCGCCTTCTCCGGCCCGAGGTAGTCCGCGTACTTCTTGATCTCCCGCAGCCCGGCCGGCGTGACGAGATCGGCGTAGGTGCGCTTGTCGCCCCTCGCGACGAAGTCGGCTGGCGCGCCCTTGGCCTCGGTCAGCTGCAGCAGCGGGACCCGGACCTGGCGGTGCAGCGCGATCAGGTTCGACACCTCGAACGACTGGATGATCACCGGCGCGCCGCGGCGGTTCAGGTGGTTGCGGTCGAGGATCTCCACCAGCTTCGGCTCGATCGGGTTCTTGATCGACGCGAAGTACGTGGAGTGCTTGACCTCGGGGTAGGTGCCGAGCGTCCGGTGCAGTTCGTGGCCGAGGCGCCGGGTCAGGTCGAGCACCTCCTGGTAGGTCGCGATCCGGTACCGGCCGTCGTAGATCGTGTTGTCCGGCCGGATGTCGGGGATCCGCTCGGCGGCGTACAGCGTCTTCAGCTCGGCGAGGGTGAAGTCCTCGGTGAACCAGCCGGTCAGCGGTTTGCCGTCGACGACCTTCGTGGTCTTCCTCGCGGCGAACTCGGGGTGCTTCGCCACGTCGGTGGTGCCGCCGATCTCCGGCTCGTGCCTGGCGACGAGCTGGCCGTCCTTCGTCGGCACGAGATCGACGTCGACGAAGTCCACGCCCTGGCGGAACGCCAGTTCGTAGGAGGCGAGCGTGTGTTCTGGGCGGTAGCCTGGCGCGCCGCGGTGGCCGACGATCACCGGACCATCGTGCCCCCGGCTCGCGGTGGCCGCATCCGTGGCCTCGGTCGCCGTGGCGGGGCCCACCGCGAGCCCCGCGGCGCCGAGCACGGCCAGTCCGGACAGGGCGAGCAGGCCGAGTCGCTTTCGCATCATGAGTGCCCTCTCTTCACGGGATGTCGGCCGGGACACTGGTCCCCCGCGGCGACCGGCCGCCGACGGGCGCTTGACGAGCGGGTGAACGGCGGATGGCCCCTGACGCGGTTGTGACGGGCCACACCGTACCGTGCGAGCTGCGCGAACGCGCCGACACGGACCGTGGCCGCCTTCGTCCACTGTGGTCAGTCGCGCCCGCGTCGGGGGCGGGGTGGCGATCTTCTACTATTCGGTGCCGCCGAAGCCGGGTTTTGGTTTCCGTGCGGTCGCGATCACATCTCACCTCGTGCCGGAAACCCCGGACGGCGCGGCGGCGTGAGCACAGTGGGCTCAAGTCGGGCTCGAGACACCAGGGAGTGGAGCATGCGCGCGAAGGCTCGGTCGGCCCGGCTGCTGGCCGTCGTGCTCGTGCTCGCCGCCACCGGCTGCACGGGCGAGACCTCGAACGGCCCCGCCCCGGCCGGATCCTGCACGGCGGGCGAGGGCACCGTCAAGATCGCGACCGGCAACCCCGGCGGCGTGTACTACGCGCTCGGCGGCGGGCTGGCGCAGGTGATCAGCGCGAACACGAAGCTGAAGGCGACCGCCGAGGGCACCGGCGCCTCGGTGCAGAACATCCAGCAGCTCGCCGACGGCCGCGACGACGTCGCGTTCGCGCTCGCCGACACCGCGGCGGACGCGGTCAACGGCACCGGCGTGTTCGCCGGGCGCCCGCAGCGGATCCAGGCGCTCGCGCGGCTGTACCCGAACTCGACGCAGGTGCTGGTGCGCAACGGTTCCGGGATCAACAGCATCACCGACATGCGCGGGAAGCGGATCTCGATCGGCTCGCCGCAGTCCGGCACCGAGGTGATCGCGACCAGGCTGCTGGAGGCCGCCGGGCTCAACCCGGACACCGACATCCAGGCGCAGCGGCTCGACCTCGCCGCGACCGCGGACGGCGTCAAGGCGGGCACCATCGACGGGCTCGTCTGGTCCGGCGGGCTGCCGACCGCGCAGCTGTCCGACATCATCACCTCGCTCAAGGGCCAGGTGAAGTTCCTCGACATCACGCCGCTGCTCGGTGCCATGCGCAAGATCAACCCGGTGTACGACACCGGCGAGATCCCGGTCGCGACCTACGCGCAGCAGGCCGCCGTGCCGACCATCGTGGTGCCGAACTTCCTGTTGGTGCGCAGCGATTTCCCCGCGCCGAGCGCGTGCGCGATCACCAAGCTGCTGTTCGACAAGAAGGCCGATCTCGCGCAGGCGCACCCGTCGGCGGACCAGATGGACCCCGGCGTCGCGAAGCTGACCCAGCCGGTGCCGCTGCACCCCGGCGCGAAGCAGGCGCTCGGCGGCTGAACGGCCGTTGGACAGCACCGCGGGGCAGCGGCGAACGCGGCCGGTTACCCTTCACTCGTGCGTGTCCTGGTTGTCGGGTCCGGTGCCCGCGAACATGCCCTTGTCCTCGCTGCCTCACACGATCCGGTGGTGACCGCGCTGGCGTGCGCGCCGGGGAACGCGGGTACCGCCGCGCTCGCCGAGCAGCTCGCCGTCGACGTCGCGGACCCGGCCTCGGTGACCGCGCTCGCCGGGAGCTGGAAGGCCGATCTCGTGGTGATCGGGCCCGAGGTCCCGCTGGTGGCCGGTGTCGCCGACGCGGTGCGCGCCGCCGGGATCGCGTGCTTCGGCCCGTCGGCCGCCGCCGCCCGCATCGAAGGCTCCAAGGCGTTCGCGAAGGACGTCATGGCCGCCGCGAAGGTGCCGACGGCGCACAGCGAAATCGTCGACAACCCCGCCCACCTCGATGCGGCGCTCGCGCGCTTCGGCCCGACCTGGGTGGTCAAGGACGACGGGCTCGCCGCGGGCAAGGGCGTGGTGGTGACCGCCGACTACGAGCTGGCCCGCAAGCACGCGATGACCCTGCTCGACGGCGGCCACCCGGTGCTGCTCGAAACCTTCCTCGACGGGCCGGAAGCCTCGCTGTTCTGCCTGGTGGACGGCCGCACCGTGGTGCCGCTGCTGCCCGCGCAGGACTTCAAGCGCGTCGGCGACGGCGACACCGGCCCCAACACCGGCGGCATGGGCGCCTACGCCCCGCTGCCGTGGGCCCCGTCCGGTCTCGTGGACGAGATCGTCGCGAACGTCGTGCAGCCCGTCGTCGACGAGCTCGCCGCGCGCGGCACCCCGTTCTCCGGTCTGCTCTACGCGGGTCTCGTGCTGACGTCCGACGGCCCGCAGGTGATCGAGTTCAACTGCCGCTTCGGCGACCCGGAGACCCAGGTCGTGCTGGCACTGCTGGAAACCCCGCTCGGCGCGCTCCTGCACGCCACCGCGACCGGCGTGCTCGCCGAGCAGCCGCCGCTGCGCTGGCACGACGGCGCCGCCGTGACGATCGTGATCGCGGCCGACGGCTACCCGAACGTGCCGAGGGCCGGTGACGTGATCACCGGCGGCGAGGCCGAGGGCGTGCTGCACGCGGGCACGCGCCGCCGCGACGACGGCGCGGTCGTGTCCCAGGGCGGCAGGGTGCTGTCCGTGGTCGGCGTCGGCCCGGACCTCGCGCAGGCGCGCGAAGACGCCTACCGCAGGGTGGCGAAGGTGCACCTGCCCGGATCCCACCACCGCACGGACATCGCGCAGCGCGCGGCCGAAACCGGGATCGCGATCCCGTCCCGCTGAACTCGTGCGCGTTTCACATCCGCGTTGGTAGCCTTTCCGAGTGGATATGACCGGCTACCGTCCGTTCCTGTGAGGTGGGGAAGTGCCAGGCGACCAGGGCGCACCGGGGAATCCGCTGGGCACCGCGGTACCGCGGGTGCCCGGGATGAAGGACATCGACGTCGATCCCGACCAGGTGCTCGAGGTCGCGAAGATCGTCGAAGACCAGGCCAACGCGCTGCAGGCGCGGCTCACCGTCCACCTCGACGCGCTGCACATCGACCCGCCGGCGCAGGACGTGGTGTCCGGTGCCGCGGTGTCGGCGTGGAACCAGCTCGTCGCCGACGGGGACGCCTCGTACGCGAAGCGGGTCCGTGAGTACGTGCAGAACCTGCGCGATCTCGCCGGGCAGCTGCGGGACGCGAGCCACAAGTACGTGGCGAGCGACGAGGAGAAGGCCGAGAGCCTGCGGGACAGGCGTGTCCGTCCGAACTAGCGCGCTGCTCGCCGCCGGTGCCCTCACCGTGCTCGCGGGCTGCGGCACCACCGAACCGGGGGCGGCGGTCCCGGCGCCGCAGGTTTCCGCTCCGGCTCAGCCGGGGCAGGACTTGCCGCGGCGCGCGAAAGACCTGCCGCTGGCCGGTGCCGATCCGTGCAAGCTGCTCACCGAGGCCCAACTCGACGAGCTGAAGGTCAACGGCCTGCCGTCGCAGACCGCGCCCGGTGACCGGCGTGACGGCCCGACCTGCGTGTTCCGCGTCGACGCGACCCAGCCGTTCTACAGCTACGCGGTCGAAACGATCACCAGCGCGGATCTCCAGGACTGGTTGACCGGCAAGCACAAGAAGTCGAGCCTGACCAAGCAACCGGTCGACGTACCCGGTTTCCCGGCGGTGAAGAACTTCCGGGACACCGCGCATCCGCTGGACTGCGAGACGCTCGTCGGCGTGGCGCCGGGGCAGACGCTGCGGGTGCAGATGGCGCCGCTGGACAACTCGTTCACGCTGGCGCGGATGTGTGACATGGCCACGACGGTGGCGAAGATGGCGGTGCAGACCTTGGCCGCACGGCAGTGAGGACGGCGGAGATGAGCGACGGGATCGACGTCGGGGCGCTGGTGGCCAGGATCTCCGACCACCGCTTCGACGGCTACTCGTACAACATGCTCGCCGACGAGGTGCAGGCGTTCCGCAACGGCGACGGGATCGGCGGCATCTCGTCCGCGGTCGACGCGCTCAAAGCGGTCGCGGGCGCGCTCGACGAAACCGACGGGACCCTGCGCGACCAGCTCGGCAAGCTCGGCGTGGTGTGGACGAGCACCGCGGGCGGCCAGGCCGGGGTGGTGCTCGCCGAGCACGCCGGTTTTTCCCATGACGCCACCACGAAGGTCAACCACGCGGCGGAAATGATCTTCGCGCAGGGCGAGGCGTTCAACCGGACCCTGCACCGGTTGCCGGAAACCGCGGCCCTGCGCACCGGCGCGGGCAGCGAGGGCTATTCGTTCGGCGACTCGGTGGCCGGGCTGTTCGGCTTCGAAACCGATCACGCGAACGCGGTGCGCCAGGCGAACGAGGCACGCCAGCAGACCGTCGACGCGTTGAACGAGTACGCGCGCTCCAGCGGCGAAAACCTGGCGTCGACCGAGGAAATCGGCAGGCCGGAGACACTCGGGCTGCGAGGCAGCGGCGGTCCGTTCACGAACCTCGTCGCCGCCGATCCCGGTTCGGGCGATGACCCGGTGCTCCCGCAGGGCGGTGGCGGCGCCCCGGCTGGCGGTGGCCCGGTGCCACCGCCGTCGCCGGGAAGCCCGGCACCGCACGGCGGCGGCGCGTCCGGCGGCCCGGTGATCACCCCGGTCGGCCTGCCGCCCGCCGCGCCGGACCAGACCACGCGGCCGACCGGCCGGGTGCCGCACGCGCCGCGACCCGGCCAGGAACCGCCGTCGGGATCGGCTTCCGGCAGCGGCCCGGTGGCGCGGGCGCCGATCCCGGACGGGCGCGGCCAGGTGCGGCCGCCCGCGGTGAATCCGCCCGCGCAGCCGGGTTTCGCCGGCGGGCTGGTCACCGGCCCGACCGTGCCGGAATCACGCGCGGCCGGGCCGCGCACCCCGTCGGCGGGCAGGACGGGTGGACCTGGCGGCGGTGGCGTTCCCGGCGGTGGCACGCGGGGCGGCAGCGCGCCCGGCGGCGGTGAAGCGCCTTCGGGGCACGCGGCTTCCGGCGGGCCCGCGCTCGCGAAGGGCCGGGTCGTCGGATCCGTGCCGCAGCCTCCGGTGACAGCGTTGAGCACCGGCGCGCCGTTCAGCACGGTGCCGAGGGCCGCGTTCGGCGGGGCCGAGCTGGGCGCGGGCATCACGGCGCTCGGCGCGGCCGGTGCCGGTGGCGCGGTCAGCGGCGAGCCGGATCGCCAGGGCAAGGGCTTCGCGAGGAGCGCGCCGTCCAGATCGGCGAAGGCGGCCAAGCAGATCCCGATGGACGACCTGCCGGAGGAAGAGGCGAAGGTGCTGCGCAAGTCCGGGCACGGCACCGAGCAGCAGCCTGCCAAGCGCGGACTGCTGGAGCGCGCGGCGGAGCGGGACGCCGAGGACGGCAAGCAGGTCCGCCGGTTCGGCGTCGACGACAACGACCTGTTCACCGATCAGCGCGAGGTGCCGCCTGGCACGATCGCCCGCGGGGACGAGTCCCGAGGATGAGTTCACCGACCGGTACGGTCGTCCTTTCCGTTCTCGAGTTCGACGCGTTGTGGGAGGCGGAGCGCCTGCCCGAACGGCATCCGGCGCTCCAGGTGATCAGCCCGGGGATCACCTGGACCGAGCGCCGCCAGCTCGTCGAGGAGGCGCTGACCGGGTTGCGCGGGCGCGGTCTCGTCCGCGGCACGCGGGCGACGGGTGAGGTCGCGGACCTGTTCAACATCCTGGCCGCGCCGCAGCTCGCGCTCGACGCGTGGGTGTGGGCGGAACGCGAGATCAAGGGCCTCGCCGCGCGGATCGGCGGCACCGCCGTGCTCGCGGTCATCGACGCGGGCGAGGTGTGGCTCATCCCGGCCGACGCGGACCGCCTGCCCGAAGCCGCGGTGTCCGTCGCGGGCGAGCTGGAACCGGGCGTCGGCCGCTCGGTGAACGTGCCGCATGACGTGCTCACCGCGGCCGACATCGAAGCACGCGGCGACGCGAAAGCGCTCGTGACCGCGCTCGAAGACCGGCGCCTCCCCTTGGAGGAAAGCCAGGAACTGGCCGGGATGTTGATGGGGACCGTCGCAAGAGGACAGTTCGGCGCCGAGCGGCGCGGCCGCGACGGCCTGGTGCGGCGGGCGCCGAGGGTGGTCGCCTTCCACGACACCGATTCCGGCCGGTACCTGTTCCAGCTGAGCAGGGACGCGAACGGCAGGGATTGGGTGACCGTCACCCCCGCCGACAACCTCGTGCTGGAACAACGACTCCACGAACTGATGGCCGAGTTCTGACCGTCCATAGTGGATCTTCGTGACGAAGTCCTCTCCGAAGATCACGGCTTCGGTAGTTTCGCGGCAAGGGAGATGGCGAACTCGCGAGTCTTCGCGCAGGCGGCGTTCGCGTCGCCCTTCTCGTCGAGGTCCGAAAAGAACACCCGCACCGTGTCGGCCTTCTCGTCGGAGACCCGCAGCGGTGACCAGCTGATCGAGCAGAACACGCTCTTCGGATCGGGCGAGGACTTCATGGTCGCGGGCGTGCCACCGAGGTCGATCGGTGTCCCCTCGGTGTCCGGCGCGCCGCGGCCGAAGTCGACGCTCACCGAGTCCGGCTGGGTGAACTCGCAACTGCGCATCGTGGTTTGCAGCTTCCCGGTGACCGGCGCGCCGAGCAGCTTGGTGACCGCGGCGGGATCCGGCACGGCGCAGGGATCGAGCGGCAGCACGCTTCCCTTCGGCAGGTCGTGGTCGACCCCGCCCGCCCTGATCCGGTCGAGTGCCTGTCCCAGCGCGGTCCGCGCCTCCTCGCATCCGTCCGGTGTGGACTCTTCGTTCTCCACCGACACGCCGAACCCTTCGCTGCCGGGGATCGCGATCGTCGCCTCGCAGCCGCTGAGGTGGTTGATCAGCACCGGCTGGCCGTTGATCGGCGCGGCGGGCGCGGCGCCGTCCCGGTACACGGCGTAGCCGAGCTTCAGCTTCAGCGTCGGCCCCGATTCCGCCCGGTACGAGCACTTGCTCACGTCCGCCAGCCGGTCGTCCGGCTGGAACTTCCCGTACGGCGGGAGCGACATCCCCGGCAGGACCTTGCACGGATCGGTGCGCCGCAGCACCGTGAGGTCGAGCGGGTTCTGGTTCAACGGCGCCGCTGCGGGCGGATCGTCCGAACCGGACAGTCCGATCGCGACGATCGTGCCCGCCGCCACCACCGCGACCCCGGCGACCGCGGCGGCAGGAACCCACCGCCGCTTGCGTTTCGGCGGGGGCGGAACCGGCCACGACAGCGCGGCGCGGACAGCGGCTTCCTGCGCCGCGATCTGCGATTGCACCGAAGGCGGCCAAGGCGCCGGGGCGCTCTGGCCGAGGAAGTCCAGGATCTGCGACGGAGTCGGCCGCAGCGCCGGATCCTTGGCGAGGCACGGTTCCGCCAGCCGCCGTACCTCGGGCGGCACCCCGCTGAGATCCGGCTGGTGGTGCACGACCTGGTACAGCGTCTGCGGCGTGGAATCACCGGCGAACGGTCCGCGCCCGGTCGCGGCCATCACCAGCAGCGCGCCGAGCGAGAACACGTCGCTGGCCGGGGTCAGCGGCCTGCTCTCCGCCTGTTCCGGTGACATGAACGCGGGCGAGCCGATCACCGCGCCGGTGCCGGTGAGCTCGGTGCCGCCCTCGGTGGCGCGGGCGATCCCGAAGTCGATCACCCTCGGCCCGTCGGAGGTCAGCAGCACGTTGCTGGGCTTGAGATCGCGGTGCACGAGCCCGGCGCGGTGGATCTCGCCGAGCGCGGCGGCCAGCCCCGCGGCCAGCAGCCGGATCGACGGTTCCGGCAGCGGCCCGCCCGCGTCCACGGCTTCGCGCAGTGACGGACCGGCTACGTAAACCGAAGCGAGCCAAGGGGTTTCGGCCTCGGGATCGGCGTCGATCACCGCCGCCGTGTACGCACCGGACACGAGCCGTGACGCCTGCACCTCGCGCCGGAACCGCGCGCGGAAGGCGGGATCCTTGGCGAACGAAGCGTGGACCTGCTTGAGCGCGACGAGCCTGCCGTCGGGACCGGCGGCGAGCGCGACCCGGCCCATCCCGCCCTCGCCGAGCGAGGCGATGAGCCGGTAGGCGCCGATGTGACGTGGTTCGTTCGGATGTAACGCGTGCACCCGGTGAGTCTAGGAGCTCAGGCCTTCGGCAGCTTCGGGAGCAGCGCTTTGGCGAACTCCTGCGCCTGACGGCAGATCTCCGCGTCCGGCAACGGGTTCGACATCGTCCTGAACTGGACCTCGACGTTCTCCGATTCCTCTTCGGACAGTGGCTTGTGCGCCCAGGTCAGGGTGCAGTCCGCGCTCGCCGGGTTGTTGCGCGAGGTCACCGAAAACGCCTTCACCCCGCCGAGATCGACTTCCGCCGCCGACGGATCGGTACTCTTCTTCGGCGGGTAGTAGCGCTGCAACGAGACCTTGACCGAGCCCGCGACCTCCCACACGCAGGTGTGCAGATCCTCCGCGCGCACGCCGCCGATCGGGCCGAGGATGCCCTGCGCGACCGTCCGGTCCACCAGCTCACAGGGGTCCACAGTGGACAGCCCCGTGGTCGCGGGCGTCGCGGCTCGGATCCTGGTCACCGCGGTGCCGACCAGTGCCTTGGCCACGTCGCAAGTGGATTCTCCCGTGCGGTCGAGGTTCACTTCGACGGTCAGCTCGGGCGCGCCGGTGAGCGGCACCGCCGCGTAGCAGATTGTGCCGGTTCGGTCGACGAGCACCGGCACGCCGCCGATATCGCCCAGCTGCGTGGCTTCGGTGCGTTTCGCGCCGCCGATCCGCAGGCTGATCTGCTGGTCTCCCGCCTGGTAGAGGCAGTCGAGAAAACTGAGCGTTTTCAACGCCTTGAGCTTGCCGAGACCCGGTGCCTGCTGCCCGTCGAGGATCGGGCACGGGGCGATCCCGCGCACCTTCGGCGGCCCGAGCGGATCGGTGCTCACCGGGGTCGCGGCCGCGGGCGGTGCGGCGCTCGCGCTGCTGCTCGGGGCCGCCGCCTCGGTCCCGGTCGAGTTCACCGCGATGATCGTGCCCGCGGCGAGCACCGCCGCCGCACCCGCCGCGGCCAGCGCGATCCCGAGCGCGCGCTTGCGCGGCGGAGACTTCAGCGCCCGTCGCGCGGCTTGTTCGTGCTCCCCGACGAGTGCGTGCACGCTCGCGGGCCACGGCTGCGGAACCGGCACCAGCGGTCCGATGAGCTGCAGCAGCTGTGCCGGTGTCGGGCGCCGCGCGGGATCCTTGGCGAGGCACGGCTCGGCGATCCTGCGCACCTCCGGCGGCAGGAACCGCAGGTCGGGCTGGGCGTGCACGACGTTGTAGAGCGTCTGCGGGGTCGAAGCTCCGCTGAACGGCGCCTGCCCCGACGACGCCATCACCAGCAGCGCGCCGAGGGAGAACACGTCGCTGGCCGCCGTCACCTGCTTGCCCTCGGCCTGTTCCGGCGACATGAACGCGGGCGAGCCGATGATGGAGCCGGTGTGCGTCAGCTCGGTACCGCCCTGCGCGGCGCGCGCGATCCCGAAGTCGATCACGCGCGGGCCGTCACCGGTGAGAATCACGTTGCTGGGCTTGAGATCCCGGTGCACGAGCCCGACGCGGTGGATCTCCGAAAGCGCGCTCGCGAGCCCCGCCGCGAGGTGCCGCACCGAACCGGGCGGCAGCCGTCCCGCGCGGTCGACGGCCTCCTGCAACGACGGCCCGGCGACGTAAACGGAGGCGAGCCACGGTGTCGGCGCGTTCGGGTCGGCGTCCATGACCGCGGCCGTGTAGGCCCCGGACACCATGCGCGAGGTCTCCACTTCGCGCCGGAACCGTGACCGGAAACCGTTGTCGTGCGCGAAACCGGGATGCACCTGCTTGACCGCGACGAGCCGCCCGTCCGGCCCGGCGGCCAGCAGCACGCGCCCCATCCCGCCCTCGCCGAGCAGCGCGAGCGCGCGGTAACGCCCGATTCGGCGCGCTTCGTCGCGGTCGAGCGGCTTCACGGTTTCGGCAATCCAGGGATCATCGCGCCCGCGAAGTCCTTGACCTTCTGGCAGATCTCTTCGGTGGGCAGCTTCGCGTCACCACTGTCGCTCATGGACACGGTGACCTTCTGCGAGTTGCCCTGCCTGCTGGGCTTGTGGTTCCACTCCAGTTTGCAGGAATGGCTCGTCGCGGTGTCTTCACGGGTCACCCACACCTTGAACCCTCCTATTTGGACGTTCTCCTGCGACTCGTAGGACGCGCGCTCGGTGACCGCGTCGCCGACGCTCGCGCTGATCCACTTGGCGCCGCGCCAGGTGCACTTGTGCAGCCCGGTCACCTCGTTCTCGTCGACACCGCCGAGGATCTTCTCGATCGCGTCCTTGCTGACCGTGCCGCAGACGTCGACCGGGATGAGGCTGCCCTTGTCCTGCGGGTAGCGGGGCGGGTTGGCGCGCAGGGCTTTGACGGTCTCGGTCAGGACCTCCTGCACGATCTTGCAGCGGTCGCCCTTGGTCGTCGACGAAAACGCGGAGATCCCCATTTTCTCGGCGACGGGGTTCACGACGCTCGCGCGACACGAACCGTCGCTGTCATTGAGCTTTCCCGGCAGGCCCTCGAAAGTCGCGTCCTTACCCGAACTGGAAGCACTGTCGCCGACATCGATGTTCGCCAGTGCGACGTTGTCACCCGAGCCGTAGGAGCACTGGCTGTACTCGACCTGGAGGCTGTTGTCACCGGTGAGCTTTCCTGTGCTGGGCAAGGTTTTCCCGTCGAGCAGCTTGCACGGGTCGACCGTGCGCAGGTTGTCGGGCCGCAACGGATCGGACGGCGGTGGTGCCGCGGGCTGCGCGGCGGAAGTCGGCGCCGCCGCGGGCTCACCGGAGCCACCGCTCGCGACGATCGCCGTGGTGACACCGGCAGCCACGATGACGACGGCGGCCGCCGCGATCCCCACGATGAGCCCGGTGCGCTTAGGCTTCGACTCGGGCGCGGGTTCCGGCCGCGGCGCCCCGAGCGCGACTTCCACTTCGCCCTTCTGCCGCGCGATCTCCTGGTGCACGCTGGCAGGCCACGGTGTCGCACTCGGCGTCACCGCGCCGAGGAAGTCGAGGAGTTGGCTCGGCGTCGGCCGGTGCGCGGGATCCTTGGCGAGGCAGGGTTCGGCGAGCTGGCGGATGTGCGGCGGCAGCGTGGTGAGATCGGGCTGGCTGTGCACCACGTTGTAGAGCGTCTGAGGCGTGGAATTGCCCGCGAAGGGACTGTTCCCGGTTGCTGCCATGACCAGCAGCGCGCCGAGCGAAAACACGTCGCTGGCGGGCGTGAGCGCCTTCCCCTCGGCTTGCTCCGGCGACATGAACCCGGGCGAACCGATCACGGATCCGGTGTGGGTGAGGTCGGTTTCCCCTTCGGCCGCGCGGGCGATCCCGAAGTCGATGACGCGGGGCCCGTCGTCGGTGAGGAGCACATTGGACGGTTTGAGATCCCGGTGGATCAGCCCGACCCGGTGGATCTCCTCCAGCGCGGTCGCGAGCCCGGTGGCAAGGTAGTGAATGGACTCCGACGGCAACGGCCCGATCGCGTCGACGGTCTCCTTCAACGACGGCCCCGGCACGTACACCGATGCCAGCCAAGGAATCTGCGCGTCGGGATCAGCGTCCATCACGGCGGCCGTATACGCCCCGGACACCATCCGCGAGGCCTCGACCTCCCGCTTGAACCGCGACCGAAACCCGTCATCGTGCGCGAAACTGGGATGCACCTGCTTGACCGCGACCAGCCGCCCGTCGGACGCCACCCCCAGCAGCACCCGCCCCATACCGCCCTCACCGAGCGACGCCACCACCTGGTACCGCCCGATCCGACCAGCATCCCCAGCACTCAACGGCTTCATCGAACTCTGCTCTCTTCAGTCCTGCTCACGGCTTGGGCAACCGAGGAATCATCGCCGCCGCGAAGTCCTTGACCTTCTGACAGGCGGTGTCCAACGAAAACGGCGCCATCCCTGCGTGCGGCGCTATAGGATTTGACATGGAGATGCTGACTTGCTCAGGGTAGTCGTCTCCGCGTGATTGCTGCTCCCAGCGCGCCTCACAGTTTTGATAATGAGCGCCAGAGTCGGTTCTTATGATTGCTACCTTTCGACCCGAAATAGTCGTCTCTTCATTTGAGCTGGTCGCAGGAGGGCCGATTCGAAATTCGACGTCGAGCTCGCGCTCGCCAGCATATGAGCAACTGTGCTCATCTCTGTTCGATCTCGGTTCGGAATGGCCGATGATCTGGTTTATCGAGTTTATTGGAACTACGGTGCAAGGATTTGTAGTGGCAATACTTCCGGGGTCTGAGGGGTACCTGGGTGGGTTGGTGCGTACCGTTCGTATCGTCTCGACCAATGCGTCGCGTACCGTTCCGCATCTGTCCTTGGTGTCGCCGATCAGACTGGCTTCCAAGTACATTCCATCTGTTGTCGGGTATCTGGCCGAGACGGTACAAGAGATCCCGGTTTTCTGGATCTTTGCTTGTAGTCCTTCGATTTCCACGGGATCTCCGGGGTTCGGCGACAACGTGGATATGTCGATGGCGACACCGTTTTTGAAACTTGAATCCACGAAATTGCAGTCGCTGAACTGGTGCTGTGATCGCCTAACACTCGACAGGAGGCCGAGTTCTCCTATGGGTTTGCCATCGAGGACTCCGCACGGATCCACGCTGAGCATATTAGTAGTTGTCAACGGTTCAACTGATGCGGCGCTTGCCGGGATAGAAGGTTTGGGCGCGTCCGGTTGCCTACTTCTGGCGATGAACGTTGTTATTCCCGCAATGACTACGACACCGGAAAGGGTCGCGCAGAGTACTGTTTTCTTGCGGTTTTTCGGTTCGACGGGAGCGGGCGCTCGGGGAGAACCCAGTGCTGTCTCGGCGTCGTCTTTGCAACGCTGGATCTCCCAATGGACAGACGGTGGCCACGGTGCAGTGGTCGGCGTCGCCGTGCCGAGATGGTCAAGAATTTGCCGAGGAGTTGGGCGGTACGCTGGGTTCTTGGTGAAGCACGGCCGGACGAGTTGCTGGAGGTGTGGCGTTAAAGTCGTCAAGTTCGGTTGGTTGTGTACGACGTTGTAGAGGGTTTGTGGTGTGGAGTCTCCCGCGAAGGGACTGCTTCCGGTTGCTGCCATGACGAGCAGCGCGCCGAGCGAAAACACGTCGCTGGCGGGCGTGAGCGCCTTCCCCTCGGCTTGCTCCGGCGACATGAACCCGGGCGAACCGATCACGGATCCGGTGTGGGTGATATCGGTGATGTCCTCGGCGGCGCGGGCGATGCCGAAGTCGATGACGCGGGGTCCGTCGTCGGTGAGGAGCACATTGGACGGTTTGAGGTCGCGATGGATGAGTCCGACCCGGTGGATCTCCTCCAGCGCGGTCGCCAGTCCGGTGGCGAGGTAGTGGATGGACTCCGTCGGCAGCGGCCCGATCGCGTCGACGGTCTCCTTCAACGACGGCCCTGGCACGTACACCGATGCCAGCCAAGGAATCTGCGCGTCGGGATCGGCGTCCATCACCGCCGCGGTATAGGCCCCTGACACCATCCGGGAGGTCTTGACCTCCCGGATGAACCGCGACCGAAACCCGTCGTCATGGGCGAAACTGGGATGTACCTGTTTGATCGCGACCAGTCGGCCATTCGGTGCCACCCCCAAGTAGACCCGTCCCATCCCACCCTCGCCGAGTAGTGCGACAGGCTGGTAGCGGCCGACAAGGTGCGCTTCATCGGGATTCAGAGGTTTCATGAGCCAGGTCCCGGTAGCTACTTTTTGGACATGTTCGCGATTATGGCCTTGGCCGCCTCGAGGCTGTGGGCACAAGACTGGTCCCGATTTACGTTACCTATTGGCGAATAATAGGTGTCCAGCACCTCTTTCGCGTCACTGTCCGTTGCTGTGTTCAACCAGGTGTGATGGCAGATATTATTTTTCGGGTCGTTGCTTCGTTCCTCGTGGACTTCGGTACCGTTGACATTCGTGCTCGTCCCCTTGAGGTCGGACTTATCGCCGAAGGTCAGGCCGAAACCGATTGTTTGATACTCGCTCGACCAGGTGCAGCTGTGCAGGTCGTGCCGCTCCTTGATCGCCTTCCCATTCAAGATTTTGTTCGCGGTGGCGTCATCGAGTGCGGTGCACGGGTCGCTCCCGAGATAACTTCCCTCGTGGTCGGGTAGTTGCGCTGGATCATTCTTCAGATTGCCTACGATAGTGATCAACGCTTGCTGTGCGGCCTGGCAGATGTCACCGGAATTATTCTGGACGTTGGCGCCGATCAGGACGGACTTCAATTCCGTTGGCTGGACAAGGCGCTGACACGCAGGGCCTTCCTTCTCGTTGTACTTCATCTCACGAACCGGGTGCTCATCGATGTAGGACGCACGAGGAAGTGGGTCGCCGGTGGTGTTCGTACCCAGGTTGATCATCAGCTTTCCCCCGGTTGGAGACTGATACTGACAGGTGCCGAATGAGTTGTTCTCCGGCACCGTGGTCTTGCCCAGCAGTGGTATGGAATTCGGATCGAGGAGCTTGCACGCGTCGACCATCTGGAGGCGTTCCAGGCTCAGCGGGTCTGGGTTGCGGGGTGGCCGGTTCGCGGCGTTGGTCGAATCGCTCGTCAGTTTCGATACGGCGAAGACGGTGCCGCCCGCCAGAATCAAGGTAGCCACGATGGCGCCCACGGTGATCAAGACTCGTTTCCGCTTGTTGCCCGCACCGGGCTTGATCGGTGGTGGCGGGGGTTTCGCGAGGAATCGGCCGACCTCTTCCTTGTGCTGCGCGATCTGCGCGTGCACGGGCGGTGGCCACGGCATGCTGGCGTAGCGCACGGCGCCCAGGTAGTCGAGGAGTTGGGCCGGAGTGGGGCGGTGCGCGGGGTCCTTCGCGAGGCACGGTTCGGCGAGCTGGCGGATGGGTGGCGGCAGCATCGCCAGGTTGGGGTGGGTGTGGACGACGTTGTAGAGCGTCTGCGGGGTGGAGTTCCCGGCGAAGGGGCTCTGTCCGGTGGCCGCCATGACGAGCAGCGCGCCGAGGGAGAACATGTCGCTGGCCGGGGTGAGCGACTTCCCCTCGGCCTGCTCCGGGGACATGAAGCCGGGTGAGCCGATGACCGAGCCGGTGTGGGTGAGGTCGGTGTTGCCCTCCGCGGCGCGGGCGATGCCGAAGTCGATCACGCGCGGACCGTCGTCGGTGAGCAGGACGTTGGACGGCTTCAGGTCCCGATGGATTAACCCGACCCGGTGAATTTCGGTGAGTGCCGACGCGAGTCCGGTCGCCAGGTAGCGGATCGATTCGAGGGGCAGCGGGCCCGCCGCGTCCACCGCTTCCTTGAGTGACGGGCCGGGTACGTAGACCGACGCCAACCAGGGGATGTCCGCCTCGGGATCGGCGTCCATGACGGCGGCGGTGTAGGCGCCGGACACCATGCGCGAGGTCTCGACTTCGCGACGGAAGCGCGAGCGGAAGCCCTCGTCGTGTGCGAAACCGGGATGAACCTGCTTCAAAGCGACCAAACGACCGTCTGGCGAGGCGCCGAGCAGGACCCGCCCCATGCCGCCCTCGCCGAGCGAGGCGAGCAACCGGTAGCGCCCGACCTGCCAGGCTTCGCCCGGGTTCAACGGCTTCATGTCACTCTTCCCTCCCAGCGTGATGCTACAAAGCGTGCACGGCCGCGATGCGACGCGCGCCGCCGGGTGGGAGTTCCGCCAAACCGCACACGGCCTGCAGCGGAGGTTCTACAGTGTGCGTTGAAACGCCAGGGTGCCCTGGAACCGCCGCGGTGGCCGACGCGTCAGACCCGGCGGAAGCGACATCGCGAAGGGGAGACGGAACCGTGCCGAAGTACGAGATCGACGCCATGCGCTACGTCGCGGGCAAGGTCGACAAGCTGCATGAGGAGTTCAAGAACTCCAAGGCCGCGGTAACCGGCATCCAAGGCAACAACCCCTTCGGCGAGATTCGTCATCCTGATGACCACGACCACACGAAGCCGCCGACTCATCCCATGCCTTCTGACAACATGGCAAACGGAGTCGGAAAGTTCACCGAGGGCGCGCAGGGCGAGTTCGAGGCTGGCGCCAACCATATGGCGGCAACCAGTGACTTTCTCCGGACTGCGGCGAGCATGATGGAAGAACAGGACAACCAGGCCGGGGACGCGCTTAAGCGCACGGAGAAGCAGTGAATTCTATGGTGGACCGGAAGACGCGACCGGCTAGGGGGAAATAGTGGCACCCGTTGTTGTTCCCGGCAACTGGGCTGGCGTGATGGCGCGTGCGGGCCAGCTTGACAAAGTTGACCCTGGGAAGATCACCGAGACGGCGCAGCAGTTCAGGTCGGCGGCGGGAAACTCGAACGATCATGTGGACGGCATGAAAGCTGCTGCTGGTCACTTGAGTAACGGCACCTGGCAGGGCGATGCCGCAGACAAGTTTTTCGCATATGTCAATGAACTGGCCTCTCAAGGAAAGAAGTTCAGCGACAGACTGGATGAGGTCGCGGGCGAACTCGAAGGTCTTAGGGACACCTTGTCGGGCCTCAAGTCGACTATTGCGCAAGAGCGAACCAGTACAGATACTGAGATACGGAATACGGTTAACGACACAAATAAGAAAATTAGCACACTTGAGAGTCCTGCCGACGGCGCGAAGCCCGATCCTGGCGCCGCCGAAGCACTTCGTGCTCGGGTTCAGGGTGAACTCGATACGAAGGCAAACAATTTCGACACGCGGCTCACAGGTCTTCTGGGGCAGGCCAACCAGGCATTAACCGACGCGGAGACCAAGTCCAAGCAGGACATCAGCGCTGGGTACTCGAAAGTGAAGCCGCCTCGTGGGGGCGGTGGCGGTACGCATGCTTCGCGGTCCGGTGGGGGCGGCGGAGGAGGGGGCGGAGGCGGCGGTGGTGGCCTCGGTTCCAGTGGTGGGCCGCCGCCGGGTGGGCCGCCGCCGGGCAACGTGGACTCCTGGATCCGCGAGGCGATCAAGATCCTGCAGGCCAACGGGATCCCGGTGACCGACGCGGACATCCAGAAGATCTGGACGATCATCGAGAAGGAGTCCGGCGGCAACCCGCACGCGATCAACAACTGGGATTCGAACGCGGCGAAGGGGACCCCGTCCAAGGGGCTCATGCAGTGCATCGACCCGACGTTCCAGTCGCACAAGCTGCCGGGGCACGACGACATCTACAACCCGGTCGACAACATCATCGCCGGTGTCCGCTACACGTTCTCCCGCTACGGGGGCTTCGACGGGCACCCCGGCCTCAAGGCGATGGCGCACGGCGGCGGTTATCAGGGCTACTAAACGCAAAACCGGTGCCCGCCTCCCCCTGCGAGGGGCGGCGGGCACCGTCTTTTGTGGAGTGGTCCTTACGCGACGACCTGCACGGTGTCGCCGATGTTGAGCGTCGAGAAGAACTTCTGCGACGCGGCCTTCGACAGGTGGATGCAGCCGTGCGACGGCACCTTGAGGCTGCCGGTGTGGAACGCGTCGCCGGGGTAGAAGAACACCGAGTTCGGCATGGGCGCCATGTCGAACTGCTTGCTCAGGTGCATCTTCTCCTTCGAATACACATGGAACGTGCCGGTCGGGGTGGCGTGCCCCTTGCGGCCCGAGGTCATCGGCACCGGGCCGTAGACGACGTTGCCGTCCTGCACGAGCCAGGCTTGCTTCGAGGAGATGTCCACGCACGCGCCGGTGACGACGTTCGCGCACGGGATTCCGGCCGCCGGGGCGGGCTTCGGCTTCTCTGCGATCGGCTTCGCGGCGGGCTTCGCGGGAGGAACCGGAGCCTCCGAAGGCGACGAAGTCGACGAAGACGGTGCCGAAGTGGACGGTGCCGAAGAAGCGGGGACCGAAGCCGCGGCGGGCTGCGCGCCACCGGCGGCGGGCGCGCTGTCGGTGCCGCCACCGGAGCAGGCGGCCAGCACGGCGGTCGCGGCCAGTGCGGCGAGTCCGACGACGATCTTCTTGATACCCACGAATAACCCCCGATAGTCAGTCCTTTGTGGTCTTTTCACCCTCCTAGACGTGGCTGGAGCCGGTTAGGTTGTCATCGCAAGGTCACGAACGGGCCACCGTCCTACCCTGGGCGGGTGACCGAGCATGCTCCCTTCCCCGGCCCAGCCCAGCGCGCGAACGTGCCGCCCTTCCACGTCATGGACGTCCTCTCGGCCGCGCAGGCGCGGCAGCGCACGCACGGTGACGTCGTCCTGCTCGCCGCGGGGCAGCCGACCGCGGGCGCGCCGGCGCCGGTGCGCGAGGCCGCTCAGCGCGCGCTGGCCGACGGCGATCTCGGCTACACCGTCCAGCTCGGCATCCCGGAGCTGCGGGAGGCGGTCGCTGGCCACTACGTCACCCGCTACGGCCTGGACGTGAGCCCGGACGAGGTGATCATGACGACCGGATCCTCCGGGGGCTTCCTGCTGTCGTTCCTCTCCGCGTTCGAACCGGGCGACCGGGTGGCGATGGCCCGCCCCGGTTACCCCGCGTACCGGAACCTGCTGTCCGTGCTGGGCTGCGAGGTCGTCGAATTCGCCACCGACGAGCGCACCCGCTTCCAGCCGACGGTCGACCTCCTCGACGAGCTGGGCCCGATCAACGGCCTGGTGGTGGCGAGCCCCAGCAACCCGACCGGCACCGTGCTGCCGCCCGGCGAGCTGGCGGCGATCGCGGGCTGGTGCTCGTCGCGCGGGGTGCAGCTGGTCAGCGACGAGATCTACCACGGCATCTCCTACGGCGCGGAGGTCGGCTGCGCGTGGCAGAGTTCGCGCGACGCGCTCGTGCTCGGGTCGTTCTCGAAGTACTTCGCGATGACGGGCTGGCGGCTCGGCTGGCTGCTCGCGCCGCGACGGCTGCACCGGGCGATCGACGTGCTGACCGGCAACTTCACCATCTGCCCTCCCGCGCTGGCCCAGCGCGCCGCGGTCGCGGCGTTCACCCCGGAGTCGTACGCGGAGGCCGACGCGCACGTGGAGCACTACCGGAAGAACCGGGACGCGCTGCTCGACGGGCTGCGCGAGATCGGGCTGGGCAAGGTCGCCCCGGTCGACGGCGCCTTCTACGCCTACGTCGACGTCTCCGAGTTCACCTCGGACAGCCTCAGCTGGTGCCAGCGGCTGCTGGCGGACACCGGGGTCGCGATCACGCCGGGTATCGACTTCGACCCGGTCGACGGCGGCCGGTTCGTGCGCCTGTCGTTCGCGGGTGCCCGTGCCGATCTCGACGAGGGCGTGCGCCGCATCGGGGACTGGCTGACCGCGGGGTAGGTGGGAACCCCGATTTGTCCCTGAACGTTGGGGTGGGCACAAGCTTTTCCCGCCGGGACGTGGGAGTCTTCAGGCAGCGGGCCGGGTGGCCTGCGCAAGGCAACCGGAGGAAAGAAATGTTCTGGAAGATCGTCGGAACGCTGATCGTCGTCTGGCTGGCGTTCACCGTGCTCGGCTTCGTCGTCAAGGGGCTGTTCTGGCTCGCGGTGATCGGTGGCGTGCTCTTCCTCGGAACCGCGGCCTACGGCGCCATCAAGGGCAGGGGTGACTCGAAGCGGCTGAACCCCTGACCTCAGGGTTTGCGGGCCACACCGCCGAGGGTGGTGTAGTTGACGGGCGAGAGCGGGTGCAGCCGCGGCCCGTCCGGCCACCACTCGTGGGGGTGTTTGAGGCCGGGGTCGACGAGTTCGAGACCGTCGAAGAGGGACTCGATGTCCTCGCGGCTGCGGTAGAGCGTGTCGAGCCCGGTACCGCGGAACCGGTCGTCGAGTGAGTCGGCCACGCGCGCGGCTTCGCTGCCGTCACCGGGGTTGAACTGGTGCGCGAGCACCAGGTACGAGCCGGGGGCCACCGCGTCGACGTAGGCCTTGACCACTTCGCGCGCCTCGTCGAGGTCCTTGATGTGGTGGATGATGCCGCACATGATGACGCCGACGGGGCGGCTGAAGTCCAGGTACTTGGTGATTTCCGGGTCGGCGAGCGATTCGGCCGGACGGGTGATGTCCGCACCGGACACGTGCGTGTACTCGTTTTCCTCGAGCACCGCGCGGCCGTGCGCCTGGACCACCGGATCGTTGTCGACGTAGACCACGTGCGCCTCGGGGCGGTAGCGCTGCGCGATCTGGTGCGTGTTCTCGGCGGTGGGGAAACCGGACCCGAGGTCGAGGAACTGGTCGATC
Source organism: Amycolatopsis sp. CA-230715 (assembly GCF_018736145.1). Lineage (GTDB taxonomy): Bacteria > Actinomycetota > Actinomycetes > Mycobacteriales > Pseudonocardiaceae > Amycolatopsis. The sequence continues at coordinate 4,510,388 of NZ_CP059997.1, forward strand.
GCCATCCGGTCGGCGAGGAACCGGACGGTCCTGACCAGCCAGTGGCGCAGTTCCCTCGCCATGTGCTGCGCTTCCGGCGCGATCTCGAGGATCTTGCGCAGCACCGCGCGATCGGACTCGTAGTGGTCGTGCCCGCCGACGAGGGCGTCGTAGACCCGCGCGATGCTCGGTGTGGCCGGATCGATCCGCACCAGTACCGGCCCGTCGTCGGCGGACCGTTGTTTCGCTGCGGGCATGGGAACCCCAAGGGTTTTGACGCTCTGTGGATGTGTCGTGACCCACACTAAGCTACCGCCTCGCACCCGTGTAGTCGGATGGGCCGTCAGGGTTACTTTTGCGGCTCCAGCCAAGATCGCGCTTCGGCGGCGCCGAGCCACCGGTGCGCGCGGATCCCGATCTCGCCCGCTCCGTCCACATTGGACTGACGGTCGTCGAGGAACAGGCAGTCACCAGGCGAGGCGTCCAGCCGCGAAAGCAGTTCGCGGTAGATTTCGGCGTCCGGCTTGGCCATTTTCACGTCACCGGAGAACAGGAGCACCTCGAACAACTTCGAGAACTCCTGCCCCTCCACCCACCGGCCGAACGACGACGGCGCGTTGGAAAGCAGCGCCAGCGAAGCACCCGCCTCCGACAGCGCCTCGAGGAGTTCCAGCGACGACGGCTCGAGATGGGACCAGCCCTCGATGTCCAGTTCGGTCAGTTTCGCCGACATCGCCTCGTCGACCTCGGCGCCGACCGCGTCCCCGATCGACCGCCAGTACTCGATGTCGGACGAGCCGCGGTCGTACGGCTCGCGGAGCCCCCAGTACGCGGCCTCGAATTCGGTGACGTCGGCGCCGAGCGCGGCCGCCAGCTCCGGCACCGCCTTGGTGCGCGAACACAGCACCTCGCCGTAGTCGAACACGATCCAATGGCGGCTCACTGGTTTCCCCCGTTCAGCCGGCTTTCGATCCGGAGCAGCGCTTCGTCGATGTCGTCGTCGGAGAGGTCGCGGTGCAGTACGAACCGCACCTTCCCGGCCATCGGCAGGGCGTGCACCTCGGCCGCGGCCAGGGTGTCGAGCGTGACGTTCACGTCGGCGACATCGGCGAGCACGATGTTCGTCTGCGGCTCGGTGATCTCCCAGCCGAACTCCGCGAGCCCGCTGGCCAGCCGCCGCGCCTTCCGGTGGTCCTGTTCGAGATCGCCCATCTGGTCCAGCCCGACGAGCGCGGCCGCGGCGAGCACGCCGACCTGGCGCATCCCGCCGCCGAGCATGGCCCGCGTGCGGCGGGCCCGCTCGACGAAGTCCTCACTGCCCGCGAGGACCGATCCCGCGGGCGCGCCGAGCCCCTTGCTGAAACACGCCGAGACGCTGTCGACGCCGACGGTCAGCGCGGCGGGCGGCAGGCCGAGCGCGACCGCGGCGTTCCAGATCCGGGCCCCGTCCAGGTGCACGGTCAGCCCCGCCTGCTTCGCGGTGGACAGCAGGCGCGCGTGTTCGTGCGGCGGCGTGACGGCGCCTCCCGCGGCGTTGTGCGTGTTCTCCAGGCACAGAAGCGTGGTGCGCAGCGCGTAGTACGGGACGCTGCGCGAGCCGATCGCCGAGGACAGCGCGCTCGGCGTCGGGCGGCCGGGCCCGGCGTCGTGTTCGAGCGCCTCCGGCATGCCGCCCGCGAGCCACGCGGCCGAGCCGAGTTCGTTCGCCAGCACGTGCGCGTCGCGCGGCGCGAGGAACCGGTCGCCCCGCCCGAGGTGCAGGACCAGCGCGATCAGGTTGGCCATCGTGCCGGTCGGGGTCCACAGCGCGGCGGGCATCCCGAGTAGCGCCGCGGCTCTTTCCTCCAGCGCGCGCACGGTCGGGTCGGCCCCGTACACGTTGTCGCCGACCTCGGCGGACGCCATCGCGCGCCGCATCGTTTCATCCGGTCGAGTGACGGTGTCCGAGCGGAAATCGATCGCTCGTGTCGCTGCGAAGGTCACGGTTAGATCACATCACATGGCTGGGTGGCTTCGTTCGGGTGGGCGTGCAACGGTGGACGCCGCCCGATCCGTCTCTCCCCCTGAACGCACGACGAAGCGGAGAACAAGCCGCGTGGACCAGCGCGACGAGCAGGAGTTCGCGGAGTACTTCGCCGCAAGGCGCGACTCCGTGCGCCGCACCGCGTACATGCTCTGCGGTGACTGGCATCGCGCGGACGACCTGGCGCAGACCGCGTTCGTCGCACTGCACCGGCGGTGGCGCAAGATCCGCGACCGGGCCGCGACGGACGCCTACCTGCGCAAAACGCTCGTCAGGGCCTCGATCGACGAGTCGAGGAGGCCGTGGCGGAGGGAACGGTATGTGGACGAGATGCCGGAGCCGGAGCAGGCGCCCGTCCGCGTCGACGAGCAGGTGGCGACGCGGGAGGACCTCCTGGCCGGGCTGCGCAAGGTGCCGCCGAAGCAGCGGGCGGTGCTCGTACTGAGGTACTTCGAGGGGCTGGACGTGGCGGGCGTCGCGAAGGCGCTCGGCTGCAGCGAAGGAAACGTGAAGAGCCAGACGGCAAGGGGGCTGGCGAACCTGCGCGGCGTGCTGGAGGAGGTGGACACGCGTGGATGACCAGGAGCTGGAGACCCTGTTCTCCGACGCGGCGGGCGAACCACCGCCCGCGTCCTTCTCCATCGGCGACGTGCGCGCCTCGTCGGCGAGGGCGGCAGCGCGCCGCCGCACCGTGCTGACCTCGGCCGCCGCGTCCGTGGTGCTGCTCATCGCCGGGTTCGCGGTCGTCGGATACCTCTTCTTCGCCAGGGCCCAGCCCGCCAACGACACCGCGAGCGCGCCCGCGCCCGGCAAGTCCGCACCGCAATTCAGCGTGCAGGGGCAACCGGGGCCCACCCCCGCGCGTCCACCGAATGCGAACACCCAGACTTCCCCGACTCCTAATCCCGAGCAGGGGGGTGAAGGGTCAGGGGAGACCGGCCCTCGGGCCGGGAGCACCTCCGGGTGCGACCAGGTCGACCGGGATCTCGCCACCGCCCTCGCTGGCGAGATCCCGGTCACCGCTGGAGCCCAGCCGTCGCCGGGCCGCGCCTGTTCGACGGCGGCGCGGTCCGCCGGGTTCCCGGTGGTCGACGGCGCCAACGCGGGCACCTACTCCGTGGCGCTCTACCCGCCGGGAGTGCCCGTTCCCAGGTCGGTACCGCCGCAGGGCGCGGCGCTCGCCGAACGGCAGACGGCGAAGGGCGGCACCCTGGTGGTGCTGAGCGCGCCACAGCCAGGATCGTCGGCCCCGTTCCCGAACGACGTCCAGCGCGTCGCCACGAAACTCGCCGCCCAGTTCTGACGGCGAAGTCCGCGGGTCGGCACGGCCAGGGTGGCCGTGGGGCAAGATGGGGCAGCATGACCGCAGCCGCGAGCACGCCCAAAGGTGAGCGGCGCCGTGCCGCCCTCGTCGAGGCCGCCGCCGATCTGCTGGTCGAGGGCGGGTTCGACGCGATACGGCACCGGGCGGTCGCGGAGCGCGCCGGACTGCCGCTGGCGTCGACCACCTACTACTTCGACTCGCTCGAAGAACTCGTCACGGCCGCGGTCGAGCACCATTCGCGGGTCGAGCTGGCGCAGGGCCGCCGGTGCCTCGAAGACCTCGCGACGCGGGACCGCGACGTGAACGCGCAGACCGACCTGGTGCTCGAACTCCTCCTCGGCCCCGAGCAGGAGGACCGGGAAGCCGACGCCGAAGCGGTGCTCCTGCGGTACGAACGCCTGGTCGTGACCGGCCGCCGGAAGTACCTGCGCCCGCTGATGAGCGAGCTGAACGTCGAGCTGCGCAGCCTGATGCTGGAGATCTTCGAACGTTCCGGCTCGCCGATGACCGAGGACGAGCTGTACCGGCTCATCGCGCTCGTCGACGGCGCGGTGGTGAACGCGCTGGTCGCGGTCGACCCCGAGCCGAGGGCGGCCGCCGCGCGCATGCTGCGCAGCGCACTGAGCTGAGCGGTGCTGTGCCAGTAGATATCAAACCGACCGAAAGCAAGCGATTCGCGCAGGTCGAGCGTTCTTCTCCGGCGGCTTGCTTTCGGTCTCATTGCTAACCTGTGGCCGTGACGGACAAGCCCCGCATTCCGAACGTCCTTGCCAGCCGCTACGCCTCGCCGGAGCTGGTGTCGCTGTGGTCGCCGGAGCAGAAGGTCAAGCTGGAGCGCGAGTTGTGGCTCGCCGTGCTCCGCGCGCAGCACGAGCTGGGCGTCGAGGTCGGTGACGGGGTCGTCGAGGACTACGAGCGGGTGCTGGACCAGGTGGACCTGGAGTCCATCGCGGCGCGCGAGCGGGTCACGCGGCACGACGTGAAGGCGCGCATCGAGGAGTTCAACGCGCTCGCCGGGCACGAGCACATCCACAAGGGCATGACCTCGCGCGACCTCACCGAGAACGTCGAGCAGCTGCAGATCCGGCGCTCGCTGGAGCTGGTGCGCAGCCGGGCCGTCGCGGTGCTGGCGAAGCTGGCCTCGCTCGCCGTGGAGCACGAAGACCTGGTGATGGCGGGCCGTTCGCACAACGTCGCGGCACAGGCGACGACGCTGGGCAAGCGCTTCGCGACCGCCGCCGACGAGCTGCTGGTCGCCTTCGAACGGCTCGACGAGCTGATCGCCCGCTATCCGTTGCGGGGCATCAAGGGCCCGGTCGGCACCGCGCAGGACATGCTCGACCTGCTCGGCGACGAGTCCACTTTGGACGAACTGGAGGACAGGGTCGCCGGGCACCTCGGGTTCGACCGCCGGTTCACCAGCGTCGGCCAAGTCTACCCGCGTTCGCTCGACTTCGACGTGCTGTCCTCGGTGGTGCAGATCGCCGCCGCGCCGTCGAGCCTGGCCAAGACGATCCGGCTGATGGCGGGCCACGAGCTGGTCACCGAGGGCTTCCAGCCCGGCCAGGTCGGCTCGTCCGCCATGCCGCACAAGATGAACACGCGTTCGTGCGAACGGGTCAACGGGCTCGCCGTCGTGCTGCGCGGCTACCTGTCCATGCTTGGCGAGCTGGCCGGTGACCAGTGGAACGAGGGCGACGTCTCGGATTCCGTGGTGCGCCGGGTCGCGCTGCCCGACGCGTTCTTCGCGATCGACGGGCTGCTGGAGACCTTCCTCACGGTGCTGCGCGAGTTCGGCGCGTTCCCCGCGGTCGTCGCGCGCGAGCTGGACCGGTACCTGCCGTTCCTGGCCACCACCAAGGTGCTGATGGCTGCGGTGCGCGGCGGCGTCGGCAGGGAGAGCGCGCACGAGGCGATCAAGGAGAACGCGGTGGCCGTCGCGCTCGCGATGCGGGAGGGCCAGGCGGAAAACGACCTGCTCGACCGGTTCGCCGCGGACGACCGGCTGCCGTTGGAACGGTCCGAACTGGACGCACTGCTGGCCGATCCGCTCGGCTTCACCGGCGTGGCGACCAGTCAGGTCCAGACCATCGCGAAACGCGTGGAAGAGGTGCTGGCGCGGTTCCCCGAAGCGGCGGAGTATGTGCCGCAGCCCATCCTGTGAACTCGGGCACCCGCCCACAGGATGGGAAGCAAGTACTCGTTCGAGTGGTTTCCATATCGTGGGCGCCGAATCGACGAGCGCCAGTGGCCGAACCCGTACCCTGGCGCTCTCTCATCGCGGGAACCCGCCAGAGCCGAAGAAGAGAAGCATGAGATCCACGCTGTGGAAGGCCATCGCCGTCGTCGCGACCGGAGCGGTCACCGTCGCGCTCACCGCGTGCGGCGCGTCCGCCAGTGACCCGAACGCCGCGCTGCGGGTGGGCACGCTGCCCGACGCCCCGCCGTCCATCTACTTCGAGAACGGCCAGTACACCGGCTACGACAACGAGCTGCTGCGCGAGATCGGCAAGCGCGAGGGCTTCGAGCTGAAGTTCGTCGGCACGGATTTCTCCGGCCTGCTCGCCAGCGTCGCGAACCGGAACTTCGACATCGGCAGCTCCACGATCTCGACCACCGAAGCGCGCAAGAAGACGGTCGCCTTCACCAACGGCTACAACACCGAGTTCACCGCGATCGTGACGAAGAAGGGCGCCGACCTCAAGGACCCGGCGGCGTTCGGCGGCAAGCGGGTCGGCGTCGTGCAGGCCTCGGTCCAGGACGACTTCGCGACGAAGCGGCTCCCCGGCGCGAACGTGGCGCGCTTCCCCGACTACAACGCGGGTTTCGCGCAGCTGCGCACCGGCGGCCTCGACGGCTGGGTGGTGCCCGCCGACATCGGCAAGAAGTACATCGAGCAGAACGCCGACGCGCAGCTCGAAATCGGCTACCGGGTGGAGAGCAAGGACACCCCGTCCGCGTTCGCGGTCCGCAAGGACAACAAGGAGCTGTTGAAGAAGCTCAACGACGGGCTCGCCAAGCTCATCGCGGACGGCACGGTGAAGCGCCTGCACGAACAGTTCTTCAAGGCAGAGCCCCTGCCGAAGGAACTGGAACCCGGTGGCCCCGGCCTCCCGGTGACCAACCCCGGCGCGTAGCGGCCGGTGAAGGGAAGTGTTTGACAGTGGTTGAGCTGCGTGGCGGTGCGGGTGGCAGAACCTCAGCCTCCTTCTCACTCCGGGATCTCCAACTCATGAATGCCAATTCACCACGTTGGAGCTGTCCTCGCGAGAAGAACGCTGAGAACCCGCGGCGGTGCGAGCTGATGGCCCACTCAAGCGGCTCCGCCGCTTAAAAACACAACCTAGCCACACCGGTGAAGGGAACAGTGATGAAGAAGTTGTCGGTCGTGCCGGTCGTCGCCGCGCTGCTCGCCGTGCTCGCCGCCTGCGGCGGCGGGGACACGGGCACGCTGCGGGTCGGCACGCTGCCGGACTCGCCGCCGAACATCTACCAGGAGAACGGGAAGTTCACCGGGTTCGACAACGAGCTGCTTTCGGCGATCGCGCAGAAGGAGGGGCTGAAGCTCGAGTTCGTCGGCACCGACTTCTCCGCGCTGCTCGGGAAAGTCGTGAGTGGACAGTTCGACATCGCGTCCTCGGCGATCGCACAGACCCCGGACCGGAAGAAGACCGTCGACTTCTCCGCCCCGTACAACTTCCAGTCGCTGTCCATCGAGGTCAAGGAGGGCTCGCCGATCACGGACGAGAAGTCCTTGTCCGGCAAGCGGATCGGCGTCGTGCAGGGCACGGCCTCGGACGCCTGGCTCGGCGCGACCGCGCCGTCCGCGCAGATCGTGCGCTTCCCCAACGACGCGGCCGCGCTCAGCGCGCTGAAGACCGCCGCCGTCGACGGGTCGGTGTTCGACCAGGCGACCGCGGAGTCCTACCAGAAGGCCAACCCGGCCGAGAAGCTGAAGATCGCCAAGTCGTTCACCACCGACACGCCGCACGGCTACGCGGTCAAGCACGGCAACAGCGAACTGCTCGGCAAGCTCAACGACGGGCTCAAGCAGGTGATCGCGGACGGCACCTGGCTGAAGCTGCACCAGCAGTTCATGCCGACCGCCCCGGTCGCGCCGCAGTTCTCGGGTAAGAAGTAATGGACCAGTTCGTCGACACGTTCCTGAACTGGGACTACATCAAGGAAGTCTTTCCCGACCTGCTCAAGACCGGCCTGCCGAACACGCTGATCCTCGCGGTCATCTCCTCGGTCATCGGCGCGGTGCTCGGCATGGTGCTCGCGGTGATGGGGCTGTCCACGAAGCGCTGGCTGCGCTGGCCGGCGCGGATCTACACCGACATCTTCCGCGGCCTGCCCGCGATCCTGGTGATCCTGGTGATCGGGCAGGGCCTTGGCATCCTCGCGCGCGACATCGTCGGCACGAACCCTTACCCGCTGGGGATTCTGGCGCTGAGCCTGATCGCGGCCGCCTACATCGGCGAGATCTTCCGCGCCGGTATCCAAAGTGTCGAAAAAGGACAGATGGAGGCCAGCCGCGCGCTCGGGATGAGCTACGGCAAGGCGATGCTGCTGGTGATCATCCCGCAGGGCGTGCGGCGCGTGCTGCCCGCGCTGGTGAACCAGTTCATCTCGCTGGTGAAGGATTCCAGCCTGGTGTACTTCCTCGGGTTCGTCGCCGAGCAGCGGGACCTGTTCCGGATCGGCCAGGACCTCGCGGCCAACACCGGGAACCTCTCGCCGCTCGTCGCGGCGGGCGTGCTGTACCTGGTGATCACGGTGCCGCTGACGCACCTGGTGAACCTCATCGACAAGAAGCTGCGCACCGGGCGGAAGGTCACCACCGACCCGGACGAGATGGGCGTCGGCGCGGCGGGAGTACCGGGGAGCGTATGAGCACCACCACCCAGTCGGCGAGCGTGGAACTGCGCGACATCCACGTTTCGTTCGGGACCCTAGAAGTGCTGCGCGGTGTGGACCTGGCCGTCCCCCGCGGCGAGACGGTGTGCGTGATCGGGCCGTCCGGTTCGGGCAAGTCGACGCTGCTGCGATGCGTGAACCGCTTGCAGGAGCCCGATTCCGGCGATCTGCTGTTCGACGGCGAGAGCGTGATCAAGGCCGACCCCGACCGGCTGCGCCAGCGCGTCGGCATGGTGTTCCAGCACTTCAACCTGTTCGGGCACCGCAGCGTGCTGGACAACATCACGTTGCCGCTGCGGAGTGTGAAGAAGCTGGACAAGTCCGCGGCCGAAGCGGTCGCGCTGGCACGGCTCGCCGACGTGGGGCTCGCGGACAAGGCGCCGTACCGGCCGGCCGCGCTGTCCGGCGGGCAGCAGCAGCGGGTCGCGATCGCGCGGGCGCTCGCGATGGATCCCGAGGTCATGCTGTTCGACGAGGCCACCAGCGCGCTCGACCCCGAACTCGTCAAGGGCGTGCTGGACCTGATGGCGGGGCTCGCCGAACGCGGGCTCACGCTCATCGTGGTCACGCACGAGATGGGGTTCGCGCGCAGCGTCGCCGACAAGGTCGCCTTCATGGACCGCGGCAAGATCGTCGAGTACGGCACGCCGGAGGACGTCTTCGACAAGCCGCAAAGCCCGCGCCTGCAACAATTCCTTTCCCAGGTGCTCTGATCCGGTCGTAAGATGCGGCCGTGACTCCCTTGATCGCACGGCTCTTCTCCTACCCCGTCAAGGGGTGCGCGGGAACCGAGCTGGACACGGCCGTGGTGACCCCGGCCGGGATCGAGCACGACCGCACGTTCATGGCGGTCGGCGAGGACGGGGTGTTCCGCAGCCAGCGGCGCCACCCCGCGCTCGCGGTCGTGCGGCCGGAGATCGCCGACGGCGGGAAGGTGCTCGCGCTGTCCGCGCCCGGTGCCGAACCGTTCCGGCTCGCGGTGCGGTTCGACGGGCCCCGGCTGCCGGTTTCGGTGTTCACCTGGGACGGCGCCGGTGTCGACCAGGGGGACGAGGCGGCCGAATGGTTCTCGGCCGTGCTGGGCGCGCCGTCGAGGCTGGTCAGGGTGCCGCCGGAGCACAGTCGCGTCACGAGCGGCGAAGTGCCCGGCACCACGGGATTCGCCGACGCGCACGCATTGCACGTCGCGTCCGAGTCCTCTTTGGACTATCTGAACTCCAGGATCGCCGCCGCCGGCGGGGCGCCGGTGCCGATCGACCGGTTCCGGCCCAATCTCGTCCTGTCCGATGTGGACGAACCGCATTTCGAGGACCGGATCCGCCGCATGGTGGCGGGAAGCGCGGAACTGGCCTACGCCAAGGTGTGCGTGCGGTGCCCGGTGCCGATGGTGGACCAGTCGACCGGCCGCAAGGCGGGCAAGGAGCCGATCCGGACGCTCGCCGGGTACCGCCGCGAACCGGGCGGCGGGGTTTCCTTCGGCATCAAGGTCGCGGTGGTCCGGCCAGGTCAGCTGGCGAAGGGCGACGAGGTGATGGTGACCTCCTGGTCCGCGGAGAGCTCCAGCGCGGCCGCCGCGGAACCGCCGTTGATGGCGACCGCGAGCCGCCCGCCCGAATCGGGGTAGAGCAGCGCCTCGCCCACGCGCACGTCGCCGAAGGTGCGGGCCACCGGCACGTCCATGCCCTCCACCGCCGCCCTGCCCTCGATCCCAGCCGCGCGCAGGTCCTCGCCGGTGGCGGCGAGCTGGACGTTGCCGAACCGGTCGACCACCAGGACTTCGGACACCAGCTCGCCGGGGCGCACCCGCACCACCGGCTCCGGCAGGCGCACCGGCTCGGTCACCGGCGGCCCGAACTCGGGCGGGGTGACGCCGAGGGTCAGGTGGGCCGCCGCGGGCGCGAACACGTCGCGGCCGTGGAAGGTCGCCGACACCGCGGGCAACCGGTACTCCGGCGCGGTCAGCTCGTACGCCGCGACGACGCCGCCGAGCGCTTCGGCGGCCGGGACGAGCAGGCCGTTGTCCGGCCCGACGAGCAGCCCCCGCTCGGCGACCACGACGATCCCGCGCCGCGCGGTGCCGACCCCGGGATCCACCACCGCGAGGTGCACCGATTCCGGCAGGTACGGCACCGTCTGCGCGAGCACGCTCGCCCCGTGCCGGATGCGCTGCGCGGGGACCGCGTGGGTGACGTCGATTACGCGTACCCGCGGCGCGATCCGGGCAATCACCCCGTGACAGGCGGCGACGAAGCCGTCGTCGAGTCCGTAATCGGTGGTGAACGAGATCCACGCGCTGCCCATGCCGAGCATCATCCAGCATCTGGGAAGGGTTGAGTCACCTGGTGGACAGCGGTCACTCTCGATCAAGAATGTCTCGCGCGACGGGTTCGAGGTGAGTTGATGCGCGTCCTTGTCCTGTTCGGGCTGGCCGGGTTCCTGGCCCAGCTCGTGGACGGCACCCTCGGCATGGCCTTCGGCGTCACGTCCACGACCACCCTGGTCGCGCTGGGCACGACCCCGGCCGTCGCGTCCGCCGCGGTGCACCTCGCGGAGGTCGGCACCTCCCTGGCCTCCGGTGTTTCGCACTGGCGCTTCCGCAACATCGACTGGCGCACCGTCGGCATCCTCGCCGTACCGGGCGCGATCGGCGCCGTGCTCGGCGCGTACGTGCTGACCTCGTTGTCCACCGAGTTCGCCGAGGTCTGGATCACCACGATCCTGCTGGTGCTCGGGCTCTACGTGCTCATCCGGTTCGCGTTCCTCAAGCTGGGCAAGCTCATCACGGACAAGCGGCCCGGCGCGCGGTTCCTCGGGCCGCTCGGGCTCGTCGCCGGGTTCGTCGACGCGACCGGTGGCGGCGGCTGGGGCCCGGTGGCCACCACGACGCTGCTGTCCTCGGGCAGGCTCGAACCGAGGAAGGTCGTCGGCTCCGTCGACACCTCCGAGTTCATCGTGGCGCTCGCGGCCAGCATCGGGTTCTTCTTCTCGTTGTCCAGCGAGCACAACCTGAACTACACCGTGGTGCTCGGCCTGATGGCGGGCGGCGTGCTCGCGGCGCCGGTCGCCGCGTGGCTGGTCCGGCGCATGCCGCCGAGGCTGCTCGGCGCGGCCGCGGGCGGGCTCATCGTGTTCACGAACGCGCGGACGCTGCTCAAGGCCGCCGACGCGGGCACGGCCGCCACCGTGCTCGTCTACGTGGCGATCGTGGCGCTGTGGGCGGCCGGTGTGGTCGCCGCGATCCGCTCCATCAAGGCGGAAAAGCGCGTCAACGCGGCAGCGGGCGAGGACGACCACACCAGGGAATCGGTGGCGGTGGCAGAGTAGGCCGGGTGCAGCTACTCCTGATTTCGGGGAGCCTCCGCGCGGGCTCCAGCAACGCGGCCGTACTGGCGACAGCGGCGGCGCTCGCCCCCGAAGGTGTGACCACCACGACCTACGACGGCATGGCCGGTCTCCCGCACTTCAACCCCGACGACGACCGCGATCCGCTGCCGGGCCCGGTCGCCGAGCTGCGCGCCGCGATCGGGGCCGCCTCCGCCGTGCTCTTCTGCACCCCCGAGTACGCGGGCGCGCTGCCAGGCTCGTTCAAGAACCTGCTCGACTGGACGATCGGCGGCGGCGAGATGTACCAGAAGCCGGTCGCCTGGATCAACGCGTCCTCGGTGGCCGCGCCGACCGGCGGCGCCGGGGCGCACGACTCGCTGCGTTCGGTGCTCACCTACGCGGGCACGAAGATCGTCGAGGACGCCTGCGCGCGCGTTCCGGTGGTGCGCGCCGCCGTCGAGGACGGTCTCGTGACCGATCCGGAGATCCGCGCGCGCATCGCGGAAGCGGTGACCGCGCTGCGCGACTTCGCTTGACCGGTGCGTGAGATTCACTCGGGTGTCAGTCCGGTGTCAGTTCCGTCGGTTCCACTGGGAAGCGTGGACGCTACGCTGCTCGTTTCCCTTTCCGGTATCAGCACGCGAACCCTGCACCGCTGCGCCGACCTCGCGGCCGAGCTCGACGGCCGTGGCGTCCCGCTTTCGGTGCTCTGCACCCCTGGCACCGGTGACGGGCCCGCCGACGACTGGGTCCGCGCCCGCACGCGGCGCGGCGACGCCCTGCTCCTGCACGGGTACGACCACCGCGTCACGCCGACGCACCGCGCGGTCAGCCTCGGCAAGAAGGCCGAGTTCGCCGCGCTCCCCGCGCACGAGGCGAAGCTGCGGCTGATCGCCGCGTCGGCCGCGCTGGACCGCGCCGGGCTCGTCGCGGACGGGTTCGCGCCGCCGCGCTGGCTCGCCTCGCGCGGCACGCTCGATGCCTTGCGCGCACACGGTTTCTCGCTGTGCGCCGATCTCGCCGCGGTTCGCGATCTGCGCTCCGGCGAGGTCACGCGCGCTCGTGTGCAGTACTTCGCGAGCCAGTCGCAGCGGACCGAGACCGTGCGCTGCTTCGCGTTCGTGCTCGGCGCCGCCCGCGCCGCGCGCCGAGGCGGGCTGGTGCGCCTCGGCGCCGACGCGAAGGACCTCGCCCGCCCGGGGCTCCGGCAGGCCTTCCTCGACGCGGTGGACGTCGCGCTGGAGAACCGGGCCTTCGGCGGGACCTACGCCAAGCTCACAGCTTCGTCGCTTCGGCCTTCTCCAGCACTTTGACCTCGGTGGCCTCCGGCGCCAGGTTGGTGAACAGGCCGTAGTGCATGGCGGGGTTCGCGAGCGTCATCTCGTGGATCGGCACCGCCAGCCTCGGCGCGACGGCGCGCAGGTAGTCGACGGCTTCGCCCGCCTTGAGCCAGGGCGCGCCGGTGGGCAGGCCGAGGATGTCGATCTTCTGCTCCGGCACGAAGAACGAGTCGCCGGGGTGGTAGAAGGCGCCGCCGTCGAGCACGAAGCCGACATTCGGGATCACCGGGATGTCTTCGTGGATGACGGCGTGCTGCCCGCCGACCACGTCGACCTTGGTGCCACCGGCTTCGAACGAGTCGCCGGGGCGCACGGTCCGGGACGGCAGCCCCAGCTTTTCCACGGTTTCCGCCGACCCGGGATCGGTGACCAGCTTCGCGCCCGGGTTCGCTTCGAGCAGGCGGGGCAGGCGCTCGGCGTCGATGTGGTCGAAGTGCTGGTGCGTGATGAGGATGGCGTCGAGTTCGCGTTCCTTGTCGAACTCGCCGGAAAAAGCGCCGGGATCGAGCAGGATCCTCGCGTTCTCCGTCTCGACCAGCACGCATGAATGTCCATAATGGACGAATCGCATCGATCTCTCCCTTGGGTTCTCCCGCAACCCTACGACCGGGGGATCACTCGCGGCCAGTGAATCCGCCCCCGCGCTGTGCGATGCTGGGCCACGCCTTCCCGGTCGCGCCGGAGAGGTATTGGCAGGATGTCAGCAAGCTCGTAGCCTGGGTCACACCCGACCGGATCCGGAGACGCCATGACCGCGACACAGCCCGCCGCCGATGCGCTCGAAACGGCAGGCGAGACCTTCGACTCCCTGAACCCGGCCACCGACGAGGTCGTCGGCACCTACCCCGTGCACACGCGCGCGCAGGTCGAGGCCGCGGTGGAGCGCGCGCGGGAGGCGGCGCGGTGGTGGGCCTCGCTCGGCTTCGACGGCCGTGCCGAACGCCTCCGCCGCTGGAAGGGCGTGCTGACCAGGCGGCTCGCGCAGCTGTGCACCGTGGTGCGGGACGAAACCGGCAAGCCGGTCGCGGATGCCCAGCTCGAAAGCGTGCTCGGCATCGAGCACATCGCGTGGGCCGGCAAGCACGCGCGGAAGGTGCTCGGCAAGCAGCGGCGGTCGTCCGGGCTGCTGATGGCGAACCAGGCGGCGACCGTCGAATACCAGCCGCTCGGCGTGGTCGGCGTGATCGGGCCGTGGAACTACCCGGTGTTCACGCCGCTCGGCTCGATCACCTACGCGCTCGCCGCGGGCAACGCCGTCGTGTTCAAGCCGAGCGAGTACACGCCCGGCGTCGGCAAGTGGCTCGTCGACGCGTTCGAGCAGGTGGTGCCCGAGGCGCCGGTGTTGCAGCTGATCACCGGGTTCGGCGAGACCGGCGCCGCGTTGACGAAATCGGGCGTGGACAAGATCGCGTTCACCGGGTCCACCGCCACCGGTAAGAAGATCATGGCCGCGGCGGCCGAAACGCTCACGCCGGTGGTCATCGAGGCGGGTGGCAAGGATCCGGTGCTCGTCGACGCGGACGCGGATCTCGACGCGGCCGCGGACGCGACGGTGTGGGGCGCGTTCTCGAACTCGGGCCAGACCTGCGTCGGCGTCGAGCGGGTCTACGTGCACGAGCGGGTGCACGACGAGTTCGTCGCGAAGGTCGTGGAGAAGAGCAAGGACGTGCGCGGGGGCTCGGACGCGGCCGCCCAGTACGGCCCGATGACCATGCCTTCGCAGCTCGCGGTGGTGCGGCGGCACATCGCGGACGCGCTGGCCCGCGGCGGGAAGGCGCTGCTCGGCGGCGCGGACGCGGTCGGGGATCGGTTCGCCCAGCCGACCGTGCTGGTCGACGTCCCTGAGGACTCCGAAGCGGTGCAGGAGGAAACCTTCGGGCCGACGGTGACCATCGCGAAGGTGAAGGACATGGACGAGGCGCTCGAAAAGGCGAACGCGACCCGGTACGGCCTCGGCTCGACCGTCTTCTCGAAGCGCCGTGGCCCCGAACTCGCGCGGCGGCTGCGGACCGGGATGACCGCGATCAACGCCCCGCTTTCGTTCGCCGGTATCGCGTCACTGCCCTTCGGCGGCGTCGGCGACTCGGGCTTCGGCCGCATCCACGGCCCCGAAGGACTGCGGGAATTCGCCCGCTCGAAGGCGATCGCGCGCCAGCGCTACACCGCCCCGATCGCGCTGACCACGTTCGCCCGCAAGGAAAAGACCGACGCGCTGGTCGCGAAACTGATCACCGTACTGCACGGAAAGCGCTGACGCACGCGGCCTTCGCCTTTTCCACGGAAGTTGTCCACAGGCACTCCACAATCGGGCCCGCCTGTGGACAACTCCTTTTCCGGCCCTGGGGCGGGGTAGGCTGGAGCGGGGTCGCCCCCCTGGGTCGGGTGGGGGATTTTCCTTACCCGTCAGGGAAAATCGCGTGGTGTCTGACGCGGGGCGCGGGGTCAGGCGTGGCGGATCAGGTCGGCGGCTTTTTCGGCGATCATGACGGTGGGCGCGTTGGTGTTCCCGCGCGGCACCACCGGCATCACCGAGGCGTCCACCACCCGCAGCCCGTCGATCCCGCGCACCTTCAGCTCCGGGTCCACCACGGCCTGCTCCCCGTCGCCCATCGCGCACGTGCCGACCGGGTGGTAGAGCGTTTGCGTGTTCTGCCGCGTGTGCTCGGCCAGCGCGTCGTCGTCGAGGTCGAGGCTCCCGGGCAGGAAGGGCTTGTCGAGGAACTTCGCGAGCGGCCCGGAGTGGCCGATCTCGATGAGCGAGCGCAGCGCCGACTGCATCGCGTCGAAGTCCGCGGACTCGGCGTAGTAGTCCGGATCGATTTCCGGTTTCCACCGCGGGTTCGCCGACCGCAGCCGCAGCCTGCCGCGGCTCGCCACGTCGACGAGCGTCGCGGCCGAGGTGAACCCCGCGACGGTCGGCTCGCGCAAACCGTTGTCGTAGAACAAGGTCGGCGCGACGTGCACCTGCATGTTCGGCGCCTCCAGTCCGTCCACAGTGGAATAGAACGCGCCGGCCTCGCCGATGTTGGAGGCCAGCGGGCCGCGTTTGGTCAACTGCCAGCGCACCAGCCCGGCAGGCGTGGCCGAGTCGGCGACGTCGGTGGTGCCGCGCGTGGCCCAGATGATCGGCGCCGCGGGGTGGTCGTGCAGGTTCTGCCCGACGCCCGGTAGCGCGGCGACCACGTCGATCCCGTGTTCGCGCAGGTGCTCGGCCGGTCCGATGCCCGACAGCATCAGCAACTGCGGCGAGTTGATCGCGCCGCCGGACAGGAGCACTTCGCGCTCGGCGCGCACGGTCACCGGCTGCCCGCTGTCCAAATAGGACACACCAACGGCGCGGGTGCCCTCGGTGACCACCGAGCTGACCGGCGCGTTCGTCCGCACGGTCAGGTTGGGCCTGGTCATCGCGGGCCGCAGGTACGCGTCGGCGCACGACCAGCGGCGGCCCTTGCGGCAGGTCACCTGGTAGAGCCCGGCGCCGTCCTGCGTCTCGCCGTTGAAGTCGTCGGTGCGCTTGATACCCCACGCCACCGCCGAATCCACCCACGCCCGCGAAAGCTCGTGCGTGAACACGCGGTCTTCGACGCGCAGCGGACCGTCGGTGCCGTGCAGCGGCCCGCCGAGCCGGGTGTTGCCCTCCGCCTTGACGAAGTACGGCAGCACGTCGTCGTAGCCCCAGCCGGTGGCGCCGTGGCGATCGCGCCAGCCGTCGTAGTCGGCGCGGTTGCCGCGGATGTAGATCATCGCGTTCATCGAGGAACAGCCGCCGAGCATCCGCGCCCGCGGCCAGTAGGCGGGTTTCCCGGTGTGCTTCTGCTCGACGGTCTCGTAGTTCCAGTCGCGGTGCGTCTTGAACAGCGACGCGAACGCGGCCGGGATCTTGACCTCGTCGGCGTCGTCCTCGCCGCCGGCTTCGAGCAGGAGCACTTTCGTGGCCGGGTCCTCGGTCAGGCGGTTCGCGAGCACGCACCCCGCGCTGCCCGCGCCGACGATGACGTAGTCGAAGGACTCTGACCCGGCCACGCTGCCTCCCGAGTATTGGCGAATCGTCAATGACGCGGTCCCAGCATGGCGCGCCCCGGGCGCCCGGGGAAGCCACCCACAAAGGGTATCTTTCGTCTGATTAGACCAACAGTTGGTAAATTCGCCACTGGACGTGGAAACCGTCCCTCGAACGGGTAAACCCGCCAGGAGACGGCCCTCGGCAGAGAGGGCGGATGGGAGGTTCGGCATGAATGCGGTGCGCAAGATCGCTGGAGTCCTCGCTGGTGCGGCGGCCATCGGGGCCACCGCGGTGGTGGCCGCCCCGTCGGCGTCGGCGGCCGGAGCGCCGTGCGGACCGCAGGCCAAGGCCTGCATCCAGCTGGGCACGAACACCACCTGGTTGATGGACAACGGGAAGGTCACCTACGGCGGCGTCCCGATCACCTCGGGGAAGGCGGGCCACCGCACGCCGACCGGCACGTTCAAGGTCCAGTACAAGGACATCGACCACTACTCGAAGCAGTTCAACGGGCCCATGCCGTACTCGGTCTTCTTCACCACGAACGGCATCGCGTTCCACGAGGGCAGCCTCAAGGTGCAGTCGCACGGCTGCGTCCACCTTTCGCACGCGGCGGCCGTGAAGTACTTCCAGACGCTGCAGCCCGGTGACGTCGTCCAAGTCGTGAAGTGAGGCGCCCGCTCGGCAAGGGAACCGGCTCGGTTACGCTTTCACGGTATCGCCGACCTGCGTAAACGAGGGAGCAGCCAGCCGTGGCCCGAGTAGTCGTCGACGTCATGCCCAAGCCCGAGATCCTGGACCCGCAAGGACAGGCCGCGGCCGGGGCGCTGTCTCGCCTCGGCTTCACCGGCGTGACCGAAGTCCGCCAGGGCAAGCACTTCGAGCTCGAGGTCGACGACACCGTCGACGACGAGACGCTCGGGAAGATCGCCGAGGGCTTCCTCGCGAACCCGGTGATCGAGGAGTGGACCATCCGGCGGGTCGAGAAGTGAGCGCGCGCATCGGGGTCATCACCTTCCCCGGCACCCTCGACGACGGCGACGCGGCCCGCGCGGTCGCCTACGCCGACGCCGAGCCGGTCGCGCTGTGGCACGCCGACGACGACCTGCACGGCGTCGACGCGGTGGTCGTGCCGGGCGGGTTCTCCTACGGCGACTACCTGCGCGCGGGCGTGATCGCGCGCTTCGCGCCGGTGATGGAGTCGGTGATCAAGGCGGCGCACGGCGGGATGCCGGTGCTCGGCATCTGCAACGGGTTCCAGATCCTGTGCGAGGCGGGCCTGCTGCCGGGCGCGATGATCCGCAACGAGGGCCTGCACTTCATCTGCCGCGACCAGTGGCTGCGCGTGGAGAACACCGAGACCGCGTGGACCACGCGGTACGAGCAGGGCGCCGAGATCCTTATCCCGATGAAGAACATCGACGGCTGCTTCGTCGCGGAGAAGTCCACTTTGGACGAACTGGAGGCCGAGGGCAGGGTCGTGTTCCGCTACGTCGGCGGGAACCCCAACGGTTCGCGCAACGACATCGCGGGGATCCGCAGCGCCGACGGCCGCGTGGTCGGCCTGATGCCGCACCCGGAGCACGCCATCGACGCGCTCACCGGCCCCTCCGACGACGGCCTCGGCATGTTCTACAGCGCCGTGGACGCCCTGCTCGCGGTTTGAGGTCGCGGCCGCCGATGCCCCGAAAGTGACGTTCGGGGCATCTACCGCCCCGAAGGCCACCTTCGGGGCCTGAGCGCCTCGGATCGCCCCCTGGTGGGGCGGAGAAAGCGCTACTTCGACTGGTCGTTCGAGAGCCAGCGGGTCGGGCGCATCCGCACCAGGACCGAGTCCGCGCCGAGCGCACCGTCCACATAGGACTGAGCTTCGTCCTGGGTGCCGTAGCGGCCCGCGATGCGCAGTGCCTGTTCGCGCGTGGGCGGTTCGTCGTTCGCGACGACGGGGCCTTCCGCGGTCACGTACTTGTACGGCTGGGTCTCGGTCTGCGCGAGCAGGCTGAACTGGCCCGCCTTGCGGATCGAGACGTCCTTCACGGAGTCGCGGTGCATCCAGATCAGGACCTCGCCACCGGGTTCGTAGTCGTACCAGACCGGCACCGTCAGCGGCGCCCGTCCTCCCCGCGAGACCGCGAGGACTCCGACGTGCACCTCGCTGAAGTACTGCTCGCGCTCTTCCGCCGACATGACGAACGACATTTCCACTCCCACCTTGTTCGAACCCGTCGAAGAAGAGCCAACTCCGCGAGCGGCCCCGGCATTCCGGGAACCGCCCGCGGAGTTCAGCTCGCCGCCGCCACGAGGCGCGCGTACGGCCCGCCCGCGGCCAGCAGCTTCTCGTGGCTGCCCAGCTCGGTGATCCGGCCGTCTTCGAGCACGGCCACCCGGTCGGCCGCGGCCGCGGTGTGCAGCCGGTGCGCGATCGCGATCACCGTGCGGCCTTCGAGCACGCCGTTCAGCGAGCGTTCGAGCTCGCGCGCGGACGACGTGTCGAGCAACGAGGTCGCCTCGTCGAGCACCACGGTGTGCGGGTCGGCCAGCACCACCCGCGCCAGCGCGAGCTGCTGCGCCACCGCGGCGGGCACGGTCAGCGCACCCGACCCGACCTTCGTGTCGAGACCGTCGGGCAGGTCGAGCGCCCATTCCTTCGCACCGACGGCATCCAGCGCGGCAAGGAGTTCGGCGTCCGGCCACTCGCCGCCGTCGGGCCGGGTCGGCAGGGTCAGGTTCTCCCGCAGCGTGCCCGCGAACACGTGGTGCTCCTGGGTCAGCAGCAGCACCTCGCCGCGCAGGACGTCGTCGGCCAGCGCAGAGACCTCCTGCCCGCCGATCCGCACCGAACCCGCGGACGGCGCCGCGATCCCGGCGAGCAGCCTGCCCAGCGTCGACTTGCCCGCACCGGACGGCCCGACGATCGCGAGCCGTTCGCCAGGCGGCACGCGCAGATCGATGCCGTGCAGCACGGTCCGGTCCGCCGAGTAGCCGAACCGCACGTCCGCGACCTCAATATCCTGCGCCGCCGGAGCGGTCGCCACGCCGTCGTCGGCGGTCCCGCGCACACCCAGCACGCGCCGCAACGCCGTACCGCTGACCAGCAGGTCCTCGACCCACCACAGCGCCTCGTCCATCGGCGCGGCCAGCGCCTGCGCGTACAGCACCATCGTGGTGATCGTGCCGAGATCGGCGTGCCCGGCGAAGTACGCCCAGCCGCCGATCAGCACCATCGCCGCGACCGGCAGCGCGTGCGACAGCTCCAGCCACGGCACCCAGCGCACGTGCAGCGACCGCAGGCCGCGCTCGCCCTCGATCGCGGACGCGAGACCGCGGTCGCCGTGCGCGACGCGGCGCTCGGTGAGGCTGAGCGCTTCGATCGTGCGGGCGCCTTCCGCGGTCTCGTGCGTGGCCGACTGCAGCACGGCCCAGCCGTCGAGCATGCGCTCCATGGCCACGCCGACCCGCCGCCAGATCCACCGCGTCGAAATCCACAGCACCGGCACCGCGACCAGCAGCGCCAGCGACAGCAGCGGCGAGGTGAACACCATCGCGCCGATGGTGAGCACCACGGTGAGCGCGGCGACCAGGATCTCCGGCACCGCGTGCCGGGTGGCGAAGTCGATCCGGTCGACGTCCGAAGTGGCCCGGCTGAGCAGCTCACCGGTCCCGGCCGCCTCCACGGTGCTCAGCGGCAGCGCCAGCGACTCGCCGACTAGCCGCTCGCGGTTCTCCGCGAGGACCTTCTCGCCGAGCATGCCCATGCGCAGCCTTGCGAACCGCTTCAGCCCGCCCTGCACGATCAGCATGGCGACGAACGCCAGTGCCAGCAGGTCGATCCGGCCCGTCGTGATACCGCTGGTGACCCCGTCGACCAGTGCGCCGAGGATCTGCGGTCCGGCCAGCCCCGCCACGCTCGCGGCCACGAACAGGCCGATCACCAACAGGAAGGCGCGACGGTTGGCGCGCAGCATCCCGCGCGCCCACCGCCTGGCCTCCGCGGGTGTCGCCAGTGGCAGTTTCCGTTGCATCACAACACCTCCTGCCGGTTCGGGTAGTGCACGACCTCGTCCGCCACGACCTTCCACAGTGGACTCTGGCTGAACACCACGGTGGTACGGCCCCGGCGCAGCTCGGTGACCCGCTCGGTGATGCGGGCCTCGGTGTGCGCGTCGACCGCGGACGTCGGCTCGTCGAGCAGCAGCACGTCGGCGTCCGTGGCCAGTGCCCTGGCCAGGCTGAGCCGCTGCCGCTGCCCGCCGGAGACCTCGCGGCCCCGCTCGCCGATCAGTTCGCCGAGCCCGTTCGGCAGCGCGGCCACGATGTCGTCCGCGTCCGCCGCGCGCAGCGCCTCTTCGACGCCGACGCGCCCTTCCCGCGCCGGGGCGACCTGCTCGCGCAGGATCCCCGAGAACCAGACGTCCTGGTTGTGCGCGTAGACGACGCGGGTGCGCAGCTCCGCCAGCGCGACCTGGTCGGCGGGTACTCCGGCGACCAGCACGCGTTGCCCGTGACCGGCGTCGGCGAACCGCGCGAGCCGCGACGCGAGCGCTTCCGCGTTCTTCCCGGCGTCGACGACGGTGAGCTTCCCGGCGACCGCGGTGAACCCGGTCGCCGTGTCGTGCAGCTCCAGCGCGCCGCCCGGCAGCGGCACCGGCGACGCGGGATCGTCCAGCTCCGGACGGAGCTTCAGCAGCCCGCACGCCTTCTTCGCGGACACCATCGCGCCCGCGAACCCGTCCGCCGCCTCGGTGGCCGTGGTCACCGGAATGACCAGGAACGCCGAAGCGCCGTAGAAGGCGACCAGTTCGCCGACGCTCAGCTCGCCGCTGACGGCCAGCCTCGCGCCGAGCCAGGTGATCACGATCGTCACCAGCCCCGGCAGCAGGATCTCGGCCGCGGCGAGCCACGACTCGCTGCGCGCGACCTCGACGCCCGCGCGCCGGACGCGCTGGCTCGCGGTGCGGAACCGGCGGTGGAACTGCCGCTCGCCGCCGACGCCGCGCAGGATCCGCAGGCCGGACACGATGTCCGCGCCCAGCGCGTTGACCTCGGAGAGCTGGTCGCGCTGGGTGTCCTTCCGGCGCTGCAGCGGGGCCAGCAGCGGACCGAGACCCGCCACCGCGAGCGGCACGCCGATCAGCGCCACCGCGCCGAGCAGCGGCGACGAGCCCAGCAGCACGATGCCCACGGTGAGGAACGCCACCACGGCACCGGCCAGCCTGCCGAACACTTCGAACGCGTTGCCCAGGTGGTTCAGGTCCGACGACGTCACCGCCATCACCTCACCGGTGCCAGCCTGGGACCGCAGTGACGCGCCCAGCCTGGTGGTGTGGTTGACGACCGTGCGCTGCAGCGCCGACGAGGCGTGCATCCACATGCCGTGGGTGAGGTAGTCGAGCAGGCCGCCGCACACCATCTGCGCGACCCCGATCGACACGATCACCATCGCGTACGCGATCAGCGCGCCGGTGTCGTCACCGGCGATCCCGGCGTCGATCGCCCTGCCGACGGCGAACGGCAGCAGGGCCGACGGCACCAGCCACAGCGCGCCGAGCACGGCTGAGCCGGTGGCCAGCCACGGCCGCGCCCGCAGGATCGCGAGCAGCAGGCGCAGCGGAGTCAGCTTCGGTGGCAACCGGATTTCCGGTGCCGGGTAAGGGCGCGTGCCGCGTTCGCGGCGGCGCGAGGACAGGAGTCAATAGTCGGGTAAACGGGTCATATCGCAACGGTAGGCGCGGTCACTGTCCGCACGCGACCGATTTTCCCGCCGCCGTGAAGCGGTGCCCGCGCGACCCCGCTCACCAGCCCGGTTACCCTTCTAGCCGTGCCGACCTCAGACGTAACCACGGTCATCGACACCACCGCCCGTGCCGGGGAAACCCCCGACACCCCGCAGCCCTACCTCGAACTCGGCCTCGCCGAGGACGAGTACGCGCGCATCCGCGAGATCCTCGGCAGGCGCCCGACCGACGCCGAGCTGGCCATGTACTCGGTGATGTGGAGCGAGCACTGCTCGTACAAGTCTTCGAAGAAGCACCTGCGGTACTTCGGCGAGACCACCACCGACCAGATGCGCGAAAAGCTGCTCGCCGGTATCGGCGAGAACGCGGGCGTCGTCGACGTCGGCGACGGCTGGGCGGTCACGTTCAAGGTCGAGAGCCACAACCATCCGTCCTATGTGGAGCCCTACCAGGGCGCGGCGACCGGGGTCGGCGGCATCGTGCGCGACATCATGGCGATGGGCGCGCGCCCCCTCGCGGTCGCCGACGCGCTGCGCTTCGGCCCCGCCGACGCGCCGGACACCCGCCGCGTGCTGCCCGGCGTGGTCGCGGGTGTCGGGGGCTACGGCAACTGCCTCGGCCTGCCGAACATCGGCGGCGAGCTGGTGTTCCACGAGAGTTACGCGGGCAACCCGCTGGTGAACGCGCTGTGCGTGGGCGCCATGCGCGTCGAGGACCTGCACCTCGCGTTCGCCTCCGGCACCGGCAACAAGATCATCCTGTTCGGCGCGCGCACCGGCCTCGACGGCATCGGTGGCGTGTCCGTGCTCGCCAGCGACACCTTCAGCGGCGACACCGAGGGCACCGGCCGCAAGAAGCTGCCGAGCGTCCAGGTCGGCGACCCGTTCACCGAGAAGGTGCTCATCGAGTGCTGCCTCGAACTGTTCGGCCAGAAGCTCGTGGTCGGCATCCAGGACCTCGGCGGCGCCGGGCTGTCCTGCGCCACTTCCGAGCTGGCTGCGGCAGGGGACGGCGGAATGCACATCGAGCTGGACCGGGTTCCGTTGCGCGCCAAGGGAATGACCCCCGCCGAGATCCTCTCCAGCGAATCGCAGGAGCGGATGTGCGCGGTCGTCGAGCCGTCCAATGTGGACGCGTTCATGGCGGTGTGCGCGAAGTGGGACGTGATCGCCACCGACATCGGCGAGGTCACCGACGGCGAGCACCTCGTGATCACCTGGCACGGCGAGACCGTGGTCGACGTGCCGCCGCGCACGGTGGCGCACCAGGGGCCCGTCTACGACCGGCCGCTCGCACGTCCGTCCACTCAGGACGCCGTCGAGGCCGATGTGCCCGACACGCTGCACCGTCCGTCCACACCGGACGAACTGCGCGAGACGCTGCTGAAGATGATCTCGTCGCCGGACCTGGCGTCGAAGGAGTGGGTGACCAGCCAGTACGACCGGTACGTCCGGGGCAACACGGTGCTCGCGCAGCCGTCGGACTCCGGGGTGGTCCGGATCGACGAGTCGACGGGGCGCGGTGTCGCCGTGTCGACCGACTGCAACAGCCGGTTCGTCTACCTCGACCCCTACCAGGGCGCGCAGCTCGCGCTCGCCGAGGCGTACCGCAACGTCGCGACCAGCGGCGCCACCCCGGTCGCGGTCAGCGACTGCCTCAACTTCGGCGCGCCGACCGACCCCGGCGTGATGTGGCAGTTCGAGCGCGCGGTGCACGGCCTCGCCGACGGCTGCGCGCAGCTCGGCATCCCGGTCACCGGCGGCAACGTCAGCTTCTTCAACCAGACCGGCGACACCGCGATCCTGCCGACCCCGGTGGTCGGCGTGCTCGGCGTCATCGACGACGTCAGCCGCCGCATCCCCACCGGCATCGGCGCGGAAGCGGGCGAAACGCTGTTGCTGCTCGGCGAGACCAAGGACGAGTTCGGTGGCTCCGCGTGGGCGCACATCGTGCACGGACACCTCGGCGGCCGCCCGCCCGAGGTCGACCTCGAACGCGAGCGACTGATCGGCGAGATCCTCGTCGCCGGTTCGCGCGACGGCATGATCTCCGCGGCGCACGACCTCTCCGACGGCGGCCTCGCGCAGGCACTCGTCGAGACCGTCCTCATCGGACAGTGCGGCGCGCGGGCGATCCTCGACGACGAGCAGGATCCGTTCGTGCAGCTGTTTTCCGAGTCCTCGGGCCGGGTTCTGGTCGCGGTGCCGAGGACCGAGGAGCTGCGGTTCACCGAGATGTGCACCGCGCGCGGGCTGCCGTGGCGCAAGGCGGGCGTGGTGGATCCGGAGGAGCCGGGCCTGGAGATCCAGGGCGTGGCGACCTTCGGCAGCGAAGAACTCCGCGAGGCGTGGGAAAGCACGCTCCCGGCACTGTTCGACTAGGGTTCGGCGACGACGATCCGGGCTTGCCCCCCAGCGGAATGCGCTAGCTGCCAGGGTTTCGGCAGATGTGTCTCCACGACGGAGTTGACGCGGGTGCCCTCAAGCGCCGCGAGTTCGGGCGTTGTCGCGAACCGTAGATCGGCGGATCTTTCGAAGCGGGCTCGACGGAGGTCCAGCGTTGTCCTGAATTGCGCGCTTTCGAAATCCGCGCTGTCGTGGAACATGGTGTCAGTGAAGTCGGCGGCGCCGTGGAAGGCGGTGCCCCGCCAGCTCGCCGGTCGGTGAAACTCGCTGTGCGCGAAGTCGGCCGTGCCCCGGATCACGGCGTCGTCGAACCGGATCGTGCCGAACACCCGCGCCTGGCGCAGACCGAAGTGGCCGTTGACGACGAGCCGCTTCAGCTTCACTTCGTCGAACAGCCGCGTTCGGTTCAGCCCGAGCCACTCGACTTTGCGGTCGTCGAGGTTCAGCCGGTCCAGCACCGCGCCGGTGAGGTGCAGGTCGTAGTGCGGTGCCCCGGTGTCCGCCGCCTTCGGCAGCAGCATGCGGATCTGCCGTTCCACGGTGCGCCGCACCTGCAGCTCGCGCTCGGCGGGCACGCGTTCCTCCGCGGTGCCGCCGTATTCGGGGAGTTCCGGGTGGTCGAAGGGCATGCGCAGGTAGGCGCACAGCACGTCGAGCACGGTCTGCGTGTACTCGGGCCGGGCGCGGGCCAGGCCGACGAGCACGTGCAGCGCGCCGACGCGCACCTGGTCGGCGTCGTCGCCGAGCAGCTCGACGGCCTTCGCGAACCGCTCGTCCGACACCCGTTCCTTGTCGCGGTCGTACCGCTTCATCTCCAGCGCGTGGCGGCTTTCCTCGACTCGCCGCCGCCGGTCGTTGAGCCACAGCGCGTACAACGCGACCACCGAACCCGCGGCGAGCCCGCCCGTTTTCAACGCGTCGGCGCGGCTGGTCGCCGGATCGGTCAGCAGCCAGACCGTGACGGTCGCCAGCAGCACCGCGGCCAGCGCGACCGCGAGCACCAGCGGCGAACGGAGCTTCATGCGCCGTAGATCGAGAAGATGCAGTAGCCGCCTTCGTCACCCTTGCGCAGGATCGCGGAGCCGTGGCCGTCGCTGTCCGGCAAGCTGCGCCGGGCGTACTTCCAGTTCACGTGGAGCTTCTCAGCGTCTTCGAAGCGGTCGAGCTTGTTCGCGGACCGATCGGGATCGCTCGCGAACTTCTTGATCGACGGCGCCACGTCGGGGCTCGACTGACACGCGAACGCGGCCGCCCCTTCTTCGTCGTGCGCGTCGAGCTTCTGGAAGAACTGGGACATCAGGTCGTCGGCGCTGAGGGTGTGCGGCGCGCCCTTCGGGTAGTCCTTGTCCAGGAAATACCCCGGCCCGACGAAGCCGAACAGCACCACCAGGCCCCCGACGAGCACGAACACGCCGAGCACGATCCCGAACATGGCCCGCTTCCGCTCCTTGCGCGGCTTCGGCCCCGGCGGCGGAAACCCTTGCTGCGGTGGGAAACCCGGCTGGTGCGGCGGAAAATTCGGTTGCTGCGGTGGGAAACCCGGTTGCTGGGGCGGAAACCCTTGTTGTGGCGGAAACCCTTGTTGTGGCGGGAAACCGGGCTGTTGCGGACCCTGCTGGTACGGGCCGCCGCCCTGCGGCGGATAGCTCATTTCGACCGCCCTCTCACTTCGTCACGCTGAACACGCAGAACCCGTCGGGCCCCTTGCGCAACTGCACCGACGCGACGTGGTCACCGGGGAACTTGCTCTGGTACAGCAGTTGCGCGACGACCGAGTCCGCGTTGTCGATCGGCCCTTCCTTGACCCGGAAGTCGTGGCCACCGCTGATGTTGCCGCTCATCAGCTGCCTGACCCTGCCCTGTTCGTCCTTGCTGCTGGACTGGCACATCAGGTCGGTCGCCGACCTGTCCTTGCGGTTGAGCTTGTCCGCCAACGCGTCCAGCACCGCCTTCGGGTCGGCGATGGCCTGCCCGTTGATCGGCACGTCCTTGCTCAGGAAGAAACCCGGTGCGACGAAGCCGAGGATGGCGACCACGCCGCCGAGCACCACCACCAGCCCGAGCACCAGCCCGACGACCAGACCCGCCTTGCTCTTCTTCGGCGGCGGCCCGTAGCCGGGCGGCCCGTACCCCGGCGGCGGGAAACCCTGCTGCGGGAAGCCCTGCTGCGGCGGCCCGAACTGCCCTGGACCGCCCTGTCCCGGTGCCGGTTCCCACTGGCCGGGTCCGCCCTGCGGTGGCGGATACGTCATCGATTCCTCCCCTGAAGCCGATGCGACTGCTCAGAGCATCATGGCGGACGTCATGGTCGACAGGCAGTACCCGGGTCGCCCGTCGGACGGGTGCGTCAGCAGGACGGTCGCCTGCGCGGGCTTCCCGCCGTCGTACTTGCCGGACAGCTCGACGGTCACCGTCGACGTCCCGGACACCCCGGTCACCTGCAGATCGGCGGCTTTGGCGATCATGCCCTGGACGAGCTGCCCCACCTGCGCCGAGGCGCACACCGTGGCGTTCGCCCCCTGCGCGTCACCGGCCCGGACGGCGTCCACGAACTTGACCGCGGTCGCCTTCGCCTCTTCGGGGTTGTCGGGCACCGTGGCGACCTTCGCGCGTTTGTTGAGCAGGAATCCCGGCGCGATCCAGGCGGTGATCGCGAACGCGCCCGCGAGCAGGATCACCACCGCGAGCGAAAGCCCGATGACGAGCCCCTTCTTGCTCTTGCGCGGCCCCGGCGGATAACCGGGGAACTGCTGCGGCGGCGGGAATTGCTGCTGATGGGGGAACTGCGGGCCGGGGAACGCCGGGCCCCGCTGTCCCGGATACCGCGGACCGGGCGGCCCCTGCCGAGGTGGGTAGGTCATCGGGCGGTTTTCCTCTCCCCAGTGCTTCCGACGCCGCGTGCGCCGGGGAAGAATCTACCTGCGCGCGGTGACACTGTCGGATCGCGAACTCGATCCCGTCGAAGTCGCGGACCCGGGTACCGGTGGCTGGGACGCCGGCAGCAGGTCGGCGACGCACCAGCGGTGCGTCTGGTCCGCGAGGACGGCGTCGTGGCTGGACTCCGGCGAGCTGATCGCGGCGACGTACGTGCCGTCCTCGAGGCGCTGCGGCACCCCGGCGAGCGTCAGCGGGGTGGTCCGCCCGGCGAGCGTGACAACGGTCTGGTGGGCCAGCGTTGCCGCACCTTCGCACAGCATCGCGTCGGCGCGTTCCGGATCGTGTTCCTTCAACGCCCTGGTGAACGACATCGCGAGCGTTTCGGGGCTGGTGTCGGAGTCGCCGTCGGCGAGCAGGAAGCCCGGGACGAGGAACCCGGTGACGATGAGGGCGGCGACGGCCGCGAGCGCGGTGGCGACGGCGAGCCACAGCATCAGCCTGCCCTGGCGGAGTGCGGGGGCTTCGCTGTTCGTCACGATCGCCCCCAACCTGTTCAGCAGCCGCTACCCAGGCATTCTAGGGGCCTTTTGCCCGTTATGCGGGTTTGGGTCTGATTTCAGCCGGGACCGGGGCGGGACGACGCCCCCTCCAGCGGGAACCGGAGGGGGCGTCGCGTGCGTGGTCAGCCGTTCGCGAGTGCCTGCAGGCGGTCGTAGGCGCCGTTGAACGAGTCCTGGTCGATCGGGGACGAGCTGTACTGCCAGACGGTGTGGAAACCCCAGCCGATCGGCAGCGCGCCGACCGACGAGCTGTACCGCGCGACCCAGAGCGGCACCGTGTTCCCGAACGTCTGCGAGCTGCCGACGCACTGGTTCCACCAGCTCGTCGACGTGTAGATGACCGGCCAGCGGCCGGTCCGCGCGTGGTAGGTGTCGTGGAAGTCGCGCACCCACGCGCCCATCGCGGCCTGGCTCAGCCCGTAGCAGGTCGCGCCGTACGGGTTGTACTCCATGTCCAGCGCGCCGGGCAGCGTCTTGCCGTCCCGCGACCAGCCGCCGCCGTGGTCCACGAAGTAGTTGGCCTGCGCCGCGCCGCTCGTCGTGTTCGGGGTGGCGAAGTGGTAGGCGCCGCGGATCATGCCGACGTTGTAGGAACCGTTGTACTGCTGGGCGAAGTACGGGTTGGTGTAGTAGGTGCCCTCGGTCGCCTTGGTCCAGACGAACCGCTTGCCCTGGCCCCACCAGTTGTTCCAGTCGACGTTGCCCTGGTGGCTGGCGACGTCGATACCGGCGACCGTGGCCTGCGCGTCGAAGCCGTCGGAGTTCAGGCCCTGCGGGCGCATGGCCTGCTGCTGCGATTCGGGTGTCGACTTGTCGCCACCTTCCACCCGGCGGATCTGCGAACCGAGCGTCGCTTCACCGAGTGGTGTGTTCAGACCGGCCACCTGATCGGGGGCCGCCGGGGTCGGAGCGGGAGTGGCGCCAGCCGGGGTCAGCGTGCCGAGCAGGAGCACGCCGGCCGAAGCGGCCGCGACGGCGCCGAGAGCGCGCCGCCAGCTTCTTCGAGCAGTGGACATCACGGAATCCCTTCACAAATACCCTCGCGGAGGACGGCCTAGCAGGTGGCCGTCCGGCGTTGATTGTTGTCCAAGAAAGTGGCGGCTGTCACTGAATTCCGTGACCAAAGCGTGGCAAGTGGGTGATTTACGGGTGCGAACAGAACACTCTCGGTGATTGTCCACCATCGGACTTAACTGGACAAAACCGGCGAAATCAGCCCCTGGCCAGGGCTTCCACCCGACCCATCGGGCCGTTGTAGTAGTTCTGGTCGCCGGGGAGGCTTCCCGCGTTGGCGAACTGCCAGATGCTCTGCTTGTCCCAGCCCGCGGGCAGCGGCCCGATCTGCGGCGCGTACCTGGCGAGCCACAGCGGGTTGGTGTCGCCGAAGCCCCCGTTGTTGCCCGTGCAGCGCTGCCACCAGCTCGTGCTGGTGTAGATCAGCGAACTGCGCCCAGTGCGTGCGAGGTAGGTCTTCGTGAAGTCCTTGATCCACGCGGTCATCGCGGCGGGGCTCATGCCGTAGCAGGCGTCGCCGTACGGGTTGTACTCCACGTCGAGCGCGCCGGGCAGCGTCCTGCCGTCCTTGCGCCAGCCGCCGCCGTTGGCGATGAAGTAGTTCGCCTGCGCGGCGCCGCCGGACACGTCGGGGCGCGCGAAGTGGTAGGCGCCCCTGATGATCCCGGCGGCGTGCGCGCCGTCGTACTGCTGGCGGAACTGGCCACTGACGAACCCGGTGCCCTCGGTCGCCTTGACGTAGGTGAACCTCGCCCCCGTCGCGGCGGCCTTCTTCCAGTCGACCGCGCCCTGGTGCCCGCTCACGTCGTGGCCGAGGGTCTGGTCGGTGAGCGCGAGCCGCGCACCAGGCCGCCCGTGCACGCCTTCGTGCGCCGCGATCTGCGAGCCCATGCCCGTGTCGGCGGCCTTCGAGTAGTCGGCGGGGCGGTAGTCCCCGGCCGAGCGCTCCGCACCGGACCCGCCCAGCGCGACCAGGCCCGCCGCGAGGGCGCCCGCGGCCACCGTCGCGGCGGCCACCTTCACGAGCGGGTGTCGCCCGCGTGGCGGTTGGGGCGCCGGGGGGCGAGCGCCTTCGCGAGCGGGGATCACCCGCGGCATCGCACGCTCGGCAGGGGAAACCGGCTCATGGGGCACGTTCACGTCGACTCCCGATTCCGCGCGGAAACAAGTCTTCCGTGCGTCACGATGCCTCGATGGAGCCCCATGCGCGAACCGGGTGTAACCCTGTGGAGTGATCTTGCCTGGTGCGCGCGGCGTGTCGCTTAGCTCTTGTCGCGGTTCTCCTCGTCGAGGGCCTTGAGCAGGTGTTCCGCCGGGACGACGGCGGTGACGAGGTCGTGCGGGTTGATCGCCACCGAGTGCCCGCCGAGCAGGGCGACCATGTCCCTGCCCAGCACGGCGCGGGCGTGCGGCCATTCCTTCGGCACCAGCGACTTCGACGTGTACGCGGGCACCATGACCCTGCCGTCGGTGTTGTGGAACCCGATGACCGTGCGCTGCATCGGCGCGAGCGCGTACACGAACAGCGTGGCGTCGAGGATGACCTTCGGCAGGTCCTCGGCCGGCCGGTGGTCGGTGCGGACGAGCTGCAGCAGGCGTTCCAGGTCGTTGCCGGGTTCGGGGAAGCCGAGCGCCTTCGGCGAGGGGCGGTACCGGTCGTTCGGGTGGAAGTCCTCGACGACGTCACCCGCGGAGTTCACCGGGTACGCGCCGACGACGGCCCACGACGGCACCGGGCCGTTCGGGTCGAATGCCTCGTCGATCACGTACAACCAGCTGTTGGGGTTCGCCCGCGCGTTGCGGCGCATCTCCTCGGTGATCTTCGGTTTCCCCTGGCGTGCTGAGCTCGCGGATGGAGTCACCAGCCGGTCGGCCTCGTCCCGCTGCGCCATGTGCGTCCCTCGGTTCCCGCTGCGTGTCAACGAAATGTTCTGTCACTCTACTGTTGGGGGATGACGTCTCCGCGTTCGGTCGACCCCGGTGAGTTACGTGCCGCCGTGCTGGCCGTTTCCCCTTGGCTGGACGGTTCGGCGCCGGATCCGGCGCGCCCCGAACTCGCCAAGGCGGTCCGCCTGAGCCTGCGGGCGCTCGCCGCCGACGCGCCGGGCCGCAGCGTCGAGGTCAGGGTGCCGCCGTTCGCCGCCGTGCAGTGCGTCGACGGCCCGAGGCACACCAGGGGGAACCCGCCGAACGTGGTCGAGACGGACCCGCGCACCTGGCTGGAGCTGGCGACGGGCCGCCTCGGCTGGGCCGAAGCGCTGGAGGACGGCCGCGTCTCCGCGTCCGGGACGCGCGCCGACCTCACCCGCTGGCTGCCGATCGTGCGCGGCTGACCTAGTTCTTCCGCCCGATGCCGCCGGCGATCGTGCGCTGCGCCGCGTTGAGCTCCTTCAGCCGCGGGCCGTCCGGCCACCAGTCGACGCAGCGGACCACGCCCGGCTCGCCGTGCCCGCCGGAGGGAACCAGTTCCAGGTCGCCGAACAGCTCCTGGATCTCGGCCGTGGTGCGGAACGTGCCGGATCCCATCGGGCTGTGCAGGAAGAACTCCTCCATCCGCCGCGCGGTCGCGGACAGCTCGTCCTCCGGGTCGAGGAAGTGCGAGATCGCGACGTAGGAGCCCGACGGCAGCTTGTCGATGAACTCGCGCATGATCTCGGCCGGCCGCTCGTGCGGGCCGTTGTAGTGGTGCAGCGTGCCCAGCTGCAGGAACGCGATCGGCTGGCTGAAGTCGAGGTACTTGCGCACGGTGTCGTTCGCCAGCAGCGCTTCGGGCTCGAAGATGTCGTCCGCGACGAAGTGCGTGCGGTCGTTCTCCTCCAGCAGCGCGCGCCCGTGCGCGAGCACCACCGGGTCGTTGTCGACGTAGACCACGGTCGATTCGGGGTTGATCCGCTGGACGACGTGGTGGGTGTTCTCGGCGGTCGGCAGCCCGGACCCGCAGTCGAGGTACTGGGTGATCCCGGTCTGCCCGGCGAGGAAGCGGCAGGCGCGGATCAGGAAGCCGCGGTTCTCGGTGGCGAGGTCCTGCGCCTCCGGTGCGGCCTGCTGGACCCGGTGCAGCACCTCGCGGTCCACTTCGTAGTTGTCCTTGCCGTTGAGGAAAGCGTCGTACACGCGCGCGATGCTCGCCTTGGTCGTGTCGATGTAGACGGGTGCCTCGGACTCGGGCGCAGCCATCGCAGCCTCTCAGGGGGTTTCACATCGAATGTGTCGAATATCTCGGACCACACGTAGCGTAGGGGTGTGGACCGCCCGCGTAAACGTGGGCTTGGCCTTGACGGCGTGGTCGGGGCGTGTACGTTCGATAACCGGGCCGAATCTCGTGGTCGGCGTGGCGTGTCGCGCCTACGATCTGGTCATGGGGAGCCCAGCCAGTACGCCTCGAAACGGAGATCAACCGGCCATGACCTCGGTCAACCCACCCGCTGCCGACCAGGGCACCGGCCCTACCGCGCGGCGGATGGTGCTCGGGACGCAGTTGCGCCGCCTGCGGGAAAGCGCCGGTGTCACCCGTGCCGAAGCCGGGTACAACATCCGCGGCTCGGAATCCAAGATCAGCAGGCTGGAGCTCGGCCGCGTCGGGTTCAAGGAACGCGACGTCGTGGACCTGCTGACGATGTACGGCATCGAGAACACCGAGGAGCGCGAGCAGTTCCTGGAGCTGGTGAAGCAGTCGAACCAGCCGGGCTGGTGGCACCGCTACAACGACCTGATGCCGCGCTGGTTCGACGACTACGTCGGCCTCGAAGAAGCGGCTTCGCGGATCCAGACCTACGAGCTGCAGTTCGTGCCCGGCCTGCTGCAGACCGAGGACTACGCGCGCGCGGTGGCCAGCCACGGCCGCCCCGACGTGGCCGACGACGAGGTCGAGCGCAGGGTGGCGCTGCGGATGCGGCGGCAGAAGCTCCTCGCGAGGCCGAACGCGCCGCGGCTGTGGGCGGTGATCGACGAGTCGGTGCTGCACCGGCCGATCGGCGGCACCAGGGCGATGCGCGCCCAGATCGGTCAGCTCCTCGAGATGACGACGCTGCCGAACATCTCGCTCCAGGTGGTGCCGTACCGGTTGAGCGGTTACTCGGCCGAAGGCGCGTTCACGCTGTTGCGCTTCCTCGAAGAGGAGCTGCCGGACATCGTGTACCTGGAGTTCCTGAGCGGCGCGCTCTACCAGGAGAAACCGGACGAGATCGAGACCTACAGCCGCGCGCTGGACAGGCTCGCGGTCGACGCGGAGACGCCGGAACGCACGCGCCAGACGTTGTCGAAGCTGCGCGCCGAACTCTGAGGCCTGGCACGGGCCGCTGCGGACAGCGACTAGTGCGCTCACGAACCGTAGCCAATTCCGGTCACTATTCGTAGTTCTCGTTCCGCCGGTTTTCCTCGGCACTCACTCATACGTGGATTGTCGATCACGCCGTTCCTCACTGTGCGAGAAGTTTTCGGAATCTTGCTGCACGTGCATTTACGCCTGCAGGTACGCGTGCTACCTTTTCGATCACAGGCAAATGCACGTGCAGATGCATCCCCCGGGTATCACGTCGGGAAAGGTGGGGATCATGGCGGAACGGTTCAGCAACGGCATGTCGTCCGAGCTGCTCGTCGGGGTCACCTGGCGCAAGAGCAGGCGTAGCGGCGCGCTCGGAAACTGCGTCGAGGTGGCGACACTGGATTCCGGAGAGATCGCGGTACGGAACTCGCGATTCCCGGAAGGCCCCGCGCTGGTTTACACGCGCGCCGAGATGGAGGCGTTCCTCGGCGGCGCCAAGGACGGTGAATTCGACTATGTCCTTCAGTAGTACCGCTTTTCCCCGCAGCGCGTTTCCCGAACCGGCGCCCACGCCGGAAATCGTTGATCTCGAAACCGGGCTGCAGCACCTCATCGAACGCGGTTTCCAGTTCGTCCACCCGCGCAACGCGGATGGCGAGGTGCTGGCCGTGGTCGGTGTCCGGGTGCACGACGGCATGGTCGACGTGGTGCGGCTGCACGCCGCGGACGAGGTGCTCGCCACCCGCATCCCGGCAGGCGAGGACATCCTCGAGCCGGCGACGGTGCTGTGGCAGGCGACCGGGTCCGTGCAGGCGGTACTGGAGCAGGTGCTGTCGCTGCCGGAGGACCACGTCCCCGGCGCGGCGGAAGACGAGGTACCCGGTCGTGGCGACGCGCCGGTGAACGGGTGCTGGGTCCCGGGTTCGCCTGGGCGGGCGAAATGGCTTCAGGCTTCCTGAAACCCGAGGGGGAGACCCCGTACGGAGTGGTCAGAGCCACTGCGTACGGGGTCTGATCCACTCCGTCACCGTTTACACTGGTGACGCAGCCAGCCCTCGTTCTCAGGAGCTCTTCGGTGCTTTCCGACCAGTCATCCACTGGACCTGTCCTCACCGACCAGCCCGACCCCGAGCCCCGCGAGGAGTGCGGCGTCTTCGGCGTCTGGGCTCCGGGTGAAGAGGTCGCGAAGCTGACCTACTACGGCCTGTACGCGCTGCAGCACCGCGGGCAGGAAGCCGCGGGCATCTCGGTGTCCGACGGCTCGCAGATCGTCGTGTTCAAGGACCTCGGGCTCGTCAGCCAGGTGTTCGACGAGCAGGTCCTGCAGTCGCTCCAGGGGCACATCGCGGTCGGCCACTGCCGGTATTCGACCACCGGCTCCACCATCTGGGAGAACGCGCAGCCGATCTTCCGTACCACCGAGACCGGCAGCGGGCTTTCCTTCGCGCACAACGGAAACCTGGTCAACACCGCCGAGCTGCGCCAGCGCACCGTCGAAGCCGGGCTCAAGCCGCACGCCGGGCTCACCGGGTCGTCGAGCGACTCCGACCTCGTGTGCGGCCTGCTCGCGGCGAACGCGGCCGACAAGGGCATCGAGGCCGCCGCGCTCGACCTGCTGCCGACCCTGCGCGGCGCGTTCTGCCTCGTCTTCGCCGACGAGTCCACGTTGTACGCGGCGCGCGACCCGCACGGCGTGCACCCGCTCGTGCTGGGCAGGCTCGAACGCGGCTGGGTGGTCGCCAGCGAAACCGCCGCGCTCGACATCGTCGGCGCTTCGTTCGTGCGCGAGGTCGAGCCGGGCGAGCTGATCGCGATCGACGCGGAGGGCCTGCGCTCCACGCGGTTCGCGAACCCGGAGCCGAAGGGCTGCGTGTTCGAGTACGTCTACCTGGCACGCCCCGACACCACGATCGCCGGGCGCAGCGTGCACGCCACCCGCGTCGACATCGGCAGGCGGCTGGCCGCCGAGCACCCCGCGGACGCCGATCTGGTGATCCCGGTGCCGGAGTCCGGCACGCCCGCGGCCATCGGGTACGCGCAGGGCTCCGGTATCCCGTACGGCTCCGGCCTGGTGAAGAACGCCTACGTGGGGCGCACCTTCATCCAGCCGTCGCAGACCATCCGCCAGCTCGGCATCCGGCTCAAGCTGAACCCGCTGCGCGAGGTCATCCGCGGTAAGCGCCTGGTCGTGGTGGACGATTCGATCGTGCGCGGCAACACCCAGCGCGCGCTCGTGCGCATGCTCCGCGAAGCGGGGGCGCTGGAGGTGCACGTGCGGATCGCGTCGCCGCCGGTGCGTTGGCCGTGCTTCTACGGCATCGACTTCGCCTCGCGCGCGGAGCTGGTCGCGAACGGCGTGGACGCGGACGGGATCCGCCGCTCCATCGGCGCCGATTCGCTCGGCTACGTCTCGCTGGACGGCCTGGTCGCCGCCTCCGAGCAGCCGCGCACCCGGCTGTGCACGGCGTGCTTCAGCGGCGAGTACCCGATCGCGCTGCCGGAGGACGCCCTCATCGGCAAGCACCTGCTGGAGAGCCTGGAAGCGGCGGACGGGGCGGGCCAGCCGGTCACGCCAGCCGGGTACGGTGCCGAAGACGCCGTCCGGCGCCCGTAGCATCTTCCGCTCAACCCTTCGAACTTCCAGGATGGAGTGCGCTTGCCGTGAGCGAGTCCACGAGCGCCACCTACGCCGCCGCCGGGGTCAGCATCGACGCCGGTGACCAAGCCGTCGAGCTGCTCAAGCCGCACGCACAGCGGGCGAGCAGGCCCGAGGTGCTCGGTGGGGTCGGCGGTTTCGCGGGGCTGTTCTCGCTGAAGCTCGACCGCTGGAAGGAGCCGGTGCTCGCTTCGTCGACAGACGGTGTCGGCACCAAGCTCGCGGTCGCGCAGACCCTCGACAAGCACGACACGATCGGCATCGACCTGGTGGCGATGGTCGTCGACGATCTCGTGGTCACCGGCGCCGAACCGCTGTTCCTGCAGGACTACATCGCGGTCGGGAAGGTGCACCCGGAGAAGATCGCGGCGATCGTCGGCGGGATCGCCGAAGGCTGCGTCCAGGCGGGCTGCGCGCTGCTCGGCGGCGAGACGGCCGAGCACCCCGGGCTGATGGGCGAGCACGACTACGACGTGTCGGCCACCGGCGTCGGCGTCGTCGAGGCGGCGGACCTGCTTTCGCCGGAGAACGTGCGCCCCGGTGACGTGGTGATCGGGTTCGGCTCGTCGGGGCTGCACTCCAACGGGTACTCGCTGGCGAGGCACGTGCTGCTGGAGATCGCCAGGATGCCGCTCGACGGGCACGTCGAGGAGTTCGGCCGCACCCTCGGCGAGGAACTGCTCGAACCGACCAAGATCTACGCGAAGGACTGCTTGGCGCTGGCCGCCGAGGCCGAGGTGCGCACGTTCGCGCACATCACCGGCGGCGGGCTGGAGGCGAACCTCGCCAGGGTCATGCCGCGCGGGCTGACCGCGGCGCTCGAACGGGGCAGCTGGACTCCCGCGCCGGTGTTCGCGCTGATCGCGCAGCGCGGCAAGGTCGAGCGCGCCGAGATGGAGAAGACGTTCAACATGGGCGTCGGCATGGTCGCGGTGGTCGGGCCGGAGGACGTCGACCGCGCGCTCGCCGTGCTGACCGCGCGCCACGTGCCGGCCTGGGTGCTCGGTGACGTGCGGCCAGCCGACGACGTCGACGGTCCCCGCGCCACCCTTTCCGGCGATCATCCGCGTTTTTAGATGTTGCGGTAGCCGATGGAAGACCTGGTGGTGAGTAGGTCGTTCGTGGTGCCGGACGGCGAACTGCGCGAACGGTTTTCGCGGTCGTCCGGGCCCGGCGGGCAGGGCGTGAACACCACCGACTCCCGCGTGGAGCTGTCGTTCGACGTGGCGAACTCGCCATCGGTGCCCGAGCACGTGCGGGCGCGGCTGCTCGAACGGTTGGAGGGCAGGCTCGTGGACGGCGTGCTGACGATCGTCGCCAGCGAGCACCGCGCGCAGCTGATGAACCGGGAAGCGGCGCGGGCGCGCCTAGTCAACACCCTGCGCGACGCGACCGCGCCGCCACCGCCGCCCCGGCGCGCCACGAAACCGACTCGTGGTTCGAAGGAACGCCGCATCGCCGCGAAGAAGCGGCGCGGCGACGTGAAACGCTCCCGCCGCACCCGCTTCGACGACTAGATGCGCACGTTTTCGCTTGTCCTCATAGGACATTCCCTTCGGGGCCGGGCGGTCCGGGATCTGGTGATGCCCTGAAGGTGGCTTTCGGGGACTTGAGCGCCCCGAAGGTCACTTTCGGGGCATGCGCGTCGCGGTGGTCGAGTGTGCGAGGGGTGGATTTGTGGCGTCTAGCGCCCCGAAGGCCACCTTCGGGGCATGCATCAGCCCGGGCCCGCGCACCCGCGAGGGCCGAGAAAATGGCGCTAGCCTGGGTGTTTCATGGGTGGTGGGGTGTCGTGGGGGTTGAATGCGCGAAAGTGCCTGTCCTGTAGGGGAAACTGGGACTTGTCTAGGGTCCGGTTTCTCGAACGGGAAGGCACTTCGCGGGTGAAGGATAGCAAGCGTTCTGGTCGGGTGAAGGTCAGCGCGGATGGTGCTGGTGTCGTGTCGCATGCTGGTGTCGGGTTGTTGCGGGAGATGGCTGAGGTCACGGGTTTGGTCGGGGCGGTGAACTCGGCGTTGGCTGATACTTATCGTGGTGTCGCGGTGCATGCGCCGGGGCAGGTGTTCGCTGATGTGGCGGTGGCGATCGCGGATGGCGCGGACGCGGTGTCGGGGATCGCGGTGCTGCGGGACCGGGAGGATCTGTTCGGGCCGGTCGCGTCGATGCCGACGGCGTGGCGGTTACTCGAGCGGATCGACGAGGCCCATCTGCCCGCGGTGCAGGCCGCCCGTGCCGCCGCGCGGCAACGGGCGTGGGAGGCCGGGGCTGCCCCGGACCTGTCCGAGGAGCTGTGTCTGGATTTCGATGCCACGATCGTGCTGGCGCACTCGGACAAGCAGGACGCGGCAGCGACGTGGAAGCACACGTTCGGGTTTCACCCGCTGTTGTGTTTCCTCGATCGCCCGCAGATCGCCGGCGGGGAAGCCTTGGCCGGGTTGCTGCGCCCAGGCAACGCGGGGTCGAGCACCGCGGCCGATCACGTCGCCGTGCTCGATGCGGCGCTGGCGGCGTTGCCCACCTACGCCCGGCCCCGCCCCGGCGACCCCGATTCGCCGCGGCTGCTCGCGCGCAGTGATTCCGCCGGGGCCAGCCACACCTTCGCCCAGACCTGCCGGGACCGGGGCGTCGGGTTCTCCTTCGGGTTCCCGGTCGACGCGCGGGTGCAGCGCATCGTCGACGCGATCCCGGCTTCGTGCTGGCATCCCGCGGTCGAGCCTGGGGACGGGATCCGGGACGGAGCCTGGGTCACCGAGATCAGCACCGCGATCGACCTGTCGAAGTGGCCCGAAGGGTCACGGCTGATCCTGCGCAAAGAACGCCCGCACCCCGGCGCGCAGCTACGATTCACCGACGCCGACGGGATGCGGATCACCGCGCTGCTCACCGACACCGCACCCGGGATCATCCCCGGCCAGGCCGCCGGGCTGGAACTGCGACACCGTCAACGCGCCCGGATGGAAGACCGCATCCGCGAGGCCAAAGCCACCGGCCTGCGCAACCTGCCCTGTCGCGGACTCGCCGAAAACACAGCCTGGCTACAGGCCGTGCTCACCGCGATCGACCTGGTCTGCTGGAGCCAACTGATCGGCTTCACCGACCAGCCCGACCTCGCCCGGATCGAGATCACCACCTTCCGTTACCGCGTCCTGCACGTCGCCGCCCGCATCACCCGCAGCGCACGCCAAACCCATCTGCGCATCGACCGGACATGGCGCTGGGCCCCCGCAATCGCCACCGGATTCCACCGCATCCGCACCGCTTTCCCCTAACCCACACCACCCCTGACCCGACAACCCGAAAGACCCCGGAGCAGCCGATACCCCAGCAGATCGGCAACTACAACCTGCCCACACCCAAAACCACACCCAACAACATCAACATCTCCAACATCAACATCACCTACAGATCACCATGAAAGACCGAGGCTAGAGTCCCCGAAGGTGGCTTTCGGGGACCAAAGCGGCCTCCGCCACTGATCTTGCGGAACACCCGCGTGGCACCCCGGCATCACTGTGACTTTCGGCGACCTGAGCGCCCTGAAGGTCACTTTCGGGGCATGCATCTCGCGATTTGCCGATCGGAGAAATGTTCCCGTCGTGGCAACAGATTCTGTCGGCGATGGTTTGCAACCGATTTGTCCACATCGGACTCTTCGGATGTGGCGCCGTGGCCGATCCGGTCGGTGTCACGGTCCGCCGCCGCGGCGCGGTGAGGGGATGACCGCGGGGGCGCCCGCGGAAAGGACACGGTGCGGGGAAACCCTTCGAGCACAAGGAGAAGCGGAAAGAACGTAGGTGGTGGAGCGGCGTACGGGACTCCCGAGCCGCGCCGGAGCGGGCGGCAACCACAAGACGTTCCCCGTGCTCGAAGCCGGTGGCCAGGTCGGCCGCGCGCACCTTCGCACGGGCCGGACGGGCTGGCAAGGGACATTCGGCCGTCTCGGCAGCGGGATCGTGACGGCGGCGTGCCGTGCCCGCGGTCGCCACCACGGCCTGCTCGTCGCCGCGCCCGCCGCGGCCCCGATGGTGTTGAGCAGCACGTCGTCGGCGGAGGTGACGCGGCCGGCGTGGATCAGGAACTGCAGCGATTCGACCAGCACGGACAACACCAGCGCGCAGCCGGCGACCATGCGCAGCGACCGCGCCCGTCTCAGCCGGAACGGCAGCAGCACCCCGATCGGGGCCAGCAGCAGCACGTTCCCGGCGACCTGCCACAGCGAACCGCCGCTCAGCGCGTCGCGGATGTCTTCGCCGGGCATGAGGTGCAGTTCGCTGCGGTCCGAATCACCGACGGGCACCGTCACCAGTGCCAGTGCCAGCCCGGCCGCCAGCGCGATCGCCACGTCCGCGGCCGCGGTCAGGCTGGCCGTGCGCAGCGGATGTCTTCGCCTGCGCAGCACGGTCACGAACGGCCACGCGAACATCGCGAGTGGCAGCGCCGTCAGCGAGATCGGGATCATCACCCCGAATTCGCGCAGCAGGACATCCATGGTGGTGCCTCCCCGAAAAACACGACTCCCAAGATCACCCTCGCACCGCGCGCCGGAATCGGCGCGGTCAGCGGCGGTACCTTTTCGGTGATCTTGAGCGGGGTTTCGCGTGTCGCCGATTTTGTCAATCGCGCCAGTGGTATTGCCGTTCCGGCCGCCCGGTACCGCCGTAGCGCAGGCGAACTTCGGCCTTCCCGTGTGCGGCGAAGTGTTCGAGGTACCGGCGCGCGCTGGGCCGGGAAAGCTCGGTCGCGATGGCGCATTCGGTGGCGGATAACCCGTCCGGGTGGTCGCGCAGCGCGCGTTCGACGAGGTTCGCGGTCTGCGCGGTCAACCCCTTCGGTAGCGTCGGTGCGCTACGGGGGCGCGCGCCGAACACATCGTCCACATCGGTCTGCGCGGCGGCTGGCCGGTCGGCGAGCCTGCTGAGTTTCCGGTGCAGTGCCCCGAAATGCCGCAGCTGGTCGGCGAGCGCGGCGTAGGTGAACGGTTTGATCAGGTAGTGCAGCGCGCCACCGCGCATCGCGCCGCGGATGGTGTCGACGTCGCGGGCCGCGGTGATCACCACGACGTCGGTGTCCACAGTGGAATCAGCGGCGCGCAGCTCGCGCAGCACCGCGAGACCGTCCACATCGGGCAGGTAGATGTCGAGCAGCACCAGGTCCGGCCGCAGTTCGCGGATCGCGCGCAACGCGTCCGCCCCGGTGTGCGCGACGCCGACGACCTCGAACCCTTCGGTGCGCGCCACATATCCGCTGTGCACCTTCGCGACCATGAAGTCGTCGTCCACCACCAGCACGGACACGGTCATGGGCGCGCTCCCTCCACCGGCAGCACGGCGGTGAACACCGCGCCGTCCGCATTGTGCACGTGCACCGAGCCGCCGCGGCGGACGCACGCCTGGCGGGTCAGCGCGAGACCGAGCCCCCGTCGCCCGCCGTGTTCGGCCGCCTTCGTGGTGAAACCGTGCGCGAACACCTCGGTGACGATCTCCGCCGCGACGCCGGGACCGGAGTCGCGGACCTCGACGAGCACTTCGCCGCCGTCGTGCCGGACCGCGACCGAGATCCAGTCACCCGTTCCCGGCGCCGTCACCGCGTCGAGCGCGTTGTCCACCAGGTTGCCGAGCACGGTCACCAGATCGGCGGACAGGGTTTCGTCGACGGCGCCGAGCGCGCTGTCCTCGGTGAGCCGCAGGCCGACGCCGTGTTCCGCGGCCACGCTGGCCTTCGCGATGAGCAGCGCGGCGACCGCGGTGTCGCCGATCTTGCCGGTGACCTCCTCGTGCCAGCGGTCCCGCGCGGTGCTCACCAGGTCGACGTAGCGGCGGACCTCGTCGTACTCGCCGAGTTCGATGAGCCCGGCGATCGTGTGCAGCCGATTGGTGAACTCGTGCGCCTGCGCGCGCAGCGTGTCCGTGGCGCGGGAGTTCGCGGCCAGTTCCTCGCGCAGCGCGACCAGTTCCGTGCGGTCGCGCAAGGTGGTCACAGCGCCCAGCGTGCGGTCGCCGCGCGCGATCGGCATCCGGTTCATCACCAGCACGCGGCCAGCCCGGAGCACGATCTGGTCGACCCCGTGCGCGCGCCCGCTCAGCACGTCGCGCAGCCGGTCGTTGACGTCCAGCTCGTCGACCCGGGTCCCGACGCAGTCCGGGTCGAGCGCGAGTAGCTCGCGGGCGTGGTCGTTGACGAGGGTGATGCGCTGATCGGTGTCCACGGCGAGCACGCCTTCCTTGATGCCGTGCAGGAGCGCTTCGCGGTGCTCCACCAGGCCGGTGATCTCCCGCGGCTCCAGCCCGAGCGTCTGCCGGGTGACCCGCCTCGCCAGCAGTGCCGACCCGGCGAGGCCCAGCACGGTCGCGATCGCGAGCAGTACGAGCGCGCTGCCGGGCGAATCGGCGATGCCCTCGAAGAAGCCCGGTGTCGCCGTGCCCGCGGCGACGTACCCGGCGACGCGGACGTGGTCGTCGATCACCGGCACGTGGGCGACGAGCGAGCCGTCGACGACGCCGACCCACGACCGTCCACCTGCGACGGTGCTGTCCCCGAGTGGCAGCGGAGTGCCGTGCTGGCCGGGATCGGGCGAGGTCAGCACCTTGCCAGCCGAGTCGGTGATGATCACGAAGTCGGCGCCGGACAGGGTGCGGGCGCTTTCGGCGAAGATCGGCAGCGGGTCGCGGCGCACCGGGTC
This sequence comes from Amycolatopsis sp. CA-230715, assembly GCF_018736145.1. Classification (GTDB taxonomy): domain Bacteria; phylum Actinomycetota; class Actinomycetes; order Mycobacteriales; family Pseudonocardiaceae; genus Amycolatopsis. The sequence continues at coordinate 4,553,491 of NZ_CP059997.1, forward strand.
TTCGAGCGCGACCCGCACCCCGCGCGTCGCCGCGACGTTCTCGGCGACCGAAAGCATGCGCCTGCCTTCGGTGTCGGTGAAGCTGTCGCCGGTCTTGATCACCGAGAACACCGCGACGCAGGCCAGCAGCGCGAACACGATCACGAGCTGCCAGCCGAGCAGCTGACGTGCGAGCGAGCCCTTCGCGCCCATCGCGGCCTCCTCCTCCGGTTGCGCGGCCCACTATCGCATTTCGCCCCCTTCGTCCCCGGTGACCACAATGACCACAAGTACCGAAACGCGCACAAGCGAGACATCCGCCGCGATCCGCTTCAGGATCCCGGCATCCCCAGGTCACAGTGAGGTGGCTCGATGCGAAACCCGAAACACTGGTTCGCGGTGCTCGGCGCGCTGCTGCTGGTGCTGTTCGTCCCGCCGCTCGTCTCGTCCGGTGGCGACGACGGCGGCGACCGGATCCGCGGCCTCCGCGTGATGGTGCCGAATTCGCCCGGCGGCGGCTACGACATCACGGCGCGCACCGCCGCGAAGGCCATCGAGGACGCGGGGCTGAACGGCACCACGGAGGTGTTCAACCTGCCCGGTGCTGGCGGCACCGTCGGCCTCGGCAGGCTCGTCAACGAACGCGGCAACGGCAAGCTCGTCATGTCGATGGGACTCGGCGTGGTGGGCGCGGTGTACACGAACCACGCGCCGTCGTCGTTGCGGGACACCACGCCGATCGCGAAGCTGACCGAGGAATCCGACATCGTGGTGGTGGGCAAGGATTCCCCGTACCGCACCATCGGCCAGTTGCTCGCCGCGTGGAAGGCGAATCCCGGCGGGGTCGCGGTCGGCGGCGGTTCGGCGCCGGGCGGTCCCGACCACCTCGCGCCGATGCTGATGGCGAAGGCGGCCGGGATCGCGCCGAAGTCGGTCAGCTACATCCCCTTCGACGGCGGCGGCGAGCTGATGGCCTCGGTGCTCGGCGGCAAGGTCGGGTTCGGGGTCTCCGGTATCGGCGAGACCAGGGACCAGATCGAAGCGGGTGAGCTGCGCGCGCTCGCGGTGACCGGGGCCGAGCGGGTGCCCGGTATCGACGCGCCGACGCTCAAGGAGTCCGGTGTGGACGTCGACTTCACGAACTGGCGCGGGATCGTCGCGCCACCGGGAATCCGCGGGGCCGACCGGGACCGGCTGGTCGCGATGTTCGGCAAGCTGCACGCCTCGCCGCAGTGGCAGGAAGCCATGCGGCGCAACGGATGGGCCGACGCGTTCGCCGTCGGGGACGAGTTCGGCGCGTTCCTCGACGCGGAAAGCGACCGCGTCGCGTCGGTGCTGAAGGAGCTGGGGCTGGCATGACCGAGTCTACTGTGGACAAACCGAAGTCGTGGTTTCGCGCGCATTCCGAACTCGGGATCTGCGCTTTCCTGCTGGCGCTCGGCGTGCTCGTGCTGACCGACGCGCTCCGCATCCCGACCGACTTCGCCCAGCGCGGGCCGGTCGGGCCGAAGGCGGTGCCGGTGGTCGTCGGCACGCTGCTCGTGCTGATCTCGGTGCTGCTCGCGCGCGACGTCCTGCGGGGCGGCAAGGGCGAGGCGGAAGGCGGCGAGGACGTCGATCTCGACGCGCCAGCGGACTGGCGGACGGTGCTCATGCTGGCAGGCGCCTTCCTCGCCAACGCCGCGCTCATCGACCTCGTCGGGTTCCCGATCTCGTCGGCGTTGCTGTTCTGGGGCGCTTCGTATGCCTTGGGCAGCAGGCACTTCGTGCGCGATCCGCTGCTGTCGGCCGGGATCTCGCTCGTCACCTGGTTCGCCTTCGACCAGCTTCTCGGCGTCTCGTTGCCGGGCGGCCCGCTGATGGGAGCGTTCTGATGGACTCGATCTCGTTGCTGCTGAACGGGTTCGGCACCGCGCTCACCCCGGCGAACCTGCTCTTCGCCGCGGTCGGCGTGCTGCTGGGCACCGCGATCGGCGTGCTGCCGGGCATCGGGCCCGCGATGGCCGTCGCGCTGCTGCTGCCGGTGACCTACGGGCTCGACCCGACGGCCGCGTTCATCATGTTCGCCGGGATCTACTACGGCGGCATGTTCGGCGGCTCCACCACGTCGATCCTGCTGAACACGCCGGGCGAATCCGCGGCCGTGGTCACCGCCATCGAGGGAAACCCCATGGCGCGCAAGGGAAAGGGCGCGCAGGCGCTGGCCGCGGCCGCGATCGGGCACTTCGTCGGCGGGCTCATCGGCACCACCGCGCTCGTGCTGCTCGCGCCGACGGTCGCCTCGCTCGCGGTGGACATCGGCGCGCCGGACTACTTCGCGATCATGGTGCTCGCGTTCGTCGCGGTGACCTCGGTGGTCGGGAAGTCCCGCGTGCGGGGGTTCGCCTCGTTGCTGATCGGCCTGACCATCGGGTTGATCGGGCTCGACGAGATGACCGGGCAGGCGCGGCTGACGTTCGGCTCGCTGCACCTGTCCGACGGCATCGACGTGGTGATTGTCGCGGTCGGGCTGTTCGCGGTCGGCGAGTCGCTGTGGGTGGCCGCGCACCTGCGGCACAAGCAGGCCGAGCCGATCCCGGTCGGACGGCCGTGGCTGTCCAAAGCGGACCTGCGGCGGACCTGGAAGCCGTGGCTGCGCGGGCCGCTCATCGGGTTCCCGTTCGGCGCGATCCCCGCGGGCGGCGCCGAGATCCCCACTTTTCTGTCCTACGTCACCGAAAAGCGGCTCTCGCGGCATCGCGACGAGTTCGGCTCCGGCGCCATCGAGGGTGTCGCCGGTCCCGAGTCGACGGCCAGCGCGTCGGCTGCCGGCACGCTCGTGTCGATGCTGACGCTCGGACTGCCGACCACGGCGGTTGCCGCGGTCATGCTCGCCGCGTTCCAGCAGTACGGCATCCAGCCGGGCCCGCTGCTGTTCGAGCGCGAGTCGGGGCTGGTGTGGGGGCTCATCGCGAGCCTGTTCGTCGGCACCGTGCTGCTGCTGGTGATCAACCTGCCGATGGCGCCGGTGTGGGCGAAGCTGCTGCGGATCCCGCGGCCGTACCTGTACGCGGGAATCCTGTTCTTCGCGAGCGTCGGCGCCTACGCGGTCGGCGGGAACGTGCTCGACCTGGTGCTGCTGTTCGTGATCGGGGTGATCGGGTTCGCGATGCGGCGGTACGGGCTGCCGGTGCTGCCCGCGATCATCGGCGTCATCCTCGGCCCGGCCGCCGAACAGCAGATGCGGCGCGCGCTGCAGCTCTCGGACGGCTCGCTCACCGGGCTGGTGAACTCGCCGCTCGCGATCGGGGTGTACGCGCTGATCGCGATCCTGCTCGCGTGGCCGCTGCTGCGACGGGCTCAGGCGGCGAGTGCGCGGGCTTCGTCCAGGAGGCGCTGAAGGTGCACGCCGCGGTGCACGTCGCACGGGTGCTCGGTGGTGCCGCTCGCGATCATCGCGGCGAAGTCGTCGAGCAGCGTCGTGTAGGACTCCTCGCGCGAGCCCGGTTTGCGGCCGAGCGTCCGATACCCGTGTTCCCCGTACACCGCCACCTCGACGACGGTCGGCTGCACGGGGAGCTTGAGCGAGAGCGTCGCCGTGCTGACCGCGCCGCCGTCGTGCTGGAGCATCAGGTGCCAGAGGTCTTCCGGAGTGCGGTTAGCGGCCAGAACGCGGTCGATCGGGCCGAGCGCGGCATCGAGGAAGTCCAGCGCGTGCGGCCCGACGTCGGCGAGCGCGCCGTCGTGGTGGCGCCAGGAGGAGTCCCGGTAGCCGTCGCCGAGCAGGGCGCCGGACAGCCAGCGCGCCGCCCCGCCCCGCCAGCCGCCCGCCGCGGCGAGCCCGGACAGCCATTCCTGCGCGGCCATCGTGTAGCGGAGCGTGAGCAGCACGAGCGCCGCCACTCCGGCGCCCTCGACCGCGTCGGCGAGCCGCGTCGCCGTGGCGAGGTCCGGCGCGATCGGCTTCTCCAGGATCAGGTGCTTGCCCCGTTCCGCCGCGAGCACGCCCAGCTCGGCCTGCACCGCGGGCGGCACCGCGAACGCCACCGCGTCGACCTGGTCCAGCAGCTCGTCGAAACTCGTCGACACGCTCGCGCCGTACTGCTCGGACAGGGGCCGCGCGGCCTCCTCGCGGCGAGCCCAGACCGTCGTCAGCGTCGTACCGGGGTGATCGGCCAGCCCGGGCGCGTGCGTCGAAATCGCCCACGGCCCAGCACCGACCAACCCGACCCTCAACGGCTCATCCATGGCGCGCATCTTGCCTCACCCGAACGCGACAACCCCACCCGCCCACCTGCAGTTCGCGGGCTAAACGTCGCCCGCCACCTACCCCAGACCCGCCCGCCTGCCTACCGTCCGAGTGCCGCGAGGTCCGGGCCGGAGGCCCGGCCATTGCCAACCTGACCACCACTGCGATCCGGTGCGCCCCGCGCGCCGGGAGCGTGCAGTCGCGCGCAGGGCCCCTGGGCCCTCTAAATTTGCGATGGCAGGGCGCACCCCGCGACCAACCGGCGGGTCACCTCGGGTGCCGCGCCCTGGCAGCGCAAATTTTGCCGCGCGATATTCAGTACGAGTAGAAGCCGCGGCTGGACTTCTTGCCGAGCAGGCCCGCGTCGACCATGCGCAGCAGCAGCGGGGGCGGCGAGTACAGCGGTTCCTTGAACTCGGTGTACATCGATTCGGCGATGGCCTTGACGGTGTCGAGGCCGATCAGGTCGGCCAGGCGCAGCGGGCCCATCGGGTGCGCGGTGCCCAGTTCCATGCCGCGGTCGATGTCCTCGGCCGAGGCGAACCCGGACTCGATCATCCGGATCGCGGACAGCAGGTACGGGATCAGCAGCGAGTTCACGATGAACCCGGCGCGGTCCTGCGAGCGGATCACGGTCTTGCGCAGCGTCTCGGTGGCGTGCGCCTCGGCGCGGGCGATGGTTTCCTCGCCGGTCAGCAGCGACGGCACCAGCTCGACGAGCGGCAGCACGGGCACCGGGTTGAAGAAGTGGATGCCCACCACGTGCGCCGGGCGCCCGGTGGCCATCCCGAGCTTCATGATCGGGATCGACGAGGTGTTGGACGCGAAGATCGCGTCCTCGCTGGTGACGATCTTGTCGAGCTTGGCGAACACGTCGAGCTTCGCCTGCTCCTGTTCGAGGATCGCCTCGACGACGAGATCGCGGTCGGCGAAGGCCTCGAGATCGGTGGTGAAGGTGAGCCTGCCGAGCGCGGCGTCCGCGTCGGCCTCGCTGAGCTTGCCGTTCTTCACGCCGCGTTGCAGCGACTTCTCGATGCGCGCGCGCCCGGCGTCGAGCGCGGGCTGGCTCACCTCGGTGACCGCGACGTCCAGTCCGGCCTTGGCGTGCACCTCGGCGATGCCGGAGCCCATCAGCCCGGCACCGACCACGCCCACCTGTTCGATACCCGGCATCGCTGGCTCCCTTGTCTGGTCATGGCGAAGAAGGACAGGGCGAGACACGAGGGTGGGTCCGGGCGTGGTGCCCTGGTCCCACCCTCGTGTGAACTCGCCTCAACGGCGGTATTCGTCGTACCCGTCGTACGGGTCCTCGTCGTACCGCTTGTCGTCCTCGTGCCTGTCGTCAGAGGAACTACTGGACAGCTCGCGCTGCAAAGCATCGAAATCGGTGTCGTGAGTGCTGTACTTGAGCTCTCGCGCCACCTTCGTCTGCTTGGCCTTAGCCCGGCCGCGCCCCATGGCTCGACCCCCTCGCACAGGGGCGGGGCGGCCGGGGGAAACGGCGGCCCCGCATCGTCTCGACAACTATTTCCTGTGCACACCGTACCGTGTCGCAGGGGTCCCGTGCGACGTGGCACCGTGTGCCGGTCGTGACAGTCCTCTCGGGACGCCGGATCGAGCGCGGCACCGGACCGCGTCGCGACGGTCCGTGACGGTCGTTGCGCCGGTCGGTGGTGTTCCGGCCAGGTCTCCGTGCCACGATTCAGGGGTGCTCCGTCCCTTCGTGGCGTACTTGCGGGTCTACGAACCGCTGTCGGCCTTCGGCGAACCTCCCGGCAGGCCGCTGCTCGACGCGGTCAAGGCCGCCAAGCTGACCAGGGGAACCGTTGGCGAGCGCGAGCAGCGGATGTGGCTCAAATCACAAACCGCGGCACCGGTGCGCCTGCTCCCCGCCGAGCTGGCCGACGGCAAGGCCGCGCCGAGCACCCGTACCGACGTCCTGGTCCTCGACCCCGCCGACGTGCCCAGCGGCGGCGCGGCGAGCGAGCCGTACGTGTGCCCGCTGGAGCTGCGCGCGAGGTCGGCCGCCGCGCTCGTGAACTTCCTCGGCGACGCTCATCCGACGCTGCGCGCGTCGATCCTCTCGGCGGGAGGCGTGACCGCCGAGACGGTGCGTAGCCGCACCACCTCGGCACTCGGCGAGCTGCTCCGGCCCGCCGTCCACGTGCTGTCGACGACCTGGACGGTGCCGCTGCCGTGGTTCGCGATCGTCGAACCCGAGGAGCGCAAGCTGGTGCTGGGCAAGGGCAGGCAGGATCCGGCGCGCGAGCTGTCGTGGCGGGTCGCCATGTCGGACGCGGTCATCCGGGTCGCCGAGGCGCAGGACCTGGTGGAGAACACCCTCGGCGAGTCCGGCCCGGCGCGGATCCTCGCCGAGACCGGCCAGTGGCTGGACAACTTCGACGACGACGCCGTGATCGAACTCGACTACGGCGGGCTCGTGCAGCTCCTCGACGACGAGACGCTCAGCTCGGACCACTCGGCGGAGGACGTGCACGGCATCCTCGACGCGCTGCGGACCGGCAACGTGGAACGGCTCGGCGGCCTGTTCAGCAAGCTCCGCGAGTACTGGGCCGGCCTGGCGAGCCAGGAACACCACAACTGACCGATCACCCGAGGCGAGCGCGGAGTTCGCCGACGGGTTCGCCGCCGCCGAGGACCGGGTCGAGGCCGGGCAGCCCGGACGCGGCGTCCGCCGAGAGGGCGCCGAGCCGCCGGAGCGCGGCGACGAGCACCGGCATCCTGGCGCGCGGGTTCCCGTCGTCGATCTTGAGCGCGATCGAGGTGCCGTCGGCGAGTGCGACCGCGTGCACGCCCTCGGCGCCTCCTTTCGCGAGCAGCCCGTCGACACCGCGCATGAGCGCGGTGTCCTCCCTGCCGGTGCCCGCGACCAGCCACGGGTGCGCGCGCATCGCGTCGGCGATCCGGGTGCCCGGTGCGCCAGCGGCCCCGGTCACCAGCCGTCCGAAGGCCCGCGCGAGCCCGGTCAGCGAGTAGGGGAACAGCGGCGCGCCGCAGCCGTCGACGCCGGGATCCGCGATCCGCTCGCCGGTCAGCTCCTCGATCGTCGTCGCGACAGCCCGTTGCAGCGGGTGCTCCGGGTCGGAATACCCCGGCCGGTCCCAGCCCGCTTCGACGCAGGTCACGAGCATCGCGGCGTGTTTGCCGGAGCAGTTCATCGCCGCTCGGCGGGCCTTGGTCCCGCCCACCATCGGAACGGCTTCGGGACAGCGCAAATCGCCTTCCCCCAGCCCGAACCGGTCGAGCAGGTCCAGCACGCCGCGCACGTGGCGCGGCTCGCCGCTGTGGGACGCGCACGCCAGCGCCAGGTCCTCACCGTCGAGGCCGAGGCCGTGCCGCAGCATTGCCAGCGCCTGCAGCGGTTTGCTCGACGAGCGCGGGTAGATCGGGCTGGTCACGTCGCCCGCGGACAGGACAGGGCGGCCGTCCGGGGCGAGGACCACGAGCGCGCCGCGGTGCACGCTTTCGACGAAGCCGGAGCGGACGACCTCCACGAGCACCGGGTTGCTCACTCCGGGCCCTTCCGCCCCCGCTCGGTGTCCAGCAGTTCGTCCACCGAGGCCTTCCCCTCGGCATACCGCGCGGCGATCTCCGCGTTGATCGTGTCGACCACGGCCTGCACCTCGCGCCTTCGCGTCGACACCGAGATCTCTTCGTCGGTGTAGGTGCGCAGTGCCTCGGCGAGCTTGTCGTCGGTCAGCGCGCCGACGTCGGTGAGGTCCGAGTTGCCGACGAGCGCTTCGGCCTGGCGGCGGTGCTCACCCGCGCGCGACGGTTCGAGCTGCTGGTGGCGGCCAGAGCTGCCGAGCGCGGCGTCGGACAGGATGCTGGCCAGCTGGTCGACGATGCTTTCGCCGCCCGAGCTGCGGCGCTGCTGCTCGGCGCGCACGATGTCGATTCTGGCGTGCAGGAGTCTGCGCAGGTAGGAAAGGTCGGTTTCCTCCTGCGCCGCTTCGTCTCGACGCTCGCGCAGCACGGTCAGCGTCAACTCGCCGAGCTGGCGCACGTATCCCCCGTCGAGCACGCGGTCGATACGTCGGCGCCCACCGGGCCGGACTTCGATCACGCGCACATCCTTACCTATGTCGTCCTCGCACGCCAGCGTCAGCCGCGCAGCCGCTGGGCGGCCTCGCGGCCGGGGGCGACGTGCTCGCCCGGCATCGAGTCCGGGTCGATGGCGGCCTGGACCACGTGGTCCTCCTCGCCGACGAGCAGTTCGGCATCCACCGGGACGGACCGTTTGACCAGCGCGAGCGCCACCGGACCGAGTTCGTGGTGCTGCGCCACGCTGCCGACGCGGCCGACCACGCGCTCGCCGAGCCGCACCGGTTCGCCGGTCTCCGGTGCGATCTCGGGTGACCCGTCGAGGTGCAGGAGCACCATCTGCCGGGGCGGGCGGCCCACGTTGTGCACCTTCGCCACGGTTTCCTGGCCGCGGTAGCAGCCCTTCGCCACGTGCGCGGCGGAGCCGATCCAGTTGACCTCGTGCGGGATCGCGCGCTCGTCGGTGTCGACGCCGAGCCGCGGCCGGAGCGATTCCACGCGCAGCGCGTCGAAGGCCCAGGTGCCCGCGGGGCGCGCGCCCGCGTCGGTGATCCGCCGCCACCAGTCCGCCAGCTCCGCCCTCGGCACGAGCAAGTCCACACTGGACCGTCCCGGCCACGGCATGCGCCGCGCGATCCCGCCGGGGATCGCGGCGACCGCGTACGGCTCGGTGCCGACGTGGATGTCCAGTTTCGCGAGCAGCTCGTCGGCATCGGGGCCCAGCACGGTCAGCACCGCGTGATCGGCGCGCGCGATGTCCACTTTGGACCAGAACTTCATGGCTTCGAAGTAGTCGAGCAGAGTCTGCTTTTCGCCGCCCCTCGGCAGCGCGCTGGTGGCCACCGGGCCGGGGTCGGTGTCGAGCCACACCGTGCCGTCGAGGTGCGCCAGCACCATGTGGGTGTCGATGCGGCCCTGGCTGTCGAGTACCAGCGCCTCGGTGCCCATCCCGTCGGGAAGTTCCGTCATGTGCTGCGAAATCACCAGGTGCAGCCAGGAAAGCCGGTCGTCGCCGGTGACCGTCAGCACCTCGCGGTGCGAGCGGTCGACCACGGCGACGGTGCGCGTCGCGGTCCGCTGCTCGGCGAACGGGTCACCCCAGTGCCACGGCACACCTGGTTCGGCGTGACCGTCCGGCGGCGCGATCGATCCGTGTGCTTCGAGCAAGGGCGACTGGTAGGACATGGTGCCGACGGTACCCTTTTCGCATGCGCGTGCTCGTTTTCCTCGACGGAACCCTCGCCGACCCCGACGCGGCTCACATCCGCGTCGACGATTTGGGCCTGCTGCGGGGTGATGGCATTTTCGAGACGATCCTCGTCGCGGATGGCAAGCCCCGTGAGCTCGGCCCGCACCTCGACCGGCTGGCCAGGTCCGCGGCGAAGATGGACCTGCCGGAGCCGGACAGGGCGGCGTTCGAACGCGCGGCGGCCCTGGTGATCGGCAACTGGGGCGGCGGGGACGAGATCGCGCTCAAGCTCGTCTACACCAGGGGTGTCGAAGGCGATCCGGAGGCGAAGCCGACCGGGTTCGCGCTCGGCATGGAGATCGACCCGAAGGTGATCAAGGCGCGCGCCGAGGGCGTCGCCGCGATCACCCTCGACCGCGGTATCGACCCCGGGCTCGCCGAGCGCGCGCCGTGGCTGTTGCTCGGCGCGAAGTCGTTGTCGTACGGCATCAACATGGCGGCCATCCGCGAAGCGGCCCGCCGCGGCGCCGGTGACGTCGTGTTCACCGCCAGTGACGGCTCGGTGCTGGAAGGCCCCACGTCGACGGTCGTCGTCGCGAAGGACCGGACCTTGTACACGCCGCCAGCGAACATCGGCATCCTGCCCGGCACCACGCAGGCGGGCCTGTTCCGCGGCGCCGAAAAGGCGGGCTGGTCGGTGAAGGTCGAATCGCTGCGGGTGCCGGACCTGCTGGCGGCCGACGGGGTGTTCCTGGCGTCGTCGGTGCGGAAGGTGACCAGGCTGCACACGCTGGACGGGACCACGCTGCCGGACTCGTCGGCGGTGCACGCGGAGCTGGCCGCGGCCTACGAAGCCGAATACGCCTGACCCGGCCCGCTTCCCCGGCCGTACGAACTCAACCTTTCGTTCGCCTAGGGGAGCCCCTGATTTCAACGTTACCGCGAAGCACCGACATTTTCGGGCGCGGGAACGTCGCCCGCAGCGGGCGTTCGCGTGCCCCGAAAGTGGCTTTCGGGGAATCCAGCGCCCCGAACGTCACTTTCGGGGCATCGCTCGGACCTCTGAGGGGCATCCTTCGGGCGTATCGGCGCTCGGGATGTCGTGATCGGTCAGTCTTTGCCCAGCGGGCGGAACCGCACCGAGGTGCCGGGTCTCGCCTGCGCGAGTGCGGGGAGCGCCGCCGCACGCACCACGCCGATCACCGGGTAGCCGCCGGTGGTCGGGTGATCGGCGAGGAACACCACCGGCAGGCCGTCCGGCGGCACCTGCACCGCGCCGGTGACGAGCCCTTCGCTCGGCAACTCGACGTCGGCGAAGTCCGCCGCGCGGCGCAGCGGCGGGCCGTCGAGGCGGACGCCGACGCGGTTCGACTCGGGGGTGACGGTCCAGGCGCGCGCGAGTTGCGACGCGGGTTCGCCGAACCAGTCGTCACGGGGACCCAGCAGCACTTCGACGTCCAAAGTGGACGGTGCGGCTCCCGGGGGCAGCGCGTCTTCGCCGACGGGGATGCCGCCGGGGTCGCCGAGCCGCAGCGTTTCGCCCGCGGAAAGCGGCGGCTGGCCGATCCCGGACAGCACGTCGGTGGCCAGGCTGCCCAGCTCCGGCTCGCCGCGGATCCCGCCGGAAAGCGCCACGTAGCACCGCAAACCGGTCGCGGGCGTGCCCAGTTCCAGCACGTCGCCCTCGGCGAGGTGGACGGGCACGTGGCTGCCCCGCGCGCGCCCGGCCGCGGTGACCGCGACCGGGGGGCCGGTGACCGCGACAGTGCACGATCCCAGTGCGCGCAGCCGCAGCCCGCCCAGCACCGCTTCGATCCCGGCCGCGCCTTCCGGGTTGCCGGCCAGCCGGTTCGCCAGCCGCAGCGCGGGCGCGTCGAGCGCGCCGGACGGGGGCACGCCGAGGTGGGCGTTGCCCGGCCTGCCCAGGTCCTGCACGAGCGCGGACGGCCCGGTGGCGAGGATTTCGACGGCCCTCACGACACGCTCCGGAACCGCACCCGGTCACCGGGCGCCAGCAGCGCGGGCCGCTCGGCCTTCGGATCGAACAAGGGCGCGTCGACGTTGCCGATCAGCCGCCAACCCCCGGGCGACGAGCGCGGGTACACGCCGGTGAACTCGCCCGCGACCCCGAGCGAACCCGGCGGCACCCTGGTCCGCGGGGTCTCCAGCCTCGGCTGCCGCAGCGGCTCGGGAAGGCCCGTGAGGTACCCGAAACCGGGCGCGAAACCGGTGAACGCGACGGTGTATTCGGCTTCGGTGTGCAGCCGCACCACTTCGTCCGTGCCGATACCGGCGGTGCGGGCGACGAGTTCGAGGTCTTCGCCGTCGTAGCGCGCGTCGAGCACGATTTCGCGCGGCGCGCCCTCGGGCGGGTGCTGGAGATCGGCGCTTTCCACGAGCCGCCGCACCGGGTCCAGCGCGCCCGGTTCCGCCACGACCAGCACGCTGCGCGCACCGGGGACGATTTCGGTGATCCCGGGGGTTTCGGCCGCCGCGATCGTCGCGCGGACCGCCATCGCCTCGGTGAGCGAGGCGCACTCGACGAGCACGCCGTGCTCACCGCAGCGCCGCCAGCGCAAGGGGCTCAGCCCACGACGCGACGCAGCAGCGCCGACGCGTGCGGCTGCATCGGCTCGCCGACCATCGCGCGCTCCTCGACGTAGCCGAGGTCGCCGTTGACGAGGCCGTAGAGGCGCTGCGCGCCCGTCACGTCCTTCGCGGTCGCGGTGCGGACCACCGCGTCCGTGCCCAGCTCCCACGAGGTCTGGCTCTGCGGCTTGCCGTAGAACAGCTCGATGATGCCGCTGGAATGGGCCAGCAGCAGCTCGATCGTGTCGTCCTCCTGCGGCCGCCAGAACCCGGTCTCGCGCGCGGCGGGCCGGACGACGTTGCCCTCGTCGTCGAGCAGCCACGACCGTGCCTCGTGGTAGAGGAACGGCCTGCCGTCGTGCGCGATGGTGAGCTGCTGCGCGAACTTCCGCGGGCCGTCGATCGTGGGGTAGTTGATCTCGCCCTCGCCGCGCCACACCCCGACGAGCGGGAGCAGCGCGAGGCACGCGTCGTGCAGGTTCGGGCCTTCGCGAAGGTTCGCGGTGTCCGCCGGGATCGGCAGGTCAGGTAGGACGCCGTACGGAGGCAGGTTCTTTTCGCGCGTGCTCTCGGCACGTCGCTCCGCGGCCTGGATGGCTTCGTCGCCGCTCGTCGTCATCGGTTCGCTCAGCGCTGGTCGGAGTACAGCCGGTAGACGACGTAGACCGCGAACCAGACCACGGCGATGCCCGCGAGCACCAGCAGGGTCGTAAACAGGATCTCCACGGGCCCGAGGATAGTCCGGTACCGCTCACCTGGCCTTCCGCAGGGTCGCTGCGGTGAGGGCCGTCACCACCGCGGTCACCGCACCGGCCACGACCAGGCCCCGGTGCAGGCCGGTGGTGAAGTCGGGCGCGGCGGCCACCAGCGAGCCCAGCAGCGCGACGCCGAGCGCGGTCCCGGTCTGGCGCGTGGCGTTGACCGTGGCCGAGGCCATGCCGCTGCGCTCCTTCGGCACCACGTGCATCGCCATCGTGTTGATCGGCAGGCCCGCGAGCATCAGCGCGCCCCCGAGCACGGCGAACAGGATCGCCACCACGAAGTACGGCGTGCCGGGGTTCAGCGCGGTGAGCGCCAGCAGGGTGGCGGCGAGCGCCGCGCAGCCGGTGAGCATCGGCACGCGGGGCCCGTACTTGGCGACCACCCTGCCGGTGACGTTCGCCGAGATGCTGCTGGCCAGCACGTACGGCAGGAACTGGAGCCCGGCCTCGGTCGGGCCCGCGCCGCGGGCGGACTGGAGGTAGAGCGAGAGCAGGAAGAAGCTGCCGAACGTGCCGAAGCCGACCGCGAACGAGCTGAGGTTGACCATGCCGAACTCGGGGCGGGCGAACAGCCGGATCGGCAGCATCGGCCGCGGCTTCCGCAGCTCGACCACGACGAAGGCACCGAGCGCCACGACCGCGGCGGTCAGCGCGATCAGCACCGCCGGAGCCGTCCAGCCGAGGTGGCCCGCTTCGATGCAGCCGAAGCTGAGCGCGCCGATCCAGCAGATCGCCAGTACCTGGCCGGCGGGATCGACCGAGGCGTGCTCCGGGTCGGCGGACTCGGTCAGCGCGCGCCTGCCGAGCGCGACCGCGACCGCGCCGAGCGGCAGGTTGATCAGGAACACGCTCTGCCAGCCGAAGTACTCGGTGAGCGGGCCACCGACGAGCGGCCCGGCGATGAACGCGAGCGACGCGACGGTGCTCCAAAGCCCGAACACCCGAGCCCGGCGGGCCGGTTCCGGGTAGGCGAGCGCGAGCAGCGCCATCGCGCCGGGCGTGATCACGGACCCGGCGGCGCCCTGCACCACGCGCGCGGCGATCAGCCAGCCCGCGTTCCCCGCGAACGCGCAGGCCGCCGACGCCAGGGTGAACACGACGAGCCCGAGCAGGAACACGCGCTTGCGGCCGTGGCGGTCCGCGAGCGCGCCCCCGGTGAGCATGCTCGCGGCGAGCGCGAGCACGTAGCCGTCGACGATCCACTGCAGCTGGGACAGGGGCGCGCCGAACGACCGCTGCATGCTCGGCAGCGCGATGGTCACGATGCTGACGTCGAGCAACGCCATGAACGTGCCGAGGAAGAGGGTGGTCAGCAGCGCGACCTCGCGCCGCTTCTCCGTAACGGTTTTCATTTGGGTCACCAGCACAGGTTGCGGTCTCAAGTCGGCTTGAGGTCAACTGGTGGCATGTGGCAGATCGGGGAAGCGGCCGCGAAGGTCGGGGTGGCGGTGTCGGCGCTGCGGTACTGGGACGAGCGCGGGCTCGTCCCGCCCGCCGAGCGCAAAGCGGGCGTGCGCTGGTACGGCGACGAGGAGATGCACCGCCTCGCCGCGGTGAAGTTGTTGCAGGACACCGGGATGATGAGCCTCGACGAGATCGCGGTGATCGTGGACGGCCGGTCGCGCGGTGACTGGCGGGCCGCGATGAAGTCGCGGCTCGAGGAGGTCAGGGCGCAGCAGGAGCGTCTCGCCGCGGCGCAGGGGTTTCTGGAGCACTTCCTGCGGTGCCCCAGCGACGAGCCGATCGTCCAGTGCCCGCGGATGCGCGACTACACCGACCGCGCGCTGCGCGGCGGCGCCGAGGCTGATCTCGCCGGGTAGCGCCCGTTCACAGCAGGCAGAACTCGTTCCCCTCCGGGTCGGCCATCCAGTAGTGGTCCGGCCTTCCCCGCGCTTCGTACCGCCGCACGATCGTCGCGCCCGCCGCGACGAGCCGTTCGGCCGCGCGTTCCGCTCGCGGCCACCTGACCTCCCACGGGACTCCCCGCCCGCCGCCCGCCTGCACATCGATGTGCACGCGGTTCTTCGCCGCCTTCCCTTCGGGCACCTTCAGGAACGAGATCGAGGGCGCGACGCCGTCCGGATCGGACAGGAAGGCGCCGTCGTCCCGCTCGGCCTCCGGCACGTCGTGGTGCGCGAACCAGGCTTCCCAGTTCGCGAACCCTTCCGGCGGCGGTCGTTCGATGTAGCCGAGCGCGAGCGCCCAGAACCGCGCCAGCTTCCCCGGCTCCGCGCAGTCCACCGTCAACGTCCAGTTCGTGGCCATTTCTTGCTCCTTCGGATCGAATGGAAGAACCGTACCGCCGGGGTCCGACAGTTCCGGTACGGAAGGTATTCGGCCGAATGGGCGTGCGGCGGTACGAGTTCGCACCACTCACGCCGTTCATAAGAGCTTAGTTTCCGCGAGAAGCGCTTCACGAGACGCCTAGATCGAAAGGCTCTACAGTGGCGAAAGAGCGCGAGAGATCTGTCGTGCTCTTTCGCAGGTGGTGCAGAAAAGAACCAGGGCTCCCGTTCCGGTGAAACGGTTGTGCCGCGCTCTCCCCGGACGGGTCGCTCGCTCTAGGTTGTGCCGTATGAAGGACACCGGACAGCAGGACTCCTCCGTGCGGGCGAGAGAGCTCGGGCACGCGCTGAAACTCGCCCGGCAGCGCGCGAACCTGACCGGGCGCGCGCTGAGCCAGAAACTGTCGTGGCCCCATGGCAAGCTCTCCTTCATCGAGAACGGAAGGAGGCCGATCACCGAGGCCGAGGTCGCGGCATGGCTGGCGAGCTGCGGGCCGCTGATTCCCGAGGAGTACGAACGGTTGCGCGCGATGGCGAAGGAACCGGACACCGGCTACCGCGCCTGCCCGCACGACTCGGAGCTGCCGGTCCGACTCCGCTCCCTGACCGTGCAGGAGAACGCGGCGCGCGAGGTCACCGCCTACGACCCGCTGGTCATCCCGGCTTCCTTGCAGACCGAGGACTACGTGCGGGCGCTGGTCGACTGGAGCGCGCGGTTGCCGCCGTCCCAACGGGAAATGCGGGTGCTCGCGAGCATGGAGCGCCAGGAGATGCTGTACGCGCGCGGTGGCCCGTCGCGGACGTTCTTCGTGCAGGAAAGCGCCTTGCGCATGAAGCTCGGCGACGCGAGGACCATGTACGAGCAGATCCTGTTCCTGGTGCTCGCGTCGTCCGAAGGGCTTTGCCCGGTGCGGGTGGTGCCCAACTCCGGCGGCCCGTTCCGCGCGCTGGGCGGCGGTTTCCGGTTGATGGACTTCGACGAGTGCCCGACGGTCGCCTACGCGGAAGGGAGTTCGGCCGGGGTGTTCCTGGAACGTCCTGCCGACATAGTGCGGTATCGAGGATATTTCTCACGGCTCGAGAACGCGGCGCTGAATCGGGACGAGTCGCGCGCGTGGCTGCTTGACCTGGCAGGTTCGTACGAGCGTGCGGCGAATGCCAACTGAAAACGCCGGTGCACGTGCGCACCGCCGCTCGTTCCTTGCGGTGAAACGGTTCCGAAATACTGCCGCCGGACGCGCTCGGAGGTTTAGCGTGCCACGCATGACCGGAACAACACGGTACGAATCCACGACCGGGGAAAGAGCCGGGACGCTCGCCGCGGAGCCCGATACGGGTTTCTGGCTGCGGGCCGGCGTCCCCGGAAGCCCAGCCAAACCGCGATCCGTCGTCGCGGCGGAAACCACGGCGCGCTCGATATCGAGCTACGAGCCGCTGGTGATACCGGGTCTTCTGCAGTCGGCGGCCTACGCGCGGGAACTGTTCCGCTGCAGCCTCTTCACGCCGGAACAGCAGGAGGTCCGGATCGCCTACCGGCTCTCCCGCCAGGAACTGCTGCACAAGAGCGAGCGGCCGTACGCGGAGTTCTTCGTGCACGAACGGGCCCTGCGCAACATGGTCGGCGACAGCCGCGTGATGCAGGAGCAGAGCATGCACCTGTTCCTCGCCGCCGCGCACGGCGAGTGCGTGGTGCGGGTGGTGCCGCGCGCGGTCCGCTCGTTCGCGGTGATGGATTCCTTCAGCCTGTACGAATACACCGCGCAGCCGTCGGCGATCTACGCCGAGAGCATGAGCGGTGGCATCTTCGTCGACGAACCGAGCCAGGTGGCGCTCTACCGGAAGGTGCTCGAGCGGCTGCGTGATCGCGCCCTGAGCCCTGAGGTGACCAGGACCCTGCTCGCCCGCCTCGCCGACGCCTGACCGGAGAAACCGGGCTGTGAAAAGCACTGGAGGCCATCCACGGACCGTGGATGGCCTCCAGTGCGGGAAAAACCGCTTACGCGACCGCGACGGCGAGCTGGTGCACGCCGGGCCCGTCCGCGTTGACCGAAGCCTCACCGTTGCCGGTGCGGTGCAGCGCGCGCACCGTCCAGGTGCCCGGCGCCGCGTAGAAGCGGAAGTCGCCCTCGGGCGAGGTGACGACCTCGCCGGTGAAATCGCCACCGGAGTCCAGCAGCCGCACGAACGCGCCGCCGAGCGGGCCGTCCGAGCCGGTCACCTTCCCGGCCAGCACGACCTGTCCCCTGGTGTCCTCGTGCACATCGGTCGCCGTCTGCACCGGTGCGCCGCACCCGTCGTTCGCCGCCATCACTTCGCTCCCAGTTCCACCGGCACGCCGACCAGCGAGCCGTATTCGGTCCACGATCCGTCGTAGTTCTTCACATCGGCCTGGCCGAGCAGCTCGTGCAGCGCGAACCACGCGATCGACGAGCGCTCGCCGATGCGGCAGTAGGCGATGGTCGGCTTGGCCTCGTCCAGCCCCGCTTCGGCGTAGAGCTCCTTGATTTCGTCCTCGGTCTTGAACGTGCCGTCCTCGTTGGCGACCTTCGCCCACGGCACGTTCAGCGCGCCGGGGATGTGGCCGGGCACCTGGGACTGCTCCTGCGGAAGGTGCGCGGGCGCGAGCAGCTTGCCGGAGAACTCGTCGGGCGACCGGACGTCGACGAAGTTCTTCGCGCCGATGGCCTGCACGACCTCGTCGCGGAAGGCGCGGATCGAGGTGTCCGGCTCCTTGGCCTTGTAGTCGGTCGCCTCGCGCTTGACCTCGTCGGTGTTCAGCTCGCGGCCGTCGAGCTCCCACTTCTTGCGGCCGCCGTCGAGCAGCTGGATGTTCTCGTGGCCGTACAGCTTGAAGTACCAGTACGCGTAGGCCGCGAACCAGTTGTTGTTGCCGCCGTAGAGGATCACGCGGTCGCCGTTCGAGATGCCCTTCTCGGACAACAGCTTCTCGAACGACGCCTTGTCGACGAAGTCGCGGCGGACCGGGTCCTGCAGGTCGGTGCGCCAGTCGAGTTTCACCGCGCCGCGGATGTGGCCGCCGTCGTAGGCGGTGGTGTCCTCGTCGACCTCGGCGAACACGACACCGGGGGTGTCCAGGTTGTCCTCAGCCCACTGGGTGGTCACCAGGACGTCTTCACGGCTCATGGAGGCGGTACTCGCTTTCTTTGTTCGGGAAAGGGGTTCTTCCGTCAGGACGGCTGGCCGCTCGGCGTGAACCGGCGGATCAGGAGGTACATCTCGCACCCGAGGCAGAAGTTGAACGCCGCGTTGAGGAACGCCGCGAACAACGCGAACGCCGTCGCCACCACGCCGAGCGCGGTGACGTCCGTCGCGTAGCCGATGGTGCCGACGAGCGCGAACACGAACCCGACGGCCTGGGCGAACCGCAGCGGCGCCGCGTCCTCCCGCTCGGTCGGCGGAGAAAGCCTCGGTGCGACCAGGTACCGGTAGAGCAGGGAGTACGGGGCGGGCTTCAACCCGATGAACGCGCCGATCGCGAACACCACCGTCTGCGCGGCGAGCAGCGGCCACCACCCGGTGACGAGCACGACCGCGAGCACGATCGTGGTGAGGATGGCCGCGAAACGCGGGCCGCGGGGGTCCACGGCTGGTCCTGCTGACATGTCAACTCCCGAAGGGGCGAGGAGGAGAAGGGCGCTGAGAAGGGCGCGCCAGGTGCTCCCGGCGGTTCGGGCCGTGCTCGACCCGGGTCAGGCCGGACAGAGGCTGCTGCGCACACGGCACAGGTCGACCGCGCGGCGCTGGGTCAGATAGCACCGCGTCGGACGATCAAGGGGCAGCCCGTACACAGGGGTCAGGGTACCCGGGGTCCCTCAGAGTGGGAACCTCTCTCACTCTCCGGGACGCATCCCGGCATTCGGGAGATGCGGGCGCAACGCGTCGAGCAGGGAGTCCGCCTTCGGGACGCCGCCGACGCGCAGCAGCTCGTGGCCACCGGGGCCGAGCGCGAGCGTGGTCGGAGTGCGGAGCACGCCGAGCTGCTGGGCCACTTCGGGGCGCTGGGTGACGTCGAAGTCGACGTGGCGCAGGCCGTCGGTGCCGTCGGCGAGCGTGGACAGCACGGCGCGCGCGTGGCGGCACGGGGCGCAGAACGTGGTCGAGATCTGGAGCAGGGTGACGCGCTCGGGGTCGAGCACCTCGGTGACCGCGGCCGGGAGATCAGGTGCAGCATCGAGCACTTTGACCCGCCCTTCGCGCCGCCGCAGGAGCAAGCCCGCGGCGGAAGCGACGGCGAGCACGCCCAGCACCACCCACAGCCCGGCCACGTGCCATCACCTTCCCGTGGTTTCGCCGGTGCCCTTCACGCCCGCGAAGGTGACACCCTTCGCTTCGCCGTTCAGCGTCACGCCGCCGTCTTCGACCTTCACCGAGGTCGGTTTCACCTGGAACGGCAGGGTACCGGTGTCGATCGTCGTCTTCAGGCTGCCGACGAGCAGCTTGGACACGGCCTTTCCAACGACGTTGGGCACCGAGTCATTCCCCAGTTCCACGCGCTCCGGGGTGATGTGGATCTTGGTGCCGTCGATTTCGATCATCGCGTAGCAGGTGAGTTCGAAGTGGTTGCCGCCGAAATTCAGGTTCCCGGAGATCTTCACGCCCGCCGACGACTGGTTCGTCGACTTGTCCGGGGTCGTGGTGGTGGTCTCGTCCGGTTTCGCCTCTTCGCCGGACTTCACCATCTGCTCGCTGGCGGACTCGATCCGGAAGTCCTTGATCTGGGTCAGCGGCTCGATCCTGGCGATGTCGCTGCCCTTGATCTTGATCTGGCCTTCGAGCGTGCCGATCTTGATCGCGTTGGTGTTGCCGTTGATCAGATCCGACAGCGGCGCGGTCACGTCGCGCAACTCCGCGCTGATCGCGACGTCACGAAGTTTGTTCTCGAACTTCACGCCGGAGGCCTGGATCGAAATGTGGCTGTAGTCACCGCCGATCGCCTGCGTGCTGAACGGGAAGCCGTGAATGGTGACCGACGGGTCGTCGCTCAGCTTGAGCTGCTCCCGCGCCTTCTGCGACACCGTGTGCTCGGCGATGGCCGCGAGCCCGAAATCGGCCCCCACCAGCACGAGCACCAGGATTCCGAGGATGATGAACACCTTCTTGGCGCGCCTGCCGCCCCGGTTGCGCCGCGGCTGCCCCGGGGGCCGGTCGTACTGCGTCACGGGCCTGTTCACCATCACTTCCGATCTGTTGCCGCTGGTCGTCACCCTGCTGCCTGAACTGTGATGCGACCGTCAGGCTTAGGTACTCGGCGGGTTCACCCGCTATTCTCACTCAGCACCGACCGAGGCCGTACCCGAGGCGACCATGGAATGAGGCGGTGTGGCGATGAGCCTGGACCTGCTGGTGCTGACCCCGGAGCCCGAGGCCACCTCGGTGTTGCCCGCGCTCGATCTGCTGCCGCACACGGTACGCGTGCGCGCCCCCGAGGTGACAGCGCTCCTCGACGCGGGGCACCGCGATGTGATCCTTCTCGACGCGCGCACCGATCTCGCGTCCGCGAAGAGCCTCTGCCGCCTGCTCAAGGGTACCGGCGAGGACGAGGCGACGACGCCGATCATCGCCGTCGTCGGCGAGGGCGGGCTGGTCGCGGTGAGCGCGGAATGGCGCACGGACGACATCCTCCTGCCCACCGCGGGGCCGGCCGAGGTGGACGCCAGGCTGCGGCTGGCGACCACGCGCGACGGCGCGCAGAGCCACGCGGACGCGGAACTGCGCGTCGGCGATCTCGTCATCGACGAAGCGACCTACACCGCGCGCCTGCGCAAGCGCACGCTCGAGCTGACCTACAAGGAGTTCGAGCTGCTCAAGTACCTCGCCCAGCACGCGGGCCGCGTCTTCACGCGCGCCCAGCTGCTGCAGGAGGTGTGGGGCTACGACTTCTTCGGCGGCACCCGCACGGTCGACGTGCACGTCCGGCGGCTGCGCGCGAAGCTCGGGCCCGAGCACGAGCAGATGATCGGCACCGTCCGCAACGTCGGCTACAAGTTCGAGCGGCCGGTCAAGGGCGGCAAGCCCGCGGTCACCGAACTGCCGGTGGACACCTCCGCGCTGGACACGGACGCCTTCTCCCGGTCCTGACCCCGGCGCGCCGGATAGGCTGGTCCGGTGCTGAACGCGGTGTGGTCGGACGAGCTGTCCGAGTCCGAAACGGCCGAGGTGCTGGAGCTGCTCACGGCGGCGAACGAGGTCGACGGCAGGCCGGAACTGCCGTCGAACGGGGCGTTGCCGGGTGAGTTCACCGGCGGCGCGCACCTGCTCGCGCGGGTCGACGGCGATCTCGTCGCCTACGCGCATCTCGATCTCGACGGTGACAGCTTCGGGCGCAAGGTCGTCGAGCTGATCGTGCGCCCCGACCGCCGTCGCCGCGGCCACGGCGGCGAACTGACCGAAGCGCTGGTGACGCGCGCGGGCGTCCGCGAAAATCCGGACACGCTGCGCGTGTGGTCGCACGGCGATCATCCCGGGGCGGCGAAGCTGGCCGAGCGCGCCGGGTTCACGCGCGCCCGTGAACTGCTGGTGATGCACGTCGACGTGCCGCCGGAGGGCTGGCCGGAACCCGCGCTCCCCGACGGCGTCCGCCTGCGCACCTTCGTGCCGGGCCAGGACGAGGAGGCGATGGTCGCGGTCAACGCGCGCGCCTTCGACTGGCACCCCGAACAGGGCGCGCTCACCGTCGACGAGGTCCGCGAGACCGAGGACGAGGACTGGTTCGACCCGGCGGGCTTCTTCCTCGCCGAGAAGACCGACGGCACTCTTCTCGGTTTCCACTGGACGAAGGTGCATCCGCCGAACCCGCGCCGGTTCGGCGGCGAGCCCGCCGGTGAGGTGTACGTCGTCGGCGTCGATCCCGGTGCGCAGGGCGGCGGGCTCGGAAAGGCGCTGACCACGGCCGGTCTGAAGTACCTCGCGGACCGCGGTCTGAGCCAGGTGATCTTGTACGTCGAGGGTGACAACGCGGCCGCGGTCGCGGTGTACGAACGGCTCGGTTTCGTACGGTCCGAAGTAGACGTCCAGTACGGACGCTGACGTTGGGCCACTTGGCGGTCACCCAGCGCCGAACAGCAGGTCACGGGCAGGACACAGGCGCGTAGCGCTCCTCACACTGGCGGCCTTGTTCACCTTTCGTTCACCCTTTGACGGCCAGCCGTCCACCGGGGCTCCCTACTGTCCGGATCCGACGAATCCCGTACTTGACCGTGTGATCCGGAGGAAATCCAGTGAAGATTCTGCGGCCTCTCGTGCCCGCCGGCATCGTGGCGAGCGCCGCTCTCGTGCTCGCTGCGTGTGGCTCCGACCCCGCCGCGAACAACAGCGGCAGTGGCCAGAACTCCGGCGCACCCGCGGCGACCGGCACCGCGCAGGTCGACTGCGGCGGCAAGCCCGCGCTCAACGCGGAAGGCTCGTCCGCGCAGAAGACCGCGATCGACATCTTCGTGCAGAAGTACTCCCAGAAGTGCGCCGGGCAGCAGCTCACCTACCAGCCCAGTGGTTCCGGCGCGGGCATCAAGCAGTTCAACGGCAACCAGGTCGACTTCGCCGGCTCCGACTCCCCGCTGAAGGACGGCGCCGAGGCCGACGCCGCGAAGACCCGCTGCGGCAGCGAAGCCTGGAACCTCCCGCTGGTGGTCGGCCCGGTCGCGGTCGCCTACCACGTGAACGGCGTCGACAAGCTGAACCTGACCCCCGAGGTCACCGCGAAGATCTTCAACGGGCAGATCAAGAACTGGAACGACCCGGCGATCAAGGCGGTCAAGGGCAACGAATCCCTTACCCTGCCGGACAAGCCGATCCAGGTCGTGTTCCGCTCGGACGAGTCCGGCACCACCGACAACTTCCAGAAGTACCTGAAGGCCGCGTCCAAGGGCGCCTGGACCCAGGGTGACGGCAAGCAGTTCAAGGGCGGTGTCGGCAACGGCGCGGAGAAGTCCAACGGTGTCGCGTCCACGGTGAAGAACGCCGACGGCGCCATCACCTACGTCGAGGCCTCGTTCGCCAAGGACGGCCTGAAGACCGCGCTGCTCGACAGCGGGTCCGGCGGCGTCGAGCTCACCTCCGAGAACGTCGCGAAGGCGCTCGACGCGGCGAAGTTCAAGAAGCAGGGCACCAACGACCTGCAGCTCGACCTCGACGGCATCTACTCCAGCAACGTCCCGGGTGCCTACCCGCTGCTGCTGACCACCTACGAGGTCGTCTGCTCGAAGTACTCCGACGCGCAGGTTTCCAAGGCGGTCAAGGCGTTCCTGACGGTCGCCGCCACCGACGGCCAGAAGCCGTTGTCGGAGAAGGGTTACGTGCCGATCCCGCAGAGCCTGCAGGACAAGGTGCTCACCGCCGTCAAGGCGATCGCGTGACAATTCGCTGACCAGGCAGGACGACCGCAGTCGATGACTGAAATCCTGACGACGAACGCCCACCGGCGACACCGGTGGGCGTTCGTCGTCGAGTAAACACCCTCCGGAGGGCCCGATTTCGGACCGACCAGGCCCGCCGCTCGCGGGCAAGACGAAGGCGAAGACGCGGCCAGGCGACCGCCTCTTCAGGAACCTGACCACCGGTGCCGGCGTCTTCATCGTCGCGCTGATCGGCTTGATCGGCATCTTCCTGCTGATCCAGGCGATCCCCGCGCTGCAGGCGAACAAGGCGAACTTCCTCACCGCACGGGTGTGGGCGACCGGTGACCCGAACAACCTGACGTTCGGCATCCTCGACCTGCTGCTCGTCACCATCGCGACCTCGCTGGTCGCGCTCGTCATCGCGATGCCGGTGTCACTCGGCATCGCGCTGTTCCTGACCCAGTACGCGCCGCCGAGGCTGGCGAGGCCGTTCGCGTACATCATCGATCTGCTCGCCGCGGTGCCGTCGATCATCTTCGGCCTGTGGGGCATCCTCGTGCTCGCACCGGAACTGGTGCCGGTGTCGCAGTGGCTCAACGAGACGCTCGGCTGGATCCCGATCTTCGCCGACGGCAACCTCGGCGGGAACTTCGCCGGCACCATCTTCACCGCCGGTGTCGTGCTCGCCGTGATGCTGCTGCCGATCATCACCTCGCTCACCCGCGAGGTCTTCCAGCGCACGCCGACCCCGCACATCGAAGGCGCGCTGGCGCTGGGCGCCACCCGCTGGGAGGTCATCCGCACCACGGTGCTGCCGTTCGGCAAGGCGGGCTACATCGGCGCGTCGATGCTGGGCCTCGGCCGCGCGCTCGGCGAGACGATCGCGCTGTCGGTGATCCTGTTGCAGCCCAGCCTGAACTTCGACTGGAGCATCTTCGACGGTGGCGCCACGTTCGCCTCGAAGATCGCGTCGAACTACGCGGAGTTCAACAACCCGACCTCGGCCGGCGCCTACATCGCGGCCGGTCTCGTGCTGTTCCTGTTGACGTTCTTGGTCAACATCGCGGCGCGGGCCATCATCGGCGACAAAAAGGAGGCGTAATGAGCGACAATTTCCGCCCTTACGCTCATGGAGCCGACCGGGTGCGGGTGTCCCGCAAGACACAGAAGGGAGACTGACATGACGTCGACCTTGACGGAACCGGCCACCACGCCCGCGTTCCAGCACGTCTCCCTCGGCCGCAAGGTCAAGAACGGGATCGCCACCGGGCTGGTGTGGCTGTCGTTCCTGATCGCCGTGGTGCCGCTGGTGTGGGTGCTCTACACCGTGATCGCCAACGGCGTGAAGCGCATCCCGTTCAGCAACTGGTGGGGCCAGGACTTCGGCAACGTGCTCTCCGACGAGGTCGGTGGCGGCGTGCTGCACGCCATCATCGGCACCCTCGAACAGGGCCTGGTGTGCGCGGTCATCGCCGTGCCGCTCGGCCTGTCCGTGGCGATCTACCTCGTCGAGTACGGTCGCGGCACCAGGCTCGCGAAGGCCACCACGTTCATGGTGGACATCCTTTCCGGTGTCCCGTCGATCGTGGCCGCGCTGTTCATCTACGCGCTGTGGGTGACCACGCTCGGCTTGCCCCGCAACGGTTTCGCGGTGTCGCTGGCACTGGTGCTGCTGATGGTGCCGGTGGTCGTGCGGTCCTCGGAGGAGATGCTCCGGATCGTGCCGGACGACCTGCGCGAAGCCTCGTACGCGCTCGGCGTGCCGAAGTGGAAGACGATCGTGAAGGTCGTGCTCCCGACGGCGCTGTCCGGCATCATCGGCGGCATCATGATGGCTTTGGCCCGCGTGATGGGCGAGACGGCACCACTGCTCGTGCTGGTCGGGTATTCGCAGTACACCAACTGGAACCTGTTCAGCGGCCCGCAGGCCTCGCTGCCCCTGCTGATGAACAACGAGCGCGCCACGAACTCGATGGTCCCCGGCAGCGTCGGTTTCGACCGGATCTGGGGAGCCGCCCTCACGCTGGTGCTCATCATCGCCATCATCAACCTCGCCGCCACGGTGATCTCCCGCCTGGTCGCCCCGAAGAAGAAGTGAGTCATGGCTAAGCGAATCGACGTCAAGGACGTGGACATCTACTACGGCAAGTTCCACGCCGTGGACAGCGTGACGCTGTCGGTGCCCCCGCGCAACGTCACCGCGTTCATCGGGCCGTCGGGCTGCGGCAAGTCCACCGTGCTGCGCACCCTGAACCGGATGCACGAGGTGATCCCCGGTGCGCGGGTCGACGGCGAGGTGCTGCTCGACGGCGAGGACATCTATTCGTCCACTGTGGACCCGGTTCAGGTCCGCCGCACCATCGGCATGGTGTTCCAGCGGCCGAACCCGTTTCCCACGATGTCCATCAAGGACAACGTGGTCGCCGGGCTGAAACTGGCCGGCAGCACCAACAAGAAGGAACTCGAGACAATCGCCGAGCGCGCGCTGCGCGGCGCGAACCTCTGGAACGAGGTCAAGGACCGGCTCAACAAGCCGGGCGGCGGCCTCTCCGGCGGGCAGCAGCAGCGGCTCTGCATCGCCCGCGCGATCGCCGTGCGGCCGGACGTCCTGCTGATGGACGAGCCGTGCTCCGCGCTCGACCCCATCTCCACGCTCGCGATCGAAGACCTGATCGGCGAGCTGAAGAAGGACTACACGATCGTCATCGTCACGCACAACATGCAGCAGGCCGCCCGGGTTTCCGACCAGACGGCCTTCTTCAACCTGCACGGCGTCGGCCAGCCCGGCCGCCTCGTCGAGCTGAACGACACGGAGAAGATCTTCTCCAACCCGGACGAAAAGGCAACGGAGGACTACATTTCCGGCCGCTTCGGCTGATCGTCCGGCCACTCGGGCGCGGGGACTTCGGGCCCCGCGCCCGTTTCGTTTTCCCCGGCTTTCGGGAAGGGCGGCACCTCGGGAAGCTCCCGGCGCGGCGGGCTGAACGGCTCCGTGTACTTCCACGCGAGCACGTTGAAGAAAACGATCGCCGCCAGCAGGCAGATCGGCTCGGCGATCGCCATGAACTTCGACCGCAGGTCGGTCGTCACTTCGCTCGGGTTGTCCGGGTTGTAGCCCAGTTCGACCTGGTCGCCAGGAGCCGTGTGCTTGCGGGGTGGGACGGCGACCGTGATCTCCTGCCCGGCGGCGGTGGTGAACCGAACCGTCATCCCGTCCGGTCGCCCGGTGTCCGAGGCGACGGTGGCCGTCGTCTCGACCCAGCTGAACGCCTTCGCCGGTGAAAAAGCCCCATCCTCTCGCGGGCTTGCTGGGTATGTCGCCGAAGACTCTTCTCGGGGCGTTGAGCGTCACGATCTCGCCCTCGCGGCGGCCCTTCGGGTGCCTCGAAGGTGGCCTTCGGGGAATCCAGTGCCCCGAACGTCACTTTCGGGGCGCTGGACCAGCCGGGTCCAGCGCCATTCGTGTCCGCGTGAAGTTCGTCGCCCGAGCGGAAAAAGTGTCGGTGGCGGGTTGTACGGTCGTCCCAGATCGAGAAGGAGGGTGTGAGCGTGGTTTCGGTCTACACGGACTCGGGTGGCCGGTCGTTGCCGCGGCCGCGGCTGATCGCGCTCGCGGGGCGGTCGATCGGGGCGATTCCGCCGCCGGTGCAGGTGCTCATCGGGATCCTCAGCCTGCAGGTCGGCGCCGCCTTCGCGAAGCAGCTGTTCGCGGCGGCGGGTGCGATGGGCACGGTGGCGCTGCGCCTGTTCTTCGCCGGGGTCGTGTTGATGCTGCTGTGGCGGCCGTCCCTGCGGGTCAGCAGGCACGCGCTGCCGGTGGTGCTGGCCTACGGCTTGGTGCTCGCGGCGATGAACCTGTGCTTCTACCAAGCTATCGCGCGCATCCCGCTCGGTATCGCGGTGACGATCGAGTTCCTCGGCCCGCTCGTCGTGGCGCTCGCCGGGTCGCGCAGGCTGCTCGACGCGTTGTGGGCGCTGCTCGCGGCGGGCGGGGTCGTGCTGTTGTCCGAGACCCGCGGCGACGTGTCCCTGGTCGGCATGTTGTTCGCGCTCGCCGCGGCCACCTGCTGGGGCCTCTACATTCTCCTCACCGCGGCGCTCGGCAACCGCACCTCGGAGGGCAACGGGCTCGCGCTCGCGATGTCCGTGGCCGCGATCGCGGTGATGCCGGTGGGTGTCGTCGAATCCGGTTCGAGCCTGCTGCACCCGTCGGTGCTGCTGATCGGGCTCGCGGTCGCGCTGCTGTCGTCCGTGGTGCCGTACTCGCTCGAACTCGAAGCGCTGCGCACGATCCCGCCGCGCGTGTTCGGCGTGCTGATGAGCCTCGAACCCGCCGTAGCCGCGCTCGCCGGGCTCGTAGTGCTCGGCGAGGCGTTGAAAGCACCGCAATGGATCGCGGTATGCCTAGTGGTCGCCGCCTCCATCGGCGCCGCCCGCTCCGCCAAGAACACCCCAGAGGTATAACCACCAGCCCGCCCCCGAAGCCCCCACGAACTGCTGCACCGGCGCCCCGCCACTTCGCGCGCCCACCGAAAATCCACTCGCCCGCCTACCCCCGAGTGCCGCGAGGTCCGCGCCGAAGGCGCGGCCATGCAAAACCCAGCCACGCACCCGGCGATCCGACGCGCCCCGCGCGGCGGGAGCGTGCAGTCGGTCGCAGGGCCCCTGGGCCCTCTAAATTTGCGATGGCAGGGCGCACCCCGCGACCAACCGGCGGGTCGAGCTGGGAGCCGCGCCCTGGCAGCGCAAATTTTGACGACCGATAAAGTTACAGTTCGTCGGTTTCCGGGCCGTAGCCGGGCATTTTGCCGGTGACGACGAAGACCATCCGGCGCGCGACCGAAACCGCGTGGTCGGCGAAGCGCTCGTAGAACCGGCCGAGCAGGGTCACGTCGACGGCGGTGGCGACGCCGTGCGGCCAGTCGCGGTCCATGATCACGGTGAACAGGTGGCGGTGGATGTCGTCGACCTGGTCGTCGTCGGTCTCCAGGGTGCGCGCGGCGGCGACGTCCTTGGTCTTGATGACCTCTTCGGTGCGGCGGGCCAGTTTGACCGCGAACTCGCCCATTTCCGCGAAGTACGGCCGGACCGACTCGGGCAGCACCGGTTCCGGGTGGCGGCGGCGGGCGGCCTTGGCGACGTGCAGTGCCAGATCGCCCATCCGCTCCAGGCTTTCCGCGGCGTGGATGGCGGCGAGCACGGTCCGCAGGTCGGTGGCGACCGGCGCCTGCAGGGCGAGTAGCGCGTAGGCCTGCTCCTCGCAGTCGGCGCGCGCGTCGTCGACCTTCGCGTCGTCGCTGATCACCTGCTCCGCCAGCCCGAGGTCGACTTCGAGCAGCGCCTTCGTCGCCAGTTCCATGGCTTCCGCTACCTGGACCGACATCGCGGCCAGGTGCTCGGCAAGTTGTTCGAGTTCGACGTGGTAAGCCTCGCGCATGCGGCCACCTTACGGGGCCCGGCGCGCGAACACCGCATCGCAGGGTGAACCGCACATGAACCCGGACTAACGAATTCCCTGGCCGGGTCAGGATTCCGGCTTCGCGTGCCCCGTCGTGCCCTGGCTGGAGCCCGCCTGCCCCGGTGTCGCCGATCCGGATCCGGCGGCTTTGTCCGACGGCAGCGGGCCGTTCGCGATCAGTGCCTCGAACAGCGCCTTGGCCTTCGAGGGGATGAGGTCTTCGTTGCCGCGCGAGTTGGCCCCTTCGCCGACGGTGGGCACGGTCAGGAAGTTGACCTTCGCCGGGTCGAGGCCCTTCATCGACTGGGCGAGCGTCATGAGCTGGTCGATGCCGATGTTGTCCCCGAAGGTCGCGTTCGCGAACGCGGTGACGAAACCCGAAAGCTGCCCGGGATCGAGGAGCACGTCACGCGACATGGTCTTCTTCAGCAGCGACCCGATGAAGGTCTGCTGCCGCTTGATCCGGCCGTAGTCCGAGGTCGGGTCCCAGGTGACGTGCCGGGCGCGGACGTAGTTCAGCGCCTGGTCGCCGGTCAGGTTCAGATCGCCCGCCTCCGGGAAGATGTTGCCGAGCGTGGTGTCCTTGATCGGCCGGTCGAGGTGCACCGGCACCCCGTGCACGGCGTCGACCATGCCCTTGAACCCGTTGAAGTCGATGCCGATGAAGTGGTTGACCTTCATCCCGGACAGCTGCTGGATCCATTTGGTCAGGCAGGCCGGCCCGCCGAGGCCGTAGACGGTGTTGAGCTTCACCTGCTTCGCCTGCGGCGCGGTCTGGTCGGTGTACTGGTTCGTCTCGCCGTTGAACCGCTTGCACTCCGGCCGTGTCACTTCGAGGTCGCGCGGGAACGAGACGACGACCGCGCGCTGCCGGTCGGCCGGGATGTGCGCGAGCATCACGGTGTCCGAGCGCGCGCCGGGAATGCCGTTGGCGTTGCCGACGCCGTCTTCGGCAGCGGCGTCGGCTCGGCTGTCCGAACCGACGATCAGGAAGTTCTCGTCCCCGATCTGGCCCGCGCCGTTCTGGATGTCCTTCGAGTCCTCGTCGAGCGCGGAGATCTCCTTGAACTGCGCGTTGAACCAGGTCTTGGTGCCCCAAGCGGCACCGGTGGCGAGGAAGACCAGGCCCGCGACGACCGCGGCGGCGATGCGGCCGACCAGGATCGACCGGTCCGAGCGGCGCTGCTTCTTCTCCTGCAGGCGCGTTTTCGGTGCGGTGGAAGCGTTTTCGACGGCTTCATCCGCGGCGTCGGGCGGCTGGGCCGGGGGCGTGAACCGGGTGCGCTCGTCGTCGGAGCTCGTCACGACGCGCTGGAGCTTCGTCCTGGTCTGCTCCAGCAACTGCGCGGGACGCGCGGCGAACCGCTCGCGGCGCTGCTTGCGCCGTTCTTCCTCGGCGGCCGCGTCGTCGTGGGCGGCGGAGAAACGGGCGAGCGAGTCGTCGATCTTGCGGCGGTACATCGTCGCCTCGTCGACCGGTTCCATCTGGTCGGTCATGGTGAGGCGGTCGACCGGGGGCCGTTCGGCGGCGGGCCTGCGCAGCGGGCGGGACGGCTGCGGCTTGCGCGGCACCTGCCGGGTGGCTTCGGCGGCGGACGCGGCTTCGGCCTGCGGCGGGCCCTGTGGCGGTGTCGCTGAGGGTGGCGCCGGGGTGGGACGGGGCGCGCGGCCGGGTGGCGGCTGCCGGTCCGGCCGGGGCAACCGGTCCGAGGACTGCGCGCCACCGGGCGCCGATGGTCTGCGCGCGGCGGGCGGCGCGGTGCGCCGGGGCCGCGGTCTGCCCGCGTCGGGCGGCACGGCCTTGCGCGTGGGCGGGTCCTGCGGCGCGCGCCGGTCGGGCGGCGTTCTGCGCTGCGTGGGCGGATCGGCGGGCGGACGCGGCGCGGGCCTGCGCTGCCTCGGCGGCACCGGCGCCTCACCGGACGGCTGCGGCGGCTGCGCCGGGCGCGGCGGCCTGGCCGGACGCGGGGGCTGCACGTTCGGGAGCGGGTGCTCACCGGAGTGCCGTGCGACGACCTCGGAAACGCTGATCCCGCCGTAGGTGTCCATGGAACGGCGGCGTTTCCCGCTCTCGCCCTGCTTGCCGAGGGCTTCGCGGTTCGCGGCGCGCCGAGGGAGGGACCGTGACGTGTGGCCGCCAGCTCGAGGGCCGGGGCCGTCGGAACGCTCTTCTGGCACCGGTCTCCTTTCGCTGATGTAGTCCACACGTCCGGCACGTCCTCAGGGGTTCATCGCCGGCTAGCCGCATCCGTTATCAAGCGCTTCCCCCGACCGGGTAAGACATTCCCCGGGCGGAGCATCGTTATCGTACGGATACCCGCCGTTCCTGACGACACCCTGCCGTGAGTTTTTTTACACAGAGTGCGACCTTCTCGGCGTGTCGCCACCTTCCGATGAGCAAAAGGGTCCGGTGAATGGGGTATATGCCGGGTTTCGCTACGCTGTGTCGTGTATGAGACGAATCTCACCCTGAACACGACACGCCACGCGGTTGCGCCCGGCCCGCTTCGCGACGTATAGGAGTTCGTCCGCGGCCGAGAGGTCCCTGGCGACGCCGATGCTGACCGTCACCGACAGGCCGGTGGAGAGCCGCGCCCACGGGTGCCGCGCGACGCGCGCCCGCGCCGCGTCGACCACGGCCTCGGCGCCGGGGCGGGGCAGGACCAGTGCGAACTCTTCGCCGCCGTAGCGCGCGCAGAACGCGTCGTGCGGGAGGTCGCGCTGCAGCAGCGAGACGACCTGCTGGAGCACCCGGTCACCGGTGAGGTGGCCGAACGTGTCGTTGACGCGTTTGAACAGGTCGAGGTCGACCAGCGCGATGGCCACCTCGCCGGAGGTGGTGCGCAGCCGCTGGTCGAGATAGCGGCGGTTGTAGGCGCCGGTGAGCGCGTCGCGGAGGTTCTCCTCGCGGGCGCTGTCCAGCGCGGCGCGCAGGTGTTCGTAGGCGCGGCGCCATTCTCCTTGCGAAGCGAACATGTCGGCGACCGACTCGTGCAGCCCGAGCAGGTCCGTCACCTACGTCTTGTCGTCTGATCGGGACGTTCGCTTGAGGTGTCGACCGAGCGGAAAGCGAATATCGCTCAAGTGGTCGACGCGACTCGCTCGTTGGAACCCTCAGTAGTCGGTTTCGCGGCGAGGAGGGCCCGCTTCTTCTTGGCGCGCTTGGTGAGCGCGCCCACGGGCGTCACCACGGCTGGCAGGACGAGCAGCGCGCTCACGATGATCCACAGCCACGCCAGACTGCCGTGCTGCCAACGGTCCATCGCGGCACCGAGCCAGCCGAAAAGGACATCGCGCAGCCCCGGCACGTACGCGGCGAACAGCAGCGCCGCGCCCGCCAGCGCGCCGAGCAGGGACAGCAGCATCCTGGTGTCGCGCCGCAGCGTCAGGATGCTGGCGACCAGGAAGACCGCCGCGCCGGCGGCGAGGGCGAGCCCGGTGAACTGCAGCACGTCGCT
The DNA here is from genome assembly GCF_018736145.1 of Amycolatopsis sp. CA-230715. Taxonomy (GTDB): domain Bacteria; phylum Actinomycetota; class Actinomycetes; order Mycobacteriales; family Pseudonocardiaceae; genus Amycolatopsis. The sequence continues at coordinate 4,585,857 of NZ_CP059997.1, forward strand.
GGGGCGGTCGCCGAGCACCAGCCCGAGCACCACGGCGACGACGCCGGCGAGCAGGTTCCACGGCGCGCGGAGGTTCGCCGCGACCTGGGTGATCCACCACGCCGCTTTCCCGGCGCTCTTGGCGAATCCCGCGACGGGTTTGACCGCGGTCGGCATGTCGGCCGCGCCCGCGGCCGCGTTCACGCCGGCGGCGCCGGTCTTGATCAGCGTCCTGGTGAGCAGGGTCGAACCGCGTTCGGTGCCGAAGGTCTCCTTCGACACTTCGCAGCGGCGGAACGCGGCGGCCGTGCTCGCCTCGTCGGCCGGGGGCGAGTTCCGCATCAGGTCGCGGAAGTCCTGCGCGTGCACGCCGTTCGCCTTCGCGTCCGCCATGTCCTTTGTGGACCACTTGGCCACCACGGGCAGTTCCTCGGCGGCGATCTGGAGCTGGCGCGAGCGGGCCAGCACCATCGCGGTCACCGGCATGCTCACCGGCATCGGCCGCGGTTCGCCCGGTTCTTCCTCGAGCGGCTTGAGATCGGGGCCGACGCCGAGGAACGCGAGTTCGGCCGCGAGCTGTGCATTGAGACTGTCCATTTCGGACTGTGGGAGGTCGTCCGCCGCGCAAGGTGGTTGCCAGCCGATCTCGGTGAAGGCCTGTTCGAGCTTCGCGGCGAACCCGTCGCCGCTCAGCTCGCGGAGCAGCAGCAGCCGCTTGGGGTCGAGAAGGCACTGGATGAGCCAGCCCGCGCCGTCGACGCGGCCCCACATCCAGTCGTTCGCGCGCCACGAAGCCTTGTAGAACGCGCCGAACGCGTTCGCCTGCATGCCGGTGAGCTTGTCCTTCGCGTCGCGCCGCGCGAGGTCGAGCAGGCTCCTGGTGTCCGCGCTGACCTGCACCAGGTCGACCCGCTGGTCGACCGACGGCGGCTGGGCGAGCAGCGCGCCCGCCGCGATGTGCAGGTCGAGCAGCCTGGCGTTGAGCACCGCCGGTTCGGTGCCGGGCAGGCCGAGCCAGTCCAGCAGGGTGGTGATCGTGTCGGCGCCCTCGTCGTAGGACTGCTTCAGGTTCGACGGCACCGGGGTTTCCGCCGTCGCCAGCGAGCGCAGCGTCGGCGCGAGTTCGACGAGCACCCCGGCGAGCTCCGGCCACGGATCGGTTTCCGCGGTGAGCACGCCCTCGGTCGCCCACTCCTCGGCCAGCGCGGTGATCCAGGCGATCAGGTCCTCGTTGAGCGCGGGCGAGTTCCTGGTCTTCACCCAGTCCGCGAGCCGCTGTTTCCGCGCCGCCTTCCGCCGCGCGTCGTGCAGCTTCCCGCGAGCCGAGTTCAGCGCGGCGACCTGCGCTTCCGTTGGCAGCAACCGGAAACCCGCGTTGACGAGCTGCAACCCGGTCGCCACCGCGTCGTCGACCGCGCTCGTGCGGTACCCGGCCAGCTCGGCGGAACCGCATTCCTCCGGCGGCGGCCGCTCGGGAAGCTGGTGGCGAAGACCCTCGGCCGCCGCCGCGCGCAAGCTCCCGGACACGCCGGAAGTCCACTGCCGCACCTGCGTCATCCCCGAGCGGCTGTCGAGCAGTCTCGTCGCCGCCCGCACGAGCGCCGCCGCGTCGGTCTGCACGCGCCTGGCGCGGTAGGCGGCGAACATCCGGTCGTCGACGAGCGGCCGCGACCGGTCGCGAAGACCGATGCCCGCCAGCGAAACCCGGGTCGCGCGCGCCCTGACCACGGCGTCGTTGTGCCGGGTCAGCTCGTCCAGCTCGGCGCTGATGGTCTGGCTCGTCAGCGCCGTCAGCACGTGCCCGAGCGCGCCCGCGAGCAGTGGCGGGTTCGCGGCGTCGACCGGGACCGCCTTCGATTCGTCCTCGCCGCTCGGCACCACGTAGAGCAGGAGCCGCCGAACGTCCTCTTCGGACTTGCGCTCGAAGATTTCGCGCAGTGCCGGGCCGATCGGCTTGTTCAGCAGCACTCCGCCGTCGGTGAGCCAGTGCGATCGGGTCGCGTCGGTGAACGCCGCCATGTCCGGGTGCGCTTCGTCGGCACCGGCCCCGACCGGCATCCTGGCCAGCTCGAACGCGCCGGGGAAGGACGCGCTGCAGCGCGCGGCGAGCGCCAGCGGGTCGAAAACGTTGCCCTGCCACAGATCCCGCTCGAACCGGAAGAGCAGGCGGTGCTCGGTGTCGCGCATGAGATTGCCCAGCGCGTCGTCGTACCTCGTCGTCTCGCCGTCGATCATGGTGCCGGTGAGCAGGACCGTGACGTCCGGGTTCACCGGGGTGTCCTGCTGGCCGACGATCCCGCGCAGCGCCTTGCGGAGCCCGCCGAGCAGCACGCGATCGCCGTCGAGCACCGAGCGGGGTTCCGGTTCGGACGGGTCGCGGATGAGGTTGTCGAGCGAACCGGTTTCGAGCCAGATGTCGCGCAGCGAGGCCGGTGACGAGCGGTAGGCCTCGGACAACCCGAGGCAGGCGGCGTTGATCCCGCCCGCGCTCGTGCCCGTGAGCACGTCGAGGCACACCGTGGCGTTGAGGAATCGCAGCAGCTTCCCGTACGCGGTGGCGTCGCTCGAGTCCCTGGAGGCGCGCAGCAGTGCGGAGGTCTCGGTCGCCACCCCGCCCATCCACACGGCGAGGCTGGCCCCGCCGACCATCGTCATCGCGATGCGGATTTCTTGCGGCCACACGGTTTGTTCGCGCACGGCGCCTCCCACGTCACGGGCGATCAGTCCAGCAGAAACGATCCACTTCCGGGATGGACGTCCGCACCCGCTGTTCGGGTGGACTTCTCCGCCCGAAGGGGCAGCGTGGTAGGGCGTGCCCCACCAGCCGTTGTCAGGGTGACTGGATGGGAGACGGTACCGCGAAGCGCCAGTATTCGGGGCATGACGAAACTTTTCCGTTCGTGCGCCGCGGTGCTCGCGGCGGCCGCCGTGCTCACCGCGGTCACCGTGCCCGCCTCCGCCACCCCCGCTCGGGGCGCGCTGCTTTCGGTCACTCCGGTCGAGACGCTCTCGCTCGACGGCGTTCGGGCCAAGCTCGCGGACTCGCCGTTCGGCGCGGACCACGTGCGCCACGGCGTCCACGCCTACCGGCTGGAATACCGGACGATCGACGGCCGCGGCCGTCCGACGACCGCGAGCGGGCTGGTCGCGCTGCCGGACGACGGCCCCCGCGTGCTGCCGACCGTCGCCTACCTGCACGGCACGCGGGTGGGGAAGCGCGCGGTGGCCAGCGTCGACGAGCACAACGCCGACCGGCCGGCCGCCTACACCTTCGCCGCGGCCGGGTACGCCACCGTCGCGCCGGACTTCCTCGGGCTCGGTACGGGCCCCGGTTCCCACCCGTACATGGACAGCGCGACCGAGACGTCGGCGTCGGTCGACATGCTGCGCGCGGCGCGCTCCTTCGCGCAGCGGCTGGCGAAGGCGCTGGACCCGAAGGTGCGGATCACCGGGTTCTCGCAGGGCGGGCAGGGCGCGATGGTGCTCGGGCGGGCGCTGCAGTCCGGTGTGGACCGCCGGTTCTCACTCGGCGCGCTGGCGCCGATCAGCGGCCCGTACGACGTGCTCGGCGCGGAACTGCCCGGCATCTTCGACGGTTCGGTTTCGCCGGGCTCGGCGATGTTCTACCTGTCGTACTGGACGGTCGCGATGAACCGCACGCACCACATCTACTCGGATCCGGCCGAGGTCTTCAAAGCCCCGTACGCGTCGACGATCGAGAAGCTGCTTGACGGCTCGACGGATGACGACGTGGTCGCGAAATCCTTGCCTGCCAAGCTTTCCGACCTGTTCACCGACGCGTACTTGAAGCGCGTGCGGCATCCGTCGGGCGGGTTGCTCGAAGCCGCGCACGCCAGCGACGGCGCCTGCGACTGGCGGCCGCGGGTGCCGGTGTCGCTCTACGCGGGCACCGCCGACACGGATGTGCCGATCGCGAACGCGGAAAGCTGCCGGCGCGACCTCCGCGACGAAGGCGCGCGCGTGCGGGTGGTGAACGTCGGTCCCCGGGATCACTTCGGGACCGCTTTCACCGCGGTACCAAGGATCGTGGACGCTTTCGACCGCGTGCGCTGACCCTTCGGGGGCGTCGGCCGGTGCCCCGAAGGTGACCTTCGGGGAATCTAGCGCCACTTTCTCGGCCCTCGCTCGCGTGCGGGCAGTGCCGCGCATGCCCCGAAGGTGGCCTTCGGGGCGCTCAACGCCGCATATTCACCCCTCGCGCGCTCGACCACCACGACACTCTTGCCCTGAAGGTGGCTTTCGGGGCGCTGGATGCCCTGAAAGCCACCTTCAGGGGCACGCGACGGCCTGCTGTGGGGTCGTGCGGGTGGCCGGAGTGTTGTGCGAGGGTCGAGTTCGCGGCGTCTACCGCCCCGAAGGCCACCTTCGGGGACTCGCGCGGGTGGTGGCCCCGCCGCGAGGGCCGAGATCGGGACGCTCAGCGGCCCAAGAGGAGCCTTCGGTGGCACTGCCGCCTGCCCCCGACCTCTACCGGAGGATCTTTCGGGGCATGAGGGTCCGTACGAACTCGACCTTTCGTTCGCCCAGGGGGACCCCCGATTTCAACGTTAGCGTGGTGCACCGACAGTTTCGGGGTGCCAGTTCGGTGGGATTCGGGCGCGATCACCGCCGTGCCAAGGAGCGGTGGTCGCGGAGGCTGGCCGTCAACGCGGACGCGGCGACGGCCACGCCCGCCGCCAGCAGGAACGCGGGCGGGTAGCCGAACTGGTCGGCGACCAGGCCGCCGAGCGGGCCCGCGGTGAGGATGCCGAGGTCCCAGAACGAGATTATCGCGCCGACCGCGACCCCCGGCCGCAGCGCGCCGGTACGGTCGAGGGTGACGGCGACGGCGGACGGGAAGATCAGGCTGAGCCCGGCGCCGGTGACCGCGGCACCGGCCAGTGCCACCACGCTCGTCGCCGCGGTCGCGAGCGCGACCAGTCCCGCCGCCTCCACCACCAGAACAGTCTGCGCGACCCGGATCCCGCCGAGCCGGTCGACCAGCGGGCTGCCCGCCGCCCGCACCACGAGGAAAGCCGCCGAAAACACCGCAAGGCCAAGGTTTTCCCCGCCCACCCGGTCCACGGTCAGGTGCAGCACCAGCAACGCGGTGAGCGTGCCGTAGCCGTAGGCCGCGAACCCGAGGCTGGCCCCCGGCGCGCCGACACCGCGCGGCAGCAGATCGCGCCAGGTCGTGATCCGCATCCGCGCGCGTTCTCCGGTGCCGCGCCGGGTCGTCGCGACCAGCGCGGTGGACGCCAGCGGCAGCGCGAGCACGAGCCACCACACCGCGGTCGAGCCGCCCAGCTCGTGGAAACCGACCGCGAGCAGCGGCCCGCCCGCCAGGCCGCCCCACATCGACAACCCGAACCAGCCGCTGACCCTGCCGCGAAGCCCGGCCGGTGCGCGCGAGAGCACCCACGGCAGCGCGGCGGAGAACAGCGCGCCTTCGCCCGCGCCCATCACGAGCCTCGCCACGAGCACCACCGCGACGTTCCCGGCGAGCAGATGACCCGCCGCGGCCAAAGTCGTCAGCGCGCCGCCCGTCATCACCACGAGCCGTGCGTACCCCGCGTCCCCGGCGCGCCCGGCGAACGGCCTGGTGACCGCCGCCGCGGCGAACGCGGCACCGACCGTGAGCCCGGTGATCGCGGGCCCGGCCGCGAACCTGCCGGTCAGGTAGCCGGGGAGTTCCTGGAGCGTCGCGCCGAGCGCGAGGTAACCGCACAGCACGGCGACCCACAGCCGCTTGACCGGAGTGTCGGGGAGAGCGTCCACGCACCGGACAGTACAGAACGGTACTGTTCTCGTACAGTACCGAGTGGTACTGTCCTCGGCATGGCCGCCGGAGCACCACCGAACCCGGTCGCGACGCGCGCGAAGATCCTCGAAACCGCGACGGAGCTCTTCTACCGCAAGGGCGTGCACGCGGTCGGGGTCAACGAGATCGCGGCGCGCGCCAGCGCGTCGAAACTCAGCCTGTACAAGTACTTCCCCGGTAAGGACGATCTGGTCAGGGCCATGCTCGCCGAGCACAGCGACCGGATCCACGCCTGGCTCGAACGCAACACGGCGGACGCCCCGAGCGGTCCCGCGCGCGTGCTGTCGGTGTTCGATCTGCTCATCGAATGGTTCGCGCAGCCCGGCTACCGGGGCTGCGCGGTGGTCAACACGGTCACCGACACCCGCGCCGAGCCCGCGATCGCGGAGATCGCGCGCCGCCACCTCGTCCGGTACCGGGCACTGCTCGAAGCGCGGCTCGCCGAACTGCCCGTCCCGGACGTGCCCGCGCTCGCCCGCCAGCTGCTCCTGCTCGTCGAAGGCGCCAGCGTGGTGACCGCGATCGACGGCGAACCCGCGGCGGGCACGGACGCCCGCGCCGCGGCCGAACTGCTCGTCAGCGCCGCCGTCGCAGCAGGTACACGTCCATGATCCAGCCCGTGCGCTCGCGTGCCTCCGCGCGCGTGGCCACGATCCGGTCGGACACCTCGTCGAGCGGCCCCGCCACCAGGATCTCGTCCGGCGTGCCGAGGTAGGCGCCCCAGAAGATCTCCAGGTCCTCGCCGGTGAACCGCTGGAACGCGCAGTGCGCGTCGAGCATCACGAGCACGTCGTCTACGCCGTCGGGAAATCCTTCCGCCAGGCGCCTTCCCGTGGTGATCTGGACCGCGGTGCCGATCCGGTTGAACGCCGTCCGGTGCTGGGCGGCGAGCACGGAAACGCTGCTGATCCCGGGAAGCACCTCGTAGTCGAAGGCCACCGCGTCGCGCCGTTTCACCGCGTTCAAAATCGCGATCGTGCTGTCGTAGAGCGCCGGATCGCCCCACACCAGGATCGCCCCGTGCTCGCCGTCGGCCAGCTCGTCGCGCAGGAACGCCTCGTACAGGTCCGCGCGCCGCTCGTGCCATTCGCGGACGGTGGCCCGGTAGTCGGTGGGAGTGCGGTCTCGTTCGGGATCCGTCGCGCGCACCACGCGGTGTTCGCGCGTGACGTGCCGGTCCAGGATGCCCTCGCGCAGCTTCGCCAGGTCCTGCTTCTCGGATCCCTTGTCCAGCAAGAAGAACGCGTCGACCTCGTTGAGGCGGCGCACCGCCTGCAGGGTCAGGTGCTCGGGGTCCCCGGCGCCGATTCCGATAACGGACAGTCGTTTCTGGTTGGCCACGACCGGTCACGGTACGGCAGGGCCCCAGCCGGCTATCGTGCCGTCGCCGGTCTGCGGCGCGCCGACCGGGACCTTCGTGATCTGCTTGCCCTGCCGGGGTTCCGCGGGCTTCGTCGGCGGCGCGGGGTGCGGCGGATTCGGGTCCAGCACGGTGAACCACGCGGTCCCGACGCCGGAGTGCGGCGTGTTGGCGTAGCTGCAGTAGACGGTCACCAGGTACCTGCCCGGCTTCACGGCGCGGACGGTGCCGCTCACCTCGCCGCTGCTCCCGGTGAAGCCGAGGTCCACGCCGTCGGATTTCACCTGCGCGTAGGCGCACGGCGTCAGCTTGGCCACCACCTTGGTACCCGGCACGCCCCTGGACGGGATGAGCGTGACCGCCACCTTGTCCACCTGCTGACCGGGCGGATTCGTCGTCGGTGGTGGGCTGGTTTCGGCGGCCGCGGCGACCGGTGTCAGCGCCAGCAGACCGGCGGTCAGCACGGTGAGAACGGTGTTCGTGCGCATCGCTACCCCCAACATCCGGTGGATCGTGTGCTGAGCACGCCGGAACCGCGCGGCAGGTTGCCTCGCGCGGTGAACCTTGTCATTCCCGGCAGGGTGCGGGCATCGCGGAACTGTCACCACGGGACGTTTTCCGAATGAACATTGCCCGCCGGTCCGATCGTCGATAATCTCGTTTCACTGGGGATTCATTACGGCACATTCATGTGTGCCTCACGATCGTCCCCGGAACACTGTTCGCCGACGATCGGAATGTCGAAAATGAGAATGGTCAAGGTAAGAACCACCGGCCGGATCGCGGTGCTCGCCACCTTCGCGGTCCTGGCCACCAGCGCGATCGGCACGGCCGCCGCGAGCGCGACCACGAAAACGCTCCAGTGGCTCGTGACGTATCCCCTCATCAGCAACGAGGTGCCGCTCACCACCGTGGTGCACGGCGACTACCCCGCGACGGCGGCACGGGGCAGCACCGTCACCGTGCCGCTGAGCGACGACGTGAACGCGGGCGTGGAGATCACCGAAGGACTTCTCCTGCTCAGCGCGCCCGACGCCGCGGGCACCATCAGCGGCGGCCGGACCGTCACCTACCGCGACGGCACGAGCCAGGACGTGCCGTTCCAGCTCACCATCCCGAAGACCCCGACCCCGCCGTCCGGCACGCCGTTCACCTTCACCGCCACCGGTGCGCTGACCTTCACCGTCCCCTCGGGCGCGCCGACCGGGCAGGCGACCGTCCGGGTGCGGCCCGCCGCGGGCGCGCATATCGTCACCAAAAGCGATCTCGGTGAATTCGACACCCCGGCCAGGCTCGATCCGGTCGCCGTTCAGGACGTCGTCGTCGGCACCATCACCATTACCTGACCAAGGTCGGCAGTCTAAATACGGAATGAAATAGTTCCCGGTTTCCCGGCGGGGTTCTTCCTTGCCGGGAAACCTTTTTCGTCAACCGCCGGAATGCATGTCCTCGGTCTCGGGGACGCAGTTGTCGTCGGGGTCGTCGAGCCAGCCGTGCGGGAGGGTGACCTTGCCGGGTGAGCCCTGGCGCCCGCGGGGCCCTTCGGCCGCTTCCGGGAACGGGGCGTCGTGGTCGAGCTGCCCGATGAGGTCGTCCAGCTCGGTGAGGCTGGAGACCATGGCGAAGCCGCGGCGCAGTTCGGAGCCGACCGGGAAGCCCATGAAGTACCAGGCCATGTGCTTGCGCAGATCACGCATCGCCTTGTCCGGGCCGTCGTGGTGGACCAGCAGTTCGGCGTGACGGCGCAGCACGCGGGCGACTTCGCCGAGGTCGGGGCCCGCCGGGATCTCGCGTCCGGCGAAAGCGGCTTCGAGTTCGCCGAACAGCCACGGTCGGCCGAGGCAGCCGCGGCCGACGACCACGCCGTCGCAGCCGGTTTCGGCCATCATGCGCAGCGCGTCGCCGGAGGTGAAGATGTCGCCGTTGCCGAGCACCGGGATGCCGGTCACGGCCTCTTTCAGCGCGGCGATCTTCGACCAGTCGGCCTTGCCGGAGTAGCGCTGGGCGGCGGTGCGCGCGTGCAGCGACACGGCGGCCGCGCCCTCGGCCTCGGCGATGCGGCCCGCGTCGAGGTAGGTGAGGTGGTCGTCGTCGATGCCGACGCGGAACTTGACCGTGAACGGCACCCCCGCCTCGGCGGCCGCGGCGGCCGATTCGCGCACGATGTCGGCGAACAGCTTGCGCTTGTAGGGCAGCGCGGCGCCGCCGCCCTTGCGGGTGACCTTGCTGACCGGGCAGCCGAAGTTGCTGTCGATGTGATCGGCGAGGCCCTCGCCGGTGATGATCTTGACGGCCTCGCGCATGGTCTTCGGGTCCACCCCGTAGAGCTGCATCGACCTGGGCTTCTCGTCGGCCCCGAAGGTCATCATGTGCATGGTCCCGGGATGCCGTTCGACGACGGCGCGGGCGGTGATCATCTCGCAGACGTAGATACCGGCGCCGTACTCCTGGCAGAGCTGCCGGAACGCGACGTTGGTGATGCCCGCCATCGGCGCGAGCACGACCGGCGGGTCGACCCGGTAGGGGCCGATCCGCAGGTCAGGCTTGGTCAGGGTGGCGGTCACGCTCTCCATTGTCGCTGGTGGCGTCCGTCACGCGCACCCGGCCCGGTGGATGCCTTCACCGGCTTGGCGCCGCTCTCAGCCGGTCGATCCCCTCGGCTGTGTCGATGGGCAGGTGCTTACCGGTGGTCACGTCGCGCGTGCTTGACCCGCGTGGTGATCGTGCGGACACTGTGGGTGTGAAGGGGAGTATTCCTTCGCGCCGTTCTCGTCAGCACGAGACGTGAAGTCCTGCGCGGCCAACCCGGCGTTGGCCATCCGGGATGTCTCCGGGGGCGGCGGTCGTCGCATGCTCGACGGTGGAAGAGACCTTCAGCGAGTCCACCGTGGCCACCGGCCGGAAAGGCGAACACTTACCACTCGATCTCGTTCTGAGGACTTTCGCCGGGCAGGTACTCAGCTTTGCCAGTTTGCTCTCGACTGGCTGAGCTGACGCCTGCGCGCCCCGCTCAGCCAGAGCAAGGGGACGCGAGGTAACCAGCGTGAGTCTGCCGACTATCGGGTTGTGGGTCGTCGCTTTGGCCGCGATACCCGCCTGTGTGGTGATCGTGGTCAGCGTTGTCGCTCTGCGCGGAAGTGCGCCGCGCGAACGCCCGGAGATCATCCGTGCTCTCGCCGATCTGATCCGTGCGACGCGAAGGCGTGGCCGAACCGCGCCTCCACCTGCCGATCGTGAGGTCGAGCGCTGAGCTTGTGGCCCGGTCCCGGCCGCGGTCAGTTCGCACCCGCGGCGGGCCGCGGTGCGTACCAGCGCAGGGCGACCAGGACGAGCACCGCCAGGCCGCCCAGCATGGTGACGCCGAGCGGGGCCATGCCGATGTCCGGGACGAACAGGTGACCTCCGGTGAGGTTCAGCTCCCACCCGTTCGGCACCGCGTCCCAGCCGACGCCGTCGACCGGGTTCGCGAGGTAGCGGACGAGGTGGCCGTCCGCGCGCTGGTGGCCGCGGGACGCCATCGAGAATCCGGCGTACAGCAGCACCGGGATCGCCAGCGAAGCCACCAGGGTCGACCTCCGTCGCACCCACGCGGCCCCGCCGAGGCAGGCGAGGCCGACGCCGAGCAGCACCGTGATCCAGAGGTCCTCGCGCCACGGGAGTTCGAGCAGCGGTCCCCGGCCGGACAGCACGCAGTACCCGCCGGTCAGCTCGCCGGTGGTGCCCGGGTTGCCGAAACCGCCGGCACACCCGGTCAGCACCCACATCAGCTGCTCCACCCACTTCGTCAGCGCGTACAGCACGCAGAGCGCCGCGACACCGCCGATGGTCCACTGGGCGGCGGGACGGTTTCGCACGGCAGCAGCACCTCACCAACTCGGGATCACTCATCACCCACGACGCGGTGACCGGAGTGGAGGTTGCTCAGGACGGTCGTCCGGTGGCCATCAGTTCGCGGGTCCGGCCCACCCAGGTGGTGATCCCGGGGTCGTCGATCCCGGCCGCGTCGCGCAGCAGCGCTTCGAGGCTGTGCGACGGCGTCGTGCGATAGCCGGTCCGCACGGCGTCCTCGGCGATCAGGTGGAAGCAACCGAGGAAGTACGTCCGATGTGGACAGTCCAGGTCGGCGGCGAGGCGCAACAGCAGCGGGGCCCTGCCGATGGTGGCCAGCCGGAGGTCCCAGTCCCGCACGGGTTCCTGATCCCTCGGGCTCAGAAGGCGACGTTCACGCAGGCCAGGCGCGCACCAGCGGTTCCGGCGTGGCCGGGGTCGGTGTGCGTGTGGGTTTCGTGGATCACGACGGATCCCGCGCGCCGCTCGCCGAACTGCCAGCCGACGCGGGAGCGCGCGAAGCCGTTGCCGGTGGCGTCCGCGGCGAAGTCGAGCCAGATTTCGTTGCGCGGGTTCGCGTAGGCCGGGTCGACCGACGGGCTCACCGGGTCCTGCTGGAACTGGTAGTGCGGGCCCGCGGCGTCCCCGGTCGCGCCGCACGGCTTGGTGTGCACGTGGGCGCCGTAGTGGTGGCCTGGCACGAGGCCGTGGACGGCGAGCACGGTGTTGGTGCCGACCGTGCCGGACGAGATCGAGAAGACGTGCGCAGAGGAGCCCTCGGGCACGAGCGCGGGCTTGTACGTGCTGGCGGTGGCGCCGGGTTGGTAGGCGCCGAAGGTGCCGTGCACCGAGACCACGCGGACGTTCGACGCCGGGGTCGCGTCGGCCGGGGCGGCCGCGAGCGCGGTCAGTGCGAGTGCGGACAGGGCGGCGGGGAGGAATCGCATGGCACCTCTTTATCCGGTCGGCCGCCACCGGTGCCAAGTTTCGACCGTTATTCCCAACCTATGGTGTGACGAAGTCCCGATCTTGATGACGGTGCGTGGTCGTCGCAGGTTCTAGGCTGAGGCCCGTGAACTCGTTACGGGAAGGGTCCCCCGACAGGACGTGGCTCGTCGCGGTCGCCGCCGCGCTGTGGGGCACCGACGGACTCCTGCGCCTCCCGCTCGCCGAAGCACTGCCGTCGGGCACCGTGGTGTTCTGGGAGCACCTGCTGGTCGTGCTCGTGATGAGCCCGTTCCTGCCCGCCGCGGTCCGCGCGCTGCGCAAGGCCACCGCGCGCGAATGGCTCGCCGTGGTCGTGATCGGGGGCGGTTCGTCCGCACTCGCCACCGCGTTGTTCACCGCCGCGTTCAAGACCGGCGACCCGGTCACCCCGCTGGTGCTGCAGAAGCTCCAGCCGGTGTTCGCGGTGGTGGCCGCGTTCTTCGTGCTCGGCGAGCGGATCAGGGCGGGGTACGCGCTGTTCGCGGTGCCCGCGCTGGCCGGGGCCTGGCTGCTCGCGTTCGCGGACCCGCTGCACATCAAGGTCGCGGCGGCGCGGACCGCGCTGCTCGCGATCGGCGCCGCGGTGCTGTGGGCCGCGGGCACGGTGCTCGGCAGGCTCGTTTCGACGAAGCTCGAGCCGCGGGACGTGACGGTGCTCCGGTTCGCGTCGGGGCTGCCGGTGGCCGCGATCATCGTGGCCGTGCAGGGCGCCTCCTTCGCGGTGGCCTGGCACAACGCGCTCGGCCTGGTGCTGCTGGCGTTTGTGCCGGGGCTGCTCGCGCTCATCCTCTACTACGTCGGGCTCCGGTCCACCCCCGCGTCGCGTGCCACGCTGGCCGAGTTGGCTTTCCCCGTCACAGCCGCCGTGATCGGCGTATCCTTTTTGGACGCCGAACTCACTGCGACGCAGTGGCTCGGGCTGGCCGTGGTGGTCGCGTCGGTGACCGCGCTCGGCTGGCACGAGAAGGCGCGAAAGCGGCCGATGGTGCTGGAGCCCGCCTTGTGAACGAACCCGACGAGACCACGAACCAGCGGCTCACCCGCAACGTGTCCGAGCTGCTCGGCGAACTGCGGGTGGCGCAGGCCGGCGTGCAGATCCTGTTCGGGTTCCTGCTCTCGGTCGTGTTCACCGACCAGTTCCGGCACGCGAGCGGGTTCGAAAAGGCGCTGCACCTCGCGGCGGTCGTGCTCGCGGTGCTGTCAACGGCACTGCTCACCGCGCCTGCCGCGTGGCACCGGTTCCTCTTCCGCGAAGGCAAGCGCGAGGTCATCCTGCGCGCGGGCAACCGTTCGGTGCTCGCGGGCCTCGGGCTGCTCGCGGCCGCCATCACGGTCACCGTGGCGCTGATCGCCAAGGTGGTCTACGGCACGGTGGCGATGGCCGTGGTGGCGGTGGTGGTCGCCGTGTTCTTCGCGGTCCTGTGGTTCGTGGTGCCCGGCCACCTGCGCGGCTGATCAGCCCGCGATCGCTTCGACCGCGGGCGTGCGGAGCACCCGCCGCGCGGTGCTGATCCCCGCGGCGAGCGTCACCGCGACAGCGGCGGCGCCGATGGCGAGCCAGAGCGCGCTGCCGGTGCCCGGCACCGGCGAACCGGTCTTCATGATGCTGTACGGCACCACGGTGACCACCGCGGCCGCCGAGCCGAACAGCACCCCCGTCGCCGCCAGCACGGCGCTTTCCAGCCCGACCATGCCGAGCACCTGCGGCGGGGTCGAACCCGCGAGCCGCTGCCTGCCGAACTCCCCTCGCCGGTGGACGGTCGCGGCCACCACGGTGTTGACCACCATCAGCGCGGCGAACAGCGTGATCATGCCGATCACCACGTAGTTCAGCAGTTCGATGCTGCCCGCGATCTCGGGTTTCGGTGTGCCGGAAGCGTTTTCGATGTCCTGCATGTACAGCGTCCCGGTGGCGATGCCGGTGAACAGCAGGATCGGCACGAGCACGCCGCCCATTTCCCGCGCGCGCTCGCGGAGGTTGTGCGCGGTGAGGTAGCCACCCGCCCCGGTGTACCGGCGCAGCGGTGCGCGGAGCGCGGCGGCGGCCCCGCGCAGCAGTGCGGGCGCGAGCAGCGCGAACCCGGCCGCGGCGAGGATCGCGCCCTGACCGCCCACCGCCATCGAGGCGAGATCGCGGCCGTCGAGCACGGTCGCGGTGACCACGCCGCAGCTCAGCCCGGCCGCCAGCAGTGCGCCGCCCCCGATCGCCCTGCCACGGCCGAGCCGCACTTCGTCCACAGTGGACTGGACAAGTGCCTCGCTCGCCCGCGTCGCGCTCGGGCGGCGGGTGGCGAACCCGGCCGCGATCGCGGCCGCCAGCACGGTGACGCCGAAGCCGATGCCCACCGCGAAAACGCCGTACCGCGCCGTGACGGACTGCCCGACGAGTTCGCCGTCCCGGAGCAACCGCACGAGCAGCCGTGCGGCGAACACCGACGGCGCGATCGCGAGTGCCGCGGCGACGACGGCGACCGCGACCGCTTCGGTGGTGACCATCCGGCCGAGCTGGCCGGGAGTGGCGCCGATCGCCCGCAGCAGCGCCATTTCCCGGTAGCGCTGGCGCACGAGCAACGCGAGCGTGGAGGTGACGGTGGTGACCACGACGACGAGCCCCCACCCGCCGACGGCGCAGGCCATCATGAGCAGTTTCGCGGCGGAAGCGGGATCGACGCCGCTTCGAGTGTCCAACATGGACGCGAAGGTCATGATGATCGTGGCACCGAGCACCAGCGAGACGAAGCTCGCGACCAACGCGCCGGGCCGGTGGCGGATCGAACGGAGCGCGAGGACGACCATCGTCACGCTCCCGTCGCGAGGCTCGCCATGCGCGTGGCCACACCGTTCGCGGTCGGCTCGGCGACGCGGTCGACGATCCTGCCGTCGCGGAGGAACACCACGGAATCCGCGAAGGACGCGGCGACGGGGTCGTGCGTCACCATGATCACGGTCTGCCCCAGCCGCTTCAGCAGTTCGAGCACCTGACGCGCGTTGTGCGTGTCGAGCGCGCCCGTTGGTTCGTCGGCGAACACGGCCCGCGGTTCGGCGGCGACGGCGCGCGCGATCGCGACTCGTTGCTGCTGTCCGCCGGAAAGTTCGGCTGGCCGCCGGTCGAGCTGATCGGCGAGGCCGACCCGTTCCAGCGCGGCGACGCACCGCGCGCGGTCCACCCTGCGCCCGGCGAGGCGCGCGGGAAGCGCCACGTTCTGCAGCGCGGTGAGCGCGGGCATGAGGTTGAACTGCTGGAACACGAACCCGATCCGCTGCCTCCTGAACTTCGTCACCGCGGTCTCGCTCGCGCCGGTCAGTTCGACGCCGTCGATCCGCACGCGGCCGCTCGTCGGCTGGTCCAGACCGGCGGCGCAGTGCAGCAGCGTGCTCTTCCCCGACCCGGACGGGCCCATCACCGCGGTGAAGGTGCCGTCGGCGAACCCGATCGTGACGTCGTCGAGCGCCACGACATCGCCGTAGGACCGACACACCGATTCCAGCCGCACGGCCTCGGACATGGACGCCTCCCCAGGTAGTGGCCAATACGAGAAACCTACGAAGGCGGCGTGGTCCGGGCCATGCGGTGCGCACCCGATGCGCCGTGGGGTTGCCCTTACCGCCGCGTGGGCGCGTTCCCGGGTAACACGTGGTTAGATACGTCGTGTATACGTCTAGTGCGTAGTCGCATTCGCGCGTTCTCGCGAACTTGTTTCCGGAGCCGGTGAACTTCCGGATGGGCAGCTGCGCCGGTGTCCAGCAAGCGCGGCGAGTACGACGCGCCGCCCTGCACCCGGATCAATAACACAATCAGCGACTCGGCACACTGGGCGACCTCCGAATAGTCCACTGTGCACTGTCCATACGGGAATTCAGGCGGTGACGTCGACCGGCATCCCCGCCGGGCATTCGCGGCGCAGCAGGTCGTCCTCGGACTCCCTGCGGACGAGCACGGTCGCGGTCCCGGCGCGGACGCCGACCACCGGCGGCCTGCCGACCAGGTTGTAGTTCGAGCCGAGCGAGTGGTGGTACGCGCCGGTGCACGGCACCGCGATCAGGTCGCCAGCGCGCACGTCCGAGGGCAGCGGCACGTCCTCGGCGAGCACGTCACCGGATTCGCAGTGCCTGCCGACCACGGACATCGGCACGTGCGACGCCTTGGTGTGGCCGCGCACGAGTCGCGCGTGGTAGCGCGCGCCGTACAGGGCGGGCCTCGGGTTGTCGCTCATCCCGCCGTCGACGGCGACGAACGTGCGGCTGCCGCGTTTGACCGAGCACACCCGGTACACGGTCATCCCCGCGCTCGCCACGATCGCCCTGCCCGGTTCGATCGTGAGGCGTGGCAAGGGAAGGCCGTGCCGGGTGCACTCGAAGGCGAGCGCGATCCTGATCCGGCGCGCGTAGCCGCCGAGGTCGAACTCCGGGTCGCCGTCACGGTAGGCGACCGCGTGCCCGCCGCCGAGGTCGAGCTGGCGCAGCGTCACGCCGAAGGTGTCGCGGACGTGCGCGAGCGTTTCGGCCATCTTGCGGGCGGCGAGTTCGAACCTGTCCACACGCGACACCTGCGAGCCGATGTGGCAGTGCAGCCCGGCGAGGCGGAGGCTCGGCTGGGCGAGCACCGCGGCGACCGCGCGGTCGAGGTGCTCCGGTACCGAGGGGTCGAGCGAGAACCCGAACTTCTGGCCCTCGGTGCCGGTGCTGATCGCCGTATGGGTGTCCGCCGCGACGTTCGGCGTCACGCGGATCAGCACCTGCTGGCCCGCGCGCGCGAGCGGCCCGAGCTGGGCGATTTCGTCGAGCGAGTCGACCACGACGCGGCCGATCCCGTATTCGATCGCGGCCTTGAAGTCCTCCGGGGTCTTGGCGTTGCCGTGCAGGAGGATCCGCTCCGCGGGGAACCCGACGGAGCGGGCCATCGCGATCTCGCCCGCCGAGCAGGTGTCGAGCGACAACCCTTCTTCGGCGATCCAGCGCAGCACGCCCGCGGTGCAGAGCGCCTTGCTCGCGAACGCCACTTCGGCTTCCGGCAACGCCTTACGGTACGCACGCGCACGGGAGCGCACGGCGTCTTCGTCGATGAAGTGGGCCGGGGTGCCGAACCGGGCGGCCAGCCTGCCAACCGGCGCCCCGGCGAACACCAGTTCCGGCTCCGCGCAGGCGAGACTGGGCAAAATGTCCGCGAGCGTCACGACTTCCTCCACGTTTCGGCGGTGTTTCCTGGTAGTGCCAGCACAACGCCGTCGAGTGGTTCGCGGGGGGTGCGCCTACGTGGTCATGACGCGGCGGAGCGCCGCGTTGACGCGCTGTTGAGGTCCCGGTGGCCCCCACCACAGCTTCATCGGCCCTGTCGGCAGGCTGCCATTCCGACGTCCGCCTCCGGCGCGGGCGTTTCGCGTGCCCCGAAGGTGGCTTTCAGGGAATCCAGTGCCCCGAAGGTCACCTTCGGGGCATCGGCAGCTCTTCGGTGTTGGGGGAGTTCAGGTGAGCTGCCAGCTCGCGAGCAGGCGCGCGATCCGCGCGCGATCGTCTTCGTCCACGGCGCTGCACGGCTCGCGGACGTCGGCACGGCACAGTCCGAGCTGCGCGAGCGCCTCCTTCACCACGCTGACGTTGTTGGCCGAGGACGCCGCGGCGCGCATTTCCTCGAAGGGGCGGATCCGCTCCCAGACGCCCATCGCCGCCGCGAAGTCGCCCCCGGCCAGCGCCCGGTGCATGCCCAGCGACAGCTCCGGCGCCACGGTGACCAGCCCGGAGGTGAACCCGGTCGCTCCGACCGCGAAGTAACCGGGCGCGGACAGTTCGGCGAGCCCGGCGATCCAGGTGAACCGGCGCAGCCCGGCGTCGCGGGCGACGGAGGCGAACCGCACCGGGTCCGCGACGGCGTACTTGACGCCGATCACGTTGGGGCTGGTGTCGGCGAGCGCGGCGATGTCCGCGCCCTCGATCGAGGGGGTGCGTAGGTACAGCACGACCCCGAGTTCGGGTACCGCGTCCGCGATCGCCCGGTGGTAGCCGAGCCAGCCGCGCGCGGAAACGTACGGGTGCGCGGGCTGGTGGATCATGATCATCTCGGCGCCGGTCTCGCGCGCGTGTTCGGCCGCGCGCACCGCGGTCGCGACGTCGTGGCCCACGCCCGCGAGCACACTTGCCCTTCCCTGAGCGGCTTTCACGGTTGCTTCGAGGCAGACGCGTGTTTCGGCTTCGTCGAGCGCGTAGAACTCGCCGGTGTTGCCGTTCGGCGTCACGACGCCGACCCCGGCTGCGACGAGGCGATCGACGAGGCGGCCGTACACGTCCGGCTGGATGGTGCCGTCTTCGCCGAACGGCGTCACCGGGATCGCCACCACGTCGCTCAGCCGTAGCGCCAACTCGTCGAACGCCATCGTCTCCCCGTTCGTGTTCGTGGCATCTTTCATCTGATATACGATGCGCCATACGGTAACACGCCTGGTCATCGAGTTGTCCACAAGTGCGGCTGCCTGTGGACAACTCGGCTGCTCGGCCCCGCGCAGCCCGGGGTACCGGTAGACTGGGCTGGGGCCGCCCCCCCCGGGATCGGGTGGGGGTTTTCCCTGTTCAGGGGTCTCTCGTCGCCGAATCGTGGGTGCTGGTTCAGTCGTAGCGGATGCGGCGTCGTCCGCTCGTCGTCGCAACTCGGTGCGATTCGTGCGGGGCGCCGGAGCGCGGCCACGGACGAAGCGGGCCGGTGTTCGAGCAAGCCCTCGCGGGCGCCGGGGGGAAGATCGGCGGCTGGTGGCGGCCCCGCTCCTGGCGTAGGGTCGTGACCTGCGACTTCTCTGTGATGGTGGGCACCGGCGGAAGGCGGGACGGGTCATGCGCTCGATGTGGAAGGGCTCGGTGTCCTTCGGGTTGGTCACCATCCCGGTCAACCTGTACACGGCGACCGAGAACAAGAGCGTCAGCCTGCGGCAGGTCCACGAGGCCGACGGCGCGCGCATCCAGTACAAGCGGTACTGCTCGGCGGAGAACAAGGAAGTGCCCTACGCGGAGATCGCGAAGGGCTACGAGCTGCCCGACGGCGGCATGGTCGTGCTCACCGACACCGATTTCGCGGAGCTGCCGCTGCCCACCTCCCGCGCGATCGACGTGCTCGAATTCGTCCCGCTCGAGGCCATCGATCCGATCTACTACGACAGCACCTACTACATCGAGCCGCAGAAAGCGGCCGCGAAGCCGTACGTGCTGCTCCGCGACGCCCTGCACAAATCGGGCCAGGTCGCGATCGCGAAGGTCGCGCTCCGCCAGCGCGAATCGCTCGCGATCCTGCGCGTCCACTCCGACCTGCTGGTGATGACCACCATGTTGTGGCCGGACGAGGTCCGCACCCCCGATTTCGGCTTCCTCGACGAGGACGCCCCGCAGATCCGCCCGCAGGAGCTGACCATGGCGGGCTCCCTGATCGACTCCATGTCGGAGCCGGTCTTCGAGCCGGACAAGTACCAGGACAGCTACCGCGAGGCACTCGAAGCGCTGATCGAGGCGAAGGTCAGCGGCAACGAGACCGCGGCGCCGCCGGAGGCACCGGGCAAGGCCGAGGTCGTCGACCTGATGAGCGCGCTGCAGGCCAGCGTCAGCGCGGCAAAGGAGACCCGCAAACCGGCCAAGGGCAAGGCCAAGAGCGGCGAGGAAAAGAAGCGCCGCACCAAGAGCGCCTGACACACCCCGTGCCCCGATGATCACCCGGGGTCCCCGAGGCGACACGCCGACGACGTGTCAGACTCTGTCGTCCCCCGGTGGTACCAAGAGTGGGGAAAGCACTACACCGAGTCGGGGAAGGACACGGTATGGACTGCTTGACCTGCGGTAACGGCCTCGACCATTGCCACGGAACGCTCATCGTGCACGTCGGCGGCGCGGTCGACTGCACCGACGGCGACTGCGCCGACCACGACCGCATCCGCCACGCCCTGATCGTCGACTGCGAGTTCCTCGGCGCCTGCGACTGCCACACCCCCGAGCACGCCGCACCGCTCCGCCACGCGTCCTGAACCGGGTTTGACCTGGAGCGCGCTCCAGCTCGTACGGTCCTGCGCATGACGAACCTCCCACCCCGCCGCCTCGGCGAACTGACCGTCGCGGCGCAGGGCCTCGGCTGCATGGGCATGAGCCACGGCTACGGCGACTCCGACGACGACCAGTCCATCGCCACGATCCACCGCGCCCTCGAACTCGGCGTCACGCTGCTCGACACCTCCGACTTCTACGGCGCCGGGCACAACGAGGAACTCATCGGCCGCGCGCTGGCTGGCAGGCGGGACCAGGCCGTGATCGCGACGAAGTTCGGCTTCGCGAACAAGCTCGGCGAGCCGACGCTGTTGCGTGGCGACGCCGCGTACGTGCGCGAAGCGGTCGACGCTTCGTTGCGGCGGTTGAACGTCGACCACATCGACCTCTACTACCTGCACCGCGTCGACCCGTCGGTGCCGATCGAAGAGACCGTCGCCGCGATGGCCGACCAGGTTCGCGCGGGCAAGGTCCGCCACCTCGGTCTGTCCGAAGCGAACGCGCGGACCGTGCGCCGGGCCGTCGCGGTGCACCCGATCGCGGCGCTGCAGAGCGAATGGTCACTGTGGACTCGTGACATCGAGGCCGACGTCTTGCCCGCCTGCCGCGAACTCGGCGTCGGCCTCGTCCCCTTCTCCCCGCTCGGCCGCGGTTTCCTCACCGGCCGGTACAAGTCGGTGGCCGGCCTTCCCGAGACCGACGTCCGCCGTTCGCAGCCCCGGTTCGCCGACGGCAACCTCGAACGCAACTTGTCCATTGTGGACAAGCTCGACGAGCTGGCCGCGCGCAAGGGCGTCACCGCGGGCCAGCTCGCGCTCGCCTGGGTGCAGCACCGCGGCGACGACGTGGTCCCGATCCCCGGCACCCGCAGGCAGCGGTATCTGGAGGAGAACCTCGCCGCGGCCTCGCTAGAACTGTCCAAAAAGGAGCTTGAGGCCATCGACGCCGCCGCGCCCGCGGGTGCCGTCGCGGGCACCCGCTACGACGCGAAGAGCATGGAGTTCGTCAACGGCTGAGCTGGGTCACCTGGCTCAGGTCGTCCCAGATCGGCACGCGCGGGGAAAACCGCAGCGCCATGCCCGCCTCGGCCGGGGTGCGGTCGCCCTTGCGCGCGTTGCAGCTGCGGGAGGTCCCGCCGCACGCGGTCACCGTGTTGAGCCAGCTCGTGCGCGCGCCGCCCCTGCTGATCGGGACGACGTGGTCGACGGTCGTGGCGTGGCAGCCGCAGTAGGCGCACGTGTGGTTGTCGCGCCGGAGCACGCCGCGCCGCGACCACCGCGGCGCGTTCGCGTAGCGCCACTTCATCACGACGTAGCGCAGCAGCCGCACGACCTTCGGGCGCGGGAAGACGCCGAGCTCGGTGCCGTCGGACTCGTGCACGACGGCGACCCTGCGGACGAGCATCCGGATGGCGTGCGGGACCGAAACCGTGTGCAACGGCTCGTAGCCCGCGTTGAGGACCAGCACGGTCATCATGACGACACCCCCTTTCCGTACTGGGCAAGGAAAAGCATCTTCCGTCCACACGTGACCGTCAACGCGTTTACCGCGCCCGAAAACTCGTTGCGCGGCACGCCGGTGCGCCGGATGATCCCGGTATGACCACGACTGCCGCCCCGCCGCGATCCCGTACCGACGTGTTCGGGCGCGGCAAGCAGCAGGACCGTCCGAAAGGGACGATGCAGCCACGCGCATGACCGCCGCCGTGGTGGCGGGCCTGCTCGCGGGGTACGGCATCGCGATCCCGGTCGGCGCGGTCTCGGCGTACCTGGTCTCGCTGACCGCGCGCACCGGGATCAGGGCCGGGATCGGCGCGGCGCTCGGGGTGGCGACCGCCGACGGCCTGTACGCGCTGGTCGCCATGATCGGCGGAGCCGCGGCCGCCCGAGCGCTGCACCCCGTTCTGCTCCCGCTGCGCTGGGTGTCCGCGTTCGTGCTCGTCGCACTCGCGCTGCGCACCGGGATCTCCGCGGTACGCCGGTACCGGGCCGGTTCGGGCGACGAGATCGCGGCGACGGCGATCGGCCCCGCTCGGGCGTACTTCGGCCTGCTCGGCATGACCGCGCTGAACCCGCTCACCGTCGTCTACTTCGCCGCGCTCGTGCTCGGCGGTTCGGCCGCGGTGACCGCGAACCGGTGGGAGCAGGCGGTTTTCGTGCTCGCCGCGTTCGCCGCCTCGGCGAGCTGGCAGATCCTGCTCGCCTGCGGCGGCGCGCTGCTCGGCAGGGTGCTGACCGGCCCCCGCGGCCGCCTCGGCACGGCGACCGCGTCGAGCATGCTCGTCATCGCACTGGCGATCCGGTTGGTGGTTTAGCGGCGATGGTTTCCAGTTCCGTCAGCCACTCGCCCGCGGGCGGGCGCGCTTCGAGCAGCCACGTCGCCCCCGCGCGGTCGAGCGGACGCCGGTTCGGCCAGCCGCCGGGCGATCCACGCCGGTGGCACCGGCGACGGCGCCGAGCAGCACCCACGGATCGGGTGGTTCGAGACCGGACCCGTGCGGCATCTGCACGTGGTCGTCGAGGAAGACGCCGTCCCATCCCGATCGTTCCGCGGTGACCGCGAGGTGTTCCGGCGGGTGGTGGACCGGAACACCGACCGCGCGCCGCGCACCGCGCCGAGTCCGGAAACCCCGGCGAAGAACCGGAAGCGCTGGGTCGAACTCGCGCTCCGCGGAATCACCGGGTGATCGGCCTGCCGGTGGTCAGGCCAGGTCGAGCAGGGTGCTCGAGTCGACTTCGATGTCGTGCAGCACCAGCCTGCTTCGCAGCTCGCGGACACCGTGGTCCCGTTTGAGCAGGTCGACGACCGTCTCGAACTCGGCGGGGTCGACGCACGCCAGCCTGAGCTGGTAGTCGTACTCGCCGGTGAGCCGCGCGCCCGCGACCACTTGCGGTACCGAGCGCAGGCCGTGTTCGAAGGCGGTGCGGTCGACGTGCTCGCGCAGGCGGATGTCGCTGACCATGGTGAGCGCGCGGCCGAGCGCGGCGGGGTCGATCTCGGCGCGGAAGCCGCGGACCACCCCGGAGGCGCGCAGCCTGCGCACGCGGTCGGCGACCGTGTTCGCGGACAGGCGCACGTCCTTGCTCAGCTCGTGGTAGGTCCGGCGGGCGTCCTGCTCCAGCAGCCGCACGAGCGATCGGTCGATGTCGTCCACGCTGCCATTGTGGATAACTCGGCATGATGTCGCAATCATCGAGGAATACTCGGCCTGTGGTCGCGAGAGGGCTTGATTTCCGAGCCACCTGCGCCGCCTTCCGTGGAACCGTCGAGTGCATGGAAGTCCTGGTGCTGCGCCTGGTCCTGCCCCTGCTCACGATGCTGCTCGTCACCGCGGCGCAACGGCGGTTCGGCCACCGGCTCGGCGGCAGGCTGGTCGGGCTGCCACTGACGTCCTGCCCGCTCCTCCTCGTGCTGCTGCTCACCGACGGGGCCGGTGTCGCGGCAGGGACCGCCGCCGGGATGGCGGCCGGGCAGGCCGGGGTGGCGGTGTTCTGCTTCGCCTACGGCAGGCTCGCCGACCGGTTGCGCGGCCCGCTCCTGGTCACGGTCACCGCGCTCGCACTGGCCGCGGGCGCGCTCGTGGCGGTTTCGGTGATCAGGTCCACGGCGGTGGTGTTCGCGCTGGTCGCCGTCCTCGCCGTGGCCGGGCTGCGCGTCTGGGAACCGGTCGCGGCCACCGGCACGCGGGCCACGGCCGCCGTGCGGTGGGAGACGCCGCTGCGGGTCGTCGTCACGGTCACCGTCGTGGCCTGCCTCAGCGGCGCGGTGAAGGTGCTCGGCCCGCACCTGGCCGGTGTGCTGGCGGGCATACCGGTGGTGCTCGCCGTCCTCGCCCCGTTGACCCAGCGCGGCTCCGGGGCGCGCGCGGCCGCGGCACTGACCCGCGGTGTGCTGCGGTCCGTGCCGGGAACGCTGGCGTTCGTCGTAGCGCTCGCGTTCGGTCTGCCGTGGCTCGGAGCTGCGGCGTTCGGCGTCGCCGCCGGGGCACTGGTGCTCGCCGACTGTGCCACCGGACGGTTCCTCGTCACGCGGGCACGTGAAGTCGCGGTGAGCTGACAGTCCATAGTGGATTATGGATCGGTACGTCCACAAGGGACGGTCGGCAACTCGTTACGAGTAATTCGGCACAACCCCGTAACGGTTGGCCTCCCAGTGTCGACGGACAAGCCATGACGGGGACGAAAACAGCGCGATGGGCAGAACTCCGGCCGGGGCAGGTGTGGGTGACCGCCGACGGCAGCACGCGGGTGGTGGACAGGGTCACGCGCGCGGTGTGGCGCACCACCGGGCGGCGGCAGAACGTGATCATGTTCGACGGGCACGGGCCCGAGACCCATCCGGACACCTTCGAGGTGACCGTCGTGCCGGACCGTTCCTGATCGACGACGTCCATTGTGGACCCCGTGTGACCTGCGCCTGGTGGGCACACTGGTGGTGCTGATCCCGGCGGCCGCGCGGCCGCCGGGCCGCGTCCTGCCCGCCGATGCCCTGAAGGATGCTCCTGTAGCGGTGTCGACCTAACCAGCCGAGGAACGATCCGCCGCCCCCGCGAGCACCCTGCCTCGCGAGCGAGCGCGGCTCCTACGCCCCGAAGGAAGCCCTGCCTCGGCGGCGATCCGTGCCTGATGCCCCGAAAGTGGCTTTCGGGGACTTGAACGCCCCGAAGTTCACAGTGATGTCGGGTGCGTGGCGCGGTCATCGGCGGCGGAGGTTCTCCGTTGGTCCCCGAAGGCCACCTTCGGGGACCCTGGCGCCACTGTCTCGGCCCTCGCTCACGTGCGGGCAGGGCTGCGCATGCCCCGAAGGTGGCCTTCGGGGCGCTCAACGTCGCCAATCCACCCCTCGCACGCCCGACCGCCGCGACACGCCTGCCCCGAAAGTGACGTTCGGGGCGCTGGATTCCCTGAAGGTCACCTTCGGGGCACCCGAAGGCTTGCTGTGGGGTCGTGCGGGTGGCGAGAGCGTGGTGCGAGGGGCGAGATCGTGACGCTCAGCGCCCCAAGAGGAGCCTTCGGCGGCACCCGCGGCCCTACTCGACCTCTATAGGAGCGTCTTTCGGGGCGTGCGTCATGGGGTGAACAAGCACGTCAGAGCCGTAGGGGCAAGCGCGGCGAGATTGGTGAACACAAGTGTTCGCTAATGGTGTACGCTTCCCTTCACGCGCACTGGGGTGAGGGAAAAACCGACAGCCGCGAGGGGACCGGTACGTGTCCACCCGAATCCGCTTCCACCGCGCGTGCTTGGCGACCCGGATTGCCGTTCCGGGTCACGGACGAAGGGTTTCGACGGGTAATGAAGATTCGCGCCAAGTCGCTCATCGTGGCCGCGGTGACGGCCGTACTGTCGGTCGGTCCCGTGGTGTCGGTGGCCAACGCGGAGCCGGATGCGGCCGCCGCCGGCTGCCCCGGCACCAGGGTGTTCGCCCTCGGCGGGCGGGCCGACCCCGATGCCACCTTCTTCCAGAACATCCCGCTCCCGCCGGGCTTCGACCTCGACCGGGTGCACTACTCGGCCGAGTTCTTCCCGGTCACCGGGCTCAAGACCTACGACGACTCCATCGCCGAGGGGATCGCGAACCTGACCCGCCACGTCTACGACTTCCACGGTGCGTGCGGCGGTTCGCACATCCTGATCACCGGGTACTCGATGGGCGCCCGCGCCGCCGGTGACACGTTGTTCAACCTCGGCAACGACAACAAGATCCCGAAGAACCAGATCGACGGCGTCCTCTACGCCGACCCGAGGCGGGTCGGCCCGAACGGGTCGCCGGGCGGGATCGAGACCAACATCCCGACCCCGATCAAGGGCATCACGATGAACGGCCCGCGCGGGTTCGCGGGCATCGGGGTGCACGAGATCTGCAACCAGAACGACGGCGCGTGCCTGTCCGCGAACCCGTTCACCAACCTGCTGCAGTTCGCCAACGGCATCCAGGGCGCGGTCGCCGCGGGTGCGCACGGGTTCCCGCCGCCGAACCCGGTCGGCGAACGCGGCAACTTCGACACCGTCATCCCGCAGCCGCCGGTGATCCAGTACGGCCCGCCGCTCCCGCTGCCGATCCCGACCCCGTGGGAGATGTTCAACGGCAAGATCCCCGGCACCGAGGGGCAGGCCGCGATCGCCGACATCCAGAACAAGCTGATGGGCTTGCTGTCGCCGGAGGCGAAGGCGGCGCTGCCGCACGTGCCGTTCTTCGGCATGGCCTGATTCCCCGGTAACACCGGGAAAACGTCGCGCGGGTGGTGACACGGTTCGTGTCACCACCCGCGTTCCGCTGTTCCGGGCCGGAACGGCGATGGGGACCGGTCCCCTGAACCGGGAGCTACAAAGGGCGAGCCGGGTACACCGTGGCGCATTCCGCGCGAATCGGTTGCCATTCGCGCTGAGGGAGGCTCCATGGGAAAATCGGCCGGGAAGCGGAAACACGTCGTCGCCGCGACAGCGGTCATTCTCCTGTCGATCGGGTCGGGCGCGAGTGCGGCCGGATCCCCTGTGGCGCAATGGGATCCACGTCAACCGGGGCCGGACGAACTGTTCACGGCGGCGGACGGGTCGCCGAACTACTTTCGCTCGGCCATTCCCGCGAACCCGAAGCTGGACGCCAACTCGGCGGCCATCGTGCGGAGCATGGGGGACGAAAAACCGCGCGTGAACGGGCCGGAATGGCAGATCACCGTTTACGATTCGAGCAACAGCGATCCCGAGTACCACCCGTCGTTCAGCGAGGACTGGGGCTGTTCGGTCGGCGGCGGGATCCACATCCCCGACTACGCCACCCGCGAAGTGCCTTCGCCCGGTGACGAATGGGTCGTCGTGCACAACAAGGACGACGGGACCGTCAAGGCGATCTGGGGTGCGAGCAAGGCTGGCGGCAAGTGGAATGGTGCTTGCGGCGGCACCTGGCCAGCCACGAGCGGGGGCGGCGCCGAGTCCAAGACCGAGGGGGTCGGCACCGGCGCGGAGGTGCAGGCCGGGGCAGGGTTCATCCTGAACAGCGAGGTCACCAGCGGCGCGATCGAGCACGCGCTGTACTTCACCTCCACCACCAGTTGCCGTTCGTTCCGCGCGCCCGCGGGCAAGTCCGACGGGGACGGGTCGGGCTCGTCGTGCGTGCCGATGGGCGCGAGGATCCAGCTCGACCCGGCGGTCGACTGCGCGGGCCTCGCCGGTGCTTCCGCCGGGGAGAAGATGATCTGCGTCGCGATGCAGAAGTTCGGCGGTTACGTCCTTGACAGCGGGGGCCCCGGCCCGATCAGCGGGATCGGCGTCGCCGGTGACGATCTGACCGATCCGGACCGGTCGCCGTGGGAACGTCCCGGCAACGGCATGCGCGAGGGCGGGATACTGGCGAAGGCGGGCCTGACCGGTTCGGCGGACGCGCTGGCGCACATCCCGTGGGACCGTCTGCGGGTGCTGTCCGGTTGGGACGGTCGATGACCGTGGACGGGCGTTTCTTCATACAAGCTGCCCCATTCTGGTCGACTACGACCTGCCGGACCGCGACCGCGGCGGGCATTCCGGCGGCGGCGCGGCGTTCCCCGAGGAGTACCGCACCTGGCTGCGCGGTTTCGCCGACGGGATCGCGGACCGGCCCGCGGCGGTCGTCGTCGAACCGGACGCGCTCGCGCAGCTCGACCGCCCGAACGCGGCGCACTACGTCGTCGACACCAGCCGCAACGGGAACGGCGCCCGCCGGGCAGTTTTCGCCGGTGCTCGCCAAGCACCTCGTCGACGGAGCATGACCGGAAGTCCAAGCCGCGAAAGGAAAACACGTGGGTACACGGATCAACAGGGTCACCGGGGTCGTCGTCGCGGCGGGATTGTTCGCCGCGACGAGCGGGCCCGCGGCCGCGACCCCGGCGGACGTACCGCCACCGGCCTCGGGCCGGACGCTCACGGTCGGCCCCGGCGCGCAGTACGAGTCCATTCAGGACGCGGCCGATGCCGCGCGACCCGGTGACAACGTCGAAATCGCGGCGGGCACCTACTCGGGCGGCCTGCACCTCGACCACGGTGGCGCACAGGACAAGTACCTCACCTTCTACGGCAAGGGCGGCCACGCGGTGCTCACCGGCGGGGGCGGTGGCGACGACGGGCTGCTCGCGATCGGCGGCAGCTCGTGGCTCCGCTTCATCGGCGTGACCGTCGCGCGTTCGGACGGGTTCGCGGTGCGGGCCAACGGTGCGAACCACCTGGTGTTCCAGGACTTCCGCGTCGACGGCTCGCAGGAGGGCGGGCTCGTCCTGCTCGGCTCGCGCGACATCCTGGTGGACGGGTGCGAGATCTCCGGGACGAACGCCAAGGGCACCTCCGCGAGCCACGAAGCGATGAGTGTCGGCGAGGGGTCGAGCGGTATCGAGGTGCGGGGATGCCGCGTGCACGACAACGGCGAGGAAGGCATCGACGTCAAGTACGACGACGACGCCAAGGCCAAGATCCACGACAACGTCGTGTACGGCAACCGCGGCCCGAACATCTACGTGGACAGCTCGTCCGGCGTCGAGATCTACAACAACACGGTCTACGCCACGAAGAACGAAACCAAGGCGGGTGTCGGGCTCGCCGTCGAGGACTATTCGGACAGTCGCAAGCTCGACGACATCAGCGTGTACAACAACGTCTCCTACGGCAACGCGGGCGCCGGGCTGGGCTTCTGGATGGAATCCGACGGCACGATGTCGAACGTCCGGGTGGTCAACAACACCTTCCACGGCAATTCCGGCGGGGCGATCAGCTTCGACGTGTCCGGAGTGGACGGAAAGAACCTCTTGCGCAACAACATCTTCGGGGAAGGACAGGAGTCGCTGCCCGGTTTCACCAGTGACCACAACGCGGCGGGCGACCCCGGCTTCGCCGATCCCGGTGCCGCCGACTTCCACCTCGCGCCGGGATCGTCGGCGATCGACGCGGGTGCCGCAGACGGCGCGCCCGCCTTCGACCGGGACAACAAGCCGCGCCCGGCGGGGAAAGCGGTCGATCTGGGTGCCTACGAAAGCCGATGAAAGGGTGCATCGGCAGCTGGTCGTCACGGCAGCGGTGTGGGCAGTTGGAGCCATTCGAGGTCCATCGGCACCAGCGTCGTCGACAGCACCAGCTCGCGGATGAGGTTGACGGTGAGCGTCAGTCCGACCGGTTCCCCGACCTCCTCGCGCCGGAGCCCGTGCACGCCCGCGTCGGAAAGGCGTTGCCGCACACGGGAAACGATGTGTTCGACGCGTTTCGCCGTCCACAGTGAACTCGGCTGGTACGCGCCGAGTTCGGCGGCGACCTGCTGGCGCGAGAGGGGCAGCGGTTGCGGGTCGTAGGCGAGGTAGCGCTGCCCGAGCACCGCGAGCACGAGGTGTTCGGTCGGGCTGAGCCGCCACCGCTTCGGCGGTGCCGTGGGATGGTTGGGCCGCGGCACGGCCAGCCGGGTGTCGCCGTCGGACACGTGGAGTTCGAGCAGGTGCTCCCGGTCGCGCGTGCCGCGGAGGAACAGCGCGGTGTAGCCGTCGGCCAACGGCAGGGGCTCGCCGTCGCGGTGCAGGAGGACGGTGTCGGACAACCGGATCGGCGAGCGCCCGGTGTTGCTCAGCCACCACCGGCCGCGGTCGCGGGTCAGCAGCCCGTGCACCCGGCTGATCCGCAGATCGTCCTCGCCGACGCAGACGTCGACCTCGAGCCGGTTGCGCCCGAAGCTCACCCTGCCGCCCGGCGCGGGCGGTACCGCGACGCCGCCGGTGACGGTGAGCGCGCTCAACGTGCCCGGCGCCACGTCGGCCACGCCGTCGCGGAGACTGCGCTGGTGGTGGGGGTCGATCCGGCCGGTGGTCACGGTCGCGCCCGTTCTCCCGGTCCGGCGGCACCCTGCTCCGCCGGACCGATCCGGTGCTCTCGTGCCATCGCCCTCTCCCCGATCCGGATCCGCCTCTTTCTACGGCAGACCCGCGGGGACCGGTCCCCGGTCACGGCAACCGCGGCACGATCGAGCCCGCCAGCGACCGCGCCGGTCCGCACAGCTCGGTCGCGTCGGCGGGCGCGGTGCCCTCCACGGTCACCACGGCGACTTCTTCGCGATTCGGTTCGGTGCCACGGAGAACGGGCAACGCGGGCGTGTAGAACCGGTGCACGATCCGCACCGCGCACGCGGGCCGATCATCCGGCACCGGACCCACGACCGCGTTCCGGTCACCGATCCGGATCCGGTCGCCGGTGACGTCCGTGTCCTGCTCGATCGGCCATTCCCGGCTGAACTGCACGGTGATCACGCGGGGCTCGGCCTCCCACACGCACCCCCAGCCGCCGAACTCGTTCTCCGCGCGTGCCTCGCGGCCCAGCACCCCGGTCGTTTCCGCCGCGTCGAGCAGGCCGCAGGCGTTGGCGTGCGCGAGCGACTCCGGCGGGAACGGCTGAGCCCGCCGGGGCAGCGGCCCGGTGGTGAGCATCGGCAGCGCGCCGGAGAGCACGGACTCCGAGATGGCGCACAGCGGCGCGTTTTCCGCGTGCTCGATCGAGCGCGTGGCCACGTCGATCCGGTTGGTGTCGGCCAGCGAGATGCTCCGCACGCAGGTGCCGTCCCGTGCGTCCGGCCGTTCGACGTCCCCCATCCGGCCCGGTGTCGGCGGCCGGGTCGGGTAGCGCAGCGCGCTGGTCAGATCGACCGAGGTCTGCACCTGCCCGGTGCCGTCGGCCAGTTTGGTCGAGACCACGCAGCTGCCGAAGTTCTTCACCTCGGGGTCGACGAACGGCTGCCCGTAGGGGGCGAGCGCGTTGGCCGAGATCGCGGCGCACGGGTCCGCTTCGGCGGGGTCGGCGCCGAGGGTGCCCGGTCCCGCTTCGGGTTTCGGGGGCGTCGGCCCGCTGAGGACGAACCACGCCGCCAGCGCGACCACGACGACGAGCGCGCCACCGGCGAGCACCGCGTGGCGGCGGCGCCACCGTGGCCGCCGGGGCATCGGCACGTCCGCGCCGCCGAGCAGGCGTTCGGCTTCGGTCGCGGTCGGCCGGTCGGCGGGGCGCCGGGCCATCAGCGCGGCGAGCGCCGGTTCGAACCCCTTCGCGTGCTCGACCGGAAGCGGCCGTCCTTCGGCCGCGCGTCGCATTTGGACGAACGGGCCGTCTTCGCCGTGGCCCCACGGAGATCGGCCCTCGACGGCGGCATACAGGGTGGCGCCGAGGGAAAAAACGTCCGAGGCCGCTTCGGCTTCGTCAC
The DNA here is from genome assembly GCF_018736145.1 of Amycolatopsis sp. CA-230715. Lineage (GTDB taxonomy): Bacteria > Actinomycetota > Actinomycetes > Mycobacteriales > Pseudonocardiaceae > Amycolatopsis. The sequence continues at coordinate 4,617,033 of NZ_CP059997.1, forward strand.
CGGCGGCGACTTCCGGTGCGACGTAACCGAGCGTGCCGGTCAGCTGGGCGCCGCCGGTGCGCGTCACCTCGGTCCACCTGGCGATGCCCAGATCGGTGAGCTTGGCGACGTCGTCCTCGGTCACCAGGACGTTGCCGGGTTTGACGTCGCGGTGCACGATGCCGCGCGCGTGCATGGCGGCTAGGGCCGCGGCGAGCTGTGCCCCGATCCGGCGCGCCCGCGCTTCGGGCAGCGGCCCGTCGGCTTCGACGATCTCTTCCAGCGTCCGCGCGGCCAAGTACTCGGTGACCAGCCAGTGCGAATCCCGGTCGGGCACCGTGTCGAACACGGTGACGACGTTCGGGTGCAGCAGCCCCGCCCCGATCCTCGCCTCGCGCCGGATCTGCCCGGTATCCGCGCCGAGCGAGCGCTTGAGCGACACTTCGCGGCCCAGCTCGAGGTCGAACGCGCGCCAGACGACACCCATCCCGCCCCGGCCGAGTTGCTCCTCCAGCCGGTACCGGTCGGCTACGACGCGACCATCGTCCACCCACGGGAGTCTACGAGACGGACTCGTGCCCGCATGCCGGAATCGGTCCACTGGGGACGGGCACGTGCTCGACGCCCCGACCTGGGTGCGGATGCTCGGCCCGCTGCCGCGCGGGCTTCCCGTGCTGATGGCGTGGGAACTGCTCTCCGCGGCGGAACGCGCGATCAGCTGAACTCGTCGTCGAACACGACGGCGCCTTCGGCCGGTGCGTCGCGTCGTTCGGGCGCGAACATCGCGTTGAGCGCGTCGGGCGGGGTGAACTTGTGCGGGCCGTTCTTGCGGTCGGGGTCGGCGACCACACCGTTTTCCTTGGCCGCGAAGTAGAGCCACGGCACCGAAACGGCGACCGCGACCGCGGCGAGCAGCCGGAACACGGCGAAGAACCCGAGGCAGGTCGCGAGCGCGCCGTAGAGCTGCTTGGTCCGCCGACTGCGTGCGGCCGCCTCGCTGTAGAACCGGAACCCGACCGGTTCCCCGCAGACCGCGCAGTCGAGCTGGGCGCCCCGAACGCCTTCCGGCGGGCGCTCGGCCCACGCGATCGTTTCCCGCCAGCGCGTGACGAACACGACGAGGTAGTTGCGGTCGGGGAAGCGGTGCACCAGGCGGACCGCGGCGACGGGTTTGATGAGCACCGGACCTCCGCTTCCTCAGGCGAGTGCTCCATCTTCACCCGTGCTCGCCTTCGCGCGCCAGTGCCTGCCGCCAGACGCGCAGCGCACCGGAGCCCAGCTCGTCCGTCGTCTCGCCGAACTCGCCGGTGATGCCGTGGGTGCGGCAGACCGCGTCGCACCAGTCGGCGGTTGGTGCGGGCGGCCTGCCGCCGCTGGTCCGGTGTTCATCGGCGGTCGAGCGGGATCGTGACCGGCTGGTAGCCGCTGATTTCGGTCAGCAGCAAGCCTTCCCCGCGGGACAGGCCGGGCAGCTGCTGGTCGAACCGGTGCACCGCCGCGGTCGGGATCGTGCCGGTCAGCTCGGCCCTCGCGCCGCGGATCGCGGACCCGGTGACCACTCCGCCGATTTCGACCACTTTGGACAGTGCGGCGCCGACGGTGTCCGATGGCAGTTCCAGTTCGAAGGCGCTGATCGGCTCCAGCACCTCGGTCCCGGCCCGCCGCAGCGCCTCGCCCAGCACGAGCGGGGTGATGCTGCGGAAGTCGCCCGCCGCGCTGGCCGGGCTGAAGTAGCCGGTCCTGGTCACGGTCACCGCGCAGTCGACGACCTCCCATCCGGAAAGGCCGTTCGCTAGCGTCGCCGCCACGGTCTCCTCGATCGCCTTGTGGAAAGCCAGCGGCAGCGAGCCGAGTTCGACGGCGAGCCCGAACGTGAGTCCCGAACCGGGGGCGCCGGGTTCGACGCGCAGCCCGAGCGTGGCCCAGAACCGGTTGCCCTCGGCGCCGATCTCCCGCACCGCGGCCCCGGTGCCGACCGGCCGCTCGACGCAGATCGTCCTGGTGCCTTCGAAGCCGACGGCGATCCCGTGCTCGTCAGCCAGCATCTCCTTGAGGACCTCCTTCTGCACTTCTCCGTACAGGCGAACGGAAATCCGGCGCGCCTCGTCCTGCCGGACGGTGATCAGCGGGTCCTGCTCGGCGAGTGCGCTGAGCGCGGCGAACAGCGCGGGTGCGTCGGACGGCCGGTCGGGTACCACGACGGTTTCCAAGCTGGGCGGCGGAAAGTGCGCCGCTTCGACCCCGTCGCCGGTCGCGCCGATCCGGTCGCCGATGCGGATTTCCTTGAGCCCGGCCACTTTCGCGATCCGCCCGGCACCGGCACGCGCTTCGACGGTGCCGGTTCCGCGCTCGAAGACCCGGACGGAAGTCGCCCTCGCCTCGAAGGTCCGCCCCGGCCGGTGGAACCGGACGTGGTCGCGGGCACCCAGCTCGCCCGAGAACACGCGGACGTAGGCGTTCTTTTCGCCGGCGCGCCCGCGTTCGATCTTGAACACGGTCGCCCGCAGCTCGTCGCCGGACGCCGGTTCCGCCGCTGTCCCGAGGAATTCGCGGATTCCGGCCGCGAGCGCTTCGACTCCCTCTCCGGTCCGCGCCGACCCGAAGAACACGGGCGAAACGACCCCGCGCCGGGTCTGGCGGACCAGCTCGGCGCGGTAGTCCGCGGCCGTCAGCGCGCCCTCGTCCTGGAGGTAGGCGGACAGGAACGCGTCGCTGTGCCGGGACAGCAGGTCGGCCAGCTCTGCCGTCGGCTCGATCGGCGCCTGCCGGGTGCGCGCCTCCGGGGTGCCGAGGTGGTCGACCGCCGACACCGGCACGCACGGCATCCCGAGGCGGTCGGCGAGCTCGGCCAGCAGGCCGTCGCGGCGCGCGCCGACGCGGTCGATCTTGTTCGCGAAGAGCACCACCGGGACGCGCAGCCTGGTCAGCGCGCGCATCAGGACCCTGGTCTGGGCCTGCACCCCCTCGACCGCGGAGACGACCAGCACCACGCCGTCGAGCACGCGCAGCGCGCGCTCGACCTCGGCGATGAAATCCGGGTGGCCGGGGGTGTCGATGAGGTTGACGTGCAGGTCGCCGAGCGTGAACGAGACGACGGCCGACCGGATGGTGATCCCGCGCCTGCGCTCCATCGCCATCGAGTCGGTCTGGGTGTCACCGCTGTCGACCCTGCCGACGTGGTCGATGATTCCGGCGTGGTGGAGGAGGCGCTCGGTGAGGCTGGTCTTACCGGCGTCGACGTGGGCGAGAATTCCGATGTTCAGGTGTGGCATGGGAGAACGGCTCCAGTGCTGTCGAAAGATCCGCGAAAAGGGGGAACTCGACAACGCACCTCATGCCGCTCTCCTTGTCGGCCGACACTGGACCGGACGCGATCTTACCGCCCGCGCTGCGCGGGGAACGCTCATTTTCCGGGGCGGACACCGGTCAGGAATCGAGAAGCGCTCGCCACCGGCGCGCACTTAGCGTGATCGCCATGACCATCACCATTCACACCACGTTCCTCCCGCACGACGACCCGGAGGCTTCGGTGGCCTTCTACCGCGACATCCTCGGCTTCGAGGTCCGCAAGGACGTCGGGCAGGGCAAGATGCGCTGGATCACCGTCGGTCACCCCGGCCAGCCCGGCACGTCCATCGTGCTGCACCCGCCGTCGGCGAACCCCGGCCTCACCGACGACGAGCGCCGCACCGTCGCCGAGATGATGGCGAAGGGCACCTACGCCATGATCATCCTGGCCACCGAGGACCTCGACGCCGAGTTCGCGCGGCTGCGGGACGGTGGCGCCGAGGTCGCCCAGGAGCCGACGGACCAGCCCTACGGGATCCGCGACTGCGCGTTCCGCGATCCCGCCGGGAACATGATCCGCGTCAACGAGGTGCGCTGAGCCGTGCGTACCGGGGTGCGCCGCCACCCCGGTACGCCGCGCCGACCTGCGGGAACGCCCGAATTGTCGTTCCGGGCTGGTTAGATCGAGCTCGGGGTATCGCGAAAGCACAGATGGAGAGACGATGACCAAGTCGTTGCACGCCGCCGACAGCCACGACCTGATCCGCGTGCACGGCGCGCGCGAGAACAACCTCAAGGACGTCAGCGTCGAGCTCCCGAAGCGCCGGCTGACGGTGTTCACCGGGGTGTCCGGGTCCGGCAAGAGCTCGCTGGTGTTCGCCACGATCGCCGCCGAGTCGCAGCGGATGATCAACGAGACCTACAGCGCCTTCGTGCAGGGCTTCATGCCGACGCTCGCGCGCCCCGACGTCGACGTGCTCGACGGGCTGACCACCGCGATCATCGTCGACCAGGAGCGGATGGGCGCCGACCCGCGCTCCACGGTCGGCACCGCCACCGACACCGGCGCGCTGCTGCGCATCCTGTTCAGCAGGCTCGGGAAGCCGCACATCGGCTCACCGCAGGCGTTTTCGTTCAACGTCGCCTCGATCAGCGGCGCGGGCGCGGTCACCGTCGAGAAGGCGGGCCGCACCGTCAAGGAGCGCCGCAGCTTCAGCATCACCGGCGGCATGTGCCCGCGCTGCGAAGGCCGCGGCAAGGTCAACGACATCGACCTGACCGCGATCTACGACGAGACGAAGTCGCTCAACGACGGCGCGATCACGATCCCCGGCTACAGCATGGACGGCTGGTACGGCCGCATCTTCCGCGGCTCCGGCTTCTTCGACGCCGACAAGCCGGTCAAGAAGTTCACCAAGCGGCAGCTGAACGACCTGCTGTACAAGGAGCCGACCAAGATCAAGGTCGACGGCATCAACCTGACCTACGAGGGCCTGATCCCGAGGATCCAGAAGTCGATGCTGGCCAAGGACGTCGACTCCCTGCAGCCGCACATCCGCGCCTTCGTCGAGCGTGCGGTCACCTTCACCACCTGCTCCGACTGCGAAGGGACCCGGCTGTCCGCGGAGGCGAGGTCGTCGAAGATCAAGGGCATCAGCATCGCCGACGCGTGCGCGATGCAGATCAGCGATCTCGCGGAGTGGGTGAGCGACCTGGACGAGCCGTCCGTCGCGCCGCTGCTGGAGTCGTTGCGGCACACCCTCGATTCGTTCGTCGGGATCGGGCTCGGCTACCTCTCGCTCGACCGCCCGGCCGGCACGCTCTCGGGCGGCGAAGCGCAGCGCACCAAGATGATCCGCCACCTCGGCTCCGCGCTCACCGACGTCACCTACGTGTTCGACGAGCCGACGATCGGCCTGCACCCCCACGACATCCAGCGCATGAACGACCTGCTGCGGCAGTTGCGCGACAAGGGAAACACCGTGCTCGTCGTGGAGCACAAGCCGGAGGCGATCGCGATCGCCGACCACGTCGTCGACCTCGGCCCGCGCGCCGGGACCGAAGGCGGCGAGGTGGTGTTCGAGGGCACCGTCGACGGATTGCGGGCGAGCGACACGATCACCGGCCGCCACCTCGACGACCGCGCGTCGCTGAAGGAGTCGGTGCGGACGCCGTCGGGGAAGCTGGAAGTGCGCGGGGCCACCAGCCACAACCTGCGGGAGGTCGACGTCGACATCCCGCTCGGCGTGCTGGTCGCGGTCACCGGCGTGGCCGGTTCGGGCAAGAGCTCGCTGATCCACGGCTCGGTGGCGGGCCGGGACGGGGTGGTCGCCGTCGATCAGGGCGCGATCCGCGGCTCCCGGCGGAGCAACCCGGCGACCTACACGGGGCTGCTCGAACCGATCCGGAAGGCCTTCGCGAAGGCCAACGGCGTCAAGCCCGCGCTGTTCAGCGCCAACTCCGAAGGCGCGTGCCCCAACTGCAAGGGCGCGGGCGTCATCTACACCGACCTCGCGATGATGGCGGGCGTCGCCACCCCGTGCGAAGTGTGCGACGGCAAGCGCTTCCAGGCCGACGTGCTGGAGTACACCTTCGGCGGCCGCGACATCAGCGAGGTGCTCGCGATGCCGGTGGCCGAGGCCGAGGAGTTCTTCGGTGGCGGGGAAGGGAAACTCCTCGCCGCGCACAAGATCCTCGAACGCCTCGTCGACGTCGGGCTCGGCTACCTCACCCTCGGCCAGCCGCTCACCACGCTGTCCGGTGGCGAGCGGCAGCGGATCAAGCTGGCCACCCAGATGGGCGCGGACGGTGGCGTGTACGTCCTGGACGAGCCGACCAGCGGCCTGCACCTCGCCGACGTCGAACAGCTGCTCGGCCTGCTCGACCGGCTCGTCGACGCGGGCAAGTCCGTCATCGTCATCGAGCACCACCAGGCCGTGATGGCGCACGCCGACTGGATCATCGACCTCGGCCCCGGCGCCGGTCACGACGGCGGCCGCGTCGTCTTCGAAGGCACTCCGGCCGATCTCGTCGCGGCGCGGTCGACCCTGACCGGCGAGCACCTCGCGGACTACGTCGGCGCGGTCCGGAAAGGACGGAAGAAGGCGCGCAGCTCCTCGGCGTAGGCCTCGGGTTCTTCGAACGGCGCGAAGTGCCCGCCGCGTTCGGGCTCGGTGATGCGCACGGCGTTCGTCATGCGCTCGAGCCAGGCGCGCGGTGGGCGCACGACATCGCCTTGGAACAGCGAGAAACCGGACGGGACCTCGACCCGGCGGGCGTGCTGCGCGGCCGGGATCGCGGCGTTCGCGTGGTACATGCGCATCGACGAGCCGATCGTGGCGGTCAGCCAGTAGAGCGTGACGTTGGTGAGGACCTCGTCCTTGGTGTAGCTGGATTCGAGGTCACCGCCGCAGTCGCTCCAGGACCGCAGTTTTTCGACGATCCACGCGGCGAGGCCCGCCGGGGAGTCGGTGAGGCCGAAGGCGGCGGTCTGGGGTTTCGTGCGGTGCATCGCCGCGTAGGCGCCCTCGGTCGCGCCCCAGGACATCGCACCGCTGAGCCAATCCTGTTCCTCGGCGGTGAGATCCGCTGGGTCGCCGGTGAAGACCGGCAGGCCCGCGTCCGTGCGGTGCACGGCCACGACCTTCTCGGCGTGGTCGAGCGCGAGGAAGCGGCTCACGCTGCTGCCGACGTCGCCGCCCGCGGCGCCGAAGCGTTCGTACCCGAGCGCGGTCATGAGTTCGGCCCACAGTCCCGCGACGGCGACCGAGTCCACCGGCGGATCGGGGTGGTCGGAGTACCCGAAACCGGGCATGTCCGGGACGACCACGTCGAAGGCGTCCTCGGGATCGCCGCCGTGCGCCGCCGGATCGACCAGGAGCGGGATGACCTTGGTGTAGCGCCAGAACGAATCGGGCCAGCCGTGGCTGAGGACGAGGGGCAGCGCGGGCCCGGTGGCGGCTTTCGCGTGCACGAAGTGGATTCCGAGCCCGCCGACGGACGCGCGGAACCGGGGCAGCCGCGCGAGTGCCGCCTCGCGCGCCCGCCAGTCGAACCCGTCCGCCCAGTAGGCGACCAGTTCGCGCAGGTAGTCCAGGTCGGTCCCGAGCGACCAGCCCGCTTCCTCCGGCGCGTCCGGCCACCGCGTCGCACGCAGCCGCGCGCGGAGATCGTCCAGTGCGGCTTGCTCGGCCCGGGGCGCGAACGGCTCGGGCTGCGACTCTTCCGGCATAGCAACGACTCTACGCAGCACGCCCCGAACCGCCCGCCCTCTTTCGGCGCCGGTGCCCTGAAGGTGGCTTTCGGGCGCTGGATGCCCTGAATGCCACGGTGATGCCGGGTGCGCGGCGCGGTGGTTCCGCGAGATCGGTGGCGGGCGCGCGCCGCCGGTCCCCGAAGGCCACCTTCGGGGACTCCAGCGCCACTTTCTCGGCCCTCGCTCACGTGCGGGCCGGGCTGCACATGCCCCGAAGGTGGCCTTCGGGGCGCTCAACGCCGTAAATCCACCCTTCGCACGTTCGGCCTCCCGCTTGCCGGTGCCCTGAAGGTGGCGTTCGGGGCGCTGGATTCCCTGAAGGTCACTTTCGGGGCACGCGAAGGCCCACTGTGGGGTCGTGCGGGTTCGCGGGAGTGTGGTGCGAGGTCGAGTTCGCCGCGCCGCGAATAGGTCGCCGCTGCGGGGTGGTTACGCGTTGGCGGGCACGCTTTGGTCTTCGGTGGTTCCCGGTTTGCCCGCGCTCGCCTGCGATCCGGGGGTCCCGGTGGGTGCGCCGGAGGAGTCGGCCGCACCGGAAGATCCGTCCGAAACGGAAGACGCCGAAGAGGCAGAAGACGCAGAAGAACCAGGAGTACCCGAGGACGTAGGAGATCCAGTGCTGCCACCGGATCCGCTGCCCTGCGACGCGGAACCGCCCGACCCGGTCGCACTGCCCTTGCCGGTGGTCTTCGTGATCGCCTGGTCGACGACTTCCAGCGCTTTCACCACGCCGAGCAGCAGTGTGGTCAGGTTCTGCCCGCTGGACAGCAGCGCGCCCATCTTCTCCGCGATCTGCCCGCCGTACCGGGTGGCGACCTGCACGCACTGCGGGATCGCCGCCGCCACGCTCGCACCGCCGGTGACCTGCGCGGCGGCCATCGCCTGCAGCATGATCGTGTTGATCTCCCCGCTGGCCTCGCCGACGAGCTGGGTGACGATCTGCTGCGCCTGCCCGACCACCTTGTTCGCGCCGGACATCGCGCTCGACACGCCCGCGCTGGCCTTGCTGATGGCGCGCAGCTGGTCGGCGAGCTTGCCCGAGGTGTTCTGGTATCCCGACGCGGCCTCGCCTGACCAGTTGCCGGTTTCCTTGGTCGCGGCCTGCTGGTAGGAGTCGGCGTGCGAGGACAGCGACTTCCCGGTGCCGTGCAGGTCCTGCGCGCTCGAGGACATCGAACTCGGGTCACCGGCCAACGTTTTCAACGGCGCGGCGAGGAAGTCCACGAGACCGGTCAGCCAGCCGAAGCCCGCGTTGACGATGCCGGAAAGCGGGTCGGATCCCGATCCGAGCAGGTCGGCCGCGGTGGTGGCGCCGGACAGGCCCGCGGTCACCCAGTCCTCGCTCTGCACCGCGGTGAGGGTCGAGTCGAGATCGCCGAGTGTCTGCGTGATGTCGACCTGATCGGAAGCCTGTCCGGAGGTCTGTCCGAGGGCGGGGGCGGGCGCGGTCATCGGCGTTCCGTTCCCAGCAGCTGGATGCCGCCGTTCTCGTCGGTGCGCTCGTAGTGCTCGGCGGCGCGGGTGAGCCGGGTGCTCATCTCGTCCACGGCGGACGCCCCGTGCGCGACGGACTGGGTGACCCGGTCCATCGCGCCCTGCAACCCCGCGGTGAGGAACTGGACGAAGCTGCCGAGCGCGTTGCCGTCGGGGCCGCCGCCCTGCTGCCCGCCCGCGATCGACGACAGCTGCGAGGCGACCGTGCCGACGGTGCCCGCGTGCGTCCTGATCTCTTCGGGGTCGACCTGGAATCGGCTCGGTGCGGTCATGAGGTGATCTCCGGTGGGTTGGTGAAGTACTGGTCGTCCTCGCGGTCGTCGGGTCGCGGCCCGTCCTCGGCTGGCGCGTCCGGCAGGTGCCGCTTGACGACGTCCAGCGCGGGGCCCTCGCCGACGTAGCCGGTCATGATCTCGACGACCTGCGCGCCCGCAGCGCGCTGCGCCTGCTGCGCGGTGGTGAGGATGAGCTGCGCGAGCTGCTCGGCTTCGAGTGCGCGAGCCGCGGGCGTCAGATCGAGGCTTTCCAACGCGCCGCTGGGGCCGACCTTGACCGCGACCTCCCCGCGCGGCGAGGTCGCGGTGCCGCCGACCCGCTCCAGGTTCTCGCTCGCCGCCTTGGCGTTCGCCGACGCCCTGGCGAGCGTTTTCTGGTAGTTCCTGAGCCATTCCGTCGGATCCACGGTGCTTCCCCTTTCAGTGCTCGGCGCGAGCGATCGTGGCCAGTTCGGCGAGCGCGTTCCGCACATCGGCCTGCCGCAACGGGTTCACGCTCACCCACCCGTCGTCGGCGCGGTTCACCCTGCCCCTCCCCTGTGGACCGTCCAACCAGGACAGTTCGGTGCCCGCGCGCACGCTGCCCGAGGCACGCCGCGTGGCGCCGAGCTGGCCTTTTCCGGTCAGTGTCGGCAGAAGTCCGGCGAGCGCGTCGAGCACGCCGGGGTCGCCACCGCAGTCGCGGACGAGGTCGCGAAGGCGGCGCTCCTTCTCGGCGTCGTTCTCGACGCCCGCGATGAGCCGCGTCGCGGTGCGCACCGCGCGGTCGGGCAGGCTGATCGGCATCGACCTCGCGGCCGGGTGCTCGGGCACCAGGTCGAAAAGTGCCTTCTCCAGCGCGGTTTCCGCGATCGTGCTGACCCGCACGGTGTTCGTGAGCTCGTCGTTCCACGGCTGGCGGCAGAGCAGCGCCGACGACCGGTAGACCATCGCGACCACCCCGATGGTCCCGTCCGGGCCGGTCAGCACGAGGTCGACGGTGCCGCGGTACTCGCGCAGCGCGTCGAGGAGTTCGGCCGCGGCGCCGATCGGCCCGGTTTCGTCGGCGAGGCCGCGGATCCGCAGTGCGTGGCCCGCCGCGGCCAGCAGCACCTCGCGCTCGCCTTCGATCCGGCCGAACGACGGCACGCGCAGCGGGAACGGGAACGGCACCCCGGCGTAGGAGGAGAGCAGATCCAGCTCGACAAGTCCGAAGTGGATGGATTCGTCTACTTCGGACTCCGGAAGATCGACGGCCGCGGTCATTTCGCTTCGCCGTCCAATGCCCGTAGCGCCGAGGCGACCTCGGCGTCGCGTTCGGCGTACCGGTCGGCGGAGGTCCGCAGCGCGCGGTGGAAGTCGTTGAGTTCGGTGTCGGCCGCGTGCACCTCGCCGGTGTGCCCGGTTCGGCCCGCCGCCTCCTGCAGGCTCATCGCGAGGTGCAGCGCGGGCGGCGCGGTGCCCAGCATCGGCACGCGTTCGGCGAGCCGGTTCGCCGACGCCGCGAGCGCGCTCGTCTGGTCGCCGATCTCGGCCAGTGTCTTCGCCCGCGCCGTCAGCTCGTGCGGCGCGACCTCGTATCCGTTGTCCGGCAAGGGTTCACTCCCGTCGTTCACAGCCCGATGACCGGTTCGCTCGCCAGCTCGTCGACCGCGAACAGCTTCTGGTCGATGGTGGGGAGCCGGTTCTCGTGCACCTGGTCTTCGCCGCCCTGCCCGCGCGCGCCGCTGCCCGGCGGGTACATGCCGTTTCCGCCGGCGGCCCGCGCGGCGGCGAGCTGGTTCATCGCGGCCTGGCGGGCCAGCATCGCGTTGTTCAGCGCGCCCGCGCCGGTGCGCAGCCCCGCTGTCGCTCCCGCGCCCAGCGAGCCCGCACCGGTCAGTTGCCCCCACGAAAGGCCGCGCCCCGACACGTCACCGCCGGCCAGCGCCGCACCGGCGGCCGAGCTGGCGCTGGTGGTCTGCTCGTCCGGCCCGGACAACGTGGTCGCGGTCGAGCCCTTCGGGACCGCCGCGACCGCGTGGCTGCTGTTGCGCAGGCTCGTTTCGTAGCGCTGCATCACGTGCACCGCTTCGGCTTTGCTTTCGGCCGCCGCGACATTGGCGAGGAACAGGCTGCCGCCGCCACCGGCCACCGCCCCGATCGCGGCACCCATCAGCGCGCCGGGCCCAGCGCCGATCCCACCGGCGCCGGCACCGAGTACGCCGCCGATCGCCGCGCCCGCACCGGCTCCGGCGAGCGCACCGGACACCGCGAGCCCGGTCGGATCGCCGGGAGGCGGCGGCATCGTGTTGCGCGCGATGGCGAGTGCGTCACCCGCGTCCTGGGCGGCCTTCCCGACGGTTCCCGCGCGGGAACCGATATCGGAGGTCCGCTCTCCCAGCGTGCCGAGCCGGTTCGTCGCCGGTTCGGCCGCGCGCCCGCTCCAGTGGCCGGACAGCGCGGCCTTCTGCCCGCGCAACGCGTCCCCGTGCTCGGTCAGCTCGGTGCCGTGCCGGTCCCATTCGGCGGCGACCGAGCTGACGTCGCCGACGTCGGCGCCCTGCCACAGCATTTCGCGCAGCTGCGCGTGGGTGTAGGCGTTCCAGTTCGTGGAGCCGGGCGGGATCGGCGCGCCGAAGTACCCTTCCCACACGTTCCGCAGTGCCCCCACCACGGGTTTCGCGAGCAGTCCGATCGGCCCGCTCCCCTCGAGCGCCGAGGTCGCGGCGTCCGCAAGTCCCTCTACACCGGCGGACGCCAGGTCCTGCGCGGTTCCCCCACTGGATTCGTCGGCCATGACCCGAAGTTAAGGGGGCGCGATGAAGGCTCGATGAAACGCGATCCCCCCGTTTCATCGGGGTGTCATCGGCGCCGGTTAGCGTGCCTTGCCGAGGGAAGGACCGCCGCGATGTGCTTGGTAGGCGCGGGTGAGGTGGTTCTGCAGCCTGGCGTGGCGGAACTGGTAGACCGCGCCGGCCTGCCGCAGCACCCCTCGCTGGTAGGCATCGTCGAGGAAGGCGCCCACCGCCCACGGCAGCCGCCCGGTGAGCGGCAGCCAGATCCGGGCGAACACCACCCACTGGCCCCACGCGGTCAGTACGAGCGTGTACCCGATCGCGCCGCCGAGCCCGCTCAACGTGCCGAGCCGGACCGCGTCGCCGACGCCCCATTCGAGCGGGCCGAGCAGATCGTGCAGGAACCACACCACGATGCTGGCCGCGACGCCGACGACCAGCCCGAAGCTGGGCACCCACACCAGGAACTGGGCGGTCGCCGTGGTGCGGTTGTTGTCGAGCAGCCGGACCGGACTGACCGCGGACCTGATGTCGAACGGGGTCTCCAGCCTGCCGAGAAGGGCGAACGCGAGTCCCGCACCGAGCGCGAAGACCAACCCGTAGATGAGCCCGTCGCCGAGTCCGATCACCAGCCCGTGCACGAGCCCGCCGCCTCCGCTCAACGTCTTGCTCAGGCCGACGACGAGCCCGTAGCCGCCGCCGAAGGCGAACCCGCACAGCGACCCGATCAGGAACCGCGGCACGGATCTGTCCCCGTGCGCGCGAGTGCGGCCGCGGAACTTGAACCGCACCCCCGACGGCGCGATCGATCTGCCCTTGCCCGCGACGGTGAGCCAGTGCACGAGCCCGAACATGAGCCCGGCCAGCAGGCCGACGATCGCGCCGTCGAAGAGCTGGTGGGCGAAGGAGTTGAAGAACATCCCGACCACGGCGTCGGCGAGGCCGATCGCCAGCCCGGCGATCAGCGCGGTGACGAGCGTGCGCTGCCAGCGCCGCAGCGTGCCGCCGAGCTGCCACCAGGCGAGGTCGGGTGTGCCGAGCCGGGTCAGGTGCTCGGCGAGGTAGCCGAGCCACAGCTGGGCTCGGTCCGGGTCGAAGCGGCGGTGCGACCCGCCGGGCCGATCGTCGGGCAGGCGGCGGTAGACGGTCGGGACGAAATCGTCGAGCAGGTGCTCTTCGAGCGCCTCGATACCGGCGAAGCGCTCGGTGTCGAGCAGCGTGGCCGGGTCGTGGTCGGGGGTGTCGCTGTAGATGGCGCGGGCGAGCGTGACCATCAGCGGGGTCGTCAGCACCGCGATCAGGTTGGCGTTGGCCTCGGTGGCCGGGTGCTCGCGCAGCTCGGCCAGCACGGGGTCCCACGCGGTCTTCGCGCCGTCGGTCCTGCGGGTGGTGCGCGGCAGGTAGCCAGCCAGGTCGTCGAGCGTGAGATCGGCGAGGTCGATGGCGGCGGCGGAGGTCAGCACGTCGGTTTCGGCGACCGCGGCGGCGTACTCGCCCGGCCTGCTGGTCAGCAGCAGCGGCAGGGTGGTGGCGTTGAGGGCTTCCAGCGCCGGGCGGCGCAACCCGCCCGCGATCTCGTCGAAGCCGTCGAGCACGGGCAGCACCCAGCCAGCCTCGACCAGCGCGGCGGCAAGGCTCGTCCCGCCGGGGCCCGAGGCGGCGAGACCGGGGTGGTCGCGCGTCAGCTGGCCGGCCAGCCAGTCCCGCAGCGTGATGCCGGTGGGGTTCCAGGAGCCGATGCTGAAGATCACCGGTACCGCGTCGGCGCGGGTACGGGACTTCAGGCAGTCCAGCACGAACCGCAGGCCGAGGATGGTTTTCCCGGATCCGGAGCGGCCGAGCACCACCAGCCGCCTCGACGGGACGCGCCGGTAGACGTCCACGATCCCGGTCAGCGTGCCGGCCAGTTGGAGCGGTTCGGACGTGCTGCCAGCCGGGGCGCGGCGGATGTTCGCCCAGTGGTCGGTCAGCTCCTCGGGTGCCCGCTCCCAGCGCACCGGCAGCGGGAACGGGTCGTGGATCTGCCGCTGCTCCTCCTCGCGCCGCGACCGGGCGGCGACCGCGTGCGCGAGCTGACCGGCGGCCTCGGCAAGCGCCTCGTCCGGCACCGCGACGGGCTCGCTCGCGCTCGGCGGTTCGGGCTTCGGCGGCTCGGGCGGCGGCTCGGCCGGGCTCTCGGGTTCGTCGTCGACCGGCTGGCCCACGGCGGCGCCGAGCAGTTGCTCGCGCTCCCGCGGCGCCAGCTCCAGCGCGTCGGCCAGCAGCCGCACGGTGGTCACCCTCGGGCCCGCGCGTTCGCCGGTTTCCAGGCCGCGGATGGTGCGGACCCCGACCCCGGCGCGCTCGGCCAGTGCCTCCTGGGTGATGCCCGCCTGCTGTCGCAGCCGCCGCAGCAGCACGCTGAACTCACTGGTCACCGATCGGGGCCCTTTCGCGCGCGGCGTCGTAGTTACCCAGGTGGGGGACTCTATCGGCCACAAACGGCCGGTCCGCTGGCCTGTCCAAGGTCGGGGCGTTCCGCCAGCGTCGAAGGCACAAACAGTCCGCAGAACTCGGGGGACCACATGCTGACGACCGTCACGACCGACCGGCCCGATACCGCGTTGAACCACCGCGAGCGGGAGGTGCTGCGCGCGGTCGGCCGCGGCCTCACCGACGCCGAGATCGCCGCCGCGCTCGCCGTGCCCGAGCCCGCCGTGGCCGGGCGGCTCGACCGGATCCTCGGCAAGCTCGGGCTGCGCGACCGCGCCGCCGCGATCGTCCACGCGTTCGACTGCGGACTGGTGATCCCCGGCCAGGGGCCGCGCAGGCCGGACACCCGCCCGCGGCTGCGGGTCTCCGTGCTCGGTCCGCTGCGGGCGTGGCGGGACGGGCAGCCGCTCGATCTGGGGCCGGTACGCCAGCAGGCCGTGCTCGCGGCGCTCGCGCTGTGCCAGGACCGAGTGGTCAGCCAGCAGGAGCTCCGCGACGGCGTGTGGGGCCTGGAGCCGCCGTCCGGGAACGTGGTGCCGGTCTACGTCTACCGGCTGCGCAAGATCCTCGACGCGGGCGACGGCCGCGACTCGGTGATCCGGCGCGACCGGTGCGGGTACCGCTTCGCGGGCGACGCGGTCGAACTGGACGTGACGGAGCTGGAGGAGTTCGTCAGCACCGCCGAGGCCGCCGATGATCCCGCGGAGGTGGTGCGCGCCTGCACCCGCGCGCTGGACCTGTTCCGCGGTGAGCCGCTCGCCGGGCTGCCCGGCCCGTTCGCCGAGCTGGAGCGGCTCCGGCTCGCCGACCGCCGGATCGCGCTCGCCCAGCGGAAGCTGGACGGCCAGCAGCGGATGGGCCACCACGCCGAGGCGGTCGCCGAGCTGTCCGCGCTGGCCGCGGCGCAACCGGAGAACGAGCCGGTCGCCGCGATGCTGATGCGCGCGCTGTACCGCAGCGGCAGGCGGGCCGAGGCGCTGGAGGTCTTCGCCCGCACGCGCCGCCTGCTGGCCGACGACCTCGGCCTGAACCCCGGCGAGACGTTGCAGCGGGCGCATCAGGCGGTGCTGCGCGGGGACGAGACCGGCTTCGGCCGCACCCGGATCGGAGCCGGGCGCTGAGATGGAAGGTGTGGCGTGACGGGATGTCCTTCGCGAGCCCGCGACGAAGAGCTGTTGCTGGCGAAGATCTCCGAAGCGGCAGGTCGTCAACGCCTCGGCAGGCGGCGGTTCACCTACCCCGGGGTGTCCGGTGAGCCGCGTCCCGGCACGACGCGGTGCCTGGTGTTGCTGAAGGCCTGGTGCGCGGGGGTCGTCGTGGTGTGCGCCGCGGCCGCGGTGGGGTGCGCGATGAAGGGGGTCGTCCTCGCCGCCGTCGCCGCGGCCGTCGTGGCGGCGTTGTCCCTCGGGGTGCTGGTGTTCGTCCAGCTCGGCCGGTCTTCCCCGCGAACGGATCCGAACGCGCGGCTCGACCTGTACGAGCACGGCCTCACCGTCGCCGTGGACGGGCGGATCCACACCGTGCGCTACGACGCCACCACGATTGTCCGCGACGGTGACGGCTACACGCTCACCGACGTCGACGGCGAGCGGATCGTGCTGCGCGGCGGGGCGGAACGGGGCGAGCCGCGGATCAGGTCGCGCGGTGAGTTCCGGGGCGCCCACGAGTGGGGGCCCGAGATCCAGCACGTGATGCAGCGCTGACACAAAGTATTCATTGACATGAATATTCTTAAAGGTGAATACTTTGTCGCATGGACGAGATCGCATCAGCACTGGGGGACGGAGCGAGGTGGCGCATCGTCGAGCACCTCGCCGAGCGGCCCCGCTCCGTCGGTGAGCTCGCCGAGCTCACCGGGTTGCGGCAGCCGCAGACGACCAAGCACCTCCAGACCCTCGCCAAGGCCGGTCTGGTCACGGTTTTCCCGCTCGGCCAACGCCGCGTCTACGCCGCTGAGGCCGCGCCGCTGGCAGCCCTCGCGCGCCGTCTTCGGGAACTGGTCGAAACCACCGAAGCGCACGGCGACGAGCGCGACGTCATCACGCGCTACCGCGCCGCGATCGAGGCCGAAACCGCGGCCGCGGACCGGGAACGCTGGGCGGACGGGCGGGCCTTCTCGTTCGAGCGCGTGCTTTCCGCGTCGCCGGAAGTCGTCTGGCGGCACTGGGTCGAGCAGCGCCTCGTCGCGTCCTGGTGGGCCCCGCCGTCGATGACGGTCGCCGAATGGGTGCTCGACCCGGAGCCCGGTGGGCGCGTCGTCCTCGAATACCGCGATGCCGAAGGGCGGCGGTATCCCTCCGAAGGCCGCGTTCACACCGCGAAGGAACCCGCGCACCTCGTTTTCGAGCTTTCGGTGCTGGACTCCTCCGGCGCGGTTTCGTTCACCGGCCACTACGACCTGGGGCTCACCGCGGTCCCCGAAGGAACCCGGCTCGACCTCGGGTTGCGCATCACCGAAACCACCGTCGAAGCCGTCCCCGCCATCGCCGGTATCGAAACCGGCTGGGGACAGGTACTCGACAACCTCGCCGGCGTCGTCGGCGAATTCCCCCGCACCACCAACGAAAAGGACCCATCATGACCGACCGCACGGTGACCGCGAACATCGCACTCAGCCTCGACGGGCGCTACCACGGCGCCGGTGGGGCACCCGACTTCGGCGCGTTCGTCCCGTACCTGACCACGGATGTCGCACGGGACCACATGAGCCGGATCTGGGAGAACGCGACCACCGCGGTGCTCAGCAGGGGCAACGCCGAAGGATTCCTCGGGTTCTGGCCGTCGGTCGCCGAGGACGAGAACGCCGACCCGCGCGATCGCGGATACGCGAAGTGGTTGGTGGACACCGAAAAGGTGGTCTTCTCGAGCACGTTGACCGAAGCGCCGTGGGAACGCACCCGCATCGTCAGCGGCTCCGCCGCGGACGTCGTCACGGATCTCAAGGCCAGTGGCGAAGGGGAGATCCTGGTCAACACGAGCCCGAGCATCGCCAAGGCGCTGCTGGCGGCGGACCTGCTCGACCGGCTCCACCTGCTGATCATCCCCGTGATCACCGGGGGCGGGCAGCGGCTGTTCGAAGACGGCTTGCCCGCGACCGGCTGGAAGCTCGCCCACCAGGAAACCGGTGCGCTGGGCGAAATCGCCGTGATCTACGACCGCGTGCGCTGACAGTCCTTTGTGGACGCCGCCTCACGCTGCCCGCGGTTCGAGATCGAACACGGCCCACGTGGTGGACGAGGTGTCCGTCTCGCCGGTCCCCCACGACAGGGCGAGTTCTTCGACGAGGATCCGGCCGACGGTGATCGCCGGTGACAACGGCTCTCGCGTCGCCACGCGCGGCTTCTCCCTGGTGACCGCGATGGTCAGCAGCGCGGGCTCGACGGACCGGCGCAGCTCCAGCCCGCGTGGTGACGCGCCGCCGCGGCCCGCGTCCGCGATCAGCTCTTCGACCAGCAGGGAAGCTTCCTTGACCACGTCGGCGGGCAGGTCGCAGAGCGCGGTGCGGATGGTCGCGCGCACCACCGGGGTGCGCAGCATGCCGGTCAGGTTCGCCGAGGTCGTGGCCGGGAAGGACGCGGTTTCCGTGTGGTGCCGGGCCATTGCGGGCGTCCCTTCGCCGTCGTTCGGGTCGGAAGTTCACTACCCACTCGGCCGCCTCGTCAAACCTCCCTTCCACTCAGCCGATCGGTTGAGCGGACCAGCCGACCTGCCGGTCGCGACGACCGGCAGGTCGGTCGATGCGGGCGGGTCCCCCGTGCTGCGACGCTGAAATCCGGTTCAACGGCTTGGCGAAGGGGAGAAATCGGTGGAAAGCAACGAAGTGAGCCGTCGTGGGGTGCTCGCGAGCGCGGGTGCCGTTGCGGCGGGCGCCGTGCTCGCCTCGGGAGGTACGGCCGCCGCGGCCCCGGAGACCGCGGCGTCCGGCGCGGTCGTGATCCGGCCGGGCGATCGCCGGTACGACGGCCTGCTGCGCGGGGACAACTTCCGGTTCACGGGACGGCCGGACGAGATCAGGGTGGTCTCCTCGACCGGGGAAGTCGTGGCCGCGGTGTCGGAAGCGGTGCGGTCCGGCAGACGGGTCGCGGTGCGCAGCGGCGGACACTGCTTCGAAGGCTTCACCGCTGAGCCCGGAGTGCGGATGCTGCTGGACCTCTCGCCGATGAACGAGGTCGGCTTCGACGCGCGGCGCGGCGCGTTCGCGGTCCAGCCGGGCGCCACCATCGGACAGGTCTGCACCACGTTGTTCAAGCGGTGGGGCGTGACGATCCCGGCGGGCGGCTGCCCGGAAGTGGGCGCGGGCGGGCATTTCGCCGGCGGCGGGTACGGCCCGTTGTCGCGCCGGTACGGCTCGGTGGTGGACCACCTGTACGCGGTGGAAGTGGTGGTGGCCGGGGCGGACGGCCGGGTGCGCACCGTGGTGGCCACCAGGGAACCCGGCGACCCGAACCGCGAGCTGTGGTGGGCGCACACCGGGGGCGGCGGCGGGAACTTCGGCGTGGTCACCCGGTACTGGCTGCGCGCGCCGGACGCCACCGGCGACGACCCGGCCGGTCTGCTGCCGCCGTCGCCGTCGAACATGCTGGGGTGGCTGGTGCTCTGGCGGTGGGACGAGCGCATGACCGAGCGCGCGTTCACCGCGCTGCTGCGCAACTTCGGCACCTGGCACGAGCGCAACAGCGCGCCCGGCTCACCGGCCGCCGGGCTGTACGCGGTGCTCATGGCGTTGCACCGCAAGGCGGGCAGCGTCCAGGTGGTCGTGCAGATGGACGCGGACCTCCCGAACGCGAAGGGGCTGCTGGCGGAGTTCGTCGCCGAGGTGGGCGCGGGCACCGGCCTCGAACCGACCGTGAACGACGGGGTCACGTTGCCGTGGCTGCACATGACGACCTGGCCGGGCAACGGCGAAGGCGGCGACAAGACCACGCGCCGGTCCAAGCTCAAGGCCGGGTACCTGCGCCGCTCGCTCACCGACGCCCAGCTGGCCACGATCTACGCGAAACTCGACGACGAGGAGGGCACCGACAAGGACGGCATGCTGCTCATCGGGTACGGCGGCCAGATCGGGGCGGTGCCGCCGGGCGCCACCGCGGTCGCGCAGCGCGACGCGATCATGAAGGCGGTGTACCAGACGACCTGGCAGTCCGAAACCGAGGACAACGTCCGGCTGAAGTGGATCCGCGAGTTCTACCGCGCCGTGTACCACGAAACCGGCGGCGTGCCCGTGCCGAACGAGGTCAGCGACGGCTCGTACATCAACTACCCGGACGTCGACCTCGCCGACCCGGAGTGGAACACCTCCGGCGTGCCGTGGTCCACGCTCTACTACAAGGACGACTACCCGCGGCTGCAACGAGTCAAGGCCCGCTGGGACCCGAAGAACGTCTTCCACCACGCCCTCGGAATCGAGCTCCCCTCCTGACCGGTGCGGCGATGCCGTGATGTCGTGCACGGGCTCGTGGTCGGGGCCTGTCGTCGGAGTTGACCAGGACAGCGCGAAGTGGACATTTTTCTTGCTACATCGAAAGGTGGACATTATCTTGCTGTCGACGAAGAGTGTCATGTAGTGTCCGGGGCGACATTCGATGAAAAACTGGGGAGTTTTCCTATGAACATGTGGAAAAACGTTGCCGTTACCGTGGGTGCGGCGAGCATCGCCATGACTGTCGTCGCCGGGGGCTCCGCTGAGGCGGCGCCGCGTGCCGAAGCTGCCACGGCCATCGCGACCACCTGTGATGGCCTTCCGGCTGTCGCGAAGCCGTCGAACCAGGTGATGTTCTACGGTTCCTACAGCTGTAGCGACATCGGGGACAAGTCCGTCGAAATCGATGCCTATGTGGACGGAAAATTCGTCGGCAAGACCAAGAAGATCTGCGGCGGTGTTGAAGGAAATCCCAGTAACATTTGCGAGGGTACGCCGTACTATCTGAACGACGGACCGGGCGTTCAGCTCTATTGCTCGATCGTGCACGCCCAGTACCTCAACGGTCCCATCAGCGAAACCAAGGCCTGCAACCGCTACTGAGAAGTCACGTCAAGTCGAGTACGAGCAAGGACTTCGCGCGCCAACCGCGCAACGCACGGCAGAGGCCCCCGGCGAACGAACTGCCGGGGGCCTCTGCTGTGGTGAGGGCGCGTGACAGCGAGGTGCGCACGGCCGGAGTGACCGCCGGGTCGCTGTCGTTCGAGCGCAATTTCCGAGTGCGGGTCCGCAATCGAGCGCATGGGCTCTGCGCGGGAACGTGCCTAGCCTCGGGGCGTGCTGGAAATCGAACCGTTCAAGATCGACTTTCCCGACCGCGACCTGGAAGAGCTGCGGAACCGTCTCGACCGCGCGCGGTTGCCGGAGCGGGAAACGGTGCGAGGGCCGTCGCAGGGTATCGAGCTGGACCGGATGAGCGCGCTGCTGCGGACCTGGCGCCGGTACGACTGGCGGGAGCGCGAGCGGCAGTGGAACGCGATCCCGCAGTACCGCGCTCGCGTCGACGGGCTGCGGATCGCGTTCTGGCACGTGCGTTCGCCGGAGCCGTCGGCGGTGCCGCTGGTGCTGACGCACGGGTGGCCGGGGTCGGTGCTCGAGTTCGAGGAGGTGCTCGGACCGCTCACCGACCCGGTCGCGCACGGTGGGTCCGCGGCCGACGCCTTCCACGTGGTCGTGCCTTCGTTGCCGGGGTTCGGGTTCAGCGACCGCCCGCGCGAACCCGGCTGGCACCCCGGCCGCACCGCGCGGGCGTGGGCGGAGCTGATGAGCGCGCTCGGCTACGAGCGGTTCGGCGCGCACGGCGGGGACTGGGGCGCGTTCGTGAGCACCGAGCTGGCGCGCCTGGTGCCGGACCGCGTGCTCGGGCTGCACCTGACGATGCCGCTCGCGTCCCCGTTGCCGGAGGACCGCGCTTCGCCGACCGAGGCGGAACAGCGCATGCTGGACCGGCGCGACCTGCACCTCGCGGACGGGTACGGCTTCGGGTTGCTGATGGGCACCCGCCCGCAGACGCTGGGGTACGCCCTGCTCGATTCACCGGCGGGGCTCGCCGCCTGGCTCGGGGAGAAGTTCGCCGCCTACGCCGACGTCCGGCCGGAAGCGGGCGGCGGACTGTCCCTTCGGCAGCAGGTGGACGGCATCGCGCTGTACTGGCTGACCGGGACCGGCGCGTCGAGCGCGCGCTGGTACTGGGAAGCGATGCGGTGGGTGCCGCGCGGCGCGGAAGAGGAGAACGAGCGGCCGGTGACCGTGCCGACCGCGTGCTCGCTGTTCCCCGCCGAACCGTGGCCGACGGCGCGCCGCTGGGCCGAACGGCGCTACCGCGATCTCCGCTCGTGGCACGAACTCGACCGCGGCGGCCACTTCCCCGGCCTGGAGCAACCGGACCTCCTGGTTACCGAACTGCGAAAGGCGTTCCGGTCGTTTCGGTCCACATGAGACCGGTTAGGCACATCGGCCATCCGGCTGATCTCCGTCCCCGATCCACCGGGGTTGTCCACCGGCAGGCCGGAATGGACGGCTCATCGGACGATACCGGCGATCCACCGCCTCACTAGCTTCGGATTGCCCGGTTCCCGGTGGAGGTGGACGGTCGATGAAGCAGTCCGTGAAGA
Organism: Amycolatopsis sp. CA-230715; assembly: GCF_018736145.1. Lineage (GTDB taxonomy): Bacteria > Actinomycetota > Actinomycetes > Mycobacteriales > Pseudonocardiaceae > Amycolatopsis. The sequence goes on from NZ_CP059997.1 coordinate 4,639,145, forward strand.
CGAAGGTGCTCGTGGGGATCGCCGTGCTCATCGTGATGGGAGGTCTGCTCGCCGCGATCGGCTTGAACGGCGGTTTCGGGGACAGCGACTGGGAAACCGGGTGCGGAGCGGTTCCGGCCGACGCGGCGGACGAGCACGCGAGCGCCGTCGCCGAAGCCAGGAAAGCGTTGCTGAGCAACGGGAACGACCCGCGGCTCGGGATCGAGGTCGTCGATCTGGGCGCCTGCGCGGTGAAGCTGAGCTGGAAGGCCGATCAGGCGCAGCCCACCGCGTCCGTGGTGAAGCTGCTCATCGCGCTCGACCTGATGGACCGTTCCGGGGTGCCGTCCGGCAGCGAGGCGACGGCCGTGCAGGCCATGCTTTCGGCCAGCGACGATCGCGTCGCCAGTCGCTTGTGGACACAGCAGGGCGGGACGGCGATCGTCCGGCGGCAGGCCAGGAAACTGGGGCTCACGCACACGACGCCCGCCTCCGACGAAGGCCAATGGGGCTCCACGCAGATGTCGCCGACCGACGTCATCACGGTCTACCGGCACATCACCGCCGGACTGTCCGACAAGGAACGCGACTTCGTCACCGAGGCGATGGAAAGCGCCCCGCGCAACGCCGCCGACGGTTTCGACCAGTACTTCGGGATTCCGCGCGCGTTCGAGGGCTCGGACTGGGCGGTGAAGCAGGGCTGGGGCAGTTCCGATGGCAGGCGGGTGTTCAACACCACGGGCCTGGTCCGCACCGCGTCCCGTACCTTCGCCGTCGCGGTGATGGGCTCCTGGAACGAAAGCGTCGACCGGACCGTCGCCTCCACGGCGCTCACCACCGCGACCGGTGCGCTCAAGGCGTCGCTCGCCGGAACCAGCCACTAGTTCGGTAGTTCGGCCCAACGGCTGGTGTCGGCGCAGGCGGTGAAACCGAACCTGGCCGCGGCGGCACCGGCTTCCTTCGCGGACTCCTTGACGATGGAGTACTGCATGGCTATCACCATGTCGGAACCCGGCCTGGCGTTCTGCAGCCGTCCGCCCAGTTGGCTCAGGTCCTGCGACAGCGCGTCGAGCTTGCTCAGCCACGCGTCCAGGTCCGGTTTCCCCGATTCGGGTGCGGGCATGCCGTTGGCCTGGTCCTTCAACCCGGCGAGCAGCTTTTTCCGTTCCTCCGCCACTTTCTGGTCGCCGGAGCCCCCGCTGAGCGCGAGGTCGCCGGTGAACCGGCCGGTGACTTCACCGCATTTCGCGTCGAGGCTCTCCCGCAGTTCCTCCTTCGGCGAGGACGAACATCCGGCGAGGACGAGCACCAGCGCGGTACTCGCGAGGAGTCGGTGGCGAACTGAGCGGTGAAGGACCATGCCGGGAGTTTCCCAGCGTGCCACGGGGAGGGGTCCCAGTTGGCCGGAAGGCGCCGGCGGATCAGGAGTGCGCCACCCAGTCCGCGAGCTGGGCGCGGTTGGTGAGGCCGAGCTTGCCGAGGATCCGGCTGACGTGGGTGTCCACCGTGCGGATCGAAATGACCAGCCTGGTGGCGATTTCGCGATTGGTGAGTCCGTGCGCGACGAGCCTGGCGACCTGCGTCTCGCGTCCCGTCAACGGGCCTGCGGGGAGTTCCGGGGGCAGTTCGTCGTGCACGGCGTAGTGGATCGCGGCCGCATGCGGAAGCGTCTGTCCTTTTCGGACCGCGGCTTCGAACGGGGCGTCGCCGAGTGCCTTCCTCGCCCGCTCGGTCCCCGCCCGGTGCCATTCCGCGTCGAGCTTGCCGTGCCTGGTCAACGTGCTTTCGTCGGAGTAGATCGACTCGGTCACGCCGAGCAGCACCGCGGCGCGCTCGTGCCGCTCGGTCAGCGACGCCAGCCACGCCAGGGTTTCCAGGCACAGCGAGCCGATGAACGCGTTGTCCAGTTCCGCGGCGGCCCGCAGCCCGCCGATGGCCGCTCGTTCCGCGTCGCCCGGATCGCCGGCGACCGCGTTGGCGCGGGCGAGCAGCATCAACGCCGTGCCCCGCTGGTAGTACTCCTGCCGCTGCTCGCAGAACCGCGCGATCCGCGCCAGCTCGGCGAGTCCGGTGGCGGTGTCGCCGGACATGGTGGTCGCCGAGGCGGCCGAGCCGAGCATCGTCAGCCGCGGGCCCCGCAGTCCGTGCCGGTCGAACACGGCCGCCGCCGTTTTCGCGTCTTCGACGATGCCGTCGGCGGCGTTCCGGACGACCGCGACGATCACGCGAGCCCATGCCGCCCACGCGCCCGCGAGTTCGTCGCCGCTTCGCTCGGCGAGCCGGTCGACCTGGTCGAGCAGGCCGGCCGCGGCGTCCTGGTCGTTGTGCACGACCGCGAAGATCGCGCTGACCGCCATGGCGGGTACCCGGTCCGGCGCGTCCGGGGGCGCCACTTCGAGCGCGCGGGTGATCCAGATGCCGAGTTCGGCGTCGAAACCGCGGACGGCGAAGTAATCCCGGAGCTGCCACATCATCCGCAGCGCGGTGTTGGCCGTCTCGGGCCGCTGGAGGCAGAACGTGATCGCGGCGCGCAGGCTGGGATGCTCGCCGCGCAGCCTGCGAACCCAGGCCACCTGGCCAGGTCCCACCCAGTCCTCGGCGAAGGAATCGGCCAGCCCGGCGAGCCACCGCAGGTGGCGCTGCTGGAGCCGGGTCAGATCGCCGCTGCCTTCCAACCGTTCGAGGCCGTACTCGCGCAGCGTTTCCAGCAGCCGGTAGCGGACAACGCCGTCGTGCTCGGCCCAGTTCAGGACGGACTTTTCCACCAAGCCGTCGAGTAGTTCGAGGAGGCCGGCCGCGTCGATCCCGTGCCCCGCGCACACGTGCTCGGCGGCGCCGAGGTCGAACGACCCGACGAACACGGACACGCGTGCCCACAGCAACTGCTCGGCGGCGGAGCACAGGTCGTAGCTCCAGTCGATGGTGGCCCGCAGCGACCGGTGGCGCTCGGCGACCCCGGCCGACTTCACCGCGAGCAGCCGGTCCGGACGCCGGTGCACCCGGTCGGCGATCTGCGCGGGGGACAGCGCCCTGATCCGGGCGGCGGCCAGTTCGATCGCCAGCGGCACCCCGTCCAGTTGCCGGGTCACCCGCACCACCGCGGCGAAGTTGGCCGGGGTGACCCGGAACGACGGCAGCACCGCGCGGGCGCGATCGGCGAACAACCGCACCGCGTCGTACCGGGCGGCGTGCTCGGGCGAGCGGTCGGCGCCGGAGTCCGGCACCGGCAGCGGCGGCACCGCCATCGTCCGCTCGCCGGGGGTTTCCAACGGCCGCCTGCTGGTGGCCAGCACCACGACTTTCTCGGTGCCCTCGACGATCGCGCGCACCAGCTCGGCGCACGCGGTGGCGAGGTGCTCGCAGTTGTCCAGCACGAGCAGGAGCTGCCGGTCGCGGAGATGGCCCAGGACGGTTCGGTCGCTGGGTTCGCGCAACCCGAGTTCCGCGCCGACCGTGTTCGCCAGCAGTGCGGGTTCGGCCAGTTCGCCCAGCGGCACGAACACTGCGCCGTCGGCGAACTCGTCCGCGACCTCCCGCAGCACCTGCGTCGCCAGCCGGGTCTTGCCGACGCCGCCGGTCCCGGTCAGCGTCACCAGCCTCGACTCGGTCAGCAACTGCCGGACTTGCACGGCCTCCCACTGGCGGCCGAAGTAGGTGGTCAGGTGGCTCGCGGTTCCGTCCACAATGGCGCGAACTCCCGGGTCTGAGCAGGTGGCGAGGGCTCCAGGACGGTACGCGGACGGCCGGGGCCCCGCAAGTGGAGCGCCTGCCGGAGATCCATTGTGGACAATGGGCTGGCTCGCAAGCTCCGTTACCGGAAGCAGTACGAAGAGCCAGCAAGGGTGGTTGTTCGGGCAGGGGTGCGGCCTGTTCCCTGGTTGGCGCCCCGGCCCGGGTGAAGACTGGCCCGGTAGCGACCCTTCGGCACCGCGAGGAAGGAAATCATGCGCAAAATCCTGGCAGGGACGGTTATCGGGTTCGGCGTGCTCCTGGCCACCGCGACCTCCGCCTCGGCTTCCGATCTGCACTACTCCGGCCACCACTACCCCAGCTACGACTCGTGCGAGGCGGGTTACCGCGATCTCGTCGGCAACACCCCGATCGACCAGCCGCACGAGTGCCGCTGGAACCCGGTCGGCGTCTACGAGCTGTGGTGGTCGCGCTGATGAAGCGGCGCTGACGAATGCGGATCTCCTGGGACCGCTGGGCCGTGCCCACCGTCACCGGTGACGACGAGTTCGAGGTGACCTTCGGCGTCGGTTACGCGCAGGCCATGACGAACGCGACGCAGGTGCTGGAGAGCTACGGGATCGCCAGGGGCACGGCCGCGGCGCTGTGGGGGCCGCGGTTCGTGGGGGAGGACGTGTTCGCCGCCGAACTGGGGCTGGCGGAGCTGACCGACGAGTGGTTCCGCGCGCAGGCGCCGGAGACACTGGCCAGGATCGCCGCCTTTTGCGACGGCTTCAACGAAGCGTGCGCCGACGACGAGTCCCGCGGCACGAACCGGCGGCAGGCGCTGCCGGTGACGCCGCGGGACGTGCTCGCCAGGACCGTGCGGCTGTTCACCACGTTCTCCACCGCCGACCCCGGCGGCCTCGCCTTCTCGCCCACCGCGTTCGCGGAGAAGGCCGGGTCCAACGGGTGGGCGGTGTCCGGGAAGCGGTCGTCGACGGGCAACGCGCTGCTCGTGATCAACCCGCACCTGATGTGGACGGGCGACCAGCGGTGGTTCGAGGTGCGGGCGATCTCCCCCGGCCGCGACTTCCACGGGGTCGCACTGCTGGGACTGCCGTGGCAGAGCATGGGGTACAACCCGGACGCGGGGTGGGGGCACACCATGAGCCCCATCCCGAACCGGTCGGTGTACGACGTGCCCGTCCGCGACGGCCGCTACCTCTTCGACGGGCAACACCGTCCCGTGTGGACGGTCGAGCACGAGATCGAGGTGCTCGGCGAAGACGCGATCACGGTGCTGGAGCGGCGAAGCGTGCACGGCCCGATCGTGACCGCGCCCGACGGCGCCGACGTCGCGGTGCGCGTCGCCGGGGTCCTGCACCACCCGGCGACCGCCGCGCTGGAGGGGTGGTGGCGGATGTCGTCGGCGAGCGGCGTCGACGAACTCGTCGCCATCGGAGACGAGCTGCCGCTGCCGATGTTCAACCTGGTCGCCGCCGACGCGCGCGGCTCGATCGCGGCGAGGTACTGCGGGACGCCCCCGGTGCGCGCGGCGGGCACGTTCGACGACAGCCGCCGCCGGGTGCCCGGTGACGACCCCCGGTACCTCTGGGACGAGGTCCACCCGGCGAGCGCGATGCCGCGCGTGGTCGACCCGGCGTGCGGGTGGGTGCAGAACTGCAACGAAACCCCTTGGCACTACACGGTTCCCCCGCTCCCGCAGGACGACTACCCGCCCGCGATCGCCCCCGGCCCGTGGCAGGTCGGGGAGCTCCGCTCGCTGGTTTCCCGCGGCTGGCTCGCGGAACGCGACACGATCAGCCCGCGGGACCTGCTCGGGTTGAAGTTCGGCAAGCGCGCGCTGCTGGCCGATATCGCACTGGACGACCTCTGCCGCGCGGCCTCGGCCCACGACGACCTCCGCGCCGCCGTATACGTGCTGTCCACATGGGACCGTCGTGCCCATCACGACAGCCGCGGCTACGTGCTGTTCTGGCTGTGGGCGCTGCTCAACGGCCCCGCGCTGGCGGACTGGTCCTTGTTCACCCCGGCCGCCGAGCCCGGCGCCGTCCCGAGCGGCCTCGCCGACGCGGCGGCGACCCTGCCCCAGTTGCGCGTCGCCGTCGAGACGCTGACCGGCTTCGGCCTGCCGCTGGACGTGCCCATCGGCGAAATCCACCTGCTCGACGGCGCGATCCCCACGGACGGCGGATCGGGCGCGCTCGGCATCCTGAAGTCGTTCGAACTCACCCTCGCCGGCCGCGGGACCGACGTGCTGCTCGGCGACACCTGGATCTCGCTCGTGCGGTTCGGCGCGGACGGCCGGACCACGGCGGACAGCCTGCTCGTCTACGGGAACACGACCGAACCCGGTGCGCCGCCGTCCGAATCGCAGTACGAGCTCTGGGCCGACGACCAGCTCCGCGTCTCCCGGTGGAGCAGCACCCCGGAACCGCACCTCGACGCCATGCACCGCTGAAAGCCGCACATCGCCTGCCACCCGCCGAACCGTCCACTCGAGAGTCTTTTACGACAGCGGACGGGATACATTCGGGAAGATGTTCGCGCGCGGCCTTGACGGGAACTGGGCGCTCGGGGCAGCCGACTACCCTTCTGGATGTGCGGCGACGGCCAGGTGGAGGTGACGCGGGGTGAACGAGGTGGTCCGCAGGCTGCCCGTCGGCGCGGCGCGGCCGCGGCGTTCGATGGCCGACCGCCTCCGGGACTTCCGCCACGAAGGGTTCGTCGGGCGCGGTGACCAGCGCCGGATCTTCGCCGCGGCGCTGCGCGGTGACCACGACGCCGCTCGTGTGCTGCTGGTGCACGGCCCCGGCGGGATCGGGAAGTCGGCGTTGCTGCGGCGGATGGCCGACGACGCCGAGGAGCTCGGGCGCACCGTGGTGCGGGTGGACGGCGAATACGTGCTCGCCTCCGCGGCCGCGTTCGAGCAGCACGCGGGCGCGGTGCGCGCGATGGACCGGCCGGTGCTGCTGGTCGACGGGTTCGAGCACTGCCAGGCGCTGGAGACGTGGCTGCGCGAGGACTTCCTGCCCACGGTGCCCGAGGACGCGGTCGTCGTCGTGGCCGGTCGGCGCCGCCCGGAGCCGCAGTGGACGCTGGACCCCGGCTGGCGGCACCTCGTGCGGGCGATCGCGCTGGAACCGCTGTCCTCGGCGGACGCGGACGCGCTGCTGGCCGATCGCGGGGTGTCGAGCGCGCTGCGGTCGAAGGTGACCGAGTTCGCCGGCGGGCACCCGCTTGCGCTGTGCCTCGCCGCCGAGACCGCGAGCACGGACACCTCGGTCGACGAAACCGAGTGGGAGCCCGGCCCGCACGTCGTCGAGACCCTGCTGACCCGGTTGATCGACCGGGTGCCCTCGGCCGCGCACGAGTACGGCCTGCGGGTGTGCGGGCACGCGCGCCACGTCACCGTCGACCTGCTGCGCACCGGGCTGGACGAGCAGGACGCGCTCGCCGTGTTCGACTGGCTCCGCGGCCTGCCGTACGTGGAGCCGGGCCCGCACGGGCTGGTCGCGCACGAACTGGTCCGCGACGTGCTGGACTCTTCCTTCCAGTGGCGCGACCCCACCGCCTACGCCGAGCTGCACCTGCGCCTGTGGCGCCACCTCGGCGCGCGGGCGCAGGCCGCGACCGGGGAGGCCGCGCCCGTGGTGGTGTCGGAACTGCTGTACCTCAACCGCTACGCCAATTCCGCGCACGCGACCATGCAGGAACCGCATATCGAGCCCCTGTTCGTCCGGGAGTACGTGCCGGAAATGCGGGCGAAGGTGCTGCGCCTGGCACGCGAGGACCGGGACGACGAGCACGCGCGGCTGGTCGCTCACTGGCTCGATCGCCAGCCCACCGCGTTTTCAATCTACTGCCGGGCGGGCGATCTGGAACCGGTGGCCTTCTTCGCGTGGCTGCGCCTGCGCCCGGAAACCGAAGGCCGGCACGACGATCCCGCGCTCGGCCCGGTGACGGAGTACCTCGAACGCACCACCCCGATCCGCGCCGGGGAGCACGTCGGCGTCGCCAGGTTCATGGTGCCCACGCCCGCCGCCGACCGGCACGTGACCGGCGCGGACCTGCACGCCACGCGCATCTCCATGGAGTCGATCCAGCAGCCCCACGCGCTCATGGTGACCTTCCAGCTGTTGCCGCAGGCCGAATCCTTCGTCCCGGTGCTCGAAGCGTTCGACTTCTTCCTGCTGCGCCTGGTGCCGGAGGTCGGCGACGGGGGCTGGGGGATGTTCGTGCACGACTGGCGGGAGATCTCGGTCGCGGAGCACATGGAGCGGGTGGTGCCCGCGATCGGTGCTGTCCGGCCCCCGGTCACCGTCCGCGAGGCGGCGCCCCGCGCGGCCGCGGCACCGATGTCCCGCGAGGACCACGGGACCGCGGTCAAGCAGGTGCTGCGCGACTGGCACGACGAGGACGCCGTCGCCGCGAACCCGCTGGCCGGGGTGTACGGCGACGTCGGCGCCCTGCGCGAAGCCGTGCTCGCCGCTGTGGACGCGCTCGGGAACGACGCGCGCCAGCTGAACCAGCAGCGCGCGGTGCGGGCCACCTATCTGGAACGGCCGACCACCCAGGAGGCGGCGGCGAACCGCCTCGGCCTCCCGTTCGGCACCTACCGGCGGCATCTCCGGTCCGGTTTGGACCTGCTGTGCGACGAACTGCGCAGCCGCGGCGCCTGAAACCCCCGGAAACGACGAATGGCAAGGAGCGATACTCCCTGCCACTGTTTAACGTATAGCAGGGCAGGGGGCTTGCCGCAAGACCCGGTGCGTACCGCACACTCTTCCGGCCGAAGCCGGAACGACAGGGGTGGGAAGTAGCGAATGCGCGACAACGACAGCGGTGCGGTGCTGGACTTCCAGGAGATCGACCGGAGCCTGGTCGCACTGGTCGGGGGGAAGGGCGCGAACCTGGGTGAGCTTTCGCGGGTCGACGGCGTGCAGGTGCCGGACGGCTACTGCGTGACGACCGGGGCGTTCCGGCGGGTGCTGGCCGAGGCGCCGTCGATCGGCGACGCGCTCGACGGGCTGGCGCGCCTGGACCCGGGAGACCGGGAGGCGATCCGCGCGCTGAGCGCGGAAGTCCGCGGTGCCATCGAAAGCGCCCCCGTCCCCGACGACCTGGCCGAGGAGATCACCCGCCCGCTCGCGAGGCTCGGCGCGGAAGCCGCCTACGCCGTCCGATCCAGTGCGACCGCGGAGGATCTGCCGTCCGCCTCGTTCGCGGGCCAGCAGGACACGTACCTGAACGTGGTGGGGCGCAAGGAGATCCTCGGCCACGTCCGCCGGTGCTGGGCTTCGCTGTGCACCGAGCGCGCCGTGACCTACCGCCTGCGCAACGGTTTCGACCATCACAAGGTCCACATGGCCGTGGTCGTGCAGCGGATGGTCGATTCGGAGGTCGCCGGGATCCTGTTCACCGCGGACCCGGTCACGTCGAACCGGAGGATCACCACCGTGGAGGCCAGTTTCGGCCTCGGCGAGGCATTGGTCTCCGGGCTGGTGAACGCGGACGTCTACCAGGTTCGGGACGGCGAAATCGTGGACAGGACGATCTCCGCCAAGAACCTGGCGATCCGCGCCGTGCCGGAAGGCGGGACGCGGGAACGCGAGATCGAGCCCGAACTGCGGGAGCGGCAGGCGCTGACCGACGCGCAGGTGGTGCGGCTCGCGGAGCTGGGCAGGCGGATCGAAGCGCATTTCGGCCGCCCGCAGGACATCGAATGGTGCCTGACGGGCGACGGCTTCCAGATCGTCCAGAGTCGCCCGATCACGACGTTGTTCCCCGTCCCGGAGACCGGAGACGAGGACAACCACGTCTACCTTTCCGTCGGCCATCAGCAGATGATGACCGACGCGATGAAGCCGCTCGGCCTTTCCGTCTGGCAGCTGACGACCCCGCGGCCGATGGCGGAAGCGGGTGGCAGGTTGTTCGTCGACGCCACCAAGATGCTGGGCGCGCCGACGAGCCGCGACAAGTTCCTGGAGATGTCGGAAACATCCGATCCGCTGACCGCGGACGCGCTGCGGACCGTTCTCGACCGCGGCGACTTCGTCCCGTCGCTTCCGGACGGGGACCAGAGCATGAAGCTGCCCGGTGAGGGGCGGGAACCGATCGAGACCGATCCGGCGATCGCGGCCGAGCTGATCGCGAACGGCGAGGAATCCATCGCCGCGGCGAAACGCGGCATCCAGGGGAAGTCCGGGGTCGAGCTGTTCGACTTCATCATGGCGGACTTCGAAGAGCTGCGGCGGATCCTGTTCGATCCGCGGAGCCACCAGGCGATCATGGCCTCGATGGACACCACGTGGTGGCTCAACGAGAACCTGCGGACGTGGCTCGGCGAGGAAAACGCCGCGGACACGCTCACGCTGTCCGCGCCCGGCAACGTCACCTCGGAAATGGGGCTCGCGCTCCTGGACGTCGCGGACGCGATCCGCCCGCACCCGGAGGTGGTGGCCTTCCTGCGGACCGTCGAAGGCGACGACTTCCTGGACGAACTGGCCGGGCTCGACGGCGGGCCGGAAGCGCGTGCCGCGATCGAGGGCTACCTCGACAAGTACGGCATGCGGTGCGTCGGCGAAATCGACATCACCCGGCCGCGGTGGAGCGAACAGCCCGCCGCGCTCGTGCCCGTACTTCTCGGCAATATCGACAACTTCGAACAGGGCGCGAGCGAACGGCGTTTCGAGGAAGGGCGCGAGGAGGCGGAGAAGAAGGAGCAGGAAGTGCTGGCGCGCCTGCGAATGCTGCCGGACGGCGAGCGGAAAGCCGACGAAACCCAGCGGATGATCGACCGCCTGCGCACCTACGTCGGTTATCGGGAATACCCGAAGTACGGCATGATCAGCCGCTACTTCGTGTACAAGCGGGCTCTGTTGGAAGAAGCCGAGCGGCTCGTCCGCGACGGTGTGCTCGATGACCGCGAGGACATTTTCTTCCTGCGGCTCCAGGAACTCCACGAGGTCGCGCGCACCGGGAAGGCGGATCACGACCTGATCCGCGAACGCAAAGCTGCGTTCAAGACGTACGAAACCCTTACGCCACCCCGAGTGCTCACTTCGGACGGCGAAGCCCTTGTCGGGTCGTACCGGCGAGAGGACGCGCCCGAGGGCGCGCTGCTCGGCCTCCCGGTCTCCACCGGAACCGTCGAAGGGCGCGCCAGGGTGGTCCTGGACATGGCCGACGCCGATCTCGAAGCGGGCGACATCCTGGTCACCGCCTACACCGATCCGAGCTGGTCGCCCCTGTTCGTCACGGCGGCCGGGCTGGTGACGGAGGTGGGCGGCCAGATGACCCACGGCGCGGTCGTCGCCCGCGAGTACGGCCTGCCCGCCGTCGTGGGGGTGCCGGACGCCACCCGCCTGGTCGAGGACGGGCAGCGGATCCGGGTCGACGGCACCACCGGGTACGTGGAAATCCTGTCGTAGCCGCTCAGTCCACAGTGGACAAGTATGCCCCTGTTCGCGTGCTGGTCCACTGTGGACGGCCATGGCGGAGTTCGCTAGGCTCGCGCGCATGGTTTCGGTACTGCAGAACGTGGCGATCGACTGTGCGGACGCCTATGCGCTGGCCCAGTTCTGGAGCGGGGTCACCGGCCGCCCGCTGCACCCGGACGACAAGCCGGGTGAGCGGGAGACCCAGGTGCTGCTGGCCGAGGGCCCGGTGCTGCATTTCAACCAGGTGCCCGAGGGCAAGGCGGTCAAGAACCGGATCCACCTGTGCCTGCGCCCCGAGACCTCGCGGGATCAGGAGGTGGAGCGGCTGCTGGGCCTCGGCGCCACCTTCGTCGCCGATCACCGGAACCCCGACGGGTCCGGCTGGGCGATCCTCGCCGACCCCGAGGGCAACGAATTCTGCGTGCTGCGCAGTGAATCCGACCGGGCCGCCGCGCACTCGTGACTCTCAGATCCTACGCGACCGGCAACCGCGTCGGCCCGAACGCCGAGGGTGTCATGAGGCGCGCGGCAGCGCGAGCCAGTCCTGCCAGGTGATGTCGCGGCCCAGAAAACGGGGCTGCCGGAAGGGCCAGTCGGCGGCGATCCACCGCGGCACCAGCGCGTCGAGCGCGCGCTCCACCTCACCGCCGACGAACTCGTCCACCACCCACCACGCGACCTCGCCGTCGGCGCCGGTGCGCTCGGGCGGGTCGATGTAGACGCAGCCGATGATCGCCGTCTCCTCCTCGTCCAGCAGCGCGTAGTTGAACGACTGGTGCGCGGCTATCTCCTTCTCGTGCCGTAGCAAGTCGATGCGGTCCTCTTCATAGGTCATCGTCTCCTTGGGCCAAGCCCAGGCGGGACCGAAGATCTCCCACAAGCGTTTTCGGGAGCCCATCACGGCGGGGTAGTCGAGCGCGGTGTCCGCCTCCCGGATCGGCCGCAGGTGAAACGCGGTGTCAGGCACGGGGACGTGGACGGGGTGGACGAAGTCGTCCGGCAGCCAGCTCATGAGACCCGAGGCTACCGCCGGTCGGCGCGCACTCGCGAAGCGTTTAAGGCCGGATCTCGTCCCACGTCACCGGCAGCCGCGTCGGCCCGAACACCGAGGTGTCCTTCCGGAACTCGATTTCTTCCAGCGGCCCCGCCAGCCGCAGCGACGGGACGCGGCGCGGCAGCGTGGCCAGCACCGCGGTCAGTTCGAGCCGCGCGATGTGCTGGCCGGGGCACTGGTGCGGGCCGTGGCCGAAGGCGAGATGCGGGCCGCGCGGCCGCGTGACGTCCAGCCGTTCCGGTTCGGTGAACCGCGCCGGGTCGTGGTTGGCCGACTGCGCCGCGGCCACCACGTAATCACCCGCCGCGACCGGTGTTCCGGCGATCTCGGTGTCCACGGTCGCGACCCGGAGCATGCCGGACCCGATCGCGAGCAGCCGCAACGTCTCCTCGGCCGCGTTCGGCGCCAGCGCGGGATCGTCGCGCAGCGCCGCGAACTGCGCGGGATCGTTCAGCAGCGCCAGCACGCCGTAGGTGATGGCGCGGGCCGTCGTGTCGAACCCGGCGGCGAGCAGCGCCGCCGCGATCTTCGTCAGCTCGAGTTCGGTGAAGGGCTGCTCTGCTTGGCGCGCCTTCGCCGCCATCACGCTGATCACGTCCTCGCCAGGGTGCCGCATGCGCTCGACGACCAGGGTGCGCAGGTAACCGAACAGCGAAACCTGCACCGTGGCAAGGTCTTCGACCGCCGTCGTGCCGTCGAACAAGGTCTCCGCTAGGTTCGCGAACACGGATCGATCGGCTTCGGGGATGTCCAGCAGCTCGGCGATCACCGACGACGTCAGCGGGTTGGCGAACCGCGCGTGCAGATCGGCGGGGCCGGCGGTTTCGCCGGTCAGGTCGTCCAGCAGCTCGTCGACCCGCCGCTGGACCACCGGCCGGAACAGCTCGGTGCGCTTGACCGTGGTGACCGCGGGCCCCATGACCCGGCGGAAGCGCAGGTACTCCGCACCGTCCATCCGGTGGAAATCGCCCTCCTCGACCGGCGCGTCCGGCGGCTGGTTGGCGAGCAGGTGCCCGGCCATCCCGCTGCGCGAGCTGAACCGCGCCGGGTCGCCGAGCACTTCGCGGACGTCGTCGTACCGGGTGACCAGCCAGGCTTCGATCCCGGTCGGGCACAGCACCCGCGTCACCGGTGACCGGCGCCGCAACTCGGCCATTTCGGGCGAGGGCCCGAACGGGCAGGCCCGCTCGTCCGGCAGCGGCAGTGCGCGAATGTCGGAAGGGGAAGGCAAAACGGCTCTCCTGTCCAGGTCGGCTCCGCTTCCCACCTTGCCCGCGATCCACTGTGGAAGCCAGGCCGACGCTCCGTAACCTGGCACTCCGCCACCAAGATTGGCCCAGGAGCGCAAACTTCCGTGAACCGCTGTTCAGTGGGACACCTGCGCTCGGCCACGTCCTTCCCCTCGTCCCGCTCATGCGAGCGGCGGCGGTCACGCCGTCGGACTTCTTCTGACGAGCGCCGGATTCCGGGAGGCGGTCAAGTACTCCTGACTGGGATTAAGGCTGGCGAAAATGTCCGGCGGGAGGGCCATACGGCGTCATCCTCTACCACGCTTGGCCGCGAGCCAGTCGCCAGAAACTCGTGCAGCCCGCGGCGCACGGTGGTCATCGGCACCTCAACGTCCGCCGATACCTCGGACACGGTGCCCATGTAGACATACTCGACCAACTCGTCAACGCTGGCATCGCCCTTCGTGCTTCCACCATGCTCATCGTGGTAGGTGATGAAGCCGAGCGTCTTGCCGAGTCCCACTTCGAGTACGGGATAACCGCTGATGCCCTTGATGCCCACCTGGATCATTTGGCCGAACCGGTTGCCCTTGGTCTCTTCCAGCACGCGATCGAGCAATTGGTCGAGCTCGGCCGCGGTATCCACCACGATCGGCGGATCACCCGGGCCGAGGTCGTTCTCGGGTTCTTGGTCGTACCAAATTTCTAGCTCGACCACTTGCTTCCTCCCCGGAAGGTCTTGCGGTAGTTCGGCCCGTGCACGGGCGGTTGTTCAGCACCACGTCCGTGTGCTTGGTGCCTTGGTTCACCATGCGGGCGGCAAGCTTCATCTCCACATGATCGGTGACAGCTGGTCGTCTGCTCGGCGACAGCCCCGCGGCTTGCAGTTGATTCCAAGCTTCTTCGGCGTCGGCATCTCGTCCGCTGGTGAGCTGCCGCGTTTGGCCATCGACAGGATGCGACGCATATATGCTGACGTTGGCCAGGTCGCTGTCAGTTGCCCCAAATTCCGCATCCGCCCCGATCGTAAGAAGCCTGGCTGGAAAGAGATCCTCCGGCTCAAGGAAGAGTCGATCGTGAAGCGAAATCTGACACCCTTATCGCGCATTCCGGTTCGTTATGGCGGAAGCGGAAACACGGCCCACCGGGACCGCGCGAGGGAGATCGCCGCCGACCGTCCCGAACCCCGCCGCGGTGCTCGCGGCGATCACGAACTCCTGGTGGCGGCAAGGCAGCGGGCGAATTCCCTGGCCCGAGGCCGGGTCAGTCGCGACGCCGTGACGCGGAGACCCGGCGTCGCCGTGCTCCCCGGTGGCATGAACAGCGAGCCGTCCCGGACCGACCAGCCCGCTTCGCGCAGCGCGCCGACCGTGGCGGCCGGGCCTTCCGGTACCGGCACCCAGACGTTGAACCCGTCGGTGGGGAACGGGGTTTCGACGCCCGCTTCCGCCAGCTCGGCGCGGAGCGCGTCCACGCGGTCGGCGTAGCCGCGGCGCGCGCGGTCGAACACCGCGGCCGCATCGTCGGATTCGAGCAGTTCCGCCACGAGCTGCTGCAACAGCCTGCTGACCCAGCTCGCGCCGGGGCGCAGCCGGGCGGCGAGCCGGTCCGCGGTGTCCACATCGGACGCCACGACGGCGACCCTGAGATCGGGGCCGAGGAACTTCGCCACCGAGCGCACGAGCGCCCAGCGCCGCGTCACCGGCGGCGTGGCCCGGTGGTAGGCGGTGCGGGAAACCGCGGAGAAGTGGTCGTCCTCGAGCACCAGCACCTGCGGGTGATCCGCCAGCACGGACCGGAGTTCCGCGGCCCGCTCCGCGGTCAGGCTGACCCCGGTGGGGCTGTGCGCGCGTGGCGTGAGGAGCACCGCCCGCGCGCCCGCGTCCAGCGCGGCGCGCAAGGCGGCCGGGTGCATGCCCTCGGTGTCGACCGGGACGGGTGCGGCCCGGAAACCGTTGAGCCGCACCGTACCCGCGCTCGCGTAGAAGCAGGGGTCCTCCACCGCGACGAGGTCGCCCCTGGTCAGATTGGCGACGAGCAGCCGCTCCACGGCGTCGACCGCGCCGTGCGTCACCGACACCTCGAACGGGACGTCGAGCTGCGGCGCGCAGGAGGCACGCATCCAGCGCGCCAGGCGGGGTTCGACCGCTTCGCTGCCGTACATCCGCATCCGGTACCCGAGCCGGGACAGCGCCGCGTCGACATCGGGCAGCAGCGCCGGATCGGGGTTCCCGCTGGAGAGGTCCACCAGCCCGGCGTTCGCGGCCGCTTCGCCTGCCAGCGGGGAAGGGGAGGTGATCACCGTGCCGTGCCTGCCGCGGGTTTCGGCGACGCCCGCGGCGGCGAGCAGCCGGTAGGCCGCGGCGACGGTGTTGCGGTGCACTCCGAGTTCCGCGGCCAGCTCCCGGATCGGCGGAACCGGATCGCCTGGCCGGAGCCCGCCGGAACCGACCAGGTCGCGCACGCTCGCGGAGATCTCCCCCGCGGTCGTCCCCGTGATCGGCTGGTCCGGCACCGGCCAAGTATGGCACGTGACATTGCCGCGCCCGCCCCGTACGGTGTTTGTCACGTGACAAAGTCAAGGAGTCGCGGGGGCGCCCGCGCGGAACAGGAGCACGGATGACCGCCCTTTTCACCGGCCTCAGCGCGTTTCCGCTCACCCCGGTCACCGAAGACGGGGTCGACGAGGAAGCGTTCACCGGACTGGTCGCCAGGTTGCATCAGTCCGAAGTGGACTCGATCGGCGCGCTCGGGTCGACCGGCAGCTACGCCTACCTGTCCGTCGGCGAACGCGCGCGGGTGGCGGACTTGGCCGTGCGAGCCGCCGACGGCACCCCGGTGATCATCGGCATCGGGGCGCTGTCCACCGCGGATGTGCTGAGCAACGCCGAAAACGCCCAGAACGCGGGGGCGAGCGCGGTGCTGCTGCCGCCGATGTCGTACCAGCAGCTCACCGAAGACGAGGTGTACCGCCTCTACGCGGAGGTCGCCGCCGAACTCTCCGTTCCGCTCTGCGTGTACGACAATCCCGGCACCACGCACTTTTCCTTCACCGAGGAACTGCACGGCCGGATTGCCGAGCTGCCGAACGTGGCCGCGGTCAAGATCCCCGCGACCCCGGCGGAACCGCTGGCGGCGCGGGAACGCGTGCGGGCCCTTCGACAGCGGATTCCCGACCACGTCGCGATCGGCGTGAGCGGGGATTCCGCCGCGGCCGGCGGCCTGCTCGCGGGCTGCGACCTCTGGTTCAGCGTGCTGGCCGGGCTCTGGCCCGAACCGTGCCTCGCCATCGCGCGCGCCGCGCAGCGGGGCGACGCCACCGAAGCCCGCCGCCGCTCCGAACGGCTCACGCCGCTCTGGGACCTGTTCGCCCGCTACGGAAGTGTGCGCGTCGTCGCCACGATCGCGGAGCGCACCGGCCTCGCCCCGGCACCGAACCTGCCCCGCCCGCTGCGGTCACTCACCGGCGAAGCGGCTACCCGGCTCGACGAGGCGCTCCGCGCTGTCGAGTACGCCGCGCCGCGGTGACGAGCCGGAAATACGGCACGAGGAAGAAATAGACCCGCCGCGACCGCCAGTCCGAGTGCGGCCGTGATCGTCCGCGGGCGCACCGGCCGACGGTAAGGGCGTCTTCCGGGGACGCTCACCGCCGCCCGGTGGTCGCGTCGATCAGCTCGTGGGCGAGGTCGAAGCGGACGCCGTCGGGATTGGTCAGCTCCTTTTCCTCGTACCAGGCGCTGTCCGCCTCCGGGTGCGGCCCGCTCACCCCGACCCTGCCCTTGCCGTACCGCGCGACGACGACAGCGGGCGCGCCGGTGTCGTAGGTGGCCAAAACGTCGGCGTCGGCGCCCTTGTCGAGCACGAACGCGGGGCCGTCCTGGAAGTACATGTGCCGCCGCTCGCCCCGCCAGTCCACCGCCACCACGGTGTCGCGCTCGTCGGGCACCGAAGAGCCAGGAGAGCCCGCGTACCCCTTGGTATCCCCCGGCAGCAGGTCGAAACCGGGCTCGCGCCCGGCCAGGTAGGCGCCGAAGCAGAGCCCGAGGTAGCTGCCGCCCTCACGGACCCAATCGCGGATCACCTCGGCGGAGCCGCTCAGTTGCCGCCAGGCGGATTCGAGGTCGGCCCCGCCACCGGGTTGGACATAAAGATCGGCCTCGGCCAGCGTCGCGGCCGTCAGATCGCCGGGGCCCACGAACCGGACCTCGAACGGCCGGGGTGCCTGGCGCAGCAGGGCAGCCACCGACGGCGCGCAGTCGGTGCAGCCCTGCGGTCCGTTGTAGACCAGTGCGACGGGATTTCGCTCGCCTGCCTCCGATCGGCCGCACCCGGCGGCCAGCAGGGCGGCGGCCGGGAGCACGCCGAAGAGCAGCCTGCGCCGGTCCACAGTGGTCGGACGAGTGCCCATAGTCTCCTCCAGGCTCAAGTGGCGGGCGCGGTGGTGAGCATCCAGTCGCTGAACGCGGCGTAGCGTTCGGCCGACTCGGCGGCCCCGACGGCGTACTCGATCGCGGTGGAATGTTCGCGCACCTTCTCGAAGCGGGCGCGGCGAACGCTTTCGTAGCGGGCGAGTGCGTCGGCGGAGCCGCTCGCCAGTTCGGCCCGCAGGACACCAGCGTCCTCGATGCCCAGTGTGCCGCCCGCCGCGAGATGCGGGGAAAGGCCGTGCGCGGCGTCACCGATCAGCGCGACCCGGCCGGTGGTCCAGCGGGGCAGCTCGGGCACGAGCATGATCTGGTTTTCCAGTACGGCCTCTTCCGGGGTCGCGGCGATCAGCTCCAGCAGCTCGTCGTGCCAGCCAGACTCGGCCACGTGGCGGGCGCGCCGCAACGCCCGATCCCGTTTGCTGCCCGATAGTTCACCGGAATCGAACTGGGCGACCCACCACATCGTCTGTCCTTTCGCGACTCGCGTGTACCCGCCCCTCGTGCGTTCCCCGCCGATGGTGACCATCGTGCCCTCCGGCCGCTCGCCGCCGGAGGGCACCACCGCACGCCACGCGTAGTTGCCCTCGTGCTCGACCGCCGCGCTGCCGGGCACCATGGCGGCGCGCACGTCGGAGTACACCCCGTCCGCGCCGATCAGCAGGTCCGCCCGCAACCGCTCGCCGCCGAGGTGCACCTCCACCCGGCCGTCGTACTCGGTGTAGCCGGTGACGTGCGCGCCGAGGCGGATCCGGTCCCTGCCCGTGGTATCGGCGAGCAGGGTGGTCAGCTCCGGGCGCGGCACCATCAGGAACCGGTAGGCGGACGCGTCGTAGCCCGCCGCGCGCTTCGGATTCCCGGCGGCGTCGTAGAACCACGCGTCGGTGGGCTCGCCGAGGCGCCGGACTTCGTCGCCGATGCCGAGTGTGTCGAACTCCCGCAGCGCGTTCGGCCACAAGCCGATACCGGCACCGACGGCCCGCACGCGCGGCGCGTGTTCCAGCACGGTGACCTCGTGCCCGAGCAGCCGCAGCGAAGCCGCGGTGGTGAGCCCGACGAGACCGGCCCCCACGATCACAGTGCGCATCATTCGTTCCTTCCGGTGGTGTCTCCTCACCAGCCAATAGCGGAAAACGGATGACTTCAAATGCATGGTTCGGCATGGCTAGCATTACCGGTGTGCATTTGGACCTCAATCTGCTGGTCACCCTGGACGCACTGCTCGACGAGCGCAGCGTCACCGCGGCCGCGGACCGGCTGTACGTCACACAACCGGCGATGAGCCGCACCCTCGCCAGGATCCGGCAGGCCACCGGCGACCAGATCCTGGTCCGCTCCGGCCGGGTCATGCTGCCGACGCCCTACGCCGAGCAGATCCGGGACGAGGTGCACCACCTGGTCACGCGCGCCAACGCGGTGCTGACCCCGGCGACGGAGGTGGATCCGGCCACCCTGGACCGCACCTTCACCGTGCAGTGCAGCGACATCGTCGTCGACGCGCTCGTCACCCACCTCGCCGCCGACCTCACCCGGATGGCTCCCGGGGTCTGCCTGCGAGTCCTCAGCGACGCCGCCGACGTCGCCGCCGAGGATCTGCGCCGCGGCCGCGTCGACCTGCAGATCACCAATCAGGTCCCGGCGCACGCCGACGCCCGTTCGACCACTGTGCTGACCGACGAGTTGGCGGTGATCGGCCGCCGCGACCTGCCGCGGCCCCCGTCGTCGTGGGCGGCGCTGGCCGCGCTCGGCCACGTGGTGATCTCCCGGCAGGGCGGCAGGCACAACCGCGTCGACGACCTGCTGAAGGAGCGGAAGCTCAGCCGGAAGGTCGCCTTCACCGTGCCGACGCTGGCACTTGCGCTGCGGATCGTGGCCACGCACAACCTGGTCGTGGTCGCTCCCCGGCTCCTGTCCGGGCACGCGCTGCCGTCTTCGCTGCGCAGTTACCCGATGCCGGGCCCCACCTCGCCGATTCCCGCGGTACTGGCCTGGCACGCCCGCCACGACCGTGACGCCGCGCACCGGTGGCTGCGCGCGCTCATCGCCGACGCGCTCCGCGCGATCACCGAGCACTGATCGGTCGCATCCGGACTGTCCACTGTGGCCGGTTCGTAGCTCTTGCGGACGAGACGGCCTCCTCCTAGTTGACGATGTGGTGCCCGCACGCGCCGCCTTAGCGTCGGCTGGGTGACGGGCCGCTGGCCCGTCCACGGTCAGGAGGAGGTCAGGTGCGAAAAACTGTGTCGGCCGCGTTCGCCGTCGCCGCGCTGGCGACGATGGTCGTGGTCCCGGAAGCCGCCGCGGCGCCGGGCGGGATCGAATGGGGTGCGTGCCCGAAGGACGTGGCGGCGCCCGGCCTGGAGTGCTCGACGCTGCGGGTTCCGCTGAACTACCAGGATCCGGGCGGGCGGACGATCGAAGTCGCGATCTCCCGCCTCGCCAGTACGAACCCGGGCAAGCGGCGCGGCGTCGTGCTCACCAACGAGGGCGGGCCCGGCGGCCCCGGCCTGAACTTCCCCGCGTTCCTCCGGGACCGGGGCATGCCGAAGGACGTGCTGGACGCTTACGACGTGATCGGGTTCGACCCGCGCGGCGTCGGCCACAGCACGCCCGTCACCTGCGATCTGACACCCGAGCAGAAGGCGCGCGGAAACGTCCCGCCGTACGCGAGGGACGCGGCCGACGTCGCGAAGCGGGCGCAGGAGGTGAAGGCCGTCGCGGAGCAGTGCGCCACGTCGAAAACGGCGCCGCTGCTGCCCTACATCACGACGGCCAACACCGCGCGCGACATGGACCGGATCCGCGCGGCACTGGGCGAGCGGAAGGCGTCCTACCTCGGCTACTCCTACGGCACCCACCTCGGCGCGGTCTACACCACGTTGTTCCCGCGGACCAGCGACCGCGTCGTGCTCGACAGCAGCCTGCCGCCCGGCGGGCTGGACCGCCACGGCGGGCGCCTGATGGCCGAAGGGTTCCAGAAGCGGTTCCCGGACTTCGCGAAGTTCGTCGCCGCCCACCCGGAGTACGGGCTGGGCGCGAAACCGCAGCAGGTGGAAGCGAAGTACTTCGAACTCGCCGCGCGGCTGGACAAGGCGCCCCGGCCGGACGGCATGGACGGCGCGCTGTTCCGGTTGACCACGTTCGGCCTGTTGTACGGCGATTCGCAGTTCCCGATGCTGGCCGAGCTCTACAAAGCACTGAACACCGGCGGGCCGCTTCCGCCTCCGCCACCGGGCGCACCCGAGACGGACCCGGACAACGCGCTGTCCAGCCATCTCTACGTGATCTGCGGCGACAGCACCTGGCCGAAGTCGGTCGGCGGCTACCAGGCGGACGTCGCGACCGACCGGGTCCGCTACCCGATGTTCGGTGCCGCGGCGGCCAACATCCGGCCGTGCGCCTTCTGGCCGTCCGCGCCGGTCGAACCCCCGGTGCGGATCGGCGGCGACGGACCGTCGAACGTGCTCATCGCGCAGAACCTGCGCGATCCGGCGACCCCGCTGAGCGGCGCTGAGGAGATGCGCCGGGCGCTCGGTGACCGGGCCAGGATGGTGACCGCGGACCAGGGCGGCCACGGCACCTACCTGCTCGGGAAGAACAAGTGCGCCACGGAAGCCGTGAACGCCTTCCTCACCACCGGAAAACGGCCCGCGGACGATATCGCCTGCGCCGCGGAACCGGCCTGACCGGTCCACTTCGGATTGTCTCGTTCGGACAGTCCGCGGCGGGTGACCTGGCTGCCGGTCGGGGGCAGCCAGGTCACCCGGCGATCAGCTGGCCTTCTTCTTGCGGGCCGCCCGTTTGCGGGCGGGCTTCGCCTCGGCCTCCGCCTCGGCCTGCTGGGCCTCGTCGTAGGCGTTGATGATCTCCGCGGACAGGCGGCCGCGCTCGGCGATGTCGTAGCCGTTGTCCTGCGCCCACGCGCGGATCTGGCGGTTGCGCTCCCGGTCCGTCGACGAGGTCGTGGCGCTTCCGCCTCCCGCGGCGGACTGCCCGGTCGCGAGCCGGACCTTGCGGCCACCGGTGCGGCGGGCCGCGGCGATGTAGGACTCGAACTCACCGCGCAGCGCGGCGGCGTTGTCGTCGGACAGGTCGATCTCGTAGCTGACGCCGTCGAGCGCGAACGGAACCGTCTGCGACGCTTCCGTGCCGTCGATGTCGTCGAGAATCTCGACAAGAACCTTCTGGGCCATACTGGTCGTTCCTCCTGACAAGACACCGCGTGCAGGGAGGTGGCGGTGTCACCGTGCGCAGGGTAACCCGAACGGCCCAACGGCGGCGCGAACACCGCACCGAAACCGCGATCACCAGCCGAGATCTCCCCGGACCAGCGCCCGTTATCCGAATTCCCGATCGTGCCCGACACGGATTTCGCACCTCAGAGGCGCGAGTGAAAAGCGGACTCGGAACCTCGTCACCACAACGATCCGCGCCGTCACCTTTCGCGTCCGGACCGTGCCTCCCAGCCAGTTCGCCGACGCCCGACCCGCCGATCAGGATCCACCAGCGACCCTGGCCGCGTGATGCCCAACCGCCGCCCGCTAAACTCTGCACACGGGCCGCTAGCTCAGTTGGTAGAGCAAGGGACTTTTAATCCCCGGGTTTGCCGTGTTAACGAGTGTTGCATAGTGTCGCCCAAGGTTAATCTGTGCAGGTCAGACCACATTTTCCGCTGACGTTAATGTTGGGCAGTGTCGCGGCGTATCGGGCGCTCTGTGAGCAACGGAGCCCAAACGGAGACCGCCATCGGCCTGCGGGCGACCGCCGCACGAGTCGGTCGGAGAAACTCACACCGTAGCTGCCCGCGACCCGTTCCAGCGCGAAGGTGTAGGCAGCACCGGGCAGTATTGCTAACACCGCGACCGGCAGCCCTCGGAAGGTGGAGATCACGTTCGCCGCACCCCTTCGGGCCAGGTGATCAGCACGTCGCGGTGGAGCTTGCGGGCACGGGCGACCGCGTCGCCAGTGCCACCGAGGCCGTGCGCCGGCCGCCCATCCCAGACTGCGACCAGCAGATCACAGTGTTCGACCACGTACTTCCCAGCAGCATCGAAGGCCTTCTCACTGGGGCTGGGGAAGTCGAGTTCAGTGACCGTGTGTGCGGCCGCGCGCAGCCCCAAGTAGGTGGTCAGGTCTGCGCCGGTGAAGGTTTCCTGGTAGCTGCGGCAGGGGATTACCGCGTGCAGGCGATGCCCGGTCTCCACAAGGAGTTCGGCGAACAGGTGGTCCGCGCCTGCAGCGAGACTGGACAGCCCGATTACCCGGCCGACCTGGCGGGCGAGCAACGCGCGTATGTCCTTCTCGGCGCGGGCTCGTGCCAGGGCGGGCAGATTCTGGTGCCCGCTGACTCCGATGGACATCACAGCATTCCCTGCTTCGCCATCAGCCAGTAGTGTTGTCCCAGTGCGGTCAGCTTGCAGCTTCCGCTCTCCATCGCCGCGAAGTACATGTGCTGATGATCCACGGGCTCGACCAGCTTGTTCGCCCGGCACGTCTGCAACTGAGTGAAGATCTTCTCGTGCTCCGGATGGGGGTCCAGCCCGGAGCACGACTTGTCGGGCTCGAAGCTCGGATCGAGCGGGAAGTGGTACTCAGGCACGGGGAACCATTCGATGAGCTTGCGCAGCGTGGCCAGCGGCGGTGCTGGAGCACATCGTCGCAGGTCGTGTAGTCGGTCGATGTTGGCCTTGAACGTCGGGCGCTGATCCCACGGGCCGAAGCATTCCGACAGATATGCGTACAGCCCGGCGACGGTGACGTGGCCGAGCACGTCAGCCGCGCCAGCGTCGAGCGCACCCTCAAGGTGAGTGGAGAACAGTCCGCGGCCACCGGACTCAGCGGAGGTCTGATCACTGCGGCTGGCCGTCAGAATAGACATGCCGCTGCGCAGCACCGCTGCATTCGTGAGCGCCGTGACCGTGCCTGCACCACCAGCGAAGCAGCAGTCCAAGATCACCACTATTTCCTTGACCTGCGAGTTCACGGCGATCTCCAACACCTCAGCGAACCGGACTCCGAGTGTCTCCTCGTCGCCGTCGCTGGTCACTAGGGCGACGTCGCCGGCCACGAGCATGCCGTGACCGGCGAAGTACAGCAGCGCGAAATCGGCGCCATCGGCCAACAGTTCTCGAACGCGGGTCAACAGGTCGCGCCGGTTTACCGTGCCGGTCAACAGCCGGCAGGATAGGTTCGCGGTGTAGTCCTCGTTACGCGCGAGGAGCGGCTCCAGTGCTGTGGCGTCGTTGACACACCCACTCAGGTCCTGCATGTTGTCGTAGTGGTCTATCCCGACCAGCAGAGCACGTCGCATGAGGTCAAAGGCCGTCGATGAACGAGGTGACCGCCTCCCACGTCCAGGGCACGCACCGTGACATGCCCATTTGGGTCGGCTTGGTCCGGTAGCCGTCGTCCAGCCAGATCCCCAGCAGCGGCTTATCTTCTTCGACCGCGCAGGTGATCTCCCATAGCTGCCCCGTCGCCTGCGGGGTGGCGCGTGAGATCAAGACGATCACCCCACGGGAACGAACGATCCTAGTACGGACCCGCTTCTTCCACTCCGTCTCGTAAGGCTCCTTCACCGACATGTCGGTGAACTCGAACGGAGTCCTCGCTGACACACGCTGGCCCGTGAACAGGTTCCGCCGCGCCTCGTCTTCCTTGGCGAAGGCGATGAACACCGTCTTACGATCTGCCATCCCGATCCCTCACTCCATCCTCGTCGCGGTGATGCACTACGCGCCACCGTCGATGGCCCGGCGCCGTACCCGAAGGCACCGACAAACCACTCAACGTCGCCCCTGGACGAAGAGGCGCCTGCCAATAGTCAGTAGTCGTACAGAAGATCGTCCGCGTAACACAGCCGCTAACAGATCAGGTCCTGGAGGGCTCACCTCGCACGAACGATGTGTCCTGCTGATCTTGAACATGCCGGTCACACGGCGTGAGGTGCCCGGCGCATCGTGGCGAATCATGCCCCAAGCCGGGGCGCACGTCGTAATCCTGACCGCGTACGCCGTGGCCGAGGGCGTGTTTAACGCACTGCGCGCGGGCGCTGTCGACTTCCTGGTCAAGGACACCCAGTCTGGGGACTTCCTACCGACGTGCCAGAATTCGATCAACTCGGCAGTATTATTCCATCTAGCTTAAATAAGATGTAGTGCATCTGCGCGACATCTCATCATCATTCTTCATCGCAACGTGGACACGAATCAAAGATGATTCGACAACTCGAAGCGGCTTGATGGCCACCGCGATCGCCAGCGCGGCGACAATCTTTACCCAAGCTACATTGGCCCCAAGTCTCCCCCGGCGGCTTGCCATCGTAATTTTCATGATCAATCCATTGTCCAAAGCACCTGCGGGAAACATGTGACCAATTTGCAGCTTGTTTGGCAACTTTATCACGAATAGTTTCCTCGGTCTCACGGAACTGTCGATCCAACTCGGGCCGTTCGCGGCGAAGTCGATCCATGTCAAGAAGTGGTTTAATCATGCACCATGGTGACACGCAAGCATGTTCCTTGCGAGACGATTGACCGACCCGAGACCCACTTGCAACACACTACCTCCCACGAAAACCACAGTCAGTTCCGCACAGAAGACCGAATCGCCAAACCGAACAGTCGGTACTGGGTGTTAAATTAAACCGATTTCTCGAAGGAAACGACTCGGCGCCGCAGGCTTTATCGTGTCATACTGGGTAACAACAAAGTCATAGTAGAAAATCCTTACCTCCTCTCGAGCCCGGGTAATCGACACATAGAACTTTCGCCCATCCTCGGCAATCTTGGCCGAATCGCTACCTGAATGATAGCTCGGGATATTTCCCTCGTTGGCACCCACAAGTAACACCACGTCGAACTCAAGTCCTTTGCTTGAAGTCATCGTGGTGACTTCGACTCGGTCCACCTTGCGTGCGCGTTCAGCAAGTTCAACTATCGAAACCCCTCGAAGACCGCCGGTAGCCAGCGCCACCCTCATGCGCTCGACTTCGACGGCGTCGTCTGCCATCTCCATTTGCGCGAGAGCTCGCTTCAACCCACGCTCCATAAGGCTTTCCACAAAAGAGGCCGCCGGCTGCGCGGAGTGATCACGAAGATTCATCAGAAGTTCCGTCAGTGCGACGTTGTCACGACGTGACCAACTGCGCCCGAAGATCGTTCGCCACCTTTGCAAAAGGTCGACCAGGCGGTAATTGCTCGTCTCGCGTCCTAGCGTCGCCCATGCGGCCGCCGCTTCGATGAATCCTGTCACGACAGTGAGTCGGTACTCCGGACTTCGAAAGAAGACAGGAATCCCGCTATCTCGAAGCAACGCCGTCACGGCTTCACACTGGTCTCGTATAGTGGCCAGAACAGCGATCTCATGCAGCGGCACGCCGCGCCCTATAGTCTCCCGCACGTATGCCACAAGATGTCGATATTGTTCTTTTGAGCTGCCAGGACAGTGCACGGCCGATACCTGACCACCGGCACGACTACCGACGATCGGCCTTCGGCTGGTGCGCATCAAGTTGCCGGCCTGGATAATCGCCTCACCGCACCGATAGTTGTGCTCCAGTTCAACCCGAGTCACACCAGGATACTGAGCGAGCTTGTGCAACAAATCAGGCCGTGCGCCCATCCACTCGTACAAGGCTTGGTCGGGGTCGCCGACCGCGAACAACTCCGCATTCACCACCTGATCGAAGCAAAGCGCTTTGACGAGACGGTCCAGCCCAGGTGCCAGATCTTGGTATTCGTCTACATAGATGTGGGGATACTGCGCGGTGAGGACCCGTCGGATCGGCTCGTGCTTCTCGACGATCTCGACCGCCGCGGTCACAAGTTGGGTAAAATCACGCAAGCCCCGTTCATGCAGCTTGGCTTCGTACCGTAGGCAAGCTTCACGAACCTTGTCGCTATGCCGAGCCCAGTCCTCGTCACCTGCGAGACGCTCCCGATTTATTTTGATCGTGGAGTCAACGTGTTTCTTGTTATCGTTACCAAATACTTCGGCGATAGCGTCCTTAAGCAAGCTGCGGCACTGGTTCTCACTCGCGATCGAGATATTCACGAGGTCTTCACGACCGACCACCTCAGCGAACGGCGCAATGATCTTGCCGAGGGCGAAGCCGTGGACCGTCCCGACGAACAAGTTCGATCGGCTTTCGACCCCAAGGCTCTCAACACGTCGGCGTAGTTCGTCCGCGGCAGCATTCGTCAGGGTGATGCAGGTCGCGCCTTGGGGCTTCGGGATCTTGTTGATGAGGTCATAGGCCAACCGAGTAGCCAGCAGTTTTGTCTTCCCGCTGCCCGGCGGTGCGAGAACCACGCAGTGCCCCTGGGACGTGAAGGCCTGCCACTGCTGAGGGTTGTGCTTAAGGTCCGCGATCGATGCGGACAGCGCGCTCACCGCTGTTCCAGGTACCGAAGCGCAGCCTCCACGTATTGAGGCGCGTGCACCGGCCGGAGCGCCAAGCGCTGAGCGTACCGTCCTTTGCCGCCCGCGTTTTTGATCATCTTCATGAACTCGTCGTACCCGGGGTCCTGCCCGTTCCAGGACTCGATCGTCGCAACCGACGGCGCCTTGCACAACTCGCTCAAGCTGTCGAACGCTGCCGTCATGTTAGCCGGTTCTTCAAGAAGATCATGCTCGAAGGTGGAGCGACCGACGAAGATTCCATGCTTCTGGGCATCGCCCGTGCGCCCCAATAGCTCGAGCAGACTGGCGGCTCGCGCATCGCCAGCCCGTGCTCCGCTGGCAGCCACATCGCCGTCGGTCAGGATCGCCCACGGAATCTCAAGGGCATTACACAGCTGGACGTAGGAGCTGAAGTGGGTCCCGTGAATGGCACAAACCGAGATACCGAGCTTGTCGAGGTCCATGCCGAGCGCCTCGGCGAGCTTCGGCACCAACACCTGCTCCGCGAAGCCTTCGACCAGGAGCACTCGACGGGCGAAGACGAGTTCCGCCCGGGTGGCGTCGAGGTAGCGGCCGACGTCGTCCCACTCAACGTCACTGAGCGAGGCTCGGTGCGCTGCGGCCGCAACGGTCTGACCACCAACCGTCCGCAGCACGACCAAACTCCGCGGATCGGCAACGCTCGCGATGTGCGGCGACTGGGTCGTCACTAGGACGGTCGTAGCCTCCTGGCCGTCCAGGAGGCCGCCGAAGACCAACCGCTGCAGGTGAGGGTGCAGGTGCGCCTCCGGCTCGTCGATCGCCAGAACCACATGCGCGATATCTTCGTCATCGACCCGCCGCGTGTCGAGGCCCAACCGCTGCAAAGCCAGATACAGCACATTCAACGTACCCAGACTGGCACTGCCAAGGTTCCGGTGCGCGTCGCCGTCGACGAACAGGCGCATGGCGCGGATCAGCCGCATCGGGTCATCCGGCGCCGCGGCCAGCTCGGTCGCTATCGCCTGATTGTCACCGACCATGTCGACGAGCCGTTGGCCGATGTTGTCGCTGAGATCCTTGATGACGTCAAGACTATTCAACTTGTCATTGGCTTCCTTCATCGCCACCTGAACCTCGCCGAGGTCGTCCTCCGACGCCGCCGCTGCGGCCGCCAGTAGGAGGGTTCGCAGCGGTGAACGGCGCCAGTTCCGAATGTCGGCTTCCACATCGCGAAGAGCGTGCAGGAAGACCAGGTGTAAGTAGCTCCTCAGCTCGTAGGAGATGGCTCGCCCCCCGCCCTCACCGCCATACACCTCACCCCTGTACTTCGGCTTGAGCGTCTCTTCGCCCGTATCCACCGGCGCGTACCGGTACGTGAGGCGCGCTCGAAGCGGATCGTCGTCGAGCAGCGCCTCCGCCAAAGCGGCTGGCAGCTTGGGGTCGTCTTCGAATTCGACGATGTCGATCGACGCTTCGATGACTTGTCCTTGAATCAAGGGGTCCCATCCGTCGGAGCCGTCCGACAAGCCGTCCCAGAAGTCCTCACGAGACAACTGCCGGTCGGAAAAAGACAGAGTGCTATCGAGAATGAGCCGCAAGGCGTGGAGGAGGTTGCTTTTGCCAGCTCGGTTCTCGCCCACCACCACGGTGCCAGGAAGAAGCTCGACGTCGATGTCGGCGAGGTTGCGAAAGTTCTTTATCTTGAGCCGGTTAATGCGCATGTTTACTCCGCTGTTGTTCACCAGTATACGACGGTGCAGAAGGTTCACCTACCGCTTGAGCTCCCACCTCGCTCGTCAGCCCGTCTGACGCCTGGTCGTGTGCCAGGCCAGGCTCGTTACGCCGTAACCGGTCGAACACCCCTGAAGCTACTCGATGTGATGAACCTCAGCCGCGCCTTGTAACGGCCAGCGGCCATCGATCCCGTGATGCTGCCGCGCGGGCCAGTCCGGGGAAGATACCGAAAGTGTCACCTGGTCGCGTTCGTTCGACTAGGAACGGACTCCGATCATCTCGTTCACTTCAACCAGGAAGACACGCCAAGGTTCAGCTGCGTCGTCGCCATATCGTTTTAGGACAACAGCCCAGCTTCGCATAATCCACAGCCGAAAGTCGTCCCAAATATGCTCATTTCCCGGCGGCAGCAGGATTTGAGCTTCAAGTACACGATCTAAGATTTCTTTCTTCGCAGCCACTTCGAGAGGTTGCTCGTCGGTCGCTCGTTGACGCGCGCCGATCTCCTCGAACAAGATTCCCAACCTATCCATTTCAGTCACGCCCATACCTGCTCTCTCGTCACAGCAGACGCTTCAAGGCCTGAGACAACCCAACTCCTTTGGCATGCACAAGTAGCCGTCTGCCGCGGACCCTTTGATCGCCCCATGTCACAATTGAGTCGCCAGGGTTCCCGTGCGACGCGTAGTGCTTCTCGAAGTCCATGTCCTCAACATCCGACTCGTACACGCTGCGGATGGAATGATCAGGAGTCTCAAATTGGTAGACAGAGCCGTCGTCGATAGTCACAACCTCCTCATTCCATACCGCAACCTTCTTTAGTGTTCCGTCTGGCAACAGGACAACGTAGTGTTCTTCGTGGGTGGTTTCCCGTTGACTGCCGCGATTACCACGCCCATATCTCGCGTTGCGCTCAATACTGTGATGGCGGCGATCAAGCACCCAATGGGGTCCGACGACATCCACCCGCTGATTCACGGCGACTGTCTCCGACTGGCTCTCAGATCGCGTGAACATCTTGAACAGACCGTATTTGACCTCCACTCGCTTTGTCGCGGTCTGGTAGTCCGTCTTGTGGTAGGAAATTCCGCTCTCTTTTGGCTTGCGGCTCTCGCGGGCGACACGCTTGGCCTAGGCCCGGATACGAGCCCAGTCGATTGTACTGGCCTCGTATGCTCGTTTGTCGGGCATGGACTCCCTTTTCAGAACCGAGTGTGACGGAGGACGAGGAGGCGCTGACCGTCGACGGTTGGCCATCGTTGGTTTACCCCTCGCGGACTCGGCTCCGTTGCGAACCCAGCGCTGTGCACACCATGACAGGCCCAACACCACTCCGGCCGGTCGTCAGCAGGCCACCGCGGGATCATCCAGAACGCGATCTCACCTCAGGACGACCCCGCCGTGATCACCGCAGCCCTGACAGGCTTCCACCTCGCGAACTTGTCAAAGCAGGGCGCTATTTGGGTCCGCTCGTTGTCGTGCTGTTTTTTGCGGCTGTGCCCGCTTCGAGATCTTGCGTGCGCTTATCTCGCTTCTGCTTCGACTTACTCTCGGCTTCTGCAGTCTTTTTTACAGCTTCGGCTACCCGAACGATGGGCGACGGCTCGGGAGGCAATGGTGGCATCGGCATCTGTTCTACTCCTCTGAGTGATCGGTTACGCCACAACGTTGACGCAAGCTGTCAACGACGAGGTCGACCCGGACGGCGCTGCGTTACGATTTGCATCGAGCTGAGACCGGAAAGGGGTCAGACCGAGACCTGGTTAAACGCGCGAGCGAACTCAGCGTCGGTCACAAAGCCATCGCCGCCGCCACCGGTCGAGTAGCCCTCACCGGAGAGCGCCATGACCGGGTCCAACACCTCGGCCATGAAATGGCGGGTCCAATCGCTGTAGTCCTGCTGCTCGTGAGCGGGCGACGGCACCAGCAGAGCGAGGCTCCCGCCCCGGAAGCCAACGACGCCCCAGAAGATCCGGTACATGCCCACCCGGCTCATGACCAGGCCATCGGTACGATCATCGTGGTCTTCGAGCAACCGAGGTGCCGCTCTGATGATGGCACGGGTCGTGTCCGCCGGGTCATGCGGACCGCACACGGTAATGATCAAACCACTTGCGCCCACCAGCTTGTAGAGAGTCTCGACGGGCGTGCCACGGGCGTGCTCGCTCAACACCAAGTCAAACATCGATTGCTCCTTAGCTTTATAATTTGATCGAACGAGCCGTAGTCGCCTGAAGCGATGGCGTTGTTACGAATCATCTTCCGATATGCCGACCCGTTACAACTTCGATTACAATAAAGCGACAGGGCGCTCGTCCGGCTCTGTACGTCTGTCACACAGTGGAACCGATATCCGTGACCGGTTTTCAGCACACCTCATCGTTCATCTTTCCGACACTGGCCTGGCAATCGCCTTCTGAACCCGTGCTCAAGACCAACCAACCGCGGATGGCCATCCGGGCAACCGCGATGAGCTGGCAGAACATGAGCACCGACGGCGCCATGAGCGAACTCATCTCGGCCGATAACTTCACCGGTCCGCCGCAGGACTTCAAGCTCAACCACGTCAACGAGATCCTGGGCCTCATGGGCAGCACCGGCGAGCAGCTGGCCCTCGCCTGGACCGCTGAACAGGACGTTCAACGCTGGCTCCAGACCGCTACAACCCGCGACCCTGTCCACCAGCGGATGGGCGTTCGTGCTATGGCTGAACGCCCACTTCAGCCTCGGTGTAGGGCACAGCCTCGGTAACACGGTGCTGCGGGTCCTGGCCTTGAACAATGAGGCGAACGCGTACCTTGAGGTCAAGCTGGGCAAGGGGAAGCGGCCCTTCACCCATCGGCCGGGGTCGAACGACCGCTCGGCCTGGCAGACCCTCTCGCCGAGGTCACCGCTCGCCCGATATCTGCCAGAAATGGCCGAAAGGACTCACACGGCCTCGTGCAAGCAGCTGGCAGCAGTCCTCGTCGACCTGTGCCACGCCTACGGCTACGTCGATCTTGACGAGCGTCGTGGGATGGACTTCCACCGCCACCGGCCCCAATCGCTCGACTCCGGCTCGCCGCGGTCCGGCCCGTGGAAGGAAGACAAGGACGCTGGTTGGCGCTCCTTCGACCTGCACCTGGCGACACCTGACCCCGACTACGACGAGCAGCTCGTCGCCACCGTGGCCGCCGACGGCCTTGAAGCCGTGGCCGCCGCTCTCAACGCTGCGCACCTGCTCCTCATCGGCTCGGTCCAGGATTTGGGCTATAAGGTCCTTGGTTTTAGCTGAGCAGGGTGGTTATCATGTTTGGAACCCGATTCGGGTGCACAAAGTAATCAATGCGAGTGGGCCGTTTTACTCGCGCAACGGCGCGGCGTTTTCGCCCCAGCGGTGCAGGCGCCGACCATGGCTAGCTCGCGATCACATAGCGACGCGAGCAGTCCCGATGGTCGGGTCGGGGAAGCAACGCGTAGGTCATTCCGAGATCCTCTATTCGGTACGGGCCGACTTCGACTTCACCGGTGCTGGCCCGCGCACTCGTAACATCCATCCGGAGCCCTCCGACTACCGAGCAGCCGATCGTCGAGACAGGAGTGTCATGCTCAGGGTGATGCTGTGCGGTGCAAGTGACACGGCAGACGTCCGGGACCAGTTCGCCGAGGTCATCAGTGGACTCGGTGGCGAGCCTCTGCACTACCTAGGGGGCGGTATTCAGTACCTGAACGCGGCCGATTCCAGCTGGTCGCGCAACTCACAGATCACCATCAGGGCCGCTGATTTATGCGTGTTCGTGATCATCGAGAGATACGGCGAAATCACGTGGAGCACCGAGCTGCAGGAGGCAAGAACGGCAGGCAAGCCATTTCTCGTGCTCTGCCTGGACCGCACGTACATCAAATACGAAGTGCTGCGGAAGAGTAGCATCGAGGGGACTGATATTTACCCCGAGGACGACCGTCGGCTGGTGGAAACCCTCCGTGAGTTGGAGTTCAGCTGGCAGCTCACCATCGTCTCGTTCGGCTACGGCACGTTCCAACAGATCCTGCGTCGCCAGCTGGCGACGCTTTTCCACTGGACGCTGCGAGAACAGCAGGACCGCAACCGCCGTGCATCAATCACCCGCCTGGCCACCGAACGCGTTCGGCTTAATCCGGTGCAACTCGCCGACGCGGTCCGGATCGCAACGGACGACCTCGAGGAAAAGAACATTCGGAAGCGAGCCGTTCTCGCATTGACAGGTACTGGCGTCGACGCGGACGTCGTGCTGGATTTGCTTTCCTCAGATGAGCAAGGAGTGCAGCGCCTCGCGGTCGTCCACTTGGCCAAGCTCTACCGCGATCGCCCTGCGGACCCGGAGTTTCTCGCCCAGTGTGTGCATGCAGCCAATGCTGCGGAGGATGTTGGAATCGCACGCCGACTGGTCCCTGTGCTGCTAGAACTCGACCTCGCTCACGGGCTAGCAGCACTGGACCTGATGTCGGTCGCCGAGGTAGGTATCCGCCGCCGGATCGCCGAAAGCCTCGAGAAGCTGGAGAGGGCGATCATCGCGAACGAGCTAAGCGCGGAAGCGGTGGCAATGCTTGGACGCTGCCTGCAAGATGCCGCCGAGACCAGTTGGAAGGCCCGCTGCCGACGGCTCCGCTCTCGGTTGTCAGCGGAGTAGTTTTTAGTCGAAGAGGACCACGAAGGTGAAGATGCGATGGCCTCCTTCCACCGAATACGTGTGCTGGACGATCGTTCCCAGTCGCCCGCGGTGCGTCAGAGCGTCGTGAAGTCTGGGCGAGACCTGAGCAAGGTGCTCGGCGGTCACGTCAACGTACGAAACGTGGCCGCCGTCCAGATCGTTCCAACTGTCGTCGGTGCGCCGCCATTGCTGAGGAGTCATACCCACGTTCCACCGGACGATGCGCTGCATGCATCGTAGTCGTGCTTAGTGGGGACTCCGTTACGTCGCCGACTGTGATCTCTTCTTGCCGCCGTAACCGGACGAGCACGGCCCGGTCACGGCGGCCAGCATCGGTTTCAACGTCACCCGCGCGGCGTATCGAGGCTGCCGATGATCAGGGTAACCCCACGGACTCGACCTAGTTCCGGCCGAAGCCGAACCGAGCATCTGAGTCCGGCTACTATCGGTAGCTTGTAGGTAATATTTCGTAGCAAGTACGTGGCGAGGTGCGGCAGGCATTCGCAATGTGCGAAGTGTGATGTCCTGACCACTTCGTCCGCATGTCGGCGTACTGTTCTGACGGCGAATCCGGGGGTGGGTGCCGCGAAACGCGAATAGTCACTCTTCGTGGCCTGATGCGTCGTTAGGGTGAAGTGGCCGCATTCTGTACCTGTTCTGCCACGGATTCGGCCTATTTTGTTATATCCGGGGTTGAGGGCAGGGGGCCGTCAACGGCAACTCCGGTGTATGACCCGGGGAGGGCTGATGCGTCGTCGTGAGCATGGTTTCGCCGCGGCGCTGGCGAACAGGGAGTTCCGCGCGCTGTGGCTCGTCGAGGCGCTCTCGGTTTTCGGTGACCAGCTGGCTCGGGTCGCGCTCGCGTTGCTTGTGTTCGGCCGTACTGGCTCGGCGAGTTTGTCGGCGCTGACCTACGCGTTGACGTTCGCGCCCGAAGTCGCCAGCGGCTTCCTGTTATCGGGGCTTGCGGATCGTTTCCCACGACGCGCGGTCATGGTGACGACGGATTTGGTGCGCGCCGGATGCGTGTTCGCCATGGTTGTCCCGGGCCTGCCGTTGGGCGTGTTGTGGGGGTTGGTGGCCGCCCTGTCGCTGGCGAGGCCGCCGTTCAAGGCCGCCCAGCAGGCGGTGCTGCCGGAGGTGCTCGGAGCTGACCTGTATCCGGTTGGTCTTGGCTTGCGGCAGATCACGAACCAGGCCGTGCAGGTCGCCGGATTCGGTGTCGGAGGAGTGTTGGTCACCGCGATCGGGGCCGGGCCGGTGCTGTTGATCGACGCGGGAACCTTTGTCGTGAGCGCTGCCGTGCTTGGCCTGGCTGTGGCGGCTCGCCCCGCCGCCCGACGCGGAAAAGCGGAGCGTGCGTCGGGCCGAGCGCCGCGGAGACCGGACCGCCGGTTGCTCGCGGTCTTCATGGTGGGCGCGGTGATCGGGTTGCTGATGGTGCCCGAGGGGCTGGCGGCGCCGTACGCGAGCGCGGTGGGCGGAGCGTCGTTCACCGTCGGTTTGCTGATGGCCGCCGATCCGATCGGTGGTGTCCTCGGCGGGTGGTGGGCCGCGCGGAGCACGCGGGAGGTGACGCCACGGTCGGTCCTTGTGCCCGCGGTGTTCTCCGGGATCCCGCTCGCGGCGTGCGCCGTGGTGCCCGGGTACGTCCTGCCGATGCTGCTCTGGGCGAGCTCGGGGGCGTTGTCGACGGTGTTCCTGGTCCGGCTTCAGGTCGTGATTACCGAGGTGGTTCCGGATGAGTGCCGGGGTGGGGTGATGGGCCGGTTCAGTACCTGCGTGACCGTGTCGCAGGGTGTGGCGATCGCCGGTGCGGGTGTGGTGGCCGACGGCGGCGCGGGGCCGGTGTGGACGGTCGCGTTCGCCGGGGTGCTTGCGTCGGTGTGGGTGGTCGTGGCCGGGTTCGTGTGGTGTGGTGCTCGTCCTCGGCGCGCGCGATGCGCCGAGGACGAGCACCCGTCGTCCACGGATGGCTCAGACCTCCTTGTTACGCATCGCGGCCTCCTCCCGAGACGTCCGGCGGTAGGAGGGGTCAACGACTCGCAGAGCCGCAGCGCGAGGGCTGACGCCCTCCGCGGGAACGGAAAGTGAGCACAGTATGCCGACCTGGTCACGAGCGGTACAGGGAGGTAGGGCGGCTGGCCGTACTGGCTGGTCCGTTTGGTCGCACTCGAGGGCGGCACGCCCCTTCGTCGTGCTCGTCGACCTCGCCGCCCTCGCGGTGATCGCCGCGGGACCGTTCGAGGTCCGGCGGTGGCAGCAGCTCGCGCTGTGCGGTGGCATCGTGGCGTGCGGGCTCGTCGCCGCGGAGCTCGCCCGCGAGGTCGAGCGGCGACGCCGCTGGTTCGCCGGCGTCCCCCACATCAACTTCTCCTCGGTGTGGACGCTGGCGGGCGCGCTCGTGCTGCCGCCGGCGTTGGCCGGGCTCGTCGCCGCCGCGCTCTACGGCCACCTATGGCTGCGCTGCACCGCGCATCTGCCAGGGATGCGCCTGTCCCGGATGGTGTTCAACGCCAGCAACGTGGTGCTCTCCTGCCAGGTCGCGGCGTGGGCCACCGAGGCGACGGGCCTGTGGCCATTCGCGCTCGACCGTGGCGCGGCGATGCTGGCCTGTCTGCTGCTGGTGGTGATGCTCTACTACGCGACGAACTCCGCGATCGCCGCCATCACGGTCGCCCTGGTCAGCACGGAGCGGTCCTTCGTGCTGTTGATGGGGCCGCTGCACGAGAACATGCTGGAACTGGCCACGCTGTGCATAGGCGCCATCGCGGGCCTGATCTTCGAGACCGTGCCGCCGCTGATCGTGTTGTTGTTCCTGCCC
Source organism: Amycolatopsis sp. CA-230715 (assembly GCF_018736145.1). Lineage (GTDB taxonomy): Bacteria > Actinomycetota > Actinomycetes > Mycobacteriales > Pseudonocardiaceae > Amycolatopsis. The sequence continues at coordinate 4,675,578 of NZ_CP059997.1, forward strand.
TTGTACGCGCTGCACAAGTCCGCCCTGATGCGCCAGCTCGAGCACGCGGCCACGATGGACACCAAGACCGGGATGCTCAACTCCTCGAACTGGCACGCGGTCGCGAACGCGGAGCTGAAACGAGCCAGGAGGGACGGCACCGAACTCGGCATCCTGATGATCGACCTCGACTACTTCAGCCGCGTGAACGACACCCTCGGGCATCAGGCCGGCGATGACGCCCTAAGCGCTGTGGCGCGGCAGATCCGCAAAACCGTTCCGCGCGATGACCTGTGCGGCAGGTTCGGCGGGGAGGAGTTCGTGGTGGTGCTGCCCTGTTGCGACGCCGAGCGAACGCGGGAGATCGCCGAGCGGGTGTGCCGCGCGGTCGCGGACCTGGACGTGGTCGCCACCGCCGCGAACACGGTTTTCTCGGTGACGGTGTCCATCGGTGCCGCGACCTACCCGGGACGCGGCACCGAACTCTCCGACCTGCTCTTCGCCGCGGATCTCGCCCTGTACGCGTCCAAGGACGCCGGCCGCAACCGCGTCAGCATGCTTGACCCCTCGTAGCGCGATTTCAGGCTTTGGGTGTGCTCGAACGCGCTCCGCGGTACTTCTCCGCCCAGGACGCCAGCGGGCGCAACGCGATCAGCAACTCCTGTCCGGCCTCGGTCAGCTGGTAGTCGACACCGTCGAAGGTGCGCCCCCGTCCTCCTTTCTCCGTGCGAGCCACGAGGTTGTCCTCTTCCAGCCTGCGCAACGTGTTGGTCAGGACCCGGTTGCTGAGCGGGCGGTCGTGTGACCTCCAGCCGATCCGGTCCTCTGTCGCGTTGACACTGTCCACGATGTCCGAATAAGCGAGCTTGCCGAGCGCGAGCGTGGACAGCACGGCGACCGTCCAGTCGCCTCGTGTCACCCGGAGCCCTTCCAGGACGGCCTGCCGGTAGGGGATGTCCTCGTCCGGAACAAGATCGGTCACGGAGTTGTGCCTACCACGGTGCCCGCCGGGACGCGCGGTGACAACGTCACTGGCATCCCAAGTTGCCTCAACCCGCGTTTTCATTAGGGCAAACGAGTGAATAAGGCCCTTGGGAGCCCAGGTTCACTAGGTCCTGAACTTGAACTCACAAGGCCCTGCTGCGCTAAACCGGTGACTCTCGGGCGTCCGGCTCGGGAACGGAAACAGCTGGGTGGCCGACCGGGGTCCGAGGGCGGGCGCGACGCCCCTTCCCGGTCGGCCATCCGGCAGCCACCAGCACCACGACGCGAGACAGGACGTACGTCGTTCGGTCGGAGCGAGCGGAACCTCGACGGGGCCGTTCACGGCCGGTCGAACCAACGGGGGAGATATGTCGATCGATAGTTTCGCCGCCGAAGTGCGGCGCCGGTGCCGACGGCAGGGGGTACTGGTGCGGGAGCTCGCGGACCGTACGACCTTCAGCCGCAGCCACATTTCGAAGGTCCTCAACGGCGCCAGAGCGCTGAGCGGGGAGCTCGCGCGGGAGATCGACGCCGCCCTCGACGCGGGCGGCGCCCTGGTCGAGCTGGCGCTGAGCGAGATCGATGCGCCCGTCGCGCCGCCGCGGCCACGGCAGCTGCCCCCTGTCGCCGCGACCTTCGTGGGACGCGAGCGGTGCCTCGCGGCGTTCGATCGTGTCGCCGCCGCCGCGCGGCATTCTGGGCAGGCCGCGGTCATCGCGATCGAGGGCGGCCCGGCGGTCGGCAAGACCACGCTCGCGGTGCGGTGGGCGGCGCAGGCGGCGGATCTGTTCGAGGGGTGCCTGTTCGCGGATCTGCGCGGCGCCGCACCAGGGCAGCCCGCGTCCCCGGAAGCGGTGCTGGATCAGTTCCTGCGCGCCCTCGGCGTCGCTCCAGACGCGGCGGGGACGACGGTGGAGGAACGCGCGGCGACCTACCGGTCCCTCGTGATGCAGCGGCAGGTCCTGGTCGTCCTCGACAACGCGGCGAGCTATGAACAGGTCAAGCCCCTGCTGCCCGCGGCGTCGGTGGCCGTGGTCACCAGCCGAGCCCACCTGTCCGGAATCACGCTCGACGCGGGCGGCACCACCACGATCGTGCCACCGCTGACCTCGCAGGAAGCGGTGAGTCTGCTGCGGATGCTGATCGGACACGCCCGGGTCGAGGCCGACCAGGGCTCCGCCGAACTGGTCGTCCGCCGGTGCGGTCGCCTCCCGCTGGCGGTGCAGATCGCGGGCGAGTATCTCCAGCTGCATCCGAACGAGACGCTGGCGGCGATGGCCGAACGGCTCGCGGTCGGCCGTCGCCGCCTGGACGTGTTGACGTCGGCGGACGAGCAGATCTCCGTTCGCCGGGTACTCGACCTGAGCTACTTCGCCCTGCCGCCGACGGCCGCGCGGATGTTCCGCTTGCTCGGGATCTGCCCCGCGACGATGGTCAGTGTTCCGGCCGCCGCCGCGCTGGCCGGTATCCCCATCGAGCAGGCCACCCGGCTGCTCGACGTCTTGCGGCTAGGTCACCTGCTCGACTTGGACGACACAGGTCCGGTCCCGCGCTACCACATGCATCACCTCCTGCGCACTTACGCGGGCGAGCAGGCGGTGGTCGAAGAACACCTGTCGGACCTCGAGCGGGCCCGTGACCGGCTGCTGCGCTGGTACGTCGCGACAGCGTGTGCGGCGAGCCGGGCGATCACACCGAGCTGGCCGAGCGACGGGCTGCGTGTCCGCGTCGACGACATCACCCCGTTGCGCTTCGAGCACCACGACGGCTACCGCGCCGCCATCACCTGGTGCGACGCCGAAGTGCACACCGCCATCGCGCTGGCACGGCACGCCAGGACACAGTTGTTCGTCGACCTCGGGTGGAAGCTCCCCTGCGCCCTCTTGCCGTATCTATACATGGCGAAGTCGTGGTCGGCCTGGCTCTCCGCGGCCGACGACGCCATCACCGTCGCCGAGACGATCGATTCCGACACCGGGCGCTCCTACGCGCTGCTGGCGCTGGGCTGGATCCACCACGAACTCGGCCACCCCGAGGAAGCCCTCGTCCACCTCCGCCGGGCACACGACACCCAGCCCCGGGACGGCGATCCCGGCGTGCTGGTGTGGATCGCGTTCGCGCTCGCCGCCGTGCACACCTCCGCCGGCCGCCACCGCGACGCACGCGACTGCTACCACGACGCGATCAACTCCGTCACCGCCAGCGGAACCCCCGACAGCGGCGGGCACGATCACGCGCTCGCCGTACTGCAGGCCATGCTCGCCACCACGCGCGACATTCTCGGCGACCACTCCGGTGCCGACCGTGCCCTCACCGACGCCTTCACCCGCGCGCGGCGCCTGGGTTACCCGTCCGTGCTCGGCCTGCTGCACCACCGACGTGGCCTGCTCCAGATGGAACGCGGCCAGCACCATCACGCACTCGACGACTTCGAAGACGCCCTCCGCCACCGCCGCGCGATCGGCGCCCGGTGGGCCGTCGCCGAAACGCTGCTGGCGTACGGGAGCGCGCTCGCCGAACTCGGCAGCCAGGAACGCGCGGCCCTCGCCCTCGCCGACGCCACCAGCATCCTCGACGAGCTCAACGCTCCCCGCACCCGCGGCCCTCGCATCGCGCTGACCGCCGCGTCGGCCAACACCGCGTAAAACCGAGACACGACAAGGAGAAACACCGCACACACCACCGCAACCACCTTCGAGCATCGTCGGCGAGACGATTTCCTCGGGGTTGTCGCATGTCCAAAATAACGCGTGCCAATATGAGCACAAAAAGAGCACAAAAAGAGCCCTAAACTGTGCTCGCGAAATCTCTTTACCGCGACGTTTCTCTCTGAGACTGTTAGTGGTGTCGCTGCCGAACAACCTCAACTCATTCGGCGCAGACGTCAGTTACCGATTCCAGTTTTCGGGAGTTTCCTCGTGAAGATGACATCCATCGCCGCCCGATCCGCCGTGGTCCTCGCCGCCGCCACAGCCTCGACCCTGCCCGCCGTCATGGCGCACGCGACCCCCGCTCGTCCACCGCTGACCCCGGTCGCCCCCGGGAGTGCCAGCGCGGTGGCATCGCAGGTCAACAAAGACATCATCGCCAGCGGTCAGGAGTCCGGCGTGGTCGACGCCCGTGTCGCGGGCGGCTGGGACCGATGCCCGGCAGGGTTCATCTGCCTGTTCGACTTCTGCGACGGCCAAGGCAAGATGGCCTACTTCAAATGGCGCTCTCCCGATCTCCGTGCCCAAGGAATGAACGACATGACCTCGGCCGTGTGGAACCGGGCTGACGCCGACTTCGACCTGTACGAGGGCTACAACTACACCGGGCTGCATTCCCGGTTCGACCGAGGCATGCGCGTCAACCTGTCGTGGTGGGGTGGCGACAATTTCGACAGCTCGCTGAGACGACGCTAACGACCCTTCAGTGATTTCTCGCGCCTGTCAGGCCATTTCCTCCCTTCACTTCAGCGGCCCGCTCTCGGTCCCTCCCCCTCACCGAGACCAGGGCGCTGAACACCCCCGGGGTGGTCACCACCGCAGACGGTGGCCACCCCGGGGACCCCGACAGAAACGGATTCGCCATGGAGCAGCTCATCCTCGGCGCCGCCGCGGACCTCGCCGCGGAACATCGCGATCGGCGCATCACCCTCGACGAAGTCGCCGCGGTCACCGGCCTCAAGAAACACCACCTCGCCCCCTATCGCAGCGCTCTGGCCACCCTTGCCGAACCAGCCTTCTCCCCGTCGCGTACGCGGCCGACCTCGCGAGAGGTGGGATGAACTGATGCGCTGCCACGACGTACACCTTCTCGGTTTCGGCGCCGCCCTCGGTGAACTCGTCCCCATCACAAGCCTGCGCACCCGCACCCGCCGCCACAGCGCGGCCGCAGCGGGACAGCGCGCGGTGTCGGTGGCGCGCGGCCAGTCCGGGCCACAACTAGCCGTGCGGGCCGCCCGCCACGCACTCGACACCTCGACCCTGCTCACCGGCAGCCCCGCGGCACCCCCGGACATGCTGTTGCACTCCTCGATCTGGCGCGGAGGGAAAGGCGTTGATTTCTGGAACGCCGCCACCTACGTCAGCCACCAACTCGACCTCGGCGCGGGCAGAGGGCTCAACGCCGAGCTGAACCTGATGTCGAACTCGATGATCGGCGGACTCGAACTCGCCGCGAGCATCCTCGCCGGACGCCCCGACCACGACACAATCCTGCTGACCAGCGGCGACACCTTCGGCGCGCCCGCGTTCCCCCATCTGGGCACCGACATCGGCACCTCCTACGGCGACGGCGGCGCCGCCGTCATCCTCGGCCGCCGCCCGGGCGCGTTCGCCCAACTGCTCGCGATCGCCTCCTACAGCGACCCGACCCTCGAAGCCCTGCACCGCGGCGACACCGGATTCAGCCCACCCGGCAGCGTCGAGCTCGCCGCGATCGACCTCGTCGCTCGCAAACGCGCCTACCTGGCCACAACCACCACCGAATCGGTACACCGCCGCAACGCCGTCGGAGTCATCGAATCCGTCAAAGCGGCGACGGGCGAAGCCGGGGTGCCCCTCGACAGGATCTCCTGGGCGGTACTGCCGCACTACGGCAAAGACCTCCTGGCCAGCCAATGCCTGCAACCTTTAGGCATCCCGGCCGACCGCACGTTGTGCACCGTCGGCGATCAGTGGGGGCACATGGGCGCAGCGGACCAAATCGCTGCCCTGACCCATCTGTTCACCCGCCGCGTCGTCCGGTCGGGCGAGCACGTGCTCGTGCTCGGGGTCGGAGTCGGGATGACCTGGACCGCGGCCGTCCTGCGCATCGACAACACCGACACCGACCCCGCCGCACTCGCCCGATTCGCCCCACCCCTGCTGTGGTCACCGCAACTACGGCAGAAGGCAGGGTGAAGCGCCCGCGACGCAAGCCTTCGATGGGCACCAAAGAGACCTCCATTAAGAGGTCACAGTGGACAGACACCTAGCGGAAACCGTTGCCGCACAGAACTTTCACGCTACATACACCGATGAATGAATTCGAATCACATGTATCTCGATTGGAGTCACCATGATCTTCCTGCCGAAGCACGCGTCCCGTAAGCGTGGTGCGGTCACGGCCTTGACGCTGACCGCCGTCGCTGCCGCCACCGCGCTCGCCACCACACCCGCCTCAGCGGCATCCTCTCCCAACGCCGGAGATCTGCCTCCCGCGGCGGCCTCGGCCCACCACGACCGCCCAGCGGGGCAAGAACAGGCACGCCTCAACGGACCCGACTACTGGGTCGAGGGCAACAGTGTGCGGTTGCGGGCGAGACCGATCGACGGCCCCGTACTGAACGTCCTGCACCAGGGCAACGGACTGGACCCGCTCTGCTGGTGGAACTGGGACGGAGATCCTTGGCTTCGGGCCCACGCCTGGGGCGGGGCCACGGGCTACGTCCACTGGCGACTGGTCCACATCGGAGCGGCCCGCCCTGGCCGCTGCTGACCGGATCTCGGTTCTATCCCGTGCGGACGTTGCCAGTGGGGCGGCGTCCACGCCCAGACCCTGGTGCGGCGGCCTGACCGGAAACTTCCCACCTCGGCGCCGATCCCCATCCCGGTGCCCAGGCCGCCGCACCAGTCCATACCCCGCTCACGGCAACCATCAGACAGGAGCACGGCGATGGCTGACTACACCCTCGGCTGCGGGCATGCCCAGCCGTTTGAGGACATCGACGAGACCTACCTCGACGACTCCGCGGTCGATTCCGTCCTTGCCCCGAGCCACTTGTGGTGCCGCCACTGCCAGAGGTGGTCTCCCGTTACCGCGTTCACCACCGACACCCCCGGCACGGCTTCCGACGACACAGGTACCCACGCCGAGGAAGCGTCGACCACGGTGCCGATCGGCACTTGTGTACACAAAGGACAGACGCGATGAGGATCGTTTCAGCCGCCGATGGCGACCATGGCGAGTGCGCCGCCGAGCAGGCACGGACCGAACGGCACCGCCAGCCGATCCTCGTCGTCGCCCCGGTGCGCGCCGGGAACCACGATCAGCACCATCGCCAGCAGCGAGGCCACCAGCAGCGCGCCGAGGACCTGAGGCCAACCGGACCAGCCGGTCACCAGGCCGACCACCGCAGCCAGGCCCACGTCTCCGGCGCCCAGGCCCCCGTTCGACACCACGGCCAGGACCAGAAAGAACATCCCCGCCGCACCCAGCGCGGCCAGAGCTCGCAGTCCGGACGCGGACTCCCCGCGCGCGATAGCCAGCACCACAAACCCGGCTACGGCACCGGCCAGCTGCGGCCAGACCAGCGCACGGGGCAGCCGATGCTCGCACCAATCGATCACCGCCAACGGCACACCCACGATCACGACGACCGTGTAGATGGCCAGTTCGCCACGGGCACCGACACGCCAGGCCAGGATCGCCAGCACCGTCGCGGTGAGCACGCCGCCCAACCACCACGACCCGGCCACCTGCCGCCGACCGTGGGGAAGGAACCGGCGGGTGAGCACGCTCGCGCTCACGCCGAGCACCATGCCGACCGCGGCGGCACCGGCGATCCACCAGCTCGTGGGGTGCTGCACTTTCCCTCCGGCCGTCGCGTGACCTTCGCGTACGCCATCGTGCCCGCCCGACGCGAGGGCCTGCCAACGCTCAGCCCAACGAGTGAACTTCCCACCCAGTCAGCGCTCCGCCACGGCGCCACCGCGACAGTCGGTCCCGGGGCAGGCTCGCCGCTGCGGCTTGACGTCAAGGGGCTCGCCGCCCGCGCCGTCCAGCAACCATCGACGAACTCGGGAACCGTGATGACCCTTCACCGCAGCACCCGCCTCGCCCTGGTCGTCCTCGCCGCCAGCGGCCTCACCGTGTGCGCCTGCAGCGCGGACGACGACACCACCCCGGTGCCGCCTACGTCCCCCGCTCCGCCCGCGGTCGCGAGCACGACGCGCGCGGTGGCGGCGGATTCGGCCAAGCAGGCGGCTATCGCCGCGTACCTCGGTATGTGGAACGACATGGCCGATGCCGCGGTGACGTCGGACTGGCAGTCTCCGAAACTCGCTGGCAACGCCACCGGTGAGGCGCTGGAGACCATCTCCCGAAGCCTCTACGCCGATCACTACAACGGCCTGATCACCCGGGGGCGGCCCGCGAACTATCCCGCGGTGGCGACGGTGCAGCCCGGAGACAAGCCGGTATCGGTCACCCTCACCGATTGCGGAGACTCCACGAACTGGTTGAAATATCGGGCCGACAACGGCCAACCCGCCAACGACGGCCCCGGCGGACGCCGACACATCGACGCGGTGGTGAAGAAGGCGGTCGACGGTTCGTGGAAAGTCACGACTTTCGCGGTACATGAGGTCGGATCATGCGCAGGGTAAGCCAAATATCCTTCGCAACCTTCATGGTCGCCGGTCTCGCGCTCGGGATGACCGGGCCGGCGCTGGCCGACGGTTGGGGCAACGTCCGCTGTGGTGACGGCGGGAATCCATCCTGCGATCTCGGTGCCGGACGGGGCGGGGACACCGCTCCCCATCCGGCACCTGCTCCCCATCCCGGGGCCCCGAAAGCCCGTGGCGGTGGCCCGGCAGCACCGCCTGCCGCGCCTGGTGACCGGATTGTGGGTGGTGACGGCACCCGCGCGGATTGTTCCTACGCGCGCAGCGACTACCAACCCCCGACGAATGGAATGCGAACCGTTCGCCACGACCGAGAACCGCGGGAGACCGGCGCGACTCGATGGGTGTCGCTGACCCGGCAGTATCCCGTCGGCGCGGTGCTCGCGCAGAGCCCGGGGCAGGGCGGTGGTTGGTATGTCTATCAATGCGGTGGCGGGACGCGAGACGCGCTGTATCGGTCTCCGGTATGGATTCCTGATGGCCAGACGCCGGGCGCCGCGCCCTCGCCGGAGCAGTTGGCGCAGCAGGCGCGTTCGCAGTTGCGGTTGCCGACTCCGGTGATCGCGTCGAGCCCGGCCGGAATGCAGCTGGTGCGGTTGCCGACGTGGCTGTGGCTGGACCGGGCGATGTGGGCGGCGCGGTCGGCGACGGCGTCGGTGCCCGGGGTGTCGGTGACCGCGACTGCGACCCCGACTTCGGTGTCGTGGGTGATGGGCGATGGCGGCACGACGAGCTGCGCCGGACCGGGAACCCCGTTCCCCGAGCATGGTGGAGATCCGCAGGCGGCGTCGCCGGATTGCGGATACACCTTCCGCCGGTCCTCGGCCGCCACACCAGGCGAGCGGTTCACCGCGTCGGCGACCGTGCACTGGCGGATCGCCTGGGCTGGTGCGGGCGCGGCGGGAACGTTTCCTGACATGACCACTAGCGCCTCCTCGGCGTTCCGGGTCGCCGAGGCCCAAGCATTGGGAACCGGATAGCCGTACGGCCTTCTCGATTGGTCACCGAAAAACACACATTGTCCTTGCCTGATCGCGTATTCGCGGCGAATCGCTTTTCGCCGGGTGGATTCGCGGTAGGGGCGAACTATGCCTGGAGGTCGACATCGTGACCAGTACCGACACTCCCGCCCGGGGACCGGACGCGGATCGTTCCGCGTCGTGGCTGGATTCCACAGGAGCCCCGGCGAGGACACGAGGACACCGTTCCCGCCGCCTGCCGCATCTGCTGATCGGCGTGCTGCTCGTCGTGGTCTGCGTCGGCGCCGCGGTGTGGTGGACCGCCAGCGCGGGGGACCGGATGCCGGTCCTGGTCCTCGCGCGACCGGTCACTGTCGGGCAGGCGCTGGTTGCCGCGGATCTGCGCCGTGGCGATGTCGCCGTGTCGACCGGCATCGCGACGGTGCCCGCCGACGCCGCGTCGGCGGTGCTGGGCCGCCCGATGGCCACCAGCCTCGCTCCCGGCGCGCTGCTGACCCCGGACAGCGTCAGCGCCGCCTTCTCACCACCAGCGGGGCGGGCGGTGGTGGGGATCGGGGTGAAACCGGGCCAATTCCCGACCGGGCTCGCCGCCGGGAACGCGGTGACCGTCGTGGCCGCGCGCGCCGCCTCGTCCGCGGAGTCCGGTTCGCCGAACTCGGCGGGAGCGGGAACAGCGTGGCCAGCCACCGTCACCAGCGTCGCTCCCGCGGAGACCGATCAGCTGACGGTGGTATCGCTGGAGGTCGAAGCCGCCGCCGCGATCGGGCTGGCGCAACAGCCCTCGGGGCAGCTCGCGGTGGTGCTGCGGCCCGCGGGTGGTGAGCGCTGATGCTGATCGCGTTGACCAGCCTCAAATCCTCCCCGGGAGTGAGCACGCTCGCGGTGACGCTGGCCCAGCGGTGGCCGCAGGCCGATCTCACGCGCCGGATCGTCGCCGAGTGCGACCCGGCCGGCGGTGATCTCGCGATGCGGTTCGGGCTCGACCCGGCACCGGGCTTGGTCAGCCTCGCCGCCGCCGCGCGCCGCGCCAGCGGCCCCGCGGTGGTGTGGGAGCACACCCAGCTCCTGCCGAGCGGCGCTCGCGCGATCGTCGCTCCTCCCGGCGGCGCGCACGCCCGCGCCGCCCTGCACACCCTGATCACCGCGCCGGACGGACCGCTGCTGGACGCGACCGCGGCCGAGCCCGGCGTGGTCGTGCTGGCCGATTGCGGACGCGCGGACCCGGGCTCGCCCGCCGAAGCGATCGCCCGCCAGGCCGACGCGCTCCTGCTGGTCTCCGGCGCGCGCGGCGAGGACCTCGCCCACGTCGCGACCCGGCTGAGCGAGCTCGCCCGCTGGACACCGCGCCCGGGACTGCTGCTGTCCGGGCAGGGCTATCCGACACCGGAGATCGAACGCGAACTCGGGGTGCCGGTGATGGGCCGCATCCCGCACGATCCCCGTGCCGCGACCCATCACGGCGACACCCCCGGCAGCGCCGAGAGCGGCCTCCCGCGCTTCGCCGCGGCACTGGCCCGCATCCTGGCCGCACCGCCACCACCGACATCGACACCCCGGTCGGGTCTGCCGCCGTCGATACCTGGGGTCCCGGACCGGCGCCTGCGCGACCCCGGCAGGCCGCTCACGGGCCCGCCCCACACGCCACCGACGCCATCCCCACCGCCGGGCACACCCGCACCATGTCCGCCGCCATGGAACGCCTACGGCGATCAGCCCCGGCAGCCCGGTGACACCGGCCGGGAGGTCACACCATGACACCCCCCGAAGCCGACGACGTCTCCGGCAGGGCGCAGGCCCGGCTGCGGGCGGTGTTGCGGGAGGCCCTCACCCGCGACCTGTCGCACCGGATCGACGACGCCACCGCGCAGGCGGGCCCGTCGGTGAGCGCGTCCCAGCGGCGGGACGTAGCCCGCGCGGTCCTGGATACCGCGCGCACCGCGCACACCGAGGCCGAACTCCTCGCCGGGCGCGCGCTGCTGGACACCGCCACGGAGCAGCAGGTGACCGAGCAGGTCCTGGACGAGGTATTCGGCCTCGGCGGACTGCAACCGCTGCTGGCCGACCCGGCGGTGGAGACGATCACGGTCAATCGCTACGACCGGGTGTTCGCCCAGTACACCGACGGCCGCCGAGCCCAGGTCGCCCCGGTCGCTGCCTCGAACGACGAGCTCACGGACCTGATCCGGACGCTGGCGGCGCGCGCGTCGTCGGAGGAGCGCCGGTTCGACCGCGGAAGTCCCGCGCTGAACCTCCAGCTCCCCGGCGGGGAACGCTTGTTCGCGGTGCTCGGCCTGACCGCGGGCGGGGTGACGGCGTGCACGATCCGCCGGCACGGCTACCTCACCGCCACCCTCGCCCAGCTGCGCCGCCGCGGCACGCTCGATGCCGGACTGGAGCGGTTCCTGCGCGCGCTGGTCCGGGCGCGGCGCAACGTGCTGATCACCGGTGGCACCGGGGCCGGGAAAACCACGCTGTTGCGCGCGCTCGCGGCGGAGATGGACCCGATGGAGCGCCTGGTCACGATCGAAGACGCCTTCGAACTCGGGTTGGAGCGCGATCCCGCGCTGCATGCCGATGTCACCGCGCTGCAGGCCCGGGAACCCAACATCGAGGGGGAAGGGGCGGTGGATCAGGCCGAGCTTGTCCGCTGGGGCCTGCGCATGTCACCGGACCGCGTGATCGTCGGGGAGATCCGCGGCGCCGAGGTCATCCCGATGTGCAACGCGATGTCACAGGGCAACGACGGCTCCATGGCCACCCTGCACGCCTCCAGCTCGAAGATCGCGTTCACCCGGCTCGCCTCCTACGCCGCACAAGGCCCAGAACGGCTGCCACTGGAGGCCACCGCCCTGCTGGTCGCGAGCGCGGTGCATTTCGTGGTGCACCTCGACCGTGCCGCCGACCGCGGGACCCGGGTGATCGCCTCGATCCGCGAGGTGGTCGACGCCGAGGACGGTGCGGTGATCTCCAACGAGGTCTACCGCCGCGGCGCGGACCGCCGCGCGGTGCCGGTGGCCGGGGCGTTGCGCACGGACACCCTCGACGACCTGGTCGCGGCCGGGTTCGACCCGGACCTGCTGGCCCGTCGGGAGGGGTGGTGGGCGCCATGAGCATCGACACCACCGCTCCGCTCGCCGCCGTGCTCGGTGTGGGGACCGCGCTCGGCGTGCTCGTGATCGTGGCCGCCTGGCGCCGGCCCGCGGCGGCGGTGTCGCCGCCGCCCGCGCGGCGCGCCGGGCTGGTTCGCACCGCCCGCGGCCAGACGGTCGACCGACGCGCGCTGGCGCGCGTCGTCGTGGCGCTCGGCGTGGGCGCGCTGACCGGGGCCCTCACCGGCTGGGTGGTCGGTGCGGTGCTGGCCGCCGCGACGGTGTGGTTCCTGCCCCGCCTGGTCGGCCCGGATCACGCCCACCAGCGGCGGGTCGCGCGGATCGAGGCGATCGCGTCGTGGACGGAGATGCTGCGCGATGTCCTGTCCGCGGCGGCGGGGCTCGAGCAAGCCATCCTCGCCACCGTCAGCCTCGCGCCCGCGGCCATCCGCGGCGAGGTCGCCGTCCTCGCGGCGAGGCTGGAAAGCGGGCAGCGCCTGGCGCCGGCGCTGCGCGCCCTGGCGCGCGAGCTGGACGACCCGACCGCGGACCTCGTCCTCGCCGCCCTCGTCCTCGCCGCCGAGCACCAGGCGCGTCAGCTCAGCGACCTGCTCGGCTCCCTGGCCAGCACCGCTCGCGGGCAGGCCGCGATGCGGATGCGTGTGGAGACCGGTCGGGCCCGGACGCGGACCTCAGTGCGGGTCATCGTCGTCACCACGGCGATATTCGCCGCCGGGGTGGTGGTGTTCAACCGCGCCTACCTCGACGTCTACAACACCGCCACCGGCCAGATCGTCCTGCTGCTGCTCGGTGGCCTGTTCGCCGCCGGGTTCGCCTGGCTCGCCCGGATCGCCACCAGCGCAGGACAGGCGCGGGTGCTCGCGCTCAATGCGCCGGGCGGGATCGGAGCGCCTAACGGTGGCGAAATAGTGGTCGGGGGAGGTGAGCGCGCATGATCCCCGCGCTGCTGTTCGGCGCCGGGGCTGGTGCCGGTCTCTGGCTGCTGCTGACCTGGGCCCTGCCACCGTCCCCGGCATTGAGTGACCGGCTCGCCCAGGTCAGCGCGCGACCACCGGCCACACCGATCATCGCGGCGGCGGAGGCCACCTGGGTCTGCCGCTGGGGGCGGGTGTTCGTCCCCGGGCTGCGAAAGCTCGGGCTGCCCGGCACGAAGATCGAGGCTGATCTGCGGGTCATCGGCCGCGGGGTCGATACCCACCTGGCGTCCAAGGCATTGCTCGCGGTGGCGGGGCTGCTGACCCCGTGGCTGCTGCAAACCCTGCTCGTCCTGGTCGGGCTGCCGCTCGGCGTCGAAGCGCCGCTGCTGGCCGGACTCGTGTGCGCCGCACTCGGCTTCGTGATTCCGGATCTCGGTGTCCGCACCAAGGCCACCCGACTGCGGCGCGAGTTCCGCGACGCTCTGTCGGCGTTCCTGGACCTGGTGTGGATCACCCTCGCTGGGGGTGCCGGTGTCGAGGCCGCGCTCGGCGACGCCGCGGCTGTCGGAGCGGGGCCGGCGTTCGACAAGATCCGCCGCGCCCTGCACACGGCCCAGTTGACTCGCACCACCCCGTGGAACACATTGCGCCGGCTCGGCGAGGAACTCGACATCACCGAACTCGCCGAACTCGCCGCCTCGGTTTCCCTGGCCGGCACCGAAGGCGCCCGCGTCCGCGCTTCTCTCGCCGCGAAAGCTCAGGGTCTGCGGACCCATCAGGTCACCGATGCTGAGTCCGACGCCCAGGCCGCGACCGAACGCATGGCCTTGCCCGTCACGGTGTTGTTCCTCGGCTTCCTGGGATTCATCACCTATCCCGCAGTGACCCAAGTCCTCAATGGACTCTAGCTCCGCTCGGCGTACCTCCTCGGCACCAAGGAAGGCATTGCACCACAAGGGAAAGAAGACACCGTCATGTTGCACTACATCCGTATCGTCTGGGAGCTGACACGCACCCGAATCGCGCTGTTGCGCGCCGCCCCGGAGCGTGGGGAGATCACCACCACCGTCATCGTCATCGCCGTGCTGGCCATCGCCGCGATCACCCTCCTTGCGTTCATCGTGGCGAAATTGACGCGGAAGGTGAACTCGATCAACCTCGGCCTCGGCGGCTGACGATGCCGACCAAGGCCGTCCGCACCAGTAGCACTCGCGTCCGCGCGTTGGTCGAGCGTGTCCGGCGCGCGCTGCGCGGGGACCAGGGCGAGGCCACCGTCGAACTGGTCATCGCGACCCCGCTGCTACTTCTCGCGTTGCTGGCGATCATCCAGTTCGCACTGTGGTCGCACGCCACCCACGTCGCCCAGGCCGCCGCATCCCAAGCCCTGGCCGCCGCCCGAACCCAGGACGGCACCACTAGCTCCGGACACGCCGCCGGGCAGCGCTTGCTCGACGAGCTTGCCGCCGGCCCGTTGCGCGACCCGAGCCTCGCGGTGTCCCGCGGTGCGGCCGCGGTGTCGGTGAGTGTCCGTGGCGAGGCCGCCATAGTCCTGCCCGGCGTGCACCTGCCCGTGCACGCCGAAGCCTCCGGGGAGATCGAACGCTTCGTGCCCGATACCGCGCCCTGACTTCTCTCGCCGCAGCGGCGATTCCGGCGACCGGCTGAAAGGAACCTCTGATGTCACACCATAACCCGCCTGTCACGGCGATGCCGGTGCGCGCGGCGACGTTCCCGGACGGGCCGGATTCGGTACTGCTGAACCCAGACATTCCACGGGCGCGGTGGCGTGGCGAACGTGTCCACGCGGGACTGCGTCACCGGTTTGTCCTCACCGGACTGGCTGGTGCCGCCCTGGCGCCACTCACGGCGGTGTCCTGCAGCGGGTTCGCCGCGGTCTTCTTCCTGGGCGCCGGAATCCTCGCGCTCGGGATGAGCCTGCTCGCCGGCTGGTGTAGCGCCGCTGGCATGCTCACCGACCACCGCCATCCCGCGGACAGTCCGTGTCGGCTGGATCGTGTGCGGGGCGAGTTTTTCTTTCGCAGCCGCGATTTCACCGACCTCGGCACCGCCAGCTACGCCGTGCGGACCCTGATCGCCGGGGTGGACGAACTGCACCGCAGCCCGGCCCGGGCGTGGATCGACCCGGCCGTGCCGCGGGAGGTGCATCGGGTGGTGTGGCAGGCGTTGTGCTGCCTGGACCGCACCCGCGCCGCCCGGAGCCTGGCCGACGAACTCGCCGCCGATCCCGATTCCGCGGTTGGCGAACTGGCTGCCGCGGCCCGCGAGGCGGTCACCGTGATCGACGACGCCCTGGACGACGTCGTCCGGCACGTGCACGGCTGCCTGGTGCTGACCCGGGCATGGGAGGCGAAACTGCGGCACAGCGAGCTGACCACCCGCACCGACCACACCCTCGCCGCGCTGCCCGGCGACACCGAGGTCCAGCAGCTGGCGCAGGCCGCGGAAGCGTTGCCGCAGAACGTGTTCGCCTACGTCACCGCCGCCCGCGACATCACCGGCACGGGAGCGTTCCCGTGGGAACAACCGACCTCGGCGTGGTCACGACTTCTCCGCAACCTGCCCCGCGGGCGCAGCCGAGGCAGGCCATCTAGAAGGGCACAAGCACGGCGAGCCCGGTCCGGAGAGGAGCTGTCGTGACCGGGCGCGCGCCGAAGGAGCCCACGGTCTGGGTGCGGCGGTGGTGGGCTGCCGAGCGCGGCTCGGTGACCGCCGAGGCCGTGCTGGTGACCCCGCTGCTGGTGATGCTGCTGCTGTTCGTGGCCGTGGTTGTGCATCGCGGCGTCGACGCCCGGTTGCGGCTCGACGACGCCGCGCACCAGGCCGCCCGCGCCGCCACCCTGCACCGCAGCACCACCACCGCCACCAGCGCCGCTCGCGACACCGCCCGCGCCGCGCTCGCGCGGGCCGGGCTGGTGTGCCGGGACGTCACCACCACGATGTCCGGCACCCTGGTGCCCGCCGGGGCGGTGACCGTGCGGGTGCGGTGCACCGTCGACTTCGGCCAGGCACTGCTGCTCGGCGTCCCCGGCGGGAAGACCTTGGACGCGACCGCCAGCGAAGTGGTCGACGCCTACCGGTCCTCACATCAGGGCGCGGGTGCCTGATGGTCGGCTCAGCGCGCGAGCCAGTGCCCCGGGACGCAGGCACGGAGCTGGGCACCGGTCACCGTCCGGTGCTCGAGCAACCCGGTGGCGACACGGCCGATCTCGGTCCAGTACCGGTCGATCAGATCCTGCGCGATGCCCGCCCACAGGTCGGGCTGGCGGGTGGGGAGGCCGTAGGCGCGGCGGGCTTCGGCGATCACGGCCAGGTCGTCGTGGCCGCCGTGAAGGTAAGCGTCAAGCCGGACATCCTCGGCCGTGATGTCCTCGCGGCGCCGCTCGACCGTGCTCGTGGTGTCGAGGACATGCCGAGCCTGGGCGAGCGGTCCGGCGTGCGCGACGACCGCCAGCGCGGACGGATCGACCCGGCGGGGCCGGACCGCGGTGAACCCGGCCCGACCGGCGGTGCGAGGCCGCAGCGTGACGTAGCGCAGCGAGCGGCCCTGCAGCAGGTAGACGACCGCGTGTCCGGCCTCGTGCCAGGCGGTCAGCGAATCCTCGTAGGCCACGGGCGAGTCCTGCGTCTGCGGCGCGGTCACGGCACCCATTCTGCTCACAACGTCGGCTCGGCGCGCACCAGCGGTGCCAGCGCTGCACCGGGGCCTCGGCTGCGGTGGTGGCGGGCCGAGCGCGGCTCGGTGACCGCCTTCGTGCTCGCCCTGCTGATCGGGCTGCTCGCCCTGACCGGGCTGAGCCTGGACGGCGGCCTCGCCCTGGCGAGCAAGGTCCGCGCAGGCGGGCACGCCGAATCCGCCGCCCGCGCCGGCGCCCAAGCCCTCGACCTCGCCGCGTATCGCGCCAGCGGTGTTGTTCGGCTCGATCCAGGGCGGGCGCGGGACCTGGCGCAGCGGTACCTGGCCAGCGTCGGCGCCACCGGCACCGTGGCTTTGGCCGGCGACACCGTGACCGTCGACGTCACCGCCACCTACCGCACCCAGCTGCTCTCGCTGATCGGGATCGAGTCCATCCACACCCACGGGCGCGGCGCCGCCCACCCGCAGCGCGGGGTCAGCGGCATCGAGCCCTGACCACCGGCCGCACCGTCACGGAAGGAGAACATCGGCATGGTCACCTCGGAAGACGAAATCACCCGCCGCCTGCAAGAACGAGACTCCGCCCGCAGCGCGCGCCGTGAGAAGGCGGCCACCACCGTGGGCGAGCTCGCCCGCCGGCACGCCGAGCTCGCCGGGCAGCTCGCCGACCTCGAACGCGAGCTCGGCGAGGTCCTGACCGCGGCCGGCGAGGACATCGACGTGCCCGAGCTGGCCCAGGTCACCGACGTCCCCGCCGCCGATCTCACCCACTGGCGAGACCAGGCCGCCAAGCCCGCCCGCGGCGGCAAGCGCTCACGCCCCAGTGCGAAGAAGAACACCACCCCCGGCAAGGGCACCCAGGCCGCCGCCGAGCCGCGCGCCGCACACCCCGCGGCACCGGCACCGGCCGCACCTGAATCCGTCGGCGTCGGCGGGGTAGCGGTCGGCGCTGCGAGCACCTGATGGCTCCGGCTCGCCGGACGGGAATCGCGCGCGTCGTGTCGCTGCTGGGCCGGGCGGTGCGCGGGCTACTCGCTGCGATCCTGCTAGTCACGCTGGTGGCCGGTCTTCCCGTAGCGCTGATCTACGGCGTCGGATGGCCCCTGCCCGATCACCTGCCGAACATGGACGAGATCGGCTCCGCGCTCCTCTCGCCGATGTCGACAAGTCTCCTGCTCGACACGCTCGCCTGTCTGGCCTGGCTGATCTGGCTCGTGTTCGTCATCGAGGTCGCCTCGTGCGCTTTCGACGTGGCCCGGGGTGCCTGGCGGCCGGAACTACGGTTACAGAGCGGACCGGTGCGTCGCGTCGCGGCCGTCCTCGTCAGCGCCCTACTGGTCGCCCTACTGGGCCGCACCGCCGCCCCCGCTGAGGGCGCCCGGCCCGTCGGCCACGCCCCGGTCGTCGTAACCGCCCTCGCCCGGCCCCCAGCCGTCTCCGGCGAACACCCCGGCACCCCGCCGCCCCAGTCCACGGCCGAGCCCGGGACCGAACGGGTCCGGCTACCGGCAGGCGGGGTGCACGACTCGCTGTGGAGGATCGCGCAACGCTGCCTGGGCGACGGCGACCGCTGGCCGGAGATCTGGGCCCTCAACGACGGCAGCCCCCAGCCCGGTGGACGCGTGCTGAGCACTCCGAACCTGATCCACCCCGGCGACACCCTCCGCCTCCCCGTCACCAGCCCACCACCGGCCGTCTCGCCCGCCGCGGCACCACCGGCTCCAGGGCCGACGAGCCCGGCTCCCGCCGAACCAGCGCACCCGCCGCTGCCCACGACCACACCACCTCCCTCGACGCCCGCCCCGGCCACCACGGATCCCGCCGCCGGCCCCGCGGCGGATCGCCCCGCCGGAGGCGCGGTGACCTGGGGCAGCGGCGAGGTGTTCGTCAGCGTGGGCCTGGCGGCGGCGGTCAGTGCGCTGCTGGTGCTCGCGCGGCGGCGACGGCAGGCGCGGTACCGGCCCGGCAGCGGCCGGCGCGACGACGACCTCCCGGTCGCGCCCGTGGTGTACCAGCTGCGCTTGGCCCACCTGCGCACCCAGCACCACGACGAAGACACCGACCTGGAGGCAGAGACCCTCAAGGCCGAGACCGACGAGGCGGGCGACCCCGAGACCGACGACTCAGCCAGGCACGAGGACCGCCACGACCCCGCGCGCGTCGGCGCGGCATCCCGGTCGAGGCGCGCGGACAGCGGTCCCGAGCGCCGGGTGCGGGTGCACGCACCCCGCGTTCGCCGGGTAGTCGGCGCGGCTGCACCCACCGGCGCGGGACCGGCGCAGCCGCCGTCGGTGGTGGACATGGCAATCGACACAACGGGGCGTCGCGCTGGCGGCGGGAACGCCGACGCTACGGGGGAGGGCGCGCAGGTCGCGTTCGACCTGGCTCGCGCGCACGGCCTCGGTGTGGTCGGGCCGGGCGGCTACGCCGCGGCGCGCGCCCTGCTGCTCACCATGCTCACCACCGTGTCCGAGGGCGGGCCGGCGCCGAGGGTGGTCGTGCCCGCCGCTGATCTGGCCCGGCTGCTCGGCGTGCCGGTGCCCGCTACGGGCGTGCCGGAGGCGGTCACCGTCGTGGCCGACCTGGACACCGCACTGGCCGCCCTCGACGCCCCGCAACCGCCCCGGCCCGCCGTCCTGATCGCGGCGCCGCCCCACGAAACCGGCCAGCAGGCGCGGTTGCAGCAGCTGCTCGACAACAACGCCCAGTACGGCCTGACCGCGCTGCTGCTGGGCCAATGGCGGCCCGGGGTGACCGCCTACGTCACCGCGGCCGGGATCATCTCCGCGACCGACCCCGGCCTCGGCGAACCCCTACGCGGCACCCGTGCCTTCACCCTGCCCGAGACCGCCACTCGCGACCTGCTGGCGTTCCTGCGCGCCGCGCGGCCCCGCGACGTCGCCGAGCCGCACGCTCCCGCGCCTGACCAGACGTCGATGCCCTCGGAGGAGGTCACTCCTTCCCCACCAGAGCGCAGTGGAGACGGGTCGAACCACCTGGAGATCACAGCGGGCCCGGTTACACCGGAACCGGATTCCGCCGAGGCCGACGGCGAACCCGGCGGCGGACCACTCCCGCGCACGCCACGGACAGCCGATACGGCCGCGGGGACGCCCGCGCCACTGGTGCTGACGGTGTTCGGTGCTCCGGCTCTGCACTGGCGGCCCGACCCCGCCCGACCCGAGGACACCCGCGACCTGTCCGGGGAATTCAGCAGCCGCCCGGTCGAACTGCTGGTGTATCTCGCGGTCCATCCCGGCGGGGCATCCCGGGACGGGATCGTCGACGCCCTGTGGCCCGACGAGCCGCCGCGTAACCCGGCCAGCGTGCTGCGCACCGTGCTCTCCCGGATCCGCCGCGCCCTCGACACC
The DNA here is from genome assembly GCF_018736145.1 of Amycolatopsis sp. CA-230715. Classification (GTDB taxonomy): domain Bacteria; phylum Actinomycetota; class Actinomycetes; order Mycobacteriales; family Pseudonocardiaceae; genus Amycolatopsis. Next base: position 4,695,944 of record NZ_CP059997.1, read on the forward strand.
GCCACCCGTGGCGCCGTCGGCGAGCTGGTGATGGCCGAGCATGGCCAGTACCGGCTCGACCCCGCGGTGGTGGAGGTGGACTACTCGGACTTCGCCGCCGCGGTCACCGCCCGTCGCACCGCCACCACCCCTGAACGCCGGACCGACGCCTACGAAATGATCGTCGCGCACTACGGCGGCTTCTTGGCCGAGGGCCTGGAGGCCGAGTGGCTCGTCGCCGCCCGGGAAGCCACCCGCCGCGACGCCCTCGACGCCGTCGCCGCGCTCGCCCGCGCCCGGGTCACCGACGACCCGGACTACACCCTCGATCTGCTGGAGGCCGCGCGCGCCTTCGATCCGCACAACGAACTGCTCTACCGCGACATCATGCGCCTGCAGCACGTGCTCGGCCGGCACGAGGCCATCTCCCGCACCCTGGACCTCCTGCGCACCAGACTGTCCGAAATAGACACACGTCCCACCGCGGACACCGTCGATCTCGCCCAGCGGCTGCGCGCCCGCGACACCGGGATCTCGGTCGACGAGTTCTCCGTCTCCCGATCCACGGCGCCATGAATGAGCGCACCCGCGGTTCTCGACAGCACCTCGCCGGAACGGAAACCGAGGCACGTTCCGCGTGCGATCGAGGCAATTGCGCGGAACAGCGAAATACCTCGATTTCATGTCCCGATCCCGTTCACGCCGATGCTAGCGTCGACCGTGATAGCACCACCGTCGAGGCCGAAGAAAAAGAACCCCGTGGACGTGTCTCTTTATTCCACGACAACACCGGAACTGTTGTTCGTCGAACGTCGCGCGCGACTGCCGCGTACCGCGAACACGGCACAAAACCACTTTCGCGGCCACGATGCCCAGTGCGACACCAGCACCTCGGACGCCGAGCACCACGTCCCCGCCCGGCTACCCGGCGCCACACCCGCGGATCGAAGCGACGCGGAGAGTGATCGCCACCCGGGGGGCCGCCGACCCGGCCTCTCCGCCTCGTACTCCGGTATCCGACTAAGGCGGATCCCCCCGTATCAGCCGTTCTCGCAGCTCACACCCCCTGCAAGGGGATCCACCGGTGTCCCAGACTCGCTTGACACCAAGCGGGTAAGCACATCAGGCCCGGCGGTGTCACGCACCTTCGTCGTCGTTCCCCCAGTGCTCACCACCGCACTTCACTCACCTCATTCACCTCTCATTCCTCTTTTTGTTTTCTTAAAAAGAACTTCTTTCATTCGCGGTCCTGTCTGTTTCCGCCGTATCTGTTTCGGGTCGGACGAAAATGCTCTGACCTGCGCAAACGCTGACGGGAATTGCGTGCCGCTCGCGTCGCAAGTCGGCCAAAATTTCCCGAAATTGATCCCGGAAACCTATTGCGTGGCGCCCGGGGTCGAGTTACGTTTGTTGTGTCACCGGGAAAACCGGAAACCGCCACCGAAACCGCAAGGGCTGCGAATCATGCCCGACCGGAAAATCGTGAAATGGGGCTAGTTATGGACTACATCAAGCCGTTCACCACCACCGAAAACGGTGAAACCGTAATGTGCTACCCCGTTACTTTCGACGGCCGGAAAATCACCGTAACCGGCCCCGACGGCCCCCGCACCCGCACCCGACGCGCCCGGACTGGCTACGCCACCGCCGCGACGTTGCGCGCCATGGGCTACAACGATCTTCGCGCCGTGTGCCCCGATGGCACCGCCGACGTTTTCGGGTTCACCACCCGCGCCAATTGACGCCACCGCCGCCAACCAAATTCGGCGGCACCCCTCCAAAACATCCGCGCAACCCCAAACGAAAGGGCCACGCCGTGAACCACAACGCCAACGACCCGCGCCCGGTGTACGTGATCGACCCGGACGCCGACCCCGGGCCAGTGCCGGAAGTCGTGGTGCGTTCGGACATCGAAAACGGGTGCACTGTCACGGGTGTGGTGATCGACCCCGCCGACGCGCAACAAGTGTTGTACGGCACGGTAACCCGACCGGACGGCACATTCGCCGGAAGCTACTACCCCGCCGACACCCTACGCGGTGACCACTGGCGAGTCGTGACCGCCGACGGGAAGCACTACCACGCCACCAGCGAATACCACGCGGTTGACGCACTGGTCAACGGGTTCACCGCCAGCTAAAACCACCCAACGGCAAGGGAAACCACCGCCATGACGCACACGGACACCACACACGCCAACGAGAACGACCAACCGGAAACCGGAATTGTGGAATGCGGCGGTTGTTCCCGCCCGCTGGAAGTCACGCGCCAGCAATGGGAATCGTGGGCGTCCCTGCCGTGCCCGTGCGGTTCCGCCGCCGACCTCAACTTCGCCCGCCGTCACTGCGAATGGGGCGAATCGCTGATGTAGCGGGGACACCGTGCCCGTACCCGGCCCCTACCCCGCCGACCGAACCACGCGAAAGGAACCGCGCCATGACCACGCCAGCCACGACTCCGGCCACGGGCAGCACGCCCGCCGCCCCGGGCGCGGCACCCCACCGACTGCGCAACGGCGAACTCCGCCGCATGGTGGCCGAACAACTCGCCCACGACCCCGCCGCCGCACTCACCCCCGGTGCCATCGCAACCAAACTCGGGCGGTCATCCGGCGCGGTCGGCAACGCGGTGGCGACCCTGGAATCGCGCGGGGAAGCCGAAAAGATCGGCACCAACCCGGTCACCTATCGCGCGACCGCGAAAACCGCCGACGCCGCCAAAACGCCAACGGTCGCCCCGCGCGGGACCACCGCCACCCCCGCACCGCCGAAACCCGCCCCGCCACCCGCCCCGGCCCCGTTGGTGACCGATCCCGTACGTCGCCCGAACGGGCAGATGTACCACCCGCGCAAGCTGTCCGCGCTCTCCGACGTCACCGCGCTACGGCGGTTGCGGGAAGCGAACGTGTCCGCGCTCATGTACGGCCCGCCCGGTACCGGGAAAACGTCGGTGGTGGAGGCCGCGTTCGACGACCTGATCACGATTCAGGGCGACAGCGACACCGTGACCGATGACTTCGTGGGGTCCTACACCCAAACCCCGGACGGTCGCTACGAGTTCGCCTACGGCCCGCTGGTGACCGCGATGCGTGACGGGCGGGCGTTGTTCATCGACGACGCCACCCTCATCCCGCCGACCGTGCTCGCGGTGGTGTACCCCGCGATGGACGGACGCCGCCAAATCATCATCAAAACCCACAAAAACGAGGTGGTGGACGCCGCGCCCGGGTTCTACGTCGTGGCCGGACACAACCCCGGGGTTCACGGTGCGGTGCTCACCGACGCGTTGTCGTCGCGGTTTTCCGTGCAGGTTCACGTGTCCACCGACTACGACCTCGCCACCCAGCTCAAGATCGACGCCCGGGCGGTGCGCGTGGCGCGCAACTTGGCCCAGCGGCAGGGGAAAGGTGAGATCGGGTGGGCGCCGCAATTGCGGGAGCTGATCGCGTTCAACCGCATCGCCGACGTACTCGGCATCGACGCCGCCGCCGGAAACCTGGTCGGCATCGCACCCGAGGAAGACCGCGCCGTGGTCGCCGAAGCCGTGCGCAACGTGTTCGGCGCGAACCTCGCCCCGTTGTCTCTCGGGCCGCAGTTCTAGCCACGCGAACCACCACCCGCGCGACTGTCCGGAAAGGACACCGACCATGAGCACCCACGTAGCCACACCCACCGCCACACCCACCGCCGTGTTTCCCGCCGCCCCCGCGTGGCTGACCCTGTCCGCCGCATTCGGTGACGAGGTCCCCGCGATCGCTGATCGCGACGACCTCGTGATCACTGTCGCCCCCGGGGCGGGGCACGGTGCCCCCGCGTGTTTCTTCCCCGACTTCGCCACGATCGAAGTCGATGGGTCCCATATGGATAAAGGAGTCGACCCCGCCACCGTCGAACCACACCGGGTCGGGGACCGCAAGCGGTACCGCACCGCATGGGGACTACTGACCCACGAATGCGGCCACGCCAAACATTCGGTGTGGCGCGTGCCCGACGACGCGCCCCCGGGCGCGGTCGCGGCGGCGGACCTACTGGAAGAGACCCGCATGGAAGCCGCGCAAGTGCGCCGCCGCCCGGGCGACCGGTACTGGCTGCGCGCCAGTGCCGCCAACCTCATCCTCGCCGACACCAAAGCCAACGACCCCGTCGCCGCACCGCAAATGACCCCGCAAGACGCTGCCCGCAGTGCCGCGCTGCTGCTGGCGCGCGTGGACGAGGGCATCCTCAACCGCCGCGAGGTCATCCGCGTCGAGCGCGTCGTGCGCGACGTTCTCGGCACCGACACCCTCGCGAAACTCCGCACAATCTGGCGCGCCGCGCACCGCACCGCCGACGACAACGCCACACGCATGATCGAACTCGGACGCAAATGGTGCGAAACCATCGGCACCGACCCCAACCAACCGGCCGACACCCCCGACCCCAACGCCACCAACAACGCGAACGGAAACGGGAACGGGGCACCGTCGCCGCTGGCGAGCGCGATCACCAGCGCCGCCGCCGCGATCGGTATCGGGGTCGCCACCGAACCCGCCCCCACCGACCCCGTCACGCAAGCGATGGACGCCCGCGCCGCCGACGACAACGCACGCCAGCAGGCGCAACGCGACGCGAACAGGGTCTTCGGCGGCGTCGGTACCGGACGTGACCGCACCGCCCGTCATATCCAGGGCACTCGCATGCCGAGTACAACCGAACGCACCGCGGCGCGGCAGCTCGCCCGTGCCTTGACCACCGCCGGGAACCGTGACCGCACGGCCACCAAAACGCGCTCGACGGTGCCCCCGGGGCGGTTGCGGATGCGGGGCGCGATGACCGCCGACGCCCAACGGGCGGCGGGCGCGATGCCCACCGCCGAACCGTTCACGCGCACTACGCGCGCCACCGTGCCCGCCCCGCCGCTGCGGCTCGGCATCATCTGCGACGTCACTGCCTCGATGGCCGCGTTCACCGCCCCGGTGGCCTCGGCGGCATGGATCCTCGCTCACGCCGCCCGGCACACCGCCGTACCCGCCGACACCGCCACCGTGACCTTCGGCGCGGGCATCGTTACCCCGATCACACGTCCCGGTGTCACCCCGTCGAAGGTGACCGAATTCGGTACCCGTCAGGGTGGGCACGTCATCGACACCGCGATCAACGCCCTCGACGGTGCCCTCGATTTGTCCCGCCCGACCGCCGCGCGCCTGCTGGTCATCATCTCCGACGGAATGTTCGAGGCCACAACCCGGAATCCCGGGCAGAAGATGCTCGACCGGTTGCGCGCCAGCGGATGCGCGGTGTTGTGGCTAGCGCCCAACACATCGGCAATCGACCCGATGAACGGCGCCACCGTGCACACCCTGACCAACCCCACCACCACCGCCCGCGCCATTGGGCAGGCCGCCACCGCCGCCTTGCGCGCCACCCACTGAACCATCCCACCGCCCGGGGGCGGAGTAACCGCGCCCCCGAGTGACAAAACCCACGACCGCGACGGAAAGAGAGACCGACCATGATCACCACACACACCACACCGCCCGGTTCCGCAGAGCCCATCGTCAACCAGTACGGCGACACGATCGCGGTGCTGCACTGGCAAGACAACCTCGACGGCACCGACTACGCACCCATCGACGACGCCACGATCGTCCGCCGCCGCGACGGCACCGTCACCGTGGAATGCCAGGACACCACCACAGGAAAGGTGCGGCGCTACTCGATGCCGGACACGGTCAGCGCGTTCTACGCCCTCGGGCTGTCCGCGCACCGGTGCAACGGAACCTGTGCATGGAACGAACTCGCGAACATGCCGGGCCTCGCTGGTTGCGACTGAAACACGGCATACCGGCCCCGCATCGTTTGCGCACCCCCCACCACGCCATGGCTCGACTCGACAGCGAGCCCAAAAACTTCGCCGCCACAATGGAAGGAAGCGCCGACCATGACCACCACACCCACCACGCTATCCGACCCGACCGTGCCACCGGAGGCGACGCTCCTCGTGCCCGCACCGCCGGAAACGGTGCCATCGCGCAACCCCGAGGGCACCTGGGCGCTCGTGATCACGACCGTCCGGCTCGCCCTCGCTGACCACGACTACCCGACCGATCCCGCCCGCACCGACACCGCCGAAGTGTTCGCCGGGGTGTGGCTGCCCGCGCCGCCGCCCGCCCACGCGCACCGCGGCGACGTCGCGGTGCGGCTGGCCCCAGCAAGCAAACCCGCCCCCAACCTTGATCTCGCGGCCCTCGGCCGCGTCCTCGAACTCCCGCACCAAACGCCCACCGGGTGCCCGTGCCGGGATCCGGATCCGACGTTGGACACCAGCCCGGGTGCCCGCTCCACGAGGACTCCTGACCGCGCCCAACACGCGCCACCGCAAGGAAAGGAAGCGTCGACATGACCACACGGACCGACTTCTATCTCGGCTCGGGTCCGACGGCCCAATGGATTGGCAGCCTGCTGTTCGGCTGCCATCCCGACAACCTGCTCAAGCACGAACACGGCCGTGCCGCTTTGACGGCGAGGCTGCTGTCGGCCTACTGCGAGGCTGTCGACGACCTGTTGATGATGTGGACCGTGGGTGGTTTCGGTGCTGCCCACGCGCCCCGTCACGGGTGGCCGTGGGACTGGGAAACCAGCCACGCCAACGACTGGATCATCACCTACCTGACCGGGCCGGAGGGCGGTGTGCACATGACGGCGGGTGGCGGCGACCGGTGGCACCGGCTCGATCCTGACGACCCCCGTCCGCCGTTGCGGTGCGGACCACCGGATTTCGCGACGTGGCTGCGCGATCCCGGTGCGGCGCCAGCGGTCCCGCTCCCGGTGTACCGCCTGCCCGACGCGCCCTCCCTGGGCTGGATCGACTACTCGCGGCTGCTCTGGCGCCACCCATGACCCGGGCCGAAGAGCCCCGGACAGGAGAAGACCCCATTCCGTCACCGCACCGTGAGGGGAGAGAAACCCATGTACGACAGGAGGAAACGGGTCGCGTGGACTGTGCTGGCCGTGATGCTGCCGGGACCGTGGACCCCGGTGATCGTGCTGGCCTACATCCTCGGCCATGCCGCCGAGTGCGACCAGGACACCACGCGCCAGGACGATTCCCCGCCGTACCCGCCGTCCGATCCCTACGCCTGTGGCCCGGCACCGCCGAGCCGGAATCCCTACGCATCAACACGATAAGGAGGCCGCAGATCATGTCGAGTAACACCGATTTCTACCTCGGGCGTGGCGAACACGCCGACTGGATCGGATCCCTGCGCGGAGAGTCCTATCCGGACAACTTTCTCGCCGTCCCGCCGTTACGGCTCGCGCTGACCGCGACCGGCGAGGACACCTTCCGCGCGGCGGTCGCCGACACCCTCGTCGTTTGGGAGGACGAACGCCTTGGCCAGGGCTATCGGCCCGAACTCGGCTGGCCGTGGCCGTGGTACAGCAGCCACAACAGCAGCTGGATCATCACCTTCGATTCCGAGGCCGAGGCGGTGTTCGTCACCGTGGGCGGCGGAGTCCGCTGGCACCGCATCGACCCGCACGACCCGCGATTCCCCGAAGGCGACGATCCGCTCGGCCCGCCCGACATCCACGCGTGGCTGCGTGATCCCGCCGCGCCGCCGTCGGTGCCGATGCCGCTGATGCGCGAGAAACCCGCCGACATGCCCACCTTCGGCGGTGACCTCCGATGAGCCTCTCGACGACGCACGACTTCTACCTCGGGCGCGGCCTGACTGCGGAATGGCTCGGATCGGTCTATCTCGATAGCTGTGCCTGCGACAGCCTCGACGAGATCGAACGGGCCCGCACTGCGGACGGGTTTCGCATCCTCGTCGACTTCTTCTTGCACGCCGCCGAGATCGATGAGGCCGGCGAGGTCACTCGTCCAGGGTTCCTCGGGTGGCCGTGGCCCTGGCCCACCAGTCACGGCACCGACTACGTCCACGCCTTCGACGCAGGTGTGGTGTGGACCGCGCTGCGCGGGGACCGGTGGTCGGTGCGCGCGGGCGAGTACGTTGCGCCGGGACCGGAAGAGATTCCGCTGGTGTTCCTGGAGAGGCGCGACACGTGCGGTTACACCGGGATCGACGCCGCCGACACCACCGCCCGCCGCTACGGCCCGCTGCTCGGCGATACGCATCGCCACGACCTGCACCAGCTCGGGCTGCGGATCCTGACCGACCTCACCGCGCCACGGGGGCCTGGTACTCCTCACGCGCTCGACACGGTACGGGCCCAGCTGTCACCGCACCTGCGCTACGCGATCGCCGCCGATGAGTCGGCGGTGGAGCTGGAGTTCGAGGTGTTCGGCTACCGCGACGGGGACCCCGCCGCCGAGGCCACCGCGCACGCCCTCTCGATGCTGCCCGCCCTCTACGGCTGGACCGACCCAGCAGGCGGGCCGCCGCGCTTCGGCGTGCGCGTGCTCGTCGCCGACGACGAACGCCACACCACCCACCCCGTGCTGGTCGACCACCGCGCCCGCGCCGTGCTCACCGCCCACTGACCAACTCCATACCCCACAACCAAAAGGGAAGAACACCATGCCACCGAACACACCCTCCGTCGACGACGCGGTGCCTCGGAAACGGGTAACAGGCGGCTTCATGCCGATGCACACGAAGTCGAGCTCATCGGCACCGCCGCGCCCGAGGTGGTTCAGCGGTGGCAAGACGAGGCTGACAAGGCTGAGGTGAAAGGCAATCGAAAGAACTAAACCATTGTTGGCTGATGACGGGCGTACACCGCCCATGCCCCGGTGATCATTGCAAGTGTCCATAGTGGACTGTTGGAAGGAGCTGGCGATGACTAGCTACGCCGCGTTCTACGTCGGTCGAGGTGAGGATGCCGAGTGGCTCGGCACGGTAGGAGGAGACGATATCCCCGGTCTCCTCGCCGTGGCCCCGAGGATAGTGCCACGGCCTCTCGATGCGAGCAGCGAGGGGAGCTATCGCGCCGCCGTGACGGCGTTGCTGCGGGAGTGGAACCGATCGGTCGACCACGCCTATGCGCCCGATCCGGGGGACCCGAACGATTACAGCGAGCTGGCCGACCTCGCCTACGCCTTCGACCGTGGCAAGGTCTGGGTGCGCGCTACCCGCACCGGAGCGTGGAAACCCGCGCGGGCGCCCTCACCTGGAACGTACATCAGGTTGCCCGTGAAGGTCGGCGCGGTGCTGCCGGGGGGCCTGCGCGTCGACGCCGTCGAACTGGCTGACCGGGGCAGGACCGAACAGTGCCTGGACTGCGGACGCCTCCTCGGGCGCGAAACGGTGCTGCGCGTGTCCGAGGTCGGCGCGCCGGACGAGCGCGACGTCCTGCATCCCCGTTGTGCCGAACGGCGACGCGAGATTCCGCTCGGATTCATTCCGCCTTGCGCTCATGACGCGGCGGTCTCCCGGCTGGGCGAGGTCGTGAACGAACTGAGCGAGCTGAACCGTCCCGGATCCGAGTTCGAGCAACTCCTTGACGAGTTGGACAGCGCCTTCGGCGCGCTCCATCGCCTTGTCAAGAGCGACGCCGCCGGTGATGACACGACGGCGTAACCCGAGAGTCCGTATGTCCACGTTGGACTCCGACACCACCACCGAAGGAGAAACGCGATGACCACGCTCACCACCACCACCGACTCGTCCGCGGGCACCGACCTCGCGGCCGGGGAGTACTGGGTCGAGTTCGTGCCCGCCGTCCGCGCCGAGCCGCATCAGGTCAGCTTCCCGGCGGTCGTCGAACCCCGCCGCCGCGATGGGCTGTGGGTCCGGCCCCGGCTGCGCCGGGAGGTCGCCGAGGCCGTGTGCGAGTGGCTCAACCTGGTCTACCCGGCCGCCCCGGACTGGTACCCGCTGGCCCGCTTCGAAGACGACGACGTGCTGGTGGTGCTCACCGGGGAGGCCGCCCACCAGCGTCACGAGATCGCCCTCGGCGAGGACGGCCGCTACCCGCTCGGCGAGCTGGGCCGCTGGTTCCTGTCCAGCCCGACCCGCACCCGCGACCGCGTCCACCGCCAGGTCGAAGTACTGCGCGACGACGAGCGGCACCATCCGCGTCCCGGGGAAACAGTGGTCACCTGCGATCCCGCCAACTTGCCCGTGAGCGGGTTTCCCGCCCGCATCGACACCCGCCCGGGGCGCCCGTGGGTCCCGGTGTTCCGGCCGGAGATCGCCGAGGCCGTCGCGGTGTGGTGCGCGGCGAACCACGACACGTTCCCGGACGAGCACCCTCAGGTGTACTTCGACGGCGATACCCTGGTCCACGTCCACCAGCACTGGCGCTCCCTCGACGGCTACCTGCCCTGGCGCATCCACCCCGACCCGGACGGGAACTACCGGATCGACCGGGACGAGGAGTGGGCCTTCCAGGCGGTCTCGGAGAAATCCGAGGGCGCGGTACACCCGGCCGCGACAACGCCCGAGGGTGGGCGCCGGGCCCGGTCGGGGAGTTCGGCGTGATCGCGCCCCGGCTGGTCGACGAGCGGGTCGCCACCAACGGCGAGCACCACCTGCTCGAACGCACCCTCCACAACGGCCCTGGCACACTGCGGGTCCGGGTCGCGCGGGACCTGCACTCGGCGGCCCGCTCCCGCGCGGTCACCGAACTCCTCACCACCAGCACCGGCTGGACCACACTGGCCGAGCTGCCCGCCCGAGACTGGTACGAGGCCACCTCCGGCTGCACCGTGGCTACCACAGCCCGCGTCCTGGGCGGCGTCGCGGACACCGCGCTGGAGGCGGCGTTGCGTGATCACCCCCTGGGCATCGTGGTCGGTGAGCGCTACGCCGACACCGCCGAGCTCGAGCTCCCGCAGCTGGCGGTCTGGCTGACCGCCGAGGTCACCAGCTTCCTGCGCGCCCACCCGGATCCGGTGTGGCGGGCCGTGCGGTGCGCCACCGTCGCCCGGCCCGCGTCGCGGAAAATCCAGCTGAACCTCTACGGCCTCAGCGAGCGGAGCGAACAGTGGGAATCCACCCGTGAAGACCAGCGGGTGCTCGCCGACATCTGGATATTGATCGATCACCACAACTGGCACGGCGGCGACGAACGCCACCGCTTCATTCTGGTCATCCACGTGGTCACCGCGCACTCAGCTCCGACCCTGCTCGCCTGCGGCGAACGCCCGGGCACGATCACCACCGAGTCCTGAGACCCTGGCGCCCCTGACCGCCGTGGTCTCGCAGCGAGAAGGGAACGTACTCACCATGCCGACCGCCGGTTCACCCTTCGCGCTCCGCGGCGCACCCGCTGTTCGACGTCGCGACCCGCGCGCTCACCGACCCCGCCGCGCTCACCGTGGTCGTGGATCAGCGGGCCGTCCTCGACCACGTCCACTGGCTCCTCGCCGACGACCGAGGTCCGGCGGCCGTCGTGGTCACTGGCGCCGCGGGCTCGGGCAAGAGTGCCCTCACGCTGAGCCTGCTCGGCCAGGCGCCTGCGCGCCGGCTACCGGGCTCGGCACGCGCACCCGCGGCCGACCTCGACGTGTGGGTGCGCCGCACCTACGGCGTCCTGCTCACCCGCGCACGAGCGGGCACCCGTGTTCTATTCCACCGACCCCGAAACCCGCGCCCTGCCGCACCGCGTCATCGACACGTAGCCGACAAGCCCGGAAGGCACGACACCACCGTGCCCCGGCCATCGGTGGCCGGGGCACGGTGGAATCGGCAAGGACAGGTGGTCCACCGGTGCTAGTGATCAGTCGCGGATACTGCGGCGCCAGTTGATGTTTTCGCGACGGCGAATAAGCCTGCGCCGAATTCGTCCTCCAGTTTTGCCGCCGCGGGCACGGCCATAACCGCGTTTGAATCCGTAGGCGCGATAAAATCCGTCGTCGAGGTGGTCGCTATCCACTTTCAGCGCTCCACGGTTGCGGCGACAGGCGCTCATTCCTGGCATGGGCCTTGCTCCTGAACTGGCAACGGGGAAACCTCCCGCGCAGGGTCGTCTCCTGGAAGTGTGGCGAGCGACCCTGCGCGCGGTAGATGGTTGGAGCCGGTGGGCTATTCGGCGCCCGATGCCGGGACGTCGGTCTTGTCCGGGTTGATGGCGAACCGTTTCGGCGCCTCGCAGGTCTTGGTCGCGTACCCGTCGGCGACGAGCTTCTCCAAGGCGTTGTTGACCGCGCCGCCCGAGCGGCTCAATTCCTTGCCGATCTTGGCAGGTCCGAAGGATTCGCCCGGGTGCTCGGTCAGGTATTCCTCCACCAGTGCCCGCAGCCCGCCCTTGGGCAATCGGCTCCTGTCCGTCGGGGCGGTTCCGGTGGGCTCGGACACCGCCGAGGTTGCTGCCGACGACGGCCCGGGCTCGGTCACGCCATCCACCGGATCCACCGCTGCCGTCTCAGGCGAAGGGACGATTCCGTCGCCGTCGCCGTCGCCGTCGCCGTCGCCGTCGCCGTCGCCGTCGCCGTCGCCGTCGCCGTCGCCGTCGCCGTCGCCGTCGCCGTCGATGGGCGGGGCGGGCGTGTCGTCAGCGGTGTCGGCGGTGTCGTCGGCATCCGATCCGGTGTCAGGCTCCCGCGCCGCCGCCGTGGTGCCCTCGGCGGCGGAGTCGTCGACGTCGGTGGCGTCCTCCGCCACGCTCGGGTCGTCGACAGTGCGGTCGATCGTGGTGTCGTCGGTCGGCTGGTCGGTGTTGGGCGCCGCCGTCGTGTCCGCCGTCGCCTCGTCGGTGTCGGGTGCGGCGGTGCCGCTGGTTGACGGTGCGAGTGCCCAGGTGTCGGGGTTGCGCGGACCGTCGCCTGCGGTGCGGGTCGCGATGCCGTCGCGTCCCCAGCGGGCCAGGATCCTCGCTGCGGTCGAACGACCAACCCCGGCCGCCATGGCCAGTGTGGCGGTCGTGGAGCCGGGATTGTCGGTCAGCGCGGTCCGCACTTTGTCCTCTGTGGTCGGTGCGTCCTGCTGGCCGGGGTCGTCGGCCACGGCGTGCAGATGGCGGTCGTCATCGGTTGCGGTCGTGGTGGTTCGGGTGTTGCGGTTCTTACGGGACATGACGAACTCCCTGTGTGTGGTGCGGAATGGGATGGTCATGCCCCGGCCGGGGCGTTGGCCCGCCGGTGCGCATCCGGTTGTTCGGGCTACATGTCTATGGACGCTTCGTCGTCGCCTCCATGTCAAGCGATCCGTCAAACAAGACATGTGTCTCGTGTGGACAGCCCGCCGCGTCTAAGCGAAACAGGTGAAAACCCATATGTGGCTTGACATCACGGCATGCACGGAGCGTTGATGGACCTGTCAGTGCGGGAATTCCCCCGCATTTTCCCAAAAATGTAAGGGGTGCGGCATGATGCCGACCAATCAGGACACTTCTCGTTCAGGGACCTCCGTGTCCGCGGGCGAAGCGGAACCCTGCCCGCCGCCTGATCGATCCGACACGGTCGACCGGGCGACGCCTGTACGCGACGGCACGACGTCGCCGTCCGCGCAAGCGGGACCGGACGACACGATGCTCCTCATCGCCGACGACGCATCGGCGCCGCCGATGCGATGTCCCGAACCGATGTGGGCGATACTCGTGGGTGAGGTCGACATCGACGACGCCGAACCCGATTACCTGCGTGCGGTGACGTGGTTTTCCGGAAGCTGGGTGGAACGATACCCGGCCACCGGTCCTTACGACGGCGATGTCGTGGTCCGGCTGACCGACCCGGAGGACCCGGCACTCCCGCTTCCTCGGGACGCCGTCGTCGACGTCGAGATGTTGCTGGCGCACCATGGTCGATGGCGACGAGTTGGCCACTGGCCCGCAGCCGACCACCGCTGGCCGCACCTGATCGCCGACACCGCCGCGACGGTGATGTGCCTGCATGGCGAGACCGGCGGGACCGCCGTGCCGGACCGGAGCGGCGACGTCGCGGCGGCGCGCCCTGCTCGCGCGGTGCTCTCGCGGCCGCGTCGGAACAACAGCTTGCTGGAGTTGGTCGTTGCTGGCCTGTTGAGTCCGGGGGACGAGTTTGTGTGGGACCGACCTCGTTTACTCGCCCGCCATGTGGTGCGAATCGGCGCCCACGGCGAAATCATCCTCGCCGACGGTCAGTCGTGCGCCACGCCGACCCAGGCCACCAACGCGCTGGGTGGCAGCTACAACAACGGATGGAACGTATTCCGGCGTGTGTCCGATGAGCGCACCCTGAGCGACCTCCGTGCCATGTTGCAAGAGCGACGCGGTTACTGACCTGATCGCAACCCATTACAGGCCAACGCAAACAACCACGTGTCGCCACGGTTTTGGTTGTGTAGCAACGCTACGCGCGGACCGCGAGCGGGTCCGCGACAACCCCGCCCCTTTGGTTGGAGGATACCGATGAACTCACCTGCCACGCCTATGACGACCCCCTCGGACGCCGACGCGCCCGAGGGGCGCGGGCGGCATTGGCCCACCCTGGTCCGGGAACGGGAGAACCTGCCCGAGGACGCGGCAGTGGTGGTCGCGGGCGAGACAACCGTCCCGCTGCTACGCATGCCCACCGATGCGTGGGGGCTGGTGGTGGTCGCGGTCGATTTCACCGCCCGCGACGGCGCGCTGTGCCTGTTCGCCGCGACCGCCCTGGAACAGGAGCCCGACCCCGCCACACACGACGGTGACGTCGTCGTCCGGCTGTCCCCGCCCCAGGAACCGATGGCTCCACCCCGGCGGGCTCGCTGCGTCGATGTGGAGGTCCTGCGCGCCGAGCGGTACGGCTGGCAGCGGGTGCGGTCATGGGCGAGCGTGGACCGGACGTGGCCGCGCGTGATCGCCCCGATCGTCGCCGCACAGATGCGCGTCGATGACGAGGGCGTCTACCTTCCGCCCGCAGCCACACCCGCGCGGCACACGGAACTGGCGCGCATGGTGGGCGACGGGCGGTTGCATGACGGGGAGGCGTTGTTCTGCGTGCTGCCCGGAACCGCCGGAAGACGAGTCTGGGCGACCGTGCGCGAGAGCGGGATCGCTCTCGCTGACGGTCGGTGGTTCGCCCGCCCCTGCGGAGCCTCCACCGCACTGGGATATCGCCACTACAACGGCTGGAAGATGTGGCACCGCCAGCGGGACGGGATGCCGCTGTTCGCGCTGCGGAAAGCCGAATCGGTCGTACAGCGCCGCTCGCCCCGCGCGATCGTGGCGATGATCGAGGACGGCACGCTCCAGGCCGGGGATCGGTTCGACTACGTCAGACCCCGTAAAAGGACGACGTACTCGATCGTGCTGCTGGGCGACGGCCGATTCCAGTTGCCGGACGGCAGGACCGTCGCCAGCCCCAACGCGGCACTGAAAGCGGTCACGACCGGAGCCGTGGCGGCCAACGCGTGGTCGGTGTGGACGCGAGCATCCGACGGGCGCACCCTGGCCGACCTCTACGACAACCCGAACACCGAGGTGACCGAGCCAGTACCGGAACCCGGGGCCGTGCCCCGGGAGAAGGGGCGGATGTTGGCTGACGCCTGGACGAAGGCGCGCGCCGTCATGTCCACCACCGATGGCGAGACCCAGCCGTGAACCGCCGAACCTGGGCCACGGTGCCCACCCGTGACGAGAGCCCGCCCATGCCCGCGCTCGCCCCGTCGGCCGCGCGCCGTGTGCGGACCAACGCCGATCGCGAGATGGTCCGCGCCACCTACCACTGGCCACACTGGACCACCGACGCCGCAGGCGATACCGGGCTCGTCCGCTACCGCCGCGACACGTGTGAACTCCGCGTGCACTCCGACACCGGAGTCGTCCACGCGGTCTTCAGCGTCCCCACCGGAAACCGACGACCGAACCCCGGTGATCGACCGCGCCGGAAACCGGCACGCTCCGGTCGCCGGGGTGGTGCGGGCACCAGGTGGCCGACCACGCAGGCCGCGTTGCACGGCTGCGCGAGCACGGCTGCGAGCTGACCCTCCTGCGCGGCGGGCACTGGCGGGTCCGGCTGCCCGACGGCGGCATCTGCACCCTGCCCAGCACCGCCTCCGACTGGCGGTCGCTGCGCAACGCCGCACACCAGATACGCAGGCTCGGCGTCGACGTCCGCGTCTCACTCCGCCGCCGCGCCACAAACGACAACGAGGCGACGCCATGAGCACCCACGACACGATGCCCCCGCAGCCGCTGTTCGTGATCTACGAACACGGCCCCGACTGCGTGAGCGCACTGACCACGGCGGTCCGGAAGGACCGTCGCACCGCGCACCCGACGATCGGACGCAAACAGCGGGCCGTTCTCGTCGAGCACACCGTGCGCACTCGGGCCGACGCCGAGCAGCGCGCCCGCGATCTGCTCGGTGACCTCACCCTCGAACTCGTCGGACACACCCCCGCGGGCGCCTTGACCACCCTCGTCGGTGACGCCACCAGCACCACCTGCGGCGCCGTGCCCACCCGCGACGGGGGCTTCGTGTTCTTCGGCTTCGCCCACCACCCCTCGACCAAGGAGTGACCGTGATACCCCCGATTCGAATCACCGCGGCAGCCACGATCTACACCCTCATCCTGATCGCCGCCACGACCTACCTCCTCGCCTCGGCGTCCGGGACCGACTGGCGCCTTGTCGCGTGCTGTCTCGCCGCGGGCGTGCTCGTCGATGCGCTCACCATCGCCCTCATCGGCGCGACCGTGGGCTCCGGCCGCCGCCACGCCCGCACCGATCTGATCACGGCCATCCGCGCCACAGCCCACCAGGGAACCCTGCTCGACCGGGCAAACGACGTCGCCGCCGTGTCCACCGTCAAGGCGGGCCACGCGATGGCCGTGCTCTACACCGGCCCCGGACTCGACGACGTACTCGACGGGGTCCCGGGCACAACCGCGCGCACGACGACCCACATCGTCACCACCGGCCGCTGGTACCTCCCGGTCGTGACCTACCGAACCGAAGAGACCCACCTCTTCCGGGACAGCAACGGAAAACTGGTCGAGAAGACCGTGAAACCCACTGTCCACTCCGGACTGACGGGAATGCGAAACCGGGTCATGCGGTGGGAGATCGGCTCCCATATCGCCACGGCCGAGGACATCATCGCCTTCACCACCCGCATACGCGCGGCGCACCCACACACGGGTACCGCACCCTGACGCGTCCGGCAGCCCAGGGCCGTGGCCAAGGTCGTCTCCATGGAGAGGTACCGTCCAAGAACGGGGACTCTTCCCTTACCAGGCAACGGCTATGTGGGTTCTCTGAGGAAGGCCAGACGTGCCGACCGTGACGGCGAAGTCCGCTGCGGCCGCTAGGAGCCTGATGTGGAAGGGTGAAACCCCGTGAGCGCTGATTCGTACCGAGCACATCCCTGCACACGGTGCCCGTGGCGAGTCGATGCCGACTTGACGCTGTTCAGCGACGAGGACATGCGCAAACTCGCAGGGGCCAATGGCTCACCCGGCGACGAGGCCCCGCACTCCGCCCCGGCGATGTCCTGCCACCTCGATCAGCCGGGAACCGCGCATCCGATGCGGCTGTGCGCTGGCTGGCTCGCCGTGGTCGGCCCGCATCACCTGGGCATCCGCATGCAGGTCATCGCGGGAGAGCTACCCGAACAGGCCCTGCGACCCGGGCCGGACTGGCCCGAGCTGCACGCGGGCCTCGACCACCTCGTAGCCGAACGCGCCAAGCAGAATGGTTGTGACGGCCAAACACCCGGGGCAGATAGATAGCCGACGAGTGGCCGCTCCTGAGGGACCGAACCTGGGCCATCGTCACCTCCCGAGACCGTCCTCGTCACCGCCGCACTGTCGAGTTCCCGTCAACCCTCGCAGAAACGCAAGATCGCGCAAGAGGAAATTATTTCGCAGGTCGGGTAGCGCCCGCATAATCGTCAGCGGGATATCGGTATTCGTCGATTCGCACGGGTTGGCCAAAGGTTGGGGCGTGCAGCATTTTTCCGTTGCCGATATAGAGGCCCACGTGTCGGATGTTCGAGGGTGAACCGTAGTAGACAAGGTCGCCAGGCAGGAGCGGCTGTCCATCGCGGACACGTGTCCCGGAGCGGTATTGGGCGTCGGCTGTGCGGGGCAGCGAGATCCCGGCCGCGTCGTAGGCGGCCTTGGTCAAACCCGAGCAGTCGAATCCGTTGTCGCCATTCTGCGGGCCATTGCCGCCCCACACATACGGCAGCCCCCGCTGCCCGCACCCGTAATTGATCGCGGTCATCGCGGCGGGAGTGGCGGCCTGGATGTTGTTGCAGTCGCCGGTTCCGGGCATCGTGGGGGCCGGTTGGCATCGCACCCCGGACACGGCGGCGACGATCGCGCGCGCCTTGTCCTCGTGCTGGGCGTAGGCGTTCGGGAACCCCGATCCCTGCACGGTTTGCGCGGCGTCGTTGACGCTCATCTTCTGCCAGTTCGGCGTGGCCGTGAGGTGCTCGAAGAACTTCGTCGCCGCGTAGCTGGGTGTGGTGACTTGTTGCGGGCTGCCCCAGCCCATCGACGGCCGTTGCTGGAAGAGCCCCTGGCTGTCGCGGTCGCCGTAGGGCAGATTGCGCAGCCCGGATTCCTGCATCGCGGCGGCGATCGCGACCACCCAGCCCGGCTCGGGCACGCCGCTTTGTTTGCCGACCGCCACGATGGTGGCCGCGTTGCCCAGCTGCTCGACGGTCAAGCCCGACACCGTGCCCGTCGGCGCGCCCTCGGGCGTGCAGATCAGTGAACCGGACGCGCTGCTGCTGCCGAACAGCGAGCTGACGATGCCGGCGAACCCGGCGCCGATGAGCAGCGGGATGGCGAGGATCAGGGCGGCGACACCGATCGCGAGTTTGCATCCCATGGTTGGATCGCTCTCCTTATCCGTTGAGGGCGCCGAACAACCCCGGGGACCGCGGCGGAGGAAGGAAGGCGCGGGGTCAGTGCTCGCCGCGAGCGACGCGGTTCGGCGTGGCCCGCGGCGGGATCGGACTCGGCGGCGGCAGCCGATAGGGCGAGGCCGCCGCGGCGTCACCGGTCGCGCCCTCGTTGTCCTCAGCCGTGGTGGGGTCGGCCGGCGGGGCCAGGCCGGGCCAGGCGTCGGCGAGGTCGGCGAGGCTGTACCGGGGGCCGCCGCGGTCGGCGCGTGCCGAGGTGAGCGGAAGCCACACCGCCTCGCCCGGGCTCGGGTGTGCCCCTGTGGGGTCGAGCAGGTCGGCCGCCGCGGTGGCCACCGGCACCGCCCGAGGGGCGTCGAGGTCGGTGTGTACCCGGGCCAGGGCGGTACGGGCCCCTGCTTCGCGGCGGGTGGTGGGCAGCCACACCAGCACCGGCGTCGCGATGCCGGTGGACTCGGCCAGCCGCGCGTACCCGCCGAGTTTGCGCCCGACCTTGGTCAGCGATTCGGTGCCGGTGTCGAACTCGAGGAACCACTCCACCTCCCCCGCGCTGGGCCCGGCCCCGGTACGCCAGCGGCCGTAGGCATCCGGGATGACCAGGTCGCCGAAATGCCGGGCACAGCGGGATTCCGACCACCACGCCACCACCGCCTCGGCGCTCCGCGTGTAGCGGGCGCGGGCGATGAGCGAGGTGACGAAGTCGTTCACCCCGACGGTGTGCGCGAGACGCTGGTTATGCGCGATACCCATAGCACGGTCGTGCCGATAGCCGAGTTCCTTGACTTCCAAGCCGTGCTCGGCGGCGAGCACCGCGGCTCCCGCGGGGCCCAGGACGTAGTGCATCGGCGCGGAACCGAGCTGCTGGAACGGCTGGAATCGGGAGATCGCGCGCCAGAGGTAGAGATCGCGCAGCCGTTGGCGCGCCGAACGGCCCGAGGGGAACGCCGCGTCCTGGATCTGCGGCGTGGTCAGGACCCGGTGCTCGTGCAACAGGGCCAGCAGCCACTTGTCGCGGGTGGTCAGGCGGGAGGCAAGCATGGCCTGGTGATCGACTGAGCTGGCGGCGCGGGCGGTGTGGCGGCCGGGCAGGTGGCCGCGCAGGGTGTGCTGGCGGGTGGTCGTAGTGATCACAAGCGGTCTCCTCGGTTGTCAACAGGCTGTGGACAAGTGCTGTGGGCAGGTCGAACTCGAACCCGGTGCGGACGGGTGGCGGGGGCTTTTCGTAGTGGTGCGGCGAAGTTGCCGTGTCGTGTGGCGGTTAGGGGCGGGTGCGACGGGGGTCGGTCCTGGGCGGCCGAGTCGGCGGTACGCGCCGTCCGGTCGTCGGCGCGGGCCGTGCTGCGGTGGAGGTGGCAGAGGTGCCGGGGCGGGGTGCCGTCGTGCCGCCGCCGCTCGGGGCGTTGTGCGCCCGGCGCTGGGCCCGGAGTGCGGAGCGGATTTCCCGTGCTCGTCCGGGAATGGGGTCGGGCATCGGGGTGGTGGTCATGGTGAAGGGTTCGGTTTCCTCGCCGCGCACGACCAGGCGGGTCGCGGTGTGGTAGACGCCGAGGTGGGACAGGTCGTGGTCGGAGAGCCGGGGTGTGGTGTGGCGGGCGAGTTCGCGGGCGTCCTCGGGGCTGGCGGAGAAGAAGACCTTGCTGCGCGCGTTGGTGGACAGGCCCTCTTTCAGTTCTCTCGACAGCTGGCCGAGGTGTTGGTGGGCGAGGATGAATCCGTTCCGGAACGCGCGGGATTCGGCCAGCATGTCTTCCATGGGGTAGGGCAGGTTGAGGAAGTTGTGGCATTCGTCGATCACGGTGTGCGCGTCGGGGCGCAGGCGCTGCGGGACACGGGCGCGGGCGGTGGTGGCCTGCCAGGTGCGGGCCACTACCAGGGACCCGACCAGCCGCGTCGTCTCTTCTCCGAGCGAGCCTTTGGGGATGCGGACCAGGCAGATGCCGGCGTGGTCGAGAACCTGCGACATGTCCACTGTGGACCGTCCTCCGGCGATGGCTTCTTTCACGAAGGGCCGCAACAAGAATGCGCGGAGTTTGTTCATCAGGGGTGAGATCACTTGGGAGCGGGAGCTGTCGGTGAGCTCGTCGTACCATTCCCAGAACCCGCTGAGCACAGGATCGGTGAGGCCGGCGGTGATACGGGACCGGAATGCCTCGGAGGTCAGCAGTTTCGGCAGGTCGGCGAGCGTGGGCACGCCTTCTTGGGCGCGCAGGGTCAGGCAGGCGGCGCGCATGAGGTCGTCGGTGCGCGGTCCCCAGAACGCCGAATAGACCCGCCGGAACACGCTGACCAGGTTGTCGACCTCGCGGTCGGTTTCCCCGCCCTCCAAGGGATTCAGGACGGGCGGACGGTGCCGGGAGTCGGCGTCGAAGAGCACCACGCGGTCCGCGGCGCCGCGCGGGAGCCGGTTGAGCACGTCGGTGACCAGGTCGCCTTTCGGGTCGATCAGGACGACGCCGCGGTCGTTGTCCACGTCGTCGAGGATGATGTTGCCCAACAGAGTGGATTTCCCGGAGCCGGTCGCTCCGATCACGTGCACGTGGTAGCGCGCGTCGGCGACCCGCAGGCCGACCGGCCGGGCGTGCCCGGTGTCGGATTGCCCCAGCGGTGTCACGCCCGGCCCTGGGGCCGGTATCCCGGGTGGCGGGGCGACGGCCTTCGCTCCGGCGCGTTCGACGCCGGGGATCTCGGCGTCGGTGGGCAGGTGCGCGAGTGCCGCCAGCTCCGGTACCGACAGCAGGTCGCCGCGGTCGAGGCGCCGCTCGGCGAGCGCGTGGGCGGGGTGGCGCAGGCGGGTCCGGGTGTAGTGGTTGAACTCGGTGTAGGCGGCGAACGCGGCGGCCAGCGCGTGCGCGCGCCCGCGCGCGGTGTCCCGGGCCCGGCGCGCCAGCTCATCAGCGGCGTCGGCGGGCAGGTCGGTGGCCACGGCGTAGCGCACGACGGTCTCGTACTGGCTCCCGCGTTGTTTGCCCACGATCGCCTTGTTCTGCGCGGAGTATTCCAGTGACAGCTGCGGGTCCTGGCTGATCCGCCGCGAGTCCGACGTGCGTCCCGAGCGGGTGGCGTTGGCCCCGGGCGTGATCGCGTCGAGGATCCTGCCCCCGACGCGGCCCGAGGAGCCCTGGTGCACGCGGCGGGCGGAGCGGCGGGCCCGGGCGACGCGGCGGCCGGTGACCGGGCGGGCGAGGATCTGCACGCAGGCGCGTTCGTCGCGGCCGAGCCCGACCGGCGCGCCGAGCAGGCCGCGGATCGGGTCAGCGTCGAAGCTGCTGCGGATGGGCAGGGCTTCGGAACGGGCGAGACGCAGCTGCCCGCCGACGGTGATCCGCCGCCGCCCGGTCTCCAGCGCGGGGAAGGGGGAGTCGGCGGGGCTGGTGCGGGTGTGCGAGCCGGGCCAGGCGGCCTCGACCGCTCGTTCCACTAAGGACGGTGGAATGACGCCGGGGACCCAGAACTGCACGGTGACGCCGTGCTCGCCGAACACGTACTCCATCGCCAGATGCGGCTGGCCGGCCCACAACCGCCGCCAGGCGGGACGGAGCAACCCGACGAGGTTGGACCACACCGCGGCGCCCCCCGCGGGATCGACCGTGGGCGGGGCGAGCACGGTGATCCGTCGAGCGTCGACCTGCAACGCGGCCTGCCGGCGGCGGCGCCACCAGCGGCGAGCCGCGATCCCGCCCGCCAGAGCCAAAGCGAGGCAGGGGACGACGATCGGCCCCCAGACGAGGGCCCAGTCGCCGACGGCGGCGAGCAGGGCGGTGGTGGTGCCGCCGGGGTCGCGCAGGTACTCACCCACCCAGTTCTGCATCAGCGGCGATGCCGCGACGCGCGGAGCCATAGCCGGACTCCTTTCCGGGAAGCGTCGTGCGAGACAAGAAAAAGGCGACGGCGGTGCCGGGCGCGGTCATGCGGGATCGAGGTCGACTTGCGCCGCGTCGTCGACCCCGTCGCTGTCGAGCTCCGCGTCGGCGCCCAGTGCCGCGGCGTCGAAGGCGTCGGCGGTGTCGGCGGGCCCGAGGTCGACGTAGGCGTCGGCGAAGCCGCTGTCGGTGACGCCGGGGTCCTCGTCGGCGAACCGGGCGAGTTCGGCGGGGTCGGTGGTGACCAGGAAGTTCTCCGTGGGCGAGGCGAGCGACTGGAACGCCACCCGCTGGGTGCCCGAGGACAGCAGGCCCTGCCCGCGGTCGGCGGAGAGCAAGAACTGCCGCTCGCCGCCGGACAGGTTGAAGGTGTCGGCGATCTCGTCGATGGCCTGCGGCGCCTGGCGCAACAAGACCTGGGTGGCGGCGTTGCTGACGATGGCCTTGCCGAGGTCGCTGCTGAGCACGTCCGCGGTGTCCTGGGTCGCGACCGTGAGGCCACACCAGTGCTTGCGGGCGGCCTTCGCCATGCGCCACAGGAATTTCGCGCCTTCGGGTTGTTGCATCAGCAACCATGCTTCGTCGACCACCACCAGCCGGGGCCGCCGGAACGCGGGGTTGGAAACCCGGCGCCAGACGGCGTCGAGCACGAGCAGGGTGCCGATCGCGCACAGCTCGTCGGGCAGGTCCCGTAGGGAGAACACGACGAGGTGCCCGTCCGGGGTGGCGGTGGTGGGGCCATCGAAGAGATCAGCGAAACTGCCGTCGACGAACGGGTGCAACCGCGCCGCCAGATCGGCGGCTACCGCGTCACCACCGCCACCGGAGACGGCGAGTACGTCGCGCAGGTCCCGCAGCAGCGGCGCCGGGCGGGTCCAGGTCCGGGTGTCGTCGGTGATGCCCGCGTGGTGGTAGGTGGTGGTGATCGCGGTGTCGAGCACCGCGCGCTCGGCGGCGGTGATCTCCGCGCCGAAGAGCACGGCCAGGACGGTGTGCAGGAACAGGCTGCGCCGCTTGAGGGCGTCCTGCGGCGCGGTGTGGCGCCCGCGGGCGTCGGTGTGCACGGGCAGGTCGAACGGGTTCAGCCGGACCCCGCCCGCGCCGAGGTGGACGTAGGTGCCACCGACCCGCGAGGCCAGGCGGGCGTACTCGTCCTCGGGATCGACGACGAACGCCTGCACCCCGTTCCCGGCCCGGTCGCTCTTGTCGTCACCGAGGGAGCGGTAGAGGCTGCGCAGGGTCTCGAGTTTGACGAGATAGCTCTTGCCCGCCCCGGAGCGGCCGAGGACGACGGAGTTGTAGTTGTCGCAGGCGAACCGATCCCAATGCACCAGCCCGGAACTGCCGACGTTGTAGCCGTACAGCACGCCGGACGGCGCCGAGGTGGTCGGGTCGGTCGGCGGCAGATCCGGCGAGGTGAACGGATACGCGGCCGACACCGCCGCGGTGTCGAATGTCCTCTTCAGCCCCAGCGGATCGAGGCCCAGCGGCAGGGTGGACACCCAGCCCTGCAGCGCCCGGTAGGTGGCGGGTTTCGCATCGAGCAGCAGCGACGCGCACAGCGACCGCAGCGCCGAGACTTCCTCGGCGAGCGCCTTCTCGTCCGGGGCGTGCACGGTCAGGTACAGACCGAATTTGAAGAGTTTCCCGTCGCCGCGGGCGATGCGCCGCGAGAGGTCGGCGGCGTCCTCGGCGGCGGCGTCGAGGTCCGGGTCGTCGAGCCGGTCATGCCGGGAGTTGTGGCGGCGGGACGATTCCAGTTTCGCGCGTTGCTTGCGCAGGCCGCTGGCGGCCGTGGCCGGGTCGACGGGCTGAACGTGCACCGAGACATCCAGCCGCGCGGGATAGGTCAGCAGCGGGGCGAGCCAGCCGGGGTAGACCTCCTGCGGATAGCCGGTGACACCGAAGCTGGCGACGAACTCGTTGCCGACCTCCAGATGCCGGGCGGCCACCGACAGCGCGTCCGGGGTGAACGCCCCCGCCGACCCGGACCGGGCCGCCGTAGTGTGGTTTCTGGTACGTGGCATGGGTGTCTACCTGCTTTCGATCTCGTCGTCGTAGTCCCAGTCCTCGTCCTCGGACAGCCACGGCCCCGACGCCTGCGACCCCCTGGACCGGGACGGCTCGGGGCGTATGGGTTCGGGTCCGCGAACCGGCGGGCGGGATGGGCGCGTCGCAGGCGCCCGGCGCGGGGACGATGGCGCGGTGGCTGTTCGTGTCGGCCGGGCCGGGCCGGATTCCGTCGCGAGGTCGGTGTCGTCGGGGCCGTAGAGGTCGGTGAAGGTGGTGGTGGCGGTGACGACCTCGTCGGCTCCGGCCAGCCCCGCCGAGGGCGGCAGGAACGTGTCGGGATTGCACGCCGCCGCCAGCACACCGGTCGCGGCGGCGGCATCGAGCGGGGTGGCCACGATCCCGGCGGGAGACAGCAGTTCGATGGCCTCCCCGAGGCGCCGCACCAGCCGCTGTTCGGCCGCCTGCCGCACCCCGTCATCCACCGCCCGCTCGTCGTCGCCGCGGTGGCGTCGCCACGGCAGCACGCTCGACGCGGCGGCGGGTGCCGGGCCTGTGCGCAGTGGTTCGCGCAGCACGAGCAGCACCTGGCGGCGCAGCAGGTCCGCGTGCGCGGTGAGCTCGGCGAGGTAGTCCGCGTGGTCCCGCGCGGCGGCTTCCAGCGCGGGGTGCGGGAGCCCTCCGGCCCGGGCTCGTAGCTCGGCGATCTGGGGTGCGAGGTCGAGGCGTTCGGCGCGGACCAGGATCTGTACCGGCGCGGTCAGGGAGTGCAGGTAGCGCGCGAAGGACGCGACGAGCGCCTCCTGCTCGGCGGGCGTACGCAGGGAGAAGTTCACCGTCGAGCAGACGGCGATGACTGCGAGCCCGTCGGTGCCGAGGTCGATGATCCCGGCTTGCGCGCCGGTGTCGGCCACACCGCTGGCCGGGAGTTCCAATGGCGCCGGGGACACCGGCTCGGTGGAAGCCGGTCCACGCCCACGGCCTCGGGTGTCGGGTTGCTGGGCGGTGAGCCAGTCCGGGGCGGCGCGCACGCCCTCGGGCGCGGCGACCCGGTGCCGCGGCGACAGGTGCTGGCGCACGGCGGCGAGGGCGAGCTTGTCCAAGGGCAGCCCGTCACGCTTCCCCAACGCCAGCACGGTGACCGTGACCCCGACCGGTATGGCGACGATGAGGAATACCGGCAGCGGCACGAACGCACGGGTCACCGAGTACAGGCCGTAGAGCCCGAGCCCGGCGACGCCGAGGATCGCGAGTTGCCGGGCGGTCAGCGGGCCGAGTACCCGGTCCGCGCGGTCAACGTCGGCGGGCACACGCACGGGAGACGTCATGGCGACCTCACTTCTTCTTCGGGCCCCGGCGACGGGGCAGGTCCAGGGGCAGGGGCACTTGCGTTCCGGGACGCCGCTTCGGCGGCGGCGAGGCGCTTGTGCCGCTGGCCGGTGACGGGGGTTTGGGTTTGGGCTGGCGCCGGAGGCCGAGCGGCAGCGGGTACTGGCCCGAGGCCAGCGGCCGGTTGCCGGTGTAGGCATCCCTGATCGGGCGGCGCGGTGCGCGGGCGGCGCGGTTGATCTGGCCGGACGGGGTGATCAGACCGGGCCCGGTCTGCCGCGGCGGGCTGACCGAGGCGGGGTCGGCGAGGTCATCGGCCAGCGTCCGTCGAGGCGTGCGCGGGGGCGCGGGACGAAGATGGATCGGCAGCATTCCGGCGTTCGGCGCCACCAGCGCGCGGGGCAGGTGCGCGGGCGGGCGCGCGTTGCGGTTGATCCGCCCGTCCGAGGTGAGCAACCCGGGCTGCGGCACCGGCGGCGGCATCACGCCGTGTCGCTCGGCGAGGTCGTCGGCCAGCGCCCGGCGCCCGACGCGATCCGGCTCGCGGCGGGTGGTGATCGGCAACCCGAGCTGATCGCGCGGCAGCGCACCGGGCAGGTCGTCTGGCGGTAGGGCGCGCGGGTTCGCCGACACTGTCCGCTCGTCCCCGGTACCGCTGGTGGTGAACAGTGACATCTGCCCTGGACCGGGTCGGCGGTCCGCGCTTGCTCTGGTGTCAGGCAGCTCGCTGAGGCGCGGGGAGCGGCCCGGCCCGGGCCGGATGCGGCGGATCCGCATCGGCAGCATGAACTGGCCCGTCCGCGTGGACGGCGGGTCCGCGGGAGCGCCACCGCCGCTCCCGCGACGGGAACCGCTACCGCCTTTGCCGCTTTTGCCGCCGAACAGGGAGCGGGGGCCGCCGAGCAGGCCCATCGTCTTGTAGGCGATCGCGCCACGCACCAGCGAGCCGAGGATGGAGCGGCGTCCGCCGCTGAGCGGGCGCAGGCACCAGAACGGGATCTTGATCAGGATCCACATCAGCGCGAGGCACAGCAGCAGGTTGATCAACCCGTTGAGGTTCGGGCCGAACACGGTGAACCCGCCGGGGACGAAGAAGATCCGCAGCGCGACGACCATCGCCAGCGACTGGCCGACCTGGACGGCCAGCACCCCGCCGACCGCCTTCCACCAGGCTTGGGCGATGCCCTCGGTGTGCGGGAGGGCGTGCCACATCAGCGCGATCGGGGCGGCGGCGATCAGCAGGATCGTCACCATCACCCGCACGATGAAGGTGAGCAGCAGGACGATGGTCATCACCGCGAGCGCGAAGCCGATGAAGATCAGCCAGAGCCCACCGCCGTCGAGCGCGCCGAGGACCATGTCGGCCAGCGCCTTGCCCGCGGCCTGCGGGCTGACGCCCTCGCCTATCACCGCCCGGGCGAGTGCGTTGGCGATCTGAATCGCCTTCGTCGCCAGGAACAGCGACAGCGTCCCGGCGAGGAACCCGATGACGGCCCGCGGTGCGATCTCCTTGATGGTGTAGCGGGTCTGCAGGGTCTCGTAACCCATGACGATGATCCCGGCGACCAGGACGATGAGCACGTAGACCGCGAGCAGGATGTGCCACGACTCGGTCCACAGCTGCCCGATACTCGGCAGCGAACTCGGTTCGGGTGTCGTGAGCAACGTTTTGCCCAGCAACTCCAGTAGCGGGTTCAGCGCGTCGGTGACCACGCCGCGGAAGAAACGGTCGATGCCTTCGGTGACGCAGGCGATCGGATCGGTGATCCCGCACTCGTCGGTGTCCCCGCTGCCCGCGCCCGGCGCCGGGGGCTGGCCCGGCTTGCCCGGATCGATCGGGGTCGGCTGCGGAATGCAGTTCAGCCCGTCACATGGCACGGGCGTCGGCGTGCTCGGTAGCGGCGGTCCGCCGAGCGGCCCGCACTCGGGCATCAACGCACCCGGGAAACACGACACCGGCTGCGTCGGCGGCGCCAGCGGACCGGTGGGCGGTCCCGGGGACTTCGGTGCCGTGGTTCTGGCGGTGGTGCCGGGAAGCAGGCATGCGGGGTCGGCCGAGCCGAGACCACAGCTGGGCTGCGGCACCGGAGGCAACGGCAACCCCGGCAGCTGCGCGGGCACCGGCGGCGGTCCTGCCGCGGGCCGAGGTGTGGGCCCGGGCGTCGCCGAGGCGGTGAGCGCGATTCCGGCGAGGGCCGCCAGCAGCGGTACCAGCACCGCGAGAACGCGGGCCCATCGGCGCTGAGGCATCCACCGTGCCCAGCCGCCGTGTCCGCGGCGGCGCCTCGCGCGGCCCGTCGGTGGACCGACCATGAGCCGTTCGCCGTGGCCGGGCCCGGCGCTCGCGCTGTCGCGGCCGGAATCGGTGGCCCGAGCAGGACGCACGGTCGGTGTCGTTGGGCGCCGATCGGGGTCACGGGGGCGGGCGGAGGGGGTGCGGCGCTGTGCGGTCATGGCTCACACCCCGCCCACGATGCCCTTGAGAATTTCGACCACGAGCGGGGCGAGCGCGGCGAGACCGAACCCGATGCACCCGGCCTTGAAAGCCCCCTTCGCCTTCTCGATCTCCCCCGGGTCACCGGAGGCCAGCAGGTAGCGCAGCCCCGCGAAACTGAACAACACGAGAGAGATGCCAGCGAGAATCCCCATCACCCAGGTGCGGATGTTGTTGAGGACCTCGTCGACGGTCTTGGCGAGCGCGACGACCTGGACCGTTTCCGCTCGCGCGACCAACGACGTCAGCACCACCCCGGCGGCGACCAGCCACCCGAGGAGCAGCACGACTCGGCGGCACCGCGCACCGTGCCGCGGCGTCGGTACGGGCACGGGCATGGTGCCGGCCGAGCCCGTGCGGCGACTCCCAGTGTGGTGGGCGGCTGTTGCCGCGGACCGGGGATGTCCCGGACGTGGACGCGGCGCCGGTGCCGGGAAGCCGGGGCGACGCGGTGCCCTACGGCGTGCGGGCGTCGGGTGCGGCCGATGACGGTGGCGAAGCGGGGTCAGTCGCATGAGCGGGCCTCCCGAGGGATGCGCGCGACCGAACCGGAGTGGGTGAGGCCAGCGGGGGAACGGCGGTCCGCGGGCGAGCGGGAGCCGCGTGAGGTGATGCCGGATTCCGGACCATGCAGTTGCCCGGATCGGGTTGCGGTGGTCTCCGGCGCCACCTCCGCCGTGGCTACTTTGTGTAATCCCGCGCGGCCGGTGCGGGTGGTCTCCCCGGGCTGGTGCGTACGGGCGACGCGGTGCGCGCGAGCCGTTGCGGGCAGGACCGGCCGTTCGACTGGTGCCCGCGCGGGGGTGTCGTCGGGTTCCTCGGTCAGGTACGCGGCGAGGTGGGTTTCGGCGCGTTTACGGATCTTCGCGGCCGGTTTGTACGACAGGCCCCGTGCCCGCGTGGCCTCGGCCAGCGGGGTATCACCGACCCTGGTCTCGGAGATGAGCCCGGCTTCCTCGGTGGTGATGACCTCGGCGTCCACGGCTTCGGCGAGGACCAGATCCGGGTGGCCCAGTGTGAGCAGTGGGGCCACTGCGGACTTCGGATCGAGTTCCAAGTGGAGTTCCGGGTTGTCCACCGGAAGCGGGCCGCCGGCAGCCTCGTGCAGGGCTAGCAGCCCCTCTCGGTAGGCCGTGTAGTACAGCCGTCCGAGGACGGCGGGGCGGGCCAGGTCGGTCTCGTGTAGTTCGGCGAGGAACCCGGTCAGCACGGCGACGTTGAGGTCGTGAGGGTCGCCGCGGAACCGGCGTTTCACCTTCGCCGCGGCTCGCAG
Organism: Amycolatopsis sp. CA-230715; assembly: GCF_018736145.1. Lineage (GTDB taxonomy): Bacteria > Actinomycetota > Actinomycetes > Mycobacteriales > Pseudonocardiaceae > Amycolatopsis. Next base: position 4,725,609 of record NZ_CP059997.1, read on the forward strand.
CAACAGCGGTAGCGCGAGCCCGACGCAGGCCACCATCCACCTGCCCCGCTCGATGCGGGCGCGGGTGATCAGATGCGCCCACGTCGCGTCGTGCGTGGCTTGCGTGCAGTCCTCGGCCAGCAGCAGTGTGCCGAGCTCGTCCAGGGGCACTGGACGCGGTGGCAACCCCGCGATCTCGCGGCCGTCGACGCTGACCGGATCCGGTCCGGTCACCAGCCACGCGAAGCTGGTGCGCGCTGTCGCGAACACATCGGAATCGGTGACAAAATCGGGATTAGCGCCCAGATAGTAAACGAACTCGCGATCTGCGTTGTCCTGCGATGAACAATCCATGATGACCCCTGATGAATGTGGCTGCCGTGAGTCAGTAGTTAGCGATTTGAGACGCTTCAAAACCGCCTCAAAACCGCCTCAAAACCGTGACAAAAGCGCCTCAGGATCGAGCCCGTGACGTTCAATCACCGTGACAGGGTTGAGAGCGCGATCACTCCCGTTGATCTTCGAGGCGTCCACGACATGGGCGCTGAGCTGCGGTGAAACGCTGAGCGTAGGTGGCGTCCGTGAGCAGTGCCTCAAGTTCGAATGGGTGCTCAGTTGTCGCTGAGGCGCCTTTCGTGGTGGGCAAAATAAAAATTCTGGCGGGGTTGCTGTTCTGTCGGATCTCGTCGAGGTGGCCGACGGCGCGTCAACCGTTATTAAGATAATTGCGCGAGCAAATTCTTAAAATTCTTGGCGAGAGTGCGGCGAAAAAACAGTGTTTTTTCGGTATTGGCTCAGGACAGCACGAAACAGGCCGGGCGCCGCCGCCCCGGCCGCTCTCGCTCGGAGGTGGACCTCTTCATGGCCCAGCGCTCACAGTCCCCGGACGGCCGTCCCCGCCGCCGGACAGACTCGTCTCGCCCGCCGCGCACCCGCCGCGGTGGGGACCGCGCCCCCTACCCCGGAGCCCACACGCGAAGCACCACGGCAGGCGCCGGCCGGACCCACGCGACCTCGCGCCCTGAGGGGGCACCGTCGCGCCGACGCCCGGCACCCTCGTCGACGGCGCCAACTCCGGCGACGGTGTGGACGTGCGGGCCCGAGCTGATCGACGCCCACGCGGCGTGGCCGGTGCCGATCGTGGAGACCATCACGGCGGCGTTCACCGACCCCGGCGCGCACGTCGTTCTGGTCGACATCGCCCCCGCGCCGAGCCCGGACGTCAACGGCGCCACGACAACTGGCGCGGCCTCGGTGGCGGCGGCACGGGAGGCGGTGCGCGCGCTCGAGCGCACCGCCGACACGCTCTTCTTCCAGACCCACGCCAACGGTGCCGCCACGTCGTCGCGCCCGTTCTGGGCCGACCTCGTCATCGACTCCGCCGATCCCTCCGCGGTCTTCGCCGGGGCGCCGTCGATCCCGGTGCGCACGGGTGTTCTCAACCGCGCGGACGTGCCGGTGTGGGAGCGCGGCGTACGCGCAGATCTGGTGCTCGTGTCACTGCCCGCTCACGCCGCCGAGTCGGTGTCACTGGACCGGCTGGCGCTGCTGGCGGCGGACCGGCTGCGCCATGGCGGCATCTTCGCGGTGTATACGCACAGTGACTGGACGCGGGGGCGGTTGGTCGACCCGACCGGCGCGATCGTGGCCGCGGCCCAGCACGCCGATCTGCTGTACCTGCAGCACGTCGTCGCCCTGCACACCCCGGTCGAGGAGGGGCGCCTGCGCGCCGCGCCGAGTGCGGCGGTGGCCGCCGAGTACGACCGCGCTCGGCACCGCGCGACGGTGCGCGGATTGCCCGCGCCACACCTACGCGCGCACAGCGACGTCCTCGCCTTCGCGCAACCTGCCGACCCGGGCGCGCCGCCACCCGGGATCAGGCCGGAGACCGCCGCGCCCGGCGACGCGCCCGGCGCTGGAGGTGGCCAGTGACCTCGTGCTCGCCGAGCCCGACCGGGCCGTCCCCGGCCGCTCCCACCTCCGCGAAAGGCACCACGCTCATGTCCCACCAGCACTGCCCGGCATCGACCACCGCCGCCGCGACCGGCTCCTCTTCGTACGGCGGTGACGACGTGACCGTGCCGATCTCGCGCGCTGTCATCGACGCCCTCGACACCGCCACCGGCACCCGCCCGGCGCGGCCGAGCACCCCAGCCGGAATCGACCCGCCCGACCCGACGACCCCGACCGTCCGCACCGACGTGGATGATCTGCCGTTGTCGGTGTGGGCGACCGCGCAAACCTCTCCGGCCTCCCAACGCCGGGGCCGTTACGTGCCCGAGTCGACCGCGCATCCGGCGAAGATGCTCCCGGCCGTGGCCGCGCACGCCATCCGCGCCTACACCCGCCCCGGCGAGCTGGTGCTCGACCCGATGGCGGGATCCGGCACCACGCTGGTGGAGGCGATCGACGCGGGGCGCCGCGCGGTCGGCGTGGAGTACGAGCCGCACTGGGTCAGCGTCACCCGGGCGAACCTCGACCTGGCCCGCGAACGCGGTCACGACCACGACGGCGAGATCGTGCACGGCGACGCGCGCCAGCTGCCGTTCCTGCTGCCCGACAAGTACCGGGAGCAGGTCGCGTTGGTGGTGACCTCGCCGCCGTACGGGCCGTCCACGCACGGGCAGGTCGTCACGAGCGGCACCGGCTCGGACGACGGGAAGGTGCACAAGTACCACCACCGCTACGGCTCCGCGCTGGACCGCGGAAACTTGGCCAACGTCGGCCACCACCGGCTGCTGGCGGGCTTCACCCGCATCCTCACCGGGTGCGCGGCCGTGCTGCGCCCGGGCGGGCACGTCGCGATCACCGTGCGGCCGTGGCGCGAGCACTCCGAGCTGATCGACCTGCCCTCGCAGATCATCGCCTGCGGCAAGGCCGCCGGACTGGTCCCGGTCGAACGGTGCGTCGCGTTGCTGGCCCGCGTCGCCGAGGACGATCTCGTCGCCCGCGGCAGCTTCTTCCAGCGAGACTTCATCCGCAAACAGCGCGAACAGGGACTGCCCTTGCACCTCATCGTGCACGAGGACGTCGTGATCCTGGCCAAGCCCCTCGTGCCCAGCACCGTGTCAGTCCCGGGCTCGCCGACCGGTCGTGGGCGGTGGGGAGTATGAGCGCGCGCGTGCAGTGCCGCGATTGCCGCTGGGACGCCCGCTACCGGCGTCCCGCCGCCGCTCGGCGTGCGGCTGCCCGGCATCGCTGCCCGGTCCCGAACTCTGTCACGCGCTCGCCGCGCCCTGGCGTGGAGTGGCACGCATGATCGCGCTGGCGAACACACCCGGCACCCTCGCCCGCCCTTGTCGCGCGCGGCTGACGCCCTCGCCCGCGGTGGCGCCGGTCGCGGGGTGGGTGGCGACCGGGTGCTATCTGGCGTCCGTGGCCGGTGCGAACTGGGCCAGCACCCACCATCTGGCCGTGCTGGGCAGCGTGGTCGTTCCTCTCGGTGCCTGTGTGGCCGGGCTGACCTTCGCCGTCCGTGACGCCGTGCACGAGGCATTCGGCATGGCGGGGGCGGTCATCGCGATCGCGGGTGCGTCGGCGCTGTCCGCGTTCGTGGCCTCGCCCCGGATCGCGTTCGCCAGCGCGGTCGGGTTCGGGGTCTCCGAACTCATCGATTCCTGGCTGTATCACTGGTCGCGGGCGCGTGGGCGGGTGTTCGCGGTCGGGGTCTCCAACCTCGGCGGTCTGCTCGTGGACAGTGCTGTGTTCGTGCCGTGCGCGTTCGGGTCGCTGGCTCTGCTTCCCGGGCAGCTCGCCGGGAAAGCCCTCGCCACGGTGGTGGCGCTCGTCGCCGTCGCGGCGCTGGGGCGCGGAGTGGGGGTGCGGTCGTGAAGGTGTATTTGGGCACGCACCAGCCCTCTTGGCTTGCCCGGGATCTGGGCGTTCCGATGTTGGTGTCGCATCGGCGTCTGGCCGATCGCCGCAGCTTCCCGCGCGCGGTCGGTGAATGGGCACTGGATTCCGGCGGGTTCACCGAGTTGGCGTTGCACGGCCGGTGGCGATACGACGCCCGGAGCTACGTGGCGGCGGTACGCCGGTACGCCGGAGAGATCGGGAATCTCGCGTGGGCCGCTCCGCAGGACTGGATGGTCGAGGCGCACGTACGCGCCCGCACCGGGTTGAGCCTGCGCGCTCATCAGCAGCGCACCGTGCGCAACTACCTCCGGTTGCGGGACCTGGCGCCGGAACTGCCGTTCATCCCGGTGGCGCAGGGTGACACGGTCGCCGATTATCTGCGGTGCGCCGACTCCTACGAACGACACGACGTCGACCTGGCGTCACTGCCGCTGGTGGGCGTGGGCAGCGTGTGCCGGCGCCAGCACAGCGGCGAGGTCGAGCGGATCGTGCGGGCTCTGCACGCGCGCGGGCTGCGCCTGCATGGCTTTGGCGTCAAGACCTCGGGGTTGGCGCTACGGCGAGGTGATCGCCTCCAGCGACTCGGCGGCGTGGAGTTTCAGTGGCCGGTACCAGCCCGGCTGCACACCCAGCCATCGCAACGAGGCCAACTGCCTGCGCTACGCGCTGGCCTGGCACGCACGCCTGAACCGGACACTGCCCGGCGCGCCATCGCGCTCCTCGCGTGAGCGCCGCGGCCACCCGGGTGCCGCGTCGCACCGGTCCGGGCCACGACGTCCCGGCTCCGCACGGCCGGACACCACCCGCCGACCGGCGCGAGCCCCGCTGCGCGCAGCGAGCACGAGCCCCACGCCGCGGCTGAGCAGGGCGGCGGTGCACCGATGAGCAGACAGCATTCTGACCGCGACATCGCAACCGTCGCAGGCGAGGACGCGTGCTTCGTGGCGACCCCGGGGCCGGTGATCGGGTCGCTGTGCACCGGTGTGGCCGGGCTTGACCTCGGCGTCGCGGCCGTGCTTGGCGGCCGGATCGCCTGGTACTCCGAAGTGGACCCGCACGCCGCCACCATCCTCGCCGCACGACTGCCCGGTGTGCCGAACCTCGGTGATCTGCGCGCGGTCGACTTCACCGCGGTCGAACCGGTCGAGGTGCTCACGGCCGGGTTTCCGTGTCAGGACATTTCCGCGGCCGGTCGGCGCGCGGGTATCGAGAAAGGCGCTCGCAGTGGACTGTGGCACACCATCTTGGACGCCATTCGCGTACTTCGACCTCGGCTCGTCGTCGTGGAGAATGTCGCCGCCCTCCGCTGGAAAAACGGCGGACTCGACCGTGTACTCGGCGGGTTGGCCGAAGCGGGGTATGACGCGGTCTGGCGTTGCGTACGCGCCGCCGACATCGGCGCCGCCCACCGACGGGAACGCGTGTTCCTGTGTGCCGTCCCCCAGCCGGGACGGGGCGCGGATGATGCCGACCCCGCAAGCCCGCGACGGGGAACCGCGCGGCCCGGCCGACCCGGTACGGCGGCGCGCGGGCGGGCATCAGGTCAATCTCAACGACGCGGTCGACTCGGTGATCCAGCCGACCCAGTTGTTGCCGACACCGACGGCGGCGGACTCGCGCTCGGCGGCGATCCAGACCGTGCTCAAACCGGGGCGTCCGATCCCGGCTGGGTGCGTGACGCTGACCGACTCGGTGCGGCTGCTGCCGACCCCGACCGCCTCGGACGCGAAGAACTGCACCCACGCAACCCACCGCGGCGGACCGTCTCTTCCCGACCGCGCCCGCGCACTGCGCACGCCACCGGCACCGGCGAACGGAACGTGTTGCGCGGCAACGGAAATTCGGGGGGGGGGGGGGGATTCGTAGCTGTCTTTCCCCGGGTGCGTGGGGTCCTGCTGCCGACACCGACCGCGCACGACGGTTCTTCCAACGGAATCTCCGCCACGTCGCGTCAAGGAGGCCCGTCTCTTTTGGACACTCTACGACTTCTGCCGACCCCGCGGGCGACCGACGGCACGAAAGGCTGCCCGGCGCAGCGCGGCTCGAAGGGGGACTTGATGTTGCCCTCGGTCGTCATCGCCGTCACCACACCCAAACCGAAGCCGCGTGCGCCGAAGGAGGTGAGTGACCGTGGCAACCGCCCGAGCCCCGCGCGGCCACGACGCCGCACCCGGTGACGCGGGGCCGGTGGACTGGGGCGAGTACGCCGCCGCCGTGCACCGCTGGGAACTCATCACCGGCCGACCCGCGCCCTACCCAACCCAGCCCGGACGGCACGGACGTCCCGTGCTCGCACCGCCGTTCGTCGAGTGGCTGATGGGCCTTCCCCCGGGCTGGGTCACCGCCGAGCACCTCGACCTGCCCCGCACCGCGCAACTGCGCGCGCTGGGCAACGGAGTCATGCCGGCGCAAGCCCGCCACGCCGTGACGTTGCTGCTCGACGACCTGACCGCACTCGCCCACACCCAGCCCGGGTGCCGCCAGACCGACCCGTCGTCGAACCACCGGCAGCAGCGCCACACCGCCAACCGGGCTCGACGCGAGCACGCGACCAGCACCGAGCGGCCCCGGCGCCCGGCGACAAAGGTCCGGCCCGCGGCCCGGACGCGTCCGGCCCGCTCCGCACCCGCACGCCCGACGACCGGCTGAGCCCACTCGGCGCGGCACCCCGGCATCCAGCCATCCCGACGCCGGGATGCCTCCCCACCGCACTCGCACCGAAGGTAGGCACCCGCCATGCCCATAACCCGTCCAAGCCGAGTCCTGCGCCAGCTTCGACGCTGGCTGCGCACGTGGCATAGCCGCGGCGCCCCACGCGACGTACCCGCATCACCCGAGCGCCCTCCGCGGACAACTCCGGCCGAGGTGGCCGAATTGGACGTCACCGAGGAGCATCCCGTCCCGCGCTGGGCGAGCGAGGCCACCGCCGCGCTGGTCCGCCAAGGCTGGAACGTACACCGCCCGCCCTATGGCTACCGCACCATGACCGTGGCCGGGACCCGCACGGGCAGCGGCAGGCTCCGTACCCGGCTCACCCCCGACCCGCTGCGCGGCCCGGTCGTGCAGCACATCTTCTACTGGCGCGCGGTCACCGGGCTCGACGTCGACCAGATCACCCAGCGGCTCAACAACGACCCCGACCGCTACCCGCCACCGGGCACCAGCGTCACCTGGCACGCCGCGGCCGTCACCAGAATCCTGACGAATCTCAAATACACCGGCTACCAGGCCCTGCGCACTCGCGACGAGAGCAACCGCCTCCGCCCGGCCGAGCAGTGGGTGCTCTCCGACCAGCCGGCCCACCGCGCCCTGATCACCACCGCCCTGTTCTGGGCCGCGCAGAACCCCACCACCGACACCCGGCGCGCGCTACGGCACCGCCTGCTCGCCCAGCCACACGACCTCTCCGCCTGACCATTTCCTGGGAGCACACCATGACCACCACCCGACCCGGCCCGGCACGCCCCGGCCAGACACGCACGCCCCGCACGTCGACGCCCGCGCGCCACTCCTCCCGGCTCCACCCCTCGACTCGCCCACCCCGCTCCGGCGCCCGACGCGCGAGCCGCCCACGTCACGAGCGTTACCCCGGCGAGCCGCGCGGGCGGTACCTGAGCCTCGGTGCCGGGGTGCAGAGCCTGACCGCGTTCCTGCTCGCCTGCGAAGGGCGGATCCCGCGTTTCGACGCGGCCTTGTTCGCCGACACGGGCTGGGAACCCAAGCAGGTCTACGCCCAGCTGGACACCGCCCGCCGGATCGGCGCACAGGCCGGACTCCCGGTTCGCACCGTGTCCGTGGGCCACATCCGGGACGACGCGCTCAACTCGACCGCGCGTTTTGTCACCATGCCGTTGTTCGTCAAGAACCCTGACGGGTCACGGGGAATGGCGCGTCGACAATGCACCGGCGAGTACAAGCTCAAACCGCTCAAGAAGGCGATCCGGGAGATCCTTGGCTATCCACACCCGCTGCGGGTGCCGCGCGGCGTGTTCGTCGACCAGGCCATCGGTATCTCCACCGACGAAGTCCACCGCGCCAAGGACTCCGACGTGAATTACACCCGCAACATCTTCCCTCTGCTCGACCTCGGGATGTCGCGTTCGGACTGCCAGACCTACCTGCGCGAGCACGGCCTCGGTGATGTCGTGAAAAGCGCCTGTATCGGGTGCCCGTACTCCGGCAACTCCCGGCTGCGCTACATCCGTGACACCGACTCGCGGGCCTGGGCCGAACTCGTCGAGTTCGACAAAGCCATCCGCCACGGCAGTCCCCGCGCGATCGCCGAGGGAAAACCGTTGCGCGGCCAGTTCTTCATCCACCGCTCCCTCCTGCCGCTGCACGAGGTCGACCTCGATGCCACCCGCGGGCGCCCCAGCGCCGAGGAAGACGATCCCGACGGCTGCTCCCCGTTCTCCTGCCGCAGCGGTACCGACGCGACCGCGCCGGTGCCGTAGGGCCTGTCGCCCGCGCCGGGGCCTGACAGCGCCGCCAGCCAGCGTTCCGGGCGTTCCCGCGCCACACGGTGCCGGGCTCCCATCGCGGCCGATTACCGGCCACGCACGAGAAACCCCTTCCCTGCCGCCGAAAATCCACCGTTGTCGCCTCATCGCGAGGAGGTTGCTATGCACGACCTCGATCGTCCCCACCCCGACGCCACCGACTCGACAGCCGGGGCCGCGTCGTCACCGGCGTGGTCGCGCGAGCGGCTCGCCGAACTCGGAGTGACCACCGACTTGATGACCGCCGCCCGGATACTCGGCATCGGCCGCACCACCGCCTACACACTCGCCCGCACCGGAACCTTCCCCGTGCCGGCGGTCCGTGTCGGCCGCAGCTACCGCATCGCGGTCGCGCCACTGGTCGAGCTTCTCGGGCTGGACAAAGAGCCTCATGCCTGACGCTTCCCCTCTGCGCGTACCAGAGCGTCGATGGCCGTTGTCCGAACGCGACACCCACGGATTGCGCGAAAGGAAAATCCGCGATGACCAAACGTACTTTCAAAGGCAGCACCTACAAGCGCTGCACTTGCACCCAGCCCGGAACCAAGAAACAACTCGGCTCCCAATGCCCGAAACTCAAGCGCGCCAACGGGATGTGGCGCTCCAACCACGGAACCTGGTCGTATCAAGCCGAACTTCCCAAACGCCACGACAAGACTCGCCGCACCCGCAGGCGACACGGATTCGCCTCGCAGACCGACGCGCAGAACCAGCTGGACAAGATCGCCGACCTCGTCGAGCTTGGGGAACGACGCGGCGACACCACACTCGCCACGATCGGCGACCTGATCGATAACCGGCTGCGCACCGGTGAACCCTTCCCCACGCCGGAGGAAGTCGCCAAACAACTCGACGCGGGCAACACCAGCCTCGGCGCCATGCCCACCGTCGGCGAATGGCTGACCAGCTGGATCACCACGCGCAAGAAGATCCGCGAAGGAACCCGGATCGCCTACCAGTTCCACATCACCAACTGGCTGACCCCGCACCTGGGCCACTACCCGCTCGACGCGCTCACCGTCGACCACATCTCGCGCATGTTCGACGCGATGGACGAACGCAACGACACCATCACCGCCGCCAGGAACAGCGACGACCCCGAGATCCGTAAGGGCGTGCGCGGCCTGCGGATCATCGGCGCGGCCACCATGCAGCGTTACCGCGCCACCCTGCGCACCGCGCTCAACGCCGCCATCCGCGCCCAGAAGATCACCTTCAACCCCGCCACCTACGTCGAGCTGCCCTCCGGGCGCCGCCCGAAAGCCTTGCTGTGGACACCGGACCGCGTCGAGCGGTGGCAGCGCACCGGGGAGAAGCCCTCGCGGGTCATGGTGTGGACACCCGAGCAGACCGGCACGTTCCTCGACCACGCCGAGGGCCACCCCTACTACGCCTTGTTCCACCTCATCGCCTACCGGGGATTGCGGCGCGGTGAAGCCTGCGGACTGCCGTGGTGGAACATCGACCTCCCCAACCGGTCGATCACCATCTCCACCTCGCTCGTGCAGCTCGGGTGGCGGACCGAGTTCGGCGAACCCAAGAGCGACGCCTCCGGCCGCATCGTCGCCCTCGACGAAGCCAGCACCCTGGTGCTGCGGCGGCAGAAGAAACACCAGAAGCAACTGCGCGCGGCGGCTGGGGACGCGTGGGTCGAGCACGAACTGGTGTGCACCGAAGCCGACGGCAGCCCGCTGCACCCGGCCAAGCTCACCGACGCCTTCCACGTCATCGCCGACGCCGCCGAGCTGCCTCCCGTACGCCTGCACGACCTGCGCCACGGCGCCGCCACCCTCATGCTCGCCGCCGGAGCCGACCTCAAAGTGGTACAGGAACTGCTCGGCCACTCCACCATCGCGATCACCGCCGACACCTACACCCACGTCCTGCCCGAACTCGCCCGCGAGACCGCCGAAGCCGCCGCGTCCATCGTCCCGCGCAACCAGCGACGCAACCGCCCCAACGTCGCCTGAAGCACCACCGGAATGCCGTGAAACAAAGAAAAACCGGGGCGTGTCCATCCACAATGGATGAACACGCCCCGGTCTTCTCAGTGCTATAACGTGTTTTCAACAGTGTCGAGGCGCCGATCCGCGTGCCCGTTGGTCTGTCGGGAAAGGAGCGTCGCGCGGTGGAGCCACACACCAGATGTGGTGCTGCGGTGGCACCCAGGGAGTGGTGCCCCTGTCCCCGAAGGCCGCGCAGCGCATTCTCTTCGAACGGAGGAGAGCGCGGGCCGAGACCGTACTCTCGGAGTTCGAGTTGACGGCACCGGTGAACATGGCGACACCCCCTGTTTCACCGACCTGGTCATGCTGACCGAACGCGCGATCGCGGCGTTCACCGCGCGGCGAGCGGTCCAGCTCACCTACCGATCCCGGGTGAGCACGTCACGCACGCACGGGAACTGCGCCCCGGCGCCCACCCCGCGACGGGCTGGCCTGCCTGCGCGCCGAGGCACTGCCCCTGGCACGTCGGCGCGGGGGCTGGTGCTGTCTGGCCGCCTGGACTCCGCCACCCTCGCGACCGCGGCGCACCGAGCCGGAGCCTCCCCGCGTTGCGGACCTTCGGGCTCCTTGTCGAGGGAGCCCTCGGCACCGAGCAGCTCGTCGTCGCGCCGCGATCGCTGAGCATGTCGGTGCGACCGACGACGTCCTGGGGGCGCACTAGCATGTCCCGTTTCCGCGCCGGGCAACACCTGGCGGACGCCAAAAAGTAGCTTCGTCCACTCGCTACGCAGTGCTAGAACGCCTGCCCGGCCTACGTACGCGGTCGCGGGCTCGGGACGGGGTACAGCAGAGCCAGGCTCCCGACGGCGCATTCGGGACAGATCCGCAGGTTCACAGGACGGCGCGTGCTCAGTGAGTCAAGTACGAGCTGGCCGTCGTGCAGGTGCCGGGTGCACACGGAGACATCGGTGCCGAGCAGGGCGGTGTGGGCCCGTTCGCGGTAGTAGGGGCTGACGCCCCATTGCAGGGTGATCATCGCGAATTCCGTCGGATTTTCGCGGCGATCTCGTTGTAGCTGAGGTAGGCGGTGTCGATCGCGGTGTCGGAGAGCGGGTCGAGCCCGATATCGGCGCGCGCGAGGTTGACTTCGGCTGGGCGACGCAGCGGGTAGAGGTGCTCAGCTTCGGTGCCGATCCGTACTCGCTGGGTGCCGTAACGCTGCGGTCGCCGGTGATCGATCGCGACCTGATCGGACAGGTAGGCCAGATCGCGTGGCGCGGCATCGCGATTGGCGACTGCGGCGCGCAGCTTGGGCAGCCAGCAGGCTCGGTATGGCGCGGGCGCGTGCTGGGCCAGCACCCACGCGGCGTGCGCGCCGTCGACACCGACAGCGCGGCGGCCGGGCCAGCCGTACACCGCCACGATGGGCGCGAACCAGCGCACGTTGTCCGCGTCGACGCGGTGCACGTTGTCCCACTGCTCCGGTGTGGGAGCGAACGGGTCGAGCTCGGCACGGACACGCTGATCCGCGGCGGCACGTTCAACCAGCTTGCCACGCAGCGCGGCGAGCTCCGGGTCGATACTTGCCCTGTTCACGGTCGTCCTCCTGCCAGCGCCGCCGATCCGGACGTGGTCAGCGTGAGCGGCCGGTAGGCGTCGCCCCCGTCGGTGAACAGCTCGTCGTCGTGACGACGCAGCGGTCCGCGCGCAGCCCGGCGCAACGCCCACCAAGACGTAAGGTCGACCCCGGCTTCATCCGCGCGGCTGGTCGCTCCTGTTGTCGCTTCGGCGGTCTCGAACGAGGTTGCGGGTGTCATGGTTCTCCGATCGAGCCGGGCGGCATTGAGGCGGCTAGTGCGCGGGTGGTGGCCAGCAGTGCGGCTTGGGCGGGCAGATCGGCCCGGGTGGGCCAGTCGACCCAGCGCCACAGATCCAGCGCCTCGGTCTCCGGCGACGGCAGCACCACCAAGGCGTTGTCGCCGACGACGCTGACGCCGATCGGCACTAGCGCGGCCATGTGCTCCAGCGTCGCGCTGCCCGGCCCGCTCAGGAACGTCCACCGTTGCCCGCCGGGATGCGCCAGCGCCGGGGCGGGCATGGCCCGCACCCGTAGGCTCGGCGCGACCTTCCGGCCCAGCGCAGCGGGCATCGTCACCGCGCCGAGCAGCCCGCCGAGGCGCAGCACGATCCGGTTGTCGTCCACGAGCTGGGCGGGAAGCCCGCAGGTGGCCAAGTAGTACTCGCACCAGCGCGCTGGGGTGTCCCCGGCCGAGGCCGGGGGTCCGAAGCAGACAACGGACATGCCCATCAGTCCCTTCGTGTTCCGGCGTTCAGCGCGGCCCGCGCGCTGCTGTGGTCGGGCAAGGACCAGCCGGTCTGATCCGGGTTGATCCGCCAGCGCGAGATCCACGACAGCACCCGGCTCGGCGGCAGCAGCAGGCATCCCTCGCGTACCGATCGCGGAGGTCGACTCGCGGGAGCCCCTCGACCGGGGGCGTGGTCAACGATCAGGTGCCAGCGCGGGCCCGGCCCAACCAAGATCGGACCGAGGCATCCGGCCTCCCGCAGGACCGCTTCGGTCCGGCTATCGCCAGGACCGAGATCGATCGCACCCACCGCGCCCGGACACAGGAGAATGGGCCACGGCCGATCCGTCCACGCCTCGAACGCCTCCTCCTTGGACAGGGGCCCTCCCCGGCACACCAGATCGGCTTCCTCGAGCAGAGACCGGGCGTCGGAGGCGTCCGTCCCCGGGTACGGAGCCCGGGCACCAGGGCAGATGAGCCAGCCGTGCGCGGCGTAGTCGGTCGCGGCGCACCGCATCTCCGTCAGTTCACCCGCCGGATACGGATGCGTGCTCAACACCGTGCATCACCCGGATCCGACGCTGATGTGGGCGACTCGTCTGCGGGCGAAGTTTCATCGCTCGCCACCGTGGGGGTGAACCAGTCGTGGAATTCCGTCAGCGTGCGGCGTGGCTCGTCGGTGTCCCACCGATTGAGACCTTCGAGCACCTGCTCGAACAACACGGTGCGCTCGCACACCTCATCATCCGGCGGAGAGGGAGTGGGCTCGGCGGCGGACTTGGTCGACGAGCCGAGGCTGGGCAGCGGCTCGGGCACGCGAGCGTCGTCGAGGGCGTGCCGGCTCACGAGAGCGCCTGTCCCCGCGCGACCTGTTCCAGCAACGCGACGACCGCGCTGCACGGTGGCAGAAGCTGGTTCCGGCCGGGTGGCACCACCCACTCGCCGTCCCCCGGGCCCGTCCTCGCCCCTCCGCAGAGCTTTGGCGGCAGCGGAAGCTGCGCACCTTCCGGCAACAGCCGCACGTTGGCTCGCACCAACGACTCCGGCAACACGAAAGCGGCCCGCCGATGCGATGCGGTCAGTACCGCCCACCGCCCAGGCCCGCGCCGCAGGACAGGGCCCCGAAGGCAACCCGCTGCCGACTCAGCCACCACCGGCCGCGCCAGCTCCACCGGTATCTCGAGGACATCGACGGCTTTCCCCACGGTCACCGCACGGCCCCCTGCGCCATGCGACGAACTCCGGTGAAGCCGCCAACGCACTGCTTTCGTGGCTCCCGGAATCACGCCGCCTCCGACGTGGCCACGGGTGTCGACGCAAGCGCGTGGCGACCGCTGGGCTCACCCTCGTCGTCCTCACCGAGAATGACTCGAACCCGGCCTGTAGCCATCACCGAGTGCCGCCCAGCTGGAACTGCGCGATGCGGCGTGGGCACAGCACCAGGATGGCTCCGGGGCGCTGGAACTCCTTCTCGCGCGGGCTCATCGAGTCGCGCATGCAGTTCGATGGCCCCTCGCAACGCCGCACGCAAGCGACCCGCCGCCAGTGGATCGAACACCGCGAAATCGGAGCCGTCGATGGTGAGCCGTGGGCCGTGCTCGGCGATCGAAACCTGCAGGTACGACCTGCGGCCGTCGCGATCGCGGCACGGCACTGTCCACGCACTCCGCAGAGGCTTCCAGCCAGCTTTGACCAGCAAAGTCAGGAGCTTGTGTCGATTACGTGTCTTACTCATGCTCGTCACCCACCTTCCGCGCCAGCGGCAGCTCTTGGTGCGTCGCCGCGCTTCGTCCGGCTGTCGGCCTTCGCGAATGCATCCACAGTCACGGGAATACCGAGCTTCGCAGCCAGATTATCCAGATAATTATCTGGCAAATATAGCCCATCTGGGTGTTCTTATCGAGCAAGGTGGGTATCCTCTTGGAACATGCCTCCGAGGCATCCGGCAGAGAGGATCATCAGTTGGCGAAGCGAAACGCCTCAGGCACGCTGAGAGCGTGGGAGCTGGGTGTTCGGCTCCGTCGGGCCCGCGGCGAGCTGGGGCTGACGGCCGCCGCGGTGGCGAAGCGAGTCGGGATCGCACCGAGCAACTTCTCGGCGATCGAAGCCGGTAAGCGCCGCGTGACCGCCAGCAATCTGGCGCAGCTCGCCAAGGCTTACGAACTCGATGACGCTGACCGCAAGCTACTCGAAAGCCTGCGCGTTGAGGCAGAGCAGCGGAACTGGTGGCACGACTACGGGGAGCTGTACAGCGAGGAGTTTCTCCGCTTCCTCGGGCTGGAAGCCGGTGCCAGCGCCGTGCGCGAGTGGGCTCCCATTTACGTCGCGGGGCTATTGCAGACCAATGAGTACGCTCGCGCGACGATCCGTGCTGGGAGTCCGTACATCAAAGCCGTGGACGTCGGCCCTCGGCTGGAAACCAGGCTGGCTCGCCAAGCCCTGCTCGACGATGGACTGAACATGGACGTGGTACTCACCGAAGGCGCGCTGCGTCAGCAAGTCGGAGGGCCCGCCGTGATGTGCCGCCAGCTTGACCACCTCACCGAGGTGATCACCCGGCCGAACAGCACCGTCAGGGTGCGGGTGGTGAACTACGAAGCTGGAGCGCACGCGCTGACCGGCGGGCCGCTGAGCCTGTTGAGCTTCGACAACGCGCTGCTGCCCGATCTCATCTGGCAGGAAACCGCGATCACCGGCAACCTCATCGACCGAGTACAGGTCATCCGCGAATTCAAAGCCAGCTTCGAAGACGTCTTCGGCTCGGAGGACACCTCCAACTCGGTTGCGCTCAACGACACCGAGTCGCTCACCCTGATTCAACAGATCCGCCACGAAATGGAGGCCGCAGCGTGACCACAGATCTGAGTAACCGCGCCTACCCGCGCACGGGCTGGTTCAAGTCCAGCTTCAGCCCTTCGCAAGGTGGCTGCGTCGAAGTTCGTTTCGAAGCTTCCATCGTCCTGGTCCGTGACACAAAAGACCTGGGTAAGGGCCCCGTGCTCACCGTCGACATCGCCGCGTGGCCCGGCTTCCTCGCCGAGGTCACCGGCACGGCACCTCCGGGTAGTAACGACGCCCTGCGCATCGAACACCAGGCTGACGGTGGCGTGTGCCTGCACGCCACCGACGGCTCCGCACTCACCTACACAACGGTTGAGTGGACCGCGTTCATCGAAGGCGCCATCGTCGGCCAGTTCACACTCCAACCAGCGGCGTAGTCGCTCACGAGCTGAACCACCGCAAGTACGCCATTCGCACCACCTCCGTTCCGCCCGAGATCGACTGAAAAGTCCATCCACCAGCACACACGGCGAGGCGCGATCGCAAAAGACCCAAGCCGTAGGCCGCTTGTAGGACTCGAACCCGGACCAGCCGATCGAACCTTGTTGCCGCCCGCGACTCGCACTGAAATCCGGCAGGAGGACGCGATGACCACCGCAGAAGACGGCCGTCTTCATCCGCTCGCCGTTGTCTTGCGCGAACGCGGGATGACGCTGGACAAGTTGGCCTCGTCCTACCGCGGAGAACTCGCGCGCCAAGGGCTGCGATCGGGTGCAGACCGCCAACTCATATGGAAGTGGAAGTCGGGCAAGAAGACACCGAGCATCGAGTCGCAGCACGTGCTGGCCACGGTGCTCGGCGTCCCTCACACTCTTGTCACAGAGCGCGGATGGCCATTCTGGGTGTGGTGCGCAACCAACACACACGGGCGACTGGTCGAACCACCATGGTCGATCACCGGGACCATGAAGGTACTTCGCTGGGTGACAGGAGATCGAGTGGATCGTCGCGGCTTTCTGGCCCTCTCGGGCGCCAGCCTGCTCGGGATTGCAACCGAGTGGGCCTCAAGCATGGCGACAGCGAAAGCAACGACGCTTGTGGCGCCTGAGGCGCGAGGAGAATGCCTCAGCCGTGAGGTTCTCGGTCGCCTAGGAAGCCGCCTCGCCGAACTCCGCCACTTGGACGATGTCTTCGGCGGCACGGATCTTCGACACCTGGCCCGCGCAGAGCTCCGCTGGCTGTCAACCCTCGCGGACACGGCGACATACGACGAAACTACCGGCAGAGCCCTATTCGCTCACATCACCGAAGCGGCCCGCCTATGCGGCTGGCTCCACTTCGACGTGGCACAACACGCCGCCGCGCAGGAGCATTACGTCACCGCGCTACGGTCCTCGGTCGAGGCGAATGCTCCCGAAGCCGGCGCCCATGTTCTCGCCTGCATGAGCTTCCAAGTGATGCTCGACGGGCACCCAAACGACGCACTCTCCCTCCTGGACACGGCTTCAGGCTTCCTCGGCCGCAGCGGTAACGCCCGTCTGAGAGCCATGATTGCCAGCCGGAAGGCGCGGGCACACGCCATCGACGGAGACGCCAGAGGCTGTGGTCATCAGCTCAACCTCGCCGAGCGATATCTCGATGCCGCCGATGCCGACCTCGACGACTCCCCGGACTGGATCTATTACTTCGACCACGCCGAACTAGACGCCCAAGCTGGCGCCAGCTGGGTGAGCTTGTCTCAGCCCGCCCGCGCGAGGCCCTTGATTGACTCCGCGCTGAGCGCCATGAGCAGCGACTACGTTCGCGACCTAACGATTTATCACACGCGCAGCGCACAAGCGTACGCCGATGTCGACGAACTCGACATGGCGTGCCGCGATTTCACCACAGCGATCGATCTCGTAACCCAAACCCAGTCAGTCCGATCAATTGAGACGATACGCGCCGGAAGAGTCAGCCTCGATCGCTACAAGGACGACCCGCGGGTAAAGAAACTTGATCGACAGCTCCAACGGATCGCTTGCTGATATGCCATATCTACAAAATCAGGTCGCCATCGTAACCGGAGCTAGCAGAGGGATTGGGCGAGAAATCACCCATCAGCTGATGGCTCGTGGAATATTCGTGTGCGCGGGTGTGCGCGACCCAAGTATCGAACGACGTGCAGTGGAGCGGCACCGCGCTACCGATCTCTATCGCGAGATCAACCTCGACGTCACCCAGCTCGATTCTGTACACAAGGCCGTTCAAGATGTTCTCAGTGTGTTCGGTCGAATTGACATTCTCGTCAACAATGCAGGGGTGTCCGACGGAGAAAACGACGCCTTGCGCCTCGATCTTGAAGTGTTCAAAGAGGTAATGGACGTGAACCTGCTGGGTGCATGGCGATTGTCTGAAGCAGTAATACCGGCGATGACCATAAATAACTACGGCCGTATCGTTAATATGTCCAGCACCCTTGGGTCATTGCATCACATGAATCGAGCGACCGAGCCGGTATACCGGATCAGCAAAGCCGCTATAAACGCCTTGACCCGCGTCTTCGCCGCGCGCTTAAGCGATACCGGAATTCTCGTCAACGCTGCTTCTCCAGGTTGGGTTAGGACTGACCTCGGCGGACCGAACGCGCCACGCTCGGTCCAGCAAGGTGCTGACACCCCGGTCTGGCTTGCCACGCTTCCCGAGGGTGGGCCGTCTGGCGGCCTCTTCTATGACCGTGCGCCACTCGAATGGTGAACCTCGGCAAAGTAGGCCCCTCGATCTAAGATTGTTCGAAGCCACCTCGGTGATCACGTCCATTCAGGCGACGGGTTGCTTCGCAGGTGAAGTTGGTTCTACGTTCTGCAGACCAGTGGACCTGGACTCAGGTCAGCTGGCACTAAAGACTCGGCCTACAAGCGGCCTACACGTTTCCTCTTCCCCTCCCGTCCACGAAGCGCAAAGATCGCAATCTCATTACCCGATCTGATCAGCCAAGAAAGCGAGCAAACCCGGCCTTCTGCTACAGATGCCGGACCGGGCGGAAGCTAACAGCAGGACACGCGATCGCGCTTGTGCGACTTCGGTGGCACTTCAGCGCGACATCGTGTGCTTAGCCTCTTTCGTCCCAGCCAGGACAAGGAAAATCTGCTTAAGGGGGAAGAGTGACGGTGCGATTACGGCTTGGATGCGACAGAATTTGGCGTGCCCGAGCGTCGTGCGAGGGTGCCGACACAGTCCACGCCTCCCTCTCTGTTCCCGTTGCCTCGTACCGCGGACACCTTTTCTGCGCAAGCTCAGGAAGGCTCTCTACGCGAGAGAACCACGTGGCGGTTGAGGCTAGGCGCGGAGGTGCGGCGGCATGTCCTCGAAACCGTCACGAATCGCAGAGGGCAGCACCGTGACGGCTTCACGGCTGCCGAGGACGTCCTCACCTCGGCTTGGCCAGATCCATCCCCCGGGGTCGGCCAGCGAGTTGGGGCGCGGGGCGGCACGACCATCTGGCAACTCGACGACTCCCCACCCCGCCGATGGTCGCGCCGTCCCATCCAGTGCGAGCGAATTCGAATCGCCACCGCTCGTTATTGTGCTGCCTGCCCGCGCGCACCCGGACACCGTTGCGGTTGCGGCCGAATACGGCGAACACGCCACTCTGGGGAGCGGGTCGCCAAGGTCAGTGTGCACCGTGCTGGTGGATACCAGCGCCGCGAAAGACGACAGGACAAGGACGGCCTTCCAGAACGCCCGGCTGTGGGGATCGCGGGTCGAGTTGACGTTGCCTGGGGCCGGGTGGGGTGCGGCGGTCGCGCGTGGCTTGCGTCACGCAGCGCAGGTCGGGGCGGAGGAGGTGGTGCTGGCCGACCCCGTGGTGCCCGCGGATCTCAACGCACCGGCCGCGGAGTCGCGGCTCGCGGTGGCGTTGCGCCAACTGCGTGAGCAGGATCGGCCGGGAGTGGTGTGCAGCCCGTTGGCCGCGCCGTGGTGGCAGCGTCTGCTGGCAATCCACGTGCTGCGGCCGTTGTGTGCGCCAACGCTGGGTTTCACGCTGGTTGACCCGCAGGCCCGCACGATCGTGATGTCCGGCGACGCCGTACCCGACGTGCTCGCACCGTCCTGGGGGTTGGTGCGCATGGGCTGGGAGCACGGGCACGGCCTGGGGCTGTTGGCTGCCGTTCGCGACGCCGGTCTGGATGTCGGGCAGACCTCGCCCCGCATTCCGCACCCGGAGGCGTTCGCCCTGTCGTTGAACCGGGATCCGGTGGATCGTGGCGAAGCGTCCGCCGTGCTGCCGATCGCGCTGCGGTTGGCGTCGGTTGCCCCCTCGGTGCGCGACGCGGCGCCGGTAATGCCGTGGGTGGCCGATCTCGGGTTGGTCCAGGGACAGCTTCCGCCGCCGGAGGTGTTCACCGCGATGCTGACGCAGTGCTCACGCGCGGCCCAGGTGGTGGCGTCACGGCCAGGAGCCGCCGCGGGCTGGCCCGAGTCGCTGCTGAACTCCTGGCATGCCGCCCGGGCGCTGCGAGCTGACATTCACGCGATCGCCGAACGGTTGTGGCTGACCTACCTGGCGCGGCTCGGGCCGTGGCTGCGCTTCGGCGCCAGCGCCGGTGGCTACGCGCTGCCCGCCCGTCATTCGGTCGCCGCGGCGGCACGCCAGTTCTTGTTGGCCACCGGAACACCGGTCGCGGCCGAGCAGAGCGCGGAGGACCTCGGCGCTGAGCGCATCGTCCCGTCGGTTCCCGGAACCGGCTGAGCGCCACGCGCGCTCGCTGATCACGTTCACCCGAAGTATCTCGAAGAGGAAGGTTCGTATGCCACGCCGACAATTCGCAGCGGACATCGCCGTGGACTGCACGACAGTCAGCGGCCGGGACTGCGCCGAGGTGTTCGCCGCCGCGGCCGAGTGGCTGGCCGACCCCGCACAGGCCGAAGTCCAGGTCTGGGGCATCGACCTCGACCAGCCCCGCCGCACCGATCGCGAATCCGACGCGAACGTCTACCTCGAACTGTTCTACCAGCGCTGCGACGGTAACCGCCGCACCATGGAGGCACACGGCGGATGAGCACGGCCACCTTCCCGGACCGCGCCGTGGAACGAGTAGCGCTGTTCGGAGCGCTCGCAAGTGCGTTCCATGGCCTGCACCTGTGGGCGGATCATTGGTTGCAGCGGCCGAAAGACGCCTGTCCTCAAAGGATTACACGGCGACGAGCTGGTGTATCCCAGCGATGGCACACCGGCTTCCGAAGTCGACGGCACGCGCGAGGACGAGGCTGCGGTGCCGGCCCGCGTCGTCGGGCGCCGCGCGGCCACGAGCCATGTGCTGACCTACGCGGCCGGGCAGCTGGTCGTCACCGAGGCCGTCGTGCGCGTCCTCGGCCTGCGGCTGCCGTGGCGTGCCCGGCTGGCCGGTGCGGTGATCAACTTCGGGACGCACTGGATCATCGACCGGCGTCGTTTCCTGCTGTGGCTGGCGAAGCGGGTCAACCACAAGGACACCTTCATCGCGTACGCGACCGTGATGCGCAAGCCCGACACCGAACCGGATGCTTCCGGGCCGGGCACCGCGCTCTACGACCTCGATCAGCGGCTGCACAAGGCCCTGGGAATCGTGGCCGCGGCGGTGGCAGCGCGCCTTGCCGTACCCGGGTCGCGTCGTCGAGTGCGAGGTGCCTGGTGCTGATCACCACCGATGTGGGCCACACCCTCGGCTCGTTCGACCGGCCGGGTACCGCGGAGGTGTTGCGAGACATCGCGCTGGCGCCGGATAGCGCGGCCGAGATCGACCGCAACATCCTGCATGTCGTTCCCGAACTCACTGACGAGGTCGCCGAGCTGGTGCGCGAGCGGTTGCTCATCAGCCCCTCCGACTGGCCCCAGATCTGGCCGACTGGTGGGTTCACCGCCTATCCAGGAACGTTGGCCGCTTTGGAACGCCTCGCGGCCCTGGCGCCGGTGGTCGTGTTGTCGAACGTCTCCTGCATCGCCGGGCCCGCCAGGATGGGTGACCTTCTCGACCAGTGCGGGCAGCACCTCGCCGGGGTCTACACCAGCTACCAGCTGCAGGCGCGTAAACCCCAGCGCCGGTGCTGGACCACGATCGCCGCCGAGTATCGGGTACCGGTTAGCGACATCGTTCACCTCGGCGATCGGGTTCCTGAAGACGTCTGGGGAGCGCTCGCCGCCGGGTGCCGGGCCGCTGTGCTCGTCAACACTCGCGACGTCCACGTGCCGGACGACGTTCATCGTGACCCGCGGATCGCCGTAGTGCCCGATCTGGCCGGCGCCGCTGAGCACGTCGCTGAGCTGGCAGGAGCACCCGCGTGAGCGTGACGATCTCTCCGATCCACGAGGAGCAAGGACACTACTGGAACGGACAATGTTTCCGTTCGCACGGCGGATGCGGGGCGGCGGTTATCGGGCAAGGTCTCCGGATTCGCCAGCAGCAGCAGTGGGGCGAACTGCCGTTCATATGCTCGTGTTATCCGCATATCTCGCGGGTGGAGAACGCGATCGTCGCCGAGGGCGACCGGGCATGGCCGCTCGATCGCGTGATCGCTGAGGAACTGCAACGCATCGCCCCCTATGCGAAAACAGCACTGCGGATGCGGCGCGCTTTCACTTCCCGGGTGATCCAGTGCGCAATCGACGAAGGCATTACCCAGTTCGTGGAGCTGGGCTCAGGGCATCTGCATACCAGCGCGGCACGCGCCGCAGTGATCGGCGCGGATGCAGGCCAGGAGCCCACGATCGTGCTCGTCGACCACGACCCGCTCGTCGTCGCATACGGGCAGGGCGACCTCGAGGACGACCCCAACGCTCGGCACCGATCGGCCATGGTGCGGGGAAACGTCTTCGCTGTCGGCAAAATGCTCACCTACCTGGCCAAGCAGAGACTGCTCGATCTCGACCAGCGCGCGTGCGTGTTGGGCGTCGACCTCTTGCACTTCGCCGAACCCGAGATCGACGGCCGCTCCGTGCCGCAGCGCCTGGCGCGACGCCTGCACCCGGGCAGCTTTGTCGCGATCACGCACCTGACGGACGAACCGCTGCTCGCGCCCGCGAACGCCGACGATCTCGTGGCTTTGCGCGCGGTCACCGCCCGCTGGTGCCGAGCACACCAGCGGTGCGTGCCTCCACACCCGCGACCTTGCAGCGTCGAGGAGTTCGCCCGGCTGGTCGCCGATCTCGATTTGCTCGACCCGGGCATCACCACGACCCGGTGCTGGCCCGAGCCGGAGGAGACCCGCCACCCCCGCGCGCCCTACACCCTGGCCGCAGTCGGACGTATTCCTGAACGCCGCCCCGACGCCAGTCGGAGGGGCGCACCATGATCCACAACGACCGGTGTGACGATGAGCCCGACCCTCCTCGTCGGTCTGTCGGCCACGCTGCTGCTGGTCATCGCGGTGCTCGCCTTGCGAGTCCGCGCCCGTCGACAGCGGCAGCGCTGGAACAACCGTCCGGACTCGGTAGCGGCCATCACCGCTCGCGTCGCGGCGGAGCGAAAACAACCGCGCCAAGTCTGGCCCACCTACGACCAGGACCTGCGGAACACCAACCCGGAAAGCGAGCAGCCGACACTGCCGCTGCCCCGTGTCCAGAGCCTACGGCCACGGCTCTACTTACGACCGACGTCGCATCCCAGGGCATCGAGCGACACCCTCGACCCGCTGCCATGCCCAGAGCAGTCGGAACATCGGAACACCGCCACAGCCCCGTTTCCCGCTGCCAGGCTCGCGAGCTTCGCTACGTCGGTCGAGCACACAAGCCAATTACCTGACAACCGCCCGTCCGGTGAGCCGATCCGCGCGAAACATGGAGTCATATCCCACTTGGAGCACCCGATTCGCATGGCCGATAACAGATCCGACGAACCGACTCGCGACCTCGCACACCCCGTTTCCGCTGTCCCGGTACGTGGAGGGTTGAGCCAGCGCCACACCACAAATCCCGCGGAGTCGGGACAGTCGCTATCGCCGCTGGACATCCAAACAGCACTGCACGACGAGACCCTGGACAGGGCGTTTCAGCAAAGGCTGCACCTTGCTCACGACCGGGACATCCTTCCTCTAGTCCCTCTCGGATACCGACTGCGAGTGCTACGGGAAGCCCGAGGACTGTCCCAGCGGGAATTGGTCCGGCGCGCGCACATAGGACGGCATCGCGTCGTTCAGGCCGAGGAGCCGTTCACAAAACCGAGAATTCCGACACTGGTACATCTGGCGGGTCCGCTCCAGGTCGATCCGATCCAGTTGGTGTTGCTCGCTGTAGACGATTTCGTTGCGCGGGGTCCCCAGTGGTCCGCGCTCAGGCTAGATTTGTCGAACCCATATTCGTATTCATTTCCCGTCAATGAGAACGTCGCGGCCATATTATTTTCCTCTGCCGAATCCGCCGACGGTCAGGCCATGCCGCTTGGTGTTCGTCTCCGGCAGGCGCGCGTGCGAGGCGGTATCACGCGGAATTCTCTGGCGAATTCCTCGCGATATAGCGAAGAACTGATCAAACATGTCGAGATTGGCCTACGAGAGATACACACCGTGCCGCTACTGGTCGGCTTCGCCGTCGGCCTGAAGGTTCCAATGGACCAGTTCGCCGCGCTGATCGTCAACGACATCCAGGCCCGGGTCATCGGCACCTCGATAACCAGCAGCGACAATCCCAGCGAGCCCTGCCGGACCGGCGTGCCGGGACACGACAAGCCCGCCCTGCGCGCGGTGACCAAACTCGACGACACCCTCGAATAGCCGGGCCCTGCCGCCGATGCCGTTCATTCACCCCAGCCGCGGGTCACCGACCTGCTCGGCCCAAGAAAATCCATTGTGGACAAAAGTCGCTGTTTTTTCAGACGGGAAAGACAACCTCCGTGAACAAGAAGATCATGTCGTTCGCAGCAGGCGTCGCGGTAAGCATCGCCGCCGCGCTGACCGCCCCGGTGACCGCAGCGGTCGCCGACACCCCGCCTCCGGTCGAGCCGATGCTTGTCGGCGGGCACCCGGCCGCGAGCGCTCCCGCCGGTATCACCTCGCTGTAGTACGACGCGCCCGCGCACGGCGCCCAGTACGTCAATCACCACACCTGCGGCGCGGCGGCGGCGTTCCGCGGCTGGGTGGTCACCGCCGCGCACCGCGTCACCGACCCGCCAGCAGGCGGGGGCAGCGGGTCCATGCCCCGGCGCTTCGCCTCCGACGCGGCGCCGATCCCGACCGCGGACAGGCATTCCACGTCCGGGTCGGCAGTCTCGATCGGCTCTCCGGCGGGGAAACCGCGACGGTGACCAAGATCGTGGTCCACCCGGGCTGGAACTGGGCCCAGGCGCGCCAAAGCGCAACGTCTCGGATATCGCCATGCTCAAACTCGACCACCTGCTCCAGCAGCCGACCCTGCCGCTGGCGCGCGAGACCGCCCGGCGGGGCGGCACGATCAGCCTCTACGGCTGGGGCGGGACCGAGCCCGATAGCACCAGCGCCGACCTGCCGCTGCACCTGCAACAACTCGACACCCACGCCACCGCGCCCTCCCGCTGCGCGGACGCGGCCATGTCCGTCGGCGAGCTGTGTGTCGACAACTCCTCGGGGACCGACGGCAGCTGCCACGGAGACTCCGGCGGACCCGCCCTGGCCACCGTCAACGGCGTGCCTCAGCTCGTCGGTGGCGCCAGCCGCGCCGCGACCGAGTTCTGCGGCGCCGCGCCGACGTGTACACCAGCTCGCCGGACTTCCGGGACTGGGTCTACCACGTCGCCCGCACCGGCAACGCCACCTAGCCACCAAGCCCGGGCTGCCGTGCCCGTGCCGAGCACAGCGCGGCACCCGGGCTTCGTCGGAAAAGACCCGCTTAGGGATGACGCCGATGAACCACTCGACCAGCGCGACCGCGAACGACACCCCGCGGTGGCCGACACCGGACTTTCTTCGGCTCGAACAACCCAGCGCGGCCCGGATCGCCGACTGGGTGGCCGGAACCAGCCACAACACCGCCGTCAACCGGCAATTCGGCGAACAAGTCGCTGTCCTGCGTCTCGTTGCCGAGATCGCCCGCCGCACCCTCAACTACTGGCTGGCCGACCTCGACCCGATCCAGGTCGACCACCACGACGGCCTGTTCCTGCACTGCGTCGCCGCGCGCATACTCGGCGCCGACGTCCGGGAACAAACATGAGCAGCCGCGCCGGCAGCGCCAGAGCCGCGCCGCGGCCTCGCGGACCGGCACCACCGGGCATAGCCAGCCAGTACGAAGCTGGTGCGTCCCTGCAGCGGCTCGCTCGCCGCTACCGGATGTCCGCCAAGACCGTCCGCGCACACCTGGTCGCCGCTGGCGTCCAGATCCGGCCGCCCGGTCGCTTAAGGCGAACTGCCCATCCAACCGCCCCAACCGCGGCTTCGACCACCGCCGTGACCGCGGAGCAACGACCAGCCCTGGCCACGGTCCACCCTCTGCGGCCTCGCCCCAGCAGCCAGCACGAGGACCCGGAACCCGAGCCGCCGTGGCCATCGTTCGACCTCGACGACCTCGTCCCCCCCCGCCGTCCCCGAGTCGCCCGCGACAGCGAAGGCCGGCGAGCCGTGTATCGGCTTCACCACCCCGCAGACCGTGCACAAGATCAGCGAGACCCCGGTAGCGACTCGATTCGGTGAGCACACGGCCGCCTTGACCCGGTGCGCGCTGATCGGCCTCGTCGACGCCCCGATCCCCACCGACGCCCACGCCTGCGCCGAATGCCACCAGTACACCCCCACCGCCACGAGCGACCGACGCTGACGGACTCGGTGGCCGCACCCGTGGGTGACACCTCGACACCGACAGCCGCCATACGGCCCGGGAGTATCAAGCCCGCGATGACTCCGTGGTGCCCAGTCGACAACGCACCCAGGCCGCATGGCTCCCGACTGCCTCCCGCTAAACTTACTCGCGGGCCGCTAGCTCAGTTGGTAGAGCAAAGGACTTTTAATCCTTGGGTCCAGGGTTCGAGCCCCTGGCGGCCCACAAGTTTCCGCAGCTCAGGACGTCTTTCCTGTTAAGCTCGGTGACGCGGCCTCGGACGGTGAGGCTGCGTGAGGTACCTGGGCGAGGTCGCTCAAGGCTTGATTCCGACAGCGGCGAGTCCGAGGCGCCGGGTAGGCGTCGGTGTGGTCATGGTGGGGCCGTCGGGCCACCAGTCGTCGAAGGTCACGAGGCCGGGCGGCACGAGTTCCAGTCCGTCGAGCAGGGCCTCGATCTCGGTGCGGGTGCGGTACCGGCCGGGCTGGGGGCAGCGGGCCTGCCAGGTGGCTTCCAGCGCGCGGGCGGCGTCGTGTTCGGGGCCGGCACCGGGGTCCCACCAGTGGCTCACGGCGATGGCGGAACCGGGTGCGAGCGCGTCGCGGTAGGTGTCCATGAGCTTGTCGGGATGGGCGTCGTCGTCGACGTGGTGCAGTGTGTCGGTGAGCAGCAGCCCGATCGGGCGGGTGAAGTCCAGGAACGCGTCGGCCGCGGGGACGAGTTCCTCGGGGTAGGTGTAGTCGGCCTGGATGACGAGGCTGCGCTCGTTCTCTTCCAGCAAGGCGCGGCCGTGGGCGACCACAATGCAATCGGCGTCGGCGTAGACGATCCGGGCTTCGTCGTTGTGGCGCTGGGCGATCTCGTGGGTGTTGTCGAACGGGGTGGGCAGTCCGAGGCCGCAGTCGAGGAACTGGTCGACCCCGATGCTGGCGAGGTACCGCACGGCGCGGATGTGCCACGCGCGTTCGGCGCGGACCAGGTCGCTGAAGCCAGGGGCGGCGTGTTCGAGCGCGGCCACCAGGTCCCGGTCGATGGAGTAGTTGTCCTTGCCGCCTAGCGCGGCATCACGCACCCGGGCTAACCCGGCGCGGGTGGTGTCCAGCGCGGGACACACCGGGTGGGTGCTACTGATGTGCGCCATGACTGGCCTTCCCCGCGGGTGGGCTCGTTCACCCCGACTCGAACGAACCCGCTTGACACTGTAACGGCGTGCGCGGGCTCCGCACCCGGTCCGCCGCTGTACTGGACCAGCCGTGGCGCGACGGCCCGGCTGGCCTGTTCGGACTGCTGTGTGACCGGTCCCCGCGACGCCTATGACGGCGGTCCGATGGGCCTCGTCGGCCGGTTCCCCAGCGGCGAGCCGCGGGGTCGTTGGCGCCAGGGCGCTGCTTTTCCGGCCGCATGCCGCTAGCCGGCCACCGGCGATGCCGGGGCGTCGGTGTCAGCGGGGGTGAGGGGGTGGGCGTCCAGGATCGCGGTGCGGGCGGCGTGGGCGAGGATGGCTTGCGTGCGCGCGGTGAAGCCGAGGCGGTTCCAGTGGAAGATGATCGCGTAGCTGATGATCTCGCGGACTCCCCGGCGCAGGTGGCCCTCGCGTGCCGCGGTGCCGAGCGCGCGGCCAGCGTCGCGGAATGCTCCGGCCCAGGGGGCGATGGGCGCGAGTGGCCCGCCGGGGCGGAGCAGTGGCCCCTCGGTGAGGTCGGCCAGCAGAGGCTGTCGGATGGCTGCGGCCATGGCGGCCACGTTGCCGGAGGTGACGTCGGCGGGCAGCGGGCGTTGCCGGGCGACGTGGTGCCAGATGTCGCCTTGCTCGTACCACTCGGTGTGGGCGGCGCGCATGAGTGTGCTGCACAGCAGCAGGGACAGCTCACGGCGGCCGAGGCCGATGTCGTGGTGGGGCAGGGTGAGGATGGCGTGGCTGTCGGCGCAAAACAGGGCGTGGGCAGTGTCGATTCCGGGCCGGTCGCCGAACGCGGCGGTTTCGGGTTCGTAGATGCCGGTCCACCACGAGTGCAGGTGACCGCGCGCGGTGAGGTCGTCGAAGGCACCGGACAGCGTCTCCGTCAGGATTTGCCAGTGGCCGGGACCGCAGTGGAGCCGCAGCCGCCAGCAGGGATGTTTGCGGACGAACCACCATCCGCTCGTCGTGCCGTCGTCGACAGCGAGGGCGAGTAGCGGGGCGAGGTGCTGTGCCGCGGTGTGTTCGGCGCGATCCCAGTCGGGGAAGCGAAGGTAGACCTGCCACCAGCCGGGATCGGTGTGCTGGTCGAGCGCGCGCTGGCCCGCGTCGCGGTAGACCTCGACCGCGTCGGTCAGCGCCGAAGGATCCATCTCGGCCGCCGTGGCGGCCTGGGCGAGAGGAATGCCAGCGAGGACGGTGGCGATGGCGTGCTCGAGGGTGCGGCGAGCGGTCAGGTGATCAGCAGGCATGCATCCCATCCCGAGATCGGTGGTGTGTGGTGGGTCGCGGTGTGTGCGGCGAGGGCGAGTCCTGCGGTGCCGGTGAGCAATCCACTGCCCTGCTCGGGTTCATCGGAGTCGGCGTGGCTGAGCGATGCGGCCAGGCGTGGCAGGTGTGCGGCGATGTTCGGGGTGAGTGCGTCCTGGGCGGCGCGCCAGGCGGTCTGGTAGAGCCCGGCCCAGCCGTGGCAGAGGCTGGTGTCGGTGACGTGGGCGAGTTGGCCGGGATCGGCTAGGCAGGCGGCGAGGGCGTCTTCGGCGAGGTGTTGCCGGGCGGTGTCGCCGGTGGCGATGGCGGCGATCTGCTGGGCGCGGGCGATACCGGGAGTGCCGTAGCACCAGCTCGGTCGCAGTGGGCCGCGCTGGAGTGCCCGGCCGGTGCGGATTTCGTCGAGGGTCAGCCATTCCGGCCACCACGGGCCGGAATCGTCGTCATGGCGCCAGGTGTCCAGGTGCCCGCAGATCCGGGCGATTGCGTCGGCGTGGCCTTCGACGGTGACGCCCTGTCGCAGCGCGGTGCCAAGAAAAGCCAGCACGCCGCAAACACCGTGGGCGAGGCCGAGGTTCGCGTGACCGCCCGGTGTCGCGATCGTGGTGTCCGGGTCGTGGGCGACCCACCAGCCCGGCAGTTGATCGGGCCGGGGTTCGGTCAGGCGCACGAAATAGTCCAGAACCTGTTCGAGTACATCAGCGTCGGGGTTGTGCTGGAGCAGGAGCCGTCCGATCCCGGTCAGGCCGGTGAACACGTCGTACTCGCCGAAGCTCGTGGCCTCGCCGCGGCTGGCGCGGGCCGCGGAGGTCTCGACGCGGTGCCGGGCCAGAACGAGGACGCGGTGTTCCAGCATGGTGGCGGCGCGCTGGTAGCGGTCCCGCCCGTCTGCCTGGGCCGCACTCAGGAGGAAGGAGATCGCCGACGCGCCGAGGTAGAGGTTGGTGTCGGCGGCGGTGCTGACGCCCCGGGAGGTCGCCGCCGTGACCCACGCGTGAGCGGTGGCCCAGGACCCGGTGCTGGCGAGAGCGCGTTCGACGTGCAGCAAGGCGATCCCGGCAGCGCCCTCGGATAGCGATTGCTCCCGGCCGCTGTGGTCATCCGGGTCAATGACCGGGGCCGCCAGCTGCGCGGCCAACCGCTCGGAGAGCGTGCCTGGTTGTTGCGTGGTGGTCATGCCCGGTCCTGGTGCAGGAGGGCGAGGCGGCGTTGGGCGATGGCGCGGGTGAGACGGCCGATGATCTTTTCCGTGCCAGGGTCCGCGCTCACCGCGCGCAGGTGGTGGTTGCGCAGCAGCGTCCGCAGCACCAGCCGTTCCTCGACAGTCTCGTCGTGTGCCGCGTGCTCGCGGTAGGCGGCGAGGGCGTGGTGGCGCTGCTGCCACGCCTCGGTGAGAGCCTGTTCGCTGTGCAGAGGCCGCAGCTGGCCGTGGTGGTCTACGAGGGCGAGTGCGGCGTCGGCGAGCGCGCGGTCGAGCTTGCCCGGTTCGTGGGGCAGCAGGTCGACCAGGTCGCGCAATCCGAGGTGCGGGGCGGTCGCCAGTGATGCGGCGATTTCGGTCATGGACGCCGCCGCGAGGGCTTGGCCAGGTGTCCAGGCACGTTTCGCGCACCGCAGCTGTTCCACGGCGGCCACTGAGTCCGCGGTCAACACCTTGTCGATGGCCTCCCGCGTTTCCGGCTTGTGGCCGAGGACGGCCGGGGACGGTGTGGGGGAGGCGTAGGTGAGCTCGGCGAGCAGACCTGCCTCATGCAGCGTCCCGGCCCAGCCCGCGAGCCGGGCGGTCACGGCCTCGTCGGTGTCGGGGCGGGTGCGTAGGCACAGCACGAGGTGCTGGTCGCTGTCGGCTCGCGTCGGGTCGTGGTGCCGCCAGAACCACCATGGCAGAGCATCGTGCTCGGTGCTGGCGTCGGTGATCAGGGCGGGCAGGTAGTCGGTGAGGATCTCGTCGAACCGCGCGGGATGGGCGTGCAGGTGTGCGCGGATGATTCCCGCTCGGCCCGGCATAGCCGTGTCCGAGCGGCGCACCGTGACGCGTGGCCGGGCCGTCCGTGTCCTGTCGTGCCCCGGTGTGGTCGCCGGTGGGGCGGCGCGCAGTGGGACCACCAGTTCGCAGGGTCGCCCGGCCCAGCCGCTGTTTTCGTGGGGTCCGGCCTCGCGCAGTTCGAGGTTCCCGGTGCGGTTGCGTTCCAGGCGGCTGCGCAGCAGCGCGCGATCGGCGGGGTCGTCCAGGTCGAGCGAGAGCCGGAGTTCGCCTTCGACCAGGACGACGGCCGAGGGCGCGTGCCATCGGGTCTGCCAGGTGTGCAGCGCCTTGTCCCAGGAACTGGTGCCCGCCGCGGGCGGGACGTCGGTGGGGGTGAGGTGCCAGCGGGCGGGCGAGAGGACGGTGCGGCCGTGGCGGATGCGGGGCACGAAGGGCAGGCCGTCGGCGACGCCGTAGCCGAACGGGCCGTACACCGCACGGCGCGCGGAGGCGACCTCGGCCAGGAACCGCGCCAGCGGCGGAGTCTGCATGGTGTTCTGCAACGCGTGCGGGATGTGCGGCTGGACCCGCTGGCCGGTGGAGATCCGCACGAGCGCGATCTCATCTGCGTCAGCGGTCACCGCCAGATCGTCCAGCGCGATCACGGTCGGGTCCGTGGCGTGGTGTTCGCCGAGCGGGATCAAGTACGGCAGGAACCGGGGTACGCGCACGATGTTCTCGTTGCGTTCGCGCCGGGGCGGGAACGACAGCTGCGCGCAGACGACGTCGGCGCGGTCCGGGGCGTAGCTGGCGGCCAGCCGTTGCCGGTCCTGTTCGGACAGCAGACGGGTGAAGCGTCCGGCCATACTCGTGGCGTGCATCGGCACGCCGGTGACCCACAACTGGAAACGCCCGCGCTCCAACGCTTCCGGTGAGGCGGCGTGCAGCTGGAACGCCAACTCCGCCCGGGCGGGCGCGACGAGTTTCGCGTGGTCGCCGACACGGAGATCCTCCAGGACGGACTCGGTCACGACGATCTCGGCCCGGTTGTCAGTGCTGGCGCGCTGGATCAGCCGCAGCAGGGTGACGTCGCGTTCGGTGACCAGGTGCGCGGCGCGCGGGCGGGCCGCGCCGAGAAACCCGGCGGGGAAACCCAGCCCGGAGTCGGCGACCACCTCGCGCACGCCGACCACCGCGCCCGCGCCATAGCGGTCCAGGAACCGGGCATGCCAGTCCTTCCATGCCGGATCGCCGAACGGGAACGGCGTGAGCCGCAGCAGCGTCGTCGCGGCACTCTCCGCCTCGCGCAGCACCGCCTCGGGAACCGTCAGCTCGCCGGCCACCACCACGTCCACCGCTTGGACCCGCCCCGGGCTCGGGTGGACCGCGCGCATCCGTTCCTCGGTCTGCTCCAACGCGACCGCGTGTTCGGCCATCGGCGCCCAGGCACGCGCCAAGGCCAGCTCGTCGCGGATCGCGGCGAGTTCGGCGGTGATCTTCACGAGGTCGGGCAGGTCGTCGATGCCCGCGGCGTCGAGTTCGGCGAGCAGGTGCGCCATCGGTTCCGTCGTCGTCAGCGGCGGTCGCAGGGTGGCGATCAAGGCGCCGCTCTCGACCAGTTGCGCGAGCAGCCGAGCGATTGCCTCGGGGCTCGTGCGGGGGAACTCGGCGCCGATTCGCTCGGCCAGCTCCGCCGTCCGCACCGGTGACGCCGCACCGTCGAGGGCCGCCGCGACCGCGCGGGTGTGGCGGATGGAGGTGTCGAGTGCCGCGCCGCGCTGGGGCTGGGTCTCGTCCGGGCGTGCGGGAGTCACGACCCGGGTGCCACGCCGGAACGCGGCGTTGTTGGTGACCACTGTCAAGCGCGGCAGCAAGTCGTGGCGGCGCTGCAGGCCCGTGATGATCTCGCCGAACCAGCGGGCGTCCGCCCGCGCCGACACCCGGCATTCCGGGTCGAGGCGAGCGGACGCCGAGGTGCCGATGGAGGCGGCGGCGACCCCGGCGAACAAGCCGAACGGGGTCGCGCGCCGCCTCCACCGCAGCAGATAGGACGAGGTGGCCGCCAGCACACGCCGAACCTGGCGCGGGTCGCCGTCGTCACCGGCAGCGAGCTGGTCGATCTGCTCGGCCAGCGCGGGGCTCGCGATCCGCAGCGCGACGCGGATCTCGACGCGTTGCCACAGTCGCGCCAGCCAGGCCCGGCCGGTCCCGGCGGCGTCCTCGGTTCCGGCGGACAGGAACTCGGGCACGTCCAGCCCGCCCGGGTTCGTGCTGATCCGGGCCAGCACCAGATCAACGTGTCGGAACAAGGTGTGTTTCGCGGCCATGCGCCTCGCCCTGCCTTCTACTCGGAGTCGGTCACAGGGGTGTGGCGACGTGGCTGGTGCACGCGGATCCGCAGGTCGTGCCGCCGCAGTTGTCGCTGGTGTCGCACGACATCTTCGCCAGCGGCAGGCTGTCGGCGATCACCGTCAGATCCAGCGAGAACTCGTCGGCCTCCTCGGCCGGGGGCGTGAGGGCCAGGGTCATAATCGATCACTCCTTCTCGGTTACTTCTTGGTGTTCCTGACCTGTCGGGGACGGCCAGGACGTCGTGATGCGCTGGTGCCGCTTGTCGACAACGACGCCGGTCGGCAGCCGCTCGTCCGGGGTGCCGGGTGGCCACACGCCGAAGGTGGGCCCGGGGCCGTGGCGCTGGTCGCGGTCCCACGTGCGGATCTGCTCGCAGAACGCGGTGACGAGGTCGTCCGCGTGCGGGCCGAAGGCGTGCGCGCCGAATTCGGCGATACCGGGTTCGACGCCGCGCGTGGTCAGGTACGCGACCGAGTCACCGTCGATGGCCGCGGAGTCGAACCACACCGTGCCCTCGTCGACCAGCACTGACCGCAGCGATGCCTCGGCGCGCAGCTTGCCGAAGCCGGGAAAGACGGTGGCCAGCCACAGTTGCAGCGTCTCGAACGACTCGGCTCCGCCGATCCGCACGCCCGTCCACGCCTCGGCCCGCGGGGTGTCGAGAACGCCGTCCAGGTCGGGGACCTGCTCGCCGGGCCACCCGTCGTCGAACCGCATTACCGCGTCGGTACCGCGCAGCGGCACCAGTTGCTCCTGGTGCGCTCCGGTGCCCTGCATGGCGACGAATCCGCAGATCTCCGCTGACCGGCTCACCAGGTGGTCGCCCTCGCGGACCAGTTCCAGGGAACGGGTCAGCCCCCGCACCCGCAGCGGCACCACCAGCCGACCGTCGGGGGCGAGCTGGTCCAGCCACGCCTGCGGGATGTCCCAGGAACCGACCGTGACGATGATGCGGTCGTACGGAGCGAACTCGGCGATCCCGGTCTCGGCGTCGGCGAGGATGACGTTGACCCGTTCGTAGCCGGCGGCGTCCAGCAGCCGCCGTGCGCGTTCGGTGACGTCGGAGTCGATGTCGACGGTGGTGACCTGCCCGTCGGGTCCGGCAAGCCATGCCATCATGGCCGCGTTCACCCCGCCAGAGCCGATCTCCAATACCCGCATCCCGGGGCGGATGTCGGCCTGCTCCAGCATTCCGGCCTGCAGCTGCGGCGAGGACACCGTGCTGATCGGCACGCCGCGCTCGTCCCGCTTCACATGCACCGCGTCGCGGGGGCTGTATGCCTCCGCCGGTGTCGCCTCGGGGGCGAACAGGTGCCGGGGCACCCCGTCGAACACGGCGGCGACCCGGTCGCTGCGGATCGCCCGCATCTCCCACAGCTCGGCGATCATCGCCTGCCGCAACTCGGCGGGGTCCCCGGCCGCGCGGGCGGCATCGGTGTCGGTGTGTCCAGGTGTGCTCATCCGTTCCTCTCTCGAAAACCCTTGTCTCGCATCATGTTCTCGCTGACGCCGGGGAATGCTCGGCTCGGTCTTGTGCCGACGATCGCCACTCGGGAAGTTTCGTACCGTATCGAGGCGATCACCCTCCGGTGAGCTGCCGGGCGGGCGCCACGGGCCGTAGCCGGTGCCGTCCGGCTCGATCGGGCCCGGATGGTGCGTCGTCGCCGATGAGCTGCTGGTGAGCGGTCTCCCACACGGTGCACTCGTTGTGTCGCCACCGGGGCGAGCAGCGGGCGCACCGACCCCGGGAGTCGGGAGCGTGCTGGTCGAGCAATCGCCGCCACGCGGCGGTCAGGCGGGCGACCTCCGTTTCCGCCAGGGCGGCTTTGGAGGGCGTGTCGCCGTCCGCGACCAAGACGTCGAGGTAGTTCAGGTGCTCGACGACAGTCTGCTGAAGCGTGGCGGTGAGTACCTCGTCCATCAGGGGTGGCTCCTTCTACTCGTCCGGATGTCGTCTCTGCCGCTGGGGCCAGAGGCGCTCATGCAGCTCGCTCGGCACGAACTCGGCGAGGCGTAACCCGGCGGCCATCAGGCGCCTGGCCGCGTCGTCGAACCAGTTGCACGGCCACGGGTCGGTCGAGCAGCACGGGCAGACGTAGGGCTGATCGGGCGACGGGAGATGACGCGCGGCCTGGTCGACAGCCTCGGCTGCCCGACCGATCGGACTGTCGCGAGCGACCACGACGGCCACACACGCTCGCCACCTTTCCGCCACGGCTCACGCGCTCCGCGCCGACCTGCCCGCCGCCGACCAGCTCCGCTGGCCGACACCGCCACTTGCGCGGCTCCGACCGTGGCCATGCCGGGTGCTCACTACTGCCATGGTTCGACCCTGACCCGGGTCCACGGCAGCACCAAGCCGGAAACAGGGGATGTCAAGGGGAGGATTCGGGGAGGGTTGCCGTCCTCCCCTGTCGACCGATGGTGTCGACCCGACCACGAGCTGTGTCAGGATGAGGCAGGTCAGCACGTGGGAGGGCGGCCCGCACCGATGGACAACGATCAGCTACGGCAGGCTCGGGAACGCACCGAGTCCTCGACACAGCCGGGAGAGTGCCTGTCCCGTGACGAGTTGGCTGACCTGGTCAATCAGCACATCTGGGTGCACCACAAGAAACGTGTCGTGGCAGACGCGAACTACATCGGCAAGCTCGAACGCGGCGTGATCCGCTGGCCCAGCGCGCTCTACCGGGAGGCGCTCCGAGGGGTGCTGGGCGCTGCTACCGATGGCGCGCTGGGCTTCACCAACCGGCGGCGGACGGTGGTAAAGCTGGCGGACGTGGATCGCAAGAAGTTCCTGCGTGGCGTCGGCCTCGGGGTCGGCGCGCTGACACTGGCTCCCGTCGCTGCGCGCTTCCAGGGCAGCGAGCCTACGCCCGTGCCCTCGCGGGTGGGCAGCGCCGAGATCGGTCAGATCGCCACCGCGGCGAAGGTGTTCGCCGGATGGGACCACACCTACGGCGGCGGCCTCGCGCGCGAAGCCGTCCAGGCCCAGCTGCACTGGTCAGCCGGTTTGCTCGACGCCAGTTGCCACGAGGCGCTGCGCGGCCCGTTGCGCAGCGCGATCGGCTACCTGGCCCACACCTGCGGGTTTATGGCCTTCGACGCCTACAAGCACGCAGACGCCACCAACGCCTTCGAGTTCGGCCTCGCCTGCGCCGAAGAGGCCGGCGACTGGCACCTGCGCGCGAAGATCCTCTCCTCGATGGCACGGCAGGCGATCTGGCGCGGCTACCCCGACGACGGCCTGACCTCGATCGAGCACGCCCTGGTGCGCGCCGACCGGCTGACCGCCACCGAGCGGGCGATGTTGTACACCGCCCATGCCCGCGCGCTGGCCAAGATGCGCCGCACCCGGGAGGCTCTGGCGGCCGTCGGCCGCGCCGACGAGGAGTTCGCCCACGCCACCCCGGCCAACGATCCGCCGTGGATGGCCTACTACGACCATGCCCAGCATGTCGGCGACACCGGTCATGCCCTGTTCGACCTCGCCGTCCTCGGGTACCGGCCAGTCGACGCCGCGGCGCGGCTCGCGGATGCCGTCACCGGGCACACCGACGCCTACCCCCGCTCCCGCGCGATCTCCCAAACCAAACTAGCCACCCTCACGATGGCCACCGGGGACCCCGCCGAAGCCGCCGTCATCGGCCAGGCCGCGCTCGACGCCGCGGGCACCGTCCGCTCCCGCCGGGCCGCCGACGATCTGCGCGAGCTGTCCCGCTACGCCCACCGCCACAGCCGCACACCTGAGGTCGCCGCGTTGCGCCAGCGCATCCACACGGTGCTCGCCGCGTCGTGACCACGACCGGAACCGAAGAAGCCGAAGAGCTACTGCGCGCCGCCTGTGACCAGGCAGGCGTCGACGCACGGGGCGCTGAGCCCATCCGGCTCGGGGAGAACGCGATCTTCCGGCTCCCCGGTGGCATCGTCGCCCGCATCGCCCGACCCGGTCAGCTCCATGCCGCCACCCGGGAGGTCCGCGTCGCCCGGTGGCTCGCCG
Source organism: Amycolatopsis sp. CA-230715 (assembly GCF_018736145.1). Classification (GTDB taxonomy): domain Bacteria; phylum Actinomycetota; class Actinomycetes; order Mycobacteriales; family Pseudonocardiaceae; genus Amycolatopsis. The sequence goes on from NZ_CP059997.1 coordinate 4,762,483, forward strand.
ACCACGACGTCCCCGCCGTCCGCGCCCTCGACGACCTCCGCCAACCCATCGAGGCGCACGGGCGTGCGGTGACCTTCTGGCACGAGCTGCCCGCCCACCACCACGGCACCCCCGCTCAGGTCGCGACGGCACTGCGCCGCCTGCACGACCTGCCCGTCGGCACCGGGCAGCACCCGTTCTCCGCGCTGGAGCCGTTCGTCCGGCTTGACGAACGCATCACCGCCGCTACCAGCCTCACCGACGACGACCGCGCCTGGCTGTACCAGCACCTCGCCACCCTGCGGGAGCGCTACGACCACCTCCCCGCCGGTCTGCCGCGCACCGTGCTGCACGGCGACGCCTGGGTCGGCAACGTCGTCGCCACCAACGACAATCAGGTCGTGCTGCTCGACCTCGAACGCGCCTCGATCGGCCCACCCGAATGGGACCTCGTCTCCACCGCCATCAAACACACCAGCTTCGCCTGGATCAGCGAGCACGAGTATCGCGACTTTCGCCACCGCTACGGCCACGACGTCACCACCTGGGACGGGTTCGCGTTGTTGCGCGATATCCGCGAACTCCGCATGACCTGCTACATGGCCCAGCACGCCGCCGAAAACCCCCGCGGCCACCGCGAGGCCGAACTCCGGGTTTCCTGCCTACGCGGCCGGAACGGGCTCCGCCCCTGGGCCTGGTCGCCCGCGTCCTAACGACGGATTCACATCGACCTCGGCGTCGGCAACGCTACCGGCCGGATGAGGCTGGTGGGTTCTGATCATGGCCTGACCGCCGTAGTCTGCTCTCGGTAGCGGGCTGGTTACCCGACTTGAGGGGGTCGTGTGGATCTGGCGGATCTGGCAGGTGAGGCCCTCACGCTGCTGGCAGGTTTCGCGGGAGCGGTCGGTAAGGGTGCTCTGGACAAGGCCCAGAACGACGCGATACAGGCGCTCTACACCGCGGTGCGGCAGCGTCTGGGCGGCCGTCGCGGTGACGCCGCGGCACTGAAGAACCTGGAACAAGCGCCCGCCGACCCCGGGCGCCGGGAGGTCGTCACCGGCATCCTGCACGACGCGCTCGAGGCTGACCCCGGATTCGCCGCCGAGCTGCGGGAGGCCGTGCGACAGGCCCGGGTGACGATCAATCACGACGGTGATGTCCGTGCCGGGCCGGTCGCCGGTGACCAAGCCGTCGGCACCATCGGCTCCGGCTCGTCGTCGAACACCCTGATTCAGAACAACTCCGGGTCCATCGATCAGTCGCACCACGCCACCACCGACAACCGCAGATCCAAGACCACCAACCGATTCGGCATCGGCACGACACCGCTGGTGCTGATCGCCGCGCTCATGATCGCCGTCGTGACCGGAGTGACCACGAGCGTCATCGTCAGCGTCAACAACCCCGCGTGGTTCGACCGCCTCTTCCCGCCACAGGACGACGTCCCCGACCTGCCCGCGAACGTAGCTGATGGCAAGCCATACCAGTACTTGCCGACCCAGCCGTACGAGGCCGTCCGCCACGTTTATGAATTGGTCGACAAGAACGATCCTGCGGCGTGCGAGCGGTTCGAGGAGAACGTGCGCCCGGTGTTCGCCAGGCACTTCGGCGCCCCTGACTGCGCCGCCGCGGTCACGATGCTGCACGCGCGGGTGACCGACGACTGGGCGTTCGCGTTCTCGGTTCGCCAGCGCGACTCGACCGTCCACTTTCCACCGACGATGAAGATCAGCTCGTGCTCGTTCCCGATCAAGGGCGGCCCGTCGCTCGGCTTGTTCACCCTGACCCGTCTCGACAAGGGCCAGTGGCTGATCACCAACCACGAGACCGAAGCCAGCCCGTGTCCTCCAGTCCGCTAGGCACGACGCTGACGCGAGTCCCGTGACGCGGTCTGCGAGGAACCAGCGGTTTGAAGGTGGCGTCGTCGCGCTCCACGCCAGGTGTGCTCAGAACGGCCAAGCCAGCGCTGGGTGTCTCGTGTGGAACGAATCAACCTTCCACCTCAAAACCAACGGTCAGGGCGACGTCGCCAAATGTCCCGGGAAAGTTGGTCGGCTGTGACGGGGGTTTTACTTTTTCGCTTGTTGGAGGAGGTTGACCCATTTTCGGACTGTCGTCTTGTCGCCCTTCTTGAGTAGGCGCATGTGCGAGAGGCGGTTTCGGATAGGGATGACCTGTTGTGTGAATTTGTCCCACGTGACCTTCTTCCAGAAGAGCCCGTCGAATCTTTTCGAGCGAACGAGTTCGAGTAGCTCGCCGAGGGACAACCATTCGATGGGGTCTCGTAGTTCGGCGATACTCGCTGCGTCCGGGTGGGCGTCGTCGCGTGCTCTTTCGAGCACCGTTTTCGCGAGTGTCTCGTGGAGGAGGCTTTTGCGCCAGTTCTTCACGTTGGGTTCGTTGACCGCGGCGTCTCGTAGTGTTTTGCGGATGGTGCGCTCGATGTTCCACAGTCCTTCCGATACCTCAGCGAGGTCGGTTTGGGGCGACACGTTGCTGGCCATGACGTCTCCGATGGCCTCTTTGAACTTCCACAAGAGCCGAGGTGCGGTGAGGGAGATTTCGTCGTTGACGATGTGGGCGAGACCCGCGCTGCGCAGGGTTTCCTGGGTGACGGCGTCGACCTCGCTGATGAATCGGGTGTTGTGGCGTGCTTCGAAAAGGGCGTAGTCCAGCTCCGTGAGGATGCTGACGCCGAGTTCCGCCAGTGCGGTGCGCAGGATGGTGGCGACATCGGTGTCGCTGCCGAAGCCGATTGCGGGCAGCGCGAACCCCGGGTGGTCGCGAGTTGTAGCGGGGCACTCGTCGCTGCCCAGGGCTGGCAGGCAGTGGAGCTTGGCGTCGACGAGGAGGTTGCTGCCGACGACGGGTGCGAAGGCGGTCCGGGCGACGCGCGAGACGAGGCAGACCTCGATGTCGCGCTCGAGCAGTTGGAGGACTTGGACGCGGAGCGTGCCGATGGTGGTGCCTGCGGCTGTGCCGTCGCGTGCGAAGGCTTCCACTCCGGTCAGCACGACCTGTTTCGCGCCGGGGCCGATGAGGCCCGGCTTCTTGGCGAAGTCCGCGGCGTCGAGCACGGTGGTGTCCAGCTGGGCCAGGAGCGGTTCCCGGAGTGGTTCGAACGCCACTCCGCACTGGATGAACACCAACTTGAAGCGGGCGAGCCGCTTGCGGACTTCCAGCGCGCGGCGTCGGGCCGCGCTGAGTGTCAGGTCAGTCAAGGCTGTCTCGGTCATAGCAGGTGCAGCACCGGGGTGAGTTCGTAGGCGTTGTCGACCTTGTGGACCAGCCCGAGGCTGAGCAGGTGGCCGAGCGCGAGAGGGGCGTCCTCGGCGAACGCGGTGAACGACTCCGGCTCGTCCATCAGGACCTCGAGCAGGTAGGACTCGTCCGGGTAATACCTCTCGACGTGGTCGAGCATCTCGCGCATGTTCCCGGCGACATCGCGCCGCCACTCCGTGATCGTCCGCAGGACCAGCGGCTTCTTGATCTCCCGGTGGAAGGTGTCCACAGGAAGCTGGTCGACCACTTTCGACGCCAGGTGCCGGTAGAGGAATGCGTGCCCTCCGGTTGCCTCGAACAAGGCGTCGAGTGCGCCGGTGTCGATGCTGACGCCCATCTTCTGGCCTACCGACCGGGCGAGCTCGTCGGCTTCGTGCCGCTCGAAAGGGGCGAGGAAGTTCGCCTTCGCCCAGGAGAACAGCGGGTTCGGCCTCCCGTACAGCCGCCCGCTCTCGATGATCGCGCTGATCAGCCCGGACAACAGGAACGTGAAGTTGCCGTTCTCCTGGACAAGGCTGCGCAGCGCGCCGAGGAGCTGCGAGACCGAGGTCAGGTCCCCCTCGTGGATGTCGATCCGGTCGGACGGGGTGAGGTACTCGATCTCGTCGAGCATCAACACGATGGTGATGCCGTCCTCGGCGAGCCGACGGAGCACGGTCTGGAAGGCCCGTTTGAAATCCGAGACGGTGGGCGTCGCCGACAGGCTGGTCAGCGCCCGTGTCGTGAGCCTGCGCTGCCGGAGCTCGGTCACCAGGTCGGTGACGAGGTCCTTGAGAAGATCGGGCACCGGATCCTCGGGCGGCGATGGCAGGCTCTCCAGATCTCGCAAGATGAAGATCGTCTCCGGACCGGACAGCGTCTGTTCCAGCTCGGACAGCACGCTGGTCTTCCCGGCCTTGCGCAACCCGAACAGTCCGGCGACGCGCTGATGGCGAATGTCGTCACGGAGGGTCTGGAGCAGTTGACGACGTCCGAAGAACCGGTCACCCCGCACCGGTGTGGTCTCGTAGAACAGATCGCGAGTGAACACGTAGCTGCTGAGAAGCTTGACGAACGCGATCGGGTCACCGTCGTCGGGAAGATCGAGCGGGATGGCCAGAAGATCCTTCGACCAGTCGTCGAGTCGTTCACGCAGGCGCGGGTCGGGGGACCAGAAGAACATCATGTCCGGAGTGACCTCGCGGTGCTGCCGGAGGCTGGTGAGCTTCCGTTTCGCCGCCTGGAAGGTCCTCATCTGCAGATCGCGGTGGGGGCTATAGAAGAAGAACACCTCCCTGGTCAGCCCGAAGGCCGACTCGATGGCCCCGCTGAATCGCACCAACGCGAACCCGCAGTCATCGGCGCCGGGAACGCCTCCCACCACGGAGTAGAAGAACTGTGACCCGAGCTTGGCCAGGATCGCCTGGTGGTCGTCGACGACGGGGAACGACTGCTTGAGCAGGGCGAGACGGCGCAGAGGCTCGGGATGCGTCAGTGGCTTGACCGCTCCGGCGCTCCACGTCGCCGGCCTCGGCGTCGCGGCCCCGGCCGCGGTCGCGGCGTCGTACTGGCCGAACGACTCCTTCAGCCGCGTCGCGGCGTCCTTCTCGACCAGGCTCGACGCGCTGCGAACGTGCACGCCCAGCTCGGCGAGCCGGGCCATGACCTTGCGGGAGCCGATACCCAGCTCTTTGGCTAGTTCATGCACGCGTTGCCGCACGTAGCGTGTTCCCCCTCTGCTGAACCGGCGGTGACTCGGATCATACTGGCGCGCACCGACAACTTCGTCGTATTAACGACCTGTGCCGCTGCGGATCCACGTCAACGCGATTTCGCGTCATCCGGCAGTACCGGGGCGACGCCGCCGAGCCTGCCCAATCCACGCGGTGGCCCGGGCCGCTGCGGTGCTGTTCAGGCTCCGAGCGCGTCGCCGGTGTTCGTGCCAGCCCGCTTCCACGTAACACGGCCTGCCGTCAACGAGGCCGCGGACACCCATCGTCGACGTCATCAACTCGCCCGAGGGCCGCCGCACCACCAAGCGCCGGACCACCTTCGGCGACGGCGCCAAGGACTCCGGCCGCCGGTGTGCCGACGCGATCCTCCTGCCGGGCAGCCCGCTCGGCCAGCAGATCCGCGGCGTGACGCCGCAGGACTCAAATGGGTGACCAGCGCCGCCGATATCCTCATCACCGCCCGCCCGCCGGTCAACGATGCGGCCGGTCTCCACCGTGGCACCACCACGGCGCCACGTAGTCCCATTTCAGCAGCGTGAACCCGGACACCAGTTGCCAGCTTTGCATGCCGCTTGTCGCAATACGAGCGCGAAATGCGCTCGCAGGAACGAACCCCCGCCTTCACTCACCGCGCCTGGGTGGCCAGTTGTCGAGCAGGAGTCCTGATCTTGCAGGCGTGCTTCTACGTTCGGAACAGAAGGCGCGAGCCGGATGGGCGGCCTCCTCTGCCAAGGAGGCCGCCCGGTGGTTCCGGCGGCGACATCGACACAACATCAACTCCCGAAGGGAACCACCGAGCATGACGGTAATGCGCGGCAGACGACTGGTGCCAGAACGTACCGATCAGGGGCGTACTCGACGCGCTGACGAACGCCCCGAAAATTGCGTTGGCCCGAATAACGCTCGCGGCGACCGGTACCAGAGCACCGGTGAGCGGTCGTGGCCGCAGGTCATGGCCATGATCGTCAGTACGACGCTGGGCAGCTGGGTGCATACCCTCCGCGCGATCGCGCTGATGGTGACCCCGTTGGTGATCGTGCTCATCTCGATGGCGTTCGGTGTCCAGATCAACATCGGCGACCTGCACATCGGCACGACGCCGTAGCCGTGCGCCCGGCCGACGGTCGGAGGCCAGGCGAATCGGCGTGAACCCAGAGCGTGCTGACGATCGCGGTCAGCGCGCCGCTCTCGCTGGTCAGCAGCGGCCCGCGCTTCGGTGTAGGTGGCACCGTTCCGCAGTCCGACCGGCGCCCAACGCGGCCTCGCGAACGCAGCGGCCGGTGACCGGCGGACCGGTCACCGGCCACCGGTCGCGCTCGACCGCCCGGCCAGCAGGTGCGGTTCGCTGGGACAGGACCGCACCGCGATCTGTCCCCTGCCGAGGCTGCGCGCCCGCCGGGACTCGGTGCCGCACCCCGACGAAGCGACGGTGTCAACGGTGCGAGCCCGGCGCGGCGAGCTGTCGTCGTACGCCCCGGAACCCGGGCACGCATGCGAGTGGCGGTTCGCGCGACGGAAGCTGAAGACTGCGGTGGACCCTCTCGAGGATCTCCCCGGTGACGACGGCACTGACCACGCCGATGCCGATGCCGACGAAGTGCGGACGGAACCGGTGGCCGACCTGACCACCATGCTGGCGATCCGACTCGAACCCGACGGCGGCCCGGTCACCGACGTCGGCGCGCACCTGGCTCGCGCTGCCCAACACGACCCCGGGTGCAACCGCCGATCCGGGGCGGAACGACTGCTCAGTTGCGGGTGGGGTGTGGCACTGCGGTGGTACTTCGGCGCTGCCATGCCACGGCATTCTGTCGATTCTCCGTGTGCTCGACGGCGCACGAGATAGCCCTTCGACAATTGCGATAGACGAGGTGGAAATTCCGTGTACGACGTGATCACGCAGATGTATCTGTATGTGTTCCCTTTTCCCGATCGGACGTTGGCTGGGTTGGCGTTGGTGATGGGTGTGTGCGCCGGGATCACTGTGTGGCGGATGGCGTGGCGCGGGGGCCTGCCGGGGGTGGCGTGCGTCGGGTCCTGGTCGTGCGTCGCGCGGGCGGTGCTGCTGACCGGTTTGGCGGTCGTGGTCTGGCCCGGCGCGATCCTGCTGATCACCTTGTGCCAGTTCGACGGCTCGCGAGCGCTGATCGAGCGGTTCGTGTTCGGCCAGCGGCCGTCGGCCGAGGAATCGGGGTAACGCTGAGCTCCCTCGTCGTCGCGCGAGGTGTCGGTGACGGCGTCGCTGGTGTCCGGGAGGGCTGGGTTCAGAGCTGGATTCCGGCCCAGCGGGCGAAGGTGGCGAGGGAGTCGGAGCGGCGCCGGTCTTGGTGGGCGAGGGTGATCACGGTTTCGTGGACCTGCGGGTGGTAGCGGGTCAGTGGCGGTGCCAGGGCGCGGGCGGTGTTGAGTTCGGCGAGGACTTGGTCTCGGCGGCCGTGTAGCAGGGCCGCTCGGGCGAGGTCGACGTGGTGGTGGCCCTGCCGGGAGGGCAAGGTGCCGGGTGGGAGCGGGGTGTTGCGGGATAGTGCGGTGGCGCCGTCGCCGAGTTCGACGGCGGCGGCCACGGCATGGATGCTCACGTTGGCTGGGTCGAACGCGGTGTCGTAGAAATCCGCGCCGGGCTCGAGGACGCGGGCGTAGTCGGCGGCTTCGTCCAGGTGCGCGTCGGAGGTGACGCGGTCGCCGGAGCGGGCGGCCAGGATCGCCGAGCGTAGATGGAGATAGCCCCGCACGGTCAGCGATTCCGGGCCTGTGGGTTCGGCCTCGGCCAGGCGACGTCCGGTCGCGGCGAGGCGCTCGGCGGCGGGGTAGGCGCCGCGGTGCATCAGGGGCAGACCGATCTCGCCCTCGCACAGCGCGGCCAGCAGCGGATCGCCCGAGGAGCCCGCGGCGGTGGCGGCGCGTTCGGCGGCTTGCCCAGCCAGTGGGGAGCCCAGGCGGTGTAGGCAGATCGTGACGCACTGGTAGAGGTGGGTCAGCAACGCGTGCGCCCGCTCGGCCTCGGCCCCAGCACGCGCGTGGGCGGCGGCGGTGTGCAGGGCGGCGAGCAGATCGGGCATCACCGCCGACGACCGGTCGTAGCACGATTTCCGTTGTAGTTCGGCGACGGCGTCCACCGCCCGCGCGAGCGTGTCCAGGGGCTGGGCGGGCCCGTCGGTGGCCAGGGCGGGCCCGGCGATCACGGCGGTCTCCAACTCGGCGATGCCCTCGCGTTCGGTGCCGAACTGCGGGCTGGGCTGCTCGTAGAGGTCGTAGACGGTCAGGTTCAGCGCCCGCGCCGCCGCCGCGACGAACGCCGGAGACGCCGGTTTGAGCCCCTGCTCGACCTGGCACACCAGCGATACCGATACATGCATCCGGGTGGCGAGCTGCTGCTGGGTCAGGTTCGGGTGCAGCTTGCGCGCGGCGCGGACTCGCTGCCCGACGCCCGATGGCCCGCGGTCTTCGGCTTCCATGGCCACGCTCCCCTCCACGGACAACAACCCCTGGCGCTACCTGCCAGGGTAGCTCCGCTCCCCGGATCGCTTCGCCCGCGTCGGTACCGAACGTGCCAGGCACGGCCAGCTTTGTTTATTTCGGCCGCATCGGTGTCCTCAATGGACAGATCGCCTAGCCATAAAGTCTAGCGCACAGCGAGAAACCAGCCCTGGTGAACTGAGCGTCAGAGTTTGCGCCGTCGGTTAGTACGCCCGGTATACGGCCTCGCGGGCTCAGGGGCGACGCACGTGCCCCTTGGAACAGGGGAGATCAAGTCCAGCGCTGTCGAGTGCTGGGCAGTCGGCGCGTGAACTTCGGCAACGCACCGACCCCTGTTCGCTAGCTAGCATTCGCCTCAATCGTCGCGATACAAGCGGGATGCGAGGAGCGAAGGATTGCCGTCCGGGTTGGCGGTGGCGCGGAGCCTGTCGCGGCGGATTCGTTCGACGCCGTTTAGCTTGGGTTGACGTGGTCGTCGTTTGGCTCGCTTGATCTGTTCTTCGGTTAGAGCCGTGTCGCCCATTTCGCGGAGCACTGTTCGCATTTGTTCGATGACGTCGGCGGCGCTCTGTGACGTGTGTGGCCGAACTGGTTCGGCGTCGGCGTAGCCGGGAACTGGTGCGGTGTCAGGCGCGGCCAGCGGCTGAATGAATTCCGTGTACCGGCGGGAGAAGTTGTCCTTTTTGTGAACGTTGGGCGCGTGACAAGACGTGTCCGCTGACACGGCTCGGAGCAGGTCCCGGTATGCGGCGACTGCATGCGCGATCGGCGCCTCGATGATGCGTGACGTGGTCCAGGTATGAGCGTCGGGGTCGCTCACCCAGCTTGGGAGGTACTTGACCAGTTTTTGGGTTTGGATATGCCTTTCCAGGCGTGGTAGAAGTCGGTCGACGACCACGTCGCTGGAAAAGGTTTCAACCCGTAATCGGTATCCTTGTATTTCTCGGTCCCAGGATGTTCCTACAAGCACCGTCGCGGGGTCGAGCATGAGTTCGCGTGCCCATAGAACCGCGCGGAAACTTTGATCGGCGACCGCTTGGTGTGCCGTGCGAGCATTAGCCTCGTCCAAGTGCGTCGCGCAGTAATGCTTTCCGTCGTCTCCTTCTTTGAAGGGGACTTTCGATGTTGCGTGGCATTCCGCGCAGGTTCGGGCCCGCTCCTGCCGGGCTTTGTCCCGGGGGCTCTTCGCGGGGATCGGCTCAGCCAAGGCAGTGGCGTACAGGTCGTCGGTCCCGCCGGACTTCTTCTTCCTGCTCGCGAGGGGAGGCTGCCCGGGGTGCGGTCGCAGGCGCATTCTTTCCAGCTCGGGCACTGTTGCCAGCACGGAGGTCGGGATGTCGCCAGGCTGGTAGAGAGGCCGCCCGAGCCGACAGCGTCCCTCGCCACGTTGCGCGGCTTCGGCGATCTCAGCAGGTGAGGGACGCATGTCCCATATGTCGGACTCGACGCCCAGCAGCCGACCATCGTCGTTGTGGCCGTCCACTGGTAGCAAGGCCACGCGGCAGAATTGGCTATCGAGCGACGTAACGGTACTGGACACGATCACCCCGGACCCGGAAGCGTGGAGTTCCGCCCCTGGGAGGTTTACGTCCACTCGAACGCCAAGGAGGAGCCCGGGAGCAACCCAGGAAATGGGTGTGGCTTCGGTGCTGCTGGCGGGTTCTGCGCGGGCGGTGCGCTTGCGCAGTGTCGTGGTGTAGGACTCGCCAGAGCGGTTGGCCGCGGCGCGGATGCGACGTTTCCTCGACCGGGAATTCATGATGTTGTCTCCCACGCAGGGCGGCCCCACATTCCCCCTGCTCGTCAGGGACTACATCGTCTCGGTCGTGACGTGCTGCCGGGTTCAACCCAGCCGCTTGTCCTCGAGCGTGCGGTGCTGATGTGGGCAGCAGGATGCACTTCGGAGAGGGGCCATCGCCACGTGGCCGACGCCGAGCATACTCCACGAGGTAGCTGAGTGAACGCTGCCTGCCACCGTCGTCGGCTACAGCGAAGTCTGTCGTTGACGAGTTCGGGGCTGTCCACGAAAGCGACGGCGAAGTGACAGAGGGGATCGCAAGCTCGCCAGGCCGCCGAAATCCTCGACGGCCCGAAAGCGCGATGCCCGCCCGCGGACCTGATCGCTGGGCTCCAGCAAGGCGAAGAAACCTGGGCAGGTCTCTCCCGCACCGACCGCCAGGACCTGCTCGCCGCGACCTCGGGCGCGCTCCGGTGGCATGCGCAGGAGTGGATCGAGATCGCCTGCCGGATCAAGGGACTGGCCGCCGATTCCTCGCTCGCCGGCGAGGAATGGATCGGCGGACCGTGCTACGCCGCGGTGTCTTCGGGAGTGTCTTCGGGGGCGGCGCGCAGGCGCAGGTAGGCGCGCACGGCGGTGATGATCAGGAGGGTGAGGTTGGCGGTGAGACCGGTGGTGGTGGTCAGCCAGCGGGCGTAGCCGTCGATGCGGTTGCGGGCGAGGATGGTGCTGCTGAGGGAGACGCCCGCGAGCACGGTTGCCAGTGCGCACACGGCGACGCGTTCGACGGTTTGCGCCGTTTCGTGGGTCAGGTGCACGGTCATGCGGTTCGTGTCGGCGCGGGCCGCGGTGGGCGTGGCGGTGGGCTGGGTGCTGGAAGTGACCCGGCGCCAGGAGAACATCCACGGGGCGCGCTCGGTGTCGGACGGGACGAGGACGCGCAGCACGGCGTCGACGAACTCCTCGTCGGCGCATTCCCCGTTCTGGATGAACCGGTGCACGCGGCTGCGGGAGACCTCGTCGCCGGTGCGGTCGTCGATTTGGTCGTAGGTCAGGCCGGTCGCGGTGCGCAGCCAGGCGAGCGCGACCGCGAATCCCGCGGGGGTGATGGCGGACAGGGCCATGCCCACCGGCGTCAGCGCGGTGTTCGCGGTGCCGGTGGGGTGACCCGTGCGCTGGCGGTGGCGTTCGGTTTGGCGGGCTTGGTCGATCTCGCGCCAGCGGCGGATGAATTCTGCCCGCGCGTCGCGCGGGGCGACGGCGCGGGCCATGGCCTCGATCTGGGGGTGGGTCAGCGGGCCGGTGCCCGAGAGGAACGTGGTGAACACCTCGGCGGAGTACTTCCCGGTGCGGAGGGCCAGGCGTTCCGGGCTGGGCTTGTTATCGAGCTCCCACAGTCGCTTCAGTTCGGCGCGCAGCGCCGCTTCGGCGGTCTTGGGGTGCGGCGGGCGTGTCTGGTGCATCGTGGTTCTCCTGCTACCGCTGGGCGCCGGGGGTCGGGGTGAGGCGTCGGATCCGGCCGGTGGTGATCGCGGCGGCGGTGGCGGTCGCGACCGCGCAGGCCTTCGCGATCGTGGCCAGCGCGGCGTCGGCGGTGTAGCCCGACCACACCAGCAGTAGCAGTGCCAGCATGACCGTGAGCAGCACGGCGAGCCGCGGCCAGGGGCCGGGCGTGCAGCTGGGCATCGGGGAAGGAGGAATCAAGGTGATCTTCACTGGAGGTCTCACATGTGTCGTCGGGAGCGGTGTCTCGCGGGGGCGGTGTGGCCGGGGCGTGTCGTGGGTGGCGGTACGACTTGCCCCGGGCACGTGGTGACTTTCTGCGATCAGTGTGGCGGGCCACGAGGGTGATCCGGGCGGATCCCGCATCCCATCCCAGGCCTGGTTTTATGGCCCCTGCCACAGGTTTCACGACTCGTCACGGCCTTACCGTCACGGGTGCGCGGCGCGGCAAACCCCAGCTCTGGTCACCGTCCGCTGTTCGGAACGGCACGGCGGCACGTACTGCTCGCGCGTCCCGCGCGGGATGTCGAGGTGGTTGACACCTCGCGCGGGACGCGGATGATCAGCGTGTCGCCACGCCGTTTCCGAGCCGCGTGGTGGTCGAGTGAGGATGTCCCGTCGGGGCGGACATCAATCGGGGATCGCGGTGTGGCCTGGGTGGCACCAGCGGCCACACCGCGAACATCCGTCGTGGTCCTCGCCCGCGGGGTTCGGTGCGTGGGCCGGGTCCCGAATCAGGTGCGGGCCGGCACCCTGAGACGCCGCGTCGAGGTCGCGGTGACCCACGCCATCGCGCTCACCAGCGCCCCAGCCAGCGGCAGGCCCAGCGTGGCCATGCCGCGGCGGGCCAGGCCGAGCGTGCTGGCCGCGCCGACGGCCAGCACGGCGAGCAGCAGCGCCGGCCGCAGCCGCCATAGCGGTGATGGGGCTCCTCCGGGCGTGCAGGACCGCGGCGCGGTATCGAGCAGGGTCCGAAGGGACACTTCCCCCTGCCCGCTAGTCCCTTCGGGTGACGTGCGCCGCAGCGGGAACTCCCCGTGGCGCTGTAGCATTCGCATCGTTCTGTCCTTAGCTGTTCGCATGGCGGGATTGGACCTTCGCGCGGCTCCTTGTTGCACCAAGGGGTCGCGCTTTTTTCGTGCCGCCGTCGCGGCGGGCGCATCGACGATACCGACCTCTCCTCCAGATTGCTGACCCATATCGATCGTGCCAGCACGATCCGTCCTTAATCGAGCCCAGAATTCATATCGTCGTTGTGCGGTCATCGGGGATCGGCTCGGCCGATCACGGCCGCCCTGAGGGCCGACGGTATTTCTTGATCATCTTCGTATGCCGCTTACTGCGGAAACCATCTGATTAACCACCCGTTCGCCAATCGCGATGCGACGGTCGACACCCAGCATCAGGGCAATTTCATGTCGCCTCTCAAGATCATCTTAGTTTTCCGATTAATCGCGCAATAGCTGATGCTGGTCCCGTGTTCGCACTGTCGGTAGTATCTTACTTCCGCTGGGTGAAGCGCTGACCTGCAAAATCGGGTGTATGCGGCGAGCGTGCCACTACCGACCGTTTATCGCGTGGGACGGACCGTTGACCGACGGTCTGTGACCTGGAGGTATCCGCGGGCGGTGCCCGGCATCGCGGCGGCGAACTACACCCCGTTGAGCGGAGTGGCCGATCCGCGCCCGGCGCTACGGTCGTCCACGGAACCGTCCCCGCCCAGGGACCCGTCGAGGGGGAGCACAGGTGCCCGAACCCGCCGACCACGCGCCGCCGCAGCTCAGCGATACCGACGTCGATCTGACCAAGCCCAACTCCGCTCGCATGTACGACTGGTACCTCGGCGGAACCAGCAACTGGGCCGTCGACCGGGTCTTCGGCGAGCGCGCCGTGGAGACCTGGCCGGAGGTGAAGGCCTGCGCCCGGCACAACCGGGACTTCCTGCGCCGGGTGGTCAACGCCGCGCTGGACGCCGGCATCACCCAGTTCCTCGACCTGGGAACCGGGGTGCCCACCGTCGGCAACATCCACGAGGTCATCGCCGAGTCCGGCGAACTCGACCGCGTCGACGACGCCCGCGTGGTCTACGTCGACTACGAACCGGTCGCCGCCGCACACGCCCGCCAGCTCCTGCTCGACGACGACGTCGCGCACTGGGCCGCCTTCGTCCAGGCCGACCTGCGCGACCCCGACGCCATCTGGGAACACCGGGAGACCCAGCGGCTGGACCGCAGCAAGCCGATCTGCGTGCTGATGATCGCGGTGCTGCACTTCGTCGGCGACGGCGACCTGCCGCACCGGATCCTCGACACCTACCGCAGACGGGTCGCGCCGGGCAGCTGGCTGGCGATCTCCCACGCCAGCAACGACGCCGCCCCGCCCGAGGGCGCCGCCCAGATCGCCGAGGTGGTCGCCTCCTACCAGCGCACCAGCAACCCGATGTGGCTTCGCGATCACGCCGCCGTCTCGTCCCTGCTCGACGCACCGGGATGGGACCTGCTCGAACCCGGCGTCGTACACCCGCCCGACTGGCGCCCCCGGCTCGGTGTCGTGCTCGACGCGGAGCAGGAACGCGCCCGTCCGTTCATGTGGTGCGGCGTGGCGGCCAAGTCCTGACCGGCCGCGGCCGCCGGCGCCCTTCCAGATACTCATCGCCACGCGTAGGTCAGGGGATGGGTCGGGGCGGGCTCGAACGCGGCCACCGTGTTCTGCATGCGCTTGCGGGCGCGGGAGAGCATCTCGAAGACCTGCTCCGGCGGCATCAGCCAACTGGCCGCGATCGCGTCCACCGGCATCCCGCCGTTGGTCACCGCCAGCAGCTCGACCTCTTCGCGGGACAGGCCCGCCAGCGCGGCCCGCGGCGACCCGCCATCGGGGACGCTCGGGGCCGCGGAGACCGGCACCGCGCCCTGGGCACGGATATTGCGCGTGGCCCGCAAACGCCGCCACACCGCGATGTAGTCGCTCGCCAGTGCCCTGCCCGCGGCGATCCCATGGGGATCGGGGGGGCCGCTCGCGGTCAGCACCGCCAGCAACGTCCGCAGCTGCGGCTCCGAACTCGGGATCGTGTCCCGGCCGAGCACATCACTCAGCGTGCTGCGGCGGATGCCGTGATCACGATCGATCGCGATGCTCTGCTGCTCGATTTGCCGGTAGGACAGCCCGGACCGCAGGCGCAGCGTCCGCAACTGCTCCATGAACCCGGCCTCGTCGGCGATCCAGTTCAGCTCCGGCGGCAACTCGCGATGGTCGGCCTTCTCCAGCGTGGCGACCAGCCGCTCGACTCGGCCCGGCCCGGCGCCCGCCGCGCCCGCCCGCGGCCACCAGCCCGATCCAGAACGGTGCCGGGACGCGCCCGCGCGCTGCAGCACCTCCGCGCGGCGGTAGGTCTGCCGGATCGCCCGGATATCGCGCTCGGGCGCTTCCACCGCCTGCAGCACCGACTCGTAGATCTCCCACGGCTTGAGCGTCGGCGACGCCGGATCCCACGTCGACAGCAGCACGGAGTCTGACAATTCCGGGCACGCTTGCTGACACCGCCACAGCTGCTTCGCCGGCTGGTAGTGCGAGATGCGGGTGTGCACCTCGGCGACCAGCGCGCCCAAATCACGGGTCTTCACGTCACGGCTCTCCCGGGCGGTGCCACCTCCCCGCGCCTCACCGGCGGACGCCCGCGGGCGTCCGCCGACGGCGGGAGACCAGCGGCGCCGGCGAAGGGGGATGGTCACCGCCAGCGGGCGCGGTGAATTGATACACGGTCCAGATCACGGAATTCTCCCAGCAGATCGAGCTTCAGGGTTACCCTCACCTCCTCGGACCGCGCGGCGGTCGGAGTGAACGCCGGTGGTGTGCGGCCGAAGAGGCTCGGTTGCGTAACGAATCCAAGCGTGCCTTTAGTGGTTTGCGCAAGTCATCCGCTGCAATTCGATTCTGTCCGGACGCGTCCGAAGATCATCGCCACGCGGGGGCAACTGGGCCGTTCGAGTGGAGTCGTTCACTCATTAGTGTGCATGGAACTGTGACCTGCTTCATATCGAATATTCGATATTTTCGTAGTTCGCCGATCTTGTTGCTTCACAGCTCACGCGGCCCAGGCGCAGGCACGGGGCTACTTCGCACGCTGTCCGGGAGGTGTCCGAACCTGTCCGAGAATATTGAGTCCTGGCGTCCGGACGACGAAACTCTTCGCAGAACCGGACGGGCCATGTGTCCGTCCGTTCAGATCACGGCAAGAACGCTCGGGGAGCCCGATCAGGGTTACGGTGCCTCGCCGAGCGGGGTGGGGCAATGGCGGCCGAGGGGTCGGAGCCGACGTCGCCAGCCTCACCCATTTTTACCTACCAGGCGAATCCACAATCTCGTCGAATTCCGATATCTCGATATCCCTCGCCGTCTGTCCCGGCTGGGACGCGTCGAGCACCGCGTTGCCGGTCGCCACGTGAGGGACCGTGTGGCCGCGCACGGAGTAAGCCGCCACGGATGTCGCCCTTGAGCGGTTCCGAGTGGTGTCGACGAGAGCGGTCCCAGGACGGTGGGCGCGACGTTTTGCCGCGCCTGTCTGGATGGTTAGCGCGTGATGCTACGGCGACACCTTCGTCGATCAGCGCGTCCCAGGGCGGATGGAGTTGCCCCCACTGGTTCTTCTTTTCAGTGACGGCATGGTGCTGGCGCCACGGTTCCTGAACGGTCAGGGCTTGCGCGGCGCCACGCCCCATTTCTGGACGAAGGATTTGCCGTTGAGACCCCAGGTCGCCAGCTGGGCACTGACCTTGTCGGTGTCCTGGTAGGCGTTGTCGGCTGCCAGTGCTGCGGCGTACTTGCTGACGGCTTCGCGGAGCTTCGCGAGCTTGGCGAAGGTGATCACTCGGGCCCCGGGCCGGGCGGAGGCTTGCTTGTGCAGCACGTTGGTGTTGTGGATGAGGAGCGGGGTCGCGCTGGAGGTGTGGTCGTACTTCTCGTCGAACCAGTCCATCGAGTGCGACAACTGCTCGGCATCGTGGCGCCAGATCGCGTCCGTCGTGCTGCCGCTCTTGCACTCGATGACCAGATATGTCAGCTCGCCCAGGGACCACAACACGTCCGGCCCTTCTCCGGTGTCGCGCTCAGGTCGTTGTGCGCCAAACCCGAGGTGCAGGCCCAGATCGTGCATGGCCTGCTCGAAGTTCGGCACGCTGGCCGGGTCCGGCGTGAGGTCGTCAAGGACTGCTGCGACGCCGACGATCAGGTCGTTCCCGTTGTCGTAGCGCGCGGTCAGGTACTCCGCGGCCTGCCGAGCCTGATCGGCGATGCCGCTCAAGCGGTGGTACTCGACGCCGTCGCGCGGACGCAACACCGCCTTGTTGTCGGTCTGCGCGGACTTCTGCATCTGGAGAGCGGCAGCCGGGTCCACCAAGTGCAGATAGCCGGCGGCCCGCTGCTTGAGCCAGCCCTCATGCCGCCGATCACCGCGGGCAGCGGTGATCGCCTCGCGCATCTTCGCGTGAGCGTCCCGGTAGCGGCCGAGCTCGGCCAAGCGGAACGCCTCCCGTTCGGCCACGGCAATGGCCGAGATGGTGCTGGTAGCCGGGTAGGTAACGCCGTCGAGGACGTCGCGGCTGGCCGTGACCCACTCCGGATCTCGGTCCAGGCACTGGTCGATCACGCTGCCGAGTTCGCTGAACGGCATCCCGTGGAGCATGTCGGCGACCTGTCCGGACAGGGTCAGCTGGGCTCGAGTGGCCGGGCTGAACTTGGCTGCGCCGCCGGCTTTGTGCAGGCGTTGGGTGAGTTTCGAGCTGAGCAGCAGCACCACGCAGTGGTCGTCGTTGGACCGCACGCCGCGGCCCATACCTTGTTCGATCCTCTGGATCTGCCGGGTGATCATCGCGTCGCTCTCGTCCAGCGCGAGGGCTTCGATGCGGTCCAAGGCGCTGTATGCCTCGGGAAGCCCATCGAGGGCAAGGATGCGGCAGGCGTCGCCGGGAAGGTCGATGCCGTCATACTTGTTGATCAACACCACGAGGCCGACGTGTCCGTCCCGCAGCGCGCGGACGCCATCGTGGATGGTCTTGCTGTCGTGCTCGGCGTCGGCGACGTCGCGCCAGAACGCGGCTCGGCGACGGGACGGCACGATGACCACGACGTTGTGCTGCTCGGCCTGATCGACCAGGAAGCCGCGTACTTCCTCGTCGGTCGTACCGGGGTGAGTTTCCAGCGGGGTCAGGATCATGCGGTCGCCGAGATCGTCCGCGGTCTGCGGGGTGATCGGCGTGGCGATCGTGGCCGGCGCGGCGTCGAAGTGCGTCACCAGGACGCTGTCGTCGGCCAGGGTCGCGGTCAGGTAGATCCGGCGCTGGGCGGCGGCCAGGCTCGGGATTCGATCGATCGGCGGGCACGGAGGCTTGATCTCGATCTCTCCATAGCTGATCGCCACGTCACACAGCTGCAGAACCTCGTGGACGAGAGGCCACACGAACTTGAACTCGTCGCTCGCGCGATGTGGATGCAGGGCGTTGAGAACCTGCTCGTGGCGGTCAGCCCAGGCCCAGTACGGGATACGGAGCGCGACACCGGGGACGTTTTCGGCCAGGTCTCGAAGTGCCGAGGGCGACTGATCCCGCAGTGCATCATCGAACAGGTTGGCCAGCGCGTTGTAGGCCGCGTGGCCGCGGGGAATGGTCAGCGTGAACTGGTCTTCCAAGGTCGCCAGGCAGGCGTGCGTGTCGTCAACCAGCACTGAGCCCATCTCGATGTGCTGCCGGGTGTCGCCCACAACGCCGAACACGGACAAGCCGTTGATCACTTTGTGCACGTAGGTGACGAGAATGGCCTTCCCGGCTTGGAACCGACCTGAGCGGGGATCGTCGGTCGTCTCGATGCCCAGGGCCCTGGCTTCGTCCCCGACCTGGTCGGCGAGGTAAATATCGGGGGTGATGCAGACGGCCGGACCGGCCCCCTCGTTAAGGCAGCTCTTGAGCATCATCAGCCCGACCACGGTCTTGCCGCCGCCGGTGTTCATCTTGACCAGCAGGTCCGACTTGGTACGCCGCTCGTGCCAGCGGTCCCACACCTGCGTCTGCACGTCCCACGGTCGGGCGTACTTCGGGTCGCGAGCCGGCAGTGCGGCGAAGATGCGCCTCGGTTCCGTGGCGGAATCCACGACCGATCGCTTTGTCAACTTGCCGAAGTCGAGTCCCGCCATCATCAGCCCCCTGCGCGATCGTGCATGTCGGTGTCCGTGTTGTCCTGGTCGCCATCGTCCTGGCGAGCGTTTCGGTCGAGCGCCATCAGCACCCATTTGGGCGTACTTCGGCGGGAAGCCCGACTTGAACAATCGACATCGTCGCTGCCATCCAGGAACTCAACATCGCGGTCACCGACATGGCCGCCGCGGACCTGCGCGAGGTGGACCTCAACCGGCTCCCCCCACCGGTGTGCGGTGGACCGCTGCGACGCGTTGGCCAGCACGGTGGGAAGAGCGCATACGAGCGATTTCCACCGAGAACGCTCCCGGCGAGTTTCTCGTGATCGGCGACGTCGGACCCGGGTTTTTGAAAACGTACTGATCCAGTACTGAGCCACGCCCGCGCCGAACCTTCACATCGCCGGGCCGACGTTTTGCGGATCCCGTCGGCGACCACCCTATTTCCCGGTGAACGCGAGGCGTGCGGTAATGCGTGAAGACGGTTCGGCGTGGTCATCTGTGCGGGAGTGGCTGTACACCAGTCCGGCCAGACTGAACGTTTGCAGCCTGAATGCGTGGTTTGGTACCTCGCTAGTTGAGCGATAGGTAAATTCTGCACGGCTTTCTGCTCGAGCGGGTGGTGCTCGCCGCGGGGACCAGCGCACGATGTCAGCACTGGATTCTGGGAAGGGAGACCTTGTGATGGCTCGATTCGCGCGTATCACCGTGTCCGCCGCGGCCCTGGCTGGCTCGCTGTGCCTGGTGGTTCCTGCCGCCCACGCCAGCACCACAACCACCGCACCGCGCACGGCCGCGGCACGGTGCTCCCAGGCGAAGCTGCCCCTGCCGGATCCCGCGTGCACACCGGGAGCGACCAACCCGGACGTCACCCAGAACAGCATCGGCTCGACGATCTGCACGCCGGGGTGGACGAAGACGATCAGGCCGCCGACGTCCTACACTAACCAGCTCAAAAAACAGGGGATCGCGGATTACGGGTATTCTGACACGGATATGTCGAATTACGAGGAAGATCATTTCTTGCCGCTCGAATTGGGTGGCGCGCCGCGCGATCCGCGGAACCTCTGGCCGGAACCCCATGACGGCGATCAGAACTCCTACTCCAAGGATTCGGTGGAGAACGCGGTGAAGAAAGCGGTCTGTGCGGGCAAGGCTCAACTCGCCGCCGCCCAGCACGCCATGTTGACCGACTGGACCACGGCCAAGGCCGTCCTCGGTATCGGCTGACCGCACGATCACGCCGACGCGGTCTCGGGTGTGAGTGCCGCACCACCGGGGCAGGGAAGGAGAACCGCGGCTGACGATGTCCTGGTTGGCGAACGCCGCTGCGCAGGCGCCTATCACCGGCTTGGCTACCCGGCCGTGACCGCGGTGAGCCCTGAGCGGTCGTTGGCCACGCGGTGCGCGCGGGTTGCCGCGATGTGGCACCCGGGCAAGAACACGAGCTGGACACCGCAGACCATCTCCGTCGACAGCGATGTGGAGGTGTGGTGGCTGTGTCCGGCTGGGCACGAGTGGATCGAAGCAGTGCGCGATCGCACCGCGCCGCGGAAGTGGAAGGGTGGACGCGTCGACGCGTGCGGGGATTGCCTCGGTTACCACGTCCTGAAGATCTGCGGGTGTGGCGAGGCTCGTCTGGCGAAAGCCTCCGCTGGGGCCCCTCGCGAGGGGGCCCGCACCGACTACGTCGCGGATGTCGAGGCCAGCCAGCGCCTGCGGGACCCATCGTTCCCGCCCGGCTGCCGCCAGCGCTGGCCGTCGAGTGCTGCGCATGTTCGGCCTGTCCGCCGACGAGGCCCGCGAACTCTGTCGGTGTTCCTTGCCAGATGTCGGCGCAGCCGGTTCTCGCGACTCCGTAGCGTAGCGCAAGTCACTCGTCCGCCCGCTGGCGCTCTGTCGCGTCCTCTGGTCAGCGCGCTCGGCGCACATGGGATTGGGGAGGTTGTGAGTCTCGGCGGTAGGAAGGCTCCCGGGCGGGCGGGGCGTCGAGGGAGATACCCGCCCGGGAGCCGTGGTGAGGGGCGAGCGTGCGAACCTGGGCCCCGCGAGGGTGGGGAACACGAAACCTAGGCTCACCCGCTGCTAGGTCAACTACCACTCGCATTCGTGTTCCAAACCCGGGATTTTGGGGGACCTCCCGGGCGGCCGGATCCGCCGAGCGACCGGGGCACCCGGGAGGCCGCGGGACCGAGCCCCGGCTTCTTGAAGCCCCGTCTCGCGCATCAGCGGTACCCAGGGCCACCCCAGGGGAAACAGTTCGTTGGCGCGCAACGGTTGCACGTCACAGCGCCGGCTGTGGAAAGCTCGGGGCGGCTACTGGGGTGTCGATGCGGGTCGGCACTGCCGCTCAGGAGTCCGGTGGTACGAACAGGCTACGTCCACCGTCGGACGGCCCCTTCACACTTATTCGCTTCCGGCGGCGAACTACCCCGCTGTCGTCTACCAAAACGCTGTGCCCCGCCGGGGTACCCTTCCGGGCAGCAAGGTCCGGGCTACCCGGAAGGCTATTGGGTAAGCCACTCCCGGCGACGGAAACGGATTCGCCCAACACACACTGACTACCCGCATCGCCGCGGTGATAAACGTTGCCACGACGAAGAAAGGTGGCTTCCGTGGAATCGGCGCATGGGTGGGTCCTTGAGGTACCGGCCTGCTACCCGCTACCTCAAGGACCCACGGCCGTAACCCTGGCCCCCGAAAGACCAACGGCCACCGTATTGCTACCCCCACCACCCTCTGGTGAAACCCTTCCGGGGAAGGGACAGGTCACACGCCCGTTCCGCAGCATCCCAGTGGCGGTCCGAGGCGACGCGACTCCTCAGGTCATTCCTCGTCACTGTTGCTTCCAACGGCGGCCGAGGTAACGGCGGCTAACAGGCAAAACGCCGTCCGCGCAGCCGGACATCGCCGCGGTGATCGCCTCCGAGCTGGCGAGCAATCTCGACAAGCACGCCGGGGGTGGCGATCTCTACGTCCAGCCCATGCTCACCGGCGCCGGGATCACGATCGCGTCCAGTGACGAGGGGCCCGGCATGCTCGACGTGGCCCGCTGCCTCACCGACGGCACACCACCACCGGCACCCTCGGCGCGGGACTCGGCGCGATCCACCGCATGGCGACCCGGTTCCACATCCACACCGAACCCGGCCGCGGCACCCTCGCCGCCGCCGACCTCACCGCCCCCACCCCCACCCGCAGCCGCACCGGGGACGCCGACACGGCGGCGGAAGGGTACTTCTGCCTGCCCGCGGCCGGTGAACAGGTCAGCGGCGACGCGCTCGCCGTCGCCGCCGGCATCGGACGCCGTGACGTGCTCGTGGTCGACGGCCTCGGGCACGGCCACGACGCCGCGATCGCCGCGCGGGCGGCCACCGGCTCTTTCCACACCAGTCTCGGTCTGCCGCTGGTGGACGCGATGCGGTCGATACACCAGGGAATCACCGGAACCCGCGGTGCCGCGGTGGCACTGCTGCGGATCAGTCCGTCCACTGTGGAGTTCTGCGGTGTCGGCAACGTCCACGCGCTCGTCCACGACGGCACTGGCGACCACCACCTGCTCAGCCGCCCCGGCATCGTCGGCCGCGGCGGCGCGCTGGTTCCCGCCGTCCAACGACGCCCGCTGACCGGTCCCGCCACCATCGTCGTGCACACCGACGGGGTCCACGGACAACCGTTGCCCGCCACCGAAATCGTGCCCTCGCTGAGCCCGACACTGCTGGCCGCCCGCCTCATCCAGCGCCACCGGCAACCGCGTGACGACGCCACCGTCCTCGTGCTCACCACCGGCGGCACCGCATGACCGCTCCCCGCGTGGCGTCGATGCCCCAGCTGCGCGACCTCGTCCGTCGTCTCAGCGACGAACACGGGCTGACCACCGCCCAGCGAGCACGCCTGGTCCTCGCCGTCACCACCGTCGCCGAACCCGCACTCGCCGCCGGAACCCCGGTGCGCCTCGACGCGCACCGCCGCGCCCGCGACACGCAGCAGAGCCTGACGACCACCGTGACGGTGACCTTGCGCGCGTGTTCGCTGTGGTCGTGGGCGACTCCGCCCACCCTGCCGCTGGCACCCGATCCCGGCACCGCGAACTCCGTGGTCTGGCACGTACCCATCCCGCTCGGTCCCACGATCGCGTCGCGAGGTGGGGACGCCGACGAGGAAGTGGCCGCCGTCGTCGCCGAAGCCGATCTGGCGCGCGGGCAGCTGCGGGATCTGAAGAACAAACTGGCCGAGACCAACCGCGGCGTGCTGGCGATGTACGCCCAGCTGGAACACCAGAAGGAGCAGCTCCGCGCCGCCCACACCACGATCTTCCACGAACTCGAAGACGCGCTACGCCCGCCTCCGCCGTCGGTGCCCGATATCGAACTCGGCGCCCGGTCCAAGCCCGCGGAAATCGACGCCCCCGTCGGCGGCGATCTCTACGACTGGTTCGTCCTGCCCGACAGCACCCTGCACATCACCATCGTCGACGCCGTCGGGCACGGCATCACCTCGACGCGCACCACCCTGAACGTGACGCACACCGTGCGCACCCTGGCCCTGGAAGGCCACCCGATCGGCGATCTCGTCGCCCGTACCGCGGCCACCGTCGCGCTCACCCGGCCCGCGGACATGGCCACCGTGCTCCTGGCCCGCCTCGATCCGCGGACCGGAACCCTGCTCCTGGCCAACGGCGGCCATCCACCAGCCCTGCTCGCCCCGGCCCATTATCTCGAGATACCCGGTCGGGGTATCGGGTTCCCGAATCCGGGAAGCGTGCGACTGCACCGCGATCAGCTGCGCCCCGGCGATCTGCTGCTGCTCTACACCGACGGCCTCACCGAAAGCCGCAAAGACCTCCTCGCCGGAGAACGCCGCCTCCTCGACCTCGCCGGCCGAGTCCGCGGCACCGAAACCCGGCAGTTGCCGACCGTTCTGCTCGACCAGATGCACGATGTCGTCCTGCACCCCGACGACACCCTCCTGCTCCGCCGCGCGCTACCAACCCCGAACCTGACCACCGAACGCTTCTCAGACGTGTGTTCCGGCGCAAGAAGCGGTGCCGAGATACACCATGAGTGAGTCGACAAGGCTTGCGCGGCCCCCTGACGGGGTCGGTGGCTCGGGCTGCCCGCACTCGCTCCCACCCGCCGTCACCGCGGCGGCGAACTCGGCGACCGCGTCCGGGCACGGCACCACCGTGGATCCACCGAGATAGGTGAGCACGATGAGGTCTTCCCCGGAATGGGTTTCGATCGCCGCGGACCAGCCGTGCCGCTCGTCCCACAGCAGCGCGAGATCACGGTCGGGGAACCCGGGATGCCGCCCGTCGAGGGCGACATACGCCGAAACCGGCACATCGAGATCGACCGTGCACGATTCGAATCCGACACCGACCGCACGGGCCACGGCGGCGACATACCCGCGCAACGCTCGTGCCGTGCGCAAGTCAGCCGAGGAGGGGAGATCGATCGAAGTCGTCACTGCTGCCAACACTTTCTTCGACGGGGAACCAACAACCGGGGCGGAACAGCCGGGGTGCGGAAGATCCCCGCCCGGCGGACCGCACCGATACTTCCCCACGACCGCTCAACCGAAACAGCGGTCCCGAAGATTGCCCCCGTTCGGACCAACCCAACCACGAGGTGGCGAATAATCGGTACCCCGACCTTCGGAGGCGTGGGGGGTGAACCCAGCAACCAGCCACCCCCCGCTCATGTCGCGAACACCGATCGGCCATGGCTGACAGCGGCGGACCAGCGGCCGCGCCTGTCCTCCGCGCAGGAGTATGTTCAGGTCGTTGTGGAGTGAAATACGCGACGCGCGATCTCCGAGTCCAGCGGGCTCATGTCGTCGCTCACCGCGTCAGCTGGGTGCCACCAACGGAAATCATCTGCTTCGTCGTTCACCACGAGCCGCGGCACCGATTGAAGCTGAGCCCGGTAGACCGCGAGTAACTCCCGCCGCGGTGGCTTGGTGAGGTCGAACTCGGCCACCGCGGCGAAGATTAGTCCGACGCCACCGATACCGGTTTCCTCAAGCAGCTCACGGGTCGCCGCCTGACGCGCGGTTTCGCCCTGTTCCCGCATTCCTCCCGGCAGTTCCCACTGCTTCCGGGACCGGTCGAACATCATCAGAACGACGTCGTGGTGCACGACAACCACCACCGACGCCGGCACGGCCGTTGGTTCGACCACGCCCACGAGGTCGTCGTCGGCGACCAGTCGAACGTCCACCAACGTGTTGCCCATGCGATCACGGATCGGAAGTACAGCCATGACGCCCATCCCATCTCACCACCGGCAGAACCGCGACAGCCGCGATCGTGCCGGTTCTGGTGCCTCACGGACCGCCAGCGCGGCCTGCTCTAGGGCTGCGCGGGTGGTGGTTTTGTCGCGGACAGGCTGCGTAGAGCTGCGCTGAAGACCGCGAGCAGGGGGACGGCGAGCAGGGCGCCCGCGACGCCGGCCGCGACGAGTCCGGTCGAGAGTGCGAGTACGACGGCGAGGGGGTGCAGCTTGATCGCACGGCCGAGGAGAACCGGTTGCAGGAGATGGCTTTCCAGCTGGGTGACGCCGATGACGACGGCGAGCGCGATGATCGCGGGGACGAGACCGTTGGTGACCAGTGCGACGAGCACGGCGGCGGCGCCGGCGACCACCGAGCCGATCACGGGGATGAACGCGCCGAGGAAGACGATCGTGCTCAGCGGGGCGGCCAGGGGGACGCCGATGATGAGCAACCCGACACCGATGCCGACGGCATCGATGATCGCCACCGCGGCGGTGCCGCGAATGTAGCTGGCGAGGGTGGAGAACCCGATTCTCCCGGCGTCGTCGACGCGGTGGCGGATGTGGCCGGGCACCGCGCGGATCAGGAATGCCCAGATCTGCGGTCCCTGGGCGAGGAAGAAGATCAGGCAGAACACCATGAGCAGGAACTCGGTGAGGAACTCGCCGACCGTGATCGCGGTGGAAACCGCACCGGAGGCGATGGAGGCCTGGTTGCTGCTCAGCGTGGAGGTCAG
Organism: Amycolatopsis sp. CA-230715; assembly: GCF_018736145.1. Taxonomy (GTDB): domain Bacteria; phylum Actinomycetota; class Actinomycetes; order Mycobacteriales; family Pseudonocardiaceae; genus Amycolatopsis. Next base: position 4,788,366 of record NZ_CP059997.1, read on the forward strand.
CTGGTTGAGCAGGTCGTCGAGCTGGCCCTGGTTCAGGTGCAGCGGGCCGGTGCGCAACCAGGAGCGCAGATCGTTCACGCTGTGCGTGACCTGGTCGATGAGTTCGGGCATACCCGAGGTCACGGTGAGCACGACGAACGTGACGATGCCGCCGACCACGGCGAGCCCGCCGATCATCACCACGGCGGTGGCCAGCGCGCGTGGCACCCTCTTGCGCACCAGCCAGGACACCGCCGGAGCCAGCAATCCCGCGAGAAGGAGCGCCACCGCGACCGGGACAAGCATCGAAGCGAGCTGAACCGCGACGAAACCGACGAGAGCCAGCCCACCGGCGACGACCAGCAGGCGACCGAAGACCGCCGCCGCGACCCGCAGCCCGAACGGCACGGTGGCGAGCACGTCCTGCGCGCTGCGGAGATGACGGCGGCCTCCGGGATCGTTGTCTTCCATGTACGGGATGTCCTCACCCTCTCGCTAGCCCGATAGCCGTACGTTCGTGGTTCAAGGGTGCACCCCTGATCGGCACGGGGCAGCGCGAGTCCTTGGAACCGCGCGGTGCCGGACTTCCGCGCGGTTACCCGGGTTTCGGCCTGGACACTGCCGGGTAACCAGGCGAATCTTCCACTGGTTCACCTGTAGTCCATAGTGGACCTCAGGTCTGGTTGACGATTGCGATCTCCGACAACCCCCGCAGAGCCTTCAGCCTGGCCGCGGACCCCGGCCGACAAGGGCCGAAGGGGCGGGCATCGTGGCGCTGGCGCCGAAGCAGAGGCGCACCACGATCACCGACGCTGTGGTAGCCAAAGTCGCCGCTCTGGCCACCCCGCTTCGGCCCTGTTCGCTCCACGCCCTCACCGGTCGGCTTTTAAAGTCCTTTGTGGAGCTACGCGATGATGCCGCCGACGCCGCCGAGGGCCTGCGCGGCGCGCTGGGAGATCCGCCACAGCAGGCCTTTCTTGGTGCTGACGTACATCCAGTCCTTGTCCAGTGCGAGTCCTTGGGGCCGGTCGAAGGTGACCGCCCCCGCGGGTGGGTCGCGGCGGGTGGCCACCACACGATGTGCGCCATCGGCCAGGCCGATGGCGCACAGGTGATGGCTGTCGGGATCGGTCGCGTAGGCCTTTCCAGCGCCGTCGAGCACCACCCGGGTGGTCTTCGCCGTGCTCGGAAGGGTGGCCACCACGCGCTTCGTGCTGTCGGCCACCGTGATTTCGTGCAGGACGTTGTTCTTCTGTCCGACGTAGGCCTTGCCGGTCCCGTCCAGTGCCACTCCGGCGGCGCTTCCCAGGCCGTCCGCGATCGCGCTCACCTGCCCGCTCCGCACCTCGACCTCGAGCAGTTGCCCGCGGCCCCAGGTGGAGACATAAGCGTTGCCGCGACCGTCCAGCGCGACACCGTCCGCACCCGGAACGCGGGCGACGGTGCGGACAGAACCCGCCGAGAGATCCACAGCCAGTAGGCGCCCGTCGTCGTAGTCGGTGACGTAGACGGTGCCGTCCCCATCCAGCGCCACATCACCCGCGTGGGCCAGCTATACCACTGTCGGCTCCCCTTCCGAGCCGAGTCACACCGATGGTCTATGGCGTCACCGGGCTGAAGGTGGTCGACTGAGCGGGTCTTGGTCGCCATCCCGGCTAGCCATAACATTTTCTTTGGGGAGAAGGAATGTTGACAAACAGATCGAGAAGGCTCTCTCTTGCTTCTCTTCTTTCTGCTGCTGCTCTTGCCTGGATCGGAACTCTTCAATCCGCATCTGCCGCCTCGGTGGTACCTCGATTTGACTGTACTGGATTCGCCTCGGGCACAGACGGCGTCCAGGTCGACTTGACTCAATCAACAGCCACATTGTCGTGTCCTGGGCGTGCTCGCTACCTGGAAGCAACGCTGACGCTGTACAGAAGGCCTCTGGGGGCCAGTGCCTTCACTCCCGTCGGCGCGCCTGTCACCGTGTCGGCCTCCGATCAGAGTTCTGTAAATGTGGTTGGGTTCTGGAACGAATGTCACTACGGGGACACCATGTACTCTCAGGCGCACTTCGTTCAGGAAGAGACGCCGCTGGGCGCGCATCGAGAATGGAGTTCCAACGGTCCGCAGACTGTGGTTCGCAACTGTTCCATCAACCGGTGGGTAGTCGAGAAGACCGCTATCGATGCCGACGGAGAGGACGTGCCGATTCGGGTCGGGCAACCGGGTGCGCCCGCCTTCGGTATGCTCCATGCAAGCCACGACCATGGCGTGAAGAGTTCGACGGTGGTCGCGACCACCGTCGAGCAAGGAGAAAAATCTATGCGTGGCCCCGATAACCCAAACTACACGCTCAATATCTATAACACTCAGGATCCCTCCGAGACCCTCGATTTCGTCGTCGGCTCTTTGGCGCTGGACAGCATCGGGCTTCCTGGAATTCCGAACGAGCACTCGCCCGACGGTCGCCCGGTTGGAGTCCTCACTGCGTTTTGCAAAGGGATGCAGGTATGCCCCATGTGGGTTAACGGACCCGGTCCAGGAAATCGAGGCGAAGCGACATTTGGGGTAACGGCAGCGAGGTCGGTACAATAGGCGGTCATGAACCACTCGGCGGCAGCGCTTCGCACCCTTGCGCACCTCAAGGAAGTGGCGGACATATCGTTCGGCCACAGTCGTGAAGAGGCTGATCGGCGTGGCGACGAGTTTTATGTCACCGACGTGGTCGGCGATGGCAATTTCGGTTTCATTGTGTTCCATGTATTCAAGCCGCAAAATATGGAGATTCGCGTACGCTTCCCACTCGTTAGCAGTGCCGGATCATCGCGTTACTACTGGAGCCTAGGAACGCATCTGGCAGCATTCATGCAAAGTACGCGAGCGTTGGACCCTGCAGCGTTGGTTCGAGTTTTCGAGGGTGGCCGGGAAGTTGACTATACAACATATATTGACGGCTGATCCGGCTCTGGCAGCACACAGGAAGCCCTCATCCGGAGTACGTGGCAGCACTCGCCAGCACTGCGCCCAACTAGTTCGAGATGCTCCTGCAAGATTTGGCGATGCGGTCCACAGTGCCCAGCTGATCAACGCGAACCAGCCCGCGATCCACGCCGCCGCCGGGATCGAGGGTCGCTCGGGCAGGGGCGCCGCGTCGCCATGGTGAGGGCCGCTGCCGTGGATCCGGTTGGTGACGATCGCGCGGTCAGGCTGCCGCCTCGCGGGTCATCAGCAGCAAGCTCTGCCGGTAGCTCGGCGGTGACAAGGTCCACGTTGGACCAGTCGGGCTCGTAGTCGTAGGTGCCGTCGCCGAGGACCGTCGGTTCCCAGCGCTCATGACGGACGAGCGCTGCAGCCCGGAGAACCTGTGCCGCGCGTGGGGTGATCGCCTTGACATTGCTCTGCAGAGCTTGGAAGTAGTGCAGCACGTAGACCGGCTCGTGCAGTGCGTTCACCACTGCGGACGGGGCGTCGGTCCAGTCGTCCAAGTGCGATGAAACGACCGACTCCAGGGTACGAGCGAGGGAGCGAGCGCTGACCAGGTTCCACCCGCCTTGTGGGGCGGGATGCCACGCCGCGATCTTCGCGGCTGCTGCGAGGACCGGCAGCGCTTCTATTTCCTCGGCGCTGAAAGGTGGCTCCTCGCGCGTCGTCTGCCACAGGGGTGTACGCGTTTCGAACTGACCGAAGCTATTTAGCCGTGGGCAGGGAGGTCCGTTTGGCCGCCAGCGGGGACAACATCGGTTCTGGCCCTGTTGCGATGATCGACCGGTTGTTGATCATCATGGGTCGACGATACGACGCCGGAGCGGGTCGAAGTTGACGCGGCCGAACATGGCCCTTTTTGGCCGGCTTGAGCCGGTTCCTGTCCTCGCGCGGCACCCGGGGTAGCGTGATCAACGGTACGATAGGCTCCTGTCGGGAGGGCAGTTGGGCGTGACCCGAGCCCGTCGGTGCGCCTGTGATTCGGAGTCTGAGCATGGACGATCAACAGATCGAGCCTCCTGCCCCGAGACCGTGCGCTTCTTGTCCGTACCGCCGGGATGTCCCGTCGGGCGTTTGGGATGTGACCGAGTACGCGAAGCTTCCTCTCTACGATGCCGAAACAGGATTGCAGCCAGGCGGCTTGTTCCAATGTCACCAGAACGATGGCGAGCACACCCATCGGCGCATTTGCGCCGGCTGGGCGGGCTGTCACGACGGTGACGAACTCCTCGCTCTGCGACTGGCGGTCCGCTCAGGCCGCATCATTCCGGAAACGGCACAGGCCACGGTGAACTACCAGTCGCCGATCCCCCTGTTCGATAGTGGCGCCGACGCGGCGATACATGGGGTCCGCGACATCGAAACCCCGGATTCAGAGGCTCTGCGAGCGATCGAGAAGATCCGGCGAGTTCGCAGCGATCTCATCGAGACCGAGCCGTCCTAAACATGGGCGGGGCAGCTCTCTTCGCTTCTGGCCGGACGCGGCTCTGCGCGTCCGCATCGATTGTTTCTCCGGTTAATCAGAAGTAACGTCTTGCTCCTGATAGTTGATCATTCTATGGGCTTGTCGCCGAGTCGATCACCGCGCTGTTTCCCCATCCGTCGGCTCTCCAGGTCGCTCGGGCCGATTGCTCCCGCTGCTAAAGTCGTTCGAAAAGCGGGCGACCACCCCCGCGTTTGTGGGGAAGACGACTTGCTACCCGCGCTCGGCCGGGCGCTGCAGAGGGGTTCGCAGCGCGGTGTCGGTGGCCGCGGCGAGCACGTCGACGGTTAACCGGTCTGTTCCGCACACGACGAAGGCGCGCAGCAGCACGTCGTCGTCAGGATCCGCACCTGACGACGGGACGCCATCGCTCACCAGCCAGCAACCTTTCCCAGCGAGCCCGACCTCGCCGACATGCCGTTGCTTGCCTCGCGTACCTCCCCGCACACCAGCCCGCGGTCCGGATCACACCGCGCCGGACGCTTAGCTAACCATCTTCCCCACACCTGACGCGACCGCTCCCGAGGTGAGCTTCGGCATCCCGGCTCACCCGATCGAGCGCACGACGAACCGGACACCATGCAGTTGCTTCCACAAGTTGATCTTGGTTGTTAACCCGTGCTGGATGTGTGCGAGCGTGCCCTGGGCGAAGCGTTGTCAGTCCTCCCGCGCGAGGGCAAACCGCTAGTCAGGCACCCAACCGTTCGCTCCTCATCGAGGATGACGGTGTGATGTGGCCTTCGCGAAGATCCTTCCAGTTGTATAACGGTCGCCCATAGGGCGAAACAGTGCAGGTCTTGCGGTCGACGAGAGCGGCATGCGACTCACGACCGAGCGTCTCCTCCTCGCCTTCCTTGGTGCCGTAGTTGTGCTGGTGTGGGTGACGATCGGTCTCGCTTATGACAAGCCATCAGATTGGTGGGCTTCCGGCGGCCAGTGGGCGGGCGCGATCGGATCCGTGTTCGCCGCCGGGGTCGCGCTGTGGATAGCTCAGCAAGGGTGGAGTCGGGCTGACCAAGAACGGCTCGACAACCAGAAGGTGCAGGCACGGCTCATCTTTGCGCTCTATCAATTCCATGAAGGTCACGGCGGGGGCATCAAGTTGGTAAATGCCAGCCATGGCGCAGTAACTAGAATTTCAATTATGCGAATTATTGGACTGGGGAGATTCCAGTGAATGGCTATGGCGGCCGGTTGCCGGGGATGAGAACTTCGGCGAGATTTTTGTTCGACTGCTACCACCTCAGGAAGAGTTTTTCGTAGGGGTGTTACCTTTTCTTAAGACGGCAAATGGCGCTCTTGTGAACGCACCAGGCTTGGGGGACGCTTCCGTAGAGATTGAATTCACCGACGCGGACGGACGTACATGGCTTCGATGTGACGACGAGGAGCCTATCAGGCTCATGAAAAAAGTTACAGCGAAAAATGTGAAAGAATGACAAAGCTATAGCTCGCCGACGCTGCGAGTCTCGGGTGGCTGCTCAAGATTCTGCTCGCGTTTACGTTGCTCGGACTTGAGTCGGTGAACTTCCTCGACAAATTCCTTGAGCGCCAGGTTTTCCTTCTTTATGTACTTGTACCTGCCAACGCCCACTTCAAAAGCCTCCCACTCATGTTCAATGGCATCGGCGGTTTGCTGCAAGTAGAAGCTGCGTTCCTTGTACTTGTAGTATCCCATAAAACCGCTGGCGATTCCTACGGCGAGAGACATGCCTAGAACCACCCAGCGCAATGGTCCTATACTGGATGCAACCCCCGACGCACCCGTTGCTGCAATGGAACCTATAATCAAAATTCCCTGAAGGAAATTATTAACATTTCGATACCGCTTGCTGTCACTTCGCAGCTTTTCGATCTCCGTGTATGCCTCCTCTTTGTAAATTAGCCTCCGTGTCTTCTGATCGAAGGCGCCGTCCGCGATCTTAAGTTTCTTGGCGTCCTTCTGCTTGGCGATCTCCAATTCGATTTCGCCTTCGCTTTGCCGCCGCACCGCGCCATCACTAAACTTCAACCTTGGCCCACCGCCGGGATCCTTGGCCATTCTAAAGGCTGCTATGCAACAGCCGATGGCGATTATGAAGCCCGGAATATAAATTGCCGTAAGTGTTGCCCTGTTTAAGGAGGGAATCCAGAAGATCGTGTACAGCAGCAAGAGGAGTGACGGCCCGAAGATGTATGACGCGACTGACAGTCGCCTACGGGTGCGCGCTTGAGAGAGGTGTAGCTCGAACTGTCGGATATCGGCGTTGATCTTTAGGAGTTCCGAGTTGGCCGCAAGGGCCTTCGCTCGTATTGCTTCGAGCTCTTTCGGCGTGAGTGTGGATGCGTCGTCTTCGTCATCTTCGTTCGCCTGGTTCTCGCGAGTGGGCACGGTGGCTCCGGTCTGGGTTTGTCTCCGCGACGGGAGGCGCGGGGCTGCTTGTCAAGCGATGCGCGGTGTCAACAGGAGGACAGTGCTAGAGAGTCGATGCAATGTCCCGCGTGAGGCGAGAACCATGGCGCCGCAGAAATCTACGAGCCTGACCGCGGTGGACTCCTCGGTTGCAGCAATATCGAGAATTACCACGCGACCGATCCGGAAGCTCTCGCGCACTTGTTGCGCCGACTCCCGAAAGGTCGACGGGGCTACATGGACTGCTTGGGTTAGGTGAACGACCGGATCTGGTGGCGGTTCCGCTTCGATTGAGGCAAGCCACTCTGCGTCATCCAGCGATTGAGCAATTTTCTGCTGGTCCCGCGGCGCGGGAACCCTGGGTGGAGGCTCCTGGCTCGATGACTCGAGTGTAGGGAAACGACGGCTCAAGAACCTAAGTGCCAGTAGCAGTGCTACCAGTGCGAACGTTGGCCAAGCTAAGGCATCGACGAATCCGAGTGTCACGAAACTCCTTCCACGGCCGACCATCTTAGGGGAGCGCGATTCAAAATACAGTCTTCCCGATTAATACAATGAGATGGTCTTCCGTTGCGCCGAATGGCATCTGTGAATATTTAGAAGTGGTCAACTCGTCACTGGCCGCAAGCAAGACGTTGGTTAAACCGCCATTTGGGGTATATCCAGCTAGTATCGGGGCGCGACGAGTCGCCGTACACCTCCGAGGACGAACGACATAGCGACATTGTGGGAACAGTTCGACGCCGGGGTGACATCAACGCAGTCGAGCGCTGCTCCGGTCTTCGCCTCCTGTACTTTCTGGTGCAAGCCGGAGCGGTCGACGCCGCCCGCATCCTGCTCGACGCGATCGTGGGCATCTAGACACGTAGCGTGCAGCAGGCACAAATTCTGACGAGCGCCAGCTCGCAGGCTGGAGGCCGGTGGAACGACCTGGCCGCCAGGCAATGATCATTTCACGGTCGGTGGTCGCCGCCGATCCGCGCCGCCGGGGGACACGTAAAATGCTCAGTCGCACCGGGTCGGCGGCACATCGGTTCACAACATCCAGTCGACAACTGGGACTTGACCCAAACGCCAGGTAGCGCTTTCCGTGGAGGCAGGGGGAGTTATGTGGGCGCACAGTGCGAATGTGCACGGCCAGCGGCAGTTGTTGTCGGATCATGCTCGGTCGACCGCGGCGTTGGCGGGGCGGTTCGCGGGGGAGTTCGGTGCTGAGGCGCTGGGGTTCGCGTTGGGGTTGTTCCATGACGCGGGTAAGGCGTGTGAGTTGTGGCAGGAGGGGTTGGTGCGCGCGGAAAAGGACGGCGGCCGTGTCGGTGTCCCGCACAAGGAACTCGGGGCCAACCTTCTCCGTCGGGTCGCGGGGTCGGCCGCGATGGCGATTCTGGGCCATCACGGCGGCCTGACCAAGCCACCCGAGTTGTGGGATCTGGATCCGGCGGACGCGGCGCGCGGCAGGTACGAGGTCGAGTCCTTCCTCGGCGCGCTGCCGGAAGCGGAGAAGGTTCTGCTCGGGGAGTCGATGTCGTTGCTGCCGGCGGGCTGGCGGGAGAGCACGGTGGCGGAGATGGGGGTGCGGCTGGTGTTCTCGGCGCTGGTCGACGCCGATCATCTCGATACCACGGCGCACGCGCGGGGGTGGGCGCGGCCGCGGGTGCGCGATGACGAGGACATGGCGGTGCTGCGTGATCGTTTCGAGGCCGCGCGCCGGGAGCGGCTGGCCGGTCGGGTCGGTTCTCCGATCGACGCGATCCGCGAGCGGGTGTACCAGGGCGCGGTGCGGGGCGCTGCGGAGGCACCGGGGGCGTTCCGGATGCCGGCGCCGACCGGGGTGGGCAAGACGTGGGCGTCGGCGGGTTTCGCGTTGCATCACGCGGCCCGGTACGGGAAGCGGCGGGTGATCGTCGCGGTCCCGTTCATCACGGTCACCGAGCAGAACGCCGCGGAGTATCGGGCGATGCTCGGTGCGGACGCGGTGCTCGAACACCACTCGGCGGTCCAACCACCCGAGTCCGGTGCGGCGGAGCGTGCGTTGCGTCCGGTGGTGGAGAATTGGGACAGTCCGTTCGTCGTCACCACGACCGTGCAGTTATTTGATTCGTTGTTCGCGCGCACGCCGTCGCGGATGCGCAAGTTGCACCGGCTGGCGAACGCGGTGATCGTGCTCGACGAGGTGCAGGCGCTGCCGTTGCGGGTGCTGACGCCGATCCTGGACGCGCTGCGGATTCTGTCGGAGCACTTCGGCACAACGGTGCTGCTGGCGTCGGCGACCCAGCCCTCGTTCCCGGAGTTCGACGTGTGGCGCGGACTTTCGGTGCGTGACGTCGTCGACGAGCCCCGCGCGCTGTTCGCCGCGTTGCGGCGGGTGCGCTACGAGTGGTGGTCCGACCCCAAGCCGAGGCTGGCCGAGGTCGCGCAGCGGGCGTGCTCGCACCAGCAGGCCCTGATGGTGGTCAACACGACCGCGGACGCCCGGTCGGTGTTCCGGGCGTGGGCGGAGGCGTCTGTGGAGGGGATCTTCCATTTGTCGACCCGGATGATGCCCGCGCATCGCCGCGACGTGCTGGCGAGGGTGCACAAGCGCCTGGCCGAGGGACGACCGGTGCGGCTGGTGTCCACCCAGCTGATCGAGGCCGGTGTGGATGTCGACTTCCCGGTCGTGTTCCGGGCGTTCGCTCCGGCGGAGGCGTTGCAGCAGGCCGCGGGACGGGCGAACAGGGAAGGCAAACTCGGCGCGGACGGCGTGGTGGTGGTGTTCGACGCGCGGGACATGTCCAGCCCCGCCGGGTACGGCATTGGGTCCGCGGTGACCGGCGAGATCTTCGGACCACGCGGGGACGTGGTGGTGCGGCCGGATGACGTCGACGCGCTGGACCGCTACTACCGGACGCTGTATCGCCGTGCGAACGCCGAGTACGGCACCCGGGCCGCGGCGATCCAGTACAACCGGAAACGCCTTGATTTCCAGGCGGTGGCCGACGGGCCGGAACGAGCGATGGGGAAGTTCAACGGCCGCGATCCCTCGCTGGCCTTCCGGATGCTCGACGACGACACCGTGCCCGTCGCGGTCACCTACCACCACAACGGTGCGACCCCAGCAGAGGCCATGGTCGCCCGCCTGCGCGACGCCGCCGAGCAGGCCGGAATGGTGCTGCGGCAACTGCAGCCCTACCTCGTGGCGCTGCCGAACCGGCTGCTGCGCGACCCGGCCATCGGGGCCCTGTGCAAGCCAGTGCTCGGCGACCTCTACGAATGGACCGGCCCCTACGACGAGCACTACGGCATCGACACCACCGGCGGCAATGAACGCGAAGTGTGGTGACCAGCCTGGCGGACCGATCTTCCGGTAGTTCCGGAGGCACGCGCCGCCAGTGCGGCGACCTTCGCGGCGGGCCAGGTGAACGCGGTGATCAGCGCGGCCGAGCCCTGGCAGGGAGTCGGGCTGGTTCGATGGCCGAAGCACGCTGGAGAAGCGGACAGGACAGACGCCGGGTGCTGTCGGTCTCCGCGCGTGCGCGGGCAGAGCGAAACACACGACCGGGTGAACTCACGGGTTGAGGTGGACGTCGATTCTCCGGCGCCGCGCAGCCGTTCCCGCGACGTTGCGTCGAGGGCGGGGCGCAGTTTCGCGCTGTCGTACGGTGCGCACTCCACGGTGGGGACATGCCAGTCGCAGTGCGTCGCGCGCGGCCGCACCGGCAGCTCTACCTGGGAGTACCCGCGCTGCGCATGCGGCGGTATCCGTGACCAAGTCAGGTCGGCCGGTAGGCGTACGTCGGGGTTTTGGGCCGCGGTCCAGTCCCGTGAGAACACTGGCGTATTTCCGGTTCCGTCTGATTTTGATTTTTCCGCTGAGGGGCGGGTAGCCCGCAGCCGCCGTGAATTGTCGGTGCGCTCCGGTAAGTACTCCCCGGCAGGTCAAAGCGAGCGAGAGAGGGGACGTGTTGTGGGCGATGGGTTACCGCGTTCGCCGGAGGGAGCTGTTCCGGTGGGCGTGCAGGTGTGGGGTCCGGGTGCGTTGTTCACACGACCGGAGTTGAAGGTCGAGCGGGTGTCGTATCCCGTCATGACGCCGACGGCGGCGATCGGTGTCCTGGAATCGATCTTCTGGAAGCCGGAATTCTCCTGGGTTCCTGTCGCGATCGACGTGCTCGCGCCGATCACGCAATTCACGCAACGTCGCAACGAGTCGATCGACATCGTGTCGGTGAGCGAGGCGTTGGCGGGCCGCACGGTGGACACGGCGGAGCACCGGACGCAGCGGCACTCGGTGTGTTTGAAGGACGTCTGCTACCGCATCTACGCCCATGTCGAATTGCGCGGGCACGCGACGAACCCGGCCGCCGCCTACCGGGGGCAGTTCCGGCGGCGGGTGGAGCGAGGGCAGTGCTTCCACCAGCCGTACCTGGGGACGCGGGAGTTCAGCGCCTACTTCGGGCCGGTCGACGAGCGAGATCCGATTTCCACGAGCATGGATCTCGGGGTGATGCTGCACGGCGTTCACCACGACAAGGCGGGCGTGCGGTTCTCCTGGTTCGACGCGCGGCTGGAGGCCGGGCGGATGCTGATTCCGCGCGTCGGCAAGGTCACCGAGCTGGCGGAGGCGTGAATGCTGCTGCAGCGCCTGGCCGGGTACGCCGAGGAGAACGTGACGACGCCGCCGTTTCACCGGGAAGGGGAATTCCTGTGGCGGCTGGACTTGTTCACCGACGGCCGCGAAACCCGGCTGACCGGGCTGCGTGAGCCGGACGGGAAACGACGCGGGCAACGCAGGGTCACACCGGCGGTGACGCGGACGAGCGGCGTGGCGCCGCAGATGGGGGCCGACGACGTCCGGTACGTGTTCGGCTGGGGTGACGACACCACGGAGCCCGCGCGTGTCGCCGACTGCCATGCGCGGTTCGTGGCCTTGATCCGGGAGTGGTCGGGCAGCGAACCAGACGACGCGGCGGCCGTGCGTCTGGTCCGCTTCTACCAGGACGAGACCATGCCCGCGCGTCCGGACGGAGTGGGGGCGAAGGACGGTGTCCTGATCGCGGTGGACGACGAACTGGTCATCCACCGGCCGTCACTGATGCGGTTCTGGGCCGCGGAAGTCGCCCGCCGCAAAGGCGGGACAACGCCACAGGCCGGGCTGTGCCTGGTGTGCGGGGAGACAAGACCACTGGTGGACTCGATGCCGAGCACGATCGCCAAACACTTGGTCCCCGGAGCGAGCAACGACGCCGCGCTGGTGAGTGTCAACAAACGGGTCTTCGGATACGGCCTGACCAAAAACCTCGAACACACCCCGATCTGTTTCGACTGCGCCAACGCGGTGGGCAGCGGTCTCACCGGCTTGCTGGGGTCACGGCACGCGGTAAACCTGCCCGGGCAGGACAGCCGGATGGTCTGGTGGGTGGTGGGCGCCGCAGAACCGGACGTGCTCAGCGGGTTCGCCACCGGGCCCGACCCCGACCAAGTCAATGTGCTCCTCGCACGGCTGCGCTCCGGCGAACTGGCGCGTGCGCGGGAACTGGCCGAGTCCGTGGCCAGCGACGAACGATTCTGCTCGCTGACCGTGGGCGGCAACGCCTCGCGGATCATGGTCCGGGACTGGATCGACATGCCGTTGCCGACCGTGCTGCTGCACCTGGCGCACTGGTACCGCGACATGCTCATGGTCACCTGGGCCCACGACGAGCCGGTCCCGTTCGGACTGTGGCAGCTCGTGCTCGCCACCGGCCGATGGGAACGCCGAAGCGGCGAAAAGGGCCGCTACACCGAAATCGGCAGCAAGAACGGCCGACGTCGCGAACACGTGCAGCGCGACCTGCTCGCCCGCGCGTTACGCGGCTATCCGCTCCCGCCGTCGGTCCTGCACCACGTCCTGCACCGCATCGCCTCCGACGGCCGCATCGACGCCCCCCGCGCGGCCCTCGTGCGCCTAGCGCTGTGCGATCCCCGAGAGAAGGAGTCCCGCGTGTCCGCCGGTCTCGACGAGAACCACACCGACACCGCCTACCTGTACGGCCGCGTCTTCGCGCACCTGGAGAAAATCCAGTACAAGGCCCACGGGCCCGACGTCAACACGACCTACGGCGACCGGTTCATGACTTCGGCGATTGGCAACCCGGTCCCCGCGGTGCTGGCCGGCCGCAAGCTGGCCACCGCCTGGCTCAGCAAGATCCGCCGCAACCCGGAAACCCGGAACGCCGAATGGTCTCTGCGCAGCACGCTCGACACCCTCATCAACAAGATCAACCCGGCGGACCCGCTGCCCGGGTTCCTGCCGCCGCACCGTCAAGCGCAATTCGTCCTCGGCTACCACCAGCAGCGCGCCGACGACGCCCGCCGAGCCCGCGACCACCAGAAGAAGACAGCAACCGAGTCAGACGACGAGGACTGACCTTCCGCCCGCAGACATCCATCGCTTCTCCACCGCACCGAAGGGTTCTTCCATGAGCATCGACCCGCACCTCGACCCCGCCGTCCGCCACGACATGGTCTTCCTGTTCGAGATCACCGACGGCAACCCCAACGGCGACCCGGACTTCAGCAACCGGCCCCGCATGGACGAGGAAACCGGGCACGGCCTGGTCACCGACGTGGCGCTCAAACGCAAGATCCGCAACACCCTGCCCCTCGCGGCAGACGGCGACTCGCGGTACGGGATCTTCGTCGAAGCAGGCCACGCGCTCAACACCAGGCTGGCCGAATCGCTGACAGCCAACAACATCACCGACAAGAAGAAGACCCCCACCCCGCAGCAGAAGCAGGCGGCCCGATCCTGGCTGACTGACAAATACGTCGACATCCGCCTCTTCGGCGCGGTCCTCTCCACCGGCGACACCAAATCCCTGGGCCAGATCTACGGGCCCCTCCAGGTCACCAACGCCCGCAGCTACCACCCGATCACGCCCCAGCAACACACCATCACCCGCGTCACCCAGACCAGGCAAGAGGACATCGACCGGGGTGAGAGCACCGAAATGGGCGGGAAGTGGACCGTTCCCTACGGGCTGTACAAAGCCGAGATCTACTACTCCGCCACGCGCGGCGGGCAGACTGGGGTCGACAGCCGGGACCTGGAACTGCTTTACCGCACCCTGGAGATGATGTTCGACCACGACCGCTCAGCCGCCCGCGGCACGATGACCGCCCGCGGACTGTACGTCTTCAGCCACGACAACACCTTCGGCAACGCCCCGGCGCACAAGCTCACCGAACGTGTCACCGTCAGCCTCGCCGACCACGTCACCGGCCCGCCCCGCTCCTACGGTGACTACATCGTCAACGCCGCCGCCGACGACCTGCCCCGCAGCGTGACGCTGGCCAAACTACTGGCCTGACCGCCATGGACGAAACACGGCCCGCCGACGTGGAATGGGCGAGCATCCCGATCTCGGCGATCGAGCACTACGCCTACCTCGCCCCCGAGGACGAGCTGAGGCGTTCCTGGCCGGTGGCATCGGCCCTTCCGGGCCGATGAGGATCGCAACAACCAGGCCGGGGCGACTGCCGCGCGAGGTCTGCAGGAGATGGCATCGGCCCTCCCGGGCCGATGAGGATCGCAACCCGTTCAACGCGGGCATCATCCAGGCATGGAACACGGTGGCATCAGCCCTCCCGGGCCGATGAGGATCGCAACTCCATCTACGGCGGCCGTACGCTTGAGGTTTACCGTGTGGCATCGGCCCTCCGGGGCCGATGAGGATCGCAACATTGCGGTGACGGTGATCTTGCCGTGGAGGGGGAATGTGGCATCGGCCCTCCGGGGCTGATGAGGATCGCAACAGGACGCGGGCTTGGCCTTCCACGACATACCCGAGCGGGTGGCATCGGCCCTCCGGGGCCGATGAGGATCGCAACGTTGGCCAGCAGGGAAGTTCGGTGCGGCATGCGGTGGTGGCATCGGCCCTCCGGGGCCGATGAGGATCGCAACGTCGGGCTCGTCGACCGGTTGGCTGGATTCCGGGGCGTGGCATCGGCCCTCCGGGGCCGATGAGGATCGCAACCCGAGCGGGGAGAGCGTCTCCCCGACGGTTTCCAGCGTGGCATCGGCCCTCTGGGGCCGATGAGGATCGCAACGATACCCACCCTAAAGTTTTCGACGCACCTGATTGGTGGCATCGGCCCTCTGGGGCCGATGAGGATCGCAACGGCCAGCTCCAGCAGTCGCCAGCCCGCCGCGAGCGCGTGGCATCGGCCCTCCGGGGCCGATGAGGATCGCAACCAGGCGCGCGGATGGGTGCTCGACCAGCACGGCCGCGGTGGCATCGGCCCTCCGGGGCTGATGAGGATCGCAACAACACCGAGGGTGCGCAGCTGGCCTGCAGCGCCTGTGGCATCGGGCCTCCGGGGCCGATGAGGATCGCAACGTCGACCGGTTCGGGCCGACGCAGCAGACCGTCGACGTGGCATCGGCGCTCCGGGGCCGATGAGGATCGCAACGACATCTGCGTCGAAGCCGGGTGGATCACCCCGAAAGTGGCATCGGCCCTCCGGGACCGATGAGGATCGCAACTCGCCCCACTCGATCCACCAGGTGTGGCAGATCCGGTGGCATCGGCCTTCCGGGGCCGATGAGGATCGCAACACCGGAGCGCTGACCGAGGTGTTCCCCGCCGACCAGGTGTGGCATCGGCCCTCCGGGGCCGATGACGATCGCAGCCGCGCTGACGAGTTCGGGTTGTCCAAGGCGGCGACGGCGGAGGGAGACTGCAGAGGTCGCAAACTCGTCCCGATGGGGCGCCTGTAGGTGTCGTGGGAATTCGCTCGTTTCCACAGCTATGCGGGTCCCTCACCCAGATGGCGGAGCAGGGGATCACAGATCCCCAGCACTACCGCCTCCAGGTCGCTCTCCCACACTTCAGGCAGCCTCGATAGAGGCAAAAGCCCAGTTCAGACGGCATTTGCCGGTCTTGGGAGCACGGCAGGAAGAACGGAGACATAACGGAGCCCAGACTGGCCGTTAACAGTCGCAAACATGATCTTGAAGTCGACGAAACCGCAGGTAGAAGCCCTGTAAGCGAAGGCTATTTCAAGATCATCGCGATCGAACACGTGGGCTTTTAATCCCTGGGTCCAGGGTTCGAGCCCCTGGCGGCCCACAAACCGCCTGGTCAGCAAGCATATTGCTGGCCAGCGCTCGGACCGGAAACCCGGTTTCGCACAAATACCGTACAAATTGGCGTGGCCGATACGTCGGCCGACACCGTAACGGCGCGTGGTCGCCGAACGACCCGTGGATCGTGGGGGAACCTCCGAGACCGAAGTGGCTCGACTCTGCGCGGGGTCTGCTTGCGCTCGTCGCCGCGCTCGTATTCGCTACCGGCGCGCTGGCGGCGCTCACCATCCGGCAGGCTCCGGCCGTCGCTGAGTCGCCGCCGTGCGATCCGGCCGCGGTGATGAAACAGCGGCTCGACGAACTCGGCCGCGACGGCTACGACTGGATCATCACGTCGAACGCGCTCGGCGAGAATCGCGGCCGCGCTGATATCGACAATCGGATAGTCCGGATTCGCACGACGGTCGGGTGCGATTACATGTCGTCGGTGGTGACGCACGAGTGGGTGCACGTCCAGCAGGGACACCGATACGGCGACGATCTCGGCCGCACTTACGACGCGTTCGGCGCCCACGAACTCGAAATGGTGGCGGACTGCGGTTCGATGCTGCTCGGGTCGCCGAAGCACCCGTACGTCGACGACGCGGGAGGGGTGTGCTCTCCGTACGAGGTCGACACGGCACGGCGACTCATCGCGGAGTCGAACGCGGCGCCGTCGGTGAAGGCGTCGGCGCGGTGAGGCTGCGAGAGTTCGCCGCCGTGGCGGCCGTGGTGCTCGGCGTGGCCGGGTGGCGGCGCGCTGACCGTGCCGCCGAGACGTTGTTGGAACCGCTGACAGGAAAGGTGACCGCCATGCGACTGGATCACGAAGAGCGAGAAGCGGCGTACGCACAGGCGTACGCCGCGCTGAGCACCGCGATATCGCACTTCAGCCGAGACGACGACCGCGAAACCCTCCTACGCCGTGCCGAAGAGGCTAAGGACGCGCTACACGTCGCGTTGAGCACCTCGTGGCGGCGCTGACCGGTTTCACCCGGTCAGGTAACGGCTACCCTGATGAGGTACCTCTTCGCGGAGGAACGCCCCCGGTCGACGGGCCGGGGGCACGCGAAGAGGTCGACTCCGCAAAGAAGGACATCGATGGGCGAGACCTTCGGCGAGATGCTGCGCCGTCTCCGGCTAGAGGCAGGGTTGTCCCAGGTCGCGCTTGCCCGGAAAGTCCACCTCTCGCAGTCGCGCATCTCCCGGTACGAGAAGGGCGAGCCCGGCGCCGACCCGATAACCGCCGCCCGGCTCGACACGGTGTTGGGCGCGGACGGCGTGCTTCGGGCCCTCCTCCCCGAGCGTGAGCCGACGCTGAACGCCGATCAGCGCGAGCGGCTCGCCTACAGCGTCAAGCACCCGGAGCGGATCGACAGGGCGGCGGTCGACGCCTTCGCGCAAAGTCTTGCCGCGCAACGCCGACTCGATGATGTGCTCGGCGCGGAACTGCTGATTGCGCCGACGCTGTCCCAGACGGCAGTCGTGAAACGGCTACTCCGCGATGCCCGGGGTGTGTCGCGTGAGGCCTTGGCGCCGGTGGCAGCCGAGTACGTCCAGTTTGCCGGGTGGCTGCACGCCGAGGCACGAAGGGACGCCGACGCGGTACGCCTGCTCACCGAAGCCGAGGAGCTCGCCGACGAGGCGGAGAACGGCACCCTGGCCGCGCAGGCGGCGAACTTCAAAGGATATTTGGCGCGCCAGCAGGGGCGCCCCCGCGCGATAGTTCGGTGGTTTCTGGCCGCACACCACACTCCGGGCGCGCATGCGTCCCAGCGCATCGGAGACGCGGCTCAAGCGGCCCAAGGGTACGCCCAGCTCGGCGAGCGGGACGAAGCTCTACGGCTGCTGGACGGTGCCGGTGATCTGCTCGACGACGCTGGCCGGGATGCCCCGCCGGGCACCGCGTACTGGCTCACGCCGACTTTCCACCGGCTGAATATCGGCCTGGCTCACCTCGCGCTCGGCGAGCACGGAGACGCCGCCGATCACTTGGCCGCCGGTTTGGCTGGGCTCCCTGAGGACCAGCAGCAAGCGGAGTGGGTGGTCGAGTACCAGCACGCGCACGAAGCCGCCGAGGAACGTCGCTAGTCGCTGCTTATGCGCGTTCCCATGCGCATAGGCGTTCCCCTTCACCGCGTCACTTCGTGAGTCGACCCTTGTAGCCATGAGCGACGCGCCGAGTCTGCGGGTTGTGACCCGTTGGTACAAGGGGGACCGACTGCCCCACCTGTACCTTGCCGTCGAAGTCGAGGACGAGAAGGTCAACTTCCTCCGGCCCCAGGGGCATGAATCGCCGCTGGACTTTCATCCACGATGGCTGCTCTCGGCGACCCGTATCCCGTCACCGGTGGCGCTCACCGACGCGTGCCCGCGGTGCGCTCGGTGGGCACAGCGCACACCGCACACGGTCCTGGTTCAAGGCGAGGTGCGGGTGTGAACGGCAGCGAGACGAAGGCGAACGTCTGCTTAGCGATGCTGCGGCACAACGGGTGGTTGTTCTACCCGTGCACGCGGGACGGTGAGCTGGTCCAGATTGAGGGCACCTACAGGTGGCCGGGCTCGGGCACGCGGGACACGATCCGGGTGCGCGGCGACGCCGACGCCGACGCGTTCCGGCTCGATGGTGCGGGCGAGGTGGTGTGGCAGCGCGACGGCGGCGTCGTCGAGTTGGTCGAAGAGCTGATGACCTTGCCGAAGCCGAGTCACCGTCTCGCGCCCCGGCTCGCGCTCGGCGTCCGCGCGCCCGAACTCTGGATCCCGGGACGGCCGTTGTGACCTTCTACGTCACCTATGGTCGGCTCGCCGAAGGCTCCGACGAGCGGGTGCATCGGTTCCGGCACCACACCGAACCGGCCCTGCTCGACTGTGGCAAGCCGGTCAACCCCTACGACCTGTTCCAGCTCGAACCGGGCGACTGGAGCGACGACACGGCGTGTTTCGGATGCGCGAACCACCTTCTGACCGTGACCGACGGCAGCGGGGACAAGTGGCGGGAAGCCGCCGACACCGACGGCAAACCGAGCGGCCTGTTCGCTCTCGCCGGGCACGAGCCAGCCGCCGACTGGGATGTGCCCGAGCTGGTGCCGCTGGTCGAGATAGCACGGCACTGGGGGTTGACCGCCCTCGAATGAGACTGCCTGGTCCGCGCACAACCCCTTGGTGCGCGGACCAGGTGCCAAACCCCGGTCCCGGACGCAAGGTCTGCCACCGCCGACACAAAAACCGGCGCGAACGGCGGTGGGCCGTTCCCCCAAAGTAGGCGTCCGGGGCCGGGCCGGAACTTCTTGTCGGCGGTGCATCCGGCAGGAAGCGGCGTTACTGCGGTCGCGAACGCGGTGACGCCGAGCACAAGGGATCGGCAGGGCAGGCCCCGCGTCGGTGATCCCGGCGCGGGGCCGAACCCGTCCGGCGGTATGCGGCTATGCGCATACCGATCAGTGTTCGATCAGGGAGGTAACAACGTGAAGCACATTTGCCCCACCTGCAACGCAAATACGCACATCATCAAGAAGAAGACGGACAAGGACGGCAACACCGTCGAAACCGAAGAAGTCTGCCCGACTTGCGGCGGTTCGGGGTGGGTCGACTGAGCGCGCGTATCATCCCCGACATGAAGACTGCGTGCCACGGATGCCGGGCCGACGTGCCGACGATCGGCCCCGACGGGCGACCCCGCAAGCGGCAAGTTGCCGGGGACGGCTCCGTAGCCGAACACGTCGCGACGGTCGGCGGATACACCGCCGTCGTGGAGAAGAAATGCGACGTGTGCGACGGCACGGGATGGCTGGACGGTTTCGTGCCGCCCTGCTGACCCCAGAACGCGAAAAGGCGCCCCCTGGTCCGACTGGACCAGGGGGCGCGCTTCTCGTTGGGCTCGTCGCCGGTATGGAAGGGGAGACCCGGCGCCGGATCTAGTTGTCGGCGCGCAGGGTAGCGCCGGGGGCCGACAGTTCTGCGGCCGTCGGGCCCGGCGTGGGCGCGTTCGCCGCCAGGGCGACGCCGAGCGGCGCGAGGATGGCCGATGCGATCACCGCCCACCCGTACGGGACGTTGACCCCGATGAGGTCGAGCACGGCGACGACGGCGGCCGGGGTGATGGTCGCGAGCGCGGCCGCCACGGTCTGGCGGTAGGTGGCCAGGATGAGCCGAAGGCGGGCGGTCACTGCGCGGCCGCCGTCGTCAGCTTCGCGCCGAGCTTGTCGAGCACGGCGCTCGCGATCTCGTCGGCCTGGTGCTCGTTGTCGGCGCCGAGCACGTCGGCGACGGCGGCGCGGAGTGCGGGCAGCACATCGGCCACCAGGCCGGGCCGGAGCGCGGCGGCGAGCTGCTCCGCGGTGATCCCGCCGGATCGAGCTACGGCGGCGGTGAGGGCGTCGAGCTTGGCGGCGAGTGCGCGCCCGTTGTCGTAGTCCCACTGGCGGAACTGGCCGAGGCTGATGTCTCCGGCGTGGCCGTCGCCGTCTACGTCCGGTGTGTTGAGTGCGATCGAGAACACCGCTTCGAGTTTCTGCCGGTCGGCGTCGGTGAACATGTCATCTTCTCCTTGCTGTGCAACGAAATGTGCGGTGGTGTAGGACTCGTTCAGGTCCACGGACTGCGCGCGGATGCCGGGGACCGCGCCGGTGCTGGAGTACTGGTGCACGTCGTAGTGCCCGGCGGCGGGGTCGGGTCGTGCGCCGTAGCGTGCGATCCAGATGGCCAGGCCGGGGATTCCCCACTGGTCCGGGCGGGTGGCCACGGCGAACGCGTTGTTCAGGTACACGCCGGGTCGGTGCCCCAGCTCGGCGACGCGTCGGCAGAAACGGACGCCGAAGTCTCGCGCGGCCGCGTTCGGACCGAACGGTGCTTCGAGGTCGAGCGCGGGCACGAGGTCGAGCGCGCCGAGCCGCCGAACCTCGTCGACGAACACTTCGGCTTGCCGCTCGGGGCTCGGGGTGAGTTGCGCGTAGTGGTAGCCGCCCACCGGGATGCCGACCGACTTCGCGCCGTTCACGATCGCGTCGGCAGGGCCCGCCGTCGCGATCCCGCCGCCGTCGCTGACTTTGGTGTACACAAAGGACACCCCGTGTCGCTTCACCGCTCCCCAGTCGGTGACCGTCTGGAACTTCCGGTAGATGTCAATCCCGAGGGCCATTACTCACCACTCCTGGTCTTGCTCTCGATTCGATCTACGGCGTCGCGCAGGCTCGCGCCGGAGTTCGGGACCACCTCGTGCTGTACGGATCTCACGTAGTCCTCGATGGACTCCAGCCGGGCCATGACGCCGGGCCGCTCGGGCACGCCGGGCCGCGCCTCCTGCCCAAACCAGTCGTCCGCGAAATGCGAAAGTTTCCGTACTACACGGGCGAAAGCGCGGATGACGCGCCACAGCCCGGCGAGGGTTCCGGCGCCGCCGACAACGACGCCACCCCAAATCAGGAACTCGGTCATCAGTAGTCACCCACGCGTTCAATGGTCAGTATCGAGCCGGGGTCAAGGGTGAGCGTGCCGCCCATGTTGTGGTTGGCCCACATTTCGATGTAGTCGCTCGTGCCGTTGCACCGGACGGTGGTTTCGTACTCGGCGAGCTGGGAGACAAACCCGGTGGTTTTCGCCGCCGCGCTCCCGTACTTGCTGCCCGTCGGGATCGACCCGTTGACACGGATCGTGGCGAGTATCCGCTTGTCGTCCGCGGTCGAGCCGACGCCGCCGGGGAACATGATTTGTGCTTTCACCCGGTAGATTCCGGCGACCGTCGGAGTTACGCGGGACGAGCCGCCGGGGTGCGTCATGTTGACCTTGGCGAACTCCGCGGTGATGTTCACCGGTGTGTCGGTGGCGCTGGCGAAACCGCCTTGTGTGCCGGTGGTGTAGCCGTGGAAATACGGCCGGTTGTTCGGCGACGCTTTCACCGTGCCGAGCGCGGTTTCCGTCGCAGTCGCCAGCGCCTGAATCTGGCCGGGCCCGTTCGGCGGGTCGGTCTGCGCCGGGTACGGCAGAGCGAAAATCGGCGTGTTGGGCATGGTTCCTCCTTTCAGAACGGGATAACGGTCAGCGTCCGGTCTTCGAAACGCGCGTCATACGGCGTGTAACCGGCTTGGGGGTCACGGCGGTATTTCATGGTGAACGTGTTCTGGCCTTCGTTGAGCCCGTCGGCGGCAGTGAACACAATGGACTGACTACAAGAGGACCAGAGCCCCGCCGAGTGGATCGGATCATCGGCGTGGTTCGGGTCGAAACCACCTGACGTGAGCGGCGACTTGCCGTACGCCTCGGGGTCGATGGACGACGCCCCAGAAACGAAGGTCGTCGCCCTCGCCCATCCGTTCTGGCAATTCATCGTGGCGGACATGATCACGAGCGCACGGCGCGCCTTGCTGATGTAGCACGTCACGGTCGGGCCGAACGTGGGCAGGTCGGCGTACGCGCCGCCGGTAGCGGAGTTGCGCGGCGTCACCGTCTGGGAGCGCAGGCCGAGGGCGGCACCGGCTCCGGGGGCGGCGATCTTGCCGAGGATGAAATACGTTTGCTGGAACCGGAGCAACGCGACGACATCCCCGACGCTGAGCAGGATTCCGGGCCCGATCGACAGGCACCGCAGGTTCGTCAGGATCGCGCCGTTCAGGCTCACCGAGTTCACGCCGGTGGCGTCGTCCCACGACTCCACTACTCCTTGGTGAAAACCGATGTCGGAGTTTCCCGCCGGGGGTGCCATTCCTTCGGTGATCAGTGATGCGATCTCGTCGCTTCTCATGTCAGATACTGCTTTCTCGTTTCGATGGCCATGGGCCCGTCGGCGGTGAGTCCATATTGGATTCGGTCGATGATGTGTGTTTCTGGGTCGGCGCGGCGGTTGTAGTCGACCGTGATCACGTCGCCGGGTTCGAGTGCGTGGTTCGGGACGGCGCCGAGGGACACGGTGTAGGGCAGGCCGGTGCTCTTCGCGAGCTGCGCGCGGGCGGCGTTGACGCACTGCTGGTTTGTGGTCATGAACGACGACGAGAAGAACCGCGGTACTCGACCGAACGGACCGTTCCAGTAGGTGGGGCTGGTTGGGTTGTCGTCGACGACCACGCCGCGCACCGGCGGGAGTTCCCCGGCTGGTTCGCCGGTTGCCACGACGGCGTTGTACACGCCGTCTCGGGACAGTTCCCGTTTCATCGACACGAGCACGCCGTTACGGCCCTGGTTCACTGTCCACACGGGAGCGTTGGTGGGCAGAGGTGCGTTGCGGACCTGCATTCGCCCGGCATAGTCGAAGAACAGGCGTTTCCCGTAGGCGGCGGCGAGGTCTCGAACGAACTTCAACCGGTCCTCGTCCACTGTGTACGGCCACCCGATCGGCTTGGTTTTCATGGCGGGGTCGTCGTAGACCGACACGAGGTTGGGCACCACTTGGCCCACGAGGTAGTCGAAAACGCTCGCTAGGGTGGCGCCTGCGCCGAACTGGATCGGGGCGGGGTTGCGGCCGTCGCGGATGTTCGCCGACCGGTCGGACCCCGTGATGCGGATAGGGCCGTTCGGCGTCCGGTCCTGCTCGACCGAGTCGATACGGAAGTAACCGAGCCCGACGTATTCCTTCGTGCCGGTGCCGTACTCGACGCCACTTTCCACGTAGATCTCCTGCCCGTACGGGGTGCCGAGCGCGGCCGCCGTGGCGGGCCAGTCGTAGAGCGTGGTGAGGTCGAGCGTCGCGTTCACGTCGGCGTCGAGCTGCGCGGTCACGTCGCCGCCGAGTATCGGAATCTCGACACCGGTCGGGTTCACGCCGAACTGTCCAGGTTGGACAATCCGCGCACGGGAGACCGCTTTGTGCGAGCCGCGCACGGTCGACAGGTAGGAGTCGGTGACCGGTCTCACGGCACGATCACCTCACCCGGCACGAGCTTTTGTTGCAGGTTCGCCCAGGTGCTCACCGCGGCCTGTACGTCGGCCCACGTGGCGTAGTTCTTCGGCACGTCGGCCCACAAGAGCGTGTCGCCGAGCACCGTCGGGCCGGGCGCGGCAACCTCGGTCAGCGGCAGGTCGAAGAACCGGCGGCGGGCGCGCTTGCTGTGCCGCGACATGCTGATGTCACCGACGACGGCGTAGAGCGGTCCGGGCACCGGGCAGTCCGGGCCCGGCGGCTGGAGGAAGAGCACGTCTCCGGTCGCCAGCCGGGAATCCATGTCTCCGGCGGCCGCGAGGTCTCCGGTAGTTATGGTGAGGGTGAACCGGCGCGAGCCCTGCACATCGGTCACCGCCACCGGCATCGTGCGCCCGACCACCTCGTGCACGGCGGTCCGGGCCGGGCGGGTGATGTCCGACCAGTCCGTGACCGTGACGGGTGTATTGACGGCCGGACGGCTCGGGTTCTTCAGCCACACCGTGCTCGGGGCAGGGGTGATGCTCGTCGACTCGCGGGTGAGGTACGGGAGCTGCCCGTAGGTGAGCACCAGAGACCGGCTGATCGCGGTTGCGTCCGAGGACAGGGCGATGGTGCCGGTGTTGTAGCTGGTGTTCCCGGCGACGTTCTGGGTGTAGCCGAACGCCGACGCGCCGCCGCCGAGCGCGGATGAGACCGCCAGCACGCGGCCGGTCACGATGGGCGGGGTATCGCCGGTTACTGTCGCCTGTTTCCACGCGAGAATGACGGCGAGGCGCGCGTCTGGTCCACAGTAGAACGGCGGGTAGCCGATACCGGCCCCGGCGCCGGACGCCTGCCCGACCCCGGAGAGTACCGATCCGGTGTTGCGGAACGCGGCTATCTGGCCGGTGGTGATGTCGCCCGCCGAGCCGCCGGTGAACGTCACCGTTGGCGCGGTCAGGCCGGGGGTGTAGCGGCAGGCGAAAACGAACAGGTTCCCGTACGTGGTGACCGTCGTCCATCCGGTGGGCGCGACCGCGGTTCCGGCCGCCGGGTTGCGGATGGTGGCGAGCAACAGCAACAGGTCACCGTCGAGCAGCGTCGAGGCCGGGAGCGCGGGACTGACCGGTGCGTTGTCCGCGGTCGACGGGGTGCCGTTGCCGACGAACGACGGCAG
Source organism: Amycolatopsis sp. CA-230715 (assembly GCF_018736145.1). Taxonomy (GTDB): domain Bacteria; phylum Actinomycetota; class Actinomycetes; order Mycobacteriales; family Pseudonocardiaceae; genus Amycolatopsis. Next base: position 4,813,280 of record NZ_CP059997.1, read on the forward strand.
CGCGGTATCCACGTAGGACACCCGGTACTGGTTCGGCACTCCGGCGGCGAACTCGTAGTCGTCGAGGTTGCCGTTCCCGGCGCTGAGCGGCACCGTGGCGCCGCCGCGCACGGTGGCCCAGTTGATCCCGTCGGTAGACCGTTCGACGGTCGCGTAGTCGGCGTCAGCGGGCGCTCCGGTGAGCGCCAGGCGGACGCGCGCGAGGTCGTCGGCGTAGGTGGCGGTGATCATGCGGTGCCCCCGGCGAGAACGGCGCGGCGGGTGGCGCGGTTGGACTCGCGCACCACGACCCGCACAAGATCGGTGAGTTCGCGGTCTCCGATGTACACGTGCACCTCCGGGGCCGTGGCGGCGCCGAGCGCGGCCGCCGTCGTGTTCGCGTTCGTCACTCGCCCGGTGCGGCCGGGGGTGAACAGCTCGGGGCCGCGCTCACCGACCAAATAGGACTGTCCGGCGGTCGCGGTGCCACCTCGCGCCAGGTGCGGGATGTCTGGTATTTTGGGAATGCCAACAATTCCGGTCACGTCATTGACGCCGTGTACCAAGCTGTTGATCCGGTCAATAACCCAGTTTATTGCACCTTTCAGTCCGCGCCCGATTCCGTCCCAGATTGTTTCAAGGAAATTTCCGACACCTCGGAAAACGCTTTTGATGAAATCCCCGGCGGAGTTCCAGGCGTCGCGGATCATGCCGACCAATCGGTCGACTTGCAACCAAATTCCGTCCCACACGTCCGCGAAAAATCGGCCAACGGCGGCTAGCGCATCCTTGATCGCATTCCAAATTCCGATGAAAAAGTCTCGAAATTCTGCGCTCTTGTTCCATAAGGTCACGAACGCGGCGACGAGCCCGGCGAGCAGTCCGATAACGAGGACGACGGGATTTGCTGCTAGCGCGGCGTTCCAGGCCCATTGAGCGATGGTGGCGGCTTCCTGAATGACTTTCCAGGCGGCGAACGCGGCGTTCAGCACGCCGAGGCCGGCGGCGAGCGCGCCCACCGCGATCACGACCGGCCCGAGCCAAGACATGTTCTGTTGCAAGAAGTTCGCGACCGCGAGCAGGATCGGGGCCAAGATTCGGAGCGCGGCGGCGAGCACGGTTCCGGCCATTGTGGCCAGTTGCGCGAACGCGGCCGCCAAGGGCGGGATGATCGGTGCTATCGCGCGAAGTCCGGCGTTGAGTACCTGACCGACGGCGCCGGAGACGGCGGCGAGAGCGTCGCCGACAGCGCGGATAGCTTGCTGTCCGGCGGCCGAGCTGGTGAACGCCTGAACGGTCGCGAGGATCGTGCCGAGCCCGCCGGAGAGGCCGCCGAGATCCGACGCCAGAAGGCCACTGATCACGTCGTGAAGGATCGAAAAGGCTTGTCCGGCCATATCGCCGAGCGTGTGAAAAAGGGTTAGGGCGTTCTGGATCCACTGTGCCAACCGACCATCGTTCGCGGCGGCGTCGATGAACGCGCGGAACCGCTCACCGGCGGCGCCGAACCCTGCCGTCATCTGCGCGAGGATCGGCATAGCAACCGAACCGATGCGGATCAAGGCAACGATGACCGGTGCGAGAAACGCCCCGATGTTGCGGATTATCGTTGCCATGCCACCGAAAACGCCGTTGAGTTGCTGAGCGGCGCCGCTGGTCTTGACCAGCTCGGTGACGCGCGAGAACGCCTGTCCCATCGCGGTCGCGATCTGCTGGAGACCGCCGGACAGTTGCGGCAGAACGGTTTTCAGGCTGTTGACGCCCGGCAGTAGCGCCTTCTCGAAGGCGCCCGAGACTTGCGCCTTGAGGGTGTCCGTTGTGGACCGCAGCCCCTCGAACGCGCGTTTCGCGCCGTCGGCGCCGAGCTTCACCGCGGCTATCGCACCGGCGGCGCCGAGCATCCCGGCGACGAACAGCGGCGCCGCGCCCGCCGAGTTCGCCAGCATCGCGCCAACGGACACCAGGGACGAGAACACCGTGGCGACGAGTGCGCCCTTCTGCGCCAGCGACGCCATACCAGCCGCGCCCGCCGCGTAGAGCGACGTGGCGGCCGCGACGACCTTGCCGTGCCGCTCGAACTTGTCGCGGAACTCGTCGACGGCGGCCGCACCAGCCTTCGCGGCGGCCACGAGCTTGGCGGCCGTGCCGGTGAACCGGATACGGATCGTGCGCTCCCCGGCGGCCATCAGGCACCACCGCCGGTGGCGAACCGCTGCACGATCTCGTCCGCGGCGCGGTTCCACTCGCGGCTGATGGTGCCCGCTTCGTGCTCGACGAGCGGGAAGAACCAGTACGCCTGTGTTCCGCGGTGGGGCCGGTACTGGCGGCCGTGGCTCGCGCGGTACCGGGTGCGGTTGTACCACCCGGATGCGCCGTTCATCCCGAACACCGACCCGAACAGGACACCGTAGGCGGGCTGGCGGAAGCGGCCGACGCGCCGGGTTCCGCCCACCTGCACGACCGGCACCCGGTCCCGCGCCGCGCGCACCGTCGGCGCCAGCAACCGCCCTTGCGGCCCGCCGTTCGTTGTGGCGTCCGCCTTGGCCTTGACCGCGAGCGCTTTCGCGAGCCGCTGGGACGCGTCGCGGAGTTCGTTGTTCGCGTCCTTGGGCAGCCCGCGGAACGCTCGCAGCGTCTCGCGGGCACCGTCGAGGCGCATGTGGACCGTCAAGGTCTGCTTGGCCACCTACGCCTCCCTCGGATCACCCGGACAACTGGACGCCCTGATAGGGCGAGCCCTGCCCCGGCTCCGAGGGCCTTCCGTTCGCTTTCTTGTCTTGCTCGTCGAGGATCTGCACAGCCGTCGCGATCGCGGCGGCACCCTCGTCGGCCCACACGCTCGGCGGGATGCCGGTGGACACGGCGAGGGCCACCAGGGTGCGGGCTAGCGATCCTCGCTCGTAGGGTCCGCGTCGTCGTCCCCGATCGGGACCACGTCGTAGTCCCGTTCGAACTCGGCGAGGTCCACACCGTCGACGACGCCGACCCGCTTCGCGGCGAACCACGCGATTTTGTACATCGCGGCCAGGGTCAGCCCGGAGCCGTCCTGGAAGTCGCCGAACTTCGCGCCCTTCGTGGTCTTCTCCCACATCAGCACGTCACGCGCCGTAGCGTCCACTGTGGACTTGTGGCCGTCGTCGGTCGTCAGCTCGAACGTGATCATGGGATGTGCACCACCGCTCTGGTTACGGACGTGATGGCCGAGTAGTCGACCAGGGCGCGCCCTGCATTGGGGTCGCCGACCGGTTGCCGGTAGGCGGTCGAATTGAGGGGAATCAACTTCGGGGTGGTGCCGACGGGCACCGTCACCGCGCGGTCGGCGACGGGCAAGTCGCCGTCGACGACGCCGGGGGTCTGCACGGTGACCGTGACCGGTCCCGAGCCGCCGTTGATCACGGACAGGAACACCCCCGAGCCGACATCGGCGATATCCCCGTCGGCGGTCGGCGAGGTGTGCACCGGAGCGAGCCCGGCACGCAACACGTCCTGTGTGGACACTGATGCGCGAGCCATCAGGACACCCTTTCGTATTTCAGCGTGCCATCCGCGACGTTGCCGAGAACCTGAAGGGTTACTTCGGTCATCTCGGTTTCACGCACGTCGCCACCGGCGGGCGCCGGTTTGATCAGGAGCTTTCCGGTCCACCGGACATGTTCGCCGGGAATGTCCGGGTGGTGATCAAGAACGAACTCGGCCTCTTCGTTCGGGTGCGACCACAGGTAGTCCGAGATCCCGCCGGAACGCCAGTCAGAGAAGAATTTCAGTTCCAAGCTGGGTTCGTCGTCGGTCTCTTCCACGAACGTCCCGTTTGGACAGTAGGTGTACTGCCGGTCGCCGTCATCGCTACCGGGGTCCATCGTCCAACTGTTCAACTGGCACTCGAACGAGGTTCCGCCGATCGTGAACGTAATGAGCTTGAGTCGCCGGTGGTTGACTCCCATGAAGACAACTCCTTTCAGGACAAGGGAAATTCGGCGGTGAACACGTACGCGGGAAGGTCACGGCCGCCAGCGGTGTAGAAACCGGGGTCCGCGGCTTCCACGGTCGCGCGGGTGACTTTCTCGATCGCGGCGCCGACGAGCGGCCCGTACCGCAGTAGCTCGCTCACTGTCTTGTCGGGGTCGAGGTTCGCCACGAGGAAAATCGGAAAGCTCGCGGCGCTCGGCGGGGTCGTGTCGTTGCCGTAGCCGTGGTATCCCGACCATTCCAGTCGCGGGACGCCGACGACGACGCCGGGCGGCTCGAAGTCGGCGCCGAGCTGCGCCAGGCGCAGCCCGGTTACCGACGTGAGCGCGGCGGCGAGTTCGTCGAGCGCGGCCGCCGGAGTGGTGCTCATCCGATCACCGCCACGGCGAACCGCCCGATCCGAAGTAGACGGTCAATGTCGGCGTCCCCGCTCGTGACGCGCGCGGCGCCGCCGAGATCACCGCCCATGTTCAGCATGCCGTCGGGGGACGCCTGCCGGGTGATCCACCGACCGGCGAGCCGGAGCGTGCCGAGCACGAGGTCTGCCGTCGGCGCGGGCAGGGTCGACAGCGGGTCGTCGGCGTAGTTGAACCGCGGTCGATGCAGCTCGACGAAAGCTACGGCGGCGTCGAGGCAGCGTGTGTACCGCTCGTCGTCGCGGGTGTCGTCGAGCGGCACCTTGCGGTCGTTCTTGAGCTGCGCCAGCGTCGGCGGCCAAGTGCTCACTGCTCGGCGCTCCCGCCCGTGTCCAGCTCGGGCCCGTGCTCCCCGACGATGACGGTGGCCGGGGCGTCGTCGAGCACCCAGCCGCGTTCGGTGAGCCGGTAGCCGCCAGCACGGCGGGTGTAGTCCGTCGTGGTGTCGGTGCCGTCCACGGCGGCTCGCGCGCGCTCGGCGGCCGCGCGCTCGTCGACGGGCTCGGGGTCGTCGACGAGCTGGCGGTTCGCCGGGTGCTCGTCGACGGCGGGCGGCTCGGGCACCGGCTGCGGCCGCTGCTGGCTTGGCCTGCCGGGTTTGCGGGGCGCGGACATCAGGCGTCCACCGTGTGCCGGACGGCAAAGACACCGACGGGGCGCAGCACGCGGCACGCGACGTAGCCGAACAGCGCGAGGTCGATGTTCGCCGGGCCGCCGCGTTCCTCGAACCGGAATGTCAGGAGCGGCGACTCCCACGCCCATACGTCGTTCGAGTTGAAGCCGAGCACGTCGGCGTCCCCGGCGGCGTTGCCGGACATCGACCACGCCGGTTGCGCGGCGAGCCCGTCGACGTACCAGCCCTGCGTCACCGCGTTGCCGACGCCGACCGTGTTCTGTGCGCCGACGGACGGGAGCAGCGGCCGCCCGGTGTTGTCGAGCGCGGTAGCGAACGCCGAAGTTCCCTCGGCGGAAAGGAACATCCTGTTCGGCGCACCGAAGCGGCGGAACGGGTAGGCGGCCAGCGCCGCGCGGGAACCCATGATCAGCTTTTCGCCGCCGAGCGTGCCACCGGCGACCGAACCGCCCTTGGTGGTCGACACCTGCGCGCCCGAGGGAACGAACCCGCCGGTGATCGCGCCGCCCTGCCCGTTCGGGCCGTTGAGTTCGGCGTAGAGCTTTGCTTCGGTCTGCTGGGTGTAGGACTCCTGCATTGCCTGCGTCGCGATCGCGTCGATCGCGGGGTTGGCCGAGTCGACGATTTCGCGGGTGAGGCTGAACAGCCCCGACACTGCGCCGGGCGAAACGGTCTTGGTGCCGACGACGAGCGTGCCGCCGGTGGGGTTGGTGCCCTCGGTGTGATTGCCGGTCATCCCGGACGCCGAGCCGAACGCGGGGATGGTGAACGGGGTTGCGTCGGTGAGCGTTCCGCGGCTGACCGCCGACCACAGTGGACGGCCCTGCATGAGCTGGGTGACGTAGAGGTCCGGCCGGTAGCCGGGCGGGATCACGGCGGCGGCGTTGCCGGTATTCGCACCGAACCGCACCGGCTCGGAGGCTTCACGGCTGGCGTTGGTGAGCTGGAGCGAGAACTTGTTGAGCCGGTCGCGGGCGTCCACATCGCCCTCGGTGCGCGCCTTCCAGGCGTCGCGCACCATCGAGTGCCCGTTACCGTCCATTCGGTACACCAGGGGCTCACGGACGACGGCGGCGCCTTCCCCGGCGGGGATGACCTGGCGGCCGCCCTGCGGCTGCGGCAGGTTCGCGAACGCCTCGGCGACCGCGGTACGGATGGACTCGGACAGGCCGGTAGCGAGCTGCGCGAAGTCGACGGCCGCCGGAGCGGCCGGGGCGGGCTCGGCCGGGGTCGGCTCGGCGGCCGGTGCGGCGGGTGCGGACACGGTGGTTTCCTCTCGGGTTGCGGCGACGTGCGCGACTCTCGCGCCGTCGAAAGCGGGCATTGCGGTCAGCGCGACGGCGCGCAGGGTTCCGCTGTGCACCAGGCACACGGTTTCGTCGGTGGGGTCGGGCTCCCAGCCGTCGCCGGGCTCGAAGTCCACTTCGATCGAGAAGCCGTCGTAAACGTGGTCTTCGGCGAGCGCGAGCATCGCGTCCCCCTCGGCGCCGCGCCCGATGCGGAACGACGCGACGAGCCCGGCGTGAGTGCTTTCCAGCGTGGCGGCGTAGCCGAATGACTGCGCGCGGTCGTGGTCCCTGTTCAACTTCACTCGGGATGCGTCGCCGCCCCAGTGCAGGGAGTCCTTCGCGAACCGCCAGCGGCGGCCGCCGGAGCGCGCGACCGCGCCCCAGGGCACGGCGACGCCGGACACGGTGCGCTTGGCACTGTCCACTGTGAACTGTGCGGTTGCGGCGTCGAGGTCGAACCCGAGCGCGAGCGGGCCGTCCGCGGTGAAGTGCCAACGCTGGCCAGCAGTGGCGGCCACGGCGTCCTCCTTGCTGGTGGTGGGGGCGGGCGGCGCCTGCTCGACGGGCGGCGGCGCGGCCGGGGCGGGTGGTTTCTGCGGGCGCGCGCTCGGGATGTCTTCCAGCTCGGCGATTCGCTCGTCGTTGTAGACGCCGACACGGCGCCCGATCTCGTAGACCTGCATGCGGGTCAAGGTGTCCGAGCGAAGGAAGCCCTCGTACTGGAACCGCGCGAAGTGCCCACGCGGCAACACGTCCCCCATCGATAGCCGGTCTTCGATCGCGGTCACGTACGCCTTCAGCGTGAAGTCGAGCATGTCGAGGCGACGTTGCTCGGCGTTCTGGTAAGTCCGGGTCGTGGTCGACACCCCGAGGTCTTCGGGGTCGAGCCCGCAGATACGGGAGATCTCCAACACGGCGGTGTCGCGCGCCTGCGCGAGCTGGAGTTGCTCGGGGTTCCACTGCAAGACGTTCGCGCGCAGCGCGGCGCCGACGTAGCCCCACGAACGGGACCGGTTCGCCTCTTCCCACTCGTCGAGCAAGTCGCGCACCTCGTCCGGGGTCGGGTCCATCGCACCCTCGGCGGGCGCGAAGTACCCCAGCGGCAACGGGTCGCTGGCGTAGCGGGCGGCGGCGCGGTCGAGCAGAAGACACGTCCGGATCGCTCGGGCACCGGCGGTCAGGAGCGGGTCATTCGGCGAGTCGATACGGATCAACTCGGCGTCGGGCACCCACTCCCACGCCCCACCCTGCACACGTCCGTCCGAAGAGGACACGTAGACCTTGGCGTTTTGCTGGACGTTGACCGCGCGCGGTTCCAGCCGCCGCACCTTCGTGGGGTAGCCGTGCCAACCGAACTCGGTGATGCGCAACCACGCGCGGCCCTCGAAAAAGAGGTCTTCCACGATTCGCGTCATGGTGACTGACCGGGCGGTGTCGGGCTCGGGCTGCTCGAACAGCACGTTCGGCACCGTCTGCCGGTCGCGGTTGTGCACGCGCATGGGCAGCGCGCCGAGCGTGCCGCAAATCAGGTCCCGTGAGCGTTTCACCGCGCCGACGCTCATGGCCTGCGCGCGCCCGATCCGCGGTTCGATCGGCCCGTCCATCGGCAGGCCGCCGCCGAACGTCATTTCCGGCGGCAGGTCGAGCGTGAAATTCAGGGGACGGGAGAAGCGTTCCCCGGCGCTCGGGGTCGCCGGGGAACCGTCACCACCTCTCGGTGCGTCGCGCCAGGAGCGCAGCGTCCGGAACCATCCCACCCCAATAACTATACCGGGGACCTCTCGCGAAATGAGAGATCTTCGCGCAAGACTCTTGCGTGCGAGATATCACCCAGCGGGTTCGGCACTCCGGCGGCGCGAGACGACCACCGGCTTTTGCTGTACCGGCATCGCGCGCGCCAGGTGGACCGCGCCCGCCGTCGCGTACGCGCCGTCGCAGTGCCCGACGCCGCGCCGGACGAACCGCCACGCGTCGCCCTGGCGCAGCTTCTCCGCGCCGGTGACGTGCGCGGTCAGCAACGGGTCGTCGGAGTGCAGCACGCCGCCGGTCTTCACCAGGTCCGCGAGTCCCATGCAGACGGCGGGTACGTCCTGGCGGATCTCTTCGGCGCGGGTGCCTTTCGGTGGCCATCCGGCGGTGCGGTTCTCCCGCAAGTCGGCGGCGAGCGCGGCGGCCGGGCCCGCCGGGAACCACCCGAACACCCTCGGCTTGACCTTCGCGACGAGCGCGGGCAGCTCGGCGCGCAACGTCGCCGTGTCCGTCCACGCCTTGACGACCTCCACCCGGACCTTGCGGGAGTCGAGCACGGCGGCCGCCACGAGCGTGGCGTGTTCGCCGTCGGGCGCTACGTCGAGACACAACGCGATCCGGTGCCGCACGTCGTCGAGCGTTCCGGGCTCGAACCCGGCGGCCCACGCGGCGCCGTCGATCGCGGCATCCATGATCGGCACGTTCATGCACATGTTCTCTGTCTTGAACCCCGCGAGCTTCGCGCCGCCGAGCTTGACCGCGGTCTGGGCGTCGCCGAGCAACGCATCCGGATCGATGCGGCGCCCAAGGTTCGGGTTCGCGTGCGCGAGCGCGTCGAGATCCAAAGGCGACGAACCATCGGGCGCGGAGTACTCGATCAGCCCGGCGCGCGGGTCGCCTTCTCCGGTCTCGATGAACCGGATAGCGGCGGCGCGCATGTCGTTCAGCACCACGGACGTGTCGTCTCCGGCGTTCGAGATCCCCATGACTTGCGCGTCGATCACGGCGTTGGTCGCGGGCACGGCGGCGTCGTGCGCTGAATAGTCGCGGTGCTGGCGCAGCTCGTCCATCACGAGACGGTCGATCGTGAGCGACCGGCCGCCCTCGGCGTTGCTGGCGGCGATCTTGTACCGCGATCCCTCGTCGAGCGCTTCCTCGATCGCGTCCGCGCGCCAGAGGACCTGTTCGCCGTTGGCCTTGCGGATGCCGCCGTTCGCGGGGATCTCGGCGTCGAGGTCCGGTACCCGCCGCGCCAGACGGCACGCCTTCCGCCACGACTCGGCGGCGTAGTCGAGTTTCGTCGACGTGCCGAGCACCAGGCCGACGCGCTCGACGAACAACCAGAACAGGGTCAGGATGACCAACAAGTGCGTCTTGCCGTTCTGGCGAGCCACGAGGATGAGCAGCTTTCGGAACCGCGGGCGGCCATCGGGCAGCAACTCGCCCGCGTGGATCACCACCCACTCTTGCCACGGGTCCAACGGTTGCTCGACGACCTCGGCGGCGAACTCGATCACGTCGAACCCGTACGAGGTCTCCGGCGTCAGCTCGCGCAGCGGCGGCGTCCAAATCCGCGGCTCGGTCCGGCCGAGCACCGCCGGTTGCCCGGCGCCGAGCGGGTAGCCGGGAATCGTCGGGACGCTCACGCCCCACTCCGGCGCTCGCGCCGCTTGCGCAGCTCGTCGAGCGCGGACGCCTTCGCGGCGGCCTGCTCGGGCACGCCCTTCATGAGCGCGCGGCGCGCGGCCGGGGTGGCGCCGAGCGATTCGAGCACCGCGAGCAACTGCCGCGCCAGCTCGGACACCGTGCGCCCGGATTCCTCGGCGTCGATGGTCGCCGCGAGCCGCACCGCGAGCGCCTGCGCCGCCAAGTCGGCCCGTTCCAGCGCCAGAACCGCCAGCGCCGACCGAACCGCGCCCACCACGTCCCCGCCGTCCACACGGGTCTCGTCGGCGTCCGCCGGGCCGTTCACGACCGACCGCCGGGTGTCGGTGAATGCGGGGAGAGAGAGGACACAGGGGCGTGGATGTCCGGGCACCCAGCCGGCGGGGAAAAACCGCAGGTCAGAGGCACTGTCCACTGTGGTCGTGTGTTTTCGCAGGTCAGAGTGTTGTGAAGCATGATCACCACCTGGTCATCGATCGAGGCTCGGGGTCGGGCGCGGTGGTGGGGTCGCCTACACGGAGGTTGCATGCGCGGTGCGCTGCCATGCACAGGGCAGGGTCATCCCCCCGGGCCTTGCCGTGGGGGTGGTGAACCTGTGCCGACATGGGGTGTGGGTGGCGCAACCGAGGATCGATGGTGCGGTGACACAGGCCGCACACCCATCCGTCGCGGTCGAGCACGAACGCGCGGACGGCACGCCACCGGCGGGTGCTTCCCCCAGACCACGCGCGACTCATGCCGGTATTTTAATACCGGTCCCCGTGGTGGCGGGGGTGATGCTCGGCGCTAGCGGAGCGGGGTGCCCGTGGAGCGGATGAACGCGTCAGAACCGAGCCAGCGCCAGCCGTTGCCCTCGTTCTCCACGAGGTAGTGCGTCACCGTCTCGCCGGGGTTTCGCGGGTCGGGCTGCTCGACGTAGCGCACGATGCGGTGGACGTGCCCCCAATCGAACAGGCGGAACCGCCGCCCGAGCGGGATGAGCGCGTGTTCGGACATCAGCCGTAGAGCCGCGGACCGCCGACCGTGCGGCGCCGACCGGAAGGCAGCTCGAACCACGCTTCTGGCAGCCATTGGCAGGTTGACACGATCCGGCGGCCGTCCGGTGTGGACAGCTCGAACTTGACGTAACCGAGGCGGCCGCCGCGCCAGGTGTCGAGCCAGCCGAGCAAGACGCCGCCGGTTTCGCCCTCGCCGGTCTTCACGCCGTCGGGGTTGGGCGCCAGGTCGTTGGGGTGGATGGGGAACACGCGCGCCAGTCGAACCCACACGCGGCACGGCTGGACGGGCGTCCAGATGTCGGGGGCCCGGTCGGACCGGTCGGAGCGCGGCACATCCGGCACGGTAGAACACGTGTTCGATCGTCGCAAGGTGTGGTGAGCGGGCTCTCCACTTCGGACAACGGCACCAACCGCCTGATCTTCTCCATGCCGGACAGAGCGCGGCCGCCGCGCCGAGCGGGCACCGACCACCCCGCCGGGTGAAGTCAGTCCTCGTCCAAGAACGACTCATCCGGGCCGACGTGCTGCATGCCGTCCGGGCCGGGATTCCGGGGCGCGGAAGCGACCCATTCGCCGCCGTCGTACATGGCGGGGAAGTAGACCCGGTCCTCGGTCCACACGAGCATGGCGGCGCCCTCGGTCAACCCGCCACCGGCATTGAACTCGATGTCGAGCACCGACTCGTCCGGAGCAACCGCGACAACAGACGACGCGTCGCCGACGTTCTCGCGTTCCTCTTGCAACAGCTTCCGCCATGTGGCCATGGTGTCGTCTCCTCGTCGACTGGATTCCCTATGCTACGGCAGGGTTTGCGCCTCGATCAGCCTCCCGACACGACGGGCACAAGATCCCGCCTGGTCCGGTCGGGGCCTCGTCGCACTTCCTGCATACCGCCGGTTTCTCGTCGCCCATGATCGTGACCCTACGTCGGCCACGCGGCGCAGCGACTCGACTACTTGACCGGGTTGCCGTTGTTGTCGTATCCGGCGGTGGCAAGCGCGCGGTAGACGTTGCGGCGGTTGATGCCGCTTCCCTCTTCGAGGTGGTCGCCGGTGGCGCCAGCTCGACGCGCGGCGGCGAGCGCGGCGTCTCGCTCGGCGCGTAGCTTGTTCACGCGCTGCTCGGCGGCGGCGAGCGCGGCCGCGGCCTTGCGCAGCGCTGCCAGCTCGGCGGCCGGTGGCGTCGTGGGCTTCGGGGCCATCGGTCGCGGCCTCCCTTCGGGTACAGTGGTCGGCGGAGTTTCCCAGGACCCCCGGCGCCGTGCGAGGTGCGCCGGGGGTCCGTCTACATCGGGGTCAGGGTATGCCGTGGGCGCCGGGGCGGCGGCTGGGTGCCGCCGCCCCGGTCTCAGTTACCCGATGATCGAACCCAGGTGAGTTGCGTCGATCCGGCCCCGCACCACGCGGACCGAGCACCCGAACTTGAAGCGGGTGTCGGCGGTGTTGTGGATGCCGCGCCAGTTGTACCGGTCCGCCACTGTGGTCGCCCGTGCGCGGATGGTCTCCGCTGTCCACTGGGCGAACTCTTCGGCGTCCTGCACATGGGCTTGCACGGTGATCGTGTGCCCGGCGACCGCGACCACGAGGATCACGGTGGAGGGCATCCGGCCCGTGCGCTGATCGGCTTTCAGGTCGCTAAGGATGCGACCCGACACCTGGTAGAGGTCATCGCCAGCACTTTCGTGATAGCGGACCCCATAGAACCGATCATCAGCGTAATCGCTCACGGAGTTTCCCTTTCCTCTCTGTAGTTTTCCCCCTCGCGGGTGGTGCGAGCACCCGGTGAGGGGGCCGCCCCGTTTGGGACCTCTCTATTATGTGTCACCACGACTCACTATCGCAAGTGGATAGTGAGTCGTACACGTCACATCTATGGAGTCTTGCGCGGGTCAGGCCGTGCCGCGCAGTTCCTCGGCCCGCGCGGCCGCCAGCTCGCGCGCCCGTTCGGCCGTCGGCGCCCACGCCGTCACGTAGTGCACCGTGCGGCCGGTCACTGCGGCGTCGAGCTCGGCGGCGTGGCGGTCGACGTGCACCCGCTCGGGCGGAACGTCGGCGGTGTCGAACACGACCCGCGACGCGCCATGCAGGGGGCGAGGCTCGGCGACGGTCACCGCCTGGTCTTCGACCCTCGCGCGGCACTCCCACACGTGCGCCACGAAACCGGTGGCGCCGTCGACGAGCGGAGCCGTGGTGACGAAGTGCCCGTCGCCGAGTTCGCGCGCGAGCCCGTCGACGTGTGCCCGGTCGGTCCACGCGCCGAGTACCTCGGGCACGCTGCCGGGGAACTGCCGCACCAGAACGTGAAGATCAGCCATACCGGGGAATGCTGCCCGGTCGGCGGCGGCCGGTCGAGCGGGCACGCCGCCCGGCGTGTTCACGCGGTCCACGGCGGCAACATCCAATCGTGCGGCGGGATGGGTTCGGTGTAGACCCTTCGCGCTTCACCAGCGATGCCGTGCCCGTGCTCGTCGACGGCGCACATCCACTCGTAGACGAACGGAGGGCCGACGTACGGCGCCAAGCCGATGGCGCGCATCTTCCGGAGTTTCGTCATGGTGATGGTGTGTTCCGGGTCGGACACGTCGCCGCCGGACAGGTGCGGAACGACAACCTGATCGCTTCGGCCGTCGGCCAACCATTCGAGCAACCACGTTTGCTCGCGGTAGGTCGAGTGCCACGCAAGCGGCGGCGGTGGGGGTGTGCTCATGCTGTCCTCTCTTCGGTTCGGGCGTCGCGGATGCGTTGCCAGTGGGCGGGGGCGTGCAGGGTTTCGCCGCTCCCGGTGTTCCAACAGGTCTCGTACGGCCGTGCGCCGCACCGCGGGCACCGCACGGCTTGCGCCGCAACGCGGGTTGCTTGGTGCTGCGGGGAGGTGCTCACGACGCGTGTCGTTCGGCTCGGCGGCACAGGGCGCACACCAGGGCGCCGGTGTCGGGGCGGCGGAACAGACCGCCGTCGGTGCCGTGGGCGCAGCGTTGGGCGGGGTCTGCTCGGGCGGCGGCGAGCGCGGCCGTGACGGCGGCCTGGTGCTCGCCCTGCTCGGCGTCGTGGCGCTCGGCGGCGCGCCGGGCGTCGGCGCAGCGGCCGCACGGCGGCGGCCGGTCGTCGTTGGCGTGGTGGGTGCACCGCGACGGCGGGCGGCTCTTCGCCGGAAGGCTGGCGGGGGTGGGGGGTTGCTCGCTGGCGCCGTCGGCGACCGCGCGCAGCGTCGCGACGTTCCCCCCTCCCTTCTCTGCCTCTGTCTCTGTCTCTGCCTCTGGCGACGGTTTGCGATCGTGTTGGGATCGCTGGTGCGATCGGATATCCGATCGGTGCGGACCGCGTTGCGGCGGTGGGGGCGGGTCGTCGTTGCAGTGCTCGCACTGCCGGTCGACGACGCCACGCGCCACGTGCCACCGAATGTGGTTACCGATCCGGCCACCGGCGCGCTTCGCTTCGACCCGAAGCGCGATCTCGGCGGCGGACCGCTGATGCTGCAAGTAGTCGTGCATCTCGGGTGCGTCGGCGCCGCCGTCGACGAGCCCGGCGGTCACCAGCTCGGCGCGCGCCTTCGCCGTGCCGCGCTTGCGCCACACGGCGGCAGGCACGCGGCCGTCGGTGCGATGCTTCGAGCACCACGCCCAGGTGGTGATCAACAAGCGAAAAGCCTTGTCGGACAACGCAACGATCTTCGGATGGTCCTCGATGCCGTCGTGCACCCGGATGTAGGTGCGGTCATCGGTCGGCGCGCTCATGCTGCTCTCTTCGTGCGGGGGTGCGGCGCGTAGCCGAGTGCGGAACGGATACGCGCGGTGGTGTAGGTCGACATCAGGGTGTGCTCGGCGATCTCCACGTCGGCCCAGCCGCGCCGCCAGAGCGCGCGCACGAGCCGCGCGCGGTCCTCAGTGGACAGAACCTCGGCGGGGAGCGTTCCGGCGTGGCACGCGGCGTACAGGGCGCGCGCGGTGGCGCTCGACGAGCCCGCGGTGAACCGGATCACGGCGCCCCCCTTCCGCGGCTTGTTGGTGGGGCGGGGCCGTCGCGGTTGGTGGGCACGCGACGGCCCCGCCGGTCTCGGGGTCAGGACTCGGGTACGTCGTCGAGCGGGAGCGCGGCGCGGCCGGTGCGCTGCTCGAACTGGCGCCGCACAAGGCGTTTCAGCTCTTTCGCTTGCGCCGTGGTCGCCTGGAATGCCTCGCACGCGCGGATGCGGGCCGTGGGCACCACGTCGCCCGACTCGACTTTGGTCGTGATCTTGGTGCAGTCGACAACGGCCACGATCACGTGAACGGCTAGCGGGTCGTCGACGAGCGCGGCGGAGATCTCGCCGAGCCCGTTTCGCTCGTCGGCGGGCAGACTGCTCGACAGGGTGACGCTCACGGGTTCCTCCAGTGGGTATGCCACGTTCCGGCGGCGCGCGGGAGCGCGGTTGAGTGGACGGTCGGGCGCCACCGGTCGGCGGCGACCTGCTCGGGTTCCTCGGTGCGCTCGAACTCAGGGAAACGCGGGTACTCCCACACTTCGAGCACGTCGTCCCAACGGCTCGGCACGACGCGCGGGCAGTCGCGCACATGCTCGTCTTCCCAGTGGTCGAGGAAGTCGACGAGATGCTGCGGCGGGGACTTCACGCCGCACTCGCACGTCGAGTGGTGCACTGTGACCGGCGCGCGGTCGGTCGGCTCCCACCCGCCGGAGTCGTCGAGCAGCACCAGGCCGCCGCGCCGGTACAACGACACTTCGATCGGCTTCTCGACGCCGCGCCGGACGAGCCACCCGAGTCGACGGCCGTCGGTCGGGTGGAGGGTCACCCACCGGTGGCAGTCGCAGCACAGGTGCATCAGGTTCGAGGGCTCGTTGATCCACGCCTCACGGGAGCCGCCCATCTGGCGGCCGGTGCGGTGATGGATCTCGGCGGCGAGGTTCGGGCACCCGGTGCGGCCCTCGCAGGCGCCGCCCGAGCGCGCGGTGACCAGCTCGACGACGTGATCGGACGGACGTGTATCCCGACTCATTCCAGCGCCGCCTTGAGCGCGCGGCCGCGCCCCCGAATGTACTCGTCCAATGTGGACGTGCGGCCGTCGTCGTCGAGCAGCGGCGCGCCGCCGAGCCCGAGCCGGTGCACCTTCGCCAGCAACCCCGCCATGTCGTCGAGGTCGTCGATAGCGCGGGCGCGGTCGCGGTAGTCGATCGGGCTCGGTACCTCGTCGCCCTCGGCGAACCACTCCGCGATCTGCCCCGCCAGCTCGGCACCGGGGCGCGGGAGCACCGCCCCGGACAGGTGCGGAATCAGCGACTTGGACACGCGGAGGGTGTTCGTCAGGTCGAGGTCTCCGACAAGATCGAACTCGTATTCGATGCCCTCTCGTTGCTCGGGCCGGAGCCCGACCTTGCGCGGCACCTTCTTGCCCTTGTCGTCGTCTTCCACGACGTACTCGGTTTTCACGCGCAGGGTCACGATGACGTGGCCGGGGTAGCTCAACAGGGCATCGATCATCCGGCGTTCGTCGGGACGAACCTCTTTCCAGCCGGAGAACGAGTTTCCGCCGCGCTGGCGCCGGTCAGCCTGTTCGAGCATCCCGTCCGCGCCCATCCAGTAGTGCGACAACGAGTCGACCACGACCGTCTCGTAACCCTTGTCGGCGGCGGCCGCCAAAGCGTCCACAAGGGACAGCGGCGCGAACGTCTGCGGCGCGATGGTGTCGAACTGCCACCCGTTGACGGCGGCGTACTTCGCGGCGCGGCCGCGCTCGGTGTCGACAACGGCCGTGCTGCCCCACGCCGTCGCCAGCGACAACGCCGTGAAGGTCTTGCCCGCGCCCGCAGGACCCGCCAGCGCGACACGGACTTTCGCCGCCGTGCGGCTGGCGGGCAGGAACTCGACCGTCACCGCGCACCGCCGAACTGCTCGACGGTGAGCGCGGCGGCGCGGCCGCAACTCGGGCACGGGATTTGCCGGTACCGGGTCAGTGGCCAGTCGACGGCCCGCACGAGCATCGGGCGGTCGTGGCAGGTGCGGCAGTCGGCGGGCACCGACGGCGGCGCCGGTGGAACAACGGTCAACATGAGGTCGTGGCCTTTCGGGATCGGGAGTAGGGGCCGTGGCACGGCAAGGGAGGAAGAGCGGCGAGGGCGCCGCAGCACAGCCGCCGGACGGCGCGCTCATGCACGGCGTAGCCGTCGCGAGACGCGCAGCTCGGGCACGGCAGGACGGCCGTCACGGTGTGGAGCACGCGCCCGAGCGCGTCGGCGTCGCTCATGAGCCGCCGCCGGTCTGTCCATTCGGAACGGTCGGGGGGATCGGCGGGCCGTCGGGCAGGGGCACACTGTCGATGTCCCGTCGCCACGCCGCCAGCAGGCGGTAGAGCGTGGCATCGATCGTGAGCCGGTCGCCGCCGAGCCACACGCGGGCGCTCATGCGGACTCCCGCGCCCGCCGGTGCCACGAGCGGGCGGCGTCGGTCGGTTTCCACACGGTCCACGTCGGGCCGTTCGGCTGGTAGTGGGTGGTCTCGCCGGAGTCCACGACGTACCCGGCGTCGACGAGTTCGCCCCGGCGCGGCCGGACGGAGCTTTCCCCGATGCCGAGCGCGCGCACCAAGTCGTGGTCGGTCGCCGCGCCGACGAGCACGAGGTGGTCGAGGATGCGCGCGCGCTGCGTTCCGGTCTTCGGCTCGACGAGCCGTGCCGCGCGCGCCGAGCTGGCGCGCGGGCTCCGGGCCACCTTGCCCTCGGCGGGCACCGACACCTCGGCGTCGCGGGCGGCCGCCACCTTCGCCTCACGCGCGACGACCGCCGACAACTCGGCTTCAGCGCGCGTCATCGCGTCAACTCGCCCCCGGCGACCGCGGAGCGCCTGCCCGACGTAGTAGAGCGCGGCGCGCACCGACCCAACCGGCGCGTCCGGCGGCACATCGAAGAGCGCTTCGGTCACCGTCCACGCTCCCCGTAGCCGAAGTTCTCGACGGTGTGCGCGCCGCACACCGGTACCGGGCCGAGCACGGGGTGTTGACGAATCGCGGTCGCGAGCGTCCGGCACCCGGCGAACCACTGGCACGGAAGGTGGGCCATCTGCCGGGCGGGCAACCAGAACTCGGGGAACGGCGCCCCGCCGATGGTCGACAGCCGCGCCCGTGTGTCGTCGTAGTCCTTCTTCAGCGCGCGGACGGTGCACACGAGTTCGCCCACCACCTGCTCGTCGACGACGACGCCGGGAACAACGCGCACGATGTCGAGCAGCGCCAGGCCGTGGAACTCCCACCGGCTGGTGCGGCGGTCGTCGGCACGGTGGCGGGCGAGTTCGCCGAGCGGCCACACCGGCGTCTCGGCGGCGAGGTCCGCGAGCGTCCGTCTGCGCTCTCTGGGATTCTGGTCGTGCATGGGAGGGTGCCTCTCTCGTGTGGCCCGTTCCGCGCCTGCACGCGCGGAGCGGGCGTTTTTCGTTGGTGCTAGGCGGATTTCTTCGTGCCGAGATAGCGGTGAATCTCGGCATCGGGCACGACGTAGTAGCGGCCCGCGCGCTGCGCGCTGAGTTGGCCGGAGCGGATGAGCCCCAGCACGGTGTCGTAGGGGATGCCGAGTCGCTCGGCCGTTTCGCGCGGGGTCCACGCGTCGCGCGGCGGTTGTTCGCCGACCGGCGCCGTGCTCGTCGCGGCGTCGGCGGCGCGCAGTTCGGCGGCCGCCTGTTCCAGCAGGCTGGCGACGGCGGCGAGGCTCGGCGCGCTCACACGGTCTCCCGGTCGAGCAGGTCGTCCACCTCGCAGCCCAGCGCGGCGACGAGCGCGGCGAGCACGGGCGGGCTCGGCCGGTGGTCGCCGGACTCCAGGCGGCTGATGGTGGTTTGGCCGATCACGAGTGCGTCGGTGCTGGCGTGGTAGGCGAGCGCGGCCTGATACCAGCCCCGGCGCTCGCGCAGTTCGCGGAGGCGGGCTCCGCTGAACGGGAGTGCGAGTGGTGTTCTCATGCACTCAACCTAGCGTGCATGAACGTGCATGGCAACGCACATGCATGTAAGTACGCGTGCACGTTAAGGCATGATCACTCAGTGCGTTGTCTTGATCGCGCATATGCGCTAATGTGCTGTGCACATTGAGGAGGGGAGCATGCATGGACGGGCGCGACACCGACGACGAAGCTCCGACCCTCGGCGAACATCTGGAGCAGGAACGCCTTCGCCGAAAAATGAAATGGGCACAAGTGGCCCGCGAAATGGGGATGACTCCCGGAAATCTGGCGCGCATTCGCAAGAATGAAATAAACGTATCGCCGGACGCCGAGAGTGCTATTGAGAAGTTTATGAGGTGGGAGAAGGGGAGCATTCAAGACGTACTAGCGGGAAGACATCCGACTTCGCTGGGTATTTCGCCTGAGCGTGCGTCGTCGATTCGTGACGATGAATCCGCGACCTGGGGACGAGACGCGGCACTCCTGTACCGGGAAATCCGGCAGCGCCGTGGGCGTGAAGCCGCGAACGCGTTCCTTTTCGAACTGATGGACGACGAGGACGGGGCCGCCGACGCGGACCCCGGTCGAGCCCAAGGGCTCGGCTAAGAACCTGCTAAGAACTCCCTAACCAGCACTGGGCTAAACGGCTGCGCCGCTAGTCCTTCCGGGTGGATCTCGTAACACGAACGATCTTCGGGAGATCACACAGGTGTTCGAGATGATCACCAGTACGCCACCCCCGGGTGAGGGGCGCAGTCGCGCAACCAGGGGTTTAGGGGAGGAATGCATGTCCAACGAACGCGCCGCCATGGTCGCGGCCGTCGCCTTGACCTTGACAACGACGTTCACGCTAACGGCCGCGTGGTTCTCGATCGCGGACCTCTGGCCAGCGGAAGCGTTCGCGCTCGCGCTTGGCCTCGCCGTGTGCACGTGCGGCGCCGAGCTGACTCGCCGGGTATTGCGGCGAATGGACGACCTCCGGGCGGAACTCGAAATTCAGAACGACACCACACTTATCCGCATGAGCAGAAACGGCAGAAAAGGGAACGTGCACTACCTGGACAGAAGAGAGGACGGCGCGTAGATGGGAAGACCGAGAACCCCGAGAGGTGCTATCGGGGAAATAGGTGTTACTGAGATTCGAAAAGCGAAAGATGGCAGACCGGCTGTCTATGAGGCGAGAGCCCGTTTTCGGAAGATGAACGGACGGTTTAAACATCTGGCGCAGCGTGGCGCGAGCAAGACGGAGGCTAAGAACCGCCTGAAAGAAGCGGCCGCCAAGCTGGCCAAGGAGGCGGCAGGGCGCCAGATCAACGAGAACACGCGTATCGAGTTGCTGGCGCTGCATTATCTCGCGGAGATCAAACGCAAGGTGGACGACGGCACAAGGTCGTTCACGACGTACGACATCTACCGGGGCACGGTCAACAACGAGGTCGTACCGCGGCTTGGCGCGCTGGCGGGCCACGAGCTGGACGTGTTCACCGCCTACCAAGCCATCATGGATGTTGACCGCGAGGTCGGACGCGCGAGTGCGAAGAAGTTCCGAACGGTGCTGAGTGGCATCTGTAAGTTCGGGGTTCTCCACGGGGCAATGGAGATCAACCCGATTCGGCAGCTCGACGATATGTTCGAGCGTTCGAAGGACGCCGAGCCGGTACGGGCGCTAGAACCGGCGCAGCGTAAGGATTTCCTGACGAAGTTCGACGGCTATTGCGACAAGAAGGCGGCCAACAAGGTCGCCGGGGTGCGGGCGCTCGTCTGGCAGCACCTCAAAGACATCACGCTCGGGCAGCTCGGCACCGGCGTTCGCATCGGCGAAGTCACTGCGCTGCTCGGCCCGGACATCGACATAGAGCGCCGGACGGTGCATTTCGGCTACCACCTCGTCCGGGTGGCCGGTAAGGGCATCGTGCGAATGCCCGGACGAAAGGGCGGTGAGCCGCCACTGACTCTCGTCATGCCGTCGTGGTCGGTTCCGATGTGGACTCGCGTCAAGGAAGCCGCGGGCGAGGGCATCGTGTTCCCGGCATGGTCCGGCGGGTGGCTCGACCCCAGCAACCTGACCAAGCGCATCCGGTCGGCGTGCGACGCGATCGGCTACGAGTGGATGAGTAGCCGGATGCTGCGGCACACCGTCGGTACGCACCTCACCGATAACGGCCACACGAGCAACGAGGCCGGGGACCAGCTCGGCAACACGGCCGAAGTGGTCGACAAGCACTACCGGCGCAGGCAGGTAGCGAACCGGAAGATCGCTCACACTCTGGAGTCAATGTTTCCCGAGGCCGAAGCGTCGTAGCGTCGAACTTTCGCACGTTTACCGCACACAAACCCCCTGGAATGAGGTGGAGTGAGATGGACTCGCACGGCAAGCATCGTCAGCGTGGCAGTGCCGGACGGACTGGCACGGCCAGTTTCCTTGGACTCCCTGGGTCCAGGGTTCGAGCCCCTGGCGGCCCACCCGATTGGCCTGGTCCTGCTCGGTGCTTCGCACCTTCGCCGGGATCGGGTGGTGTTGTTTCTGGGGTCGAGTGAGGTTCACCCCGGGTAGTGGACACCGAGTTAGCAGGATCAGTCGTCCTGCTGAAAGGATGTCCTCATGCCTCCTTGCAAGCGCCGGTCGTACACGGCGGAGTACAAGGTCGAGGCTGCTCACCGCGTGATCGATTCCGGCCGGACGATCGCTGAGGTTTCCCGCGAGCTGGGTATCGACGCGGGCATGTTGAGTGTCTGGGTCAAAGACGAACGTCGACGGGTCACCGCGGCCGAGGTCCACGGAGACAAACCTCTGGAGGCCGCCGAACGGGCCGAACTGTTGCGCTTGCGCGGACAGGTGGCCGAGCTAGAGAAGGACAACGCCTTCCTGGTAAAAGCCTCGGCGTACTTTGCCGCGATGCAGAAGAACCGGCCCGGTTCGCTCTGATGGCCAAGTACGCCGGCCCTGACGAGTTCACCGACACCAGGTCGCCGTCGAACGCGCGGTTCTCGATCCGGCGGATGGCACGGCTGCTGGGTGTGTCGACGTCGGGTTACTACGCGCACGCCAAACGCGTCGCAGCGACGGTGCTGACACCGCGGCAGCAACGCCGGGCCGACCTCGAGGTGAAGATCACCCAGGTGCACCAGGATTCCCGCGGGACCTATGGTTCGCCGCGGATCACCGCCGAACTGCGCGATCAGGGTGAGGTGGTTACCGCGAAGACGGTTGCCAAGATCATGGCCTCGATCGGGTTGGAAGGTATCAGCCCGCGCACGTTCAAGGTGAAGACGACAGTGGCCGATCCGGCCGCGTCGTTCCCACCGGATCTGGTCGACCGGCACTTCGACCGGGACCGGCTCGACGCGGTCTGGCTGACCGACATCACGTACCTGACGTGTGGTCAGGGTGACATGTTCCTGTGTGCGATCCGGGACGGGCACTCCCGGAAAGTGTTGGGCTACAGCATATCCGACCACATCGGCGCCGAGATGGTCACCGACGCGATCGATGCCGCCGTGGGCACCCGTGGCGGCAGATGCCGTGGCACGATCCTGCATTCCGACCGTGGCGGCGAGTACACCGCGCACCTGACAGCGAAGGCGTGCTTCCGGCACGGGCTGCGCCGGTCGATGGGCGTGACCGGAATCTGCTGGGACAACAGCCCAGCGGAGTCGTTCTGGTCGACGTTCAAACACGAGCACTACTACCGGCACGCCTACGTCACGAAGACAGAACTCGTTGCCGCGATTGACAAATGGATCACCTTCTACAACAGTATCCGACGGAACTCCGCCATCGGGATGCTCAGTCCCAACAACTTCGAGCAGTCACTCCGAACGGCTGCCTGAACCCCTTGTAAGCCCCTGTCCACCATTCGGGGTGAACCTCAGAGCCCCAGACCCCACGGTGCGAGCTTCGCCCGACCCAGCCCGGTCCGGTCGGGTTCGGACCAGCGCCGGTTGGTGGTTCCTCGGTGTCGTTCGCGGGGGCGTGTCAGGGCCGTGTCAGGGGCGTGACCGGTGGCCCGGCAACCATCCGTCGGTATGGAAGACACGCACAGGTCCACGGTTGCGGCGGAGCCCCAGCCACCCCGCGGAATAGCCGGTCGGCTGCTTGCCGACCGGCACTCGTTGCCGCTGTCCATCGCATTGCACCTGGTACCGGGTGCGCTGATCGTCGCGGTCTATCTGCTGATCGCCGAACCAGTCGTACTGGCCATCGGCGCTCCGGTGTTCCTGGGCTGGGCGATCGCCCTGTGCCTGGTTCTCGGGCCGCTGATGGCGGGCTTGTACTGGCTGGGGCGCAGGCGCAACGGCCGGTTCTCGTTGCGTGGCGTGCTGCGCTACACCGACAAGCCGTTGCCGAGGGGAAAGCTCGTCGCCATGGCCATCCTCCTGTTCCTGTGGATGATGGTGCTGTCGACCGCGCTCACACCACTGGACAGCTTCGTCTTCGACCATTTCTTCACCTGGCTCCCGTTCGCCGACGCGGGCGGCGGCGCCACCACGTACCTCGAGAAGAGCGGTCATTCGGCCATGCTCACCACGCTGGTGATCTGCCTGCCGCTGACCGGGGTTTCGCTGCCGCTCATCGAGGAGTTCTACTTCCGCGGGTTCCTCCTGCCCCGCATCGCCCACCTTGGCAAAGCGGCGCCGGTGCTCAGCACGGTCTTGTTTTCGCTGTACCACTTCTGGGCACCGTGGACGTTCTTCTCGAAGCTGATCTTCTTCTTCCCGGGGCCCTGGTTCGTGTGGAAGAAGAAGGACATCCGGCTGTCGATCGGAATGCACGTCGGGACGACCTCGATTTCGACGGTCGGCGGCATCATCGCGCTGGCGTTCAACATCGTGTGATTCCGTACTGCTGGACGGGTCGTCAGCCGGTTTGGTGCCCGCGGCGGGCTTCGCGGTCGAAGATGCCGATGATTTCGCACGGCCCGCCCGCGGTGCCGATCGCGTGCGGGAGCATGGTCGGGAACTCGGCGGCTTGGTTGGTCTCGACGCGCAGGCGCCGGTGCCCCAGCATCAGCACTACGGTGCCGGAGAGGACGACGAGCCATTCGCGGCCGGGGTGCGCGCGCATGCTGGCGGGGTTTTCCGGCGGCGGGCTCGTGATGCGCTGGCGCACGACGGTCATCCCCGGCTCCGCCTTGATCGGCCACCGCATCAGGCCGTGGGCGCCGTCGATCATCGGGCTGGCGATCACGTCGTCGGTGTCCGTCTCGACGAGCTGATCGAGCGAGGTGTCCAGCGCGCGGGCGAGCGTGACGAGCTGGTCGAGGGCGAGGCGGCGCTGGCCGTTCTCGATCCGGCTGAGCGACGACGGGCTCAGCCGGGCGCGGGTGGCCAGTTCCTCCAGCGACCAGCCCTGCGCGACCCGCAGCGCGCGAACGCGTTTGCGCACCAGGCCGTCCAGGTCGTCGTCTTGCGTCATGGGCACGACCTTATGCCGAAACCGCAAGGGGCGCCAGACTGTCCACAGTGGTCAGTGCGCGTGGCAGGGGCAGCCGGCGGCGGCCGCCTGCGGGGGTGCGGTCGCGGCGGTGTGCTCGACCTCCGCCAGTATCCGCAGGCGCTCGGCGGCGTCGACGTACCTGCCGCGCACCACGACTCCGGACAGCTTCCGCGTGTTCCGGATGTCGTGCAGCGGGTCGGCATCGAGTATCGCCAGATCGGCCGCATGACCCGGGGCGACGCGGCCGGTGCGGGTGCCGAGGAAGGCGGCGGGTTCGGCCGTCGAAGCGTGCAGCGCCGCCATCGGCGGGATGCCCGCCGCCACGAACAGCTCCAGTTCGTCGTGGACGGAGAAACCGGGCCACACCGCCACGGTTCCGGTATCGGTGCCCGTCATGAGCGGGACCCCGGCCTCGTACATCCTGCGCACCGTTCGCAGCCGGTAGTCGAACATCGCGGCCCATTCGGCGTCCTGCGACGGCGCGCGGTCCTTCAGGTAGAGCTCCTGGCGCGCCATTTTCTGGGTCTCCAGCGCGTCGGCGGGCAGGTACTTGTTCCGCGGGTCGTTCATGTCGATGGTGCGGGCGAAGTCGAGGCCGCGGTGCATCGCCAGGGTCGGGACCTGGCGCACGGCGTGCCGGGCGAGTTTTTCGTGCAGGCGACGGGCTTTCACCGGGCTGTAGGTGTGCGCCGCGGTCCACTCCAGGGGGTGCAGCGCCGCGAACCAGCCCGCGTAGTCGCCAAGGCCGAGCCGGATCCGCTGGATCTCCGAGCGGATCCACGATTCCCTGGTGGAGGTTTCGAACGGTGTCCAGAACAGGTGCTCGATACTGGTCTGGCCCAGCTCCGCGGCCTCGTGCAGCGGCACCGCGTCCGGGCAGTGGCCCACGAACGGCACGCCGTGGCGGTGCGCTTCGTCGGCGAGCGCGCGGTAGGCGTCCCTGGACACCCGTGAGTACACCTTGATGAAGTCCGCGCCGCGGGCGATTTCCCCGCGCACCGCCGCCCGTGCCGCCGCCGGACCGCCGACCTGGACGACGTCAGTCCACTTAGGATCCCAGATGCTCGGCAGGCCGTCGATGATCCGGCTCCCGACCGTGTACCGGGGGCCGAGCAGCGTGCCCGCCTCGATCCGGTCGCGCCAGTCGCGGGCCTTCGGCGAGCCCGCCATTTCGCGGACGGTCGTCACGCCGTTGGCGACGTAGAGCCCGTTGTCGATGCCGTCGGCCTGCGCGTGCGCGTGCATGTCGGCGAGGCCGGGGACGACGTACTTGCCCCGCAGGTCCACCACGGTGGCCCCGTCCAGCCGGACCTGCCTGCCGACCTCGGCGATGGTGTCTCCGCGCACCAGCACCGTGGTGTCCGGGAGCACGCGGCCGGAGGCGGGGTCGAGCACGGTCGCGTGCGTGAACGCGATACCGCGCCCGGCCCGTTCCGTGACGGCCACCGCGGGCCAGGCAGTGGTGCTCGCGATACCGGCGGCCGCGCCCGCGACGAGCAGGCTGCGCCGGGAAATGTTCGTTGCCATGCGGGAAATGCTGGCCGATCCCGGCGGCGCGCACACGGGAGCGCACCACCCTGGCGAGGTGGGGCTGCCCCTACCTGCCGAGCAGGGCGCGGACGCGTCCGGGGGCGTGGCCCAGTTCGCGCCGCATGGTCCGGGTGAAGTGGGCCTGGTCGCTGAAGCCGAGGTCGGCCGCGAGGCTCGCGAGGTTCGTTTCCCCTTCGTCGATCCGCCGCAGCGCGCGGCTGATCCGTACGCGATTGCGGTATCGGCTGACGGTCATGCCCACGTGGTGCCGGAACGTGCGGCTCAGATGGGACGGTGAGGTCTCCAGCAGATGCGCCAGCGCGACCAGGCCGGTGGCACCCGGCTCGTCCGCGAGCACGGCTTCCCTGGCGCGGTCCGCGAGGTCGTGGCTGCCCGGCGCGGGTGCCTCGTCGGGTTGACGGCGAAGCGCCAGCCGCAGCAGGTCCACGACGGCCTCGGCGCCGGCGAAGGCCGGGTCCGAACCGGTGCGCAGGAGCGCGCGGTGGGCCAGTTCGAGCCGCGCGTCCACCCGGACCGGGGCCGCTTCGACGGCCGCCGTCAGCGCGTGGCCGGGCAGCGTGATCGACGTGCACGTGTCGCCACCGGCGGGGTGCGCGAAGCGGGCCTCGTGACCGGGCGGGTGCAGGTAGCCGGTGGTCGGGTCGACGGTCACGCGCCTGCCACGGGATTCGAGCCGGAACCGGCCGCGCCGGACCAGGACCACCTGGGTGCCGGACGTGCTCTCGGGCGGCGACCAGTGCGGGTGCTCGGCGGTGCAGTCGACCACCCGGAGCACGAAGTGCGGATCCACCACCTCTCGTCTCGTCGTGCGCACACCGCGGAACCTACCGCCGGGCACCGACATTTCCGGGGTACCCGCAAATTCGTTCAAGACCGGCGGCCACCCGTGGCCGATGCTCGCGGACGTGATCGAGCACGCCGCATCCACTACCCGTCGAGGCCCGGTACTGGCCGTGCTGCTCGCGGGCCAGGTCATGGTTTCCCTTGACGGGTCGATCGTTTCCGTTGCCGCGCAGACGATTCGCGCCGGACTGGGGGCCAGCGACGCCGAGGTCCAGCTGCTCGTCTCGAGCTACCTGCTGACCACCGGCGTGCTGTTCGTCACCGGCGCGCGGATCGGTGACGTGCTCGGCTACCGGGGCGCGTTCCTGATCGGCCTCGGCTGGTTCACCGGGGCATCGCTGCTGTGCGGACTGGCGGTCGATCCCACGATGCTGGTGCTCGCCCGCATCGCGCAGGCGATCGGGGCCGCATTGCTGATGCCGCAAGTGTTTTCGCTCATCCACCGCCACTGGGAAGGCGCCGGGCGCGGCAGGGTGATCGGTGCCTACAGCATGGTCCTCGCGCTGGGAGTCGCGCTCGGCCAACTGATCGGCGGTCTGGTCGCCGAGGCCGACGTGTTCGGTCTCTCCTGGCGGCCGGTCTTCCTGATCAACGTCCCGATCGGACTGATCGTGCTGGTGATCGCTCCGCGCGTGCTGCCGAGTTCGCGTACGGAAGCGCGCGCTCGCCTCGACCTCTTCGGGGTGGCGCTGCTGACCGCGGGCATGGCCGCGGTCACGCTCCCGCTCATCTTCGGCCGTGACCACGGGTGGCCCGCCTGGTCGTGGGGCGTCCTCGCCTGCGGTGTCGTGCTGCTGGGCGTGTTCGTGCGGTACGAATCCACGGCACGGCACCCGGTGTTCGACCTCGCGGCGCTGAAGCCGAAAGGGGTGAAGCCGGGATTGGCCGCGTGCTGCGTCGTCATGGGCTGCTACACGGTTTTCGTGCTCGCGCTGACCCTGCACCTGCAGTCCGGGCTCGGCTACACCCCGCTCCAGGCGGGACTCGCGTTCGTCCCGTACGCGGTGGGTTTCGGCGCGCTCAGCCTGAGCTGGAACCACTGCCCGCCGCGGCTGCGGCGGGTCATGCCGATCGCGGGCCCGCTGGTCTTCGCGGCGGGGGCGATCCTGGCCGTGCTGCTCGTCCGGATCGACGGTCGCGCGTGGGGTTTCCTCCCGGTGCTGCTGCTCGCCGGGGCCGGGCACGCCGCCGGGTACAGCCCGCTGATCGCGCGCGTCACGTCCTCGGTGGAACCCCGGTTCGCCTCGGCGATCTCGGCCGCGAACGCCACCGGGCCCGTGCTCGCCGAGGTGCTCGGGGTCGCGGGCATCGGTGGTCTCTACTTCGCGGCGAACTCTTCCGGGGACGGTCTGCTCCTGGTCGTCGTCGCGATCGCGGCGCTCCTCGTCGTCGCGACGGCGTGCGCGGCTGTCAGTACGCGTCAGTTCGGCTTGCGCCACACGGAAATGTGCTTGGCGGAGTCCTGAGTGAACGGCGCCCCGTGCCAGTCCGCGACGCGGCGTTCCAGCTCCAGCCCGGCGATCCGCGCCATCAGGTCGAGTTCGGCGGGCCAGGCGTACCGGTGCCGTGAGCTCCCACGGCGATAACGGCCGTCGTCGCCGTCGCGGGTGAAGTGGTGCGAGACGAGGATCTGGTCGACCACGTCGATCGTGTCGAAGCCGAGGTGCCGCTCGGAGACGTCGAACGGCACCGCGACCTGGCCCGGCGGCAGGAACCGCAGCGGCGGCACACCCAGCTCGATGACGAACCGGCCGCCCGGCGCCAGGTGCCGCGCGGCGTTGCGGAAGCACTCGACCTGCTCGTCTTGCGTGAGCAGGTTCGTGATCGTGTTGTAGACGAGGTAGACCAGGGCGAACTCGCCGGGCACCGCCGTGGTGGCCATGTCCCCGATGGTCACCGGGAGCGCGTCCTCGCCGATCTTGCGCCGCAGCACCGCCGCCATGTGCTCGGACAGTTCGATGCCCGCGACCGGCACGCCACGTTCCCGGAGCGGGACGCCCACTCGCCCGGTCCCGATCGCGAATTCCAGCGCTTTGCCGTCGCCCGCGAGTCCGGCGAGGAAGTCGAGGGTGGGTCCGAGCACGGCGGCCGAGGACATTTCGGTTTCCTCGGCGTCGTAGCGGTCGGCGGTCGCACGGGTCCACAGTTCGCTGCTCGTCACGCGCCGCACTGTGCCCGGCGCCCGGCGGGACTGTCCACGCATTTAGCCGTCGGCAGGGACAACCCCGCGCCCGCATGCGCGTCCCACCAGGTGTACCACCACGGCTTTTTCACCGAGGAGGATCTGTGCGACGAATCCTGGCGACGGTGCTGACCGCGCCCTTGCTGGTCGCGGCCATCGGGTCGACGGCGCACGCCGAGGGCGGGCAAGCCGGTGCGGTGTCGGGAGCCGGGTTCTTCGACCGGAACGCCGACGGTGCGCGGCAACCCGGTGAAGCCGGTGCGGGTGGCTTCACGGTCGAGCTGCTGTCCGCCAGCGGCGGGTGGCGGAAATCGGTTCGCACAGACCAGGACGGGCATTACCGCTTCGCCGATCTCGCCCCTGGCAAGTACTCGGTCCAGTTCGACGGCGGCGGACACGCCAGCACCACGCCGTGGGCCGTCGGGGTCGCGGTATGGGACACCGAGACGGTCGTGAACTTCGGCGTGCGGTGAGCACCTGGGCACTTTCGGGCACAATCCGGTGTCCGAAAGTGCCCCGTTTCCACGACGGCGCCCATTGTCCGAAGTATCCTCCGGCCGCGGTGAACCTCCAAGCGCGCGGTACGTCCTAGGAATTGCAAGTTCATTTTCGGGGCGACGCCGCTGAAAGGTTCCGGGAAAAGATCGGGGAGTGCACCATGACCAAATTCCGCGCCGGCTTCACCGCCGCGTTCACCATCGCCGCCGGTTTCGCGCTGGCGGCGTGCTCGGGTGAACCGGCGCCGCAGCAGCCCGCGCCGCTGCCGGTCACGGCGGTCGCCCCGGCGAACGCCACCCCTTCGAGCACCGCGCCCTCCTCGGCTCCCGCCACCGGCGGGAAGACTTCCAGCCAGACCACGCCGCACAAACCGGCTCCGCCGGCCAAACCCGCCGAAGGCGCGCCGGCCAAGGCCGGGGTGAAGTGCACCGACCAGGTGAACTACGCGGGTGATCCGCGGCCCAACGTGGAGATCAACAGCGAGGGTGAGCGGACGGGGCACTGCCCGGCACCGCAGAGCGGCGGCAAGCCCGCGGCGGGTGGCACGCCGCACCAGGCCGGGATGAAGTGCACCGACCAGCTCGACTACGCGGGCGACCCGCGGCCCAACGCGGACATCAACAGCGAAGGCGAGCAGACGGGCACCTGCCCCGCGCCGCAGCGGTCCTGATCGGGGGAGGCGCGAGGTTGACCGGTCCACAGTGGAGAGATGACGGCGCGTAACTCGGTGCGCCGCAAGATGTTTTTAGGAACGTTCGTCGTAAGCGCGCATCGTGGCGGCGACCTTGCCGAGGAAGGCCAGTACGACTTCGGCTTCGGCGGGGTCGAGCTGATCGGTGATCGCCGCGATGCCGGTGAGCAGCGGGGCGAGGGCGGCGCGGGTTTCGCTCCGCGCGTGCGGGGTCGCGCGCAGGACCACGCGCCGCTTGTCCGCGGCGTCGGCGTGCCGCGACAGGTGCCCGGCGGCGACGAGCCGGTCGACCAGCACGGTCGCCGAGGCCGAGGTCATGCCCAGCCGCTGGCCGAGGTCGCCGGGACCGACGGGCTCCGGGGCCGACACGACGTGGTCGAGCGCCTGCACATCGGTCACCCGCAGTCCCAGGCGGCGGGCGAGGGCAGCCTGCATCTCCCGCCCGGCCTGCAGCACTCGCCGCAGTTCGAACGCGATGTCCTGTGCCGCGCGCGCGTCCGCCATCCGGCGATGGTAGCTAGAAAGCCTAGCTACCCGTACACTCGACCGGTATGGCTAGAAAATCTAGCGAAATCGCCCGGATGAACGCCGAGCTGGTGACCGCGCTGCTGGACGGCGAGCCCGAGCCCTTCGCCGACGGGGGCACCGCGCTGCGCGTGCTGGAGGCGGCAGGGCGGCACAGCGGCCGCCCGCACCGGACGCCGCTCGGCGTGCTCACCCTCCACGGCGGCCGGTACCTGGTGTCGCCCGACGCGAACCGGGACTGGGTGCGGAACCTGACCGCGAACCCGGTCTGCGGGCTCCGCGCGGGCGAGGTCAGCGAACGCCTGCGCGCGCGGCGCATCGACGGCGACGAGGCCGCCGCGGCGGTGTCGGCCTACCTGACCGCGGTGCGGGTGCCGTGGGCGCTGGCCGCGTTCCCGGTCACCCCGGCCGCTTCGACGGCGGAAATCGTCGCGAACCTGGACACGCTGGCCGTGTTCCGCCTCGATCCGGAACCGGGTGCTCGGGCATGACGGCCTCGAACGTCGTCGTGGTGGGCGGCGGTCCGGGCGGGATGGTGCTGGCCCACCTGCTCGGCAGGGCCGGAATCCCGGTCACGGTGCTGGAGGCGCACCAGGACTTCGACCGCGACTTCCGCGGCGACTCGCTGCACCCGTACACCCTCGAACTGCTCGACCGCCTCGGCCTCGCCGACCGGCTGCTCGCGCTGCCGCACCACAAAGCCCGCTACTTCCGGTTCCACACTCCGTCCGGGACGATCACCACCGCCGACTACGGCAAGCTGGATTCCCGGCACGATTACGTGGCGCTGATGCCCCAGGCGCGGTTCCTCGACTTCCTCGCCACCGAAACCGCGAGCCTGCCCGGCGCGCGCGTCGTCACCGGGGCCAAGGTCACCGAACTCGCCCGCGACGGCGACGGCAGGGTCACCGGCGTGCGCTACCGCGACCACACCGGAACGCACCACCTGCCCGCCGCGCTGGTGGTCGGCGCGGACGGCCGCTTCTCCCGGATGCGCCGCCTCGCCGACGCGTCGGCCCGGTCCCTCGGCGCGACCACCGACCTGCTGTGGTTCCGGCTGCCGCGCCGCGACGGCGACCCGCCGGACGCCGACGTGGACCTCTACTTCGGACGGCACCACTACCTCGGGCTCCTCGCCGGCACGCACGAATGGCAGGTGGGGTACAGCCTGCCCAAGGGCGGCTACGCGGAGGCCCGCGATCGCGGTGTCCGTCCTATCCGGACGTTCGTCGCCGAACACGTGCCCTGGCTGGCCGACCGCGCCGGGCTGCTCACCGGCTTCGCGCAGACCACGCTGCTCTCGGTCGACATCTCCCGCGTCGACACCTGGTGGTGTCCAGGACTGCTGCTGATCGGCGACGCCGCGCACGTCATTTCCCCGGTCGGCGGCAACGGAATCCTGATGGCCGTCCAGGACGCGGTCACGGCGGCCAACCACCTCGTGCGCCACCTCGGCGAGCGCGATTTCGACGCCGCGCTCCCCGGCATCCAGGCCGAACGCGAACCCGCGATCAGGCAGGTGCAGGCCCAGCAGGTCCGCGTCGAACGGCGAGCCGCCCGCGCTCGCGAAAACGGCCGTCCCGCAACGCCTCCGTATCTGCTGCTGCGCCTGCTGACCGCCGTTCCGGGTGCCCGCGCCCGCTCCGCTCGCGCCAACGCCTACGGTCCTCGGCCACCGCGGCTCGATCCCGCCGTCGCGCCCTGACTGCGCAATGTCTTTGCACCACAACGGTTTCAGCGGCGGATCGGCGCCCGAGTTGTTTTGCTGTGACACATCGCACCCGCACCCCACCTCTCCGCTTGGTCGACGTCTTCCCTTACATGACAAGCTTTCGGTGAAGCGTTCACCGGAACGCGCTGACGGAAGGGGAAGTTCATGAACCGCAAGGGAATCGTCCGTACCGCCACGCTCGCCGGTGTCGCCGCCGCGATCGGGCTGACCGCCACGCTGACCGCGACCGCCGCGCCGCGGCCCGTGACCGCCACCGCCGATCTCGACGGCAACGGCGAGATCGAAACCGTCACCGCCACGATGGCCGGTGACCACGAGCAGGTCATCTCCGCGACGGTGAACGGGGTGGCCACCTCGATCCGCGTGCAGGCGGACAGCCAGTTCGGCTTGCAGGCTCCGCGCGTCGCCGATCTCAACGGCGACGGCAGCCAGGAGCTGATCGTGCCCACTTCGGTCGGCGCGAACACCACCCAGTTCACCGCGCTGCACTACCACGACGGCCTGCAGCAGGTCGTCGGCGCCGACGGCAAACCCCTGGAACTGGCCGAAGGCGGCGGCGTCGCGGCCAAGCTCGGCTACAACTGCTCGGACACCGAAGGCGGCGGCCGGGTCTTCGGCACCGTGGCCGCCGAAGCCGACGACCTCAACGCCCCGAACCTGACCTACTCCGGCACCCGCACCGTCTACACGATGCGCGACGGCGCGCTGACCGTGCAGGAAACCGTGCCCTTCAGCCACCGCCCCGACACCAACCCCCTCGTCGTCGCGGACCCCGCCACCTGCTCCTGACGAACCGGCGCCGGGCCGGACGGGAGAATGGTCCGATGGACGCCAGGAAGCACATGATCGTCGTCGGCTACGCGAAGGTGCCCGCGCAGTCGACGACGCACGCGACCCGCGAGTTCTTCTCCATCAGCCTGCTCGTGGAGCCTCCTGATTCCCGGGTTCTCGCCGTCGACTCGACCGCGGCCACCGCGATGGCGCGGGAGTGGTTGTCGTCCCTGCTGGTCGGCGCCGATCTCACCGCCGACGACGCGCCCTACCTCGCGGCCGTCGACCGGAACTACGTCGGGACGGCGGCGGGCTCGATCAAGCAGGCGATCCGGGACGCTTGGCGGCGTTTCCCGGCCGGGTAGGATCCACAAGCGACAGACATGCGTGTCCGCGCTGGGTGTTCGAGGCACCGACTCGACCACCGGCCGATTCGACAGCGGTCTCCCTCGTCAGCGCGGGCGAATGCCCGGCGCCCTTCAGCACGCGCGGAGCACACCCATGTCACCAGCACTTTTCGTGTCCGACGGCCAAGTACGGGCCCGTCCGGCCGACCTCTTCCCCGCCACGACCCCTGAGGACTGGCACGAGCACGGCGATCTCGTCGACCCGACCGGCAGGCTCGTCTTCGAGGTCGGCGCGTTCCTCGTGCGCGCCGACGGCTACCTCGCGCTCGTCGACCTCGGGCTCGGGGAAACGCGCGCCGACACCCCGTCCGGGGCGTCCTACCGGGGCGGCGACCTGATCGCCAACCTCGCCGCCGAGGGCGTCGCGCCCGAGGCCGTCGATCTCGTCGTCTTCACGCACCTGCACCGCGATCACGTCGGCTGGACGTCGACCGGCGGCGCGCTGACCTTCGCCAACGCGCGCCACGTCGTGCACCGTGCCGAATGGGAGCACTGGCAGCGGAACCCGTCGCCGCTCGGCCCGGACCCGGTCAAGGTGCTCGAACCGCTTCGCGAGCGGATCGAGTTCTGCGTGGACGGTGACGAGCTCGCCGACGGCATGCGCGTCATCGAAACCCCCGGCCACACACCGGGGCACATCAGCGTCGCCGCCGGTCGCACCGTCATCGCGGGCGACGTCCTGCACTCACCCGCCCAGCTCGACCATCCACAGTGGTGTTTCGGATCGGACACCGATCCGGAGCGGGCCGCCGAATCACGTCGCCGCCTGCTCGACGAGTACGGCCCGGACATGGTGGCGTGCGGTCACTTCACTCGCTGACGGTGATGTGCGGGGACAGCGCGCGGAGGAAGCCGGGTGCGTCGAACATCGCTCCCGCGGCGGCGACTCCAGTCCTTTTTGTCCGTCCGCTGAGGATTCGGTCTACCGCCTCCACCGCGAGCGGCGCGCTGACGGCGTAGATGTCCCTGCCGTGCGCGACCGCGCGGCGTTCCTCGTCGCCGGACCGCACGACGACGTCGACGAGGAACGTCTCCGGGGACCGGCCGCGCTCGTCCGCCGCCGCGGTGTTCGCGAGTTCTTCGGCGGCGTCGACGGTCATGTAGGTGCGCACTTCGGGTACGCGCACATGGCTCGGGATGGTGACGACGTCGGTCATGGTGAACTCGGCGATGACCGGCTTGGTGCCCATCGGCGCCGGGAAGGTCCAGTCCACGGTCCGCCGCGGCTCGTCGTGGTACCGCAGCTCCCCGCCGGTGTAGCGGACGTGCCGCCCGGTCCGCCGCTGCCGGGAGACCGCGCCCGCGCCGAGCGTCCCGGCCGTCGGGTGCCAGCCGCTCAGCCCGTACGCGATGTGCACCTCGTCGGCCGCGGTCCAGTCGCCCATCGCGGCGGTGGCCATCAGGTCGCCGAGGCCGCCGTAGAAGGCCATCGCGGGAACCACCACGGCATCCGCGGCGCGATCAGCGAACCGTGTGAAGGTGTCGACGCACGCTTCGATCTCGGCCGCCACGTCCACGTAGGGAATACCCGCGCGCAGGGCCGCTTCGATCACGGGGGTGGCGGTCAGCGCGAACGGCCCGGCGCAGTTGATCACCGCCGCCGCGCCGTCCAGTGCGCGGTCGAGCGAAGCGGGATCGTCGACCGACGCCTGCCGCGTTTCGAGCCCGGGGCAGGCCGCTCGCAGCTTGGCCGCGTCCCGGCCGGATGCCAGCGGGACGAACCCGCGCCCGAACAGTTCCGCCACCACGAACCGCCCGGTGTGCCCGTAGGCGCCGAACACCGCGACCTTGCTTCCCATCAGCTCTCCCGCGCTCGAATGATCCACTGTGGACAATCCTGGCGACGGCGCGCGCCCGGCGCTATTGTCTGGAATGCCATGATGCGTACACTTTCGGACATGCGGACCGTCGCGCTCGCCGCCACCGACGGCATGCTGCACTTCGAGCTGGCCGTGGCCTCCGAGGTCTTCGGCACCGGCTCGGCGTACGAGTTCGCGATCTGCGGGCAGCGGGCCGTGCGGGTCGGCCGGTTCCGCGTGGAGCCGGACCACGGCCTCGACGGGCTGGTGAATGCCGGCACCGTGATCGTGCCCGGCTGGGCCGATGTCGACGTCGATCCGCCCGCCGACCTGGTCGAAGCGGTGCGCGCGGCCCACGAGGCAGGCGCGCGGGTGGCCTCGTTGTGCACGGGCGCGTTCGTGCTGGCCGCGGCGGGCCTGCTGGACGGGCGGCGCGCGACCACGCACTGGGCGCACACCGGGCAGCTCGCCGCGCGCTACCCGCGGGTGGAGGTCGACCCGGACGTGCTCTACGTCGACAACGGCAGCGTGCTCACCTCGGCGGGCAAGGCCGCCGCGATGGATCTGTGCCTGCACCTGGTCCGCCTCGACCACGGCTCGGCGGCCGCCAACGCGATCGCCCGCCGCCTGGTGGTGCCGCCGCACCGGGCGGGCGGCCAGGCGCAGTTCGTCAGCGCGCCGGTGCCGGTCCAGGACGCCACCCCGCTGGCGGATCTGCTGCCCTGGGTGACCGAGCGGCTGGACCGCCCGCTGACCGTGGAGGACCTCGCCCGCCGGGCGAACATGAGCTCGCGAAACCTGGCGAGGCACTTCCGGTCGGCGACCGGCACGACCCCGTTGCGCTGGCTGCTGACCCAGCGGATCCGCCGCGCGCAGGAGCTGCTGGAGGCCACCGACGACGGTATCGACGCCATCGCGGCGGCGTCCGGGATGGGCAGCGCCGCGACGCTGCGACGGCACTTCAACCGGACCGTCGGCGTGCCACCGGACGCCTACCGCCGCACGTTCCGCAGTTGACCGGGTGAGACGGGAGCCACCCGGGGAGATCCGGAAAATCCGCGGGGTTCCGCGTCACGGGTGCGGGCGCGGGGCGTCGCTGCTGCGAGAGCAGCAGCGACGAGAGGACCGGATGTGAGGATCGAGCCGAGCAAGCACCGGGGGACGACCGAGCGCGGAGGTGTCGACCTGGGGGTGGCGATGCTGGGCGCGGTTCCGCTGGTACGGCACGCGGTGGGCACCATCGTGACCGCCTCGCCCGGTATGCGGTGGCTGGGCAGCGGCGGCAGCACGCACCACGCCATGCAGGCCTGCGCCCGGCTCCGGCCGGAGGTGATGCTGATCGACAGCGTGCTGGATCCGATGTGCGCGCTGATCAGGCGGATCCGCTCGATGAACCCGGCACCCGCGGTGGTCGTGCTCGTCGACGGCCGCCAGCGCACGACCGACTACCTGCGGCGCGCGATGGACTTCGGCGCGGCGGGCCTGCTCGCCGCCACCGCGTCCCCGCCGGAGCTGGTCGCCGGGATCAGGGCCGCCCGCGCCACCGGCGACTTCGTCGACGGCGACCTCGCCCACCTGGTCGGCGTCCGCGGCGCGGTGACCCCGCCGCGCGGCTGCCCCGGCACGCTGAGCGTCCGCGAGCACGAGGTGCTCACGTTGATCGCCGACGGCCTCGACAACCAGGCCATCGCGGACCGCCTCACCGTGTCCGTCGAAACCGTGCGCACCCACGTGAAGGGTGTCCTGCGCAAGCTCGACGCCCGCGACCGGACCCACGCCACGTCGCGCGCCTACCGGATGGGCCTGCTGTCGGTCCACGACATCCCGTCCGGTCCCGACGGCAGGCAGGAGACCGCGGAGCTGGTCCCGGCCGCCCGCAGGCCACTGGCGGCCGCGACATGATCACCACGGCCGTCCTGCTCGTGCTGCTCGTGCTGGCCCTGCTCGGGTCGGCGGTGCTCGAGCGCGCCAGCAACGCGCCCGAACGCGAGCCGGAGCCCCACGACTTCTGACCGCGCACTCGTGTGTGTTCGTTCCGTGTGGCCGGTTCGGGCAGTCTCGCGCCCGTACCGAGCTGTTGGCGACCTGTGAACAGGTTGCTCCGTGGAAGGGCGTGCTGTGCGTTTTCGTGTCGTGGTGCCGGTGATCCTCGCTGTCGCGGTGGTGGGTGGGTGTTCTTCGTCGACGGGAGGCCAGGCGATGCCGTTGGACGTGCCGTTGCCGACGTCGACGTCCTCGTCGGCGGCGAGCCCGTCGCAGGCGGCGGTGGACTCGGGTGGTTCGGAGAAGAAGGTCGGCAAGTCGGTCGAGGTGCACAACGTCTCCAACAGCGGCGTGATCACGCTCCTCTCCGTGGTCACCACGTCCAAGAGCAAAGAGGACGGTGACCCGCCGAAGAGCGGTGAATTCGTGGTGTGCGAGGTGGAGGTCGCGGGCACCAAGGGCGAGTACCCGGTGAACCCGCTCTACCTGAAGGTCAAGCTGCCCGACGGCAAGGAGGTCGACTCCCACGACGGCAACGCCTTCGACGCACCGGCGGAACCGGAACTGACCAGCGGCAGGGACCTCAAGGCTGGCGAGAAGCTGACCGCCAAGATCGCCTTCGACGCCAAGGTCGTGCCGGGCACCAAGCTCGTGATCACCGACTCCTCCGACGACGTCGCGGGGGAAATCCCGCTCGCCTGAACCTCACGTTTCCTCCCGCGCTGGCGTCTACCGGGTATGAACAGCACTTCATGGGCGTCGTCACCGGTGGTGCGGCGGGTGATGCGGGCCAACACCTCGCGTGACACGGGCCCGGAGCGGGCGGTGCGACGGCTCGTGCACGCGGCTGGCCTGCGGTACCGGGTGGACGCGCGGCCGGAGCCGTCGCTGCGGCGGCGGGCGGATCTCGTGTTCACCCGCGCCCGCGTCGCCGTGTTCGTCGACGGCTGCTTCTGGCACGGCTGCCCGGCGCACTATTCGCCGCCGGGCACGAACAGCGGCTACTGGGCGGCGAAGATCGCCGCCAACGCGGAACGGGACGCCGAAACCACGGCGTTGCTGCGGGACGCGGGCTGGACGGTCCTGCGCGGGTGGGAGCACGAACCCGCGCGGGACCTGGCCGCCAGGGTGGTCGAAGCGGTCCGCGGAGCGCGGCGATGAGGCACACCGTGATGGCGTCCCCGCTGGGCGAGCTGACCTTGGTCGCCGATGACGACGGGCTGACCGGGCTGTACTTCCCCGAGCGCCGTCCGGACGAGCTGGGCCCGCGCGTCGACGAGGGGTTCGCAGCGGCGATCGGCCAGCTGCGGGAGTATTTCGCCGGGACGCGCACCGAATTCGACCTCGTTCTGGCGCCGCGCGGCTCGGAGTTCCAGCGGGAGGTGTGGCGGCTGCTCACGAAGATTCCGCACGGCGGCACCACGACGTACGGCGAACTGGCGCGCGAACTGGGCGATCCGGGGCTGGCGCAGGCCGTCGGCGCGGCGAACGGGCGCAACCCGGTGAGCATCGTGGTGCCGTGCCACCGCGTGGTCGGCGCGGACGGCGGCTTGACCGGGTACGCGGGCGGGCTCGCGCGCAAGCGGTTCCTGCTCGACCTGGAGCAGCCGGAGGGGCGGCTGTTTTGAAGCCGTTCGAACAGGTGGTGGCCGAGCACGGGCCCGCGGTGCTGCGCGTGTGCCGTGCCGTGCTCGGCCCCGCCGACGCCGAAGACGCCTGGTCGGACACGTTCCTCGCCGCACTGCGCGCCTATCCCGAGCTCGACGAGAACGCGAACGTCGAAGCGTGGCTGGTGACGATCGCGCACCGCAAGGCCATCGACGTCCTCCGTCGCGCGGCGAGGCGGGCGATCCCGACCGACCGGGTGCCGGAGCGGCCGAGCGGGACCGGCCGCCCCGACGACTGGGACGGCGACCTGTGGCGCGCGCTCGCCGCGTTGCCGCCGAAGCAGCGCGCCGCCGTCGCCTACCACTACCTGACCGGCCTGCCCTACGCCGAAATCGCGGCCATCACCGGCGGCAGCGCCGACGCGGCGCGCCGCGCGGCCGCCGACGGCATGAAGGCCCTGCGCAAGAACTATTCCGTGGAGGGAAGATGAACCCGCTCGATCGACTGTCCGAAGTGGACTCCGCGACCACGGCGCGCCTGCACGCGCGGCTCACCGCCGCCGCCGAACAGGAGGGCATCCTCGACGTCGCCTACCGCACCGTCGACACCCCCGTCGGACGGCTTCTGCTGGCGGCGACCGGCGCCGGTCTGGTCACGGTGGCCTTCGCCAGCCAGGATCACGACCGGGTGCTGGCCTCGCTCGCCGACGCCGTCAGCCCGCGGGTGCTGCACGCCCCCGGCAGGCTCGACGAGGTCGCGCGGCAGCTCGACGAGTACTTCGTGGGCGAGCGCACCCGGTTCGATTTGCCACTGGACTGGCAGCTCTCGCACGGATTCCGGCGAACCGTGCTCGGGCACCTGCCGGAAATCGGCTACGGGCACACCGCGAGCTACGCCGAGGTCGCACTGGCCGCGGGCAACCCGAAGGCCGTGCGCGCGGTCGGCACGGCGTGCGCGACGAACCCGCTGCCGGTCGTCGTGCCGTGCCACCGGGTGGTGCGCTCGGACGGCACCTTCGGCGGGTACGCGGGCGGCGCCGAAGCGAAGCGCACCCTGCTGACCCTGGAAGCCGCCTGAGGTCCTCGCTCGGAGGGGTGGCCTTCACGGCACTCACTGCCGTGAAGGCCACCATCAGGGGACATCCGCCGCCCAGCCCACCCGTTGCATAGTCAACATCTTACTAGTAAGCTTCTGACTATGGTGACCGACAAGCGCTCTACGCTGGGATTGACGGTGCTCGGCATCCTCGCCGGGGGGCCGATGCACGCCTACCGGGTCCAGAAGCTGATCAAGGACTACGGCAAGGACCGTGTCGTCAACGTCCGGCAGCGCGCGAGCATCTACCAGGCCATCGAGCGGTTGCGGAAGCTCGGGCTGATCGAGGTCGAGGGGGTCGACCGGGAGGCGGGGCGCCCGGAGCGCACCGTCTACGCCATCACCGCCGCCGGTGCGGAAACGGCGAAGGCGTGGATCAAGGAGATGCTCGCGACGACCGGCGGCGAGTACCCGGAGTTCCCGGTCGGCCTGTCGTTCCTGATGATGCTCGAACCGGACGAAGCGGCGGCCCAGCTCGAGATCCGCTTGGCCGCGGTCGACGCGCAGGTGGCCGAGGTGGCGTCGGCACTCGACGGCGCGGCGGGGATCGCCCGGGTCTTCCTGGTGGAAGAGGAGTACCGGCACGCGCTGCTGGTCGCCGAGCAGCGCTGGCTCCGCGCGCTCATCGGGGACCTCCGCGCCAGCGCGGTCACCTGGTCCGAAGAGTGGCTGCGGCAGGCAGCCGCCGAATTCGCTGCGAAACAAGAAGAGGAACAGTCGTGAAGAATGTGCCCGTGTTGATTGCCGGTGGTGGCCTCGCCGGTCTGACCAGCTCGCTTTTCCTTGCCCGACAAGGGGTCCCGTCCTTGCTCGTGGACAGGCACCCCGGGGTTTCGATCCACGGCAAGGCGCGCGGGATCAACCAGCGGACGATGGAGATCTACCGCGCCTACGGGATCGCCGACGCCGTCGAGCGCGCGGGCGCGCCGTTCGGGGCCGAATCCGGCGTCGCCCGCTGCGAGACGCTCGCGGGCGAATGGCAGTGGCTGTTCGACGCCGACGCACCGCGGGCGAGGCCGGAGGTCACTGCGGGCGCCTTCTGCATGGCGGACCAGAACACCGTCGAGCCCATCCTGATCGATGCCGCGCGTTCGGCAGGCGCCGAGCACCTCTTCGACACCGAACTGGTCTCGTTCGAGGCGGACGCCGACGGAGTGACCGCGACGCTGGAAGACCGCGCCACCGGCGAACGGCAGCAGGTCAGGGCCGGGCACCTGATCGCCGCGGACGGGAACCGGAGCCCGATCCGGCGGAAGCTGGGCATCGCGAGGGCCGGGGAGCGGACCTTCCAGCACACCATGAACATCGTGTTCCGCGCCGACCTCTCCGCGTTCCTCCCCCGGCGCGCGCTGTTCTGGATCATCGCCAACCCTGCCGGGTTCTACGGCGGGCTGGTCAGCACCGCCGATCCGCACCGCTGGCAGGCGTCCGTCGCATACGACCCGGCCGAAGAGTCCACTGAGGACTTCACGGAAGAGCGCTGCGCCCGGCTCGTCCGCGCCGCGGTCGGCGAGGACGTCGACGTCGAAATCGAGGGCGTGGCGGCGTGGGAGCAGTCGGTCGGCGTCGCCGAGCGGTACCGCGACGGCAGGGTGTTCCTGGTCGGCGACAGCGCGCACGTGTGGCCGCCCGCCGGCGCGCTCGGCGCGAACACCGGGGTGCAGGACGCGCACAACCTGGCGTGGAAGCTCGCCGCCGTGGTCAAGGGCGAGGCGGGCGACGACCTCCTCGACACCTACGACGCGGAGCGGCGCCCGGTGGCCGAGGCGCTGGCGCCCGCGATCGTCGCCAACCAGGAGGCGAGGATGAGCGGCAAGCCGGAACCCGCGGCGCTCGACGATCTCGCCCAGGCGTTCGGCGCGCGCTACGGCACCGAGGAGGCCGTGGGCGCGCTCGGGCAGGAGGCCCGCGTCGGTGCCAGGGCACCGCACCTCTGGCTCGGCGACATCGCCGTGCACGACCTGTGCGTCGACGAGTTCGTGCTCCTCTGCGACAGTCCGGAATGGACGGACGCGGCGAGTGCGGCCGGGGTGCGCGCTCATCGCGCGGAGGGGGCTGAGGGCTGGGCGGAGCGGTACGGCTCCGGCGCCGCGCTCATCCGCCCCGACGGCTACGTCGCCTGGCGTTCCTCCGGTCCCGCGTCGGCGGCGGAGCTCACCGACGCGGTCGCTCGCGCGCTCCACCCGGTACGGTCGCCTGTGTGATCGAGGTCGACGGCGGCGAGCTGTACTACGAGACGCGCGGCAGCGGCAGCCCGGTGGTGCTGGTGCACGGTGGTTCCCTGGACGCGAGCATGTGGGACGGCCAGGTCGCGCTGCTCGAAGGCGCGCGCACGGTGATCCGGTACGACCTGCGCGGCCACGGGCGGTCCTCGTCGCCGGGTGCGGCGTTCTCCCACCACGAGGATCTCCGGCAGCTGCTGGACGCACTCGACGTCCCCGTCGCCGATGTGGTCGGCCTTTCGCTCGGCGGTCAGATCGCGATCGACTTCGCGATCGCGCATCCCGGGCGCGTCGGCAAGCTCCTGCTCGCCGCGCCCGGGATCAGCGGGAAGCCGTTCCGCGATCCGTTCATCCTCGAAAACCTCGCGGAACTCGGTGCGGCGAAAGACAGAGGAGAGCACGAGCGCGCCGTCGAGCACATCCTGCGCATGTGGGTCGACGGTCCACATCGGACGTCCGAACAGGTCGACCCAGCGGTGCGCGCGTTCTGCCGCGCGCTGAACCTCGCGAGCGTGACCCGTCCCGAAGGAGCGGGTCACGGCTTCGCGACGGAATTCGGGGCGGCCCACCGGATCGGCGAACTCCGCGCGGAAACGCTGCTGCTGGTGGGAACTCTGGACTGCGCGGACATGCTGGGCAGCGCCGAGCTGATCGACCGCGAGGCCGCGCGCGTCCGCAAGCATGTTCTGCCCGGTGTGGGGCATATGCTCAATCTCGAAGCACCGGCCGGATTCAACCGTCTGCTAAGCGGTTTCCTGCGCTGATCCGGGAGCGGAGGCGCCGTCGAACAGGATCGGCAGGAAGGTTCGTTCCAGCGTGCCGAGCGGCAGCGCTTCGGGTTCGACGAAGCTTTGCAGCAGCGCGCCTTCGCGGGCCGCGATCATCATCCGCGCCAGCTCGTCGATGTCCACCGCCGGGCGCCTGCCCATCCTGGTGAACAACTTCCGCAGCGCGGTCACGAGTTCGGCGCGGATCTTGGCGTCGTGCTCGGCCAGCCGCCGCGCCGCTTTGGGGTGGCGGATCGCGTACAGCGTGAACTCGGTGCTCACCAGGAACCATCGGCGCTCCTCGTCGCCGAACTCCGAGAACAACTCACCGATCTGTTCCGGTGAGGGCGGAGCGGCTTCGAGCGCGTGCGCGACCCGGTCGATCACGTTCGCGGCGTGCTGGTCGAACAGCGCGAAGAACAGCTCGTCCTTGCTGCCGAAGTTCGAGTAGTACGCACCGGTGGTGTACCCGGCCCTGCGGCAGATCTCGTCGATCGTCGCCCCGCCGAAACCGAGTTCGGCGAACGCTTCCAGCGCCGCTTCGAGCAGGCGAGCCCTGGTCTGCGGGCGGCGCTTCGTCGGTCCCTTCGGCATCGGCTCAGCCTGCCACGAAGTCCTGGAGCAGTTCCGCGACACGCGCGGGCCGCTCCAGGATCGGCGAATGCCCGGAATCCTCGATCACGTCGACCTTCGCGCCGACGGCGGCCCAGCGCGCGGCGGTCTTTTCGCAGTCGTAGAACCGGTCCCGGCGCCCGAGTATCGCCGCCGTGGGCAGCCCGATGGCACGGACCTGCTCGTCGAGCGGGCGCGCCGCGAGCAGCCGCCGCCGTTCCACGATGACGGTGCGCGCCATCGCGGGTGACATCGCCGCGTGGTCGAGCACCGCCTGGTCGGGACGGTCGAAGGCGCGGTTGAAGGCGAATCCCCGCGCGAAGCCGAAACGCACCCCGAGCCGCACCGCGGACGGGGTCGCCAACCGGTGCGCCAGCGCGCCGAGCACGGGAAGCGCGAGCA
The DNA here is from genome assembly GCF_018736145.1 of Amycolatopsis sp. CA-230715. Lineage (GTDB taxonomy): Bacteria > Actinomycetota > Actinomycetes > Mycobacteriales > Pseudonocardiaceae > Amycolatopsis. Next base: position 4,857,019 of record NZ_CP059997.1, read on the forward strand.
GGCCGTTGCCAGGCGGGAAGGTGGCGAACGAGTAGTCCGGTGCCTGCCCGATCACCACGATCTTCCTGACGTGCCGCGATTCTTCGGCAAGTGCGATGGCGACGTCCGCGCCGAAGGAATGCCCGGCCGCGACCACCTCGGTGACGTCGATCGCGTCGAGCGCGGCGGCGACCGTGCGGGCCTGGGAGCGCGCGTCGAGCCCGGTGTGCCCGCCGGTGTGGCCGTGACCGCGCAGGTCGAGGCGGACGACGTGGAACCGCTCCGCTAGTAAGGGCGTCAGTCGGTCGAACCAGTGCACCGACCCGCTGAAACCGTGCAGCAGCAGGATGACCGGGTTCCCGCGCACCCCGTCTTGTCTGATGTGGACGGATTCGCCGCCTGCCGTGATCAGCTCGCCGATCACGGCAGGTTCCGTGCGAGCGCGCGTCCGGCGGCGCGGCCGGAGAAGATGCAGCCGCCGAGGAAGGTCCCTTCCAGCGCGTTGTAGCCGTGGACGCCGCCACCGCCGAAGCCCGCGACCTCGCCCGCCGCGTACAGCCCTGGGAACGGGGTTCCGTCGGCGCGCACGACTTGGGAGTCCAATGTGGTCTGCACGCCGCCGAGCGTCTTGCGGGTGAGGATGTTGAGCCGCACCGCGATCAGCGGGCCGTGCGCGGGATCGAGGATCCGGTGCGGTTTCGCGACCCTGGACACCTTGTCGCCGAGGTAGCGCCGCGCGTTCGCCACCGCCATCACCTGGAAGTCCTTGGCGTACCGGTTTTCCACCTGCAGATCGCGCGCGACGATCTGCTCCTCGATCGTGGCGAGATCGAGCTGGGGGCCGCGGGACAGCTTGTTCATCCCGTCGACGAGTTCGCCGAGCGTGTCCGCGACGACGAAGTCCACGCCGTGCCGTTTGAACGCCTCGACCGGGGGAATCGCGCCCTTGCCGCCGCGCTCGCGGAGCACGCGCCGCAGGTCCTTCCCGGTGAGATCGGGGTTCTGCTCGGATCCCGAGAGCATGAACTCCTTCTCGATGATGGTCTGGTCCAGCACGAACCACGAGTAGTCGTACCCGGTGGACAGGATCGCCTTGAGCGACGCGTTGGTGTCGAAACCGGGGAAGTTCGGCGGGGCGAGGCGTTTCCCGGTGGCGTCGAACCACATCGACGACGGGCCGGGGATGATCCGGATCGCGTGGTCCGGCCAGATCGGGTCCCAGTTGTGCAGCCCCTCGGTGTAGTGCCACATGCGGTCGCGGTTCACGATGCGCCCGCCCGCGTCCTCGGTGATCCCGATCATCCGTCCGTCCACATAGGCCGGAACACCGGGGATCATGGTTTCCGGGCAGGGGCCGAGCCGCTCGGCGGGCCAGTTCCGGCGGACCAGGTCGTGGTTGTGGCCGATCCCGCCGGACGTGACGACCACGGCCTTCGCGCGCAGCTCGAACTCGCCGACCGCGGTACGCGAAGACGCCTTCCCGCGATCGGCATCGCTCGGCTCCAGCACGGTCCCGCGCACGCCGACCGCGGCGCCGTCTTCGACGAGGAGTTCGTCGACCCGGTGCCGGAACGCGAACGAAACCAGCCCGCGCCGCTCGCCGTCGAGCACCGGCTCGGCGAACACGCGGACCACCTCGGGCCCGGTGCCCCAGGTGAGGTGGAAGCGCGGCACCGAGTTGCCGTGCCCGTCCGCGGCCCCGCCGCCGCGCTCGGCCCACCCGACCATCGGCGTCACCCGCAGGCCGAGGTCGTGCAGGTAACGGCGCTTCTCCCCGGCGGCGAACCGCACGTAGGCCTCCGCCCATTTGCGCGCCCAGTGGTCCTCGTCGTCGCGGTCGAACCCGGCCGAGGAGAACCAGTCGTGCAGCGCCAGCTCGTAGGAGTCCTTGATGCCGAGGCGGCGCTGTTCGGGGCTGTCGACGAACAGCAGCCCGCCGAGCGACCAGAACGCCTGCCCGCCGAGGTTGGCGCGGTTCTCCTGCTCGACGATCAGGACCTTCCGGCCCGCCTTGACCAGCTCGTGTGTCGCGACGAGCCCGGCGAGCCCGGCGCCGACCACGATCACGTCCGGTTCGTCGGCCATGGCGCACTCCACCTCAATCCGATAGGAATTCCTATCTGTTGACCATACGACCTGAGGCGTAGCGGGGCCAGCCCGATGTTGTCCCCGAGGCTGTTGTCGCCGGTATGCCCGGTTTCTAGGCTCGGTCCGGTGATGGAAACCACGGCGCTGACCAAGCGGTACGGCCGCGAGCTCGCGGTCGACGACCTCACGTTCACGGTGCGCCCCGGCCGGGTGACGGGCTTCCTCGGGCCGAACGGGGCGGGCAAATCGACCACGATGCGGATGTTCGTCGGCCTGGTGCGGCCGACCTCCGGCACGGCGACGATCGACGGCCGCGAGTACGCCGAGCTGCCGGATCCGCTGCGCCGCGTCGGCGCGCTGCTGGAGTCGACGCCGTCGCAGCCCGGCCGCACCGCGCGCGACCACCTGCTCGCGCTGGCCCGCACCCACGGCTTCGCACCGTCCAGAGTGGACGAAGTGCTCGGGATGGCCGGACTGGATTCGGTGGCGGGGCGCAGGACGGGCGGCTTCTCGCTCGGCATGCGCCAGCGCCTCGGGATCGCGGCGGCGATGCTCGGCGACCCGGGCGCTCTGCTCCTGGACGAGCCGACGAACGGGCTCGACCCCGATGGCGTGCGGTGGCTGCGCACACTGCTCGCGGAGCTTGCCGCGGAGGGGCGCAGTGTGCTGGTGTCCAGCCATCTGATGAGCGAGATGGCGCTGACCGCGCGGCACGTCGTTATCGTCGGCAAGGGCAGGCTGCTCGCTGACGTCCCGATCGACGAGCTGGTCGGGACCGGCCGGGTGCTGGTCAGGTCGACCAGGGCGCGTGAGCTGCGCGACGCGCTGGTGGCGCACGGCGCCGAGGTGACGAGCGAGGAACCGGGGGCACTGCTGGTCAGCGGGATGGACGCGGCGGCGGTCAGCGCGGCGGCTGGCGCACTGCCGATCCACGAGCTGACCCCGTGGAAGTCCACATTGGAGGATGCCTATCTGGCGTTGACGCGCGATGCGCTGGAGTTCCACGGAGGACGGCGATGACAGGGGAACTGACCTTCGGTGGCGTCGTCCGTTCGGAATGGACCAAACTGGTTTCCCTGCTGGCGAACCGGATCGCGCTCGTCATGGCACCGGTGACACTGATCGGGCTCGCCGGGGTCATCGGCTGGCACGACCGCGCGCGCCCGGTGGTGCTGAGCCAGGCCATCGGCGGCGGGTTCCTGCCGTTCGTGCTCCTGGTCGGTGTATTCGGGGCGCTGATGCTCACCGGTGAGCACGGTTCCGGTCTGCTGCGGTCCACTTTGGTCGCCGTGCCGAAACGGCTTCCGGTGCTGTGGGCCAAAGCGCTGGTGCTCGTCGCCGTGACGACGCCGGTCGCCATCGTCACCCACGCGGGCGCGTTCCTTGCGTACCAGGCATTTTCCGCCGATCCGATCCCGTTCGGCGAGCCACGGGTACTCATGGCGATCCTCGGCGCCGCGGGCGGCACGGTCGCGGCCGGGCTGCTCGGGCTCGGCATCGGCACCGTGGTGCGCGACACCGCGACCGCGATCGTCACCTACGTCGCCGCGCTCGTGCTGCTTCCGCAGCTCCTGCTCGGCGCACTGCCCGATTCGCTGCGGGACGCCGTGCTGACCTGCCTGCCGACGACCGCGCTGCGGGCGCTGTTCGGGGCCGACGTCCCGATCGCGCCGGGCATCGGCGCGCTCGTGGTGCTCGCCTGGGTCGCGCTGGCGCTCGGCGGCGGTGCGGTGGCGCTGCGGCGGAGGGACGCGTTCTGATGCCGCCGCGCGTGCCGGATGTCCTGGTCGCCGTTTTGGCCGCCGCGCTGGCGATTCCGGTGACCGTGGCCGGCCAGGACGCGCCCGGCGTCCTCGCACCCGGTACCGGCGTCACCGGCGCGGGCTGGCTGCTGTTCGTGGCCGTGCACCTCCCGCTGCTGTGGCGGAGCAGGGCGCCGACAGCGGTGTTCTGGTGCGTCCTCGCGCTGGTGGGCGTTTGCGCGGCCCTCGGCGTCACCGGGGTTTTCCTCGTCTTTTCCCCGCTTTTCGCCCTTTTCGCGGTGGCGCGGCACAGCGAATGGCATTGGGTGTGGCCGGTCGTCGGCGCGGTGGTGCTCGTGGTGGCCACGGCGGCGCTGGGTACGCGGCCGGGATGGCCGGGCATGATCGGTGTCGTCTCGGTGCTCGCGGTCACCGTGCTGCTCGGGATCGCGCTGCGCTGGCGACGAGCGTTCGCCGCCGAGCGCGCGGCGAGCCAGGCGCGCGATGCGCAGGCCGCCGTAGCCGAAGAGCGGGCGCGGATCGCGAGGGAGGTGCACGACATCGTCGCGCACAACCTCGCCGTGATGGTCGCGCTCGCCGACGGCGCGTCCTGCACAGCGGGAATCGACCCCGGACGCGCCGCCGACCTGATGGCGAAAACGGCGACGACCGGGCGGCGGGCGCTGGCCGAAATGCGGCGGCTGGTGACCTTGCTGCGAGAGGGCGACCGCGCGCCGGAACCGGGTGTGGACGATATCGACGACCTGGTCGCGCGCGTGCGCGCCGCGGGGCTGCGGGTGGTGGTGAGCCGTGCGGGGGCGGCCGGTCCGTGGGGGCCGGGCGTCGGGCTCGCCGTGCACCGGATCGTGCAGGAGGCGTTGACGAACACCATGAAGCACGCGGGCCCGCTCGCGTCGGCGCGGGTACGGCTGCGCTACTCCCCGGAAGGCGCCGAGGTCGAGATCACCGACGACGGCACCGGAAACGCGTCGCCGGAACCGGGTGGGCACGGGCTGATCGGGATCACCGAGCGCGTGAAGGCGTACGGTGGCCAGGTCGAAGCCGGTGCCTTCGGCAGTGGCTGGCGCGTGCGCGCCTTCATTCCAGCGGAGTCCGATGTGGACGGTGAGACCGGGTGACCGTCGCGGTGCTGCTCGCGGACGACCAGCCGTGGCTCCGCCTCGGGTTCCGCGCGGTGCTCGACGCGCAACCGGATCTCGAAGTGGTGGGCGAAGCGGGCGACGGGGACGAAGCGGCGGCCTTGGTGCGGGAGCTGGCGCCCGACGTCGTGCTCATGGACGTGCGGATGCCGGTGCTCGACGGGATCGAGGCCACCCGGCGGATCGTCGCATCCGGGTCGCCGTCGCGCGTGCTGGTGCTGACGACCTTCGATCTCGACGAGTACGTGTTCGCCGCCCTGCGCGCGGGTGCTTCGGGCTTCCTCCTCAAGGACGCGGAACCGGCGGACCTGATCGCGGGCATCCGCGCGGTCGCGGCCGGGAACGCCGTGGTGGCACCGAGCGTGACCAAACGGCTCATCGAAACCTTCACGCGCCAGGTTCCGAGACCGCCCGCCGACGGCCGGTTCGGCGAGCTGACCGCCCGCGAGCGCGAAGTCGTGGTGGAGGTCGCGGGTGGCCGGTCCAACAAGGAGATCGCGGACCGGCTCTTCGTTTCGGAGACCACGATCAAGGTGCACGTCGGTCGCGTACTGGCCAAACTGGGGCTGCGCGACCGCGCGCAGGTCATCGTGTTCGCCTACGAGAACGGCGTGGTGACACCGGGGACGGCCGACGCGTAGGTGCGCAGGGCGCGCAGCAGGTCGATCTCGCGGAACGACGGCCACTTGACGTCGATGAACCGCAGTTCCGCCCGCGCCGACTGCCACAGCAGGAAACCCGACAGCCGCTGCTCGCCGCTGGTCCGGATCACCAGGTCCGGGTCCCCGACCTCGTGCGTGGAGAGGTACGCGGAGATCCGGTCCGGTGTCAGGTCCTCGGCGATGTCCCGCAGAGAGCGCCCGGTGCCGATCTCGTCGTCCAGCAGGGCGCGCACGGCGTCGGTGATGTCCTCGCGCCCGTCGTAGCCGACGGCGAGCGTCAACCGGCGCGGACCGGCGTCCGCGGTGTCCTCGCGCGCCGCTTTCAGCACCTCGGCCGTGGGGGCGGGCATCAGGTCGACCCGGCCCGCGAGGTCGATGCGCCAGTCCCGTCCGGCGGCGAGCGCGGGCGTCACCTCCTCGATCACCCGCATCAGGCGCGCCGCCTCTTCGGGATCCCGTTTGGCCAGGTTGTCCGCGGAAACCCAGAACAGCGTCACGTGCTCGATCCCGGTCCCCGCGCACCAGGAAAGCACCTCCGTGACATGCCCGAACCCGCGCCGGTGGCCCTCGCTGACGTCCGCGAGCCCCGCTTCCCTCGCCCAGCGCCGGTTGCCGTCCATGATCATCGCCACGTGCCGCGGCAGCGGTCCCTTCGCCACCCGCGCGCGCAGTCGCCGCCGGTACGGTTCCTCCACCAGTTCGCGCCAGCCCATGAACCCGATGTTAGTCACCGAACTGTCACACGATGATCGACTCGTGCGGACATCGGCCGAGCAGGGTGGGGCGCATGCGAAGTCGTTTTCTGCTACTCGGCGCCGTGACCGCGCTGACCTTGGTCGGCGCCGTGCCGGCGCAGGCCATCGTCGGCGGGACCGAATCGACCGAGGCCTACTCGTTCATGGGCTCGTTCCAACCGGGCTTCCCCGCGCCACCGCGCGCCGACGGGCACGGCTGCGGGGTGGAAGTCCTTGCCCCACAATGGGTTCTGACGGCCAGCCACTGCGCGGGCAAGAACCCGACCGGCGCGAGGACGGGTGTCCCGCGCGGCTGGAAGGTCAGGGTCGGGTCGCTGGACACCACCTCCGGCGGCGAGGTCGCCGAGGTCGACCACTACTACCGGCTGGCGACCAGCGGCGACGAAGGCGGCTTCTGGGGCAAGGATGTCGCGCTGCTGCACCTGAAGACCCCGGTTCGCGCCGAACCCGTGCGGATCGCGGCCGCGACGCCGCCGGACAACTCGCCCGTCCGCATCATGGGCTGGGGAATGACCTGCGACGACAGCAAAAACCCCGCGTGCTACCCCACGCGGCTGCGGGAGGCGGACACCGTCGTTCAGCCCGCCTCGACGTGCAAGAACGCTTCGCCAGGCGAACTGTGCGTAGGACGTCGCGACGGCAGCGTCGCCGCGTCCAATATGGACTCCGGAGGACCCGCGCTGGTTCGTGACGGCGACGGGTGGGCGCTGGCCGGGGTGGTCAGCGGTCCCGACGGCGTCCACGCGCCGACCCTCTACACCGATGTCACCAAGCATGCGGCGTGGATCAACGACGTCATCAGCGGGAAGGTCGTGCCGCCGGATGACGAGATCCCGAATGTGGAAGGAGCGGTGGAGCTGTACGGCTGCGTGGGCTCGGTGGTCCGCGGCCCGGCCGCGAAACCGGACGATCCGGCGTTGCTGCTGACCAACGGCCACTGCGTGCTGGGCGAGCGGCCCGCGCCCGGTGCCGCGCTGGTGGACCGGCCTGCCGACCGCCTGGCGCCGATCGCCGACCGGCAGGGCTACCCGCAGGCCACCGCCCGCGCGAACCGGTTGGCGTACGCGACGATGACCGGCACCGACATCGCGCTCTACCGGCTGGACAAGACCTACGGACAGCTGGCGGCCGAGGGCGCGAAGGTGTTCCAGCTCGGCTCGAACCCCGTGCGCGCGGGCGATCCGCTGACCATGGCCTACACCAGCGAGCGCATGAACTGCCGTGCCGAGGCCGTCGTCCCGCACCTGCGGGAAGGCGGCTACCAGCAGGACGATTCGATCCGCTACGCCACCAGCGCGGGCTGCAAACCGTGGCCGGGTACCTCCGGTTCGGCGCTGCTGGCCGCCGACGGTGTCACGGTCGCGGGGATCCACAACACGCACAACGTCGACGGTGGACAGTGCACTGTGGACAATCCGTGCGAGGTGGCGCGGGACGGGACCGTGACCTCCGTGCGGGATCGTGGCTACGGCCAGCAGGTGTACCGGATCGCGCCCTGCCTCGCCGAAGGGTCCGAAGTGGACCTTTCCCGCCCCGGCTGCGCCCTCACCGGCGCCCGCGGATGATCGACGCGGTGAGCGTGCGCTTGAGCCAGTCCTCGTAGTCGTCGTGGGACCACCCGGCGTCGGTGACCAGGTTCTCGTGCACCTCACCGCTCATCAACGCCACCGCGATGTCGGCGGCGCGGTCTTCGACATCGGCCCCCGCGGCGCGGATGCGGTCGATCACCGTTTCGACGCCGAGCCGGTTGCGCCGCATCCCCTCGGCCTGGCTGGCCGCGATGTCCGGGTCGACCGCGGCGCCGGAGCGCAGGATCGCGACGATGTCGCCGCACCGCTCGCGCACCTGGCGGCTGACCCGTGCCAGCAGGCCGAGCAGTGCTTCCGGATCGGTGACGCCGTCGGCTTCGGCGAACAGGTCGGGGATACCCGCTTCGTCGTCGAGGAGGTCGACCAGCCCGCCGAGCACGCCCGCCTTGGAGCCGAAGTGGGCGTAGATCGTCTGCGGGACGACGCCGGCCTCCTTCGCGATCAGGCGGATCGGCGTGCCGGCGTATCCGCGCTCGGCGAACAGCCGTCGCGCGGCGACCAGGATCGTGCGCAGCACCAGTACTTCCCGGCGGTCGCGCAACCGGACGATACCGGGCAGGTCAGCAGGCATGTACACTCCGATTTAGAACAACGTTCTAACTAGTGGATCGTAGGTCCAATCTAGCAGGAGGTGCCGATGATCGAGCAGGTGTGCGCGGACCTGGCGCGGGCCTGGAACGCGGGAGACGGCGACGCGTGGGCGGCGTGTTTCACCGAGGACGCCGATTTCGTCGACGTGCTCGGGCGCCTGCAGGAGGGCAGGGCGCGGATCGCGGCGGAGCACGGCACCATCTTCGGCGGCATCTACCGCGGCAGCACGCTCGAGGTCGGCGTGCGGAAGATCAGCCCGTACGGGTCCGCCGTACTGGTGCACACGACGACGGTGCTGCGCGTGCCGGAAGGCCCGAGGGCGGGGGAATCGCGGGCGGCCCAGACGATGCTCGTCGAGGACGGGAAGATCAGGATGTTCCACAACACGGAACTGCGCGGCTTCGACCAGTTCCTCGCCGAAGGCGCGCCGTACCCGGCCTGAAGGTCCCTCTTCGCTTCCCTCATGCCCCGAAAGTGGCTTTCGGGGCATCTAGCGCCCCGAAGGCCACCTTCGGGGCACCGCGAAGGGGCCGCCGGAATGCGCGGTCAGAAGATCGGGCCGAAGCCGGTGCACTTCGGCTGGAAGTCTGCCGGGCCGTCGGCGAGCGCGTTCAGGGTGAGCTGCATGGTCGGGTCGTCGAAGGCGAGTCCCGCGTGCCCGGCGCCGTCGCCCGCGCACTTGTCCTGCAGCACGATGTTGTGCGTGTTCTCCCCGTCGAGCGCCTGCGTGGTGTACGGCGTGACCACGCGGTCGGACTTCGTGGCGATGACGGTGTAGTCCGGTCCGGTCGGCACTGTTTTCCCGTCGGCCCAGAGGTCCTTGATGAAATCGCTCGTGTTCGCCTGGTCGAGGACGCCGGGGAACTGCAGGACGTTGCTGAGCCCGATGGCGAATCCCATCAGCTTCAGCTTTTCCGCGAAGGTGACGATTCCGTTGAGATCGGTGCCGTGCGAACTCGGCGCCCAGCCGACGTAGTGCGCCACCTTGGCCGCGCCGCCGCCCTGCTTGAGCCACGAAATCGGCACCGCGCCGCCCTGCGAATGCCCGATCACGTCGACCTTTTCCGCGCCGGTGGCGGCGCGGACCTTGTCCACGAACGCGTCGAGCTGCTTGGCGGAGGACTTGACCGGGGCCAATCCGCCGACGCGGCCGAGGGAGACGATCGTCTGCCCGTAGTTGAGCCCGAATACGCAGTACCCGTTGTTCTTCAGGCGCGGCGACAGCTTCACGAAATTGGAGCCGATGTTGAAGAACGTGCCGGGCAGCAGTACCACCGGATTGGGGTGCTCCGCGCTCGGCTTGCACTTCCAGTCGTTCGCACCGGGTACCGCGCCTGGCGAGGCGAGGTAGGCGGCGCCCGCCTCCAGCAAGCCGCCTTCGGGCAGTTCGGCCGCCTGTGCGGAGGCGGTCCCCGCGGCGACCAGCGCCGCCGACAGGCCGAGCGCGGTGACGGCGGCGCGGATCCGCCTGGTGATACGGGGCATGGGATCTCCTCGGACTTCGTCGTCGTGCGGAAGGGCCACACGGAGCTACTGATCAGTAGCTCGGCGTGGCTCCATGATGCCCGCACAGCTCAGCACGGTCCTCGGAAAATTTCCCAACAAAACGCCGTCCTGGTTGTGACCGGTCACCAGGTCCGTCCCGGCCCGCACGCCCCCTCGGAGTGCGGGCTGGGCACCGGGGTCACCAGCCCCGGAAGACCGCGGCCTTTCCGTTGGCGGAGTTGAACATCGCGTCCGAGTCGTGCCCGACCCCGGGTACCGTGCTCAGTTCGTGCGGGGCCGACGGGAAATCGTGGTGGATGGTGGTGGAATACGCTTTTCCGCGTTCGAAGCGGTTTTCTCCCTGCGCTTTGGCTTCGCAGCTGTCGTCGATTCCGTGATCCTGGTGCACATCGTCCTCACCGAGCAGGTAGGTGACCTTTCGCGCGGTGTACTGGGCGCGCAGCCGGTCGTCGTTCAACGCGCTCATGTAGGCGTTGCGGTTTTCGAGTCCGTACTTGTACCGGTTGAAACCGGGGCACGAATCGTGCGCGGCGGGCCGTTTCTCGTCGAAGTACAAATAGGACGACGGGTTCGCCGCGACGTAGGTGATTTCGACGCCGTTGACCTCGGCGGGAGCCTTACCGCCCGCCGCGTAGCGCTGGGTGAACTGGCCTCCCGCGGAGTGCCCCGCGATCGTGATCCGCTTCAGGTTCGGGAACTTCGCCTTGTCCGCGAGTACCCGCACGACGTGGTCGACGGCTTCGAACGAGCTGAGCCCCTCCGGGCTTTCCGCGCCGCCGCCGTCCTTCCAGGAACCGCTGCCGCCGTTCGTCCAGTAGGCGTCGCCCTTTTCGGGGTTCTCCTCCTCGGTCTGGAACCACGGCGCGACGACCTCGGCCTTCGAACCGTATTCGCGGGCCGCTTCCGACATGCGGTCGAAATAGCCCTTGGCGTTGCGGCCGGTGCCGTGGATGACGATCACCGCGCCGGTCGGATCGGGCGAGCCGGTCAGCGGATGGGTCGCGTAGTACGGCAGGTTCACGCCGGGGCTCAGGCTCAGGCGGTGGAGCTGGTCGGCGGCGCTCGCGGTCGCCGGGACGGTCGTGGCGAACGCCAGTGCGAAACAGGTGGTGACTACAGCGCGTCGGCTCATGTGCTCCGACGGTAGGGGGCTTCGCGGGGACCGGTCCCGAACGCTCAGCGCTTCTTGATGACGGCGGCGAGGCCGTCGAGGATCCGGTCGAGCCCGAACTGCCAGCCGTGGTCGAACTCGTCACCGTCCACGCCGGGGTCCACTTCGGACGCCGCCTTCACCAGCGCGGGGAACAGTTCCGGGTGGCCGGCGACGAGCGGGCGCAGCGACCGGTCGGCGAGCCACGGCTGGGTGCCGCCGGACGCCTGCGAATGGGTGTTCCGCAGGTGGCCGCTGAGCAGGAACACGGCGTCCATCCGTTCGCCGCCGGTGAGCCCGGTGCCTTCGAGCGCGGCCACCGCCGACTCGGTCCACGCGACTTCGCGCGGCCCCGTCGGCCGGTCGCCGACGGTGGCCGTCGGCAGCCACGGGTGGCGTTGCCAGGTTTCGCGCATCAGGCGGCACCATTCGACCAGCCGGCCGCGCCAGCCGCCGCGGACCCCGGCGAGATCGGGCGCGGGGCCGATCGCCAGCTCGGTCATCACCCCGAGCAACTGGGCCTTGTTCGCCACGTGCCGGTAGAGCGCCATCTTCGTCACGTCGAGGCGGGCGGCGGCCTGCTGCATCGAAACCGACTCGATGCCCTCGGCGTCCGCCAGCGCCAAAGCGGCCTCGGCGATCCGGTCCACGGTGAGCGCGAGCCTCGCCGGTTTCGGCGGGTCCGCCCGCTGGTTCCACAGCAGGTCGGTGTCGGCCATGCGGTCCTCCGGGCTGGTCGTGAAATCAGGTGCTTGTCAGCGGGCCGCTGATGTGTCTAACGTACACCTTGTGTCCGCCGGACACTTCGTATCCACCGGATACTTCGGTGTCTGTGGGAATTTGCCGGTACTGAGGAGATTCGGCATGCGCAAGATCGTGAGCAGCCTGTTCATCAGCCTCGACGGGGTAGTGGAATCGCCCGACAAGTGGTCGCTCGACTACTTCACCGACGAGATCGGCGCGTCCATCGGCGCGGTGATGGGCGATGCCGACGCGATGCTGCTCGGCAGAGCGACTTACGAGGGCTTCGCGGCCCACTGGCCACAACGGACGGTCGAAGACGACGAAGGCGCGCCGTTCATGAACTCCACCCGCAAGTACGTCGCTTCCACCACACTGTCCACTGTGGAATGGGAGAACTCGGTGCTGCTCGAAGGAGAGCTCTCCGACGCCGTGCGCGAGCTGAAGGCGGGCGACGGCGGCGACATCATGACCAGCGGCAGCCCGAGCGTCGTGCGGTACCTGCTCGCGCACGGCCTGCTCGACCACCTGCACCTGCTGCTCTACCCGGTGGTGGTGGGCGCGGGCACGCGGCTGTTCGGCGACGACGGCACGCAGTTCGCGTTGAAGCTGTCCGGGTCCAAGACCTTCGACAACGGCGTGCTGGAGCTGAACTACACGCCGAACCGATGAGCGGGCGCGCCCCGGTCAGCGCTTCCGGTTGCCCAGCAACAGCTTCCACGGCATGAGCGCGGATTCGATCTGCACGCCGAGGCTCATCTTCGAGTCGCCATCGGCGCGTTCTTCGAACCGGATCGGGGTCTCCGCGATCCGCATGCCCGCCCGCACCGTGCGGTAGTTCATCTCGACCTGGAACGCGTAGCCGTTGCTGCGGATGGTCGGCAGGTCGATCTTCCGCAGCGCGGACGCGTGCCAGGCCTTGAAACCCGCCGTCGCGTCCTTGAGCCGCAGGCGCAGGATCGCGTTGACGTAGAAGTTCGCCCACGCGGAAAGCGCCTTGCGGTGCCACGCCCATTCGCCCGCCGCGGAACCGCCAGGCACGTACCGCGAGCCCAGCACCACCGCGGCGTCCGTGGTGGCGAGGATCTCCAGCATGGTCGGGATCACCTCGGCCGGGTGCGAGAGATCGGCGTCCATCTGGAGCACGATGTCGGCGCCTTCGTCGAGTGCGCGCGTGATGCCAGCGACGTAGGCGCGGCCGAGCCCGTTCTTCTCCGTGCGGTGCAGCACGCCGACGGTGCCCGGTGACTTCGCGGCCAGCTCGTCCGCGACCTCGCCGGTGCCGTCGGGGGAGTTGTCGTCGACGACCAGCACGCGCAGGTTCGGCACCGCCAGCCCGGTCACCATGCCGACGAGCTTGGGGAGGTTCTCCCGCTCGTTGTAGGTCGGCACCACGACCGTGACCTGTGGGTCACCTTCCCCCATGTTCGCACTCCTCGGTCGGGGCTCGGCTGGTTTGGATACGAAGGGTATCGGACGACGTCGGCACCTACGGCATACGGCGTGCTCGCGAGGCCGCCAGCCTGCCCGAACACCTGCCCGATCGTCCACTGTGCGCGGACCGCGGCCTCGATATCACTGGGTCATGATCACGGTACGACAGGTGGTTCCACGCGATCACGCGATCCTGACCGGCCGCACCGCCCGGCTGACGGTGGGGCGCGACGGCAAGGTCTACCTCGGCGCGGGGGCCGACCTCGATCGAGGGCGGATCGACGCGATCCTGCGGATGAACGCCGACGGCTCCGACCGGACGGTGGTGGAAACGCCGCGGCCGCTGTGGGGCCTGCGCAACGTGACCGCGAACGCCGACGGGGTGCTGGCGCGCTGCGATCCGCACCATTCGCCGAAGGTCACCGTGCTCGCGCCGGACTTCACCGAGATCGGCACCAGGCGGTACAAGGCGCTGGACCCGTACTGGCGCAACCCGATGAAGGTCGAGGCGAGCACCCGCCCCGACAAGGGCTTCTACGTGCTCAACCGCGAGCTGCTGCCGGACGGGAAGACGGTGCGCGACCTCGTCGAGGTGCTCGCCCCTGCCGCGCCGGTGCCGGTGGTGCAGAGCTTCGGCCTGCCGCTGCCCGAAAACTCCGAGCTGCCGATGGACCTCCGCGTGCTCGTCCGCGGCACCGGGTACGTGTACGTGCTCTACTCCGCGCCCGGCGGGTCGTTCGTGCGCAGGCTGGTGGCCAGGGGCGGGCAGTTCTTCGAAGAGGGCAGGAAGGTGCTCGGCGTCCAGCCCGACGAGCCGTCCTACGGTCTCGGCGGCTGGGAGGTCGACGACAACGACGTGCTCTACATCCTGAAACCGGGAAACCTGGACAGCCCGCGGTTGCAGCGGTACCGCCTCGACAAGGACGTCGAGAAGGACCTCGGCGACCTTCCGCTGACCGGTCCGAAGTGGACCGCGCAGCCGAGGGCGGTGCGGATCCTCGACGGCGTGGTGTTCGTCCAGCTCAACACCGACGACGAACTGTTCCGGTGCTACCACCTGGCGGACGGGACGCACTTCCGGACCGTGGAGCCGAACCGTGACGTGCTGACGGCTGTTTTCCCCGATGACACGAGCGAATTCGGGCCGTGGACGGCGGGCACCGCGGTCCCGGTCCAGCTCGCGTTCGAACGGCACGAGGACGGTCAGGTCACGGCGCTGGCGCCGCCGCGGTGGCGGGTGTGGGCGCGCACGCTCGGCTGCCTCGACTACCGCGAGCTCGCGTTGACGCCGGGCGGCACCGGGTTCACCATCGCGGTCCCGCCGGAGCTGACCGGGTTGATCCAGCTCAAGATCACCGCGGAGACCGCGGGCTGGCAGCGCGGCGCGGAGCCGGAGTGGGCGGTGCGGCGCTGGCTCGAAGTCCGCGCACCCGGTGGGTCCGGCTCGGCGGCGGTGATCACCCGCGCGAACGTGAGCCGGGCCGTCGGCGCGGACCTGAAGACGACCAGGGAACCGGTCAACCGCCTGTGCTACGGCCGCGGTGAATGGATCGAAGCCCAGGTGATCGCCGACGGTGCGGCGGAGGTTCCGGTGGAACTCACCGATGCCACTGGTCGCGTGCTCGCCGCGGGGAAGGTGGCCCCGGCCGCGGTGTTCACAGTGGACGGTCGGCTCACCGCGCTGCTACCGCCCGGCGATTACCGGCTGCGTGCCCGCGTGGCCGGGCGCACCACCGCCGACCAGCCGCTGCGCATCGGGCCTGGCCAGCCGCCGTCACCGTTCCCCTATCTCCAGTACGGCGACTACCGCCCCGCCTACCCGTGGACCGCGCCGACACCGTCCACATCGGACCTTCCCGACCGAGTGGTGGCGCATCTGGAACGGACCAGGACGCTCGGCGTGCGGATGTTCGCCGAACGGATCGGCGGCGGCCGCAAAGGCGATCTCGACATTGGTCACGCGCTCGCGGACACTCTTGCGCTGCGGGACTGGCTCACCGCGCACGGCGTCGTCCCGCCGGAACGCGCGATCACACTGCCCGCGGCGAGCCAGGCCGTCACCGGCTACGGCGCGTACGGCGCGACCCTGATGGCGATCCTGCTCAACATGGACGCCGGGCTGCCGTACAGCGACGGCAAGATCGACGGGCGCACCCGTGAGCGACTGCTCGCCGACATCGACCAGGTCAGCGACGCACTGGCGGGCGAACCCGGGTTCCGGGGCTGGGTGTGGGCGGCGAACTGGTGGCTCGGCAGCGGCCTCCAGGACGCCGACGCGCAGGCCGCGAAGGACCCCGAGTACCAGCGCGTGCTGGAGCGGAGCCGGGTCACCGGCCGGTGGGATCCCTTGCACGACACCAAATCCGGCGAACGGCTGACCGTGGCGCCCGCGCTGTGGCGCGAGTTCGGCGAGCACCTGCGGGCGCGGTACCCGGATCTCGTCACCGCGGCGAGCGGTTCGTTCAACAACGGCAACGTCTACGCGCCGCTGTCGTTCGACGGGGCCGACGAGGTCGATCTGCACTTCCAGTTCGAGGGCATGACGGTGCCTGGCTGGACCGCGCTGGCGCACGACCTGCGGCGGCGGCCCGGCAAGCGCACGCTGTTGCACGCCGAGCACCACAACGACACCGGCACCGGCGAACAGGTGCTGGCCATGCACGGGCTGGCGCTGCTGCGGGGCGCGGACAGCGCGGGGACCGCTGGTTCGATCCCGGAGCCGTACCGGTTCGCGCCGGAGGACGGGCGCAGCGGCTATCCCGGCATGGTGTCGGTGTACCGCGCGCTGGGTGCGCTGCTGCGCGAGCACGGACCATGGCTGTCCACTTTGGAGGGTTCGGATCGGCTGGCGATCCTGCTCTCCGGTCGCGCCTTCCGGTTGTCGCCGTGGCCGTTCCTGCCGTTGCACCTCCGCCGCGTGCACGAGGCTTATTTGTCGTGCCTGCTGGCGGGTTTCCCGGCGACCATCGTGTACGCCGAGGACCTCGCGAGCACGCCGCTCACCGGGTTCGACGCGATCCTGCTCGTGGACGAGCAGTTCGAGCCGGAGCCCGCGGTGGCCGCGGCGATCAAGGCGGCGCGCGTCCCGGTGTTCCGCGACGGCACCTGCAACGCCGCCGTGGTACCGGAAAGCAGGCCGCTCGGCGTCTCCTTCGACGCCGTGCCGCTCGACGTGTACGAGGCGAACACCGATTCCGCCGCCGCGTACTGGCGCGAAGCCGTGCTCGGGCACGTCGCCGAGCTGCGCCGGGTGCTGGCCACGGTGACCGAGCCGGTGGCGGACGTGCACGTCGACGGTGTCCGAGAGCCGGAAGTGCTTGTCTCCCAACGTGTTTCCGAGAAAGCCAAGTACCTGTTCGTCGCCAACGACGCACTGCTCGGGCTCGACCAGGGCTTGCTCGCGCGCACCGCGAGCGGGAACGCGAGCCGTGCGCCGCTGACCGCGCGGATCGGGCTGCGCGGGCGCGAGGGCGCGGTCTACGACGTGTTCGGCGGTACGCGGGTCACGCCCGTCGACGGCGCGGTGACCGCGGAGCTGCGGCACCTGCCGTTCGCGGTCTTCGCGGTCCTCCCGGCGGAAATCCGCGAGGTGCGCCTGGTCGTGGAGCTGACCGGCCGCGAAATCGCCTGGTCGGCCGAGGTCGCGGGGCCGACCGGAGCCAGGATTCCGGCGAGCGTCCCGGTGCGGGTCGTGGTCCGCGACGCCGCGGGTGCCGCGTTCGACGAGCGCGCCGCGGCCGCGGGATCCAGTGGCGCCCGCGGGACGGTCACGCCCCCGCTCACGGTGGCCGGGCGGTGCACCGTGACGGCCACCGAGTTGTTCAGCGGGCGTTCGGCGGCGATGTCCGTCGACGTGCCCGGCGTGCCGGTGCCGCTCGACCTCACCGGAATCCCGCCTGCCGCGACCGGCCGGGTGCAGGCGCGTCCCGCCGAGGCCGTCGAACCGTTCCGGCCCGCGCGGTCCCGGTTCGGCGCGAAACTGCGCGGTGTCGCGGTTTCCGCCGACGGCGCCGCGGCGGTGCTGGCGGGGTTCGACTGGGACGCGAACACGCACGGCATCGACCTGGCCACCGGCGCGGTCCGCTGGCAGCGCCGGATCGGGCAGCACTTCGCCTTCGCGCCCGGCCGCGCGGGTGCCGGGTTCGCGGTCGCCGGAACCGCGTTCGACCGGCCGCAGGGCTACGGCCTCTACCTGCTCGGCGCGGACGGCGTCCCATCGCGGCGGTTCGACCTTTATGGACTCCCGTCCCGCCTCGGTTACCGTGCTGTGCAAGCGTTGCAGCAGCGCAACGACGGCGGGTTCGCGGTGCCGTCGAGCGGGGCGTGGGTCGCGACGTCGGGCAGTATCGGGATCGCGGTGTGGAAAGCGGGCGAGTGGGCCGGCTGGCACCGGGACACTCCGCGCGACGCGAAGTTCGGCAGCAGGGCGCCCGCGGTGCTCGCCGCGGCCGGTGATTCGCTGCTAGTCGCGGACGGCACGACCGTCCACTTCCATCAGTCCGCATCAGACAGTCCGTTGTGGAGTGTCGACCTGCTCGCCGTCCAGACGGGCGCCAAGGGGCCCGGCTCCGTGCGCTCGCTGGTGGTTTCCGCGGACGGCCGAACCTGCGCCGCGCTCACGAACTGCCGCGGCGGGCTGGTCTTCGTGCTCGACCTCGCGACCGGCGCGCTCCGCCGCACGCTCCCGGTGGACGGTGACCAGGCCGCGCTTTCCGCGGACGGCTCGCGGCTCGCCGTCGTCGGCAAGAACCAGCTCCGCTGCTTCGACCTGGCCGCCCCGGGCGCCGAGCGCTGGGTGTACGGCGGTGACGATCTCCTGCGCGGCCCCGTGTTCGCGCCCGACGGGCGGCTCGCGATGGGCACCGAGATCGGCACGCTCGTCGTGCTCGACACCGACGGAAACCCTTTGCTGGAACGGGATCTCGAAGCGCTTCCCGCCGTCGCGTGGCTACCGGGCGGGGATCTGCTCGCCGCGACCTGGATGGGTGACGTGCACCGGCTCGGCCGCGACTACACCCCGCGCTGGCGCACCAAGGTGACCAGCGCCGGAGCGGACGTCCGGGGCAGGCTGCTCGCACCGGACACCGTGCCGGTCAGCCGCATCGACGGCTGGGGCAACGCCGAACCCGACCCGGCGCCGCTGCGTCCGAACCTGATGACCGGCGGAAAGTCCTATTTGGACCTCCGGGTGGCGCGGCTCGTGGACCGGCCCGAAGTGGTGGACGGAAACCTGACCCCGCGAACCCCGGCCCCCGGCGAATGGGGCCCGGTCGAATTCCCCGCGGAGACACCGGGACTGGAGTCGTACCTGTACCTCGACCTGCCGCGCCCGTGCCGCGTCACCGGCATCACCGTCGTCGAGGACGCGCGCCGCCCCGAATCCTGGTGGCGCGACCTGCGGCTGGACTACCAGAACGCCGCGACCGCCTGGGTTCCCGCCGGGCCGCTGCTCTCGGACACCGCGGTGCACACCCACCTGCTCGCGGCCCCCGTGGAGACGGCGAAACTGCGCCTGCGCCTGCCGACCCCGCCGGTGGACCTGCCCCGCCAAGCGGAAGTCATCGTGCACGGCACCCCGCTCTGACCGTGCGGGCCCGCGAATGTCCCTGATGGTCACCTTGACGGCGCTGAACACGGCGCTCAATGCCGTGAAGGTGGCCATCACGGCATACCGCCGTGGTGGCTTCAGCACGGGATGGTGTTGTGAGGGTCGAGTTCGGGGCGCTCAGTGCCGTCATGGTGGCCTTCAGGGCGCCCCGGCAGGCTGCCGCCGCCAAGCGAGGGTGGAGTTCGCGGCGCTAGCTGCCCCGAAGGCCACCTTCGGGGCAGGAAACAGAACGCGAACGCCCGCGAGCCACCCACCCCGATCCCCGCAGGAGCGTCCTCCAGAGCACGGCCTCGACCGAACGCCCCTGATGACCACCATGACGGCACTCAATGCCGTGAAGGCCACCTTCAGGGCATACCGCCGTGGTGTCCGGCCGCCGGAGATCAGCCGTACGCGGCGAGGACGGCGTCGCTCACTTCGCATTGGTGCGGTGCGCCTTCGAGGCCGCTTTCCAGCAGGTTCGTCAAGTAAGCGAACACGAGCCCGCGATCAGGATCGGCCCAGCCGAGGCAGCAGTTGGAACCGTTGTGGCCGAAGGTGTTCCGTCCGCTGGTCCGGCCCATCGGCCGCGGGCGCGCGGGGTCCGGTCCCGGCCCGCCGAGCTGGAACGCCTGCGACCACCGGATCGGCAGCCGGAGCAGCCGGTCGGTTTCGCCGTCGCTGGACGGTCGCCGCGCTTCGGCGACCGTGTCCGGGGAGAGGACGCGGACGCCGTCGAGTTCCCCGCCGTTCACCAACATCCGGTAGAACCGCGCCAGGTCCCGTGCGGTGCTCGACATCGTCGCGGCCGGGATGACGGCTTGGCGCAGGGCGCGGCGGTTGAACACCGCCTGCCGGATCTTGCCGTCCATTCCCCGAGCGCGCACCGGGACACGGTCGCGCCACAGCGAGGCAGGCGTGCCGAGGTGCGTCCGGGAAAGGCCGAGCGGGTCGAGGAGTTCGGTCCGCAGCACGTCCCGCAGGTCCTTCCCGGTCACCCGCTGGACCAGTTCGCCGAGGACGAACCCGTAGCTGAGGATGTGGTACGCGGGCACCTCGCCCGGCGGCCACCGCGGTCGCGCCCGTTCGAGCGCGCGGACGGACCGCGGCCAGTTCGCCGCCACGAGCGCGTCACGGCGGATTCCGCGCGCGACGGGCACCCCGGAACGGTGCTGGAGCACCTGCCGGATCGTGACGGTTTCCTTGCCGTGCCGCCCGAATTCGGGCCAGTGCCGGGCCACCGGATCGTCGAGCCCGAGCAGGCCGCGTTTGGCCAAGAGGTGCACGAGCACCGCGACGAACGGTTTGCCCGCGGAGAACAGCAGGAACGGGACATCGGGCGAACAGCCGAAAGCGTTGTCCACGAGCACTTCCCCGTCGCGGACCACCACGAGCTGGGCCTTCGCGCCGCGTGCGGCGACCAGTTCGGCCACCGGGTTCACGAGCGCGCGCCGAGCATGACCCGGATCGTGCTCGTCAGCACCGACACCGGCACCGACGGGTCCAGCGCGCGTTGCACGCCGAGCCCGATACCGAGACTGAGCAGCGCGGTCGCGACGTCTTCGGCGGGCATCGGCAGGGAAATCCCGAACTCGCCCGCGTTCGCGTCGACCAGTCCGGCGAGCAGCCCGCGCACCACTCTGTCGCGTTCGGACAGTTCCGCGCGGATCCGCGGATCGCGGCCGGCGCTGAACGCGAACTCCACTTCGAGCGAGGTCCACGCCTCGTCGCCGATGTTCGCCTCGGCCCACCGTTCGAACGCGGTCAAGCGCTCTTCGACGGTCCGCGCGCCGCTCATCGCCTCGACGATCCGCCCGGTCTGCTCGGCGTGGATCCGGTCGAGCACCGCGAGGCACAGGTCGTCCTTGTTGCGGAAGTTCGAGTAGACCGCGCCCTTCGAATACCCGGCCGCGTTCGCGATCGCGTCGAGCGAGGTCGCGGCGAACCCGTCGCGGAGGAACAGCGTCCTGGCCGTTGCGACGAGCTGCTCGCGGATGCGCTCGGAGTTCTCGGCTCGGGTGAGGCGGGGCATGGCCCGAGTTTAACTCATGGGTACCGTTGGTTTTTGAATACTGATAGTCTCCGATTCTGGTCGGCAACGAGGAGGCACGGGTGCGACGAGGTCTCGCCATCGGCTGCGGAGGCACGCTGGGTGCGGCTTGGACGGTCGGCGCGCTGGTCGCCGTCGAGGAAGCGCTGGGCTGGGACCCGCGCGAGGCGGCGGCGATGATCGGCACGTCCGCGGGCGCCGAGTTCGTGACGATGCTCGGCGGCGGTGTGGGCGTCGGCGAGCTGCTCGACGCCCAGATCGGAAAGCCCGAAGCGCGACCGGAACTGCGCGCGCACCTCGCGGCGGCGCCGGGCAGATTCCCGCCGGTACCGCGATTCCGCCTCGGATCGCCGAAGCTCGTTCGAGGAAACGCCTCGCCGATGACCAGGGCTTCCGGCCTGCTGCCGATCGGTCGCGGTGACGCGTCCTGGCTCGCCGAACTGGCGGACACGTTCGCGCCGACGGGCTGGGTGGCGCATCCGAGCGCGTGGGTCGTCGGCGTCGACTACGACACCGGCGACAGGGTGGCCTTCGGTTCCCCCGGCGCGCCGGAGACTCGGCTCGCCGACGCGGTCCGCGCGTCCTGGGCGATCCCGGGCTGGTTCCCGCCGGTGGAGATCGGCGGGCGGCGCTACGTCGACGGCGGTGCCGCGTCCCCGGCGTCGGTCGACCTGCTGCCGGACGATCTCGACGAAATCGTGGTCCTGGCGCCGATGAGTTCGGCGGAACCCGTGCCGGGCAAGGGTTTCTCGCGGTTCGAACGGCTGCTGCGCGCGCCGATGACCCGTCAGCTCGACACCGAGATCGCGGCGCGCGGGACGCGGGTGCTCCGCCTCGAACCGGGGCCGGAGGACCTGGCGGTGATGGGCGCGAACTTCATGGACGGCAGGCGACGGCGGCGCACACTCGAAACGGCGCTGCGCACGACCAAGGCGAAGGTGGCGGCATGGTGAACGACTTCGAGGTGCTGGTGATCGGCGCGGGCGCGTCGGGAATCGGCGCGGCGATCAGCTTGCGGCGCATGGGCATTACCGATTTCGCCGTGCTGGAGAAGGCCGATGGCCTCGGCGGAACCTGGCGCGCGAACACCTATCCGGGGTGCGCGTGCGACGTGCCGTCGGCGCTCTATTCGTACTCGTTCGCGCCGAACCCGGAGTGGACGCGCGCGTTCGCCGGGCAGGACGAGATCCGCCGGTACCTGGTCGACACGGCGGAAAAGGCGGGCGTGACCGGGCACCTGCGGTTCGGCGTCGAGGTGCTGCGCGCCGAGTGGAAGGGCGAGCACTGGGAGCTGGACACCACCGACGGCCGCCTCACCGCGAAGATCGTGATCGCGGCGGCGGGGCCGTGGCACGAGCCGCTCATCCCGGAACTGCCCGGCCTGGACGGGTTCGACGGCGAGGTGTTCCACTCGTCGCGCTGGAACCACGACTACGACCTCACCGGCAAACGCGTCGCCGTGGTCGGCACCGGGGCGTCGGCGGTGCAGTTCGTGCCGGAGATCCAGAAACAGGTGGGGCGCCTGCACGTGTTCCAGCGCACCGCGCAGTGGGTGCTGCCGAAACCGGACCACTACGTGCCCAAGGCGGAACGCTGGCTGCTGCGCAAGGTTCCCGCCGCGCGCCGGGCGTTGCGCGCCGCCGAATACGGTGCGATGGAGGCGCTCGGACTGGGCTTCCGGCACCCGTGGATCCTGCGGCTGGTGCAGCGGATCGGGCTCGCGCACCTGCGGCTCACCATCCGCGACCGCGCCCTGCGCAAGGCGCTGACCCCGGACTACACGCTCGGCTGCAAGCGGCTGCTGATGTCGAACAGCTACTACCCGGCGCTCGCGAAGTCCAATGTGGACGTCCACGCCACGGCGGTGGCGAAGGTCGACGGGAACACCGTGGTCGGCGCGGACGGCTCGTCGGCGGAGGTGGACGCGATCATCTTCGGCACCGGGTTCCACATCCTCGACATGCCGATCGCCGACCGCGTCTTCGGTGCCGACGGGCGCAGCCTCGCCGAACACTGGAAGGGCAGCCCCGAAGCGTATCTCGGTACTGTGACCAGCGGGTTCCTCAACGCGTTCCTGCTGCTCGGGCCGAGCCTGGGCACCGGGCACTCGTCGGCGTTCATGATCATGGAGGCGCAGCTGGCCTACGTGACCGCGGCGATCGGCCGCATCCGCGCCGGGAACTGGTCCAGTGTGGACGTCCGGAAGGACGTGCAGGACGCCTTCAACGCCGAGGTGCAGGCGGCGCTGCCCGGCACGGTCTACAACGCGGGTGGCTGTTCCAGCTACTATCTGGATGTCAACGGGCGCAACAGTTTCAGCTGGCCGTGGTCGACGGGTGCGATGCGCAGGCGGATCACCCGGTTCGACCCGGCGGCCTACACGATCACGACCCGGTCCGACGACCGCGCTTCGGTGTGAGGAGTTTTCGAATGTCCTACCCCGGTATCGAAATCCGCGACGCGGTCGTGGCCATCACGGGCGGTGGCCGCGGGATCGGCCGCGCCACCGCGGCGGCGTTCACCGCGCTCGGCGCGAAGGTGGTGGTCGGCGACCTCGACGCCGACGCGGCCGCGGACACCGCGAAAACCCTTGGTGTCACGGGAAAGAAGCTCGACGTGACGTCGAAGGAGTCCTTCGGCGCCTTCGCGGACGAGGTGACCGCCGAGCACGGCCGCATCGACGTGCTGGTCAACAACGCGGGCGTGATGCCGCTGGGCCGCTTCCTCGACGAGCCGGACTCGCTGTCGAAGACCACGCTCGACGTGAACGTGTGGGGCCTCATCCACGGCATGCGGGCGGTCGCGCCGGGCATGGTTTCGCGGCGGCGCGGGCACATCGTGAACATCGCGTCGATGGCGGGCAAGATCCCGATCCCCGGAATGGCGGTGTACAACGCGAGCAAGTTCGCCGCGGTCGGGCTCACCGCCGCGGTCCGCCGCGAGCTGGACGGCACCGGCGTGAGCGTCAGCGCGGTGCTGCCGTCGGCGGTGCGCACCGAACTGTCCTCGGGGGTGCCGCTCGGCAAGGGCATGGCGACGGTGGACCCCGAGGTGATCGCGGCCGCGGTGGTCCGCAGCGTGCGCAGCCGCAGGGCCGAGATCCCGGTGCCCGGCTACCTCGGCGTGTGGGACCTCCTCGCCGCGGTGGTGCCCGAGCCGGTGATGCGGTTCGGCAGGCGGCTCGCCCGCGACGACCGCGCGCTCACGCAGATGGACCACGAGGTGCGCGCCGCCTACGAACGCCGCGTCGCGGGACAATCCGGCGAATAACCGCGTGGACTTCGTTCACACGGCGTTGTTAAGCTCCGGTCATGTCCACCCCTGAGGCATCCAGACTCTAGCCACCGATTTTCCGGTGGCTTTCGCGGCGCGCGTTTCCCGTGTCGCTGAACCCTGCCATCGGAACGGCTCGTGTCCTCACCCCGCCCTTTCGCGGGGTTCCTCCGGTGGTGGGCGTCCCTCCTTTGTGGACAGCCGCCGCCCTTCGGTGTGCGGAGTTCTGTCATGCCTTTCGCTGTGTACATGCTCGGCCTCGCGGTTTTCACGCAGGGGACCTCCGAGTTCATGCTTTCCGGTCTCGTCGCGGACATCGCGCGGGACCTGCACGTGTCCATCCCCGCCGCGGGCCTGCTGACCTCGGCGTTCGCCGTCGGCATGGTGATCGGCGCGCCGCTGATGGCGGTGCTGGGCCTGCGCTGGTCGCGGCGGCGCGCGCTGACCGGTTTCCTGGTCGTGTTCATCGCGGTGCACGTCGTCGGCGCGCTCACGCCCGGCTATGAGGTGCTGTTGTGCGCCAGGGTGGTGGGCGCGCTCGCGAACGCCGGATTCTGGGCCACCGCGCTCGCGACGGCGAACGCACTGGTGGAGCCGGGTTTGAAAGCCCGCGCTACGTCCACTGTGGTCGGTGGGGTCACCCTCTCCTGCGTCGTCGGTGTGCCCGCGGGCGCGCTGCTCGGCCAGTACTGGGGCTGGCGCGCCGCGTTCTGGGCCGTCGCGGTTCTGTCGGTACCCGCGGTGTTCGCGATCCTGCGCGCCATTCCCGGCGGCAGGCCGCCGTCGGCGTCGGGAACGACCGCGCGCGAGGAACTGCGCGTGCTGCGGAACCCGCGGGTGCTGGTGGTCCTGCTGCTGGGCGCGCTCGTCAACGGCGCCACGTTCTGTACGTTCACCTATCTCACGCCCCTGCTCACCGGGGTCACCGGATTCGGGGAGGGCTGGATGCCCGCGCTGCTCGCGTTGTTCGGCGCGGGGTCGTTCGTCGGGGTCGCGGTGGGTGGCCGGATCGCGGACGCGCGGCCGCTCGCGCTGCTGTGGGCCGGTTCGGCCGCGCTGTGCGCGGGGTGGGTGGTGTTCGCGCTGGCCGCCGGGGTTCCGGTGCTGGCGGTCGTGTTCGTGCTGGTGCAGGGAATCCTGTCGTTCGGTGTCGGCTCGACGCTGGTCGCGCGGGTGTTCTCGGTGGCGACCGGGGCGCCGACGCTCGCGGGCGCCCTCGCGACGGCCGCGTTCAACGTCGGCGCGACCGCGGGCCCGTGGCTGGGAGGGCTCGCGATCGGCGCCGGCGGCGGGTTCCGCTCGCCGGTGTGGGTGAGCGCCGCACTGGTCGCGCTCGCGTTCGCCGTCTTCGCGCTGAGCAGGGTGCCGACCCGGAGCCGGACGCGCTGAAAAGCCCCCCGGCGTACGAACTCTACCTTTCGTTCGCTGGGGGGACCCCCGATTTCGAGTCTATTCGAGGGCACCGACATTTTTCGGGGCCGCGGAGCCGTCACCGGGTCTATCGTCGGTCCATGTGGCGCACGACGGGGCTGGCGCGCGGTGACGGGTTCGCGCTCGACGAACTGCGCATCGTCGAGCGCGCGCCCTCGTGGTCGGAGCCGGTGCCGAGCGCCGGGCACCGGCTGGTCTTCGTGCGGCGCGGCCTTTTCCGGCTCCGGCTGCCCCGCTGGACGGGGCTGGTGGATCCCGGCACCGGGTACGCGAGCGGTCCCGGTGACGAGCAGGCGATCGCGCACCGGCCCGGCCGCGAGGACGTGTGCACCGTCGTCACCGTCGCCGAGTCGATGCTGCCGGACGGCTGGGCCCCGTGCGCGCCGGTGCCGGTCGCGGCGCGGGTCGATTTCGCGCACCGCGTGCTCGTCGCACGGACGCGAGCGGGCGCGGACGAGTTCGAACTGACCGAGCGCGTGGTGCGCCTCGCGGGCGCCGTGACGTGGCGCGCCGCCCCGAAATCCTCGCCCGCGCACCGCCGTCTCGCGGAGGCCGCGCGCGAAGCACTGCTCGAAGATCCCGCTCGCGCCACGATCGGCGAGTTGGCCGCGACGCTGGCCGTCTCGCGCTCGCACCTCAGCCGGGTGTTCCACGAGGAGACCGGTCAGACGCTCACGAGGTTCCGCGCCGGGGTCCGGGTTCGCGCCGCGCTGGACCGGCTGACCGAGGGAGAGGCCGATCTTGCCGGGCTCGCCGCCGATCTCGGCTTCGCCGATCACGCGCATCTCACCAGGACCCTGCGTGACCACCTCGGCCTGCCGCCGAGCAAGGCCCGCGAACTGCTGAGCACGAATGTTCAAGCCGTGGCTGCCGAAACCGGCCACGCTCGCGGTGACAACCGAGGAGGGCGTGATGATCGGACGACTGTGGCAGGCACGGGCGGAAAACAGCGCGAAAGCTGACGCCTACGAAGAGGTGTTCCGCGGTGCGGTGCTGGCCGAATTGCGGGACCTCAGGGGTTTCCGCGGCGCCTACCTGCTGCGCCGGGACACCGGATTTCTGACGATGACCCTGTTCGACGGTCTCGACGACGTGCGCGGGTTCACGGGGCGGGACGTCGAAACGGCCAACGTGAGCGGAGCGGCCCGCGCCGTGCTCGCCGATTTCGACACCACCGCACGGCATTTTCGCGTGGTCGTCGATCCGTCCTTTTCGGACGGTCATTGAGGACGGTCGTCAGCGCAGCCGCCTGCGCAGGACGATGAACATCCTGGCCCCGAACGCGGTGCCGCACAACCCCATCGCGACCTGGACCAGGTTCGGTCTGAGCAGGCCGGTGTAGGCGACGAACAGCCCGGCAAGCGGCAGTGCCGCGTAGAACGCCAGCGTCCACCCGCTGACCGGTGGCTTCTCCATGGCGGGCGACCTTAGCCCGTCCCGGCCGCGATGCCCATCGCCTGCCCGGTTCCGGTCATCCGGTTGACATGCAGGTATTTACCTGCATAATCGGAGAGGTGCTGAACGAGGTCTTCAAGGCGCTCGCCGACGAAACCCGGCGGTACCTGCTCGACCGGTTGCACGAGCGGAACGGGCAGACGCTGGGCGAGCTGTGCGAAGGCGTCGGGATGACGAGGCAGTCCGCGACCCAGCACCTGCAGGTGCTGGAGGCGGCCAACCTGATCAGCGTCGTGCGCCGCGGCCGCGAAAAACTGCACTACCTCAACCCCGTTCCGCTGCACGAGATCCAGGAACGGTGGATCGACAAGTACGAGCGGCCGCGTCTTCGCGCGCTGAGCACGCTGAAGAACCGAGCGGAGAACCTCATGACGAAACCGTCCTTCGTCTACGTGCCCACCCGTCACCCAGCCACCACCCCCCAAGGAATCGCTTCGCGATACGTGATCTATATCGAAAGCACCCCGGAAAAGGTGTGGCAGGCGCTCACCGACGCCGATCTCACCGCTGAATATTGGGGCCACCGCAACGTTTCGGACTGGCAGCCCGGTTCGGCGTGGGAGCACCAGCGCACCGACGGGTCCGGCATCGCCGACGTGGCGGGCACGATCGTGGAGAGCACCGAGCCCGCGAAACTCGTGATCACCTGGTCCTTGCCGGGCACGGATGGTGAGCCGTCCCAGGTCACCTTCGACATCGAGCCGCACGGCGAGATCGTCCGGCTCACCGTGACCCACGAAAACCTCGCCGACGAAGCCGAGCGCGAAAGCGCGGCCAAGGGCTGGGCCGCCGTGCTGTCGAACCTCAAGTCGCTGCTCGAGACCGGTCACGTCCTGCCGAGGGCGCCCTGGGAGATGTGACTCGCTTCACGGCCCGCGCTGTCACACATTCCGCTCCTGGTCAGTCTTCATGGTGCGACCCACAGGAGGGAGTCCCGAAATGACAGCGGAAAAGATCGTCGTGGTCGGCGCCGGATACACCGGACTGGCCGCGGCCAAGCTGGCCGCGAAGTGGACCGGCGCCGAGGTGACCCTGGTCAACGCGAGCGACCGCTTCGTCGAGCGGGTCCGGCTGCACCAGCTCGCCAGCGGGCAGCGGTTGCGCGACCTGCCGTTGCGGGACCTGCTGGCGGGCACCGGCGCGCGGCTCGTCGTGGGCCGGGTTCGCGCGATCGACCCCGACGCCCGCGAAGTGCTGCTCGACGACGGCGCCCCGATCGGCTACGACAAGCTCATCTACGCGCTCGGCAGCCACGCGAACCTCGACGGCGTTCCCGGTGCGGCGGAACACGCCTACACCGTCGCGAGCCGAGCCGACGCGGAACGCTTGCGCGCCAAGCTTTCCGGGAGCAGGACCGTCGCGGTGGTCGGCGGCGGGCTGACCGGTGTCGAAGCGGCGGCGGAACTCGCGGAAGCCCACCCGGGGCTGAAGGTCAGCCTGGTCACCGGCGGCCCGCTCGGCGCGGCGCTGTCCGAACGCGGCACCCGGCACCTGCACCGCGTGTTCGGCAGGCTCGGCGTCGACGTCAGGGAAAACGCGAAGGTGATCGAAGTCCGCGCCGACGGGCTCGTGCTCGCCGACGGTGACACGGTCGAGGCCGACACGGTCGTCTGGACGGCCGGGTTCGTGGTGTCGTCGATCGCGGCGGAGGCCGGGTTCGACGTGGACGCGGCGGGCAGGATGGTCGTGGACGAGGCGCTCCGCTCGGTCTCACACCCTGATGTCATCGCGATCGGGGACGCCGCCGCGATCCGCCTCGCCAACGGCCTCGAACTGCGGATGGCCTGCGCCACCGGGCTTCCGACCACACAGCACGCCGTGCGAGTGCTCGCCGGGAAGGCCACGGGCTCCCCGCGGTTCCGGTACTTCAACCAGTGCATCAGCCTCGGCCGCCGCGACGCGCTGATCCAGTTCGTGCGCGCCGACGACAGCCCGGTCGATGCCGTGCTGAAGGGCAGGATCGCCGCCTTCTACAAGGAAGCGGTGGTACGCGGCACCATCCTGTTCGAACGCCACCCCGTGCTGCCGACTTCACCGTGACACACCCGGACACCGAACGTCGGATGGTGCCGCAGGCTCCCCTGCCCCGAAAGTGACCTTCGGGGACCTGAGCGCCCCGAAGGCCACTTTCGCGGCATGGGCCCTGTGATTGTCGGGTGCGCGAGGGGCGGATTTGTGGCGTCTAACGCCCCGAAGGCCACCTTCGGGGCACGAGCCACCTCGCCCGCATGCCTGCGAGGGCCGAGAAAGTGGCGCTAGATTCCCCGAAGGTGGCCTTCGGGGACCACGGCCTCCTCCCCATCACTCCTCTCGCCCAATCACCGCGACCCGCACCCGACAGCAAAGCGACCTTCGGGGACCTGAGCGCCCCGAAGGTCACTTTCGGGGCGTCGAGCGGGATCCCCGCCGCGGAATGAACAACAGGGCGCCCACTCCGCCCACGAGCATCACCAGCGCCATGGACAGATCGGAGGCGCCACCCGCGCTGCCGAGGCCGACGAGCGGTCCGGCGATCCCGCCCGCGACGAACTGCAGCACGCCGAGCAATGCCGAAGCGCTGCCCGCGATCGACGGGTGGTCCGCCATGCCCAGCGCGGTGCAGTTGGGCGCGACCAGACCCATCGCGGCCACGGCGACGAACATCGGCGGCAGCAGCGCGGGCAGGCCGAGCCCGGCGAGCGCGGCGGCGGTCAGCGCCACCACGGCGACGGCCCCGGCCACCACGCCGATGATCAGCATGCGGCGCGGCGGGTAGCGGCGGACCAGCCACGCGTTGGACTGCCCCGCGGCGAGCAACCCGATGGCGTTGGCGCCGAACACGACGCTGAATTCCTGTGTGGACAGTCCGTGGCCCTGTTCGAGCACGAACGCCGAGCCGGACAGGTAGCCGAAGTACCCCGCGAAGACGAGGCCCGAAGTGAGCGCGTAGCCGAGGAAGGTGCGGTCGGCGAGCAAGGTCCGGTAGGCGCGAAGGCTCGTCGACAACCCGCCGGTGTGCCGCGCTTCCGACGGGAGCGTTTCGGGCAGCCACAGCGCGCAGGCCACGAGCAGCACCGCCCCGAACACCGCGAGCGCGACGAAAACCCCGCGCCACGAACCGAAAGCGAGCAACTGCGCGCCGAGGGCCGGGGCGAGTATCGGCGCGAGGCTCGTCACTAGCATCAGCATGCTCACGAGCCGCGCCATCGCCGCGCCGGAGGTCAGATCGCGCACGATGGCCCTGGCCAGCACCGGCCCGGCGGCACCGGCGAACCCCTGCGCGAACCGGAGCGCGATCAGCACCGTCGCGTTCGGCGCGATCAAGCAGACGAGGGAAAGCACGGTGTAGACGGCGAGTCCGGCGAGCAGCGGCCGCCGCCTGCCGAAGGCGTCGGACAGCGAACCGAGGACCAGCTGCCCGAACGCGAGGCCGAGGATGCTCGTGGTCAGCGTGAGCTGGACCTGGGACGCGCCGGTGTGCAGGTCGGCGGCGATCTGCGGCATCGACGGCAGGTACATGTCGACGGACATCGGCGCGCACGCCGACAGCCCGCCCAGGATGGCGACCCGGCCCGCGGTCGGCCGATAGGTGGAGACCCCAGTGACGCTCATGGCCGCAAGCTTAGGGGGAACGGAGCATTCCGTTCCACCCTCGTATGCTGTGGCCCATGTCTCCCGAACCGCAGACGCGAGCGCGCCGGAGCGACGCCTACCGCAACGACGAGCGCATCCTCGTCGCGGCGCGGGAAGTGTTCGCCGAGCTGGGGGCGGACGCGCCGGTGTCCGCGATCGCCGACCGGGCCGGGGTCGGCATGAGCGCGCTCTACCGGCGCTACCCGAGCAAGGACGACCTGATGCGCGCGATCATGCGCGACACCATGGAGCGGACGGAACGGGAAGCGCTGCGCGCGCTCGACGAGCCGGACGCCTGGGCGGGCTTCCTGGGTTTCGTGCACGCGTGCGCAGACGCGGGAATCACCGGCGCGCCCCGGATTTCGGGTGCCGTCCGGCCCACCGAGGAGATGCTCGCGCGCAGCAAGCGGGCGCGCGAAGCGGTGCAGGCGCTCGTCGAACGGACGCAGGCGGAAGGCGGCCTGCGCGCGGACGTCAACGCGCACGACATCGTGTTCCTGCTCGGCGAGCTGCGGAGCCAGCGGGCGGCCAAGGTGATCGCGCCGCCCGGCGTGCAGGAGCGCCTGCTCGGCGTGGTCCTCGACGGCCTCCGCGCCCCCAACGCGACTCCGCTGACCGCCCGGCCGGGTACCTGGGAGGACATGCACGAGGCGTGGCGGGCGGCCCAGCGAGAACACGGATGACCTACTACGTCCGGTAGCATTGGCGAGCTGGGGCAGGGCGGACGAGGGAGCTTTCGTGGGCAGGCTTGGCGAGCTCGAACGCGCGGTGATGGACGCGCTGTGGGATCGCGGCGAACCCGCCACCGTCCGCGTCGTGCACGCCGACCTCGCCGAGCGCGATCTCGCCTACACCACCGTGATGACGGTGCTGACCAGGCTCGCGGACAAGGGGCTCGTCCGGCGCGAGCGGGACGGCAGGGCGTGGCGGTACGTGCCCGCCGCCAAGCGCGAGGACTACATCGCCGAGCTGATGCTGGAAGCGCTCGCCCTCACCGGCGACCGTGGCCCCGCGCTCGTCCGGTTCGCGAACTCGGTGAGCACCGACGAAGCCGAAGCACTGCGTCGGGCGCTCGAAAACCCGCGATGATCTACGCATTCCACCACTTCGTCACGTTCGGCATGGCCGTGTCGGCGATGTGGTGGCTGCCGCGGGGCACCTGGACGCACGCGAGCCCGCGCACCGCGCTCGTGCTGTGGCAGCTCGTGCTGTGCGCCGGCGTGGTTTCCGCGATCGGGCTGCTGTTCGAACTCGGGCTCGAGCCGTACCACCTGGGGGTACTGCCCGGCCTCGCGCGCGTCGTCGACGAGGGGCACGTGCCGAACCCGGTGATCCTGGCCGCGACCGCGCTGACCGTATGGCTCGTGGTGAGCCTGATCCGGCTGGTGGCGAGCACCGCGCGCGTGCGGGCCCGGCACCGCGGGCTGCTCGCGCTCGTCGCGCGCACCGACGGCGACGCGCTCGTGCTGGACCACTCGGCCGCGGTCGCCTACTGCCTGCCGGGCAGGCAACCCCGGATCGTGATCAGCGCGGGCGCGCGCGAACTGCTCACCGACGACGAGCTGCGCGCGGTGCTCGCGCACGAACGCGCGCACCTGCGGCAGCGGCACCACCTCGTGCTCGAACCGTTCCAGGCGTGGCGGCTGTTCGTCCCGCGCCGGGCGCTGTCCGCGATCGGGCTGCTGGTGGAGATGTGCGCCGACGAGTCGGCGGCGCGGCGGCACGGCCGCGCGGTGCTCGCTTCGGCACTGGAGAAGTTCGGCACCTCGGCGGCCCCGGCGGGCGGGCTGGCCGCGGGCTCGGTCGGCACGCTCGCGCGGATCGAACGGCTGCGGCACCCGCGCCCGGCCGCCGCGCTCGGCGTCCGCCTGCTGGCGGTGGCGACCGCCTTGGCCGCGCTGCTCACCCCGCTGACCCTCTTCGTCTGGCCCTCCTGAACTGCGTTTAGCGGGCTAAACGCACTCCGGACGACCGGGAATCAGCGGGTGCGGCGCAGCCAGTAGAGGCCGATCACCGGCAGCACCAGCGGGATGAAGAGGTAGCCCTGCCCGTAGCCCGACCACACGGTCGCGTGCGGGAACGCGGCGGAGTCGAAGACGCTGAGCGTGCCGACGGTGAGCACGCCGACGAACTCCACACCGCACGCGATCAGCGCGACCAGCCACGACGTCCGCCCGGAGCGGGCGAGCGCGACGGTCGCGACCAGGTACACCACGGCCGCGAACGCGGACAGCAGGTAGGCGAGCGGCGCTTCGTGGTACTTGGTGGACAGCTGCACCGCCGCCCGCGAAGTCGCGGCGAGCGCGAAGATCGCGTACACCGCGACGAGGATCCGGCCCGGCCCGGTCGCGGTCTTCTTCTCGTCACGCACTCGCGCCATGCCACACCTCGCTCAACCGCAGGACCATGACCGGGATGGCGACGCAGGCGATCCCGAGCACCACCGTGCTCGACCGGCTCCGTTCGGCGAGCGCCCACACCGTGCCGACGGGCAGCACGACGAGCGAGCCGATCAGGTAGGCCAGGTAGGTCGCCATGCTGCCGGGCCGGTCCCCGCCGACGAGCAGCACGACACCGATCACCAGCTGCGCCACCAGCAGCAGCTCGACGAATCCGAGCGCGTACAGCAGCGGCCGCCGGGGTTCGCGCCCACGCGCGGCGAGCACGAAGCTCCACACCGCCACCGCGGCGGCGCACGCGGCGACGGTCACGCCGAATCCTGTGATCACCGGTCCTCCAATACTACCTTTCGTAGTATAGGAAACCGCCTCCGAACGGGTCGCACCGGCTTGCCGCGGAGCGCTTTGGAAAGAAACAAACCCACCGCGGGTGACGGGCTGCGACGTTTGGTGCCGCGGGTGTCACCTGCCCTTATTCCGGTGCCGGATTCTGTTACACGTCATCAGGGTGGTTGGTCTGGACCTCGCTTTCACCCAGAGTTGGGTTACTGGCTGGTTGGCCGCCTAAATGCCTACCTCGAACAGCGCAGCCGAAACCCCGATATGGCGGATTGGCCGTCGCGTGCCGGTTGTGCGGGAATGGTTCCGGCACCGGAAAGAGTGCCTGCGATCGAGTGACGGAAGGGAACCCGATGGACCTCCGCTACGAGGCGTTTTGCTTCGCGGATCCGCTGTTCTTCGACGAACAGCGCGAATCGGGTGCACCGGACGATGATTTCTCGCGAGCCCTTCCGGTGCCAGACGGGTGGGTCGCTTCCGATCGGGGCATCTGGCGGTCGTTGCATCGGCTGGGCCGCCAGCTTCCGTTGCAGGGGTGGAAAATTCACGTGAGCGCCAACCTCGGCAACGCCGACGAGGTGCTGGCCTCCGTGTACCGCTACTGCGTTCGCGACGATTATTCCTTCAAGCACCTCAGATCAAGATCGATCTTGCTCGCCCGCAATTCGAAATACGCGCCGCGGGAGGCGAGTGGCAAGCTCGTCACTATTTATCCGGCGGACAACAAAGAGCTGGAACGTGTTCTTGTCGATCTTTCATCCGTGCTGGCCGGGCAGTCCGGCCCCTATATTCTCAGTGATCTTCGCTACGGCGACGGGCCGCTCTACGTCCGGTACGGGGGATTCGCCGAGCAGTGGGTCGAGGCGGACGGCGCCAGGGTCCTGGCGATCACCAAACCGGACGGCACACTGGTGCCCGACGAGCGCGGGCCCCGTTTCGTGGTGCCAGACTGGGAGCCGCTGCCCGAATGCCTCGTCCCGCACCTCGCGGCGCGCAAGGGGGGCGATCCGCGGCAGTTCCCGTACCGCGTGACCTCGTCGCTGCACTTCTCCAACGGCGGCGGCGTCTACCTGGCTGACCGGCTCGCCGACGGGAAGCGGCTCGTGCTCAAGGAAGCGAGACCGCACGCGGGTCTCGACCGGGCCGGGGTCGACGCGGTGGCGAGGCTGCGCCGCGAGCACGACGTGCTCGACCGGCTCCGCGGGATCACCGGTATCCCCGAGGTCTACGACCTGTTTCCCGTCTGGGAGCACCACTTCATGGCGATGGAGCAGGTCAGCGGGTTGTCGCTGGGCTCGTGGCTGGCCAGGAACTACCCGCTGACCAGGCGCGACGCGGAACACACCGACGTTTCGGGTTACCGGGCCCGTGCGATGGCGCTCGTCGCGGAGGTCGAGCGGATGGTCGCCGAAGTGCACGAGCGCGGGATCGTCTTCGGCGACCTGCACCCGCTGAACGTCCTCGTCGAAACGACGGAAGCGACCGAAACCACCGGCGAGGTCGACGCGGTGTCGATCATCGACTTCGAGATGGCCTTCGACGCGGACAGCGGTGACCGGCCCGCGCTCGGCGCGCCGGGCTTCCGCGCGCCCGCCGACCGCTCGGGTTTCGAGATCGACGCGTACGCGGTAGCCGCGCTGAAGCTCTGGATCTTCTTGCCGCTGAACACGATCCTCGACTTCGAACCGGGCAAGCTGCACAGCCTGGTCGACTTCGCCGCCGAGCGGTTCGACCTGCCGAAGGGCTACGTCGACGAGATCCGGCAGGGCCTGGCCCCGCGATCCGGCGGCAGTACCGCGACCGCGACCGCGCTCGACGACCCGGTGCCGGACTGGCAGCTCGTCCGCAAGAACATCGGGCAGGCGATACTGGCGAGCGCCACCCCGGAACGCCAGGACCGCCTGTTCCCCGGCGACATCGAGCAGTTCCGCGTCGGCGGGGCGTGCTTCGCCTACGGCGCGGCGGGCGTGCTGCACGCGCTCGACGCCGCGGGCGAAGGCCGGTACCCCGAGCACGAGCGTTGGCTGCTCGACCACGTGCGACGGGAACCGCCCGCGCGCCCCGGTTTCTACGACGGTGCGCACGGCATCGCTTACGTGCTCGAGAACTTCGGCTACGCGCGCGAAGCGGACGCACTGCTCGACGGCGCGGCGACCATGGTCGAGCAGACCAAGGAGCACAGCCTCGACACCGGTCTCGCCGGAATCGGCCTGAACTTCCTGCACTTCGCGGGCACCCGCGGCGACACCGAGCACACCAAACGCGCGCTCGCCATCGGGAAACGGCTGGCCGAAGCGCTGCCGTCGGCCGAACCACCCGGAAAGTTCGGCAGGGCGGGCCTGCTCAGCGGCTGGTCGGGCCCGGCGCTGCTGTTCGTGCGGCTCTACGAATGCACCGGCGAAGAGTCGTGGCTCGCGCTCGCCGACCACGCGCTCCGCCGCGACCTCGACGAATGCGTGGCCGCCGACGACGAGTCGCTCCAGGTCCGCGACGGCGAAGCACGCACGCTGCCCTACGTCGGCATCGGCAGCGCGGGCGTCGCGCTGGTCGCCGAGGAGCTCGGCGAGTACCGGCCGGACGCGGACAGCGTCGCCGCGCTGCCGAGGCTGTTGCAGGCCAGCCGCGGCGAGTTCGTCATCCACCCCGGGCTCATGTTCGGCAGGGCGGGCCTGATGACCGCGCTCGCCGCGCGGCGCGACCGCGACGAGGCGACCGAACGCGCTGTCCGGCTGCACCTGTCCCGGTTCGGCTGGTACGCGGTCGCCTACTCCGACGGCATCGCGTTCCCGGGGAACCAGCTGCTCCGGCTCTCGATGGACCTCAACACCGGCGGCGCCGGCGTGCTCCTCGCGCTCGCCGCCACCCTCGACGGTGCGCCTGCCCTGCCGTTCCTCGGCGGCTCGCACCGTCCCACGAACCCCGGTCGTTCGTGACCGGTGGAAATACACACTAGCGAAAGGCAATAACCATGGACATGGTTCTCGACCTGCAGGCGATGGAAGCCCCCGAGAGCGTCGACGGCGGCCACGGCGGCGGCCACGGCTCCAACCTCTCGCTGCTGGCCTCCTGCGCCAACAGCACCATCAGCCTGCTCACCTGCCACTAGATCTTTTTGGTGACGGCTTGCGTAGCGGTGCGGGTAGCGGAACCTCAGCAGCCTTCTCACTCCGGGATCTCCAACTCATGAATGCCAATTCACCACGTTGGAGCTGTCCTCGCGAGAAGACTCCTGAGAACCCGCGGCGGTGCCAGTTGCTGGCCCGCTCAAGCGGCTCCGCCGCTTACGAAAAGCCGGGATAGCAGGTGTAACGACTGCGCGGGAGCGGCACAGGCCAAGTGCGCCGCTCCCGCGCTTTCCATTGTGTCCCACCCCGGCCGGGCAGGACACCGAGTCCAAAGGGATGAGATGCGCGCACCGGGCGATCGGCTGCTGAGCGAGGTGACCTCGCTCGAACGCGCGCGGATGCCGTTCATCGTGCTGAGCGCACTGCTCGCCGCGGGCTCCGGGCTGCTGCTGCCCTCCGCGCTCGCCACCGCCGTCGACGCCTCGATCGCGGGCTCCCGGAGCTGGCCCGCGATCCTGTGGCTGCTCGCACTCGGCGCCGTCCAGATCGGCGCCGACGTCGCGGGCGGCATCCTCACCGTGCGCGTCACCAGCTCCGCGACCGCGTGGCTGCGGCGCACGGTCGCGCGGCACTTCCTCGCGCTCGGCACGAAATCGGGTTTCGTCCACGGCGACGCGATCAGCAGGCTCACCGGAGACGCGGTCGCCGCGGGAACCGTGGTGTCGATCCTCGTGCAGCTCGCGTCCGCGTCGGTCATCTCGTGCGGCGCGATCACCTTGCTGGCGGTGCTCGACTGGCGCCTCGCGCTCGTGTTCGCGGGCAGCGTGCCGCTCGCGCTCCTGCTCGCACGTTCCCACCTGCGGCTCACCGCCGATGATGTGCTTACCTACCAACAGGTTTCGGGCGAGATCTCGGCTCGCCTGCTCGACGCGACCGCGGGGCTGCGGACGATCGCGGCGTCGGGCACCGCCGACCGCGAAGCCGCGCGCGTGCTCGAACCGCTGCCGCGCCTCGGCGTCGCGGGCGGGGGCATGTGGCGCACGCAGGCGCGCATGGTGTGGCGCGCCGCGCTGCTGCTGCCCGCCGTGGAGGTGACCGTGCTCGTCGCCGCCGGGTTCGGGGTGCTCGGCGGCAGGCTGACCGTCGGCGATCTGCTCGCGGCGCTCGGCTACGTCGCGCTCGGCATGACCATGGTCAACCAGATCCCCCTGCTCACCACGCTCAGCAGGGCCCGCTCCGGCGCGACGCGGCTGGCCGAGGTGCTCGATTCCCCGGTGCCGCACCAGGGCACGCGCCCGCTGCCGCCCGGCCCCGGCACGATCGAACTGCGCGACGTCGGCCTCCGCGGCGCGCTCGAGCACGTCGGCCTGACCGTGCTCGCGGGCACCACGCTCGCCGTCGTCGGCCGGTCCGGTGCGGGCAAGTCCGCGCTCGCCGGGGTGCTCGGCGGCCTCGTCGAACCGGACGAAGGCGAAGTCCTGCTCGACGGCGTGCCCATCGCGAGCGTGCGCCCGGAGGAACTGCGCGCCGCGTTCGGGTACGCCTTCGAACGACCGTCGCTGCTGGGGGAGACCGTGTCCGACGCCGTCGGGTACGGCGCGTGGTCCGGACCGTCCGCGGTGCGCGCCGCCTGCCGGACCGCGCAGGTGCACGATCTCGTCGTCCGCCTGCCGGACGGCTACCGCACGCCGTTGACCGAAACCCCGCTCTCCGGCGGGGAAGCGCAGCGCGTCGGCCTGGCGAGGGCGCTCGCCCGCGGCCCGCGCGTGCTCGTGCTCGACGACGCGACAGCCAGCCTCGACACCGTGACCGAGTCCCTTGTGGACAAGTCCATTTCGGACACCATGCCGGGCACGACCAGGATCGTGGTGACGCACCGCGTCGCGGTCGCGCGGCGCGCCGGGATGGTCGCCTGGCTGGACCATGGCAGGCTGCGCGCTGTCGGGCCCCACGACACCCTTTGGGCTGAATCTGGCTACCGCGCGATCTTCACCGATGAGGAGCCATGAGCATCCAGCGGTTGTACGGGGCCGCGCTGGTGGGCAGGTGGCGCGCCGCTGCCGCCCTGCTCGCGTGCTCGATTCTCGAAGGCGCGCCGGCGTTCTTCTCCGGCAGGTTCGTGGAACTGTCCGTGGACAAGGGTTTCGGCGTGGGCAGCGCGGGGATCGGTGTCGCGTGGCTGCTGGTGTTCGCCGGGGTCGCGGTGCTCGGCGCGCTCGGTTCGCGGCTGGTGTGGCACCGGCTCGGGACGATCGTCGAGCCGATCCGGGACGCACTGGTCCGCGCGGTGGTGCGGGGTGTGCTGCACGACGCGAACCCGCCGCGCAACCAGCCCGACGCGAGCGGGGTCGCCAGGATCACCCAGCACGTCGAAGTGGTCCGCGACGCGACCGCGGGCCTGCTGGTGCAGGCGCGCGGCATGCTCGTGACCACGGCCGCCGCGCTCGCCGGGCTGTTCACCGTCGCCGGTTCGCTGGCCTGGCTCGTGGTCGTCCCCGTCGTACTGGCCATCACGATGTTCGGGTTCCTGCTCCCCGCGCTCGCCACGCGGCAGCGAGCGGTCGCGCTCGCCGACGAAGCGCTGGCCGAAACCGCGGGCTCCGCGCTCGCCGGGATGCGGGACGTGGTGGCGTGCGGTGGCGAGGCGATCGCGGGAATGGCGCTCTACGAACGGGTCGGCGCGCAGGCGTCGGCCGCGATGCGGCTGGCGAGGGCGTCGGCGTTGCGGACGCTGACGATCGCGGTCGGCGGGTTCGTGCCGCTGCTGCTGGTGCTGGCCGCGGCCCCAGGCATGGTCGCGGCGGGCTCGATGACCGCGGGCGCCGCGCTCGGCGCGCTCGTCTACCTGGCGAACACCCTGCAGCCCGCGTTGCACGGGCTCGCCGCGACCGCGAGCACGGTCGTGCTGCGCCTGCTCGTCGCGTTGCGCAGGCTCGACGAGACGAGCGACGTGCCGACGCCGCGGCAGGGCGGCGCGGAACCGGCGAACAGCACGATCACCGTGCGGGACCTCACTTTCGGCTGGGGCGCGCACGCCGAGCCGGTGGTGCGCGGCCTCGATCTCGATCTCTCGCCGGGCGAGTACCTCGCGGTGGTCGGCCCGAGCGGGATCGGGAAGTCGACACTGGCCGGGCTGCTCACCGGATTGCTGTCCCCGCAGGGCGGCCGCGTGCTGATCGGCGGGGTGCCGGTGGGTGTCGTGCGCCCGGCCGCGCTGCACCGGATGGTCGCGCTGAGCCCGCAGGAGTCCTACGTGTTCGCCGGTACGGTGCGGGAAAACCTCGCGCTGTTCGGTACCGGACTGTCCGATGAGGACTTGCTTGCCGCGTGCCGCGCGGTGCGCGCGGACGATCTGGTCCAGCGCCTCGGCGGACTGGGCGCGGAACTCGGCCACGGCGCGCTCTCGGCGGGGGAAGCGCAGCTGATCGCGCTGGCCAGGGTCTACGCGAGCCCGGCGTCGGTGGTCATCCTCGACGAGGCGATGTCGCATGTGGACCCCGCGACCGAGGGCGGGGTGGAGCGGGCGTTCGCCGAGCGGTGCGCGGCGGGCGGTGGGGTGCTCGTGGTGATCGCGCACCGGCTGTCCTCCGCGCTGCGCGCCGACC
Organism: Amycolatopsis sp. CA-230715; assembly: GCF_018736145.1. Lineage (GTDB taxonomy): Bacteria > Actinomycetota > Actinomycetes > Mycobacteriales > Pseudonocardiaceae > Amycolatopsis. The sequence goes on from NZ_CP059997.1 coordinate 4,897,232, forward strand.
AGGTGCTGGTCATGGACGGCGCCGCGACCCTGCTCGGCAGGCACGACGAACTGCTCGGATCCTCACCCCGCTACCGCGCGATGATGGACGCGTGGACCGGCCCGCTGCCGAAGCCCTCGTCCGCCTAGTCGTTGCGCCAGACGTAGGCGACGGAAATCGGCTGGCCGCGGAACCGCGCCCATTTTGGCTTCGCCGCCACCCAGTGGTCGTCGATGAGCCCCTCGCGCATCTCGGCGAGCCGCCAGCCCGCGGCGAGCGCGGCGCCGACGTGGTCGCTGACCAGGTGCAGGTTGGTGGCGATGGTCACCGATTCGCCGTCGGCGCTGGTGAAGTGGGTCGGCATCCCGGACACCATCATGAACTGCGGGTGGTAGGCGACCAGGACGAACGCGCTGCCCGGCGCCGCGAGCCGCGCCGCCTCGCGGTAAAGCGGCGCGAGATCGTCGAGGTGCTCGTCGATCAAGGATGCCGTGATGAGCTGGTAGCTCCGCGACGGCAACCCGGTCTCCGTCACGTCCGCCTCGACCAGCTTCGCGTGCGCGCCGCGCCTGCCCGCCCCTTCGAGCATCTCCGGCGTCAGGTCCACACCGTGCACTGTGGACACTCCGTTGGCGCGGAGCCAAGCCCCCGTACGCCCCGTCCCGCAGCCGAGGTCCGCCGCAAGGTCCACTGTGGACCACACAGGCTCTTTCAGCTGCTCAAGGAGCGCGATGTCCATGGCGTCGAGCACGGACCCGTCGTAGGTCGCCGCCCACGCGCCGTACCCGGTGCGGACGTCCACCTCGGGATACCCCCGCTGATCGAAGTCGTCGAAGCGCATACCCCCGATTATGACCACCACCTCCGCCCCTGCCGACCGAGTTTTCCGCCGCTCGTACCTCATTCCCGCGCCTCTGCCGCAAAGTTGTCCACACTCGGCGCCCCCTGTGGACAACTCGCCTTCACACCCCCGCCGCTCCCCACTCCCCGGTAGACTGGGCTGGGGCAGCCCCCCCTGGGAGCGGCGGGGGAATGAACTAGGTAATGCGGTTCACGGGCATGCGGACGTCGCGAGGGTTCAGGGCAGCAGCAGGCTTTTGCCGACGAAGCGCCGCGCTTCGATGTCTTCGTGCGCCGCGGCCGCTTCCGCCAGCGGGTAGGTCCGGCCGATGACCGGGCGCAGCCTGCCCGCCGCGGCTTCGGCGAGCACCAGTTGCACGCGGCGCGCGTTGTCCGCCCAGAACTCCGGCAGCTGCCCCATGTCCAGCACGGTCAGCCGCTGCCGGTCCGCCTCGCCGATCACCGCTTCGGCCCCGCTCGTCATCCCGTAACCGGAGAACCGCCCGCCGTCGACGAGAAGGTCCACCGCCGCCGCGCCGACCGCACCGCCGAGCCCGTCGAACGCCACGTCCAAGCCCCCGGTGAGCTGCCGCACCCGGTCAGGCCAGCCCGGCTCCGCGTAGTCGACCGCCTCGGCGCCGAGATCCCGCGCGATCGCGGCCTTCTCCGGCCCCCGCACTCCGGCGACGACCTTCGCTCCCGCCGCGAGCGCCAGCTGCACCAGCAGGTTGCCGAGCCCACCGGCACCGGGCGCCACCAGCACCCGATCCCCGCTGCGCACCGGCGTCCACTCCAGCAGCGCGACCGCGGTGCTGCCGTCGTCCATGACCGCCAGCGCGGTGCGCGGGTCCAGGCCGTCCGGCACGCGGAACGCCGCGTCGGGCGCGGAAATCGCGGTGTCCGCGTACCCGCCGCCGTACCCGCTGCCCGCTCGCGCGATCACCCGCGCGCCCGCCCAGCCATCGGGCACCTCCGCGCCGACCGCGGTCACCGTGCCCGCGACCGCCCCGCCCGGTACGTACGGCGGCTCGACTTCGAAGACGTCAGGGCCGTGCCCTGACCGGATCAGCGCGTCCAGCCAGCCGACGCCCGCCGCTTCGACGTCGATCCGGAATTCGCCCGCTTTCGGCTCCGGGGTCGGCAGTTCGACGAGTTCCAGTACGTCGGGGGCGCCGAATCGGGTCGCCGTTATCGCTCTCATACGGACAGTCTGGAACTTGAACCATGGTTGAAGTCAAGGCAAGCGGCCGAAGCAGGTGCGGAGATCGGCGAACGCGCACCAGGCAGGCCTGCGTTTCGGGAGGTAGCCGCCTGGCACCCCGTTCGCGGCGATCGCGGCCCGGTAGGTGGCCACCGCGTCGGTCGGGCGTCGCGTCAGCGCCGGATCGGTCAGCGCGTCCACTGTGTACAGTCCGAACCGGGACCGGTAGCTGCCCCATTCGTAGTTGTCGGTGATGCTCCAGTAGTTGTACCCGATCACGCGCACACCGTCGGCGAGCGCGCGCTGCACCCAGTAGAGGTGGTCGCGCAGGTGATCGGACCGGGTGTAGCCGTCGGCGCGCGGTTTCCCGTCGTCGGACGGCATCCCGTTCTCCACGACGTAAAGCGGCAGGCCGGGGAACTTCCGCTGATAGGTGCGCAACGCGTAGTAGATCCCGTCCGGTTGCGGGGCGACCTTCCAGAACTCGTCCTTCGCCGCATGGATCACGCTGAGGTTGTCGAGGCTCGCGCCGTAGTAGTAGTCGATGCCGACGAAGTCCAGCTTGCCCCTCACTTTGTCCACAAAGGACGAATCGTCGAACCATTGCAGCGGCGGCGGTTTGACCGCGAGGTTGCTGGTGACCATCGCGCCGGGGTCGAGCCGGTGGATCAGGTCGTAACCGCGGCGGTGCGCGGCGACCAGGTTGTCCATCATGGCACCGGACTGGAACACGCCCAGCTTCCCGTTGCGTTCCTCGAAGGTCCGGTACACCGTCGGTTCGTTGAAGGTGACCCACAGAACGCCCAGCCCGGCATACCGCCGCACGACCAGGTCGGTGAACGCGAGCCAGCTCTCGACCGTGCCAGGGTTCGTCCAGCCGCCGCGGTCGGCGATCCAGCCGGGATGGGTGAAGTGCGTCAGGGTGATCATGGGTGTCATGCCCGCGGCCTTGATCTCCCGCACGACGTCGTCGTAGTACGCGAGCGCGTCCTGGTCGAGCGCGCCGGGCCGGGGTTCGATCCGCGGCCATTCGACGCTCATGCGGAACGTCGTGACGCCCATCGACTTGGCCAGCGCGATGTCCTCCGCGTAGCGGTGGCGGAAGTCGACGGCGTTCGCGTAGGGATCCTTCACCGAGTCCGCGCGACCGTCGACGTAGCGCCGCCAATTGCTGTCGGGCGGCGAGCCCTCAGCCTGGAAGCCCGCCGTCGACACGCCCCAGTGGAACCCGGGAGGCATCCGCGGAATCGGCACCGATGCCGCGGCCACGGGTGCCTGTGCCGCCGCGGTGAGCACCGCGATCGCGATCGCGGCCGACTTCCATCGCCTCGCCATGGCTCCCGAGTATGCAAGGGTATCCTTGCAGCGCGCAAGGGTAGCCTTGCATCCATGTCGGGAGAGACTCGCGAACGCATCCTGGACGAGGCGCTGAAGCAGTTCGCCGAGCGCGGTTTCGACGGCACCACCATCAGCTCGATCGAACGGCGCGTTGGGCTGGCTGGCGGCACGGGCAGCTTCCACCGGCACTTCCCGTCGAAGCGCGCCGTGTTCGACGCCGCGATCGAGCGCGAGCTGACGCGCCTGCGCACGATCCGGCCCGAGCGCGAACCGCGCGCCGACGCACCGCTCGAACGCAGGCTCGAAAGCGATCTGGAATTCCTGCGCGAAGTCCGCTCGCTGATCGAGATCCTGATCCGCGAACGCGCCACCATGCCGCATCTCGTCGAGCGGGTCGGCGAAGTGCTCGTGGACGGCGGCCTGGCGGGGATCACCAGCGATCTCTTCCCAGTCGGCTCGCACGAGGATCCGGCCGCGGCCGCGACGATCATGCTGTGCGCGACCGTCGGCTACTTCCTCACCGGCGAGTTCTTCGGCACCCCGCCCGGCGGCGTCGACCCCGCCCGATACGCCGCCGCACTAGCCGCGATGCTCAGCCCGCGAGGCCGCCCGAGACGCGCAGGTTCTGGCCGGTGATCCACCGCGAATCCGGCCCAGCGAGGAACGCGACCACGTCGGCGATGTCCTCGGGTTGTCCGAGCCGTCCCAACGCGGTTTGCGCGGTCACGTACTCGACGGCCTGCTCGAGGTGATCCCCCGCGGCGGCGCGCATCATGTCGGTCTCGGTCGCGCCGGGTGAAACGCCGTTGACGGTGATGCCGCGGCTGCCGAGTTCCCGTGCTGCCACCGCGGTGATCGCGTCCAGCGCGGCTTTGCTCGCGAAGTACAGGGACAGACCGGGCGTCGATCCCGACGACGAGAGGTTCACGATCCGCCCGCCGTCCCGCAGCCGCTTCACCGCGGCCTGCAGGATGAAGAACGGGCCCTTGGTGTTGATCGCGATGACTTCGTCGAAGTCGGCTTCCGTGGCGTCGGCGATGCCGCCCATCGGATTCGCGGCGGCGTTGTTCACCAGGATGTCGAGCCCGCCGAGCCGTTCGTCGACCGCGGCGAAGAGACGTTCGATATCAGCGAGTTTCCCTTGGTGGGCTTGGACCGCGATGGCTTCTCCGCCGCCCGCGGCGACCACTTCGTCAGCCGCTGTCTGATTGCCCGCGAAGGTGAACAAGACCTTCGCCCCTTCGCTCACCAACCGCAGCACAACCGCTCGCCCGATCCCACGCGACCCACCCGTAACCAAGGCCGTCTTGCCAGCCAATGTCCCCATGTCCGACTCCCAGCAGCCAGTGCCCACCCACACCGGGCGAGCCTCATCACCAAGTCGGAGCAACGACCACGTCCTCGACACACCCACGAAGAAATCGAGAAAGTCGGCGCAGGGACCGAAACGCGTGCCTACTGCTGGTCCAATGCAAACGTGCCCAGCGCTCGTCAAGGCGAGGAGCTGGCACCGTGGGGGTGTGGGGGCTCGGCCCCCACTACGAGACAAGACACGGGGAAGGTGGCGCGCAGCGCCACCGAACACAATTCGGAAGTGGCCAGGGCCGGGATCGAACCGGCGACCTTCCGCTTTTCAGGCGGACGCTCGTACCAACTGAGCTACCTGGCCGTTCCCAGCGGAAGACTCGGAGGTAACCACGAGATCCGGTGCTGGTTGCCGATGACCGGACCACGTCGGAACGCAAGGAGCTCGCACCGTGGGGGTCCGGGGGGCTCGGCCCCCCGGGGGTTTCGGCGAGTGCTGGTGGTCCGGTGTCAAGCGGACACGACTACGCCAAAACGAGCGACCCTGACGGGACTCGAACCCGCGACCTTCGCCGTGACAGGGCGACGCGCTAACCAACTGCGCCACAGGGCCTTGCTGTTGTAACTGTACTGCGTACTCCCAACGGGATTCGAACCCGCGTTGCCGCCTTGAAAGGGCGGAGTCCTAGGCCGCTGGACGATGGGAGCCCGGTCGGTTTTTCGGCGAACCGACCGACCGTGCTCTCAGGTCCCCCTGGGAGCGAAGCCAAGCATACGGCACGCCGTGATCGCCCTGCGAAACCGGGGTGGCCTAAGCCGATCTCGGGTCCTTGAGCTGCGTCGATGATGTCATCGGGGTGGCGTGCTGTCGAATGAATAGCTCGCGAACGGGTGGGCGGGCGGGGCGTGCGGGTGCGGCCGAACGGGTGGTCGCGCGCTGTGAGCGGACAGGTACTCGCTTGCCTGGCGCCGTTCGAGGGCTTGCGAGGCGGACGGCGTCGGTCGAGGCGTCGCGAACGACGGGGAATGCGGCTCGGGCTGGGGAAGATCGACTCCGCGCGGGAACTGGGAGGCACGCGGGGAGGGTGGACAACGATCAAGCAAAACGGTGTTACTGTGGGTTTTCGCCAACCTCGATCGGCGAAAGAACTTCCGACGTACTGAAGGTCACGCGGGATAGATGTTTGCCCAGGGCGGTCGGCCTCAGTATGTTTTTCCGTGCGTGGGGACGGGTGCGACCAGGGGGTGCACCCGTCCCCACGTGCACGTTCACCGCTCAGCGCTGGACAGGGGCCTGCCCGTCGTCGTCCGGGTTCAGGCCCAGCATGTCGAGCAGCTGCGAACAGTCCTCCACGCCGTTGGCGCCCCTGGCCACCGCCAGGCGCGCCCTGCGCACTTGATCGTCCGACACGCGCTGGCTGTCGCTACTGCCGCTCCGCTGGGCGGGCACGCCGCCGCTCATGTCGCCGCCTTCGTGCCGCAGGAGGAACTGCCGCACTTCCACAGACCCGCTCATCGCTCCTCCGTACGGCTCAACAACAACTTTGGCCGCGAGGCTACTGAGCGCGCGAGGCCCCACACAGCCCCCCGCAGAGTGAACCTGTGGACACGCAGGGTATGGAAGGCGGCGGCGGTGGGATGAACCGACGGCAACGAGAACGTGACACCTCTGTCGGAATTTTTGTCACGACCACTCGCCGTTCCGCCGAACTCGTGTAACAATCATCGTGCTGACACACCCCCGGTCAGCGCCTGTGGAGATCCCCTCCGGCCCCCGCGTTCCTCCCCCTGGCGCGGGGGCCTCTCCATGTCCGGGGCCGGAATTTCGAACCATCCACACTGTCGCTCTGCGTTAGTGGGCATGTGGGTCTGGTAGGCGGTAATCAGCCGTACGGCCTAGCGGCGCGCGAGTTTTCGCGACACGCCGTGTGTCTCACGCCACAGACGCTTGGTGCTCGAGACCGAACCGTTATCGTGTCCTGGTGCCTCTTCCCTCACTTGGACGTTTCAGCACCCGCACGAACCTCAAGGCCGTGAATCCGGGCAAGCACCGGAACTCCGCCGCGAGGGAAGCGGAGACCGCTGTCGAAGACCATGAACTCACCAGCTACCTCGCCGCGCTGGCGCCCGACTCCGACCCGGAGAGCACCGGCACCGGCAAGCGCTTCGGCGAGGCGCAGGTCTACCAGCTGCGGATGAACCTCATCGCCAGCGAACAGCTCAAGGACATCGCCCACGAGCGCGGCACGTCGCCGCAGGCGCTCGCGCAGGAGTGGATCCTGGAGCGCCTGTCGTGGGAGGGCCAGGCCGCCTCGCAGCAGCGCCGTCAGGCCCAGCCCGCCGCGCCAGCCGCGCCAGCCATGGACGACGACTTCACCGACGAGTACCACTTCGGTCACGCGTGGCCGGAGCAGCCGGTCGCGGGTCGGCTCTGACCGAATTCCCAATACATGAAACGGGCCCGGCGCTGCAGCGCCGGGCCCGTGCCACGAGCTTGGTTTTGTCCGCGCGGGAAAGTCAGATGACGCGGACCTTCTGGGCCTGCGGCCCCTTCTGGCCCTGACCGACCTCGAACTCCACGCGCTGGTTCTCTTCGAGGGTGCGGAATCCGCGACCGTCGATCTCCGAGTAGTGCACGAACACGTCGCCCTCGCCGCCGTCCTGGGCGATGAAGCCGAAGCCCTTCTCGGCGTTGAACCACTTCACAGTGCCTTGCGCCACCGCTTTACTCCTCGTTACAGATCCGCATCGGCGACCGCCGTGGCGAACGCCGGGCCGTCCCGGGCGGTTCCAACGAGTCGAGCAAAGAGCGGGTCGGCTCCCTGGCTCGCGTCAGAAGTTCCGCGAGTGTGAAGCCACGAACACGCAAAACGACGGCCTGGCACGAAGCTTACCGGGATCTGGCGAAATCTGAACCCCACAGAAACCACCGTTCCCCCTGATGGCCGGACGCCGGTCACCGAAACGTTGTATGCCGTCCCGAGGTCCTGTCGGACCCACCCGCTACGCTCTTGACGGCGCCGCACCGCCTGTGCGGTGGGCGCCCGAACGGCGATCCCGGCCCCCGTCGATCGTGACCTTTGTCACGTTTCATCTGGTCAACTTCCGGGCATGGCCGGGCGTCATTCTGAGGGGACAAGGGGAGTAAAGGGGCAGACGGGTGACAATGAACGACAGCAGGCGCCGTCGGCGGGCGGCCACCGCATTCCTCGGCCTCGGGCTGAGCATCGCGATCGGCATGAGCGCCTGTTCAAGCGGTTCGAGCGCGCCGGAAGCGGCGCCGGCCGCGAACCAGGACCAGCACGCGGGCGGCGGGACGGGCACTCCCGCCGCGGCCGCGAAGATCACCGCGATGCCCGCGGCGGGCGCGCAGAACGTGGCGCCGGGCGAACCGGTGAAGGTCACCGTCGCGGACGGCACGATCCAGTCGGTCACGCTCACCAACCAGGACGGCAAGCAGGTCGGCGGCCAGCCCGCGCCGGACAAGAAGAGCTGGGCCACCACCGAGCCGCTCGGCTACGGCAAGACCTACACCTGGGCGGGTACCGCGGTCGGCGCCGACGGCAAGCCAGCGCAGCTTTCCGGGGCGTTCACCACGGTGGTGCCGAAGCGCCAGATGCAGGGCTCGCTCAACGTCGGCGACAACCAGGAGTACGGCATCGCGATGCCGATCGCGCTCACCTTCGGCAGCAAGGTGTCCGACAAGGCCGCGGTCGAGAAGGCGCTTTCGGTGGAGACCACGCCGAAGGCGGAGGGCTCGTGGGCGTGGCTCGACGGCGACACCTCCGTGCACTGGCGGCCGAAGGAGTACTTCAAGCCGGGCACCGAGGTGAAGGTCAACGCCAAGCTCTACGGCGTGAAGATCGGCGAAGGCGTGTACGGCAAGCAGGACGTCGCGGCGTCGTTCAAGATCGGCCGCTCGCAGATCGTCAAGGGGAACACGCAGTCTCACCGCATGCAGGTGATCAGGGACGGCCAGCAGATCGCGGACTACCCGGTGAGCTACGGGCTCGACTCCGATCCCGGCCGCGTCACGCACAGCGGGACCCACGTCGTGATGTCCAAGCACCCGACGTACTCGATGAGCAACCCGCGCTACAACTACACCGACGTCAACGTGCCGTGGGCGGTCCGGATCTCCAACAACGGCGAGTTCATCCACGGCCTCGCCGCGTCGATCTGGGCGCAGGGCAAGAAGAACATCTCGCACGGGTGCCTGAACCTGTCGCCGAAGAACGCGAAGGAGTACTTCGACGGCGTGCTCCCCGGTGACCCGGTGGAGATCGAGGGCAGCACCCAGCAGCTGTCCGCGAAGGACGGCGACTACTCGGACTGGACCTACTCCTGGGAGGACTGGTCCAAGAAGTCCGCGGCCAACAGCTGAGCACGAGCACGGAGGACGGCCAGGAAGCCAGCGCGGCTTCCTGGCCGTTCGTGTTTTCCGGGAGGGGCGGGAGAAAACTCGTGAAGATCGATGCAACCCGCTTCGAACCCGCGCGCATGTCTAACGGCAGAGGCGCCGCCGAACGGTGGCGGTGCCACGGACCTAGGAGACCCCTTGCGCACTCGAATCACCTTGTGGGCCGGCGCGCTGCTGCTGGCTGGCGGCATCGCGGCCGGAACGGCGGCCGTGGCGAGCGCGAGCACCACGGACACCCCGCAGGCACCCGCGCCCACCGCCTCGCGGCAGCCGAGCGCGCCCGCGCCCGCGCCTGCGCCGCCGAGGGGCGAGCCGACCGTCACGCGCCAGGCGCCGACGAAGGCCCCCGCGGCCACCCCGAGCCAGCGGCGTCCGACCGCGGTACCGGGCAAGGTGCCCGCGGGCCCGACCGGCGACCTGCACCTGCCTGCCATCCTCGGCGGCAACTGACCTGGTGACCGACCAGCAGCTCCCGGGTACCGGGCGGGGCTCGCCGTGGGACGGCGAGTTCGCCCGGTACTTCGGCGAGCGCGCGCACGCCCTTCGCGCCACCGCCTACCTGTTGTGCGGCGATTGGCACCACGCGGAGGACATCACCCAGCAATCCCTGCTCAAGCTGTACCTGGCGTGGCCGCGCCTGTCGCACCGCGACATGCTCGACGCCTACGCGCGCAAGGTCGTGCTCCGCACGTTCCTCGCCGAGCACCGGCGGCCGTGGCGCCGCCGCGAACGGCTCACGGACGTGCCGCCGGAACTGCCCGGTGACGGCGATTCCGGTACCGAGCAACGGATGCTGGTGCTGCACGCGCTCGGCTCGGTCCCGCCGAAACAGCGGGCCGTGCTGGTGCTGCGGTATTGGAACGACCTGAGCGTCGAAGAAACCGCGGCGGCGCTCGGATGTTCCACGGGGACCGTGAAGAGTCAAAGCGCGCGGGGGCTCGACACCCTGCGCAAGCGGCTGGGGCCGTATTTCAGCGGAGTGCTGTCCGGGACGGGAAGGGAGGTGACCTGATGCCCGACGAGGACCTGAAAGAACTGCTCGGCGCCACCGGGGCGGCCGAAGGCCCGCCGATGGGGTTCTCCGCCGAGGAGATCATCGGCCGCGGCGGCCGGATCCGGCGGCGGCGCAAGGGATTCGCGGTCGCCGCCACGTCGGTGGCCACCGCGGGCGCCATCGCGGCGGTCGCGCTGCTGGTGCCCTCGCGCGCGCCCGCTCCGGTGCAGCCAGCGGGCCCGAACGTCGCCACGCCGTCCGTCACGGCGCCGCCTCCCAAGATCGAGCCGGCGCCGACCTCGGTACCGACCGCGCCGATGCCGAAGGTGGCTCCATCGCAGACGGAACGGCAGCGAAGCTCGCCGACACCGGAACGGCGAAGCCCGTCACGGACCTCGACACCGAGCGCGGAACAGCCGCCCGCACCACCCGCGGCAACGTTGCCGTCGACGGGGATGCCACCGCCGTCGCGCCCGAGCCCGACGGGTAGGTAGTCCACAACGGACAGTCTGTTGTGGACTGCGCTGCCGGTCAGGAATCCGATTGGCGGGGCTCCGCCAGCTCCCCGTCTTCGACGGGCCGGTAGTGGTGCCGCGCCGCGCGCAACCGCTCTTCGGTGCTCGCTGCCTTGGCCTCCGGCGCGGCCGCGATCGAGCGCTTCGCCTGCCGCACGATCTCCAGCGTGGCCGCGTTCATCGCGACGTCGCCGCGCAGCACGGCGTCGAGCGTCGGGGACACCGGGGTCATCCGCTGGGTGACCTCGCTCAGCAGCGTCACCGCCTCGGCGAGTCCGGGCAGCGCGGTGTCGTATTCGTCTTCGGCCGTCGCCTTCTCCACGCCCGCCTCCTCCTCGTCCAGCCGCACCATCTTGCCCGGACCGGCGCGACAAAACCACCTCGATTTGGTTACGCGTTGTCGACAGCCGAGGCCGCGCGACGCCCCGTCAGGGGCATGATCAGGTAACCAAGTGCCGCAGTGTGACATCCCGCCACGGCGTTCGCGCTGGTCGAGATCAAAAAGTTGAAATTTTCCGACCCGGGCGTTGACCAGCGGTAATGTAACCCATTCGAGTGAACGGCAAGGGGTAGAAGCGGTCGTCGGACTGGACAAAACAGACAGTTCCCCTACGGTCGAGGCACTGCACAGGCAGGGACGGACGAGAAGCACCGGCATTGTGTGCGCACGGGACTGGGAGGGCGGCGATGGCCGAAGAAGCGGTGCTCGGGGAGGCGGAAGCGCCGAAGGAGGCGCCACCCGAGCAGATCAGGCGGGCCGTCGCGGGATCCGCGATGGGCAACTGCATCGAGTGGTACGACTTCGGGGTCTTCGGCTTCATGCCCGCGATCCTCGGGCAGGTGTTCTTCAACGCGGCCAGCACGTCCGAAGGGGCGCTGGCGACGTTCGCGGTACTCGCCATCACCTTCGTGGTGCGGCCGTTCGGCAGTTTCGTGTTCGGCCCGCTCGGCGACCGGATCGGCCGCCAGAAGGTGCTGGCGCTGACGATCATGCTGATGTCCGGCACCACGTTCCTCATCGGACTGCTGCCCTCCTACGCCACGATCGGGCCCGCGGCCGCGGTGATTTTGGTGCTGTTGCGGGCCATCCAGGGATTTTCGGCCGGTGGTGAGTACGGCGGCGCGGCGACATTCATCGCCGAGTACGCGCCGGACCGCAAACGCGGCTTCTGGGGGAGCTGGCTCGAATTCGGCACCGTGCTCGGGTTCGCGATGGGCGCGGGTTTCGTCACGCTCTTCACCGTCCTTTTCGGAGAGGCGGCCATGCTCGACTGGGGCTGGCGCCTGCCGTTCCTGATCGCGGGGCCGCTCGGCCTGGTCGGGCTCTACCTGCGGACCAAGCTCGAAGACACCCCGCTGTTCGTCGAGTTGGCGAAGAAGCAGAAGGTCGAGAAGGCGCCGCTGAAGACGTTGCTGACGAAGCACTGGTCGTCGATCCTGCACCTGGTCGGGATCGTGGTGCTGCTCAACATCGCCGACTACATGGTGATCACGTACATGGAGACCTACCTGAAGGACGTGGTCGGGTTCGGCGGCAACACCCCGCTGCTGATCATGCTCGCCACCATGGTCGGCGTGCTGCTGCTGATCGTGCCGATGGGCAGCCTGTCCGACCGGATCGGCCGCAAGCCCATCCTGATCACGTGCGTGGTGTCGTTCCTCGCGCTGCCGATCCCCGCGTTCAGCCTGATGCGCGCTTCCGGTGACGACAAGAACGCGCTGCAGCTGACGCTCGGTGTCGTGATGATCGCCGTGCCGCTCGTGATGATCCTGTCCGTGGTGGCTTCGACGCTGCCCGCGATGTTCCCGACACAGGAACGCTACGGCGGTTTTTCCATCGGCTACAGCGTTTCCACCGCCGCGTTCGGCGGGACCGCGCCGTACATCGTGAGCAGCCTCGTCGACGGCACTGGCAACACGCTGTGGCCCGCGTACTACCTGATGGCCGCCGCCGCGGTGGCCGCGGTGCCGGTGCTGCTGCTGCCCGAAACCGCGGGCGTCTCGTTGCGCGGCATCGTGAATTCGCGGATCGCGCGGCGCAGGCAGGCCAAGGCGGTCCCGGTCACCGGCTGAGCGCCGGTTACCGTTGCGGGATGACGAACTCAGGCGAGGCGTGGCCGCCGGAGGGTGCCGAACCGGTGGCCGCGCACCCGGACGCGCCGGGACCAGGCACGAAGCTCGGCGTGCACTTCTCGGAGTGCTTCGGCTGCGGTGACCAGCAGGACGGCGGCCTGCACATGGAGTCGACGGTCGGCGACGGCCTGTCGGTCAAGTCGCAGTTCACCGTCACCGAAGCGCACCAGGGTGCGCCGGGTCTCGCCCACGGCGGGCTGCTGGCCTGCGCGTTCGACGAGGCACTCGGCTCGGTGGCCGGAAACCTCCTGCGCCTGCCCGCCGTGACGGGGCGCCTGGAGACCGATTTCCGGCGACCGGTGCCGGTGGGATCGACGCTGTTCATCACCGCGACGCTCGACGGCATGGCCGGCCGCAAGATCTACGTCAGCGCGGAAGGCAGGCTCGACGCCGAGGACGGCCCGGTCGCGGTGCGCGCGCGGGCGCTGTTCGTCGTCGTCGAGTTCGAGCACTTCACCAAGCACGGCGACGTCGACGCCTGGAAGAAGATGCGCGACTCGAACCGCGTGAACCCCTGAGCCGCGCTGCCGGTCAGGTCAGGGTGCGCGGGCGGATGGCGTTCGCCTTGTCGACGAGTTCGACGCGCTGCTCCACGGTGCCCGCGAGCCTGGCCAGGGTGCGGTAGCAGCGTTCCAGCCCGAAGCGGAGGTCGCGTTCGGACAGTGCGCAGCCGAGCACCTTGCCCTGGCGCGGTTCCGAGCCCGCCTTGCCGACCCAGTCGTGCGCGGCTTCGAGCACCTCGGCGGACAGGCGCGTGCGCCGCTCCGCGTCGAGCGTGAGCCGTTCGAGCCTGCCCGAGGCGTCCACGAGATCGGCTTCGGACACCGCGTTCGCGTCCTGGCCGGTACGCGTCTTGATCTTGATCGCGGCCACCTGCGCGGCGGTGTAGTGCGTCGAGGACTTCGGCACCGATTCCAGCACCTCGATCGCACCCGCCCGCGCGCCCTGCGCGAGGTAGACGCGGGCGAGGCCGAAGGCGGCGCTCACGTACGAATGGTCGGTGCGCCAGACCAGTTCGTAGAACCGCGCGGCGCCGAAGTAGTCGCCGATGCCCTCGGCGCTCACCGCGAGCGCGAGCTTCGGCGCGATCTCACCGGGGAGGTCGTCGTAGACGGTCTCGAAGGCGACGTGCGCGACGCGCGGGCGTCCGCCGGCCAGCTCGATCAGCCCGCGGTACCAGTCGATCCGCCAGTCGTGCGGGAAGCCCGCCTTGATGGCGAGGTACTGCGCGGCCTGCAGCTGCCGGTTCGCCTCGGTCAGTTCGCCGAGTTCGATCCGCGCGCGCACGATCCGGAGGCGGACCTCGATCGATTCCCTCGGTGCGCCCGCGAGCGCTTCGATCGCGGTGCGCGGATCGGCGGAGACGACGGTGGCGAGCACACCCGCGGCCGCGTCGCCGGTGTCGGCCTGCGGGATCGGCAGCCCGGCGACGACCTCGCCCGCGTCCGGCAGTGGCACGCTCTGCCCCTGCTCGGGCACCACCATGTCCACGCCGAAGGTGTTCGTCTCCGGACCGTACACAGTGGACGATCCGGGTCGCGGTTTTCCGGTGCCCAGCGCCATGATCTCGCGCAGCACACCGGTGAGCTGGTCGCCCATGTCCTCGGCCGAGATGAACCTGCGGTCGGGGTCCGCGTGCGTCGCGCGCTTGAGGAACCGGTAGTACGAACCGAAGAGCGCGAACAGCGGCACGTCCTCGGGACCGGGGAGCGTGGTCTTGTACTTGCTGGTGTAGCCCGAGAATTCGAAGCTCAGCACCGCGAGCGTGCGCCCGACGGTGTAGAGGTCCGACGCCACCGACGCGCCGCGTTTCGCGAGCTCGGGCGCGCTGTACCCGGTGGTGAAGAACAGCGGGCTTTCGTAGTCGTCCATGCGGCGCACGGCGCCGAGGTCGATCAGCTTGAGCTGCTCGTGCGTCTGGATCACGTTGTCCGGCTTGAGATCGCAGTACAGCAGCTGCTGGCTGTGCAGGTAGCCGAGCGCGGGCAGGATCTCCAGCCCGTACGCGATCACCTGGCCGATCGGCAGCGGCTCCGCGCGCCCGGTGGCCCGATGGTGGGCGAGCGCGAGCTGGCGCAGCGACTGGCCGCCGACGTACTCCATCACGATGTAGCCGACCGAGCTGCCGCTCTTCGGGTCCTCGTGCTGGACGAAGTTGTGGATCTTGACGATGTTCGGGTGCTCGACCTCGGCGAGGAAGCGCTCCTCGTTCGCCGCGGCCGCCAGCGCGGTTTCGTCACCGGAGTCGATCAGTCCTTTGAGGACGACCCAGCGGTCGCTGACGTTGTGGTCCTGCGCGAGGTAGATCCAGCCGAGACCGCCGTACGCGAGCGCGCCGAGCACTTCGTACTGGCCGCCGACGAGTTCGCCAGGCTGGAGCTTCGGCACGAACGAGAACGCCGTCCCGCAGTTCTCGCAGATGCCTTCCGGCGAGCCGGGTTTGCCGTCCGCGGTACGGCCGACCTTGGCGCTGCACTTGCCGCAGAAGCGTTTTTCCTCGGACACCACCGGGTTTTCGAGCACCGCGGACGCGGGGTCGCGGTAGGGCACCTGCGGGACGTCGACGAGCCCGGCGCCGAGCCTGCCGCGCCGCGAGGTGCGCGACGACGTCCGGCGCCCGGTGCCGGGGAACGCGCCGGAGCCGGTGCCCGAACCCGTGCCGTGACCGGTGCCGCTGCTGCCGCGGCCCGTTCCGTGGCCGGAGCCGGTTCCGGTGTGCCTGCCGTCGCTCGACCGCTCCGGCAGCACGCTTTCCGTGCCGGGATCGGGCAACGGCACGTCGGGGCTCGCGTTGACGAGCGGGGTGGGCGGCTGGATGCTCTGCGTTTCCGGTGTCGGCGCGGAGAGCACGCTGGTGGGTTGCGGGGGTTGCCACGGCTGCTGGCGAAACCCCGGCGGTGCCTGGCGCGGCTGGTTCCCGGCGGCCGCGGGCGGGTGGGGCTGGTTGCCCGTCGGCGGGTGCGGCCGGTTGCCGGTGGGCGGATGCGGGTGCCCTCCGGTCGGCGGATGCGACTGGCTTCCGGTCGGCGGCGGTTGGTGCTGCGTAGCCGCGGGCGGCTGGCTTCCGGTGGGCGGCGGCTGATGTTGTGTGGCCGCGGGCGGCGGCACGGCGGGCCGGATGACCGTCGGCGGGTCCGCGGCGGGCGGGGTGCCCAGCACCTCGGGCGAGCGGGTCCACCCGGTGCCGGGGCCATCGGAAAGATCGCCGGTGGAGGCCCGGTCGACCGGCGCGAACTCGCCCGTCGCCTCGTCCGGATCCTCGTCGGGCGCCCGGTGACGGGCACGGCGCGACTCCTCCGACACGGCTACCTCCTCCAGCTCGCCGCGGGTGACCCCTGCGATCCTAGAGGTGACGCGGGCGGCGCGGGTCGGCGCGGGCGCTGGTCAGCGGTCGCTGTACATCGTCGCGGTCAGCGTGATCGTGATGTCCGGGGCGACCTGCGCGCCCGCGGGCGGGTCCTGGCCGACCTGCACCCAGTCGCGGGCGGCGGTCAGCGGCCTGCCGAGGCCCTTGCCGTCGACCTGGCGGAGGTTGTGCAACCCGGCCGCCTGCATGGTGTCCTGCGCCTGCTGGTGGTTCATTCCCGCGACGTCCGGAACCTCGATGAGCAGCGGTTTCGACACCGGCGCCGCGGAGGACCGCGCCACGTTGCGGGTGCTCGGCGGGCCCGCCAGCGTCACGGTCACTTCCGCCTGCGGCGGCGCCGGGGTCCGCGCCGTGCACGCGCCCGCGACGGCGAGCACGGCCACCGCCCCGGCGGTCGCTCGGACGTGCGTTCTGTTCACGGTGCCTGCCCTCAGCTCTCCGGCGCCCGGCGAATCGACCGGACGGTGGTTTCTCGCGGAAAGCGGCCGAAGCGTTACGCCAAGTGCGTGATTCGGCGACGTTCGTCCCCGGATGGCCACCACGAGGGCGCGGCATCTACGTCCCCGAAAGCGGCTTTCGGGGACGTAGATGCCGCAAAAGCCACTTTCGGGGCATGCGCGTCGGAAGTCAGCTCGAGGTTTTCCCTTGTGCTGTAAAGGTTTCCGGGTCGGTCACTTGTATTCGCCCGCAGGCGGGTCCGCGGGCGGGAGCTTGCCGGTGAGCCACGAGTTGTAGCTCTCCCGCCACAGCCCCGCGCGCACGGTGTCGAGCACCGAGTTCACGAACCCGACCATGTCGGTCTGGTCCTTCGGGATGCCGATGCCGTAGTTCTCGGTGCTGAACCGGTCGCCGACGACCTGCAGCGTCGGGTCCTGCGCGGCCATCCCGGCGAGGATCACGTCATCGGTGGACACCGCGTCGACCTGGCCCTGCTGCAGCATCACCAGGCAGTCCGACCAGTTGTCCACCGCGACCGGCACCGGTTTCGCCGGTTCGGCGGCGATCCGCGGCAGCGAGGTCGACGACTTCGTCGCGCACACATTCTTCCCGCCGAGATCGCCGAGCTTCTTCGCGGGCGAGTTCTTGTTCACCAGCACCCGCTGCCCCGCGACGTAGTACTTCGACGAGAAGTTGATGTCCTTCAACCGGTCGCAGGTGATGCTCATGGTCCGCACCACGACGTCGACTTCGTGGTTCTTGAGCACCGGGATCCGTTGCGAGGACGGGATCGCGCGGTACCGGATGGTGCCCTGGTCGGTGCCGAAGATCGCCTTCGCGATCTGCTTGACCATGTCGATGTCGAAGCCTTCGAGCTCACCGGTCGTCGGGTTGCGGAAGCCGAACAGGTAAGTGGTCTGGTCCACCCCGGCGATGAGCTGCCCGCGCGACTTGATCTTCGCCATGGTGGAGCCGGAGGTGACCGAGGTGCCGGTGGGCGCTGTGCTGCGCGTGTCGCAGCTCGCGTCGGCCGCACCGCCGCCGCCCGCGGATTTCGCGGGCACTTCGGCGTTCGCGGGCAGCGGCCTGCCGACAGCGCCGACGGGGGCGGGCTCGATCGGCTTCCCCGCGCTCCCGCAGCCCGCCGCGACGAGCGCGATGCCGGTCGCCAGCGCGGCGAAGGTGACCCTGGTGCCTCGAATCCTCATCAGCGGTACTCCCTCAGCCGCTCGCGGATGCCCATCGTGACCCCGGCCGCCGCGACCACGGCCAGCACCGCGAAACCCGGTGCGAGCAGGGTGAGCGCGCGGTCAGCGCCCCGCGTGGAATCCAGGAAAGCCTGCCTGCCGACGTCGATCGCCGCCACCAGGTTGCCGTCGAGGCGGGTGAACGCGGCCGCCGCGCTCCCCTCGGCCTTCGGATCGATCGCGAGCGTCACCGCGCCGTTGTAGTCGCCGGTGTCGTCGCGCTTGCGGACCTCGCCGTGCGCGGCGAACCACGCCTGCGCGTCCTTGATCGCCGCTTCCACGTGTGCCGCGGAATCCTGCCCCGCCGTCATATCCTTGGCTTCGCCGAGCAGCCCGCCCGTGCCGTCGGTCTTGGCCAGGTTGCTCGCCAGTACCTTGAAGTCCTTTTCGTACGCGCCGCCTTCGCCGCGCGCGACGAGCGTCAGCGTCTCGTCGGTCCGCGCCTGCAGCGCCGCGATCCTGGCGCGCACCAGCTGGTCCACCTGCTTCGAGCCGTCGTCGGCGCCGTTGCCGACGAGCACGCCCTGCACGACGACCGCGACCGCGCCCCACAGCAGCGCCAGCACGACCGCGCCGGTCGCGACGACGAGCCCGATGTTCAGCACGCGGTTGGTGCGGCGCGTGAGGTGGACCTGCGTGACCACGAGCGCCGCGATGAGCGCGAGCACCAGCAGCGTGGTGAACCACGGCACCGCGGTCGCGTCGTCCTGCTCCTCGGCGAGCCGGTCGGTGTCGATGCGGTAAAGCTCTTGCGCGGCGGGCAGGATCTTCGAGCGCATCAGCTCCGACGCCTCGCGCAGATAGGCGCCACCGGCGGGGTAGCCGAGCCGGTTGTTCGAGCGCGCCGTCTCGACGACGCCGGTGTAGACAGGGAGCTGCTGGCTCAGGACGGCCACCTGCGCGGCGGCTTCTTCGACCCCGGCCGAATCCGACGCCGCCTTCGCGAGCGCGGCACCGGCCTGCGCGATGTCGGTGTCGTAGCGCTGGCGGAGCTCCGGCGGCTCGGTGCCGATCGACAGGAACGCGCTCGCCGCCGTCGCGTCCGCGTCCGACAGCGACCGGTACACCTGCTGCGACGCGGCGGCGAGTGGTTCGCGGTGGTCGATCAGATCGTTGATGGTGTCCTTGCGGTCGCCGATCACGATGGTCCCGACCAGCCCCGTCAGCAGCGACAGCAGCACCAGCCCGATCGCGAACACCGACAGCCGTCCCGGCGTCGTCGCGGCCGAGCGCACGACGCCCCGCACCGCGGCCGCGGGGAGGTCGAGCAGCCCGGCGAAGCCCGATCGCGAGCCGTCCGGCGGCGATTCCGTCCCGCCGGGCGGGCCCGTCCGCGTCGCGGTGCTCGTCATCGCACAGTCCTCCACCCCGAAGTCACTAGGGCACGAAGGTATCCGATCAGGTCAGCTCGTGGTCCACGGCGTAGCGGACCGCCTCGGCGCGGTTGCGCACGCCGATCTTGGCGAACGCGTTGTTGATATGTGTCTTCACCGTGGCCTCGCCGATGTACAGCTCGGCGGCGATCTCGGCGTTGCTCAGCCCGTCACCGATCCGGCCGAGCACCTCGGCCTCGCGCGCGGTGAGCCCGTCCGGCAGCTCGGCTTTCGGTTTTGCCCGCCGCTGCCCGGAAAGCGCGGCGACCAGTCGCTCCGACACGCCCGCGTCGAAGGTCGACTGCCCGGCCGCGGCCGAGCGGATCGCGGAGGCGATTTCGAGCCGCCCGGCGTCCTTGGTGAGGTAGCCGCGCGCGCCCGCCCGCAGCGCGCCCGCGATCGATTCGTCGTCGTCGTAGGTGGTGAGCACGAGGACGGCGGTGCCGGGGTGGTCGCGCGTGATGCGCTTCGTCGCTTCGACACCGTCGAGCACCGGCATGCGCAGGTCCATCAGGACGACGTCGGCCCGCAGCCCGCCGAGCAGGGCCAGCGCCCGCGCGCCGTCGCCGGCCGAGCCGACCACCTCGATGTCGTCGAGCAGGCCGAGCAGCGCCACCAGGCCTTCGCGCATGACCTGCTGGTCGTCGACCACCACGACCCTGATCATTCCGGTACCTCCGCCGTCACGGTCCACTCGCCATCCCGCCGTCCGGACGACAGCGTGCCACCGGCGAGCGCGAGCCGTTCGCGCATCCCCGTCAGGCCGAAGCCTTCGCCGGGTTCGCTTGCCGCGGCGGGATTGCGCACTTCCAGGCGGACCGCGTGCTCGTCGAAGTCGAGTGCGACCGAGATCGGTTCGCCCGGTGCGTGCTTGGCCGCGTTGGTCAGCGCCTCGCGCGCGATCGCGGCGAGCGAGACGGCCGCGGCGGAGGACAGCGGGCGCTCGGTGCCCGTGGTGTCGAACCGGACCGGTGTCGCGTGATCCGCGCGATGGGCCGTCACGAGCCCGGTCACCGCGTTCACCAGTGATGGCACGTCCCGGCGCAGCGCGGTCACCGCGTTCCTCGCCTCGGCGAGCCCGGTCGCGGCGAGCCGCCGCGACCGGCGCACCGTGCTCATCGCGGTGTCCACATCGGACTTTTCGAGCAGTGCCTCGGCCAGTTCGAGCTGGACGCCGAGCGCGCCGAGGGAATGCGCCAGCACGTCGTGGATCTCGCGCGCGATGCGGTTGCGCTCGTCCAGCGCGGCGGCGCGGGCGTGCTGCTCCTGCGCGAGCCTGGTCTGCTTGAGCAGTTCCTCCGCCTGGTTCGCGCGCAGCTCGTACTGCCGCCGGTTCAACCCGAGCAGGAGCACCAGTACCATCACGCCGGAGTTGATGACCGCGTCGGAAAACCGTTGCTGCGCAAGGAAGAACGGCAGCACCGCGAACACCACGTCGACCACGCCGACCGCGAGGATCGCCGCGACGCTCGGCGCGATCAGCGTCGCGAACCGGCCCAGCGAGATGATGCTGATGATCAGCGCCGACGAGTCGTCGGCGACCGGGACCATCGCGCCGGAGAGCACCGCGGTGAGCGCGAGCATGACCGCGGCGAGCCCGAGGCGCGTCCGGTTGAGTTCGAGCAGGGTGAACGCGAGCCAGCTGGCCGCGCTGATCCCGTACGCCGCCCACACCCACGGCGAGTGCTCGCGCGCGGTGGCGAGCGTCGCCGCGATGAACAGCGTGCCCAGTACGTGCACCACGAGCCAGGCCGGCGCGATGTTGTCCGGCAGCTTCCGCATGGCACCTCGCGGAGTGCTCAGTGGTGATCGCTCAGCTTGGTGATCAGCTCCACCAGGATCAGCCGGTAGGCAAGGAAGCCCAGCAGCACCACCACGCCGACGACCACCAAGGTGATCAGTGTCTTGCCCTGCATCTTGCCCCCCGACATCGATTCCTGCGCCTTGTTCGCCGCCATGCGGATCAGGTCTTCCTTCTTCATGCCGACGACGGTAGGAATCCGGGCGGTTTTCGGGGACCACACCGCGGTGGAGATCAGGGTGGAGATGGCGGTTGCGCCCTCATGCCCCGAAAGATGCTCCTATAGAGATCGAGTGGGGTGGCTGGTCCCCGCCTTTGCCTGCCCCCGAGCGCGGCTTCGGGGGATCTGGTGCCGCGAACTCCGTCCTCGTCGGTACTCCTGCTGCCGAAGCGGGTTCGCATGTGCCCCGAAAGTGACGTTCAGGGCATCTACCGCCCCGAAGGCCACCTTCGGGGCACGAGCAACCCCGGCCCGCACACTCGCGAGGGCCGAGAAGGTGGCGTTAGATGCCCCGAAGGTCACCTTCGGGGCGTGGCGATCCGGATCGCGGGGGCTAGGGAGTGCGGCAGGACCTGCTCCGGGTCCGGCGGGCGGTGGACGACCACGTCGATGCCGTCGGCGAAGCGGTACGGCCTGCCGTCGAGGATGCCGCCGAAGGTGCGGCGCAGCCGGGACATCTCCGCGCGCACGGTGACGGTGCGGTCGGCGTCGCCGAAGAGGTCGGCGGCCAGCTCCGCGGCGGACCTGCCGTCGCGGTGGCAGGCGAGCACGTAGAGCACTTCGGCGTGCCGAGGGCTCAGCGGGTGGGTCCAGGTGCCGGACTGGCCGGTGACGGTGAGCGTGCTGGCGCGCGGCGTGCTGACATCCAGCTCGACCTTGGTCGCCGGTGACGCGTCCGCCGCGGGCCGGACGAGCCAGCCGCCGGGCAGCGGTTCGACGACGCAGGTCCCGAACGCGGGCAGCCAGGTGCGGCCCGGAGTGCAGTTCGCGGGCAAAACGATGCGGTCGACCGGGGCGAGACCCGAGGACGCGGCGATCCAGCCGTGCCGGTCGGCGACGAGCGCGCCGCCGCCCGCCTTCGCCAGCACCGGGGCCGCCACGCCGCGGAGCCGGTCCAGTTCGGCGAGGTGGGCGTTGCGCAGTTGCGATTCGGCGAGCCGGGCGACGGCGTCGACGAGGGCGAGCGTCGAAGCGTGCACGGTCGACGCCGGGCCAGACAGGTCCACGACGCCGAGCAGTCTGCCGTCCCTCGGGTCGTGCAGCGGGGCGGCCGCGCACGTCCAGCCGTGGTGCGAGCGGACGTAGTGCTCGGCGGAGTACACCTGCACCGGGCGCCGCGCGACGAGCGCGGTGCCGATCGCGTTCGTGCCGACGGCGTCCTCGTGCCAGTCGACGCCCTCGGTGAAGCCCAGCCCGTCGGCGCGGCGGCGCACCGCGGTGCTGCCGTCGCGCCAGAGCACCCTGCCTTCGGCGTCGACGACCACCATGATGTGCGCGGCCTCCTCAGCGAGGCTGATGAGCCCGCCGCGCAGGATCGGCAACGCGTCGGCGAGCCCGCTGGCCCGGCGGCGGGACTCCAGTTCGGCGGGCCCCAGCGGGGCGCGCTGCGCGCCGCGGTCGGGATCGATGCCGAGCCGCCGCATGCGCTGCCAGGACGCCTCGATCACGGACCGGGGACGCCTGGGCAGCGCATCGCCGGAAAGCGCGGCTTCGTGCACCTCGGCCAGGGCGTGCGCGTGCCGCCGGGGGTCCGCCCCGACCGGCAACGCTGCCTCGAGGTGCTCCTGGAACACGTCGACAGTGTCCCCCGCGAGGCCCGAAATCGGAACCGATCAGCTCCGCAGGCACACGCAGAACGGGTGCCCGGCGGGATCGGTGAGCACGCGCCACTTGTCGCCACCCGGCTGGAACTCGGGCTTGCCCGCGCCCGCGGCGAGCAGTTTCTTCTCGGTGGCGTCCAGGTCCTCGACGATGAAGTCGAGGTGGAACTGCTGGGGAACCTCGGCGCCCGGCCAGCGCGGCGGCGCGAACTCGTCGGCGCGCTGGAAGCCGATCGGGACCTGGCCCTCCTGGGAAACCATGGCGTAGTCGACCTCGCTGTGCGCGATCTCCCAGCCGGTCACCTGGTGGTAGAACTCCGCGAGGACGCGGGGGTCGGGGCAGTCGAGCGTGACCATGACGAGCGTTGCGGGTGATGTCATGCGCGCAACGCTATGCGGCAAACCTGACAGATCACGTCAGGTATTTTTCGCTCTTTCTCCGGAGCAACGGGCCGACGGCCTTCTCGTGCGCGAGCGCGACCCGGTACAGCGTGCTTTCCCGTGCGGCGACGAGTTGGAGGCCCACCGGCAGACCGTCGCGCGCGAGTCCGGCGGGCACACTCATCGCGGGATGCCCGGACGCGTTGAACGGGATCGTGCGCTGGATGTACCCGGTGCCGCCGCCTTCGAAATCGGGTTCGCGTTCCGGCGCGGTGAACCCGATCGTCGGGCTGACGAGCACGTCCACTTCGGTCAGCAGGGCGTCGACGTCGCGGCGGAATCGTTCGCGCGCGTGGAGAGCGGCGAGGTACTCGACGGCCGTGACCTTCGCGCCCGCGGCCAGGTTGGCGCGCGTGCCCGCCGCGTACTCGGCTTCGCGCGACGGGTACCACTCTCGGTGCTCCCACGTCGCCTCGGCGAGCATGATCGTGACGAACTGCGCGCCGAGGTCGACGATGCCCGGCAGCCGGACTTCCCGCGCGCCGGGGAAGAGCGCCTTCTCGAAGACGTCGCGGACGTCGTCGGTGAGCGGGTCGCCGAGCAGGTCGGTGACGACGCCGATCCGGAGGCCCGTCATCGACGGCTCGGGTACCGGGTGGCCGGTCAGTGCCCGCAGGACCAGCGCGCTGTCCTCGGCGCGACGCGTGAGCAGGCCGACGTGATCGAGGGTCGGGGACAGCGGCAGCATCCCGTCGCGGGCCAGCAGCCCCCGGGACGGCTTGAGCGCGTTTAGCCCGCTAAATGCAGCTGGGAGCCGGGTGGAGCCGCCGGTGTCACTGGCGAGCGAGGCGTAGCCGATGCCCGCGGCGAGCGAGGCGGCGGAGCCGGAGCTCGAGCCGCCCGCGGTGCGGTCGGAGTTCCACGGGTTCTGCGCCTGGCCGTAGTCGGGATGCGGGAACCCGTACGCGAACTCGTGCAGGTTCGTCTTTCCGACGAGCACGGCACCCGCTCGCCGCAGTGCCGAAACGAGCGAAGCGTCGCGGGCGGGCACGCGCGAGGCGAGGATCCGGGAACCGGCCGTGGTGCGGACCCCCGCGGTGTCGAAAAGGTCCTTCACGGTGACCGGGATCCCGGTCAGCACCGTGACGGGCCCGCCGTCGCGCAATGCCCGTTCCGCGCGAAGGGCCTCTTCGCGCGCGGGCTCGGCGAGCACCGTCACGAACGCGTTGAGCGCCGGTTCCCAGCGGCGCACCCGGTCCAAGGACGCGTCGAGCAGCTCGACCGGCGAGACGGTGCCCGCCACGAGCGCGCGGTGAACCTCGGACAGCGGCGCGAACAGAAGATCATCCATGCGCCGAGCATGCGGCGCGGAAACTACCGCGACGGGTGAACTGTGCTCGTCAGGCGAGCGCGTAGCCCGCTTCCTCGACGGCGGCGCGCACGTCGTCGACCGCGAGGGGCGCTTCGCTGGTCACCACGACGGAACCGGACTGGACGTCGACGTCGACCTTGGCGACGCCCGCGAGCGCGCCGACCTCTTCGCGCACGGCGCCCGCGCAGTGGCCGCAGGTCATCCCGGTGACGGTGTAGCTGGACTCGGTCATCGAACGCACTCCCTTGCTGGTCAGGAACGGACGAGGCGGGCGATCGCTTCGCTGGCTTCGCGCACCTTCTCGTCGGCTTCGTCGCCGCCGCTTTCGAGCGCCTCGGCCACGCAGTGCTTGAGGTGCTCGTCGAGCAGCGCGAGCGAGACCGACCGCAGTGCCTTGGTGGCGGCGGAGATCTGGGTGAGCACGTCGATGCAGTACTCGTCGTTCTCGATCATCCGGGCGAGGCCGCGCACCTGGCCTTCGATCCGCCGCAGCCGCTTGACGTAGGCGTCCTTGTCGTCGGTGTATCCGCGCATCGCTGGCTCCTCGTCTTCTCTTCAGCTCCGACTATACCCCAAGGGGGTATGGGGTTGCCCGAACGCGAAAGAAGCCGCCGCCCCGTGGGGCGACGGCTTCGTTTCGAAGTCTTCGTCAGATGACGGTGACCGAGGTGGCCTGCGGGCCCTTCTGGCCCTGACCGATCTCGAACTCGACTCGCGCGTTCTCCTCGAGGGTACGGAAACCGTTACCCTGGATCTCCGAGTAGTGCACGAAGACGTCGCCGCCGCCGCTGTCGGGGGTGATGAAGCCGAACCCCTTCTCGGAGTTGAACCACTTCACAGTGCCCTGCGTCATAAAAGATATCTCCATGTGTAACAAACAAAACGAGAAGCCACTTCGGCAGCTCGGGCTCAACACGAGCGGTTTGCTTCCCGGAAGAGGAACCACTACGCCCGCTATGTCTTGCGAGCGTGGGTTAGCACGAACACAAAAACTTTGAGACCAGTGGAAGTAAAGCACAGATGGGGGCGCGCGCCAACCCACGACCGGGGCGTGTTGCCTCACCCGGAGCGATCACCGTGGTACAGCTCGCTCAGCCTGGTCTCCGGGGTGATCACGTCCGGGTCGGTCCGCACGTCGATCAGGACGGGCCGCTGGTGCCGCAGCGCGCGCGAGATCGTCGGCTCCAGCTCCTGCGGGTCCTCGACCATGTAGCCCGCGGCGCCGAGCCCGCGCGCCCACGCCGCGAAGTCGACCGCGGGCAGGGTGACCCCGGCGAGCCGTCCGTGCGTCCTGGCCTGGTGCATCGCCATCGTGCCGTACACGCCGTTCTGGAACACGATCACGATGATCGGCACCCGGTAGCGCACCGCCGTCTCGATCTCCTGCCCGGTCATCAGCGCGGCGCCGTCGCCGACCATCGCGAACACCGTGCGCTCCGGCTCGGCGAGCTTGGCGGCGACCGCGGCGGGCACCGCGTACCCCATCGCGCCGTTCGCGGGGCCGAGCTGCGAGCGCGCGGCGGTGAAGCACCAGTAGCGGTGCACGAACCCGGCGAACGCGCTCGCGTCGTTCGTGACGATGGTGTCCTCCGGCGCGTGGCGGCGCACCGTCCGCACGACGTCGGCGGGGTGCACGAGCACGCTGTCGCGGGTGTCGGGCGGGGTCATGAAGGTGTGCACCGCCGCGTTCGCCGCCGAACTGCGGCGCGTCCGCGGCGCGGCGACCGAGCGCAGCTCGCGGAGGAAGGGTTCGACCTCGGAGGCGACCCGGAAGGTCAGCCCGCCGCGCCGCGCGTCGGCCGGGCCGGTGCCGACCATCACCAGCGTCTGCGACGGCAGCGGGTAGCGGTAGTTCTGGGTGGTCACCTCGTCGAGCCGGGTGCCGAGGCACAGCACGAGATCGGCGCGCTCCATCGCGTCGAGCTGGCGCGCCGGGATCCCGACGCCGAGGTGCCCGGCGTAGCGCTCGTGGGTCTCCGGGAACGCGTCCTGCCTGCGGAACGCGTTGTAGACGGCGAACCCGAGGTGCTCGGCGGTCATCACCAGCTCGTCGCGCGCCCAGCGGGCCCTGCCGCCCGCGATCACCACCGGGTACTTCGAATCGGCGAGCAGCGCGGCGACCTCGTCGGCGGAGCGGTGCAGGGTTCCGGTGCGCATCGCCAGGTCGGGATCGGCGAGCGACTGGTCGAACGGGGCGACCCAGAAATCGCTCGGCACCGCGAGCACCGCGGGCCCCCGGCGCCCGGTCCTGGCCGCGTTGATCGCTTCGACGAGGAGCTTCGGCACGTCGGTCGCGCTCCTGGCCTTCCCTGCCCATTTCACGAACGACGAGAACATGCCGGTCAGGTCGGGATCGCTGGGGCCGCTGTACTTCAGCAGGTTCGACGCGGTCTCGCCGAGGATGACGATCATCGGCGTCTCGTCCTGGTACGCCGTGTGCACGCCGATCGCCAGGTTCGCGATCCCGGGGCCCTTGCTGCCGAGCACGAGCGCGGGCACGTCGCGCAGCTTGCCCTCGGCCTCGGCCATGAACGCCGCGCCCGCTTCGTGCCGCGTCGTGATCAGCGAGATCGAGCGCTGGAGCTGCAGGACGTCCAAGAGTTCGAGAAAGGACTCGCCGGGGACCGTGTACGCGCGACGCACACCGGCCTCGGCGAGAATACGTACGGCCGTCTGCGCGACGGTCCAACCTCGGTGATACCTGATGGGCCAAGTTAAGGGCGCCTTGATCACCCGGTCAAGTGAAGGGTCACTTACTTAGCGGAGCGAGAAGCACCGCAGAGTTGACCGGATTCGGGAATCCTTCACCGAGATGTCTGAAATGACGGATTATCGAGATCTTCTTCTCCGGCGGCGCGCCCCCTTAAGCTCGGGGCGTGGACGTGACACCTGACCGAGAAACCGTGTTCACCTACGGTGCCCCCGCGTTGAAGTACGGCCGCGGCGCGAGCGACGAAATCGGCTACGACCTGACCCAGCTCGGCGCGCGCCGGGTCCTCGTCATCACCGATCCCGGGGTCGCCGCCACCGGCTGGCCGCGGCGGATCGCCGAGGGGTTGCGGTCCTACGGGCTGGCGGCCGAGGTGTTCGACGACGTGCACGTCGAGCCGACCGACGTGAGCATGCGCAAGGCGGTCGACCACGCGCGTGGCACCGGCCCGTGGGACGCGTTCGTCGCGGTCGGTGGCGGCTCCAGCATCGACACCGCCAAAGCGGTGAACCTGCTGATGAGCAACGACGGCGAGCTGATGGACTACGTCAATGCGCCGGTTGGCGGCGGTAGGGCCCCGGAGAAGCCGTTGAAGCCGTTCGTCGCGGTGCCGACGACCACCGGCACCGGCGCCGAAAGCACCACGGTGTGCGTGCTGGACGTGCTGTCGCTGCGGGTGAAGAGCGGGATCAGCCACCTGAAGCTCCGGCCGACCCTGGCCGTGGTGGACCCGAGGCTGTCGCTGAGCCAGCCCGCCGAGGTGACCGCGGCCAGCGGGATGGACATCCTGTGCCACGCCGCGGAGAGCTACACCGCGAAGCCGTACACCGAGTTCGACCGCAAGCGCCCCGAGCAGCGGGTGCCTTACTGCGGCTCGAATCCCCTCGCCGACATGTTCGCGGAGAAGTCGCTCGACCTGTTGCGCGAAGCGCTGCCCGCGGCGGTGGAAGACGGCGACAACGTGCGCGCACGCGAAGACCTGGCGCTGGCCGCGACGTTCGCGGGGCTCGGCTTCGGCAACGCGGGCGTGCACATCCCGCACGCCAACGCGTACCCGATCGCGGGGCAGGTGCGCGACTTCCACCCCGCGGGCTACCCCGGCGAGGAAGCCATGGTGCCGCACGGAATGGCGGTTTCGCTGACCGCGCCGGAGGCGTTCCGGTTCACCTTCGACGCGGCGCCCGAACGGCACCTGCGGGTGGCCCGCCTGCTCGCGCCGGACCTGGACGTGCCAGCGGACGCGGACTACCTGCCGTCGGCGTTGAAGGCGCTGATGCGGCGGATCGGCATCCCGAACGGGATCGGCGAGGTCGGCTACTCGGAGTCCGATGTGGACGAACTGGTGCAGGGCACGCTCAAGCAGCAGCGCCTGCTCGCGACCGCGCCGCGCGAAGCGGACGCCGAAGACCTCGCCGGTGTCTTCCGCCGATCGGTGGCCCTGTGGTGAGCGACTACCCGCACTGGCAGCAGGTTCCGTTGCGGTGGAAGGACAACGACGTCTATGGGCACGTCAACAACGTCGTGCACTACGCGCTGATGGACACCGTGATCAACACCTGGCTGATCGACCGCGGCGGCCTCGACATGCACGACGGCGAAACGATCGGCCTGTGCGTCGAATCGCACTGCAACTACCGCGGCTCGGTGTCCTTTCCGGACACACTGTCGGTGGGGTTGCGCGTCGGGCACCTCGGCCGGTCCAGCGTGCGGTACGAGATCGGCATGTTCCGCGAGGAGGAATTGATCGCGGAGGGCCATTTCGTGCACGTGTTCGTGGACCGGGGTTCGCGCCGCCCGGTCGAAGTCAGCGGCAAGCTCCGCGAAGCACTGGAAGCACTGCAGCCCTGCTGATCGTTCTCGGCGAAATGCCCCGAAGGCCACCCTCGGGGAACTAGACGCCGCAGATCGTCCCCTCGCCTCGTTCCACCCGAAGGGCGCCGGTCCCCGAAGGTGGCCTTCGGGGCGTCTAGCGCCGCGTTCTCGGCCCTCGTGGCGTCCGGCAGGACGACCCTCGGTGAACTCCTCTTCGCAGGCGTGGCAGTCGTAGATGTGCGGGGACTTCTTGGTGCGGTGCACTTTCCACAGGAATCCGCACAACATCCGGATCGTTGCGGCGTTCGGGGGAATTTCTGTTTCGCCGGTCCGATGCCGGACGCCGCCGACAACGGGCCGGAACTCTTCGTTGACGGGGCCGGTGCCGTCGGGATCTTCGATGTTGCCGTGCATATCGCGCCGCCAGCTCATGGGGTCGGTCCTCTGTTGCGGATGTTGCGCCGTTGTTGGTTACCAAAACAGCCGGTACGGACCCGCACCGCAAGTCACTGATCGAGGGATGAATCCGCAGGTCAGGATCAATAATGTGCGTTGCATGGCAGGCAACAGAGCAACTCCGAAAGCGCGCGCTCTCGGCGCGGCGATCCGCGAACTGCGCGAAGAAGCAGGTGTGGGCCTGCGCCAATTCGCGGGCCGGTTGGGAAAGGATCCCGGCACGGTCTCCCGCATCGAAACCGGCAAGCGAGGCACCGATGTCGCCGAGATCGCGCGAATGCTCACCACGCTCGGTGTGGGTGGCGCGCGGTACGAGGAACTCGTCGAGATGGCGCGCGGTGGCACGGCCGGGCCGTTGTGGCTCGCCGCCACCCTTCCGGAGCAACGTCAACACCTCGCCGCGGTCTTGGAGTTCGAACGCTCGGCGACCGTGATCATCGACATGGCTCCGCTGCTGATCCCCGGTCTGCTGCAGACGACCGACTACGCTCGGGCAATCATGTCGGCGGGCAGTGTTCCTGCTTCGGAGATCGAGATGCGCATCGCGATCAGAGTCGGGCGCCGCGACGCAATTTTCAGGCCGCATCCGGCCCACTTCGTTGCGCTGATCGGCGAAGCCGCGTTGCGCCAGGAGATCGGTGGTCGCGATGTGCTGCTCGCGCAGTGCCGGTACCTGCTGGAGCTGTCCGCCAAATCCAATGTGGACATTCGAGTGGTTCCGTTCGACGTCGGATGGCATCCGGGGCTGGAGACACCGTTCGTGCTCATGGATTCCGATGTGGCGCAACCGGTTGTTCAGGTCGAAACCCGGATCAGCGGGCTCTTCCTGAGCGACGACGAGTATGTGAGCGGATACCGGAATGCGGCCGATAAGGTGGCCCAAGTGGCGTTGGGGCCGAAGGAATCGGTGTCCCTCATCGCTGCTCGGGTCGACAGGATGGAGCGAGAACATGACCGCTGCCGGTCAGTGGAAGAAGTCCAGTCGTAGCCAGCAAAGCACCAGTTGCGTGGAGGTGAACCTGGGCGCCACAGTGGGCGTGCGGGACACCAAGGCGCGGAAGTCGGGCACTCTTCGGGTGCCTGCCACGGCATGGCGAGCCTTCGTCGCCACCACGGGCACGGATATCCGCTGAGACGTGATCCGGATGCCCCGAAGGTGGCCTTCGGGGCGCTGGGCGCCGTGAAGGCCACCTTCGGGGCAGAGGAGCGCCCGCCACGACGGTGGGAGTTTGTTACGAGGGCCGAGTTCACGGCGCTAGCCTGGGTGTTTCATGGGTGGTGGGGTGTCGTGGGGGTTGAATGCGCGAAAGTGCCTGTCCTGTAGGGGAAACTGGGACTTGTCTAGGGTCCGGTTTCTCGAACGGGAAGGCACTTCGCGGGTGAAGGATAGCAAGCGTTCTGGTCGGGTGAAGGTCAGCGCGGATGGTGCTGGTGTCGTGTCGCATGCTGGTGTCGGGTTGTTGCGGGAGATGGCTGAGGTCACGGGTTTGGTCGGGGCGGTGAACTCGGCGTTGGCTGATACTTATCGTGGTGTCGCGGTGCATGCGCCGGGGCAGGTGTTCGCTGATGTGGCGGTGGCGATCGCGGATGGCGCGGACGCGGTGTCGGGGATCGCGGTGCTGCGGGACCGGGAGGATCTGTTCGGGCCGGTCGCGTCGATGCCGACGGCGTGGCGGTTACTCGAGCGGATCGACGAGGCCCATCTGCCCGCGGTGCAGGCCGCCCGTGCCGCCGCGCGGCAACGGGCGTGGGAGGCCGGGGCTGCCCCGGACCTGTCCGAGGAGCTGTGTCTGGATTTCGATGCCACGATCGTGCTGGCGCACTCGGACAAGCAGGACGCGGCAGCGACGTGGAAGCACACGTTCGGGTTTCACCCGCTGTTGTGTTTCCTCGATCGCCCGCAGATCGCCGGCGGGGAAGCCTTGGCCGGGTTGCTGCGCCCAGGCAACGCGGGGTCGAGCACCGCGGCCGATCACGTCGCCGTGCTCGATGCGGCGCTGGCGGCGTTGCCCACCTACGCCCGGCCCCGCCCCGGCGACCCCGATTCGCCGCGGCTGCTCGCGCGCAGTGATTCCGCCGGGGCCAGCCACACCTTCGCCCAGACCTGCCGGGACCGGGGCGTCGGGTTCTCCTTCGGGTTCCCGGTCGACGCGCGGGTGCAGCGCATCGTCGACGCGATCCCGGCTTCGTGCTGGCATCCCGCGGTCGAGCCTGGGGACGGGATCCGGGACGGAGCCTGGGTCACCGAGATCAGCACCGCGATCGACCTGTCGAAGTGGCCCGAAGGGTCACGGCTGATCCTGCGCAAAGAACGCCCGCACCCCGGCGCGCAGCTACGATTCACCGACGCCGACGGGATGCGGATCACCGCGCTGCTCACCGACACCGCACCCGGGATCATCCCCGGCCAGGCCGCCGGGCTGGAACTGCGACACCGTCAACGCGCCCGGATGGAAGACCGCATCCGCGAGGCCAAAGCCACCGGCCTGCGCAACCTGCCCTGTCGCGGACTCGCCGAAAACACAGCCTGGCTACAGGCCGTGCTCACCGCGATCGACCTGGTCTGCTGGAGCCAACTGATCGGCTTCACCGACCAGCCCGACCTCGCCCGGATCGAGATCACCACCTTCCGTTACCGCGTCCTGCACGTCGCCGCCCGCATCACCCGCAGCGCACGCCAAACCCATCTGCGCATCGACCGGACATGGCGCTGGGCCCCCGCAATCGCCACCGGATTCCACCGCATCCGCACCGCTTTCCCCTAACCCACACCACCCCTGACCCGACAACCCGAAAGACCCCGGAGCAGCCGATACCCCAGCAGATCGGCAACTACAACCTGCCCACACCCAAAACCACACCCAACAACATCAACATCTCCAACATCAACATCACCTACAGATCACCATGAAAGACCGAGGCTAGACGCCCCGAAGGCCACCTTCGGGGACGGGCGCCGGGGTGGCCGTCTGCCGCGAGGGCCGCGATCGTGGCGCTAGATGCCCCGAGGGTGGCCTTCGGGGCATCGGGGGCACCCGCTGAAGCCGCCCCGGAAGTCAGCAGGGTTCCGGGGCCCACCGTTGATCGGGGCCGATGAGGCGGAGCAGTGCGGCGGCCGAGCCCGGTTTCCCGAAGTAGTAGCCCTGCGCCTGGTCGCAGCCCAGTTCGGCGAGTATTTGCAGTTGCCCCGAGGTTTCCACGCCTTCGGCGATCACGGTCAGGCCGACGGCGTGCGCCATCGCGATGATGCTGGCCACGATCGCGGCGGCCTCGCGCGAGGTGCCCAGTTCGGCGACGAAGGTCTGGTCGATCTTCAACGTGTCGAGCGGCAGCTTGCGCAGTTGCGCGAGCGACGAGTAGCCGGTGCCGAAATCGTCGATGGCGAGCCTGGCCCCGAGATCGCGCAACTCCTGCAGCACCCCGGAAGCCGCCGAGGGATCCCGCATCAGCGCGCTCTCGGTGACTTCGAGGCACAGCGACTCCGGCGACAGGCCGGTCATCCGGAGCACCTCGCTGACCGCGGGCACCAGTCCGGGATCTTCCAGCTGGCGCACCGAAAGGTTCACTTCGAGGTCGAGTTCGACACCGCGCCGGTCGCGCCACCCGGCGACCTCGTGCACGGTCGTGGTGAGCACGTGCGCGCCGATCGTGTTGATCAGGTCGCTTTCCTCGGCCAGCGGGATGAACTCCGTCGGCGAAACCGGGCCGTGCGCCGGGTGGTCCCACCGCAGCAGCGCTTCGACCGCGACGATCCGCTTCGTGGCGATGTCCACCACCGGCTGGTACGCGGGCCATAGTTGTCCATTGTGGACACCGGCGCGGAGGTCCTGCTCCAGCCGGAGCCTGCGCTGCATCCGTTCGCGCAGTTCCACGTCGAAGAACTCGTACCGGCCCCTGCCGAGCGTTTTCGCCTGGTACATCGCGACATCGGCGTCGCGAAGCAGATCCTCCGCGGTGCGCTCGTCGCCGCGCGCGGCGAGCACGATGCCGACGCTCGCGTCCACGTGCAGCTGCCGCCCATCGACCGCGACCGGCCTGGTCAGCGCGGCGCGCAGGCGCTCGGTCAGCTGCGTGACCTCCTCGCGGTCGGTGACCGTCGAGGTCACGACCACGAACTCGTCACCGCCGAGCCTGCCGACGAGATCGCGCGGCGACACGCACTGGTGCAGCCGCTCGCCCGCGGCCTGCAGCACGCGGTCGCCGACGGAATGACCGAGCGAATCGTTGATGACCTTGAACTTGTCGAGGTCGATGAACAGCACCGAGGTCACATCGGACTGCCCGAGCGCGGCGGTGAGCCTGCGCAGCACGAGCGTGCGGTTGGCGAGGCCGGTGAGCGGGTCGTGGGTCGCTTCGTGGGCGAGCCGTTCGGCGATCGCGCGGCGCTCGGTGATGTCGGTGAAGGAGGCCACCACCGACGGCGGGCCGGGATCGTCGGGATTGAGCGTGCGCGCGGTGAGCGAGAGCCACACGGAACGCCCTTCCGGCCCGCGAACCCTGACCACGCGCCCGTTCTGCGGCTCGCCGGAGCGGCGGGCCATCGCGGTCGGGTAGCCGTCCTGCGGGATGCGGCGGCCCGCCTCGTCGTAGAGCGCGAGTTCGCTGGTCCGCATGCCGACGAGCGCGGCGGTGCCGACGATGCCGAGTATCCGGTGCGCGGCCGGGTTCGCCGTGGTGATCACGCCGGTCGGGCCGATCACCATCACGCCTTCGTCCAGCGACGCGACGACGGTGCTGAAGTGCTGCTCGGCGCGGCGGCGCGCGGTTTCGTCGGCGCAGACCAGCACGTAGCCGTCGCCCATTTCCGACGCCGACACCCTGATCGCGAGCGCCACCCCGTCGGCGCGGCGGTGCGCGGTCTGGATGACCCCGCCGAAGCGCACGACCCATCCCGGGTCGAGCTGCGCGCCGACGACCTCGCGGACCGGTTTGCCGATCGCCTCGGCCGCGGACCTGGCGTACACGCTTTCCGCGGCGGGGTTCCAGCTCGTGACGAGGCCGTGCCGATCGGTGGCGATGATCGCGTCGCTGACGTGCGTGACGAGCGCGGCCTGGTACCGCAGCGCGGCCGCGGCGGCCTTCTGCGCGGTGATGTCGCGCATGATCGCCTGGTAGGCGGGCCGCCCCTGCCAGGTCGTGCGGACCGACACCGTTTCCATGGCGAGCGTTCCGCCCTTCATGGTGCGCATCGTCATCTCGGTCGGCTCCGAGCGGGCACCCGGGGCGCCGAGGCTGGCGATCCTCGCCTTCAGCTCGGGCAGCGACCGCGGCTCGACGAAGTCGAACAGCGCCCTGCCGAGCACCGCCTCGACGTTCGCGGCGCCGACCATCCGCACCGCGGAGGGGTTCGCGTAGACGACGATGCCGTTCTGGTGGACGCAGATGCCGTCGGGGCTCAGCTCGACGAGCAGCCGGTAGCGGTCGGACAGGTCGGCGAGCGCCTGCCGGTCGGTGTGCTGCTCGGTGACGTCGCTCGCGACACCCGACAGTCCGCGCACGGTTTCGTCACCCACCGTGTGCGCGCGGAGCCGGATCCAGCGCTGGTCGCCGTCCGGGCTGCGGTAGGCCTGGTCGAGTTCGACCTCGTCACCGACCCTCGCGGTCTTCGACAATGCGGTCAATGGAGCAACCAGTTCCGCCAAACGGTCGCGAATCTCCGTCGGATTTGTCCCGGTTAAGCTGAGCACCGTCGGGATTTGCGGAGTCCAAGTGACGGTGTTCGTGGTGAAGTCGGCAGACCAGGTAGCCACGGGTTCGGCGCCGACCGTTCGGTCGGTCACGGCGTCCGCGCCGCGATCCCTGGTGGCGTCGTGGCCCCCTGCCTCCATGTCCCGTCCGATCCGCAGTCCCACCGTGCCCCGTTTCGATCACGGCCGTTCGTTGTGCCCACAGTAGGCCGCAGAGGCACAATGAGCACACCCCTTGTCGACGAAAATTGGTCTCTACCACTGTGGATCACATCCGGTGGTCGGGCCGATACGCGATCAGACGCGGATCAGGATGACCGGTCCGGACCGGGCCGGTCACACGGTACGAGAAAGCCGAGGCCGGATTATGGGGCGTAACGGGTCAGGGTTCGTGGGTATCGGTGCCGTCAGCGCGTACGGCTGGGGCCGTGAGCGACTGTGGGACGGGCTCGCCACCGGAAAACCGGCGGCGACCCGCGTCGACGGGTACGGCCACGCGGACGGCGGCGACGGTGGCTGGGTGGCGCACGTGCCGTTCGGCGGGGAGCCCGAAGACGGGCTCAGCCGCTTCGCCAGGGCGATGCGGGCCGCCGCCAGGGAGGCCGTCGCCGACGCCGAAGCGCGGGGCTGGACGCCGGGGCGCCGCGTCGGGCTCGTCCACGGCGTCTCACTCGGCGAGACGGATCTGTGGCGGGAGTTCTACCTCGACTGCGGCGGTGAACGACCGGTGCGCGACTACCTCGCCCAGCTTCCGTCGACACCGGTCGCGATGCTGATGAAGGAATTCGGCTTCCACGGCCCCGCGATGACGATCAGCGCGATGTGCGCGTCCGGCAACGCCGCCGTGCTCACCGCGAAGATGTGGATCGACTCCGGATTCGCCGACGACGTCCTCGTGATCACCACGGACGTTTCGCTGACCCCCGAGAACGTGGCCCATTTCGTCCGGCTGGGCGCGGCCTACACCGATTCCGAGCCGCTCGACGGCTGCCGCCCGTTCCAGAAGGGCAGCCGCGGTTTCGTCCCAGGGGAAGCTTCCGTCGCGATGATCGTGTCGGAGCGGGCCGCGAACCCGTACGCGAAGCTGCTCGGCGGCGCGATCACGCACGAGGCGTTCCACCCCACCGCGATCGACCCGAAATGGGAGGAAATCGACGCCTGCTACGCGGGTGCGCTGGAAAACGCCGGTGTTTCCGGTCAGGACATCCGGTACTTCTCCGCGCACGGCCCCGGCACCAAGCAGTGCGACGAGGCCGAGGCCGCGATGGTCGAGCGGTTTTTCCGGCCCGACACCGGGATCTATTCGACGAAGCCGTTGACAGGGCACTGCCAGTCGGCGTCCGCGATGCTCGAACTCGCCCTCGCCGGGCTGAGCTACGAGCGCGGCAGGATCCTGGCACCAGTCCCGGTCGCCGAGGCCCACCCGCAACTGCTCGCCGGTCCCGTCGAAATGGAGGACGGCCTGGTGTTCAAATCCGCACTGGGCATGGGCGGCTACGACACCGGCGTAGTGCTGGCGCCGCCGTCGTAGTCCACTGTGGACCGATCAGGAGCCGGTGAAGGTGGCCTTCCCCGGTCCGTCGGCGAGGAACGAGCGCACCGCGGCGGGCAGGTCGCGCGTGCGGTAGAGGTCCGCGGCGATCGCGGTGATGTGCTCGTTCGCTTCGTCGACACCGCCGCGTTCGAAGTGGGCGAGCACTTCCTTCGTCGCGGCGTGCGCCTTGGTGGGGCCTTCCGCGAGCGAGGCCGCGAACGCGTGCGCGGCCTCGTCGAACCCGTCGGCGGGCAGCACGCGGTTGACGACGTTCCAGCTTTCCAGCGTCGCCGCGCTGTAGCGGTCGCCGGTCATCACGAACTCCTTCGCCCTGCCCACCCCCGCGCGTGCCGCGAGCCGCTGCGTGCCGCCCATCGTCGGCGTGAGCCCGACGACCTTTTCCACCAGGCCGAATTTCGCGTTCTCCGTGGCGAGGATCAGGTCGCACGCGACCGCCACCTCGAACGCCCAAGTCAGGCACAGCCCGTGCGCGGCGAACACGGTCGGGAACGGCAGCGCCGCGATCCGGTTCGGCAGTGCGAGCATGCGGTCGAAGAGCACCTTCGCGCGGTCGGGCCCGTCCTGCGCGGCGAACAGGCCCACGTCGACGCCGCCGCTGACGATCTTGCCCTCGGCCCGCACCAGCAGCGCTCTGGTGCGCTCGGCCTCGACCTTGTCCAGTGCGGCGTCGAACGCTTCGTGGAGCTGCGCGGTGTACAGGTTCAGTGGTCCGGCGTCGATCGTCAGCACCGCGAGACCGTGCTCGCTGAACTCGACCGTGGCGGGTGCGGTGGTCACGCGCTCATCGTAAGGGCAGGATGGGCCGCGTCCAGCCAAGTCGGGGTCGGGGAGACCACAGGTGACTGTCACCACGCGCAAGAAACCGGGCAAGTTCACGGCATGGCTGCTCGAAGGGGAGCACAAGCGCGCCGAACAGCTCACGGGCGGCCGGCGCGAACCGGTCAAGCGGCACGACCACCCCTGGTGGAAGGTGATGTGCCTGACCGGGGTCGACTACTTCTCCACCCTCGGCTACCAGCCGGGGATCGCGGCGCTGGCCGCGGGCGTGCTCTCGCCGCTCGCGACCGTCGTGCTGGTGCTGCTGACCCTCGGCGGCGCGTTGCCGATCTACCGCAGGGTGGCCAGGGAAAGCCCGCACGGCCAGGGCTCGATCGCGATGCTCGAACGGCTGTTGTCGTGGTGGAAGGGCAAGTTGCTCGTCCTCGTGCTGCTCGGGTTCGTGGCGACCGACTTCGTGATCACCATCACGCTGTCGGCCGCCGACGCGACAGCCCACGTCGTGGAAAACCCGTTCGTCCCGGATTTCCTGCACGACAAGGGCGTGCTCATCACGCTCCTGCTGATCGCGTTGCTGGGCGCGGTCTTCCTCAAGGGGTTCGCCGAAGCGATCGGCGTCGCGGTGGTGCTGGTCGGGGTTTTCCTCACGCTCAACGTGATCGTGGTCGTCGTCGCGCTCTCGCACGTGTTCTCCAGCCCCGATCTCGTGGTGAACTGGCAGAACCTGGTGATCTCCGAGCACCCGAACCCGTGGCTGATGATCGGGGTCGCGCTGCTCGTGTTCCCGAAGCTCGCGCTCGGTCTTTCCGGCTTCGAGACCGGGGTTTCGGTGATGCCGCTGGTGCGCGGCAAGGACGGCGAGACCGACGCGGAACCGGCCGGGCGGATCCGGAACACCCGCCGCCTGCTGGTCACCGCCGCGCTGATCATGAGCGCCTTCCTGATCACCAGCAGCTTCGCCACCACGGTGCTGATCCCGCAGCACGAGTTCGAAGCCGGTGGCCAGGCGAACGGGCGCGCGCTGGCGTTTCTCGCGCACAGCTACCTCGGTGACGTCTTCGGCACCGTCTACGACGTCAGCACGATCGCGATCCTGTGGTTCGCCGGCGCGTCCGCGATGGCTGGCCTGCTCAACATCGTGCCGAGGTACCTGCCGCGCTACGGCATGGCGCCGGACTGGGCCCGCGCGACCCGGCCGCTGGTGATCGTGGTCGCGGTGATCGCGTTCGTGATCACCTGGATCTTCGACGCGAACGTGGAAGCGCAGGGCGGCGCGTACGCGACCGGTGTGCTGGTGCTCATTTCGTCCGCCGCCGTCGCGGTCACGCTTTCCGCGAAGCGAATGAAGCAGAACCGCGCGTTCATCGCGTATTCGGTGATCACCGTGGTGTTCGCCTACACCACGATCGCGAACATCGTGGAACGCCCCGACGGCGTGAAGATCGCCGCGTTCTTTATTCTCGCGATCATCGCCACGTCGCTCGTTTCCCGTGCCACGCGTTCGCTGGAACTGCGCGTCGACGAGGTGGATTTCGACGCCTCGGCCACCCGGATCCTGGACAAGGCGGTGCGCAGCGGGCACGTCCGCATCATCGCGAACGAACCGGACGCGCGCGACGAGGAGGAATACCGGGAAAAGGAACGGGAAGCGCGCGAGGACAACCACATTCCGAGCGACTCGGCGTTGATCTTTCTCGAAGTCACTATCTCGGACGCCTCGGACTTCGAGTCGACGCTGCGGGTGCGGGGCGAAAAACGGCACGGGTACCGGATCCTGCGCGTGACGAGCCCGTCGATCCCGAACGCCATCGCGGCGATCCTGCTGCACATCAGGGACGAAACGGGCAAGCTGCCGCACATCTACTTCGCGTGGACCGAGGGGAACCCGTTCCGGTTCATCGTGCGGTACCTGATCTTCGGCGACGGCGACATCCCGCCGGTCACGCGTGAGGTGCTGCGTCGCGCCGAACCGGACCCGGAGCAACGCCCGATGGTGCACGTCGGCTGACCTTCCGGGCTTATCCTCGGGACATGATCACCTGCGTCGTGGACTACGTCATCGACCCTGCCAAGATCGAGGACTTCGAACGGTTCGCGCGGCGGTGGATGGAACTCGTCGAGCGGCACGGCGGCATCCACCACGGCTACTTCCTGCCCGCGGAAGGCGCCAGCGACGAAGCGCGGGCGCTGTTCAGCTTCGAGAGCCTCGCCGCGTACGAGGAGTACCGATCGCTGTTCGGCACCGACCCCGATTTCGTCGAAGCCGACCGGATCCGCGACGAATCCGGTTGCGTCATTCGATACCGCCGGACCTTCCTGCGGCCACTGCTGCCGGATTCGGACTAACGAACGCCATCCCGTGGTCGGATCCGGAACCGGCGAATCGGCCATACCCTTGGCGGATGCGGCACAACGCGACGAGCCCGCCCTCGGTCGCCGAGCGGGTGCTGGATCTGCTGGGCGCGTTCAGCACCGACCGGCGGGCGCTGAGCCTGTCCGAGCTGAGCCGCCGCGCCGGGCTGCCGTTGTCGACGGCGCACCGGCTGGTCGGTGAGCTGGCCAAACGCGGCGCGCTCGAACGCGACGGCGACGGCAGGTACCGCGTGGGGCTCTGGCTGTGGGAGGTCGCGGCGCTCGCGCCGCGGGGCACCGGCCTGCGCGAGAACGCGATGCCGTTCCTGGAGGACCTGTACGAGGCGACGCACGAGAACGTGCAGCTCGCCGTGCTGGACGGCGCCGAGGTCGTCTACCTGGAGCGGATTTCCGGGCGCGCCGCGGTCAACGTCGTGTCGCGGGTCGGCGGGCGGCTTCCCGCACACGCGACGGGAGTGGGGTTGGCACTGCTCGCGCACTCGCCCACGGTGGCCGAAACCGTGCTGGCCGAGCCGCTGAAACGGTTCACGGACAAGACGATCGGCACCGGGGAGCACCTCCGCCGGACCCTCGCCACCGTGCGCAGGGACGGGTTCGCGATCAGCGACGGGCAGATCGAACTCATCGCGCTGTCCGTGGCGGCACCGGTGTTCGGCGCCGACGGCGAGGTGGCGGCCGCGATCTCGATCGTGGTGCCGTCCGAAAACGCCGACCCGCTGGCGCTCGTCCCCGCCGTCCGCGCCGCCGCGCGGGGAATTTCGCGAGCACTGGGCGCCCCGCTCTCCTCGCCTCTGCCCTAAGAGAGGCTTCCGCTGAGTGGAAGGTCCGCTGGTGAAGCAGGCACGAGGCTGGGCACACTGCGGGCGTTCGCGAAGGAAGGGAGTGTTCGTGGCCAGGACCCAGGTCGGCATCATCGGGGCGGGCCCCGCGGGGTTGCTGCTGTCCCAGCTGCTGCACCGCGAGGGGATCGACTCCGTCGTCCTCGAAGCGCGCGATCGGGCTTACGTCGAGCAGCGCGTGCGCGCGGGCGTGTGCGAGCAGCCGACCGTCGACCTGCTCGACGAGATCGGGCTCGGCGCGCGGCTGCACGCGGAAGGCCTGCCGCACCACGGGT
This sequence comes from Amycolatopsis sp. CA-230715, assembly GCF_018736145.1. GTDB lineage: Bacteria > Actinomycetota > Actinomycetes > Mycobacteriales > Pseudonocardiaceae > Amycolatopsis. The sequence goes on from NZ_CP059997.1 coordinate 4,938,241, forward strand.
TTTCGCTGCGGTTCGACGGCGAGGACCACCGGATCGCGCTGACCGAGCTGACCGGCAAGTCGATCACCGTGTACGGGCAGCAGGAGATCGTGAAGGACCTGATCGCCGCGCACGCCGGGCCGCCCATCGAATTCGAAGTGTCCGATGTGGACGTGCACGGGATCGGCTCGGACGCGCCGTCGATCACCTACACCGATTCCGGCGGGCGCGCCCGCGAGCTGCGCTGCGACGTGATCGCGGGCTGCGACGGCTTCCACGGCATCAGCAGGCGCGCCGTCCCCGCGGGTGCGCTGCGCACGTTCGACCGCGAGTACCCGTTCGCCTGGCTCGGCGTGCTCGCGAAGACGCCGCCGTCGGACGAGGAGCTGATCTACGCCCACCACGAACGCGGGTTCGCGCTGCACAGCATGCGCTCGCCCGAGATCACCCGCCTCTACCTGCAGGTGGCGCCGGACGAGGACATCGCGGCGTGGCCGGACGAGCGGATCTTCGGCGAACTGCACGCGCGGCTGGCCACGAACGGCGGTTTCGCGCTGCACGAAGGCCCGATCCTGGACAAGGGGATCACGCCGATGCGCAGCTTCGTCGCCGAGCCGATGCGCCACGGCAGGCTGTTCCTCGCCGGGGACGCCGCGCACATCGTCCCGCCGACCGGGGCCAAGGGGATGAACCTCGCCGTCGCGGATGTCGTCGTGCTGTCGACGGCTTTGACGGATCTGTTGCGGCGCAACGACTCTTCCAGGGTGGAGTCCTATTCGGACACTTGCCTGCGCCGGGTGTGGCGTGCCGAGCACTTCTCGTGGTTCATGACCTCGATGCTGCACGTCGACCCGGCCGCCGACGGGTTCGGCCGCCGCCTGCAGCTTTCGCAGCTCCGGTACACGGCGTCGTCGACGGCGGCGGCGACCAGTCTCGCGGAGAACTACGTCGGGCTGCCCTTCGCCTGAGCTGGTCAACTCAGGGTTGACGGAGCCAAATCGTCAACCTATGGTTGACGTCATGAGCGAACCAGCCCAGAACCCCGTACGGCTCGACGAACTGATCGCCTTCGTCAAGCAGGCCCATCCCGACTCCGACTCCCTGACCCAGCTTTCCGACGCGGTGCTCGCCGGTGAGCACCTCGGCGAGGTCGCCGACCACCTCATCGGGCACTTCGTCGACCAGGCCCGCCGCTCCGGCGCGTCCTGGACCGAAATCGGCCAGAGCATGGGCGTGACCAAGCAGGCGGCGCAGAAGCGCTTCGTCCCCAAGGGGATCGATCAGGCTTCGCTGGAGTCGTACCAACGCGTTTACGGCCGCTACACCGACAAAGCGCGCCGCGTGATCGTCGCGGCGCAGCAGTCCGCGATATCGATGAATAGCCCGGTGATCGGCACCGAGCACATGCTGCTCGGGCTGATCTCGGAAGAAACCGGGCTTGCCGCGAAAGTGATCGAAAAGCTCGGCGCGCCCTTGGCCGAAGCCAAGGAAAAGGCCCTCGCCGCCGCAGGGCCGCGTGGGGCGTCCTCATCGGACACTCCGTCGTTCACTGCGCTGTCGAAGAAGTCCGTGGAGCTGACGCTGCGCGAAAGCCTGCGGCTCGGGCACAATTTCGTTGGCACCGAACACATCCTGCTCGCCTTGCTCGAACTCGGCGAGGGCACCGGTCCGGAGGTGCTCGCCGAACTCGGCGTCACGAAGGATGCGACCGAAGCCGAGATCGTCGCCGCGATCCAGGAGATTCTGGACAAGTAGACCAACTTTTGGCGGTGTTGCCAAATCACCAACATTGCCTAACGTCCGGTGCGTTCCCCGGGGCAGGGGACGAACCGGACGAGAGGCGGATCATGAAGGCACGATCTCTGGTGATGGGGCTGGTCACGGGCGCGGCATGCGTGCTGACCAGCGTGTTCGGGGCCGGCGCGGCGAGTGCGGACGTGCAGCCGTACATCGTCGGCGGGAGTGACGCCGATCAGACGTACTCGTTCATGGTGTCGTTGCAGGACCCCTCCGGCGGGCACTTCTGCGGCGGCTCCCTGATCAAGGCCGACTGGGTGGTCACCGCCGCGCACTGCGTGCAGGGCACCTCCGCGGACCAGATCCAGGCGCGGATCGGCACCACGGACCGCACGAAGGGCGGCGAGGAGGCGAAGGCCAAGAAGGTCATCGTCAACCCGGACTACAACCCGCAGGGCGCGGGCGGCGACATCGCGCTCGTGCAGCTGGCTTCGCCGGTGAAGGCCGAGACGGTCGCGCTCGCGGCCGGTGCCGACGCCGGTACCAAGTCGCGGCTCATCGGCTGGGGGCAGACCTGCCCCGAGCGCGGCGGCTGCGACGCGCCGGTCAAGCTCCAGCAGCTCGATACGAGCGTGGTCGACGCGGGCAAGTGCCAGGGCATCGACGGCAAGGTCGAGCTGTGCACGGACAACCCCGGCGGCAAGGCTGGCGCCTGCTACGGCGACTCGGGCGGCCCGCAGATCGTGCAGGCGGACGGCAAGTGGCAGCTGATCGGCGTCACCAGCCGCGCCGGTAACGACAGCTCCACCTGCGCGACCGGCCCGTCGATCTACACCTCGGCGGTCGCCTACACGTCGTGGATCAACCAGAACACCGGTAGCTGAATTCCGGGGCAGTGAAAGGGGTGTCTTCCGGCGCGGGGCCGGAAGACACCCCTTTTCCCTTGCGCCGCCACGAAGGCAAGCGATTGTCTACAGTGGACTGCTACCTGGTTCGCCTGAAGTGGAACGGGCAGTGGTCGCCGCCGAAGCCGATGGTGGTCGGGCGGTCGAACCGGAACCCGTCCCGTTCCTCGTCGATCGCGTCGATCCAGGAGGCGTCGAACGCGCACATCGCCGGGGTCAGTTCCGCGACGCCGTGCGAGGCGAGTACGTCGTGGTAGAAGCACTTCCGGACGTCGAGCAGGTACCGGCGGTCGTCGTCGGCGGTGCGGTCGAAGGTGAACGTGGGGCCGAAGGCGTGTTCTTCCCTGTTCTTCGACATTTCCACCATGGCGGTGAACGGGTCGGGTGCCGCGTCGAGCATCGCGCGCGTGCCCGCGCGGACGTCCTCGGCGAACGGCTCGACGAACGCCACTTCGATCGCGGCGAGAAGCTCGTCGCGAGGAACCGAAGAACGGAGCACCTCGTGCGCGGCGACCAGTGCGAGCGTCAGCCGCAGGTTGTGCCGTGACGGTTCGTCGGTGACCAGGTACCGGTCGCCCGCTTCGAGCGCGCTGTGCCGCGCCTTGATCAGTTCGACCGTCGCGGGGGAAAGCGCGAGGCCCGCGGCGAGATGCGCGAAGAAGCCGTCGAGCAGGAGCGTGATCTCGGATTCCGGATCGGGCCGGTAGGCGCCGTCGGCAAGGGAAAAGCTGTCGGTGGGCATGCGAGTGTCCTTTCTAGACCTCAGCGCTCCACCGACCGACCACGCGCTTCAATGATTGATACTTACCGTGCTTTTGTACCACGGCCGCGTCCCCTCCCGGAGCGAAACCCGGGAGGGGACGGGCAAAACTCAGGCCGGGCTTTCCGCGCGGTCTTCGGTCGCCCACGCGGTGTGGAACGAGCCGTCCTTGTCGACCCTGCGGTAGGTGTGCGCGCCGAAGTAGTCGCGCTGACCCTGCACCAGTGCCGCCGGGAGCCGCTCCGCGCGCAGGCCGTCGTAGTAGGCGAGCGCGGTGGAGAAGCCCGGCGTCGGGATGCCCAGCCGCACCGCGGTGGCGATGACCGAGCGCCACGAGTCCTGCGCGTCCTCGACGGCCTTGCGGAAGCCGCCGGAGGTCAGCAGCGTCGGCAGGGCCGGTTCGGCGGCGTAGGCCGCGGTGATGTCGTTGAGGAACTTCGCCCTGATGATGCAGCCGCCGCGCCAGATCGAGGCGACCTTGCCGAGGTCGATGTCCCAGCCGTACTCGGTCGCGCCAGCCTGGATCTGGTTGAAGCCCTGCGCGTAGGCCACCACCTTCGACGCGTACAGCGCCTGCTCGACGTCGTCGGCGAACGTGCCCGCTTCGCTGCTCGACAGGGGCGTCCGCGCGGGCCCGCCGAGCCCGCGGGCGGCCTTGCGAAGATCGGCCGAACCCGACAGCGAGCGCGAGAACACGGCTTCGGCGATCCCGGAGATCGGCACGCCCAGGTCCAGTCCGATTTGGACGGTCCAGCGGCCGGTGCCCTTCTGCTCCGCCTGGTCGGTCACGATGTCGACGAACGGCTTGCCGGTTTCGGCGTCGGTGTGCGCGAGGACCTGCGAGGTGATCTCGATCAGGTACGAGTCGAGCCTGCCGGTGTTCCAGGTGCGGAAGACCTCCGCGATCTGCCCCGGCTCGTACCCGGCGGCACCGCGCAGCAGGTCGAACGACTCCGCGATGAGCTGCATGTCGGCGTATTCGATGCCGTTGTGCACCATCTTCACGAAGTGGCCCGCGCCGTCGGCGCCGACGTGCGTGCAGCACGGCTCGCCGTCGACCTTCGCCGAGATGTCCTCGAACAGCGGGCCGAGCGACTCGTAGGACTCCTTCGACCCGCCGGGCATGATGCTCGGCCCGTGCAGCGCGCCTTCCTCGCCGCCGGACACCCCGGTGCCGACGAAGTGCAGGCCCTGCTCCCGCAACGCGGCTTCGCGGCGCCGCGTGTCCGCGAAGTGCGCGTTGCCCGCGTCGACGATCACGTCACCGGGTTCGAGCAGCGGCGCGAACTCCTCGATCACCGCGTCGGTCGGCCTGCCGGCCTTGACCATGATCACCACTTGGCGAGGGCGTTCGAGCGCGTCGACGAACTCCTGCGCGGAGTACGCCGGGATGAACTCGCCCTCGTCGCCGAACTGCGCGACCAGATCGCGGGTCCGTTGTTCGGAGCGGTTGTGCAGTGCCACGGTGTGCCCGTGCCGCGCCAGGTTGCGCGCCAGGTTCCTGCCCATCACCGCAAGCCCCGTGACCCCGATGCTCGCCTTCTTGCTCATGGATAGCACTGCCTTCCCGGTGTCTCGAATTCCCCCGAAGACTATCCCGCGCGGGCACTCCGCCGCCGTTGCCGATGGCCTCCTACTGGCGTTTTGATCAGTTACCTGCAACGCTGCACGGTGTCATCGTCGCGTTCCCCTCCGTGAGAAGTTAAAGTCAGGGGCTCGTTCGGACTTGGAGGCAGCAGTGAGTACCCCGGGGGTGCGCTGATGGCCAGCACCGTCACCTCACGCCGTAAGCAGCTCGGCAACGAGCTGCGGCACGCGCGGGCCGCGGCGGGCATGACCCAGCAGCAGGTGGCCGACGTGCTCGGCTGTACCCAGGGCAAGGTCAACAAGATCGAATCGGGCTCGGTCGGGGTCAAGCTCGGCGACGTCCGCGCCATGCTGGACGCGTTCGGTGTCAACGGCGAGGAGTCCGAGACGCTGCTGGAGCTGGCGCGCGCCGCCGCCGGGCAGCGCGGGCACTGGTCCGGCTACCGCGCGGTCGTGCCGCACTGGTTCCGCACCTTCACCGATCTCGAGCCCGCTGCCGCCGAGATCATGACGTGGCACGGCGAACGGATCCCCGGGCCGCTGCAGTCCGAGCACTACATGCTCAAGCAGTTCACCGAAGCGGGCGCCACGGACGTGACCTCGCTGGTGCGCAACCGGCTCGACCGCAAGGCCGTGTTCGACCAGCAGCAGCCGCCGTACTACCGGTTCATCCTGAGCGAGGCCGCGCTGCGCCGCGCACCGGGCGGCGGCGCGCCCGCGGTGATGCTCGACCAGGTGGAACACTTGCTGGAACTGGACAAGCGCGCCAGGGTGTACGTGCACATCCTGCCGTTCGACGCGCGCCTCGCCGCCGTGCCGAACGACTTCACCATCATGCGGTTCGCCGACCGCACCCGCGACTTCGTCTACATCGAACACTCGGCGGGCGGGCACTACCTCGACGAGCCGAAGGACTTCCAGCTCTTCGTCGACTCGTGGGACAGGCTGCGCGGCGCCGCCTTGGAACGCCAGGACAGCAGGGAATTCCTCGCCGCGCTCGCCGACGACTACCGCAAGAAGATGATCGTCTAACGGGTCGTCGGCTGCGCCGTGGTGCCCGATTCGAGGTAGTCCTTCACCGCCACGAACACCCATGGCGACGGCTCGGGCGTGCTGCCGGGCGGCCTGGCTTCCTCGCCGGTGCCGACGTGGTCGAGCCAGGCGTGCCGCGGGGTGCTGAACGACCCCGGCACGACGGTCCACCGCCTGCCGTCCTCCGGTGCCGGGGTGTCCGGTGCGCCGGGTTCGCGGTCGTCGGCGGTGGAGATGCGGACGGTCATCCGGCCACGGCTTCCAGTGCGCGCCGCTCGGCGCTCGCGGCGGCGAGGCACTGTTCGCACGGCATCCCCGCGCCGAGCCGCAGCCATTCCACTTCGGACGGACAGAGTTCGGTGCCGCAGCGCGCGATCATCGGGCCGCACTGCACGTCACCGGGGAGGAGCTGGAACAGGTGCGCGGTGCGGCGGGTTTCGCCGACCGCGCCGGAGACCATTCTCGCGACCACGGTGACCGGCTCCGGCCAGTCCTCCCGCAGGTACCAGACGGCACTGGCGTCGTCGTCGAGGGTCAGCCAGTCGAGCAGGCGGCGCACCGCGGCGGCCGGGGAGGGCACCGCGGCCGCTACTTCGTGCCCGTTGACCAGCCCGACGACCATGAACGGGGCTGGCGCGGCGTCGCGCGCCAGGGGACGGGACGCACAGCCCGCCGCCGGTCGCACCGCGGTGGTCTCCCGCACGGTCACCATCGATCCTCCCCAGGGGGCTGCCACGGACGTTCGAGGCCCGCGACCGGAGGCAAACCGTCCCCGTACTGCTGGTACGGACAGCTATTCCCTTACCGTCTGACCCCAGCCGCTGGGATTAATCCTACTACTGGAATAATCTTGGTGTCGAGTGATCGACAGTGGGGTCACTCGGACGGACCTTTCGCAGACGCCGTATGACGCAACAGATTCGGGGCCAGCTCGTTTGCGCACGTCGCAGCCGGTCCCGAAGCAGGCATGGAGGTTGGATCACATGTCGGATTATCTCGCCACGGCGGATTACGACCCGGCGACCGCGGTAGCACTGTTCGACGACGCGGGGTGGGAAAAGTCGTACGCGAGTGAGCCGAATGGCGGTAACTGTGTCGAAGTTCACCTCGGCGTGTCCGGCCTGGTCGGGGTGCGGGACACGAAACTCGCCGAGAGCCCGGTGTTCGTGTTCGGCACCGGCGAGTGGGAGGCGTTCCTGACCGCGGTGAAGGCGGGCCAGTTCGACCTGCCCGCCGCCTGACCCGCCGAACGGATGACCGGACCGGACAGGTTTCCGGCCGGTTCTCCCGCCCCGGTGCGCTCCCGTGCTACCTGTGAGCCATGGGTGAGCGCGATCGAGCGGCGGGTTTCGGCAGACGGGTCTTCCTCGGGAGCACGATGCTGGGTGCCGCCGCGGTGACGACGGCACAGGCGGCAGTGGCGGATCCGGCGGATCCGGCGGAACCGGCGGCGATCGGGCGGCGCCGCCGGTTCCGCCTCGGCGTCAACTACACGCCTTCGGCGCGCTGGTTCCACCACTGGCAGGACTGGCGCACCGACGAGATCCGCCGCGATCTCGACGACATCGCGCGCCTCGGGCTCGACCACATCCGGATCATGCTGCTGTGGTCGGAGTTCCAGCCGGAGCCGCTGCTGGTCAGCAGGGAGAAGCTGGACCGGCTCGCGCAGCTGCTCGACCTCGCCGACGACGCGGGGCTCGACGTCGAGCCGACGGTGTTCAACGGGCACATCTCGGCGCGGTACTGGACACCGAACTGGCTGCAGGCGAAACCCGAGCCGGTCAACTGGTTCACCGACCCCGCCGCACTCGAAGCGCAGCACGCGTTCCTGCGCGCGCTGGCGGGTGCGATCGGGCGGCACCGGCGGTTCCTCGGCTTCGACCTGTCGAACGAGCCGTACTACTACTGGGATTCGTTCGCCGGGTTCGAGCTGACCCCGGCGCAGGCCGATCACTGGTACACCTCGCTCGCGGGCACCGCGGGCGAGGCCGCGCCGGGCAAGCTGCACACGGTCGGCTGCGACTCGGCGCCGTGGGACGCCACCGGCGACCGGTACTTCACGCGCACAGCGCTCGCGACCGGGGGCACGATCAACGCGATCCACCCGTGGACCTCCTTCAAGCAGATACTGAAAACCGATCCGCTCGGCCCGCTCGCGACCCACAACGCGGAGCGCCTCGTCCAGCTCATGCAGGCCTACGGCGAACCGGGGCGGCCGTCGTGGGTGCAGGAGGACGGCGCCGCGCCGTCGCTGCACTTCTCCGACGCGACCCGGCCGATGCTCGGCGAGTGGATGAAGCGCTCGATCCGGAACGCCGCCAGTTCCGAGCACCTGTTCGGGTTCACCTGGTGGTGCTCGCACGACGTTTCGGAAGCGCTCGTGCCGAAGCTGAATCCGCTGGAGTACGACCTCGGCCTCTACACGAACGACCGCAAGCTGAAACCGGCGGGCAAGGCGCTGCGCGAACTGGCCGCCGAGTTCGACCGCACGCCACCGCGCCCCGAACCGCGCGCGACCGGGATCGTCGTCCCGGACGCGGCACCGGGCAAGGGCACGGACCTGTTCTTTTCGTTGGCGGGCAAGGGCACGCGGGCGGCGCTCGTACTGGAGAGCCGTGCCGGTGATGCCGCCCACCTGAAGGCGCGCGGCATCACCACCCTGGTCCGCCCCTGACCGCCCGCATGCCCCGAAGGCCACCTTCGGGGAATCTAGCGCCACTTTCTCGGCCCTCGCTCCCGCGCGGGTGAGGCTGTGCATGCCCCGAAGGTGGCCTTCGGGGCGCTCAACGGCGCATATCCACCCCTCGCGCGCCCGGCGTCCCGCTTGCCGGTGCTCCGAAGGTGGCTTTCGGGGCGCTGGATGCCCTGAAAGCCACCTTCGGGGACTCGCGCAGGTGGCGGCAGCCCGCAGCGAGGGCCGAGATCGGGACGCTGAACGCCCTTCGGCGGTACCTGCGGCCCGACCCCTGTAGGAGCATCTTTCGGGGCCCGCCGCGCCCACCGCCCGCCAGGAAGAGCGGGCCCCCGGAGTGCGTTTAGCCCGCTAAACGCACTCCGGCGATCAGGTCGCGAGCTTCAGGGCGGGGCGCGTCCGGCGCCAGGCGACGGCGAGGAAGGCGATCAGCGCGAGCAGCGGGATCGTGCTGATGCCCCAGCTCAACCCCATCGGCGGGCCGGGCTGTTCGAGCACCGGCAGCACCGGCAGCGCGCCAGCGCCGCGGCCGGCCGGGCCGTCGATCTGGAACCGCAGCTGCCAGTCGCCGTCCAGCGGCAGCGACTTGATGTCCCAGCCCCACACGTCGAGCTTGCGCGGGTGCCGCACGAGCGGCTGCGGGCGGTTCGCCGTGCCCTTCGGGTTGACCTTGGTGACCACGCCGGACTTGCCCTCGATCCCGCCGTCGGGGATGAAGGTGAAGTCGAGCGACTGCTCGGCGCGCACCGGCCAGGTGCTGAACCCGACGGTCAGCCCGTACGGGCCAGCCTGCACGTGCTCGGTGTGCACGATGTTCACCGGCTCGTACGCCAGCGCCGGTGACGCACTCGCGACGGTCAGTCCCGCGACCGCGGCGATCACCGCGAAACCCTTGCGCAGCTTCATTTCCGCTCTCCTGCAATCGGGGCGAGCAGCCGCAGCATCCCGCCGAACCGCCAGCCGAGGTGCCCGGCGAGCGCGCCGAGCACGGTCGCCACCGCGCAGGTGACCAGGACGCTGTCGAGATGCGGCGAGTAGTGGAACAGCCAGCCGCGTTGCCACGGCTGGAGCCCGGACACCAGCAACCCGCCGAGCGCACCGGCGGCGAGCGGCAGCCAGCGCGCCGTTCCCCGCCGCAGCACCAGTTCGATCAGCGCCGCCACCACGACGAGCGCCATCGGCATGAGCGACGGCATCTCCGGCACGCCGCTGACGTAGTCGCGGATGGGCAGGCCGACGGCGTCCGCGTAGACGTGCGCGGCCCACGGCGAGAACCACCAGAACACCGCCTGCAGCACGCCGAGCGCCGCCGCCGCGAGCAGCGCGCCACCCGGTTTCCCGAAGAACCCGCGCGCGACGAGCACCAGCAGCACCGACATGAACGAGACGCCGACATCGGTGGCGCTGACGATCCCGCCTTCGAGTTCCTGCAGTCCCAGCACGGTGATCGCGCTGAACGCGAGCAGCACGCCGATCCCGGCGATCGTGCCGATCAGACCCCACCGCAGATCGCGCGCGGAGGCGAAGACCATGATCGAGCCGATCACGGTGATCGTCACCGACAGCAGCAACCCGATGTGCGGCGGCGAGGAGATCACCGCGTCGAACCCGTAGAGCCCGTGCCACCACTGGTCCCACAGCCCGTAGCTCAGGAACAGCGCGGCGCCGACGCCGGACACGAGGTACCCGACGGGCGCGGCGAAGGTCTTCCCGAACACGCCGACCACCCTGCCGCCGACGTGCGGGTCGATCTCCCGCCCGGCGCGCTGGCGCGCGGTCGTCAGCAGCACCACCGCGAGGCTGGTGAGCCCGGCGACCGCGCTGCCCGCGTAGAGGAACAGGTGCGGCAGCGTGAAGAACGTGTCCGGCCCGACGTCGCTGTGCCACTGCACGTCCCAGGTGAGCCCGATCAGCGAGAGCATGGTCCCGCCGAGCAATGTCACCGCGGGTGGCCAGCCCCGCGCCGACGCCGTCCGCGGCAGCGCCGCGGATACCGTCATGTCCATGAAGGTCCTCCCTCGTTAATTCCGCACAAGCAACGGGAAAACGACCTGGTCCTGGCCGCCTCCGCCGCGCATGGTCACGGTGATCTCCCACTGGCCGGTCATCGGCAGCACGGTCGGCGCCGCGCGGAAGGCGCCGTCCCCGGTGGCGATCGCGGGCACCGGCACGAGCGCGTGCCCCATCTGCGGCATGACCGGTTCGACGGTCACTTCGTCGAGCGGCGCCGCTCGCCCGTGCAGGTCGGTGATGGTGAGCGAAACCGTGTTTTCGCCCGCTTTCGGGCTGTCGATCGACAGCCGGACGTTGTGGCTGCCGGTGCTCGCGTCGAGCACGGTCGGCCCGCTTTCCGACGACGGCCACCAGAGCCACGCGAGCACGCCCGCCACGACGACGGCGACCGCCGCGATCAGCACCACCGGTTTGCGCCGCGTCGGTGTCACCGTCATCGGTTTTCTCCGTTCCCCGCCGCCACTTCGACCGTGGCGGGCACCGTCAGCACCGTGTAGCCCCGCTCGGCCTGCACCCACAGCCGGTACCGGCCGGGCAGCGGAAAGGTGTAACTGAACGCCACGTCCGGCCCGTACGCGGCGACCGTCTCGTCCGGCTGGCCGCCGACCGCGCCGGGCACCACCGGGGTCATCGCGTGCGCGTGGGCCCACACCGGCGCGGCCACGGCATCGATCGGCCCGTCCGGCAGCGGGCCGACGACGATGAGGTGGCCCAGCATGCCCAGCCACGGCTGCAGGTCCGCGGTCGGGAAGCGCGCGGTGACCGTGCCGGTCCGGCCCGCGGTGAGCGGCGTGGTCCTCAGGTCGACGGACGTGCCGCCGAGCTGGCGGATTCCCGGTCTCGGCGCGGCGGGCGCGGTCGTGGGTGCCGCGGTGGCGGTCAGGTGCAGCTTCGTCCGCGCGAGCTGCACGCCGCCGCCCCGGCGCGCCAGTTCGGCGGACACCGCGTAGTCCCCGGTTTCCGGCACGTCGAGCCGAACCGCGTAGGAACCGGGCGCGGTGCGGACCGGGTGCAGGTGCCACATCCGGCCTGCCGGGGACACGATCACCAGGTGCACCAACGCGTTGTCGTGCACGAGGAGGTCGTCGGCTGGACGGCCGGTGGACCCGTCCGTGACGTCGACGCGGAGCCGCCCCGGCGCTTCGGCGCGGGCCAGGAGGTTCACCGGCGGCCGTGAGAAATCCACAATGGACGGTGGGGGTACCGCGAACGGATCGGCGACGGTGTCCTCGGTCGGGTCCAGCACGGCACCGGGTGGCGGCGGCGGGGTGATCTGCGCGGACAGCAGCGCGGCGGTGACCGCGACCGCGACGGCGGCGACCACGCCCGTCGCGGGCACGAGCGCGAACCGCGGCCGTTTCAGCGCGACGCCGAGCGAGACGAGCAGCAGCACCCCGGCCGCGACGAAGCCGCCGTAGGTCGTCTTTTCCCACGGTGAAGCCACGAGCGCGGGCACGACGAACGGAATGCGGGCGACCTGGTCGCCGTCGTCGAGGAGCAGCTCCCACGCCCCGGGCCGTTCGACGCGCAGCGTGCCGTCGTAGGGGCCAGGCGCGGCGCCGAGGGTGATGACCGCGCTGCTGGTGACCGCGCCCGCGAACGAGGTCCGCGCGGTGACCGGCCCCGGCCGCGTGCCGGTGTGCGTCACGAGTTCGACGCGTAGCGGGCCCGGAACCGGTTCGGCGCGGCGGATGACCACGGTCAGCTCGCGGTCGCCGAGCGTCTGCGCGATGTGCAGATCGGCGCCGACCGGCGCGCCGTCGGCCGAGGCCGGTGCCGCGCCGGTCAGCGCGAGCAGGGCGAGCACCACGACGACGAACGCCACCCGTGGTCCCCGGTGCTCGCTGGTCATGGTGACCGAAGGTAGCCAGGAGCGGTGCCGCGAAGCGTCACGGCGCGGGGGGATTTTTCGTCCCCTGTACGGGGGATGCGGGCTAGGGGGTGCCCCCGAGCGCGCGCTTCAGGGCCCCGCGCAGATCGGAGGTCATCCGCTTCGTGACGCCTGCTTCGCGCACGAGGCTCGACCCGTGGAACGTGCCGGGGTAGTGGTGCAGTTCGGTGCTGACGCCCGCCTGCAGCAGGCGTTGCGCGTAGCTCAGGCCTTCGTCGCGAAGCGGGTCGAATTCGCACGTGGACACGAACGCGGGCGGTAGCCCGCTCAGGTCTTCCGCGCGGGCGGGCGCCGCGTAGTGCCTGCCGTCCTCACCGTCCACAGTGGAGTCACCGCACAGGTAGTATTTCCAGCTGATCTCGGCGCGGTCGGTTCGCCACATCGGGGTGTCGGTGAACTGGCGCATCGACGGCGTGTCCAGCCGGTCGTCGAGTTCGGGGATGTTCAGCACCTGGAAGCACAGCGCGGGGCCGCCGCGGTCGCGCGCGAGCAGCGCCAGCGCCGCGGAAAGCCCGCCGCCCGCACTCTCGCCCGCCACCGCGATGCGCGCCGGGTCGATGCCGAGTTCGGCCGCGTGCTCCGCGGTCCAGACCAGTGCGGTGTAGCAGTCCTCCAGCCCGGCGGGGAACGGGTTTTCCGGCGCGAGGCGGTAGTCGACGGACACCACCACGGCGCCGATCTCGTCAGCGATCGCGGCGGCATCGCCGTCACCCATCTCGATGTTGCCGATGATGAACCCGCCGCCGTGGATGTAGAGCACGCCGCCGCCGGTCGCGTCCCGCGGCGTGTAGACGCGGACCCGTACGCCGGGATCACCGGGCACGGTCACGTCGCGCGTGGTCACGCCCTCGGGGAACGGCGCCGTTTCGACGGACGCGAACAACTCGGCGACCTTGACGCGAGCGGCGACGATATCGCTCAGGTCGCTCTCGACCTCGCCGATCATCGGGATCCACGGGACGAGTTCGGGATCGAACCGGTATGCCATGCCAACCTCCTCGGTGGGATTCCGATCTTCGTCCCCGCCGGGTACCACCGCATCCGCCGGGTGTCGGGCCTGAGCGGCTTCGCACCCGCCATTCCGGCGGTACCGTCTGAAGGCATGAGAAGCCTGCTGCTGCGCCTGTCGTCGCTGGACGCCGACGCGGAAAGCGCGGTGCGGGTGATCGGGTTCTTCGACGCGCTCGTCACGGCCGGGGTGCGGTTGCCGGAACTCGTCCGGCAGTGCGCGAAGCTCGCCGAATGCCCGGTGGGCCTCGCCTCCGGCGACGTGTGGCTGCGCGCGGATCCCGAAGGCGGGTTGAGCACGTCCGGCGAGGTGCCCGGCGACGCCGTCGTCCGCGGGACGACGTGGCTGGAACGCGGCGGCGACCCCGGCCCGCTCGACGAAATGCTCCTCGAGCGGTTCGCGATCTCCGCCGCGCTGCTCGGCAGGTCCGAACTCGGGTTCGGCGATCCCGCGCTGGTGGAACTCGTGCTCGCCGATTCCACCGGCGACGCGGAGCGCGCGCGGGCGCTGCACCTGCTCGGCATCGCGGACCCGCGTCGCGCAATCGCTTTCACCAGCGAAGATCCCGGTGCCGTCGGTTCCGGTTACGCGACGATCGGGCGCGTCCACGCGCTGCTCGTGCCGCCCGGTTTCGCCGACGGGTGGCGCGCGCCGGACGGGGTGCGCGCCGGGATCGGCCCGGTCGCCGACCCGTCCGCGCTGCCCGAATCGTGGCGCGCGGCGAAGGCGGCGCTGCGGTTCGCGGGCCACGGCGGCCCGCCGGTGATCCGCTCGGAAACCCTTGGCGCCCTTTCGGTGCTTGCGCGGCTGAGCGCCGAGGACCTCGCGGACGTCGGCGACCTCGCCGCGCTCGACCGGCTCGCCGCCGAACCGCACGGCGCGGATCTGCTGACCGTGCTCGCCGCGTTCATCGAGAGCGGATCCGTGCGCAAGACGGCGACCGCGGTGTACCGGCACCACAGCACGATCGCGAGCCGGATCGCCCATGCCGAACGCGCGCTCGGGTTCGAGGTCGGCACCCCGGACGGGCGCTTCCGGCTGCACCTCGCCTTCCTGCTGCGCCGCCTGCGGGACGCGTGACCCGAGCGCGTTTAGCCCGCTAACTGCAGGCCGGGAGCCTGCCGGACGCCGTCGCGGGCAGCGGGCCGCCGAGCGCGTTTAGCCCGCTAAACGCGCTCAGTGCGGGGGCTCGACCAGGCCGTACCGGTAGGCGTAGACGACGGCGTGCACCCGATCCCGCAGGCCCAGTTTCGCCAGCACCCGCGACACGTGCGTCTTCACGGTCTCTTCGCCGACGTGCAGGGCCGCCGCGATTTCGGCGTTGCTGCGGGCGTCCGCGATGAGCAGCAGCACTTCCCGTTCCCGCGAGGTGAGCCGGTCCAGCTCCGGCGCGCCGTGCACGGGTTCGATGCTGCTGGTGAAGCGCGCGACCAGCCGCCGCGTTACCGACGGGTCGATCAGCGCGTCCCCGCGCGCGGCCACCGTGATCGCGGACAGCAGTTCCTCCGGCGGCAGGCTCTTGAGCAGGAACCCGCTCGCACCGGCCCGCAGCGCGCGGTAGACGTAGTCGTCGAGGTCGTACGTGGTGAGCACGAGGACCCTGGTCTCGTTGCCGGGCGAGGAAAGGATCGCCTCGGCGGCGGCGAGCCCGTCGAGCTTCGGCATGCGGATGTCCAGGACGGCGACGTCGGGCCGGAGCCGCCGCGTCTCGGCGACGGCCGCGTGCCCGTCGGCGACCTCGGCGACGCAGTCGAGGTGCGGCTGGGTTTCCAGCACCGCGCGCATCCCGGACCGGAACATCGCGTGATCGTCGGCGAGCAGCACCCGGATCGTCACTCCTGCCCTCCCGCGGGGTCGATGCCGAACGCGACGCGCACCTGCCAGTGCGCGCCGTCGGCGAGCATGCCGTAGGTCGCGGTGCCGCCGAAGAGCGCCACGCGCTGGCGGATCCCGCTGAGCCCGAGGTGCGCGCGCTCCTCGTGCCGCGCGGCAGGGCTCGCCGGGTTCGTCACGGTGAGCGCCACCTCGGTCCGCCGGTAGGTCAGCACCAGCTCCACCTGGCCGCCGTCGCCGTGCCGCAGCGCGTTCGTGAGCGCTTCCTGCGCGATCCGGTACAACGCGATGTCGAGCGAACCCGGCAGCTCCGACGGCTTGCCTTCGGTGGTCAGCCGCACCGCGAGACCGGCCGCGCGCATGCCGTCGAGCAGTTCGTCGAGGTTGTCGAGCCCTGGCTGCCTGCTCGCCGGGCCGGAATCCTGCCCGTGCAGCAGGTCGAGGAGCCTGCGCAGATCCACCATCGCCGACCGGCTCGCCGTTTCGACGGCGATCAGTGACCGGTGCACCTTCGCCTCCCCGGGTTCGGTCAGGCCCATCCTCGCCGCGCCCGCGTGCAGGCCGATCGCGCTCACGTGGTGCGAGATGACGTCGTGCAGGTCCCGCGCGATCGCGCTGCGCTCGTCGGCGACCGCGCGTTCGACGTCCTCGCGTTCGTTGCGGCGCTTGCGTTCCTCCTGCTTTTCCAGCTCGGCGACGTAGGCGCGGCGCGCGGTCGTGTAGCGGCCGACGAGCCACGGCAGCGCGACCGAAGTGAGCAGGTTCGCGGTGAGCAGCCGCCAGTCGTGCGCGTTGCGGCCCCCGCCGAGCAGGTACGACGCGGTGAGCCCAGCGAACATCACGGCGAGCGCCAGCACGGCCTGCGGCGTGCGGAGCCACGCGCCCGCCCGGTAACCCGCGACGAGGATGCCCGAGTTGTTCGGTACCCGGACACCGCCGGTGCAGGTGCACAACAGCAGCGGCGCCAGCACCGCGAGCGCGGCGTGGCCGGCCGCGACCAGCCCGGAAAGCCGTGCGCTCGCGGCGAGCGCGAGATCGGCGACCACCGCGCACGCGACCACCACGAGGGTGTCCCACCGCGTCAGCGGCGGGCCGAAGATCAGGAACGTGCTGAGATCGGCGACCAGGCAGACGGCGGCGACGAGCCACGCCTGCCTCGCCAGCGAACCGCTGATGTCGACCACTGCTGCCGTTTCCTCCGGTGGTGAGCCCCGTGGCAACAATGGCACACCGGTTCGCTCACCCCTGCCTGGCGAACAGCGCGTCGAGATCGCGCTCGGCGTAGAGCCGGTGCTCCCATTCCTCGTTGAGGACGCACCGCAGGCACTCGCGCACCGGGTGGCTGCCCGCCGGCGGCCAGCTTCCGCCTTCGAGGACAGCGGTGTCGGCGGCCAGCGACTGCTCGGTCAGCCCGCCGAACACCTCGCGCACGGTCGCCGTCCGCTCCCGGCGCAGCGCCAGCACGGTGTCCAGCGACGGCCGCGCGGACCGGTCCCACGGCACGCCCGGCAGTTCGGGCGCCTCGTCCCACGGCAGGCCGAGCGCGTCCCACGGCGCCCGCTCGCCGAGCACCGCCCGCCGCACCCAGGCGTCCGTGACGAACACCAGGTGCCGCAGGGTTTCGATGAACGACCACTCGCCGTCCACCGATTCGTGCAGCAGCGCGGGATCGAGCCCGCGCGCCCGTTCGACGGTGCCTTCCCACAGCCGTTCCAGGATCGCCCACGCCTCGCGGAAACCCTCGGGGTCGACCGGCCGCATCTTCGCGCGCTCGGGATGGCGCCGGTCCAGCTCCGCTTCGATGAACGGTCCGACGTCGACACCGTTGATCCGCAGGCCCTCGATCTCGCCGTGAATGTCCACATCGGACATAATGGCGCCGCTCATCACCACCCCGCCGAAATAGACGCCGCGGAAGTTCGCGCCCGACAGGTCCACGCAGCGGAACCGCGCGCCGTTCGCGCGCAGATCCTCGAACCGCGCGTCGGACAGGGTCGTGTGCTTGAACGTCGAGCCGGTGAGGTCGTCGCCATCGAAGTCCGCCATTCCGGAATCGTAGCGGCGCGGCCCGACAATTCAGGGAGTTCCAGGTGGCCGCTGGCCCTGCTGACCTCGCCTGCCGCTCCCGCCGCCGAGGGAGCCCTCGGAAATCGTGGTCGCGGTGGCGGTATTGCCGGAGACCTTCGCGACGACGGTGACGGTGTCCCCGGTCTTCGGGTCCTTGACCTTCCGCGTGGTGGTGTCGATGGCGTAGGTCTGGGTGTAGCCGTCCTTGCTCGCGGTGGTGATCGAGGTGGCGCTGATCGCGGTGACCTGGCCGGTTTGCAGGCGTTCGGTGGTGTAGCCGCCTTTCCCATCGGACACGACGAAGTCGCCGTGCACCGCGTCGCGCAGCGCGGCCGCGCCACCCGCCATCATCCCGGGCGGGCCGCCGAAGCCACCGCGCCCGCCGGGGCCGCTTTCCTGCCCGCTGGCGCTGGTGCCCGCCCAGATCGCCACCCCGCCCGCGGCGGCGATGACGACCGCGACGCCCGCCGCGACGGCGGTTTTGCGCCCGGTCCAGTTCTTCGGCTGCGCGGGCTGGGGCTCGCCCCACGTAGTGCCCTCAGGGTCTTGGGTGCTCATGCGACCACTGTCGGACAACTCGCTGTGAACCCGCTGTGCCCTCGATGGGCCGTCCCTGTGCACCCGCACGGCCGGGTGAAAGCGCACAGGAAACGCACAGGCGGCGCACAGCGAAGGCCTATCGCTGGCACCGACCATGGGAGTATGAGCAGCATGAACGCGGCAGCACCCGGTAACCCGGTCGCTCTCCGCCGCGCCGACGGATCGGCGGTGCGCGTCCTCGTGGTCGACGACGAGTCGACGCTCGCGGAGCTGGTGTCGATGGCGCTGCGCATGGAGGGCTGGGAAATCCGCAGCGCGGGCACCGGGGCCGAAGCGGTGCGCATCGCGCGCGACTTCCGCCCCGACGTGGTGGTGCTCGACGTGATGCTGCCGGACTTCAGCGGGATCGAGGTGCTGCGCCGGATGCGCGCGGAATCGCCGAACCTGCCGGTGCTGTTCCTGACCGCGAAGGACGCCGTGGAGGACCGGATCGCCGGGCTGACCGCGGGCGGCGACGACTACGTGACCAAGCCGTTCAGCCTGGAGGAGGTGGCGCTGCGCCTGCGCGCGCTGCTGCGCCGGGCGCACGGGGTGGCCGGGAGCCAGGGGTCCACGCTCGTCGTCGGCGACCTTTCGCTGGACGAGGAAAGCCGCGAGGTCTACCGCGGTGACGAGCTGATCCCGTTGACCGCGACCGAGTTCGAGCTGCTGCGCTACCTCATGCGCAACCCGAAGCGGGTGCTGAGCAAGGCCCAGATCCTCGACCGGGTGTGGAGCTACGACTTCGGCGGCCAGGCGAACATCGTGGAGCTCTACATTTCCTATCTGCGCAAGAAGATCGACGCCGACCGCGAGCCGATGATCCACACCATGCGAGGCGCGGGGTATGTCCTCAAGCCCGCCTCGTAGGCGGCCGTGGTCGCTGCGGCGCAGGCTCATCGCGCAGCTCGCCGGGCTGCTCGCGATCGTGTGCCTCGTGGTCGGCGTGGTCACCGAGTTCGCGCTGCGCGAGTTCCTGATCGGCCAGCTCGACAGCAGGCTTTCGCAGGCGACCGACCGCGGCCGCCGCCCGCCGCCGGACCTGCGGCCAGGCTGGCCGGGCCAGAAGCCGTCGCCGCCCGCGTTGCGCGTGTTCGGGCAGGGCGTCGGCACGCTGGCGATGCAGGCGACCCCCGACGGGTCGGTGCAGGCCGAGGTGCTCGCCCCCGACCCGCACCACGTCGACGCGAGGCCGACGCGGCAGGTCCCCGTGGACGAGGTGCCGAAACTGCTCGCGGTGCCCGCGGACGGACACAAGCGCAACGTCGACCTCGGCTCGCTCGGCGAGTACCGCGTGGTGGCGAACCGGATGCCCGACGGCGTCGTGGTGCTCATCGGCCTGCCGATGGAGGACGTGTCGAGCACGCTGCTGCAGCTCGGGTTGATCTTCGGCGGGGTCGCGCTCGGCGGCCTCGTCGTGGTCGGCGCGGCGGGCGCGTTCACCGTGCGCCGCACGCTGCGGCCGCTGGACCGGCTCGCCGACACCGCCACGCGCGTGGCGGAGCTGCCGCTCGACCGCGGCGAGGTGGCGCTGCCGGTTCGAGTGTCCGATGTGGACACCGACCCCGGTACCGAGGTCGGCAAGGTCGGGTTCGCGCTGAACCGCATGCTCGGCCACATCGCGAACGCGCTGCACGCGAGGCAGGCCAGTGAGAGCCGGGTCCGCCAGTTCGTCGCGGACGCTTCGCACGAGCTGCGGACCCCGCTCGCCGCGATCCGCGGTTACGCCGAACTGACCCGGCGCAGCAAGGATTCCGTGCCGCCGGACGTCGCGTTCGCGATGAGCAGGGTGGAATCGGAATCGGCGAGGATGACCACGCTCGTGGAGGACCTCCTCCTGCTCGCGCGCCTGGACTCCGGCCGCGCCGTCGTGCACGAGCCGACCGATCTCTCGCGGCTGGTGGCCGACGCCGTCGCGGACGCGCACGTCGCCGGGCCCGAGCACCGCTGGCTGCTGGACGTGCCGGCGGAACCGATCACCGTGCTCGGCGACGGCGACCAGCTGCACCAGGTGCTGATCAACCTGCTGAACAACGCCCGCGCGCACACCCCGCCGGGGACCGAGGTCGCCACCACGCTGTCCACTGTGGACAGATCGGTGGTGCTCGTGGTGGCCGACAACGGGCCGGGTATCCAGCCCGACGTGCTGCCGGGCGTGTTCGAACGGTTCGCAAGGGGCGACACGTCGCGCTCGCGCGCCGCGGGCAGCACCGGGCTGGGGCTCGCGATCGTCGCGGCCGTGGTGGCCGCGCACCGCGGCACCGTCGGCGTGCGCAGCGAACCGGGGCGAACCGAGTTCACGGTGACCCTCCCCGCGGGATGACCCGACGACGTTTAGCGGGCTAAACGCGCTCGACGGTGCCGGTTCCGGCGTGGCACGCCGGGGGCGCGCGTAGCGACCAGGGCTCGCCCGTGGGGCGGCGGCCATCACGGCATACCGCGGTGGTGGCTCGGGCGGGGGATGATGCCCCGAAGGTGACCTTCGGGGCATCTACCGCCCCGAAAGCCACCTTCGGGGCAGAGGGACAGGGGCTGAGCACGCGCCATGCCGGAAGCGGCACCCCGGGAAGCGGTACCCAGCAGCGGCACTCCGGAAGCGGTGACCGTTCCGATGGCATGATCCGGGTGTGCTTGAGGACGTTTCGCGGGCTAAACGCGCTCAGCTGCGCGACCTGGTGCTGGCAGCCGACAAGGCGAACGCCCTGGTCGCCGCCTTCGACGGCAGCAGCGCCAGAGCAGGCGCGCGTGCCAAAGCCGAGGAGCTGGCGATCCTGATCGACGGCCTCGAAGAATCGCCAGCACTGACCGAGGCGCTCGCGGGCGCGCGTGCTCGCGCGGAGGCGCGGCGGCTCGCGGTCGAGCTCGTCGACAAGCACACCGAGGACCTCGGGTTCGACCGCGCCTACCGCGCGGGTGCCCAGGAGGGCGAGGACGTCGCCGAGCTGGACCGCAACCTCGCGCGCAGCGAGCGGATCCTGAACGCCGACCTCGACCTCATCCGCGGCGCCGACCTCGCCGACCGCGACGACAGCTCGTACCCGCCCGTTCCGAGCGAGGAGAACCCGGCGCGCGCGGTCGCCGAGGTCATCGCGCTCGGGCGCCGCCGCGCGCTAGACCCCGTGCTCACGATCGTCGCCCGCGGCGCGCACGACCGGTACCGCCAGCGTGCCCGCGTGATGCACGACGCCGCCCACCTCGCGGCCGTGCTCGACGACGTCGTCACCCGCGAATTCCGGCGGCTCACCGGCGCCGAACGTCCCGCGAACTGGGAAATCCTGGCCGCGCTGGAGTGATCGCGGAGGAGGTCCGCGTCCTCACAGGTCGTGCACAGCGAAGGCACAAGGCCACCACAACGGCCGCCCCGATCTTGGACGCATGCCCTCCAAGACCTCGAAGCCGGAAGCCCAGCCGGTGTTCGTCACGCGAGCCTGCGCGCCGGTGCTCGACGTGGTCATCCCGGTCTACAACGAGGAGGCGGACCTGGCTGGGTGCGTGCGCCGGGTCCACGCCTACCTCACCGACACCTTCCCCTACCCGTGCCGCATCACCGTCGCCGACAACGCGAGCACCGATTCGACGCTGGAGATCGCGAACTCGCTCGCCGAAGAGCTGCCCGGCGTCAAGGTGGTCCATCTCGACCAGAAGGGCCGCGGTCGTGCGCTGCGGGCCGTCTGGGCCGCCTCGGACGCGGCCGTGCTCGCCTACATGGATGTCGACTTGTCGACGGATTTGGCGGCGCTCTTCCCGCTCGTCGCGCCGCTCATCTCCGGGCACTCGGACATCGCGATCGGCACCAGGCTGCACCGCGGCGCGCGCGTCACCCGCGGCGCCAAGCGCGAGTTCATTTCCCGGTGCTACAACCTGATCCTGCGCGGCACGCTCGCCGCCAGCTTCTCCGACGCCCAGTGCGGGTTCAAGGCGATCAGGGCCGAGGTCGCCGCCGAACTGCTGCCGCTGGTCAAAGACACCGCCTGGTTCTTCGACACCGAACTGCTCGTGCTCGCGCAGCGCGCGGGCCTGCGGATCCACGAGGTGCCGGTGGACTGGGTCGACGACCCGGACAGCCGCGTCGATGTCGTCGCCACCGCGGTCGCCGATCTCAAGGGAATCGCCAGGCTCAGCAGGGCCTTGGTGACCGGTTCGCTGCCGATCGGGAAGGTGCGCAGCCAGCTCGGCAGGCGCCCGCCCGACGCCGACGCGCCGGGAGTGCCGCCGAGCCTGCTGCGCCAGCTCGTGCGGTTCGCCGCCGTCGGTATCGCCAGCACACTGGCCTACCTGCTGCTGTTCGTGCTGCTGCGCGGCGGAATCGGCGCGCAGGCGGCGAACTTCGTCGCACTGCTGGTCACCGCGATCGCCAACACCGCGGTCAACCGCCGCTTCACCTTCGGTGTGCGCGGGCGGGAGAGCGCGGGCAAGCACCAGTTCGAAGGCCTCATCGTGTTCGGCCTCGGGCTCGCGCTCACCAGCGGCTCGCTCGCGCTGCTGCACACGTTCGTCACCGCCCACCCCGCCGCCGAACTGGTCGTGCTGGTGCTCGCCAACCTGCTCGCCACGGTGCTGCGGTTCCTGCTGCTGCGGAACTGGGTGTTCCGCAAGAAAACCGAGGAAGCGAAATGACCGCGCCCACGCTCGCCAAGGCGAGCGCCCCGCCCGCCGCGCCCGCTCCGGCGGCGCCGCGATGGCACCGCCCCGCGCTCGCGGCGCTGCTCGCCGGCACCGCGCTGCTGTACCTGTGGGACCTCGGTGCCTCCGGTTACGGCAACAGCTACTACGCGATGGCCGTCCAAGCCGGGACCCAGAGCTGGAAGGCGTGGTTCTTCGGCGCACTCGATCCGAGTGGCGTCATCACCGTCGACAAACCGCCCGCGTCGCTGTGGCTGATGGGACTTTCCGGCCGTATTTTCGGGTTTTCGAGCTGGAGCATGCTCGTGCCCAACGCGCTCGCCGGTGTCGGCTCCGTCGCGTTGCTGTACGCGGCGGTCAAGCGGTTCTCCGGTTCCGCCGCGGGATTGCTCGCGGGCACCGCGCTCGCGCTGACCCCGGTTGCCGCGGTGATGTTCCGGTTCAACAACCCGGACGCGCTGCTCGTGCTGCTGCTCGTCGCGGGCGCCTACTGCACCGTGCGCGCCACCGAGAAGGCGAGCACCGGCTGGCTGCTGCTCGCCGGGAGCGCGATCGGATTCGGCTTCCTCACCAAGATGTTGCAGGCGTTCCTGGTCTTGCCCGCGTTCGCGCTGGTGTACCTGATCGCGGCGCCGACCGGGATCGGGCGGCGGATCTGGCAGCTGCTCGCCGCGGGCGGCGCGGTCGTGGTGTCCGCTGGCTGGTGGATCGCGGCCGTGGCGCTGGTTTCGGATCGTCCCTACATCGGCGGCTCCGAAACGAACAGCGCGCTCGAACTCGCCTTCGGGTACAACGGTTTGGGCCGCATCTTCGGCGGCGAGGGCAATGGCGGTCGCGGCGGCGGCGAAATGGGGGGAATGGCCGGGAACGCCGGTTTCGGCGGGGGCACCGGGCTCGGCCGCCTGTTCGGCGAGAGCTTCGGCACCGAGATCTCGTGGCTGCTGCCCGCCGCGTTGATCGGGCTCGTCGCCGGGCTGTGGTTCACGCGCCGTGCGCCGCGCACCGATCGCACGCGCGCCGCGTTGCTGCTGTGGGGCGGCTGGCTCGTCGTCACCGCGCTGGTGTTCAGCTACATGGACGGCACCATCCACCCATACTACGCGGTGGCGCTGGCGCCCGCGATCGCCGCGCTCGTCGCGATCTCCGGGCGGGAACTGTGGCGCGGCAGGAAAAACCTCGCCGCGCGGATCTGGCTCGCGCTCATGCTCGCGGCCACCGGCGTGTGGGGTTTCGTGCTGCTGACCGGGTTCGGCACCTGGCAGCCGTGGTTGAAGTACGTGGTACTCGCCGCGACCGCGCTCGGTACGCTCGCGCTGCTGTTCGGCGGCCGCGTCCGGCAGGCCGCGCCGCTCCTGCTCGCCGGTGTCCTTTGTGGAGGGTTGATCGCGGCGGGCAGCTTCACCGTGGCCACCGCGGCGACCCCGCACACCGGGTCGATCCCGACCGCGGGGCCGACTTCGAGCGGGTTCGGCGGCGGCCCCGGCGAGGCGGAGTCGGACACCGCGGTCACCGCCCTGCTGGCCACGACGGACACCCAATGGGCGGCCGCGACGAGCGGCGCGCAGCAAGCCGCCGGACTCGCGCTGAGCAGTGGCAAGCCGATCATCGCGATCGGCGGGTTCACCGGCCGCGATCCGGCGCCGACGCTCGACGAGTTCAAGCAGTACGTCGCCGACGGGAAGGTCCGCTACTACCTCGCGGGCGGGCGCGGCGGCTTCGGCGGCGGACCCGGCGGCTCGAACGAGATCGCGACCTGGGTGGAGGACACCTTCAGCGCCACGACGGTCGGCACCAGCACGGTCTACGACCTGACGAAACCCCTCACCTGACCCTTTTCCCCTGATGGCGGGTACGGGTCGCCCTGATTTCGGCGTGGCAACCGAAGATCGGGCCTCCTCGGGGACCGCGATGCCCCGAAGGCCACCTTCGGGGAACCTAGCGCCACTTTCGCGGCCCTCGCAGGCGTGCGGCCGAGGCTGCTCATGCCCCGAAGGCCACCTTCGGGGCATGAGACGCCGCGATTCCACCCCTCGCGCGCTCGGCTCCCGCGAAGCGCGCGCCCCGAAAGTGACCTTCAGGGCGTTCAGGTCCCCAAAAGTCACCTTCGGGGCATCGCGGGCCGGGGCCCCGATCTTGACCGGCCGGCCCGCGGAGTCTCCGGCGCCTGCCTGCATTTAGCGGGCTAAACGTCGTCAGGAAGGGGACCAGTCGGCGTTCGCCCCGCACAGCACCAGGCACGGCAGGTCCGCGTCGAACCGGCCGCCGAGCCAGGCGGCGAAGGGCACCGCCGCGGCGGGTTCGACCGCCAGCCGGAAGTCCTCCCACAACCGGTCCCGCGCCGCGACGATCTCGGCGTCCGACACCAGCACCGACACAGTCCGCGCCGTGCGAAGCACCGCGAAGGGCGCTTCGCCGATACTCGTCGCCCCCAGCGCCGAGGAGGCGACGGAGTCGACCGGCACGTCCACCGGCTCACCGGCTTCGAGCGCGGCGTGCACGGAGCAGCAGCGCTCCGGTTCGGCCACCACGCAAACCCGGTCCCCGATCGCCAGCGCGGTGCCCGCCGCGAGCCCGCCCCCACCCGCGGCGACCACGACGGCGTCCACCTCCGGTGCCTCTTCGACGACTTCCGCGGCGACGGTGCCCTGCCCGGCGATGACCGCCGGATCGTCGTAGGCGGGCAGGTACCGCGCCCCGGTCACGGCCCGCGCCGCAGCCGCCGCTTCGGCGTAGGTGTCGCCGTGCCTGATCAGCTCGGCACCCGCGGCGACGATCCGGCGCGCCTTCGCTTCCGGCACCGAACGCGGCGTGTACACCGTCGCCGGGATCCCGAGCAGCCGCGCCGCCGTCGCCACGCCGAGACCGTGGTTGCCGCCGGACGCCGTCACCACCCGGTCCGGACGGTCGCCCGAGAGCAGCGCGTTCGTCGCGCCCCGCAGCTTGAACGAGCCGCCGAGCTGGAGGTGTTCGAGCTTGAGCACGAGCGGGCGGCCGTCGATCGTCACGCGCATCAGCGGCGTACGGCGCACGTAGGGGCGAATCGCGGTGGCCGCGGCCGCGACGTCCGCCGCGGCGGGAAGGCAGGTCGTCATGTCTCCACCATGCGCCCGCGCGGGTCGTAAGATCCAGTGCGAACTGCTGGCCTGACCTTAGGAACGCTTATGGCACTCGACGCGGCGAGGCTGCGGGTGCTCGTCGAGGTCGCGCACGCCGGTTCCATCGCCGCCGCGGCGGCCGGGATGGGCTTCACCGCCTCGGCACTTTCCCAGCAACTCGCCAAGCTGGAACGGGAAACCGGGTGCGCGCTCGTCGAGCGGCGACCGGACGGAATCCGGCTGACGGCGCCGGGCCGCACGCTCGTCGAGCACGGCGAACGCGTACTCGGCGAACTGCGCGACGCCGAAACCGCGATCCGCGCGGCCGCGGGCGAACACTCCGTCGAGATCGTCGTCGGCTCCTTCGCCACCGCGGGCCGCCTGCTCATCCCCGAAGCGCTCGCGAAGTTCCGCCGCGACCGGCCGGGAGTGCGCCTGTCGCTCGTCGACATCGAACCACCGCGCGGCTACGGCGAAGTCACCTCACGCGATCTCGACCTGCTCGTCACCCACCAGTACCCCGGTGTCACCGCGCCCTCCGCCGCCGGGCTGCGGCGCACCCGGCTGCTCGCCGACCCCATCCGCCTCGTGCTCCCGCCAGGGCACCCGCCCGCCACCCTCGCCGAACTCGGCGACGTCGATTGGATCTCCGGTCGCCGCGATTCGCCGAACCGGACCTGCCTCGGCCACCTCGCCGCCAAGGCCGGGATCACGCCGAGGGTCGCCTACGAGACGGTCGACTACGAGGTGACGCTGTCACTGGTCACCGCCGGGCTCGGAGTGTCGCTCGTCCCCGCCAGCGTCCTCGCCGGTAGGGCCGGTCTCAACGTCCGCGAACTGCGGAAACCACGCCCCGAACGGCTCATCCACCTCGTGCACCGCACCCGGCCGCCGGGTGTCGTAGCCGAGCTGGCGACGGTGCTGCGTGACACCGCGACCCGGGTCAGTACACTGGTCCACGGACCCCGCGCGGCGTCCACCCTGTGAACCTCCCCAGGGCCGGAAGGCAGCAAGGATAAGCAGGCTCTGGCGGGTGCGCGGGGTCCCCTATTCCGAGTTCGGTCGCCGTTGGCGACCTCCCGGTGTCCTGCTCCGCAGCGGGGGCCGAGCCCCCGCACCCCCACGGTGCGAGCTCCTCGTCTTGACGGCCTGCTCCCGTTCGGTGACACCAGCGAATCTTGCTGGTGCAGCTTCTCCTTCTCGTGGGTGAGGTGGGTCCCCTTTGTGCGGGAGGGTTGTGCTGGTTTTGGTTGCCAGCATGGGTTTCCAGTCGAGAGAAGGGGAACCGAGATGCGTGCAGGGGTTGTCGGAGTGGTGGCGGTGTCGGCGCTGGCCGCGGGTGTGAGTCCGGCTTCGGCTGAGGTTCGGCAGTCGGTGGTGGGGGTCGGCGGGATGGCGTTCCACAGCGATCGGCTGACGTTCGCCTTCGACGCGCACGCTGTCGCGGGTGCCCAGTGGCGGTCGCGCGGCACTTTCCACGTGTGGCACGCGGGGCCCGACGGGCGGGTCAGGGCCGAGTACGCGGGCACCGTGAAGTGCATGCTCGCGACGGCCGGGTACGCGACCGTCACGGGCACCCTCCACATCGTGCGCGGCGACCCGAAGATGGAAGGCACCTGGGCGGGGTTCAGCATCGTCGGCAACTCCGCGCCGAACCGAATCGGCTACGGCGGCCAAGCCTGGGGCGACCCCAAGCCCGGCAACGACTGCACCGCGCTGCCGCCCTACTCACCCGTCGAGTTCGGCCACTACCGAGTCAACTCCGGCGGCATGTGACCCCACGACATTTAGCCCGCTAAACGCACCCAGCGGTCCCGCCCCGCCCCGCGCGCCGGGAGCGTGCGGTCGGGCGCAGAGCGCCCGACCGACAGCCTGTAGTCTCGCGGCGTGGCTCTCGCGCTGTACCGCAAGTACCGTCCGGCGACCTTCGCCGAGGTCGTCGGCCAGGAGCATGTCACCGAACCCCTGCGCACCGCGCTCGCGGCCGGTCGCATCAACCACGCGTACCTGTTCTCGGGTCCGCGCGGGTGCGGCAAGACGTCCAGTGCCCGCATCATGGCGCGCTCGCTCAACTGCGCCAAGGGCCCGACGCCGGACCCGTGCGGCGAGTGCTCCTCGTGCGTCGCGCTCGCGCCGGAAGGCCCCGGCAGCATCGACGTCACGGAGCTGGACGCGGCCAGCCACGGTGGCGTCGACGACGCTCGCGAGCTGAGGGATCGCGCGTTCTACGCGCCCGCCGAATCCCGCTATCGCGTGTTCATCATCGACGAAGCGCACATGGTCACCACGCAGGGTTTCAACGCGCTGCTGAAGATCGTCGAAGAACCGCCCGAACACCTGATCTTCATCTTCGCCACCACCGAGCCGGACAAGGTGCTCACCACCATCCGCTCGCGGACGCACCACTACCCGTTCCGGCTGATCCCGCCGAGCGCCATGCGGGAGCTGCTCGAACGCAACGTCGCGGCCGAAGGCGTGCCGGTGGAGCCCGCCGTGTTCCCGCTCGTGATCAGGGCTGGCGGCGGTTCCGCGCGCGACACCCAGTCCGTGCTGGACCAGCTGCTCGCGGGCGCGGGCGCGGACGGTGTCACCTACGAGCGCGCGATGTCGCTGCTCGGCGTCACCGACGTCGCCCTGATCGACGACATGGTCGACGGGCTTTCCGCCGACGACGCGACGGCCGTGTTCGGCACGGTCGAGAAGCTCGCGGAGGCGGGGCACGACCCGCGCCGGTTCGCCACCGACCTGCTCGACCGCCTGCGCGACCTGGTGCTCCTGCGCGCGGTGCCGGACGCGGGCACCCGCGGGCTGGTCGCCGCGCCGTCCGAGGAGCTGGCGAGGATGTCCGCGCAGGCCGAGCGGATCGGCCTCGCCACGCTGTCCCGCTACGGCGAGATCGTCCACAATGGACTGCTGGAGATGCGGGGCGCGACCGCGCCGAGGCTGCTGCTGGAGCTGCTGTGCGCGCGGATGCTGCTGCCCGCCGTTTCCGATGACGAGGCTTCCGTGCTGCAGCGGCTGGAACGGCTCGAACGCAGGGCGACGGTTTCCGGTCCGCTAGCGAACGCGCCTCAGCAGGCCGCGCCGCCGCAGGCCGCTCCCCAGGCTCCCGCACCGGAGCGGTCGTACCAACGGCCTTCGCAGCGCCCGGCGGAACCCGCCCAGCCCGCTCCGGAACCGCAGGCACCGGCCAAGCCCGCGCCCGCGCCGACCGGGCAGGCGGCGAGCCTGCCGCCACGCCCGGTGCCGCAGAGCGCACCGGAACCCGCGCCCGCTCCGGAACCGCAGCCGGAACCCGAGGCCGAGCCCGCTCCCTCGGGCGGGATCGACGCCGCCGCGGTGCGCCGAGTGTGGCCGCAGCTCCTGTCCGCGATCCGCAAGAGCAGCCGCAGCACCGAGGCGATGCTGACGCAGGCGACCGTGCTCAGCGTCGAAGGATCCGAGGTCACGCTGACGCACAGCGCCGAGCCGCTGGCCCGCCGCCTTTCCGATCCTTCCAACGCGGACAAGATCGCGGCCGCGCTCGGCGAAGTGCTCGGCGGACACTGGAAGGTGCGGTGCGTGCACGGCACCGCGGCGGCGAAGGCGCCCGCCGCGCCGAAGCAGGCACCCCGGCAGAACCCGCAGCCGGAGCAGCAGTCGCGGTCGTACCAGCGTCCGTCCGCGTCCGCGCCGCCCGCGCCGTCCGCGCAGGAAGCGGCGCCGCCAGCTCCGCCGCCGCAGGCGCAGCAGCAGCCGCCCAAGCCAAAGTCGTTGCCGGAGCCGGAC
Source organism: Amycolatopsis sp. CA-230715 (assembly GCF_018736145.1). GTDB lineage: Bacteria > Actinomycetota > Actinomycetes > Mycobacteriales > Pseudonocardiaceae > Amycolatopsis. The sequence continues at coordinate 4,967,811 of NZ_CP059997.1, forward strand.
ATCCCGCTCCCGCCGGAGCCCGACGACGAGGAAATGCACGCCGAGGAAGGCGGTCCGATCCCGGACATGCCCGCCGGAGCCGCGGCCCCGTCGGTCGACGCCGAAGAGGCCGCGCACAAGCTCCTCCAGGAACACCTAGGCGCCCGCCCCCTCGAGTGACCGCGAACCCGCCGGGCTGAGTTCGTGAGCGTGCGTGGTGCGAGCGTGCGGAAGTCCCCAAAGGTGACCTTCGGGGCGCTCAGTTCCCTGAAAGTCACTTTCGGGGCAGGCGAGAGCCGGGCGGACGGCGGGAGTTCTTCGCGAGGGCCGAGTTCGTGGCGCTCAGGTCCCCGAAGGTGGCCTTCGGGGCATGAACCCGTTGCCCGCCAAGGAGGATCCGCTTCCACGAGGGCCGAGTTCGCGGCGTTAGATGCCCCGAGGGTGGCCTTCGGGGCATACCGAACCGTCGCCGAGATCCGCGAGCCTGCCCGCGAGGCGGGCGATCAGGGCGGTCGGCGGCGGATCGCTCGGTAGTTCGTCGAGTTCGCGGACGCGCGCGAGTAGCGCGCCACCGATGTCGGCGAGATCTTCGCCGAGATCCCGCATTCCCTCGGCGAAAATGTCCACATTGGACTGTACGTGGCTCAGCAGCAGCGTGCGCTGGGTCAGCGTGCCGTGCAGCGCGCGGACGCGGTCGAGGAGTTCGCGGTCGGTGTCGTTCATCGCGCGAGCCACGCGCGTTCGCAGGGCAGGCAGGTCGGGTCGAACCAGTGGCCGCCGAGTTCGGGAATGTCGGCGCGGGTCACGGTTGCGCGGATCCCGCACAGCGCGACAAAGGACGCTCCCTCGGCGGGCGCCCGCCCCTCCAGCGCGTGGCGCAACCCCTCCGCCTGCTGCCACTGCAACATGATCCCTCCTGGTCAGTGCGTCGTGTTGACCCGAGAGTAATCACTCGTACACTCACCACAAGCATGTTGCGTCAACGAGACAGGGGAGCTGTGCCGTGCCACGGAAACCACCTGGGGTCAAAGCGAAGGGGCTCGGCGCGCGGTTGCGCGTATGCCGGGAGGAAGCCGGTCTCAGCCTCCGCGAAGCGAGCGAGGCAGTGGATTGGGACAAGTCCACGCTGTCCCGGTTGGAAACCGGTAAGCGGAACGTGAACGCGGACGAGGTCGCGCAATTGCTCGGAGTGTTCCGGGTCCGAGGCCAGGTCAAGAAAGAAATCATGGCTTTGGCTCGCACCCTGGAAGAGCCGGGCTGGTGGGATCAAGGAACCGAGGGCCTGCCGAAGGAATCGGTCACCCTGGCCGAATACGAGGACATGGCCACCAGGATTACGGACTGGGCTCCGCTGTTGATACCCGGCCTGCTCCAGACCCCGGACTACTTGAGAGCTTGGTTGCTGAGCAGCGGCTCCAACCCGGCGGGTATCGACGCTCGCATCGCCATGCGAGCCAAGCGGCAGCAGATCTTGCGCACTCCGCTTACTTACGTCGCATACCTCGGTGAGGCTGCTCTTCGCACGCTCGTTGGTGACGCCGCAACGTTGGCTCGCCAACTTGCGACACTGCGAGAAGTCGGCAGGCGCGACAATGTCTCGATCCGTGTCGTGCCAAGCAATGCTGGCCCTCATGCTGGGCAACTCGGATCTTTCATGACACTGGAGTTTCCATCCGCGCCGCCGGTCGTGCTGGTTGAACTGCTCCGATCGAGCATCTTCATGGACGAGCAACGGCAGACCGAGCCTTACTTCGCCACATTGCCCCGGCTTGCCGACGTTGCGATGAGTGAGACAGAATCGGCTCGTCTCATCACTCATTTGCAGACGAGGTTGAAAGACCATGGTGGAGCGGGTTCGTTGGGTTAAATCCAGCCGCAGCGGTGACAACTCCAACTGCGTCGAGGTTGCGCTGGGTGAGACAGTGCGAGTCCGCGACACGAAGGACCGCGATGGCGGCACACTGCACCTCCCCGCCCTCTCGTGGGGCCAGTTCGCCGCCGCACTCGCCCGCCCCGAGTAGGCATTGCCCTGAAGGCCACTTGGGCATGAGCAGCGCCGCCCGCGCATCCGCGAGGGCCGAGAAAGTGGCGCTAGATTCCCCGAGGGTGGCCTTCGGGGCAGGAAGCCCCGGAGGATCAGCGGCCGAGGAAGGCGAGGATTCCGGCAGCGATCGCGTCGGCGTACTTCTGGCGTCCGTCCGAAGTGGACATAGCCGCCGCTTCGCCGGAGTTGCGCATGTTCCCGCATTCCACCAACGCCGACGGGCGCGTCGACAGGTTCAACCCGGCCAGGTCCGCGCGCGGGGCTTCGCCGTCGTGGCCGATGTAGTTCGCCGTAGGGAAACCGGCCCCGAGCATTCCCGTGCGCAGCGCTTCCGTCAGCTTCCGCGACGGCGCGCCCTGCTCGTCGTTCAGCGGCGGTGACGAGTACGCGACGTGGAATCCCTTGGCGCCGGAGGAATTCGAGCCGTCGGCGTGGATGGACACCACGGCGGCGGCCCCGGCGGAGTTGCCGATCTTCGCCCGCTCGTCGACGCACGGGCCGATCCCCTCGTCGTCCTGCCGTGTCATCACCACGCGGACCCCGCGGGCGGACAGCGCGGCGTTCACCTTGCGCGCCACATCCAGGGTGAACGCGTGCTCGGTGTACCCGGCGTTCGACGACGTGCCCGTGGTGTTGCACGGTTTCGTCGCACCGCGGCCCGCGGGCACCTGCCGGTTGATCGCGCGCGCGTTCGCGCCGTTGCCGCCGTTGTGCCCGGGGTCCAGCACCACCACCGGCTGGTTCTTCGCGGCAGGCGGAGCAGCAGCGGAAGAAGAAGCCGATGACGAAGAAGGCGGCGAAGGCGCGAAAGAAGACGAGGACGGGGGCGGCGCGCTGGTCTGGCTGCCGCCGTCACAGCCCGCTACGAGGAGGGCGGCCAACGCGAGTACCGGAACCATGCGCACGGCCAACACGGTGCCACACCGGCTGCGGCTAGGCTGGGAGGCACGTGCAAGCCAGACCTGAGGATCGGAAGCCGAATCATGGTGCAACCCGGTGGCGGAATGCCCGACATGCAGGCCATCCTGCAGCAGGCGCAGCAGATGCAGCAGCAGCTCGTCTCCGCGCAGGAAGAGCTGGCGCGCACCGAGGTAACCGGCACCTCGGGCGGCGGCCTCGTCACCGCGACCGTGACCGGCGACCTCGAGCTGCGGAACCTCGAAATCGACCCGAAGGTGGTCGACCCCGAGGACACCGAAACCCTCGCTGACCTGGTGGTCGCCGCCGTCCGTGACGCCACGGCCAGCGCGCAGAAGCTGCAGGGCGAGAAGCTGGGCCCGCTCGCGGGCGGCCTCGGCGGTGGCGGGGGCATGCCCGATCTCGGCAGCTTCGGCCTGCCGGGCTGAGGGACCTTAGTTGTACGAAGGCGTAGTCCAGGACCTCATCGACGAGCTCGGCAGGCTGCCGGGCGTCGGGCCGAAGAGCGCGCAGCGGATCGCGTTCCACCTGCTCGCCGCGGATCCCGCGGACATCGGGCGGCTGCAGGAGGTGCTGGGCAAGGTCAAGGAGGGCGTGCAGTTCTGCGAGATCTGCGGCAACGTCTCCGAACAGGAGAACTGCCGGATCTGCCGCGACGTTCGGCGCGATCTCAGCGTGATCTGCGTGGTCGAGGAGCCGAAGGACGTGCTCGCGGTCGAGCGCACGCGCGAGTTCCGCGGGCGCTACCACGTGCTCGGCGGCGCGCTCGACCCGTTGTCCGGGATCGGGCCGGAGCAGCTCAGGATGCGCGAGCTGCTGGCGCGGATCGGCGGCGAGGAGGTCACCGAGGTGATCATCGCGACCGACCCGAACACCGAGGGCGAGGCCACCGCGACCTACCTGGTCCGCATGCTGCGCGACTTCCCCGGGTTGTCCGTCACCAGGCTGGCCTCGGGCCTGCCGATGGGCGGTGACCTGGAGTTCGCCGACGAACTGACGCTCGGGCGCGCGCTTTCCGGCCGCCGCGCGCTGTGACACGGCTGCACGACCGCATTCTCACCCTCGAACCGAAACTCGGGGCGGTGACGATGGTCGCGATCGACGGCCCGTCCGGCGCGGGCAAGTCGACGATCGCCCGCGTGCTCGCCGATGACCTGCGCGAACGCGTGGACACGCTGCTGATCAGCACCGACGACTTCGCCACCTGGGACGAACCGGTGGCGTGGTGGCCGCGGTTCGCCGACGGCGTGCTCACCCCGTTCGCCGAAGGCCGCGAGGGCGGTTATCAGCGCGTCGACTGGAGCCGCGGCGAACCGGAGCTGGGCGAGTTCGTCGCCGTGGCGCCGCCCCGCGTACTGATCTTCGAAGGTGTTTCCGCGGGCAGATCGTCGGTTTCGCGCTTCCTTTCCCTGCTCTGCTGGGTCGGCGGACCCGATGCGGAAGAACGGCTCGAACGGGCCGTCGCGAGAGACGGCGAGGGCAGCCGGGAGCACCTTCGCGGGTGGCAGGACTTCGAACGCGGATGGTTCGCGGTTGACAAAACCGCAAAACGTGCTGATAGCCCGATCGGCCTAGCGGATCTGCTCAACACAGGGCAGAGTGGGCACGAATAACTACGTTCCGTCATTGTTTACGTGCCCTTAGGGGCCAAAACCCGGTCCACGTAGCGCGATCGTAACCTCACGTGCTTAAGTGCGGGGCATCTTCCGGCTAGTGTCGGCGAGCACACCGTTGATTCGTCCGTTCCTGACCGACCGGACGGTGACTAAACCGAACATCTCCCAAGGGGTGCCAAATGCTCCAAACGCGGGTGGCCCGATCGCGCCGTATCGCCCTGATCGGGTTGGCTGGCGCGCTCGCGGTCTCGATGACCGCCTGTGCGACGTCCGATCGTGACGCAGGGGGAGGAGGCGGCACCGGCGGCACGATGGTTTTCGGCACCACCGGTAACCCCAAGATGTTCGACCCGGCGTTCACCGACGAGGGCGAGACCTACCGCGTCACCCGCCAGATCCTGGACACGCTGGTCCAGAACAAGGCGGGCACGGCCGAGCTGGAGCCTTCGCTCGCCGAGAAGTGGGCGCCGAGCAACGACGGCAAGACCTGGACCTTCAACCTCAAGCAGGGCGTGAAGTTCAGCGACGGCACCCCGTTCGACGCCGCGGCCGTCTGCGCCAACTTCGACCGCTGGTACAACATGAAGGGCGCCGCCGCCCAGAGCCAGATGATCTACTACGGCGACGTCTTCGAGGGCTTCGCCCACAACGAAGGCAAGGCGACCGGCCAACCGGTCTACAAGAGCTGCGAGGCCAAGGATCCGGCCACGGCCGTCCTCAACCTGACCAAGGCGAAGGGTGCCTTCCCGGCCGCCTTCACCCTGCCCGCGTTCGCGATGCAGAGCCCGACCGCGATGAAGAAGTACGACGCGGACAAGGTGACGCAGACCGGTGACTCGTTCACCTACAGCGACTACGCGTACAAGTACGTCACCGGCACCGGCCCGTTCAAGCTCGAGGGCTGGGACCAGGGCAAGGGCGAGATCACCATGGTCCGCAACGACCAGAGCGCGGTGAAGGCCAAGCTCGACAAGCTGATCTTCAAGGTCATCCCGGACGAGAACGCCCGCAAGCAGGCACTCAAGGCCGGCGACGTCCAGGGCTACGACTACCCGGCGCCCGTGGACTACGGCACCCTGCGGACCGACAAGAACCAGGTGCTCATCCGCCCCTCGTTCAGCGTGCTCTACATGGGCATCAACCAGCAGAACAACCCGAAGCTCCAGGACCTGCGGGTGCGCCAGGCGCTCGCCTACGGCATCAACCGCGCGCAGTTCTCCCAGAGCAAGCTCGCCGAAGGGTCCGAGCCCGCGACCGAATTCGTGCCCAAGGCCATCGCCGGCTACACCGACGACGTGACGAAGTACCCGTACGACCCGGCGAAGGCGAAGGACCTCCTCGCCCAGGCTGGTGCGAGCAACCTGACGCTGAAGTTCTACTACCCGACCGAGATCACCCGCCCCTACATGCCGAACCCCGCGGACACGTTCACCGCGATCTCGGAGGACCTGCGGAAGATCGGCGTCACCATCGAGCCGGTCGCCAAGCCGTGGAACGGTGGCTACAAGGACGACGTGCAGCAGCTCGGCAAGCAGGACATCCACCTGCTCGGCTGGACCGGTGACTACAACGACGCGGGCAACTTCGTCGGCACGTTCTTCGCCCGCAAGAAGACCGAGTTCGGTTTCGACAACGCCGACCTGTTCAAGGCGCTCGGCGACGCCGACGCCGCGCCCGCCGGTGACGCGCACACCAAGGCGTACCAGGAAGCCAACAAGAAGATCATGGAGTTCCTGCCCGCGGTTCCGATCGCCTACCCGACCTCGGCGCTGGTCGTCTCGGAGAAGGTGAAGGGCATCACCCCCAGCCCGTTGACCGACGAGCGGTTCAACACCGCGACGGTGAACTGACGGCCGCTGGCGGATAGCCGGTACGGAGGGCGGGTGCGCGCGCGACGCGCACCCGCCCTCCGCCCACCACAGGACGCAAGGCAGAAACCTTCATGCTTCGATTCATCGTGCGTCGGTTGCTCCAGGCGATACCGACGCTGCTGATCCTTTCCCTCCTCGTCTTCGCCTGGCTGCGCCTGCTCCCCGGCGGCCCGGCGGGCGCGCTCCTCGGCGACAAGGCCACCCCGGAGAAGATCGCCGACCTCAACCGGGTGCTCGGCCTCGACCAGCCGATCTTCGTCCAGTACTTCAAGTTCCTCGGCCGCGTTGTGACCGGTGACTTCGGCGCCTCGCTCGCTTCGGGCCAGCCGGTGCTGTCGGAGATCGGGTTCGCGCTGCCCGCCACCATCGAGCTGTCGATCAGCGCGCTGATCGTCGCCGTCGGCCTCGGCATCCCGCTCGGCTACCTGGCCGCTCGCTTCCGCGCCGGAATCCTCGACAACGCCGTCATCATCGCGACACTGGTCGGTGTCGCGGTGCCGGTGTTCTTCCTCGGCTACTTCCTGCAGGACAACTTCGCCGAGCTGCTCGGGCTGCCGTCGTCCGGCCGCCAGACCGCGGGGATCGACGCCACGCACGTCACCGGGTTCGCCGTGCTCGACGGGGTGCTGACCCAGGAATGGGACGCGGCGTGGGACGCGATCCGGCACTTGATCCTGCCCGCGATCGCGCTGGCCACCATCCCGCTCGCGGTGATCGTCCGCATCACCAGGGCGTCGGTGCTCGACGTGCTCAACGAGGACTTCATCCGCACCGCCCAGTCGAAGGGCCTGCGCCAGCCGACCATCCGGCGGCGGCACGTCCTGCGCAACGCGCTGCTGCCGGTCGCCACGACGATCGGCCTGCAGACCGGGTTGCTGCTCGGCGGCGCGGTGCTGACCGAAAAGGTGTTCAACATCCGCGGTATCGGCTATCTGCTCGCCGAAGGGATCGAACGCAGGGACTATCCACGGCTGCAGGCGCTGATCCTGCTCGGTGCCGTGGTCTACGTGGTGGTGAACATGCTCGTCGACATCTCCTACGGGATCATCGACCCGAGGGTGCGTGTCCGGTGAACGCGCTGATGAAGTCCAAAAAGGACAAGCTCGACGATCTGGCGGCCGCGTCGGCGGGGCGCAGCCTGACCGGCGAGGCGTTCCGGCGGATGGCGCGCAGCCCGGTCGCGATCACCGGCGCGGTGATCACCGGGTTGTTCGTGCTGGTGGCGATCTTCGCGCCGCTGATCGCGCCGAAGGACCCGTACGACCGGTCCATGCAGGGCATGGTCCAGCTCGGCCGCGGCATCATCCCCGGCCCGATGCCCGGGTACCCGCTCGGCGTCGACGACTTCGGCCGCGACCTGCTCTCCCGGCTGATCGTCGGCGCGCAGCAGACGCTGCTCGTCGGTGTGATGGCGACGCTGATCGGGCTGACCGCGGGCATCGTCATCGGCGGCACCGCGGGCGCGCTCGGCGGCTGGGTCGACACCGTGCTGATGCGCTTCGTCGACGTGCTGCTGTCGGTGCCCTCTCTGCTGCTGGCGATTTCGGTGGCCGCGCTCGCGGCGAAGCCGAACCAGTGGACGGTGATCATCGCCGTCTCGATCGTCACCGTGCCGGTGTTCGCCAGGCTGCTGCGGGGCGCGATGCTGGCGCAGCGCGCCAGCGACCACGTGCTCGCCGCGACCTCGCTCGGCGTGAAGCGGCGGACGATCGTGCTGCGGCACATGCTGCCCAACGCGCTCGGCCCGGTGATCGTGCAGGCCACGCTGACGCTGGCGACCTCGATCATCGAAGCGGCCGCGCTGTCGTTCCTCGGTCTCGGCGACCCGGACCCGTCCCGTGCCGAATGGGGGCTCATGCTCGGCAACGCGTCGAGCAAGTTCCTCGAAATCCGGCCGGAGCTGGCGTACTACCCCGCGATCGCGATCATCGTCGTGGCGCTCGGGTTCACGCTGCTCGGGGAGTCCATGCGGGAAGCTCTCGATCCGAAGAACAGGCGGTGAATCGCGATGGCATTGCTCGAAGTGCGTGACCTGAAGGTCGTTTTCCAGCGCCGGGGCGAGCGCCCGTTCACCGCGGTGGACGGCGTCAGCTTCGACGTCGAGCCCGGCCAGACGGTCGGCTTGGTCGGCGAGTCCGGCTGCGGGAAGTCGGTGACTTCGCTGGCGATCATGGGCTTGCTGCCCCGGCGCGGCAACAAGGTCACCGGTTCCGTGTCGTTCGAGGGCACGAACCTGATCGGCTTGTCCGACAAGGAAATGCGGGATCGCCGCGGCCGCGATCTCGGCATGGTGTTCCAGGACCCGTTGTCCTCGCTCAACCCGGTCATCCCGATCGGGCTGCAGATCACCGAGGTGCTCGAACGCCACCGCGGGATGCCGCGCAAGCAGGCGCGCGTGGAGGCGGAGGAACTGCTCGGCAAGGTCGGCATCCCCGACCCGAACCGGCGGCTTTCCGAGTACCCGCACCAGCTTTCCGGCGGGATGCGCCAGCGCGCGCTGATCGCGATCGCGCTGGCGTGCCGTCCGCGGCTGCTCATCGCCGACGAGCCGACGACCGCGCTCGACGTGACGATCCAGGCGCAGATCCTCGCGCTGCTCGCGGAACTGGTGCGCGACACCGAAACCGCGCTCGTGATGATCACGCACGACCTCGGCGTGGTGGCCGGGCTGTGCGACGAGGTGAACGTGCTCTACGGCGGCCGGATCGTGGAACGCGCCGAGCGGCACGAGCTGTTCGCCCGGCCGCGGCACCCGTACACGCACGGGCTGCTCGGCTCGATCCCGCGGCTGGACTCGGAGCGCGGCGAGAAACTGCTGCCGATCAAGGGGTCGGTGGCCGACAACATCCCGTGGGACGGCGGGTGCGCGTTCGCGCCGCGCTGCCCCAACGCGCTGGACGTGTGCCGGAGTTCGTCGCCGGACCTGGAAGGTGACGACGGCAGGCTGCTGCGCTGCCACAACCCGGTGACGCCCGCGATGGCGGCGGGGGAGGGAACCCGATGACCAGCACGACCGAAGCGACGCCGGGCGACACGCTGCTGGCCGTTGACGACCTGAAGGTGCACTTCCCGATCAAGCGCGGGGTGCTGATCGACCGGACGGTCGGGCACGTGTTCGCCGTGGACGGCGTCGATCTCGAAATCCGCCGCGGCGAGACCTACGGGCTCGTCGGGGAGTCCGGGTGCGGCAAGACCACGCTCGGCAGGGCGATCCTGAAGCTCACCGAGCCGACCAGCGGGTCGGTGGTGTTCGACGGCACCGATATCGCGGGCCTCAAGGGCGAGGACCTTCGCCGCCGTCGCCGCCGGATGCAGATGATCTTCCAGGACCCACTGTCCAGTTTGGACCCGCGCCAGTCCGTCGAGTCCATTTTGGTCGAAGGCATGCGGGCGCACGGGCTGGACAAGGACAAGGAGAGCACGCGCGAACGGTTGCGCGAGCTGCTGTCCGCGGTCGGGCTGCCGGAATCCTCGCTGCGGAAGTACCCGCACGAGTTCTCCGGCGGCCAGCGCCAGCGCATCGGCATCGCGCGGGCGCTGGCCGTCGAACCGGACCTGATCGTCGCCGACGAACCGGTGTCCGCGCTCGACGTGTCCGTGCAGGCGCAGGTGATCAACCTGCTGGAGGAGTTGCAGGACCGGCTCGGGCTGACCTACCTGGTGATCGCGCACGACCTCGCGGTGGTCCGGCACATCTCGGACCGGATCGGCGTGATGTACCTGGGTTCGATGGTCGAGGAGACCGATTCGGAGACCCTGTACCAGAACCCGCTGCACCCGTACACGCGTGCGCTGCTGTCGGCGATCCCGGTACCGGACCCGGTGGTCGAGGACGACCGCGAGCAGATCCTGCTCGCCGGTGACCTGCCCTCGCCCGCCGCGCCGCCGAGCGGCTGCCGGTTCCACACCCGGTGCCCGTGGCGGCAGGAAACCCGGTGCGACACCGAACGCCCGGTGCTGCGCGAAATCGGCGACGGCCACCGCGTCGCGTGCCACTTCGCGGAGAAGATTCGGGACGGCGAGATCACCGCGCACGAGGTCACCGCGGAGCTGATCGAGATCGAGGACACCCTCAACCCGGACGTCAACCCCGGCCACGCCGCCTCCGTCACGGAAAAAATGTTCGAGGGTTAGCTTCCCCCTCTGAAGGCCACCTTGACGGCACTGAATGCCGTGTCGTGTCTCGGTAGTTCTGCCGCAGGTTTGTCTCGGTTGTTGTGACACAGGTTAGGCGGCTGGGGTGAGTTGGCCTTGGTAGGTCTTGGTGTGGTCGAGGTGGATGTGGCCGATCGGGTCGCCGTCGCTGGTGTAGGCGGTGGCCCGGTCGCTGTCACGGATGATGGTGATGGTGTGTCCGGCGTGGGCGGTGCCGATCCGTAGCCGGGCGTGTTTGCCGAGGTTGACCGTGCCGGTGGTGCTGACTTTGAGGCGGTGCACGGTGGCGTCGTCCTGGACGGGCAGGTGCTGGGGTCCGCCGTGGCTGTCGCTGGTGGTCCAGGCATGGGTGGGGGTTTGCCGGCCAAGGGCGCTGTGGCGGCGGTGGTTGTAGTGCTCGCGGTAGACCTCGAGCAGGGTGCGGAGTTCGGTCAGGGTCGCGGGTTGGATGGGTTGGTGATCCAGCCAGCGTTTGAAGGTCTGGTGGTGGCGTTCGACCTTGCCGCAGGTCTGCGGGTGGTAGGGGCTGGAATGGATCAGCCTGCAGCCGTGGCCGGTGACGGTGCGGGCGAACGCCGATGGCCCGGCGTTGGGGTGGCGGCCGCGTGAGGTGAACGCGGATCCGTTGTCGGACAACACGATCGCGGGCGCACCATGGTCGGTGATGGCCGCGGTGATCGCGGTGATCGCGGCACGGGAGGTTTCGGCCTCGGCGGCGTGATTGGCCACCAGCATGCGCGTGCAGTCGTCGAGGACCTCGAACACCACCACCGTGGCCCCGCCGGCGAGGATGACCTCGGTGGCGTCGATCTGGTAGCAGTCCCGCGGCCGGGCATAGCTGAACCGACGGTAGGAGGACCGGGGCCGCTTACGGGGGTTGGACTCGGCCAGCCCGTGCCGGGACAGGATCCGGTTGATCGTGGCCCGCGACGGGACAGGCCAGCCCCGTCCGGCCCAGTCCCGCTCGGCGGCCAACTCCAGAAGCCGATCGCGGATCGGGTCCGCCCCGTTGTCCGGTTTCAGCTCCTTCCGCAGCCGCAGCACGACAGCCACGACCGGCTCCGCCGTAGCATGCCGCACGGTCTTGGGCCGGGTCGACCGCCGCCGCCACTGCCCCTCGGCCTGGATCCGGGCACGGTGCCGATAGAACGTCCGCCTATCGACACCATGCTCCCGGCACCACGCCGACACGTTCTCAACCGGCACTTCAGCCGTCAGCATCGCGTCCACGAATCGCATGATCGTCCCATTCCGCGTCATGGCCCTCACCACAACGCCGGTCAGGCGGCAGATCATGCAACATCACCCGACCCGGGTGTGTCACATGCTGCGATACACAAACTGTGTCAAAACAGCTGATACTGAACACGGCACTGAATGCCGTCAAGGTGGCTTCACGGCATTCCGGGATCCCCGCGAGGAGGGGGAGCCGAGTGCGGTTAGCGGGCTAAACGTCGTCGGTCAGAGCACGGTGATGGCGGCGATGGCGGGGCCGAAAGCGCCGCCGAGCTGGTAGCACAGGTTGAACAGGCCGAGTGCCGTCGCCCGGAGCCCCGGCGGTGCGCTGTCGGCGGCGGGGAGCCCGAGCGTGGCCTGCGCCGCCGAGGCCGCGCACACCGCGAGCCCGAGCGCGACCGGAATCAGCCAAGGCACCGGTGAGGCGAGCAGTGCGAGCGCCACCGCGGCGATCCCGCCCAGCGCCGAGACCAAGACGCCCCGGGAGAGCCGCGAAGACAGCGCGGCGAGCGCGGCGCCCATCGCGGCCCCGCACAGCAGGGCCACCAGCTGCGCCACGCCGATCGTGGCCGTGGCCCATCCCGCGCGTCCGAGCAGCGCGGGTACCGCGTAGAGCATGCCGAAGTACGAGGTCGCGACGAGCAGCGCCAGCGCGCCGGAGCGGGAGAACACCGGCTGCCGCAGCACCGCCAGCGGCAGGAACCCGTCCGGCCTCGCCCGCACGTGCGCGATCACCAGCGCGCCGGTGAGCACCGCACCCACCGCGGCGGGCAGGGGGTAGCGCGGCACGAGCACCAGCGCCGAGGTCAACGCGGCCAATGCGAGCGCGCCGCGCAGGTCGAAACCGCTGTCGTGGACCTCGGAATCGGGAAGCCGCCGCACCACCACCGGCAACGCCAGCAGGCTCACCGCCGACAGCGCGAGCGCGACGCGCCACGTCGTCAGGTCCGTGACGAGCGATCCGAGCAGCGCGCCCGTGGCGCCGAGCATGCTGAAAGCCGAGGTGAGCACGCCCATCTGGCCCGGCGAGCCGACGAGGCTCATCGCGATCGTGACGAATCCCGCGCCGCCCGCCGCCTGCAGCGCGCGCCCGGCCAGCGCGACCGGCAACGTCGGCGCGACGAGCACCAGTGCCACGCCCGCGGCCGCGAGGAAGGCGCTGACCAGCACCCCGGTGCGGGCGCCGCGACCGCGCACGAGCCCGGCGATCATCGGCGTGCCCAGTGCGACGGCCCAGCCGAACACCGGTCCCACCCACGCCGCCGCGTCGCGCGTGACGCCGAGGTCCGCCGCTATCTCGGGCAAAACGAGCGTGGGACCGGTCGTGGCCAGCGCCAGCGGCGTCGCCAGCAGGACCAGCCATCCCATCGCCACGCCGCCCCGGCGTGGCATGACTTTCGTCGCGGTCATCCGGCCCTCCCTCGAAGTAAACTAGTCAGTGCAATAACAACACTACACGGTATAGACTAGTTACTGCACTGACTGGTTTACATTGCTGAACTGGAGGAACCGTGTACGAACGACGTGTCCTGGCGCTGTCCGGCAGCCTGCGGACGGGCTCGCACAACGCCGCGCTGCTGCGCGCCGCCGGAAAGCTCGCGCCGCCCGGCGTCTCCGTCGCGCCGTGGGACGGCCTGGCCGACGTGCCGATGTACCACGCCGATCTGGACACCGCCGCCCCGCCGGAACCGGTGCGGGCCCTGCGCCGCGAGATCGCCGCCGCGGACGCGCTGCTGCTGGCGACACCGGAGTACAACGCGTCCGTGCCCGCGGTGCTGAAGAACGCGATCGACTGGGCGAGCACCGCGGCCGACGCGTCCCGTCTCGCCGGGAAACCGGTCGCGATCCTCGGCGCGTCACCCGGTGCGCTCGGGACGGCGCGAGCGCAGCTCGCGCTCCGCCAGATCCTCGCCGCGGTCGGCGCCGAGGTCGTGGCCAAGCCCGAGGTCGTTGTCTTCCACGCGCACGAACGGTTCGACGAACGGGGCGAGCTGGCGGACGAGCTGACCGCGTCGCTGCTCTCCGGGCTGCTGACGGCACTCGGTGACCGGATCGCCCCTAAACTGCGGCACGACATCCTCGAAACCGCGGACCGGGAGTGAGCACATGGACGGGGCCGGAACGGCCGCTCCCCGGCGCGGCAACGGTCAGCCGGAAAAGCGGCGCGCGATCACCGCGGCGGCCCGCGTGGTGTTCGGGCGCGAGGGCTACGCGCGCGCGACGGTCGACGCGATCGCGGCCGAAGCGGGCGTGTCGAAGAGGACGATCTACAACCACTTCACCGACAAGGACGAGCTGTTCCGGCTGGTCACCCTCGAAGGCGCGGACGAGGTCACCGACACCATCCACGTGCTCATGGAGCGCCATCTGCGGAAGATCCTCGATCTCGAAGAGGATCTCGTCGCCTTCGGGGTGGACCGGGCGCGGGCGATCTTCGACTTCCCCGACCACTACGCGCTCGTGCGCGTCCTGCAGGCCGAGGTGACCCGCCTGCCCGCCGCGACGCTGGAAACGTGGCGGCAGGCCGGTCCGGCGACCGCGCACCTGCGGCTGGCGCCGTACCTGCGCGCCATCGCCGACCGCGGTCTGCTCGCGATCGCCGACGCCGACCAGGCGGCCAACCACTTCAACCTGCTCACCATCACCGACGTGCTGCAGCGCAGCTTCTACGGCGCGATTCCGCTCAGTGAAGCGGAGATCGAGACGGTCATCGGCCAGGGGGTCACCGCTTTCCTGCGCATCTACGGCGCCGCGGAAGCGGATGCCTGAGCGAGCACGATCGGCCCTTCGGCAGGCGCGAACGGGGCCAGAACTGGCAAAATCCAGTCATGCTGGTCACCGTGCTCGGCGCGTCGGGGCGCACCGGAAGTCATGTCGTCCGCCTGTTGCGCGGTCACGGGCACACCGTGAAGGCGGGACTGCGCAGCAGGCAGCGCGGCCAGCACGCGGCGGCGCTCGGCGCCGAGCCCGTGCTCGCCGATCTCACCACCGATCCGGCCGGGCTGGTGGAGGTGTTCCTCGGTTCGGACGCGGTGATCAACACCGCGGGCGCGGCCGATCCCGACCCGTCGGCGGTCGCTATGGTCGACCGCGACGGCGCGATCGCCGCGATCGGGGCGGCCGAGCACGCCGGCGTCGCCCGGTTCGTGCAGCTGTCCGCGCAGTTCGCCGACTCCCCCGACCAGGGTGATCGGCTGGTGCGGTCGTTCCTGCTGGCGAAGCAGGTCTCGGACAGCGCGCTGCGGCGGTCGAGCCTGATCTGGACGCTGGTGCGGCCGGGCAACCTGACCGACGATCCGCCGACTGGGCGGGTGAAGGTGGCCGGGCACCTCGAACCGGGCCGGATTTCCCGCGCCGACGTGGCGGCCGTGCTGGTCGCCGCGCTGGACGAGCCCTTCACCGAAAACCGCGGCTTCGACGTCATCGCCGGGGACACCCCGGTCACGGCCGCGCTTGCCGCATTCTCCTGATCGCCCCATTTTCCTGCGCTACCCTGCGGAAGACCACAGGTCCGAGTCCAATTCGGACATAAGGGGACAATGGCGCATGAGGGGACGAAAGTGCACATCGATCAGATCCTGGAGTCGATCCCGCCGGTAGCGGTGTATCTGCTCGTCGGTCTCGTGATCGGGATCGAAAGCCTCGGAATCCCGCTCCCCGGCGAGATCGTGCTGGTCGGCTCGGCGCTGCTGGCGTCGCAGCACGCGCACATGAATCCGCTTTGGATCGGCGTCGCGGCCACTTCGGGCGCGATCATCGGGGACAGCATCGGCTACACCATCGGCCGCAAATGGGGCACGAAGCTGTTCGCCTGGGCCGGGCGGAAATGGCCGAAGCACTTCGGTCCGAAACACATCGCGAAAGCAGAGCAGGTGTTCCAGAAACGTGGTGTGTGGGCCGTGTTCTTCGGCCGGTTCATCGCGTTCCTCCGCGTGCTTTCCGGCCCGCTCGCCGGTTCGCTCGGCATGCACTACCCGCGGTTCCTCGCCGCGAACGCGCTCGGCGGGATCGTCTGGGCGGGCGGCACCACAGCCGCGGTGTACTACCTCGGCGTGGTGGCCGAGAAATGGCTTTCGCGGTTCTCCTACATCGGCCTCGGCGCGGCTGTCGTGATCGGCGTCGTGGTCGGGATCATCGTGAAGAAGCGCATGACCAAGCACGACGACGAGGAGGACGAGCCCGCGCGCGAGGACTCGTCTCAGTCCGTCACGCGCTGAGCCGTCGCCGGTTCCGGGAGCGGGTCGAGCGCTTCCGGAACCGGTGCGGTCCGCTTGCGCAGCGAGCCGAGCAGCACGCCCGCGATGACCACCACCGCGGCGCCGATCTCGATCGCGTTGTGCCGCTCGCCGAGCACCAGGAACGCGACCGACATCCCGACCACCGGCACCAGCAGCGAGAACGGCGCCACGACCCCGGCGGGGTGGCGGCCCATCAGCGTCGTCCAGATCCCGGACCCGACGATCGTGCCGAACACCACGACGTAGCTCAGCCCCGCGATGGCGATCAAGCCGGTGTGCGAGGTGACCGTCGTCAGCGAGGTCCACGCCGCCGACGGGCCCTCGGTCGCCATGGACAGCGCGAACAGCGGCAGTGGCGGCACGACCGACATCCACAGCGTCAGGTGCAGCGGGTTGTCCGGCTGTGCCTTCCGCGTGCTGAGGTTCCCGAACGCCCAGCTCAGCGCGCCGAGCAGGGTCAGGATCACCGGCAGCAGCGCGGCGTGCTCGGCCTGCTGCCACGCGATCGCCGACATCCCGGCCACCGCGAGCAGGATCCCGGCCCACTGCCTGCCGGTCACCTTTTCCCGCAGTACCACCGCGCCCAGCAGGACCGTGAACGGCGCCGACGCCTGCAGCACGAGCGAAGACAGCCCGGTGGGCATGCCCTTGTCGAGCGCGACGAAGAGGAACGCGAACTGCAGCGTGCCGAAGCCGAGCCCGTAGCCGATCAGGTAGCGCGGCTTCACGCGCGGCCACGGCACGAACAGCACGGTCGGGATGGCGATCACCAGGAACCGCAGCCCGGCCGCGAACAACGGCGGGAAGTGCCCGAGCGTGGCGTGGATGGCCAGGAAGTTGCAGCCCCACAGGACGGCGACGAACAGCGCGAGCAGGCGGTCACGGATCGGCATACGTCCACTTTGCGGGCGGAGCCCCGGTGAGGACCAGCGAAAAAATCTGCACCGATCTTGTAGCGCTGCTTCATTGTGCTTCGTGGTTCATTAGAGTGGGCGGATGGACATCGGCAGGTTGCGCGCGCTGCGGGAGTTCGCGGACCGCGGCAGCGTGACGGCGGCGGCGGGGGCATTGCACTGCACGCCGTCCGCGGTGTCGCAGCAGCTTCGCGCGCTACAGGAGGAGGTCGGTCTCGCCCTCACCGAACCGTCGGGACGAGGGCTGCGGCTCACCGACGCGGGGCGGACGCTGGTCGCGCGCGCCGACGAGGTGCTCGGCGCGCTCGCCCGCGCGGAGTCCGAATTGGACACTTACCGGAACGTGCCGCGCGGCCGGGTCCGGCTGGCGATCTTCCAGTCCGCGGGGCTGATGCTGCTGCCGGGTCTGCTGAGCCGGATCGCCGGGTTCGACGGCCTCGAAGCGACCGTGCGGGACGTCGACATGACCCCGGCCGACGTGCCGGGGCTGGTCGCGGACTACGACGTGGTGGTGGCCCATCGCGACGAGCACGCGTCCCCGTTCGACGACGAACGCCTCGAAGTGCGGCACCTGCTGCGCGAACCGCTCGACGTGGCGTTGCCGGTGGGCCACCGGCTGGCCCGCGAGTCCAAAGTGGACCTCGCCGAGCTGGCCGACGAACGGTGGATCAGCGTCGACTTCGGGTTCCCCGTCGACGACGTGCTGCGCTCGCTCACGGTGCGGACCGGCGTGCGGCCCAAGGTGGTGCAGCGCATCAACGACTTCCGCATCACCGAGCGCCTCGTCGCCGCGGGCCACGGCATAGCGCTGCTCCCGCGGTACACAATGGACACTCGAAGGGGTAGCGGGCTGGTGTGCCGCCCGCTGGCCGGGATCAAGGCGGCGCGCCACATCGAAGTGGTGGCCAGGGTCGGCGCCTCGGCGCGGCCCGCGGTGGCCGCGGTGGTCGGCGCGCTGGCCGACGAGGTCGCCGAACTGACCGGGCAGGCGGGGAAACCGCCCGCCCGGTCCGCGAGCTAGCGACGGTACGACGAAACGTAACTCGCGCTGGGTGTGCCGACGCCGGTCAGCCGGTCGTACCCGCCGAACGCGGCGAGCGGACCGGAAACTCCCGCGGTGTACAGGCGCTTGAGCGGCGCGCTGTCCGGGTCGTTCGGGTTGGTCAGGTCGTTGCGGGCGACGCTGAGCACGGTGTCGCTGACGTCCTGGTACGCGGGGCTGCCGTACCTGGCGTAGATCTGCGGGTTCGCGAACCCGATCGGCGAGCCCTGTGCTTGCTGCGCCAGCGCCTGGATCCCGACGATCAGCGGGCTGGACAGGCTCGTCCCGCCGAGCTTCGTCTCGTGGTAGCGGGCCACGCCGTCCTTGTCGCGCCCGGTGTAGCCGACGAGCATGCCGGTGCTGGAGTCCCCGTCCGCCGAGATGTCCGGGACCGTGCGCATCCGGTACGCCGACGTGGAGCCGTCGGGGCGTTCCTTCGCCTGCTTGTCCGGCACCACGCCCGCCTGGTAAGCGGGCTGGCGGAACACGATGCTCGTGCCGCCGCCGGAGCCGCCCGTGTAGGTCGACGGGTAGGCGTCCTTCGGCGCCGGGGTCCACCCGGTGCCGTCCTCGGTCAGGTTCGACCGGACGTTGCCCCAGCCGACCTCGGCGATCTTGTGGCCGTTCTGGTCGAGCCCCATCGTGGTGCCGCCGACCGCGGTCACCCACGGGCTTTCCGGCGGGTAGTTGGTCTGCTTGCGGGTCGACTCGTCACCCTTGCCGCACGGGGTCTGCGGGTCCTCGTAACCGCAGTCACCGGAGGAGTAGTAGATGCCGATGCCCGAGACCGCGGCGCGCTGGAACGCCTGCTCGAAGCCCTGGCGCACCGCGTCTGACGGTGGCTCGGAGCCGATGCCCCACGAGTTGTTGATCATGTCGGCGAGGTGGCCGTCGACGGCGCGGTTGACCGCGTCGATCAGGCTCGTGGCTTCGCAGTCCTTGGCGCCGATGTAGGTGACGTCGGCGTCCGGCGCCATCGCGTGCACGGCCTCGATGTCCAGCGCCTCTTCGATGTACAGGCCGCCGGGAGCCCCGCCGTAGCAGCTCGTCGACCCGCCGGTCTCCACGTACTGCTTGAGCTGGCCTGGCCGGAACTGCTGGAAGTTGTGCTTGGTGTTGTAGGCGGCCAAATCCGCCTCGATGGTCGGCGAGCCGTACGGGTCGAGCACGCCGACCGTCACGCCCTTGCCGGTCAGGCCGGTCTTGTCGATCCCGTACGCGGTGCGCAGCTCCTGCGGGCCGTACCCGCACGGCGTCCAGGCGACCGGCTTACCGTCCACTTTGGGCCGATCGGTCGCTTCCTTCTGCCCCCAGTAGTCCGAACAGGGCAGGCCGCGGTAGATCGTCGGCGGCGGGCCGTACGGATCGGGATCGGCCTTGACCTTGGGCTCGACGCGCGTCTTCGCCGGGTCTTCGAGGCCCGTCACGCCGAGCACGGCCTTCGCGACCGAGGCGGGCGCGGTGACCTCACCGGCGGGCGCGCGATGGTTCCCCTCGCGGTCGGCGAAATCGTGCAGCTCGGTGCCGAAAGCCTTCTGCAGCGCGGAAACCGGGCCGCGGGCGGCGACGAAGTGCGGATCGGTGCCGGTGACCGTGAGCCCCGACGACGACAGCCACTCGGTGACCTGCTTCGTCTGCGCCGGTGACGGGCCGAAGCGGTCCGCGATCTGGTGCGCGCTCAGGAAGTGCCGGAAATCCGGGCCGCGCGGATCCGACACCGCACGCGCGTAGGACTCCAGCCCGGCGGGATCCTTCCCTGCCAGGTAGACGCGGACGTCGTCGAGCGTGGCCGCCGGATCGAGCGCACCGCGATCGGCCGACGCCGTCGCCCACGCCGGACGGGCGCCCGCCACCGCCGCGCGCTCCTCGGCGGCCAACGCCGTGGAAACCGAGGCGAGCAAGGCCGGTACGGCCAAGGCGACGACGAACGCCGTGCGCCGTCTGTTCGCTAGTCGTGACAAGGGTGTTCCTCCCAGTAAGAGGGCACGCCGGAGGACCGCCTCGAGAAGAGGCGCCTCCGCCACCCCGCGCACGCCCCCAGAAACGTCTTGACCGGACGTCGGCGGCCACGGAGTCGCTCCCCAGTGAATGGTCTGTGCGGGAGCAATTTACTCAGAAGGTGCGCCGGTGCGCTAGAACTTCTCGCCGGGCGGGCGACGCGGGGCCGTGCGCAGTTCGCGGGCTAAACGTCGTCGCCGGAAGTGGGGGCGTGCTGGCGCAGGTGGGCGATCGCCAGGCGAAGGCCGTCTTCCAGCGGGGTGATGTCGCGCCGCACGTGCGCCATCTGCAGCCCGCCCTGCAGGCACACCATGGCGAGCTGGGCGAGTCGTTCAGGATCGGCGTCGGCGCGGAGCTTTCCCTTGTCCCGCAACACGTGCAGGCCGCGCGCGAGCTTGCCCTCCCAGGTCCGGTACGCCTTGTCCAGCAGCTCGGCGATGCGCGGGTCGTCGCCGAGCTCGCCGGTGACGTTGCCGAGCGGGCACGCGACCGGGCCAGACGGGCCGCGGTGGATGTCGAGCACCTGCTCGGCCCAGCGGTCGAAATCGGGCCAGTCCGCCAGCTCGTCGAGCGCGGGCTGCGCCGACAGGATGTGGTCGAGGTAGTAGCCGATCACCGCGTCGACGAGCTGGTCCTTGTTCTTGAAGTAGTGGTACATCTGCGACTTCCCGGCGCCGCAGGCCTTGAGCACCTTGTCGATGCTCGTCGCGGCCACGCCGTGCGTGTACATCAGGTCCGCGGCCGTACCGACGATCGCGTCGCGGGTCCGCCGCCCCTGTTCCGTCACGGCCACTGCTTGCGCGTCCATGTACCGAATAGTACAGTCAGCGTCGCTGTACCGATCAGTACATCGATGAAGGGGCTACCGACATGACCGAGCTTTCCGCGGGACTGGCCGGGATCAAGGAGCACGGGCGGGCGGTGATCCCCGCGGACGCGTTCGCCGCGCTGACCGCGGAGCAGGGCCGGTACGCCGACCGGACGGACGTGTTCGTCGCGGCGGGCGGCACCGTGCCCGACTTCGCGCTCCCGGACGCGACCGGGACGAAGGTGACGCTGGGCGAACTGGTCTCGGACGGGGCGGCGATCCTGGTGTTCTACCGCGGCCAGTGGTGCCCGTTCTGCAACCTCGCTTTGCGCGCCTACCAACAGGAACTCGTACCCGAGCTGGCGGGGTTCGGCGCGCGGCTGGCCGCGATCAGCCCGCAGGCCCCGGACGGCTCACTGTCCACAAAGGAAAAGAACGAGCTGGGGTTCGCGGTGCTTTCCGATCACGGCAACGAAGTCGCCCGCGCGCTGGGGATCACGTTCACGCCGCATCCGGACGCGCGGGAGGCGATGTCCGGTATCGGGGCCGATCTCGCCGGGCACAACGCCGACGGCACCTGGGAACTGCCGCATCCCACCGTGCTCGTGGTGGACGGGACCCGGACCGTCCGGTTCGCCGACGTGCGCACCGACTACACCGAACGGACCGAGCCCCGCGACATTCTGGCCGCGCTGAAGGCGCTCTGAAATCAGGCGTCGAACGCGGTGTCGCGCGCGACCTTTTCCCAACGGGTGATCTCGGCCCTGATCTGGTCGAGGTGCCCGCTCACCGCGTCGACGGAATCCGCGCCGAGCGGCAGGCGCAGCGGGGTTTCGCCGGCGTCGAGCGCGGTCAGGATCGCGGCGGCGGCCTTGGCGGGATCGCCCGCCTGCGTGCCGTCGGCGTCGACGACCATGCGGCGCGTGGGGCCGACCGACTCGGCGTAGTCCTCGATTTCGGTGCTGCGGCTCGTGCTGCCCCACAGCCCGGTGCGGAACGCGCCGGGTTCCACGATCAGCACCTTGATCCCGAGCCGGTTCACCTCGTCGGCGAGCCCCTCGGAAAGCCCTTCCAGCGCGAACTTCGTGGCGCTGTAAGCCGAAAAGCCCGCGAACGACAGCTGCCCGCCCATGCTGCTGATCTGCACGATCGCGCCGGACCGCCTGCCGCGCATGTGCGGCAGCGCGGCGCGGACGAGCGCGGCGGGACCGAACACGTGCACGTCGAACAGCGACCGCAGCTCCTCGTCGGTGGTTTCCTCGAAGGCGCCGACGTGGCTGCGGCCCGCGTTGTTCACCAGCACGTCGATCCGGCCGTGCCTGGCGACGAGATCGTCGACCGTGGCCTTGACCGCCGCGAGGTCGGTGACGTCGAGCGGCACCGCTTCGACCTGATCCGGGTGCGCGGCGACGACGTCCGCGAGCGTTTCCGTGCGCCGCGCCGCCGCGACGACCACATCGCCCGCGCCGACCGCGGCCTCGGTGATCGCGCGCCCGAAACCGCTGTTCGCCCCGGTGACCAGCCAAACCCTGTTCATCCGCGTTCCCCTTTCGCCGAGGAGAACTCTGCTGGCAAACCGCTCGCGCGTCCAAGACCCGTCGTGATAACCCTTGGTTATGGACGTGCACGGTCGCGATCTCCGGTACTTCGTCGCGATCGCCGAAGAGCTGCATTTCACGCGCGCGGCCGAACGGCTGTACGTCTCACAACCGGCGCTGAGCAAGCAGATCCGCGCGCTCGAAGGCCAGCTCGGCGCGCCGCTGTTCGACCGCGACCGCCGCGAGGTCCGGTTGACGCCGGTGGGGGAAGCGCTGCTGCCGCACGCGCGGCGCGTGCTCGCGGAATGGGCGGCCGCGGACGACGCCGTCCGGCTGGCGAAGGCCGCGCAGCGCGGGACGCTGGTGGTCGGGATGAGCACGAGCCCCGGCCGCGGCGGCATGCTCCCGGCGATCCGGTCGCGGTTCACCGCCGAGTACCCGGAGGCCGCGCTCACGCTGCGGCAGATCGGGTGGCACGACTCGACGGCGGGTCTCGCGGACGGGTCCAGCGATGTCGCCTTCGTGTGGCTGCCGGTGCCCGGCGCCGAGCGGTACGACCACGTGGTGGTCGCCGAAGAACCGCGGCTGGTGGCCATGTCGAGCGCGCATCCGCTGGCCGATCGCGCCGAAGTGGACTTCGAAGACCTGCTCGGCGAACCGTTCCTCGCCCTGCCCGAAAGCGCGGGCCCGCTGCGCGACTACTGGCTGGCCCCGGAAGCGCGCGGTGGCAGGGCGCCCGTCATCGGCGGGGAGATCAGCACACCCGACGAGACGTACGAGGCGCTTGTGGACGGTCGCGGGGTCTGCCTCATCGCGACCGGGAACGCGCCGCTGCTGACCCGAGGCGACGTCGTCACGATCCCGGTGCGGGGCGTGTCGCCGAGCAGGCTGGCGCTGGCGTGGCGGAAGGACGACACCCGCCCGCTGGTCCACGCCTACGCCCGCGCCACCCGCCTGGCGACCTCGCCCCGCTGACGACATTTAGCCCGCTAAATGCAGGCCAGGGACCCCGGGCCCCGCTCGCCCGCTGACGACGTTTAGCCCGCTAAACGCACCCGGCGACCCAGGCCTGCTCGCCCGCCTACCTCTCCGAGTGCCGCGAGGTCCGGACCGAAGGTCCGGCCACTCCCAACCCGACCACCACGGCGATCCGGCGCGCCCCGCGCGCCGGGAGCGTGCAGTCGGTCGCAGGGCCCCTGGGCCCTCTAAATTTGCGATGGCAGGGCGCCAACGCTGCCAAGGTGCGGCTCACCTCGAGAGCCGCGCCCTGGCAGCGCAAATTTTGACGACCGATAAAACTACCGGTGCGAGCGGTTCACCGCGGAGACGACCGCGCGCAGAGAAGCCGTGACGATCGACGGGTCGACGCCGACGCCCCAGAACACCCGGTCCGAGATGGCGCATTCGATGTACGAAGCCGCGCGCGCGTCGTCGCCGGGGGTGAGGGTGTGCTCGCTGTAGTCCAGCAGCCGCAGGTCGTACCCGACGGTCGACAGCGCGTCGAAGAACGACGCGATCGGGCCGTTGCCGCGCCCGGTGATCTCGTGCTCGTCGCCGTCCACCACCACGGTCGCGGCGATCTCGTACTCGCCACCGCCGTTGTCCGTGACGTGCTGGCGCACCAGTTCCAGCGGCACCTTCGGCTCGAGGTACTCGGCCGAGAACGCGTTCCACATCGTGGTGGGGTCGACCTCGCCGCCCTGCGAATCGGTGTGGCGCTGCACGACCTTCGAGAACTCGATCTGCAGGCGGCGCGGCAGGTCGAGCTGGTGCTCCGCCTTCATGATGTACGCGACGCCGCCCTTGCCGGACTGCGAGTTGACCCTGATCACGGCCTCGTAGCTGCGGCCGACGTCCTTCGGGTCGATCGGCAGGTACGGGACCTCCCACGGGTGTTCGTCGACCGGTACGCCCGCGCGTTCGGCCTGCACCTTCAACGCGTCCAGGCCCTTGTTGATCGCGTCCTGGTGGCTGCCGGAGAACGCGGTGAACACCAGGTCGCCGCCCCACGGGCTGCGCTCGGGCACCGGCAGCTGGTTGCAGTACTCGACGGTGCGCTTGATCTCGTCCATGTCGGAGAAGTCGATCTGCGGGTCGATGCCCTGGCTGAACAGGTTCATGCCCAGCGCGACCAGGTCGACGTTGCCGGTGCGCTCACCGTTGCCGAACAGGCAGCCCTCGATCCGGTCGGCGCCCGCCTGGTAGCCCAGCTCGGCGGCGGCGACCCCGGTGCCGCGGTCGTTGTGCGGGTGCAGCGACAGGATCACCCCGTCGCGGCGCTCCAGGTTCTTGTTCATCCACTCGATGGAGTCGGCGTAGACGTTCGGCGTCGCCATTTCCACGGTCGCGGGCAGGTTCAGGATCACCGGCCGTTCCGGCGTCGGCTGCCAGATCTCGGTGACCGCGTTGCACACTTCGGCCGCGTACGACAGCTCGGTACCGGTGTAGGACTCCGGCGAGTACTGGAAGCGGAAGTCGGTGTCGGAGTACTTGCTCGCGTACTCGACCACGAGATCCGCGGCCTGCGTCGCGATCTTCTTGATGCCTTCGCGCTCTTCGCGGAACACCACGCGGCGCTGCAGCGCGGACGTCGAGTTGTAGATGTGCACGATCGCGCGGGGCGCGCCCTCCAGCGACTGGAACGTGCGCTCGATCAGCTCGGGGCGGCACTGGGTCAGCACCTGAATTCGGACGTCGTCCGGGATCGCGCCCTCTTCGATGATCTCGCGCACGAAGTCGAAGTCCGTCTGGGACGCGGCCGGGAACCCGACCTCGATCTCCTTGTACCCCATCCGCACCAGCAGTTCGAAGAACTTGCGCTTGCGGGCGGGCGACATCGGGTCGATCAGGGCCTGGTTACCGTCGCGCAGGTCGACCGCGCACCACAGCGGCGCGGTGTCGATGCGCTTCGACGGCCAGGTGCGCTCGGGCAGGTCGATGTCCTCGACCAGTTCGAACCACGGGCGGTAGCGGTGGACCGGCATCGACGTCCCGCGCTGCGGGTTCCACACCGGCTGGCCTGCCGGTGCGGGACGCGACGGCTTGCGGATGCGGCTCGATTGGGTGGGCTCTGGCGTGCTCATGCTGGGGATCTCCTGCTGGGGTGGCGCTGGGCGTGACCGGCGGCATCACGAAGCCCCGCGACGAGGAGCCGGTCTTTCAGGCCCCGTCGCGGCAGCGAAGCAGGAGAAGAGCGCGTGCCACGGGCCCACCATAACCATGCCCGGCCGCGGTTGGGAAGCCGGTGCGAGTTCGAACTGTTATCCGTCCTGCTCCGATCACGTTACTGGCACGTAGCAATCGCCGCAGTGACGTGCCAGACTGCCCGGCATGGGTTTGCACGACGAACGGCCCGCCAAGTCCGACGAGGCCGAAACGACCGTGGTGTCCGGTTCGGCGCACGCCGAGCCGGAGCGTGAAGAGCGCCCCAAGCGCGACGTCGACTGGACGAAGGTCCGTGGCCAGATCACCGGCTTCCTCGCCGGGCTGGTGCGCTGGGTCGGACTGATCTTCGCCGCGATCCTGGTGCTGCACGTGATCTTCACGATCGCCGGGGCCAACAAGGACAACGGCATCGTCTCGTTCATCAAGGAGTGGGCGGAGCCGCTCACGATCGGGTTCAAGGACCTGTTCAAGAACGACGACGTGAAACTGAACGTGCTGATCAACTACGGCGTCGCGGCCATCTTCTGGCTCGTGGTCTCGGCGATCCTCGCGAAGATCATCCGCCGGATCGGCGGCTCGTCCGTCTAGAACAGCGGGCTGCCCCACTCGCCCGCGTACGCGAACTCGCCGAGCGGGATGCGCTGCCTCGGCGCCTTCTCCCTGGCGACGCCGCGTTCGTCGCCGAGCACCTCGGGGTCGCCGGGGTGCCCGACAGCGATCGCCACGCGTGCGCGCACGTCCGACGGCAGGGCGAATTCGCGCGCCACCGCGTCCGCGTCGAACCCGGCCATCTGGTGCGCGACGAGCCCTTCGGTGACTGCCTGGAGCACGAGGTTCTGCGACGCGAGCGCGAGCCCGTACTCGGCGTAAGGGACTTCACCCTTCTCGTTCGCCGTGACCATCACGCCGATCAGCAGCGCGCCCGCGCGGTGCGCCCAGCTCTGGTTCCGCTCCGTGAGGGTGGCCAGGATCCGGTCGAACGTGCCGTCTCCGCGCAGCCCGGCGAGGTACCTGGCCGGCTGGGTGTTCCCGAACGACGGCGCCCAGCGCGCGGCTTCGAGCAGCGCGCGGAGCTGAGGTGCGCTGACCTCGCCGGTTTCGTCCAGCGCACGGGGGCTCCAGCGTTCGGCGATGACGGTTTCGAGCGGCGCGCTCGTCTCGGCTGGCTTTCGCATGCCCATCACGGTAGCCAGCTCACCGTGCCCTATGTCACGCGACCGAAAGTGCTCCCCGTATTTCCCTGAGGTTACGGAAAATTTGCGCGCTAATACCTCTTAACGGGTGGCGGGGCCCACACGGAAGAGTGGCGCCGGGGCATGTCCCCGGTAGGCTTTCGGCCAAATCAGGGACGCGGGGGCTCCTCGGTGCCCACCGAGGAGCAGACCCGGCCCGGAGGAGGTTCGGGCGTGGCCCTCGTGGTCCAGAAGTACGGCGGTTCGTCGCTGGAGAGCGCTGATCGGATCAAGCGCGTCGCGGAGCGGATCGTCGCTACCAAGAAGGCCGGGAACGACGTCGTGGTGGTGTGCTCCGCGATGGGCGACACCACCGATGAGCTGCTCGATCTCGCCGAGCAGGTGAACCCGGTGCCGCCGGAGCGCGAGATGGACATGCTGCTCACCGCCGGCGAGCGCATCTCGAACGCGTTGGTGGCCATGGCGATCTCCGCGCACGGCGCGGAAGCCTGGTCGTTCACCGGTTCGCAGGCGGGTGTGGTCACCACCTCGGTGCACGGCAACGCGCGCATCATCGACGTTTCACCGAGCCGTGTCACCGAAGCGCTTGAGCAGGGGTACATCGCGCTGGTGGCCGGTTTCCAGGGCGTTTCGCAGGACACCAAGGACATCACCACGCTCGGCCGCGGCGGGTCGGACACCACCGCGGTCGCGCTCGCCGCCGCGCTGAACGCGGACGTCTGCGAGATCTATTCCGATGTGGACGGTGTGTACACCGCGGACCCGCGCATCGTGTCCAACGCGAAGAAGCTCGACACCATCCCGTACGAGGAGATGCTCGAACTCGCCGCGAGCGGGTCGAAGATCCTGCACCTCCGCTCGGTGGAATACGCCCGTCGTTACGGTGTACCGATCCGGGTCCGTTCGTCCTACAGCGACAAGCCGGGTACCACCGTCGCCGGTTCGATTGAGGAGATCCCCGTGGAACAAGCGCTCATCACCGGGGTGGCGCACGACCGCTCCGAAGCCAAGATCACGGTGACCGGGGTACCGGACCACACCGGTGCCGCGGCCCGCATCTTCCGCGTCGTCGCCGACGCGGAAATCGATATCGACATGGTGCTGCAGAACATTTCCAGCACCTCCTCCGGGCGTACCGACATCACGTTCACGCTGTCGAAGGCGAACGGGCCGCAGGCCGTTTCCGAGCTGGAGAAGATCAAGGCCGACATCGGTTTCGAATCGGTGCTCTACGACGACCACGTCGGCAAGGTTTCGCTAGTCGGCGCGGGAATGCGCTCGCACCCCGGCGTCACCGCGGGATTCTGCGAGGCGCTCGCCACCGCGGGCGTGAACATCGAAATCATCAACACCTCCGAGATCCGGATCTCGGTGCTCATCAGGGACGCGCAGCTCGACGACGCGGTGCGCGCGATCCACGAGGCGTTCGAACTCGGCGGCGACGAAGAAGCCGTGGTCTACGCGGGGAGTGGTCGGTAGAAATGGCACCCACACTGGCTCTGGTCGGCGCGACCGGCGCGGTCGGCACCGTGATGATCGACATCATCAACGGCAAGAAATCCGTGCCGTGGGGCGAAATCCGGCTTATCGCGTCGGCTCGTTCCGCAGGCAAGAAGATCACCGTGCGCGGTGAGGAACTGACCGTTGTCGCGCTTTCCCCGGAGGCTTTCGACGGCGTCGACGTCGCGATGTTCGACGTGCCGGACGAGATCTCCGCGGAATGGGCGCCGGTCGCCGCCGCGCGCGGTGCCGTCGCGGTGGACAACTCCGGCGCGTTCCGGATGGACGACGAGGTGCCGCTCGTCGTCCCCGAGGTCAACGCGGATCAGGTCGGCACGCGGCCGAAGGGCATCATCGCCAACCCGAACTGCACCACGCTGTCCATGATGGCGGCGCTCGGCGCGCTGCACCGCGAGTTCGAGCTGACCGAACTCGTCGTCGCCTCGTACCAGGCGGTTTCCGGTGCGGGCAAGGAAGGCGTCGACCGGCTCTACGCCGAGCTGAACGCCGTCGCGGGCAAACCGCTCGGGGTGCGGGCCGGTGACGTGCGCGCGGAACTGGAGTCCGCGGGCCTGCCGATCGCGGACTCGCCGTTCCCGGCGCCGCTCGCGTTCAACGTGGTGCCCTCGGCCGGGTCCTACAAGGGCGACGGCTGGTACTCCGAGGAACTGAAGGTCCGCAACGAGTCCCGCAAGATCCTCGGCATTCCCGGCCTGAAGGTGTCCGCGACCTGCGTGCGCGTCCCTGTGGTGACCACGCACTCCCTCGCCGTGCACGCGACCTTCGCGCGCGAGGTGACCGTCGAGGCGGCGCACAAGGTGTTCGGCGCGCAGCCGTCGGTCGTGCTGGTAGACGACCCGGAGCGCAACGTGTTCCCGACGCCGGCGGACGTGGTCGGCGCCGACCCGACCTACGTGGGCCGGATCCGGCAGGCGCTGGACTTCCCGAACACGCTGGACTTCTTCGTGTGCGGGGACAACCTGCGCAAGGGCGCGGCGCTGAACACCTACGAGATCGCCGAAAAGCTGGCGCCCGAGTTCGCTTAGGACCGGGTGGCGGTGAGGAAGCCGACGCCGGACGCCTCGTCCACGGGGCGTCCGTAGGCGTCGGCCAGCTCCTCACGGTCGTGGACGGTGACCGCCCATCCTCGTGCGGACAGCCACTCCGGGCCGTCCCCGCCGAAGCCGCCCTTCCACAACCCGGTGACGTGCTTGCCCGCGTGATGCGCGCGGGCGAGCGCTGCCAGCCCGGTGCCGTCGGGATCGGGCCGGTGCTCGAACGAGATCCGGCTCCCCGGTGCCGACAGTCCGGTGACCGTCGTCAACAGCGCTGCGGCTTCGTCGCGAGTGAGGTAGATCAGCAACCCCTCGGCGAGCCACGCCGTCGGTGCCGCCGGGTCGAAACCCGCGTCCCCGAGCGCGCTCGCCCAGTCCTCGCGGAGATCGGCTGGGACTTCGACCCGCTCGCACCGCGGTTCCGCGCGTTGCTCGGTGAGCACGCTTCCCTTGAACCCCAGCACTTCCGGAAAGTCCACTTCGAACAGTCGCGTGCCGTCCGGCCAAGCCAGCCGGAACGCGCGCGCGTCAAGCCCCGCGGCGAGGAGCACCACCTGCGTGCAGCCGGAGCCGAGGAGGTAGTCGTCGTAGAAGCGGGTGCGGATGACCACCTGGGTGGCGAAGAGCTGCCCGAACGCCTGCCGCTGCGCCGTCGGCGGGCCCGCGGCCGCGACGCGCGCACGGCCCGCTTCGAACAGGGCGGCCGAATACGGGTCGTCGAACAGCTTGTCCTGGCGGAGCTGTTCCTGCGCGCGCAGTCCCGCCACGCCGACGGCGGTCCGGCCGACGGGTGGCAGCGAAGTCTCGGTCATGCGCCCAACGTAGGGATTTCCCGCGCCCGCTTCAACGTGGGCGCTGGTCGAGGTCGGCACCGGCGTGCTTCAACCGGTCGCGCAGGCCCGCGGTGCGTGGTTCGTCGGCCACCGCGTCGTCGATGAGCGCGTCGAGACCGTCGGCGTGCGGCGGGTCGACGGTGAAGGTCGCGGGCCCGGTCCAGGACAGGTTCCAGCGCGCCGCCCCGGCGTCCGCCAGCGCCACGTTGACCACAGTGGACAGTCCTTTTCGGACGTCGTCGCGAACGAACTCGCGGCGGGCCAGGGGACCCGCGCTCGCGCTGGGCTCGGCGGTGGTCGTGGACAGCTCCGCGAGATGGCCCGCTTCGAGCGCGTCGAGGTAGGTGCGCACCGTGCCTTCGCCCCCGATGACCTTCGCTGCCGCGTCGAGCGATTCGAGCACGCCGGGCACGGTTTCCGCGCGACAGCCGAGGTTGACCACGGTCGCCCAGTCGGCGCGTTCCTTCGTTGCGGCCTCGGGGACAAGGCCGGTGAGGAGCGCGGCGTCGAGCGTGGCGGCGTGCTCGCGGAGCAGTGCGGTGGCGGGCCTGGTGCCGTGCTCGATCACGGGCGGCAGGCCGAGCCGTTCCACCGCGGCCACCCTGGCGGCGAGTGGCGGATGCGTGTCGTAGCGCGAAGAAACCGCGGGCGGGTTTTCGCGGATTTCCTCCAGCATGTCCTGGTTTTCGGTGCGCAGCGCGGTGTAGCCGCCGAAAACGTCCGACGGCAGATAACCCGATTGCCAGCCCAGCACGGCGTAGCTGGACAGGAAGTGGTCCCACGACGCGTCGATCGCGGCGACCTCGCGCAGCGCGCTCGCCGCGGCCGCGGATCCGGCGGCGCGGGCGCTCGCCTCGTCCGCGGCGCGCTCCTGCCTGCGGCACACCGCGTTGGACACCAGGAAGTACAGCTTCGCGTAGTGGCGGAACACGAACTTCAGCAAGCGCTGGAACAGTTTCCCACTGTCCAAAGAGGAAATGGTCGCGGTGATCGAGCGCCTTCCCCGGTAGGTGATCCCGCTGAGCCTGGTGTCGCGGTTGCCGTAGTGGCCGAGTTCGTGGGTCAGGACCGCGGCGAGCTGGTCCTCGCGCAGCCCGGCCAGCAGCGGCGCGCCGATGAACAGCCGACGGCTTTTCGACCGCAGCCCGAACAGCGTGGTCTCTTCGTTGACCGCCGCTTCGACTCCGGAAACGAGGTAGATCTCGTCCGGTGGCCGCGTTCCCGCGACGTCCGCGAGCCCGCCGACGAACGCCCACAGCTCCGGCTGAGCCGCCTCGGTGAGCTTGAGCCCGTCAGGCGCGTTCTCCGGCGGCTTCGCCAGCGTGCCAAGGCCTTTGAGCAGGACGATCGACGCGGGCACCGCGAAGAAACCGATCTTGATCGCGGTGACGTAGGCGTGGCTCGCCGCCTCGATTTCGAGCACGACGAGACCGGCGATGATCGCGAGCACGAGCACCGGGAACCCGGCGAGCAGCGCGACCGCGGTCAGGGCGCGAACGGGCAGACGCATGACGAACGAAGTTCCTCCCCAGAAAGCGTTCCCCGACGCCGGGAAGAGTGTGCCACGTCCGGCGGTGATCCGAAATCGTGTTGTCCGGACCGCGACCTTTGCCGGATGCTTCCGGGGAACGCCGAACCACTGGAGAGAAGGAAGCCATGTACACGGCAGTAGCAGGCGCCCGCGTGCCGATCCGGATGTGGGCGGACCCGCAGTCGGTCGAAGAGGCCGCCATGCGGCAACTGCGCAACGTCGCCAACCTGCCGTGGGTGCACGGCGTCGCGGTGATGCCGGACGTCCACTACGGCAAGGGCGCGACGGTCGGCAGCGTGATCGCGATGCGCGATGCCGTTTCGCCCGCCGCGGTCGGCGTCGACATCGGCTGCGGGATGAGCGCGGTCCGCACGTCGCTGACCGCGAAGGACCTCCCCGACGATCTCGGCGCGCTGCGCGGCAGGATCGAGGCCGCGGTCCCGGTCGGGTTCGGGCTGCACAAGAACCCGGTCAACACCGCGGTCGTGCACGGCGTCGGCGGCTGGGCCGAGTTTTGGGGCGCCTTCGGCGATCTGCACCCCGGCGTGCAGGACCTCCGCAAGCGCGCGCACCTGCAGGTCGGCAGCCTCGGCGGCGGGAACCACTTCATCGAGGTGTGCCTGGAGCAGGGCGGCGCCGACGAGGGCCGCGTGTGGCTGATGCTGCACTCCGGCTCGCGCAACATCGGCAAGGAGCTGGCGGAGCGGCACATCGGTGTCGCGCGGAAGCTGCCGCACAACGCGGACCTGCCGGATCGGGACCTCGCGGTGTTCGTCGCGGGCACGCCGGAAATGGCGGCGTACCGCAGGGACCTGTTCTGGGCGCAGGACTACGCGGCCCGCAACCGCGCCACCATGGTCGCGCTGGTGAAGCGGGCGCTCGCCGAAACCGTGCCCGGCGTCCGCTTCGACGACGCGATCAGCTGCCACCATAATTATGTCGCCGAAGAGACCTACGACGGCGTGGACGTGCTGGTGACGCGCAAGGGCGCGATCCGCGCGGGCAACGGGGACCTCGGCATCATCCCGGGCAGCATGGGCACCGGCTCGTACATCGTGCGCGGACTCGGCAACGAAAGCGCGTTCCACTCCGCGTCGCACGGCGCGGGCCGCCGGATGTCGCGGACGAAGGCGAAGAAGATGTTCACCTCGGTGGATCTCGCGGCGCAGACCGAAGGCGTCGAATGCCGCAAGGACGCCGGTGTGGTGGACGAGATCCCGGCCGCGTACAAGGACATCCGCACCGTGATCGAAGCGCAGACGGATCTGGTCGAGGTGGTCGCGCACCTCAAGCAGGTCGTCTGCGTGAAGGGCTGAATGCCGGGCCCCGTTTTCGACGGGCCCGGCACCGGTTCAGGCCGCGGAAACCCAGCCGTAGATGTCCGCGGGACGTCCCGCCGCTTCCGCGTGCTGAGGGTCGAACGGGCCGTGCTTGCTCACCTCGTCACCGGAATTCCCTTCCACCGTGGTGATCTTCCCGCCGGAGGCGGCCACGACGATTCCAGTGTGCACACTTGTGTCCACACTGGACGGTCCGGTGCCGTACAGGACGATGTCACCGGTGTGCATCCCCGTGTCGGTCGCGTGCGCGCGGCCTTTCTGCTTTCCCCAGGTGTAGATGTCGCCGGTGAAACCGTAGTTGGGGATGTCGATCCCGGCCTTGCGCCAGGCCCAGGTGGCGAAGTGCGCGCACCAGGATTCGCACGGCCCGTACGGGGTGCAGTTGCTGCCGGGCGGGTTCTCGCCCGTGCCGATTTCACCGTTGGCGAGCTTCGCGATGTCGTCGCGCACGCTCGCCGGTTGTGCGATGGCTCCTGGTGTCGCGACGGCGACGCTGGCGGCGGACAGCGCGCCGATCACGAGTGTCCTGGCGAGTTTCATCGGTCTCCTTCTGCCGTGGTTCGGCCGTGCGGCACGGCCGCGTCCCCAGGAGCGGTTATATGTTGCACATTAACCATATGTTTGAGCAATAGGTGAATCTGCGTCTACCGGTACGATCGCCGCATGAAACTGGGGTACCTCGCCGCCGGACTGGCCTGCTGCCTGCTCTTCGCGGGGTGCTCGGAGGTCGATTCCGCGGTGGACAAGGTCAGCGGCACCACCGACAAGGTGAGCGCCTGCGCGGAGGCGATCGGGCTCGCCGACCTGAACCCCGACCCGGAAAAGCTGAAGGCGCGCGCCGAGGACAAGGTGCACCGGCTCCGCGAGCTGGGCACCAACGTGCAGGACAGCGACGTCAAGAAGGCCCTGTTCACGATGGCCGACGGCTACGTGGAAGTGCAGAAGGAGCACATCGAAGACCTCGGGGTGCTGGGAAAATGGGTCCAGCGCAACCTGCAACGCCTGGACCAGCTACGAAAAGTCTGCCTCTGACGGAAGCCCCGCAGTGCTGGTGCGTGCGGGATGTCGTGGTTCCGGGGCGTGCGGGGCGGGGCAAAGTCCCTGATGGCCACTTGGGCGGCACTGAGTGCCCCAAACGCGGCCTTCGCGACGGGATCCCTGCGGGAGGCGCCACGGCGGTATGCCGTGAAGCCACCATGACGGCACTGAGTGCCCGAAACTCGACCCCCGCAACGACATCTCGGACGGAAGACGCGGCCCTTAATTCCCCGAAGATCCTCTGCCGGGAGTGTCAACCCGCGATGGAGCACTTCGCGGTGAGGTTCGAATCTGCCCCTAATAAGAGTGCATCCCCCGCCCGATCCCTGGGGGGCGTCCCCAGCCCAGTCTACCGGCTCCTGGAGGGGAATCGGCCGGGAAGATCGAGTTGTCCACAGGGGCGGGCCGGTGTGGACAACTCAGCCGAGTGCTTCCAGGAAGTGCGCGACCAACGGGTTCCGGTCGTCGTGGCGCCACGCGGCGGCGACGGTCGTGCTCGCCGAGCGCGGCCGCACCGGGCGGAAAGCGACACCGGACAATCGGATGCGGCGAATGCCCGCCGGTGCCAGCGAAACGCCGAGGCCCGCTTCGACGAGTGCGCAGACCGTCTGCCATTCCACCGCGCGCTGCGCGATCCGCGGCGTGAAACCGGCGGTTTCGCACAGGCCGACGATCCGGTCGTGCAAGCCCGGACCATCCGCGCGCGGCAACAGCACGAACGGGTCGTCCGCCAGATCGGCGATGTCGACCACGCGCCGCGCCGCGAGCGGATGCCGCGACGGCAACACCGCCACGAACCCTTCCACCGCCACGGTCCGGAACGACAGCGGCGGACCGTCCTCCGGCGGTTCTCGCACCAAACCGACGTCGATGCGGCCTTCGGCCAGTGCCGCGAGTTGAGGCGAAGTCGTCATCTCGCGCATCTCCAACGCCACGCCCGGAAACCGCGTGCGAAAGGCATGCAGCAGACCGGGCACCACGGTGAGCGCGAGCGACGCGGCGAACCCGATCCGGATCCGCCCCGCATTGCCGCTTCCGACGGCGCGCGCGGCCGCGAGCCCCTCCGCGAGATCGTCGAGCACCCTCACCGCGACGGGGAGCAGTTCCGCGCCTGCCGCGGTGAGCGCGACCGGCGCCCTGTCGAACAGCGCGTGCCCCACCCGCTCTTCCAGCCTGCGGATCTGCTGACTCAACGGCGGCTGCGCGATCCCGAGCCGGTTCGCGGCACGCCCGAAGTGGAGTTCTTCGGCGACCACGACGAACGCGCGCAGCTGAGCCAAGGGCAAGTCCATACCGTCAGAG
Source organism: Amycolatopsis sp. CA-230715 (assembly GCF_018736145.1). GTDB lineage: Bacteria > Actinomycetota > Actinomycetes > Mycobacteriales > Pseudonocardiaceae > Amycolatopsis. The sequence goes on from NZ_CP059997.1 coordinate 5,003,125, forward strand.
ATATCAAAATGCCGCAGAAGAAGTATTGGACGTATCAAAAGCGGGAACCTACCGTCGCACCGTGACCGAACGACGCGCGATCCTCAGCGGATCGACCTTCGAAGAGCAGATCGGGTACGCCAGGGCCGTCGTCGACGGCGACTGGGTCCACGTGTCCGGTACGACCGGCTTCGACTACTCGACGATGACCATTTCCGACGACGTCGTGGCGCAGGCGGAACAGTGCCTGGAGAACATCGAATCGGCGCTCACCGAAGCGGGCAGCACGTTCGCCGACGTCGTCCGCGTGCGCTACCTGTTCCCGGACCGCGACGACTTCGAGCCCTGCTGGCCGGTGCTGCGCGGCCGGTTCGGCCCGGTCCGCCCCGCCGCGACGATGCTCGTGTGCGGCCTCGCCGATCCCCGGATGAAGATCGAGATCGAGGTGTACGCGCGACGGCGCTAGCGGACCGCCTGCGGTGCGCGGGACCGGACGCGGATCAGCACCGTCGCGGCCGCGGCGAACGCGAACCCGCCGATCCCGGCGGCGGCGAAACCCCACGCCGACGACGAGTGGTCGAGCACGAACCCGATCACCGGATTTCCCAGCGCCAGGCCGAACTTCTGCGCCGCGTCCTGCAACCCCATCGCTTCACCGCGCACCTCGGCTGGCGCCAGCTTGCTGACGCTTTCGCTCGTCGCCGCGATCGTCGGCGCGCAGGCCAGGTTCGCGGGCACCAGCGCCAGCGAGAGCAGCCACCACGGGTGCACCAGCAGCGCCACCGGGATCATCAGCCCGGCGAGCAGCAGCATCAGGGTGAGCTGGCTCAGCGAGCGCCGTGCGGCCCCGTGGATGAGCCCGCCGATGAGTGAGGCCGCGCAGATCACCGCGTACGCCAACCCGGTCCAGGCGACCGAATCCGTTTCCCGCAGCGCCGCGACCAGTGCCAGCTCCATCCCGGCGAGCACGAACACCGCGGCTGCCGCGACCAGCAGCGTGCCCGCCAGCGGGGCGCCGAGCCAGCTCCGCAGCGGCGGGCGCGCGTGCCCGTGCGCGACTTCGTCCTCGTGCCGGATCGGCGGGTTCCACAGGTAGAGGAGCGAGCCGACCACGGCGAAGCAGCAGCCGATCGTGGTGAGCGCGACCGTGCTGGAGAACTGGGTGCTCAGCACGATCGCCCCGGCGGGGCCGAGCATGAACGACGCCTCGACGGCGACCGTGTCGAGGGAGAACGCGGCGCGCCGCCGATCGGGCGGCACGAGCGCGGTGAGGATCTGGCGTCCGATGGAACTCGCCGGTACCGCGAGCATTCCGGCGGGCAACGCGACCACGAGCAGCACCGCGTACGGCAGGTGCGGGGCGCTGACCCAGTACGCCGTCGAGGCGATGGTGCACAGCGCGACCACCGGGCGCAGGCCGTACCGGTCGATGAGGCGGCCCACCGCGGGCGCGCCGAGCGCGCTGCCGATCGTGGTCGCGGTGCCCACCAGCCCTGCCGCCCCGTACCCGCGGCCGAGCGTGCTCACGATGTGCAGCGTCAGCGAGAGACCCATCGCCGTACCGGGAAGCCTGGCGAAGAACAGCAGCACCAACGAGAAGCGCACGTCCGGGATGGCGAGAACGCGGCGGTACGACACACCACGATGAGAGCGGAACTTGGTACGCGCGTGCAACTTCTTTTGCGCCGCCGGGACCGAAGACACAACCGCGCGAAAGAATGCGGCATATGGACGACTTCGCGAAGCGACCCGGATCCGCGCTCGTCACCGGGGGAAGCGGCGGACTCGGCGCCGAGATCGTGCGCATGCTCGCCGCCCGCGGTGCGCGGGTGGCCTTCACCTACCTGCGCAACGCCGACGGCGCGGCGAAGCTGGCCGACGAGGTGCCGGGAACCACGGCGCACCAGCTCGACCTCGCCGACGAGGAGCGGACCGCGGCCGTGCTCGCCGAGGTCGGCGCCCTGCACACGGTCGTCTACGCGTCCGGGCCGCACGTGCCCATGGTCCACCTGAGCCGGGTCGAACCGAGCGCGTTTCGCGGGCAGATCGTCGCCGACGCCGCCGGGTTCTTCACCCTGGTCCGCCACGCACTGCCCACCCTGCGCGAGAGCAAGGGGTCGCTGGTCGCGGTCACGACGGCCGCGAACCGGCGCTTCCCGGTCCGCGACGGGCTGTCCGCGGCGCCGAAGGCCGCGGTGGAAGCCGTGGTGCGCGGGATCGCGGCGGAGGAGGGCCGGTTCGGCGTGCGCGCGAACAGCGTCGGCCCCGGCATGATCAACGACGGCACGGCGATCCGGCTGATCGAATCCGGCGACCTTTCCAAGGAGGCGCTGGAGATCACCCGCCGCAACATCCCGCTCCGCCGCTTCGGGCGCGCCGCCGACATCGCCGAAGCGGTGTGCTTCCTCGCCTCCGACCGCGCCGGGTTCATCACCGGCCAGTCGCTCGACGTCGATGGCGGCTACGGAGTCTGACACCCGACCGGGGGGCTTTTCTTGACTGATTCCAGAAAAGGCGGCAGGCTGGCGATGCCATGCCACACCAGGAGGAGTTCGTTCGAGGGAGCCTGAAGGCGGCCGGTCTGCGGATCACCGCCCCGAGGCTCGCGGTGCTCGAATGGCTTTCCGGCCACCCGCACACCACCGCCGACCAGGTCGCGGCCGGGGTGCGCGAGCGGCTGGGCTCGGTGTCCACCCAGACCGTCTACGACGTGCTGGGTGCGTGCGCCGCCGTCGACCTGGTGCGGCGCATCGAACCTGCCGGGCACCCGGCCAGGTTCGAGACACGAACCGGGGACAACCACCACCACCTGGTGTGCCGCGCCTGCGGCCGCACCGAGGACGTCGACTGCGTGCACGGGTCGGCGCCCTGCCTGGAACCTTCGAACACCGCCGGGTTCCGGATCGACGAGGCGGAGGTCGTCTTCTGGGGCCTGTGTCCCGAATGCGCGAACAACAACCACCACGAGGAGGGATCGGCGTGACCAAGCCGACCACGAACAACGTGGGCATCCCCGTCGCCAGCGACAACGACTCGCTGACGCTGGGTGCCAACGGCCCCATCCTGCTCCAGGACCACTACCTCATCGAGAAGAACGCGCAGTTCAACCGCGAGCGGGTGCCCGAGCGCGTGGTGCACGCCAAGGGCGGTGGCGCGTTCGGCTTCCTCGAGGTCACCGAGGACGTCAGCCAGTACACGAAAGCGGCGCTGTTCCAGCCCGGTGCGAAGACCGACAGCCTGATCCGGTTCTCCACCGTCGCGGGCGAGCTCGGCTTCCCCGACACCGTGCGCGACCCGCGCGGCTTCGCGGTGAAGTTCTACACCTCGCAGGGCAACTACGACCTGGTCGGCAACAACACGCCGGTGTTCTTCATCCGCGACCCGATCAAGTTCCCCGACTTCATCCACTCCCAGAAGCGCCGTGCGGACAACCACCTGCACGACCACGACATGCAATGGGATTTCTGGACCCTGCGGCCGGAATCGGCGCACCAGGTGACCTGGCTGATGGGCGACCGCGGCATCCCGAAGACCTGGCGCCACATGAACGGCTACGGCTCGCACACCTACCTGTGGGAGAACGCGGGCGGCGAGAAGTTCTGGGTCAAGTACCACTTCAAGACCGACCAGGGCATCGAGTTCCTGACCCAGGCCGACGCCGACGCGCTCGCCGGATCCTCGCGCGATCACCACCTCGCCGACCTCTACAACAGCATCAAGGCGGGCGAGCACCCGTCGTGGACGCTCTACGTCCAGGTGATGCCGCACGACGACGCGGCGGACTACCGGTTCAACCCGTTCGACCTGACCAAGGTGTGGCCGCAGGGCGACTACCCGCTGATCAAGGTCGGCAAGTACACCCTGAACCGCAACCCGTCGAACTACTTCGCCGAGATCGAGCAGGCCGCGTTCGAGCCGGCCAACCTGGTGCCGGGCATCGGCCCGTCGCCGGACAAGATGCTGCTCGGCCGCCTGTTCGCCTACCCGGACGCGCACCGCTACCGGATCGGCCCGAACTACACCCAGCTGCCGGTCAACGCCGCCAAGTCCGAGGTGAACAGCTACTCCAAGGACGGCGCGATGCGCTACCGCAACCCGGGCGACCCGGTGTACGCGCCGAACTCCTACGGCGGCCCGCACGCCGACGCCGCACTGGCCGGTGAAACCGCGTCGGCCTACGGCGCGACCGGTGAGGTGCTCCGCACGGCGTACAAGCCGCACGCCGAGGACGACGACTTCGGCCAGCCGGGCACGCTGGTCCGCGAGGTCCTCGACGACGCCGCGCGCGACAGGCTGGCGAACAACATCATCGGTCACGCCTCCAACGACGTCTCCCGGCCCGTGCTGGAGCGCGTGTTCGAGTACTGGCGCAACGTCGACAAGAACCTCGGCGACAAGGTCGCCAAGGCCTTCGAGAAGTAGGCTCCCACCACGAGGTGACGGCCCGGCGAGCAGCGCTCGCCGGGCCGCGTTCGTAGTGTCGTTGTCGTGCGGATCGCTGGTGCGGCCGTGACGTGTGTGGGTGGCGTCGCGTTCGTGGTGGGACACGCCGCGCGGTGGCCAGCGCGACACGCGGCACGGCGGGGTGATCATGGGCCGCCGAGCGCCAATGCAGCCATCCGGGGCACCGCGGGCGTCCGATCGGGTGAACCGGTCACCCGTCGTGTCCACAGTGGACAAGTTTCATGATCCTTTGAGCGAGTGCGGCCGCTTTCGCGTTCACCATTTGCGGGGGTGCGGTGGCGAAACAAATTCGGCACGTAAGGGTTAGAAATAAGCACTTCCCGGTGATCGAGTGGTGATTCTTCGACACGGTTGGTATCGATTAACCGGTCAGGTCTTTGGAGGCCGGGAGGTAGGAAAATGAAAAGCAAAATTGCCCGCTCGATTGCCGTGCTAGCCGTCGGCAGCTTGCTGGCGGTGGCCTCGGGTGGTGTCGCTTCGGCGGGTGTGGCCGACGGCCACGGCTCCACCAGCACCCAGGCGGCCGCCGCGCAGGTGCTCCAGCTGCGGGACGGACTGACCAAGGTGGCCTACGCCGGTGACGTCGCGGCCACCCGCGGCACGCTGGACAAGCTGAACCCGATGCTGGCCGACTTCGCCGCGGGTAAGCGCTACAGCATCCAGGCCGAGCAGCAGAACACCGCCGCGGTCGCGGAGAGCCAGGGCGTGGAGACGAGCAGGGTGCTCGCCGATCCGGGCACCACACCGAGGCAGTTGCCGCCGGTGCCCTCGCTGCCGAAGCTGCCGCCGCCGCTCGACATCGTGAGCAACCTGCTCACGAACCTGCTGACGTCGGTGACGGGCCTGCTGGCAGGCCTCCTCGGTGGCGGGCTCCCGCCACTGCCCGTGCCGGGAGTGCCGGGAGTGCCCGGCGTGCCGACGCCCGGCTTGCCGGTGCCGTTGCCGAAGCCGTAACCGAAACCCAGTGAATCGGGGGGAACCGGGATCCGGCGTGGCGATGGCCGCGCCGGATCCCGGCTCTCCCATTTCCGGAATAGTCGCCGTCAATTCCCGGCGGGAATGCTGAGCCCGAGCCGGAGCGCGCCGGCCGCTTCCGCGACCGCCTCGCGGAAACGCCGTCCGACGCCGAGGAAGTTCGCGTAGCCGTGGATGAGGTCCTCCTGGCGGCTCAGCGCCGTGCGGACTCCCGCGTCCTTGAGCCGCCGCGCGTAGGCCTCGCCCTCGTCGCGCAACGGGTCGAAGCCCGCGGTGGCGACGTAGGCGGGCGGTAGCCCGCTCAGGTCCTCGGCCAGCAGCGGTGAGATGCGGATGTCGCTCCGGTCGACGCTGTCTTCGGGCGCGTAGTGGTCGATGAACCAGGTCATGTGCTCGTCGGTGAGGAAGAAGCCGTCGCCGAACAGCTCGCGCGAACGCCTGCGCACCGAGGAGTCCGTGGTCGGGTAGAACAGCAGCTGGAACGCGGGCGCGGGTCCGCCTCGGCGGGTCGTCACGAGCGCGGTCACCGCGGCCAGGTTGCCGCCCGCGCTGTCCCCGCCGACCGCGATCCGCGCCGGGTCCGCGCCCAGCTCCGCGGCTTTCGCGTGCGCGTAGTCGAACGCCGCGACGGCGTCGTCGGCCGCCGCGGGGAACACGTGCTCGGGGGCGAGCCGGTACTCGATCGACAGCACCCTGACGCCCGCGCGCTGCGCGAGGAAGCGCGCGGTGTTGTCGTGGCTCTTGCGGGAGCCGATCACGAACCCGCCGCCGTGGTAGAAGACCAGCAGGCCGGACGGTTCCGGCAGGCCGAGCGGGGTGTACAGGGTCGCGGGCAGGTCGCCGGGGATCGTCAGCTCGCGGGTGCCGACCGGCTCGATCACCGGCCCGCTGACGAGGTGCCGCGAACCGTCCAATGCGACGCGGGACGACACGGCGTCACCGGCCACCAGGCTGGTCCCGGACAGCCGCTGGAGCCGGAGCAGCAACTGCGCGTCGAGCGCCAGCTCCTGCCCGTCGAGGCGGACGGGTCTCCCGGCGATCGCCCGCCGGACGGAGCGGGGCAGCGCGTAGAGCAGCTGGGTCGCCGCGGACTGGGCGCGGATCTGGAGCGGTATCGACATCGGCCCTCCTTCCGCCCGAGGTTACTGCTCGGTAAGTTCACGGTTCAACTGTGACCGGGCTATCCGTCCCAAATCCTGGTCCTCCAGTTAGGTCGAGCGTCTAGCCTCGGGAACGTGACTTCGACTGCGGCGATCAACGTGCTCGGCATCGGCGGCTCACTGCGCGAGGGCTCCCAATCGGAACGGGCGCTGCGCATCGCGCTCGCCGGCGCCGAGGAAGCGGGCGCGACGACGACCGTCATCACCGGCCCCGACCTGCAGCTGCCGTTCTACGACACGGCCGTGCTCGACCGTTCGGCCGAAGCCGTGCGGCTGATCGAAGCGATCAGGGCCGCCGACGGCGTCATCGTGGTCTCACCCGGCTACCACGGCGCGTTGTCCGGGCTGGTGAAGAACGCGCTGGACTACGTGGAGGATCTGCGCCCCGACCGGCGCCCGTACCTCGACGGCCGCGCCGTCGGGCTGGCCGCGGTCGCGTTCGGCTGGCAGGCCGCGGTCACCACGCTCGACCAGCTCCGCACGATCACGCACGCGTTGCGCGGCTGGCCGACCCCGCTCGGCGGCGCGGTCAACTCGGCCGAGGTGAAGTTCGACGAAGCGGGCGGCGCCTCCGACGAGAAGGTCGTCCGCACGTTGCGGCTCATCGGCAGGCAGGTCGCCGAGTTCGCCGCGGCACACCGCGCCGCCGGCTGATTCGGCGGCGGCGCCGCCGGGTATTCCCCGTCGTGAAAACGGTCATGCGCGGGCACTGATCTCCGCATGCGCGTTGTTGTTCCTGGTGAGAGGCTGGCGAAGCCGGTCGAAACGAGGAGGGCACACGATGGCTGACCCGATGTACACCGCGGTGGCGACCGCTCGCGGAGACGGCCGAAACGGCGAGGTGACGTCCTCCGACGGGGTGATCGACGAGAAGTTGAGCACGCCCAAGGAGATGGGCGGCCCCGGTGGCGAGTTCACCAACCCCGAGCAGCTCTTCGCCGCGGGCTACGCCGCGTGCTTCCACAGCGCGCTGCGGTTGGTCGCGAAGCAGGCGAAGGCCGACGTCGGCGACTCCGAGGTGACCGCGGAGGTCGGCATCGGCAAGACCGACGAGGGCAAGTTCGCGCTCACCGTGCACCTGGACACCAAGCTCACCGGGATGGAGCAGGGCAAGGCGGACGAACTGGTCGCGCAGGCGCACCAGGTGTGCCCGTACTCCAACGCGACCCGCGGCAACATCGTCGTCAAGGTCACCGCCACCACCTGAAACCCGTACTGACGAGAGGAGCACCACCATGGCCAACTCACCCATAAAGAGCCCGCTTTCCGAGAGCGACAAGGAAATCACCGGGAACGCGTTGCAGGCGACGCTGGTCGACCTCGTCGACCTTTCGCTGATCGCGAAGCAGGCGCACTGGAATGTCGTCGGCACGAACTTCCGCAGCGCGCACCTGCAGCTCGACGAGCTCGTTTCGACCGCGCGGCAGTACACCGACGAGGTGGCCGAGCGCGCGAACGCGATCGGGGTTTCGCCCAACGGCAAGGCGAAGACCGTCGTCGAAAGCTCCGGCGTGCCCGAATACCCGGACAACTGGCAGTCGGTCGAAGCCACCGTCGCCGCGATCGTGGACATCCTGGCCGCGCTCATCGGGCGGCTGCGCGACCGGATCGACGAGACCGACAAGAGCGACCTGGTGACGCAGGACCTGCTGATCGAGATCACGCAGGAACTCGAAAAGGCGCACTGGATGTGGCAGGCGCAGCAGGCCTGAGCCGCGCGAAGAGGCCCGTCCCGTTTCCGGGGCGGGCCCTTTCGCGGGCTAAACGTAGTCCAGCACCGCCGCCGCGAACTCGGGTGAGGCGAGCGCGGTGAAGTGGTCACCGGGCACCCGCGCGAACCGCGCGTTCGGCAGGGCTTCGGCGAGCGCGGCGGCGGGACCGTGGTCGAGCCATTGCGACCCGTCGGCGGTGAAACCGTGGAGCAGTACGAGTGGCCGCCCGGCGCCGATTTCGCGGTAGGCCGGTGCGAAGCCGTCGCGAGCTATGAACCGGCGCACGGGGAGATCGGTCATGCCGCGGTATCCTCCCCGATTTCCCGCGAGCGCGGGCGGGTCTTCCGCCGTAGGCTCCGATCATGGTGCTGCACAAGGGAAAGACTTCTCGCCCATCCCGTGCGGGTGGGAGCAATCCGTTGCACGGCGGGGCGAATCCGGCACTCGCGGCCGGGCTGAGCCTGCCGCACGTCCGGTTCCGCGACGACGCCCTGCCGCCGGACACCGCGCTGCAGCTCGTGCGCGACGAGCTGATGCTCGACGGCAACGCGCGGCTGAACCTCGCCACGTTCGTCACGACGTGGATGGAGCCGCAGGCGCGCGAGCTGATGGCGGAATGCGTCGACAAGAACATGATCGACAAGGACGAGTACCCGCAGACCGCGGAACTCGAGCAGCGGTGCGTCACGATGCTCGCCGATCTGTGGCACGCACCGGATCCCGGCGCGGTGATGGGCTGCTCGACGACTGGGTCGTCGGAAGCGTGCATGCTCGCCGGGATGGCGCTCAAACGCCGCTGGTCGAAGCTCGGCCGCTCCGGCCGCCCGAATCTGGTGATGGGCGCGAACGTGCAGGTCTGTTGGGAGAAGTTCTGCGAGTACTGGGAAGTCGAACCGCGGCTGGTGCCGATGGAAGGCGAGCGCTTCCACCTCGGCGCCGAACAGGCCGTCGCGCACTGCGACGAGAACACGATCGGGGTGGTCGCGATACTCGGGTCGACCTTCGACGGCAGCTACGAGCCCGTCGCGGAGATCACCGCGGCGCTCGACGAACTCGCCGCGGGCGGCGGCCCCGACGTCCCGGTGCACGTCGACGGCGCGTCGGGCGCGATGATCGCGCCGTTCCTCGACGAGGACCTGGTGTGGGACTTCCGGTTGCCGCGCGTCGCGTCGATCAACACCTCCGGCCACAAGTACGGCCTCGTCTACCCCGGTGTCGGCTGGGTGATCTGGCGCGACGCCGCCGCGCTGCCGTCGGAGCTGGTGTTCAACGTCAACTACCTCGGCGGCGACCTGCCGACGTTCGCGCTGAACTTCTCGCGACCGGGTGCCGAGGTCGCGGCGCAGTACTACACGTTCGTGCGGCTGGGCCGCGAGGGCTATCGCGCGGTCCAGCAGGCGTCACGGGACGTCGCGACCTCGCTCGCCGACCAGATCGGGGAACTGGGCCCGTTCCGGTTGCTGACCCGGGGCGATCAACTGCCGGTCTTCGCGGTCACCACGGCGGACGACGTGACCGCGTTCAGCGTCTTCGATGTGTCGCAACGGCTTCGGGAACGCGGCTGGCAGGTGCCCGCGTACACGTTCCCGGAAAACCGCACCGATCTGGCGGTGCTGCGGATCGTGGTGCGCAACGGGTTCACCCACGATCTCGCGGACTTGCTGCTGGCGGATCTGTCACGGGTGGTCGGCGAACTCGAAAAGCAGCCGAAGCCCGCGCACGACCCAGCCACCAGCACCGGCTTCCACCACTAGAGACTGTTTCGAAGTGCTTTGCGTGGCGGTGCGGGTGGCGGAACCTCAGGCGGCCCCTCACTCCGGGATCTCCACCTCATGACCGCCAGGTCACCACGGTGAAGCTGTCCTCGCGGGGAACCACCTGAGAACCCGCGGCGGTGCGAGTTGACGGCCCACTCAAGTGGCTACGCCGCTTCGATACAGGCCCTAGGCTGTTGCCCTGGCGTACTGGTCGACCCAGCGGATGTCGGCGCCCAGTTCGCTCGCGGCGCGCAACGGCCAGTGCGGGTCGCGCAGCAGCGCCCTGGCGAGGAACACGGCGTCGGCGGCTCCGGAGGCGACGATCTTCTCGGCCTGCTCAGGTTCGGTGATCATGCCGACCGCGGCGGTGGGGATGCCGGTCTCGGCGCGCACGCGTTCGGCGAAGGGCACCTGGTACCCGGGGCCGAGCGGGATCTTCGGATGCGGCGTGTTCCCGCCGGACGAGGCGTCGATGAGGTCGACGCCGTGCTCGTGGAGCGTGCCGGCGAGGCGCACGGTGTCCTCGATCGTCCACCCGTCGTCGTCCCAGTCCGAAGAGGACAGTCGCGCGAACAGGGGAACGCGGTCGCCCAGTTCCGTCCGCACCGCCTCGGCGATTTCGACCGCGAGCCTGGTGCGTCCGGCGAAATCGCCGCCGTAGCGGTCGGTGCGTTCGTTCGACAGCGGTGAATAGAACTCGTGCACGAGGTAGCCGTGCGCGAAGTGGAGTTCGACGAGGTCGAACCCGGCGTCGACGGCCCTGCGCGCCGCCGCGGCGAACTGGCCGGGCAGGAGGCCGATTTCCTCCTCGGTGAGCGGCCTCGGCGGGTCGTAGTCGCCGAACGCGCGGTCGTCGGGGCCGACGGCACGCCAGCCGCCTTCTTCCGGCGGCACCGTGGTGCGCTTGCCGTCCCACGGCCGGTAGGTGGATCCCTTGCGGCCCGCGTGCGCGAGCTGCATGCCCGCGGCGGAGTCCTGCGCGTGCACGAAGTCGGTGACGCGGAGCCACGCGCGCGCTTGCTCGTCGTTCCAGATCCCGGCGTCCTGCGGGCTGATCCTGCCCTCGGGAACCACCGCGCTGGCTTCAGTCATGACGAGCCCGGCCCCGCCCGCGGCGAACTGGCCGAGGTGCATGAGGTGCCAGTCGTTCGGCAGCCCGTCGACCGAGGAGTACTGGCACATCGGGGACACCCAGACCCGGTTGGGGATGGTCAGGTCGCGCACGCTGAACGGTTCGAAGAGTCGGCTCACACGAGAGTGCAACGCCGGTCACGGGCGGTGTCTTCCCCGCTGGTGGCGCCGCCGGTTACCGGCAAGTAGCGTGAGCGGTGACCCGAGGCGAGGGAGCGCGGTCATGAGTGTTGCCAGTGACGAGCGATCGGCGTTGTGCTCGCTGTTCGACGAACTCGGACCGGATGTGCCGACGTTGTGCGAGGGCTGGCAGGCCCGCCACCTCGCCGCGCATCTCGTGATCCGCGAACGGCGCCCCGATGCCGCGCCGGGGATCCTGGTGCCCGCGCTCGCCGGGCACACGAACCGGGTGCAGGCGAGTTACGAGCGGAAGGACTGGGCCGAGCTGGTGAACCTGGTCCGCGCCGGGCCGCCGCGGTTTTCGCCGATGTCGCTCGGTGTGGTCGACCAGCTGGTCAACAGCGCCGAATACCTCGTGCACCACGAGGACCTGCGCCGGGCGCAACCCGGCTGGGAGCCGCGGCCAGCGGATCCCGCACGGGACCGGGCGGCACTGGCCGCGGTGACGCGCGGCGCCAAGGCGATGCTGCGGAAGTCCCCGGTCGGCGTGGTGCTGGCGACCCCGTCCGGCAAGGAAATCACCGCGAAGCAAGGTACCCCGGTGGTCAAGGTCATCGGCGACCCGCTGGAACTCCTGCTCTACGCCTTCGGCCGAGACGCCGTCCGCGTGCGCTTCGAAGGCGACGAATCCGTGCTGGCCACCGTCAAACGCGGCCTCTGACCACGCACTTTCCCCGCCGCCATAACCCCAGCCCCCACCCGTTCCCTGGGGGCCGGCCCCGCTCCACTCTACCGCGTGGTGTGGGGGTGGCCGGGTTTTCAACAGGGTTGTCCACAACCTGTCCCCGGTGTGGACAACCACGTTTTCGCAGGTGAGCGATGCCGTTCCGAGCGGAGAGGGAGCTTCGGGATCGGTTCAGCAGCGGGGCCTGGCAGGCGTTCGACGCGGGTGTGCCCCGAAAGTGGCTTTCGCGGCGCTGGATGCCCCGAAAGCCACTTTCGGGGCATCCAAGGCCACCGGACGGCGCGGGTCGCGGAAACGGTCAGCGCAGGCCGACTGCCCGCTGCGCGAAGTGGATCTCCGCCGCGACCTGCTTCAGAGTTTCGGCGATCACCAGGGAGCCGTGGCCGGCGTCGTACCGGTAGAACTCGTAGCGCACTTCGCGGGCGGCGAGGCGATCGAGGTAGTTCTCGATCTGCCGGATCGGGCACCGGGGGTCGTTGTCGCCGGCGAGCACGAGCACCGGCGCGGCGACGGCGTCCACGTAGGTCAGCGGCGAGCATTCGCGGTACACCGCGGGCACGTCCTCCGGCGAGCCGCCGAACAGCGCGCGGTCGAAGGCACGCAACTGCTCCATCTCGTCCTCGTAGGCCGCGATGTAGTCGGCCACCGGCACGCCCGCGACACCGGCTGTCCAGCGGCCCGGTTGCGTGCCCATCGCGAGCAGCGAGAGGTACCCGCCCCACGAAGCGCCGTTCACCACGCACTTAGCCGGATCGGCGAGTCCACTTTGGACGGCCCAGTCGTGCACCGCCGCCACGTCTTCTAGTTCGGTAAGGCCGGGCCTGCCTTCGATCGCGTCGCGCCACGCGGAGCCGTATCCGGTCGATCCCCGGTAGTTGACCTCCACCACCGCGAAACCGGCGTCGAGCCAGGCCGCGCGGTAGGCGGAGAACCGGTCTTCGTCCGACGCGTGCGGCCCGCCGTGCAAGCTGAACAGCGTTGGCAGCGGGCCGTCGGGTGCGCCATCCGGCCGGGAAACCAGCGCGTGGATCCGCCCGCCGACGCCGTCGACGAACGCATCGGTCACCGGCGCCGAGCCGGGCGCGACCTCTCCCGGCGGCGTCAGCAGCACGACGTCCTCGGCACCGGCGCGCTTCGTCCGGATCACCGGCGGGTTCGCCGCGTTCGACCACGAGTATTCGATGGCGCCGTCCGGGCGGACGCCCGCACCGCCGATCCTGCCCCTCGGAGTGTCCAAAGAGGACAGTTCGCCGGATTCGAGGTCGTAGCGGTGCAACGAACTGCCGCCCTCGTGGAAGTGCACCACGAGCAGCGCGTCGGCGCTCGGGTACCAGGTCGCCGACACCTCGCCGGGGAGGTCCAGCTCGATTTCCCGCTCGGCGTCCGCCTCGACGTCCCACAGCAGCAGTTCCTCGCGGCCCCGCCGCTCGTGCAGCAGCAGGAGCCGCGCGTCGCCCGCGACGGGGGAGAACTCCAGCGGGTCGAGCCCCTTGCCCTCGCCGTCCCATTTCTCGGCGACGGTGGCGAAGCCTGCGGTGGCGAGGACGCGGACCGCGGGGTGCCGCGAGTCGCCGTGTTCGGAATGCGAGATCGCCAGCAGGTTTTCGTCCCGTGAAAGCGACGCGATGCCCGCGTCCGCCTCGTTCGCGTAGAACCGCTCGGTCTTGCCCTCGCGGTGGCAGAACAGTTCACTGCCGTCATCGGTCGACACGCCGACGGCCACCAGCCGGTGGCCGATCTCCAGCCCGGCGGGGTAGCCGTCGTGCACGTCCGGTACCGCGGGCTTGGCCTCCCCACCGCCCGCGAAGGGCTGCCGCACCCACGACCCGAACTCGTCGCCGTCGGTGTCGGAGAACCACCAGATGGACTCCCCGTCCGGGGACAGCGTCGCGTGCAGCGTGCCGTTCGGCCGGTCGGTGACCTGGCGGTGTTCGCCGCTCTCGCGGTCCCAGGAGTAGACCTCCCACACCCCGCTCGCGTTCGACACGTACAGGCTGGCGGACGGCGCGTCGAGCGCCCAGTCCGGGGTCGAAACGCGCGGGGCGAGGAACCGCGCGCGCCACCGGGTCTCTGCTTCGGCGTCCTCGAAGAGCTGGTCGGGGACCACGGCGGGCGGATGCTGGGCGGCAGGCTGCGTGTTCACTTTCCCGATCCTGCCAGGTTCACCACACTCCTCGGTGAGGCGCCCGTACTCTGCTTGCGTGCGGGATGGGTACGCGCCGGGCTATGCGGCGGATGCGATGTCGATGATGTCTTCTCGACGCGCCGCCGAGCGCGCCGCGTTCGCGCTGCCCGGCCTGCGCCCCGGAATGCGGATTCTGGACCTCGGCTGCGGCCCCGGCTCGATCACCGCGGGCATCGCCACCGCGGTCGCTGGATGTCACATCGTGGCGATCGACACCGAACACGGCCAGACGAAACTCACCCGCGCCACCACCACCCGAATCAAAATGTCCACAGTGGACACCCTGACCGCGTCCGCCTACGCCCTGCCCCTACCGGACGAAAGCGTAGACGCAGCCTTCGCCCACGCCCTGATAGAACACTTGGCCCACCCCGAAATCGCCCTGCGAGAGCTGCACCGGGTACTGGCCCCAGGCGGCACGCTCGCTGTCGCGGCCTCCGACTGGAGCCGAGCGAAAATCCAACCCCAAACCGCGAACGTCACCGCCGCCCTACGCGGCCACTACCTGCTACGCCGCAGAGCAGGCGGCGACCCGAACGCCGGAAAGCACTTAGCGGCCAACGTCGCAGCCGCAGGCTTCACCGTCACCACCACCCACACCCGCCACCGCCAAGACATGACCTACCCAGAACTGGCCACCTACATAGAAACCCGCCTGGCCGCCGCCCTGACCAACCCCGACACCCCACCAGGCGACCACGCCCAACTGGCCAGCGCCGCCCGCTCCGCCTGGACCTGGAAAAAAACCAAAACCGGCACTTTCACCCAAGCCTGGACAGAGTTACTCGCGACTAAGTAGGTCACCTACGCAATGCCGAAGGCGAGCCCCACCCGCGATGTAGGTGACCTGCGATGCCGAAGGCGAGCCCCCACATACGAACCAGCGCTGGCGCTGGTCACATCTCAACTCAAGTGGCCGTCAAGTGGAGGAGCTCGCACCGCGGGGGTTTGGGGGCTCGGCCCCCAAGCGCTGATACGAGAAGATCCCTGTCTGCGCATTCCGCAGACAGGGATCTTCCAGATCTTCCGTCGGGGTGGCGGGATTTGAACCCACGACCTCCTCGACCCGAACGAGGCACGCTACCAAGCTGCGCCACACCCCGAGGTACTGCTTAACGGGCCGATGGAGAGTCTAGCGGACGGCGTTTGGTGCGTTGAACGGGGTTTGCCTGTGCGTGCGCGTCGCGGGCGACGAGGGTGAGAAGGGTGGCTTCCGGCGGGCACGCGAAGCGGAGCGGTGCGTACGGGGAGGTGCCCAGACCTGCGGAAACGTGCAGCCACATGTCGGAGCCCCAGCGGGAGGCGCCGCGGGCGCGGGAGCGGTCGAGGTCGCAGTTGGTGACGAGTGCGCCGAACACGGGGAGCCGGAGCTGGCCGCCGTGGGTGTGCCCGGCGAGGACGAGGTCGTAGCCGTCGGAGGCGAAGGCGTCGAGGACGCGGGGCTCGGGCGAGTGGGTGATGCCGAGGCGCAGTACCGCGGTGCGGGAGGCGGTGCCGGAGATGTCGGTGTAGCGGTCGCGGTGCAGGTGCGGGTCGTCCACGCCGGCGGCGAACACGGTCTGTCCCGCGGCTTTGAGGTTGCGGCGGACGTGGGTGAGGTCCTGCCAGCCGTGTTCGACGAGTGCGGCGCGGAGGTCGCGCCACGGCAGGTGCGTGCCGTGGATGCGCTTCTTCTTGCCGCGCGGCATCAGGTAGCGCGCGGGGTTCTTCGGTTTGGGCGCGTAGTAGTCGTTGCTGCCGAAGATGAACACGCCGGGCCGGTCGAGCAGTGGTCCGAGCGAGCGGACGACGGCGGGTACGGCTTGCCGGTGCGCGAGGTTGTCGCCGGTGTTGACGACGAGGTCGGGGTCGAGCCGGTCGAGCGCGGCGACCCAGCGCTGCTTGGACTGCTGTCCGGGCAGCATGTGCAGGTCGGAGACGTGCAGCACTTTGATCGGGCGGGCGCCTGGCGACAGCACGGGTAGTTCGGCGGTCCGCAGCGTCCAGTGTCGCCGCTCGATTCCGGCGGCGTAACCGATGGTCGCCGCGCCGAGCGCGACGGTCCCCAGTGCGAGTCGACCTGCCCTCGCCCTGGGTGATTTCCTGTCACTTACCGTGCTCACCCGTTCAGGATACGTGTTCACCGACAAAGGGGTAGCCCCGGTCGAAACCCCTGCTCCGAATGGCCGAACGGACATTCTCCAAGCAGGGCACTCCCGCCTTTCCCGGCACCGCGCCGGAAATGGCTAGCGGCCGACGCGTTCGTATTGCGGTGACGAGCCGGGTAGCTGTTCGATCGGCTGGTCGCCGAGGATGTTCTTCATCGCACCGAACCAGGTCCTGGCAGGCGTGCCACCACCGAACATGTTTCCGTTGGTGCCCTTGGCCGCGCTGATGTTCCCGGGACCGCCGTCGTAAATGCCGCCGTTCGGCGAATCCGGGCGGAACACCATCGCCGCCCCGGCTAGGCCCGGTGTCCCGCCGACGAACGTGGCCGAACCGCTGACCTGGGTGGTCCCGGTCTTGCCGATGATCGGCCGGTTCCAGCCCGCGGCTCCGGCGGCCTTGGCCGAGGTGCCACCCGGCTGGTCGTCCTTGCTCATGCCGACCGCGAGGGTGTCCGCCAGCGCCGGTTCGACCACCTGCTCGCAGGCGGATTCCTTGACCTGCTTGGGTTTCCCGTCGCGGTCGGTGACGCTGCCGATCGGCGTCGGCGGGCACCACTTGCCGTGGCTGAGGATCGTCGCCGCGACGTTCGCCAGTTCGAGCCCGCTGGTCGGGCTGACGCCGAGGGTGAACGAACCCTGGCCGGGCCCGTTCGGCGTCGGCCCGAAGTACTTGGTCTGCGTCATCTTGCTGGGGTCGTTCGAGTTCGGGTCGCCCTTGCCGCCGGAGATCGAGCTGGCCATGGTGTCCCGCATGCCGAGCTTGCTCGCCATGTCGACGATCGGGCCCATCCCCGTTTTCTCTTCGAGGATCACGAATCCGGTGTTCGGCGAGGTGGCGAGCGCCTGCTGCAAGGACATCTGGCTGCCGTAGGAATCACTGGCGTTGCTCAGGCAGTAGGCGCGGGTGCCGCGCGTGACGGTCGGGCAGTGCTGCCCGCCACCGGTGAACACCCCGGATATGTGGAAGGACGGGGTTTCCATCGTGCTGTAGATCCCGAGCACGTGGTTCTGCATCGCGGCGGCCGCGGTGAAGATCTTGTAGCTCGACCCGGCACCGCTCACGTTCCAGATCCCCGACGGCAGCGCGTAGGTGGTCTGGCCCTTGTCCTTGTCGCCGCCGTAGTCCCGGTTCGCGGCCAGCGCGACCACTTCGTGCCGGTCCTGTCCCGGCTTGACCAGTGACAGCGTGTTGGCCACGTTCGGCTGGGTCTTGTTCACCTGCGTTTCCGCGGAGGCCTTCGCCTCGTGGTTGGCGCGCTCGTCCATCGTGGTCTTGATGGTGTAGCCGCCGGTGTAGAGATCGTCCTTGGTCATCCCGTTCTTGAGCAGGTAGTCCTCGACGTACTGGCAGAAGAACCCGTTCTCCGGGCCCGCGCCGGTGCAGTTCGCGGGCGGCTTCTGCAGTTCCGGCACGACGCCGAGCGGTTCGTTCTTCGCCTTCACGGCGTCTTCCGGCGCGAGCTTCTTGTTGTCCACCATGCGGTCGAGCACGGTGTCGCGGCGCTTCTTCGCGGCGAGGGGGTGGTTCCACGGATCGTTCGTGTTCGGGTTGTTGACCAGACCGGCGAGCAGCGCGGATTGGGAGACGTTCAGCTTGTCCGGAGTGGTGTTGAAGTAGGTCTTCGCGGCCGCGCCGATGCCGAACACCTGGCGGGAGAATTCGACCACGTTCAAATAGCCCGCGAGGACCTGGTCCTTGGTCATCTTCGTTTCGAGCTGGATCGCGATCCGCGCTTCCTTCAGCTTGCGGGCGATCGACTGCTCCTGCGCCTTCTCCCGGCACAACCGCGCTTCGGCCTGGTCTTCCTTCTCGTCGCTCTTCGGACGGCACACCACGTTGATCAGGTAGTTTTTCACGTACTGCTGGGTCAGCGTGGACGCACCCTGCGTGTCACCGCCGGTGCCGTTGCTGATCGCGGCACGCATCGTGCCCTTCCAGTCCACGCCGTGGTGCTCGTAGAACCGCTTGTCCTCCACCGAGACCAGCGCCCACTTCATCGCGAGCGAGATCTGTTCCGGTGCGGCGGGCAGCCGGTACTGCTTGTAGAGCGTCGCGATCGGCGCCCCCGCGCTGTCTGTGACCGTCGTCACCAGCGGCGGTGGCACGTTCGCCAGCTCCGCCGACATGTTGTCGACCGTTTCGCTCGCCCGGTTCGACACCACCCCCGCCGCGCCGACGACCGGGAACAACACCCCGGCGACGAGAACCCCCGCGAGTACACAGAGGCCGAGGAGCTTCAGCAGACCGTCCGTTTTACGCACGTCGCCAGGGTACTTGGCGGCCGTGGGACCTTTGTGACCTCGGTGCGTCCAATACCACGCCGACCCCCCGGACGTGGTCACCTCAGGTCACAAATTCTGATCGGGACCTTCCGAGGGGAACCGCGAGCCCCTACAGTCCGTCAACGTCTCACAAAGAAAAGCCGGCGGATGGGGTAGCGCGGCAGCGCCGTGCGGCCCAACCGGCGGCGCCGATACCGAGGGGGTGTCGGTAGTCCGCGACGTGAGCACAGGGAGCTGGGGGTATGGAGTCCAACCAATCGGATTGGCGTGTCAGCGCGTCGTGCCGGGACAGCGACCCAGACGGGTTGTTCGTCCGAGGTGCGGAGCAGAACAAGGCCAAGACGGTCTGCATGGGGTGTTCGGTGCGCACGGAGTGCCTCGCCGAGGCACTCGACCACCGGATCAACTTCGGTATCTGGGGCGGGATGACGGAACGTGAGCGGCGTGCGCTGCTGCGTCGCCGTCCCGGGGTCGAATCCTGGAGCGCGCTGCTGGAATCGGCGAAACGCGAGTTCAGCGGCGCGGTCGACGACGAGGTCGCCAGGGTCTCCTGAACCGGTGGCGGGGGTGTGGGCCCCCGAATTCACACCCCCGCCAGCCGGTCGCCGATGTCGCGGAGCCCCGCGACGTCGTGCACGTCGCTCGGCAGGGCGGGCACGGAGATCACCGGGACCTCCGGATGGGCCTTCGTGAACCGCGCCAGCAGCCGCTGCTCGCGCTCGTCGAGCGCGACGCGGTCGGCGTGCAGGCGTAGCACCGCGGTGGCCAGCGGCGCGTTCTCGCTGCCCGAGTCCAGCTTGTCGGCCGCGGAGAGCGCGGCGGTCGCGGTCAGGTCGGCGAGCACCGGGTGCGTCCGGTTCGCGACCAGCCCGGCCAGCGGCATGGACTCGGTGGAGAGCCGTTCCACGAAGTAGCTCGCTTCGCGCAGCGCGTCCGGTTCCGGCGCGGCCACCACCAGGAACGAGGTGCCGCCGGAGCGCAGCAGCTCCGCGGTCTTGCGCGCCCGCTCGCGGAACCCGCCGAACATGCTGTCGAAGGCCTGCATGAACGCGGACGCGTCGGTGAGCAGCTGCCCGCCGATGATCGTCGACACGGCCTTGGCGAACATCGAGAACCCCGCGCTGACGACCTTGCGCAGGCCCCAGCCGCCTGCCTTCGCCGGCCCGGTCAGCAGCCGGATCATGCGGCCGTCGAGCGCGCTCGAAAGCCGCGAGGGCGCGTCGAGGAAGTCCAACGCCGAACGGCTCGGCGGCGTGTCCACGACGATCAGGTCCCAGTCCCCGGTCGCCGCGAGCTGCCCGAGCTTCTCCATCGCCATGTACTCCTGCGTGCCGGAGAACGACGTGGAAATGGTCTGGTAGAAGGGATTCGCGAGCAGCTGCTCGGCGCGTTCCGGCCCGGCGTGCACGCGCACCATGTCGTCGAAGGTGCGCCGCATGTCGAGCATCATCGCCCACAGCTCGCCCTTGGGCTCGAACCCGTCGACCGACACCTGCTTCGGGTGGTTTCCCAGCTCTCGGAGGCCGAGCGCCTGGGCGAGCCGCTTGGCAGGGTCGATGGTGAGCACCACCGTCTGGCGGCCGCGCTCGGCGGCGCGCAAGGCGATCGCCGCGGCCGTGGTGGTCTTGCCGACCCCACCGGATCCGCAGCACACCACGATCTTCGTGGCCGGGTCGTCGATCAGGGCGTCGACATCGAGGCCGTCTTCCGACATCAGCGCACTCCCTGGTCGATCAGCCGCTCCGCGAGATCGTAGAGCGCGGCGACGTCCACGCCGTCGGTCAGCTCCGGCAGCTCGAGCGTCGGCAGATCGGCTTCGGCGAGCTGTTCGCGCGCCCGCTGCTCCGCGGCGACCCTGATCGCGTGCTCGACGGTCTCCTCGACGAGCGCGTCCAGCGTCTTTTCGGGCAGGGCGAGCCCCGCCGCGGTGAGGCCGGTGCGCACGCGGGACGCGTCGACGCGGCCGTCCGCGGCCGCGGTCACCGACCGCGCCGGGAGCCGCGGCGGGCGGACGCGGTTGACCAGCACGGCGCCCGGCCGCAGGTCCGCGCCGTCCAGCTCGGCGACCGCCTCCACGGTTTCGCGGACCGGCATCTCCTCCAGCAGCGTCACCAGGTGCACGGCGGTCTCACCGGAGTGCAGCAGCCGGACCACGCCGTCGGCCTGGCCGCGGATCGGGCCGGTCTTCGCCAGATCGGTCAGTGCTTTCGTGACGTCGAGGAACTTGACCACCCGCCCGGTCGGCGGCGAGTCCACCACCACCGCGTCGTAGGTGTGCCTGCCGCCGGACTCGGTGCGCCCCACACACTCCTTGATCTTGCCGGTCAGCAGCACGTCGCGGAGGCCGGGCGCGAGCGTGGTGGCGAACTCGATCGCACCCATCCGCCGCAGCGTCCGCCCGGCGAAGCCCAGGTTGTAGAACATCTCGAAGTATTCGAGCAGCGCCGCTTCGACATCGATGTGCAGCGCGCGTAGTTCGCCATTTCCTGGCGCGGACGCGATGCGCTGCTCGGCGTAGGGCAGCGGCTCGGTGTCGAACAGCTGCGCGATGCCCTGGCGGCCCTCGACCTCGATGAGCAGAACCCGCCTGCCCGCGCTGGCCAGCGCGAGCCCGAGCGCGGCGGAGAGCGTGGTCTTGCCGGTACCGCCCTTGCCGGTCACGAAGTGCAGGCGGGCACGTGCGAGCTCGTCGGTCCAGCCGGCCAGGGGTGTCGTCACGTCCGCAGCTTAAGTCACTAGCTGGCAAGGAGCATGACGCTCACGGCGGCCACGACCACCGCGACCAGCACCCACGTCACGACGGCGGGCAGCACGGTGAGCATCAGCACACCCAGGATGAGCAGGATCGTGAAGGTGACCGCCCCGCCGATCGCGACCTGACCCGAACTCTGGGTGTGGTCACGCACCTTCGCCATCACCGCGAGCGTGAGCAGCACCCCCGCCACCGCGAGCAGCACCGTCGCGATGATCCGCCAGCCTTCCACGCGTCAACCGTACTGAACGCGCGCGGATCTTGTCGGCGACCGGCCAGTCGGTCCATTGTGGACGCACCATTGTCGCGTTTTACCGGCGCGGCGCCATCGGGCCCATCGGGGTGCAGGGGACCCGTTTCGCGTGCGCCGGGTCGAGGGCGTTGAGGACGTGGCCAGCCGCGTTCGGGTCGAACACGATGCCCATGTGGTTCACGCGGTCCTTCCGGCAGCCGTCCTGCAACACGATGTTGCGGACGTTGGGGCCGGTGCCGAAACCGTTGGTGTACGGCACGATGTTGAGGTCGTACCTGGTCGCGATGTTCGTGTAGGCGATACCGGGCAGGAACGCGCCGCCCTTGTTCAGCTTCGCCAGGAACGCCGAACCGGTGAGCACCTGCGGGCACGCGCCGCAGTCCCCGATGGCGGGGATCTGGCCGAGCCCGAGCCAGCGCACGAGCGCGAAGACGTCTCCGATGCCGAGCGGGTCGGTGCCCTGCCACACCGGCGCGAGGCCGACGTAGGTGTGGATGCGCATCCGCCCGCCGAGGAACTTCGCGTAGTAGGCGGGCACCAGCGTGCCCTGCGAGAAGCCGACGATGTCTACTTTGGACACTCCGGTCGTGGTGACCACCTTCTCCACGAAGGACCGGACCTCGACCGCGCTGTCCTCGATCGGGGTGAGCCCGCCGATCACGTCGGAGACGATCGGCGCGGTGGGCAGCACGCCGTAGGTGAGCGCGAAGGCGCAGTAGCCCCGTTTCGCGAGCAGCGGGCCGAGTGTCTGCCAGGTGTAGTCCTTGTTGTCGCCGGTGCCGTGCACCAGCACCACCGGGTGCGGGTGCGCCGCGCTCGGGCGGCACGACCAATCGCCGTAACCGCCTGCCGGGCTGGCGGCGGCCGGCGCCACGGTGAGCAGGCCCGTCAGCGCGGCGACGACGGCGAGCAGGGCGAACCTGGATCTGCGCATGGGGCTCCTGCCTGGGGCATGCCGGGGGAAGGGTCTCCCGTCAAGATTTCCGGACCGCGGAGCCGATGCCAATTGCACGGCTGAGTGGACTATCCGTAGCTGCCGGACACGAAGGGTCACCGGCGCCGGGGATCCCGAGAACGCGTCGTGGACCGGGGGAGGCGTCCGTTAGGCTCCCGGCCCATGAGTGCCAAGTGGGAGTACGCCACCGTTCCGCTACTGATCCACGCGACCAAGCAGATCCTGGACCAATGGGGCGAGGACGGCTGGGAACTGGTCACCGTGCTGCCCAACCCGAGCGGCGAACAGCACGTCGCGTACCTCAAGCGAGCCAAGGACTGAAACCCATGAGCTGGAGCGGAAGGCTTACCGAACTCGGCATCGAACTGCCCGGCGTCGCGGCGCCGCTGGCTTCGTACGCGCCCGCCGTGCGCACCGGGTCCTACGTGTACACCTCCGGTCAGCTGCCGTTCGTCGACGGCGAGCTGGCCGCCACCGGCAAGGTCGGCGCCGAGATCAGCCCCGAAGAGGCGCAGAAGTTCTCGCGGACGTCGGCGCTCAACGCGCTCGCCGCGATCCACGCGCTCGTCGGCATCGACGAGATCGTGCGCGTGGTGAAGGTGGTCGGGTTCGTCGCCTCCGCGGAGGGGTTCACCGGCCAGCCCGCGGTCGTGAACGGCGCTTCGGAACTGCTCGGCGAGATCTTCGGCGAGCAGGGCGTGCACGCGAGGTCGGCGGTCGGGGTCGCGGAGCTGCCGATCGGGTCACCGGTCGAGATCGAACTCGTAGTCGAGGTGAAGTGATGGACCCGGACATCGAACAGTCCTGCCACGAACTGCTCCTGCGGCTCGCGGGCAGGCTGCCCGACCAGCTGCTGTGGCGCTTCCGCGACTGGCTCGGCGAGGGCGCGATGGGCACGCTCGCGCGGACCCTCCCGCGCTCTTTGCTAAAGCACAGGATTGACCTTGATCAACCGGAGTACCGCCTGCTGGTCGCGGGATTGGTGCCACACGGTGCGGACTGGCATCAGGTTAGTTCTACGCTCGGGGTAGACGACGTCACCCAGACCGGGTACACATTCACGCAGAGTGCCCCCGAATGGGTGAACTCCGTCGATTCGGTGTCCGTGTTGATCCACGCAACGTTGCGGGGTCGCCCGGACGTGGGTGAAGTGCGGGAAAGCTGGCGCCTGAACACCTTGGCGCCCGGTGAGCAGGAGGCCAAACGGGTCCTGCTGATCACCGCGCTGGCCGGTCTGCCTCGGCTGACCGGTGAGCTGCAGCGGGTCATGCGGGTGCTGGGCGACGAGGAGCCCAGCGTCGAAGTGATGCCGCCGCGACTGGAGCTTCCCGCGTATCACCGGGCGGCGCTGGAGAGCTCCGAGCTCGTCTGCGTCGGCGCGGTGGGCACCGGGCACCGGCTCGCGGCCGCGTAGAGCTCGCCCTCCGGCGAGCTGGAGGGGAGTTATGGGCATGGCCGAGGTTCACGACGGGACCGCGACCGACGGGTTCGCGGTGCCGTTGCGACTGCACAACCTGCTGCTCGCACTGGCGGGCCGCCTCGACGACAGCGCGCTGTCGGAAGCGCGGGAGCTGGTGGTGCGTTCGCGCCTCGACGAGGCCGTCGAGCTGACCACCGGCGCGCTCATCGCGGGCAGGGTCCCGGTGAGCCCGAACGAGCAGCGCGAGCTGGCGCTCGTGCTCGAGTTCAGCCGGTCGGACGCGACGTTGGCCGACCAGCTGAAGATCGAGGACGAGGTCCCGAAGATCCAGCACCGCTTCAGCGGCGAGAACGAGCCGGAGCGCGGTGTCGCCGACGCCATCGAGCGCACCGTGAGCGTGCTGCCAGACCTGCGGTCGGTGCACGCCGTCTGGCGCAACACCCCCGCGGGCAGCGTGCCCGGCCCGCTGCCGCAGCGCGTGGTGCTCGTCGACATCGGCCCCGAAGGCAACCCGCCCGCCGTCGCCTACCGCGTGGACAGCGCGCTGCGGCGTGCCGGGATCCGCGCTGTCGTCGAGGTCAGCGGCCCGACGGCGGAACGCTCGGACTACCGCGACTCCGCGCTCGGCTCCGCCAGCGCGGTCTGGCTCGCGGGCAAGCAGGTGCCGGGCCCCAGCGCCCAGCCCGCCGCGGTTTCCTCGTCCTCGTCCGGGTCGTCGAGTGCGAAGGCCAAGGGCAGGCACACGTCGCGGCACGAGGTCGCCGAGCCCGCTCCGGAGCCTGAACCAGAACCGGTCACCGCGAGCGAACCCGAACCCGCCCCGGAACCGGAGCCCGCACCCGAAGCGCCGCCAGAGGTGACGCCGGAGGCTTCGGCGCCTGCCGCCCCGAAGCTGTCGGCGGTCCCTTCGGAGCCGTCCGAGCCCGAGGCGCCTTCGTTGCCACCGGGTCCGCCCGCGTTCGCCGACTACGAGAACCGGGTCGAAAGCACCGCGGATCTGAGCTCCGCCGAGGTCGCGCAGCTGCGTGCCGCGCTCGCCGAGAATCCCGAGAAGGGCAAGGCGATCGCGGCCGCGAAGTTCGGCCCGAACGAGGTCGTCGAACTGCCCGACCTCGACCTCAACGACCCGCAGCTGTCCGAGCGCGACCGCAGGCTGCTGCGCGAGCTGCACGCCGAGCTGGCCGAGCGGGAGCGGGCCGAGGCGGCCAAGATCCGGCTCAACGGGCGCGGTGGTGAGCAGGCCGACACCCGCTGGGTCGACGGCTTCTCCGGCGCGTAGCGGGAATTCGTCCGAGGTATGTTGCGGGCGTGCCTGAAGAACGCGAAACACTGAGCTTCGACGCGCCGTCGACCATCGAGATCGCCGGTGACGACGGACCTCCGTCGACGCCGAAGGACGCCGCGACCGTGATGCTGGTGCGCGACACCGGTGCTGGGATCGAGGTCTTCCTGCAGCGACGGGTCGCGGCGATGGAGTTCGCCGCCGGGATGACCGTCTTCCCCGGCGGCGGGGTCGACAAGCGCGACGCGGACGTGTCCATCTCGTGGGCAGGGCCGTCACCGGAGCAGTGGGCCGAGTGGTTCAGCTGCGAGGTTTCGGTCGCTCGCGCGCTCGTGTGCGCGGCGGTGCGCGAGACGTTCGAGGAGTCGGGCGTGCTGCTCGCGGGGACGCAGGACACCGTCCTCGAAGACACCGGGCCGTACCAGGACGTGCGGCAGCGGCTCGTCTCCCGTGAGGTGTCGCTCGCCGGTTTCCTCGCCAAGGCAGGGCTGACGCTGCGCGCGGACTTGTTGCGCCCGTGGGCGAACTGGCTCACCCCGCCGCAGGAGGGCCGCCGGTACGACACCAGGTTCTTCGCGGCCGCGCTGCCGGTGGGCCAGCGCGCGGACGGCCTGACGACCGAGGCCGAGAGCTCCGGCTGGCAGCGTCCCGAGGACGCGATGGCGGACGCCCGCGACGGCCGCAGCGTCCTGATGCC
The DNA here is from genome assembly GCF_018736145.1 of Amycolatopsis sp. CA-230715. Lineage (GTDB taxonomy): Bacteria > Actinomycetota > Actinomycetes > Mycobacteriales > Pseudonocardiaceae > Amycolatopsis. The sequence goes on from NZ_CP059997.1 coordinate 5,029,142, forward strand.
ACCGACTTGGATCACGTTGACGGAGCTGGCCGAGTTCGCCACGGTGGAGGACGCGCTGGCCAGCGAGCGCGAGATCAGCAAGATCATGCCGTCGCTCGTGCGGGACGGCGACCAGGTGCGAGTGGTGGTGGAAAAGCCGTGACCCATCCCGCCTACGGCGTGGCGAGGCAGGTCGGTCCGATCGCGACCGTGGTGCTCGAGGACAACCCGTCCGAGATGACGCTCGAAGGCACGAACAGCTGGATCCTGCGCGCGCCCGGCGCCGCGGGCAGCGTCGTCATCGATCCCGGTTACCGCGATCTGGCGCACCTCGAAGCGCTCGCGGCCGCGGCGGAGGGCGCCGAACTGGTGCTCCTCACGCACTTCCACGGCGATCACGCCGAGGGTGCGCCGTGGCTCGCCGACCGGCTCGGCGTGCCGGTCCGCGCGTTCGACGCGTCGCTGTGCGCGGGCGCGGAGCCGCTCGTGGACGGCGAGGTGGTCTCGGCGGCCGGGCTGGAGATCCGGATCCTGCACACGCCCGGTCACACCGGTGACTCGGTGACGCTCGTCGTCGAGCACGAGGGCGAGACGACCGTGCTCACCGGCGACACGATCCTCGGCAGGGGCACCACGGTGCTCGAAAACCTCGGCGACTACCTGCGTTCGTTGCGCGCGCTCATCGCGCTGCCGGACGGATCGCTCGGCCTGCCGGGGCACGGCCCGGAGCTGGCGGATCTGCCCGCCACCGCCCGTGCCTACCTGGCGCACCGGGAAGAACGGATCGAGCAGGTGCGTTCGGCACTGCGGGAGCTCGGTCCCGACGCGAGCGCGCGGCAGATCGTCGAACTGGTCTACGCCGACGTCGACCGGGCGCTGTGGGTCCCCGCCGAGTTCAGCGTGCGTGCCCAGCTCGACTACCTGAGGACGGAAAACCGATGAGTGCGGTGGAGATCGAGTTCTACTGGCGGCCGGGGTGCGGATTCTGCTCCGCGCTGCACCGGCCGCTCGCCGCGAGCGGCCTGCCGGTGCGGGAGATTAACATCTGGGACGACCCGGCAGGCGCGGCGCGCGTACGGGAGATCGCGGACGGCACCGAGACCGTGCCGACCGTCGTGGTCGGCGAGCGGACCTTCGTGAACCCGAGCTGGGCCGAGGTCGAAGCCGCCTACAAAGCCGAAACCGCCTGACCGCGTTTAGCGGGCTAAACGCGCCCAAACGGGCCGAGCGACGGCCAGGGCCGCGGCCTGCGTTTAGCGGGCTAAACGCGCTCAGGTCAGGGCGAGTTCGGCGGAGGTGGCGGGGGTGTCTTCGGGCAGGGCGCGCACGGTGCGGTGGCGGATCCACACGACCGCGGCCATCAGCAGCCCCGCGGCGCCTGCCGCGAGGAACGCCGCCGACGGTCCGCTGTGCTCGACGAGGTACCCGCTCACCGACTGCCCGAACGCGAGCCCGAGTGTCACGGCGGTGAGCACCCAGCCGAAGGCTTCGGCCGCGGTGCCGCGCGGGGCGACGAGTTCGATGGCCGCCGAGTGGGTGGTCGACTGGGGCGTGATCGCCGCGCCCGCGAGCAGCATGCCGAGCGCGAGGCCCCACAACGACGACGGCACGGCCAGCAGCGCGACGAACGCCCCGAACCCGCCGAGCAGGAACGGCAGCCGCAGCCGCATGGGCCGCGGCCACGGGCGCAGGCTGTAGGCGACACCGAAGGCGACCGAGCTGACCGACCACGCGGACAGCAGCAGCCCGCCGACGGTCGGGAAACCGGCCTCGGTGGCGGACGCGGGCACCGCGACCTCGACGAAACCGATGACCATCCCGAACCCGAGCGCGGCGAGCGCGACGGTCCGCATACCGGGGCTGGCGAGCGCGCCGAGCAGGCGCCCGCCGCGCTGTTCCGCGCTGCCCCAGGCCCGCACGGTCGGGCTCAGCGCGAACAGGACCGAGCCGGTGATCATGCAGGCCGCGCCCGCCACCATGCCGGTGCCCGCCCACGGCGCCGCGACCAGCAGCCCGGCGAGGCCGGGGCCGAGGATGAAGAAGACCTCCATGCTGATCGCCTCGTACGAGAACGCCGCGTTTCGCGGGCTTCCCGCGGGCAGCAGGCGCGTCCACAGCGCTCGCGACGCCGAGCCCACCATCGGCTCGGTGATGCCGATTCCGCCCGCGAGGAGCACCAGCGGCACGGTCGGCGCGTGCGCCTCGATGGCGAACACGAGCGACACCATCGCGACGGTGAACAGCGCGGCGGTGACGAGCAGCGGGCGTGTCGGCCCGAAGCGGTCGATGAGCCTGCCCTGGATGACCGAACCCAGCGAGACGCCGACGAGAGAACCGGCCGAGACCAGGCCCGCGACCGCGAAGGAACCGGTTTCGCGCTGCACGTAGAGCAGCGCGGAGATGCCGATCATCGCGATCGGCAGGCGCGCGAGCAGCGAAGCCACGACCGGCCCGCGCGAGCCGGGGGCGGTCAGCGCGGTGCGGTAGTCGGAGAGCGACGCACGGTCTTCGGAGTGGGACACGCGTACCAGTATGCCCGACTGTGGTACGGGGGTACCAGTTGTTTCGGGGCGAGCTGCGTCACCGGCCTCCCCCGTCGCGGGGACCCTGTCAGGAGCCGTTCGTCTCGGTTGGGTAACAGTGCGGCGAATTCGCCGATTTTCGGGCAACAAATGACCCCGTCCAGCGTCCTTGAGGGTGAACGACCTTGAAAAGCGGGGTAGGGGTCGTGCGACAGTAGTCGAACCGCTGTAACTGAAGAGGCACTCTCAGCTCCCTCCGGCATACGGGTCGGGGCCTACCACCGGAGGGCGGGGAGCGCGGGTCGTCGGGGGATGAGCCGCGCACAAGCGAAGGGCCGGTGCGCCACGTCGGGGGTGGCGCCCGGCCCTTCGTCTATTTTTGGGGTCTGCTTGCGTAGCGGTGCGGGTAGCGGAACCTCAGCGTCCTTCTCGCTCCGGGATCGCCAACTCATGAATGCCAATTCACCACGTTGGCGCTGTCCTCGCGAGAAGAACGCTGAGAACCCGCGGCGGTGCAAGTTGCTTGGTGGCTCAAGCGGCTTCGCCGCTTACAAAAGCCATAAGCCACAAGCAAAAGCCTTGGGGATCAGACTTGGAGCGCTAGCGGGCGCGGCGGGCCAGGCGTTCGGGGTCCAGGATCAGGACGCTCTTGCCTTCCAGGCGGAGCCAGCCGCGGTGCGCGAAGTCGGCGAGCGCCTTGTTCACGGTCTCGCGGGACGCGCCGACGAGCTGCGCGATCTCTTCCTGGGTCAGGTCGTGGCTCACGCGCAGCAGGCCTGCCTCCTGGCTGCCGAACCGCTGCGCCAGCGTCAGCAGCGCGCGGGCGACGCGGCCGGGCACGTCGGTGAAGATGAGCTCCGCGACCATGTTGTTCGTCCGGCGCAGTCTCCGCGCGACCACGCGCAGCAACTGCTCGGCGATCTCCGGGCGGCTCGAGATCCACTGGCGCAGCGCGGCGCGGTCCATGGTCACCGCGCGCACCTCGGTCACCGTGGTGGCACTGGACGTACGAGGGCCGGGATCGAAGATCGACAGCTCGCCGAACATGTCGGACGGGCCGAAGATACCGAGCAGGTTCTCCCTGCCGTCCGGCGACTTGCGCCCGATCTTCACCTTGCCGGACTGGATGATGTAGAGCTTGTCGCCGGGCTCGCCCTCGTTGAAGATGACGTGGCCCCGGGGGAACTCCACGCTTTCCAGGGTCTGTGCGAGCGCCTCGGCCGCAGCCGGCTCCACACCCTGGAAGATGCCCGCGCGGGCCAGGGTTTCGTCCACCTCGTGCCTCCTCATGGCGTGACGACCGCGTTCCTCACTCGCTGAGGAGCGTGTCGCCGATCACTAACGTGCAGTGTAGGGCGTGCTCACGAGATCGCTTCCCGGCTCGCCGACGCGGACGCGGGCAGCGGAAAAACGATCTCGCGGACGCTGGAGCCTAACTCCGCACGCGACGGGGGCGCAGCTTGGCCGCCCTTCCGCCGACCCGGCGCAGCCGGAAGAGCTCCAGCGCGCGCCCGATCCCGTGCCCGTAAAGGGCCCTGACCTCGTTGGGCTGCGCCTGCTCCAGGAACTCTTCGACCTCGTCCTCGCGCACCGCGGCGTTCTTGAGCCTGCTCTCCACCCGCTCCATGATCAGTGCGAAGAACATGATCACGAGCGGTACGGCGATGACGAACCAGACAGTCATTGTTTCCTACCCTCGACGCGCCCTGCGGCTCGGCGCGGCGCGTTTGGTGTAGTCGGCATCTGTTCGAGATCCTCGCTCATCGCGGCTCGGTCGTGCCGCCAAGGTGTCGGACGTGGCGTGTCGGACGGCTTCCGTAGGCTATCGGGGTGCCTCCCGTTGCCCGTAACGCCCCCCGAAAGGGTGGCGAGGAAAGCCGCCTCGCCTTGGTGAGACGCGCCCGGCGGATGAAACGTTGCCTCGACGAGGCGTACCCCGACGCGAAGGCGGAGCTGGACTTCACCACTCCGCTCGAGCTGATCGTCGCGGTGATCCTGTCCGCGCAGACCACCGACGTGCGCGTCAACGAGGTCACGCCGAAGCTGTTCGCGCGGTACCGCACCGCCGAGGACTACGCCGGCGCCGACCGCACCGAGCTGGAGGAATACCTCCGGCCGACGGGGTTCTACCGGAACAAGGCCTCGTCGCTGCTCGGCCTCGGCGCCGCGCTCGTGGAACGGCACGGCGGGCAGGTGCCGGGCAAGCTCGAAGAGCTCGTGAAGCTGCCCGGTGTCGGCCGCAAGACCGCGAACGTGGTGCTCGGCAACGCCTTCGGCGTGCCGGGGATCACGGTGGACACCCATTTCGGGCGGCTCGTGCGGCGCTGGGGCTGGACCGAGCTCGAAGACCCGGTGAAGGTCGAGCACGCGATCGGCGAGCTGATCCCGCGCAAGGAGTGGACCAGCCTGTCCGACCGGGTCATCTTCCACGGCAGGCGCGTGTGCCACGCCCGCAAACCCGCGTGCGGCGCGTGCCCGCTGGCGAAGGACTGCCCGTCGTTCGGCGCCGGGCCCACCGAGTTCGAAGTGGCCGCCAAGCTGGTGAAGGGGCCCGAGCGGGAGCACCTGCTGGCGATGGTGACCGGGTAGTGACGACGGCGACCAAGTGGGCGCTCGGGGTCGGCGTGCTGGTACTGGCCCTGATCGTCGCGCTGCTGCCGCGCGGCGACCGTTCGCCCGCGCCGGGCGCCGGACCCGATCTCGCCGCGGCACGGGCGAAGGCGGCGCTGGCCGCGTGCCCGTCGGGTGACGGCGAGGTCGAGCGGTTCCGCGGCGTCGCGGCGCAGTGCCTCGGTGACGGCGCGCAGGTCGATCTCGGTCGTGCGCTCGCCGGGCACAAGACACTGGTGAACGTGTGGGCCACCTGGTGCCCGCCGTGCAAGGAAGAGCTGCCGGTGCTGGGCGCCTACGCGGCCGAGCCGGGTGCCGCGCGGGTGCTGATCGTCCAGGTCGCCAGTTCCGCCGCGGACGGGCTGGACCTGCTCGCGAAGCTCGGCGTGAAGCTGCCGACGGTGTTCGACGGCGAGGGGCAGCAGAACGGCCCGGTGCGCGCCGCGCTCAAGACGCCGCCGACGCTTCCCGCGTCCTACGTGGTCGAGGCGGACGGGACCGTGCGGTTCGTGGAGACGCCGAGGACGTTCACGAGCACGGCACAGGTCCGCGAGGCGGTGGGTGCCGCGTGACCGGACCCGTCGTCGACGTGGGCTCCGTCCCCGACTGGCTGAAGCCGCTGGTGCAGGTCAGCGAAGATCTCGACGCGCGGGCGTTCACGCGCTTTTCGGCGCCGAGGGACGCGCGGACCAAACCGGCCGCGGTGCTCGTGCTCTTCGGCGAAGGCGAGCGCGGGCCCGACGTGCTGCTGACGCGGCGCGCCGACACGCTCGGCTCGCACGCCGGGCAGGTCGCCTTCCCCGGCGGCGGTGCGGACGAGGGCGACGACGGCCCGATCGGCACCGCGCTGCGGGAGGCCGAGGAGGAGACCGGCGTCGATCCTTCGGGGGTTCGCCCGCTCGCCGTCCTGCCCGAGCTGTACGTGCCGGTTTCCGGGTTCGTGGTGACACCGGTGCTCGCGCACTGGGAGACCCCGTCGCCAGTCCGCGCCGTCGACCCGGGTGAGACCGCGGCGGTGGCGCGTGTCACGATCGCCGATCTCGTGGACCCGGCCAACCGCTACCAGGTGCAGCGGCACGGTCACGGGTGGAAGGGGCCGGTCTTCGAGGTCGACGGCCTTTTCGTGTGGGGTTTCACCGCGGGCCTGCTTTCGGTGCTGCTGGCACTGGGCGGCTGGGAGCGCGAATGGGATCACAGCGATGTGAGGGACCTTGACGTAGCTTTGTCCGCACACACGAACAGGGAGCGGGCGTGAACTGGGTCGACGTACTGGTGATCCTGCTGGCCGCACTGGCCGCGATCTCCGGTGCACGGCAGGGCGTGGTGATCGCGCTGCCCGCGCTGATCGGCGTCGTCGCGGGCGCGGTGGCCGGGATCAAGCTCGCGCCGATGGTCGTCGAGCTGTTCGACAACGCGATCGCGCGCGTCGCCTTCGCGGTCGCGACCGTGGTGTTCCTGGTGGCGCTCGGGGAGACGCTCGGCGTCTGGGCCGGTCGCAAGGTCAAGGAACAGGTCAAGCGGAAGATCAACACCGACAAGCTGTCCGTGGTGGACAGCACGCTCGGCGCGCTCGTGCAGGGCGCCGTGGTGTTCGTGATCGCCTGGCTGATCGCCTCAGTCCTGACGAGCGTCACCGTGCTGCCGGGCCTGGCGTCCGCGGTGAACAACTCCGCGGTGCTCGGCGGGGTCAACAAGGTCATGCCGAACGAGGCGCAGGGCCTTCCCGCCGCGTTGCGCAAGCTGCTCGACAACTCCGACGTACCGGCGATCCTCGCGCCCTTCCAGCGCGCGCCGGTCAGCGACGCCGAGCCGCCCGATCCCGCGCTGCTGCGCAACGACGTGGTCCAGCAGTTGCACGGCAGCGTGCTCAAGATCCGCGGCACCGCGCCCTCGTGCTCGCGTTCGCTGGAAGGCAGCGGCTTCGTCGTCGCGCCGCAGCGGGTGATGACGAACGCGCACGTCGTCGCGGGCACCACGGAGACCTCCGTGGAGACACCGGACGGCCAGCTGCGGGCCCGGGTCGTCTACTTCGACCCGGAGACCGACGTCGCGATCCTGTCGGTGCCGAGGCTGGAGGCGCCGCCGTTGACCTTCGCGCCCGATCCGGCGCGGGCGGGGGACAACGCGATCGTCCTCGGCTACCCACTCGACGGCCCCTACACGCCGACCCCGGCGCGGATCCGCCAGCGCATCAACCTCGAAGGCCCGGACATCTACGACGCGAACACCGTGCACCGCGACGTGTTCACGGTGCGGGCGCCGGTGCGCAGCGGCAACTCCGGCGGGCCGCTCGTCACGCCGTCCGGCCAGGTCATCGGGGTCGTGTTCGGCGCGGCCGTGCAGGACCAGGACACCGGGTTCACGCTCACCGCGGCGGAGGTGCGCCAGGAGGTCGAGGCCGCCCCGACGCTGAGCAGGCAGGTCGGCACCGGCCCCTGCGCTGGCTGACCCCGCTCCGGCGCCGAGCGCATTTAGCGGGCTAAACGCACTCCGCGAACCGGCCGGCCGGGCAGGCTCGCTGCCTGCATTTAGCGGGCTAAACGCACTCGGCGAGCCGATCGCCCGGCAGGTTTCCGAAGTGCAGTTAGCGGGCTAAACGCGCTCAGGATGCGGGTGGGCGCGTAGGAAGGCGAGCAGGGCGCTGCTGGTGGTGTCCGGGGCTTCCAGGTGCGGGTAGTGGCCGATTCCCGGCAGCGTGCGGAACTCCGAGCGCGGGCCGCGCCAGTGCGCCGAGTCGCGGGCGGTGGCGGGCAGGACGCACCGGTCGTCCTCGCCGTGGAGCTGCAGCACGGGCGCGGCGACGCGGGAGCCGACGGCGTCGGTGAACCGCCTGCCCTCGCCGCGGAACTGGGCGCGGAAGGCCCACCGGTAGTACTCGAGCGCGCTGTGCGCCACCCCGGGCACCAGCATCGCGAGCCGCAGCCGCTCGGCGGTCGCGGCGAAGTCCTTTGTGGACGGCCAGTGCGGTCCCGACCAGGCGCGCATGAGCCGTTCCAGCTCGGCGCCGTCGTCGGCGACGAGCTTGCGCTCCGGCGCCATCGGAACCTGGAAGCGGAAGAGGTGCCCGAGCGCGCGGGTCTGGCTGGATCGCTTGCGCCGCAACGCGGTCTGCCGCACGGCGTCCCGCAGCGCCAGCGGGTGGGCGGCGCCGAGCGCGCTCACCGACGAGACCACGCGCGGATGCATGGACGCGACCGTCCACGCGAGCATCCCGCCCCACGCGTGCCCCACCAGGTGCGCGCGGCGCTGCCCGAGCGCGCGCACCAGCCCGGCCACGTCGCCCGCGAGGGTCCACGCGTCGTAGCCGCGCGGCGGTTTGTCGGAGTCCCCGTAGCCGCGAAGATCCGGTGCGACCACGTGGAACCCGGCGTCGGCGAGCGCGGTGAGCTGGTGGTGCCACGCCCACCAGAACTCGCCGAACCCGTGCAGCAGCACCACGGTGGGTCCGCTGCCGAGTTCGGCGATGTGCAGGCGGATGCCGTTGGCCGACAGGTCGCGGTGCGCCCACGGCCCGTCGATCCGCACGGTCGACGGATCGGGTCGCTCCACCGGTGCCGCCCGCGGGTCAGTCGCGGATCGCGGGTGTTTCGCCGTCGCCGGAACCGGAACGCGGGGTCAGCGCGGCGGCGGTGTCCTTCAGGCTGCTGATGGTGCGTTCGGGTGCCCTGATCTTGCGGACCTTCCGATAGCCGAGGAACCCGAACAGCCCGGCCACCAGGAGCATCATCAGGAAGACGATGCCGAACGCGGCCCAGCGCCGCAGCCACTCGGACAGCAGTTCGCCGAGGAAGAAGAACAGGAAGAAGGAGCTGTACAGCGCGATGACGAGTGCGACGACGAAGAAGATGCTGCCCTTGACGCCCTTCTTCACCTCGCCGACGACCTCGGACTTCGCCAGCTCGACCTCGGCTCGCACCAGTGTCGACAGGTGCTGCGTGGCGTCCTTCACCAGCGTGCCGATGGACGCGTCCGCCGCGCCGTTCTGCGCTGTGTCTTCGGACAGGGGCAGGTAGGGCACCGCCCCCGCGCCGTCGGGATCGTTGAGTTGGTGCTTCGGGCTGCTCACCGGGCCATCGTGCCACGTGTCCGTCCGTGAGGCTCGGCGGGCGCGCCTGTTCGCGCCCGCCGATGCGCGTTACTCATCCGCGTCCGCTTTCGCATGCGCTTTGCTGCGCCGCAGCAACAGTCCGGCGGCGACGAGCGAGGCGATCGCCGAGGCCAGTAGTACCGCGGCCTTCGCCAGTTCGGCGGCTTCCCCTTCGAGCGCGAGATCGGCGATGAGCAGGCTGACGGTGAACCCGACGCCGCCGAGCATGCCGAGCGCGGCGAGATCGCGCCTGCCGAGTCCGCGCGGGCGTTCGGCGAGCTTCAGTTTCACCGCGAGGATGCTGGCGCCCACGATGCCGACGATCTTGCCGCCGACGAGGCCGATCAGGACGGCGAGCGGGATCGCGGTGGTGAACACCGCGGCCAGGGAGTCGGCGTTGACCTCGATCCCGGCCGCGAACAACGCGAACAGCGGCACGGCCACCAGCGCCGACCAGGGCTGGAGCCGGTGTTCGAGCCGAAGCGCCGGTGCCTCTTCTTCGCCGTCGTCCGGTCGCACCCTGGTCAGCAGGCCGAGCGCGACCCCGGCGATGGTGGCGTGGATGCCCGCGGAGTGCACCGCGACCCAGGTGATCAGCGCGAGCGGCACGTACAGCCACGGCGAGCGGACGCGCTTGTGCTGCAAGAAGGCGTACAGCGCGAGCGCGAGCACCGCGACGCCCGCGGCGACGAGGTCGAAGCTCGCGGTGAACAGCACCGCGATCACGATGATCGCGCCGAGGTCGTCGACGACGGCGAGGGAGAGCAGGAAGACGCGCGCGGTGGACGGCAGGTTCGACGCGGTCAGCGCCAGCACCCCGAGCGCGAACGCGATGTCGGTGGCGACCGGGATGGCCCACGCGCGGTCGATCCCCGGCTGGCCCCAGCCGATCGCGAGCGCAACGAGCGCGGGCACCACCATGCCGCCGAGCGCGGCGATCACCGGCAGTGCCGCCTGCCTGAGCCGCGACAGTTCGCCGATGACGAGTTCGCGTTTGAGTTCGAGGCCGGCGACGAAGAAGAACAGCGCCAGCAACCCGTCCTTCGCCCAGTCCTCGACCGAGAGGTTCAGGTGCAGGAACTCCGGGCCGATCTCGAAGTCGCGGATCGTCCGGTAGACGTCGCCGAGCCCCGAGTTCGCCCAGACCAGCGCGACCGCGGTGGCGACGAGCAGGACGATCCCGCCGGTGGTTTCGGTGCGCAGGTAACGCGCGAACTCCTGGATGACGCGGTGGGTGCGGGTCACGATGGGCAACTCCCGGGAAATCGGTCGGTTACAGTTTTGCCGACCAGACTTCCCGGCGCACCTTGACGTTATTTTAACAGCGTGGCCGCCCGACGGAGGTCGGTGGTGAGGTTTCCAACAGCCCCAATACCATGCGAAATGACAACGATGTCTCACGCGTGAGGACGGACGAGCTGTGAGTACCTCTACCGAGGTCAAACGGGACGGCAGGTTCTTCGGGCACCCACTAGGGCTCGCGAACCTGTTCGGGGTCGAGCTGTGGGAGCGGTTCTCGTTCTACGGCATGATCGGCATCCTGCCCATCTACCTCTACTATTCGGCCGCTGAAGGCGGTCTCGACGTCGCGAAGCCGACGGCGCTCGGCATCGTCGGGGCCTACAGCGGCCTGGTGTACCTCTCTTCGACGGCGGGCTCGTGGGTCGCCGACCGGTTGCTCGGGTCGGAGCGGACCCTGTTCTACAGCGCGATTCTGGTCATGCTCGGCCACATCGGGCTCGCGGTGGTCCCCGGTCTCCTCGGTGTCGGCATCGGCCTCGTGTGCGTCGCGGTGGGCAGCGGCGGGCTCAAGGCGAACGCCACCACGATCGTCGGCACGCTGTACGAAAAGGACGATCCCCGCATCGACGCCGGGTTCACCATCTTCTACATCGGTGTCAACGTCGGCGGCTGGCTCGGCCCGCTGCTCACCGGCCTCGCGCAGGAGAAGGTCAACTTCCACCTCGGGTTCGGGCTCGCCGCGATCGGCATGGCCCTCGGCCTGGTCCAGTACACCCTCGGCCGCAAGAACCTCGGCAGCAAGGCGAGCGAGGTGCCGAACCCGCTGCCGCCGGAGCAGCGCGTCAAGTACGGCCTCGGCGCGTTGACGGGCCTGGTGGTCATCGTCCTCGTCGGGGTGACCGGGCTCGTCAAGGCGGAGAACCTGCCCGACGCGGTGATCGTCCTCGTCGGCCTGGTCGCGGTCGCCTACTTCGCGGTGATCCTGCTCAGCAAGAAGATCACCGCGGACGAGCGCAGCCGCGTGTGGTCGTTCGTGCCGATGTTCATCGCCAGCGCGGCGTTCTTCTCGCTCTACCAGCAGCAGGCGTCCGTGGTGATCGCCTACAGCGACGAGCGGCTCGACCGGAACCTGTTCGGCTGGGAGATGCCGGTGAGCTGGACCAGCTCGATCAACCCGGTGTTCATCATCCTGCTCGGCGGCGTGTTCGCGACGATCTGGACGAAGCTGGGCAACCGCCAGCCGTCCACGCCGGCGAAGTTCGCCTACGGCACCATCATCATGGGCATCGCGTTCCTGCTCTTCCTGCCGATGATCCACACCGGCAAGAACGGCAGCCCGCTGCTCGCGCTGATCGGCATCCTGTTCGTGTTCACCATCGGCGAGATGATGCTGTCCCCGGTCGGGCTCGCGGTGTCGACGAAGCTCGCGCCGACCGCGTTCCGCAGCCAGATGGTCGCGCTGAACTTCCTGTCGATCTCGTTCGGCTCGGCGATGTCGGGCAAGCTCGCCCAGAACTACTCGACCACCAACGAAGGCCCCTACTTCGGGGTGATCGGCGGGGTCGCGATCGCGATCGGTGTCGTGTTCGCGTTGTGCATCCCGTTCATCCGCAAGCTGATGAAGGGCGTGCACTAGCCGGTCGTGACGTTGAACAGCACGCCGACGTAGTACGTCACGAGCATGGTCAACGCGCCGACGCCGATGTTGCGTGCCACCGCACGGCCGACCTTGGCGCTGCCGAGCCTCGCGCTGACGAAACCCGTCAGCGCGAGGCCCGCCACGACGGCTGCCGCGCACGCCCAGACCCTGGCCGAGGTCGGCGGCAGCGAGATCGCCAGCAGCGGCAGGAGCGCGCCGATCGAGAACGCCAGCAGTGAGGCCCACGCCGCCTGCCACGGGCTGGTCAGCTCGTCGGGGTCGATGCGGAGTTCCGCTTCCGCGTGCGCCTGCAGTGCGTCCTTTTCGGACAGTTCGCGCGCGACCTTCGCGGCCAGTTCCGGGGACAGGCCCTTTTCTTCGTAGATCCCGGCGAGTTCCCGCTCCTCGGCCTCCGGCATTGTTTTCAGTTCTTCTTTTTCCAGCCGCAACGCCGCGCGCTCGGTGTCGCGCTGGGTGCTCACCGAGACGTATTCACCGCCCGCCATCGAGAGCGCGCCCGCGACGAGGCCCGCGATTCCCGCGGTGAGGATCGCGGAGCGGTCGGTGCTCGCGCCCGCCACGCCCACGACGATGCCCGCCACCGAGACGATGCCGTCGTTGGCGCCGAGAACCCCGGCGCGCAGCCAGTTCAGCCTGCTCCCGATGCTGTCGTGGTGCGGCTCGTCCCGATGTGCCGGTTCGGCGGGTTTCTGCGTTTCGGTCACCGGGACAGTGAAACACGAATCGCGCTTTCGCCCCGGCTGACGGATCTCAGCCGATCGGGTCGGGAAGGCGCCGCGTCCGGTAACCGAGTTCGATGGTGTTCTGCGTGGCCGGGTCGCCCAGTGCCACGCGCCAGTGCCCGGCGAACTGGTCCACGCCGGGGCGCATCGGGATCGTGCCGGACAGCAGCACGGTGCCCGGCTCGGCGAGTCCCCGCTCCCGCAGCAGGTCCAGCCAGTAGCGCGGGGTCAGCAGATCGGCGAGGGTGCCGTCCTGAATCAGCTCGTCGTCCGCCCACGCGCGCAGGGTCAGCGAGTCGAGGCGGTCTTCGACGTCGGCGAGCCGCCACGCCTGTTCGGCGAGCACGTCGTAGGCGGCGTTCTTGCTCCACGCGACGCCGTGCACCTCCAGTTCGCGGTCGGTGTGATCGCACGCCGCGGTGAGCAGCACTTCGCCGGTGCTGCTGATGACCAGCGCCCATTCGGCCTCGCCGGAGGTCCGGTCGTGCTGCACCGGCACTTCCCGGGTTTGGGCGGCCAGATAAGGGGATACCGGGTAGAGGGCCGGGGTGACCGAGGGCGCCGGTACGCCGAGCTCGGCCAGTTCGGCGACGTGCGCGGCGACCTCGTCCTGGCTTCGCCCGGCGTACCCGGCGTTGAGCAGGGTGTGCACGGTGACGGACTCGGTCGTGCCGTCGGGGAGGGTGAACCGCACGGGTGGTCTCCTTGCTGGTGGTGACCGGGTGGCCACGAATCCGGTCTTGCGCATGCAAGCTGTATACAACCAGTATTATCAGCTCGGGTACGACGGGAGCGGAGGAGCCGATGACTGTGATCGGTCAGACAGCGGGCACCGGGGAGCCGGTGGACGGCAGGTCGCTGCGCCGCGCGTTCCTGGCGAGCCTGTCCGGGACCGCGCTCGAGTGGTACGACTTCGCGGCCTACTCGGTGGCCGCCGCGACCCTGTTCGGCACGCTGTTCTTCCCCTCTGGCGACGAACTCGCGGGCACGATGGCGGCCTTCTCGACTTACGCCGTCGGGTACCTGGCGCGCCCGCTCGGCGGGTTCGTCTTCGGCAGGCTCGGCGACAAGCTGGGCCGCAAACGCGTGCTCGTGCTGACTCTCCTGCTGACCGGCACCGCGACCTTCCTGATCGGTGTGCTGCCGACGTACGGCTCGATCGGCGGGTTCGCGGCCGTGCTGCTCGTACTCCTCCGGTTCGCCCAGGGCGTCGGGATCGGCGGCGAATGGGGCGGCGCGGTGCTGCTGTCGAGCGAGTTCGGCGATCCGAAGCGACGCGGGTTCTGGGCGTCCGCCGCGCAGATCGGCCCGCCCGCGGGCAATCTGCTCGCCAACGGCGTGCTCGGCGTGCTCGCGCTCGTGCTCACCGACGCCCAGTTCACCGCGTGGGGCTGGCGGGTCGCGTTCCTCCTTTCCGGCGTGCTGGTCGGATTCGGCCTCTGGATCCGGCTCAAACTGGAAGAGACCCCGGTGTTCCAACGGCTCGCGGCCGAAGGCGACCGGTCGAGCGCGCCGATCTCGGAGGTGTTCCGGCTCGAATGGCGCGCGCTGCTCGCCGCGATCTTCGTGCGCGTCTGCCCCGACGTCCTGTACGCGCTGTTCACCGTGTTCGTGCTGACCTACATGACCAGCGAGCTGAAGATGCCGCGCGGTGAAGGGCTCGCCGCGGTGATGATCGGCTCCGCGCTGCAGCTCGTGCTCATGCCCGCCGCGGGCGCGCTGTCCGATCGCGTCAACCGGCGCAAGCTCTACCTCATCGGCACCATCGCGGCCGGGGTGTGGCCGTTCGTGTTCTTCCCGATGGTGAGCGGGCGTTCGTTCGCCGCCGTGCTCGTCGGCGTGGTGCTGGCACTCGTGATCCACGCACTCCTGTACGGCCCGCAGGCGGCTTTGGTGACCGAGCAGTTCTCGGAACGCTTGCGGTACACGGGAAGTTCGCTCGCCTACACCCTCGCCGGGGTGATCGGCGGCGCGCTCGCGCCGCTGCTGTTCACCGCACTGCTGGCGGGATTCGGCAGCTGGGTCGCGATCGCGCTGTACCTCGCGGTCACCGCGGTGGTCAGCATCGTGGGCGTGTGGCTCGCGCGCGACCCCGAGGATCAGCTGGTGAGCTGAATCGCGAGCGTGGTGCCGAGGTGGTCGTCGATCGCGGCGAGCGTCGCCGCGACGTCGCCCGACTCGAACGCGTCGAGGATGGCCTGGTGTTCGGCGAGCACGGTCTTCTGGCGGTCACCGCTGCGCAGCATCGCCACCATCCCGGCCCGCACCTGGCGCGCGCGCAGGGTTTGGTAGGTCTTCGCGAGGATGGGGTTGCCCGCCGCTTCGACGAGCAGGGTGTGGAACTGTGTGTCCAGTTCGATGAACTGCGCGGTTTCCCCGCTGTCGAGCCGGGCCTGCTTTTCCAACGCCGCACGCATGGCGAGGAGCGGGACCGTGTCGTCGGCGAGCGTTTTTTCGGCGGCGAACCGTTCCAGCAGGCCGCGCATTTCCATCAGGTCGTGCAGGTCCTTACCGGTGATCGGCGCGATGTAGGCGCCGCGCTTCGGCACGAGCTGGACGAGTTCTTCGGCGGCGAGCCGAAGCAGTGCTTCGCGCACGGGGGTTCGCGAGATGCCGACCCGCTCGGCGATCTCCTGCTCGCTGATGAAACCGCCCTGCGTGGCCGGATCCGCGAGCACGGTGTTCTTCAGGAATTCGTACGCCTTCTCCCGGCCCGACACCATTTCAGCACCCCCATACACGTTGTATACAAGTGTACGGGTTAAAAGGGCCGGGGCGGGCGCCTGATCGAGGAGCACCCGCCCCGGCTGGCCGGAGGGTCCTGGTTTCTCAGCTGTCGAGCTCGGCGAGCGCCTGCTTGGCCTGCTCGAGCTCGGCTTCCAGCTGCGCGACCTTCTGCGCCTGCTGCTCGCGCGCCGCGTTGATCACTTCGTCGATCGGGATCGACAGGTCGGCGTGCAGTTCCTTCGCCGCGCGCGACACGGCCGCGGCCGGGATCTCGAGGCCGCGGGCGACCCACTTGCTGCCGTGCTTCAGCTCCGCCTGCCATTCGCCGTCGGCGGTGCCGGTGACGGTCAGGGTGAGCTCGACCGTGCGGGTCTTCTTGGCCGGGGTGGTGCCCTTGGGGCGCCCGCGCTTCGGCTTGGCGGGCTCTTCAGCAGCGGTTTCGGCGGCCGCGGCGTCCGCCGGGGCCGGGGTGGAGCCGTTCGCGGTCTCGGACGGGGTGCTCTCCGGGGCCGCTGCCTCCGGGGCTTCGGGGGCCGTTTCCTGCTGGGTCAAGGAATCCACGGTCATCGTCGGTTCTGTCTCCTCGCCGGCTCGATGGGTAACTCCCCGGACGATAGCGTAGAACATGCGTTCGAATGCGCTCGCGGCGGGGTCCCCTCGGGGCATCCTCAGTTCGCCGGGACGGCCCAGAGCCGGATCGTCCGGTCCGTCCCGGCGCTCACCAGGGTCCGCCCGTCGGGGCTGAACGCGAGCGAGGTGATGTAGTCGGTGTGGCCGAAGAGGATGGCCTTCGCACGCTCTTCTTCGAGGTCCCACAGCCGCACCACCGGATCGGTGCTGCTGCTGGCCAGCGTCAGCCCGTCGGGGGCGAAGGCCACGGCCTGGGCGTAGTGCCCGTGCGGTTTGAAGATCGCCAGGGTCCGGCGGGTCGCGAGATCCCACACCCGCACCGTGGTGTCCACGCTGGCGGTGGCCACCGTGGCCCCGTCGGGGCTGAACGCGATCGCGTTGACGCCCGCGCTGTGGCCGGTCAGCGCCATGGATTCACCGGTGCGCAGGTAGTGCAGCGCCACGGTCCCGTCCAGGCCGCCGCTCGTGGCGAGGAGGTCCCCGCCGGGGTGGAACGCGAGCGCGTGCCCGGCGTACGCACCGCGATCGGCGAAGGTGGCGGCGGCCTGTCCGGTCGCGAGGTCCCACACGTGCACGATCGCCCCGCCTTCCGGGGGCAGGTCGAAACCGCGCCGGGGCGGTGCCTCATTGGTGGCCACTGTGGATCCGTCGGGGCTGAACCGCAGCGCGTGCACGTCGCCCGCGCACCGGGTCAGCGTGTCGACCTCGCCGGTTTCGGGGCGCCACAAGGAAATCCGGCCGTCCCGCCCGGCGGCCGCGACGGTGTTCCCGTCCGGGGCGAAGTCCACCGAGAAGACGATGGCGTCGTGGTCGAGGACCGTGGTGGTCTCTTCGGTCGCGAGGTCCCACCAGCGGACCGTGGCGTCCCCTCCGGTGACGAACGCGTGCCCGCCGGGGTGGAACGCCACCGACTTGACCGGGCCGGTGTGGCCGATCAGGGTCGCCGCCGGGGCGTGGTTCGGTACCGGCGGGACGGTTCTCGGCTCCGCGATGTCCTCTGTGGACTGTCGGCGGAGCGCTTCGGTGTAGGGGATTCCTTCGGCTGCCGCGAGTTCGCGGGCCGCCTGCTTGCGCGCGTTGCTGCCTTTTCTGGTCACGGGTGCTCGTTTCCTGGTGGCTTCCCACGCTCCACCGGACGAGTGCCGTGCGTTCGGCGATTCGCGCGGGCCCGGAGGGCCTTGACCGGCGGTGCCCCCGGCGGCGTGGGCGCTGGGGGCGGCGGGGTGGCGTACGCGGCTTGCCACTCACCACCCTAGCGCGGAATCCGTCATCGGGGGCTGGCCGCGAAGGTGCGCCGGTAGGTGCTCGGCGTGGTGCCGAATTCGGCGGCGAAGCGGCGGCGGAAGTTCGACACGTCGCCGAACCCGGCCGCGGCGGCGACGCTTTCGATCGTCGCGTCGGTGCGTTCGAGCAGCGCGCAGGCTTCGTGGAGCCGTCGGCGCAGGAGCCATTTTCCCGGTGTGGTCCCGAGCTCGCGCTCGAACAGCCTCGCCAGCGTGCGCGCCGAAACGGCACCGGTCGCGGCGAGGTCGTCGACGGACACCGGCCGGTGCAGGTTCGCCTCCGCCCATTCGATGACGGCGGAAAGCGGCGCCGGCCTGGCCGGTGTCACGCGCGCGTACTGCCGCTGACCGCCTTCGCGGTGCGGCGGCAGCACCATCTGGCGGGCGATGTCGGCGGCGTACGCGGCGCCGAAGTCCCGGCGGACGAGTTCGAGCGCGAGGTCGATCGCGGCTCCGGTTCCGGCGCTCGTGGCGACGTCGCCGTGGTCCACGTACAGCGCTTGCGGCCGGACGAGCACGTTCGGGTAGCGGCGCGCGAGCTCGTCCGCCATGCGCCAGTGCGTGGTCGCCGCTCGGCCGTCGAGCAGGCCGGTCGCCGCGAGCGCGAACGCCCCCGAGCAGATCCCCGCCACGCGAGCACCGCGGGCGTGCGCGGCGGTCAGCGCGGTGCGCAGCTCCGGCGACGGCGGCGCGCCGCGGTCCGGCCAGCCGGTCACGAAGATCGAGTCGGCGTCATCCAGCGCGTCGAGACCGAGCGGTATGACCATCTCGTACCCGGCCTTGGTCGGGACGACTCCGCGCGCTTCCCCGCAGACCTCGAACGCGTACCGCGTTTCGACGCCGGGGTGCTCGATGCCGAAGACCTCGGCGACGCAGCCCAGCTCGAACGTCGACTGGGGCGGGACGACGACGGCGACCACGCGATGGAGCCGGTTCATTCTGGCAGGATAGTCCCGAATCGCGTCTTTTCCGCCACTCGTGCCGAGCCGAAAGCACGAGCAGGCTGACGGCATGACTGCACGGGAAACCTGGACCGGTGAATGGCGGAACCAGTACGGCTCCGCGCTGAGGATCGCGGACGACTCCGGCGGGCGGCTCACGGGCACTTTCCGCACCGCGCTGAGCGACAGCGGTTTCGCGGGCTTCGAAGCGGAAATCACCGGAATCCACACCGGAAACTGCGTGCACTTCGCCTTCGCGCGCACCGGCCAGGCCGGGGACAAGATCGCCTCGTTCACCGGCCTCCTGCGGGACGGGCGGATGGAAACCCTCTGGCACGTCGTTTCCGATGCCGCCGCGGAACCGGACGGCCTGCGGAAGCTGCCGTGGGCGCATGCCGCGATGACCAGCGCCGACACGTTCGAGCGCGTCACGACATGAACGCGTCGACGCCGAGCTTGACGGCGAGGCCGAGCCCGGCGAGCGCGATCCCCGCGCGTAGCGGCGCTTCGGGAACCTTCCGCGCGATCATCGGGCCGAGCCAGGAACCCAGTAGCAGCCCGGCGGTCAGCGGCACCGCGCGCACCCAGTCGACGGGCCCGAAGACCGCGAACCCCGCCGCCGCGACCACATCCGTGATCACCACGAGCACGTTCTTGAGCGCGTTGGCGCGCAGCAACCCGCCGGAGGTGGTGGCGAGCAGCAAGGCCAGCAGCAGCACCCCGGACGCGGCGGCGAAGTATCCACTGTAGACGGACGCGGCGAACACCCCGGCCGTCGCGCCGCGGAAGCGCGGGCGCAGCAGGATCACCACCGAAGCCCCGCCGATGAGGAACGGCACGATCCGCTGGAAGATCCCCGGCGGTGTCACGAGCAGCAGTGCGGCGCCGCCCGCGCCGCCGAGCGCGCACACCGTGCCGAGCTTGCGCACCGTCGCGGCCTGCCCGGCCAGCTCGCGCCGTGAACTGGGCACGGCGGTGATGCTGCCGAGCGCCAGCGCGACCGTGTTCGTCACGTTCGCCGCCGTGGCGGGCAGCCCCGCGAGGAGGAGCGCCGGGTAGGAGAAGAGCGAGGCGAGGCCCGCGATGGTTCCGGAGACCCCGGCCGCGATCCCGGCGCCGAAGAGCAGGAGCCACATGCCGTCCACGATGATCGAGTCGACCCTGAAGAACGAGAGCGAGAATCTGCACGGGACTTTGTAAAATCACCAGCATGATCGATCTGCGACGGCTCCAGGTGCTGCGGGCCGTCGCGCACCACGGCTCGGTGACCGCCGCGGCCGCCTCACTGCACCTGACCCCGTCCGCGGCATCCCAGCAGATTCGACATTTAGCCCGCGAACTGCAGGTGGCGCTGCTCGAGCCGGCGGGGCGCGGGGTGCGGCTCACCGGGGCCGCCCGCCGCCTGCTCGGCCACGCCGACGCGATCGAGGAGCGGTGGCAGCGGGCCGAAGCGGATCTCGCGGACCCGTCGCCGACGGGCGAGCTCCGGATCTGCGGCCTGCCGACGACCATTTCGGCGCTGCTGGCTCCCGCGGTGGCGCGGCTGCGCGAGCGATCGCCCGCGCTCGTCGTCCGACTCCGCGAGGCCGAACCGCCGGAGTGCTTCGATCTGCTGTTCTCCGGCGCCGCCGATCTCGTCGTCACGATGGCCACCCCCGGCGGCCCGTCCGCCGCCGACACCCGGTTCGATCTTTGCCCGCTCCTCGACGACCCGTACGACCTGCTGACCTCTCCCGGCCACCCGCTGGCGCGGCGGACCGGGGTCGCGCTCGCCGATCTCGCCGCCGAACCGTGGATCGTCGGCATGCCGGGGACCTTCTACCGCGACCTGGTCCTCGCGCTCGCCGCCGGCGCCGGGTTCACCCCGTCCGTCGCACACGAAGTCCTCGAATGGACGGCGGTCGCGGCGCTCGCGGGTCAGGGGCTCGGTGTCTCGCTCGTGCCCAGGATCGTGCGCCTCCCGGACGAACCGGCGGTGGTGCGCACGGAACTGGCCGACGCGCCCGCCCGCAGGCTCGTCACCGTGGTGCGGCGGGGAAATCGCGAGGCGCCCGCGATCGCCGCCGCGCTTTCGGCGCTGTCAGCCGAAATCGGCGAGATGGGCCGCGACCCAGGTGCGGAACGGGCGCGCCGGATGTCCGGTGATCCGTTCGACGGCGTTGGTGAGCAGCGCCGGGACGCCGACGGCGAGCGCGCTCGCGTCGAGCAGCGCGGCGTGCGCTGATTCCAGCAGCCACGGCGGGCGGCGGGCCAGCGCCTGCTCGCGGGTGAGTTCGGTGACCGCGATCGCGCGGCCGGTCTCCTCGGCGATGATCGCGGCGATTTCCCGCTGTGCCAACGATTCCGGCCCGGTCAGCACCTGCATGCGACCACGGTGGGCGTCTTTGGTGAGCAACGCCGCCGCCACTTCGGCGATGTCGTCGAGGTGGATCGGGCTGACCCGGGCGTCCGGATGGGCCAGGCTGATCCGGTTCTCCGCGCGGATCTCCTCCGCCCAGTCGCGGCGCGCGTTGGTGGCGAGCCAGCTCGGGTAGAGGACCGTGTGGCGCAGCCCCGAATCCGCGAGCGCCTGCTCGACACCGCGGTGGATCAACCCGATCGGCCCGTCGCACTCGCCGTGCTCGAACGACGCGGGCGAGGACAGCAGCACGATGTACTGGACGTCTGCTTTTGTTGCCAGGGAAAGGAAATCCCCGTAGTCGCCCCGGGTCGGGTAGAGGAAGACCGTCTCGACGCCGTCCAGCGCTTTCTCGTCGGGCGCGGTGAGATCGAGGGTCGCGGTTTCGACGCCAGCGGGGACTTTCAGTGTCGCCGCGTCCCGTGCCGAAGCGCGGACGGTGTGCCCGTCCGCCGCGAGCCTGGCGACGATCGCGCTCCCGATGTTGCCCCGCGCACCGGTGACCAGAACGGTCATGTGCACCCCCAGATAGCTTTGTAAGCAAAGGTATCTGGATCGGGCAGGCGCGTCAAACACGAAGGCGCCCCCGCGGCCGTACCGCGGGGGCGCCTTCGTGGAACGGGTCTACTCCTCGGACTTGTCCGAGTTGAGGCCGGACGAGATCAGGTCCATCACGGACGAATCCGCCAGCGTGGTCACGTCGCCGACCTCGCGGTTCTCCGCGACATCGCGCAGCAGCCGCCGCATGATCTTGCCCGAGCGCGTCTTCGGCAGCTCCGGCACGACCATGATCTGGCGCGGCTTGGCGATCGGGCCGATCTCCTTCGCCACGTGGTTGCGCAGTTCCTGCACCGCGTCGGCTCCGCCATCCTGCGCGT
Source organism: Amycolatopsis sp. CA-230715 (assembly GCF_018736145.1). Taxonomy (GTDB): domain Bacteria; phylum Actinomycetota; class Actinomycetes; order Mycobacteriales; family Pseudonocardiaceae; genus Amycolatopsis. The sequence continues at coordinate 5,050,821 of NZ_CP059997.1, forward strand.
TGCCGCGCAGGATCACGAACGCCACGATGCCCTGTCCGGTGGTGGCGTCGCTCGCGCCGACGACGGCCGCCTCGGCGACCGTCGGGTGCGACACCAGCGCGGATTCCACCTCGGTGGTGGATATCCGGTGGCCGGACACGTTCATCACGTCGTCCACGCGACCGAGCAGCCAGATGTCGCCGTCGTCGTCGTACTTCGCGCCGTCACCGGCGAAGTAGAAGCCCTGCTCGGCGAACCTGGACCAGTAGGTCTCCTTGAAGCGCTCGTCGTCGCCCCAGATCCCGCGCAGCATCGACGGCCACGGCTTGTCGAGCACCAGGTACCCGCCGCCGCCGTTGCCGACCTCGGCTGCTTGATCGTCGACGACCTTCGCGGAGATCCCCGGCAGCGCCTGCTGCGCGGAACCCGGCTTCGTCGAGGTGACCCCGGGCAGCGGCGAGATCATGATCGCGCCGGTTTCGGTCTGCCACCAGGTGTCCACGATCGGTGCCTTGCCCGCGCCGATGTTCTCCCGGTACCAGATCCACGCCTCGGGGTTGATCGGCTCGCCGACGCTGCCGAGCACGCGCAGCGTGGACAGGTCGTAGGACTCCGGGATTTCCTTGCCCCACTTCATGAACGTGCGGATCAGCGTGGGCGCGGTGTAGTAGATCGAGACGCCGTAGGACTGCACGATCTCCCAGTGCCGCCCCTCGTGCGGGGTGTTCGGCGTGCCTTCGTAGACGACCTGCGTGACGCGGTTCGCGAGCGGCCCGTAGACGATGTAGCTGTGCCCGGTGACCCAGCCGATGTCGGCGGTGCACCAGTAGACGTCTTCGCCCGCCTTGTGGTCGAAGACGTTGTGGTGCGTGTACGCGGCCTGCGTCAGGTAGCCGCCCGAGGTGTGCAGGATGCCCTTCGGCTTCCCGGTGGTGCCCGAGGTGTAGAGGATGAACAGCGGGTGCTCGGAGTCGAACGCCTCTGGCGTGTGCTCGGCGGACTGCGCGTCGACGAGGTCGTGCCACCACAGGTCGCGGCCCTCGGTCCACGGCGCGTCGCCTTCGAGGTCGCTGCCGGTGCGCTTCACGACGATGACCTTCTCGACGGTTTCCGCGCCCGCGAGGGCTTCGTCGACGTTGGCCTTCATCGGCGCCGCCTTGCCGCGCCGGTACTGCCCGTCCGAGGTGATCACGATCTTCGCCGCGGCGTCGTCGACGCGGGCGCGCAGCGCGGTCGGGGAGAACCCGCCGAAGACCACGTTGTGCAGCGCGCCGACCCTGGCGCACGCGAGCATCGCGATGATCGCCTCGGGGATCATCTGCAGCTGGATCGCGACCACGTCGCCCGCCTTGACGCCGAGCGAGGCGAATGCGTTGGCAGCCTTGGAAACCTCGTCCTTCAGCTGCGCGTAGGTGATGTCGCGGGTGTCGCCGGGCTCGCCGACCCAGTGGATCGCGACCTGGTCGCCGTGCCCGCTTTCGACGTGGCGGTCGACGCAGTTGTAGGCGACGTTGAGCTTCCCGCCCACGAACCACTTCGCGAACGGCGCGCCGGACCAGTCGAGCACCTGGGTCCACTTCGTGTCCCAGTGCAGCCGCTCGGCCTGCTTCGCCCAGAACGCGTCGCGGTCGGCGTCGGCCTCCGCCCGTAACTCCGCGGTCGCATTGGCCCGCGCGGCGAACTCCTCGCTCGGCGGGAAGGTGCGGCTCTCCTTGAGCAGGTTGTCCAGCGCTGGGGACTGCTCGGTCATGGTGCTAAGCCTCCTGAGAATGCGATACGCGGCTGACGCCCTCCGGCACCGTAACGACGTTAGTACTGGAAGTAAAAGGTTGCAGCGGCGTTGCACCCGGTGGCGGCGGACGAACGGACGCCGGGCGGGGACGAAAGGTGCGCGAACGGTCTTTTCAGCCGAGACGGGCCAGCAGACCGTCCCGCACCGAAGGCCATTCGGCCGCGATCACGGAGTACTCGACGGTATCTCGCACGGTGCCGTCCGGGCGGATCCGGTGCGAGCGCAGCACGCCGTCGCGCTTCGCGCCGAGCCGTTCGATGGCGCGCTGCGACCGTTCGTTGCGGTGGTCGGTCTGCCAGGCGACGCGGATCGCGCCGCGCGCTTCGAACGCGTGCGTCAGCAGGAGCAGTTTCGCTTCGGTGTTGAGCGGGGTGCGCTGCCAGCGCTTCCCGATCCACGTGTAGCCGATCAGCAGTGCCCGGTGCGCCGGATCGACCTGGTAGTACGAAGTCGTCCCGGCGACCTCGCCCGTGACGGCGTCGATCTGAGCGAACGCCTGACGGCCCGGCGTGCTTCGAATGGTCTCAACCATTGCTCGCGTGTCGTCGAGCGTCTCCGGCCGCTTCAGGCTGAGCCAGGCCCAGATCTCGGGGTCGCGGCCCGCTTCGTGCAGGCCTTCGGCGTGGTCGCCGGAAAGCGGCTCCAGCCGCACGTGCTCGCCGGTCAGGGTCGGAACGGTGGTCCAGTCGGTCACCCGTTCACCGTAAGGCGAGAATTGGCTGCTCGTTATGGCCAATGTGGAAGCATCTCGCCAGGCCACTTTCCGGTTGCTTATGCTGCGCGGGACCGATCAGGGCGAGGAGGACACCGATGGCCGAGGAGCGGGAAGAGCTCACCTGGGAGCTGTTCGGATCGGCCAGCAGGGAACTGGCGCAGGCGATCGCGGACGACGGGTTCGCGCCCGATCTGGTCCTGTCGATCGCGCGGGGCGGCCTGTTCGTGGCGGGGGCGCTCGGGTACGCGCTGGACGTGAAGAACCTGCACGTGATGAACGTCGAGTTCTACACCGGTGTTGACGAGCGGCTCGACCTGCCGGTGATGCTGCCGCCCGTGCCCAACGCGGTCGATCTGACCGGGGCCACCGTGCTGGTCGCCGACGACGTCGCGGACACCGGTGCGACGCTGAAGCTGGTGCGGGACTTCTGCGCCGACCACGTCGCCGAAGTGCGCTGCGCGGTGGTCTACGAGAAGCCGCGTTCCGAGGTCAAGTGCGAGTACGTGTGGCGGCACACCGACCGGTGGATCAACTTCCCGTGGTCGGTCGCCCCGCCCGTGGTGCGCCGCGAGGGGCAGGTGCTCGACGCATGACGGATCCGTTGCGCCCCTTGCTCGAACTCGACGGCGTCGCCGAGGCGGCGAAGTCGGCGCAGGACGCCGTGTTCGCCGTGCACCGGCATCGCGCGAACCTGCGTGACGGCTCGGCGACGGCCGCGGAGGCCTCCGTGCGCGCGGCCCGCGCGTCGGCCGCGATCGACGGCGCGGACCCGGAGATCCCCGCCGAGGGCGCGGTGTCCGACCCCGTGCTCGCCGGTGCGCTCCGCGTCGCCGAAGCGCTCGAAGGCTTGTTGCCGACCTGGCGCCGCGCCCCGTCGCAGGCGCTGGCGAAACTGCACGTGCTGGCCGCGGCCGATCTCGTCACCGATCCCGACGAGCTGGGCCGCCCGAGCGAGGGCACGGGCACGCGGCTGGAACTGCTCGGCCAGCTGGTGACCGGGGCGACCTCGGTGCCGGGCCCCGTGCTCACCGCGGTGGTGCACGGGGAACTGCTCGCGTTGCGGCCCTTCGGCACCGCGGCCGGCGTCGTCGCGCGCGCGGCGGCGCGGCTGAGCATGGTCGCGACCGGCCTCGACCCGAAGGCGCTGACGGTGCCGGAGGTGGCGTGCTTCCGCCGGGTGAAGCAGTACCTCGGCGCCGCCGAAGGGTTCGCGAGCGGCGAACCCGACGGCGTGCGCGCGTGGCTGCTCTTCTGGTGCGACGCCTTGGAACGGGGCGCGAAGGAAGCACGAGGAATCGCCGAAGCCGTCAGCTGACGGCTTCGGCGGCCCGGGGCGCGTCGGCCCGGCCTGGGTCACGGGGCTCGGCCTGGTCGCCGCAGCCGGGCCTCGACCACGGCGACCAGAAGTGTCGGTGCGCCAAGGTAATGTTGAAATCAGGGGCTCCCCTAGGCGTACGAAAGGGACTTCTCGTACAGGTGCGAGCGGAAAGCCCGCCGGGGAAAGGAAAGCCGCCTCCGAGGTTAAGGCGGCCCGTCCGCTACCCCGCCCGGACGTGCAGGGTGTCGAGCGCGTTGCGCACGTGCCCGTCGGTTTCGGCGAGCGCGTCCTTGGCCTTGCCGACCGCGACGCCGCCGAGCAGGTGCACGAGCGCGACCTTCAGATCGCCGTCGGCCGCTTCCAGCGCGTCGGAGCAGTCCTGCGGGCTCATCCCGGTGGCCTCGCGCAGGATCCGCAGGGTCCGCCCGCGGAGCTTGGCGTTGGTGGCGCGCATGCTCACCATGAGGTTCGAATAGGTGCGGCCGAGCCGGATCATCGTGGCGGTCGAGAACGCGGTCAGGACGATCTTCTGCGCGGTGCCCGCCTTCATCCTGGTGGACCCCGCGATCGCTTCCGGCCCGGTGTCGACGGCGATCAGCACGTCGACGCCCGCGGGCTTCACCGCGCCGGGGTTCCCGGAGACGAGGCCGGTCCTGGCGCCGAGCCTGCTGGCGGCTTCGAGCGCGCCGAGCACGAACGGGGTGCGGCCGGACGCGGTCAGCCCGAGCACGAAGTCACCCGGCCGGACGTGCTCGCGCATTTCGGCGGCACCCGCCTTCGCGTCGTCCTCGGCGTTTTCGACGGCTTGGCGCAGCGCACGCGCGCCACCGGCGTGGTGGGCGACGAACCAGTCCGGCGGCACGTTGTAGGTCGGGACCAGTTCGGCGGCGTCGAGGGTGGCGAGCCGCCCGGACGTGCCGGCGCCGACGTAGTGCACCCGGCCGCCGCCCCGCAGGGCTTCGACGGCGTAGTCGACCGCGTTCGCGATTCTCGGCAGCACGGCGTTGACCGCGTCGGGCACGCGCCGGTCCTCGGCGTTGATCATGCCGAGGATGCCGACGGTCGACATGAGGTCGATGTCGGTGGTGCGCGGGTTCCGCTGTTCGGTCGGAGAATCGACGTGCACGACCTGGCGCGGCACGGTCATCATGCGCCTCACTTTTTCGCTCATTTCCCGGTCTCCCTCGGACGTCGTCTGCCGTCCGGCCTGACCCCGAGCCGGTGTGAGCCGACCGCGTCCCTCGTCGCGTCCAGCGCGCTGACGGCGTCGTCCATGTGCCGTTGCGCGACGCCGATGAAGAGGCAGTCGATGACGGTGAGCTGCGCGATCCGGCTCGCGGTGGCGCCGGAGCGGAACGTGGTTTCGCGGGCGGCCGTGGTCAGCACGTGGTCGGAGACCTCGGTGACCGGGGACCGCGGGAAGTTGGTGAGCGACACGGTGATCGCGCCGTGCTCGCGCGCGACGCGCAACGCCTCGACGGTGTCCGTGGTGGCGCCGGTGTGCGAGATGCCGATCGCGACGTCGCCTGGCCGGAGCACCGCGGCCGAGGTCAGCATGATGTGCGTGTCCGACCACGCGAAGCTGACCCTGCCGATGCGGTGCAGCTTCTGCTGGAGGTCCGCGGCGACGAACGCGCTCGCGCCGACGCCGTAGACGTCGATGCGGCCCGATTCGGCGAGGATGTCGATGACCTGCTGCAGGGTGTTCACGTCGAGCTGGTCCGCGGTCTCTTCGACGGCGCGCGCGTCGGCGAAGCTGACCTTCCCGACCACGGACGCGAGGTCGTCGCCGGGGCCGATCTCGCCGCCGAGGTTGCGGGTGGAGCGGGCCTCCGTGCGCGCGGTGTCCGCGGCGAGCGCGATGCGCAGCTGCGGGTAGCCGCCGACGCCGATGGCCTTGCAGAAGCGGGTCACGGTCGTCTCGCTGGTGTTCGCGGACTGGGCGACCTCGGTGATGCTGCGACGGGCGACGCTGGACGGGTCGTCGAGCACGACCTTCGCGACGCGCTGCTCGGCCCTGGCGAGGCCCGGCAGCAGCGAGCGGATCTTGACCAGCGGGCTCGAGTCGGCGTCGCGTCCCGGCACGGCGACCGGGGTCACGGTGTCGGGAAGCGTGGCCACGCCGCCAGTATCAGGCGACGTGGGAAAGTTACTAACCGTCGGCATTTGAGACAAGGTTACCCACATCCTTCGGGATGAATGCAACCCGCGGGGCGCGGGCCACTCTCGACTCAGTTGCCAAGAAAGTCGCCAACCAAGTCAGACTTGTTAACGTCCACTTGTTAACGACTTGGCAACTTAGTGTCGTGTTCGAAGAGTGACCTCTCGCCCTACCTGGTGCTCGGTCGCCAGCCGGATGCGGTGAGTGATGACGGATCGTGTTCGCCGTCGAGAATCGTCCGGCCGCCGCTGCTGACGCGAATTCCGTCTACAAGCACGCCGCGACCCGTGTAACTCTTGTCGGTCGTGTACCGCCACCGCAGGCTGACCGGCCCGTTCGCGGGAATTTCTCCCCGAATGCGCCACCACGAGCGGTGGCCGTGCCCGGACACAGCGTTCACGACACCCTCCGGAGCGCCCGGCCCGGAGGCGCGGACCGGCACCGGCTGCCACGTCGTGCCGTCTGTGCTCGCCTCGAGCGCGAGCGTGTCCGACGTCTCGGTATCGACGAACGCGGAGAAGCTCGCGCGCACCGAATCGTTACGCGGACGCAGCGGAGGGGTGGTCAACGTCGCGGTGCTCATGTTGCCAATATCACTGAACCAGGCATCGCGGCCCGAGCGGGGCCGGACCGCCATCGAGCGCGCGAGCGCCGTCGCCCACGCCTCGCGCGCGTCGTTGATCGAGCCCCAGCCGCGGTTCGGATGCACGCGGTTGGTGAGCAGGACCGCGACCGACCGCGACCCGGGGTCGATCACGAACGTGGTGCCGGTGTAACCCGTGTGGCCGCCGGTGACCGGGGACGACAGCCCGCCCATGTAGAACATCTCGTCGAGTTCGAACCCGAGCCCGTGCACGTCGGGAAGGCCCTCGATGTGGTTCGTCAGCATCGCGCGCGTGGTGTCCTCGCGCAGGATCCGATGCCCGGCATAGGTGCCGCCGTTCAGGATCGCCTGCCCGAGCACGGCCATGTCCCGCGCCGTCGAGAACACCCCGGCATGCCCCGAGACGCCGCCGAGCGACCAGGCGTTCTCGTCGTGCACCTGCCCCCGCACCATGCCGCGCGGCGGAGTCGTCTGAAACTCCGTGGCCGCGACCCGCCCGAGCTTGTCCGCGGGCGGGTTGTAGCCGGTGTCGGTCATCCCCAGCGGCGCGGTGATCCGATCGCGCACCACCGCGTCCAAAGTGGACCCCGTGAGCTTCTCGACCAGGAAGCCGAGCGTCATCAGGTTCAGATCGGAGTAGAAGTACTTGCTGCCCGGCGCGAACTTCAGCGGGCTGTCCAGCACCGCCTTGCGCCTGCTCGGGATGTCGGGGTAGCCCTCCCACAACGACGGCGTCGGGTCCGCGTCGAACCCGGAGGTGTGCGTCAGCAGCTGCTGGACGGTGACGGATTCCTTGCCGTTGACGGCGAACTCCGGCAGGTACTTCGCCACCGGCGCGGCCAGATCGAGCTGGTGCCGCTCGACGAGCTGCATGGCCGCGATCGAGGTGAACAGCTTCGAGATCGACGCCATGTCGAAGATCGTGTCCTCGCGCATCGGCACCTGCTGCGACGGCGGCAGCTCGGTGCCCTTGCCGTCGGCGTACCGCAGCGCACCGCCGACGGCGTGCCGGTCCACCACGACACCGTCGTGCACCCACAGGCCCACCGCGCCGGAAAACAGCGGATGCCCGCTCGGGCCGGGTTTCGTCCAGTCGTCGACGCGTTGTTCGACGGCCTTCAGCGGCGCCGGGTCGAGCCCCGCCGCCGCGGGGTCGCCGTCGCGCAGCACGGTGCGCGCGGGCGAGAATCCGTGCCATGGCCGGTCGAAACGGCCGCTGTCGTGGCGCTCAGGTGTGGCGATCGCGCTCGCTCCCGCGGTGGAAAAGGCCAGAACGGCCGTCACGGCCGCGACCCCCAGTTTGCCAGCCCGCATCGCCGCTCCTCACCGGTAGATCAGGTACTGCCGCCGTCGATGGGCGAACCGCGCCAGCTCGTCTCGCCAGGCACCGGTGACCTCGTCGACACCCGCGCCCGCGTCCACCATCGTGCGCAGCCGCGCGGACCCGGAGAGCTTGTCGATGAAGTTGTCCGGCCGCCAGCCGAACTTGTCGGGGTGCAGCCGTTTCGCGGTGACGAACATGGTCACCGCGGTGCGGATCGCGTCGAAGGAGCCGGGATCGGTCACGGTCAGCTGCACGCCGCCGCACGTTTCGCCCGCGAACTTGCCGAAGGTCGGCACGAAGTAGGTCTCGCGGAAGTCCACTCCGGACAGTCCGCTGCCACCGAGCGCGTCGCGCCACCGCCAGTCGAGGCCCGGCGCGCCGATCGTCTCGAACGGGCGCGTGGTGCCGCGGCCTTCGGAGAACACGGTGCCCTCGAACATCCCGGTGCCGGGGTAGACCAGCGCGGTGTCGGGCGTCGGCATGTTCGGGCTCGGTGGTGTCCACTTCAGACCGGTCCGCGCGAACACCGCGTCCCGGCGCCAGCCCCGCACTTGTACGACGGTCAACTCCAGTGCCGGAACCCCTTCGGCGGGAAGGAATTCCCCGGCGAACAGGCGCGCCAGCTCGCCCGCGGTCATCCCGTGCTGCTGCGCGATCGGCTTGCGCCCCACCCCGGAGGCGAACGCCGGGTCGAGCACCGGGCCTGAAACGGTGCCGCCGATCGGGTTCGGGCGGTCCAGCACGACGAACGCCGCGCCCGCCTTCGCCGCCGCCACCATCGCGGTGTACAGCGACCAGATGTAGGTGTAGAACCGCGCGCCGACGTCGGCGATGTCGAACACCACGGTGTCCACGCCCGCCTTGGTGAACATCCCCGCCAGCTTCGGCGCGTCCACTCCGTACGCGTCGTAGACTCCGATTCCGGTGCGCGGGTCCGTGTAGTCGCCTTCGGACCCGCCCGCCTGCGCGCTGCCGCGGAACCCGTGCTCGGGGCCGAACGCGGCCACCGGTTTCACCCCGGCCGCGACCATCGAATCCACCACGTGGTCGAGGTTCGCGAGCACGCCCGTCGGATTGGACAGCACGCCGAGCTTGCGCCCCGAGAGCGAGCTCCAGCCGTCGGCCGCGGCGAGATCCGCGCCCGCCGTCACCCGGCGCGCCTGCGCTTCTTGCGGTTCTTGCGCGGTGGCGGGCATCGACCCCGCCGCCAGCAACGGCGTCGCGATCGCCCCGCCCGCGATGAAGCGCCTGCGGTTGACGGTCACCACGAAAGCCCGTGACCGAACGGGAACAGCACCTTCGCCGGGTCCGCGCCGGTCGGGACGTTCACCGGCAGCTTGCCCAGCGGCTTGTTCTGCCCGGTCAGCACCTTCGCGAGCGAGCGCATCGTCACGTCGCGCCAGTCGTAGGTGGCCAGCCACGTCGGCACGTCCGCGAACCCGGGGTCGTACGGTTCCTGCACGGCCACCGCGACGACGGGTTTTCCGGCCGCCTTAAGCGCTTCCACCAGTGCTCGCTGGGGCGCGCTGCTCCGCAGCCCGTTCGTCAGCACGACGACGGTCTCCGCGCCCTTCGCCGCCGCGACCGCTTCGTCGATCTTCGCCTGCGCGGGCGAGGCGCCGGTCGGCAGCGCCTTCGCGCGCGGGCCCAGCGCCTTCGCGAGCGAGGTCACCGGATCCGAGGGGTAACCGGGGTAGGCCGGATTGTTCCAGCCCGCGACCAGCACCGGACCGTTCCCGCGCAGCGGCAGCGCCTTCTTGTCGTCGCGCAGGAGCGTCGTCGTGCGGTCGGTCAGCTTCTGGACCTGCTCGAGGTTGCGGCGGGTGCCCACCGTCCGGTCCACCGCGCCCTCGTCGGCGAACGGCTTCGCGAGGATCCCGCGCTTGTACTTCAGCTTCAGGATTCGCGTGACGCTCTGGTCGATGCGCTGCTCGGTCAGCCGCCCGCTGTGCACCGCGTCCACCACGCCCTTGACGGCGACGGTCAGGTCCGGCGGCATCAGCATCTGGTCCACGCCCGCTTCCAGCGCGAGCACCGGGACCTCCGCGTCGGGGTGCAGCTTCCGCACGCCCTCCATCTGCAGCGAGTCGGTCACCACCACACCGTCGAAGTGCAGTTCGTCGCGCAGCAGCCCGGTCATGATCGGCTTCGACAGCGTCGCGGGCTCACCCGACGGGTCGAGGCTCGGCACCGTGATGTGCGCGCTCATGATCACGTCGATACCGGCGTCGACGGCGGCCTGGAACGGCGGCATGTCGATCTTGCGCCACTCCTCGGCCGACCGCTTGATCACCGGCAGCCCGGTGTGGCTGTCCTCTGCCGCGTCACCGTGTCCAGGAAAGTGCTTCGCAGCCGAGGCGACCGTGTCTGTCGGCGCGCCCGCGCGCTGGTAGCCGTCGATTTCCGCGGCGACGAGCTTGCTGGCGAGGGTCGGGTCCGCGGAGAACGAGCGGGAGCCGATCACCGGGTTGAGCGGGTTCGAGTTCACGTCCGCGTCCGGCGCGAAGTCCTGGCCGATGCCCATCGCGCGCAGTTCGTGGCCGCTGATCGCGGCCAGCGTGCGCGCGTCGCCCGCGTTGCGGCCCGCCCCGATCGCCATGTTGGACGGGTATTCGGTGGCCGGCGCGCCGATCCTGGTGACGCGGCCGCCCTCCTGGTCGGTCGAGATGATCAGCGGCACGCGCGCGCCGGTGCCGAGCGCGGCGTGCTGCAACCCGTTCGAGAAGCGCGCGACCTGGGCCGGGTTGTCCACGTTGTCGGTGCCCGCGTTGTTGAAGTAGATGACGCCGCCGACCCCGTAGCGCCGCACCACCTGCGCGGGGGTGTCGACGCCGTACTTCTTCTGGTTGCCCGCGTTCGCCTCGTCCGCCGACTTGCCCCACACGTCTGCGACGAAGAGCTGGCCGACCTTCTGCTCCAGCGACATCCCGGCGAGCGTCCGCGCGGCGTAGGCGGCCGCCTCGTCCGGCTTCTGCGCCGCCTGCGGGGTCACCTGGGCCTCCTGCGGTGCCGAGGCGCATCCGGCGAGCACGAGCGCGGCCGCGCAGGCAGCGGTGAGGGCATGTGTCCTCCGGGGACGAAATCCATCGGTGCGCAAGGCGACCTCCCAGCGTCGGGCGGCACGGGAAACTTCTGACCCGAATCCACCGGCACTGGGAAGCTAGTCACCGAACCCCCGCAGGTCAACGACCGACTGTGCCGTTTGGCCTACTCACCGCTATCGATTCCCTCGATTGTCTTGGACCCGTCACCCGCGAGTGACAAAAAAGCTGGCGGCGCCCGCCGACGATGTCAGCGGGCGCCGCCCACTAGCGCGGACTGCTCAGGTGACCAAGCGTGCAACTCCAGTCGTACCTACCTGGACTCGGCGTCCGGCGTCCCGGTACGCAGTCCCTAGACGACAAGCCTCCCGCGGCGTGCTGCGCGTGGGTGCCTGGAGTCCGCGCACGGAGTTCTTTCCGGGGTGGCTCAAGGCTTATCTTCGCCTTGTCCCTGGCCGGGAAGATGTCCGCACCTCACTTTGTACTCAGTGATGGCCGTCACTTCAAGAGCGCAGACGGGTGCACCGGTACAGACGCACCGTTTTGGTGACGGACCGCGTCCGGAAACCTCAGCGGGTGGGCGAAAACCCTGTTATTCCGGGAAAATCAGCGTTCTCCCTACCGCCGTGTGAGTGGCCCGCGGCGCGCACGGCGACCGTCTGTACTAACTGGATCGTTTCCGGCTCTTCCTGGACAGTCCGTACCACGTCGCCGCCGCGGCGATCGTCCCGGCGCCGAGACCGATCGCGAGCGCGGGCACGACCGGTGTCCGCAGGGAAACGGGTTTCGCGAAGGCGAGCACCGGCCAGCCCCGCTCGTCGGCCGCGCGCCGCAGTTCGCGGTCCGGGTTCACCGCGTGCGGGTGACCCACCACCTCCAGCAGGGGGAGGTCCGTGCTGGAGTCGGTGTAGGCGTGGCAGTCGGCGAGGTCGTAGCCGTGTGTGGCGGCGAGTTCGCGCGCCGCGTTCGCCTTGTGCTCGCCGTAGCAGTAGAAGTCGACCTCGCCGGAGTAGCGGCCGTCCACCACCCGCATCCGGGTCGCGACGCTGCGGGTGGCGCCGAGCATGTCCGCGATCGGTGCCACCACCTCCTCCCCGGTGGCCGACAGCACGATCACGTCGTGCCCTTCGGCGCGGTGCCGTGCGATGAGGTCGGCCGCTTCGGCGTAGACCAGCGGATCGACCACGTCGTGCAGCGCCTCGGCCACGATCGACCGGATCTGCGCCACGTCCCAGCCCGCGCACAGCGCCGAGATCTGCGCCCGCATCCGCTCCGTTTTTCCCGCATCCGCACCGGAAAGCGCGAAGACGAGTTGCGCGTACGCGCTCTTCACCGCCGCCCTGCGGTTGATCAGTCCCTGGCGCAGCAGCGGTTTGCTGAACGCGAGCGCGCTGGACGAAGCGATGATCGTCTTGTCGAGATCGAAGAAGGCGGCAACCGGTTTCCGTGCTGCTTCCGGTGCGCTGGGTGTTCGGCGGGGTTCGGCCACCTCGCCAGGATAGGAGGTGGCGGGCGGGACACCACCCGGCGACATCGCGCGAGGGGAAAATTAACGGCAGGCAAAGGAAATCGATTGCTTTGTGCTGTTACCGAATTGTGGGTGCGCAGGTGAGCGCGGTTTCGCCCCGAACCGGGTTACAGTTGGGGTATCCGGTGTTCCGACCGGCCCGGTTCAGTCCGACCCCCCGGGGCTGAACCCTCGGCGACCCCCGTCCCTCCCCCCTGGCGGGGGTCGCCCCTTTTCCTCTCCCACCGTTGCCGGGCACGGTCCGCGTGCGCGTGATCATCCCACCACGCACCGACATTTCCCGTTCCGGCGGTGCCCGCGCGGGCCGGGTTGTCCACAGCACCCCGGTTGTCCACAGGCGGGCCCGATCGCTCTTGTCCGCGTCGCCGGATCGGCGCGACGGTGGAGGCCCGGACGCGGTGGCGGATCCACCGGACGGGTCGGCACCGGGTATCGGCGCGGCTGCGCGCTGACACCCCGGATGCCTCGGGAACCCTTGGGGGAGCACATGACCGGGAAGAGACCGCTCGTCGTCGCGAGCGATCCGACACTGCTCGACGAGATCCTGCGGCTGGCCGCCGCCGCGGGCTGCGAAACCGAATGCGCGCCCGATCTCTTGGCGGCGAAGCAGAGCTGGGAGCACGCGCCGCTGGTGCTCGTCGACGAGCGCACGGCGACCGGCGGGCCGTTGCCGCGGCGGGCGAAGGTCGTGCTGGTCAGCAAGGGACCGCCGGAACCGGCCACCTGGCAGCACGTTTTCCGCAACGGCGTGGAAAAGGTCATCTCGCTGCCGGACGACGAGGCGGGCCTGCTCGCCGCGCTCGCCGAAGTCGTGGACGGCCCGGACGTCCCTGGCGGGCGCGTGCTCGCGGTCGCCGGCGGGCGGGGCGGCGCGGGCGCGTCGGTCTTCGCCGCGGCGGTGGCGTTGCGCGCGGCCACCGAAGGCACCGCGATGCTGGTCGACTGCGATCCGCTCGGCGGCGGGATCGATCTCTTGCTGGGCGCGGAGTTCGACACCGGGCTGCGCTGGCCGGAGCTGCGCCTCGGCTCCGGCGGGGTGTCGATGCCCGCGTTGAACGCCGCGCTGCCGCGCCGCCGGACGGTGCACGGTGAACTGCCGTTCGTCGCGTGCGACCACGACGGCCAGGGGCCCGCGGCGCAGGCGGCCGCCACCGTCGTCGAAGCGGGGCGGCGGGCCGGGTACTTGGTCGTGTGCGATCTGCCGCGAAGTCCCGGCGCCGCCGCGATGGCGGTGCTGGACCGCGCGGATCTCGCCGTGCTCGTCGTGCCGATGGAACTTCGCGCCTGTGTCGCGGCGAAATGCGTGCTGCGGCGGTTCGGCCGGTACGCGGACAAGGTGCGGCTCGTCGTGCGCGGCCCGTCGCCGAGCGGCGTGACCGCCGAACAGGTCGCCGAATCGGTCGGTGCGCCGATGCTCACCACGATGGCCTCGGACCGATGGCTGCCGAAAGCGGTGGAACGGGGCGAGTTCGAGCCACGGCCCCGCAGCGCGCTCGGCAGGGCCGCGCGCACCGTCCTCAGTGAACTGACCACGCCGCGCACCGCGGAACGGGTCCTGTTGTGATCGGGCAGGAAGCGGCGGCCACTGACCTGGTCCGCCGCGTCCGGCTGCGCCTCGCGGGCAGCGGCACCGGCGATGATCCGGAGGCCGTCGCCGACGCCGTTCGCGCGGAGGCGGGAGGTCCCGTCGGTCACGGCGACGTGCTGGCCGCGTTGCGGTCCGTGCGCAGGGAGTTCTTCGGCGCCGGGCCGCTCGAACCGCTGCTGGCGGAGCCGGGGGTCACCGATGTCCTCGTCACCGGGCCCCGCGAAGTGTGGGTGGACGGCGATTCCGGCCTGCGCCGAGTGGACACCGAGTTCGCGGACGAGGAGTCGGTGCGCAGGCTCGCGCAGCGGCTCGCGTTCGCGGCCGGGCGGCGGCTGGACGACGCACAGCCCTTTGTGGACGGTTGGCTGCCCGGCGACGGCCCGCACGGCAGGATCCGGCTGCACGCGGTGCTGCCGCCGATCGCGGCCGAGGGCACGTGCGTTTCACTGCGGGTGCTCCGGCCCGCCGCGCACGACCTGCCCGCGCTGGCCAGGCTCGGCACCTTCGACGGCGATGGCGAGCGCGTGGTCAGGGCCGTCGTCGCCGCGCGGCTCGCGTTCCTGGTCACCGGGGCCACCGGCGCGGGCAAGAGCACCCTGCTCGCCGCCCTGCTCGGCGAGATCCCGGCGGACCAGCGCATCGTCTGCGTCGAGGACGCCGGAGAACTGCAACCGCGGCATCCGCAGTTCGTCCGGCTGACCGCGCGCCCGCCGAATGTCGAGGGCGCGGGAGAGGTCACGGTGCGCGACCTCGTGCGCCAGGCGCTGCGCATGCGCCCGGACCGCCTCGTCGTCGGCGAGGTGCGCGGCAGGGAGGTCTGCGAACTCCTCGCCGCGCTCAACACCGGCCACGAAGGCGGGGCGTGCACGCTGCACGCCAACTCGCCGTCCGAGGTGACGGCGAGGCTGGAGGCGCTCGCCGCGCTCGGCGGCCTGTCGAGGCCCGCCTTGCACAGCCAGCTCGGCGCGGCCGTCCAGGTCGTGTTGCACATGCGGCGGCGCCCGGCGGGCAGGCGGCTCGCCGAAATCGGCCTGGTGTCGCGTGTGGACGGTGCGGTCACCATTCGTCCGGTGTGGACGGAGGGCCGGTGGACGGAGCACCGCGGCCGGTTCGAGCGATTGCTCGGCACGCGGGGGGTGCGGCCGCCGTGGTGACTCCCGCCGTTGGTGCGCAACGGTTTCCCGGAAGGGCGTGGCCGTCGTGGTGACGTGCTCGCTGCTGTTGTCCGGCTGTGCCCTGCTTTCCTGGCCCGCGGCCGGTTCGACCGCGCGCCTGCGAGGGTTGGCGGGATCCGGCACCCGCTCTTGGCGGTTGCCCGCGGGCTGGTGGCGTGTCGCCTCGACGGTGGGCGTGGTCGCGCTCGCCGCGGTGGCAGGCGGTCCGGCCGCCGCGATCGCGGCGGGATTGCTCGTCGCCGCGGTCCGCTGCCGGTGGCGTGCCCGGAGCCGGTCGCGCGACCGCCACACCCGCGCGGCGGCGCTGGCCGACGCGATGCGCGCGATGGTGACCGAACTCCGCGCCGGGGCACATCCGGCACGGGCCGTCGAGGTCGCGGCCGAGGATTGCCCGCCCGCGCTCGCGGGCGAACTGCGCGAGCTGGCGGGGCACGCCAGGCTCGGCACGGTTCCCCGTGACCACGCGGGCGGAGCGACGGACGCACTGCGCCGCGCGTGGGCGCTCGCGGACGAACACGGTGTCCCGCTGGCCGAGGCCGCCGATTCGGTGCGCCGCGGTGTGGTCGCCGAGACCGCCTTCGCGGCCCAATGCGAGGCGCGCATGGCGGGGCCGCGTGCCAGCGCGGCGGTGCTGGCGTTGCTGCCCGTGTTCGGGGTCGCGCTCGGTGAGGCGATGGGTGCTTCCCCGGTGCGGGTGCTCACCGGGACGACAGCGGGCCAGCTGCTGGCCGTCGCCGGGTGCGCGCTGCTGTTCGGTGGCGTCGTGTGGAGTTCGCGGGTGACCGAGCGGGCGGTGGCACGATGATCGCCCCGGCCGTGCTGGCGTGCTCGCTCGCCCTGCTCGTGTCCCCATCGCCGAGCTTGGCGCGGCACCGTCTCCGGCGGCTGCTTCCGGCTGAGCGCCGCCCTCGGCGGGTCCCGGACGCCAGATCGCTCGCACTTCTGGTGGCGCTCGCCGCCGGGGCCGTGGCGTTCACACTCGGCGGCTGGCCGGTGGGGGCCGTACTCGCGGTCCCGTGCGGCGCGGTGGCTTGGCTGCTCGTGATCAGGAGGCGCGCCAGGAGCCCGGCAGAACCGCAGCGGCTCGCGGCGACGTGGGATCTCCTCGCCGCGTGCTTGCGCGCCGGGTTGCCGGTGCCGACGGCGGTCGAAGCCGTCGCGGGCGGTGCTCCCGGCGAGGTGGCGAACGCTTTGCGCGCCGCGGCGAGGCTGCTCGCGATGGGAGCCGACCCGGCCGAGGCGTGGGCGCCCGCCGCCGAGCTCCCGGCGACCGCCGAACTGGCCAGGGCGGCCAGGCGCACCGCGAGGTCCGGCGCCGAGCTCGCCTCCGCGGCCGCGGATCTCGCCGCACAGGCGAGGGCGCGCCTGTCGGACGAAGCCGAGGCCCGTGCGCAGCGCGCCGGCGTGCTGATCACCGGGCCGCTCGGGCTGTGCTTCCTGCCCGCGTTCCTGTGCCTCGGCGTGGTGCCGGTGGTCATCGGGCTCGCGAGCACGCTCACGATCCCGCACTGACCATCCGCACCGGACTATCCACAAAGGACGAACAAACGAGAAGGGGAACCACCATGCGAAGGCACTACCTCCGGTCCGACCCGTTCGGGCTGTTCGACGGCGACGACGGCATGAGCACCACCGAATACGCGATCGGCACGATCGCGGCGGCGGCGTTCGCGGCCGTGCTCTACGTGATCGTCACCGGGGACGGCATCGTCGACGCCCTGACGGGACTGGTGCGCGATGCGCTCGACTTCAAGCGCTGACGTCCCGGCGACCGCGCGAGGGGACCCCGAGGCCGGCGCCGTGACGGTCGAAGCGGCGATCGCGGTGTGCGCGCTGGTGTTCGTGCTCGGGCTCGTCCTCGCGGGGTTCGCCGCGGTGTCCGGTCAGCTCCGGTGCACCGACGCGGCGAGCGAGGCGGCGAGGCTCATCGCGCGCGGCCAGCGGCCGCTCGCGGAACGGGCGGTCGCCGAGATCGGTCCGCCCGGCGCGGTGCTGACCACCACCGGCGAGGCGGGCGCGGTGCAGGTCGACGTCCACGCCGCAGCGCTCGGCGGGATGCTGCCCATCGACCTGCACGGCACGGCCTACGCGGTACTGGAACCGGGGGAAGGGAGCGGGCGTGCGGGCGGCTGATCAGCGCGGGTACGCCACGGTGTGGGCCGCGACGGCGATCGCGGCGCTCCTGTCCATCGCGGCGCTGGTGATCTGCGGCGGCGCGGCCGCCCTCACCCGGCACCGGGCGGGCGGGGCAGCGGACCTCGCGGCCTTGGCCGCGGCGGGGCGGGCAGCCGACGGTGAGCAGGCGGCGTGCGCGCAGGCGGGCCTGGTGGCGGTTCGGATGGGCACCCGGCTGGTGAGCTGTCGCCTGGCGGGCTGGGACGCGCTCGTCGAGGTCGACTGTCCGCCGCCGCGCCCGCTCGACCGGTTCGGCCCCGCCTCGGCGCGGGCGCGGGCGGGGCCGGTCGGGAAGGAGGGGCGAGCGGTCGCTGGACGCTGAGCGGTCCGCGGGCCGTGCCGGTCATCTGCGCGCCGCACGGTGAACGGTCGGCTTCGCCCGGACGAGTGTGATGGCCGCCGCACGAGCAGCGGTAGGCCGGGCGCGGCGAACGGTCGTCGTCCGACGGGCCGGTTTCTCCCTGTTGTTCGCCCGAATACGTTGCGTGTCAACGAAAAGGAGGCTCGGATCGCGGATCACGGACGGTTGCCTGGTCCAGACCGCTTGTCGCGCACCACGGGGCCCGCGCTGTTCGGCGGGGCGAACCTCTGCCGTGCGTTCACCGTCCCGTAACCGCCGGTTGTCGAGCGCCGCTTCCGGCGATCTGCAAATTGCCGTTGAGTGAGATCAGACACCAACGGCGCGTCACACCCGGCGACAACGGGTTCGGAGGCGCCCCCACAGGCGCAGGACCCCCAGAGAGGTAGAAGCAGGACGATGTTGGACACCGATTGGTCGGACAGCTGGCGTGGCGCGTTCGGGATCGAGCTGCGTGCCGAGGCCATCGGCCTCGCTTCGCGCGGCTGGCCGGTGCTCCCGGGCACGTGCCCGGCCCCGGGCGGGGACACCCCGTGGTTCGGTCCCGTCCCGGCGCACGAGAACTGGCGCGAGCAGCTCGGCGCGCACCCGCACCGGATCGCCGAGTGGTGGACGGGCAACCAGTACAGCCTGCTCGTGGCGACCGGCATCGTGCTCGACGCGGTCGAGGTCGACGCCACGGTCGGCAAGCGGGCCGCCCGCCTGCTGCGCGCGCTCGGCCACCCCGCGCCGATCGTCGCGATGCCGAACGGCCGCTGGCTGTTCCTGACCAAGGTCGCCGAGCGGGTCCCCGCCGAACTGGCCGCGCACGACGGCGTCCGCTTGCACGGCGAGGACAGCTGGATCCCGTTGCCGCCCACCCCGTTCCAGCACGGTGTCGTGCACTGGCGGGTCAAGCCCGAGGTGTGGGGCTGGCAGCTGCCCGAAGCCGAGGCAGTGCACGAGGTTCTGGTGCGCGCGCTCGACGAAGAGGCCGAAACGGTTCCGCCGCTGGCAGCGGCGAGCCGTTCCGCGGCCTGACCACCACTCACCGACCACCAGAGTGGCCGGACCGGCCGCCGTGACGACGCAAAGCCCCGAGCACGGCATCCAGTACGGCCACCGCCCCCGCCTTGTCCAGTGGTTCGTTGCCGTTCCCGCATTTCGGTGACTGCACACAGGACGGGCATCCCGCCGGGCACTCGCAGGAGACGATCGCCTCCCGCGTAGCGGCCAGCCACGGGACCAAAGCGGCAAAACCGCGATCGGCGAATCCCGCACCCCCGGGATGGCCGTCATGCACGAACACCGTCGCCTCCCCGGTGTCCGAGTGCAACGCGGTAGACACCCCGCCGATGTCCCAGCGGTCGCACGTAGCGAACAGCGGTAGCAGGCCGATCGCCGCGTGTTCGGCGGCATGCAGGGCGCCGGGGACGCGCGCCGGATCCAGTCCGGCGCCCCCCGGCGCCCTGCCACTCTCCCCGGTCCCCGAAAGCAGCTCATCCGAAAGCGTGTACCAGACGGCGCGCGTGCGCAGGACCTGTTCCGGCAGGTCCAGCGGAATCTGGTCGAGCACCGCCCCGGACGGCAGGCGCCGCAGGTACCCCACCACCTGCTCGGTCACCGCGACCTCGCCGAGGCACACCGTCACCTCCCCGAAGTCCTCCCGCCGCACCGTGTTCAGCACCGAGATGTCCACGACCTGGCGCGGTGCGGTGTTCCACTCCGGGTCCTCCGCGTGCACGAGCGCCAGCCCGCCTTCGAGGTCGAGCTCGTCGACCACATAGGACGAACCCTGGTGCAGGTACACCGCGCCGGGATGCACGGCGGTGCACGCCGAACCCGGTGACACCGTGCCGAGCATCCGGGAGGTTTCCGCCTCCACCACCGCGATCTGCTCGCCACCGGAACCGCGGATGTCCACGTCGCCGTGCGGGCGTTCGCGTGCCGTCCAGTACCAGCCGCTCGCCCGCCGCCGCAGTACCCCGTCGGCGACGAGATCGTCGAGCACCGCCTTCGCCGCCTCGCCACCGAACGCGTCGAGCTCCGCGGTGGTGAGCGGTAGTTCGGCGGCCGCGCAGGCGAGCTGCGGCGCGAGCACGTACGGGTTGCCGGGATCGAGCACCGCCGTTTCCACCGGGCGGTCGAGTATCGCGGCGGGGTGGTGCACCAGATACGTGTCGAGCGGGTCGTCCCGCGCGACGAAGAGCACGAGCGCTTCGTCGCCGGAGCGCCCGGCGCGGCCAGCCTGCTGCCAGAACGACGCCAGCGTGCCGGGGTAGCCCGCGAGTACCACCGCGTCGAGCCCCGCGATGTCGACGCCGAGTTCGAGCGCGTTCGTCGTCGCGACCCCGAGCAGTTTTCCGCTCAGCAGAGCCTTTTCCAGCGCCCTGCGTTCCTCAGGCAGGTACCCGGCGCGGTAGGCGGCCACCAGCCCTGGCAGCTCGGAGTCCACTTCGGACAGTATGCGCCGCGCGCCGAGCGAGGTGAGTTCGGCGCCGTGGCGCGACCGGACGAACGCGAGCGAGCGCGCGCCTTCGATCACGAGTTCGGCGAGGATCCGCGCCGCTTCGGCACCGGCGGAGCGGCGGACGGGCGCGCCGTGCTCGCCGGAGAGGCTGTCGAGCAGCGGCGGCTCCCACAGCGCGACGGTCCGCGCGCCGCGGGGCGACGCGTCGTCCCGCACGGCGGCGCAGTCGAGCCCGGTGAGCCTGCTCGCGAACTCGGCCGGATCGGCCGTGGTCGCCGACGCCAGCACGAACACCGGTGACGAGCCGTACCGCTTCGCCACCCGCTGGAGCCTGCGCAGCAGCAGCGCCACGTGCGAGCCGAAGACGCCGCGGTAGCCGTGGCATTCGTCGACCACCACGTAGGCGAGTCTGCGGAAGAAGCGCGCCCATCGCGCGTGCGCGCCGAGTATCCCGAAGTGCAGCATGTCAGGGTTGGTGAAGACCCAGCGCCCGTGCGCGCGGACCCAGTCGCGTTCCTCCATCGCGGTGTCCCCGTCGTAGGCGGCCGCGCGGACGCCCGGCAGGTCCAAAGAGGACACCGAGCGGAGCTGGTCCGCGCCGAGCGCTTTCGTCGGCGACAGGTAGAGGGCGCACGTCTTGTCGTCCTCGACGAGTGAGGAAAGCACCGGGAGCTGGTAGGCGAGCGACTTCCCGGACGCCGTCCCGGTGGAGACCACGACGTGCTGCCCGCCGTGCGCGAGCGCCGCCGCTTCGACCTGGTGCTCCCACGGCTCGCACACACCGCTGGCCCGCAGCGCTTCGACGACCCGCGGCGCGGCCCACGACGGCCACTCGGTGGTGCGGGCGGCGCGGGCGGGCTGATCGGCGACGTGGGTCACCGGGTTCTCGTCCGCCGGGATGCCCGCGGTGACCCTGCCGAGCAGATGCCGCGCCCGTCCGTGCGCCGAAACCCCCGAGCCCTCGTCCACGTGCCGAGCTTCGCACAGGGGTACGACAACGCGGTACGACCGTCCGTGACGGCGGAGGCACGCGAAAGGCGGTACCGGAGCGCGGCGAGAAGTCCTTGCCGCACCTCGAAAAGCGGCTTCGTGAGCAGTCTCACACCTACTACGCTGCGTGTTCTGGCCGGGACGCCTTGCAGAAGCGGGATGCAGTACCAATACACTCCGGCGAACCACACTCCATGTGGCGAGCGTCATGCCGGATCGCCGGTGAGCTCCGCGGGCGGCCGCGCACCACGCGCCGAAGCCCGTGGGCTTTCCGGCGTCCGGGGTGCCGCTCGGTATCCCAGGCCAGCGTCGGCGGGTTCCACGGCCGGCGCCCGGCCTCAGGCGACGTTATCCAGGAGGACGGATGTCCCGGCAGTTCCTCGCGGAGGGCTTAGAGCTCTCCGGAGGTGACTACAGCATCGTGGCTGTGGTCGCCGTGGTCGCCCTTGCCGCACTCGTCGTTGGCTACTTCCTGCTGAAGGAGGTGCTGGCCGCCGGCCAGGGCACCTCGAAGATGCAGGAGATCGCCAAGGCGGTGCAGGAAGGCGCGGCCGCCTACCTCAAGCGGCAGCGGAACACACTCGCCATTTTCGGCGTGGTGGTGTTCCTGCTGCTGCTCGCCCTACCGGCCGAAGACATCGGCGAGCGGATCGGCCGTTCGGTGTTCTTCCTGATCGGAGCGGGTTTCTCGTTCACGATCGGCTACCTCGGCATGTGGCTGGCCACGCAGGCGAACCTGCGGGTGGCCGCCGCTTCGCGCGAGGAAGGCGGGCGGGAGAAGGCCACGCGCGTGGCCTTCCGCACGGGTGGCGCGGTCGGCATGGCGACCGTCGGGCTCGGGCTGTTCGGTGCCGCGGTCGTCGTGCTCGCCTACGCGGGCCAGGCGCCGAAGGTGCTCGAAGGCTTCGGGTTCGGTGCCGCGCTGATCGCGATGTTCATGCGTGTCGGCGGCGGTATCTTCACCAAGGCCGCCGACGTCGGCGCCGACCTGGTCGGCAAGGTCGAGCAGAACATCCCCGAGGACGACCCGCGCAACGCCGCGACGATCGCCGACAACGTCGGCGACAACGTGGGTGACTGCGCGGGCATGGCCGCGGACCTGTTCGAGTCCTACGCGGTGACCCTGGTGGCCGCCCTGATCCTGGGCAGCGTCGCCTTCGGCACGAAGGGCCTGCTCTTCCCGTTGATCGTGCCAGCCATCGGCGTGATCACCGCGGTGATCGGCGTCTACATCACGAAGGCGAAGTCCACCGAGAGCGGCCTGACGACGATCAACAAATCGTTCTACATCTCGGCGCTGATCTCGGCGGTGCTGTGCACGGTCGCCGCGTTCGTCTTCCTGCCCAGCAACTTCGCGGGCTTCGGCGACGCGTTCGCGGGCACCGAGGGCAACCCGGCGGTGATCGCCACCTTCGCGGTGATCATCGGCATCGTGCTGGCCGGCATCATCCTGTGGCTCACCGGCTACTTCACCGGCACCGAGTACAAGCCCGTCAAGGACGTCGGGAAAACCTCGGAAACCGGTGCGGCGACGGTCATCCTGTCCGGCCTCTCGGTCGGCTTCGAGTCCGCTGTGTACACCGCGATCGTGATCGGCGGCGCGGTGTTCGGGGCCTACCTGCTCGGCGGCACGGTGGCGCTGTTCGCGGTGGCGCTGGCCGGAACCGGCCTGCTCACCACGGTCGGCGTCATCGTCGCGATGGACACCTTCGGCCCGGTTTCGGACAACGCGCAGGGCATCGCGGAGATGTCCGGCGACGTCGACGAGAAGGCCGCGCAGACCCTCACCGAGCTGGACGCGGTGGGCAACACCACCAAGGCCATCACGAAGGGCATCGCGATCGCGACGGCGGTGCTGGCGGCTACCGCGCTGTTCGGGTCCTACCAGGACTCGATCAAGCAGGCGCTGCGCGACGTGTTCGCCAACGGCGGCGACCCGAACTCGGTGCCGAAGTCGTTCATGGACAACATCGTTCAGCCGAACACGCTGGTCGGCGTGCTGATCGGCGCGGCGGTCGTGTTCCTGTTCTCCGGGCTCGCGATCAACGCGGTCTCCCGCGCCGCTGGCGCGGTGGTCTACGAGGTGCGCCGCCAGTTCCGGGAGATCACCGGGATCATGGAGGGCACCGCGCGTCCCGAGTACGGCCGCGTGGTCGACATCGTGACCCGCGACTCGCTGCGCGAACTGGCCACGCCCGGCCTGCTCGCGGTGTTCGCGCCGATCGCGGTCGGCTTCGGCCTCGGCACCGGCGCGCTCGCCGGGTACCTGGCAGGCGCCATCGCCACCGGCACGCTGATGGCGGTGTTCCTCGCCAACTCCGGTGGTGCGTGGGACAACGCGAAGAAGCTGGTCGAGGACGGCAACCACGGTGGCAAGGGCTCGCCAGGCCACGAGGCGACCGTCATCGGTGACACCGTCGGCGACCCGTTCAAGGACACCGCCGGCCCGGCGATCAACCCGCTGATCAAGGTGATGAACCTGGTCTCGCTGCTGATCGCGCCCGCGATCGTGCAGTTCTCCGTCGGCCCGGACGCCTCGGCGGGGCTGCGCATCGCCATCGCGGTCGTCGCGGTGCTGGTGATCGCGGTCGCGATCGTGGTGTCCAAGCGCCGCGGCACCCAGATCGCGGACACGCCGAGCGACACCCCGGCGGGAGCCACCGCTTCCTGACCGGGTGAACGAACCGGACGGGTCCGTCACGCATCGTGCGTGACGGACCCGTTCTTTTTCGTCCGTGCCCCTTCCGGCGACACCTCGTGACGATTGATCACGCCCTGTCGAGCCCGGCGACTTGCGTTAGGCCACTTGGCCGGTACCGTCGAGTCCGCTGCGCCCACAACCACGGGAGGTGTTCGCGTGCGGCCGGGAAAGACCGCTCTTGCCGCGCTGGTCTCCGTTCTGGGACTTTCCCTTGCCGCGTGCGGGCAGCAGCCACAGAGAGTTTCGCCGGGTGCCGAACCGGACGGCCCTGGCATCTCGCGTGGTGAAGCCGAGCAACAGGCGCCGACCGTCCGCTGGACCGACGAATACTGCCTCGCGGTGGGCAAGCTCGTGCAGTCCCTGTCGGTGATGCCCGCGGTGGACCCGTCGAGCACGGAACGCGCGCTGCAGACCTCGAGCAAGCTCCTCGGCACCATGATCACCGGCCTCGACGACACGTTGCAGCAGCTCCGGCAGCTGCCGCCGTCCCCGGTGCGGTCGGGCGAGGGCGTGCGCGACACGGCGATCGAGACGTTCAGCGGCGCCCGCGCCAAGGTGGCCGCCGCGCGCCAGCGGGTCGACTCGACGCCGCCGGGCGACCCGAGCGCGAAGGACGCGCTGAGCGCGGCGAGCGGCCCGATCGACGAGGTGTCGAAGATCGGCCTGCTCGACGGGTTCACGACCGTGCCGGAGCTGTCCACGGCGAGCGCGCAGGCCGTGTCGTGCCAGCAGCTGACGAACCACGGCGGCCCGTCCGCGAGCCTGAGCCAGCCAGGGACGCGCTGACCGGGATCCGCGCTGGCGTGGCGGCGGCCGGAATCGAACGCGTGTTCTATCCTGGCTGCCGTGGAACAGCTGTCGTTCTTCTCCGCCGAGGCGAGCGGCCCGCGGATCGACGATCTCGCCGGGGTGCTGTGCGGCCACGGGCGGCTGGTCTCGTTCGGCCGCACCGCGGCGCGGCTGTCCGTGCTGGTCGGCGACCGGTGGCGGGCCAGGGTCCTGCTCGGCGAGTTCGCGCTGCGCGGGGTGCGGGCGGAGGTCGTCACCGGCGAGGACGGCGGCCTGCTCGTGCGCACCGCGTTCCGGGCCGATTTGCTGCCGATGTCCGTGGCTTGGGAGTGCGCGGGCGGCTCCCGGGGCCCAGGAGCGTCCGAGAAGGCCGTTCCGCCCGGTTTCCACCTCGACGGTGCCGTGTTGCGCCTGTGGGCGCTGGCGAGCGGCTGGCGGGCTGAGAAGGGCTACGTGCTGCCGCTGGACGAAGAAGCGCCGGAAACGCACGAACCGCTCGCCGCCGCGCTGCGGGGATCCGGCCTCGGCGGGAAGACGCTCGGGCCGCGCGCCGGCGGCCCCGCGATCCGCGTGTCGGGGCGACGGCGGCTCGCCACGCTCGGCGAGCTGGTCGGGAAGGCCCCGCCGGAAGCAGAACTCGCCTGGCCGGAGGAAATCCCGGCCAGGCGAGCGGAAGCGTCCTGACGACGTTTAGCGGGCTAAACGCGCTTCGGCTTCGGCAGCACGCAGCCCGGCTTGGCCAGGTCGATGCGGTTGCCCGCGGAAACGCAGTTCGCGAACCAGTACGTCTGCTGGCCGTAGGTCAGGCCCTGCTGGTAGGTGACCTGCCCGTTCTGGTCGACCTCGCACGGGTTGTTGAGCGTGCACCGCTCGCCGTCGTCGTTGCCGGTGTTGTTCACGCCGACGACCTTGTTGCTGGCGTCGTCGATGATCGGCGAGCCCGAGGTCCCGTGGATCGTGTCGCAGGTCGAGGTGTAGCGGATCGAGTCCTTCCAGGTCCAGTCGCCCTCGCGGAGCTGGTAGACGAACTTGTCGATCGAACAGGTCCAGGTGCGGGTGAAGTACCCGGACTTGATGCTGATCGCCGAGCCCGCGGCGGGCTTCGCGTCGGACAGCGTGAGCGCCTTGCCCTTGAGCGTGCTCGCGATCTGGGCGTAGGTCTTGTCCAGCTGGTAGAGCGTCACGTCGGTGTCGGTCATCGTGCTGTAGGCGATCTTGTTGGCGCGGAGCGTGCCGAGCGACCGGCCGTTCTGGCCGAGCAGTGTCATCGTGCGGCTCGACGGCTTGTTCACCTGCACGACGCCGGGGCCGGGCATCCCGTTCTCGTTGCAGTGCCCGTTCGTGAGCGCGAGCGCCGGGTCGGAGTCCTGCGACGCGGGCAGCCGCACGAGCGAGCCGGAGCAGTTGCTCAGCTTGATGATGCCGGTGTAGTCGACAGCCGCGGCTCCGGATCCCGGCGCCGCCGGTGCCGCGGTCGCGGCGGTGGCCGGGATCGCGCCCATGGTCATGGCGAGCGCGGCCCCGGCGACGGCGGTGCCGAGTACTCTGGCGAATCGCCTGGTCATAGTGGGTTCCTTTCGGGTGGTCGGTGGAGTAAGTCAACAGCTGGCCCGGCGGGCCCACCACCTGCGAACGGCGGGTATTCGCCCGGTCACCGTGGGCCCAGGTGTCCCGAGCCGCTCGCCACGTGCTAGGTGTGGAATAGAAACGCCGTCGCCATCGTCTCCGATGCGCTGGGAGTAACACCTGACGGCGTGTTGCGCGACCTGAGCGCAGGGAAGCGGCCCGTTGCGTGCACACTGACGGGTCGAACAGGCGCCGCGAGTGCGGCGGGGATGAGCGGAGAGCGGGACAGCGTGGCTGGATCGGCACGGACCAACAAGAGCGGTACCGGTGCGAACGGCGCCGGGCGACGTCGGCTGGTCATCGTCGAGTCGCCGACCAAGGCCAAGAAGATCGCGCCCTACCTCGGCCGCAACTACGTCGTGGAGAGCTCTCGCGGCCACATCCGCGACCTGCCCCGCGGCGCCGCCGACGTGCCGGCCAAGTACAAGGGCCAGTCGTGGGCCCGCCTCGGCGTCGACGTGGACAACGACTTCGAGCCGCTCTACATCGTCACCCCGGACAAGAAGTCCACGGTCACCGAGCTGAAGTCGCTGCTCAAGGACGTCGACGAGCTCTACCTCGCGACGGACCCCGACCGCGAGGGCGAGGCGATCGCCTGGCACCTGCTCGAGGCGCTCAAGCCGAAGGTGCCGGTCCGGCGGATGGTGTTCCACGAGATCACCGAGCAGGCCATCCAGACGGCCGCGGAGAGCACCCGCGAGCTCGACGGCGACCTGGTCGACGCGCAGGAAACGCGCCGCATCCTCGACCGGCTCTACGGCTACGAGGTCAGCCCCGTGCTGTGGAAGAAGGTCATGCCGAAGCTCTCGGCAGGCCGCGTGCAGTCGGTCGCGACCAGGATCGTGGTCGAGCGCGAGCGCGAGCGGATGAAGTTCACCTCCGCCTCGTACTGGGACATCGGCGCCACGATGGACGCGGGCGCCGACGCCACGCCGCGGAACTTCCCGGCACGGCTGGTCGCCGTGGACGGCGCGCGGCTGGCCACCGGCCGCGACTTCGGCGCGGACGGCCAGCTCAAGGCGGCGTCGAGCAAGGCCGAGGTCCGGATCCTGGACGAGGCCGAGGCGAACCGGCTGGCCCAGGCGCTGCGGGCGCGCGATTTCAGCGTCACCAGCGTCGAGGAGAAGCCGTACACCCGGCGGCCGTACGCCCCGTTCATGACCTCGACGCTGCAGCAGGAGGCGGGCCGCAAGATGCGGTTCACCTCCGACCGGACGATGCGGATCGCCCAGCGGCTGTACGAAAACGGCTACATCACCTATATGCGTACCGACTCGACGACGCTGTCGGAGACGGCGATCTCGGCGGCGCGCAGCCAGGCCACGCAGCTTTACGGCAAGGACTACGTCGCCGACAAGCCTCGCCAGTACACCCGCAAGGTGAAGAACGCGCAGGAAGCCCACGAGGCGATCCGTCCCGCCGGTGAGGTGTTCCGCACGCCGGGCCAGGTCGCGAAGGACCTCGACACCGACGAGTTCCGGCTCTACGAGCTGATCTGGCAGCGCACGATCGCCTCGCAGATGGCCGACGCCAAGGGCACCACGATGTCGGTGCGCATCACCGGCACAGCCACGAGTGGCGAAGAGTGCACGTTCTCCGCGTCCGGCCGCACGATCACCTTCGCCGGGTTCCTGAAGGCCTACGTCGAGTCCGTCGACAGCGAGGCGGGCGGCGAGGCCGACGACAAGCAGAGCAGGCTGCCGAACCTGGTCAAGGACCAGGCGCTGACCGCGGCGGAGCTGACCCCGGACGGGCACACCACCTCGCCGCCGCCGCGCTACAGCGAGCCGAGCCTGATCAGCAAGCTCGAAGAGCTGGGCATCGGCCGCCCGTCGACCTACACCTCGATCATCAAGACCATCCAGGACCGCGGCTACGTGTGGAAGAAGGGCTCCGCGCTCGTCCCGTCCTGGATCGCGTTCTCCGTGGTCGGGCTGATGGAGCGGCATTTCGAGCGGCTCGTCGACTACGACTTCACCGCGGGCATGGAGGACGAGCTCGACCGCATCGCGGCGGGCGACGAGCACCGCACGCAGTGGCTGTCGAAGTTCTACTTCGGTGGCGACATGGGCGTCGACGGGTCCATCGGGCGGCTCGGCGGGCTGAAGAAGCTCGTCGACGGCAGCGTCGAGGGGATCGACGCGCGCGAGATCAACTCGATCCCGATGTTCACCGACTCCGACGGCCACGACGTCGTGGTCAGGGTCGGGCGGTACGGGCCGTACCTCGAGCGCGAGGTGGACGGCGCGTCGCAGCGCGCGAACCTGCCCGAGGACCTGCCGCCGGACGAGCTGACCGCGGAGATCGCGGAGAAGCTGTTCGCGACGCCGCAGGAAGGCAGGGTGCTCGGCACCGACCCGGTGAGCGGGCACGAGATCGTCGCGAAGGAAGGGCGCTTCGGGCCGTACGTCACCGAGGTGCTGCCCGAGCCGGAGGAACTGCCCGAGACGGCCACCGCGGCGGAGAAGAAGGCGGCGAAGGCGAAGCGCCCGAAGCCGCGCACGGGCTCGCTGTTCAAGTCGATGGCGATCGAGTCGATGACGCTGGACGACGCGCTGAAGCTGCTTTCGCTGCCGCGCGTGGTGGGCAAGGACCCGGAGTCCGGTGACGAGATCACCGCGCAGAACGGGCGGTACGGGCCGTACCTGAAGAAGGGCACGGATTCGCGGTCACTGGAGACCGAGCAGCAGATCTTCGACATCACGCTCGAAGAGGCGCTGAAGATCTACTCCGAGCCGAAGCGCCGCGGGCGCCAGGCCGCCGCGAAGCCGCCGCTGAAGGAGCTCGGCGACGACCCGGTGTCCGGGAAGCCGATGGTGGTCAAGGACGGCCGGTTCGGTCCGTACGTGACCGATGGCGAGTACAACGCGACCCTGCGCAAGGCCGACAGCATCGAGGACCTGACCGCGGACCGCGCGGCCGAGCTGCTGGCGGAAAAGCGTGCGAAGGGCCCGGCGCCGAAGCGGAAGGCACCGGCCAAGAAGGCGACCACGGCGAAGAAGACACCGGCGAAGAAGGCTCCGGCCAAGAAGTAGCCCGCTCGTCCCTTCGAGTGGCGCGAACACCTGTTCGACGAAAACTGTCGGTGGGGTGCGGTCTACTGTTCTCGTGGCAGAGAACCCAGTAACCGTGTTCGATCTGTTCGAGGACGCCGTCCGCCCGGTGCTCGAGGCGGTGCCCCGGCGCGCCGGCGTGGAAGACTTGTACAACCCCGAAATCCGCGACGAGGACATCGGCAAGCTCGACGTGGGGTCCGCCGATCCGGCCGATCTCGTCGCGGAGGCGGAGCGCTATCTCGACCTGGCCGATTCCATGGCGAGAATGGGGATCGGCGAGCACGGCGTGCTCAACGAAACGGGGCGCCGCGTCTATTCGGTCATGCTCAAGGGGCCGGTCAGGTCGGTGCTCAGCGGGGTGCACGAGAACGCGCCGTCCCCGTTGGACATCAGGGCGTACGCCGACGAAGAGGCGGGCATCCTCTGGTACTGGCGGGGCGACGGCACGGTGTCGATCCGCGGCAGCCTGTTCGAGGAGCTGCCGGACAAGATCGCCGAGCTGCTGCCGGAGCATCCCGCTGGGCACAGCAAGGCGATCCGGATCCGCGCCGGGCGCGAAGGCGTGGTCCCGGTGGGCCAGCGGCGCAAGGCCGAGGCCGTGCGGGAGATGCTCGCCCGCCCGCGCACCGGCACGATCCTGCTCGACCTGATGGCGTTCGGCACCGTGTTCGCCGAGTACCCGCGCCACGGGTTCGCGGTGATCGACAACGATCTCGGCCGGTACGCGCTCGCGGTGCACGACACCGAGGGCGAGGGCGACCCTTCGGACTGCTCGCTCGTGCTGTGCGAGTTCAGCGCCGAGGCGCTCGCGGGCTGGATCGACGTGTGCCTCGAACTGGCGATGGGAGGGCGCGAACAGGATTGACGAAACCGCACGGAGCGCAGTGACGGCGATCACTCTTCCGGTCGATCCATTGAGGACGGTCCCGAAGCGACTTTCACGCAGTGTCACCGGGTTCGGACCGAACGGCCCAACGCGATGCCTTGCGCAGCGTAACCCCGGTGATGCCCGATGGGCGGATGCGGTGCGCGGGGAAGTCACTACCCTGGAACGGGAAACCCAGGCCAGCAAAAGGTGGTCACCATGAGTCCCGCCAAGGACAACGGCGAATACGGCGCGCCGTTCGACAGCGATGGCACCCAGGAAGCCAAGCCGGACACCGCGTTCACCGATCCGCTCTCCGGTTTGGTCTCCTCCGGTTCGGATTTCGCGGACCAGGACAGGTTCGAGCCGGTCAAGGTCGTGACGCCGGTGCAGCCGGATGTGGACGCGGTCAGGGCGATGGTGGATTCGACGCTCGCCGAGGACACCGGCCAACTGCCCGCGATCACCGCGGAGCAGCCGGGCGAAGCGGCGGAGGACGTCGCCGTGCCGCTGCAGGGCCCGGCGCCGCTTCCGGAGCAGCAGCCGGCGGGTACCGCGCCGGGGGACCCCCTCGGCATGCTGCCGCAGCAGCGGACCTGGCCCGCCCGCCAGGTTCTGCGGCCGGGGCAGCGGATGGTCCAGCGCGCGGGCAAGATCGCGAAGTTCAAGCCGAACGTCTCGCTCAAGGCCCCGAAGCCGTCGGCGGGATCGGCCGGAGTGATACTCGCCGTGGTGCTGCTCGTGGTGTTCGGGGTACTCGCCATCCAGATGGTGTCCAGCCTGATCGACAGCATCACCGGCCTGTTCAACTGATCTCCTCACCCCGCCGGGCTGCCCCGTTCGGCGGACCCCCGCCACCGGTGCGCGGCGCCGGACAGCGATACCCTGACGGCAGGTCGACGGGCCCGCCTGCGCGTTCGTCGGCACTGCGCTGACCAGCGCAGCGGTGACGAGTTGGGGTGGAGCCGATCAGCGAGGGCGTGCCTGGGGGAGCTACCGCCGGCGCGGAGGCGTCGGCGGTGTCCGGCGCGTCCACGATCTACCGCGTGCGCCGCGTGCTCGCGATCCGCTCCTTCCGCAGGCTCTGGGGCGTCACCTACCTCTGCAGCGTCGCCGACTGGCTGACCATCCTCGGCCTGACCGGCATGGTCACCAAGCTGACCGAGAACTACATGGCGCAGAACTTCGCCTTCACCGGCGTGCTGCTCACCGGCATCCTCCCTGGCCTGCTGTTCGCGCCGGTCGGCGGTGTCCTCGCGGACCGGTTCGACCGCCGGAAGGTGATGTTCTTCGCCGATCTGGCGCGCTGCGGGCTGCTGCTGTCGATCGCGTTCGTCGGCAACGGGCTCTGGCTCTACATCGCGAACTTCCTGGCCAGCGCCAGCGCGATCATGTGGATCCCGGCGAAGGACGCCGCGGTGCCGAACCTGCTGCGCAGGCCGGACCAGGTCGAGACGGCGAACCAGCTCGGCATGGTGATGACCTACGGGTTCGCGGTGATCACCGCGGGCGGGCTGTACGGGATCATCACCTACATCGGCCCGACGCTGCACATCTCGCCGACACTGCTCGGCCCGCTCGGGTTCGCCAAGGTCGTAGTGATCATCATTTCGCTGCTGTACCTGGCCAGCGGGCTCATCCTGCTCACCAGGATCCCGGAGCTCTCGCTGCGCGACGTGCACGGCACCGACGCGGCGAAGGAGCGCGAGGCCAGGCCGACCAAGGCCGAAAAGAAGGCAGCCAAGGAGGCGGCCACCGGCGAGGGAACGGGGCTGCGCGGAAGGTTCGGCGAGGCGGCCAGGTTCATCCGCACCACCCCGCTCGTGCGCGGCCTGCTCATCGGCGCGTTCGGGGCGTTCGCGGCCGGTGGCGCGGTGATCGGGTCGGCCAAGCCGTACTCGTCGAGCCTGCTGGCGGGTGACTCCGCGTTCGGCTGGCTCGTGGTGGCGGTGTTCGCCGGGCTGGTCGTCGGGCTGGCCGGTGCGCCCAAGCTGGCCAGGCGGCTGCCGCACGACCGGCTCTTCGGTGCCGCGATCGTGGTCGCCGGGCTCGCGCTGGTCCTCGTCGCGCTGTCGCCGCACCTGGCGATCTCGCTGGTCACCGTGGCCGTCGTCGGTGCGTGCGCCGGTGCCGCCTTCCTCACCGGGGTCACGATCATCGGCTCGCAGGTCGACGACTCGATCCGCGGCCGGGTCAACGCGATGTACCAGTCGATGCTGAAACTGGTCGTCTTCGGCTCGACCGCGGCGGTCCCGCTGCTGATCGGCCTCGTCCGCCCGCACGACGTGAACGTGTGGGGCAACCCCATCCGCATCGACGGCACCCGGCCGGTGATGCTCGTCGGCGGCCTGTTCGCCGCGCTGCTCGGCGTGATCGCCTACCGGCAGATGGATTCCCGGCGCGCCGAGCCGATCCTCGCCGACCTCCGCAACGCCATCCGCAGGCGGCCGCGTCGCGTGAACGGCCTGCTGATCGCGCTGGAAGGCACCACGGCGACCGATACCGCCACGCAGGCCAGCAGGCTCGCCGAGTGGTTGCGCGACGGCCCGCGCGCCGTTGTGCTCGCGGCGGACCCCGCGCTCGACGACAAACGGCTCGAAACGTTGGTGTCCGGTGCTTCCCTGTCCGGCGCGCGAGCGCAGGCGCTGGCGGCCGCGGCGGTGCGCGCGGACATCGTGGAGCGCGACATCCAGCCCGCGCTCGACGCCGGGGCCATCGTGGTGATGGAGCGCTTCGTCGACTCGCCGTTCGCGCACCTGTCCGCCGTCGCCGGGCTGGACGTCGAGGAGCTCGAAGGCCTCGCCGACTGGGCGACCGGAAGGCTGCGGCCGGACGTCACCGTGCTGCTCGACGCCGATCCCGGCCAGGAGCTTCCCGGCACCCGCACCGCCGACCAGCACTGGCGCGTGCAGCACCTGCTCGCCGAAATGGCGGCGGCCGATCCGGACCGCTACGTCGTCGTCGACGCCGAGGGCACCGACGACGAGGTCGCCGAGCGCGTGCGCACCGCCGTACGGGCGGTGTTCGCGGGCAGGCGCGGCGGGCTGGTCCCGCCCGAACCCGTGCTGGCCACCGTCGACCCAACCCCCGAGGCGGACTCGAAATGACCGGTCCCACCGTCACCGCGCCCCTCCGTGCCGGTGTCTGGTCCCAGCTCGTCGGCCAGGAGCCCGCGATCGAGATGCTCGCGTCCGCCGCGACCGCGGCCGCGCGCATCGTCGACGGCGAGCCCGTGACAGCGGGCGCGATGACGCACGCTTGGCTGCTGACCGGACCGCCCGGGTCGGGCCGTTCGGTCGCGGCGCGCACGTTCGCCGCCGCGCTGCAGTGCAGCACCGGGACCGGCTGCGGCGGCTGCACCGGATGCCACACCGCGCTCGCCGGCACCCACGCGGACGTCAAGCTTGTGGTGCCGGAGGGCCTGTCGATCTCGGTCGCGGAGATGCGCGCGCTGGTGCAGGCCGCGGCGCGGAAGCCGACCACGGGCCAGTGGCAGGTCGTGATCATCGAGGACGCCGACAGGCTCACCGAAGGCGCTTCGAACGCGCTGCTCAAGGCCGTGGAGGAGCCGCCGGAGCGCACCGTGTTCCTGCTGTGCGCGCCGTCGGACCACCCGGAGGACGTGTCCGTCACGATCCGCTCGCGGTGCCGCCTCGTCACGCTGCGGACCCCGCCCGCCGAGGCGATCGCCCGCGTGCTCGCCGAACGCGACGGCGTCGAACCCCAGCTCGCCGAGTGGGCCGCGTCGGTCTGCGGCGGGCACATCGGCCGGGCCAGGCGGCTGGCGATGGACGAAAGCTCGCGCAAGCGCCGGGCGGCCGTGCTGCGCATCCCGCTCGGTCTCCGGCGTCCCGGTGACGTGTTCACGTGTGCGGAGGAACTGATCTCGGCGGCCGAAGCGGACGCCACCGAGGAGAGCAAGTCCCGCGACGAGAGCGAGCGCTCGGAGCTGCGGACCGCGATGGGCGGCGACGGCACCGGCAAGGGTGTCGCGTCCGCGAAGCGGGCGGCCGAGGCGGCCGTGAAAGCGCTCGAGAAGCGCCAGAAGTCCCGCGCGACCCGGACCCAGCGGGACACCCTCGACCTCGCGCTCGTCGACCTCGCCGGCTTCTACCGCGACGTGCTGGTGGCCTCCAGTGGAGCGAAGTCCGTGCTGAACCACCCGGACCACGCGTCGGAAGTCGCCTCCGCCGCGGCACAGTGGACCCCCGAATCCACCCTGCGCCGCCTCGAAGCCGTCCTCGCCTGCCGGGAAGCGATCCTGTGGAACGTGAAGCCCCGCATCGCCGTGGAAGCCATGGTCACCGCCCTCCGCCAAGGCTGACCCCCGGACGACATTTAGCCCGCTAAATGCAGGCCGACGCCGCGCGCCCGGCTGGGGGCCCGGAGCGCGTTTAGCCCGCGAACTGCGCCGAGCCGAAAAGAAGGGTGGCCGCTCGCGAGCTGGTCGCGGGCGGCCACCCTGGGGGTATCCGGTCAGGTCAGTCCCGCGGGCGCGGTGACGGCTTGAACGGGCGCTGGGTCACCGGGACCGGACGGCGACGGCGGCCGGGCATGGCCGCGACGAGCACGACGCCGACGAGCAGCATCGCCGTGCCGGACCAGAACAGCGGCACCGCCGAGTACGCGCCGGCGGTGTAGGCCAGGTTCTTGGGCACGCCACCGGGCTGCTGGCCGCCACCGGGCGCGGGCGCCGGGGGTTTCGTGGTGCCGCACTGCACACCACCGGCCGGTGCGTAGGCCCTGGCCACCTGCTCACCGAGGGAAAGCTGAGCCAGCGACGAGGGCAGCCCATCCGCGACGTTCTTCGGCAGCAGGTTCTTCAGCCCGACAGTGGGGAGTACCTGCACGTCGAGCAGGCGAGCCGAGGCACCGAGCTGATAGCCCTTGAAGGGCGTCGTCATGTCGGCGCCCTTCTTGTCGAGGCCCGCCACGCTCAGCCGGAGCACCCCGAGGTCCAGCACGAAGTTCTTGGCCGCGTCGGTCAGCGGCTTGAGGCCGCCGCCGACCAGGTCGACGAGCCCGTTGACGACCGGCACGTTCTTGAGCTGGTCCGTACCGGCCTTCTGCGCTTCCAGCAGGCCGCTGAGCGGCAGCCCGAGCGGGATCTCGGCGGGCTTGCTCGCATCGAAGGTGAACAGTTCCTTGCCGCCGCTCATGAGCTTCAGCACCGGCGCGGTGTAGTCGACCTTCGAGGTCTTCGCGTCGCCGGTCGAGGTGACCTTCAGCGTCGGCTGGCTCGCCACGGCCACGGAGAACAGGCCACCGAGGATGTCGACCTTCGCCGCCTGCATGGTCGAGGTGGACTCGACCGCCTTGTTCTTCGTACCGGGCATGTCGACGAGCTTCACGACCGAGCGGGAGGAAAGCGCGTTCGGCACGTTCACCAGCGAACCCTGCGCCTGGGTCTGCCCACCGCCGGAAAGCAGCCCGCCGAGCGCGCTCAACGGGTTCGTCGGGTTGAGGCCCTTCTCGACCTTGGCGCCGTTCGGCAGGTTGAGCTGGTCGAGCGAGATGCCGCTCAGCGACGGGATCACGTTCAGCAGCGAAAGGTTCGCGACCGAGGTGCTGGCGTCGGAGATCGTGTCGACGCACGGGCCGAGCGTGTCGCTCCACCGCGCGTGCGCGCTGCCGTTCAGCAGCCCGATGTTCAGCAGCGGGTTCTTCGGCGCGTTGAGGCCGCCACTGACCGGCTGCGGGTTGTCGGGCAGCGCGGTCTGGGCGAGGCTGCCCGGCGCCTGCGGGCTGTTCCCGGCGATGGAGAGGCCGAACGGGGTCGCCTGCGCGATCGAGCGTTCGTAGGTGAGGTACGACTCCGAGTTCGCTTGCGCGCTGGACAGGCCGACGCCGCCTTCGAGGGCGGACTGCTTCGGCAACTGCTCGCCGACACCGGGCAGGATCGCGCCGGTGGTCACCGCGTTGGGCAGCAGGCGCAGCATCCCCAGCGCCGTGCCCGCCTCGCCGACCGCGTGCCCGAGCGGCTGCGGCTGGGACGGCGACGAGATGGGCGCCTGGCCGGGGTTCGCGGGCTGCGGGATCGGCGTGGTGGGGATGGTCGTGTCGGCGAGCGCCGGTGTGGCGGACAGCGCGAGCATCGCTGCCGTCACGGGGAGAGCCAGCGTGCGGGGCAGGCGTCCGCGCATAGGTGGGGTCCTCCTGAAGACGTGTGCCGGCCCGGGGGTGACCGGCGTCATAGGAGGCTAACGACAATGGGTCCGAGAAGTGACGCGCGGGCCTACCGCTACACTGTTCTCCGTCAGCGCGGGTCACCGACGCGCTGCGCCGCCTTAGCTCAGTCGGCCAGAGCGGTTCACTCGTAATGAACAGGTCAGGGGTTCGATTCCCCTAGGCGGCTCCGCAAAAAGGGCCCTCCGCGATTCGCGGAGGGCCCTTTCTCATGACAGTGTTTTCACCCGATCGGCGCCGCTCACTCGGGCGGGTCGAGCGCCAGCACCTTGGCGGTGACCGTGCCGCCCGGCGTCTGGTAGCTGATGTCGTCCCCCTTCGAGGCGCCTTGGAGTGCCTTGCCGAGCGGGCTGTCCGCGGTGAGTTCGCCCTCCTCGCCCGCGACGGTCATCAGGCGCAGCGTTTCCTCGTCCCCGTCGTCGTAGCGGAGCTTGACGGTGGTGCCGTCGGGGAAGAAGCCG
This sequence comes from Amycolatopsis sp. CA-230715, assembly GCF_018736145.1. Lineage (GTDB taxonomy): Bacteria > Actinomycetota > Actinomycetes > Mycobacteriales > Pseudonocardiaceae > Amycolatopsis. The sequence goes on from NZ_CP059997.1 coordinate 5,087,702, forward strand.
TTGTCCGCCGGGCCGTAGGTGAGCAGTTCGGTGATCTCGGTGATCCGGCGGTCCAGCCACGCCAGGTGTTCCGACCGCTCCAGCACGTCGGCCTGGTCCGCGCTGTCGCCGGCCATACCGCGTTCGTCCACGGAGCTCGCGTTGGAAGCCCGCTGCGCCCGCAGCCGGGTCAGTTCTTCTTCCAGTTCGCGGCGCGCCTGTGCGCTCAGTCGGGATCCCATTCCCCGAGTGTCCGACGACCCGCGGGGCCGCGCCACCGATGCGCGAGTGATGCGTAGCGCACCTTTAAATCCGTAGCGGTACGGATTGTTCGGTATGCGCACTGTGTCCATCCTGGCTGGGGAGTGCGGCCAACCGAAGCGAGGAGAGAAAGATGCGCAGGAGACGAACAGTGCTGGCCGCCCTCGCGGCGCTCACCCTCGTAGTGACGACCGCGGCCACCGTTCCCGCGGGCGCGCAGCCCGGCGAAGGCAGGACCGTCTACGACGTGCTGGGCACGGGTTCACCCCAGTTGCGCACCGAGGTCGCCGGGTCCGGCGTGGACGTGCTGTCCGCGTCCGACGCCGCCACCACGGTGATCGCGACCGATGCGCAGGCGAAGTCGTTGCGCGCCAAGGGTTTCCGGCTCGAAGCGCGCGGACAGGCGGCGCCGTCGTCCGCGGGCCCGTTCGCGGTCGCGGCGGATTTCCCCGCCGGGGACGAGGGTTACCACACCTACGCCGAGACCGGTGCGGAACTGCAGCAGACCGTACGGGACCACCCGTCGATCACCGCGCTTTCGAGCGCGGGGAAGTCGTACGAGGGACGCGATCTCCGGGTGATCAAGATCAGCGACAACGCGGCCACCGACGAGAACGAACCCGAAGTGCTCTTCACCTGCAACCAGCACGCGCGCGAGCACCTCACCACCGAGATGTGCCTGCACATCGTGAAGCGGCTGACCAACGGCTACGCCACCGATCCCGCGATCAAGCGGATGGTGGACTCCACGGAGATCTTCGTGCTGCCGAGTGTGAACCCGGATGGCTCCGAGTACGACATCTCCGGCGGCCGCTATCACATGTGGCGCAAGAACCGGCAGGGCCAGGGCACCGACACCAACCGGAACTGGGGCTACAAATGGGGCTGCTGCGGCGGTTCCAGCGGCAGCCCGTCGAGCGAGACCTACCGCGGCACGGCCGCATTCTCGGCACCGGAACCGAAGGCGGTAGCGAACTGGGTCTCGTCGCACAAGGTCGGCGGTGTGCAGCAGATCAAGACGCACATTGATTTCCACACCTATTCCGAACTCGTGCTGTGGCCATACGGGTACACCTACGACGACACCGCGCCGGGCATGACCGCGGCCGAGGCGCAGCGGTTCGCGAGCCTCGGCAGGCAGATGGCGGGGACGAACGGCTACACCCCGGAGCAGTCGAGCGATCTGTACATCACCGACGGCTCGGTCAACGACTGGATGTGGTTCGAGCACAAGATCCTCAGCTACACCTTCGAGATGTACCCGCGCGGGGCGAACCCCGGCTTCTACCCGCCGGACGAAGTCATCGGCCGGGAGACGACCCGCAATGACAAAGCCGTCGACCTGATCGTCAACGCGGCCATCGGCTGAGCGGATCGGCGTGCGGGCGGCCTAGGGTGCTCGCATGCCGATCTTCTCCTTCGAGGGCCTGCGCCCCTCTGTGCACCCCGACGCCTGGATCGCCCCGACGGCCACGTTGATCGGTGACGTGGTCGTCGAGGCCGGCGCGTCCGTCTGGTACGGCGCCGTGCTGCGCGCGGACTTCGGCCGGATCGTCGTCCGCGAGGGCGCGAACATCCAGGACAACTCCGTGGTCCACGTCAACGACGGCGTGTGCGAGATCGGGAAGAACGTCACGGTGGGGCACCAGTGCCTGGTGCACGACTGCACCATCGGCGAGCAGGCGCTGATCGGCAACGGGTCCACGGTGCTGGACAAGGCGCGGATCGGGGCGAAGGCGCTGGTCGCCGCCGGTGCCACGGTGACGCCGGGTTCGGTGGTGCCGGACGAGGTGATCGCGATGGGCAGCCCGGCCAAGAAGCACGTGCCGATGACGGATTCGGCGCGGGTGTGGGTGGAGCACAACGCGGAGGTCTACCAGCACCTCGCCCGGCGGCACGCCGAAGGCGTCGAGCGGCTCGACGTCCCGGAGTGAGTCACGTCACCGTCGACGCCCGTCCGTGCGGCGGCCGCGCACCGGCCGAGATAATCCGGGCATGTCCACTCCCCGTGCCCCGAACGTGACCACCGGCACCCGCCCGCTGGACCCGACCACGGAGCCCGGAGCGGTTGCCGAAACGGCCAGGGTGCGGCGGGTCTTCGCCGAGTTGCCGATCGCCGTCGTTGTCGCGGCGGTGGTGAGCCTCCTGGCGCAGTTCGCGGTCAGAAAGCTGCATCTGCCGACCGCTTCGTTCCTGCCGGCCGCGCTCTCCGCGTTCAGCATCGCGGCCGTGGCGGCGGTCATCCTGTTCCTCGCCGTGCGGGCGAAATGGCCGCGATGGGCGACCGTCGCCTCGTGGGTCCTGCCGGGCACCGTCGGCACGTTGTGGCTTTCCTTCTCGCTCGCCGGGAGCAAGCTCTACCTCGGCGGGCTCGCCTGGGACCAGACGACGAGGGTGCAGTACCTCGAACGGCTCACCGACTCCGCTTCGCTCGCGGACCTGAACTACGCCGGGCTGCCGCCGTTCTACCCCGCGGGCTGGTTCTGGGTCGGCGGCCGCTTCGCGAACCTCCTCGGCTTGGAGGGCTGGGAGGCGTACCAGCCCTTCGCGATTGTGACGATCGCGGCTGCGGCCGCGGCGGCGTTCGTGCTGTGGAGCGCCGTCGTCAGCAGGCGGACCGCGCTGCTGCTGGCGCTGGCCACCACGATCGTCGGGCTGCGCGGCCCGGTCTACGAGCCGTACTCGTGGGCGCTGCTGGCGTTGCTGCCGCCGCTCGTGTTCATCGCCTGGGCCCTGTTCAAGGGCGCGGTGCGCGAGCGGGCGGACAAGGCCGAGGTGCTGGTGCCGATGGCCGTGGTCGGGGTGTTCCTCGGCATCGCGGGCGCGGTGTACACGCTGGTGTTCGGCTTCTTCCTGTTCCTGCTGGTGGCCTTCGCGGTGGCCGCCTTCCTCACCTCGCGGACCAGACGGCTGGCTCCCGCCGGGGTCACGTTTCGCAGGCTAATCGCGCGCTTGGTGGGGATCGGGTTGTTCGCGCTGCCGTTCGTCGCGGCGGCCTGGGTGCCGTACCTCGCCGCGATGGTGACCCACCAGCCGGAGGGCAGCACCGCGCTGCGCTACCTGCCGGAGAACGGCGCGGAGTTCCCGCTGCCGATGTTCCAGGCTTCGGTGTCGGGCGTGATCTGCCTGTTCGGCGCGGGCTGGTTGATGTTCGCGTGGCGCCGTTCGGTCGCCGCGCGCGTCCTCGCCGGGCTCGCGGCCCTCTGCTACGCCTGGTACGCGCTTTCGATGCTGGCGAGCGTGCGCCAGCTGACGCTGCTGCCGTTCCGGATCGAGCCGCTGCTCGAGGTGACGTTGTGGTGCGCGGGCGTGCTCGCCGGCGTCGAGCTGCTGCGCTGGGTGCTCCCGCGGTTCGGCCACCTCTTCGACCACGTGCCCACCCCGTCGTGGACCACGCCGAGCCGGGTCACCGGCCGCAACGCCGTCGCGGGCGTGCTCGCGCTGCTGTGCGTGGTGTCCGGCACCCAGACCGCGGACAAGGTCCCGCTCATGCCGGGGTTCCTCTACTCCGCGTTCGCGGACTACGACCTGACCGGCACCAACGCGCACGGCCATCGCGACCCGGAGAAGGACGGCTACTACCTGCCGAAGCTCGCGAGCACGGTCGAAAGCATGGGCGGGAAGAAGCCGGTGGTCCTCACCGCGTTCAACGACCTGCTCTCGGTGCGCCCGTACTACGGCTTCCAGACCACGATCTCCGGCTGGGCCAACCCGCTCGCGGACTACAACGCGCGCGCCGCGGAGATCGACGCGTGGGCCAACGCCGGATCGTCGGCCGAGCTGGCCGGTCTGCTGGATTCGAGCAGGTTCCGCGCACCGGACGTGTTCGTGCTGCGGAAGGACGGCGACTCGTTGACCTTGACGCTGACGTTCGACCTGTACCCGGGTATGGAGAACATCGGGTACCGGACCGTGTCGTTCCCGGCGAAGCTGTTCGACGGCCCGCGCTTCCACCGCGAAAACGTCGGCCCGTTCGCGGTCATCGGGCGTTCGCACCCGGCTTGATTCCCGGTGACCGGGCGCACTGGCCACGTGCCCGGTCACCGATACAATCCGGGCGCAGCAGCGACTGGCGCATCGAGGTGGAGCACCACCGGGGAGCGGACGACGAGCAGGCACCGCGCGCCTGGGTGCCGCCGGAACGGCAGGAGAACGCCCATGAGCCATCAGCCCGCCATCCCGACACTCGCCGCCGCCGACCCGGAGATCGCCGGGCTCGTCGAGGACGAAGCCAAGCGGCAGCACGAAAAGATCCGGCTCATCGCGTCGGAGAACTACGTTTCGCAGGCGGTGCTCGAAGCCACCGGCACCGTGCTCACGAACAAGTACTCCGAGGGCTACGCGGGCAAGCGCTACTACGAAGGCCAGCAGCTCATCGACCAGGTCGAGACACTGGCGATCGAGCGGGCGAAGTCCGTGTTCGGTGTCGACCACGCCAACGTGCAGCCATACTCCGGTTCTCCCGCGAACCTCGCCGCCTACCTGGCGTTCGCCAAGCCGGGCGACACCGTGCTCGGCATGGCGCTGCCCGACGGCGGGCACCTCACGCACGGCTGGAGCGTGTCCGCGACCGGCAAGTGGTTCACGCCCGTGCGCTACGGCGTCGGCAAGGAGACCGGCCGCGTCGATCTCGACCAGGTGCGCGACCTCGCGCGCGAGCACCGGCCGAAGCTGATCTTCGCGGGCGGCACCGCGATCCCGCGCACCATCGACTTCCCCGCCTTCGCGGAGATCGCCCGCGAGGTCGACGCCGTGCTGGTCGCCGACATCGCGCACATCGCGGGGCTGGTCGCGGGCGGCGCGCACCCGTCGCCGGTTGGCCACGCCCAGGTGATCACCACGACCACGCACAAGACCCTGCGCGGGCCGCGCGGCGCGATGATCCTCTCCGACGCCGAGCACGCCAAGGCCGTCGACAAGGCGGTGTTCCCCGGGCTGCAGGGCGGACCGCACAACCACACCACCGCGGCGATCGCGGTGGCGCTCGGCGAGGCCGCGAAGCCGTCGTTCGCCGAATACGCGCACGCCATCGTCGCCAACGCGAAGGCACTCGCCGAGGCGCTCGTCGAGCGCGGCTACGACCTGGTGTCCGGCGGCACCGACAACCACCTGCTGCTGATCGACCTGACGAACAAGGGCGTCGCGGGCAAGCCCGCGGCGCAGGCGCTGGACCGTGCCGGCATCGAGCTGAACTACAACACCGTGCCGTTCGACCCGCGCAAGCCGTTCGACCCGTCCGGCATCCGGCTCGGCACCGCCGCGATCACCACGCGCGGGCTGCGGCCCGAGCATCAGACCCAGGTCGCCGAGTGGATCGACCGCACGGTCGCCGCCGTCGCGAAGGACGACGAGGCGGCACTGCCCGCGATCGCGGCCGAGATCCGCGAGCTACTGGCGTCCTTCCCGATCCCGGGCTACACCGTCTGACGCTCCGCCTCCGAGGGCCCCGGTGAGCGCTGCTCACCGGGGCCCTCGTGCGTCCAGCCCCTCCCGCCCGGTCGCCCGCGGAGTGCAGTTAGCGGGCTAAACGCGCTCGGCGAGAGCAGGGTCACAGGGAAGTTGCTTGCTCGATACAAGCTTTCGGGGAACACTTGCACTCATCAAGTAGTTGACGTCTACAAGCAACTGCGCCGAGTCTTTGGAGGGCCCCATGAGCGAAACCACCACGGCGGAAGGAGGAGCCGCTACGAAGGGCAGGCTGTCCCACCGCCAGATCCTGACCGTGCTGTCCGGGCTGATGCTCGGCATGTTCCTCGCCGCGCTCGACCAGACGATCGTGTCGTCGGCGATGAAGACGATCGCCGACGAGTTGCACGGCCAGAGCCTGCAGGCGTGGGCGACGACCGCATACCTCATCACCGCGACCCTGTCGACGCCGCTGTACGGCAAGCTGTCCGACCTCTACGGCCGCAAACCCATGTACTTGACGGCGATCTCGCTGTTCCTGGCCGGTTCGCTGGCCAGCGGGATGGCGGGGTCGATGTACGAGCTGGCCGCGTTCCGCGCCTTCCAGGGCCTCGGCGCGGGTGGCCTGATGTCGCTGGCGCTGGCGATCATCAGCGACATCACCGCGCCGCGCGAGCGCAGCAAGTACCAGGGCTACTTCATGGCCGTGTTCGGCATTTCGAGCGTCGCGGGCCCGGTCGTCGGCGGTTTCTTCGCCGGTCTCGACTCCTTCGCGGGCATCACCGGCTGGCGCTGGGTCTTCCTGGTCAACGTGCCGATCGCGCTCGCCGCGCTGGTCGTGGTGAGCAAGGTGCTGAACATCCCGCACACCCGCGTCGCGCAGAAGGTCGACTACTGGGGCGCGGTGGCGCTGACCGCCGGGCTCGTCCCGCTGCTGATCGTGGCCGAGCAGGGCCGCGAATGGGGCTGGGGATCGGCTGCCTCGCTGGTCATGTACGCCATCGGCGCGCTGGGCGTCGCCGCGTTCATCTGGCAGGAGCGCCGCATGGGCGACGCCGCGCTGCTCCCGCTCCGCCTGTTCAAGCGGCCGGTGTTCCGGGTGGCCACGCTGGTCACGGTCGTCCAGGGCGTCGGCATGTTCGGCGCGATGATGTCGCTGCCGCTGTACCTGCAGATCGTCAAGGGCGCGACGCCGACCGCGGCCGGGCTGCAGATGCTCCCGCTGACGCTGGGGATCATGATCGCCAGCCTGACCAGCGGCAGGGTGATTTCGCGGACCGGAAGGTACAAGGCGTTCGCGGTGGCGGGGCTCGGCGTCATGTCGGCCGCGCTGTTCCTGCTCGCCACGATCGGCGTGGACACCCCGATGGCGGTCGTGATGGCGATCGCGTTCCTGATCGGCCTCGGTCTCGGCGCTTCGATGCAGACGCTGCAGCTGGCCGCGACGAACGACGTCCCCGCCCGCGACATCGGCGTGGCCACCTCGTCCGCGACGTTCTTCCGGCAGATCGGCGGCACCGCGGGCACCGCGGTCTTCATGTCGATCCTGTTCGGAGTGGTCGGCGACCGGATCGCGGCCGCGATCCGCTCGGCGATGGCGAGCCCCTCCTACGTCGCGGCACTGGCCGCGCACCCGGAGTTCACGCGGAAGATGGCCGGCGGTATGGACATCAACGACACGTCGTTCCTGTCCGGTCTCGACCCGGTGCTGGCGCGCCCGATCCTGGAAGGCTTTTCGAGCTCGATGAGCACGGTCTTCCTGGTCGGTGGCGTTGTGCTGGCCGCGGGCTTCGCGCTGGTGTGGCTGCTCAAGGAGAACCCGCTCTCCGACAAGTCCGCGCTGGAGCAGCGTGCCGAAGAGGACGCGGCGAAGGCAGAGCTGGCGCTGGCGGGCTGACGCCACGTCCCGGAAACGAACGAAGGCCCTTCACCAGCCAGGTGAAGGGCCTTCTTCGTGAGGAGAGAGCTCAGTGCTCCGCGGGACCGTCGACGGCCTCCTTGGCCAGCCGGTCCTTCTCGCGCTCGTACGACCGCTCGATCTCGGCCTCGGCCTCCACGCGGCCGACCCAGGCGGAGCCCTCGACGCTCTTCGCGGGCTCAAGGTCCTTGTACACCTGGAAGAAGTGCTCGATCTCGAGCTTGTGGAACTCGTTCAGGTGGTGGATGTCGCGCAGGTGCTCCAGGCGCGGGTCGTCCGACGGCACGGCGAGCACCTTGTCGTCGGGGCCCTTCTCGTCGGTCATCCGGAACATCCCGATCGCGCGGCAGCGGATCAGGCACCCGGGGAAGGTCGGCTCCTGCACCAGGACCAGCACGTCCAACGGGTCGCCGTCCTGGCCGAGGGTGTCATCGATGAACCCGTAGTCGGCCGGGTACTGGGTGGCCGTGAACAGGGTGCGGTCGAGCTTGATGCGCCCCGTCTTGTGGTCCACTTCGTACTTGTTGCGTTCCCCTTTGGGGATTTCGATCGTGACGTCGAATTCCACGCCGTCCTCGCTGCTCTGAAGTCAAGGGCTGCCACGCGTCGTGGGCGGCTCACCGTTTCGCTTGTTTTGACTTCACTAGTGTGGACTACGCACCGCGGTGAAGTCGCACGGATGTCGTATTGACCTCACCCCTGTCAAGACCTCGTACGTACCGGGAGGGCGCGTGCCCGAGCAGGAAGAACCGCTGTGGCCGTCCGATGATTCGGACGGTGGCGACGGCGCGCGCGAGGCCGATGCGGGCAGCACCGCACAGCTGCCCGTGCGGAAGGTCACTTTTTCGGAGTCGCAGACGGCGTGGATCGAGCGGCCGAAGCAGCCCGAGGAACGCGAAGCGCGGCCGGCGTCGTTGTTCCAGCCCGCCTCGGAGCCCCAGCGGCCGGACCGCTCGGCCGGGTCGCTCTTCACCCCCGGTCACCAGCCCGAACCGGCGTCGGCGCCCGTCCCGCCGCCTCCACCGCCCCCGCAACCGCAGCCGCCGAGGGACCAGCAGGACTTCGGGAAGAAGGACTGGTTCGCCTCCGCGCCGCCGCTCGGGCAGCAGCCGCCCGCCGCGCCAGGTGAGCGCGCGCCGAGCCAGCCGCAGCCGCCGCGGGAATTCGAGCAGCCGCAGGTGCGGCCGAGGCGTCCGGCGTCGCTGAACCCCGATCTCGGCGACGACAGCGGGCATCCGGGCGATCGCGGCGGGCGACAAGGAGCGTATCCCGAGCGCGAAACCCAGGAACTGCCCGTCGAAAGCTGGCCGCGGCAGCCGCACCAACAGCCGCAGCCGGATCAGCCCCGCCCGGTCTGGCAGCGGCCCGAAGAGACGCCCGGCCAGCGCGAAGAGTTTCCCGAGCGCGAAACCCAGCAGCTGCCGGTGCGGCCGCCGCAGCCGCGCCAGGACGAGCGCCGTGCCGACGGGCCGCCTCCGCAGCAGCTGCCCCCGGTGCCGCCCGCACCGCATGCCCTTCCGGTCCGAATCGAACCGTCGGGCGAGCTCCGTCCCGCCGAAGCGACCACGGGTGCGGAGCCGCCCGCGCCGCCGCCGGCCGCCGAGCCGGGGCCGGACGTGCCGCCGAAGAAGCGGAAGCGGCGTGGCCTGCTGATCGGTTCGCTCGCGCTGGTACTGGTGATCGCGGTCGGCGTGGCGCTCGCGCTGCCCGTGGTGTCCAACCGGCTCGCGCTGCCGTGGGCGCCCAACGCGCCGAAGGGCCCGGAACCGTCGCCCGTGCCCGTCGCGCTGCAGCTGAAGGCACCCGACACCAGCAAGGCGGCACCGACCCCGGCCGCCGTGCAGGCGGCGCTCGCCGGGCCCGCGGGCAACTCCGCGCTGGGCACGCTCACCGGGAGCGTGCTCGACCCGGCGACCGGCACGACGCTGTGGAACCGCGATCCCGGCCAGCCGCTGACCCCGGCGTCGACCACGAAGCTGCTGACCACCGCCGCCGCGCTGCTCGCGATCGACCACGGCAAGCAGATCTCCACGAAGGTCGTGCAGGGGGCTTCGCCGGACACGGCCGTGATCGTCGGCGGCGGGGACGTCACGTTGTCTTCGCTGCCGAAGGGAAAGGACCCCCTCTACCCCGGCGGCGCGCATCTCGACGACCTCGTCTCGCAGGTGAAGAACGCGTCCGGCGGGCGGATCAAGAACGTCCAGATCGACCTGTCGCTCTTCTCGGGACCGACCACGGCCCCCGGCCTCGCGGCGGGCGACGTGCCGACGTACACCGCGTCGATGGTGCCCGCGATGCTCGACGCGGGCAGGCTCGATCCGAGCGACGACCACTCCGCGCGCACGCCCAATCCCGCCGCCGATCTGGCCAAGCAGTTCGCCGATCGGCTCGGCGCGAACGTGGCGGGCACGATGAACGCCACGGCGCCGCAGGGCGCGAAGGTGCTCGGCGAGGTGAAGTCGGCGCCGATCACGGAGCTCGTCAGCCAGCTGCTGCAGGCATCGGACAACACGCTCGCCGACGCCGTGGCGCGCCAGACCGCGATCGCGACCGGCAAGCCCGCCACGTTCGAAGGCGGCGCGGCCGCGACGCTGGATGTGTTGAAGCAGCACAACTTCGACCTCACCGGCGTCGAGCTGTCCGACAACAGCGGACTGTCCACTTTGAACAAAGTTCCGTCGAAGGTGCTCGCCGAGATCGTCGGTGCCGCGGCCGCGCCGGAGGGCAAGGACGAGCGTTCGGCGAAGCTGCGGCCGATCCTCGTCGGGCTGCCGGTGGCGGGTGGCACGGGCACGCTCGCGTCCCGCTACGCCGACCCGAACTCGTCGGGGGGCAAGGGCTGGGTGCGCGCCAAGACCGGTTCGCTGTCGGGGGTCAACACGCTCGCCGGCGTCGTCCTGGACAAGGACGGCAGGGTCCTGGTGTTCGCGCTGATGTCGAACGGCGGATCGACCGACCCCAGCCGGAAGGCACTCGACGCGATCGCCGCCAAACTAAAAACCTGCGGCTGCACCTAAACCGCGACATTTAGCCCGCTAAACGCACTCAGGGACCCCCATGCCCCCAGCGCACCCGCCGACAACGTTTAGCCCGCTAAATGCACTAAGCGGCCCCCAAGCCGCGCGCCTACCGAAACCCACTCGCCCGCCTACCCCCGAGTGCCGCGAGGTCCGCGCCGAAGGCGCGGCCACTCCCAACCCAGCCACAACTGCGATCCGGCGCGCCCCGCGCGCCGGGAGCGTGCAGTCGGGCGCAGGGCCGCCAAGGCCCTCTGAATTCGCGATGGCAGGGCGCACCCCGCGACCAACCGGCGCCTCACCACAGGCGCCGCGCCCTGGCAGCGCGAATTCAGCCGCCCGATAAAGAGTCCAGTACTTTCGAGGGATGAGCACGAAGACCGAGGGCAGGCCGATCGTCGACTGGTCCCTTGCCGCGTCGACCGGGGCGTTCCTCGCGCGCGGCGGGCCGACGGTGCCGCGCGACGAGGCGGAGCGGGCGGTCGTCGAACTGCGCGATCTGACGATCGACGCGGAGGCGCACGTGCGGGAGCTGACCGGGCTCGGCGCGGGACTGCCCCTGTTGCCGGGCACGGTGGTGGACCGGCCCGGCTGGGTGCGGTCGGCGGCGGCCGGGCTGGACGCGCTGACCGGCAAGGCCCTCGGCGACGTGCAGCGCGGGCCGTTCGCGCCGGTGCTCGCGGGTGGCGCCGGGGTGCAGACGGGTGTGGTGCTGGCGTTTCTCGCGTCGCGGGTGCTCGGCCAGTACGACCCGTTCGGCGGCGAGGACCGCGAAGGCAGGCTGCTGCTCGTGGCGCCGAACGTGGTGACCGCGGAGCGCGCGATGAAGGTGCCCGGTACCGATTTCCGGTTGTGGGTGTGCCTGCACGAGTGCACGCACCGGCTGCAGTTCACCGCGGTCGATTGGCTGCGGGACTACTTCACCGACGAGGTCGAGCGACTGGTCGGCGGGCTCACCGGTGCCGACGCCGATGGCATCACGGAACTGGTGACGAACCTGCCGGAGACGCTGCGGCAGGCGAAGCGGGCCAAGGCCGAGGGCTCGCTGGCGCTGGCCGATCTGCTGCAGTCGCCGAAGCAGCGCGAGGTGTTCGATCGCCTGCTGGCGCTGTCGACGCTGCTCGAAGGCCACGCGGACTACGTGATGGACGCGGTGGGTCCGAGCGTGGTGCCGTCGGTCGAGACCATCCGCGCGCGGTTCACCGCGCGCCGCAACGGCGGCAGCCTGCTGGACCGGTTGCTGCGGAGCCTGCTCGGCGTCGACGCGAAGATCCGCCAGTACGCGCAGGGTGCCGCGTTCACCAGGCAGGTGGTGGACGAGGTCGGCATGAGCGGGTTCAACGCGGTGTGGACTTCCCCCAACACGCTGCCGACCCGCGCCGAGATCTCGGCTCCGGAGAGCTGGGTGCGCCGGGTCCACGGGTGAGCGGCGCACCGCATCCGGCGCTCGCGCGGGTCCGCAAGGCCGTGCGGGACCGGCTGGCCGACCCGTCCTGGCCGCGGGGCGAGGTGGTTGTCGCGGTGTCCGGCGGCGCCGATTCGCTCGCGCTCGCGGAGGCGGCCGCCTTCACCGGGCGTCGGCTGCAGCGCGCAGTTCGCGGGCTAATCGTCGATCACGGCCTCCAGGAAGGATCCGCCGAAATCGCCCAGACGGCGGCGAAAACCGCGCGCGAGCTGGGCCTCGAATCGGCAGAGGTGCTGACGGTCGAGGTTGGCGGCCGAGGCGGCCCCGAGGCGGCGGCGAGGAAGGCCAGGTACGCGGCGCTGCGGGCGGCCGCACCACCCGGCGCGCTGATCCTGCTCGGCCACACCCGCGACGACCAGGCCGAAACCGTGCTGCTGGGCCTCGGCCGCGGCTCGGGGCCCCGCTCCCTGGCGGGCATGCGCCCGCTGGATCCGCCGTGGGGTCGCCCGCTTCTCGACGTCCCTCGCGAGACGACGGTCGCGGCGTGCGCGGAGCTGGGCGTGACGCCTTGGGAAGACCCGCACAACTCGGAGTCTCGGTTCACACGGGTCCGCTTGCGCCACGAGGTGCTGCCCCTGCTCGAGGACGTCCTCAACGGCGGCGTCGCGGCCGCGCTCGCGCGGACGGCGACCCAGCTGCGCGAGGACAGTGAGGCATTGGACACACTCGCGCGGGGGATTACCGCCGAGGACGGCCAGCTCGCAGTGGGTGAGCTGGAGCCGTTGCCGCCCGCGCTCCGGCGCCGTGTCCTGCGCCGATGGCTGCTGGATGCGGGCGTCAAAGAGCTGACGGACGCGCATTTGCGGTCGGTGGACGAGCTCGTCGGCCGCTGGCGCGGACAGGGCGGGGTGGGGCTGCCGGGCGACTTGGTGGCGCGGCGGGCGCATGGCAGGCTGAGCGTGCTTCCCGCATTCACCACCACCAAAGGGGATTGACCCGTGTACGAAGGCGAGATCGCCTCCGTGCTCGTCACCGAGCAGCAGATCAACGACAAGATCGCGGAGCTGGCCGCCAAGGTGGCCGCGGATTACCCCGAAAACGGGGGACCTTCGGACCTGCTGCTGGTCGGCGTGCTGAAGGGCGCGGTCATGTTCATGACCGACTTCGCCCGCGCGCTGCCGATGCCGGCGCAGCTCGAGTTCATGGCCGTCTCCTCGTACGGCTCGGCGACCTCGTCCTCGGGCGTGGTGCGGATCCTGAAGGACCTCGACCGCGACATCGCGGGACGCGACGTCCTGATCGTCGAGGACATCGTCGACTCCGGCCTGACGCTGTCGTGGCTGCTGAAGAACCTCGCGAGCCGGAACCCCGCCTCGCTCGAAGTGTGCTCGCTTCTGCGCAAGCCGGAAGCCGTCAAGGTCGATGTGCCGGTCAAGTACATCGGGTTCGACATCCCGAACGAGTTCGTCGTCGGCTACGGCCTCGACTACGCGGAGCGGTACCGGGACCTGCCCTACATCGGCACGCTCGACCCGAAGGTCTACTCGTCCTGAACCTCTGGACGCTCGGTCGTGGTTCGGGAGAAAATCACTGGTGACGGGTTCGGCGGCAGGGGAACCGCGTCTGCCCGGAACGCGTCATAGGCGGGTCTTCGGTGCGTTAACCTAAGCGAAGAGGGAGCCGCGTACCCGGCGCGGCGGTACTTGGGGCAGGAGAGGGACAGATGGGGACGAACAGCTCGGCGGACGCCAGTGCGTTCCGTGCGGCCGCTCTGAACGGCCAGATCGGTGTCGATCCCGACGCCGCGCAGACCGTGCTGAACAAGATCCGCAGGGGCAAGGACGCGGTGGAGAACCTCCTCAACGGGTCCGGCTCGCTCGCGGAGGCCCCGAAACTGGGCGCCAACCCCGTCGGCCAGGCCATCTCGACCAAGTTCTCCCAGCGCGCCGACGGCGGGGGCGACTCCTACAAGCAGGCGCTGCGCAACCTCTACACCCAGTACGACCAGGCCGAGCAGGCGATCGTCGCGGCGATGGGCCACTACAAGCAGATCGACGACGACAGCGCCCGCGCGCTGCGCGGCAAGGCCTGAGGCGAGAAGGGGGACGGGAAAGTCATGGCGAAGCACAGCAGCGAAGAATCCGGCCAGACATCGGGCTCCGGTGTCCCGCTCGGTGACGGCGGCGACAGCGTCGCGATCGTCCAGAACGCCCGCAACCGCTCGGACGGGTTCGACATCGGTGAGGACAGGGCGATCGGCGCGCTGCCGAACTGGGACGCCCAGGGCAGCACGGAGCTCTACCGCGGCGCGACGGTGAACAACGACCCGTCGACGGCGGAGAGCACCGGGCACGCGTGGACCGGCCACGGCAAGGAACTGCACCAGGCCGCGAACGACCTGTACAACGCGATCTCCGAGCTCGGCTCGGTGTGGGTCGGCCAGGGTGCCGCCGCCGCGCAGGGCACGCTCGTCGGTATCGCGAACTCGAGCTCGCAGGCAGGCGAGGCCGCGCACTCGATGGGCACCAGGCTCGCGCAGCAGGCCGCCGCGGCGGCCGAGGTGAAGAAGATGCCCGCGCCCAAGGAGTTCGACCCGCAGGCGTCGATGACCGCGATGCTGGCCGGCGGCCCGGCGGCGATGATCGCCGACCAGAAGGCCCAGTTCGACGCGGCGAAGGACGTGAAGGCGCAGCAGGTCGCCTACTTCAACGCCTACACCAAGGCGATGTCCGAAGTGGACAACACGACGCCGAGCTTCGGCCCGGAGTCGCTCGGCCTCCCGCCGCACGCCGGTGGCGCGCGCGGCACCTCGGCGAACGTCAGCGCCGCGCACGTCACGGGTGCCAACATCGGCGCAGGCGGTGTCGGCACCGGAGGCGGCTCGTTCGCGACGAACCCGATCCTCGGCACCGGTGCCGAGGGCCAGCACACGACGCAGGCCGGTTACCAGCCGCCCGCGCCGCACGGCCCCGAAGCGGGCGCTGTCTCCGGCTCCGGTTCGGCGCACGCACCCGCTCCGGCACCGAATTCGGGCGGCAGCGTGGGCCAGCAGCTCGGCCTCGCCGGAGTCGGCGGCGGGCTCGGTCTCGCCGCGGGGCGCACGCTCGCCGCGGGCAACCGCAGCGGCAGCACGAAGCAGAAGCAGAGCGACGAGACCTCGGCCTCGGCGGACAACCAGCAGGGCAACAGCGCGACCGCGAACGCCCCGCAGGGGCCCGCGGTGGTCTCGCCCGCGGGCACGATCGGCGGCGGTCAGCAGCAGGGCATGGCCCCGATGTCGCCGGGCATGGGCGCGCACGGTGCCCACGCGCAGGAGGACGAGGAGCACACGCACGCCTCGTTCCTGATCGAGCCCGACCCCGACGACGCCTTCGGTGCCAACCAAGCCACCCCGCCGCCGGTCATCGGTGCCTGGAGTGACGACGAGGAAGGCTGACGTGGGGCCGGTCTTCCTGACTCCGGTCGAGCTCGACTTCCTCTGGGAGGTACACGGCGCGGGTGAGCTGCCTTACCCGTTCGAGGTGCGCTCGCACGGCGCGACCATCGAAGAGCGCGATGTGCTGCGCCGGGACACCCTCGCCGCGCTCGGCGCCCGCAACCTCACCGACGAGCGCGGCAGGCTCGACCCGTCCATCGAGGACTCCTTCGGCGTGCTCGCCGCGCCGGACGTGAGCCTCGACGGCGTGCACATCACGGCGCCGAACGCGCGTCCGCTGCTCGCGGTGGCCTCCGCGCTGGGCAGCCAAGGGTTGCTGCTGGTGCAGGACGACCGCGGCTTCCACTTCAGCCCGATCCCGCCGGACGGGCTGGCGACCGCGATCATCTCGCTGTTGCCGGGGGTGCCGAGGGGCACCGAGAAGTCGATCACCGTGCCGCTCGAACAGCTGATGTCCGCGTCCGGCGCGGACTTCCTGCAGCGGCGCGGGCCGGCGCGGCCCGACGGGAGGGCGAGTGCCGACGAGGACCGCAAGGCGCTGGCGCGGCTGCACGCGCAGCCGCGCCTCCGCGGCGGCCAGATCGGCGCCAACGCGCGCAACCGGATGGGCGGCAGGTCGCGGTCGCCGGTGCTGAGCTGGTTCGACACCGACACCGGCCGCTACTTCACGCAGGCGAGCCGCGGTCACGACCGCAGCGACTGGATCACCATCGCGCCCGCGGACGCGGCGACGCTGCGGCACCGCCTCGGCGAAATGCTGTCCGGTGTGGTGAACGCCGCCGCGGCACCGCTGTGACGGATCGGGCAGCCCGCCACTACCGTGACGTGATGGCGATGTTGTTCCCACCGGCAAGAGGAGGTGGCGCATGAGCGCGCAGGAGTTCTTCACGCCGCTCTCGTTCGACTTCCTCTGGGAAGCGATGGGGATCGGCGAACTGCCGTACCCGCTGTCGGTGCGTTCGCACGGCGCGACCGAGGACGAGCGGTCGATGTTGCGGCAGCGCGCGCACACCGAGTTGAAGGCGCGTGGCGTCCGTGACAGCTACGGGCGGCTCGAACCGCACATCGAGGACTGGCTGACGGTCCTCGCGCGGCCGACGCTGAGCATCGACGCGCTGCACATCCCGGAGTTCCAGCAGCCCCCGGTGTCCGTGCTCGCCGCCACCGACGGGAAGACCGGTGTGGTGGCGATCCAGGATGCCGACGGCATCTGGCTCAGACCCGCCTTCGCCGAAGGGCTCGCGTCGACCGTCGTCGACCTGCTCCCCGCGGGGCCGCGTGGCTCCGAGGCGTCCATCACGCTGCCGCTGGAGGAAGCGCTGCACACCGCGCCGATCCGGGTGCCCGTGCGCACGGCCGCCGCCCCGGAGGAGACCGGCAAGGGCAAGCGCCGGGAGCGTTTAGCGGGCAAAACGCGCCCGTCGCTGACCGACAAGGTCACCGCGGACCCGCGCGAGGCGTACGGGAAGCTCGCCGGCCAGCCGCGGCTGCGGGGCGGTCAGCTCGCCGCGAACAGCCGCAACTCTCTCGGCGGGAAGCGGCGCTCCCCGGTGCTCGGCTGGTTCGACACCGCGACCGGCCGCTACCTGAGCCTGTCGAGATCGGGCCCCGACGGCCGGGAATGGGTCACCGTGTCGCCCGCGGACGCCAAGACGCTGCGGACCCGGCTCGGCGAGATGGTCCAGGAAGTGGGAGCCGACACGCGGTGACCTTCGGCACCCAGCCGAGGGCAACCCTCGTGACCTGCACCGGAGCATCGCCGGCTCGAGCGCCGGGTGATCCGCCCCATTGGCGGTTGACGGCGCGCGGCCGCGGCGGGAACCTGCATCGGCGACTGACCGTTGACCTGCAGGAGGCTCGGCCAGGTATCCGCTCCACCCGGGCGGTACCCTGGTGGGACGGGTTCGTCCCGCGTCGCCAGTTGTCAACACCATGACGGCGGATGTCACATATACCGCCTAACCAGGGAGGGTCGAGGCCACCACGGCCGAGTCGTATGGACCGGAAGCGCGTGCTCAAGAACCCGCTGCTGTGGATCGTGGCGGCCGTGCTGCTGTGGTTCGCGGCCAGCCAGCTCTTCGACAGCGATCGCGGATTCACCCAGGCGCCCACCTCGCTGGCGATCCAGCAGATCAAGGCGGGGAACGTCAAGGAAGCGAACATCGAAGACAAGGAGCAGCGGCTCAAGCTGCAGCTCACCAACAAGATCGATGTGGACGGTCAGCAGGCCGACCAGATCATCGCCGAGTTCCCCGCGATGGCCGCGGACCAGATCTACGGCACGCTCCTCGACGCCAAGAACGGCACCGCGGCGCTGAAGTTCAACACCACCGTCACGCAGTCGAGCTGGCTCAGCCAGATGCTGATCATGGCGATCCCGCTGGGGCTGCTGCTCCTGCTGCTGATGTGGATGATGAACAACGCCCAGGGCGGCGGGAACCGCGTCCTCAACTTCGGCAAGTCGAAGGCCAAGCAGCTCAACAAGGACATGCCGAAGACCACCTTCGGTGACGTCGCGGGCGCGGACGAGGCCGTCGAAGAGCTGTACGAGATCAAGGACTTCCTGCAGAACCCGGCGCGCTACCAGGCGCTCGGCGCGAAGATCCCGAAGGGCGTGCTGCTCTACGGGCCGCCCGGGACCGGTAAGACGCTGCTCGCGCGCGCCGTCGCGGGCGAGGCGGGTGTGCCGTTCTACACGATCTCCGGTTCCGACTTCGTCGAGATGTTCGTCGGTGTCGGCGCATCCCGTGTCCGCGACCTGTTTGAGCAGGCCAAGCAGAACGCGCCGTGCATCATCTTCGTCGACGAGATCGACGCGGTGGGCCGCCAGCGTGGTGCCGGCCTCGGCGGCGGGCACGACGAGCGCGAGCAGACCCTGAACCAGCTGCTCGTCGAGATGGACGGGTTCGACGCGCGGGGCGGCATCATCCTGATCGCGGCCACCAACCGGCCGGACATCCTCGACCCGGCGCTGCTGCGTCCCGGCCGGTTCGACCGGCAGATCCCGGTGTCCGCGCCGGACATGCGCGGCCGCCAGCGGATCCTCGAGGTGCACGCCAAGGGCAAGCCGATCGCGCAGGGCACGGACTTGTCCGGGCTGGCCAAGCGGACCGTCGGGATGTCCGGTGCGGATCTGGCGAACGTCCTCAACGAGGCGGCGCTGCTCACCGCGCGCCAGAACGGGCACGTGATCACCGATACCGCGCTCGAGGAGTCGGTCGACCGCGTGGTCGGCGGGCCCGCGCGCAAGAGCCGGATCATCTCCGAGAAGGAGAAGAAGATCACCGCCTACCACGAGGGCGGGCACGCGCTCGCCGCGTGGGCGATGCCGGACATCGAGCCGGTCTACAAGCTGACGATCCTGCCGCGCGGCCGCACCGGCGGGCACGCGCTCCTCGTCCCCGAGGACGACAAGGAGCTGATGACCCGCTCCGAGATGATCGGCAGGCTGGTCTTCGCGATGGGTGGCAGGACCGCCGAGGAACTGGTGTTCCACGAGCCGACCACCGGTGCGTCCTCGGACATCGACCAGGCCACGAAGATCGCCCGCGCGATGGTGACCGAGTACGGCATGAGCGCGCGGCTCGGCGCCGTGAAGTACGGCCAGGAGCAGGGCGACCCGTTCCTCGGGCGCTCCGCCGGCCGTCAGGCGGACTACTCGCACGAGGTCGCGCACGAGATCGACGAAGAGGTGCGCAAGCTCATCGAGACCGCGCACACCGAGGCGTGGCAGGTGCTCAACACCTACCGCGACGTGCTCGACGATCTGGTGATCGAGCTGCTGGAGAAGGAAACCTTGCAGCGCAAGGATCTCGAGCGGATCTTCGCCTCGGTCGAGAAACGGCCGCACATCACGGTGTTCAACGAGTTCGGTGAGCGCACTCCGTCGAACAAGCCGCCGATCAAGACCCCCGGCGAGCTGGCGATGGAGCGCGGCGAGCCGTGGCCGCCGCCGGAGGAGGAGAAGCCGGTCCTGCGCCCGGAGCCGACCCCGGTCGGCACCGCGCCCGGTGCGGGCGACCTGCCCGGCGGGCCGCCGCACAGCGCGAACCCGGAGCCCCCGGGCAACCCGTACGCACCGCCGCCCACTGGTGGTGGCTACCCGCCGAACGGCCGTCCCAACGGCGGCGGCCCGAACGGCGGTGGCCCCAACGGCACGGGGCGCTGGCCGCAGAACTACGGCGGCCCGCAGCAGGGCCAGGGCGGCCCGCCGAACTACGGCGCGCCTCCCGGGTGGCGCCCGGCGACCTCGCCGGGGTCGCGGCCGGGGCAGCAGCCGTGGCGTCCCGAGGGCGAGCAGCAGCAGCCGCCGAGCGGCGGGCCCGGCTGGTTCGCCGAAGGGCAGGAAGAGCGTCGTCGCGAAGGCGGCAAGGACGACCAGGACGGCAGTCATCGCCAGTAGCGGCCCGGTCCCCGATCCGGGGCCGGTGTTCGACCAGGACAGGGCCGAAAAGGCGGTGCGTGAGCTGCTGCTCGCGGTCGGGGAGGACCCCGACCGCAACGGGCTGCGGGACACGCCCGCCAGGGTCGCCCGCGCCTACCGGGAGATGTTCGCCGGGCTGTACGAGGTGCCGGACCACGTGCTGGACCGGACCTTCGACGAGTCGCACCAGGAACTGGTCCTGGTCACCGACATCCCGCTGTACAGCTGCTGCGAACACCACCTGGTGCCGTTCCACGGGGTGGCGCACGTCGGGTACATCCCGAACAGCCAGGGCCGCGTCACCGGGTTGTCGAAGCTCGCCAGGCTCGTCGACCTCTACGCCAAGCGCCCGCAGGTGCAGGAACGGCTGACCTCGCAGGTGGCGGACGCGCTGATGCGCAAGCTGCAGCCGCGCGGCGCGATCGTGGTGGTCGAGGCCGAGCACCTGTGCATGGCGATGCGCGGCATCCGGAAACCGGGTGCCCGCACCACGACTTCGGCGGTGCGCGGGATGCTGCAGACCTCGGCGACCTCGCGCGCGGAAGCGATCGAGCTGATCCGGAGCCGTCGGTGACCTCCGCGCTGCCGTCACCGGGGCGCTGCGCCGTGATGGGCGTTCTCAACGTCACCCCGGATTCCTTTTCGGACGGTGGCAGGTACCTCGGCGTCGACGACGCGCTCGCGCACGCGCGCCGGATGTGGGCGCGTGGCGCGGACATGATCGACGTCGGCGGCGAGTCGACGAGGCCGGGAGCGTCGCGTGTGGACGCCCGCGTCGAGCTGGCGCGGGTGCTCCCGGTGATCAAGGAGCTTTCCGCGGAAGGCATCGCGCTTTCCGTCGACACCACCAGGGCCGAGGTTGCCGCGGCCGCGCTCGACGCGGGCGCTCGCGTGATCAACGACGTGTCCGGCGGGCTGGCCGATCCGGCCATGGCGAAGGTGGCCGCCGCCTCGGGTGCGCCGTGGGTGCTGATGCACTGGCGCGGGCACAGCAAGGACATGAACGCGCTCGCCAGCTACCGCGACGTCGTGCGCGACGTGCGGGCGGAACTGGGTGAGCGGGTGGACGCGGCGATGGCGGCAGGCGTCGCGGGAGAAGCGATCGTGCTCGATCCCGGGCTGGGGTTCGCCAAGCGCGCCGAGCACGACTGGGCGCTGCTGCACGGGCTGGCTTCCTTGCTGGAACTCGGTTTCCCGGTGCTCGTCGGCGCGTCGCGCAAGCGTTTCCTCGGCCGCCTACTGTCCGATGTGGACGGTAATCCGCGGGTGCCGGACGGACGGGAGACGGCGACCGCGGCGGTGTCCGCGCTCGCCGCCGCGGCGGGTGCGTGGGGTGTCCGCGTGCACGAGGTCGGCGCGTCACTGGACGCCGTCGCGGTGGCGGCGGCATGGGAACGGGGAGCACCGTGAGCAACGGCGATCGGATCACGTTGACCGGGCTGCGCGTGTTCGGGCGGCACGGCGTCTTCGAGCACGAGAAGCGTGACGGGCAGGTCTTCGTCATCGACCTCGTCGTGTGGCTCGATCTGACCGCGGCCGCGGAAACCGACGACCTGCACCAGACCCTGCACTACGGCGAGCTGGCCGAGGCGACCGCCGCGATCGTGGCCGGGGAGCCGTTCGACCTGATCGAGTCCGTCGCGGGCGCGGTCGCGGTGAAGGTGCTCGAGGACGAGCGCGTGCGCGCCGTCGAGGTGACGGTGCACAAGCCGTCGGCGCCGATCCCGCTCACCTTCGACGACGTCGCCGTCACGATCCGGCGGGAGCGATGACCCGCGCGGTCCTGTCGCTCGGCTCGAACCTCGGGGACCGGCTCGGGTTCCTGCGTTCGGTGGTCGACGGCCTCGGTACGCACTTGGTCGCGGTTTCGAGCGTCTACGAAACCGCGCCGTGGGGCGTGGAGGACCAGCCCGACTTCCTGAACGCGGTGTGCGTCGTCGACGACCCCGAACGCGACGAGTGGGCGTGGTTGCGCACCGGCCAGGCCTTCGAGCGGGCCGCGGGCCGGGTCCGCGAGCAGCGCTGGGGCCCGCGCACCCTCGATGTCGACATAGTGACCGTCGAAGGGGTCCGGTCGGCCGACCCGGAGCTGCTGCTGCCGCATCCCGGCACCCCGGACCGGGCGAGCGTGCTCGTGCCCTGGCACGAGATCGAACCGGACGCCGAGCTGCCCGGCCACGGCCCGGTGGCCGCCCTGCTGGCCGCGCGCCCGGAATCCGACCGGGCAGGCGTGCGGCGAACCCCCCTGACCCTCCGCTGACCCAGCGCACCCCGGCCCGCAGTTAGCGGGCTAAACGCACTCGGCGACCCCCGCCCCGCGGCCACCGGCCCGCGCGCAGTTAGCGGGCTAAACGCGCTCGGCGCGGATGATCCGGTCTGTCCGGATCGGGGTGACCAGCCGGGCCGAATCCGGCCGGACATGGCGAGCGTCACACGCATACGGTGGAGCCATGCATTTCACGCGGCCCCGGGAGCTGCTCGTGGCGGGGGTGCTCGGCCTTGTGGTCGGGTACGTGCTCTTCCAAACGGCCTACGGTTCCCTCCCGCGAATGCCGCTCGCGGCCGGGGCCGCGCTGTTCGTCCTCGCGCTGGTCGAGGTCGTGCTGGCCTTCTCGATCCGGGCGCGGATCAAGGGCGGGCGCGTTCTCGGCGCCATCGCGATCGCTCGCTCGGTCGCGCTCGCTAAGGCATCTTCGCTGCTCGGAGCCCTGATGCTCGGCGGATGGCTCGGCGCCACCGCCTACCTGTTCCCCAAGCGGTCGTACCTCACGGCGGCGGCGTCCGACACCACCAGCGCGCTGGTCGGGGCGCTCGGCGGGCTGCTGCTGGGGGCCGCGGCGCTGTGGCTCGAACACTGCTGCCGGACACCCGACCGGGGTGATAGTGAACGCCCCGGCTGAGTGACCGGTTAACGCGGAGAATCCACCGCTCGAAGTACCGACTAGGTCTCAGACGGGTTACTAGAAGGTACGGTGTTGGGCATGACTGGCGTGGGTGACGACTCGCGCGGCCGCCTCATGGGTAGGTCGTGGCTTGTCGCCGGATTGCTCCTCGCCGTCGGCTCCACGCTCGCCCTCGTGCTCAGTGATGACGCGCGCCTGCTCAGGCTCGGCATCGTCGCCGCGCTGTGGGCCGCACTGCTCGGCGCGTTTCTCGCCGTCAGGTACCGCAAGCACGCGAGTGCCAGCGAGGACGCCGTCGCGCAGGCGCAGGAACTGTACGAACTGGAGCTCGAACGCGAGATCGCCGCGAGGCGCGAGTTCGAGCTCGAGGTCGAGGCCGAAGCGCGTGAGCGCGCGGATGACGACTCTCGCGAAGAGCTCGACGCGCTCCGTGCCGAGGTGAGCGCGCTGCGCGAGAGCCTGCAGGCGCTCTTCGGCGGCGAAGTGCTCTACGAGCGCGTCGCGCTGACCGCGCAGGCCACCCGCATGCGCTCCCTGGAAAAGCAGCGTGTCGTGCAAGGTGCGAATGGCAAGCAGATCGCCGCGTCGAGCCACAACGGCAACGGCTCCGGTCACGGCGAGCAGAACGGCGTGGAGGTCCCTGACCGGCCCACCGAGCTGATCGACCGCGTCATCGAGCACACGAACGGCACCGAGCAGCGCCGCACGCCGAAACCGGCCGAGAAGCCGAAGCCGGCCAGACCGGAGCCCGAGGTCGATTCCGGGCCGCCGACCCGCCGCGTCCCGAAGCCCGTGCGCGTAACTCCGAGCACGCCTCCGAAACCCGCGCAGCCCGCGCGTGCCGCCCGTGCCGAGCCCCCGGCACCACGCAAGCAGGAGCCCGCTCCGGCCGAGCCCGAGCTGACCAGGCCCGCGCTCGATCAGGTCGAGCGCGCCAAGCCCGCCGCCAGGCCTCCCCGCGCGCCGGAGCGCAAGGCGCCCGCGGCGGCGAACCCCGAACCGGGCAGGCCGAAGGCGGCCGACCTGGTCAAGGGCCTCGACGTCGAATGGACCCCGTCCTGGGAGTCCAAGGACCGCCCGGTGAACGACCTGTCCGCGGCCTTCCCGGCCAGGGGGGCCGAGTTCGGTCCCGCCACGAGGCGCCCGCCCGCCGGGAACGGTTTGCCCGCTAAAAGCGCCGAGGCTCCCAGCGGGGCGTTCGCGAGCGGGGAGCCCAGCAGGCGCGATCTGCCCCCGGCGCGCCCCAGCAGGCAGGTGCCCGCCGAGGCGTCCCAGCCCGCGATGCCGCCCGCGCGGCCGAACCCGCCCCGGGCCGAACCGCCCCGTCCGGAGCGCCAGGAGCCCGCGCGCCAGGAACCGCCGAGGAAGGCCGCGGCGCAGCCGGAGCCGATGCCGTCGGCCCGGCTCGAGCCGCAGCGCCAGCCGGAGCCCGAACCAGCGCCGTCGAGGCCGTCCAGGCACGGCTCGCACACCGCCGAGCCCGCGGCCGCTGCTGCCGCCGCCGCGAGCGTGCCGGAGGAGCCGCAGCCGAACCCGACGCTGCCGCCGTCCGTGCGCGAGATCCAGGAGAGCCGTTCCGGCGGCCGCAGGCGCCGTGCGGAGGACGACGACGAGCCCATGGCCGAGAGCGGTGGGGGCAGGCGCCGCCGCCCCGACGGCGAGCCGCCCGCCTGGGAGGCTCCCGGCGCCAACGGGCGGCACACGGGCAGCCACGCCAAGCCGGACGACGCGAACGGCTCCGGCCGCCGCCGTGCCGCCGGATCGCACAGCAGTGGTTACACCCCGCAACCGGAGTCCTCTGGCTCGCACGGTTCGGGTGCCGGTCGTTCGGTCACGGAGCTGCTCGCCGCGCACGGTTCCGGTGACACGGCGCCGCGGCGCAGGCGCCGCGCCGAAGACTGAACCGGGTGCACGTAGGGTTACCGGGCGTGAGGGGATCCGACGTGCAATTCGGAAACACACGACGACCGCGCCGCGTCACCGTCCTGCTGCCCTTGCTGGGCCTGGTCGTGCTGGCGGTGTGCGGGCTGCTGCTGTTCGGCCTCGCCACCGTTCGCGTCGGCGTGGTCCCGGCGATGATCGGGGTCGTCGCGGCGCTGGTCCCGGTCGCGGTCGTGGTGCCGGCGCTGCTGTGGGTGGACCGGTGGGAGCCGGAACCCGCGAAGCTGCTCCTGCTCGCGTTCGCGTGGGGCGCGTGCTTCGCCACGATCACGGCGCTGCTGATCAACAACACCGCCGAAGCCGTCGGCGATCTGCTGCTGGGCAGCGGCAACGGCAGCAAGCTCAGCGCGGTCGTGTCGGCGCCGCTGGTGGAGGAGGCCGCGAAGGGCGCCTTCGTGCTGCTCGTGCTGTGGCGGCGCGCGGGCGAGTTCGACGGCGTGATCGACGGGATCGTCTACGCCGGGTTCAGCGCCACCGGTTTCGCCTTCACCGAGAACATCTACTACTTCGGCCGCGCGTTCGCCGACAACGGTTTCGGCGACGGGACGAACCCGGGCGTGCTCGCCGCGTTCGTCCTGCGCGGGGTGCTTTCGCCGTTCACACATCCCTTGTTCGCGGTCCTCTTCGGCATCGGGGTCGGCGTCGCGGCGCGCGCCAAGAGCCCGGTCGCGCGCTGGCTCGCGCCGATCGGCGGCTACCTCGGCGCGGTCGCGCTGCACGCGCTGTGGAACTCGGCCGCGGTGCTCGGCGGCGCGAAGACGTTCCTGAACGTGTACTTCCTGATCATGGTCCCGATGTTCATCGGGGTGGTCATGCTGATCATGCTCAACCGGCGCCGCGAGCAGCGGATCGTCGAAGCCGCGTTGCCCGGCATGGCGGACGCGCGGTGGATCGCGCGATCCGAGATGGGGCTGTTCGCGAGCCTCGCCGGTCGCCGCAAGTGGCGGCAGCAGGCGAAGAAGCAGTCGGGCCCGGCGGCGGCGAAGGCGGTCGCGGCCTACCAGGCCGCCGTCACCGAGCTCGCTTTCCTGCTGCGGGGCGACGTCCGAAAGCCGGACAGCGAGCAGCGGAGAAGTGAGCTACTGGCCACGCTGCGCAGTTCACGGGCCGAGGCGGTTCGCCTTGCGTCCGCGAACGGTGACTCACCGCGCAGGGGGACCCAGGACGGGTGAAGCTGGTCATAAACCCCCTCCCCTCGTGCGCGGACGGGAGCTACTCTCGCGCCGTCGTCCGGTACCCACAACGAGCGGGACTGGAACGAGTAGGGAGTTCGCAATCATGAGCGATCACGCCGGCCCCGCGATGCTGCGCCCGGCGCGGCTGGCCGTCGGTGTGGTGTCGGCGGGCAGAGTGGGCAGCGTCTTCGGCGCCGCACTGGCCAGGGCAGGGCACACCGTGGTCGCCGCGTCCGGGATTTCGGCGGCGTCGCTGGCCCGTGCCGAACGGATGCTCCCCGACGTGCCGCTGCGACCACCGGATGAGGTGGCCCGGCTGGCGGATCTGGTGCTCCTCGCGGTCCCCGACGACGAGCTCGAAGGCCTCGTCCGCGGCCTCGTCGCGACGGGTTCGATCCGCGCGGGCCAGATCGTGGTGCACACCTCCGGCGCGCACGGCACCGCCGTGCTGGCGCCGGTGGCCGAGGCAGGCGCGCTGCCGCTCGCGCTGCACCCCGTGATGACGTTCACCGGCCGCTCGGAGGACCTGGAGCGGATGGCCGCGTGCAGCATCGGCATCACCGCTGCCGACGGCGACGAAGCCGCCTGGAACGTCGGCGAAGCGCTGACGATGGAGATGAGCGCCGAACCGGTCCGCGTGCCGGAGCAGGCTCGCGGGCTCTACCACGCGGCGCTCGCCCACGGTGCGAACCACTTGGTCACCCTGATCGCGGACTGCGCGGACGTCCTGCGCGGCGCGGGTGTCGAGAACGCCGAACGAGTGCTGGGGCCGCTGCTGTCGGCCGCGCTCGACAACGTGCTGCGCCACGGCGACCGCGCGCTGACCGGCCCGGTGGCCCGCGGAGACGAGGGCACCGTGCGCAAGCATTTGGCCGTGCTGGCCGAAAACGCGCCCGAGGTCGCGCCGTCGTACCGCACGCTCGCCGCGCGGACCGTGGCGCGCGCGTCCGCGTCCGGGATGCTCGGCACCGGCGCCGCGCGCGAAATTTCCCAGCTGCTCGGCGAAACCCGCCATGACCACTGAAGGACGACCATGACCACGCCGAGCATGTCGACCGCGCCGAAGTTCACGCGCGGCGCGCTCAACACGTACCGCACGCCCGCCGACCTGGCGAGGGTGGCGGCCGCGCTGCACAAGGTCGGCAGGAAGGTCGCGCTGGTGCCCACGATGGGCGCGCTGCACGCCGGGCACCGCGAGCTGCTGCGGCGTGCGAAGCGGCTGCCGAACACGGTCGTCGGCGCGTCGATCTTCGTGAACCCCTTGCAGTTCGGGGAAGGCGAGGACTTCGAGGCGTACCCGCGGCCGCTGGACGCGGACCTCGAAGTACTGGGCGAAATCGGTGCCGAATACGCGTTCGTCCCTTCGGTCGAGGATCTCTACCCCGAAGGCGCGACGGTGACCGTCCACCCGGGCCCACTCGGCGAAGAATTGGAAGGAACGGTGCGGCCGGGGCATTTTTCGGGAATGCTCACGGTGGTCGCGAAGTTGCTCAACATCGTGCGCCCCGACTACGCCTTCTTCGGGGAGAAGGACTACCAGCAGCTCGTGCTGGTGAAGCGGATGGTGCGCGACCTGAACCTGGACACGCGGGTGGTCGGCGTGCCGACGGTGCGGGAATCCGACGGGCTGGCGTTGTCCTCGCGCAACGCCTACCTGACCGACGAGCAACGGCAGGACGCCGTGGTCCTGTCGGCGGCGCTGACGGCGGGAGTGCACGCCGGGGCGCACGGAACGGGTGAAGTGCTGGCCGCTGCCGAGCGCGTACTGGCGGCACGCCCCAAAGTGGAGCTCGACTATCTCGAGGTGCGGGGAACCGACCTGGGACCCGCGCCCGTCGACGGGGAGGCACGGTTGCTGATCGCGGCCAGGGTGGGGCGAACCCGGCTGATCGACAACGCTCCGCTGCTGCTCGGCCAGGCGGCTCTGCAGGGTGTGGAGCGGTCCGAACACCAGGACGCAGGGGCATGAGAGGGAGTCCGAGATGTACCGCACGATGCTGAAGTCGAAGATCCATCGGGCCACCGTGACGCAGGCCGACCTGCACTACGTGGGCTCCGTGACGATCGACGAGACGCTCATGGAGGCGGCCGATCTGCTGCCGGGCGAGCAGGTGTCCATTGTGGACATTACGAACGGTGCGCGGCTCGAGACGTACGTGATCACGGGCGAGCGCGACAGCGGCGTGCTCGGCATCAACGGCGCCGCGGCGCACCTGGTGCACCCCGGTGATCTGGTCATCCTCATCGCGTACGGGCAGATGGACAACGCCGAGGCGGCCACGTACCAGCCTCGTATCGTGTTCGTCGACGCCGACAACCGCATCGCCGACTCCGGCACCGACCCCGGGCACGCGCCGGACGGGTCCGGGCTGATCAGCGGCACCGTGACCCTGCCCGCGATCGAGGGCGAAACCGCGTACCCGGTCGCCGAGACCGTCGACGCGGCGCGCCTCGACGCGCTCCTCCACGCGGAGGGCTGAACCGCCCCGGAAGGGTCCCCTTGCTCCTCACGATCGACGTCGGCAACACGAACATCGTGCTCGGCCTCTACGAGGGCCGTGGTGACGCGGCGAAGCTGCGTCACGACTGGCGGATGCGCACGGACGCGCAGATCACCGCCGACGAGCTGGCGCTGACGATGCGCGGGCTGCTCGGCGAGTACGCCGAGCAGGTCACCGGGATCAGCGCGCTCTCGACCGTGCCCGCGGTGCTGCGCGAACTGCGCGCGATGCTCGGCCGCTACTACGCCGACGTGCCGAAGGTCGTGGTGGAGCCCGGCGTCCGCACCGGGGTGCCGCTCCTGGTGGACAACCCGAAGGAAGTGGGCGCCGACCGGCTGGCGAACACCCTCGCCGCGCACCACCTGCACCCGACCGCGTGCGTCGTCGTCGACTTCGGCACCTCGACGAACATCGACGCGATCTCCGCGAAAGGCGAATTCCTCGGTGGCGCGTTCGCGCCCGGTATCGAGATCTCCGTGGACGCACTCGCCGACAAGGCCGCCGCGCTGCGGAAGGTCGAACTGGTGCCGCCGCGGTCGGTGATCGGCAAGAGCACCGTGGAATGCCTGCAGTCCGGCATCGTCTACGGGTTCGCCGGTCAGGTCGACGGGCTGGTGAAGCGGATCGTCGCCGAGCTGACCGGCGGTGCCGACGTGCCGGTCGCGGTGCTCGCCACCGGCGGGCTCGCGCCACTCGTACTGTCCGAATCGGACACCATCACCGAGCACGTGCCCGATCTGACCCTGCTCGGCCTCAGGTTGGTGTACGAGCGGCACGTCCGTGCCTAGTGCAGGAGTTTGAGGCCCACCACCCCGGCGACGATGAGCACGAGGCAGACGATCCGGCCTGCCGAAACGGGATCGCCGAGCGCCACCATGCCGTACACGGCGGTGCCGATCGCGCCGATACCGACCCAAATGGCATATCCAGTGCCGATCGGAATGGTCCGCATGGCGTAAGCGAGACCGCCCATGCTGAGTATCAGCGCGCCGACGAACAGCAGCGTCGGCGCAAGCTTGGAGAACCCCTTCGAAGCGCTGAGCGCGGCGGCCCACACGGTTTCGAGCACACCGGAGAGGACGAGAACGAGCCACGACATGACGAGCCTTTCGCAGTACCCACCGGCACGGGAATCGTGCCGGTCGTGCTGCGCCGTCTTGTCCTGACCGGGTACGACGCGCTCGTCCGGGGCGGAATGCCACCAATCCCGAAGGTAGCACGCCGTGCGCCGGGGAACCGGTGACGTTCCTTACCGGCGGACCGCGCGAATGACCGTCGTCACCAGTGGCAGCTCGAATTCGCCCACCGCGGTCTCGGGGGTGGTTCGGAGGAATTCCCGCACCTTCGCCAGTGCGGCCGCGCGCTCGGCCTCAGCGGTGACAAGAAAGCGCGAATGCGTGGCGACGGTGGCCGTGAGCGTTTCCGCTGTGCGGCGTTGGCTGTGCGAAAACCGGGCGCGTTCGAACGGGTGGAATGCCGGATGGCCGGGAAGGGGGCGGTCCTCGTCGGCCCATCCCCTGCTGACCCCGGTGCGGACGAGTGCGGAGAATGCGGCGACCCACGGCACGGATTCGTCGTCGTGGTTCCATAACGCGGTCACCGTGCCACCCGGTCGCAGTATCCGCGCGATCTCGGTGAGTGCGGAGTCGACGTCGAACCAGTGAAATGCCTGTCCCGCGAAAACCGCGTCGGCGCTGTCGTCGGGGAGCGGAATCCGTTCGGCCGTACCCGGGTACGCCTTGACGGCGGGTAGCCGCTTGGACAGTTCAGCCCGCATTTGGTCATCCGGTTCGACCGCGACGACGGTGACGTCCCCGAGGGATAGCAGGTTCCCGGTAAGTTTTCCGGTTCCGGCGGCGAGATCGATAATTCTTCCGCGATCGCCCTCCGGTAGTCCCCATGCGAGGGCTTCGACGGGGTAATCGGGGCGGTGCTCGGCGTAAGCGGCCGCTTCGGCACCGAAGGAACGGGAACGCTCCGTGCGCAGTTCCGCGGAATCCGGCATGGGCTCGGTCACGCGTTGATCGTAGTTCAACGCGAATGGCGGTCTGGTGAACCGGCGCGGGCCGGGTAAAGCTGACTTCGGTAATCCGGTTGCCGTGACCGGAGGGGTGGTTCGTACCCTGGTGCCCATGACCGAGAATCCCGCCGCTGACGGCGTGCCGACCGATGACCTGCCGGAACAGCTGCGGGTGCGGCGGGAAAAGCGCGACCGGATCCTTGCCGAGGGGATCGATCCCTATCCGGTCGAGGTGGCGAGGACGCACACGCTCGCCGAAGTCCGCGCGGCCCACGACGGCCTGCCCGCGGACACCGCGACCGGCGAGCAGGTCGGGGTCACCGGGCGCGTGATGTTCCTGCGCAACACCGGGAAGCTGTGCTTCGCCAGCCTGCGCGAGGGCGACGGCACCGAGCTGCAGGCCATGATCAGCCTCGCGAAGGTCGGCGAGGACGCGCTGGCGGCGTGGAAGTCCGATGTCGACCTCGGTGACCACGTGTTCGTGCACGGCGAGGTCATCACGTCCAAGCGGGGCGAGCTGTCGGTGATGGCGGACGGCTGGCGCCTGACCTCGAAGTCCTTGCGCCCGTTGCCGGTGATGTACAAGGAACTGGCCGAGGAAACCCGGATCCGCCAGCGTTATGTCGACCTGATCGTCCGGCCGCGCGCCCGCGACGTCGTGCGGACCAGGGCCGCCGTGATGCGCTCGCTGCGCGACTCGTTCCACCGCCGCGGTTTCACCGAGGTCGAGACCCCGATGCTGCAGACCCTGCACGGCGGCGCGGCGGCCAGGCCGTTCGTGACCCATTCGAACGCCTTCGATCTCGACCTTTACCTGCGGATCGCGCCGGAGCTCTACCTCAAGCGGTGCGTGGTCGGCGGGATCGAGAAGGTCTTCGAGATCAACCGCAACTTCCGGAACGAAGGAAGCGACTCGTCACATTCGCCCGAGTTCGCCATGCTCGAGTTCTACGAAGCGTATGGGACATATGACACGGCGGCGGTCATGACGAGGGAACTCGTTCAGGAGGCCGCCGAGGCCGCGTTCGGCACCCAGATCGTCACTCTCGCCGACGGAACCGAGTACGACCTGTCCGGCGAATGGACGACGCTGAAGATGTACGAGTCCCTATCGGAGGCGCTCGGTGAAGAAGTCACACCGGAGACTTCCGCGGCGAAGCTGCACGGCTTCGCTCAGGCCCGCGAACTCGAGGTCGACCCGAAGCTGACGCACGGCAAACTGGTCGAGGAACTGTGGGAACACCTCGTCGGTGACCATCTGTCCGAGCCGACATTTGTCCGTGATTTTCCGATCGAGACCTCCCCGCTGACCAGGCAACACCGCAGTCAGGAGGGGGTCGCCGAGAAGTGGGACCTCTACGTGCGGGGATTCGAACTCGGCACCGGCTACTCGGAGCTGGTCGACCCCGTTGTCGAGCGGCAAAGGCTCACCGAGCAGTCCCGCCTCGCGGCGGCCGGGGATAGCGAAGCGATGCGCCTTGACGAAGATTTCCTCCGGGCTCTGGAGTATGGAATGCCGCCCAGTGGCGGGGTCGGAATGGGTATCGACCGGTTGCTGATGGCACTGACCGGGCTCGGTATCCGGGAGACGATCCTCTTCCCACAGGTTCGGCCCGAATAACCCCGAAGAGTGAGCAAGGGCTTTCGCGACGCGGGTAAACCCAATCGAGATTTGCGTTTAGTCGCGATGGCGGGTATCAATGTCTCCAGACAATGGCTTCTTGTCGGGGGCCGCCGCCCCTGCCTGATCATTCGCCAGGCCTATGCAGGAGGAAACTGATGGCACAGAAGGTGCTCGTCTCACTCGTCGACGACCTCGACGGTTCCGAGGCGGAAGAGACCGTTGAGTTCGGTTTGGATGGCGTGAGCTACCAGATCGATCTCTCCTCGGACAACGCGGAAGAATTGCGCGACGCGCTCGCCCAGTATGTCGAGCACGCGCGCCGCGCCGGTGGCCGCAAGCGCTCCGCCACCCGTCCCTCGGCGAAGGCGGTCGCCCGTCCCGCCACCGTCGACCGCGAGCAGAACCAGGCCATTCGCGCCTGGGCCCGCAAGAACGGCTTCGCCGTCTCCGACCGCGGGCGCATCCCGTCGGAGGTCGTGGACGCCTACCACAAGAAGAACTGACCGCCAGCACGGCTGTTTGTTCGAGCAAAGGCGCCTTGTCGAACAAAGTGGCGGTGCCAGTGGGGGACTGGCGTCGTGACGGCTTGGTTTTGTGACGGTGGGAGAGCCGCCGGGAGATTCTCCCGGCGGCTCTCGTCGTTACGGCGTTCCCGATGCCGGCGGGGAGAACCCGAAGTCGCCGCCGAAATGACCTTGATCGGTGTAGCCGAGTTCGGCGGCCAGCAGGCCGAAGTCCCGGTTTTCGTCCATTGCCGCCCGCCGCGCGGCGTCGGTGAGCCGGTACGCCCTGATCGCCCACTTAGGACTCGTGCCGACGTGTTCGGAGAACAGGCGCTGCAAGGTGCGGACGGTCACCCTCGTCGCCGAACTCAGGTGGTCCACCCTCGTGATGGACGGCGTGCCCGCGAGGGTTTCCACGACGCGCACCGCGCGGCGCGCCTGCCTCGTGAGCGGCGGCACGTCCGTTCGGAGCAACCGGTCCACCGCCGACACCATTTCCTCGTCGGTGCCCGCCTTCCCGACCTCCGCCGCGGTGGCTTCCGCCTCGTCGCCGAACACGGCCGAAAGCGGTATCGCGCGGTCGGCGAGATCCGAAACCGGGCTCCCCAGGTAGGCGCGGAAGGTGCCGGGCCGGAAGCGCACGGCGAGCCCCTGCCCGGCGCCGGTCAGCAGGTGCGAGAGCGTCCCGTGCGACGGCCCGACCACACCGGTGTTGCCGGTGAAGAAGCTCGCGTAGACCGCGATGGTCGGCAGGGCCTGCTGGGCACGCGGCGGCTGGCCGCGCAGGTCCCAGCGCACCAGCCAGTAGTACTCGACGAAGTCACGCAACTCGGCTGCGGGCAGTTTGCGGACGACGGCCACGTTCGCCGTCTCCAGCCCGTCGCCGGTCGCTCCCCTGGTGATCCGCACCCGTCCACGGTAATGAGCGGAACCAGTGGTCTGAGCCAGTCGTAATCGTGACGTCACCTGGGAACCCGTGGTCCGCACTCTCCGAATCCGGTGCCGTACCGACGGTGCGTTCCAGCGGGCTCAGGCCCGGCGGCGGACGCGCGGGCAGGCGTCGCATTCGGCTTCGCCGGGCAGCAGATAGGAAAAGCAGCAGCTTTCCCGGCGACGAGTCCATTCACGATGTCCGTCGGCGCTTTCGCACGTTTCGAGCGTCGACGCGGATGTCAACGGGGCGTAGGTGTCCGCCAGTACGAGCGCCGCGTCGGCGACGCCCGCACCTTCGTCGCCGCCTTGTTTGCCCGCCCACCAGAGCGAATTGTCGAGCGCGTCCGTCGCGGCGGCCCACAGCGTCCGTTTTCCGAACGGGCCGACGGCGGCGTACGCGCGCACGAACTGGGCGGCGTGCGCGATGTAGCGCGTGCGCAGCATCGCGGCCAACGCGTGTTCGTCGGCGACGACCGTGGCGCCGGGCAGATCGCACCCGGGGTCCGATGGCAGGCAGTAGAAGTCCTCGCCGGTCAACGCCATGCCCTCGGGATGCGGCCGGTCGTCGCCGAGGGAGAACGCGAGCTCCGAGGGGCGCAGCGACGGCACCCGGCGTTCGTGGTGCATCAGCAGTGCGCCGAGGTAGGCGGGTACGTGCAGGTACCAGGACATGACGTAGGAGCCGGTCGTCCGCGCCGGCGCCTCGCCGAAGCGTGGCCGGAGCCAGCCGTCGAGCTCCTTGCGCCAGCGATCGAAGCCAGCGGGGTCGTCGAGCAGGTCGGCGCAGCGGAGCCAGTTAGCGGGCATATCGCGCCGGAGGTCGGCGCGGCTCTGGAGCGCGCGCACCCTGGCCAACGACGCCGCGAGGCCGTCGGCCGCCGGGGCGCGTTTAGACCGCGAAACGTTCACGCGGGCCTTTCTGCTCCGTCAGGGTGATTAGGTCTGCCTAACCTTACCTCAACGGCCGGGCGGCCACCGATCGGGCGAAACTCACCAGACAGGCCTGTTCGCGGTGAGCGGAAACCGGGGTCCGGTGGAATCCGGCGGCGCCGTCCTTCGTTGAACAACACGTCCGCAACCAGCGAAGACGTGCCACGGAACGGGGTGCGTGACTAGCTGTCTGTGACCCAATCCGCCGTAGTGGTAGGCCAGCGCGACCGCATGGCTACTACAGTGGTCTCACGGTGCTGAAGTCATCGGGTGCTTCCCGATGGAATCGGGCCGCCGGCGCAGCAGTCGAGGGAGTGTAAATGTTCGAGAGGTTTACCGACCGCGCGAGGCGGGTGGTCGTCCTGGCCCAAGAAGAGGCCAGGATGCTCAACCACAACTACATCGGCACCGAGCACATCCTCCTGGGTCTGATCCACGAGGGTGAAGGTGTCGCCGCCAAGGCGCTGGAGTCGCTGGGTATCGCGCTGGAGGGTGTCCGCCAGCAGGTCGAGGAGATCATCGGCCAGGGGCAGCAGGCCCCGAGCGGGCACATCCCCTTCACCCCGCGTGCCAAGAAGGTGCTGGAGCTGTCCCTGCGCGAAGCGCTGCAGCTCGGCCACAACTACATCGGCACCGAGCACATCCTGCTCGGGCTCATCCGCGAGGGCGAGGGCGTGGCCGCCCAGGTGCTGGTCAAGCTCGGCGCCGACCTCAACCGGGTGCGCCAGCAGGTCCTGCAGCTGCTGTCCGGCTACCAGGGCAAGGAACCCCAGGAAGCCGGTGGCGGCCGTGGCGAGGGCACGCCGTCCTCGTCGCTCGTGCTGGACCAGTTCGGCCGCAACCTGACCGTCTCCGCCCGCGAGGGCAAGCTCGACCCGGTGATCGGGCGCGGCAAGGAGATCGAGCGGGTCATGCAGGTGCTGTCGCGGCGCACCAAGAACAACCCGGTCCTGATCGGTGAGCCCGGCGTCGGCAAGACGGCCGTCGTGGAGGGCCTCGCCCAGAACATCGTCAAGGGCGAGGTGCCCGAGACGCTGAAGGACAAGCAGCTCTACACGCTCGACCTCGGGTCGCTCGTCGCGGGCTCCCGCTACCGTGGTGACTTCGAAGAGCGCCTCAAGAAGGTGCTCAAGGAGATCAAGACGCGCGGCGACATCATCCTGTTCATCGACGAGCTGCACACGCTCGTCGGCGCGGGTGCCGCCGAGGGCGCGATCGACGCCGCGTCGATCCTGAAGCCGATGCTCGCCCGCGGTGAGCTGCAGACGATCGGCGCCACCACGCTCGAGGAGTACCGCAAGTACATCGAGAAGGACGCCGCGCTGGAGCGCCGGTTCCAGCCGATCCAGGTCGGCGAGCCGTCGCTGGAGCACACGATCGAGATCCTCAAGGGCCTGCGCGACCGGTACGAGGCGCACCACCGCGTCTCCATCACCGACTCCGCGCTGGTCGCGGCGGCCACGCTGGCCGACCGCTACATCAACGACCGGTTCCTGCCGGACAAGGCGATCGACCTCATCGACGAGGCGGGCGCTCGGATGCGCATCCGCCGGATGACCGCGCCGCCGGACCTGCGCGAGTTCGACGAGAAGATCGCCGACGTGCGCCGGGACAAGGAATCCGCGATCGACGCGCAGGACTTCGAGCGGGCCGCGCGCCTGCGTGACGAGGAGAAGACCCTCCTCGGCCAGAAGTCCGAGCGGGAGAAGCAGTGGAAGGACGGCGACCTCGACGTCGTCGCCGAGGTCGACGACGAGCAGATCGCCGAGGTGCTCGCCAACTGGACCGGCATCCCGGTGTTCAAGCTCACCGAGGAGGAGACCACGCGTCTGCTCCGCATGGAGTCCGAGCTGCACAAGCGGATCATCGGCCAGGAGGACGCCGTCAAGGCCGTCTCGCAGGCGATCCGCCGCACGCGTGCCGGCCTGAAGGACCCGAAGCGCCCGTCCGGCTCGTTCATCTTCGCCGGCCCGTCCGGTGTCGGTAAGACCGAGCTGTCCAAGGCGCTGGCCTCCTTCCTGTTCGGCGAGGACGACGCGCTCATCCAGATCGACATGGGTGAGTTCCACGACCGGTACACCGCTTCGCGGCTCTTCGGTGCCCCTCCGGGCTACGTCGGCTACGAAGAGGGCGGCCAGTTGACCGAGAAGGTGCGGCGCAAGCCGTTCTCGGTGGTGCTGTTCGACGAGATCGAGAAGGCGCACCAGGAGATCTACAACACGCTCCTGCAGGTGCTGGAGGACGGCCGCCTGACCGATGGGCAGGGCCGTACCGTCGACTTCAAGAACACGGTGCTGATCTTCACCTCGAACCTGGGCACTTCGGATATCTCGAAGTCCGTGTCTCTCGGCTTCTCGGCGGGCAACGACGTCGAGACGAAGTACGAGAAGATGAAGCAAAAGGTCAACGAGGAGATGAAGAAGCACTTCCGGCCGGAGTTCCTCAACCGGATCGACGACATCATCGTCTTCCACCAGCTGACCAAGGACCAGATCATCGAGATGGTCGACCTGATGATCACCAGGGTCGAGGGCCAGCTGAAGGTCAAGGACATGGCGCTGGAGCTGACCGACAAGGCGAAGGCCCTGCTCGCCAAGCGCGGTTTCGACCCCGTGCTCGGTGCCAGGCCGCTGCGCCGCACGATCCAGCGCGAGATCGAGGACCAGCTGTCGGAGAAGATCCTGTTCGGCGAGATCCAGCCGGGCCAGATCATCATCGTCGACGTCGAGGGCTGGGACGGCGAGGACAACGAGCGGGACGACAAGGCGCACTTCACCTTCCGCGGTGAGGCCAAGCCGTCCGACGTGCCGGACGCACCCCCGGTGAGCATCGGCGCCTCCAGCGGCGACGACGCGGAGTCGGCGGAAAACGACTGACCCGAACACCATCGGAAGCGGCCCCCGGGACCACCCCGGGGGCCGCTTTTCCGTCTCCGCGCCGGGGACATTTAGCGGGCTAAACGCTCCCGGCCCCGGACGAGCGCGTTTAGCGGGCTAAACGTTCCCAGCCCGGGACGAGCGCGTTTAGCGGGCTAAATGTCGTCGGCGGCCTCGGGCCGGAGGAGCGCAGGTCAGCTGCGCAGCTGGGCGTTGAGCCGCGCGGCCTGGCGCGTGAGGTGGTCGCGTTCGGCGAGGTTGGATGCCGCGTGGGCGGCTTCGGCGTAGAGCCGCGCCGCGGTCACCAGGTCACTGTCCCGCTCGTGCAGGTACGCCCCGGCGGCGGCATGGCGGGGCAGGGCGGGGTCGAGTTCCGCCAGCGCGGCCAGGCCGGCTCGCGCGCACTTGGCCTCGCCGACCGCGACGGCCCGGTTGAGGCGAACCACCGGGCTGTCGGTGAGGCGCACCAGTTCGTCGTACCACTCGACGATCTGCGCCCAGTCGGTCTCCTCGGCCGTCCGCGCGTCGGCGTGGAGCGCGGCGATGGCGGCTTGGGCCTGGAATTCGCCAAGCCGGTCGCGAGCGAGGGCCGCCTGGAGCACGTCGACGCCCTCGGCGATCAGGCGGCCGCTCCAGAGGCCGCGGTCCTGTTCGGCGAGAGGCACGAGGCTGCCGTCGGGGGCGGTCCGCGCCGCGCGCCGTGCGTGGTGGAGCAGCATGAGTGCGAGCAGGCCAGCGACCTCCTCGTGGTGGGTCATGACCGCCAGTTGGCGAGTGAGCCGGATCGCCTCGCCGGAGAGGTCGACGTCGCCCGAGTAGCCCTCGTTGAAAACCAGGTAGAGCACGCGCAGCACCGTCCCGACGTCACCGGGTTGCGTGAACCGGACGGTCGAGACCGTCCGCTTGGCTCTGCTGATCCGCTGGGCCATCGTCGCCTCGGGCACGAGGTACGCCTGCGCGATCTGCCGCGTGGTCAGGCCGCCGACCGCGCGCAGCGTGAGCGCGACGGCCGAAGCCGGCGTCAGGGACGGGTGCGCGCACAGGAAGTAGAGCTGGAGCGTGTCGTCCACCGCTTCGCTCGGGCCGGGTTCGGGCTCGTCTTCGACGCGTTCCTCGCGGTGCCGCCGAGAGGTGTCAGCGCGGGCCGCGTCGATGAACTTGCGCCAGGCCGCGGTGACCAGCCAGCCCTTGGGGTCCCGCGGCGGGGCGTCCGGCCACACGCGCAGGGCCTCGACCAACGCGTCCTGCACGGCATCCTCGGCAGCCGCGAAGTCGGCCCCGCGACGGACGAGGATGCCGATCACGGTGGGAGTGAGGGTCCTCAGCAGAGCCTCGTCCACAGCCCGTCACTCCGTGATGGTCGCGTGCATGGTCAGGAACGGGCGAAGCTCGAGCCACTCGTGGATCGGCTTTCCGCCCGCGCCCGGAGCCGCGGAAAGCTCACTCGCCAGCTCGAGCGCCCGTTCGCGGGTCTCCACGTCGATCGCGATCCAGCCGGCGATGAGGTCCTTGGTCTCCGCGAACGGGCCGTCGGTGACCGGCGGCCGTCCCTCGCCGTCGTAGCGGACGAACGTGCCCTCTTCGGAGAGGCCCTGACTGTCGACGAACTCGCCGGTGTCCTTGAGCCTGCTGATGAAATCCTGCATGTACCGCATGTGGGCCGACAGTTCCTCCGGCGCCCACTGGTCCATCGGGACGTCGTTGACCGCTGCCGGTGCGCCCCGGTAGTGCTTGAGCAGCAGGTACTTGGCCATCGTGTGCTCCTTGCTGTGGTGCGGCCATTGTGGCCGTGTTCGTTTCGGAGACGGAGCCGTTTCCGGGTTCTCGACATCGCACCGAGATCTTTCCTGACGGCACTCGGCTCAGGCGTGCTGACGCTCCTGCTGCCGCCGCGCCAGTTCCTCGACCGCGCTCGGCAGGGTGGTCTCGAAGTCGATGAGCTTCGCCCAGGTCGGGGTCACGACGATCCGGACCATGCCGTCGTAGAGCGCGCGGACGTTGGCTTCCCACTCGACCCGTTGCTCGGGCGTCATCGCGTAGGTGCCGTTCATTTCGAGGTACTCGGACGGGATGCCCTCGACGACGTCCAGTTCGGCCCGCCCGCGGATGAGCAGGATCTTGGGCGGATGAACCTCGGTGTCGATCGTCAGCGCGACCATCGGATTCTCGCGCAGGCTCGGAAGTTTCGGCGCGTTCGTCGGAGTGCACAGGACGATTTCGGTGCCGTTCCAGTGGAACGCGATCGGGATGCTGCGGGGTGTGCCGTCCTTGGCGACGTAGGCCAACCGGGTCAGATCCCTGGCCAGCAACTCCTGGCTGATCGGCCGGTTCAGCACCTCGGTGATTTCGTTCGGTCGCATGTCGACTCCCTGATCTTCGTCGTGTTCTGGTCGGTTCACCGCAGGGACGAAGCCGTGCACGGGTTCTCGACATCATGCGCGCCGCGCGTTCCGACTGGGCGCGTTTAGCCCGCTAAACGCGCCAAGGGGGCGCCGCCGAATAGGCGTCGGGAGGGGAACAGGCCCAGTAGAGTCCGGCGCCGAGCAGCGCCGTCGGGATCGCCACGCGGAACCAGCCGAACCGCGGCATCACCGCGAACGCGATCGCGCTCAGCACCACGAGCGCCGTGGCCACCAGGACGAGCGGCCATCGTCGCCTGGCCAACGCGGGCGCCAGCAGCGCGAACAGGAGCGCGACGCCGGGCACGCTGAACGCCAGCGCGATCGCCAGCGACAGCAGCCTGCCCAGACCGCACCACGCCGTCGGGTCGGCGTGCTCGCAGGCCACGGTGTTCGCCTCGTCGAGGCACTGCCACAGCGCACCGCAGGCCGCGCCGGTCAGGAGCCCGGCAACGCCGGAGGAAACCGGTCTTCGCGCCATGGCGGTCACGAGGGCGCCTGCCCGGCGGTGTGCACCCACCGGGCAGGCGAACCCGTTACGGCTTCAGCGGGCCGGGGTAGAGGTACTGGTCCGCGGGCTTCGCGTTGCCGTAGAACCAGGCGTCGAAGAAGCCTTGCAGCCGCTGACCCGAGACCCGCTCGACGAACCGCTGGAACTCCGGCAGGTTCGCGTTACCGTCCCGGTGCAGGCTCGGCCAGAGCCGCAGCACCGTGTCGAACGCGCGATCGCCGACGGTTCGCCGCAACGCGTGCAACGCCATCGGGCCCTTGCTGTAGACCGCCGTGAACTCCTTGCCAGGGCCCATGTCGTAGAGCTTTCCCGCCCAGAAGGCCGGGGTGGCCTTCTTCACCGCCGCCAGGTAGCGCGCGTCCATGGGCTTGTTCGACTTCGCTTCGCTCCACATCCATTCGGCGTAGCTGGCGAAGCATTCGTTCAGGCACACGTCCTTCCAGTCGTCCACCGCGACCGAGTCGCCGTACCACTGGTGCGCGTTCTCGTGGACGATCGTGGGCAGGTCTGCCCATCCCGCGTAGACCGGCCTGCTCATGGTTTCGAGCGAGAAGCCGATCTGCTCGGTGAGGAAGATGCCGCCCGCGGCGTCGATGGGGTACGGGCCGAACTTCGACGACAGGAAGTCGATGACCTCCGGCAGCCGCCCTTCCGCCTGCTTCACGGCGTCGGGCACGCCTTGTGCGAACGCGTCCACCACCGGGGCGCCGTCGCGCAGCCGCGAGCGCTTGAAGTCCCACTTCCCGATGGCGACGGTCGTCATGTACGGGACGACGGGTGTTTCCTCCGCCCACACGTGGGTGGTTCCTTGCGGGGCTTTGCGGGTGCCGCGCTCCTGGCCGTTGGCGATCACCCCCCACTCGTCCGGGACGGTGATCGACAGGTGGAAGGTCGCCTTGTCCTTCGGGGTGTCGTTCACCGGGTACCAGGTGGCCGCGGAATGCGGTTCACCCGCGACGAAGGCGCCGCCGCTTTCGGAGTACTGCCACCCGTTGGCACCGAGGGACGGGTCGCTGATCGCGGTCGGCTTGCCGTGGTAGGCGATTTCGGCGACGAACGGCTGGCCGCGGCGCAGCGCGCGGGCCGGGGTGATGACCAGTTCGTGCTCGCCGGTCTGCTTGAAGGTCGCCTGCTTGCCGTTGACCTTCACCGAGTCGACGCCGAGCTTGTGCAGGTCGAGGTTGAACGAACTCAGGTCCTGCGTGGCGCGCGCGGTGACGCGCTGGTTCCCGATCAGGTCGTGCGATGCCGGGTCGTAGGTCGTCGAGAGCGTGTAGTCGGCGACGTCGTAGCCGCCGTTTCCGTCGGTGGGGTAGTAGCTGTCGCCGGCGCCGTCGCTGCCCGGCGTCGGGTGACCGGACGCTTCCGCGACCCCGGCACCGAGGGTGAGCCCGGTGAGCACGGCGACCGTCGCGGCCACGGCCGGACGGCGCCAGCGGGTGCTTCCACTCATGAACACTCCCGTTGATCCAAGAATCCGTGTCGGGCGAACGTATCGTGAACGGGCCGCGCATCCGCGGCGCGAGTCCGTTTTGTCGGAACAATCCCCACGTCGGTCGGTAGCTCCCGCACCGGGCCGCGCCGCGTTCTGGAAAGCTGGGCAGGTGCGCATCGCCCTGCTCGGCCCGGTACGGGCGCTCGCCGATGACGGTGCCCCGATCGACATCGGCGGCGCCCGCGTGCGCATGCTCCTCGCCAGGCTGGCGCTGGACGCGGGCAAGCCGGTGTCCGTCGATTCGCTCGTGGACGGTTTGTGGGGCACGGATCTGCCGAGTGACTCCGCGAACGCGTTGCAGTCGCTGGTGTCGAGGTTGCGCCGGGCGCTCCGCGGGGCGGCGGCCGTCGAATCCTCGGGCGGGGGATACGTGCTCGCCCTCCCGCGCGACGCCGTCGACGTGCACCGGTTCGGCGAGCTCGTCGCGCGCGGCAGCAGGGAGTTGGCGGCCGGACACCATGAGCAGGCGTCGGCGGTGTTGACGGAGGCGCTCGCGCTGTGGCGGGGTGAGCCGCTGTCCGACGTGCAGGAGGCGCCGTTTGCCCAGGGGGCGGCCGCGAGGTTCGCCGAGCTGCGCGCCGCTGCCGAGGAAGATCGATTCGACGCCGAAATCGCGTTGGGGCGCCATGGTGCCGTACTCGCCGATCTCGAGGAGGCGAGCGAACGCGAACCGCTGCGCGAGCGCCTGCTCGGGTTGAGGATCCGTGCGCTGTGCGCCGCGGGGCGGCAGGCCGAGGCGCTCGGCCTGTACGAACGGCTCCGTGCCGCGCTCGCCGAAGACCTGGGAGTCGACCCGTCGCCGGAACTCCGCGAGATCCACCTGGCCGCCGTCCGGGGACAGTTAGCGGGCAAAACGTCGCCGAGGAAGCAGGCCGACGATCACCTGCCGGTGCGGCTGACCAGCTTCGTCGGCAGGGACGACGAGCTGCGGTCGATCGGCGCCCAGCTCGCCGAGGCGCGGCTGGTCAGCCTCATCGGGCCGGGCGGCGCGGGCAAGACCCGGCTCGCCACGGAAGCCGCCGCGCGCCACCCGCTCTACGAGCGCGGCCGAGTCTGGTTCGTGCCGCTCGCCGGTATCCGGGACGCCGACGCGCTGCCCGCCGCGGTGCTCAGCGCGCTCGGCGTCTGGGACATCCGCCATCGCGAGCAGACGGCACAGGTGGTCGACGTCCTCGACCGGATCACCGAACAGCTCGCGATCGGTGACGCGCTGCTGGTGCTGGACAACTGCGAGCACCTCGTCGACGAGGCCGCCGCGTTCACCCACGACCTGCTCGGCCGCGTGCCGGGCCTGCGGGTGCTGGTGACCAGCAGGGAACCGCTCGCGATCACCGGCGAGGCGCTGTGCCACGTCGGTCCGCTCGGCCTGCCGTCGGAGGGCGTTCCCGTCGCCGAAGCGCCCGCGGTACGGCTGTTCACCGATCGCGCTGCCACGGTGCGCCCGGGATTCACTCTGGACGAATCGACGGCCGACGCCGTCGTCGAGATCTGCCGACGGCTCGACGGCATGCCGCTGGCGCTCGAACTCGCCGCGGCACGCCTGCGGTCGATGACACCCGGGCAGATCGCGAAGCGGCTCGACGACCGGTTCCGCCTGCTGACCTCCGGCAGCAGGGTCGCGTTGCCGCGCCAGCGGACACTGCGTGCGGTGGTCGAGTGGAGCTGGGAACTGCTCACCGAACACGAGTCGATGGTCGCGCGCCGGTTTTCCGTCTTCGCCGCCGGTGCGACCGCGACCGCCGTGGAAGCGGTCTGCGCCGGCGACGATCTGCCCGCTGAAGACGTCGTGTACGTCCTGGGCTCGCTCGTCGAGAAGTCGATCGTGGACTCCACCGTCGACGAAGCGGGCGAACCCCGGTACCGCATGCTCGAGACGATTCGCGCGTACGCCATGGAGCGACTCGACGAGTCCGGTGAGAAATCCCGGACCCAGGCGGCGTTCGCGGTGTACTTCCGCGATCTGCTCGAGGAGATCGAGCCGACGCTGCGCACCGCGGATCAGCTGCACGCGATGGACGTCATGGACGCCGAGTACGGCAACCTGGTCACGGCCCTGCGGCACGCGATCGACACGGGCGACCTCGACACCGCGCACCGGGTGGTCGGCGCCATGTTCTGGTACTGGGTGATCCGCGGCGTCAACGACCAGATCGCCGAATTCACCACCAGCGTGCTC
Source organism: Amycolatopsis sp. CA-230715 (assembly GCF_018736145.1). Taxonomy (GTDB): domain Bacteria; phylum Actinomycetota; class Actinomycetes; order Mycobacteriales; family Pseudonocardiaceae; genus Amycolatopsis. The sequence continues at coordinate 5,131,534 of NZ_CP059997.1, forward strand.
GGCATGGACGGCGACCTCCCGCCGGGTACGCGCACCGCGTTGCGTGCCGTCCAGCTCGTGACCACGGCCTACCCCGGCGGCGTCGACATCGCCTCGGCGACCGAACTCGCCGAAGAGGCCATCCGCACCGGTGCCGTCGAGCGCTATCCGGGGCTGATGATGGCCGTCCCGATGCTCGCGTTCTTCGCCAGGGAGCTGTCGCTCGCGGAGACCGTCGTCGATGCCTTCGACCAGATCGACGATCCGTGGTGCCGGGCGTGTGCCGCGTGGGTACGGAGCTTTCTGCTGACAGAACGCGGCGAACTCGAACGCGGCGAAGAAGTGCGGAACGAGGCGCTGCGGCTGTACGAGCAGGTCGGCGATCGGTGGGGTATCGCGATGACGCTCAGCATGAAGGCGGAGGGCAGGTCGCTGAGGGGAGATCACGTCGCCGCCATCAGCACTTACCGGCGAGGGCTGGAACTGGCGCTCGAACTGTCTTCGGACGAGGACGTGGTGCAGCACCTGATCAGGATCGTCGAAGAGCGCGTGCGCAGCGGGGACCTGGACGGTGCGGCCGAGGACATGCGCCGGGTGGAAGAGCTCGCGGGCCGCAACTGCGGTGGCGAGCTCAAAACGATGGGCCAGCTCGGCCGGATCCCGCTGCTCCGGGCGCAGGGCCGGTACGACGAAGGACATCGGCTGCTCGATCAGCTGGACGAAACCGTGCACGACCTGCCGATGCCGCACTGGGTTTACAAGGAGTGGCTCGCCAGAGCCAGGGTCACGCTGTTTCTCGCCGAGGGGAAACCGGCGGAAGCAAGGGCGGCGCTGCGGGCCAGCACGATGGCCGTTGACGCCCGCAGGGACATGCCGGACGCGGCGGTCGACGCCACGTTGGCCGCGAATCTGCTGCACCAGGAAGGAAACCCGGAAGCGGCCGCGAAGGCGGTCGGCTTGAGCCTCGCGTTGCGCGGCATCCTCGACGTCGGCGATCCGGAGCTGCGCGAACTGATCGGAAAGCTGAAACAGGAACTCGGTGGCGAAGACTACGAGCGCGTCTTCGCCACCGGTACCGCACTGTCCAAAGACGACGCCATGGTCACCTTGCGGAAGCTGCTGTCCTGACCGGGTTTTCGGAGAACTCCCCGAGTGCCGCCGCGAGCGGAACCACGTCCGGGAAATGCGTTTGCCCTGGCAGGCCGACGAGTCGTCCGAACGGGACGAGGTCGGCGAGCCACCGGCAGTCCTCCTGCCCTGCCTCGTCGCTCGCGTCGCCGCGCAGCCGCAACGCGGGAACCGTCAGCTCGGCCCACTGCTCGGGCCGTGGTTCCGCCGAGCTCAGGCACCGCAGGTCCGAGACCACGCCACCGGCGCGTTCTGCCAGCAGAACGCTGAGCTGGGTCAGATCCTCGCCGGGCGGCATGGCTTCGACCGCGCTGAGGAATTCGGCCACGACCTCGGACTCTTTGTGCTCCGCCAGCAGGTCCCGCGCCCGGGACAGCATCGGAAGCAGCCCGGGGCCCATTGCGTGCAGCGGCGGTTCGTACAGCGCGAGCGTACTGATCCTGTTGCCCGCGACCCGAGCGGACTCGAGCGCGGCGATCGCGCCGAAGGAATGTCCGAAGACCATCGCGGGTTCACCGATCCAGTCGAGCACCGCGACGATGTCTTCCGCTTGGTCGCGCATCCGGCACGGCCGGGAACCGCTTTCGCCGTAGCCGCGGCGTTCCAGCAGCACCACCCGGTGCCGGTGGGCCAGCGCCGCCATCAGCGGATGGTAAAGCGGCGGCGGTGCCAGCGACCCGGGCACGACCAGAATCGGCGTGCCGGAGCCGGTGGACTCCACCGTGAGCGCGATGCCGTCCGCTGAGGAGATGATGGCGCCGGCCGGCATCAGCTGGCTTTCCTGCGGTAGCTCACCATCGCGAGCGGGAAGAACACCGCGACCGTGCCCGCCATCCAGGCGAGCGTGCCCAGCAGCGAGCTCGCGACCACGCCGCCGTTCATCAGGCCCCTCAACGTGTCCGAAAGCAGGCTCACCGGGCTGATGTCGGCCCAGGCCTTCAGCCAGCCCGGCATCTTGTCGGTCGCCACGAACACGTTGCTGCCGAACGTCAGCGGCATGATGAACACGAACATCAGGCCCTGCACCGCGCCGGGGCTCTTCATCAGCGTGCCGACGAACACGGCGACCCAGCAGAAGCACAGTCCGAACGCGATGGCCAGCGCGACCGCGATGAGCAGGCTGCCGGGATCGGTGCCGAGCCGGTAGCCCATCAGCACGGCGACCACGAACAGCACCACCATGCACACCAGGTACCGCACGACGTCCGCGAACACCGCGCCGACCAGCGGTGCCGACCTCGCGATGGGCATGCTCCGGAACCGGTCGAACACGCCCTTGCTCATATCGGTGTTCAGCTGCACGCCGATCGTCATGCTCGCCTGGAGTACGTTCATCGCCATCACGCCCGGCACGACCATCTGCAGGTACGCGTCGATGTTCCCGGCCAGCGCGCCGCCGAAGAGGTACACAAATATCACCAGGAAGGTGATCGGCATCAAGGTGACGTCGAGCAGCTGCTCGGGGTTCTTCTTGATCTTCAGAATGCCGCGCCAGGCCAGCGACAGCCCGTGCTGGAGCGCCAGTGCCGGGCCCACCCTGTTGGGTGTGGTCATCGTGGTCATGCCAAGCTCTTCTCGTATTCGAAGTCCGAAGTGGACTCTGCGGACTTTGTCGCGGAATTCCCGGTCAGGGAAAGGAAAACCTCGTCGAGACTGGGCAACCGCAAGGCCAGCTCGTCGGCGACGATCCCGGCGTCGTCGAGCCTTCGGACCAAAGTGGACAGCAGAACCGGGTCCGACACCGGCGCGGTGAGCAGACCGTTGTCCTCGTCCCGTGACGGCCTGCCCCCGACCAGTTCGCCGAGGATGCGTTCCACGGCGTCGAGATCGGCCGCCGTGCTGGGACGGACCTGCAGGGTCTGCCCGCCGACGCGGCGCTTCAGCTCGTCGGAGCGGCCGTTGGCCACGACGCGGCCGTGGTCGATCACCGTGATGGTGTCCGCGAGCTGGTCCGCCTCTTCGAGGTACTGCGTGGTGAGCAGCACCGTCGACCCGTCCGCGACCAGGCCGCGCACCACCTGCCACACCTCGTTGCGGGCGTGCGGGTCGAGCCCCGTGGTCGGCTCGTCGAGGTAGATCACCGACGGACGGCCGACCAGGCTCGCGGCCAGGTCGAGTCGCCTGCGCATGCCGCCCGAGTAGGTTTTGATCGACCGGCTCGCCGCGTCCGTCAGCTCGAACCGCTCCAGCAGCTCCGCCGCGCGTGCGCGCGCGTCGCGCCGCGACAACCTCAGCAGCCTGCCGATGAGCACCAGGTTCTCGGTGCCGGACAGGTCCTCGTCGACCGACGCGTACTGGCCGGTGAGCCCGATCAGGCTCCGCACCCGCACCGGCTCCTTCACCACGTCGAACCCGCCGACCGTGGCGTGCCCCTCGTCCGGGGTCAGCAGCGTCGCCAGGATGCGGACCGCGGTTGTCTTCCCCGCGCCGTTCGGGCCGAGCACGCCGACCACCTTGCCGGTCGGTACCTCCAGATCGACCCCGTCGAGCGCGGTCGTCGCCCCGAATCGCTTCACCAGGCCTTCGGCCCTGATCGCAAGCGTCATGGATCCTCCCTCGTTGCTTGCCGCCAGCATGCGTGCGCGACCTGACAGGCCACGCACAGCGCGCTGTCAAGGGCTGGCACTCGCCGGTGGAAGACTGAGCGCATGGCGGAGGCGGTAGTCGAAACCGGACGGTTCGCGGGATGGGGGCGGCGCTTGACCAGTGCGGTGCTCGTGGTGCTCGCGGCGGCGTTCGCCTTCGCCGCGTTGTTGAGGCTGCTGGGCATCGACGGCAACCGCTACACCGCGGCCGTCGTCGCGCTGACCCCGCACGTGGCCGTCGCCGGCGTCGTGCTCGGCGTCGTCTCGCTCGTGCTGCGGCGGTGGTGGACCGGCGGGATGGTGCTCCTGCTGGCCGCCGCCCTGATCGCCCTGATCGTGCCGAGGGCGGTCGCCGACGATTTGCCCGCTAAAGGCGGCAGGCCGCTCCGGGTTCTCTCGGCGAACCTGTACTTCGGCCAGGCGGACGCCAAGGCGGTGGTCGGCATGGTTCGGGACCACGACGTCGAGGTGCTCAGCCTGCTCGAACTGACACCCAAGGCGGTCGCCGCGCTGGATGCCGCCGGGCTGTTCACGCTGCTGCCGAACCGGGTACTGCACGCGATGCCAGGTGGGGCCGGATCAGGCCTGGTGTCGAAGTACCCGCTGAGCGAACTTTCGCTGGCAGATCGTTCCAACCTCGCCCAGCCGAGCGCGCGCGTCGACCTGGGTGGCGGCGCCGCGGTGGAGGTGGTCGCCGTGCATCCGGTGCCGCCGACCACTTCGTCGTCCGACTGGCGCGCCGACCTGGAGAAGCTCCCCATGGCAACCTCCGACCTGCCGGTGCGCCTGCTGGCAGGTGACTTCAACGCCACGCTCGACCACGCCGCTCTACGGCGGTTCCTCGACGGAGGTTATGCCGACGCGGCGGCTCGCAGCGGGCACGGCCTCAAGCCGACCTGGCCGGACGGCATCTTCCCGCCGCCGGTCACGATCGACCACGTGTTGGTCGACGATCGGGCGACGGTCAGCGACTACCAGGTACTCGACATCCCGGGCTCCGACCACTCCGCGATCTTTTGCGGGCTAAACGTTCCCGTGTGAGCCCGGGGAAGACCCGCTGAGGAGGGCGGAGAGGGCTTCCGACGCCGCGAGGGAAAGCGAGACACCCCGCCCGTGGCGGACCTCGGGCTCTCTCGTGTTGATGCGGATGAGCGCGCCCGTAGCGGCCGAAGCCAGCTCCGCGTAGCGGCGAACCGTAGGGACCGCTGTCCCCGCCCCAACCTCGACCACCACGAGACCACGGCGTCGTCGTCGCCACGCCGTCAACTCGTCCAGCTGAAGACGACTGCGACCAGGCAGCCAACCCCAGTCGTCGAACATCAGGATGTTCGGCCGGGCGAGACCCCCGCACCGAGGGCATGCGGGAAGCGGTGGCACCGCACGCATGGTGTCCTCGTCGACCGGGATGTCGTGGTCATCGGCGGACCAGATCGCGTCGGAGCAGCGGTCGACGCACTGGAGGTGATGAATCGATCCGTGCGCCTCGGCCACCTGCGGGAACTCGGCGCGCTGGAACTGCCCATCCACATTGGAGGTGAACACCCGGAAGCCGCCGCTGAGGCGCTCGCCCCACGCGCGCAGGAGACGGAACCCCTCGTGCGGCACTGTCTTCCGGTACAGCCGCAGGCGGTGGCCGTAGAAGCCCCACGCGAGTTCCGGATCGTCGTCGAAATGCCGCGGCGTGGCGACTTCGACGAAACTCAGCCCGAGCCGCGCGTAGGGCGGATAGGCACGCCAAAAGCCGTGATCACCACGGAAATCGGGCAAGCCCGAGTCGACGCCCATTCCGGCACCGGCGCAGACCAGGAGCGCTTCCGCGCCCGCGATCAGGTCGGCGGCACGTTCGAGTTCGCTCACGCCTCGCGTGGTGAGGCGCTCTGCACCACCTCGAACTCGAGAAGGCTGGAGCCGGTGCCGACCGGCTTCGCGCGCTCACCCGAGTGGGCCTGCTTCGCCGAGCCGTTCATCCAGGCCTGGAAGTGCTCATCGGACTCCCAGTGGGTGCAGACGAAATACCGAGTCTCGCCCGCGACAGGGCGGAGCAACTCGAAGCCGAGGAAGCCCGGCTCACCGTCGACGGCACCGAGCCTGGCTGCGAACCGCTTCTCGAGCTCGGGCCCAGCACCTTCGGGAACCTCGATTGCGTTGATCTTCACTACTGCCATGACCGCCACCCTACTGACCCGGTCGCCGCCCAAGCGCCATCGAAGGACCCCCACCCCGAAATCCCGCTTCGCCGTTGAGCGCGTTTAGCCCGCGAACTGCGCGCAGACGGCGCGGCCGCCGGTCGGACTGGTCGGCCCGGGTGACCTGTGCCACGCTGGCGGCAATGGGGTACATGAGCGGGGTTACCAGGGCAGAAGTGGAACAGGCAGCCACGCCGATCGTCGTGGGCATACGTGGTTCGATCGCGGTCAGGGACCGGTTCGACGAGCTACACGGTGAGCACGACGTCTTGAGCGGCCGGACGCTGGCGTTCGTGCTGGGGGCCTGACCGCGATGCGCGTGCTGATGGCGACAACTGCGGGCTCCGGCCATTTCGGACCGATGGTGCCCTTCGCTGCGGCGTGCCTGCGCGGCGGCCACGAGGTTCTGGTCGCCGCGCCCGAGTCGTTCGGCGACGCGGTGGCCAGGACCGGGCTGCCGTACTGGCCGTGTGCGGACATCGAACCCGTCGCGCTGGCTGATGCGCGCGCCAGGATCGTGGCGGCAGGGCCGGAGAAGATGAACGAAACCACGGTCAAGGTCGGCGCCGAGCTGGCGGCGCGCGCGATCCTGCCGCGCATGCTCGAAGCGATCGATACCTGGCGGCCGGATGTCATCCTCCGCGAGATCGGCGAGACCGGATCGCGCGTGGCGGGGGACCTTCGTGGTGTGCCACAGGTGCAGGTGCTCGTCGGCTTGGACAAGTTCGTCGATTTCACGGTCCCGCTCGCGTCCGGCGCGCTGGTGGGTCTGCGCGAGGAAGTCGGGCTGGCTCCGGACCGCGACGGCACCGAGTGGTTCGGTATGCCGTCCGTCAGTCTGTTTCCGCTGTCGTTCGAGGAACCAGGGCGGCGGCCGCGAATTCATCGTTATCGCGAGCCGGACGCGGCCGTCACCGCGTTGCCGGACTGGTGGCCACAACGCGAGGATCCCTTGTGTTACCTGACATTCGGGACTGTCTCGGGTTCGCTTCCGTTCGCCGCTTCGGCATTGCAAGAGGCGGTTGAAGCGGTGGCGTCTCTACCGGTGCGACTGCTCGTGACGATTGGCGACGACGGTGATCCGGCGGACTGGGCGATGCCAGCCAACGTGCGCGTCGAGCGTTGGGTACCGCAGCGGGACGTGCTCGCGCACGCGTCGGTGATGGTGTGCCACGGCGGTGCTGGCACCGTGCTGGGCGGGCTTTCCGCGGGAGTGCCCATGGTGGTGGTGCCGCAGTTCGCCGATCATCCGGACAACGCCGAGCGTGTGGCTGCTGTGGGGGCTGGCGTTCGGCTCGGCGTGGACGGGAGGACGACGCGGCTGGATCCCGACGCGCTGCGGGAGGCTGTCAGCAGGGTGTTGGTGGAACCGGGGTACCGGTCGGCGGCAGGTGCGGTCGCCGATGAGATCGCGGGGCTGCCACCCACCGACGCGGTAGTGGACCTCCTCGCAGACCAGTGATCAGCTCCGGGTGGAGACCCGCTTCTGCTGGAACCGTGGTGCCGGGCCTCCAGATCGCTGTTCGACGTTTTGCCCGCGAACTGTCGAGATTTGCCACGGCACCGTGTCGGTAGGTGGTGACGGGCTGCTAGCGCTGTCGAGCCGTCACCCGTGGCGCCTGCGCTCGTAGAGCAGCCGATAATGATCGACGGAACTGCCGTGCGGGAGAGGAGCGCAGGTGGCCATCTCACGGGCCGGTGTGGTGGATTTCGGCGGCGAGGGCCCGCCGATCCTGTTGCTGCACGGACTGATGGGCCGCGCGACCACGTGGTGGAGCACCGCTCGATGGCTGGCCGGATACGGCCACGTCGTAGGGCTCGACGCCGCTGGGCACGGCCGAGGCTCGACCGACGGGCCGTGGCACACCGAACGCTTCGTCGAGGACGCCGCGGAATTGCTGCGGGAACTCGACGAAGGGCCCGCGATCGTGATCGGTCACTCGATGGGTGGGCTGCACGGCTGGGTGCTGGCCGCGACCCACCCCGACCTCGTGCGCGCCGTCGTGGTGGAGGACATGGCGCCCGATCAACGCGGCAGAACGGTCGATGACTGGCGCGGGTACTTCGACTCCTGGCCGGTCCCGTTTCGCTCGCTCGCCCACGTCCGCGACTTCTTCGGCAGCACAGGTGACTACTTCATCGAATGCGTCGTGGAACGGGACGACGGCTACTACCTGCTTGCCGATCTCGAGAACCTGTACGAGATCGCGGCCGAATGGGGCCGGCGGGACTACTGGTCCTTCGTGGACGGCATCAAGTGCCCGCTCCTGGTCATCGAAGCCGAACACACCGCGATGCCTCCTGAGCAGCAATCCGCTCTCGCGGCCAGAGCACCAGGTGGCGGTACCCATCTGATCGTCCGGGGCGCGGGTCATGTGGTCCACGAAAGCAATCCGCTCGAATACCGAGGCGCCGTGGAAGCGTTTCTGGCCGATGTCCTCGGCCGCTGACGTCCGGCACGTTTAGCGGGCTAACTGTCGCGGATTTTCCCGGGTTGTGGATAACTGGGGGCGGTGTGGACAACTCGGGCCTGCGCGGGCCGGATCGACGCGCATTGTCGGGGTCGTCGGCGACCGTTGCCGGGTGTTGATTCGTGCAGACAGAGCAAACAAGAACCGAACCAAGAGTCCTGACCTGGCAAGGCTTCCCGAGGTTTTCCGCGGGTCGGTCGCGCGCAGGATGGGCCTGATCACGGCAGGACAGTTGCGCGGCCCGGCGGTCAGGAGACTGTTCCAGGACGCCTACGCCCGCGCCGATGTCGAAGTCACCCACGAGCTGCGGTGCCGAGCGGCGGCACTGATCGTGCCTGCCCAAGCCGTGCTCACCGGCCGTTCGGCGGCGACGGTGCACGGCGTGGCACTGGCCAATCCGTACGACCCGGTCGAGTTCGTGGTGCCGGAGAAGCATCGTTTCGGACCCATTGCCGGCATCAAGGTCCGCCGCACCGCGGTCACGCCCACTGAATCGCGCCCGTGGCAAGGCATTCGGATCGCGAGGCCGGCGCGAGTCGCGCTCGACCTCCTTCTCCGGCTGTCGCCCAGAATGCGCGGATGGGTACGGCGCTTACGCCAAGGCGTGCCCGATCTCGACGCCTACCTCAGATCCGGACGCGTCGGGACCCGTGCGTTGGAAACGCTGTTTCGCCGTCGCCGGAACCGGGGTATTCGCCTTGCCCGCGAGGCACTCGAGTTGTCCGATGCCCGCGCGGAGTCCTTGCCGGAGTCGGAGGTTCGCGTCGTTCTCCGGGCGGGCGGCTATCAGCCCACCGCGCAGCTCGTCGTCCGCAGCAGGCGCCGCCGGTTCCGCGCTCGGCTCGATCTCGCCCTCGAAGAAGACAAAGTCGCCATCGAATACGACGGAGCCTGGCACAACACACCGGCACAACGCGCTCATGACCGGCGAAGACGGGAACGCCTCGAAGAGGACGGCTGGACGATCATCGTGATCACAGCCGAAGACCTGGCGGGCGACCACAACCGGATCCTCGAGCGCGTGGACCGAGCCATGCGACGCGATACGGCCGAACGTCAGAGCTCGGAGAGCAGCTCCTTCCATGTCTGAGTCGACAGAACCTGTGGCCTGGTACGGGTGGCGTCGGTCAGGACTCCGGCCGCGCGGGCGGCCTCGGTCCCGGCACCTGGCTGGACCGGTTGGGTCAGCAGAGGCCAGATGTCGGCTCCGAGAAAACCGGTTTCATCGGTATGGGCATTGCCGTAGCAGAGGTGCGGGGTGATGCCCTTCGCCTTGGCCAGCTCTGCGACCGCGTTTCGCGTGGAGGCTCCGAAGATCCCATCGGTGGGCACGTTTCGCACACCCTGGTCGCGCAGAAGGTGTTGGGCCACAAGGACTTTCTGACCCGTCTCACCTGGCTTGAGCAAGGGCCATTCGGCGACCTGCCTGACCGCCAGTCCGAGCGCGGCGCCGACCGCGGTACGCAGTTCGGGCAACCGGTTGTACAGAATCTGCCCAGGGCATTCCGTCGAGTTGAAATCGCGGTGGCCCTTGATGAACTCGGGGGTGATGCCGTACTGGCTGGCGATGTAGGCGACCAGTTTGACCAGTGAGTCCCAGAGCGCCTTCGGCACGTCGACCGTGCTGTAGAGGCCTTCGTTCTCGATGCCGATGACTTCACTGTTGTGGTTGCCGACGTTCGCGCCCTGCACGTGCTGAGTGCCCCCACGCAGGATTTCGAGGCTGCGGTGCCTGCCTTCGGTGACGAACCCGCCTCGGCTGTTCGTGAACTGCTGGCCGGTGTCGATCCAGCCCCGCGTGTTCATGTGGAAGTTCTGGATGTCGCGGGAGATCTGGAAGGCGTGTTCCTTCGTGTAGTCCTCGTTGTTGCCAGGGTCGACGGTGTGGTGCACGACGATGTAGGTCGGCTTGTGGTTCTCGACGACGATCGTTCCGGTGGCAGGCCGGGCACCCCAGTCCGCGGTGCTGAAGATCTCCGGCGCGGGCGCTTTCGCGCTTGCGGCTCTCGCGGTCGTCGTGCCCAGCACCCCCAAGGCACTCACGGCAGTCACGGTGAGACTGCCTTTCAACAGGGCGCGACGGTCGAAGCCGGATTCCGTGGCCATTCTCGATCTCCCTCGACAGGGGGCACGGCCGGTGTGCAGGGCGACCGGGCCCAGATCGGTCTATTCGGTTATGCGCAGTTGTGCATCAGCAGGGTTGATACCGGCAGACGCTAACCTCTCGAACCGGGTCAGACAACCGCTAACGAACTGATCCGATAACACGTTGGCGATCGGCAATGAGGTCGGGCGTAGCGCGTTGCGCTGTTCGGCCTAGTGTTCGCCGGGTAGTGCGAACAGGCCCTCGGTCGTTTGCTCGACCAGGCCGTCGACGAGCAACGAGTCGAGGCAGCGATCGCGTTGGCCCGCTTCGTGCCAGACGACGTCGAGCTTGCTCTTGGACACCGGGCCTTCGGCTCCACGCAACACGTCCAGCAGCAGCCCGCGCACCTGACGGTCCGTGCCCGCGAATCGCTGAACCTGTTTCGCGGGACCCGCGTACGCGGGGCGTCCGGCGTGCTGCCACGCGCAGTCGGCGTGCAGCGGGCAGTCGGCGCAGCGCGGTGACCTCGCCGTGCAAACCAGCGCGCCCAGTTCCATCAAAGCCGCGGAAAACCGTGCCGCGCGGGCATCTTCGTCAGGAAGCAGGGCTTCCACGTCGGCCATGTCGCGTTTCGTCGATGGAGGGCCGGCGTCCCCAGCGCCGTGCACGGCGCGAGCGACGACACGTCGAACGTTCGTGTCGACGACCGGTGCTCGCTTGCCGTAGGCGAACGCCGCGACCGCGCGAGCGGTGTAAGCACCGATACCGGGCAGCGCGAGCAGGGTGTCGACTTCAGCGGGCACAACGTCGTCATGCTCGCTCGCGATGGCGGACGCCGCTTCGTGCAGGCGCAGGGCGCGACGTGGGTAGCCGAGCTTGCCCCAGGCCCGCACCACCTCACCCTGAGTGGCAGCGGCCAGCGCGGACGGCGTTGGCCAGCGGTCCATCCATTCCAGCCAGATCGGCAGGACGCGAGCCACGGGAGTTTGCTGCAGCATGATCTCGCTGACCAGCACTCCCCACGCGGTGCGGTCCGGTTCGCGCCACGGCAGATCGCGTCCAACCGTGCCGAACCAGTCGACGAGGACATCGGGATCGATCGAAGAACGACTGTGCACGACCATGATGACGACCATTGTCCTCATGGCTCGACAGCCGAGTTACGCCACCTCGTTGAGTGCGCCGGAGCGCACGTCGTAGACGAATCCGCGGACTACGTCGCGGTGCGGGAGGAAGTCGCTTCGCTTCACGCGCTCGACCGACCGGCGGACGCTGTCCTCGACCTTCTTGAACGCCTCGACCGACCAGGTCGGCCGGAGTCCGGTCGCCGCTTCGAGCTCGTCTTTGAAATCGTCTTCCGTCACCAGGGAGAGGCCGCAGTTGGTGTGCTGGACGATCAGCACCTCCCGGGTGCCGAGCTTGCGCTGGCTGAGCGCGAGCGATCGGATCATGTCGTCGGTGACCACCCCGCCCGCGTTCCGGAGCACGTGAGACTCCCCTTGGATGAGCCCGAAGATCTCGAACACCCGTACCCGCGCGTCCATGCAGGTCAGGATCGCCACGCGAAGCGACGGCTCCGGTGAGGAGCGGTCACCGGGCACCACGTTGCCGAATTCCGCGTTGCGGGCGAGCAACAGGTCGATCGATGTGGTCATGGCCACCTTCCCGGTGCAGGATCCGTAGCTCATTTGACCCGGCCACGGTCCCCGGGTCAATCGACCACCGCTCAACCTCACGGCCCCGCCCGGCCGCGTTTAGCCCGCTAACGCGGAAGACGGCGACAGCGGGTCAGGGGCCGAACCAGGGCTGTTCGATCGTGCGCGGCGGCCCCGACGTGCTGCCCACGCGCAGCTCCGTCTTCAAGGTGATGATCTTCGGGGTCAGCCGGTCCGCCGAGCCGAGCAGGAGCTTCCCCGCGGCCTTGCCCTTCTCGAGCACGGGTTGGTGGACGGTCGTCAGCCCGGCCCGCTCGGCCTCGGCGATGCCGTCGAAGCCGGTGACGGTGAGGTCGGCGGGCACCCGCAGGCCACGGCGGCTGGCCTCGGCCATCGCGCCCAGCGCCAGGATGTCCGAGGTGCAGACCAGAGCGGTGACCTGCGGGTGCGCGTCGAGCAGCTGCCGCGCGGCGGACGCGCCGTCGTCGACGGTGTGGTCGAACCGCTCGACCACCGGCACGGTCGACCAGTCGACTCCCGCCGCCGAGAAGGCGGTGGCCAGTGCTTCGAGGCGGATGCGCTGGACGTGGAAGTGTGCCGAGCTCTGTCGCTCGGGGGGCACGAAGTCGTCGTTGCGTTCGCGGGCGAGCCGCATGCACAGCACGCCGACCTGCCGATGGCCGAGAGAGACGATGTGCTGGGCGATCTCGGTCGTGGCCGCGGCGTCATCGGGGCCGACGCGGTCGATGCCTTCGATGCGGGGCTGGTCGACGATCACGGTCGGCACGGGCCGCTGCAATACGGCCGCTAAATGCGGATCGTCGTCCGGCACCGAGTAGACCACGAAACCGTCGACACCGGCCCGGTGCACGGCGGCCACGTCCTCGCGGCCGGGGCTGGCGGGTACGAGGTGCAGCCCGACGCCCGCGTCCTCGCACGCGAGCGCGAGCCCTTCGAGCACCCCGACGGCCGCCGGGTCGCGGAACGCGTAGGAGAGGTTCTCGGTGAGCAGCAGGCCGACCGCGCCGGCTTTGCGCGTGCGCAGCGATCTCGCCACCGGGTCCGGCCCCGGGTACCCGAGCCGCCTCGCGGTCTCCAGTACTCGCCGCCGGAGCTCGGGGGAGAGCTGGTCCGGCCGGTTGTAGGCATTGGACACCGTGGTCCTGGACACCCCCAGCTCAGCGGCGAGTGACGCGAGCGTCGCTTGCCGCCGTGCGCGTAAAGGCCGACCCATGAGCAAACCGTAACGGTTCAGAACGCATTGCAGAAGCGACACCCCTGCAGACGTGACGCAACCACCTGTTCAGTCCTCCGTAACCGGATTGGGGATCTGTCATCCGGATGGGGTAAAGTGAATTCGACAACGGTTTCCATTACCTACACGGTCCGTCCCCGCAGGAGTCTTTCGATGAGTTCCCGTCGCAGTCCCCGCCTGCTCACCGCCATCAAGAGCGCGACGGTCCTCGCCGCGCTCGCGCTCGGTGTCGCGGCTTGCGGTTCAGGTGGTACCGACGGCGCGGCCACGGGTCAGACGGGCGGCAAGATCAAGATCGCGGCGTCCACGAACGTGTGGGGCAGCGTCGCGGCCGCGGTCGGCGGCGACAAGGTCGAGGTCACCTCGATCATCAACAAGCCCGATGCCGACCCGCATTCCTACGAGACCACACCGCAGGACGCGCTCGCCGTGCAGGACGCCAAGCTGCTGCTGTCCAACGGCGGTGGCTACGACGACTTCTTCGCGAAGCTGAGCGATCAGGCCAAGGACGCGCGCAAGCTCGTCGCCTACGACATCGGCAAGACCGGCGACGAGAACGAGCACGTCTGGTACAGCCTGCCCACCGTGGACAAGGTCGCCGACTCGATCGCCAGCCGGCTCGGCGAGCTGGACTCGGCCTCGAAGCAGGCCTTCGCCGACAACGCGAAGGCGTTCAAGGCGAAGGTCGACGAAGTCGAGAAGAAGGCGGAGCAGGTCGGCACCGCCCACCCGGGGAGCCAGGTCATCGCCACCGAACCCGTGGCGCACTACCTCTTGGACGCGGCGAAGGTCACCGACGCCACGCCGAAGGAGTTCTCCGAGGCGGTCGAGCAGGAGACCGACGTGCCCGCGGCCACCATCGAACAGGTCAAGCAGCTCGTCTCGGGCAAGAAGGTCAAGGCCGTGGTCAACAACGCCCAGACCACGACGCCGGTCACGGAACAGGTCATCGGCGCGGCCAAGGCGGCCGGTGTGGCGGTGGTCGACGTGACCGAAACGCTCCCGGCGGGCGTGACGGACTACATTGCCTGGATGACCTCCGAACTCGACAAGCTGGCGGGAGCGCTGAACTCCTGATGGCCGTTTCCCCCGTCGAGATCCGCGCCGGGGTGCTTGCCTTCGGCAACCGCACGCTGTGGTCCGGGCTCGACCTGGACGTCGAGCCCGGTGAATTCCTCGCCGTCCTCGGCCCGAACGGATCGGGCAAGACCAGCCTGCTGAAGGTGCTCCTCGGTCTTCAGCGGCTTTCCGGCGGCTCGGTGCGGATCGTCGGCAGGGCGCCGGGCTCGGCTAACGCCCGCATCGGCTACATCCCGCAGCAGCGGGCCGTGCAGGACGGGCTGATGCTGCGCGGGGTCGACCTGGTCGGCCTCGGTTTGGACGGGCATCGCTGGGGGACCGGACTCTTCGGGATCCGCGAGCGCAGGCGCCGCGTCGCCGAGGCGATCGAAGCGGTCGGCGCCGGCGCTTACGCAAACGCGCCGGTGGGCAGGCTTTCCGGTGGTGAACAGCAACGCCTGCGCGTGGCGCAGGCGTTGGTGGGCGAGCCGGAAGCGCTCTTCTGCGACGAGCCGCTGCTGTCGCTCGACATCGCGCACCAGCGAGCGGTGAGCGAACTGATCGACCGGCGACGCCGTGAGGCCGGGACGGCCGTCCTCTTCGTCACGCACGAGCTCAACCCAGTTCTGTCCTATGTGGACAGGGTGCTCTATCTGGTCAACGGTCAGTTCCGGATCGGGACGCCCGACGAGGTGATGAACTCGAAGACCCTTTCGGAGCTGTACCGGGCCAAGGTGGAGGTGCTGCGGATCGGTGGTCAGATCCACATCGCGGGGACGCAGAGCGCCGTCTGCGAGGACGAGCCGCACCACCTCGACGACCACGAGCACGAGCGCGTGTAGCCACGATTTCAGGAAACGGATTCCAGACAGTGTTCGACTTCGCGCTCACCGGGAAGCTACTCGGGTTCGACTTCGTCCAGACCGCGCTGCTCGCCGCGGGCGTGCTCGGTCTGGTGGCGGGTTTGCTCGGCCCTCTGATCGTGGCGCGCCGCATGTCCTTCGCCGTGCACGGGACCGCCGAACTCGCCTTCACCGGAGCCGCCGGTGCCTTGCTCGTCGGCGTCACGGTCGGCTACGGCGCACTCGCCGGCGCTGTGATCGCCGCGCTGCTTCTCGGTGTCCTCGGCGGGCGGGAGTCCGACCGTGATTCCGTGATCGGCGTGATCCTGTCGTTCGGCCTCGGTGTGGGCGTGCTGCTCCTGACGTTCTACGACGGACGGACGGCGAACAAGTTCGGCCTGCTCATCGGGCAGATCGTCGCGATCGACCCCGGCGACCTCACCGTGCTCATCATCGCTTCGGTCGTGGTGATCGTGGCGCTCGCGCTCATCTACCGCCCGCTGCTGTTCGCGAGCGTCGATCCGGCGGTGGCGGTCGCCCGCGGTGTGCCGACGCGGCTGCTCACCCTGGTGTTCGCCGTGCTGGTGGGGATCGCGACCGCGCTCGGCGTGCAGATCGTGGGCTCACTGCTGGTGGTGGCGCTGATGGTCACTCCCGCTGCCGCCGCCGCGAGGGTGACCGCGAGCCCGTGGAAGGCGACCGTGCTCGCGGTCGTGTTCGCCGAAGTGGCGGCGCTGGGGGGCATCGTCCTGTCGCTGGCGCCGGGGAAGCCCGTGAGCGCGTTCGTCACGGCGATCTCGTTCGCGATTTACGTAGTTTGCAGGCTTATCGCGTTCGCGCGGGAGCGGGGCCGGAAGGTCAGCGCAGCGGATGCTGCGCCAGTGCCGTCTTGACCGCGTTGAGGTAGGAGTCCTCCAGGAACGGCAGCGAGCCGCCCGAGACCGTGCGTTCGACCGCTTCCACGACGATGACTTCGGACTTCACCATCTCGTTGAGCGCGACGTCGATGTCGCCCGGCCTGGTGTAGGACGTCAGGAGCCGCAGATCGGAGAACCCGGCGCAGAGGTAGTGCGCCGAGTTGTAGGTGAACGAGTCGCCGAAGAACAGGGTCCGCTGGTTGATCGTCTGCGGCAGCGCGGGTCCCTGCCGGTAGGTCGGCACGTTGAAGTCCTTGATCGGATCGCCGACCCGGTCGATGGAGCCGTCGGGGCTCAGCGCGTACTCCGTGTTCGTCTTCGTGTCCTTGCGGCCGAGCAGCGGCGGCAGATCGGCGCCGACCGTGTACTGGCGCGTCGGCGTGGCGACCCACGGCGCGCTGACCCCGGGTTTCAGCGACTCCGCGACGGCGCGGGTCATCTCGATCGCACCTTCGTCCGACCAGTGCGTGTCGTTCGGTGAGTAGACCGGGCGCCCGACGCGCTGTTCCGCGGCGCGCAGGTCCGGGCGCATGTCGAGCGCTTTGCCCTGGCTGGCGAACTGCCTCCACTGAGGATCGGACGCGGCCTGCGCGCACGTCTTGTGCGGATAGCTCGACGGAAGATGCTGCGGCACCATCGTCGACTTGTCGGGCGCGACCACGAACACGAACTTCCTGCCGGACGCCTCGACGGCTTGGCGCAGGGTGTTCATCCGGTTCAGGGTCTCGGTGAGCGGCCTGGTCGGCTCGCATTTCAGGTCGGCGTCCGCGCCGAAGTACAGCCAGCCGTCGTTGCCTTCGATGACCTGGCGAGAACCCGCTTCGCTGTCGGTGCTGCCCGCGTCGGCGGGGTGCTGGTTCGTGCCGCCGACCGGCGGCGGACTGCCGGGAAGCGGACCGGCGGCGGGGCCGCTGCCCTGGTCCCGTGGCGCCGACTCCCCGAACAGCCCGCGGCTGATTCCGTCGGCGAGTTCGATGGCGCCCGTCCGGAAAGCCAGTTGATCGGTGCCCCAGCCGGGAAGACCGGTGAAGAACCCCCACCCCGCGGCGAGGCTGGGGAACCCGGAGAGGCGATGGTTCTCGATTTCACCTGGGCGCACTCCGAACACCCACAGCAGTGTCGGCGTCGCGAAGAATACGAGCGCGCAGATCAGGGCGGTGAGCTGGCGGCCACCGTGCCGGGGGCGGTGCAGCGCGTGCTCGCGCGGGAGCCACGCCTCGTGCACGGCTGGCAGCTGCTGGGGGTCGGTGGCCACGCGCCTACGTTAATCCGTCCGGGTGGTCCTTCGCGGGAAGTGTCCGTCGAAAGTGCCCTCGACCCCAGAACGGCGGGGACATTTAGCCCGCTAAACGCGCCGGGCGGCCTTGGGGCCGTGGGGAACGTTTAGCCCGCGAAATGTCCCCCGGCGGGTCAGTGGAGCATGAGGAGGACCTGCAGTTCGCCGACAAGGAAGCCGATCACGCCGCCCACGGCGATCAGTTTCCATTCGTCCTGGCGGAAGGCGGGCCGCAGCAGGCCTTCGTACTCGACGGGAGTCAGCGCGAGCATGCGTTCTTCGACCATGTTGGCGATGTCCATGGCGCCGGTGAGGTAGCCCTCGGCGTGCCGCATGGTGTCGGGCAGCCGCCGGACGGCTTCTTCCGCGGCGGCGTGCTTGATCTCCCGGAGCCGCTCCCCGCCGACGGTCGCGGCGACGACGGGTTTCGCGAGGCTGGTCTGTTCGTCGACGACCTTCGCCACGGTTCGCTGGACCATCGCGAGCAGCCGGTCCGACCGCGGGCCCCGCAGGATCGAGTCGATCAGGTTGGGGACGGTGAGCACGTCGGTGGCGATGATCTCGCCGTACTGCCGCGCGACCTCGGCACGGCGCCGCTGGAACTTGCCCTGCAGGGTGAACCGGTGCAGCACGCGGATCGGCTCGCGCGGCACGAAGATCATCTTGATCGCGAGCCAGTCGGTGAACAGGCCGATGCACCCGCCGAAGATCGGCAGCACCAGCGGTTCCTTGGTGAGCGCCCACACGACGGCCTGCACGATGCCGAGCGCGAACCCGAAGTAGATCCCCGCGCGCGCGATGAACGCCATCTCCGGGCGTGAGGTGTCGCGGATCAGCCGGACCAGCAGAGCCTTGTCGCCGGTCAGGTTCTGCACGGTCATCTGCTTGACGTCGAGGACTTCGTCGAGGTTGTCCCTGATCTCGTTCATCAGGTCGCGCACGAGCCCGGGGGTGGCCGCCTGGACCTGCTTGACGATCAGGTCCTGCGCCATCGTAGGCAGCATTTCCCACAGCCGCGGGTGGTACTCCTGCAGAACGTCCCGCGCGATGTCGTCGACGGCGCGCAGCAGCGGCTGCTCGATCTCGCGGGTGATCCGGTCGGGGTCGATCCTGGAGAAGATCTCCTTGAGGTCGATCAGGTTCGAGGTGAGGAGGTCGGTGGCGACCGCGGCCATCCGGCCGCCGTGCTTGGGCACCACGCCCTGCCAGCCGAGGAACGGCTTCACCCCGACGAATTCGAGCGGCCGGAACATCATCTCGATCGCGACCCGTTTGGTCGCGTACCCGATCAGCGCGGCGATGAACGGGATCGCGGCGTACAGCGGCCAGTGCTGGGCGAGGTCCTCGAGCACGGTCTGCATGCCTCGGCCTCCCTCGCAGTCGCCTACCGAACGGTATCGGTTTGGTGGCTCAGTGCAGCAGGAGGAGTACCTGTAGCTCACCGACGAGACCGCCGATGACCGCGCCGACCGCGATGAGCTTCCATTCGTCCTGCCGGAACGCGGGCCGGAGCAGCTGTTCGAACTCGAGCGGGGTGAGCTTGCGCATCCGGTCCACGATGGTGTTCCGGACATCGAGCGCGTTGATCGCGTACCCCTCGGCGTGCCGGATCGTCTCGGGGACCCGTTCGGCCGCCTTCTTCGCCGCCGCCTGCTTCATCTCCTGGAACTTCCGGGAGCCGACCGCCACGGCCACGAACGGTTTCACGATGCTGGCCTGCGCGTCGATGGTGCGCTGGACCTCGCGGGTGATCATCTGGAACAGCCGGTCGGATTTGGGGCCGCGCAACACTTCTTCGAGCAGGTTCGGGATCGTGATGATCTCGCGCGCGATCATGTCGCCGTAATCCGCGGCCACCTGGTTCCTGCGCTTCTGGAACACGCCCTGCCAGGTGTAGAAGCCGAAGAACTGGCGCGGCTCACGCGGCAGGAAGATCATTTTCAGGGCGAGCCAGTCGGTGAACCAGCCGATCCCGATCCCGAAGAGCGGGAGCACGATGGGCGACTTCGTCAGCGCCCACACGAGCAGCTGCACGCAACCGAGGTAGAAGCCGAACACGATCCCGGACCTGGCGATGAACCGCATCTCCGGCCGGGAGATGTCCCGGATGAGCCGGTTGAGCAGTGCCTTGTCCCGCACCAGGTTCGTGATGACCATGTGCTTGAGGTCGAGTACGTCGTCGATGTTGTCGGCGATGTCGCGCATGATCTTCGCGATCGCTCTCGGCGCCTCGGCCTGCACGCGCTTGAGCAGCAGCTGCTGGGCGCCGTTCGGCAGCACTTCCCACAGTCTGGGCTGGTACTGCTCCATCACCTCACGGGTGACGTCCTCGACGACGCGCAGCAGCGGCGCTTCGATCTCTTTCGCGAGCTGCTCCGGGTCGAGCCGCGAGAAGATTTCCTTCGGATCGACCAGGTTGGTCGTCAGCATGTCGGTCGCGGTGGTGGCCATCCGCTCGGCGTTCGCGGGCAGAACGCCCTGCCAGCCGAGGAAGGGCTTGATGCCGACGAACTCCACCGGCTGGAACATCATTTCGATCGCGACGCGCTTGGTGACGTACCCGATCAGGGCGGCGATGACCGGCATGGTCGCGTACACCTGCCAGTGCGCGGCAAGATCCGCGATCAGACCCTGCACTCCGCCTCCCGCACGTCCGCGACATCCCCGCCGCGCACCGTATCGTCCGGCGGTCAGCCCAGCGTGCGCGCCATGCGGGCAAGTTGTTCGATGTCACCCTCCTCGGGATCGCGCACCTCGAAGCCGAGATGGCGGTGGAAGGCGATCGAGTTGGTGTTGCGCGGGGACGTGACGGCTCGCACCACGGTCCGATCGGCGGCGCGGACGGTGTCGAAGAAGTCCTCGTAGAGTTTGCGGGCGAGCCCGTGGCCGCGGAGGTCGGGGCGCACACCGACGAAGTGGATGTAGGCCGCGTCCGCGTGGTCCTGGGAAAGGAAACCGACCAGGAACCCGGCGAGCCCGTTGCCGTCGGTCACGATCGTGCTGGTGCTCGAAAAGTGTTCGAGGAACACCTTCGGGATCATCAGCGACAGCTCACGTGCCTGCTCGGGGGTGCGGGAGTCGCGCCACCACGTCTGGATGGCTTCGGAGATCTTCGGGTGGTCGGCCGGTGAGGCCCGGCGAAACTCCGTGCTCATCTCCCGCACCCTACCGAGCTAGGCGGTCGTCTTCGCCACCTCCTGAAGGCTGGCGTCCTCCGCGATCGCTCGCTCGGTTTCCTCGGGCAGTTTCAGGAACCGGACGAGGACGGCGGCGACCAGGTACAGCGCCGCGAAGATGATGACCACGCCGGCGGCACCCGCCGGTCCGAGGAAGAGGCTGACGATCGCCGGCCCGACGAACGCGGCGGCGCCCGCGCCGAGGTTGAGCAGCGCCATCGCACCGCCCTTGTGCTCGGGCGCCAGCGAAGGAAGCAGCGCCGAGATCGGCACGAACCCGGCGAGCGTCGCGCCGTAAAGCGCGCCGACGAGCAGCGCGAGCCAGTAGTAGTCGGCGCCCATCGCGAGCGGTACGAAGTACAGCAGCACGATCGAGATCGCACAGCCGATGGCGCCGAACCAGAAGATCGTGGTGCGCCAGCCGATCCGGTCGCTGAGCATGCCGAAGATGAGGTTGAAGAAGATGTTCGTGCCGTAGATGACCGACACGAGCAGCAGCCACCTGCTCTCCCCGAACCCGATCTGGTTGATGAAGATCGTCGGGAAGAACACGAGCATGCCGAACTCGGGCGCGGTGTTGATGACGCGCACGATCATGCCGATGCCGACGCGGGGGTTCTTCCACGCGATGGACACGCTGGAAACCAGGCTCTGCACCGGTTTCACCTCCGGCGGCGCGAGCCGCTGGAAGCCGGTGCGCTGGCGGACGCCCAGTATCGCGATCAGGCCGCCGAGCAGCAGCAGCGCGACGGAGATCCACAGCGTGCCGTAGTGGCCCATGATCGGGTTGGTGATGCTGGCGACGAGCGCGCCGAGGGTGGGCAGGCCGCCGGTGAACGCGAAGTAGAACCAGCCGACGGCGGCGCCGAGCCTCGCCACCGGTGCCACGGCGGTGATCCAGACGAGGAAGCCGAACGCGAACATCGGGTAGCCGAAGCCGCGGATGCCGTAGAACACCAGCATGAGCGGGTAGTTGTGGCCGCCGACGGCGACCGCGAGGAACAGGATGTCGAACACGACCCAGATGGCGAGGCCGACCATCATCACCCGGCGCGGCCCCCACAGGTCGGAGAGCGCTCCGGAAAGCCACGAAGCGAGCATCACCGCGACGCCGTACACGGTGATCACGTAGGACGCCTTGATTTCGGTGCCGGCGCCGTTGCCCGCCATGTACGGCGCGATGAAGCCGGACTCGACCCCGTCGCCGATCATGAACAGGAGCAGGCCTAAATAGCCGAGGAAAAGCGGTGCGGGCAGGCCCCAGCCGTTCAACCGCTTCGCGAACCGGCTCTGCCCGGACAACCGCGTTGTTGCCGTGTCGTTCATGTACGCCTCCATGACGTCTCGCTCGACGTATCATGGACCGTGTTAACTTCACGCGCAAGATGTGATTTGAAAGTCGGCGGATGTTATGAGTACGCGATGTCGACGCGCGTACGGCCGCGCAGCTCCTCGACCAGCGTCTTCGGCACGTCCGAGTCGACGACGAGCCGTTCGTAGTCGGACAGTGGCGCGAGCCGGTGCAGCGCGGGCCGCGGCATCTTGCTGGAGTCCATCAGCAGGACCTTGGTCTCCGCGCTGGCCAGCATGGCCCGCTTGACCATCACGATCTCGGGCTCCTGGTGGTAGGTGAGGTCGACGTTCATCGCGGAGGTGGACACGAAGGTCATGTCCACGCTGAGTCGTTCGACGGCCTCGAGGCACGGCATGCCGAGGAACGAGTCGTGGGTGGGCGAGTAGTCGCCGCCGATGCAGATCAGGCGGATGCCCTCGACGTTCTTCAGCACGTCGATGGTGCGCAGGTAGTTCGTGGCCACGGTCAGCGGGGCCAGTTCGGGCAGCAGCTTGGCCAGCGCCAGCGCGCTCGTCGAGTCGTCCAGCAGCAGGGACATCCCGGGCTCGACCAGCTCGACGGCCTTCTTCGCGATCGCGGCCTTCGCGTCGACATGGGCGTTCAGCCGGTATTCGGCATTGCTTTCGAACACCGTGGACGGCTGGGCCGACACCCCGCCGCGGAACTTCCGCAGCAGTCCCCTGCGGACCAGTTCGTCGACGTCGCGGTGCACGGTCATGTGGCTGACGCCGGTGAACTCCACCAGGTCGGTCATCGACGCGGAACCCCGCGCGACGACGAAGTCGGCGATCTTCTGCTGCCGCTCGCCGCGCGACCTCGCGCTGCCGGGGGCCGATGTCTCGCTCGTCATGGTTCAAGTATCGCGCGTGGTGGGCTGGTTGAACCGCACCATGCCGGTGCGCTCGCCACGGACGACGATTTCGGTGAGCGCGGCGTTCTCCAGACGGGGGAACACCGTGCGGTAGGTGCGCGGCGGGATGCCGAGCAGGCGGCACAGGGTGAGCCGGATGAGCGTGTTGTGCGCGACCACCAGCACGGGGCCGTCGTGCCCTGCCGCGGCGATCTCCCGCAGCGCGGCGGCGCCGCGGTCGGCCGCTTCCTCGGGTGGTTCGGCACCGGGGAACGCGCCGCTCACCGGGTCTGCGAGGAACGCGTCGACCAGTTCCGGCCGCTCGGCGCGGAGTTCGTCGAGCGTGCGCCCTTCGGCGAGTCCGAAGTGGACTTCGCGCAGGCCGGGTGCGATGCGCGGGGAGAGCCCCAGCAGCTCCGCGGCGGGTGCGGCGGTGCGGCGGGCGCGGTCCTGCGGCGAGCAGTAGAGCGCGACCGGGCGCTGCGGCAGCTTCGCCACGTGCTCGGCGAGCGCTCGCGCCTGGTCGACGCCGGTCGGCGTCAGCGCGACCTCGCTCGTGCCCGCGTACCTGTTCTCCGCGTGCCACTCGGTCTGCCCGTGCCTGGTCACCAGCAGTCGCGTTCCCACGGTGCCTCCCTGAATCGGACCAATCTTCTCACGAACCCGCTGACATATCGCGTCGTCCATGTTAACTTAACATCAACGATGTGAAAGGGGATGTCATGGCGCTCGCCGCGGTGGTGTTCGATCTGGACGGGGTCCTCGTCGAGAGCGAACACCTCTGGGAAGAGAACTGGGTCGCTTACGCGGCCAGGCACCAGGTCGAGTGGACGGCTGAGGACACCTCGACGGTGCAGGGCATGAGCGCGCCCGAATGGGCGGCCTACCTCGCCGAACGCAGTGGCACGAGCGAAACCGTGGAGGAGGTCGAACGCGCCGTGGTCGACGGCATGATCGCTTCCATCGAGGCGGGCGAGGCCCCGCTGCTCCCCGGCGCGGGCGCGATGGTGCGCGAGGTCAGTGCGAAGGTCCCGGTCGCGCTCGCGTCCTCGGCGGCGCGCCGCGTGATCGACGCGGTGCTGGCGACGCACGATCTCACCGGCGAGTTCGGTGCCACGGTGTCGAGTGCCGAGGTCGCGAGGGGCAAGCCGAGTCCCGACGTCTACCTCGAAGCCGCGTCCCGCCTCGGTTTCGGTGGCGAGCAGTGCCTCGGCGTCGAGGACTCCAGCAACGGCATCAGGGCCGCCGCGGCCGCGGGCCTCA
This sequence comes from Amycolatopsis sp. CA-230715, assembly GCF_018736145.1. GTDB lineage: Bacteria > Actinomycetota > Actinomycetes > Mycobacteriales > Pseudonocardiaceae > Amycolatopsis. The sequence continues at coordinate 5,155,616 of NZ_CP059997.1, forward strand.
CCGTGATCGCGCTGCCCAACCCCACCTACCCGCCGAAGCCGGACGCCTTGGAACTGGCCGCCGCCGTCGCCAGTGACAACGACGACGTTCGCCGCAAGCTCCTGGGTTATCTGGCGGGTGAACCGGCGGAGGTGGCCCCATGACCACGTTGGGCACGGCCGAGACCTTCAAGCGCGACTGGGTGGACGGCTTCGTCACCGCGTACGGCCGCACGGTGCGCAAGGTGCCCGATGCCTACGGTGTGGTCGCCCGCGAGGCGCCGCGTGCCGGGAAGGTCGCCGTGATCATCGGCGGCGGTTGCGGGCACTACCCGGCTTTCGCCGGTCTGGTCGGGCCGGGGCTCGCCGCGGGTGCCGTGGTGGGCGACGTGTTCACCAGCCCGAGCGCGGAGCAGGTCTACCGCACCGCGCGCGCCGCGGACGGTGGCGCGGGCGTGCTTTTCGGTTACGGCAACTACCAGGGCGACGTGCTGCACTTCGGCCTCGCCGCGCGCAGGCTCGCCGCCGAAGGCATCGAGAGCCGCACGATCCTGGTCACCGACGACATCGCGAGCGGTCCGGCGGAGAGCCCGGAGCGCAGGCGCGGCGTCGCGGGCGACTTCCTGGTCTTCAAGATCGCGGGCGCGGCAGCCGAACGCGGTGACGATCTCGCGGCCGTGCACGCCGCGGCGGAGAAGGCGAACGCGGCCACCAGGACGTTCGGCGTGGCCTTCGGGGGCTGCACGCTGCCCGGGGCGCCGGAGCCGTTGTTCACCGTCGGCGACGGTGAGATGGAGCTCGGCCTCGGTATCCACGGAGAGCCCGGCGTCCGCACGGTCGAGCGGCTCTCCGCAACCGAACTGGCCGACGCGCTGGTCGACGGCCTGCTGCCCGAGCTGCCCGCGGGCGATGGCCGGATCGTGGTGCTGCTCAACGGGTTGGGCCGGACCAAGTACGAGGAAATGTTCGTCACCTACACGCGGGTGCACGAACGGCTGGCCGCCGCCGGGCTCAGCCCGCTGCACACCGAGGTGGGCGAGTTCGTCACCTCGCTGGACATGGCGGGCGTTTCGCTGTCGGTGATGGTGCTCGACGACGAACTGGCCGAGCTGTACGCCGCGCCGTGCGACACTCCCGGATACCGGAGCACCGGCGCGCCGCTGCGCCAGGTCGAACTCGAGTCCACAGTGGATGAACTGCTCGCGGAAATCGCGCCGGGCAACGGAATCGTGGACAAGGTGCTGACCGCGGCGCTGGAGAGCGTCGAGGCGAACGAGGCGGAACTCGGCAGGCTCGACGCCGTCGCTGCCGACGGTGACCACGGTCTCGGGATCACCCGCGGCATGCGCGCCGCGGTCTCGGCCGCGCGCACCGCCGAACGCGCGGGCGAGGGGGTTTCCGCGACCTTGCTCGCCGCGGGCACCGCGCTCGCGGACGCATCCGGCGGTGCTTCGGGCGCCCTCTACGGCGTACTGCTGGCCGAAACCGGTGCGGGCCTGCGTTTGCCGGGCCCCATCACGCTTCCCGCGCTCGCTGATGCCGTCGATGGCGCGGCGCGTGCCTTCGTCGAACTGGGCAAGGCGGAGCCGGGCGACAAGACGATGCTCGACGCGATCGAGCCGTTCCGCGGCGCGCTGCGAGAGCAGGCGGCGGCGGGCGCGAGCGTCGCCGACGGCTGGCGCACTGCCGCGAAGGTGGCCACGGCTGCCGCGCAGGAAACCGCGAACCTGATGCCTGCCAAGGGAAGGGCGGCCCGGCTCGCGGAGCGGAGCAAGGGGCACGCCGATCCGGGCGCGACTTCGTTCGCGCTCATCGTGACGGCGATCGGCGAAGCACTCGGAAAGGATTCGATCTGATGCGGATCGTGGTTGCCGCGGACAATGCGGGAGTGGACCTCAAGAACCAGGTGCGCGAGCTGCTGCGGGCGGACGAACGGGTCACCGAGGTGACCGATCTCGGTGTCGCCGACGCCGAGGACGACCGCGCGTACCCGGTGCTCGGGCTCGCCGCGGCGGAACAGATCGCGCGGGGCGAAGCCGATCGCGGCGTGCTCGTGTGCGGAACCGGGATCGGCGTCGCGATCTCCGCGAACAAGGTGCCCGGCGTCCGCGCGACCGTCGCGCACGATTCGTATTCGGCGGAACGGTCCGTCAAGTCCAACAACTGCCAGATCATCACCTTCGGCGCTCGCGTGATCGGGCCGGAGCTGGCGAAGAAGATCGTGACCGAATGGCTCGGGTACGCGTTCGACCCGGAGTCCGCGAGCGCGTCCAAGGTCGCGCACATCACCGACTACGAACAGACTCACTTGGCCAGCTAGTTCAGAGAGGAACTGGAGTGCGGGTACTCGCTGCGGGAGACGAATTCGTCGGGACCGAGCTGCTGAAGAAGGAGGTGGCGGCGCAGGTGCCCGGCGCGGAGTTCGCCGAGCTCGCGCTGCGGTGGCCGGTCGAGCCGTTCGGGCCGGTGGCCAATGTGCACGAGGCCAGCGGCACCGAGCAGCAGGTGATCGACGCGATCGCGGGTGCCGAGGTGGCGGTGACCCAGATGGCGCCGTTCACCAAGGCCGTGTTCGCGGCCGCACCCGAGCTGAAGCTGGTGTCGGTGTGCCGCGGCGGGCCGGTCAACGTCGACCTCGCCGCCGCGACCGAAGCGGGCGTGACCGTCACCTACGCGCCGGGCCGCAACGCGACTGCCGCGGCCGAGTTCGCGATCGGCATGATCCTCGCGGCGATGCGGCGCATCTCGACCTCGTCCGCCGAACTGCTGGCGGGTACCTGGCGCGGTGACTACTACGCGTACGCGCAGACCGGGGTCGAGCTGGACGGCACGACGGTCGGCCTGGTGGGGTACGGCGCGATCGGGGCGAAGGTCTCCAAGGTCCTGCACGCGTTCGGGGCCGAGGTGCTGGTTTCCGATCCGTTCGCCGACCCCGCGCGCATCGCCGCCGACGGTGCCGAACTCGTCGAGCTGGACGAGTTGATGCGCCGCAGCTTCGTCGTGAGCTTGCACGCCAGGCTCACCGAGCAGACCAAGCACCTGATCAACGCGGACAAGCTCGCCCTGCTGCCGCACGGTGCCGTGCTGGTGAACTCCGCGCGCGGCGGCCTCCTCGACTACGCGCCGCTCCCGGATCTGCTGCGTTCGGGGCGGCTCGGCGCGCTCGCGCTGGACGTGTACGACGTCGAGCCGCCACCCGCGGACTGGGCCCTGCGCGACGCGCCGAACGTGATCGCCACGCCGCACCTCGCGGGCGCCAGCCGTCAGACGGCGGAACGCGCTGCCCAGATCGTCGCCGCCGAGGTGGGCCGATACGCCCGCGGCGAGCAGCTGGCGAACGTGGCGAACCCATGATCATCGGCGTCGACATCGGGACCTCGCTGACGAAGGCGGTCGTCTTCGACTCCGCGGGGGTGTCGATCGCACAGGCGTGCACGCCGTCCGAGGTCCACCACCTGCCGGGCGGGCTGGTCGAGCAGGACCTCGACCAGGTGATGGACACCGTCACGACCGTGGTGCGTGACGTGGCGAGCCAGCTCGACGGGCCAGTCACCGCGCTCGCGCTCACCGGACAGGGCGATGGCGTGTGGTTGCGCGACACCGAGGGGAACGCCGTCCGCCCCGCCATCTCTTGGCTCGACGGCAGGGCCAACGCGCTGCTCGCCAAGTGGCAGGCCGACGGAGTGACCAGGGAAGTGTTCCGCCGCACCGGATCGGGCATGTTCCCCGGCTGCGCCGCCGCCATTCTGTCCTTTTTGGACAAAACCGAGCCGGAGTCGCTGGACCGCGCGGCTGTCGCGGGCTACTGCGTCGACGCGGTCGTCCAACGGCTCACCGGCGAGGTCACGGTCGACGTGTCCGACGCGTCGCTGCCCTTCCTCGACCCGGCCACCCGCCGGTACGACGAGGCCGCGATCGAGGCGTGCGGGCTCGGGCACCGGCGCTCGCTGTTCGCCGAGCCGGCGTCGCCGAAAACCGTGTTCCGACTGGACAAGAACGGCTCGGCGCTGCTCGGCCTTCCCGAGGGGCTGCCGGTGACCGCGGGCCCGTTCGACCTGCCCGCCAGCGCGATCGGCGCCGGCGTGCGCCGTCCCGGTGACGGGATCCTCACCGCGGGAACCACGCTCGCGTGCCAGGTGCTCACCCGCAGCCCGGAGTTCGACCGCGAAGGCGAGCCCGCCGGGATGTTCCTGTGCACGCCGACCGAGGGCGAGTTCCTGCGTGCCATGCCCGCGATGGTTGGCACGGCGAGCATCGACTGGGCGTGCAAGCTGCTCGGCATCGGTGTCGCGGAAATCGGGCCGCTGCTCGCGTCGAGTGAACCCGGGGCGGGCGGTGTCCGCGCGCTGCCGTTCCTGTCGAACTCGGGTGAGCGCGCGCCGTTCGTCGACGCGTCCGCGCGTGCGCAGTTTTCCGGGCTGAGCTTGGAAAGCGGCCGTGCCGAGGTGGTTCGGGCGCTGTGTGAATCGATCGCGTACACGGCAAGGCACTGCTTCGAGGCCGCCGGTCTCGACGGCACGTTGTACGCCTGCGGTGGCGGTGTCCGCTCGGCCGAATGGACCCAGATCTTCGCCGACGTGCTCGGCACCCCGATCGTGATCCCCAGCGATCCCGGCGTCGGTGCCCGCGGCGCCGTTCTCGTCGCCGCGGAGGCACTCGGGGATCCGTTCGACGCAGCGGAATGGGCGCGCCATGCGCGTACTGTCGAAGTGGTGCCGGAGAACGCCGAGTTCTACCAGCAGGGGTACGCGGACTACCAGGCGTCGCTCGCCGCGGCGCGCGGACTGTGGAGGTTGTAGGTGCTGCTGGGCGACGAGCGCGCGGCCGTCTGCGAGTACGCGCGGCGGATGACCTCGGACGGGCTCGTGGTGGGCACGTCGGGGAACGTGTCGGCACGGGCCGACGAACTGGTCGCGATGACGCCGAGCGGCGTCGACTACGCCGACCTGACCCCGGAGGACATCCCGGTGGTGTCCCTCGACGGGTCCCTTGTGGACGGTGCGCTGAAACCGACCAGCGAGATGCCGATGCACCTCGCCATCTACCGGGACGCCACCGATCCGGACGGCGCGCCGGTGTCCGCGGTGGTGCACACGCATTCGGTGCACGCCACCGCGGTGTCCACCGTGGTCGACGAGGTGCCGCCGGTGCACTACATGCTCGCCACGATCGGCCCGTCGGCGCGGGTCGCCCGGTACGCCACGTTCGGTACCGACGAGCTGGCGGCTTCGATGCTGGAGGCGATCGAGGGCCGTCGAGGCTGTCTGCTGGCGAACCACGGGACGGTGACCTTCGGCGAGGATCTCGGCGCTGCCTACTCGCGGGCGCAGCAGCTCGAATGGCTCTGCCAGCTGTGGCTGCTGGCCCGATCGGCGGGCGTGCCGAACCTGTTGCCGCCGGCCGAGATCGAACTGGTGGTGGACAAGCTGAAGTCCTACGGCCAGCGGAAGTGACCCGAACAGCACTGGTCACCGGTGTCAGCAGGCGCCGGGGAATCGGATGCGCCATCGCGCGCCGCCTGCTCGGCGACGGGCACCGCGTCTTCGCCCAGTCTTGGTCGCCCTACGACGAGACCGAACCGTGGGGCGCGGACCCGATCGACGAAGTGCTCGCCGAACTCGATGGCGGCGCGCGGCTCGCGCACGCGTCCGCCGACCTCGCATCGGCGGAAGCGCCCGCTGATCTCGTGCGGCGAGCCGTGTCGGCTTTCGGGCCGCTCGACACGCTCGTGGTGAACCACGCTCGTAGCTCCGTAGCGGCGCTTCCCGAAGTGACCGCCGGTGAACTCGACCTGGTCTGGGCGGTCAACGTCCGGGCGACTTTGCTACTGGTGCAAGCGTTTGCGGCTCAGTATCGGCCCGCCGCTTCCCCGGGCCGGGTCGTGCTGTTCACCTCGGGCCAGCACCTCGCGCCGATGGCAGGCGAAATCCCGTACGCCGCGAGCAAGGGAGCGCTCCACCAGCTCACGCTGACCCTCTCCGACGCGCTGATCGAGCAGGGCATCACGGTCAACTGCGTGAACCCCGGCCCGACCGACACCGGCTGGGCCAGCGACGAACTCGCCCGAAGCGTCGGTCGCGCCCTGCCGCGGGGCCGCTGGAACTCCCCCGCCGAAGCCGCCGGTGTCGTCGCCCTGCTCCTCAGCCCCGACGCGAACACCATCACCGGCCGCGTGATCGACGCCGAAGCCGGTTTCCGCCGCTGGAAGATGTAGGCGGCTGACGACATTTAGCCCGCTAAATGTCGTCAGACCGCGCGGGCGATCGTGATGATCTCCGGGCTCGTGGCGGTGAGCGGTCCCCGATCCCAGTCGCCGAACTGCTCCTCGACCAGCAGGCCCGCGCCGGTCAAGGCGTCGCCCAGTGAATCGGCGTCCACGAACCGCAAAGTGCTTTCGCTGCGCCGGGGTCCTGCCCATTTCGGCGAGCTGAACGTCGTCGTGAACCGGACCAAGTCGCCGTCTACGGGAGCCTGAACCTGGTGAGCCACGCGCACGGTGGCCCCGTCGGCGATGCCCACCTCGACCGCGTTCCCCGGAACCCACCCCTCCCAGGCCCGCGCGGCGGGATTGCGCGTTTCGCAGGCAAAACGTCCTCCCGAGATCAGGACGCGGCGGATCGTCGTCAGCGCGTCCGCCAGGTCCCGATCGGTCAGGAATACCTGCAGGGCGTGCCCCGTCATGACCACCAGGTCGAACTCGTGCTCCCACGACGCGGAGGAAAGATCGCCGGGTGCCCACTCGATGTCGGTGCGGTTCCGCGCCCGCGCGAGCATGCCGTCAGCGGGGTCGAGCCCGCACAGCCGTCCGGAGTGCCCGGCCTCGCGCGCCCGGTGCAGGAGCGCGCCAGTGCCACAGCCGACGTCGAGCACCGCACTCGCCTCCAGCACGAGCGGCAGGTAGAAGCCCAGGTCAGCACGGCTGTGTGCGGGATGGAGCGAGTCGTAGACTTCGGCGAGTTCGGCGTCGGAGAAGGCGTGGTCGACCATCGTCCCACCGTGTCAGCGTCGCGGCGACCGCGCGATCGAATTGCCGCGCCGACCGAAGGTGGGTCTGGACCCACCGTGGTGTGGGGCAGGGATCAATGCGCCGCGGGCCCGGCATCGCCAGAGTGGGGAGCGAACCGGGGAGGGTGCCATGACCGTCTGGCTGTATCCGCTGGCCGTGGTCCGCGCCGCCGCGCAGTTCGTGCTGGCGGTCGTCGGGCTCGTGCTGCTGCTGGTGGCGGTGTTGTGCGTTCTGCTCACCGGGCCGTTGCTCGGGATCCCGGCAATCCTGACGACGCGGTGGTGGCCGGATCTCACGCGCCGGTTCGGTTCCTGGTCTGCGGTGCGCATCGACCGGCCGTACCGGCAGCTGCGCGAATCGGCGGGATTCCGTGTGTTGTGGAAGTGGCTCATCAGCGATCCCGCGACCTACCGGGACGCCGCGTGGATGCTGCTCGAACCACTCGTCGGCGGGATCATCCTCCTGCCGGCCGTGCTGACCCCGGTGGCCGTGGCCGGTGCGGTGATCCCGGTGAGCGGCTGGTGGTTCGGGATCGCTGACCCGGGGTCGCGTGCGCTGTTGGTGGCGGCCTGTTTCGCGGTGGCGACGGTGGGGGTCGTGACCGCGCCCGCGTTGGTGCGGGTGCACGCGAAGTGGACCAGGGTGCTGCTGTTCCCGACGAGGACGACCGTGCGCGTTCACCAGCTCGAAGAGACCAGGTCCGAAGCCCTCGAATCGGAGGCGCGGGAGGTGCGCCGGATCGAGCGGGATCTGCACGACGGCGCGCAGGCCAGGTTGATCGGCGTCGGGATGACCATCGGCGCCGCGGAGCGTGCCTTCGACCGTGACCCGGATCGCGCCAAGGAGTTGCTGCTCAAAGCTCGCGAGTCCACCGCGCTGGCGGTGCGGGAACTGCGTGATCTCGTCCGCGGGATCCTCCCGCCCGTGCTGTCCGAGCGGGGCCTCGGTGACGCGGTCCGGGCGCTGGTCCTCGAACAACGATTAGCCTGCGAAACGCAGATAGACCTGCCGGGGAGGCTGCCGCTCGCGGTCGAGTCCGCTGCCTACTTCGCGATCGCCGAGGTGCTCACGAACGTCGCGAAGCACGCGGGCGCGGGCACGGTGTGGGTCGACCTGGTGTTCACGGGTGAGAGCCTGCGGATCGTCGTGATGGACGACGGCTGCGGAGGAGCGAACGTGGCGGTGGGTTCCGGCCTGCACGGGATCGAACGGCGACTTGCCGCTTTCGACGGTACTTTCACGCTGACCAGCCCGCCGGGCGGTCCGACCATGGTGACGATGGAGATTCCGTGCGCGTTGTCCTCGCCGAGGACCTGTACCTCCTCCGAGAAGGCATGATCTTCCTGTTGGAGGAGCACGGCTTCGAGATCGCCGCCGCCGTCGCGAGCGGCCCTGAACTCGCGAACGCGCTCGCCGAGCAGAACCCGGACCTCGCCATCGTCGACGTGCGGCTACCACCCACGTTCACCGACGAAGGGCTCAAGGTGGCGCTGGCCGCGCGACGGGAGCGGCCGGGGCTACCCGTGCTCGTGCTCTCGCAACACGTCGAACAGCTTTATGCCCGCGAACTGCTGGCGGACGGGGCCGGGGCGGTGGGGTACCTGCTGAAGGATCGCGTGTTCAACGCCGAGCAGTTCGTGGACGCCGTGCGCAGGGTCGCCGAAGGCGGCACCGCGATGGACCCGAAGGTGATCGCGACCCTGCTGGCCGACCCCGAACGCGACGACCCGCTCGCGTCGCTGACCGAGCGCGAACGAGAAGTGCTGGGCCTGATGGCGGAAGGCCTGTCGAACACCGCGATCGCACAACGCCTCTCACTGAGCGAAGGCGCGATCAGCAAGCACACGACGAGCCTCTTCGGCAAACTCAGGATCGAAGCGGGCACAGACACGAACCGCCGGGTTCTCGCCGTGCTTGCCTACCTTCACGGGCGTTGAACACCATGCCGTTTCCCAACTGAAACCTGGCAAGACGTAACTCGAAACCGTCCGGCTCCGACTGTCCGCAAGACAGGCCGATAGCTGGAGGCGCGATGTCATTGCTCAAGAAGAAGACGGCGGAAGAGCTGAAAGCCGAGGCGGAACGCCAGGCTTCTCTGCAACGTCAGGCTGAGGCGCGGAAACGTGCGGCTGAAGAACAGAAAGAGCGCGAACGAATCGCGCAAGAGCGCCGGGATTTCGAAATGTCGCCCGCGGGTCGTGCACGCGCCGCATTCGCCAGGAAAGACCATGTGTTCCAGTACTCGATGGACGTGATGAACCAGCAAGCCGTGATCATCATGATGGTGGGCGGCACCACGACCCAGAGTACGACCGACCCCGTGGATGTCCTCAACTCGGTGTGCCGGGAAGGCTGGGATCTGGTCAACGGATCGTTCGTGTTCGTCGAGCAGGGAAAGGAAAGTCGTGACAAGTTCATGTCTTCAGGACAGAACGTCGCGATCAAAGGAAGAACTGTGGGCTACTATCTGTTCAAACGCTTTCCCGCCAATCGGCGCCCATGAATAAGCGCGATCGGCCCTCTGTTTTTTAGCGTGCTGGTTGGAACTTGGCGGAAATGTTGCAAAGGCTTGGGGAGTGGTGCGCGACTTCAGCACCTTCAGTACAGGACTGTCCGTTGGTTTGAGCCCTGTCGCGGGTGTAGAGCGGATCGCCGTTAGAGCTAGAACTGGTAATACAGGAATGGGCTGAAGGTGCCGTTCGCGATCAAAATCGCGGCGTAGAGCAAACCCGCCGTCATCACGCCGATCCGCAGCCCGTTCGCCTGCCGCGAGCGCGAGGATTCCAGCATCGGACCGGTCACTGGGTGCGCGGGCAGGAAAACCACGACCAGTGCGGCGAGGAGGAACACCAGGCGCTGGTTGGTCAGTGCCGCGTCGACGACGTCGGTCAGCCCGGAGAAGTCCGGCAGCAGCATGTGCCCGATCATCGCGAGCGCGTGCGGCAGATCCGCCGACTTGAAGATCACCCAGCCGAACACGACCAGGACCAGGGTGAGCGCGCGCCGGGCGACGCGGGCGTACTGGCCCGCCGGGTTCTGGTCGTGGCCGAAGGCGCGTTCGATGATCAGCAGCGCGCCGTGGTAGAGGCCCCACACCAGGTACGTCCAGTTCGCGCCGTGCCAGAAACCGGTCAGCACGAACACGATGCACAGGTTCCGGTAGGTCTTGCCGACGCCGTTCCGGTTGCCGCCGAGCGGGATGTAGACGTAGTCCCGGAACCAGCGCGACAGCGACATGTGCCAGCGCCGCCAGAACTCGGTGATGGTGATCGACGAGTACGGTCGCGCGAAGTTCTCCGGCAGCCGGAAGCCGAGCATGCGGCCGAGTCCGATCGCCATGTCGGAGTAACCGGAGAAGTCGAAGAACAGCTGCAGCGTGTAGCCGACGGCGCCGAGCCATGCGACGCCGAAGGTCATTTCGTTCGACGGCGTCGCGAAACAGGCGTCGACCATCGGCGCCAGCGTGTCGGCGATGATCGTCTTCTTGCACAGCCCGAGCGCGAACCGCGGGAATCCGGCGGCGATGTCGTCGAGCCGGTGCGATCGGTGCTGCGGGAGCTGATCGGCGATTTCGCGGTACCGCACGATCGGGCCCGCGACGAGCTGCGGGAACATCGAAATATACGTCGCGAACGACACCGGGTTGCGCAGCGCGCGCCGTTCGCCGCGGTAGATGTCGACCACGTAGGAAATGTGGTGGAAGGTGTAGAACGAGATCCCGATCGGCAGCGCGAGGTGCGTGATCGGGAAGTCGCCGCCGAGCAGGTGCGCGAACGCGGCGATCTGCTGCGTCGCGAACCCGGCGTACTTCCAGATCACCAGCACGCCGACGTCGACGGCGATGACCCCGATGATCAGCCCGCGCTTGCGGCCGGGGCGGGTGTCCCAGTCGTTGGGTTCGAGCGCCATCCCGGCCAGGAAGTTGACGACCATGCAGGCCAGCAGGAGCAGCGTGAACGCGCCGGCGCCGATCGCGTAGAACAGCAGGCTCGCGATCGCGATGATGCCGTTGCGCCAGCTCCGCGGGCACACCAGCACGGCGAGCAGCACCGCCGGCATGAAGTACCACAGGAACAGTGGCGAGATGAACGACATCGCTTGCTGGCCCCCCCGGGTTCCGATCGAACAGACCCTAACCCGGGCGGCGGTCCGGTCGGGCCGGTACTCCTAGACCCGGCCGGCGGCGCGGCGCCGCCTGGCGACCTCGGCGAGCAGCACACCGGCCGCCACCGAGGCGTTCAGCGATTCGACACCGGCCGACATCGGGATCGAGACCGTGGCGTCGCAGGTTTCGCGGACGAGCCTCGACAGGCCGCGCCCCTCCGAGCCGAGCACGATGACCAGCGGGTCGGTGGCCAGGTCGAGGGAGTCGATGTCGACGGAACCGTCCGCGTCGAGGCCGACGATCATCAGGCCTTCCGCCGCCCACGCCTTGAGCTGGCGGGTGAGGTTGGTGGCCATCGCCACGGGCAGCTTCGCCGCGGTGCCCGCGCTGGTCCGCCACGCGACGGCGGTCATCCCGGCGCTGCGGCGCTCCGGCAGCAGCACGCCGTGCGCGCCGAACGCGGCCGCGGACCGGATCACCGCGCCGAGGTTGCGGGGGTCGGTCACGCCGTCGAGCGCGACGAGCAGCGGCGCGGTGCCGGATTCGGCGGCCACCCGCATCAGGTCGTCGGGATGCGCGTACTCGAACGGCGGAACCTGCAGGCCGAGGCCCTGGTGCATGGCACGGTTCGTCTTGCGGTCCAGCTCCTCGCGCGGGATCTCCAGAATGGAGATGCCCTTGTCCGCGGCGATGCGGACGGCCTCGGTCACGCGGTCGTCGGCGTCGACGTTGATCGCGACGTACAACGCCGTCGCGGGCACGTCGGCGCGCAGCGCCTCGACCACCGGGTTCCGGCCCGCGATCAGCTCGGGGCTGTCGGCCTTCTTCTTGTTCTTCTTGTCCGCGGCGCGGGCGGCCGCGGCCGCCTTGCGCTGTGCGGGATGGCCGGGGCGCATCTCCGCTCGCGGCGTGGGGCCCTTGCCTTCGAGCCCCTTGCGCCGCTGGCCGCCGGAGCCGACGACCTGGCCCTTCTTCGTGCCGGGCTTGCGGATCGCGCCCTGTCGCCGGGAGTTGCCTGCCATGGTTGAGCGTCCTGACTGCTAGTCGTGGTCCTTGAGCGTCCACACCGGACCGTTGGGGGTGTCCTCCACCGCGATGCCCGCGTTGGCCAGGCTGTCGCGGGCGGCGTCCGCCCTGGCGAAGTCCTTCTCGGCGCGCGCCTTCTGGCGCTCTTCGAGCAGCCCCGCCACCAGGTCGGCGAGGGCTTGGCGAGCGGGTGTCTCGGCACCCGAATTGTCCGCCCACGCTGGGGAAAGCGGGTCGAGCCCGAGCACATCGGTCATCGCGCGCACCGAAGCCGCCAGCTCGAGCGCCCCCTTTTCATCGCCCGAATCGAGCGCGGTGTTGCCCTCGCGGACGGTGTTGTGCATCACGGCGAACGCCTGCGGGGTGGCGAGGTCGTCGTCGAGCGCGGCCGCGAACTCCGGTTTGATCTGTCCGATGTGGACTTCCCCGACGGCGGCGGCGACGCGGCGGAGGAAGCCTTCGAGGCGCTGGTAGCCCTGCGCGGCTTCGGCGAGCGCGCCGTCCGAATACTCGATGGTGGACCGGTAGTGCGGCTGGATCAGGTACGCGCGCAGCTCCACCGCGCGGTAGTTCTCCAGCATCGCCGGGATCGAGACGGTGTTGCCGAGCGATTTCGACATCTTCTCGCCGGACAGCGTCACCCACGCGTTGTGCAGCCAGAACCGGGCGAACCCGTCACCGGCCGCGTTCGACTGCGCGCGCTCGTTCTCGTGGTGAGGGAACACCAGATCGACACCGCCGCCGTGGATGTCGAACTCCGGCCCGAGGTAACTGGTCGCCATCGCGGAGCATTCGAGATGCCAGCCCGGCCTGCCAAGACCCCACAGCGTCGGCCACGAGGGCTCGCCGGGTTTGGCGGCCTTCCACAGGGTGAAATCGCGCGCGTCCCGCTTGCCCTCCGCCAGCGACTCGCCCTGCTGGACGTCGTCGAGCTTCTGCCCGGACAGCGCGCCGTACCCGTCGAACGACTTCACCGAGAAGTAGACGTCACCGCCCGCCGCGTAGGCGTGCCCGCTGTCGATCAGGCGCTGCATCAGCTCGATCATCTGCGTGACGTGCCCGGTGGCGCGCGGCGCGATCGACGGCGGCAGGCAGCCGAGCGTTTCGTACGCCGACTCGAACGCGCGCTCGTGCGTGGCCGCCCATTCCCACCACGGCCTGCCCGCGTCGGTGGCCTTGGCCAGGATCTTGTCGTCGATGTCGGTGACGTTCCTGACCAGCAGCACGTCCAGTCCACTGTGGACGAGCCAGCGGCGGAGCACGTCGTAGTTCAGCGCACCCCTGACGTGCCCGATGTGCGGCACGCCCTGCACGGTCGCCCCACACACGTACATCGACGCCGTTCCGCTCCGGGCGGGGTGGAACTCCCGCACGCTTCGGGTCGCGGTGTCGAACAGGTGTAAGGGCACGCCCGAAATGGTACCGGGGTGCGTTCTGCCTGCAGAACGCCGCTGTCGCCTACAGAACGCCGTGCTCCCGGAGCGCGGTCAGCAGCGCGTCGGGGCGTTCGGTCGTCGGCAGCGGGTCGACCAGCGCGAACCGGCAGCCGAGCGCCCGCGCACCGCCGTCGGCCTCCTCGCTGTCGCCGATCATCAGGGTGTCCGCGGCCGGGACGCCGAGCCGCTCGACCGCGACCTCGAAGATCCGCGGGTCCGGTTTCTGCGCGCCGACCTCGAACGACAGGACGAACTGGTCGACGTGGGCGTCGAGGCCGCGCGCGGTGAACGCGGGACGGATGTCGAACGCGATGTTGCTCAGGATCCCGACCGCGAGCCCGCGCTCGGCCGAGCCCTTGAGCGCCGCCTCGGTGTCCGGGTACGGCGTCCACTCCGCCGGATCGCACAGCCGCGCGTACAGCGCCTTCGCCTGTTCGGCGTTCGGGACGCCGGATTGCCGGAGCACTTCGAGGTAGACCTTTTCGTGCAGGCCGGGGTCGAGATCCCGGTTCTCCCACGCGTGCTGGTACTCGGCGTCGAGCTGGACGACCTGGCCGACCGGGGCGGTCATGCGCCGCATCAGCTCGGCCTGGGCTTCGAGGTCGAGCGGATCGCCTTCGTCGCCGGTCAGCTCGGCCAGCCAGGTCTCGTCCTGCTCAAGGCGGAACACGGTGCCGGAAAAGTCGAACAACACAGCCCGGATCGTCACGGCACCACAGTACCGACGATCATCCTCAGGCGGAGAAACCTGTGATCTTCTCGGGGATTACGCGCACGATCACGCGCACGACGTCGGCGGGCTCCGCGGGGTAGTCGTTGCCGCCGTACTTGTTCGACAACTCGTCGATGAGCGCGCGGCCGCCGGTCTCGGTGATCTCCGCGCGACCCCGGACCTCGACGTAGTTGTACGGGTTCTCGGTCTCGAAGATCGAGACGGACACGCGCGGGTCGCGGGCGAGGTTGCGTTCCTTGCGCCTACCGCGCGTGGTGGAGAACAGGATGGTGTCGCCGTCGCGCTTGACCCACACGACCGAGGACTGGGGCTGGCCGTCGGGGTTGGTGGTGGCGATCGTCGCGTAGTTCTTGCCGTCGAACAGGGCGCGGGTCTTCTGGTTGAAGGTGGCAGTCATGACGCCGAACTTAGCGGCACGAGCAGTGCGGTCGCGATGGCGGCGACGCCTTCACCCCGCCCGGTGAGGCCGAGCCCGTCGGTGGTGGTGCCCGCGACGCTCACCGGCCCGCCCGCGGCCTCGCCCAGCACGCGCTGCGCTTCCTCCCGCCGGGTGCCGATGCGGGGCGCGTTGCCGATGACCTGCACGGACGCATTGCCCAGGGAGAATCCCGCCTCGGTGATCCGACGCCGGACCTCGGCGAGCAGCTCGGGGCCGTGCGCGCCGGACCAGCGCGGGTCGCCGGTGCCGAAGACCGCGCCGAGATCGCCGAGACCGGCGGCGGCCAGCATCGCGTCGCACAGCGCGTGCGACGCGACGTCGCCGTCGGAATGCCCGGCGCACCCGGGCACGCCGTCCCAGCGCAGGCCCGCGATCCAGCATTCCCGGCCGTCTTCGAGGGGATGGACGTCGACGCCGGTGCCGATTCTCACAAGCTCTCCAGTAGCGATTCGGCGACCGCGAAATCGAACGCCGAGATGACTTCGAGTGCGTTCGGATGCCCCTCGACGAGGCGCACGGAATCGCCGAACGCCGCGAGTGGATCCGGGGTGTCCACGACCGCGCGGAGTGCTTCCGCGGCGTAGCCCTGGGGTGACTGGATCGCCCGCAGGTACGCGCGGTCCTCGGTGGCCGTGAGCACGCCGTCTTCGACGATCTTGACCGTGTCGGTCACCGCGGCGGCGGGGACGGCGGCCCGCGCGCCCGCCCGTACCGCCTCGACGACCGCGGTCACGAGCGAGGGCGGGGTCAACGCGCGCTTGGCGTCGTGGACGAGCACGATCGCCGATTCTTCCGGCCGCGCGTCGAATGCGCGCCGCAATGGCGAAACACCGGGAAGGTCCTCGAGTACGAGGCAATAGCGTTTTCGAGAGGGCCCTTCCGGGAAAGGAAGGGCGTTTTCGTAGGCACCAACGCGCCGCGCGGGGGCGGTCACGATCACCAGATCCACGCACTGGGAATCGAGCAGCCCGCGCACGGCGCGCGTCAGCAGTGGCTCACCCTTGACGGGGGTCAGTACGCCGGGATCCTCGGAACCGTCGGTCGGCACGAGGGCGACCACACTCGACTCGGTCATCAGGCGCGATCGTGTCCGGCTGAATACGTACTGTTCCTCGGGGTGATTTTCGGTCAGACCGCTGCGGTTTCCAGCACTTCGTCGAGCAACACTTCCGCTTTGCCTTCGTCGGTGCCCTCGGCGAGCGCCAGTTCGCTCACCAGAATCTGCCGCGCCTTGGCCAGCATGCGCTTCTCGCCGGCCGAAAGGCCGCGATCCTTCTCTCGCCGCCAGAGGTCTCGCACCACTTCGGCCACCTTGTTCACATCGCCGGAGGCGAGCTTCTCGAGGTTGGCCTTGTACCGACGAGACCAGTTCGTGGGCTCTTCGGTGTGGGGAGCGCGCAGCACGTCGAAAACGCGGTTCAAACCATCCTGGCCAACGACATCGCGCACGCCGACGATCTCGGCGTTGTCTGCTGGCACGCGAACCGTGAGATCCCCTTGCGCGACCTTGAGGACGAGGTACTTCTTCTCCTCGCCCTTGATCACACGGGTCTCGATCGCTTCAATGAGTGCGGCACCGTGGTGCGGGTAGACGACGGTCTCTCCGACCTTGAAAACCATGTGTCCTCTGCCCCTTTCGCTGCGTCCATCCTATCACGGCGTGCCGAGGGGCACCTAGCGCCCCGCATCCGTCCTCGCAGGTCAGCGGCCTGATGGTGGCACGGGCGGGGGTTGACAAACGTGCATTTCCCATGCTCATGCAGGTGAGGCGCGAGCCATCGGGCCGCGCTCCGGCGATTCCACAGTGGACGGTTGGGTGCCCGCTGCCGGACCAGGTTCTCCGGTGCCGGCGGGGCCGGGCTACCCTTCGCGTGGACAAGGCACGCCCTAGGAGGGACGGAAGACCGTGAGGCTGCAGAAACGTCGCATGCTCGGGGCCACCGTGCTCGGTTTCGGTGCCGTCATGGCGATCGCGGGATGCGGCGCCGGGCAGATCACCCAGACCGACACCCAGCAGGCCGCGGTGAACGGCGCCTACGCACAGGTCGGCGGGCTGTCCATCCGGGATGCCGCGGTGGTCAACCGCGACCAGTGCGAGCAGGCCTACCCCCAGGGCAGCTCCGCGCCGCTGAGCCTGCGCGTGATCAACCAGGGGCCGAAGGACGACGTCCTCGAGTCGGTGACCTCGAACCTCTCCGCCGGTGGCGTCATCGGCGGGTCGAAGACGATCGTCGCGTCGCACACGCTCGTGCTCGGGCCCGCGCAGGCGGCGGGTGACGAACAGGCCGAGAAGCCCGCTTCATCCTCGGCGCCGTCTTCCGGTGCGCCGTCGTCGTCCCAGCCGTCGGCCGAGCCGACCCCGACCAAGGTCGGCGAGGGCACGGTGACCCTCGAAGGGCTCAAGACCGCGATCTGGCCCGGCCAGACCGTCAAGGTCACGTTCACCTTCCGCGACGCGGGAGCGGTGACCGTCGACGTGCCGATGGCGGCGCCGAAGCAGGAGCACAACTGCCGCCCCGAGGCGAAACACGACCAGCCCGCGCACGAATGACCGGGATTGTCGGTGCCCGCCGCTAGCCTGGCATCGTGGTCAAGAAGGGCATCGGCTTCCGCTGTGGCGAGTGCGGGTACGAACCCGCCAAGTGGGTTGGCCGCTGCCCGGAATGCCAGGCGTGGGGCACCATCGAGGAGCGCGGTGACGCTCGCCCGCCGATAGCCAGGGTCGCCGCGGGCGCGCCGAGCGCTCCCGCGCGCCCCATCGCGGAGGTCGACGTCGAAGCCGCGCGGGCGCGGCACACCGGCGTCTCCGAGTTGGATAGGGTGCTCGGCGGCGGGCTGGTCCCCGGCGCGGTGGTGCTGCTCGCGGGCGAACCGGGGGTCGGCAAGTCGACGCTTCTGCTGGAGGTCGCCTACCAGTGGGCGGTCGGCGGCACCGCGGGCCCGTCGTTGTACGTCACCGGCGAGGAGTCCGCTGGTCAGGTCCGGCTGCGCGCGGAGCGCACCGGGAACCTCAACCGCGGGATGTACCTCGCCGCGGAGAGCGATCTTTCCGCGGTGCTCGGCCACGTCGACGCGGTGAAACCGGGCGTGCTGATCGTCGACTCGGTGCAGACCATGTCCTCGCCGCAGGTGGACGGCGCGCCCGGCGGGGTCACCCAGGTCCGCGCGGTCACGGCGGGCCTGGTCGCGCTCGCGAAGGAGCGCGGCCTGCCGATCGTGCTCGTCGGGCACGTCACGAAGGACGGTTCGGTGGCGGGGCCGCGCGTGCTCGAACACCTCGTGGACGTCGTGCTGCAGTTCGAGGGTGATCGGCATTCCACGCTCCGGATGCTGCGCGGGGTGAAGAACCGGTTCGGCGCGGCGGACGAGATCGGCTGCTTCGAACTCGTCGAGGACGGCATCGTCGGGGTGCCCGACCCGTCCGGCCTGTTCATGAACACCGGCGCCGATCCGGTGCCGGGCACGGCGATAACCGTTGCGGTGGAAGGGAAACGCCCGCTGCTCGGCGAGGTGCAGGCGCTGGTGTCGAAATCGCACATGCCGCAGCCGCGGCGCGCGGTGAGCGGGCTGGATTCCGCGCGCGTCAACATGGTGCTGGCGGTGCTGGAGAAGCGCGCCGAGGTGAAGCTGAGCGAGATGGACGTCTACGCGGCCACGGTGGGCGGGATGAAGATCACCGAGCCGGCGATCGATCTCGCGCTGGTGCTCGCGGTCGCGTCCTCGGCGGAGGACGTCGCGCTGTCGTCGAAGCTCGTGACCGTCGGCGAAGTCGGGCTGGCGGGTGAGATCCGGCGGGTGTCCGGCACCGGCAGGCGGATCGCCGAAGCCGCCCGCCTCGGGTTCACGCACGCGCTGGTGCCGCCGGACTCCGGGAAGCTGCCGGACGGGATCCGGGTGCTCGAGGTGAGCAACGTCGGACTCGCGCTCGCCGCGGCAAGGAAGGCGTGACGGCCAGATCCCGCTACTTCGCGGGTTTCTCCCCGTGCTTCGCGCTCACGCCGTAGGTCAGCACGGATTCGTCGATGACCGTTCCCGATTTCAGGTCGCCCGAGATGTTGTTGTCGTCGGGAACATCCTTGAGAGCAGTCTTCTTGGTGCCGATCAGGTGCCCGGTTCGGGGGTCGACGATCAGGGCGAACAGTTCGGTCGACGTGGCTAGGCTGAACTCGGTGCCGGTGCGGCCGTCCGGAAGAGCGGCGTCCGTGTTGATCGTGACCTGTGGCAGAAGTGCGAGAGCCTGGTATATCCGCGTTCGGATGGAGGCCGGGTACAAGCCGGTTCCCAGCATCTCGCCTGCCAGCGAGAACACACCGGACTCGGCCTCGCTGATCGGTAGTGAATGCCGCAGGGTATCGAGGAGGCCTTGGGCGGTGTGCGGCAACGAGTCCAGGATCGCGCGGCGCGGTGACAGCCACCGCCACGGGTACACGTTGTCCGAGTCGCGCCGCAGCGAAGGTGCGCAGTAGTAGAAGGCGTCGGCCGCGGGTCCGGCGGGTGGCGGGGTGAGGCCGTAGTTCCCGGCAGCCTGGGCGGTACCGGAAATCCACTGGAGGCGACCGGTCATCGTCTGTGTCTGACCGAAGTCGGAGGCGCCGAAGCCCGGCGACCAGATTTCGGACAGGCACTCGGAGCGGTAGGCGATGGGCGTGCCCTTGGCGTTGATCCGCTTCCAGTGGCGGTCCGCGACGTAGAGGTACTGCCCCCCGGCCAGCACCGGATCGGTCGCGTGGATGCCGTCGAGCGCGGATTGCCTGCTCGCCACGGGGGTGCTTTCTTCACCTCGCACGGCGATCACGGTCGTCCCGGTCACCAGTGCCAGCGCGGTGACCGCGGCTGCCACCGGCCACCAGCGGCGCGTGCCACGCTTGCTGAGCGCTGCCACGGGAAGCAGGTGCGCTCCCGAGGGTTCGACGGTACGCAGGAGCGTCGTCCTGGTGTCGTTGAACCGGCTCTCGTCGCGGTCGATTTCGTTGTGCAGTGCGGAAAGCGCTTCGTCCAAATCGGACTCGGACCAGAGTCGGCGCGGGGCGTCGTCAGTCATCGAGGTCACCTCCCTTCGGTGCCCTGGCGCGGAGTTGCCGTCGTACCCGGTGCAGGCGCGATCTGACCGTCCCTTGGGGAATGCCGAGTGCTTCGGCGGCTTCCGCGGGTTCGAGCCCCGCCCACGAAACCAGGAGCAGGGTGTCGCGGTCGGCTTCGCTGAGATCCGCGAGCGCGCCGGCGAGCAAGGCCGCCTTCCGCTGCGCGTCGACCGCGTCGGGCACGTGCGAATCCGGCCCGCGTGCCACGCGCTCATCCCGTCCCGCGAGCCGTGCGGTCGCGTTCAGCCCGCGAACTTCCGTCCGGACGTGATGGCGGAGGAGGTTGGTGGCGATCCCGTAGAGCCACGCGCGGAACGTCCCGGCGTCGGGGCAGTAGGCCGTGCGCTGGCGCAGCGCGGTCAGGAACGTCTCGCCGACCAGGTCGTGCGCGGTCTCGGTGCCGACTCGCCGGGCGAGGTAGCGGTGCAACGGCGCGGCGTGCCGGTCGAAGAGCAGGCCGAAGACCGGCGCGGGGTCTCCCGAGGTCAGATCGGGCCGGTCCAGCCCCATGACCGGCACCGCCGGATCGGACGCGTCGGTCATCGGCTGCATGTGGGGGTCTTTCCCGATGCGCGCCGCGGCGTTCACGCGTTTGGCGTCGCTGGTACGGATTCGCACCAGGTTAGACCGTTCGGCGGATAGTGCAGAAATTCCGAAATGACTAGAAAGTCGGTAAGTAATTAACACTGGAGGGGTTCATGATTCGGAAGCTCGCGTTGGTGACCGCTGCGGTACTGGCCGCGGGGACGTTGGTGCTGCCAGCCGCGGCGACCGCCGCTCCTGCCGCGGTGAAGACGCTGAACGTCGACTACCAGGTGCAGGTCACCGGGTACTACTGCGGCCCGGCCGCGACCAGGATCGCGTTGTCCGCGCGCACCCAGAACCTGCCGAGTCAGGACGATCTCGCGGCCCAGCTCGGCACCACCGAGAACGGCACCGACCACATCAGCCAGGTGGTGACCGTGCTCAACAACGACCTCGGGACGTCCTGGTACGAGACGAAGGAGATGCCGAACGACCCGCCGAGCCCCGAGCAGAAGGACCTGCTCTGGAACGACATCGTGAAGGACATCGACAACGGGTACGCGCTCGTCGCGAACATCGTGGCGCCGCCGAACAACCACCCGCCGGGCTACCCGAACGAGACGATCTACCACTACTTCACGGTGATCGGCTACGACACCGACGCCCGCACCGTCCAGATCGCCGACCCGGCGAACTTCGGCGGAAACCAGATCTACTGGCTCGGCTTCGACCAGCTCGCCTCCCTCATCCCCCCGAAGGGCTACGCCGCCTGAGCGCGTTTAGCGGGCTAAACGCGCTCAGCGCCCACCCCCTCGTTCTTCCTTGGGCCGGGCGCGTTTAGCCCGCTAACTGCAGGCAGGCGCGGTCAGCCGGCGATCAGGCACGCCACGGCCGCCACGATCGACGCGCGCCTGCGTGCCAGCAGTGCGTCGTCCCGCTTCGGGGCCGACAGCTCGAAGCTGCCGGTCGTCGACAAGTGGATCACCAGGGTCAGCAGGTCCTCGGCGTCGAAGCGGGTGGGCAGGGTGCCGTCGTTCTGTGCTTCGCGGATCGCCGCGACCTTGTGCGCGGTCGACTTGGCCAGCATCGCGGGCGGCTCTTCGCGGCCGCCGCGTTCGAGCGCGTACCAGGTCGCGAGGCGCAGCGCTTCCGGATGCGCGTGGTAGCGGTCGAAGAGCTTGCCCGCGTAGCGGGGCAGGTCGGCGGCGTCGATCGGGACCTCAGTGACGGTGCCGGTCACGATCGCGTCGAAAACGGCGTCGAAGAGCTGGTCCTTGTTGCCGAAGTACGAGTAGATCATCGCCTTGTTGCAGCCGGCGCCGGCCGCGATCCGGTCGACCCTGGCGCCGGCGATGCCGTACGCGGAGAACTCCGCCGTCGCCGCCTCGAGCAGTTTCCGGCGGGTTGCCTGCGCGTCTCGGGCCATGCCGCCATGGTAGACGACTAACTAGTTGGTTGAGCTGTCCCCGCTGCAGCTGTACCAGTACGACTTCTCCGAGTCCTGGAGTCTGGCCGCGAGCCGTGGTTCATCACCGTCGAAGGCAGGCTGGCCGGTTTCGCACTGGTGCGCCAGGACGTCTTGACCACGACGGTTCGCGGAATCTGGGCGAGTTCTTCGTGGTGAGGAAATACCGCAGGCGCGGCGTCGCCACCGTGGCCGCGCGCCTGCTGTTCGGCAGGCACCCGGGAGCCTGGACGCTGGCGCTCGACGAGGACAACCCCGGTGCCGCGGCGTTCTGGCCCGCCCTGATCGAGTCGGTGGCCGAACCGGGCACGACGACGCGGTCCGCGCCGACGGCGCCACCCTGGAGGAGATCGCGGACGAGTCCGTGGCCAGGCTCGGCGGATCCGTCGGCGAGGTGAACGTCCTGACCAGGGCGGCCGCCGGTACCGAGGAGGCGCCGAGCTACACGCAGACTCTGCGGGTGGCCGCCGAGCTGGACGGCGCCCACCGCGAGCTCATCCAGTGCCAGGTGTACCTGGAGATGCGGGACGACGATCTGCCCGCTAAACGCGCTGTGGTGGAACTCGTGTTGACGAGCACGGTGGAGGGGTTCGAAGATTTCGTCGGGGAGTTCCAGGAGTTCGTGCGCTCGGTGGTGCCTGCCGACGCCGGGTGAAGGGGGCGGCCGGTGAACCATCCCGTGGTCGAACTGATCGCCGATCGGGTGGCCACCGGCAGCAGGCCGGGCGCGCGCACGGACGGCGAGCGGCTCGCGCTGGCGATCGAGGGCGGCAGCAGCCGCGGCACCTATTCCAGCGGGATGACGCTCGCGATCGAGGAACTGGGCCTGCTCGGCTGCTTCGACGACGTCTACGGCTCGTCGATGGGCGCGCTGAACGGGGCGTGGCTGCTGTGCGGGCGCGCGGGCCGCGGCATCAGCACGTGGTGGGATCCGGCGGTGATGCGCCGGGTGCTGAACCCGTGGGGGCCGCTGCACGGGCGGCCGGTGGTCGACACCGACTACCTCGTGCACAGCGTCTACAGCAGGCTCCAGCCGATGGATTTCCCCGCCATACTGGACAATCCGGTCGCCTTCCATCCACTCGGGACGGACGCGGACACCGGCGAATCGACCGATCTGCACGAGTTCCTCGAAGACGAGGACACCCTGAAGCGGTCCTTGCGGGCGACGGCGTCCATCCCGATCCTCGCCGGGCGCCCGATCGAGCTGGGCGGCAGGCGGTTCGTCGACGCGGGTATCGCCGAGCCGCTGCCCTACCGGACGGCGCTGAAGCAGGGCGCCACCCGCGTGCTGATGTTGCGCACGCGCCGCGCGGACGAGCTCCCGATCCGCCCGCCGCGCCTGTACGACGTGGTGGTGCCGCGGTTCCTGCAGCGCCACGCGCCGGGCGCGATCGACGCGTGGCGCGCGCAGTACGAGCTGGAGATCTCCGACGAGGACTTTCTCGCGAGCTGGGAAGGTACCGTGCTGACGATCCGGCCGCCGCTGGATTCGCCGGATGTCGGCCTGCTCGAACGCGAGCCCGATCTGCTGAAGCGGGCGGTCATGCTCGGCAGGGACGCGGCGCGGACGGCGCTGGCGGCCTGATCAGCGGGGTACGAGCCGTTCGACACCGTCGAGCAGGCGCTGGAGCCCGAACTCGAAGATGCTCTCCGGCCCGGACGCCTCGAACTCGTCGCGCCCGAAGCGGGCGATCATGGGCAGCGCGGCCAGCGCGGGTTTGATCTTCTCGCCCTGCGCGCTCATCCACTGCTCGCGGGGCGCGGCTTCGCGCGTTTCGCGGGCTAATTGCAGTGCGGCGCTCTGCGTGTGGGTGGAGAGCATGATGGCGATCCTGACCATGGTGGCGAAGTCGAGCCCGATGCCCTCGACCGCGCGGATGCGCCAGTCGGTGTAGGCCATCATCTTCGGCGCGATCGGCGGCCTTGTGGTGAGCGCGAACATCTGCGGCAGCCACGGGTGCTCGGTGTAGAGCGCCCACTCCTGGCGCGTGGAGAGTTCGAGCTTCGCGCGCCAGCCGCCGGGGCCGGGCTCCGGCAGCGGTCTGCGGCCGAACACCTCGTCGATCATCAGCTCGCCGAGCTCCTCCTTGCCCGGCACGTACCGGTAGAGCGACATCGCGCCGACGCCGAGCTCGGCCGCCGTCCGCCGCATCGACAGCCCGGCGCCGCCGTCACGATCGGCGAGTGCGATCGCAGCGGCCACGATCCGGTCCACGGTCAGTGCCTGCCCCGCCTCCTCTGTGCCGGGTTCGCGCTGCTTCTCGGCGACGCGTTCGCGATACGCCCGCGCGCGGCAGGCGCGCGAGCAGTAGCGCTGCGGCCGCCCCCGGCCCGCCGGGGGAAGCTCGCGTCCGCAGACGGCGCAGCTCGTCACTTCGCACTCCTTTTCGTCACGAATTCGAAAATCGTGACAAAAGAATACCGGACACTTTGAACGTGTCGATAGTCGGACAAAACTCACTGATGCAAACCGTAATTGCTCTACTCTGATGTTATCGAGTACGGTGTATTTATGACTCGTACATCGTACTTAGAGCAGTCGCCGAGGGGGACCGCCGCCCAGCGCGGCGTCGTGGTGCGCGACCTCGTGAAGGTTTACGGGGCCGGGGACAACGCGGTCACCGTGCTGGACGGCGTCACGTTCGCCTTCCGCCACCGGTCCGTGACCGCCGTGATGGGTCCGTCCGGCTCCGGCAAGAGCACGCTGCTGCACTGCGCGGCCGGGCTCGACCGGCCGACCTCCGGCTCCGTGTCGATCGACGGCACCGAACTGACCACAGTGGACGAAGCAGCGCTCACCCGGCTGCGCCGCGACCGCCTCGGCTTCGTCTTCCAGTCCTACAACCTGGTGCCGACGCTGACCGTGCGGCAGAACGTCACGCTGCCCGCGGAACTGGCGGGTCGGCGCGTAGCGGAAAGCGCGGTGGAGGGCGTGCTCGCGCGACTCGGCCTCGGCGCACACACCGACGTGCGGCCCGCTTCGCTTTCCGGAGGCCAGCAACAGCGCGTCGCGATCGCCCGCGCGCTGCTCGCCGAGCCGGCGGTGATCTTCGCCGACGAGCCGACCGGCGCGCTCGACAGCCGCGCCGCGGCCGAAGTGCTCGGCCTGCTGCGGGATGCCGTCGACGCGGCGGGCCGCACGATCGTGATGGTCACGCACGATCCGGTGGCCGCGTCGATCGCCGACGCCGTGGTGTTCTTCGCCGACGGGCGAGTGGTGGACACCTTGACGCGGCCCACCGCGGACGCGGTCGCGGCGCGCATGGCGAGGCTCGGCGCGCCGGTCGGTGGTGTGCGGTGATGTGGCGTCTCGCCCTGCGCACGGTGCGGGCGCGGCTGGTGTCCTATGTGGCCTCGGCGGTGGTGATGGTCGCGGGCACCGCGCTGCTCACCGCCTTCGCGGCGCTCGCCGAGACCGGGATTTCGGTGCCAGGCGCGAAATCGCTGGCAATCCTCGCCTGGATCCTCGGCGGCTGGACCGTGGTGATCGTGGCGTTCGGCGTGGTGTCCACCGCCGCATTGGTGATCCAGCAACGGGAACGCGAACTCGCGCTGCTGCGGTCGATCGGCGCCGCGCCCGCGCAGCTGCGGCGGTCGATCATGGCCGAGACGCTGGCCGTCGCGACGCCCTCGGTCGTCGTCGGTGTGGCCCCCGGGTTGGCACTCGGGTCGTTCCTGCTCGCCAAGGTGATCGACGCGGGGGTGGTGCGCGGCCCGCTCGCGCTGGCGGTCACCTGGGTGACCCCGGTCGCGGGTGGCGCGGTGGCCCTGCTGGCCGCGGCGGGAGCCGGTTTCCTCGCGGGAAGGCGCGCTTCGACGGTGCCGCCGATGCTCGCGCTCGCCGAGGCGTCCGGTGCACCGTCCACAGTGGTCACTAAGGGAAAAGTGCTGGCAGGGCTCGCGTTCCTGGTCATCGGGATCGGCTCGGGGCTCGGCACGCTCGCCATGCCGGACGGCCCGATGCTCGCCGCGGCGGCGGGACCGGCGTGCATCGGGGTCGCGATCGGACTCGCGCTGCTGAGCCCCGCGGTGCTGGCGTTGGCGACGGGGCTGGCGGAGCGGGTGCCAGCCGGGGTCGGCAGGCTCGCGCTGCGCAACCTCGGCGCGCGTGCGGCGCGGGCGACCGGTGTCGTGGGCCCGATGACGCTGCTCGTGGGGATCTCGACGGGCACGCTCTACATGCAGGGCACCGAGGATGCCGCGATCGCCAGCGGTCGTGAAAGCTCCGGCGCCGAGTTCGCGGCGGCCAACTACCTCGTGGTCGCGATGATCATCGCGTTCTGCGCGATCGCGGTGGCCAACACGCTGATCGCCGCGACCAGACACCGGCGCCGCGAGTTCGGCCTGCTGCGGCTCACCGCGTCGACGCGGCCGCAGGTGCTGCGGATGGTCGCGGTGGAAAGCGCGGTCGCCGCCGGGGTCTCCGTGGTGCTCGGCACGGTGTCCGCCGCCGCGACCACGATCCCGTACAGCCTGGTCAAGATCGGTTCGGTGCTGCCGCGGGGTCCACTGTGGATGTACCTCGCGATCGTCGGCGGAACGGCACTGGTGGCGCTGGCCGCGACGCTGCCGCCGACCGCACGAGCGACCGCGGTGCGGCCGGTCGTCGCGCTGGCCGCGTGAGCTACCAGAGGTAGGTGGGGCCGCTGAACTTCTGGAGGGTGCGCAAGGAAGGCCGGACGAAGAAGTGCCCGGCGGCGAACCCGATCCAGGCCAGTGCCAGGAACGCGAGCTGGTTGAACAGCGCGACCGGCGTACCCGCGTGGAACAGCGCGCGCACGATCACAGCCAGCAGGGCGAAACCCATGGTCGCGGAAACGCAGACCAGCAACGCGTTCCTGGTCGTGCGTGCTTTCGCGATGTCCAGGTAGGTGGCGCGCACGCACCGCCGGGCGCTGATCAGCGTGACGCCGAGCGCGATCGTCCACAGTGGAGCGAGTGCGTCGGTGACGTGGATCGCCGCGGGGACGTTCTTTTCCAGCACGCCACCGATGAACCGGAACAGGCCGTAGAGCAGCAGCGTTCCCACGCACAGCGTCACGCCGATCAGCACCACGCTGGACCGGAAGCGGTGCGCGAAGGCGGGTGGCAGTTCGCGGTACCTCGGGTCCATTGTGGCCTCCCCCGGAAAACGAGCGCCGGTGCGGAAAAACCGCACCGGCGCCCCTCGATCACTGCTGTGCCAGCAGGTTCGCGCAGCGGATGAGACCGATGTGTGAATAGGCCTGCGGGTGGTTGCCCAGCGAGCGCTCGGCGACCGGGTCGTACTGCTCCGGCAGCAGGCCCGTCGGCCCCGAAGCGTCCACGAGCTGTTCGAACAGTTCCTCCGCCTCGGTGCGGCGGCCGGTCAGCAGGTAGGCCTCGACCAGCCACGCGGCGCAGATGTGGAAGCCGCCTTCGCCGCCGGGCAGCCCGTCGTCGCGGCGGTAACGGTACACAGTGGACCCGCTGCGCAGCTCCGCCTCGATCGCGGTGACCGTGTTCTGGAAGCGTTCGTCGCTCGGGTCGATCAGCCCGGTGAGCCCGACGAACAGCGACGCCGCGTCCAGATCGGTGCCGTCGTAGGCGGTGGTGAACGCGGAAACCTCTTCGTTCCAGCCGTGTTCGAGCACGTCGGCCTTGATCGCCTCGCGCAGTTCGTGCCAGCCCGCCGGGATGTCCCGGTCGTAGACCTCGCCGAGCTTGATCGCCCTGTCGATGGTCACCCAGCACATCACGCGCGAGTACACCCGGTGGCGCGGCACGTGCCGCTCCTCCCAGATGCCGTGGTCCGGCTCGAACCAGCGCCGCGTCACGGCCTCTGCCATCGCGCGCACCATCTGCCAGTCCTGGTCGCGCAGTTCGCCGCGCGCACCCGCCAGCGTCACCACCAGTTCCACGACCGGGCCGAACACGTCGAGCTGCACCTGGTGGTTCGCCAGGTTGCCGACCCGCACCGGCCGCGAGCCCGCGTACCCTGGCAGCGACTCGATGACCGCCTCGGCGCCGATCTGGGTGCCCGCGAGCGTGTACAGCGGGTGCAGCCGCTCCGGGCCCGCGAGCGACGCGAGCACCTTGTGCAGCCAGCTCAGGTAGCCCTCGGCCTCTTCGAGCGAACCGAGGTGGACCAGTTCCCGCACGGTCATCGCGGCGTCGCGGATCCAGCAGTAGCGGTAGTCCCAGTTGCGGACGCCGCCGATCTCCTCCGGCAACGACGTGGTGGCCGCGGCGAGCACGCCACCGGTGTCGAAGTTGACCAGCCCGCGCAGGGTCAGCGCGGAACGGCCGACCAGGTCCGGCTCGACTGACGGCATCTTCAGGGTGGCCGCCCAGGTGCTCCAGTACGCACCCGCGCGCGCCCTGCGGTCCACTTCGGACAGTTCATGTGTGCCGAGATCCGTTGTGCCGCACCGGAGTTCGAGCACTACCGGCTGTTCGGGCTCGGGCTGCACGAGCGCGGTCGCGGTGTCGTGCATACCGTCGGAGGTGATCTCCCACGCGACGCCCGGTGCGCGCAGCACGAACGGCTCCGAGGTGCCGAGCACCCGCAGCCCGTCGTCCTCCTGCACGAGCCGCACCGGCACACCGCCGAACTCGGGGCGGGGCGCGAAAACGACCTCGGCGGCGGCCTGCCCGGAGACCACCCGGACCAGATCGGTGCGGTGCGACGGGCTTTCCGGTTCGAGGTAGTCCGTGACGAGCAGGCGCGACCAGCGCGTCTCCACCGTCATCGTGTTCGGCAGGTACCGCTGGCCGAGGGGGAGCCCGTTGCGGTGCGGTTTGATCGAGAAGTGCCCGGCGCCGGGCCCGCCGAGCAGGTCCGCGAACACCGCGGGCGCGTCGGGCCCCGGGTGGCACAGCCAGGTCAGCTTCGCGTCCGGCGTGACCAGCGCGACCGACCGCTCGTTCGCGAGCAGCGAGATGCGTTCGATGGGCGGCGCCTGCTCGCCGTAGAGCCACGCGCGCCGCTCTTCGAGGATGAACGCGAGCACCGTCGCGACGTCGATGGTGTCCGGCACGCGGAAGGTCGCGAGCGTTTCGCCGTCGCCGACCTTCACGCCCATGTCAGGTCCGGACAGCCTGGCGAAGGCCTTCTCGTCGGTGACGTCGTCGCCGAGGAAGATCGTCGCGGTCGCGCCCGCCTGGTGCCGCAGGGTGTCGAGCGCGCGGCCCTTGTCGGTCTGGACCACCGCGAGCTCGACCACCTCCTTGCCGTCCGTTGTGGACACGCCCTCCCATGTGGACGGTCCGCTGTGGACGGACGCGAGCACGCGGCGGCCCGCGTCGTGCTCGGCTCTCCGCACGTGCACGGCGATGCTGGCCGGCTTCACCTCGAGCGAGACGCCTGGCACGTCGAGCACGAGCTGCTCCAGCTCGCTCTCCAGCTTTCTGTGCAGCTCACGGGCTTTCGCGTCCAGCGCGTGCACGAAACCGATGTCGAACTCGGATCCGTGGCTGCCGACCAGGTGCACTTCGGACGGCAGGCGGGACAGCGTCGCGAGGTCGCGCAGCGCGCGCCCCGAGATCACGGCGGTCGTCGTCTCGTGCAACCCGGCAAGCGCGCGCAACGCACCGACGGATTCGGGCAGTGGCCGTGCTTCGTCCGGATTGGACGTGATCGGAGCCAGCGTGCCGTCGTAGTCGCAGGCGACCAGCAGGCGGGGCGTGCGGGCGATCTGGACGATCGCGCGGCGCAGCTCGGCGGGCAGTGCCTCGGCGGTCAACACTCCTCCTCGGGAGCTTGGGGTGGGGACTTAGGTGGCCGTCTCGGCCCCGAGTGCTTCCAGGAACGAGCGCGCCCACCGGTCGACGTCATGCGTGAGGACCTGACGCCGCAGGGCGCGCATCCTACGACGCCCCTCGGCTGGGTCGAGCGTAATGGCTGCCTGCAACGCGTTCTTCACCCCGTCGAGATCATGGGGGTTCACCAGAAAGGCGCTGCTCAGCTCCGCCGCCGCACCCGCGAACTCGCTCAGCAGGAGTGCCCCGCCGAGATCATGGCGGCAGGCCACGTACTCCTTGCACACCAGGTTCATGCCGTCACGCAACGGGGTCACGACCATGACGTCCGCCGCCGAGTAGAAGGCGGCCAGCTCCGCGCGGTTCACCGACTGGTGCAGGTAGTGCACGACGGGATGGCCGACGCGCGCGAACTCGCCGTTGATGCGGCCGACCATCTGCTCGATCTCGCCGCGCATGCGCTGGTAGTGCTCGACGCGTTCGCGGCTCGGCGTGGCGAGCTGTACGAACGTGACGTCCTCCGGTTTGACCCTGCCTTCCTGCAACAGCTCGTGGAACGCCTGCAGCCGGAGGTCGATCCCCTTGGTGTAGTCGAGCCGGTCGACGCCGAGCAGCACCGTCTTCGGGTTGCCGAGGTCCTCGCGCACCTGCGCGGCGCGCTCGACGACCTCCTTCGTCTTGGACAGCGAATCGAGGCCAGCCGCGTCGATCGAGATCGGGAACGCGCCGACGCGCACGGTCCGGTCGCCGACCTGCATCATGCCCGGCCTCGACCGGACGCCGACCGCGCCGCGGCTCGGTTCGAGCCCCACCAGCGTTCTGGCCAGCCACAGGAAGTTCTGCGCGCCGCCGGGGCGGTGGAAGCCGACGAGATCCGCGCCGATCAGACCGCGCACGATCTCGGTCCGCCACGGCAGCTGCATGAACAGTTCCACCGGCGGGAACGGGATGTGCAGGAAGAACCCGATCCGCAGGTCCGGCCGCAGCTCGCGCAGCATGCTCGGCACCAGCTGCAGCTGGTAGTCCTGCACCCACACCGTCGCGCCGTCGCCCGCGACCTCGGCGCACGCCTCGGCGAACCGCCGGTTGACCCGGACGTAGCTCTCCCACCAGCCGCGGTCGAACACCGGGCGCTCCACCACGTCGTGGTAGAGCGGCCACAGCGACGCGTTCGAAAAGCCTTCGTAGTAGTCCTGGACCTCGTCCGAGGTCAGGGAAACCGGGTGCAGGACGAGCCCGTCGTCTTCGAACTCTTCGACCTCGACGTCGGGCACGCCCGGCCAGCCGACCCAGGCGCCCTTGCGTGACCGCAGGAACGGTTCCAGCGCGGACACGAGCCCGCCGGGGCTCGCGGTCCAGCGCTGGGTTCCGTCCGAGGAGCGGTCGAGGTCCACCGGAAGCCGGTTGGCCACCACGACGAACTCGGCGGAGGTGTAAATGCTCTGACTCAAGGCAGCTGCTCCCTCGCTCGGCGGGACGCACTCGGCGTCACGACACTATCCGCCTGAGTGCCCGAATGCGGGTGAGCTAGTCCACCCTTCTCCCCTGATCCAGTGGTCCGGCCATGCGCGGCCCGGCCAGCTTGCGCTCGAGCCTGCCGAGCCCGGTGCGCACCGGCTGCGCGAGGTACTCGCCCAGCACCACCCCCGCGGCCAGCGCGAGGCCGACCGCGATCGCGGTCATCAGCGTCGAAATGTTCGTCGACGGGTCGACCGCGAGGTTGTACAGCCCGCGGTACGTGGACAGGCCGGGCAGCAGCGGCGTGATCCCGGACACCGCGACCACCAACGGCGTCACCCGCAGGCGCCGTGCGAGGACGCCGCCGCAGAACCCGACGAGCGTGGCCGCGCCTGCCGACGCGGCCACCGCTTCGAAATCGCCGAGGATGAGCAACCCGTACGCCGCGGCGCCGATCGCGCCCGCGGCGCAGGAGACCAGCGTCGCCCGCAGCCGCGAATAACTGGCCAGCGCGAAGCACGCCGCCGCCCCCGCGCCACCGATGATCGTGACCGGCAGGAGCTGCGGGCTGTAGGGCGGCACCTCGGGCGTGGTCGGCGGCAGGCCCAGCTTGACCGCGATCTTCAGCGCGAGCACCACGCCCGCGATCAGCCCGGCGCTCATCAGCGCGGTTTCCATGGTGCGGCCGGCCGCCGTCACGTTGTATCCGGTGATGGCGTCTTGCACGGCGGAAACCGTGGACAGCCCGGACAGCAGCACCGTGATCGCCGCCGCTACCACGAGCGTCCGTTTGTCCTCGGTGATCAGGCCGGAGGACGAGATCGCGAGCGCGGAGACCATGGCCACCACCCCGCCGACGACCTGCTGGAAGAAGAACGGCAGCGCGTAGCGGTTGAGCACGCGCCCGATCCGGTCGATCACCGCGCTGATCACCAGCGCGACCAGCGCCACGTCGATCGTGCCGCCGATGAGCAGGGTGATGAAGAAGGCCAGCCCGCCCCACGCGAGCGTCGCGACCCAGCGCGGGTACGGGTGCTCCGCGCGCGTGATGCGCTGGAGTTCGGTGTAGGCCTCCTCGGCGCTGATGTTGCCGCGCGTGATCTGCCGGACGAGGAGCTCGGTGTCCGAGAGCCTGCTGTAGTCGAGGCTGCGGGACCGCACCACGCGCAACGCGCTCACCGGGTTCATGTCGGTGCCGCGGTGACAGGTGACGGTGATCGACGTGAAGATCACGTCGACCTCGCAGTGCGGCAGGCCGAGCGCGTTCGTGATGGCGATGATCGTCGCCGTGACGTCCGAAGCGCCCGCGCCGCTCGACATCTGCACCTCGCCGATCCGCAGGGCGAGGTCGAGGACGAAGTTGACGGTGGAGTCGTCGGGCAGCGCGGGTCCGTGCAGCGCGTCGCTTTCGACCACGGGCTGTTCGCCGGTAGGCGCTTCGAGAATGTGCCACGCGCGGCGCCGCAGCTCGTGGCCGCGGTGCTTCTCTCTGCTCTTCCGGCCCGCCGGTGACTTGTCAGCGCCGGGCTTTTCTTCCGGGGCCTCGAGAATCCGCCAGGCGCGCCGTTTGTTGGCAGGCCCCTTGGCGCGCTGGTTGATCTTCATGTGTCGTCCACCTCCTTCGTCCTCGCCCGGACCATCGACGCGCTCGCTCCGACCGTTGCACGACCGAATCTGTGGCGTCCACCACAAGTATGTAGTGATCGTCACCCGTTGTCGTCATGGCGGCTCAGCGCTGGTCTGGCGGGGTTTCCGGGAGAGGAAGATCACTCGTCCGAGGTTTTGGAGCGCTTGCTCTGATATGAATTCGGACATGCCGAGACCGCGCCTGCTCGACGTCGACCACGTGCTGGACGTCGCCGAAGAGCTGCTCGCCGCACGGGGTGCCGCGGGCGTGACGCTGCGGACCCTCGCGGCGAGTGCCGAGGTGTCGAACGGCTCGCTCTACCACGCGTTCGGCTCGCTGCCCGCGCTGCTCGGCCGGACCTGGCTCCGCGCGGCGCGCCGCTTCCTCGTTTCGCAGGCAGAACGCGCCGAAGCGGCGCTGCCCGACTCCGCGGCGGCCACCGTCGCCGCCGCGTGCACGCCCGCGGACTTCGCCGACCGGCACCCGGCCGCCGCGAGGCTGCTGCTGTTCGTCCGCCGCGACGCGCTGCTCGGACCCGACCTGCCCGAAACCCTCGCCGACGAACTGGTCGCGCTCGACCGCGAAGTCGTCACGCTGCTCAAACGCCTCGCCGACGCGCACTGGGGCCGCCACGACGCGCGCGCCGTCGAGGCGATGACCGCGTGCGTGGTCGACCTGCCGACCGCGTTGCTGCGGCGCTCGCTGGAGCTGCCCGGCCCGGTCGGCACCGATGCCCGCGACCGACTCGAGACGGCCGTCCTGGCCGTGCTCGCCGTGCCCTTACCGAAGGAGCGCCATGCCTGAACTGCGGACCGAAGACGTGCACGTCCTCGACTTCGGCGATGGGGAGAACCGGTTCTCCCCATCGTGGCTCGACGAGGTTTCCGACGCGCTGGACAAGGTGGTCGCGGCACCCGCGCCGCTGGTCACCGTGGGCGGCGGGAAGTTCTACTCGAACGGCCTCGACGTGGAATGGATGACCGCGAACGGCTCGTCGGTCGGCGGGTACGTGCGCGACGTCCAGGCCCTGCTGGCGCGCGTGCTGACCCTGCCGGTGCCCACGGTCGCCGCAGTGAACGGGCACGCCTTCGGCGCCGGCGCCATGCTCGCCCTCGCCCACGACTTCCGCGTTTCGCGGGCTAAACGCGGCTACTTCTGCCTGCCCGAGGTGGACATCCGGCTGCCCTTCACCCCCGGCATGGCGGCGCTGGTCCAGGCGAAGCTCACCCCGGCCGCGGCCATTTCAACCATGACGACCGGCCGTCGCCTCGGCGGCGAAGAGGCGGCCGCGCTCGCCGTCGTCGACGAAGCCACCGAAGACTTCCTGCCGCGCGCCCGTGCCCGCGCGGCCGAACTCGCCGGCAAGGACCCCGGCACGCTCGGCGCTA
Organism: Amycolatopsis sp. CA-230715; assembly: GCF_018736145.1. GTDB lineage: Bacteria > Actinomycetota > Actinomycetes > Mycobacteriales > Pseudonocardiaceae > Amycolatopsis. The sequence goes on from NZ_CP059997.1 coordinate 5,189,605, forward strand.
TCAAGACCACCATGTTCGGCGCCGCCGCGGCCGCTCTGCGGGACGCGGGCTAGCCGGTTGCTAGCATGTGTCGGCCTAGGCCGGTATAGCTCAGCTGGTAGAGCATCTGTCTTGTAAACAGAAGGTCAGGGGTTCGAGCCCCCTTGCCGGCTCCATCTCGCCCTTCCCAGGACTCAAGCATCGTGCCGGACGTCGACCGCGGGGACCACTGGGAACTCGACGTGCTCGGCACGGAACTCTCCCTGATGAAGGTGAGTTGGTCGGTCGCGCTCGTGCTCACCCGCCCCGGCGGCTCGCTCGAACTGACGGTGGAAAGCACGTTCGCACTCGACGGCCCCGGCGCCCGCTGGTTCCTGGACCCGTCGGAGGAACCAGCCGGACTGGCGCCGGTGCTGGGACTGCTCCGACGTCCCGCGCGCCGGTTGCACGTCTTCAAGGACGGGCGGCTGGAACTGGACCTGGACGCGGGCTGGCGGATCTCGGCCGATCCCGACGTGGACTACGAATCCTGGAACATCACGGCGGATTCGGGCGCGCGCTTCGTCGCGTTGCCCGGCGGCGGGGTGGCGTACTGGGGTCCGGATTCCTGATCGCGGTGCCTCAGGCGTTCGTGAGCGAGAATCAACGCAGGTGCTGGCTCAGATCGCCGGTCAGGGTGACTCGCGCGCGGCGTTCGGCGAAGTGCCATTCGCCGTTCGTGCGCGCGAAACGGTCGTGGTATCGGCCGCAGGCGATGGTCCGGAGCGGGCCGCCGGGCAACGCCTGCAGCACGGTGAAGTACGCGCGCGAGGTCGCCGTGCCCGCGTCTTCGTCGACCTCGATGATCGTGTTCGTGGTGACGTGCTGGGTTCTCGGCGTGCCGTCGTCGTAGGTGATCAGCGTGTCCCGGAACATCTTCTCCACCGCGTCGCGGCCGTGCGCTGGTTCGCCGCCGCCGATGAAGGTCGCGTCGGCGAACAGGGCGCCGAGGCCGGTGAAGTCACCGTCGTCCACGAGTTCGGCGTAGGTCGCGATGAGATTCTCGATGGCGCGGTGACTTGTCGGCATGCCACCCATTATCGCGTGGCGACCGAGTCCTTGTCCGCCAGGAAGTTTTCCCAGGTTCGCTCGCCCACATCCGTTCCTTCGAGGGCGAGGTTCTCACCGGCGCGGTAAGCGCGGCCCGCTTTCCCAGGGATCCTGATCGGCAGCAGTGGGCGGCGTTTTCCTTGCGTTTCAAGGTATCCACGAATGAGTTCGTCCATTTTGTACACAGCGGGACCGGTCAGGTCGGGCACTCGGCCCGCGGGCGCGCCGAGTGCCAGTTCCGCGAGTCTTGCCGCCACGTCGCGCGAGTCGACCGGCTGGAGGCGGAGTCCGCCTGGATTCGGGATCACCGGCAGTTTCGCCATCTTCTCCAGCATGCCGAAGACGATTTCGTGGAACTGGGCGGCGCGCAGCAGGGTGTACGGCAGGCCGGAGCCGGTCACGGCGCGCTCCGCCGCGAGCGCGGTCCGGAACCAGCCGAGCGGGACGCGGTCCGCGCCGACGACCGAGATGTACACCAGGTGCCGCACCGATCCGGCGCCCGCCGCCGCCCGGACCAGGTTGCGCGCCGCGACGTCGTCGCCCTTGGGGCCGCCGGCGAGGTGCACGACGATCTCGACTCCGGCCACCGCGGCCTGGATTCCTTCTCCCGCAACGAGGTCGCCGGTGACGTAGTCGGCGCCGCGCTGGTGCCTGCTGAGCACGCGCACCCGGTGGCCCGCCGCGCGCAGGAGCGGGACGACCCGCTTGCCGAGCGTGCCGGTGCCGCCGGTGACCAGGATGGTGTGGGTCATGATCTCTCCGAACTCGTTTCGCCCGGTCACATCGGCCGGGTTCCGGGGGTCTACTTCGATGACACCCCGCGAGAGAGGAATGTGACCGTGGACGAACGCGCTTGGCTGGCGGACCGTTTCGAGGAGAACCGGAGCCACCTGCGTGCGGTGGCCTACCGGATGCTCGGCTCGGCGAGCGAGGCCGATGACGCCGTGCAGGAAGCCTGGCTGCGGCTCAGCCGCACGGACACCGCGGGCATCGAGAACCTCGCCGGGTGGCTGACCACGGTGGTCGGCCGGGTGTGCCTCAACATGCTCCGCTCGCGCGCGTCGCGGCGCGAGGATCCGCTCGACGGGCCCGAGGCTGGCGTTGAGAGCGTCGACCCCGAGCAGGAAGCGGTGCTCGCGGATTCCGTCGGGCTGGCGCTGCTGGTGGTGCTCGACACGCTGACCCCGGCCGAACGGCTCGCCTTCGTACTGCACGATCTGTTCGCCGTCCCGTTCGACGAAATCGGCTCGATGATCGAGCGGACTCCGGCCGCGGCGAGGCAACTGGCCAGCCGCGCCCGCCGCCGGGTTCGAGGCGGGGAGGCGGCACCCGAAGCGGACCTCGTTCGCCAACGCCGCGTCGTCGACGCTTTCCTCGCTGCTTCGCGCGGCGGCGATTTCGACGCGCTGCTCGCACTGCTCGACCCGGACGTGGAGCTCCACGCCGACCGGCAGGCCGGGCCCAGCCCGGCACCGATCACGCTCCGCGGCGTCCGCGACGTGGCCAAGGGCGCGCTGCTCGCGTCGCCACGGATCCGGGTCACCGAACCGGCGCTGGTGAACGGATCCGTCGGGCTCGTGATGGCGCCGCGCGGGAAACTGTTCCTGGCGTTGAGCTTCACCTTCAGCGAGGACAGGATCACCGCGGTCGACGTGATCGCGGACCCGGACCGGCTTCGCGGACTGGACCTCGCCGTGCTCGGCTGACCGCGATCGTCAGCCGTCGCCGAGCTTCGCCTGCAAGAGGTGTGGTGAGTGGTCGAATCCGTGCCGGGCGTACGCGGACACCGCGCGTTCGGTCGAGTGGACGGTCACGCGCTCGAGCTCAAGCTCCTTCGCGAGTTCGAGGACGGTCTCGATGAGTGCGCCGCCGTGCCCGCTGTCTCGCTCGCCTGGCGTGATGTAGACGCATTGCACGTCGCCCGACGCCCGTTCGAGCGCAAACGGCGTCGGCACGCGCGGGGTGATCGCCAGCCAGGCCATGCCGACGACCGAATCGCCCCTGGCCAGCACGATGCATCGGTGCGATGACGAGTTCTGGCGCGCCCAGTCCGTGAAGCGCGCGATGAACTCGTCGCGCTCGATCAGGGGCGTCACCCCGTACTCGAGCACCCAAGCCCAGCGGAGCGAGGCGGCGGCGCCGAGATCGGCATCGGTGGCGGGGCGGATCACGGTATCGGCCATGCCCGCCATTCTGCCGCGCCCGCGATGCCCGCTGGGCGCGTTTAGCCCGCTAAACGCGCCCAGGCACCGGCCACGGTCAGGCGTGCTTCTTCCGCGGTCACGGTGAGCCGCGTCTGCCCCGACAGCTCCCGCCGCCACCGTTCCTCGTCGACGCCGGTGGCGAACAACTCGGGGCCGGGGACCCGGTTGACCGGCCCGAACCGCTTGAACAGCGCGCCGGCGCCCTGGTCGAGGGCGCCGAGTCCGGCGAGGAGCCAGAGGTCGAACAGATCGCGTGGCGCGGCGCGGTCCACCCACGCGGCGGTCTTCCACGCGGCGAACGATTCGAGCGTGGGGATCGTCAGCTCGGCGGGCGCCGCGTCCGAGTAGCGCTGAACCAGGTCGCGGCGCTCGGTCGGCCACGGCGGGTATCCCGTGCGCCGGAGCAGTTGCACCCTGACCGTGGTCCCGTCGGGCAGCCGGATGACGGCGGGATCGACGTCGGAGACTTCGGTCAGGGCTGGTTCCCAGGTGAGGCCGGGAAACTCGCGGCGGGTTCCCCGGCGCACCGCGTGCTGGAGCGCATCGGCCACCTCGTCGCGCTTGGCCAGCGCGATGAGGTCGATGTCCTCGGACAGCCGCCCGTCGGGGAGGAAGCTGCGGGAGAGCGCGGTGCCGCCGAAGAACAGCACCTCGTCGGCGAGGTGCGCGCTGAGCACGGCGAGCAGGTGCGAGATGAGGTGATCGCGCCGGACCTGGGCGCGGGCCACGCCGAACCGTTCGGCGATCGCGAGTTCTTCGTCGGGGTCGAGCACGATCAGCCTTCTCCGAGTGCGCGGTCGAGCGCCGCTCGTCGCCGTTGTGCCGTGGCGAGTTCGTCGAGGATTTCCCGGTCGGCGCGGGGAAGCAGGGCGCGCACGGCGGCGTGCGCTTCGTCAGGCAGATCGCCGAATCCCGGTCGCGCGGCGAGATCGAGGACGGTCTGCTCGACGGTGGTGACCCAGTGGGGACCCAGTTCGCCCGTGCGTCGTTCGACGTCGAGCGCCGGTACCGCGCGGCGGGCGAACAGGACGGTCGCGTCCCGGTCCGCGAGGCGCAGCGGGCGGCGGTGCCGACCGGCCGCGACGGTGGCGACGGCCAGCGCGCGCGGGATCGCGCCGTGCGCCCGCGCGGCCGACAGTCCCATCAGCGCCACGGTGTCCACGCCCTCGTCCGCCGCGGCGACCCCGGCCGCGGCGGCTTCGAGCTCCGGCAACCAGTGCTGCCCGACCCGGTCGCTGGGGACGATCGCGTAGTACCCGGTCGCGATCCGGTGCAGGGCGCCCGTCTTGGTGAGCCGAGCGAACTCGGGGCGCGGATGGGTGTAGACGGTCGCGGCGTCCTGCGGCCGGAGCACGCGGGTCAGGCGTCGCGTGAGTTCGGGCGGCGGTGGAGCAGGCGTGCGCGTCATCAGCGTCACCTCCGTAGGGTTGAAGCCTACGCTCGTGCCACTGATCAAGCATCTCGCAGGACGCCGGCGAGCACCGTGGTCACCATCCGGTGGACGTCTTCGGGGGCGGGCGGCCCGCTGCCGCGGTCGGCGAACGCCAGGTGCCCGCCGCCGATCAGGGTGGGCGCGAGGGTGTCGATATCGGCGTCGGCCGCGATGCGGCCCAGTTCGCGCTCGGCGGCGAGGTACGACGCGATCATCGCGGCGGCCTCCGTGACGAGCGGGATACCGGTCGGCGTCGTGCGGCGCAAACGCTTGCGCAGTTCGTCCCGGAAGACGATGAGGCTGACGATCGCCACGGCCACCGATTCGAACAACGCGGTCAGCGCGCGGGTGAGGTTGTCGGCGACGGTGTCCGTTCCCGCGGCCTCGCGCAGTGCGGCGGCCTCGTCGTCGAGCCGCGCGATGCGGTCCTGGACGAGCTCGGCGAGGAAGTCGTCGAAATCGGTGAAGTGCCGGTGCAGCACGCCTTTGGCGCAGCCCGCTTCCGTGGTGACGGCCCTGCTGGTCAGCGCGTTCGGCCCGGAGCGGCGCAGGATCCGTTCGGCGGCGTCGAACAGCTGCTTGCGCGCGTCGCGGAGGTGGACCCCTGTCGGCATGCTTCGCATTCTCCTTTTCGCTCATCGCGAACCACCACCCGGTTCCCGAGTGGGCAGGTGCCCACTAGTGTGGGCGCATGCCCACTAATACGCCGGAGCAACCCGCTCCTGAAGCTCATCGAGCCAGGCACGTCGCGGAATCGTTCGGAACGGACGCCGAACGCTACGACCGGACCCGCGCGCCTTACCCGGACGCGATGGTGGAGCGGATCGTCGCCGCCAGCCCCGGCCCCGAGTTCCTCGATGTCGGCTGCGGCACCGGCATCGCCGCCAGGCAGTTCCGGGCGGCGGGCCGCACGGTGCTCGGTGTCGAACCCGACGCGCGGATGGCCGAGTTCGCCCGGCGCGACGGGTTGGAGGTCGAGGTGGCCACCATCGAAGCCTGGGAACCCGGAGGCCGGGTGTTCGACGCGGTCGTCGCCGGGACGGCGTGGCACTGGGTCGATCCGGTCGCCGGCGCGGCCAAAGCCGCGCAGGTGCTGCGGCCCGGCGGCCGGTTGGCGCCGTTCTGGCACGTGTTCGAGCCGCCGCCCGAGCTGGCGGACGCCTTCGCCGAGGCCTACCGGCGGATCGCGCCTGCCGACGCCAGGCCGGTGAGGGAAGAGGATCGGACGAAGTCGGCCGTCGAGCGGTACCAGCCGCTGCTGACCAAGGCCGCCGACGGGATCAGGGGGACGGGCGCGTTCAGCGAGCCGGAGCAGTGGCGGTTCGACTGGGAGCGGACCTACACCCGTGACGAGTGGCTCGACCACTTGCCCACGTCCGGCGGTTTGACCTTGCTCCCGCCGGACAAGCTGGCGGAGCTCCTCGACGGCGCCGGTGCCGCCGTCGACGCCATGGGAGGCAGTTTCACGATGCGCTACTCGACGGTGGTGGTCACCGCGACGCGGGTTCCTTGAGCGCGTTTAGCCCGCTAACTGCAGGCAGGCGGCTCGCCGGGGGATTCGGCTTCGGCCAGCCGCCGCCGCAGGTAGGCGCGTTCGGCCTCGGCGCCCGCGAGGCCCAGTGCGTCGCGGTAGGCGGCCGCGGCCTCGTCGTGCCGTCCGAGACGGCGCAGGAGATCGGCGCGCGTCGCGGGCAGCAGGTGGTAGCCGTCGAGCCCGCCGGATTCCGCCAGCGAATCCACCACCGCGAGCCCGGCGCCGGGGCCGTGCGCCATCGCGATCGCGACCGCCCGGTTCAGCTCCACCACCGGTGACGGCAGCACCTTCAGCAGTTCGCCGTAGAGCACCACGATCTGCGGCCAGTCGGTTTCGGCCGCCGTCGCGTGGCACGCCGCGATGGCGGCCTGCACCTGGTACGGCCCCGGCCTGCCGAGGTGGAGCGCGGCGTCGAGCACGGTGGTGCCTTCGGCGATTTCGCCCGCGTACCACCGCGTCCGGTCCTGGTCTTCGAGCGGGACGAGCACGCCATCGGCATCGACGCGCGCGTCACGCCGTGAATGCTGCAGCAGCATGAGCGCGAGCAGTCCGTCCGCTTCGGGCTGGCCCGGCATCAGCTCGGTCAGCACCCGCGCGAGCCGGATCGCCTCGTCGCTCAGGCTCCGGCGAACCAGCTCGGCGCCGTCCGTCGCCGAGTACCCCTCGTTGAACAGCAGGTACAGCACCCCGAGCACGGAGGACAGCCGTTCGGGCAACAGGTGCGCCGGCGGTACGCGGTAAGGGATTCCCGCGTTGCGGATCTTCCGCTTCGCGCGCACGAGCCGTTGTGACATCGCGGATTCTTCGACGAGGAACGCGCGCGCGATCTCGCCCGTGGTCAGCCCGGCGAGCGTGCGCAGCGTCAGCGCGATCCTGGCGGGGAACGGCAGCGCGGGATGGCAGCAGGTGAACATCAGGCGCAGCCGGTCGTCCTGGACCGGCGAGTCGTCGGGCTCGTCCTCCTCGGGGGGCAGCGCCGCGATCTCCCGCAGTTTCCGCACGCCGACGGCTTCGCGGCGCAGCCGGTCGTTCGCGCGGTTGCGGGCGGTCGTGGTGAGCCAGGCGCCGGGGCGCCGGGGGACGCCGTCGCGGTGCCAGGTCTGCAACGCCGCGGCGAACGCCTCCTGAGCGCATTCCTCCGCGAGGTCCCAGTCGCCGGTCAACCGGATCACCGTGGCGACGACCTGACCCCATTCCTCGTGGAAGGCCGCCGCGACCGCGGCTTCGACGTCCATGTCAGGAAGGTAGCGCCGCGTCCGAAACCCGCCGGACATCGGCTCGCGGCAATGGTTCTGTCGGGAGGTATGAGGGAACGTGTGGACGCGACGAACTGGGACACGCTGGCGAAGGAGCTCGACGAGTACGGCTGCGCGCTCACGGAACCGGTGCTGTCGCCGGAAGAATGCCGCGAGATCGCCGGGTGGTACCACGAGGTCGAGCGGTTCCGGTCGACGATCGACATGGCCAGGTACCGGTTCGGGCAGGGCGAGTACCGGTACTTCGGCTATCCGGTGCCGGATCCGGTGCGCGAGCTGCGGGAGGCGTTCTACCCGCGGTTGCTGCCGATCGTCCGTGACTGGGCACGGCGGCTCGGCTGGGCGGAGGTGTGGCCGGAGACTTTGGAGGAATGGCTGGAGCGCTGCCATGCCGCGGGCCAGACCCGGCCGACGCCGATCCTGCTGCGCTACGGCGCCGGTGACTGGAACGCGCTGCACCGCGATCTCTACGGCGATCTGGTGTTCCCGCTGCAGGTCGTGATCGGCCTCGACGAGTCCGGAAAGGACTACACCGGCGGCGAGTTCCTGCTCGTCGAGCAGCGGCCGAGGGCGCAGTCGCGCGGCACCGCGACCGTGCTGCCGCAGGGAAGCGGGCTCGTGTTCACCACGCGGGACCGGCCGGTGCGCTCGGCACGCGGGTGGTCCGCGGCGCCGGTGCGGCACGGCGTGAGCGCGGTTCGGTCGGGCCTCCGGCACACGCTGGGCTTGGTCTTCCATGACGCGGCCTGAGGTGCCGGCGGCGCTGCGGGGCGCGGTCGCGATCACGATCGGTTCGAGCCGAGACGCGCCGTCGAAGGCCGCGGCCGCCGAGTTCGCGGCGAGCTGGCACGGGATCGTGCTCGCCGTCGTCGACTGGCCGGAAGAGGCGGCGTCCTGGCTGCGGCACGCCCGCCGGTTCACCCGCGGCGGCCCCGACGCGTGGGTGGTGGTCGCCGACGGTCTCGGCTGGGCGCGCATGGTGGACCGCCTGGCCCGCTCGACCGGCTGGGACCCGGCCCGTACCCACCGCCTCTTCCTGCCGCGGCGCCGTGGCCTGCATTTAGCGGGCTAACCGCGCTCGGCGCCCGGCAGGGTCTCGGGAACGTTTAGCCCGCTAAACGCGCCCTGCATAGGATGGGTCGGTGATCGCTGTCGAAGCGGCTTTCGCCGCCGCCGCGACCGAACGGCTGGTCCTTCGGCGCCCGCGCGGTGACGACGCCGACGAGGTGCACCGGATCCACGCCGACCCCGCGACGAACCGCTTCAACCCCGCCGGGCCGAACGCGAACCTCGAGCAGAGCCGCGAGCAGTTGCAGGCCTGGCTCGATCATTGGACTGGTTACGGCTTCGGCTACTGGGCCGTCGAGTTCCACGGCAGCGTCATCGGCTTCTCCGGGCTCCGGCACGCCGAATGGCGGGACAGGCCGATCCTGAACCTCTACTACCGGTTCGGCCCCGAATCGTGGGGCAGGGGGCTCGCGACGGAGGCGGCCAAGCACGCGGTGGCCATGGGACTCGAGCACTTCCCCGGCACGCCGATCGTCGCGCGGACGAAACGGCTCAACGTCGCGTCGCAGCGGACGGCGATCGCGGCGGGGCTAGTCCGCCGCGCCGATCTCGACGGCCAGGACGACGACGGGACCGGGCACGCCGTCATCCTTGCCTCGAACTGGGACTAGCTACCAGCGATCGACGTGCAGGACCTCGGACAGCGGTTGACGTTTAGCGGGCTTAAAGCCGTCGCCGGTGTAGTAGGCGGTCGGGATCAGCGCGGCCTGGTGGACGGTGTCGGGCAAGCCCAGTACTTCGGCGGCTTCCTTCTCGTAAGCCAGGTGCAGGGTCGTCCACGCGGTGCCGAGGCCGAGCGAGCGCGCCGCCAGCATGTAGCTCCACGCGGCGGGCAGCAGCGAGGCCCACAACCCCGCCTGGTTCCCAGCGGGTAGTTCGGCGCGGCGCGTTTGCAGGCACGGGATGACGAGCACGGGCACGTCGCCCATCCGGTCGGCGAGGTACTCGACGCTGCTGCCGACACGCCGTTGCACGGCCGCGCGGGCGGGGTCGTCGGCGAACAGCTTGCCCGCCGCCCCCGAAGAGTCCAAATAGGACCGGCACGCGCGCTGGTACAGCTCGCCGATGCGGGCGCGCTGCGCGGGATCGGTGACCACGAGCCACTGCCACTCCTGGCGGTTGGACCCACTCGGCGCCTGCAACGCGATCGTCAGCGCCTTTTCGACGACCTCCATCGGGACGGGCCGGTCGAAGTCGAGGCGTTTGCGGACGGCACGCGTGGTGGTCAGCAGCTCTTCGGGCGTCATGGGCCCGAGACTAGTTCTTGCTGATCCCCGCGACCGCCCGCACCACGGCCATGCAGCGGTCCTCCACGTAGTCGAGCCCGGCGCCTTCGGCGATCGCGCGCGCTTCCGGCGAAACGATGCCCTGCTGAAGCCACAACGCCTTGGCCCCGATGGCGACGGCCTGTTCCGCGATGCCCGCCGCCTCGGGCGCGGGCCGGAAGACGTCGACCACATCGACCGGCTCGGGAATGTCCGAAAGCGACCGGTAGACCTTCTCGCCGAGCAGTTCGTCGGCGACGGGATGCACCGGAATGATCCGGAACCCGTACGCCTGGAGCGCGGCGGGCACGCCGTGCGCCGCCTTCGCCGGGTCGCGGCTCAACCCCACCACGGCGATCGTGTTCGCCGCCGCCAGCACTTCTTCCGCGAGATCACCCATACCGTGCACAACACCGGCCGCGTACCGGTCCATTCCGGTGGTGGAAGATCGCGGGGTGATGTCGAAGACCCGCGCCGCGCTGCCCTGGCTCCTGCTCGCGGCGGCCGCCGTCTGGTGCGTGGTGCGGGGGATCCTCGCGTACACCTCGGGCCTGCCGTCCGGTGGCGACACCGCCGTCTACCAGGGCGGCGCGGCGACCCTGCTGCACGGACTTCCGCTCTACGACGCGGATTTCCTCGACGCCGAACCGGATTTCGCGAAGCTCCCGTTCACCTACGCGCCCTTCGCGGCCGTGCTGTTCATCCCGATGGTCCTCGTGCCGTCTCAGGTCGCGTGGGGTGTCCTCAACGCGATCTCGCTGGTGGCTGTCGCCCTCGTCGGCTGGTTGGTGTTGAGGCGTGTCGAGACGCGGCCTCGCTGGTTGACGCCGTCGTGGGGCGGTGTCGCGGCCGCGCTGCTGATGACGCTCACGCAGCCGCTTTCGGTGACGCTCGAATACGGTCAGATCAACGCCGTGCTGATGGTGTTCGTCGCCGTGGACGTGTTGGTGCTGTGCGGTTCGGCGGGACGCGCGCGGCACTGGGGCGGCGTGCTCGTCGGGGTCGCGGCGGCGACGAAGCTGACGCCGCTGATCTTCGTGGTGCACCTGCTGCTCGTCGGCAGGCGCGCGGACGCGGTGCGCGCGGCGGGCACGTTCGCCGGGCTGCAAGGCCTGATGCTGCTCATCGCGCCGCACGACACGGTGCGCTTCTGGACCCACACCGTGTTCGACTCCTCGCGGATCGGGCCGACGGGATGGGCCTGGAACCAGTCGGTCGGCGGCCTGCTGCGCAGGCTCAACGACGGCGCCGCGTGGTCGCAGCCGGTCGCCTACGGGATCGGCGCGCTGCTCGCGGCGGGCGCGATCGTGCTGGTGCTGCGCTACCACCGCGCCGGGCAGCCGGTGCCCGCGCTGCTCGTGAGCGCGTTCCTGGCGCTGCTCGTCAGCCCGGTTTCCTGGATCCACCACTGGGTGTGGGCGGTGCCGCTGGTGCTCGTGCTGCTCGCGCGACGCAAGATCGTCGCGGCGGTGGTGACCGTGCTGGTGTTCGCGCTGCGCCCGGTCGACGCGCCGGGCCCCGGTGAACACCCCGGGTTCTGGGAGACCGCCTACACGTTCGTCCTCGGCAACGCCTACGTGCTGTTCGCGATCGCCTTCGGCGTGGTCCTACTCGTGCGCCCGACCGCGTTTAGCCCGCTAAACGCAGCTCAGCGGACCCGGCCGGGCGAGCGCGGGTCCGAGCGCGTTTAGCCCGCTAAACGCACTTCAGAGCTTCCAGAGGCGCAGGCCGCGTACCCGGTAGATCGGCCACACCACGTGCCACGGCTTGCGGGCCAGGAACTTCGCCGAGCAGGTGAGCACGGTGCGCGCCGAGGTGAGCGCCACGTCGTGCTGGTCGGGCCAGACCTGGCCGGGTTTGCCGGTGGCGAGCCGGAACACGGTGAGCAGCCCGCGGCCCTGCAGGTCGTACTTGGCGCCGGTGTCCCCGGAGCCGGGCGTCAGGTCGGCGATGTCGCTGCCGAACGGGCCGCCGGGACCGGCTTCGAGCTTGCCGATCTGGTCCATCGGCACGTCGCGGGTGGTCGCCACGATCGCCTTGCCGTAGACGCGCTTCGCGTACCGGTGCAGCAGGTTCCGCTCCCACGCGGGCAGGATGCGGGACTGTTCGAACAGCGCGGCGCATTCGGCGTGGCCGAGCCGGAAGATCTCGGGCACGTCCTCGTGCGGCGTGGTGGTCGCCGCTTCGGAGAAGAGCCGGGTCTCGTAGCGGATGCGGGCGGTCAGCTCGTCGAGCTGCTCCCGGCGCTGCACCCGCTGGCGCGTGAAGGTGTGCCGCTGGGCCACCCCGGCGATCACCACGTAGCCGACCGCGCCGGCCACGATCACCGTCAGGATGAGCTGCCACCACGCCATGTGCGCCTCCTAGCCCGTTTCGCGGACACCCTAGGCGAGCAGCGTGCCAAACGCCGCACTTTCGGGTGAAACCGGGCACCCTGCACGGAAAGTGTCCTTACGAACCGTTTCCGTCATCTTTCGCTGGGGATTTCCCCGGTTCTCGATGACTGTGGTGAATAGGGGGTGACGAGTTGCACCTACGGGTCGAAAGTTGGGCGTGAGCAGTGGCAAAGCCGGATCGGATTGGCGAGGATGACGGTGATGACTACACCAGAATCGCTGGAGCCGCACGTATTCGTCATCTTCGGCGCGACCGGGGATCTCGCGCGGCGCAAGCTCTTTCCCGGGCTCTTCCGCCTTACCAGGTCGGGGATGCTGCCGGGCGAATTCCGCATCATCGGCTCCGGGCGCCACAGCCCCGGCACCGACGAGGAGTTCAGGGACCGGCTGGCGGAGTCGGTGCGCAAGTTCGCCGACGACTTCGACGACCGCGCGTGGGACGAGTTCGCTCAGCGCATCTCGTTCCAGACCTCGTCCGCCGAAAACGGCATCGAGCTGGCGCACGCGGTCGAAAAGGCGCAGAAGGAACTCGGCGGCGCGCGGAAGCTGCTGTACCTGTCGGTGCCGCCGGGTTCGATGCAGCCGATGGTGCGCATGCTCGGAGAGACCGGTCTCGCCGACGACGCCAGGTTGATACTGGAGAAGCCCTTCGGCCGCGACCTCGAATCCTCGCGGCTGCTGAACGCCGAGCTGCACAAGGTGTTCGACGAGGAGCGCCTCTTCCGCATCGACCACTTCCTCGGCAAGGAGTCGGTGCAGAACATCCTCGCGCTGCGGTTCGCGAACGGCCTGTTCGAACCGGTCTGGAACCGGCAGCACATCAGCTACGTGCAGATCGACGTGCCGGAGGAGATCGGCATCGAGGGCAGGGCCGCCTTCATGGAGTCCACCGGCACGTTCCGGGACATGGTGTCCACGCACCTGTTCCAGCTGCTCGGTTTTCTCGCGCTGGAGCCGCCGGTGCACGTGGACGCGGATTCGCTGCGCACCGAGAAGCGCAAGCTCTTCCAAGCCGTCCGCCCGCTGGACCCGGCGCGCGTGGTCTACGGCCAGTACGTCGGCTACCGGGACGAGGAGGGCGTCGACGACCAGTCGACCGCGGAGACCTTCGTGGCGCTCGAGGTGTGGGTCGACAACTGGCGTTGGAAGGGCGTGCCGTTCTACCTGCGCACCGGGAAGGCGCTGGCGCAGAGCCGCCGCACGATCACGCTCGGCTTCCAGGAGCCGCCGTTGAAGATGTTCGACGCGGCCGACGGCTTCGATGGCGCGCCGAACGAGCTGGTCTTCGAGCTCACCGACGACCCGAAGCTCACCATCGACCTGCGCGCGAAGCGGCCCGGCCCGTCGCTGCGGCTCGACCACGCCGAGTTGCACCTGCGCTTCTCGGAAGCGTTCGTGAACGCGGAGCCGCTCGAAGCGTACGAGCGGCTCCTGCTCGACGTGCTCAGGGACGACCAGACGCTGTTCACCAGCGCCGAAGAGGTGGAGCGGCTGTGGGAGCTGTGCACCCCGGTGCTCGAGAATCCGCCGGACGTGCTGCCGTACTGGCGGGGCGGCTGGGGGCCGGACGCGGCGGTGAAGCTCGCGGGTGAGCGGGGCTGGCGGGTGCCGGAGAAGTAACGTTTAGCGGGCGAAACGCGCCCAGACGCACTTGCCGCCGGGGGACGGGGTGGTTCCCCACGCGGTCGCGAGCGCTTCGACGAGGCGCAGCCCCCTGCTGCGCGCGGACAGCAGGTCCCCGATCCGGAGCACCGGTGGCCTGCCGTTGCTGTCGTAGACCCTGAGTTCGAGGCCGCCCTCGTCGTGGCCGAGTTCGAGCCGCGCCGCGCCGGAGCCGTGTTCGATCGCGTTCGTCACCAGCTCGGAGGTAACCAGCAGGATGTCGTCCGCCCGCTGCCCGGCGACGCCGAGTTCGGCGAGCCGGGTCCGCACCGCCCGCCGGGAAGCGGCGGCCGCCGCGGGGCCCGCCTCCAACGGCACGCTGAGATCGTCACCGTCCGGGCGCACGGTCCGGGTGCTCTGGCGAGCCACTCCCGTCACCTCCTGCAATCGCCGTCACGGAGGCAGCTACCCACCCGGGGGTGAGTTCAACCGTCAGGGGAGCGGCGGAATTTCACCGATGCCCTCGCGGAGCTTTTTGAGGGTGCTCGCCAGCAGCCGGGAGACCTGCATCTGCGAAACGCCGACGCGGCGGGCGATATCGGATTGGCTGAGCCCGAGGCCGAACCGCAGCAGGACGATCTTGCGCTCGCGCTCGGGCAGCGTCGCCACCACGGGGCGCAGCAGCTCGCGCAGCTCGGCCTGGTCGAGGTTCTCGTCCGGCGTGCCGAAGCGGTCGGGCGTGGAGTCCTCGACCATGCTGTCCAGCGAAGCGCCGTAGCGGCCCTGCCCGGCGACCAGCCCTTCGTGCACCTCTTCGCGGCTGATGCCGAGGTGCTCGGCGATCTCGCTCGGCTTCGGCGCCCTCGACAGGCGCGTGGTCAGCTCGTCGCGGGCGGCCGAGATCGAGCTGTTCAGCTCCTTGAGCCTGCGCGGCACCCGCACCGACCAGCTCGTGTCGCGGAAGTGGCGCCGCAGCTCGCCGGTGATGGTCGGCACCGCGAACGCGACGAAGTCGCTGCCGTACTCGGGGTCGAAGCGGTCCACCGCGTTGATCAGGCCGACCGTCGCGACCTGCACCAGGTCTTCGAGCGGCTCGTCGGAGTTGCGGAACTTGCGGGCCAGGTTGCGCACCAGGTCGAGGTGGTCGCGCACCAGCCGTTCGCGCAGCTTCGCCCGTTTCGGGTCGTCTTCGCCGAGTGCGGCGAACTCCCTGAACAGGGCGGCGCCGTCAGTTCCGCTGTCTTCGGCGGTGCCGCCCTGGTCCGCCGCGGTCACCGGCCGCCCGCGCCCGACTCGCGGACCACGTCCACCCGCGACAGGTAGCGCTCGCCGTCGGGCACCGTCGACCGCCGCACGCTGGTGGCGAGCGCGGTCAGCAGCTGCCAGCCCAGCGCGTCCTCGTTGACCAGGCCGGGATCGTCGGCGAGCACCGAGACGCCGATTTCGACCTTCCCGTCGACCGAGGAGAACACGCAGGTGAGCTTGCCGTCCGCGGCGGCGGGGATGAGCAGCGCGCACGCCTCGTCGACCGCCATCCGCAGGTCGTCCACCGCGTCGAGGTCGAAGTCCTGCCGCATGGCGAGATCGGCCGCGATCGTGCGCAGCGTCGGCACCACGCCCGCCGTGGCGGCCGTGGCCACCTCGAACTCGACCGTCCCTGACTCGTCTTCGGCCACCCGCGTTCCTCCCAGGTCCATCCGTCCCCCGTGCTCTCGCCACCGGTACTGGTGCCCCACCGAGGAGAAATCTAAACGAAGGAGTGTTTCACTTGCGCGTGCCCGGGGTAGCAACCTTTCGTCGAGGTCGCAGAACGAAGGGCGGGGACCGAACATGGCCGACGTGAGCAGGCTGCCGACGGTGGTGTCGGAGGAGTGGGACTGGCAGCTCCGGGGAGCTTGCCGCGGCGCCGACAGCAGTATGTTCTTCCACACCGACAACGAGCGCGGTTCCGCCCGCGAGCGCCGTGAGTCGAGGGCGAAGGCCATCTGCCACACCTGTCCCGTGCTGCGCCAATGCCGCGAGCACGCGTTGGCCGTGCAGGAGCCCTACGGGATCTGGGGTGGCCTCGGCGAAATCGAACGGCGCGAGCTGTTCCGGCAGCAGCGCACCGCGAAACACGCACTCACCTCCTGACCCGGCAAGGGGATGGCTCCCGCCCGTCCCGGCTGGGCTAAGCTCAAGGCCACCGTTCTACGGACCTTTATCCGCGCGGCAGCGCGGGTACCCGTCCCGATGGCACGGATGGCGCTTGAGAACACAGGCGTGTACCGGAATGGCGTCGGTAGACCCTGAGGAGAGTGTGGATGGCCACCGCGGAGACCGGTTTCTCCCTCACCGTGTCCGATGGTGCCCGGGTTGTCGTGACCGGGGAACTGGACCTCGTCACCAGCCCGAAGTTGCAGGAGGCGCTGGCCGAGCTCGTCGAAGCGGGCACCCCGGCGATCGAGGCCGATCTCACCGGCGTGACCTTCTTCGACTCCTCGGCGCTCAACGTGCTGCTGCAGACGCAGAAGCTGGTGGGTGAGCGCGAAGTCACGCTCACCATCTCGCCGAGCCGCCAGGTGCGGCGCGTCATCGACCTCACCGGCGTCGCGGAGCAGTTCACCCTCGCCTGAGCGGCGGGTGTCACCCGCCGGCGGTGAGCAGACCCGGCAGTTCGGCCACGCTCAGCACGTCGGCCTGCCGGGGGAACACCGCTTCCAGCAACATTTCGTGCACGTCGGCGCGCGGGTCCGCGCAACCGTCGGACAGGACGTAGAGCCGGAAGTCCAGATCGGCCGCCTCCCGTACCGTGCTGAGCACCACGCCACTGGTGTGGATCCCGGCCAGCACCAGGGTGGTGACCGCGCGTTCGGCGAGCTGACGCGACAGATCCGTCGTCGAGAAGGCGCCGACCCTCGTCTTGCGTACCTCGATGTCGCCCGGCCGCGGCGCGAGGCGTTCGTGCACCGCGGCTTCCGGCGCGTCGTGGCGCAGCAGGCGACCGGCGGCCGCGGCGGCGAAGCCCTTGTTCGTCTCCGGGATGGCCGCGTGGTCGTCGTCGGTGAACGCGACCCTCACGTGTCCTATGTGGACACCGAGTTCGCGGGCCGTCCCGATCGCCGTCGCGACACGGGACAGCAGCGCGTCCTGGCCGGGGACGCTGCCGAGTATCGCGGGCTGGAAATCCATGGCCAGCAGTGCGGTCCTGGCGGGGTCGATGGTCATGCGAGCTCCTTCAGCGCGTGATCGGTGACGGTCATCAGCGCGACGACGGCGCTGATCAGGATGAGGACGACGGCGATGGTGTGCAGCTTCCCGTCGGTGACACCGGTGCGGAAGACGATCCCGGTGATCGTCGCCGAGGCGATCGTGCCGAGATAGGTGAAGGTGCGGAACAGGCCGGACGCGGTGCCGACGCCGCTCGCTGGTGCCTGCGCGTAGAGCGCCGCCTGGTTGCTGACCGCGCTGGTGCCGAGCGCGATCCCGAAGAGCAGTGCGACGCCCGCGATCGCGGCGATCGCGGTACCGGAGTCGAGGAACAGCAAACCGGTCGACGCTAGCAGCGAAGACACCGCCGCGACGATCAGGGGGCCGCGAATGCTCCCTCGGCGGGAAACCGGGATGGACACGATCGCGGCGAGACCGCTCATCGGGAGGACGAGCAGGCCAGCCTGCCCCGCGGTGAGCCCCCTGCCCGCTTCGAACCACTGCGTCAGTCCGAAAAGGACGGTGTAACTCCCGAGCAGGGTCAGCCCGTTCCGGGCGTACGTCCGGGAAAGCGGCGCGTTCGACCGGAGCAGGCGCACATCGAAGAACGGATTCGCCGCCCGCAGTTCCCAGCGCACCAGCGCGGTGCCGAGCACGACGGCGATCCCGAGCGCGATCCAGTCCGGGTCCGGCAGGGACATCAGGAACACCAGCAACGCGGTCAGCGCGCCAGCGAACCCGGCGATCCCGATCGGGTCCACTCTGGACACCGCGCCGGTTCCCCTTGCCAGAGGCGGATCTTTCGGCACCCACGACAGCACCATGGCGAGCGCGGCGAGCCCGGCCGGGATGTTGACCAGGAAGGTCGCCCGCCACCCCGCGGCGCCGACGAGCAGCCCGCCGAGCGGCGGCCCGACCGCGGCGGTGACCTGCCCCGCGATCGAGAGAGCGCCGAGCACCCCGCCCGGCGGTTCGGTCAGGCCCGCCGCTGAAGCGCGGCGGCGGATCAGCAGCATCGCGGTGGGGTACCCGGCCGACGTGCCGACCCCGACCAGCGCCCTGGCCGCGACCAGCGTGGGCAGGTCCTGCGCGAACCCGCCGAGCGCCCCACCGGCCAGCACCAGCAGGATCCCGGCGAGGAACACGCGGCGCGGCCCGAACTCGTCGGCGAGCTTGCCCGCCGTCGGCTGGGCGACCGCGCTGGCCAGGTAGAGCGCGGCGACCAGCACCGCGGTCCGCCCCGGCGGGACGCGCATGGCCTCGGCGATCGGCACGAGCGCGACCGCGATCAGGGCGCTGTTGACGGGGTTGAGCGCGGACCCGACCAGGAGCGGTGCCACGAACCGGCGCGGGAACGTCGTCATCGCGTTTCGGCGTCGGCGAGCCGTTCCAGCAGGTCGATCGCCTTGTCCAGGGCGGCGCGTTCGCCGGGGCGCACGGCGGAGTCGATCGCCCGCGCGAGCCACACGTCGCGGGAGGCGTTGATCGAGTCGATCAGGCGCTCGCCGGCGGGGGTCGCGGCGAGCAGGCTCTTTCGGCGGTCCTCCGGATCCGGTTCCGCGCGCACGTACCCCGCGCTCTTCAGCGTGGCGAGGCTCTGGGCGATCGCCTGCTGGCTGACGTGCTCGGCGACGGCGAGCGCGGCCGCGGTGGTCTCGGTGTGGTCGCGGATCCTGGTCAGCACGGACAACTGCGAAATCGACAGCCCGGTGGCGGGCACTCCCGACTCCACCCTGATCCGCGACCGCAACCGCTTGACGGCCACGGCGAGCCGCACCGCTGTTTCCTCTCGCGCTCCCATGCGCCTAGCCTAGCAACTAGACAAGCTACTTGTGCAAGTTACTTGTCCAAATGCGGGCGGCCTACCAATGACCCGTCGTGAGGCGGGCTTCGTCGGAGCCGTCCGGCCACGACGGGACGGTCACCGCGACGACGTGCAGCCCCTGTTCCGAAGCGCGGAACTGGAACGCGGTGCCAAGCGGGATGGTGGCGCACACCCCGGGCACCATGGCGACGACCTCCTCCTGCCCGAAGCCACGGCGCCAGAGGTCGCCGGAACCCGCGGTCACGTACCAGATTTCCTGCACGGTCGCGTGCTCGACGGCGGCGGAGACCTGGCTGGGTTCGAGCACGAACTCGGCGAAGCTCGCGAGCCCGTCGAGCCGGGCCCGCGGATGGACGGTCGAGCCGTCCGGCGCCCGCACGACCGGTCCTTCGCCGGGATTACTGGTCTCCCACAAAACGAACCCCCTCAAGCGAAATGGGCACCGGCGTTGGTGTTCAGCACCTCGCCGGTGATGTTGCGGCCCGCCGGGCCGAGGAGGAAGAGCACGGCCTCCGCGACCTCTTCGGGTGTCGCCACCCGATTCAACAGCGTGGTGGCCGCGAATGTTTCGGGATCGGCCAGCAGCGGCGTGCGGACCGGGCCCGGCGCGACGCTGTTGACGGTGATCCCGAACGGCGCGAACTCGCGCGCGGCCGCGCGGGTGAGCCCGATGACGGCCGCTTTGCTTGCCGCGTAAGGGGTTCCGCCGAGCAGGCCGCCGCCGCGGTGCGCCGCGACGGAGGCGATGGTGACGATCGCGCCGCCGCCCCCGTCGCGCAGAACCGGCGCCACGGCCTGCATCGCGTACGCGGTGCCGTGCACGTTGACGTCGAACACCCGGCGCAGTCCGTCCGGCGAGCTGTCGAGCAGGCCGCCGGGAGGCGCGATGCCCGCGCAGGTCACCAGCCCGGTGAGGGGCCCGAGCGAGCGCACCGCGCTGTGCACCCGCTCGGGGTCCGTGATGTCCACCGAAATCGCTTCGCAGACCTCGGGAACCGCCGAGACATCGAGGTCCAGCACCGCGACGGGAAGACCCGCCGCGAGCGCCAGCCGTACCGTGGCGAGCCCGATCCCGGACCCGCCCCCGGTGACGACCAGCGTCATCGGTGCAGCCCGGCGTCGGTCGCCAGGTCGACGGACTTGGTCTCCCGCAGGAAGTACACGCACACCGCGCACAGCACCGCGATCACGATGACGTACAGCGAAACCGAGGCCGACGACCCGGTGGACGCGATGAGCTGGGTGGCGAGGATCGGGCTCACGCCACCGCCGACGATGCTGCTCGCGTTGTAGGCGACCGACGCGCCGGTGTAGCGGTACCGGGTGGCGAACAGCTCCGGCAGGAACGCGCCCATCGGCCCGAACAACGCGGCGAACGCGATCAGGCCGACCGACAGCGCGATCGCGATCAGCACCGGGTTTCCGGTGTGCAGCAAGGCGAACAGCGGGAACGCCCACACCGCCGCGAGCACTGCCGATGCGATGCACACCGCGCGCCTGCCCACCCGGTCCGAGTACACCGCGAGCGCCGGGGTCGCCAGTCCCATCACCGCCGCCGCGATCATCGTGCAGATCAGCAGCATGTTCCGGTCGAGCTTCAGCTCACCGGTCCCGTAGGACAGCGAAAACGTGGTGATCGTGTAGAAGAGCGTGTGCGCGAGGATGAAGGCCACAGTGGACAGCAGCAGTGTGCGCGGCTGCTTCTTGACCACCTCGACGATCGGGGCCTTCGCTTTTTCCTGCTCCCGCATGGCTTTTTCGAACACCGGGGTCTCGGCGATCTTCATCCGGATGTAGTAGCCGATGACGATCAGCACGGCGCTGGCGAGGAACGGCACGCGCCAGCCCCACGACTGGAAGTCCGCGTCCGACAGGGTATCGCTGAGCACGAGGAACGCGCCGCTGGCGATGATGAACCCGATCGCGGGCCCGATCTGCGGGAAGCTCGACCACAGCCCGCGTTTGCCCTTCGGCGCGTACTCGGTGGCCAGCAGCACCGCGCCGCCCCATTCGCCGCCGAGCCCGAAGCCCTGCAGGAACCGGCACAGCACCAGCAGGATCGGCGCGCCGATCCCGATCGCGCTGAACGTGGGCAGCACGCCGATCGCGACCGTGCCGGTGCCCATCGTCAGCAGGGACACCACGAGCATCCGCTTGCGGCCGATCCGGTCGCCGAAGTGGCCGAACACCACCGCGCCGACCGGGCGCGCCACGAACCCGACGCCGAAGGTGGCGAACGCGGCGAGGGTGCCCGCGAGCGAGGAGAACGTCGGGAAGAACAGCTTGCCGAACACCAGCGCGGCCGCGGTGCCGTAGATGTAGAAGTCGTAGAACTCGATCGCGGTGCCGATGAAGCTGGCCACCGCGATCCTGGCCGCGCGCACCGGCGGCTTCGCCGCTTCCGGTGGCCGCACCGCAGCGTGCTCTGTCATGCGTCGTCTCCGTGGGGGTTCAGGAACAGACCGCCCCTTGCGCGGCGGAACCGACAAGGCGGGCGTACTTGCTGAGCACCCCGGTCTTCCGTGACGGCTCCGGCGGTCGCCAGCCTTCCCGACGCGAAGCCAGTTCGGCCTCGTCGACGAGCACGTCCAGGGTGCGGGTCTCCATGTCGAGCACGATGGTGTCGCCGTCGCGGACGAACGCGATCGGCCCGCCGTGCGCCGCCTCCGGCGCGACGTGGCCGACGCAAAGTCCCGTGGTGCCACCGGAAAACCGGCCGTCGGTGAGCAGCAGGACGTCCTTGCCGAGCCCGGCTCCCTTGATCGCCCCGGTCACCGCGAGCATCTCGCGCATCCCGGGCCCGCCCCGCGGCCCCTCGTTCTTGATCACCACGACGTCGTTAGGCCGCAGCTCGCCGAGCGCGTCCATCGCGGCCTGCTCGCCGTCGAAAACCCTTGCCCTGCCTTCGAAACGTGCGGTGTCGAACCCAGCGCTCTTCACCACGGCGCCCTCGGGTGCGAGGCTGCCGTGCAGGATGGTGATGCCGCCGGTGGGGTGGATCGGGTCGGTCATCTTCCGCACCACGTCACCGTCCAAATCGGACGGTGCGAGCGCGGCGATGTTCTCCGCCATGGTCTTTCCCGTCACGGTGAGGCAGTCGCCGTGCATCATGCCCGCCTCCAGCAGCGCCTTCATCACCACCGGGATCCCGCCGACGCGGTCGACGCCGGTCATCATGTGGCGCCCGAACGGTTTCACGTCGGCCAGGTGCGGCACGCGGTCGCCGACGCGGGTGAAGTCGTCGAGCGTCAGGTCGACGTCGGCCTCGTGCGCGATCGCGAGCAGGTGCAGCACCGCGTTGGTCGAGCCGCCGAGCGCCATCACCACGGCGATCGCGTTTTCGAAGGCCTCCTTGGTGAGCACGTCGCGCGCGGTGTGCCCACGGGAAAGCATGCCGACCACGGCTTCTCCGCTCGCGCGCGCGAACCCGTCGCGGCGGCGGTCCGCCGAAGGCGGGCTGGCCGATCCCGGCAGCGACATGCCGAGCGCTTCGGCCGCGGCGGCCATCGTGTTCGCGGTGTACATCCCGCCGCACGCGCCCTCGCCGGGGCAGATCGCCCGCTCGATCCGGTCGACCTCCTCGCGCGTGATCAGCCCGCGCGCGCACGCGCCGACGGCCTCGAACGCGTCGATCACGGACACTTCCCGCCCGTCGACGGTGCCGGGCATGATCGAGCCCGCGTACAGGAACACCGACGCGAGGTCGAGCCGGGCGGCGGCCATCAGCATGCCGGGGAGGCTCTTGTCGCAGCCTGCCAGGAGGATCGTGCCGTCGAGGCGTTCGGCCTGCACCACGGTTTCCACCGAGTCGGCGATGACCTCGCGCGACACCAGGGAGAAGTGCATCCCTTCATGGCCCATGGAAATGCCGTCGGAAACGGAAATGGTGCCGAACTCCATCGGGAACCCGCCCGCGGCGTGCACGCCCTGCTTGCTCGCGCCGGCGAGCCGTTGCAACGACAGGTTGCACGGGGTGATCTCGTTCCACGACGACGCGACGCCGATCTGGGGCTTGGCGAAGTCCTCGTCGCCCATGCCGACCGCGCGGAGCATGCCGCGCGCGGCGGCGCGCTCCATTCCGTCGGTTACGTCCCTGCTGCGCGGTTTGAGATCCGTCATGGTCGGTCCTCCCTTTCTGCTCGCGCGAGCATCAGGGCGAGCAGCTGCGGCTGGAAATGGGTGATGTGCTCGCGGATCGCTTCCTCCGCGCGCAGGGGATCACCCGATTCGATGTCCGCGACCAGTGTGGCGTGGTTCGTGTGGACCTGCTCGATGGTGTCGTAGAGGCCGAGGTTCATCCGGAAGATGTGCAGCAGCGGCTCGCTGATGCTGTCCCACAGCCGCAGCAGGCGCCTGCGCCCGCACAGCACGTACAACTGCCGGTGCAGCGCGAAGTCCTGCAGGATCACCTGCGACCAGTTTCCCTCGCGGCAGGCCACTTCCAGCTCGCCGAGGATCTCGTGCAGCGATTCGAAGCGGCCCGCGGTGGTTTCGCGCACCAGGTACCGCACGGCGAGCGGTTCGATACCGGCGCGGATCGCCATGATCTCTTCGCCGTCCTCCGGCGTCAGCGACGCGACGCGGGTCCCGCGTCTCGCCTCGACGACCACCAGCCCTTCGACCGCGAGCTGGCGCAACGCGTCGCGCACCGGGCCCCTGCTGACGTCGAGCGTGGTCGCGATATCCCGTTCCACCAGGCGTTCGCCGTCGGCGAGCTGACCGGAGAGGATGGCGTCGCGCAACCTGCGAGTGACCGTGTCGCCCAGTGCGGGCGAAAAGGCTTCAGTCATCCGGCAAGCATCCCCTCACGGAGGGTCATCGCGGAAGACCGTTCATCGAATGTGACCTGGCCCAGTCCGACCTGCGATCCTTTGTGGACTTTCGAGGTCAGGCGCGCGCCCTTGGCCAGCCCGATCGGGAGCAGGCGTCCCTCGATCGAGGCCGAAGCTGGTACGACCGTGCCATACGCGGTGTAACCGCCTTCGCCGTCGAGGAGGTCGCCCGGTTCGAGATCGCGCTTCGCCGTGGTGACGACGTCGGCGGCGAACGAGCGGGCCGTTCCGGTCGGCGCGCGGCGGACGGCCGCGGACACCACGCTGACCGCGAGTTCGAGCCCGATCAGGTGGTACGGCCGGTACATCGCCGCGTACTGTCCACTGTGGCCGGTCTTGAGGCCGTACTGGGCGAAGCAGTCCCGCACGTACGCCGACGGCGCTTCGAGCGTCACGTACACGCCCCACCGCAGGTCCCGGTCGACTTGCGCGCCGTCGCGGCGAAGGCTCGACACCACCTCGACGACACCCTTGCCGCTCAGCGCGCCGCCGTCGGCCGCCGGGACGCACACGCTCGCCAGGTCGTCCGCGCCGCACGGCGGGAACAGCAAACCGGACGGCGGCGCGGAAAGCCCGGTCCCGTTGGCCACCGCGACCATCTCGATCGCCGATTTCGTACCGTCCAGGAACGAGTTGAACATGCGCGGGTTGAGCCGCGCCGATTCGGCGTAGGAGGGTGTGAAACCGTAGTGCCCCCACACCGTTTCCGGTGTCGAAAAGTGGTATTCGGGCAGGTACTTGGTGCCCTTTCCGGCGGAGACGACGTCGAACCCGCAGGTGCGCGCCCAGTCCACCAGTTCGCAGATCAGCGCGGGCTGATCGCCGTAGGCCATCGAATAGACGACACCGCGTTCGCGGGCGCGGGCGGCGAGCGCCGGGCCGACCAGCGCGTCCGCTTCGACGGTCACCATCACCACGTGCTGGCCGCCGTCGATCGCGGCAAGGGCGTGCTCGGTCCCGGCCAGTGGATCGCCGGTCGCTTCGACGACGACCTCGATGTCCGGGTCGCCGAGAAGATCGCGAGCGCTGCCCGCGATCTTCACCTCGCCCGCGGCATACCCGGCCGCCTCCAGCGCCGTCGACGCGCGCTCGGGCGACAGGTCGGCGACGGCGCTGATCCGCAGGCCGTCGAGCAGGCGGGCCTGGTGCAGGAACATCGTGCTGAACTTGCCGCACCCGATGACCGCGCAGCGCACCGGGGAGGTTCGCGCGCGCAGGTCGTCGAGGAGGTTCAGCACAGCCCACACCTTCGGCCGCGACTGGTCGATTGTCAATGGTTAACCACGGCAAGCGCATCCGGCCCGGCTTACCGTGATCGGGTGGAGACGGTGTCGAAGGCGGAAGGGGCCGCGCTGGCCGGTGTCGTCGTGCTCGCGCTGGCGTGGACGGGTTTCGGTGCGCGCTCGATCGGCACGTGGGCGATGGAGGTCGTGTGGGCCGTCGCGGGGCTCGTCCTCGTGCTCGCGGTCCGCCGCCGGTTCCCGCTGACGCGGTTGCTGTGCTGGCTGCTCGTGCTGCACGCGCTCGTGCTCTGCTACGGCGGCCAGTACACCTACGCAGAAACGCCCCTCGGCGAATGGGTGCAGCACTGGCTCGGCACCCAGCGCAACAACTACGACCGGTTCGCGCACTTCGTGCAGGGCTTCGTGCCCGCGATCGCGGTGCGGGAGGTCCTGCTGCGCCGCTCCCCGCTGACGCCCGGCCGTTGGTCCGCCTTCCTGACCGTGTGCGTGTGCCTGTCGATCAGCGCGTGCTTCGAGTTCGTCGAGTGGGCGAGCGCGCTCCTGATGGGCGGAAACGCGGATGATTTCCTTGCCACACAAGGGGATCCGTGGGACACCCAATGGGACATGTTCCTCTGCGTGTGCGGTGCGCTGGTGTCGCTGGCCCTGCTGAGCAGGCGGCATGATCGTCAACTCTCTACAACAGTTTGACGAACGCAAACTTTATGTAGACAATTAGGGGCAGCTCTCGTGTCCACCACGACGAGGAGTGCTCATGGCTCCAGAAGCGGTGTCGTTCGACCGGCACCCGGACTCTTACCGGCACTGGCGGCTCCGCGTGGACGGCCCGATCGCCTGGCTCGACCTCGACGTCGACTCCGGCGGCGGGATCCGGCCCGGGTACGAGCTGAAGCTGAACTCCTACGACCTCGGCGTCGACATCGAGCTGTACGACGCCACGCAGCGCCTGCGGTTCTCCCATCCCGAAGTGCGCGCGGTGGTGGTCGGCAGCGCCAAGGACAAGGTGTTCTGCGCCGGGGCGAACATCCGCATGCTCGCCGCGTCGCCGCACGAGTGGAAGGTCAACTTCTGCAAGTTCACCAACGAAACGCGCAACGGCTTCGAGGACGCGAGCGAGCATTCCGGCCAGACCTACCTCGCCGCGGTAAACGGCACCTGCGCGGGAGGCGGCTACGAAATCGCGCTCGCGTGCGAGAAGATCCTGCTCGTCGACGACAACTCGTCGACGGTCGCGCTGCCCGAGGTGCCGTTGCTCGGCGTGCTGCCCGGCACCGGCGGGCTGACCCGCGTGGTGGACAAGCGGCACGTCCGCAAGGACCGGGCCGACGTGTTCGCCACCCGGCCCGACGGGGTCAAGGGCCGCACCGCCGTCGAATGGGGGCTCGTCGACGAGATCGTCCCGCGCCGGGACTTCGCCGAAACCGTGCGGGAACGCGCGCTCGAAGCCGCACGGGCCAGTGCGCGGCCCGAAGGCGCGACGGGGATCGACCTGCCGCCGCTGGACCGCACGGTGACCGAGGACGGGCTGCGCTACCAGAACGTGAGCGCGCGGTTCGACCGCGGTACCGGGGTCGCCACGATCACCGTGCTCGGCCCGCGTGACCCGTCGGATCCGCGCGAAACCGGTGCCGCGTCGTGGTTGCTCGCGCTCACCAGGGAACTGGACGACCTCATCCTTCGCTTGCGCACCAACGAACCCGGGCTGGGCACCTGGCTCCTCTGCAGCGAGGGCGAAGCGGACGCGGTGCGTGCACACGAAGACCTCGTACTGCACGCGGATCACTGGCTGTGCAACGAAATCGTGCACTACTACAAGCGCGTGCTGAAACGGCTCGACGTCACCAGCCGCAGCCTGGTCGCGCTCATCGAGCCGGGAAGCTGCTTCACCGGCGTGCTGCTCGAACTGGCGCTGGCCTGCGACCGCCAGTACATGTTGGACGGTCCGCCGATCGACGACGAAGCCAGCGAAGACCGTGCGAGCCTCGTGCTCACCGAGGCCAACTTCGGCACCTTCCCGATGGGCAATGGACTGTCGCGATTGGACTCCCGGTTCTACGGCGACCCGGGACAGGTCGAAAAGCTGCGTGCCGAGATCGGCCGCCCACTGTCCCCATCGGACGCCGACGAGCTGGGCATGGTGACCATGGCGCCGGACGACCTCGACTGGGAGGACGAGATCAGGATCGCGTTGGAGGGCAGGGCATCGCTGTCACCGGACGCGCTCACCGGCATGGAGGCGAACCACCGGTTCGTCGGCCCCGAGACGATCGAGACCAAGATCTTCGGGCGGCTTTCCGCTTGGCAGAACTGGATTTTCACCAGACCGAACGCCTCGGGCGAGGAAGGTGCGCTTCGCCGCTACGGAACGGGCCAGAAAGCGGTGTTCGACAGGAAGCGGGTCTAGGACATGCCGGAGAAGATCGACTACGACGCGAAGATCCCGAACAACGTGAACCTATCGGAGGACCGCAGGCTCCAGCGCGCGCTGGAGGGCTGGCAGCCCCGGTTCCTGAACTGGTGGGGCGAAATGGGCCCCACGCTCGAAACGCACGACGTCTACCTGCGCACCGCGATCAGCGTCGGACGGGAAGGATGGGCGCATTTCGACCACGTGCACGTGCCGGACTACCGCTGGGGGATCTTCCTCGCCGAGCGCGACCGCGACCGCCGCATCGCCTTCGGCGAGCACCGGGGCGAACCGGTGTGGCAGCAGGTGCCCGGCGAGTACCGCGCCGATCTGCAGCGGCTGATCGTGATCCAGGGCGACACCGAGCCCGCTTCGGTCGAACAGCAGAAACTGCTCGGGCTGACCGCGCCGAGCCTGTACGACCTGCGGAACCTGTTCCAGGTCAACGTCGAGGAGGGCAGGCACCTGTGGGCGATGGTGTACCTGCTGCACGCCTACTTCGGCCGTGAAGGCCGCGACGAGGCGGAAGGCCTGCTGCTGCGCAATTCCGGCAGCCCGGACACCCCGCGCATCCTCGGCGCGTTCAACGAGGAGACCGCCGACTGGCTCGCCTTCTACATGTTCACCTACTTCACCGATCGCGACGGCAAGTACCAGCTCGGCACGCTCAAGGAAAGCTCGTTCGACCCGCTTTCGCGCACCTGCGAGTTCATGCTCAAGGAGGAAGCGCACCACATGTTCGTCGGCACCACCGGCGTCGACCGCGTGGTGACCCGCAGCGCCGAGCTGATCTCCGAGCACGACACCCTCGACATCGCCGCGCACGGCGGGATCCCCCTTGACATCATCCAGAAGTACCTGAACTTCCACTACAGCGTTTCGCTCGACCTGTTCGGCAGCGAGACCTCCACGAACGCGGCGAACTATTACACCGCGGGGCTGAAGGGGCGGTGGCTGGAAACCCGGCGCAAGGACGACCACCAGCTCACCGACGAGAGCGCGCTGCTGCCGAAGCCCCGCACCGACGGCACCTGGGAAGAGCGGGAAATGCAGGCGATCCTGCTGCTGAACCTCGATCTCCGCCGCGAGTACATCGCCGACTGCGAAACCGGGGTCAAACGCTGGAACCGGATACTCGCCGACCACGACATCTCGTTCCGCTTCGCGCTGCCGCACCCTGGATTCAACCGCGACGTCGGCATAAACTCCGGTCACCACGTCACCCCGGACGGCTCGATCGTCGACGAGGCGACGTGGCTGGCGGGCGAGCCGAGGTGGCTGCCGACCGCGGAAGACCTCGCGTTCGTCCGCTCGCTGATGCACCCGGTGTACGAACGCGGCAAGATCGCGAGCTGGGTCGCTCCGCCGCGACAGGGCATCAACGGTAAGCCGTTCGACTACGAATACGTCCACCTGGTCTGATTGCGATGAACGGGTTCAACGCCGCCGAGTACCTGCTCGACCGGCACGTGCGGGAAGGGCGCGGCGCGCGCACCGCGGTCGTGTCGCCGTCGGGTCACCTGACCTACGCCGAACTCGCCGAGTCCGCGCACCGGGCGGCGGCCGGGTTCCGCGCGCTCGGGATCCGCCCCGAGGAGCGGGTCATGCTGTGCATGGTGGATGGTCCCGAGCTGCTTTCCGGGATTCTGGGCGCGATCTACTCCGGTGCCGTGCCCGTCCCGGTGTCCACAATGGTCACCGGGGTCGAACTGGGCACCGTGCTGGCGGATTCGCGCGCCCGTGTCCTTTGTGTATCCGCCGAGTTCGTGCCCGCCGCGCTGGTGGCGCTGGACGCCGCTCCCGAGGTCACCGATGTGGTGCTCGATCGCGGCTCCGGCGCGGAATTCGGCGTGCGCGCGCATTCGTGGGCTGCACTGTCCACTGCGGACTCACTCGATGCTCCGTACCCCTCGTGGGACGACACCGTGGCCCTGTGGCTCTACACCTCGGGCACCACGGGGAAGCCGAAGGCCGCGATGCACCGCCACGCCGATATCCGTGCCGTGGTCGAGTGCTATGCCGAGGGTGTACTGGAAACCGCCGCGGACGACCGGTTCCTGTCCGTGCCGAAGCTGTTCTTCGCCTATGGCTTGGGAAATTCGGCGTTCTTCCCGCTCGCGGCCGGTGCGGCGACGATACTGGAACCGGCGCGCCCGACGCCGAAGCTGATCGCGCGCCGCGTGCGCGAGGAACGGCCGACGCTGTTCTTCGGCGTGCCGACGTTCTATTCGGCCGTACTGGCCAGTGACGTCCCGGACGACTCGTTTTCCTCGGTGCGCCAAGCGGTTTCCGCGGGGGAACCGCTGCCCGCGGCGCTCTACGAGCAGTTCCGGCAGCGGTTCGGGGTGGAGGTGCTGGACGGCATCGGGTCCACCGAGGCGTTGCACATCTTCCTGTCGAACCGGCCGGGCCGGGTGCGTCCGGGCAGCACCGGGATCGCGGTGCCCGGGTACGACGTCGAACTGCGCGACGAGGCGGGTTCGGTGATCGCCGAACCGGCTACGCCGGGCGAGCTGTACGTGCGCGGGCCGTCGATCGCGAGCGGGTACTGGGGGCGGTACGACACCACGAAACGCGTGTTCCAGGGCGAATGGCTGCGGACGGGGGACAGCTACGTGCGCAACGCCGACGGCACCTACAGCTGCCTCGGCCGGTTCGACGACATGCTGAAAGCGGGCGGTATCTGGGTTTCGCCAGGCGAAGTGGAGCAACGGCTGCTCGAACACCCCTCGGTCGCGGAGGCGGCGGTGGTCGCCGCGCCGGGGCCCGACGGGATCGACAAACCGGTCGCGTGCGTCGCCGCGACGCCGGGGCACGTCGTCGACGAGGCGGAGCTGATCGAGTTCTGCCGCGCGGGGCTGGCGTCGTTCAAGCGGCCGCGGCGGGTGGTGGAGGTGGCCGAGCTGCCCAAGACGGCGACCGGGAAGATCCGGCGTAACGTGATCCGCGACCTCGTCCGCGACCCCGCCGGAGTGCTCGCACCGTGATCGACGGAGAACTCGTTGTCGACGCCCATGTGCACGTCCCGAGGCTGAGCACGCTCAAACCGGCGTGGCTCGCCTGGGCGGACCGTTTTTCGGGCCCGCACGACTGGCGCTCGGTCTTCGACGGCGACGGCGATCCGATCCCGTCGCGGCTCGACGCGTTGTTCGAAGCCGAAGGCGTGGACCGTGCGCTGCTGTTCGCGGAGTACAGCCCGCGCGCGACCGGGATCCAGCCCATCGAAGACAACCTGCCGCTGTACCGGTACAACCCCGAGCGGTTCCGGCTCGTCGCGAACGTCAACCCGCACCTGCACCACCCGCTGGCGTCCGAAGTGGACCGTCAGCTCGATCTCGGCGCGGTGGCGTTGAAGATCCACCCGGTGCACGGCGCTTTTTCGCCCGCGGACAAGGAGTTGTACGCCGCGTACCGGGTGTGCGCCGACCGAGGCGTGCCGGTGATCCTGCACTCCGGCATCAGCAGCTTCCCCGGTTCCCGTGCGAGCTTCGGCAACCCCGAGCTGCTCTCGGACGTCGTCGAAGACTTCCCTTCGGTCTCGTTCGTCTTCGCCCACGGTGGCCGCGGCTGGTGGTACGACGTCGCCGCTTTCATGGCACTGGCGCGTGACAACGTCTGGCTCGACCTGGCCGGGCTGCCACCCGCGAAACTGCCCGAGTACTACGCGCGCTTCGACCTGGCCCGCCTCGCGCGCAAGTTCGTCTTCGGCACCGACTGGCCAGGCGTCCCCGGCACCGCCCGCAACGTCCGCGCACTGGCGAAACTCGGCCTGCCCGGCGAGGTCCTGCGCGGCATCCTCTCCGGCAACGCCACCACGCTGTTCCCCGGTCTCTGACCGAATCTGCTCTGATGTGCGGATGGGGAAGAACGAGCGCGCCGCGCTGAAGCCGTTGAGCCGACGATGGACCTGGTTGAGCGTCGGCGTCAGCGTGATCGCGTGCGGGGCGCTCGTGTGGGCGCTCTGGGGGAGTTCGACCGCCGATCATCGCGCCGCGTTCGAGGTCGGCTGGAAGGTCGGTGCGGCGGGGCTCGCGATCCTGGCCGCGGTCCTCGGCGCGCGACGCGTCGAACTGGGCGAGCGCGAGCACCTGCGGCAGATGGCGACCGACGAAGCCAACCGGACGCACGCCGAGGCCCTGCTGCGACGACAGCTCGACGCCGACGAAGCGGTTCGGGCCGATGCCATCGCCAGGCAGATCACGGACCTGTCCGCTAAAGCGAGCGAACAACTCGGCAGCGACAAGGCCGCGATGCGGATCGGCGGCCTGACCGATCTGGAACGGCTCGCCGAGTCGCATCCCGAGCTGCGGCAAACCGTCGTGGACCGCATCTGCGCGTACCTGCGCGAGCCGTTCGCCCCACCGGCGCGCGACAGTCAGGACGTGGAGGCCCTGCTGCAACTGGACGTGCGGTCGACCGCGCAGGAGATCCTGCGCCGCCACCTGTGCGCGCCCAAGGACTCGCCGAAATTCTGGGACGGCATCTCGATCGACCTGCGCTACGCGTCCCTCGTCGACTTCAATTTCTACGGCGCGCGATGCACCTCCGCGAATTTCGAAGGCGCGCGTTTCACCGGCGTGGCCATCTTCTCCAGTGCGCGAATGGCCAATGTTGACTTCGAACGCGCTCAATTCTCTGCAAGGGCGCATTTCACGGATTTCAAGGTTGCCGAGATTGCCACTTTCTCGTCGGTGGTGTTCGACGCCAAAGTGCACTTTTTCCGAGCGGCGATCGGAGTCGCCGAGTTCGACCGCGCGGAATTCGGGGATGTCGCCGCCTTCGGGGATGCGCGTTTCGGCAGGAGCGACTTCTCCGGTGCGAGGTTCGCGCAGGAGACGACCTTCGCCGGATCGACGCTGTCGGACGCGAACTTCGTCCCTTCCACCACCGCGGGCTATGCC
This sequence comes from Amycolatopsis sp. CA-230715, assembly GCF_018736145.1. GTDB lineage: Bacteria > Actinomycetota > Actinomycetes > Mycobacteriales > Pseudonocardiaceae > Amycolatopsis. Next base: position 5,221,828 of record NZ_CP059997.1, read on the forward strand.
AGCGCCGTCATCCGTGGCACGTCCATGGCGATGTTCGAGAACGCCACTTTCGAAGGGGCGTTTTCCGCTTACTCGATCTCGTCGGACGAGGATGTCGATTTCAGTGGCTGCCGCTTCCTGGCGCCTGTGTACATTTCCGACCCGGTCGACCCGGAGGGCGGGAGCCATCGCTACTCGGTCACCGGCGCCAGGATCAAAGCGGACCAGGTGGCGGATTCCGACTTCCCCACGTCCTGGTACCTGACCGCCGACCCCGACGACCCGTCACTCCGCCGAATCGAACTCCGCGACTTCTGATCTCCTGCCCCGAAAGTGACCTTCGGGCCACATTCCCCGAACGTCACAGTGATGTCGGGTGCGCTGCGCGGTGATCGGCGGCGGAGTTTGTCCGTTGGTCCCCGAAGGCCACCTTCGGGGACCCCAGCGCCACTTTCTCGGCCCTCGCGGGGTGCGCGGGCAGTGCCGCGCATGCCCCGAAGGTGGCCTTCGGGCCGCTCAACGCCACAAATCCACCCCTCGCACGCTCGACCCCCCGGTTGCCGGTGCCCCGAAAGTGACGTTCGGGGCACGCGAAGACCTGCTGTGGGGTCGCGCGGTGGCGGGAATGTGGTGCGAGGGCCGAATTCGCGGCGTCTACCGCCCCGAAGGCCACCTTCGGGGACTCGCGCCAGGGCGGCAGCCTGCCACGAGGGCCGAGATCGGGACGCTCAACGCCCCAAAAAGGAGCCTTCGGCGGCACCCGCGACCCGACCTCTAGGGGAGCATCTTTCGGGGCAGGAGCCGCCCACCCCGACGAAAGCGTCAGCCGTTCGTTGAGCGGAGGACGCGCATCGCGTCGGCCAGTGCGGCCGAGGAATCCGCGCCCAGCGGGGAAAGCACGATCCGCCGCAGGATCTCGGCGCACGCGGCCCGCGCCTTCGAAGCGACTTCGAGGCCGTGCTCGGTGAGCTGCACGTAGGTCACCCGCCGGTCCGACGGGCTCGGGACGCGGCAGATCAGGTCCGCCGCCACGAGCCGGTCGGCGACCTTGGTGAACCCGCCGCTGGACAGCGCGGCCTCCCCGGCGAGCCGGGTCATCGGCATCCGGTGTTCCGGCGAGCGGATGAGGCGGATGAGGATGTCGAACGAGGCGGGGGCGAGGCCGAAGCGCTCGGCGATCTCGCCCATCAGGGTGTCCTGCGTGGCGAGGTAGCCCTCGATCACCAGGCCCCACCAGGTGACGATCTCGTCGTCGTCGGTGTGCGGGTCGGGAACGGTCACCGGGCGAGTGTACCGCAGAACTCTTGCTGGAATATATCTTGCGCGCGAGAGGTTTAGCGCTTAGCGTTGACTTCAACGGCTCCCGAGGAGGAGACATGTCGATCAAGACTTCCGGCCTGCACCACGTCACGGCCATCGGCGGCGACCCCCAGCGCAACGCCGACTTCTACCTGAAGACGCTGGGCCTCCGGTTGGTCAAGACCACCGTCAACTTCGACGACCCAGGCACCTACCACCTCTACTACGGCGACCAGTCCGGCAAGCCGGGCACGCTGATGACCTTCTTCCCGTGGAAGGACGCGCCGAGCGGGGTGCAGGGCACCGGGCAGGCGACCACCACGTCCTTCTCCGTGCCCGAGGCGTCCATCGGCTGGTGGAAGCGGCACCTCGCGGCGGCGAACATCTCTTCGAGCGAGGTCAAGAACCGCGACGGCGAGGACGTGCTGACCTTCCGCGACCCCGACGGGCTGACGCTCGCGCTCGTCGCGCACCCGCAGGGCGATCCGCGCGACCCGTGGGACAACGGGCACGTGCCCGCCGAGCACGCGATCCGCGGCCTGCACTCGGTCACGCTTTCAGTGTCCAAAGAGGACGAGACGGCGGGCATGCTCACCGACGGGCTCGGGCTGAGCTTCGCGAACCAGGAAGACAACCGGCTGCGCTTCACCGCGGGCGAAGGCGGCCCCGGCGCACTCGTCGACGTGCTGGTCACGCCGGACGCGCCGCGCGGGCTCGTCGCCGCGGGCACCGTGCACCACGTCGCGTGGCGCGCGCCCGACGAGGCGACCCAGGCCGCGTGGCGCGAGGAACTGGTGGACTCCGGCGTGCACGTCACGTCCATTTTGGACCGTCAGTACTTCAGGTCCATCTACTTCCGCGAGCCGGGCGGCACGCTGCTCGAAGTGGCCACCGACGAGCCGGGTTTCGCGATCGACGAACCGCTGCTCGAACTCGGTCGCGCGCTGAAGCTCCCGCCGTGGCTGGAGCCGAACCGCGAGCAGATCCAGCGCGCGCTGCCGAAGCTGGACCTGCCGAGCGAGAACGACCTGGAGCGGGCATGACCGAGTTGGCGCACCGCTACGCCGAAGGGGATCCGGCCGCGCCGGTGCTGCTGCTCCTGCACGGCACCGGCGGCGGCCCGGACGACCTGCTGCCGCTCGCGAAGGAGCTGAGCCCGGCGTCAGCCGTGCTCGCGCCAGCCGGGCCGGTTTCGGAGAACGGGATGGCACGGTGGTTCCGGCGGCTCGCGGAAGGCGTTTTCGACTACGACGACGTCGTGAAGCGGGCGGACCAGCTCGCCGAGTTCGTGGTCGCCGCACGCGAGCGGTACGGCCTCGGTGACCGGCGCCTGATCGCGATCGGGTTCTCCAACGGCGCGAACATCGCGGCCGCGTTGACGGTGCTGCGCCCGGACGTGCTGACCGAGGCGATCCTGTTCGCCTCGATGCTTCCGGTGCCCAGTCCGCCGGAGCACGACCTGTCCGGTTCGAGGGTGTTCCTGTCGAACGGCGAGCAGGATCCGATGGCGCCGCTGGCGTCGAACGACGAGTTCATCGCACTGCTGCGGGCGAGGTCGGCCGAGGTGACCAGCCACCGGCACCACGGTTGCCACCAGATCACCGCCGACGGCGTGGCCGCGGCGAAGAACTGGCTGAGGTAACCCGTTCGAGTGAGTTGCCGAGCGGGTGGCATGGCCCGCGCTCACAATCCGGGCCATGGCACACGCTCGGGAAGGCAAGCACGCGGCCGAGGAGACCCCCGAAGCCGCGGAGGTCCCCGCCGCGCGTCCCGCGGCCGACGACCAGCACCCGCCGAAGCGGACCAGGCTGGGCGGCACCTGGGTCGCCGTCGTCGTCGCGCTCGTGGTGCTGGTGTTCCTGCTGATCTTCATCCTGCAGAACCTGGAGAACGCGACCGTGCACTTCCTCGGCGCGGTGGGCAGCATGCCGCTCGCCGTGGCGATGCTCCTGGCCGCGGTGGCGGGCGGCGCGCTCGTCGCACTCGTCGGCGCCGCCAGGATCCTGCAGCTCCGCGCCCAGAACCGGAAATCCCGGAAGAACTGACCCGGCGCGTTTAGCGGGCTAAACGCGCTCGGGGGCCGTCGGTCGCGGAGCTGTCTTACTCCTCGGTAGCATCTCGGCGAGCAGCGAGGGAGCAGCGCGTGAGCAACGAAGACCGACTGGTGGGCCCCGCGGCCGAGCCCGGGATCGTCCAGCGTGCCGGCAAGTTCGCCGGGTGGGCGGCCCGCACCGGCTACTCCCTGTCCAAGCGGCTTCCCGGGGTCGAGGCCGCGGAGAAGGGCCTTCGCCAGGTGGAGCGGATCGCGCTCGGCGAGCTGCGCCGCCGCCTCGACGAGGTCGACGACCCGTACCTCGCGGCCTTGAGCGCGGCGAGCACGATTAGCCCGCAAAACGGCGTCGAGGGCAACGGGAAGCTCAGCGATTCGGTCGCGGTCGTGCCCGCGCGCGACAGCGAGCCGTTGCGCGCCGCGATGGCCGAGCTGCTCAACCGCTCGCTCGGCTTCGGCAAGGAGCGCGCCCGCGAGTACCTCTACGCGATCATCCTGCGCCAGCTCACCCCCGACGAGGCACGCATCCTGTCCGCGCTGTCCGACGGGTCGCCGTTCCCGGTGATCGACGTCTTCGAACGGACCAGCCTCACCGGCACCGGGCGCACCGTGCTGCGCAACGCGTCGACGGTGGGGAAGGCGGCCGGGGTTTCGCTGCCCGCGGAGACCCCGAGCTACGTCACCCGCCTCGTCGGCCTCGGCCTCGCCGACCTCGACGAAGAGGTGGATTCCCTGGCCACGCAGTACGAGATCCTGCTGACCGACGAGACGGTCCGCGCCGCGGAGGACTCGGTGAAGCGGACGAAGATCGTGCGGCGGACCGTGCACCTGTCGCACCTCGGCACCCAGTTCTGGCGCGCGTGCGATCCGGCCGCGGGCCCCGCTTGATCGATCTGCGGTCGCGCCGATCACCCGATCATGTGACCATGGTCACCCGGGCTAGTGAAACGGGGTGGTCATGGGTGCGATTCTCGACGACTTCGCACGCCACTGGCCGATTTACGTCTCCATCCCGCTCGTCGCGGCGCTGATCGGGTACGTGACCAAGCTGGTCGCGATCCGGATGATGTTCCAGCCGCTCGAGTTCGTCGGCGTCAAACCCGTCTTCGGCTGGCAGGGCATCGTGCCCAAGCGCGCGGCGCGGATGGCGGGCATCGCGTGCGACACCATGACCCAGCAGCTGGTGAAACCAGCCGACGTCATCGAACGCCTCGACGCCGAGCGCGTCGCGAAGGAGATCGAAAAACCCCTGCTCGCCGCGACCGAGGAGATCGTCCGCGACGTCGCGGGGCAGTACCAGTCCGGGTTGTGGGAGGCGCTGCCCGCGCGGGTCCAGCGGCTGGTCGTGCACCGCGTGCAGGCCGAGGCGCCGAGGATGGTCGGCGCGGTGCTCGACGCGATCAAGCACGACGTCGACAGCGTCTTCGACCTCAAGGACATGGTCGTGACGAGCCTGGTCAAGGACAAGGCGCTGCTCAACCGGATCTTCCAGGAGGCGGGCCGCAAGGAGTTCCAGTTCATCGCCCGCTCCGGCATCGTCTTCGGCGGGCTGATCGGCATCATCCAGATGGTGGCCTGGGTGCTGTTCAAGATCCCGCTCATCATGCCGCTGTTCGGCCTGTTCACCGGCTGGTTCACCGACTGGCTCGCGCTGAAGATGATCTTCCACCCGAAGCAGCCGGTGCGGTACTTCGGCCTGTTCGAATGGCAGGGCCTGTTCCTCAAGCGGCGCGCGGAGGTGTCCGAAGCGTACGGAGAGCTGATCGCGAAGGAGATCATCACGCCGCGCAACGTGATCGAAGCGGTGTTGCGCGGGCCGCTGTCGGACAAGGTGCTCGGCATGATCCAGCGCCAGGTCGACGAGGAACTGAGCCGCCAGACGAGCGTGGCGAAACCCCTGGTCGTGATGGCCGTCGGCAGCAGGCGCTACCAGGAGATGAAGGCGGTCATCGCGGAAAAGATCATGGACCGGCTCCCGGAGACCATGCGGTACCTCGAGGACTACGCCGAGGACGCGATGGACATCAGGAACCTGCTGGTGCGGAAGATGAAGGAGCTCGACGCCGACGAGTTCGAGGGCCTGCTGCGGCCGGCCTTCCAGCAGGACGAGTGGATCCTGATCACCACCGGCGCGGTGCTGGGCTTCGCCGTCGGTGAGCTGCAGGTGCTCGTCCTGGAGCACTTCGCGGCCTGAACGCGGATGACGCAGGGGCTTCAGGTAACGCCGTGCGAGCGGACGGCGACATTACTCCCGGCGTCGTCTCGCAATTCGTGAGTGCTGCCACTACCGTATGGAACGGTAGCCGACCGTGACGGGCGGCGGCGAAGCCTGGGCATCTTACCCGGCGCGCTGACCGATTGGTACGTTACTGTCGGCATTGTCACAGGGGTTTCTCCGTCCCTGCAGGTAGCCCGCCTGCTCTTCCGGCGCTGTTCTGAACCGGCAGAAGGCTTCTGTTAGGTTTCGTAGACATGTCCGGAAAGCACTTGATCGAATCCCCGACCAAGGCAGATGGCGCGGAGCTGTGGCGAATCGCACGCGATTCCCAGAAGCTCGATCTCAACTCGCCCTATGCATATCTGTTGTGGTGCCACGATTTCGCCGACACTTCGGTGGTCGCGAAAGTCGACGGCCGAGCGGTCGGCTTCGTGATCGCCTATCGCAAGCCGTCCGCACCCGACGCCGCGCTCGTGTGGCAGGTGGCCGTCGATGCCTCCCAGCGTGGTCAGGGCCTGGCAGGGAAGCTGCTCGACGAGCTCTTCGCCAAGCTCACCGGCGAGGGCGTGCGCTACCTGGAGACCACCATCACCCCGGACAACGAGGCCTCCATCAAGTTGTTCAGCTCGTTCGCCAAACGGTGGGAAACCGACCTGGAATCGGCGGAACTGTTCAGCGCGAGCGATTTTCCGGACGATGGCGAGTCGCATGAGCCGGAGGACCGATACCGCATCGGCCCGCTTGTGCGCGCATAGGAAATATCAAGACTTCCCAGGGGCAGGAGAAAAAACCGTGAACATCTTCGAGACCCTCGAATCCGAGGTTCGCAGTTACAGCAGGGGCTGGCCGGTCGTGTTCGACCGCGCGAAGGGCAGTTACCTCTACGACGAGGACGGCCGGGAATACCTCGACTTCTTCGCCGGCGCGGGCGCGCTGAACTACGGGCACAACAACCCGGCGCTGAAGCAGGCGCTCATCGACTACATCTCGCGAGACGGCGTCACGCACGCGCTGGACATGTTCACCGTGGCCAAGCGCGACTTCCTGCAGACCCTCGACGACAAGATCCTCAAGCCGCGCGATCTCGAGTACAAGGTCGTGTTCCCCGGCCCCGGCGGCGCCAACGCGGTCGAGGCCGCGCTCAAGCTGGCGAGGAAGGTGACCGGCAAGGAGTCGGTCATCAACTTCACGAACGCCTTCCACGGGATGACGCTCGGCGCGCTCTCGGTGACCGGCAACTCGATGAAGCGCGGCGGCGCGGGCATCCCGCTCGTGCACGCCACCCCGATGCCGTACGACAAGTACTTCGACGGCCAGTTCCCGGACTTCTTCTACTTCGAGAAGCTGCTGGAGGACTCGGGCAGCGGGCTGAACGAGCCCGCCGCGGTGATCGTCGAAGGCGTGCAGGGCGAAGGCGGCATCAACGCCGCCCGCATCGACTGGCTCAAGGGCCTGTCGGACCTGTGCGAGCGGCACGACATCCTGCTGATCCTGGACGACGTGCAGATGGGCTGCGGCCGCACCGGGCCGTTCTTCAGCTTCGAGGAAGCCGGGATCAAGCCCGACATCGTGTGCCTGTCGAAGTCGATCGGCGGGTACGGCCTGCCGATGGCGATCACGCTCATCCGGCCCGATCTCGACGTGTGGGAGCCGGGCGAGCACAACGGCACGTTCCGCGGCATCAGCCCGGCGTTCGTGACCGCCGCCGAGGCGCTGCGCGTGTACTGGAGCGACGACGAGCTCGAGAAGTCGACGAAGGCGAAGGGCGAGCGCATCGCCGACGCGTTCAAGGGCATCGTCGAGGCCTACCCGGAGGCGAACCTGCTCGCGAAGGGACGGGGTCTTGCGCGCGGGCTCGAGTTCGCCGATGGTGATCTTGCCGGGAAGGTCTGCGCCGCCGCCTTCGAACGCGGGCTGCTGATGGAGACCTCCGGTCCCGACGGAGAGGTGATGAAGCTGCTGCCGCCGCTGACCCTGAGCGACGAGGAGCTGGGCAAGGGCCTCGACATCATCTCCGAGTCGATCAAGACCGTGCTGCACAAGTAGCACCTGAAAAACGCGAAAGAGGAGTACCGAGTTGATCGTCCGCACACTCGACGAGATCACCGACACCGACGCTGACATCAAGACCGAAAACTGGCGCTCGAAGCGCATTGTTCTCGCCAAGGAAAAAGTCGGTTTCTCGGTGCACGAGACGACCCTCTACGCGGGCACGGTCAACGATTTCTGGTACGCGAACCACATTGAAGCGGTGTTTGTGACGCAGGGCGAAGGGGAAATCGAGGACAAGGCGACCGGCGAGGTGCACCAGCTGCGTCCCGGTTCCCTGTACCTGCTGAACAACCACGACAAGCACCAGGTGCGCCCGAAGACCGAGATGAAGACGGTGTGCGTCTTCAACCCGCCGGTGACCGGCAGGGAGGTGCACGACGAAAACGGCGTGTACCCGCTCGTGGTCGAAGAGGACTGAGCCACCCGGAACTGACTGCCGACACCACGGTATCCCGCCGACGAATGGGGCGAAAAAAACCGAAGGAAAGCTGAGGAGGCGAAAATCTTGACGCTCATGGACACGCGCGTCGAGGACAGTTATCCGACCCGGATCACCGGTGAGCCGGTGGCATTCGACCGGCCGGATCCGACGGTGTGGGGGGCCGAGTCCGACGGCCCCATCGACGCCGCCACCCTCGCGTCGCACGACGCGAGGGGTTTCCACGTCATCGAGGGCCTGCTGTCCCCTGCCGAGGTGCAGGCGTACTGGCAGGACCTCGTGCGGCTGTCTTCGGACGAGGCGCTGAAGGCCGACGAACGGGTGATAACCGAGAAGGCGTCGGGCGAGGTGCGGTCCATTTTCGACATGCACAAGATCAGCTCGCTGATCGCGGAACTGGTGCGCGACCCGAGGATCCTCGATCGGGCGAAGCAGATCCTCGGCTCCGAGGTCTACCTCCACCAGAGCCGGGTCAACTACATGCCGGGCTTCAAGGGTGCCGGGTTCTACTGGCACTCCGACTTCGAAACCTGGCACGCGGAGGACGGCATGCCGAAGCCGAGGGCGGTGAGCTGCTCGATCGCGCTGACCGACAACTACCCGTTCAACGGCGGGCTGATGGTGATGCCCGGTTCCCAGCGGACCTTCGTGCCGTGCGTCGGCAAGACCCCGGAGGAGAACTACAAGAGCTCCCTCAAGGAGCAGGAGTTCGGCGTGCCGAACCGGAACGAGGTGACGAAGCTGGCCGCGGAGTGCGGTATCGAGCAGTTCACCGGTCCGGCGGGTTCCGCGCTCTGGTTCGACTCGAACATCATGCACGGGTCCGGCAACAACATCACGCCGTACCCGAGGTCGAACATCTTCCTGGTGTTCAACAGTGTCGAGAACACGCTCGGCGACCCGTACGGCGCGGCCGCGCCACGCCCGGAGTTCATCGCCTCCCGTGACTTCACGCCGGTGGTGCGCTGACTTCTCCGACATGCGGCGGGGGCCTCGGGGCACGGGGCTCCCGCCGTAATTTTTTCGCCAGGGTGGTTGTGATCGACCGGGCGCGTGCTGTTACCTTGTCGGCACCGCTTCGGAGGTACGAGGTGCTGGAGTGGTGAGATGTTGCCGGTGTGACGGTGTGTCCCTCTTGCTCGGGGTGAGCCCACCGAAGGACTGGTAGCGATGTCCGGCGCTGGAGCTTCGGGTTCTCCGGTGCCGCGTCGCCGCACCGAGTACGGCCCCGCACCATCAGATCGGGACTGATGATGCGGGGCCGTACTCGTTCCACGGCAAGGGTTTCAGGGCTGGGACAGCTCTCCGGCCGCGGCCATCAGCGCCAGCGCCATCCGCTCGCGCTCGCCGCGCGCCAGCGCCGGGTGCAGCGGCCCGATCTGCAGTTCGTGCGTCGCGGCCCCGCCCGCGAACACCGGCGCCGCGAGATAGCTGACCGGCAGCGGGCGATCGGTTTCCAGTTCGTCCGTGCGGTAGGCGTTGCCCACCAGCCTGCTCAGTTCGGTCAGTGCGCGGCGGCGGAGGTGGTGGCGCGTCGGATGATCCGCGAGCGCGTCGACCACGTCCGCGAGAACGCCGAGCAGATCGGCCGCGCTGTCGTCGAGCCGCCACACCGTGATCGCGCGCCCGGCCAGCGCCGCGAGCATCTCGCGGAACCCTTCGCGCTCGTGTTCGTCGGCGTCGTCGAGCCATGCCCGCTGCTCGCGCGCGTCGCGCCAGGCCATCACCGTGGCACCCGTCGGCGGCAGCAGCGGGATCCGCGTGCCGACCGCGAGGCCGCCGGGGAGCCTGCCGGAGACGCTTTCGGACACCGCGACGAAGGTCATCCGGTGCGGCTCGACGAGGCTCAGCGAGGCACCGCACCGCACTTCGTCGGCGAGCGCGGCGACCCGGTCCGCGGCGCCGCGTGGCAGGGGGAGCGCGGCGCGGACGGCCTCGGTGACGCCGAGCAAACCCGGCCCCAGCACGTACGAGCGGTCCGCGCGGCGGCGTGCCCACCCGGTGCGTTCGAGTTCGGCGAGCACCGAGGTGACGGTGGCGCGGTTCAGTTCGAGGCTCGCCGTCACCTCGGCGACCGAGCAGCCGTCGGGGCGGGCGGCGAGCAGTTCGACGACCGACACGACGCGCGACGTCGGCGGTGAACCACTCACAGCTCGAACCTCTTGTGCTTCCCGCCCGCCTGCGCATAGTGTCGCGGGCATCGAATAATCGTAAGAATAGCGACGAATATTCGTCATCACCAGTGATCGTCTTGGAGCAGGGGCCGGCATGACGCTGGGAGAGTTGGATGTCGAAGGAGTCGATTTCGCGTCCGGGAACATCCCGAACGCCCATCGCCTGCTTGCCACGTTACGCCGGCGCAAGCCCTACGCGGTGGTCCCGTTCGGCGGTGGCCGCGCGATCGTCCTGCTGACGCACGAGCTGGTGACCGCCGCGTTCAAGGACGAGGAAACGTTCCCCGCCGCCGCGGCGCACCCGCCGTCGGGGCCGGTGCTCGGCCACACCGTGCAGTGCATGGCCGGTGCGGCGCACCGGATCCACGAGCGGCTGGCCACCCCCGCCTTCCACGACGGGCTGGTCGGCGGGTACGGGAGCGCGCTGTTCGAACCCGTCGCGCACGAGCTCGTCGACCGGTTCTCCCGGCACGAGGTCGATCTCGTCGTCGAGTTCACCGAGCAGTACCCGGTGCTGGTCGTGGCCAGGATGCTGGGCCTGCCGCTCGCCGACGAATCGGTCCTCTGGCGCTGGATGCACGATTTGTACTACTACCCGGTCGAACCCGACGGCGCGGCGCGCGCGTCCGACGAGTTCGGCGCCTACCTGCGCGAGATCATCCGGCGCCGCCGCGAACATCCCGGCGACGACCTGATTTCGACGCTGCTCACCGTGGACGGGTACAGCGACGAATCCGTGCTCGCGTTCGCGCGCCTGCTGTTCCCCGCCGCGGCCGACACCGTGATGCTGTCGCTCGGCAACATTCTTGCCGCGCTGCTGACCCACCCGGCCCAGCTCGCGAAGGTGCGCCGCCACCCCAAGACCGAGCTGTCCTGGGCGGTGCAGGAAGCGCTGCGGTGGGAGCCGCCGGTCGGCATGCTGCCGAGGCTCTGCACGCGCGGCACCGAATGGCACGGCATCACGATTCCGCCTGCCACACCGGTGATCTTCGCGATCACCGCGGCCAACCGCGACCCCGCGGTCTACCCCGATCCGGACGTCTACGACCTCGACCGGCGCGCGATGGCGACGCTCGCCTTCGGCGACGGCGCGCACACCTGCCTCGGCGCGCGGTTCGCGCTCGCGGAGCTGACCGCCGGGCTGAAGGTGCTCGTCGAACGGCTGCCCGACATGCGGCTCGCACCGGGCGCGGACGCACGGGTCGGCAGCAGGATGACCCCGGTCCTCCGCGGCCCCTCCAGCCTCCCGGTCCTCCTCGGCCGCTAGAGACTGTTTCGAAGTGCTTTGCGTGGCGGTGCCGGTAGCGGAACCTCAGGCGGCCCCTCACTCCGGGATCTCCCCCTCATGACCGCCAGGTCACCACGGTGGAGCTGTCCTCGCGAGGAACCACCTGAGAACCCGCGCCGGTGCAAGGTGACGGCCCACTCAAGTGGCTCCGCCACTTCGATACAGGCGCTAGCGAACCGTTTCGACGTATAGCGGCACACGAATCGGTGCCGCCCAGATCCTCCACTTCGGGCCGACTCCCGGGTAGGTTGGATCCCGGTCGAAGTGCAGTTAGCGGGCTAAACGCGCTCGTGGAACCGGGAGGGATGGTTGGCCGAGGCAGACCTGCGTTTCCGGGTTCTCGGTCCCGTCCAGCTGGTGGCAGGCGGGCAGCCGGTGCCGATCGGCGGGCCCGGCGTGCGGGGCCTGCTCGCGATGCTGGCGCTCGAGGCGAACCGGATCGTCGCGCTGGACCGCATCATCGACGCGCTGTGGGACCACGATCCGCCGGCCACCGCGCGGACCATCGTGCACGGCAACGTTTCCGCGCTGCGCCGCACGCTCCGTTCGGTGCAGGGCCCCGACGGCGAGATCAGGATCGACACCGCGACACCGGGCTACCGGCTCGTCGCCAGCCCGGAGCGCATCGACGTGTACCGGGCCCGCAGGCTGCTCGAAGCCGCGCGGGGCCGCGCGCCGGGCGAGAGGGTCGCGCTGCTCTCCGAAGCCAGCGCGCTGTGGGAAGGTCCGTCGCTCGTGGGCGTCCCGGACGGACTGCGCGCGCCGGAGCTGGCCGACCTGCGCCTCGCGGTGCGCGGCGAGCTGATGGACGCCCAGCTGGCGCTCGGCAAGTACACCGACGTGATCACCGAACTCAGCCAGGTGGTCAGGGACGATCCCCTCGCCGAGCGCTCGGTCGGCCAGCTGATGCGCGCGCTGTACTTCACCGGGCGCCGGGCGGACGCGCTGCAGGCCTACCGGCGCACGGCGCGTTTCGCGGTCGAAACGCTGGGCATCGGGCCCGGCCCCGAACTGCACGATCTGCACGACCGGATCCTCAACGACGAGCTGGTGCCGTCCACCGAGCTCAGCACCCGGCGCGCGGCGCCGAGGGCGGGCGCTCCGGCGCAGCTCCCGTCGACGGTCCCGGTGCTGGTCGGGCGGACGGCCGAGCTGGGCTGGCTCGACGAGCAGCTCGCGCGCTCCGGCGAGGGCGGTGGCGCGGTCGCCGTCGTCACCGGGACGGCGGGGATCGGCAAGAGCGCGCTCGTGGTGTCGTGGGCGCACCGCGTCTCGCCGCGCTTTCCCGACGGCGTGCTGTTCGCGGCGCTGCGCGGGTTTTCCTCGGAGGACTCCCCGCTCCGGCCGCACGCGGCGCTCGCGCAGTTCCTCCGCGGGCTCGGTGTCGCGCCCGCCGAGATACCCGAGCCGATCGAGGAGCGGATCGCGCTCTACCGCTCGCTGCTCGCTGAGCGCACCGTGCTCGTCGTGCTCGACGACGCACGCGACACCGAACAGGTGCGCCCGCTGCTGCCCCCCGGCTCGCGCTCGATGGCCGTGGTCACCAGCAGGTCCAGATTGGACGGTCTCGCGGTCTCGCACGTGGCGCGGGCGCGCGTGCTCGGCACCCTGCCCTCGAACGACGCGGTGCAGGTGATCGAGGAGCTGTCCGGCCCCGGAGACTACGACCTCAACCGCGCGCTGGCGAACCTGTGCGGCCACCTCCCGCTCGCGCTGCGGGTCGCCGGGGCCCGGCTCGCCGCGAGTCCACAGTGGACGGTTTCGGACCTGGTCGGCGAGCTGTCCAACGAGCGGACCAGGCTGGCCGGGTTCGACTTCGGCACGGAAACCAGCGTGCGCGCGGCGTTCGACGCCTCGTACCGCGAGCTGGCGCCCGCGGTGGCCGCGACCGCGCGCGTGCTGGGCACCGTCGTCGGCGACTCGGTTTCGCCGCAGCTGACCGCGTTGCTTGGCGAGCTGACCAGTACCGAAGCGCGCCGCCACCTGCGCGCGCTCGCGGCGCACCACCTGATCACCGAAACCAGCAAGGACGTGTTCGCCCCGCACGACGACCTGGTCCGCCTGTACCTCCGCGAACTCGGCGAGAACGCCTTCGGCGAACAGGAGCGCGCCGAACTGCTGTCCAGGACGACCACCTACTACCTCGCGGTGGCGGACCGGGCCCGCCGCAGGCTCCGGCCGGTGACCTTCCCCGCCGATTTCACCGCGCTGCTCGGCGACGAGGAGGTGCCGCCGTTGGACTCGGTCGACGCCGCGCTCGACTGGTTCGCCACGAACTGGCCCAACCTGCTCGCGATGCTCGAAGCGGTACCGCCGGACCAGGCATGGCAGCTCGCCGCGGTGATGCACGACTACCGCGTCGTGCGCCCGCTGCGCGGCGAGTGGCGGCGGCTGGTCGACCTGGGTATGAAGGCGGCCGTCGCGGCGGGCAGCGAGACCGGTCGCGGCCGCATGCTGGTCGCGAAATGCGCGCTGGCGCTCACTTTCGAACGACCGGAGGGCAGTCTCCCCGACGCCGAAGAGGCGATGGCGATCGCGCGGCGGACCGGTGACGAATCGCTGTGGCGCGTCGCCGAAATCCACGCCTGCGCGGCGTTGATCATGACCAAGAAGGCCGACGAAGCGCTCATGCGGCTGCGCCCGCTCGTCGACGCCACCGTGCAGAAGGGCGAGCTGGCGCTGCAGGTGCGCGCGCGGACCGCGCTGGCCTACGGCGAGAAGTACCGCGCGAACTACGACGAAGCCATCAACCAGCAGCTCGCGTCGCTGCGGATCGACCGCGAGTTCGGCGACGACGCGCACGCCGCCGTCTCGCTCGACAACCTCGCCGGGCTCCACCTCGCGGCGCGGCGCTACCCCGAGGCGGAGCGGTACGCGCGCGAGGCGATCGGGGTGTCGGTGAGTCGCGGTTTCGTGCTGCGCGAAGGCGTCACGCGTGCGACCCTGGCAAGGATCCTCCGCGCGGTCGGCGACAGTGCCGGCGCGCGCGAACAGTTCACGCTGTCGGTGGAGCTTCGCGAACGCGCGAACACGCCGGGGCAGGTCACGACCCGCGCCGAGCCGCTCAGCGGCGGCTCTTAGCGGATTCTTAGCGACATTGGGCCGAGTGGCCGTAGGGTTCTGCGACAACGCCGACCTGGCTCGGCCGGGGAGGTCCGAGCCTTGGTCGGCGTTGCCAGATTCGGGCCGCTCACTGGTCGAAGAGGCTCACTTCGCGCGTGATCTCCAGCAGTTCGTGCACCGGACGCCCGCGCCTTCCGTCGATCGTCGTGGTCCGGACCACCCGCAGCCTCGCGGTCACCGGGCGGTCCAGGTTCTCCTTGATCTCGTCCAGCAGGTCCGGGGCGACCGCGCCCTGGATGGTGCCGCCGCTCTCCCGCTCCAAGTAAAAGATCCGGCGGCGCGTGCGCACCCCGTCGAGCCTGCCGGAGACGGTTTCGTACCCGATCTCCTCGCGCGATTCGCGCAGGCTCGAATGCAGCACCTTGGCCTGGTCCGAGGTCAGGCTCCGGACCACCTCGTCGCCCGCGGTCGGGGTGAGCTGCAGCCCGATGCCGGCGTTCTTCGTCACCGCGTTCACGACGTCGCTCACCGCGTTGCGGACGGTGTCGCGCTGCAGCAGGACCGCGTCGAGCGCGCCGTCGTCGGAACCGTTCGCGGGCAGAAAGTCGCATAGCTCCTTCACCGCGCGTTCGGACAGCGTCTCGATCCCGTCGTGGATGAGCGCGTCCGCGGGCTCCGGTTCCGGGAAGCCGAAGAAGATCGTGTTGCCCGCCTGGCCGCGCTGGATCAGCGGCGCCTTGTCCCGGTCGGCCGGCTGGACGATGGTGACCTCGCCGGACGGGTTGCGGATGATGTGCCCGATCTTCGCGGTCGCGTCCTGCAGCGCCCTGCCGATGTCGGAGAACGTGTACGCGTCGGCCTGCGTGGACCCCAGCATCGACACCTTCAGCAGCGGCGAGCGCGAGGTGCGTTCGAACTTGGCGTGCGCGGCCATCGCCGAGGCGCGCGCCAGGTCGTCGAGCCACGTGCCGCCAGGGATGTCCTCGGCGATTTGACGGAACGTGTTCACCGCTGCTTCTCTCCGCTCACCACGTCAGTTCCGGGAAACCCTGGCCGAGGCTCGACCACGCCGCTTCCCAGGTCTCCTCGTCGCTCGGGAAGGCGAGGAAACCGTCGAGCAGGCCACCGACCGGCTGCACCTGGTTCAGGTACATCACGGGCTGCCCGATGATCACCCCGCGCAGCGTCAGCAGGCCGTAGAGCGCCTCGCGCGCCGGGCCCTGCAAGCGTTTCAGCGTTCCCCAGTCCTCGGGGATGAGCACCACGTCGAGGCCGCCGGGCACGATGTCCGTGCGCGCGATGAACTCCCCGCCGACCCACGCCCGCCCGGCCGGGATGACCTTCGAGACCACGCCGAGGTAGCTGTTGAGCGCGCTGAACAGGATCTCGCGCTCGTTCTGGTGCGGTGCGTCGAAAACGAGCCGCTCGTAGATGTCGGCGAGGTCCGCGGGATGCCGTCCCGGTGGCAGGAAGTTCGTCGGCAACCAGGGAGGGAGTGGCACGTCCGCCCCCTTCCGGCCCGGTGTCACTGTCGGTCGTCGAACTTATCAGCGGCCCCGGCCGGGCTTGGCAGGTGGCCAGTCGTCCTCACCCGGCCACGCCGGCGCGCCGGATTCGCGTGGCCAGTTCTCGTGCGGGGCGTTCTCGAATCCGGGAAGCGTGCCTTCGCGACGGCCGGGATCCGGTTCGTCGGGGTCTTCCGGCCACTTCGACGGCTCGTGCGCCGCGAGGAAATGGTCCGCCTCTTGGTCGTAGGGCACGTCGCGCGGATCGTGCTCGTCGTCCGCGGCGGGCAGCGAGGAAACGTGCCTGGTGTCCTCCTGCTCGGCCGCGCGCCGTTCGCGCTTGCGGTTGGCGGCGTTGATCAGGAGCCCGGCCACGAGCGCTCCCAACGCGAACGCGATCAGCAGCCACAGCCAGATCTGGCCGAACAGCCACAGCATGATGCCCCACCTCGTCCCGGTCAGCGCACGCGGATTTCGACCCTGCGGTCGTCACCCTTCGTACTCGGCTTGCTGTCCCCGAACCCCTTCGCGACGAGCTTGTCCGCGGGGATTCCGGCCTCGGTAAGCACTTTCCTGACGGCTTCCGCGCGGTCCTTCGACAACTCGCGCGCCGCGTTCTTCCCGCCAGGCCCCTTCGCGACGTGGCCGTCGATTTCGAGCCGGGCGTCCGACGGCGCGTTCGCGGCCAGCTCGGCGATCCGCTTCGCGGAGCGCTCGCCTTCTCCGGTCAGTTCCGCGGTGTCCGGCTCGAACGTGATCGGGTCTCGGGCGAGCGCGTCGTCGATCTGGGCCTGCAGGGCCTGCCTGGTCAGGCGCGGCTCGGGCGGCCCGCCGCTCGGGGGCGGTGCGGGCGGCGGCGCGGTGCTCGGTGCGGCGGGCGCGCTCGGGGGCGCGGCGGGCGCGACGTCCTCCGCCGACGCGGTCCGCACGCCGTCCACGTCGCGTACCGTCTCCACGGCCCGCTCGGCGGTGTCCGCGCCGAATCCGTGCAGCTTCGCGTCACGACCTTCGAAGATGACCGATCCGCCGCCGAGGCCAGCCGACGCGAGCGCGGCCTCGGAACGGGAACTGAGATCGGCTTCGATCCCGTCCGCGCGCTGCCAGGTCGCGAGCAGCGCGAGTGCGCCGCTCACCAGCAGTGCGAGCGGCACCAGCCACGCCAGTCGAGCAGCCGACATGAAGCGACTGTAAGCCGGTGCGGCTCAACTCGCGACCGAAGCCGATCTCGCGTACTAGCAGGTCAGCTGGCCGTGGCCGGATCCGTGAGGCGATCGGGGGCCGGGAGTGCCTGCTGGACCGGCGGAACGACCGGTTCGCTCGCGAACGGGGCCAGTTCCGGGCGCTTCGGCGCGAGACCGTCGCCCATCGACTCGCCGCGGAGCTGGCGCTTGATCCAGGGCAGCAGGTGTGTCTTCGTCCAGGTGAGGTCCGAGCGACGCGAGTCCATCCACGTCGACGGGGCCAGCTCGCCCCACGGCTCGCGCCAGTCGCCGTCCACCGGGATGTCGAGCGCCTCGGCGGTCCGCAGGGCGATCCTGCGGTGCGCCTCGGGGGTGAAGTGCAGGCGGTCGTCGCTCCAGGCTCGGCGGTCGTGCAGCGGCTGCATGGCCCACAGGTCCACCATGCGCGCGCCGTGCCGGTCCGCGATCGCCCACAGGTGGGCGTTGTAGATGCCGACCTTCCCGCGCAGCATGTGCATCACCGACAGCGTCTTGGTGTCCGGCCCGTTGAAGATGACCACGGTGATCCCGGCCGCGCGCAGCGCCGCCACCCCGGCCTCGAACTGGGCGGCGACCGCGTCCACGTCGGCGCCGGGCACGATGATGTCGTTCCCGCCAGCGCACAGCGTGACCAGGTCGGGCTTGATCTCGAGCGCGATCGGCACCTGCTCGGCCATGATCTCGGCCAGCATCTTGCCGCGCAGCGCGAGGTTGGCGTACTGGAACCCCGGGTGCCCGTCCGCGAGCAGCTCCGCCAGCCGGTCGGCCCAGCCGCGGAAGCTGCCGTCCGGAAGCTCGTCGTTCAGTCCTTCGGTGAAGCTGTCACCGATCGCCACGTAGCTGTCGAAGCCGTACACCCGCTGTCCCCTTTCCCACTTCGCCCCTGGACCCCACGTCCCCTGATCAACACCCGAGCATCCTCCGGTAGTCCCGACCTACGCCACCGTCGGTTTCCTCGGAAGTCATAGTTTCTTACCTTGTCGGCCACGAGCGCACGCGCATTACCCCTATTTCACTTCGGATGTGCGTTCCGATGTGGTGTTCGTCTCCCCGGACGTCGCCGACGGCGCCCCGTTCGGGCAGTCTGGGGAACGTGAACGACACGCCTTCCCGTGAATCCCTGGCGAGTGTGCTCGGCGGGCGCAAGGGCGCCGTCGACGCGAGCCTGCCCCCGGTCGGGTTCGTCGTCGGCTGGCTCGCCGCGGGCCAGTCGATCGCGTGGGGCGCGTGGGCGGCGATCGGGGTGGCGGTGGTGGTCGGCGCGATCAGACTGGCGCGCGGCGACCGGGCCCGCGCCGTGGTGGTGAGCCTCGCCGCGGTGATCGCCGCCGCGCTGATCGCGTTGCACACCGGGCGCGCGCAGGACTTCTTCCTGATCCAGGTTCTGTCCAATGTGGCCAGTGCGCTGCTGTGGGCGGCGAGCGCGGCGATCCGGTGGCCGCTGCTGGGTGTCGTGGTGGGACTGCTGCTCGGCCAGAAGACCCGGTGGCGCAAGGATCCCGCGCTGCTGCGCGCGTATTCGATCGCGACGCTCGTGTGGTCGTGCCAGTACGTGCTGCGCGTGCTCGTGTACGTGCCGTTGTGGTGGACGGGGCAGCTCGTCGCGCTCGGCGTGGCGCGGACCGTGCTCACCTGGCCGCTGCAGGCGCTGACCATCGCGGTGAGCGGGTGGGTGCTCTACAAGGTGCTGCCCGCCGAGCACCCCGGCCTGCGGCTGGCCGCACCCGAGCCGGAGCCCGGAAAAGGGCAATGAGATGGCCCCCGGCGAGGGGGGAGGTCCGGGGGCCGGTTACCACGGTACGCCCCGAACGGCGGTTCAGCCGAGTTTTCGCGAATCCCGTCGTGCCGTGTTCGTTCCGGTATCGATCCTGTCCGGGTTTCCCCACGCCCTCGCCGCGGCGAGGCGTGCCGCGCCGAGCACCCCGTCGGAACTGCTCAGCACCTCGTGGGTGGCGAGCCGTTCCCGCACCAGCGCGCCAACCGGGCTGTCGGTGCCGAGCACGCTGCCGACCAGCACGATCGGCGTCCGCTCGCCGGTGTCCCTGGTCGCCAGCGCGTTTTCCGCGAGGAGGTCCGCTGCCGCTTCGACGATCGCGCGCGACGGCTCGTCGAGGATTTCGCTCACCAGCGGGGCGAAGCGCGCCAGCCGGATCGGCGGCTCGCCGTTGACGGCGGTGATGAGCCGCCGCGACACCGCGAGCCGTTCGTCCTCTCCGGTCAGTTCGCGCACGCCGATCGCTTCGGCGAGCACCGCGGCGGGCAGCCCGTCGAGGGGTTTGCCCTTGCCCAGCGCGGAGAGCGTCGCGCGCACCGCTTCGCGGCCGATCCAGTACGCCGAGCCTTCGTCGCCGAGCAGCCAGCCGTAACCGCCCGAAGTGGACACCAGCCGCCGGTCCCTGATCCGGCAGGCGATCGATCCCGTGCCGGCGACGAGCACTGTGCCGTCGGGGGAAACCGTCGCCGAGGCGAACGCGGCCTCGGCGTCGGTCACCGCGTGCACCTCGCCGCCGAGCCCGAGCGCCGCCCACGACCGTTCGAACACGTCCGCGATCGCCGGATCGCTGAGCTTGCTCACCCCGGCCATGCCGACCACGCAGGCGTCCGTCCGAAGTGGATCAAGTGAGCCGAGCGCGAGCGAGATCGCTTCGGCGATGCGCGCGGCCGCTTCGGACGGCGGGTGCGAATTGGGGTTCGCGCCACCGGCACGGCCTGCACCGAGCACGGTTCCCTCGGCGTCGATCGCGATCGCGCGCGTCGAGGTACCGCCCGCGTCCACTCCGACGACGTGGCTCACCTGGTCTTGGTTTCCTTCTTCAGCCCGCGCGGGCGGTCCGGGTCGCCGCCGCGCGCGAGCGAGAGCCCGAGCGCGAGCCGTTGCACCGGCAGCACTTCGAGTACCGGAGCGAGTTCCTCGGCCACCACGGGAACCGGGATCCGCAGCGCGGCGGGGACATCGTCCGAAGAGGACCCGACGGCGAGTACGTCGGCCCCGCGGTCGGCGACCGCGTCGAGCACGTCGTGCATCGCCGAGCCACCGCGCCCGGCGCCGGTGATCGCGAGCACCGCGGTGTCGCCGTCGATCGCGGCGACCGGGCCGTGCAGGAGGTCCGCGCCGCTGTAGGCGCGCGCGGCGAGATAGCTGGTTTCCGCGAGCTTGAGCGACGATTCGAGCGCGGTGGCGTAGGAGTAGCCGCGACCGGTGGTGATCACCCTGTCGACGAAGCGGTAGCGGTCCGTCGCGCGACGCACGCCTTCCTCCGCCTCGCGCAGCGTCCGCTCCGCCAGCTCGCCGATGTTCGCCGCGTCCGCGCCGGTGCCGCCGCGGACGGCGTCGATCAGCAGGTAGAGCGCCATCAGCGTGGCCGAGTAGGTCTTCGTCGCGGCGACCGCGTTCTCCTTGCCCGCGCCGATGTCGACGGCGAGCTCGGCGGCGCTGTGCAGCGGCGAGGACGGGGTGTTGCTGACCGAGACGGTGAGCGCGCCCTGCTTGCGCGCGGCCTCGGTGACCTCGATGAGATCGGGCGAGCCGCCGCTCTGGCTCACCGAGACGAGGAGGACGTCCCGCAGGTCGGGCCGCGCGCCGTAGAGGGTGACGGTGGACGGTGAGACGAGTCCGGCTGGCAGCCCGAGCAGCACCTCGATCAGGTACTTGGCGTAGAGCGCGGCGTGGTCGCTGCTGCCGCGCGCGGCGAGCAGCGCGAATCGCGGCGGGCGCTCGGCGATGGCGGAGGCGACCGCGGCGATGTCCGCGCGGCGCTCGAGAAGGCCGGCCAGCACGGCGGGCTGCTCGGCGATCTCGGCGGCCATGAACTCGCCAGGACGTACTTCGCTCTCGGTCATGCTCTCCTCTTTCGGCGGTGTCCGCCCGGCCCCCGGCCCGGCAAGGTCTAGACCAATGCTAACCCGGGAGGGGGGTGGTACGGGAAGCCTAGCGTCGCGAGCGTCGCAGGCCGAGGGCTCCGCACCGCTCGTTTCGCACCGCACGAGTGACGCCCATGCCGACCAAAACCAGGCGGCGTGCGGCACACTGTCCCAGGAAACCGTCCGGGCGCCGGTGGCGTCCGCTGGTGGGAGAAAGAGCAGGGAGCGGGTCATGTTGGAGTCGACGACCGCCGGGGACCCCGGTGCGGCAACGGGTGCGCGCGGGCAGCGCGAGCCCAAGTACTGGGCGCTGAAGCAGCACCTGCTCGACCTGCTCGACGCGCTCCCTCCCGGTTCGCCGATCCCGACCGAGCGCACCCTGGCCACCGAGTTCACCGTGTCGCGCACGACCGTCCGCCAGGCGCTGCACGACCTGACCGCCGAGGGCAGGCTCCACCGGGTGCAGGGCAAAGGCACCTTCGCCGCCGAGCCGAAGCTCGCGCAGCGGCTGCAGCTTTCCTCCTACACCGAGGACATGCGCGCGCAAGGCCGCGAGCCGTCTTCGAAACTGCTCGAAATCGAAGAACTGGTGGCCGAGGCCGAACTGGCGAAGCTCCTCGGCATCCGCAACGGATCGAAGATCCTGCGCATGCGGCGGCTGCGGCTCGCCGACGCCGAGCCGATGGCGCTCGAAACCACGCACCTCCCGCTCGGCCGGTTTCGCGGGCTGCGCAAGCACATTTCGGCGGGCGGCTCGCTGTATTCGGTGCTGCGCGAGCACTACGGCGTCGAGATGGAACGCGCGGAGGAAACCATCGAGACCTCGCTCGCCGGGCCGCAGGAGGCGGAACTGCTCGGCGCCGACGTCGGCATGCCGATGCTGCTGCTGTCCCGGCACTCCTTCGCCGACGACGGCAAGCCGGTCGAGTTCGTCCGCTCGATCTACCGGGGCGACCGGTACAAGTTCATCACCACCCTGAACCGCCCGTAGCCGTTCTCCGGGTCCCCCTCCCCCCTGGCCGGAATCTTCGGGGCCGTCGAGCGCGTTTAGCCCGCTAAATGCAGGCAGGCGGCCCGGCGCGCGGAGGTGCGGCGGGTGGGGCGGCGCGGGGATACTGCCACCGGGAAGAGACGGGGGTGAGCCGATGACGGCACCGGCCGACGTGGTGCGCTGGGGCACGCCGGTGGCGCGCGGGGTGCTCGCCACGACCATCCTCGGGTCCGGCATGGCCATGCTCGACGGCACCATCGTCAACGTGGCGCTGCCGCGGATCGGCGCCGAGCTGCACGCCTCCGTCGCCGGTCTGCAGTGGATCCTCGACGGCTACCTGCTCTCGCTCGCCGCGCTCATCCTCATCGCGGGTTCGCTCGGCGACCGCTACGGCAGGCGGCGGCTGTTCGTGATCGGCGTGATCTGGTTCGGCGTCGCGTCCGTCCTGTGCGGTGCCGCGGTGTCGACGGGCATGCTCGTGGCCACCCGGATCCTGCAGGGCATCGGCGGCGCGCTGCTGACGCCCGGTTCCCTGGCGATCCTGCAGTCGGCGTTCGCCCGCGAGGACAGGGCGCGCGCGATCGGCGCGTGGTCCGGCCTCGGCGGGATCGCGGCCGCCGTCGGCCCGCTGCTCGGCGGGTTGCTCGTGCAGCTCGGCTCGTGGCGGCTGGCGTTCCTGATCAACCTGCCGCTCGCCGCCGTGTGCGTGTGGCTCGCGAAGAAGTACGTGCCCGAGTCGTGCGACGCCGAGACGAAGGGCAGGCCCGATTTCACGGCGTCGGCGGCGGGCGCGCTCGGGCTGGCCGGAATCACGTTCGCACTGGTCGAAGCGCCCGCACGCGGGGGCGGCGACCCGGTGGTGCTCGGCGCGGGGGTGCTCGGCGTGCTCGCGATGGCGGGGTTCGTGCGGATCCAGCTGCGCTCCGCCGACCCGCTTGTGCCGCCGTCGCTGTTCCGCGACCGCACCTTCACCCTCGCCAACGCGCTGACGCTGGTGGTCTACGCGGCGCTCGGCGGCGTGATGATGCTGATGGTCCTGCAGCTACAGGTTTCCCTCGGCTACAACCCGACCGCGGCGGGACTGGCCGGGCTGCCGATCACGATCATCATGCTGCTGCTGTCGAGCCGCTCGGGCGCGCTCGCGGCGCGGATCGGGCCGCGCGCGCAGCTCGTCACCGGCCCGTTCCTGATCGCGGCCGGAATGCTCCTGCTGATGCGCGTCGAGCCGGGCGCCTCCTACGTCGGCACGGTGCTTCCCGCTGTCGTCGTGTTCGGGCTCGGGCTCGCGACCGTCGTCGCACCGGTGACCGCGACGGTGCTCGCCGCAGCCCCCGACCACTTCGCCGGGGTCGCCTCCGGGGTCAACAACGCGATCGCGCGGACGGGCGGCCTGCTCGCCATCGCGGTGCTGCCCGCGGTGGCCGGGCTGAGCGGCGCCGCCTACTCCGACCCGGTGGCGCTGACCTCGAGCTGGCGGATCTCGCTCGTGGTGTGCGCGGCGCTCGCGGTCGCGGGCGGGCTCGTGGCGCTCGGCGTGCACAACAAGGTGCTCGCCTCGTCGGACGCGGATCCGCAACCGGAGGAAGCCGCACCGGAACCGGGGAAGTGCCTGCACTGCGGGGTCGACGGGCCGCCTACGCACGTCCGGTCGAAGCACCATTCGGCTGGCTGAGCCGATCCTGGTACAGCGCGAGCACGATCTGCGCGAGGTCGCCGGGATCGGCGAGGGTGAGCCCGGTGAGCTGTTCGATGCGCCGCAGCCGGTAGTCGAGGGTGTTCGCGTGGATGGTCAGCGCGGTGGCCGCGCGCCTGCGGTCGAGCTTGCAGCCGACGAAGGTTTCGAGCGTGCGGACCAGCTCCGGCGAACCCTGCCGTCCCGGTTTCCGGAGCGGGCCGAGCACGCGTTCGCGCAGGGTGTTCGCGAGCTGCGGGGAGCGGGCGAGCAGCTGGGCGGGAAGCAGGTCGGTGTCGTCGAGCACGCCGCGGTGGCCGAGCTTGAGCGCGGTCTGCACCCGGAGGCGAGCCAGCTCCAGCGCGCCGGGCAGGTCCTCGCGGGGCACCGGCTCGCTGAGCGTGGCGACGGCACCGGGCCGGGTGAGCCTGGCCGCGGTGACCTCCGTGGCCGCCACGCCGGAGATCCGGTCGGCCTCGGTGAGCGCGAGCAGGCCGAGCGCGCGCAGGTCGCGGGCCAGCCTGCCGTGCGTGCCCGGCGCCGACTCCGGGACCGAGATCGCGAACGCGCGGTAGGACTCGCACAGCCCGAACCCGGCGCGTTCGGCGCGGCGGTTCAGCTCGTCGGAGTCGGCCAGCGGGTCGAGGAGCGCTTCGAGCAGAGCGCGTGCGGTCGTCTCGCGCTCGGAGATGAGTTCGTCGCGTTCTTCGACGTAGGCGAGGGTGACCACGGTCGACACGGCGTCGATGTAGCCCATCACGCGGTCCGCGACGTGCAGCAGGACGTGCTGCTCCTCGTCACCGGCGGCCGCCTCGGTGAGCGCCGCCCAGACGACCCTGCCGCCGAGACGATAAGCCCGCAAAACGTCCTGGAGCGGCAGGCCGTCGCGGCCGCGCTGCTTCGCCGACAGCCGCATTTCCTCCAACTCGGCGCTGTTCGGCCCGCGGTCGTCGAGGATGCAGTGCCTCGCCACCTCCAGGTTGCGCCCGGTGATGGCGAGGACCTCGCCGTGCAGCAGCGTCGACGGCATCCGGGCGTAGCCGCGCACCGACGGCAGGAACTGATCGACGATCCGCAGCGCGATCCCCTCGAGGTCGACCCTGGCCACGATCTCGCCGATCAGTTCCCGCTCGCGTGACATCGACCCTCCTCGCAGGTTCGTGACAGTTCACAACCTGCTGGGGATAACGAGCGTGGCGGTAAGAAGACTCACACCGGCAGGAAGAACGGGGTGCACTTCGGCGCCGGCGCGTGCTCGGGGTCGAGCGCCTTCAGGATGTGCGCGGTGACGTTCGGGTCGACGGCCTGGCCGAGGTGGCCAACGACGTCCGATGGGCACTTGTCCTGCAGCACGATGTCGGTCGTGCCCGGTTCGCCGAGCACGCCGCTTGTGTACGGCGTGACCACCTGGTCGCCCTTGCTGACGATGCTGGTGTAGGTCGGTCCCGGCACCGAGATGCCGCCTTCGGCCAGCTCGTCTAGGAACGACGACGGGGGCAGGTACTCGTCGCACGGCCCGCAGCCCGCCTTCACGAGATCGCCGATCCCCGGCAGCTTCAGTAGCTCCTTGGCGAGCGCGTTTAGCCCGCTAAGTGTCGTCCCCCGGTAGTTGGCGCCGAAGCCGACGAAGTGCTTGACCTTGGCCGCCCCGCCCAGGTGCTTCAGGTAGTAGGCGGGCACGGTGCTGCCCTCGGAGTGCCCGACGATGTCGACCTTCGCCGCGCCGGTCTTGCCGAGCACCTTGTCGACGTAGGCGCTCAGCTCGGCCGCGCTCTTTCGCATCGGCTGCATGCCGCCGACGAACGGGCCGAGCAGCCCGGTCCCGTAGGTCGGCGCGAACACGCAGTAGCCCTGACCGGCGAGGGCGGGTCCGTTGTGGAACCAGTTGACGTCCGCGTTCGCGCCCATGCCGTGCACCAGCACGACCGGTTCGGGATGTGCCGCCGACGGCGTGCACGACCAGTCGTTCACCGCACCGTGGGAGACCGCGGCCTCCGCGGGGACGCTCGCGACGCCGAGACCGGCGAACGTGGCGGCCGCGGTGAGCGCCGCGGCCGCCAGCACGCGAAGCCTTCCTGACTTGCGGTCGTGCATGGGTGACCTCCTCGTCACGCGCGGGCAATGGCTCCCATCATGTCCGCGAGTGACCTGGACAACACCGGGTGCGGTCCAGAGTCCGGGGTCACTTCTCGTGAACGATCACAAACGAAGGAGTTCGGCGAGCTGCTCCGGGTCCACGTTCCCGCCGGAGAGCACCGCCACAGTCCTGCCCTGGGGCAGCTCGTCCGCGTGGAACAGGTGAGCCGCGACCCCGACGGCGCCGCTCGTCTCGGAGATCAGCCTTGCCTTGTGCGCGATCGTCCGCACGGCCTCGCGGATCTCGTTCTCGCTGACCGTGACGATCCCGTCCGCGTGCGCTTTCAGGTGGGCGAAGGTCAGCTCCGACGGCTGCGAGCGCAGGCCGTCGGCGATGGTGCGGGCGCGCCGGTCCATGGTCCAGTCCACGCGGGCGCCCGCGCGCAGGCCCTCCGCGGTGTCGGCGGCGAGTTCGGGTTCGGCGAGGAAGACCTTCACCGACGGCTTGAGCGCCTTGACCGCGGTGGCGATGCCCGACGCGAGCCCGCCGCCGCTGACCGGGATGAGCACGACCTCCACCTCGGGCAGGTCCTCGACGATCTCCAGGCCGATCGTGCCCTGGCCCGCGATCACGTCGCGGTGGTCGAACGGCGGGATGAGGGTGAGCCCGCGCTCGCGTGCGATTTCGTAGGCGCGCGATTCGCGTTCGCCGATCGGCACTTCGACGATTTCGGCACCGTGCGCGGCGGTCGCCTCGACCTTGATGCGCGGGGTGACGTCGGGGACCACGATGACCGCGGGAATGCCGAACTGCTTCGCCGCGAAAGCCACCGCTTGCGCGTGGTTGCCACTCGAATAGGCGACGACGCCGCGAGTGCGGGCGGGTTCGTCGAGCGAGGCGATCGCGTTGAACGCGCCGCGGATCTTGAACGCGCCGATTTCCTGCAGGCTTTCGGCTTTCAGCCACAGCGGGGAGCCGGTCGCCCACGGCTGCGGCAGCAGCGGGGTGCGCAGCGCGTGCGCGCCGATCCTGCCCGCGGCCGCGCGGATTTCCTCGATCGTCACCAGGTTCATGTTCCGATTATGTCAAGGAATTGTGAGCCCATGCCAGTCCATTGTGGACGTTCGGAGTGGTCCTGCTCACTGCCGGGCAACGAGGGAACCTTCCCAGGCGACATAACCGTTGGATAAAGAAGACGTCCGCGGGCTACCAGATCGGAACCATGGCGAACTCAACTTCCTCCCCCGGGGAGGGTGACAGAAAGACTGAGCAGGAAACGGCTTCAGCGGAGAAGTCGAAGATCAAGATCGCACAGGTCGTGGCGGCGGCGCTGGCCGCGGTGACCGCCGCCGTGCTCGGCTCGACGATCGGCGTCGCGGGAACGGTGGTCGGCGCCGGTATCGCGAGCGTGATCACCACGGTCGGCGGCGAGCTGTACCTGCGCTCGCTCAACCGCACGAAGGAAGCCGCGCAGCGCACGAAGGACCTGGCGAAGGCGCTCGCGGTCAAGGACGCGCGCGCGACAAGGGCACTGCCCGTGCAGTGGCCCGGCCAGCAGCAGCGCACGGCGCAGCACGGTGCGACCGCGTGGCCGACCGCCGACCAGGACGAGCAGGCGACGGTGCACCTGCCGATACCGGGCCCCGACGGCGAAGCCACCGTGCAGCTGCCGAAACCGGGCGAGACGATGCCGCCGCCGGACGAGCCGGGCAAGCTGCGGAAGCTGCGGTGGCCGCTGATCATCGGCACCAGCGCGGTCGCGTTCGTCGCTGCGATCGTGCTGATCACCGGTTTCGAGCTGACCACGGGCAACGCCATCTCCGGCGGCAACGGCACCACCGCGGGGCACCTGTTCGGCGGCGGGAAGCAGCAGGAAAAGCCGTCCGAGCAGCCCGCGCCACCGTCGCGGGAGAACCCCGGCGACGACCGGACCGGTTCGCCGAGCACGCCGCCGAGCAGCCAGCGGCAGGCGCCGCCGACGAGCGGTGAGCAGCAGCCGCCGCGCACGTCGACGCCGTCGACCGCGCCCAGCACGCCGAAGTCGTCGTCGAGCACCCCGACGCCGACGCAGTCCGAGGCGCCGCCCACCCAGGGCAACAGCGGCAACGGCGGGAACCCCGGCCGCGGGGCCGGGGACGACACGAACGCGGGATGACCCGCGAGCACGGCCCCGGAGTCCGGGGCCGTGCTCAGTCCACCGCGTCGATGGCCTGTCCGACCAGGTCCGGCGCGAGATCGACGACCACCTCGCCGCCCTCGGCGCGGCCCCGTTCGGAGATCGCCAGCCCGATCAGCGCGAGCGCGCCCGCCTGGTGCCGCACCTGCCGGTCACGGGGTCCTTCCGTCGCGGGAACCGGATCCGAGTCGT
The DNA here is from genome assembly GCF_018736145.1 of Amycolatopsis sp. CA-230715. Classification (GTDB taxonomy): domain Bacteria; phylum Actinomycetota; class Actinomycetes; order Mycobacteriales; family Pseudonocardiaceae; genus Amycolatopsis. The sequence goes on from NZ_CP059997.1 coordinate 5,250,084, forward strand.
CGCGGCGCCACGCGGCCACGGCTTCGTCGGCGAGGTCGCGGGGGATCCGGACGGTGACCGGCGGCAGGTCGGCGTCGAGGAAGACTTCGCCGATCCGCGCGAGAGCGGCGGCTTCGGATCGGCGCGCGCTCATGACAACCGTCCACGAAGAGCGCGCGCCGCGGCAGCCGGGTCCTCGGCGCCGGTGATGGCCCGCACGACGACGATCCTGCTCGCGCCCGCTTCGAGCACCTGCGGGAGCCGTTCGCCGTCGATGCCGCCGATCGCGAACCACGGCCGCGCCGTGCCCGCTTCGGCGACCGCGCGCACCAGTGCGAGGCCGGGCGCGTCGCGGCCCGGTTTCGTCGGGGTCGGCCAGCACGGGCCGGTGCAGAAGTAGTCGACGCCGTCTTCGCGGGACGCCGCGCGCGCCTGCGCCTCGGAGTGGGTGGAGCGGCCGATCGCCACCGCGTCGCCGAGTACGCGCCTGGCCAGTGGCACCGGAATATCGTCCTGCCCGAGGTGCAGCACGTCCGCGTCGACGGCGAGCGCGATGTCGGCGCGGTCGTTGACCGACAGCAGCGCGCCGTGCCGCGCGCACGCCTCGGCGAGCACCTCGAGCGCGGCGATCTCGTGCTTCGCCTCCAGCGGGCCGTCGGCTCCCTTGTCGCGCAGCTGGATCACGTCGACGCCGCCGGACAGCGCCGCGTCGGCGAATTCGGCCAGGTCACCGCGGTCCCGCCGCGCGTCCGTGCACAGGTACAGGCGTGCGTCGTCGAGTCGTTTCCGGATCTGTTCACCAGTCAAGCCAGGCATGGCGCCACGGTAGCCCGCGCGCTACGGTGGGGTGGTCCGCACGGGAGCCCGAGGCACGGGCTGAGAGGGAGCCGCACCGCTCCGACCGTGGAACCTGATCCGGGTAATGCCGGCGCAGGGAGCGTGATCGGAAGTATGAGCGAAAACATCGTGATCGCCGGTGGTGGCGTCATCGGGCTGTCCGTGGCGTGGCGCGCCGCGGCGGCCGGCCACCGCGTCCGGCTCGTCGATCCGGAGCCCGGTCGTGGCGCGTCCTGGCTCGCGGGCGGCATGCTCGCTCCCGTCACCGAGGCTTGGCCAGGCGAGGAGGACACCCTCGACCTCGGCGGAGAATCGCTGCGGCGGTGGCCGGGGTTCGCCGAGGACCTCGCCGCCGACGCCGGGGACCCCGGCCTGTCCCGCGCGGGGACCGTCGTCGTCGCGCACGACAGCGCCGACGCCGAGCAACTGCGGGTGCTCGGCGAGTACCTGCTGTCGCTCGGCCGCTCCGCCGAACCGCTGACGGGCCGCGAACTGGGGCGGCTGGTTCCCGGCCTGTCCGTCCGAAGTGGACTGTCGGTGCCCGGGGATCTGGCGGTGGACAACCGGAAACTGCTCACCACGCTGCTGCGCGCCGCGCGCCGTCGTGGCGTCGAGTTCGTGCCGCACGAGGTCACCGAGATCCGGCCCGGTGCCGTGATCGCCGGAACCGAGCTGCGGTGCGACGTGGTGGTGATCGCCGCCGGTGCCCGCAGCGGCCGCCTGCACCCCGCGCTCGCCGGGCTCGTCCGCCCGCTGAAGGGGGAGATCCTGCGGCTGAAACCGGCACGCGGCTGCCTTCCCCTGCCGGGGCTCACCGTGCGCGCCGTCGTTGAGGGCAGGCCGATCTACCTCGTGCCGCGCGCCGACGGCGAGGTCGTGCTCGGCGCGACCCAGTACGAAGCCGGGTTCGACGAGACGGTCACCGCGAAGGGCGTCCGCGAGCTGCTGGAAGGCGCCGAGCGGATCTTCCCGTCGATCGCGGAGTACGAGCTGACCGAGATCGCCGCCGGGCTGCGCGCGGCCAGCGTCGACACGCTTCCGGTGCTCGGCGAGCTGGAGCCGGGCGTGCTCGCGGCGACCGGGCACCACCGCAATGGCCTGCTGCTCGCGCCGGTCACCGCGGACGCGGTGCTCGCGATGCTCGACGGGACACCGTTGCCGGAGCACGTCGCGGCGGCGGCGCCCGGCAGAGCCGAAAGGTGCGTGAACTGATGGAACTCCAGGTCAACGGCGACTGGCGGTCCTTCGCCGACGGCGCGACCGTGGCGCAGGTGCTCGCCGAACTGGGCACCGAGCCGCGCGGGGTCGCGGTGGCGGTGGACGGGCAGGTGGTCCGGCGCGGCGCGTGGGCGGAAACGGTACTGGCCCCCGGCGCGCGGCTCGAAGTGCTCACCGCGGTGCAAGGAGGCTGACATGACCGAACTTTTCGACGGCACCGGCGACGAACTCGTCATCGGCGGCCACAAACTGGCGTCACGGCTCATCATCGGCACCGGCGGCGCGGCGAACCTGAGCGTGCTCGAACGCGCGCTCGTCGCGTCCGGCACCGAGCTGACCACCGTCGCGATGCGCCGCGCCGATGTCGAAGGCGGCTCCGGCGTGCTGGACCTGGTGCGGCGGCTCGGCATCCGCCTGCTGCCGAACACGGCGGGCTGCCGCAGCGCCGCCGAAGCCGTGCTGACCGCGCAACTCGCACGCGAGGCGCTGGAGACCGACCTGATCAAGCTCGAAGTGCACGCCGACGAGCGGACCCTGCTGCCGGATCCCGTCGAAACCCTCGACGCGGCCGAACGGCTGGCCGCCGACGGGTTCACGGTGCTGGTCTACACCAACGACGACCCGGTGCTGGCGCTGCGGCTCGAAGAAGCGGGCTGCGCGGCCGTGATGCCGCTCGGCGCGCCGATCGGCACCGGCCTCGGCATCCGGAACCCGCACAACATCGAGCTGATCGTGTCGAGGGCCGGGGTGCCGGTGGTGCTCGACGCCGGGATCGGCACGGCCTCCGACGCCACGCTCGCGATGGAGCTGGGCTGCGACGCGGTACTGCTCTCGACGGCGGTCACCAGGGCGCAGGACCCGGAGCGGATGGCGTACGCGATGCGGTCCGCGGTGATCGCGGGCAGGCTCGCGCGCGCGAGCGGCCGCGTGCCCCAGCGCTTCTGGGCGCACGCCTCCAGCCCGCCGCGCTAGGAAGTGTTTTGGACGTGGTTTGCGTGGCGGTGCGGGTAGGAGAACCTGACGTGGCCCACCCGTCAGCCCGACCACCGCCCCTCACGGACGCGCTGCGCGCGACAGTGTCTTCACCACGCTGGCGCTGTCCTTGCCAGGAACCACGTCAGAACCTCCGGCGGTGCAAGGGGCTGGCCCACCTCAAGCGGCTCCGCCGCTTTTGAAACACGCGCCAGCGGCACCTCCGGGGGGAGAACGCATGCATCGATAGATGGAACTGTAATGCGCCACGGACGAACCTTTACCTGATTCTGTCGCTCGGACACGTATGGTTGTCGGCGCTTTGTCCGACTAGACCATTCCAGGAGCTTCCATGACCACGTCGTCCGCGCAGGATGTCTCGGGCAGGTTGTTTCTGGTGGTGGGCAGGCTTTCCCGGTCGTTGCGGCAGGCGGGCGCGCCCGGTCCCGGGCACGGCGCGATCTCCGCGCTGGCGACTTTGAGCCATTACGGCCAGCTCCGGCTCGGTGATCTCGCCGCGAAAGAAGGTGTGGCGGCGGCCACAATGTCGAGAATTGTCGCGTCGCTCGTGGAATCCGGTTATGTGCGACGTGAGGCCGATCCCGTCGACCGGCGGGCGTGGCTCGCCACGGTCACCGACGAGGGGGTCCGGATGATCTCCGGGGTCCGCTCGACCCGGATCCACGAGCTGGACCGGCGGCTCGAACGCCTCCCCGACGACCTGAAGCAGGCGCTGACGGCGGCGCTGCCCGCGCTCGAAGCGCTCATCTCCGAGGAAGAGTGAGCGCTCAGCCGGTCGGCGCCCCCGCCCGCAGCTCGGCGACTTCGGCCCGCAGCGCGCGCAGCTCGTCGAGGATTTCGCGGTTCGCGGCGGCCTGCTCTTCGGCCTGCTTCGCCTCTTCTTCGCGGATGTCCTCCCGCAGCTCGCTCTCCATCCCGCTCACCACCACCGCGATGAACAGGTTCAGCACCGCGAAGCTCGACACCAGGATGTAGACCACGAAGAAGATCCACGCCATCGGCGCCTGCGTCATGATCTCCTTCGCGATGTCCGGCCACGCCTCGCCGGTCATCACCTGGAACAGGGTGAACAGCGACGTGCCGAGATCGCCGAAGTTGTCCGGCGAAATGCCGCCGAAGAGCTTGGTCGCCATCACGCCCGCGACGAAGATGATCAGCCCGAGCAGCGCCGCGATCGAAGCCATTCCCGGGATCGCGGTGAGCAGGCCGGACACGACCTTGCGCATCGACGGCACCACGGAGATCAGCCGCAGCACGCGGAGCACCCGCAGCGCGCGCAGCACCGCGAACGGCCCGGTCGCCGGTATCACCGCGATCCCGATGATCACCAGGTCGAACACGTTCCACGAATCACGGAAGAACCGGCCGCGGTAGGCGTAGAGCTTCGCGAGCAGTTCGGCGACGAAGATGCTCAGCGCGATGTGGTCGAGCGTGTGCAGGAGGCCGCCGAACTCGGCGAGCAGCCTCGTCGACGTCTCCATGCCCAGCGTCGCCGCGTTGAACACGATCACCGCGATGATGAAGTTGCCGAAGCGCCTGCTCTCGACCAGCCGCGCCACCCGGTCTCGTCCGGTCAAGACCATCCCCCGATCCGGTAAAGGAGTCGCAAATACCCGACCGGATGCTATCGAGCGGCGCGCGGAGCCCACTCGCGCGCACTGGTGAAGGCCAAAGCCGTACCCAGAAAAATGGGGTGTCTGTCCGTGTTCTTCTTGTGCGGCAACGGTGTTCGCCCGCGTGCTCAGTCCGCTTCCGGCGCCAGCCGCCAGAACGCGGAGACCGGCCCGACCTTGGCGCCCATCGGGTAGGAGTTCTCCACGGCCTTGCTGACGAACGCCTTCGCGAAGCGCGCCGCGTCCGGGACGGTCATGCCGCGCGCGAGGCCCGCGGTCAACGCGGACGCCATGGTGTCGCCGGCGCCGTGCGTGTGCGGGGTGTCGAAGCGGGGGCCGGGCAGCTCGATGAACGTGGAGCCGTCGAAGAGCAGGTCGACGCATTCCGGGTCGTCGACCAGGTGACCGCTCTTGACCAGCACGTAGCGCGGGCCGAGCCGCTGGAGGGTGACCGCGGCGGCGTACATCTGCTCGCGGTCGCGGACCTCGGTGCCGGTGAGCAGGCGCACCTCGTCGAGGTTCGGGGTCAGCACGGTCGCACGGGGGAGCAGCTCGTCGCGGACCGCGGCGAGGCCGTCCTCGTCGAACAGCGGGTGGCCGTGCATGGACGCGGCGACCGGGTCGACGACGAACGGGATCCGGTGGTCGCGGCCGATTTCGTGCTCGTCGCAGGCGGCGGCGACCGCGCGGATGATCTCGGCGGAGGCGAGCATGCCGGTCTTGGCCGCGCCGACGCCCATGTCGGAGGCGACCGCGCCGATCTGGCCCGCCACGATGTGCGGCGGCAGGTCGGCGCGGTCGTGCACGCCGAGGGTGTTCTGCACGGTGACCGCGGTGACCGCGACGAGCCCGTGCACGCCGCAGGTCAGGAAGGTGCGCAGATCGGCCTGGAGGCCCGCGGCCCCGCCGGAGTCGGAGCCCGCGATGGTCAGCGCGGACGGGGGACTGGCTGCTGTCATGCCCTCAGTTTCCCTCCCGCCTTCCGTTGTGAGCCAACTGGTTGCCCTTTCTTCGCGCGGCCGTGTCCTGCTGGGCAGAGTGTGTACGGGGACGAACTCGAAGGGAACTCAGGTATGCGGCGGTTCGCGGTGGTTGCGGCGGGTGTACTGGCGGCGGGTGCGCTGGCGGGGACGGCGAACGCCGATCCGGCGAAGTTCTCCGGCAGCACCTCGGTCGGCGTGCACAACACCTACGAGACCGGTACCTACGACTACCTCGCCCGCGCGCTCGACGCCGGCACCGGCCTGATCGAGCTGGACGTGTGGCCCGACATCTTCACCAAGGAGTGGAAGGTCAGCCACAGCAACCCGTTCGGCAATTCGAACAACTGCGTCGAGGCGTCCTCGCCCGCCGACCTGTACACCGGCGGGAAGAACAAGAACCTCGAACACTGCCTCGACGACATCAGGGTCTGGTTCGCCGCGCATCCCGACAAGGGCCCGCTCGTGCTGAAGCTCGAAATGAAGACCGGGTTCTCCGCGAACACCGGGCTGGGTCCCGACCGGATGGACCAGACCTTCCGCGATCACCTCGGCGGCGCGGTCTACCGGCCGGCCGATCTGCTCGGCGGGCACGCCTCGCTCGACGAAGCGTCCAAAGTGGACGGTTGGCCGTCGCGCGATGCCTTGCGGGGCAAGGTGATCGTCGAGATCATCCCGGGTACCGTCGAAGAGGGGAACCCGACGGACACGCTCAAGACGGACGTCGAGTACGCGGGTCACCTGCGCTCGCTCGCCGCGGCGGGCAAACTCGGCGACGGGCAGATCTTCCCCGCCGTGCACGGCGCGGCGGGCGGCGACCCGCGCGGCAAGTACGCCGACGCGGGCCTGCGGCCGTGGTTCGTCGCGTTCGACGGCGACGCGAGCGCGTACGTCAACGGGATCGACACGTCCTTCTACGACCGGAACCACTACCTGCTGGTGATGACGGACGCGCACAACGTGGCACCCAAGATCGACTCGCGGAACCCGACCGAACAGCAGGCGGCCGACCGGGCGGCGCAACTCGCGAAGGCGCACGCGTCCGTGCTGACCTCCGACTGGGCGGGCCTTTCCCCGGTGCTGAGCAAGGTCCTGCCCCGCGGCTGACGGTTCTCCGGGCGGGCCCAGTCTGCCCCGAAAGTGACCTTCGGGGCGCTCAAGTCCCCGAAAGCCACCTTCGGGGCATCGCCGAGGCGGCAGAAGCCCTTGCCAGAGCAGAGAAGATCGTGGAGCTGGCGTCCCTGATGGCCACCATGAGGCCACCGATCGAGGTCCCCGGAAGTCCCTGCGGACGTTCGCGATCGCCTACGGTGAAACCCTTATGACCGGGTCGTTCTGGTGGGATCTGCTGATCGGCGTCGCCGCGGCGCTGGTGCTGTGCTGGCTCGCGCTCGTGGTCGTGCTGGTGCTCGCCCGGCCGCGCGGCGGGCTGCTCTCCGAAGCGTTGCGGCTGCTGCCCGACGTGCTTCGCCTGCTGCGCCGCCTCGCCGCCGACCGGACCCTGCCGAGGGGCGTCCGGATCAGGCTGGGCCTGCTGCTGGCCTACCTCGCCCTGCCGATCGACCTGGTGCCCGACTTCATCCCCGTGCTGGGCTACGCCGACGACGCGATCATCACCACCGTCGTGCTGCGCGGCGTCGTCCGCCGTGCCGGGATCGACGCCGTCCGCGCGCACTGGCCCGGCACCGACGACGGCTTCGCCGCCCTCACCCGGATCGCGGGCCTGCGCCGATAGCGTCAGTGGGCGAGCCGCCAGAACGGGGAAACCGGGCCGACGCCCTTGCCCAGCGCGTAGGACTCCGCCACCGCGCGTTCGATGAACCGCTTGCCGTCGGCGACGGCGTCCGGCACGCCGAGGCCCTTCGCCAGCGACGCGGTGATCGCCGAGGCGAGCGTGTCCCCGCCGCCGTGGGTGTTTTCCGTGTCGTGCCGGGGCCCGGACAGCTCGACGAACTGGGTGCCGTCGGAGAGCAGGTCCACGCAGTCCGGCGCGTCGTACAGGTGCCCGCCCTTGACCAGCACCCACCGCGGCCCGAACTCCAGCAGCGCCTTCGCGGCGTCGCGCTGGGATTCGGCGCCGGTCACGGTGACGCCGGTGAGCAGGCGGACCTCGTCCAGGTTCGGCGTCACCAGTGTCGCGCGGGGGAACAGCTCGGTGCGGATCTTTTCGAGCGCCTCCTCCCGTAGCAAGGCATCGCCGTGCATGGACGCGGCGACCGGGTCCACCACGAACGGCGTCTCGAACGACTGTCCGATGTGGACATCGTCGAGGGTGCTCGCCACCGCGGAGATGATCTCGGCGGTGGCGAGCATGCCCGTCTTGGCCGCGTCCACGCCCATGTCCTCGGCGACGGCCTTGATCTGGCCGGTCACCGTGTCTACGGGAACCTCGGAGAACCCTTGCACGCCAAGGGAGTTCTGCACGGTGACCGCGGTCAGCGCGACCAGCCCGTGCACCCCGCACGCGAAGAACGTGCGCAGGTCGGCCTGGATGCCCGCGCCACCACCGGAGTCGGAACCGGCGATGGTCAGCGCGGTGCGGGGTGTCGCGGTCACGGCTGGCTGACCACCGGCAGGTACACCTGGTTGCCGTGCTCACCGAACTCGGCGGCCTTCTCCTGCATACCAGCTTCGATGGCCTCCACAGTGGACAGACCGTGCTCGTCGGCGTACTTGCGGATGTCCTGGGTGATCCGCATCGAGCAGAACTTCGGCCCGCACATCGAGCAGAAGTGCGCCGTCTTCGCGGGCTCGGCAGGCAGTGTTTCGTCGTGGTAAGCGCGCGCGGTGTCCGGATCGAGCGCCAGGTTGAACTGGTCGTTCCAGCGGAACTCGAAGCGCGCCTTGGACAACTGGTCGTCCCACTCCTGCGCGTGCGGGTGCCCCTTGGCGAGATCGGCGCTGTGCGCGGCGATCTTGTAGGTGATCACCCCGGTCTTCACGTCGTCCCGGTTCGGCAGCCCGAGGTGCTCCTTCGGCGTCACGTAGCACAGCATCGCGGTACCGGCCCAGCCGATCTGCGCGGCACCGATCGCGGAGGTGATGTGGTCGTAGGCCGGTGCGATGTCCGTCGCGAGTGGACCGAGCGTGTAGAACGGCGCCTCGCCGCACAGCTCTTCTTCGAGCCGCACGTTCTCCAGGATCTTGTGCATCGGCACGTGGCCGGGGCCTTCGATCATCACCTGCACGTCGTACTCGCGAGCGATGTGCGTAAGCTCGCCGAGGGTTTCCAGTTCGGCGAACTGCGCGCGGTCGTTGGCGTCGGCGATCGAGCCGGGACGCAGCCCGTCACCGAGCGAGAACGTCACGTCGTACTCGCGCAGAATCTCGCACAGCTCGCGGAAATGCGTGTACAGGAAGGATTCCCGGTGGTGCGCGAGGCACCAGGCGGCCATGATCGACCCGCCGCGCGAGACGATCCCGGTGACCCGCTTCGCGGTGAGCGGGATGTAGCGCAGCAGCACGCCCGCGTGCACCGTCATGTAGTCGACGCCCTGCTCGCACTGCTCGATCACGGTGTCGCGGTAGATCTCCCAGGTGAGCTTTTCCGGCTCCCCGTTGACCTTTTCCAGCGCCTGGTAGATCGGCACCGTGCCGACCGGCACCGGCGAGTTGCGGACGATCCACTCGCGCGTCTCGTGGATCCGCTTGCCGGTGGACAGGTCCATGATCGTGTCGGCGCCCCAGCGGGTGGCCCACACCATCTTGTCGACCTCTTCCTCCACAGAGGACCAGACGGCCGAGTTCCCCATGTTCGCGTTGATCTTCACCAGGAAGTTCTTCCCGATGATCATCGGTTCGCTCTCGGGATGCTTGCGGTTGGCCGGGATCACCGCGCGCCCGCTCGCCACCTCGTCGCGGACGAACTCGGGGTCGAGCCGTTCGCGCGCGGCGATGTACTCCATCTCCCTGGTCACCGCGCCCGCCCTCGCCCAGCCGAGCTGGGTCTTGTGCTCGCGGCCGTCGGCCCAGCCAGCCCGAAGCGGATACAGTCCTTTGTGGACGTCGATCTCGGCTTCGGCGTCGGTGTACGGGCCGGAGGTGTCGTAGACGTCGAAGTGCTCCCCGTTCGACAGGTCGATCCGGCGGGCAGGAACCCGCAGCCCGGATTCGGTGCGGTGGTAGACCTTGCGGCTTCCGACGATCGGCCCCGTGGTCACGCTCGGCTGCACGTGGGCGTTGTTTTCCAGCGTCGTCAAGACATTCACTCCCTACGCCGGCATTACCCGGTCAGGTTCATGCGGTCGGCGGCGCCGGGTCCGGGATACGGACACCAGCCACCCTCTCAGCCCGCCAAAGCGCGAGCTCCCGCTGTCTGTTTCTGAAGTTGTCCCCCGACCATGCCACGCGCCCGGCAACTACTCAAGTCCGGGTTTCCCCCGTAGCAGGTGAAGATTTCACCGGATCAGCCCATGCGGATCCGGTCGATCCGGGCAAGACTCGCACTGCTTCTGTAACGGTGCAGAGAGGGGCGAGGGATGCGCAAGGTCGTTGCCGCCGCACTCGGCGGGCTCCTGGTCGCGGGTCTGGTGCCCGCGTCGGCGGTGGCCACGCAGCGGGACGAGGCGCCAGGCGCGCCGGGCGCGCACCCGAGCTGGCTGCCCGCGGACAAGACCGGGTTCGGCGGCTCGCGCGGCACGGCGAGCACCGCGTGGTTCACCCTGCAGGGTGGCCGGATGTCCGAGGTGTACTACCCGGACCTGTCCACGCCGTCGATCCGTTCGCTCGACTTCGTGGTGACCGACGGCCGCGATTTCGCCACCGTCGATGCCACCGCCAAGTCCCAGCGGGTCGAGCGCGTCGGCACGGACACGCTCACCTACCGGCAGACGATCACCGACGACCGCGGCCGATGGCGCCTGCGCAAGACCTACGTCACCGACCCGGCGCGCGCGAGCGTCTCGGTGAGCGTCGACTTCGATTCACTCACCGGCCGCCCGTACGAGCTGTACGCGGTGCTGGACCCGGACCTGACCAACGACGGCGCGGACGACTCGGCACGGGTCGACGGCACCGCGATGCTCGCCCACGACGCGAAAACCGCCGCCGCGTTCGCCGCGAGCCCCGCGTTCACCAAGACCAGTGTCGGCTACTCCGGCGCGTCGGACGGCATCACCCAGCTGACCAAGACCCGCAAGCTCGAACCGTACGCCGCGGCCCAGCGCGGCAACGTCGTGCAGACCGGGCAGGCCGCCGTCGACGGGCTGCGCTCGCGGCACGTCGAGCTGGCGATCGGGCTCGGCGCCGGGGAAGCCCCGGCGGCGGAAGCGGCGAAAGGCAGTCTGCGGCAGGGATTCCGGTCCGTCCAGCACGCCAACGAAAGTGGCTGGCGGCACTACCTCGACGGATTGCCCGGCGCGCCGGGTTCGTTGCGGACCGGCAAGGAGCGCGATCTCTACCGCGCGTCCGTGCTGATGCTCGCCGCGAGCGAAGACAAGCAAAACCCCGGCGCGTTCGTCGCGTCGCCGAGCATGCCGTGGCGGTTCGGCAACAACAACGGCGACTTCTCGCCATCGGGCACCTACCACCTGGTGTGGCCGCGCGACCTCTACCAGATCGCGACCGGTCTGCTCGCCGCCGGTGACCGGCGGGCGGCCGAGCGCGCGCTCGCGTACCTGTTCGAAACGCAGCAGCTCCCGGACGGCCACTTCCCGCAGAATTCCAAAGTGGACGGAACGCCGGTGTGGAAGTCCGTTCAGCTCGACGAAACCGCGTTCCCGATCGTGCTCGCCGCCCAACTCGGGCGGACGGATGCGAAAACGTGGCAGGGCGTGCGGAAAGCTGCGGAGTTCCTGTTGTCCTACAAGGGAGAAAAGGGACAGCCGTCGCCGTACACGCAGCAGGAGCGCTGGGAGGAGCAGGACGGGTACTCGCCGTCGACGATCGCTTCGGTGATCGCGGGACTGGTGTGCGCGGCGGAACTGGCCAAGCACAACGGTGCCGCGGCGGACGCCGATCGCTACCTCGCGGCAGCGGACAGGTTCCGGCACGACCTGCCCGCGCAGACCGTCACCACGAACGGCCCGCTGTCGAAGGACCCGTACTTCGTGCGGCTCACCAAGGACGGTGACGCGAACTCGGGCGCGAAGTACAACCTCGGCAACTCGAGCATCACCATGGACCAGCGCGCGGTGACCGACGCGGGCTTCCTGGACCTGGTGCGGCTCGGCGTCTACGCGCCCGGCGACCCGACCATCCGGAACAGCGTCAAGGTGACCGACGGGCAGATCGCGTTCACCACGCCCACCGGTCAGTTCTGGCACCGCTACACCGCCGACGGCTACGGCGAACTCGCCGACGGCTCGCCGTGGGACTTCACCTTCCCCGCGGAGAGCAGGACGACGTTCGGACGGCTGTGGCCGCTGCTCGCCGGTGAACGCGGCGAGTACGACCTCGCGAACGGCGACAAGGAATCGGCCCAGCGCCGGCTGCGAGACCTGGGCCGCGTCGCGAGCGCGGGCGACACCATGCCCGAGCAGGTGTGGGACGAGAACGCGCCGTCGGGACGGCCGGGGTTCCCCACCGGGCGGCCCAACGCGTCGGCGACACCGCTGGCCTGGACGCACGCCCAGTACCTGCGGCTCGCCTGGGACGTCCAGCAGGGCGCGGTGACCGAACAACCCCGCGCCGTGCGCTGCCGGTACGTCGGCTGTTAGTAAGTGTTTTGGACGTGGTTTGCGTGGCGGTGCGGGTAGGAGAACCTGACGTGGCCCACCCGCCAGCCCGACCACCGCCCCTCACGGACGCGCTGCGCGCGACAGTGTCTTCACCACGCTGGCGCTGTCCTCGCCAGGAACCACGTCAGAACCTCCGGCGGTGCGAGCTGACGGCCCAACCTCAAACGGCTCCGCCGCTTCTGAAACACGCGTTAGGAGCTGGCGGCTGGCTCCGGCAGCCAGCTGTTGCCGGGCACGCCCCACGCGTTCGACTTGAGCATCTTCTTCGCCGCGCGCGCGTGCCGCCCGACGAGCCGGTCGAGGTAGATGTACCCGTCGAGGTGGTCGGTCTCGTGCTGGAGGCACCGCGCGAAGTAGCCGGTGCCCTCCACCTCGATCGGGTTGCCCTCGATATCGGAGCCGGTGACCTTCGCCCAGCTCGCGCGCCCGGTCGGGTACGACTCGCCCGGCGCGGAGAGGCAGCCCTCCCAGTCGTTGTCCGGATCGGGCATGGTCTCCGGGATCTCCGAGGTCTCCAGCTTCGGGTTGACCACGATGCCGGTGTGCCGCTTGCCGGTGTCGTCGGGGCAGTCGTAGACGAAGACCCGCAGGTCGATGCCGATCTGGTTCGCCGCGAGCCCCACCCCCTCGGCCGCGTACATGGTCTCGAACATGTCGTCGGTCAGGGTGCGCAGCGCGTCATCGAACTCCGTCACCTCGCGGGTGGGGTTGTGCAGCACCGGGTCGCCTGCGATGCGAATGGGATGAACGGTCACGGGCGGGAGTTTAGTTCGGCGTTTCTGTCGGTGGGCTCTGGTACTCATGGAGGTCCGTGACGCGCCGGGGTAGATACCGACCGTGACCGTGCCCGGCGTGGTTCAATGGCCGGGCGCGGGAATGACAGGCGTGTGATTCGGCTGCGTCCGGGTCGCACGCGGTGGAGCACCGGCGTGCCAGCAACGAGCGCGAACCTGATTGCGAGGAGTCAGATGGACGCGGCGGAGTCGATGGCGGAAGGACAGCCATCCCCTCCCGAACCGGCCGGGGGACTCACGCGCCGGGAGCAGGAAGTGCTGGCCTTCGAACGCCAGTGGTGGAAGTACGCCGGCGCCAAGGAACAGGCCATCCGCGAGCTCTTCGCCATGTCGTCGACGCGCTACTACCAGGTGCTCAACCAGCTGATCGACAAAGAGGAAGCCCTCAGCGCCGACCCGATGCTCGTGAAGCGGCTGCGCAAGATGCGCGCCGCGCGGCAGCGGAACAGGGCGGCACGGAAACTGGGGATCGAACTCCCATGAGCGGCGGCGACGACCGCGGTGAGCACGTCCTGAGCGGTGACGACCGCGGGGAGAACTTCCATGAGCTTCTTTGACGGGATGTCCCGTCCGTTCCGCCTCGGCGGGATCGTGCTGATCGGCGTCGCGGTCCTCGCCGCCGTCGTCGGCACCACGGTCGCGCTGACCGGCAACGACTCCGACCAGAACAACGCGGCGCCGTCGCCCTCGTCGTCGGCGCCGCCGAACCAGGCCAGCCCGCCACCGGGGCAGCCGTCCTCGCCGCCCGCTTCGTCGTCGCCGCCGCCGTCCAGCTCTTCGGCGACCCCGCCGCCGAGCAGCCCGCCCGCCTCGCCCGCCCCCGGCCAGCCCGGCGGCCCGCCCGCACCGGGGCAGCCGGGTGGCCAGCCCGGCGACACCGGCAGCAACCAGCAGGTCGTCGCCAAGTGGGTCACCGTGCGCGTCTACAACAACAGCATGATCCACGGCCTCGCCGCCCGTGCCGCCGACGATCTGCGGCGCCAGGGCTGGAACGTGGCCGAGGTGAGCGGCTACCCGTCGGGCATCATCCCGACGACCACCGCCTTCTTCCGCCCCGGCACCGACGAAGAGGCCGCCGCGAAGGCGCTGGCCGCGTCGTTCGGCATGCGCGCCGAGCCCCGTTTCCAGGGCATCCAGCAGTCCAGCCCCGGTGTCATCGTGATCGTCACCAACGACTACAAGGGCAGCGCGAACAACAAGGGCAGCTGACCCGCCCGAAGTCCCTGATGGCCACCATGACGGCATTCAGTGCCGTGATGGTGGCCATCACGGCATCAGGAGCTTCTGCCCGGCAGGAGCGAAGCGCCTCGGAATTTCCGCGAACACTCGCGCGGGCTTCGGTCAAGAGCCGAGTATGACCGCTATGAGCGTGCCGGTGGACGACGATCTGGAGCGCCCGCCGCTGACCGGGATCGCGGCGGGCGCCGTTCTGACCAGGTTGTACGACACCCACGCCAGATCGCTGCACCGCTACCTCAGCAGACGGCTGGATCCGTCCACAGCGGACGATCTGGTCGCCGAAACCTTCCTCGTCGCGTGGCGGACGCGCGAGAAGTACCGCCCGGACCTGGGGACCGTGCGGGGCTGGCTGTTCGGCATCGCGACCAACCTGCTGCGCGGGCACCGGCGCAGTGAGGTCCGGGGCCTGCGCGCGTTGGCCAGGGAATCCGCGGCCGTCGAGGTGGGCGAGGCCGCGGACGTCCTCGCGGTCCGGCGCGCGCACGCGGCTTCGTTGACCGGCCCGCTCGCGGCCGCGCTCGCTAAGCTCCGCCCGGACGACCGCGACGTGCTGCTGCTCGTCGCGTGGGCCGAGCTGAATTCCACGGAGGTCGCCGAGGCACTGGGCATCCCGGCCGCGACCGCTCGCACCCGGCTGCACCGCGCCCGCCGCGCCGTCCGCAGGCACCTTCCCGACCAGCACGAGGAAAACGATCATGCCTGACCAAGACACCCTCGCGAAGCTACGCGCCAAGGTTCCCGACATGACCGATCAGGCCTTCGATGCCGGACGCGCCGCGCTGCTCGCTGCGATCGCCGAAGAAACCCACCCGGGGGTCACCGTCCTCCAGTTCGCGCCGCGAGGGGAACGCAAGCGCCGCCGCGTTCTGCCGTTCGCGTCGGCCGCCGCCGCGCTGGCCCTGCTCGCGGGCGGCACCGCG
Organism: Amycolatopsis sp. CA-230715; assembly: GCF_018736145.1. Classification (GTDB taxonomy): domain Bacteria; phylum Actinomycetota; class Actinomycetes; order Mycobacteriales; family Pseudonocardiaceae; genus Amycolatopsis. Next base: position 5,265,334 of record NZ_CP059997.1, read on the forward strand.
GTGGTGCTCGACAACATCGACCACGGCGGATACGTCGCCCCGGCGAGCGGGTACGCGACACCGCCACCGGAGCCGACCGGGGTCGACGTGCCGCTGCCGCCGATGTCGGACAAGCCCTACAACGCCGCCGCGGATCTCGCCCGCATCGCGGCCGACCCGCCGATGCCGCCAGGCAGCTACCTGTACGTGAACGCGCGCACACTGCAGCCTGGTAATGGCGGCCCGGTCACCGATGTCGTGACCACCTGGGTTCCGGCTGGCGCCGATGTCGACCGGGACTGGCGGCGTACCAACGGCGGCGCCATGGAACCGAAGACCTGGACCGCCCGCGGCGGGGAGTACTCACCACCGCGCGGGGCAGGAGGTAGCTGGAACGCGGAAGGGGGCTTGTCCTCGCCGTCGCACCGGTTCCTGCTGAACCTGACTCGCGATCCGAAAGCGCTTTTCGCGCAGATCGCGGCGACCGCGGGCAACAGCGCCGGGGAGTTCTTCGACCTGATGGCCGAAGAACTCAACGACGGCTGGATGCCGCACGACCTGCGCGCGGCGTTCTTCGGCGCGCTGGCCTACCACCCGTGGGTCACGGTGGACAAGAACGCGCACGCGCCGGACGGCGCGGCAGCCATCTCGCTCAGCGCGAACCGCGGCATGATGAAGGAGACGCTCTTCTTCGATCCCGTCTACGCGCGGTTCATCGGCCAGCGCAACACCGTGAATCACGTCCCCAGCGGTTCCGGCGACATGCTGGTCATAGATCCTCCGGCGAGGCCAGGGGCGAAGTTCCTGGAGTCCACTATGGACTACGCGGTGGTGCCGTCGATCGGCGCGAAACCCCAGTGAGGCCTCAGGACTGGCGGTTCTCGGCGTAGGCTTCGAGCGATTTGAGCTGAGCCGGGTCGAGCGAGGGGCGCACCCGTTCCCGCGCGGTAGCCAGGTGTGCCGCGGTCACCTCGGTGGCCTCCAGCGACTCCCGCATCGCGGTCAGCGCGGCCTCCCTGACCAACGCCGCGCAGTCCGCCGCCGAGTAACCCTCCAAAGTGGACGCGTAGTCGGCCAGGTCCACATCGGACGCCAGCGGGGTGTTCTTCGCGGTGGCCTTCAGGATTTCCGCGCGCGCCTCGGCGTCCGGCGGCGGCACGTAGACCAGCCGCTCCAGCCTGCCCGGCCGCAGTAGCGCCGGGTCCACCAGCTCGGGGCGGTTGGTGGCGCCGAGCACCACGACCTCCCGCATCGGCTCGACACCGTCCAATTCGGTCAGCAGTGCGGCGACCACGCGATCGGAAACGCCGGAGTCGCTCGACTGGCCGCGGCGCGGGGCGAGCGCGTCGATCTCGTCGAGGAACACCAGTGACGGCGCGGCTTCGGCGGCGCGGCGGAACAGTTCGCGCACCGCGCGCTCCGATTCGCCGACCCACTTGTCCATCAGCTCGGCGCCCTTGACCGCGAACACGTTCAGCGCGCCCGTTCCGGCGAGCGCCCTGATCAGGTAGGTCTTGCCGCCGCCGGGCGGGCCGTAGAGCAGCACCCCGCGCGGCGGCGCGACACCCAGGCGCGCGAACGAGTCCGGGTAGCGCAGCGGCCACAGCACGGCCTCGGTGAGCGCCTGCTTCACTTCGGTCATGTCGCCGACGTCGTCGAGCGTCAGCCCGCCGGTGGCGAGATTGTCCGAAGTGGACATCGAGATCGGGCGGACGGTGCCGAGCGCGTCGAGCAGGTCCTGCTGGGAGATCCGCGGCTCGTCGGCTTCGCGCTGGCGGAGCGCGGCGCGCAGTGCCGCGTCGCGCCGCAGCGCGACGAGGTCCGCGGCGACGAAACCCGGCGTCCGCTCCGCGACGACCGCGAGATCGACGCCCGCTTCGAGCGGCGCGTCGCGCAGGAGCACGCGCAGCAGTTCGGCGCGCACCTTGGCGTCCGGGAGCGCGACCGCCAGTTCGCGGTCGAGCAGATCGCCCGCGCGCAGCCGGGGGTCGACCCCTTCCGGCCGCGACGACGTCGCCACCACGGCGAGCCCGTCGTTGCCGAGCGCGCGGCGCAGCTCCTCCAGCAGCACCGTGGCGAGCGGCGGCGGCTGCGACGCCGGGAGCAGCGCGTCGATGTCGGTGATCAGGACGACGGTGTCCGCCGGGTCCTTCTCGGCCTTCGCTAGAGTCTCGCGGACCTTTGCGGCGGCCGCGTTCGGCTCCAGCACGGCGATGCCCGGCGCGGCGAGCGCGATCACGCGCACGTTTTCGGCCGCGGCGACCGAGCGCACCAGCGTCGCCTTGCCCGCGCCTTCCGGGCCGGAGACGAGCACGCCGAGCCGGGTGGACGTGCCGAGCTTGGCGAGCAGGTCCGGCCGGTGGAAGGCGAGGTCGAACCACTCGATGAGCTTGCGCGCGGCCGATTCCGCACCGGCGAGGTCCGCGATCGCGGGCACCTCGGCCTCTTCCGGGGTTTCGGCGGTGTCCACTGTGTCCTCGACGATTTCGGCGTCGATGAAATCGTCCCCGCCGCTCACCGCGCGCGTGGAAGCGACGATCTCGCCCCCGGCGCGCGGGGCTTCCGGCTCGGCAGCGGCGGGACGCGCGCCGTCGCGCCAAGTGACCACAGTGGACGGTCCAACCGCGACGACGCCGCCGGGATCGGTCGCGGACACGGTGAGCAGTTCGTTGGTCCAGGTGGCGCCGATCGACCGCGACAGCTGACCGCGCACCCCGATCACGTCCGAGCCGGGCGGCGGCGCGAGATCCTGCGGCAGCAGGGAAACCGCGTCCCCGACGGTGAGCACCTTGCCGATCAGCGCGAGCCGCAGCGTGTGCGGCGAAAGGGCGGTGCTGGCCAGCCGCGAGCCCGCGACGGTCACCGTGCGCGCCACGGTCACCTCGGCGGGCGAGAGCACCACCTCGGATCCTTCGCTGACCCCGAGGTTCGACATCGTCACGTCGTCCGCGAGCACGATGCCGGGAATGGCACCGTCGGCGGCGGGCGCGGCGAGCGCGGCACTGGACCGCGCGCCGGTGAGCCGCACCGCGTCCCACTCGCGCAGGCCGAGCGCGTCGAGCACCTCGGGGTGCAGCCGCACGACACCGCGCCGGGTGTCCAAAGCGGAGGGCGTGAGCCGGACGGTCAGCGTGATCTGAGGTGACGACACCCCGCAACCCTAATGGTTGCCGCGCTGCCGCAACCCGATGCGGCGCCAGCTGCGGCGCCGCTGCCCCGAGCCGTCGCCGTCGCCCCGGCCGTTCTGGCCGGCGCGGTACGAGCCCGACGGGTACCCGCCGTGCCCGTTGCGCTGCAACCGCACGGCGCGGCGCGCGGCACCGGCGACCCGCCCGCTGATCGGGCGGCGAAGGCCGAGCCTGCGCTGGTTCCGCGAACGCCGGATCGTCCTGCGCTCGCGCGGCGGGACGTCCCACGCCTCCGGGTGGTTCGCCAGCCAGCGGTGCCGGTACACCGAGTACGGCACGTGCGCGAGGTAGAGCACCAGCGCGACGGCGAGCGAGATCAGCGGGAAGGAGATGATCGCCGCGGCCAGCAGCCCGACGCCGACGAGCAGCGGCGCGACGAACTTCGGCGACGCCTTCACGGTCTTCAGCGACAGCGTCGGGATCCTGCTGATCAGCAGCGCCGCGATGGCGACCGTCCAGATCCAGGTGAACCACTGCGACGACCACCAGCTGTTGCCGAACTGGAGGGTGACGATCAGCGGCAGCAACCCGAGCAGGCCACCGGCGGGCGCGGGCACGCCGACGAAGAACTCCGACGCGTACGGCGGCTGTTCGGTGTCGTCGAGGAAGGTGTTGAACCGCGCGAGCCGCAGCACCATGCACACCGCGAAGACCAGCGACGCGATCCAGCCGATGCGCTCGCCGTCGGCGTGCCACACGTACAGCACGAGCGCGGGAGCCACGCCGAAGGAGATGGCGTCGGACAGGGAATCCAGCTCCGCGCCCATCTTGGACGTCGCGTCGAGCAGGCGCGCGATGCGGCCGTCGAGGCTGTCGAGTATCGCCGCGATGCCGATCGACGCGATCGACATCTGGTAGTTGCCGATGAGCGCGAACTGCACCGCCGACAGCCCGGCGCACAGCGCGAGCACGGTGATCGCGTTCGGCAGCAGCCGGACACCGGGGGTGGTCCGCGCCATCATCGCGATCGCCCCGGCAGCTCGGCGATCGGTGTTTCGCCGCCGATGGTCCGCTGGCCCTTGCGGACCAGCAGCGTGCTGCCGGGCGGGAGGTACAGGTCCACGCGCGAACCGAACCGGATCAGGCCGTAGGTGTCCCCGGCGCCGACCTTCTCGCCTTCGGAGACCTGGCAGACGATCCGGCGCGCGACGAGCCCGGCGATCTGCACGACGACGAGTTCGTGGCCGTCGTCGGTGCGCATGAGCACCGAGTTGCGCTCGTTGTCCTCGCTGGCCTTGTCGAGGTCGGCGGAGAGGAACTTTCCCGGCCGGTAAGCGATCTTCTCGATCACGCCCGCCGCGGGCGTGCGCTGGACGTGCACGTCGAACACCGACAGGAACACGCTGACCCTGGTGCGGGGTTCGGCGGGGAGGCCGAGTTCGGCGGGCGGCACGGCGTCCTCGATGAGGGACACCAGCCCGTCGGCGGAGGCGATCGCGAGGCCGGGCCGTGTCGGCGGCACGCGGCGCGGCTCGCGGAAGAAGGCGGCGGTGGCGACCGTGGCCAGCGCGCCGAGTGTGCCGAGCGGCTTGGAGAAACGGCGCAGCAGCAAGGTCGCGGCGGCACCGCCGAGCACGAACGGGCGCCCTGCCGGGTGCATCGGCGGCAGCGTCTCGCGGGCCAGTTCGATGGCGTGGGCGATGGGGTTGCTCGCTGGCGCCGGCTTACCGGGCGAGGTGGCGCTCATCTGGTCGGAATACCCCGTTTTGTCGTGGTGGCCGTGTGCCGCACACGCTACCGCTCGCACGGCCGGGCCGGGCCGGGCCGGGCCCAGCCGGTGCGCGTCCGTTGCTCCGGCGTGGCGATCATCACCGCCGCGCGCATCCCCCCGCCGGGGTTTTCGGGCTAACGGTTCGTGGTCGTCGCCGATTGCATTCCGTAGTAGTCGCAGGGAGGACGAGGTGTACGTGATCACGGACAGGCTGGCCGTGCTCTTCGCGGCATGGCGTGCCGAGATCATCTCGGCGCCGTTGCCGCCGCTGCCCGAGCGGGCGGTGGCGTTGCGGGCGATCGAGCGGGGACGCCGGGTGGATGCGTCCCCCGACGACGCACCCACCCGGTCGGGTACCGCGGTGGCCGCAAGAGGATCAGTTTAGAGGCGCACGGCCGGAATGTGACCACCTGTCGGCGAAACGTTACCAACGGTCACGATCGTTGCGCCGGTCGCTGACGCCCGTGACGAGCCGGAGGATCACCAGCAGCAGGATGGCGCCGAGCACGGCGACGCCGAAACTCGGGAAGTCGAAGTCGAACGTGCGCTCCTTGCCGGTGGCCAGGCGGTAGACGAACCCGCCGAGCGCGGCGCCGAGCACCCCGACGAGCACGCTGAACAGGCATCCCCGGCGGCGGTCGCGGCCGCCGATCACCACGTTCGCCGCCCAGCCCGCGAGCGCGCCGAAGATGATCCACGAGAAAATGCCCATCGCGCTACTCATGACCCAAGGCTACCGAGCGTCAGAGCAGCAGGACGTCGACCTCGTCGCCCTCCGCGGCCTCGGTGACGTCCTCGCCGAGCACGATCAGGCAGTTCGCCTGCGTGAAGGCGGCCAGCAGATGCGATCCCGGCCCGCCTCGGGGCCCGACCTCGCCGGTGACCTCGCCCTCGGCGTGGGAGTAGAAACCGCGCCGGAACTGGCGCTTCCCCTTCGGCGAGTTCAGCGATTCGGTGAGCCTGGCGCGCACCCTCGTCCGGTCCGCCACCGCGTGCCCGAGCGAGGTGAGCAGCGCCGGCCGCAGGAACGCCTCGAACGACACGAGCACGCTCACCGGGTTGCCCGGCAGCGTCACCACCGGAACCCCGTTCCAGCGGCCGCAGCCCTGCGGCCCGCCCGGTTGCATCGCGACCTTCCCGAACTCCACGCCCGCGCTGGTCAGCGCGTCCTTCACCACCTCGTACGCACCCGCGCTCACCCCGCCGGAGGTGATCAGCAGGTCCGCCGCGGCCAGTTTCGGCTCCAGCACCGCGCGGAACTCCGCGACGTCGTCGACCACCGCGCGCACCACCTCGACTCGGCACCCGAGCGAGGACAACGCCGCGGCCAGCATCACGCTGTTCGACTCGTAGATCTGCCCGTGCCGCAGTTCGTCCGGCGGCGTCACGAGTTCGGACCCGGTGGACACCACGAGCACCCTCGGCGGCACCCGCACCGGCAGCTCGGCGATCCCGACCGCCGCCGCGAGCCCGAGCTGCGCCGGTCCGAGCACGGAACCGGACGGCAGCGCGACCGTGCCCCTGACCACGTCCTCGCCGGTGCGGCGCAGGTGCGTGCCCGGCGCGGACGGCGCGTGCACACGCACCACGTCACCGGGAGCCGACGCGAACGAACCGGCGTCGGTGTTCTCCACCATCACGACGCTGTCCGCGCCGACGGGCACCGGCGCGCCGGTCATGATCCGGTGCGCGGTCCCGGGCAGCAGCGCGGGTACGTCGACGAGGCCAGCCGGGATGTCCGCCGCGACCGGCAGCTCGACCGGCCGCTCCCGGCTCGCGCCGACCACGTCCACCGACCGCACCGCGTACCCGTCCATCGCGGAGTTGTCGAACGGCGGCAAGGAAACCCCGGCTCGGACGTCTTCTGCCAGCACCAGCCCGTCGCACGCGGCGAGCGGGAGCACGGCGACCGCCGCGTCGCCGAGCAGGGCGGTCACCGTCGCGCGGTACTCGTCTACTCCGATCACGCGCTCATCCTGCCTCCTCCGCGGCTTTTCCGGCATGCCACCCGTCTGGCGTAGCCGGTCGTGCGAAACTCTCTGCGCTCGCGTCGCGCGTCCTATCTCGACAGGGGGATATCCGAATGCAGGTGCAGGTCCGTCACCAACCGTCCTTCGCGGTCGCGAGACTGCTGCTGGCACCGGGTGAGCCGTGCCAGGTCGAATCCGGCGCGATGGCCGCCACCAGCTACGGCGTGCACGTCCAGTCGCAGGCGCAGGGCGGCGTGATGAAGGGCCTCGGCAGGGCGTTCCTGTCCGGCGAGTCGTTCTTCGTCAGCACCTACACCGCGCCGCAGAACGGCGGCTGGGTCGACGTCGCCGCCAATCTGCCCGGCGACATGCAGGTGATCAACCTCGACGGCCGGCAGGGCTGGTGCGTCACGAGGGGTTCCTGGATCGCTTCCGCGCACAGCGTGCACACCGAAACGCGCTGGGGCGGCATGAAGAACCTCTTCGGCGGCGAGGGCGGCTTTCTCACCCACGCCACCGGCCAGGGCCCGCTCGTCGTCGCCTGCTACGGCGCGCTGGAGACGGTGAACCTGCAGCCGGGCGAGATGATCACCATCGACACCGGCCACGTCGTCGCTTTCGCCGACACCGTCCAGCAGCAGATCCGCAAGGTGTCGCAGGGCGTCATCCAGTCCCTGAAGAGCGGTGAAGGGCTCGTGTTCGACTTCGCGGGGCCTGGCCAGGTCCTCACCCAGACCCGCAACCCGTCGGCGTTGTCGGCGTGGGTGATCGCCCAGGTCCCGAGCCGCTAGGAGACGAGGAGCGCTTTCGTGGAGGTGCACACCCGGCACACGCCCGCGTTCGGCGTCGCCAGGGTCCGGTTGCAGCCGGGCGAAGCGGTGCAGGCGCTCGCGGACACCATGCTCGCCAGCAGCTTCGGCGTCGTCGAGGCGCAGCCCGCGCGGGGCGGCTCGCGCGCGGCGTCGAAGTCCGCGTACTCGGTGTTCACCGCGCCCGCGGAGGGCGGCTGGATCGACCTCGCACCACAGAGTTCCGGCGATGTGTACGCGCTCGAACTCGACGGGTCGCACGGCTGGTGCGTGGCGAAGGACGCCTTCTTCGCCCGGCCCTCCACGGTGCGCAGGGACGACGGCTGGCACGGCCTGCAGACCCTGTTCGGCGGGGACAGCGGGTTTCTCGAGCACTACAGCGGCACCGGACCGCTCGTGCTCGCCTGCGCCGGACCCGTCGACGCGCTCACCCTCGAACGCGGCGAACTCGTCACCATCACACCGGGTTTCGTAGTCGCTTACCTGGACACCGTGCAGTGCCGCTTGCGCGCGCTCGATCCGTCGGGACCGCAGTCGGTGCGCACCGGCGAAGGGCTCGCGCTGGACTTCGCCGGGCCGGGTCAGGTGTTCGTCCGCGCGCGAAAGGGATGAGTGTCAATCCCGCCGAATTGACCATTGAACCCGTCGCCCGATCCGGTAGCGTGAGCTGAGCTTGAAGCGCCGGCCCGCCCCGTGACCTCGCCGGCGTGTTCTTCGGTCTATAGGAGGACGCCGTGGCTGTAGGCACGGTCAAGTGGTTCAACGCGGAAAAGGGCTACGGGTTCATCGAATCCACCGAAGGCCCCGATGTGTTCGTGCACTACTCCGCGATCCAATCAGAGGGTTTCCGCACTCTGGACGAAGGCGATCGCGTCGAGTTCGAGGTGCAGTCCGGCCGGGACGGGCGCAGTCAGGCAGCCGACGTCCGCAAGGTCTGAGAACCCCGCTAAAGCTGAACCCCCAGCGGCGTCGCCGGGCAGGGCGTTAGGCTGCGCTGCGTGACAGGCGATGTGTCGGGGGACCTCACCGGTCGCCGGCTGGGCAACTACCGCATCGACGGTGTGCTCGGCAAGGGCGGCATGAGCGTGACGTACAAGGCCACCGACGTGCGACTGGGTCGCAAGGTGGCGTTGAAGGTGATCGGCGAGCATCTCGGCGCCGACGCCGAGTTCCGCGAGCGCTTCGTGGACGAAGCGCGCAACACCTCGGCCATCGACCACGCCAACGTCGTCCCGCTGTACGACTTCGGCGAGCTCGACGGCATGCTCTACATCGCCATGCGGATGGTCGACGGCGGTGACCTCGCCGGGCTCATCGCGAACTCGCCGATGGACCCCGACCGCGCGCTGCGGCTGCTCGACCAGGTCGCCGACGCACTCGACAGCCTGCACCACCGCGGCCTCGTGCACCTCGACGTCAAGCCGGCGAACGTACTCGTGACAAGCCGCGAGTCGACCCGCGAACACGTCTACGTCGCCGATTTCGGGCTCACCCGGCGTGGCGCCACCGGCCACCGCACGCGTGGCGGCGACTTCCTCGGCTCGCCCACCTACGCCGCACCAGAGCACCTGCGCGGCGAGCCGCTCGACGGCAGGACCGACCAGTACGCGCTCGCATGCGTGCTCTACGCCTGCCTGACCGGGCGCCCGCCGTTCTCCGGCGACGTGCAGACCGTCATCAAGGGCCACCTGGCTGGCGATCCGCCGCCGGTGTCGAGGCAGGTTTCGCTGCCGCCGGGGATCGACGACGTGATCCGCAAGGGCATGGCGAAGAACCCGGCCGACCGGTACGAGAACTGCGGCGAGCTGATCACCGCGGCGCGCAAGGCGATCAGCGCGCGCCAGGAAACCGGGCCGGAGCAGCGCGGCGGCAGGGCGGGGGCGGTCGCCGCCGTCGGAGAGGGCGCGTCACGGGCCGAGGGGGGCCAGATGAACAATCCGTACGGGCAGCAGCCCGGCTACGGCCAGCAGGGACAACAACCGGGCCAGCAGGGCTATCCGCCGCAAGGCACGCCGCCGCAGGGACCTCCGCCGCAGGGTTCGCCGCCCGGTTACGGCGGACCGCAGCAGGGCTACCCGCGCCAGGGCGGGTACCCGCCGCAGGGGCTCGGGCAACCGCCGCAGGGCATGCCGCAGCAGAGCCAGCCGCACGGCCTCCCGCAGGGGCCGCCGCCCGGCCAGGCCGGTTTCGGCGGACCGCAGCAGGGACAGCCGGGCCAGCAGCCGCCGGGCTACGGGCCGCCGCCGGGGTTCGGCGGTCAGCAGCAACAGCCTTCGGAACCCGGCTTCGGCGAGGCGAAGAAGGCCGACAAGGTCGGCAAGGCGACCAAGTGGGTGTGGGTCGCGGTCGGCGCGGTGGTGGTCGCGGCCGCCGTCGTGTTCGCGATCATCTACTTCGGCAGCGACGACAAGGACAAGGGTCCCGCCACGCCGTCCGCGCCGCAGACCACCGCGCCGCAGATCCCCGTCGGGCCCAGCGGCGGCGCCAAGCCGAGCACGTCGTCGGGATCGCAGCTGCCCCCGCCGCCCGGCACGGTCTCGGTGCGCCCGTCCACCTGACCTGGCCTTCTTGCACTCGGGTCGGGAGAGTGCTAAAACCGGCATTGGCACTCGGCGCCGTCGAGTGCCAGGCGGGTGGTCACCGATCGCCCGCCTGAAGGTCGGGACGGTGAGGCTGCGTTCTCCGGAGGGACCCTTCCGGGGGCGAAGTCGTCCGTCGCGGGCACCGAGCCTGGCCGAGGACGTGTCCTGCCGCTGTCGCCGAACAGGCCGACGGCGGCGCCCAATACCGGAGGACCACACCGCAATGGCCAAACTGATCGCGTTCGACGAGGACGCACGCCGCGGGCTTGAGCGCGGCTTGAACACCCTCGCCGAAGCCGTCAAGGTGACGCTTGGCCCTCGTGGCCGCAACGTCGTGCTCGAGAAGAAGTGGGGCGCGCCGACCATCACCAACGACGGCGTCTCCATCGCCAAGGAGATCGAGCTCGAGGACCCGTGGGAGAAGATCGGGGCCGAGCTCGTCAAGGAAGTTGCCAAGAAGACCGACGACGTCGCGGGTGACGGCACCACCACCGCCACCGTGCTCGCGCAGGCTCTCGTCCGCGAGGGTCTCCGCAACGTGGCCGCCGGCGCCGACCCGATCGGCCTGAAGCGCGGCATCGAGCAGGCCGTCGAGGCCATCACCGAGCAGCTGCACAAGGCCGCCGTGCAGATCGAGACCAAGGAGCAGATCGCTGCTACCGCCTCGATCTCGGCCGCCGACCGCACCATCGGTGACCTGATCGCCGAAGCGCTCGACAAGGTCGGCAAGGAAGGCGTCGTCACCGTCGAGGAGAGCAACACCTTCGGCCTCGAGCTCGAGCTCACCGAGGGCATGCGCTTCGACAAGGGCTACATCTCCGGTTACTTCGTGACCGACCCGGAGCGTCAGGAAGCCGAGCTGGAGGACCCCTACGTCCTGCTCTTCGGCTCCAAGATCTCCACCGTCAAGGACGTGCTGCCGCTGCTGGAGAAGGTCATCCAGTCCGGCAAGCCGCTGCTGATCATCGCCGAGGACGTCGAGGGCGAGGCGCTGGCCACCCTCATCGTCAACAAGCTCAAGGGCACCTTCAAGTCCGTCGCCGTCAAGGCGCCTGGCTTCGGTGACCGCCGCAAGGCCATCCTGCAGGACATCGCGATCCTGACCGGTGGCCAGGTGATCAGCGAGGACGTCGGTCTCAAGCTGGAGAACGCCGACATCTCCCTGCTGGGCAAGGCCCGCAAGGCCGTCATCACCAAGGACGAGACCACCATCGTCGAAGGTGCCGGCGACGCGGACCAGATCCAGGGCCGGGTCAACCAGATCCGCGCGGAGATCGAGAACTCGGACTCCGACTACGACCGCGAGAAGCTCCAGGAGCGTCTGGCGAAGCTGGCCGGCGGCGTCGCCGTCATCAAGGCCGGTGCCGCCACCGAGGTCGAGCTGAAGGAGCGCAAGCACCGCATCGAGGACGCGGTGCGCAACGCGAAGGCCGCCGTGGAAGAGGGCATCGTCGCCGGTGGCGGCGTGGCGCTGATCCAGGCCGCCGAGGTCGCGTTCGCGGGCCTGAAGCTGACCGGTGACGAGGCCACTGGCGCCAACATCGTCAAGGTCGCCGTCGAGGCCCCGCTCAAGCAGATCGCGGTCAACGCCGGCCTCGAAGGCGGCGTCGTGGCGGAGAAGGTCAAGGGCCTGCCGCAGGGCCACGGCCTCAACGCCGCCACGGGTGAGTACGAGGACCTGCTCGCCGCCGGCGTGCCGGACCCGACCAAGGTCACCCGCTCCGCGCTGCAGAACGCCGCTTCCATCGCGGCGCTGTTCCTGACCACCGAGGCTGTCGTCGCGGACAAGCCGGAGAAGGCTGCTGCCGCTCCGGCCGACCCGTCCGGCGGCATGGGTGGCATGGACTTCTGAGTTCAGCCCAGTACGACGAAGGGCCCGGGTGCGATCCGCACCCGGGCCTTTTCGCGTCGTCGTCGATGGTTTCGGTGGGCCTTCCGCGCGCCCATGGCGATCAGGCGGCGTGCTCTTCCGGCATCAGGATCCAGCAGGCGAGGTAGATCAGCACCGGGGTGCCGACGCCGATGATGGCCGAGGCGACGAACAGGATCCGCAGCAGCGAGGCGTCGATGCCCAGCATCTTGGCCCAGCCGCCGCACACGCCCGCGAGCATCTTGTCGGTGCTGCTGCGGCGGAGCTTCTTGGTGGTGGTCTCGGGGGAGTACGCGTCGTTGTTCATGCCTCCATGCTGCGTTTAGCGGGCTAAACGCACATCGGGGACCAGCCCTGAGCGAACCCGGAACCGTGACCCTGAGACCCGAAAACCAGGTGCCCTCCGGTGGCCGGGCCCGGTACAACTTCCGGCATGAAACACGACAGCCAGGAGTTCGCCGCCATCGCGGAGCGCGGCACGATCCTGCGCTGCCAGGTGGGATCCGGTCTGCACGGTACCGCCGTGGCGGGGCAGGACGATCGCGACGAGATGGGCATCTGCGTCGAGCCGCCCGAGTACGTCATCGGGCTGCGCCGGTTCGAGCAGTACATCTTCCGCACCCAACCCGAAGGCGTCCGCTCCGGTCCCGGCGATCTCGACCTCACCGTGTACTCGCTGCGGAAGTGGCTCCGCCTGGCGCTCGCGGGCAATCCCACGGTCCTGCTGCCCCTGTTCGTGCCGGAGTCGGAGATCGTGCGCATCGACGAACTGGGCCACGAGATCCGCGCGAATCCCGAGATGGTCGTTTCCCGCGTGGCGGGCAAGCGGTTCCAGGGGTACCTGCGCGCGCAGCGGAGCCGGATGCTCGGCCTGCGCGGGCGGCACACCAACCGCCCCGAGCTGATCGAGAAGTACGGCTTCGACACGAAGTTCGCGATGCACATGGTGCGCCTCGGCGTGCAGGGCGTCGAGCTGCTGGAGACGGGCCGGATCACGCTGCCGGTCCCCGAGCCGTGGCTGACCTGGTTGCGAGATCTGCGCCAAGGCCGCCGCACCAAGGACGAGGCGCTCGAGGCCGCCGAGGAGCTGGAGAACAAGCTCGCGAAGCTCGCCGATTCGTCGCCGCTTCCCGAACGCGGTGACGAGAACCGCGCCAACGCGTGGCTGGTGCGGGCCTACGAAAGGGCGTGGTCCCGCGCTGCCTGACCTCAGCGCGCCCAGCCAGGCGTCCACACCTCGTCGCTCGCGGTCGCTTCGTACCGGATTCGCAGGTATTCCAGGAAGTTCGCGAGCACGGGGTGCGGGTTGTCCGCGCGCCAGACCACGGAAAGCGGGTAGACCACGACCGGGTCGACGATCGGGATCCGGCGCAGGTCGTAGCTTTCCGGCCAGAAGTAGCGGGAGCCCTCGCCGACCAGGTTGGCGAGTCGCGGTGAGTGCGCGATCTCGGCGAGGAGCGCCTCGATGCCGAAGACCGGGCCGCCGGTGTCGATGGTGAGCCCGAACGCCTTCGCCAGATCGTCGTAGTAGCCGACCGGCTCGGCCTCGGACAGGCCGGGCATCCAGACCGGGTGCCCGGCCAGTTCGGCCACCGTGACCGCCTTGGCCTTCGCCAGCGGATGCCTCGGGCCGACCAGCAGTTCGTGTCGTTCGTCGATGACGCGCGCCGCCTTCAGTCCACTAGGGACAGTGCAGTCGCGCAGCGATCTGAAGGTGGCGTCCAGAGTGCCGCCGCCGATGTCGGCCAGCACCGATTCGGTTCCGACGCCGGTCAGGGTGACCACGTCGAGTTCGATACCCGGGTTCTGCTGGTAGAACGCGTGCAGGACGTTGGAGGGTGTGGTCCTGCGGTTCATCACGTCGATCCGCAGCGGCCTGCGGCCCGGGGTCACGGCCGCGGTGGCCCGTTCGGCGGCGTGCAGGAGTTCGCGCGCGTGCGGAAGCAGCGCTTGCCCGTCGACGGTGAGCCGGGCGCCCCTCGCCGTGCGCGCGAAGAGCTGCACGCCGAGTTCCTTTTCCAGGTTCGCCACGCGTTTCGACGCCGCCTGCTGGGTGATCCCCAGATCGTCGGCGGCGGCCTGGAATTGGTCGGTCTCGGCGACGGCGACGAAGGTACGAACCGCATCGAGATCCACGAAGGGAGAACCTACTCCCACAACCGGCGGTTGTGACACGCCGCTCGGCCCGTTGTTGGTGGCTTCCGGCATGCATCGGCTTCTCTTGCCTCGGCACTTCGACGTGGGGGCGAAAATGGGACAGCGGGCGAATCTCGGCCGGGCGTTCGGATGGTTGTGGGCGGCCTACGCGGTCAGCGCCTACGGGACCGGGCTCGGGTTCGGGGCGTTCTCAGTCGTCGCGATCGAAGCCCTGCACGCCAGTTCGGCGGAAGTGGCGGCGCTGTCGGCTTCGGGGCTCGCGCTCGGGGCGCTGCTGGCGGTCCCGCTCGGGCCGTGGATGGAGTTCCGCGCCAAGCGCCCGGTGATGATCGCCGCGGACCTGGTCCGCTTCGCGGCGCTGGCGTCGGTGCCGCTCGCCTACTGGCTCGGCGTGCTGTCCTTCGTGCAGCTGCTGATGGTTTCCCTGGTCACTGCGTCGGCGAAGATCGCGTTCACCGCCGCCAGCGGCGCCTACCTCAAGACCATCGTCCCGGAAACCGGGCTTTTGGCGGCCACCAGCCGGTTCGAAGCCACCACCTGGTCGGCCACGATCATCGGGCCACCCCTCGGTGGCGCCGCGATCGGGTTCTTCGGGCCGGTGGCCACCATGGTCGTCGATGCGCTGAGCTACCTGCTTTCGGCGCTCGGCATCACCGCGATCCGGGGAGCCGAGCGGGTTTCGGGGAAGACCCGGACGCGTCGGTGGAGCGACCTCGCCGAGGGCTGGCGGTACATCCTCGCCCATCCGGCGCTGCGGCGGTTCTTCTTCAACACCGTGCTGGTCAACGGATTGATCATGGCGACGGAGCCGGTGCTGTCGGTGCTGATGCTGTCGAAGCTGCGGTTCCCGGTCTGGCAGTACGGGCTGGCGTTCGCGGTCCCGTGCCTCGGCGGCCTGATCGGCGCGCGCCTCGCCCGCCGCCTCGTTTTCCGTTGGGGCAAAAGGAAAGTACTGCGAACCTTCGGCGTGCTCCGGGCGTGCTGGTCGCTCGGGCTGGTGTTCGTCCAGCCGGGTTTCGCCGGGCTCGTGATCGTGATGGTCACCGAATTCGGCTTGATCGTGTGCGTGAGCCTGTTCAACTCGGTGTTCGCCGCCCACCGGCTGACCACCACCGATCCCGCCCGCCATGCCAGGGTGCTCGCGGCGTGGTCTATCACGAGCAGCGCCGGTATCGCCGCGCTCACCATGCTGGGCGGCCTCCTGGCCCAGCTCACCAGCCCCCGCACGGCCATCGCGGTCGCCGGGATCCTCCTGCTCGCCACCCCGTTCCTCCTGCCACGGTCGATCGCCACGCGGGAACCGGCTTCGGTGCCGTGATGGCTTCCCACATGCCCCGAAAGTGACCTTCGGGGACCTGAGTGCCCCGAAGGTCACTTTCGGGGCTGGTGACGCCGCTCTGCATGGTCGGTAGTGCCGTCGCGCTGTGCGGCGAGTGCGCGCGCAAGCCGATCCGCCATGTCGGGCCGCAACCGGTTCGCGGCCTCGGCGTGCGGGACGAACGCGAAGCCGGACAACTCGTCATCGGTGAGCCTGAGCGCCTGAACCTGCGTGGCGGTCAGTGTCCCGCCGTCGAACACGAAGATCAACTGGTCGTCCCACGGTCCGTGCGGACCGTCCCAGTCGATTACCAGCACGCGCCCCACCGCGATGGTCAAGCCGAGTTCTTCGCGCAGTTCGCGGGTGGCGGCGGCACGGGGAGGTTCGTTCGCTTCGGCCATTCCGCCGGGGAGGTCCCAGTGTTCCTTGTAGGTCGGATCGACCAGAAGGACCTGGCCCGCTTCGTCGCGGATCAGCACGTCCGCGGCCACCCGCTTCCGTGCTTGTTTGGCGTTGCCTTCCGCGAGGTACGCCCACCGTCCTGGCTCCGCTACACCGGCCACGCGCTGCTCTCCTGCTGGTTGTCGTCGACCGCGAGACGGTCCAGGAAGTTCGCGACCTCCGGAACGGAGTTGTTGTGCTGCAACACTTCTCCGAGACGATCGAGGCGGGAGCGTACACGTGTGGAGCTGAGCGCGGGCAACACTTCGCACACCGCGATTCCCATGGCGGCGGCTTCGCCGGGCTCACCGGCATCAGCGAGCACTCTGGCAAGGGTGAGTTGGCCGAACGCGCGTGAACGTACTCGGTCGCCCTGGCGCAGTGTGATCACGAGCTCCGCCTGCCGCCGCGCTTCGGACAGATCGCCGAGTCGGCGCAGGCACAGTGCCGTCTCGCTGGCGAGTGATCCGGCGTCGAACCCGGCTATCCACTCCGCAGCCCGCTCATCGCCGACGCGGCCCAGTGCTTGCTCGGCCTTTTCGAGGGCGGTCACGCACGCCCGGGAGTCACCACCGATCGCGAGGCCACGCGCCCGCATCGCATGCAGACGAGAGAGCAACGCGGTGGTACCGGGCGCTCGCTTTGCCCGTGTGAGGCCGATTTCGGCGATGCGGACCGCGTCCGCCGGAACTCCGAGTTGCCCGGCGAGATGGGACATCGACGCGCACACGTTTCCGGTCAATGCTTCGTTTCCGGCGGCGACGGCGAGCCGGTAGGCGGAATCGAAATGCGAGCGCGCGGTGGTGTCGTCGCCGCTGTCGTGCGCCATCCAGCCCGCGATCTCGGTGACCGAACAAGCTGCCGCGAACAGCGCGGCCCCGCTCCGCTTGTGCGGATCGAGCAGCTTCGGCGCGACTTCGGCGTTGAGGTACCGGACGACGGTGCGGTACAGGGCGCCGCCGCCGACCTGGCGGTCGGCGGTCTGGAATCCCGCGCACATGGCCTGGATGGCGACGACGTCCGCTGGTGCGGTGACCGAGTTCGGCGAATCGCGGTGGAATTTTCCGGGTGTGCCTTGGCCGACGGTTTCCCGTTCGGGGGTCAGCGGTCGTATCGGGCGACGATGCGTCGCCGAGGGACGAAACCCGAGCCGGGAATCGTCTTGACCGAGCACCGCGCTGATGGCCGCGCGGTAGTCGGCGTTCGGCCACCGGATCTTTCCGCGTTCCAGCCGTGCGACGTAGTGCTCGTCGAGCACACCGTGCCGTGCTGCGTGCTCGACGAGCCAGGCGTTCGCCGCCTCGGCCAATTCGGCGCGCGACATGGCAACGCCCGGTACGCGAGGCGACGGCACCGCCTCGCGGGCGGACCGGAGGTGAACGTTCGGTTCGTGGCCATTTTCCCGCACGCCACGCATTGTGCCCCCTTGAACTGTCCCTGGTAACCGCCCACGCGGTCAGCCGTGCCCGCGGTGCCCGATTTCCGCGAATGTCATGCCATGAGCTGGTATCGCGATATCCAGGGGAATGTCGACGATTTCGATGGCACGGGCCCGGTCGACGAGGACGAGGAGTGAGCCCGCCGCCGAGTCTGCGCGTCGTGGTGCGGTGGTATTCGGGTGATCTGCTGGCGCACCTGTATCTGGCGAGCGAAATGGGGCAGGAATTCCTCGTGCCGATGGGGCACACCTGGTGGCATGCGTCGGCGCACCGGCGGGATCTGTTGTCGCAGAAGCATTCCCTGCTCCCGCCTTGGGACACGTGTGCCTCGTGCGCGCGCTGGCTGGCCGCGAACCGCTACACCGTCCTGATCCTCGGCGCGCACACGATGCCCCGAAAGTGACCTTCGGGGCATCTACCGCCCCAAAGGTCACTTTCAGGGCCAACGGCCCGCCCACCACCGGCCGGGGGGAAGGAACTTTGGCGTTTCGGGCAACCTTCGGGGTAGGAAGCGGCGGCCCGGCGAACCTTCTGGAAGGCTGGTGGGTATCAGGTCGCCGGGGGAGGAGATTTCTGCCGCTATGCCCGAAAATTTGACGCAGTCGCTGCTGGAGCACGTCCGCGAACAGGGGTGGGAGAACAACGTCGCCTTCATCGCCGACGAGCGGTCGTGGACGCTCGCCGAGGTTTTCGAGGGTGCCGCGCGAGTCGCGGGCGGGTACCGTGCCGCCGGGCTGAAGCCCGGTGATCGGGTCCTGCTCGCCCTGCCCGACAGCGTCGAGATGGTCTGGTGCCTGCTCGGCGCCTGGCAGGCCGGTTTCGTGGCGGTGCCGGTCAACGTCCAGATGAGCCGGGAAGACCTGGCGAGGGACGTGGGGACGGCGGAGCCCGCGCTCGCCGTGGTCGACCCGGAAACGGCGGGCTGGCTCGACGACTCCGGGCTGGTCCCGACCACCCGGGTGGACCGGCTCGCCGCCGCCGCACCGGAGTCCGGGTTCCACCAGGACGCCGACGCCCCGGCGCTGGCCCTGTTCACCTCCGGCACCACGGGCGCGCCGAAGCTGTGCTTCCTCCGCCACCGCAACTTCGACGAGATGGGTGGCCCGCGGCCGGTCAGCGCGCCGGGCACCGTCGGGTTTTCGGTGTCCAGGATGTACTTCCTGGGCGGGTTGGGGTCCTCGGTGTTCGCCGCGTTCGGCATCGGGCAGACCTCGGTGCTCTCGCGCGAACGGGCCACCCCGGCCGTCGCGCTCGAACTCATGCGCCGTCACGGCGCCACGCTCTTCTTCGGCCAGCCCAGTTTCCTGGCGCGGCTGCTGCTCGAACCCGGGCATGCCGAGGTGCTCGGAAACCTGCGGCAAGTCACCTGTGCCGGAGAGGTGCTCACCGCGCGGTTGCGCGAGAAGCTCGTGCCGATCCTCGGCGATCGCCTGCTCAACGCCTACGGCGCCACCGAGATCGGTGGCATCGCCGCGGGCAGGCCCGTCGACTACGACGTGCCCTCCGCGGTCGGGCCCGCGTGGGACGGCCGCCCGGTGCGGATCGTCGGCACCGAGGGGCAGGACGTGCCCGCCGGTGAGCGGGGCGAGCTGCACATCAAGGCCCCGTTCGTCACGCGCGGGGTCGCCAAGGGCAGCCTCGGCCCGAATCAGGAGTACGACACCTGGTACCGCACCGGGGACCTGGCCTCGATCGACGAAAACGACGTCATCCACGTGCACGGCAGGCTCGACGACGTCGAGGTGATCGGCGGGCAGAACGTGGTGCCCGGCGAGGTCGAGCGGCTGCTGGAGAGCCATCCTCGCGTGCTCGAAGCGGCCGTCAGCGCGGTGCGGCGCTCCGCGGGCGACACCAGCCTGCGCGCTTACGCGGTCGCCACCGACAAAGGCGACGAGTCACTGGCTGGTGAACTGATCGAACTGGCCAAGGCACACCTGTCCTTCTACAAGGTCCCGCATGACGTGGTCTGGCTGGACGCCTTGCCCCGCAACGGGAACGGCAAGATCCTTCGCCGGAAGCTGCGCGCGGAGGGCGACCAGTTCGTCTGAGGGGCATCATGTCTTCGTTCCGGTAGAGCGACGAAGGCAGGGTGAAGGGCATGACTGGAAAAGTGCTCGCGGCGGTGCTGCTCGCGGTGCTGGGGATCGGGACCGCGGCCGCCGCGCCCGAGCACCCCGGCCCGTCGAGCAGGCTCGACCAGGTGCAGCGCCGCGGTGAGGTGAAGGTGTGCAGCACCGGCGACTACCGGCCCTTCACCTACCGCGACCCTGCCACCGGCGCGTGGAGCGGGATCGACGTCGACATGGCCGGTGACTTCGCGAAGAAGCTCGGCGTCCGCCTCACGATCGTGCCGAGCACGTGGAAGACCGTCGCCGACGACGTGGGCCGCCGCTGCGACCTGGCGATGGGCGGCGTCTCCATCACGCTCGACCGGGCGAAGACCGGATTCTTCAGCGCGCCCTACGTCCGTGACGGCAAAACGCCCATCACGCGCTGCGAAAACGCCGGAAAGTTCCAGACGCTGGCCCAGATCGACCAGCCGGGGGTGCGGGCGATCGTCAACCCCGGCGGCACCAACGAGCAGTTCGCCGACGCGAACCTGCACCGCGCCACGATCGTGCGGCACCCGGACAACAACACGATCTTCGCCGAGGTCATCGCCGGGCGCGCGGATCTGATGATCACCGACGCGACCGAAACGAAGTGGCAGGCGAAGCAGCACCCCGAGCTGTGCGCGGTGCATCCCGACCAGCCGTTCACCTTCGCGGAGAAGGCCTACCTCCTGCCGCGCGGCGACGTGGTGTTCCAGCAGTGGGCGGACCAGTGGCTGCACCTGGCGCTGAACGACGGCACCTACGCCGCGTTCGCGAAACCGTGGCTCGGATGAATCCTAACGGGACAGTGCGCGCACGCGGTCGAGGCGGTCGAGCCACCAGCGCCGGGTCTGTTCGTCCGCGCGCACGTCGTCGAGGAGATCGGGTTCCGGCGCGACGCGCGGCACCGGCAGGTAACCGTCCACAGGGGACAGTGACGCGGCGCTGACATCCCCGCGCAGCAAGGAAAGCGTGCCGAGCCCGCAAGCGAAGTCGAGCGACGGCAGCGCACCGGCCAACGCGAGACCGGCGGCGAGACCGACGCTGCTCTCGACCGCCGAGGACACCACGCACGGCAGGCCGCACGCTTCGGCGACTTCGAGCGCCCTGCGCGCACCGCCGAGCGGCGCCACCTTCAGCACCGCGATGTCCGCGGCGCCCGCCACGGCCACCTTCATCGGGTCCTCCGCGCGCCGGATCGACTCGTCCGCGGCGATCCGCACGTCGACGCGGCGGCGCACCGCGGCCAGTTCCTCAATCGACGGGCACGGCTGCTCCGCGTATTCGAGGCCGCCCGCCGCGCGGTCGAGGTCCTTGATCGCGCGCACCGCGGTTTCCACGTCCCACGCGGTGTTCGCGTCCACCCTGATCGCGCCGCCGGGGCCCAGCGCGTCGCGCACCGCGGCCACGCGTTCGCAGTCACCCGAGAGCGGTGAGCGCGGATCGGCGACCTTGACCTTCGCCGTCCGGCATCCCGACGCGGCGACCAGTTCGTACGCCCGTTCGGGTGCCACCACGGGCACCGTCGTGTTGACCTCGACGCGCTCGCGCACCGGCTCCGGCCAGCCCACGTCCGCGGCTTCGGACGCGGACGCCAGCCACGGCGCGCATTCGGCGTCGGAGTAGTCGGCGAACGGGCAGAACTCGCCCCAGCCCGCTTCGCCGCGGAGCAGCACGCCTTCGCGCACGGTGATGCCGCGGAACCGGTTGTGCAGGCTGATCGCGTAGACGTCCACCAAGACAGCCTAGGTCGTGATGTTTGGGCACCGCCGCTTCCCGGGTAGGTCCCCGGTGAGCCACCCGAGAAAGGAGTACGCCAGTGCCGGACACGCTGACCGGAGTTCGCGTCGCCTTCCTGGTCGCCCCGGAGGGGATCGAGCAGGTGGAGCTGACCGAACCGTGGAAGGCCGTCGAAAAGGCGGACGGGCAGCCGGAGCTGGTGTCGACCGCGCCCGGCACCGTGCAGGCCTTCAACCACCTGGACAAGGCGGACACGTTCAAGGTCGACAAGGTCGTCACCGAGGTCGCGCCGGGCGACTACGACGCGCTCGTGCTGCCCGGCGGGGTGGCGAACCCCGACTACCTCCGCACGGTGCCGAACGTCGTCCGCTTCGTCGGGGAGTTCTTCGCGCAGCAGAAGCCGGTCGCGGCGATCTGCCACGCGCCGTGGACGCTGATCGAAGCCGATGTCGTGCGCGGTCGCAGGCTGACCTCGTGGCCGAGCCTGCGAACGGATCTGCGCAACGCGGGCGCCGAATGGGTCGACGAGCAGGTCGTGGTCGACGCGGGCTTCGTGACCAGCCGCAATCCCGACGACCTTCCCGCGTTCTGCGACAAGCTCGTCGAGGAGTTCGCCGAAGGCAAGCATCGCGCGCAGGCACGCAGCGCCTGACGCGGTGAGCGTGGCCGCCTTCCCCCGCCGTCTGCCCCCGGCTGGGAAGGCGGCCTTCTTCGCGTCCGGAACTGTCGGACCCCGCGGCTACGGTTCTTCCCAGACCGAGAAACCTGGGGAGGAATCATGGCCACACTGGTCATTCACGACGAAACCGCGACAGGGCGGGAGATCGCCGATTTCACCGTGCCCGACGTGCCCTCGCGCGTCACCGTGCGCGAGCTGGTGCGGTTGCGCGTCCGCGCGGAGGTCGAGGCGCACAACGCACGCCCGAGAGCGGTTTTCCGCGGTCTGGTGCGGCCCACCGACGCCGAGATCACCGCGAACGGTTACCTGCTGCGAAAACCGCGGCAGCTCGACTGGGGGAAGCAGGCCGCGATCGCCGAAAAGGCGTTCGCGGGCAACGGGTTCTTCGTGCTGGTCGGCGACCGGCAGGTGGAAAGCCTCGACGAAACCGTCGAGCTGAGCGCGGACACGCGGGTCAGTTTCGTCCGGCTCGTCCCGCTCGCGGGCGGGTGAGCGCGATGGACTTCCGGCGAAGACTCGAAAAGGCCGCCGCGCGCGGGAACGTGGCGGGGCTGCTCAAACATGTGGTGATGCCGCGGGAACTGCGCGATCTCGTGGTGTGCCACGGCGGCTGGTGCCTGCCGTTCCTGGCGAGGAACCACCGGTGGGAGCACGCGCCCGAATTTCGCGAGCGCGTCGAGGCCGCCACCGACGTGGGGCGCCGTGCCGCCGGAATGCTCGCGCTCGCGACGCTCGGCCTCTCGGGGGTGCGATACCGGGAGTGCGGCTACCAGGCGAGTCCGCACGACGAACTGTTCACCGCGCTGGCGAACCGCCGCCTCGCCTGGACGACGGACGAATTGATCTGGTTGGTGGAGTATTCGCTCACCCTCGCCAAGGGCGAGTGCGCCGCGATCGGGCTGGTCAAGCTGCCCCTTTCCGCGGCAGAGCGCGCCTCGCCCGCGGAACGCGCGCCGGTGCTGCCCGCGCTCCACCGGTTCGCCGAGCTGATCGGCCAGGAGACGGCGTGGGATCCCCCGGTGCGCCGCCGTACGTTGAGCAGGCTTCGTGCCCTTCTCCCCGCCGACGAAACGGCGATCCCGCCGTCGATCCTGCACGACGGCGACGCCTACGGCAGGGCCGCGCGCGAAGCGGTGGTCACCGCGTTCGGCGCACCCGCCGCGGCGCGCGTCCTGCGGTACCTGGACGGTTACGGGCAGGGCGTTCGGCCCAAGAAGACCTGGCTGCGCGGGCTCGCGGACCTGAAGGCCGCGGTGCCCGCCGCCGAACTCGCCCGGGTCCTCCTGACGGAACTGCTGGCCCACCGCGAGTCCGGCGAGGAGCACGCCTGGGGCGGGCAGGCCTACCGGACGTGGCGTTTCCTGCACGCCGACACGAGTCCGCTGCTGCGCGCCGCGGTGTGGCTGCTCGCGGACGTCGGCGAGCCGTGGGTGGCGCCTCTCCTCGGCGATGTCGCGGTGCACACCGGCACCGGGTTCGGCGGTTCGGGTGCCGACTCCCGGTGCGCCCCGGTCGCGCGCGCCGCGGTGCTGGTGCTGGCGGCCCGCGCCGAGTCCGAAGTGGACAGTACGGCCGCGGTGACGGCGCAACTCACCCGTTGCCGCGCGAAGATCAAGAACCGGCCGCTGGCCGCGGACGTGTCGGCCGCGCTGGAGGCCACGGCCGCGGTGGACGGGCTGACCCCCGCCCAGCTCGTCGAGCGGTCGGTCCCGGACTTCGGCCTCGACCGCCGCGGGCACCGCGAAGTGCCGGTCGGCGAGCACGTCGCCGTGCTCGACCTGGCGCCGGTGCCGAAACTGGTGCTGCGCTGGCGGGACGCGGCGGGCAAGGAGCGGACCACCATCCCGGCGGTGGTGAAGGAGCGGCACACCGACGAATTGGCCGAGTTGCGCGCGCTCGCGAAAGAGGTCAAGAACGTCGTGGCGAGCCAGCGGACCCGGCTGGAAGAGCTGATGGTCACCGAGCGCACGTGGACCGCGGCGGACTGGTTCCCTTGCTACGCCGAGCATCCGGTGGTCGGGGTCTTCGCCAGGAGCCTGATCTGGGAGGTCCGGCGCGACGGCGAATGGCTGGCTGGGCTTCCGGTCGATGGCGGCCTCCGTGATCACCGGGAGACCGAGATCGCCGTCGTCGCCGACGACGAGATCCGGTTGTGGCACCCGCTGCGGGTGCCGCTCGCGGAGGTGCGGTCGTGGCGCGCGCGGTTCGCCGACCTCGAATTCGCGCAGCCGTTCAAGCAGGCATTCCGGGAGATCTACCTCGTCACGCCCGCCGAAGAAGCCACCTCGGCCTACTCGAACCGGTTCGCCGCGCACATCCTCCGCTACCCCCAGGCGCACGCGCTGATGCGCACGCGAGGCTGGGTGGGCGGGCAGCTCGGCTACTGGAACGGCGGGTTCGACGCGTGCGCGGCGAAGGAGTTCGCGGAAACCGGCTGGCGCGCTTCGTTTTCCTTCGAACTGGCCGACGAGAACGGCGGCCAGTACGTCCCCCAGCTGTGTGCGACGGACCAGGTCCGCTTCGAACGCCGCGACGAGTCCGGCGGCTGGCTTCCGTCCACTGTGGACAGGGTGCCCGCGCTGGTGTTCAGCGAGGCCATGCGCGACGTCGACCTGTTCGTCGGCGTGACCTCGATCGCGGCCGACCCGACCTGGGTGGACGGTGGTGTGGGCGGGCACCGCGGCTATTGGGAGCGGGCGGCCTTCGGGGACCTGACCGAATCGGCGAACGTGCGGAGGGAAGCCTTGCAGCGCCTCCTGCCGCGCACGAAGATCGCGGACCGGGCCGAGCTGACCGACCGGTTCCTGGTGGTGCACGGCCGGATCCGCGACTACCGGATCCACCTCGGCTCGGGAAACATCCTGATGAGCCCCGCGGACACCTACCTGTGCATCGTGCCGGCGCATCGCCCGAAGGCGCCGGGCAAGGTGTTCCTCCCGTTCGAAGGGGACGGCAGGCTCGCGGTCATCCTGTCCAAGGCGTTCCTGCTCGCCGAGGACGACGCGATCACCGATCCGTCCATCACCCGCCAGCTCCGGGCGGGGCTGCCGTGAGCGCGCTCAGCCCTGATCGGATTCGATGCGCACGCCGAGCTTTTCGGCGAGGCTGTGCGCGTCGCCGGGGGCCTTGACCTTGATGTCGTTGTCGAAGTACACGAAGGCGTCGCGGCTCGCTTTCCGCCAGGCCCGGATGGTCTCGGCCCAGCGGTCCAGCGCGGCGTCGGTGTAGCCGCTCGCGTACAGCTCTTCGTCTCCGTGCAGGCGGGCGTAACCGAAGTCCGCGGTCGCTTCGTCGAGGCTCGGCCAGTTCCCGGCGGAGTCGGCGGCGACGAGTGCGATGTCGTGTTCCCGCAACAGTTTCACGCATTCTTGGCTGTCGAAACTGGGATGTCGCACTTCGAGCGCGTGCCGAAGATCCCGCTGAGTTCCCGGTTTCGTGTACGGGTCGCCCTTGAGCTTGCCGTCGTGCTTCTTCGCGAGCGCGGACGCCGCCCTGGTGGTGCGGGGGAGCAGGTCGAAGAACGCGGCGAGCCGATCCGGGTCGAACGCCATCCTCGGCGGAAGCTGCCACAGGAACGGCCCGAGCTTGTGCCCGAGCGCCAGCACGCCCGAGGCGAAGAAGTTGGCGAGCGGGGTTTCGACGTCGCGCAGCTGCTTCATGTGCGTGATGAACCGGCCGCCTTTCACCGCGAACACGAAGTCGTCCGGCGTTTCGTCGAACCATCCCCGATACCGTTCCGGCCGCTGCAGCGAGTAGAACGACCCGTTGATCTCGACCGTGTCGACCTGCCGGGAAAGGTATTCGAGTTCGCGCCGCTGCGGCAGGCCCTTCGGATAGAAGACCCCTCGCCACGGCGGATAACGCCAGCCGGAAGTGCCGATCCTGATCCCGCCGATGACGCACCTCCCGTGAACCCGACCCCGTGCGACGGGTTAACCCCTGCGCCGCAGGAGTAAACGCGGAGCGGCGATCCTCCGGGTGAACGGTGGTCTAGGCGCCGTCCTCGTCTTCGCGCAGGGACCGGATCATGTTCCGCAGAACCCGGAACGCGGTCGCCTGCTCGGCCTCGGTCATCCCGGCCAGCATTCTGAGCTCGACGGACCGGACCGCCACGGTCGCTTTCTCCAGGCTTCGCCTGCCGCGGGGCGTGAGCCGCGTGGGGAGAGCCTTCCCGACGGGTGCCTCCGCGGGCCTGGTCACGTAACCGTCTCGTTCCAGGGCTTGGAGTAGCACGTTCATCGTCTGCCGGGTCACGAACGCGCCTCGCGCCAGTTCGGAGTTCGACAGGCCCGGTCGTTGAGCCAGCAGTTCGAGGCAGGAGTAGTGCGTCACGTTCATGCCGAGCGGCCGCAGCACCTCCTCCATGGCCACGCGCAGGGCGCTCGACGCTTCTTTCAGCAGGTAGCCCAGAGACGTCTTCAGGTCGACACCGTCTTGACTCATGTCAGCATTCTGACATAGATTGAGCTATGTCAGGAAGCTGACATCGAGAGAGGATCACGATCATGCCCGTCACCGGCCCCGACTTCATCTCCCTTCAGGCGCGCGACCTCGCCGCTTCGCAGGCGTTCTACGAGCAGTACCTCGGCCTCGTCCGCTCGCCTGCCGGACCTCCGCACGCCGTCGTCTTCGAGACGAAGCCGATCGCGTTCGCGCTCCGCGACGTCATTCCCGGCACCGATCTCGCTTCCGTCGCCCAGCCGGGCATCGGTGCCGCGATCTGGCTCCACGCCACCGGCGTCCAGGACATTCACGATGCCCTGGTCGCCGACGGCCACCCCATCGTCTCCGCGCCGATCGACGGCCCCTTCGGCCGGACGTTCACCTTCGCCGACCCTGACGGCTACCACGTCACGCTCCACGACCGCACCTGACGAGGCCGGTTTCCCGGTCAGTCCCAGGAAAACCGCCAGTGGCGGTTGTGGACCAGCGCGGCCGCGAACTCGCGCAGGTTGCTGTGCTGGCCGGTGAAGCTGCGGAGGCTGAACGCGCGGTGCTCGGCGGCGACGGCGAGCGCGCGGCTCTGGTTCTTCGGCGGCGCGGCGACCGAGAGTTCCAGCGCGTCGAAGCCGAGCACGATCAGGGTCGCGCCGAACCGGTCTTCCCAGGTGCGCATGACCGCCGAAAGCGCGGCGACGTCGTCGGTGGACTTGATCATCCCGGTCCAGCCCAGCAGCGCCGGGATGTCCGCGGGCCGCTCGGTTTCCACCAGGCCGAGGCGGTAGTGCCCGCGCGCGGCGAGCACCGAGCCGGTGTTGCCCGCCTCGGCGATCGGGTCGACCCCGCGGGCGGTCCGCTTGGCGAGCCCGGGAAAGGTCGCGCCGAACGGGCGCAGGCAGTCGCGGCGGTCGCAGCAGCTCGGATCCCACCAGCGGGACAGCACCAGTTCCGGGTCTGCCGCGCCGATCCGGCCGTCCGCGGGGGCGAGGCGGCCCCTGTCGTCGATCCAGTCCTCGCCGTTGGCCGCGAAGCGCAGGTCGTGCGGGATGAGCACGGGCCAGAGCATGGTGCGCTCGAAATCGGCCACGCACGTGCGGAAGTAGCCGGGATCGGTGAGCGGGCCGTCCGACACCCACAGCCGCCCGTGCCAGCGCCCCGGCGGCATGTCCAGCTCACGCGAGCGAGCCGGCGGCGGGAACGGTGCGATGGTCATGTGAACCCCTCCACGGTCGTGTTCCAAGACTGTTCGAACACTAGTTCGATGGTATGACAGTTTCGGGGCGTCCGCCTCCCCCGGACGGGGGCGGCCGTTCAGGCGGCGCCGTGCCCGGCCGCCGCGGCCAGTTGCCAGGCGGTGATCCGCCGGATGATGAGGGCGGCGCACGCCGCGGCGGTCACGACCAGCACCGAGGACAGGATGCCCGCCACGATGCTCCGGTGCAGCGCGCCGGAAAGAGTGCTGGCGGACCGGAAGTTCTGGTCTTCGGCGAGCAGGTAGCCGCGAAGACCGGCGGTGCCGAGCAGGAGCGTGATCCACCAGGCGGAAACGAGCTTCCCGGTGGGGCGCGTGCGGAGGCTGACCGCGGTGGGCGAGGTCCCCGGATCACTGGCCTTCCAGATGTCGGCGACGACCGTGTGCGGGAACCACAGGCTGACCACCGGGCAGAACCAGCCGCCGACGGCCCAGCCGTAGGACAGCCGATGCGGCGCGGCGCAGATCAGCTCCGCGTTGGCCCGCACACGGCTCAGCCAGATCAGGAAGGCGGCCCCCGCGGGCACGACCGCCGCGAGGTGGATCCAGTGCACGGTGCTGGTCAACGGTTCCGCGTGGTCGTACACGTCCTCGTACGCGGTGCGGCTCGAGGTCGCGCCGGTCAGTTTCGTGAAGAGATTCCACGTCACGGCCGTGCAGGCCACGTCGAGCGCGGCGACCACGAAGATCAGCGCGGTCGCCGCGCCCCCGCACGCGGACAACCACCGCACCCGCGGGGGTGTCCCGGAAATCGGGTTCCGCGGGAGCGGCCGGTCACGGCCGGGGTCTTTCGGCGCCGGTCGCTCGTGGTCCACCGCGGGCGCCTGCCGAGCCGGGGCCGCCGAATCGGGCCGACGGAGCCGGTGCGGCTGGTGCCGCGGCCGGTCGGCCTTTCCGGCCGGCGCACGCGGCGGCAGGTGAGAACGCTGATCGCCCTGGTTCCCCGGGTATTCGGTCACCCGGGCGAAGGTAGCCCTCGCGCCCGGGAGCCCTCCCCGCGGAAATGGCACCCAGCGTCGCCGCGAGTTTCCTTGCGCAGCAACGGAAAGCTATCCGCCCGGGTCAGAGCGGGCGGAGCAGGTCTTCGGCGTCGATGATGTGGTAGGCGTAGCCCTGTTCGGCGAGGAAGCGCTGGCGGTGCGCCGCGTACTCGGTGTCCACGGTGTCGCGCGAAACGACCGAGTAGAAGTGCGCCTGCCTTCCGTCGCCCTTCGGCCGCAGCAGCCTGCCGAGCCGCTGCGCCTCTTCCTGCCGCGAGCCGAAGGTGCCGGAGATCTGGATCGCCACCGACGCTTCGGGAAGGTCGATCGAGAAGTTCGCGACCTTCGACACGACGAGCGTGCTGAGCTCGCCGCGGCGGAATTCGTCGAACAGCTTCTCGCGCTCCTTGTTCCGGGTGGCGCCCTGGATCACCGGCGCGTCCAGCTCGTCGCCGAGCATTTCGAGCTGGTCGAGGTAGGCGCCGATGACCAGCGTCGGCTCACCCCTGTGTTTGTCCACGATGGACTTGATTACGGCGGTCTTGGTGTTCGCGGTGGCGGCGAGCTTGTAGCGCTCCTCCGCTTCCGCGGTGGCGTAGCCGAGGCGCTCGGCGTCGGTGAGCGTCACCCGCACCTCGGTGCACACCGCGGGCGCGATCCAGCCCTGCGCTTCGATGTCGCGCCACGGCACGTCGAACCGCTTGGGGCCGATCAGCGAGAACACGTCGCCCTCGCGGCCGTCCTCCCGCACCAGCGTCGCGGTGAGCCCGAGCCTGCGCCGCGACTGCAGGTCCGCGGTCATCCGGAACACCGGCGCGGGCAGCAGGTGCACCTCGTCGTAGACGACCAGGCCCCAGTCCCGCGAGTCGAACAGCTCCAGGTGGCGGTACTCGCCCTTGGTCTTGCGGGTGATCACCTGGTAGGTCGCGATGGTGACCGGGCGGATCTCCTTCTTCTCGCCGGAGTACTCGCCGATCTCCTCCTCGGTCAGCGAAGTGCGCGCGATCAGTTCGCGCTTCCACTGCCGCCCCGCCACGGTGTTCGTGACCAGGATCAGCGTGGTCGCCTTCGCCTCGGCCATCGCGGCCGCGCCGACCATCGTCTTGCCCGCGCCGCACGGCAGCACCACGACACCCGAACCGCCCGCCCAGAACGCCTGCGCGGCCTGGCGCTGGTACTCGCGCAGCGACCAGTCGCTCTCGTCCAGCTCGATCGGATGTGCCTCGCCGTCGACGTAGCCCGCGAGGTCCTCGGCGGGCCAGCCGACCTTGAGCAGCGCCTGCTTGAGCCGCCCCCGCTCCGACGGGTGCACGATCACCGTGTCCTGGTCGATCCGCGCGCCCAGCATCGGGCTGATCTTCTTGTGCCGCAGGATCTCCTCGAGCACCGCGCGGTCGGTCGTGGACATCACCAGCCCGTGCGCGGGGTGGTTGGCGATCTGGAGCCTGCCGAACCGGGCCATCGTGTCCACGATGTCGATCAGCAGCGGCTGGGGCACCGGGAAGCGCGAGTAGGTGGTCAGCGCGTCGACCACCTGCTCGGCGTCGTGCCCGGCGGCGCGCGCGTTCCACAGCGCCAGCGGCGTGACGCGGTAGGTGTGCACGTGCTCGGGTGCGCGCTCGAGCTCGGCGAACGGGGCGATGGCGATCCGCGCGTCATCCGCCATCGGGTGGTCGACCTCGAGCAGGACGGTCTTGTCGGACTGGACGATCAGAGGGCCATCGGTCACGACCTCCTTTATACGTTCCCGCCACGACAGAACCGGCCGGGGTGCCCGAACCAGCGTTCGGCCGCCGCGGCCGGATCACCGTCGCCCGCCCAGCACACGTACCCGTCCGGCCGCACCAACACCCTGGCCGCCCCGAGGTCTTCGGCGCATTTAGCGGGCAAAACGTCGACGGCAGGGTGCGCCAGCGGGACGGCGTCCGAGTCGCCGGAGAGGTCGAGCAGCACCGCGCGCCCGGCCCGGAACAGCTCCGCCACCCTGGTCCGGCCGCCCGCGGTCACCAGGTCGGCGTCGGGGATCCGGTGCCCGACGAGCGGGTGCCCGCCGCCGAGGTCGTACCGCAGGGCGAGGCCGGACATCAGGCCCGCGATCAGGTGGTTCGCCTCGGGCACCCGCAGCAGGTCGGTCAGGACGTCGCGCAATGCGGCGACGTCCTCGCCCTTGCCGGGCCCGGCGAGCACGCGCTGGGCCGCCGTGTGGTGCAGCACGGCCGCGGCGGGCGGGTGCCGCTCGTCGTGGTAGGTGTCGAGCAGGCTCTCGTCGGTGTGGCCGCGCACGGTCGACGCGAGCTTCCAGCCGAGGTTCATCGCGTCCTGGACGCCGAGGTTGAGCCCCTGCCCGCCGTACGGCGGGTGGATGTGCGCCGCGTCGCCCGCGAACAGGATCCGCCCGTGCCGATACTGCTCGAGCTGGCGCGTCGCGTCGCTGAACCGCGAGGCGTGCAGGATCCGCCCGAGTCGCGTCTCCTCCCCGTAGACGGCCGTGAGGGCCTTCGTGATCTCGGCTTCGGTGACCGGCGAGTCCCGTTCGGTCGGCCCGTCGGTCGCGCCGACGGTCAGCCGGTACAGGTCGCCGCCGACCGGCACGAGCATTGCCCAGTAACCGTTCGCCGTCCGCGTCAGCTCGCTGAAGTGCGCCGCGCGCTCCGGCACGAGGTCCGAGGTGGAGGTGAGCGTGACGTCGGCGAGTGTGGCCGTGAAGGTGCCGTCGCGGCCGGGGAACGGGAGCCCGAGGAACTTGCGGACGGTGCTGCGCGCGCCGTCGCAGGCGACGACGTAGCGGGCTTCGAAGGTTTCGTCACCGGCGCGCACGGTCACCGACGACTCGCTCTGCTCGACAGCGGTCACCGCCTTGCCCCGCAGTACCCGCGCGCCGAGAGCGACAGCGTGCTCTTCGAGAACCTTCTCGATCGTCCACTGGGGAAGGCCCACCGGCGTCGGGTGGCGGGTGTGCCAGCCGGAGCAGTCGAGCGGCACCGGCAGCCCGCCGAAGTGCCCGCCGACCCGCTGTCGCTCGTAGGTGTGCTCCTCAAGCGGTTCGACGAGCCCTCTGAGATCGAACAGCTCCACGGTGCGCGGTTGCATCGTGCCGCCTTTGACCTGTTCGAGCCGCTCTTCGCGTTGTTCGAGCACCACCACGTCGATGTTCGCGAGCGCCAGTTCGTACGCCAGCGTGAGTCCCGCGGGGCCCGCTCCGATGATCACCACGTCAGTCATCATTCTCTCCTCAGTGCAAAAGTAGCCTGAGTGCAATATAGCCCTGGGTGTAGAACATTGCTAGGGTGACTTCCGTGAGTGAGCAAGAGGGCCTTCGGGAGCGAAAGAAGCGGCGTACCAGGGAGACGATCTCCGAGGTCGCGATCGCGCTCTTTCTGGAGAAGGGGTTCGACCAGGTGCCGGTCGCCGAGGTCGCGGAGAAGGCCGAGGTGTCCCGCCGGACCCTGTTCACCTACTTCCCGAAGAAGGAAGACCTCGTGGTGCACCGGTTCGCCGACCACGAGACCGAAGCGGGCAGGGTGGTCGCCGCGCGGGCGGACGGCGTGTCCCCGCTGCGCGCGCTGCGTGAGCACTTCCTCGACGGGCTCCGGCAGCGCGACCCCATCACCGGGCTCAACGACCGGCCCGCCATCCTCGCGCTCTACCGCATGGTCGGCGGCACCCCCGCGCTCGCCGCGCGGATGCTGCAGTACAACGCCAACGCCAGGCAGGCGCTCGCCGACGCGCTCCGCGACACGGCGGGCGCCCCGGCGCTCACCGCCGATCTGGCCGCCGCGCAGATCATCAGCGTGCTGTGGACCCTGCAGAACACCAACGGCGAGCGGATGCGCGCGGGGGAACGCGCGGACGACCGGTACCCGCGGGCCGTCGAAGCCGCCGAGCACGGGTTCGCGCTGCTCGCGGGCGGCCTCGCCGCGGCCGGACTGGGTGAGTGAGCCACGACGTTTAGCCCGCTAAATGCGCGCGGGGGCGATCCCGCCTACGGGAGGTCGCCCTTCGGGAGGAGCGCTTGGACGTCGAGGCGGTTGGCGAGCATTCCCGAGCTGTGCATCAGATCCGCGACGCGCTGCAGCCGCACGGCGTTGAGCGAGGTCGGGTACGAGCCGAGCGCCACCAGTGCCGCGGTCGTCTGGTCGATCCCGGCGACGCGGGGCAGCGCCTGGCGGACCGCGCCCTGGTCGTCGCCGCGCTGCTGCGCTTCGCCCAAAGCGGAACGGAACAGCGCGAGCGTCCGCGGGTTCGACTGCGCGAACAGCCCGCTGGAGGCGTAGGCGGACAACGGGAAGTCGATCGTGGCGCCGCGCGCGCTGTCCACCACGATCTTCGCGCCGAGCTGTGCCGCGGCCTTGGTGATGAACGGTTCCGTCATCCACGCCGCGTCGGCGTCGCCTGCCCGCAGCGCGTCCGGCATCTCCTCGAACGACCGGACGACGAACTTGACCTTCTCCGGGTTCACCCCGGACGCCGCGAGCATCGAGCGCGTCGTGAGCGTGCCGAGGTCGTCGAGCATGTTCACGGCGATCGTCGTGGTCTTCTTCTTGGCGGGGTCGGTGTACTTCGAACCTGGCAGCGTCACGAGCGCCATCGTGTACTGCGACGACGTGTAAGCCTCGCCCTGGAGCTGGAACGCGCCACCCGCGGCGGCCGCCTTGAACAAGGCGACGTCGCTGGCGAAGGAGACGTCGAGATCGCCGGAAGCCAGCCGGGAAAGCGCCCTGTCCTGATCCGGTTCCTCGACCAGATCGACGCGGAGCCCGGCGCGCGTGAACGCGCCGTCGGCGACCGCCATCCGCAACGGGGCGGTGTCGATCCCGTTACCCACCCCGACGCGCAAGGTGCTGCGCTCGGGAGTGATCTTGTTCTCACCGCCACCGCCGGAAAACATGCTGCACCCGCTCACCACCACCAGTGCGAGCACGAGCACTGCGGTGACTGCGCGCATGAAATCCTCTTGTATCGCGGGATCTTTCCGGGGCCGTGCTGGAGCTTAGGGGGCGGTGCCAATACCATCGCCGGGTGCCGCGCCAGGGTGGGCGACTTCCGCATGATGCCAGATATCGCTACCCTCCAGTAGGTTTCGGAGCGCGCTCGGTCGTGCTCGCACCGTGTTTGGAGAAGGAAGTCTGTGGCCCGTCGGCGAAGTCGTCCGCGTGACGACGCGATGGCGGACGCGTCGCACGATGCAAGTGCAGTTGCCGAAGCAGGCGGCCGGTGGCGCCTGCGCAACTGGCGCCTGCGCACGAAACTCCTTGCGGTGCTGCTCATTCCGGCGATCACCGTCGTCGTACTCGCCGGGCTGCACGCCAAACAGGACCTCGATCACGCCGACCAGCTTGCCGAACTGGCCGCCCGGGGCCGGGTCGACGGGACCATCGCCGAGGTCGTGCACCAGCTCCAGCGCGAACGCGATCTGACCGTCCGGTTCGTCGCGGGTGGACGGAAGGCCGATCCCGCCGAACTGCGCGCGCAGCGTGACCGGGTGGACGCCGCTTCGGCCGCGTTCTCGAAGGAAATCGGTGCGCAGACGCCAAAACTGCCGTCGCAGGCGGTAACCGCGTTGCGGCAGACGGAATCCCGGCTCGGCGTGCTGACCGGTCTCCGGTTCGCGGGCGAACATTCGGCTTATCCCGCCGACGCGGTCTTGCGTTCGTACAGCGAGCTGATTTCGGGCCTGCTCGACATGAACGATCAAGCTGTCACCGGGATTACAGATCCGGACCTGGCGCGGCTCCGGCTCGCCGCCAACGCGCTGGCGCGCGTGAAGGACCAGATGTCGATCAAGCGCGCGGTGCTCGCGCAGGCGCTCGAGCAGGGCTCGCTTTCGCCGGACGGCACCAGGGCGCTGCTCGGTGCCGACGCGGAGCTTTCCGCCGCGCGCAACGACTTCCGCAAGTTCGCCAGCCCGGACCAGCAGCGGATGTACGACGACACGGTGATCGGGCTGATCGTCGACATCGGAAACGACATGGTCGAGTCGGCGCTCACCCGCACGCAGAACGACCAGGGTCTCGCCGGTCTCGACCCGGCGCGCTGGGACACCGCGGCGACCTACACCGTCAACCTGGCGCGCAAGGTCGCCGACGCGATGCAGGCGCGGACGCAGGCGCACACCGACACCCTCGCCGAGCGGGCGCGCACTTCCGCGTTGGTGGACGGCGGGATCGTGCTGGGCGCGCTCCTGCTCGCCGCGGCGCTCGCGGTGGTCATCGCGCGCTCGCTGCTGCGGCCCCTGCGCGTCCTGCGGGGCAGCGCGCTCGAAGTCGCCGAGCACCGGCTGCCGGAGGCGGTGCAGGACATCCTCGCCGACCCGCGCCCCGAAAACGCGCGAAACCGTGGTGTGGCACCGGTTCCGGTGTTCACCCGCGAAGAACTGGGACAGGTGGCGCGTGCGTTCGACGCCGTGCACGGGGAAGCGGTCCGGCTCGCGGGTGAACAGGCGCTGCTGCGCGAAAACGTCAACTCGATGTTCGTGAACCTCTCGCGGCGGAGCCAAAACCTCGTCGAGCGCCAGCTTTCGGTGCTCGACCGGATGGAAGCGGACGAACAGGACTCCGAAACGCTCGGCGGACTGTTCGAACTGGACCACCTCGCGACCAGGATGCGCCGCAACAGCGAGAACCTGCTCGTGCTGTCCGGTACCGAGCTCGACCGCGTCGCGCCGGGCCCGGTCGCCGCCGAGGAGATCATCGGCGCCGCGCTGTCCGAGGTGGAGCACTACCAGCGCATCGAACTGCTCGGCGTGCCCGATCTCCAGGTCCGCGGCGAGCCGGCGAGCGATCTCGTGCACGTGATTTCCGAGCTGCTCGAGAACGCGACGCTGTATTCGGGCGAGGACACCGTGGTCACCGTGTACGGCACGATCGCGCCGGACGCGTCGTGGCACGTGCTCATCACCGACCGCGGCGCGGGCATGCCGGACCCGGAGATCGCGCGCGCCAACGCCAGGCTCGCCGAACCGCCCGAAGTGGACGTCGAGGTGTCCAGGCGGATGGGCCTGTACGTGGTGGCGCGGCTGGCGAGGCGGCACAAGATCACCGTCCGGCTCGCGGCCGCCGACGGCGGCGGGCTCGCCGCGACGGTCGTCGTGCCGCCGTCGCTGCTGATCGGCACGCCGCCGGTGGGGCTGCCCGCGCCGGAAC
The DNA here is from genome assembly GCF_018736145.1 of Amycolatopsis sp. CA-230715. Taxonomy (GTDB): domain Bacteria; phylum Actinomycetota; class Actinomycetes; order Mycobacteriales; family Pseudonocardiaceae; genus Amycolatopsis. Next base: position 5,301,124 of record NZ_CP059997.1, read on the forward strand.
TGGCCGCCGCGGCACCGGAGCCCGTCGCGGTGTCGACGGTGCTGAGCCCGGACGCGCCCGCCGGGCTCCCGCTGCCGCAGGAGCTGCCGTCGCTGCCGGTGTTCAGCGAACCGTTCAGCGAGCCCCGCCGCGCGCCGGTCGAGTCCGAGCCCGCGCCGTCGTGGCCGGAAGCCGAGCCGTACCAGTTCGACCCCGACGAGCCGACCGAGCGGATGCCCGCGTACCAGGATCTGCTCGAGCAGTGGTTCGCCGCGGCGGAGCAGCGCGTCCCCGATCTGCCGGTGGCCGGCCCGGAACCGGCGCCGAGCTGGGGCCTGTGGGAACCGGAACCGGAGCCGGGGGAACCCGGCGTGGAACCGTACGCGGAACCGGTTCTGGAACCCGTCGTCGAGCCGGACCGGCCCGCGCCCGAACCGCGCCAGGGGACGTGGCCCGCGGAAGGCGCCGTGGACTGGCCGGAGGTCACCTCGCCGGAGCTGGCACCGGTGTGGCCGGAGGAATCCCGCCGCGAACCGGTCGCCGAACCGGTGGACCCGCGGCCGGAGCCGGAAGCGGACGACGCCGAGCCGGAATGGCCGAAACTGCAGTGGCCGGAGCCGAGGAAGCCCGAACCGGAGCCGGATTGGCCGGGCCCCGTCTGGGCCGAGACCGCCTTGGAACAGGCCGCCACCGGTCCCGTGCTGACCGAGCCCATCCCCGCCGAGCCGCCCGAACCGCGGTGGCCGGAGCCCGCCGCCGAGGACTTCCCGCCCGAACCCCGCGTGCACGCCGACCACGCGCGCCGCCGTGCCGAAGAACCGCCGTCGCCGAGGCAGGCGCCGGAGCCGGAACCCCGGTGGCCGGACGCCGACGACAACGAGCAGTACCGCGAACCGGGTGACAAGCCGGTGGTTTCCCGCGCGGCGGACGCGGTGCGGGTCCGGATGGCGAGCCTGCAGAATGGCACCAGGCGTGGCAGGCACGCCAGGACGGAGACGGAGCGCGAATGACGCAGGGTGCGAAAGCCACGTTGCTGGAGGTGATCGCGCTCGGCCCGCGCGACGCCGAGCACGCCGAGGAAGGCGGTGCGGATCGGCTCGAGCTCGTCACCGACATAGCCAGCGACGGGTTGACCCCGCCGGATTCGGTGGTCGAGGCGGTCCTCGAGGCGACGGAGCTGCCGGTGCGCGTGATGCTCCGCGACGAAGACTCGTTCAAACCGCGTGACCTCGCGACGCTGAAGGACACCGCGAAGCGCCTCGCCGACGTGGGCGCCCGCGAATTCGTCTTCGGGTTCCTGACCGAGGACGGCGAGGTCGACCTGGACGCGTGCCACGCGCTGGCCGACGTGCTTCCCGGGCTGAAGTGGACGTTCCACCGCGCGGTCGACCACGCGCGCGACGTGCTGGCCGCGCACGCGGCACTGCTCGAACTCGGCTGCGACACCGTGCTGACCGCGGGGCACGCGGGCGGTGTCGCGGCGGGAGCGGACCTGCTGCGCAAGCTCGCCGTCCGCGAGGCGGGGCCGCGGGTGCTGGTCGGCGGCGGCCTGCGCGCCGAGCAGATCCCGTCGCTGCGCGAAGCGGGCCTCGACGCGTTCCACGTCGGCAGCGGGGTCCGCACCGCGGGCTGGGACGAGCCGGTCGACGTCGCCGCGGTCCGCCGCTGGGCGGGTCTGCTCGCGTAGCCGCGAGGAACCCGATGCGCTGAAGGCCACCATCACAGCAGCGACGGTGGCCTTCAGCGCACTAGCGGCCGTCCAGTTTCGTGGTTTCGGGGATCTCGTCGAGCCGTTCGACCTCTTCGGCGAGTTCCCATTCGGCGGCGTCGGCCGCGGCCAGCTCCGCCTCCGGCGCGTGCTCGGCACCCGGCACCGGCGGCACCACGAGCTCGTCGTCCGGATCGGTGGCGAGCACCGCGGACCGCCCGCTGCGCCGCTCCCGCGCTTCCAGCCACCTCGCGAGCCGGGAAAGCCCGAAGTTGACCAGGAAGTAGACGAGCGCGATCACCAGGTAGGTCTGGATCAGCAGGTGGTTGTAGTTCGACAGGGTTTTGCCGAGGAAGAGCAGATCCGCGTAGCTGACCAGATAGCCGAACGCGGTGTCCTTCACGATCCCGGCGAGCTGGCCGACCAGTGACGGCGTCACGCGCCGCAGCGCCTGCGGGAAGATCACGTGCCGCATGGCGCCCGACTTGCTCATCCCGAGCGCGAGCGCGGCTTCGCCCTGGCCGCGGTCGAGCGAAAGGATGCCACTGCGAAAGATCTCGCCGAACTGGGTCGCCCGGTACACCGTGATCGCGGTGACGATCATCCACAGTGGAGACATCTCCAGCCCGAGCGGCGGCAGCGCGAACAGCACCACGTAGATCAGGAGCAGCCCGGGGAGCACCCGGATCACTTCCATGTACGCCCTGGCGAGGAAGGAGACCGGGCGCGGCCCGGACACCCTGGCGAAGGCCAGCAGCAGGCCGAGCGCACCGGCGAGCACAGTGGACAGTGCCGCGGCGAGCGCGGTGCCGCCGAGGCCCTGCAACAGATAGCTGATGATCGGCCAGGTGCCGAACGGGCGCCAGCGGCCGAACGCGAGCTGGCCGTGGTTCCCGAACTGCACGAGCGCCAGCGCGAGCAGCGCGGCCCCGACGAGAACGGACGCGATGGTCGCGATCCTGATGCGCCGCTTGGCCTTCGGCCCGGGAACATCGAAAAGGAAATCACTGGAACTCACAGGTGTTCTCCCGCCCCTCGTTCCTCGGTCCGGGAGAACACCTGCGAGGCACAAGCGCACTGTGTCTTCTGGAGCGATTCCTCCCTGCGGTCGTCATCGCTCATCGGTGGATCACCATCCTGCGCTCCAGCCTGCCGCCGATCGTGGAGACCACCACCGCCATCGCCGCGTAGCAGAGCCCGGCGCCGGTGTAGACGAGAATCGGCTCCGCGGTGCGGAAGTTGATCCGGTTCGCGGCCTCGGTCAGGTCGAGCAGACCCACCGTCGCGGCGAGCGCGGTCTCCAGCACGAGCGTGATGGTGATGTTCGTCAGCGGTTGCACGGTGGTGCGGAACGCCTGCGGCAGCACGATGTTCGTGAGCAACTGCCGCGTGCTCATGCCCAGCGCGCGTGCCGCTTCCGCCTGCCCCTTCGACACCGAGTTCACGCCGGAGCGGATGGCCTCGGCGTAGTAAGAGCCTTGGTACAGCGAAGAAGCCAGCACCACGCTGGCGAAAGCGCCGAATTCGACGCCGATTTCCGGCAGCGCGAAGAACACCAGCGCGAGCCAGAGCAGCAACGGAATGCTTTGGAACAGTTCCACGTACGCGGTGCCGAACAGGCGCAACGGACGCACCGGGACGATCCGGCAGGTGACCACGACGACGGCCACCACGACGGCGCCGGCGAAGGAGGCTCCGGCCAGTTCCACGGTGGTCAGAAGGCCGTTGCCGAAATCACCGAGTGACTCGGTCAGTTGACTCATGCCGCCCTGTCAAGAAGAGGAGGTGCACCCGGGGCGCGCGGTCGCGGAGCGCGCCCCGGGGGAGGGAAAGCGCGTCAGGTACCGGGAACGCCACCGATCTTCGGCGGCTCCGGCACGTTCGGCAGCGCCTTGCCGAAGGTCTCCTTGTACGCCTCCTGCCAGAGCTTGCTCTCCTGGATCTTCTTCAGCCAGTCGTTGATGAACTTCTTGAACGTGTTGTCGTCACGCTTGATGCCGATGCCTTCGGCCTCCGGAACGAACACGTTGGAGCTGGCGACCTTGATCTTGTCGTCGGTGTAGGCGGCACCGGCGAGCGCGACGAGGTCACTGGCGAACGCGTCGCCCCTGCCCTGCTCGAGCGCCTGCACGGCCTCCTGGGTGTTCTGGAACTGCTGCACGCTGGCGGTGTTCGGCGCCACGGTCTTGAGCTCTTCGACCGCGCTCGACCCGGACAGGATCAGCACCTTCTTGCCGTTGAGGTCCGAGGCCTTGGTGATGTTGTTGTTGGTCTTCAGCGTGGCGATCGCGGTGCCGGAGTCGAAGTACGGCCCGGCGAAGCCCACCTTCTCGGCGCGCTCCGGCTTGATGCCGTATGCCATGAACACGGTGTCGACGGTCCCGTTGATCAGGAGCGCTTCCCGGGTCTGCGGCGTGCCGTTGACGATCTTGCGGTTCGGGTCCCCGATGATGTACTTGGCGAGCATCTTGCTCATCAGCGCGTCGAAGCCCTCGGCCTCACCGGTGGTCGGGTTCTGCTGGGAGAGCAGCGGGGTGTCGAGCACGCTGCCGACGACCAGCTCACCGCGCTTCTTGATCGCCTGCGCGGTCGGGCTCGAGGCCAGCTCCGCCTCGCTGGCGACCGGGGCGCGGTCGATGAGGCTCTGCGCGACCTGCTGCTGCTGGCCGGTACCACCCGGCACCGCGTTGTCCCCGCCGGAGCAGGCGGACACCGCTCCGATGGTGAAGACCGCGCCGAGCGCCGCGATCTTTCTGCGCGTCGATGACGCCAAGCTCATGTGGGCCTCGTTCCGTCCTTGATCCAGTCTGGGGGGAGGTGGCGGCCACCGGTCTCGCGACCGGCGTTGGTTACCGACTGGCGGTGTGACCGACTGACCAGCGACACTCGACTACTCACGGTGCACATGGCAACCGGCCCCTACCGCGATCGGGTGACTGATCATGGCCGTCGCGCGAAGAATGGACTAGTCCACCGCGCGTCGTCAAGCGAGCACAGCCGGATCGTTGTCCTTCGTTCAAGAAGGTGTGACCCCGAAGCCAGCCCTGATCATCGTCAGCGCGTCATCCGATAGCGTTAGTACAGGTGAGAGCAAAACTGACGAGTAGGTAGACGTGTGGGGAACACGCTGTTTCACGTGCATCCGCACAGGCATCCGTCGATGGTATGGACAACCGCACCCACTGCTTTCTTTTCTCGGCGGTAGTCGATACCCTCGCCCCCAATCAGGTGACCTGCGGCCTGACTGACTGGTCGCTGGGGTAGCGATCGGTCGAGGGGGATGCCACCGGCTGCCTTGTTCGCGGAAGCCCGATGGAAACAATGCTGAGCCTCGAACGGGAAGGAAGTCTTCGGTGCCCCAGTTCGCGAGTGGGGAGCCCGCTCGCAATGCGGTGTCCTCGGCGGATGCCCGTGCCGCGGAAATCGAGCACGACGACTCGACCGGACCTGACCGGATCTCCGAGGCGCGGCCCGCACGCAGATCGGACGACGCACGGCCGACCAAGGGACTCTCCAACTGGCGGGTCCGGCGGAAGCTCATCACCGTGTTCGTCGTCCCGACGGTGGCCGCGTTGTTCCTCGCGGGTCTCAGAGTCTACGACGGCTTCGCCAACATCGCCGTCTACGATCGCGCCGAAAAGCGGGTCGAACTCACGCAGAAGACCGCGAACGCGATCCAGAAGCTGCAGACCGAGCGTGACTCGATGGCGGCGTGGATCGCGACCAGCCGCGGCGATCGCGGCGATCTCGACCAGCGGATCAGGGAGTCGTCGACGGCCGCGTCCGCGGTCAGGGACGCTTCCGACGACGTCGCGGACATCGGCGACGACAGCACGACGCAGAAGTACCAGCAGGCGCTGACCCGCCTCGACGGCCTCGACACCCTGCGCGTCTCCGCCGGCGACCCCTCGTTCATCCCGCTCGCCGCGCAACAGGCCTACGGCGCCGTCATCGACGCGCTGCTGAAGGTCGGCGACGAGTTCGGTTCCGACGTCACCGACAAGGGGCTGCAGAACCGGCACGAGGCGCTGACGTTCCTCTCGGACGCCAAGGAGTACTCGGCCCAGCAGAACACCTACCTGCGGTACGGCGCGATCCTCGACACCTTCAAGTCGAACGAGCTCCCGAACATCAACACCGCGCAGGCGAACCTGATCGCCGCGATCGACCGGTTCACCGGGGTGGCGACGCCGGAAGCGCGGCTGCTGTACTCCAACACCCTTTCCGGTGACCAGGTCTCCCAGCGCTTCCAGATCCAGCAGCTCGCGCTGCTGCGCGCGCAGTCCGGCGCCCCGCTCGGCATCGACCCCAAGCTCGTCGCCGACACCTCGGCCGCGACGCTGGACAAGTTCCAGCAGGTCGAGGGCGATCTGCTCGCCGAGGAAGCGAGCTACACCGGCGCGCTGGTCAGCCAGGAGCGGACGAGCGTGCTCATCACGTCCGCGATCATCGTGGCCGGGTTGCTGGTCGCGCTGCTGCTGATGTTCGTCGTCGGCCGCTCGCTGCTGCGGCCGCTGCGCAAGCTGCGGTACGGCGCGATCGACATCGCCGAGCACGAGCTGCCCCAGGCCGTCGACCGGATCATGGGCGAATCGGATCCCGCCGCCGCGGTGCACGGCGCGATCGCCCCGCTCCCGGTGCACACCACCGAGGAGATCGGCGAGGTCGCCCGCGCGTTCGACCAGGTCAACGCGCAGGCCGTCCGGCTGGCCGCCGAACAGGCCATGCTGCGCGAGAACGTCAACGGCATCTTCGTCAACCTGTCCCGCCGGTCGCAGCGGCTGGTGGAACGCCAGCTCGGCGTCATCGACCGGCTGGAAGCCGACGAGCAGGACCCCGACCACCTCGCGAGCCTGTTCGAACTGGACCACCTCGCCACCCGGCTCCGCCGCAACGGTGAGAGCCTGCTGGTGCTCTCCGGCGCCGGGCTCGCGAAGTCGGTGCCGAAGCCGGTGCCCGCCGCCGACGTCATCGGCGCCGCGGTGTCCGAGATCGAGCAGTACGCGCGCGTCGAGGTCGGCGTGATCCCCGAAGTCGCGGTTCGCGGGCTAACCGTGCACGACCTCGTGCACGTGCTCGCCGAACTGCTCGACAACGCGACCTACTTCTCCGAGCCGGAGACGAAGGTCAGCGTCCGCGCGGTGGTGACGAGGAAGAAGGCGCTCGCCATCCAGATCACCGACCGCGGCGTCGGGATGTCGGGCGACCAGGTCGCGGAGGCCAACGTCCGGCTGGCCGACCCGCCGGACCTGGACGTCTCGGTGACCAGGCGGATGGGTCTCTACGTGGTCGCGCGCCTCGCCCAGCGGCACGGCATCGAGGTGCGGCTGCGCGAGAACGAGGACATCGAGGGCGGCATCATCGCCAGGATCGTGGTGCCCGCCGAGCTGCTCGGCCCGGTCACCTCGGACAACCGGCCGCGGCCGCCGTCACGGCAGGAGACCTCCTCGCCGAGCCTGCCCCCGATCAGCACCGTTTCGCCGAGCGGTCCGTCCTCGGCGTCGTCGATGTCGTCGCTGCCGTCGATCTCGTCGTTGACGCCGCCCCCGCCGTCGAGGCCGTCGGAACCGGAACCCGTCGAGCCGGCTCCGGCCCCGACCCCGCCGCCGTCGAACAGGTCGCTCGCCGAACCCGGTGAGCTGCGCCCGCTCGACCAGCCGATCAGCCTCGACGATCTGGTCGGCGGGGCGCAGAGCGCGGCGGGGCCGTTCCTCAGCCCCGGGCAGGCGGCGGCGGAACAACCTCCCGTCGGCCAGAATGGACTCGGCCACGCGGGCAACGGCAACGGTGCCGCCGGGCAGCTCGGCCAGCCGGGGCAGTCCTCGGGTGAGACGACGCAGTTCTCGCTCGCGTTGCCGAAGCGCGAGCCGCGCTACGTCGCGCCGGAGCCACCGGCGCCGGAGCCGGAGCGCGCCGAGGAGAGCAGCGCACTAGACGACGACGTGCCGACCAGGAGGCTGCCGATCTACCAGTCGGTGCTCTCGCGGTGGTTCAGCGAGGAAGAAGCAGGCGGATCGCCCGCTCCGGAGGAGCGGCAGGACCCGGCCATGACCGAGCAGTCCGCGGGTGAGCTGGATGCGGTGAGCGACGCGGGCGCCGGTTACGAAGAAGCACCGCCGGCCGAATCGGAGGAGGTGGGCGTGAACTACTTGTCGAGTGACTCTTGGCACAGCGCCTCCGACGACGGCTGGCAGGCCGCACAATCACTCCTCGAGCAGAAGAACGAGGAAATGACCACGGCCGGGCTGCCCAAACGGGTGCCCAACGCATACTTGGTCCCGGGCTCGGTGAACACTGGTGAGGCGGACGCCTTCCGCGACACCACGGTGGGGCAGCCTGGCCAGGGTGCCATCGCGCGGTCGGCGTCGGCGGCGCGAAACCGGATGGTGAGCTTCCAACGCGGGTACACCACCGGGCGGCACGCGTTGCACGAGAAGACGGCCGATGGTGAAGAAGGCGTTTCGGTCAGTGGCGGGGAGCAGCACTCCTCGTCCGGCACAGCAGTGAGGAGTGAGGAGTGACACGGGCTGGCGCAATGCAGCCCGGCTCGCCGAAGCAGCACGGGCAGCCGGGTAGTTTCGCATGGCTCATCACGGACTTCGTGCATCGCGTTCCTGGCGCGGCGCACGCTGTGGTGGTATCGGCCGACGGGCTGCTCCTTGCGGCCTCCCGCGGACTGCCCAAGGACAGAGCGGACCAGCTCGCTGCGGTGGCGTCGGGGCTGACCAGCCTCGCGCGCGGCGCGGCGAAGGTGTTCGAGGGCGGGGCCGTCGCGCAGACGGTCGTCGAAATGGCGAACGGCTTCATGTTCCTGATGTCGGTTTCGGACGGCTCGTGCCTCGCGGTGCTTGGCTCTCCGGACAGCGACATCGGGCTGGTGGTGTACGAGATGACGCTGCTGGTCGACCGGGTCGGTCAGCAGCTGACGCCGGAGCTGCGCGCCCAGTTGCAGGGAGCCGCGCGCCCCTAGGCGCGCGCACGGCACGGAGGAACTGGCGTGGACTCGGGGCGATCACGAGGTGACGGACGGCTCGGCGACGACTACGGCGCCGACCGGTGGCCCGATCAGGTCGACAACGCCAAGGCGGGCGAGGACTGGCAGACCTTCCGGGAGCGCGTCGACCGGGAGTGGCGGTCGCGCCGCAGCGCGGCCTCCGGCGGCGAAACCGACTCGGACACCGCGGCCTGGCTGCGTTCCTCGGATCCGATGGAGGGCACCGGCCCGGCCGAGTACGACGTCGGGGAGTTCCGGGACCGGCTGCTCAGCGGTCCCGGGTCGGAGCTCTTCGGCGGCAACGGGGAGAGCCTGCCGCCGGATCCCGCCGATTTCGCCGCGTTCGGCGGGCAGCGGCAGGACTCCGGTCCGCTGCTGCCGGTGCCCGCGCAGCAGGAGCTCCCGGAGGAGACTTCGGGCCTGGTCCGGCCGTACTTCCGGACCAAGGGCAGGACGAGGCCGACCTACGACCTCGCGATCGAAGCGCTCATCTCCACGAGCGAACGCGGCAGGGTGCTCGACCGGGTGCCCGTGCCGGAGCACCGGTCCATCTGCGATCTGTGTCTCGACACCCGCTCGGTGGCCGAAGTGGCGGCCTATTTGAGGTTGCCACTCGGTGTGGTGCGGGTGTTGATTGGTGACGTTGCCGGGATGGGCCTTGTCCTGGTGCACTCCGCGACCTCCGCGGTGGGCGACCGGCCGAGTATCGAGTTCATGGAAAGGGTGCTCAGTGGGCTTCGGAGAATTTGACTCCGACGCGAACACGTCGGCTGCCGCCGGACCGACTTCGTCGGCCAAGATCGTGGTGGCAGGCGGATTCGGCTCCGGTAAGACCACGCTGGTCGGTGCGGTCTCGGAGATCGATCCGCTCACCACGGAGGCCTCGATGACCGAGGCCAGCGCGTCGGTGGACGACCTGTCCGCGACACCGAACAAGACGACCACGACGGTCGCCATGGACTTCGGCCGGATCACGCTCGATTCGGACATCGTGCTGTACATGTTCGGCACGCCGGGCCAGCACCGGTTCTGGTTCATGTGGGACGACCTCGCGCTCGGGGCGATCGGCGCGGTGGTGCTGGTCGACACCCGCAGGCTGTCGGACGCGTTCCCGTCGATCGACTTCTTCGAGAACCGCAACCTGCCCTACGTCGTCGCGATCAACTGCTTCGACCGGCTGCTGCACCACCAGATCGACGACGTCCGGCACGCGCTGACCATCTCGCCGTCGGTGCCGATCATGGCGTGCGACGCGCGCGAGCGTGAGTCCGCGAAGCAGGTCCTGATTTCGGTCGTCCAGCACGCCATCTCGCGCGACAGCGCGCTCCAGGCAGGCTGAAACCCCGCTACTCCTGACGGGCCACCGGCGCGGCGCGCCGGTGGCCCGTTTCGTGTCCTGTGGTGAGCGCCACAAAGATTGCGCCAGGTGGATGCGGCCGTTGGAGTGAACCCGGTCAGCTTCACCCGCTTCGGGCAGTGGTCTCGGTTCGTGACACAGCGCAGGGATGTTTTCGTGGGGTTCAATGCGCGATTAATCGTGAATGTCTCGTCAATGACTTGATGACCTGCGCAGATCCACTCGATCGGGTGACGTACTGAGAGTGTTCTCGGGACTGTCGTTGTGCCTTGTTGAACACGTGTTATCGCGAAGAGCAAGGTCAATATCACCCACAGTGTCGAGGTTGATCGTTTGTGCCCACTCGACAGTCCGGCTTCGGGTAATACGCTGGCAGCCGAGCTCCCACGAGCACCGGGAGTACGGGGCGGGGAACCACAGGAGGGACCGTGACGTCGGTGGAACACCAGCCGGGCAGCTTCAGCTGGCTCATCACGGATTTCGTGCGCAGGGTCCCCGGCGCCGCGCACGCCGTCGTCGTCTCCGCCGACGGGCTCATGCTCTCCAGCTCCGAAGGGCTCCCCAAGGACAGAGCGGACCAGCTCTCCGCCGTCGCGTCCGGGCTCGTCAGCCTCACCTACGGCGCCGCCCGCTGCTTCGACGCGGGCTCGGTGAACCAGACCGTCGTCGAAATGGAGCGCGGGTACCTCTTCTTGATGTCGATCAGCGACGGCTCGTGCCTGACCGTGCTGGCCGCGCCCAACTGCGACATCGGCACCGTCGCCTACGAGATGACGCTGCTCGTCGACCGCGTCGGCCAGCAGCTCACCCCCGAACTGCGCTCGCAGCTGCAGGGCCACGTGGGCAGCCGCTGATGAAGGCGCCGCTTCCCGACCGCAGTGGCTCCGCCGGCCTCGCCGCGGGCGAGCTGGGCGGCGACCCGCCGAACCGGTTCGAACTGCGCGGCGGCGCGACCGCGCTGACCGAGCGCGCGCCCGTGCGGCACCGGTCGATGGTGCGGCCCTACACCCGCACCGGCGGCCGTACCCGCTCCGGCGCCGAACTCGCGCTCGAAGCTCTGGTGTCGACCAGCGAGCTGGGCAGGTCCCTGCCCGGCACGGCGCCGGCCGAGCACCGCCAGATCGCGGACTTCTGCGCCGACACCCGCTCGGTCGCGGAGATCGCCGCGAACCTCGCGCTGCCGCTCGGCGTCGTGAAGGTCTTCGTCGGCGACATGGCCGAGGCGGGCCTGGTGCTCATCCACCAGCCCGGCCTCATGTTCGGGGACCGCTCGTCCCGCGAGTTCATGGAACGCGTCCTGGACGGCCTGCGCTCCCTCTGACCCCCGCGCCCGCCCGCAGTTAGCGGGCTAAACGTCGTCAAGCGCCCCACGCCCGGCCCGGTCAGCTGAGCGCGTTTAGCGGGCTAAACGTCGTCAGTCGTCTTCGACGAGGGCGGCGGAGGTGATCCGGTGCAGCGGGTACCGCTCCTGGTCCGAGCCTTCGACGACCCCGCCGCCGACCCGGACCGGCGTGACCACCCGCTGGGTCGCCGTGCCGTGCGAGTCGACGAAGCCGATCCAGACCTGGCGCTGTTCCCTGGTGGCCTTCGTCAGCAGCGCGAGCGTCGAGGAGGTGTCCGCGCCACCGCCGCCGGGCAGCCGTACGGCGGCGCCCCGCCTGCTGCCCGCGGCCTTGTCGCCCGCCCGCACGTGCGCGATCACGGCGTTCAGCTGCTCCGGGGAGATCCCGGGATCCGACGGCGCCACGCGCCGCGCCGGCCGCGCCCGCGCCGGGACCCGCTTGCCGCTCGGCCGCAGGTCGAACACCCTGCCGTCCGGGCCCTCGGCCGCGGGCGCGAAGCCGGCGGCCCGCAACCCGTCGAGGACCTCGGCCAGCGGCAGCGGGCTGATCAGCACGGTCGGCGCGATCTTGCGCAGTTCCAGGTCGTCCGCGCTCGCGTTGGCGAGGACCTCGGCGACGAGCACCTCGTCGTCGCAGCGCAGGAAGCAGCCGGCGACGCCGCCCCGCAGCCGTCCGTGCCGCCTCGCCACGTCGTCGATCAGGTACGTCAGCGACTGCGGGACCGGGGTCGCCGAGCGCGTCGAGAACAGGTCGTGGAGCTCGCCCGCCGTCCGCCCGGTGTCGAGCGCGCGCCGCACCGAGGTTTCCGTCACGCGGTAGACCGTGGCGTGGCCCGCGGACTCGATGTCCGCGACGGCCTGGATCTCGGCGGCCAGCTCGGCTTCGAGCGGGCCGGGTGCGACGACGGTCAGATCGGCCTGCACGAGCACCTGGTCGACCGGCTTCGGCAGCGCTTCGCCCATCTGGCCGAGCGCGGTCGCCCGGTCGTCTTCGAGCAGCGCGCCCGCGGCGGTGGTGAGCGCGCCGAGCGCGACCACGCCCACCGCGGTCGCCTCCGCCATCGTCCAGCGGACGATCTCGTCGCGCAGCCTGCCGCCGCGCCGCGGTGCCCGCCACGCGAGCACCCGCACGAGCTCGTCGGTGCTCTTCACGCCGCAGCCGCGCGGCAGGTCCGCCAGCGTGCGCAGCACACGACGGCGCGCCGTCACGGCGAGCGGGCGGCGAAGGTCCTCCGCGAGCGGCGCGAGCGGGCGGTCCTTGGCGTCGCGCTGGCCCGCCAGCCCAGGCAGGCGCGGCAGTTCGAGCCAGGCCTGCGCCACCGTGATCCACCGCTGGGCGGGTGCGGAGGCCAGCCACGAGTCGGTCAGCGTGGTCGGCACCCATTCCGGGCTGGTCGTCTGGCTGTCCGCGACGAGCCCCGCGCCGACGGCGAGCTCGGCCAGCAGGATCGCCCTCGTCTCGTCGACGTCGAGATCGCGCGCCAGCTTCTTGAGTTCGCGGACGCCGAGCCCGCCCGCCTTGAGCACCGGCGGCGGCGTCCGCGACCACGTGGTGAGCAGGTTCTCCAGCACGCGGACGAATTCGAGCGCCTCCCCTGCCGCGGTCTGGTCCACAGTGGACGGTTGGTGCGGGTTGAGCGGCAGGTCGGGCTCGACGAGCGTGTCCTCGCTGAACGCGTGACCGCCGCGCAGCGCGATCCCGGCCTGGCGCGGAAGTTCGACGGTCCCGCCGTCGCGGCGGGTCAGCAGGCCGCGGGCGAGCAGGCGCTGCACCGGCGTCACCGCTTGGTCGAGCGGGAGCGTCGTCGCGGCGTCGCGCGTGCGGCCGATCGGAGGGCCCGCGGCGAGGGTGTTCAGCAGTGCGCGCTCGTCGTCGCCGGTTTCCGCGATCAGCGCCGCCACATCGACGCCGTCGAGCGCGGCCGAAGGCGCGCCCAATCCGGCGGGGTAGCTCCCGGCGACCTCCTTGGCCGCGGGCAGCACGCGCAGGTTTTCGTCGTCGCCCCAGGCGATCGCGCGCTCGCGCAGCAGGTCGACGGCTTCGCGCACCGGCGCGCCGACGAGCCGGGTGATCTCGTCGAGCGTGACCGCTTCGGTGTCGGCGCCGGCCAGCACGAGCGCGTCGAGCACGGCGAGCGCGAAGGTGTCGAGGTTTTCGCAGGCGCGCGAGACCGACCCTGGTGCACCGGCTCTCGTGGCCAGCACGGTCGTGTCGGAGGGCGGAGGTGTCGCCAGATCGCGCCGGGACCGCAGCAGTGCGGCCAGCGCGTCGTCGGACACCGAGCGCAGCCAGTCCGCAAGGGAGGTCGCGGGCATCACTGCCGAGGATAGCCCTGGTACCGGCGGGTTGGGTGCGCCGGGGAAACCCTGGTCGGGCACACTGGTGCCGGAAGGATCGCAGGCTGCAGGAGGACTACGTGGCGAAGGTGAACAAGGACGACCGGATCGACCCCACCTGGCCGCACGCCCAGGACGGCGAGCACCCGGTGTCGGAACTGGCCTCCGACCGCCAGGGCGCGCTGTCCCCGTTCGGTTCGCTGGCGTTCCCGCTCGACTCCGTGCCCTACGTGCACCCCGAGACCGAGATCAACAAATAAGGGTTACCGGCGGGTATCGCGCCAGGTCAGAGGTGTCCCGCGTCACCGGACTAATGTTCTCCGGGTCTTAGTCGCGCGTCGTTTGCGGGGTAGCTCTCATGCCTGTTCCCGGGCCCGGGTATTCGATCACCGTCCGTGTGGAGGCGCCCTCGTCGGCGACCGCCGCCGGCGACCTGACCAGCGCGGTCGGCAGGGTGGGCGGCGTGCTCACCGCGTTCGACGTGGTGGAGTCGCACACCGACGCGATCGTGGTGGACATCAGTGCCAACGTGCTGTCCGCCGATCACGCGCAGGACATCACCGAGGCGCTCGACGCGCTGGACGGCGTCAAGGTCCGCAAGATCTCTGACCGGACCTTCCTGATCCACCTCGGCGGCAAGATCGAGGTATCGCCCAAGGTCGCGCTCCGCAACCGTGACGATCTTTCCCGCGCGTACACGCCCGGCGTGGCCAGGGTGTGCCAGGCGATCGCGGCCAACCCCGACGACGCCAGGCGCCTGACCATCAAGCGCAACACGGTCGCCGTGGTCACCGACGGCTCCGCGGTGCTCGGCCTCGGCAACATCGGGCCCGCCGCCGCGCTGCCGGTGATGGAGGGCAAGGCGGCGCTGTTCAAGAAGTTCGCCGGGGTCGACGCGTGGCCGGTGTGCCTGGACACCCAGGACACCGAGGAGATCATCCGCACCGTCAAGGCGCTGGCCCCGGTGTACGCGGGGATCAACCTGGAGGACATCGCCGCGCCGCGCTGCTTCGAGATCGAGGCGAGGCTGCGCGAAATGCTGGACATCCCGGTGTTCCACGACGACCAGCACGGCACCGCGATCGTCGTGGTCGCCGCGCTGCGCAACGCGTTGCGCGTGGTCGGGAAGTCCATCGAGGACTGCAAGATCGTGGTGAGCGGCACCGGCGCGGCTGGCTCGGCGATCATCCGGCTGCTGCTGCGCAAGAACCCCGGCGACATCGTGGCCGCCGACATCGACGGCGTCGTCCACTCCGGACGCGGCAACCTCGACGACAACCTCACCTGGATCGCCGGGCACACCAACAAGCAGGGCGCGACCGGCACCCTGCACGAGGCGCTCGCCGGTGCGGACGTGTTCATCGGGGTCTCCGCGCCGAACCTGTTCGGGGCCGAGCAGGTCGCCACGATGAACTCCGACGCCGTCGTGTTCGCGCTCGCCAACCCCGACCCGGAAGTCGACCCGCTCGAGGCGCAGCGCCACGCCGCGGTCGTCGCCACCGGTCGCAGCGACTACCCGAACCAGATCAACAACGTGCTGGCGTTCCCCGGCGTGTTCCGCGGCCTGCTCGACGCGCAGGCGCGCCACATCGACGACGAGATGCTGCTCGCCGCCGCCGACGCGATCGCGGACGTGGTCGACGGGGGCAGGCTCAACGCGTCGTTCATCGTGCCGAGCGTCTTCGACAACGCGGTCGCGCCCGCGGTCGCCGAAGCCGTCAAGCAGGCCGCGGTGAAGGAGACCGGCGCGAGGTCCTGACCGGCGGGCGGACTAGCCTCGGATCGTGAGCGAACTGAGCCACGTCGACGCGGCGGGCGCGGCCCGCATGGTCGACGTTTCCGGTAAGACCGCGACGGCGCGGACCGCGGTAGCCAGCGGCACGTTGCGCACCACCGGGGAGGTGCTGCGGCTGCTGGCCGCCGACGGCCTCCCGAAGGGCGACGCGCTCGCCACCGCGAGGATCGCCGGGATCATGGGCGCGAAGCGGACCCCGGAGCTGATCCCGCTGTGCCACCAGATCGCGCTCACCAAGGTCGACGTGTCGTTCGAACTCGGCGAGTCCTCGGTGCGGATCGAGGCGACCGCGAAGACGACCGATCGCACCGGGGTCGAGATGGAGGCGCTCACCGCGGTCGCGGTCGCCGGGCTGGCCCTGCACGACATGGTCAAAGCGGTCGACCCGGCGGCGACGATGGACGGGGTCCGCCTCGAACGCAAGATCGGCGGCAAATCCGGGGACTGGGAGCGTCCAGCATGAGCGATGCTTGCGAGCGAATCGAAGGCATCACGCGCCAAAAGGAATTAGACGCTGTCTCGCGGAGCGAGGCGATCGCGTGAACCGGGCAGCCAGGGTCGTCGTCGCCTCCAACCGCGCCGCCAACGGCGTCTACGCCGACCGGACGGGCCCGATCATCACGAAGTGGCTCGCCGAACGGTCCTACGACGTGGGAGAGCCGATCGTCGTCGAAGACGGCGAGCCGGTGGGCCGTGCGCTGCGGGCGTGCCTCGCCGAGCAGGTCGACGTGATCGTCACGACCGGCGGCACCGGTATCTCGCCGACGGACCGGACGCCGCAGGTCACCGAGACCCTGCTGGACTACCCGCTGCCGGGGGTCGCGGACGCGATCAGGGCGGCTGGGCTGCCCGAGGTGCCGACCGCGGTGCTGTCGCGGGGTGTCGCCGGTGTCGCGGGCCGCACGCTTGTGGTGAACCTGCCCGGCTCGACGGGCGGGGTGCGCGACGGC
Organism: Amycolatopsis sp. CA-230715; assembly: GCF_018736145.1. Taxonomy (GTDB): domain Bacteria; phylum Actinomycetota; class Actinomycetes; order Mycobacteriales; family Pseudonocardiaceae; genus Amycolatopsis. Next base: position 5,317,586 of record NZ_CP059997.1, read on the forward strand.
TTGGCCGTGCTGGACGGAATCCTCGACCACGCCGTCGACCAGCTGCACGGCGGCGACCACGCGCGCACGGCGGACCAGCCGGGGCCGTCGGCGCGGATCGCGCTGGCGCAGGTGACGGAGGTGCCGCTGTCGGTCGACGAACACGCGAGGCTGGTCGACGACCGGTCCGCGGGCGCGGTGGTGACCTTCGGCGGCGTGGTCCGCGACCACGACGGCGGGAAGTCGGTGCGGACGCTCTACTACGAAGGGCACCCGAGCGCGGGCGACGTGCTGGCGAGGGTGGTCGCCGAAGTGGCGGGGCGCTTCACCGGCCTGCGGGCGGTGGCGGTGAGCCATCGGCTCGGCGCGCTGGAGATCGGCGACGTCGCGCTCGCGTGCGCGGTCGCCGCGGACCACCGGGGTGACGCGTTCGCCGCCTGCGCGGACCTCGTCGACGAGGTGAAGGCCAGGCTCCCGGTGTGGAAGCACCAGCACTTCGCGGACGGCACCGATGAGTGGGTCAATTCGCCCTAATTCGGGTGTTTTGACCGGTTTTGTGGGCGAGGTTTCACGATCCAGTCGCTGTCAGCGTGCCCGTAATGGCCCCTGAGAGCGTCTATGGCGCGATTAATCACCTCGGAGACGCGAACGGGCCCCACCGCCCAGGGGATAGGCGGTGGGGCCCGTTCAGCTACGTCCCACTGTCAGGAGAGCGTCACTTGGTGGCGATCTTCTGCCCGACGGTGATCAGGTCGGCGTTCGGGATGAACTTCGAGTTCAGCTCCTGGAGCTTCTTGAACCCGCCCTGGACGCCGTGCGCGGACGCGATCTTGCTCAGGGTGTCGCCAGCCACGACGGTGTAGTCACCGGCGGGGTTGGAGGTGCCGACCGCGGGCGCGGCCGGGGCAGCCGGAGCAGCAGCCTTCTTCGGGGCCTGCTTGGTCGCGGTGCTCTTCTTGGAGGTCTTGGGGGTCGAGTGCGTGCTGCTCTTGTGGCTCGCGGAGCCACCCTTGCCCTTGCCGCACACCGGCCACGCGCCGATGCCCTGGCCCGCCTTCACGCGCTCGGCCACGGCGATCTGCTCGTCACGGGAAGCGTTGTGCGCGGAACCCTGGCCGCCGTAGGCCTTCCAGGTGCTCTGCGAGAACTGCAGACCACCGGAGTAGCCGTTGCCGGTGTTGGTGCTCCAGTTGCCACCGCTCTCGCACTGCGCGATCGCGTCCCAGTCCGTGCCAGCGGCCTGCGCGGGGGTCGCAGCGATGGCGAGGGGGGCGCCGACGGCCAGGCCCGCGACAGCGACGCGAGCGATGGTCTTCGAAGCGGCGGACATCTTGCGGTGCTTGCCTCGGTACGTCATTTCGGATCTGTCTCGGCTCCCGCGCCTGCGAGCTGTGCTGCGGGCGAACCCTGGGTTCGGGTTCGGATCGCCGCCGGTGGGTATCCGGTGGCGGTCAGACTCGTCGCCGCTTTCACGCGGTTCGGAGTCCCCCTCCGTCCCTGTCCGGAAGTTTTCTTTCGCTCGGGGTATCGGGTTCCGGGATTCCGTCGGACAGGGCTTGGCGCTCTGGAATCCCGGTCTTGCTGGTCGGTCGGGGCCAACCGAGAAGCGACGGTACGTAACTGCGACCGTGATCGGAAATTATTCGAGCTGTGACCTACGTCACAGTAACAAGACGCAACCTATGGCGATCACGTCGTTTTTCCAGGTCAGGTGCCCGTTACCGGGCCGTTTCCTTCTCGAGATATTTCACTGATCGTGAGGTCTGGGTCACGTGTGTCGCGAGCGAATGGGCCGTTGGTGCGAGACGCTAACGGTCGTTCGGAGAGCCTTCGCGACCCTTCAGAAAGGCGGCGAGCCCCGCGAGGTCATCGGTGTTGAGGTAGTCCACACCCGTTTTCACGAGTTCACGCCAGAGCGCCGACCGCGCCGGACCGGGCCGATCCGGGGTCGCCCAGAACCGGACCCGCTGCCCCGCCGCGTGCGCCGACCGCACGATTTCGGCGAGTTTCGCCTGCTCAGTCGCGGGGAACGCGCCTTCGCCGCGCCAGGTGAACAGCGTTTCCCAGCTGCCGGACACCAGCGGCGCGATCCGGCGGTCGGCTCCCGGTCCCAGATCGCCGTCGTCGCCGACGCGGCCGTCGTAGAACGCCAGCCGGTACCGCTGGGCGAGCAGAGTGTCCTTTGGCCGATTGCCGGACAGCACCGCCGTGACCGCCCGCTCGCGCACGCGGCCGGAGGAGTAAGAGGAGAAGAGGAACGAGTACCGCGGGTCGCGCAGGCGCTTTTCCAGCGCCGCGTAGGTGCTCTCCGCCTCGCTCTTCACGTCGATCAGCAACTGGAACGCCGCGGGACGGGGGTAGACGTGCCCGTGGTGGGCGAGCACCCGGCGGCGCAGCGGTTCGAGGTAGAGGGCTTCGAGAGTTCGCTCCGGGCGTAGATCCGCGGGATCGTGCCCGACGAGGAGCTGGCCGCCGACCGCGTAGATATCGGCTTCGACACTCGTGAAGCCCTGGTCCAGTGCGTCGAGCAGCGGGCGGGCGTGCTCGTAGTCGTTGTGGGCGTGCGCGTTGGCCAGCGGCCGTACCCCGCCGGACGCCGCGACGGACGTGGTCGCGCCCAGCAAGGCGACACCGAGAAAGGCGGCCAGAACGGCCGTGAGCCGCCGCGAGGTCCTCATGGGCCCGCATCCTCGGCCCGAGAATCGACCAGCGGGTGAACGCCGCGCCTAGCGGCGTCGAAGTCCGCCGGAGTTTCAGCCGCCGGCGAACGGCGGCAGCACGTCCAGCTCGGCGCCGTCCGGGACGGTGATCGCGGTGTCGCGGACCGCGATGCCGTCGAGGAGGAAGCTCGCCGCGTCCAGCACCGTCGACAACCCGGCCCCGTGCCGCTCGCGCAGCGCCGCCACCGCGTCGGCCACCGACGCGCCCGCGGGCACCGTCAGCACCTCGCTGTCGACGCCCGTGGCCGCGCGCGCGGAAGCGAAGTAGCGCACCAGCGCCGTCGTCTCGTGCGGCGCGGCCGCCTCGGTCCGCCATGCCGACGTGGTCATCGCCTCAGCCCCCGATCGCGCTCATCGGCCGGATCGGCTGCGCGAAGCCGGCTTCGTTGATTTCGTGCCCGGCGAGCTTGGCCCACATGGTCTCGCGCCAGGCGTTCGCTATCTCTTCTTCGCGCGCGCCCGCGCGCACGAGGGAGCGGAGGTCGGTCTCGGCGTTGCTGAACAGGCAGGACCGCACCGCGCCGTCGGCCGTGAGCCGGGTGCGCTCGCACGCGGCGCAGAACGGCCTCGTCACCGACGCGATCACGCCGACGTCGCCGGGCCCGCCGTCGACGAGCCACCGCTCCGCCGGGGCCCCGCCGCGCGCCGAGGGGCTCGGCGTGAGCGTGAACTCGGCGCGCAGCGCGTCGAGGATCTCCGCCGCGGTGACCATCCCGGCGCGGTCCCAGCCGTGCTGCGCGTCGAGCGGCATCTGCTCGATGAACCGCAGGTGGTACCCGTGATCGAGGCAGAATCGCAGCAGATCGGCCGCCTCGTGCTCGTTCGTGCCGCGCAGCAGCACCGCGTTGACCTTCACCGGGGCCAGCCCGGCTTCGCTCGCCGCGGCCAGCCCGTCGAGCACGTGCGACAGCCTGTCCCTGCGGGTCAGCTTCCGGAAGGTCTCCTCGTCGACGGTGTCGAGCGAGACGTTGATCCGGTCCAGCCCCGCGTCGGCCAGCGCCCGCGCGCGCTTGGCGAGCCCGATCCCGTTGGTCGTCATGGACAGGCGCGGCCGGGGCGCCAGCGCGGCGACCTCCGCCACCAGGCGCTCGAGGCCCGGCCGCAGCAGCGGCTCGCCGCCGGTCAGCCGGATGTCGGTGACACCGAGCCGTTCGACGGCGATCCGCAGCAGCAGGATCAGCTCGTCGTCGGTCAGCACCTGCTCGCCCGGCATCCAGTCGAGCCCTTCGGCAGGCATGCAGTAGGTGCAGCGCAGGTTGCACCGGTCGGTCAGGGATACCCGCAGATCGGTCGCGACCCTGCCGAACGAATCGACCAGCGCGGGCGTGTCCGGCCTGGGCACGGCAGAGGAACCGCGTGTTGAGGGGACGCGAGGAAACCCGAGATCTACCGCTGTCATTGCCTTCAGCCTATCTCGCACGACCCGGAATCCGCTCGCTCGCTTAATGTGTTTTCGCGATAGCCGTGGGGAGCGGCTGGTGTTCGCTCGTGAAAGGGTTCCCGGATGTCCGTCGCCGAAGACAAGAGCTATCCGGTACCGGAGGACGTCCTCGCCCGCTTCGCCGATCTCAGCAGGCGGACCAGCACGCTGACCATGCTCCGGCACGCCCGCCTCGCCGAGCGGATGGGCATCTCCGGTACCGACAGCCGCACGCTCGACCTGCTCGACGAAGCGGGCGAACCGCTCACCGCGGGCAGGATCGCCGAGCTCACCGGCCTTTCCACCGGTGCCGTGACCGGGGTCGTCGACCGGCTCGAACGGAGCGGCTTCGTCCGCCGCGTGCGCGACCGGCAGGACCGCAGGAAGGTGCTCGTCGAGTCGCTGCCCGCCGAACGAGAGCGCTTCGCGCCCCTGTTCGAAACGGCCGTGACGGGCCTGGCCGCGACGCTCGAGAAGTTTTCCCCGGCCGAACGCGAAATCATCGAGCGTTTTCACCGGGAGAGGATCGAAGGCCTTCGGAACGAGACCTGGGACACACCCGACGCGTGACTTTTCCTCAGTTGCGGCGTTAATCTTCCCGGCATGCCGCAATTCCGGTTATCCGAGGCCGCGCACCTGCTCGGTGTGAGCGACGACACCGTCCGCCGCTGGGTGCGGGCGGGCCATCTCAGCGCCCACGACGACCCGGCGGGCCGCAAGGTCGTCGAAGGCGCCGAGCTGGCCGCGTTCGCCAGGGCGCAGGCCGCGGCGCCGGACGACCCGTCCACCGTCGGCCGCTCCGCGCGGAACCGGTTCGTCGGCCTCGTCACCGAGGTGCACGCGGACAAGGTGATGGCGCAGGTCGAGCTGCAGTGCGGCGGGCACCGCGTGGTGTCGCTGATGAGCTCCGAGGCGGTGCGGGAGCTCGGGCTGCGGCCGGGCGTGCTCGCGGTCGCCGTCGTCAAGGCCACCACGGTCGTGGTGGAAACCCCGGAAGGTGCGCGATGAGGAAACTGACGGCGCTGCTCGCCGCGACGGCCCTGATGGCCACCGCCTGCGGTTCGGACGCGGGCTCGGGCGGGGCCAAGACGCTGACCGTCTTCGCCGCCGCGTCCCTCACGGAGTCCTTTGGCGCGTTGGAGAAGAAGTTCGAGGCGGCGCACGCCGGGGTCGACGTCAAGCTCAGCTACGACGGTTCGTCGAAGCTCGCGCAGCAGATCAACGAGGGCGCGAAGGCCGACGTGTTCGCGTCGGCGGATCAGCCCAACATGGACAAGGTCGTGAAGGCGGGCCGCGTCGACGGTCAGCCGAAGGTGTTCGCGACCAACAAGCTGACCATCGCCGTCCCGCCCGGCAACCCGAAGGGCATCAAGACCTTCGCCGATCTCGCCAAGCCGGGGCTGAAGGTGATCGTGTGCGCGCCGCAGGTGCCGTGCGGGTCCGCGGAGAAGAAGGTCGAGAAGGCCACCGGGGTCGCGGTCAAGGCGGTCAGCGAGGAGCAGGACGTCAAGGCGGTCAAGGCGAAGGTGCAAAGCGGTGACGCCGACGCGGGCCTCGTCTACGTCAGCGATGTCGTGTCGGCGGGCGGAAAGATCGACAAGGTCGACTTCCCGGAGGCGGCGTCCGCGATCAACAGCTACCCGATCGCCGTGGTGAAGGACGCTCCGCAGGCGGATCTCGCGCGCCAGTTCCTCGACCTCGTCTTCGGGCCGGAGGGCAAGCAGGAACTGGAAAAGGTCGGGTTTGGCGCGGCGTCCTGACCGCGGCACGCGCGGCGCGGTGCCGTGGGTGCTGTGGATCCCGGCCACCGTCGCGCTCGCGCTCGTCGTGCTGCCGGTCGCCGGGCTGCTCACCCGCAGCGACCTGAGCCGGTTCCCCGAACTCGTCACTTCGCCGTCGTCGCTGCGGGCGTTGCGGCTTTCGCTGGAGACCGCCGCACTGTCCACTGTGGCGTGCGTGGTGCTCGGCGTGCCGCTCGCCGTCGTGCTCGCGCGTGCGCGGGTCCGGGGGGTGCGGGTGCTGCGGGCGGTGGTACTGCTGCCGCTCGTGCTGCCCCCGGTCGTCGGCGGCCTCGCCCTGCTGTACCTGTTGGGGCGCAACGGTTTTCTCGGGTACCTGCTCGACGCCGCGGCGGGCGTGCAGGTGCCGTTCACCACCGCGGCCGTGGTGATCGCGCAGACGTTCGTCGCGATGCCGTTCCTCGTGGTGAGCCTCGAGGGCGCGCTGCGCGGCGCCGGTGACCGGTACGAACGAGTCGCTTCGACACTCGGCGCGCGGCCGTGGACGGTGTTCCGGCGCGTCACTTTGCCGTTGCTGCTGCCCGCGCTCGGTTCGGGGGTCGTGCTGAGCTTCGCCAGGGCGCTGGGCGAATTCGGTGCGACGATCACGTTCGCGGGCAGCCTCGAAGGGGAGACCAGGACGCTGCCGCTCGAGGTCTACAACCAGGCGGAGGCCGATATAGACAGTGCGGTCGCGCTGGCGTTGCTGCTGATCGTGGTCGCCGTCGTGGTGATCGCGGTGGCGAGGCCGCGTTCGCTGGAGGGGGTCAGGGCGTGACCGGGCTGCGCGCGGACATCGCGGTGCGGCGGGGTGGATTCGACCTCGCCGCCGAGTTCGAGGTGCCTGCCGGGGGCGTGCTCGCGGTGCTCGGCCCCAACGGGTCCGGGAAGTCCACGGTGCTGGGCTGCCTCGCCGGACTGCTGCGGCCCGGTCGCGGCGAGGTCGTACTGGGCGAGCGCCTGCTCACCGGAACCGGCGTGCACGTTCCGCCGCACCAGCGCCGCGTCGGCCTGCTGGCGCAGGATCCGCTGCTCTTCCCGCACCTGTCCGTAGTGGACAACGTCGCGTTCGCGCCGAAGGCTCGGGGCTTGTCCACCAGGCAGGCACGCGAAGTGGCCGCGCGGTGGCTGTCCGAAGTGGACGCTCACGAGCTGGCAGACCGCAAGCCCGCCCAGCTTTCCGGCGGGCAGGCGCAGCGGGTCGCCATTGCCCGCGCGCTCGCGGGCGAACCGGATCTGCTCCTGCTCGACGAGCCGTTCGCCGCGCTCGACGTCGACGCGACCCCTGCCATCCGCGCGCTGCTCCGCCGGATCCTGCGCGGCGGCGACCGCGCCACCGTGCTGGTCACCCACGACCCGCTCGACGCGCTCACCCTGGCCGACACCGTGCTCGTGCTCTCCGAAGGCGTCGTCGTCGAGCGCGGGCCCACCAAGGAAGTGCTTTCCGCGCCGAGGACCGCGTTCACGGCGCGGATCGCCGGACTGAACCTGATCAGCGGCACCGCGGTACCCGAAGGGCTGCGCACCGGGGACGGCACGGTCATCGCGGGCATGCTCGCGCCGGAGGCGGTGGCGGGACAGCCCGCGGTCGCCGTGTTCGCGCCGAACGCCGTCGCCGTCTACGCGGGCGAGGCGCACGGCAGCCCGCGCAACACCATCGAGGCCGAGATCGGCGCGCTCGAACCGCATGGGCCGGTGGTGCGGTTGCGGGCGGGGGCGTTGGCGGCTGATCTGACGCCGGCGGCGGTGGCGGAGCTGGGGTTGGAGCCGGGGGTGGTGGTGCGGTTGGCGGTGAAGGCGACGACCGTTGCCGTGCATCCGGCGCCGGCGGGCGAGGGTCGCTGGGCTTAGCCGAGGTTGAGCTTGGTCGTGTCGGGTGGGGTGTGCTTGTGGTGGCCGAGTTCGGGGGCTTGCTCGAGTGATCGAGGTCGTGGCCGGTGTGCTTGAACCGTATGGGCCGGTGGTGCGGTTGCGGGCGGGGGCGTTCGCGGCTGATTTGACTCCGGCGGCGGTGGCGGAGCTGGGGTTGGAGCCGGGGGTGGTGGTGCGGTTGGCGGTGAAGGCGACGACCGTTGCCGTGCATCCGGCGCCGACGGCGGTAGGTTCAGCACCATGACGACCGAGGGCCGCTGGACATACCTGACCGACATGGACGGCGTGCTGGTGCACGAGGAACACCTCGTGCCGGGCGCCGACGAGTTCCTGGCCGAGCTCCGCGAGAACGGAATCCCGTTCCTCGTGCTCACCAACAACTCCATCTACACCCCGCGCGACCTGCGCGCGCGCCTGATGCGCACCGGTCTCGACGTGCCGGAGGAGTCGATCTGGACCTCGGCGCTGGCGACCGCGAAGTTCCTGTCCTCGCAGCGCCCGAACGGCTCGGCGTTCGTCATCGGCGAAGCCGGGCTCACCACCGCGCTGCACGAGGCCGGGTACGTGCTGACCGAACGGGACCCCGACTACGTGGTGCTCGGGGAGACCCGCACCTACAGCTTCAGCGCGATCACGAGGGCGATCCGGCTGATCGAAGGCGGCGCCAAGTTCATCGCGACGAACCCGGACGCGACCGGTCCCAGCCTTGAGGGTTCGCTGCCCGCGACCGGGTCGATCGCCGCGCTCATCGAGCGCGCCACCGGGCGCCAGCCGTACTACGTCGGCAAGCCGAACCCGCTGATGATGCGTTCGGCGCTGCGGGCGATCGGCACCCATTCGGAGAGCACGCTGATGATCGGCGACCGGATGGACACCGACGTGCACTCCGGGATCGAGGCGGGGCTGCAGACGATCCTGGTGCTGACCGGGATCTCCACCAGGGAGTCCGCGGACCGCTACCCGTACCGGCCGACCAGGGTCATCGACTCGATCGCCGACCTGATCGGACACACCAGTGATCCGTTCGGGCCGAGGTGACCTCACCTGGCACCACTGCCCCGGTCACCAGGGCTTATCGTCGTGGGGTGAGTGACGATCAGCCGCCCGTGCCGCCGACCTACGTCGTCGGTGATGTGCACGGGCACCGGGACGGGCTAGCCGACGCGTTGCGGGAACGGGGCCTGCTGGACTCGTCCGACGACTGGGCCGGTGGCGAAGCCAGCCTGTGGTTCCTCGGCGACTTCGTCGACAGGGGCCCGGACGGCATCGGCGTCATCGATCTCGTGATGCGTCTGGAAGGCCAGGCGGAGGAAGCGGGCGGCGCGGTCCGCACGCTGCTCGGCAACCACGAGATCCTGCTGCTCGGCATGTACCACTTCGGCGACACCGACGTGCCGTCCGATTTCGGTCCGCGCAGCTTCGCCCGTAGCTGGCAGATCAACGGCGGCCTGCTCGCCGACCAGGACGGGCTCACCCCCGAGCACGTCGAATGGCTGAGCACCCGGCCGCTGCTCGCCGAGGCCGCGGGCCACCTGCTGATGCACTCGGACACGATGGAGTACCTCGACTGGGGTTCCACCATCGACGAGGTCAACGAGACGGCGGGGGAGATCCTCGCCGGCAACGACCTCGCCGAATGGTGGGACGTCTGGCGCCGGATGACCACGCGCTACGCGTTCCGCGGCCCCGACGGCGCCGAGGTCGCGCAGAGCCTGATGGACCAGCTCGGCGGCGAGCGGATCGTGCACGGGCACAGCGTCATCGCCGATCAGCTCGGTATCCACCCGACCCAGATCGAAGAGCCGTACCTGTACGCGGGCGGCAAGGTCCTCGGCATCGACGGCGGCCTGTTCGTCGGCGGCCCGTGCCTGGTGGTCGAGCTGCCGTACGAACCGGAGGACTGACCGCTACTTCTCTCCGTGGGTTCAGTGTGTCGCCGCCTTTGTGTCGGGAGTGCTGCCTGGCAGGACCGTGTCGCCGTCGATCGGGCCGGTGATGGGTGGTTTGGCGATGGGCGGGTTGATCGGTGTGCGCGGCGGCGGGGCCACGCCTCCGCCTCCACCGCCGCTGGGGTTCCACATGCCTTCGATGCCCCCGCCGCCACCGGCCGGGGCGCCGCCCATCGTCGGCGGGGGTGCGAACGAGGGCTGCGTGCTGGCAGCCTGGTGGTATCCCTGGTCGAGGGTGTGCATGACCTGCACGGCCTGCTGGCGCTGCGCTTCGGCTTCGGCCGCGCGCTTGCCGAGGTCGCTGTAGATGTCGGAGGCGTTGAAGATCTCGCCGTTCTCGATCCGGTCGCGTCGTGCCGACCTCGCGGGTTCCGTCCGCCAACCAGTTGGTCAGGCCATCGACGACGGCGCCTCGCCCGGCGATGTCTGCTGGTGACAGCTTGCTGTTGCCCATGCCGTGCAGCGCTTCATGTGTCTGCGAGTCGTAGTTGGCGTCCGGGGCCGGGGCGCCCTTTCGTGTCGGGATGACGCCAACGATGGTTCTGGGAGGTTTGGGGCCTTCTCTCTGGTCGACAGTGCCCTCATTTGAGGATTTCTGTCCGCTCATGGATGAGCAGGGCTGGACTCTTCCCCTCGGGCATCCGACTTCATATTCCACTGGCTCTTCTGTTGATTCTACTGGCAGTTAAGAATACTGTGTGTAATAGAGTCAGTTTTTTGGCAGCATGGGCTCTAGTCGTGTTGCCAACTGGTCGACCAGTTGGCAATCTTGTTCAGCTGCAGTGTCGCTCACCGCTGTAATCACTACGTTCGCTTGAGGGTTTACCTCAAGTCTAACGGCGCAACCGCCTTTAACTTTTCCGAGGTCCCTCATCTGTAGTGCACGACGGCCGTGAATATTTCCTGGCCGTGATGATCCGGCGTTTGTTGGCTGCTCTGTGAACGGTACGCCCGGATTTAGTAACAATGCTATGTCGGCGCCGTCTGACTTGCGGGTGGAGCACGCTAGTTCCTTGTTGACGATATCTGGCGCCACGGGCGGGTAGTTCAACCCCTGTACCATTTGACCTAAAAGATCGCACGGTTTCAGTGCGGCGAGCGGGTTGGCCTCCGAACTAAGGGCCGGGCGAGATGGGGTCGTGCTTGGTGTTCCTTGGATGGTTGCGGAGCAGCCGCCTGCGGCCAAGGCGAATGTTGCCGCCAGGATGATCCGCGATACCTTGCTCATCTTCCCCTCGCGATGACTGTCTGTGTTCTTTGCGTGTTTGGCTGTTGCTCGCCGAGGTGTTGAACACGGCCGACCGCTCGCTTGCGCTGTCGCGGAGCGAGTTTTGTGTCTGGTGGTGAGTTGCTGTATGAGCCGGAGGACTGACGGATTTTTTCTCCGATGACGGGGTTAACGACGGATTCGCCGTCGGGGAGCATGGAGAAGGTTTCTTCGGGGTCGTCGTTGACAACGTACTTGGTCTTGCACTCGATGGTTCTCAGTAACTGCATGGATTTATTTCGGCAGCAATGCTTCCAGTTTTTCGGAAAGTTTTTCCGCTCGGCTACATGATTCCTCGGTGTCGCCTTCTGGATTGGTTGCAATAATGCTTACACTAGATTTTTCGGCGACCTCCATGGTGACATCGCAGTCGCCCGTCGACCCTAGTGGCTCTCGTTGCTCAATTGCTTGGCGGGTGTTTACGTGAGCCCTCTTCGTTTTGGCTGGATTTGTAATGTTCTGGTCGAACGCGGCCCCCGTGTTAAAAAGGATTCCAGTGGTGCCCGCCGAGGGCTTCATTGAGTTGCATCCATTTTTAGGATCAGCAGTTGCGGGGGTGCTTGGCGGGTACCCTTGTCCTTGGAGTAGTTGATCTAAGATAGTGCATGGCTTGAGAACGCCGAAAGGATTTTGGGTGCTCGGGTTGCTGGGTGGCGCTGACGGGGCTGTAGTCGGTGTTTCTTGGACGGCTGTGGAGCAGCCGCCTGCGGCCAAGGCGAACGTTGCCGCCAGGATTAACCGCGATACCTTGCTCATCTTCCCCTCACGATGACTTTTCGTGCTCCCTGTGTATTTGGGGGCGTCGCGGTGTTGAACACGATGAACCGCCCGCCTTTGTTGTCGAAGAACGGGTTCGTGCCCGATGGTTCGAGCTGACGTCGAACCGGAGGGCTGACGGCTACTTTTCTCCGATGACGGGGTTGACGATGGATTCGCCGTCGGGTCCGCGGTCGGGGAGGACGGAGAAGGTTTCTTCGGGGTCATCGTTGACGACGTATTTGGTCTTGCGCTCCTTGTCGTCTTCTTTGTTCTTGCCCGCGGCTCCGGGGGCCATGCCGTTCGCTCCTGGTTTGCCCGCTTTGCCTGCTGCTGCGGCGGCGCCGCGTTCGATGGCGTTGGCCTTGTTTGGCTCGCCTGCGCCGGTGGAGCGGCCTGGTGCGGCTTTGCCCTGACCAGGCTTGCCTTCGCTGCCGGGCCCGCTCTTGCCGGGCTTGCCGGAGGTGCTGCCTTCGGGGCTGGACCGGAATCCGCCGCCGGAGACACGAGAGCCCGCGGAACTGGTGCCGGGCCGTTGGGATCGGGTGGTGTCGCCGCCCTTGTCAGGAGTGCTCCCTGGCAAGACGGTGCCGCCGCCGATCGGGCCGGTGATGGGCGGCTTGGCGATGGGTGGGTTGATCGGAGCGCGCGGCGGCAGGGGCTGGCTACCACCGCCGCCGATCGATGGGCCGCCGCCGGTGAAGGGGCTGACCGGAGGAACAGGGCCACCGCTGCCACCTCCGGGCGCGTTGATACCGCCGCCTCCGCCTCCACCGCCGCTGGGGTTCCACATGCCTTCGATGCCCCCGCCGCCACCGGCCGGGGCGCCGCCCATCGTCGGCGGGGGTGCGAACGAGGGCTGCGTGCTGGCAGCCTGGTGGTATCCCTGGTCGAGGGTGTGCATGACCTGCACGGCCTGCTGGCGCTGCGCTTCGGCTTCGGCCGCGCGCTTGCCGAGGTCGCTGTAGATGTCGGAGGCGTTGAAGATCTCACCGTTCTCGATCCGCTCGCGCGCCTTGTCAAACTCGTTGTCGATGTTGAACCCGGTAGGCGGCGGCATCGTGTTCTTCGCCGTCGTTGCCACATTCGCTTGCTGGCGGAACTGCTCAGCCATCGAGTTTGAAGCGTCTGCGGTCTCGTTTCCCCAGTCCGAAGTGTCCCGAAAGAACTCGTGAGCTTTTTGGGCAGCTTGGCCTTGCCACTGCGTCTGAGACGAGGTAACCGCTTTGTCGACCTCGCGGGTTCCATCGGCCAACCAGTTGGTCAGGTTGTCGACTACGGCGCCCCGCCCGGCGATGTCCTCCGGCGACAACTTGTTGTTGACCATGGTGTGCAGTGCTTCATGCGTCTGCGAATCATAGTTGGCGTCTGAGGTCGGCGCACCCTCGCGAGTCGGAATGATTCCGACGATGGTTCCAGGCGGTGGTGCAATATAGCCTTCACCGGGCATGTCTCACGCTTCCCCGTGTTCTTGCTTCATTTTGGCGAAGCACTGGTTTGCCTCTTCGTCTTTTTCGTCGTAGTTCTTTCGTGCTATGGTCATTGCTTCAAGTGCTTGCTTATAACCGTCTACCATCAAATCTATGTTCGGCAGCAAGGAGTTAGTTCCGTCGATAGCTGCTTCTACATTGAATCCGGCTACCATGTCGGCGTAAGGAAAGTCGCCAAGAGGGGCTCTTTCGCCGAGCGTCCACAACTTGCGTCGAACTCCTTGCCATTCATTTATGAATTTATTGCACGCTTTTTGGTACTGCGTGAACCCATCTTCGTTTATCGCGAAGCCGCCGTTGATTGCGGACTGCTTGAGATCGTGGGCTCCGGAGTTGAATGCCTTCACTTTGTTTGTGTCCAGCGGAGATATTCCCTCAAGTCCGCCAAGTGTGCTCTCTTGTTCCTCTGTAGGTTGCGCGGGCCTTGCTTCTCCCCACTGAGTGCCTTGTGTCATCGTAGTCTCCCAAGTAACTGAACTTCGGCCATTGCGGCCCAGGAAAATCGTTATCCCCTGGGAAGCATTGGCTCTAGCCGTGTTGCCAACTGGTCGGCTAGTTGGCAATCCTCTGCGGCGGTGGTATTGCTCACTGCTGTAAGCAACGCGTTCGCTTGCGGCTTTACCTCGAGTCGAATGGCGCAGCCGCCCTTGACCTTGCCGAGGTCGCTCATTTGCAGTGCTCGACGTCCGTTTACGGTGCCTACTTTTGATGATCCGGAGTTTGTTGGGGTTTCAGTAAACGGTATATCCGGGTTTAGTAGAAGCATTACGTCGGAACCATCTGGCTTGTGGGTCGAGCAGGCCAATTTCTTGTTGACGATATCCGGCGCCACGGGTGGGTAATCAAGCCCTTGAAGCACTTGCTCCAACAGGTCGCATGGTTTCAGACTGGCGAGTGGGTTGGCTACGGAGGTGGGTGGTGCCGACGGGGCTGTGGTCGGTGTTCCTTGGACGGCTGTGGAGCAGCCGCCTGCGGCCAAGACGAACGTTGCCGCCAGGACGAACCGCGATACCTTGCTCATCTGCCCCTCGCGATGACTGTCTGTGTTCCCTGCGTGTTCGGCTAGTTACTGTAGCTGTTTTCCGGTGTCCCTGGCATGAGGTTCGCGGAATCTCATCGCCGGGCTTCTTCAATGGTGTTGAGCAGCCAGTTGCGCAGGTGCGAGCCGTTGGTCGGGATCAGGCGTCGCCGGGTTTGGCCGTTGCCGGTCGGGGTGTTGAACACGGCGAAGCGGCCGCCTTCGCTGTCGAAGAACAGGCCGGTGCCCTGGTGGGCGAGTGTGCCGCCCGCGGTGGTGCGCACGGACAGGTCGAGCACGCCTGCGCGGTGCATGGGCCATTGGCTGAAGGCGCGGGAGTCGTCGTCACGGCGCGAACGGCTGGGGCCGGGGTCGACGATGAGGCCGGGGAGCGGGTCGTCGTCGGCGGGTTCCGGGGCCGGGCCGCCGGTGACGACGGTCAACTCGCGCAGCGGCACGGGCCGGTAGTCGGGCAGCGAGCCGATCACGCTGTCGACCAGGCGATCCGCTTTGACCTGGCGGAACAGCACGCCGGGGTCCTTCGCGGCGGAGAAGACGCCGAGCCCGCCGGCGATGGTGGCGCGATAGAACACCCTCGGCTGGCCCTTGAGGAACTGGTCGGCGTACATCACGATCAGGACGTCCGGTTTGGTCCACGCCCGGATGGTGTCCTCGACGTCAGGATCGAGTTTTTCCCCGGAGGCGAGCCCGCGTTCCCGCAACGCGGCCCAGGCTTCGGCCATCGCCCGCCGGTGCTCGGTCATGGTGTGCCCGGCGCTGAGGATTTCGTACGGATGCCAGTTGCGCGGTAGCCCGGTCCGCTCCACGACGGCTTCGATCTCCGTCAGCGACAGCGCGAACTCTTCCGGCACGGTGCTCCCCCCGTAGTCGTCTCCGCACTCAGGGTACCGGCACGATTTCGCGTCCGAGCGGGATCAGCGAAACCGGCACCATCTTGAAGTTGGCGAGCCCGAGCGGGATCCCGATGATCGTGATGCACAGGAGGCACCCGGTGACGATGTGCCCAATCGCCAGCCACAGCCCGCCGAAGATGATCCAGATGATGTTGCCGATCAGGGAGAACACCCCGGCGTCACGGCGGTCGACCACCCTCCTCCCGAACGGCCACAACGCGAAGCCCGCGATCCGGAACGACGCGAGGCCGAACGGGATCGTGATGATCAGCACGCAGCAGATGATGCCTGCGACGACGTAGCCGATCGCCATCCAGATGCCGCACAGCACCAGCCAGATGACGTTGAGTATCGCGTTCACGAAACCATTGTGCCCCTGGCTCAGGCGTGCAGCTCGCCGGTGACGACCGTCACCGCCTGCCCGGACAGCTCGACGCGATCGCCGCGGACGGTCGTCCGGACCGTGCCGCCGCGCGCGGACAGCTGTTCGCCGACCAGATCGGTGCGGTCGAGGCGCTGGGACCAGTACGGCGCCAGCAGGCAGTGCGCCGACCCGGTCACCGGGTCCTCCGGCACTCCGACGCCGGGCCCGAAGAACCTGCTCACGAAATCGGCGTCGCCGGCGCCGGGCGCCGTCACGACCAGGCGGCCGGTGGACGTCGCCAGTATCGCGTCCATGTCGGGCCGGAGCGCGCGCACTTCTTCAGCGTCGCCGAGTACCGCGAAGAGGTTTTCGCTGCCTTTCGCGACGAATTCGGCGGTGACGCCGGGTAGCGCCGCTGAGAGATCCTCGTCGGTCTCGGCGAGCGTGTCAGCGGGGAAGTCCATCGTGATCCATCCCGCGTCGGCGCGGGTGCGGAGCTGGCCGCTGCGCGTGTCGAAGACCTGGTCGCCGCCGAGGACGTGCGCGGTCGCGAGGGTGGCGTGGCCGCACAGATCGACCTCGGCCGCCGGGGTGAACCAGCGCAGCGGCAGCGCTTCCTCCCCGCCGGTGACCACGAAGGCGGTCTCCGAATGCTTCATCTCGGCGGCAACGGACTGCATCCAAGCCGGGTCGGCCGGTTCGTCCAGGAGGACCACCGCGGCCGGGTTTCCGGCGAAAGCCTTGTTCGTGAACGCGTCGACGAGGTAGATGCGCATGGGAGCACGGTAACCCGTGTGGTCGTCACGGGCACGGTCGATACCCGGCGTGGCGGAGGTCACCGCGCGTTGATTTGTTTGTCAACGGGGAAACATCCAGAAACGTTCCTGTGGCAGTTACGTTGGATTTCCGCCGAACCGCCTGTTCATTCGCGGAAGGAAATCGATCGTGCTGAATGACGTCGTCACGCCCATGGCCGACTACTACGACCGCATACGTGGTTGGGAAGAAGCCTACTGGAAATACAACGAAGCCGACCAGAGAATGGGGAACCGTCCACCCGTGCCCGAGCTGGTGCAGGAGTACGTCTCGGTCACGCGCGCGGTCGCGCGCGCATGGCGGAACCTGGTGGCCGAGCGCGATCAGCCGTGGTGGGTGCTGGCGGCCGTCGACTCCGCGGCCGAGGCGTTCGAAACGCAGGCGCGGGAATGGGAATCGTGCTGGCTCGACCGCGTGGCCGACGCGCCTGCCGAAAACGGGCTCGCGGTTCGCCCCCACCCCGAGTGTCGCCCCGTTCCCGGGCGGCGGTATCCCCGGCGGCTCTCGTGATCGCTTTTCCGCGCATGATTTCCCTGGTGCGGGCGAAATGCCGTGCCGTGCCGGGGCCGGTGTGGGTGATCGCGATCGGGTTCGGCGCCATTCTGGTGGGCACGAGCGGGTTCTACGACTATTCGGGTGACGAGTTCTACTTCCTGGCGATCGGGAAGCACCTCGCCTGGGGGTACGACGACCAACCGCCACTGGTGCCGCTGCTGGCCAGGGGAATATCCGAGATCTTCCCGAATTCCCCGGTGTTTCTGAGGCTGCCTGCGGCCGCGTTCGCGGTGGCGGGAGTGGTGCTGGCCGCCCTGCTCGCGCGGGAGTTCGGCGGGAGCCGCCGGGCGCAGGCGCTCGCCGCCGCAGCCTACGTCAGCTCACCGCTCATATGGTACCAGGGCAGCCTGTTGAGCACCGCGACGATCGACACGGCACTGATCGCGTTGATCGCGTTCCTGCTCGTGCGGTGGACACGGCTGCGACGGGATGGCGCACTGCTGATCGCCGGGCTGGTCACCGCGGTCGCGTTGCAGGTCAAGTACCTGGTACCGATCTTCTGGGCAGCCGTGCTCGGCGCACTGGTCCTCTTCGGACCGCGCGAGATGCTGCGCAGGCCGATGCTCTGGCTCGGCTTCGGCTTCGCCGGGACCAGCAGCGTTCCGGCCGTGCTCTGGCAGTCGCGCCACGGGTGGCCGCAGCTGGAGATGACCAGGGCGATCGCCGCCGAGCAAGACGCGTACTTCGGCGGCCAGGGCTTGTTCCCGCCCTTCCTGTTCGTCCTGGTGGGAATCGTCACCGGTGCGGCGACGGCGGGTTTCGGCCTGTGGACGTTGCTTCGGTCACCACGGCTGCGGCCCTATCGGTTCCTCGGCTTCGTCCCGCTGGTACTGGCCGCGGCCATCTGGCTGGCCGATGGGCGGCCGTACTACGTGGCGGGTGTCCTGCCCGTGTTGTGGGCGGCTGCGGGCGTCGAACTGGAACGGACCGGGCCCGAGCGGTGGCTCCGACCGCTCTTCGCGACCCCGGTGTGGGTCGTGTCGACCTTGCTGGGCGTGGTCGCGTTCGTGCCCGCCTACCCCGGCGCGGTCGCCGAACTCAACCCGCTGACGCGAACGCAGATGGGCTGGCACGAGTTCGCGGCGGACATCGCGCGCCAAGCGCACGAGCTGACGCGCGCGGACGGTGACGTCGCTGTGCTTGCCAGGCACTACCCCCATGCCGCCGCGCTCGACCACTATCGGGAAGAACTCGCGCTGCCCCCGGTCCACAGCGGCGGACGGAGCTACTGGTACTTCGGCGCGCCGTCACCGCAGACCCGCACCGTCGTCGCGGTCGGGTACGACAGCGCGTTCCTCCGTGCGATGTTCGCCGAGGTGGTCAGCGCCGGAATGGCGGACAACCGCTACGAGAACCTCGTGCTCGGCGCCCAGCCGGTGTGGATCTGCCGGGATCCGGCCCGGCCGTGGTCCGAGCTGTGGCCCGCTTTCCACACTTTGCGGGTGGTGGACTGAGCCCGTCATGCCGACGTGTTCTTCGGTTTGCCGGTGAAGGTGATCTCGCCTTCGGCGTGGATGCGCTCGATCATGTGCGGGTAGTGCAGTTCGAACGCGGGCCGCTCGGACCGGATGCGCGGCAGCTCGGTGAAGTTGTGCCGCGGCGGCGGGCAGCTGGTGGCCCATTCCAGCGAGTTGCCGTAGCCCCACGGGTCGTCCACCGTGACGAGCTCGCCGTAGCGGTAGCTCTTGAACACGTTCCAGATGAACGGCAGCGTGGAGATGCCGAGCAGGTACGCGCCTACCGTCGAAATCGTGTTCAGCGCGGTGAACCCGTCGGTGGCCAGGTAGTCGGCGTACCGGCGCGGCATGCCCTCCGCGCCCAGCCAGTGCTGGACGAGGAACGTGCCGTGGATCCCGATGAACGTGGTCCAGAAGTGCCACTTGCCGAGCTTCTCGTCCATCATGCGGCCGGTGATCTTCGGGAACCAGAAGTAGATCCCGGCGAACATCGCGAACACGATCGTGCCGTAGAGCACGTAGTGGAAGTGCGCGACGACGAAATAGCTGTCGGACACGTGGAAGTCGATCGCGGGCGCGGCCAGCAGGACGCCGGACAACCCGCCGAACAGGAACGTGACCAGAAAGCCCACCGAGAACAGCATCGGTGTCTCGAACGTCAGCGTTCCCTTCCACAGCGTGCCGATCCAGTTGAAGAACTTGACCCCGGTCGGTAACGCCACCAGGAACGTCAGCAGTGAGAAGAACGGCAGCAGCACGGCCCCGGTGGCGTACATGTGGTGCGCCCACACCGCCACCGACAGCGCGGCGATGCCCAGCGTCGCCCAGATCAGTCCTTTGTAGCCGAAGATCGGTTTGCGGCTGAACACCGGGAAGATCTCGGACACGATCCCGAAGAACGGCAGGGCCAGCACGTAGACCTCGGGGTGGCCGAAGAACCAGAACAGGTGCTGCCACAGGATCACACCGCCGTGCGCGGGATCGAACACGTGCGCGCCGATCAGGCGGTCGGCCAGCAGGCCGACACCCGCGGCGGTCAGCAGCGGGAACACCATCACCACCAGGATGCTGGTGACCAGGATGTTCCAGGTGAAGATCGGCATCCGGTACATCGTCATGCCCGGCGCGCGAAGGCACACCACCGTGGTGATCATGTTGACCGCGCCGAGAATGGTGCCGAGCCCGCCGACCGCGATCCCGACTATCCACAGTGTACCGCCGATGCCTGGCGAGTAGATGGCGTTGGACAGCGGGGTGTAGGCGAACCAGCCGAAATCGGCGGCGCCGCCGGGGGTGAGGAAACCGCCAAGCATGAGCAGGCCGCCGAACAGGAACAGCCAGAACGAAAACGCGTTCAGCCGGGGGAAGGCGACGTCCGGCGCGCCGATCTGCAGGGGTACCAGGAAGTTGGCGAAGCCGAACACGCTGGGCGTCGCGAACAGCAGCAGCATCACCGTGCCGTGCATCGTGAACGCCTGGTTGTACTGCTCTGCCGAAAGGAACTGGAGTCCTGGCCTGGCCAGTTCGGACCGGATCAGCATGGCCATGATGCCGCCGACGAGAAAGAAGGCGAAGGTCACCACGAGGTACATGACGCCGATCACCTTGTGGTCGGTGGTGCGGAAAAGGATCAGCAGAACAGAACCCCGAGGTGGTCTTTTCTCGACGTTTCGACGGTCTGTCTTCAGCGGCGGCGCGGTCACCATAATGCTCCCGGAGCAAAGTGCGGTTGTTTCGAGAAAACGTCCGCGGCGCGAAGAGTGGAAGAAGAATCCGCGGTCGTGGTCACGCTCGCAGTCGATCGACCGGAAGACAATGATGATTCGTTGACAAACCCGGAAACGCTCAACCGAGTTCGAGTAGCAGTTCGGTTAGTTCGGCGGGCATCGTGATCATGCAGTCGTGCCCGGTGGCCAGTCCCCGCACCATCGCCGGTGCGCCGTTGGGCTGCGGATCGGTGACGCCGAACAGGCCCGACGGCAGTTCGGGTGGCGGTGGCACCCGCCAGCCGCTTTCGGATCCCCAGTCTTGGTCACCGGCAGCACGTCGGCTGCGCTCTCGCCGTCCTCCGGGACCTCGTTGGCCGCGGACGAGATGACCGGTCCGGCGTAGCTGTGCCCCACGAGCACCACGTCGGTCAGGTCCTCGTCGAGGATCAGCCGGACGATGTCGTCGACGTGCGTGTCGAGCCCCACTTCGGGGGTGAGCAGATGCGCCTTGTCGCCGTAGCCGGTCAGCGACGGCACGAGCACCCGATGTCCGGCCAAGGTCAGCAGCGGGGTCAGCCGATCCCAGCACCGTCCGCTATGCCAGGCACCGTGAACCAGTAGATATGTCGACATGGATGTCGGCTCCAATCGTGAGTGGTGTCGTCTCCGGTCTGGCATTATGGAGAAGAAGTGGGACGTCGTCCCGTTTGACGATACGGGACAGCGTCCCGGTTAGCCAAGGCTGGTGAAGGGACGAGATGGACGACGGCGGAGCGGGCGCCCGGCCCAAGCGGGCGGACGCGCGGCGCAACGAGGAGACCCTGCTCGCCGCGGCGGCGAAGGTTTTCGTGACCTCTGGTGTGGAGGCGCCGATCCGCGAGATCGCGGCTGAGGCCGGTGTCGGCACGGCCACGATCTACCGGCACTTCCCGACCAGGGCGGATCTCATCGTCGCCGTCTACCGGCACCAGGTCGAGGCCCTCGCCGAGGCAGGGCCCGCGCTGCTGGCGAACGGCTCCAGCGCGCATTCCGCGCTGGAGCGGTGGATGGACCTGTTCGTCGACTTCCTGGTCACCAAGCACGGGCTCGCCGGGGTGCTGCAGTCCGACGACCCGTGCTTCGACCCGTTGCATTCGTACTTCCTCGAGCGGCTCGAACCGGTGTGCACCGCGCTGCTCGAAGCCGCGGCGGGTGCGGGCGAGATCGAACCGGGTCAAGACGCCCACGAGCTCATGCGCGGTGTGGGCGGGCTCTGCGCCGGTGCGGGCGGGAACCACCGCTACGACGCGCGGCGGCTGGTCGGGCTCCTCATCGCGGGGCTGCGCCGGGCGCCTTCGTGAGTGGCCAGGCCGGTCCGTGGTTCTTAGACTCCCGTCTAGTCATCGTCGACTTCAGGAGGCGCCATGCCCGTTCCCAGCTACGCCTCGGGAATTTCCGCCGTCGCGCTGCTCGGTGACACCATCGGCGGCAACTTCGATCGCACGGTCCAGGCCTTCGGCGACCGCGACGCGCTCGTGGACCGCGCCGCGGGCAGGCGATGGACCTACCGCGAACTCGCCGACGACGTGAACGCGCTGGCGCTGGGACTGCTGGACGCCGGGATCGCGAAGGGCGACCGCGTCGGCATCTGGGCGCCGAACTGTGCCGAGTGGACACTCACCCAGTACGCGACGGCGAAGATCGGCGCGATCCTGGTCAACATCAACCCGGCGTACCGGTCGCACGAGCTGGAGTTCGTGCTGAACCAGGCGGGAATCCGGCTCATCGTCGCGGCGGAGCGCTTCAAAACCTCGGACTACGCGGGCATGATCGAGGCGGCGCGGCCGAAGTGCGCGGCGCTCGAGCAGGTCGTGCTGCTGGGCGGCGACGCGTGGAAATCCTTGCTGGACAAGGGAAAACAGGCCGACGTGACGAAGCTCGACGAGATCGCGAAGACGCTCGCGGCCGACGACCCGATCAACATCCAGTACACCTCGGGCACCACGGGCTTCCCCAAGGGCGCGACACTGAGCCACCACAACATCCTGAACAACGGCTTCTTCGTCGGTGAGCTGTGCGGCTACACGGAAGCGGACCGCGTCTGCATCCCGGTGCCGTTCTACCACTGTTTCGGGATGGTGATGGGGAATCTGGCGTGCACGAGCCATGGCAGCTGCATGGTGATCCCGGCGCCGTCGTTCCAACCGAAGGCGACGCTGGAGGCCGTGCAGGCAGAGCGGTGCACATCGCTGTACGGGGTGCCGACCATGTTCATCGCGGAACTGGCCGAGCCCGATTTCGCTTCCTACGACCTGGCGACGCTGCGCACCGGCATCATGGCGGGCTCGCCGTGCCCGGTCGAGGTGATGAAGCAGGTCATCGAGCGGATGGGGATGGCGGAAGTGTCGATCTGCTACGGCATGACGGAAACTTCGCCGGTGTCGACGCAGACCCGCGCGGACGACTCGGTGGAGCGCCGCGTTTCGACGGTCGGACGGGTCGGCCCGCATCTCGAGGTCAAGGTCGTCGATCCGGAGACCGGGCTGACCGTGCCGCGCGGCGAGCCGGGTGAGCTGTGCACGCGCGGGTACTCGGTGATGCTGGGGTACTGGGAGCAGGACGACAAGACCGCGGAGGCGATCGACAGGGCGCGGTGGATGCACACCGGTGATCTCGCGATCATGGACGGCGACGGCTACGTCAACATCACGGGCCGGATCAAGGACATGGTGATCCGCGGCGGCGAGAACCTGTACCCGCGCGAGATCGAGGAGTTCCTCTACACCCACCCCGATGTCTTGGACGCGCAGGTGATCGGTGTGCCGGACGCGCGCTACGGGGAAGAGTTGATGGCGTGGGTCCGGATGCGGGAGGGCGCGGAGCCGCTCACGGAGGAGGCGCTGCGCGAGTTCTGCACCGGAAAACTGGCGCACTACAAGATCCCGCGGTACGTGCACGTCGTGGACGAGTTCCCGATGACGGTGACGGGCAAGGTGCGGAAGATCGAAATGCGGGAGAAAGCGGTGGAGCTGCTCGGGTTGCAGGACCTGCTGACGGCCGAGCACGCGTAGGGCGCCCGGGAAAGCTTTGGCGGGGCCCGGATCGCACGAACGGACCGTTCGTACGCCTAGGGGAGCCCCTGTTTTCAACATTACCGCGCGGCACCGACAATTCGGGCCTGCTCGCCATGCGGCCTTCCGTGCCCGCACAAAGCTGGTGGGATCCGTACGAACGGACCGTTCGTACGCCCAGGGGAGCCCCTGATTTCAACGTTACCGCGCGGCACCGACAGTTCCGGCGTCTCGTTCAGGCCCGGTGCCGGTTCAGGTAGGCGAGCACGGCGAGGACCCGCCGGTGCCCGCTTTCCCGCGCGGGGAGGTCGAGTTTGGTGAAGATGTTGCCGATGTGCTTCTGCACCGAGGAATCGGAGAGGAACAGGCGGTCGCGGATCGCCGCGTTGTCCTTGCCCTGCGCCATCAGGTCGAGCACCTCGCGCTCGCGGCGGCTCAGCGAATCGACCGGGTCGTTCGCGCGCCTGGTGAGCAGCTGCGCGACCACTTCGGGGTCCATCACGGTGCCGCCGTCCGCGACCCGCGTGAGCGCTTCCACGAAATCGTTGACCTGGCCGACGCGGTCCTTCAGGAGGTACCCGACGGCACCCGCGCCGTCGGCGACCAGTTCGGTCGCGTAGGTCGTTTCGACGTACTGGGACAGCACCAGCACCGGGAGCGCGGGCACCTTCCGGCGCGCTTCGATGGCCGCCCTGATGCCTTCGTCGCGGAAGGTGGGCGGCATCCGGACGTCCACGATGGTGATGTCCGGCCGGTGTTCCACCGCGGCGGCGACGAACGCGTCACCGTCCGCGACGGTCGCGACGACCTCGTGCCCCGCCCTGGTCAGCAACAGCGTGAGCCCTTCGGCGAGCAGCACGCTGTCCTCCGCGATCACCGCGCGCACGGCAGCTCCACGACGACCACGGTTGGCCCGCCTTCCCTGCTCCGCACCGACATGCTCCCGTCGAGCGAGGCGATCCGGCGGCGCATCCCGCTGATCCCGCTGCCCTTCTCCTCGTCGACCCCGCCGTTGCCGTTGTCGCTCACCTCGACCCGGAGCCGGTCGCCCGCCCGGCGGACGTCCACCACCGCGAACGTCGCCCCGCTGTGCTTCGCGATGTTCGTCAACGCCTCCGACACCGTGAAGTACGCGGCGGCTTCGACGGCGGCGGGCAGCGGTCCGGGGTCTTCGAGATCGGCCTGCGCGGGCACCGCCGAATCGGCGACGAGCGAGCGTAGCGCGCCCACCAGCCCGCGATCGGTCAGGATCGGCGGGTACATCGTCCTGACGATGGTGCGCAGCTCACCCATCGCGGCCTCGGTACCGGTGCGCGCCTCCTGCAGCAGCGTCGCCGCGGTTTCGGGCTCGTCCTTCATCGCCTGCTCGGCGATCCCGAGCCGCAGCGCGATCGACACCAGCTTCGCCTGCGTGCCGTCGTGCAGATCGCGCTCGATCCGCCGCAGCTCGGCGCCGTGCGCGTCCACCGCGCCCGCGCGGGTCTCGGTCAGTACCTCGACGCGCTCGGTCAGCTGCTCGGTGCTCGAGCTGTCCAGCACGAAACGCGTCAGCGCGGCCCAGCCCTTCGCGATCACGGGCGTGCCGTAGACGAGCGCCAGCACGCTGAACACGAGCACCGGGATCCCGGAGCCGAGCGCGGCGGGCCAGCTGTCGATGGGGACGTCGAAGACGAGCATGCTGTCGCCATCGTCCTGGACCCACCAGAACGCCATCGCGTAGACCGCGGCGACGGGCATCGCGGTCAGCACCATCATGGCCAGCCCCAGCGGCAACCCGATCACGACCTGGAGCACCACCCACAGCAGGTCACGGTAGGTGGTCGGATCGGTGACGAGCTGGCGCAGCCACGACAGCGGCCCGCCGGTGAACCCGTTCAGCCGCAACGGGATCGGCTCGCCGATGATCGAGCTCGCCCAGCGCCGGTGCAGATCGGTCCACAGCCGCACCCCGAGCAGCGCGACGGGGATCAGCACGAGGCCCAGCCCCAGCAGCACCATCGACATCCCGGCCAGCAGCAACACGAACGGGATCAGCATCGCCACCAGCGCCGCCGGGACGAGCGCGAGCAGGTACGGCACCGTCCGTACGAGATTGACCACCCTGCCGATCATCGCGATATCCCCTTCCCCGTTCCGGTACCACCATCCGACCAGAACGGGGCCCGCTCGCGCAGTAGAGCAGGCTGCACCTTCGGAGTTCCGGGGATCAGCCGCCCTCGCTCGCGGCCTCCAGCGCCTTGGCGTCCTCTTCGCCGAAGGTTTCCTCCAGCTGTTCCGCGGTGTAGTCGAGGTCGATCTGCTCGACGGCGGCACCCCGCGCGGATTCGATCGCGCCGAGCCTGCGCTGCGCGCGGTCACCGGCGTACTGGATGAACTCCTCTGGCTCGATGCCGAACGGCGTCTCGTCGAACTGGTCGTTCACCCAGCTGATCATGTCCAGCGCGTGCGGGAGCAGTTCGCCCATGCGCTCCTGCACGACCGCCCACATCGTGTCGTCGGCCGCGACGTGGCGGCGGCAGGTGAACGTGCCCCACGCCATGTGCCTGCGCTCGTCGTCGCCGATCCGCCGCACCAGTTCCCGCATCCCCGGCAGGATGCCGCGCGTGGCGCAGATCTTCTGCCACGCGTAGTAGCCCGTCAGCGCGAGGCTTCCTTCGATCACGTGGTTGTAGGTGACGCTCGCGCGCACCTGATTGCGCGGGCTCGGGTCGTTTTCCAGCACGCTCAACGATTCCGGCAGCTCCTCGTAGAAAAGCTTGCGGTAGTGCGGGTTTTCCGCGACGTACGGGTGCAGGTCCTCGGTCAGCCCGACGGCGTCCATCCAGCGCCGGAACACCTCGGTGTGCTTGGCCTCCTCGAAGCAGAACTGCGTCAGGTACATCTCGTCGCCGAAGCGCCCGGTCGCCGCCATCGCCTTCATGAACGGCTGGATGTCCTCGGTGACGGCCTCTTCGCCCGCGATGAACTGCGCGCACAGGTAGGTCGCGGACCGGCGCTGCTCGTCGGTGAGCCCGCGCCAGTCGGCGCCGTCGGCGGAGAAGTCGATGTCGACCGGGTTCCAGAACTTGGCGTTCCCCTTGACGAACAGGCGGAGCGGGAACGAGTCCCAGTTCAGCCCTCCGGCGCGGAGCGAGGCGAAACCGGTGCGGGCGGGTGCGACGGTGCCGGTCATGGCGGGCCTTTCTGTCGGTGCCCTCAGGCGAGGGGCGAACCGGAAAAGTGTTCGAGCGCGGGCAGGACGGTGGCGCACACCGAATCCGCCGCTTCGGCTGGTTCGTGGGTCGGCAGCACGAGATGGCTCAGCGCGAGCCGGACGATCGTCTCGGCGACCAGCGCGGCGTCCACCGGCCGGAGTTCGGGCACCCGCTCGCGGAGGTTCGCCGCGCACACCTCCGTGGACGCGTCGAGGATCGGTTTGCCCCGCGTGGTCAGCAGCGGCAGCAGATCCTCCGCGGTCTCCGTGCCGGTGCCGAGCGCCGCGGCGACCAGGGGGTTCTCCCTGGCGTTCGCGACCGTGTAGGCGATCGTCGCGTGGATCCCGGAGCGGACGTCGCCCGCGGCCTCGAACCGCTCGCGGATGCCGTCGAGGAAGCCCGCGTTGATCCGCAGCGCGACCGCCTGCACCAGCGCGGCCTTGCTGCCGAACTCGTTGTAGACGGTCTGCCTGCTGACCCCGGTGCGCGCGGCGACGTCGGCCATGCGCAGGCCCGCGTAGCCCTTGCCCGGTAACAGGTCTGCGGCCGCGTCGAGCAGGCTTTCGCGCAACGAGACCTTCGTCCTGACGGCGAAGCGAGTGATCTCGGACACGTCCCCAGATTGACACAGATCGCCTCGGTGTCAAGGTTCTTGACTTTTGGTGGCGCTGTGTACAGTCCCGCGATGCGAGCGGGCCCCGGAACTGTCGGGGCGCCCGGCTACCGTGGGGCCGTGGGCATCACCGTGGGGTTCGACCTGGACATGACGTTGATCGATCCGCGGCCCGGCATGGTCGCGGCGATGGACGCGCTCGCCGAGGAGTCCGGGCTCGCGCTCGACGGCGAGCACTTCGCGGCCAACCTCGGCCCGCCGCTCGACGCCGTGCTGCGCGGTTTCGAGGCGCCGGAGGAGCGGATCCCCGAACTCGTCGCGCGGTTCCGCGCGCTGTATCCGGGAATCGTGGTGCCCAGCACGGTCGCGCTGCCCGGCGCCGCGGCCGCGCTCGACGCCGTCCGCGCCGCAGGCGGGAGCACGATCGTGGTCACCGGCAAGTACGGGCCGAACGCCGCGCTGCACCTCGAAGCGCTCGGTTTCGAGGTCGACACGCTGGTAGGCGAACTGTGGTCGACCGAGAAGGCGGCGGCCCTGATCGAGCACGGCGCCTCGGTCTACGTTGGCGACCATCTGGGTGATGTTCGCGGCGCGCTGGCCGCGGACGCGGTGCCCGTCGGCGTCACCACGGGGCCGTGCGAGCGCGCGGAACTGGTGGACGCGGGCGCGCGCGTGGTGTTCGACTCGCTGGAGGAGTTCCCCGGCTGGTTCGCCGAGAACTTCCATCCGGCGCCCGCCGGCTAGCCCTTCCCCCGTGCTTCCCTGACCAGCGCGATCAGGCCGAGCAGGAGCCCGAGCGGGGTCACCACACCCGCCGCGACGCTGAGCCAGACCGGCAGGTTTTCCAGCCCGGAGGCGAACATGATGAACACCACGAACACGGCGACCATGCCGAGCGCGAACAGGCCGATGCCCGCGCGCATCAGCAGGGACTTGCGCGGTTTCGCGTCGCCGGGGGCAGCGGTTTCCATGCCCATGAGGGTAGCTGGCGGTATCTGCTTCTCCCCGGCACCGGTACCGGGATAGGCTTGGGGGAACGCGCGTCCTGGGCACGCCCTGGGGCGCGTTCGTCGTGCATGACGGGTATCCCCGGCGGGCACGGGACTTTTCGGCAGAGCGAAGGAACGGTGAGGGCAGTGCCGACCGGCAAGGTCAAGTGGTACGACGCGGAAAAGGGTTTCGGGTTCGTCACCCAGGATGGCGGCGAGGACGTCTACATCCGGAAAACCGCGCTACCGCAAGGCGTGCAGGCGCTGAAGGCAGGCCAGCGGCTGGAGTTCGGCGTCGCCGACGGACGCCGCGGCCCGCAGGCCCTTTCGGTCCGCCTGCTCGACGCGCCGCCGTCGGTCGCCGAGGCGCGCCGCCGCCCGGCGGAGGAACTGCACGGCCTGATCGAGGACATGATCAAGCTCCTCGAGCTCAAGGTCCAGCCCGACCTCCGCCGCAACCGGTACCCGGATCGCAAGCACACCAAGCAGATCGCCGAGATCATGCGCGCGGTCGCGCGCGACCTCGATCCCTAAACCGCGCTCAGCCGGGCTGCACCTGCAGCGACCAGACCGCCCTCGCGACGAGCTGCGGGTTGCCCTCGGCGTCCGCGTTCGGCTTGCCGGTGGCGTCCACCGAAGTGGCGACGCCGACCTGCTGGATCTCCACGACCAGGAGTTGGTCGTCCGGTGCCGGCGTGGTGGCCGTGTAGGCGTACTGCTTGCCGCTGGTGAAGACCTCCTGCTTGACCGGCTGCAGCTCGCCCTTGGCGTTGGCGTACTGCACGTTCACCAGCCACGGCGTCTCGGTGACGTCCGAGGGCACCGAGATCTGCACGGGTTTGCCGGGGCGCACCTTCAGCTTCGGGGCGCCGTCCTTGCTCTGCTCGCACTTCTGCACCGTGACGTCGCAGTGGATGAGCGGCTCCGCGTTGATGGCGTGCCCATCGGCGAAGAACGTCACTTCGGGCGGACCCGGTGTGCCGCAACCGGTCAGCGCGAGAGCGCCGAGGGGGAGCAGGGCGAGCAGGCGGTGTCGCATGCCGGCAACATTACGAGCCCTGCCGGAAGCGCGTCCCGGCCGGTCCCCCGCTCGGGACGGGACCGCTCGCCACCGCGTCCGGGCGCAGCGGGCGATCCCCGCCGAGACCGGGGACCAGCGAGGTGCCCCGGTGCACCAGGAAGGTCTGGACCAGTCCGAGCGCGAGCAGGATCGACACCGACATGAAGCCGATCCAGAACGTCGTCGGCAGCAGCAGGCCCATCGCGCCGCCCAGGCACCAGGCCAGCTGGAGCACGGTCTCCGAACGGCCGAACGCCGACGCGCGCGACTCCTCGGGCAGGTCGTCCTGGATCACCGCGTCCAGGCTGATCTTGGCCAGCGCGCTCGCCGCGGCCCCGACGAGTCCGACGATGGCCGCGGTACCGAGGCCGGGCAGGATCGCGGCCAGCACGCACGCGCCGAACGCCGCGCTCACGCACGCGAGGACGACCTGGTCCGGTTTGCCGAAGTGCAGGCGCGAACCGAGCGCGTTGCCCGCGAACCCGCCGGCACCGGCCGCGGCGCCGACGATGCCGAGCAGCAGGAGCTGCACCAGCGGGCTGCGATCGGTGCCCTGCGCCTCGGCCTTCACCACGAACGCGGGGAACATCATCAGGAAGCCGGTGACCACGCGGACCGCGCCGTTGCCCCACAGCGCGACGACCACGTGCCTGCCCATCGGCTGGCGCTTCTTCTTCTCGGGGTGCGCGGACAGCGAGGCAGGCACTTCGCCCTCGGTGACCTCGACCCACGAGGGGATCCGCATCGACTGCACGGCCGCGGCGACGCAGATCACACCGGTGAACCACAGCGCGCCCGACGGGCCGAAGATGCCGTTGAACCCGGCCGCGAGCGCGCCGAACACACCCCCGCCGACCAGCCCGAACACGGTGAGCCGCGCGTTCGTCTTGGACAGCGTGATCTCGGGCGGCACCACTCTCGGCGTGACCGCCGCCTTGAGCACCGTGAACGATTTCGACAGCACCATCATGCCCAGCGCCGCCGGGTACAGGCCCCAGTCGTCGAAGTGCAGGGCCATGATCACGGCCATCACCGCCTGGCCAGCCGAGGACACGCACATCGCGAGCCTCCTGCCGCGCTGGATCTTGTCCAGCGCGGGCCCGATCACGGGCGCGACCAGCGCGAACGGCGCGATCGTGACCAGCAGGTAGAGCGCGACCTTGCCCTTGCTGCTGTCGGCGCTGGTCGGCGAGATGAACAGCGTGTTCGCCAGCGCGATCATCATCGCCGCGTCGCTCGCGTAGTTGAGCAGCACCGCGTAGGTGAGCGCGGTGAGCCCCGACTTGTCGGCGCCGTCGGCCTTGGTCGCGCGCTGGAACGCGCCGACCGCCTGGCCGGTCAGCTGCCTGCCGCGCAACGCGGCGACCCTGGTGACGGTGATCTTCTTCGGCAGCCGCGGGATGCTGCCGGGCCCGGCAGCCGCGGTGGTCCGGTTGACGGCCTCCTGCTCGGGCTCGACCCGCGGTTCGCCCGCGTAGCCGTTGGTGTCGTAGTGCTCGTAGTCGCCCGTGTCGGGGTAGTACCCGCCGGGCGGCGGCTGCGCCGGCGGCACGTCTTGCCTGGTCCGATCGCGGTGGACCGGTTCGGTGCGGCGTGCCGAGGGATCGGACGGCGGGTAGGGGCGCGCGCCGCGCGGTGGCGGCTGGGGCGTCTGCCACGGCCCGCCGAGCGGGATGGCGCCCGTGGGTGCTTCGTCAGCGGTCGGCACCGGCTGGTGGTACGGCCGCGGCGGTACCGGGTCGGGCCGCGGCGGTGTCCGACGCGGCGGTGCGGGTGGCGGCGGCGCGTCGTCGTAGAAGCGGCTCGGCGGCTGCTCGGCGGGCATCCGCCACGACGGGCCGCTCGCGCCCGGTTCCGGCGTCCACTTGCGCTTGCTCTTGCGCTTGGCACGACCTTTGCCCGACCGCCCCGCATCAGGGCCGCCGGGTCCGGCTGGGGTGCCGAAACGCGCCATAGGTCAATCCTGCCGTATCCGGGGTCGTTCGCGCCGGTTGATTCGCGCGAGAGCGGTCAAGCTGGGACGAGCTTCACCCTGAACGTCTTCGGCCACAGCTTCCCGGCGAGCAGGAATTCGTCGGTGCCCGGGATGGCCGCGATGCCGTTGAGGACGTCCGCGGTGGCCCGTTCGGCCGAGGTGAGCAGGCCCGAAGCGTCGATCTCCGCGGTCACCGCGCCGGTCGCAGGGTCGATGCGCACGATGCGGTCGGTCTCGAAGACGTTCGCATACACCGCGTCGCCGAC
Organism: Amycolatopsis sp. CA-230715; assembly: GCF_018736145.1. GTDB lineage: Bacteria > Actinomycetota > Actinomycetes > Mycobacteriales > Pseudonocardiaceae > Amycolatopsis. The sequence goes on from NZ_CP059997.1 coordinate 5,348,797, forward strand.
GCATTCCAGCTCGTTCAGGCTGCCGTAGGCGCGGTTGCCCGCGTGCACGCTCACCGAGTGCGTCTCGGCGAACGTGCGCGGGTCGCGAAAGGTCAGTTTCGAGGACCCGTCGCTCATCACGAGTTCGTCGCCGCGGTGGCACAGACCCCAGCCTTCACCCTGGTAGCTCACGCGCCGCCGTTCGGCGAGCGTGTCGGCGTCCCGTTCGATCGCGATGCCGTCCTTCCAGGTCAGCTGCCACATCGTGGGGCCGAGCACGGTGATGCCCTCGCCGAACAGGGGTGCGGGGAGATCCGCTCGAACGCGGGCGGGCTGACCGGGTGCGCCCGCCGTGACGAACGACTTCCCGGCGAGGCCGGTGGCCTCGTACAGCGTTTCGCCCGCGAACTCGAGGCCCTCGGTGAAGGCGGTTGCGTCGTGCGGGAGCGTGCCGAGCACCTCGACGCGCAGCCTTTCCGGCGACTGCGCGGGCGGGGGTTTCGCCGCCGCGCAGCCGGTGAGCGTCAGAACGACCGCGAGCGCCGTGACGAGGAACGAACGCATCCGTCCACCTTGGCACGGGCAGGTCGGCCGTGCCGGGATCGCGCTGACGTGCGCGCGAGGCGGCCGACCCTCGCGCGTGGCCGCGCGTGCGGCACAATCGTGGCATGACTTTGCTGCTCACCCTCGACGACGGCTCGGTCCAGCGCGCGCTCGCGAACGCGGTCGAACCGGCGCGGGCCGCGGCCGTGGCGGAAGCGGGCGCCCCGTCGGTGGGCGAGCACGTCGGCGTCGACCGCGAGGACGCGGTTTCCGCGACCCACCGGTTCGAGGCGAAGGTGCCCGGGTACCGCGGCTGGCACTGGTCGGTCACGGTCGCGACCGTGGGCGAGGACGAGCCGGTGACCATCAGCGAGGTCGTGCTGCGCCCCGGCCCGGACGCGCTGGTCGCCCCGGCTTGGGTGCCGTGGGATCGCCGCGTGCGCGCCGGTGACCTCGGGGTCGGCGACATCTTCCCGACCGACTCGGACGATCCGCGCCTGGCGCCCGCGTACCTCGCGTCGGACGATCCCGCGATCGAGGAGACCGCGGTCGACGCCGGGCTCGGCCGGGTGCACGTGCTGTCCCGGCACGGCAGGCTCGACGCCGCCGAGCGCTGGCGCGACGGTGAGTTCGGGCCGAGGTCGGACATGGCTCGCAGCGCGCCGGGTGTCTGCGGGACCTGTGGCTTCTTCATGCCGCTCGCCGGGTCGCTGCGCGCCGCGTTCGGCGTGTGCGGCAACGAGATCTCGCCCGGCGACGGCCACGTCGTCAACGTCGAGTACGGCTGCGGGGCTCACTCGGAAACGGAGATCGAAGCCAGCTCCTCGATCCCGGTGGCGGAACTGGTCTACGACGATTCGCTGCTCGACATGGAGCCGTTGCCCGACGAGCCCGCGGCTGAAGTACCGGCCGCCGAAGCATCCGCTGCCGAAGCGACGGCCGCCGAAGCATCGGCTGCCGAAGTGCCGGTCGCGGTGGGAGCCGGTACGAACCAGGAATCGGAGGCCGCCTCCGCTCAGCCGGGTGAGACTGCCTCCGCCGAGCCCACTGTCGGCGAGCCGGAGCCCGCCTCCGCTTCCACTGCGGGCACCCATGAGCCGGAGGCCTCCTCCAGTCCGACTGCCGAAGAGCGCAAGGTGGAGGCGCCCTCCGGTCCTTCCGTCGAGGAGTACAAGGTGGAGGCTCCCTCCGCTGACGTGGAGGTCGACCACCTCGCTGATGTGGCTGGCGATCGCGAGGCGGAGGCTGCCTCCGCTCCTGTTGAGGAGACCTCCAGCCTGGGAACTTCCCCTGGTGCTGCCGTTGAGGAGACATCCGAGCTGGGGACTTCCTCTGCTCCGGCGGAAGGTGCCGCCGAGCCGGAGGTGTCCTCCGTTCCGGCCGCGCAGGGTGTCGGGGCGGAGGACACCTCCGTTTCGGCTGTGCAGGGTGTCGATAAGGAGGGTGCCTCCGTTCAGGTCGGGCAGGCCGTCGAGTCGGAGGGGGCCTCCGCTCCGGCTGAACGGGGTACCGAGGCGGAGGAGGCCTCTGTTTCAGTCGGGCAGGGTGTCGAGTCGGAGGTGCCCTCCGTTTTGAACACGCAGGCCGCCGAGTCGGAGGGGGCCTCCGGTCCGGTTGGGCAGGGGGCGGAGTCGGAGGAGGCCTCCGCTTCTGCTGGTGATGCGCGTGAGGTGGAGGTGGCCGAGGCTCCGGCTGAAGCTTTTGTTGCTCCGAATGTCGCCGAGTCGCCGTCTGCCGAGGAAGCTGCCCCCGGACAGCAGTCCGCCGTAGTCGAGTCGGCTGAAGCGGAGGCGGCCTCCGGGCAAGGTGCTGAACCGGAGGGGGCCTCCGCGGCTGACCAGCCCGCTGCCACCGAGCAGACCGCTGCGGCGCCCGAGCCTGGTGACGACTGACCCGTTCGGCACCGAGCGCCTCCGCGTGTCGGTGCTGGCCGCGTGGCGTGATTCGCCGACCCGGTTCACCGAGGACACCAACGCCGAGCGCGATCTGCGCGTCGGCGGGTATCGCGACCGGCTCTTCGTCGAGCTGGCGCAGAATGCGGCCGACGCGGCGGCGCTCGCGGGCGAACCAGGAACTTTGCGGGTTTCCCTCGTCGGCGACGAGCTGCGCGCGGCGAACACCGGCGCCCCGCTCGACGCTCCCGGTGTGGCGTCGTTGGCGTCACTGCGCGCGTCCGCGAAGGACGAGCGCGCGGTCGGCCGGTTCGGGGTCGGCTTCGCCGCCGTCCTGGCGGTCACGACGGCCCCGCGGATCGTCTCCCGCGCCGGCGGCGTGGCGTTTTCCGCGGCCCGTACGCGCGAGGAGGCCGCCCGCGCCGGTGAGGTGCCGGTGCTCCGCCTGCCGTGGCCCGTCGGCGACGACGAGCCGCCGGTTCCGGCGGGCTTCGACACCGAGGTCCGGTTGCCGCTGGACACCGACGCCGAAGCGCTGCTCGACGCGCTCGCCGCCGAGGCGGAGGACCTGCTGCTCGCCCTGCCGTGGCTCGCGCGGATCGAGGTCGGGGAGTCCGCGTGGACCCGCTCCACCGCTGGCGACGTGGTCGAGCTGCGCGGCCCGGACGGCGCGGTCAAGCGCTGGCTGACGCACGCCGGGTGGGCGCTGCGCGTCGACGAGCGGGGCCGCCCGGAACCGCTCGACACGGATGTTCTCCACGCCCCGACGCCGACCGACGAGCGGCTTTCCCTGCCCGCTCGTCTGATGCTGTCGATCCCGCTCGAACCGTCGCGGCGACGCGTCCTCCCAGGGACCGGTGCCCGCGCCGCGCTCGGTGCCGCGGCGGGCGATTACCTCGGCCTCGCCAGGAAGGTCGACGCCGGACATCGCGCGAAATTGGTGCCACGCGCCGGGTTCCCGTTGTCCGAAGTGGACGGTGAACTGCGCGAACTGGTCACGCGGCGGCTCGCCGACGAACCGTGGCTGCCGTCTTCGCGCGGTGAGCTGCCCGGATCCGCCGCGCGGGTGCTGACGGTCGATTCCTCCGAACTGGTGCGGCTGGTCGCCGAATTCGTCCCCGGCCTGCTCGACGCCCCGTTGTGCGGCCACCTCACGGCCACCGCCCTCGCGCCAACAGGGGTGACGCCGATCGGCGCGGTCGAGGTCGTCGAAGCACTGACCGGTGTCGACAAATCGCCTTCCTGGTGGCGTGAACTCTACGACGTGCTGCGGCCGCTCCTGGAATCGCACGCGATCGCCGCGGACGACCTCGGGGCGATCGGAGTCCCGCTCGCGGACGGCCGCACGCTCCCCGGTCCGCGCGGCGCGCTCCTGTTCGGCGAACTTCTATCCGAAATGGACAGTGCTGGCCTGAGGGTCGTGCACCCCGATGCCGCGCACCCCTTGCTGGAACGCCTCGGTGCCAAGCGCGCCGAGGCCTCCGATCTCCTCGAAGCGCCAGAGCTGCGGGACGCGGTCGAGCGCAGCGTCGAAGACGCACTGTCCGGATTGGACATCCGGCCGCTGGCGTCGGTGGTGATCCGCTTGCTGGGCATGGCTCCCGGCGCGGCGGGCGACTGGTTGAGCGCGCTCGCGCTGCCCTGTTCGGACGGCTGGCGCCGCGCGGGCGAGCTGGTACTGCCGTCTTCGCCGCTGCTGGAAGTCTTCGACGAAGAAGTGTTCGAAGAGGACGGTCCGCTCGCCGTCCTCGACGCCGACTTCGCCGAGGATTGCCCGGCCGACGTGCTGACCGCGCTCGGTGTGCTGGACACCTTCGCCGTCGTCGCCGACGAGGATCCGGCCGCGCCGGAACACGACCTGTCCGACGAAGAGGCCTGGTGGGATTCGCTCGCGAACCCGCCGACGCGCCTGTACGCCCTGCGCGATCTGGACCTGGTCGCCGATGATGCCTGGCCCGCGGCGCTGCGCCTGATCGACGGCCGCCCCGAAACCCACCGCGCGTTGCACGAGCCCGGTGGCCACACCGGGTGGTGGCTCGCGCGCTACGCGCTTCTGGACGGCCGCGCGCCCGTCGAATGGCGGCTGCCCTGGGCCGACGAACTGGGCGGCCTGTACGACGCGGTGCCCGATCTCGGCCTGCCACCCGCGCTGCTCGCCGCGGTCGGCGTGAAGGCGAGCCTCGACGTCGCGGATCTCGACGAGGCAGCCGATCTGCTGGAGCGGCTGGGCGACCCGGCACGCGCGGTGCCGTCGGGCCTGGTGCTCAGCGCGCACGCCGCGCTCGTCGACGCCGATCTCGACCTCACCGAACTGGACGCGCCGGACACCGTGCGCGTGCTGGACGGTTCCGTCGCCGACGCGGAGGCGGTCGCCGTGCTGGACGCGCCGTGGCTGCTGGCCGTGCGCTCCACCGCGACGCTCACCGCGGCTTCGGAGCCGCACGTGCGGGCGGCCAGGCTCGCCGAAATCCTCGACCTGCCGCTCGCGAGCGAGAGCCAGCCGGAGGTTTCCGGCGACGGCGAGTACGCGCCGTGGGCCGAATTGCCCGCAGTGCGGATCGCGGCGGGCCTGCTGGGCATCGCGCTGCCGGACGGCGGCGTGCTCGTCCACGACGAACTGCTCGCGGGCGGGCGCGGGGTCCGCTGGTGGCACGATCTCCAGCAAGGCCGCCTGCACGCGGAGGACAGCTCGGAAGGCTTGGCGCGCGCGTTCGCCTGGGCGGCGGACCGCTGGGACGACCGGTTCGCGCTCGCGGCACTGATCGAGGACGCGGAACCGGCGAGCTGGCTCGGCTAGCGCACGCGCTGGGCGGTTTTCGAGCCGCGTTTGGCGGCGGCGCGCTGCCAGGTCATGATGCCCATGCCGATCAGGCTGATCACGATGCCGGCCAAGGAAGTCCACAGCCACGTGGTGTCGGCGAGCGCGGAGTTCAGCCGCAGCACGAGCAGCACCACGAAGGCGACGAGCCACACCGCGGTGCCGGCCACGACCACCGGGAACAGCGCGATCAGGCGCTCGGGCAGCTCGGGCGTCGGACGCAACGAGCCTTTAACATCCCCGGCGTTGATCGGTTCGGCCACGTCGGGAAGGGTACCCGGCGAGAACGCCGCAGCAGAGGGCAGGGAGCCATGTCAGCGCACGAAACGACCCGGCTCGACCGGTTCTTCAAGATCAGCGAGCGCGGCTCGACACCGGCCCGCGAGGTCAGGGGCGGGCTGGTCACGTTCGTCACGATGGCCTACATCGTGGTGCTGAACCCGCTGATCATCGGCAGCTCGTCGGCCGACGACGCGGGCGCGCACAAGGACATCTTCGGCGCCATCCTGCCTTCGGGCCAGGTCGCCGCGGTGACCGCGCTGGTGGCAGGCGTGCTGACCATCCTTTTCGGACTGATCGCGAACTACCCGTTCGCGCTGGCCACCGGTCTCGGCATCAACTCGCTGCTGGCGGTGAGCGTCGCGCCGCAGATGAGCTGGCCCGCCGCGATGGGGCTGGTCGTGGTGAACGGCGTCGTGGTGCTGGTGCTCGTGCTGACCGGCGTCCGCACGATGGTGTTCAACGCGGTGCCGAACGAGCTGAAGGCCGCGATCGCGGTCGGGATCGGGTTGTTCATCTGCCTGATCGGGCTGGTGGACGCGGGGTTCGTGCGCAGGCTGCCGGACGCCGCGAAGACCACCGTGCCGGTGGGGCTCGGGATCGACGGGTCGATCGCGTCGTGGCCGACCGCGGTGTTCGTGTTCGGGCTCATCGTCACCGGCGTGCTGGTGGCGAAGCGGGTGAAGGGCGCGATCCTGATCGGCGTGCTCGCGGGCACGGTGCTGTCCATCGTGATCGAGGCGATCGCGAAGGCGGGGCCGTCCAAGGGCGTCAACCCGAAGGGCTGGAACCTCGGCTACCCGGCGCTGCCCGACCACGTCGCGGGCGTGCCCGATCTGTCGCTGCTGGGGCGCTTCAACTTCGACGCCTGGACCCAGGTGCCCGCGATCACCGCCGCGCTGCTGGTGTTCACGCTCGTCCTGACCGATTTCTTCGACACCATCGGCACCATGACCGGGCTCGGCAAGGAAGGCGATTTGATCGGGAAGGACGGTCAGTTGCCCGGTGTCGGCAAGGCGCTGTTCGTCGACGGGCTCGGCGCCGTCGCGGGCGGCGCGGCGTCGTCGAGTTCCAACACCGTGTTCGTCGAATCCGCGTCGGGGATCGCGGAGGGCGCGCGCACCGGGCTCGCGAACGTGGTGACCGGGTTGCTGTTCATCGCGGCCATGTTCTTCACCCCGCTGTACGAGGTCGTCCCGGTGGAGGCGGCGGCACCGGCGCTCGTCGTGGTCGGCGCGCTGATGATCCGCCAGATCGTCGAGATCGACTTCCGCGACTTCACGATCGGGCTCCCCGCGTTCCTGACGATCGTGGTCACCCCGTTCACCTACTCGATCGCCAACGGGATCGGCGCCGGGTTCGTGAGCTTCGTGGTGATCCGCACGTGCACCGGGAAGGCGCGGCAGGTGCATCCGCTGATGTGGGTGGTTTCGGCCGCTTTCGTCGTCTACTTCGTGATGGGCCCGATCCAGGCGGCGTTCCGATGATCGGCCCCGTGGTGAAATTCACCCCGCCGCGGGCCGATCGTGAGGTATGCTAACTAAGTGTCCGGCGCGCGCGAAGCATCACTGGCGAGTCGGCTCCGGATCGCGGTCGTGCGGCTCAACCGCAGGCTCCGAGCCCAGCGCACCACGGAAACCGTGTCACTGACCCAGGTTTCCGCACTGTCCACTTTGTACAAATGTGGTGCGCTCACGCCCGGCAGGCTGGCCGCGAAGGAGGGCGTCCAGCCCCCGTCGATGACCAGGGTCATCGCGGCGCTGGAAGAAATCGGGTACGTGGCGCGAAACCCGCACCCGACCGACGGCAGGCAGGCGATCGTGGAGATCACCGAAGCGGGCCTCGAATTCGTCCGCGAGGAGATTTCCGCGCGGGAAGCGTGGCTGGACCACCGGCTCGCCGAGCTGAGCGAGGAAGAGCGCGAAGTGCTGGCGAAGGCGGCGGATCTCATCGACAGGATGGCGGGGAACTAGCGGGCCGAAAGCGGCCCGATCCAGGGGGTGGCGACAAAACAGTGCCGACCAACGCGGGTAGCCGAGAACAGTCCGTCCCGAAGACCATCGCTACCCCGGATCCGGCACCGCCGCCAGGCGAGGACGCCGCCGCGCCGCCGCCGACCCCCGAGGAGCCGGGGAGACCGGAAAGCGGCAGCCGTTTCGCGATGTTCTCGTCGCTGCGCGTGCGCAACTACCGGTTGTTCTTCAGCGGCCAGGTCATCTCGAACATCGGCACCTGGATGCAGCGCATCGCCCAGGACTGGCTGGTGTTCAGCCTCAGCGGCAACAACCCGGTCGCGCTCGGTGTCGCGGTCGCGCTGCAGTTCACCCCGATCCTGCTGCTTTCGCTGTGGGCCGGGGTGCTCGCGGACCGCGTCGACAAGCGCAGGCTGCTGATCCTCATCCAGAGCCTCACCTGCGTGCAGGCCGTCGCGCTCGGCCTGCTCGACATCACCGGCGCCGTCGAGCTGTGGCACGTCTACCTGCTGTGCTTCGCGCTCGGCACGTGCGCGGCGCTGGAAGTGCCGACGCGCCAGTCGTTCGTCGCCGAAATGGTCGGCCGAGACCAGGTCGCCAACGCGGTCGCGCTGAACTCCTCGATCTTCAACATGGCCAGGATCGTCGGGCCCGCCATCGCCGGGTTCGCGATCACCCTGGTCGGCACCGGCTGGCTGTTCCTGGCGAACGCGGCCAGCACGATCGCGGTGATCACCGGGCTCGCGCTGATGAACCCCGACAAGCTGTTCCGCGGACCGGGGATCGCCCGCGCGAAAGGTCAGCTACGCGAAGGGCTCCGGTACGTGCGCGGCCGCTCGGACCTGATGACCGTGATGGTGCTGGTGTTCTTCGTCAGCACGTTCGGCATCACGTTCTTCACCTCGCTCGCGGTGGTCGCGGGCAACGTCTTCCACACCGCCGCCGACGGCTACGGCCTGCTGTCCACGATGCTCGCGATCGGGACGTTCACCGGCGCGCTGATGGCCGCGCGCCGCGGCGTGAAGGGCAGACCGAGGGTGCGCCTGCTGCTGGTGGCCGCTGGCGGGCTCGGCGTGCTGGAGTTCGCGACCGCGTTCATGCCGACCTACCTCGCCTTCGGGCTCGCGCTGATCCCGCTGGGCTACGCCACGATCACCTTCCTCAACACCGCGAACGCGATCGTGCAGACCGCGGTGAGCCCGGAGATGCGCGGCCGCGTGATGGGCCTGTACGTGCTGGTCCTCGTCGGCGGCAACCCGATCGGCGGCCCGATGACCGGGTGGATGGCCGACGCCTTCGGCGGCCGTTCCCCGTTCATCATCGGCGGCGCGCTGTCCGCCGTGGCGGCGCTGGTGTGCGCGGTGGTGCTGGTGCGGCGCGGCGGGGTGAGCCTCGGCCGGGTGCTGGTGCGCCGGGAGCCGAGGGTGGACGTCAGCTCTGGGTGAGCGCGGGGACGACGCGCTCGACGAACGACTGGAACGCCGCCGTGGTCATCGCCTTGCCGGGGTTGGTGAAGGTGACCGTGTCGGTGGTCTTCTCCGACAGCCGGACCGCGATGGTGTCGCCTTCGACGGAGGCGGGCAGCCCGGCGAGCTTGCCGGGGAAGGTGCGCGGCGTGACGTCGAGCCGGTAGACGGCGTGCACACCGTTCACCACGCAGGTGCCTTCGAACTTGGCCTTCGCGGCCTGCGGTGACGTGTGGGCTTCCTTCGCCATCGCCGCGCAGAGCCGCCACGAGACGATCGGCCACGGCTGGCCGAGCACGCCGCTACCGGGGATCTCCTCGCGCGGCTGCGAGGAGATCGTGCCCTCGGCGGTGGCCGCCGGGAGCGCCGGGCCGGGCGCGGTGGTGGCCTTGATCAGTTCGTCGGCGAGCGCCACGGCCTGGCGGTCCATCGGCAGGTCCGCCCGGTTGATCGTGGCGCGCTGGTTGATGTTGACCGAAAGCTGCGGGCGCACGCCGCTGGTCTCGCTGTGCGGTCCGTCGGCGAGCCGCACGGCGACGGTGGCGCCGAGCCGGTCGGGGAGCCGCTGCAGCTGACCCTGCCGCTGCCCGACGGGAACCTGTTGCGCGCCTTCGGGCGGCGGTGAGGGCAGCGAGAGCTGGACGCGGATGTCGAGGCGGTCGGTGAGCACGTGGCAGCCGCCGGACCATTCGATCTCGCGCAGGCTCTTGGTGCCGAGCACGGTGTCCCACTGCTCCTGCGGCAGCGCCTCGCACAGCGCGTTGCTGGCTGTCGGCTCGGGGAGCGCGGTGACCATCTCGCCGGTCGGCTTCGGCACGGGATGCGGGAGCTGGCCGTTCTGCGACGGCCACGATTGCGGCAGCCCCGGCGGCGGCGACTGGTCGATGGTGCCGAGCCCGCGGGTCCAGAGGTAGCCGGCGGCGGTGCCGACGCAGGCGAACACGAGGAGCGCGCCGACGGTGATGGTGAGGGCGGTCGACCTCTTGATCAGCCGGGCGCTCATCAGAATCCTCCCCTTTTTCCGTGGGTACGCGCTGGTGGGCCGCGTGGTACGTGCTCGCGGGTGCCGTGCGGGCGGCGCCGGTGCCGCCGTGCCGGGCCAGCCGAGGGGAAAACCTAGTCCGTCCGAAGGGCTGGCGGGGCGTGTTCTGCAAATTACGCGCCTACGCCGGGTGAGTGAGACGTGGGTCTCCGTGAACTCCCCCTTGCCCCGGCGACTCAGGTTAGGCTAACCTCATACATGTCCGCTTCGTGGTGGGAGCGGCAGTCAGTTCGGGAACGGACGGGGTCCCGTCGCTGGAGCGATCCGGTGGCGGGACCCCGTTTCCCGTTACGGGGAGTGTGCACGAAAAAAGGGGCCCTCCGTAAGGGAGGACCCCGATCTTCTCGCCGCTTGGACGATCAGGACAGCAGCAGGCCGTTACCGCCCGAGCGGGCGTTCTCGAAGCGCTTGCTGATCTCGTCCCAGTTGAAGATGTTCCAGAGCGCCTTCACGTAGTCCGGCTTCACGTTCTTGTAGTCGAGGTAGAAGGCGTGCTCCCACACGTCGACCAGCAGGATCGGCACGGTCGGCAGGATCAGGTTGTTGTGGTGGTCCCGCAGCTGCTGGGTGATCAGCGTCTTGCCGATCGGGTCCCAGGACAGCGCGCCCCAGCCGTTCCCCTGGATCGTGGTGGACACCGCGGTGAACTGCGCCTTGAACTTGTCGAAGGAGCCGAACGCCTCGTCGATCGCCGCGGCAAGCTCGCCGGTCGGCTTGTCGCCGCCGTTGGGCGACAGGATCTTCCACCACACGACGTGGTTCGCGTGCCCGGCGAGGTTGAAGGCGAGGGTGGTTTCGAGGCCGACGATGGATCCGAAGTCCTCGGCCTCGCGCGCGGCGGCCAGCTTCTCCAGCGTGTCGTTCGCGCCCTTGACGTAGGTCGCGTGGTGCTTGCTGTGGTGCAGCTCGTTGATCTCACCCGAGATGTGCGGTGCGAGGGCGCCGTAGTCGTAGTCGAGATCGGGGAGCTCGTACAGGGCCATTAGCCCTCCTTCTTCTGTGTATCGACGCTGTTGCTGCCGGGTCCGAACTTAGTAGCACTCGCCGTCGGGCGGCGACCTGGGGCGCCGCCGTCTTCACAGGTGGAACCCCCTGCTGGCGGTACCCGGTGGTGCCCGGCCTGAAACCCAGCCTGCTCCCTCTACCTAGATCGAGGTCAACGTCGATGTGACGCGGGTCGCCGCGCGCAGTTCGCGGGCTAAACGTCGTCAGCTCGCCTCAGGCGGCGAGGTGGTCGTCCATGCGGTCGGCGAGCTCGGTGAAGACCGCGATGTTGCATTCGAACGCGGCGAGCGTCTCGTCGATGACCTTCGCGCGCTCGGCTTCGTCCCACGGCGCGGTGTCGAGGAGGCCGCGGTACCGGTCGCGGAACGCGGGCGCGCTCATCGGCAGGTCGAACCGGTAGAAGAGCGAGCCGGGACCGTCGATCCGGTAGTTCTTTTCCAGCAGCCGCCGGATGACCTGGCCGCCCGCGATGTCGCCGAGGTAGCGCGTGTAGTGGTGCGCGACGTACCCGCCCGCCCAGTCGAAGGCGACCGAGCGGATCCGGTCGGCGTAGGCGCGCGTGGCGGGCAGCGGCTCGATCGTGGCCCGCCAATCGGGTCCGACGAGGAACTCGAGGTCGGCGTCGAGCGAGGGCATCCGCCGCAGCTCGTCGAACACGAACGCGCCGCCGACCTTGTCGCCGGTCATCGCCGTCGAAGCCTGCTCGATGGCGCCGTAGATGTAGTGGTACTGGACCGCGAGCTGGGTGTACCCGGACAGCGTCAGCGCGCCGCCGAGCAGGGCGTCCATGTAGCGGGAGTGGTTCGCGCGATCGTGCACGCCGAGGGTCGAACGGCGCAGGACCGCGGAGAACGGAGCCTGGTCGAGCGGGGCTTCTGTGGTCGCAACCGGCATCGGACGCCTCCATCGTTCTGACACGCTGTCAGAAAGAGGGTAAGCGATCCCGGGCAGTTAGGCTACCCTAAATATCGTTCCGATAGGGTGGGAGTTTCCGCGCCGACCCCGCGCAGCACGAACCGGACGGCGGTGTCGATCACCGCGTCGAGCCGGTCGGCGGGGACGTCCACGACCTGCCTGCCGCCGATCGCCGACGAGATCATCCCGACCAGCGTGTCCGGATCCTCGTCGGCGAGCTGACCTGCGCGGATGCCGTCGACGATGATCACGCGCAGGCGCTCGCCGATCGGGTCCGCGTGCGCGGCGATCCGCTCGTACGCCGACGGCGCGAGCGCCGCGGCGAGCGTGCCACCCGGCGGGAGGTGGTACTCGGCGAGCGTGCGCAACTGCATCCGGACGAACGCGGCGAGCTGCGAGACCGGGTCGCCCGCGGCGGCCACCGCGTCTTCGAGCCGCTCGACGTACCGCGCCGACTCGGCCTCGACGAACGCGATGAGCAGGCTTTCGCGATCGGGGAAGTGGTTGTAGATCGCGGTGCGCCCGACCCCGGCCGCGGCCGCGACCCCGGCGAGCGTCACCGCGTCGAACCCGCGCTCGTACAGCTGCGCGCGCAACGCGTCGAACACCTTCGCGCGGACTTGCTCGCGGTGTTCGGTCAACGAGCCGCCGATGATCTTCGGCACCGCGCACCTCCCTCGACCTGGTGCGACGATCGTGCCAGCGACCATGACCGGTGTCGAGGCGGGGCGCCTCAGTCGATTCCGAGGCGGGGCGATCAGACGTCGAGCGGCCATTCGTGCACGGGGTGCCCGTTCGTGCTCAGGCGAAGGTAGGAACGAAGCATTTCCGACAGCGCGGTCTCGCGATCGAGCCCGCGTTTCTGGGCCCTGTTCACGGTTTCGCGCTGCCACCACGATCCCGTGCGTCTGGTGAGGCACCGTCTTTCGATCACGCCGAGGTACCGCTCGCGCGCAGCGTCGGCGACGCCGGACTGCTGGAGCCCCTCGTGCGCGAGCGGCAGCAGCACGCGCAGCACCAGTTCGTCCGGCGGGATCCAGCCGATGCCGGGCCAGTACAGCTGCGCGTCGAACCCGTTCCGCGCGCCGGCGTAGAGGTTCTCCTCGGCGGCCTGGAACGACATCTGTGTCCACACAGGACGTTCCTGTTCGGCGAGCGCGCGCTGCGCGCCGTAGAAGAACGCGGCGTTCGCGACGATGTCGAGCACGGTCGGCCCGGCGGGGAGCACGCGGTTTTCCACGCGCAGGTGCGGTGTCCCGTCCACGACGTCGTAGACGGGCCGGTTCCACCGCCACACGGTGCCGTTGTGCAGCCGGAGTTCGGTGAGCTTCGGCGCCTGCCCTGATTCGAGCGCTTCGACCGGGTCCTCGGGATCGGTTTCCGGCAGCAGGCCGGGGAAGTAGCGGACGTTTTCCTCGAACAGGTCGAAGATCGAGGTGATCCACCGCTCGCCGAACCACACCCGCGGCCGGACGCCCTGGTTCTTCAGCTCCTCCGGCCTGGTGTCGGTGGCCTGCTGGAACAACGGGATCCTGGTTTCGTGCCAGAGCGCCTTGCCCAGCAGGAACGGCGAGTTCGCGCCGATCGCCACCTGCACACCGGCCAGGCACTGCGCCGCGTTCCAGTAGGCGGCGAACTCCTCCGGCGCGACCTGCAGGTGCAGTTGCACCGACGTGCAGGCCGCCTCGGGCAGGATCGACTCCGAGTAGCTGCGCAGGCGCTCGGGTTTCTGTTCCGGAAGTGCCGCGCCTTCCATCGAAAGCACGGAGTGTTCGCCGCGCGCGGCGAAGATCTGGTCGTTCAGCAGCGCGTACCGAGCGTTGTTGGTCAACCACTTCTCGTCGAAATGGTCGTGCGTGAGCGTCGGCAGGATACCGATCAAGGCCAAAGTGGACGCTGACTTGGTCGCCGCGGTGCTCGCGCTGCCGAGGTAGGCCTCGAGATCATCTTCCAGCTCTCCCACCGATTCTCCGGCCAGCGGGCGCGGCGGGACGTTGAGTTCGATGTTGTGCTGGCCGAGTTCGGTGGTGAAGGAAGGATCGTTCAACGCCTCCAGCACGGCCGTGTTCCGCATCGACGGCCGCATCGACGAGTCGACGAGGTTCAGTTCGACTTCGAGGCCGATGTGCTTGCGGGGAAAGGAAAAGCTGCCGTCCGAGAGCATGCGGGCGAGGGTGTCCAAGCACCGCTGGACCTTGCGGCGGTAACGGCCACGGTCTCGCGGATCGAACGGGTCCGACGACAGGTCTTTACCCATGGCGTGTCCCTGTTTCTTCCTCGGTCAAGGCTCCCCGATCGCCTCGGTGTTCAGCGGTTCAACGTTGCAACGGTCCGGCCGACAACCGTGACACAGCGGCGATGGCGCGGCTAGCGGCCAAACTGGTGCTCTCTGTCACCTCGGGTTAACAGACAGCAAAAAAGGGCCAAGAGCACCAGGGCTCCCACGACGTTCGGACCAGCCACGGCGGCGCGAGCGGGGGTGGGAGACTCTCCGGGTGGCCGAAAAGATCGTTGTCGACGACGAACGGGACCCGAGGCTCGACGATTTCCGGGACCTCTCGGCGGCCGACCGGCGCCCGGATCGCCCCGGTGGCCGTGGTTTCGTGATCGCGGAAGGCACCGTGGTCGTGCGAAGGCTGCTGCGATCCCGCTTTCCGCTGCGCGCTCTACTGGGAGTAGAGCGCCGGATCGCCGATCTGGAGCCGGATCTCACCGGATTCGACGTGCCCGCCTACGTCACGTCGGCGGAGACGATGGCGAACGTCGTCGGCTTCCACCTGAACCGAGGCGTGCTCGCGGTCGCCGATCGCGCGCCGCAGCCGCCGGTGCGGGAGATCGCCCGCGCGGCGAACGTACTCGCCGTGCTCGAAGGCGTCGGTGACCACGAGAACCTCGGCGCGCTGTTCCGCAACGCGGCCGCGCTCGGGATCGGCGGCGTGCTGCTCGGGCCGCGCTGTTCGGATCCGCTGTACCGGCGCAGTGTTCGCGTGTCGATGGGGCACGTGCTGCGAGTGCCCTTCGCCACACTCGACGCGTGGCCGTCGGGATTGGACCTGCTGCGCGAGGAGGGATTCCGGGTCGCCGCGCTCACCCCGCACGAGAGCGCGATGCCGTTGCGCGAACTCGGCGGCGGGCGCGTCGCGCTGCTGTTCGGTTCGGAAGGGCCCGGCCTCACCGAGGACGCACTGGGCGCGGCGGATGATCGGGTGCGCATCCCGATGTCGGGCGGGGTCGACTCGCTGAACGTCGCCACCGCCGCGGCGGTGGCCTTCTACGAACTCGCCGGACGTGGGTAAGTTTGGCCGCGATCGTCGGAACCGAGGAGGGCGCACGGGTGGAGCTGCGGATCCGTGGTGAGCGCGCGGTGTTCGCCGGCGGCGGGGATGACGCGCGGGAGATCGACCCGCACCACCTGGCGCTCGGCCGAGACCTCGCCGACGCGCTGCACGAATGGGCCCGTGTCGCCGCCGCCGTTTCGCGCGATCGCGACGGCGCGCCGTCGCCTGGCGAAGCCGCGGCCGTCGTTTCCCAGCGGGGGCGGCAGCTGGCGAGCAGGGTCGCCGCCGCGATGGGCACCCCCGTCGACTACGTCGACCCGGTCGCGGGCACGACGTCGGTGGTGGCCCCGCCCGAACGCGAGACGAAGGTGTCGTGGCTGCGCAAGGCACTCCCCGAAACCCGGATCGGCGACGAACCCACGCCGTGGGCGACAGGGCTCGTCGTCTCCGGTTTCGTCGCGGTCGTCGTGATCACCGCGATGGTCGCGCTGGCCGGCACCCTTGCCGACGAGACGAGCGGCCTGCTCGCGATCGTCGCCGCACTCGTCGTGTCGGCGGGCCTGGTGCCGTCGCTGTGGCTCGCGCGCCGGATGCCGATCGTCCGTTGGATCGCGTTGGGCGCGGGTGCTGGGATCGCGCTTTCTTGGATCGGGGTTCTGGTGGTCGCCCTCTAACGGCCGTGGTCGAAGATCGCGACTTCGCCGTCGTCGTAGTCCTCCGGCGTGTGCTGGGCGCGGCGCCGGACGGGACGTGGTGCGAGCGCGGGCTGCGGGGGCGGAGGCGGCGCGGCGGGCCGGGCCGATGCCGCGGCAGCCTGGATCGTCGCGGTGATCGCGCGGGACAGCGTAGCCGCGTCGTAGCGCATGGCGTGCTCGGCCAGCCGGACTTCGGCGATCGCGCCGTCGGCCGCGGTGAGCACGGTGACGGCGCCGTCCGGCGAGGTCGCGCTGCCGGAGACCATGGTCGAGAGGCGGCGGGCGTTCTCCTCCTTGCGCGCCCCGATGGTCCGAAGTTGCGCGCGCAGTTCCTCGATCAGTTCCGGATTGCTCTGCGTCATCGTCATTTCCTCATCTCACGCGCTGGAAGACCAGGGTGACGGCCCTCCGGTAGGTCCGTTGCCGCACGAACCGGTACCCGTGCAGGGTGGCGGCCTGTGCGCACAACAGGTTCGACACGTCGTACAGCCGCCGGTCGAGTTCGACGACGGTGTCCCCGCTGAAGTGGCTGATCATCAGCGCCGTGCGGGTCGACCGGGGCAGCAACCGGGTGAGCGACACGGCGCCGACGACGATCGCGGCCACGCCGAAGCCGAGCACGAAGGCGAGCACCTGGTTGCCGGTCGAGAGACCGACCAGCACAGCCCCGCCGAAGCCCAAGCCGATCAGGAGCCCCGCGATGGTGAGCCACATCGGGTGCGTGATCGAGCCGAGCCCGGTGCGGCGTGCCACCGCGAGCGGGTTCGAATCAGTCGCCCCGGCGAGCAGGAGTACCTGATCGGTGTCGTCGCCGAGCTTCGCCGCGATCCGCATCCCGCGCTCGGCGGCGATCTTCGCGACGGTTTCGGAGCGGAGGCGGGCGTCGCGGAGGCTGACCCAGCAGCGTGGTTCCTTCGCCAGCCTCGCGCGAAGCCGGTTCCGGTCCTTCTCACCGGCCCGTTCGGCCGGTTCGAACACGTAGCCGGGCGGATATGTCCATTGTGGATCGTCGGTGTACCGCTGCCGGACGCAGTGGAAGGTCAGGACATCGGGGTGCTCCGGCGGTGCCTCGGCGTAGCCCTCCGCCCAGGCGAGGAGCCTGATAGCGGACGGGTCGAGCCGCCACATCACCGGGGACACGCTCACCACCGGCTGCCCGGCGAACTGCTGCTCGCGCACCTGGCCGAGCGTGGTCGCCAGTACGTCCGCTTCGTCGGGGAAGAACATCCCGTCACCGGATCCGCTGGAACGTGATCGTCGTGCCGAGCATGCCGATGTTGCCTTCCTGCCGGAACCGGTACCCGTAGATCTCACCGGCCTGGCACAGCAGCTTCACGGTGAAACCGAACCAGACCGTCAACACGGTCCTGAACGGCCGCCCGTCGAAATCCCGCAGCAGCAGGCTCGCCCGCTTCGAACGCGGGAGCAGGCGGGGGAAGGTCAAGATCGCCGCGGTGCCAGCAAACGCACAGGGGAACAACACCGCCGCGGCGGGCTGGCGGTCGTGGTAGGCGAGCAGCGCACCGGTCAGGCACACGGCCGCGAAGACGAACGCGCCGATGAAGATCAGCATCCCGGACGAGGGCCGGAGCGAGCCTCGGCGCGGCTGGGCGACCGGATCGGTGATGGTGGTCTTGGCGAGCAACAGGATCTGGTCGGTTTCGTCCCCCAGCTCCCACGCGAGGCGCATCCCGTGCGCCTCGGCCGTGCGCAGCACGGTTTCGCGCGGCAGCTTGATGTCGCGAAGGCTCACCCAGAACCGGTCGCGGTTCTGGATCTTCGCGCGCAGTCGTTTTTCCGCGGCGGGGGTGGCTTCATCCGGCGGGTGGTCGTAGCGGTGGCCGGGCGGATGCGTCCACCGGTTCGGATCCGGGCGGATGCACTGGAAGCTCAGCACGGCGGGGTGCGGCGCCGCGATCTCGGCGTACCCCTCGGCCCAGGCGATCTGCCGGACGGACAACGGATCGAGTTGCCACCGGTCCGGTGCGACGACGACCTGAGGCTTCCCGTCGAACTCTTCGGCACGGAGCCGCCAGCGCAAGGAGTCGCGCTCGCTCTCCTGAATGGACTTCACCGCGGCTCAGCCGATCGTGAGGCTTCGCGCGATGCGCCCTGCCTGGTCGGCGATTTCCGGCCACCCGTCCGCCGTGTCGGCGCTGACGCTTAGCACCGCCAGCGCACGTCCGCTCGGCAGCGGGATCTGGAACTCGGCGCGGCAGGTCGGCCTGACCACCTCGGCCGGTTCTCCGGTGACCTCCGGTGGCAGCCGGAATTCACCGATGACCAGTCCGGCCACCGCGGGGCCGATCGGCAGTCGGATCACCCGGCTGTCGGCACCGGGGTGCCGTTCGCGGAACTCCGCGTGCAGATCGCCAGCCACGACGTCCAGGTTGTTCGCGACCAGCGCCAGATCCGGGCCGTTGAGCGGGACCAGCGCCAAGGCCACGGTGGCCAGCACGGGCTCGGTGCCCGTCGCGAACTTGCCGAACAACACGACGTGCTGCGGTCGCAGCCAGTCGGCGAACACGGCGAGATAGCTCGCCAGCTCCTGTTCGGACTGCCCGCTTTGCTGCGCTGTCAGCGCGCTGACCCGCCGGATTTCGTCGGCATCCGTGTCGATGTCTCCGGTGAGCCGCATCCCGGAGAATCCCGGCGGCAGATCCACGCTCAACCGAGGCGTATCGGTACTGGTCACTGGTCCCACACCTCGTGCTCGTCACGCTCGCGCACGCGTTCCGGCGCGTTGTCCGCGTCTTGTCCTTGGTCGACGGCGTTCCACAGCGCGATGGCCGTGGCCGTGCCGGGCAGCGCGAACCCGGTGGTGGCCGCCGCTGCCTCGATTGCCGCCTGCGTCTCGTTCTGCGGCTTCCAGTAGTTCTCGAAATCACCGATCGGTCCGTCGAACGCTCGACCGATGGAGCGGGCACCCGCATCACCGCCGAGTTGCTCTCCCAGCAAGGCAAAACCGCCGAACTTCACCGCGAGGTCGGCCTCGGGGGGCGCGAGGGCACCGACCGCCGACATGGCCGTCCCCAGCGCGTCGAACACGTACGTCTCCGGTTTCACATCGGCTCCCGCTGCTCCGGCCACGGCGTGCCCGAGCGTCGCGGTGAGTCCGAGTCCGGTGCCGACCGCCCCGAAGACCTCGCCGACGGGAGGTGGGAGGAACCCGCCAATGAACCCGAGTGCGTTGCCGATGTCGCCGAGCACGTCGGAGATCTTCGCGATGACGTTGGCGTGATCGGCGATGAAGTTGCCGATCTGGTCGGCGATGTCGCCGATGCCGTTGGCGAGATCGCCCAGCGCGCCGAGTGCGCCGTCGATCATCTTGCCGAGCAGGCTCGGTTCGTCGGGGGCCAGTTCGCGCGCCTTGTCCAGCATCACCGCGATGCCGTCGGCGACGCGGTCGTGCTGTTCGAGCAGCCGCTTCGCTTCGTCCTGAATGGACACACAGGCGCCCATCGAGGCGGTGAGCTGGTTGTGCGCGTTCGTCAGCAGTTGCTGCGCGGCGTTCAGCGAAGCCTGGTCCGGGAAGGTCTGGTCGGCGAGCCGGAGGTCCGGGTTCTGCTGTGCCTGCCTGGCTTCCTGTGCGGCCTTCTGCGCGCGTACTTCCAACTCGCGAGCTTGGCGCTGCAGCTCGGTGAGGTCGTCGTTCCAGTTCTGGAGCGCCTTCGCGGCCTTGAGCATCGAATCGGCCGCGTCGCCGAGGTACTCGGGGAGCTTGCCCACGCGGCGCGCGAACGCGTCACTCGCCTGGCCCTGCCAGATCTCGCCCTGCTTGTTGACGATGTTCTCGAGCGCTTGTTTCGCGTCGGCCAGGTCGGAGCCGACCTTCTGGTACTTCTCGGTCAGGTCGCCGATCGGGCCGAGCTTGCCCGGCGCGGGGTCGAAGCCGAGCGCGGGAAACCCGGTCTCCAGGGGCATGGTGCTCATCGATCGACGTCCTCGGCCATCTGCTGGAGCTGCTTCTCGGACATACCGCCGGTGATGCCGCCGCCTTCCGGAGTGGCGCCGTCGAGCATGTGCTGAAGCCTGCTTTTCGGCATGCCGCCGGTGTAACCGCCCCCCTCGGGGCCTGGGGGCGAATTCAGCTCGCCCGGGGCGCCGACGATGCCTCCGCCGGTGTCCGCGCCCACGATCTTGCCGCCGTCCGCGCCGCCGATGGACCGGAAGACATCGCTGTACTTCCGCTCCAGCTCTTCGTACTTCGACTTGGCCTTCTTCAGCCGCTCGGTGATGTCCTCCGAGGCCTTACCGAGCTGTTCGATCCCGTAGTCCCACGATTCCTCGAAGTCGGCGCCGGCTTTGGCCAGTGTCGCCGAGCCGAGGTGGCTGACCCCGCTGAACGAGCTGAGTTGCTTGTTCGCGTCGGTCATCCGGTCCGCGGCGGTTTCGAGTTCGCCGATGAGCTTGCCCAGCTCGTCGATCTGGAGCCGGTAACCGTCCATGATCGCCCCCTCTCCCTGAGCGAGCAGCCTAATCGACGGCATTCGCCGTCCGGAGGCCGTTCCGGGCATAATTCGCCCGTGGCGAAGGACACGCTGAATTCGTTGAGGCGGGTGTGCATGGCGCTCCCGGAGGCGACCGAGCGGCTCAGCCACGGCGAGCCCGCGTGGTTCGTGCGCGGCAAGAAGCTGTTCGTGATGTACGCCGACCAGCACCACGACGACCGGCTCGGGTTCTGGTGCCCCGCGCCGCCGGGGGTGCAGGTGGACTTGGTCGCGAACGAGCCGGAGCGCTTCTACCGGCCGCCGTACGTCGGGCACCGCGGCTGGCTCGGGGTACGGCTCGACGTGGATGTCGACTGGGACGAGATCGCGGCGATCGTCCGCGAGGCCTACACGGTCGTCGCGCCGAAAAGCCTGGTGGCGCGGCTCGGGTAGAGGTCAGCCGCGCTGCGAGCGCACGCCGAGGAGCACGTCCTCCCACGAGGGGACGATCGGGTGGTTCTTCTTGCTCTTCGGGCGAGCCGGTTCGGGCTTGGCCTCCGCGGAGTCGGCGGGGGCTTCGGCTGGCTCTTCGGCAGGCACGCGCGGGATTTCCCTGGTGTCGTCGTCCTGCGGGTCCGGGGCTCCGTCCAGCGAGGATTCGAGCGTCGGCTGGTCGTCCTCGGAGACCGCGCGCAGGGTCCGCGGCTGGCGGTGCGCGTTCGGGTTGAGCAGGTCCTCGGCGGGTTCGTCGAGCGCGGTCACCGTGCCGCCGTGCGCGCCGGGCGAGAACGCCCAGTGCGCGGCGTTGTCCGAGCGGCCGGCCTGCCACTGCAGGCCGACGACCCACTTGCCGTCGTCGCCCTTCCACGAGTCCCAGGTGGCCTGGGTGTAGTCCTGGCCGCGGACACCGAAGGCGTAGTGCACGACCTCGCCGAGCGTGCGCACGTCGGGGCCGTCCTCGCGCACCGGGTGCGCATGCTGGGCCAGCTCCGCGGTGCGGGAGCGTTCGAGCAGCACGGGGTAGGCGAACCGCTCCACTCGCTGCTCCGGCACGCCTGCCGAAGTCGCGACCTGCTCGACCGATTCACCGGCCCTGATCCGTGCCTGGATCTCGCGTGGCCGCATCTGGCTCTCCAACTCGATCTCGATCTGCCCGAGCCTGGTGATGTCACCCCTCGCCGCCGCACGAAGTCTCTCATCGGCGGGCAGCAGGAACCGCTCACGGCGCGCCGGGTCTTCGCACACGATGGACTTACCGTCCTCGTGCAGCCCGACCACCCGTAGCGCTCGCATGCCCGCCTCCCGTGAGACTTCACCTTTGTGGGTGTCCACGGTAGAGCGGCGCGTCGCCTTGACGGGTGAGGCGCGCCGATCCAAGGTGGATCCTTTTTCGATCATGAACGACGGGGACGCGCACGCGGATGAGGACGCGCCGTGAGCGGGCCGTCACGAAAAGGGGAACTTTCAGCCGGGCAGCCGCACCGCGACGACCAGTCCGCCCTGCTCGCCCGCCTCGGCGTGCACGGTGCCGCCGTGCGCCTGAACCACCGAGCGCACGATCGAAAGCCCGAGCCCGGCGTTGCGGCTGTCCCCGGTGCGCTCGGTGAGGCGCCGGAACGGTTCGAAGAGCTGCGGAACGGCACCCGGGTCGACCGGAACACCGGTGTTGCGGACGACGAGCGCCGGATCGGATCCGACTTCGACGACCACCGAACCGCCCTCGTGGTTGTAGGTGATCGCGTTGTCGACGAGGTTCGTCAGGAGCCGCTCCAGCAGCACCGGATCACCCGCGACCGTGCGCGGGACCGCGTTGACGCTCACCGTGACGTTCTTTTCGTTGGCGCGCGCCTGCACGGAGCGGGCGACGTGCTCGGCGACCTCGTCGAGCCGGACCGGGGTCCGCGAAGTGAGGCCGCGGTCGCTGCGCGCCAGCACGAGCAGGCCCTCGATCATGCGCTCGCTGCGTTCGTTCGTGTAGAGCAGTTGCTGCCCGAGCTTGCGCACTTCGGGGGTCGCGTCCGGATCGGCGAGCGCCACTTCGATGAGTGTCCGCTGGACGGCCAGTGGCGTGCGCAGTTCGTGGGAAGCGTTGGCGACAAAGCGTTTCTGGCTGTCGAACGAGACGGCGAGCCGGTCGAGCATGCCGTCGAAGGTGTCGGCCAGTTCCTTCAGCTCGTCGGGCGGGCCGTCGAGGTTGATCCGGCGGTCGAGGTTGCGCGCGCCGAGCCTGCGCGCGGTCGAGGTGATCGCGTGGATCGGGTGCAGCGCCCTGCCGGAGACCACCCAGCCGAGCGCCACCGCCAGCGCGGCCGCGATGACCAGCGCGAGCACCGAGGTGAGCACGAGCTGGGACAGCGTGGACGAGCGGTAGTCCGTCAGCGAGCCGCTGACCACCTGGAGGGCTTCGTCCGCCGGGACGGTCCTGGCAGGCGCGATGGGCGTGCCCTCGGTCGGCGCGGCCAGCCTCATCGCTGGGCCCAGTGCCGCCGTCGCGGTGCGCGCGTAGTTGCCGACCTCCGGCAGCGAGCCGCTCACCAGTATGTAGTTGACGATCAGCAGCACGGCGCCGATGAGCAGGAACAACCCGCCGTAGACGAAGGTGAGCCTGCCGCGCAGCGTCAGCTTGAGGTCCTTCATGCGCCGAACCGGTAACCCGCGCCGGGCACGGTCTCGATGAGCCCCGGCTCGCCGAGCTTGCGGCGCAGCGTCATCACCGCGACCCGCACCGCGTTGGTGAACGGATCGGCGTGCTCGTCCCAGGCCTTTTCGAGGAGGTCCTCGGAACTGACCACGGCCCCTTCGGCGCGCATGAGCACTTCCAGCACGGCGAACTCCTTGGGCGACAACTGCAGGAACCGGCCGTCGCGGGCGGCCTGGTGGCGCGGCAGGTCGAGCACGACGCCCGCGCGCTCCAGCACCGGCGGCAGCGCGGGCCGCGCGCGCCTGCCCAGCGCCTGCACGCGCGCGATGAGTTCGGCGAAGGCGAACGGTTTCGTCAGGTAGTCGTCGGCGCCGAGGCCGAGTCCGCCGACCCGGTCGGTCACGTCCGCGGCGGCGGTGAGCATCAGCACGCGGGCCTCGCCGCCGGTGCCGACCACGGCGCGGCACACGTCGTCGCCGTGCACCACGGGCAGGTCGCGGTCGAGCACCACGACGTCGTAGGCGTGCACGCCCACGCGTTCCAACGCCTGTCCGCCGTCATAGCAGACGTCGACAGCCATCGACAGCCGTCGCAGTCCTTCCGCGACGGTGTCCGCCATCAACTGTTCGTCTTCGACCACGAGGACTCGCACTACCTCAGTGTCCGCGATCGGGATAAGCGCGGCATAAGCGAACTCGCTTAACGCGCCGAGACCACCGGATCCGTAGAAATCCCCGGCAAGCGGGCCCGGGTCGTCGGGGGCCGGGCCCGCACACATACGAAACAGGAGGAAGCGATGCGAGTAAGGCTGATGGCAGGGGTGTGGCTCGCGGGCGCGGTGGTGGCGCTGGCTGGCTGTTCGAACGACGACGGCGGCGACAAGGTCGCTTCGGTTTCGTCGCCGCCCGCGGCGGGGCAGGGCGACCAGAACGCGGGTAACCAGGGCGGCACCGACGAGGACAAGCGGCGCGCCTTCGCCAAGTGCATGCGCGAGCACGGCGTCGACATGCCGGATCCGCAGCCGGGCGGTCAGGGTCAGACGTTGAAGATCGAAGCCGGTGACGAGGGGAAGATGAAGGCGGCCGACGACGCGTGCCGAAAACTGCTGCCCAATGGCGGTGAAATGAAGAAACCGGACGCCAAGGAACTCGACGAAATGCGCAAGCAGGCGAAGTGCATGCGTGAGCACGGTGTCGACATGCCGGATCCGGATCCCGAGAAACCCGGCATGCGCGTCGCGGGCAAGGCGGGCGACGATCCGGCGAAGATGGAGGCCGCGGCCAAGGCGTGCGGCATGGGCATGGGTGCGCCCGGCGTCGCGGGGAAGACCGGGAAATGAGCGCACGAACCAACCGGCGGGCCCGCTGGTTCGTCACGGGCGCGGTCGTCGTCGTGGTGCTCGGCACGGTCGCCGCGGTGATCCTGACCCGCCTCGGCGGGGAGGCCGCGGCAGGCGACAAGGCGCCACCGCCGCCGGTCGCCACGGCCACCGTGACGAAGGGGAACCTGTCCGAAGAGGAAACCGCGGACGGTCGTCTCGGGTACGGCGCCGAGCGCGGGGTGTCGGGGCGGAAACAGGGCACCGTAACCGGTTTGCCGGAGGTGGGCGCGGTGCTGGAGCGGGGAAAGTCGGTGTACACAGTGGACGCCAAGCCGGTGCCGCTGTTCTACGGGACGCTGCCGTTCTACCGCGATCTCGCCGAAGGCGCGGAAGACGGGCCGGATGTGAAGGAACTGGAGGAAAACCTCAAAGCGCTCGGGTACGGCGGTTTCGGCAAGCCGGACGCGAAGTTCACCGCCGCGACCGCGGCCGCGCTGAAGAAGTGGCAGAAGAAGAACGGGCTGCCCGAAACCGGCGCGTTCGGCTCCGGTGACGTGATCGTCCAAGCCGGACCGGTACGCGTGTCCAAGGTGGACGCCCAGCCGGGTGGGCCCGCGGGCAGTGAGCTAATGAAGGTCACCGACACCACGCGCGCGGTCACCGTCCAGCTCGACCAGGAAAAGCAGGCGCTGGCGACGAAAGGCGCGAAGGTCGGGCTCGAAGTCAGCGGCGGGGGATCGAGCACCGGCACCATCACGTCGGTCACGTCGGTGCCGGGAGAGGGCGAGGGCACGCCAGGGGAGAAGAAGCCGAAGGTGGAAGTCCAGATCACCGTGGACGACGCGGCGGCCGCCGGGCAGCTCGATTCGGCGTCGGTCAGCGTGCGGTTCACCAAAGGCAAGCGGGACGGGGTGCTCACCGTTCCGGTCGGCGCGCTGCTCGCGCTCGCCGAAGGCGGTTACGCGCTGGAGGTCGACGAAGGCGGCAAGCGTCACCTCGTCCCCGTCCAAACCGGACTGTTCGCCGAAGGCAAGGTGGAGGTCAGCGGCGCGGGGGTGCGCGAGGGCATGACGGTGGTGACCACGTCATGACACCGGTGCTCGAAGTGGTGGAGGCGTCTCGTACCTACGGCGGGAACGTGACCGCGCTCAAGGAAGTCTCGTTGTCCATTGAGGACGGAGAAATGCTGGCGATCGTCGGACCGTCCGGCTCGGGGAAGTCCACTTTGCTCCAATTGATGGGCACTTTGGACCGGCCGGACGCGGGGCAGGTGCTGGTGCGCGGGCACGACGTGGCCGAACTCGGGGACAGGGCGCTGTCCGCCCTGCGGTCGCGGTGGATCGGGTTCGTGTTCCAGCGGTTCTACCTCAGCGACGGGGTCGCCGCTGTCGACAACGTCGCGATGGGCCTGCTCTACGCCGGTGTGTCGCGGCGGAAGCGGCGGAAACGCGCGCTGGAGGCGTTGGACCGCGTCGGGCTCGCGCACCGGGCCTCGCACCTGCCGAACGAATTGTCCGGTGGGGAACGCCAGCGTGTGGCGATCGCGAGGGCGACGGTGAACCGGCCGCCGATCCTGCTCGCCGACGAGCCGACCGGGAACCTCGACACCGTCAACGGGGAATCGGTGCTGGAGCTGCTCGGCGAGCTGAGCGCGGCGGGCACCACGGTCGTGATCATCACGCACGACCACGGTGTTGCGGCGGGGGTGCCGCGACGGGTGGAACTGCTGGACGGCCAGCTCCGGCTCGACACCGGGAACCCGATGGCGGTCGCGACATGAAAACCCTGGAAGCACCTCCTTCACCGGCGCGGCTCGGCGGCGGCGACCTGTTCGCGCTCGGCGCGCACGGCATGCGGACGAGGCCGTTGCGCGCGGTGCTGTCCGCGCTCGGCATCGCGATCGGCGTGGCCGCGATGGTCGCCGTGCTCGCGGTTCCCGCTTCGGGCGCGCAGGCGTTGCACGACCGGCTCGCCGCGATGGGCACGAACCTGCTCGCGGCAGGGCCGGGGCAGACGATGTTCGGCGAGGACGCGACCCTGCCGGACAGCGCGGTGCCGATGGCGAAGCGGATCGCGCCGGTCACCGGGGCCGCCGCGCTCGGGAAGACCGACGCCACGGTGCGGCGCACCGACAAGGTCGCCGCGGCCGAGACGTCCGGGCTCGTGGTGTACGCGGCGAACCCCGACCTGCTCGGTGTGCTGGACGGGAAAGCGCGCGGCGGCACGTTTTTGAACACGGCGAACCAGGCCTTCCCGGTGGCGGTACTGGGTTCGGTCGCCGCGGCCAGGCTCGGGATCGACCACGTCGACCCGGCGCACCCGCGGCAGGTGTGGATCGGCAACCAGTGGTTCACCGTCGGCGGCATCCTCGACCCGATGCCGCTCGCGGAGGAGGTCGAACGCTCGGTGCTCGTCGGCTGGGACGCCGCGAAGCGCTACCTCGGTTTCAACGGGCACCCGACGACGGTGTACGTGCGCGCGCCGGAGTCCCAAGTGGACAGTGTGCGCTCGGTGCTGGCGCAGACGCTGGCCCCGGCGGCGCCGAACGAGGTCGACGTGCGCAAGCCGTCGGAAGCGCTCGAAGCGCAGAAGGCGTCCGGCAGCACCTACGACGCGCTGTTCCTCGGCCTCGGCGCGGTCGCACTGCTCGTCGGCGCGGTCGGGGTGGCGAACACCATGGTGATCTCGGTGCTCGAACGGCGCCAGGAAATCGGCCTGCGCCGCGCGCTCGGTGCCACGAAACGGCAGATCCGGGGCCAGTTCCTGGCCGAATCGGTCCTGCTCTCCGGCCTCGGCGGCGCGTGCGGCGTCCTGATCGGCGTGCTAGGGACCACTGGTTACGCGCTGAGCCAGGGCTGGCCCGCGATCCTGCCACCCTTGGCGCTGATCGGCGGCGTGGTGATCTCGGCTCTGGTGGGCGCTTTGGCCGGTGCCTACCCGGCGATCCGAGCCGCCCGCCTGGCCCCCACCCAAGCGTTGGCCTGACTTCGCGCGCTTCCCGGTGACGCTGGGCCTCGCAGCTCTCTCGCCGTGCGGCTCCTGTCCACTCCCTTTTGCCCCGAAGGCCACCTTCGGGGAACTGGGCGCCGTGAACTCGGCCCTCGCGGCATGCGCGGGAGCGATGCCGAGGCCGCGAGGGGAACTTCCGCGGCGCTGGAGTCCCCCAGGGTGGCCTTCGGGGCATGCAGAGCCGCTAGACGCCCCGAGGGTGGCCTTCGGGGACTCCAACGCCACCAACTCGGCCCTCGCGAGGGATCGACCGCGCCAGCGGTTATCCACAAGGGGTGGGTTGTCCACAGGTGAGCTCGGTGGGGGTGGCGGCGGGGCAAGGTGTTTGGTCACGCTGGGTTCCATGACCAAGAGGGCCCGCTGGGCGGACTATCCGGAATTGCTGGAAACGCGATCGAAGAGGGGTGTCATCAAAGTGTCGACACTTGTTTCGATGGGGATGCACAGCAGGACGATCTACCGGCGCTGCCTACCGGGCGACCGCTGGCAGCGCTTGCTTCCCGGTGTCGTGCTTCTTCGCAACGGCGAGCCGACGCAGGAACAGCGAATGATCGCTGCGCTCCTGTACGCCGGCCCGTCCGCGATGGTGACCGGGGTCGAGGCGTGCCTGCGGCAGGGCATAAGACCGAGGGTTCTGCCGCAGCTCAACTACGTCCATGTACTGGTCCCGCACGAGCACAAGATCAAAAGCAGCGAGTTCGTGGTGACCGAGCGGACTCGGCGGCTTCCGGTGCCCGTCCTCCAGGGAAGTTTGGCGCTGGCACCACTGCCTCGTGCGACGGTGGACGCGGTTCGTCGCATCACGAATCCGGAGACGGCTGGGCAGCTCCTGAGCGAAGTGGTGCAACAGGGGCATTGCTCTGCCGAAGAACTTGGTTGGGAACTGGAAAACGGCGGGCAACGAGGTACCGCTGTTCCCCGCAAAGCGCTGTCCGAGTGGGGATCGCTGCGGTCGGTCGCGGAATCAAGGGCGAAGAAGATCGCCGACGGCCTTTCGCCACCACCATCTCATTGGAACGTTCCCGTTCATGATGAGTACGGGAACTACATCGGTTGCCCGGACGCCTGGTGGGACGACGTCGGCCTGGCATGGGAGATCGACTCCGCCGAGTTCCACTTCTCGTTGTCCGGTTATTCGCGCACCATCGATCGGAACACGCGCTACGCGAAGGCGGGGATCTCCTGTGTGCAAACGCTTCCGTCGCACTTGACCAAGAAGCCCGACGCCGTGCGCGCGGCATTGGTCTCGGCTTACCGCTCTGCCGCAGATCGGCCACGCCCTCGCGTGCGGCTGATGATGCCGACTCGGTGACCGCCCTCCGAGGCCGTTCCCCTGTCCCGAAGGCCACCTTGGGGGACTCTAGCGTCGCGCAGGTTCCCCTCGTGGCGGCAGCGTCGCTCGGCCGCACATTACGAGGGCCGAGTTCACGGCGCCCAGTTCCTCAAGGGAGGCCTTCGGGGCAAACGACAATGGCCGCCGCATCCTTCAGGAGTGCGGCGGCCGTCGGCGAGCGCGGGTCAGGAAAGCTTGTCGACCACGAATTCGATGCACTGGGTCAGCGCGGTGACGTCCTCGGGGTCGATGGCGGGGAACATGCCGACGCGCAGCTGGTTCCTGCCGAGCTTCCGGTACGGCTCGGTGTCGACGATCCCGTTGGCGCGCAAGGCTTTCGCGACAGCCGAGGCGTCCACCTCGTCCGCGAAGTCGATGGTGCCGACGACCTGCGAGCGGTGCGCGGGGTCGGTGACGAACGGCGTGGTGTAGCTCGTCTTTTCGGCCCACTGGTAGAGCCTGCTCGACGAGTCGGCGGTGCGGCCGGTCGCCCAGTCGAGCCCGCCGTTGCCGTTGATCCACTCGATCTGGTCGGCGAGCAGGAGCAGCGTCGCGACCGCGGGGGTGTTGTAGGTCTGGTCCTTGCGCGAGTTGTCCAGCGCGGTGGTCAGCGAAAGGAATTCCGGGACCCACCGGTCGCTCTCGCCGATCTCGCCGATCCGCTCGACGGCGGCGGGCGAGGCCAGCGCCAGCCACAGGCCGCCGTCGGAGGCGAACGACTTCTGCGGCGCGAAGTAGTAGACGTCGAAGTCCTCGGCCTTGACCGGCAGGCCGCCCGCGCCGGAGGTGGCGTCGATCGCGACGAGCGCGCCGTCGCTGCCCGCGGGGCGCCGCACCGGCACCGCGACGCCGGTCGAGGTTTCGTTGTGCGCCCAGCCGACCAGGTCGGCGCCGGACTGGTAGGCGATTTCCGGGGCACTCCCCGGTTCCGCCTTCACCACGGTCGATTCGGCGAGGAACGGCGCGCCGTTGGTGACGGTGGCGAACTTCGACGAGAACTCGCCGTAGGTGAAGTGCTGCGCGCGCTCGCGCACGAGACCGAACGCGGCCGCGTCCCAGAACGCGGTGGTGCCGCCGTTGCCGAGGATGACCTCGTAGCCCTCGGGCAGGGAGAACAGCTCGGACAGACCCGCACGCACCCGGCCGACCAGCGACTTGACCGGCTTCTGCCGGTGGGAGGTGCCGAAGTAGGTGGCACCGCTGGAGGCGAGGGCGGCCAGCTGCTCCGGGCGGACCTTGGACGGCCCGCAACCGAAGCGGCCATCGGCCGGCTTGAGTTCGGCGGGAATGGTCAGTTCAGCTGCGTCGGTCATGTGGTCAGTCTCTCAGCCCTGGGCGGACGGGCTCCCACCGGTGTGGCCCGAGTCTCAGCAAGTGGACCGGAAATCGTGATGCCATCACGGGTTTGACCAGGATGTGGTCCCGGAAAGTCTGGCAGGATGCCCGATTTCTCACTTGTTGAGAGGGCCCAGTTCGACGATGATCGCGCCGTCGAGCAGCTTCCGTGCCCGCTTGAGCGTGATCGAGCCGCTGAGCCAGCGTTCGCTCAACCCCTCCACGAGTGCGGTGAGCCGCTCGGCCGCGTCAACCGGGGACGTATCCGGTTTCGCGTGCCCGCTGCCCTGTGCCTCGCGGATGAGGGACTCGATGTCTTCGGACCACGCGCGGGTGCTCGCGCGCAGCGGGTCCCGCAGGTCTTCGGAAAACACCGCGCTGGCGCGCAGTTCACCCCAGGCGATGCTGTTTTCGCGGACGTCGGCGGTGTCCCGCAGTTCGAGCCGGAGCATCTGCTCCAGCCGGGTGCGAGGATCCGGTGCGGAGAACTCGGTGTAGCGGATCGCCCGGTCGTTGACGTGCTCGAGCGCGCGGCGCAGCACACCGGCGCGATCCTTGAAGTGGTAGTAGATCAGCGCGGTGGACACCTCGGCCTCGGCCGCGAGCTTCTCGACCCGCAGGCCGCGCACGCCGTCCTTGGCGATCACCCGCACCGCGGCTTCGAGGATTTGGGTCTGACGGTCGGACACGGAAGACCACCTTACGGTTTCCCGGCCGGTTCCTGCTGGGTGGTGCAGTGGATCCCGCCGCCACCGGCGGCGATGCCGTCGATGTTCAGCTGCACGACCTCCCGGTCGGGGAACAGGCGCTCCAAAGTGGCCCGCGCCGCCGAATCCCCTTCGGCGTCACCGAATTCCGGTGCGATGACGCCGCCGTTGCACAGGTAGAAGTTGATGTACCCGGCCGCGAAGTCGTCGCTCGCGAACTCGGGGCGGACCGTGGCGGGCCCCTTGATCACCTCCACCCGCAGCGGGCGCCCGCTCGCGTCGGTCGCCGCTTTGAGGATGGCGAGGTGCCGTTCGGTGACTTCGTGGTCGTAGGACTGCGGGTCGGTGTCGAGCCCCGCCACTACGATCCCCGGACGGGCGAAGCGGGCGTAGAAATCCGTGTGCCCGTCGGTGATGTCGCGCCCCGCGATCCCGGGCAGCCAGATGATCTTCTTCAGCCCGAGCAGATCCGCGAGCTTCGCTTCAACGTCCTTTTTGGACTTCCCTGGATTGCGGTTTTCGTTCAGCACGCAGCTTTCGGTGATGATGGCGGTGCCTTCGCCGTCGACCTCGATGCCGCCGCCTTCGAGCACGAGATCGGTGTGCACGGTCTCGGCGCCCGCGCGGGCGGTGACGAACCCCGCGACCTTCGCGTCCCGGGGATGTCCCTGTTTCCCGCCCCAGCCGTTGAAGTTGAAGTCGACCCCGGCTGTGTCGTTGCCGCTGTGCACGAACACCGGGCCGGTGTCGCGCATCCACAGGTCGTCGAGTTCGGCGGCGACCAGTTCGACGTTCGCGTCACCGACGAGCCCGCGGGCCAGGTCGAGTTCGTCTTGGCGCACCAGCATCGACACCGGCTCGAACCGCGCGATGGCCGTCGCGATCGTCGCGAGGTTCCGCTGCGCCACCGGGACTTGGGCCGGTTCCCACACCCGATCGCTGACCCCGAACGCCATCCAGGTCCGCTCGTGCGGCTGGCCCTCCTCGGGCATCACGCGCTTCGGCGCGGGGCCGCCGCTGGGTGGCGCGGGCCTGGCGCGGTCGTCGGCAGGGGTTTCGCCGCGGCACCCGGCGACCAGCGCGCCAGTAAACAGGGGAGTCCCCAGTTGCACGAACCGACGGCGTCGCATGGTGTTTCCTTCCGCCTCGCGGCGAGCTTGGTGACTGTCTGTCGCCGCCAACTCTACCCTGACTGAATTTTCAGTCAAACCGATGGGCAATCTATCGCCCGGACGTGGTCGAGGGTGACGCCGTTCGGGAAGGTTGGTCGAGTTACCGGGTAGGAGTGTCCGCTCGGAGTTCGGCCAAGAAGGCTCGCCAGGGTCGAGAGTCCATGCGGAGGCTGCCTCCGCCGCGTTGCTTGGTGTCCCGGATCAGGACTGCAACCGGGGATGTCCCCACTTCGACACACTCGCCGTTTCCACCGCTGTGGCTGCTTGCTCGCCAAACAACTGCGCTTGGCTCAATCGTGCTCATCGGGGTCCTCTCGATCCTGGTACAGCTCGACCGCCAAGCTGCTGATCAGGTCCCTCGATTGTGCCTCGGGCAATGCCGTCTTCGCCAGACTCGTGAGGATCCGCCGATAGGTGGCGGTTTCCTCCTTGTTTTCAAGAAATAGGCTCGATGTATCGGTCTCGATGTGCACAACAGGTCTGATGTCGGTGAACTCCATGAAGATGAACGAACTGACCAGCGCCGCATGCGCGCCGACCGATGCCGGGATGATCCGCAGCGAGACGTTCGGCCGCACAGATATGCGAAGCAGGTGGTGCAACTGTTCCGACATCACTTGCCTGCCGCCGATGGGAAGCCTGAGCACGGATTCGGGCATGGTGAAGGTGAAGTGCGCGGCGCGCGGCCTACTGAAGATGCTCGCTCGGGCGAGCCTTGCGGTGACCCGCTCTTCGACCTCATCGGCCGGAACGTTCACCGCATTCTTGATCACTGCGCGGGCGTAGTCCGCGACTTGTAGAGAGCCCGGGACCAGGATAGCCGCGAATGCCTGAACGGCCACAGCTTTGTCCTCGTGGTCCAGGTAGGTGCGGAGATGCTTCGGCAGGTGCGAGCCGTAGCGCTGCCACCAGCCCGGCTGGTTCGCTTCCCGGCAGAGCGCGATCAGGCGTGCGTGCTCCTTGCCACCGACACCGCAGAAACCCAGCAGGGCAGCCACATCCGATTCCCGTGCGGTGCGCTTGCCGCTGAGCATCCGCGAGACTTCGCTCGGCGACCAGCCCAGTTTGTGCGCGAGTTGCTTGCCGGTCAGTCCTGCTTTCTGCAACGCGGCGCGAAGCGCTTCGCCGAGTTCCCGGCTGCGCACGGTGGTCTCGTGGTCGGTCATGGCGCCAAGCTAAGGCGACCACGCGGTGGTTCCGGCGCGAAACACGGTGCTGCCACCGGAAAGAAGCAGCCCGTGCCCGCGTCTCAATTCTTTCTCGACGCTTGTAAAGCTCTTTCGAATTACTCGGCGCGCCACCCGGATGGGTCAACGCCGCCGGGGATCGGGGCGTCGGTGTTGTACGGGGTGCGGCTGAAGATGAACGTGTTCAGGTCCAGGTGCACCGGGGTGCTGTCCGCCGATCGCCCCACGCGCAGGGTTTCGCCCGCGTAGTAGCCGTCGAGGCCGAGCCAGTCGTCGCCTTCGAGGTGCCGGAAGCGCGACGCGCGGCCTTCGCCGTTGGCGGGGGCCAGGTTCAGTTTGCCGTCGCCGAGCACGCGCAGGTGGTACGGCGTGACACCCCAGTGCCACAGGCCGGTCAGCGCGAGCAGTGCCGGGTCCACTTCGGACGGTCGCCATTCCGCGGGCAGGGCGGGTTCGAGGCGCTCCACCAGGTCGATCAGGTCGATGGCGAGGCGCACGATGCCGACGCCCGTGGTCGAGTTGGCCATCGCGACCGCGCCGGTCCCGGTCACTTCGTCGATGAGCGCGGTCGCGAGGAAACCGGGCATCGAGCCGCTGTGCCCGGCCAGCCGCCTGCCGTTGAAGCGCATGAGCTGAAGGCCCAGCCCGAAACCGCTGTTCCACGTGTCGGCGTCGTCGACGGTGGCGAGCGCGCGCATTTCGGCGACGGTGTCCGGGTGCAGCACTTCGCCGGTGTCGCCGCCGACGAACGCGGTCCAGCGCGCGAGGTCCGGGACGGTCGCCCAGAGCTGACCGGCCGGTGCCATCGCACCCGCGTCCGGGTGCGGCTCGGGCAGCAGCACGTCCGCGAACGGGTGCACCGCCCAGCCTTCGGCGTGCTCGCCGGTGGGGTGCGGCTCGGTGCGGTCCATGCCAAGGGGGAACAGGATTTCCTCGCGCAGCGCGTCGAACCAGCTCTTGCCGCGCAGGCGCGCGACCAGCTCGCCGAGCGCGCCGTAGCCGACGTTCGAATAGTGGAAGCGGCTTCCGGGGCGGTGCTTCAGGTCGGCCGCGGTGAGGCTCGTGTCGAGCGCGGACCAGTCGCCGCCCTTCGCGCGCTCCCACCACGTCCCCGGCGATTCGGCGGTGATGCCGCTGGTGTGCGAGAGGAGCTGCGCGACGGTCAGGTGCCCCAGCACGGTTCCCGCGACGTGCTTTTCGAGCGGGTCGGTGAGGTCGACCTTGCCCTCGTCGCGCAGCCGCATCACGAGCGCGGCGACCATCGACTTCGTGATCGAGCCGAGCCGGTACTGCGTGCCGTCGCCCGGCCGCTGCCCGCCGACGAACCCGCGCGCACCGGACCAGACCAGTTCGCCGCCGCGGACCACCCCGGCCACCAGCGACGGCGCGCGGCTGCCCGCCTGCTCGGTGGCGATGCGGTGCAAGAGCGCGGTTTCAGTCGAAGCCTCCATGCCCCGCATTCTGCCTCCCGCGGCTTCGCGTCGGCGGGCGGCGTGCCCCGAAGGTGGCCTTCGGGGACCCTGGCGCCACTTTTCTCACGGTTGGTGCCCCGAAAGTGGCTTTCGGGCCGCTGGATTTCCCGAAGGTCACTTTCGGGGCACGCGAAGGCCTGCTGCGGGCCCGCGCAGGTGGCGGGATTGCGGTGCGGGGGTCGAGTTCGCGGCGTCTAGTGCCCCGAAGGTCACCTTCGGGGACTCGCGCAGGTCGCGGCAGCCGCGAGGGCCGGGATCGTGACGCTCAACGCCCCAAGAGGAGCCTTCGGCGACATACACGCCCCGACCGCTATCGGGGCATCGCGAGCGAGTCAGAGGAGGCCGTGGCGCATGGCGGTGGTCACGGCGGCGGTCCGGTCGGACACGTCGAGTTTGCCGAACACGCGCAGTAGATGGGTCTTCACGGTGGCTTCGCTGATGTGCAGTTCGCGGCCGATGTCGGCGTTCGTGCCGCCCTTCGCCACCAGTTTGAGCACTTCGACCTCGCGCGCCGAAAGCGCCGGGGCGGCCGGTTGCCGCACGCGGCGCACGAGCTTCCCGGCCACGGACGGTGCCAGCACGGTTTCGCCGCGTGCCGCCGCGCGGATCGCGTTCGCCAGCTCGGCGCGCGAGGCGTCCTTCAGCAGGTAACCGGCCGCGCCCGCTTCGACTGCGCGCAGGATGTCGGTGTCCGTTTCGTACGTGGTGAGCACGACGACCCGCCGCGCCGGAGAGTCCGCGAGGATCCGCTTCGTGGCTTCCACACCGTCGAGGCCGGGCATGCGCAGATCCATCAGCACCACGTCGGGTTCCTTCGCGGCGCTCATCACCACGCCTTCGCCGCCGCTGTTCGCTTCGCCGACGACGGTGAGGTCTTCTTCGGCCTCCAGCATCCCGCGCAGGCCCTCGCGGACGACGGGATGGTCGTCGACGAGCAGGATCGTGATCACACCGGCACCTCCAGCTCCACCGTCGTCCCGTCCTCTGGTCCACTGTGGATGGTAAGCGAACCGCCCGCTTCGCTGGCGCGCGCCCGCATCCCGTCCAGGCCGTAGCCGGTATGGCCTGACGACGCGTCGAACCCCGCGCCGTCGTCGCGCACGGTGAGCCGGATCGAGCCGTTCGCCGCGCGGAGCCGGATCGCCACCGCGGAAGCTCCGGAATGCTTGCGCACGTTGGTCAGCGCTTCTTGCGCGCCCCGGAGGAGCACCACCTCGGTCGCGGTCGGCAACTTCGGCAGCTCGTCGATCTCGCAGGTGACGTCCATTCCGGACTCGCCGAGCCGTGCCGCCTCGCGGTGCACCGCATCCTCCAAAGTGGACGATCCGAGCGCGGCGGGGGTCAGCTCGGCGACCATCGCCCGCGCTTCCGCGAGGTTGTCCCGCGCGGTGCGCGCCGCCAGTGCGAGATGCCGCTTCGCCGTATCGGGGTTCGTGTCCATTTCGGACTCGATGGCCTGCGCGAGCGTCACGATGCTGGTGAAGCCCTGCGCGAGCGTGTCGTGGATTTCCCTCGCGAGCCGCTCGCGTTCGGCCGCCGTGCCCGCTTCGCGGGACAGCCGCGAGACCTCCGCCTGGCTCGCTTCGAGCTGCTCGATCAGCTGGGCGCGCTCCTTGCTCTGGTTGACCACCCGGTCGATCCACGGCCCGACGAACGCGGCGAACAGCACCATCAGCCCGGTGAACGGGATCAGCACACCGAGGTTCGGGTCCGTCTCGATGCCGAAGTTCACGATGACCGACAGCGGCGGGACCGCGGCCATGAGCACGGTCGCGGTCACCGCGATCCGGACCGGCACCGTCAAGAACAACATCGAACCGGTCGCGAACAGCGCGAACCCTGCCGACGGCCGCAGCATGATCGCCGTGACGCAGGCGACGACGACCACCACCGCGAACACCACGCGCAGCGGGCCGCCGGTTTCCTTGCGCGCGATCCGCCTGCCGAGCGCGAGGTAGGCCAGCGCGGTGACCGCGACGAGCGCCAGGCTCCAGTACGTGGCGCCCGCCGGGGTGCCGGTGGTTTCGGTGGACAGGACCACCGTGGTCGCCGCGTAGGCGACCACGAAGAACGCGTCCCACAACCAGAACCAGCGGCTGGTGGCCTCGGTCATCGCTCGCGGTTCGTCCACCGGAAGGTCAGCGCGCACAGCGCCAGCCCCGCGGCGCACCAGGCGCCGAGCACCAGCGCCACCGTGCCGAGTTCCCATGATCCCGCCATCTCGTATCCGGACATCTCCGCCGGCAGGAACACCGAGCGGAAGCCCTGGCAGATCCACTTCACCGGGAAGAACGAAGCGATGTCGACCATAACCTTCGGCAGCGTGGTGATCGGCGTGACGAACACGCCGGAGATGAACTGGAGCCCGATGAACACCAGGTTCATCACCGCCGTCGCCGCGTTGACGGACCGTGCGACGGCGCTCAGCGCGATCCCGACCAGCGCGCACGCGAACGTGCCGAGCACGAAGACCCAGGAGAACGTCAGCCAGCTCGCGGCGTCGCTCGGCAGCTTCAGGCCGAACGCGGTGATCGCGACGACGAGCATGAGCACCGCTTCGGCGATGCTCGCCACGGCGACCTGCACGACCTTGCCGATGAAGTACGCCGCGACCGGGATCGGCGTGCCGCGCAAGCGCTTCAGCGCGCCGTTCTCCCGGTCGACGACCACGCCGATGCCCATCGAGTTGAACGAGGTCGAAATGATGCCCGCGCCGATCATGCCCGCGGCGAGCACCTGGCTCGCGGTGACGCCGGTGCCGTCGTAGGTGCCTTTGAAGATCGAACCGAGCAGGACCATCAGGAACGCGGGCAGCGCGAAGGTGAACGCCACGTGTTCCTTCTGGCGGAAGAACTGGGCGAGTTCGACACGGCCCCTCGCGAGTCCGAGGCGAAGCGTGCCGGGCAAAGCCGCGGCGGTGGGCGGGGCGATCGTGGTCACCGGTTTTCTCCGATCAGGCCGAGGTAGACGTCTTCGAGGCTGGGGCGGGTGATGGTGAGGTCCGCGAGCTCGCCACCCCCAGCGGTCAGCTCGCGGACCAGGCGGGTCGGTGTCGTGGTGCGGACGGCCTGCGGGCCGCGCGCGTCGGTCCACCGGACGGTGGCTTCGGCGCCCGCGCGGCCGCCCAGCGTGGCGGGAGTGCCCTCGGCGACGATCGAGCCGCCCGCGATCACGGCGACGCGGTCGGCCAGCGCTTCGGCTTCGTCGAGGTAGTGGGTGGTGAGCAGGATCGTGGTGCCCTCGTCGGCGAGCGAGCCGATCAGCGCCCAGAACTGGCGCCGCGCCTCGGGGTCGAAGCCGGTGGTCGGCTCGTCGAGGAAGAGCAGTTCGGGCCTGCCGATGATGCCGAGCGCCACGTCGACCCGGCGCCGTTGTCCGCCGGACAGGGCGCGTACTTTCGCGCCAGCCTTCGCGGTGAGCCCGACCAGCTCGATGACTTCTTCGGGATCGCGCGGATCCGGGTAGTAGCCCGCGAAATGCCGCACGGTTTCGGTGACCGTGAGCGAGTCGACATCCTCAGAGGACTGGAGCACGATGCCGAGCTTCGCGCGCCATGCCCGTCCCGCGGAGCCGGGATCCTCGCCGAGCACACGCGCCTCGCCCGAGGTCCGCCTGCGGTGGCCTTCCAGTATTTCGGTCGTGGTGGTCTTGCCCGCGCCGTTCGGCCCGAGCAGCGCCAGCACTTCGCCGTGGTCGATGTCGAGGTCGATGCCGTCGACCGCGACGTGCCCGGCGTACTCCTTGCGCAGTCCGCGCACCTTCACTGCTGTCATGCGTAGAGCGTCGCGCCGGGACCGGGGTCCGCGGGACGACCGCGAAGTGGAATCCGGTTGTCCACCGATCGGTGGACGGCTCAGCGCGGCGCGAGCAGTTCCCGCAGCGCCAGGTCGAGCGATTCGAGCAGGCGCGGCTGGGATTCGACGTCGATGAGCATGCGGTTCGCGAAACCCTCGGAAAGCGCGAGCACGATGTCGGCGAGCTGGTCCGCGCCGAGGTCGTCGCGGATGTCGCCCTGTTCCTGCGAGCGCTCGAGGAACCTGACCGTCATCGCGTGCAGGTCGCGGTAGCCCTCGCGGAGGTAGTCGTTCCACGGCGGCGTGACGGCGGCGCGCGCGGTGAAGGCGAGGATCACGATCACCTCGGCGCGCACCTGGTCGTCGAGCGGCATGGCGGCGATGATCAGCCGGTGCAGCACGGCGAGCAGATCACCGCCGTAGTCCACTTCGGACCATCGGTTCTCCAGGTAGTCACCGGTCAGGTCGAGCGCGAAGTAGTACAGCTCTTCCTTGGTGGAGAAGTACTTTTGGACCGCGCCCGCGGAAAGACCCGCCTCGGCCGCGACCGTGCGCACGCTGACCGCCTCGATGCCTTCGCGTGCGACGAGCCGCAGCAGCGCTTCCGCGATCTCACGGCGGCGCTCGGCCTTGTCGACGATCTTCGGCACGTTCCCATCCTAGGCGGAGTGCGGCTGACCGCCCTGGGTGACGGCGAGGCCGAGCCCGGTCCGCAGGGACACCACTTCGCGGCCCTGTCTGCGGCTGACCACGAATCCCGCCCCGCGCAGCACGGCAAGGTGCTGGGACACCGCGGCGGCGGACACCGACAACCGGGCCGCCAGCTCCGAGACCGTGCTGGGCCGGTCCAGTTCGAACAGGAGGTTCGCGCGGGTGGCGCCGAGCAGCTTCGCCAAAGCCGGTTTCGCTGTCGTGTTCGGACGGTCCCACAGCGCGCCGAACCCGTGCGCCGGGTAGCAGAGCGCGAGCCGGGCGGGGCCGTCGCGCAGCCGCGCGTCGGGCCACACGAACACCGAAGGGATGAGCACCAGATCGCGCCGTCCGACGTGGACCCGGGCTTCGCCGACCTGGAGATCGCGGTTGCGGTGCGAGAGCACGTCCGGGTGGAGTTCGTCGAGCACGGCGGGGGAACCCGATTCGACGAGGCGCTGACCTCGCCGCTCGATATCGCCCTGGAGCACCCCTTCGAGCTGGGGCCACACGGGCGCGATGATCGCGTCGTGCACCGCGATCAGCCGGTCCGCCAGTCCGTCCTCAGTGGACTCCAGGCCGGTGATCTCGTCGCGGAAGGCGACCGTGCGCGTCGCTGGCACGGGGACGGCGGATTCGGGCACCACCGGCAGCGTCAGATCGGCCAACCGCGGCTCGGCC
The DNA here is from genome assembly GCF_018736145.1 of Amycolatopsis sp. CA-230715. GTDB lineage: Bacteria > Actinomycetota > Actinomycetes > Mycobacteriales > Pseudonocardiaceae > Amycolatopsis. Next base: position 5,388,454 of record NZ_CP059997.1, read on the forward strand.
CACGACGCCCAGCGATGGTGGACCGGCGAACGGCCGGGGGAAGCCAGCAGGCGCAGCGCGGCCACGGTCTCCCACAGCGGCGACACGGCGAAACGGACGGCCATCGCTTAAGTCAAGCGTAAAACGTCGGCGTTCGCGAGCAGCGCCGGAATACTGCGGGACATGAGCGATGCCTTGGCCTTCAAGGAGTTCGGCGCCGGTGTCCCGGTGCTCGGGCTCCACGGCTGGCTGGCGGATCACCGCCTGCTGACCGGCTGCCTGGAACCGGTGTTCGCCGCCAGGTCCGGGTACCGGCGGCTCTACCCTGACTTGCCGGGGATGGGCGGGTCGCCGTGCGGATCGGTGCGCGACTCAGCCGGGATGGTCGCCGCCGTGTCCGCGTTCGTCGACGCGCGGCTCGGCTCGGCGAGGTTCCTGCTCATCGGCCAGTCCTACGGCGGGTACCTCGCCCGCGAACTGGTGCGGCAGCGGCCGGATCAGGTACTGGGCATGGCGTTGCTCTGCCCGATGGGCACCGAGCTGGAACCCGCGCGGCGCACCGTTCCGCCCCGCGCCGTGCTGCGGCGGGACCCGGCGCTGGTCGCCGCGCTGGAGCCCGCGTTCACCGACGTGGCGGTGGTGCAGTCGGCGGCGACGCTGGCCCGGTTCCGCGCCGAGGTCGCGTCCGGGCAGGCGATCGCCGACCGTGCCGCGCTCGCGTCGGTCCGCGAAAACTGGGCACTCGCCGTGCCGCCGGAAACCGGTGCGCCGTATGAACGTCCCGTGCTCGTCCTCACCGGAAGGCAGGACTCGTCGACCGGGTATGCCGAGCAGTACGCGCTGCTCGGTCACTACCCGCGCGCGTCCTACGCGGTGCTCGACCGGGCCGGGCACAATCTGCAGTTCGAACAGGCCGTCCTGTTCGAGACCCTGGTCGACGAATGGCTCGACCGCGTCGAGGAAGAAAGGGAGCGAGCATGCCGCTCATCACCGTCAAGATGTTCCCCGGCCGCACACCGGAGCAGAAGGCCGCGCTCGCGGAACGCCTGACCGACGTCTTCCTGGAAACCTGCGGGAATCCCGGCCAGCCGCGAACCGGCGTATGGGTGGTCATCGACGAAGTGCCCGCCGAGAACTGGGCCGTCGGCGGCAAGCTCTCGGGATCCGCCACCCCGTGACGAGTACCCCCTTATAGGATACAGTCGTATCTCGAAAAAGGGGGGAATCATGGCGGTCGACCAACGGACGAGTTCGAGGAATCAGCTCGCGGCGGCGCTCACGCGCGGGCCGGTGGAGGTGCTCGACTTCTTCCTGCCGCTGTGGGCGGGCGCCGGGCTCGGCGCGTCACCCGCCGCGATCGGCGCGCTCACCGCGCTGGAGACGCTGGTGTCGTTCCTGGTGCGGCCGATCGCGGGCGCGCTGGCCGATCGGTACGACCGCGGGCGGATCGCGGCCTTCGGTGCTGTCCTCTATGGACTTTCCTTCGCCGGGTACGCGGCAACGCCGTCGATCGGTTTCGCCTACGGCGCGGCGGTTCTGGGCGGTGCGGGTGGCGCGCTGTTCTGGGTCGCGTTGCGCGCGCGGGTCGGGGAGGGGCTCGCCGACGACAGCGGCGCGTTCAGCAAGCTCTTCGCCGCCGAGGGCGCTGGCACCTGGATCGCGTTCGTCGCCGGTATCGGACTGGTGTCCAAAATAGACTACCGAGGGGTTTTCTGGCTCGGCGCTGCCGCGTGCGGGCTTGCCGCCGCCACGATGCTCGAAGGTGGCCGAGCCGTCGTAAAGTCCGATGTGGACGCTCCGAGGTTCGGGCAGCTCGGCAGGCGCATGCGCCCGATGCTCGGGCTCGTGGTGCTGACGTCGATGGCCGAGGCAGGCGTGGCGCTCCTGCTGCTGATGCACCTACAGCGCGGGCATCACCTGCAGCTGTCCGAGATCGCGTGGGTGTTCATCCCCGGATTCATGGTGTACAGCACGCTGCCGGACTACCTGCACGGCGTGGTGGGGCGGCTCGGGCGCACGCGGGTGCTGGCGCTGGCGATGATCGGCAGCGCGCTGTTCGCGGGCGCGCTGTCGTTCGCGCCGGGCCCGGTGGTGATCGCGGTGCTGTGGATCCTTTCGGCGGCCGCGTTCGCCGCGGCGATCCCGGTGGAACAGGCCGTCGTGGCCGAGGCGGCGGGGGTCAGCCTCGGCAAGGGGATGGGCATCTACGAGAGCGCGACGCTGCTCGGCGCCACGATCGGCACGTTCGCCGCCGGTCAGCTCTACGACCCGGACGGGCGGTGGCGCTGGGCCTGCGTCGGCGCCGCGGTGCTGCTGCTCGCCGGGTCGCTGGTGGTGCGGGGCGCGGTGCGGCGGGTCGGGGTCGAGGAGTTCCCGGCGCCGCCGCCGGTCGTGGAAAAGGAGCCGGAGCCCGAGCCGGAGCCCGAGTCCGAAGCGCCGAAGGCCGAGGAGAAGCACCCGCTCCGGAACTGGGGCATCCACGCGGCGCTGTTCCTGCTCGGGCAAGGGGTGCTCGCGGCGTTCGGGTACTGCTGGCCGGTCGAACTGCTCTTCGGCGAAGCGCACGACGCGAACTGGATCTGGAACTCCAGCGGGCGGTGGCCGATGGACGTCAGCCGGATCTGGTGCTTCGTCTTCGTCATCGACACCGCGTGGACCTGGGGCGCGCTGCTGGTCAAGCGCGTGAAACGATCTTATTGACAACCTGTCTAATATGGTGGTGTGTCTCAGCTGCAGGTGACGGCCAGCGACGGCGTGCGCCTCGCGGTCCGTGTTACGGGTCCCGAGCAGGCGCCGACGGTCGTCTGCGTGCACGGCTATCCCGACAACGGGTCCATGTGGGACGGGGTGGTCGCCGAGTTCGGCGAGCGCTACCGCGTCGTGGTCTACGACGTGCGCGGCGCGGGCGCCTCGGACAAGCCGAAGAAGCGGTCCGCGTACCGGCTTGACCAGCTTGCCGCCGATCTGGCCGCGGTGATCGACGAGGTCGCGCCGACCGGGAAGGTGCACCTGCTCGCGCACGACTGGGGCGCCATCCAGACCTGGCACGCGGTGACCGGTGACGGGCTGCGCGGCCGCATCGCTTCATACACGTCCATTTCGGGGCCGAGCCTCGATCACGCCGGGCACTGGTTCCGCGCGCAGCTCCGGCCGAACCCGCGTCGCCTCAAGAACGCGCTGACGCAGTTCCTGCACTCGGGGTACATCGCGTACTTCCAGCTCCCGCTGCTGCCCGAACTGGTGTGGCGCACGGGGTTGATGCGCAGGATCATCGCGCGGATGGAGCCCGCCGAGAAGGCGCCGGAGACCGCGGACGGCGTGCACGGGCTCAAGCTGTACCGCGCGAACATGCTGCCTCGGTTGACCAGGCCCGCGAAGAAACCCGCCGACATCCCGGTTCAGGTGGTGGCCCCGGCGGGGGACGGGTTCGTCGGCACGCCGTTGCAGACCGAGATCGGGCGCTGGGTGCCGGACCTGCGGGTGCGGCGCGTCACCGGAAGCCACTGGATCACGCGCAGCAACCCGGCGATGGTGGCGCGCGTGGCTGGCGAGCTGATCGACCACGTCGAAGGCGGGCCGGAAGCGCGCGGTCTGCGGCGTGCGCGCGTGACGAGCGCGCCGCGCGGGCGGTTCGCCGACCAACTCGTCGTGGTGACCGGGGCGGGCAGCGGGATCGGTCGCGCCACCGCGCTCGCCTTCGCTGCCGAGGGCGCCGAGCTGGCGATCACCGACATCAACGAAGCGGGCCTCAAGGAAACCGCGGATTCCTTGCGCGGCAAGGGTGCGCTGGCCGAAAAGTACATTGTGGACTCTTCGTGCGGCGAAGACGTCGAGGCGTTCGCGAAGCAGCTTCGCGCCGCGCACGGGGTTCCCGACATCGTGGTGAACAACGCCGGGATCGGGATGGCCGGGCCGTTCCTGGACACCGGTGTCGAGGACTGGGAACGCGTCATCGACATCAACCTGTGGGGCGTCATCCACGGTTGCCGCGCGTTCGCGCGCCAGCTCGTCGAACGGGGCGAGGGCGGGCACATCGTGAACCTCGCGTCGGCCGCGGCCTACCAGCCGTCGAAGTTCATGTCCGCCTACGCCACCACGAAATCCGGCGTGCTGATGCTCAGCGAATGCCTGCGCGCCGAGCTGGCCGAGCACCGCATCGGCGTGACGGCGGTGTGCCCGGGGATCGTGCGCACGAACATCACGAGCACCACGAGGTTCGTCGGCGTCGACGCGAAGGAACAGGCGAGGCGGCAGCGGAAGAGCACGAAGCTCTACGCGCGCCGGAACTTCGGGCCCGAGGGCGTGGCACGGGACCTGCTGGCCGCGGTGGAACGGAACACGGCGGTGGCCCCCTCGACCCCGGAAGCCAAGGCGGCGTTGGTGCTTTCGCGGCTGACCCCGGGCGTGGTGCGCGCCGCCGCCCGCCTGAACGTCACGCCTTGAGGCAGGGCTGACGATGCCCCGGTAGATATCAAAGGTGGTCTTCAGCTACTCGCGACGACGCGAACTTCGCTCGGGTAAGGGCTTCTGCTGTCTCGGCGGATCTGCCTGGTGCCCTGAAGGTGGCTTTCGGGGAATTGAGCGCCCCGAAGGCCACCTTCGGGGCATGGGCAGCCCCGCCCGCACACCCGCGAGGGCCGAGAAAGTGGCGCTAGAGTCCCCGAAGGTGGCCTTCGGGGACCTCACCCCTTGGGTGAGCCGAGGCAGTAGGTGACGTCGTGGACGGCGCCCGGCGCACCGCCGAAATCGGGGGCCTTGCCGTAGAACAGGGCCGCCGCGTTCGGATCGCCCGCCGCGAAGTCGCGGCACCAGTCGCGGCCGTCGCCGTCGACGATCTTCTTCAGGCGCACCTTGGCCTTCGGGTCGGCACAGTCCACACGCGACCCGGTGGCCACCCGCTGGTCGATCGCGGTGTAGCAGTCGCCTTCGTCGCCGTGCAGCATCAGGCACAGGCTCGGCTTGCTCTTGTCCTCGAAGTCGAAACCGGTGTAGTCGTCGGTGATGCAGTCGTCGGACCGGCCGTGGCCGACCTGCTTGGTCACCCGCTCCACCGCCCCGCGGTTGGCGCAGGCGAGCACCCACACCGACCGGTCGTCGTTGCCGATGCAGTCACCCGCCTTCGGCGTGCTGTTCGACCGGACGTCGGCGGCACCGGTCTGGGGCGGCTTGGGCGGCGTCGGGGCCGGTGACGAACTCGACGGCGGCGGTGGTGGCGGTGATTCGGGCATGGACGTGGTGCGGATCGTGCACGCGGTTACGGACACGAACGCGAGGGTCCCGATGACGAGCGCGGCGAAGGTGCGCATGCCGGATTTCTAACACCGGTCACCGGGACCCCTCCCGCCGTTGGCCGGAAGACGCCACCCGAAGGCGAAAAGCGGTTCAGGCCTTGGGGATTTCGCTCCAGCCTTCGACGTCTTCGGGACGCCGCGGGCCGGGGCCGACGTACTTCGCCGACGGCCGCACCAGACGGCCCGTGCGCTTCTGCTCGAGGATGTGCGCCGCCCAGCCCGCCGTGCGCGCCGACGAGAACATCGCGGGCATCATGTGCGGCGGCACCTGCGCGAAGTCCAGGATCACCGCGGCCCAGAACTCGACGTTCGTCTCGATCGGGTGGTCGGGGCGGCGCTCGCGGAGTTCGGCCAGCGCGGCCTGCTCCAGCGCGGCGGCGACCTCGTACCGCTCGGCGCCCAGCTCCTTGCAGGTGCGGCGCAGCACGCGCGCACGCGGGTCCTCCGCGCGGTACACGCGGTGCCCGAAGCCCATCAGGCGCTCCTTGCGGTCCAGGATGCCCTTGACCAGGCCCCGCGGGTCGTCGGTGCGCTCGACCTCGGCGATCATCGGCAGCACGCGCGCGGGCGCGCCGCCGTGCAGCGGGCCGGACATCGCGCCGATCGCGCCGGACAGCGAAGCGGCGACGTCGGCACCGGTCGACGCGATCACGCGCGCGGTGAAGGTCGACGCGTTGAGGCCGTGCTCGGCGGCCGAGACCCAGTAGGCGTCGACGGCCTTGACGTGCGCGGGGTCCGGCTCGCCGCGCCAGCGGACCATGAACCGCTCGCTGATCGAGGCCGCTTCGTCGACCCTCGACTGCGGGACGGCGGGCTGCCCGATGCCGCGCGCGGACTGGGCGACGTAGGACAGCGCCATCACGGACGCGCGGGCGAGCTGCTCGCGCGCCTCGTCGTCGGTGACGTCGAGCAGCGGGCGGTAGCCCCAGATCGGGGCGAGCATGGCGAGCGCGGCCTGCACGTCGACCCGCACGTCACCGGTGTGGACGGGGATCGGGAACGCCTCGGCTGGCGGCAGCGGGGTGCCGAACTTGCCGTCGACCAGCAGGCCCCACACGTCACCGAAGCCGACCTTGCCCGCGAGGTCCTCGATGTCGACCCCGCGGTAGCGCAGTGCGCCGCCGTCGCGGTCCGGTTCGGCGATTTCGGTGCGGAAGGCGACGATGCCTTCCAGCCCGGGGCGGAAACCGTCGTCCGGTTCTTCGGCCGACGTCGACACGGGCTTCGATACGGGCGCTGAGGTAGTCACAGATAAGACCTTTCGATGCGCGTTCCCCGACTGCTTGACCTACGCGCGGGCGACGCACAGGGCGCGCACCATCGCACGGGATGGACAAACCTTGCCCCTCTCACCGGCCAGTAGCAATCGAAAGATGCGGTGGTTTCGGTCACGATTACGAGAACGATTCAGTGCAGGTACGTGAACGACGGCAAATCTTCCGCAACGGGACGTGACAGCGGTGGCGACACCCCGTGCCCACGGGCAAGGACAGCGCCGGTAGATACCGAACCGGCCGAAAGTAGCGACTACGCAGCTCAGGCCGCCTTCCTCCGGGGGCTTTCGGCCTCCTCGGTAAATCCTGTGTTTCGTGCTCGCGCGCATCGGCCGATCCGGTGATAGACCTTCTCCATGCACCTGAGCCCGCAGGAACGGGACAAGCTCCTCGTCCACGTGGCCGCGGACGTCGCGCGCCGCAGACTGGAGCGCGGCGTCCTGCTGAACCACCCCGAGGCGGTCGCGCTCATCACCGACCACGTCCTCGAAGGCGCCCGCGACGGGCGGACGGTCGCCGAACTGGTCGTCAGCGGACGGACCGTGCTGTCCAGGGCGCAGGTGCTCGGCGGGGTCGCCGAAATGGTCGACTCCGTGCAGGTCGAGGCGACCTTCCCGGACGGGACCAAACTCGTCACCGTGCACGATCCGATCGTCTAGGAGTACCGGTGCGACCAGGCGAGATCCTGACCGGCGAGGAGCCGGTGGCGCTCAACCCGGGCAGGCCGAGGACGACGCTGGCGGTGACCAACACCGGCGACCGCCCCGTCCAGGTCGGCTCGCACTTCCACTTCGCGGAAGTCAACGCGGCACTCGAATTCGACCGGCAGGCCGCGAAGGGGCACCGCCTCGACGTGCCAGCCGGGACGTCGGTGCGGTTCGAACCCGGTGTCGACCGGGAGGTGGTGCTGGTGCCGCTCGCCGGCCGCCAGGTCGTCCCCGGCCTGCAGCGGGGGAAGTCGTGACCGAGATAGACCGCGAGCGCTACGCCGAGCTGTTCGGTCCGACGACCGGCGACCGCATCCGGCTCGCCGACACGAACCTGCTGATCGAGGTCACCGAGGACCGCAGCCGCGGGCACGCCGCCGGTGACGAGGTGCTCTTCGGCGGCGGCAAGGTCATCCGCGAATCGATGGGCCAGGGCATGGCGACCCGCGCCGAGGGCGCGCCCGACCTGGTCATCACCGGTGCGGTGATTCTCGACCACTGGGGCGTGGTGAAGGCCGACGTCGGTGTGCGCGACGGGCGGATCACCGCGATCGGCAAGGCGGGCAACCCGGACACCATGGACGGTGTCCACCCCGCGCTCGTCATCGGCCCGTCCACGGAAGTGCTGGCGGGCAACGGGAAGATCCTCACCGCGGGCGGGATCGACTGCCACGTGCACTTCATCTGCCCGCAGCTCGTCGACACCGCGCTCGCCGCGGGCATCACCACGATGGTCGGCGGCGGCACCGGCCCGGCGGAGGGCACGAAGGCCACCACCGTCACGCCCGGCGCGTGGAACCTGGCCAGGATGCTCGTCGCGATGGACGGCCAGCCGGTCAACGTTCTCTTGCTGGGCAAGGGAAACACGGTCCGCCACGACGCGCTGCGCGAGCAGCTCGCGGCGGGCGCCGGCGGGTTCAAGCTGCACGAGGACTGGGGAAGCACGCCCGCCGCGATCGACGCGTGCCTGAGCGTCGCCGAGGAATCCGGTGTGCAGGTGGCGATCCACACCGACACGCTGAACGAGGCGGGCTTCCTGGAGTCCACTGTGGACGCGATCGGCGGCAGGTCGATCAACGCCTACCACACCGAAGGCGCGGGCGGTGGGCACGCGCCGGACATCATCGCGGTCACCGGGATCCCGAATTTCCTGCCGTCCTCGACGAATCCGACCCGCCCGCACACCGCGAACACCCTCGAAGAGCATCTCGACATGCTCATCGTGTGCCACCACCTCAACCCGTCGGTGCCGGAGGACCTCGCGTTCGCCGAGAGCCGGATCCGGCCGAGCACGATCGCCGCCGAGGACGTCCTGCACGATCTCGGTGCCATTTCGATGATGAGCTCCGATTCCCAGGCGATGGGCCGGATCGGCGAGGTGGTCATCCGCACCTGGCAGACCGCGCACGTGATGAAGGACCGCCGGGGCTCGCTCCCCGGTGACGGCGCCGCCGACAACCTGCGCGCCCGCCGCTACGTCGCCAAGTACACGATCAACCCGGCGATCGCGCACGGCATGGAGCGCGAGATCGGCTCGGTCGAGGTCGGCAAGCTCGCGGACCTGGTGCTGTGGGAGCCGAAGTTCTTCGGCGTGCGCCCGCACGTGGTGCTCAAGGGCGGTTTCCCGGCGTGGGCGGCGATGGGCGACGCGAACGCGTCCATCCCGACGCCGCAGCCGGTGCTCGCGCGCCCGATGTTCGGTGCCGCGCCCGCCGTCGCGGCGGCGAGCAGCGTCCACTTCGTCGCGCCGGAGGCAGACGGGATCGCGGAACGGTTCGGGATCACGCGGCGGCTCGCGACGGTGTCGAACACGCGCGGGCGCACGAAGGCCGACATGGTGCTCAACGACGCCGTCCCAGAGGTGCGCGTCGACCCGGACAGCTTCGCCGTGCACGTCGACGGCGACCTCATCGAACCGCGCCCGGTGACGGAACTGCCGATGGCCCAACGGTATTTCCTGTTCTGATGACGGTCTCCTCGCTCCTGCTCGCCGATTCCCGGTTCCCCGGCGGCGGTCACGTTCACTCCGGCGGGCTGGAGGAAACCGTGGTGCGCAAGCTTGTTTCGCACGTGCGTGATCTGCCGCCGTTCCTCAGTGGACGGTTGCGCACGGCGGGCGAACTGGCTGCGGTTTTCGCGGCGGCAAGCTCGCATGCCGCCGCCCGTGGTGTCTACAGTGGACATTGGGCGGAGCTGGACGCCGAACTCGACGCGCGCACACCGTCGCAGGCGCAGCGGGACGCCTCGCGGGCGCAGGGCAGGGGCACCGCGCGGGCGGGCCGGGTGGCGTGGCCGTCCCCGGTGCTCGCTGCTTTGCTGGCCGAAACCCCGCGCCCGCACCACCCGGTGATCGTCGGCGCGCTGACCGGGATCGCGGGCGGTTCGCCGAGGGACGCCGCGCTGACCGTGGCCTACCTCGCGGTCAGCGGCCCGGCGAGTGCCGCGGTCCGGTTGCTGGGGCTCGACCCGTTCGCGGTCAACGCCGTCGTCGCCGCGCTTTCCCCCGAGCTGGAAGCGGTGGCCGATCGGGCGGCCGCCGTCGCGGGCGCGCGCCCGCCCGATCTCCCCGCGCCGGGGGCACCGGCGCTCGATCTGCTCGCCGAGGCGCATGCCAGGCGGCACAAGGAAGAGGTGCGTCTCTTTGCCAGCTGAGCACGGTCACGGACACGGCCACACGCATCCGGTCAACTTCGATCCGACGGCAGCCGAGCCGGACCACTACGACGCGCCGCCGTCGAACGGCCGCGCGTACCGGATCGGGATCGGCGGGCCGGTGGGCAGCGGGAAGACCGCGCTCGTCGCCGCGTTGTGCCGCGCGCTCGGCGACGAGCTCAACCTCGCCGTGGTCACCAACGACATCTACACCACCGAGGACGCCGACTTCCTCCGCAACGAGGGCGTGCTCGACGTCGATCGCATCGAGGCCGTGCAGACCGGCGCCTGCCCGCACACCGCGATCCGCGACGACATCACCGCGAACCTGGACGCGACCGAGCGGCTGGAAGAGCGGTTTCCCGGCCTGGAACTGGTGATCATCGAAAGCGGCGGCGACAACCTCACCGCGGTGTTCAGCCGCGGCCTCGCGGACAGCCAGATCTTCGTCGTCGATGTCGCGGGCGGCGACAAGGTGCCGCGCAAGGGCGGGCCCGGGGTCACCACGGCGGACCTGCTGGTGATCAACAAGGTGGACATCGCGCATCTCGTCGGCGCCGACATGGGCGTGATGACCTCGGACGCGCACCGCATGCGCGGCGAGCTGCCGGTGCTCACCCAGTCCCTTGTGGACACTCCGGACGCGCCTGCCGTCGCGGACTGGGTGCGTTCGCTGCTGTGAAGGCGGTCGCCCGCGTCACCGCGGAGTTCGACGGCGAGCGCACGGTGCTGCGGGAACTGGCGTCGATGGCGCCGTTGATCCTGCTGCCCCGCCGGTCGAATCGTGCGGATGCCGTGGTGCACCTGGTGAACTCGGCGACCGCCCCGCTCGGCGGCGACGACCTCGACCTCACCGTGCGTGTCCGCGCGGGCGCCACGCTGCGTCTTTCGGGTGTCGCCGCGACTCTCGCCTTGCCCGGTCCGCGCGGCGAGCCGAGCAGCTCCGCGGTGCGGATCGAGGTCGAGCGCGGCGGGCGCCTCGACTACCTGCCGGAGCCGACGGTGCTCACCGCGCGGGCCCGGCACCGCGCGCTGCTCACGATCGACGCCGAACCGGGTGCGCGGGTCACGGCGAGGGAGGTGCTGGTGCTCGGCCGCGCGGGCGAGCGGCCCGGCCTGCTCGAAACGAGCCAGCACGTGGTGCGCGCCGGGACGCCGGTTCTGCGCCAGACCCTGCGGATCGGCGACCCCGCGCTCGACGCGAGCGTCGCCTACCTGGCCGGACGCCGCGTGCTGGCGACCGAGCTGCTCCTGTCCGACGACGCGCCGCGCGAGCCCGCGAGCGGCGAGTGGTGGTCGCGGACGCCGCTGGCCGCGGGCGGCACGCTGGTCACCGCGCTGGCGAACGACGCGGTGACCGCCACCCGCGAGCTGGCCTCAGCGCACGGCGGGCATGCCCAGCGCGACGGGTGACGCGCCGGGTTGCTGGCACTGGTCGTGGCAGGTGGCGTCGAGCGTGCAGCACAACGAGCAGATCGCGCCCTGCTGCTTCGAGCAGTCCGCGATGTCCGGCAGCTCGTAGGCGTCGCCGCACACCGAGCACTCGTGGGTCGCGCGGAGGTCCTCGGCCTCGATGACCGTGTTGGGGCGGGTGAGGTAGAAGCGGCCCCTGGTGGCAAAAGCGAGCACCGGGACCGCCACGAGCGCGATCACGAGCGCAGTTAGCGGGCTAAACGCGGCCAGCAGGTCCCCGAAGGCGCCGAAGTAGGCGGTGATCGACAGGGCCGAGGCGAGCAGCATCGCGCCGAACCCGACCGGGTTGATCTTGGGCAGGTAGGCGCGTTTGAACTCGATGTACCGCGGCGAGAGCCCGAGCGGTTTCGCGATCACCAGATCCGCGCACACCGCGCCGATCCACGCGATCGCCACGTTCGAGTAGAAGCCGAGGATCTTGTTGAGGAACGCGAACGCCCCGAACTCCATCAGCGCCAGCGCGATCCCGCAGTTCACCAGCACGTACCAGACCCGGCCGGGGTGGCGGTGCAGCACGCGCGAGAAGAAGTTCGCGAACGACAGCGAGCCCGAGTAGGCGTTCGTGGTGTTGATCTTGATCTGTGAGACCACCACGAACAGCGCGGCGAAGGTCAGCGCGGCGGGCCCGAGCGCGGGTTTCACGGCTTCGAGGTACGGCGCGATCGGTTCGAGCGCGTGCGTCTCGCCGACGACGCCGACCGCGAGGAAGGCCAGCAGCGCCCCGCCGATCTGCTTGAGCGCGCCCAGCACCACCCAGCCGGGGCCCGCCGCGAGCACGGCGGTCCACCACACGCGCTTGTTCTCCGGCGTCTTCTCCGGCATGAACCGCAGGTAGTCGGCCTGTTCGCCGATCTGCCCGATGAGCGAGAGCGCCACGCCCATGCCGAGCCCGAACGACACCGCCGAGAACGTCGAGCCGCGCCCGTCGAGCCCCGCGAACGCCGCGAAGTCGCCGAACCTGCCCGGCTCGCGGATCGCCACCACGACGAACGGCAGCACCAGCCCCGCGATCCACAGCGGCTGCGTCCACGTCTGCATCTTCGCCACCGCGCCCATCCCGTACAGCGCGAACGGCAGCACGATCAGCGTGGCCAGCAGGTACCCGATCGGCAGCGGGATGCCGATCGCCAGCTCGAAGGCCTGCCCCATGATCGAGCCTTCGAGCGAGAAGAAGATCACCGTGAAGCTGGCGTAGACGAGCGACGTGAGCGTCGAGCCGAAGTACCCGAACCCGGCACCACGGGTGAGCAGGTCCATGTCGACGCCGTAGCGCGCGCACGCCGACGCGATCGGGATCCCGGTCACGAAGATCACCAGCGCCGCGGCCAGGATCGCGAGCACGCCGGAGGAGAACCCGTAGGTCAGCACGATGCTGGCGCCGATGGCGAAATCGGCCAGGTAGGCGATTCCGCCGAGCGCGGTCGTCGCGACCACGAGCGGTGACCACTTCCGGAACGAATGCGCGGCGAACCGCAGCGAGTAGTCCTCGCGATCTTCGTTGGCGGCGAGTGCCGCATACCGCCGTTTCGGTGATTTCTTCGACACGGTGGTGGGATCCGCGACCGTCATACCTGCCTCCGGGAAACGAGGGGAGGCCGACGCTAGGCACGGAACTTTGCGACGGGATGGCCCCAGGTAAGCAGCGCGTAACGAGGGCGTGGTGGGAGTCACCGTTCAGTGGGTTTCGCAACGCGGAAAGAACCCCTACCGTCGGCGGGATAACACCCCCCAAGTTCAGCGATGCCCCTTACCCGGGTGCGGAGGTTGGCGATGACGATGAGCCGATCGGACACGAGCAACGCGGACGTGGCCGTGCAGTTGCCCGGGATGCGGGTCGCCTACGATGGCGACGCCTTCGACGAAACCTCGCTCGCCGCCACCTGGACCGAGCAGCTCCAGAGCTGGCTCGACCAAGCCATTTCCGCGCGCGTGCCCGAGCCCAACGCCATGGTGCTCGCCACCGCCGACGCGAACGGCTTCCCGTCCTCGCGCACCGTGCTCTGCAAGGGGCTCGACGAACGCGGCATCGTCTTCTACACGAACTACACCTCGGCGAAGAGCCACGACCTGACCGTGACCCGGTACGCGTCGGCGACCTTCCCCTGGTACCCGCTGCAGCGCCAGGTGCACGTCCGCGGCGAGGTGGAGAAGGTGTCGGTCAAGGAGACCGCCGCCTACTGGGCCTCCCGTCCGCGCGGCTCGCAGCTCGGCGCGTGGGCGTCGCCGCAGTCCCGCGTCGTCGACGGCCGCCGCGCGCTGGACAACGCGCTGCACGGCATCGAACGCCGGTTCTCCGACGTCGACGAGGTGCCCTACCCGCCGCACTGGGGCGGCTGGCGCATCCGGCCCGACACGGTCGAGTTCTGGCAGGGCCGCCAGGACCGCATGCACGACAGGCTGCGCTTCGTGCGCATCGAGGACGGCTGGCGGATCGAGCGCGTCGCTCCCTGACCTTTCCCGCCGGGGCGAGGAAAATCACCTGCACCCCGATAGTTAGCACGCCTAAGCTCGCGGGTTGTGACCAAGGATCTGGGGACAGCTCGGCAGGAGCAGGAGGAATCCGGCGATTCGCCGGAGGGAAAACGGCGGGGGCTGCGCAAGCTGCTCAGCTCGGTCGTCGTCGACATCCGGCCGCTGAAGGTTCCGGCCTTCCGCAGGCTGTGGGTGTCGACGGCGGTCACGTCGCTCGGTAGCCAGCTCACCGTCGTCGCGGTACCGGCGCAGATCTTCGACATCACCCATTCCTCGGCCTACGTCGGCTTGACCGGCGCGGTGGCCGTGGTCCCGCTGCTGGTGTTCGGCATCTGGGGCGGCGCGATCGCGGACACCGTCGACCGGCGCAAGCTGCTGCTGTTCGGCAACGTCGGGATCGCGATCGTGTCGGCGCTGCTGTGGCTGCAGGCGTTCGTCGGCCTCGGTTCGGTGTGGGTCGTGCTCGCTCTGCTCGGTCTCAACCAGGCGTTCTTCGCGGTCAACATGCCCACCCGCAGCGCGGTGATCGCGCGCCTGGTGCCGTCGAACCTGCTGCCCGCGGCGAACGCGCTCGGCAGCACGGTGGTCAGCTTCGGCGCGGTGTTCGGCCCGATGGCCGCCGGTGCACTGCTCCCGGTGCTTGGCCTGTCCACGCTGTACCTGCTTGACACGATCGCGCTGATCATCACGCTGTGGGCGGTGTTCCGGCTGCCCGCGATGCCGCCGCTGTCCGGCACGATCCGCCGTGCGGGGATCCGCGACGTGCTCGACGGCTTCAAGTACATGGCCGCGCAGAAGGTGCTGCTGGCGTCGTTCGTCGTGGACGTCATCGCGATGGTGTTCGGCATGCCGAGGGCGCTGTTCCCGGAGATGGCGGAGCGCACCTTCGGCGACCCGCCCGGCGGCGGGATCGCGCTCGGCTGGATGTTCGCCGCGATCCCGATCGGCGCGATGGTCATCGGCCTGCTCTCCGGCTGGCTCGGCAAGGTGCGCAGGCAGGGCGTCGCGGTCGCGATCGCGATCTGCGCGTGGGGCGCGGCGATGATCGGGTTCGGGCTGGCCGATTCGCTGTGGCTCGCGGTCGTGTTCCTGATGCTCGGCGGTATGGCGGACATGGTCAGCGCGGTCTACCGGATGGCGATCCTGCAGACGGCCGCGACCGACGAGATGCGCGGGCGGATGCAGGGCGCGTTCACCGTGGTGGTCGCGGGCGGGCCACGGCTGGCGGACATGACGCACGGCTGGGCGGCGGCCGGGGTCGGCACGGCCGCCGCGGCTTCGGGCGGCGGCGCGCTGGTCATCGTGGCCGTGCTCGTCGCGTGCGCGCTGCTCCCGGCGTTCTGGAAGTACCGGGCCAAGACGACCTGACCGAAAGATATACGCGTATCGTCCTGGTATGCGTAAAAAGTGGGGATTCGCCCTGATCGTGACCGCAGCCATGCTGACCGCGGCCTGCGGGAGTGAAAAGCCCGCCGAAAAGCCCAAGCCGAGCAGTGCGGCCGCGCCGGTGAAGGCCGACGTCAAGCAGCCGTGCTCCCTGTTGCCGGACAAGGAGTTCAGCACCGTCACCAAGGTCAAGCAGGTGCGCGCCGAGACGCTGCCGGAGAAGACCACGCCCGAGAACCACGGCACCGCCCGCACCTGTTCCTACGCCGACGGCGGCCGCAAGCTCGGCGCGCTGGCGGTGACCACCTACGAGGGCAACCCGATCACGCCGAAGGCGATGATCGACGGGCTCAAGGCGAAGAAGCCGGGCGCGCAGGACATCGCCGGTGTCGCCGACGCGACCTACTACGTCGACAAGGAGCACAAGTCCGCGGTGGCGGCCGCGGCGAAGGTGGTCAACGGGACACCGGTGCTGATCGGGTTCAGCGGACCGGAGACGGTCAAGCGCGAGGAACTCGTCGAACTCGTGAAGCGCGCCTCCTCGAAAGTCTGATTAGGACTTTCCTCGCGCCGGGGGCTGAGGCAGACTTCCCTGCCATGGCTGAGAGCGCGGTGGTGGAGGAGACCGGCGAACCGGCGCTGCGGCGGGTGATGGGCCCGAAGCTGCTGTTGCTGTTCGTCGCGGGCGACATCATCGGCACCGGGGTGTACGCGCTGACCGGGCAGGTGGCCTCCCGCGTCGGCGGCGCGCTGTGGCTGCCGTTCCTGATCGCGTTCGTGGTGGCGTTCATGACCGCGTTCAGCTACCTCGAACTCGTCGGCAAGTACCCGAAGGCGGCGGGCGCGGCGCTCTACACCAACCGCGCGTTCAAGAAGCCGTTCTTTACCTTCATGGTGGCCTTCGCCGTGATGTGCAGCGGCATCACGTCGGCCTCCTCGGCCGCGGTCGCGTTCTCGAACACCTACCTGCGCTCGTTCGTCGACTGGCCGGGCTGGCTCATCGCGCCGCTGTTCGTGGTGGGGCTCGCGCTGATCAACTTCCGCGGCGTCAGCGAGTCGGTCAAGGCGAACGTGGTGCTGACGTTCATCGAGCTGTCCGGGCTGCTGATCATCATCGGCGTCGGCGCGTGGGCGGTGCTCAACGGCAAGGGCGACGCGGGCAGGCTCGTCGAGATCGACACCGCCAACAGCAGCTGGCTGGTGGCCGTCACGTCGGCGACCTCGCTGGCGTTCTTCGCGATGGTCGGGTTCGAGGACTCGGTGAACATGGCCGAGGAGTGCAAGGACCCGGTGCGGATCTTCCCCAAGGCGATGCTGTGGGGCATGGTCATCGCCGCCACGATCTACGTGCTCGTCGCGCTGACGTCTTCGCTGCTGGTGCCGCCAGGCGATCTCGCCGCCGCGAAGAGCGACGCACTGCTGAAAGTGCTCGACATCGGCGCGCCGGGCTTCCCCCGCGAGATCTTCTCCGGGATCGGCCTGTTCGCGGTGATCAACTCGGCGCTGATCAACATGCTGATGGCGAGCAGGCTCCTCTACGGCATGGCGAACGAGAAGATCATCCCGAAGCAGCTCGGGATCGTGCACCGCGGGCGGCGGACCCCGTGGGTGTCGATCGTGTTCACCAGCCTGATCGCCATCATTCTGGTGTCCACTGTAGACATCAGCGTGCTCGGCGGCACGACCGCGCTCCTGCTGCTGGTGGTGTTCGCCGTGGTCAACGTCGCGGTTCTGGTGCTGCGCAAGGAAAAGGTGGGGCACAAGCACTTCAGGACCCCGACCGCGGTGCCCGTGCTGGCCGCCGTCTTCTGCCTTTACCTGGCGAGCCCGCTTTCGGGGCGCCCGGTGCGGGACTACGTGGTGGCCGCGATCCTGCTCGCCGCGGGCCTCCTCCTGTGGCTGGTGAACCGCTTCCTCCTGGCGCGCGAAACTTCAAGCAGCTCCACCTAGGGCTCCGGTCAGGCATGCCCCGAAGGTGGCCTTTTGGGCGCTAGACGACACAAATTCACCCCTCGCACGCCTGCCAGCCACAACGCGCATGCCGTGAAGGTGGCTTTCGGGGCGCTCAATGCCCTGAAAGCCACCTTCGGGGCATCAGCAGATCCCCGCCGAGACAGCGGAAGCCCATACCAGGGCGAAGTTCGCGGCGCTGGTATGGCTGAAAGGCCAGCCCTGACATCTATAGGAGTATCCTTCGGGGACTCGCGTTCCGAGCCTCATCCTCGGCGTAGCAGGCGGAGTTCGTCCGGGCTGTGGGCGGAAAAGATCCGGATGTCGTCGCGGTGTTCCGCGGCCAGCGCCCGCAGGCGCCGCAGATTTTCCTTGCGCTCGGCCGAAATCGTCTGCACGAGCACCTGGAACGTGGCGAGTCCCGGGGTGCAGTGCGGGTCGAACGGCGAGAGTTGCCCGTGGAAGAAGTAGGCGTCCCCGGCGTGCAGGAGCCAGCCGTCGCCGGTGTCCACCGCGACACCGGTGTGTCCCGCGGTGTGCCCGGAGAGCGGCACCAGCAGGATCTCCGGCGGCAGGCCCTTCAGTTCGCGGACCGCGTCGAAACCGAACCAGTTTTCCCCGTGCTCGCCGTAGGTCTGCCAGCGCGGGCCGTGCTGGAACTGGATTTGCCGGTACCGCGTGCGTTCCACCCTGTTCCTCGGCCGCGTGAGCGCCTGGTGTTCGCGCTCGTAGACGTGCACGGTGGCTTCGGGGAAGTCGGCGAGGCCACCGGCGTGGTCGAGGTCGAGATGCGTGAGCACGATGTCCCGCACGTCCTCCGGCGCGAAACCGAGCGCTTTCACTTGCGCCAGCGCGGTTTCCTCGCCACGTGGCCGCGCGCCGGTCAACGCGATGAACCCGGAGCCGAGCCAGTCGCGGGGACGCGTGATCGCCCGGTGCCCGAACCCGGTGTCCACGAGCACCAGCCCGGATCCGGTTTCGATCAGCAGCGCGTGGCAGACGAGTTCCGCGCGGTGCAGGTACCCGCCCTGCCCGTCGATGAGCCGCCCGCCGAGCGGACGCAGCGTGCCGAGGTTCAGGTGGTGGACGCGCATCGGCCGCTACTCCCGGAAGTCGCTGCTGATCCAGTGCTCGGGGCGCACGCGGATGGTCACTTCGTCCGCCCCCGCCATCGCGGCGAGGAACCCTTCCGCGGCCTCCTTCTCGAGATACCGGTGCGCGACCGCCTCGAGATCCTCTTCGGCACTCGTGGTGATGGCGGTGACCGGCCCTTCGACGGTGACGTACCGGTAGGGCGGCGTTTCGACCTGGACCGACAGGCTGATCCGGCCCGCGGCTTCGATGAGCCGGTGCTTCAACGAGCCCTTCCCGGTGTTGATCACGAGTTCGCCGCCGGGGGCGTAGAGGTACCAGATCGGCACGGTCAGCGGGGCGCGACCGTCCTCGCGCGCCACGCCCACTACGCCGACATGAACCTCCGCGAGGAACGCCTCGCGCTCTTCCACGGTCATCTTGCGGGCCATCAGAAAAGCTCCTTTTCCAGTGTGGTGCGGAAGTGTGCCGCGACCGTCCTCAGTGGAGAGACGTCGCGCAGTGTCTTGGCGAACAGCAGCGCGCCCTCGATCGAGGCGAGCGCGACGACGCTCAGCTCGGTGGCGCGCTCACGGGAGATCCCTTGCTCGGCAAGGTAACCGATCAGGACCTGCTGCCAGTGCCGGTACCCGTCGCCGCAGGCGACCCTGATCAGCTCGCTGTCGTCCGCGGCGTCCAATGCGACCGTCGCGAGTGGACAGCCGCGGCGGAAGTCAGACTCCTCCAGTGAAGCGGCGAGGTAGTCGACCAAAGTGGACACGGCGTCGGCCGCGGTCCGCGAATCGCGCAGCAGTGCCGCGATCGCCTCGGCGAACTGCTCGCTCGACGAGCGCAGCGCCTCCGCGGCGAGCTGTTCCTTGCCGCCGGGGAAGTGGAAGTACAGCGAGCCCTTCGGTGCGCCGCCCTCGGTGACGAGCTGGTTGAGCCCGGTCGCGTGGTAGCCCTGGGTGCGGAACAGCTCGGCCGCGGTCCGCAGCATGCGCTCCCGGGTGTCGGTCCTCCTCGTCACGACGCCACCGTAGCCCAAACTATGACGACCGGTCTAGTAACTTGCCTCCCCGTTCGCGGACCAGGCGGGATCGGTAGATTCGCGGCCATGGCCAATCCCACCGGAGAGCAGTTCGAGATCACCCGCGGCTCCGCTCGCGCCGTCGTCACCGAGATCGGTGCCGGCCTGCGCGCCTTCGAGATCGGCGGCGTCGGATACGTCGAGGAGTTCGACGCGGACGCGAATCCGCCGAAGGGCGCGGGGCAGGTCTTGCTGCCGTGGCCGAACCGCACGAAGGGCGCCGAGTGGGTCTTCGACGGCGAAACGCAGCACCTCGAAGTGACCGAAGCGGCCCGCGGCAACGCGATCCACGGTCTGACCAGGCACAAGGAGTGGCAGCTCGTCGAGCACGCCGAATCCTCGATCACCTTCGAGATCGGCATCGACGGCGAGCCGGGCTGGCCGGTGCCGCTGCACGCCACGATCACCTACGACCTGGCGCCGCGCGAGCTGACCGTCACGCACGAGATCCGCAACGAGGGTGAGCGGGCGATCGGCGTCGGCGTCGGGACGCACCCGTACTTCCGGATCGGCGAGGTGCCGACCGACGAGCTGACGCTGACACTGGCCGCCACCCGCGTCCGCCCCTTCGACGCCGACGAGCAACTGCCCTACGGCGACGAACAGGACGTCGAAGGCACCGAGTACGACTTCCGCGAAGGGCGCCTGCTCGGCGGCGTCGATCTCGACACCGCGTTCGGCGGCATCGCGACCGGCGACGACGGCGTGCACCGGCACTACCTGTCGCACGAGGACCGCACGCTGGAAGTCTGGACGGGCCCCGATTTCGGCTGGGTCCAGGTGTTCACCCCGGACGATCTCGTCGGGCGCGGCCGCGCGGTCGCGATCGAGCCGATGACCTGCCCCGCCGACGCGCTCAACTCCGGCACCGACCTCATCGGACTCGAACCGGGCACCTCGTGGACCGGTTCGTGGGGTGTCCGCGTGCACTGACGCTGCCCGTTCGTTCCGAAGTGGACGGTATACTTTCCCCGTGTCCCACCGAGAACCGATCGTCCTCACCGCCGCCGACGCCGGCGAGCTGATGAGCTTGCAGCGCGCCGCGATCGTCAGCGAACTGCGGGCCCACCGCGATCTCGACCTGCCCCCGGCGACCGAGACCCTCGACGAAGTGCGGGCGGTCTTCGACGATCCGATGTGGTCGGTGTGGGGCATCCGCGAAGAGGGACGCTTGGTGGCCTGCGTCCGGATCAGGGACGACGGTGACGCGGTGTGGATCGCGCGCCTGATGGTCGCGCCGGACCGCCAGGGCGAAGGCTTCGGGAGCGGCCTGCTGACGGCGGCCGAAGCGCGCTTTCCCGCTGCGGCGCGCCGGGCGCGGATGTCTACCGGATCCGCGGCAGAGCACCAACTCAAGCTCTACGCGCGGCTCGGATACCAGGAGACGCACCGGATTCCGCAGTCCGGGTACGACGTGGTGTACCTCGAGAAGGTCCTCGAAGGCTGATCAGCGCAGGGCCGCGGCGATCCCGTCGAGGATCATGCCGAGCCCGAACGCGTAATCGTCGGTCGCCGGTGTCTCGAAGGCGGCCGAGCCGAAGAGCTTGGCCGTTTCCGGGAAGCGCTCGGCGGTGACCAGGCCGGCCAGCGCGCGTCCGTACTCGCGTTCCGCGCTCGCCTGGCTCTGCTCGCCCCTGCCCTCCGCCATCTCGTGCGAGAGCTGCACGGAATGGCGCACGTATCCGCCGAGGACGCCGAGCACGCCGACCTTCTCCATCCAGCCGAGCCCGGTCCTGGCCAGCGACGCCAGCGCGACCTCCATCCAGGCGATCTCGTGGGGGCCCGACGGTGGACCGGACAGCGGGATCCCGATGAGCCAGGGGCGGCGCGCGTAGACGTCGCGCTGGGCGTCCGCCCACGCGCGGAGGCCGTCCCGCCACCGTGAGGTGTCGATGGGCGGCGGCGCGCCGAGCCCGGCGTCGCGCATCAAGACGAGCAGTTCGTCCTTCGAGCCGACGTACCGGTAAAGCGACATGCTGGTGAAACCCAGCGCCTTCGCGACCTTCGGCAGGGTCACCCCGGCGAGGCCGTCGCGGTCGGCGAGTTCGATCGCGGCCGCCACGACGCTGGTCACGTCCAGCTCCGCACGCCTGCCCAGGCGCGCGGGCTCGGACAGGCCCCAGAGCCTGCGCAGCTCCGCGGGCACCTCGTCCTGCCTGGTCATCCGCCTCCGTCCGCCGGTCGTCGGCCCCAGGTTAGTCATCGCTGTTTGCGGACCATTAGTTTATCTGACATAGTTTCTTTTATAAACAAACGGGGGGTTCGATGAGAACACGATGGCTCTTCCCAGTGGCGGTGGTCCTGGGCATGACCGGGTACATGGTGTCGGCGTACCTTCCCCCGGACCTGGCCACCAGCAGGGTCGACGTGCAAGGGGACCCGGTGCGCTACTGGCTGCTGGTGGGCCACATCGGGTTCGGCACGATCGCCACGGTCGCCGGGCTGGCGCAGTTCTGGCCGTGGCTGCGGCGAATCTGTCCGCGCGCGCACCGGTGGGTCGGGCGGATGTACTTCTATGCCGGAGTCTTCCCGGCGATGGTCCTGACGGTGCCGGTGGTGCTGGCGAGCGAAAGCGGGATGTCCAATGTGAGCGCGCTGGTCGCGATGCTCGTGATGTGGGCGGTCACGGGTGTCGCCGGGCTGCGTGCCGCGCGGTCGCGCCGGTTCCGCGACCACCGCGCGTGGATGATCCGCAACTACGCGGTCACGGTTGCCGTGCACGCGTCGCGGATGTGGGGCGCGGTCGTGATCCCGCTCGTGCTCCTGCAGGCCGACGGCCCCGCCTACCAGGGCGACACGCGCGCGATCATCCACGACATCGCGGGCTCGGGCGCGTGGCTCGGGCTCTTCGTCAACCTCGCTGTCGTCGAGTGGTACCTGCGGCGTCGTGCTCAGCCGGTGAAGACCGCGCGCAACTCGTCCTCGTCGACCGAGTCGGGGACCGTGCCGTCGGCGGCGTACCGGTAGAGCACCGTCTGGTAGACCCCGCTCAACGCGGACGCGAATACCCCTACCAGCACGAGCCAAGCGCAGGACAGTCCACTGCAGACGTACAAAGTGGGCAGTCCGCCGATCGCGGCGCCGGTACCGAGGATCGCCCCGATCCCACCGAGACCGACGAGCGTGGTGAGCAGTTCGAGGCCGACCTGGCCCGAAATGTTCTCGCCCCAGGTGCGCCGGAGCAGCTCACCCGCGCGCCTCGGAGTGTCGCGGATCCTGGTGTCTTCGAGTACGAGGATCGGGATGAACAGGTAGTTGAGTACTCGCCACGCGATGCCTGCCACGCCGCGAAACAGCACGCCTGCCACTTCGACGGAGGAGTCGATCAGGCCGATCAGCACGGATCCGGTCGCCGAAAACGTCGAGTAGGCGAACAGCTTGCCCCAGCGCCTGCCCGCCTCGGCGAATCCGGCGCCGACCCGCGGCCGCCCGCCGCGAAGCGCGACATCCGCCTGGGTGATCAGCGCCGCGCGAAACGAAGTGCTGACCATCGCGGTCGTGAGGTAGCACGCCACCGCGAGGATGATCGAACCCGAGCCGATGCCGTCGCGCTGCGCGGTGAAGATCGCGGGCGTGAGGAAGGCCGCCGCCACGATCAGCATCGTCAGCGCGGCGAGCACCGGGAACACCGCGAGCCTGCCGTGGCGGCGGAGTAGCCCGGTGGACAGCCTGAGCATCGCGAACGCGCGCGACCAGTACCCCATTCGATCTCCCCAGTCGAGAGGGCGTCGGCTTATCCGATCTCGCCCAGCTTTCGTTGGTATCGCGCCGTTGTGCGGACCGTTACGTAGCCGAGCGCCTCGTTGACGCGGCGCATCGGAGTGTTGTCCTCGGCGGTGTCGGTCAGCAGTCCCGTGACCTCGGGATGCCGCTCGCGGACCAGCCGGATCGCTTCGGCCTTCATCCAGTGGCCGAGGCCGTGGCCGCGGTGCCCCGGCAGCACGCCGGTGCCGTAGTTCTGACCGTCGCCGGTCCGCGTGCCGGGCACGGTCAGTTCGGTGAACCCGGCGATCGCCCCGGTTTCTTCGTGCACCGCGGCCACCGTGTGCAGCAGCTCGCCGCGCTTCTCGACCGCTTTCGCGATCGCCTTGACCTGCTCGACGTCCCAGTCGACCCTGCCGTAGTCGACCTCGCCCATCGGCATGTCGTCCATCGCGCGGCGCGATTCCGCGAAGGTTTCGGCCAGCTCCGAGGGCACCTCACCGTCCCAGGAAACCAGCCGGTATCCCGCACAGGGCTTGCTTTCGGGGTGCGCGTCCGCCAGCGACAGCCGGGTGAAGATCAGCGTCAGCACCTTCCGGAAGTCGCGTTCGGACAGGAACCGCGCGCCGTCGGTGCCCGGCTCGGTTTCGGCCATGACGGCCCGGCGTCCGTCCACAGTGGCCGCTTCGAGCGCCGCGTCCAGTAGCGCTTTTCCGACTCCGCGGCGTCGTTCGGCGGGGTGCACCCTGACGTCGACCTCGGCGAGGTGCCGCTGGCCGTCGTTGGTGAACAGCCGCAGGAACGCGGAGCCGAGCGGGGTGCCGTCGTCGTCGGAAGCGAGCCAGGCGAGCCGGTGGCTGGACGCGCGCTCTTCGAGATCGGCGAGCGCGGTGAGGTGAATGGTCAAGGGCGGTTCCTTCCGTCGGTTCGCGGGCATGATGCCGCACGGACCGCGAAACCGCGCGTGGTTTTCGCATGGTTGTGCCCCTGCCGCGGTTTTCCACGGCAGGGGCGAGGTACTCGGGTCACGCCGGGTCGGCGAGGATCCCGTTGACGTAGGTGCCGGGGTGCGTGGCCCCGTCCTGGCGCAGCACCGGCAGATCCGACGGCCACGCGGCGGTCAGCGGCGCCGTCTGGCCGGGCGGAATGGTGTTGACCGTCGTCGGCGTCCAGGCGGGCTGGCCCGGCGCGGGGGTCAGCACCGTGATCGTCGCGGTCGCGGTCCGGCCGGGCGAGACCTCGTTGACCGGCGCGCCGTTGTCGATGCGCGGCAGGTGGTAGACGGCGCCGTTCGGGTCGTCCGGGCCGACCAGGTCCGCGCCGGGAACGCCGTAGAGGCCGCAGTTGTGCGACGAGGTGTTCGTGTACGTCATCGGCACGTCGACCTGCCCTGGCGTGTCCGGGTGCTGGATCGGCGCGCCGAGCGACACCGACAGGTCACCGCTGCCGCACCGGGGCGAAGCGGTGTCCGAAGTGGACGCAGCCGCGTTCGCGACGGACCCGAAAGCGGTGAGCGCGAGCACTCCCGCTGCGGCAGCACCGATGGCGATTCGCTTGATGTGCATGACATTCCTCCCTGGTGGTTCCGGCTCAGCTCGCGCTGACGGCGGTGGTCTGGACCTCGGTGCCCTTCAGCGGCTGTCCCTCCGGCCAGGCGACGGAAACCGGCTGGCCGTCGGGCCCGGTCGGCAAATTGAAGGTGACCGAGACCGGGATCTGGGGCACCGGCGCCTCGTGCGCGGCCTGGATGAAGCGCGACTCGGCGGGATGCCCGGCGCGGAGGTTGACCGGGCCCGCGCCGCCCGAGGCGGGCTCCGGGACGACCGAGATGTCGACCGGCTGGCCGTCACCGTTGAAGCTGACGCCGGTCGGGATGCCCTGGAGCTTGCAGTTCGTGTCCGGGGACGCGGCCGTGTAAGTGATCAGATACGCCTCGTGGCCCGAAGCGTGCGTCGGATCCGGCGTGACGCCGATGTTCACGTCCGAGGCGCCGCAGGGCGTATCGGACGGCATCGCGCTCGCGGACCCGGTGGCCAGCAGCATGCCCCCGGCGAGGACGCCTCCCGCGATCGTGGCGGCGGCGGTGCGCTTCATCGTGCGGTTCATGGTGCGAACCCTCCCTGTGGTGATCTTTTCGCCGTCGTGGCTCTCACTGGGAAAGATGCCCACGAGGCGCTCGGGGATGCGTCCCGGTGGGATGGCTCCCACGAACGCAACCCCGCGCGGCCCCACACGTCGGAAAGGTCAGTCCTCAACCAGGTCTTGGGTTTCTTCGATATCCGGCTCGATCCACCACGGCACCCGAGGCGGATCGTCGAGCGGCCAGATCCGGCCGTCGCGGTCGATGTACCAGCTCATGCACATTCCTGGGGTGATAGATGCTGAGGTCCAGCCAGGGCGCGGAGGCTCAGGCGATCTCGATCGTTTGACGGTCCGGGGTGATGGTCCACAGCCAATTCAGCCCCGTGGGTTGCCCCGCGCCGATCCACCAGCGGTAGGCGGTTTCGGCCTCGTCCCATAGACGGCGGATTCCCTTCTGGCGCACCAGGAACTGGCCCTCTTCGGAAGACGGGACGATGGTGGCCCATGACCCCGTGAGCGGGTCGGCCAGCCACGCAAGCCTGCCTTCCTCCATGTCGTAACGGCACGACGGGAGTGCTACGGCGAGCGCCCATCTGGAAACGAAATCCGAGAGCATCAGCCATGGTTTCGTCTTGGTCGTCTTCCGATCGGCGGACTCGTCCTCCCAGTCGTGTGCCTCCCCGGCCGTGACCGCCGCGCGGTCGAGCCGGTGTTCCATGAACCCGACGCCCATCGGCAGCATGCGGCCGGTGGCGGTGCCGTCGCCGTGCACGGTGAACCGCACGAGCGGGCCGGAGGAGAGGTCGGCGCGCACGGGGGTGACGATCGTGCCGCCCGGTTTCGTCTGCTTCACCCAGGCGTAGGGAACTCGGCCGAGCTGAACGGCCATCGTGGAGATGACCCGATGGAACGGGGCGAGTTCCGGGGCCCCGGCGGCCCCGTCGCCCTGGAGGACCCGGACTTGGTGGAACCCGGCGCGGTCGATTCGCTCCCGAGCCTGCCCGGCGAGCTGATGGTCGATCTCCATACTCACGACCCGGCCCTCCGGGCCGACGATGCGCCCCAGCATCGCACCAGTCCACCCGGTGCCTGTGCCGATCTCGAGAACCTGTTCGCCTTTCCGGGCTCCCAGTGCGTCGAACATCCCGAGCACGACTGAGGGCATCGAGTTCGAACAGGTGGGCAGGCGGCCCACGTCCGGCCACTCCGCGGCTCCGTCGTCGAACTGGATCACGATCTGTGTGTTCGAGTAGACGACTTCGGACCACTCGCCGGGGTCGGACACGCGGTCGATCGGCGCGCTCGTGTCTCCGCGCCATGCTCGGGCCGGGACGAACTTCTCTCTTGGCACTTCGTGGAGGAGCGAGCCGAACTCGGCCGGGAGATTTCCGGCCGAGCGCAGTTCGTCTATCAGAGCGTCGATGCGGGCTGTCGTCACTTGTCGTCGCCGCTCTCGACGGTATGGCCATCCGACCCCTTGCCGAGGTGGTCCGTCTGCGAGTCGCTGTCTCCGCTGTGCTTGTCGTTACCTGGTTTCCGTGTGCGAGTCACCATGATTCCCAACCTCCGATTTCCGTGTTTCCCATCGAGTCGATACAACGACAGTCTTGGCGGTACCGCACAGCACGTCGAGCCATCGAACGGCTTCTTGCTTCGCGACCGGATTAGCAGTCATCGGCTACGTCCCACGGGCCGGTGCTTGTTCAGCCAACGGATGTAAAGCCGGAGTCCGACGGAAGTTCTGTCCAGCACCAGCGCAACGGCGACGGACGCCACCAGCACGGCCCCCATGACCAGCAGAACCCACAACACGAACGGTCTCCTTTCCCTGGGGGCGGGCGGAAACCCGCTCGGCCGCGATGTCCACAAAACCGCAGTTCGGAACCTCTGGACACCCCGAGCGACGGTGATCTTGCGGGACGATGGATCCCGGTTCGACCGGTACGTTCTGCATTGCCAGGCGGGAGCGTTACGGTTCTTACCCGCCAGAGGGGAGAGGCCATGCCATCGGCGGTCAGGAGCATCCGACAGGAACAGCGGAAGCTGGTCGCGGACCTGCGTGCGCGGCAGAAGAGCTGGGTCGAGATCGCGTCGGTGTTCTGCGATCGGTACGGCGTGAACGTGCGTGCCGCGCTTCGCATGGTGCACGACTGGAGTCAGCGGGACGCCGCCGACCGGTGGAACGCCAAGTGGCCAGCCGATCCGAAGACCTTCAAGAACTTCTCGTACTGGGAGCTTTGGCCAGGCGCCACCGGACACGCGCCGTCTTTGGGGGTGTTGGCCAAACTGGCCGAGCTGTACGAATGCAGTGTCGCGGATTTGGTCAGCGATTGCGCGGACTTCCGGTCAACCGATCCCGCTTTCCGAGAGGTGCGCAAGGACCTTTCCAGGTCGGACGAGTTCGGTGGCCTGTTGTCGGAGGCAGAAACAACAGATGTGCACGAATTGGCACGTATCGCGGCGGATCGAGTTGTAGACAGCGCCATCGGGCCGAACGGCCGAGAAGTCTTGTTGAAACTCAGCGCGGCACTCGCATTGGCTTCGTCATCTCCAGCGCTCACCGACCGGGATGGCGGCCGACCCCACGTGGTTGAGGCCGCGGATGGTGACCTGTCCGGCATCTGGCACAGCAGGTACTCCTACACCAGCACTGGGCGGGCGAGTGTGTTCAGCGGTGAGCACTACCTGGCGATGCGCCACCAGGGCGACCGGTTCTTCGGTGAAAGCGTCCCCGCGGAGAACGGCTCCAAGCTGCGGTTGGACCTGACCTTGAACGGCTCGGTCGCGACGGGGGTCTGGTCTGAACGCACGTCGCTGGTCGGGTACTACCGTGGCTCCGTTTATCACGGCGCGATCCAGGTGGCCATCGATCCGATGGGCAAGACCATGCGCGGCAGATGGGTCGGGTTCGACAGGGAGTTCGCGGTGGACAGTGACATCTGGGAGCTGAACTGGGTGCAGCCGTCCGTGCGCAAGTCGGAGTTGCGCAAGTATCACTTCAAGGCATGACCGAGAATTGCGGCAGGGTCGCATGTACGCCCCACGGCATTCTCGTCACCGCGGCAGCGAAAGTCGGCTTGCCTGCTACGAGTGCCCGGTTGATCCGTGACGGCAGCAACGTGATGTACCAGGTCACCGGCGATATCGTCGCGAGGATCGGGAAACCGGGAACGGCAAGGGAAGCCGAGCGCGAAGTCGGGGTTTCTCGGTGGTTGGCCGAGGCCGGGATCCGAGTCGTGGCGGCCGTACCCGATCTTCCGCCGGTGGTCGTCGGCGACCGGCCGGTCACGTGGTGGACGTTCATCCCGGAGCACTGTCTAGGCACACCCGAAGAACTCGGTGCCGCGCTGGCCGAGTTGCACGCCGTCCCCGCACCGATGGAATTCGAACTCCCCTTGCTCGACCCGGTGACCAGAACCGTCGAGCGGCTCGGTGCTTCGACCGCGTTCGACGCTTCGGCGCGGACCTGGCTCACCGAGCACTTGGCCGAATTGCGGGCGCGCTACGCCGAGCTTGATCATCCACGTTGGACTGTCGTGCACGGCGACGCGTGGCAGGGGAACATCGCTGTGCCGCGAGGCGGCGAACCGATCCTGCTCGATCTCGAAACGTCTCAGTTAAGGAGTTGCGCTGGATCTCGTTCGTCGCTGCGAAGGCATCCACTGACGACGGTGCCGCGCGTGAGCTGCGGCACCGCATCGCGTGCTTGCGCGGTCAGGAGCCGAAACCATGGACCTGGAAGGCGTTTTGATGGCATCGATCACGGACGAAGAATTCGAGAACCTGCTCACCGGTTTCGCGCACGAAGCGGTGCACCTCGAAACCAGGGATGCCTACGGTACCGCGGTCGAGCTGCCGCACATGGCGCAATGGGCCGCGGGCGAAGAGGATGATCTCCGGTGGTTGCAAGGATGGTGTTCCACACTTCGAGAGCACGTGAGAGCGGGGAAGAACGTCCGTCGCGCGCGCATTGTTTCGGAACCGCTCAGCGACTACCAGCGGTGGTCCCACAGCATCGCCCATCCCATGGTCGAGGCAGGGGAAGACATTCGCTGGGTTCCGCGTCGCCTGCTGTCTTCCATCGCCATACCCGGAAACGACTTCTACTTGTTCGACGACCGCTTGGCCGTTTTCCTCATCTACGCGGGAAACGGCTTGGCGGTGGACAAGATCACCTCTACCGATCCCGGCGACGTGCGGCTGTGCCGCGTCGCGTTCGAGGCGGTGTGGAAGCTGTCGGTGCCCCATCATCGGTACGAGCCGGTCTGAGCCAGCAGTGGAGAGGCGGATGAGCCGGTTCGTTCGCTAGCGTGCCCTCATGATGATCGCGATCGTGGGTGGGTACGTGGTTCCGGTCGACGGGGATCCGGTCGACGGCGGGACGGTGCTGGTCGAGGACGGCAGGATCGTCGCGGTCGGCGCCGAGGCCGATGTGGACGTTCCCGACGACGCCGAGCTGGTCGACGCGGCCGGGGCGTGGGTCCTGCCCGGGTTCATCGACGCGCACGCGCATCTCGGGGTGTCCGAGGAGGGCGAGGGCTGGTCGGGCGACGACGTCAACGAGATGACCGATCCGAACGGTGCCCGGTTCCGCGCGATCGACGGGATCGACCCCTACGAGGCCGGTTTCGACGACGCGTTGTCCGGCGGGGTCACCAGCGTGGTGATCAAACCGGGATCCGGCAACCCGATCGGAGGGCAGACCGTCGCGCTGAAGACCTGGGGCCGCACCGCGCTCGACGCCGTGTTCGCGGAAGCGGTGAGCGTGAAGAGCGCGCTCGGCGAGAACCCGAAAAGGATCTACGGCGAGAAGAACCAGCTCCCTTCGACGAGGCTCGGTGTGGCCGCGGTCATCCGCGAGGCGTTCACGAAGGCGCGCAACTACCGGGCCCGCCGCGAGCACGCACGCGCCGGGAACAAGCCCTTCGACACCGATCTGACCATGGAGACGCTGGTCAAGGTGCTCGACGGGGAACTGGCGTGGGACCAGCACGTGCACCGCGCCGACGACATGGTCACCGCGATCCGCCTCGCCGACGAGTTCGGCTACCGGCTGGTGATCAACCACGGCACCGAAGGCCACCTGATCGCCGATCTGCTCGCCGAGCGGGACGTGCCGGTGATCATCGGGCCGCTGTTCATCGCCCGCCACAAGGTCGAACTGCGCAACCTCACCCTGCGCGCGCCCGGCATCCTCGCGCGCGCCGGGGTGCGCATCGCGATCACCACGGATCATCCCGCGGTGCCGATCAACTTCCTCATCCACCAGGCCGCGTTGTCGGTGAAGGACGGCTTGGAGCCGGAGACCGCGTTACGCGCGCTCACCGTGAACCCGGCCGCGATGCTGGGCCTCGAGCACCGGGTCGGCGCGCTCAAACCCGGCCTCGACGCCGATGTCGTCCTCTGGTCAGGCGACCCGCTCGACGTGATGAACCGCGCGCTGCGCGTTTTCGTTTCGGGACGCGAGGTCTACCGGTTCGACGAAACGAGGAACGAAGGCGTGGTCGAAAGCCGCCTCTACCAGGAGAATTAGGCCGCGACGTACGCGTACTTGACGTACGCGTACGTCGCGGTCTATCGTCGTTCCCATGACCCCAGTCAGTCGTCGTGAACGGCCTGCCAAGCCCGCGCTTTCGCGGGACGCGATCGTCGCCACCGCGGCGGCGATCCTGCGGGCCGAAGGGCTGGAACGCGTGACCATGCGCCGCCTGGCCAAGGAACTCGACACCGGCCCGATGTCCCTCTACGTCTATGTGCGGGACGTCCAGGAACTGCACGCCGCACTCCTCGACGACCTGCTCGCCGGGATCGACCTGGCCCCGGTCGCGGCATCCAGCGACTGGCGGGACCGGCTGTGGAGCGTCCTGCTCTCCTACATCGACGTGCTGGCGGCCCAGCCGAGCCTGGCGAGGCTCGCGCTGGTCACGCGCCTCAGCGGACCGCGGTACCTCGCGCTGGTCGACGGTGTGCTCGCGCTGCTGCTGGAGGGCGGTGTCGAGCCCGCCCGCGCGGCCTGGGCCGTGGACCTGCTGCTGCAGTTCGCGACCACCACGGCGACCGAACAGGGCACGAGGTGGGCGGAATCCCGGACCGGCGCCGATCACCACGCGCTCGTCCAAGCCGTCCGGACCGCCGACGCCGCGGACTACCCGAATATCGCCGCACTGAGCGAACCCTTGCTGTCCGGTCACGGTTCCCGATGGCGATGGGGCTACGACGTACTGCTGAGCGGCACGATTTCCGTGCCCGTTCCCGACCAAAATCCTACGGAGAAGAAAAATGACCACTGACACCGTCGACGCATTTCTCGATCGCGTCCGGAAGGCATGGGACGACGGCGACGCGCGCACCTACGGCGAGCAGTTCACAGAGGACGCTTCGTACGTGATCTTCCTCGGGGACGCCATGTTCGGCAGGGCGGAGATCGAGCGGAGCCACCACGACGTGTTCACGAAATGGCAGCGGGGGACTCGCATGGTCGTCACCCCGATCAAGGTGAACCAGGTCGACGACGATTCCGCGGTCGTGGTCACCGTCGGTGGTATCGGAACCGGCGAAAAGATCGCTTACGACAAGTTCCAGACCTACACCTTGCGCCGCGCAGAAACCGGGCAATGGCAGTGCGCCGCTTTCCAGAACACGGAAATGAGCCAGCGGGCGCGGGAAATCTACGCTTAGGCGGCGAAAACCTGGGAATCGTCGGCGAACGCCTTGAACTCCAGCGCGTTCCCCGCCGGGTCCAGCAGGAACATCGTCCACTGCTCGCCCGGTTCGCTTTCGAACCGCACGTAGGGCTCGATGACGAACTCGGTGCCCGCCGCGCGCAGGCGGTCGGCGAGCCGGTGAAACGCCGGGATTTCCAGGATCAGGCCGAAATGCGGCACGGGGACGTCGTGGCCGTCGACCGGGTTGTGGATCCGCTTGGGGCGTTCCGGTGCGAGGTGGGTGACGAACTGGTGGCCGTGCAGGTTCCAGTCCACCCAGGTGTCGGCACTGCGGCCCTGCTCGAGGCCGAGGACTTCGCCGTAGAAGCGCCGCGCGGCGGCGAGGTCGTCGACCGGCATGGCCAGGTGGAAGCGGGGGATGCTCACGGATTCTCCCTCAGGGTGCGGTGAATGTCCTAATGTTAACATTGCGACATGAGCGAACAAGTGGCTCCCGCTCGCCGTCGCGGGCTCGCCGACGAGGTCGCGGACCGCATCAGGGAAGCCATCTTCAGCGGGGCCTACGTGCCGGGTGCGCCGCTGCGCGAGGTGGACCTGTCCGGTGCGCTGCAGGTCAGCCGCGGCCCGGTGCGCGAGGCGTTGCGCGTGCTGGAGCGTGAAGGACTGGTCCACTGCGCGTGGCACCGCGGGACCACCGTGACCGCTCTGTCCACTGAGGACATCGCCGAACTCGACAGCCTCCGCGGCGCGCTGGAAGACCTGGCGGTGCGGCAGGTGATCGCGAACGCTTCGGAAGAGGACCTCGCGGCGGTCGAGAAGGCGGCCGACCTGATGGACCGCGCTGGGGACGAGCACGAAATGGTGCGCCTCGACATCGCCTTCCACGACGCCGTTTTCGCGGCCGCGCGGCACCGGCGGCTCGACGAGGCATGGCAAGCGATGCGCTGTCAGGTCCGCCTGTTCCTGCTGACTCGGATCGGCCGCAGCAAGGACGGCTACCTCGGCGGCATCCCCGACGAGCATCGCGAGCTCCTCGGCGCCCTGCGAGCACGGGACGCCGAGACCGCGCTCGCGCTTTTCGCCGCCCATCGACGCCGCGCAGTCGACGTGCTCAGCGCCCCGCCTACCTGACCGCCGGTCCGCCTTCGCGAAGGGCACATCCGGGGCGCTCAATGCCGTGAAGGTGGCCTTCACGGCAATCGCGAGCGTCGTCCCGGAGGTGCGAGGGGAACATCTGGGGCGCTGAGCGCCCTGAAGGCCACCTTCGGGGATCTGTGGCGACCGCGAACCTGGAAACCTCGCCGCCCCAACAAGATTCGCAATGCCCCGAAGGTGACCTTCAGGGCATCTACCGCCCCGAAGGTCACCTTCGGGGCATTCGAGCCGGGATTACTTCTTGAGTTCGCGGGCGATGACCATGCGCTGCACCTGATTGGTGCCTTCGAAGATCTGCGGCACCTTCGCCTCCCGCATGTACCGCTCCACCGGGAAGTCCCGCGTGTAGCCCGCGCCGCCGAGCACCTGCACGGCGTCGGTGGTCACCTTCATCGCGGCATCGGTGGCCACCAGCTTCGCGATCGACGCCTGCCGCTGGAACGGCATGCCGCGGTCACGGCGGCGCGCGGCGTCCAGGTAGGTGGCGCGCGAGGATTCGACGGCGGCGGCCATGTCGGCGAGCAGGAATTCCAGCCCCTGGAACTCGATGATCGGCTTCCCGAACTGGGTGCGCGTCTTCGCGTAGGTCACCGCTTCGTCGAGCGCGGCCTGCGCGAGGCCGACGGCGCAGGCGGCGATGCCGAGCCGTCCCGACGAGAGCGACGAGAGCGCGATCCGCATGCCCGCGCCCTCTTCGCCGATGAGCCGGTCCGCGTCGACGCGGGCGTCGTCGAAGATCATCTGGGCGGTGGTGGACCCGGTCAGGCCCATCTTCCGCTCGGGCGCCGCGGCGGACAGGCCCGGCGTCGCGCCGTCGACGAGCAGGCAGGAGATGCTCTCGTCGCCGGTGCGGGCCATGGTCGTGTAGAAGTCGGCTTCGCCGCCGTGCGTGATCCACGCCTTCGTGCCGTTGACGACGTACTGACCGCCGTCGAGGCGGGCGCGCGTGGACAGCGCCGCCGCGTCGGATCCGGCGTGCGCTTCCGAAAGCGCGTACGC
Source organism: Amycolatopsis sp. CA-230715 (assembly GCF_018736145.1). Classification (GTDB taxonomy): domain Bacteria; phylum Actinomycetota; class Actinomycetes; order Mycobacteriales; family Pseudonocardiaceae; genus Amycolatopsis. The sequence continues at coordinate 5,422,402 of NZ_CP059997.1, forward strand.
GCCGAGCAGGTCGCCTTCGAGCATTTCCGGGAGCCAGCGGTCGCGCTGCTCGTCGGTGCCGTAGTGGGCGAGCGCGTAGCAGGACATGGTGTGCACCGAGAGGCCGACGCCGACGGACATCCACGCGCCCGCGATCTCCTCCAGCACCTGCAGGTACACCTCGTACGGCACCTCGCCGCCGCCCCAGCGCTCCGAGTAGGGCAGCCCCAGCAGGCCCGATTTGCCGAGCAGCCGGAACTGCTCGCGCGGGAACCGGCCCGCTTCTTCGAACCCGGCCGCGTGCGGCGCGAGTTCCTCACGCGCCAGTTCCGCGGCGAGGCCGACGAGATCCTTGGCTTCCGTGCTGGGCAGCAGCCGTTCCGCTGGCATGGGGTCCCCTCCCGATCCAGAGCAGTACCGAAAATAGTACTGTGGGTCCGGTTAGAGTACCGTAGGCGGCAGGGGTCACAGAAGTGCGCCGCGTCACGCGCACTCGATTGCGCATACGGTGGTCCGATGGCCGATCTCGCTTCCCGCTCCCCGCGCCCGTCCGAAGGGCGGCGGCAGACGGCGAGACAGCGCGCCCTGCTGACGCAGCTCGAAGACCTCTTCCTGGCCGAAGGCTTCGCCGGGTTCACGCTCGAAGACCTCGCCACCCGCCTGCGCTGCTCGAAGTCGACGCTCTACGCGCTGGCGCCGAGCAAGGAACAGCTCGCGGTGAAGGTGGTCGCGCACTTCTTCAAGGGCGCCGCCGACGAGATCGAGCGGCGGATCGCGGGGATCGACGACGCGCGCAAGCTGATCGGCGAGTACCTCGCCGGCGTATCCGAGTACCTGAGCAGGGCATCGGCGGTGTTCATGGCCGATATCGCCGAGTTCGCCCCCGCCCGCGCGACCTACGAGCTGAACAGCAGGGCGGCCGCGGCGCGAATCAGGACCTTCATCGCCAAAGGAGTGCGGGACGGCGTGTTCCGCGAGGTGAAGGCGAAGCTGATCGCGGAAATGGCCGGAATGCTGATCGAAGGCATTCAAACCGGGGTGCTGGGCGCGCGGGCAGGCGTTTCCGACGCGGACGCCTTCACCGCGTTGTCGGACCTGTTGCTCGGTGGCCTCGCCGCGGAAGGCCCGCTCAGCTGAGCGCGCTCAGAACCGGTTCCGCACCGCGCGCGGTTTTGCGGTTAGCATCACGCCCGTGATCGTGGTGGGTGGAGAGGCGCTAGTCGACCTCGTACCGGTTCAGGCCCCTTCGGGCGAGTCCACTGTGGACGGCGGGGTCGGCCCGCTGCTGCCGACGCTCGGCGGTGGTCCATACAACGTGGCGCTCGCCGCGGGGCGGCTCGGCGCGGCCACCTCGTTCCTGTGCCGGATCTCCCGCGACCGGTTCGGCGAAGGGCTGATGGAGCGGCTCCACGCGTCCGGAGTGGACACCGCGCTGGTCCAGCGCGGTGACGAACCGACCACGCTCGCGGTGGTGGCGCTCGACGAAAGCGGTTCCGCGCACTACACCTTCTACACCGAGGGCACCGCGGACCGGCTCGTCAGCGACCCGGGGCCGTTGCCGGAAGAGGTCACCGCGCTGTCGCTCGGCACGCTCGGCATGGTCCTGGAACCCGGTGCCAGCGCGTACGAAGCGATGCTGCGCAGGGAATCCGCGCGCGGCGTGCTGACCGCGCTCGACCCGAACATCAGGGCGATGCTGATCGACGACCCTGCCGCCTACCGCGCGCGGTTCGCGTCGTGGCTGCCGGACGTCCGGTTGCTGAAGCTGTCCGACGACGACGCCGAATGGCTGGCCGAAGGCGCGGACGCGGACGAGGCGGCGAAGACCTGGCTCGAGTCCGGGGTGGACGCTGTGGTGCTCACTCGTGGCGCGGAAGGCGTCTCGGTGCGCACTTCCGCGCTTTCGGTCAGCGTTCCGCCGGGGCGCGCCGAGGTCGCCGACACGATCGGGGCCGGCGACACCGTGCAGGGCGCGCTGCTCGCCTGGCTCGACAAGCGCGCGGTGACCGATCTCGGCTCGCTGTCGGAGTCCGACTGGCGCGAGGCGCTCGGGTATGCGGCGAAAGCGGCCGGGATCACGGTGTCGAGGGTCGGTGCCGAGCCGCCGACCGAGGCCGAACTCGAGACCTACTGGACGTGATCTGGCCCTCATCGGAGCCCGTTTCGGGAAATACCGGACGCCCTGGCGTGTGAACCTGGTCCCAAAGGGTCAATCATGGGCAACCCAGCCGCTGCGCGCGTGCCGGGTAATCGACTAGCGTGGGCGGGGAATTCATACCCCAACGGGGCGGTGTGCCGCGTGAGAAGAAATCCTGAAGGCCTCGCGTGAACTCCCAGGCTGACCTGTGCGACCTGCAGGCGCCACCGGCCCGTGCGATGACTGAGAGGGACTTGCATGTCCGACGCGAATGCGGCGACCGGTGGCGAGACCGTCGCGCTGCGCCTTCCCAACGGCGAGCACGAGCTGAAGGTCGTCCATGCGGTCGAGGGCGCACCGGGTATCGAACTGGGGAAGCTGCTGGCGTCGACCGGGTACATCACCCTCGATCCGGGTTTCGTCAACACCGGTGCCGCCTCTTCGGCCATCACCTACATCGACGGTGACGCGGGCATCCTGCGCTACCGCGGCTACCCGATCGAGCAGCTGGCCCAGAAGTCCACCTTCATCGAGGTGTCCTACCTGCTGATCTACGGCGAGCTGCCGACCAAGACGCAGCTGGAGGACTTCACCGAGAAGATCCAGCGGCACACGCTCCTGCACGAGGACCTGAAGGCGTTCTTCAGCGGCTTCCCCCGCGACGCGCACCCGATGCCGGTGCTCTCCAGCGCGGTGTCCGCGCTGTCGACCTTCTACCAGGACTCGCTCAACCCGTTCGACGAACCGAACGTCGAGCTGTCCACGATCCGGTTGCTGGCCAAGGTGCCGACGCTGGCGGCGTACGCCTACAAGAAGTCGATCGGGCAGCCGCTGCTGTACCCGGACAACTCGCTCGGGCTGGTGGAGAACTTCCTGCGGATGACCTTCGGCTTCCCCGCCGAGCCGTACGAGGTCGACCCCGAGGTCGCGAAGGCGCTCGACCTGCTGTTCATCCTGCACGCCGATCACGAGCAGAACTGCTCGACCTCGACCGTGCGGCTGGTCGGCTCGTCCGAGGCGAACCTGTTCGCGAGCATCTCGGCCGGGATCAACGCGCTGTTCGGCCCGCTGCACGGCGGCGCGAACGCGGCGGTGCTCGACATGCTCGAGGGCATCAAGAACGACGGCGGTGACGTGGCGAACTTCGTCAACCGCGTGAAGAACAAGGAAAAGGGCGTGAAGCTGATGGGCTTCGGGCACCGGGTCTACAAGAACTACGACCCGCGCGCGAAGATCATCAAGAACACCGCGGACGAGATTCTCGGCAAGATCGCCGGCGGCGACGAGCTGCTCGACATCGCGAAGAAGCTCGAAGAGACCGCGCTTTCCGACGATTACTTCGTCGAGCGCAAGCTCTACCCGAACGTCGACTTCTACACCGGTTTGATCTACCGGGCGCTCGGGTTCCCGACGAAGTACTTCACCGTGCTCTTCGCGCTCGGCAGGCTGCCGGGCTGGATCGCGCACTGGCGCGAGATGATCCAGGACCCGGCCACCAAGATCGGCCGCCCGCGCCAGATCTACACCGGCGAGACGGAGCGGAACTACACCCCGCTCGAACAGCGCTGACACCTTTTCGCCGAGAACGGCCCGTCGCTCATGCGGCGGGCCGTTTCCGTTGCGCATAGGCTCGTCCACCGTGACAGACGAAACCGCGGTGCTCTGGTTCCGGCGTGATCTCCGGCTCGGTGATCACGCGGCGCTGCTCGCCGCCTCGAAGCGAGCGAGCGAAGTGCTCGCGCTGTACGTGCTCGACGATCGTCTTCTCCGGCCGTCCGGCGCGCCGAGGGTGGCGTTCCTGCTGGGGTGCCTGCGCGCGCTGGACGAGCAACTCGGCGGGCGGTTGAGGATCGTCACCGGCGATCCCGCCGAGCAGGTGCCGAAGGTGGCCGAGGAGATCGGCGCGCGCTGCGTGCACGTCAGCACGGACACCGGGCCCTACGGCAGGAAACGCGACGAGGCCGTGGCCGCCGCGCTGGCGGAGCGCGATGTCGACTGGGTGGAAACCGGTTCGCCGTACGCGATCACGCCGGGCCGGGTGACCAAACCGGACGGTGACCCGTACCGCGTGTTCACCCCCTTCTATCGCGCGTGGGCGCGGCACGGCTGGCCGAGCCCCGCCGACACCGGAGCGTCCATCGTGGACTGGATCAAACCGTCCACTTCGGATCGACTGCCCGCGGCGCCCAAGGTCGACATGCGACTTCCCGAACCGGGGGAAGAGGCGGCGCTCGAAGTGAGGCGCCGGTTCCTCGACGACGGCGCCGATACCTACCACGAAGGACGCGATCGCCCCGATCTCCCTGCCACCACCAGGATTTCGCCGTACCTGCGCTGGGGCTGCGTGCACCCGCGAACGCTGCTCGCGGACCTCCGCGGCGACGAAGGCCCCGGCGCGAAGGCGTTGCGCGGCGAGCTGGCCTGGCGCGAGTTCCACGCGGACGTGCTCTTCCACCGGCCGGAGACCGCGCGCACGGCGTACGACGAACGGTTCTCCCGGATGGAAACCGAGCGGGGCGCCGCCGCGCGAGTCGCGTTCGGACAGTGGTGCGAAGGCAAGACCGGGTACCCGATCGTCGACGCCGGGATGCGCCAGCTCGCGGCCGAGGGCTGGATGCACAACCGGGTGCGGATGATCGTGGCGAGCTTCCTGGTGAAGGACCTGCACCTGCCGTGGCAGTGGGGCGCGCGGCACTTCATGCGGCTGCTCGTCGACGGCGACCTCGCGTCGAACCAGCTCAACTGGCAGTGGGTCGCCGGGTCCGGCACGGACGCGGCGCCGTACTTCCGGATCTTCAACCCCACCACACAGGGCGAGAAGTTCGACCCCGACGGCGCCTACGTTCGCGAGTACGTGCCGGAACTCCGCGCGCTGCAAGGGAAATCGGTGCACCAGCCGTGGAAGTCGCCGCAGCGGGGCTACCCGGCGCCGATGGTCGAGCACGCCCACGAACGCCAGGTGGCCCTGCAGCGGTACGGCGAAATCACCCGCGGCTGAGCATTCAGTGCGCGCGGCCGAGTGCTTCCCGCCAGCTGACCCGGCTCCCGGTGCGCAGCACGGCGTTCTGGTAGATCTTGCCCGCGATCCAGGTGAACAGCCCGACGAACAGCACGGTCAGCAGCAGCGCGGCGGTGATCTCCAGCCCCGAGGCCGCGCCCGCCGCGATCCTGCCCGGCATCAGGATCGGGGAGAACACCGGGACCAGTGACAGCACCGTCGAAGTCGTGCTGTCCGGGTCCTTCAGCAGCACGTTGAGGCCGACGACGAACACGATCACCAGCGTGATCGACACCGGCGCGACCACGCTCTGCGCGTCTTCCTGGCGTGACACGAGTGAGCCCGCTGCGGCGAACACGGTGGCGTACAACAGGAATCCGAGCAGGTACCAGATCACCGCCCAGATCAGCGCGCCCGCCGCGGCGCCGGGGATCGTGAGTACCCCGGTGGCCTTCGCCAGCACCAGCCCGACCGCGCCGATGATCACCAGCTGGGTCAGCCCGACGAGGGCGAGCCCCAGCACCTTGCCGAGCATGAGCTGCCACGGGCGCAGTGTGGAGAGCAGGATTTCCACCACCCTGCTGGACTTCTCCTCGACCACGCCCTGCGTGACGAGCGCTCCGTAGCCGACGATGCCGAGGTAGAGCAGCACGATGACGGCGTACCCGATGAACGAACGCTGCTCGCGGTCGGGGTCGGGGGGATCCACTGTGGACACCGCGAGCTTGGCGCCGTTGACCTTGCTCATCACGTCCGAGGGGCGGAGCCCACCGGCGGAAAGCTCGCCGTCGAGCACCTGCTGCTGGCTGATCCTGGTCAACGCGGCGCGCAGCTTCCCGTCCAAATCGGACTTCACCAGCACGGTGAGATCCGACGCGGTACCGGACACCGCGGCGTCCAGGTCACCCGAGGTCACCTTCTGCCGCGCGTCCTCCGCCGAGGGAACGGTGGCCGGCTCGACCTTCAGCCCGTACTCCGCCGCGATCGCCCGCAGCGGACCGCTGATCCCGGTGGCCTGCCCGGACAGCCCGATCCTGCTGGTGTCCTTGCCGCCCGCGTTCGAGGCCTGCAGCAGGAAGAACCCGATCATCAGCACCAGCACGAGCCCGGTGCCGACGAGGAACGAGCGGGTCCGCAGCCGCGTGTTCAGCTCCCGCTTGACCACGAGGCGCACCGCCCTCGCGGGCGAGATCGTGCTCATTTTCCTTCCCCCTTCTCGGAAACCGCGTCGCGGAACAGTTCGGTGAGTGTCCGGCGGCGCCTGCTGAACTCGGTCACCGGCCCGGTGGCGAGCGCGGCGGCCAGTACCGCCTGGTCGTCGGCGCCCGGTTCGAGGTCGAGCACCAGCGTGCTGTCGCGCCGTTCGGCGATCTTCGCGCCGGCCATCGCGGGCGCCCAGTCCGCGGCCGCCCCCGGCGCGGTCACGACGAGTTGGGCGCCCGCCGAAGTGGTCAGCTCGCCGACCGTGCCGTTCGCGACCATCCGTCCACTTCGGATGATCCCGACCCGGTCGCACAGCCGCTCCACCAGATCGAGCTGGTGGCTGGAGAAGATGACCGGAACGCCTGCGGCCGCCTTCTCCCGCAGCACCTCGCTCATCACGTCGACCGCGATCGGATCGAGGCCGGAGAACGGTTCGTCGAGCACCAGCACCGCGGGATCGTGCACGAGCGCGGCCGCGAGCTGGACGCGCTGCTGGTTGCCGAGGCTGAGCTTCTGCACCTCCTCCTTGCGCCGCGCGGACAGCCCGAGCCGGTCGATCCAGCTTTCCGCGGCCTGGTGCGCCTGGGTGTTCGTGAGCCCGTGCAACTCGGCGAGGTAGACGAGCTGGTCGAGCACCTTCATCTTCGGGTAGAGGCCGCGTTCCTCCGGCATGTACCCGATCCGCGTCCTGGTCTCGTGCGTGACCGGCGCGCCGGCGAACCGCACCTCGCCGGAATCCGAGGCCAGCACGCCGAGTGCGATCCGCATGGTCGTGGTTTTGCCGGCGCCGTTGCTGCCGACGAACCCGAACAGCTCGCCGGGCCGTACCTCGAACGAGACGGCGTCGAGTGCGACCAGCCTGCCGTAGCGTTTGCTGATCCGGTCGATTTCCAGGGTGTCAGGCATCGAAGTCCTCTTCGTCGGAAGGGGCGAAGTCTTCGGGGTCGTCGTCGGGCAGCTGCCAGGCGAGTACGAGCGTCGGCATCGAGCCGCCGAAGACGAGCAGCGCGGAGATCATCATGACGCCCCGGTAACCCGCGTCGGGCTGCTTCGCGATGAGCAGCAGGTGAATCATCGCGACGAGCATCAGCACGGCGAGCGTCTGGAAACCGATGTAGTGGATCCGGTTCCGCCATTCGCGCTCGCGCTCGTCGAGCATCGCGCCGAGGCCGCTGGCCATCTTGCCGGTGAACAGCCGCAGCACGGTGACCGTGACCCCACCGATCACCGCGCCGCCGAGCCACAGGCCCGTGACGACCCAGTCGCGGTCGGGGCGGAGGAACAGACTGGCCGCGACCATCATGACGGCGCCGAGGAGCTGGAACACGACGAGCGCGCGCCTGCGGCGGCGGGTGCGCCACCGCGGGAGCCGCCGCGCGGTGATCCGGTTCCACCGGTCGAGCCGCGCCGCGTGCGCCGACTTCGCGGAGTCCAGTTTGGACTGGATGAAGCTGTCAGTGCCCGGCATCGAAGCTCCCTCGGTCGACGACGCCCTGCCAGCTCGTGATCGGTTTCATTTCTCCCCTACGCGATACACCTGTGTGGACAGTGGCGTGAACGGCTCCCGGTTGAACACGGCCTCGACCGGCAGCTCGAACACGGCGCACAGCCGCATCGCCAGATCGAGGCTCGGGTAGTGGTCGCCTCGTTCGAGGGCGCCGATGGTCTGCGGATTGACCTCGACGGCCTCGGCGAGTTCGGCGCGGCTCATCCCGCGCTCGGCCCGGAGCACCTGGAGCCGGTTGTGGATCGGCAGCTCTTTGCCGCGTCTGACCGGGCTCATACAACGTACTGTTGCAAAAACCCAACGACTCGTCAAGTAGATGCGACGGCCGCGATCCCTGAAAGTGACCTTCGGGGCGGATGCGGGTGTCGCCGAAGGCTCCTCTTGGGGCGTTGAGCGCCCCGATCTCGGCCTTCGCGGCGGGCTGTCGCCACCTGCTCGTGTCCCCGAAGGTGGCCTTCGGGGCGGTAGACGCCGCGAACCCGGCCCTCGCACCACACTCCCGCCACCTGTGCGAGTCCGCAGCGGGCTGTCGTGTGCCCCGAAGGTGACCTTCGGGGAATCCAGCGCCCCGAAAGCCACCTTCGGGGCAAGCGTGTCGTGGTGGTCGAGTGTGCGAGGGGTGGATGTGCGGCGTTGAGCGCCCCGAAGGCCACCTTCGGGGCATGCACAGCACTGCCCGCACGGGAGCGAGGGCCGAGAAAGTGGCGCTAGATTCCCCGAAGGTGGCCTTCGGGGACCAACGGAGGACCTCCGCCACCGATCAGCGCGCCGCGCACTCGACATCACTGTGGCCTTCTGGGCGCTGGATACCCCGAAGGTCACTTTCGGGGACTTCGCTCCCGGCCTGCCCCGTACGAACTCGACCTTTCGTTCGCCCCGGGGTCCCCCGATTTCAACGTTAGCGTGGGGTGCCGACAGTTTCGGTGCGCGAAGTCCCGCGGGGATGTCCATGCGCGAGTAGCCCGCGGCGAGGGGTTCCGTTGGGGCATCCAGGTCCCCGAAGGTGACCTTCGTGGACCTGCGGCCGAAAACGGCCGAAACAGCCTCAGGCGATGCCGACGAGGGCCCGTTCGACCAGTTCGGCGATCCTGGGGCCGGCCGCGTCGGCGTCGGCGGGCACGAGGCCGAGCCGAGTGCGCCGGTGCAGGATGTCCGACGCGTCGAGCGCGCCTTCGTGCCGTACGCCCCACAGCACCTCGGCCGCGGTCACCTCGCCGCCGTCGTAGAGTGGCGCCGCCATCGCCGGGTCCACCTCGCCCGCCGCGGCGACGCGAGGCGCTTCCGTGCCGTACTTGGTCACCAGCCTCGGCGATGCGTCCACAGTGGACAATTGACTCCGGCGGGCCGCGCCGAGCAGCGGAAGGCGGTGCGTCCGCGACGGGCCGCAGTGCAGCCCGGCTTCGGTGATCGCGGTGTCCACCGCGTCCGCGGCCATCCTGCGGTAGGTGGTGAGCTTGCCGCCGACGATCGTGATCACACCGTCGGGCGAGGTCAGCACGGCGTGCTTGCGCGAGAGGTCCGCGGTGCGCGCGCCGTCGGTTTCGATCAGCGGCCGCAGGCCCGCGTACGCGCCGATCACGTCGGATTCGGTCAGCCGCACCGAAAGCGCGGTCGACGCCACCGACAGCAGGAAGTCCACATCGGACTGCGGGACCTCGGGGGTGTCCGGGATCGGCCCGTCGGTCGGCTCGTCGGTGATCCCGAGGTAGACCCGCCCGTCCGGTTGGGGCAGCAGCAGGATGAACCGGTTGTGCTCGCCGGGCACCCCGACCATCACCGACGACCTGCCGATCTGCACGCTGCCCGGCGCGAGCACCAGATGCGAGCCGCGCGAGGGTCGCAACCGCACCGACGGGGCGAGCTGCCCCGCCCAGACTCCGGTCGCGTTGACCACCTTGCGGGCGAAGATGTCCAGCTCGCCGCCGGTCAGCTCGTCGCGGGCGCGGACGCGGTCGCCGGTGATCTCCAGCGCGGACAGCCTCGTCAGGATCCGCGCGCCGAACGCGGCCGCGGTCCTCGCCAGCGTGACCACGAGCCTGGCGTCGTCGACGAGCGCGCCGTCGAACGAGAGCAGCGCGCCGCGGAGCCCGCTGCGCCGCAGGCCCGGCGCGAGCGCCATCGCCTCCGCCGCCGGGATGCTCCTCGGCCGCGGCAGCACCCTCGACGGCGTGCCCGCCGCGCGCCGGAGCAGATCACCCGCGTGCAGGCCCGCGGTGATCAGGGCCTGTTGCGGGCGCGAGGTTTCGGCGTGCAGCGGGAACAGCTGGGGCGCCGTCCTGGTGAGGTGCGGCGCGGTCCTGGTCATCAGGATGTTCCGCTCGACCGCGCTTTCGTGCGCGAGCGCGACGTCGCCCTTCGCGAGGTAGCGGAGGCCGCCGTGCACGAGCTTGCTGGACCACCGCGAAGTACCGAACGCGAGGTCGTGTGCTTCGACGAGCGCGACGGAAAGCCCGCGGGACGCGGCGTCGAGCGCGATACCGGTGCCGGTGACCCCGCCGCCGATGACCACGAGGTCCACCCGCGCGCCCGAGGCCAGCTCTTCGAGTTCCCGCTCGCGGCGCCCCTTGTTGAGGGAGCCGCTGATCATGGGCGCAACGCCGCGCCGAGGAGATGGGCCAGCTCGTCGAGCAGCTTTTCTTCGGCGACGCCCGCGGCGGCGGGACGGAGCGAGAACGCGAACGACTGGATGACGAGCAGCAGCGTGCGGGACTGCGCGGCCTCGTCGGTGATCCGGATGGACCCGTCGTCGAGCCCTTCCTTCAGCAGCGAGCTGATCACCCCCTCGGCGAACCGTTGCGTGGTGCCGAGCCGTTCGACGATGTAGGGCAGCACCAGCTCGGCGTCCTTGTCGAGGACGGTGCGCATGAGCGCGTTCGACGAGAGCCCGCGCACGGCGGCCACCGAGCTGAGGACGAGGCGTTCGCGCGCGGTCGGCGCGCTGGCGCCCTCCTCGCTCGCCTGCCACAGCAGGGTGCCGAACTCCCTCGTCATCAACGCCGCGAGCACGCTGCGGACATCGGGGAAGCGCCGGTACAGCGTCATCCTGCTGACCTTCGCGGTCCTCGCGATCTCGGCCAGCGTGGTCCGCCGCACGCCCCGGTCGAGCACGCACGAGCGGGCCGCGTCGAGCAGTACGTCGTCGGAAACCCTGGTGGACGCTGGTCGGCTGCGCGTGTCGGCGAGCCCGCTCGGGGCCCGTGACTCGCTGTGACGTTTATCGTCCATATGTCACACTGTAATCGTGAGCGACATGGTTGACCACTCCGTTCTTCCGGCTACCCAGTGTGTCGTCCGCGATGTGGGGGAGCGGTCATGGTGATGGACCACCGGATCCGTCACGGGTGGACCCCGGACGGGGGTGCCGCCGCGTCCGTGCCCCCCAGCGCGGTGAACTGGCTTCGCGAGCGTATCGGCACCTCGGCCCCCAGCGCAGCGGTACCGCCGGACTCCGCGATCGCGGTGCCCCCGAGCACGCTGGGCGAAGCGGCCGCTGCCGCGCTCGCCGGTGTCGTCGGCGCAGCTCACGTGCTCGAAGACCCGCGCGAACGGCTCGGGCGGGCCGGGGGCCTGTCCTATCTCGACCTCCTGCGCCGGCGTTCCGGCAAGGCGACCGCGCCCGACGCCGTGGTGCTGCCCGCCGATCCCGACGAGGTGCAGCGCGTGCTGGAGGTGTGCGTCGCGCACGACGTCGCCGTGGTGCCCTTCGGCGGCGGCACTTCGGTGGTCGGCGGGGTCGCCGCGCTCCGCGGGCCCAAGCATGCCGTGATCGCGCTCGACCTGGCCCGCCTCGACCAGCTCGTCTCGGTCGACCCCGTGTCGAGGATCGCCGTGTTCGGCGCCGGGGTGCGCGGGCCGGACGCCGAACGGCTCCTCGGCGCGCACGGGTTCACCCTCGGGCACGTGCCGCAGTCGTTCGAGCGCGCCACCATCGGCGGTTTCGCGGCGACCCGTTCGGCGGGGCAGGCGTCCTCCGGGTACGGCCGCTTCGAGGACATGGTCACCGGCGTCCGCCTCGCCACCCCGCGCGGGCAGTGGCGGCTCGGGGTGGCGCCCGCGTCGGCGGCGGGACCGGACCTGCGCGCGCTCGCCGTCGGCAGCGAAGGCACCCTCGGCGTGCTCACCGAGGTCGCCGTGCGGGTACGCCCGGTACCGGAATTCCGTCGCTACGAAGGGTTCTTCGTCGACGGATGGGAACGGGGCACCGAACTCGTGCGCACGCTCGCGCAGTCGGGGCTGCTCGCCGACGTCACGCGGCTTTCGGATCCCGGCGAGACGGAGGTGTCGCTCGCGCTGAACGGCGGGCTGAAGACCAAGCTGCTCCGCCGGTACCTGTCGGCTCGGCACGTTTCCGTGCCGTGCATGCTCATCCTCGGCTGGGAAGGACTTTCCCGGCGGCGCAAGGAAACGCTCGTGATCCTGCGCGAGGCGGGTGCGGTCCGAATAGGACGGTCACTCGGTGAATCGTGGCGGCACGGCCGGTTCTCCGGTCCGCGGCAGCGGGACGCCCTGATGGACCTCGGTGTCTGCGTCGAGACGCTGGAGACGGCGGCGCACTGGTCCGCGCTCGACGAGCTGCGCGACGACGTCCGCGCGGCACTGACCAGCGCACTGGGCACCCCGGTGATCATGTGCCACATCTCGCACGCGTATGAAACCGGCGCCTCGCTGTACTTCACCGTGCTCGCCGCACGCGACGGCGACGACCCGGTCCGGCAGTGGCAACGGGCGAAACACGCTGCCAGCGAAGCGATCGCGGGCAGCCTCCGTCCACTGGGGACGATCACGCACCACCACGCCGTCGGTGTCGACCACGCGCCCTACCTGGAGGCGGAGATCGGCCGCGTCGGCGTGGAAGTCCTGCGGGCCGCGAAATCCGCCGTGGACCCCACCGGGATCATGAACCCCGGCAAACTCCTCGGCTGACGCGCCCACGCTCGTGCCCTGAAGGTGGCTTTCGGGGCATCTGGCGCCCCGAAAGCCACCTTCAGGGGGTGGGAACATCGGGAAGCGGGGTCAGGAGTGCTTGCCCCGGCGCGTGTCGTCGTCGACGTCGATCTGCTCCTTGCGGACCTCGCCGGAGACGGTCTGCTCTTCGGTGACCTTTTCGGTGCCGAGGTGCACGCGTTCGACCGGCACGGCTTCCTTCCGCACCACCGGCTTTTCGGCGTGCAGCGTGACATCCTGTTCCGCCTCGCCGATTTCGGCCTTGCCGCTCGCCTTCGCGTCGGTGATCGGTTCGCGTTCGATGCGGACTTCTTCGTGGCTGACCGGAACGGTCACCTGCTGCTCCTCGGTCACCACGTACTTGCGCAGCCGGACGTGCCCGGTCTCGACCTCTTCGGTGCCGACCTTCAGCCGCTCCTCGGAACGGATCATGTCGTCCGAAGTGGACGCGTCGTGGCGCCCGCCCTTCGCCGCCGCGGTGTCGCGGCCGCCCTGCTGCCGGTCGGCCATCTGCTTGTCGGTCATCTGCTGATCGGTCACGTGCTTACCGCCCGCGGCACCGGCCATTCCGCCTGCCATTCCGCCCGCGGCGCCACCGGCCGCGCCCATCGCGGAGTCGCGGTTGTCGCCACCGCCGGAATGCTTGGCGTCCTCGCGGTTCCCGGAGCGCGGGCCGGGCAGGCCGTAGTGTTTGTAGAGCTGAACGCTTTCCTCCTGGGAAAGGTGGCCTTCGGCGTCGATCCGCGGCGCGTCGGACACCTGGTCCTTGTCGACTTGGACGTGCAGCCCGTCATTCGCCATATCGGCGCCGGAAAGCGGCACGAAGCTCTCCTTCTGGCCGAACATCCCGGTCTTGACCGTCACCCACTCCGGCTGGTGCGTGTCGTCGGCGAGGTAAACCGTGCCCACCTTGCCGATCTTGCTGCCCGAGTTGTCCATCACGGTGCTGTCGATGAGATCCTGCGGCTGGACGGTGAGTGCCATGGTTTCCCGCTCCTTTTCCGAGTTCGGATTCGCTCTTCGGCTTCCTTCACCATCAGACCGTCCAAAGTGGCACGCAAGCGCTGGGCCCTCAGGTGGGTGAACCCTGTTCGTGTCAGTTTGAGACCGTGGGTGACCGGGTAAGAAAGAAAGGATGACCTGAACAGGTCGAGAAGAACAGCGGTGTCATTCAGAAATGACTGTCCGATCGAGACCGTCCGATTCCGCGGGCTCGCCGAGGAGTGCGACGGCGGCGTGCTGCGGCACGTCCGAGGTGCGGACGGGGCTGCCGTCGACGAGCAGCGGCATCCGCTGCGCGCTCGCGCCGACGTAGGCGAGCACTTCGACGGCGGAACCGTCGTCGAGTACGATCTGTCCACTGTGGAGCTTCGCGAGGTGGTACCGGTCGCCGCGTCCCTCGCAGACGTCGAGCACGGCGAGCTGCTCCGGCGTGGCGAGCCAGATCGCGTGCACCTCGGTGACGCCCGGCATAGCGGCGAGCGTCGCGGGGCGCTGCCCGTCGCGCTTGCGCAGGCCCGCCGCCCATACCGCGGCGAGGCCGTGGCAGGTCGCGCGCAGCACCGTGACCGCGCCGGTCAGCCCGAGTTCCCGGCGCAGCCAGGTGATCTTCGACGGGCACGCGTTCGACCCGTAGGCGAGCACCGGCGTCCGCCCGGCCAGATCGGTGGCGCCGTCGATCCGCCGGAGCGCGCCCGCCTCGTGGACGAAGGAAAAGGCGGGGCGCGCACCGGGATAGGGATCGGCGGGGTAGCCGGCGTCGGAGAAGCTCAGAAGACCACCACGCTGCGCAGCACGTCGCCGTGGTGCATCCGCTCGAAGGCCTGTTCCACGCCGTCGAGCGCGATCCGTTCGGTGACGAACCTGTCCAGCGGCAGCCTGCCCTGCAGGTACAGGTCCACCAGCATCGGGAAGTCCCGCGAGGGCAGGCAATCGCCGTACCACGACGACTTCAGCGAGCCGCCGCGGGCGAAGAAGTCGATCAGCGGCATGTCGAGCCGCATCTCCGGGGTCGGCACGCCGACCAGTACCACGGTGCCCGCGAGATCGCGGCCGTAGAACGCCTGCCGCCAGGTCTCCGGCCTGCCGACCGCGTCGATCACCACGTCGGCGCCGAAGGAGTTCGTCAGGTCCTGAATGGCCTCGACGACTTCCTCTTCGGACTTTCCCTTGGTGTTCAGCGTCGCGGTCGCGCCGAAGTCCTTGGCCCAGCCCAGTTTCCGCTCGTCGGTGTCCACCGCGATGATCGTGCCCGCACCGGCGAGCGCCGCGCCCGCGATGGCCGCGTCGCCGACGCCGCCGCAGCCGATCACGGCCACCGAATCGCCCCTGGTGACGGCGCCGGTGTTGATCGCGGCGCCGAGCCCCGCCATCACGCCGCAGCCGAGCAGGCCCGCCACCGCTGGCTCGGCCGCCTCGTTCACCTTGGTGCATTGTCCACTGTGGACGAGCGTGCGCTCGAGGAACGCGCCGATGCCGAGCGCCGCGCTCAGTTCGGTGCCGTCGGTGAGCGTCATCGGCTTGGCCGCGTTGAACGTCGAGAAGCAGTACCACGGCTTCCCGCGCTTGCAGGCGCGGCAGGTGCCGCACACCGCGCGCCAGTTGAGGATCACGTAGTCGCCGGGTGCGAGATCCGTGACGCCTTCGCCGACCTGCTCGACATACCCGGCGGCCTCGTGGCCGAGCAGGAACGGGAACTCGTCGTTGATCCCGCCTTCGCGGTAGTGCAGATCGGTGTGGCACACCCCGCACGCCTTGACCGAGACCACCGCCTCGCCGGGACCGGGGTCCGGCACGATCACCGTCTCCAGCGAGACCGGCTCGCCCTTCGCGCGTGCGATGACTCCCTGCACTTCTGCGGGCATGCCGTACCACCTTCCAGCAGCGTTGCGTCTGCCCGCAGCTTGCCACGGATCATGCCGGTATGGCGATAGCTACATTCGGGTGGTCGTCACGGCGTGATGACGTAGGCGACCCCGCCCGGCCCGCTCGCCACGGCGCCGTTCTCGGTGTGCCGTTTCGTGCGCTGCCAGATCGTCTCGAACTGCGCTCGCTTGTACACGTTGCGCACGCGGTCGTTGCTGCTCGACGCCGGGTCGTTGACGATCACGTCGCCGTCCTTCGTGAACCCGATGACCACCATGATGTGCCCCGAGGTGCCGTAGCCCGCCCCGTCCAGTTCGCTGGCGAGGAACGACTGCGAGGTGATCACCGGGATGCCGCGCGCGATGTAGTCCTCGATGTCGGACAGCGAGTGCAGCCGGGTGATGTGCCCCTTGAGCCCGTAGTGCGCCGCGTAGGCGGTGTTGAACGGCCAGTTGCCCGTGCCGTCGTAGGCGTAGTCGAAGGTGTACCGCGCGGCGTAGGCGACGCTCGGATCGACGTAACCGTCCGGGATCCAGCTCAGGTCCTTTTTGCTCGGACCGTGTCCCCAGTACTCCACGACCATCTCCGTCGACGTGGGACTGCACCAGTTCTCGCCACCGCCGCCGTATTCGGGGAAGCGTCCCTTGTGGAGGTTCTGCGCGTGCGCGGGCACCGGCAGCTCGATCCCGGATGCCTTGCCCGGCTTGGAGATCGGCACCTCGAACCGGTCCGGCACCGCCGAGGTCATCGCACCGAGGCTGCTGACCTCCGGGGTCCCCTTCGACCCGGCCTCGCGGTACAGGGTGACGCGCAGCTGGTACGAGCGCAGGCCAACGCCGGGCTTCATCTCCAGCGTGTCCGTGCTGACGTCGGCGTTGGCGTCGTCCTGGCCGTTCACGCTGGTGCGCTTGATGTCCCCGTCGCCGTAGGCCCACTGGCCCATGACGTACCAGGCCGTCGTCGCGCCGCTCGCGGTCTTGCCCTGCGCCTCGACCTGCAGCCAGGTCTTGGCCGGGGTGGTCGCGTTCCAGGAGGCGATGAGCTGGCTGGCGTCGAAGCCCTGGCCGTACTCGGGCGAGGTCCACTGGCCGAACTCGTAGGACTTCCCGTCGTGCTGGATGGTGCCCGCGGGCTTCGCGAGTTCGAGCCCCTTGGGGCCCGCCTTCGTGCCGTTCGCCGTGCCGTGCGCGAAATCGGTCCACTCGTGGTAGTCGATCGCCTCGTCCTGGCGCGGCTGCGCCGCGACCGCCTGTCCCGTCATGGCCGCGATCATCGCGGCGGTCAGCAGGGTGATGATCTTTCGTGCCCGCACGGCGACTCCGTCCCTCGGTTAGTGGAGGATTTTCGCCCGCGGCCCCGGTAAAGGCAATGGTCTAGAGGACTGCTTGGCTCTGCGTGACCTTCGCGACGAGCTTGCCGGCGTCGTCGTGGATCTCGGTCTCGACCACCACGACCTTCTTCCCGGCGTGCAATGGCTTCGACGTCGCGGTCACGTGTCCTTCGCGAACCCCGCGCAGGAAGTTCGTCTTCGACTCGATCGTGGTGGTCCCGGCGGCGCCTTCGGGCAGGTTGAGGAAGGCGCACACGGCACCGGCGCTGTCCGCGAGCGCCATCAGGACGCCGCCGTGCAGGGCGTCACCGAGCGTGCACAACTCCTTGTCCCAGGCCAGTTTGGCGCTGACCCGCTCGGGCCCCGCCTCGACGGCTTCGAGTCCGAGGCGGGCCGCGAACGGCATGGTGGCGAACAGTGCGTCGGGCGTCATGCCGCGCAGCCTGCCCGATCTTGCGCCGCGCGTCGATTATCTCCGGGGTAATTCAGGCCAGCGGGTTGGCCAGGATCAGCTCGGTGTTGCGGTCGCCGGGCACGCCGACCTGGCCGAGATCGGCGTGGAGGTCGTTGTACGAGAACTCCCGGTACAGCGACGCAAGCGCTTGCGGCGAGGAGTCCGCATAGTCGACGGCGTACGGCGCCTGTGCCTCGACCAGAGTCGTGAACAGCGACAACGTGCCGTCGGCGTTGTCGGCGACCTCGATGATCCGCGCGTGCTGCGGGAAGTCGATGTGCGACGCGGTGTTGATCTCCCAGAAGCTCTGCCGCGGCGTCTTGCCCACGTGCGGGATGATCTGGTTGCGGTGGGTGTGCCCGTTGACCCAGGCGAGCACGTTCGGGAAGCGCTGGAGCAGGCCGACGAAGGCGTCCCCGTTCAGGCGCGGCTCCAGGAGGTGCCGGGCGTCCGGGAGGATGTTGCCCATCGTGCCGGACGTGTGGTGGCTGAACAGGACGAACAGCTCGTCGGTGACCTGGTGGGTCACCTTGTTGCCGAAGAAGTCGTAGTAGCGGGAACTGCCGCGCTTCAGCGTCTTCTCGACCCAGCTGAACTGCCCGAGCCCGATCGACCCGTCCGCGAACCCGGCCAGCGTGGTGGTGTCGAGGCTGATCCCGGTGACACCGGGCGCGATCCGGAACGTGTAGTAGACATCTGTCCCGTCGGCGTTGTTGCCGGTGAACCCGTGGCCTTCCGGACCGGGGCCGATGTGCGCGGCGTCGAGGTGGGCCTGCACGAACTCGGCCGTGGTGAACGGCCGCCGCCGCTCGTCCGGGGTGACCTTCCGGATCGTGCCGCCCCCGCCGAACAGCTCGGTGACCGGCACCGCCGCGCCGGGGGTGGTGATGGTCGAGGCGAGCTTGCGCATCGTCGACTCGTCCTTGCCGATGACCTTGAGATCGCCGGTGTACCAGTGCTCGATACCGGGGATGCCCTCGGGCAGCGTGCCGACGACGCTGTCGTCGTGGTTGCCGAACGTGCAGTACCACGGGATGTCGAGGCCGGGGGAGGTGAACTCGCCGATAGCGGCGGACAGGAGGTCCGGCACCTGCGGGAAGCCCTTTTTCGTGTACGCGTCGTCGAGCTTCTTGCCGGGGTTCCAGAACGTCGGCGAGCCCGAGTCCTGCACGCCCTCGTAGCGGGACGGGTCGCCGGAGTTCGGCACCACCTTGCCGCCATTGAGGATGCCGAGGAACCAATCGAGTTCGATGTGCTCGTGGTTGTCGGTGTTGTCGCCGGTGGTCACCATGAAGTCGAAGGGCCGCCCGGTGAACGGGCCCGCGCGCAGGCTGTTCACCCGCTCGACCAGCGCCGCCGTCGCGACCGGTCCCAGTGTCTCCTGTGGACGGTGCGCCGAGCCGATCAGCGAATGCAGGTATTCGAACCGCGCCGGGCTCTCGGCGTCGGTGATGTGCAGGTCGGTGAACTGCACGAAGGACGCCTTCGCGGTGCGCCGATCGTCGCGGCCGTCCTTGCCGGCGGCCAGCTCCTGGCGCACCACGAGCGGCCAGCCGGGGCCCGCGGTCAGCCGGGTGTACGCGGGCCCTTCGGTCACCGGCGCGGCCGTCGCTTCGAGCGTGGTGCCCGCCGTGGTGACGCCGCGGCTCGCCGTCCTGCGGAGCGCGCGGTCCACGGCGCTCGCGGTCGGCGTGCACAGCAGCAACCCCACCCCGGAAAGCCCCGCCGCGGTGACGAACCCCCGTCTGCTCAACTCCGCCATCAACCGCTCCCGTCCCTCGTCAGCTCAGCCGTCAGCCCGGATGCACGATGCCGCACGAGATTAGCCGGAGCGTGAACAGCGGCAAAGCAAAACGCGAAAATTCATCACGTTCGGGCGAGCGATCGGACCGGGGCAGGTTCGCCCTGAAGGCCACCATGACGGGCACAGCAACGCGAAGCGTTCCCGTAGGGGTTGGCGGTCGGGCGACGGGGGGGGCATTGAGTGCCGTCATGGTGGCCATCAGGGGCATTCGCCCCCCTCGCGGGGCGTTCACGTGCCCCGAAGGTGACATTCGGGGCGCTGAATTCCCTGAAGGTCACTTTCGGGGCGTTACGGGCCTCGAGCGAGCGATCGGTCAGCCCTTGAGGCCGGTCTCGGCGACTCCTCGGACCAGGTAGCGCTGGAGGAAGGCGAACACGGCCACGATCGGGAGGATCGAGACGACCCCGGCGAGGAAGAGCAGGTTGATCTTCGGGTTCTGCGAGGTCAGCAACCCGGACAGGGCGACCTGCACGGTCCACGACGACGGGTCCTGCGCGATCACCAAGGGCCACAGGAACGCGTTCCAGCTCCCGATGAAGTTGATGACCGCGAGCGCCGAGACGAACGGCAGCGAGTTCGGTACCACGATCCGCCAGAACACGCCCCAGTAGCCGAGACCGTCGAGCCGCCCCGCCTCTTCCAGCTCCTTCGGGAAGTCCATGAAGTACTGGCGGAACAGGAACACGGTGAACGCGCTGAACAGCCCGGGGATGATCAGGCCGCGCAGGTCCGAGATCCAGCCGAGGCTGGAGACCACCACGAAGCTCGGCACGAAGGTCACCGAGGTCGGGATCATCAGGGTGGCGATGATCGCGTAGAGCACCTTCTTCGAATGCCGGTACGGGATCCGCGCCAGCCCGTAGCCCGCCAGCGAGCACAGCACGAGCTGCCCCGCCGTCTGCAGGGTCGCCACCACGGTCGAGTTCAGGATGCTGCGCAGGAACGGCACGTTCTCGTCGGAGAACAGCTCGGTGAAGTTCTCCCAGTGCAGCGCGCGCGGGAACAGCGTCCACCCCGGCGCGGTGATTTCCTCCCTTGTGGACAGTCCATTGCGGAGCAACAGGTAGAACGGCAGCAGGAACAGCACGGCCGCGATGACGAGCGCGATCCATCTGAAGGCGGCACCGATCCTCATCGCGCGGCCTCCCCGAACCGGAACACCTTGCCCTGCGACAACGTCACCAGCGCGATGAGCAACGCGAGGATCACCGCGCCCGCGCTGCCGCGCCCGAGGTCCTGCCCGCCCGAACCGAGCGAGGTGTAGTAGAGGTAGACCAGGGGTGGCCGGGCGAACGGCGGATAGCCCCGCGCGTCGCCCATGATGTTGTAGAACTCGTCGAACGCCTGGTAGGCGTTGATCAGGTTCAGCAGCAGCACCGCCACCGAGGTCGCGCGAAGCTGGGGCAGCGTGATGTACCGGAACGTCTGCCAGCCCGGTTTCGCCCCGTCGACCCACGCCGCTTCGTAGAGGTGCTGCGGGATCCGTTGCAGCGCCGCGATGAACAGGATCATGTAGAACCCGAGCTGCAACCACAGCCGCGCGGTCACCAGCACGACCCAGTACAGCGGCGGGTGCACGGTCCCGGTCCAGGCCACCGGATCGATGCCGAACAGGTCGAGCACGGTGTTCGCCAGTCCATATCGGACACCGGAGAACAACGACGTCTTCCACACCAGCGAAGCGACCACATAGGAGCAGGCGAACGGCAGGAAGAACACCGAGCGGAAGAACGCGCGCGCGAACCTCAGCTGGTTGACCCCGATCGCGAGCGTCAGCGACAGCGCGAAGGTCAGCGGCACGATGAAGAGCGCGAACACGCTGAACGTGCCGAGGCTGGCGAGGAACGGGCCGTCGGTCAGCATCGCGACGTAGTTCGCCAGCCCGACGAATTCCGTCGGCGTGACGGTGTTGCGCGCGTCGAAGAGGCTCAGGTACGCGCTCCACCCGATCGGCAGGTACGCGAAAACGGCCAAGCCGAGCGCGAAGGGCCCGACGAAGAGCCAGAACGTGCGGGTGTTCCGTGACATCAGCCGAAGAGGCGCTTCAGCTCGTTTTGCGCCACGGACACGGCCTGCCTGGTCTGCTGCACCGGGTCCGCGCCCTCCTTGGCGATCTTCGCGAGCGCGTCACCGAGCGCGGTGTTCGACTGGGACGTCCACACCGGACCGCCGACCAGGTGGCTGTTCTCCTTGACGAACCGCACCGCCTCGGCCGCTGGCCCGGTCTTGAGGCTGTCCGCGCGGTCGATGAGGGAGTTCCTGGCCGGGATGTGGAAGCCGAACTTCGTGGCGAACTCGAGCTGGTCGTCGGACTGGTCGACCCACAGCCATTTGACGAATTCCTTTGCCGCGTCGACGTTCTTGCTCTTCGCGTTGACACAGGCGCCATACGCGCCGACCGGAACGGACGGTTTGCCGGACCCGTCGAGCCGGGGGAAGGCGAGCACACCGAAATCGTCCTTGAGCGCGGCGGCGATCTTCGGCACGTTCCACAGCCCGGTCCACTGCATCGCGGTCAGGCCGTCGATGAACGCGGCCGGATCCGACCAGTCGCTCGGCGCGCCGAGCAGCAGCGAGCCGTTCGCGTTCAACGTCCGGAGCTTGCCGAACGCGACCGCCGCGCGCGGATCGTCGAAACCGACCTTGCGGTTGCCCTCGGCGAAGTAGTCCAGCCCTGCCGACCACAGCAACGGCCCGCCGAGCACCGCGACCCCGCCGTCGTTGCCGACGAACAGGCCCTTGACCCTGTCCTTCGTCAGCCGCTTCGCCGCGTCGATCAGTTCGTCGACGGTCTGCGGCGGCTGCACGCCCGCCGCCTGCAGCATGCTCTTGCGGTAGAAGAGAACCTGCGTGTCGGCCGCCTGTGGCACCCCGTAGATCCGGCCGTCGACGGTCTGCGCTTCGAGCACCCGCGGGCTGAAGTCGTCCTTCACACCGGCGACGAGATCGTCGAGCGCGACCACTTGGTTCTGCCGCACCCAGTCGATCTTCACCTGCGCTTCGAACACGTCCGGCACCGGGCTGTTCTGCAGCGCGGTGACGATCTTCGAGTCGTAGTCGCCAGGGTTCCACTGGACGTCCACTTTGGCCTTCGAGTAGGCCGCGGCGTACTTGCGGACGGCTTCCTGCACACCGTCTTCGCCGTAGGCGTGGTACCACTGCTGCAGGGCCGTTCCGCCGCCCCCGTTCCCCCGTCCGGTGTTGGACCCGCACGCCGCGGCGAAGGCCACCACGGCCGCGGACCCGGTCAGCGAAAAGAACGAACGCCTGCTGTGCGCCATTGCCCCAACCTCCCAGAAAGAGTGCCGTGGCGCGCCCCGAGCAGGGACACGCCACGGCACCATGAACTCGTGGTGATTTTCCGCGCTACAGCTGGCTGATGTCGAGCTTTCCCTCGGAGTGGAACGCGCGGAGCCGCTTCTTGTCGAACTTGCCGACGCTGGTCTTCGGCACTTCTTCGACGAATGTCCAGTTCTCCGGGAGCTGCCACTTGGCGACCTTGTCCGAGAGGTACTCGCGCAGTTCCTCGGCCGTGACGCTCTGGCCCTCCCGCAGCACGACCGCGACCAGCGGGCGCTCGTCCCACTTCTCGTCGGGAATGCCGACCACGGCCGCCTCCGCGACCGCGGGATGCCCCATCACCTGGTTCTCCAGATCGACCGACGAGATCCACTCGCCGCCGGACTTGATCACGTCCTTCGCCCGGTCGGTCAGGGTCAGGAACCCGTCGGGGGTCACCTTGCCGACGTCACCGGTGCGCAGCCAGCCGTCGTGGAACTTCTCCGGGTCGGGCTCGACGCCTTCTTCACCGGAGTAGTAGGCGCCCGCGATCCACGGCCCCTGCACTTCGAGTTCGCCGACGCTGTCACCGTCCCACGGCGCTTCCGAGCCGTCGTCGGTGATCAGGCGCGCGTGGACGGAGGCGGGGAAGCGGCCCTGTGTGTACCGGTAGTTCCAGGCCTCTTCGCCGGTGGCCGATGCGGGCGGGCGCGCCACGCTGCCCAGCGGCGAGGTCTCGGTCATGCCCCACGCGTGCAGGATCGGCACGTCGTACTTCTCTTGGAAAGCGTGCATCATCGACGGCGGCGCGGCCGACCCGCCGACCACGACCTCGCGCAGGTGCGAGATGTCCTGCGGGTTCGCGTCGAGGTGCTGCAGCAGGCCCTGCCAGATCGTCGGCACGGCGGCGGCGAAGGTCGGCTTCTCGGCGGCGAGGATCTGCGCGATCGGGCCGGGCTGCAGGAACCGGTCCGGCATCACCAGCGAGGCCCCGACCATCAGCGCCGCGTACGGCAGGCCCCACGACATCGCGTGGAACATCGGCACGATCGCCAGCGCGGAGTCGTCCTGCGCGAGCCGCATGCTGTCGCTCATGCACACCTGCATCGAGTGCAGCCAGATCGACCGGTGGGAGTACGCGACACCCTTGGGGTCACCCGTCGTGCCCGAGGTGTAACACATCGCGGCCGCCGAGCGCTCGTCGACCTCGGGCCAGTCGAACGTGTCGGGCTGGGCGTCCAGGAGTTCCCCGTAAGAGTGAACCTCAACTCCAGCTGGAGCCTCCAGTGCCGAAGCATCACCGTTGGCGACGATAACATGACGGACCGTGGTCATTTCGGGAAGTTGTTTCGCCAGTAGCGGGATCAAAGTTCCGTCAACGATGACGACGTGGTCCGCGGCGTGGTTCGCGACGAACGTGAGCTGCTCCGGGAAGAGCCGGATGTTGAGCGTGTGGAGCACCGCGCCCATCGCGGGAATGGCCGCGTAGGCGGCGAGGTGCTCGGCGTTGTTCCACATGAAGGTGCCGACGCGCTGATCGCCGGTGACCCCGAGCCCGCGCAGTGCGTTCGCCAGCTTTGCCGCGTGTTTGCCCAGGTCGCCGTACGTTTCCCGGCGCGCCCCATCGCCGGTCCACGTCACGACCTCGCTCTTCGAATGCACCGTGGTCCCGTGCTGGAGCAGCTTCGCGAGCGAAAGCTGACCGTCCTGCATCGTGCTCAACATCGTGACTCCCGATCTACGTCGTTCGGTGGGGCCGGTACGCGATACGGCGACTCTAATGCCGCCTGCCGGAACCGGGCAGGTTCGGAACTGGCAACGTTCGATCACGAAATCGTTTGGCCGGAAATCGTTATTCACCCCCCTTGGACGGGTGATAAGTACGCTCGACCAGGTTGCCCGCACCGACGCTACCGGGTAGTAAGTGCGTGTCGGTTTCCCAGCCGAGTACCTCGTGGCGTTTACTGGGGCGCGTGGTAAGAGACGGCCTGACCAGCGCTTGCGCCAAAGTCGGCGCCTGGGGAACGGGCGGTCGCCGCGAAAGCGGTCAGTTGAGATGAAAGGACTAATACGTTGGCTCTGCCTACGTTGACTCCGGAGCAGCGCGCGGACGCACTGGCCAAAGCGGCCGAGGCGCGGAAGGCCCGCTCGGAGCTGCTTGCGTCGATCAAGTCCGGCAAGGAGAGCATTGAAAAGGTGCTCAAGAAGGCCAAGGAAGACAAGACCATCGGTAAGACGAAGGTCACCCAGCTGCTCAAGGCCGTGCCCGGCCTCGGTGCGGTGAAGGTCGCCGCGCTGCTCGAGCAGGCGGGTATCGACCCCGACCGGCGCGCCGCCGGCCTCGGTGAGCGCCAGCGCGAAGCGCTCATCGACGCGCTCAAGTAGCCATCCACGCTCGTGGGTGGCGTGTTTCGCCGTCGCCCACGAGCGGGGTGACCTGCGCTTCCGGCGCGAGTGATCGAGGACGCACGGTCGCTCAGCCCGGTCTCGGTCCGGTAGGGCGGAGAATGGGCCGCGAGGGCGACCGCGGAGATCCCGCACGCCGGAAGCGAGGCGAGGAGTGACTGCGATCGGTGCGCGGGTGACCGCGGACGGACTGCTCGACCAGTACGCGCCGGGTGACTTCTTCCTGGCCACCGCGCACGAAACCCTGCTCGCGCGGGGCGTCGCGCGATCCTGCACCGATGACGACGCGGTGCGCCTCAGCGAGCGGGTCGCCGACGCGCTCGCCGAATCCTCCGCGCCGCTCGCGGTCGGCGCCCTTCCCTTCGACACCGCGGGCGCACCCGGTCATGCGGTGCTGCCGTCCACTGTGGCCACCGCACCGCCCGCGCATCCCGCGGCGGCGGCTTTCGAACGCCGCCAGGTCGGCGTGCCCGTCGCGGTGCGCCCGGTGCCCACGCCCGAACTGCACGCCGAGGCCGTCGCGAAGGCGGTCGCCGCGCTCAACGACCGCGACATGCGCAAGGTCGTGCTCGCGCGGGCGCTCGATGTGGACTTCGACGAGGACGTGCGCGCCGCGGCGATCCTGCGCAACCTCGTCAAGGACAACGCGAGCGGGTACACGTTCGCCGTGGGGCTGCCCGGCGGGTGCTCGCTGATCGGCTCCAGCCCCGAGCTTCTCCTTTCCCGGCGCGGAGATCGCGTCGTTTCGCACCCGCTCGCCGGAACCGCGCCGCGGTCCGCCGATCCCGCCGAAGACGCCGAAAACGCGGCCGGTCTGCTCGCGTCCCGCAAGAACCAGGTCGAGCACGCGGTGACGGTCGAAGCGGTGGTGGAAACCCTGCGCCCGTTCTGCCGCAAGTTGACCGTCCCGGATGGACCCCAGCTCGTCGCGACCCCCGCCGTGTGGCACCTCGGCACCAGGATCTCCGGTGAGTTGAAGGATCGCGACGTGACCGCGTTCCGGCTCGCCGCCGCGTTGCACCCGACGCCCGCGATCTGCGGCTCCCCGACGGAATCCGCGCGCGAACTCGTCGGCGATCTCGAACCGTTCGACCGCGGGTACTACGCGGGCACCGTCGGCTGGGTCGACGCCGCGGGTGACGGGGAATGGGCCGTGGCGATCCGGTGCGCGCAGGTACTCCGGCGATCGATGCGGTTGTACGCGGGCGGCGGCATCGTCCCCGCCTCGGAGCCGGTGTCCGAATTGGACGAAACCTCGGTGAAGTTCCGGATCCTGTTGCGCGCCATGGGTTTGCCCCCGGAACTCTGATCGCCTCGCGGTGAAGACCCCGAAGGTGGCTTTCGGGGCGGTAGATGCCCTGAAAGCCACCTTCGGGGCATCGGGTAACTGTCCGAAGTGGACGGTCAGGCTGGCCAGGGGTGTTCGGTGACCTTGACCTCGTCCTCGGTGATCAGTGCGACGGCGGCGCGGTAGCCCTCGCCGGGGTCGAGGTCGATCAGGCGCAGGCGGGCGGGGTCGAGTGCCGCGTCCGTGGAGTGCACGAGCCGCGCGGGTTCGCCGGGGCCGGAGAGCGTGATGGCCGACGGCGGGATGCGCAGGCCCTTTCCGGTGGCCTTCATCAGCGCTTCCTTGCGCGTCCAGTACTGGAAGAAGACCATTTCCTTCTCCGAGGCGGGAACCTTGTGGATCGCTTCGACCTCCGGCGGGGTCAGGGTGTATTCGATCAGCGAGTCGTCGGCTTTGCGGCGGGATTCCACGTCGAGGCCGACCGGGGTGGCTTCGGTGACCGCGAGGCCGATGCGGTCACCCGAGTGCGAGATGGACAGCTTCAGCTCACTGCCGGGCACCGACGGCGGGCCGTGCTGCTTGCCGCAGTCCGTGCAGGTGGCGTCGAACGAGATCGACTTGGGATCGCGGCCGAGGCGCTCGCCCGCGATCGTCTTGCTCAGCACCCTGCCGGTCAGGAAGCGGCGCTTGTCCAGCTCCATCCGGTAGGCGGTGTGGCGGCCGCGCTCCGCTTCGTCGAGGAACTCCAGGTACCGCGGGTCGTTCGGCAGCGGCTCGGCCCACCAGATGGCGCATTCGATCACGTCTGTTCCCCCTTCGCGCCCGCCTCGGGCGCACCCTTGTCCGCCTGCTCGTCGAGCAGCGTCGCCTCGTCGAACGGCAGGCGGCCCGAGAGCACCTCCTCAACCCTTTCACGGTCGATTTCCTTGGTCCAGGTGCCGACGAGCACAGTCGCGACCGAGTTGCCCGCGAAGTTCGTCAGCGCCCGCGCCTCCGACATGAACCGGTCGATGCCGACGATGAACCCGACGCCGCTGACCAGCTCCGGCCGGTGCGACGACAGCCCGCCCGCCAGCGTCGCCAGCCCGGCGCCGGTGACCCCCGCGGCACCCTTCGAGGCGATGATCATGAACACCAGCAGCGCGATCTGCTCGCCGAGCGACAGCGGCTTGTCGAGCGCTTCGGCGATGAAGATCGACGACATGGTCAGGTAGATCGCGGTGCCGTCGAGGTTGAACGAGTACCCGGTCGGGATCGTGATGCCGACGACCGGTTTGCTGACCCCGAGGTGCTCCATCTTCGCGATCACCCTCGGCAGCGCCGATTCCGACGACGAGGTCGACAGGATCAGCAGGAACTCGCGCCCGAGGTAGCGGAAGAGCCGGAAGACGTTGACCTTCCCGACGAACCAGCACAGCGAGCCCAGCACCACGAACACGAAGATCAGGCAGGTCAGGTAGAAGCCGACCATGATGATCGCGAGGCTCTTCAGCGCCGCGCCGCCGGTCGCGCCGACGACCGCCGCGATCGCGCCGAACGCGCCGACCGGGGCCGCCCACATGATCATCTGCAGGATCCGGAAGACCAGCCGCTGGATGTGCTCGATGCCGTTGCGGATCGGCACGCCGCGCGGGCCCAGCTTCTGCACCGCGAACCCGGCCAGCAGCGCCACCAGCAGCGTCTGGAGCACCTGGCCCTCGGTGAACGCCGACACGAGCGTCTTCGGGATGATGCCGAGCAGGAACTCGGTCGTGGTCTCGGCGCCCTTGACCTGGTCCTGGCCCGCCTTCGCGATCTTGTCGGTCAGGTTCAGGCCCTCGCCGGGGTGCAGCAGGTTGCCGACGATCAGGCCGATCACCAGCGCCACGGTCGACATCACCAGGAAGTAGCCGACCGCGAGGCCGCCGACCTTGCCGACCTTCGCCGCCTTCGCGACCGAGCCGACCCCGATCACGATCGTGCAGAAGATGATCGGCGAGATCATCATCTTGATCAGGTTGACGAACCCGTCCCCGAGCGGTTTGAGGGACTTCGCGAAGTCGGGGAACGCGAACCCGACCACGATCCCCAGCGCCACCGCGACGATCACCGCGATGTACAGGTAGTGCGTCCGGTCCCGCCGCTTCGGCGCCGCCTGCGTTGTCGACATTTTTCGTGAGGCTCCTCACCGTGTGATCTGGCGGGGGAAACCTACGTCACCATCGCCTTGGCGGCCAAGCAGGTGTTAGCCTCGAACTAAGCAAGCGCTTAATTACTGCGAGGAGCCGCCGGCGATGGACTTCACCCTCAGCGTCGAAGAACGGGAAGTGCGCGACTGGGTCCGCACCTTCGTGCAGAAGGAGCTCGTGCCGCGCGAGCAGGAGGTGCTCACGCGCGAGCGCGCCGGCAAGCCGGGGGTCACCGCCGACGAGATGGCGGAACTGCGCCAGAAGGCGAAGGACTCGGGGTTCTGGGGCGTGCAGACGCCGGAGTCCTACGGCGGCATGGGCCTGTCCGCGGTGATGACCGCGCTGCTCGAAGCCGAGCTCGGCCGCACGTTCGTGCCGTTCAGCTTCGGCGGGTCCGCGGACAACATCCTCTTCCACGCCAACGAGGAGCAGAAGCAGCGCTACCTCCTGCCGACGATCTCGGGCGAGCGCAAGTCCTGCTTCGCGATCACCGAGCCCGGCGCCGGTTCCGACGCCAAGGCCATCAGGACCTCGGCCCGCAAGGACGGGTCGGACTGGATCATCAACGGCGAGAAGACCTTCATCACCGGTGGCAACGAAGCCGATTTCGCGATGGTCTTCGCCATCACCGACCCGGAGAAGGGCGCCGACGGCGGCGTCACCTGCTTTCTCGTCGACCGCGACATGGGCTGGCGCTCCGAGTACATCGACACGATGGGCGAATGGGGCCCCGCGTCACTGATCTTCTCCGACGTGCGGGTGCCCGAATCGCAGATCCTCGGCGAGCTCGGCAACGGCTTCGGGCTCGCGATGCAGTGGATCGGCCGCGGCCGCTACCTGCTGCCCGCCAAGGCGATCGGCTCGTGCGAGCGGTTGCTGTCGATGGCGATCGAGCACGCGAACACCCGGCAGACCTTCGGCGCGCCGATCGCGGAGCGGCAGGCGATCCAGTGGATGATCGCCGACTCCGGCGTCGAACTCGAGGCGTTGCGCTGGCTCGTGCTGCACGCCGCGTGGCAGGTCGACGAGGGCCTCGATTCACGGCACGCGCAGTCGATCGCCAAGCTCTACGGCGGCACGAAGGCGAACGAAATCGTCGACCGCGTCCTGCAGATCCACGGCGGTATGGGCTACACGCGGGAACTGCCCGTCGAACGGTGGTACCGCGAACTGCGGCTGCTGCGGATCTACGAAGGTACCGACGAGATCCAGCGGCGCACCATCGCGCGGAACCTGTTGAAGGGACACGTGAAGGTCGGCGGAATCCTCGGCTGATTTCTTTCGCACGAGAAGAGTACGGAGTGTGGGGCACCCGCCCACACTCCGTACTCGGAAAGCGTCTATTCGGAAAGCTTGTACTCGAAGAAGCGAAGGTCAGTCGTGCGCGGCCTGCTTGCGCACCGCGATCGGCACGCCTGCCAGGTCTTCCTCGTTGCACAGGAGTTTCACGTCGTAGTACGGCGAACCCTCACGTTCGTCGTAATCGAGGTGCAGTGCTAGAACGTCGACCGGCTCTCCGAGCCATTCTTGAGCCTGACGGAGCCATCCCGCGCACCGTTCCAGCGCGGTGGGCAGATCATCGTCGCGGAACTCCACCGGGCGGTAGGGCACATCCTGTACCTGATCCCGAGGGTGTGTCGGCACCGGCAAGCCCGGTGCGAGACCCGAGTCGTCCAGTTCTAGTTGGATCGTTTGCTCAGTCACCCTTCCAGGCTCCCCCAGCAACGCGAGTTGGGCAAGGTGTAGGGGGAGGTCAGGACGGTAAACCCCACACACGAGCGACGATTTCCCTCGCCGTCACCAGGTCGGTACCACTGGGCCGATCGGCGCAGCCGAGCGCGCGCAAGGCCAGCCCGGCGTACTGCGCGGCCAGGTCGTCGAGCGAAAGTGCGCCGTGCGGCGAATACCACCGCGCCACCCCGCTGCACATTTCCAGCAGCGCGCGGCGGGTGACACCGGGGTCACCCGCGACGAAGTGCCCCGCTGCCATGCCGTCGGCGATCGCGCGCGCCCACCGCTCCTCGTACGCGTCGCGAAGGCGCACCACTTCGCGCCTCGCCTGCTCGGACAGCGCCCTGACCTCGTTGTCCACCACCTGTGTTTCCGCGGGGCGAAGCGCGTGCGAGAACACGTGCAGCGCGACGAGTTTCGCCAGCCGCGCCCTCGGATCGGCGGTGGAACCGGCGATCTCGCCCGCCGCGTCGAGCAGGCGCGTGAGCGCGTCGCGCATGATCTCGGCGAGCAGATCCTCCTTGGTGCCCATGTAGTGGTACAGGCTCGCCGACGAGAGGTTCGCCGCCTGCGCCAGTTCGCGGATCCCGGTGCCGTGGAAACCCTTGTCCGCGAACAGGTTCACCGCCGCGCGGCGGACCCTCGGCGCGGTGCCGCCGGTCAGCGCCATGCCCGCGCCGTCCGGTCGTAGCTGCCGTCGAGCGGGTCGGCCGCCTTCCGCAGCTCGCCCTTCGCGACGCGCTCCGACGGGGTGAGCGGCAACGATTCGCGGTAGGCCCAGTAGCGGGGAACCTTGAAGTAGGCCAGTTTCGCCGCGCAGAACTCGGCGAGTTCGTCGGGCGGCACCTGTTCGCCGTCGCGAAACACCACGTACGCTTGGATTTCCTCACCGCGCAACTCGTCGGGGACCGCGATCACCGCGGCGAGCCGGACGTCGGGGTGCAACAGCAGCGCGCGTTCCACCTCGTCCGCGGAGATGTTCTCCCCGCTGCGCCTGATCATGTCCTTCGTGCGCCCCACGTAGTAGACGCGGCCCTCGCCGTCCATGCGCGCCAGGTCGCCGGTGCGGAACCAGCCGCCGCGGAACGCGCGCGCGGTCGCTTCCGGGTCGTCGTGGTAGCCGTGCATCAGGCCGATCCCGCGGATCAGCAGTTCCCCGGTCTCCCCGCGTGGCATGGGTGCGCCGGACTCGTCGGCGATCATCACCTCGCGGTCGCGCGTCGGCCGCCCGATACAGCCGGTGCCGACCGTTTCGTCGTGATCGGCGGGCCCGATGCGGATGTCGCCGCCGGTCTCGGTCATGCCGAACGCCTCGTACCACGGAACGCCCCAGCGCCGTTCCAGTTCGGCGTGCAGGTCGCGCGGGATCGCCGAGGCGCTGATCGCCCGCACCCGGTGCGCGCGGTCGTCAGCGCTTTCCTCCGCCCGCAACAGGAGCGTCGGCATGAGACCGAGGCAGTAGAACCACGTGACACCGTGTTCGCGGACCTTCGCCCAGAACGTCGAAGGGTGGAACCGGTCCAGCACCACCAGTGTGGCGCCGGAGGCGAGTCCCAATGCGACATTCCACTGTGGATCGATGTAGTGGAAGGGCTGCGCGGTCAGCAGAACGTCCGAATCGGACACTCCTGGCGGGTCGGTGACGAGGCCGCGCGCGAGCGTCGTCCAGTACCGGTGCGGGAGCACGCATCCCTTCGGCGCGCCGGTGGTGCCGGAGGTGTACTGGATGTTCGCGGGCTGCTCGCCGACCGCGGTGAACTCCTCGCCCGGCGCGACGGGCTGGAGCTGCTCCGGGGTCAGCACGCGTTCGACGGCGGTCCCCGGCGCGATCTTTTCCAGCAGTTCGGTGAACTCCGGCGCGGCGATCGCGAACCGCGCGCCGGAATGCTTCAGCACGTGCGCGCCGTCCAGCTCCCGGTAGTTGGTGTTGACCGGGACCAGCATCGCGCCCGCCTTCGCGAGCGCCAGCCACAGCAACGGGAACGCGGGTTCGTTGCGCAGCATCACCGCGACCCGGTCGCCCGCGCGCACGCCGAGGCCGCGCAAGGCGGCGGCCAGTTCGCCGGTGCGTTCGTGCACCTGGCCGAAGGTGAACCGCTCGCCGGTCGTGTCGAAGACCCACGCGGTCTCGTCGTGCCAGCGCGCGGCGGCCCTGGCGACCAGTGCGACCAGGTCGTCGACGTCTTCGAGCTTGTCCGGTGCCGTCATCCCCGGCTCCGGAAGGCTTCGGAAGACGCGGCGACCTCGGGGGAGTGCTCGGTGATCAGCGCGTGGCTGATCTCCAGTTCGAGCGCGGCGTCGAGCGCGCTTTCGGCGCCGGAGTCGAGCGCTCGCTTCGCCATCGCGACCGCGGCGGGCGGGTGCCCCGCGATCCGGCCTGCCCAGCCCATGGCGTGCTCAAGCAGGCCGTCGTCGCTCGTGACGGCGTTGACCATGCCCAGCTCGTGCGCCTTCGCCGCGTCGAACCGCTCGTTGAGCAGCAGCAGCTCCTTCGCCTTGAGCGGGCCCACCATCATCGGCAGCAGGCGGGAAGCCGCGCCGGTGACGCTCAGGCCGAGCGAGACCTCGGGGAAGGCGAACACCGCGCTCTCCGCGGCCACCACAAGATCGCAGCCCAGCGCGAACTCGGCACCGGCACCGATGGCGTACCCGTGCACGGCCGCGATCACCGGCGCGGGCAATGCGCGGAGCTTTCGCGTGACGTCCTGCAAGCGCTCCAGTCTTGCCCTCGAATCGCCCTCGGCGGGCGGCTCCTTGAGATCGTGGCCGGCGCAGAACGCCCTGCCCCGTCCGGCGAGCACCACCGCCCGCGCGTCCCTGACCGCGTCCAGCGCGGTGAGCAGGTCGTCCACCAGCGCGGGGACCACCGCGTTCAGCCGCTCGGGGCGGTTGAGCCAGATCAGGGCAACACCGTCGTCGACCGCGTAGTCGACGGTCCGCAAGCTCGTCTGCATACCCGTGAGCCTAGACGAGCCGATCGATCGATCGATAGAGTGCGCGGTATGCGGGTCGACGTGGTTTATGAAAACGCCCAGGTCAACACCGGTATCTCGCGGACGAACGCGATCGCCGTGCTGCACGGCCGCATCGTCGCGACCGGGGACGACGCGCTGTCGCTCGGCGCGAAGCGGCGGGTCGACCTCGGGGGCGCTCCGGTGGTGCCCGGCTTCCACGACGCGCACAACCACATGGCGCATTTCGGCATCGGGCTCGACGAGGTCCAGCTCGGCTCGGAGCAATGCCGGAGCACTCAGGAGGTGTACGACGCAATTGCCCGCCGAGCCGCGAGCACTCCGCCCGGCAGCTGGATCGTCGGCCGCGGCTACGACCAGAACCGCCTCGATGGCGGCCACCCGACCAGGCACGGGCTGGACCGCGCCGCGCCGGAGCACTTCGTACGGGTGAAGCACACCTCGGAGCACATGACGGTGGTCAGCAGCAATGTCCTCGACCGGCTCGACCTGGCCGACGTGCCCGAGGGCGGCGACGTGGTGCTGGACGAACACGGCTCGCCGACCGGGCTGCTGCGGGAGCAGGCGCAGCTCATGCTGCGGCCGATGATCTTCCCGGTGCCGATGGAATCGGTGATCCGCGGCCTGGACCGGGCGGGCAGGCAGTACCTGTCCGAGGGCATCACGAGCGTGCAGGAGGCCGGGATCGGCGGCGGCCTCGTCGGCCAGACGCCGCGCGAGCTGGCCGCCTACCAGACCGCTCGCGACCGCGGACTGCTCCGCGTGCGGAGCACGGTGATGGTCGCCTCCAGCATGTTCCACGAGATCGGGGAGGACACCCTCGGCCTCGATCTCGGCCTGCGCACCGGGCTCGGTGACGATTGGCTGCGCATCGGCGCGATGAAGATCTTCGCCGACGGCTCGCTCATCGGCAGGACCTGTGCGATGCACGAGGATTTCGCGGGCGAGCCGGGCAATCGCGGCTACTTCCAGGTGCCGGAGGACGAACTGGCGCGCACGATCTCCCGCGCGCACGCCGCGGGCTGGCAGGTCGCGACGCACGCGATCGGCGACAGGGCCGTTTCGACGGTCCTCGACGCCTACGAAGCCGCGCTCGCGGAGAACCCGCGCGACGACCACCGCCACCGTATCGAGCACTGCGCCGTCATCCCGCCAGCCGAGCTGCCGCGGCTCGCCGCGCTGAGGCTCATCCCGTCGCCGCAAGGCCGGTTCATCAACGAAATCGGCGACGGCATGCGCGCCGCGCTCGGGCCGGACCGCGAAGACTGGTGCTACCGGCTCCGCAGCTTCCTCGACGCCGGATGCGTGCTCCCCGGCAGCTCGGACCGGCCCGTGGTGCAGGGCGCGCCGCTGCTCGGGATGGCGGACATGGTCCGCAGGAAGACCTCGACCGGGTACCTGCTCGGCGCGGACGAACGGCTCACCCCGGAGCAGGCGCTGCACGCCTACACGCAAGGTTCCGCGTTCGCGGCCTTCCGCGAACACGACCTCGGCACGCTGGAACCGGGAAAGCTCGCCGATTTCGTGGTGCTCACCGGGGATCCACTGTCCGATTTGGACGGTGTGTCGGTGGTGGCGACCGTGGTGGGCGGCGAACTCGCCTACGAGGCCTGACCGAACTCAGCGTGCTTCGAGCAGGTCGCCGATCTCCTTGATCCCGGCCGGGGTGACGGTGATGACCTCGTCGTCGTTGTAGGGCTTCGTCCGGACCGCCCATCGGCCCGATTCCGTGTCGAAGACGCGCAGCGGGCGCGGGTCGTCACCGACGTGAAGTTCCGCCGCGGCCAGGGTCTGCTGCGCGGCGAGCCGCTGGATCTGGCGGACTTCCTTGCTGATGGGGAGGTCCAGCACGTCGTCACCGTCATCCCCGTTGATTTCGCTGAGCAGCGCGGTGACCCCGTTGCCCGCCGCTTTCGGGATTCCGGCGGGCAGCATTTCCGCGAGCACGTCGCCGAGCCGCCGGTCCCGGAACGTGCGGACGTGGATTTCGTCGCCGGTGGCGGTCGCCGCGACGCCGAACCACGACGCCGCGGCGAGCATTCCGGTCCGCACCCCGGTCCGGTTGTCGGTGCGCCAGCCGAACCGCGCCTTCGCCGGATTGCTCAGCAGTTCCGCTATTTCGCGGAATTCCGGTTCGCCGCCCGCGTACCGGTCAAGATCGGCGGCGGCCAGCCTCGCCAGTTTCGCCTTGGCGTTTTCGCCGAGCCACACCGGTTCCGGGGCCAGTGCGACGTGCAGGCCGCGGCCGGTCGCCGCCGCGACCATGCCCGCGAGCCGTCTCGCGAAGAAGGTCTCCCCGCTTGCGAACCACATTTTCGGTTGTCCCCCTACTGCTTTCCCCTGGTTCCTATTGCCCGATCACCGGCTGGGTCGGCGCCCATCCGGTGCGCGGGTCGACTTCCTTCTCGTCCCCTTCGACTTCGGCGAAGATGCCGTCCTCGGCGACCCCGTACTTGCGCTTGTGCTCTTCGTCCTCGGACTTCCCCTTGCCAGCGCCGGCGCCCATCATCCCTTGCGCGCCACCGGCCGCACCCTTCGCGCCAGGAGCCGCCGTGCCGCCCGGCCGTGTGCCCTGCGCGCCGCCGACGGCCCCGCCGCCGGTCGCCTTGCCACCCGCGAGCGCCCCGGCGTTCGGCCCGCCGGGGCCGCCCGGTCCGCCCGCGATGAACCCGCCACCGGCGCTCGTGCTGTCGCCGCCACCGCTGCCGGGACCGAAACCGCCGAGCGCGCTGGCCGCACCGGGACGCCAGCCGCCGATGGCGGGATCGGAGGTGCCGGATTTGAACGAAGCCGGGTCGTACGAGCCGGGTGTGGTGCTGTCGTCGGGGAGCCGGTTCCCGGTGTCGCCGATGCCCTTGCCCGGGTTTTCGCCTTCGGAACCTGGTTTGCCCGGCTTGCCCCAGCCGGGAGGTTCCGCGATCCCGTGTCCGGAGCCGCCTCCGGCTCCGCCGCTGCCCGTGCCAGGGCCGTGGTTCGGCGGGAGGCCGGGGGAGCCGCCGCGAAGGCCGCCGCCGGGACCGGGACCGCCGGGTCCGCCGCCCGGCTTCTTCCCACCGCCACCCCCACCCTTGGCGGGCCCGGTGCTGACGTTGAGCGCGTGCGGGTCGATGTTGCCGTAGGACCCCGGCATCATCCCGGCGTTGTGGTTCGACGACGACGTCCAGGCGTTCATCGCCTGCACGTTGCCCTCGAGTGCCCCGTAGTAGGACATCATCCGGGTCATCGCGGTGTCCTTGTGCCCGGTGAGGACATCCCGGAAGTACTGGTCCTGGTCCGGGTACGGCGGGATCTGGACGACTTTGCTCTTGGTGTCGTGGAACGTGTCGCTCTGGTTCTGCAGCAGGTCCTTGGCCGTGGCCAGCGCCTGCGCCGCGTGCCCGTGCTCGACCGCCATCGGCCCCGCACCCCGCTGCGCGGCGCCCGCGGCCTCGCCCGTCCAGCCCTCTTCCATCGAGGCCGCGAGTTTCGTGATGTCGTGCTCGCGCATGGTGTACTGCCGCTCGACTTCTTCCAGGGCGTGCCGCGCGTTCTGGAGGGAGCCGGTGCCGCGGGCCTGGTCGAAGTTGTCGTAGATCTGCTGGGCCGTCATGAACTGGTCGACCTCGGCCTTCATCTTCTCGAATTCCTCTTTGAAGAGTTCGTCGAAGGCGCCCATGTCACTGACCAGCCTTGATCGTCTCGATTACGGCTGCCGCGACGTTCTTGGCCGCCTTACAAGCGTCCTGCTCGTGTGCTTCTATGGTGAACACGGTAAACATCAGTTCGTCGGTTACTCCGACGGAGATGCCACAGTTCTTCGGCCGCTCATTTTTTGGCGAGTTGAATACTGCAGGGTAGCCGACTATGTCGGTCGGTTCGAAGTATCCGTCGGGCCACATGTTCGCCTGATGTTGGTCGTATATCCTGCTGAGTCCTACATTTCTGACGGTGGCATACGTCAGCCCTGCATAGGTTTCGCCTCCAGTGCCGAAGCTCCAGCTACAGGATGCCCCATTTTCATCGGTGCGGGGTCCATTTCTTTTTGTTATAGAAAATTTCTGGAGTTGTGGCTCGCTCAAGCTGTCGCATGGTTTGTCTGTGAACTTACTGGCGTTGAGCGGTGTCTTCACCCTTGGGGCGGAGGTGCCTTGGGGTTGACCGCTCGCGGGCGAGCCCCCGGCGCTCGTCGACGGTGGCGATGCTTGTGGCATGTCGCCACCAAAAGGAGTTGTTGAGCCATTGTTCGAGCAACTGCACAGGACTGATGTGATCAGCGCGCCAAGCAAGCCAGCAACTGCTGCTCTCTTTGTCATGCCATTCTTCCTATTCATGCAGGGCATTGCTGTTGTCGGCGGTCTTGTGCAGGTCCTTGATCGTGGTTTCTTCGTGGGCGACGTATGTTCCATTTGATTTGCGCAGCGCGTCTATGTAGGCTTGTGCGTACTCTAGCATCTTCTTGTTGTGGTCGACCGCGGCAAGAATTGATTGCTTTGCTGCGCGGACTTGTTCGGACGCGGGCTGATCCGCGCTGGGTGGCAGGAGTGCTTCCGCGTTGTTCTGAAGTTTCCAGCGATCTTCCTCGATGGCGTCGCGGATCTGTTCCCATTCGGTGATCTTCTTGGCGGTGACTTCGGGGTCGAAGTGGTAGCCGCCATTTGGGGGTGTGCCGCGGGTGCCGAAGACGCTTTCGAGGGTGACGGTGCCGTCGGTGGCGACTCGGCTCATTTCGTCGTTGCGTGCTTCTTCGGCGGCTTTTTCGACTTCGGTCTCCGCTTGGCTGTGACGTTGCTCGCCTGGCTCTTGCGGTGGCCGTGTCGCGGGTGCTGCGGTGTGTGTGCCGACCGCGCGTTCGCTGTCCCCCGGGCCGAGTATGCCGCGCAGGAAGTCCTCCCCAGCGGTAGCCATCAGAGTGTCCCCTCACCCCTAGTAGTCAACCGGTTCGCCAGCGTACCCGAGTCCGGTGCGGAATGGGGAGACTTCGGAAGGTTCTCTCCCGCGAACGCTCCCGGTTAGGGTGATCCGGCAGCGAAGTACCGAGGGACGCGGAGGGCGGCAATGCACGACGAAACCGGGGCGGGAGCCTGCTGATGCCGGTTCGGGACGCCGAGGTCGGCGACATCGAGGAAATCTGCTCGCTGATCGAGGAACACGCGCGGTACGAGGGAAACGACGAGCTCGTCCTTGACCGCGTGGAGATGACGAAGCACCTTTTCGGGCCGGAGCCCAAGGCGTGGGTGCTGATGGCCGAGCCGCCCGGGGAACGGGGCAAGGTCGCGGGATTCGCGTTCTGCTCGTGGAATTTTTCGACCTGGGAGGCGCGGCCAGGTATCTGGCTCGACGACCTCTTCGTGCGCCCCGACTACCGCCGGTTCGGGCTCGGGCGCGAACTGCTCGACGCGTTGCGCGCCCGCACCGAGGGCAGGGTCGAATGGGACATGCAGGAAGGCAACGAGAAGGCGACCGCGTTCTACGCCAAGCTCGGCGCCGAGCCGGTAGGAGGCTGGATCCGGTACCGGTGGCGACCGGGGCCCGTATCGTAGGTGCCATGCCAGACAGCTCCCAGCGCCGGTCCTCCTCCATCGAGGACTACATCCGGGTCATCTACGGCCTGGTGGAGCGGGGTGAGGCGGTCACGAACACCACGCTGGCCACCCGGCTCGAAGTGAGCCCGTCCTCGGCCTCGGGCATGGTGACGAAGCTGGCCCAGCAGGGGCTCGTCGAGCACGTGCCGTACCGGGGAATCGAGCTCACCGCGGACGGCATGCGCCTCGCGCGCGGCGTCCTGCGGCGGCACCGGCTGATCGAGACCTACCTGGTGCGGGAGCTGGCCTACACCTGGGACGAGGTGCACGCCGAGGCGGACGCGCTGGAGCACGCGGTGTCGGATCGGCTGGTCGAGCGGATCGCGGCGAAGCTGGGGAACCCGGTCCGCGACCCGCACGGCGACCCGATCCCGGCCGAGGACGGCAGCATCGAGGAGGTGCCCACCTGCATCCTCGACGAGCTGCCGCCGGGATCGGTCGGCGAGATCGTGCGCGTCTGGGACACCGATCCCGACCTGCTGCGCTACCTCACCGAGCACGCGATCGGCCTCGGCAAGCGGATCGAGGTGGTCGAGCGCCAGCCGTTCGGCGGCCCGATGGTGGTGAAGGTCGGCTCGCCGCCCGACGACACGACGCACGCGCTCGGCAAGGAGATCGCGCAGGCGCTGAGCGTCGCGGTCCGCTGACCCCGGACTAACTCCGGGTAATCGTTTTCATGGCCCCTGAACACCGGAGACACTGCCGTTGGACCCTGGCGATCAAGGGGGCGGCGGGCCTACTCTCGTCCGGCTGTCCTCCCACTGCTTTGGAGACGTCATGACGGGTCAGCGGACGCACGCCGGGCCTGCGACCGGAAAGGAGGTGGCGCAGCTCCTGTCCACCGGTCCCTTCGCTGATGCCCTGCGCGCCGCGATCGAAGCGCGGGGGCTCGGTCTCGAGCGCATCCGGTACCGGCTCCGGACGCAGGGGGTCTCGATCAGTTTGGCCACGCTCAGTCACTGGCAGTCGGGTCGCTGCCAGCCCGACCGGCGCACCGGGTCGATGATCGCGCTGAGCCATCTCGAAGCCGTTCTCCGGGTGCCGCCGAATTCGCTGGCGCGGCTGCTGACCACGTCGCGCGGCAACCTCCCCCGCCCGGTGCTGCAGCGGTCGCCGGGGCGCTGAGGGGGATAAGGTCACGCTCGTGAGAGCGGTGGTCTTCGACGAGTTCGGTGTCCTGCCCGAGGTCCGCGTGGTGCCGGACCCGGTGCCCGCCCCGGCCGGTGCCGTCATCGAGGTCGAGGCGACCGGGGTGTGCCGGAGCGACTGGCACTCCTGGCAGGGCCACGACGCCACGGTGGCGCTGCCGCACGTCGCCGGGCACGAGCTGGCGGGGCGGATCGTCGAGATCGGTGACGGGGTGTCCGCGCGGTGGATCGGCGAACGGGTGACGGTGCCGTTCGTGTGCGCGTGCGGGACGTGCGCGCAGTGCGCCGCGGGTGCGCAGCAGATCTGCGATCGCGAGTTCCAGCCCGGCGCTTCGCACTGGGGTTCCTTCGCCGAACTGGTCGCGATCGACCACGCCGAGATCAACCTCGTGCCGCTGCCCGACGACCTCGCTTCGGCCGACGCGGCGGCGCTCGGCTGCCGGTTCGGCACCGCGTTCCGCGCCGTGCTGCGCCAGGGCGCGGTGCGGCCCGGCCAGTGGGTGGCGGTCTTCGGGTGCGGTGGCGCCGGTGTTTCGGCCGTGATGATCGCCGCGGCGGCGGGCGCGCGGGTGGTCGCGGTCGACCTTTCCCCCGCCGCCCGCGCGCTGGCCGGGGAAATGGGCGCGACCGCGACGGTCGACGCGAGCGCGTTCGACGGCTACGAGGCGCTCGCCGCCGAGGTGCGCGCCCTGACCGGCGGCGGCGCGCACGTGTCCTTGGACTGCGCGGGGAGCCCGTCGACGTGCGCCGCTTCGGTTGCCAGCCTGCGCAAACGGGGGCGCCACGTGCAGGTGGGGCTGATGCCCCCGGGACAGGGTGCGGCGCCGATTCCGATGCACCGGGTGATCGGCGACGAGCTGGTGCTGTTGGGTAGCCACGGTGTGCAGGCGTACGAGTATCCGGAGATTCTCGAGTTGGCGCGTGGTTTGGACCTCGGGCGCCTGGTCGGGCGGCGGATCGCCCTCGACGAGGTGCCGGGTGCGCTGGCCGCGATGAACGATCCGGTTCCCGCCACCGCGGGCGTGACCGTGGTCGAGTTGTAGTCCTTTTCGGACGGTCAGGTCAGGCGACGCGCAGTTGTTCGTTCATGATCACGAAGGCGCCGAGGCCGTGGAAGTCGTTCGTGCTGCGCGCCCTGCCGTAGTAGTAGTCGAGGTCGCCGACGTTGGTGCCCTCCGAGATGTCCTTGATGGTGGTGAGCCCGTCGGTCCCGATCGACACCTTGTGCTTCAGGATTCCGCGATATCCGGCTTCGGCGACGGAGCGGTAGGACGCGTCGAGGTAGCCGCGCTGCACGCCGCGCGAGAGCATGAAGGCGTACATCGCCGACGCGGAGGTTTCGAGCCAGTTCTTCGCGTCACCGCCGCGGTCGGCGATCTGGTACCAGAGCCCGGTCGCTTTGTCCTGGTAGCGCGCGTATCCGGTGGCGAGGTGCTGGACGACGTCGATGAGCCCTTGCCGCCGCGGATGCCCTTGCGGCAGCGTTTCCAGCAGGTCGATCGCGGTCATCCCGAACCAGCCGATCGCGCGCGCCCACTGGTGGGCGGAATGGTGGCCGGGTCCCTTCGCCCACGACTCCGAGCCGTCTTCGTCGTAGGCGTGGAACATGAGCCCGTTCGGCGCTTTGAGGTGTTCGAAGTAGACGGTCACGTTCTTCGCGGACTCCTCGAAGCAGTAACCGCCGTCGCCGAACATCTTCCCGTAGAGCGCGAGAAACGGCTGTGCCATGTAGACACCGTCGCACCAGAGCTGCCCGACCTTGCTCTTGGCGTGGAATATGCCGCCGTCGGACGTCCTCGGATACGACGGGAACGCGTTGCGGAGCTTCGTCGCTGCCTTCTGGTACCGAGCATCCTTGGTTTCGGTGTACAGCAACGGAAGCAGCTGGCACGACCGCATGGCGTCGAGGCTGTCGAAACTGTTCGAGATGCCGCCGTCGGCGTCCACGAATCGGTCGACCCACGCCTTGACGTAGTCGAAGTACTTCTTTTCCCCGGTGCGCTTGAAGAACAGGTACTGCCCGTAGAGGTAGAGGCCGCGGGTGTAGCCCCAGCCGCCCAGCGTCGCCGGGGTGTAGCGCTTCATGGTCGAATCGATGACCGCCCTCGACCAGTCGACCGGCGCCGAGGCTGCCGCGGGGAACGCGCCGCCGAGCGCGGCCGCCGCGGGCAGCGCGAGCGCGCCCAGCAGCACGCCGCGACGCGAGACACGGACCGGGTTTCGCTCGTCGTTCGCCATGGGCCGCCTTCCGGAGATCGGGGTGGGAGGCCGGGGTGCCGATCCGCCGCCCGCCGGCACCCCGGCCTGCTCCGTGGACGGCTCCGTGCCGTCACTGGCCGCTTCCGCCGTTTCGCGAGTGGCCGCGGGCTGGCCGTTTCGCGCGGCGAAAGCGCTTACTGATTCAGGGTTTACTCGCCACAGCCACCGGCAGTCAAGAAGCTAATCATATATTAGATATGTTGCCCCAGATGGCCGTACCGATGACCGGGACGGGCTGGGAGACCGGGGTGGAGATCCGGCCCGAGTCTTGACGGAGCCGTGCCACGCGAGTAATTCCGGTGTGGACAGACACGCGTGACCGCCGCCGCGGTGTCCGGTGCACCTCGAAACCAAGGAGCCGGAAAGTGACCAGGAGAATGCTCGTGGCGGCGCTCGCCGCGATCGGGCTGGTGGCAGCCGGGGCCGAACCCGCCGTCGCCGCGCCCGCCGGCAAGGCGGAGTTCGACGTCAGGGACTACGGCGCGAAGGGAAACGGGTCCGCGAACGACTCGCCCGCCATCGACAAGGCGATCGCCGCGGCGAACTCGGCGGGCGGCGGCACCGTCCGCGTCCCGCCGGGGACCTACAAGTCGAGCAACACCGTCCACCTCAGGAGCAACGTGACCATCCAGCTCGACGCCGGTTCGACGATCGTGGGATCGAGTTCGAAAGCTTACGACGCACCGGAACCCAACCAGTGGGACAAGTACCAGGACTACGGGCACAGCCATTTCCACAACGCGATGTTCCACGGTGACCGGCTGACGAACATCGCGTTCACCGGTGCGGGCGCGATCGACGGCGGCGACCACCTGATCACCGGCAACCCGAAACCAGGCGAAGCCGACAAGATCCTTTCACTGACCCGCTGCGACGGATTCGTGTTGAACGGGATCAAACTCCGCAGGGGCGGGCATTTCGCCGCGCTCGTCAACGGGTGCAAGAACGTCACCTCGGACAACCTCGTGATCGATACCGCGGGCGACCGCGACGGGTGGAACATCATCAGCACCACCAACGTGCGGATCACGAACATCACGGTGGCCGCCAACGACGACGCGCTGGTGTTCAAAAGCGACTACGCGCTCGGTGCGAAGCTACCCAACGGCGCCGTGACCGTGCGCAACGCGAAGCTGTCCGCGGTGTGCTGCAACGCATTGATGTTCGGTTCGGAAACCTGCGGTGACTTCTCGAACTACCGGTTCTCCGACATCGTCATCACCCGGGCACACAAATCGGGGATCGGCATCGTTTCGATGGACGGCGCGAAGATCTCCGACGTGCACTACGAGAACATCAAGATGTCGGGCACCTATTCGCCGATCATGATGAAGATCGGCACCAGAAAGCGATGCGGGAACAATCCGGGGATCGGCACCATTTCGGGGATCACCTTCGACAACGTCACCGGCACCTACCGCGGCGGCGGTTCGTTCAGCCCGACCATTTGGGGCGCGTCCGCGGCGAACCGGGTCAGCGACGTCGGCTTCACCGGCGTCCACCTGAGCGTTCCGGGCGGAAACGGCACGATGGGCACCGGCGTGCCGAGCAACGACGCGGGCGACTACAACCCGAAGAGCATCGGCACCCGGCCCGCGTTCGGCTGGTACCTGCACTACGCCAGCGGGATCAGGTTCACCGACAGCTCGGTCCGGTTCGCCGAGGACGACGGCAGGCCCGCGGTGATCGCGAACGACACCGCGGACCTCACCTTCGACCGGTTCGTCGCGCAGCGCGGCAGCGGCAGCCCGTTCGACCTGGGCTTCCAGTCGTCGACCGGGTACCGCGTGACCGGCAGTGCGAACACGACCGGCGGCGCGCTTCGGGTGAACGAGAAGCCGCTCAGCGGAAGAGGCCGTTGAGGGTGCCGAAGTCGTCACCGGCGAGTGCGTCGTAGGTGCCCTCGCGGAGCATTTCCTCGGCACCGCGGCGGGCGATCGTGTACGCGGCTTGGGCGAGCCCGGATCCGGCGCTCACCCTGGCCACCCCGGCCGCCGCGAGCGCGGAAACCGAAGGCGCACCAGGCCAGATCATGATGTTCACCGGCGCGTCCAGCCGTGCGGTCAGCGCGGAGATCGCGTCGGTGTCGATGAAGCCCGGCACGAAGATCCCGTGCGCGCCCGCGGCGAGGTACGCCTCGGCTCGCTTCGCCGTTTCGTCGAACGGCGAAGCGAGCCCGCGCAGGTACGTGTCGATGCGGGCATTGACGAACAGGTCGCCGACCGAGGCGGCGGCCGCGATGCGATCGGCCTGCGCGCCGATTTCCAGCAGGGCCGCGGTTCCGCCGTGATCGGCGTCTTCAATGTTCACGCCGACGGCTCCGGCTTCGGCCACTAGCGAAGCGGTTTCCCGCACACCTTCGGCCGTCGTGGCGTAGCCGCCTTCGATGTCGGCCGTCACCGGAACCCGCACCGCGGCGGCGATCCTGGCCACGAGGTCGACCGCGCGGTCCCGCGCCAGCTGGTCGCCGTCGGCGGAACCGAGGCTCCAGGCGACCCCCGCGCTGGTGGTCGCGACCGCGCGGGCCCCGGCCGCTTCGACGATCAGCGCGCTCGCCACATCCCAGGCGTTCGGCAGGACGAGCGGTTCGCCCTTGCGGTGCAGCGCGACGAATTCCCCGTGTTTCGCGTTCATACCACCGATTCGATCACGAACCGCGGTGTGCGCGCTGGCGGTTTCACGACATCACCGGGCTCATCCTTCGCGGTGCACCTGGAACCCGGCGAAGCTCTGTTTCACCGGCATCAGCTCGATCGTGTTGATGTTGACGTGCGGCGGTTGTGCGCTCGCCCAGTGCACGCTCTCGGCGACGTCCTCCGCGGCGAGCGGGGTCATGCCGTGATACA
The DNA here is from genome assembly GCF_018736145.1 of Amycolatopsis sp. CA-230715. GTDB lineage: Bacteria > Actinomycetota > Actinomycetes > Mycobacteriales > Pseudonocardiaceae > Amycolatopsis. The sequence continues at coordinate 5,467,281 of NZ_CP059997.1, forward strand.
CCGCGTCGGCCTTCGCTTGGTCGCCCTCGAACCGGACGGTGGAGAACTCGGTCTGGCTCATACCCGGTTCCACGCAGGTCACGCGGACGCCGGTGCCGTGCAGATCGCTGCGCAGGTTGAGGCTGAACTGGTGCACGAACGCCTTGGTGGCGCCGTAGACGTTGGCACCGGCGTACGGGTAGCTGCCCGCGACCGAGCCGAGGTTGATGACGTGCCCGCGCCCGCGCGCGACCATGCCGGGCAGCACCGCGCGCGTGCAGTAGGTGAGGCCCTTGACGTTGGTGTCGACCATCTGGTCCCAGTCGTCGACGTCGGCTTCCTGCGCACCCGCGAGGCCCTTCGCCAGCCCGGCGTTGTTCACCAGCACGTCGATCTCGGCGAATTCGGCAGGTAGCGCGGCGACCGCCCGCTCGACCGCGCCGCGGTCCCGCACGTCGAGCGCGAGCGCGTGCACGGCGTCACCGAACTCGTTCGTGAGCGGCTCCAGCTTTTCCGTGCGGCGCGCGGCCGCGACCACGCGCGCACCGTCCGCCGCGAAGCGCCTGGCGATGGCGGCGCCGAACCCGGAGCTCGCGCCGGTCACGAACACAGTCTGCTGCTTGTCGGCCATGGTCGGAGTTCACCGTTCTCTCGATGCTTTGTGCGGTAGTGACTCTAGGAAATCGCCCAGCACGGCCGAAAACTCGGTCGGCCGTTCGAGCGTGGGCAGGTGCCCCGCGCCGTCGATCACCGCGAGCGCGGCGCCGGGGATGAGCTGGTGCAGCAACCGCGCCTCGGAGACCGGGGTGAACTCGTCCTCGCTGCCGACCACGACGAGCGCGGGCACGGCGGCGCGGCTCAACGAATCCTCGTAACCGGGCCGTTCCGCCCGTCCGCGCAGTGCCGCCGCGGCGGCTGTCGGCGCGGTGTCCCGCATCATGGCGAGCACGTGCGCGGCGACTTCGGGCTGCTCGGTGATCGTCGCGGGCGCCACCATCTTCGGCAGCACTTCTTCGGCGTAGCCGTCGATCCCTTCGGCGAGCAGCCGGTCGGCGAGCTGGTTGCGGCCGATCCTGCCCTCCGATGTTTCGGCCACTGGCGAGGTGTCCGCGAGCACGAGCCCCCTGATCCGCTCGGGGAAGAGCCGATGGCATTCCATCGCGATCTGACCGCCCATCGACAGCCCGCCGAGCACTACTCGGTGCAATCTGAGGCAATCGAGAAGTGCTTCGACGTCACGGGCGAACACGTCGAGCGTGGTCTTCTTCTGTACTGGTGTCGTGGGTGCTGTGCTGCGCCCGTAGCCGCGCAGGTCGGCGACGATGACGCGGTACCCGGCCTGGCTGAAGTGGTCGACCTGCGGTTGCCACATGGTGCGGTCGAACGGGTGGCCGTGCACGAGGACGAGCGCGTCCCCGGTGCCGACGTCGTCGTAGCCGATCTCGATGCCGTTCACCTGTGCGGTGTTCATGGTGGTCTACCTCCTTGAGTGCCGACGCTATTCGGTGCACTATGGGAGTGCAATGAAAACAATGCTCTCGGTGCAATAGGAGGCTGGCTCGTGGACGACCGTGACTACCGCGTGGTCGCCGATCGGATCGCGGCGGACATCGAGTCCGGGCGCCTCCGCCCCGGTGACCGGCTGCCTCCGCAGCGCCGGTTCGCGCGCCAGCACGACATCGCGAACTCGACGGCGGCGCGCGTGTACACCGATCTCGTGCGCCGCGGCCTGGTGACGGGCGAGGTGGGCCGCGGCACGTTCGTGCGGGCTGGTTCGGCCCCGGAGCACGCGCTCGCCGAGCCCGCGGACGCCCGTGTCGATCTCGAACTCAACTTCGGGGTGCTGCCGGAACAACCGGCCCTGCTCGCGGCGAGCCTGGCCGAGCTGGTCCGCCCCGGCCGGTTGCGGCACAGCCTGCGGCCGTCGGTGGTGCGGGCCGACGATCCCACCCGCGAGGCGATCGCGTCGGCGGTTTCGGTGCCGGAATGGCGGGCGGACCCGGATCGGCTCGTGTTCACCGGCAACGGCAGGCAGGCGATCGCGGCGGCGGTGGCCGCGCTGGTGCCCTCCGGCGGGCGGCTCGGCGTCGAGGCGATCACCTATCCGGTGGTCAAAGGAATCGCGACCCGGCTGGGCGCCCAACTGGTTCCGCTGGAGATGGACGAAGAGGGCGTCACACCGGATGCGGTGCGGCGAGCGCAGGGCCTGCACGCGGTGTACCTGCAGCCCGCGCTGCACAATCCGCTCGGTGTGACGATGTCGGCGCACCGGCGCGAGGAGATCGCGATGGTGTTGCGGCAGCGGGATCTCGCCTGCGTGGAGGACCGGATTTACGCGTTCCTGCGGCCGGAGCTGCCGCCGCTGGCCGCGCTCGCGCCGGAACGCGTGGTGGTGGTCGACGGGTTTTCCAAACGGGTGTCGCCCGGCCTGACGCTGGGGGTCGCGGTGGTGCCGGACGGGCTCGGCGGGAAGGTCTCGGGCGCGGTGCGGTCCGGGGTCTGGGCGCCGGCGTCGTTCGCGCTGGACGCCGTCACCCAGTGGATCTCCGACGGCACGGTCGCCACCCTGGAACGGGGCAAGCGCCGTGACGCCGCCGCGCGGCAGGAGCTGCTGCGCACGCGGTTGGCCGGGTTCGTGGTGCACGCCGATTCCGCCGCCTACCACGCCTGGTGGGAGTTGCCGGAGCCGTGGCGCGCGGAGACCTTCGTCGCCGCGGCGGCGCGGGCCGGGATCGCCGTGACACCGGCTGCCGCGTTCACCGTCGGCTCCGGTCTCGCCCCGGCGGCCGTCCGGCTCGCACTGTCCGCGCCACCTGTGTCCACAGTGGACAAGGCGCTGGGTGCGCTCGCCGGGCTCGCCGCGGAAGGGTCCGACTTCGAATGACCGGATCGGTCCGCTTCCGGACCCGATGATGCCTTACCGGCGGTGCGGGCACGCGGCAAGACTGGGGACATGAAGAGAGCACTCGTCGTGATCGACGTCCAGGAGTCCTTCCGCCAGCGTCCGGATTGGGAGCTCGCGTCCGATCCGGATGTCGCGGACAAGGTCGCCGTGCTGGTGGACGCGGCGCGGGCGCGGGACGAGCTGGTGATCTGGGTCCTGCATACCGAGCCGGGCTCGGGCACGGTGTTCGACCCGGAGTCGGGGCACGTGCGTCTGATGGCGGGCCTCGTGCCTGCCGACGATGAGCCGGTGCTGCGCAAGACCGCGCACAATGCGTTCACCACAACGAATCTGCAGCAGCTCCTGACGGTCGCCGGGATCGGCTCGCTGGCGGTCTGCGGTATTCGCACGGAGCAGTGCTGCGAGACGACCGCACGCCTCGCGTCCGATCTGGGGTATGCGGTCGAGTTCGTGATCGACGGCACCGCGACCACGCCGACCCCGCACCGCGACGCGCCGGATGATCTCTCCGATCCGCGCACGCTCCGCGTCGAGGACATCATCGCCCGCACCGAGTACGCGCTGGCGGGCCGGTTCGCCACGATCACCACGGTCGCCGAGTTCGCGGGCGCCCCGGTGGCCGGAGTACGCTGACCGGATCGTGACCACCGTTGCTTTTCTTCTTGCCCCGAACGTGCACCTGCTGGACCTCGCCGGCCCCGCGCAGGTGTTCTCGACGGCTGCCGATCTCGGGCTCGGCTACGAGTTGACCTATGTGGCCGACGCCGAGGAAGTGCCGACGGCGCAAGGTATTCCGTTGAAGGCGGGTACCGCGTGGCCGGAGCTGACCTCGGCGGATCTGGTCTTGGTGCCGGGCTGGCGTGCGGCGCGCCCGCCCGGCACGGGCCCGCTCAGCGAGGCGGCGCTGCGCAGGGTGCGGCAGCATCACGCGGTCGGTGGTCCGGTCGCCAGTGTGTGCGCGGGCGCGGACGCGCTGGGCAGGGCGGGTTTGCTGGACGGGCGCCGCTGCACGACGCATCACGATGTGCAGGACGAACTGGCTTGCCGTTACCCGAAGGCGCACGTGGTGCGCGATGTTTTGTACGTCGAGGACAGCGGCATCATCACTTCGGCCGGTATCGCGAGCGGTATCGATCTCGCGCTGCATCTCGTCGCGACCAGGCATGGCCCTGGCGCGGCCGCCCGGATCGCGAGGTCGATGGTCGTCTATGCCCGTCGCAACGGTGACGCGCAGCAGACGAGCGCGATGTTGCGGCACCGCGCGCATCTGAGTGATGTCGTGCACCGCGCGCAGGACTTGATCGATGCCAGGTTCACCGACCGTCTCCCGCTCACCGAGCTGGCGAAGGCCACGGGTTGCAGCGAACGAACGCTCACCAGGCTGTTCTCCACCACGACCGGCTTGACCCCGTTGCGCTATCAGCAAATGCTCCGCCTGGAGCGCGCCGAGCATTTGATCAACGACGGCTCCCCGGTGGAGTCCGCGGCCCGCGCGGTCGGTTTCGAGGACGCCAGGATGCTCCGCAGGCTCCGTTCGCGCGCGGCGCTGGAACTGCGCGCAGGGTAAGGATTTCACGTCCCAAGCACCCCGGATGTCGCTGATTTCTCGGTGATGACCTGCTCGCCGGCGTGGTCACGATCAGCGTCCCGTCTTCGTCGTCGGTGTCGAATTTCCAGCCGGGCTCGTCTTTCAGCAGGTGGTGGATTCGGCACAGCGGGCGGAGGTTGACCTTGTCGGTGCGGCCGCCGTCGGCCCATGCGGTGGCGTGGTCGAGGTCGGTGAACTGGGCGGGCCGGTTGCAGCCCGGCATGCAGCAGGTGCGGTGCCGGACCTGGGTGTACAGTGCCACGGGTTTCGGCGCGCGGTAGCTGGCGCGCCCCATGTCGCACGGCAGCCCGGTGATCGGATCGCGCACGATTCGCCGCCAGGTCGAATTCGACGAGAACGCGATCTCGCGCGCCAGCTCCGCCGAAATGTCGCCGTATCCGGCAAGTTCGGCCGTGTTGTCCTGCAGGCGAAGCAAGGTGGGCAGGTCCACGTACACGAAGATCTCCGCACGCGGCGACCCCGTACCCGGCCCTTGCAAACACCGCTGCGCCAACGCATCCGCCCGAAGCTGATCCATCGTTCGCTGGTCACCCTGCTGCTTCAACCGCCGCGCTTCGCGATCGCACGCGGCGTAGATCGCCTGAGCCCGATCCGTGGGAAGTTGCGCGAACAGGGTCGACGACCCGTGATCCCCGTGCCGAATCTCCAACACCCGCAAGCTTTCCTTTTCCTTGCGCCGCCGCTCGTATCCCTCCGGATCAACCTGCAGCATGATTCGGTTCACGACCCGCCGCAGCGCCGACGCATCACGAACATCGAACCGCCCCACCAACAACGAATCAACTTCGCGCGCCAGTTCCTCCGACAAGCACTCGGTGGCAGAAAACACCCGCGAAGCCCCATACTCGTCAATCAGACCACTTTCCAGCGCCCTCAACGTACAAGGCAAATACGAGGTCAACGCGACAGCGAGCGCCGCCCGCTTCTCCGCCGCAGCCTTGGAAATCCTGCACACCAAAGCAACCTCGGCCACCGCAGATCTTCGCGAGCACAACCGAACCACCTCCGCTATGCCACGCAACTCACAAGCACTCTCCCAACACCGCCGACCACGCCGCTCGGCAAGAAAGGAAACGGTAGACGAAACACTCTGAAACACATCATCAATACCCACAAGACAATTCTACCGCCCATCCCAAAGAACGACCTCACCCAAAAGAGGTACACTGACATTAACAGTCAGTATGCACTTTGGTGGCAACCAACAAGCCAACGCAACACGACAACATCCCCAGCCACCCACACCAAGCCCCGCCCACACAACGCAACCACCACAAAAACCGAAGCGTCCCAACCACAGCCACAACCGCAGCCCCACGAACGAAAGCCGACCACGATGCCCGTTCCGCGGGGAACTGGCGCTGGTGACCAACGACGCGACCCGCACCGAGGAGCGCCAGTTCCCCGCGGCGCGCCGAAGGCGTGCCGTAAAATCGCACCGTGCCCCGAAAACCCGGCATCATCCGCATACTGGGCCCAACCAAGATCGACGAGACCCCTGTAGGCGGCCCAGGCCTACGAGCCCTACTCGCCCGCCTAGCGCTGAACCCCGGACGAACGATCCCCGCCACCACCCTCATAGACGACCTCTACGGCAACACCCCACCCGAAGGCGCCCCCGACGCCATCAGATCCCAAGTCTCACGGCTGCGAAAAAACATCGCAGTCGAGTTCACCTCCACCGGATACCGACTAGCCATCGACGAAACCCAAGTAGACGCAACCAAGTTCGAAAACCTACTAGCACAAGCCAAAACCACGAACAACGAGGCGCTACTGGACGAAGCCCTAGCCCTCTGGCAAGGCCCAGCACTAGCCGACATCACCGCCCCGTTCGCCGCCCCCGTCGCGACCCGCCTGACCGAACTAAAACTCACCGCCACGGAAGACAAAGCCGAAGCCTCACTAGCGCGAGGCGCGCCCGACATCACGACCCTGCGCGAACTGGTCGACCACCACCCACTCCGCGAACGAGCCGCAGCCCTCCTCATGAGAGCGCTGGCAGCCCAAGGACGGCAAGCCGAAGCACTCACCATCTTCGACCGAACCAAACGAGCACTGGCCACTGAACTAGGCATCGACCCCTCCGAAGACCTGGCCGCCGCCCACCTGGAAGTGCTCAGAGGAAACAAGCGTCGAACCCGGCTACCAGAGCCGATCAGCAGTTTGGTCGGCAGAACAACAGAACTGACGAAACTCACCGAGCTGCTTCGCGCAGCGAGACTGGTCACCGTGACCGGCCCCGGCGGAGTCGGCAAGACCCGCCTCGCGATCGAAGCCGCACGATCGCTCCCCGGCCGCGTCTGGTTCGTCGAACTGGCCCCGACCACCGATATCCGGCAAGCAATCGCTGGAACACTGGGAATCCGTGACATGCGACGTCTGGACGCGGCATTGTCCGAACCGGACACCACGCTGGTACTGGACAACTGCGAGCACGTCATCGAAGAATCCGCAGCGATCGCGGAACACCTTCTCACCACGTGCCCGGACCTCCGAATTCTGACCACGAGCCGAGAACCCCTCGACATCACCGGCGAGCGCATCTGTCCACTCGCAACACTCGACGACGACGCGTCCACGAGGCTGTTCCGCGAACGATCAATCCCCGGGACCGACCTCGACCCGGTTCTCCTGCACCAGGTCTGCACCGCACTGGACGGACTGCCGCTGGCGATCGAACTCGCCGCCGCCCGAACCAGAACCCTGCCGCTCGACGAACTGGCCACCCGGCTCGACGACCGGTTCACCGTGCTCGCCAAGGGAGCGCGCACCGCGGAGCCGCGCCACCGATCCCTGCACGACGTCGTGGCATGGAGCTGGGAACTGCTGTCGGACGCCGAGCGGACTGTCGCGTGTGGACTGTCCGTGTTCGCCGGTGGAGCGACACCCCGAGCCGTCGAAGCGGTGTGCGGCGACCCGGCGGAACTTGTCGACAAATCACTGGTGGAACTCGTCGGCGGGCGGTACCGGATGCTCGAAACCATCCGAGCCTTCTGCGTGGACCACCAGACCGACCCGGAACCGGTGCGACGTCGACACGCGGAGTACTTCCTCGAATTCGCCCTGGGCAAGGATTCCGACCTGCGAGGCCACGCGCAGGCGGACGCGCTCGCCGCGTTCCGCGCCGAGCACGCCAACCTGGTAGCGGCACTGACTTGGGCCGTGGACACGGATCCCGTGCTCGCGCTCGACCTGGTCGCCGCACTGTCCTGGTACTGGTGGCTGGGCGGCATCCGAGGCGAAGCCGTCCCGTTCGCCGTCGACCTGCTGGCGAAGTTCGCGGACGGGCCGCCGCGCGACCGCGTCGAGGAGTACCTGCTGTGCGTGCTCGCCGCCGGTGAGCGCGCGGGAGTGCATCGCGAGCGCGGTGCGGAATTGCTGGGCGAACCCGGTCTGCGGCTGCGCCGCGTCTACATCCTGTTCCTCTGGTCGCTTTCGACGGCCCCGGTCGCCGTCGGTGCCACGCCGTCGCTCCCCACGGATCCGTGGTCGGTCGCTTTCGGACAGATGGGGGATGGGCTGATCCATCTGTTCACCGGCGACCCGCGCGCGGCCGAAGCCGATTTCGGCCGCGCGGTGGACGGGTTCCGCGCGGTCGGGGACCGGTGGGCGGTCGCGAACGCGCTCGACCACCTGGCCGTTTTCGCGCGGTGGCGCGGTGAATACGACCGCGAACTCGCCATCCTCGACGAGGCCGTCGAATCGATGGCCCGGTTCGGTTCGGCCGAGGACGCGGCCGAACTGCGCTGCCGCCACGCCGCCGCGCTCGCACGGGTCGGTGACCGCGACGGAGCGCGCGCGGAACTCGAGGTCGCCGCCGTGCAGGCCGGGCGGATCGGCGTCCAGCGAGCGCTCGCGCACTGCGGCCTCGGCGACCTGGCCCGGCTCGACGGTGACCTGGTCGCTGCCACGAGCTGGTACGAGCGGGCGCTGGCGGAATCCGACGAGCCGTCGGTGGCGGCAGAGGCGACGCGATCGGCCGCTTTCGTCGGACTCGGCCGCATCGCCTTGGCCGAGCATGACACCGAAAGGGCCAGGTCGTGCCACGAGCAAGCGCTTGCGGTCGCACTGCGGCGCGGGAATCGGCCGGTGGCAGCCGCCGCGATCGAAGCGCTCGCCGAAGTCGAGCAGGACGCCGCGCGCTCCGCGATGTTGCTCGGCACCGCGACGGCGGTGCGCGGCACGCGGTGGATCGGGAACGCCGACCTGGACCGGCTCGCCGGCCGGGTCCGCGCCGAACTCGGCTCCGCACGGTTCGCCGCGCTGGTCACGGCCGCCGCCGCGCGGTCAGGGGAGGAGGCGCTGACGGCCGCCGTCAGCGATCGGTTCGTGCTCGGTTCGCCGACGCGGCCATCGTCGCCGCTATGACCACACCACAGCGAACCGTGCTCATCTCCGGCGCAGGCATCGCCGGGCCCGCACTCGCCTACTGGCTCGCCGAGTACGGCTTCTCCACGACCGTCGTCGAGACCGCGCCCGCACCGAGGCCGGGCGGGTACAAGGTGGACATCCGCGGCAAGGCCATGGAAGTCGTCGCCAGAATGGGGCTGGAATCCGCGGTGCGCGCGCTCAGCACCGACATGCGGGGCGGCTCCGTAGTGGACGCCGCGGGACGGCCGGTGGCCACAATGGACGGTGCCACCATCGGTTTCCGCGCCGAAGGAGACGACGAAGTGCTGCGTGGCGATCTCGCTCGCCTGCTCCACGACACCACAAAGGACCGCGTCGAGTACCTGTTCGGCGACACGATCACCGCGCTCGAAGACCGCGACGACGGCGTGCGAGTGACCTTCGACCATGCCGCGGACCGCAGGTTCGACCTGGTGATCGGTGCCGACGGGCAGCATTCGCGCGTCCGCGCGCTCCGCTTCGGCGACGAGCGGCAGTTCACCAGGGACCTCGGGCACTGCGTTTCGGTGTTCGGGGTGCCGAACCATCTCGGCCTCGACCGGTGGGAGCTGGTGCACCACGCCCCCGGCCGCATGGTGAACGTGTACAGCACCGCTGCCGACGACGAAGCGAAGGCCGCGTTCTACTTCGCGTCCCCGCCGCGGTTCGACCATGGCGACACGGCGGCGCAGCGCCGGATCGTCGCCGAGGTGTTCGACGGTATGGGCTGGGAGGTGCCGCGGCTGCTGGCGTCCCTTCCGGACACGGCCGACTTCTACTTCGACGCGCTCGCCGTGATCGAAATGCCGAGCTGGTCGCGCGGACGGGTCGCGCTGGTCGGCGACGCCGCGTACGGCGCGTCCCCCGCGGCGGGCCAGGGCACCAGCTTGGCGCTCGTCGGTGCGTACGTGCTCGCGGGAGAACTGGCCACGGCCGGGCACGCCACCGCGTTCGGCGCCTACGCGGCGCGGATGCGGGATTTCGTGGTGCGCAACCAGAAACTGGCCGCCAACGTCAAGCGCATGGTGCCGCGTTCGCGGACGCAGATCCGGGTGCAGACGGCCATGATGCGGATCGGGCCGCGCCTGCCGGGGACGAGCTTCGTGATGAGGAAGGTGGTCGAGCAGATCAGCTCGACCGCGAACGCGATCGAGCTGCCCGACTACCGCGCCGCTACGCGAACAGCTTCTGCACGAAGGAAATGATGCTTTCCGCCGCGGAGCGCAGCCACTCGATGATGTTGTTGACGAGACCGGCCGACTGGCCGGGGTGGACGATGACGAAGAACAAGATCAAGACCACGGCCAGGATCCCGATGACCTTCCCCATGACCCCTCCCTTCCCAGTCGTCCCGACCTTACCGCGATTCGGGTGCCTGAACACACACCGCGAGCAATCTTGCCGGTATTGCCCAGTTCTGGTCGCCCTATGTGTCCTTAAGACTGCGCTGAGCTAACACTGGGATCTCGTCCGCAGTACGCGACGAGCCGGTCACTCGGCGACGCGCCGGTGGACACCGCCACCGGCAGCCCGAACCGGTGTGGACGGTCTACATCGGACACGAAGAGTGGCGCGAGGTCGAGCAGCTCCCCGGCGAGCGCGTCCGGTACCGGCCGGGGCGCCGCGCAGCTCCACGCGATGTCCCAGCCGTGCACGGCGATCTCGAGCGCGCCCGCGCAGGTCACGACGCCCGCGGTGAGCGAATGGTCCTCAATGGACACCGTGCCGCGTCCAGGATCCGCCCAGGCGCCGATCAGCAGTCTCGCCCGGTCGCGGACCGCGGCCACCGGGTCGTCACCGGCGCCGGTCGGCGCGGTCATCGGGACGTGCCCGGTTTCGGCCGCTTCGTGCAGCGCGGTGAGGGAATCCGCGAGGTGCGCCAGCAGCGCGCGCAGATCCCACTGACGGCACGGCGTTCGTTCGCGCAGCGCGGCCGGGTCGGCCAGCGCGAGCGAACCGAGGACGTAGGTGACGGCGCGTTCCAGCAGCGCGACACCGTCCATCACGGCGGGTTCGCGGCGCATCAGTTCGCGGGCTCGCGGTCGGCGGGAAGGCTCTCCGGAAGGGCGAACTTCGAGAACAGCGCGACGTCGAGGAACGTGCCGACATGGCTGATTCCGACCGCGGTGATGGTGAAGACCTGCAGGTTGAACGCGTGGAAGTCGCCGTCGGGGCCGCGGAGGTAGATGGCGACGCCCGGCTGGCCGTTGGCCTCGATCGGCAGCAGCCGGAGATCGCCTGCCTCGCCGGGACAGTGCAGCGAGAGGTGCCGCCCGACGGCTTCGGGCCCCAGATACCAGTTGCCGAACGGCGGCATCTCCCACACCACGTCGGCGGTGCACAGCTCGACGATCGCGGCGACGTCCTTGCGTTCCATCGCCGCCGAATACCGGTCGAGCAGCGCGCGCTGCTCGGCGTCGGTCGGCTCGGTCACGCTGTCTTCGGACGGGCGGACCTGCGCCAGCCGCACCCGGGCGCGCTGCAGGATGCTGTTCACCGCCGCCGTGCTGGTGCCGACCGCGTCGGCGACCTCGGCCGCGCGCCACTGGAGTACGTCGCGCAGGACGAGCACCGCGCGCTGGCGCGGCGGCAGGTGCTGCAGGGCGGCGACGAGCGCGAGGCGCAGGGATTCCCGGGACCCGACGACCGACGCGGGATCGGTCATCCGGTCGGGGATCGGTTCGAGCCAAGGGATTTCGCCCTGTTCGATCAGCTCGTCACCGGGGTCAGAGCTGCCGCCGAGCCCGGTCGGCATCGGGCGGCGCGACCGCCCTTCGAGCGCGGTCAGGCAAGCGCTCGTCGCGATCCGGTACAGCCAGGTGCGCAGCGAAGACCGGCCCTCGAAGCGGTCGTAACCGCGCCAGGCGCGGAGGTAGGTCTCCTGCACGAGGTCCTCGGCGTCGTGGACCGAACCGAGCATCCGGTAGCAGTGCGCCATCAGTTCGCGGCGGTACGGGTCCGCCTTGTCGAGGAAATCGCCGTCCACCGGGCTGAGCATAGGTCGCATACCGGTACTGACCGGGCGGAGCGGCGAAAGTCATCGGTGCGCGCCGAAATAACGCGAACGGCCTAATCCTCGCCGTGAATGTCGAGTTGGGCCATGCCGCTACGACGTAACTGTGATGGTGGCGCCCGCCGCCGGGGACGGAGCGTGGTGGCGATGGAGGAACGTGACCGGGTGCGGACGCTCTTCGCGTGCTGCCATCCGTCACTCGGCCGCGAGGCGAGGGTGGCGCTCACCCTGCGGCTCGCGTGCGGGGTGGAGATCGCCGACATCGCACGGGTGTTCCTGGTGCCGGAGCAGGTCATGGCCGCACGGCTCGCCGACGCCACGCGGGCGAAGGAGCGCCTGCCGGACCGGATGCCGTTCGGCGCGGAGCTGCCGGAGCGGCTCGACGCGGTGCTCGACGTCGTCCACCTGCTCTACACGACCGGGCACACCGCCACCGAGGGTGACGTGCTGGTGCGCGGCGATGTCGTGGCGCTCGCCGTCGAGCTGGCCGAGGCGCTGCACGAGCTGATGCCGGACGAGGTCGAGGTCCGTGGCCTGCTGGCGCTGCTGCTGGTCACCGACGCCAGGCGCGCGGCGAGGACGGACGGCGAGGGCAGGCTGGTGACGCTGGAGGACCAGGACCGCGCCACGTGGGACCGCGCCGCGATCGACGAGGGACGGCGGCTGGTCGCCGGCGCGCTGCGGGCGGGACGTCCCGGCCGGTTCACCCTGCAGGCGGCGATCGCCACCGTGCACGCGAGCGCGCCGAGCTTCGCGCGCACCGACTGGTCGCAGATCGTGGTGCTGTACGACGAACTGCTCGAAGCGTGGCCCTCCCCGGTTGTGGCGCTCAACCGGGCGATCGCGCTCGGCATGGCCGACGGCCCGGCCGCCGCGCTGGCGGAGCTGGACGCGCTCGACCGGGACGGCGCACTGGCCGGGTACCGCTACCTGCCCGCCGCGCGGGCTGACATGCTGCGCAGGCTCGGCCGCCACGCCGAAGCCGCGGCGGCGTACCGGGATGCGTTGGCGCTGCAGGGAAACGGGCCGGAACGGGAGTTCCTGCTCGGTAGGCTCGCCGAGGTGGTGGCGCGCGCTTGACAGCTGTGCCAGAATTTTTGGTGATGTGCTGGAGCATCCCGGCACGGGTCGGAGCCGAGAGGCGCTGCGACGGACCTCGGTCCGCCACGCTCGGCTCGCCGCGACCTCCCGTTTCAAGGGCGCCTCCTTTTTCCGAAGGAGGCAGTTTTCGTGAAGCACCAAACCATCAACGGCGTCGAGTTCGCGGTGGCGGATCTCGCACTGGCCGAGGCGGGCCGCACCCAGATCCGCCTCGCCGAGCACGAGATGCCCGGCCTGATGGCGACGCGCCGCGAATACGCGGCGGCGCAACCGTTGAAGGGCGCGAGGATCGCGGGTTCGCTGCACATGACCGTGCAGACCGCGGTGCTCATCGAAACACTGGTCGCACTCGGCGCGCAGGTGCGCTGGGTGTCGTGCAACATCTTCTCCACCCAGGACGAGGCCGCGGCCGCCGTGGTGGTCGGGCCGGACGGCACGCCGGAGAGTCCACAAGGGACATCCGTGTTCGCCTGGAAGGGCGAAACTCTCGAAGAGTACTGGTGGTGCACCGATCGGCTCTTCGAATTCCCCGACGGGCCGCCGACCTCCATTCTCGACGACGGCGGCGACGCGACGCTGCTCGTCCACAAGGGAGTGGAGTTCGAGAAGACGGGCGCGGTACCGAGCCCCAGCGAAGAAGACCCGGAGGACTACCAGCTCCTCCTCCGCACGCTCGCGGAGAGCCTGCGCAATGACAGCAAGCGGTTCACCAAGGTCGCCGCGGAAATCCGTGGTGTCACGGAAGAAACGACGGCCGGTGTCAACCGCCTGTACCGGTTCGCGCGCGACGGCGAGCTGCTCTTCCCAGCGATCAACGTCAACGACTCGGTGACGAAGTCCAAGTTCGACAACAAGTACGGCATCCGGCACTCCCTTGTGGACGGTCTGAACCGGGCGACGGACGTGATGCTCGGCGGCAAGATCGCCGTGGTGTGCGGTTACGGCGACGTCGGCAAGGGCGCCGCGGAATCGTTGCGCGGCCAGGGCGCCCGCGTGGTGGTCACCGAGGTGGATCCGATCTGCGCGCTGCAGGCCGCGATGGACGGGCTCGAAGTGCTGCGCCTGGAAGATGTCGTCGAGCGCGGCGACATCTTCGTCACCACCACCGGGAACTGCGACATCATCATGGCCGCGGACATGGTGAAGATGAAGCACAACGCCGTCGTCGCGAACGTGGGCCACTTCGACAACGAGATCGACATGGCCGGGCTGGCGAAGGTCCCGGGGGTGCGGAAGAAGGAGATCAAGCCGCAGGTCCACGAGTGGACTTTCCCCGACGGGCACGCGATCCTCGTGCTGTCCGAGGGCAGGCTGATGAACCTCGGCAACGCGACCGGGCACCCGAGCTTCGTGATGTCGAACTCGTTCACCAACCAGACGATCGCGCAGATCGAGGTCTTCACCAAGCCGGGCAGCTACGGCAAGGACGTCTACACCCTGCCGAAGCACCTTGACGAGAAGGTCGCGCGCCTGCACCTCGACGCGCTCGGCGTGCGGCTCACCGAGCTGACCAAGAAGCAGGCCGAATACATCGGCGTCGACGTCCACGGTCCGTACAAACTGGACCACTACCGCTACTGAGTTCCCGTGAAGAAATGCCGTGAGGGCAACTCGGTGCCCTCACGGCATTTCTTCGTCGTCAAGCCGCGTTCACGGCGGCCAGCGGATCCGCCGAAGCGGCGCGCTGCGCTGGCCACAGTGCGGCGATCAGCGCGGCGACGACCACCCCGAGCAGCGCGATCCCGATGACGTCGAACGGGATGACGGCCGCGCCGAGCGGTTGCCCGAACATCGCGCGCTGCAGCACCGTGCCGACGGCGGCGCCGGAGAGCACGCCGAGCAGCGCGCCGAACACCGAAATCACCGCGCTTTCCGCCAGTATCGTGGCGCGCACCAGCCGCCGCCGGGCCCCGATCGCCCGCAGCACCCCGATTTCCCTGGTGCGCTCCATGACCGAAAGCGCCAGCGTGGTGGTGACGCCGAGCACCGCGATCACGATCGCCACGGCCACCATCGCGTACAGCATGCTGAACCCGATTGCCTGCGTTTCCACGTTCTGCGCGACCACGCCGTCGCGATCGGTCACCCCCACGTCCGGCCGGTGCCCGAAGGCGCTTTCGATGGCGCGTTTCGCCGCCGCCGGATCGTGGCCCGTCGCGTAGATCGTGGTGAGGTGATCGCGGACGGCGGGTGGTGCGAGCGAGACGTCGTAGTAGAGGCTCGCGGAGAACTCCGTCGCCGCGTACACGCCGGTTACCACTGTCGAGATCGGCGGAGCGGGTTCGATGGTCAGCGTCAACGGGTCGCCCAGCTTCACGCCGAGCATGTCCGCCTCGTTCTGCGAGATCACCACGCCGCGCCGGACGTCGGCCGATCCCGCGGTGATCTTCGGCGTGAGCACTGTGCCGAGCGCTTCCGGTTCGATCGCCGCGCTCTTGCGCCGGGTTTCCCCACCGGGGTAGCGGACGACGGCGAGGCTGTCCCTGCTGCCCGCGGCGAAGTCCACGCCAGGTAACCGTTTCACACTGTCCAAATCGGACGGGACAAGCGCGGAATCACCGCCCGCGGCTGGTTGCAGCACGGTGGTCGAGACCGGCACGTTCGCCTTGGTCGTCGAGCCGATCAGACCCGCGAGCGACGCGCTGATGGTGCCGAACGCGCCGATCAGCGCGAGCCCGACAGTGATCGCGGTGGCCGTGCTCGCGGTGCGGCGCGGGTCGCGGCCCGCGCCGCGCACCCCGATGCGCGCGCTCGGCCCGCCGAACCTGCCGACCACCGCCCGCACCGGCGCGAGCACCGGGACGACCAGCGCGGGCGCCACCAGCACCACGCCGATCACGCCGACGACGGCGCCGCACAGCCCGATGATCCTGGTCGTGTTGTCCGCGCCGGGGTCCCCGGTCAGGACCACCGTGCCCACCGACGCCACGATCAGCCCGGCACCGGTCAGCGTGCGGTCGCGCAACACCCGTCCCGGTACCACCGGATCGGTTCGGAGCGCGGCCACCGGCGGGACAGCCGCGGCCCGCCGCGCCGCGCCGCCCGCCGCGAGCACCGTCACCACGATCGCCGCCGCGTAGCCGATCAGGATCGCCAGCGGCGTGACCGTGTACGCCGTGTCCTCGTCCGGTCGCATCGCCGAGAGCACCAGCGGCCCGAGTCCGATCCCGAGCGCGACGCCGAGCGTGCCGCCCGCGAGCCCCAGCACCGCCGCCTCGGTGAGGACCGACCGCCGCAACTGACCGCGGCGTGCGCCGACGGCTCGGAGCAATGCGAACTGGCGCAACCGTTGTGCACCGAGGACGGTGAACGTGTTGGAGATGACGAACATGCCGACGAGCAGCGCGATCGCGGCGAACGGCAGGAGCATTTCGCGCAGGTCCGACGCATTGCCCTCGACTTCGTCCTTCGCCGCCGAGGACAATTCGGTACCCGGCGCGACGGCCGCGCGCGGCATGGCGCCGCGTGCCGCAGCCACGATCGCGGCGGGATCGGCGTTCGTGGTCAGCTCCACGCGTTCGTACCCGGGGAACAGCCCGGCCGCGGTCGCACCGTCGAACGCGACGGCGGGCACCGGGTCGGTGATCGTCCCCGACGCGGGCCCCACCGGCCGGTAGTCGTAGACGCCGACCACCGCCAGCGTGACCTGCTCCCCGTTCAGCACCACGCGCGCGGTGCCCCCGGCGGAGAGCCCGGCTTTCTTCGCGGCTTTGGTTTCGAGCGCGATTTCTCCGTTGTGCGCCGGGGCTTTCCCGCTGACGAGCGAAAACCGCCCAGTGCCGTCGAACCCGGTGCCCGCCTTGTCGGGCGCGGTCACCAGCTTGCCGTCGGCGCCGATCAACCCGGCTCGTCCCGCGCGCACCCCGGTCGCCGCCGTCACCCCGGGCAACGCGCCGAGCCCGGCACGCGCCTGCTCATAAATGGGGGCATCCCCGTTTGCGACGACGACGCCGACGTCGGATCTGGTGGGCCGTTCGGAAAGCGTGGCGGCTACGGAATCGGACACGACCATGCTGGCCACCGTCGCCGCGACCCCCAGCGCGATGGCCAGCAACGTGAGCACCGCTCGTCCTTTGTGGATCGCTAAGTCCCGGAGAAGTGCTTTCAGCATCAGAGGACCGCCCTTTCGGTGACCCGGCCGTCGGCGAGCCGGACGATCTCGTCGGTGTACTCGGCGACGCCGGGATCGTGGGTGACCATCACGACGGTCTGGCCGAGTTCGGTGACGCTGTCGCGGAGGAAACCCAGCAGCTGCGCGGACATTTCGGAGTCGAGCGCGCCGGTCGGCTCGTCGGCGAAGACCACGTCGGGGCTCGTCACCAGCGCGCGTGCGCAGGCGACGCGCTGCTGCTGGCCGCCGGAAAGCTGGTTCGGCCGGTGGTCGAGCCTGCCTTCGATGCCGAGCGTGACGACGAGCCGGTCGAGCAACTCGCGGTCGGGACGTCGCCCCGCGAGGTCGAGGGGGAGCGTGATGTTCTCCAGCGCGGTGAGCGTCGGCAGCAGGTTGAACGACTGGAAGACGAACCCGACGCGCTCGCGGCGCAGATCGGTGAGGTCGTTGTCGCGCAGCCCGGACAGCGGGGTGCCGCCGAGCAGGACCTCGCCGGAGGTGGGGCGGTCGAGCCCGGCCGCGCAGTGCATGAAGGTCGACTTCCCCGAGCCGGACGGCCCCATGATCGCGGTGAACCTGCCGCGCGGCACGGCGAGGTCGACGTGGTCGAGCGCGATCACCTCGGCGTCCCCCGCGCCGTAGATCTTGGTCAGGCCGGTGGCCTCGATGGCGTACTTTTCGGTCATGGCGGTCAGCGTGGCCGTGCCACCGGCCCCGCCACGTCCGGCGAACCGGAACTCGTGTTGTCACTTTCGTAGGGGGCCGGACCCGCCGGGAGGGTGATGCTCCGCGGCTGTTCGGCGCCCTACGCTGGGCTGATGTCGGATCCGGTGCGCAGGCTGGACAAGGTCCTGCTCGGTGCCGTGGTGCTCGCGGGCGGTTTCCTCCCGCGCGGGAACCGCGGGCCGTCGGGGTACGTCGAGCGCGCGCTGGCCCCGGACTGGTTGCCGTGGTACGTGCGCGCCGCGCTTTGCGTGGTGGCGCTGCTGGCGGTGATCGTGACGCTGCCCCGTCGCCAGTGGTTGTTCTTCGGCGTGGCGCTGCTCGCCTTCTTCACGGTTCTTTCCTGGCCCGCGGTGTGCGTCGCCTCGTACTTCGCCGCGCTCGTCCACCGGCCCGCCGTGCTGGCCGGGTACGTCTCGGCGGCCGGTGTCGCGCTCGCGGTGGCGTTACCGGGGAACGGCCAGGACTTCGGCGCCGCGCTGGCGGGCTGGGCGGGCGAAGGCGGCTTGTTCGTGGTGCTGCCGGTGGCGTTGGGCAGGTGGACGCGGTTCCGCCGCGAAGTGATCGCCGGGCATGTCGACCGCGCCGAGCGGTTGCGGCGCGAGCAGGAGTCCAAAGCGGCCGAAGCGCGCGCGGCCGAACGCGCCGGTATCGCCCGCGACATGCACGACGTGGTGGCACACCGGGTTTCGCTGATGGTGCTGCACGCGGGTGCGATCGAGGTGAACGCGGCGGACGAGCGCATCTCCGCCGAAGCGGCGTTGATCCGCACCACCGGACGGGAAGCGCTGGCGCAGTTGCGGCAGGTGCTCGGCATCCTCACCACCAGCACCGAAAGCACCGAGCAGGCCACACTGTCCGGTGTGGAGGGTCTGGTGTCGCGATCGGAGGCGGCGGGTTTGCCGGTCATGCTTAAGACGGAGGGTGTTCCGCGTGAGCTGCCGCCCGCGGTGGAGCACGCCGCGTACCGCCTGGTCCAAGAAGGACTGACGAACGTCCACAAGCACGCCGGGCTTGCCACGACGGAGGTGGGCGTCCGGTACTTGCCCTCGGCGCTGGACGTGTCCGTGCGCAACGCGGCGCCACCGTCCCTGGTCGCCGAACTGCCCGGCAGCGGCCTCGGCCTGATCGGGGTCGCCGAACGCATCGAGACGCTCGGCGGGGATCTGTCGTCCGGCCCGCGCCTGGACGGTGGTTTCGCGTTGTCCGCGCGGATTCCGGCGCCGGAAGCGGAGGAAACGTGATCAGGGTGTTGATCGTCGACGACGAGGCGCTCGTCCGCGCGGGTCTCCGCATGATCCTGGAGCCCGCCGACGGCATCGAGGTCGCGGGCGAAGCCACCGACGGCGACGAACTCGCCGACGCCGTCCGGGAACTTCGCCCCGACGTGGTGCTCCTGGACGTGCGCATGCCCCGCGTCGACGGCCTGACCGCCCTCGAAGAGATCGCGTCGTGGCCGGATGCGCCGAGGTACGTCATGCTCACCACTTTCGACCTCGACCAGTACGTGCACCGCGCGCTCCGCCTTGGCGCGGCCGGTTTTCTGCTCAAGGACACACCTCCGCGCGACCTGGCCGCCGCTATTCGCACCGTCGCCGACGGCGGCGCGATGCTCGCCCCCACGGTCACGACGAGGTTGATCGCGGCCTTCACCGGACGCGACCCCGCCAAGGAACGCACCGCCCGCGACCGCCTCGCCACCCTCACCGACCGCGAACGTGCCGTCGTGGTGAAGGTCGGGGATGGACTGTCCAATGCGGACATTGCTCATGAGCTTCAGGTGAGCGAGGCGACGGTGAAGGCGCACGTCAGCAGGTCGATGACGAAGCTGGACCTCGCCAACCGGGTGCAGCTCGCCATCCTCGTGCAGGAAGCGGAGTTCCGGTCAGAGGAAGCTTGAGAATCAAACGTCCAGCAAGCGTAGGTTGGGCCCGAAAGCTCGGGTCGCTGCTGATGTCAGCAGTCTCCCGGCCTATGATCCCAAGTGGACGTGCTCGCATGCGGAACCGAGCTTGCAGGTCAGATGAAGCCGGTGGGGTCGTCGGTGTAGGTGCGACCGTCGGGTGCGATGACCGTAGTGTTCCCGTTCGCGTCGGTGTGGAATTCCCACCCGGGTTCGTCGCGGAGTCCGTGGTGCACCCGGCAGAACGGGCGGATGTTGACCTTGTCGGTCCCGCCGCCCTCGCTCCAAGGTTGGGCGTGGTCGAGGTCGCTGTACTGGGCGGGTCTGTGGCAGCCGATCATGCAGCAGGTGCGGTGCAGAACTTGGATGTATTTGCGCATCTTTTTCGATGGCCGGTAGCTCTTGCGGCCCATGTCGATCGGTAGCCCGGTCATCGGTTCCGACACGATCCGGTTCCAGATGGAGTTGGTGTCGAAGGCGATCTCGCGGGCCATCTCGGGTGAGATTTCCCCGCATCCGGCGAGTTCGCCCGGGTTGTTCCGCAGGCCCATCAAGGTGGGGAGGTCGATGTAGACATAGATCTGCGCCTTCGGTTTACCACCGCACTCCCCGCCCAGGCATCGCTCCACCAACGCATCGACCCTGAGCTGGTCCATGGTGCGCTTGTCACCTTGGCGCTTCTTCTCCAACGCGTCCCGATCACAGGCGGCGTAGATGGCTTGGGCACGGTCGGAGGGTAGTTCGGCGAACAGGGTCGAGGATCCGTGATCCCCGTGCCGGATTTCGAGCATGCGAGCGGCGGTCTTGGCCCGCCGCCGCGCCTCGTATCCTTTCGGATCAACCCGCATCAGGAGCGTGTTGACCATCCTGCGCAGTGAGGCGGAGTTCTTGTTCTCGAACTTCACCTGCGCATCGACTTCCCGCGCGACCTCCTGGGAAGCGCACGCGGTGGCCTCGAACACCTTCGCCGCCATGCCCTCATCGATGAGCCCGTTCTCCAGTGCTTCGAGGGTGCGGGGTAGGTATGAGGTCAACGCGTCAGCGAGCGCCGCCTTCCGTTCCGCCCCGGCCTGGGTGCAGTTGCACGACAACGCCACCCAGGCAAGCACCGATCTTCGCGACCACTCCTGATTCATGCACGCGATTTGCCGCAGCAACATGGCATCCCCATACCGAGACCACCTCTTCCAATGCTCCGCAGAATCAGCAATAACCCGATCCACAGGAATCTCTAATACGTCCACAAAACAATTCTACCGCTCAACCCATCACCCGATCGGGTACAGAAATGATCACAACCTGCCACAATGCGCCCACAACGACACCGCAGGTCAAAAAACGAACGGGACCGTCAATGCGTCGGGGACGCTACCCCAAGGCGACCAAAGGTTTTCGTTCCGTTGGCAACTGCCGCTGGTGACCAACGACGGAACCCGCACCGAGGAGCGGCAGTTGCCAACGGCGCGCCGCAGGCGTGCCTGAAACTCTCACCGTGCCCACCAAAAACAGAAACTTACCGAAACACGGAAACATGACGCTCTACCCACTCAGCAAACGACCGAGGAGCCCGCCCAAGAACCCGCTCAACATCCGGACTGACCCGCAACTCAGCCTCAGTAGCAGAACCGAGAATGTCCAAAGTAGCCCCAGCGAGTTCCAGAGGCATACTCAACGCCATACCCTCGGCAGCCTCCTCACGGGTCAACTCGTGAAACTCCACAGAAGACCCCAATGCAGAAGCAATGGCCGAAGCCTGCTGCCGCGGCGTGATCACCTCGGGCCCAGTCAACTCGTACACGCCACCAGCATGAGTGGAATCCAGAAGACAAGCCGCCGCGACCTCGGCAATATCCAATGGATCGACGATCGGCACCCCCACGTCACCAAAGGGCGCGGCAACAACACGTCGCGTACGAACGGATGAAGCCCACCACAAGGCGTTGGACGCGAACCCGCCCGGCCGCAGGATGGTCCACTCCAGACCGGACTCCCGCAGCGCGTCTTCCACCGCGCGCACCGCGATCCGGGTCGGGTCCTGTGGTCTGGTCGCCACACCCTGCGAGGAGAGCAGGACGATCCGGCGAACTCCGCTGGCCGCGGCTCGCGCGATGATGTCAGCTCCGACGGTGTGCAGATCGCCGGACAGCAGCAGGAACAACGCTTTCGCCCCGGCCAACGCGGGTTCGAGACTGGCGGGCTCGGCCAGGTCGGCCACGACGTGGCGAGAAACGTCCGGTGCCGGATGCCGCGACACCGCCGTCACCTGTTCGCCCGCCGAAGTCAGCGCCCGCACCAACGGCACGCCGATGTTCCCGGTGGCCCCGGTCACCACGATCATGATCAGCTCCCAACCTCGATGTCCACTGTGGTCACGACGCTAGGAGTCGCGCTAACTTCTGGTAAGTACATACCTTGAGGTAAGCTCATGACATGGTGGAAGGCGTGCAGCGCAGGTGGGCCGAGTCAGGCCAGCGGTATGAGGTGTTTCACACCGACTGCCCGGCGCGCGACGTGGTGGATCACGTGACCAGCCGGTGGGGGATCTGGGTGCTGATCTCCTTGCAGAGCGGCGATCTTCGGTTCTTCGAGCTGCGCGAGAGCATCCGGGGCATCAGCGAAAAGATGCTCGCGCAGACCCTGCGCGCGCTGGCGCAGGACGGCCTGATCTGGCGGAAGGTCGAGCCGACCACGCCACCTCAGGTCACGTACGGGCTGACCGAGTTCGGCCGCGATCTCGGCGAGCCGCTGGGGGAACTGTTCGACCGGATCACCCAGCGGTTGTCGGCGAGGTAGGACGGAACAGCTGAGCCTGCGTCTCCGAATCCTCGAACCCCAAGGACCTGTACAGCCGGATCGCGGCATCGTCGGGATCGGCGACCATGACCAGCGTACGAACCCCGAGCCGGGAGAACGCGTAACGGGAAGCCTCGTAGACAAGCGTCCCCGCGAGTCCCTGCCGCCAGTACCCCGGCAGCGTGTTGACGCTCTGGAACCGCGCGATCCCGGACCCGTCGGTGAAGATCCCGAGCCCTGCCACCGGCAGGCCGTCGAGGAAGGCCCCGAACCAACCCCCGTGCCCCTCCTCCTGCAGCCGCCGCAGAGCAGCCATCTTGGGCCGCACGAACGCGCGGTACGCGGCAGGCTCGTGGTCGACGTTGCACGCCTCGCGCATCTCGGTCATCGGTGCCCAGTCTTCGGGCGTCAGCATGCGGAACGTCGCGGATTCGTTGGGATGCAACGGAAGATGCACCGAAGACGCCGTCATGACCGTGCTCAGATCCGGGATCAGCCCGGCGGCCGCGACTTCGTCCGGCGAACCGAACTCACCCGCGGTGCCGTCCACGCCGAGCAGCAGGTGCGACGCGTCCGGAAACTCGCGCGAGAACTCCGCGACCCACGAGGACACCGCCCCCGGAGCGGGTGGCGCGATCAGCAGGAGGAAGTTTCCGCTGTGGTAGCTGGGATTTTCCGGCGTTCGCACGACGACGTGCCCATCGTGCGAGGTGATTTCGCTGCCCTGCAACGCGAGCAGCATGAGATCGGTCCGAAAGCCCAGCGAGTCCACAGTCCCCAAGCTACGTGCCGAACCGGCACAGGCCAACCCGAATTCGACTACGCGGCGGCCGTCGCGCGGGCCGGGCCCGTAGCGTTCGGAGCGAGAGCCGGGAGTGCCACGCACAGCGCCACGCCGCCACCGATCATCAACGCCGTGACACCCGTGCCGACGCAGAAGCTCCCGATGGCGAACACCGCGGCGGGCCACACCGGGACCCGGCGGTGCACCGCGAGGAACGCGATCAGCAGTGTCGCCGCGACGAACAGCAGCGCGGGCACC
Organism: Amycolatopsis sp. CA-230715; assembly: GCF_018736145.1. GTDB lineage: Bacteria > Actinomycetota > Actinomycetes > Mycobacteriales > Pseudonocardiaceae > Amycolatopsis. Next base: position 5,490,852 of record NZ_CP059997.1, read on the forward strand.
AACCCGTAGAAGAACCCGAAACCGGGGATGTCGTGAATGGACTTCGAGATCGCCGACATGCCCGCGCGATCCGGCGCGCGGAATCCCACGACGAGGTCGATCACCATCTGCCCGAGCATCGCGATCAACCCGATCCCGCCGACGGCCGAAACGGTTTCGACCCCAGCCCGGTCGAGCGGGCCGGCGGCCGCCTTGCGCGCCCGCGACCACAACGACACCAGCACGACACCGAAACCGAGGTAGCCCAGCACGTACAGCACGTGCGCGACCGTCCACAGTGGAAGCGCGAGACCCCAGCCGAGATCGTCGTTGCCCTTCCAGCCGAACTTCATCGCGAGCACACCCGCCAGCAGCAGCGCGGGCGCGGCCAGGAAACTTCGTCGCACCATCATCTTCCCCGTCCTCCCAGCCGGTGACGGGTATCACTGTCGCAGGCGGGAGCGCGCCGCACATCGGGGAAGCCCCGTGATCCACCCCCTAGGGGTGCGCGCACTCGTTCCCGATCCACCGGCAGATCACGTCGACGACGTAGGCCTGCTCGTCGTTCGTGAGCTCGTGGCCCTTCGGGATGTCGTGGCAGCGCTGCAGGCACGAGCGGCAGCAGGTGCCGGTCGCGTGCTGCGCGATGAAGACGGGGTGCCCGCGGTAGGGCGTCTGCTTGCCGTCGCGGTACGGCGACGCGGGTGCGAGCCGTTTGAAGATCAGGTCGCGAGCGTGCACCCGCATGGTGGCCATGCCGCGTTCCTCGACCGAAGCGCGTTCGTGCGCGCGCAGGTGGAACTTCGCGCGGAACGGGGTGCGGGCGATCCGCGCGAGCCGCTGGTCCAGCTCGTCGGGCATGGTGCCGACGGTACCCGAACTGCGATTCGTGTCCGATCGGGCAAGGAGCCACCGCTCGCGCTGCGCGTAACCACGGAGCGCTGGTAGCAAGGGAATACGGATCGAGAAAAGGACTCCCATGAAACGGTTGACGGTTCTGCTGCCCCTGCTGGCGCTCGCTGCGGTACTCCCGGCGCCCGCGGCCTCCGCGGTGATCGGCGGTTCGGTCGCCACTCACGGGCCGTGGGCCGTGCGGATGCTGGTCGACGGTAAACCCGAATGCACGGGAACCGCGATCAGTCGTGAATGGATCATCAGCGCGTCGCACTGCTTCTTCGAAACCGCCCAAGAAATCGCGGACGAACGAATCGAATTCCACGTCGGCAGCCTCGATCAGCGGACGGGGAAAGTGGTTCACCCGGTGCAGGGCAGCCGGAAGGGCAGCGACGTCGCGGACATGATGCTGATCAAGGTTCCGCCGATGGACGTCACGCCGGCGAAGCTGCTCGCCTCGGAGCCGGTGCGCGCCGGGCAGAACGTCCGGCAGCTCGGCTGGGGCGCCACCTGTACCGGTGACGAGAACACCTGCCAGTCCGACGTGCTCAAGCAGTCCGAACTGAGGATCCTCCCCGAAAACGACCCTCGGTGCGAGGGGATCGTCGAGCCCGGCGGCACGGATTTCTGCGCGGAGAGCGTTTCCGGGGTACCCGCGGGCGGTGACTCCGGCGGGCCGATCATGGCCACCGGTGCCGGGAACGAGGACACCCTGGTCGGTGTCTTCGCCAACTCCGATCGCGAGCGCATCGCGGGCGGCGGCGACGTGTTCTCGTAGCTGGCCTGGATCCGGCAGGTCACCGGGGTCTGAGCGGACGTTCGGACAGAAGCGACAGCCAAAAGTACCTTCGCGGCCGTTCCGGCAGGGAATTTCTGCCAACATCCACAGTGGCAGAAGCCTTTCCGGCCGACGAACCAAGGGGATTTTCGGTGAATCGCAAGTTTGTGGCCACTCTCGGCATCGCGCTCCCGCTCGCCGGTGCCGCGCTGCTCGCACCCGCTTCGGCGGTCGCCAGCACCGGTGGCGAGGTCACCGCGCAGGGGACCTGGGTCTACGTGCAGTCGTTCGCGTACAACAACGACAACGACAAGCCGTTCGTGAAACTGGGCTGCGAATCGGTGGCACGGGCCAAGAACGAGCAGGAGAACAAGGACCGCCCGTACGACTGCCGCGACATCCCGGCGATCCACAGCTTCGAACTGTGGCGCGAATACTGAGCAGTCTGATGTGGACGGTGGGCACCGGCTGGTAGGAGCCGGTGCTCACCGCCGTGTTCACTCCTTGCCGATGGTCGCCGCGTCGATGACGAAGCGGTACCGGACATCGCTGTTCTCGACCCGCTCGTAGGCGGTGTTGACCTGCTCCGCGTCGATGACCTCGATCTCGGCGCCGATGCCGTGCTCGGCGCAGAAGTCCAGCATCTCCTGCGTCTCCGGGATGCCGCCGATCATCGAGCCCGCGAGCACCTTGTTCCCGCCGAGCAGCGAGAAGGCGTTGTAGGACAACGAGTTCGCCGGTGCGCCGACGTTCACCATGGCGCCGCCGACCCGCAGCAGCGAGAGATAGGCGTCGATGGGCAGTTCGGCGGAAACCGTGTTCAGGATGATGTCGAACGTGCCGCGGAGCGTCTTGAAGGTCGACTCGTCACCCGTCGCGTAGTAGTGCTGCGCGCCGAGTTTGAGGCCGTCTTCCTGCTTCTTCAGGCTCTGGCTCAGCACGGTGACCTCCGCGCCCATCGCGGCCGCGATCTTCACCGCCATGTGGCCGAGCCCGCCGAGGCCGACCACGGCGACCTTCTTGCCGGGACCGGCTTTCCACTGGTGCAGCGGGGAGTAGGTGGTGATGCCCGCGCACAGCAGGGGCGCGGCCACGTCGAGCTCGATCCCTTCGGGGATGCGGCAGACGAACGACTCCTTCACCACGATCTGGCGGCTGTACCCGCCGTAGGTGTTCTCGCCGTCGAAGCCGACGCCGTTGTAGGTCTGGATGTTGCCCTTGACGCAGAACTGCTCGCTACCGGCGACGCAGTACTCGCACTCGCCGCACGAGTCGACCATGCAGCCGACGCCGACGCGGTCGCCCACCTGGTACTTCGTCACCGCGGAGCCGACCGCGGACACCACGCCCGCGATCTCGTGACCGGGGACCATCGGGAAGATGGCCTTGCCCCACTCCTGCTTCGCCTGGTGGATGTCACTGTGGCAGATGCCCGCGAAGCTGATGTCGATCCGCACGTCCTCACCGCGGAGCTCACGGCGTTCGATCGTGGTCGGTTCGAGCGGCTGGCCCGGTCCCGGTGCGGCGATCGCGTGAGTCGTTGACATGAAACCCTCCATCGAGTCCCGGAAACCCGGGCGCAATACATGGTCGGACGTGAATACGTGATCGAGTGTAAGAAGGGTATAACATTGCGGCAAGCCGGAAGGATGTGAGCTGAGCCGATGGCACGCGGTTATCACCACGGCGACCTGCGCGCGACGCTCGTGGAGACGTCGCTCACCCTGATCGCCGAACAGGGCATCGGTGCGTTTTCGGTCGCCGAGATCGCCAGGCGAGCGGGGGTGAGCCAGGCGGCGCCGTACCGCCACTTCGCCGACCGGGACGCGCTGCTGGCGGCCGTCGCGATGGCGGTCGCGGATCAGCTCGCGGACCGGATCCGCGCGGCGGCCGCGGCGCGGGACGACCCGGTCGGCAAGCTCGCCGCCGCCTTCGGCGCCTACACCCGGTACATGATCGAACGCCGCGCCGGGCTGCACGTGATCTACGCCGATGGCCTGCTCGGCCCGAAGTACGCCGAACTGCACGGGCACACGCGAGCGCTGATGGACGAGCTGCTCACGCTCTCGTTCGCCGCGGCACCGGACGCGCAGTCGGGCCTGGCGCTGATGGAGCAGCTTCTCGCGCAGGCCCACGGCTACGCCACGTTCTACCTCGACGGCGTCCTCGAAACGCACGGGTACAGCAAGGATCTCGTCGTCGAGAAGTCCGAGGAAGCGGCCAGGGTGGTGATCCGGGGCAGAAATTCGGAGTAGGCTCTTAAGTGAGAGTCAACTTTCAGTTTCTGGAGGGGTCATGCACCGGTCCGATCGGCTCGCCGATCTGGTCGCCTACGCGCGGACGCGGTCACCCTGGTACCGGCGGCGGTACCGCGACCTGCCCGAGCGCGTCGACGATCCGGCGCTGCTCCCGGTGACCAGCAAGAAGATCCTCATGCCCGAGTTCGACGACTGGGTCACCGATCCGGCCGTGACCTGGGAGCGCGCGCAGCGGTTCGTCGCGGACCCCGAGCTGGCCGGGCAGCGCTTCGTCGGGCACTACACGCTCGTCACCACCTCCGGGACCACCGGCGCGCCCGGCATCTTCGTCGTGGACGAGCGGGCGCTGCGCGTGAACGTCGCGCTGGCGGGGAAGATGCGGGCGTCCTGGCTCGGTGTTGCGGGCGCCGCGAAGGTGCTGCGAGGCGGGCCCCGGATCGGGATGGTCGTCGCCACCGGTGGGCACTTCCTGGTGGCGGCGGGTTCGGAGCGGCTCTTCGCCAGCCCGCTGACGCGCGACCGCGTCCGCGCGTTCTCCGTGCACGCCCCGATCGCGGAACTCGTCGAGGACCTCAACCGCTTCCGGCCGTCGATCCTGATCGGCTACGCGAGCGTGCTGTCCCTGCTGGCCGACGCGCAGGAAGCGGGACAACTGGGGATCTCCCCAGTACTGGTGGAACCGGCGGGCGAAGGGCTCACCCCGGCCGAGACCACGCGCATGGCCGCGGCGTTCGGGGCGAAGGTCCGCAGCACTTACGGCGCCACCGAATGCCCATTCCTGACTAGGGGATGCGCCGAAGGTTGGTTCCACGTCAACGCTTCGTGGGCGATCCTCGAACCGGTCGACGAGGAGTACCGGCCCGTCCCGGCGGGCGAGCCCTCGCACACGGCGCTGATCAGCAACCTCGCCAACCGGGTGCAGCCGATCCTGCGCTACGACCTCGGCGACAGCGTGGTGCAGCGGCCCGATCCGTGTCCGTGCGGTGACGAAGCGCCCGCGTTCCGCGTCGAGGGCCGGTCCGCGAGCCTGCTGGCTTTTGCCGCGCCCGGCGGCGAAACCGTGCGCGTTTCCCCGCTGGCACTGAACACCGCCGTCGACCACGTGCCGGGCGTCGGGTTGTTCCAGGTGGTCCAGACCGCGCGGGCGGAGCTGTGGATCCGGCTCGCCGTCGTGTCCGGTTTCGACGGTGACGCGGTGTGGCACGACGTTCGCAAGAGCGTCGAAGAACTCCTTGCCGGGCAAGGACTCGACGCGGTCTCCGTGTCTCGCGACGACGAGCCGCCGCGGCAGAGCGCCGGGGGCAAGTACCTTTCGGTGATCCCGTTGGAGGTGGGCGGTGTCCCTTCGTGAGCGCAAGAAGATCCAGACCAAGGAGACGATCCGGCGGCACGCGCTGCGCCTGTTCACCGAGCGCGGCTACGCCGAGACGACCGTCGAGCAGGTCGCCGAGGCGGCGGAGGTGTCGCCGAGCACGGTGTTCCGGTACTTCGCGACGAAGGAACGCCTGATCGTTTCCGATGGCGCCGACCCGGCGGTGGCCGACGCCTTCCGCGCGCAGCCGCCGGAACTGAGCCCGGTCCAAGCCGTTCGCGCGGCGTTCCGCGCCGCGTTCGCCGGACTGTCCGAAGTGGAGCTGGCCGAGCGGCGGGACACCAGGCTGCTCGTGCTCACCGTGCCGGAGCTGTGGGCCGCGAGCCTGGACAACATCAAGGCCAACCAGGCGATGCTGGCTTCCTTGGTGGCCGAACGCACCGGGCGAGCCGAGGACGATCCCGCCGTCCTCAGCTTCGTCGGCGCCGTGTTCGGCATCATGCTGCAGGTGTGGCTCAGCTGGTCGGAACGGCCGGAACTACCCGATCTGTCCACACTGGACGAAGCGCTGGGCTACCTCGAACGCGGGCTGCCGCTGTGATCTCCGAGCTGCTCCTTCAGCCACGCCAGCACTTCGGGCGTCGCGGGATCGCTGTGCTCGGCGAACTCCGGGTGTTTCCGCAGGAAGGCGGCGACGAACGGGCACACGCCGACGATCCGCTTCCCCGCGTCGCGGGTGTCCGCGAGTGCCTGCGCGACCAGTTCCGTGCTCAGCCCGCGGCCGCCGAACGCGTCGCCGATCTCGGTGTGGTGGAACACCCGCTGCTCGCCGTGGTCGCGGTACGCGGTGAACCCGGCCAGTTCGCCGTCCACGGAGATCTCGTAGCGGTGTTCACCGGTGTTGTTGTCCACAGTGGACATAGTGCTCCTCACTTCGGGTTGCGCCGCGGCACGAGCCGGGTGTTCGGCAGCGCGGGCGCGGGAAGGCGCTGCGGGGTGCCCTCGAAGCCTTCGACCCGGCCGAACTGGTCGGACCCGGCCTGCCACGCTTCGCGGAACGCGGCGATTTCCTCGTGGTCGCGGCCTACGAAGTTCCACCACATCACGATCTCCTCGCCGAACGGCGGGCCGCCGAGAAGCAGCACCCGGGCGGGCTCGTCGCCGCGGTTCACCAGTTCGAGCGCGTCGCGGCCAGGGCCCGCGTAGCCGAGTTCCGCGGTGGCGAGATCGATGCCGTCCAGGGAAACCGCGCCGAGGTCGACCAGCACGCCGTGCTCGAACGACGGGTCGACGGCGAGCGAAAGCCGGGCGCCGGGGTCCAGGGCCAGCTCGGCGCCGAGCAGCGGTGTGAAGGTCTCGACGGGCGAGGTTTCCCCCGCTAGGGAGCCGAGGAACACGCGCGCCGACGCGTCGCCGAGGTCGCGTACCGGCGGTGCGTAGTGCCGGAACGCGCGCGGTGCGTGCCGGTGCTCGTCCGGCAGCGCGATCCAGAGCTGGACGCCGTGCAGGATCGTGGTGCCCGGCGTCGACACCTCCGAATGGCAGATGCCGTGCCCGCCGGTCATCAGGTTCAGCTCGCCCGGCCGCACCATCGCGTGCGTGCCGAGGCTGTCGCGGTGCTCGATTTCGCCGCTGAACAGCCAGCTCGCGGTCTGCAGGCCGGTGTGGGGGTGGGGCGCGACGTCCATCCCGCCCGTTTTCGCCACGTCGGCGGGGCCGTAGTGGTCGGCGAAGCACCAAGCGCCGATGAGCGAGCGCGCCCGTTGCGGAAGAGTGCGCCGCACGGTCATCGCGCGCGGGCCGCCGAGCGGCACCTCGCGCGGTTCGAGCACCGAGACCGCGTGTCCCGGCCGCTCACCGCAGACCAGCTCGTCGGGAGCCGTTTCGGTGTTGCTCAAGGCGTTCTCCCTTCCTCCTGGTGATCGTAACCGCCTTCGTCCGAAGAGGGGATTCGCTCGCGCGGGTGGTCAGATCTTTGTCAAAGCCTTGACCGGTGGTCGGGCCGTCGCGAATCGTCACCACCGGTGCGACCGGAATCCGGGAGGCGTTCATGGGGGTTCGCAAGAAGTCCGGCCTCGCGGCCGTGTTCGCGTCGGTGATACTAACCGGGGTGCTCCCCGTTTCGGCGGCGCAGGGAGAGGCGCCACTGGTGGCGGACCCCGCTTCGTACGTGGATCCGTTCATCGGGACCGGCACCGGCGGCAGCTCGGTCGGCGAGATCAACAACTTCCCCGGCGCCGCGGTGCCGTTCGGGATGATGCAGTTCTCGCCGGACACCAAGGGCGCCTACGCGGGCTACCAGTACCACAGCGACCAGATCCGCGGGTTCAGCCTCGACCACGCCTCGGTCGGCTGCAACGCATTCGGGGACGTCCCCATCTTGCCGGTCACCGGTGACCTCGGGGCCGCGCCGTGGGATCGGACGGAGCACTTCTCCCACGACGGCGAGCGGGCGGAACCCGGCTACTACGCGGTGACGCTCGCCGATTCGAAGGTGCGCGCGGAGCTGACCGCGACCACCCGCACCGGGCTCGCCACCTTCACCTTCCCCGCCGAGGGCGCGCGGCAGGTGCTGGTCAAGGGTGGCGCGAGCCTCGCGGGCAATTCGCGGGCGGATCTCGCGGTCACCGGTGACCGGGAAGTCACCGGCTCCGCGACCACCGGCAACTTCTGCGGCAAGCCCAACAAGTACACGGTCCACTACGCCATCACCTTCGACCAGCCGTTCACCGCGCACGGGACCTGGGACGGCAAGAAGGTCACCCCTGGATCCTCCACTGTGGACGCTCCGAAGGCGGGCGCGTACCTGACCTTCGGCGGAGACGTGGTGCGCGCCAAGGTCTCGATGTCCTATGTGGACGTATCGGGGGCGAAGGCGAACATGGTGGCGGAGGTACCCGGCTGGGACGCGAACGCGGTGCGCTCGGACACGCGGGCACGCTGGTCCGGCGCGCTGGGCAGGATCAGGGTCGCCGGGCGGGACACCGCGCAGCTCAAGACGTTCTACACCGCGCTCTACCACTCGTTGCAGCATCCCAACACGTTCAACGACGCCGACGGCCGGTACCTCGGCTTCGACGACAGGATCCGCACCCTGCCGCCCGGCCGCACCCAGTACGCGAACTTCTCCGACTGGGACACCTACCGCTCGCTCGCCCCGTTGCACGCCATGCTGTTCCCGCGCGAGGCAAGCGACATGGCGCAGTCGCTCACCAACGACGCCGTCCAGGGCGGCTGGTGGCCGAGGTGGCCGATGGCCAACGACTACACCGGGCAGATGACCGGCGACAACTCCGTGCCGCTCATCGCGAACCTGTACGCCTTCGGCGCGCGGGACTTCGATCTGCCGACCGCGTTGAAGTACCTGGTCAAGGGCGCGACCACGGTCGATCACACGCCCGGCGCCTACCAGGAGCGGCGCGGGGTCGAAAACTACGTCGCGCGCGGGTACGCGCCGAACAACAACGACGCACGGGGCGACCACGCCCGCGTCGGCGCGTCGATCACGCTGGAATGGGCGATCGACGACTTCGCCATCGCACAGCTCGCGAAGGCGGCGGGCGATCGCGGCACCGCGCGCGAGTTCGCCCGCCGCGGCCAGAACTGGCAGCACATCCTCAACACCTCGACCGGGTACCTGCAGCCGCGCGGGGAGAACGGCCGCTTCCCCGACGGGCCCGCCTACCAGCCCGCGCCGCCGGGCAAGTTCGGCCAGGACGGGTTCGACGAGGGCAACGCCGCGCAGTACACCTGGCTCGTGCCGCAGAACCCGGCCGGCCTGATCACCGCGATGGGCGGCAGGGCGGCGGCCACCGAGCGCCTCGACGAGTTCTTCACCAAGCTCAACGTCGGCCCGAACGAGCCGTACATGTGGGCGGGCAACGAGCCGGACTTCGGTGTGCCGTGGCTGTACAACCACCTCGGGCAGCCGTGGAAGACGCAGTCGGTCGTGCGGAAGATCGCGACGACGCTGTTCAACGCCACGCCGGACGGCGAACCGGGCAACGACGACCTCGGCGCCCAGTCCTCGTGGTACGTGTGGGCCGCGCTCGGGATCTACCCGTCGACACCGGGCACCGCCGACCTGACCGTGCACAGCCCGCTGTTCGAACGCGCCGTGCTGGACCTGCCCGGCCGCGATCTCGACATCCGCGCGCCGCGGGCCTCGGCGGAAACCCCGTACGTGCACGGACTCGCGCTGAACGGCCGCGACTGGGAGCGCACCTTCCTCCCGTCCGACGTCGTGCGCACGGGCGGGCGGCTCGACTTCTCCCTTGCCGCCACTCCTGACACGCGATGGGCGGCCGACGCGCCGCCGCCCTCCTACCGCGAAGGGGAGCGCCCGTTCCTCGCGTCGGCGACGCCGAACCAGGTCACCGTCGAGCCTGGCGGCTCCGGACAGTTCACTGTGGACGGTCAGCGGCTCGGCGGGGCGGATCCGGCGCTGTTCGTCACCACGGCTCCGCCGCCCGGCCTCGGCGTGCGCGGGCTGCCGGTGGTGCCGCTGGACGGGTGCACCGGTGCGGGGAGTGCGAAGTTCGAGGTCACCGCGGCGCCGACGGCCGCACCCGGGTACCACGAGATCCCGGTGACGGTGCGGGGCAGCGGCGATCCCGTGCGCGCTTCGGTGATCGTGCTGGTCGCGCCCAAGGGAAGCTTCCCCGCGGCGTACGGCAACGCGGGCGTTTCGGACGACACGGATGCGGGACAGGGCGATTTCGACGGCGACGGCAACAGCTACTCGCGCCAGGCGCTCGCCGCCGCCGGGCTGAAGGCGGGCGCCACGCTGCCCGTCTCGGGGACCTCGGTGACCTGGGCTGCCGTCCCGTCCGGCCGCAAGGACAACGTGGTCGCGAACGGGCAGGCCGTGACCGTCGCCGCGGGTAAGCGCCTGCTGTTCGTCGGCGCGGCGACCCACGGCGACCATCGCGGCGAGGCGACCGTCACGTTCACCGACGGGAGCACCGCGCGGGCCGATTTGTCCTTCGGTGACTGGGTTCTGCCCGGCGGAGACGGCTCGCCCGTGTTCGGCAACACCGTCGTCGCGCGAACGGACCACCGCAACCAGTTCGGCGGTCCCGGCGGCCCGGCGTACGTCTACGCGACCGCGCCGTTCGAAGTGCCCGAGGGGAAGCAGGTCGCGAAGGTGACGCTGCCGGTGAACAAGGACCTGCACGTCTTCGCCATCGGAACCGCCTGAGGTCAGTCGCTCGCCGCTTCCTCGCGATATCCGTGAACCTGGCTGGTGAGCGGCGGCAGGGAGACAGCGCCGTCGAGGATCTCCTGGCCGGTGGATCGGATTACCGCCGGTGACCATTCGTCGTGCACCAGCACCCCGTACCCGGCCAGCTTCGCCCTGCCCGCGGGCGAGATGTCGAGGACCGCGTCGTCACCGAACGCGTCGAAACCGGTGTTCCGGATCTCGATGCCGAGCAGATCCTCGGAACGTGGTTCCCGGCTGCCCTCGCGGCGACGCGCCTGAGGTTCATCGACGGTTCTAAGGCGCTTCTGCGCGGATTCTCAGGTTCAGGCCCGATCTTGGGAGCATGACCGAGAACTTGCCACCGCAGGACGAGCCGCAGCAGCCGCAGGCGCAGCCCGCGCAGGCGCACCCCGAGCAGGCGCACCAGCCGCAGGCTCAGCCGCCCGTCGAGCCCCAGCAACCGCAGCCGCAGCCGTCCCCTACGCAGACGTGGTGGCACCAGCAGGGCGCGGCCGCTCCGCCTTACGGCGCGCCCGAGCAGCAGCCCTACGGCGTGCCCGCTCCGGTCGCGACGCAGGCCAGGCCGAAGCGGAAGGTGTCGACGCCGATCGTGGTGACCGCCATCATCGCGGGCCTGATCGGCGGCGGCGTCGGGATCGGGGGCAGCGCGCTGCTCGCGAGCGGCGACAATCCGCCGGTGCTCTCCTCGCAGCCGCCATCGGCGAGCCAGGTCTCCTCACAGGCGGGCTCGGTGGCGTACGCGGCCGAGGTCGCGACGAAGTTCACGGTCGACATCAAGATCCCGACGCAGCAGGGCACGGTCACCGGCACCGGGATCATCCTGACCCCCGACGGGTACGTGCTGACCAACAACCACGTCGTCTCCAGCGCCGCGAAGGGCGGGAAGATCCAGGTCACCACGGCCGACGGGAAGAAGCTGAGCGCGACGGTCAAGGGCACCGCGCCGTCCTACGACCTCGCGGTCATCAAGCTCGACAACGCCAGCGGCCTCACCCCGGCCGTGCTCGGCCAGTCCAGCTCGCTGAAGGTGGGCCAGCCGGTCGCCGCGGTCGGCAGCCCGGAGCAGCTGTCCAACACGGTGACCGCCGGGATCATCAGCGCGCTGAGCCGGACGGTGAAGGCGGGCGGCGAGGACGGTGGCGGCGGCGTGGTCGTCTACAACGGACTCCAGACCGACGCCCCGATCAACCCCGGCAACTCGGGTGGCCCGCTGGTCAACATGGACGGCCAGGTCGTCGCGGTGAACTCCGCGGTCGAGCCGGGGCAGAGCTCCAACGGCGGGCTGCAGGCGTACGGACTCGGGTTCTCCATCCCGATCGACAAGGCGAAGCAGATCGCGAACGAGCTGATGCAGAACGGCAAGGCGACCAAGCCGGTGCTGGGCGTGAGCGGCAGCGTGCAGGCCCAGTCGGGTTCGGCCGACGGCGGCACCCAGCTCGCCGGGGTACAGGACGGCGGGCCCGCCGCACAGGCGGGGATCAAGCAGGGCGACACGATCCTCTCGATCGACAAGACGCCGATCAACTCCTACGCGGACCTGATGGCCGAGGTGCTCAAGCACACGCCGGGCCAGCAGGTGCCGGTGACGGTCAAGCACGCCGACGGCTCGCAGCAGGACGTCACGGTGACCCTCGGCAGCGCGACCGACACCGAGCAGACCACGGTGCCGCAGCAGCCGCAGGAGCAGCAGGGCAACCCGTTCGGCGGCATACCGGGGTTCGGGGGCCGCTGACCGGTTTCGGGGAGCAGGGGGATCGGCGCCGGTCGCATACCCGGCCGGCGCCGATCTGTGTTCTGTCGCACAATTGTTTGACGCGCCCAAAACTACGTCGGGAACGGGATTGACGACGTTGCGTCACTGGAAAGTTCAACTGCTACCCCGTCGTCGTCGGCGTGTATATAGTGAAAGAGATGCCTCGGTCGCCAACCGGTGAGCAACCAACCGACAGGAGTGTCGGCGGCTCGCTTGGCGGGTGAGGCACACGGTCTGGGGAGCCGGATATCTCGGATGCGGTGGGCGCAGTTCGTGGCGACGAACTGCGGTGTCGTCGTGCCCGGGATTTGGTGGCCGCGGGGAAACCCGTGGCGGGGGAGGGCTTCACCATGGGGGCCAGTGGATCGTATGGCACCTTTGTGCCACTTTCCGCCGCACAACGCGGAATCTGGTATGCGAGCCAGGTAAACCGCGAGGAGCTTTCCTACAACATCGGTTTGTTTCTCGATCTCCGCCGCCCGGTGGACGTCCCGGTGCTGGACAGCGCGCTGCGTGTGGTCGTCTCGGAGGCGGAGTGCCTGCGCAGCGTCTTCGCCGAGGTCGGCGGGCGCCCGGTGCAGCGGTTCGCCGAGGCGCCCGAGCACGTGCTCCGCACGGTCGACCTCTCCGGCGAGGCGGCGCCGGCGGAAGCAGCCGAGCGGTGGCTGCACGATCGGCTGAAAGTTCCCTACGACCTGGAAAAAGGCCCGGTCTTCGAGTTCACCCTGCTGCGCCTGTCGGCCGAGCGCTCGTGGCTCTTCCAGGGGTACCACCACCTCGTGGTCGACGGGATCGGGATCGCCAGGATCAACCGGCGGCTCGCCGAGGTGTACACCGCGCTCAGCCGTGGCGAGGACGCCGGTGAACCGTGGTTCGGCCAGTTCTCGGACTACCTCGAAGCGGAGGAGCGCCACCGCGCGTCGGCGGAGTTCGCCGAAACGGAGCAGTGGTGGAAGTCGCGGCTGGCTGATCGGCCAGCGCCGACCTATGTCGCCGGTGGCGCGAAACTCGCGAGTGCTGCTCGTCGGAAAACGACGGTGCTTTCCGGTGCGCAATTCACTCGAATTGCCGAGGTCGCTTCGGCGGCGGGGGTCCCGTGGTTTCGTCTGGTGGCGACGGCCGCGGCGGCGTACGTCTCCTGGGTTCGCGGCGACGAGGATGTGTTATTGAGTCTTCCGGTCAGTGGACGCGTTTCGGAAAGTGCGCGAAATCTGCCGACCGTCACCGCGAACGTGGTTCCTGTTCGCGTTTCCGTCACCAGGGCGCAGTCGTGGGCGAGCCTGTGTGCTGCGGTTTCGGCGGAGATCGCGGAAGTCATGCGGTTCCAGGACTACCGCGGTGAGGAAATTCGCCGTGATCTCGTTCCGCATCCCGGCGGGCCCTACTTCGGGCCGGTGCTCAACAAGCTGCCGCTGAGCGATTCGTTCCGGCTCGGCGACCAGGAAGCCGTGCTGCACAAGGTGTCGCAGAGCCCGGTCGACGACCTGTCGCTCTTCTTCTGCCGCCTTCCCGAAGGCGGGTTGCGCTTCGACTCGCACGCCGACGCGGACTTCTACGGCGAGACCGATCTCGCTAACCATCACGAGCGGCTCGTGCGCCTTCTCATCCATCTCGGTGAGGCCGGGTTGGACGAACCAGTCGGTGCGGCGCTTGCGCTCGAGGCGGCCGAACGGGACCGGGTGCTCGCCTGGGGGCGCGGTGACCAGCCGGTGCTCGGCGACACGCTGCCGGGCCTGCTGGCGCGGCAAGTGGGGATCTCCCCGGATGCACCCGCGCTGGTGTGCGACGGGGATACGTGGACCTACGCGGAGCTGGACGCCTGGGCGAACCGGATCGCGCATTCCTTGGTGGCACGCGGTGTCCGGCCGGGGCAGCGCGTGGCCGTTGAACTGGGGAGGTCCCCGGTTCTGTTTGCGGCGATCCTCGGCGTGCTGAAAGCGGGCGCTGCCTACGTGCCGGTGGATCCGGGATATCCCGCCGAGCGGATCGAGTACATGCTCGCCGTCGCGCAGCCGGTCGTCGTGCTCGATGCGGCCTGGGCCGACGCGGGTCTAACTGGGGAGTTCCCCACTTCTGCTCCGGAGATCGAGATCGATCCGGGGAGTACCGCGTATGTGATGTTCACGTCGGGGTCGACGGGGCGGCCGAAGGGCGTCGAAGTGCCCCATCGAGGCGTCGGCTCGCTGGCGGCGGCGCAGGTGGAGCGGTTCGCCATCGAGGCGGGGAGCCGGGTGCTGCAGTTCGCGTCGCCGAGTTTCGACGCGTCGGTGTCCGAGCTGGCGACCTCGGTGGCCGCGGGCGCCACGCTCGTACTCGGTTCCGCATCGGCTGGCGGCGAGCTGGCCGCGCTGCTCCGCGACGAGCGGATCAGCCACGTCACCCTGCCGCCCTCCGTTCTGTCCACAATGGACGATTCGGAAGCGCTCCCCGAGCTCCGGACGCTGGTGGTGGCCGGTGAGGCCGCGCCCGCCGAGCTGGTCGCGCGCTGGGCACCGGGCAGACGGGTGATCAACGCGTACGGTCCGACCGAATCCACGGTGTGCGCCGCGATGAGCGAGCCGCTCACCGGTGCCGGGACCACGGTCCCGATCGGACGGCCGATCGCGGGTGCGCGGGTCTTCGTGCTGGACGCGGCGTTGCGCCCGGTGCCGCCGAACGTGGTGGGCGAGTTGTACGTGTCGGGGCCGCAGCTGGCGAGGGGGTACGTCGGCAGGCCGGGGTTGACGGCGGAGCGGTTCGTGGCGAACCCCTTCGGCGACGGCCGCCTCTACCGGACCGGTGACCTGGTCCGGTGGGACGCCGAAGGCAGGCTCGTGTTCGTCGGCCGCGCGGACGACCAGGTGAAGGTGCGCGGGTTCCGTATCGAACTCGGTGAGATCGAAGCCGTGCTGCGCGCGCAGGACGGGGTGTCCGCGGCGACCGTGATCGTCCGCGAGGACCGGCCTGGTGACCGCAGGCTCGTCGCCTACGCGGTCGGCCCGGCGGACCCGACGGAACTGCGCTCGGCCGCGGCCGAGCGGCTGCCCGGGTACCTGGTGCCCTCGGCCGTGGTGCCGCTCGACCGGTTGCCGCTGACCGCGAACGGCAAGCTGGACCGTGCCGCGCTGCCCGCGCCGGAGTACGCGGCCGGGCCGGGTCGGGCGCCGCGTACCACCCGCGAGGAAGTCCTGTGTGGACTGTTCGCCGACGTGCTCGGCGCCGGCGCGGTGACCGTCGACGACGGGTTCTTCGCGCTCGGCGGGCATTCCCTGCTCGCGACGCGGCTGGTCAGCGGAATCAGGGCGGCACTGGGCGTGGAACTGCCGGTGCGGGCGGTGTTCGAAGCGCCGACCGTCGCCGAACTGGGGGCCTGGATCGACGCGGGCACACCGGACGCACGGCCGCGGCTGGTGGCGGCGGACCGGCCGGAGCGGGTGCCGGTGTCGTTCGCACAGCAGCGGCTGTGGTTCCTGCACCGGCTCGAAGGACCGTCGGCGACCTACAACATGCCGCTCGTCCTGCGGCTCACCGGCGAACTCGACGTCGAGGCGCTGCGTGTCGCGCTGCATGACGTCGTAGCCAGGCACGAGTCGCTGCGCACGGTGTTCGAAGAGCGGGACGGCCAGCCGTACCAACGAGTTCTCGACTCGGTGCCGGTGCCGTGGGACTTCCGCACGGTCGACGCGGCCGAGCTGGACGACGCGCTGGCAGGTGCCGCGCGGCACCTGTTCGACCTCGCGGCCGAGGTGCCGGTACGCGGCTCGCTCTTCCGGACGGGGCCAGCGGACCACGTGCTGACCGTGGTGCTGCACCACATCGCCGCGGACGGCTGGTCGCTCGGACCGCTGGCGCGGGATCTGGTCACGGCCTACGAGGCGCGCAGCACGGGCACCGAACCGGGGTGGTCCCCACTTCCCGTGCAGTACGCGGACTACACGCGGTGGCAGCGGGAGGTGCTCGGCGACCGGGAAGACCCCGACAGCAGGTACGCGAAGCAGCTCGCCTACTGGCAGTCCCATTTGGACGGTCTGCCGGACGTGCTCGACCTGCCGTCGGACCGGCCGCGGCCCGCGGTGGCCTCCTACGCGGGCGACCTGGTCCGGTTCACCTGGGACGCGGACCTGCACGCGGCGATCACCAGCCGCGCGCGCGAGCACGGCGCGACCGTGTCCATGGTCCTGCAGGCGGGGCTGGCCACGTTGCTGACCAAGCTGGGCGCGGGTACGGATGTGCCGATCGGGTCGCCGATCGCGGGCCGCACCGACGACGCGCTCGACGAGCTGGTCGGATTCTTCGTCAACTCGTGGGTGCTGCGCGCGGACACCTCGGGCGATCCGGACTTCGGCGCGCTGCTGACCAGGATCCGCGACACCGGCCTCGCCGCCTACGACCACCAGGACCTGCCGTTCGAGCACCTCGTCGAAGCGCTGAACCCGGTGCGCTCGATGGCGCACCACCCGCTGTACCAAGTGTGGCTCGCACTGCAGAACAACCTCCAACCGAGCTTCGACCTGCCGGGCCTGCGGGTGGAGCTGGACAAGGTTTCCACCGGCACCGCGCGGTTCGACCTGCTCTTCTCCCTGACCGAACGGTTCGACGACGGCGCGCCGGACGGGATCACGGGTGTCGTCGAATACGCCACCGACCTGTTCGACGCGGGCACCGTCGAACTGCTGCTGGACCGGTGGCAGCGGCTGCTCCGCCTGCTGCTCGCCGATCCGGCCGCGCCGATCGGCACCGCCGCGGTGCTGACGCCCGCCGAACGCGAACAGGTGCTGACCGGATGGAACCGGACCGAGCACCCGGTACCGGCGACGACCGTGCCCGCGCTCGTCGCCCGCACCCGCCCGTCGGACACCGCGGTGGTCTTCGAAGGCACGGCGCTGACCTACGCCGAACTGGACAGCTGGGCGAACCGCCTCGCGCACCGGCTGGCCGATCGCGGAGTGCGGCCGGGCGACATCGTGGCGGTCTCGCTGCCGCGATCGCTCGAACTCGTGGTGGCATTGCTCGCCGTGCTGCGCGCGGGCGCCGCGTACCTGCCAGTCGACCCGGACTACCCGGCCGAGCGCGTCGAGTTCATGCTCGCCGACGCGGCCCCGTCGGCCGTCTTGGCCGATCCCGCTGAAGTGCGCGACGTCGATGGCTACCCCGAACACGCACCGGAGATCACGATCCTGCCGGACCAGGCGGCCTACGTGATCTACACGTCCGGCTCGACCGGGCGCCCGAAGGGTGTGGTCACCTCCCATCGTTCCGCGGTGAACCGTCTGCTGTGGATGGTGGAGGAGTACGGTTTCTCCGCGCGCGACCGGGTGCTCCAGAAGACGCCGTCGAGCTTCGACGTCTCCGTATGGGAGTTCTTCGGCACCTTGGCCGCCGGTGCCACGCTGGTGGTGGCCAAACCGGACGGTCACCGGGACCCGGCCTATCTCGCCGACCTCATCAGCACGCAGGGTATTACGACCGTCCACTTCGTACCCTCCATGTTGGAGACGTTCCTCGCCGAGCCGTCGGTCGCGGAGTGCACGAGCCTGCGCCAGGTCTTCTGCAGCGGCGAAGCGCTTCCGGCCTCGCTCGCGAACCGTTTGCACGACACCCTCGACGTGGAACTGCACAACCTTTACGGCCCAACGGAAGCGGCCGTCGACGTGACGCACTGGCGCAGTTCGCCCGGTGTGGACGTGGTGCCGATCGGTCGTCCGGTGTGGAACACCCGGGTCTATGTGCTGGATGCCGCGTTGCGCCCGGTCGCACCCGGTGTGCTCGGCGAGCTGTACCTCGGTGGTGTCCAGCTGGCGCGCGGCTATCTCGGCAGACCCGGACTCACGGCGGAGCGGTTCGTGGCGAATCCCTTTGGTGGGGGCCGTCTTTACCGGACCGGGGATGTTGTTCGGTGGAATTCCCGTGGTGAGTTGGTCTTCGGTGGTCGTGCGGATGATCAGGTGAAGTTGCGCGGGTTCCGGATCGAACTGGGTGAGATCGAAGCGGTGCTGCGGGAGCGGGATGAGGTTTCGCAGGCGGCGGTGGTGATCCGTGAGGATCGGCCTGGGGATCGTCGTTTGGTGGGGTATGTGGTGGCGGGGGTGGGTGTTGGTGTGGGTGATGTGGTGGAGCAGGTGGATGAGTGGCGTGGGGTGTATGAGGAGATGTATTCCGGTGGTGGGGTGTTGGGGGAGGATTTCACGGGGTGGGTGAGTTCGTATTCGGGTGAGCCGATCGGGTTGGGTGAGATGCGGTTGTGGCGTGCCGCGGCGGTGGAGCGGGTGGGGTCGGTGGCTCGGGTGTTGGAGATCGGGGTGGGGTCGGGGTTGTTGTTGGCGGAGGTGGCGCCGGGGTGTGTGGAGTATTGGGGGACGGATTTTTCGGGTGCGGTGATCGAGCGGTTGCGGGGGCAGGTGGCGGAACGGTCGTGGGGCGACCGGGTGGTTTTGCGGCAGCAGGCCGCGGACGAGGCCGAGGGCCTGCCGGTGGGATTTTTCGATGTGGTGGTGGTGAATTCGGTGGTGCAGTACTTCCCGGATGCGGGGTATTTGGGCCGGGTGCTGGAGTTGGCGTGGGAGCGGTTGGCGCCCGGTGGACGGATTGTGGTGGGGGATGTGCGGAATCGGGGAACGTTGCGGGCGTTCCGGTCCGCGGTGCACCGCGCCCGGCATCCGCAGGATGGCCCGGAGGCGGTGGCCGCGGCGGTGGAGCGCGCGGTGTTGCTGGAGAAGGAGCTGGTGATCGATCCCGGTTTCTTCACCGCATGGGCCAAAGGCCGGGGCGCGGTCGAGGTGCGGTTGAAAAACGGCGCCTACCACAATGAGCTGACCCGGCACCGTTACGAAGTCACCATCCACAAAGCACAATCCGATGTGCTCGACGTATCCGACCTACCCCGGCTGGTGTGGGGTAAGGACGTGCGCACTCTCGACGAGATCGAGAGCGGGCTCGTGCGGATCACCGGAATCCCGAACGCCCGGCTGGCCACCGAAACCGGAACCGATACCGGCATCGACCCGGAGACCATTCGCACCTGGGCGGAATCCCAAGGCATCGAAGCAGTGCAGACGTGGAATGCGGACGATCCCCATTCCTTCGACGCGATCTTGCTGCCGGAGCGCCACGACGCGTTGACCGGTGTCTACATCGGACATGACGCCCGCACGACCATGCCCGCTGGCGCCCGTGTGGCGAGCAGGTTGCCGTCAGAACTGCGGGCGCGGGTGGCCGAGCGGTTGCCGGAGTACATGGTGCCGTCGGCGTTTGTGGTGGTGGATCGGTTGCCGTTGACGGTGAATGGGAAGTTGGATCGGGCTGGGTTGCCGGTGCCGGATCAGGTGTCGGGTGAGGGGCGTGTGGCTCGGACCGCGCGGGAGGAGGTGTTGTGTGGTCTGTTCGCGGAGGTGTTGGGGGTGGGTGTGGTCAGTATTGATGATGGGTTTTTCGAGTTGGGTGGGCATTCGCTGCTGGCGACGCGGTTGGTGAGCCGGATTCGTGCGGTGCTGGAGGTCGAGGTGCCGGTGCGGGCGGTGTTCGAGGCGCCGACGGTGGCGGAGTTGGCGGCGGTGGTCGAGTCGGATTCGGGGACGGTGCGGCCGAAACTGGTGCCGATGCCACGGCCGGAGGTGGTGCCGGTGTCGTTCGCGCAACAGCGGTTGTGGTTCCTGCAAAAACTAGGTGGCCTGTCAGCGACCTACAACATGCCGCTCGTGCTCCGATTGACCGGCGAACTCGACACCGACGCACTGCGCGCCGCGTTGTCCGATGTGATCGTGCGGCACGAATCCCTGCGCACCCTACTCGACGAACACGACGGAGAACCCTTCCAGCACATCCTCACCCCCGACGACATCGAACTTCCCTGGAAACACCAGGACTACAGCGACACCGCACTGACCAACACCGTCCGACACCCCTTCAACCTCGCCACCGAAATACCGGTCCGAGGCACCCTGCTCCGCATCAGCGACGACGAACACATACTCGCCGTAGTGCTACACCACATCGCGGCGGACGGCTGGTCGCTCGGACCGCTCGCACGGGACCTGGTGACCGCGTACCGGTGCCGGGCGGAGGGGCGCCTGCCCGACTGGTCGCCGTTGCCGGTGCAGTACGCGGACTACACCCTGTGGCAGCGGGAACTCCTCGGCGACCGCGAGGATCCGCAGAGCACGTACCGCCGTCAGCTCGCGCACTGGGAGTCCGCATTGGACGGTCTGCCGGAGGCGCTCGAATTCCCGACTGACCGGCCTCGCCCACCCGTGTCGTCCTACGAGGGAGATGTCGCCAGGTTCGAGTGGGATGCGGAATTGCACGCGTCGATCGGGGAACTGGCGCGGTCGAGTGGTGCGACGGTGTCGATGGTGTTGCAGGCCGGGCTGGCTGTCCTGCTGACCCGGCTCGGCGCGGGAACAGATGTCCCGATCGGATCGCCGATCGCCGGTCGCACCGACGAGGCGCTCGACGACTTGATCGGGTTCTTCGTCAACACCTGGGTGTTGCGCGCGGACACTTCCGGCGACCCGAGCTTCGCTGATCTGCTGGGACGGGTGCGCGAATCCAGCCTTGCCGCATACGAGCACCAGGACATTCCGTTCGAGAACCTGGTGGAGGTGCTGAACCCGGCGCGATCGATGGCGCACCACCCGCTGTTCCAGGTCTCACTCGGTTTGCAGAACGATGCGCGGTCCCAGTTCGAGCTACCGGGCCTGCGGGTTCGTCGGGAATCGGTGCCCACCGGTACCTCCCGGTTCGACCTCGCGCTGTCCCTGCGCGAACAGCACACCGAGGACGGTGCCGTGGCCGGGCTCGCGGGTATGGCCGAGTTCGCCACGGATCTCTTCGAAGCAGCGACCGTCCACAAGCTCCTGGACCGCTGGCAAGGCCTGCTTCGCCAGCTCGTCGCCGACCCCGGGGCCCCGATCAGCCGCGCCGAAATCCTCATTCCCGGTGAGGTGGCCCGGCTCGAGACCTGGGGGCGGGGCGATCGGTCCGACGCCTGCACCGTGCAGACCCTGCCGGGGTTGTTCGGGCGTCAGGTGGGGAGTTCCCCGGATGCGGTGGCGTTGGTGTGTGGTGGTGAGTCGTGGACCTTTGCCGAGTTGGATGTGTGGTCGGGTCGGATCGCGGGGTATTTGGTTGAGCGTGGTGTTGGTCCTGGTGGTCGGGTTGGGTTGATGGTGGGGCGGTCGGCGTTTGTGGTGGCGGCGATGGTGGGGGTCGCCAAAGCGGGTGCGGCGTATGTGCCGGTGGATCCCGGTTTCCCGGCTGAACGTGTGGAGTTCATGCTGGGTGATGCCGCTCCGGTGGTGGTGCTGGATGGTGAGGTGGACGTAGCGGGGTACTCCCCGGTTAGTGTGCCGGTGGCGCCGGAGTGGGCGGCGTATGTGTTGTATACGTCGGGGTCGACGGGTCGGCCGAAGGGTGTGGAGGTCACGCACGCCAATCTGGTGAGCTTCCTGCAGAGCATGAAGTCCATTGTGGGTATTGGTTCGGGGTCGCGGTTGTTGGCGACGACGACGGTCGGGTTCGATATTGCCGGGTTAGAGTTGTTCCTGCCGTTGGTGACCGGTGCCGCGGTGGTGCTGGCGGAAGCGAAGGTCGCACGGGATCCCCGTGAGGTTCTGCGCCTGATCCGAGAGCAGCGGGTCTCGGCGATGCAGGCGACGCCGAGTCTGTGGGCGGGCGTGGTCGCCAAAGCCGATACCGAACTGTCCAATGTGGACGTTCTTGTGGGTGGTGAAGCGCTGCCGGACAAGCTTGCTGCCGAGTTGGTGGGTTTGGCGCGGTCGGTGACCAATCTGTACGGGCCGACGGAGACCACGATCTGGTCCACTGTCGCTCGGCTGGACAGGTCGGGTGTGTCGATCGGGCGCCCGTTGGACAACACGCGGGTGTTCGTGCTCGATGGTGGCCTGCGGCTTGTGCCGCCGGGTGTGGTGGGTGAGCTGTACATCGCGGGCGAGGGCGTGACACGCGGATACGTGAACCGGGCGGGGCTGACCGCGGAGCGGTTTGTGGCGTCGCCGTTCACCAGCGGTGGGCGGATGTATCGCACGGGGGATTTGGTGCGGTGGTCTGCTGGTGGGGTGTTGGACTTTGTGGGGCGTGCGGATGATCAGGTGAAGCTGCGCGGGTTCCGGATCGAACTCGGCGAGATCGAAACCATCCTCCGTGAAATCGAGGGCGTGGCGGCTGCGGTCGCCATGGTCCGTGAAGACCAGCCAGGCGACCGACGCCTGGTCGCCTACGTCGTGTCCGAAATAGACGACAAGACACTCTCTACCGCCATCGCGTCGCGGCTGCCGGAGTACATGGTGCCGTCAGCCTTCGTACACCTGGACAGCGTGCCGCTGACTGCCAACGGCAAAGTACACCGCGCCGCACTCCCCGCACCCGAATACACAAGCGTCGAAGGCAGGGCACCGAGGACCGCACGCGAAGAAGTCCTATGTGGACTTTTTGCCGAGGTGCTGGGGGTTCCTTCGGTGGGTGTGGACGATGGGTTCTTCGCGCTGGGTGGTCATTCCCTGCTCGCGACCAGGCTGGTCAGCCGGATCAGGGCTGTGTTGGGTGTCGAGGTTCCGGTGCGTGCGATCTTCGAAGCGCCCAGCGTCGCCGAACTGGCCGGGCGGCTCGACACCGATCAGCAAGCACGCCCACGCCTGGCGCCAGTGGCACGATCCGGGGTACTCCCCGTTTCCCACGCGCAGCAACGACTCTGGTTCCTCCACAAGCTCGAAGGGCCCTCAGCCACCCACAACATGCCACTCGTGTTGCGGTTGTCGGGGCAGGTCGATGCCGACGCGGTCCACGCCGCGCTCGTCGACGTCGTGACCCGGCACGAATCACTGCGTACCGTGTTCGAGGAGCGGGACGGCCAGCCGTACCAACGGATCCTCGACCCAGGCGAAACGACGGTGCCGTGGCAGCGGCGCCATATTGGCTCGGGCGCCTTCGACGACGCGGTGCACGAGGCCGTGCGCCACCCGTTCGACCTCGCCGCGGAACTCCCCGTGCGTGGTTCGCTCTTCCACGGCGACGCCGACGAGCACGTACTGGTCGTGGTGCTGCACCACATCGCGGGCGACGGCTGGTCGGTTGGCCCGCTCGCGAGGGACCTCGTCGAGGCCTACCGGGCGCGGTCCACCGGCACCGAACCGGGGTGGTCCCCACTTCCTGTGCAGTACGCGGATTACACGCTGTGGCAACGAGATCTCCTCGGTGACCGCGACGACGACAAGAGCAGGTACGCCGGGCAGCTCGCCTACTGGAAGTCCGAACTGGACGGTGTGCCGGAGGCGCTCGACCTGCCCGCCGACCGGCTTCGCCCGGCGGTGGCTTCCTACGCGGGGAAGATGATCCGGTTCACCTGGGACGCGGACTTCCACACGATGGTCACCGCCGCGGCACGGGCGAACGGTGCCACGGTGTCGATGGTCCTGCAGGCGGGGCTGGCGGTGCTGCTGACCCGGCTCGGCGCCGGAACGGACGTGCCGATCGGTTCGCCGATCGCGGGCCGGACCGACGAGGCACTGGACGAGCTGGTCGGGTTCTTCGTGAACACCTGGGTCCTCCGGGCGGACACCTCCGGTGACCCGAGCTTCGGTGAGCTGCTCGCGAAGGTGCGGGAGTCGAGCCTCGCCGCGTACGAGCACCAGGACATCCCGTTCGAGAACCTGGTGGAGGTGCTGAACCCGGCTCGCTCGATGGCGCACCACCCGTTGTTCCAGGTGTCGATGGCACTGCAGAACAACACCCGCCCGAGCTTCGACCTGCCGGGGCTGAAGGTGCGCCCCGAGCTGGTTTCGACGGGCACGGCCCGGCTGGACCTGTTCCTGTCCCTCACCGAGCGGTTCGACGATCGCGCGCCCGCGGGGTTCGCGGGAATGGCCGAGTTCGCGACCGACCTGTTCGACACGGCGACCGTCGAGGCGCTGCTCGAACGATGGCAGCGGCTGCTGACCGGGTTGATCGCCGAACCGGGCGCCCCGATCAGTCGCGTCGACGTCCTCGCGCCCGCGGAACGGGAAAGGCTCCTCGGCTGGGGCAGCGGCAGCAGGGACCGCGCGCCGAGCGGCACGCTCCCCGGTCTGTTCGCGGACCGGGTGGCGCGGAACCCGCGGGCCACCGCGCTGGTCTTCGACGAGCGATCGTGGTCGTACGCCGAGCTGGACGCGTGGTCGAACCGCATCGCGCGGACCCTCGTCGAACGCGGTGCCGGGCCGGAGCGACGGGTGGCGCTGGTTCTGGAAAGGTCCCCGCTACTGGTCGCGGCGATCCTCGGGGTGCTGAAGGCAGGCGCCGCGTACGTCCCGGTGGATCCCGGCTTTCCCGCGGACCGCATCGAGTACATCCTTTCCGACGCCCGTCCCGCCGTCGTCGTCGACGGGACGTGGGCGGCGGACGAGGGCACCGCTGCCACCGGCCCGCAGGTGCCGCTGCGGCCGGACAACGCGGCATACGTGCTGTACACCTCCGGGTCGACCGGCCGTCCGAAGGGCGTCGAGGTCGCGCACGGCAACGTGGTCAGCTTCCTGTCTAGCGTGGCGTCCGCTTTGGACTTCCGAGCGGATTCCCGGCTGCTGGCGACCACCACGATCAGCTTCGACATCGCCGGTCTCGAACTGTTCCTCCCGCTGGTCACCGGCGCCGCGGTGGTGCTGGCGGGTGACAAGACGACCCGTGATCCCGGTGAGGTCCTGCGGCTGGCCCGTGAGCAGCGGGTATCGGTGATGCAGGCGACGCCGAGCCTGTGGGCGGGCGTGGCCGCCGAGCCGGCACCCGAACTGTCCTCAGTGGACATCCTGGTCGGTGGTGAGCCGCTGCCCGCGGAACTCGCCGCGACCCTGCGCGAGCGCGGGAGATCGGTCACCAACCTGTACGGGCCGACGGAGACCACGATCTGGTCCACGTTCGCCGAGCTGGACGGGACCGGTGTCCCGATCGGAAAGCCGCTGGAGAACACCGAGGTGTTCGTTTTGGACGGTGCACTCCAGCTCGTCCCGCAGGGTGCCGTCGGTGAGCTGTACATCGCGGGCGATGGCGTGACGCGAGGCTACGTCGGCCGCCCGGGGCTGACCGCGGAGCGGTTCGTCGCCCGGCCTTACGGCCGGGGCCGCATGTACCGCACGGGCGACCTGGTGCGGTGGAACACCCGTGGCCAGCTCGAATTCGTCGGCCGCGCCGACGATCAGGTGAAGCTGCGCGGGTTCCGGATCGAACTGGGCGAGGTCGAGGCCGTGCTGCGTGAGCAGGACGGGGTCTCGGCCGCCGCGGCGATGGTCAGGGAGGACCAGCCGGGCGACCGCAGGCTCGTCGCCTACGTGGTGCCCGCTGGCGCCACGGCTTCGGAGAGCGAGATCGACGAGCAAGTTGGTGCCTGGCAACAGATCTACGACGCGATGTACCAGGAGGCGACACCCGCGAAACTGGGTGACGACTTCGGGATCTGGACCTCGGCCTACGACGGCGACCCGATCTCGATGACCGAAATGCGCGACTGGCGCGCGGCGGCCGTGGCCAGGGTCGCGGGCGCCGGGAGGGTTCTGGAGATCGGGGTCGGCTCGGGTCTGCTGCTGGCCGAGCTCGCGCCGCACTGCACCGAATACTGGGGAACCGACTTCTCGAAGTCGGTGCTCGACCGGTTGGGCGAGCAGGTACGCACCGAAGCGTGGGGCGACCGGGTCGTGCTGCGGCACCAGCCGGCGGACGACGCGTCCGGTCTCCCGGAAGGGACCTTCGACGCCGTGGTGCTGAACTCGGTGGTCCAGTACTTCCCGGACGCGGCCTACCTCGGTCGGGTGCTCGACCTCGCGTGGCGCCTGCTCGCCCCCGGCGGCCGGATCGTGATCGGTGACGTCCGCAATCTCGCCACCCTGCGCGCGTTCCGGGCCGCGGTCCACCACGCACAGCGACCCGAGGATGCGCCCGCCGCCGTCGACGCCGCTGTGGACCGTGCCGTGCTGCTGGAGAAGGAACTGCTCGTCGACCCCGGGTACTTCGCCGAGTGGGCGGGCGGTCGCGGCGCGGTGGACGTCCGGTTGAAGGAAGGCGCGCATCACAACGAACTGACCCGGCATCGCTACGAGGTCACCGTCCACAAAGGTGGTGACGCACTCGACCTGTCCGCCGCACCGAAACTCGGCTGGGGTGTCGAGATCGACGACTTGGACGCGATCGGGTCCACAGTCGACGGTCCGGTGCGGATCACCGGAATCCCGAACGCGCGCCTGAAGAGCGAAGCGGGTGTCGGCGGTGGAGTGGATCCGGAAACCGTTCGCTTGTGGGGTGCGGAGAGGGCTCTCGACGTGGTGTGCACCTGGTCGGCGGACGCGCCCGGTGCCTTCGACGCGGTGCTGCTGCCCACCTCGCGATCACCGCTGACCGGCGTCTACATCGGACGGAGCGGCGGCACGAACGCGCCGTCCGACGGTCGCAGGACGGACAAGCTGCCGTCGGTTCTGCGCGACCGGGTCGCGGGACGGCTGCCGGAGTACATGGTGCCCTCCGCCGTCGTGGTGCTCGACCGGCTGCCGCTCACCGCGAACGGAAAGCTGAACCGGGCCGTCCTGCCCGCGCCGGAATACACGGGAACCAAGGGCAGGGCACCACGGAACGAGCGCGAGGAAGTCCTCTGCGGGCTGTTCGCGGAGGTCCTAGCCGTGCCCGCGGTGACCATCGACGACGGGTTCTTCGCCCTCGGCGGTCATTCGCTGCTGGCGACCCGGTTGGTGAGCCGCGTCCGCACCGCGCTCGGCGCCGAACTTCCGGTGCGGGCGGTGTTCGAGGCCCCGACGGTGGCCGAGCTGGCAGGGCGGCTCGGCGAGAAGAAGCAGAAAGCCCGTCCCAAGCTGCGGCCGATGCGCCGCCCCGCCGGTGGGAAGACGAGTTGATGAGTGAAAAGGGTGACCAGATGATCCCGGCGTCGTTCGCGCAGCAGCGCCTGTGGTTCCTCCACCGGCTCGACGGGCTGTCGGCGACCTACACCATGCCGCTGGTGTTGCGCCTCAGCGGAAAACTCGACGCACAGGCGCTGCGTGACGCGCTCGGTGACGTGGTGGTGCGGCACGAGTCGCTGCGCACGGTGTTCGAAGAGCACGACGGTGAGCCGTATCAGCGGGTGCTCGACGCGGACGAAGCACGAGTGCCGTGGCGGGAAAAACAGGTCGGCGAGGAGGAACTGCCGGACGCGCTGTCCGAAGTGGTCCGTGAACCGTTCGACCTCGCAACCGAGATCCCGATCCGGGGCCGCCTGTTCGAGACCGCGCCCGCCGAACACGTGCTCGTGGTGGTGCTGCACCACATCGCGGCGGATGGCTGGTCGTTCGCGCCACTGGCACGGGACCTGGTGACCGCGTACGAGGCCAGGCTAACCGGGGAGGTCCCCGAATGGGAGCCCCTCCCGGTGCAGTATGCCGACTATTCGCTGTGGCAGCGAGAACTCCTCGGCGAGCGAGACGACCCGGAAAGCGTCTACGCCACCCAGCTCGCCTACTGGCGCGACCAGCTCGCCGACCTGCCCGAGGCGCTCGACCTGCCCACGGACCGGCCGCGTCCCGCCGTCGCGTCCTATTCCGGTGACATCGCGCGGTTCGACTGGGACGCCGAGCTGCACGCGTCGATCGCCGAGTTGGCGCGGTCGAGTGGTGCGACGGTGTCGATGGTGCTGCAGGCGGGGTTGGCTGTCCTGTTGACCCGGCTCGGTGCGGGTACCGACGTCCCGATCGGATCGCCGATCGCCGGGCGCACCGACGAGGCGCTCGACGATCTCATCGGTCTCTTCCTCAACACCTGGGTGCTGCGCGCGGACACCTCGGGCGACCCGACGTTCGCCGAACTGCTCTCGAGGGTGCGGGAAGCGAGCCTCGCCGCATACGACCACCAGGACCTCCCGTTCGAGAACCTGGTGGAGGTGCTGAACCCGGCGCGGTCGATGGCGCACCACCCGCTGTTCCAGGTGTCGCTCGCGCTGCAGAACAACGCCGAGCCGGCGTTCGATCTGCCCGGCCTGCTGGTCCGTCCGGAGCCGATGTCGACCGGGACCGCGCGGTTCGACCTGTTCCTGTCGCTCCGGGAGCGGTACGACCGGGCCGGGGTGCCCGCGGGGATCGCGGGGGTGGCCGAGTTCGCCACGGACCTGTTCGACACGGGCACCGTGCAGGTCCTGCTGGAGCGGTGGAGCGGTCTCCTGCGGCAGTTGGTCGCCCGCGCGGACGCGCGCATCGGTGACGCCGACATCCTGATCGGGTCCGAGCGCGATCGGCTGCTGTCCTGGAGCGGCACCGATGCCACCGCCACCGCGGACACGCTCCCGGGGTTGTTCGGGCGTCAGGTGGGGAGTTCCCCGGATGCGGTGGCGTTGGTGTGTGGTGGTGAGTCGTGGACCTTTGCCGAGTTGGATGTGTGGTCGGGTCGGATCGCGGGGTATTTGGTTGAGCGTGGTGTTGGTCCTGGTGGTCGGGTTGGGTTGATGGTGGGGCGGTCGGCGTTTGTGGTGGCGGCGATGGTGGGGGTCGCCAAAGCGGGTGCGGCGTATGTGCCGGTGGATCCCGGTTTCCCGGCTGAACGTGTGGAGTTCATGCTGGGTGATGCCGCTCCGGTGGTGGTGCTGGATGGTGAGGTGGACGTAGCGGGGTACTCCCCGGTTAGTGTGCCGGTGGCGCCGGAGTGGGCGGCGTATGTGTTGTATACGTCGGGGTCGACGGGTCGGCCGAAGGGTGTGGAGGTCACGCACGCCAATCTGGCGAGTTTCCTGTCGAGCATGGTGTCTGTTGTGGACATTGGTTCGGGGTCGCGGTTGTTGGCGACGACGACGGTCGGGTTCGATATTGCCGGGTTGGAGTTGTTCCTGCCGTTGGTGACCGGTGCCGCGGTGGTGCTGGCGGAGGAGAAGGTCGCGCGGGATCCGCGTGAGGTGTTGCGCCTGATCCGGGAGCAGGGTGTGTCGGTGATGCAGGCGACGCCGAGCCTGTGGGCGGGCGTGGTCGCCGAAGCCGATACTGAACTGTCCAATGTAGACGTTCTTGTGGGTGGGGAGGCCCTGCCAGAGTCGCTTGCCAGCGAGTTGGTGGCGTCGGCGCGATCGGTGACGAATTTGTATGGACCGACCGAAACCACGATTTGGTCGACTGTGGCTCGGTTGGACGGGACCGGTGTGCCGATTGGGCGCCCGTTGGACAACACGCGGGTGTTCGTGCTCGATGGTGGCCTGCGGTTGGTGCCGCCGGGCGTGGTGGGTGAGCTGTACATCGCGGGCGAGGGCGTGACACGCGGATACGTGAACCGGGCGGGGCTGACCGCGGAGCGGTTTGTGGCGTCGCCGTTCACCAGCGGTGGGCGGATGTATCGGACCGGGGATTTGGTGCGGTGGTCTGCTGGTGGGGTGTTGGAGTTTGTGGGGCGTGCGGATGATCAGGTGAAGGTGCGCGGGTTCCGGATCGAACTCGGCGAGATCGAAACCGCCCTCACCGAACAAGACGGCGTGACCGCCGCGGTCGCCATGGTCCGCGAAGACCAGCCCGGCGACCGGCGTCTGGTGGCTTATGTTGTGTCTGATGTGGACACTGTTGTGCTGCGGGCCGCGATAGCTGCGCGGCTGCCGGAGTACATGGTGCCGTCAGCCTTCGTGCACCTGGACAGTGTGCCGCTGACCGCGAACGGCAAAGTGCACCGCGCCGCACTCCCCGCACCCGAATACACAAGCGTCGAAGGCAGGGCACCGCGGACCGCACGCGAAGAAGCGCTGTGTGAGTTGTTCGCCGAGATCCTTGGTGTCAGCAGTGTGACCATCGACGACGGGTTCTTCGCACTGGGCGGTCATTCCCTGCTCGCGACCCGGCTGGTCAGCAGGGTGCGCGCGGTGCTCGGCGCCGATCTGCCGGTGCGGGCGATCTTCGAGGCGCCGACCATCGCCGAACTCGTCACCCGGCTCGACGTGGAGTCCGCGACCGATCGCCCCGGCCTGAAGCCGGTACCGCGTCCGGACCGGATCCCAGTTTCGTTCGCCCAGCAGCGGCTGTGGTTCCTGCACCGCCTGGAAGGCCCTTCCGCGACCTACAACATCCCGCTCGTGCTGCGCCTGTCCGGTGCCGTCGACGCGGAAGCCCTGAGTGCCGCGCTCGGCGACGTCATCACCCGGCACGAGGCGTTGCGCACGGTGTTCGACGAACGTGACGGCGAGCCTTACCAGCGCATCCTCGACGACGTGACCGTGCCGTGGGAGCGGCGCGACGTGGGAGATCTCGACACGGCGGTGGCGGAAGCGGTGCGTCGTCCGTTCGACCTCGCCACCGAAATCCCGATCAGGGGAAGCTTGTTCGAGGGTGGGGGAGACCAAGTCCTCGTTCTGGTGCTGCACCACATCGCCGGGGACGGCTGGTCGTTCGGTCCGTTGGCGCGGGACCTGATGACCGCGTACCAGGCACGGTCACGCGGAGCACTGCCGGACTGGGCACCGCTTCCGGTCCACTATGCGGACTACACCCTCTGGCAACGGGAACTTCTGGGGTCCAGAAAGGACAAGGGCAGCCGGTACTCGACCCAGCTCGCCTACTGGCGGTCCGCATTGGACGGCCTACCCGAAGTCACCGTGCTGCCGACGGACCGGCCGCGCCCACCGGTGTCGTCCTACGCGGGCGACACGGTCCTGTTCGACTGGGACGCCGAGTTGCACGCGTCGATCGCCGAGATGGCACGGTCGAGTGGGGCGACGGTGTCGATGGTGCTGCAAGCGGGGCTGGCGGTGCTGTTGTCGCGGCTCGGTGCGGGTACGGACGTCCCGATCGGATCGCCGATCGCCGGGCGCACCGACGCCGCGCTGGAGGACCTGATCGGACTGTTCCTCAACACCTGGGTGTTGCGGGCGGACACCTCGGGAGATCCGAGTTTCTTCGAGTTGCTGGAGCGGGTGCGCGAGTCGAGTCTTGCCGCGTATGAGCATCAGGATGTTCCGTTCGAGCATTTGGTGGAGGTGCTGAATCCGGCGCGGTCGATGGCGCACCACCCGCTCTTCCAGGTGTCGCTGGCGTTGCAGAACAACGCCCAGCCCGGTTTCGAGCTGGCAGGTCTGTCCGCGCGCCCAGAGCCGGTTTCGACCGGGACCGCGCGGTTCGACCTGGCGTTCTTCCTCCGCGAGCGGCCGGACGAGACCGGTATCGCCGGTGTGCTCGAGTACGCGACGGACCTGTTCGACCAGGAGACCGTTCGTGTTCTCGTCGACCGGTGGCAGCGCCTCCTGCGGCAGCTGGTAGCCGAGCCCTCGGCGCCGATCACGCGCGCCGAAATCCTGGCCGCGCCGGAACGAGACCGGTTGCTGACCTGGGGGCGCGGCGCGGGTGCGGGAACCGGCACGCTTCCCGAGCTGTTCGCTCAGCAAGTGGGGAGTTCCCCGGATGCGACGGCCGTGGTTTTCGGTAGCGACTCGTGGACATTCGCCGAACTGGACGCATGGTCTAACCGGATCGCCCGGTATCTGATCGAACACGGCGCCGGGCGGGGTGGTCGTGTTGGGTTGGTGGTGGGGCGGTCGGCGTTTGTGGTGGCGGCGATGGTGGGTGTGGTGAAGGTGGGTGCGGCGTATGTGCCGGTGGATCCTGGTTTTCCGGTGGAGCGGATCGAGTTCATGCTTGCCGATGCGGCTCCGGTGGTGGTGCTGGATGGCGAGGTGGATGTAGCGGGGTATTCCCCGGATCCGGTTTCTTCTTTGCCTGCACCGGAGTGGGCGGCGTATGTGTTGTATACGTCGGGGTCGACGGGTCGGCCGAAGGGTGTGGAGGTCACGCACGCCAATCTGGTGAGCTTCCTGTCGAGCATGAAGTCCATTGTGGGTATTGGTTCGGGGTCGCGGTTGTTGGCGACGACGACGGTCGGGTTCGATATTGCCGGGTTGGAGTTGTTCCTGCCGTTGGTGACCGGTGCCGCGGTGGTGCTGGCGGAGGAGAAGGTCGCGCGGGATCCGCGTGAGGTGTTGCGCCTGATCCGGGAGCAGGGTGTGTCGGTGATGCAGGCGACGCCGAGTCTGTGGGCGGGCGTGGTCGCCGAAGCCGATACCGAACTGTCCGATGTGGATGTTCTAGTCGGCGGTGAAGCGCTGCCCGAAAAGCTTGCCAGCGAGCTGGTGGCGTCGGCGCGATCGGTGACGAATTTGTATGGACCGACCGAAACCACGATTTGGTCGACTGTGGCTCGGTTGGACGGGACCGGTGTGCCGATTGGGCGGCCGTTGGAGAACACGCGGGTGTTTGTGCTCGATGGTGGCCTGCGGTTGGTTCCGCCGGGTGTGGTGGGTGAGCTGTACATCGCGGGTGAGGGTGTGACACGCGGGTACGTCGGTCGTGCGGGGTTGACCGCGGAACGATATGTGTCGTCGCCGTTCACGAGCGGTGGGCGGATGTATCGGACTGGGGATCTGGTGCGGTGGAACTCAGGTGGCGAGTTGGAGTTCGTGGGGCGTGCGGATGATCAGGTGAAGTTGCGTGGGTTCCGGATCGAACTCGGCGAGATCGAAACCGCCCTGCACGAACAAGACGGGGTGACCGCCGCGGTCGCCATGGTGCGCGAGGATCAGCCCGGTGACCGCCGCCTGGTTGCCTATGTGGTGTCTGATGTGGACACTTCTGTGTTGCGTGCCGTTGTCGCGTCGCGGTTGCCGGAGTACATGGTGCCGTCGGCCTTCGTGCGCCTGGACAGCGTGCCGTTGACCGCGAACGGGAAGGTGCACCGGGCGGCGTTGCCTGTACCGGAGTATGCGAGCGGTGAGGGGCGTGCACCGAGGACTGCGCGGGAGGAAGTCCTGTGTGGGCTTTTTGCTGAGGTGCTGGGTGTTGTTTCGGTGGGTGTGGACGATGGGTTCTTCGCGTTGGGTGGTCATTCTCTGTTGGCGACCAGGCTGGTCAGCCGGATCAGGGCGGTGTTGGGTGTCGAGGTTCCGGTGCGTGCGATCTTCGAGGCGCCCAGCGTCGCAGAATTGGCCGGGCGGCTCGACACCGATCAGCAAGCACGTCCCCGGCTGACACCTGCGGTCCGGCCCGAGACTCTACCGGTTTCCCACGCGCAGCAACGACTCTGGTTCCTCCACAAGATGGAGGGATTGTCCGCTACCTACAACATGCCACTGGTGCTCCGCCTTTCCGGTGAACTCGATGTCGAGGCGCTTCGCGGTGCGCTGGACGACGTGGTGACGCGCCACGAGTCTCTGCGCACCGTGTTCGAGGAGTGGAACGGCAAACCGCATCAGCGAATCCTCGACGAGCCTCGTGTGCCGTGGCAACAGCTCACACGCACGGAGGACGAGCTTCCGGATGCGCTGGAGAACGCTGCGAGGTACCACTTCGACCTCGCGACGGAACTGCCGATCCGAGCCTGGCTGTTCGAAGTGGACGGCCGCGACCACGTGCTCGCACTGGTGCTGCACCACATCGCGGCCGATGGCTGGTCGTTCGGACCGCTGGCGCGCGACCTGGTGACGGCCTACCGCGCGCGGCGAGATGGCGTGGCGCCGGACTGGGCACCGCTTCCGGTGCAGTACGCGGACTACACGCTGTGGCAGCGTGACCTGCTCGGTGACCGCGACGATCCGGAAAGCCGGTATGCGCGACAGCTCGCTTACTGGACTCGCCAGCTCGACGGATTGCCGGAAGTGACTGAGCTGCCCACCGACCGCCCCCGTCCCGCCGTGGCTTCGTACCGCGGCGATGTCACCTGGTTCGGTCTGGATGCGGAGTTGCACGCGTCGATCGCCGAGTTGGCGCGGTCGTGTGGTGCGACGGTGTCGATGGTGTTGCAGGCCGGGCTGGCGGTGCTGTTGTCGCGGCTTGGTGCGGGTACGGACGTCCCGATCGGATCGCCGATCGCCGGACGCACTGACGCCGCGTTGGACGATTTGATCGGGTTTTTCGTCAACACCTGGGTACTGCGGGCGGACACCTCGGGTGATCCAAGCTTCACGGACCTGGTGGCCAGGGTGCGCGAGACGAGTCTTGCCGCGTATGAGCATCAGGATGTTCCGTTCGAGCATTTGGTGGAGGTGGTGAATCCGGCGCGGTCGATGGCGCATCATCCGTTGTTCCAGGTCTCACTCGCACTGCAGAACAACACCCAGCCGACGTTCGAGCTGCCGGGACTGACGGTCCGGCCCGAACCGGTGTCCACCGGTACTTCGCGGTTCGATCTTTTCCTCGCACTGCGGGAGAAGTACGACGAGAACGGGAATCCGGCCGGGCTCACCGGTATGGCGGAGTTCGCGACGGATTTGTTCGATGTGGATGGTGTGCGGGTGGTGTTGGCTCGGTGGGAGTGGGTGTTGCGGTGTTTGGTGGGGGAGCCGGGTGTGTCGATTGGGTCGTGGGATGTGTTGGTTGGTGGGGAACGGGAGTTGGTGTCGTTGTGGAGTGGTGTGCCGTCCGGGGTGGTGGCGGAGTCGGTTGGTGAGGTGTTCGCAGGG
This sequence comes from Amycolatopsis sp. CA-230715, assembly GCF_018736145.1. GTDB lineage: Bacteria > Actinomycetota > Actinomycetes > Mycobacteriales > Pseudonocardiaceae > Amycolatopsis. Next base: position 5,525,455 of record NZ_CP059997.1, read on the forward strand.
CAGGTGGGGAGGTCCCCGGATGCGGTGGCGTTGGTGGCGGGGGATTGGGTGTGGTCGTATCGCGAGTTGGATGTGTGGTCGGATCGGGTCGCGGCGGGGTTGGTGGCGCGGGGTGTGGGTGTTGGTGGGCGTGTGGCGGTGGTGATGGAGCGGTCGCCGTTGTTGGTGGCGACGATCATTGGTGTGGTGAAGGCCGGTGCGGCGTATGTGCCGGTGGATCCGTCGTATCCGGGTGAGCGGATCGAGTTCATGCTCGCCGACGCGGCACCAGTGATGGTGCTCGACGGCGAAGTGGACGAGACAGACGAAGCGGGGGGTTCCCCGGTTGAGGTTCCGGTGCCAGTGGCGCCGGATGCGGCGGTGTATGTGATGTACACGTCCGGGTCGACAGGACGGCCGAAGGGTGTGGAGGTCACTCACGCGAATGTGGTGGATCTGGCCCGTGGTGATTGGAGCGCGGCGCATTCACGGGTGCTGATGCACTCGCCGCACACCTTCGACGCTTCGACTTATGAGCTGTGGGTTCCCTTGCTCAACGGCGGCACGGTGGTGTTGGCGCCGTCGGGGCGGATGGACACCGCGGTGCTGGCGAGGACGATCGTCGAGCAGCGGGTGAGTGCGGCGTGGTTGACCGCGGGGTTGTTCGCGGTGATGGCTGAGGAGCATGTGGGGTGTTTTGCTGGTGTGGGTGAGGTGTGGGCTGGTGGTGATGTGGTGTCGCCGGAGGCGGTCCGTCGCGTGAGGACAGCCAACCCGGATCTGGTCGTGGTCAACGGATACGGCCCGACCGAAACCACCACCTTCGCCACCCGGCACGTGATCGAGGACGCCGACGGGCCAATTCCGATCGGGAAACCCATGCCAGGCACGCAAACGTATGTGCTCGACCGAGCGCTTCGGCAAGTGCCACCCGGCGTGCTCGGTGAACTGTATGTCGCGGGTGGTGGGGTGTCCCAGGGATATCTGAACCAGCCGGGCCTGACCGCGGAACGGTTCATCGCAAATCCCTACGGCACAGGACGTCTTTACCGGACCGGTGACCTGGTCCGCTGGAACCGCCGTGGCGAACTGGTCTTCACCGGACGTGCGGACGATCAAGTCAAACTCCGCGGGTTCCGGATCGAACTCGGCGAGATCGAAACCGCCCTGACCGACCAAGACGACGTCACACAAGCCGCCGCCATCATCCGCGAAGACCGGCCTGGGGATCGTCGTTTGGTGGGGTATGTGGTGGCGGGGGTGGGTGTTGGTGTGGGTGATGTGGTGGAGCAGGTGGATGAGTGGCGTGGGGTGTATGAGGAGATGTATTCCGGTGGTGGGGTGTTGGGGGAGGATTTCACGGGGTGGGTGAGTTCGTATTCGGGTGAGCCGATCGGGTTGGGTGAGATGCGGTTGTGGCGTGCCGCGGCGGTGGAGCGGGTGGGGTCGGTGGCTCGGGTGTTGGAGATCGGGGTGGGGTCGGGGTTGTTGTTGGCGGAGGTGGCGCCGGGGTGTGTGGAGTATTGGGGGACGGATTTTTCGGGTGCGGTGATCGAGCGGTTGCGGGGGCAGGTGGCGGAACGGTCGTGGGGCGACCGGGTGGTTTTGCGGCAGCAGGCCGCGGACGAGGCCGAGGGCCTGCCGGTGGGATTTTTCGATGTGGTGGTGGTGAATTCGGTGGTGCAGTACTTCCCGGATGCGGGGTATTTGGGCCGGGTGCTGGAGTTGGCGTGGGAGCGGTTGGCGCCCGGTGGACGGATTGTGGTGGGGGATGTGCGGAATCGGGGAACGTTGCGGGCGTTCCGGTCCGCGGTGCACCGCGCCCGGCATCCGCAGGATGGCCCGGAGGCGGTGGCCGCGGCGGTGGAGCGCGCGGTGTTGCTGGAGAAGGAGCTGGTGATCGATCCCGGTTTCTTCACCGCATGGGCCAAAGGCCGGGGCGCGGTCGAGGTGCGGTTGAAAAACGGCGCCTACCACAATGAGCTGACCCGGCACCGTTACGAAGTCACCATCCACAAAGCACAATCCGATGTGCTCGACGTATCCGACCTACCCCGGCTGGTGTGGGGTAAGGACGTGCGCACTCTCGACGAGATCGAGAGCGGGCTCGTGCGGATCACCGGAATCCCGAACGCCCGGCTGGCCACCGAAACCGGAACCGATACCGGCATCGACCCGGAGACCATTCGCACCTGGGCGCAATCCCAAGGCATCGAAGCAGTGTGCACCTGGACCGAGGGTGCCCCGGAAAAGTTCGACGCCATCTTGCTTCCCGAACATCACGACGCGTTGACCGGTGTCTACACCGGACGCGATGCCACGACCAACACCCCGGCCGGTTCGCGCGCGGCGGGCAAGCTCCCGTCCGTGCTCCGCGAACGGCTGAGCGAGCGGTTGCCGGAGTACATGGTGCCGTCGGCGTTTGTGGTGGTGGATCGGTTGCCGTTGACGGTGAATGGGAAGTTGGATCGAGCTGGGTTGCCGGTGCCGGATCAGGTGTCGGGTGAGGGGCGTGTGGCTCGGACCGCGCGGGAGGAGGTGCTGTGTGGTCTGTTCGCGGAGGTGTTGGGGGTCGGTGTGGTCAGTATTGATGATGGGTTTTTCGAGTTGGGTGGGCATTCGCTGCTGGCGACGCGGTTGGTGAGCCGGATTCGTGCGGTGCTGGAGGTCGAGGTGCCGGTGCGGGCGGTGTTCGAGGCGCCGACGGTGGCGGAGTTGGCGGCGGTGGTCGAGTCGGATTCGGGGACGGTGCGGCCGAAACTGGTGCCGATGCCACGGCCGGAGGTGGTGCCGGTGTCGTTCGCGCAACAGCGGTTGTGGTTCCTGCAAAAACTAGGTGGCCTGTCAGCGACCTACAACATGCCGCTCGTGCTCCGATTGACCGGCGAACTCGACACCGACGCACTGCGCGCCGCGTTGTCCGATGTGATCGTGCGGCACGAATCCCTGCGCACCCTACTCGACGAACACGACGGAGAACCCTTCCAGCACATCCTCACCCCCGACGACATCGAACTTCCCTGGAAACACCAGGACTACAGCGACACCGCACTGACCAACACCGTCCGACACCCCTTCAACCTCGCCACCGAAATACCGGTCCGAGGCACCCTGCTCCGCATCAGCGACGACGAACACGTGCTCGCCGTAGTGATGCACCACGTCGCCGGGGATGGCTGGTCGTTCGGACCGCTCGCGCGCGACCTGATGACCGCGTACCAGGCGCGCCGCATCGGGCAGGAGCCCGGTTGGTCGCCACTTCCCGTGCAGTACACCGACTATTCCTTGTGGCAGCGGGAACTCCTCGGCGACCGTGATGATCCGGAGAGCCTCTTCGCGCGACAGCTCGCCTACTGGCGGAACCAACTGACCGGTCTTCCCGAGGTAATCGACCTTCCAACCGATCGGCCACGCCCCGCGGTGGCTTCGTACCGCGGTGACCTGACCCGGTTCGCTCTCGACGCGGAGTTGCACGCGTCGATCGCCGAGTTGGCGCGGTCGTGTGGTGCGACGGTGTCGATGGTGCTCCAGGCCGGGCTCGCTGTCCTGCTGACTCGGCTCGGTGCGGGGACGGACGTCCCGATCGGATCACCGATCGCCGGGCGAACGGACAACGCGTTGGACGATTTGATCGGGTTTTTCGTCAACACCTGGGTCCTGCGAGCCGACACCTCCGGCGACCCGAGTTTCTTCGAGCTGCTGGAGCGGGTGCGCGAGTCGAGTCTTGCCGCGTATGAGCATCAGGATGTTCCGTTCGAGCATTTGGTGGAGGTGGTGAATCCGGCGCGGTCGATGGCGCATCATCCGTTGTTCCAGGTCTCACTCGCACTGCAGAACAACACCCAGCCGACGTTCGAGCTGCCGGGACTGACGGTCCGGCCCGAACCGGTGTCCACCGGTACTTCGCGGTTCGACCTGTTCCTGTCGCTTCTCGAACGGCACGACGCGGATGGTGAGCCCGCTGGGATCGTGGGCGTGGCGGAGTTCGCGACGGATTTGTTCGATGTGGATGGTGTGCGGGTGGTGTTGGCTCGGTGGGAGTGGGTGTTGCGGTGTTTGGTGGGGGAGCCGGGTGTGTCGATTGGGTCGTGGGATGTGTTGGTTGGTGGGGAACGGGAGTTGGTGTCGGCTTGGAGTGGTGTGCCGTCCGGGGTGGTGACGGAGTCTGTTCCTGACGTGTTCGCGGGGCAGGTGGGGAGGTCCCCGGACGCGGTGGCGTTGGTGGCGGGGGACCGGGTGTGGTCGTATCGCGAGTTGGATGTGTGGTCGGATCGGGTCGCCGCGGGGTTGGTGGCGCGGGGTGTGGGTGTTGGTGGGCGTGTGGCGGTGGTGATGGAGCGATCGCCGTTGTTGGTGGCGACGATCATTGGTGTGGTGAAGGCCGGTGCGGCGTATGTGCCGGTGGATCCGTCGTATCCGGGTGAGCGGATCGAGTTCATGCTCGCCGACGCGGCCCCGATGGTGGTGCTCGACGGCGAAGTGGACGAGGCGGGTGAAGTGGGGGGCTCCTCGGTTGAGGTTCGGGTGCCAGTGGAGCCGGGCAGCGCAGTGTATGTGATGTACACGTCGGGGTCGACGGGGCGGCCGAAGGGTGTGGAGGTCACTCACGCGAATGTGGTGGATCTGGCGCGTGGTGATTGGAGCGCGGCGCATTCACGGGTGCTGATGCATTCGCCGCACACGTTCGATGCCTCGACTTATGAGCTGTGGGTTCCCTTGCTCAACGGTGGCACGGTCGTGCTCGCGCTTCCCAGCCGGTCGGATACGCGGGTACTCGCGGACACCATCACCGAACACCACGTTTCCGCCCTGTGGTTGACCGCGGGGTTGTTCGCGGTGATGGCTGAGGAGCATGTGGGGTGTTTTGCTGGTGTGGGTGAGGTGTGGGCTGGTGGTGATGTGGTGTCGCCGGAGGCGGTCCGTCGCGTGAGGGCAGAAAATCCGGATCTGGTCGTGGTCAACGGGTACGGTCCGACCGAAACCACTACTTTCGCCACCCGGCAGGTGATCGAGGACGCCGACGGGCCGATCCCGATCGGGAAACCCATGCCAGGTACTCAAACGTATGTGCTCGACCGAGCGCTTCGGCAAGTGCCACCGGGCGTGCTCGGTGAACTGTATATCGCTGGTGGTGGGGTGTCTCAGGGGTATCTGAACCAGCCAGCACTGACCGCGGAACGGTTCATCGCGAATCCCTTTGGCACGGGCCGTCTTTACCGGACCGGTGACCTGGTCCGCTGGAACCGCCGTGGAGAACTGGTCTTCGCCGGACGTGCGGACGATCAAGTCAAGCTCCGCGGGTTCCGGATCGAACTCGGCGAGATCGAAACCGCCCTGACCGACCAAGACGACGTCGCACAAGCCGCCGCCATCATCCGCGAAGACCGGCCTGGGGACCAGCGCCTGGTCGCCTACGTGGTGACGACACCGGGTGGCGACGCACAGAAGCTCATCCCCGTGCTGCGGGAACGCCTGCCCGAGTACCTGGTTCCCTCGGCCGTGGTGGCGGTCGATGTGTTGCCGTTGACCGACAACGGAAAACTGGACCGTGCCGCGCTTCCCGTTCCGGACCGCATAACCGGGGAAGTCCCCGGAAGGGCGCCGAGGACCGCGCGCGAGGATGTCCTTTGTGGACTTTTCGCGGAGGTGCTCGGGGTCGGCGCGGTGAGCATCGACGACGGGTTCTTCGAGCTGGGCGGGCATTCCCTGCTGGCGACGCGGCTGGTGAGCCGGATCCGCGCCACGTTGGCGGCCGAACTGCCGGTGCGCGCGATCTTCGAAGCACCCACCGTGGCCGAACTCGCCGAGTGGCTCGATCGGGACACCGAGGACCCGCGGCCCGCACTGGTGCGGATGCCGCGCCAGGACCTGGTACCGGCTTCGTTCGCGCAGCAGCGGTTGTGGTTCCTGCAGCGGATGGACGGGGTCGAGGCGACCTACCACCTCCCGCTGGTCCTCTGGCTGACCGGCGAGCTGGACGCCCCGGCGTTGCGGGCCGCACTGGGCGACGTGGTGGCGCGGCACGAGTCGCTGCGCACGGTGTTCACCGATCTCGACGGCAAGCCGTACCAGCGCGTTCTCGCATCGGACGAGGTGGAGTTGCGGTGGGAAGCGCGGCAGGTCGACGAAGAAGAGCTGTCGGCCGCGCTCCGCGCGGAGGCGCGCCGCCCGTTCGACCTCGCCGCCGAAATACCCGTGCGAGGAGCGCTGTTCGGGACCGGTACGCAGGAGCACCTGCTGGTCGTGGTGTTGCACCACATCGCGGGCGACGGCTGGTCGCTCGGCCCGCTCGCGCGCGATCTGATGACCGCTTACGACGCGCGATCCGCCGGCGGGGTTCCGGAGTGGCGGCCGCTCCCCGTGCAGTACGCGGATTACACGCTGTGGCAACGGGAACTCCTCGGTGACCGTGCCGACGAGACGAGCAGGTACGCGCGCCAGCTCGCCTACTGGAAGTCCGCTTTGGACGGTGTGCCGACCGTGCTCGAGCTGCCGTCGGATCGGCCGCGTCCCGCCAGGGCCTCCTATTCCGGCGCGCTGGCGCGGTTCGAACTCGACGCGGAGTTGCACACGGCGGTCACCGCACTCGCGCGGGCGAACGGCGCGACCGTGTCGATGGTGCTGCACGCGAGCCTCGCGGCGCTCCTGACCAGGCTCGGCGCGGGGACGGACGTGCCGATCGGCGCGCCGATCATGGGCCGGACCGATCAGGCGCTCGACGACCTGGTCGGGTTCTTCGTCAACACCTGGGTGCTGCGCGCGGACACTTCCGGCGATCCCAGCTTCACCGAGTTGCTGTCCAGGGTGCGCGAGGCGAGCCTCGGCGCGTACGAGCACCAGGACGTCCCGTTCGAGCACTTGGTCGAGGTGCTGAACCCGGCGCGGTCGACCGCGCACCACCCGCTGTACCAGGTTTCGCTCGCGCTGCAGAACACCGCGCAGCCGCGGTTCGAACTGCCCGGTCTCCAGGTGCGACCCGGTTTCGTCGCGACGGACACCGCGCGGCTCGACCTGCTGCTGTCGCTGACCGAACAGTTCGACGAGGACCGGAATCCGGCAGGACTGGCCGGGGTGGCCGAGTACGCGACCGACCTGTTCGACGCGGGCACGGTCGACACCTTGCTGGATCGGTGGCGGCAACTGCTGCGCGAACTCGTCACCACTCCGGAGCAGCCGATCACCAAGGCGGAGATCCTGACCGGGGCGGAGCGGGCGCGCCTGCTCGAGTGGAGCCGCGGTAGCGCGCCGACGTCCGGCGGGACCATACCCGAGCTGCTCGCCCAGCAAGCGGGGACCTCCCCGGATACGGCCGCCTTGGTTCACGGCGCCGACACGTGGACGTATGCGGAGCTGGACGCCTGGGCGAACCGGATCGCGCATTCCTTGGTGGCACGGGGAATCGAGCCCGGCCAGCGGGTGGCGATCAAACTGGGGAGGTCCCCGGTTCTGCTCGCGGCGATCCTCGGGGTGTGGAAGGCCGGTGCGGCGTACGTGCCGGTGGATCCGGCGTACCCGCAGGCCCGGATCGAGTACATGCTGGCCACCGCCGCACCGGTCGCCGTGCTCGATGCCGAATGGGCCGGGACGGATCTGAGTGGGTTCCCCAGTTCGGCGCCGGAGATCGAGGTCGAAACGGGGAGCACCGCGTATGTGCTGTTCACGTCGGGGTCGACGGGGCGGCCGAAGGGCGTGGAGGTGGTCCACAAGGGAGTGAGCGCACTCGCTTCCGCGCTGGTGGAGCGGTTCGCCGTCGAGGCGGGGAGCCGGGTGCTGCAGTTCGCGTCGCCGAGCTTCGACGCGTCGGTGTCGGAACTGGTGACGTCGGTGGCCGCGGGCGCCACGCTCGTGCTGGGCTCCGGCGCCGCGCTGGTCGGGCGCGAGCTGGAGAAGGTGCTCAGGGACCAGCGTGTCACCCACGTGACGCTGCCTCCCTCTGTTTTGTCCACAGTGGATGATGAGTTGCCCGCGCTGACGAACGTGGTGCTGGCTGGCGAAGCCGCGCCGCCGGAACTGGTGGCGCGCTGGGCGCCGGGCAGGCGGATGGTGAACGCCTACGGGCCCACCGAGTTCACGGTCTGCGCGACCACGAGCGAGCCGCTCACCGGTGACGAGACCGTGGTTCCGATCGGACGTCCGGTGCCAGGGGCCGGGGTGCACGTGCTGGACGCGGCGTTGCGCCCGGTGCCGCCGAACGTGGTGGGCGAGCTGTACGTGTCGGGCCCGCAGCTGGCCAGGGGGTACGTGGGCCGCGCCGGGCTGACGGCCGAGCGGTTCGTGGCGAACCCGTTCGGTGCCACCGGGGAACGGATGTACCGGACCGGTGATCTGGTCAGGTGGGACGCCGAGGGCAGGCTCGTGTTCGTCGGCCGCGCTGACGATCAGGTGAAGGTGCGCGGGTACCGGATCGAGCTCGGCGAGATCGAAGCCGTGCTCGGCCGCGCGCCGGGAATCGCCCATGTCGTGGCCGCCGTCTGGGAGCCGCGCGACGGCGACCGCCGGATCGTCGCCTATGCCACGCCTGAACCGGGGACATCCCCGGATGAGCACCTTGAGCAGACACTGCGGGATTGGGCAAACGCGGAGCTCCCCGGTTACCTGGTGCCGTCGAGCATCAAGCTGATGGGGGCACTGCCGCTGACGGTCAACGGCAAGATCGACCGGAAGGCGTTGCCCGCGCCGGAAACGGCAGCCGCCCCGGTCGAGAAGCCGAGCACCGAGCTGGAACAGCAGTTCGCGGGACTGTGGGCCGAGATCCTCGCGGTCGACGAAGTCGGTGCCGAGGACAACTTCTTCGACCTCGGCGGCAACTCCATGCTGCTCGCCCGGCTGCAGGGGCGGCTGGAGGACCTGCTCGGGCGGGAACTGCCGATCCACCGGCTGTTCGAGTTCCCGACGGTCCGCAGCCTCGCGCGCTGGCTCGGCACCGACGGAACCACGAACGGCCGAGCCGCGGACGAGCGAACCGCGAACGACCAGACCGAAGACCCGATCGCGGCCCGCGCGCGGCGCGCCAAGGCGGCGCGCGCGGGGGCGCGGTCACGGAAGAGAGACCTGGCATGACCGAAGAAATGACCGACGCGATCGCGATCGTCGGCGCGGGCTGCCGGATGCCGGGGGCGCCCGATCTCGGCGCGTTCTGGCGGAACCTGCGCGGGGGCCTCGACACCCTGACCCGGTTCGACGCCGGCGAGCTGCTGGCCGCCGGGCTGCCGGAGGACCTGGTGCGTCGCCCCGAGTTCGTGCCGGTGGTCGGGCTGCTGCCCGGCGGCGAGAACTTCGACTGGCGCTACTTCGGCTACAGCCCGGCGGAAGCGGGGACGATCGACCCCCAGCAGCGGATCTTCCTCGAGGTCTGCCTCGCCGCGTTGCAGGACGCGGCCATCGACCCGGCGCGCTTCCCCGGCTGGATCGGGGTCTTCGCCGGGTGCGACACCGCGATGGGTCCGTCCACAGGGGACTCCGACGTGCTCGGCAGGGTGATCGGCACGGACAAGGACTTCCTGGCCACGCGCGTCGCCTACAAGCTGGGCCTCACCGGGCCCGCGATCACCGTGCAGACCGCGTGCTCGACCTCGCTCGTCGCCGCGCACCAGGCCTGCCAGAGCCTGCGGAACTACGAGTGCGACGTTGCGCTGGCTGGGGGCAGCTCGCTCATGCTGCCGCAGACCGGCGGGTACCTGCACCAGGAGGGCCACGTGCTCTCCGCCGACGGCCGGTGCCGCTCGTTCGACGCAGGCTCGACCGGGACCGTGCCGAGCAACGGCGCAGGCGCCGTGGTGCTGCGCAGGCTGGAAGACGCGCTCGCCGACGGTGACCGGATCATGGCCGTGCTGCGCGGTTCCGCGGTCAACAACGACGGCGGCGAGAAGATCGGCTACACCGCGCCTTCGCTGACCGGTCAGCGCGACGTCGTCAAGCTCGCGTTAGGACAGTCCGAAGTGGACCCCGACGACATCGTGCACATCGAGGGCCACGGCACCGCGACCCCGGTCGGCGACCCGATCGAGGTCGCCGCGCTCACCGCGGCGTTCCGCGCGTCGACGGACCGCGTCGGGTACTGCTGGCTCGGCTCGGTGAAGAGCAACATCGGGCACACGAGCGCGGCCGCGGGAATCGCCGGGCTCATCAAGACCGCGCTGATGCTCGAACACCGCGAGCTGGTGCCGGCCCTGCACTTCGAGAAACCGAACCCCCGGCTCGAACTGGGGAGCTCCCCGTTCAAGGTCATCACGGAGAACCAGCCACTGCCTGACGGGCCAGCGTACGCCGGAGTCAGCTCCTTCGGCATCGGTGGTACCAACGCGCACGCGGTGCTGGAAACCCCGCCGCAGCGCGTGTCCGGGCGCGGGCCGCGCGTGTTCTGCCTTGCGGCGCCATCGGAAACGACGCTGAGCCGGGCCCGCGCCGACCTCGCCGGCCGGGTCGCCGAGGTCGACCCGGTGGCTGCCGCGTGGACGCTGGTCAGCGGGCGGCCGGAGCTACCGCACCGGGTCAGCGTCGTCGCCGAAGATCTCGACGACGCGGTCGCGGCGCTGCGCGACGAGGTGAACAACCCGGGAAAGGCGGTGGGCGACAAGACGACCGTCGCCTTCGTCTTCCCCGGCCACGGCACCCTCTACCCCGGCGCCGCCGCGGCAGCATACGGGGAGCTCCCCGTTTTCCGGGAGCTGTTCGACGAGGCAACCGAACTGGCCCGCAAGTGGGGCGTCGACCTGACCGTGGCGGTGCGCGAAAACGCCGATCCCTTGGCGGCCAAGGAAAGCATGGTCCAGCAGATCGGACTGTTCGCGATCGGGTACGCGCTCGGCAAGCAACTGCTCGCGTGGGACATCCGCCCGAGCGCGCTGCTCGGGCAGAGCCTCGGCGAGTACGTGGCCGCCGCGCTGGCCGGGCTGTGGGACCTGCGCACCGGGCTCGAGGTCGTCGCCGCCCGCGCGCTGGCCATCGAGGACGTGCCGACCGCGCGCATGCTCGCCGTCTACGCCGAACCCGGCGACATCGCCGAACTACTCGACGGCAGGGAGATCTCGGTCGCGACCGAAGGCCCCGGGCAGCTCGTGCTCGGCGGCTCGACCGAGGAGATCGAACGGCTCGCCGCCGACCTGAGCGCGCGGTCGATCGACAACACCGTGCTCGGCACGCCCACCGCGGGGCACACCGAACTCATGCGCCCGGTCGGGGACGCGGTGGCCGCCGCCTTCGACCGGGTCGGCCACGGCACCGTGGACCTGCCCGTGGTGTCGAACCTGACCGGCAAGATCATCGAACCCGAGCGGCTCGCTGACCCCGGGTACTGGGCGGAGCAGATGTGCCGCACGGTCCGGCTGACCTCCGGCATGGGCGAGCTGCTGGCCACCGGCTGCGACGTGGTGCTCGAACTCGGGCCAGCGCAGACCATGATCGGCGGGCTCCGCCGCCACCCCGCGTGGACCGGCGAGCACACCGGCATCGCGCTGCTCGGGCGCGCGGCCGAGCCGAGGCGGGAAACCCTGCTCGGCGCGCTCGGCCGGATCTGGGAGAGCGGCCTGCCCGTCGGCTGGGACGCGTTGTTCGTCGAACGGCCCACCCGGTGCTCGCTGCCCCCGGTGCCGCTCGACTCGCGGCCGTTGCCGGTCCCCGGCCGCCCGGAGCCGGTGAACGCGAAGAAGCCTGCCAAGAAGACCGAGACGGAACGCGCTCCGCTGGCCGATCTCTGGTGCCGCACACTCGGCGTCCCCTCGGCAGACCCGGAGGACAACTTCTTCCGGCTCGGCGGCGAATCGCTCGGGCTCGTGCGGCTCCTCGGGCAGGTGCGCGAGGAGACCGGGGTCCGGATCGCCGTCGCGGACCTGCTCGACGACCCGACCTTCGGCAGGCTCCTCGCACTCGTCGGCGAGACAGCGACGACGGCGACGACGGCGAAAAGAAAGGAGCCGGAATCGCCGAACCTGGTGCGGCTCAACGGATCCGCGGGCACGCCGCTGTTCCTCGCCGCGTCCGGAACCGGGAGTTCGCTGTGCTACCGGCATCTCGCCCCGCTGCTGGGGGAAAGCGAGCACGCCGTGTACGGACTCGAAGCACCCGGCCTGCACGACGGAGCCGAGCCCCTCGACCGGTTCGAGGCGCTGGCACGGGAAAACCTCGCGCTGCTCAAATCCGTGCAGCCGACCGGCCCGTACCGGCTCGGCGGCTGGTCGCTCGGCGCCATGCTCGCGCACGAAATGGCGCGGCAGCTCCTCGACGAAGGCGAGCGCGTGGAGACGCTGCTGTGCATCGACGGGTTCGTGCCGTGGACGCGGGGCCTGCCGATCGGCACGCGGCCCGGTTATCTCGCGGGTGGCCTGTGGTCGCGCGCCCAGACCGCGCTCGGCCGCTCGGAGCACGTGACGGCCGCGCTCCGGCTCAACGACGACACGAGCGAGGGTTCGGGCAAGGACACGAGCGAAGCGCCGGGCGAAGAGTACGTGCGCGTCTACAACGCGGGCGTGCGCGCCGTCCTGCGGTACGTGCCGCGCCCGCTGGACTGCGCGGCGGTGGTGTTCAAGACCGGGTTGACCGAGCGGACCAGGACGCGCGTGCTGCGAGCCACCGCGCCGCTCTACCTCGGCGGCGTGCGCGTCGTCGGCGCGCCGGGCGATCACTGGTCCGTACTGGGCCCGCGGCACGTCGACGCGCTGGCGGAAGAACTGCGAAACGTTTTGGCAGAACCGGGGAAGGAATAACCCATGAGCGATTTGTCCGAGGCGCTCGCGAAAGGCGCGACGGCCGAAGAAATCGAAAGAACCGCGGTTCCGGAAAGGTTCACGGCCGCGCATTTGCGGGTCGAGGACACCGGGATGTTCCGCGGTGTCGAGGACAAGGACGTCCGCAAGTCGTTGCGGGTCGGCGAGGTGCCGATGCCCGAGCTCGCACCCGATGAGGTGCTGATCGGCGTGATGGCCAGCTCGGTCAACTACAACACCGTGTGGTCGGCGATGTTCGAGCCCATTCCGACCTTCCGCTTCCTCGAACAGTTCGCGAAGACCGGCGGTTGGGCGACCCGGCACGACCTGCCCCACCAGGTCGTCGGGTCGGACGCCTCCGGTGTGATCGTGCGGGTCGGCTCCGGGGTGCGGCGCTGGAAGGTCGGCGACCACGTCGTGGTCAGCCCCGCCTACGTCGACGACCAGGAGGCCGCCAGCCACGCCGACGGCATGCTGGGCGCCGAGCAGCGCGCTTGGGGTTTCGAGACCAACTTCGGCGGCCTCGCCGAGTACTCCGTGGTCAGGGCGAGTCAGCTCATCCGCAAACCGGCACATCTGACCTGGGAAGAGTCAGCCTGCACGACGCTGTGCGCGGGCACCGCGTACCGGATGCTCGTCAGCGACCGCGGCGCGCGGATGAAACAGGGCGACATCGTGCTCATCTGGGGCGCGGGCGGCGGTCTCGGCGGCTACGCGATCCAGTTCGTCAAGAACGGCGGCGGGATCCCGGTCGGCGTGGTCGGCTCGGAGCGCAAGGCCGAGATCGTGCGCCGCCTCGGCTGCGACATCGTCGTGACGCGCGAGGAAATCGGCCTCGGTGACGACCACTCGGACGACCCCGCCGAGGTCATCCGCATCGGCAAGCGGCTCGGCGGGATCATCCGCGAGAAGACCGGCCGCGACCCCGACATCGTGTTCGAACACGTCGGGCAGGCGACGTTCGGGATTTCGGTGTTCGTGGTCAGCCGCGGCGGCACCGTGGTGACCTGCGGTTCCAGCACCGGCTACCACCACGGCTTCGACAACAGGTACCTGTGGATGAAGCTGAAGCGGATCGTCGGCAGCCACGTGGCGAACCTGCAGGAGAACGTCGAATGCGGGCGGCTGTTCGAATCCGGCCGGATCGTGCCGACGATGTCGGCGGTCTACCCGCTCGCGGACGTGGGTGAAGCGGCGCGGCTGGTGCAGGAGAACCGGCACACCGGCAAGGTGGCGGTGCTGTGCCTGGCGCACTCGGAAGGACTCGGCGTCACCGATCCGGCACTGCGCGCGAGCATCGGCGAGGACACGTTGAACCCGCTACGAGGCCTCACCCGATAGCGCCTGGTCACGAGGTGCCCCGCGCGGGGCACCTCGTGGCTCAGTTGGCTTCCATGGCCTTGATCAGGCTCTTGGGCCGCATGTCGGTCCAGTTCTGCTCGACGTACTCAAGGCAGGCGTCACGGCTGTCCTCGCCGTGCGCGATTGTCCAGCCCGCGGGCACGTCGACGAACGTCGGCCACAGCGAGTGCTGGCCCTCGTCGTTGACGAGCACGTAGTAGCGGCCGTCTGGATCCTCGAACGGGTTCGTCATGCTTCCTGATTACCACAACGGCGGCGCCCCACGCAGCAGGTTGTCGCATATGCCGCGCTGGTCAGGCCGCTTTCGTCACACCGCCGTCGACCACGTAGTCGGCGCCGTTCACGCTGGCAGCCAGCGGCGAGGCGAGGAAGGCGATCACGGACGCCACCTCCGTCGGCTCCACCGGGCGGCCGGTGGTGATGCGCAGCCTGCCGATGACCTCCTTGACCAGCTCGTCCACGGTGATGCCGCGCGCCGCCGCCACGCGCGCGCCCGCTTCGCTGTCGCCGACCCACAACGAGGTCCTGGTCGGGCCGGGGGAAACGGTGTTCACCCGCACGCCCTGCGGCCCGTACTGCTCGGCGAGCGCGCTGCCCAGCGCGGTCAGCGCCGCCTTCGCCGTGGTGTACGGGTGCGGCCCCTCGCCGGGGATCCGCGCGCCGATCGAGGACACGTTGACGATCGAGCCGCCCGCGCGCTTCAGGCCGGGCAGCGCGCAGCGGATCGCCCGCACCGCGGAGAAGAAGTTCAGATCGAAGATCTCCTGCCAGCGGTCGTCGTCGAACGCCTCGAAGCCGCCGACCATGTCGCCCACCGCGCCGCCGACGTTGTTCACCAGCAGGTCGAGATCGCCGACCAGCTCTTCGGCCCCCGACACCGCGCCGCGCACGCCCTCGAGCGTCGACAGGTCCGCGTTCACCACGGCGGCACCGGTTTCGGTGAGCTCCGGTGTCGTCGTCCGCGCCGCCGCGACCACCTTCATGCCCGCTTCGGTCAGCGTCCGCACCGTGGCCAGCCCGATCCCGCGGCTCGCGCCGGTCACCAGTGCCGTCTTCCCCCCGAGGCCAAGATCCATGACCGCGTCCTCCCGCAACGTTCCGCCATTTCCCCAGCTCTCCCCATCCAAGCACAGGTGCGCGCGGTCTTTCCACGGGCGGCCTGCCCAGTCCACAATGGACGATCAGAGCGCGGTGTGGATTTCCGTTGCCGGGACCGGGATTCCGAGGTGGTCGCCGGTCGCGGTGGTGACGCCCGCGACGCGCCACCATTCGGCATGGTCGGCGCTGTCGATCCCGTCGACCAGCGTGGCCGCGCCGGCGCGGCCGAGGAACGGGACGAGCGCGGCCGCGGCCTCGCGCGCCTGCCCGGAGACGTGGCGATGGGTGATGCGGACCGCGCCTACCGGCAACTCGGCCAGCAGGGCGAGGTCCTCCGCGCCGGGGCCGACGTCGTCGAGCATCATGGTGATCCCGCGATCGGCGAGCACGGTGAGATTGTCCTGCGCTTCGGCCGCGGTCAGCGCCGCGGCCGGGATCCCGAGCGTCAGCCAGCCCGGCTCGGCGCCGCTTTCGGCCAGCGCGCCGAGCACCCGGCGCACCAGGTCCGCGTCACCGGCCTGGTTCACCGACAGCCCGACCACGAGCGGTCCGGTGAAGCCGCTTTGCTGCCGCCACCACCGAAGCTGCCCGCACGCGGTCCGCAGCACCCATTCGCCGAGCGGCAGCATCAGCCCGGTCTCCTCGGCCAGTTCGACGCAGCGGTGGTGCGGCACCGGGTCGTGCTCCGGCCGATCCCAGTGCAGCACCGCTTCCACACCGGCGACCTCGCCGGTGGCCAGGTGCTTCACCGGCCGGTACCGCACGGTGATCTCGCCGTGCTCCCACGCGCCCGGCATCCCGATCGCGAGCAGCCGCGCCCGCCGGTCGGCCGCGTCCTGGCCGGGGTGGAACAGCTCCCACTGCCCGCGACGGCCGTCCTTCGCGCGCCGCAGCGCCGAATCCGCCGCGCGCAGCAGTTCCGCGGGATCGCTGTCGTGCGGCGGCCGGTGCACCACGCCGATGCTCGCGGGCAGCGCCAGCCCGTGTCCCTCCACATAGGACGGTTCGGTCAGCTCGGCGTTGATGTTCGCGACCAGCGTGGAGACGTCCGGTGTCGTCGCCGAGTTCTCCACCACGATCCCGAACTCGTCGCCGTCGAAGCGCGCGATCATCGACTTTTCCCGCGCGAACACGGTTTTCAGCCGCCGTGCCGACTGCACGAGCAGTTGTTCGCCGGCACGACGGCCCAGGCTGTCGCACACCTTCGAGAACGCGTCGAGGTCGAGGTGCAGCACGGTGATCCCGAGCGCGGGATCGGCGCGTCGCAGCACGCTTTCCAGGTGCGTGCCGAAGTACTGCCGGTTCGGCAGGCCGGTCAGCACGTCGTGCAGCGACTGCCGCTTCAGCTCGTTCTGCAGCAGCATCAGTTCCGTGCCGTCCTCGACGACGCCGACGAAGTGGCTCGGCTTGTTCTCGGCGTCGCGCAGCATCGAGATCGTAAGCGAGATCCGCGCGGTGTCGCCGTCGGCGCGGTGGAACTGCTGCGATTGGCGGAACCGGTCCCGCTCGCCTGCCAGCAGCGCGGCGATGCCCTCCCGCAGCGTTTCCGCCGAGTCCGCGCGGACCAGGTCGTACACCATTGTCCCGGTCAGGCTCGACGGCGAGACCGCGAGGATCTCGCCGAGCGCGGCGTTTGCCTGCGACAACCGCCCGTCCAGGTCGATCGTCATGATGCCGCTGGCCGAGGACGTGGCGACCTCGTCGAACCGGGCCTCGCTTTCCTTGAGGTGCCACTTCGCGTCCCGTACGGCCTTGAGCAACGAGAGCTGCATGATCTCCTGCTGCTCCAGCACGGCCGCCCGCGTCGCCGTCACGAAACCACAGGCGAGCGCGCCCAGTGCCGCCGTGATCCGCTCGGCGTAGTGCGACAGGGGCTGGAACGCGCTCAAGCCCAGCAGTCCCTTGCCGAGGACGTCCACCGTGCACTGCAGGCCCTGTTCGCCGACGTACCCGAGCGCGACCAGCCGTTCGCCGACCCCGCTCGCGGCCGCCGCGTCGACGGGTTCCGCGGCCACCGCCGAGCACAGCGTTTCGAGCTGGTACCGCAGTTCCCGGTCGAGATCCTCCCTGCCCATGGACACGACGACGACCCCGCTGAGCAGATATGCCCACTTCCGCGCGAGCAACTCCAGCTCACGGGCGCCGTCCGGGGACGGTGCGGGGGATTTCCGATGGGGGTTCGGCATTCGGGGTCACGCCTTGGGTGGTTTTGGAGTGCGCGGAAGTTTATCTACTCAGCTCCGTACCACCGTTGGGCCATAAGTGTGAAAAGGCGCTACACGATCGTGAGTTGACGTTCTTGGCTACTCTTCGTCGTTTCGAGATTGCTTAACGCCGACACCCGCGTAGACCAGCATGTTCATGTCGGGCTCGTCGGAAATGTCGGCGGGCCCGCGCGGCCGCCATTCCGCGCAGCCGACGAGGCCGGGTTCGACCAGGTCGAAACCGGTGAACAGCTCGGCGATCCGCGCGCGCGTCCGTAGCGTGATCTGGTCGGGGCTCTTGCTGCGCTTGATCACGTCGGTCGCCTCGGTGAGGTTCTCGCCCTGGTGGTCGCCGGTGACGTGGGTGATCGCGAGGTAGCTGCCGCCGGGCAGCGCGTCGCGGTACCGCGCCAGCAGCGCGAGCGGGTCCGAGTCGTCCGGGATCCAGTGCAGCATCAGCAACATCAGCAGGCCGACCGGCTGGTCGAAGTCCAGCAGCCGCCGGGTGTCCGGGTGCGCGAGGATGCCCTCCGGATCGCGCATGTCGGCCTGGACGATCGCGGCGCGGTCGTTGCCGGAGAGCATCAGCTCGCTGTGCGCGACCGCGACCGGATCGCGGTCGACGTAGACCACCCGGCACGCGGGATCGGCCTGCTGCGCGACCTCGTGCACGTTGGACACGGTCGGGATACCGGAGCCGACGTCGAGGAACTGGCGAATGCCCTGGTCGGTCAGGAACCGCACGACGCGGCCGAGGAACGTCCTGTTCACCCGCGCGGCCTGGCGGAGTCCCGGCATGGCGCGGCCGATCTGCTCACCGACGGCGCGGTCGACGGCGAAGTTGTGCCCGCCGCCCAGCATGAAGTCGTACGTGCGGGCCATGCTCGGCACCGACGTGTCGACGCTGGGCGGGACCCAGTCCTCGGCTGCCACGGTGAAACCCCTTCGTTGTGCGACGGACGATCCTAGCGAGCAGGGGTGCGGAACGCTGCGTCCATCGGCATGACCCGATGTCCACCCGTTCGGGCCCTGCCCGCACCCGAACGGGCGCTGCCGAACTCGTTCGGGTCGCGCCTACTGTGGTCCCTTCCCCATTCGGAGTAGGCGAGGAGCGACGCATGTCCGTTCCCGTGGCGCGGGGCCGCTGGCCCGTCCTCGGGCACACGCCCGCGCTGTTGCGGCGGCGTTCCGGATTCACCGCGTCGCTGCGGGAAAGCGGGGAGATAGTCAAGGTCTACCTCGGCCCGATGCGGGCGTACTTCGTCACCAGCCCGGCGCTGACCCACCGCGTGCTGGTGACGAACGGGTCCAGTTTTCGCAAGGGCGCCATGTTCGACAAGTTCCAGCCCTACCTGGGAAACGGGCTGCTCCTGTCGAACGGCGCGTTCCACCTGCGGCAGCGCAGGCTCATCCAGCCCGCGTTCCACCGCGAGCGGATCGCGCGGTACGCGGAGACGATGGTGCGGGCGGCGCGCGAGCTGACCGGGACCTGGCGGCGGGGAGAAGTCCGCGACCTCACCGCGGACATGCAGGGGCTCGCGGTCACCATCGTCGGCGAGGCCCTGTTCTCCACCGAACTGGGCAAGCGCGCGATCGCCGAGGTCCGCCGGTCCATCTTCGTGGTGATCAAGCAGGGCATGATCCGCGCGCTGTCGCCGTCCTTCGTGGAAAAGCTGCCCGTGCCGGGGAACCGGCGGTTCGACGAAGCCATCGGCCGCATGCGGGCCATCGTGCTCGAAGTCATCGCGAGCTGGCGCGCCGACGGCACCGATCACGGCGATCTCCTCTCGATGCTGCTGCTGGCGCAGGACGAGGAAACCGGCGAGCGGATGACCGACCGGCAGACCTACGACGAGGTGCTCACGCTTCTCACCGCGGGCATCGAAACCACCGCGCTCGCGCTGGCGTGGATCTTCCACGAGATCGCGCGCCATCCCGAAGTGGAGCGGCGGCTTCGCGCCGAGATCGACGAAGTGCTCGACGGCAGGCCGCTCACCGTCGACGACATCGGGAAGCTGACCTACACCCACCAGGTGGTCAACGAGGTGCTGCGGATGTACCCAGTGTGGATCCTGATGCGCCGCGCCACCGAGGAGGTCGAGCTCGGCGATGTCCGGCTCCCGGAGGGCGCCGAAGTGATCATCAGCCCGCACGCGCTGCACTACGACCCGGAGTCCTATGTGGACCCCGAGCGCTTCGACCCGGACCGCTGGGCGCCCGGCGGCGCGGACGAAGTGCCGAAAGGGGCCTTCATCCCGTTCGGCGGCGGCACCCGCCAGTGCATGGGGAACGTGTTCGCCCAGACCGAAATCGTCATCACCGTGGCCACCGTGCTCGCGGACTGGCGGCTGGTCCCGGTACCGGGACGGCCCGTGCGGGTGAAGTTCACCTCGGCCGCCTACCCGTCCGAAATGCCGATGACCGTAACCGAAAGGTAGTCCTTCCGTGCGTTCGTTCCGCCGCTTCTCCGCGGTCGTCCTGCTCTTCCTCGGTGGTTTCCTCGTCTCCGCTGCCGGTTCCGCTTCCGCGGACACCACCTGCGAGGACCTCCGCGTCCCGGTGTCGCTGCTCGGTTTGCCGCAGACGATGTACGGGAGGCTGTGCTCGCCGCCCGGTGCGACGACGGTGCAGGTGCTGATCCCCGGCGGCACGTACAACAGTTCCTACTGGGACATCGCCTACACGCCCGACACCCGTTCGTACCGCAAGGCGATGAACGACGCCGGGATCGCCACCCTCGCCGTCGACCGGCTCGGCACCGGGCGCAGTTCCAAGCCACTGTCCACTTTGGTCACCGCAACCGCGCAGGCGAGCGCCGCGCACGAGGTCATCAAAACCGTGCGGCCCCGGTTCGACAAGGTCGTCGTCGGCGGCCATTCCATCGGTTCCGCCATGGCCATGATCGAAGCGGGCCTGTACCACGACGTCGACGGCGTGCTGGTCACCGACATGACGCACCGGATGAACTTCATCACCGTGCTTCCCGTGCTGGCCAACATGATCCCGGCCCCGCTCGACCCGGTGCTCGGCTCGCGCGGCCTCGACGTCGGCTACCTGACCACGAGCCCCGGCACCCGCTACGACGCCTTCCACAAACCCGGCCCCCTGGTCCAGGGTGCCATCGACGCCGACGAGTCCACAAAGGACGTGTTCGCGGCGACCGAAGCCGTCGACACGCTCGCGCTGACCAACGTCGTCATCCCGTTCACCCAGCGCATCGACGTGCCGGTGCTGACCGTCGTCGGCGCGGGCGACACCCACTTCTGCGGCCAGCCGCTCGGCAGCGACTGCACGTCGTCCGAGACATTGCGGGCATCGGAGGCACCGTTCTTCTCGGACGCCGCGCGCCTGCAGGCCTACGTCCTGCAGGACTACGGGCATTCCATCAACTACGCCCCGAACGCCCACGACTACGAGCAGGTCGTCACCCAGTGGACGCGAACGCTCAGCTGACCTCATCTCCGGCGGGCAGCAGTTCCGCGCCGTCCCAGGTGAACCGCGCGGTCGTCACCGCCTCGTCCCCGTCGGCACCGGTGATGAGCTGGTGGATGCCGATCCCGCTCAGCTCGGCGTAGACGCACCACTCGTGGTCCGAGGTCAGCATCAGGTCGAGGTCGAGCGCGGACAGCAGCGCGAACACCTGGCCGCGGTTGGTGGTGTCCACGCCGACGAAGACCTCGTCGAGCAGGATGACGCGCGGCGCCTCCGGGGCGGCCTGGTAGTGCGCGGCGACCGCCGCGAACAGCGGGAGGTGCAGCGCGATCGCCTTTTCCCCGCCGGAGAGCGCACCGTGCAGCTTGCGGGTCAGCAACTGCCAGCCCTCGCCGTTGGCGCGGTCGACCTTGACCACGAACCGGTGCCACGCCGTGTAGTCGAAGACCTGCGCGAGCTGCTGCTCCCAGCTCGCCGCGGTGTCATCGGCCTTCGCCTGCTCGATCCGGTCGCGGAAGAACCGGTGCAACGACTCGCGATCGGCGTCGGTCAGCCGGACGGGATCCTTGAGCAGCAGGTCGCGCGCGGCCTTCGTGCCCGGTGGCAGATCGGGCGCGACCTGCCAGACCAGCCGCACCGCGACCTTGGACGCGGTGCGCACCTTCTCCAGGCGCGCGTTCATCCCGTCGACCAGTTCGGTCGCCTGCCGGATCCGCGCGGCGAGGTGCCGCCGGGTGTCGCCGGTGAGCGTCTGGTCGAACAGTTCGCGTTCCCGCTCGGTGATTTCGTGGCGGCTCTCCTCGGCTTCGGTGCGCAGGATGGTCAGCAGTTCCGCGGCGCCGACCCGGACACCGTCCACCACGGCGGTGAACACCTGCACGTCCTCGTCGGTCTCCAGGTCGAGATCGGCACGGGAGCTGAGCGTCTCGCGGCAGGCGTGCACGGATTCGGAAAGCCGGTGGAACGCGTCGCCGAGGTTGCCCGGCGCGTGGGGAACGGCGGGCCAGGCCGCCGCGACCATCCGTGCCGCGTCGAGCGCCGCCCGGACCCCTTCGCCCGCGGTGATCGTCGCTTCGAACTTCGCCAGGTCGTCCAGGCCGCTGTCGGCGGGAAACACGCCGGTTGCCAGCTGGCGGAAGCGGTTCGCGGCGGCGTCGCGGTTCTCCGCGGCCGCGTCGTGCGCCCGCGCGTCGGCTTCGCGCTTCCCTTCGAGTTTCCCAAGTTTCCCCGACAGGTCGATTATCGCGTCACCGGTGGTGCGGCGCTCCGCGTCGAGTTCGCTTATTTTTCCCCGCAGTGCTTGGATTTCGGCGAGCACTTCGCGGTAGTCCACCCCGAACGTGCTGTCCACCGCTTCGAGCGTCGCGACGAGCTGCTGGTGTTCGCCTTCGGCCGTCGTGGCGTGTTCTGCGCGCTCCTCGGCCAGCTCCGCGGAGCGGCGGGCTTGCTCGGTCAACGCGGTCAGCGTGCGCTTGGCGGCGAGGAGCTTGCCGTGTTCGTCCAGCCAGTTTTCGGCGTTGTCCCGGAAGCGGGTGATCGCTGCCGCCAACGTCGCGAGCGCTGACCTCTCGGTGGGAACGCCGTGTTCCGCGGCGAGGCGTGTCAGCTCGTGCAGCGACCGCGTGACGAGCCGTTCCCGATCCGACACGGTCTCGGCACGTCGGCGGACCACCGAATCGGCACTGTCCACCTCTGACTCCGATTTGGTCAGTGCCCGGGTGGCGGCGGACAGCGCGGCGTAACCGGGCCGCGCGGCGCGTTCGGCGGCCAGCACTTCACGACGGGTTCGCAGCGCGCCGAGTTCGCCTTCGAGCACGCTGATCCGCGCGCCGCATTCGGCGATCCGGCTTTCGAGTTCCCGGATCCGGCGTTCCCTCGCGCGCTGCCGAGCCGTCGCGCCGACGTAGGACGGGTGGTCCTTGTGCCAGCTCCCGGCGAGCGCGCCCATGCGCCACGAACCGTCCGAACCGATCGCGGCGGCACCCGCGGGCAGCCGGTCACCGTAGGCTACGGCTTCCAGCAGGCGGCGTACGAGCGCGGGTTCGACCGCGCCGCCTTCTTCGGGCACGAGCACGTCGCCGAGGTTGTGTCCGTCCACTTTGCTCAGTGCGCCGACGTCGGTGAACGTGTCGTGCCCGTCGATCCGCCCGTGCGGGCTGATCCAGGCGTCCAGCAGACCGGACGACTCCAGGGCCGCCTCGATGCCGCCGTACGCGTTTTCCGGTGTGCTCGCGGCGAAATCGACCAGCCGCCACAGCGGCGCGCCGTCCATCGTGGCGCGGTCCGCCGTGCGCGTCGGCGGCGCGGGCGGCGGGATGTCTGATTCCGTGCGGAGCCGGGTCACTTCTCCGGTCAGTTCCTCGGCATCCGCGCGCGTTTTCTCCAGGTCAGCGGTGTGCTCGGTTTCGCGTCGCGTGATGTCTTCCAGCACCGGCGCGGCGGCCGCGTCGATCACGGCGAGCAGCTCGGCTTCCGATTCGAGGTGGCCGAGCGGCTCGTCCGGATCGGCGAACACCAGCTCGCGACAGCGCGCCGCCCAGTCGGAGAGCGCCGTGCGCAACTCGTCGAGCGCGATTTCCCGATCCTTGGTCGCGGTTTCCCACCGTTGTCGTGCCTGGGAAAAGGCGGACCGCGCCTGTTCGAGTTCGTGCTCCGCTTCGCCGCGGCGCTCCACGGCTCGCTCGTGCTCGGCCACCACCCGTCCGACCGCGTTCAGCTGGTCGTTCCGGCTCGTGATCGCCGCGC
This sequence comes from Amycolatopsis sp. CA-230715, assembly GCF_018736145.1. GTDB lineage: Bacteria > Actinomycetota > Actinomycetes > Mycobacteriales > Pseudonocardiaceae > Amycolatopsis. Next base: position 5,548,976 of record NZ_CP059997.1, read on the forward strand.
GCAGCAATGCCTTGTCCCGCCCGGATTCCGCCGCCAGCTCGGCGGCGACCTCCGCGTGCACGCTCGTCATGCCCGCCCGCGCCGCCGCCTGCCGTGCTTCGGTTTCGTGGTCGCGGACCGCTTGTTCCTGGCGATTCGCGAGCCGCTCGGCGTCGAGCCGTTGTGCTTCGTCTTCCCGCGCCGATGTCGCCTTGCGCTCGGCGTCGCTCCGCGCCTTGGCAGCCCTTTCCGCGGCCGTTTCGACCCGCTGACGGAGCTGGTCGAGTTGCTGACCCTTTTTGTACGCCTCGCTTTCGGTCAGGCCCGTCTTGCGCGCTTCGGCCTGTGAGAGTTCGCTTTCCAGTTCTCTTGCGCGCCGTTCTGCCTCTGCTTTCTCGGTTGCGACCCGTTCGTGTTCCGCCGCGGACTCCCGCGCGGCCTTCGCGTGCTTGTCCAGTTCACTGGTCGCAGACACAACCGCGGCCGCGCTCGCGCGGAGCACGCGCTGGGCGTAGGTCCGCTGTCGCTTGGCGAGGGTTTGGGTGGCGGCGACCTCTTCTTCCAGCGCGCTCAGCCGTTCCCGCTGGGCGTCGAGCCGCTCGAAACCCTCGGCGAGATCGGCGATTTCCTGGTGCCCCAGCGGGGGAAGCGCGCGGGAAAGCAGCGACGAGAGCAGGGCGGGGTCCAGGCGCTGTGACAGCTTCGGTTGGCGAAGCTGGAGAAGCGCGGTGATCAACGCGTCGAACCGCTGCTCGTTCAACGTGGGGAACAGCGTGGCCCTGACCTCGGCGCGGTAGTCGCTCGCGTTGCCGTGCACGGTTCCCCGCGAACCGAGCCGTTCCTCCAGCGCGCTCCTCGTCAGCGGTTGCCCGGCGTCGTTGACCAGCGCGAGCCCGTCGAGCTTGCCGATGCGCAGGTCCGTGGTGAAGTAGTCGGGGTGCACGGTCGTGGTGTGCGTGCTCGCCTGCAACCGGGCACCGCAGGTGAACCACCGCTCTGGATCGTCGGGGAATCGGAATTCCAGCCACACGTACCCGACCCGGGTGGTTCCCGTGGCGCCCTCGCCCATCAGGTTCCAGTGCATCGTGCGTTCGCCGGTGCCGAAGGTCGAAAGCCGGTTCGCCCGCAGGCTCGCGTCGAAGAGGAAGGGCAGCAGCAGCTCCAGTGCCTTCGACTTGCCGCTTCCGTTCGGGCCGCGCAGCAGGAGGCGGCCGTCGTGGAACTCGAAGACCTCGTCGTAGTAGCGCCAGACGTTGAGGACCCCGGCGCGGGTGGGCACCCATCGCCGCGGGTGCGCCTCCGGCGTCCCGGCCGCCGGGCGGGGCAGTTCGGTCACCGTCATGACGAGCCCTCCTCCGAGCTACGGGTGCCGCTCACCGCGTACCGCGCGGCGGCGGGTAACGGTCTGACGAGCCCGCCGCTCACCCGCGCCAGCCCGAACGCGACCAGCACGCCCAGCGCGTCCGAGGTGAGCTGCGCGACGCCGTCCTCGCCGCGGTAGCTCTTGGCCCAGCGGGGAAAGCGGTCGAGCAGTTCGGTGGCGGTGATCCGCAACTGCTCGACGGTGACTGGACCGGTCATCGAATCCAGCAGCAGGAGCGCGGCGACCTTGGCGTTGCCCGCGTCGTCGGGGAACCTGGTGTCCGTGGCGATTCCGTCGACGTCGACGAACAGCACGCCCTCCGCGCGCTCTTCCAGCACGAAACCGCCCTGCTCGGCGGCTTTGCGGAGGAGCTGGCGCCCGGTCGGCGAGGCGAGGTAGGCGCGTTCGTCGGCGGTCAGCTCGTCGAAGTAGAGCACCGGATCGTCCACCACGCGACGGAAAACCGAATGCCGGAGCCACAGGTTCCGCTGCACGTCCGAGCGGGGCGCCTGATCGCTGTGCGCGCCGGATGCCTCGCCGTAGCGACGCTCACGCGACACGGCGGCCAGCAGTTCTTCGAAGCGGAGCGCGACCTCGTCGGCGGGAACGGCGAGCTGGGACGGCCCGATCGGCGCGGCCAGCAGCCGCAGGAGGAGGGTCGCGTCGACCCGGTACAGCACCTTGGCCGAGCTGGATTCCACAAAGGACTCCGTGCTGCCGTCGACGACTTCGACCACGCCGAACGATTCCAGCAGGCGAAGGACGTCGACGAACGCCATCCGCTCGCCGCGGTGCGCGGCGTCGAACACACCGACGACCTCGTCCGCGCCGGTCGCCCTGCTGACCCTGTCCGCGAGCAGCCCGATGGTGGTGACCGGCACCGCGAGCAGCTCGGCCGCCACGACGCACAGCAGCACGTACCGCCTGCGGTCGAACGGCGCGCGCCCCGAGCGGAGCCGCCGCGCCGGCCGCCCGGGATCCGCGGCCGCGCGGACCTTCACCAGGCGCGCGTACCCGAGGCGGGGCTCGACCGTGAGCGTCCAGCCGCAGTAGTAGTCGAACCACTGCCGGATCGGTTCACGACGGCGGCGGATCAGGTCGAACGCCTCCGGCAGGCTTCGTTCGGTGATCAACGGGGTGGCCAGGAGCTGGCGGATGCCACCGGCCACCTCTTCCCGCTCGGCCGTCACGAGCTGGTTGGCGAGCTGGCTCATGATCGCTCTCCGCTCGCACGCCTTCGCCGGGGCGCCCCGGCGGCGCTGATCTCGATCTCGTAGTCGGGGCCGTGGAACTGCCCCCGCGGAGTGGTCACGTGCGCGATCGCCCCGTCCCGCGGCGGCCGCAGGAGGATCTCGATCCGCCCGTCCGAGGTGGTGCCCCGGCGAAGCCCGCCGTGGCCCGGCGCGGTGCCCAGCGCCCTGCCGAGCAGGTCCAGCAGTCGTTCGAACACGGCGTGGTCCAGCTCGGCGAACCGGGAGAGGCGGATCGCTCCGCCGGTGTCGAGCATGTCCCACGCGGCCTCCAGCTCCGCTCGCTCGGCGCGCGCTTGGTCGGCCCTCGCCGCCCGGATCGCCGCGACATCGCGAACCCGTCCGGTCTTGCTGAAGCGCTCCGTTTTCCCCGCTGTCCGCAGCAACGGCGACACCTCCACTGGCGGCGCGTCCCGCCACGGCGAGGTGGAGCTCACCAGTTCCGGGTCGGGATGGGCGAGGTGCGCGTGGCGGGACGAGCTCAGCCCGAACACCGTCGACCACAGCCGGTGCAGATCGTCCTGCGCGGGAACCACCGCGAACCAGCGCGCCAGCTCCCGGAAATCGGCCACCGCGCTGCTGGAGCGCCGCCGCGATTCGGTGATCCGGTCGAGCACCTGGAGCAGGGTGATGATCGCCCGCCGCGCCACCAGGTGGAGCTGCTCGGACCGCGGCGGCGACCCGTCCACGGGCAGGAACCACGCCCGCAGGCCGTCCCAGCGCGCCCTGCGGTGGCCGAGCCACTCCGGGCCGGGATCGTCACCGGTGAGCCGGGGGAGATCGGCGCCGAGCAGCGCCCGCTGGTGCATCAGCCCGACCCCGTGCGCCTCGACCTGGCGTATCCGCTCCGCGATGGCGTGCGTGCGGTGTTCCAGATCGGTCAGGAACTCCTGGAGGTAGGCGACGGTGGACGCCTTGACCTCGTGGAAGGTGGTCAGGTTCGCGCCGTCCGCCCTGAGCAGCCGCTGCAATTCGCCGTTGAACTGCTTTGTGTTGCCGCGCAAGGCTTCCAGGTGGCCTTCCAGCTCGGTCAGCGCGCTGAAGACGCGCCGATCGGTGCCGCCGTCCAGCTCCCGGACGAGATCACCGAGCCGGTCGGAGATCGCGTCGAGCACGGCCGTCTGCAGCGCGCCGGTGGAGGCGAGCACTCCCATCGCGTGCACGACCCCCGCGAACGCGGCTTCGCCTTGGCGGGTAAGGGAATACTGCAGGTTGCGCCGTTCGTATTCGCTCGCCGTCCGGTAGTTCTCGGAATGGTTCTGCGTGACGTCGACGAGGTTCCAGTCGCGCAGGCTTTCCAGCGCCGACACCAGATCCTCGTCCTCGATCGCGTCGAGCCAGCCGACCGACCGGAGCCGCGCGCGGACGTCGTCGAGGCCCAGCGCCGTTTCCAGCCGCTCGTTGGCCTCGCCGAAGGCGTGCAGGACCGAAACATACAGCCCGGCCCGGTCTCCGCTGGTGAAGCGGAACATCTCGGGCGGGACACGGATCGGGCCCATGCTGCCTCCCCGCACACGGGTTCGTGTGGTCGAAGCCCACGGTAGGCGATGCCCCCGACAGTTCCTCAGCCGATGTGCTCGAACAGGATTCGCGCGACCCGCTCCTCTGGAACCGTTTTTCCCACCCTGACCAGGTGTTCGGCGAGTTCGGAATCCCACGGGACCGGGGTGACCCTGCCGACCGGCGGGCCGTCCGCGACCGCCGCGAGGTAGTCGCCGGTCGTCATCCGCCACGGCACCGCGCCCGTCCTGGCGACGACGTTCGCCGCGATCCGCAGACCCTCCCCGTCGAAGTCACCGTGGTAGTACAGCGTCGCTCCCGCGTCCTTCAACAGCTTGAGCAGTAGGATCCCCGCGCTGCTCGGCCAGCCGGACGTGCAGGCCATCGGCGGGCAGCTCGCGCCGAACCGGTCGAGCGCCAGCGCGAGCACGCTCGGGTTCTCGAAGATCCACACCTCGGACGGCGCGTCCAGTGCGACAACGCCCCTGAGCTGCTGCAACGTGAGCGCTGCCGCGTTTCCCGCGTCCGTGGCCAGCCGCAGGACGGTACTGACGACATCCTCGCCCGAAGGCCGCAAGCCCGCGGCGAGGACGGTCGAGGACAACTCGTCGTCCGCGATCCCCGCCCGGTCCCACAATGCGCGGCGCTCCGACGCGTCCACCGGCGGTTCGACGTCGTAGATCGCCGCCAGCGCCTTGACGACGAGGTTCGCGCACCGCCCGTCGTCCAGCGCGTGCGTCTCGCCGAGCACCGCGTCGGCGAACACCGGCAGCGGGACTCCGGCCGCGGGAAGTTCGCCGAGCACCCGCAGCACCCGCTCGAGTTCCGCCTTCGTCCGTGCCACCGACCTGTCGACGAGCCCGCCGCGACGCACGGCGTCGGCCCAGTCCACCAGCGCGGGCTGCGCCGTGACCACCGGATGCGCCGCGAGCCAAGCCCAGAGTTCCGCCCGTTCCGCCGCGGCTCTTCTTCTTTCGCCCGCGCGATCACCGATCGGACCGACGAGGCTCGTCACGACCTCGCGCACCCCGAGCCCGGTCACCTCGTGAACTGCTTGCTCCAGCTGGGAAAGCGAGATGTCCGCCTGCTCGGGCGGCAGCCGCTGGGCGCCGAGGAGATCGGCGATCGCGGCGCGCTGCGCGGCGTCGAGCGGCCCGACGCGCACCCGGCTCACCGGGCGCCCCGTCGACAGCCTGGCGTGCACCGCCTGCCACAACGGAGCCAGTGCCGAGGAGAACCGATCTTCCCATTCCACAATGCGCACATCATAGGTTTCGGTCCTCGCACGGTCCGTCGTGCGCGAACCGTGCGCGCCCCCGTCTAACCTCGACAGCGATCGAGAGGGGAGGTGGCGCCACGTGCTGGTCCTGCACGCGTTCTGGGCGGTCGACGGCGGTTTGTGCCTGTGGGCCGAGGATTCCGAGTACCCGGTGACGAGCCGGAGCCGGGCCGCGCGCTCGGCGCGGCCGCACCCGTTCGCCGTACCCGCGGCCGAACTCGCCGGAATGATCTCGGGCAAGGTGGACGAGTTCACCCTGCTGCTGCCGTCGTCGCGGACTTCCCCGCTCGATTCGCCGGAACTGATCCGGATCGCGCCGCGTCCACCCGCGCGGTCGGAACCCGTGTTGTCGCCGTGGACCGTTCCCGTCGTCGTGCTCGACGCCGCGGCGGCCGCGACAGCGTTGACCGTGCGCACCGTCATGCGGCACAGCGCGTCCTGGGCCTACTTCGCGGAACTCGCCGCGTTCGCGCGCGGGCTCGTCGCTCGCGGCCGTGTACTGCCCGCGCTCGAACTCGACGATCTCGGTGCCACCGCGAAGTGGCGTCCGGTGCTGCAGGGCCGCGACGTCCTCACCGCGCAGGAGTTCGCCGCCGCGATGCCCCCGGTGTGCCGGGCCGCGTCCGGCGCCGAGCCGCACGAGCTGGTCACCGCTGCCCTGCAGGCGTTGGCCGATGCGGTGGTCAGGGAAGCTCTTCTGCCGGAGCTGGCTCCGCCGCGCCGCGGCCGCCGTCCCCAGCGGGTGCCCGCGGCCGAGGCGTGGCTGACCGCGTTGTCCGCCCCGGACGGCCGATTCGACGCCGATGATGTCGGTTCCCTCGCCGAGGCGCTGCGGCCGTGGGATGAGATCGGCGCCGAGCGGACCGGACCGGCGCGCGCGACGTTCCGCCTCACGGAAGTCCCGTCCGAAGACGACTCCCCGCCCGGCTGGCGGCTGGAGTTCCTGCTGCAGTCCGCGGAGGATCCGAGCCTGCTGGTCCCGGCCGGACACGCGTGGGACGACGAGGGCGCCCTCCGCCGATGGCTCGCTCGTCCGCAGGAACTGCTGCTCGCGGAGCTGGGCCGGGCGAGCCGCGTCTACCCGCAGCTTGCGCCGGGACTTCGCCAAGCGCGCCCGTGTGCACTCGACCTGGACGCCGACGGCGCCTACCACTTCCTTTCGGTGGCAGCGCCCCGGCTGGACGAAGCGGGTTTCGGCGTCCTGCTGCCGTCCTGGTGGAACCGTCGCCGCGAACTGGCGCTCACCGCGTCCGCGCACACACCGGTCGCGGGTGTGGTGCAGAAGGCGAGCAAGTTCGGGGAGAAGCAGCTCGTGGAGTTCCGCTGGCAGTTGGCCGTCGGCGACGACGAGGCGCTCACCGACGAGGAGATCGCCTCGCTCGCGGGCACCAAGGCGCCGCTGATCCGGTTGCGCGGGCAGTGGGTGACCGTCGATCCCGAGCAGCTCCGGCGCGGCCTCGAATTCCTGAAGCGCAAACCGAAGCCGAAGATGACCGCCGCCGAAGTGCTGGCACTCGCCGCGAGTCACCCCGACGACCTCGACATCCCGCTCCCAGTGGCGGACGTGCGTGCCGACGGCTGGCTCGGCGACCTCCTCGACGGCACCGCCGAAAAATCCTTGAGCGCGGTGCCGACCCCCGACGACTTCACGGCGACCTTGCGTCCATACCAGCAGCGCGGGTTGTCCTGGCTGGCTTTCCTGTCCTCGCTCGGCCTCGGCGCCTGCCTCGCGGACGACATGGGGCTCGGCAAGACCGTGCAGTTGCTCGCGCTGGAAGCGGCGCACCGCGCGGAGGAGCCGGATGCCGGGCCCACGCTGTTGATCTGCCCGATGTCCCTGGTGGGGAACTGGCAGCGGGAAGCCGCGAAGTTCGCGCCAGGCCTGCGGGTCTACGCGCACCACGGCAGCGGGCGCCCGCACGGCGACGAACTGGCGGACCAGCTGGACGCCACGGACCTGGTGGTCACCACCTACGCCACGGCCACCCGTGACATCGAGGAACTGGCGGACCGCGAATGGCGCCGCGTGGTCCTCGACGAGGCGCAGGCGATCAAGAACAGCGCCTCGCGTTCGTCGAAGGCGGTGCGGCGGCTGCGCGCGGGGCATCGCGTCGCGTTGACCGGCACGCCGATGGAAAACCGGCTGGCCGAGCTGTGGTCCGTGATGGACTTCGCCAACCCGGGCATGCTCGGCTCACCCGAGCTGTTCCGCACGCGCTACGCCGTGCCGGTCGAGCGGCACGGCCGGACCGAGCCGGTCGAACGCCTGCGGAAGATCACCAAGCCGTACCTGTTGCGGCGCTTGAAAACCGATCCCGCGATCATCGACGACCTGCCGGAGAAGATCGAGGTCAAGCAGTACTGCCGCCTCACCACCGAGCAGGCCTCGCTCTATCAGTCCGTTGTGGACGACATGATGGACAAGATCGAGAACTCCGAAGGGATCGAACGCCGCGGCAATGTGCTCGCCGCGATGACCAAGCTGAAACAGGTCTGCAACCACCCCGCGCAGCTGTTGCACGACCGCTCGCTGATCGGCAGGCGCTCGGGGAAGGTGATCCGGCTGGAGGAGATCCTCGACGAGATCATCGCCGAGGGCGACAAGGTGCTCTGCTTCACCCAGTTCACCGAGTTTGCCGAACTGCTGCTGCCGCATCTGTCCGCGCGCTTCGGCACCGATATCGCCTACCTGCACGGCGGCACCTCGAAGAAGCGCCGCGACGACCTGGTCACCGCCTTCTCCGCGGACGACGGCCCGCCGATCTTCCTGCTGTCCCTGAAAGCGGGCGGCACCGGCCTGAACCTCACCGCCGCGAACCACGTGATCCACCTCGACCGCTGGTGGAACCCCGCCGTGGAAAACCAAGCCACCGACCGTGCCTTCCGGATCGGCCAGCAACGCACCGTGCAGGTCCGCAAGTTCGTCTGCACCGGCACCCTCGAAGAAAAGATCGACGACATGATCGAGGAGAAGAAGGCCCTAGCCGACCTCGTCATCTCCGACGGCGAAAGCTGGCTGACCGAACTGTCCACATCAGACCTCCGAGCCGTCTTCGACCTCACCGACGGAGCCGTCGATGACTAGCACCTGCTCCCCGAAAACCCGTCCGCGTGCAGTCGCGGGTGGCCCGCAGACCCGCAGCGAGCGGGGCGCGATCGCTCAAGCGCCGTGGTCGCCGCGGCTGGCTGGAGCGCGCTGTGTTTCCGGGTTTGCTGGTACCGGTCCTCGGGAAGTGTCGATGTGTGGTCGGCCGGGCGCTGATCGAGCGGTGACCGGACTACCGTACGGCTGGCGCACTGTGATAGCCCGAGCGCCGTGGTCGGTGCGGGTGGCCGCCGCGCGGACAGTGCCCGGGTTCACGGGTTCCTGCTTCGCCGCAGCGACAACGCGTGCAATGCCCGATCGGCTGCGCACCGACATCGTGATGACCCGGCTGCTGGATGGAGCCGTCGATGGCTGACACGTGGTTTCCCAAGACTCGTCCGCGTGCGGTGGTCGGCGGTCTCCAAGCGCGCAGCAAGCGAGGCGCGATCGCGCAAACCTGGTGGTCAGAGCGCTTCGTCGGGGTGCTCGAAGACATGGGCATGGGCGGCAGGCTCGAACGCGGCCGCAACTACGCCCGCCGGGGCCAGGTGATCTCCCTGGACATCACCGCGGGTTCCGCGACCGCGAGCGTCCAAGGTAGCCGGGCCACCCCGTACCGGGTCCGCATCGGCATCACCGCCTTCGACAAACGCGATTGGGCGAAAGCCGAACGCGCACTGGCCGACAACGCTTGGTACGCGGCCAAACTCCTCGCGGGCGAGATGCCCGAAGACATCGAAACCGTCTTCACCGACCTCGGCCTTCCGCTCTTCCCGACGGGCGCCCGCGACCTGTCCATGGACTGCTCCTGCCCGGATTTCCAGGTCCCCTGCAAACACCTGGCCGCCGCCTTCTACCTGCTGGCCGAAACCTTTGATGAAGATCCCTTCACCATCCTCGCCTGGCGCGGCCGCACCCGCGACGAACTCCTCGACAACCTGCGATCCGCCCGAGCCGACACCGCGCCCGCGGGCCCCACCCTGCCGAACACGCCAGCCGCCTTCTACGGCCTGCAAGCCGATCTTCCCACCGGCACCGCACCAGCCAGCGAGCCCGCGGCCCTGCTGGACCAACTCCCCGAAACCACCCTCACCCTGCGCGGCCTCACCCTCCCCGACCTGCTGCGCCCCGCCTACCAAGCCCTCGGCGACACCGCGCGCTGAACAAACGAGCGCGGCGGCCGGAGAAATCTCCCGGCCGCCGCACTCGATCCACCCTGTTTCCCAACCCTCTGGGGCCACCCGTCACGGGTGGTAGATCTCCTTCACCGTGGCGATGCGGTCGTCACCGTCGACGTGGATCTGGGCGAGCACCGGGTTGCCGCCGGACAGCGCTTCCGTCAGCTGCTCCGGGGTGCACGGCGTGGTGCCGAAGCCCCGGTCGTCCACGGTGACGCTGTCGTTCGAGCAGATCGTGGCCGCGCTGTACACCTCACCGTGCTCGTGCAGCGGCAGGCGGTAGGTCTTGGTGTCGCCGGGGACCTCCACGTAGTGGCCGCCGTCCGGGCCGCCCGACTTCCACTTCATCAGCTTGAACTGGGCCATGTTGGTGGAGTTGTCGAAACCGGCGAACTGCACGGTCTGCGTGGTGTTCGGGAACCGGAGCTTGGGCGGGCTCGCCGGCGAGGAGTTCTGGCTCGGCTTGGTCTCGATGCGGAGCGCGGTGGCGCCCTTGCCGCAGTACACGGCGCCCTGGCTGCCCGCGGGCTCCTCCGCCTTGGCGCAGTCCCAGCCGCCCGTGATGTCGATGACCTTCTGACCGGGCCCTTCACCCTCCGTCGGCACCTTCTCGTAGTACTCGGTGATGACGTTGAACGCCTCGGTGCACCCGGTCGTGCCGTCCGGGGACGCGACCGCGAGCAGGTCCACCTGCGGCCCACCGGGAAGACCGACCTTGCCGCCGAGGTCGCTGCAGTTGACGTCGTCGTTCGTCGTGCCGCCGGCCTTGTTGGCGGCATTTCCCTTGGCCGGAGCGTGATTCCCCTGGGTCGTCCCCTTGAACGCCGCCGTGTCCGCGACATTCTTCACCGGAGCCGCGGAATTGTTTCCCGCAGCGCCATTTCCACTGCACGCGGAAAGCAATGCGGCCGCCGCGACAGCCCCGCCGACCAGCGCGACCTTCATCGACTTCATCGTGGTGGAACCCATTTTCTTAACCCCAATCGAGTCTGTGGTGAATCTCTGCTGGGAAAGACGCCCCGACCCGTCCGGAGTTGCCACAAATGACCGCCAAAGCCCAAAGTTGCACCAACTTCTGCCCGCCACTGGCTACCCGGGCAAAGTTCGCCACCCGACGCAACCTGTCGCCCGACCGCACGTCCCAAGTGGGTTAGCGGTGATCGAAAAGCCGATGGTCAGTGCTGATCGCCCGCCGCGTCGAGCAGGTCGAGGTACCCGTCGACCGCTTCCCACAGGTAGTTCTCCGGATACCGCCCGAGCCCGCGGTGCTCCCGCCGCCACTCGCGCTCCCAGTACCCGTCGCGCATCTCGCGCAACTGTGCGAGCGACGCGCGAAGCTCCTCGGCCGCCTGCCGCCGTACCTCGCCCGGCTCCGGCACCGACCGCGGAAGATCGTCGAACCGGCGCTCCGCCAACGCCCGCAGCACCTCTTCGTCCGGGCCGTCCACAGACCAGAACCGCACCGGCCCGCGGATGTGATGGTTCCCGACCGGCCCCTCCTTCGACCGCCACGAGTACCCGAACCCACCTTTGTCCAGCCGCAGCACATCGACCAGCCAAGCCGTCCCGCGCGGCGTCGACGCCCAGGGAACCTCCGCCGCCGGAAGGTTCAGCACGAACGTGACCTCCACCCAGTCCACCGGCTCAACACCCTCCACCACCTCGCCGAACACATACGCCTCAAGGAGAAACGGCTCCTCCGACGGCGGCCGCTTCGTCGTCTCGCACGCCTCGGCCAGCACCCGCAACTTCTTGATCACCGTTTGCCACTTCATGCGCCCATCGTCATCCACCGGCGACCCGCCGTCGAGCCGGGTGCCCAGTGACGTCTTCCTTCCTCGTACGGTGGTGCCGTGACCACCGCCGTGACGAAGCTTGCCCGGAGCTGCGAGGCCGTCGACCAGATCCACCGGATCGTGGCCTGGGTTGGCGACGGCAAACCGGTGACCCCCAAGGGGGTGCTACGCCCGGCCGAACTCCGGCGCGCGAGCGAAGCCACCGGTGTGCCGATCCCGGCGAAGTTCCGCTCGGCCGCGGACGTACCTCGCTGGCACCGTCTGTGGTCGGCCGCCATCGCGACGGACCTGATCTCGCTCGAAATGGACGCAGCGAAAGCTGGTGCGCCGCAGGAGTTCATCCCGGAAACGTGGCTGACCGCGTTCACCGCCGCGCTCGCCGCGAACTTCGACGACGAGGAAGGCGTGGCCGCCTTGCACGTCGGCCGTGCCGTGCTGACCGCGCTCGCGTCCGGCAGGGTCAAGACCTTCGAGGAGCTGGCTCATCGCGTCTGGCACGACCTTCGTACGGACTACCACCTTGACGTTGGGCGGCTGTGGTCCTCGATGGCATACGAGGAATCGGCCGCACCGCAGCTGACCGAGCTGCTCGCCGAATTCGGCGTGACCGCCGGCCCGTGGAAGCTCAGCGAACTCGGCAAATGGGCTCTTGCCGAATTCGTCCGCCGCGGTGACGACCTCGTCGCGAAGGAGCCTTATGTGGCCCCCGGCCGCGTCTGCCAGCTCAAGATCACGCTGATGGACGTGAGCCCGGCCTGCTGGCGGCGCGTTCTCGTCCCATCGACCACGACCCTCGGCGAGTTGCACTGGGTGCTCCAGGCCGCCCTGCGCTGGGACAACGACCACCTGCACGGCTTCACGGTAGGCACCCGGCACTACGGCGACCCCGCTTTCGACAGGAGCGACGAGTACGAAACCACGGTCGGCGAAGCATTCACGCGCGCTCGCCAGCGCATCAGCTACACCTACGACTTCGGCGACAACTGGCGCCACGACATCCAATTGGAACGAACGCTCGACATCGACGAAGCGCTCACCTACCCCCTCTGCATAGCAGGCAAGGGACCCGTGCCCGTCGAGGACTCCGACCACCGCACGATCCCGTTCGACCAAGCCGACATCAATCGCCGTCTCAGCTCGATCCCGGTCGAAGAAGATGCGCCCTTCGACGCCGTGATCGAGCAGATCGTCGTCGACGCCTACGGCGAGGAGGAACAGATCGGCTCGTTCCTCACCGTCCTCGACGACGTACTCACGTTTCCCGCGGAAGCCAGTGTGCTCGGACATCCGGTCACGGTGCTGGAACTCCGCTACGAGGATTTGCTACGCGGGCCGTTCGCCGTATGTCAGAACTCCCACGGCACGGGTGAAATAACCCTGACCGACGTCTGCTTCCCGCCCGACACGACCGCGGCATGGGTGCACGCGGCCTACCGCCACTTCCTCGGCGCCGACCCCTTCCCCGCGACAGCCCGCCCCGACTGGCACTGGCCACCGGACTGAACCTACCTGTTGTCTTGCCAGGATGCGGACGGACGATCCAGCCCCTCGGTAGTCTGAGCCGGTTCGTCGCTCACAGTAGCCGACCCTACCCTCGCGGGAGCCGCCCCATGAGCGAATACCAGTACTACGAATTCTTCGCCGTCGACGAGTATCTCGACGACCAGCAGCAAGCAGAACTTCGAGCGCTGTCCACACGCGCTGAAATCACCGCGACGAGCTTCGTCAACGAGTACCACTTCGGCAGTTTCGGCGGTAACCCGGCGACCATGGTGGAGCGCTACTTCGACGCGTTCCTCTACATCGCCAATTGGGGAACCCACCAGCTCACGCTCAGGATCCCCGAGCAGCTCCTCGACCTCGACCTCGCCGAACGCTACTGCTGCAGCGACGTCGCTTCCGTACGGCGACATAGCGACAACCTCATCCTCGATCTCCACTCCGAAAACGAAGAAGGAGACTGGGATGAAAGCGACGAGATCCGGCTCGGCGAACTGATCCCGGCGCGCACCGACCTCGTCGGCGGCGACCATCGCGCTCTGTACCTCGCCTGGCTACTGGCCGCGCAAACCGACCTCGATCTGGACCATCTAGAGCCACCGATCCCACCTGGCCTCGCTACTCTGACCGGCCCACTGCGCGCGCTGGCCGACTTCCTCCGGATCGACGAAGACCTGCTGGCGGTCGCCGCACAGTCCAGCGCCCAGCCAAGCGAACCGGACATCGATCTCGCCGCGTTCGTGAAACGCTTGCCGCAGAAGGAGAAGGACGCGCTCTTGGTCCGAGCGGTCACCGGCGATCCGCACGTCGCCGCCGAAGTGCGGCGACGCTATCGCCGCCAGTTCGCGGACGCCCCGGAAACTGGTTCGCGCACGGTCGGCGACCTCTTGGACGCCGCCGAGGCCCGCCAAGCCGAACGCCAGCGCCAAGCCGCCCGTCTCGCCGCGGAGAAGCGCGAGCGGCGCAAGCGCGAACAAGCGGAAGAACGTGAGCGACGCATCGACGAGGTCGCCGCGGCGGGTGAGAAAGCATGGCGCCAGGTGGACGCCCTGATCGAAACCAAGCGCCAGGACAACTACGACGCCGCGGTCGCCCTGCTCTCCGACCTCAAGTCCGCCAACGCCCGAACCGGGGACACCAAGAAGTTCACCGAACGCGTCGAACGCCTACGCGAAGCGCACCGCCGCAAGCCAAGCCTGCAAGAACGCTTCGACCACGCCGGGCTGTGAAGCCCTACGACTGCCAGACGACGTAGGTCTCAACGGCGTGCGGTTGGATGTCCACGTGGCGATGCGACTTGATGCTGAGATGCTGTTGGCTTCGGTGGGGCAGGACCTGTCCGAGTCGGGACGGAAGTGCCTCGCACGGACCGAGATCCGTGACCTCGAAGTTGAGGACGGCGGTGCCAGCGCGGTCCTCGACGATCCTGATAGCGAGCTCTTCGGCGTATGGGTCGGGGTGGTCAACGGCGTCCTGACCGCGGAGTGCGATTGCGCCGACGAAGCGCTCGACGATGTGTGCGAGCACGCGGTCGCGGTCGCGCTGAAGGCGTTGGAGAGCGGGTTCACCTTCTCGTCGATCCCGGCCTACGCCGAAGATGACGACCCCGAGCCGGACACGGCATCCCGATGAATCCCCAGAACGAAGCGAAGCTGTGGCAGAAGATCTCCGCCGCCGGTAGCGCGGCGGTCGCCAAGAACGGCTACGTGACGGCGATCGATGCGCTGCTGGCCACCGGATGGCTGCAACCAGAGAAGGTCGAAGAATGGCGGCGCGGCCGCGTGTCCTACCTGGAACAGGTGATCGTCGCCAGCCTGCCCAAGGTCAGTACCGCGATGCGGGTCTTCCGCAAATGGACGAAGAGCGCGGGCCTGCGCCCCAGCGAGACGGTCTACGTCAGCTGGACCAAGGATCGCCGGAAACTCCGGTTTTCCAAGTCGGGTAACCCGGAAATCGAGCGTGCGTACCGCACCCACTGGCTGCCGCCAAAACCCAGCTCGGCAGACTGAGTCAAGCACACGATCAGTCGAAGAGGCCGCCCTGCGTAGGGGATTCCGTGCGGAGATCGCGCCCCCATTCACGGATGGTGGCGTCGGCATCGTCCGCGGCCAACGCCTCCGCGCGCTCGACCTCACCCCACGAGGCCAACCGCTCCAACGCCGCCTTGCGCGACGTCCCGTGGTTCCCTTGCAGCGCGAACTCGACCACCATGCGCGCCTGCTCCGCGTCCAGTTCGTCCGCGGCGTTCACCGCTCCCGTCGCTACCGCCGCGCCCTCCCGAGGCGGCAGCGCACGCGTACGCGCGAGTACGTCCGCGGGCGCGGCCAGCTTCCGGACGAGGACACGCTCGGCAGCCCAAGACCGCAGTGGCGGCGGCACGTCCCGCTCGGCGGTCACCTGCGTGTTCGGATCCTCCCGCACCATACGATGCCGCGACGAATCGAGATCGAACTCGATGGAGGTGCTGCCGATCCAGCTGAGCGGATGGGCGTATCGGACCTTTCTCGACCACAGCAACTCTTCGGCGAGCCGATCCAGCTCGGCATCGTCGAGGATCCCCGTGGCCACGATGTCGGCCAGCACGCGAGCGCTGGTGCGCCGCCACCGGGGGTCCGTGCACAGCAACAGCGCCGAACCGCCCGCACCCGGCTGCCCCGCTTCGTGCAGGCGCCGGAAGGCGTCGACCGCGACGGACGGCGCCAGCGAACGGAGGCTGGTCACAGTCACCAGCAACCGCCACAGTTCTTGCGCATCAGCCACATCTGTCAGCAGATCATCGTCCACGCTCGCCATTCTCCAACATGGTTCAGCGCCAAGGACATTCCGGATGCTGTTCGTACGCGGTGGTGAGCTGCCGCAACGTCGTGTCCCGAATCCACCGCGCGTTACCGACCGCGGCGCGCCGATCACCTTCAGTCTCGTAGACGTGCCGCTCGGAGATCGTGACAAGATCGTCGAGATCAGCGAGCAGATTGTCGAGCGCCTCGCCCAACGAATGCCGCTCGTTCGCGAACATCCTGAGCAGAAACCCCATCCGCTCGCGTACGTCCTCGTCCGAGAGCCGGTTCACTGGCCGTCGATTTCGTCAACACGGGCGAGCAGGCACCTGCCGAGGTCGACGAACTCGTGCCCGAGATCGCGAAGGTTCTCCGCGAACTGATCAGGATTGCGCTCATGCGAAAGCCTGATCGGCGCTGCGCGATCGACACCCCGCGCCAGCTCCTCGACCCGATCGACCAGCGCGCGATCAACCGGATCCATCAGCGCCTCCCGCACGCGGGGCACTCGCGCATCCCAGCGAGGTACCGACCGTCGGCCGCGATGCACGGCGCGCCACAACTCGCGATGTACCCCATCAGGTTCCCCTCGAGGTTGAACCACGGCCGCGCACCGCGAGGCACGAAATGCCGTCGCCGATCCGCCACACCTAGCTCCTCGGCCATCCACTTCCCGACCGTCTTCATCGGCGCCTCCCACGCTGATAAGACCCGGCCCTCGGACCTGGGCAGGACTGAGGACCGGGCCGCATCAACGTACGACACGTATATACGCACTAGCTACCCATCAGGCGTGGTTCACTCTTTCGATACGGCTTGATTCGTCTAAGCTCGCGACGACGAAGGGAGCCCACCGTGCCCGCTACGCCCGGACCAGGCGTGCGCCGCCGCTACGTCGGCAAGACGTTGCGTCGCCACCGCGAGGCCCGCGACATGCGCGTATCCGCGGTCGCGAAGAAGCTCGGCATCTCGCAGCCGTCACTGACCCGAATCGAAAACGGCCGCAACGCGATCATGGCGCGGCACGTCTACAAGCTCTGCGAGATCTACGGCCTCGGCAAACGGGACACCGACCGCCTGATCCGCCTGGCCGAAGAGTCCCGCGAACGCGGCTGGTGGGAGTCGTACTCCGATGTCATCAGCGACTGGTTCGAGATCTACGCCAGCCTTGAAGCCGACGCGGATCAGATCCTGATCTACGAATCCGAGTTCGTCCCCGGCCTGTTCCAGACCCCCGGCTACGTACGCGCAGGCTTCCAAGCTGGCAACCCCGGGGCATCCGAAGCCGCTGGTCATCGCATCGTCGACCTCCGGCAGGCCCGTCAACTGCGGCTTCAGGATCGAGACATCACCGCATTGGTCAGCGAGGGTGCGGTCCGGCGTGTCGTCGGTGGCCCGGACGTCATGCGCGCCCAGCTGGAGTACCTGATCACGGTCATCGAGAAGCAACACGCCAAGATCCAGATTGTCCCGTTCAGCGTCGGTGCTCACCCGGCGATGAACGGCCCGTTCTACCTGCTGAAGTTCCCGGACGTGGACGAGATCGACCTCGTGTACATGGAAAACGAGCGAGGCGGGATGTACTTCGAGCGGCCCGCTGACCTGCTCCGTTACACCGACATCTTCGCGCGTACCGCGCAAGTCGCGCTCTCAACAGCGGAAAGCGCCGCCCTGCTGCGTAAAATCGCCCAGGAGATGTAGGACCTGGGCGAAGAGGAAGGGGCGGTCATGACGGACCTCCCTGCGCTGAACTGGCGCAAGAGCAGCTACAGCAACAACAACGGCGGCGCCTGCGTCGAGGTAGCCACCACCCCCGACGGCGGCCGCTACGTCCGCGACACGAAGGACCGCTCCCTCCCCCCGCACTACTTCACCGCCCCCGCCTGGCGCACCTTCATCGTTGACATCAAAATCAGCAGCTTCGACTGACTTGTCGTTGCGCCCGGCTGTTCGCTATCCGGTTACAGCTGTGGCCCGGTCTCTGCCTCGGGTCGGTGTCTGGGCGTGAAGAAAAGTCGAACTAGTCTGTGGTCCAAGAAGACCGAGATCGAGGACAGCAGTGTTGCCTGTGCGTCGCGCGCACGTATCGCGGCAGCGCCGTCGTCACTGAGAAGCCAGTCTTCCAACAGGGCGGGTAGTGCGAACCGGAGCCGGAAGTCGTCGCTGCCGTCGGCAGGCACGATCACCCAGTCGCCAGCGGCGACCCCGCGGTTGGCGAACTCGATTCTCACATCGATGTTCTCCCCGTTGCGATCGACGTAGTAGCGCAAACTCTGCGGCTCGTCGGGGCGCAGAACCAGGACGAAAGGTGCTGCGGGGAAACCCAGCATGAGACCGTCGTCCGGGTAATCAGCAAGCCCGCCCGCGATGTCAGCGAGCAAGTTAGGCGGAACGTTCACCGGTTCCGCGAGGGTGCGGTTAAGTATTTGTGACTTCCATGTGGGTGATCCAACTCTTCGCCGTCAGGTCGCTTCATCGCGGCGCTGTCGTCGGTCCATGTTCCGAGAATATTTCGTAGCGCGCGGCGGAATTCTCCGAGAGGGAACGAAGAATTAGTGTTAGTGACGAAGTTGTAAAGTTCGCGAGCGGCTTGGTCTACGGTGTTGAGTAGGCCGCTGAATGCGGGGCTCGATAGATCGATCAGGGAGATCTGCTGAGCAAGCGCGTAGCGCTGAGCAGGTTGACTGAATCCAGAGGTTGAGAACAGGGCGTAACGATAATGGTGGCGTCGCATGGGAATGCGACGCTGTCTTTCGGTGTCTGTGGCGTATTGCTCGTTTACATCATGTATGACGCCGTGCGCGTTGCGCACGTCCCGAATACCTGGCTTGGCTTGGCGATATTTCGCCTCGACGAATACGCGGAGCGGTAAAGAGAACGGCGTTGGTATGGTCAATTCACCGAGCACGTCGGCCTGGTGATCGGCGCCTCGGCCACGCGCGACTAACCCCTGTTTATTAAACGACAGTGCATCTGGATCTTGTTCAGGACTCACCAGTAGGCGGTAGCCGTTGGTATGCAGCAGTCGTGCAAGCATTTCTTCAAGGATGTAGCCACGCAGAGCTTCAAGGGTGACCACGTTCGATAGCCTCCTGAATATAGGGCGCTTCGGCTAAGGGGCGGCAGAGCGGTCCACCGAACGCAGAAGTCCTGTGTTGATCGCGCACATTGGCGGAAATCTCCCGGCCTGCCCGGTCGGAAGCGTTGACGTCAACGCGGAGCCTCGGCCGGTTCAGCAGCATCACGTACCCCTCGACTACTGACAGTACCGAACTGTGGCGGTCTTGGCAGCCGCCCGCGCGGTCGTAGTTGGCGTCTCGGCGGTCCTTTGCGATCTTCTGCCGCGAGCGTCGACGTTTTCGACGGCTGCGGACTCAGGTGTTTCGATCGTCCTTCAACGGCCCCATTCGCGCACCGCATCTCGTATCGCCATTGTCTCCATCTGCTCGATTACGAGCTTGATGGCTTCGGGCTGCTTGTCCGGCGGGTACTTGTACTTGACCAGGAGCCGCTTCACCGACGAGCGGAGCTTCGCGCGCACGTCGTCGCGGACGGTCCAGTCGGTCTTGACATCGCGCTTCATCACACCGACGAGTTCGCGGGCGATTTTGGCAAGAACGTCCTCGCCTTGGATGTCGACAGCGGACTCGTTGTTGCTAACTGCGTCATAGAACGCGAGTTCATCGGTGCCTAGCGGCGGTGAGAAGTGCTTGCCTCGGTCGGCTTCCGCGGCGACCTCCTTGGCCATTTCGATGAGCTCGGCGATGATTTCGGCGGAGGTGAGCTGCTGGTTGGTGTACTTGCGCATGAGCTCGGTGATGCGCTCGGCGAACGCTCGCTGCCGCACAAGGTTGTGCCGGGTGACGCGGGCAGATTCCTCGTTGATCAGAGACCGCAGCGCTTCGATCGCCAGATGCGGGTTGTCGGCCTGCTGCGTCTTGCGCCGGTACTCGGGTGTGAGGTCGGACAGCGACGGCTTCGGAATGCCCGCGGCCTCGTAGATGTCTACGACACCCCTGGTACCGGTGGAATCCGCGACGAGCGCGGTGAGCATCCGCTCGATGTCCTCGGGCACAGGCTTTCCTTCAGCCTGGCGCTCTCGTGCATCGAACTTCGCCATCCACTTGCGTGTCTCCTCGAAAAACGCGGCTGTGCGGTGTAGCTCTTCCAACTGGCCGCGGCTGCCAGAACACAGAGCCCAGGCGCGCGCAAGCTGGCTGCTGAGCTTGCGGAACCGGTCGCCGAGCGACTCCTCACCCGGCTCGACCTGGTTACCCGGTGTGCGGGGGGAGCGAAGGTAGTTCGTGAGTCCCTTGACCGCGTAGATGAACCCGTTCTTTCGATCGGACATGGTCTTACGCCACGGATAACCGGAGCAAAGCTGTTCGAGTTGGCGTATCAACGCCGTGGTGAGCGCTACCACTTCCTCAATTGTCTTACCGACAGGCTTCTTCTGCTGGTCGTTCTCGGTGTATTCACCGAGAGCCCGCCTGAGATCGTCACCCAACGGAGCGTAAGCGACCAGCAGCCCGTCCTGCTTGCCGCGGAAGGTGCGGTTGACGCGCGCGAGGGTCTGCATGAGCAGGGCGCCCTTGATCCGCCGGTCGACGTAGAGTGTGTGCAGCGGAGGTGAGTCGTAGCCGGTGAGCATCATGTCCTTGACGATCACCAGTTGCAGCTCATCGTCGGGGTCGCGCAGCCGCTGCTTTATGGTTTTGTTCTGGCCTTCTCGCCGCACGTGTTCGGAGATGGGCGGCTTGTCGGAGGCGTCGCCTGAGTAGACGACTTTGATGACGCCCTTGTCGATGGCTTTGTCATGCCAGCCGGGCCGCAATGTCGTGATCGCGGCGTAGAGCTTGGCGCAGATCTCTCGTGTGTCGCATACGATTATCGCTTTGCCTGGGCTGGAGATGAATTGCCGCATTGCCTCCGACCGGGCTTCCCAGTGCTCGACGACGTGGGTGGCGAGCGCAGCGATGCGTTCGGGGGCGCCGTAGACGGTGTTGAGGCGGGCGACCGCCTGCTCGACTTTGGCGCGCTCGGCGTCGTCAAGTCCGATGGTGGCCTCGTCGGCGGCCTGGTTCAGAGTTTCCTCGGATACTTCTTCGGTGAGTCCGACCTTGATCAGCCAGGGGTCGAAGTAGACGGGAACGGTCGCGCCGTCCTCGACGGCCCGGGTGAGGTCGTAGATGTCGATGTAGTCGCCGAAGACCTCACGGGTGTTGCGGTCGGAGAAGGAGATCGGGGTCCCGGTGAAGGCGATGAGTACCGCGTTCGGCAGCGCGTCCTTAAGATGCCGTGCGTAGCCATCGAGGTCATCGTAATGGCTGCGGTGGGCTTCATCGGCGATGACGATGATGTTCCGGCGATCCGACAGCCGTGGGTGCTCGGCCCCCGCGCGTTTTTCGGCTTTGCTGCGTCCGAACTTCTGCAAGGTCGTGAAGTAGATACCGCCGGTGGTGCGGTTGGACAGTTCATCGCGCAGCTGTGCGCGGGTGGTGACCTTGACGGGCTTCTCGTCGAGCAACAGGGACCGGTTAAACGTGTCGAACAGCTGCCCGTCGAGCTCCTTGCGGTCGGTGACGACGACGACGGTCGGGTTCTTCAATGCGGGCTGGGTGCCGACGAGATGGGTGTAGAGCTCCATCTCCATCGACTTACCGGACCCCTGCGTGTGCCAGACGACGCCTGCTTTGCCGTTACTGGCCACGGCGTCGACCGTGGTCCCGACCGCTTTGGTGACCACGAAGTACTGGTGCGGCTTGGCGATCCGCTTCACGTAGCCGTCGGCGCCCTCGTCGAACGCGACGAAGTTCCGCTGTAGTTGGAGGAACCGCTCGGTGTTGAACACCCCATCGATGAGCACCTCGATCTCCAACCGGGGCTGCTTATCGACGGTCTCGGCTCCGAAGTCGACAGGCTTGCCGTCGTCATCGACGTTCCACGGCGAGAAGTGGTTCAGGGGTGTGAACGGTGTGCCATACCGCGCGGCAATTCCGTCGCTGATCACCGTGAGCACTGCGAACCGGAACGCCATCGGAAACTCGCGCAGATACGTGCCGAGCTGCGCGTGCGCGTCATTGAGATCCGCATCCTCCGCCCCGGCCTGCTTGAGCTCGAAGATCGCGACCGGAAATCCGTTCATATAACATATGATGTCGAAACGTCGTTCGTGCTCCAGAGACTTCAGAGTCACCTGGTTGACAGCGAGAAAATCATTCTCCTCCGGCCGGTGGCCGACCAATCGGATCGTCGGAGTCTGCTCGCTCCCCTCTGAATCCGTATAACTGATTTTGCGATACCCGTGCACGAGGACGTCGTGCAGCCGCTTGTTCTCGCTGATCGGGTCCTGCGATTCCGGTTGGACGATCTCCGCGAATGCCTGCTCCAGGAACTCCGGTGGCACGTGCGGGTTCAACGACCGCATGCGCTCCAGTACGCGATCTTTGAGTACCAAGTCGTCCCAGGATTTGCGGCCGTTCTCCTTGCCAGGGGCGATTTCCGAACCCGGCAGGTAGCGCCACTCGTTATCCACCAGCTGTTCGCAGGTGAACTGCTCCCACTCAGCCTCGCTGAACCCGATCTGCGACATCTACACGACCTCCTCGACAACCTTCTCGGCATCCCGGACACGAATCTTCCCTGACATCAGCAGTGGGAGGAGTGAGTCTCGTGTGTTCTCCAATGCTGCAGACTCAATCAACCGTTGCTGGGCAAAATTGACCAATGGGCTGATGTCCTTCTCGATTAGTTGCCATTCATGAGTGCTTAGATCAGGTACCCGTACGTGATCGAATGTATTCATTGTGATCGTGTCGAACACGGATCCGTGTGCCATTGCTTGTGCTTGGTTCGCGGCGTCCTTCACTGTGAAAAATAAGCAATTTGTCGGGATAGGTCCGGGTATGAAGCCGTAACAGGACTGGTTTATCGAAGACGGCACTCCGAGTCGAGCGACGGCGCCCACAGTGCCTCGAGCGGTCAGAACCACCGTTCCTGTCGGCAACGGACTGGTACGCTTCTTTTCTGCTGCTTTTTTGGAGATAGTCTCCGAAGTCGAGATCACGATCCCATAAGGGGCTCCGGTGATGTCCTTCGCTGACGCCCAAGCGATGGGACCACCCCACATAGACTCGTCTGTTCGGGGTGGAGTGCCACCAAGAACAGGTTCGAGCACGCTCGACATTGAGCGTCGAGCCTTGTCGCTAATCGAACGCTTGTAGTTGAGCTCGGCAAGTTCGATGCTCTTCGACGCAATGAAGTCGTCGACGGCGATCTTGTCGTCGAGCGCCTTTAGTGCCTCTGCAATCGCTTGCTGTTCTTCTATTGGCGGGAGAAGAATATCCAAAGATTGGGCTGATTTAACATTAAAATGCTGCTGGACTGCGCCTACGAGGTGGCCAGAGATGTGACTGTCAGTGATCCAGTTTAAGTGATAACTGAGCCAATGCGCGTCAAGTCCAGGGCCTGGTCTGGTGATTACCAGATCAGAGCAGTTGGCGACCGTCAGCCATGACGGTACGACCGCTGTCTGGCCTGGTTTGCCGGTTCTAACTGTGACAACATCGCCGGGTTTGAGAGCTGATTTTTTTAAGTGTCCATGGAAACTTTCACTGATGAACTTCATATTTTCGACATCGATGCGGTGTGGCCGTACGTTCTGGGATCGAAGAAAAGGAATTCCAGCATCCTGGTATTCTTTGCTCATCGAACCGACGAATCCAACGGTGACTTCCTTTGCTGCTTCACCGAGCTTCACCGAGCGCCACTCAGTCATCAAGTCGCTCCAACTGCTGGCGCACGACCTTCTCCAGCCTTGTTGACTCGTCGAACGCATCCAGTAGTTCCCTGGTGAGACGCTGTATCTTCTCATTGACCGGCTCGGCGTCGTTCTCGATCTCGGGCGCTCCGACGTAGCGCCCGGGTGTGAGGGCGTAGTCGGCGGCCTTGATCTCGGCGAGCGTCGCGGATTTGCAGAAGCCAGGCACGTCCTCGTAGGTGAGCCTCTTGCGTCCAGCGGAGCGGGTGCCGCGCCACGCATGGTAGGTGTCTCCGATGCGCACGATTTCCTCGTCGGACAGTGCGCGCTCGGCACGGTCGACCATGTAACCCATCTCGCGGGCATCGATAAAAAGCACTTCGCCTCGGCGGTCGATTCCGGCGTAGTCTCCCTTGTTCTTGTCCTTGGCGAAGAACCAGACGCAGACCGGGATTCCCGTGCTGCGGAACAGCTGTGTGGGCATCGCGACCATGCATGACACGAGGTCGGCTTCGACGATCTGCGCGCGAATGGCGCCTTCACCGTTCGAGTTTGACGACATTGAGCCGTTGGCCATCACGACACCGGCGGCGCCCGTCGGCTTGAGCTTGGAGATGATGTGCTGGATCCAGGCGTAGTTGGCGTTGTTCGCTGGGGGAACACCGAACTTCCACCTCGGATCCTTCTCGTTGCGGGTCCAGTTCTTGATGTTGAACGGTGGATTCGCCATCACGTAGTCCATCCGGACGTCCGCGTGCTGGTCGCGGGCGAACGTGTCGCCCCAGCGGGCGCCGAGTCCGCCGTGATCGATACCGTGGATGGCGAGGTTCATCTTGGCCATGCGCCAGGTCTCTTCGAGGGCTTCCTGGCCGTAGATCGCTATCTGTTTCGGGTCGCCGTTGTGTTCGTGGATGAACTTCTCGGCCTGTACGAACATGCCTCCTGAACCACAGCATGGGTCGTAGACGCGGCCCCGGTCGGGTTCGAGGACTTCGACGATGGTCCGGACGACGCTGGGCGGGGTGAAGAACTCGCCGCCTCGTTTTCCTTCGGCGCGGGCGAAGTTGCCGAGGAAGTACTCGTAGACCTCGCCCATGAGGTCGCGGGCCCGATGCTCGCCCTGGCGGGAGAAGCGGGTGCTGTTGAACAGGTCGACCAGCTCACCGAGACGGCGTTTGTCGATGTTGTCCTTGTTGTAGAGGTGCGGGAGCGTGCCCTGCAGTGTCGGGTTCTTCTCCATGACCAGCGACATCGCCTCGTCGACGAGTTGGCCGATCGGCTTCGGGTTCTCCTCGGCGAACAGGGTGGCCTTGGCGTTTTCCGCGAGATACGACCACTGGGCGGTCTCGGGCACGACGAACACGCCGTAGCCCTGGTATTCCTCTGGATTGTCAATGAGTTCGGCGATCTGACCCTCGTCGTAACCTTCGGCTTCAAGCTCGGTGCGGATGGCCTCACGGCGCTCTTCGTAGGCGTCCGAGACGTACTTGAGGAACACGAGACCGAGGATCACGTCCTTGTACTGGCTGGCCGACAGCGAACCGCGCAGCTTGTCGGCGGCCTTCCAGAGCGTGTCCTTGAGTTCCTTCATCGTCGACGGCGCCGACGGTTCCTTCTTCTTGCGGGGGGGCATCCTTGTTCCTTCTTCCTCAGTTATCGCGTCAGCCGGCGATGGTGAGCGCACCCTCGGCGACCGCGTCGATTAGACACCCGGTGAGGTCCTGCAGCGCATCCAGGCGCTCACGCAACAGGGCCTTGTGAATGGTGACCGCGGCGAGCACGTCGTCGAGTTCCTGGAGGCTTTGCGTCAGCTGAGGAACGCGCCACGACAGCGGGTCGCCCGCCTGTTCTGGCAGTCGGTTGATGACCGCAGCCAGCGTATGCGGGCCGACCCCGGCGCCGGAGGCCAGCCGGATGATTCGGGCCGGAGTGCGCAGCAGCGCTCCACCGGTCGGGTCCACCCAAGCAGCCGGCTGTCTCTGGGACTGGTATACGACGTCCCCTGGTTCGGTGCGGGTCGCGTGCTGGTGGCGTGCCGCGGCCTCGATCGCGTCCACACGAATGCCGGTTGGGCCAGTGCCGTCGACCACCTCCACAGTGCCCTGCGGGTCGTGATCGTCCTGGTCGTAGCGCTGGCCGCGCTTGATCGTGAGCAGCCGCTGCGTCTTTAGCTGGCCCAGTGACGACCATGCGACGGCGATGTGGGTAGCGGCGGAAGACGATACGTGGACGTCGAATCCTGGTACCGGCTCGGTGGTGCGCTGGGTGGCGGCGGTGACGCGGTCGCGGTGCTCGGCCGGTTCGGTCGTGACCACCTCTACTGCCCGTGTTCCTTGCGGGACGACGGCTTGCCCGACGAGTACCGCTCCGCGCTCGCGCAGCCGCGCGTAACGGAAGGCGCGCGCGGTGTCGTCGTTGAGAGCAGCCACGACATCCGAGGCGACGTCCTCAGCCTCCAGATCGTCTAGGGTGTCGATGTCGGTGACCCGCAGGGGTGCGTCGGTGCGGCCGATGCACACCCAAAGCCCGAGCGCTTGGCGGTGCGCTTCCTTCCAGAGGCCACGGGGGAGACGTGCGGCGAAGACGAGTTTTCCCGGGCGTAGGAGGTCGGCGCGCTCTTTTTCCGCGTTGCCACGCAACTCGTCGCACAGGAGGGATGCCGGGCCGAGGACAAGTGCCACCGAGTCCCTGCCGAGACCGTCCATCACGTATTCGATCTGGTCGAAAACGGAGCCGGGGTCCGAACCGACTACGGAGCGCAGATGCACGCTCGGCCCCGGAGGTTCGTCGGCAGCGGTCTCGATGCCGCGGATCCATGCGCGCCGCAGTAGCCCGCGAGTGTCGGGGGTGTGCTCGGAGTCGGGCACGATCAGCTCGGTGAACCCGGTCCCCAACGCGAGTGCGAGCTGATGCGGTCCACCGGTATATACGAGGGGAACATCGGCGGAGCTGAGGTTGCGCGCGCACGCCATGGCGATCGTGCGCACCAGGTCGATAGCGATATCGGTGAGTGCTCGGGTGGGGTTCTTGCGTGCGGTCCGGCTGCATTCCAGCCGGTCCAGTGCTTCGCTCGGGCCTCGAGATGCTTCCGCGAGATCGTCGACGTACTGTGCGTTCAGCTTGGCATTTGGCATCGCACGGACTTCGCTGAGCAAGCAGCCATCGTCCGGGTCGATCTCCTCTGCCATGTCGACGAGGTCGTCGTGCTCGAACTCCCCGAGCTCCTCTCCGATCGCCGAACGCAGGCACAGTAACGTCACGAGTTCTTCCAGCGACGCACCGTCAGGTGTGCTCCACGCTGGGGCGTCGAGATGAGCATCGGAGTTATTGCCGCGCCCGGTTTCGTGGAGCCACTCGACGATCTCGTTCCGATGGAATCGCACCGGGTCGGTGCCGTCGATCGGGTCAGGAAACGGGATGGACCGCCCACGCGCCCTGGGGCGCGTACGCCACATGCTCACCACGGGACGCTGGACGCCAGCGAGGATAGCAATGTCGCTTAATGTGAGCGTCGCATTCCGCTCTGTCACGATCGATCTCCCTTCGCTTGAGAGACAGGGTAGCTGGAAGCCCTTCTTCATTAAAGTTTGTTCTGATAAACTGCCTTATCAGTATTTTGTTCGCGTGAGACCCGGGCGCCTGTCACTGTCGACGGCGGTTCCGATCTTCCCCACAGCCCGGAGGCCCGACTCCGGACGCGGAACCGTGGAGAGCTCATGGCACCCAAGACGTCCAAGCACACGCTCTACCGACTGACCGGTGTAGTGGCGACCTCCGACGGTTTGTTGCGAGCCGTGGACGACGAACTGTTCGACGAGATCAGCGGTTCCTTCGAGGTGCCACCCGCGTTCACGGCACTCGGCATCGAAGCGTTGGCGGTGACCGGAGCGGC
This sequence comes from Amycolatopsis sp. CA-230715, assembly GCF_018736145.1. Classification (GTDB taxonomy): domain Bacteria; phylum Actinomycetota; class Actinomycetes; order Mycobacteriales; family Pseudonocardiaceae; genus Amycolatopsis. The sequence goes on from NZ_CP059997.1 coordinate 5,576,334, forward strand.
GCTGCAAGATGAAGCCGAGTGGTGCGCGGAGTTCCGGCGCACGACCGGGGTCGACTGCTCCCAGCCGAACTGGCGGGGGTCCGGGTTGCTGTTGCTCGCTGTCGATGGCGAGGTCTACGCGATCGGCTACGGCCAGGGCTTTCGGTTGCTTCAGGACCGGTTCAAGGACAAGAGCTTCGGCTTGGCGTTCGCGCTGCGCGCGGTCGACCCGAACACGGTCCACGGCATTCGATCGAGGGTGCTGGGTCGCGGCCGTACCGACATCACGATGGTCGCCGGTGGCGCGCCAGTAGGCAGCCTGGGGATTCGCGAGTTCCAGCGGATCGTCGACAAGGTGGCAGGCGAGATCTGTGATGTCGAGCTCACGGGCGTGCGACATGGCAAAGGAAAGCTCGTCAAAGTAGGCGGCGGCCTGGGGCTTGAGCTGCCCCTGGGTGTCGATCCGAAGGAACTGCTTGCCGACATCCGCGAGATTTCTCGAGTATGCCGGGAAGTTCAGCCCGATCCCGCGCTCGAGTTCGTCGAGCACGTGGTTCAGGTGAGCTGCCCGGACCTGTTGAAGCAACTCGACACGATTCTCGACAACGGGCTCGGCGATCCAGGCGGTCTGCAGATCACTCCGTCGGTTCCCGGCAACCTCATCGAGGAGTGCGCAGAAGCCCGCCAATGGCGTATGAGGATCGGCAGCACCGGATGGCACGAGTCCGACGAGTTTGATTTTGGCTATGCGCTAGACCGGGCGCGTGCTCATCGGATGGGGCGCCGGGTCTGGGCGCTGCGAGAACAGAGTGAAGTAGAGATGTTCCGCTGGCCAGGTGGGCAGTTCATCGACAGGCTGGCTAAGGCGAAGGCGATCCGCTTCTTGGAAACCAACGTGTCGATCGGCTCCCGGCGGTTCTACCTTACCGACGGCACCTGGTACGAGCTTGGCGAGCAGTATCAACCTGAGATCGTCCGGACTGTCACCCGTGTAATCAATCCCGACGCTGTGAACCTGCCCGCCTGGCAGCTGCACCAGGACGAGGCTGCCTACAATTACGGAGTCCCAAACGAACTTCCCGCGGAGGGTTATCTGTGCCTGGATCGCAGGAACGTGAGCAACCCGTTGAAGTCACGCAACTCGCTTGAGATTTGCGATCTGCTGGCCCCGGGCAACACGCTGATCATGGTCAAGCGTGCCCACGGCTCGAGCGCGCTCAGTCACCTATTTCATCAGGGACTGGTGGCAGTGCAGATGCTGCAGAACAGTGCCCAGGTCCGGAAACGGTTCGCTGAAAAGGTTTCCGAGGTCAGCAAAGGGCGGGTCACCATCTCGGAGAGTTTTGTGCCGGAGCGTGTTGTGTTCGCGATTCTGCTCAAGAAGGGTGAACAACTCACCCCTGACACTCTGTTCGCGTTCTCGCAGGTCGCGCTCGCGCAGACCGTGAAGCTGCTCGAAGAGTGGGGTGTGCGGGTCGAGGTCATCGGGATTGAGGCCGAGGCTTCGCAAGGAATACCCGCCGAAGCTGCGTGACTGCTTTGCAGATGAAGTAGTCACCGGTGGAGCGGTTGGCTGGCAACCCGGCCCGGTGCGCCCCGGGGCTTGGCGGCTCGGGGCGCATCGGGTTCATCCGATTCATCGGCGGCGTTTGCGGGCTCTGCCGGGGGGAGGGGTGCGGCGGGAGACACCCGCCAGGGGGTGCGCGCTGGCGCGGTCGGGCCGACGCGCGTGGACCAGGTCGCGTAGCTCGCCCAGGCCGGTTTGGTCGGGGTGTCCGGATGCCAGCAGTGCCGCCATCATGTCGTGCGCCTCGTCAGCCGGAAAATTGGCGAGTGCGCCCGTGACGGCGTCGGCCCCGCCGATTTCCAGTAGGTGGATGAATTGCTCGGTCATCGCGCGCATGCTCTGCTCGTGGCCGAGATCGTCCGGGGTGAGCTCGCCTTCCTGGACGAGCATCTGCGCGGCGAGCGGACCCAGCTGTTCGTCCGCGCGCAGTTCCTGCAAGAACGACAGCGGGTCGGGAACATACCGCGCCAGCACATCGAGCATCGCCGCCGCGCGCGTGCGGAACGGGCAGCCGCGTATGCCCTCCAGGAGTTCGTGCGGTTGGCTGCCGTGGGCGGCCAGCCATTCGGTGATTTCCACCTCGGCCGTTTCCGGGCTGTAGTGCTCGGCGAGCGCGCCCAGCAGCTGAGCGGGTTCGGCGTTCGACAACTCGCCGACCAGTGGTGCGTGGCGCCCCTCGCGGATCAGGCGGGCGTGTACCGCGCGGGTGGTCAGGGGCGTGAGTGCGACCAGTTCCACCGGGCCGCCGTCAAGTTCCGCGCGCAGCCGGTCCACAGTGTCCGGTGGCAAGGGCGCGGGTTGGCCGGTTTCCAGTTCCCAGCTGGGATTCAGGTCGGCCAGGTACATCGGGGCGGGGCTGCCGACGGTCAGCTCGACCGCGCCGAATTCGGCCAGCTTGCCCAGTAGCCACCGCAGGTCCATGGCGACACCTTCGCGCCAGAACCTCGCAGTCTCAGGATCGAGGTCGTCCAAGACGAACACTTCCGCGCAGGCCCGCCAGACACTTTCGGCCAGCCGGATCACCGGCATCGGCTCGGGCATCCCGTAGACGGTGTTGAGCACGTCGGGCAGCACGTCGTCGAGGATGCTCGCGAGCATTTGGCTGTGCTGGGCCGCCAAGGCGCCTTCACACAGCAGGAACTCCGGCGTGGGCAGTGCGTCGAACCCGGCCGTCCACAGTGCCAGGCCGTCGTGCAGCAGCGGCGCGGTTTTCGCCACGCGTACCAACCGGCCCTTGACCACCCGGACGATCCGGATCTCCTTGGCCAGCTCGATCAGGCGGCTGAGGCCGGACAGATCGGTACTGCTCCTGGTGCGGAACACGCGATCGCCGATGACCGGGTCGAGCGTGTCGCCGGTGTCCAGCAGGGCAACCAGTTCGCGGGCGTCCTTGAGTTTGACGTTGCCGTTCGGGGTCAGTGCCCTGCCGTCGCCGACCCAGTCGGCCAGCGCTCGCAGCTGGACCACGACCTGGGTGTGCTCGGCGACCTCCGCGAGGTCCGCCTCCGCCGGAAGCGAAACGGGCAACTGCGTGACCGCGCGTTCGGGCGGGACAGCGTCTTCGCGGACGATGTGGTCGAGAACGGCCTCGTCGTAGTCCACTCTTCCGGCTCGGGCGTCGTCGAGGAACTGACCCATGGCCGGATCGTCGTCGGGATCGATTCCATGGCGGATCGCCGTCATCACCCAGAACTTGATCAGACCGAAGTTTCGTTCATCGGCCATCGCCGCGGGGAATTCGGTGGCGGCCTTCGTGATGGCCGAGTCGAGCTGGGGCAACGGATCGCCGGTGGGATCCGCCAATCCGGTCGCGTGCAGGTAGCCCACGAGCAGTCGCAGGGTCTCGGGCAACTCGGCGGCGTCCTGCGCGGTGGCCGCCAGCGTTCGTGGCGCGTGCGAAAGCAGGAATTCCTCGACCAGGCTGGCTGTCCAGTAACCCAGCCGACCGTCGACGCTGTGGTGCCGGAAGTCCAGCGCCGCGCCCAGTGCGGAACGGTCAACCGCTTGGCCGTCGGCCCAGGCGGTGCATCGCCGGATCAGCAGGTCTTTGGCCGCTTCGAACGCCTCGGCGTCCTCGGGCTCGAAGTAGGTGCGCACGATGTCCTTGCGGTTCGGGGCGCGGTGTCTTGAAAAAAGGAACTATCTGCGAATTCTGGTGCCCCCGGCAGGATTCGAACCTGCGACACCCGCTTTAGGAGAGCGGTGCTCTATCCCCTGAGCTACGAGGGCTGGCAGCGACAGCGTACCGGGCCGACCAAAGCCGTGGGTGAGCGGACCTCGTATACCCCGTTCGGGTGAGTCCGGGGGTTGGCGGACGGGTGTCACCTGTCTGCTCTGCGTTTACCTCTAGGTAGCCTTCACAGGAATGATACCGCTCCACCCGGCCGCCGGAGGGCTTCGTTGATCAAGCTCATGTTCGCCGATGACGAGGAACTGGTCCGTTCTGGGCTGCGCGCGATGATGGCGAGCGCGGCGGACATCGAGGTGGTTGGCGAGGCCGCGGACGGGAGATCGGCGGTCGAACTGGCCCGTCGCACCCATCCTGACGTGGCACTTCTCGACATCAAGATGCGCGCGCCCGACGACGGGATCAGGGCGTTGCGGGCGATTTTGGCGTTGCCGGATCCGCCCGTGGTGGCGATGCTGACGACCTTCGACATCGACGAGTACGTGAGCTTGGCGCTGCGGCTCGGGGCCAACGGGTTCCTGCTCAAGGACGTGGAGCCGCAGGCGTTGCTCCGGGCGGTGCGCGATCTGGCTCGCGGGGGTGCGGTGCTGGATCCCAGCGTGGCCGCTCGCATGGTCCAGTCCCATCGCGACGAGCAGCGGGCGGCTCAGCCGGCGCGGAAGCTGCTCGCGTCGCTGTCCGAGCGGGAGCGCGAGGTGGTCGGGCTCATCGGGCAGGGGCTGTCCAACGCGGAGATCGGCGGCCGGTTGCACCTCTCGGAGGCGACCGTGAAGGGCTACGTGTCCGCGGTGCTGTCGAAGATCGGGGCGGCGAACCGGGTACAGGCGGCGTTGCTCGCCTATCGCGGCGGCCTGATCGACTGAGCCTGTGCTGCTCACCGCGCTGGAGATGCTCGGGCTCGTGGCCTTCGCGGCATCCGGGGCGCTCGCGGCGGTGCGCAGCAGGCTCGACGTGTTCGGGGTGGTCGTCGTGGGGCTCACGACGGCGCTCGGCGGCGGGATCATCCGCGACGTGTTGCTCGGCATCCACCCGCCGACGACGCTGCGCACCTGGCCTTACCTCGCGGTGTGCGCGGCGACGGCGCTGGTGGTATTCGCGTTTCATCCGCAGGTGGCGCGGCTCCGTCGAGGGGTGTTGCTGGCTGACGCGATCGGGCTCGGGGTGTTCGCCACCGCGGGGACGTCGACGGCGCTGGCGGCGGGGACTCCGGTTTACGCGGCGTGCCTGATCGGGATGACGACGGGTATTGGCGGCGGTGCGATGCGTGACTTGCTGCTGCGCGAGATCCCGTTGGTGCTGCGCAAGGAGATCTACGCGGTGGCGGCGCTGGCCGGGGCGGTGTTGGTAGGAGTCGGGCATGCGCTCGAACTGCCGCCCGGCCCGGTGACCGTCATCGCGGCGACGGCGGTGGTGGCACTCAGGGTGCTCGCGTTGTGGCGCCGCTGGAACGCGCCCATCGCCAGAGATGACACGGCTGGATAACCCACGGCGCCCGATCAGCGTGTTCTTATGTCAGTCTCAGCAGGACAGGTAAGACTAGTCCCATGCGCATTCTCGTTGTCGACGACGACCGGGCGGTCCGGGAGTCCCTTCGCCGCTCGCTGGAGTTCAACGGCTACCAGGTGGAGCTGGCGAACGACGGCGCGCAGGCGCTGGAGTCCATTGTGGCCAACCGCCCGGACGCGCTGGTGCTCGACGTGATGATGCCGCGGCTCGACGGGCTCGAAGTGGCCAGACGGTTGCGGAGCACGGGCGACGATCTGCCGATCCTCGTGCTCACCGCGCGCGACACCGTGTCGGACAGGGTGTCCGGGCTCGACGCCGGCGCCGACGACTATCTGCCGAAGCCGTTCGCGCTCGAGGAGTTGCTCGCGCGGTTGCGCGCGCTGCTGCGTCGCGCGGGCCAGGAGTCCCAGGCGGACCAGCAGGCCGAGGCGCTTTCGTTCGCCGACCTCACGCTCGACCCTGGCACGCGCGAGGTCCGCCGAGGGGAACGGGAGATCAGCCTGACGCGCACCGAGTTCGCGCTGCTGGAGCTGTTCCTCTCCTACCCGAAGCACGTTTTGACCAGGGGGAGGATCTTGGAGGAGGTATGGGGTTACGACTTCCCGACCTCGGGCAACGCGTTGGAGGTCTACGTCGGCTATTTGCGTCGAAAGACCGAAGCGGAGGGGGAGCCGAGGCTGATCCACACGGTTCGGGGAGTGGGCTACGTGCTGAGGGAGACGCCCCCGTAAACAGCACGGTAAACGGCACGCAGCGGCTTTCGCTGCGCTTCCGGGTCAGCATGCTGGCTTCGGTGTGCGTGGCGGGCGTGGTCGCGATCGTGTCGCTCGGGGCCTACCTGACCGTCAGCGACAACCTGTACCAGCAGCTCGACGAGAACCTCCAGGTGCGCGCGGACGCCGCCGCGCACGCGCTGCCGGTGCAGGTTCGGCTCGAACGGATTCCCGGCGCGTTCCTCAGCAGCAGTGACCTGCAGATCGGCCTGCTGTCGGCGAACGGCCAGATGGTCGCGCCCGACGAGGGGTCCGCGCCGCCGGTGACCACGCTCGAACTGCAGGTGGCCACGGGCGCCGTGCAGGGGCCGACGCTGCGCACCGACGCCCGTGGGGACGTGCGCGTGGTCGCGGTGTCCTCCGGCAACGGGCAGGCGATGGTGCTCGCGCAATCGCTTGCGCCGACCAAGAAGACGCTCAAGGAACTCGCCGTCGTGCTGTTCCTGATCGGCGGCGCCGGGATCGTGGTCGCCGGGCTGGTCGGCATGGTGGTGGCGCGCGGCGGGCTGCGGCCGGTCGAGCGGCTGACCTCGGCGACCGAGCGGGTCACGAGAACCGGTGACCTGCGGCCGATCCCGATCAGCGGTGACGACGAGCTGGCGCGGCTCACGCAGAGCTTCAACGCGATGCTCGGCGCGGTCGCGGATTCCCAGGAGCGGCAACGCCAGCTCGTCGCCGACGCGGGGCACGAGTTGCGGACGCCGCTGACCTCGTTGCGCACGAACCTCGAACTGCTGCTGTCCGCGGAACGCGCGGGCGCGCCGAAACTGTCCGAACGCGACCGCGCGGAGATCGAGAGCGATATCAAGGCCCAGCTCGACGAACTGACGCAGCTCATCGGTGATCTCGTCGAATTGGCGCGCCAGGACGAGCCGAGGACGCAGTTCGAACGCGTCGAGCTGATCGACGTGGTGGAGCGCGCGCTCGACCGCGCGCGGCGCAGGGCGGGCGAGATCGACTTCGAGGTGTCGCTGCAGCCCTGGGTGGTCACCGGCGACAACAGCGCGCTCGAACGCGCGGTGCTGAACCTCCTCGACAACGCGGTGAAGTTCTCACCGGACGGCTCGCTGGTGAAGGTGCGGATGTATCCGCTCGGTGACGGCACAGCGGTGATCGAGGTCGCCGATTCGGGGCCCGGTATCGCCGATGCCGATCTCGGCAAGGTGTTCGACCGCTTCTACCGCTCTTCGGAGGCGCGCACGCTGCCCGGCTCCGGCCTGGGGCTGGCCATCGTGAAGCACGCCGCCGAGCGCCACGGCGGCACCGTGTACGCAGGTCGTGCGCCGGAAGGTGGCGCGCTGATGACGATCCGGTTGCCAGGCTCCGCCGCTTGACCGTCCGTGACCTACCGGCATGTTTGATCGTGTAGGATTTTGTGTGGTTGACGGGCAATTGAGACGAGGCGGAACGGTGCTGGCGCGGCAGCGACAAGCGGTGATCCTCGAAGAGGCGCGGCGGACGGGTGCGGTCCGCGTCAGCGACCTCGTCCGCAGGCTGGGCGTGTCGGATATGACGGTACGCCGCGATCTCGATGTGCTCGCGAGCCGTGGGCTCGTCGAAAAGGTTTACGGCGGCGCCACCTCGATGGTCGGCAAGAGCACCGACGAGCCCGGTTTCGAGGCGAAGTCGGTGCGGCAGCAGGCGCAGAAGGAAGCCATCGCCTCGCTCGCCGCCGGGCTGGTGCGGCCGGGCACCGCGATCGGGATCTCCGCGGGCACCACAACGTGGACGATGGCGCGCGCGCTCGACCACGTGCCGGGCCTGACCATCGTGACGAACTCGATCCAGGTCGCGGACGTGCTGCGCGCCTCGACCCAGCCGGACCGCACCGTGGTGCTCACCGGCGGTGTGCGCACCCCGTCGGACGCGCTCGTCGGCCCGGTCGCCGTGCACAGCCTGCGCAGCCTGCACCTCGACCTGGTTTTCCTCGGCGTGCACGGAATGGCCGACGGTCCCGGCTTCACCACCCCGAACCTCACCGAGAGCGAGACCGACCGCGCGCTGGTCGAGGCGGGGCGGCGGCTCGTCGTGCTCGCGGACCACACGAAATGGGGCACCGTGGGCATTTCCACGATCGCCGACCTCGACGAGGCGAACGTGGTGGTCAGCGACGACGGGCTCAGCGAGGACGCGCGCGAGACGCTGGCCGAGCACGTCGGCGAGCTGATGATCGCCGTCCCCGCAAGAGAAGAAGCAGCAGAGACCGGAGACGAAGAAGCGTGAAGCGGACCTCCCGCCAGCTCGCAGACGGCCGCGAGATCCTGTACTTCGACGAGCGCGAAATCGAGCGCGCCGCGGCCGACACGCGGGACCTGCCGCCCGTCGCGGCGAGCTCGGAGATCCGGCTCGACCCGCTGACCCGGGAATGGGTCGCGATGGCGGCGCACCGGCAGACCAGGACCTACAAGCCGCCGGCCGACCTCTGCCCGCTGTGCCCGAGCAAGGACGGGAAACCGAGCGAGATCCCCGAGGCGGACTACGACGTCGTCGTGTTCGAGAACCGGTTTCCCTCGTTCTCCCAAGGGGTTGTCGGCGATCGGTCCATAGTGGACGGTGACCCGCTGGTGCCGGTGGCGCCGGGGCGGGGGCGCTGCGAGGTGGTGTGCTTCACCAGCCAGCACGACGGGGCGTTCAGCAGGCTGCCCGCGTCGAGGGTCCGCACCGTGGTCGACGCGTGGGCGGACCGCACCGCCGCTTTGTCCGAAGTGGACGGTGTGGAGCAGGTCTTTCCGTTCGAGAACAGGGGCGAGGAGATCGGGGTGACGCTCAGCCACCCGCACGGCCAGATCTACGGCTACCCGTTCGTCACGCCGAAGACCGAGCGGATGCTCGCGGTCGCGAAGGACTACTTCGCCGAGCACGGGCGGCCGGTGCTGGGCGACGTGCTCGCGGCGGAACGCGCCTCGGGTGTCCGCGTGATCGCCGAGGGTGAGCACTGGACGGCGTTCGTGCCGCCCGCGGCGCGCTGGCCGGTGCACGTCCAGGTGGTGCCGCACCGGCAGGTGCCGGACATCCCGGCGCTCACCGACGCCGAACGCGACGACTTCGCCGAGGTCTACCTGCGGGTGCTGCGCGCCTGCGACGCGCTGTACGACCGGCCGCTGCCCTACATCGCGGGCTGGCACCAGGCCCCGGTGCGCACCGGACGCGATCTCGGCTGGCTGCACCTCGAACTGTTTTCGGTGCTCAGGGCCAAGGACAAGCTCAAGTACCTGGCCGGATCGGAGTCCGGGATGGCGGTGTGGATCAACGACGCCACGCCCGAGCAGATCGCGGAACGGCTGCGGGGGGTTGGCTGAGCCGGAGTTCGGGGATACTCATGTGCGGATCACAGCTTCGACTCAGGAAGCTCTCAGGACCGACGCGCATGGTGGTGACATGACCGAGAACGACGCGGGCGCCCGACCCGGCGGCGAGGACGCCGCTCGTACGCCGCCGAGGGGGATTCCGGCGGGTGCGGAACAGGCGCCCAGTCCCTGGTCAGCTCAAGCACAGCAGGCCCCGCAGCACTCCGGCACCGAAGGCGTGCTCTACGGCACGGCGACGCATCAGCAAACCCAATCGCAGCAGCACATCCCGTACGCGACGGCGCCGTACGCGACCCATGTCGGGATGCAGCAGCAGCCCCAGAGCCCGCCGTCACGCGGAGCGGGCAAGATCGTGGCGGGCGCGGCCGTGGTGGCGCTCGTCGTCGGCGGCGCCGCGGGCGGGATCGGCGGTTACCTCGTCGGAAACAGTTCCGGCGGCGGCTCGTCGGTGACGGCGCTCGACCAGCAGCCGCCGGCCAAGCAGACGGCCGCGTCGCCGCCGGGTTCGGTGGAGGCGGTGGCGCAGAAGGTGCTGCCGAGCGTCGTCCAGCTCCAGACCGAGCAGACCGAAGGCTCCGGTTTCGTGCTCAGCGACGACGGCTACATCCTCACGAACAACCACGTGGTGGACTCCGCCGCGAACGGCGGGGCGCTGCAGGTGTCGTTCCAGGACGGCAAGAAGGTCGCGGGCAAGGTCGTCGGGCGGGACCCGACGACCGACATCGCCGTGGTCAAGGCGAACGGCGTGTCCGCGCTGCCCGCCGTCGAGCTGGGGCGTTCCGACGATCTCAAGATCGGCCAGACCGTGGTCGCGGTCGGCTCGCCGTTCGAGCTGGCGGGCACGGTGACCTCCGGGATCGTCAGCTCGCTGCACCGGCCGGTCAGCGCGGGCGGCGAGGGCGGCAACGACCAGGCCACCGTGCTGGACGCGGTGCAGACCGACGCCGCGATCAACCCCGGCAACTCGGGCGGCCCGCTGGCGAACATGTCCGGTCAGATCATCGGCATCAACTCGGTGATCTACAGCCCGCCGCAGGCCTCCGGTGGCGGCGGTCAGCGCTCGGAGCCCGGCAACGTCGGCATCGGCTTCGCCATCCCGATCGACCAGGCGCGCCGCACCGCGAACGACATCATCAAAACCGGCAAGGCCACCCAGACCTTCATCGGCGCGCAGGTCGGCAACGACCCGCGAGGGGCGAAGCTCGGCGCCATCACCCCCGGCAGCCCGGCCGAGAAGGCGGGCCTGAAGGAAGGCGACGTCGTCACGAAGCTCGACGACAGGGCCGTCGACAAGGCCGACACGCTCGTCGCGGCGATCCGCACGAGCGCGCCGGGCGAGAAGGTCAAGCTGACACTCAGCGACTCGCGGGTGGTCGAAGTGACCCTCGGCGGGCAGCCGGTGGAAGCCAAGTAGACGCTCGGCCGCAGGCGCGGCCGAGACCAACCCCGGTCCTCTTGCCCCAGGACCGGTAACCAGAAACCGCGTTCGACCGGTTCCCCCTCTTCCGGTCAAACGCGGTTTCTTCTATTCGGCCAAGAAGGGCGTGAGCAGACCCGGGACCGCGTGGTCGGCGAGTGCCACCGCTTCGTCGGAGCTGACGTCGAGCGCGTCGCAGTGCTGCTTTCCCGCGGCGGTGGTGACAGTCAGGGTCGCGAGGCCGGACCGGCGCTGGAAGAGCGATTCGCGCACGGTGACGCCGATGATGCCGTCGGTGTCGAGCACGTGCCGCCGCCGCACGAGCGAACCCTGCCGGACGACGAAACTGCGGCCGTGCAACGCGTGCCCGAGGTTGCGGAAGCGGTCTTCGGCGAGCGCGAAGCCGATCGGGAACAGCAGCAGCGCCACCTGCCACGCCCAGTCCGGGAAACCGGCGATCGCGTGCAGCACGAGCAACGCGCCGGTGACCAAGGCCGCGAAGGTGTACGCACGCATGTGGCGGCGACGTCGCGCGGCGGGCGTGTGGCGGGTGAGTTCGCAGGTCACCGAGGCCCCGTCGGAGTAGACCTCGCCCGCGACGCGGTGGACTTCCCCGAGCGGCGCGGGCGGCAGCAGCAGCGACCCGCCGTGTTCGGCGCCGCGCCCGACACGGAGCCCGGTGGTGATGGCGAGCAGCCGCCCGCCTTTGACCATCCGCAGCAGCAACGATTCGCTGACTTCGACGCCGCGCAGCCGCCGTTCTTCGATCGTGGTCGACCGGCTGGTGATCAGGCCGCGCGAGACGTGCAGGGTGCCTTCGCGATGCCGCGTGAGCCGGTAGTTCCAGAACGTGACCACGTAACCGATCGTGGACAGGAGCCCGATCACGACGGCGGACACGACCGCCGACGCGGCGATCGCGAGCGGCAGCGGCATCGAGGTGAACTCGTCGACGACCACGCGCAGCGGCCCGAACTTCTGCGGGTCGAGGTCGACCTCGCTGGAGACCTTGCCGAAGATCCCGGCGACGAACCCGACGGCGGCCAGCCCGCCGAGGGTGAACGGGCCGAACTTGATCCACCGCGGGTCGAGTGCCGCGAGCGGGGTTTCTTCCCGGTCCGTGGCCGGTTCGGTGGCGACGACCCGCTGGTGCAGCAGTTCTTCGCGCAGCCGCGCCGCTTCCGCGGTCGAGAGCGCGTCGAGCGTGACGCCCTCGTCGTGCTTGTCCGAGCGGCCCGTGCCGATGACGACCCTGCTCAGCCCGAGCACGCGTTGCAGGATGTGGGAGGTGAGGTCGACCGAGCGCACCCGGTCCCGCGGCACCGACAGCACGCGCTTGCGCACCAGTCCGCGCCGAACTCGCACGTGACCCGGCGTGACCTGGTAGGTCGTGGTGAACCAGCGGACGAGCCCGAACCCGACGGCGAGGCCGAGCCCGATCAGGCTCCAGGTCGGACCGTCGCTTTCGCGGCCGAGGAACAGCACGCCGATCAGCACCGGCAACAGCCGCACCACTTCCTGCACGGGGTGCACGGCGAGCATCTTCGGGCTCAGCTTGCGCCACTCGACCGCCTGCTCCGTCACCGTGGCTGTCATGTCGCATCGTCCTGGGCGACACCGGCGCGGGCGGTGATCTCGGCGACCAGGTCTTCGGCGATGGCGTCGTCGAGCGCGTGGATGCGGATCGGGCCGCGCGCGGACGCCGTGGTCACGGTGATGTTCGTGAGCCGGAACGCCCGCTCGAACAGGCCCTGGTGGGTGTCCACGGTCTGGATGCGCGACATCGGGGCGAGCCGCCGTTCGCGGTCGACCCAGCCCGATTGCGCGTAGACCACGTCGGCGGTGGTTTCCCAGCGGTGCACCGCGAAGCGCCAGCGCGGCATCACCGCGAGGTGCGCGGCGGCCAGCACCACCGTCACCGCGAGGCCGACGACGTGCGCGGTGACCGCGTCGCCGTCGTCGAGGACGAGCCAGAGCACTTGTCCCGCCGTCAGGACCAGCCAGCCGACGGCGGCGCGCGCGGTCCAGTACCGGACCGCGCGGCGGCTCACCTGGTTCGCCGGTGGACGGAGTGCGGGCTTCCGCGTCGTTGTCTGCACCCCACCAGCATCGCCGCATCCGCGCCGGTTTCCCAGTTCGATCCGTCGTGGCGCGACTGGGCCATTTGTCACGGGTGGTTTTTCAGCGTCCGGACCAGGCCCGCGACCATGACCGCGAGCCACACCACGCCGAGCGAGATCAGGAGCCCGCCCAGCGTGTCGCCGTCGTGCAGTCCCGGCAGCGGTGGCGCACCGTATTCGCGCCACAACAACGGGAAGGCGATCAGACCGAGCACCGCGCTCGTCACCGCGCCCGTCAACACCGGCGCGCGCCACGGTCCGGGCAGGATCCGGCTCAGCGCGAAGCCGATGATGCCGACGAGCGGCCCGACGACGACGTCGTGCACGAGCGTTCCGCCCGCGAGCCAGCCGAGCGCGACGACCCCCTGCGGTCCGAGTGGAAAGGCGAACTGGACGAAGAGGACCACGCCCCACGCGAGCGCGGCCAGCCCCGGCAGTACGAGCAGCGCCCTGGCGGTCTTCATACGCGCACCCTGCTCACCCATTTCGTCTGCAGCACGCCCGGCCGGTTCGGCGCGATCACGCGGCACGGGTAGCCGTGGTCGAGGTCGAGGACTTCCCCGTTGAGCCGGAGCGCGAGCAGCGTCCGCGGGTCCTCGGTGTGCTCGCCGGGGAGCACGCTCGTCGCGTAGATCCCGTTCTGCTCCAGCGAAGTGATGGAGACGTCCCGGCCGGGTTCGCTGCCCGCGGCCTTCAGCAAGTCCGGAAAGGACACTCCGGTCCAGGTCGCCGACTGGCTCCAGCCCTCGACGCACGCGATCGGCAGCTCCGCCGTCGTCTGGGGGAGCGCGGCGAGATCGGCAAGGGAGAAGCGTTTGGTGCCCTTCGACGAGACCACTTCGAGCCGCCAGTCCGGGCTCAGCGCGGCCGGGATCACCGCCGCGCCCGCCGCGGACCTGTTCACCGGCAACCGCTGCGGTCCCTTGTCCGAGCGCCAGGAGAGCGTGGAAACGCCGCGCAGGAACGGAACCGTGGCACCGGCGGTCGCGACGACGGCCACCCCGGTGGTCAGCCAGGTCGTGCGGAGAAAACCGCGGCGCGACAGTCCATGGGTCTTCTGTTCATCGTCCACTTTGGTCAGTGCGCGGCGGACGATCGGCAGCTTCACCGCGATGTGCACGAGGATCGACCCGATCGCGATCCAGGCCACCGCGTAGTGCACCTCGGGGAAGTAGAAGTTCCACGGGTAGTTCTGCGCCACGTTGAACAGGCCGGTGAGCAGCTCGAAGAACGCCGAGGCGGACAGGATCAAAATGGACAGTCGCTCGATCGCGTGCGGGAGGGACTTCACCAGTGGTCTGCCGAAGAGCTTCGGGTAGACGCTCCACAGTTTCGCCAGCAGCAAAGGAATCGACGCGATCCCCGAGATCACGTGCGCGCCCTGCGTGACCCGGTACAGCCAGACCGGGCTGCTCGGCCAGAAGAACCAGCCGGGCGGGTGCTGGATGAGGTGGCTGATCAGCCCGGTGACGAAGCACGTCGTGAACGTGACGGCCAGCGCGAGCCCGATCCGCGCCGTCACCCGCTCCGAATGCGCCGCCGCCTTGAAGTGCTCTTCGCGCGGCACCGGGGTTTTCATGGGCGTTCCAGTTCGGCGAACCAGCGGTGTCCGGTGGTGGCGGTCCAGGTGATGGTGTAGCCGGTTTGGTGGGCGAGGGGTTGGAGTGCGTCCATGCCGAGCCAGGCCCAGGGGAACCAGGTGGTGGTGCCGTTGAGTCGGACGTGTTGGTGGTGGCGGGTGGTGCCGGGTGGGTCGAGTTCGAGGAGTGCGGTGCCGCCGGGGGTGAGGAGTTGGTGGCAGCGGGCGAGCAGGTTCGCCGGGTCGCCGCCGATCCCGATGTTCCCGTCGGCGAGCAGCACGTGCCGCCAGCGGCCCTCGCCGGGGATCCGGTCGAAGATGTCGCGGTGCAACGCGGGCGCGCCCCTGCGGTGCGTGAGCGACACCGCGACCTCGGACGCGTCGACGCCGAGCACGATCACGCCGCGTTCGCACAGTTCGCCGGTGAGCCTGCCCGGCCCGCAGCCCGCGTCGAGGGTGGGACCGGCGCACCGGGACAGCAGCAGCTCGTCGCCCTCGCTCGGCCGTCCTCGCCAGCGTTCGACGGGCAACGTGATCCGTTCCCCGGTGGCGAGTTCCAGCCAGCACCGAGCGCCAAGCAGCCCGCGGTCGAAGTCCCCGGTCACGACGTCACCACCGCGACCGCGCCAGGGAAGCGGCGGCCACCGGCGACCCTGCGCGCGTCCGCCATGGTGTCCACATCGGACAGCATCGGCAGTGCGCCGACCGTCAATCCCCGTGTCACCAGTGCTTCCCGGGTACGCGCACCGGTTTCCGCCGTCGACATCGGCACCCCGGCCAACACCTCGGCATGCCGGGGGTCGCGCAGGCCGAGTGCCCACCAGCCGCCGTCCTCCGCGGCTCCGAGCACCGAGTCCACTTCGGACAGTGCGGCCGCCGACGAAGCGAGCAGGTCCGGTGTGACCTGCGGGGTGTCCATGCCGATCTGCAGCACCGGATGCCCGGGGTGCAGTGCGGCCGTGTCGGCGTGTGCGTTCACGAGGCGCGCCGCGAATCCGTTGCCCCGCTGGGGAATCACCGTGATCCCGCGCAGCGCCGCCGCGATCTCGGGCCCGGCCGTCGCGTCCGCGAGCGATCCGGTCATCGCCACCACCACCCGCGCGTCCGGGGTCGCCAGCGCGGCGTCGAGGGTGTCGAGCAGTGCCGCCGCCGCGATCCCCGCGGCCTGCTCCGGCGTCGCGGGCGGGCACAACCTGGTCTTCGCGAACCCGGGAACCGGTGCCTTCGCGACCACGAGCAGGATCGTCATCGGTTCAACGCCTTCCCGAAGTCGCGAATGGCGCGAGCGGTGCCGCGGACCGACCCGGACACTTTCGACTTGGTGCCCTTCGCGCGCTCGCCGTACGTCACGTCGAACTCGCTGACTCGCCAGCCCGCTTTCGCCGCCTTGATCAGTAGCTCCAGCGGATAACCGAAGGCGCGGTCCACGATCCCGAGCGCTAGCAGGTCTTCCCGGCGCGCCGCCCTCGACGGCGCGATGTCGTGCACCGGAAGTCCCTTGCGCCGCAACAGGATCGAAAGCACCAGATTCCCCAGCCGTGCGTGCCACGGCCACACGCCGCGTGAGGTCGGCACCCGTCTGCCGACGGCGAGGTCGGCACCGTTCTCGACGGCCTCGACCAGCATCGGAAGCTGCGCGGGATCGAGCGAGCCGTCGGCGTCGATGAAGCACACGATCTCGGTGGCGGCGTGTTCGAGGCCCGTGTGCACGGCGGCGCCGTATCCGCGGCGCGGCTCGTGCACGACCTTGGCGCCGAACCGCGCGGCGACCGAAGCCGAGCCGTCGGTGGAACCGTTGTCCACCACGATCACCTCGTACCCGGGCAGGATCGCGGCGAGCACGCCGGGCAGGGCGCGCGCTTCGTCGAGGCACGGCATCACAACGGTGACGGAAAGGGTTTCAGCGCTCACGCCGGTCACCATAAGTCCGTCGTGGACAGACAGAACCCCTTGCGGTGCTTACCAAATAATGACATGCGGGCAAGTTCTTACCGACCGGTGACGGTGTCCGGGTTCCGGTGTCGCGACGGCGGAGGAATGGCTATCGTGCGGCTGTGGTCGAGTCCCCTTCCCGCGTCCGGCTCGACGAGCCCCGCCGCGCCCGCGTCCGCGCCGATCTGGTGGCGGTGGGCATCATGCTGCTCGTCGTGGCCGCTGCCACGGCCGTCGGTGTCTGGCTGAACAGGCCGGGTTCCGGCGTGGTCATTCTTGCGGGCGCCCCGCCGCTGTTCGCCGAATGGCTGCCGCACTACGGCCCTGGTTCGGTGCTCGCCGTGCTGATCGCGATCGGCGTCGTCGCGTGGGGGCCGGCGCTCGCGACACGCTTGCGACGCCCCGCGCTCGCCGGTGCGTCCTACCTCGCGTCCGTGGCGTGGATCTTTTCCCTGGCCATGATCGACGGCTGGCACCGCGGCGTCACGGACCGCCTGACTCACCCGTACGAGTACCTGCACGAGGTGCCCGGCATCACCGACATCCCGGCGATGCTGCGCGGATTCTCCTCGCGCATCCTCGACTTCCAGCCCGATTCCTGGACGATGCACGTGTCAGGGCATCCGCCCGCGGCGACGCTGGTATTCGTCTGGCTCGACCGGCTCGGCCTGTCCGGCGGGGCGTGGGCGGCGGTCGTGTGCGTGCTCGCTGGTGCCCTGGTGACGGTCGCGGTCCCGGCGACCTTCGCGGCACTGGGCCGCGGTGACCAGGCGCGCGCGATGCTCCCGTTCGCGGTCCTGTTCCCCGGTGCGGTCTGGGTCGGGGTCTCCGCGGACGGGATGTTCGCGGGCGTCACGGCGACCGGTGTCGCGCTGCTCGCCTTCGCGGCGGCACGCCGCGGGCGCGGGGCCTGGGCGATGGCGTTCCTGGCCGGGCTCGTGCTCGGCTTCGGCATCTTCCTGTCCTACGGGCTCGTGTTGCTCGGCCTGGTCGCGCTCGCGGTGCCCCTGGCAGCCCGGCGACCGGTCCTGCTGATCCCGGCGGTCGTCGGCGCGCTGGCCGTGGTCGCCGCGTTCGCGCTCGCCGGGTTCTGGTGGCTCGACGGTTACCACCTCGTCGTCGAGCGCTACTACCAGGGCATCGCCACCGAACGGCCGTACTGGTACTGGGTGTGGGGTGATCTCGCCGCGGTCGCGCTCGCGGCGGGGCCCGCGGTCGTCGCCGGGGTGCGGCGGGTGCTCGCCCACGCCGTCCGCACCGCGCCGAAGCAGTGGAATGCGCTGTCCCTCGTCGTGGTGGCGGCCGTGCTCACCATCGCGTTCGCCGACCTTTCCGGGCTCTCGAAGGCGGAGGTCGAGCGGATCTGGTTACCGTTCGTGGTGTGGGCCCTGCCCGCGACGGCGCTGCTGCCCCGCGTTTCGGCGCGGTGGTGGCTCGCCGGGCAGGCCGCGACGGCGCTGCTGGTGAACCACCTGGTGCTGACGAGCTGGTAAGGACGGGAAATGAACGATCTGGGCGGCCACGTGCTCGTGGTCGACGACGACGAGACGGTCCGCGATGTGGTGCGCCGCTATCTCGAAGCGTCCGGGCTCACCGTCGAAATGGCGGGCGACGGCACCGAGGGGCTCCGGCGGTTCGCCGAACGGCCCGCCGACGTCGTGGTGCTCGACGTGATGATGCCGGGGTTGAGCGGCCTCGAAGTCTGCCGTCGGCTGCGCCAGGTCAGCGAGGTCCCGGTGGTGATGCTGACCGCGCTCGGCGAGGAGGAGAACCGGATCGCGGGCCTGCAGCTCGGCGCGGACGACTACGTCACGAAACCGTTCAGCCCGAGGGAACTGGCGCTGCGCGTGGCATCGGTGCTGCGGCGCGCCCGCACGCCGATCCCGGAACCGGCCGCGGAGGAACTGGCCGACGGGAACCTGCGGCTCCGCCTCGGCGCTCGAACGGCCACTTTGGACGGTGCGGAGCTGGCGCTGACCGCGCGCGAGTTCGACCTGCTCGCGTTCTTCCTCGGCCACCCCGGCACCGCGTTCTCGCGCACCGACCTGCTGGAGAAGGTCTGGGGCTGGGACTTCGGGGACCAGTCCACCGTCACCGTCCACGTGCGACGGTTGCGGGAGAAGATCGAAAAGGAGCCCGCGAAACCGGTCAGGGTGGCCACCGTGTGGGGTGTCGGCTACCGGTACGACCCGGGGCTTTCGGCATGATCGAACCCGGTGAGTCCTTTTCGGACATGCTGGCGCACGCGTGGCACATCCTGCCGCTCGCGCTGCTGTTCGCGCTGCCCGTCGCGGCGCTCGGCGGGCTCGTGCTGTTCCTGCTCCGACGCGGTTCGCTGGCCAGCACGATGACCGTGCTGGTGCTCGTGCCGGTGGCGGCCACCTTCGTCGGCGTGCTCGGGGTGAGCGGGTTCATGTTCAACCCGGCGCTCGCCACGATGCTGCTGGTGTGTCTGCTCGTCGCCGTGGTGACCGTGCCCGCCGCCGTCGTGCTGGGCAGGCTGATCGCGCGCCGGAGCGTCTGGGAGCGCGAGGCCCGCGAACGCGAGCGCGCGGCGGAGGCGTCGCGGCGCGAGCTCGTGGCATGGATCAGCCACGACCTCCGCAGCCCGCTCGCCGGGATCAGGGCCATGGCGGAGGCACTGGCGGACGGCATCGTCGCCGAGCCCGCGGACGTCGCCGACTACGCGCAGCGGATCAGCGGCGAGACCACGCGACTGTCCGAAATGGTCGGTGACCTCTTCGAACTGTCCCGCATCACCGCGGGGGCGCTGCAGCTCACCCTTTCGGCCGTGCCGCTGCGCGACATCGTCAGCGACGCGCTCGCCGCCCAGAGCCCGGTCGCCGAACGCAAACGGGTGAAAGTGCTCGCGGACGCGGAAACCTGGCCGGTGGTCGCGGGCAGCGATCCGGAACTCGCGCGGATCGTGCGCAACCTGGTGTCCAACGCGATCCGGCACACCCCGCCCGACGGCACGGTCGCCGTGCAGATCGGCGTCGACGGCGGTGACGCGGTGCTCGCCGTCGACGACGGCTGCGGCGGTATCCCCGACGACGAGATCGGCAGGGTCTTCGACGTGGCCTTCCGCGGCACCCAGGCCCGCACGCCGGATCCCGCCTCGGGCGGCGGCCTCGGCCTGGCGATCGCGAAGGGGCTGGTGGAGGCCCACTCGGGCCGGATCGGGGTGCGCAACCACGGGCCGGGCTGCCGGTTCGAGGTTCGGCTCCCGCTCGCCGCACCCTGACCCGATCAGACCGGCGCGCGGAGCTCGTCCGTGGCGAACGCGGAGATGCCTTCCTCGAACCCGGTGCGCGCGCGGAAGCCGAGTAACCGCTCCGCCCGTGCCGGGTCGGCGACCACGTGCCGGACATCGGCCGGACGCGCCCCGCCCGCGATCACCGGGCGCGGCCCGTCGCAGGCGCGCGCGAGCTCTTCGGCGAGTTCGCCGACCGTGTGCGGGATCCCCGAGCAGACGTTCACCGGCGTCAGATCGCCCGCTTCACCCGGGGCCTTCAGCGCGAGCACGTTCGCCGCGGCGACATCGCGAACGTGCACGAAATCGCGCCGCTGCTTGCCGTCCTCGAGCACGGTCGGCGCTTCCCCGCGCAGCAGCGCCGACCGGAACAGGGACGCGACCCCGGCGTACGGCGTGTTCTGCGGCATGCGCGGGCCGTAGACGTTGTGGTAGCGCATCGCCCACACCGTGCCGCCGGTCTGACGGGCCCACGCGGCCGCGAGGTGCTCTTGCGCGAGCTTCGTCGCGGCGTAGGTGCTGCGGGGTTCGAGCGGCGCGTCTTCCGGGACCAGGAGCGAGGTCAGCTCGCTGCCGCAGGCGCGGCAGCGGGGATCGAACCTCCCGGCGTCCACATCGGACGGACGTCGGGGAGCCGGTGGCACGACCCCGTGCTCAGAACACGAATAGCGCCCCTCTCCGTAGACGACCATCGAGGAAGCGAGCACGAGTTTCGGTACCCCTGCCCGGTACATCTCGGCGAGCAGCACGGCGGTGCCGTAGTCGTTGTTCAGCGCGTAGGAAGGCGCGTCGGACGGGTCGAGCCCGTGCCCGACCACGGCGGCCTGATGGCAGACGGCGTCGAATCCGCGGCCGTCGAACAGCTCGCGGAGCAGCGCCCCGTCGGCGACGTCGCCGACGACCACCTGGCCCGCTCCGACGTAGCCGGGCGGGAGGCCGCCGCCGTGGGCGGTTGGCAGCAGCGCGTCCAGCACCACCACTTCGTCGCCCGATCCGGTCAGGAGATCGGCTATGTGGGAGCCGATGAACCCGGCCCCTCCCGTTACGAGAACTCGCACCACGCCACGCTAAGCCGGGTGGGGGCTGGCGTGCCGCCATCACGCGGTCTCCGTCAGCGTTCGGTAAGAATCGGCAGGATGTCCTCCCGGTAGGTCACCGCGGATGATCGCCGCCGGTGAAAACGACTACGGTGGGCGCTATGGAACGGAGTGCACAACGGCTGGGCCGTGCCCTCGTGGTCATCGTCGACGATCGCGCTGCCCACGGCGAACACGAGGACACCGCGGGCCCGCTGGTCACCGAGCTGCTCGAAGAGGCGGGCTTCATCGTGGACGGCGTCGTCGTCGTGCACGGCGAGACCGTTGCCATCCGCAACGCGCTGAACACCGCGGTGATCGGCGGGGTGGACCTGGTGATCACCGTGGGCGGTACCGGCGTGCTGCCGCGCGATGTCACCCCCGATGCCACGGCGGGCGTGCTCGACCGTCCGATCCCCGGCATCGGCGAGGCCCTGCGTTCGTCCGGGCTCGCCGCCGGAGCCGTGGACGCGGGCATCTCGCGCGGGCTCGTCGGCGTCTCGGGCAGCACGCTCGTGGTGAACCTGGCCGGCTCGCGGATGGCGATCCGCGACGGGATGGCGACCCTGTCCTCGCTGGTCCCGCACGTCATCGACGAGCTTTCCCAGCTCGACAACGTTTAGCCCCCGCTTCCGGCCGCGTTCCGCCCGCTCGAGGGCGGGACGCGGCCGTGTGCGTTCACCGTCCGGTCAGGACTTGCGGTCGCGCAGCGGGATCAGGCCCTCGACGGTCTCGCTGACGCCGGTGATCTGGTCGGTGAACTTGCCACCGGTCACCTTGTCGGCACCGGCCGCGGCGACCGTGATGCCGGTCGCGGCGACATCTCCGGCCTTGCTCGCGACCTCCCCGCCGACCGTCAGCGCCTTTCCGGCGGCCTCGGTGGCCAGGTCCTTCGCCTTGTCGAACAGGCTCATACGGTTTCCTCTCGGTTGACCGGCACCCTGCCCCGTGGTGGGAGCATGGGCGCCATGGTTGGTGATGACAGGCCCGACGAGCCCGCCGCGCGGCGTTCTCCGCGTCCGGATCGCCGCGCGCTCGACAAGATCTTCGGCGAGGTCCTGCCGGACACCACGAGCGACGAGCGCGATCCGGACCCGCGGCCGGGCCGCGACGATTCCTGGTACCACGAGAACCGCCCGCCCCATCACGACCGCTGACGATCGTTCAAGCGGATCC
Source organism: Amycolatopsis sp. CA-230715 (assembly GCF_018736145.1). Classification (GTDB taxonomy): domain Bacteria; phylum Actinomycetota; class Actinomycetes; order Mycobacteriales; family Pseudonocardiaceae; genus Amycolatopsis. Next base: position 5,598,208 of record NZ_CP059997.1, read on the forward strand.
GCCGCCCGAACCGCTTGCTAGCTCTGCTTCTTTTCGACGGTCTCGCTGTTCTGCTGCTGGCGCAGCAGGTCGCGGATTTCCTTGAGCAGCTCGACATCGGTCGGCTCCGACGGGCCTGCTTCCTGGCCGCGCTTGCGGCGGTCTTGGAGCTTCTTCATCGGCAGCACGATGAGGAAGTAGACCACCGCGGCGACGATCACGAAGTTGATCGCCGCGTTGATCACGCCGCCGAAGTCGAGGAACGAGCCCTTGTTCGTGTTGAAGATGTAGAAGCCGAGGCCCTCCGCGGCGTCGGAACCGCCGATGGCGTTGATGAGAGGCTTGATCAGACCGTTCGTGAAGGCGGTCACGATCGCCGTGAAGGCGGTGCCGATGACCACCGCCACCGCGAGGTCGACGACATTTCCTCGCATGAGGAAGTCCTTGAAGCCCTTCAACATCCTGTACTCCTGATTTCGCTGTCGGGGACCGGCTAGCGGAGAGTAACTGTTACCGGTCGTCCGAGCGACGCCCCCGCCACTTGGGTCGCGACCTCCGGTGGCAGCGAAAGGAGCACCAACGGGCCCGCCGAAGCGGAACCCGGCGGATGCCGCGCACCCGCGTCCGACGTGCTCACCGTCACCACGGTCGCCATGCTGGCCAGCACACGGCGCCCTTGCTGGCCGTCTTCGGCGGCGACCACGTCGACCCGCGAACCCGGCCGCAGCAGCGCGGCGACACCCGCGTCCGCGAGCCGGACCGGAACCGTGGAAAGACGAGGATCACCCGTACCGGGGAGCCCGAGCAGCCTGGTGTCCGTGATCGGTTCGCCTGCCCGCGCCGCGCCGGACAACAGCCGCCCGCGCACCGGATCCGCGGCGTCGAACGCGCCGGACGGGCGCACCTCGGCAGGCATCGCGACGATGCGCACATCGGTGTCGCCGAGCGTGCTGCCCGCCGCGATGTCGTGTGCCGAAACCACGGTGAGCACGCCGGGATCACCCGTCCCCGGGCGGAGGAACAGGGCCAGGGCGGTCAGGAAGAACGCTGCCGCCAGCCCGCGCCGGGCGAGGAGCAGCGGACGTCCGCGGGCTCGCACGATCAGCGTGCGCCACCCCGGCCACCGTGGTCTTATCCGTCCGGCCGTGCTGTTCTCCGCCATGTCCGTTCCCCGCTTCCGTCACCGTCGAGGTGCGGGGAAGGCCCGCACGAGATCGACGCTAGGCCGGTGCGGAGGCGGGCCGGAAGAGGAACTTCAGCTACCTGTGGATAACTGGGTGCCTGTGGACAACTCCGCCCTCAGGAAGCCGCGGCGGTCGTTTTCGTCGTGCTCGAGGAGGAAGCTGACGACGAGCTCGACGACGAGGAGGACGAGCTGGAGGAATCGGAGGTGGATTTGGTCGAAGACCCGGTGGAATCGCTGGAGGACTTCGTGGAGTCGGTGCTCTTCGAGTCGCTCGACGAGCCGTTGCTCGCCGTGCTCGAGGACTTCGAGTCCGAGCGCGAGTCGTTGCGGTAGAAGCCACTGCCCTTGAAGATCACGCCGACCGAGCCGAACAGCTTGCGCAGGACACCGGAGCACTCCGGGCACACGGTCAAGCTGTCCTCGGAAAACGACTGCACCGCTTCGAAGCGGTGGCCGCAGTCCTTGCAGGCGTACTGGTAGGTGGGCACTGGTGCTCCTTCGTGACTTGGCACTCGGCCGACAAGAGTGCTAGCGCAAGACGGTACCTGCGTATTCCCGTGCAGGTCAAACGCGGTATCCCGGCGCCGCGCCGGTCGTTTCGCTCCGTGCCTGTTCCGCGCGGCATGGCGTGTCGGCGTGCTCGCCCGCGACGTGACGGAATTAACTTCCGCGGCCGCGTCCGGGTGCTCGGCCGATCCGCCGCCCCGGTGGCCCACCGCTCGCTATCGTGCCGAGAATGCTGACCAACGCGAGGTTCGAAGCGCGCATCCCTACGCAGGACCTGGAGCGGGCACGCCGCTGGTACGCCGAGAAGCTGGGCCTCGAACCCGTCGAGGAGCGCGACGGCGGGCTCCGCTACGAGGGAGCGGCGGGCGTGTTCTGCCTGTTCGCCTCCGCGGGCGCGTCGGACGGTTCCTTCACCCAGATGGGGTTCTACGTCGATGACGTGGAAACGACCGTGGCCGAACTGCGCGCTCGCGGTGTCGTGTTCGAGCAGTACGAGGGCGCCGTCGACGGGATCATGGACATCGAGGGCAACTACCCGAGCAAGGGGCGTGGCGAGCGGGCCGCGTGGTTCCGCGACAGCGAAGGCAACATGCTCGGCGTCGCCGAGGTCGTGCCCTAACCGAGCCGGGTTAACCCGCCGCCGGGGGTGAGCGCCGCGGTCATCTTCATGTCGTGCGCCTCACCCGGCAGGCGGTCGACGAGTTCGTCGTCCCGTACAAGGGCGACGAGCTCCGCGCCGTCGGCCGCGCGCGGGAGCGAGCGGTCGTAGTACCCGGCGCCACGGCCGAGCCGGATCCCGGACCGGTCGACGGCGAGCGCGGGTACCAGCACCAGCCCGGCGTCGCCGAGCGCGTCCGCGCCGAGCCGGGCGCCGGTCGGCTCCAGCACCCCGCGCAGCCTTCCCGCGGCCAGCGAGGCCGTGCCGGTGTATTCGGCCCAGTCCAGCGGGCCCGGTTCGGGCGGCACCACGGGGAGGAGCACCTTGCTTCCCGCCGTCCGTACGGCGTCGAGCAGGCCCATCGCGCCGGGCTCCGAACCGAACGGGACATAGCAGCAGACCGTCGCGGACAACGGCAGGTCACCCACCGCCGCCACCAGCGCGCGCGCTTCGTCGACCCGCTGCCGCGTCGAGACGCCCGCGCGCGCGGCGAGCAACCGGGCGCGCCACTCCGCCTTGCCGAGGAACTCATTGCCACCACCGTGCACTGGCCCAGGTTAGGCTTTGCGCCCATGACGGGCGCCGCAACGAACCAGACGTTCCGAACCGCGATCGTGCCGGCCGCAGGCCTCGGCACGCGTTTCCTGCCGACGACCAAGGCCGTGCCGAAAGAGCTGCTGCCGGTGGTCGACACACCGGGAATCGAACTAGTCGCGACCGAGGCCGCGCAGGCGGGCGCCGAACGGCTGGTGATCGTGACCTCGCCCGAGAAGAAATCCGTCGTCGACTACTTCTCGGCTTCCCCCGATCTCGAAGCGACGCTGGAGCGCAAGGGCAAGACCGAGCTGCTGGACAAGGTCCGTCGCGCGCCCGCGCTGCTGGACGTCGAGGTGGCCATCCAGTCCGAGGCGCTCGGCCTCGGTCACGCGGTGGCACAGGCGGAACCGAACCTGACCGACGCCGACGACGCGGTAGCCGTGCTGCTGCCCGACGACCTCGTGCTCCCGGCGGGCGTACTCGAACGCATGGCCGCGGTGCGGGCCGAGCGCGGCGGCAGCGTGCTGTGCGCGTTCGACATCCCGAAGGAGCAGATCTCGCCGTACGGCGTCTTCGACGTCACCGACACCGGCGACCCCGACGTCAAGCAGGTGCACGGCATGGTCGAGAAGCCGGCGCCGGAGGACGCGCCGTCGACCTACGCCGCCGCCGGCCGCTACCTCCTGGACAGGGCGATCTTCGACGCGCTGCGCCGGATCACCCCGGGTTCCGGCGGCGAGCTGCAGCTCACCGACGCCGTCGCGCTGCTGATCAAGGAGGGCCACCCGGTGCACATCGTGGTTCACCGCGGCGGGCGCCACGACCTCGGCAACCCCGGCGGATTCCTGCGCGCGGCCGTCGACTTCGCGCTCGAGCACCCGGACTACGGGCCGTCCCTGCGTGACTGGCTGACCGAACGGATCGAGAAGACCGACTGATGATGTGTGCCCTGTCCTACCCCGCGGAGGCGGAATGGTGACCGATCCGACCGCCGAGCTGCCGGAGCCCGTCAACGACGTTGTCGACGCCGAGGCCGTCGAGACCGCCGCTCCCGTCGTGGCCGCGGTCGAGCCGGACTTCCGGTCCGTCGACGCGCAGATCGCGCTCGCGCTGGACGCGGCCGTGCGGCCGAGGCCGGTGCGGGTCGCGATCTCGGAAGCGCAGGGCCTGCTGTGCGCCGAAGAGGTCGTCGCCGAGCACGCGCTGCCGGGGTTCGACCAGGCCGCGGTGGACGGCTACGCGGTGCGCAGCGTGGACGTGCGCGCCGCGGGCCAGGAGCCGGTGCAGCTGCCGGTGGTCGGGGAGATCGGCGCCGGGTCGAGGCAGCCGAGGCGGCTGCAGCCTGGGCAGGCCGTGCGCGTGGCGACCGGTGCGCCGCTGCCGACGCTCGCGGACGCCGTCGTGCCGACCGCCTACACCGACGCGCACCCGGCGAAGGTCACGGTGAGCCGGTCCGTGCCGTCGGCCGGGTACGTGCGCCGGACCGGTGAGGACGTGCAGATCGGCGACATCGCGGTGCGCCAGGGCGACACGATCGGTTCCGCGCAGGTCGGCCTGCTCGCGGCGGTCGGCAGGTCGAAGGTGCTCGTCTACCCGCGGCCGAGGGTCTCGATCGTGTCGGTCGGCGACGAACTGGTCGACATCGACCGGACCCCGTCCGTCGGCCAGGTCTACGACGTGAACTCCTACGCGCTCGCCGCCGCCGCGCGCGACGCCGGGGCCGAGGTGAACCGCGTCGGCATCGTCGACACGGACCCGCGGCGCCTGCGCGAGGTCGTCGAAGGCAGGCTCCTGATGTCGGAGATCGTCGTGGTCGCCGGCGGCGCCGGCGGTACTGCGGGCGACGAGGTGCACGCCGCGCTCGCCGATCTGGGCCGGATCGACATGACGAGGGTGGCCATGCATCCCGGTTCGGTGCAGGGTTTCGGCAGGCTGGGGCCGGATTCCGTGCCGACGTTCCTGATCTCGGGCAACCCGATGAGCGCGCTCGTGGTGTTCGAGGTGCTGATCCGGCCGTTGATCAGGGCGGCCCGCGGCACCAGGAACCCGCACCGGCGGGTGGTCGGCGCGCGCCTGCTCTCCCCGATCACGTCGACGAAAGGGCGCAAGGGTTTTCTGCGCGGCCAGCTGCTGCGCGACGAGGCGAACGGCGAGTACCTCGTGCAGCCGCTCGGCACCTCCGGCGCGCATCTGCTCGCCTCGCTCGCCGAGGCGAACTGCCTGGTGAACGTGGACGAGGACCTCACCGAGGTCGCGGCGGGCGAGCAGGTCAAAGTGACCTTCCTCGCGCAGCGGGGATAGCGGACCCGGTGCCGATGTCGCAGTCCGAGCAAGGCGCCGTCTTCACCGTCGAGACCCGGCATCCGGGGTGGCCGGCGAAGCTCGGCCCGCTGCGCGTACCCGCCGGGGTCGTCGCGCTGCGTCCCATCCGGCTGCGCGACGCGGGCGACTGGAGCCGGATCCGGCTGCGCGATCGCGGTCACCTGGAGCAGTGGGAGCCGACCGCGCCGGGGCCGTGGACCGAGCGGAACGCGTACTGGGCGTGGCCGCCCCAGTGGGCCGGTCTGCGCTCGCTGGCCAGGCGCGGTCAGTGCCTGCCGTTCGTGATCACCGTGGACGGCGCGTTCGCCGGCCAGATCACGATCGGCAACGTGATCAGGGCGTCCTTGCGGTCCGCGTGGGTCGGGTACTGGGTCGCGTCGACGACGGTGCGCGGCGGCGTGGCCAGCGCCGCCGTAGCTCTAGTGGTGGATCACGCCTTCAGCGCGGCAGGCCTGCACCGCATCGAAGCGACCGTGCGGCCGGAGAACGAAGCGAGCGCTCGCGTGCTCGAGCGATCAGGGTTCCGCCAGGAGGGACTTTTCCGCAGGTATCTCGAGGTCGCGGGCGATTGGCGGGATCACCTCTGCTTCGCGATCACGGCCGAGGAAACCGGCAGCGGGCTCGTCGCGGCGATGGTCCACGCGGGCCGCGCAGGTTACGCCTGATTTCCCGTTACCACATCCTGTGTGATTCACCTAATTTGGTGACGACTTTTCAAGATCTCCGGCGGCGTGCCTCCGTCCGATCTGTTACTCCTGTGACTAGCGTGGCGAACAGCAGGAGATCGGGGGAGGTGACGGGAGATGCCCAGTTCGTTGATCATTGTCGCGCTCGCGGCGGCCTGGCTGGTCGTTCTCGTGCCCATGATCGCGCGCAAACGGCAGCAGATCGCGCGAACCGCCGACTCCGCGATGGCCGCCAGGGTCGTGCGGAGCGGGGGCAGGCGCGCTGCCGAGGGGGGAGAGGAGTTCGCCATGTCGGAGAAGTCAGGGCGGGCCGACGAGATCGATTCGGCCGACCTCGACGAAGTCGACGAGGACCTCAAGTACCTCGAGGAACTCGAAGGACCCGCTGAGGAGATCGACGAGGCCGACAACCCCGAGGACGAGGTCGTCGAAGCCCCCGAACCCCCGGCGCGGTCCCGCTACGAACGGACCGACGGCGGTCGCCGCCGGTACCGGCCCGGCCGGGGCGGCTTCGACCCCGAAGCCGCCGAGATCGCGGCCAAGGCCAAGTACGCCTACCGGCAACGCGTCGTGCTCGCGCTCATCGTCGCGGTCGTGATCACCGCCGCGCTCGCGGGATTCCTGTGGCCCGTGCTGTGGTGGGTCAACGGCGCCGCCGACATCGCGCTCGTCGGCTACCTCGGCTACCTGCGGCGCCAGGTGCGCATCGAGAACGAGATCCGGCAGCGCAGGCTCGCCAGGATCGGCGGCGGTGGCGGCGGCCCGCGCGTCACCTTCGCCGACGAGGAAGAAGAACCCGCACCCCATGCGGAACCCGAACACGAAGTCGAGATCGCGCCGACCCGCCGCGAGGTCGTCGGCAACGAGCGCAAACCCTCCCCGATGTCGCGCATGCGCCGCCACGCCGTCGTGGTCGACGTCGACGACGAGGACCCCGCGTTCGAGGAACTCGACGAGCCAGGACAACGACCCTTCCGCCGGGCGGCCGGAGAGTAGGACCCCCTCTCTGGCCCCCGGTCGGGGCTTGATATGCTCAACGAGCTTCACCAAGAGGGGCTGTAGCGCAGTTGGTAGCGCGTCTCGTTCGCATCGAGAAGGTCAGGGGTTCGATTCCCCTCAGCTCCACCCGATTGGCCCGATCCTGCTCGATGCTTCGCACCTTCGCCGGGATCGGGTGGTGTTGTTTCTGGGGCCGAGCCCCAGACCCCACGGTGCGAGCTCCGTCCGACCCAGCTCGGTCCGGTCGGGTTCGAACCAGCGCCGGTTGACGGTTCGTATGCTGACACGTTAGCTCCACACTTCGTGTGTTCGCGGGCTTCGCCCGCTCCCGGTGTCCCGATTTCTTGTGGGGGGCCGAGCCCCCCACACCCCCGCGTTGCGAGCTTCTCGCGTTGGCGGGCGCTGGGCGCGTTTGGCTTGGACCAGCGGTCGGTTTGTTCTTGTCGGGTCAGCGTCGTCGGATTGCTCAGAACAGGGTTGCGGGTTCGGGTGGGGTTGGTTCGGGCAGCGGGGCGAGATCGGGTACCAGTGCTTGTACGTCGGTGTGGAAGTGGCGGGCGAGTGCTGGAGCGTCGACGTTGTCGGGGGTGTGCAAGAAGATTGTTGGTGAGCGGCCTTCGCGGAGCCAGTCGGCGACCACGGTGGTCCACGGGCGCCAGCCTTCGACTGTTTCCTTGACCGAGTCCCGGCCTAGGTAGCGGACGATCGGGCGGTCGGTCAGCGCGCGCGTTCGTCGTGGCAGGCGGGGTTTCTTGGTCCAGGCTTCCTGTTCGGCTTCGCTGGTCGGTGGGCTTTGGAAGAAGACGGTGGTGTCGAACGGGACCCACTCGGCGTCGGCGTCGGCGAGCGTCTTCTCCAGCAGCGAAGTCGAGCGGGTGTCGGTGAAGAACTCGGGGTGACGTACTTCGACGGCGCGGCGGCGGTCGGTGGGGAGGCGGCGGAGGAAGCGGCCGAGGGCATCGACATCCGCAGGGCTGAACGAGCCGGGCAGCTGGGTCCACAGGACAGCCCGGTCGCCGAGGGGGTCGATCGCATCCAGGAACGCCCGCATCTCGGCCTCGACGCCGACGAACCGGCGCTCGTGCGTGGCGATCTTGGGCAGTTTGACGACGAACCGGAAGTCGGGGTCGGTTTGCCGCGCCCAGGTGGCGACGGTGTTCCGGGCGGGTGTCGCGTAGAAGGTGGTGTTGCCTTCGACCGCGTTGCACCAGCCAGCGTAGGCCCGCAGGCGCTCCTTGGCAGGCAGCGACTGCGGCAGGAACCGCCCGGCCCACGCCTTGTGGGTCCACATCGCGCACCCGACGTGAAGACGCGCCACTCCGCCAGCTCCCCTCGATCGCGAGTGAAAGCTACAGGCTATTTCAGGAGTGCGGATCAGGTGGTGCAGTTCTTCTGGGCGTCGGTGCGGACCGTCCTGCCGGTGAACTCCTGCAGGATGGCCAGGTTTTCCGGTGCGTAGTTGGTCGCGGTGATCTTGTCGGCGTCGGGGCTGCCCAGTTTGCCCGTGTAGGGCGCCGACTTTTCCAGCCAGTAGGCCGTGCGGAGGAACTGGGTCAGCACCAGGTCGCGCAGCTTCGGCTCGTTCTTGATCTTCGTCCAGTAGTCGGGGTGCCGGTCCTTGGCCACGCGCAGGTAGAGCAGCAGGTAGCGCAGGTTCGTGGCGGCGATGTCGCGGGCGTTGCTGGCCCCGATGCCCTTGATGTACTCCTGGACCACGGTCACCGCGGGCAGGCCGGTCAGCCCGGCGTTCAGTTCCGCGGTCACGCCCTGGAGGTGGTAGTCGCCCTGCGTTTGGTCGCGCAGGTAGATGCCGTCCATGGAATCGCTGAGCCGGTCCTTGATCAACGGCAGGATCTCCTTGCGGGGGAAGCCGTCGTACAGCGGCACCGTCGTGTCCTGCCGTGCGGCGTTGATCCAGGCCGCGGTGTGCACGTTCCACCTGGTTCGTGACGGGTCGAGGTCCCACATGTGGGTTTCCTCGTGGATCGCGACCATCATCGACTCGGCGAACGCCTCGAAGCTGTTCTTCTGCACGAACTGGTCCCAGTACTTGTCCTTGGCCTGCGCGATGGCCAGTGCCTGTCCGCTCGGCCAGCGCCGTTGGTACATGGCTTGGAGCGTCGGCATCCAGTTCGAGGAGGTGAATTTCGCCTTGAGGTCGCTCACGTCCGCGGTGGGCTGCGACGGTTCTTCGTAGCAGTACGGCGCGGCGGCGCTGGCTTTCGCGGTGGCGGTTCCCGCCATGGGCGAAAGTACGAGAAGCGCGGTCACCAGGGGCAGGACGCGGGTGCGACTCACCGGAACCTCGGTTTCCGAGCGGACGGGCGCCGCTCTAGCGTTCCGATGGATCGTATTGACGGATATTACCGAGCACTAATCCCATTTCGGTATAACATCCCGTGATCGCCCACCCGGCCTCCGGTCGGCCCGGTTGATTGACAACCGTCGGAGCACGTCGGTCACGATGCGGCGCCAGCGGACCAACCCATCGGCGGACACCCCGGCGATCGCCCAAGCCGCGAACTGCCGCTGGGACTCTAATGCGACGAAAGTCGTCGTGAACAAATAGCCCGGAAACCAGCGGAAACACTAGTGAATTCCTCTGTCGTATCGCGAACAGTGTGGAATCGCTGCACGACCACGGCTGGCTGGTGCTCGGTCCGTACGAACTGCAGGTCGACTATCCCTACGACCTGCGCCAGTGGGTTAGGGTAGCCTAACTCGCATGACGGGTGGGCACAGTCAGGGTGAGCCGGGGTGGGCGCGGCTTCGTGACGGGCGGGAGTTGTTCTACCAGCGCAGGTCCGGGCCGCACGGCGTGCCGACGGTCGTGTTCGAGGGTGGTCTCGCGGCGAGCCGGTCGTACTGGGCCGCGGTGCAGGGCGAGCTGCTGGCGCCGTCGGTGGTGTACGACCGCAGCGGGCTTGGGCGCAGTGCGGCTGACGGGCGGCCGCGCAGGCTCACCCGGCTCGCGCAGGACCTGGGCGAGGTGCTCGATCACCTCGGGCGGGGGCCGTTCGTGCTGGTCGGGCACAGCTGGGGCGGTCCGATCGTGCGGATCGCCGCGGCGGCCGATCCCGCCCGCGTCGCCGGGCTCGTGCTGGTCGACCCGACCGACGAGAGCTGCGATCTCCTTTTGACGCCCTCGATTCGCCGGGCGGAGAAGATCGGTCAGGTGAGCAGCACCCTCCTCGCCCGGTTGGGGTTGCTCGGGTTCGCCTTCCGCGGGCTGCTCGCGTCGTTGCCCGCGGACGCCGCCGCCGACATGCGGGCGGAGGCGTTCACGGTCGCGGCGATGCGCACGCGCGCCGCCGAGTTGGCGTCCGTGGAGCAGGATCTTCGTTCCCTGCGCGAAAACACGCCGGAACTGGGCGAAATCCCGGTCACGGTGATCTCGGCTGGCAAGACCTCGGCGGGGATGAACTCCCGCGTGCGCGCGCTGGCCGATGCGTCGCACGAGTACCGCGCGAGCCGATCCGCCCGCGGGCGCCACGTTCGCGCCCACCGGTCCGGGCACATGGTGCCGGAGACCGAACCGGGCCTGATCGCGGCGGAGATCCGGCGGCTGCTCAGCTGATGTCGACCCCGTGCACGGTGAGGCCGAGTGGCTGGCCGGTGTAGTCCGGATGCGCCCGTTCGATGCTGAATTCGGTGACCTGCTTGGGAAATACGAGGAAGGAGCCCGTGCGGAGATCGCGTCCGCTGACGTCGAAACGCCGATCGCCGAGCGTGATCCGGTAGGTGGTCCGCGGGTCGACTCCGTCGGCGTCGACGCGCGCGGAAACCAGTGAGGGCAGGAAACCGGTCGACGCGAAGTAACCGGCCTGGCGGATGTCGCCCATCGTGCTGCGGCCGGGCGCCAGCCGGTCCGCGCCGATCCGCCACCGTCCATTGTGGCTGGTGACGGTGGCCGCCGGAACCGTGCGCGGCGTGCCAGCGGTGTGCACGCGGATCACCGGCAGTACCGGATCGGGTGGCGTGGCCGGGAGCGTGACGACGAGATCGGCGCCATCCCGCCGATAGCGCAACGGCTGCCCGGCGGTGACCGAGACGACTTCGCTCGCGAGCGTGGGCACGCGGATTTCGCCGCCGGTCCAGTTCGTGACCCCGAGGTACAGGTTCGAGTCGTCCGCGGTGATCTTCCCCCACGGCTGGGCCGGGAACCGCGTCGGCCGGGCGCCCAGTGCGGCGCCGGGATTGCGCCGCGTCCAGTCGCCGACGCCGCGGAGCACGCTCGCGTCGAACGGGTCGATCGAGCCGTCCCCCTTCGGGCCGACGTTGAGCAGGTACTGACCGCCGTTCGCGGCCATGTTCAGCAGGTGCACGGCTTTCGCGCGCACCTGTGCGGCGAGCGCGCCGGGCGAGCGGTCGGCGCTCGGCCACGCGCAGTAGCCCCAGCACTGGGGGAACACCGATTCCGCGGACTGCCACGGGCTGGCGTACGGCGTGTCGGGAACCTTGTTGTCCCCGCCGACCTCGAAATCGCCCTTGTTGTTCCACACCCGCGAATTGACCATGGCCGCGGGCTGGTACCGGTGCACGGTCGCGGCCAGTGCCGCGCTCTGCGCCGCCGTCGGCGCGCCCATGTCGAACCAGACCTCGTCGATCTTGCCGTAGCCGGTCATCAGCTCCTTCAGCTGCGCCTGCATGAACGGCATCATCGATTCCGGCACCGGGTTGAGGTTCTCGTTCGGTTCCGGCGTCATCTTCGTCCAGTCGATGATCGAGAAGTAGACGCCGAAGCCGATCCCGGCCCGGTGGCACGCGGTGGACAGCGCGCGCAGCGGATCCGCGCCGAACGGGGTGGCCCGTTTGACGTTGTAGCCTGTGGTCTTGGTGTCCCACATGGCGAAGCCGTCGTGGTGCTTCGAGGTGATCACGATGTACTTGGCCCCGGCCGACTTCGCCAGCCCGCAGATCGCGGCGGGATCGAACTTCGGCGCGCTGAACCCCTTCGCGACGTCGAGGTAGTCCGCGTCGGAGATGTGCATCCAGGCCTTGATCTGCTCGGGATAGCCGATCGTCTGCTGCTTGCCGTCGAAGTAACCACCGAGCTGCGAGTACAGGCCCCAGTGGAGCATCATCCCGAACTGCAGCCGCTGCCACGCCGCGACCGCCGGGTTTCCGCTGAGCGGCAGTGCGGCGGGCACGCCGGTGAGCGCCGCGCGAGGTGCCGCGACGGCGGGAGCGGTGCCGAGAACGACGCACAGGAGCGCGACGGCCAGTGCGGTGAACCGGGAACGGCGCGTCATCGGCTACCCCTTTGTTCGCGTGTCGTCGAAAGGTTCAGTCATCCGATCACCTGTGCGCAGAAGTTCGCACATTCGGGCACCCTCGTCAAGGGACGAGGGTAGGGGTCCGATGAATAGGTGCGCTCGTACGATCGCAGTGATCATCGGTTTGACCGTGGGAGACGAATGAGACCGCTTCTTGCCGTGGCAGCCGTACTCGCGGTTTCCGCCTGCGGGGCCGGGAAGGAACAGCCGCCCGCACCGTCGCCGACTCCGCCCCCACCCGCTCCCGTCACGACGGCCGAAAATCCTTGCACTCGCGAAGGTGTCTCGCTCACCGCGGGACCGGTCGAAGCCGCGCTCGGGCACCGGGCCTCGGTGGTGACCATGGTGAACTGCGGGACGAAAAGCCTGCGTGTCGAGGGCTATCCCGCTGTCGCGGTGCTCGACGCGGCCAGGAAACCGATGGAGATCGCCGTCGAGCACGGGTCGTCCTACATGGCGAGGGACCCTGGCGCGCAGCCGCAGACCCTGGAGCCTGGTCAGCACCTCCTTTCCGTGCTGTCGTGGTCGAATACGGTCACCGCGGGGGAATCGGCGACCGGTTCGTTCGCGACCGTGACCCCGGTTCCCGGCGGCGAGGCCAGGACGCTGCCGGTGGACACCGATCTCGGCACGACCGGGAAGCTCACGGTGACCGCGTGGGCGCCGAAACTGCTGAACTGAGCGCGGCCTGCTTGTAGCCTGTCGCGGTGGACGTGGCGATTGTCGGGAGTGGACCCAACGGGCTCGCGGCCGGGGTCGTGCTCGCGAGGGCGGGGCTGCGGGTGGAGTTGTTCGAGGCCGCGGACGAGATCGGCGGCGGCACGCGATCGGCGCGGCTGTTCGATCCGGACGTGCTGCACGACGTCTGCTCGGCGGTGCACCCGATGGCCGCGGCTTCCCGGTTCTTCCGCGAGTTCGATCTCGGCGCGCGCGGTGTCGAACTGGTGCGCCCGTCCGTGTCCTACGCGCATCCGCTCGACGACGCACCAGCCGGGCTGGCGTTCGCAGATCTCGAACGGACCTGCGAGCGGCTCGGTTCCGACGGCGCGCGGTGGCGCGCGATTATGGGGCCCTTGGTCAGGAGCAGCGAGGCGATCGTCGACGCGGTGATTTCGGACCAGCGGCGCCTTCCCGCGGATCCGGTCGCGATGGCCCGGTTCGGGCTCGGCGCGCTCGTGCACGGGTCTCCGCTCGGCGGCCGGGTGTTCCGCGGCAGGCAGGCGCCCGCGATGCTCGCCGGGGTGGCGGCGCACGCGATCGGCCGGTTGCCCGGCCTTCCCGGTGGCGGGATTTCGTTGCTGCTGGGCCATCTCGCGCACACGAACGGGGGCTGGCCGGTCCCGCGCGGCGGCAGCCAGCGTATCGCGGACGCGCTGGCCGACGACCTCGGCGCGCACGGCGGGATCGTCCACACCGGACACCGGGTGACCGATATCAGGGAGCTGGCGAGCGCCCGCGCCGTCGTGCTCGACGTCAGCCCGCGCGGGGTGCTCGACCTGGCGGGCCGCTTCCTCCCCGGCGGCTACCGGCGCGCGCTGGAGTCCTACCGGTACGGTCCCGGGGTGTCCAAGGTGGACTTCCTCGTGTCGGAGCCGATCCCGTGGACCGATCCCGGGGTCGCCGAAGCGGGCACGGTGCACCTCGGCGGTGACCGCGAATCGCTCTACGCGGCCGAAAACGCCGTCGTACGGGGAAAACACGCCGGGAATCCGTTCGTGCTGCTGTCCGAACCCATGGTCGCGGATCCCACGCGCGGGCTGCCGGGTAAACGTCCCGTGTGGGCGTACTGCCACGTGCCGAACGGGTCCGAAGTGGACGCCACCGAGGTGATCACCCGTCAGATCGAGCGCTTCGCACCGGGATTCTCCGACACCGTGCTCGCCAGCCGCTCGGTCACTGCCACGCAGCTCTCCGCCTACAACCCGAACTACGTAGGCGGAGACATCGCGTCTGGCGCGATCACGCCGCGGCAGCTGGCGGCGCGGCCGGTCGCCCGGTGGGACCCGTTCCGCGTGCCGCTCAGTGGTGTGTACCTGTGCTCCGCGGCCACTCCGCCGGGGCCGGGCGTACACGGCCTCGGCGGCTACTACGCGGCGAAACGGGTGTTGCGCAAAGAATTCGGCCGTGCACTGCCCGCGCTGGGACACCTCGCGTGAACCGCCACCGCCTGTCCCGCCGTCGGCAGCGGGTGACGATCGCACTGCTCGTCGTCGGCATCCTGTTGTGCGGCGGCGGGATCGTGCCACTCGTCCTCGGCTACCGCACGGTGACGGTCAACGGCGACGCGATGGCCCCGGTCCTCCGTCACCAGGACACCGCGGTCGCCGACACCGACACCGGAAACCTGCGGCGCGGCGACGTGGTGCTGCTCGACCCCGCCGCGCTGGGCGGGCACGACGAACCGGTCGCGTTGCGGGTGGTCGGGCTCGGCGGCGACACCGTGAGCTGCTGCGTGACCGACGGGCGGATCGCGGTGAACGGGCAGCCCATCGCCGAAGAGTACTTGGACGGTGACGCGCCGGCGTCGATGCCGTTTTCGGTGGCGGTGACGCCGGGGCGGCTGTTCGTGCTCGGCGATCACCGCACCGTGGCAACGGATTCGCGGACGCGCGTGGCGGGGCCGGGCGCCGGTGCGGTGCCGGTTTCGGCGGTGCGGGGCAGGGTCGTGGCGCGGGCGTGGCCGCTCACCAGAGCGGGCGAACTCGACGCCACGCGTGCGTTCTCGCGGTTCGCGCCGCCCCGCGACGGTGCGATCGGCTTGATCGTGGCGGTGGCCGTGGTGCTCGCGGGGGTCGTGTTCCTTGCTGCTTCCGGGTTCGAGGCCCTGCGCAGGCGACCGAAGTAGCTTGCGCTCCGGCCGTCGCCGCGCCAAAGTTCTGAGTGGTGCAGGGGGCATCAGGGGCAGAAAAGGACGAATCATGCGATTGAGACGTGCCTTGGCGGTCTTCGGGCTCGCCGGGGTTTCTTTGGTGTCCACCGCGGTCGCGGTGCGGGCCGACCCGCTCGGCGCGGCGGCGAACCAGGTCGTCGTCCGCGACGGCGAGACGAAACCCGTCTACGACTTCGGCAAAGCGATCCGGGAGCTCGTTTACGTCGAGACCCCGGTCGACAGCGACCGCGACGGCAAGCACGACAAGCTCGCCGTCTACGTGACGCGTCCAAAGGAGACGGACGGCTCGCTCAAGGTCGCGTCGATCGTCGAGCCGAGCCCGTACAACGGCGGCACGCTCGACGTGCCCTATCACCCGGCCAAGGTGACCGACTACCCACGCACCGCGCCGTGGTCGCCGCCGACGGGACCGCAGCCGCCGGTCGACTACGACCCGATCTACTACGACAACTACTTCGTTTCCCGCGGGTACGCGGTGATTTCGGCGGACACGCTCGGCACCGGCAACTCCGAGGGCTGCCCGAGCGCGATCGGCACCGACGAAAAGGTCGGCATGAAGACCGTCGTCGAATGGCTGACCGGCAAGGCGAAGGCGTTCACCGCCGACGGCAAGGAGGTCAAGGCCTCCTGGTCCACCGGGAACGTCGCGATGGCGGGCAAGAGCTACGACGGCACGCTGCCGGTCGCGGTGGCGAGCACCGGGGTGCCGGGGCTGAAGACGGTGGTGTCGATCTCCGGGATCGCCAGCTGGTACAGCTACTACCGGGCGAACGGCGCGGTGGTGTCGCCGGGCGGCTACGTCGGCGAGGACGCGGACCTGCACGCGAAGGTGGTGCTCACCAGGAAGAACGCGGCGGTCTGCGAAAAACCCATCCGGGAGATGGTAACCGCGATGGACCGGGTCAGCGGCGACTACAACGCGTTCTGGAACGAGCGCAACTTCGCCAAGGACATGAAGAACTTCAAAGGCAGCGTCCTGCAGGTCTCCGGCGTCAACGACTGGAACGTGAAGCCGAAGAACTTCACCGACCTGTGGACCGCGCTCGGCAACAACAACACCCCGCGCAAGCTGTGGCTGCACCAGGGCCAGCACGACGACCCGCTCTACGTCGCGGAGCAGGCGTGGCTCGACCAGGTGCACAAGTGGTTCGACCACTGGCTCTACAACGTCGACAACGGTGTGATGAAGGAGCCGATGGTGCACTTCGAGGCCGCGCCAGGCAAGTGGGTGGACTACCGGAACTGGCCGGAGCCCGGCGCGCACGACGTGACGTTCCGCTTCGGCGCGAACGGCAAGCCGGCGCAGCCCGGTGTGCTGACCCCGTTCTGGGCGCCCGGATTCGGCAAGAAGCAGTCCTTCGTGGACGATCCTAACCGGACAGCCGACAGCCTGGTGTCCGGAATGGACAAGGCGGACCCGAACCGGTTGCTCTACGTGTCCGACCCGCTTCCGTTCAACGCCAGGGTTTCGGGCACGCCGCAGGTCACGGTGCGGGCCTCTGTGGACGGGAAGTCGCCGTACCTGAGCGCGTTGCTGGTGGACTACGGAAAGGACACCCGCGTCACCGAACTGGTGAAGACGCAGGACCAGTGGTGCTTCGGTGACACGCTCGGCACGAACTCGGGTTGCCGCCCGAAGCGGGTCTACAAGACCGCGGAGAGCGACTACCAGGTGGTCAGCCGCGGCTGGCTGGACGTGCGGAACCGGAACTCGGCGAGCGTGACCGAGCCGATCCGCCCCGGCAAGCCGTACACCTTCACCTGGAACATGGAACCGAGGCAGTACCAGCTCAAGGCGGGGCACCGGCTCGGTGTCGTGCTGCTGGTGACGGACCAGGACTACACGCTGCAGTACCCGGCGGGCACGCAGGTGACCGCGACGCTCGGGGAAAGCAGCGTCAAGATCCCGCTCGTCGCCGGCTGATTTTCCTGCCCGTGATGGCCACCATGACGGCACTGAACCTGTCATGGTGGCCATCACGGCATTGGCTACCCGTGCGCGTAGAGCTGGCTCGCGGGCACGATCTGCTGCGGTGTGTTCGGGCCGGACCACAGCAGCTTCATCGAAGCCTCGCCGCCGTTTTCCTTCTGCTCCAAGGTGATCGCGTACTTCTTGCCCGCGACGAGCGGCACGGTGCCGGTGTCGACGGCGGGGCCGTGCGGGGTGCTGTTGTCGATGACGAGCTTGCCGTCGATCCACAGCCGCACCGTGTCGTCGGAGACGGTGGTGAACGTGATCGGCCCGGATTCGCGCGGCACCACGGCACCCGTCCACCGCGACGAGAAGTTTTCGGCGGGGATCGACGCGGCGGGCGAGCCGTCGAACTTCCAGTTGTAGTTCACCCCGCGGTCGACCCTGGTGACGGTCGGCTCACCGGTGAACGTGGAGTTCGGCCAGAACCGCGCGGTGAGCCCGTCCCCGTGCCCTGGCTTGGCCAGTGGCGGGATCGCGATGTCGAGTTCCAGCACGGTCGCGATGTCGTTGGCCGGTTTCCCGCTCGGTGTCAGGTGAACGCCACCAGCGTCCTGTGCGACACCAACCCGCTGCCCGCTGCCGAGCACGCGCGCCCCGGTCACTCGGAACGGTGAAAGTGCCTTCAGGTCAAGGGAATTCCCCGCGGAAGGCCACTGGTAGACCGAGGCGTAGAGCCGGTTTCCCTTGCGGCTCACCACACCCCAGCCGGGCTCGGCGACGATGCCCGGTGCACCCGCACCGTACACGGCCTTGCCCTGTCCCGCGGTGCGCAGCCACGAGCCGACCTGGTGCAGCCGGTCCACCGACTCCTTCGGGATGCGACCGGTCCGGTCCGGGCCGACGTTGAGCAGGTAGTTGCCGCTGCGGCTGGCGATCGAGGTGAGGTTGCGGGTCAGCTCGGAAGCCGATTTCCAGTCGTGGTCCCATTCGGCGAAGCCCCAGCTGCCGTTGATCGTCATGCACGATTCCCACAGCTGCCCGGCCACCGGCTTGTCCGGGATCTCCTGCTCGGGCGTACCGGTGTCGCCGTCGACCACACGGCGCTTGCCGACCCGGTTGTTGATCACGATGCCGGGATCGAGGCTACGGACGTAGGCCTCGAGTTCCTGACCGTCGCGTTCGGACCACGGGTTGTTCGGCTTGTCCGTGCTCCATTCGCCGTCGAACCACAGCACCTTCGGGTGGTAGTTGTCGACGAGCTCCTTGAGCTGGGCGTACATGCGCTCCTTGTAGCGCGGGAAGGTCGCGGGGTTCGCGAAGTCCGGGTCGTGCCAGTCCCAGATGGAGTAGTAGAAGCCGAGTGCGACGTCCTGCTTGCGCGTGGCCTTCGCCAGCTCGGCCAGGATGTCGCGGTTCTTGTCGAACGACGAGTGGTCGCGCAGGTTCCAGTCATTGACCTTCGTCGGCCACATCGCGTAGCCCTCGTGGTGCTTCGCGGTGAGCACCACGTACTTCTGGCCCGCGTCCTTCGCGGTGCGCGCGATCGCGTCCGCGTCGAACCCGGACGGGTTGAAGGTGGCGGCCTGCTTTTCGTACTCCGCCTTGGGAATCTCACAGCTGCGCTGGATCCACTCGGCACCCTGGCAGACGCTGCCGTCGGGGCGCTGGTACTTGCCCTGCAGGTTCGAATAGGCGCCGAAGTGGATGAACATGCCGAAGCGGTCGTCGCGCCACCACTGGGTGCGGGCGGCGGTGAACGGGTCGTCGGGAGCGAAGTTGGTGCCGGGGCCTGGCGGTGGCGGTGGTGCCGCGGTGGCGGGGACACCGCCGAGCAGGGTCGCCACGGCGACCATGCCCAGCAGGCAGCGAACGGCGGAGCGGCGGAAGGTCACGGACGCCTCCTCGGTGAGGTGTGCTCGACGAGGGGCGACGTTAGCGACCGAAAGATCGGATGTAAACCGGCGATCGTGGGGACCTGGCAGACGGAAGGCGGCGCGAGACGGCGATAGATCTGATCTCTACTTCTTCTTCCAGGTGCATCCGCCGCTGACCTTGAGGAACTCGCCCTTCTTGACGGTGACGCTCCCCGGACCCTTGAACGCGTCATTGGTGATGATCGCGTTGAAATCGCCGGAGTCATTTCGATCGCGCGACCAGAAACACAGGTCTTCGCCACCTGGGGTCCGGTAGGAGCCTGCGGCGATATCGGTGCCGACCGCGTACATCCCGTCGGAGAATTCCGTTTTCGGCCCGGTCTGCACCGGTTCCGCCGGAACCTCGGGTGGCGCCGTGACGGTCGAGACGACTGTGGACGGTGGCGCGGTCACTGTGGACGCTGGTCTGGAAACCGTTGCGGTGACGGTGGTTTCGATCGGCGCGGGAGCGGCGGCCGGTTTCACGTCCGGCCTGGCGGTGAGCCCGATCCCCAGTCCGACACCGAGCGCGGCCACGGCCCCCAGTGCGGCGATTCCCGCGATGGCGCCGTTCTTCTTCCGGGTGCCGGGATGTACCGGGAAAGGATCGGTCATGGTGAATTCCTCCTCGCCGTTCCAGTGTTCGTGCTGGTAACTCGCGGCGGAGAGGAATGCTGTTACGGACCGTGACCGGTTCGCGATCAAGCGAGGTAGGCGCCGAGCGTCACGGTCAGTGCCTGGTCGAGGTCGGTGGGCGCGCCGTTCCACAGCCGGAGTTCGGCGACCCCGTGCAGTGCGGCCCACAGCGAGGCGGCGAGTGCGTCCCCGGAGACATCGTCGCGCCAGCCGGTGGCCTGCGCCGCGGCGACCAGCGCGCGGAACCGGGACAGCACCGCTTCGACGGCCGCGGCGAGCCCCGGTTCGGTGGTGTCGACGAGGTCGTGCCGGAACATCAGCTCGAACAGCGCGGGGTGGTCGAGCGCGAACGCGACGTACGCGCGGCAGGCGGCGAGCAGCCGCTCGCGAGGAGTCCCGGCCGGGAGCGAACCCTTGCCGAGCGCGGCGAACCCCTCCGCCGCGACGGCGGAAAGGAGCTGGGCCCGGCCCGAAAAGTGGCGCAGCGGCGCGCTGTGGGAGACGCCGCTGTCCTTCGCGATCCGCCGCAGCGTCACGGCTTCCACGCCCTCTTCGACGAGCAGCGAGGTGGCGGTGGCGATCAGACGGTGCTGGAGATCGGGCACGGGATGAGATCGTTCGCGGACACCGGCAGCGGGTGTGGTCGTTTGGGCAGGAACCCGTCACCGGGGGAGCGGCCGACCAACCGGTTGCGCATCCTGGTGACCGCCACCGGCAGCACCTCGCGCCGCACCCAGTCCACTGTGGACAGCAGGCTCGGCTTGGCGGGTTCACCGGGCAGCGGGGTCAGCCAGGTTTCGTCGTAGGGCACGCCGATGCGCTCCAGCAGGTGCGCGGCGAGCCTGCGGTGCCCGTGCTCGCCGAGGTGGAGCCGGTCGGGGCCGAAATAGCGGTGATCGGCCGCGGCGGGGTCGGACCACAGGTCGACGAGCAGGGCGCCGTACCTGCTCGCGGCGGCGCGGATCGCGTCGTTGAGCGCGATCAGCCGCGGCCGCATGCGGGTTCCCATCGGCATCCTCGACGAGACGTCGCTGATGGTGAACACGACGACCTCGGGCGCGGCCGCGGTCAGTTCGCGAACGGCCCTGTCCACGCGCGCGGCGACGGTGGCCGCGTCCCAGCCGCGGGTCATCACATCGTTGCCGCCGCCGAACAGCGCGACGAGATCGGGTTCGAGCCCGGCCACGGACGGGATTTGCTCGGCGGTGATCTGGTCGAGCCTGCGGCCGCGAACGGCGAGGTTGGCGTACTCGAGATCGGGTGCGTCGGCGGCGAGCCTGCCCGCGACGAGATCCGCCCAGCCGCGGTACACGCCGCCGTCGGGATGCGGGTCGTCCAGCCCTTCCGCGCAGCTGTCGCCGACCGCGACGAATCGGTGGTATGCCATTCCCGTCCCCGTAACCCTGAATTCACCTTGTGGACACTGTCTATCAAACGAAGGTTGACGGTGTCCACTCCGAGTGACGGGTGGGTCAGGCTTCGAGCTGAGCCAGATGCGTGTGCGCGACGGCGAGCCGGGGGTCGCCGTCGGGAAGCGCGCGGCACAGCGCGTCGACGATTTCGACGTCGTCGGCGCCCGACGTGGTGTCCCACAGTGACCAGAGCGCGTCGGGGTCTCCGCTGTCGAGTACCACGCGCCGCACGAGCGCGGTCAGGGATTCGCGTTCGTCGCGGATCGCGGGCGACTCCGAGCGGGGCAGCAGCGGGCCGTCGAACGCGGCGGCCGCGACTCCGGCGGCGCCGCGGCGCACCGCCTCGCGCACCCGCAGGAAGTCGGCGTCGAGATCGGCGACGAGCCGGTACGGGCGGGTCTGCACCACGGTGCCGAGCTGGCCGCGGAGCCGGTGGATCTCGGCGCGCACGGTCACCGGGTTGCCGGTCTCGCCGTACAGCTCGCAGGCGAGCCTGTCCGCGGTGGACCCGGCGGGTCGCAACGCGAGCAGAGTCAGAATTTCCGCGTGCCGCAAGGTGATCGGGATGTCCCGACCGTCCAAAGTGGCCACCGGGTCGCCGTCGCTGAGGAAGCGCAGCACCAGCTTCGGCGCGACGCGGGACGGCCGTTTCCGGTCGAGCCGCAGCAGGTACCCCTCGTCGAGCGGTTCGACGGTGGCGAGCCTGCCGTCCGGAAGGGCGACCGCGCCGCCGGAACGGCGGACGCCGACGGTGGCGGGCAGTTCGCCGCACGATTCGGCGGCCAGCACACGGCCTCCCGCCGAGAGCAGTGCGCCCGGTTCGCCGCGCAGCGCTTCGAGGTGGCGCATGTTCGCCAGCCGGAACCGTTCGTCGCGCACCGCGAGCTGGGCGCGCAGCTGCCCCTCCGCGAGCTGGGCCGACGCGGTGACGAGCGCGAGCGTCGCCGGGTGGACCGTCCGCAGCGGTCCGCTGACGTCGATCGCGCCGATCAGCTCGCCGGTGTCCGGGTCGCGCAGCGGCGCCGCCGCGCAGGTCCAGGTGTGGTAGGCCCGGACGAGGTGCTCGGCGGAGTAGATCTGCACCGGCTCGCCGGTGGCCAGCGCGGTGCCCATCGCGTTGGTGCCGATCACGTCCTCGGTCCAGCGGGTGCCCTCGGACAGCCGCACCGAGTCCGCGCGGTGCCGGACCTTGGCCGCGCCCTCGCGCCAGAGGATCGTGCCGTCGGCGTCGGTGACGATCATGATGTGCTCGGCCTCGTCGGCGATGCTGACCAGCGTCTGGCGCAGCAGCGGCAGCACCGGGGCGAGCGGGTGCGTGCCGCGTACGTCGTCCAGCTCGCCGGACTCGTAGACGACGGGCGGGAGCTTGCGGTCGGGGTCGACGTGGGCGGCCAGCGATCGGCTCCACGAAGCCGAAATCACCGAGCGCGGCTTCCGCGGCGCCGGGACGCCGCTGAGCACCGCGTCGTGGACGTGCTGGAGCAGCCGCGCGTACGACAGCGGGTCGCGCAGCATGTCCGGGGCGGGCGGCTCTGCCACAGCTACCCAGGTTAGTGATCGCGCTCACGGCGCTGCAACGTCGCTGCAACGTTGCCGGACCTACCTTGCCGCCAACCACATCCCGTAACGAGGCAGGAGCCATGGCGAAATACGCGGCACCGAACACCCCCGACAGCGTCGTCAGCTACCAATCCCGCTACGACCACTACATCGGCGGCGAGTACGTCCCGCCGTCGAACGGCCAGTACTTCGAGAACCCGACGCCGGTGACCGGGGAGGTCTTCACCGAGATCGCCCGCGGCACGGGTGACGACGTCGAGCGCGCGCTCGACGCGGCGGAGGGCGCCGCGACCGCGTGGGGCAGGACCTCCGCCGAGGAACGCGCGAACGTGCTGCTGAAGATCGCGGACCGGATCGAAGCGAACCTCGAAGCGGTCGCCGTCGCGGAGAGCTGGGAAAACGGCAAGCCGGTCCGCGAAACGCTGGCCGCGGACATCCCGCTCGCGATCGACCACTTCCGCTACTTCGCCGGCGCGCTGCGCGCCCAGGAAGGCGGCATCTCCCAGGTCGACGACAACACGGTCGCCTACCACTTCCACGAGCCGCTCGGCGTCGTCGGCCAGATCATCCCGTGGAACTTCCCGCTGCTCATGGCGACCTGGAAGCTGGCGCCCGCGCTCGCCGCGGGCAACGCGATCGTGCTCAAGCCCGCCGAGCAGACCCCGGCGTCGATCCACCTGCTGCTCTCGATCATCGGCGACCTCATCCCGCCCGGCGTGCTCAACGTCGTCAACGGGTTCGGCGTCGAGGCGGGCAAACCGCTCGCGTCGAGCTCGCGCGTGCGGAAGGTGGCGTTCACCGGTGAGACCACCACCGGGCGGCTGATCCTGCAGTACGCCAGCGAGAACATCATCCCGGTGACCGTCGAACTGGGCGGCAAGAGCCCGAACGTGTTCTTCGACGACGTCGCCGCGGCGAACGACGCCTTCTACGACAAGGCGCAGGAGGGCTTCGCGCTGTTCGCGCTCAACCAGGGCGAGGTCTGCACCTGCCCGAGCCGCGCGCTCATCCAGGCCGGGATCTACGACCGCTTCCTCGGCGACGCGGTGGAGCGGGTGAAGAAGATCAAGCAGGGCCACCCGCTCGACACCGAGACGCAGGTCGGCGCGCAGGCGTCCAACGACCAGCTCGAAAAGATCTTGTCCTATATAGACATCGGCAAGCAGGAGGGCGCGAAGGTCCTCACCGGCGGCGAGCGGAGCGACCTCGGCGGCGAGCTGTCCGGCGGCTACTACGTGCAGCCCACGGTGTTCGAGGGCGACAACAAGATGCGGATCTTCCAGGAGGAGATCTTCGGCCCGGTGGTCTCGGTCGCGAAGTTCGACGACTACGACGACGCGATGAAGATCGCCAACGACACGCTGTACGGGCTCGGCGCCGGTGTCTGGTCACGGGACGGGAACGTCGCCTACCGCGCGGGCCGCGACATCCAGGCCGGTCGCGTGTGGGTGAACAACTACCACGCCTACCCGGCGCACGCGGCGTTCGGCGGCTACAAGGCGTCCGGGATCGGCCGCGAGAACCACAAGATGATGCTGGACCACTACCAGCAGACGAAGAACATGCTGGTGTCCTATTCGGACCAGGCGCTCGGGTTCTTCTGATGGCCGAGCGGGTCGCCATCACCGAGGAGGCGGGCGAACTGCTGAGTCGCCTGGTCGCCGCGCACGGGCCGGTGATGTTCCATCAGTCCGGCGGGTGCTGCGACGGCAGCGCGCCGATGTGCTACCCGCGGGGCGAGTTCCGGACCGGGCAGTCCGACGTCCACCTCGGCGATCTCGCCGTCGACGGCGCCGGCGAGGTCCCGGTGTGGATGTCGGGCCCGCAGTTCGAGTACTGGCGGCACACGCACCTCACGATCGACGTCGTGCCGGGCCGCGGGAGCGGGTTTTCGCTGGAGGCGCCCGAAGGCGTGCGCTTCCTGATCCGCTCCCGCCTCCTGACCGACGAGGAGGTCGCGGAGCTGGACGGCTAACTGTACGAACGGTCGTGCTAATATCGGCTCGTGACGGAACTTCGGGTCGAAGGTGTGTACGTCGGGAAGCCGAGCGTGCTCGGCGTCCACGGGCGGGAAGAGGTGCTCAGCGGGATCACGAAATCCCCGGTGAGCGCGGCCGAGATCGCACTGGGCGAGATCAACCTCGCCGGTGACGACCAGGCCGACCGGACGGTGCACGGCGGGGTCGACAAAGCGGTTTACGCCTACCCCGCCGAGCACTACCCGGCGTGGGTGGCCGAGGACTTCGACGTCTCGGTCGCGGGCTTCGGTGAGAACGTGTCGACGGCGGGCGCCGATGAGAAGACCGTGCGCATCGGTGACGTGTGGGCATGGGGCGACGCGCTCGTGCAGGTCAGCCAGCCGCGGACGCCGTGTTTCAAGCTCGCGATGAAGACCGGGCGCAAGGACATCACGCCCGCGATGATCGATTCCGGCCGCAGCGGCTGGTACCTGCGCGTGCTGCGCACGGGCACCGTCCCGACGAACGGCGTGATGGCGCTGAAGGAACGCGACGAGAACGCGCCCACCATCGAGGAGACCTACCTCGTGTCGTTCGGGAATCCCGCGCGGTTCTCGGCCGAGCACCGCGACGCGTTCCTCCAGCTCGCCGAGCGGGTGCTCGGCACGCCCGACTTGTCGCCGCAGTACCGCGACGGCCTTCGCGCCAAGGTGGCGCGCTTTGCCTGACGGGCGGGTGCTCCGCGGCGAGGCGACCCGGCGGGCGGTGCTCGCCCACGCCGTCGACATCGCGTCGGTCGAAGGACTCGACGGGTTGTCGCTCGGCAGGATCGCCACCGACCTGAAGCTGAGCAAGAGCGGCGTCTTCGCGCTCTTCGGGTCCAAAGAGGACCTCCAGCTCGCCACGATCGACGCCGCGTCGGCGGTGTTTGCCGAACATGTGGTGGATCCGTCACTGGCGAAGCGGCCGGGCCTGCCGCGAGTGCGGGCGCTGTGCGAAAACTGGCTGTCCTATTCGGAGCGCCGGATCTTCCCCGGCGGGTGCTTCTTCTTCAACACCGCCGCCGAATACGACGCCCGCACCGGCCGCGTGCACGACGCCGTCGCCGCCGCGAGCGGCCGGTTCGCCGTGCTCATCGAGGAAAGCCTGCGTGAAGCGGAACAGCTGGGCCACCTCGCCTCGGGGAGCGATGTGGCCCAGCTGTCCTTCGAACTCCATGCCCTCGGCCGTGCGGCGAACGCCGATTCGGTGCTGCACGGGGGAAATCGCCCGTATCGGCTGGCAGCTGAGGGCATGCGCCGCCGCCTCGCCGAGGCGACGGCTTAACCGATCACTTCCAGTCGACCTGAGGTGACCGGTAGAAATCGATGCCTTGCGCGGTCCATCGTGGACCCTGCTTCGCGAGCCGCTCGCGGTAGTTGTCCCAGTTGTGGGACGCCTTGGGCGACCAGCCGATCTCGGCGATGCCGGGCAGCCTCGGGAACGCCATGTACTCGATGTGCTCGCTCTTCACCAGCGTTTCCGACCACAGTGGAGCTTCGACACCGGCGATCTGGTTCTCCGAAACGCCCTGCAGGAACGTGCTCGGGTCCCAGTCGTAGGAGTCCTTCACCTCGACGTACCCGGCCCAGTGCAGGCCGAGCGGGCTCTGCGGGTTGTACATCATGTCCAGATACGCCTTGTTGGCCGGTGAGAACAGGATCTTGTTGCCCCGCTCGGCCGCCGCGACGACGTCGGCGTTGGTGCTCTTGGTGTCCCAGTACTGCGGCAGCGCCGAGGTCGGCGGGTTCGTCTTGGCGATGTCGTGCCAGCCGGTGATCAGCTTGCCGTACTTGCCGACCAGCGGGGAAACCTTCTGGTAGAAGGTGTTGTAGTCGGCTGGCGGCGTCGCGTGCGCTTCGTCGCCGCCGATGTTGAGGTACTTGCCCGGCGTGATCGCCGCGAGTTCGCGGATGACGTCCTCGACGAACTTGTAGGTGATGTCCTTGCCGATGCACAGCGAGCTGTAGCCGACCTCGATGTCGGTGCGCATCGGTGGCGCGACCCCGTCGCAGTTCAGCTCCGCGTAGGAGGCTTGCGCCGCGTTGGTGTGCCCCGGCATGTCGATCTCGGGCACGATCGTGATGTGCCGCGAAGCGGCGTACCTCACGATGTCCTTGTACTGCTCCTGCGTGTAGTAGCCGCCCGGGTCGCCGTTGACCGCGCCCTGGCCGCCGAAGGTCGCCAGCCGCGGCCAGCTCTTGATCTCGATGCGCCAGCCCTGGTCGTCGGCCAGGTGCAGGTGCAGGTTGTTGATCTTGTACTGGGCGATCTGGTCGATGTAGGCCTTGACCTGGTCCGGGTTGAAGAAGTGCCGCGCCACGTCGAGCATCGCGCTGCGGTAGCCGAACCGCGGATAGTCCAGGATCGTGCCGCCGGAGACCTTCCAGCCCTGGAACTGGAAGGTCTTCTTGTCGACATTCGCCGGGAAGAGCTGGCGCAGCGACTGCACGCCTTCGAAGAGCCCGGCGTCGGTGTTGGCCTTCAGCGTCACGCCGGTCTTGGCCACCTTGAGCTGGTAGCCCTCGGTGCCGACGCGCTGGTCGGCGTGGCCGAGTTCGAGCGAGATGGCGGGCAGGCCGTAGCTCGAGGAGAGCACGGGCAGTGGGTAGCCGGTCGCGGGCCGGAGCAGGCCGCGCAGGTAGTCGGCCACCTTCTCCGCGCCCTTGCCCGCGCGGATGACGGTCAGCGGTGACATCCAGAAGTCGGACTTCGGGTCCGCCTTGGCTTCGACGGGTGCGGGGATCACGTCGGTGACCTGCCGCTGGACGTCCTTGGCGACCTGCGCGGTGGACGGCTGCGCGGTTTCCGCGGTGGCGGCCGGTGCGGCAAGGCCGAGGGCCACCAGGCTCAGCACGGCCGTGCCCAGCAGGCCGGTTGTGGACAAGCGCTTCCTCACGGAGCACCTCCGGTCAGGGAAGAGAAGAGTCCGTAAAGGTATAGACCAATGTGGACCACATCACAACGCCCAATCGGACTACGAGCGTACCGTGCGCGTCCGGACACCGTCTGTTCACGTGCTTTGTTCACGGGTATTCCAGTGGTGCGGGCAATCCTTTTTGGCCTAGCGTGCGGCTATGTGCGGTACTTCCGAAGAACGCGCGCTCCGGCACGTCGCCGAAGCGTCTTCCGGTGATCCGCTCGACCCTTCGCTGCGCGTCAGCCTGAACTTCCACCCGGACCGGCTCGCGCGCGGCATCCCGGTGCTCGCGGCGCTCGCCAGGGACGGCGTCTACCGTTCCCAGTTCGAAACGGGGACCAGCAACGGCGGGCTCACCGCGCACCCTGGCGGCGACCGGTGGCGCTGGGAGTCCCGGATCTTCGGCACCGCCTACGACGGCGCGCCCGCTTCGTCGCGGCCGAAATACGGCGCACTGAACCACCTCCGGCGCGCGGCGGGAGCCGCTCCCCGGTTCGGGTCGGCGCATTTCCGGCTCACCGGGGAAACCCTTTCCCGCACCACTTTCTGCTATCCGGACAGCGTGTTCTCCCCGGTCGACTTCGGCGTCGCTTCGCGCTTTTCCGCACTGTCGTCGAATGTCGCCGATTCGGCGGACCCGCTCGACGACTACGTCGAGGCGCAGGTGCACGGGACCGTGTCACTGTCCCGCGACGTCGAAGCGCTCGTGCTCGATCCGTGCTTCCGCGGCACCGAGGTGGAAGAGCTGGCTTCCGCGCTGCCGTGCCGTGTCGAATGGCACCACGGATTCCGGCTGGGCGTCGACGCCCTGGCCCGGTGCGAGGCTTACCGCGGGCCCGAAGTCGTCCGCCTCGGGCTTTCCGCCGCCGTGGACGGATGGCTCGACGCCACCGCGATCGGTGCCGCCGCGCGGGCGGGGCACGACGAGCAACTCGTGAAGCGGCTGTGGCACGTACTGGCCCGCTTCGGTGCCCTACCCGGCTGAATGCTGTTCCGATGCGGAAAGGACCGGGGTGATTCCGGCGATCGTCGCGATGAGACGGCGCGCGCCGAGGCGTACTCTTCCATCCGGCACTTCGAGAAACGATTCACAGGTCAGCGCGGCGGTGTCGCGGTCCTCTGCCAGCACACCGAGCACGTCCTCCGCTGCCGTGGAGATCCAATCGGCATGGTTGGGATCGGCGTCGGCGAGCGCCGACGCGACGATCGCCAGTCCGATGCCGTCCCGGCGCCGGAAGAGCGCTTCCGCGGTCGCGCGGGTGACGAACGTGTCCTCGGCGTCGAGCACGAGTTCGGCCAGTACCTCACGGGCTTCGGGTAGCTCGGCGAAGGAGGCCAGCGCCACTCCGGCATCCGCCCTGTCGCGGAAGTCGCGGCAGCTCGCCAATGCGATCAGCGGGACCACCGCGGCACGCCTGGCTTCGGAGTCCATGGCGCCATTGTGCCGTGGCCGACGGCCCCTCGCGCGGTCCCCGAAGGCCACCTTCGGGGACTCTGACGCCACTTTCCCGGCCCTCGTGGGTGTGCGGGCCGGGGTTGCTCGTGCCCCGAAGGCGGCCTTCGGGGCGTTAGACGCCGCGACCGCACCCCTCGCGCGCTCGACCGCCGCGGAGGCAATGCCCCGAAAGTGACCTTCAGGGCGTTGAGTTCCCCGAAAGGCACTTTCGGGGCATGAAGGCCCTAACCTTCGCGCAGGACCGCGCGCAGGGCGTCGAGGACCCCGGGGTCTTCGATGGTGGACGGCACCGGTTCCTCCCTGCCGTCGGCGATCCCGCGCATGGTCTTCCGCAGGATCTTGCCCGACCTCGTCTTCGGCAACGCGTCCACAATGGACACATCGCGGAAGGCGGCGACGGGGCCGATGTCGCGGCGGACGGCGGCGACGAGTTCGGCGCGCAGGGTTTCCTCGTCGATGTCCACACCGGACTTCAGCACCACGAGCCCGCGCGGGAGCTGGCCCTTGAGCTGGTCCCTGACCCCGATCACGGCGCATTCGGCCACCGCGGGATGCGCGGCGAGCACCGCCTCCATCGAACCGGTGGACAGGCGGTGGCCAGCCACGTTGATCACGTCGTCGGTGCGCCCCATGACGAACAGGTAGCCGTCCTCGTCGCGGAAACCGGAGTCGCCGGTGAGGTAGTAGCCCTCGTACCGCGAAAGGTAGGCCTCGACGTACCGCTCGTCGTCGCCCCACAGGGTCGGCAGCGAACCGGGCGGCAGCGGCAGCTTGATCGCGATCGCGCCCTCCTGCCCCGCGGGCAGCTCTTCGCCGGACTGGCCGAGGATGCGGACGTCCCAGCCGGGCACCGGCACCGTCGACGAGCCCGGCTTGACCGGCATCGGGTCGAGGCCGCGCAGGTTCGCCGAGATCGGCCAGCCGGTTTCGGTCTGCCACCAGTGGTCGATCACCGGGGTGCCGAGCTTGGCGTGCGCCCATTCGTAGGTTTCCGGGTCGAGCCGCTCGCCCGCCATGAACAGCGTGTCGAACGCCGACAGGTCGTACTTCGCGAGTTCGGCCGCGTCCGGGTCGACCTTCTTGATCGCGCGCAGCGCGGTCGGCGCGGTGAACAGCTTGCGCACCCCGTGTTCGGCGATCACCCGCCAGAACGCGCCCGCGTCCGGGGTGCCGACCGGTTTTCCTTCGTATAGCACGGTTGTCGCGCCGATCAGCA
The DNA here is from genome assembly GCF_018736145.1 of Amycolatopsis sp. CA-230715. Classification (GTDB taxonomy): domain Bacteria; phylum Actinomycetota; class Actinomycetes; order Mycobacteriales; family Pseudonocardiaceae; genus Amycolatopsis. Next base: position 5,628,273 of record NZ_CP059997.1, read on the forward strand.
GCGGCGCGTACACGATGTAGCTGTGCCCGACGACCCAGCCGACGTCCGACGCGGTCCACCAGACGTCGCCCGCGTGCACGTCGTAGACCGCGCCCATCGACCACGCGAGCGCGACCGCGTGCCCGCCGGTGTCCCTGACCACGCCCTTGGGTTTGCCGGTGGTGCCCGAGGTGTAGAGCACGTACAGCGGGTCCGTCGCGGCCACCGGCACCGGATCGGCCGGGGCGGCGCCCGCCACCAGCTCCTGCCAGTCGACGTCGCGCGGGCCCAGTTCGGCGCGGGCCGCTTCGCGTTGCAGCACAACGACTTTGTCCGGCTGGTGCGCCGTGGACGCGAGCGCGGAGTCGATGATCGGCAGGTACTCGACGACCCGCGTCGGTTCGATCCCGCACGAGGCGGCCACGATCACCTTCGGCTTCGCGTCGTCGATCCTGGCCGCCAGCTCCTTCGGCGCGAACCCGCCGAACACCACCGAGTGCACCGCGCCGATCCGCGCGCAGCCCAGCATCGCGATCGCGGCTTCGGGCACCATCGGCAGGTAGATGATCACCCGGTCGCCCTTTTCGACGCCGAGGGAAGCCAGCGCCCCGGCGAACTTCGCGACCTCGTCGGTCAGTTCGCGGTAGGTGTAGGTCCGCTTGCCGCCGGTGACCGGTGAGTCCCAGATCAGCGCGGGCTGCTCGCCGCGGCCGTTTTCGACGTGCCGGTCGAGCGCGTTGTACGCCGTGTTCAGCTCTCCATCTCCGAACCAGCGGTACAACGGCGCATTCGACGCGTCCAGCGCGCGCGACGGGCGCCGCGTCCAGTCGATCGCTCCGGCCGCTTCGAGCCAGAACGAGTCCCGATCGGACACACTGCGTTCGAACGCCTCGGCATACGCGCCGCTGCCACCGTTCACCACGACCATTCGCCGCCTCCTCGCGCCGGGATGCCAACGACCTTCATCATGACCGCTGAGGGCGCGTTCCGCTCAGCTCGCGAACAGCTTCTGCACGTGTTCGCCGATCTTCGCGACGATCTCGGTCACCTGCGCGACCCCGGCGAGCAGACCCTTCGCCTTGGCCCACCGCGACCGCGCGACCTCGGCGCTGACTTCCTTGCCGTCACGCAGGTTCTCCGCGTCCGAGGCGAGATCGGCGAGGCTGTCCTCGATGACTTCCTGCTTCGCTGGCCGCGCCGCCGCGACCTCGGCGCGCAACCGGTCGAGCAAGGCGACGAGATCGGTCGCCGTCGTGACGGTGTTGCCGGTGCCCGAGGTGACCGTCGCCCCGCTCATCGCGCCTTCGACCTTGCCGCCGACGGTGAACGCGCCGAAGTTGTCGCCGCCGATTTCGACCTTGTCACTCATGGGTTTCCCCCTCCGCCGCGCCCACGGCCGCGCCGCTCATGGGCCCGGTCGTGGTGCCGCTGACGTTGAAGGCGCCGTAGTTCGCGCCGTGGATGTTGACCTGGTTGACGACCTGAGCCGCGCGCCGTTCGAACTGGGCGGGCGAGTACCCGGCTTCGCGCAGCACCCGGCTGATCGCCGGGATCAGCCTGCTGTGCAGGATCTTCTCGTAGCGCTCGACGTCGAGCAGCTGGAAGTATTCGAGGACGTCCGGCGCGGCGGCCATTTCCCGCAGGGTGCGCAGCGCGCCGTAGCGGTCCGCGTCGAGCATGCCGGGATCGGACGGCCGCGGGCGGATGATCCGCAGCGTGTGCCGCAACCGGCCGAAGACGGTGACCGGCAGCCGCAGCCACCGGCCGAACGCCTGCCCCCACGCCCGCGCCGAACTCCGGCTGAGCTTGTCGATCGACTGGTACTCCGGGTCGACCGGGGTCAGCACGCACGGCGTCCACTCGAGATAGAGCGTGCTGTCGTCGACCGCGGCGTGCAGGTACATCGACAGCACCAGGTCGCGGTCCCAGGTTTCGAGCTGGAAGCACAGGTAGTACCGCGACCACTCCCTCGGCAGCGCGCGGAGCTGCTCGACCTCCTGCGGTGGCAGGAACGGGTTCGGCGGACTGTCCAAACCGGACAGATAGGCGACCGCGGCCGGTTCGTTCAGGTGGTCGATCAGTTCCGAAGAGGACGCGAACACCGCGTCGATGATCTTCAGCTCCCGCAGCCGCATGCTCGGCGAGAGGCCGGTGCTTTCCTGCAGCACGGCCATTTCCGCCCGGACGCGCCGGTAGAACGAGGTGGTGGTCAGCTCGGTGGCCTCTTCGGGTTTTTCGCCAGGCTCCAGCGGCAGCACCATCGACCACGGATCGCGCACGCGCCCGGAGCCGACGAACGGCAGGTACCCGCGGTGCACCACGAGCTGGGCGACGCCGTCGTACTCCGCGGGCAGGTTCGCGTGCGCCTGGTGGCGGACGAGCTGCCGCACGAACGACGGCGGGCTCCACGAACGCAGCGGGCGTTCCTCGAGCAGCGGATCGGGCCGCGGCTGGTTCCGCGACAGCCTGCCGAAGCGGCGGGTGAGCAGCCGCCACACCGCGACCCGGTCGACGACGAGCACCGCGAGCGCGAGCCCCAGCGCGCTCAGCCCGAACGCGGTGTCGGCGGGCGAGGCGCCGATGAACGTGGTGTCGCTGTGCCGTCGACTCGACCGGCCGCCGAACAACTCGGTCAGCAGCGATTCGCTCAGCGCGTACCACAGCGCGTACAGCAAGCCGACGGCCAGCAGCAGCCCGAGCGTCCGCCCGAGCATCTTCCGCAGCGGCAACCCGCTCGTCCACACCCGGTAAGCGCACATCAGCACCGCGAGGAGGATCCACACCCACGTCACGGGGCTGTCCCACAGGGTGTAGACGCACACCGCCATCAGCACGGCCAGCGCGCCGTCGCGCAGCTTCCGGCGCGTCCGCGCGGCGATCGCCTCCATCAGCACGCTCGTCGAGTCGAACCCCGGCGAGGGCGGGATCGGGCGTGTCGGTTCGACCAGGAACTCGCGGATCGCTTCGTCGGCGTAGTCCCGATCCAGATGGGGCGCGGCGCAGAGGTAGCGGGTGGTGTCGTCGGTCGTCACAGGAGCCTTCACGGGGTCGAGTGGTCGAGCATCGCGTTCAGGATCGGTTCCGTCGACGGCCACTGCTCCGCCTTCGACGAGGCGTAGACGAGGTATTCGGTGCCGCCCGCGCGCCAGTAGTGCACGCGGACGTGCCGCTGCCCCTCGGCCGCGATGTATTCGAACTCCCACACGAGCCCGTCGTTCCCGCGCACCGGGGTTTCCTCCAGCCGGAGCCGCGAGTAGCTCGGGTACCGCCGGATGAAGTCCTTTTCGCCCGCGGTGTGCACCGCCATGATCGACGCGGTGCTCGGCGCGGAAATCCCGAAGCGCACGAACCTGGTGCTGTCGGCGGGATCGCGGGCCTCGGCGGTGTACTGGTCCTTCGGCTGCGCTGTCCAGCCCGCCGGGAGCACCGTGGCGATCCCGCCCGGCCCGGAGACCGGAGCGCTCGCCGAAGACGAGGGGCTTTCGCTGCTGCTCGAGGACGCCGCGCTGCTGGGAACTTGGCTCAGCTGCGTGGCTTCAACCGTCATCGACGCGCTCGTCGCCGCGACCGCGGTACCGCTTTCGTCCTTTGTGGACACGAAGAGCAGCGTGGTGCCGATCGCGCCGCACACCACGAGGTTCCCCGCCGCGACGGCGAGTGCGAGCTTGGACGTGCTGAGCTGGCTCCCGCCCGCTGGCATCGTGGGCCTCCCACTGGCAGCTCGCGGACGAAATGGGCACCCACAGTAGCATGACGCCTTACGGCAGAGGACCGTTTCCGGGAGAACGCCATGAGTGTCGAACGCGGTGCCACAGCGAGTGAAGCGGAACGGATCGTTCTGGTTCTGGAGAACGATCTTCGCGCGAATCCGGAGGACTCGGCCGTACGGGTGAGGCTGGCGAACGCGCTCGAAGCACTCGCGTGGGACGTGCGCAGCCTGACCAGGGAACAGCGGCCGGTCATCACCAGCGCGCACCAGCTGCGGGTGTGCGAGCACGTGGCCAACCGGATCCTGCAGCTCCAGGTCGACGACGAACGGCTCAACGCCGCGGCGCGCGAACTGCTCGCCGAGGTGTCCGCCGGGCGCGGCTGGACGTGGGCGCACCAGGCGCGGGCACTGGGCCTCGGGCTGCTCGTGGTGGTGGGCGGCCTGCTCGGCGTCGTGTTCGCCGGGCTCGGCGAGTCGGTCCTGTTCGTCGTGGTCGCGGCCGTGGTCAGCAGCGGGGCGCTCGCCGTCGTCGTGCTGGCCCACCGGCGCGAACGCTGGCGGGTGGAAGCGGAACGCGTGGCTCCGCTCGTGTGGGTCCCGAAGCCGTGACCTGACTAACGGCCCGCGCACGTACTGTGGTTCGGTAGTAGCGGGCGGCCGACACAGGGAGAGGGGCACGCCGTGGACACCTTCGCGAGCGGGCTGCTGTCCCTTGCGCACCAGATCTTCGGGCCCGGAATCTGCTTCGGCGACTGGGTCTGGGCCACCAGCACGGCGGGCGCGCTCATCGCGTTGTTCCCGATCGCGGGCGGCATCGTCGTCGCGATCATGCGGAAGTGGGTCGGGAACCGGTACGACCCGACCACGCTCGCCGTCATCGGGGTCATCGCACTGGTCGCGGTGCTGGTCTTCCCTTGGCTGCTCGCCAACGGCGTCTCCAGCACCTACCGCGCCGCGTTCGCCGGTGGCTCCGGCGGGCTTTCCGGTGCCGAGCTGAAGACACTCGGCCAGGACTTCTGCGGGTTCATCGGCGACCAGAAGAGCTACCTCGGCGGCGGGCGCAACGTCTTCGAGGCGGTGTTCTTCCCGTCGAAGGACAAGCTCGCCTACTTCTACTACCTCGGCGCGCTCGTCGGCCTGCCCGCGCTCGGCCTGCTGTTCATCATGTTGCAGGGCCGCACGATCTTCCGCCGCGGCCCGAAGTGGCCCGGCCGCTTCTTCTGGCTCTCCTACGTCGCGTTCGTGGTGTTCTCCGGCGGGATGGAGGCGAACACCGCGGTCCACTTCTGGCTCGGGTTCGTCCCGTTCACGCTGCTGGGGGTCGTGCTCATCGCGCTGGTCGGCCCGCCGCCGTGGTCGGTGATCAGCCGGTCGGAACGGCCGCCGGAGCGCCCGAAACCCGAACCGGAGCCGCCGAGGCAACCTGTGCGGCAGAACCCGCCGACGGCGCTCGCGGAGCCGCCGAAGCAGGAACTGGCCGCGGTACCCGGCCCGGTACCGGTACCGCCGGGATCGGGCGCGGCGGGCAGCAGCCGGTACCGACGGGTCCGCCAGCTCGGCGCCGGTGGTTTCGGCACCGTGTGGCAGGCGGTGGACACCCAGCTCGGGCGCACGGTCGCGCTCAAGATCGCGCACGCACCCGACCGGGACACCGAACAGCGCATGCAGCGCGAGGCCCGCGCGCTCGCCGTGGTGAACCACCCGCACTGCGTCCGCGTGTACGACCTCGTGGAGGAGCCGGACGGGCTCGCGCTGGTGATGGAGTACCTCGAAGGCCAGGCGCTCGCGACCGTGGTGGACACCGAGGGCTCGCTCGACGACATCGCCGCGGGCAGGCTGTGGGCGACCATGGCGGGCGCGCTCGTCGCCGCGCACGAGAAGGGCGTGCTGCACCGCGACATCAAGCCGTCGAACGTGATCGTCGACCCTGAGGGGCTCGCGCACCTCATCGACTTCGGCATCGCCCGCAGCAAGGGCGATTCGACGCTCACCGCGACCGGCATGATGATCGGCACCCCGGACTTCGTCGCCCCGGAAACGGCGGCGGGCGCACCGGCGAGCCCGGCCTCCGACGCGTGGCAGCTCGCCGCGACGGTCAGCTACGCGCTGTCCGGCCAGCCCCCGCGCGGCACCCGCGAGACCCCGATGGCCGCGCTGATGGCCGCCGCGCGGTCGGAACCGGTGTCGAAGCTGCCGCAGCGGACCGCGCACCACCGCCTGCTCATCGCCTCACTGGACAACGACCCGCGCCGCCGCCCGACGCTGAACGCGGTGCGCCGCGAGGTCGAAGGCTGGCTCGCGCGCTCGGGGAAGTCGCCGGAAGGCCCGCTGACGCGCGCGATCCCGCAGGTCGACGGCGCGACCCGGCGTGTCGACGGCCCCGCCCGCGGCGGCCAGCGTCAGGGCCCGCCGGGCCCCGCCCCGCGGCAGGGACCGCCACCCGGCGAAGGCGCCACGCGATACCGCAAACCCACCCAGCACTGGCCGCGCTGAGTTCTTTCGGAGGCCGACGGGGAAATCCCCGAAGGTGACCTTCAGGGCGTCTAGTGCCGCGATCTCCGCCTTCGCGGAAGTCCTTTCGCCCCAAGGAAATCCTGCCATGCCCTGAAGGTGGCTTCGGGGCATCTACCGCCCCGAAGGCCACTTTCGGGGCTTGTGGGGGTGTCTATCGCCAGGAGGGGAGCCACATTTCGGCTTGCCAGTGGGTGGTGGTGATGGGGTCGGCGTTGAGGATGGGCCAGAGCCAGGCGAAGTTGGCGACGACGAGTCCGGTGTAGAGGGCGATGGCGAGTAGTCCGGTGCCGCGGCGTTCGGCGCCGCGGCGGGCGGCGCCGAGGATCTGTCCGCAGATGAGGGTCAGGCCCAAGGCGAGGAACGGGGCCATGGGGGTGGCGTAGAAGAAGTACATCTGGCGGTCGAGGTTGATGAACCAGGGCAGCAGCCCGGCCAGGTAGCCGACGGTGACCGCGGCGTAGCGCCAGTCGAAGCGGAACAGGGTGCGCCACAGGCTCCAGCCCAGCATGGGCAGCGCGAGCCACCACAGGGCGGGGGTGCCGATGAGCATGGTCGCCCGCACGCATTCCGACCCGCCACACCCCGACACCGACGCCCCGGACTCATAGGAGTAGAGCATGGGGCGCAGGCCCATCGGCCAGGTCCAGGGTTTGGACTCCCACGGGTGCGGGTGGTCTTTCGGGGTGAACAGGGTGGCGTGGAAGTGCAGCACGTTCGCGGTGTACTCGCCCAGCGACCGCAGCGCGGCGGGCAGGAACCCGAACAGTCCGGGGTCGACGTTCTTGATCTCGGTGTAGTAGCGGTCGGTAGCGGTCTCACTGGCGAACCACGCCCAATAACTAGCCAGATACGTCAACACCGGGATCGCGACGATCGCCCACAGCGCGGGTGCGACATCGCGGCGGAGTGTGCCCACCCAGGGCCGTTCCACCCCGGCCGCGCGTCGTGCGGCGACGTCGAAGGCCACGCACAACACTCCGAACGCCGCCATGTAGTACAGGCCGGACCATTTGATCGCGAAGGTCAGCCCGACCATCAGCCCGGCCGCGAACCGCCACCACCGAAACCCCAGCTTCGGACCGAACCGGGTCTCGTGCACCCAGCCCTGGCGCACCGCGGTCGCCAGCCGCTCCCGTACCTGGTCCCGATCCCGCAGCAGACACGCGAACGCGGCGAGGGCGAACACGGCGATGAAGATGTCGAGCATCCCCATCCGCGACTGCACGTGCAACACCCCGTCGCAGATCACCAAAACCCCAGCGATCCCACCCAACAAGGTCGACCGCGTCAACCGCCGCGCGATCACGACCGTCAACGCGATCAACACCGTGCCCGCGATCGCGGGCACGATCCGCCACCCCCACCCCCCATACCCGAACAACGCCTCACCCACCGCGATCAACTGCTTCGCCAACGGCGGATGCACCACGAGCTCGTAGCCCGCGTTGTCTTCGAAACCGCCGTTGCGCAGCACCTGCCACGCTTGCGGGACGTAGTGCTTTTCGTCGAAGACGGGCGAACCCTTGTCGGTGGGGACGCCGAGGTTCTGCAACCGGACGAACCCGCCGATCAGAGTCAGCACGATCGTCACGACCAGCGCCCGCACCCGATCCTGCGGCATCGGACTCCCCAGCAACGCCGCCTCACGATCCGACGGCGGCCGCAACACCTCAGGATCATCCCCGTGCGGGCGGGTCAGTGTCGCGGTCACGGGGGAAGATCCTAGATGTGCCGGCGTGAGTTCGTCGTCGGCCCGGGTGGGCGGGGGTGTCCGCGGTCTGCGACCGTATGCCCATGGAAGCTGGACGGCTGGTGCTGGCCGCGACCCCGCTCGGCGACATCGGGGACGCTTCCGCGCGCTTGACGGCGGCGTTGGCCGAGGCCGACGTGATCGCCGCGGAGGACACGCGGCGCCTGCGCGCGCTCACCCTGGCGCTGCGCGTGACACCGACGGGCAAGATCGTTTCCTTCTACGAGGACGTCGAGTCGGCGCGCCTGCCGAAGCTGCTGGAATTCCTCCGCGACGGGCTGACCGTCGTGCTGGTGACGGACGCGGGCATGCCGAGCGTGTCGGATCCCGGGTTCCGCCTCGTCGTCGCGTGCGTCGAGGAGGACATCGCGGTGACCTGCCTGCCCGGCCCGTCCGCGGTCACCACCGCGCTGGCCCTGTCCGGCCTGCCGTGCGACCGGTTCTGCTTCGACGGGTTCGCGCCGCGCAAACAGGGCGAGCGGGCGAAGTGGTTCGCCGAACTGGCCCGCGAGCCGCGCACGGTGGTCTTCTTCGAATCACCGCACCGGCTCGCTTCGACACTGGAAGACGCGGTGGCGGGATTGGGCGGCGACCGGCGGGCCGCGGTGTGCCGCGAGCTGACGAAGACCTACGAGGAGGTCCGCCGCGGCACGCTCGCCGAGCTGGCCGACTGGGCGGCCGACGGGGTGCGCGGGGAGATCACCGTGGTGCTCGACGGCGCCGCGCCGCGGTCCGTGCGGGTCGAGGACCTGGTCGGCGAGGTCGCCGAGCGGGTGGCCGCGGGCGAGCGGCTCAAGTCGGCATCGGCGGAGGTCGCCGCGGCCGCCGGAGTGTCCAAAAAGGAGCTGTACGACGCGGTGCTCGCGTCGCGGGCCCGATAAATGCCACCCAGTGGAAGGCGCCCGCGGTTAGGGTGAGCCCATGGCGTCGGTCAAGCAGGTCCAAATCACGTTCGATTGCGCTGATCCCGAGCGCGTGGCCCGGTTCTGGTGCGAGGTGCTCGGGTACGTCGTGCCGCCGCCTCCGGAGGGATTCGCCAGCTGGGGCGATTTCGACCGCTCGCTGCCGCCGGAACGGCAGGGCGCGGCGTTCGCCTGCGGTGATCCCGATGGCGTCGGCCCGCGCCTGTTCTTCCAGCGCGTTCCCGAGGGTACATGTTATAGAGACGTAACAAGTTACAAAGCGTGACAGAGCGCCTACTTAATCGGGGGGTCATACAGCATGTAGGCTGGTCAGAGACGTGGTAGTGATCACAGCCTAGGGGCAAGCGATGGGAGCACCGGGAGCGCGACGGCCCGCCACAGGGGCGCGGCGAGGGAGACGCTGCGGGGCGTGCGGGACACTCCTTGCGGCGGACAATAACGCGTTGCTGTGCGGGAAGTGCTTCAAGTCGCGGGCTGACCAACTTCGTACGCCTCCCGTGTTCAAAGACGAGTTCTACGAAACCGATCAGTTTCGCGCAGCGTTCAAGCGTGAGCACATCGGCGCAGTATTTCGTGCTTACCGGAACCATCCGCACTGGTTGCGCTCGTTTGGCAAGGGGCTAAACCAAGAAGTGCTTGGCCGTTGGCTCAATATGAACCAAGCGCAAATCAGCAGAATCGAAAATGCGCCGGACTCGACAGAGTACACCGTAAGGACGCTGCGAGGCTGGGTAGAAGCACTTAATATTCCAAGGCGTCTATGCTGGTTTTACCACTCAGAAGAGAGCGGGCAGAGGGCGGGCCCTATTGTGGCCGCAGTAGGGCCTTTGCAATTGCCCGACTCGAACGGTGCGGGACTGCGGCCGACGATAGACACGAGTAAAATACTACGAGTCGGCAAGCTGGCGGATGCGCGTTTACACTTTGAGAAGATGTATAGAAACTCCGGTGGTCTTGTTGCAAGAGTCCGGCTAGAACAGTATCTTGCTCGGCATTCATCGCCGCTTATCGCCATGAATTCCGGTAGCGATCCTACTGGAGTAGAGCATCAGCGCGCGATTGGGGCATTGATCGCGCTAACGGGTGTCTGTGCCTACGATTCTGAAGACTGGACAGCCGCAAATTCTTACTTTCTGCAAGCGTTGAACATTGCGCAAGCATTAGGTGATCGCAGCTTTCAGGGTTACGTTTTAGCGTTGATGACGAACCAAGCTTTGGCTTTAGAGGATTATCGGACAGCCGAAGACTTATCCAAGTCAGCTCTGTCTTTGCTTGATGAGGGGACTTCCTCGCTGGCGGTTGACCTGCAAGTGATGAATGTGAAGTCTCTGGCGTTTCAGGCAGAAAAATCGGCGGCATTGCGCGCGATTCACAACCTGGAATCGCACTTTTCTTCTAATCCTGCCACTGCGTCGATTGCTGAGGCAAGTTACGCTCAAACCGGACACTTGCATGCGGGAATTGCTGAAGCTCTTATGAGTCTCGGCGATTATCAGGCGGCAGAACAGTATGCGGAGACTTCCATCAAAAGCGGAAGTCATGCGAGGGGTAAAGTCAATCAACTAGCGTCGCTAGCTACACTTGAAATCGCAAAAGGCGAGATTGAGCGCGCCTCTTCATTGGCGACTAAAATGGTGGAGACATCGTACGGTATGGAATCACGGCGCCTTATAAGGCGCTTCGTGGAGATCAGAAACTCTCTGGCCAAGGGGGCGCCTAGTGTCGCTCGTGACGCCATCGATATGGTAGACAATGCCGTCGCCTTACTGGTGTGAACACTGAGTGATTGGACGTAGTCGCGTGGAGTGGATAAATCATGGCGAGAAACTTGTCTACGAAAATCGTTGGTTCAAGGTCAACTTGGCGGACGTCGAGTTGCCGGACGGCCGCCATCTAGATCATTATCTGATTAGGCAGCGCGCCGTTGCGCTTGTCGCTGCGGTAAATTCCCGTGATGAGGTCATGTTGCTATGGCGGCATCGATTCATCACGAATACTTGGGGTTGGGAGTTGCCTGCTGGTGTGGTTGATGACGGCGAATCAGTCGAGCATGCGGCGGCGCGGGAAATGCTCGAAGAGACCGGTTGGCGTGCGGGACCGCTACACAAGTTGCTCACCGTTGAACCGTCAAACGGTCTAGCGGACGCGCTACATCATATCTATTGGGCAGACGGCGCCGAATATGTGAGCCATCCTGAAGACGACTTCGAATCTAATCGTCGAGAGTGGATTCCCCTAGCCGCAGTTCCCGACTTGGTCAACAAGGGAGAAATTCGAAGCGCCAACGCGGTTGCTGCTCTGCTGCTTCTGCATCACATGCGGTCCGGACCGGGTTTCGAAAAGGAGTGATCGCAGAGCCCGGGGTTTCCGCAAAGTTGCGGTGCTGTTTCGGCTTTGTCGTCGTCTAGTGCTGTTGCTGCCCAGCACAGGAGTGCGCACACCGGTATTTCGCAGAGCTCACCGGGTTTCAGGTTGGGGAAGACGCCAGTGCCGAATATGACGTAGCCGACGACTTCAATCGGGGTGCCGGTAATGAGAGCGCCGTGTACCTGAATCTGAGCTTCTGGCATGTCTCCGCTGTCCCAGAGGTACACAGATCTGTCATCTAGGGTCATGGCCCACGGGGACAATGCGCGCGCGACTTCTGACAGTGGTCCGTATCCGGCGCGCACCAATAGGTGGCGTTCTGATATGTCGTCACCGGCGTTGACCCGCACGAGTGATACAGGCAGGTGCCCGTACTTGTCTGTGTGTTTCAGATATGCGGCCATGAGCGCGTGTACGGTTTCCGCTGAGGGATTCATTTCTTCTTTTGGTTTGGTTGAGAGGATGTGTCGGGGGCGGCTAGTTCGGTTACGTCGTTCGTGCTGAACATGTGCGTCATTCCGATGTAGTCCATCCGGACCGGGAATATCGTGCTATTCCACTGTCCCTCGTAGTAGGTCACGGTTCCTTCCCTGCCGTTGTACGGGGTCGGTTCGGTGATCCGGACGCGGGTTCCTGGTGGTGGCCTGTTGTGGGTTCCCCGTTGATGGGAGGCCCACCAGTCAAGGTTACAAAGCACGGTTCCGGTTCCGTACCTGATGGAGAACTACGAATGACGTTAGTTCGTCCAGCGGCACCCGAAGTCCTATCGCCACTCCGATGAGCAGGGGAACAGTGGATAGGTTGTATCGCGAATTCTCGATCTTTGACAGGATGGTAGCGCCCATTCGCGAGCGTTTGGCCCATTCTTTCTGTGTGATGGATGCGCGGTTTCGGATGGCGTGGATATGCGATCCTAGTCTTACCTGATGACTGTTGCCTACGGCGTACTGCCATGTGATCCGGGACAGTTCCTTTCCGTCTTTGCGTACAGGAAATCTGTCAGGCTGGTAGAGGCCTGTCTCATATAGATGGGCGTCACGTGCCACGTAGTCCTCTGCAACCAAGAGGATTAATTGATCAGGTTCTACGCCGAGTGCGTACGCGAGTTTGCGGAGTGTGTAGAGCGATGGGCGTTGCCTGCCGTGTTCTATGCATTGAATTGCGGAACGGGATAGATTAGTCAGGTCACATAGGTGTCGTATCAGCATTTTGTTCTGCTCGCGTAGGCGATTCAGCCATTCGCCCTCATCGCGGTATGCGATGAGTTCGCGGTCTTTGCGCAAGCGGGTCCGTTCGATGAACGCCCGATCATTGAGTATGCGTTCGCTGAGTTCGTTCTGACTTGAGAACAAACCGATTTCCAGGTCCAGACTGTTCACTGCGTGATCTTCCTCTTTGTTGGATTACCGGCGGCGCCGTGGTTAGTACGCGATCCATTCGACGCAGCGCGGGCGTTTGCGTGTTTCGAGCCATTCGAGTAGCGCCATGCGTGCGTGCGTTATCGGGATGAGAGCGGAACGGGGAAAAACGGCGCCAGTTTCCTCGCTGAAGATGAGGTCTACTTCTGGGTGGGGTTGACGCGGGTCGTAAGTGACCGCGTGGGGCATATCGGTGTCGTCGTGGTCGCTGTAGTGAAGAGCGGCCACCCGGCGCAGCGATGAGACGGTGATCCGGAACTGGTGGTTGGGAATCGGGCCGCCGTCGGGCGCGCTGTAGTACTCGCGGTCGCCGATGTAGAGAAGGGTCTCCGATCGCGTGTGCTCGGTCGCGAGGATCGTGTCTATCAGGTTGACCGCTGCCGCTTTTCCGTGCGCCACGCGCGCGACGCCGTTACTGAGTGACGCGGTGACGGTCAAGCGCGATGCGCGCTCGCTACGGCCGCCGTGTGTTTCGGTCATTCGCAGGCCGCCTGCTCTGTTCGAATTGTTCGTGGGTCTGTGGCAACCGTGGTGCCCCTGGTGTCCGGTGGTCTATGCCGGGAGCCGCATACGCTATGCAGGATCCCGCATAACCCCAGCTCACAGGGAGTGCGTCGGCGAATAATCCGCACGCGGCATGTCGGACGGGCAGCGCGCCCCGCCGCCGGTCCGGCGAAACCTCGGAAACGGCCGTTCGACACCCGCTCGTAGGACCTCTGGAGGGGCGTTCCGCGGCCGCTCCGCGGTGCACGTTTCCGCAGTTCAGAGGGGGTGTGGCGCCCGCCGGCGGACCTCACTTTCAAGATCAACTATTCACGTGGTGAATATTGACGCGGAAATATGCGGATTCTGAATACTCTTTTGCCGCGTCATGGTAGTTGACCTGCGGTTACTCGCGCGGCGGCATATCGATATTCCGGACGCGGCATAGTTGATTTCTTGGTTTCGGCGCCTACTGGGTTCACCGGCTCGCAGAAGCGGGACGGAAACCTAGTAGAAGGAACCAAATATTATGGATAACCACGAATACCGCGCCGTTTATACCGGCGTGTTTTCGATCCGTGAGACCGCGTGGATTCTCGGAGTGGACGAAGACCACGTGTGCCGCTTGATCCGTGTCGGCGTGCTGCCTGCGGTCCGTCGCCGTGGGCGGCTGGTCGTTCCCGCTCACGCGGTCGCGCTGTTGCTGCCCGCCCCCGGCGAGAGGGGGCGGAAGTGACCGACGAACAGGAGTACGGCGAGTTCGCCGAACAGGCCGCCGCGCGGCTTGATCACCTCGAAGTGGTGCCGTCCGGGGTGCTGTTGCACGTGGTGACCCGCGACGGGGCGTGCATGTGGTTCACCGCAGGAACCGACAACCCGGAGTGCCCCGAGGACGGCCCCGAACGGGAGGTGGCCGCCGCTATCTGCGGTGACTGCCCGGTGCGTGATGAGTGTCTGGAACTGGAGTTCCGCACGGCCGGTTACGGCACGGTCGGCGTGTGGGGCGCACTCGCCGAAGACGACCGGCGCGCGGCCTATCTCGCGTGGACGGCCCGCAGGGACGGGGGCCGTTCATGAACGTGACCCCTACTCAGTTGCTCGCGGCGTTGGGCGTGGCGCTGGTCGTGTTGTGGATATGGCGCGCGTCGGCCCGGCGCGCGCGGCGGACGGCGGACGCGGCACGCGCCAGTGCCCGGCTGTTGTCGCTGACCGGTCGCGTGGTCGTCGGCGCGGCACTGCTGTCGGGTGTGCAGTGGTTGGCGTTCACCTACCCCGGTGCGCACTGGCTGTTGCGCGTCGCGGCGTTGGGGCTGCCCGCGCTGTTCACCTCGTACACGCTCACCAGGGCGTTGACGGTGACCACTGTGGACGTGCGGCGGGGTGGTCGCCGATGACCGAACCAAGGAAGGCAGGAACCGAACCCGTCGAGCGGGTGGCTATCCAGGTGGACCGGTTGTGCTGGTCGGGTGTGCTGTTGGGCTTGGCGTTCACGATGACCAACGTTCAGCAGTTCGCCGCGAACGGCGCACCCGCGTGGTCTCTGCCGTGGTGTACCGCGTGGCTGCTCGACCCGATGGTGTCGGTAGTGCTGCTGTCGATCCTGCGGGCCGAACAGGTCACCGCACGCCACGGCATCCGCACCGGAGGATGGGTGCGGGCGGCCAAGTGGTTCACGCTGACCGCTACCTACGTCATGAACACGTGGGAGGCGTACACGGCCGGTAGCCCGGCGTTGGTGGTACTGCACTCGGTGCCGCCGCTGGTCGTGTTCGTCGCCGCCGAAGCCGTGACAGATCTGCGGGACAAACTCGGCGCGGCTATGGCGGTCGCGTTCATGAACACCGCCGACCACGCCCCGCCGGGCGTGAACGGGACGGCCGACACCGGCGCGGCCGTGTCCACTTCGGAGCCGTCGCAACCGGACGCGGGCACGGACGCGGCGTCACCAGCTCGGCGCGCGCGGACCTCGTTCGCGGAGTATCTCGCGCTCGCACGCGCCGCACGGACCCCGGAAACCGTCGTGACCCCCGCGTGGGTGCGCGAGGCCACCGGGTGTTCGCGCGGCCTGTCCTCCCGGTTGGCGGCGACGCTGACCGCCGACAGCGCCGGGGGTGGTCAGCGATGAACACGACGCCTGAGACCCCCGACGGCGGAGCACGCGCGGGTGAGCTGGTCCCGAAGATCTACGACGCGGAAGTAATCGACACGGAGGTGATCACCGACAACAACGAGCACAACAACGACGGCGGTGGGAGCACGGCCCGCCGGGCGGGGCTAGTGGTGCGGCGCAAGGTGATCGACTGCACCGGCTACGTGGTGCGGCGGGTACGGGAGTCCGACCGTGCCGCACGGTGGCGGGCGCTACTGGCCTACCGGGTGCGCAAGGCACCGCAGGATCTCCTGCGGCTGTTGTGGTTCCTGCTGCGTGGTCACGGCCGATGGATCGCGAAGGGATGGACGTGGGCCACCTACGCCGATCTTCGCGGGGACGTCCGGCAAGCCCGGATGGCAGGCGACGCGCAAGCCCGCCGCGAAGCACAGGAAACCCTACGGGCCGACGCGAAAGCACGGTGGGCCAAGCTCGCAATCGGCCTGCGGCGCGTGGTGGTCACCGCCGCCGTGGTGGTGGTCGTGCTGGTCCTGCTCGCACTCACCGAAATGTTGTTCGACCGCGCGAGCATGCCCGACTGGCTAGCCGCCCTGTATGAGATCCGCGACGGTATCGGAGCGGGCATCGTGGCCGTGGTGCCGTGGCTGCTGACCGTCGGCCCGATCGGCTGGATTGCCGCCGCCACATGGGAAGGACGCGACAAAACACCGGGCGCGGGATGGCTCGTTCAACCCGACCGCGGAGACGCTGAGTCCTGGGTGGACGAACGCATGATCTCCCGTGCCCTGGCGCATCTTGGTGTGGCTCCGCTGAACCGTTTTTTCAAGGACGGTGGGGAATTGAGCTACCTCACCGCCGCGCGCAAGGACGGAGATGGAACGTTCGCGCGGGTGCGGCTGCCCCTCGGGGTGACCGCCGACATGGTGGCCGACCGCCGCGCCACGCTCGCGGCGAACCTCGGGCGCGCGTCGCTGGAAACCTGGCCCACCAAAGCCGATGAGGACGGAGTACTGGACCTCTGGATTGCCGACAAGGGCACGCTTCAGGGGGGCGCGGGTGACTGGCCGCTGTTGCATGAGGGCACGGTGGATGTGTTCGACGGGGTGCCGTGGGGCCTGACCCAACGCGGCCTTGTCGTGAACGCGCCGTTGCTTGAGGCGAATTGGTTGATCGGTGGTCGGCCCGGTCAGGGCAAGACGGCGGCCATGCGGACGCTGGTCCTCGGGGCGGGGTTGGACCCCACCGCCGAACTGTGGGTGTTCGTCATGGGCGAGAGCCCGGATTTCGAGCCGCTGAGGCCGCGTCTGAGCCGCTACCGCATGGGCATGGATGATTCAGTGGCCGCCGATGCCGTGGCGGCGCTGAGGGACCTTACAGAGGAGATGGAGCGGCGCGGCCGGATCTTGGGCGCGCAACCCGGACGCCCGCCCAAGGTGTCCCGCAAGCTCGCGGACAAGCCGGGGTTGGGGTTGCACCCGCTCATCCTGGCAATCGACGAGTGTCACGAACTGTTCCAGCACAAGAAATATGGGAAGCACGCGGCAGAGTTGGCCGTCCGGCTGATCAAACGTGGCCGCAAGTACGGCGTGATCCTGGTCTTGGCGACGCAATCGCCCACAAAGGACTCCATCCCCAAGGAAGTGACCCGCAACATCTCGTGTGGTGTCGCGTTCGCCGTGGCCGACCACATAGCCAACGACGGCCTGTTGGGCGCGGGCCGGTACCGGGCAGGCATCCGCGCCACCGAACTACGCATGCGGACCGATCGGGGCACGTGCGTAGCGGTAGGGATCACCGACGAACCATGGGAGTTGGTACGTACCTTCTATGTGCCGTTCGAGGACGGTACGGACATGGTGACCCCGGTCGTGGCGCGCGCTATGGCGCTACTGGCCGAACAGGGACGGCAGGTGACCGCGACCACCGCAGACGACGGCGGCGAACCGGCACCGGTTGATCACTTGGCCGATATCCTGGACGTGTGCCAGGGAGAGAAGCGTGTCCGCACGCAAACCGTGCTTGCGCGGTTGATCGCGGACAACCCGGACGAGTACGACGGCTGGACGTTGACCGATCTCTCAGCCACGCTCAACCGCTACGGCATCACCCCCGGCAAGAGCCACGGCGTCATGGTCATCCGGGCCGATGACGTGAGTTCCGCACTCGCCACCCGAGAGGACGAACAGGCGGGGGAGCACGACGGGGAGGCCACGGGGAACCGGGGAGTTCTCCCCAGCGCCGAAAACGACCAAACTCCCCCGGTTGACCAGGGAAAACCCCAGCGGGGGAGGCAATCCGGCACCCGCCGGAACACCCCCGAAACCCCCGGAAAACACGGTCCGGCACCGTCACGGCCGGACTCCCCGGACACCGACGGGGGCGCCGATGACCAGTAGGCCGCCACGGGCTGACGGTGCCCCGTCCGGCGTTCGCGAGATCCGCGCTCTGGATGACCCCGTGATTCTAGGAAGGGCGGCGCGCATCGTGCGCGCGGCACTGGCCCGCAAGACCGAACGGACCGCGACCGATGAACCCCACCCCACAGAGGCAGAGACGGCCACAGACTGACTCACCACACGACAGAACCCCCGGCAACCACGGTTGCCGGGGGTTCTGTCGTGAAATCGTGCACTCTTTCAGGTGGTCGGGCCTATCAGTAGCCGAAGTACTCCGAGGCATCGACCACGCGTCCGCCGTCGAAAAGTTGGACCAGAACAGAATCCCGAAATGCCCATCGACTGTCTAAGAAAGCTGCAAGGTGTATACCTAGGTTCCAGTAGTAGCGTGGGGAACCATCGTCACCTAGAAGCGGGAAACGTACGCGAACCTCGGTTGGTTCGGGACTGAGCATTTTGAACGTCACGTACCCTAAGGAGTCTTCCCTGAAGACGGCGGTGACATAGAAACTGTCGCCGCGCTCCTCTGCTTCTGCGGTGTTTTTTGCGAAAGAGACGTCAACCTGTTCTTTAATCCAAGTCAATGCCTGGTCTTTTGCTGGCGGACTCTCCATGTGTATTGCCCTTCCGGGCTAATGTGTTGCCAATTTTGTTTTCGTAATGCCAAATGTTGCCCGATTGCCTGACGTTGGCCCTGGCCCGTTTACCCATTGAGGACACTCGTCCATGCCCCTGCAAAACGCGGTTAGAACGCCAACCGGGCGGCCGTCTGGCGAGTGTTCGACCGGGATTCCGGGAAGTCCTATATTGTCGATGGTCAGTGAACCGACCACAAAATCAAGTGTCTCGTCAGGATCCTGTGTGTTGTAGATGTTGAGAACGTAGTTCGGGTTATCTGGTCCGCGGACTTCCTTCTCTCCTTGTTCTATTGTCGTGGCGACTACTGTTGAGGAGGTTACTTTATGTTTTCCGCTCGCATGCAGCATGCCAAAGGTTGGCGCTATGTTCTGCCCTACGCGTACAGGCACGTCTTCTCCGTCAACGTCTATTGCTGTCTTTTCTACCACCCATCGCGACGGAGAGCAATTGCGGACTATGGTTGACGGCCCGTTCTTATTCCACTCCAAGTGGGTGCCCAACGGGGTTTCTTCTTGTGTGAAATGAGCCTTTGAGTACATCGTGTCGCCGTAATGACACTCGTTCCACGAGGACACCACATTAGCTGAACTTTGATTATTAACTGAAGCTGTCGCCGGGGTCCCAACCTGAGCGAATGAGCCATCGGCTTGCTTTTTATAAAGAGTAAGAGTTATGCCAAGAAAGTACGCGGGCCTATCGCATGATAGCGTGGCTGTCGATTGGGTGAGATCTGGAACAACGCCGTCCGTTCCAGTGGCAAAACCTGTGCAATTTATCTGCTTCAGTTTTTCGCTGGCAGCCGCCGAAGCGTGACTAAAAGACAATGTCGCAACGATCGCGCCGATTGCTCCTAAGCAAGCTCTGGTGCGCATCGTTCTTCGCATATGTTCTCCCCCTTGGAAGAAATAATTGCAGAATTAACTCTTAGTTGAACGGAAGACTCAGTGAAACACAAAAGGCCTAGTCCAGGCTATACGCCATCTGGGGTAGCCGCAGGCTGGCCCACCACCGCGCCAGGGGGTCTCCAGGAGTCGCTAGGACGGATCTGCAAGGCGGAGTGGTGTGCGGCGCTGCGCGCCATTTGAAGGGCGGCGCGCATCGTGCGCGCGGCACTGGCCCGCAAGACCGAACGGACCGCGACCGATGAACCCCACCCCACAGATGCAGAGAAAGCCACAGACTGACCCGCAACACGGCAGAACCCCGGCAACCACGGTTGCCGGGGTTCTGCCGTCACAATCGGTCTCAAAGGCTGAAGCTGCCTCGCGTATGCCGTCGTTCGGGGCACGGTGCCTACGCCACCACGAAGCGGCTGCGAGGAACGCCAACGGCCAGGGTCCAGGATCCGTCGACGTCCTCACACGCCAGTGTGGCACCGCCCTGGTTGCGTTTCCATGGGCCACCGGGCCAAATGTTTCGTACGCCTCCCGCCCGGCTTCGGTAGCGTCACAGCCCGGTCTCAGTCGTCGTGCGGGTCGCGGTCCTCGCTCGCTGCCGCCTGCGATACCGCGAAGTCCCACACCCACGAACTACCGTCCACGTACAGCCGTGGTTCCGGGAACGTGAGCGGGTTGTCACCACGGCTGTAGTCGCGGGCCACGCCGAACATCTGCACTTCGCACGAGTGGCGTTCGCCGTTCGGACGCTGGAAAGTCAGAGTCCACGCGTACCGGCCGTCTCCGTAGTCCTTGTCCGGGCACCGCCGCGAGGTGACAAGCCGGTAGCCCCACCGCTGTCACACCTCCGTGGCGAAGCTGTCCACATTGACGCGTGCGGTGTCCTCATGCGCGGTCGGCAGAGGACCACCGCCCGGATTTGGCAGCGTCACACGATCACCGTTCCCCTTCGCCTGCGGTAGACGCGTCCGAGCGTAGCGACACCTGCCACTTGATTTTCACGCGTTCGGGGTTGTAGGTCCGGTGCATGCCCGGCGGCGACTTCTCCAAGGTGATCTTCTCGATGAACAGGCGCAGGAACCCGCGCTTTTCGTCTAGTGTCATGTCCGGCCATGCCTCCCGCGCCTCCGCAATGTCGATATCGATCACCTTGGGCGGCAGGCTCGCGTACTCGCGCCGTAACCGGTTCTCGTTGTCCGCGATACCCTGCCGCGCTTCCTTCCACTCGGACATGGTCAAACTTCCCGGGGTCGCCCACTCCGCCGCCAACTCGACCCGTTGACGCTCCAACGCGTCGAGTTCCTTGGCGATCTGCTCGCGGCGCGGGCCGTGTTCGTCCGCCGCTATGGCGTTCAGGAATTCCGGCTTGTCCAGTTCCTTGAACAACCTCTTGACCACATACCGTTCTGTCTCGTCCAACAGGATGCCGGTGCACCCACGGCCCCCGGCAGTCGGATGACACTGCAAATACGCCACCCGCCGCTTGTGGACAGTCCTCATGGAACCGGTAAGGCGGTGCTGACACACCCCGCACACCATCAACCCACCCGTGAGCAGATACCTACGGCCGGTCGAATTCCCCCGATGCCGCGCACCGATCGGATACGTCCCCTTCCCGTCCGCGCGCTTCACCCGGCGCGGCTGCGACAACACGAGTCGGCACGCCTGCCACGTGTTCTCGTCCAAAATCGGCGCCCAGTTCCCCCGCGCCACTATCTGACCCCGATACACCCGATGCCCCGCCACCGTCGGCAGGGTGACCCAGTTTCGCACCGCCCCCGGACTGATCTGCCCGCCGTTCGCACCCCGCAACCCACGTGAGCGGAACTGTGCGGCGATATTCGCCAGCGACCACCCCGCCAGCACCCATTCCGCCGCCTGCCGTATCGCGTCAGCCTCCTCCGGAACCTCTACATACGTCTTGGTGCCGTCCTCTTTCACCGCGCGCTTGTACCCGAACGGGTTGCCGCCCGGCGGCTCACCTTCTGCCGCCTTATCGGCCAACCTGTCATTGATCCGCCGCTTCGTACGACGAACCTCACCCGCGCCCAAGACCGCCTTGATTCCGGCCACCTCATCGCGGACCCGAACAATGCCATCCCGGTTGGTGTGCAACTCTTCGATACCCGCCGCGTCCATCAGGGCAGCAAGTTGGAACCACTGAATCTCTCGCCGTTCAAGCCGGTACTGCTCCACCGTCCAGATATGCGCGACTTCACCCCGCTCGATCGCATCCCGCAAACTGTTGTACTCGGGTCGCTCTAGATCCTCTTCGGCGGCGCTCAAGTCATTGTCGGCGAACACCTTTACCGGCAATCCGGGCCACGTCTGCGCGGCGTAGTCGCGTCCCCAGCGCTCTTGCGCCTTCACGCCCTCTTTGCGTCCTGCGCGGTCCACCGAAATCCGGCAGTAGAGTGCAACGTACCTGGTCATAGGCCCAGCGTGAGCCCGTTACGTCTCGAAAGCAACTACCAGAGGGCAAGGTCGTCAAGAACCGGGTGCACATCGACGTCCGGGTCGGCACCGGGCTCGTGGGTGACGAGCGCGTCGCCGCGCTCGAAGCCGAGTGCGCCCGACTGGTCGCGCTCGGTGCGACCCGCCTGGAGCTGCTGGTCGCCGACGAGTACAACGAATCGTGCCTGCCGATGCTGGACGTCGAGGGCAACGAGTTCTGCCTCGACTGAGGTCACGGGCCCAGCAGCGCCAGCACGGCCTGCCGGGCCTTGTCCGCGTCGGGTTCGCCGCCGGTGATCACGTCGGTGTAGATGAAGGATTCGGCGATGCGCACCACGAGGTAGGCGGCGTCCTCGACGGGAAGCGGCGGCGTGCCGATCTCCGTTGCCAGCAGCTCGGCCATTTTCGCGATGGTGCGCCGCTGCACCACGCTCGCCTTCGTGGTGAGCAGCCGCAGCGCGCGCTCGGGCTCGGTGCGCAGGAATCGCCGGAACGCTTCGTCGGCGTTGACCGTGCGCACGAAGTCGCCGACGGTGTTCGCGACCAGTTCGGCCCCGGAGCCGCGGCGCGCCTGCCGGTCGAACACGCGCTCGGCGAGCGACCACAGGATCTCGCCGAGCAGCTCGTCCCGGTTGCCGACCCAGCGGAACAGAGTGGCCCTGCCGACGCCCAGCTCTTCGGCCAGCTCGCCCATGTCGATCTTGCGGCCGTGCGAGAACCACGTCCTGGCGACGCGGAAGGCCTGCAAGGCGTCTGGTCGGGTCATGAGACATATCGTAGGATCGTCTCATGCGAGCTGTACAGGTGACTGAATTCGGCGGTCCCGAGGTGCTCAACCTCGTCGAGCTGCCCGACCCGGAGCCCGGCGCTGGCCAGGTGCTCGTGGAAATCGACCGCGCCGGCGTCAACTACGCGGACACCCACCAGGCCGAGAACAGCTACCTCGCCCCGAGCAGCCTCCCGCTCGTGCCTGGCGGCGAGGTGGTGGGCAGGACGCCCGACGGCAGGCGCGTGGTCGCGCTCCTCAACGGCGGTGGCGGGTACGCCGAGCGCGCGGTCGCCGACCTGCCGCTGACCGTGGACGTGCCCGACGGCGTCGACGACACCACGGCGTTGTCGTTCATCGTGCAGGGCAGCACCGCGTGGCTGCTGCTGCGCAAGAGCACGCACCTGGAAGCGGGCGAGTCCGTGGTGGTGCACGCCGCGGCCGGTGGCGTCGGCAGCATCGCGGTGCAGCTCGCGAAGGCGTGGGGCGCGGGCAGGGTCATCGCGACCGCGAGCAGCGAGGAAAAGCGCGCGCTGGCGCTGGAGCTCGGTGCCGACGTCGCGATCGACTCGCGGGCCGAAGACATGAAGGGCGCGCTGATCGAAGCCAACGGCGGCAAGCGGGTGGACATCGTGCTCGACATGACCGGCGGCTCGGTCACCGACCAGAGCGTGGCCTCGCTGGCGCCGTTCGGGCGGCTCGGGTTCTACGGGATGGCGAGCAGGGAACTGCCGCAGGCGATCGACCCGCGCTCGCTGCTCGCGCACAGCACGACGGTCGCGGGTATGTGGCTGCCGCACGTGTTCTCCTTGCCGGGCAACGTTTTCTCCCGCGCGATGGGCGAGCTGTTCGAGCTGGCCGCGGCGGGTACCGTGCGCGCGGTCGACGGTGGCGTCTACGGGCTGTCGCAGGCGCGGACGGCGCACGAGGCGCTGCGGTCGCGTGGCACCACGGGCAAGCTCACGCTCGACCCGTCGCGCTGACCGGCGGGTCGGCGAGGAGTTCTTCGAGCGTCGCGGCCTTGTGCAGGCATTCCTGCCACTCGGCTTCGCAGTCGGAGTCGGCGGTGATCCCGCCGCCGACTCCGAGCGAAACCGTGCCGTCGTGGATCTCCAGCGTCCGGATGGCGACGTTCAGTTCGAGGCCCGCGACCGGGGACACCAGCCCGATCGCTCCCGTGTAGACACCCCGCGCGACGGGTTCGAGTTCGGCGATTTCGTCGAGCGCGCGGATCTTCGGCGCGCCGGTGACCGAACCCGGCGGGAACGTCGCCCGCAGCAGCTCCGCGTCGGTGACCCCCGCCGCGAGCTGACCCTCCACAGTGGAATGCAGGTGCCACACTCCCGGTGCGGGCCGCACCGCGAGCAGTTCCGGCACGCGCACGGTGCCGGTCTCGCACACGCGGCCGAGGTCGTTGCGCACCAGATCGGTGATCATCACGTTCTCCGCGACGTCCTTGGTGGACTCGCGAAGCTTCGCGGCGAGGTGGTCGTCGGAGGTGCCGCGCCGGGGGAGCGTGCCCTTGATGGGCGTCGACCGGACCGCTCTTCCTTGCCGGGAAAGGAAAAGCTCCGGCGACAGCGAGACGAGCGCGCCCCATTCGCCGCCGAGGTAGGCGGCGCGGCGCGGATTCCACCGCCGGACGCCCTCGGCGAACAGCTCGCGCGGCTCGCCGTCGAACGGGCCGGAGAACCGGGTGCACACGTTGGCCTGGAACAGTTCTCCGGCCTCGATGGCCTGCACGCAGTTCTTCACCGCGGTGCGGTGGTCGTCGGCGTGCGCGCGCCGCAGCGCCGAAGGCGTCCAGCCGTGTCGTAGAGCGCGGCCTCGCAACACAGCGTCGTACTTCGCTGCGAGGTCTGCTGGGAACGCCTCGTCGTCGCCAACGAGCGCCTCGAACCACCACGTGCCGTGGTCGTCGAGGCGCAGCACGTGATCCGCCCAGGCCCAGCGTTCGACGGGTAGCGGTCCCCGGCGACGCGACGGATCGGTCAGGTCGTAGGAGAAGTAGCCGAACCACCCGCCGCCGATCGCGCCGGGCACCGGGTCGCGGACGGCGGGTACCGGCAGCGCGAAGTCACTCGCGCGGGTGGGCGCGCCGAGGGCGGGTGCGATCACCGCGCGCGAGGAAAACCAGTCACCGCACAGCGCGGCGGGCGCGCCGAGCAGGAGCAACGCCTGTTCCGGCGACGCATCCGACCCGAGCCTCTCGCGCACCAACCGCATGGCGGCCATTCTCACCGAAGGCGGGCGCCGGGAGTAGCGCGTACGGTCGGCCACATGGTTCGAGTGATCGAAACGACACTGGTGGGCAGGGTGACCGGGCCCGGTTCGGTCAGCCGCACCGACGAGCGGTTCGGGATACACGGCACCGATCTCGGCATCGTGTGGGACGGGGGCGGCGGCCGCCTGTTCGTCCTCTTCGGAGACACCTTCGGCGAAGGATGGGGCGGCGACGGCGGCGGCCCGAACAGCGCCGACTGGCGGTGCAACGTCCTCGCCTTCTCCTCGACGCGCGACCTCGCGAACGGCATGACGCTCGACGGCGTGGTGCAGCGCGAAGACGGCCTCGCCGCGCAGGTCATCGAGCGCGACCCGAGACCGGACGAGGTCACCGTGATCCCGAATTCGGGGATTTCGATCGACGGCAAGCAGTACGTGCACTACATGTCGGTGCGCGTGTGGGGCCCGCCTGGCAAGTGGCACACGAACTACGGCGGGATCGCGGTGTCCGAAGACGACGGCCGGACCTGGTCGAAGCCGCAGTCGGCGTGCTGGATCAACCGCGCCGAGCACGACCACCCGTTCCAGATCGGCGCGCTCGCCCGCGACGGCGACCACGTGTACCTGTTCGGCACCACGAACGGCCGCCTCGGTGGCGCACACCTCGCGCGAGCGTCCACATCGGACATACTGAAGGCGAACGCCTACGAGTACTGGACCGGCGACGGCTGGGCGCGCGACCCGTTCCGCGCGGCCGAGGTGCTGCCGGGCAACGTCGGCGAGCTGGACGTCGCCTACAACGTCCACTTCGGACAATGGATGGCGATGCACCTTGACGACCCGGCGGGCGTGGTGCGGCTACGCACCGCGGACCGCCCGGAAGGCCCGTGGTCGGACGGCGACGTGGCCGCCTCCGGCGCGCAGTTCGGGCAGCTCTACGGCGGGTACCTGCACCCGTGGTCGCTCGACGGGGACGAGCTGTACTTCCTGCTCTCCCAGTGGGGCCCCTACAACGTCTTCCTGATCAAGGCGAAGCTCGCCCCCTGACCGTGTCCCCGCCGAAGCGAGTTCTCGCATGCCCCGAACGTGACATTCAGGGAACTCAGCGTCCCGAAAGCCACTTTCACGGCATGGTCCTGCGGCAGGCGAGCGCGCGAGGGGTGGATTCGCGGCGTCTAGCGCCCGGAAGGCCACCTTCGAGGCATGCGCGCCGCTGCCCGCGCATCCGCGAGGGCTGCGAAAGTGGCGCTAGATTCCCCGAAGGTGGCTTTCGGGGACTTGAGCGCCCCGACGGCCACTTCCGCGCCGCACCACCCCGCCTGTCAGAGCAGCAGGTCGCCGAGCGTGAACGGGTAGACGACGGCGTCGTGGCCGACCGGGCCCCGGATACCGGGCACGTCCGCGGTGTTCCCGTGCTGGTGCACGCCGACGCGCGGGTGGAACCAGCCGGGGCGGCCGGGGATCCCGTTGTGCCTGGCCAGCCAGAGCGTGACCTCGCCGTCGGCCCACTTGTCCGGGTTGAGCCGGTGCGCGAAGTAGTCGTGCCCCGCGTAGACGAGCACACGCTCCACTTTGGCCGAAGCGCGGACGAACTTGATCCACGCCTTGATGAACTTGTCGTCCACCCCCTCGGCGTCGATCTCCAGCGCGGGGGCGAGCGATCCGGGTGCGAACGCGCCGAGCTTCTTCGCTACGCGGACGAAGTGGTCCGCCTGGTCGTGCACGCCGCCCGGCCGCGCGAAGTGCCGCGCCCCCGCGTGGATCCCGGCTTCCTGCGCCCCGGTGACGTAGTGCTCGGCGATCGGGTCGCTCCAGTTGGCGCTTTCGGTGACGGTGATGGAGGCGAACCGGACGGCCGCGGCGTGCACGGCACGCCAGTCCTCCACCGTTTCCCGGCGCGACAGGTTGATGCCGCGCTCGCTTTCGGGTTCCGTCATCACCACTCCGCCCCTCACCGCGAAAGGCCACCCTACGTGCGGCAATGGCGGGCGGCGTGATCTTTCGCGATTCAGGGGCGTGTCGTGTCAAGCGTTTTCGCGCGCGAACGCGCGGGCTCCCCACCACACCGCAAGCACGGCGAACGCGACCGTGACGGCGAGTCCGACGAGCACCGGGGGCGAGGAGAAGTCGCCGCGGAACGCGCCGCGCAGCGCGGTCACGATGTGGCTCACCGGGTTGACGCGCGCCACGGTGCGCAGCCAGTCCGGCGCCGTCGCGTCGTCGATGGGGATCAGGATCCCGGACAGCAGCAGAACCGGCATCAGCACGGTGTTCATCAGCGCGGGGAACGACCGCTCGCTCTTGAGCGTCAGCGCGAGCGCGTTCGAGCAGGCGGCGATCGCGATGGCGAGCACGAAGGTGATGAGCAGGCTGAGCAGGAGCCCGGCCAACGAGAGGTCCAGCCGGAACACGAGGAACGCGACCGCGATGAGCAGCAGTGCCTGCACGGTTGCCTGCACCGCGCTCGCGAGCACCTTCCCCAGCAGCAGTGCGAGCCTGCTCGCGGGCGTCACGCGCAGCCGTTCGACCACGCCCGCGCGGTAGTCCGCGAGCAGGCTGAAACCGACCGTGATGCCGCCGAACAGGGCGAGCTGCGCGATCAGCCCCGGGGTGAGCACGAGCCAGCCGTCCGGTGTGGACAGCACCCGCACGAACAGCGGACCGAAGAAGAACAGGTACAGCAGCGGTTGCGTGAGCCCGATCAGCAGCCACGCCGGGCTCCGCACCGCCGACGCCAGGTCCCGCTGGAAGACCAGCCAAATGTCACGCCACATGTGCGGCCTCCTGCCCGGCGTCGCGCAGGCTCCGCCCGGTGAGCGCGAGGAACACGTCGTCCAGCGTCGGCCTGCGAACCTGCACGGACCGCATGGCGACCCCGTCCTCGGCGAGCAGCCGGAGCAGCTCCGGTACCGCGCTGTCCCCGCGGGGGACGCGGAACGCCACCCCGTCATCCGAAGTGGACACTTCGCGCGCGCCGGGGAACGCGCTTGCGATCCTGGCCGCCGCGGCGACCGATTCCGCCTCCACGCCGAGCGCCACGGCGTCGCCGGAGACCTGCGACTTGAGCGAGTCCGAGGTTCCTTCGGCGACGATCCTGCCGTGGTCGAGCACCAGGACGCGGTCCGCGAGCGCGTCCGCCTCGTCGAGGTAGTGGGTGGTCAGGAACACCGTCGTGCCGTGCTCGTCGCGGAGGCGGCGGATGTGCTCCCAGAGGTTGGCCCTGCTGTGCGGATCGAGCCCGGTGCTCGGCTCGTCGAGGAAGACCAGTTTCGGGCCGTGCACGAGCCCGACCGCGATGTCGAGCCTTCGCCGCTCGCCGCCGGACAGTGTTTTCGCCGCCCGTTCGCCGAGCCCGTCGAGGTCGAGGCGCGCGCACAGTTCGGCCGCCTTGGCCGTGGCGTCCGCTTTGGACATCCGGTGGAGCCTGCCCTGCATGACCAGTTCACCGGTGACCGTGGTCTCCGGCGAACAGCCGCCGCCCTGCGCCACGTACCCGATACCGCGGCGCACGCCGACGGGGTCGGTGCGCAGATCGTGCCCCGCGACGGTCGCGGTGCCGCCGGTCGGGCGCAGGAGCGTGGTGAGCATGCGCAGCGTCGTGGTCTTCCCCGCGCCGTTGGGGCCGAGGAAAGCGACCAGCTCCCCGGCTGCCACGTCGAGGTCGACGCCCTGGACCGCGTGCACTTCGGCGCGCCCTCGCCCGGCGAACCGCCTGGCGAGACCGCGTGCGGTGATCATCGAAACGCCTCCTAGGTAATCAAGTTTGACTAGTTGACCGACGCGACTGTGCCTGGCGAACCGCGGTTAGTCAAGTTTGATTACTGGGGTGGGGTGCCGAACGCGGAGACGGTGTCGTCCGCGTCGTCGGCCATCACGTAGTCGCCCGCTTCGAGGTGTTCGATGACCCCGCGGGTCCAGCGCACTCCGGTCTCCGCGTGCAGCCGCCACAACTCGTACAACTCGCGCACGTGGGGCGGCTTCGGGGAGATGTCGGGCCGGCCGCCGATCAGGGTCGCGCTGTGCAGCTCCGCCTCGGCGCGCACGAGGTGGTGCCGCAGCAGGTCGATCGCGCGCTGCCTCGGCAGCGTGGTCAGGAACGTCATCCCGGCGCCGAGCTCGGGACCGGGATCCTGCGGGTCGGACAGGGCCCGCGTGAGCAGCACCTGGAACTCGGTTTCGCCGTCGTCGGTCAGCCGGTAGGCGAGCCGGTCGGGCCCGGCGTCACCCGGTTCGACCGCGACCTCGGCCAGCAGGCCTTCCTTCGCCAGCTTCTTCAGCGCGTGGTAGATCGACCCGGGCTTGACGTTGGCCCACTTGTCGGCGGACCAGGTGAGCAGCTCGCGGCGCACCTGGTAGCCGTGCGCGCTGCCGTGCATGCGCACTACGCCGAGCACCAGCAACCTCGTCGCCGACATGGGACCTCCCAGCAGAAAACGCACGTGACGCCATCCGTAGGCTAAACAGGTATGAGCACCCCCGTTCTCACAGCGGTGGCCTGGCCGTACGCCAACGGCCCCCGCCACATCGGTCACGTGTCCGGATTCGGCGTCCCGTCCGACGTCTTCTCCCGCTACCAGCGAATGGCCGGCAACCGGGTGCTCATGATCTCCGGCACCGACGAGCACGGCACCCCGATCACCGTCCAGGCGGACAAGGAGGGGCTGACCCCGCAGCAGACCGCGGACAAGTACACCCGCCAGATCGGCACCGACCTCGAGGGCCTCGGCCTCACCTACGACCTGTTCACCCGCACCACCACCGGCAACCACGCCGAGGTCACCCAGCAGATCTTCCTCGCGCTGCACCGCAACGGCTACGTGGTGCCCAAGACCACGCGCGGCGCGATCAGCCCGTCGACAGGGCGGACCCTGCCGGACCGCTACGTCGAGGGCACCTGCCCGATCTGCGGCTACGACGGCGCGCGCGGGGACCAGTGCGACAACTGCGGCAACCAGCTCGACGCCGCGGAGCTGATCAACCCGAAGTCGAGGATCAACGGCGAGACGCCGAAGTTCGTCGAGACCGAGCACTACTTCCTCGACCTGCCCGCGTTCACCAAGACGCTCGGCGACTGGCTGTCCACCAAGACCGACTGGCGCCCGAACGTCCTGAACTTCACCAAGAACCTCGTCGACGACATGCGGCCGCGGCCGATCACGCGCGACATCGACTGGGGCGTGAAGGTGCCCCTCGACGGCTGGCGCGACCAGCCGATGAAGCGGTTCTACGTGTGGTTCGACGCGGTGATCGGGTACTTCTCGGCGAGCGTCGAGTGGGCGCGCCGCTCCGGGAACCCGGACGCGTGGCAGGAGTGGTGGAACAACCCCGACGCCCGCGCCTACAACTTCATGGGCAAGGACAACATCACCTTCCACGCGCAGATCTGGCCCGCGCTGCTGTTCGGGCACAACGGCGAGGGCGATCGCGGCGGCGAGCCCGGCGAGTACGGGCGCCTGCACCTGCCGGACGAGATCGTGTCGAGCGAGTTCCTCACCATGAGCGGGTCGAAGTTCTCCACCTCGCGCGGCACGGTCATCTACGTGCACGACTTCCTGCGCGAGTTCGGGCCCGACACGCTGCGCTACTTCATCGCGGCGGCGGGCCCCGAGACCCAGGACACCGACTTCACCTGGGAGGAGTTCGTCCGGCGGACCAACTTCGAGCTCGCCAACGAGTGGGGCAACCTGGTCAACCGGTCGATCTCGATGGCGCACAAGAACAACGGCGGCGTGCCGAAGCCGAACACGCTCACGCAGGCCGACCAGGACCTGAAGGCGCTGTCGGCCAAGGCGTTCGACACCGTCGGCGCGCACCTGGCGCGGTCGCGGTTCAAGCAGGGCATCGGCGAGGCCATGCGGGTCGTCACGGCGGCGAACCGGTACATCTCGGACCAGGAGCCGTGGAAGCTCAAGGACGATCCCGAGCGCCGCGACACCGTGCTCCACACCGCGCTGCAGGTCGTCTCGGACGCGAACACCCTGCTGACGCCGTTCCTGCCGCATTCGGCTCAGAAGGTGCACGAGGCGCTCGGCGGCACCGGGGTGTGGGCCGCGCAGCCGGAGCTGAAAGAGGTCGAGGACCTCGACATCCCCGGCCGGATCAACCCGATCCTGACCGGTGACTACGCGTCCGAGCAGGCCACCTGGGCGTCCCAGCCGCTCGAAGTCGGGCGTCCGCTGGCGAAGCCGACCCCGCTGTTCTCGAAGCTCGACCCCGGTCTCGGCGAGACCGGGCCCGAATGGGCGCCAATTGAGCGGTGACGACCGCAGGGAGGAACCGCTCCGATAGACACAGTGCGCTCGTGCCTCATGGGTGTTCTCCCGTACCGAGGAACGAGGGCAGGGAGAACACCCATGAGCGCTAAAAAACGTGAGCGGCCGCCGGTGCCGGAAATCCTTCCGGTGCCGGTGGTCGACTCGCACACCCATCTCGACGCCTGCGGTGCGGAAACCGCTGCCGACGTCGCCGTGCTCCTCGACCGCGCGGAATCGGCGGGAGTGACCCGCGTGGTCACCGTCGCGGACGACATCGAGTCCGCGAAATGGGTCGTCGAAGCGTCCACTTGGGACTCGCGGGTGTTCGCCGCGGTGGCCGTGCATCCCACGCGCACCAAGGATTTCGACGACGCGCAGCGGTCCGAAGTGGAGCGCCTGGCGCGGGCGGATCGGGTGGTCGCGGTAGGCGAGACCGGCCTCGACTACTACTGGGACTACTCGCCGCCGGATGCGCAGCAGGACGCGTTCAGGTGGCACATCGATCTCGCGAAGCGCATCGGCAAGCCGCTGATGATCCACGACCGCGACGCGCACGAGGACGTGCTCAGGATCCTCGAAGAGGAGGGCGCGCCGGACGACGTGGTGTTCCACTGCTTCTCGGGCGACCTCGCGATGGCTCGCCGCTGCGTCGACGCCGGGTACGTGCTCTCGTTCGCCGGGACCGTGACTTTCAAGAACGCTTCCACACTGCGGGAATCCGCGAGGTTTGCGCCGCGCGGTCAGTTCCTCGTCGAGACGGACGCACCGTTCCTGACCCCGCATCCGTTCCGCGGCGCGCCCAACGAGCCCTACTGCACCGCCTACACCGTGCGCAACCTTGCTGACCTGCGAGAAGAGCCGGTGGAAATGGTCGCGGACGCCGTTCGGGAAACCGCCGAGCGGGTGTTTCGACTGCCCACAGTGACATGGGGTTGAACGCGTTGCGACATTCGTGGAAGGGCAATCGACCACTCGGTGGAGTGACTAAGGTCACGACATTCCGGGGGGTGTTTGCGCAACCCCCGGGTCTTCGTTACTGTCCCGTGATCGTGCCGGACGTTGGTTCCGCAGTGAGCCGCGGCCGGGACGCCCACAGTCACGTCAGTGCACGTCGGGGAAGTGGTGCCGGGAGTTTTCGCCCGGTCGCCACGAGGGATGGCGCTGACTGCGGGAGTCGGGAACAGGGCGCGCGCACGCGCGCCACACGTGAAGGCACCGGACAGATCGTCCCGGGCCTGATGTGAAAGGGATCGACCCTGTGACTGGTATCCGTAGGCGGGCTGAAGCGCGTCGCGACGCCATGGAAGACACCTTCGTTGGTGGTGGCGTAGGCACGCTGGAGCGGCCCGACGAGGACGCTGGCTTCTCCGACGACCTGCACGTCACCCGGCAGGACGTCTTCGCCGCGCTCGGCCCCGACGCCGGCGACATGATGGCCGAGGCCGATGTCGACGTCGACGAGCTGATCCGGCTGATCAACGCCGAGACCACGCTGCTGCCGCCGATCGTCATCCCCGACGAGGCCGCCGCCGACCGCGTCGGCAAGGAAGCGGCGCTGGAGCGCGAGGAGCCCGCCGAGGACCCGCTCGTCTCGGCGACGAAGACCTGGAAGAAGCGCTTCCTCAAGGGCGCCGTGCTCGCCATGCTCATCACCATCACCGGTGGCGGCGCCGCGGCGCTGGCGATGAACAAGAGCGTCACCGTCGACGTCGACGGCCAGCAGCAGACCGTCCACAGCTTCGGCGACACCGTCGGCGAGGTGCTGAAGGACGCGGGCCTGTCGGTCGGCACGCACGACTCGCTTTCGCCGTCCCCGCAGGCCGCGGTCGGCGACGGCGGCGTCATCCGCCTCGAGCGCGGCCGCAAGCTCACCCTCGTGGTCGACGGCGCGCCCAAGGAATCCTGGGTCCGCGCGACCAACCTCGGCGAGGCGCTCGGCCAGCTCGGCCTGAACAACCTCACGAAGCCCGGCACCTGGTTCTCCATGGGCCAGGACGCTTCGCTGCCGCTCGACGGCGCGACCGTCGAGGTGAAGACCCTCAAGAACATCACCCTCTTCGACGGCGGCAACGCGCCGAAGAAGCTGACCACCACGGCGGTCACCACCAAGGAGTTCCTCGGCGAGCTGAAGCTCACGCTCGGCCCGGAGGACGCCGCGGAGGGCGGGCTCGGCTTCAAACTGACCGACGGCGCCGAGGTGCACCTCAGCCGCACCGGCGTCTCCGTGATCAACGCCGAGGAAACCATCGACCCGCCCGTGCAGAAGGTCGACGACCCGACGCTGGAAAAGGGCAAGACGACCGTCCAGGACCCGGGCACGCCGGGCAAGAAGATCGTCACCTACCGGGTCACCCAGAAGAACGGCGCCGAGACCGGCCGCGAGGAGATGTCCACGCAGGTCGTCACCGAGGCCAAGCCGAAGATCATCAAGGTCGGCACCAAGGCCGCGCCGGAGCCCGCGATCAGCGACGGCGACAAGTGGGACCGCATCGCCATGTGCGAGTCGCACGGCAACTGGTCCATCAACACCGGCAACGGCTACTACGGCGGCCTGCAGTTCGACGCGGGCACCTGGAAGGCCTACGGCGGCACCGAGTACGCCCCGCTTCCCCACCAGGCCAGCAAGGCCCAGCAGATCGCGGTCGCCTCCAAGGTCCGCGACGCGCGCGGCGGTTACGGCGCTTGGCCGAACTGCGGCGTCAAGTAGTTCCCCGCTTCAACCGGGGGCGGCCGAGCGGGCCGCCCCCGGTTTTTTATAAGCTCTCGCCGTGACTCACCTGCTCGGGCCTGCCGAGATCCGGCGGCTGGCTGCCGAGCTGGACGTGCGGCCGACGAAGAAGCTCGGGCAGAACTTCGTGCACGACCCGAACACCGTGCGCCGGATCGTCGAACTCGCCGGTGTCGGCGCGGACGACGTGGTGCTCGAAGTGGGCCCGGGGCTCGGCTCGCTCACGCTCGGATTACTGGATTCCGGCGCTCGTGTGGTCGCCGTCGAAATCGATCCGGTGCTGGCCGGGCGGCTTCCGTCGACGGTTTCCGAGCACGCGGCCTCGTCCGCTGACCGGTTCAGCGTGCTCACCGCGGACGCCCTGCGGGTGCGCGCCGCGGACCTGCCGCACGAACCGACCGCGCTCGTGGCGAACCTGCCCTACAACGTGGCCGTGCCCGTGGTGCTGCACCTGCTCGCGGAACTGCCGTCGCTGCGGCGCGGGCTGGTGATGGTGCAGACCGAGGTCGCCGACCGGATGGCGGCGGGCCCCGGCAGCCGCACCTACGGCGTGCCGAGCGTGAAGCTGGCCTTCTACGGCGCCGCGCGAAAGGTCGCGCCGGTGCCGCGCGCGGTGTTCTGGCCGGTGCCCAACGTGGATTCCGCGCTGGTCGCCTTCGACCGCGCGGGCGCCTATCCGTCCACTGTGGACCGTGACCGGCTCTTCGCTGTGGTCGACGCGGCGTTCGCGCAGCGCAGGAAGACCCTTCGCGCCGCGCTCGCGTCGTGGGCCGGTTCCGCCGAGCGCGCGGGTGAAATCCTGGTCGCGGCGGGCGTCGACCCGCGCACGCGCGGTGAACAGCTCACCGTCGACGACTTCGCCCGCATCGCCGCCGCCCGCTCCTGAAGCGGGGTTCTCGTGTGCCCCGAAGGTGGCTTTCGGGGACCTGGATGCCCCGAAAGCCACCTTCGGGGCATGTGGAACGACACGACCGTCCGTGTGATCTGGGCTAAGAAACTTGCCTCGGACCCACCTGATCGGGTCTACTCATAGGGCCATCCCGAGCGACTGAGAGACCTGGCTCGCCGAAGTCGCAGCAACCACCCCCGCGGGGCAGGTGCTACAGCCAGGACCGATGGAGGAACCCGCTGTGTACCGCTCGCGAATGCTCACCCGGCGCCGCGTAGTCGATGAGGGCCGCCGCACGGTCAGTGCGTGTCGAAGCTCCCTGTGAAACCCGCCTGACGCGTCTGGATTTCCGCCTTTCCCTAGCGCCGCGCTGTCCGAAATGGACGGTCGTGCGGTGCCGGTCCGCGCGCCCTTACCAGGGGTGCCGCGCCACGCCATGGAGCACTCGTGATCACTGTAGAAAACGTCAGCAAATCCTTCCCCGGCAACACCGGGTCGCCCGTTCTGGCGCTGCGCGACGTCAACGTCGAGATCAGCGCCGGCGCGCTTTACGGCGTCGTCGGGGCGCCCGGATCCGGTAAGTCCACCCTCGCCAGGTGCATCGCGCTGCAGGAGCGGCCCGACCGCGGCGTGGTGCGCCTCGACGGGCTCAACACGGCCTCCCTCGACGGCAAGCGGCTGCGCGAGGTGCGCCGCCAGGTCGGCGTGGTCGGCGCCCGCCAGGAACTGCACGCCGAGCGGACCGTCGCCGGGAACGTCGCGGCGCCGCTCGAACTGCTCGGCCTCGACGGGCCGCAGCGCAAGAGCCGGGTCGGCAAGCTGCTCGACCTGGTCGGCCTCACCCAGCGCGCCGCGCAGCGCCCCAGCGAACTGACCGCGGGCCAGCAGCGCCGCGTCGCGGTGGCGCGCGCGCTCGCCGCGAGCCCCGCGGTGCTGCTCGCCGACGACCCGACGGCGGGCGTCGCCCCGGAGGAGACCGGTGCCGTGCTGACCGTGCTGGACCGCGCGCGTGCCGAGCTCGGCGCGACCGTGCTGGTCACCACGCCGGACTCGTCGGTCGTCCGCCGCGTGTGCGACGAGATCGGCGTGCTGGAGGACGGCAGCATCACCGAAAGCGGCTCGATCCTGACACTGCTCGCCGACCCGTCGAGCCGCACCGCGCGCTCGCTGCTGCCCGCGATCGAGACCACGCCCGCGCAGGTCGCCAAGTACGACCGCTCGGTGGACATCGTGCTGGTCGGGTTCGCCGCCGTCGGCGCGCTGCTGCCGGAGGCGGCCGCGAGGTTCGGTGTCGAGCTGGCGACCATCGGCGGCGGCCTCACCCGCGTCGGGGACACTCCGGTCGCGCGCTTCCGGCTCGGCCTGCGCGGTGCGCAGACGGACGCGGCGGTGGCGTGGATCAGCGAGCGCGGCGGCCACGTCACGCACACCGCGCGCGGCCCGCAGGGCGTCGCGGCCTGAGTGTGATTCGGGACCGTTACCACCCGCTCCCGTGGTGGTAACGGTCCTCACCCCGTGCTGCCCAGTACGCTGGGACCGTGCTCGCCGTTGTTCCCCCACCAGTCACCGTCAGGGTGCCGTCGAAGATCAACCTGCATCTTTCGGTCGGTGATCTGCGCAAGGACGGCTTCCACGAGCTGATCACGGTTTTCCACGCGCTTTCCCTCACCGACGAGGTGACGGTGGCGGCGGCGGAGGACCCCGGCATCGAGGTATACGGCGAGGGCGAGGGTTCCGTCCCGACGGGCGCGAACAACCTGGCCTGGCGCGCCGTGCAGGCGCTGGCCGCCTACGCGGGCAAGGACCGCGGCGAGCCGAAGGTGCGGGTCGTGCTCCGCAAGGGGATCCCGGTCGCGGGCGGGATGGCGGGCGGCAGCGCCGACGCCGCCGCGACACTGGTCGGCCTCGCGTCGCTGTGGAAGCTCGACATCGGCCGCGACGACCTCGCCGAAATCGCCGCGAAGCTCGGCAGCGACGTGCCTTTCGCGCTCTACGGCGGAACGGCGCTGGGCACCGGGCGCGGGGAGCGGCTGGTGCCGGTGCTGTCCCGCCACACCTTCCACTGGGTGCTCGCGTTCGACCAGCGCGGCCTGTCCACGCCGCGGGTCTTCGGCGAGCTGGACCGCCTGCGCGCCGAGGGCGATCCGCCGCGCGTGGGCTCGCACGCGCCGGTCGTCGAGGCGCTGGCCTCCGGCGATCCCCGGCAGCTCGCCCTGTTGCTCGGCAACGATCTCCAGTCGGCCGCGGTCTCGTTGCGGCCCGGTCTGCGCCGCACGCTGCGCGCCGGGGTCAACGCGGGTGCGCTGGCCGGGACGATCTCCGGCTCCGGCCCGACCTGTGCCTTCCTGTGCGCCGACGCGCAGTCCGCGCTCGAGGTGGCCGCGGAGCTGGCGGGCG
This sequence comes from Amycolatopsis sp. CA-230715, assembly GCF_018736145.1. GTDB lineage: Bacteria > Actinomycetota > Actinomycetes > Mycobacteriales > Pseudonocardiaceae > Amycolatopsis. Next base: position 5,665,168 of record NZ_CP059997.1, read on the forward strand.
CGGGGGTGTGCCGCACCGTGCGGGTCGCGCACGGCCCGGTGCCCGGCGCCAGGCTCGTCGGCGGGGACGACCTGCCGCGGTCGACGCCGCCGCAAGTACACGCGTGAAAGGCGTCGCAGTTCGATGGTGAACCTGATCAATCTCGAAGCCGTGAGCAAGTCCTACGGGGTGCGGCCGCTGCTGGACGCCGTCTCGCTCGGGGTCGGCGAGGGCGAGCGGATCGGCGTCGTCGGCCTCAACGGGGGCGGGAAGACGACGCTGCTGGAAGTGCTGTCCGGGATCGAGCCGCCGGATTCCGGCCGGGTGAGCCGGATCAACGGCCTGCGCGTCGCGGTGGTGACGCAGCGGACCGAGCTCAAGGGCGAAACGGTGCGCGAGGCCGCGCTGTCCGAATACGGCGCCGAGCACGAGTGGGCGGCCGACGCCCGCGTGCGGTCCATTGTGGAGGGACTCGGTCTTTTGGGGCTGGGCCTGGATTCTCCGACCGCGAATCTGTCCGGAGGGGAGCGTCGCCGGGTTTCGCTGGCGGCCGCGCTCGTCGGCGAACTCGATCTCGTGGTGCTCGACGAGCCGACCAACCACCTCGACGTCGAAGGGGTGCGCTGGCTCGCCGACCACCTGCTCGCCAGGCGTACCGCGCTCGTCGTCGTGACGCACGACCGCTGGTTCCTCGACACCGTCTGCGGGCGGACGTGGGAGGTCGTCGGCGGGCGCGTCGAACAGTACGAAGGTGGTTACGCGGACTGGGTTTTCGGCCGCGCGGAGCGGGCGAGGCTCGCGGCGAGCGCGGAGGAGAAGCGGCAGAACCTGGCGCGCAAGGAACTCGCGTGGCTCCAGCGCGGCGCGAAGGCGCGGACGTCGAAACCGCGCTACCGCGTCGAAGCGGCCGAAGCGCTGATCGCGGACGTGCCGCCGCCGCGGGATTCCGTCGAGCTGGCCGCGTTCGCGCGCAGGCGGCTCGGGAAGACCGTGCTGGAAATCGAAGACGCGACGCTGAAGGCGGGCGAACGCGATCTGCTCGACCACGTGACGTGGCGGATCGGGCCTGGCGACCGGATCGGGCTCGTCGGCGTCAACGGATCCGGTAAGACCACGCTGCTCAAGCTCCTCGCCGGTGAGCGGGAACCCAGTACGGGCAAGCGGATCGAGGGCAAGACCGTCCGATTAGGACACCTCACCCAGGAACTCGAGGATTTGCCGGGCGAACTGCGCCTCCTGCAAGCGGTCGAGGACGTCGCGGGCAGGGTGGTGCTCGGCAAGCAGGAGCTGTCCGCGTCGCAGCTCGCGGAAAAGCTGGGCTTCCCGGCCGCGCGCCAGTGGACGCCCGTCGAAGATCTCTCGGGTGGTGAGCGGCGGCGCTTGCAGCTCACGCGCATCCTGATGGCGGAGCCGAACGTGCTGCTGCTCGACGAGCCGACGAACGACCTGGACATCGACACCCTGCAGCAGCTCGAAGACCTGCTCGACTCCTGGCCGGGAACGATGGTCGTGGTCTCGCACGACCGATACCTCACCGAACGCGTCTGCGACACCGTGGTCGCGCTGTTCGGCGACGGCCGGATCACGCACCTGCCCGGCGGCATCGAGGAGTACCTCACGCGCCGCCGAGACGCCGCGGCCAGGCAGGCCGCGCCGAAGCAGCAGGCCACGAAGCCCGCGAGCAGCGCCGCCGACCGGCGCGCGGCCAGCAAGGACCTCGCGCGGCTGGAGCGCAAGCTCGACCAGCTGCACGCGAAGGAAACCAAGCTGCACGAGGCGCTCGCCGCGGCCGCGACCGATCCGGACCGGCTCATCGAGCTGAACACCGAACTGAAGGCGGTCCTCGCCGAGAAGGACGAGGTCGAGGAGAAGTGGCTGGAGACCTCCGAAGCGGCCGAGTGATCGGCGCTGTCGTTTTGTCGCGTCTTCGGGCGCTCGTCTGGATAAGGTACGACGCATGAGCAGGTTTGTGGACACGCTGGTCGCCACCGCGACGGCGGAAGGCCCGCAGCGGGGCATGGTCACCGGGGAGCCGAAGGAGCCGGTTCGCCGGACCTGGGGCGAGATTCACGAGCAGGCCCGCCGGGTCGCGGGGGCACTGGTCGAAGGCGGCCTGAAGCCGGGCGGCGCGGTGGCCGTGCTCGCGGGCGCGCCGGTGCTGATCGCGCCGACCGTGCAGGCCGTCTGGCTGGCCGCGGGCAGCGTCACGATGCTGCACCAGCCGACGCCGCGCACCGATCTCGCCGAATGGGCCGAGGACACGGTGCGCGTGCTGCGCATGATCGGCTCCGAGCTGGTGCTGCTCGGCGAGCCGTTCGACCAGCTGGCGCCGGTGCTCACCGAGCACGGCATCAACTTCCGCATGATCGGCGACCTCGACGGCGAACCGCTCGCCGAGCCGGTGCACACCGACGAGGACGCGCTCGCGCTGCTGCAGCTCACCAGCGGGTCCACCGCGGAGCCCAAGGCTGTCAAGATCACCTACGGCAACCTGTACACCAACGTGAAGGCGATGGTCGAGCGCGCGGAGTTCGTGTTCGAAACCGACGTGATGGTGTCGTGGCTGCCGACCTTCCACGACATGGGCATGGTCGGGTTCCTGACCGTGCCGATGACCTTCGGCGTCGAGCTGGTGAAGATCACCCCGGTCGAGTTCCTCACCGGGCCGCTGATCTGGCCGGAGCTGATCAGCAAGTACGGTGGCACGACCACCGCGGCGCCGAACTTCGCCTACGCGATCGTCGGCAAGCGCATGGCGCGTGTGGACAGTGACCCCGGAAAACCGTTGTACGACTTGTCGAAATTGCGCATCGCGTTGAACGGCGCGGAGCCGATCGACGAGACCGCGGTGCGGACGTTCACCGACGCGGGCGCCCGGTTCGGGATGCCGCCGGAGTGCGTGTTCCCCGCGTACGGGATGGCCGAAGCGACCCTCGCCGTGTCGTTCGCGCCGCTGTTCACCGGCCTGACCCTGGACGTCATCGAGACCGAAGCGCTGGAAGCGGACAACCGGGCGGTGCCCGTTCCCGAGGGGGATTCCCGCCGTGGCACCGAATCCGTGCGCTCGTTCGCGATGCTCGGCAGGCCGCTCGACGGGCTCGAAGCCGAGATCGTCGACGACGAGGGCAAGCGGCTCGGCGAGCGCGAGGTCGGCGAGATCCGCCTGCGCGGTGAAGCGGTCACTCCCGGATACCTCACCGTCGACGGCCCAGTGTCCACACAGGACGAAGACGGCTGGCTGGCCACCGGCGATCTCGGGTACACAGTGGACGGTCAGCTGGTGATCTGCGGGCGCCGCAAGGACGTCATCATCATGGGCGGCCGCAACATCTACCCGACCGACATCGAACGCGCCGCGGGCAGTGTCGACGGCGTACGCGCGGGCAACGCTGTCGCCGTGCGGCTGGACGCGGGTACCCGGCGCGAACGGTTCGCCGTCGTCGTCGAGTCCAAACTGGCCGGTGACGAGGCGACGGAACGCGCGCTGGCGAAGGAAATCGCCGCCCGCGTGCGCGACGCGGTGGACATGCGCCCGTACTCGATCGTCGTGCTCCCGGCGGGGAGCCTGCCGAAAACCCCTTCGGGCAAGGTAAAACGCGCCGCCACCGCTGCCCAGTACGCCGCCCAAATCAACGCGAACGCCTGAGGGGCCCTCTCCGAACGCCACAACGTAACTTTCGGGGTGCCGGGGCCCCGTCGTTGGTCCCCGAAGGCCACCTTCGGGGAATCTAGCGCCATGTCGTGTCTCGGTAGTTCTGCCGCAGGTTTGTCTCGGTTGTTGTGACACAGGTTAGGCGGCTGGGGTGAGTTGGCCTTGGTAGGTCTTGGTGTGGTCGAGGTGGATGTGGCCGATCGGGTCGCCGTCGCTGGTGTAGGCGGTGGCCCGGTCGCTGTCACGGATGATGGTGATGGTGTGTCCGGCGTGGGCGGTGCCGATCCGTAGCCGGGCGTGTTTGCCGAGGTTGACCGTGCCGGTGGTGCTGACTTTGAGGCGGTGCACGGTGGCGTCGTCCTGGACGGGCAGGTGCTGGGGTCCGCCGTGGCTGTCGCTGGTGGTCCAGGCATGGGTGGGGGTTTGCCGGCCAAGGGCGCTGTGGCGGCGGTGGTTGTAGTGCTCGCGGTAGACCTCGAGCAGGGTGCGGAGTTCGGTCAGGGTCGCGGGTTGGATGGGTTGGTGATCCAGCCAGCGTTTGAAGGTCTGGTGGTGGCGTTCGACCTTGCCGCAGGTCTGCGGGTGGTAGGGGCTGGAATGGATCAGCCTGCAGCCGTGGCCGGTGACGGTGCGGGCGAACGCCGATGGCCCGGCGTTGGGGTGGCGGCCGCGTGAGGTGAACGCGGATCCGTTGTCGGACAACACGATCGCGGGCGCACCATGGTCGGTGATGGCCGCGGTGATCGCGGTGATCGCGGCACGGGAGGTTTCGGCCTCGGCGGCGTGATTGGCCACCAGCATGCGCGTGCAGTCGTCGAGGACCTCGAACACCACCACCGTGGCCCCGCCGGCGAGGATGACCTCGGTGGCGTCGATCTGGTAGCAGTCCCGCGGCCGGGCATAGCTGAACCGACGGTAGGAGGACCGGGGCCGCTTACGGGGGTTGGACTCGGCCAGCCCGTGCCGGGACAGGATCCGGTTGATCGTGGCCCGCGACGGGACAGGCCAGCCCCGTCCGGCCCAGTCCCGCTCGGCGGCCAACTCCAGAAGCCGATCGCGGATCGGGTCCGCCCCGTTGTCCGGTTTCAGCTCCTTCCGCAGCCGCAGCACGACAGCCACGACCGGCTCCGCCGTAGCATGCCGCACGGTCTTGGGCCGGGTCGACCGCCGCCGCCACTGCCCCTCGGCCTGGATCCGGGCACGGTGCCGATAGAACGTCCGCCTATCGACACCATGCTCCCGGCACCACGCCGACACGTTCTCAACCGGCACTTCAGCCGTCAGCATCGCGTCCACGAATCGCATGATCGTCCCATTCCGCGTCATGGCCCTCACCACAACGCCGGTCAGGCGGCAGATCATGCAACATCACCCGACCCGGGTGTGTCACATGCTGCGATACACAAACTGTGTCAAAACAGCTGATACTGAACAGGGAATCTAGCGCCACTTTCCCGGCCCTCGCGAGTGCGAGGGCCGGGCTGCGGCTGTCCCCGAAGGTGGCCTTCGGGGCGCTAGACGCCGCGAACTCGGCCCTCGCACCGCGCTCCCGCCTCCCTCGCGGGCCCGCAGCGGGCGTTCGGGTGCCCCGAAAATGACCTTCAGGGAATCCAGTGCCCCGAACGTCACTTTCGGGGCACCGACAAACCGGGGCTCGCCCGCCACGAGAGTGAGGAAAGTGGCGCTAGGCGCTCCGAAGGTCACCTTCGGGGCATGCGCGGTACCGCCCGCAGGTGAGCGAGGGTCGAGAAAGTGGCGCTAGATTCCCCGAAGGTGGCCTTCGGGGACTAACGGAGGGCCTCCGTTGCCGAGCACCTGACATCACCGTGACTGTCGGGGCATCGGGGCACGGGGCGCCCGATTCTTTCTTGGCGCCCGCTTCGGGGCGTCACGTAAGGGTCTCCTGCCCCCGAACTGGTCAGGAGACGACTCGGCGCCACAGGGGTCGCCGGGCATGGGTGTGTTCGAGCGCGGGCGCGATGTAGAACGCGCCGGAGGGCTCGTAGGCGGCCAGCGTGCTTTCCACCCGGCGCAGGAAGGCGTCGACGGAAGCGCGGTCGTAGCCGCGTTTGCGCAGTAGCGGGCCGGGGAACGTGACCGCGTGCGCCTCGGCCGCGGTCACGTCGTCCCGTCCTTCCAGGGTGGCGGCGACGCGGGTGAGGAACCTGTCCACGGCCGGTTCGTGGTAGCCGCGGGTACCGAGGGCGGCTTGGTCGAACTGGATGTCGTAGACCTCGTCCGCGGTCACCGCCATGGTCAGTTCTCCTGGAAGTGCTCGACGCGGGCGGTCTGCACCGGCTCGGCGCGTTCGAGGGTGGCTTCGGTTTCCGAGCGCGCGCCCGGCAAGGGCTGCGGGCTGAGTCCGGAACGGCTGATCAGCTCTTCTTCCACCTCGTCCAGGAATTCGTCGACCTCGCGTTCGTCGTAACCGCGCTTGCCGATGAGCGGCTTGGCGAACATCACGTGGTGCACTTCGGCCGCGGTCAGGTCGTCCTCGCCGTTGAGCGTGTTTTCGATCCTGGCCAGGAATTCGTCGACCTCGTGCTTGGCGTAGCCGCGCTTCCCGATCGGGGAGGTACCGAATTCGACGTTCGTGACATCGTCGGCGGTCAGCGACATGAAAGCTTCTCCAGATTCAGCAGACGGTAATGCGGCTTGCACACTCCGTCTTAACGGGCACCACCGGATCCGGGAAGGGTTGCGACTCGAATAGGGGCGTGGAAAAACGCCATTGGGTGAGAGTGGCGGCACGACGAGTGCACTCGGTCAACCGCCGAGGTCAGCGCGGGTTAGCCCGCGTGGAAGGCGTTCTGGGCCGCGGCGAGCCCGGTGCCGATCAGCGCTTCGACGGCGTCGGCGCACCGGTCGATTTCGAGGGCGAGCTCCTTGCGCTCGACCGTGGAGAAGTCCTTGAGCACGTAGTCCGCGGGGTCCATGCGGCCGGGCGGGCGGTCGACGCCGAAGCGCACCCGGTAGTAGTCCTTGGTGCCGAGCGATTTGGTGATCGAACGGAGCCCGTTGTGCCCGTTGTCGCCGCCGCCGAGCTTGAGCTTGAGCGCGCCGAAGGGCAGGTCGAGCTCGTCGTGCACGACCACGATCCCGTCGGGGGCGATCTTGAAGAACTTGGCGGTGCCCGAAACGGGGCCGCCGGAAAGGTTCATGAAGGACCGCGGTTTCGTCAGCACCACGCGGCGGTTCGCGAGTCGTCCTTCGAGTACTTCGGCGCCACTCTTGTGGGCCTTGAACTTGCCGCCGACCCTGGCGGCGAGCTCGTCGAGCACCAAGAACCCGATGTTGTGCCGGTTGCCCGCGTAGCGGGGCCCGGGATTGCCGAGGCCGGCGAGCAGGATCTGCTCGCCGGCCCCGGGAAGGTCCTCGCTCACTCGAGTGAATTACTCGGCGGAAGCCTCGGGCTGGTCCTCGACCACGCCCGCGCCTTCGGTGTCGACGTCGCTCTCCATGGAGGCCTCGCTCGGCGCCTCGTTGACGGCGACGACCAGGTACTCGCCGTCGGTGAGCAGCGTCGCGCCCGCGGGCAGGGTGACCTGCGAGGCGAGGATGTGGGTGCCCGCCTCGACGCCCTCGATGGAGACCTCGACCTGCTCCGGGATGTTCAGCGCGTCGACCTCGACCTGGAGGGCGTCGAGGTCCTGGTTGACCAGGGTGCCGGGGGCGGCGTCGCCGGTCAGCACGACCGGCACGTCCACGGTGACCTTCTCGCCGCGCTTGACCACGAGGAGGTCGACGTGCTCGATGTAGTTCTTGAGCGGGTGCACCACGATGGTCTTGGTGAGCGCGAGCTCGGTGTCGTTCTCGACGTCGAGGGTGAGCACGGCGTTGCGGCCGTTCTCACGCACGACGCGGGCGAACTCGATCGCGGGCAGGGACAGGTGGCGGGGGTCCGAGCCGTGCCCGTACAGCACCGCGGGGATCTTGCCGGCGCGACGAGTGCGACGCGCGGCGCCCTTGCCGAATTCGGTGCGGGGCTCGACGGACAGGCGTACCTCGGACACGGTGGTGCACTCCTTAATTCCGAGTAGTCGGTGGAAACTGCTCGGTCTAGCGGGGACGGTCAATGCGTTCTGGTGTCTGTGTTCTCGGTGTCGTCGGCGGCGAATTCCACGGCATGACTTGGAAGCGTGGCTACTCAAGCCGCCGCGTCGATCACGTCGGGCGCTCCGTGGGTGGCGGTGCGCCCAGCCTCGCCGAGACAACCCGAACAGTGTAAGCAGCGCGATCGGCGCTCCACCAGGCGGGGTGCCCAAGGGTGTGTGGCCAGCGTGAGGTGGACGCCCTCAACCGGCTGACGCGGCCTCGCGCGCGGCCATGATCGCGGAGACGTTCGACTCCGCCCAGGTGGCCACGGCTTCGATCGGCGCGCGCAGCGAATGCCCGAGCTCGGTCAGCTCGTAGGTGACTTTCGGCGGCACTTCGGCGTAGACGGTCCGGGTGACCAGCCCGTCGCGCGCCATCGCCTTCAGCGTCTGCGTGAGCACTTTGGGTGCGACGCCGCCCAGCGCGGTGCGCAGTGCGGTGAAGCGGACCGGGCCGTCCCGCAGCAGGAGCACCACCAGCACCGTCCACCGGTCCCCGATGCGGTCGAGGACGAGCCTCGTCGGGCAGTCCGGATTGAGCACGTCCGGGTCCGGGATCGCGCTGACCTCGTTGGTAACCACACGGTACCTATAGCACGTTGAAGTACTCGGTATCCAGTCGTTACCGTCGATCGCATATCGAAGCCGAGACCCACAGGGAGCGGAAATGGCAAAGCTGGTGCTGTTCGGCGCGACGGGATACGCCGGGGGCCACATCACGGAGGAGGCGCTGCGCCGGGGCCACGAGATCGTCGCGGTGGCGCGGTCGGTCGACGGGCTGGCCGAGCGCGCCGGCGTGACGCCGAAGCAGGGTTCGCTGCACGACGAGTCGTTCGTCGCCGACGTCGCGAAGGGCGCCGACGTGCTGGTCGTGGCGATCCCCGGCCGCCCGATCGACGGCAAGCGCCTGCTCGACGCGGTACCCGCGCTGGCCGCCGTCGCGAAGGACAGCGGCGTGCGGATCGGTGTTGTCGGCGGCGCGGGCAGCCTGCTCGTCAGCGAGGGCGGGCCGAGGGTGATCGACGGCCCCGATTTCCCCGACGAGTACAAGCCGGAAGCGGGTAACCACGCCGAGGTGCTCGACGCCCTGCGCGCGCAGCCGGAAGACGTCGACTGGTTCTACGTCAGCCCCGCCGCCGAGTTCGGCGCGTGGACCGAGGGGGAGCGCACCGGCCAGTACCGGCTCGGCGGCGACATCCTGGTGACCGACGCCGAAGGGCGTTCGCGGATCGGCGGCGCGGACTACGCGATCGCCTTCGTTGACGAGATCGAGAAGCCCGCGCACCGTCGTCAGCGGTTCACCGTCGCCTACTGACGGGGACCGACGAAACCACCTACGGCGCGACCAGTGACTCCGACGGGGTGGAGCGCAGGACGTGGTCGGCGTAGACGTGGCTCGCGATGACCCTGCCGTTTTCGACGTTGGCGCCGATCGCCACGGGGGCCTGCGAGTCACCGTCGGGGAGGCCGGCGTAGTAGAGGCCGGGAATCGCCCCGAAGATGCCCCTTTCCTGGATCGGCGCGCCGCGGTCGTCGAGCACGTGGCCGGGCAGGATCCGGTAGTCCGGCCCGAAACCGGTGCACCAGACGATCGTGGTGATGCCGTGGCGGGCCAGGTCGAGTTCGGTGCCGAAAGCGGAAACGCGCGTCATGTCGACGCCGGGCGCGAGATGCTGTTCCGGCACGACGAAACCACGCTGGCGGATGCCGGTGTCGATCTTGTCGAGCGCCTGCCGGTACGAGCGGGCCGCCATTTCGGCGACCGCGACGACGTTGTCCTCCAACAGAAGAACGCCGTGCCGCGCGGCGCGCGCGGAGCCGACGAGGACGACCCCCTTCGCGGCGAGCGTGCCGAGGTTGAGGTCTTCGCGCTTGTCCTGGGTGGCGGTCACCGGCAGGCCGGGAAGGATCGGCTCGCCGTTCCCGGTGTCGGCTGGCGTGCTGACGAAGTCCTCGTACAGCGAGAGAATGCGCATCCATTCGGTGATCCGGCGGCCGCGGTAGTCGCTCGGCCACGCGCGATGGCGGCCGACCGACAGGAACACCGCGCGACCGGCGTCGGCGAGTTCGTCCGCGATCTGCTGACCGCTGATGCCCGCGCCCACCACGAGGACGCCGCCGTCGGGCAGTGACTCCGGATTCCGGTAGCGCCACGAATGCAGCTGGGTGACGGACGGGTCCACATCGGACGCGAGCGCCGGTGTCCGCGGCTTCGCGTAGCCGCCGATCGCGGCGACCAGGTTGCGGGACTCGAGAACGTCCCCTGTGGACAGACGGGTGCGGAAGCGCACGTCGTTTCCTTGGGGGCACTCGACTTCCCGCACGGTCGTGTGCTCCCGCACGCGAAGTTCGCGCGCCGCCACGTAGTCGCGAAGGTGCCGGGCCAGTTCCGGTCCCGACATGCAGCCGTCCAGGTCGTCGCCGGGGTACTCCCAGCCGGGGAACCGGACCGAGCGGTTGCCGCTGCCCACGCGCAGGCTGTCCCACCGCTCGTGCATCCAGGCCTGGCCGATTTCCCCCTGTTCCACGACGACCGAGTCCTGGCCGACGTCCTGCAGGGCCGCGGCCACCCCGCACCCCTGCTGACCCGCACCGATGACGACGGTGCGCACGTATTCGACTACCACCGGGATCAAGTCCTCCTGTTGCCGGTCTGTTCTTTAGGCTAGCCTTGCCTAAACACTGGCAGCTCAAGTCGGCTTGATGTCAACGGGGAATCGTGAACGATCGTGCGGTCCACATCGGGCAGGCGGCGGCGCTGTACGGCCTCGCGCCGTCCACGGTGCGGTGGTGGGAAAGCCAGGGCGTGCTCGATCCACCGGCCCGCGACGGCGGCAAGCGGGTCTACACCGACGCCGACCTGCGCCGCATCGGCGTCGCCTACTTGTGTTGCGTGGTCGGGAAAATGCCGTTGGACCAAGCCGCCGTGGTCACCTCGGGCAAGGCGCCGCACGGCACCTGGCAGCGCGCGGTCGGCGACCAGATCGAGTCGATGGGGCAGCGGATCGAGCAGCTCGAAGCCGCGAGGGACTACCTCCGCCACCTGTTGAGCTGCCACGACGACGACATGGCGCAGTGCCGCTTCCTCGCGGGCGAACTGTCCGCGCGCACTCCGCGCGGCAGCGTCGCCGATGTCGATCTGGTCGCCGCCGCCCGCGCCGCGGGAAAGGGGCGTGACGAAAACCACGCCTCCGATGACGAAAAACCGGAAACCTGCGCCATGTGCGCGGGCCCGATCGCACGGGGGAAACGAGGGAGGCGCCGGAAGTACTGCTCACCCGCCTGCCGCCAACAGGCCTACCGCACGCGCCGGAAATGACCGCGGGGCCCGCCGCTGGAAAAGCGACGGGCCCCGGCGGGACGGAAAGCTCAGGCGTTGCCGTCGAACAGGCTCGTCACGGAGCCGTCCTCGAACACCTGCTGGATCGCTTCGGCGAGCATCGGGGCGATCGAGAGCACGGTCAGCCGGTCGAACCGCTTCTCCTCGGGGATCGGCAGCGAGTTGGTGACGATCACTTCGCGCGCCTTGCAGCCGGAAAGCCGTTCGGTGGCCGGGTCGGACAGGATGCCGTGCGTGGTCGCGATGACGACGTCCGACGCGCCCTCTTCGAGCAGCGCGTCGGTGGCCTTCACGATCGTGCCGCCGGTGTCGATCATGTCGTCGATCAGCACGCACAGCTTGCCCTCGACCTTGCCGACCACGCGGTTGGCGACGGCCTGGTTCGGCTTGTCGGGGTCGCGGGTCTTGTGGATGAACGCGATCGGCCGGTCGCCGAGCTGCTGCGCCCACTTCTCCGCCAGCCGCACCCGGCCGGAGTCCGGCGAAACGACCGTGATGTCGGCGTCGGCGTAGGTCTTCTTGACGTACTGCGCGAGCAGGCTTTGGGCGAAGAGGTGGTCGACGGGGCCGTCGAAGAAGCCCTGGATCTGCGCGGTGTGCAGGTCGACGGTCATGATCCGGTCCGCGCCCGCGGTCTTGAACAGGTCCGCGATGAGCCGCGCCGAGATCGGCTCGCGGCCCTTGTGCTTCTTGTCCTGCCGCGCGTACGGGTAGAACGGGATCACCACCGTGATCCGCTTGGCACTGGCGCGCTTGAGCGCGTCGACCATGATCAGCTGCTCCATCACCCACTCGTTGATCGGGGTGGTGTGGCTCTGGATCACGAACGCGTCGGTGCCGCGGACGGACTCCTCGAACCGCACGAAGATCTCGCCGTTGGCGAAGGTGTGCGCGGTCTGCGGGGTGATCGTCACGTTCAGGTGCTGCGCCACCTCTTCGGCGAGCTCCCGGTGTGCGCGGCCGGAGAAGAGCATCAAGTTCTTCTTCGGCGTGCCGGACTTCGGACTCATGATGGCGACTCCCCGTCGTTTTCTTCGGTTTCCTGCTGTTCGGCGAGTGCCTTCTCGGCGGCCTCTGCCGCAGGGGTGCCCGACCGGCGCCGGGCCACCCAGCCTTCGATGTTGCGCTGCGGGCCTCCGGACACCGCGAGCGCCCCCGGCGGAACGTCCCGCCTGATCACGGCGCCGGCACCGCTCGCGGCACCGTCGCCGACCGTCACCGGGGCGACGTACATGTTGTCCGAGCCCATGCGGACGTGGGAGCCGATGGTGGTGTGGTGCTTGGCGACGCCGTCGTAGTTGACGAACACGCTCGACGCGCCGATGTTGCTGTGCTCGCCGATGGTGGCGTCCCCGACGTAGGTCAGGTGCGGCACCTTGGTGCCCTTGCCGATATCGGCGTTCTTGGTTTCGACGAAGGTGCCGATCTTGCCCTTCTCCGCCAGGCGCGTGCCGGGCCGCAGGTAGGCGAACGGGCCGACGGTGACGTTGTCGCCGAGCACCACCCCGGAGCCGTGGGTGCGGATCACGGTGGCGCCGGAGCCGATCCGGACGTCGGTCAGCGTGCTGTCGGGGCCGATCGCGCTGCCTTCCCCGACGCTGGTTTCGCCGTGCAACTGGACACCCGGCTTCAGCACGACGTCTTGGGCGAGGGTGACGCTCGCGTCGATCCAGGTGGTGGCCGGATCGACGACGGTGACGCCCGCGCGCTGCCAGTCGCGCACGATGCGCCGGTTCAGCTCGGCGCCGAGCACGGAGAGCTGGACGCGGTCGTTGACGCCCTCGGTGAGCCACGGGTCGTCGACGACGAGCGCGCCGACCTTGCCGCCGTCGCCGCGGGCGATGCCGAGCACGTCGGTGAGGTACAGCTCGCCCTGGGCGTTGTCGGTGGACAGCCGGGACAGGCCGTCGGTGAGCACGGCGGCGTCGAAGGCGTAGACACCGGAGTTGATCTCGGTGATCTCGAGCTGCTCCGGGGTGCCGTCCTTCTGCTCGACGATGCCGGTCACCGCGCCGTCCGCGTCGCGGAGGATGCGGCCGTACCCGGTCGGCTCGGCGACCACGGCGGTGAGCACGGTGACGGCGTTGCCGGAGCCGGTGTGCTCGGCCAGCAGCGAGGCGAGCGTCGGGGTGTCGAGCAGCGGCACGTCGCCGTAGCTGACCACGACGGTCCCGGTGAGGTCCTGCGGAAGGGTGGCGAGCGCGCACGAAACGGCGTGGCCCGTGCCGTTCTGCTGTTCCTGCACGGCGGTGGTGACCTGCCTGCCGAGCGCCTTGCCGACCAGGTCGAGGTGTTCTCCGACGGCCTCGCGGCGGTGCCCGACGACGACGGTCAGGTGGTCGGGGTCGAGCCCGGCCGCGGCGCGCACCGCGTGCTCGACGAGTGGCCTCCCCGCGATCGGGTGCAGCACTTTCGGGGTGCGTGAACGCATGCGGGTGCCTTCACCCGCGGCGAGGATCAGCGTGCTGAGCGGGCCGGTCACGACGCTCCTACCAATAGTTCAGGCGTTGTTCGCCTGGTGTGCGGCTACCGGGCCACGATCCTACGTTGGCTCTTCGCCGCCCGACGCAGGGTCGTCTTCGAGCCATTCCGGAGCCGCTTCGCCGCCGCCGGCGGCGCCGGAGGACACCTGGTTTCCGCCGCCCCGTTTCGCCTGGTACATGGCCGCGTCGGCGCGGGCGAGCACCTGGTCGGCGCGTTCCTGCGGGCGCAGCGAGACGAGCCCGACCGACAGCGTGACGCCGTGCGAAAGGTGGTGCGGCAGCGACGCGACGGCGCTGACCGAGCGGCCGAGCGCCTGCTTCGCCGCGGACACCGGGGCGCCGGGCAGCAGCACGATGAACTCGTCACCGCCGTACCGGGCGACGATGTCGTCGCCACGCAGCGCGTCGCGCAGCGTGCTCGCGACGACGCGCAGCACGTCGTCGCCTTCGGCGTGCGAGTGCTGGTCGTTGACGTCCTTGAAGCCGTCGAGGTCGACGAGCGCGACGGCGAGGGGCTGCGCGGTCGCGGACGAGGACAGCGTGCGCAGGTGCTCGTCGAGCGCGCGGCGGTTGGGCAGGCCGGTGAGCGGGTCCTGCAGCGCCTGTTGGGTGATCGCGCCGTGTTCGGCCGACAGCCGCTCGTGTTCGCGGCGCGTGTTGAGCGTGGCGATCTGCGATTCGCGCATCGACCACAGCTCGGTTTCCAGCGACGACGCGTATTCGAGCAGCGATCTCGCCGCGCCCGTGGTGCCGTCGTATTCGAGCCGCGCGATCTCGCGGGCGAGGTTGAGCCGCATCGACGGCTGCGAGTTGTCCTCGGCGAGGGTCTTGCGGATCCGGTCGAGCGCGAGCAGCGATTCGTCGCGGCGGCCGACCTTTTCCAGGCAGCGGGCGAGCGCGATCACGACGATGACCTGCTCGTGCGGGTAACCGGGTTCGGCCGCGAGGTGTTGCAGGCGCTCGATGTGCGCCTCGTCCGGTTCGGCGAAGGCGAGCGCGGCCGCGAGCACGCCGACCTGGTCGACCGCGGCGACACCGATGCGGCGCGGGAACAGCGATTCGGCGAACGGGGCTTCGACGGCGACCGCCATCGAAGCCGCGGTGCGGAACTTCTCGGCGGCCTGGTCGTGCCGGTCGACGCGTTCGAGCCGCAGGCCCCAGCCCAGCAGCATCTTCACGCGGTTCATCAGCTGCAGGGTGATTTCGTGCGGCCCCGCGCTTTCGCGGATGGCCTGGTGGGCGCGCGCGATGACCTCTTCGGCCGCCTCGTAGACGCCGAGCTGGTTGAGCACGAGCCAGCAGTCGATCAGCGAGGTGGCCTGCATCTTCGCCCACGCGCGCTTGCCGAGTTGCAGGTCCGGGGTGTCGGAGTCGTCGAGGATCGCCAGCGCGCGGGCGATCTCGGTGAGCGCGGCGTCCTCCTGCTCGGCGAGCACGAGCCTGCGCCCCCGCATCGCGTGCGCGTCCGCTCGGTGCAGCGCGAGCCCGTGCCTGCGGGTGTGCGCGAGCATTTCGTCGAGCAGGGGCTCCGCTTCACCGGCGAGCCCGCGGGTGACGAGCCTCGCCAGCGCGGCGGCCCGCAGCAGGGTGGCGACCATGGTCGGCTCGCCGCGCCGCTGCGCCTCCTCCAGCAGTTCGTCGAGCGTGCGGACGATGTCGAGCTGCTCGTCGTGATCGGTTCGCTGGATGGCGGCGATGAGCTCGCGGGCCCTGCCGACGAGCCAGGCGTCCGACAGCTCTACGAGCGCAGGGCGCCTGCTCTTCTGGTCGAGTGCCTCACCGTGCAGCTGGGCCACCCCCGTCGTCTGCTCGTCGTTGCTCCGCCGCCAGGATTCGAACCTGAACTATCAGAACCAAAATCTGAGGTGCTGCCGATTACACCACGGCGGATCACGCCTGGTCAGGATAGTCATATTCGGCGGGCTGCGTGGGGGCAGGTCCACCGAGGGCAGCGGACCTGCGGAGACGTGCCCCACGTTTGGCTCTCCACAGGGGCGGGTAGCTGAGGTACCGTAACTTACGGCATCGTAGGTTAGGCCACCCTTACGGGAGCCTGTCGCAGGAAGAAGTGAAGTGCATGACGGCAACCCTGGACCGCTCGCCCGGCTCTGGTGAGACCCCCGAAGCCAAGGGGCCCAAGCCCGTCATCAGCGGTAGGCGCACCTTCCCGCTGCAGCTTTCGGTGTACTTCGGCGTGATCGCCCCGCTGGTGGCGCTGCTCGTCGCGGTCCCGTTCGCCTGGGGCTGGGGCCTGAGCTGGGTCGACGTCGGCCTGTTCGTCGTGTTCTACGGCATCAGCGGTCTCGGGATCACGGTGTCCTACCACCGCTATTTCACACACGGTTCGTTCAAGGCGAAGCGCTGGCTGCGGATCGCGCTGGCGATCGCGGGCAGCCTCGCCGTGCAGGGCCCGGTCATCGTCTGGGTCGCCGACCACCGCCGCCACCACGCGTTTTCCGACCGCGACGGTGACCCGCACTCGCCGTGGGCCTTCGGCACCACGCCGTTCGCGGTGGCCAAGGGCTTCTGGCACGCGCACATGGGCTGGATGTTCGAGCGCGACCGCACCAACGCCGAGCGCTTCGCGCCGGATCTGCTGAAGGACCCCGACATCGTCCGCGTGAACAAGCTCTTCTGGCTGTGGACGCTGCTGTCGATCGTGGTGCCGGGCATTCTCGGCGGGCTCATCACGTGGTCGCTGTGGGGCGGCGTGACCGCGCTGTTCTGGGCCGGGCTCGTGCGCATCTGCGTGCTGCACCACGTGACCTGGTCGGTGAACTCGATCTGCCACATGATCGGCGAGCGCCCGTTCCAGGCACGCGACAAGTCGGCCAACTTCTGGCCGCTGGCGATCTTCTCCTTCGGCGAGTCGTGGCACAACCTGCACCACGCCGACCCGACGTCCGCGCGCCACGGTGTCCAGCGCGGCCAGATCGACCTGTCCGCGCGCACGATCTGGATCTTCGAGAAGTTCGGCTGGGCCTACGCGGTGCGCTGGCCGACCCCGCAGCGCCTGGCCAGGCTGGCGACCGAGAGCAAGTAGCGCCGGGGGTCTACTGTGCTCAGGCGTGGCGGCCAGACGTCGGGCTAAGCGTGAAGCGGCCACCGGTGTGCGTCCAGCCGCACCGGTGGCCCGCGTCCGCATGACCGGGACCGAACGCAGGCAGCAGCTCGTCACGGTGGCGAGGGAACTGTTCGCGGAAAAGGGTTTCGACGGCACCTCGATCGAGGAGATCGCGCATCGCGCGAACGTGTCGAAACCCGTGGTGTACGAGCACTTCGGGGGCAAGGAAGGGATCTACGCGGTCGTCGTCGACCGGGAGACCCAGCTGCTGCTCGACCGGATGGTGTCCACTTTGCACGGTGGGCACCCGCGCGTGATGCTGGAGCAGGCCGCGGTGGCGCTGCTCAGCTACGTCGAGGATTCCCACGACGGGTTCCGGATCCTGGTGCGCGATTCACCGGTGGCGAGTTCGACGGGCACCTTTTCGACCCTGCTCAACGACATCGCGAGCCAGGTCGAGCACATCCTCGCCCAGCAGTTCGCGGCGCGCGGCTACGACGAGAAGCTCGCCGCGCTGTACGCGCAGGCACTGGTCGGGATGGTCGCGCTGACCGGGCAGTGGTGGCTCGACGCGCGCAAGCCGAAGCGCGACGAGGTGGCCGCGCACCTGGTGAACCTCGCCTGGAACGGGCTTTCGCACCTGGAGCACAAGCCGCGCCGCCGCCTGGACTGAGCCCGGCCAGCGGGACATTTTCCGTGTTTTCCGGTGTGATCGTTTATTTTCGATGCGGCGAAAGGGGAATTCATGGCGCAGCGCGAAGTGGTCGTCACCGGCGGCGGGACCGGGATCGGGTACGCGGTGGCGGAACGGTTCGTGAAGGCGGGCGACCGCGTCACCATCACGGGGCGGCGGGAGCAGGTGCTCACCGAGGCCGCGACCCTGCTCGGCGCGGTGCCCGTGGCGTTCGACGCGACGGACCCGGCCGCCGTGGAGAACGCGCTCGGCGCCCTGCCGGAACGGGTCGACGTGTTGGTCAACAACGCGGGCGGCAACACCGACCGGATCCGCCAGGCCCCGGCCGAAGGCGATCTCGCGGGCCTCGCCGACGCGTGGCGCGCGAACCTCGAACTGAACGTCTACCCGCCGGTGCTGGTCACCGCGGCGCTCAAGCCGCGGTTCGCGGAGAACGCGCGCATCGTCACGATCGGCTCGATCGCGGCGAAGGCGGGCTCCGGTTCGTACGGGGCCTCGAAGGCCGCGCTCGAAGCGTGGAACGTCGACACCGCGCGCGCTCTCGGCGAGCGCGGCATCAGCTCGAACATCGTGGCGCCCGGCGTCATCAAGGACACGGAGTTCTTCCACGGCACGGTGACCGAGGAATGGATCCAGTCGCGGGTCGGCGCCGCGTTCAACAAGCGCGCGGGCACCCCGGAGGAGGTGGCTGGCCTGGTGTTCTTCCTCGGTTCGCCCGAAGCCGGGCACATCACCGGCCAGGTACTCCACCTCAACGGCGGCGCGCACACCGCGAACTGAGCTTGCTTGCTCGGTATGCAGTGATGGCCACCCGCGCGGAAATCCCGCGCCCAGAAGAAATCCGTTGAGGTCCCGCGGAAATAGCGTTCGCGGACCTGAACGCCCCGAAGATCACCGTGATGTCGGGTGCGCGGCGGGACGGCCGGTGACGGGCGTCCTCCATCGATCCCCGAAGGCCACCTTCGGGGACCCTAGCGCCACTTTCTCGGCCCTCGCTCACGTGCGGGCAGCGCCCGTGCATGCCCCGAAGGTGGCCTTAGGGGCGCTCAACGCCACAAATCCACCCCTCGCATGCTCGACCACCCGCTTTCCAGTGCCCCAAAAGTGACGTTCGGGGCACTGGATTCCCTGAACGTCACTTTCGGCGCGATGCCGTGATAGCCACTTTGACGGCATCGCGCGCCGTCAAAGTGGCTATCACGGGGAGTCCCCCGGAGGCTCAGGCCGGGGTCACGCGGAGGAGTTTGTCGCCCGTGCCGTTGGACGTGGTGACGTACAGGGCGCCGTCGGGGCCGCTGCGCGCGGCGCGGAGGCGGCCGTAGGCGCTGAGCTCCGGCGGCACCGTCACCTCGGTGACCTTCTGCCCGGCGGCGTCGAGCGAGAACAGCAGCATCTTCTGCCCCTTGAGCGCGACGACCGCGAGCCTGCCCTCCAGCGCGCCCCAGATCTTGCCGGTGAGGAAGGCCGCGCCGGAGATCGCCTCGGTCATCTTCCCGGTCGTCCACAGTGGACGGATGGCGTCCGGGAAGCGGGTCGTGTCGGTCATCGGGACGCTTTCGTCGTAGCCGTCGGGAGTGGTGCCGCCCCTCGACGGGTCCCAGCCGTAGTTGCCGCCCGCGACCGACGGGTTCAGCTCGTCGTCGACGTCGGGGCCGTGCTCGGTGGTGAACACCTGCCCGGTGCCCGGCCGCAGCGCGACGCCCTGGGTGTTCCGGTGGCCGTAGCTGTAGATCCGCTGCTCGTTCGGGTTCGTCGAGGAGATGAACGGGTTGTCCGGCAACGGTTTCCCGGTGTTGACGTCGATGCGCAGGATCTTGCCGCCGAGGCTGTGCCGGTCCTGCGCGATGGTCGCGCGCGCGGTGTCGCCGGTGCCGACGAGCAGCGCGCCGTCCGCGGCGATCGTGGGGCGGCAGCCGCCGTGGCGCCCGCCCGGGTTGACCGGCAGCCCGGTGAGCAGGTCGCCGACCTTGGTGGCGGTGCGCTCGTCCTCGCTGAGCTTCCAGGTCACCAGCCGGATGTCGACCGCCTTCGTGCCCTCCTTGTGGGCCTGGCAGGTGATGAACTGGCGGCTCTTCTCGAAATCGGGCTTGACGACGAGCCCCATGAGCCCGCTTTCACCGCGGACGAACACGTCGGAGAAATCGGCAGCGGGCTGGGTGACGGTCGTGCCCGAGATGAGCGCGAGCTTGCCGGGGCGCTGGGTCACCAGCAGCTTCCCGCCCGGCAGGAACCCGACGTCCCAGCCGTGCGCGAGCGTGTTCGTGACCTCGGTGACGGCGAGCTTCGCCGCCTGCGGTGTACGCGGTACCGGGTTCTCCGGCAGCTGGCTGGCGCACGCGGTGGCGGCGAGGGTGGTGACGGCGGTGGCGAGGCAGATCGCGATCCGGCGCATGGTACCCATTGTCCGGTTCGCGGCGTTGTTTGAACACCCGACTTAGGTGTCCTGAGCGCGCCAATCGCGGTACTTACCGTCCCCGAAGGCCACAGTGATGGCGGGGCCGCGAGGTCGGTGACGGGGCTCCGTTCGGTTCCTGAAGGCCACCCTCGGGGACTTGAGCGCCACGATTTCAGCCCGCACCGCAGCCGTCCGGGAAGGTCCGCCAAGCTCGCGCGAGAACTGTCGGACCGGCCACGTACCCTGGGTCAAGTGACAAGCGCTCCATTGTCCGGTCTCCTGTACACAGTGCTGCCCGAACCCTCCCTGCGCGGGATTCTGGAACGGGCAGGCGCCCCCCTACTAGAGATCGAGGGCCCCGTCGCGGCCCGTCAGCTCGTCGTGGCCGCGCTGGCCGCAGACAAAGCAGGCGAACAGGGCAGGCCGGTCCTCGCCGTCACCGCCACGGGCAGAGAGGCCGACGAGCTGACCGCGGCGCTGTCCGCCCTGCTCGGCGCCGATCAGGTGGTCGACTTCCCGTCCTGGGAAACGCTGCCCCACGAGCGCCTGTCCCCGCGCGCGGACACCGTCGGCAGGCGCCTGGAAGTGCTGCACAGCCTGCGGAGCGCCGCGCCGCCCCGCGTCGTCGTCTCGACCGTCCGCAGCCTCATCCAGCCGATGGCGCCGGGCCTGGGCTCGCTCGCGCCGATCGACCTGAAGGTCGGCGAGGAGCAGGAGTTCGAGGGCGTGCTGGAGCGCCTGGTCGAGCTGGCCTACACCCGCGTCGACATGGTCGAGAAGCGCGGCGAGTTCGCGGTCCGCGGCGGCATCCTCGACGTGTTCGGCCCGACCGCGCAGCACCCGGTCCGGGTCGAGTTCTGGGGCGACGAGGTCAGCGAGATCCGCGCCTTCGCGGTGTCCGACCAGCGCTCGCTGCCGGGCGAGATCTCCGAGGTCAGCGCGCCGCCGTGCCGCGAGCTGCTACTCACCGCCGACGTGAAGGCCCGCGCCGCCGAGCTGGCCGAGGCGCACGCGGCGGACGCCCAGCTCGCCGAGATGCTCACCAAGCTCGCCGACGGCATCCCGTGCGAGGGCATGGAGGCGCTCATCCCGGTGCTGTGCGAGGGCGAGCTGGAGCTGCTCACCGACGCCATGCCCGAGGGCGCGCACGTGCTGCTCGCCGATCCCGAGAAGATCCGCGCCCGCGCGCACGACCTGGTGCGCACCGGCCAGGAGTTCCTCGAAGCTTCGTGGACCACGGCCGCGGGCGGCGGGCAGGCGCCCATCGATCTCGGCGCTTCGGCGTACCGGGATCTCGCCAGCGTCGCGAAGCACGCGGGGGAGACCAAACGCGCCTGGTGGACGATCTCGCAGCTCACCACCGACGCCGAGGACGTGTGCCGGGTCAAGGTGGAGGCCGTGCCCGGCTACCGGGGCGAGCTGGAGCGCGCCACCACGGACCTGCGCGCGCACACCGCCTCCGGTGGCGCCGCCGTGCTCGTGGTCGCGGGCCACGGCACCGCCGCCCGCGCGGTGGAACAGCTTTCCGGCGCGGAGGTGCCCGCGACACTCGCCGGTGACGGGCTCACCGGGGCACCCGCGCCCGGGGTCGTCACGGTCACCTGCGGCGCGCTGTCCGACGGGTTCGTCGCGCCGGAGCTGGCGCTGGTGGTGCTCAGCGAATCGGACCTCACCGGCCGCGGCGCCAGCACCGGGCAGTCCACAAAGGACCTGAACACCAAGATGCCGTCGCGCCGCCGCAACGCGGTGGACCCGCTCGCCCTCAAGGCTGGCGACTACGTGGTGCACGACCAGCACGGCATCGGCCGGTTCGTGGAAATGGTGCAGCGCACGGTCGCCGGCGCCACGCGCGAGTACCTGCTGCTCGAATACGCCTCGTCCAAGCGCGGCCACCCCGGCGACCGGCTCTTCGTGCCGACAGACCAGCTCGACGAGGTTTCCCGGTACGTCGGCGGCGAACTGCCCACGCTCAACAAGCTCGGCGGCTCGGACTGGAAGAACACCAAGGCCAAGGCGAAGAAGGCGGTCAAGGAGATCGCCGCGGAGCTGGTGCAGCTCTACGCCGCCCGGCAGGCCGCGCCGGGCCACGCGTTCGGCGCGGACACGCCGTGGCAGAACGAGCTGGAAGACGCCTTCCCGTTCACCGAGACCAACGATCAGCTCGCCGCGATCGAAGAGGTCAAAACCGATATGCAGCGCGGTGTCCCGATGGACAGGGTCATCTGCGGCGACGTCGGCTACGGCAAGACCGAGATCGCGGTGCGCGCGGCGTTCAAGGCGGTGCAGGACGGCAAGCAGGTCGCCGTGCTGGTGCCGACCACGCTGCTCGCCCAGCAGCACCTGAGCACCTTCACCGAGCGCATGCAGTCCTTCCCGGTCACCATCAAGGGCCTGTCCCGGTTCACCGACAAGTCCGAAGTGGACGGTGTGCTGGAGGGCCTCGCGGGCGGCGACGTCGACATCGTGATCGGCACGCACCGCTTGCTGCAGACCGGAATCCGCTACAAGGACCTCGGGCTCGTGATCGTCGACGAGGAGCAGCGCTTCGGCGTCGAGCACAAGGAGCACATCAAGGCGCTGCGCACGCACGTCGACGTGCTGACCATGTCCGCGACCCCGATCCCGCGGACGCTGGAGATGTCGCTCGCGGGCATCCGCGAGATGTCCACGATCCTCACACCGCCGGAGGACAGGCACCCGATCCTGACCTACGTCGGCGGCTACGACGACAAGCAGGTCGGCGCCGCGGTGCGCCGCGAGCTGCTGCGCGACGGCCAGGTTTTCTACGTGCACAACAGGGTTTCCTCGATCGAGAAGGCCGCGAAGCGCATCCGCGAGCTGGTGCCGGAGGCGCGCGTGGTCACCGCGCACGGCCAGATGAACGAGGAGAAGCTCGAAAAGATCATCCAGGGCTTCTGGGAGCGCGAGTTCGACGTGCTCGTGTGCACCACGATCGTCGAGACCGGGCTCGACATCTCCAACGCGAACACGTTGATCGTCGAGCGCGGCGATCTGCTCGGCCTCGCGCAGCTGCACCAGCTTCGCGGCCGCGTCGGCCGCGGGCGGGAGCGCGGCTACGCGTACTTCCTGTACCCGTCGGAGGCGCCGCTCACCGAGACCGCGCACGACAGGCTCGCCACGATCGCGCAGAACACCGAACTCGGCGCGGGCATGGCCGTGGCGATGAAGGACCTGGAGATCCGCGGCGCGGGCAACATCCTCGGCGCCGAGCAGTCCGGGCACATCGCGGGCGTCGGCTTCGACCTGTACGTGCGGCTCGTCGGCGAGGCGGTGGACGTGTTCCGCCGCAGCGCGGGCGCGGAGCCGATCGAGGACGAAGCCCCCGCCGAGGTGCGCGTGGACCTCCCCGTCGACGCGCACATCCCGCACGACTACGTGCCCGGCGAACGGCTTCGCCTTGAGGCGTACCGGAAAATCGCCGCCGCACCGGATGCCGAGGGCTTGGCGGCCGTCCGCGAAGAGCTGGTTGACCGCTACGGCGAACCGCCAGCCGCGGTGCGCAGGCTGCTGTCGGTCGCCGCGTTCCGGCACGTGTGCCGCGCGGCCGGGGTCACCGAGGTTTCCACGCAGGGCAACACGATCCGCTTCGCCCCGCTGCCGCTGGCCGATTCGCAGATGGTGCGGCTGAAGCGCTTGTACCCGAAGGCGATGTACAAGGCCGTGACGAACACGGTCTCGGTGCCGAAGCCGACGGAAGGCCCCGCGGGCGGCCGGATGGGCGCGCCAGCACTCCGCGACGAGCCCCTGCTGGACTGGTGCGCGAAAGTCCTGACACAGCTCACGAAAACCCCCACCCCGGTGTAGCCGCGCACTTCCCCCGGCCGCGGGGCGGATCTCTCTGCCCCGAAGGCCACCCTGACGGCGCTGAGCGCCCCAAATTCGGCCCTCGTAACGACATTCTCGGCCGCGGGCACCACGGGCGAAGCCGGACTCACCCCGCCCCGGGCCCCGGCAGCAGGTCGATGTCGCTCGCGTGCATCGGTTCCCCGCAGTGCGCGCACCGGAGTTCCGCCCGGCTGATCTCGCCGCACGCCCGATGGCGGTACAGCACGGGCGGGCCCGCTTCGCCCGCGAGCCATTTGTCGCCCCACCCCACCATGACGATGAGCAGGTCGACGAGTTCGGCGCCTTTCGCGGTCAGCACGTACTCGTACCGCGGCCGCTGGTCGTACGGCTGGCGTTCGAGCACGCCGTGGGCCACGAGGTGGTTCAGCCGCTCGGTCAGGACCTTGCGCGAGATGCCGAGATCCGCCTGGATCTGCTCGAACCGGGTCGCGCCCGCCCACACGTCGCGCAGGATCAGCGGCGACCACGGTTCTCCGATGACGTCGAGCGTGCGCGCGATCGAGCACGCCATCCCGCCGAAGTTCGTGCGCTGCATGCGACCAGTTTAGCAATCAGGGTTCCCTCAGGGAACTTCAAATGTTACGGTCTCTTCAAGGAACTGACGAAGGGAACGAAGACATGAGCAAGGTCATCAGCGCGCACTCGGTGTCGGTCGACGGGTACATCACCGGTCGCGAGCCCGGGCCCGGCAACGGGCTCGGCGACGGCGGAATGCTCTTCGACTGGTACTTCGACGGCGACACGCCCAGCCGGGAATTCGGCGGGTTCAAGCTGAGCGAGCCCAGCGCCCGCGTTTTCGACGCCGCCGCCGGGCGGGTCGGCGCGGTCGTGGCGGGCCGCAACACCTACGAGGACTCCGAGCGCTTCGGTGGCGGAAGCCCGCACCCGAACGCCGAGCTGGTCCTCGTCAGCAGCCGCCCCGCGCCGGAGATCACCGAGCGGCAAACCCTTGTCACCACGGGAATCGAGGACGCGATCGCGGCGGCCCGCGAGATCGCGGGCGGCAAGGACGTCGGCCTGATGGGCGGTGGTGTCACGGCCGCGGCGTTGACCGCCGGGCTCGTCGACGAGGTGATCCTCCACCAGCGGCCGATCCTGCTCGGCGGCGGCAGGCCGTTCTTCCCGTCACTGCCCGAGCACGTCCACTTGCGACTCATCGAAGCCGTCCCCGCACCCGGAGTCACGCATCTCCACTACGCCGTCAGCCGCTGACGAGGCCGTCGAAAACGATGGCGAGCATCCTGCCTCGTGCTTCCGCATCGAGGTTCGTGGCGGCGCGCGATGCGGCAACCAGCAAGGCGTAGACCTCGGGCAGTTCGGCATCGTCCCGGACAGCGCCCGCCAACTGGGCGCGCCGCAACAGGGCGGCGAAAGAACGGCTTCCACCAGTGCCGCCTTGGTGGGGAAGTGGCGGAAAACGGTGGCGATGCCGACTTCGGCACCACGGGCCACTTCTTCCGTCGACGCGGACTTGCCGCCCGTGCCGAAGACCTCGGGGGCGAATTGCCCGACCTGTACGCGGAACAGGCCGACGTGGTCCACCCGTTCGACCCCGCTGCGCCGCCCCGCGCCGCGCAGTCGCGAAGAACTTCGCGAGCACTTCGAACCGACCGGTGCCGGACCCCGGCTGGACCGCCGGGCGGCCGGGATCTTCACCACCGCCGTGGATCGCGGTCAGCTCGACGCCCTCATCGCGGCCGTCAAGGCTTCGAAGGCCTGATCAGGCTGGTCATCCGCGCTTCGATGTCCGAAGTGGACTCAGTGCGGAAACCCTCCGCGTCGGAATGGCTACCGCGCGCATCGGTTGCGTCCGAAGCGGGATGATTGCCTGTCCAGTCCAATGTGGCCGCACTTTTGTCCCTCGTGGACACCGAAATCTTGTCCTGCCCCACGCGCGGTGGTCGGATAGTTTCCGACTCGACGGCGATGGATTGTGTGGAGGTTTTCGAGATGATGCGGCGCACGAGCTCCAAGGTGGTGGCCGGGGCGGTCGCCGCCGCGGCCATCGGGATCGGCGTCGTCGCGGCGCAGCCCGCGGGCGCGGTCGCCAACGGCGTGGAGGTCAACGACGGCATCTTCCCGTTCGCGGTCAAGTTCCTGATGACCGACATCCCGAAGCCGGACGGCAGCAAGTACGACAGCGCGTGCTCGGGCGCCCTCATCGACCGGCAGTGGGTGATCACCGCGGGCCACTGCTTCCACGACGTCAACCGCAAACCGGTCAGCGGCCCCGTCCCGTACAAGACGAAGGCGATCATCGGCCGCGTCGACGACGCCGACACCGACAAGGGCCACGAGCGGTCCGTCGTCGAGGTCCACCAGTCGCCGAAGAACGACGTGTCGATCGCCAAGCTGGACCAGCCGGTCGACGACATCAAGCCGATCCCGCTGCGCGAGGAGGGCCCGCGCAAGGACGAAACCCTCGTGCTGGCGGGCTGGGGCCAGGAATCGCCCGACGCGACGGGGCCCGCCAAGCACCTCAGGCTCGGCATCGTCAAGGTGCACGACGTGCAGGACGTCGTCACGAACGTCACCGGCTACTGGCCGAAGCCGGACACCAGCGCGTGCCCGACCGACTCCGGCGCGCCCTACTTCGAGCAGCAACCGAACGACAGCAGGCTCGTTTCGCTCGAAAGCGGCGGCCCGACCTGCCCGCACACCGGGCCGGAGCGGACCTCGCGAGTGGACGTCATCGCCGACTGGATCCGCGAAAAGATCGCGGACGCGAAGACCAGGTGATCGTGGTGCGAATCGGTAACACCGGAACGGTTATCCTTCGTTCTCGTGAATGCGGGTGAAATAGTTTTCGGGGTCCATGACCTCGCGGTGGATGAGCCGTGCGGTGGCGCACGGCCATTCGCGAAGGCAGAGGCGGCAGGTGCCCGTCCAGTTGGGTTCGTGCCGGTGCCACACGGCACGGATGACCTGCAGTAAGTCGGGAACGAGCTGACGAAGGGCCTCGTGGTCGTCCTCGGACCAGAAGTCCTTCAGCGCGAGGAACTCGGCCGTGTCGAGGTGTTCGTAGATCTGCGTCCGCAGTAGTTTGTAGGCTTCGGCGACGGTCGGGGAAAGCGTGGTCATGGTTACCTCCGCATTCTAGGTAACTGGTTGTCCCCTGCGCACGCATGCCCCTTTTCGAGGGACAATTCCCCATTTCCGGTGTCGGCCGGGTTACCTTCGAGCACATGGATGATCGCGAGCCGACGATCCGCAGACGCGAACTCGGCGAGGGCCTGCGCGCCGCCATGCAGGGCGCGAACTTCACCGGGAAGCAGCTGGCGCACAAGCTGAAGTGGTCGGAAGGCCGGGTCTCGCGCCTGCTGAACGGCAAACGCGGCGGCTCGGAGATGGACGTCATCGAGGTGCTGGCGGTCTGCGGCGCGACAGCGGAGGAGAAGACCCGCCTCCTGGCCTTGTGCCGGGAAGCGGACACCCCCGGCTGGCTCCAGAAACACGGCTCACGCCTACCGAAACAGCTTGTGACCTTGGTAGAGCACGAAAACCGGGCTGTGTCGATCTGGGACTTCCAGTCTGTCGTGATCCACGGCTTGCTCCAGACTGCCGAGTATGCACGCGCACTGACTGCCGAGACCGGCAATGTGCCACCTGATGAGATTGATGACCGAGTGTCGGCTCGGTTGGCGAGGCAGGCTCTCCTGAGTAGGCAGCCTCCTCTGCGCTTCGTGTTCTTCATACATGAGTTCGCGTTCAAGCTGCCGATCGGCGGAGCGATCACCATGTCAGAGCAGATGCACCACATCCTGCGCCTGTTGGTGCGGCCCAACATCTCTGTCCGGGTTGTCCCTGCGGCAATCGGCGGGCACCCCGGCATCGCAGGCCCGTTTCAGCTGATGGAGTTCCAGGATTTCAAACCGGTGGTCTACCTGGACAGCGAGACTTCATGTCTGTTCCTTGAGGAACCCGTGGAGATATCAGCCTACCGGCGGATCTTGTCGGCCCTGGCCGACAAGGCTCTCGATGAGGGACAATCCAGAGAGTTCATCGCCAACCTAGCGATGAAGCTCTACCCGCCGGGAGAGGAAGATGTCTGAGACCAGCCTCATCGCGTGGCGCACCAGCAGTTACACCAGCAATGGCGGCAACTGCGTGGAGGTCGGCTGGCGCATCAGCAGCTACAGCACCACCAACGGCGATTGTGTCGAGGTCGGGCGAGACCGGCAGGCGATCCTGGTGCGGGACACCAAGGACCGGACCGGAGGCACCCTCGGCTTCCCCGCCGCGCAGTGGCGCTTGCTCCTGACCCACCTCGGCTGATCCCGGGTGGGCTTCGACCTCTCGGCCTTGCCCGTCCGGCTCGACTCCGCTCCACTGCGCCGGATCCGCCAGGACCCGCGCGCGTGGGAGCTGGCCGACGAACAGATACCGCCCAGCGAACTTCCCCACGGCCTCGCGTCCGAGCGGATGCTCTTCCCCAACCGCTCGCACGACCACGCCGAGTACGTCCTTGACCCCGCTGGCCGCCACGCGATCGCTGAGTGGACCGAGCGGGAGCGGTCGCTGCCGTACCGGATCATCCAGGGTGATGAGCCCTTCGCCGAACACGCCCGCGGTGTCCAGGGCGTGCCGCTGCGGTGCTCCACCGCGCGATTCCTCGCCGAAGCCGCGGCCACGATCGACGCGCTCGACCTCGCCGCCGCGCGTGAGCGGTTCTCCGTCGCCGACATGGTGGACCTCTGCCTGTACAAGGTCGGTCCGAGCGAAGACGACGACGATGCCTTCGCCCGGATCACCGCGGATCTGCGGCGGCTCGCCGCCTACTACCGCGACATCGCCGGGCAGGGCCTGGACCTCGTCTTCATACTGGACTGAGCACCACGGTCAGCCCTCCTGGTCGGCGAACCGCGCCAGCAGGTCGTGCAGGTGGCGCTGTTCCTTGGCGTCAAAGACTTTCAACAGCTCTCGCATCGCCTCGCGGTAAAGCTCGTTCGCTTCGCGCAACCGCTCCTCGCCTTCTTCGGTGATCACGATTTCGTACGCGCGGCGGTCTTCCGCCGCGCGCTGCCGCCGCACCAGGTGCCAGCGCTCGAAGTCGTCGAGCATCCGCACCAGGGTCGACTTGTCGATGCCGATCGCCGTGCCCAGTTCGCGCTGGCTGCGCACCGCCCCGCTCTGGATCGCCGACAGTGCTGCCGCGTGGTGCAGCGCGAGCCCGGTGGGTGCGGCCGCGTCGTTGGCCTTCCCCCTGGCGAGCTGGTGGGCGCGGTAGAGCAGCAGTCCGAGCGTTGCCGGATCGACCGGTTGAGCAGCCATGGCCGCCATGGTAGCATTCGAGAAAGTCTCAACTGAGACGATCTCATCCAGGGGGTAAATGGTGCGAGTTCTGATCATCGGTGCGGGCCTGGCTGGCCCGTGCCTCGCTCACGGGCTGCTGAAAAACGGCCACGAGGTAACGCTTTTCGAGCGGGATGCCGCCGTCGATGCCCGCGCGCAGGGCTACCGGATCCACATCAACGGCGACGGTGACGCCGCGTTGCGCGAATGGCTGCCCAGCGAGGCGTACGAGCAAGCCGTGGCCACGTCGTGCATCGCGGAGGGCGGGGTCAGCTTCGCCGGGCCGGATCTGCGGGAGTTCACCGAAATCGAGACGCCGCCCGGCGCCTCCGGTATCACGGTCGACAGGCTCACCCTGCGCCGGATCATGCTGCGGGGCCTGATGGGCTCGACGCGGTTCGGCGCCGGGTTCTCCCGCTACGAGCTGCTGGCGGACGGCACCGTGCGGGTGTTCCTCACCGACGGCTCCACCGCCGAGGGCGATCTGCTGGTCGCCACCGACGGCGCCAATTCCGGTGTGCGGCGCCAACTGGTGCCCGACTTCCCGGTCTCCGTCAAGGAAGACCAGTTGATCTTCGGCCGCACGCCGCTCACCGCGCGCGCTCGTGAGCTGGCCCCGCCCGCCGCGCTCCGGGGATTCCTGGGTGTCCGGGGGCAGGACGGTCGCCGCCTCGCGCTGACCGCGCAGCGCTTCCGTCGCGATCCGGCCGAGTTCGGGCTGCCCGCGACCGAGGACTACGTCATGTGGGCGGTCACCGCCCCGGCCCAGTTCTACGGTCCCGGGCTCTTCGAGCGCGATCCCGATGATCTGCTGGACCTGGCCGGGAAGACCCTCGCCGACTGGGATCCGTCGGTGAGCGCGCTGATCCGGCTCGGCGATCCGGCGTACGTCCTGCCCGCGAGTGTCCAGGTCTCCGAGCGTCCCGAGCCGTGGCCGACGGTGCCGGTCACACTGGTCGGCGACGCGGCGCATCCGATGGCGCCGGCCGGGGTCAGCGCCGGGGTCGCGGTGCACGACGCGGGCCTGCTCGTCTCTCACCTGATTTCCGGTGAGCCGATGCTCGACTCCGTCCGCGCCTACGAAAAGGAAATGCTCGACCACGGCTTCGCCGCCGTCGCGACAGCCACCAAGAACTACTGGGGGGACTATTAGCGACTACCGGCTCAACGCGGCCTCCGGTACGGCGGTTCGTTTCTGCCGCACCAAAAAACACGTCAGGGCGCCGATCGTGAGCACGGCGATGGGGAGCACGAGCGTCGGCCCCACCGCGTCGACGAGCGGTGCGTCGGCGAGTTTCGTCTGCAGCACCGCGCCGACAGCGGCGCTGCCGAGAACCGTCCCGATCTGCCGGATCGTGTTCAGCACGCCCGAAGCGGCACCGGCCATCCTCGGGTCCACGCCGTACATCGCGACCGTGATCATCGGGCCGAACAGGCAGCCGATCCCGAACCCGGACACCAGCAGCGCGGGCTGGAACTCCCACCACACCCGGCCGGGGTCGACGATCAGCGCGAGCCACGCCAGCCCGGCCGCGAACAGCACCAGCCCGGTCATCAGCACGTACTTGCCGCCGAGGCGATCCGCGATCCGGCCCGCCATCGGTGAAAGCACCGCGGAGACCACCATCGCGGGCGCCATCACCAACCCCGATTCGATGGCGCTGTAACCCAGTACCGATTGGAGGTAGAGCATCACCGGCAGGAACAGGCCGATCATGCCGACCTGGACGGTCGCCGCCACGAAGCTCATCACCGCGTAGTTCCGATCGCGGAAGAGTGCAAACGGCAGCAGCGGTTCGCTGCCCTGCCGGGAACGCTGGTGGAGTCCGAACGCGACGAACAGCACCGCCGCCGCGCCGAGCAGCGCCCAGATCATCGCGTTCCACTCGTACCGTTCACCTTCGGTGAGCGCGAAAGCCAAGCAGCACAACGCAACGGTGGCGATCCCGGCGCCGGCGAGGTCCAGCTTGCGGCGCGCACCGTGGCGGACGTCCGGCACGAGCGCGACGGCCATCGCGAGCACGAGCACGCCGATCGGCACGTTGACCAGGAAGATCCACCGCCAGCCGACACTGCTGACCAGCAACCCGCCGACCGTCGGCCCGGCGATCGTGGCCACGCCCGCGACCGCGCCCCACACGCCGAGCGCCGTACCGCGCCGTTCCGGCGGGAACGTGCCGATGATGATCGTCATCGTCTGCGGCATCAGCGCCGCCGCACCGAGGCCCTGCAGCACCCGCGCGCCGATGAGCTGGGCCGGGTCCTGCGCGAGCGCGCACAGCACGGACGCCAGCGTGAACAGCGCGACACCGCCGATGAACATCGTGCGCGGCCCCCGTGTGTCACCCAGCCTGCCCGAGGTGATCAACAGCGCGGCGAGCGCGAGGACGTAGATGTTGATCACCCACAGCATCTCGTCGAGCGAGGCGTGCAGGCTGTCGATCATGTTGGGGATGGCGACGTTGACGGCCGTCAGATCCAGCAGGGTCATGAAAAACCCCAGGCTGAGGGTCAGGAGCACCACCCAGGGATTACCGCGCCACTTGCCCATCACGTCCTCCGTCTTGCTCGCTTAGTAGAATGCTAGCATTCTATTCAGGCGAGACGGCAAGATCGGCGCGGGAGCGGCTAGCCCTGGTCCTCGATCACCCGGCGGGCCAGTGCGGCGGACGAGGCGGGGTTCTGTCCGGTGTAGAGGGTGCGGTCCACCACGACGTGGCGGCGCAGGGGAAGACCGGCCGAGTAGCGTGCCCCGTTCTCCTTGAGGCGGTCTTCGAGCAGCCACTTGGCTTTCCAGGCGAACCGGTTGAGGCGTTCCTCCCGATTGGACAGTCCGGTCATCCGGTATCCCTCGAACGGCCAGCTTCCATCGGGGTTCTTCGCGGCGAGCGCGGCCGCGGGGGCGTGGCACAGCAGTGCCAGCGGTTTGCCCGAAGCGAACCGCTTCGTGAGCAGGGCGCCCGAGGTTTCGTCGACGGCGAGGTCTTCCATCGGGCCGTGGCCACCGGAGTAGAAGACCACGTCGAAGTCGGCTTCGTCCACATCGGACAGATTGGCCGGGGTAGCGAGCACCGGTGCCAGTTCCTCCAGTCCGGCACGGATCTTCCTGGTCTTGCCGGGCAGTCCGCCGGAGAGGCCGAGGCTGAGCTGGTCGACGGTCGGGGGCTTGCCGCCGGGCGTGGCCAGCGTGACGTCCCACCCGGCGCCGGTGAACAGGTTGTGGGGAACGACGAACTCTTCGGCCCAGAAGCCGGAGGGGTGCTCGGTGCCGTCGTTGAGCGTCCAGTGGTCCGCCGCGGACAGGACTATCAGGACTGAAGTCATCACCGTTCCCTTCGCGTTCCCCGGTCCCGGATCGAGACCGGAACTGGCATGTGCAGTGCGAGCTGGCCTTCGGTCGTGACGTCGAGCCGCACAGTCCTGATCGGCCTGAGCGACCTCAGGTCGTCGGCCATGCGCCCCTGGCCGATCTGCAGGTCGACGTCGCGCGGGAACGTCGCGCTTCCGGCCGACAGCACGTTGGTCTGGCTCAGCGTCGAATGCCATGCGCCGCCGATCGAGGTGAACGAGGTCAGCGTGGAGACATGTTCTCCGCTGGGGCGGGAGGTCTGCGGGGGTGTCGCGACCGACAGTGCGAGATCGGTGCCACCGTCGTCGTTGGCGACGCGCGCGCTCGTCCGACCGGAATCGATGTCGACGTCGATTTCGGTGACCCACTTGGGAAATCCGTAGCCGTCGTGGCCGCGGACCTGCGCGATTTCGGTACTGACCGGCAGGGACAGCACGTAGGAGTCGAGGTGGTCGTTCTTCAGTGCCGCCACGAGGTCGACGAACCCGGGCCCGCTGTGGCGCGCGGGCCGGACGGCGACGCCGACGGCGGCCTCGGTGTAGAAGTCGATGTCGCACACGTCGTACCGGAAGAAGATCACCGAGACCAGTCCGAGCCCCGGCGCCACTTCCAGTGGCGCCAGCTCCTCGGGCAGCCGTGCGCGGATCGCGCGGGAGCGGGCGAGCGTCGTGAGCCGCGCGGACGACATGCGGTAGTAGAAGTTCGGCGTGCGCGTCGGGCCGATCGGCGAACCGACCTCGGTCTTGGGCAGCCGCCGGAAGAAGTCCACGCCGCTGACCCGGGGATCGCGGGCGACCTCGTCGAGATCGGTGTCCATCCGGAACCGGTCGTACAGGCCGCCTTCCGGGACGGTGACCAGGCGGCCGCCGAGGTCCACCTCGACCGTGCCGGGCCGGGTGCCCTCACGGGACGGTGACATCGCACGGCTCCTTCGCTCAATGTGTGCAGTGCTCACACCAAGCTAGCCCCGCTATGTGAGCACTGTCAACACCGGCTCATTTCCGGCGGCGGCTCGACGTGCTCCCGGCCGCGAAGATGGCTTCGAACGAGGAGTGCACGCGGTTCGCCACGTCGTCCGGCGAGGTGGCCGGGAACTTCCCGTCTAGGTGAAGGAAGGCCAGGCCGTGTACGAGCGCCCAGCCCGCGGTGGCGAGAGGGGACGCGTCGACCTCAGGGAACATGCCGGTCACCGCGACGGCGAGAAGTTCGTGCACCTCGGCGGCGGCCCGCACGCGGTCCGCGTTCTCCGTGTCGCACTCGCCGCCGAACATCAGCCGGAACAGTGCGGGGCGCCGGAGGGCGAAGTTGACGTAGGCGACACCGAAATCGGCCAGGTCCGACACCGATTCCGGCATGGTCCGGTCCGTCGTCAGGTCGGCCTTGAGGGCGCGGAGCCCTTCGGCGGCCAGGGCTGATTCGAGCGCCTCGCGGTCGGCGAAGTGGCGGTACGGAGCCGTGGGAGACACGCCCGCGCGCCGGGCGACCGCGCGCAGCGAGAACGGCTCGCCCTGTTCGAGCATCCGCATCGCGGCGGAAAGCAGGCTCGCCCGCAGATTGCCGTGGTGGTAACCGGACTTCGCCGATGTTGACATCGCTTACATTGCCTCCTATCGTGATGTGAGCATCGTAAACATACCGCATCGACCGGAGGGATCCGATGTCCTCGCCGCTTTTCGCCCCGCTCACCCTGCCGAACGGGTCGGTCATCGAGAACCGGCTGGTCAAAGCGGCCATGGAGGAGAACATGGCGGGCGACGGGCAACTGCCCGGCGACCGGCTCCACCGCCTGTACCGCCGCTGGAGCGGCGGCGGCGCCGGGCTCGTCATCACCGGCAATGTCATGGTCCACGCCGAAGCGCTCACCGGCCCCGCGGGAGTCGTGCTCGACGAGCATTCGCCGCTGGAACCGTTCCGAGCATGGGCGCTGGCCGCGAAGAGCGGCGGCGCGCGGGTGTGGATGCAGCTCAACCACCCCGGCAGGCAGGTGCTGGCCGCCATGCCCGGGGTGGCGTGGGGTCCGTCGGCGGTCAAGGTGGACGTCGGCAAGCAGAGCAAACGGCTCGCGCGGCCCGTCGAAATGACCGCCGGGCAGATCGCGGCGACGGTGGCGCGGTTCGCCGAAAGCGCGCGGCGAGCGGAGCAGGCGGGGTTCGACGGCGTCGAAATCCACGCCGCCCACGGATATCTGCTCTCGCAGTTCCTGTCGCCGTTGGTGAACAAGCGCACCGACGAATGGGGCGGATCGCTCGAAAACCGCGCGCGCATCCTGCTCGACGTCGTGCGTGCGACCCGCGCGGCCGTCGCCCCTTCGTTCGCGGTCGCGGTGAAACTGAACTCCGCCGATTTCCAGCGCGGCGGGTTCGACGCCGCCGACGCGGGCAAGGTCATCGAGATGCTGGCCGGGCTCGGGGTCGATTTGGTCGAACTGTCCGGCGGCAGCTACGAAAGCCCGGCGATGTCGGGCCGTTCCGCAGACGACCGGACGCTGGCTCGCGAGGCGTACTTCCTCACCCTCGCCGAAGAACTCGTGCGGACGAGCCCGCTGCCGCTGATGCTGACCGGCGGAATCGTCCGCCGTCCCGTCGCCGAAGAGGTCCTCGCCAGCGGTGTCGCCCTCGTCGGCATGGGCAGCGCGCTGGCCGTGGATCCCGATCTGCCTGGCAAGTGGCGGCACGACGGCGAAGCCGCGGTCGAGCTCGACCCGGTGCGGATCAAGGACAAGGCACTGGCTTCGGTCGCGGGCATGGCGCGGGTGCGCCGCCAGCTGCGGCGGCTCGGCAAGGGAAAGGCGACCCGACCGGGTGCCGACCCGAAACTCGCCCTCCTCAAGGAAACCGTGCTGCAGCGCCGTGCCCTTCGCCGCTACCGCTCCTGGTTGGAGAACCGTGTAGTCACGTCGGCGGCGTGATTTCCTTGTGTAGCAAGAGGTGTCGGGCTCGTGGGTGGTGTGTCCATTCGCCGGGTGGTGCGTCGCGCAGGAACTCGGTCCGCAGGTCCGCGATGAACGCGTCACCGCGTGCGGCGGCGAGCGCGCGCAGTGGGCCGGATCGGGTGTAGGCGTCGAAGAACGTGGCCGCGTCTTCGTGGGACATCGGGTGTTCGAGGAACTCGTCGTGGTCGGCCTGCGCGCGGACCGCGTCTTCCCAGGTGCGATCGGAGGCGCCGACGCGGGCGCGGACTAGCGCGGCCATGCGGGCGAACGGGCCGTCCCGCTCGACCTGTCCCGGCCAGTACACCACCGAAAGCCGCCCGCCGTGCCGCAGCGCGCCCGTCCAGGACCGCAGCGCCGCGGCGGGATCGGGGAGCTGTTGGAGCCCGAACACCGACACCACCGCGGCGCAGCTTTCCGTCCACTGTGGAGCAAGGGTGGCGGCATCGCCTTCGACGACGGTCACGTTCGCCCGGCCCGCCGCGCGTTCCGCGGCCAGCCGGACCATGCCAGCCGAGAGGTCGATGCCCACCAGCTCGCGGCCGGGGAACCGTGCCGAAAGTCCTGCCAGTTCCGGAAAAGTTCCGCAGCAGGGCACCAGGATCGGGCCGTCGGGGAGATCGCGCAGCGCGTTCACGGCATCGCTCACCCACGGCGCGAACCGGGGGACGAAGTAGGCTTCGTAACCTTCGGCGGCGTCCGTCCACGCTCGGGCGAGGCGGTCGTTCACAGCGCGGCGGCCACGCGTTCGGCGCCGGAACCCGAGAGTCCGGCCAGTCCTGCGGTCCGGCCGGTGGCGACCAGCAGTAGATCGCTCGCGGTACCGCGGATCTCCTCCTCGCCGGTGCCGGAGGTCCAGTCCACGTCCGTGGCGACCAGCTTGATCCCGCGGAAACGCTTGCGCGCGCCGTAGAACGGGCTCTTCGCGACGTGCGCGAGCGCCGCGGCGGTCTGCGGTAGCGGCATGGTCCTGGCGCGGCCGAGCGGGCGGGCGATGTCCTGGCCGTGCACGAGCATGTCCACCAGCGGGTCGATCACCGCGGCGCCGGGCGCCCGGCGCGCCGATCCCGCGGTTTCGCGGATCTGCGCGATCAGCTCCTCCCGCGAGAACTTCGCGGCGCGTTCGATCGCGACGGTGGCGTTCATACGGTCCCAGTTGCCGCGCGCCTTGATGACGTCGCGGACCGTCCCGAACAGAGTGTCGCGTGTGGACGTCGTGATGTGCGCGGCGACCTGCCCGATCGTCCACTCCGGACAGAGCGAGCGGGTTTCCCATTCGGTGTCGCTGAGGTCTTCGAGGAGATCGGCGATGCTGAGGCGTTCGGCTTCGAGCCAGCTGAGGATGGTGGCCTTGTCGGTCATGGTTCAGTGCTCCTGTTCGGTGGCGAGCCTGCGGCGCAGGAGCTCGCGTTCGGGTTCGGTGCCGGCGAGGTCGAGCGCTCGCCGGTAGGCGTCGGCCGACTCGGAATGGCGGCCCAGCCGGGAAAGCAGGTCCGCGCGCGCGGCGTGGTACGGGTGGTAGTCGCGCAGGCGCGGTTCGTCGAGGTCGTCGAGCAGTGCCAGCCCGGCGGGCGGGCCGTCGCGCAGTGCGATCGCCGCCGCCCGGTTCAGCTCGACGACCGGCGACGGGATGAGCGCGCGCAGCACGTCGTAGAGCGCGACGATCTGCGGCCAGTCGGTGGTCGCCACGTCGGCGGCCTCGTCGTGCAGCGCGGCGATCGCGGCCTGCACGCCGTACGGGCCCGGCGTGCCGCCGAGCGCGAGCGGCGCCAGCGCCAAGCCTTCCTCGATCATCGGACGGTCCCAGCGGCCGCGGTCCTGGTCGTCGAGCAGGACCAGTTCGCCGTCGCCGCCGGTGCGCGCGTCGCGGCGGGCGTGCACCAGCAGCATCAACGCGAGCAGGCCGGTGACTTCGCGCTCGCGCGGCAGCAGCCGGTGCAGGATCCTCGCCAGCCGGATCGCTTCCTCCGCGAGGTCGAGGCGCGTGGCCGCGTACCCCTCGGTGAAGATCGAGTAGAGCACCTGCAGCACGCCGGGAAGGCGGTGCGGCAGCTCGTCCGCGCCGGGCACGCGGAACGGGATCCTGGCTTCCTTGATCTTCTTCTTGGCCCGCACGATCCGCTTCGCCATCGTCGCCGAGGGCACCAGGAACGCCCGCGCGACCTCGGGCGTGGTCAACCCGGCGAGGCAGCGCAGCGTCAACGCCGTGCGGTCCTCGGCGGGAAGTGCGGGATGCGCACAGGTGAAGAAGAGCTGGAGCCGGTCGTCCGGCAGTTCGTCCCCGGTGTCCGCGGCGGGTGCGGCCCGCTCGGCGTCCACCTGCAGGACCGCCAGTTTGGCGGCATACGCCTTGTCCCTGCGCAGTTTGTCGACGGCGCGGCGGCGGGCCGTGGTCAACAGCCAGGCGCCGGGTTTGGGCGGGATGCCGTCGACCGGCCAGCGCGCCACGGCCGCCTCGATCGCGTCCGAAGTGACCTCCTCAGCGAGATCGAGGTCGCCGAAGCGGCGCACCAACGACGCCAGCAGCCTTCCGCGTTCTTCGCGGAAGATCGCTTCCACCTCGCCCGCGACGCGCTCGTCCATTTCTGGTTGCCCGGTCAGTCGAAGTCGGCGATCGGGCGCACCACGATCGACCCGCCGTCGCGCGAGCCGGGGCAGCGGGCCGCCCAGTCGAGCGCGACGTCGAGATCGGGCACGTCGAT
The DNA here is from genome assembly GCF_018736145.1 of Amycolatopsis sp. CA-230715. Taxonomy (GTDB): domain Bacteria; phylum Actinomycetota; class Actinomycetes; order Mycobacteriales; family Pseudonocardiaceae; genus Amycolatopsis. The sequence goes on from NZ_CP059997.1 coordinate 5,703,008, forward strand.
CACGTAGTAGCCGCCGAGGACCTCGCGGGTCTCGGCGAACGGCCCGTCGGTGGTGATCGACCGCTCGCCGTCGGGGCCGACGCGGACCGTGGTCGCGGTGGTGAGATCGGCGAGCGAATGCCCGGTCACGAAGATCCCCGCGTCCTTGACCTCCTTGTCGTAGACCTGCCAGTCCTCGGGCGTGCACCCGCTGCCCGCCTGCTCGGAACCGGTCGGGGCGCTGGTGATCAGGAGCATGTACTTCATGGTCGGATCCTCCGCTTTTGTCTGGCTCTCTGCTGCCTACACCATCACTACGAACAGCCACCCCGCTTCGTGGACACACCCCTCGAACTTTTTTCCGGGGCCCCGGTCGGGATGCTCTGAAGGTGGCCTTCACGGCACTCAATGCCGTGAAGGCCACCTTCACGGCATCGGCCACGCGACGATGCCCGCAGCCGCCCCGTGCGAAGGGAACATTTGGGGCGCTCAGTGCCGTCATGGTGGCCTTCAGGGCATGCGGTCCGGCTCAAGGGCCGAGCGTGACCTCGATCGACAGCCAGGGATCCACTCGTCCACGGTACGGCCGCATTTGCCCTTTCGTACGAACGAAAGCCCCTGCGCACCAAGCGGATCCGCGATGATCATGGGTGGCGACCACGGAGCAGAAGGAGGTCGCCCGATGCGGGTGAAGGGGATTCTGGCCGGCGCGCTGGCGTCGGTGTCCGCGCTGGCGGTGGTGTCCGCAGGCACCGCCGAGGCGATGCCGGGCAGGCAGCTGAAGAACGCGGCTACGCACCAGTGCGCCACCGTCGACTACACCGACTACGTGTCCGGTGTGTACCTGCGGCCGTGCGACATCGGGAGCGAGAAGCAGCGGTGGCTGCTGGAGCCGATCGGCGATGGTCTGTACCACGTCACCACCACCGGGAACTTCTGCCTGAGCATGGCCTCGGCCAGCCCGTACGCCGGCTATCCGACCATGACCCAGCCGTGCGGGCTGAACCTCACCGAGGAGCGGTGGCGGGTCTCCGAACTCGAGCCCGGCATCCGCGCCCTCTATTCGCCGCAGGACAACCGCTACGCCGACGGACCGTACGGCAGCGACCGGGTGGTGATGGGCGTCGACGTCGGCAAGCCGGTGACGAGCCAGACCTGGATCTTCTGACCCGGGTTTGCCCGCATGGTGTTGCGTCCGGCGCCAGGGGCTGTGAGAGGCTTGGCCTTGTGATGCGGATCATGAGGCGCCCTGGCGCGCTGGTGGCTGTCGCTGCTTCCTCTCTCCTGCTCGCCGCGTGCGGCAGCGGACCGAGCCAGGTGGGCGCCGCCGCGATCGTCGACGGTCAGTCCATCGCGCTCGACGGCGTGCAGTCGAAGCTCGACACGTTGATCAAGACCGACAAGTTCACCCAGCAGCTCCAGCAGCAGCGCAAGCTGGACCTCGTCTCGCGCGCGATCGTGAGCCGCGAGGTGCTGTACAAGCTGGTGGACAAGGCGGCGCAGGCCGAAGGGCTGCGCGTCGACGAGCGGAACCTCGACAAGTACCTGCCGTCCCCGGAGTCGCCGCAGACCCAGGGCTCCGACGATCCGGCGGCCGGTGTCGAGCAGACCGTGGACAAGGCGTTCGCGCCGCAGGACGCCGCGCGCCACCGCATGCTGCTTGCCGAGCTGAGCGCGAAGTACATCGGCCGCGTCAGCCTGACCGTCGACAGGCTGCAGTTGCAGGACCCGGCGAAGGCACGCGACCTCGCCGACCGGATCGCCCGCGAACCGCAGCAGGCCACCGCGCTCATGCAGCAGGCGGCCGCGGGTGGCGAGCCGCCGTCGCTGAACGAGGCCGTCAGCAACAACACCCCGCAGTCGCTCGCGTTGTTCGCGGAGCCCGGCTCGGTGCTGTTCACGCCGTCGAACGCGCAGCAGTCCGAGCAGCAGTCCGCCGGTGGTCCGTACCAGGTGATCGTGATCAAGAAGCGGGACATGGTGGCGCTCCCGCCCGACCTCGACCCGACGAAGTTCCAGCCGGACCAGCTCATCCAGTACAGCAAGTACCTGCTGCGGCCGACCGCGCTGGCCACCGGCATCAAGCTCAACCCGCGCTACGGCGAGTGGGACGCGGTGAACATGCAGGCGGGTCCGGCCGCGGAGGCCTCGGTCGCGGGCAAGGTGCTGACCCCGAAGTCCAGCAGCTCGTGACCAACGGCGTCGTCGTACTGGTCTCCGGGGGTGGGTTGCCGGTGGCCGCGTGGCCGTGGCTGCGCGCCGCCGAGGTGTACGCGGCACCCGATCTGCCCGAGACCGTTCGCGCGGCGCTCGACTGCAAACCCGCGCCGGAACCGGGTGAACTGCTCGCGCAGGCGCGGCAGCGGACCGTCGCGCTCATCGCCGCGCGTAGCGACGACCCCGGGGCCGACGCGCTCGCGCGGGAAGGCGCGCGCGTCTTCAAAGCCGAGGTGCCGCCGCTGGTGCGGGCGGCCGAGGTGATGGACGTTTTGCGCTCGCCAGGCGGCTGCCCGTGGGACGCGGTGCAGACGCACGACTCGTTGCGCCAGTACCTCGTCGAGGAAACCTACGAACTCCTTGAGGCCATTGAAGAAAACGATCGCGCCGCGCTGCGCGAGGAGCTCGGCGACGTGCTGCTGCAGGTGCTGTTCCACGCCAGGGTCGCGGCCGAGCACGGCGAAGAGCCGTTCGGCATCGACGAGGTGGCTGGCGACCTGGTCGACAAGCTCGTCGGCAGGCACCCGACCGTGTTCGGCAGTGGCGACGCGGTGCGGACCGCGGCGCACCAGGAACTGAAGTGGGAAGAGCTGAAGCAGGCCGAAAAACGCCGTAAGTCCATTGTGGACGGCGTCGCGCTCGGTCAGCCCGCGGTCGCGCTCGCCGGGAAGCTCGGGCAGCGCAGCGGCCGGGCTGGCATCCCGCTCGACCTGTTCCCCGCCGGAACCGACCCCGCCGAGCAGCTCTTCCGGATCGCGGCGGGCGCGCGCCGGGGCGGGGTGGACCCGGAAGGCGAACTGCGCGCCGTCGCGAAGCGGTTCGCACGCGAGGTGCGGGCGGCCGAAGACGCCGCGCGGGCCGCCGGACTGGACCCGGCGACCCTGGAAGCCGATGCGTGGCGCCGTTTCTGGCCCGCCAGGTAAGTGCCTCAGGCGAACGCGGCGAGGTGATCCTCGACGAAGGTGCGCAGGCTGCGCGGGGCCTTCCCGGTGATCCGTTCGACATCGCCGGAAAGCCACTCGGCGTCACCATCGGCGAGGAGGCCGAACACCTGCGCGTTCGAGGTGGCGACCGGTTCGGGAACACCCGCGCGGATCATCACGTCGCGGTGCGCGCCGGGGGAGATCCTGCGGTACTCGATCTCCCGGCCGAGCGCCGCGCCGAGCGCGGCCGCCACGTCGTCGTAGGTGACCAGCTCCGGCCCGGTCAGCAGGTAAGTGTGGCCCGCGTGCGGTGCGGGCGACGCCGCGATCGTGGCCGCGGTCGCCGCGACGTCCCTGGCGTCGACCATGCCGATCCGCCCGTCGCCAGTGGACATGGTGAAGCCGTGCGACTCCTTGACCGTCGGAGCGATCGCGAGCAGGTTCTGCAGGAAGAAGTTCGGCGCGAGCAGGGTGTGGCGCATTCCGGTCGCGCGGAGATGCGCCTCGACACGGGCGTGATCTCGGCGCCTGCCGACCGGGGAGTCCGCCGTGGCTTTGTGGTTCGTGATCTTCACGATGTGGGTCACGCCGTGCCGCACGGCGCTGTCGATCACGGCGATTTCCTGCTCCGGGACCGACGGGCTGATCAGCACCACCGTGTCCACCCCCGTCAGCGGTTCGTCCAGCGTCTCCGGGCGGTCGAGATCGGCCACCGCCACCTCTGTGGCGCCACGCGGCGCACGCGAAGAGTCGCGAACCAGTGCCCGCGTCGCGTGCTGCCCCTCGGCGAGCAGCCGTACCGCCTCGGCCCCGACTTTGCCCGAGGCTCCGGTCACCAAAATCATCCTGGTCTCCCTTCCACAGCCATCCTCTCCGCGCTTGGTGTCGTTTGTGAAGTAGGCACCTATCGGATATATAGGTACCTCGTGGATACCGACTCTGACGACGCCGGACGCTTCTACGCCAAGGAGTGCCCCTCGCGAACGGTCGTCGACGTACTGGCGAACAAGTGGGTGCTGTACGTCCTCGGCATCCTCGACGGCAGCCCCCGGCCCCTCCGGTTCACCGAGCTACGGCGGCGCATCGACGGCGTGACCCAGAAGTCGCTCACCCAGGCGCTGCGCAACCTCGAACGCGACGGCCTCCTCAGCCGCACCGTCTACCCGACAATTCCGCCTCGGGTCGAGTACGCCCTCACCGACCTCGGTGCCGAAGCCAGCGTGCTCACCACCCGGATCGCGGACTGGTCCCGCGTCAACGCGCCGCGAATCCTCGCGGCCCGCTCCGCGCACGACGGGAAGCCCTGAACGGGGCTCGCGCCCGGGTGCGCCATGTGAGTGCCCCTGCCCCACCCCGTGGCGTTAATTGCAATGGTGTGCTTCTGCTCGCGGTGGGTATTTCGTTCTTCCCCGGCACTCATTCAGGCTCTTTACCCTTTTCGGTTCTGTCCTACGATGAGATCGTATGGGGAGAAAACGAAAGAAATCATCCGGTTTCCTCGGCCGCTACCTCGGCTATCTGCTGGTGCCGATACTGGTGTATGGATGGGCTTCGGGGAACATGAGCGCCGCGTTCATCCTGATCGCATCCTCGTGCACCGTGCTGTACATGCTTTTCGCGGTGCCGACCTGGTGCATGGCGACCACTCGCGAGGGGCTCGGGTGCCGCCGGAACTCGAACGGGCTGCTACTCGGCTGCTCGTTACGGGAGCACAAATGGCAGAAGGTCAAAATGGCGGTTCGGGCGAGCCGCTGGGGTGAACTGTTCTCGAAGTTCTGGAGCAACACGGCGAACGCGGCCGCCGCGGTCAGCGCCATGGCCGGGGTCGGATCCGCCCTCGTGGCCACCGTCGCCCTCGCCACCAAGTAACCGGCCGCTCCGGGTTTCACCACGTTTGCTGGAACCAGGCCGGAGCTGACCAGGGAGCCGGTGTCACGCCCGCGGTCAGTGCCACGACGAAGTCCGCGCCATCGGAGGCGTACTCGGCCTCGGGATCGTGGACCTGGGTGATCTCGCACGCGTAGTCACCGTTCGGCACGGTGAGCAGTAGATCCGCCAGATGCGGCTCGGGGAGCGATACGTCGGCGAACTGGGCGGCCATCGTCAGGGTCTCGTAGTTGACCAGCAGCAGCCGCCCGCCGGTGACCCGGATCGGACCCGCCGTGCTGCGGAATCCCGGCGGCCGCGCGCCGGTGGCGACTTCCACGCGCCACGTTCCTTCGGCGCCCGTTCCCCACAAGAGCAGCGCGCGCTTGCCCATTTCGGTGCGGAAGCGGGCGAACAACTGCTCCAACGTCCAGTCCTCACCCACGAACGGCAGGTACGCGTCCGGGTCGATGAGGCCGAGGAAACCGGAATCGTCGGTCACCTCGAAGACAGGGACTGCCATCCTCGGATCGTATCCGCGCGGCACCATGATCTTCAGCGGGCTCCGTCCCATGCCCCGAAGGTGACGTTCAGGGCATCCAGCGCCCCGAACGTCACCTTCGGGGCATGCACAGCCCTGCCCGCACGGGAGCGAGGGCCGAGAAAGTGGCGCTAGACGCCCCGAAGGCCACCTTCGGGGACGAAGAGGTGCCCCCGATGAGCCCACGGTACCGCGGTGGGGTGTCAGAAAGGGCGGGCCGGGGAGAGGGCGCGCACGCGCGGGATCACTTCTTCGGCGAACCGGCGCATTTCCCGTTCGAAGGGCTGGAACTGCAGCATGAACGTTTCGATGCCGAGGTCCGCCCAGTCCCTGATCCGCCGCGCCACCGTGTCGTAGCTGCCGACCAGGCCCGCGGCGGTGCCGCCGTTCGTGCCGATGTGCGGGTACTTCGCGAAGGTCTGGAACATCACCGCCTTCGGGTCCGCGTCGGCGACCAGGCGTTCCCAGCGCGCTTTTCCGGCTTCGGCGAGTTCCCACAGCGAAGCCAGTTCGGCCTCCGCAGCCTCGTCGGTTTCCCGCGCCACGGGGAAAGCGGACAGTCCAAAGCGGACTGGTGCGCCGTCGCGGGGCCGCGCCGCCACGTCGGAAATCAGCCTGCTCACCTCGTCGCGCGGCTGGCCGTTGATGAACCACACGTCCGCCTTGTCCGCGACGAGCGCGCGGGCCGGATCGGACTCGCCGCCGACGTAGATCGTCGGCCGCTGCCGGTGCGCGTCGATCGGGCGGAGCTGGTAGTCCGAAACCTGGAAGTACTTGCCCTGTAAAGAAGTCCGCTCGCCGTTGAGCAGCGAGCGCACCACGCTGATCCACTCACGACCGTAGGCGTACCGCTCGTCGTGCTCGGCGAACGCGATACCCGCGCGCTCCAGTTCGGGGCGATACCAGGCATTGACCAGATTCAACCCGAACCGGCCACCGCTGATCTCCTCGATCTGCAGCGCCTGCTTCGCCAGCACCACCGGGTGCACCAGGTACGGCTTGATCGCGGCGATGATCTCGATCTTCTCGGTCAGCGCCGCGAGCGCCGCCGCCGAGGTCCAGGTTTCCAGCTGGTCCAGCTCGTCCCCGAACGGGTTCACGAGGTGCTGCGCGATCAGCGTCGAGTCGAAACCGAGCCGGTCCGCCGCCACGACCAGCTCGCGATTGCGGGCCCACGACGCGTCGACGGGATCTTCGGGATGGTCGAACGGGCCCCACGAGCCGTACACGACCGTCCAGACGCCGAACCGGGGATGCGCGACAGCAGCAGTCATGCGGATGACCATGCGACACGCGCGGTACCCGGTCAACGACGTCCAGTACGTGAACTCAGAACAGCCCGTCGCCCCAGTAACCGCCCTCGCGCACGCCGGGCGGCACCGCGAAGATCGCCGAACCGGTGTGCTGCACGTACTCCATCATCGCGTCCTTCGAGGACAGCGCGTTCTGCATCGGGATGAACTGCTTGCGCGGATCGCGGTTGAACGCGATGAAGAACAGCCCCGCCTCCAGGTGCCCGACCCCGTCGGAACCGTCGACGAAGTTGTAGCCGCGGCGCAGGATCTTGGCCCCGTTCAACGTTTCCGACGACGCGAGGCGGATGTGCGCGTCCTCGGCGACCGTCGGCACCCCGCCTTCACCGCGCACGTGCAGGTCCACCTGGTCGAACTCCTTCGCCTGCCCGAGCGGCGCGCCGGTGCCCTTGGTGCGGCCGATGATCTGCTCCTGGCCCTGCAGGGTTTCGCGGTCCCAGGTCTCGATGTGCATCCGGATCCGCCGCGCCACCAGGTACGAGCCGCCCGCCATCCACGGCTGCCCGTCCTCGGCCCTCGCCCACACCTGATCGCGCAGCAGCCCGTCGTCCTCCGCCTTGACGTTGTTGGTGCCGTCCTTGAACCCGAACAGGTTCCGCGGCGTCACCTGTGTCCGCGAGGTCGACGAACTGCGCCCGAAACCGAGCTGTGACCAGCGGACCTCGGTCACGCCGAAGCCGAGCCGCACCAGGTTCCGCACCGCGTGCACGGCGACCTGGGGATCGTTCGCGCACGCCTGGATGCACAGATCACCGCCGCTGCGCGCCGGGTCGAGCTTGTCCTTGGGGAACACGGGCAGGTCCACGAGCGCCGCGGGCCGCTTGCCCGCCAGGCCGAACCGGCCGTCGAACAGGCTCGGCCCGAACCCGATCGTCAACGTCAACGAGGACGCGGGAAGGTCGAGCGCCTCCCCGGTGTCACCGGGCGGGGCCGCCGCGGCACCGCTGACCGCGCCACCCGGTGTCACCTCCTGGCCCGCGGTCATCCGCCGCGCCGCGTCGGTCCAGGTGCGCAGCAGCTTCACCAGTTTCGCTCTGTCCTTTGTGGTCACGTCGAGCGCGGCGAAGTGCAAGTTCTCCTGCGTCGGCGTGACGATGCCGGCCTGGTGCTCGCCGTGGAAGCCGACGAGATCGGTCGCCGCGCGCGCGGGCGCGTCCTGCCCGAACCGGTCGATCCCCACCCCCGCCGCCACTCCCGCGCCGGCGAGCGCGACACCCGCTCCGGTCATACCGAGCACACGACGCCGCGAAACCGTCATTTCGAAACGACCTCCGCCACCTTGCTCAACGGCTCGCCGAGCGAATCGACCGCCGAGGCGAATTCCTTGATCTGCTCCTGGGAAAGCGCGGTGTAGAGCTTGAACACGTCTCCCTGGCGCTGCTTGGCCAGCAGCCCGTCCACGTTCGCGAACTCCTTGTCCAAAGTGGTCAGCAGGGCCGGGTCGCGTTCCTGCACCACGGGACGAAGCGCCGCGATGGCCGCCTTCGAACCGTCCACATTGGCCTGGAAATCGGAGAGGTCGGTGTGCGAGAAGGTCTCTTCTTCGCCGGTGATCTTCCGCGTCGCGACCTCGTCGAGCAGGCCCTTCGCGCCGTTCGCCAGGTCCACAGCGGACAGTTGCAACGTCTTCGACTTCTCGACGAGCGTGCGCACGTCGGTCATCAGCTTGTCCGCGATCTGCCCGCTGTCGGACTGCAGACCGGAGACCCACAGGTCCTTCTCCAGCCGGTGGAACCCGGTGAACCGCTGGCCCGACTCCACATCGGCCTCGCGCGCGTCGATCTGCGGGTCGAGGTCGCCGAACTTCTCGGCCACCGGCTCGATCCGCTCGTAGTACACGCGGGTGTTCGCGTAGCGGCTCTTCGCGTCGTCGACGTTGCGCGCCTTCACCGCGTCCACGAACTTCTGCGTCTGCTCCACCAGCGCGGTGGTCTGGTTGGCGATGTAGGCCGCGTAGCCCTTCGTCGCCTCGGCGAGCTTCGCGTTCGCGTCCGACTGACGCTGCGCGCCGCCGGTGACCGCGAAGTCGCCGCGGATGCCGGTGCCGACCATGCCGGGCTTGCAGGCCGTCTGGTACTTGCCCGCTTCGGGCACCTCGACGATGAGCCTGCGGTTCAGCCCCGGCGCGATGTTCTCCACCTCGCCCATGATCCGGTCGCCCTCGGCGTAGAGGTAGAACTCGGTGACCTTGGTGCCCTTGTTGGCGATCTCGAAGGTCACCGTGCCCGCGTTCGCGGTGGTCGCGGAGACCTTGCACGCGTCGTCGGCGGCTTCGACCGCGATCGGCCCGCCCGCCGCGCCCGCGGTGTCCTGCTTCTGCCCGTCGCAGGCGGCGACGGCGGCGAGGAGCCCGACACCGGCGAGGACAAGGGGAATTCGGGACACGCGCTTACTCCTTCGTGCTCGCCACGGCGGGCGCCGGGGCGGGTTTCCTGGTGGGACGCAAGAAAAGCGGCAGCACGATCGCCACGTAGGCGACCCAGGCGACCGCCTGCAGCACCGTCGTCTGCTGCGAATAGTTGAAGATCCCCTTGAGCAGCACGCCGTACCAGCTCGTCTCCGGGATCGTGTTCGACGCGTCGAAGGCGAGCGTGGTCAGGCCGGGCAGGAACGCGGCCTCCTGCAGATCGTGCAGGCCGTAGCCGAGCACGCCCGCGGCGACGAACACCAGCAGCACGCCGGTGATCTTGAAGAACTTGCCGAGGTCGAACCGGACCGCGCCGCGGTAGAGCAGGTACGCCAGCGCGACCGCGACGAGAATGCCTGCCGCGAACCCGATCAGCGGCTCGGTGGTGCCCTGCTGCGCGGTCTGGACGGTCGAATAGAAGAACACCGCGGTTTCGAGGCCCTCGCGGCCGACGGCGAGGAAAGACAGCAACAGCACCGCGAGCGGGCCGACGGTGATCGCCTCGTCCATCTTGCCGCGCAGTTCCGCGGCGATCGTCCTGGACGCCTTGCGCATCCAGAAGATCATCACCGTGACGAAGGCGACCGCGATGATCGACAGCCCGCCGCCGAGCAGTTCCTGGTGTTCGAAGCTGAGCTGCGCGGTGGTGTAGGTGAGGATCGCGCCGACCGCGACCGACAGCACCACCGCGGCCCCGATCCCTGGCCACACCCACCGCAACGCGTGCCTGCGTTCGGTCTTGACCAGGAAAGCGACCAGGATGCTGACCACGAGGGCCGCTTCCAGGCCTTCACGCAGGCCGATGAGCGCGCTCGACAAGAGCACCGGACGCCTCCAAGTTCACCGGAATTCGACCTGTTGGTTTTAGGTAAGGCTCACCTGAAAGTCCAATCACTCCCGGTGGCCGCCCCGGAGAATACGGGCATATCGGGCCGGTTAGGTTAGGGTAACCGCAGGTCAGCGGCCCTGCTGACGGGTCGATAACGAATTGTGTGCGGCGCGGCACCCGGCACCAGTAACCTGGGTCGGTGGCCGAACCCGCCCCAGTGGACACCGATCCGGCACCACCGGCCCTGCCCCCGGGACACCTCCCGCCGCGGCCCCCCTACGTCGGCAGGCTCATGCTCACCGGCGGGCTGATCGTGACCGCCTTGATCCTGATCTTCACCGTCGGAATCGACCGGGGCGAGGACGCCGCGGACGACGGGCCGCCGCCCCCGCCGCCCGCGTTGCCGGTCCCCGAGCTGAAGCCGCCGAAAGGCGCCGTCGCGCCCCGCGTCGCGCTGGCCGCACCCGTCGACAGGCCCAAGGCCTCGGACGAAGCGGCGCTCGACGAGTGGTCGAAGAAGGTTGCCAAGACCACCCAGATCTCGCACCGCACGCTCGCCGCGTACGGCCGAGCCGAGATGTGGATGCGGACCGAAGCGCCCCGGTGCAAGATCTCGTGGGGCACGATCGCGGGCATCGGCCGCGTCGAATCCGCGCACGGCCACTTCGCGGGCGCGGAGGTCGGCCCCGACGGGCGCGTGACGAAGCCGATCATCGGCCCGCAGCTCAACGGCGCGCCGGGGGTCAAGGCGATCAAGGACACCGACCACGGCTCGCTCGACGGCGACACCGAATGGGACCGCGCCGTCGGGCCGCTGCAGTTCCTGCCGGTCACCTGGGGCAAGTGGGCGGTCCGCGCCAGCGGCGACGGCAAGCCGGCCGACCCGCAGAACGTCGACGACGCCTCGCTCACCGCGGCGCGCTACCTGTGCTCGACGGGCGGCGACCTCACCACCCCGGACGGCTGGTGGAACGCCGTGCTCGTCTACAACCAGTCGGTGCCCTACGCGCAGGACGTGTACAGCGGCGCCCAGGCGTACGCGGACGCGAGCCTGCGGCCGTGACCGACGTCGATCGGGTGCTGGACGGGGTCGGGCCGCGGCTCAAGGGGCTGCGGAAAGACCGCGGCACCACGCTGTCCGCGTTGTCCGAGCGCACCGGGATCTCGGTGAGCACGTTGTCGCGCCTCGAATCGGGGCAGCGCAAGGCGACGCTCGAACTGCTGCTGAACCTCGCCACCGCGTACCAGGTCCCGCTCGACGACCTCGTCGGCGCGCCACCCGTCGGCGACCCGAGGATCCGTTCCGAGTCACGCAAGATCGGCGACATGCTGGCGCTCCCGCTGAGCCGTCAGCCGGGGCAGCCGCAGGCGTTCAAGCTGATCGTCCCGACGCGCGCGCTGCCCGAGAAGCTGGCGACGCACGAAGGGTACGAATGGCTCTACGTGCTGAGCGGGCGCCTGCGGCTCATGCTCGGCGAGGCGGACGTGCTGATGGGGCCGGGCGAGGCCGCCGAGTTCGACACCAGGACCCCGCACTGGTTCGGCAGCGCCACCGAGAATCCCGTGGAACTGCTCGTGCTGTTCGGAAAGCAGGGCGAACGCGCACACCTGCGGGCGGCCGCGCGCAAGTGATTCGCCGCGGCCCGGCGCGGGTACGCCGAGGGCATGGGTGACCTCGAGAAGCGCGCCGAGACCCGCGCCCACCTGCTGCCGGAAGAGGAACACGCCGACAGCGACGCGCCACGCGACCAGGCGCGCGAAGTGTTGAAGGAATCCGAGGAGCGCATCGAACGGCCGGAGCCGGAGCAACAGCGGACCCCGGAAGAATCGGCCTGACCGCGCGCTTCTCCCCTGTCCCCGAAGGCCACAGTGGTGTCGGGTGCGCGGCACGATGATCGGCGGCGGAGGTCCCCGAAGGCCACCTTCGGGGACCCTAGCGCCACTTTCTCGGCCCTCGCTCACGCGCGGATGAGGCTGTGCCTGCCCCGACGGCCCGCCGCGGGGTGGAGCGGGCGGCGGGAATGCGGTGCGAGGGTCGAATTCGTGGCGTCTACCGCCCCGAAGGCCACCTTCGGGGCGGTCGCACAGGGCGGCAGCCCGCCACGAGGGCCGAGATCCTGACACAGACCGCCCAAGTGGAGCCTCCGGCGAGTTACACGACCCGCCCCCTCTATAGGAGCATCTTTCGGGGCACCCGCGAGCCCGCCGCTGCCGCGCCGGACGGAAGGCCGTGCGTGGGGAAGGATCAGTCCTGCAGGGCGATGCGGGCGGTGACCTCGCCCAGCGCGTCCTGGTACGCGGGTGCCGGGTTCATCGCCGAGGCCATCTTGAGCTGGGCGAGCGCTTCGACGAACCGGCCCAGCCGCTGCAGCGTCCTGCCCAGCACGAAGCGGGCGTAGTGGTCGGAAGGGTCGAGTTCGATCACCCTGGTCAGCGCGCGCTCCGCGCGGTGCAGCTGCGCCGACTTGAAGTACGCGCGCCCGGCGAGCAACTGCACGCTCGGCTTGTCGGGTTCCGCGTCGAGTACCGGTTTCAGGGCCTTCAACGCGTCGAGCGGGCGCGCCTTGAGTAGCGCCTCAGCTTGACGGAACGCCTGGAACCGGGCCTCGCTGGCATGATTGCCTGTCGGATCCTCGTCAGCCATGGTCCTTTCGACGGTACTCCGCGAGACCGACTTTCTCGACCTTCACGACCCCTTATCCCGGGGTGCGGTACCGGCGCCGGAACCCGGCGTGATGCACTTGCTCGCCATGAGCACCGACGACGTGTTTGCCCCAGCGGAGGAGCCGTGAGTACTGAGCAAGTGGAACCGAGGTACGTCGGTCTCGCGCCGTACCTCTACTACGCCGACGCGACCGAGGCGCTGGAGTGGCTGGTCCGCGTGTTCGGCTTCACCGAGAAGGTCCGGTACGTGGACTCGGCGGGTGTCGTGTTCCAGGCGACCGTACTGGCGGGCGACGCCGAGATCCAGCTCGCCGGGGTCGGGTCCGAGTACTGGGAAGCGAAGGGCGTCGACGGGCCGGTCGGCCAGCTGAACATCGTCTACGTCGACGATGTGGACGCCCAGTACGAGAAGATCAGCGCGCTGCTCGAGGACGTTTCGCAGCCGCAGGACCAACCGTACGGCGCGAGGCTGTTCACGGTGCCCGACATCGGCGGCAACAGCTGGACGTTCTGGCAGCAGATGTCCGACCAGGTGGACCTGCCCTCGGGCTGGCAGGAGGTCCGCCCCGAATCGTGACGGAGGATCACCCACCTCCGCGCGCGTGCCTCCAACGGGTGATACAGCGCTGCGGCTACGCTGGGCGGCGTCTTCGCAGGACAACCAACGAGGAGCAGGCGTGGCGGTCATCGAGCAGGTAGGCGCGCGCGAGATTCTGGACTCGCGCGGCAACCCGACCGTGGAAGTGGAGGTGGCCCTCGACGACGGGACGCTGGCGCGGGCCGCGGTCCCGTCGGGGGCGTCGACCGGTGAGCACGAGGCCGTCGAACTGCGCGACGGCGACCCGGCGCGCTACGGCGGCAAGGGCGTGGAGCGCGCGGTCGCCGCGGTGCTCGACGAGATCGGCCCCGAGCTGACCGGGATCGAGGCCGTCGACCAGCGGATCATCGACCAGAAGCTGGTCGACCTCGACGGCACGCCCGACAAGTCCCGCCTCGGCGCCAACGCGCTGCTCGGGGTTTCGCTCGCGGTCGCCAAGGCCGCCGCGGACTCCGCCGAGCTGGAGCTGTTCCGCTACCTCGGCGGCCCGAACGCGCACGTCCTGCCGGTGCCGATGATGAACATCCTCAACGGCGGCTCGCACGCGGACAGCAACGTCGACATCCAGGAGTTCATGATCGCGCCGATCGGCGCCGACTCCTTCCGCGACGCACTCCGCTGGGGCGCGGAGGTCTACCACTCGCTGAAGTCCGTGCTCAAGGGCCGCGGCCTGGCGACCGGCCTCGGCGACGAAGGCGGTTTCGCGCCGAACCTCGGCAACAACCGCGAGGCGCTCGACCTGATCCTGAGCGCGATCGAGAAGGCGGGCTACGTGCCCGGCCGCGATGTCGCGCTCGCGCTCGACGTCGCCGCCAGCGAGTTCTTCGCCGACGGCGCGTACACCTTCGAAGGCTCGAAGAAGAGCGCCGAGCAGCTCACCGCGTACTACACCGAGCTGGTGAACGACTACCCGCTCGTCTCGATCGAAGACCCGCTCGCCGAGGACGACTGGGACGGCTGGGTGCGGATGACCGCCGAGCTGGGCGAGCGCGTGCAGATCGTCGGCGACGACCTGTTCGTGACCAACCCGGACCGGCTCGAAGAGGGCATCAACCGGCGCGCGGCGAACGCGCTGCTGGTGAAGCTCAACCAGATCGGCACCCTCTCCGAGACGCTCGACGCGATCTCGCTCGCCACCTCCTACGGCTACAAGAGCATGATGAGCCACCGCTCCGGCGAGACCGAGGACACCACGATCGCCGATCTCGCGGTCGCCACCGGCGTCGGCCAGATCAAGCCGGGCGCGCCCGCGCGCAGCGAGCGCGTGGCCAAGTACAACCAGCTGCTGCGGATCGAGGAGACCCTCGCCGACGCCGCGCGCTACGCCGGTGACCTCGCGTTCCCGAGGTTCGCCCCCGAGGCCTGAGCCGGCCACTGGGGTGAGGCGGTGACGCGATGACACAGCGAAGCAGGGACAGGGGCCGCCGCGGCGCCCGAGCCGAGAGCTCGGCCGCGCGGCGGCCCGTCCGGGCGCGGCGCGGGACGACCGGCAAGACCACGCTGCGCCGCGGGCTGAGCGCGAAACGCGCGTCCGGCGCCGCCAAGGTGCTCGGGATGTCCAACACGCGGCGTGCCGCCGTCGTCGCCATCGTCGTGTGCGCGCTGGCGTTCACCATCGCGGTGCCGCTGCGGACGTACCTGACGCAGAAGTCCGAGGTGACCGTCCAGGAGCAGAAGCGGGCGGAACTGCGGCAGGAGGTCGCGAACCTCGAAGCGCGGCAGAACCAGCTCCGCGACCCCGCGCAGATCGAGGCCGAGGCCCGCAAGCGCTTGCGCTACGTGATGCCGGGGGAGACGCCGTACATGGTCCAGCTGCCGGAAGACAAGGCGCAGCCGCCCGCGCCGCAGCAGGGACAGCAGCCCGCCCCGCAAGGCGCCTGGTACGAACGCCTCTGGCACAGCATCACCGGTTAACACAGCATCACCGGTTAACCTCCCCGCTTGCCGACGCCCCGAAGGTGGCCTTCAGGGCATCCAGCGCCCCGAAGGCCACCTTCGGGGCATCGCGAACAGGGCGCGCGGCGGCCGTTTAGGCTGTCGGACCGTGAACAGCACCGGGCAGTACGAGGACGTGACCGAGGCCGACCGCGCGGTGATCGCGGAGCAGCTCGGCCGCCAGCCCCGCGCGCTGCGGGCGATCGCCGCGCGCTGCCCCAGCGGGCACCCCGCGGTGGTCCAGACCAGCCCCCGGCTGGAGGACGGCACGCCGTTCCCCACCCTCTACTACCTGACCTGCCCGCATCTCGCGTCCATGATCGGCGGGCTCGAAGCGTCCGGCCTGATGCGCGAAATGACCGAACGCCTCGCCGTCGACGAGGAATTGGCGGCGGCCTACCGGCGCGCGCACGAGTCGTATCTCGCGGAACGCGACGCGATCGATTCGCTGGGTCACGAGGTGACCGCGGGCGGAATGCCGGGGCGCGTGAAATGCCTCCACGCGGTCGTCGCGCATTCGCTCGCGCGCGGTCCCGGCGTGAACCCGTTCGGTGACGAAACCCTTGTCCGGCTTCGGGAACTGGGCTGGCCGTCGGGCGGCTGCGCGTAGCGCGCGAGGGTGGAGATCGGCCGTCCGGAGTAACGATCAAGGCCTCCGCGCGGATAGTGCGGCCAGACGGGTGAAATCCGAACAGGGCTGCCAGCGGATCCGGCAGGTGGGGGATGAAACCGATCCGGTCCTGCGGCAGTCTCAATACCTGGCTTTCACATCGGGTGGATGACCATAAGGCGGGAACTGTGCCACCGCTGGGCTGGCCGGTACGGGAGGGCTTGCGTTGTGCGCATGCGGGTTTTGACGGGCAGGGTCGGGGGCGCGGCGCGAAGAGTCGGCGCACGGCATCGCACGATCGTCGCCGTGGTGGGCGGCGCGCTGGCCGTGCTGCCCGCCGTGGCCGCCACCAACAGCACCGCCAGTTTCGTGAACATCTCGAGCACCGAACACAGCCGTGACGCCGCGCTCGAAGGCGGCTACGACCCGAAGGCCATCACCTTCGTCGGGGTGGACGGCAGCCTCCCGCAGGCGCCGAAACCGATCCCGCTGCCCGCTTACGAACTCCCCAGCGGCCCGCTCGGCATCCCCGGCACCGCGCTCAAGGCGTACCACAACGCCGCGGACATGATGGCCAAGCTGCAACCGGGCTGCCACATCGACTGGGCGCTGATCGCCAGCATCGGCCGCATCGAGTCCAACCACGCGCGCGGCGGCTACGTCGACGCGAAGGGCAACACCCTCGAACCGATCCTCGGCCCCGTCCTCAACGGACTCGGCGCGGTCGCCGCGATCCCGGACACCGACGGCGGCCGGTACGACGGCGACGTGGTGTGGGACCGCGCCGTCGGCCCGATGCAGTTCATCCCCGCCACCTGGTACGCCTACGCCTCCGACGGCAACGGCGACGGCGAGACCAACCCGAACAACATCTTCGACGCCGCGCTCGGCACCGCGCGCTACCTGTGCTCCGGCGGCCTCGACCTGGCGAACCCGGACAACCTGCGCACCGCGATCTACCGCTACAACAACTCCGACGCCTACGTGAACTCGGTGATCATGTGGGCCGAGGGCTACCGCAAGGGTGTCGCGCCGCTGCCGGACAGCAAGGTCCCGGTCGGCGCGCCGGACGCGGCCACCCAGCCGCCGCCCCCGGCCGTGCCGCCGCCACCGGCGCCGGTCACCCCGCCGCCGCCCCCGGTCACGACGACGCCCGGCGGCTCGGGCAACCTCCCGCCGAGCCACAACACCAGCACCGGGACCAAACCGACGAAGCCGACGACACCCACCACGACGACGCCGACGTGCACCACGAGCCCGCCGCCGACGTCCACGACAGCACCGCCTCCGACGACGGGCCTGCCGCCGTGCAACCCGACCACCACTCCGTCGACGGGGAGCACTTCGAGCAGTAAGGCGGGCTCGGGAACTTCCACGAGCTGACCGCGATGGCGGTGACTAGGGTGTCCCCATGCCTCGTGTCGCCGCCATCGACTGCGGAACCAACTCGATTCGCCTGCTAGTCGCCGAACTGACGGTGCGCCACGACGGCACCGTCGATCTGCGCGACCTGCACCGCGAAATGCGGATCGTCCGGCTCGGCCAGGGCGTGGACGCCACCGGGAAGCTCGCGCCCGAAGCACTCGAACGAACCCGCGCCGCGCTCGCCGACTACACCGTGGCCGCCCGTCGCAAAGGCGTCGAAAAGGTCAGAATGGTCGCGACTTCGGCGACCAGGGACGCGTCCAACCGGGACGAATTCTTCGCGATGACGAGAGAAGTGCTCGGCGTCGAAGCGGAAGTGATCTCCGGTGACGAGGAGGCGCGGCTTTCGTTCACCGGCGCGGTCGGGGAATCCGATCCCGACGACGGCCCATTCCTCGTCTCCGACATCGGCGGCGGTTCGACGGAACTGGTGCTCGGCACCTGGGACGGGCAACGCGCCGAAGTGATCTCCGCACGCTCGGTCGACATCGGCTGCGTGCGGATCACCGAGCGCGCGTTGAAATCGGATCCGCCGACCGCGGAAGAGATAGGTACCGCTACGGAAATCGCCGCCGGAGTACTGGCGGACGCGTTCGAGGCGGTCGATGTCGGGAAGGCGCGCACCTTGATCGGCGTCGCGGGCACCGTCACCACGCTGTCCGCGGTGGCCCAGGAATTGCCGGAGTACGACTCCGAACGGACACACCTTTCCCGCCTTTCGCGCGCGGATATCACGAGAGTGTCCGAAGCGCTCCTCAGCGTCGATCACGAGGCGCGCGCGGCGAATCCGGTGATCCACCCCGGCCGGGTCGACGTGATCGGCGGGGGCGCGGTGATCGTTCGTGTGCTGGCCGAAGAGCTCGCGCGGCGCGGCGGTCCGGACGAGCTCGTGGTGAGCGAGCACGACATCCTCGACGGCATCGCGCTGTCCTTGATCGGGTGATGAATTGGCGACCCACGAACCCGATCGAGGGACGCACGGTAAACGATCGGTAACCTGATGTGCGGCTTGGTGCTTTCGGGGGACTTGGCTACCTGCTAAAGTCCCGTTCCAGCAGCGCGTCTTTCGCTATCGTGATCCTTTCGCAATGGTTTACTCCTGTGATAATGCTTGCCACTACGGCTAGGTTCTTCTCACCTTCCGGGAAAGCCGTCGTTGCTTCCTGCGCGCGGCCCGGTCGAACGAAGTTGGAAGTTGGAGGGAATATGCGGCGATCGCGCTGGGTACCGGCGGCCGTGCTGCTGACATCGGTGAGCCTGCTGGCTGCCTGCGGGGGCGGCGGCGACAGCGGGAGCGGCGGTGACAAGGGCAACGCTGCCATCACGGTGTACGGCACCGAACCCCAGAACGGCCTGTTGCCGTCGAACACGAACGAGATCGGCGGCACGAAGGCGCTCGAGCCGATGTTCACCAAGCTGGTGAGCTTCGATTCGCAGACGGGCACCCCGTCCAACGCGATGGCCGAGTCGATCGAGTCGTCGGACGCGAAGACCTACGACATCAAGCTCAAGAAGAACTGGAAGTTCCACGACGGGACCGAGGTCAAGGCCAAGAACTTCGTCGACGCCTGGAACTGGGCCGCCAACGCGAAGAACGGCCAGCTGAACTCGGCCTTCTTCGAGCAGATCGAGGGCTTCGACGCGGTCAACCCCGGTAAGGGCAAGCCCCCGACCGCGGACAAGATGACCGGCCTGCAGGTCGTGAACGACTACGAGTTCAAGGCCGTGCTGAAGGCGCCGTTCTCGGTGTTCCCGACCAAGGTCGGCTACGACGCGTTCGCGCCGCTGCCCGACTCGTTCTTCAAGGACCCGAAGGCGTTCGCCGAGCACCCGATCGGCAACGGGCCGCTGAAGTTCGTCTCGCGGACCCCGAACGTGGACATCAAGCTGACCCGCTTCGATGACTACAAGGGCGAGGACAAGGTCAAGTTCAAGGACCTGACCATCAAGATCTACTCGAGCCAGGAAACCGCGTACCAGGACCTGAAGAGCGGTCGCCTCGACTTCATGGAGACGCTGCCGCCCTCGGCCGTCACCGGTGGGAAGTACAAGACCGAGCTCGGCGACAACCTGGTCGAAGGCCACCTGCTCGGCATCAGCACGATCGCCGTCCCGTACTACGTGCCCGGGTACAACAACATCCACCTGCGCAGGGCGATCTCGATGGCGATCAACCGCGAGCAGATCGTGCAGACCGTCATGAACGACACCTACACCCCGGCCGACAGCTGGGTTTCGCACGGCATCGAGGGCTACCGCCCCGGTGTCTGCGGTGAGGCCTGCAAGTACGACCCGGTCAAGGCGAAGGCGGAGCTGGCGCAGTCCGGGTTCACCGGCAAGCTGACCATCACCTCCAACGCGGACGGTGGCCGCAAGGAGCCGCTGGTCGCGGCGTGCAACAGCATCAAGAACGCGCTCGGCATCGAGTGCGACTTCGTGCCGGCCACGAACTTCGGCCAGTACCGCGGCATCGTCACCGGCAAGCAGCTCACCGGCATGGGCCGGTCGGACTGGTCGGCCGACTACCCGTCGATCGAGGACTTCCTCAACCCGATCTACAAGACGGACGCCGGCTCGAACGACTCGGCTTACTCCAGCCCGGTCACCGACGAGCTGCTCACGAAGGCCGACGGCACGGCCGACAAGGCCGCGGCGATCAAGGCATACCAGGCCGCTGAGGACCAGGTCGCCAAGGACCTGCCGCAGATCCCGGTGTGGGACGAGAAGGGCGTCGCGGCGAAGTCGAAGAAGCTGAAGGTCGCCAAACTCGACTTCCGGCGCATTCCCGACTACCCGTCGATTGAAGTGGGCTAGTAACCACCTGTGTTAGCGCACTGATCTAATGGTTCCGGTTCCCCCCGACCGGGGGAACCGGAACCTTCCCACCACTAGGAAATCCCACCCATGGTTCGCTATGTTCTACGGCGACTGCTGCAGCTGATCCCGGTCTTCCTCGGGGCCACCTTCCTGATCTACGCGCTCGTCTGGGCGCTCCCGGGTGATCCGTTCGCGGGAAAATGCGGTCAAACCGCCTGCCCCCAGTCCTTCGTCGACGTGATGACGGCGAAGTTCAACCTCAACGACAACATCTTCGTCCAGTACTTCAAGTACCTCGGGAACCTGTTCACCGGTGACTTCGGCGAGACGTTCTCCGGGAACAACATCGGCCAGATGATCGGTGACTCCTACCCGATCACGGTCCGGCTGGCGCTCATCGCGGTAGCCATCGAGGCCATCATCGGCATCACTGCCGGCATCATCACGGGTCTCCGCGGCAACCCGTTCCTGGACAACCTCGTCCTCGTGGTCACCCTCGTCCTGATCGCGCTGCCGGTGTTCGTCACCGGTATCGTGCTGCAGCTCGTCCTCGGCGGCGACGGCCTCGGCCTGATCAACGCGAGCGTCTCGGCCGATCCGTCGGTCGGCGAGCTGATCATCCCCGGTTTCGTGCTCGGGTCGCTTTCGATGGCCTACATCGCCAGGCTCACCAAGACGAACATCGCGGAGAACCGCCGTTCGGACTTCGTGCGCACGGCGATCGCCAAGGGGCAGCCGAGGCGCCGCGTGGTGGGCATCCACCTGCTGCGCAACTCGGTGCTCCCGGTGCTGACCTTCCTCGGCACCGACATCGGCGCCCTGATGGGCGGCGCGATCGTCACCGAAGGCGTGTTCAACATCAACGGCATCGGCGGTCTGATCTTCCGGGGCGTCTCGGAGAAGGACGGCGCGACGGTCACCGGCATCGTGGTCCTGCTCGTCATCGTCTACCTCCTGGTCAGCCTGATCGTCGACCTCCTGTACGCCGTTCTCGACCCGAGGATTCGTTATGACTGACCCGAGTTCTACGGCGATCCAGGCCGATTCCGGCGGTGCGGACGCCCTCGCCCACGCGGGCGGCAGCGGTGGCGACAAGGCGCAGAAGCCCCGCAGCCTGTGGGGCGACGCGTGGCGCGAGCTGCGCCGGAAGCCGACCTTCATCATCTCGGCCGTCCTGATCGTCCTGGTGGTGCTGATCGCGCTGTTCCCCAGCCTGTTCTCGACGAGGGACGCCGCGTTCAGCGACCTGAACCACGTGAACGAGGCGCCGTCCGGCGACGCCTGGTTCGGCTACGACAACCAGGGCGCCGACGTCTACGCCCGCACGATCTACGGGACGCGGACCTCGCTGCTGGTCGGCCTGTTCGCGGCGCTGCTCACGGTGATCCTCGGTTCGCTGTTCGGCATCATCGCCGGGTTCTACGGCCGCATCGTGGACAGCGTGATCTCCCGGTTCGCCGACATCTTCGCGGCGATCCCGTTCGTGCTCGGCGCCATCGTCATCCTCACCACGTTCAACCCGCCCGGCTCCGATCCCGGCGCGTTCCGGGTGATCAGCCAGGTCGTCGCGTCCATCGCGGCGCTGTCGTGGCCGGTGGCGATGCGCATCATGCGAGCCTCGACCCTGCAGGCGAAACAGCTCGACTACGTGAAGGCGGCGAGAGGGCTCGGCGCCAGCACGGGCCGGATCATCTTCCGGCACCTGCTCCCGAACACCCTGTCCTCGGTGCTCGTCTACGGCACGATCGCGCTCGGCGCGTTCATCGGCGCCGAGGCGACACTGTCCTATTTGGGCATCGGTGTGCGCTCTCCGGTCGTGTCGTGGGGATCGCTGATCAACGACGCCAAGGACTACTTCCAGGCGGCGCCGCACATCCTGCTGTTCCCGGCCGGTTTCGTGACGGTGACCGTGCTCGCGTTCGTCATGCTCGGCGACGCGGTCCGCAGCGCCCTCGACCCCAAGTCCCGATAGGAGGAAGCCGGAGCAATGTCGACGGCGTATGACGGTTCCACCAGTGCGGTGGCCGATCCCAGGGGCCTGGAAGGCGCTGGCCCGCTGCTGGAGGTCTCCGACCTCCGAGTCGAGTTCCGCGGCAGGGACGAGGTCGCGAAGGTCCTCAATGGAGTCTCCTACCACGTGGAGGCCGGGGAAACCCTTGCCGTGCTGGGAGAATCCGGCTCGGGCAAGAGCGTGACCGCGCAGACGATCATGGGCATCCTCGACTCGCCGCCCGCCGCGGTCACCGGCGGTTCGGTGAAGTTCCACGGCGAAGAGGTGCTGACCGCCTCGGAGTCGCGGCGCGTGGAGATCCGCGGCGACGGCATCGCCATGGTCTTCCAGGACGCGCTGTCCTCGCTGAACCCCGTGTTCACCGTGGGCTGGCAGATCGAGGAGCAGCTGCGCGTGCGGCGCGGCATGAGCAAGGCGGACGCCCGCAAGCGGGCGATCGAACTCCTCGAAATGGTGCGCATCCCCAACGCGAAGCGGCGGATCAAGGAGTACCCGCACCAGTTCTCCGGCGGCATGCGCCAGCGCGCGATGATCGCGATGTCGCTCGCGCTCGACCCGGAGCTGCTGATCGCGGACGAGCCGACCACCGCGCTCGACGTGACGGTGCAGGCCCAGATCATGGACCTGCTCGCCGAGCTGCGCCGCGAGCGCAACATGGGCATGATCCTGATCACCCACGACCTCGGTGTGGTGGCCGAGGTCGCGGACCGGATCGCGGTCATGTACGCGGGCCGGATCGTGGAGCACGCCGACGTGCACGAGCTGTTCCGTGCGCCGGGGCACCCGTACACGAAGGCGCTGATGAACTCGATGCCGCGCCTCGACCTGAAGGGGCAGGCGCTGGAGACCATCGAAGGCCTCCCGCCGAGCCTCGCGCACATCCCGCCGGGGTGCCCGTTCAACCCGCGCTGCAAGCGGGCAGAGGACAAGTGCCGCACCGAACTCCCGCCGCTGCACAATCTGGGCCTCGGCCGGACGAGCGCGTGCCATTTCGCTGAAGAGGTTGTGGAAAGCCATGGCTGAGCCGATCCTCCACGTGGACAACGTGGTCAAGCACTTCCCGGTGCAGCAAGGGGTGTTGTTCAAGCGCACGATCGGCCACGTCAAGGCCGTCGACGGCGTCTCGTTCGACCTCGAACGCGGTGAAACCCTCGGCGTGGTCGGGGAATCCGGCTGCGGGAAGTCCACGCTCGCGCAGGTACTGATGCGCCTGGAGGAACCGACCTCCGGCGTCGCCGAGTTCGAGGGCAAGGACATCTTCAAGCTGCGCGGGCAGGAACTGCGGAAGTGGCGGCGCGACATCCAGATCGTGCTGCAGGACCCGTACACCTCGCTCAACCCGAGGATGACCGTCGGCGACATCATCGGCGAGCCGTTCGAGATCCACCCCGACGTGGCGCCGAAGGGCGATCGGGCGAAGCGGGTGCAGGAGCTGCTGGAGACGGTGGGCCTGAACCCGGACTACATCAACCGGTACCCGCACCAGTTCTCCGGCGGCCAGCGCCAGCGCATCGGCATCGCCAGGGCGCTCGCGCTCAAGCCGAAGGTGATCATCTGCGACGAGCCGGTGTCCGCGCTCGACGTGTCGATCCAGGCACAGGTGATGAACCTGCTCGGTGATCTGCAGAAGGAATTCGGCCTGTCGTATGTGTTCATCGCACACGACCTGTCCGTTGTTCGTCACCTTTGCACCAGGGTCGCGGTGATGTATCTCGGAAAGATCGTGGAGATCGGCACCGAGGAAGAGATTTACAGCAGGCCATCGCATCCCTACACACAGGCACTGCTGTCGGCGGTTCCGATCGCCGATCCCGCGGTGCGCGGAACGCGGCAGGTCATCCGGCTCGAAGGCGACGTGCCGAGCCCGATGGACCCGCCGTCCGGCTGCCGTTTCCGCACCCGGTGCTGGAAGGCGCAGGACATCTGCGCCAGCGAGATCCCGGCGCTCGACAACCGCACCGGGCACCTGAGCGCGTGCCACTTCGCCGAAGAGAAATCGGTCGTTCCCTAACTTTCGTCGGATATGCCTATCCATTTCGGGCATATGTGACGTAGGTTGTTCGCACCGTTTCTTCAGGAGGAGTCAGTGAAGAGATCCAGGATTCTCGCTGCCGTGTTCGCGGTACCGCTGATCGGCGGCATCGCCGCCGTTTCCGCGCCAGCCGCGACCGCGCAGCCGCAATTGTCGGGAGCCACCACCGAGTTCACCGTGCTCGCCGCCGAAGGGCAGAGCTCCGCCGCGGCGGAGCAGGCGATCAAGGACGCGGGCGGCACGGTGGTGCACACCAACACCGCGGTCGGGCTGATCACCGCGACCGCGCCGGCCAACGGCTTCACCGAGCGCGTCTCGGCGAACCGCGCGGTGTTCGGCGCGGCCAAGGCGAAGGCCATCGGCCAGGCGCCGAAGGACCGCCAGGTCACCAAGCCGGACACGGTCGAGAAGGAAAGCGCCCGTTCCGGCGGCTCGACGGCCAAGCAGGCGAAGCCGGTCGGGCTGGACCCGCTCGACGACAAGCTGTGGGGTCTCAAGTCGACCCGCTCGGACCTGGCCCGCACCAAGCAGGCCGGGGACAAGCGCGTCAAGGTCGGCATCATCGACACCGGCGTCGACGGGTCGCACCCGGACATCGCGCCGAACTTCGACGCCGCCGACTCCCGCAACTTCGTCAAGGACATCCCGACCGACGAGAACGGTGCCGTCGTCGACGGCCCGTGCGAGTACCGCGGCTGCGTCGACCCCGCCGACCACGACGACAACGGCCACGGCTCGCACGTGGCGGGCACCATCGCCGCGGCCGCCAACGGGTTCGGCGTCTCCGGCGTGGCGCCGAATGTCACGCTCGTCAACATCCGCGCGGGGCAGGACTCGGGCAACTTCTTCCTGCAGCCCACCGTCGACGCGCTGACCTACGCCGGCGACGCCGGGATCGACGTGGTCAACATGTCGTACTACGTGGACCCGTGGCTCTACAACTGCAAGGCGAACGCGGCCGACAGCCCGGCGCAGCAGCTGGAGCAGCGGACCATCATCGAAGCCGTCAGCCGTGCGCTGAACTACGCGCACCGCAAGGGCGTCACCGAGATCGCCGCGCTCGGCAACGAGCACTCCGACCTCGGCAAGCCGCCCGCGGACGCGACCAGCCCGAACTACCCGAGCAACAGCACGCACCCGCGCCAGATCGACAACGGCAGCTGCTTCTCGCTGCCGGTCGAGGGCCCGCACGTGCTGGGCATCGGCTCCTTCGGGCCGTCGCAGGCGAAGGCCGACTACTCGAACTACGGCACCGAGCAGATCTCGGTGTCGGCGCCGGGTGGGTACGCCAGGGACTACTTCGGCACGGACCAGTTCAACGTCAACGAGAACAAGATCCTGTCGGTGTACCCGAAGAACGTGGCGATCGCCAAGGGTGACGTCGACGCGGCGGGCAACGTGACGCCGCAGGGCGCCAAGCTCGGTGTGCAGAAGGCGGTCGCGAACGACGGCAGGGTCGGGTACTACCAGTACCTGCAGGGCACGTCGATGGCCACGCCGCACGCCGTCGGTGTCGCCGCGCTGATCGTTTCGCAGTACGGCAAGGCCTCCCGCGGCGGTTTCGGGCTCGCCCCCGACGCCGTGCAGCGCGTGCTGGAAGGCACCGCGTCGAAGGTCGCCTGCCCGACCCCGAGGACGGTCGACTACCTGAAGGAAGGCCGGGACGCGTCGTTCACCGCGACCTGTGAGGGCACGCCGGACTTCAACGGCTTCTACGGCCACGGCGCCGTCGACGCCTGGTCCGCCGTGACGCACGGTGCGCCGTTCGTCCGCGGCTGATCCCCGCTCGACGTGAAGCGGCCCCCGGGTTCTCCCGGGGGCCGCTTTCGTTGCTACCGCTTGAGGTTTTCGATCAGCAGGCCCAGTTCGTCCGCGAACTCGGGCGCGCACGAGGCGTCCATCAGCGCGGGCAGCGCGCGGTACAGGCTCGGCAGCTCGTCCTCGGTGACCACCCGCCGGAACCAGTCGTCCACCTGCTCCGTCCTTTTCGGACTCTTCGCCACGTCGACGGTGTCGCGCAGCGCGGACCCGAAGAGCAGGCCGATGAGCGTGCGGTAGGTCTTCGCCGCGCCCCGCTCGTCCAGCCCGGCGTCGAGCAGGGCCGACAGGAACGCGTCGATCAGCCGCAGCGCGCCGGGCGAGCGCGGATTCGCCTCGCCCGCGGCCATCGCGCGGATCGCGGCCGGGTGCGCGGCGAACGCGGCGGCCGCGCCCGTCCCCAGCGCGCGCAGCCGTTCTTCCCACGGCAGTGCGGGATCCGGCAGCTCCACGGACTCGAACACGCGCGCGGCGAGACCGTCGAGCAGATCGCCCTTGTTCGCGACGTGGTTGTAGAGCGACATCGCCTCGACGCCCAGCTCGGCGGCGAGCTTGCGCATGGACAACGACGGCAGGCCCTCCGCGTCGGCGAGCGCGAGCGCCGCGTCGAGCACCTTCGCCCTCGACAAAGTCATGCGCCCAGCTTACGGCGTAAGCCTCACGAGGCGGGTTTCACCGGCGTGCCCGGGTCGCCGTCGACCGCGGCCGCGAGCTGTGGGACGAGCCGATCGAGCTGGAAGGGCAGGCTGAGCACCGAGACGAAGGAAGTCGCGTGCCCGTACGCGGTGCCCTCCTCGACGAACACCTCGCGCTTCTCCTTCGCCACCTTCAGCCCGCTGTAGAGCCGGTCCGAGGCGAGTTTCGCCTGTCCCTCCGCGGCGGTGCCGACCACCCAGATCAGCGCGTCGCGGTCCAGGAGATCGGTGCGCTCGGCGCTGATGTTCGCCCCGAACTTGTCGCCGATCGCGGCGTCGAGGTCGGCGGGCAGCTTGAAGCCGAGCGAGGTCAGCAGTCGCGAACGCGGGTCCTGGCTGCCGTAGACGAAGTACCCGTCGTAGATCGTCGCCATCACCGCGCTGGCACCCTCGAACTTCGGGTTTTCCTTGCGTACCTTGGCGAACCGGTCCTCGACGCCCTGCACGAGCTTCGCCGCGTCGTCCTGCTTCCCGAGGATGCGGCCGATCTGCTTCGTGGTCTCCTGCCACGGGATGCCGAAGTCGGTGTACTCCTTCGGCTGCGCCACCGTCGGCGCGATCTGGGACAGCTTGTCGTAGCTCTCCTTCGTCATCCCCGAATACAGCCCGATGATCACGTCGGGCCGCAGCGCCGCGATCTTTTCGAACTGCGGTCCGCTGGTGTCCTGCAGGACCTCCGGGACTCCGGCGCCGCCCAGCTTCCCGCTCGCCCACGGGCCGATCTCGCCGGGGAAGGCGCCGATCCACTTCGTCGTCGCGACCGGCACCACGCCGAGCGCGAGCAGCGAGTCCTGTTCGGTGAGGCCGACCGTGACCACCCGCTTCGGCGCGCTCGCGATCGTCGTCGAGCCGTACTTGTGCTCGATCGTCACCGGGTACGCCCCGCCGGGCGCCGCCCCCTTTTCGGGAGGCTGGGCGCCCGAGCAAGCGGCGGTCGTCATGAGCGTGGCGGCAAGGGCCCCGGCGAGGATGCGGCGGATCACCCCGCTCACTCTATAGGTAAGCCTTACCTATCCAAAGGGACGATTTTCGCGTCTACCGGTTCGAGGCGGACTGGACGAAGGCGGCCAGGTCCTTCGACTGCTGTATCCGCGAAGGCTCGTGGGCGTACATCATGTGGCCTGCCGGGTAGTACGCCGACTCGATGTTTTCCCTCAGTTCCTCCGGGATGGCCAGCGCCGCCAGCACGTGCTCGGCGGCGAAGTACGGTGTCGCGCCGTCGTAGTGTCCGAACGCGACGTGCAGCTTCAGGTGCGGGTTCGCGCGCATCGCCGCGCTCAGCGTGCCCACCGCGGTCACCGGCCTGCCCTCGAAGTCCGAATAGGACCAGTTACGCACGACGTCGAGCGAGAGGACCTGGTACGGCAGGTCGTTCTCGTAGCCGAGTTCGGCACGGATGTAGTGGTTGAACGCCGCCGAGTAGGCGCCGATGAGACGCGACACCGAGGGGTCGTCGCTCATGTGCTCGCGGCCGCCGTCGGGCTCCCACGTGGTGAACCGGCCGTCCATCCGGCCGGTGACCAGGCCGCGGTCGCGCAGCAGCTCGGTGAAGAACCGGATGTGCTCGATGCGCAGGTTCACCCTGTCCACATAGGACTCGTCGAGCCCGGTGAGCGAGGCGAGCGTCTGCACGGCCTCGGTGCGCGCCTCCGGGGACAGGCGCGCGCCCTGCGCCAGCGCGTACGGCAGCTCGCGCGAGGCGAACTCCTCCGCGTCGGCGAGCACGTCGTCGAGCGGGCGTTCGCCGTGCAGGCCGTGGTAGTGCGCGATCGCGGCGTAGGTCGGCACGAACAGCGAGTAGGCCAGGTCGTTGCCCTCGTGGAAGCGGATCGTCCCCATGTCGAGCACCGACGAGATGAGCATCAGCCCGTTCAGGTACAGCCCGCAGCGCTCCTGCAGGTGCCCGGCGAGCGCCGCCGCGCGCAGCGTGCCGTACGACTCACCGGCGAGGAACTTCGGCGACAGCCACCGCTCGTTGCGCGACACCCACAGCCGGATCACCTCGCCGACGGATTCGATATCGGGCGTGAAACCGTGGTAGTCGGCGGGTTTCTCGCCCGTGGCAGCGCGCGAGTACCCCGTCGAAACGGGGTCGATGAACACCAGGTCGCTGTGTGCGAGCAGGGTTTCCGGGTTGTCCGCGAGCCGGTACGGCGGCGGCTCCGGCGAGTCGACGTCACCGGAAACCACCCGGCGCGGCCCGAGGACTCCGAGGTGGAGCCAGACGCTCGACGCGCCGGGGCCGCCGTTGAACGCGAAGGTCACCGGGCGGGTCGTCGGGTCGGCGCCGTCGAGGGTGTAGGCGGTGAGGAACACCTCGGCCTTCGCCTGGTGCCCCTCGAACTTGCCGTCGGTGACGACCTCCTTGCGCAGCACCACCCGGCCCGTCTCCGCGGTGTAGGCCAGCTTGCGGCGCTTCACGGTGATCGTGTGCTGGGTGGCGACCAGGTCGTCGGCGGGTTCCGCCTTGGCGGGCTCGGCCGCTTCGGTCTCGCCCTGTTCCTCTTCGTGCTCACTCATGCCGCCAACCTACCTAGCACAATGCGTGTCGTGCCCCAACGACGCTTGCGCTCCCTCGCCGAACTCGACGAGGCCGTCACCACCTGCCGGGCTTGCCCACGCCTCGTCGAATGGCGCGAGCGCGTGGCACGCGAAAAGCGCGCCGCCTTCGCGGGCGAGACCTACTGGGGACGGCCGGTGCCCGGATTCGGCCCGCACGACGCGTCGCTCGGCATCGTCGGCCTCGCCCCCGCCGCGCACGGCGCGAACCGCACCGGCCGCATGTTCACCGGAGACCGCTCCGGTGATGTCCTGTACCAGGCGCTCTACGACGTCGGCCTCGCGTCGCAGCCGACCGCGGTGGCGATCGGCGACGGGCTCACCCTGCGCGGCACCCGCATCATGTCGCCGGTGCGGTGCGCCCCGCCGCAGAACAAGCCCACCCCCGAAGAGCGGGACCGCTGTCGTCCCTGGCTCGCCCATGAGCTGGAGTTCCTGCGGCCGACGCTGCGCGCGATCGTCGTGCTGGGCGCCTTCGGCTGGCAGGCGCTGCTGCCCGTGCTCGCCGACGCGGGCTGGCCGGTGCCGAGGCCGCGGCCCGCGTTCGGCCACGGCGCGCACGTGCTCCTCGGCGACCTGCACCTGTTCGGGTGCTTCCACGTGTCGCAGCGCAACACGCAGACCGGCAAGCTGACCCCCGCGATGCTGCGCGACGTGCTCGTCGACGCGGCGGGGACGGCGGGGCTGTAGGACCTAGGTCCCGGCGAAGACGAGACCGTTGATCCCTCGCGCGCCGGAGTGGTTCGAGCGGACCCTGGAGTAGGAAGGGACCGGACCTCGACTGAATCGGTGCCGAAGTGGCGGCGACGCTGGTCACAGCGGGATGGGGTCCCCGAGCGGTACCGCCAAAGGAATGGGAGCATAGGACCATGGCCGCAGCGAAGTCGGAACCGACACGGATCTTGGTTCTCGGTGGTGGGTACGTCGGTCTCTACACGGCGTTCGGGCTCCAGAAGATGCTCCGCGCCAACGAGGCCTCCGTTACCGTCGTCGACCCCCAGCCGCACATGACGTACCAGCCGTTCCTCCCGGAGGCGGCCGCCGGTGCGATCGAGCCGCGGCACGTGGTGGTGCCGCTGCGCCGCGTGCTCAAGCGGTGCCACGTGCTGACCGCGCGGGTCACCAAGATCGAGCACGAGCGCAAGTCCGTGACGGTCGAGGCGGCCGACGGGCACGTCGAGGCGCTCAACTACGACGTCCTCGTGGTCGCGCTCGGTGCCGTCGCCAGGATCCTGCCGATCCCCGGCCTCGCCGAGCAGGGCATCGCCTTCAAGACCATCGGCGAGGCGATCTACCTGCGCAACCACGTCATGACGAAGCTGGACGAGGCGGCCAGCACGCTCGACCCCGAGCTGCGCAAGCGCCTGCTGACGTTCACCGTCGTCGGCGGCGGGTTCGCGGGCATCGAGGCGCTCGCCGAGCTCGAGGACATGACCCGCTTCGCCACCCAGTACTACGAGAACATCAACCCCGAGGACATCCGCTGGGTGCTCGTCGAGGCCGCCGGGCGGATCCTGCCCGAGGTGCGCGAGACCCTCGGCGTCTACACCGTCGAGCAGCTCGAGAAGCGCGGCATCGAGGTGTACCTCTCGACGGCGGCGAAGTCGTTCGAGAACGGGCACGTGGTGCTCTCGGACGGCACCGAGTTCGACACCGACACCATCATCTGGACCGCCGGTGTCAAGGCGAACCCGGTGCTCGCCAACTCGGACCTCCCGCTCGACAAGCGCGGCAGGCTGCAGGCCACCGCGGCGCTGCAGGTCGTCGGCAACCCGGACGTGTGGACCGCGGGCGACATCGCCGCCGTGCCGGACCTTTCGCGCACCGAGGCCGACCCGACGGCCACCTGCCCGCCGAACGCGCAGCACGCCGTCCGGCAGGCGCGCCACCTCGCGAAGAACATCATCAAGTCGATCCGCGGCGGGCAGCCCAAGGACTACTTCCACAAGAACCTCGGCGCCGTCGCCAGCCTCGGCCTGCACAAGGGCGTCGCCGACGCGCTGAACCTGAAGATCAAGGGCTTCCCGGCGTGGCTGTTCCACCGCGCCTACCACGTCAAGGCCATGCCCACCTTCAACCGCAAGGTCCGCATCGTCTTCGACTGGATGCTCGGCGGCCTCTTCCGCCGCGAGGTCGTGTCCCTCGGGCAGATCAACAACCCGAAGGAAGAGTTCACCCGCGCCACCAAGTCCTGACCTTGCCGCACCGGGGCACCGGTCAGTCCCCTAGGCTGACCGGCGCCCCCGTAGCCCAACTGGCAGAGGCAGTCGACTTAAAATCGACAAAGTGCGGGTTCGAATCCCGTCGGGGGCACTCTTCCGGCGCCGGGCAGCCCGCGATTCCCGACTTTCGGCTTCGCCGCTGTGCGCACCAGTCGCCAGCACACCAGCCGCCCGCTCTTCAAGCGGAGTTCGGATACCCCTTGACTCCAGCGGGTTTCGCGCGCTGTCGCACCCTGGTGTCCGGTCGCGGCCGGTCAGCCGTGAGCCGTTCGGCGAACTCGCCCCACACGGCGGCACAGGCATGGGCCAGGTCCACCACCGCGTCCCTGCAGTGCTGTGGGACGCTGGCGGCCAGTTCGTTCCACTGCTCGGGGCCCATCGCCTGCGCCTCGAGCCGCCGTAGCAGCGCGCGGCCTTGGTCGCTGTACCGGAGCGACGGATCGGCCCGCAGAACGCGAAGGCTCGACGTGAGATGCGCGAGCCGGTCGCTGGCCTCCGGTGCCGGTTCGGCCGCACCCGGCTCACCGCGCTGCTTCGGCGGGACCGGGTCTTTTCCCAGCCGAAGGCGTTTGAGCACGTCCGCGGTGGTGCCCACCGAGATTCCCGCGAGCGCGGACACCTCGCGGATGGTCAGATCCGGATTGGCCGCGAAGAGATCCCCTGCCCGTTTGCGGCCCTCGGCGCTGTTCAGCGGTCGAGCCCTGCCGTCCTTTCCGATTCGCCGCGCCGTGTCGCCGGTCCCGGCCGGCGCCCGTTTGCGGATCGTGGCGATGGTCTTGTCGGACAAGCCGACCGCGAGCGCGATCCGCCGGTTCGACCAGTGCGCGTGTGCTTCGATGACCCGGGAAGCGGCCGCCTCTCGGTCCGCCAGCGACAGCGGCAGGCCGTGCTCGATGTTCAGCGTCACCGCCAACAGGAACGCGGCCTCCTCGGTGCCGTCGAAGTAGCGGACCGAGATCTCGGTGTCGCCGCGCAGACCCGCCGCCCGGAGCCGGTGCATTCCATCGACAACCCGCATCGTCGGCCGGTGCACCACGATGGGCGGAAGCTCGATCACCGATTCCGACAGGGCAGTCACGTGGTCCGGCACCTCTCCGGAGAGGCGCGGTGAATCGGCTGGCCGCAGTGCTGTGATCGGCACGCGTTCGGGTGCGTCAAGACCCGCTCCCCGGGAGAAACCCGGCAGGCGGTTCACCGCTCGTTCCTCGGGATCGGCCGTTTCGGCCTTCGGCTCGCTCATGAACTCCCCAGTAGTGCGAAGACAGCACGCGTCAGTTATATGCCGCTCCGTTGACAAAGCGATTTCTCTGCTCCGCGCGTACTCTGTCGCGTTGAATCATTTCGGCTTGTTCGACTTCGAAGGGTCGAAGTCGAACAAGCACATTGGCGGCGCGGGGGTGGAACACGTGGTGTGCCCGGCCTGGCTCCCGGGTGTCGCTCGCGTTGCGGACTCGATCGGCGACAAGGAGTTAGCGCGATCGCGTGTCATGCCGTGGCAAGTGGGCCGTGAGGCCTGACGCGACCTCGGAAAAAACCGCCCCAACTGGTCGTTGTTGTCGTTCTTGATTAACGGTTCGGTGATCGTTGCGACTTTCCGACGCCGCGATGTACGCTCCCGACCAGCTTCCTTCAAGGTGGTTCTAGGGGATTTCGAATCGCCATCTTGACGGAGCGCTGACGGGTCGTTCCTTTCGGCGACCCGGCACGGCAGTTGTCCCACCCACGTCGGCGCGGCACGGGGTTTCGCTGTGCGGAACACCTTTACATCGGTGGTCGTTGCCGCCTTGTGCGCGCAGCGATTCCGATGCGCAGCACGCTGCGCGATTCGAGCCGCGGCCAAGGAGAAAAATTGTCGATGATGCGGGTTACCGAGAAGACTTCCGCTATACCAGAAACGCTTCGAGAAATGCGAAAACTGGTTTCGCCTTTCGGTCTGGTGTCCCGGCTGACGTGGTTGCCGGTCACTGAGGGGGAACCGGTGTTTTCGATCTACACCGGTGCCATCGGAGACCCCGGCGCGGCGGTGCCGACGCAAACCGGGTGGGTGCACAACGCCTCGTCGGGGAACTTCGACGGCGCGGGTGGCGCGCTCGATCCCGACCTGGCAGCGCATCTCGCCGTCGCGGAGTCGCTCGAGAGGTACTCCTCGTGCGTGTGGGACCCCGCCGAGCTGGTCTGGGCGAGCGCGGCGGAACTCGGGGAGGACGCGATCCCGCCGTCGGTGTGGCCCAACTGCTCCGCACGAGAACTGGCCGACCCGAAATGCGGGCTGGTCGCCTACGATCCGCGGATTCCGCTGCGCTGGGTCCGCGGCTGGTCGCTGACTAGGGGTAAGGCGGTTTTCGTGCCCGCGGCGCAGGTGTACTTGAAGTTCAGCCCGCAATCCGCGAGCGAGCGGTACCAGCACGCCGTGTCCACCGGGTGCGCGGCGCACGGGAACGCGCTCGACGCGGTGACCAACGGCCTGCTCGAAGTGGTCGAACGGGATTCCATCGCGTTGACCTGGCTGCAGCGGCTTCGCTTGCCGCGCCTCGAGTTCGACGAGAACGATCTGCCGGACGAGTACCGCGAATACTTCGAGCGAGGCCGGTCGGAGAACATCCGGACCCTGTTCTTCGACGCGACGAGCGATCTCGGCATCCCGGTGATCTACGGGGTGCAGCTTGCCGACCACGATCCCGATCTGTCCCAGCTCGTCGCGGCCACCTGCGACGTCGACCCGGCGAAAGCGGTGGCGAAACTGCAGCGCGAGGCGGCTTCGCTCCGCATCGCGCTGCGATCCTTCACCAAGGCCACCGGCGAGGCGGTCCCCGCGGACCCGCAGGACACGGTCAGTGTGATCGGCGGCGCGCTGCTCAACGGCCCGAGAGCGAACCGGGACAAGTTCGACTTCCTCCTCGACGGCGACCGCCCGGTGCGCCGGCTCGCCGACCTGCCCGCACTGGAGCCGGGCGAACAGCCGTTGCCGTGGCTGCTCGATCGGATGCACCGGGCCG
The DNA here is from genome assembly GCF_018736145.1 of Amycolatopsis sp. CA-230715. Classification (GTDB taxonomy): domain Bacteria; phylum Actinomycetota; class Actinomycetes; order Mycobacteriales; family Pseudonocardiaceae; genus Amycolatopsis. Next base: position 5,737,465 of record NZ_CP059997.1, read on the forward strand.
GGCACGAGGTCGTTGTGGTGGACCTGACCACCGACGAGGCACGGCAGTGCGGCGCGACCGTGGTCAGAGTGCTCGTACCACAGGCGATGCCGCTGTCCTTCGCGCACCGCGCGCGCTACCTCGCCCATCCCCGGCTCTACTCCGCGCCGGCCGCGATGGGGCATCCGGTCCGCGGCGAGGACGACATCAACCCCGACCCGCAGCCGTTCGCCTGAGCCGGAGGAAAACCGTATGAGCAGTACCGATTCATCCGTCGACGCCAAGCAGATCCTGGTGCTCACGAAGGGCGCGTTCGGCGACGCGGTCGGCGCGAGGCTGAGCGAGCTCCTGCCCGTGACCGTGCGGGACGTGGCCGAAGGGACCCACCCCGGCCTCTGGCCGTACACCGAGCTGGTCGTGCTGGCGACTTCGCACGAGCGGCCGCGGCTGGCCGAAGCGGTCGACGAAGCCGCCTTCCGGCTCGGCGCGGCGTGGTTCCCCGTGCGCCATGGCGCCACCGACCTGCAGTGCGGTCCGGTTGTGGTGCCCGGCCGGACCGCCTGCCACAAGTGCTACCTCGCCCGCCGGAACCAGCATCGGCGCGTCGCCGGCCCGGAGCACGACCCGGACCGCGCCCAGCCGACCGGATTCCCGCGGCACCACGTGGGCATCGCGACCGGGTTCGCGCTGCAGGCGATCGACGAGGTGTTCGCGGGGCCGGGCCCGAACCGGCTCGGCGCCACCGTCCGGCGGTTCGATCAGGTGGTCGGCACCGTTTCGCGGTCTTCGGTGGTCGCGGTCGACCGGTGCACCCGGTGCCGGAAGTCCGGTGGGTCGCGGTCCGAAGAGTTGTTCGAGCAGTTGGCTCCGCTTTCGGCGGGAAGCAAGGACTTGGGGAGAGCGATATGAACGGGCCATCGGTGATCACCGCCGAATCGATCGGCACCGCCGCGAAGTTCGACCCGCAGCTCCGCGTGCCGGAGCGGCCTCGGGTACGGCGCGGGCTGGTGATCCACCCCGAGCCGGACGAAGTGGTCGTCGAAGGCGGCCCGAAGCGCCAGCTTTTCCGGGGCCGGTCCGCGACGGCCCTGCTGCCCTCGCTGCTCGACCGGCTCGACGGCCGTGCCGGGCACGAAACCATCGCCGCCGACCTGGAAGTCAGCGAGGACGTGGCCTTCAAGGCGCTTTCCTTGCTGTGGGCGTGCGGTGTCATCGAGGAAGGGCCTCCCGAAGAGCTCCCGGTTCGCGAGGTCGAGCCCGAGCTGGTGGACTACCTGTCCAGGATCGGCGATTCCACCGGTGCGAACGCCTCCTGGGAGCAGGCGGTGACGCGGCTGGAATCGGTCCGGCTGGAGATCTTCGGCGCGTCGGCGCTGGCCGAAGCGCTCGTGGCCGAGCTCGCTCCGGCGGTCGATGCGCGAACGGCCGACGGTTCCCTGCCGCGACCGGACACCACCGTTGTGGTGTGGATCGACGCGGCAGGGGTGAGCGCGGACGAAACGATCCGGCACTGCTGGGACAAGGGCATCCCGCTGGTCCGGTTCCGGATCGACGGGCGGACGGCGGATCTGGGCCCGGTGGCCGATCCCCGCACCACTCCGTGCCTCTACTGCCTGGCGTCCGGAAACACCAGTGATGACAGGGTGGCACGGGATGGCGATGTCGAACTCGCGACGGCGTTGTTCGCCAGGGACCTGTTCGCGATGCTCTCGCGGAGCACGCCGTCACCGTTGCCGCTGCGGTCACGCCGGGTGGACCTCGACGACCTCAGCCAGTGCGAAGTCTCCGCCGCGACCCGACCCGGTTGTGAGCTCTGCTCTGTCGCGGACGGTCCCGTCGCCTCGGAGGCGGCTCTGCCCACGCGTTACGAGGCTTCGGTCGCGATGCCGCCGAAGGAGTTCGCGGACCTCAAGGCGCACCAGATGCACTACAAGCCGTCGAACCTCGCCCTGCAACGCCAGTCGCGGACCTGGCCGGTGGCGCCGAAGTCGGACCTGCCCGCCCCCTCGTTCGAGCTGCTCGCTCCCGATTGGGAGCCGACAAAGGCCACTGTGGACGGTAAAACGTCCGATGTGGACGCTGAGCTGCTTTCACTGGTGCTGATGACGACCGTCGGAATCAAGGGCGTGACCGAGCAGAAGGTCCTTCGCTGGACCGCCAGCGGCGGCAACATCGGCTCCGTCATCGCCTACGTGGTGGTGCGCTCGTGCGCTGGTGTCGAACCCGGCATCTACGGCTACGTCAGCTCGACGCACCAGCTGGCGCGGCTTTCGACCCGCATCGGCGCGGTGCCCGGCGACGCCCCGGTCACCGTGGTGCTCGGTGGCGACTACGGCAAGGTCGCCGAGAAGTACTCGGCGTTCGCGCTGCGGATCGTGTTCCTCGACAGCGGCTGCGCGCAGGCCACCGCGCGGGAGGTTTGCGGACTGCTCGGCATCGGGTTCCGCCAGCGCCCCGACTTCGACGACCGCCTGCTGGCGGACGCGATCGGGTTCGATCCCGCCGTCGAACCGATCACCGCGGTACTCGACCTCGGAGGAGCCCAATGAGCAGCCCGATCGATCTCGCCACGCAGGTGCTCGCCGAACTGACCGAGGATCGGCCGGCCGGGGGCGGGAGCGTGGCCAGAACGACGACCGAACCGGCCGCGCTCGGATCCACCGTCGTGGTGAACGCGGAACCGCGGGCCCGATCGTCGTTTCTCGACGCTTTGCGACACCGGAGTTCACAACGGTTCTTTGCCAGGGAATCGGTCGGCGCGGCGCATATCGCGGATCTCGTCGGCCGCGGGCTCGACGCCGATCGGGCGGCGTGGCCCGGCGAGCAGGCAGCGGGCGCGCTCGGGGTGAGCGTGGTCGCGTTCCGGGTGGACGGGCTCGAACCGGGGATCTACCGGTTGGATAGCGCGGCGCGAAGCTACACGCGCGTCGCTCCGCTCCCGACGGGCGAGGCGCGCTACAGCCTCACTCTGCAAGCCGAGTTCTGCGAGTCCGCCGCGATCGTCTCGCTGGCCGCGGATCTCGACCGGGTCGCAGCGTCGACGGGGGCGCACGGTTACCGGATGTTGATGTCCAGGACCTCGGCCGCCGCTTACACGATGTGGCTCGACGCGGTGGCAACCGGGCTGGCCGGCACGGTGTTCGCCGGGTTCATTCCGGCTTCCGTGCGCCAGCCGTTGCACAGCGACGGCAGCAGCAGGCACGAGCTCTTCGCGTTGGCTCTCGGCGTGCCGATCGCGCCCCCGGAACCGCCGGAGACACCAGGACTCCGGTAGCAAGGAGAAAGGAAGTACATGCCCGAACCCGATTTGGAACTCTACGCGCTCGGCGATTCATTGGAGTTCGAAACGCTTTCCGACGGCAACGCGCTGGCCTCGGTGTCGACCGGTGGCTCGGTTTCCACCGCCTCGTGCCCCGCCACCAGCGCCAGCTCGTTCGCCAGCTTCTCCACCGCCACCTGAGAGGGGTGACCTCGATGCACGACGTGTACTCGCTCGATCTCCACGCCGTCGACCTGTTCGATGACGGCCCGCTGATCGAGACGTTGCCCGAAGGCAACGCGCTCAGTACCTACAGCACCGCGGGCACGCTCGGCACGGCCAGCTGCCCGGTCAGCAGCGCGGGCAGTGTGCTGACGGCCAACTGCCAGAGCGGCTGACCCGTTACCACGAAAGGAGAATCCCATGTCGCTCCCGAACGGGATCGATCTGTACGTGCTCGACGAAGAGCTGGCGATCGAGGAACTGCCGGAAGGCAACGCACTCGGTAGCTGGTTCTGCGCGGCCTCGGCTTCGACGGCGTCCTGCCCGGGAAGCTCGGCGGCCACCGTCGGTACTTCATCCACCTTCGGCTGAGCTAGATCAGCGCAGCCGTGAAAATGAGAAAGGAATCAACCATGTCGGACACGTTCGAACTGTTCGCGCTGGAAGGTGAACTGGCCGTCGAGGAACTGCCGGAAGGCAACGCCCTTTCGTCGTCCAGTTCCGCGAGCACGGTGTCGTCCATCGCTTGCCCGCTTACCAGTGCCGGTACCGCCAGCAGCCTCAGCTGCCTCGGCTGAGGCTCACCATAGAGCCGGTGTGCCCGGTCGCGCCACGACCGGGCACACCGGGTCCTGCGGAAGGACGGTTGACATGTCCAACACCGTCAGTGTAGTTCGCGCCGAGATCGATCTCTACGCCCTTGACGGGGAGCTCGGTGTCGAACCGTTGCCGGAGGGCAGCGCGCTGGGGTCGTTTTCGACGCTGACCTCGGCACTGACCATGTCCTGCCCCGGCAGCTCGGCGTCGTCGGTGACGTCGGCGAGCTCGGCTTCCGGCTGATCGACGGAGTTCGCGGAATCGCGTGCTCCCCAGGAGAAAGCGGGTGATCCCATGATCGACGAACTGTCGTCGGCGGCGTTCGAGCTGTACGCGGTCGACGGTGAGATGGCGCTGGAGGAGCTTCCCGATGGCAATGCGCTCGGGTCGTTCTCCTCGGCCACCTCGGCAGGGTCGTTCTCTTGTCCGGTCAGCTCGGCGTCGTCGGTGACCACGGCGTCGTCGGCTTCGGGCTGATCGCGCGTCCCTGGCCGCCGTCCGCGGCGGCCAGGGACGTCAGCGCTTCCAGGAGGCCCTTCGCGGGTGGAATCGGTGGAGTGAGGTAACGCAGATGAGCACTGACGACGTGATTTTCCCAGCGGAGGAATCGTGAGCACTGACGACGTGATTTTCCCAGCGGAGGAATCATGAACACCGCGGCGCCCAAGCTCCGCGAGGAGCTGGAACTCCTTCGGGGCATGGACGACACCCCGTTGATCTTCGATCCGGTGACCGGCCACTACCACCGGATTTCGCCGGCGGCCGAGGTGATCGTCAAGCATCTCGACGGTTCGCGCACGAAAGCGGATCTCGTCGATTTCCTGTCCGGTGGCCAGTCCACGAGGTCGGCGGCGCTCGAGCGGAACCTCGATCCGTTCCTGGCCACTTTGGACAAGAGCGGCCTGCTGGTCGGTTCGGCCCTCCCGGATGGGAAGCGCAGCTCCGACCGGACGCGCTCGTCGATGCTCATGCCGAGGGTGGTGCTCACCCGGTCGCTGCCGAAACTGCTGGAGCCCGTCGCCCGCGTTTTGCGTGTACTTCCGGTCAAGTACCTCGCCATCTTGCTGGGCCTGGTCTCGCTCGCTGGCTACGGGTACGGGATGTACGCCCTGTTCGGGGGGACCCCGCCGATCGCCTACGTGTACGTCCCGGCTTTCCTTACCGCGACGGCGGTACAGCTGCTCGTCGTGCTGGTCCACGAGCTTTCGCACGCCGTCGTCGCCCAGGTGCTGAAGGTGCCGGTCCGGGGGCTCGGCGTCGCGCTGCTGTTCTATTTCATGCCGGTCGCCTATGTGGACCGCACGGACGCCTACCGGTTGCCGGGCCGCGGCGGCCGGGTCGCGCTCGCTCTGGCCGGGATCACCAGCGACGGCATCGTATGTGGCCTGACCGGGCTGACCGCGCTCACCTCCACCGGGTTCGTCCAGCTCTCCGCGATCTTCCTGCTGAGCCTGCAGTTGCTCGGCCTGATCGTGAACATCAACCCGCTGCTGCCGTCGGACGGGTACTCGGCCGTCGAAGCGGCGACCGGGCTCGTCGATCCGCGTGGCAGGGCGTTCACCGTGCTCAAGTCCGTCGTCCGTGGTCGTGCACTGCCGCCCTATCTGGCCTCGATCTCCCGCGGGGCGAAAGCTTCGTACTTCGCTTACGGCGTCGTGTGCGTCGCTTATGGCTGTGTGCTGTTCGCCGGTGTCCTCTACACCCTGTTCACCATCGCGCGCCTGCTGTTCGGGCTGGGCGCATGACCGCCATCACGACCGCGCCGGCCAGCGCGGATCCGTTGCTCCCGCTGGCAGGGCCGTTCCTGGTCAGGGTCGCCGGGCTGGACTCCTCTGCGCTGGACGCGGTGGTGCCCCGGGTGGCGGAGGAGCTCGCGGCGGTGCGCTCGGCCGAGCGGCGGCTGGACACCCACGCGGGTCCCGTCATCGATGTCCTTTTCGGACTGGTCCCGAAGCTCGACGACGACGTGCCGCTCCGCAGGGAGGTGCTCGCGGGCAAGCGGAGGGTCAACCGGAGAGCCGAGCTCGGCTGGGGCACCGGCACGCGGGAACGGCTTCGCGCCAGGATTTCGGCCGGGGACGTGAATCTCGTGGCGGAGTGGGACGAGCTCATCCGCTCGCGGGGCGAGCTGATGGCCGAGCTGACCGGCGCGCTGGCCCGTCACCGGGCCTCCGCGCTGGAAGGACTTCGAGAAGTACTGCGGGACAAGGGATTCCTGGAATCGCTCGCGATCGCGGCGCCGGATTGGATCCGGTACGGCAGACCGCACGAGCGCGGGTTCGACAATCCGAGGGAGCTCCAGACGCTCTACTCCTACGTCGCGCGGGCCGCGCTCAAGACGAGCCCGTTCTCCGGGCTGACCACGGTCGGCCTCGGTGGCAGGCGCGGGTCGGGGCGCAGTGGGAACCGGACCTCCGCGACGGTCGCCTACCTCGCGTTGCTGCGGCTGGCGCGGTCGGAAACCACCGCTCCGCTGCTGGACTACCGTCCCGCCGTGATCCGCGACGGCGGCGCGGGCGAGCCGGCTGGCGTTCTCGTCCACTCCGAACTCGTGCTCGCCGAAGGCACCGTGTGGCGCCAGGACCGGGTCGTGGAGGCCGATCACGCGCTGCGCTGGATCTCCGGTTTCGCCGGGCGCGACCGCGTCAGCTACCGCGAAGTACTCGAGGCGGTCGGCGGACAGCGCCCGTTCGCCCGGTTCCGCAGGCTGCTCGACTCCGGGGTGATCCACCCCGTGGTGCCGTGGCGCAGGTGCGAGGCGCCGCTCCCGGTGCTGGCGGACCTGGTCCGGGGCACCGAGTCGGAAATCCCGGCGGACGACCTCGCGCTCGCGCACGACCTCGGGGCCCGGTCCGGCGATGGCGATGTGGCCGCGAGGGCCGCGGCCGGTGCGCGGATCGCGAAGGTGACCGAAGGGTGGGCCATCCGCCAGGAGGCGGGCGGCAGGCCGAGCGGGTTGGTCTACGAAGACCGGGAAACCGATCTCGAGCTGCCCGACCCCCGGCTGTTCAGCGCGGTCGGCGATGACCTCAGCGCGCTCGGCGCGAAGATCAGGCCGAAGCTGTTCCGCTCCCATGTCTACGATTTCCTGCTCGAACGGTTCGTGGCCGAGTTCGGCGCGGGTGGCTGCTGCGTGGACCCGCTGGGGTTCCTGATGCGGCAGATGGTGGAACGCGACAGCAACCCCGGGTACGACATGGCCACCGCGGCGGATCAGCGAACCAGGACGGGCGACCCCGGCGAACGTGCCTGGCTGCCGGTCGGCCCGACCAGCGCGCCGCCGAACGCCGGCGTGATGTTCCAGCTCGAAGCGGACAGCTACGAGGCCGTGCTGGCCGGAGGCCACCGGCTGGTGGTCAACAACTTCGGCGCGGGAACGGGTGGCATGTTCGCCCGCTTCCGCGGCCTGCTCGGCGAGGAGTTCAGCGCCAGGCTCGCCGAGCACATCGCGCGGTGCTGGTCCGGCGTGCCGTGCCGGGAGCTGGTGCCGTGGACCGAATGCAACACCGCGCAGGCCGAATGCGCCGGCATCCTGCCGCCACTGCTGGTGCCCGGTGAGCTGACCACCTCCGGAGCGTCCACTTTGGACGACACCGTGCTCGTGCACGACGCGGGCACGAACACGCTTTCGCTCTGCGACCGCGCCGGTGCCCCCTTCGGCCTCGCCTACCTCGGCCTGGTGCCGCAGCACCTCACGCACTCGTACGTGCGGTTGCTCGCCGTGCTCGCGGATCCGTGGATCAACGCGAGCCAGGACTGCGACTACACCCTCGACAAGATGCCGCAGCTGCTCCGCCGTGCGGGTCAGGACGTGGTCTCGCTGCCCCGCACGCAGCTGGACCGGGTGGTGATCGGGCGGGCGTCGTGGCTCGTCCCCGTCGACGCGATCCCGCCTGCCGTGGCCGATGACGCCGCGTTCGCCCTCGCGCTCCGTGAGTTCCGCGACCGGCACGGGCTCCCCGGCGAAGTGTTCGCGCACCAGCTCTCGGTGTTCCCCGGAGTCGGGGCGCGGAAACCGATGTGGATCAGCCTCGACTCGCCACTGTCGATGCGGGTCTTTCGCCAGTGGCTGGAAACCGGGACGAGGCATGTGCGGCTCGTCGAAGTGCTGCCTTCGCGTACTGGCCATCCGCAGCGCGACGACGACGGGCGGCGGAGGGTGACCGAATACGTCACGCTGCTGTCGTGGCCGCGCCCCGCTGGGAGGTCCCGATGATGGTTCCGGCGAACACGGCGGACTGGTGGTACGTGCGGGCGTATCCGGGCCGGGTCGACCTGATGGACGAAGCGGCCAGGGTGGTGCTGCCGTGGCTGCGCGCGCGAGCCGACGAGGAGTCGGCTGTCGGCTGGTTCTTCATGCGCTACCTCGACATCACCGGTTTGCACCTGCGGCTGCGGATCAACTGCGATCCCGACGGCGTCGACCGGATCCACGACCGCGCCGACGAGCTGACGGCGTTGTTGCACACCGTCCGCGGCGCGGGATCGGGACCAGGGCTCACCGGCCGCCCCCCGGTGTTGGGCAGGACGGGACCGAAGAAGGTCACGCCCTGCTTCTACGCTCCCGAGCTCGTGAAGTACGGCGGGCGGCCGGGTGTCGCACTGGCCGAAGCGCTGTTCTCCGCCGCGTCGCGGTGGTATGTGGACAACGACATCTCCGCCGTCGACCGGCGGTACGAGCGGGCTGCCATGGCCGTGCGCTACCTCGCCGAAGTGGTGGGAACCGCCATGCCCGGCCGCGAACGGGAGTTCTGGACCGCGCACCGCAAGCAGTGGGGGTGGCAGCTCCGGCTCGAGGTTCCGGACCAGCAGGAGCTCCGCGAAGTGTTGCGCACCACGGCCGGCGGGATCGCCGCCGCGTCCGCGATCCCGCCGGTGTCGGAGCACGCGGCGGTGGTGGCCGGCACCGCCGCTCGCGCCGCCACCAGCGCCGTCCCGGTCGACCCGGCGAATCTGCTGCTCCAATACGTCCACCTGGATCTCAACCGCTGGGGCTTCACCCCTGCCGAGGAATGCCTGCTCGGCATCGTCGCCGCCTCCAGTCAGATCAATGGCAAGTAGTTTCCATTTTGGAAAGTAGATGCTAGTTTTGCAAGTGTTAGGCGGGATGCTTGCCGGGAACGGGAAGGATGTGGCGTGATGACGCCGGAGGAGCCGGTGGTCCGCTTCGAAGAGGTGGTCAAGCGCTATCCGGGTCCAGCCGGGGAGGTCGTCGTGCTCGACGGCGTGCGGCTCACCGTCGGCCGTGGCGAGGTCTTCGGCCTGCTCGGCCCGAACGGGGCGGGCAAGACCACCAGCATCGAGATCATGGTGGGCCTGCGGAAGGCCGATTCGGGCCTGGTGCGGGTACTGGGGCTCGACCCGGTCGCGCGGCGCGACGAGATCAGGGCGCGGGTCGCCATCCAGCCGCAGCAGGCCGCCGTGTTCGAGCACCAGACCGTCATCGAACTGCTCTCCACCTGGGCGTCGTTCTACCCGGAGCCCGACAGTCCGGAAACGGTGCTCGCCAAGATGGGGCTCAGCGAATCACGGGACAAGAAGATCGCCAAGCTTTCCGGCGGCCAGAAGCAACGGGTACTGGTCGGCCTCGCGCTCGTTTCCCGGCCGCGCCTGCTCGTGCTCGACGAGCCGTCGACCGGGATGGATCCCAATGCGCGACAGGAGCTGTGGGACGGGTTGCGCGCTTACCGGGACGAAGGCGGCACGGTGCTGCTTTCGACGCATTCGATGGAGGAAGCGCAATTGCTGTGCGATCGCGTCGCCGTGCTGCACCGCGGGCGGACCGTCGCCTGCGGGCCCCCCGGTGAGCTCATCCGCGAACACGCACCGGACCGGGAGATCCGCTTCACCGTGCGGGCAGACCGCGATCTGAGCGTGGTCGAACCGCTGACGACCGCCTGGGAGATCGCCCCCGGTGGTGAAGGCGAGACCAGCGTCCGGTTGCGCACCACCGATCCGGATGCCGTGTTCGCGGTCATCGCCGGCACGCTCGGAGCGCGCCGCATCGAGGTGACCGACGCCGGGCTGGAGGGCGTGTTCCGCAGGCTCACGGGTCATGATTTCGCCGAAGCGGACGACGAAACCGGCGTGCGAGGAGCGGCCTGATGACGACCCTCACCGCGACACGTGCGCTGACTTCGTTGCACGCCAGGGAACTCCTGCGCGATCATCGGTACTTCTGGTTCGCGCTCTTCTTCCCCTACGGCATGCTCGGCGTCTTCCTGCTCATCGGCTCGGTGCTGCCGGCGGGGGGCGGCGGGCCCGATTTCAACCAGATCGTGATCCCGATGGCGCTCTTCCTGGCCGTCACCAGTGCCGCGCTCACCCTCACGGCGGGTCCGCTCGCCGCGATGCGGAGCAAGGGCACGTTGCGATTGCTCGGCACCACACCGGTCGGCAGGGCGCGCTTGCTGTTCACCCACATGTCGGTCCGGGTGGTGATGATCATCTGCCAGACCGGCGTACTGCTCGGGATCGCCACCGCGCTCGGCGCCGTCCCCGCCGCGAACCTGCTCCCGCTGTTCGGCATCACGGTGCTGGGCATGGCGTTGTTCGGCAGCATCGGCTACCTGATCGGCGGGCGGCTGTCGTCCCCTGACGCCGCGACCAACCTCGGTACGCTGGTGCAGCTCGCGGCGTTGTTCCTCGGCGGGCTCACCTTCCCGCTCCACCTCCTGCCCGCCGCCGTGGGCAGGACGCTCGGGTACCTGCCGACCTCCTTCTACGCCGATCTGATGCAGACTCAACTGCCGACGGGCAGGCCGATGCACCCGTTCTGGCTTTCGGTGCTGGTCATCGTGTGCACCACGGCGGTGTTCGCGGTACTGGCGGTCCGCACATTCAAATGGGATCAGGACGAACCGCGCTGAGTTGTAGGCTCCTGGCGTAGGGAGGACCGTCGAAACATGGACAAGGCAGCAGCGGAACAGGCGCTGGACACCGCGGAGTCGGTTTCGGCGAAAGTGCTCGGACAGGGCCGCTGGCACCCGGGAGCGCTGCTGGCGCTCGGCGCGCTCGAAGCCGCCATCGTGCTGACCGGCGGTCTCGGGCAGGTGGGGCTGCTGCTCATGCCGGGCAGCCTGCTCCCGCTCCTCGCCTTCATCATCTACACGGCCACCCGCCCGGTGGTCAGCCGGCACCAGCGCGTCCGCTACCCGATCCTCGGCGGGGTTGTGGCACTCGTCGTTTCGGTCGCGGGCCCGCTCGGGCAGGTGAAGTTCGCCGGTAACCCGGCCTGGTGGGTGCCCGCCGCCGTACTCAGCGTGATCCCGTTCGCACTGGCGGCCTGGTTCGAGGTGCGAGGCCGCCGGTGAACCACCCCCGGCTCGCACTGGACCCGGTGATCCACTCGCCGATCCGGTTCTCCATCACCGCCGCGCTCGCCGCCGTCGACGAGGCCGATTTCAAATCGGTCAGGGACGCGGTGGAAATTTCCGATTCGGTGCTGTCCAAGCAGATCTCGACGCTCGAAGAGGCTGGCTACGTCACCGTGCGCAAGATCTTCGTCGGCAAACGTCCGCGCACCTACATTTCACTGACGGCGCGCGGCCGCAAGGCGTGGGGCACCCATGTTCGGGCCCTGCGCGAAATCGCCGGGTGACGGGTCCGGCGATCCCGCGGCCAATGATCAGCGGCCTGGTCATTCCGGCCGTGGGGCGAAGATCCGGAAGGTATTGCCCTCCGGGTCGAGGAACACCACCCACCGGACGCCGTCCTGTTCGTTGTCGCTGCCCCGTTCCGCACCCAGCGCCTCGACACGATCGGCTTGCTCGGACCAGTCGGTTTCGCCGCCGAGGTCGAGCATCAGGCGGTTCTGCCCGGTGGGGAGATCGCCTTGGGGTTGGTGGAACATCCAGGTCGGGCCGTCGCCGTCGAAGCCGATCGTCGCGAAGGCTGCCGACGCGCCGTCGTCGACGGATCGCATGAGCACTTTCGCCCAGAACTCCGCCAGTGCCGCCGCGTCGCGGCAGTCGAAGGAGTACATGCCGACCTTCATGCTGTCGGTGCTGGCCATCGTGGTTCCTCTCTTTCCGGGTCCTGGGACAGGAACTGTCCTATCCGATCGGCCACCGGCGCGCCAGGGCCGGATCAGCCGCCGGCGTCCAGAGCGGCGAACAGGCGTTCCAAGCGCGCGCGGTGGGTCTTCCGGACGGTTCTCGGAGCGGTGCCCGCGATGCGGTGGCGGGCGGTTTCCGCCAGGACGGTGCTGTAGCCCGCGAGGAAGAACGCGGCGAGCAAGGTGGCGTCGCCTTCGAAGGCCGCGTCGTTCTCCAACTCCTCGGCCAGGATCTGGTGAAGTTCGGCCGCGAGGGTTCGCGCGTGCGCGACGAGCGCGGGGGAGTCCGCGATCGTCCGGAAGAAGGGCGCGGAACCGTCGGCGAGACCGGAGAGCGGGTGCCGATCGTCGGCGAGGCGAAAGCACAGGTCCCGCAAGGACTTCAGCGCGTCCACCGCTGGTTCGCGGTCGCGGATGGCCGAGCGCAGCAGATCGGCCGCCTCGGCGGCGCGGTCCAGGAAGAGGTCTTCCTTGCGCGGGAAGTGGTTGAACACCGTCACACTGGAGACTCCGGCTTCGCGTGCGACATCGGAGACCGTGACGGCGTCGTACCCGTGCTCGATGAACATCCGGTTCGAGACCTCCAGGATCCGTGCGCGCGTCCGCGGGCCGCCGCGTTCGCTGGTTCGGGGCATGGGTTCCACTTCCTTGTGTGACTTAATTTAGTCAGTTAAGGTAGTGTTCGATCCGGTGCCAGGCAAGGATCGAGGGGAGCCGAGTCATGAGCGAGCGCACTTTTCCCGCTCCGTCCACGGTCAGCGAGCAGGCGCGAACTTGGCTCGCCTTCGACGGCGGTGAGCTGTCGTACCCGGCCGCCGAGGACACCGGTGCGTGGCTCGCGATGGCCGAGCGGGCGAACCAGTCCACGGTGCACCGGTTTCCGATCTCCGAAATGCCGGTCCACGTCGAAGATCTCGACGTGGACGGCGCCACCGTGTACGCCGCGAAGCCCCATGGGGCCGGGGAAAAGGCGGTCTTCCTCTGGCTGCATCCCGGCGGACTCCTGGTCGGTGGCGGGGCCGCGTGCCGCGCGACGACGGCGAAGACCGCGTCGTCCACCGGCATGCTCGTCTGGGGCGTGGACTACCGCCTGCCGCCACTGCACCCGTACCCCGCCGCGCTGGACGACGCGTTCGCCGTGTACCGGCGCGCGGTGCGGGACCGCGATCCCTCGCGCGTTTTCGTCGGAGGCGACTCCGCGGGCGGGAACATCGCGGCGGCCCTTCTGCTGCGCGCCAAGGACGCCGGACTGCCGATGCCCGCGGCGCTGGTGCTCAACACCCCGCAGGTCGATCTCACCGAGGAGGGCGACACGTTCCAGACCCTGCTCGGCGTCGACAACGTCCTTCGAAGCCTGCGCGCCACGAACGCCCTCTACGCGGCCGGGGCCGATCTGCGGGACCCGTACCTCTCCCCGCTCTTCGGTGACGTGACCGGTTTCCCGCCGACCTTCCTCCGCAGCGGCACCCGCGATTTGTTCCTTTCGAACACGGTCCGGATGCACCGCAAGCTCCGCGACGCCGGAGCGGAGGCCGAACTGCACGTGTTCGAGGCCATGCCGCACGGCGGTTTCGGGGGCGACGCGCCGGAGGATCGGGAGGCCGCCGCCGAACAACGCCGCTTTCTCGACAAGTGCGGAGCTGGCCTACGAAAGTAGGGCAAAACTGTCGCTCACCACCGTGGATACCTACCATCGAAGCTCATGGAGCTGGATGCTCGGCATCTGAGAGTGGTTTGCACGATCGCCGACGCGGGCAGCTTGACCAAGGCCGCGGCCAGACTCGGGTTGTCGCAGCCCGCGCTCACCAACCAGCTCCGGCGCATCGAGCTGGTGCTGGGCGGCCCGCTGTTCCTCCGCACCCGCCACGGCGCGGTGGCCACCAGCCTCGGCGAGTTCGTCGTGGCCAGGGCGAGGCCCGTGCTGGGCGTGCTCGACCGGCTGCGGGAGGACAGCATCGACCACTGCGGAGCCCAGCGGCCGCTGCGGTACATCGCCACGCCGGGGCCGCTGGGAGCCGGGCTCCTCCGTGCCCTCGAGGACTTGTGGACGGGCGGCGCCACCCTGCGCACCGAGGCCGATGCCGTCGTCGCGGCCGAACTGGTCGCCGACGGGCAGCAGGACCTCGCCGCGGTGGCCGTCTACGTACGGCCGGGTTTCGTGCTGCCTGCCGGGGTGGAAGATCTGATCGTCGCGGAGGAACCGGCGTTCGCCCTGGTCAGCGGCGGACATCCGGCCGCGAGCAGCGCCGAGGTCGGCGTCACCCTTGCTGACTTGCGCGACGAGGCATGGGCGTTGCCCCCGGCGTCGAGCAGCGGGCTGATGGCCGCTTTGGCCGAGGAGTGCGCGCGGGCGGGTTTCACCGCACGGGTCCGCTACGAAGTCGAAGCGAGTGTGGCCCGAGAACTCGTCGCGGCCGGGGACGCGGTCGGCCTCGGGCAGGCGACCTTCTACCCCACGGACAACATCGTCGCGGTCCCGCTGCGCGACGAACCGCTGCGCATCCGGCACCGGCTGCTGTGGCGCACCGCCGGTGCGGTCGCCCCGGTGATGCCCACGATCGCCCGCCGGGCCCGCGAGGCGTACCAGCGCGCTGTCGACCGCAGCCCGCACTACCTCGCCTGGCTGGCCAGACATCGCGTGCCGGTGCCCCGGCAGGTCGCGAGCCCCGCGACGAAATCTTCTCCCCGCACCAGGGATCTGGCGCCACAACGCTGAAATCCGGGTGTCCCTGGCCCGTCCTCGACGCGCCAGGGACACCCGGATTCGCTGTGGCTCAGTACACGAAGGTGCCCGCGAGTTCGGCCGCCCGGATGCTGTCGGCGACGAAGCCACCGCCCGCGTTCCGCTTGACCTGGGCCGCCTCGGTGGCGTGCGGTGTGGTGCTCTTGCACGAGGTCGGCGAGCTGTGCCCGGACATCAGGTAGTCGCACCGCCCGTTCCGGTTGTCGGGCAGACCGAGGATGTGCCCGAGTTCGTGCGCGGCGATGCGCGGCGGGTAGAACCCGTCGTTGACCGCTTCCCGTCCCATGTAGACGGTGCCGCGGCCGAAGCCGCCGGGATAGGTCCTCGGCCAGCCGTCGTCGGCGAGGATCTTGACCGTGGCCTGGCTTCCGGATCCCGGCTTGAGCTGGATCTCCGGCACCGCCTTGTTCCACGCCTGTGCGCCCTCGTCGACAGCCGCCTTGAACTCCTGCGACTGGCTGGCGTCGTAGTAGATCGTGCGGACCTTGACCTCGGCCGCCGTGGACGCGGGCGCGCCCACCAGGGCCGGGGTCAGTACCGCCAGGCCGAGCGCGGCGACCATGGCCATCGCGGCCTTCCGGAACGACATCGTGCCTCCTCTTTCGGTAAGGGCGGGCTCAGCCGCCGATCTGCTGCTGGATCCAGGGCAGGTGCGCCGCGATCCCGGTGTAGAGCGTCGAGGTCGCGCACTCGCCGCGATTGTCCCCGGGGCCGTGCGTTTCCCCGGCGAGGGTCCAGTCGCCGCGCGTGCCGACGACCGCGGGGCCGCCGGAGTCGCCGTGGCACGCGGAATGCGCGCGGTCGCCGGAAACGCAGAGGTCGTCCGCGGTGCCGCCGCCCGGTGCGCACTGGCGGCTGGCCAGCACGGTCAGATCGATCTCCTGGAGCGTGGTGGCGTTGCGGCAGGACGGCCAGCTCATGCACCCGAAGCCGAGCAGGCGCACGGGCGTCCCCGCGGCCGGGGCCGACTGCGCCATCTTCACCGGCGCCGACCGCGCCGGCGTGGACAGGTGCATCAGGGTGAGATCGGTACCGGGCTTGGTGACGTTGCGATCGATCCGGACCGCCTCGCCGCCCGAGTTCTTGCTGGTCGACCCGACCCGGCCCTGGTAGGCGGCGCCGCAGTGGTGCGCCGTGACGAGCCATTGCGGCGCGACGAGGCTGGCGCCGCACCCGTTGCTGAGCGAGGTCATGAAGGAATAGGTCTCGGTGGCGTTGTGCCCGCCGATGATGCTCGGCTGAGCGGGACTGGACGGCGTGGCGGCCGCGACGCTCACACCGGACGCCGCGAGAGCGATCGCGCCGAGCGCCACCATGATGATTCTGCGCATGGGAAACTCCCGATCAAGGGTGGATGAACTGGCCTGAATGCGTTCTCCGTGCTCGAAAATGCGAGACATCAACTCCGGTCGGCGCTCCGCGGGCCGAATGAGTATCCCAATGCGGATCTCGTCCGGCCACCGTCGAAAGTAGGTTTTGATCAGGGATGCCGCCCCGTCTCGATCTTCGCGAACTCCAGAGTGGCTCAGTCGGAAATGTGCCCATAGTGACATTTCGCCATAACGCCATGTTATGGCTCCGGTGTGCACGTGGTATTCGGCGCGGGAAACCGATCTGCCCGATCGGTCCGTGAAAAGCGGGTAGGGCGGATTAATCAGCGCCTGCCAGTTCGACTACGCAGTTCGAAGTGAACAGCTGGGTCACTCCGGTGCTGTCGATCAGCACCGGGAACGTCGTGCTGTTCCACTGCCCCTCGTAGAACGCGACGGTTCCTTCTCGTCCGTGGCACCAGGATTGCTCCGTGATTCGAACACGGGTGCCAGGCCGGGGCCTGCCATGGGTTCCTCGTTCGTGGGAGTCCCACCAGAGGCTGTCGAAGGGTTCCGTATGTTGCGGCCTCACGGCGAGCCTTGGTCGGTGTCGGCAGGTTCTTGCCGGAGGGCGTGCTGGTCCATGGCTGCCCGACCGTATGGCGGTTACCGGCAAGTAATCCGAACTGTCCGTTCGGGTGGTCCGGCGGTTCGGGTCGTTACTGTGGCAGGCCGATTTCGCCCGCGAGCCGAGCCGCTTCGGCGGCGGTCGACCGGCGGCCTCGTTCCATGACTGTGTGAAGGACGGCGTGCGCGGACGGACGGTGGCGGATGTCCTCCGGTGCTTCGTTCTCTGCGGTGTTCAGCAATTGCAGAGCTGCGGCGTAGTCTCGCCGCTGGCCATGTCCCTTGGCTTGATCGAGGAGGAAAGCCACCCGGCGCTCGATGGAAGGCGATCGGCCTTGGTCGATCTTCTTCGCCAGTCGTAGTCCCTCGACGGCTTCTCCTGATTCGATTTCAACACTGACCGCGTACATCGCCACGTTGGTCGGACCGAACGCGGTCCAGCAGGTGTTGCGCTCGCCCACTTGCGCGGCCAGCGTTACGGCTTCGCGCAACCGATCGCGAGCTGTCCACGGGTTGCCGCGGCGGACTGCGGCGATGGCCGAGATAAGCAACAACGAGCCGGAGACCGCCCTGGCATCGGTGCTTTCGCAGACCCGGCTCTGCAGGCTCTCGCGAGCCTGAATGGCTGTCGCCCCTGCCATCTCTGGCTCGTTGTCCGCGAGCAGCACCTGAGCCAAGTTCCAGTTGGCGGCCGCAAGCCGGACGGGATCGTCCGCTACTTCGGCGGCGCGGATCGCTCGATCGGCCACCAGCAGTGATACATCGCGGCGGCCGATGCGCTTGGTGACGGTTCGCACCAGACCGTACAGATCGGCGGCACAGCGATGAGCCGCTCGGCGATCGCGGGCCTCCGCGACGCGCAAGGCCACCTCGGTCTCGACGATGAGCCCTGGTAGTCGCGCTGTCAGCAGGCTGTAGCGAATCGGTGAGGTTTGCCAAGTGGCCCAGGCGTCGAGTACATCGTGGTGTAGTTCGGCCAGCTTCGGCTCGTTCGTCGGCTCGGGTAGCGGGCCAGTCAGCGCGCGGTGGATCGTGGCTCCGACTTTCGCGATAGTGTGCTTGTCATCGGCTGCTGGTGCGGGACTGAGCAGGTCTCCGAGTTCCACCCGGAGCACGTCGGCCAGTTGAGCCAGTACGGCGATCGTCGGTAGTTTCTGACCGCGTTCGATTTGGTACAGGTAGTCGGGCGTGATGCCGGTCAGCCCGGCCACCACGGTCTTGGTCTGGTGGGCGGCTGTTCGGTAGAACCGGATCCGGTCGCCGACGACACGCGCTAGATGATGGTGCATCCCGACCTTCCCGTCAGGGTGTGACAGTGGCAGGTAGTATCGTGATCGGCACTGAATGTCATCGATGGCAGAATTCGTTCCATGGCCGAGCTTCCTGAACCGCTCCGCACTCTGATCCTGTGGGACATCGACCACACCCTGATCGAGACGCGCGGTGTCGGGCGGGATATTTACGAGCGCGCTTTTCCCGCTGCTACGGGCAAACCGCTGACCAAGCTGGCTTCGATCGCCGGTCGGACCGAACTCGACATCATGAGCGAATCCTTGCGGGTCAACGGCCTCGAGCCGACCGATGAGATGGTCGGCAAGCTGGCTGAAGCGTTGGTGCGAGGCTACGAGGACGCTCGCGACGAGTTGGCCAGCACCGGCCGAGCGCTGCCCGGCGCTCGCGACGCCTTGGCGCGGTTCGCGGCCGATTCGACCGTTCACCAGGCTGTGCTCACCGGAAATCTCCGGGATGTCGCGCGTATCAAGCTGGACGTTTTCGGTCTGGACCAGTACGTCGACCTCGCCAGCGGTGCCTACGGTGACGACGATGCCAGCCGCGCGGTTCTGGTTGGCATCGCGCAGCGGCGGGCGATGGAGCGCACTGGCGCCCGGTTCGACAACGGTCACACGGTGCTGATCGGTGACACGCCGAACGACGTCCAAGCCGCGTTGACCGCGGGAGTTCGGGTTATCGCGGTGGCGAGCGGGAAGAGTAGTGAGGCCGAGCTTCACGAGGCTGGCGCGGTCGAGGTTGTGGCCGACTTGTCTGGGCTGGCTGCTATTCCGTGACCTTCAGCAAGCGACTTTCGGCGCCAGGTCGTGGAAGGGGTCGAAGTGTGATAGCGCGACCGTGTTGCGAGAGGTCTGTTTCGCGGTCTGTCCAGGCTGGACGTAACACAAGTGGGCGAATCGGCGACTACCGCATCAAAGTTGCGGGACTGGTTCATGAGAACTTGCGCATCAAGGAGGCTGGATCGATGAGTAAATCTGATCGTAACAGCGGGAATCCCTGGACTGAGGCTGAGCGCGCGCAGCTCGCTGATCTCGCGGAAAAGAATACTCCCACGAGAGTCATCGGGTTGAAAATGGGACGCACTGAAGATGCGGTTCGCTCGCAAGCTCAGAAGCAAGGTATCTCGCTCAAGCCGAGCAACCAGTCTCCTTACGATCGGTAGTGCTTGCGTACTGTGCCGTTTGGATGGCCGGGAAATCGGCCATCCAAACGGCGGCACATGACTGCGCTCAACCCTGCGTGATACCGGGAGTCCGGGTGCGGAAGTCCAAAGTGCCCACCCACGACGGACGGAGCGCGATACGGGCCATTCTCGTGTCCGGGTGTTCGGCATCGGCGACGTACCGCGCACCGCCTTCCTCGCCGAGGAAGCGACGCGCCGCCTCGGCTTGTTCGGGCAGCATGCCGTCGACCTCGGTGATCGTCACTTTTCCGCGCAGCAGCAGCACTTCCGGCGGCTGCGGTTCCGTGTCGATCGTGATGGCGACGTCCGGGCGGGCCCGTAGTGCGCGGAGCCGCCGCGCCGGTTCGCGGATGCCCAGCGGCGGGCAGTGCAGGTACGTGCCCATCACCAGTTCTTCGCCGGTCCAGACGTACCAAGTGGACACCACGCGGGGTGTTCCGTCCAAGGCCGCGTAGGCCATGCGGGCCGGGATCGACGAGTGCAGCAGGCGCTGCGCGAGGTCGGTGGTGAGCAGGCGCGGGTCGCCCTGCGGCGGGGTCACGGCTTGAGGTCGGTCGCGGCGCGGAACGAACCGTCCATGTAGAACGGCGTCGACCGGTGCTCGTCGACGATCAGCCAGCGCTCGCCGTCGCGGCGGAGGCCGACGGTCGAGCGGAACCACATCTCGAACCCGGCTTCGGCCGAGCCCATGCGTTCGAGGCTGCGGCAGAACGCGACATCCTCGCTCGCGGTGACGACCAGTTCGCTGATGTCGTAGTCCACGCGTCCGCCGAATTTCGCGAACCAGTTCCGCATCCGCGACGGGTCGCGCAGTTCGCCCGCCGGGTGCAGCAGCGGCGGTTCCAGGTCGAACTGCACCGCCTCCGGCGCGTAGTGCGAGGCGAGCAGGTCCGCGTCGCCGGTGCGCATCGCGTGTTCGCGGTCGGTCATGAGCTGGCGGATCTCGGCGGCTGCCTTGGTGTCGGTCATCGGGTGCTCCTTCGGTTCGTGGATGCCTCTCGTCGGGGATGTAGAAGCTGGCGCGCTGGTTTCGACACAGCGGTGAGAGAATTTCCCGACTTTTTCGGAGGCGACATGAAGTACCTGATCCTGATCCACAGCAACGAGGCCTCCCGCCAGGCGTGGGAAGGGCTCAGCGACGAGCAGAAGCGGAACCTCGGGCGTGGTCACCAGGAGCTGCGGGAACTGCTCGCGGAGTCCGGTGAGCTGATCGTCTCGGAGGGGCTCGTCGATCCTGCGCAGGCGAAGCGGGTGCGGGTCCGCGGCGGCGACACGATCGCGACCGACGGGCCGTTCGCCGAGGTCAAGGAGCACCTCGCCGGTTTCTACCTGGTCGAGTGCGAAAGCATGGACCGTGCCGTGGAGCTGGCGGCGAAGGCGCCGGACGCGGAATGGGGCGAGGTCGAGGTGCGGCCGGTCCTCGACCTGCGCGGGGTCGAGTTCTGAGCACGCCCGGTGCGCTCGAGGACCTGCTGCGCGAGCTGGCGCCGCAGGTCCTCGGCGTGCTGCTGCGCCGGTTCGGCGGCGGCTTCGACACCTGCGAGGACGCGGTGCAGGAGGCGCTGCTGGCCGCCGCGACGCAGTGGCCTGCCGAAGGCGTTCCCGGCAACCCGAAGGGCTGGCTGGTCACCGTCGCCCACCGGCGGCAGACCGAGCTGTGGCGCAACGAGTCGGCGCGGAAGCGCCGCGAAGAAACGGCGTTCGCGCAGCTCCCACCCGATCAGGAGCCGGTCGACGCGCGCGACGACACGCTCACCCTGTTGCTGCTGTGCTGCCACCCGTCGCTGACCACGGTGTCCCAGGTGGCGCTGACCCTGCGCGCGGTCGGCGGGCTGACCACCGCGGAGATCGCGCGCGGGCTGCTGGTGCCGGAAGGCACCGTCGGGCAGCGGATCAGCAGGGCGAAGCAGCGGATCAAGGCCAGCGGCGCGCGGTTCGGCCTCCCGCCGGAAAGCGAGCTGGCCGACCGGGTTTCCGCCGTGCTGCACGTGCTGTACCTGATCTTCAACGAGGGGTACACGGCCAGTTCCGGTTCGTCGCTGTACCGGGTCGAACTGAGCGCGGAGGCGATCCGGCTGGCGCGTCAGCTCCGCGAACGGCTGCCGGAGGACGGTGAGGTCGCCGGGCTGCTGGCGCTGATGCTGCTTACCGATGCCAGGCGGGCGGCGCGGACCGACGCGGACGGCGGCCTGGTGCCGCTCGCCGCGCAGGACCGTTCGCGGTGGAACGCCGACGCGATCGCCGAGGGTGTCGACCTGATCACCGCGACGCTGGCGCGCGCCCCGGTCGGGCCCTACCAGCTGCAGGCCGCGATCGCCGCCGTGCACGACGAGGCGGCCACCGCGGCGGACACCGACTGGCGGGAGATCCGCGCGCTGTACGAGCTGCTACACACCCTCGCGCCCGGTCCGATGGTGACGTTGAACCGGATCGTCGCGATCGCGATGGTCGACGGCGCGGAAACCGGACTGCGCGAGCTCGCCGAGGCGGAAGGCGACCCCGCGCTGGCCGGGCACCACCGGGTGGCCGCGATCAGGGCGCACCTGCTGGACTCCTCCGGCGACCGCGAAGCCGCCGCGGCGCAGTACCGGCTGGCCGCAGGCCGCACGCTGAGCCTGCCCGAGCGGCGCTACCTGGAACAACGCGCCGAGGAGCTGGCCGAGTGATGCGCACGCACCGAGTACGCGTCAGCACTGTGCGTGTATCGCTTATGGCGCAAGGGTTCTCAGCTTCGGGGCGGATGACCACGGCGTCGCGGCGGTAGGGCACACTCGACCACGGCGGTCTGGCTGCCACCAGCGCCGGTTCGGTGGCCACCGTGATCGTGCGCGCGGCTGCGAGGGACCACAGTGGTCACCGGAGAGCGCGCCGCTCGACTTGCCGGGAATCCGTCAGGTCCACGGATTCCCAGGGAGCTGTTCATGAACGTCATCGGGATCGCGTTCGCGATGGTCGGCGCCGTGTTCGCCGCGCTGGCCGCGCAGATGCAGCACCGGGCGGTCCACGCCACGAAGAGCGACGACGAGTCGACGCTGGGGCTGCGCGCGCTAGGCAAGCTGGTGCGCCAGCCGACGTGGCTGCTCGGCCTGCTCGTGATGACCCTCGGCGGGACCCTGCACGCGATCGGGCTCGGTCTCGCGCCGGTCGCCGTGGTCCAGCCGGTCGGGGTGATCGCGGTCGGCGCGAGCGCGGTGTTCAGCGCGCGGGCCGGTGGGCCGCGGCTCGGCAGGCGCGGCTGGATCGCGGTCGGGGCGATCGCGGCGGGCGTGGCCGGGTTCGTCGCCTTCGCCGGGAGCAACGCGAAGGCGACCGACGTGACCGGCGAGGCCGCTTTGCAGGCGAGCGAGTTCGTCGTGATCGGGGTGATCGGTTTCTGCCTGCTCGCGATGGCGCTCAAGGGGTGGGCGCGCGGGCTCGCCTTCGCCACCGCGGGCGCGATCGGGTACGGCCTGGTGTCGGTGCTGACCAGGGCGGTGCTCCAGCAGTTCCAGCACGGCGGGGCCGCCGCGTTCCTGATCGCCGCGCTGATCGGCATCGGTTTCGCGCTGCTCGTCGGCGCGGTGCTGGTGCAGCAGGCCTACGCCAACGCGTCGCCGTCCACGGTGATGGCGGGCGTCACCGTCGTCGACCCGATCGTGGCCGTGGCCATCGGGGTCGGCCTGCTCGGCGAGGTCGGCGCGGTGAGCGGCGGGATCGCCGTGGCCGGGGTGCTGTGCGCCCTGGTGGCTGTCGGCGGCGTGCTGGCGTTGCCGCGCCAGACGATGTCGAGCACGGAAGCCGCGCCCGAGCGGACACTCGTGAGCACTTCGGCTGGCTAGCTCAGTCCACGGCTTGCTGCTTGCGGAAGTCCTGCAGGCGCTGCCACGCCGCGCGGGGGTAGAGCCCCATCTGCCGTTGCGCGACGGCGAGTTCGTGGAGGTCCGGGGTGAGCCGCTCCGGCGTCAGCTCGTCGTCGAACAGTGCCAGTACCGTCGCGCAGAAGAGCGCGAAGCATCCCGCGTGCAGGCGCACCTTCTTTTCGTCGGTGGTGTCGTCCTCGGTGATCTCCCGTACCAGCCGGTCGGCGAGTTCGGCCAGTTCGCCGGGGTTGCGGACGGTCGACAGGACGAGCAGATCGGCCGCGAGCCCCGACGGTCGCGAATCGACGCCGAGCGTCGCGGTCATGGCCGCGAGCGCGGACGCTTTCGTCGTGAGTTCCTTGTGCACCAGCGTTCCGGTCACCACGGACAGCGTCGGCTGGTACTCGGTGGCGGTCACGTCGACCATGTCGATGGTGAGCCGCTTCAGTTCGCGGGGCAGCCCGCCGGACAGGCAGTGCGCGAGGTAGCAGAACGCTTCGGGGATTTCGGCGACCCGGAGTGCGACCCACAGCCTGCTTTCGTCGAGCGTGAACGGGTCGAGGCGGAGCTGTTCGGAAAACGCGCTGTCCAACGCGTCCCGCGCGGCGAGGCCCCGTTGTTCGAACGAGAGCACCGCTTCGTCGGAAACGGAAACGAAGAAAAGGCATCCCGGTATGCCGAAGACCCCTTTGACGTCGTTGAGGAATTGCTGCGCCTTCTCCGGGTCGCCGATCTTGTCCAGCTCGTCGATCGCGATCACGACCTGCTCGACGCCCCTGAGCCGCAGCGTTTCCGCTGCTCGCTCGGCGAACGTGCGGAACTCGTCGACGACCTCGGGGTAGGTGAGTTGCTGCTCGGCGCGCTGGGTCGAGCGGGTCCGCCCGAGGTCTCCGCCGAGCGGGAGCATGACCTTCCCCGCCCAGCCCGACGTGAAGGTCTGCAGGAATCGGATCCGGCCGAGTTGCCGCACCGCCTCCCGCGCCAGCCGGTGAAGCGAATCGCGGCGCCGGACCCTGGCGCGGGCCGCCGCGGTGGCGGGGACGAGCACGACGAGCGCGAGGCAGCACGCGAGCACGCCGATCGCGACCGCCCGTGCGACGGGCAGCCCGGACCAGAATGCGGGCAGCGAATCGGGGAATCGCGCGAAACCTCGTGCGACGAGATCGCCGAGATCGGTGACGAATCGATTCGAAGGCGCCTGCCACAACACTGCGGAAACGGCGATACCGCCGAACACGAGAGCCAGCAGATCGGCCGTGGCGCCGATGGCGCGGTGAATTCGCGCCGACCGCGTGCGCCGCTGCCCGCCGATGTGGTCCTCGACGGCATCGAGCACGGTGTGGCAGAGCTGGGCGTGCAGGTGGAGAACGAAGTCGCGGGCTTCGTACTGGGCGGGCGCGGACGCTTCCACCACAAGAGGTTCCGTCGATTCCCGGTCGTCGAGCCGACCCGATTTCATGGTGCGGATCATCGTCGTCTTCCCGGTGCCGCGGTGGCCTGCCAGCGCGACGGCGCCGGTGTCGGTGCGCTCCAGGATCCGGCGCAACCGCCTGGCGGCGGCGGTGTGCACGATGGCGTCGTCGTCGTCGGAGTAGAGCCGGTCGACGTTCCGGTAGACCAACTTGGTGCCGTGGAACACCTTCCGGTTTTCCCGGATGTACTCGCGCAGTTCGGGGAGCACGATTTCGTTGAGCACGAACTGTTTCCGGTCGCCGAGCGCGGCTTGCCGCTCGTCGCGGGACGTGGTTCCGGGCTGCGGTTCGGCCAAGCCGTAGACCAGGCCGGGCACGCGGCGCAGCACGACGCGGCCGGAAAGCAGAAGCACCGAGACGATGCCGAGCAGACCGTAGACGCGCAACAGGACCGGCATCGCGGACCACGCCTGGGTCAGCAGCGTCAGGTAGCCGGTGCCGAAGACCGCGAGCAGTACCAGCCACCCGGTTTCGCGTGCGGACGGCCGCCACCGCGCGGAATCCCGCGTGCCGTGCCGGTCCTGTTCCATCCGGATGCGCGCGAGCGCGGTCTCGTTGCCGAGAAGCGCGCTCCTGGCCTGGGCCGAGCGGAGACCGGCGCGGTTGAGCGCGACGACGATCTCCTTGTCGCGCAGGGCCTCGTCGACGAGCATCTCCAGGGCCACGTGGGTGGTCCACGATTCGAAGTCGCTCAGGAACTCCTCTTCGTCCGCCGCGAAGGAGGCACCCGGTTCGTCGGTCATCCGTACATCATGACAACGAGGAGCCCGGCTCAGGGCGTGTTGTCGCGGAACGCGGCGGTGACCACGGCGACGCAGGCTTCCGGAGTGGCCTCCGAGGTGACCACGCTGCCGGTGATCGCCACCGGCGGGTCGAGCGGGATCGAGCGGACGCGGGTGCCGCCGACGGCGGCGATCTGGTCGGCGGGCAGCAGCGCCCAGTTTTCCGGTGTGGCACCGATTTCGACGACCGTGTCCTGCGGGGTGCCCGCCCGCCGCCCGAGCTTCGGGCGCACGCCCGCTTCCCGCAGCGCGGTCATGATCGCGTCGTACAGCGGCGGGTCGCATTCTCTGGCGGGGAAGCGCAGCGGGTAGCGGGCCAGCTCGTCGATGGTGACGATCTCGCGGTCCGCGGCGGGGTGGCGGGTGGACACGACCGCGTGCAACGGTTCGGACCAGGTCGGCAGCGCCTTCAGGCCGGGCACCGAGACCGTGCCCCTGGCCAGCGCGAGATCGAGTTCGCCGCGTCGCAGCGCGGACAGCCTCGCGGCCGCCGGGAGGTCGACGAGGACCGGTTCGAACGACGGGTTGCAGCGGCGCAGTTCGTCGATGCCGCGTTCGAGGCGGCTGGTCAACCCGGCAGCGGTGCCGATGCGGACCGTGCCCACCCGGTGGTCCGCGACGACGGTGCGGACCCGTTCGGCGGCGGCGAGCGCGTCACGAGCGGCTTCGAGCGCGCGGTGCCCGGCGTCGGTGAGGCGCACGGTGCGCGGCGACCTGTCCAGCAGGCGGACGCCGAGTTCGCGTTCGAGCCGCGCGATCTGCTGGCTGACCGCGGGCTGCACGATGTTCAGCCGTTCGGCGGCTCGCCCGAAGTGCAGTTCCTCGGCGACCGTGACGAAGTACCGCAGCGCGCGCAGCTCCACCGATTCCTCCACTCCACCTGGGGCGATAGTTTCATGTTATCGCTGCGTGGGGCAGCTGGACCTGGTTCGGCGCCGTGGTGCGCGGTGGACTCGTTCCCATGCGAATCGGCATCAACATCACGCCGTCGACCGACGGCATCGAAGGACTGACCGAGGCGGCGCGCGGTTTCGACAGCGCCTGGACGAACCAGCAGCCCGGCGGCTGGGATCCCTTGGCGCTGCTGGCGTCCGTCGAAGGCGGGCCGCCCGAACTCGGCACCGCGGTGGTGCCGACCTTCCCGCGGCACCCCGTCGCGCTGGCCACCGAGGCGCTGACGGCGCAGGTGCTCACCGGCGGCAGGCTCACGTTGGGCGTCGGGCCGAGCCACGCCTGGTACATGACCGATCAGCTCGGCCTTCCTTACAGCGCGCCCGCGAAGCACACCCGCGAATACCTCGAGGTGCTGCGTCCGTTGCTGCGCGGCGAGCACGTTCGCCACTCCGGGCGCTTCTTCACCGTCGACACGCGGCTGGCGATCAAGGCGGACCCGCCGCCGGTGCTGATCTCCGCGCTGGGACCGCGCATGCTGGAGGTCGCGCGTGATCTCGCCGACGGCACCATCGCGGTGTGGGTGCGGCCGGAGCTGGTCGCCGAGCACCTCGTGCCCAGCCTCGGCGACGGCGCACGGATCGTGGTCGCGCCGCTGGTGGCCATCACCGACGACCCCGACGGCGTGCGCGCCGCCGTCGCGAAGAACTTCGCGACGGTCGGGGAAATGCCCGCCTACCGGGCCGTGCTGGACCGCGCGGGGCTGGCCGGGCCCGCGGACACCGTCGTCGCCGGTACCGAGGCCGAAGTCGTCCGCGAGCTGCGGCGGTTCCGCGACGCCGGGGTGACGGACCTGGTCGTTTCGGGGCTCGGCTCGCCGGTGGAACGCGCTCGCGTGCGCGATGCGGTGATCGGAGGCCTGAGGTAGCTCCCCGTTGCTGCATTGGAGTGAACCGGCGGGCACCCGGTATCTGCGGCGCGCCCGGCGGCCCTTGTTGAGCACCCCCGGTTCGCAGGCGGGCCGGGGTGCCGGACGGGGAGTGCGGTGACGTGGGGGGTGGCCGCACCCGGACCGATGACGACAGCACGCTTCGGGGGAGGACGTGCGATCCGTTCGTCGGCACCGGGTGCGGCCACATTTTTTGTGCCCGAAGATCCTGCTATCGGCCCTGCCGCCACCGCGCGAGCCCGCAGCGGGTTTTCGCGTGCCCCGAAAGTGACGTTCAGGGCATCTGGCGCCCCGAAGGCCACCTTCGGGGCACAGGCAAGCGGAGCCCGCCCCTTACGAAAGTGAGAAAAGTGGCGCTGAGCGCCCCGAAGGCCACCTTCGGGGCATGAGCCGCCTCGGTTGCGAGGGCGCCGGGATCGCCACAACTCGCCCACGTCATCACTGAGCCTGTCGGGAACGTTAGCGGGAGCGCTTCTCTTTCCTCGGTGCGGCAAGGATGAGGGCGGCGCCAACCGCGAGGAGCGGTATCGAAACGGCGGGGATGCGTTGAGGTAGCACGAAGAATCCAGCTAGTACCGCTGCGATTCCCAGTGCAAGAACGATACGGGCTGCATCACGAGACATCTGTCCTCCGATTGATCGCCGCCTTTGCCTCTGGGAGTCGCTAGGCGACTACGCCCGTTACGCGGACACGGAGGCCGACACCTCATACACGATGCGGCGAGCCGGGATCACTTGTCTGCTAATGCTTTCGCTTCAACCTCGGGGCTGAGGCCGGGACGCGGGCGATCCGGCCGCAGCGGGGCATCGCCGACAGCGCGGAGCCAGCGCCACGTGTCGGCGACGGTTTCGGTGACCGGGCGGCAGCGCAGGCCGCTGTCCAGTGCCTTGGTGGCGTCGGAGCGGTGCATCATGTCGTGGTCTTCGCCGGGCGGGAGCCAGCTCGGCAGCTCGGTCCACGGTGCGATGCCCGCGGCGAGGACCTCTTCGGGCGCGAGCCAGCGCAGCTTCGCGGCCGAGCCCGTGACCCGCGCGCAGGCGTCGAGCAGCGAGCCCATCGTGGCGTGGCCGGACGGGCTCACCAGGTCGTAGGCGCCGCCGAGTCCCCGCGATGCGGCGTCGAGCGCCCACGCGGCCAAATCGCGGACATCGATGTACTGCAACGGAAGTTCGGGCGGGCCCGGCGCGAGTACGTCGCCGCCGCGCGCGAGGCGGGTCAGCCACCACGGCAGCCTGCCGACGTTTTCGTACGGGCCGAGGATGAGCCCTGCCCGCGCGAACAGCGCGCGATCGGCGAAGGTGGCTTCGACGGCGAGTTCGGCGCCGCATTTGTCTTGCGCGTACTCGGTTCCTTCGGCATCGGGCGAGCCGTCGACGACGGGCGCGTTTTCGTCCGCTCCCGGTGCGACGGGGTCGGCGTACACGGAGCGGGTCGAAACGTAGAGGTAGCGGCCGACGCGATCGGTGAGCGCTCGCGCGGCGTCGCGAACGACCCAGGGCGCGGCGCTCCAGGTGTCGACCACGACGTCCCATTCGCCGTCGCCGAGCGCCGACAAGTCGGCTGTCCGGTCGCCGTGCCGCACTTCGGCCCCGGGCGGCGACGCGTGCCTGCCGCGGTGGAACACCGTCACCGGCCAGTCGCGCCGGAGGGCCGCTTCGGCGATCGCGCGGCCGACGAACCCGGTGCCGCCGAGGATGAGGAGCTTCATGACCCCACCGTGGCTCATTCCCCGATCACGCGTGCGCGTATTCGCCGACGGCGGACAACGACCAAGGTCGATACCGGGTCATCCGAAATGATGAGAACGGGATCGCTCTGCGGTGTGATGCCGAGGTGTCCCGGGGTTTGCCAGGCTGTGGTTCGTTTCGTCTTCGAGGGAGGGCCCACGTCGTGATCCTGCTGTTCGGCCTGCTCTGCCTCGTCCAAGGCGTCGGCGGGATCATCAACTACTACAACTCCGGTTCGAAGAGCTGGTACCTGCTCAACTACATCCCCGCGCTGCACGAGTACCGGCTCGCGGGGAACATCGTGATCGCCGTGCTGGGCCTGATCTTCTTGCTGGGTTCGAGCCGAAGGCGCTGAGCCGTTAGTCGGTAAAAGGTGTGGCGAGGCCGTTCCGGAAGGCGTAGCTCACCGCCTGGGCCCTGTCCCGCAAGCCCGCCTTCGCGAAGATGTTGTTCACGTGTGTTTTCACGGTGCCTTCGGTGATGTAGAGCAGGCTCGCGATCTCGCGGTTCGACCTGCCCTCCGCGATCAGGCGCAGCACGTCGAGCTCGCGCGGGGTCAGGTCGCCGTTCGACGGGCGTTCGCGAGTAGCCAGTTCCACCAAGCGCCGCTGCACCACCGGTTCGAAATGGGTTTCCCCGGCCATCACGGTGGCGATCGCCCGCTCGATCTGGTCCGCGCGCGCATTTTTCGTCAGGTATCCGCGCGCGCCCGCTTTCAACGCGGCGAGGATCGATTCGTCGTCGGAGTACGTGGTCAGCACCACCACCCGCACGCCGGGGTGACCGTCGCGGATCCGCCTGGTCACGCCGACCCCGTCCAGCCGCGGCATCCGCAGGTCCATCAGCACCACGTCGGGCCGTTCGCGGTCGACGATCCGCAGCGCCTCCTCGCCGTTTTCCGCCGCACCAGCCACTTCCACGCCGTCCAGCATCCCGACGATGAGCACGAGGCCTTCGCGCACCACGGCCTGGTCGTCCACCACGACCACCCGCACCCGGCTCACGACGGCACCCGCAGGCGCACCCGGAAACCCGCACCGCACGGGCCCGCGACGAGTTCGCCGCCGATCAGTTCGGCCCGTTCGCGCATGCCAAGGAGCCCGTAACCGGTGCCGGGCGCCCGCCCGTTCGCACCGCCGCCGGTGTCGGTCACGGTCAGCTCGCACCGGTTGCCCGCACCGCGCAGCGCCACGACGACATCGGCTCGCGGGGCGTGCTTCCCGACGTTGGTCAACGCTTCCTGCACGGTCCGCACCACGGTGAGGCGGATCTCCGCCACCAGCGTGTCGGGAGCGCCGCTCAGCTCCACGGCACACGATTTTCCCGCCACAGCACGGAAATCGGCGGCCAGTGCGGCCAGCTGAGCGCTCAGCGGTCCGTCGCCACCGCGCAGCGCCTCGACCGCGCGCTGGGTTTCCTCGAGCCCGGCGCGGGCGAGATCGCCCGCTTTCCGGACGCGGTCGAGTGCCTGCGCGGCATCGCCGCCGCGTTCGAGCAGCATCCTGGTGCCCTCCAGGTGCACGATCTGCGCGGACAGGGAATGGGCGAGCACGTCGTGGATCTCGCGCGCGAGCCGCTGGCGTTCGGCGAGCATCGCCGCACCGGCTTGCGACCTGGCCAGTTCGGCGGTGGCCCTGGCCACGCTCAGCCGATGGACGACCGCGGCGAGCAGCAGCGCCCACGCGGCACCCATCGCGATACCGGCGGCCGCGCCGACGTCGACCGACCGGATCAGCGAGAGCACGACGAAACCGAGCGCGGCGCCCGACGTGAGCAGGATCGACCAGCCGAGCGGAACCGCGAACGGTGCGAGCCACACCATCAGGAACAGCAGCGAAAGCCCGCTGAACGGGACGAGCGCCTGCGCGCCGACGGAAGCCGCGGCTGCCACCGCGAGCAGCGCGACCGCGTGCTTCCGGGCCCGGAACAGGAGAAGACAGCAGGCCAGTCCGGCGGCGTGCAGCGCGGCCATCAGCGTCGCCGCGGGCCATCCGGCGCGGTCACCGGCGCCGAGCACACCGCCGACGGCCGCTCCCAGCAGGTAGGCGGCGAACAGCCCGCCCAGCAGGTAGTGCCACCGAGGGCGATGCCGGTCCACCAGGCAACGCTAGCCCCGCCACCGGTTCCGCGCCTCCACCCACGGGTAGGGATCGCCCGTCCACCTCCGGCCGCTCCACCCCGGAGCCGATGTTTCCGGTGCCGCGCACGAGCAAGCTGCCCGGCATGATTTCGGTAGCGAAGCTGACCAAGTCCTTCGGCGGTGTGCACGCCGTGAGGAATCTGACGTTCGACGTGGCACCGGGGAAGGTGACCGCCTTCCTCGGTCCGAACGGCGCGGGCAAGACGACCACGTTGCGCATGATCCTCGGCCTGGTGCGGCCGAGTTCCGGCGCCGCGACGATCGACGGGCGCGCCTACGCGGATCTCCGGTCCCCGGTGCGGACCGTCGGCGCGGTGCTGGAAGCCACCGCGTTCCACCCGGGTCGTACTGCGAGGACGCATCTGCGCTGGCTCGCCACCGCGGCCGGACTTTCCGGCGGCCGTGTCGGCGAGGTGCTCGCCGACGTCGGCCTTGGCGACGTGGCGGACCGCCGGGTCGGCTCGTTCTCGCTCGGCATGCGCCAACGGCTCGCGCTCGCCTCCGCGCTGCTGGGGGAGCCGTCCGTGCTGGTGCTCGACGAACCGGCGAACGGGCTCGACCCGGAGGGCATCCACTGGTTGCGCGCTTTCCTGCGCGCGCAGGCCGCCGAGGGCAGGACGGTGCTGGTGTCGAGCCACGTGCTGACCGAGATCGCGATGGTCGCTGATCGCGTGCTCATCGTCAGCGGCGGGCGACTGGTCGCCGACGGCGGCGTCGAGGAGTTCTCCGGGGGCGGGACGGGGCTGGAAGAGACCTATCTCGAACTGGTTCGGGGGACACGATGACCTTGGTGCGAGCGGAGCTGGTCAAAGCGCGGGGTACCAGGTCGATGTGGGCGCTGGCCGGGCTGGCGGTGCTGTTCAGCGTCGCGTGGGCCGTCGTGGACGTGCTCGTGTTCCTGCGCTCCGGCGGAACGGTCGAAAACGCGTACGGCATGGCGCAGCAGGGTTATCTGTTCAGCCTGCTGCTCGGCATCGTGCTGACCGCGGGCGAGTACCGGCACCAGACGATCACCTGGACGCTGCTGGTCACCCCGCGCCGGGGTGAGGTGGTGCGGGCGCGGTTCGCCGCGTGCGCGGTACTGGGGCTCGCCATCGGGATCGCGGGTGTCGTGGTGACCGCCCCGGTGACCGCGGTGCTGCTGGCCGCCACCGGGCGGACCGTGTTCACCCCGGCCGTGCCGGGAGTGCTGACGGGCTCCGCGCTCAGCGTCGCGCTCTGGTGCGTGTTCGGCGGCGCGCTGGGCATGCTGGCCAAAAATCAGACCGTCGCCGTGATCGGGGCCTTCGTGTGGTTCCTCTACGGCGACGGGCTCCTGGTCGCTTTCGTGCCGTCGGTCGGACGGTGGACGCCGACCGGTGCTTCCCGCGCCGTGGTCGGCTGGGACCGGGGTGGGCGCGAGGTGGCGGGCGATCTGCTGCCGGGCTGGGCGGGCGTGCTCCTGCTACTGGGCTACGCCGCCGTCGCCGGGTTTGCCGCGCGCGCGATCAGCGTTCGCCGTGACGTGACGTGAATTCAGCCCCGCCGTCGTTCGAGGAAGGCGCGTTCGGCCGCGTTGCCAGTGCGCGCGATCGCCGTGTCGTAGGCGGCCGCGGCTTCCCCGGTCCGGCCGAGCCGCCGCAGCAGGTCCGCCCTGATCGCGTGGAACAGGTAGTACTCGTCCAGTGCCAGTTCGTCGACGAGGGCGAGCGCGGTCGCGGGGCCGTCGACCTCGGCGACGGCGACGGCCCGGTTCAGCGCGACCACCGGGCTCGGGTCGAAGGCGCGCAACTGGTCGTAGAGCCGGAGGATCTGGCCCCACTCAGTTTCGGCCGCGGTGCGGGCATCGCTGTGCACGGCGTTGATCGCGGCCTGGATCTGGTACGGGCCCGGCCGGTCGCGGCGCAGGCACGCGCGGAGAAGTTCCTGGCCCTCCGCCACGAGTTCGCGGTCCCACCTCGTCCGGTCCTGGTCGGCGAGCAGGACCAGTTCGCCGTCGGCGCCGGTGCGCGCGCCGCGGCGGGCGTCGATCAGCAGCATCAGCGCGAGCAGCCCGGTGACTTCGGGTTCGGCCGGCATCAGCTCGGCGAGCACCCGGCAGAGGCGGATGGCTTCCGCGCACAGGTCTTCGCGCACGAGCGCGTCACCCGAGCTCGCCGAGTACCCCTCGTTGAAGATCAGGTAGAGCACCGCGAGCACGGCGCCGAGCCGCTCGGGCAGATCGGCCTCGCCGGGGATCCGGTACGGGATGCCCGCGTCCCTGATCTTGCCCTTCGCGCGCACGATCCGTTGCGCCATGGTCTTTTCCGGGACCAGGAACGCGTGCGCGATCTCGCCGGTGGTCAGCCCGCCGAGCAGCCGCAGCGTCAGCGCGACGCGCGCGGGGACGGCCAGTGCGGGGTGGCAGCAGGTGAACAGCAGCCGCAGCCGGTCGTCGTGCACCGGGCCGGTTTCCTCGGGTTCGCCCCGCTCGGCGAGGAAGGCCGCGTCGGCGTGTCTGTCCACTCTGGACGCTTCGCGCCGGAGGCGGTCGATCGCCTTGTTCCGAGCGGTGGTGATGATCCAGCCCGCCGGGCTCGGCGGCGCTCCGTCGGACGGCCAGCGCTGCGCCGCGACGGCGAACGCCTCCTGCACGGCTTCTTCGGCGATGTCGATGGTGCCGAAAGCGCGCACCAGCACGGAAACCGCGCGCCCGTACTCTTCACGGAACACGCGGGCGATCTCGGAGGCGTCCACGAGGGGAATCTACGCCGGGTGGATGAAGTAGCCGTCGCCGCGGACGTTGGTGATCATGTCGGGTTCCCGCAACTTCTTGCGAAGCTGTTTGATCACACCGGCGACCACGTTCGACGAGGGCGCGACGAATTCGTCCCAGGCGTACTCGGCGAGCGCGGCCCGCGACACCGTCTCGCCCTGCCGGAGCACCAGCAGCTCCAGCACGTCGAACTCCTTGCGCGTCAAGGTGAGCAGGGCCGCCGCGCGGCGGACTTCGCGACGCCCTACGTCGATCACGAGGTCCCCGCAGCGCAGCACCGGCGGCAGGCTCGCCGTAACGCGGCGGCACAGGCTGCGCACGCGCGCGGTCAGCTCGTCCATCGCGAACGGTTTCACCAGGTAGTCGTCGCCGAGTTCGAGCCCGGCGATCCGGTCGTTGACGCTGTCGAGCGCGGTCAGGAACAGCACCGGCACGGTCGGCCGGTTCCGCCGCACGTAGGTGAGCGCGTCACCGGAGGGCAGCAGGCGGTCGAACACCGCGCAGTCGTAGGAGTTCACGGTGAGCGCCTCGTCGGCCTGGGGCAGGTCGCCGACGGCGTCCACCGCGAACCCCGCGCCGCGCAGCGTGCCGCCGATCGCGAGGCGGAGGTCTTCGTTGTCCTCGATGACCAGTACCCGCACGGGTACGAACAGTAGCGAGCCCGGCGCGCACGCCGCATCAGGGCGTCAGCAGCCCGCGGTCCGCGGCCTTGACACCGGCCATGAACCGGCTGCGCGCGCCGAGCCGGTTCATGATCACCGAAACCGTGCGCCGCACCGTGCGCACCGAAATGCCGAGCCGGTCCGCGGCGGCCGCGTCGGTGTGGCCCGCGGCGAGCAGCGACAGCAGTTCCTGCTCCCGCGCGCACATTTCGGCGGTCTCGGGCAGTTCCGACGCGGTCAGCGGCGCCCCTGTCGCCCAGACGCGTTCGAACAGTTCCACCGTCGTGGTGACGACGCTCGCGAGCCGGAACACCGCGACCCCGGCCGGGGTGCCCAGATCGGTCCTGCCCACCGGGAGCACCGCGACGGAGCGGTCGATCACCAGCGCGTCGGCCGGTACCGCGGGCACCGTCCGCGTTCCGGCGCCCGCTACCGAAAGCGCCGCGAGCTGGGCGGAGAGCACGGGCGCGACGCGCGCGGCGTCCGGCACCAGCACGCGGTAGCGGACCCCGCGCCGCAGGTTGTCGCGGTCGATCCCGCGGACGGCCGCGATAGGGTTCTTCACCGCCGTGGTGCCGCTGCTCATCACCAGCACCTCCGAACGGGCCGCCGCCAGCGCTGCGTTGGCGTTGCGCGCAGGTTTCGCGGCTTCGACGTGGTTGATCCGGTCGAGCGCGGTGATGGTCATCGGAGTGCCTCCGTTCGCGTGGCCGGTACCGGCCAGGTGATCCTTGCCCGCGCCGTTCGGCGCGTTACCGGCATACGATCACCCCGCGAATGAGGATTTGATGACAAGCAAGAGGACGAGCGGTGCGAGTACTGGTGGTCGAAGACGACGAGGACCTGCGTGCCGCCGTGTGCGCGGAACTGTCGTCGGCGGGTTTCGAGGTCACGCGGTCGCCGGACATCGCGGGCGCCGATGCCGCGCTGCGCGAAGGCGGTTTCGCGTGCGTGGTGTTCGAC
Source organism: Amycolatopsis sp. CA-230715 (assembly GCF_018736145.1). GTDB lineage: Bacteria > Actinomycetota > Actinomycetes > Mycobacteriales > Pseudonocardiaceae > Amycolatopsis. The sequence continues at coordinate 5,772,891 of NZ_CP059997.1, forward strand.
CGCATGCTCCCCGACGGTGACGCGATCAGCTACGTGCACGGCAGGCGCCTCGCCGGGGACGGGGTGCCGGTGCTGTTCCTGACCGCGCGCGACAGCGTCGCCGACCGGATCGCCGGGTTCGACCACGGCGGTGACGACTACCTGGTGAAACCGTTCTCGGTGGCCGAACTGACCGCGCGGGTCCGCACGCTGAGCCGCCGCGCGGGCGCGGGCAGGCCGTCGGTGCTGCGCTACGCCGACGTGGTGCTGGACTGCGCGCGCCGGGAGACCAGGCGCGGCGGCGCGCTGCTCACGTTGTCCAACAAGGAGTTCGCCGTGCTGGAGTACCTGCTCGTGCACCAGGGCCAGACGGTGACCAGGACCGAGCTGATCGAGCACTGCTGGGGCGAGGACGAGGACCCGCAGTCCAATGTGGTCGATTCGGTGGTGAAGCGCCTGCGGCGCAAGCTTCGCGAGCCGGGCCTGATCGACGCCGTGCACGGCACCGGTTTCCGGCTCGCCGAGGGCGCGCGCTCGTGAACTCGTCGGCGGCCGATCGGCTGCGCAGGCTGCGGCTGGTGCTGACGATCCTGTTCACCGCGATCAACGCGACCGGGCTGATCGTGTTCGCCTGGATCGCGATCGCCTCCGACGAATCGGGCCCGGCCAGCCTCGACGGCGAGCTGCACCGCGTGACCTCGTCGGCGAACCGCCTGCTCCAGTACGACGACCGGAACAAGACGTTCATCACCGGCTACATCGGCGACGACGAGCTGGCCGACCAGTGCCCGCAGTTCGCCGTGCTGCCGGGCGGTTCCAGCACTTTCGCGCCGTACTTCAGCAAACGCACCTGCGTGCCGGTCGACCCCGCGCGGCTGGCCGGTCTCGTCGACGACGCCGTGCGGTCCGGCAGGCTGGTCACCGGCAACATCCGCGGCACCGGCGACCAGCTCGTCCGGGTCGTGGTCGAACCGTTCCGGAACCGGTTCGGCCAGTACGCGGGCGCGACCGTGGCGGCGGCCGACGCGGATTCCGCGCAGGCGGCGCACACCCGGTTCGTGGTCTTCGTGATCGGCGGCTGCGCGGTGCTCGTCGCGGTGCTGGCCGTGGCGGGGCACCTGCTGTCCACCAGGGCGATGCGGCCCGCCGTTGCCGCGCTGGAACAGCAGGAGATCCTGCTCGCCGAAACCGCGCACGATCTGCGGACGCCGGTGGCCGCGTTGCGCGCGCTCGCGGAAACCGCGCTGCGCAATCCCGACGAGCGCACCGAACTGCTGCCGAGAACGGTCGGGCTGGCGGCGAGGATGGGCACCATCATCGACGGGCTGCTGGTGCGCGCGCGCCTCGCCGCGGGCATGGACCAGCTCGCCGTGCAGCCGGTGTGGCTCGACCAGCTCGTCACCGGGCTCGTCGACGACACTCCCGCCGACGGCGCCAGCGTCACGGTGACCGCCGCGCCTTCGCTCGTGCAGGTCGATCCGACGCTCGTGCAGCGCGCGGTCGGCAACCTGCTGGACAACGCGCTGCGGTACGGGCGGCAGGGCGACCAGCCCGCGATCGTGCACATCACCGTCGCGAACGGCAGGGTCACCGTCGCCGACCACGGGCCGGGCGTGGACGGCAAGATCGCCGAGGAACTGCTCGACCGCTTCCGCACGGGCAGCGGTTCGACCGGGCTCGGGCTGTCGATCGTGCGCTGGGTGGCGCAGGCCCACGGCGGCGCGCTCAACGTCTACAACGCCGATGAAGGCGGCGCGATCTTCGAACTGGAATTGCCGGTTCTCCCGCACCCCAATTAGCCGAGCGCCAATTCTTTTCCGTGGCCTTTTGCTGCCGTCCGGGACCAGTCCCGGATCCGGCCCGTTACTCTTTGTGGCGTGGATCTCAGAGGGGCCCGGCTCGCCGCGGGGAGCCGGAAGGACGCCGGATCCCGGTCGTGGCGCACGCGCGTTCCCGTACTGGTGGTGGTCGTCGCGTGCGCGGCCGCGGTCGTCGCCGCGGTCACCGGTGCCGCGAAACCGCTGCCGGGCCTGCAGTTCCTCACCACTGGCCACTGGGTCTACAACACGGTTCTGCAGGCCGCTTTCCACATCGACGGCGGTACCGCGAACATCGACGCGCAGGCGCAGGTGCCAGGGGACGACGGCAGCCAGGTCGTGCAGGGCGACACCAGCGGGTACGTGGTCGGCCGGTCGCGGATCACCCAGTTCGGCAAGTCGAGCCTGACCGTCGAGCAGACGAACGCGCCGCCGTCCGACGAGATCCCGCTGGGCGTCGAGGCGGCGGGCGGGCCGTACCTCGTCTACCGCCAGTCCGGCAAGATCGTGCGCCTCGGCGACCCGTCGGCGACGGTGGACGCGGGCGATCCGGTCGGCGACCCGGTGGTGAGCGCGGACGGCACGATGTGGCTCTTCCGCACCACGACCGGCCTGGTGTGCCGGTTGCCGAAGGACGCGGACCGCATTTCCTCGTGCCCCGCGACGATCGAGAAGGGGCACACGGGCGGGCTGACGTTGGTCGGCGACCGTCCGCAGTTCGTCGACACCGCCGCGGGCACGCTGAACCGGCTCGGGGACAAGGGTGTGGAAGGCAGTTCGCCGCTCGGTGTCACCGTTTCCGCGGCCGCGCGCCCCGCGGCGTCCGATGTCGCCGGCCGCGTCGCGATCCTGGACGCGCCCGCGCGCCGCCTGCACCTCGTCGACACCGCGACCCCGCCGCGCGCGCCCGTCACGGTGCCGCTGCCCGACGGCGACTACGACGCCCCGGTGTCGAGCGGTTCCGTGGTCGCGCTCGTCGACAAGAAGAACAACACGCTGCTGACCTACGACGGCGAGGGCAAGCAGGCCGACGCGAAGCCGATCCCGCGGGAATCCGGCCCGGCGCGCCTGACCAAGGGCGAAGACTCCCGGATGTACCTCGAAGGCCCCGAGGGCACGCACGTGCTCGTGGTCGGCCACGACGGCAAGGTCGCCGACGTCCCCGTGGTGGCGCGCAAACCGGGCCCGGTGCCCGCGCCGGGGAAACCGGGCGACAGCGCGAAACCGCCGCTCGCGCCGCCGGACCGGGGGCAGCAACAGCAGCAGGGGCCGTCGAACGCGGGCGCACCCTCGAACGCGGGGGCGCAGCAGCCGCCGCGGCGCGAGCAGGAGAAGCCGAAACCGCCACCGGCGCGGAAACCGGAACCGCCGCCGGACATCCCCGCGAGCCCGCCCGGCGCGCCGACCGGCGTGACCGCGAAGGCCGCCTCCAGCTCGATCAGGGTCAGCTGGGGCGCGGCCCCGGACAACCGCGGCCCGATCACCGCGTACCACCTGACGTGGCAGGGCGGTTCGATGACGGTCGGCGGCGGCGCGCGCTCGGCGACCGTCGGCCCGCTGGCCAACGGCACCCGGTACGTGGTGACGGTGACCGCGACGAACAAGGCGGGCACGGGGCCGGGCGCGTCCTCGCCAGGGGTCACCCCGTTCGCGGCGGCGGGCGCGCCGACTGGGGTCACCGCGAGGAACGCGAACGGAACGGTGACCGTCACGTGGAATCCGCCCGCGCTGAACGGCGGCGCGCTCGCGCACTACGAGGTGAGCGCGACCGGGCAGGGCACCAAGAACGTCACCGCCACGAGTACCACGTTTTCCGGCCTGGGCAACGGTTCCTTCACCTTCACCGTGCGCGCGGTGACCACAGTGGACGGTCAGCAGGTGACGGGTGCGCCGGGATCGGCGTCGCTGACCATCCAGAAGCCGACCATCACGCTCAGCCGGGGCAGTGCCACGTCGAGCGATGCTTGCAAGGCCCCGGCTTGCCACTGGTTCCACGTGGTGGTCAAGGGATTCGCGCCGAACACGAAGATCACCATGGTGCCGCATTCCGACAACGGCAAGTTCAGCGAGTCCGCGTCGCTGATCACCGACGAAAACGGCAACGGCACGCAGGACGGCACCGGAACTCGTTACGACGTCCCGGGTGTGCACGTGTGGGTCACGGTCAGCACGCCGAACGGGCCGGTCGAATCGAACCACTACCTCTGGCCAGAAGGGTGAACGAGCGGGTGAACCAGATACCAGCAGGCGAGGTCTACGAACGGATCGCGAAGAACGTGCAAAGCGTGATCCGGGGCAAGCCGCAGCTCGTGCGCCTCGCCGTGGCCGCACTGCTCGCCGAGGGGCACCTGCTCATCGAGGACGTGCCGGGCCTGGGCAAGACCACGCTCGCGCGGTGCCTGGCGCGCAGCATCGGCGGCACCTGGAACCGCATCCAGTTCACCCCGGACCTGCTGCCCGGCGACATCACCGGCGTGCAGGTGTACCACCAGAAGGAAGAACGGTTCGAATTCCACGCCGGCGGCATCTTCGCGAACGTGGTGCTCGCCGACGAAATCAACCGCGGCACCCCGAAAACGCAGTCGGCGCTGCTGGAAGTGATGGCGGAGCGCACCGTCACGGTCGATTCGGTGCGCCGCGAAGTGCCGCGCCCGTTCCTCGTGATCGCCACGCAGAACCCGATCGAACTGGAGGGCACCTACCGGCTCCCGGAGGCGCAGCTCGACCGTTTTCTGATGCGGCTGCAGGTCGGCTACCCGGATCTCGACTCCGAGGTCATGGTGATCATGAGCGACTGCGCGGGCGTCAACCCCGACGAGCTGTCCCCGGTGGTCGACCTGCCCGCGCTGCAGGCGGCCGTCGCGCAGGTGCGGGCCGCGCACATCGACCGCGCGATCTGCGAGTACGCGGCCACCCTCGCCGCGGCGACCAGGCAGCACGTGGCGCTGCGCTACGGCGCGAGCCCGCGCGGCAGCATCGCGCTCGTCCGCGCCGCGCAGGCCGTCGCGGCCACCTACAACCGCACTTTCGTCACCCCGGACGACATCAAGGAGGTCGCGCGGCCCGTGCTCGGGCACCGGCTGATCCTGACCTCCGACGCCGAGTTGAACCAGCGCCGCGCCGACGACATCGTCGACGAGGTGCTCGCCGCGACCCCGGTGCCCAGGACCAGCAGCACGGTCTCATGATCCGGTTGACCGGGCGGGGGACGGCGACGGCGATCGGCTCGGTCGCGGTGTTCACCGCCGGGCTCGTGGCGGGGTACCCGGTCCTGCTCGCGGTGTCCGCCGCCGCGTTCGGTGCCGTCGTCGCGGCGGTCGCGATCGCGGCGAGGCGGCCGCGCGTGACCGTCGCGCGCGATGTCTACCCCGATCGAGTCCATCGTGGACGGCCCGCGTTCGCGCGGTTGAAGGTGACGAACCCCGGCACGCGGCGGCAGCCGGGATTCACCGCGGGCGATCGGCTCGGCGCGGGTTTCCAGACGGTCAGCGTGCGCGCGCTGCCGCCGAACGGGCAGGCGGTGCACCACTACGAACTGCCGACGGAGACCCGGGGGCGGCACGTGGTCGGCCCGCTGACGGTGGACCGCGGCGATCCGCTCGGGCTCGGCACCGGCAGGCTCACCACCGGGGAAACCGCGACGCTGTGGGTGCATCCGCGCGTGCTCCCGATGCGCGCGATCACCGCGGGACATCCGCGCCACCACCACGAGGGCCGGAGCACCGACGACTCGCTGCACGGCTCGCTCGACCTCCGCGACGTCCGCGAATACGTGGTCGGGGACGAAGTCCGGCACCTGCACTGGAAGGCGACCGCCCGCACCGGGCAGCTGATGGTGCGCGAATACGTCGACCCCGACCAGCCGCGGTTCACCGCGCTGCTCGACACCCGGCGCGGATCCGTGCGCGCGGACCTGTTCGAGGACGCCGTCGACCTGACCGCCTCGCTCGTGGTGTCGGCTGCGACCGCGGACCAGCGCTGCCGCCTGGTCACCTCGTGCGGGCTTGACCTCGGCACGAACGGCGGCGCCGAAGCGGCGCGGCGCATGCTCGACGAACTGTGCACTTTGGACATGACGGGGGAGCACGGGCTCGGGCTCGCGCCCGGCGTGCTGTCCCGGTCCGGCGGGGGAACCCTGGTGGTGGTGCTGACCGCGCTCGCCGATGCCGACCGCGCCGCGATCGCCGCGCTGCGGCCGAGGTACTCGTCGGTGATCGTCATCGTCCTGAATGGACAGTCGGGCCGGGTGCCCGGCGCGAAGGTGGTGCCCGCGACCGACGCCGCGGACGCCGCGCGCCGGTGGAACGCGGTGGTGGCCGCGTGAAGGCCCGGATCACGATCGCGTGCCTGCTGCTCGCCGCGGCGCTGCCCGGCCTGCTGTTCGCACCGGTCTTCGGTCTCGCGGCGCTCGTGCCGCCGATCCTTGTCGTGCTCGCGGTGTGCGGGCTCGTCGCGGAACTGTGCCTGCGCGTCGACGCGCTCCGGCCGTGGCGGCCGGTGCTGGCGTTGCTGTTCGGCCTGCTCGGGATCGCCGAGATCGAGCTGGGGAGCACCACCGTCGGCGGTATCCCGACCGCCGACACCGTGCGCGGGCTGGTTTCCGGTGTCACCGAGTCGTGGCAGCTCACCCTGCAGTCCACCTGGCCCGCGCTGCCCGACCCGCAGCTCATGCTGTTCGTCCCCATGGCCGTGCTCTTCGCGGCCGTGCTGGGGCTCGAACTCGCGCGGTGGTCGCTCGCCGCGCTGCTGCCGAGCCTGGTCGTGCTCGGCCTCAGCCAGGCGTATGTCGCGTTGACCGGTTCGACGGCGTTGTTCGTCGGGCTCGCGTACGCGGCCGTGGCCGGGACGCTTTTGGCCGTGTCCCGGCCACGGCCGGAAATCCCGTCCGGGACGGCCCGGCGGGGCGCCACCGCGCTGCTCGTGCTCCCGACCGTGGTACTCGGAGCCACCGCGGCCGTCGTGGCGACCATGGCCGTGCCGGTCCGCGGCGACGCGTTTTCGTTGCACCAGAACGAATCCGTGCCCCTTCCGCCGAAGCGGGTGGTGAACCCGCTCGACGAGATCGCCGCCAGGATGCGCACTCCCGGTGCGCCGGTGTTCAGCTACACCGCCGCCGAGCACGTCGACCGCTGGCGCGTCGCGGTGCTCGACGACTTCGACGGCGCGCGGTGGACGTCGACCGCGGAGTACCGGCGGATGGGCGCCACGGTGGCCCCGCCGGAAGGACTGACCGTGCGGACGGGCACCCGGCAGGCGGACGTCACCGTCGAGGGCGGTGAAGACCTGCCGTGGGTGCCGAGCCAGGCGGTGCCGTCGGCGGTCACCGGTGTCGCGCCGCTGATCGACGAGCGGTCGGGAATGCTCATGGTGCCCGGCGGTGGCCGCGCCTACCACCTGAGCTGGCGCGAACCCGAGGTCGACGTCGACGCACTCGCCGGTGCCGCGATCGATCCCGCGGCGCTCGCGGGCAGGGGGCTCGGCGAGGTGCCGCCGGACGTCGCCGACCTGGCCCGTTCCGCGATCGCGGGCCAGCCGCCGTCGTTCCGCGCCGCGCTCGTGCTCGAGCGGTACCTGAGCCAGAACTACCAGGTGGCCACCGGAACCGAGCTGCCGACCGGCAACGGCTGGCAGCAGCTCCGCGGTTTCCTGCTGGAGACCAAGCGCGGCACGAGCGAGCAGTTCGCGGCGTCCTATGTGGCCATGGCGCGGATCCTCGGCATTCCGGCGCGGCTCGCCGTCGGGTATCGCACGCCCGCTTCGGCGCCGGGGCGGCCGGTGGTGGTGCGCGACGGCGACGTGTTCGCGTGGCCGGAGGTCGCGGTGTCCGGGATCGGCTGGGTGTCGCTCGACCCGACCGGCGGCGCGGGCGGCTCCGGCACCGCGGCCGAGGGGCTCGCGAAGACCACCGCGCAGGTGCGGGCCGATCTGCCGCCGCCGCAGGACCTGCGGGTGCCGCCGCTCAAGCCGGAACCCGGCGGATCGGCGCCGCGCGAGGACGAGCCAGGGCCGCCGTTCCCGTACCTCACCACCGCGATCGTCCTTTTCGGACTCGTCGTGCTGGTGCTCGCGGGAATCCCGCTGGCGAAGGCGATCCGGTCGCGCCGTCGCCGCCGGACGACCGGGCAGCGCGCCGTGGTGGCCGCGTGGTGGGAGGCCACGGATCTGCTGCGGGCGCACGGCGTCCCGTTCACCGAGGGCATGACCGTGCGGGATCTCGCCGCCGCGGCCGGGCCGTTCACCGAACAGTCCGTTGTGGACGGACTGCGCTGGCTGGCGCACCAGGTGGACACCGCGCTGTGGTCCGGCCGCGTCGCCGACGACGGCACCGGCGCGCAGGCGTGGGCCTCGGTGCGGGCGATCCGCGGTGGACTGGCGCGGTTGCCGTGGCAGCGGCGGCTGCGCGCGCAGCTGGATCCGCGTCCGCTGTTCCCGCCCGCCGGGCCGGATGGGCGGTGGCGGCGGCGGGTGCGGCTGGCCCGTCCGGCGATCACGCGGTTGAAGGCGCTGCGGCCGAGCCGGGCGGTGTCGCGCTGATGTGCGGCTCAGGTCCGTTCGGGCCGCCGGAGGGCGTCCAGCACGAGGTCGAGCAGGTGCGCCGAGCGCGCTTCCCAGTCGTGGTTGTCCATCCGCCAGAGGAAACCGACCAGGAGCAGCACCTCGTCCGCGTCCACGTCCTGGCGCACCGTGCCGTCCGCCTTGCCCGCGTCCAGCAGCAAGGTGATCACGTCGGCCACTTCGCGGTAGTACGTGGTGGAGAGATCGGCGCGGGTGGCCGCTTCCACGGCCTGCGCGACGCCGTGCTTGATGCGGCCGTACGCGGCGAGGCGGTCGAACCAGCGGCGCAGCGCTTCGAACGGCGGGTTCGCCGCGAGCAGCGCGGGCGCGGCGTCGATCACCTCGCGGATGTCCTGGTGGTAGACCGCGACCAGCAGCGCCTCCCGGTTCGGGAAGTGGCGGTACATCGTGCCCTGGCCGACACCGGCGCGCTTGGCGATCGAGTTCAGCGTCGCGTCGCTCGATTCGGCCAGCGCGGCGCGCGCGGCGGCCAGGATGCGAGCGTGGTTCTGCTCGGCATCGGAACGCTTCGACGTGTTCACCACCGGTCCCTCCCGTCTGGCGGACATGGTACGCGGCGGCTGGAGCGCCGCTCCGCGCAGCGCGTCGATCCACAGTGGACTGACGGCAGCAAGCTGTCGGCGGTTCTCTTGCTGCCGGAGATTCTTTATGCTGGCCGGGGACGAGGAGGTGGCTTGGTGAGGCGGACATGAATCCCGGCGGCGCGCTCACCGAACTTCGTCGTGGTCCGGTCGCGACCCTCTACTCAGGACCGTCCGGCGCCGGGTTCAAGGTGTTCCCCGGCCGGTTCGACCGCAAGACGCTCGCCGCCGCGGAGCGCGTGCGGCGCAGGCTCGCCACCGTGCCCGCCGGGACGCCGATCCTCCCCGTCGACGCGATCGAGCTGCTCGACGACGGCAGGCACGCGCTGCGGATGGAGCTGTGCCGCGGATCGCTCGCGACACTGGTCGCCGCCGACGGACCGCTCGCCGTGGCCGAGGTGGTCGCGCTCGGCCGCGCGCTGTCCGGCGCGCTCGCCGTCGCGCACGGGCTTGGCATCCCGCACGGCGGCGTCAATCCGAACAACGTGCTGTTCCGGGCGCCGGGACAGCCGCTGCTCGCCGATTTCGGCATCGCGTTGCGGCACGCCTTCCCGCGCGACCCGGTGCACCTCATCGAGTTCGTGTCACCGGAAACCCTGCGCACCGACAGCGTGGACGAACGCACCGACCTGTACGGGCTCGGCGCGGTCTTGCACTTCGCGCTCACCGGGGAGCCGCCGCATCCCGGCAGGCTCGGCGAGCAGCCGGGCGAACGCGTGCTGCGCGTGCTGAACAGCCCGGTGCCCGCGATCAACCGCGCCGACGTCCCGGTCGGACTGTCCACAATGGTCGCGAGAATGCTCGCGGCCGATCCGGCGAACCGGCCGTCCGGGATGGCCGCGGTCGCCGAGCAGTTCGCTGGGATGTCGTCGACGTCCACGCCGGTCTCGGTCACGGCTCCGGCCCCGGTTCCGGTTCCGGTGGTTCCGGAGCCGCCTCCCGAGCCGCCGACGGTGGCGGTGCTTCCGGAGTCGAACCCTTATCAGGTAATCGAAGAATCGCCGGAAGAGTCCACAACGGACGGTTCGCTGAAGCTTTTCCCGGAACCGGAACAGAAGCGCGGCTCGTGGCCGCGCGCCCCGCTCGTCGCAGCCGCGGCCGCCGTGATCCTGCTCATCGCGGGCGCGGTCGTCTTCGTGCTCCGCTCCGGAACCGACGAACTCACCACAGCGCCCCGCCCGCTGCCGCCGGCACCGAGCGGTACGGCCGTGCCGGGGCAGGCGGCCTCCGCGAAAGTGGAGCTAGCCGACCCGCAGGACCTCGGCGACCAGATCGTGCTGACCTGGACCAGCGACAAGACCCTCGACTACGCGGTCGTCATCGCGGGCGACGGGGGAACCCCGCCGAACCGCGTCATGCTGGCGCAACGCAACCACACGATGCGGGTGCCGGTGGATCCGGTGCGCAAGTACTGTTTTCTCGTGCAGGGGACCGATCAGGTCAGCGTTTACGAGAGCCAGTATCGGGCCGTTCGCGGGGCGGTCTGCCGCAAGTAGGTTCCTCTGCTCTGCGTGTGCTGGTTCTCGACTGGCTCTTGGTCGGCTCTCTCCGATCTTCCCAGTACTGTCGGTGCCGCCGGGTAGAGTGGAAAATGGGGGCTGCATTTTTGGTTTGCTCGCATTTTTGGGTTTTGCTCGCGTGTTTGGTGTGCACGGTGAAAGTTTCGGGCACGCCTGCGGCGCGCCGTTGGCAACTGCCGCTCCTCGGTGCGGGTTCCGTCGTTGGTCGCTAGCGGCAGTTGCCAACGGAACGAAAACCTTTGGTCGCCTTGGGGTAGCGTCCTCGACGCATTGACGGTCCCGTTCGTTTTTTGGCCTGCGGTGTCGTTGTGGGCGCGTTGTGGCAGGTTGTGATCATTTCTGTACCCGATCGGGTGATGGGTTGAGCGGTAGAATTGTTTTGTGGACGTATTAGAGATTCCTGTGGATCGGGTTGTTGCTGATTCTGCGGAGCGTTGGAAGAGGTGGTCTCGGTATGGGGATGCCATGTTGCTGCGGCAAATCGCGTCCATGAATCAGGAGTGGTCGCGAAGATCGGTGCTGGCGTGGGTGGCGTTGTCGTGCAATTGCACGCAGGCGGGGGCGGAGCGGAAGGCGGCGCTCGCTGACGCGTTGACCTCATACCTGCCCCGCACCCTCGAAGCACTGGAGAACGGCCTCATCGACGAAGGTATGGCGGCCAAGGTGTTCGAGGCCACCGCGTGCGCTTCCCAGGAGGTCGCGCGGGAAGTCGATGCGCGGGTGAAGTTCGAGAACAAGAACTCCGCCTCACTGCGCAGGATGGTCAACACGCTCCTGATGCGGGTTGATCCGGAAGGATACGAGGCGCGGCGGCGGGCCAAGACTGCCGCGCGGATGCTCGAAATCCGGCACGGGGATCACGGATCCTCGACCCTGTTCGCCGAACTGCCCTCCGACCGTGCCCAAGCCATCTACGCCGCCTGTGATCGGGATGCGTTGGAGGAGAAGCGCCAAGGTGACAAGCGCACCATGGATCAGCTCAGGGTCGATGCGTTGGTGGAGCGATGCCTGGGCGGGGAGTGCGGTGGTAAACCGAAGGCGCAGATCTATGTCTACATCGACCTCCCGACACTGATGGGCCTGCGGAACAACCCGGGCGAACTCGCCGGATGTGGGGAAATCTCACCCGAGATGGCTCGCGAGATCGCCTTCGACACCAACTCCGTCTGGAACCGGATCGTGTCGGAACCGATGACCGGCTTACCGGTCGACATGGGGCGTAAGAGCTACCGGCCACCGGCACAGATGCGCAAGTACATCCAAGTTCTGCACCGCACCTGCTGCATGATCGGCTGCCACAGACCCGCCCAGTACAGCGACCTCGACCACGCCCAACCTTGGAGCGAGGGCGGCGGGACCGACAAGGTCAACATCCGCCCGTTCTGCCGGGTGCACCACGGACTCCGCGACGAACCCGGGTGGGAATTCCACACCGACGCGAACGGGAACACTACGGTCATCGCGCCCGACGGCCGCACCTACACCGACGACCCCACCGGCTTCATCTGACAGCTCCGACCGCGCACCGGCTGGTGCGCGCAAAAAAGGGGCTTGCCGATCACCGCCGTGCTCACGTAGGGTACTCGCCATGGGTACGTTGCACTTCCTGTGATCCCGCACGCGGCTTTACTGGCGTAGAGCGTTCTGGCTCCGCCGCGCCGCGTGTCCGTTCCGCGTTTCCGAGTTACGCCAAGGGTTCTTGGCGTCATCGATGCGCGTTCCCGCCCTTCGAGGCCACAGGAGGTGGTACGCCCATGCGCACTCCGCGCCATTCCGATACCCAGCTCGCCCTGTCCGAGGTTACCCTGCGCTACAACGACAAGATCGTCTTCGACCGGTTGTCGTGCACCGTCAAACCAGGGGAGAAGATCGGTGTGATCGGCGACAACGGCGCCGGGAAGTCGACGTTGCTGCGCCTGATCGCCGGGCGTGAGCAACCGGGCAACGGCACTGTCACCGTGTCCGCGCCCGGCGGTGTTGGCTACCTGCCGCAGACGCTTGATCTGCCCGGGAGCGCGACCGTTGCCGATGCGATCGACCTCGCGCTCGCCGATCTCCGGAAGCTGGAGGCACGCATCCGCCGCGCCGAAGCGGCACTCGGCACGGCGACAGCCGAAGAGTTCGCCGCTTACGGCGAACTGGTTGCGCGGTACGAAGCGCGTGACGGGTACCGGGCGGATGCCAGGGTCGAGGTCGCGCTGCACGGCCTCGGGCAGCCGGGACTGGACCGCGACCGTCCACTGGGGACACTCTCCGGCGGGCAGCGGTCACGGCTCGCGCTCGCGGCGACACTGGCTTCCGCGCCGGAACTGCTGCTGCTCGACGAGCCGACGAACGATCTCGACGACGAAGCGGTCGCGTGGCTGGAAAGCTACTTGAGCGCGCATCCCGGCAGGCTCGTCGCGATCACGCACGACCGGCTCTTCCTCGAACGCGTCACGGAAACGATTTTGGAGGTGGACCACGAACACCGCACCGTGCATCGGTACGGCAACGGATACGACGGCTTCCTCGCCGCGAAAGCGGCCGCACGAGCACGCTGGGCCCGTGAGTACGAGGACTGGCGCGTCGACGTGGCGAGGCATCGCGTCCTCGCGGACGCGAACATCGACCGGTTGTCCGCGATTCCTCGCAAAGGGCCGCATTCGATGGGTGGCTCCGGTGCTACCCGGCCGCGGTCGAGGGCGCACGGTGCGATGGGCCGGATCCGCGCCGCGCGGGAACGGCTGCGGCGGCTCACCGAAAACGCGGTGCCACCGCCACCGGAACCGCTGAGGTTCGCCGCGGACATCGAGACCGCACCACTGAACGGTCCGGTCGCCGAACTGTCCGAAGTGGACTTCGAGAACCGGCTTTCGGTGCGGTCGCTGCGATTGCTCCCCAGTGAACGGCTGCTCGTCACCGGGCCGAACGGTGCGGGCAAGAGCACGCTCATGCGCGTGCTCGCCGGAGAACTGGCCCCCACTGCGGGCTCGGCGCGGCACGCGGGGCGGATCGGGTTCCTGCGGCAGGCCGATCGCGGCCACGCCGACGACCGGACCGTGCTCGCGGCGTTCGCGGCAGGGCGGGGCAGTGCGGAAGAACGGGTCGACGAGTTGCTCGCGCTCGGCCTGTTCGACCGGGCCGATCTCGGCAAACCGGTGCGGGCACTATCGGCGGGCCAGCGGCGCAGGCTCGAACTGGCGAGGCTGGTGACCGCACCGGCAGACCTGCTGCTGCTCGACGAGCCGACGAACCACCTGTCGCCGGATCTCGTGGAGGACCTGGAACAGGCACTCGCCGGCTACCGGGGCGCGCTCGTCGTGGTGACGCACGACCGGCGCATGCGCGCGAACTTCGACGGCGCGCGGATGGAACTGAGAGGAGGCGCGGTGGCCGAGTTCTCGGCGGCGTGACCGAAGTGCGTTACCTCCGGCGTAACGGTGCTCGCGCCGCCAGGTGCCTGATCTTCGGACATCAGGAGCGCGGCGGAATTCGGATCCGCTGCGCGAAAAACCCGAGGAGTCTCGTCATGGCTACTGCTGTGCTTCCGAAAGGCATGTCTCCGAAAAACGTGTTCTCCGACGGTGGGTTGCTGCTTTTCTGCTGGCATTCGGGATCTTCGTCGGAACAGTGGGGACCCGCCGCGGGGTGTCGCGCGCCGCGGCGGGTCTCGTCGCCGAACTGAACGCGGTGTGGGCCGTCGGAAGCGTGGTCGTCGCTGCCACGGGGGTGCTTCCGGCGACCACCGCCGGCACGATCTGGATCGTCGCGCAGGCGTTCGTCGTCGGCGGGTTCGCCGCACTCCAGTTCATCGGAAGGCGGCGAGCCGCGTGAGGATCAGCTGACCGCCGCGCAGAGATCGCGCTCGACCCAGTGCCCGGACTCCACGGTCCGGTAGGTCGGCGCGATCTTGAGCGTGTACAGCCCGTCGAGGATGAACACCCCCGGAGCGTGGTTGGCGTGGCCAGGCTGGAAGCCGACCATCACCGGACCCGCGACGTGCCAGACCTGCACGCCGTCGGTGTGGTACTCGACGACGGCGAACCCGCTGGCGTCGGCGAGCGTGCTCTTGCCGTTTTCCACGTTGGCGAAGCGCTCGACGAGCGGCCCGGCGTAGGCCTCGAGCGCCACCGAGCCGTCGGGATGGGTTTTCAGGACCTTGCCGTACACCTTGTCCACCACGGGTTCCGCGTGGGAGGCGAAGGCGCACCGGACACCGGCGGGGTAGTCGACCGGCGCGCTCGGCGCCGGTTCCCAGCCGCCGCCGGGTGGCGCCGCGGACGCGGTGGCGGTCAGCCCGAGTTGGCTGGCGGCGGCCAGCGCGATGACCAGCAGAAGACGTTTCACGGTTCCCTCCAGAGGTACTGCGACTCCCATCCCCATCGATCGAGGATCACCGTCAAACCGCCGCCTCGGTACCGCCGTTCGCTTCCTGATCCGGATCATCTTTGACCCTAGTGCTGAGCAGATCTTCGCTGCTCGGAAGCAGTTGGAGTGGGTCCCGTCGTTCGATAAATGGCTGCTCAGCGGCGAACGATTTGCCTCGAAGGTATGAATCGAGCGCGGCGGACCTTGTCCTCCTACTTCCGAGGTCGCTTGAATTCCTGACGCCACGAGCATATGCGAGAGCAGCCGCGTCATGGTTGTTAGCTCGTATGTGTCCCACGTCGCTCAACGTCAGATACTCGTCCACTTTTTCCGAGAAGCTCACCATTCGGTGCGAAATTCGATCCCGTTCACCACGGGAGAATGGGAGGTCGATGAACCTGTTTGCCAGCGTGAGGAAAAGTGAATAAAAATCGACCTTTCGTGACCATCGCAGTTTGGTTGGCCATGCGAGCAGTCCGTCGAGTTCTCCTAATACGGAGGAAAAGATGTTCTCCACGCGCTCCCGGTCCGGAAACTCTTCCTCGAAAGAAGCGTAGAATTTTTCTAGGTTGTACTTCTTGTTTTGCGGGCCGTAAAGCGCGCCGCTGGCGAGTTCGCTAACGTATTCAACATCAAGCATTCGTCGTATGTCGTTGCTTGTGAAAATGCCAGAATTGACCCAGAAGGGATTCTTTGCCAGGTCTTCCATGCACGAGATGAAGCTCCCCCAGTATGTCGCGTGTCGAAGTTCTTGCCTGTTTAGTGCTACGTTATTTCGATTTAGTCGACCGAAGATCTCTCGTATCTGTTCGTCGCGTAGTTCTGGCAATGTTCGAACAACGAACTTGTACTCGAAGAACCTTCTTTTGTCCGAGTTTGGCAGCTGTTCGAACTTGAGTCCGGCCAAGCTTCCTCCGGAGTCTTCGTTCAAGGCAAATTTGTTGCTGATGAACTCGAGGCAGGCGCGCACTCGCTGCTGACCATCGACAACGACGTGTAACTCCTTTCCGGTGCTGGCCACACTGGATTGCAGGTAGAGTTCGGGAATTGGATACCCGCGTAGCACGGAGTCGATCAGAAGCGCTTTCTGGCTTTCTTGCCAAACCGGATTGCGTTGGTAGGGTGGTTTCATGTCGAGTTCTTCATTTTGAAGTCGACTCCAGAACCATGAAACAGTGTGATGTGCGACTTCCAGGAATCGCTGTGGATGCTCCGCGAGGCTTAGATTAGACATTTATATTTCCTTTGGTGTCATATGTCGCTGAGAATCTGATTTTTCAGATTGACTAGATTGTGCACTTGGTATTGTCTCAATGACTCATAGTCGCGATATATTCGTCCTTTTATCTGTCGACCAACGGTGGGCTCTCGATTTGCTGCCTCAATGAAAGCCTTGGTCCATTCGACACCAAAAGGTAGCCGGGTGATTATTTTGTCGGTCGCTATGGCGCCATCGAAGACAAGATTCCGTCGATGTTGCTTCAGCATACCGGCTTCTGCGCTACCCGGTGCTAGTCTGTCAACGGGGCCAAGGTTGCGGAGCCAGGTCCATGATGATTCGAAATGATTCGTGCTGATTATGGCGATGTCGATATCCGAGTTGTCGTGAAAGCTGGCGAGGTCTTTCCCTGGAGACAGGCTGAAGCCTAGTGCTGCGCTGCCAACTATTACAATCGCAAAGGGGTCTACTTGAAGGTTTTTTGCCAGCTCTGTCTTCCAGCTTATGTAAGAGTGTCTCGTTTGGAAAAGCCAAGGAACTCGATCTAGTAGATGATAATTAGCAAACTGGTCGGCGGGCATGTTGACGATCAGCTCGCGCAGTCCGTCTCTGGTTTTCGGGTGCTCTTGCTCAAGGGTTACGTTGACGCTATGTGTGTTTTGCGAAATCTGCTTAGCAGTGTAATCTCCCGTGTCTGCGAACTTGGTTTCAGGTGGATCTGATGCGCCGCTTGGCAATGACATTTGTTTGTGGCTAACCTGCTTTGGGTGTGAAGACTTGAGGCTTCGCAGACGTATTCTGCGAAGCCTCAACCTAATCTTCGAAGTGGTCAGTTGGGCCTGGGGAAAGTTTCCGCGACCCACGACTGTCCGGCCGCAGGGGCGCGCACCAATGTGCTGGACTTTCGGGCTCGCCACTTGTTCCATGTCTGGATTGTGAGACCGACCACGATGTTTCGGCGCGGATCGCCGTACTTGTCGCCACGCATCTTCATGAGCTTTCTCCTGAGCAGGATGCAGGGATCGCCTTCGTACTCGGCTATACCGTGCACGAGGTTTCTCATGAACACTTTTGCGAGATCGGCATCTTTTTGAGAGAATAGCCACAGTAGGAAGGCGGCCTGATTGCGCGTCATTATGACGTTCACCAGTTCGAGGTCAAAGCCGCTGATGGTTTGTGGTAACGCTTCGACGTCAGGGTTATTCTTAAGGAACTTGTGTGCTTCTGTTGGGGTTATCTGACGAAATGTCGACGGGGAAATCCAGCCTGTCTCGGTCCACTCCAGTATGAAGCGGACGATCGTGCTGAGGTCTCCGCTCCGCTTGTAGTTGAACGCAACTTTGAGCTGGTCGGCCAGCGATCGCGAGCGTCCCATGTCGATCGAGACGATGCTTGATCGTGCGACCTTGAAGACGACAAGCATCCGGACGGTTTGGCCTGACGCGACCACGGCCGAGCATCGGTGCTGGCCGTCGAGGAGACACCCGTCTTCGTCGAGCTTCACGGTTTCGCCGTTGAGATGGAACTGCCCAGTGCGTATGAGTCGGGCGTAGTGCTTGACCCTGGCTTTGCTGATCGGGCGGTTTTGCTTGGTGTTCTTCAACCAAGACTTGGCCAGTACGGGTGTCACATCGACAACCTCTGCGTACGGCTCGGTGCAGGCCTCCGTAGGCGCTGCTTCGTTGATTTTCTGCACGTCAAGCATTGTGGTCTCATGTGAAACCGGCAGGTTCGGATAACTATACCTGGTTTCAGGATTTGCCTGGTCAGCGAAAAGTTGATATTGAAAAAAATTTGGAAGTTTCACTCAATCGATTGATTCAGTTGTTGCATTGTGCAAAATCTGCATCGCGTTGGTGCGGTCCTGTGCAGCTGGAACGCTGCATGCGGACGCTCTGTACGTGTCCGCGAGCCGCGGCTTCGACGATGCGCCAAGCGATCTTGCCTGTGTGGTTGAGGTGGACGCGTCTGGGATTGCTCTCATGTGTCGCGCCCGGTGCCGTCGAGACCGAGCAAGAACAGTGGCAGTCGACGTTGTTCGAGAACGGAGGAACGTGAGGGCGAACGAGCTTCAGAACGATCGCTCGTCTTTGGCGCTGAGGCCATGACCCTTGACCGCGATGTGTGGCTGCGTCGCGAGAGCGCCGCAACCGCATATCGGCGCTGGTGAGCGTGACGAGGTGGTGCCACGTTCCCGCAGACGCGTATCGAATTCGTGGTCGTACCGGGTTAAGGTCCGGTCATGGAAACCGACCCCAGCACCGCGGCGGAACTCGCCCGATCCGTCCGCGACGGCAGGCTCGATCCCGTCGACGTCACCAAGCGCGCACTGCACGGGATCGCCGCGGCGGACCGCGTGGTCGGTGCGTTCCGGCGGGTCAGGGCCGAAGAAGCGCTCGCCGAAGCGGCCGAGGTCCGGGACCGCGCCGACCTCGCGACACTGCCGCTCGCGGGCGTGCCGGTCGCGGTCAAGGACGTCACCGACATCGCGGGTGAACGCGCTTCGTGGGGTTCCGAGCGGGAAAGCCCGGTGGCCAAGGCGGACGGGGAGATCGCGCGTCGGCTGCGGCGGGCGGGCGCGGTGCTCGTCGGCATCACGCGGGTTCCCGAGCTGTGCGCGTGGCCGATGAGCGACGGACCCGACGGGGTCGCCCGCAATCCGTGGAACCCCGCCTACACCGCGGGTGGGTCGTCGGGTGGCAGTGCGGCCGCGGTGGCGGCGGGGCTCGTGCCGGTCGCGCACGGCACCGACGGGCTCGGCTCGGTGCGGCTGCCGTCCGCGATGTGCGGGCTGGTCGGGATCAAACCCGGCGCGGGTGTGATCGCCGAACCCGGCGAGGCGGGCTGGTTCGGGATGTCCTCGCACGGCGCGATGGCCACCACGGTCACCGACGCGGCGCTGCTCCTGTCGGTGCTCGCGGAACGACCCGACCTCGCCGAGCTGGAGGATCCGAGCCCGCTCAAGATCGCTTTGTCGACAACGCAGCCGACGAAGGTGCCGATTCCCCGTCCGCTCGCCGCCGCCGTCGGCACGACCGGTGAGCTGCTCGCCCGCGTCGGCCACCACCTCACCGAAGCGACGCCGCGCTACGGCGTGGAACCGATCGTGGGCATCTCCACGCGCTGGTTCGCCGGACCCGCGCAGCAGGTGCGGGACTGGGACCGGGGCGTGCTGCAACGCCGCACCAGGCCGCTCGTGCGAGCCGGTGCCGTGCTGAACGCGCTGCACCTCATCCGGCCCGGCACGAAACGCCGCTGGATCGCGCGCGCCGAGGAGTTCTTCGCCGAGCACGACGTGCTGGTGACGCCCATGCTCGCGACGCTGCCGCCGAAGGCGGGGCCGTGGCACCAGCGGTCCTGGCTGGCCAACGCGTCCCCGTCGCTGCGGGTCGCCGCGTTCGCCGGGCTGTGGAACCTCGCCGGGTTCCCCGCGCTGACCGTGCCCGCCGCGCGGCACCCGTCGGGCCTGCCGATCGGCGTCCAGCTCGTCGCCGCGCCGGGCGGGGAAGCGCGCCTGCTGGGCCTGGCCGCCCAGCTGGAACGCCTCAACCCGTGGCCGCGCCTGCCCTGACCGTCAGCTCTTCGCGGAGGCCTTCACGGCCTTCGCGTTGACGACGGTGGGGTCGTCTTCGCCGACCGGGTTCGAGTTGACCACGGACTCTTCCTTGAGCGACTTCAACAGGTGTTCGTCGCGCTTGAGGAGCTGATCCGCCTTGCTGAGACTGGTCAACGCGTGCTCGCGGACCTTCGCCAGCCGCTCCACCCGGTTCGTGGCTTCCTTCGTACGCCACTCAGCGTCGGCCTTCGCCTTCTCGACGCGGCTCTTCGCCTCCGCTGTCGCTTCGTCGACGAGCCGCTTCGCTTCGGCTGTCGCCTCCGCGATCCGCCGCTCCGCCTGGTTCTTGCTCGCGGTGCGGGTGTCGGCGACGTGCTTCTCCAGCGACGCCCGCTCCGCGGTCATCTTCGCGTCGAACTCGCGCTCGATCGCCCGCCGCTTGCGCTCCGCTTCCGCGTCGAGCAGCTCGCGCCGCCGCGCCGCTTCGACAGTCAGCTTCTCGACCTCGGCCTTGGTCGCCGCCAGCGCCTTCTCGTGCTCGGTGTGCAGCGCTTCGGCTTGTTTGTCCAGCTCGCCGATCAGCTTCTGGTAGCGCTCGCGCAGCTTGCTCGACACCTCCGTGGTGCCCGCCCAGTGCTCCTCGGTCGCGATCTGCGCCCGCTGCGTGATCTCCTCGGCGCGGGTAGTCGCCAGCGAGGCCGTGCGCTGCATGCGCTCGTCGAGGTCCTCCAGCCGTTCCGGCGGCTTCATCAGCTCGTCGACGCGGGTGCGCAGCCGCAGGATCTCGCCGCGCGCGTTCTCCAGCTCGCGCGACATGGTGCTCGCCTGCGCCATCGCGGCGTCCCGATCGGCGGCGATCCGCCTCAGGTGCGCCTCGACGTGATCCAGGTACTGGCGCACCTGGTTGCGGTCGAACCCGTGCCAGGCTTGGTCGTACTCTCGCCGGAGGGGAAGCAGCCCACCGTCTCGCTCCGAAACCATGGTCACGACGGTACCCGCGCACAGGGTGTCAGCGGTGTTAGCCCGGCCCGAGACAACCCGCACATGGGATATTTCCTACCCGCACAGCCCAACTACCGACGGTGAACGCCTCACCAGTGGAAGCCGCGCGTCAGCCTGGCCAGGGTGGCCGCCGCCTTCGACAGGTGCTTCTCGCCGCGCCCGATCTTGAGCCCGCCGGACCCGCCCGCGGCCGCGGAGTCGGGGAAGATGCGGAAACCCTGGTACGCCACCGCGTCGGTCAGTCCGGGCAGCAGCGTGTACGCGAGCCCGATGGTGCGGCCCTCCGGCGTCCCGATGTGCTTCGGCCGCTCCTTCAACGCCTTCATGACCATGTCCGCGGCCTGGTCGGGCGATTTCGTCGGGAACGCGTCGTAGATCTTCGTCGGGCGGATCATCGGCGTGCGCACGAGCGGCATGTGGATCGTGGTGAACGTGATCCCGTCCCCGTGCGTTTCGGTCGCCGCGATCCGCGAGAAGTAGTCGAGCGCGGCCTTCGACGCCGCGTATGCGGAAAAGCGCGGCGCGATGCCCTGCACGCCGATCGACGACACGTTGACGATGTGCCCGAACTTGCGTTCCGACATGTGCGGCAGCACGGCCAGGATCAACCGCACCGCGCCGAAGTAGTTGATCGCCATCGCGCGCTCGTAGTCGTGGAAGCGGTCGTAGGACAGCTTGATGGAACGGCGGATCGACCGGCCGGCGTTGTTCACCAGCATGTCGATCCGGCCGTGCTCGGCGAGCATCTTCTCGACCGTCTTGTGCACCGATTCCTCGTCGGTCAGGTCCGCCGGGTACACCGACGCGCTCCCGCCCGCGGCGACGATCTCGTCGCGCACCTCTTCGAGTTCGTGCTGGCGCCTCGCCACGAGCAGCGGCACACCGCCCGCCGCGGCGACCTTCAACGCGGCCGCCCGCCCGATCCCGGACGACGCGCCGGTGATGATCACGCGCCTGCCGTCGAGCTCGCCGCGCGGGCCGTGCTTCCGCGCGCGGAACGGGTCGAGGTGCTCGCGCCAGTACCGCCACAGCGTCGCCGCGTAGTCGTCGAGCCGGGGCACGTCGATCCCGGACGACGCCAGTGCCTTGCGCGTGCTCGCCGAGGCGAACACGGACGGGAAGGCCATGGTTTCCAGCAGCACGGGCGGAATCCCGAACCGCTCCAGCACCGCGTCGCGCGCGATCGTGAACCCGGGGATGTGCTCGCTGAGCTTCACCAGCCCGAGCACGCCCTTCGAGACCCGCTCGTCGAGTTCGACGGTGATCGTCGGCGCCCCGGCCGCCTTCGCGAACGCGTTGTAGACCGAGGTCACCGGCTGCGGCTCCGGGCTGACGAGGTGGAACGCCCGCCCGTCGAGGCCGTCGGTGGTGACCAGCTCCAGCATCGCCTTCGCCACGTAGTCGACGGGCACGATGTTCGTGTCGCCGAGATCGGGGCCGACGACCGGCACGTTCGGCAGCGAAGCCAGCCTGCTGATCGCGGGGAAGAGGTAGTACGGGCCGTCGATCTTGTCCATCTCGCCGGTCTCGGAATGCCCGACGACGACCGCGGGCCGGTACACCCGCCACGGCACCTCGTGCTGCTCGCGCACCAGCCGCTCGGCTTCGAACTTCGTGCGGTGGTACGGCGTCGGCAAGCGCTGGCCCGCGTCGAACATCTCCTCGGTGAAGATGCCCTCGTAGTCACCGGCGACGGCCACCGACGACACGTGGTGCAGGCAGCCCGCGCGCAGGTCCGCGGCGAGCGCGATGACCTGCTGGGTGCCTTCGACGTTGGCCTTGATGCTGGTCTCGTCGTCGGCGGTCAGGTCGTAGAGCGCGGCGAGGTGCACGATGTGGTCGACCTGGCCGCGAAGCTGGTCGCGCGCGCTTTCGCCGACGCCGAGCAGGTCCTGCGAGAGATCGCCGGTGACCAGCGTGACCTTGTCCGGGTTCGGCCATTTCGCGACGAGCCCGGCGAGCCGGTCCTGCGAGGACTCGCGCACGAGCAGCGCGACGCTGTCGACGTCCTCGCGTTCGAGCAGCAGCCGCGTGAAATGGCGGCCGATCAAGCCGGTCGCACCGGTCACGAGATAGCTGGCCAATTCGATCGCCTCCGCGGTCGCCGGATCCGTCACGGACACACGCATTGTGCTGCATGGTGTGACGGGTGGCCACCGTCGGCGGGTGACAAGGTTACCGGCGGGTCAGGCCGGATCGGCGACGACGACCCTGTTCTCCGCGTAGCCGGTCTGGCCGCCGACCCATTTGCCGCCGCAGGTCACCAGCACGACCCGGTGCGGGCCCGCCTGGCTGAACAGGTCGTCGGCGCGCTGCGGCAACTCGTCCTTGTGCAGCGTGATGAGCTGCGAAACGCGGTAGGTCCACGGCTTGCCCGCCGCGTCGGTGATGACGACCTCGCCGCCGGGGCTGGCGTCCCACAGCTCCGCGAACGGGCCGATCCCGCCGCCCCAGTTGACGTGCCCGGCGAACACGCTCGCCCCGTTCGGCGCGTCGAGCCCGGCGCCCCACCAGGTCGCCTGGTCGAGCCGCTCCGGGATGGGCAGTGTCGCGTTCGGACCCTGGATCTCCTTGCGCACCAAGGTGGCCGTGCCCCCGGCGGGCAGCCGGATGGTGCCGGGCCGCTGTCCGCGGATCGGCTCCTTCCTCGCGGGCGGCGGTGGCGGTGCGGGCTGACTGGCCACAGTGGACGGTGGTGGGGGTGGTGCCGTGGTGGCCGGTGGCGGCGGCGCGACCGCGGCCGCGCGGGGCGGTGCGACGGACTGCGCGGGTGACGCTGTCCCGGCGATCACGTCCTTCGGCGGCCACGCGATGGACAGCAGTGCGATCGCTTCCACGAACAGCAAGCTCGCCACCCCGAGGAAGTACGAGGTGACGAGCTTGCGGCGTTGCCTTCTCACGCGGTTACCTGGTGAACCGCCGCCGTGCGACGAACCCGACCAGCGCCGAGCCGAGCACCGCGATCCCGGCGAGGCTCAGCACCCCGCCGGTCGACGGACCGGTGGTGACCGCGCCGGTGATCATCGCGGCCGGTTTCGCACCGGCCGGGATCGCGCGCGGCACCGCGTTCGGCACGTTCTTGATCTCCAGCGCGAGCGTCTCACCCGGTTTCACCTCACCGCACGCCGACGGCGGATTCGCCGAGTCGAACGCTTCGCCGTACCCGTTCGGCGGGCTGACCTCGACCACGCAGATCTCCTGCGGTGTCTTGAGATTCGGCACGGTCGCCTTGCCGGTGTCACCCTCGGTGGTGAGCACCGCGGGCTTCCCGTCCGGCCCGGTGAGCGGTTTGCCGTCCTGGCCGAGCGCGGGCGCGGTGCGGTCCTTCGCGGTCAGCCGCAGCACCGCACCGGGAATGCCCTTGCCGGACTTGCTGTCGAGCTTCGTCACCGCGACGATCCCCGGCTTGGTCCTCGCCGCGGCCGTGCCGTTCGCGGTGAGCTTCTTTTCGCCGCCGGTGGACACCACGCGCTGGGTGTCCACCTCGATCGGCGCCTGCACGTACGGCCGGTCGGCGGGCCCGGACAGCTCCGTCTCCACCTTCGGGTGCTCGCCGGTCGGCCGCACCTTCACGCTCGCCGTACCGTCCGCGCCGGTGGTGGCCGTGCCGGTGCTCTTGCCGTCTTCGAGCGTCGCGTCGGTCAGCTTCAGCTTCACCGGGACCTTCGCGACGCCCTTCTTCGCGGCGTTGAGCACGCCCAGCTTCCAGTCGCCGGAGGTGCCGATCGTCTGCTCTTCCTTCGGCGGCGTCACCGACGTGGTCCACGGGCCGCGGTTGGTCTCGGCTTCCTTGCGCAGCTTGCCGACGAGGTCCTTCGCGGCGGGCGAGACCCCGCCGAGCTGGTCGAAATGGCGCTTCTCGTCGTAGGCGATCGTGCGGAACGAGTTCTTCGGGTTCAGGTCGTCCTGCCCGTCGCGGTGCGGCGAGGTCCACGAATGGAGCAAATGCGCGAGCGCGGCGGCCTCGTCGTTGCTCTTCGTGTCGCCGTAGCGCAGCAGCAGGTAGGAGATGTCCGCGGCGACGCCGGGGGACAGCGGCTCGCCCCACTTGGTCTTCAGCTCGTCGCCGGGCTGGTACTTCTCGTCCGTGTCCGGCGCCTTGTACTCGAACTCGACGCAGAACACCTGCTTGCCGCCGACCTCGTAGGAACCGAGCCAGTCCGCGGAACGGTCCTTGCCCCCGTACGGCTGACCCGGTTTCACCTCGACCCCGGTCTTCTGCTTGAAGTCCGCCGACGCGACGCCCGCCGTCGAGACCAGCGTCAAGCTGCCGAGGAGGGACACGGTCAGTAGTCCCAGTGCCGCGCGTGCGGCCTTGGGTCGCTCGGTCCGGCCCATGACGTGCTGACTCCCGTCCTGCAGAGAAAACGACTCGATCGATTACGTCCCCGACACGCCTTGTGGTGATCATGTGACCACGCCCCGTGAGAATCGCTTGTCAGGTCACCCGATAGCAATCCGCCATGGGGCTGACGGCGGACGAACGGCGCGTGATCTGCGCCGACCGGCGTGCGGCACATTTCCGCTTGGGTGTCTACTGGGGCTCGCGAGCCGATATGAGTAAAGTCGGCTTTACCCGACGGGAACCGGCGGCCCTTCGCGGACGTTGAACCCGATGCAGGTGCCAGTAGGTCCAGGAGGATCAGGTGCGTTCCACGAGCAACCCCGCGTTCCGCAAGCTGCCGGTCGGCGGCGCGGGACAAGGCCAGTACGGGCCGAACGTAGGCTTCAACCAACCGCAGGGCGGTATCCCCGGATACGGCGCCCCGCAGACGGCTTCGGGCGCCGACGACCGGCCGATGACCGTGGACGACGTCGTCATCAAGACCGGGCTGAGCCTCGGCACGGCGCTGGTCACCGGCGTCATCGCGGCCGTGTGGGCGATGGGCCAGGCCGCGGACAAGGCGCTGGGCCCGGTGCTCGGCGTGATGATCGGCGGGATGCTCGTCGGTCTCGTGCTGTCGCTGGTGATGATCTTCCGCCAGAAGCCCAGCGGCGTGATGACGCTGGCGTATTCGGCGGTGGAAGGCGTTTTCCTCGGCGCCATCACGGGCCTGTTCGAATTCATCAAGCCCGGTATCGCACTGCAGGCGATCATCGGCACCGCCGGTGTCTTCATCACGATGCTGGTCGTCTACAAGACCGGTGCGATCAAGGTCACCCCCAAGCTCACCAAGTGGATCATCGGCGCCACCGCGGGCGCCGCGATCCTGATGCTGTTCAACCTGCTGATGAGCGCCTTCGGCGTGCAGACCGGCCTGCGCGGCGGTGGCACCCTCGGCATCGTCATCAGCCTGGTGATCATCGGCATCGCGGCGTTCAACTTCCTGCTCGACTTCGACATGGCCGACCGGATGATCCGCGAGGGCATGCCGTCGAAGTGGGCGTGGTTCGCCGCCTTCGGCCTGATGACCACCCTGGTCTGGCTCTACCTCGAAATCCTGCGGTTGCTGTACTACCTGAACAACGACTAGCGACCGCCGCGCGGTGAAGGGCATCCGGTGTCGACCGGGTGCCCTTCGTCATGTCCGGGGTGTTTCCGGGCCCGCTCCCGGCGGCTCGGCGGCCGCCGTGTTGGATGGCCGGGTCCCCTGTTTTCACTCTTCTGTGCGAGGTGCGCGCCGTGAGCGTTCCCCCTCCTGGTCAGCCAGGCCAGCCGAATCCCTACGGCCAAGGCGCCCCGTACGGCCAGGGCACGCCGCCGGGACAGCAGGCGCCCTATGGAACGCCGCCGCAAGGTCAGCCCTACGGCGCTCCGCAGCCGGGGCAGGGGCTGCCGCCGTACGGCGCGCCGCAGCAGCCGATGCCGGGCTTCCCGGCCGCCCCGCCCGAGTCGATCCCGCCGAAGAAGCGCCGGTTCCTGTGGCTGCGGATCGTGCTGCCCGTGGTGGTCATCGCGGCGAGCGTGATCGTCGGCATCGCCCAGTTCTCGTCGAGCCCGGTGAACGCCGCGGTGGGCGACTGCCTCAGCGTCCCGAAGTTCACCACCAGCTTCAGCGGCGACAACCAGCCGAAGAAGGTCGACTGCGGTGCCGCGGACGCGAACGTGAAGGTCGCGGCCAAGTACGACGACGGGAACGCCGCGTGCCCCGCACCCGACTACGACCACCTCACGATGGAGAAGCCGTCGGCGAAGCTGTGCGTGGTGATCAACGCGAAACAGGGCGACTGCTTCGCCAACGTCACCTCCAAGACCGAGGGCTACCTCCGGGTTTCGTGCGCCGACCCGAAGGCGGAGGCCCAGTTCGTCAAGGTGGTCGAGGGCAAGGCCGACGAGCAGCTGTGCGCGGACATCGAAGGCGCGTCGCCGCTGACGTACCCGCAGCCGCCGATCACTTTCTGCCTTCTCCAGCCGAAAGCGGCCTGAGCCGTCCCGCCCGGCGGTTTGCCGTGTTTTCATGAACGGGTGAGTGTTCCCCCGCCACCCGTGCCCCCGTTCGGTCCACAATGGACCAATCAGGCGCACGTGCGCCGCCTGCCACCGTGGCTGCTCGTCGTGGCCGGGGTGGCGGTGCTCGCCCTCGCGGTCACCTTCCTGGTGGTGAAGCTGTCCTCGCAGCCGTTGTCGGCCGAGGTCGGGGACTGCCTCGACGTGCACGTGGTCAATCCGAACCCGGCACCGGCCGACCAGGCTGAGCAGGCCGACTGCGGTGCGGCCGAAGCGAACGTGAAGGTCGCCGTGAAGTACCCCGACGCCGACCGGGACTGCCCGGCGCGCGGGTACGAGTTCATCTACATCGGCAACCCGAAGAACAAGCTCTGCCTGGTGATCAACGCGCGCCAGGGCGACTGCTTCGCGGGCCTGTCGTCGGGCAGCGAACCCTACCGGCGGGTGCCGTGCACCGACGCCAAGGCGGAACGCCAGTTCGTCAAGATCGTCGAGGGCGAGGCGAACGAAGAACTGTGCGAGGAGATCGACGGCGCGACCGCGGTGACCTTCCCGCAGCCACCGATCACCTTCTGCCTGGTGAAACCGAAAACCATCTAGCGCTTCCCCGCCTCCTCGCGGCGCGAATCGATGCCCCTGACGGTGGCCTTCGGGGCGCTCAGGTCCCCGAAGGCCACCTTCGGGGACAAGTGCCGGGGCATAGGCGCGGCCGCGCTCAGCCTTCGTCGTCGTCCGGTTCGGGGGCGGCGCGCCGGGGGTGGCGGGGCAGCGCGAGCGCGGTCAGCAGGAGCGCGCCCGCGGCCATCGCCGCGTTGGTGAACCCGGCCTGCATGTCCGGGATGACCAGGTCGTCGTCGACCGCGCGCAGCGCCCACAGCCCCACCGGGACCACGCACACCAGCCAGCCCGCCACGACGAGCAGCCGCCGCCGCGCCAGCACGCCCAGCCCCGCGAGCACCACGCTCGCGACGAGCGCCAGCGCGATCGACGCGAACCAGTTCGGCGTCGTGTGCGAGGGGTTCGAGGTCACCAGGTCGGCCAGTGCCAGGTCCGACGCGTGGTGCCCGCCCTGCCACGGTTTCGAACACCCGACGACCACGCCTGCCACCGCGATCAGGCCGAACACCACAGCGAGCACGAACCGAACCATGGGCGTGAGCCTATGGCCGCGGTACCGGCTCGTCATGGCGGACTGCCCGAGCGGTGGCATCGGTTGTCCGATAGTCCTTTTGGCGCCCGGTGTCGCACTCTGTGGGACGGGCTGCCCGATGCTCCGATCGGTCCTAACGTGATCCGGGTCCTGCTCCGTGACCTAGTCCCCAGGAGTGCGCGGTGACCGCGACCGAGACCGACTCCACCGGCAACTATCTGCTCAGTTCTCCGACGTCCTGCGCCGCGCCGGTGCCTTCACCGGAGGACCCGGTGAAGGTCGTCCCGCTCGCCGTGGCCGGCGTGCTTTCGGTGGGCCTCACCTGGTTCGTGTGGGCGAGCTACGGCGCCAAGTTCGGCGTGCTGCTCGCGCTGGGGCTCTTGTTGGGCCTCGCGCTGTTCCACTCGCGGTTCGGCTTCACCTCCGCGTGGCGCCAGCTCATCGCGGTCGGCAACGGGCAGGGCCTTCGCGCGCACACGCTCCTGCTCGGCACCGCGGCCACGGTGATCGCGCTGCTCGCCGGGACCGGTACGGGCCTGTTCGGCAGCGTCCCGAAGGCGACCGCGAGCCCGCTCGGGCTGGCGCTGCTGGTCGGCGCGACGATCTTCGCGATCGGCATGCAGCTCGGCGGCGCGTGCGCGTCGGGCACGCTGTTCGCGGTCGGCTCGGGGCAGTCGGCGATCGTGCTGACGCTCGGCGGGTTCGTCACCGGCTCCGTGCTCTACACGTGGGCGTACCCGGCACTGTCCGGCTGGCCCGAGCTGCCCGGTGTGCTGCTCGCCGACCACTTCGGCTGGTTCGGCTCGTGGGCGATCACGATCGCGGTGCTGCTGCTGATCGTGGTGGCGACCAGGGTCGTGCAGCGCAGGCGGACCCCGCCGCCGGTGGACGCGGTGCCGACCGCGCGCGGGTTCGCCAGGGTGTTCCGCGGCGCGTGGCCGATCCTCGTCGGCGCGGTCGTGCTCGGCCTGCTCGCCGGCGCGGTGTTCCTGGTTTCCGGCGGCATCTGGGGTGTCACGAGCGCGTTCAGCCTGTGGGGCGCGAAACTGCTGCAACTGTTCGGCCTGCACCCGGAAAGCTGGGAGTTCTGGCAGCAGAAGGCGAACGCGGCGTCGTTGCGCGGCAGCATCTGGCAGGACAAGAACAGCCTCACCGACATCGGGATCATGATCGGTGCCGCGGTCGCGGCCGCGGCGGCGGGCGCGTGGAAGATCCACAGCGAGATCCCGTGGCGCACCGCGCTCGCCGCGGTGCTCGGCGGGGTGCTGATGGGCATCGGCGCGCGCATGGCTGGCGGCTGCAACATCGGCGCGTACCTCGGCGGCATTTCCACCGGGAGCCTGCACGGCTGGCTGTGGGGCGTGTTCGCGCTCGGCGGTACCTGGATCGGCCTGAAACTGCGGCCTGTGTTCGGGCTCACAAACCCCAAACCCTCCGACAGCATCTGCTGACCGAAAGCGACGGAATCCGTTTCTCCGCAACGTATCGCGGTCGTCGGCGCGCACTCCGTCACGGAATTCACTGTTTGCCGAAAAGATTGGCAGGAGCCTGCCAGGTTTCGGTATCTTTGACCTACGCCCACTTCACCGCGGTGAAGTGGGCGTAGACCTGACGGGCCCGCCTGCGCAGCCGGGCTCTTCACTTCGACGTCACGCGGTACGGGGAACCGCGTCTACCCGGTGCCGGACAGCTTCGCCACCACCTGCACCGGGCCGGCCTCCTTCACCAGGAACGGATTTATGTCTACCCAAGAAATGAGCCCGGCCGCGGGCGATGAAAAGCTCGACAGCGCGGTGCTGAAGGTCGCCGGCGTCGTGGTGCTCGGCGCCATCATGGCCATTCTCGACACCACGGTGGTGAACGTCGCACTGCAGACGCTCTCCATCGAGTTCAAGACCTCCTTCGACACCATCCAGTGGGTCGCCACCGGCTACATGCTGGCGCTGGCCACCGTCATCCCGGTCACCGGCTGGGCGTCCGACCGGTTCGGCACGAAGCGCCTCTACCTGATCGCGATCGGGCTGTTCCTGATCGGGTCGATGCTCGCGGGCCTCGCCTGGGACATCGAGTCGCTGATCGTGTTCCGGGTGCTGCAGGGCCTCGGCGGCGGCATGCTGATGCCCGCCGGGATGACGATCATGACCAAGGCGGCTGGCCCGCAGCGCATCGGCCGCGTGATGGCGGTGCTCGGCGTGCCGATGCTGCTCGGCCCGATCGGCGGGCCGATCCTCGGCGGCTGGCTCGTCGACGCGGTGAGCTGGCGCTGGATCTTCTACATCAACCTGCCGATCGGCCTGGTCACGATGGTGCTGGCGTGGCGCCTGCTGCCGAAGGACGAGCCGGAACCGTCGCAGAAGTTCGACTTCCCTGGCATGCTCATGGTTTCGCCCGGCCTCGCGCTGCTGATCTTCGGCGTGTCCAAGATCCCGTCCGCGGGCGGGGTCAGCTCGCCGGAGGTGTGGGCGCCGATCGTGGTCGGGGTGGCGCTGCTGATCGCGTTCCTGGTGCGGGCGGGCAAGATCCCGAACCCGCTGATCGACCTGAAGCTGTTCAAGGATCGCACCTTCTCGGTCGCGATGATCACCATGACGCTGTTCTCGGTGGCGTTCTTCGGCGCGATGCTGCTGCTGCCGAACTACTTCCTGCTGGTGCGCGGCGAAACCACGCTGCAGGCCGGGCTGCTGCTCGCCCCGCAGGGCCTCGGCGCGATGATCACCATGCCGCTCGCGGGCAGGCTGGTGGACAAAATCGGTGTCGGCAAGATCGTGATCCCCGGGCTCGTGCTGCTCGTGGCGGGCCTGGCGGTGTTCACGCGGATCACCGCGACCACCCCGTACCCGCTGCTGCTCGGCGCGCTGTTCGTGCTCGGCCTCGGCATGGGCGCCACGATGATGCCGATCATGTCGGCGGCGCTGCAGACGTTGCAGCCCAAGGACATCGCCCGCGCTTCGACCGCGACGAACATCATCCAGCAGACCTCGGGCGCGATCGGCACCGCGGTGATGTCGATCATCCAGGCGGCCCTGCTCGCCACGAAGTTCGGCGTGCCGACCAGCCAGGGCCAGGTCGCGGCCACGATCGCGGTGAAGAACCCCGCCACGGCCGAAGCGGCCGCCGCCTCGTCGGCCGACGCCTTCAGCACGACGTTCACCTGGGCGCTCGTGCTGACCGCGGCGTGCGTCATCCCGGCGCTGTTCCTGCCGAAGCGCAAGCCCGCGCTCCCGGCAGGCGCCGAAGGCGGCCAGCCCGCCCCGGTCATGGTGCACTAGCTCCTTCGCCGGGCCGGATTTCGAAGTCCTCGAAGGCCACCACGACGACACCGTCGTGGTGGCCTTCGTCGTATCCGGGAACGGAAACTTCGGCGCCTGCGCCTGTGACTTCCCGGGACGTGCGCGCCGCGATTCCGCCCTCGCGAACGCTTTCTTCTCCGCACGCGTGCCCCGAAGGCCCCTCTTGGCGCGCTGAGCGTCACGATCTCGGCCCTCGCGGCGGGCTGCCGCCACCTGTTCCTGTCCCCGAAGGTGGCCTTCGGGGCGGTAGACGCCGCGAACTCGACCCTCGCACCGCACTCCCGCCACCTGCGCGGGCCCGCAGCGGGCGGTCGCGTGCCCCGAAAGTGACCTTCGGGGAATCCAGCGCACCGAAAGCCACTTTCGGGGCCACGGGTTGGCGCCCCATTAGGTCGGCGCATCTCAGGGGGCGTCGTAGCCGAGTAGGTCGCCGGGCTGACAGTCGAGGACGGCGCACAGTTTCGACAGGGTGGAGAAGCGGATCGCCTTCGCACGGCCGTTTTTGAGCACCGAAAGGTTCACTACGGTCACGCCGACCCGGTTGGCGAGTTCGGTCAGCGTCATCCCGCGCGCGGCGAGGAGTGCGTCGAGGTGGACGGTGACGCGGTGGTCGTCCTCCGGCGGCATCAGACCGTGCCTTCGAGGTCTTCGTGCATGCGCACCCCGATCCACAGGATCCTCGCGAAGGTCAGCGCGGTGGCACCGGCGAACGCCGACCACAGCGGGAAAGCGGCCGCCCACAAGGAAGTCCAGCTCGCCGAGCTTTCGAACATCGCCCCGAGCAGCGTCGAACGGGCCATCGCCACCACGGCCGCGACGATCGCCGCGGCCACCGGCAGGTACCAGCCGAGCGCGGTGAGCCTGCCCGGTACGGCCTGGTCGTAAGGGCCCTTCAGTGCCGCCGCGCGCAGGAACCGCAGCAGTAGCAACAAAGCGCCCGCGGCCCACAGGTACCAGATCCAACGATCGGCGAACCCGGACAGCCAGACACCCGTGCTCGCGTGGTCGACGCACGCTTCGGCCGACGCGCCGGTGAGCCGCGCGCCGGGCTTGAGCGGAAAGCCGCTGATACCGGAAGTCGACAGGGTGCCCGCGCTGTCGACGCAGGTGGTCCGCAGGCCGGGCCCGCTGAGCAGCCCGCCGGGACCGAACAGCACCAGCATGATCCCGAGCAGTGCCAGTACGTACACGAACCACGAGCTGATCCTCGCGATCCCGGTCAGCGGTTCGAGCGGATTGCGCGGCCGTGCCATTTCGTGCTCACCACCATATCGACTTTCGATGTTATCGAAAAACGATAGCATCGAAAGTCGATATGTACAAAGTGGTCTGGTTTGGTAAGCGGCGGAGCCGCTTGAGTGGGCAGGTGACCGGCACCGCCGCGGGTTCTCAGGCGCCTTCTCGCGAGGACAGCTTCACCGTGGTGAATCGGTTATTCATGAGTTGGAGATCCCGGAGTGAGAAGGTGTCTGAGGTTCCGCTACTGGCACCGCCTGTAAAGCCGCTGTTGATCAATCTTTGGGTCAGTTGAGGCGTTCGAGAACCATGGCCATGCCCTGCCCGCCGCCGACGCACATGGTCTCCAGGCCCCACTGCTTGTCGTGGTGGCGCAAGGAGTTGATCAGCGTCGAGGTGATGCGCGCGCCGGTCATGCCGAACGGGTGGCCGACCGCGATCGCGCCGCCGTTGACGTTGAGCCGGTCGAGGTCGATGCCGAGGTCCCGGTACGACGGGATCACCTGCGCGGCGAACGCCTCGTTGATCTCGACGAGGTCGATGTCCCCGATCTGCTTGCCCGCGCGGGCAAGCGCCCGCTTCGACGCCTCCACCGGTCCGTAGCCCATGATCTCCGGCGACAGCCCGGAAACCCCGGTGGACACCACGCGCGCGAGCGGGGTGATGCCCAGTTCCTTCGCCTTGGTGTCGGACATGACGACCAGTGCGGCGGCGCCGTCGTTGAGCGGGCAGCAGTTGCCCGCGGTCACGCGGCCGTCGGGGCGGAACACCGGCTTCAGGCCCGAGACGCCTTCGAGCGTCACACCGGCGCGCGGGCCGTCGTCGGCGCTCACCACGGTGCCGTCCGGCAGCGTCACCGGCGTGATGTCCTTCGCCCAGAACCCGTCCGCGATCGCCTTCTCCGCCAGGTTCTGCGACCGGACGCCGAACTCGTCCATCTCCTCGCGGGTGACGTTCTTCAGCCGCGCCAGGTTCTCCGCAGTCTGGCCCATGGCGATGTAGACGTCGGGAAGCTGGCCGGTTTCGCGCGGGTCCGTCCACGAGTCAGCGCCCTGCTCCGCGGTCGCCTTCGTGCGCGCTTCCGCGTCGGCGAACAGCGGGTTGTGCGTGTCCGGCCAGGAATCCGAGCTGCCCTTGGAGAACCGCGAAACGGTCTCGACGCCGGCCGAGATGAACACGTCGCCTTCGCCCGCCTTGATGGCGTGCAGCGCCATCCGCGTGGTCTGCAGGCTCGACGAGCAGTAGCGCGTGATGGTGCAGCCGGGGAGGTGGTCGTAGCCGAGTTCGACGGCGACCGCGCGGCCCATGTTGAACCCGGATTCGCCGCCGGGGGAGCCGCAGCCGAGCATCAGGTCGTCGATCTCGGCCGGGTCCAGCTGGGGCACCTGGTCGAGCGCGGCGCGCACCATCTGCGCGGTGAGGTCGTCGGGACGGGCGCTGACCAGCGATCCCTTGTTCGCCCTGCCGATCGGGGAACGGGCGGTGGCGACGATCACGGCTTCGGGCATGGCGGACACTCCCTTGTATCGGCGGCCTAGCGTGCTAAGCGGTTGCTCACCATCTTGCCGCTTCGGTCGCGCGAGACAAACCGAAACGCGACGCCTGCCACTTTCCGCGGCTTGCGGTGGAAGGGTCCGCCCGGCGTTTAGGCTTGCCAGCGCACCACGGCGCCGAGACCCGGCGCGCGAGAACAGGAGCTGTCGTGGAGTACGCCGAGCACATCGTCGACCTGGTGGGCAACACGCCCCTGGTCAAGCTGAACTCGCTGGCCGAGGGCCTCAAGCCGCTCGTGCTCGCGAAGGTGGAGTACGTCAACCCCGGCGGCAGCGTGAAGGACCGCATCGCGCTGCGCATGGTGGAGGCGGCCGAAGCCTCCGGCGAGCTGCGCCCCGGCGGCACCATCGTCGAGCCGACCTCGGGCAACACCGGGGTCGGGCTGGCCATGGTCGCCCAGCGCAAGGGCTACCACTGCGTGTTCGTCTGCCCCGACAAGGTCAGCGAGGACAAGCGGAACGTCCTCAAGGCCTACGGCGCGCGAGTGGTGGTGTGCCCGACGGCCGTCGCGCCCGAGCACCCCGACTCCTACTACAACGTCTCCGACCGGCTCGTCCGCGAGATCGACGGCGCGTGGAAGCCGAACCAGTACGCGAACCCGGAGAACCCGGCGAGCCACTACCACTCGACCGGCCCCGAGCTGTGGCGGCAGACCGACGGGCGGATCACGCACTTCGTCGCGGGCGTCGGCACCGGCGGCACGATCTCGGGCACCGGGAAGTACCTGAAGGAGATCTCCTCCGGGCGCGTCAAGATCGTCGGCGCCGACCCGGAGGGTTCGGTGTACTCCGGCGGCAGCGGCCGTCCGTACCTGGTCGAAGGCGTCGGCGAGGACTTCTGGCCGGAGACCTACGACCGCGGCATCGCCGACGAGATCATCCCGATCTCCGACGCCGACTCGTTCGACATCACGCGCAGGCTCGCGCTCGAAGAGGGCCTCCTCGTCGGCGGCTCGTGCGGCATGGCGGTCGCCGCGGCGCTGCGCCTCGCCGAACGCGGCACCGAGGACGACGTGATCGTGGTGCTGCTCCCCGACGGCGGCCGCGGCTACCTCACCAAGGTGTTCAACGACGCGTGGATGTCGTCGTACGGCTTCCTCCCGCCCGACTCGACCGGCGCCACCGTGGGTGACGTGCTGCGCCTCAAGGACGGCTCGCTACCCGACCTCGTGCACAGCCACCCGAACGAGACCGTCGCCGAGGCCGTCGCCATCCTCAGCGAGTTCTCGGTCAGCCAGATGCCCGTGGTGAGCGCAGAACCGCCGGTGATGGCGGCCGAGGTGGTGGGCGCGGTCAACGAGCGCGAGCTGCTCGACGCCCTGTTCACCGGGAAGGCCAACCTCGCCGACCGGCTCGAGCAGCACATGTCCCCGCCGCTGCCGACGATCGGCGCGGGCGAGCCGGTCGGCAGCGCGATGGACGCGCTGTCCGGTGCCGACGGCGCGCTCGTGCTCGTCGACGGGAAGCCCGCGGGCGTGGTCACCAGGCACGATCTGCTCGGCTTCCTCGCGGGCCGCTGATCGCGCGGAAGAGAGATAGATCGCGTCCCAGGTTCGGGGCGTTACGAGCGGGCCGCACCCCTATCCGATAGCGTGTGCCCGAGTCAACGTTTAGGTCCTCTTCGAGGGGGTTCAAGACCCACATGAGTGCTCCGCAGCCACCGAACCAGCCGTGGGGTGGCGGGCAGCCACCGCAGGGCCCACCGAGTGGTCCCCAGCCCCAGCAAGACAACCCTTTCGGCGCGCCGGAGCCCACCCAGGTGGTGCAGCCGGGGCAGCCGCAGGGCGGCGGTCAGTTCGGCGACACCCCCGAGCCGACGCAGGTCGTGCAGCCCGCCAAGCCGGACGAGTCGGGTGCGACCCAGGTCGTCAACAACCCCAACCCGAACGACCCGAACGCCACCCAGATGGTGAACCCGGCCGGTGAGGGCCCCGGCGCGGAGTCGACGCAGCTCGTGCCGCCCGGCTCGCAGCCGCCCGCGGCGATCCCGTACGCCCCGCCGCCGAGCGCGGCGGACAACCCCGCCGCGATGAACCCGCAGGGCGGCGGCTTCGGCCAGCCCGGCCCGCAGGGCGCGTTCGGGCAGCCGGGTCAGCCCGGCGGCTTCGGCCAGCCCGGCGGCTTCGATCCCTCGCAGGGCCAGCAGGGCCCCGGCGGCCCCGGTGGGTTCGGCCCGCCGCCCGGCCAGTTCGGGCCCCCGCCCGGTCAGCCAGGCCCCGGCGGCTTCGGTCCGCCCCCCGGCCAGTTCGGCCCGCCGCCCGGCGGCCCCGGCGGCAACAACGCCATGATCTCGATGATCATCGCCGGTGTCGTCGGCTTGCTGAGCCTGATCGCCGCGATTCTGGTGATCACGCTCTGGGCCGACACGTCTGGCGTGCCCTCCGTGAGCGATGCGGTCGACGCGGCGCTGAAGCGATGCGACAGCCTTCCGCGTGGCGCGGAACAGTGCCGTGCGCTGGTCAACCAGCAGGCGGACAAGGCCCCGTCCATGGGGCCGCTCATCTTCTTCCTGATCATGAGCCTGGTCGGTTCGCTGGCCGGGCTCGCCGGTGGTGTGCTGATCTTCCTGAAGCAGAAGTTCAGCCACTTCGTGCTCATCGGCGGCGGCTTCCTGCTGCTGCTCTTCTCGATCATCACCGGCGCGAAGTACGACTTCGTCGGCCGCGTCGTCATCGACCTGATCATCGGTGTCATCATCCTCGGCGTCGGTGTGCTCGGATTCCTGCCGAACACCAGGGGTTTCCTGAACATCGGCGCTGGTGGTCCCGGTGGGCCTGGTGGGCCCGGCGGTTTCGGTGGTCCCGGCGGTTTCGGTGGTCCCGGCGGCTTCGGGCAGCCCGGTCCGCCGCCTCCCGGCGGTTTCGGTGGTCCCGGTGGCCCTGGCGGTTTCGGCCAGCCCGGCCCGCCGTCCGGTGGCTTCCCGCCGCCCGGTGGCCCGCAGGGTCCGCCCAGCGGTGGCTTCCCGCAGCAGGGCCCTCCCGGTGGTTTCGGGCAGCCCGGCCAGCAGCCGGGTGGTTTCCCGCCGCCCGGTGGTCCGCAGGGTCCGCCAAGCGGTGGCTTCGGCCAGCCCGGTCAGCCGGGCCAGCAGCCGCCGCAGTGGTGAGCTGAACCAAGCAGTCGCCGATGCCCCGTCCGGATCCCGGGCGGGGCATCGGCGTTCTCGCAATCGTTGTCGGGAAAAGCATGTGGCCAGGAGCGCGGCGGGGCTAGGGTGGCCGCACCTGACAGCCACGGTCGATGTGGGGGAGAAGTGACCAATCCGTACGGCTACCCGGCTCAGCAAGGTCCTGGCTACGGGGGCTACGGCCAGGGCGGCTACCCGGCGCCTCAGCAGCGGCCCGGCGGTGTGACCGCGATCCTCGCCGCCGTCTTCGGCCTGCTCGCCGCGGTCGGCGGCGGCCTGGTGCTGATCCGCGCGCTGGTCCAGCTCGGCGACCTCGGGGTGAGCATCGGCGATCTCCCCGGCAACGCGCTGACCTCGCTGGGGCTGTTCATGGCCGCCGCGCTGTTCGGGCTGCTCGGTGCGGTCATCACGTTCTTCCGCTCGGCCGCGGGCGCGATCCTGCTGCTGATCGGCGCCGTCGTGGGCCTGGCCGCCTTCTTCCTCTACCCCGCGCTGCTCAAGCTCAAGTTCGGCCGGTTCATGAGCGAGGTGTTCGGCTTCGGCGACGCGGTGTACATCGGCATGCTCGCCTTGCTGGTGTTCGCGCCGCTGACGCTCATCTTCGCCGCGCTCCCGCCGACGTTCCGCTACCTGCGCTACCGCGCGCCCGTGGCGGGGTTCGACCCGTCTCAGGGCGGCGGCTACCCGCAGCAGCAGGCACCGGGATACCCGCAGCAGCAGCCGGGTTACCCGCCCCAGCAGGGGCCGCAGCAGCAGGGGTACCCGCCGAACCAGGGCTGGTGACATGAGCGGCCCGCTCCCGCCCTTCTCGCCGCAGGGGCCCGGTCCGCAGGGTTTCCAGCCCCACCAGGGCTATCCGCCGCAACCGGGGTACCCGCCCCAGCAGGGACCCCAGGGCTACCCGCAGGCCGGTCAGCCGGAGCCGAGCGCGGGCGCGGCCCGTGCGGCGGCGTCGATCGCGCTGGTGGCAGGGATCTGGCAGGTCATGCAGGTCATCGACCAGGTCCACCAGATCTTCGGGCGCTACCCCGCGGACCACATCGCGAGCGCCGCGGTGCGGGTGGTGCTGGCGCTGCTGATCCTGCCCGGCGCCATCCTGCTGTTCACCCGTCGCCCGATCGGCTGGAAGCTGATCGTGGCCGGGTGCGTCGCGGCGGTCCTCGCCAACATCGCGTCGTTCGTGCTGATGGGCTTCGTCGGCGTGTACTTCCCGATGGACGACTTCCTGAAGGCACCGCGGGCGTGGTCGCTGCTGGTGTCCACGGTGCTCACGATCGTGCTGCTCGTCTTCGCGCTGCTGCCGTCGACGCGGCGCTGGGCGGCCAGCCGACCCCTCCCACCCGTTGGGAACCCGGGGCCGTGGTCGTACGCTGGTCCGCATGGGTGACGACGCCGCAAGGTTCGGATTCGAGACACGTGCCATCCACGCCGGCCAGCAGCCGGATCCCCGCACTGGGGCGGTGATCGTGCCGATCTACCAGACCTCGACCTACGCGCAGGACGGGGTCGGTGGCACGCGCGAAGGCGACTACGAGTATTCGCGCACCGCGAACCCCACGCGCACCGCGCTGGAGGAAGCGCTCGCGTCGCTGGAGGGCGCGCGCCACGGGCTCGCGTTCGCCTCCGGGATGGCCGCCACGGACGCACTGCTGCGCAGCGTGCTGCGGCCGGGCGATCACCTCGTGCTCGGCAACGACGCCTACGGCGGCACGTTCCGCCTCATCGACAAGGTGCTCACGCAGTGGGGCGTCGAGTACACCGTCGCCGATCTGTCCCGTGTGGACGAAGTGCGCGCCGCGGTCCGGCCGGAGACCAAGCTCGTCTGGTGCGAGTCGCCGTCGAACCCGCTGCTGGGCATCGCCGATCTCGCCGCGCTCGCCGGGATCGCGCACGAAGCGGGCGCGAAACTGGTGGTGGACAACACTTTCGCGACCCCGTACCTGCAGACGCCGCTCGAACTCGGCGCCGACGTCGTGGTGCACTCCACGACGAAGTACCTCGGCGGACATTCCGATGTGGTCGGTGGCGCGATACTGACCAATGAGGACGAACTGCGCGAGAAGCTGTTCTTCATCCGGAATTCCGCCGGTGCCGTCCCGGGTGCGTTCGACGCGTGGCTGACGCTGCGCGGCATCAAGACCCTCGCGGTCAGGATGGAACGGCACTGCGACAACGCGGAGCTGGTCGCCGAGGCCCTTTCCGCGCATCCCAAGGTCACCAAGGTCTTCTACCCCGGTCTCGAAGACCACCCCGGGCACGAAACCGCCGCGAAGCAGATGCGCCGGTTCGGCGGGATGGTGTCGTTCACCCACGCCGACGGTGAGCAGGCCGCGCTCGACGTCGCCGCGAACACGGAGTTGTTCATCCTGGCGGAGTCGCTCGGCGGGATCGAATCGCTCATCGAGCACCCCGGCCGGATGACGCACGCGAGCACGGCGGGGTCGACGCTGCAGGTGCCCGCGGAACTCGTGCGGCTTTCGGTCGGCATCGAAGACGGCGCCGACCTCGTCGCGGATCTGCGAAAAGCGCTGGGCTAGGGCTGGAACTTCGCGCCGGTGTTCGGGCCGCTGCCTTCGACGGAGGCCGGGACACCGGGGCGGGCCGGGGTGAGGTCCGTCGTGTTCACGCAGCCGCCGACCAGCTCGACGTGGTTGTCGTGCCGGATGTACTGGCCGGGGTCGCCGCAGGAGGCCTGCTCGACGGTGTAGAAGGCGGCACCGGTGAGCGCGGCCGCTGAGACGATGCCGAGCACCATGGAAAGCGCGCCGGTGGAACGG
Source organism: Amycolatopsis sp. CA-230715 (assembly GCF_018736145.1). Lineage (GTDB taxonomy): Bacteria > Actinomycetota > Actinomycetes > Mycobacteriales > Pseudonocardiaceae > Amycolatopsis. The sequence continues at coordinate 5,813,009 of NZ_CP059997.1, forward strand.
GGGCCGTGCGCTCTTCGCGTGGCGTCCGGTTCGCTCCCCAGTCGCATGCTTTCTCCTGTTCGCGTCGTCACTGGTTCGCCCTAGGGTACTCGTAGTGCGGAACCGGCAGGGGGCGGCACGGCGCAGGTGGCATCATCCGGTGTCATGCGACTCGTGAGCTTGGACCGGATCCACAAGGCCCGGACGCTGCTCGAGGGCGTGATCCGTCAGACGCCGATGGAACACGCTCGCGACCTGCGGCAGATGCACAACGGCGCGGTGTACCTGAAATGCGAGAACCTGCAGCGCACCGGTTCCTTCAAGATCAGGGGCGCCTACACCCGCATCCACGGCCTCAGCGACGCCGAACGCGCGCGCGGCGTCGTCGCCGCCAGCGCGGGCAACCACGCGCAGGGCGTGGCGCTGGCCGCGTCGCTGCTCGGCACGAAGGCGACCGTGTTCATGCCGGAACGGGCGCCGCTGCCGAAAGTGGCGGCGACGAGAGGGTACGGCGCGGACGTCCACCTGCACGGCGCCCTGCTGGAGGAAACGCTCGCGGAGGCCATCGAATTCGGGGAGCGCACCGGCGCGGTGTTCATCCACCCGTTCGACCACGAAGACGTCATCGCGGGCCAGGGCACGGTGGGGCTCGAGGTGCTGGAGCAGGTGCCCGAGGTGGGCACGGTGCTGGTGGCGACCGGCGGCGGCGGGCTCGTCGGCGGGGTCGCGTCCGCGGTGAAGGCGAGCAACCCGCGCGTGCGGGTGGTCGGCGTGCAGGCGGAAAACGCCGCCGCCTTCCCGGATTCGCTCGCCGCGGGGAAACCGATGCGGCTGCCGAACCCGCACACCATGGCGGACGGGATCGCGGTCGGCATGCCGGGCGAGGTCAGCTACGCGCACGTCGAGGCGATGGTGGACGAGATCGTCACGGTGACCGAGGAATCGCTGTCGCGCGCGGTGCTGCTGTGCCTGGAGCGCCGGAAGCTGGTGGTGGAGCCCGCCGGCGCGGCGGCGGTGGCGGCGCTGCTGGAGCACCCCGGCGCGTTCGAACCGCCGATCGTGGCGATCCTGTCCGGCGGCAACGTGGACCCGCTCCTGCTGCTGCAGATCATCCAGCACGGCATGACCTCGGGCGGGCGGTACCTGAAGCTGCACCTGCGGGTGCCGGACCGGCCGGGCTCGCTGGCCGCGGTGCTGCAGCGGGTGAGCGAACTCGGGGCCAACGTGCTCGACGTCGAGCATTCCCGGATCTCCGGCGCGCTCGAACTGGGCGAGGTGGATTTGTCGCTGGCACTGGAAACCCGCGGCCCCGAGCACTGCCGCGAACTCGGCAAGGAACTCCAGAACGCGGGCTTCACCGTGCAGCCCTGAAACGCGCTGAGCGCCCCGAAGGTGATCTCCGGGGCGCTCAGGTCGCGTTGCGGGGTCAGAGGTTGCCGCGGCGCTCCTGCTCGCGCTCGATCGCCTCGAACAGTGCCTTGAAGTTCCCCTTGCCGAAGCCGAGCGAACCGTGGCGCTCGATCATCTCGTAGAACACGGTCGGCCGGTCGCCGATCGGCTTGGTGAAGATCTGCAGCAGGTACCCGTCCTCGTCGCGGTCGACCAGGATCCGGTGCTCCTTCAGCACCTCGATCGGCACCCGCACCTCGCCGATCCTCGCGCGCAGTTCGGGGTCGTCGTAGTAGGAGTCCGGGGTCTCCAGGAACTCGACGCCCGCGGCGCGCATGGCCGTCACGGTGGCGATGATGTCGTTCGTGGCGAGCGCGATGTGCTGGCAGCCCGCGCCGCCGTAGAACTCGAGGTACTCGTCGATCTGCGACTTCTTCTTCGCGATCGCGGGCTCGTTGAGCGGGAACTTCACCCGGTGGTTGCCGTTGGACACCACCTTGCTCATCAGCGCCGAGTAGTCGGTGGCGATGTCGTCGCCGACGAACTCCGCCATGTTCACGAAGCCCATCACACGGTGGTACCAGTCCACCCAGTAGTCCATCTTGCCGAGCTCGACGTTGCCGACGCAGTGGTCGACGGCCTGGAACAGTCGCTTCGGCGCGCCTTCCGGCCGCTTCACGGTGCTCTTCTTCGACTCGTAGCCGGGCAGGTAGACGCCGTCGTAGCGCGAGCGGTCGATGAGCGAGTGGCGGGTTTCGCCGTAGGTCGCGATGGCCGCCATGCGAACGGTGCCGTGCTCGTCGGACACGTCGTGCGGCTCCTCCAGCACGGTGGCGCCCTGTCCGCGCGCGTGCTCGATGCACTTGTCCACATCGGACACTTCGAGTGCGAGGTCGATGACGCCGTCGCCGTGGCGGCGGTGGTGGTCGAGCAGCGGGGAGTCGGGCTGGACGCCGCCGGTGATCACGAACCGCGCCGAACCCGACTTCAGCACGAACGACTTGCGCTCGAAGTTCCCGGTCTCCGGGCCCGAGTACGCGACGAGCTGCATGCCGAACGCGACCTGGTAGAACCAAGCGGTCTGGGTGGCGTTGCCCGCGATGAACACGACCGCGTCCATGGCCTTGACCGGGAACGGGTCGGCCGAAGCGTCGTGGTCGACGAGCCCGACGAGCTGACGGAGCTGGTCGTAGCTGACGTCGTCGAGCCCGGAGCCCGAGCCCGGTCCGAGGGTCTGCGTCATGGCGGCCTCCCTGTGGTGGTGTGCGGTACTTCGCAGAATCCACGGGGCGGGCAAGATGAGCAATAGATGCAATAATTGCTGGACAGTATGGCTAGTTACCCGCCGGGATCGCCGGTCAGGTTGGGCAATCTGTGTAGGAGGATTCCATGGCACTCGACGCACTGGACGCGCGCCTGCTGCTCCTGCTGACGGACTCGCCGCGCCTCGGGGTGCTCGAATGCGCGCGGCGGCTCGGCGTCGCGCGGGGCACTGTGCAGGCTCGGCTGGACAGGCTGACCGAAAAAGGGGTGCTCGGCGGGTTCCCGCCCGAACTGGACCTGGCCGCGATGGGGTACGGCCTGACCGCGTTCGCGGTGCTCGAGATCCGGCAGGGCAGGCGCGCGGAGGTGACCGAGGCGCTCACCGCGATCGACGAGGTGTGCGAGGTGCACGCCACCACCGGCCAGGGTGACCTGTTCGTGCGGATGGTGGCGCGCGACAACGACGATCTGCAGCGCGTGATCGACGAGGTTGTCGGCGTCCCGGACGTCCTGCGCACCTCGACGTCGATCGCGCTGTCCACCCCCGTCCGGCCCCGTGTGCGGCCCCTCTTGGAGCGAACCGCGCGCGGTTAGCGCACGTGCTCGAGGTAGCGCTTGACGGACCGCCGCACGATGTCGTGCCCGTCCGCGGGGATCGTCGAATCCCACCACGCGCCGTAGATCGCGTCGAACTCGTACGGTTCCAGCAGTTCACCGGCCCGCTGCACGATTTCCGGGCGCTCGGGGATCAGGTTCGGGTAGCTGTACATGAACGCGACGAACTTCCGGTCCGGGATGACCTGCACGATGTCGCCGGACAGCAGTGCGCCCTTGCCGTGGTTCCAGTGCAGCACGGTGCCACCCGCGAAGTGCACGCCGAGGTTGACCAGGGTCAGGTCGTCGGCGAGCCGGTGGGTCCGCCCGCTCCAGTACTCGATCGCCGGGTCCGGCCGCCCGACCCATTCGCGATCGGATTCGTGCAGGTGGATCGGCACGTCGAAAGCGCGCGCCCACTCGACCATCGTCGTGTAGTAGTGCGGGTGGCTGATCGCGACCCCGGTGATCCCGCCGAGTTCGGTGACCCGCCGGACGATCTCGTCGTCGAGGTAGGCGACGCAGTCCCACAGGAAGTTGCCGGACGCGGCGCGCACCAGGAGCGCGCGTTCGCCGATCGCGAACCGCGGCTGGGTGCCGATGCCGAGGAGCCCCGGCCCCTCTTCCTCGATCCGGGCGGCGTACTCGCCGCTCGCGCGCATTTCGTCGAGACTGGTCCACCGCTGGCCCGAGGCGGGTACGTACTGGCGCTCGTCCTCGCAGATCGGACAGTCTTCACGCGCGGCGGCGTACTGCGTGCCACAGGTGACGCAGATCGGTAAGGGACTCATGGCCCAAAACTAGCCGGAAACATGCGCGCCCGACCATGAAAAACCGGGCGCGCACGTCCCCGTCGTCAGCCCGTGTAGGGGACGGCCTTCACCAGGGTGACCTTCTGGATGCTGCCGTTGGGCAGCTCGTACTCGCGGGCTTCGCCCTCCTTGGCGCCGAGCAGCGCCTTCCCGAGCGGGGAGTCGGGCGAGTACACGTCGAGCCCGCCTTCGGCACCCTCTTCGCGAGTGGCGAGCAGGAACTGCTCGTCCGCGTCGTCGCCGTCGTAGCGCACGGTCAGCACCTTGCCGGGGCCGGCGGTGCCGTCGTTGGCCGGCGCTTCGCCGACCTTCGCGTTGCGAAGCAGTTCCTGGAGGTGGCGGATCCTGGCCTCGGCCTGACCCTGCTCCTCACGGGCGGCGTGGTAGCCCCCGTTCTCCTTCAGGTCACCTTCTTCGCGGCTGTCGTTGATGCGCGCAGCGATGACCGGACGATTCTCGATCGCTTCGTCGAGCTCGTGCTTGAGCCTGTCGTAGGCATCCTGAGTCAGCCAGGTCACCTTGGTGTCGCTCACGGCCACCATCTCCTCGTTGTGCCTGCCAGGCTTGGGTATGCAAGCCGGCGGCCGCGTGAAGCGAGCCCACGCGGCTGGATAAAGGAAAAACACGGCCCGTCTTGGGCCGTGCCGGTAGATCAGGATAACACGGTTGAGCAGGTCAACGCCGCTCAGTTGTCCGTATTTCGGACGCCGAACGCATCGTTCACCCCGTTGGCCGCTACTCGCTTGACAAGTACGGAGGTACTTCGTAAGAGCAGCCGAACACGTCCGAGGTGACCGGTTTCCCGATGCTCTTGATCGTCGTCTTCACGGTGGTCACGGTGCTGGTGCCGGGCGGGACGAAGACCTCCCTGCGGCCACTCTCCGCACCCGCCTTGTCACGCACCCGGACCACGCAGACGCCGGGTTTGCCCGGTTCGTCCCTGGTTACCTGGAGGGTCATCGACATGGCGTCACCGGGAAGCTCCTCGAAGCCCGCCCGTTCCGCGTCGATGGGCGCGGAGCCGAGGTTCACGTAGGCCACCCAGGTGACGATCCCGCTCACCACCACCGCGATCGCGCCGTACAGCCACTTCCGCCACTTCTTCGGCGTGCGGGTGCGTGCGCGCCCGTAGCGGTCGGCCAGCCCTTGGTCGACGGTGGCCTGGTCGGTGGCCAACGGCGGGCCTCCCATCGGTCTTGTCGTGGTGGCGAGGACAATGGACCTCAGAACGGCGGGGCAGGTGCCCCGCCCACCGTCTCCAGTATCCGCGCCGGCGCGGGGGCGAGAAGCGCGGGGCGAGGAATACGAACCGGGAAGGGACCGTTGCGGGCATGGTGACTGCTGACGATCTGGGAGCGGCGGGGCAACCCCGCCTGCGTTTGATGGCCGTGCACGCCCATCCCGACGACGAGTCGAGCAAGGGCGCCGCGACGATGGCGAAGTACGTGGCCGAGGGGGCCGACGTGATGGTCGTCACCTGCACGGGTGGCGAGGCGGGCAGCATCCTGAACCCGGCGATGGACCGTCCCGACGTGCTCGAGAACATGACCGAGATCCGCCGCGAGGAGATGGCGCGCGCGGCGAAGATCCTCGGCGTCCAGCACCGCTGGCTCGGGTTCGTCGACTCCGGGCTCCCGGAGGGCGATCCGCTGCCCCCACTGCCGGAAGGCTCGTTCGCGGTGATCCCGCTGGAGGAGTCCACCGAGGCGCTGGTGCGGGCGATCCGCGAGTTCCGGCCGCACGTGATCCTCACCTACGACGAGAACGGCGGCTACCCGCATCCCGACCACATCCGCACCCACGAGGTGTCGATGGCCGCCTTCGACGCGGCGGCCGAGCCCGACCGGTTCCCCGAGACGGGCGAGCCGTGGCAGGCGCTGAAGCTGTACTACATGCACGGCTTCTCGCGGGCGAAGCTGGAGTCGTTCCACAAGGTGCTGACCGAGGCCGGGCTCGAGTCGCCGTACGAGGAGTGGCTGTCCAAGTGGGATCCCGACCACCCCGACGTGATGGAACGGGTCACCACCAGGATCGAATGCGCGGACTACTTCGAGTTCAGGGACGAGGCGCTGAAGGCGCACGCCACCCAGATCGACCCGGACAGCCGGTGGTTCGCGGTCCCGCTGGAGATGCAGCGCGAGGCGTGGTCGACCGAGGAGTACGAACTGGTGCGGTCGCTCGTCGACAGCACGCTCCCGGAGGATGACCTGTTCGCGGGGGTTCGTGAGAAGGTAGCCACATGAGTTTTGTCTTGCCCGCTGCGGTCGCGGTACCCCTCACGGTCACCGCGACCGCGCTGGCGCAGCAGCCGGACAACAACCCCGGCGGGGACAAGGGCGGCCAGGGGGAGGACTTCGGCAAGTCCTCCCCGACCGGCCTGCTGATCCTGATCCTCTTCCTGATCGCGGTCGCGTTCCTGGTCAGATCCATGACCAAGCACCTCAAGCGCGTGCCGGCCAGCTTCGACGAGGAAGAGGAGGCCCCGGCCGAGGCGGACAAGGCCGAGGACGAGGCGGCCACCCCCGCCGAGGCCGCGGAATCCGCCGAAGCCGCCGAGCGTGCCGAATCGGAAGCGCCGCCGTCGAAGCAGGAGAAAGCCGACCACTCCTAGCGATACCGCACGCCCCGAAGGTGGCCTCCAGCGCCGTCAGAGTCGCGGGTCCACCGGATCGGATTCCAGCGCCAGTACGGCGAACACGCATTCGTGCACGCGCCACAGCGGTTCCCCGCGTGCGACCCGTTGCAGCGCTTCCAGCCCCAGCGCGTACTCCCGCAACGCGAGCGCGCGCTTGCGGTTGAGGCTTCGCGTCCGCAGCCGGGACAGGTTCTCCTCCACGGTGTAGTCGGGGCCGTAGATGATCCGCAGGTACTCCCGGCCGCGCACCTTGACGCCCGGCTGCACGAGACCCCGCGTGCCGCGGGTCAGGTTCGCCGCCGGTTTGACGACCATGCCCTCGCCGCCCGCGGCGGTCAGCTCCTGCCACCACGCGGTACCGGCCGCGACGGAGTCCTCGTCCGTGGTGTCCACGGAAAGGGTCCTGGTCGCCGCGAACAGCTCGGGATCCGCCGCCCTCAGCCGCTCCGCGAGCGCGAGGTGCCACTCGTGCGGGCGTTCGTGGTGCGACGCGCCCTCGGAGGCCAGCACCTGGAACGGCGCGAGCCGCACCCCGGCCAGGCCCTCGGTCGGCCAGCAGTAGCGCCGGTACGCGGTGCGGTAGTCGTCCACAGTGGACGATCGGGCTGCCGTCCTGTCCAGCAGGTCGCCCACGTCGATGCCGCGCGACGCCGCTTCGGCCAGTGCTTCCGCGGCGACCGGCAGCGCGGCCTGCGCGGCGGCGCCGACCGACGCGTACTGGTCCGCGATCAGCTGTCCTGCCTTGAGGCTCCACGGCATCAGCTCCGCGTCCAGCAGGAGCCAGCCGGTGTCCAGTTCGGACCACAGGTCCGCAGCCGTCACCGCGTCTCGCACCCGCGCGAGCAGGGCGGAACTTTCGTCGCCGCGGAAGAACGGGCGCCCCGTCCTCGTGTAGACGACACCGGCTCCGTCCACACCGAACCGCCGCGGTGCGACGGTTTCGTCGCGGCAGACGAGCACGACCGCGCGCGAGCCCATGTGCTTCTCCTCGCACACCACGGACTGGACGCCAGCCGAGCGGAACTCGGCGAACGCCTGGTCGGGGTGCTCCAGGTGACCCTCCACAGTGGACGTCGCGCTGGGCGCCATGGTCGGCGGCAGGTACAGCAGCCAGCGCGGGTCGGTGGCGAACCGGCTCATCACCTCCAGCGCGGCCGCGGACTGTTCCGCCGAGACGCCGACACGGCCGTGGTGCTGCGTCTGCACGATCCGCTTCCCGGTGACGTCGGCCAGTTCCAGCACCGCGGGCTCGCGCTGGCGAGCCGCCGACGGGGGCAGGTCCTCGGCGGGCAGCAGCGGTTTGACGGGTTCGTACCAGACCTTCTTCGCCTTGACCGAGACGACGTCGCGTTCCGGGTAGCGCAGCGCGGTCAGCTTGCCGCCGAACACGCATCCGGTGTCGAGGCACATCGTGCCGTTGATCCATTCCGCGTCCGGGGTCGGCGTGTGTCCATAGAGGACCATCGCGTCGCCGCGGTAGTCCCGCGCCCACGGCAGGCGCACCGGCAGGCCGTACTCGTCGGTCTCACCGGTGGTGTCGCCGTACAGCGCGGTGCTGCGGACCCGCGCGGAAGCGCGGCCGTGGAACCGTTCGGGCAGCCCGGCGTGCGCGACGACGAGCTTTCCGCCGTCCAGCACGTAGTGCGCGATGAGGCCGTCGCAGAACGCGTCGACCTTCGCGCGGAACTCGTCGTCGGTCGCGGCCAACTGCTCCAGCGATTCGGCGAGCCCGTGCGAAACCTGGACGCGCCGCCCGTGCAGCGCGCGCACCAGCTTCTGCTCGTGGTTGCCGCACACCACCAGCGCGTGCCCGCGCTCGACCATGTCCATCACGATCCGCAGCACGCCGGGGGTGTCCGGGCCGCGGTCGACGAGATCGCCGACGAACACCGCGGTCCGGCCTTCGGGATGCCCGGTGCCCGGCGCGTACCCGAGCGTCGCGAGCAGTTCCTCCAATTCCTCGCGGCAGCCGTGGACGTCTCCGATCACGTCGAACGGGCCGCTCAGCTCGCGCCGGTCGTTGAGCAGCGGCTCGATGACGATCTCGGCCTCGGCGACCTCTTCGAGCGTCCGCAGCACGTGCACGCGCCGGAAACCCTCGCGCTGCAACGTCTTCAGCGAGCGCCGCAGGTTCTGCCGGTGCCGTTTGATCACGTGCACGCCGAAGTCGCGGTCCGGCCGGGTCTCGTTGCGCGCCACGCAGACCTGCTCCGGAAGGTCGAGCACGATCGCGGTCGGCAGCACGTCGTGCTCCTTCGCGAGCTTGATCAGGCCCGCTCGGTCCTGCTGCTGCACGTTGGTGGCGTCGACGACGGTCAGCCTGCCCGCCGCGAGCCGCTTGCCCGCCACGAAGTGCAGCGCGTCGAAGGCGTCCTTCGACGCCGACTGGTCGTTTTCGTCGTCGGCGACCATGCCGCGGAAGGTGTCGCTGGAGAGCACCTGCGACGGCGCGAAATGCGTGCGCGCGAAGGTCGACTTGCCGGATCCGGACGCGCCGACGAGCGCGACGAGGGACATGTCGGGAATGGTGAGCTTCATGCCGCGACCTCCTTCCTGGCGGTGAAGACGGCGAGTTGAGTCGGCGGCCCGACCTCGGGATCTTCGACGCCGACGGGCAGGTACCGGACGTCGTAGGAATACCGCGCGGCCACAGTGGACGCCCACGACCGGAACTGCGCACGCGTCCATTCGAAACGGTGGTCGCCGTGCCGGAACGCGCCGGCGGGCAGGGTTTCGAAGCGCACGTTGTACTCCGAGTTCGGGGTGGTCACCACGACGGTGCCGGGGCGGGCGACGGAGAACACCGCGTGCTCCATCGCGGGCAGGCGCTCCTCCTCGATGTGCTCGATGACCTCCATCAGCACGGCGGCGTCGTACCCGGCCAGCGACGGATCCGCGTAGGTCAGCGCCGACTGCCGCAGCGTGACGCGATCGCGCGCGTGTTCGGGCAGGCGGTCGAGCTTCAGCTTGCGCTCGGCGGTGTCGAGCGCGCGCGCCGAAACGTCGAGCCCGACGATCTCGGTGAACGACGGTTCCGACATCAACACCCGGAGCAGCGCGCCACCGCCGCAGCCGAGGTCGAGCACACGCCGCGCACCCGCGCCGCGCAACGTCGCGAGCACGGTGCCCTGGCGCTGCACCGCCAGTGGCTGCGGCTGATCCGGCGCCTCGGTGACGCGCGGCTCTTCCGGCTCGGACTCCGGATCGGATTCGGCGAGCCGTTCGAGCGCGTAGTTGACGTACGCGCGGCGGTGCACGAGGTACCGCTTGGCGATCAGGTCGCGTTCCGGGTGCTCGCCGAGCCAGCCCTCACCCATGCGCAGCAGCTTGTCCGCCTCGTCCTGGCTCACCCAGTAGTGCTTCGCGCCGTCGAGCGCGGGTAGCAGCACGTACAGGTGGCGCAGCGCGTCGGCGAGGCGGACCGTCCCGGTGAGCGTCACGTCGGCGTACCGGGATTCGCCCCATTCGGGGAATTCCGGATCGAGCGGCGCGACCGTGCCGGACACGGTCCAGCCCAGCGGCGCGAACAGGCGCTCGACGAGTTCGAGGCCGCCGCGCGCGGACAGCGACGGCACGCGGATCGTCAACGGGATCGCCTGCCCGGCGAGTTCGGGACGCGCGTCGCAACGGCCGGTCATCGCGGTGGTGAACACCGCGCGCAACGCGACCGCGAGCTGCGATCCCGCCGCGTACGGGCGGTCGTTGACGTACTGGGTCAGCCCGCCGCGCCGGTCGCGCACCATCGCGACCGGGTCGAGTTCGATCAGCAGCGCCACCGTGCACTCCTGTTCCGTCGCGCGCGGGTAGAACACGTGCGCGGTACCGGCCGAGATCGGGAACAACTGCGGTCGGCCCGGATGTTTGTGCAGCAGGAAACCGAGATCGGTGGCGGGTGAGTGCGTGGTGCTGATCGTCAGGAACACCGGCACAGTGTGCCAAAGCGGGCCGGTGCGCACAGGTGGTTTTGCAATGGGACCCTGGAGGCATGCCGAACCGCCTCGCGTCCGCGACCAGCCCGTACCTCCTGCAGCACGCGGGAAACCCGGTCGACTGGCGCGAATGGGGCGCCGAAGCGCTGGCCGAGGCGAAGCGCCGGAACGTGCCGATCCTGCTTTCCGTCGGCTACGCCGCCTGCCACTGGTGCCACGTCATGGCGCACGAGTCGTTCGAGGACGCCGAGACAGCGGACCTGATGAACGAGCACTTCGTCAACATCAAAGTGGACCGCGAGGAGCGGCCGGACATCGACGCGGTCTACATGACCGCGACGCAGGCGATGACCGGGCAGGGCGGCTGGCCGATGACCTGCTTCCTCACCCCGGACGGCGAACCGTTCCACTGTGGCACCTACTACCCGCCGTCGCCGCGGCCGGGGATGCCGTCGTTCCCGCACCTGCTGGTGGCGGTCGCGCAGGCGTGGCAGGAGCGGCCGGACGAGCTGCGCGAGGGCGCGGGCCGGATCACCGAAATGCTCACCACGCAGACCAAACCGCTCGAAGAGTCCGCTGTGGACGCACGCGTGCTCGACGACGCCGTGCGCGGGCTGGCCTCGGAGGCCGACTCCGAACGCGGTGGTTTCGGTGACGCGCCGAAGTTCCCGCCGTCGATGGTGCTGGAGTTCCTGCTCCGCGCGCACGAGCGCACCGGATCGGCCGACGCACTGTCCATTGTGGAGAAGACCGCGGACGCGATGGCGCGCGGCGGGATCCACGACCAGCTCGGCGGCGGGTTCGCGCGGTACTCGGTCGACGGCGACTGGCAGGTGCCGCACTTCGAAAAGATGTTGTACGACAACGCGTTGCTGCTGCGCTGCTACGCCCACCTCGCGCGGCGGACCGGCTCGGCGCTCGCACACCGGACGGCGCGGAGCACGGCCGCGTTCCTCATCACGGGTCTTTCCGCGCCGACCGGCGGATTCATCTCCTCGCTCGACGCGGACACCGACGGGGTCGAAGGCCTGACCTATGTCTGGACGCCGGAGCAGTTCCGCGAGGTGCTCGGCGAGGACGACGCGCGCTGGGCAGCGGAGGTCTTTTCCGTCACCGATCAGGGAAACTTCGAGGACGGCGCGTCGACGCTGCGCCTCCTGCACGACCCGGAAGACGCCGAACGCCTCGAACGCGTGCGGGAAAGCCTGCTCGCCGTGCGGGAACTGCGCCCCCAGCCGAGTCGTGACGACAAGGTCATCGCCGCGTGGAACGGGCTCGCGATCACCGCGCTGGCGGAAGCCGGGGTCGCGCTCGGAGAACCGGGTTGGGTCACCGCGGCGGCGGACGCGGCGGATTTCCTGCTGCGGACCCATCTCGTCGACGGCAGGCTTCGCCGCAGTTCGCGCGACGGCGTGGTGGGCGAGGTCGCGGGTGTGCTGGAGGACTACGCGTGCCTCGCCGAAGGGTTGCTGGCGCTGCACCAGGCCACCGGTGCGGCGCACTGGCTGGACGAGGCGACCTCGTTGCTGGACGTCGCGCTCGTCCGGTTCGCGAACGACGACGTGCCCGGCGCCTACCACGACACCGCCGACGACGCGGAGCTCCTCGTGCACCGTCCCGGCGACCCCGGTGACAACGCGAGCCCGTCCGGCGCGTCGGCGCTGGCCGCCGCGCTGGTCGCCGCCTCGGCGCTCGCCGGGCCGAGCCAGGCTTCGCACTACCGCGAAGCCGCCGAACGCGCGGTCGCCCGTGCCGGGCAGCTCGCCGCGAGGGTGCCGAGGTTCGCGGGCAACTGGCTCGCCGTCGCGGAAGCGCTGCTGGCCGGGCCGGTGCAGGTCGCGATCGTCGGCGACACCGCACAGTCGCGTGCCGGGCTTCTCGAGGTCGCGGCGCGGGAGGTCCACGGCGGCGGCATCGTGCTGGCCGGGGCTCCCGATGACGTGCCGCTGCTGGCCGACCGCCCGCTCGTCGACGGCGGCGCGGCCGCGTACGTCTGCCGCGGTTACGTGTGCGACCGGCCCGTGACCACGGCGGACGAGCTGGCGAGCGCGCTGTAGGCCCTGTCCGCTCCGGGAGAACAAGCCACATTCCCGTGTGATACGCGCGTAGCCTCTGTAGTGTTGTAATCAAGTAATCAGAGGTGGTGACGTCCGATGGGACGTGGTTGGCACGGACGCGGCCGGGGCTGGCAGCAAACGGAGGTGCCCTCCGCGGACGACGCGGCGGGCTGGTTCGAGGGCAGGCTGCCCGACGGCTGGTTCACCGGCGCCCCCGAGGTGACCGTGGACCGCGAAGAGATCCTGATCGTCGGCGAGCTTCCCCCTCTGACCGGCGAGCAGAGCGACGACGCGGCGCGCGCCGCGGCGGAGGCGGGCCGGATCAGCCGGTTCCGCGAGGAGACCAGGGAAGCGCGCATCGAGATCGCGCGGCAGGCCGAGCACCGCTACCAGCGCAAGGTCGCGTGGGGCGCGCGCCTCGGCGGGACCGAGGAGCTGTTCACCACGCTCGCCGCGCCGGTGATGACCCGGCTCCGGCAGCCGGAGCGGCTGGTGCTCGACACCCTCGTCGACGCCGGTGTGGCGCGGTCGCGGTCCGACGCGCTCGCGTGGGCGGTCCGGCTCGTCGGCCAGCACGCCGACAGCTGGCTCGGCGAGCTGCGCGACGCGATGAGCAAGGTCGACGACCTGCGCACCAAGGGGCCCGAGCTCGGCTGAGCGCGCGGGTCCCTCGTGCCGGTGGACCGAACCGGTTCGAGCTGCGGTCCGTTTGGGACTGGGGCAGGCTGGCTACCACTGGCGTAGCCAGCCTGTTCCGTGCGCGACGGAGGAACCGTGGACCAGCCAGCCATTCCCGCGAAGGTCGATGTCGGCGCGCTGACCGAGGTGCTGGACGGCCGGTGGGGCGAGCTTCGCCGGAGCGTGCGCGCGCAGATGACCGACAGTGCGTTCCGCGAGGCGCACGACCTCGACACCGAGGCGCACCGGATCCAGGTGCTCGACCAGCTCGGCGAGCTGGCGAAGACCGACCGCCCCCGGCTCGGGTTCGACCGCGAATACGGCGGCGGTGGCGACATCGGCGGCTCGGTGACGTCGTTCGAGATGCTCGGGTTCGGCGACCTTTCGCTGATGGTCAAGGCCGGTGTCCAATGGGGACTGTTCGGCGGCGCCGTCCAGCTGCTCGGCACCGCGCGCCACCACGAGCGGTACCTGCGCCCGATCATGGACCTCGACCTGCCGGGGTGCTTCGCGATGACCGAGCACGGCCACGGCTCGGACGTGCAGCATCTGCGGACCACCGCCACCTACGATCCGGCCACCCGCGAGTTCGTGATCGACAGCCCGGACAAGGACGCGCACAAGGAGTACATCGGCAACGCCGCGCGCGACGGCCGGATGGCCGTGGTGTTCGCCCAGCTCGTCACCGGCGGCGAAAGCCGTGGCGTGCATGCCTTCCTGGTGCCGATCCGTGCCGACGACGGCGGCCCGGTACCCGGTGTGTCCATTGAGGATTGCGGAAAGAAGGCCGGTCTCAACGGGGTCGACAATGGACGGTTGGCTTTCGCCGGTGTACGGGTCCCGCGCGAAGCGCTGTTGAACCGCTACGGCGACGTGACCGAGGACGGCACCTACACGAGCCCGATCGAAAGCGACGGCCGCCGTTTCTTCACCATGCTGGGCACGTTGATCCGCGGCCGCGTCAGCGTCGCCGGGAGCGCGGGCAACGCCACGAAACGCGCGCTGGCGATCGCGGTGCGCTACGGCGAACAGCGGCGCCAGTTCTTCCGCCCCGGCAACGAAGAAGAGGTCGTGCTGCTGGATTACCGCGCGCACCAGCGCAAGCTCCTGCCCGCGCTGGCGGCGACCTACGCGCTGCACTTCGCGCAGGAGGAACTCGTCGGCGCGCTGCACGACATCCAAGGCTCGGACGACGTCGACGAGCAGCGCCAGCGGGAACTGGAATCGCGGGCCGCCGGGATCAAGGCGGTGTCCACTTGGCACGCTACCCGAACGATCCAAATGGCGCGAGAAGCCTGCGGTGGCGCAGGATACCTCGCCGAGAATCTGTTGCCTGCCTTGAAGGCGGACACCGATGTCTTCACCACGTTCGAAGGCGACAACACGGTGCTGCTGCAGCTTGTCGCGAAAGGACTGCTGACGAGCTACAAGGACCACTTCGAGGATCTGAGCGCGCTGGCCACCGCTCGGTTCGTCGCCGAGCAGTTCGTCGGCGCGGTGATCGAACGCACCGCGGCGCGTCAGGTGATCGAACGCTTGGTGGACGCGAGCCACGACGACGAGGACGTCCTGTTCGACCGCGGCTGGCACGTGAAACTGTTCGAGGACAGGGAAGAGCACGTGCTGGACGGTGTCGCCCGCCGCCTGCGCCGCGCCGCGTCGGAGGACCCGTTCGAGGTGTTCAACGACGCGCAGGACCACGTGCTGCGCGCTGGCCGCGTCCACGTGGAACGGATCGTACTGGAAGCCTTCGTCGCCGGTATCGACCGCTGCACCGATCCCGACGCGAAAGCGCTGCTGGACCGCCTTTGCGACCTGTACGTACTGTCCACAGTGGAAGCCGACCGTGCTTGGTTCCTCGAGCACGGCCGCCTCACCGCGGCCCGCTCGAAAGCCGTCATGTCCGCGGTGAACGACGTGTGCACGCAGTTGCGCCCGCACGCGCGTGTCCTGGTCGACGCCTTCGCGATCCCGGAACAGTTCCTCGGCGCTGCATTCCTCGCCTCCTGAACTGCCCCGAAAGTGACCTTCGGGGTGTGTAGGTCCCCTGAAAGTCACCTTCGGGGCAGGCGGGCAACCGCGGAATCAGGTGGTGACGGTGGCGAAGGCGTCCAGCCCGTAGTTCTTCGCGTATCCGTTCTCGACCCCGACCAGCAGCTCGACCACGTCGAAGTACCGATCCCAGAAGGGCGTTTCGCGCAGCGCCTCGACGAGCAGTTGGTACGCTTGGTGATCGCGCGCTTCCCACACCCACACGTCGGTCACGCGCGCCGAGTAGAACTCCGTGTCGTAGAAGCGCGACCGGACCCCGTTCGTCCTCTTGGTGATCTCGGGCAGCACCTCGGTCTTGAACGCGTTCACCCTGTCCTCGACCGAAAGACCGAGCCATTCCGGACTGGTCTTCACCAGCATGAACGCGGTGACGGTCGCTTCGAAAGGTTCTTCTGGCACGGCATTTTCCTTTCTCGTGGTGGGAATCAGGCGTAGGCGCCCGCGAGGATGTCTTCGATCAAGGTCGGACCGGAAGGTGTCCAGTCGAGGAGTTCGCGGGTGCGTGCGCTCGACGCGGACATGTCCAGGCCGAAGAACCTCGCGACGAAGCCGAAGTGCTCGCCCGCCTCTTCGGATTTGATCGACACGACCGGGAGCCGCAGGTACTCGCCGATCGCTTCCGCGATTTCGCGTGTCGTAACGGCTTCTTCGGCGACGACGTGCAGCCGGGTACCGGAGGGCGCACCTTCCAACCCGAGCCGGACGACCCGGGCGGCGTCGAAGCGGTGCGCCGCGGACCACGCGTTGGCGCCGTCACCGATGTAGGCGGAAACGCCGTGCTTCCGGGCGGCCGCGACGAGTTGGGAGACGAAACCGTGGTCGCCACCACCGTGCGTCGACGAAGCGAAGCGCGCGCTGATCACGCGGACTCCTTTTCGGACGTATTCGAGTGCGAGGTTTTCGGCGCCCCCTCGGTGAGAATCCGGGCCGACCGCGGGCGAGACGTCGGTCTCGACCGCGGGACGGCCTTGCACCACGCCGGAAAGCCCCGCCGCGAGAACGAACGGACGGTTGCTTCCGACGAGGGTGTCGGCGATCGTTTCGACCGCGTCCCGCTCGGCTTTGTTGCTCGCGGCCGGGTTTCCCCAGTCGTGCTTGTTGGCGAGGTGGATGACGGCATCGGCGTCAGCGGTCCCGGCGCGGATGCCGTCGAGGTCGTCGAGATCGCCGCGTCTCACCCGCGCGCCCTTCTGTTCGAGCACGGCGGCGGAGGCGTCGGAGCGGGCCAGGCCGGTGACTTGGTGCCCGGTGTCGATCAGGTGGTCGACGACGGCCGAGCCGATCCAGCCGGTGCCTCCGGTGATGAACACGTTCATGGGGTTCTTCCTTCTTTGTCGGTCCGCGGCGGGGTGCCGCGGATCAGGCGCGCCCTCGACGGGACAGCAGGGATTGCAGTACGACGAGAGCGCCGAGAACGAGGACGGCGATGCCGATCGCGCGCAGCCCGGTGGACGCGCCGGAGATGAACGCGGCGACGATTTCGGGTGCGCGGCCGGGCGCGGTGGCGAGGGCTTGGGCAACCGTGTGGGCGCCGTGGGCGTCCGCGGGGAGCGCGCTGGTGAACCGCGCGGTGAGGACGGTGCCGATGACGGCGACGCCGAGCGCGCTGCCGAACTCTCGGGTGGTGGCTTGGAGTCCTGCTCCGACACCGGCCTGCGCCGGGGGCAGCGCACCGGCGATGGCGCTGGAGAGCGTGGGAAGCGCCAGCGCTACCCCGATCCCAGTCACGAAGAGCCATGCGGCATAACCAAAGTAGGAGGTCCCTGCGTCGCTTGTGGACAGTGCGAGCAGGCCGCCGCCGACGAAGGCGAAAGCGAGCGCGGTGGTGGCGTCGAGGCCGATGCGGTGGGTCAGACGCCCCACGTGGCGTGCGAAGACGAGGATCGGGACCGTCAGCGGCATGATGCCGATCCCGGTCAGCAGCACGCTGAACCCCTTGCCGTACTGGAGAAAGGAGGCGTTGACGTAGAACAGGGCGAACATGCCGAAGAAGACGGTGATCATGCCGAGGCAGGCGCTGCGCAGCGCGGGCAGGCGGAACAGCCTCGGGTCGAGCAGCGGGTGTTCGGCGCGGAGTTCGACGAGCGTCCACGCGGTGAACAACACGGCGGCACTGGCGAATTCGATGACGACGGTGGCGCTTCCCCAACCCGATTCGGGACCCTGGATGATACCGAGCAGCAGCGCGACGGACGCGCCGACGAACAGGGCCGTGCCGAGCGGCTCCAGGCGGCGGTCGTGGCGCGGCGACACCGGGGCGAGTGCCGCCACCAGCGCGGCGAGCAGCACGGAGATCGGTACCGCGGCGGCGAACAGCCAGCGCCACGACCCGCCGGAAAGCACGGCGCCGCCGCCGATGTTGCCGAGGACGCCGCCGATCCCGGTCATCGACGCCCAGATGGCGATCGTCGCGTTCTTGCGTTCGGCCGGGACGGCGTGCAGCAGCACGGCGAGGGTGTTGGGCAGCACCGCGGCGGCACCGGCGCCGGTGATCGCGCGGCTGACGAGCAGCACAGCCACGTTCGGCGCGATCGCGGACATCAGCGCACCCGCCGCGAACAGGACCAGCCCGGCGATCAGCACTCTCTTGCGCCCGAAGCGATCACCGGCGGCGCCACCGGGAATCACCAGGCAGGCGAAGAAGATCACGTACGTGTCGACGATCCAGACCAGCGCGGACGCGGACGGGTGCAGGTCGCTCGCGGCGAGCAGCGGGACGGCGAGGTTGATCGCGGCGACCATCCCGACGACGAGCGCCACGCAGGCGCACATGACCGTGAGCAGGCCGCGTCGCGGGATCGTGCGGGACTCGGGCGCGTACACCGGAGCCGGAATGGTGGAAGGCATGTCCATGACGGTATGGACCAGCGAGGTATCCGTGCCACGCAACTTCGGCAAGGGTTATTTGCGTATGATGCAACTATGCCCGAGCAACTGGACCTGAACCTCCTGCGCGTGTTCGACGCACTGCTCCAGGAGGGCAGCGTCACCGCGGCTTCCGAGCGCCTGCACCTGTCGATCCCCGCGACCAGCCGGGCGCTGGGCCGGTTGCGGCGGGCGATGGACGACCCGATCCTGGTGCGCGCGGGGCGCTCGATGGTGCCGACGCCGTTCGCGCTGCGCACCGCGCCGCGGGTGCGCTCGCTGCTCGACGAGGCCTCGGCGCTGATCAGCGCCGATCGCGAGATCGCTCCCGCCGATCTCAAGCGCACCTTCACCATCCGCATCAACGACGGTGTCGCCACGACGATGGCGGTCGCGGCGGTCGAAGCCACCGCCGCGATCGCACCCGGGGTGGTGCTGCGCTTCGTCGCCGAGGGCAGTGAGAGCACCGAAGCGCTGCGTGACGGGTCGGTCGACCTGGACATCGGCGCCAGTGACGAAGCCGGTTCGGACATGCGGACCGCGTTGCTCTACCGCGAGCGAGTGGTCGGCATCGTCCGTGCCGACAGCCCGCTCGGGCGCCACCGCCGCCCGACCCTCGCGCAGCTGTGCCAGCATCCGCACGTCTCGGCGTCCCGGCGCGGGCGCAGCCGCGGACCGCTCGACGACGTGCTCGAGGCCGCGGGGCTCCAGCGCCACGTCGCGGCGGTCGTGCCGACCTCCGCCGTGGCCGCGCTCGTGGTCGGGGCCAGCCACTACGTCGGGCTCGTACCGCAGCGTCTCGCCGAGCAGTACAGCGAAACATTGGGCCTGCGCTGGTTCACCATTCCCGCGCCACTGCCCGAAGTGGACATCCGGCTGCTGTGGCACCGGCGGCTCGACGCCGACCCGGCGCAGCGCTGGCTACGCGACACCCTTCGCGGTGCGCTCGGCTGACCATCGTGGACGTTCGTCGCCGTCGAGGCGGACAGTGGTGAAGCGCAGGAAGAACTGGACCAGCGGGCCCATCGCGAACGCGATCAGCACCGTGCCGAAACCGACCGTGCCGCCGAGGAGCCAGCCGATCGCCAGCACGACGATTTCGATCGCGGCGCGCACCAGCCAGATGGGCTTGCCGGACACGCGGACGGCGCCGGTCATGAGCCCGTCCCTCGGCCCCGAACCGAACCGCGCGCCGAGGTAGACCGCGTCGGAGAAGGTCAGCATGAGCAGGCCGACGGCGTAGTAGGCGAGCTGCTGCGCGAAGGAATGCGGCAGGGGAAGGAAGTTCGCGGCCAGATCGGCGGACAGGCCCACGAGCAGCACGTTGAGCACGGTGCCGAGCCCCGGCAGCTCGCGGAGCGGGATCCAGAAGACCAGTACGGCGACCGCGATCAGGTTCGTCGTCCAGCCGAAGGTCAGTCCGGTGCGGAGCGAGATGCCCTCGGTCAGGATGTTCCAGCTGGACGCGCCGAGGGACGACTCGACGAGGAAGGTGAGAGAGGTGCCGTACCCCACCAATCCCACCAGCAGTTGGACGAGCCTTCGCACCTTCTTTTCGGCCCGCAGCTGTTCGGCCGCGGTCATCCGCCGTGCCACCGGTTGCGTTTTCACCTGATCAGCGTGCGGGACATCTGGCCTTGAAAGAAAGGTCCAGATGACACACACTGGCCCTCGTGCACACCAGCAGCCACGCGGTCGCCCGCCTGCTCGGCGACTGGTCTTCCGGGCCGGGCCCCGCCCATCGCAGGCTGGCGGACCTGATCCGGCTGCTCATCCTCGACGGCAGGCTCCCGCTGGCCACCGCGATGCCGGGCGAGCGCGATCTGGCCGCGGTGCTCGGGATCAGCCGGACCACGGTGTCGACGGCCTACGCGACCCTGCGCGACCAGGGCTACCTCAGCGCCCGCGACCGCGCGCGCAGCCGGACGCGGGTGCCGCACCGTCAGCCCGAAGCGGCGGTCGACGACCGGGACCTGATCGACTTCTCGCACGCGGCGCCGCCCGCGCCCGGCGAAGCGCTGCACCGCGCGTACACCAGCGCGCTGAACCAGCTCCCGCGCCACCTGCCGAGGCACGGCTACTCGCCGACGGGGCTCGCCGAACTCCGCGCCGCGATCGCCACGCGGTACGCCGAACGCGGGCTGGAGACCACCCCGGACCAGATCCTGGTCACCAACGGCGCGCAGCACGCGATCGGCCTCATCGCGCGTACCTTGCTGCGTCCCCGCGACCGGGTGGTGGTCGACCATCCCAGCTACCCGCACGCACTCCGGGTGTTCCGCGCCGCGGGCTGCCGGGTCGTGCCCGTCGCGGTGAACGAGGATGGCTGGGATCTCGAAATCCTGTCGGCCACCATGCGCGGTGCCGCGCTCGCGTACCTCATGCCGGACTTCCACAACCCCACCGGTCTCTGTCTGTCCGAAAAGGATCGCCTGTCATTGCGTCCACAGTGTCCGATCGTTGTGGACGAAACAATGGCCGAACTGGCACTGGACGTCGCCCCGCCGACCCCGCTCGCCGCGTACCACTCGAACGTCATCACGATCGGCTCGATGGCGAAGACCTTCTGGGGCGGTCTACGGGTCGGCTGGATCCGCACGACCCCCGATCTGGTGCAACGACTGCACCAGGCACGAGCGGACGTCGATCTCGGCACGCCGGTGGTGGAGCAGCTGGCCTGCGCCGAATTACTGGGCGGCATAAGGGAAATCCTGCCCACCAGGCTCGCCGGCCTCCGCCGCTCGCGCGCGGTGCTGCTGAACCTGGTCGCTGAGCATCTGCCGGACTGGACCGTCGGCGAATCCCACGGCGGCCTGACGGTGTGGACCCGCTTCCCGGACCCCATCAGCTCGGCACTCGCCGCCGTCGCACCCCAGTTCGGCGTCCGGCTCGCCGCAGGCCCGCGCTTCGGCATCGGCGGCGCCTTCGAACGCTTCGTCCGCCTGCCCTACTCGCTGGACGCCGAGGCCATGAAGACCGGGATCACCGGCATCGCGGACGCCGTCGCCGCCGTTCGTTCAGGCCGCCGAGCCGACACCCCACCCGCCGCACTGGCGTGATCTCAGACCAGCGTCTCGGTTATCGCGGCGGCCTTCGCTAAGGCAAGTCGCTTACCCGGCTTGTTCGCGTAGCCGATCGCGGTGACCCCGGCGGCCACTGCGGCGTCCACATCGGACGGCGAATCGCCGATGAGCACACTCTGCTTTGCCTCTGCGTCAAGTGCGGTGAGCGCTTTCGTCACCAGATACGGGTCGGGCTTCAACGGCGTGCCCGCACCTTCTCTGGCCGCGATGCAGTCGATGGAACCGCGGAGGCCGTACAAGTCCAAATAGGACTCGATGGCGACACGACTGTTGTTGCTGACGATGGCCAGCGGTCGTCCGGACGCATGCCAACCTGCGATGAGTTCGTGCGCACCCGGGGTCGGCTCCGCACTCTTGATCGCCTCGACCTCGTGCGCGGTCAGCGCCGCCTCGACGAACGCTGCTTGCTCCGCGCTCACCGTCGCGGCGAACCGCAAAACCGCGAACGGATCATCGGCAGGCGAGGAGTCCGCCAGCTCACTTCGAAGTTGCGTGGCAACGGCGGCGGCCGGTACCCCGGCGAAGACGGAACAGACCGGTCCGTCGAAGTCCAGCAACAAGATTTGTGCTTTCGCCAGTGTGGCGACCCAGGTTTCATCCACGTGTCCATCGTATTCGGATAGGTTTGTACAGGTGGACTGGACAACATGGGCGAGAGCGGAAGCGGAGCGAGTGTTGGCGAGCGCGCTGCCTCGGCGGTGGGCGCATGTCCAAGGCGTCGGTCGCCGAGCGGCTTTGGCTGCACCTCTCTTCTCGCCGGATGAGGCCGAGCTTCTGGTCGGCGCTGCCTTACTCCACGACATCGGGTACTCCCCGGAGCTGATCGACACCGGTTTCCACCCGATCGACGGTGCGCGGTACCTGCGCGAAACCGGGGCACCGACCAGGCTGGTCAACCTGGTCGCCCACCACTCGTGCGCATACCGGGAAGCGGAGCTTCGCGGGCTGACAGGCGAACTCGCCGCGTTCCCCGCCGAAGTAACCCCGATCCGCGACGCGCTGTGGTGGGCGGACATGACCACGACCCCGGATGGCGAGATGACCACAGTTGACCAGCGGATATCCGAGGTCCAGGCGCGTTACGGGCCAGCGGACTTGGTCACCGCCTTCATCCGGCAGGCACAGGGAGAACTGGTCGGTGCGGTGGAGCGGACCGAGCAACACCTGCAGGCTGCCGGGATCGCTCACGCGTAGGAATTCATCTTTCCTGTTTCAAGTGAAACGTGGTTCTTTGTTCTCTGATAATGCGTGCTCGAGTCGCAGCTTTGTGGAAGGGTGAATAGTGAGAGCGTATGCATCCCGACTTCCGACCCAGAGAGACTCGGAACTTTCATCGCTGGTCCGAAGGGTGCCACCAACCAGTCGGGCGCGGAAGCAGATAGAGAATTCTTGCCGTACCTCGCCGTCATCGTAGGCGATGACGTGGTTGGGGTTGGAATAGATCCCGATGATACCTGTGACTTCGCACTCGATGCCGGTTTCCTCGCGAACCTCCCGGACGGCGGCTTCGGTAAGGGTTTCGCCGAGTTCGAGTTGGCCGCCGGGGAGTGAGTAGAGGTCGTTGTCAGTGCGACGAATCATGAGGATTCGGCTCTCGTTGTCTTGAATGAAGGCAGAGACGGCAACGGCGATGCTGTTCGCGGCTGGAGCGTTCGGGTCGTAGTAGTAGTCGCGGCGGGTCATGGTGCCTCCTAGAAGGTGGCCGGACGGGCTGATTTCCACGCCGCTTCGAAGCTCTCGGAGTACGTTTCGAACAGGGTCCCTGCCGAGAGCTTGCGCAAGTGCAGCGCGGGAGCGTGAGCGCCTTGGATGCCGTAGATGTGGGTGTTGATGATCATCTCGTTGTCAAGACGAAAGATCGAGTTGTAGAGCGTGGTGTTGTGGAATCGCATCTCGATGCCGTCCACACCGACGAGCGGACGGTAGTAAGCCAGTGCGTTTCGGATGCGGGCCGCCAGCGTGCCTTCGCCGAGTTGCTCCTCTGCGCTGCGCAAGGCCACGCTGTTGTCTTCGGGATCGCCGAACGCGAGACGGATGACCGCGCCGTTGGCAGCCTTGTGCAACAGGTCCTTTACGAAGCGCGGGCGTTCCACCAGGAACAATGCTGCATGGACCAGGATCTCGATGGTTTGGTCAGCGTTCTTGATAAGCCTGTCCCACAGCTCAGCCGGGATGATGTTGCGGTGCGGGAACACGTTGACCACCTCGGCCGCCGCGATCTCGGCCTTGCGTTCCGCAGCCATCGCCTGCGGCCAAAGGTAGCACTCCGGCTCCCGAGCCAGAGCAGCCAGCTTGTGTCGGTGCTTCGGATAAGGCGTGCGCCCCTTGGTGATCCAGCGCTCGACGGTTTTCGGGTCTACCTCGACGGCGATAGCTACCTGCTCCGGATCGAGACCGTTGCGCAGCAAAGCATCTCGTAGCCGTTCGTTCGGCATGCCCACTCCCCCGCAGGACCTGTTGGGACATCTCAGCGTAGTGCGGACGTCTGTAAAAGTCCTGCCGTGTGGTGCTCGCGTCCGGGTGAACGGGAAATGCTGCTGTTCATGACGGTAACACTGGAATCGGTTCATGTTTGGGAGTCGGCGTACCGGAATTACATGGCATTGGTCGGCTCAGCGAGCCGAACGGGACGGTCGCCTCACGCAGATGAGATCGCGGCCGCCTCCGCAGCGGTGGCGGCCGCTTGGCGGGTGCTGAAGTCGGATGGTTTCCATCCGTGGTGGCTTACCGCGGCGATCAACGCGGCGGTACAAGCCTTCGACGCACAGGCGCGGGATTGGCACACCCACGCAGAGGATCTGTTGGTAGGAGGGGGAGTTGGCGTTCAACGCGCAGTGGAAGCCGGGCCGGGAGACCGCAGCGGGAGTGCAGACGGTTGGTTCGGAGCTGCCCGCACGGCAGCAGGAAACCCGAGGTAGCGGCGAGTGAAAGTCAAGACACCCGGCTGGTCGAAACTCACGATCCGACGTTGCCAGCGATGTGGACGCACGGGACCGGCGCTCGGCCGCCGACCTCGGATTTGCCGGTCTTGCTTGACTCGCACGGCCGTTTACCGGTTGAGTATTCCTCCCTTGACCTCTAGTTATCTAGAGATATCAAGCTTGCTGTGCACGCGTCGCGAAGCAAGGTCAAATCGTGTTCCAGCCTGGGGAGGCAACAATGCACAGCACCACGAGCGCGGTCGTACGGGGACGGGGTGCGGGGCGGTGAGGAAGTCCTTTGCCTTGGTGTTGCTGGCTTCCGCGCAGTTCATGCTCGTGGTCGACAGCTCGATCGTGAACATCGCGCTGTCTTCCATCCAGGCCGACCTCAAGATGTCCCCCGGCGAGCTTTCCTGGGTCGTCAACGCCTACGTTCTCGTGTTCGGCGGGTTCCTGCTCCTCGGCGGGCGGCTGGGTGACCTGATCGGACGGCGCCGGATGTTCGTCGTCGGGCTCGCGCTGTTCACCGGCGCCTCGTTGCTCGGCGGATTCGCCCAGAACTCGGTATGGCTCTACGGCGCACGCGCGGTGCAGGGCTTGGGCGCGGCGATCACTTCTCCCGCGGCGCTTTCCTTGCTCACGACCACGTTCGCCGAGGGAAAGGAGCGCAACAAGGCGCTCGGCGTCTAGGGTGCCGCGGTCGGCGCCGGTGGTGCGTGCGGAGTGCTGCTCGGCGGTGTGCTGACCAGTTGGCTCGGCTGGGAGTGGGTGTTGTTCATCAACGTCCCGGTCGGCGCGGTCGCGATCGCGCTGGCCCCGAAACTGCTGCGGGAAAGCGTCGCCGAAGACACCAAGGGGCTCGATATTCCGGGTGCGCTGTCGATCACCGCGAGCATGATCCTGCTGGTGTGGGGACTCGTCGGCGCGGAAGCCGCCGGGTGGACCTCGGCCGGGACCATCGTCAAGCTCGCGCTGGCCGCCGCGCTGTTCGCCCTGTTCATGGTGATCGAGGGAAAGGTCGCGAACCCGCTCGTTCCGTTCGCCGTCTTCCGCAACCGCGCGGTGAGTTTGGCGAACACGCTCAACGTGCTGCTGAGCATGACGCTGCTCGGGATGTTCTTCTTCATCGCGATGTACCTGCAGGAAATACTGTCCTACAGTGCACTCGTCGCGGGCCTGGCCTACCTCCCGCTCACCGTGAGCATCGTCGTCGTGTCCCAGCTCGGCGGGAAACTGGCCGACCGGGTGGGGCCGAAGAACCTGGCCGTCATCGGGCTGGCGTCGCTGACCGCGGGCCTCGGCTGGTTCAGCACCGTACGAGCCGACGGCAGCTACGTGGTCGACGTGCTCGGCCCGTCGATCCTGTGCGGCGCGGGCATGGGCCTGTCCCTGGTCGCGGTGACCGTCTCGGCGATGTCGGGCACCCGTCCGCAAGACGCCGGGCTGGCGTCGGGGCTGATCACCACCACCCAGCAGATCGGTGGCGCGCTCGGCCTCGCGGTCATCGCGGCGGTCGCCTCGGCGACCACGGCCGGGTTCGGTCCTGGCGCGGAGCACGATCCGCGTCATCTCACCGAAGGGTTCCAGGCCGGGTTCCGGCTGGCCGCGTTCGTCGCCTTGGCCGCGGTCGTGTTCGCGGTTTTCGTGTTGCGCTCGCCTCGGGCCACGTCGAAGCCCGAGCGGGATGAAGTGCCCGCGGAGTAGGGTCGCGTTAGGACATTGGGGGAGCGATGGACATTTCGCGGGTGCAACAGCACTTCGAGGCGACCTGGCGGGAGCCCGTGCAGGTCACCGGTTTGAAGCGGGTGACGGTCGGGACCAGGCGGGATCGGCGGCGCGAGCGCGAAGGCGGGTCGCTTGGCTGCGTCGGGGAGGTCTTCGCCGAGATATTCGCGAACCTCGCTTGGCCCTTCCTGGCGCTGGGGAGCCTGGCGAGGCGGCTCAAGCGGTTCGAACCCAGGAGGCACGCGGCGATTCCCAGCGGTCCGGCTTCCGGTGAGGCCTACCGGGTGGCGGAGGTGCTCAAGCGGAACCCCGGCGATCTCGTGATCGTTCGAGGGCGGACGCGGCTCGCCATCGCCACGCCGGAAACTCCACTGTGGACGAGCCAGGGAAATGACCGTCCACAGTGGAGTCCCGAACCGGTGAGCCTGTATTGGGAAGACGGCTCGATGCTGCTGTTCCGCGTCAGTTGACGCAGGTCGCGCCGCCGGGGGCCGGCGCGGTGCCGGACCCGAACTGGTCTTGGACGAAGGAACGCACCTTCGCCGGGTCGACTCCGATCGCCGGTCCCGCGTTCGCGGGCGGATCGGTGACCGGCACCGTCCCGAGACGAAGCGCGTCGGGACGGAGCTTGAGCAGCTGGCCCGCGAGGTCGAGCAGGTTCCACCCCTGATCGGTGCGCACCTTGTCGCGCGCGGTGGTCAGCAGGGCGGTGAGGGTTTGCTCGCGAGTCGACTCGGGTGCGGTGAGCACCTTGTTCGCCAGCGAGCGCAGGAACGCCTGCAACCGGACGATCCGGTCGAGGTCACCGTTGGCGAGGCCGTGCCGCTGCCGCACGAACTGCAGCGCCTTGTCGCCGGAGACGGTCTGCTGCCCGACGGGGAACGATATCCCGGTCAGCGGGTCGTGGACGGCCTGGTTCAGGCAGACCGGGACGCCACCGGCGGCCGTGCTGATTTCGGCGAACGCCGCCATGTCGACCGTGGCGTAGTGGTCGGCGGCGACCCCGGTGAGGTTCTGCACGGTGGTGGCCACCGCGCGGGCGGCCGCGTCGTCGGCGTCGGCAGGGCTCTTCCCCTTGGCGATTTCGTCCTCGCGGACCTGCGTGTAGACGCCGTTCAGCCGCTGCTTGCCGTGACCGGGCACGTCCACCCAGGAGTCCCGCGGGATCGACACGGCGCTCCCGCTGCCGTCCTGGCCGAGATGCGCGAGCACGATCGAGTCGGCGCGCGGCGAGCCAGGTCCGGAGTCCAAGCCCATGACCAGGACGTTCTGGTCCTTCGCGGCCGATGCCGCCGGCGCGGCGGGAGCCGCGTCCTGGCGGTCCAGCAGCTGGGGCACGACGATTCCAGCCGCGGCGACCACCACGACGGCCGCGGCCGTGGCGATGACGGGGGCGCGGTAGCGGCGAGGCGCGCGCGGGCCGTGGGACAACCGGGCGAGCACCACGCCGGGGTCGACGGCCCGGTCGGCCTCTTCGGTCAGGGCCTCGCGGATGAGGGCTTCGGTCCGATCGGGGTTCATGCCCATGCCTCCTTGGCCGTGGATGCCGCGTACCCGGCGGAGCGGAGCGTGCTCAACGCGCGGGAAAGATGACTGCGCACGGTGCTTTCGCCGCACCCGAGGACCTCGGCGATCTCCTGGTCGGTGCGATCCTCGTAGTAGCGCAGCAGGATCGCGGCCCGCTGCTTGCGCGGCAGCATCGCGATCCGGGCCCGCATCGCGGTCCGCTCGGCGTGCGCGCCCGCCACGTCACTGGTTGGCGCGGCGATGGCGTTGAGGGTGTGGTGTTCGGACGAAATCTCCTTCGCCGCGCGTCGCCGTCGCCAGGACAGGTACTCGTTGGTGACCATGCGTCGCACGTACAGCTCGGGCGACCGCATCGACTCGATGCGCGCCCACCGCGGCTGCGCCCGCAGCAGCACCTCCTGCACGATGTCCTGCGCCAGATGCGGATCGCAGGTCAACGCGGTCGCGTACCGCAGCAGCCGGTCGAGCCGTTCGGCGACGAACAGGTCGAAACCTTCGTGCACCAGCGCTCCCTCCCATACCTCCGGTGATCGTTACCTATGACCAACGCGATGGGCGGGGCGAAATGTTGAGCGGCGCGCGAAAAAACTCAGCCGGGATACATCGCGAGCCAGATCGCGATGTAGTGGCACGCCGCGGCCAGCACGGTGCAGGCGTGGAAGTACTCGTGGTAGCCGAAGGTCTCCGGGAAGTGGTTCGGCCAGCGGGTGGCGTAGAAGACCGAGCCCGCGGTGTAGAACAGGCCGCCGACCAGCAGGAGCACGAGCGCGGCGACGCCGGCGTGGGTGAGCAGTTCGGGCAGCACGAACACGGCGACCCAGCCGAGCGCGATGTAGATCGGCACGCCGAGCCAGCGCGGCGCGTGCGGCCACAGGAGCTTCAGCGCGACGCCCGCGACGGCGCCGCCCCAGACCACGCCGAGCACGATGTACCCGGTCGGCTGCGACATCGCCAGCAGCGTGAACGGGGTGTAGGTGCCCGCGATGAACAGGAAGATCATCGAGTGGTCGGCGCGCTTCATCCACTTGTACGCCTTGGGGCTCCACAGGCGGCGGTGGTAGAGCGCGCTCACGCCGAACAGGCCGAGCACGGTCAGCCCGTAGACCGAGGTCGCCAGCGCGGCGGTGCCGGAGACGGTCGACGCGGCCAGCGAGATCAGCGCGGCGGCCGCGGCCACCGAGCCGAAGAAGGACCAGAAGTGGATGTGCCCGCGCAGCCGGGGACGAGTGTCGACCACGGGCGAGGACGGGGGCTCGGTCGCTACGCTCACGTGCTTCAGGCTACGGGACCGTAGGCCTTCTGCCACCCCCGTGGTGCGGCACATCGCTTCGCGGAGGTGCGTAGGCTCCTCCTTCGTGAGCGTTCGGTCCTTTCTCTCAGACGTCGTCTACAGCATCTACAGCCGCAGGCTGATCCAGCAGGCCAAGGGCAAGCACCCTCGGCACGTCGCGGTCATCCTGGACGGGAACCGCAGGTGGGCGCGGGAAGCCGGGTTCACCGACGTCGCCGACGGGCACCTGATCGGCGCGAAGAAGATCGCGGACTTCCTCAGCTGGTGCCGCGAGGCCGACGTCGAAGTCGTCACACTGTGGCTGCTGTCCACGGACAATCTCGGCCGGGCGTCCGAAGAGGTCACCGCGCTGCTGAAGATCATTCCGGACGTGGTGGACGAACTGTCCGGACCGGACACCCCGTGGCGGCTGCGCATCGTCGGCGCGCTGGACCTGCTGCCGTCGGAACCGGCGAAGCGGCTCGCCGAGGCGGCGGCCAGGACGGACGGGCGCACCGGGATGGAGGTCAACATCGCGGTCGGCTACGGCGGGCGGCAGGAGATCGCGGACGCGGTCAAGAAGCTCCTCCGGCAGCACGCCGACGAGGGCACTTCGATCCTGGAGCTGGCGAAGATCCTGGACGTCGACCATATTTCCGAACACATGTACACCTCGGGCCAGCCGGACCCGGATTTGATTATCCGGACCTCGGGTGAACAGCGGTTGTCCGGTTTCCTGCTGTGGCAGTCGGCGCATTCGGAGTTCTGGTTCAACGAGGCTTATTGGCCCGCATTCCGCAGGGTGGACTTTCTCCGCGCCCTTCGCGACTATGCGACAAGGCATCGCCGTCTCGGCCGTTGAACGGCCTTGTTGTCGACTGACGCTGTTCGGATCGGCACCGGACAGCGCGAGGGCCCGGAATCCAGTGGATTCCGGGCCCTCGGCGGTTACCCGCTAGCGCACCGTGCTCAGTGGTGGCTCAGCGAGTGGGCGACCAGCGCCGGTGTGGTGGCGATGCCCGCGTAGGCACCGGCGACCAGCGAGGCGGCGCCGTAGCCGAGCGCGCCGCCACCCTCGATGAACTGGTAGTAGGCGTCGGCGAAGGTGATGTCGTCACCGTGCGACGCGGGAACGGAGGGGGTCTCCGCCGGAGCAGCGAACGCGGTTCCGCCGATCATCATCATGCCCGCAACCGCCGCTGTCACGAATCCGGCTTTCTTCAGCACTGCGCACACTCCTAGGTCGAGAATGGGAGAAACTGCCGGTCCGCCGATGTCTCCAGCGGCTGTCCGGCAGATCACAAATTACTCCACTTGGCCGAGCCGTGATCGTCCGGTTACCCGATTGTGTGAGTAATACGGCGGCTTATCACTCGGCCTGATTAAGTTCATTTATCCAGTGGGTGCGCACGTGTTCGAGCCGTGGTAGGGGACAATGAAAATCCTTCGGGTGAACGGGTGAATCCCGTTCGGGTTAGCCTAATCGGCCGCACCGGTCTCGACGGAGTGAAAAGTGACCCAGGGTGATCATCGACGGCGATCGCACGCTGTGTTGGTATCCCGCGACTAACTGTGAGATGACGAATCGGCGAATCACCTGTGTGGCTGCCTGCACGATCGCCGATCCGCAGGTAGCTTCCGAAGTGACGGACCACGACCAAGGTGGGCCGTCACGGGAGGCCCTGGTCGTGGCTGTGGTTGAGGGAACGGTGCAACCGTTCACGAAACGCACGAGGGGGCCGGCACCCGGCCCTCGTGGCCGCGCCTGACGCACCGGCGCCAGGAGAGCGGACCAACCGGGGCAGTGCCCGGCCCAGCGAGTGCGGGCGTGGTGCCACGCCCACGAGGGAGATGCCGTCGTGACTGCGCAGCGTTTGCCCCGAAAGGCCTCCGGCCGCTCTTCGACCAGTGCCGTCGGCACTGAGAAAGCCTCGATTGTCCCGAATTCCGCGCGGCAGACCTATGTGCTCGACACGTCGGTCCTGCTGTCCGACCCGTGGGCGGTGACCAGGTTCGCCGAACACGCCGTGGTGCTCCCGCTGGTGGTGATCAGCGAGCTGGAGGGCAAGCGGAACCACCCCGAACTGGGCTGGTTCGCCCGCGAAGCGCTCCGGTTGCTCGACGATCTCCGCCGCACCCACGGAAGACTCGACGCACCGGTGCCGATCGGCGAGGACGGCGGCACCCTCCACGTCGAGCTGAACCACTCCGACCCCACGGTGCTGCCAGCCGGGTTCCGCACCGACGCCAACGACCACCGGATCCTGGCCTGCGCGCTGAACCTGGCGACCGAGCTGGAGTCCGTCACGCTGGTCACCAAGGACATCCCGCTCAGGGTCAAGGCGGGCGCGGTCGGCTTGGACGCGGACGAGTACCGGGCACAGGACGTCACGCCGTCGGGGTGGACCGGGATGGCCGACGTGGACGTGCCGCGCGAGGCGATCGACGCGATGTTCCACGACGGGAAGATCGAACCGGTGGACTTCGCGCTCGACGGCGTCGACGAGCTGCCGTGCCACACCGGGTTGCGGCTGCTCAGCGACAGCTCCAGCGCGCTCGGCAGGGTCACCGCCGACAAGAAGGTGCGGCTGGTGCGCGGCGACCGGGAGGCGTTCGGCCTGCACGGGCGGTCCGCGGAGCAGCGCATCGCGCTCGACCTGCTGCTCGACCCCGAGGTCGGCATCGTCTCGCTCGGCGGGCGCGCGGGCACCGGCAAGTCGGCGCTCGCGCTGTGCGCCGGGCTCGAATCCGTGATGGAGCGCCGCGAGCACCGCAAGGTGGTCGTGTTCCGGCCGGTCTACGCGGTCGGCGGGCAGGATCTCGGCTACCTGCCCGGCTCGGAGTCGGAGAAGATGCAGCCGTGGGCGCAGGCGGTGTTCGACACCCTCGGCGCGCTGGTCAGCGAAAACGTCCTCGATGAGGTTTTCGACCGCGGCATGCTCGAAGTGCTGCCGCTGACGCACATCCGCGGCCGTTCGCTGCACGACGCGTTCGTGATCGTGGACGAGGCGCAGTCGCTGGAGCGCAACGTGCTGCTGACCGTGCTTTCGCGGCTCGGCACGGCTTCGCGGGTGGTCCTGACGCACGACGTCGCGCAGCGCGACAACCTGCGCGTCGGACGGCACGACGGGGTGTCCGCGGTGATCGAGAAGCTGAAGGGGCACCCGCTGTTCGCGCACGTGACCCTGACGCGCTCGGAGCGGTCCCCGATCGCCGCGCTGGTCACCGAGATGCTCGAAGACCACTGACCCCGAAGGTGGCCTTCGGGGCGCTACATGCCCCGAAGGCCACCTTCGGGGCGTCTCACCAGCCTGAAGGCAGCGGGCGGCCTTCGGCGAACCCGGCGGCCGACTGCACGCCGAGCACCGCGCGCTCGTGGAACTCCTCGATGTTGCGCGCGCCCGCGTAGGTGAACGAGGACCGGACACCGGAGCCGATCGAGTCCAGCAGGTCCTCGACGCCGGGCCGCGCGGGATCGAGGTGCATCTTCGACGACGAGATGCCTTCCTCGAACAACGCCTTGCGCGCGCGGTCGAACGCGTCGTCGCTGCGCGTGCGGGCGCCGACGGCGCGCTTCGACGCCATGCCGAAGGATTCCTTGTACGGGTGGCCGTGCTCGTCGTAGCGCAGGTCGCCGGGGGATTCGTGGGTGCCCGCGAACCACGAGCCGACCATCGCCGCCGAAGCGCCAGCGGCCAGCGCGAGCGCGACGTCGCGCGGGTGCCGGATCCCGCCGTCGGCCCACACGTGCTTGCCCAGCGCGCGCGCCGCGGCCGCGCAGTCGGCGACGGCGGAGAACTGCGGCCTGCCGACGCCGGTCATCATCCGCGTGGTGCACATCGCGCCCGGCCCGACGCCGACCTTCACCACGTCGGCGCCCGCGTCGATCAGGTCGCGCGTGCCCTCGGCGGTGACCACGTTGCCCGCGACCACCGGCACCGACGGCGACACCGACCGTACCGCCTTGAGCGCGGCGAACATCTTGTCCTGGTGGCCGTGCGCGGTGTCCACCACGAGCACGTCCACCCCGGCCTCGAGCACGGCCTCCGCCTTCGCGGCCACGTCGCCGTTCACGCCGACGGCCGCCGCGACGCGCAGGGTGCCCTGGTCGTCGAGCGCGGGCGTGTAGATGTCGGCGCGCAGCGCGCCGATCGCGGTCAGCACCCCGGCGAGCCTGCCGTCGCCGTCCACGCCGACGGCCAGCTTCGCGCCGCGCGCGTGCAGCATGTCGAAGACCTCGCGCGCGGGCGTTTCGAGCGAGCAGGTGACCAGCACCGGCTCGGCGATGTCGGCGAGGCGGGCGAACCGGTCCACGCCGACGCAGGCGGCTTCGTCGACGATCCCGGCGGGGCGGCCGTCGCCGTCCACCACGACCACGGCGCCGTGGGCGCGCTTGCCGACGAGGTTGAGCGCGTCGGCGACCGCGTCACCGCCGGTGAGCACGAGCGGGGTGTCCCACACCGGGTGCCTGCCCTTGACCCACTCGGTGATCCCGGCGACCGCGACCGGGTCGACGTCCTGCGGCAGCACCACGAGGCCGCCGCGCCTGGCGACGGTTTCGGCCATGCGGCGACCGGCGACCGCGGTCATGTTGGCCACCACGATCGGGATCGTCATGCCCGTGCCGTCCACAGTGGACAGGTCGACGTCGAAGCGGGACTCCACGTCCGACCGGTTCGGCAGCAGGAACACGTCGTCGTAGGTCAGGTCGTTGGCGGGCCGGTGGCCATCCAGAAAGCGCACGAGAACCCAGACTACATGCCGTGGCACAATCGGGACGTGGGTGACCGGGACCGGGACGAAAGCGGCAAGGCGCGCAACGCGAGGCCGCGCGACGGTCTCGGGAGGCCGTTGCCGTACGGCGCCGAGGGGGTCGAACGCCAGCCGGAGGGCGTCGTGCGCAGTCCGGAAGAGACGGTCACCGAGGCGCAGCGGCTTCTCGACGAGGGAAAGCCGTTCCACGCGCACGAAGTCTTCGAGGACGCGTGGAAGTCCGGCCCGGACAGCGAGCGGGAGCTGTGGCGCGGGCTCGCGCAGCTCGCCGTCGGCCTGACGCACGCGGCGCGCGGCAACCTCACCGGCGCGGGCTCGCTGCTGCGGCGCGGCGCGGCGAACATCGCGCCGTTCGAGCCGGAGCACCCGCACGGCTTGGCCATCGGCGGGCTCGTCACCTGGGCGAACGCGCTCGCGGACGACCCGTCGTTCCAGGCGCCGCGGCTGCGTGATCCCGGTCGCACGTGAGGAAAACCGATTCGCCGCACCGGAAGCGTGCCGTACGATGATCGACGCGGTCGGCACAGTTCTGCCTCCGGCCGCGTCTCGTCGACCACCACGCGCCGCGACCACGGGTCTGCGCCGGGCAGGACGACCTACCACTTTATGGAGCACTGCATGGCGGATTCCCGCCCCGATACGTCTTTCGCCGCCCTCGGCGTCCCCGCCGATCTCGTCGCCGCGCTCGCCGCGCAGGGCGTCGACACGCCGTTCCCCATCCAGGCGGCCACGTTGCCGCACTCGCTCGCCGGGCGCGACGTGCTCGGCCGCGGCCGGACCGGGTCCGGCAAGACCTACGCGTTCGTGCTGCCGCTGCTCGCGCGGCTCGCCGAGCGGCCGGTGAAGCGGCGCGCGTCGAGGCCGCGCGCGCTGATCCTGGCGCCGACCAGGGAGCTGGCTAGCCAGATCGACGCCGCGATCGCCCCGCTGGCGAAGGCGTTGTCCTTGCGCAGCACCACGATCTTCGGCGGGGTCAGCGCGAACCCGCAGATCAGCGCGGTGCGCGGCGGCGTCGACATCGTGGTCGCCTGCCCCGGCAGGCTCGAAGACCTGACCTCGTCCGGTGACGTGCGGCTCGACGACATCGAGATCACCGTGCTCGACGAGGCCGATCACATGGCCGATCTCGGCTTCCTGCCGGTGGTGCGCAAGCTGCTCGACCGCACCCCGCGCGATTCCCAGCGCATGCTGTTCTCCGCCACGCTCGACGCCGGGGTGGACGTGCTGGTCAAGCGGTACCTCACCGATCCGGTCACGCACAGCGTGGACTCGGCCCGGTCCCCGGTCGCCACGATGAAGCACCACGTGCTGCACGTAGTCGAAGGCGAACGGCTCGAGGTGCTCGCGCAGCTCGCGTCCGCGCCGGGCCGGTCGGTGGTGTTCACCAGGACGAAGTACCGGGCGAAGGCGCTCGCGAAGCAGCTCGTGAAGTCTGGGGTGCCCGCGGTGGAGCTGCACGGGAACCTCGGCCAGAACGCCAGGACCCGCAACCTCAGCGCGTTCTCGGACGGGTCGGCGACCACGCTCGTCGCCACCGACATCGCGGCACGCGGCATCCACGTCGACGACGTGGCCAGGGTCATCCACGCCGACCCGCCGGTCGAGCACAAGGCCTACCTGCACCGGTCGGGGCGCACCGCGCGCGCCGGCGCCGAGGGCACGGTCATCACGCTCATGACGGACGCGCAGATCGCCGACGTCCGCGACCTGACCAAGAAGGCCGGGATCAAGCCGAACACCACCAGGGTCGGGCCGGGCCACGCGCTGCTGGCGCAGCTGGCGCCCGGCGAGCGGACGTTCGTGCCGCCGCCGGCCGCGGCGCCGAAGAACTCCGGTGGCGGCTCGCGCGGGAGTGCGGGGCGGTCCGGTCCCGCGCGGTCCGGTCCCGCGCGGTCCGGTCCCGCGCGGTCCGGTTCCGGCCGCTCGGGTGCGGCGAACGGGTCGGGCCGCCGGTCGGCGAATGGCTCCGCTCGCCAGTCCGCGAGTGGATCCGCTCGTGATCGCTCGGCCGCGAACGGCTCCACTCACCAGGGTGCGGGCGCGAACGGTTCCACTCGGCAGTCCGCGAACGGATCCGCTCGGCAGCCGGTCACCGGCGGCGGTCGTCGCGGTGCGAACGGATCCGCTCGCCAAGGGGCGGCCGCGAACGGAACCTTTCGCCGTGGTGCGAACGGTTCCACTCGCGACGGTGGAGCCGCCAACGGTGCCGCTCGCCAGTCCGCGAACGGTTCCCGCCGTCGTGGCGGGAACGGCGCCGGTCGCCAAGGTGGCGGAGCGCAGCGCTCGTCCCGAGGCGCGCGGCAGGGCTGACCCGGCGCACCTTCCTCGAAGGAAGCTCCTGTAGAGATGCCCCGAAAGTGGCTTCAGGGCATCTGCCGCCCCGAAGGTGACTTTCGGGGCGTGCGCGGGAACCCGTCAGGGTTTCTCCCAGCCGGAGGAGGCTTCCCGCTCCGCGCCGATCGTGGTGCCTTCGCCGTGCCCGGTGTGCACGGTGGTCTCGTCCGGTAGCGCGAACAGCTTGTCCTGAATGGACTTCACGATGGTCGGATAGTCCGAATAGGACCGTCCGGTCGCGCCGGGCCCGCCGTTGAACAGGGTGTCGCCGGTGAACACGACGCCGAGCGAAGGAGCGTGCAGGCAGACCGCGCCGGGTGCGTGCCCCGGGGTGTGCAGCACGGTCAGCTCGGTACCGGCGACCGACAGGACCTGCTGGTCGCGGAGTTCCCCGTCGGGCGCGCGGCCGGGGTGGGTGAGGTCCCACACCACGCGGTCGTCCGGGTGCAGCAGGATCGGCGCGCCGGTCCGCCGCGCCAGCTCGGGGGCGGCGTTCACGTGGTCGTTGTGCCCGTGCGTGCTCACGATGGCGCGCAGCGTCCGCCCGCCGACGGCCTTTTCGATCGCGTCGGCGTCGTGTGCCGCGTCGATGACGATGACCTCGTGCTCGTCGCCGATCAGCCAGACGTTGTTGTCGACGTCCCAGCTGCCACCGTCGAGTTCGAAGACGCCCGAGGTCACCAGATTCACTACGTTCGCCGTCATGGCCGCGACCCTAGTGGACAGTTCGCCTACCGGCGGTATGCTACCTTCGGGTAGACTTACTCTTGGTAGGTTCTGGAGGTTGCGATGTCGCACGAACCGCTCACCGAGCCGCTGACCCTGCGCTGCGGCGCGACCATCCCGCACCGGATCGCCAAGTCGGCGATGAGCGAACAGCTCGGCGACCGGCGCAACGGCCCGACGCGCGAGCTGGCCGAGCTCTACCGCACCTGGGCCACCGGCGGCGCGGGCGTGCTGGTCACCGGCAACGTGATGGTTGACCCGAAGGCGCTGGGCGAGCCGCGCAACGTGGCGCTGCCCGCGACGCCGTCCGCTGCCGACTACCGCGGCTGGGCCGACTCGGTCCGCGGCACCGACGCGCGGTTGTGGGTGCAGCTCAACCACCCCGGCCGCCAGAGCCCGAGGTTCCTGTCGCGGCGTCCGGTCGCGCCGAGCGCGGTGCCGTTCGCCGACCGCGGCGTGCGATCCGCGTTCGCCACGCCCCGCGCGCTGACCTCGGACGAGGTCGAGGCCATCATCGAGCGGTTCGTGCTGGCCGCGAAGACCTTTGTGGACGCCGGTTTCGCGGGGATCCAGCTGCATGGCGCGCACGGGTACCTGATCTCGCAGTTCCTGTCCCCGTTGACGAACCTGCGCACTGACGAATGGGGTGGCGACGCGGTCAAGCGCCGCCGGTTCCTGCTCGAACTCGTCCGCCGGACCCGCGCCGCCATCGGGGATCGCGTGCCGTTGTCGGTGAAGCTGAACAGCGCGGACTTCCAGCGCGGCGGTTTCGGCGAGGACGAGTCACTGGAGGTCGTGCAGGAACTCGACGCCGCGGGCCTCGACCTGCTGGAAATCTCCGGCGGCACCTACGAAAAGGCCGCCATGATGGGGGCCGGGAAGCAGAGCACCGTGCGGCGCGAGGCCTACTTCCTCGACTACGCCGCGAAAGCGCGCAAGGTGAGCGAGTTCGCGCTCATGGTGACCGGCGGGTTCGCGACCGCGGAGGGCATGACCGAAGCGCTGAAGTCGGGCGCGCTCGACGTCGTCGGGCTCGGGCGGCCGATGACGGTCGCGCCGGACCTCGCGGGCAGCCTGCTCGCGGGCGACGACGTGCGCGCGGAGCGGTTGTGCCCGAAGACCGGCATCCGGCTCGCGGACAGCCTGCTGGAGATCCAGTGGCACACTCAGCAGCTCCACCGGGTGGCCGCCGGGAAACCGGTCGACCGGCGCCGCGGCGCGCTGCGGTCGCTCGTGCACGCCGGGCTGAACGATCCGCTCAACGCTTTCCGGCGAGTCCGCGGGTAACTCGTTCGAGTGTCCTTTTTGGCCTTTGTGGCCACGGGCCAATTCGCTGACCTGCGAAGCCAACGCTCAATGGCCGAAGTGGACAGTCGGCGCCTTCCCAGCGGGGAACACCGCTTCCTACGGTCGAATGGCCGGGTACCGACCCGGTGTGGTGATTCGACCGACGAAGGGGTGACGGGCCATGGGTGACACGACACGGCGGAAGTGGCTGGCAAGGGGAATCGCGACGGCATCGGTGACCGCGGCGCTCGCGGGCGCGACCGTGGTCGCCGCTCCGGCGGCGGGGGCGAATTCGCAGGGCTGCACGCAGAGCGAGATCGACGGCGGCGCCGCGCTGCTGTGCACCGCGGTGTACGGGAACAGCCACGGCGTGTACGTGGACAAGGTGTCGATTTCGGCGGATCTCAAGGAGCACACCTGCAACGGGGTCTTCGAAGCCTGGGGTGAGCTGCCGAACGGCAAGATGTGGCGCGACCGAGGCCAGGCGAAGTGCGGTCTCGGCCGGGTGTGGGTCGACTTCGCGCCGAAGCGGGAGTTCAAGAACAACGTGAAGCTGTGCGGCGCGCTCGTGCGGGTGAACGGGAAGGTGCGGCCGGAGCACGCCTGCGTGAAGATCTTCAAGTGATGGGGGTGGGCCGGGAGCCGCGGTGGGGTGTGCCGCGGCTCCCGACCCTTCTTCGCGGTATCCGGGCGAGGGGTCAGGTGCGTACGGTGGCGCGTACGGCGTCGATGGTGTCCGCGTCGCCCGCTTCCTTGTCCGGCCGGTACCGCACGACGCGGGCGAAGCGCAGCGCGAGGCCGCCGGGGTAGCGGGTGCTGGTCTGCGCGCCGTCGAGTTCGATCTCCACGACCAGTTCGGGGCGGACGTGGACGGTGTGGGAGTCGCGGCGGGTTTCCAGTTCCTGCAGGCGTTCGGTCTGCCAGGTGAGCAGTTCGTCGGTCATGCCCTTGAACGTCTTGCCGACCATGATCGGCGGGCCGCCGTCCGGGTCGCGCGCGCCGAGGTGCAGGTTGGACAGGAACCCGGTGCGCCTGCCGTGGCCCCATTCCGCGGCGAGGACCACCAGGTCGAGCGTGTGCACCGGCTTCACCTTCAGCCACGCGCGCCCGCGCCTGCCCGCCGCGTACGGCGCGTCCAGGCCCTTCACCATCACGCCCTCGTGCCCGGACGCCATCGCCTTCGCCAGTATCGCCTCGGGCTCCGCCGGTTCGATCTCGCCGGGGATCACGTGTTCGCCGGCCACTCCGCGCAGTGCGGCGTTCCGTTCGCGCAGCGGCGCGTCCAGCAGGTCCTCGCCGTCGAGGTGCAGGCAGTCGAAGAAGTACGGCCGCAGCAGCAGCGCGCGCACCTGCTCCTCGCGCGTGCTGCCGAAACGGCTCATCGTCTCCTGGAACGGCCGGGGCCGCCCGTCGTCGGTGAGCGCGAGCGTTTCCCCGTCGAGCACCACCGAGCGGCACGGCATTGCGCGCACCAGCTCGACCAGCTCGGCGACGTGCTCGGTGATCTCGCGCAGCGTCCTGGTGTAGACGTGCACCTCCTCGCCGTCGCGGTGGACCTGGATCCGCGCACCGTCCATTTTGTACTCGACGAGTCGGGAAGCGTTCTCCGCCAACGCTTCTTCGAGTGACTCGGCCGGGGTCGCCAGCATCGGCCGCACCGGGCGCCCCAGTTCGAGCCGGAATTCGCCCAGCGCGGGCTCGCCACCGGTCAGCGCGGCGGCCGCGGTGACGCCGAGCCCGCCGGACAGCATGAACGCCCGCCGCACGGCCTCGGCGGGTACCTCGGCCGCCGCGGCGATGCCGTCGAGCATGACCCCTTCCAGCGCGCCCTGCCGCAGCTCACCGGTGATCAGCCGGAACAGGAAGTGCTGCTCGCGCTCCGTGGCCCTGCCGAACAGTTCGGTGAGCGTCGCGGTGCGCTGCTTCGCCGAGCCGCTGCCCGCCGCGCTCGCCAGCTCGTCGAGGCTGCTGTCCACATCGGTCACCGTCAGCGAGGGCGCGGTCGCGGGATCGACCCCGAGCTCGGCGAGCGTCCGCCAGCCCGCGTTCAGCCTCGCCTGCGTGGTCCGTCCGCTGAGGAACGCCACGGTGGCACCGAGTTCGTCCTGGTCGGCGGCGCGCAGCACGGCGGACAGGGTGGCGACCTTCGCCTTGCGCGACCGGGTGGCGGCCAGCTCGGCGGAGGCGGTGACGACGTCGGCGAACAACATGCCCCCATCATGACTCGCCCTACCGACAGAATCCGGCTTCCCCCGAAAGGTGGTACCGAACTGGTGCCCGGATTGGCACATTTCCGGTGCGCGATGGAACTGACGGGCACATGCTGAGCGGTATCGGCCGGACCGTCCTTCGTGGACGGTCCGGCTCACTCGCCTCCGCCTTCTTCGCGGCGGCCGCGCTCGTCGTGGTGCCGTTCGGGGTCACCGGATGCTCCACATGTGACACGCTGGCGATCTCGCTCGACCCGGTCAAGGTGAGCGATCCGCACGCGCCGCTGACCCTGGCGGCGAAGGTGTCCAAAGGGGACGCTCCGCTGGTCGGCGGCGAGGTCACGTTCTTCGTGTCGGCCAGCGGGCCCGGCGCACCGGAGGGCAGGGTGATCGGGTCCGCCGTCACCGATGCGAGCGGGGTCGCGAAGCTCGAGCGCGACACCGGTGTCTCCGGGCTGGTGACCTCGGGTGCGCGGGTGACCGGCGTCTACGCCAAGCCGCCTGCCGAGTCGGGCGGCCAGGAGTACTGCGAGACCAAGGCGCCCGCGGCCGTGCTGTGCGTCCGCGGGGGCGCGGAAGGGCCGTGCCGACCGGAGTGACGCCCCGGAGTGCACGAGCGCGACCGCGCCCGCGCAGACCGCGAGCCCGAGCAGGCTCAGCACCGTCGGGCGCTCGCTGAAGAGCAGGTAGCCGGCGAGCATCGTGGTCGGCGGGGTGAGGTAGAGCAGGCTCGACGTCTTCGTCACCGAGCCGCGCGCGATGCTGAGCCAGTAGAAGCCGTAGCCGCCGAAGGTGGACAGCACGACCACCCAGGCGACGGCGAACCAGAACGAGCCGTCGAGCGGTGGCGCTGCCGTTCCGGTGGCGAAGGCGATCCCGCTGAACAGGACCGCGCTCGTGGCGCACTGCACGACGAGCGCGTCGCCGAGCGGGACTTCGGTCTTCACCCGCCGTTCGAGCAGGGTGGCCGCGACGAGCCCGAGCATGCCCAGCACGGGAAGCGCGAACGCGGCGGCGGGCGCGTCACCGCCGGTGAGGTCGCCGCCGACCACGAGTGCGACGCCACCGAGCCCGATCGCGAGCCCGAGCCACTGCGCGCGGGTGGTGCGCTCGCCGAGGACGATCCCGCCGAGCGCGGCGGCGGCGATGGGTTGCAGCGCGGCGATCAGCGCGGCGGTGCCGGTCGGGACGCCGAACTCGATCGCCAGCGTGACGCCGAGCAGGTACACGCCCTGGGACAGCACGCCGATGCCCGCGTGCACCGCGACGTCCCTCCCGCTGAGCCTGCGTTTCTTCAGCACGAACCAGGTGAGCACCAGGAGCGCGGCCACCAGGAACCGCCACATCAGCAGCGTGAGCACGCCCCCGGAGCGGGCGCCGAGCGCCGCGCCGACGAAACCGGAGCTCCACATGAGCACGAATCCCGCGGGGACCACCGCGCGCTCCTCTCCCTGAGGTATACCGACCTGTTTACTAGCTGTACTAAACAGATCGGTATACAGTCAAGGGATGAGTGGGGACACCGCGCTGACCCCGGCGGCCGAGAAGGTGCTCGAAGTCGCCGGGAAGCTGTTCTACGCCAACGGGATCCACGCCGTCGGCGTCGACACGATCGCCGCCGAGGCAGGGGTGACGAAGAAGACGCTGTACGACCGGTTCGGTTCGAAGGACGCGCTCGTCGCGCGCTACCTCAGCCGCCGGGACGAGCGCTGGCGCGATCACGTGCGGGCGACGGTGGAGCGATCGCGCGTG
Organism: Amycolatopsis sp. CA-230715; assembly: GCF_018736145.1. Taxonomy (GTDB): domain Bacteria; phylum Actinomycetota; class Actinomycetes; order Mycobacteriales; family Pseudonocardiaceae; genus Amycolatopsis. The sequence goes on from NZ_CP059997.1 coordinate 5,854,870, forward strand.
GCCGCGCCCCGGCGGCCGTTGCTCGTCTTCGACGCGCTGGAGACCTGGATGGCCACGATGAACCCGCGCGGGTGCGCGTTCGTCAACGCGCACGCCGAACTGCCCGACGCCAGTCATCCCGGGCGCGCGGTGATCGCGGGCCAGAAGCGCTGGCTGCTGGCCTACCTGCGGGACCTGATCGCCGAGGCCGGGCTGCGGAACCCCGCGAAACTGGCGCGCTCGCTGCTGATCCTGCTCGAAGGCGCCACGGTCACCGGTTCGCTCGACGTGGTGCCGGACGCGGTGCGCGCCGCGAAGTCGATCGCGAAGGACCTCCTTGACGCGGCTTGATCGTCCTTTATGGACTTACTGGCCCGGCTCCGAATTGTCGGTGGTGCGGGGTAGTGTTGAAATCAGGGGCTCCCCTGGGCGTACGAACGGTCCGTTCGTACGGTTTTCCGCACTGCAGCGCTGGAACTGTCGGTGCGCCGCGGTAACGTTGAAATCGGGGGTCCCCCTAGGCGTACGAACGGTCCATTCGTGCGGATCAGCGGGTCAGCGCCGCCAGGTTCGGTATCCAGCAGGCGTTTTCGCCGTCGAACTCCGTACCCGTTACCAGGCCCGTGGTGACCCCGACGAACCCCATCCCGGCCCCGCGCGCGGCCAGTAGGTCCATCAGCGCGTCGCCGACGTAGATCGTCGCCCGCTCGTCGATGTCCAGCGGGGCCAGCAGTTCCATGCCGTGTTCGAACACGGCGGGATCGGGTTTGTGCGCGCTCGTGGCGTCCGCGCCGTGCACGAACAGCAGGCGCCGCACCGGGAACCCGTTCGCCTCCAGTTCGGACAGCGCGGGCCCGGTGTTCGCGGAGGTGACGACTCCGATCCGGTAACCCCGGTCCAGCAGCGCGGCCACCGTGGCGACCGCGCCGGGCAGCGCGGTCTTGCGGTAGTCGGCGTCGAGCGCGTGGTTCGCCGCCCGCATCTCGGCGAGCGGCGCCGAGCCGCGGTAGAGCAGCGTGATCATCTCGTCGAACGGCTTGCCCCAGTGCAGGCGCAGCTCGTCGTCGGTCAGTTCGATGTCGTAGAACTGGGCCGCGACCGCCTTGTGGTGCGCCCATTTCACCTCGCGCGTGGCGAGCAGCGTGTCGTCCAGATCGAACACGACCGCGCGGCAGCCCTCCACCAGTTCCCGCACGCGAGTGCTGTGATCCGGCGCCGTGGAATCGAACGAGGTAGTCATGACAGCCACGGTAACGCGCACCCGCCGCGAAGATCGACCGGCCGGAACTGTCGGTGCCGCACGGTAACGTTGAAAACAGGGGCTCCCCTGGGCGTACGAACGGTCCGTTCGTACGGTTCAGAAGGTGTACTCGGGCAGCGCGTCCTTAGTGGCCAGCGTGTGAGTGCCCGAGATCATCATTCGCTGCACCAGCCGGTTCGCCAGCAACGCGTTGCGCACGCGCAGCCCGGTCGCGGTGCCCGGCGCGAGGAACCGGCCGGGGCCCGCGCCCGGCCGCCCCCGCGTGGCGTATCCCCGCATCCGGCGCTCGTAGGAAGCCAGCGCGGTCGCGTGGTCCCCGCCCGCCGCGGCGAGTTCCCCCGCCAGCACGTAGCCCCCGACGATCCCCGCGCCGACGCTCATGCCGCCGAGCGTGACACCCCACGCGGCGTCGCCGAGCAGAGCGAACCGGCCGGTCGTCCACCGCGGCGCGACGACGCGGCCGATCGCGTCGAAGTACAGCTCGTCGGCATCCCGCAGACCGTCGAGCAGGTGCCGCGTGTGCCAGCCCATGCCGTCGAGCGCGTCGGCGATCAGCGCCTTCTGCCGGTCGACGTCGTGCCAGCCGTAGTCGAGGCGGGGCGAGGCGAACACCGCGAACGCGCCCGCCCGGCCCGGATCCCGGAGATCGGCGCTCGCGCTGATCATCCGCCCCGGGTCGTTGTACTGCCGGGCAATGCCGTCGAAGCCGAGCGCGTTCGGCAGCTCCCACCCCGCCACGTAGTACCCGAGGTGCCGCACGAACTCCGCTTCCGGCCCGAACACCAGGCGCCGCACGCCCGAATGCAACCCGTCCGCGCCGACGACCAGGTCGAAAACACGCGAAGGGGACCGGGTGAAGTCGACGCGCACGCCGTCAGGCCCCTCCGCCACGGCCGCGATCGCGTCCCCGAACACATACTCGGCGCGCGGCGCGCTGTGCTCGTACAGCACTCGCGACAGATCGCGCCGGTGCACTTCGAGATCGCCGCCCGCGAACGAGGCGGGCAGCTCGAAGAGCTCCCGGTCGTGCTCGTCGACCCACCGCATGGTGCCGCCGTGCGTCTGCACCGCGCGCAGATCGTCGAGCACCCCCATTTTCGCGAGCACGCCCAGATGCGTCGGGCCGCGGAAGTCGACGGCGAAACCGCTGTTCCGCAGCGCGGGCGCGATCTCGACGACGGTGACCTCGGCGCCGTGCCGGGAAAGCCAGTACGCCACCGCGGGCCCGGCGACCCCGGCCCCGGAAACGAGCACGCGAAAGCCCTCAAGGCTCATGATCCACCCCAATAACTGTGTCTGCTAGATACAGTTTACTATAGACACAGTTCGGCGACGACGGCAAGGAGCGGATATGACGGATCTCGTGACACTGCTCTGGGACTCCGCGTCAGGGCCGAAGCGCGGGCCGAGGCCGACGCTGACGCTCGACGCGATCGCCGGTGCCGGAATCGAGATCGCCGACGCGGACGGGCTCGCCGCGGTGACCATGCAGCGCGTCGCGGACGCGCTCGGTGTCACGAAAATGGCGCTGTACCGGTACGTGCCGGGCAAGGACGAACTGGTCGCGCTGATGGTCGACAAGGGGATCGGCGCGCCGCCGGGCAACGACGCCGAGGGCTGGCGCGCTCGCCTCACGGAATGGGCCCTGCGCCTGTTCGACCGGTTCCACCGCCACCCGTGGGCGCTCGGGGTCACGGTCGGCGCGCGCGTGCTCGGTCCCAACGAGCTGGACTGGATGGAACAGGCCGTCGCCGCGCTCGACGGCACGCGGCTCGGCGGCGGCGAGAAGCTCGACGTCGCGGCGACGCTGGCCGGTCACGTCCGCGGTATCGCGCAGCAGGCCGCCGCGATCCCCGGCAACCCGGAAGCGGCCATGGCGACGGGAATCGGCGCGCTGTTGCGGGACAGGCAGGAGCGGTTCCCCGCGTTGACGGCGGCTTTCGCTTCAGCCGCCGAGGAAGGGACGGGAGACAACGCACTGGAGTTCGGGCTCGCCCGCATCCTCGACGGCGTCGAAATGCTTGCGGGCGGCTAGCTTTCCGCCGCGATGCTGTTTCGCGAAGGCGCGTCCGCCGGGTGTTCGGCGACCCAGCTCGCGAGCAGGTTGAGCGCGCGCTCCGACTCCGAACCCCGCGGCGCGGTGTAGATGACCAGCGCCTGCGTCGGATCGTCCGGCAGCCGCAGCGTTTCGTAGTGCAGGCTCAGTTCGCCGACGATCGGGTTGATCATCCGCTTCACGCCGTGCGCCTTCTCCTTGACGAAATGGCGCGCCCACAGCTTGCGGAAGGTCTCGCTGCGCATCGACAGCTCGCCGATCAGCTGCGCGAGCTGCGGGTCGTCCGGGGTGCGCCCGGCGTCGGCGCGCAGGTTCGCGACGATCTCCTTCGTCACCGCGTCGAAATCGGGGTGTGTCTGCCTGCCGAGTTCGGTCAGGAAGAACAGCCGCGGGATGTTGCGTTCGCGCGGGGAAAGGTTCGCGAAGTCGAAGGTCAGCGCGCCGCACAACCGGTTCCACGCCAGCACGTCCAGGCAGCGGCCCGCGACGAACGCCGGAACGGCGAGGGAATCGAGCATCGCCGCCAGCTCCGGGCGCACCCGCTGCGGTTTGACCGCGGGCGCGGAGCGTTTGCGCGGGGTGGCGAGGTTGCGCAGGTAGGTGTCCTCGTCGGTGCTCAGCCCGAGCGCGCGCGACAGCGCGTCGAGCACCGCGCTCGACACGTTCCGGGCGCGGCCCTGTTCGAGGCGCGTGTAGTAGTCGACGCTGATCCCCGCCAGCTGCGCCAGCTCTTCGCGTCGCAGGCCCGCGACCCGTCGCTGGTTCAAGCCCGTCGGCAGGCCGAGGTCGCCCGGGTCGAGCGCCGCGCGCCGCGACTTGAGGAACGCGCCGAGTTCTGCCTGGTCACCCATGCCGACCAGTATCCACGCCCGGCACGGCGGCTACCTGGTACTGGCAGACCCAGGTTGTGGCGAGCCTGGTCCGCCCCGCGCACCACGCGCAGGGTTGCTGCCAGGCACACCGAGAGACGAGGACACAGCGAATGCAACGGCGAATTCTGGGCGGCACCGGCATTTCGGTCAGCGATCACGCGTTCGGCGCGATGATGCTGGGCAAGTGGGGCAACCCCGACCACGACGACGCGATCCGGATCCTGCACCGCGCGCTCGACGGCGGCATCAACTTCATCGACACCGCGGACATGTACTCCGACGGCGAGTCCGAGGTGATCGTCGGGAAGGCGATCAAGGGCCGCCGCGACGACGTGGTGCTGGCCACCAAGGGCTTCTTCCGGATGGGCACCGACCCGAACACCGGCGGCAATTCGCGCCGCTGGCTGACCAAGGCGCTCGAGGACAGCCTGCGCAGGCTCGGCACCGACCACGTCGACCTGTACCAGATCCACCGGCCCGATCCGGCGACCGATATCGAGGAAACCCTGTCCGCGCTCACGGATTTCGTCCGCGCGGGCAAGGTGCGCGCGATCGGCGGCTCCGGCTATCTCGCCGAGCAGATCGTCGAGGCGCAGTGGGCGTCGGAAAAGCGCGGTTTCGAGCGCTTCCGCACCCACCAGCCGCCGTACTCGATCTTCAACCGGTCCATCGAGACCTCGATCCTGCCCACCGCGCGGCGCTACGGCATGGGCGTGCTGACCTGGAGCCCGCTCGCCAGCGGCTGGCTGTCCGGCCGGTTCGGCAAACCGTCCGACATCGACCTCACCAGTGGCCGCCGCACGCTGCAGGCGCACAAGTTCGACCCCGCGCTGCCGGAGAACGCGGTGAAGTTCGAAGCGCTCGACGAACTCCGGAAGATCGCCGCCGATCTCGGCCGCCCGATGACGCACCTGGCGACCGCGTTCGTGCGGGCGCATCCGGCGGTCACCTCGGCGATCATCGGGCCGCGCACCCACGAGCAGCTCGAAGACCTGCTCGCCGGCGCCGACCTGGAACTCGGTGACGACGTGCTCGACCGCATCGACGCGATCGTGCCGCCGGGCGAGGACCTCAACCGGAAGGAAGCCGACTACACGCCGCCTTCGCTGGCCGACAAGGCGCAGCGCCGCCGCTGACCGGACCCCGAGTTTGATAAACCGAGCGGGCGGTTTAATAATAACCGGCATGGAGACCATCATCGACGAGCCGACCTGGCTCCGCCGCGGCTCGTGGTTCGGGTGCCCGCTGATCGGCGTCGCACTCGGCGCCGGGATCTACGGCGTCGCCACCTGGGCGGTGACGGTCACCTGGTTCCCGATGCAGAAGCCGTTCCAGGCGCTCCTCGAGATCCCGAAACCGTGGGGGCTGGCCGGGCTGCTCGTCCTCGGCCTGATCGCGGGCTGGCTGTTCGCCGCGGTCTGGGCCGAGCAGCGGCTGATCGTCACCGTCGCGCCGGGCAGCGTCCGGCTCCAGCGGGGGAAGAAGAAGCGTCGGATCGAGGCCCAGCTGACCGCGGTGTTCAAGGACGACAAGGAGCTCGTCCTCCTCGGCGCCGAGGGCAAGGAACTGGTCCGTGAGAAGACCGACCTGTCGGAAACCGTGCTGGAGAAGGGTTTCACCGGGCACGGCTTCCCCTGGCACGACGAACCGCCCGCGGAACGATGAGGAAGGTCGACCCGGCCAAGCACGCGGCGAAGCGGCAGGCCATTCTCGACGCGGCCGCGGGGTGTTTCGCCGTGAAGGGCTTCGAAAAGACGACGACCGCGGACCTCTGCCGGGCCGCCGGGATCTCCTCGGGCAGCCTCTTCCACTACTTCCCGACAAAGCGGGCGGTGTTCTCCGCGATCTTCGCCGAAGACGGCGAACGGACGGCGGGCTACCTCGGCGAGGCGCTAGACGCCGAGGACCCGCTGGCGGCGCTGTTCGCGGCCGTCGACCACCTCACGGCCGAGATGACCGAACCGGTCGTGGTCCAGCTCGTGCTCGAAGTCGCCGCGCAGGCCGCGCGCGACGACGAGTTCGCGGCGCTGATCCGGCGCAACGAAGCCGCGACGCGCGACGGCCTGCAAGCACTCGTCCAGCGGACCGCCGACGCGGGCCTGACCGACCCGTCGATCCCGCCGCGCAGCGCCGCGAACTGGATCCTCGCGCTCGTCGACGCCTTGCTCAGCAGGGCGAACATGGACCCGGACCTGGACGTCGCCGCCGAACGGGCCACGCTCAAACTGATCCTGACCCGCTTCCTGCGCCCGGAGCCTGCGGCCGGACGGTGAACGCCGTCCAGAGATCGACTGCCTGCTCGAGATCGAGCGCAGCCACCTTCTCGGGAGGGACGCCCGCGGTGTGGACGAGCCGCTGTGCCAGCCAATCGGGAACCGGTTCGCCCCGGGGTTTCCGCTCGACCGGCGCCACGCCCGCCAACCGGCCGAGCTTGTCGATGACTTCCGCCAGCAGCCGAAGTTCCGGGCTTGCCGTCGCCGCGTTGGCCACCCGAGAGGTCGCTTCGGCATACACCTCGGCGTCCGACCTGGCGCCGACACACCAGATCTCGCAGATCTCCACCACGCCGTCCTCGGCGAGGCGGTACACGACGCGCCAGTGGTTGCGGCCGACGACCAGCTTGCGAAACCCGGTGAGCTTCCCACCGAGGGGATGACCCGCTTCCGGGTCCTCGAGAAGTATCAAGATCTTCTTGAGGACCTTCGGCACCACGTCCGGGCCGAGGCGGCGCAGATCGGCGATCGCCGCGTCGGTGAAAGCGACATCCACCATCGGCTACTCGTCGTCCTCCACCGAGGCGATTGACTCCCTGGTGTGCCCGAAAGCCGCCAACACGTCGTCGAGCGAGGTTCGCCGCCCCGTGTCGGCGACCGAGCGGGCGAGCACCAGCGCGAGGTCCCGAAGGTCCGCGGCCGCCTCCTCCAGCTCGGCAAGCCGATCGACGCTGACGACGGCCGCCACCGGCCGGTGATGGCGGGTGACGACCAGCGCCTCGCCCTGCTCGGCGTCGGCCACCAACCCGGCCACACCTCGTTTGGTCGCCTCCGTGACCGTGAGTTCGTGAGCGTTCGCCAAAGCAGTCATGACCAGAACTGTACAGAAAAATATACAGATTGTCGCCCGGTCAGAAGACGCCGCCGCCCGCCGCGATGTTCTGCCCGGTGACCCACCGCCCGCCGTCACCGGCGAGGAACACCGCGACGTCACCGACATCGCCCGGCGCGCCGATCCGGCCGAACGGCGACTTCTCCGCCGCGACCGCGCGATCCCGGTCGGGCAGGAGATCGGTGTCGGTGAACCCGGGCGACAGCGCGTTGACCGTGATGTTCCGCGGGCCCAGCTCCTGGGAGAGCACCCGCACGAACTGCTCCACCGCGCCCTTGCTGCCCAGGTACAACGAGGTCTCGGTGAAGAACATCTTCGTGCCCCCGGTGGAGGTCACGATGATGCGGCCACCGTCGCGCACCCGCTTCGCCGCCTGCTGGAGCGTGAAGAACACGCCTTTCGCGTTCGTGCCGAAGATGCGGTCGTAGTCCTCTTCGGTGCAGTCGGCGAGCGGTTTCACCAGCGCGTCCGCGGCATTGGCCACCACGATATCCAGCGGGCCGAAGGCGCCTTCGGCCTCGTCGAACAGCCGGGTGATTTCCGGCAGCACGGACAGATCCGCTCGCACGGCCGTGGCCTGCCCGCCCGCGCCGACGATCGCGTCCACGGTTTCGGCTGCCCGCTCCTCGTTGGCCACGTAGCCGACCGTCACGGCCGCGCCCTGTGCTGCCAGCCCGATCGCGATCGCCCTGCCGATGCCACGCGAAGCACCGGTGACGAGGGCGTGCTTTCCCTTGAGTTGCTCGCTCACGCGAAGTCCTTTCCGGAATTCCCCACAGTGAGCGCAATTCAAGCGGTGCTGGGCAGCACGCGCAACGGACTACTTTCCGCCGCGCGCCATGCGCAGCACGTCGAGCGCCTCGTCGAGCTGGGCCTCGGTGAGCTTGCCGTTCGCGACGTGCCCGCGCTCGATCACCACCTCGCGGATCGTCTTCAGCTCCTTCAGCGCCTGCTTCGCGACGGCCGCGGCTTCTTCGTACCCGATGTATTTGTTCAACGGCGTCACGATCGACGGCGAGCCCTCGGCGTATTCGCGCGCACGGTCCACATTGGCCGTGACGCCCTCGAAAACCTTGTCCGCCAACAACTTCGAGACGGCGGCGAGCAGGCGCGCCGATTCGAGCACGTTGCGCGCGATCACCGGCAGGTTCACGTTGAGCTGGAAGTTGCCCTGCGCGCCGGCGAACGCGACCGCGGCGTCGTTGCCGATCACCTGCGCCACCACCTGGAGGGTGGCCTCGGGGATCACCGGGTTCACCTTGCCCGGCATGATCGACGAGCCGGGCTGCAGATCCGGCAGCGCCAGCTCGCCGAGACCGGTGCGCGGCCCGGAACCCAGCCAGCGCAGGTCGTTCGCGATCTTGTTGAGCGAAACCGCGACCGCGCGCAGGTTCCCGGACGTTTCGACGACGCTGTCCTGCGTCGCCTGCGCTTCGAAGTGGTTGCGGGCCTCGGTCAGCGGCAGGTTCGTCACCTTCGCCAGCTCCTCGGACACCGCGGCGCCGAACCCGTCCGGCGCGTTCAGCCCCGAGCCCACCGCGGTGCCGCCGATCGGCAGCTCGCCGAGCCTCGGCAGCCCCGCGCGGAGGCGTTCGATGCCGAACCGCACCTGCGCCGCCCACGCCCCCGCTTCCTGCCCGAGCGTCACCGGCACCGCGTCCATCAGGTGCGTGCGGCCCGACTTCACCACGTCGGCCCAGTCCGCGGCACGCGCTTCGATCGCGGTCGCGAGGTGGTCCAGCGCGGGGATCACGTCGGTCAGCACGGCCTCGGTCGCCGCGACGTGGATCGTGGTCGGGAAGGTGTCGTTCGACGACTGCGACGCGTTGACGTGGTCGTTCGGGTGCACGTCGTGCCCGAGCGCGCGCGTGGCGAGGGTGGCGATCACCTCGTTGGCGTTCATGTTCGACGAGGTGCCGGACCCGGTCTGGAACACGTCGATCGGGAAGTGCGCGTCGTGGGCGCCTTCGGCGACCTCGTCGGCCGCGGCGGCGATCGCGCCGGCGACCTCGGCGTCGAGCACGCCGAGCCGCGCGTTGACCCTGGCCGCGGCCGCCTTCAGCAGGCCGAGCGCGCGGATCTGCGCGCGTTCCAGGCCACGGCCGGAAATCGGGAAGTTCTCGACCGCGCGCTGCGTCTGTGCGCGGTACAGCGCGCCGGCGGGGACGTGGACCTCGCCCATCGTGTCGTGTTCGATCCGGTATTCCTGTTCAGCCATGACGCCAGTCTGTCCCAGCACGGCGCGGTTCGCGCCGTGGCGTCGCCCACGTCGAGGCTGGGGTCGCCGGGTCTGGGGTCGCCGGGTCTAGGATCGATTGTGTTCCCGATCACGCCACCCACCACTGGCGGAAGGACGGTGAGCATGAGCTCGCCCGAGGTTGACGTACTCATTGTCGGTGCCGGGCCAACGGGCCTGTTCGCCGCCTACTACGCGGGATTCCGCGGCCTTTCCACGGCCGTCGTCGACTCGCTGCCGGAACCCGGCGGCCAGGTCACCGCGATGTACCCGGAGAAGATGATCTACGACGTCGGCGGGTTCGCCGCCGTGCGCGGCAGGGACCTGGTGAAGGGGCTCGTCGAGCAGGCGGCCCAGTGGAACCCGGAGTACCTGCTGGGGCGCAAGGCCGAGGGCCTCGCCACCAACGGCGACGGCCTCGACGTCACGCTCGACGGCGGCGAGGTGATCCACGCGGGCGCCGTGCTGATCACCGCGGGCATCGGCGAGTTCACCCCGCGCCCGCTGCCCGCCGGCGACGGCTGGCTCGGCAGGGGCATGGTCCACTTCGTGCCCGCGCTCGACGTGCACGCCGGGCAGCACGTCGTCGTGGTCGGTGGCGGCGACTCGGCGTTCGACTGGGCGCTCGCGCTGCACCCGGTCGCGGCGAGCGTGACGCTCGTGCACCGCAGGGCCAAGTTCCGCGCCGCGCAGTCGATCGTGCGCGAGGTGACCGAGCTGGGCACCCGGATCATCACCGACGCCGAGGTGGTCGAACTGCGTGACGGCGGCGACGGCAAGCTCGCCGAAATCGTCGTCGACGTGAAGGGCTCAGGGCTGGAAACCCTTCCCGCGCAAGCGGTCGTGGCCGCGCTCGGGTTCACCGCCGACCTCGGCCCGATCGAGAACTGGGGCCTGGAGATCGACCACCGCGCGATCGGCGTCGACTCGACGATGGCGACCGCGCGCGACCGCGTCTACGCCGCCGGGGACGTCGCCGCGTACCCGGGAAAGGTGAAGCTGATCGCGACCGGTTTCGGCGAAGCGGCGACCGCGGTCAACAACATCGCGGTCGCCCTCAACCCCGAAGCGCACCTCTTCCCGGGCCACTCCAGCAATGTCGAGTAGCTAACCGGCCTTCATGGTGTCGGTGAGCCAGCCCGAATACGCGACCGCGGAGGTGTAGATCGACGGCGACTTGGCGCAGGTGTTCCCGTCGTCGCCGGGACGGCTGGTGACACCGAGCACCTGCCAGCGGTCGCCGGCGCGCACGAGTTCGGGGCCGCCGGAGTCGCCGTAGCACGAGCCCGCGGTGCCGCCGGGGTTGTCGGTGCACAGTTCGTGCGCCTGGTCGAAGTCCGCCACGCACCGCGACGGCGCGACGATCGAGGTGTCGAGTTGCTGAAGGACCACGGGATCCTCGCCGCACGCCTGGTTCGCGCACGTCTGGCCCCAGCCGAGCAGCCGCGTCTTCGTGCCGACCGCGGCGGCGGTGCCGACCGGGATCGGGGCCGCAGCCGCGGGCGCGGCGAGCTTGACCAGCGCGATGTCCCCGCCCGCCTTGTTGCTCTCGTAGTCCGGGTTCGCCACGATCTTCGCCGCCGTCACGATCTCGCCGCCCTGGGTGTGGTCGTTGCTGCCCGCGCGCAGCGTCAGCGCCGAAGGGTTCTTGTCCTTGACGCAGTGCGCCGCGGTCACCACCCAGTCCGGCGCGATCAGCGAGCCGCCGCAGAACGGTCTGCCGGTGTTGTTCTGCAGCGACACGATGAACGGGTACGGCTGGTCGGCGGCGGCACCGCCGACGATCGCGGGTGCGGCCACAGCGGGTGAAGCCGCGCCCGCGAGCAGTGCGGCGAAGAGCACCGCGACCATCCGGGCACGCATTTCCGGTCCTTCCTGCTTTACGGCAGTGGTGGCACCACGTCGTCGTCGAGGTTCTCGTCGAGCTTGCCGTCGAAGTCGACCGACGCGTACGCGCGAAGTTTCTCGAGCCGGTGGTAGCCGTCGATAAGCCTGACAGTGCCGGACTTGGACCGCATCACGATCGACTGCGTGGTGGCGCCGCCGGCGCGGTAGTGCACGCCGCGCAGCAGGTCGCCGTCGGTCACGCCGGTGGCGCAGAAGAACGCGTTGTCCCCGCGCACCAGGTCGTCGTTGGTGAGCACCTGGTCGAGGTCGTGCCCGGCGTCGATCGCCTTCCGCCGCTCGGCGTCGTCCTTCGGCCACAGCCGTCCCTGCAGCTCACCGCCGAGGCACTTCATCGCGCACGCCGCGATGATGCCCTCCGGCGTGCCGCCGATCCCGAGCAGCATGTCCACGCCGGTGGTCGGGCGGGCCGCCGCGATCGCGCCCGCGACGTCACCGTCGGAGATGAACCGGATCCGCGCGCCAGCCTCGCGGATCTCCTTGACGATCTGCTCGTGCCGCGGCCGGTCCAGTACGCACACCGTGACGTCGGAGACGCCGCTGTGCTTCGCCTTCGCCACGCGGCGGATGTTCTCCGCGATCGGCGCGGACAGGTCGACCAGCCCGGCCGCCTCCGGTCCCACCGCGAGCTTTTCCATGTAGAACACCGCGGACGGGTCGAACATCGCGCCGCGCTCGGCGACCGCGAGCACCGCCAGCGCGTTCGGCATGCCCTTCGCCATCAGCGTCGTGCCGTCGACCGGGTCCACCGCGACATCGCAGGCGGGGCCGTCGCCGTTGCCGACCTCTTCGCCGTTGTAGAGCATCGGCGCTTCGTCCTTCTCGCCCTCGCCGATCACCACCACGCCGTTCATCGACACCGTCGACACCAGCTGGCGCATCGCGTCGACCGCGGCACCGTCCCCGCCGATCTTGTCGCCCTTGCCGACCCACCGGCCCGCGGCCATCGCGGCCGCCTCGGTGACCCGGACGAGTTCCATCGCGAGGTTGCGGTCAGGGGCTTCCTTGCGGCGGGGCGCGCTGGTGGACGGCATGGTGCCTCCTGGAGTCAACTTGGCTCGGCGGGGCACAATCCTCTCAGATCCCCACCCCCCGCCGCGCTACCGGCGGTCATGGTGAGCGTCACTGTTCGTCGTCTTCGGCGCCCTCTTCAACGGACGCCAGCGCCGCTTCGATGCGTTCACGGGCGCCTTCGAGATGCCGTTCGCACACCTTCGCCAGGTGCTCGCCCTTTTCCCACAGCGCAAGCGACTGTTCGAGCGACAGGCCGCCCGCTTCGAGTTCTCGGACCACTTCGACGAGCTGGTCGCGAGCCTGCTCGTAGCCGAGTTCGGCGGTTTCGGTACTCGGTTCGCTCACGCTGCGCGGCTCCAGGTCGGTTCGGGTCAGGTGCGCCGCCGGTGCCGTCCGCCCGTGCCCGTCTTCGGCCGAGCGGGTTTCGCGGGCTCGGTGCCCGGCGACCCAGCGCACACTACCGCGCTCGCCATCGCGTGGTCGTACCCGACGAACGCCCTGGCGAACTCGCTCCCGTCGCCCTCTTCGATCGCGTCCTCGACCTCGGCCTGCGCGCGGGCGACCCGGAGCCGGTGACTCGCGCCCTCGGCGAACCACCACCGCGAGCCGACGTGCCGCGAGGTCGCTTCGGACAGCCGTCGAAGGCGGGAATCCAGGCCCCAGCGGCCGGCGCCTTCGCACCCGGCGAGCAGCGCGGCCCAGCAGTCGGCGGCGGCCGACTCGGTCTCCTGGGCCATCCTGAGCACTTCCCTCGCGCGCACTCCGGCGGCGGCCTGCGTGGTGAGCGGGAGGAAAGCGGCCGTGCTGGTGGCTCGCATCGCTACCGCCCTTCACCCTCTTCGATACCGCTGATCGTCGCCGTGACCGCGCCGTCCACGACGCGGACGCGCAGCGATGTGCCGTCCTCGATTTCAGAGACCGATCGGAGCACCTTGAGGTTGCCTTCGGCGTCGGAAAATTGCACGACAGCGTAGCCGCGGGAGAGCGTCGCGGCAGGTCCGAGCGCGGTGAGCCGGGCCCTCGCCGAGGTCAGCGCCGACTGTTCACTCGATAGTGTGGACAAGATCGCGCGCCTGCCGTGCTCGCGATGGCGCTCGACGTCGTCGTGGCGCCGCTCGATCGGGGCGAACGGGTCCGCCAGCACCGGGCGGCTGCGGATCTGGTCGAGCAGCCTGCGCTGGGTGTCCACCCAGCCGTGCAGCGCGCGCCGCCCGCGGTCGCGCATCTGCCGCACGCGCTGGCTCTCCTCCGCGACGTCGGGCACGATGCGCTTGCCCGCGTCGGTCGGCGTCGAGCACCGCAGGTCCGCGACGTGGTCGAGCAGCGGGGTGTCCGGCTCGTGCCCGATCGCGCTCACCACCGGGGTGCCCGCGGCGGCGACCGCGCGGCACAGCGCCTCGTCGGAGAACGGCAGCAGGTCCTCGACACTGCCGCCGCCGCGCGCGATCACGATCACCTCCACCGCCGGGTCCCGGTCCAAAGTGGACAGAGCGCGCAGGATCTGCGGCACCGCCTGCACGCCCTGCACGGCGGTGTTGAGCACCTGGAACCGCGCGGACGGCCAGCGCGCGTGCGCGTTCACGAGCACGTCGCGTTCCGCGGCGGACGCCCTGCCGGTGATCAGTCCGATTCCCTTGGGCAGGAACGGAAGTTTGCGCTTGCGTTCGCGCGCGAACAGGCCCTCGGCGCCGAGCAGCTTGCGCAGCCGCTCGATCCGCGCGAGCAGCTCGCCGATGCCGACCGCCCGGATTTCGGTGGCGCGCAAGCTGATCGTGCCGCGGCCGAGGAAGAACGTCGGCTTCGCCTGCACCACGATGCTCGCGCCGTCGCGCAGCGGCGGCTCCACCGAGCGGAGGAGGCCGGTGGGACAGGTGACCGTCATCGAGACGTCGGCGGAGGGGTCGCGCAGCGTCAGGAACGCCGTCGACGTGCCGGGGCGCGCCGAGATCTGGGTGACCTGGCCCTCCACCCACACCGTGCCGAGCCGGTGCACCCAGTCCGCGATCTTGCGGGCCACCGTGCGCACCGGCCACGCGTTGTCCGGGCTCGAGCCGTCTTTCGGCGCCGTCACCGGTCTTCGTCTTCGGCGGCGTCTGTGGCGTTTTCGGGGCCTTCGCGTTGCACGTTGCCGAGACGGCGGGCGAGCATGCCGATGAACGACGGGCGGTTCTCGTGGTCGCGCTCGTAGGCGAGCAGTTCTTCGAGCTGTTCCGCGGACAGCCGCCGGAGGCGGGCCCGGAGCTGGGGCAGCGTCAGGTCGTCGTACTGCGCGATCCCGGCCGGACCGTCGCCCTGCGCCTCGGCGAGCGCCTGCTCTTCGGCCGCCCACGGGTCACCGGCGCCGGGGTGGCTGCCGTTCACGGTCTGCGCGCGAACGACGGGCACTTCCGGCACTTCGGGTTCTTCCGGTTCTTCGGTGACCGGACTCACCGGCGGCTCGATGTCCTCGTCGAAGGTCGCCCAGCTCGGGGTGTCCTCGACGGGGCGCAACGACGACAGCGCGTCGTCACCCTTGATGGCCAGCTCGGTGACGTGCTGCTGGACCCGCATCGAGAACTGCAGCACCTGGCTCGCGACGGTCACCGGGAACCCGGCGACCTGCTTCGGGAGCTCGCGCACCCGCTCTGCCGTCGTGACGGCGAGCCCGGCGGCTACGCGAAGGGGGAGCGGGAGAGGCTTCATGATGACTAGCGTGCCGTACCGGCGCCATCCTGCCCAACCGGATGGGCGATTCGGCGCAGGGCGCGTGACCCGCCGCACATGGACGGTGGCCGTACCCTGGGGGGCATGAGTGCAGCGAGTCCCGGAACCGAACCCGCAGCCACCTCCGAACCCCGCAAGCGCGTGCTGCTCGCGAAGCCGCGCGGCTACTGCGCCGGCGTCGACAGGGCGGTGGTCGCGGTCGAGAAGGCGCTCGAGCTCTACGGCCCGCCGGTGTACGTGCGCAAGGAAATCGTGCACAACCGCCACGTGGTGGACACCCTGCGCGAGCGCGGTGTCATCTTCGTCGACGAGACCTCCGAGGTGCCCGAAGGCGCGCTCGTGGTGTTCTCCGCGCACGGCGTCTCGCCCGCGGTGCACGCCGAGGCCGCCGAGCGGAACCTGCGCACGATCGACGCGACCTGCCCGCTGGTGACCAAGGTGCACAAGGAAGTCAACCGGTTCGCCAAGGACGACTACGACATCCTGCTCATCGGCCACGAAGGCCACGAGGAGGTCGAAGGCACCGCCGGTGAGGCTCCGGAGCACGTGCAGCTCGTGGACACCGCGGCCGATGTCGACAAAGCGACCGTGCGCGATCCGTCCAAGGTTATCTGGCTTTCGCAGACCACGCTCAGCGTCGACGAGACCATGGAGCGCGTCGACCAGCTGCGCGAGCGCTTCCCCGACCTCGCGGACCCGCCGAGCGACGACATCTGCTACGCCACGTCGAACCGGCAGGTGGCGGTCAAGGCGATGGCGCCCGAATGCGATCTCGTGCTCGTCGTCGGCTCGAAGAACTCGTCCAACTCGAAGCGGCTCGTCGAGGTCGCCCTGCAGGCGGGCGCGCGCGACTCGCACCTGATCGACTTCGCCCGCGAGGTCGACGAAACCTGGCTCGACGGCGTCACCACGGTCGGCGTCACCAGCGGCGCCTCGGTGCCGGACGTGCTCGTGATGGAGCTGATCGACTGGCTCGCTGAGCGCGGCTACGGCGACGTCGACGAGGTCACCACCGCGAACGAGAAGATCGCCTTCGCGCTGCCGCGGGAACTGCGCACCAAGAGCAGCTGACCCACCCCACCGCCGAGCCGCCAGGATTCTCGGCGGCTCGGCGGCTCACGACGTTTAGCCCGCTAACTGCAGCGTGGGCCGTCAGCCCTCGTCGTCCCAGGGGCGGTTCGCGCGCGGTGGGCGCCGCGGGCCGCGACGGGGGGCGTCGGGGTTGGGATTGCCGCCGCGCTGCGGTGGCGGTGGCTTCCGGGCGCGGGGGTTGCCGCTCGCAGGATTGCGCCTGCGGTCGGCGTCTTCGGGGCGGGGAGCCCGCGGTCGCTGGCCGCGTCCTGGCGGCGGGGTCTTGCGCGCGTCCGGGTCGCGCCTGCGGTCGGCGTCCTCCGGCCGGGGGCGGCGGCGAGGCGGCGCGCCCTCCGGCGGCATCGGCCTGCGCTGCGGCCCGGTGGTGCGGCCGTCGGCGGGACGGGCACCCCGGGCGGGCGGCGCTCCGGCGCCGCCACGAGGGCCTTTCGCGCCTTCGGCGCGCTCCCGTTCACGGGCGCGCTCCATCGCGCGCTCCTTCGCCTTGACCGCCTCGGGGTCGCGTTCGCGGTAGATCCGCCAGATCCCGATCCCGAGCGTGAGGACCGTGGTGATCGCCATCATCGGGAAGCCGTTGATCAGCGGCTGCCCGACCTGGAGGACCTTCGCCAGGCCGTCGCTCTGCCCGCTGTTCGGGGCCCCGACGACCAGCAGGATCACTCCGGGCACGCTCAGCGCGAGCACCAGGGGCGGCTGCACCATCGGCCCGAACAGCCCGCGTCGCTGCACCGCCGCGACGCCACCGACCGACCCGAGGACGTAGAGCGTGTAGAAGAGCGGGCCGGGGTCCGTCTTGCCGAAGAACTTGAGGTCGATCACGGCGCCGACGACGGCCAGGCCGAACGCCAGCAGTACCGCACCCCACCAGGGCAGACCTCTTCTGGCGCCGAGGACGGGACGCTCGTCCCAAGGTACCGGGGCACCGTCGGCGTCTGGATCGCTCCGGCGATCGCGAATGGCGGTCACAAGAGAACACCGTATCCCGTTCGAGACGCATTGCGGCTACCACTGCCGTGAAGTTGCGAAACACAACACTCGGCCAGGTGGTCTCAACCTTTTCGGCTGGACGCCGGACCGCGCCGGGGACCCGGGCAAATCGGGTGGGTATGAAGTTGTCCGCTCAACCGGCGGCCAGCTCGTCCCCCCTTCTGACTTCGGGTACCGGGGCGGGGCTCGCGGCGGCTTCGGTGAGCGGGGCCACCGCGGCCCGGAAGCTTTCGAGCGCGTCCAGCTCGCGGCGGCGCGCCGAAACGAACCGCTGCAGGTGCGTGCTGGAGAGGTTGAGCGCGTCGACGGCGTTGCCCGCCGCGCGGTGCGCGGACGCGGCACCGGCGCGGACCCGTTCGACGTCCTCGATCACCGCTCGGTCGCTCGCCGCGAACATCGCGGCGGAGGCGACGATGGCGAACCCGGTGGGCCCGCACAGGAACACCCGCCGGTCGATCATCCAGCGCAGCAGCTCGGGATCGGTGTCGAGCGCGGCGACCACCGCGGCGTCGGACGGGACGAACATGATCGTGCCGTAGATCGCGTCCGCCCAGCGCTGGTATCCCTTGCCCGCCAGCTCGGCCGCGCGTGAGCGGAGGTTGCGCACGTGCACGCGCAGCGCGTCCATCCGCTCGTCGGTGTCGTTCGTCTCCACCGCCTCCGCCCAGCACGCCATGCTCGCCTTCGCGTCGACCGGGACCGTCCGGTCGCCGGCGACCCTGAGCACCATGTCCGGTTTCGCGGCGCCGCCGCCCGCGAGATCGGTCTGCAGCGTGAAGTGCAGCCCCTCGCGCAGCCCGAGCGCGCGCGCGGTTTCCACGAGCACCTGCTCGCCCAGTTCGCCGCGGCCGCTGATGGACGCGAACGCGACCTCGTAGCGGCGCAGCGCGGCCTGCTGCTGGTCCACCCGCGACCGCTCGACATCGACCTGGCGCGCCGCCGCGTCGGCCCTGCGGAGACTGTCGTTGTACAGCCGCCACAACAGGAACACCCCGACCGCGAGCGCCAGCGCGACGACCACCGTCGCCGTGCCGAACACCGCCGAACCCACTGGAAACACCCCTTCTCAGCCGACCTCGTCGCATTCTGGCGCAGGGGTACGACAGAAACCCGCGGACGCGCCGCCCGGCTGGTTTTTCCTTTGGTGGCGCCGAGAACCGGTCGCGACGCCGAACCAGGGAAGACACCGGTCCCGAACACTCGTTCGAGTGACTGTAGCCGGGGGTGTGCGCAGAGTTGTCGGTGCGGGGCTCTAGCTTGGGCGGCGTGAGAGTCCTGCACACCTCCGATTGGCACGTCGGCCGCACCTTCCACGGCGCGGACCTCCTTGCCGACCAGGAGGCGATCCTGTCCCACCTCGCCGACCTCGTGGTCGACGAGGCGGTGGACGTCGTCGTCGTGCCGGGCGACGTCTACGACCGCGCGGTCCCCTCGGCCGACGCGGTGCGCGTGGCCACGGCCGCGCTCGGCAGGCTCCACGCGGCGGGGGCGCGGCTCGTGCTCACCTCGGGCAACCACGATTCCGCGCCCCGCCTCGGCGCGTTCGCGGATTTCGCCGCCGCGGGCGGGCTCCACCTGCGCACCACCATCGCTCGGTTGCACGAGCCGGTGCTCGTCGAAGACCGGCACGGCACCGTCGCGTTCTACGGAATCCCTTATCTGGAGCCGGAACCGGCGCGCCACGCGCTCGGCGTGCCCGACGCGCGCGGGCACACCGGCGTGCTCACCGAGGCCATGCGGCGGGTGTGGGAGGACCTGGCCGCCCGCGAGCCCGGCACGAGATCGGTCGTGCTCGCGCACGCGTTCGTCACCGGCGGCGCGCCGAGCGAATCGGAGCGCACGATCGCGGTCGGCGGCGTCGAACAGGTGCCAGGCTCGGTGTTCGACGGGGTCGACTACGTCGCGCTCGGCCACCTGCACGGGCCGCAGGTGCTGGCACCGCATCTGCGCTATTCGGGCAGCCCGCTCGCGTACTCGTTCCAGGAAGCCGCGCAGCGCAAGGCGGTCTGGCTCGTCGACCTCGACGAGAACGGCCTCGGCGAGGTGCGCCGCCGCGAGCTGCCGGTGCCGAGGCGGCTGGCGAAGATCAGCGGCAAGCTCGGCGAGTTGCTCGAGGAGCCCGTTTTCGAACAGGTCGTGGAGTGCTACCTGTCGGTCACGCTGACCGATCCGGTCCGCCCAGTGGACGGAATGCGCTCTCTTCGGGCGCGCTTCCCACACGTTGTGCACCTCGACTGGCAGCCTGAGGGCGGCGGCACCACGACGGCGCTCCGGTACGCGAAGGCGGTACGCGGGCGTTCGGACTCCGAGATCGCGGAGACCTTCCTCGCCGACACCCGGGGGGAGGTGCCCAACCACCGTGAACAGGAGCTGCTCACGGAAGCGCTAGAGGCGTCGGGACGGGAAGAAGAGGAATGAGACTGCACCGGCTGGAGGTGGCGGCCTTCGGGCCCTATCCCGGTCACGAGGTCGTCGACTTCGACGCCCTCGGTGCGGACGGCCTCTTCCTGCTGCACGGCGACACCGGGGCTGGGAAGACGACGCTGCTCGACGCCATCGCGTTCGCGCTGTTCGGGGTCGTTCCCGGCGCGCGCGGCCAGGTGAAGCGCCTGCGCTGCGATATCGCCGCGGAGCACACGCCGACCGAGGTCGCGCTCGAGCTGACCGTGCAGGGCCACCGGTTCCGGCTGGTGCGCAGGCCGGAGTACCAGCGGCCGAAGCGGCGCGGCACCGGCACCACCACCGAGCACGCGAAGGCTTCGCTGACCTGGCTCGACGACCCGCCGCACGGGAGCGCGCCGGAGGGGCTGATCCGGATCGACGAGGTCGGCCGGACCGTGCAGGACCTGCTCGGGATGAGCGCCGAACAGTTCTTCCAGGTCGTCCTGCTGCCCCAGGGCGAGTTCGCGCGGTTCCTGCGCGCCGAGACCACCGAGCGCGAGCAACTGCTCGAGCGGCTGTTCGGCACCGAACGCTTCGCCAAGGTGGAGCGCTGGTTCCGCGAGCGGCGCACCGAACGGGGCCGCGCGCTGGATCGGCGGCGGCAGTCTGTCCGGGAGTGGGTGGCGCGCCTCGCGCAGGCGGCGGGCCGCGAGATCCCGGAGAACGCCGATTCCGAATGGGTCGCCGAGCTGCTCAGCGTGGCGAAGGACGCGGTGTCCTCGGCGGAGCAGGCCGAAAGCCTGGCAAGGTCCAAGAGCAAGAAGGCCGACGAACTGCTCGCGGTCCGGACCGACGCGGCGCGTCGGGTGGAGCGGGTGCGCACGGCGCGGGCGAAGCTCACCGAGCTGGAAGCGCGCCGAGAAGAACGCGATGGGTGGGCGGCGCAGGTCGCGGCGGCGACGCGGGCGTTGCCGGTGCTCGACGAGGCCGGGCGCGCGGCGCGGCTGGAAACGCAGGCGCGCCAAGCACTTGAGACCGAGAAACGCCGTGAACAGGCGCTTGTCGAGCTGGGCTGCGAGGAACAGGGCGCCCCGGTGGAGCGGCTGCGGGAGCTGGCAGGTGGGCTCCGCGAAGAAGCGGGCGCGCTCGCCGGGCTCGTCGCCGAAGCCGATCGGCAGCGCGAAGACGAACGTGAGGTCACGAGGCTTCAGCAGGTCGAGAAGACTTCGGCGAGCGAAGCCGCTGAAGTGGCCACGCAGCTCGAAGCCGCACCCGCGAAGCTGACCGCGCTGCGGGAGCAGTGGATCGTGGCCGGTGAAGCCGAAGCCAAGCTCGAAGGCGTCCGAGCGAAGGAAACCGAGCTGGCCGGTTTGGTCGCCGACGCCGCGAAACTTCCGGGTGCGCAGGCGAGCCTGGCCACCGCGCAGGAGATCTTGCGTGCCGCGGTCGACGAGCACCAAACCGCGCGCGAGCACCGCCTGCGGCTGCGCGAACTGCGGCTCGATGGCATGGCCGCCGAGCTGGCGCGTGGGCTCCGGCCCGGCGACGACTGCCCGGTCTGCGGGTCCGCCGAGCATCCGGCACCCGCCGCCCCGTCCGGGGATCAGGTCGACGAGCGGCAGGAAAACCTCGCCGAACAGGCGGAAGCCCGCGCGGAAGCCGCCCGTGCCAAGGCGGAGGCCGCGAAGACCGAGGCCGAACACGCGGTGGCCGTGCTGCACGAGCGGCTGCGCGCGCAGTCGCCGGACGAACTGACCGCAGCGCACGCCAAGGTCAAGGCCGAAGCCGGCGAACTCGCGGTACTCGCGAAGGACAAGGCGCGGCTGGCCGGGCTGATCACCAAGACCGAAGCCGAGGCGGAGCAGCTGTCGGCCCGGCGCCGTGCCGCGGACGCAGCGGTGGCGAAGGCCCGCGCCGAACAGGAAGCGCTGACCGCGACGATCACCGAACGCCGCGAACGCCTGGAAAACGCGCGAGGCGAGCACCGCGATGTCGCTGCCCGGCGAGAACATCTGACCGGTGTCGTCGCCGCGCTCGACTCCCTCGCCGAAGCCCGCACGAGCAGGCTCGCCGCCGAGGAACGCCTCGACGAGCAGCGCGCCGTCGTGCGTGCCGCACTGGAAAAGGCGGAGTTCTCCGGTGTCGAGGACGTGAAGGCAGCCGCGAAGTCCGCGGACGAGATCGCCGAACTCGAAAAGCGCATCAGCGAGTTCGCCGCCGAGGAAGCGCGGGCGCGCGGAGTGCTCGCCGAGCCCGAACTTGCCGACGTGGCACCGGAAACCGAGGTCGACGTCGAGGCGGCGCGCGAGGCCGCGGCCGAGGCGCGCGAAGCGGCACGTGCGGCCTTCGCGACCCTCGAAGCCGCGACAGCGCGTTCGACGGAGCTTTCGGCGCTGACCGAGAAGCTGGAGTTCACCCTCGACGAGCTGGCGCCCGCCGAGGCCGAATTCGCCGAACTGGACGCGCTCACCGACGTCGTCAACGGCAGGGGCCAGAACGCACGCCGGATGTCGCTGCGCTCGTACGTGCTCGCCGCCAGGCTCGAAGAGGTCGCGCTCGCGGCCACCGCGCGCCTGCGCTCGATGAGCCAGGGCCGGTATTCGTTCGTGCACTCGGACGCCGCGGGTTCGCGGGGCACGCGCGGCGGCCTCGGGCTCGACGTCCTCGACGACTACTCGGGCGCTGTCCGGCCCGCGAAAACGTTGTCGGGCGGCGAATCCTTCCTCGCCTCGCTCGCGCTGGCTCTCGGTCTCGCCGACGTCGTCGCGGCCGAGACCGGCGGCGCGCTGCTCGACACCCTGTTCGTCGACGAAGGCTTCGGCACCCTCGACGCGGAGACGCTCGACCAGGTCATGAACATCCTGGACGAGCTGCGCGCCGGCGGCAGGGTCGTCGGCCTCGTCTCGCACGTCGAGGAACTGCGCCAGCGCATCCCGACCCGCCTTCGCGTGCACAAGGCTCGCAGCGGGTCCACAGTGGACCTCGTGGCCTAGGACTCAGCTCGGACCTTTGGTCAGCATGTCCATGAAGAGGTCGACGAGTGGGCGGGCTTGCTCTTCGGAGCCGTGCTGCACGGAATACGCGATACCGCCCATGAGGAGCAGGACGGTGTCGGGGGTGACGTCGGTTCGTAGGCTGCCATCGCGGGCACCGGCCGCGAGGAGGGTGGCGACGGCGTCGGTGAGCAGTGCGCGGCTGTCGGAGTACGGGTCGATCCCGGAGGCGATGACCGCGTTGAGGGCTTCGGACATCCCGCTCTTGGCCGTGGCGTAGCGGATGAAGTGCGCCATCCACCTCCGGGTCGCCTCGGCGGCCGGGTGCCGGGTGACGAGGTCGTTCACCTTTTCGCACACGTGGGTGAGTTGACGCCGGTAGGCGGCGTCGATGAGCACCTCCCTGGTCGGGAAGTGCCGGTAGAGCGTGCCGACGCCGACACCGGCCTGCTTGGCGATCGCGGCGGGTGCCGTGTCCAGCCCCTGCTCGCCGAAGACCCGTGCGGCCACCTCCAGCAGGCGTTCCCGGTTCTGCAGCGCGTCACTCCTGGTACGGCGGGGTGTGGCGGGCATGCGGAATCCTTCGAGGTCGATCTCCGATTGCTTTCCGGAACATGTTCCGCTTAACTTTAAGTGGAACATGTTCCGGTATCACTCTACCCAGGAGACGCCGATGTCCGCTCTCTCCGACAAGGCCGAACGGCACTGGCTCATCACCGGGGCCTCCGGCGGCCTCGGTCGCCATCTCACCGAACACGCACTCCGGAACGGTGACCGGGTCACGGCGACGGTTCGCCGCCCTGCGGCTCTCGCGGATCTGCGCGAGACGTACGGAGGCCAGCTGACCGTCGACGTTCTCGACCTCGCGCGACCGGTCCAAGTCGACGAAGTGCTCGGCAGGGTGCTCGGATCGGCGCCGGTGGACATCGTGGTCAACAACGCCGGATACGCGGTCGTGGGCGCTGCGGAGGAGATGACCGTCGAGCAGGTCCGCGACCAGATCGAGGTTCTCCTGCTCGCCCCGCTCATGATCACTCGGGCCTTCCTGGGGCCGATGCGCGCGCGGGGCGGCGGCCGCATCATCCAGATCTCCAGTATGGGCGGTCAGGTCGGCGTCCCCACGCACAGCGCCTACCACGCGGGCAAGTGGGGGCTGGAGGGCTTCACCGAGAGCGTCAGCCGCGAGGTTTCCGGCTTCGACATCCATCTCACCCTCGTCGAGCCGGGCGCCACTCGCACCGGCTTCGCCGGAGCCCTGCAGTACACCACGGAAACGGCCGCCTACCGGGACAACGCGGTCGGTCAGGCCCGGCGCTACCTGGAAACCGTCGACAAGAGCCTTTTCCCCGGCGACCCGGCCAAACTCGCCGCCGCCATCTACGACACCACCCGTCACCCGAAGCCGCCCCTGCGCCTGACCCTCGGTTCCGACACCTACAGCGCCGTCCACGCGGCACTCACCGAACGTCTCAGCGCGCTCGAAAGTCAGAAGGATCTTGCCGACTCCGTCGCCTTCACCGACTGAAGCCGGGTTCCCGCGGCAACTTCTCAGGCGGCTTCGTGTGTCAGCAGCCAGCGTTTGACGTCCACGCCCCAGCGGAACCCGCCCATGCCGCCGCCGGTGCGCACCACGCGGTGGCACGGTACGAACAGCGCCGCCGCGTTCTGGGCGCAAGCCGTCGCCGCCGCGCGAACGGCGGACGGGCGCCCCGCGAGCGCGGCGTAGTCGGCGTAGGTCACCGGTTCGCCCGCCCGCACCGTGCGCAGCACTTCCCAGGCGTGCTGGCGGAATTCGCCGGAGCGCTGGCGGACTTCGATGCCGTCGACAGCGTCGAGCGTGCCCGCGTGGTAGGCGCGGACGGCCTTGCTGACCGGCCCGAGATCGCGCTTCTCGCGCAGTTCGCCCGGTGCGACCGCGGGCGAGATCAACGGGGTCAGCTCGGCCACGTCGCCGGTCCAGCCGGAGGCGAGCACGGCGCCGTCGGTGGCCACGACGGCCGTGAACGGGCCGACCTTGGTGTCCATTGTGGACCAGTGTGCGATGCTCATGCGGAGACTCCTCGGTCGGCGGCGTGCCACAGGTACATGCCGGCGTAGGTGCGCCACGGCCGCCAGGCCGAGGCGTGTTCGGTCAGCTCGGTGATGCCCAGCGCGGCGGCGCCGCCGGAAAGCACGAGGTCGCCGGAAAGCAGGATGTCGGGACTGCCGAGCACCCGCATGAGCGTGTAGTCCGCCGTCCACGGCCCGATTCCGGGCAGTGCGAGCAGTTCGGCGCGCAGCTCACCGGGGTCGCGTCCGATGTGGACGTCGATCTTGCCGGAGGCGAGCGCGTCGGCGACGGCGACGATCGCGTCGATCCGGCGCCGCGGTCCGCGCAGCACCTCCCTGCCGCGCGCCGCGATCGCTTCGGGCGTGGGGAACAACGCGGTCAGCGTGCACTCGCCCGGCCACGGCAGCGTGCCGCCGAGTTCGGCGGTGAGCTTCCCGGCCGCGGTGCGGGCGGCGGCGACCGAGACCTGCTGGCCGAGCATCGCCCTGATCACCAGCTCCGCCCCGTTGACGGCGCCGGGAGCCCTGATGCCCGGCACCGCCACCACGACGGGCGCGAGCGCGGGGTCGGCGGACAGCACGTGCCGGATGCCTTCGGGATCCGCGTCGAGGTCGAGCAGGCGGCGGATCCTGGCGACCGCGCTGCTGAGGTCGCGGACGTCGGACAGGCGCAGATCGCAGCGGAAATGGCCGTCCGCTGGCCAAAGCCACGCGGTTCCGGCGCCGTGCGGGAGGCGGAGCGTGCGGCCGTAGCCGGTGATCCGGCCGCCGTCGGTGCTGATGTTCTCGACGCCCGGCACTGCGCGCGCCGCGAAGAACCGCAGGAGGCCGTCCGCGTCGAACGGTCTGCGGTACGGCAGCCGTAGCGTCAGCCTCGCCCCGGTGTTCCCGGCCTCCGCCTCGGCGGAGCCCGCACGCCGACGCGCTTTCGCCGCGGCGGCCCGCAGGTTCGACGGCGTCGTCGCGAACACCTCGCGGATCGTGTCGTTGAACTGGCGGACGCTGGCGAACCCCGCGGCGAACGCCACATCGGTCAGCGGGAGTTCGGACATCTCGATGAGCAGGCGCGCCGAATGCGCGCGGTGCGCCCGCGCCAGTGCGAGCGGGCCGGCGCCGAGCTCGCTGGTCAGGACCCTGCCGAGCTGCCGTTCCGAATAGCCGAGCCGCCGCGCGAGACCGGGCACGCCTTCGCGCTCGACCGCGCCGTCGGAGATCAGCCGCATGGCGCGCGCGGCGAGGTCGGCGCGCACGTTCCACTCCGGGGAGCCGGGCACCGCGTCCGGGAGGCAGCGGCGGCACGCGCGGTACCCGCCCGCCTGCGCGGCGGCCGAGGTCGGGTAGAACGTCACGTTCGCGGACTTCGGGGTGACCGCGGGGCACGAGGGGCGGCAGTAGATCCCGGTGGTGCGGACGGCCATGATGAACTGCCCGTCGAAGCGCGAGTCGCGAGCCGTGACGGCGCGGTAGCACCGTTCGGTGTCACGCCAGACGCCCTGGTCACGGGGGATGGTCAGTTCGGTCATGGGCTCGATCCTGCCACCGGCACCCGTCCCGCACTGGCGGGAATCCGCCATGACGATCCGGTGCCCGCCCGCCGTCGCCACCGGGGCGGCCACGTAGACTTCGCGGCCGTGAGTCTCACCCTCGGCATCGTCGGACTGCCCAACGTCGGCAAGTCCACCCTCTTCAACGCGCTGACGCGCAACGACGCGCTCGCCGCGAACTACCCGTTCGCGACGATCGAGCCCAATGTCGGCGTCGTGCCGCTGCCCGACGCCCGGCTGGACAAGCTCGCCGAGGTGTTCGGCTCGGCGAAGACTGTCCCGGCGGTAGTGTCCTTCGTCGACATCGCGGGCATCGTGAAGGGCGCCTCCGAGGGCGCGGGGCTCGGCAACAAGTTCCTCGCGAACATCCGCGAGGCCAACGCGATCTGCCAGGTCATCCGCGTGTTCGACGACCCGGACGTGGTGCACGTCGACGGGCGCATCGACCCGATGAGCGATATCGAGACGATCAACACCGAGCTCATCCTCGCCGACCTGCAGACGCTGGAGAAGGCGCTGCCGCGGCTGGAGAAGGAAGCGCGGACGAAGAAGGACTTCAAGCCCGCGCTCGACGCCGCGAAGAAGGCGAAGGAGGTCCTCGACGAGGGCCGCACGCTGTTCTCCGCGCAGAAGGAGATCGACGGCGAGCTGCTGCGCGAGCTGAGCCTGCTCACCACGAAGCCGTTCCTGTACGTGTTCAACGCCGACGAGGGCGTACTCACCGACGCCGCGCGCCGGGAGGAACTGGCGAAGCTCGTCGCGCCCGCCGACGCCGTTTTCCTGGACGCCAAGGTCGAGTCCGAGCTGCTGGAACTCGACGACGAGGAGTCGGTGCGGGAGCTGCTGGAATCGGTCGGACAGGAGGAACCGGGCCTGTACTCGCTGGCGCGCGCCGGTTTCCACACACTGGGCCTGCAGACCTACCTGACCGCGGGCCCGAAGGAATCGCGGGCGTGGACCATCCCGCAGGGCGCCACCGCCCCGCAAGCCGCGGGCGTCATCCACACCGACTTCGAACGCGGCTTCATCAAGGCGGAGGTCGTCTCGTTCGACGATCTGGTCGAAGCGGGCTCCATGGCGGCGGCGCGTTCGGCGGGCAAGGTCCGCATGGAAGGCAAGGACTACGTCATGACCGACGGCGACGTGGTCGAATTCAGGTTCAACGTCTAGCGGTGACAAGGGTCGGCATCGCGGAAGTTTTCGGCCTCACCGAATGTCAAGTGTATGTTGAACGGGCCCGACTACATGTCGGGCCCATTCAATGCTAGATCGGCAACTGAGTCCTGCGGTTTGTGCAGCACGAACCGCCATGCCTGAATACTCCACGGTCGCCTAACGAGGCATTGGTTTAGCGCTGGTTCACTGTCTCCTTCTGCAGTCAGCCGATAGTCGTGAGTTTATGTGCGGCAAACGGGTGAAAAATCTGCATTTCCCTAGGTCTGTGATCGTGCGAATCGTAAGATTCGTCGCCTGTTGGGGTTGGCGATACGAGAAGGATGGCGCTATGCAGTCGATTGCCCTATTTAACAACAAGGGCGGTGTTAGTAAAACTACGACTACGTTCAATCTTGGATGGATCCTCGCAGAACGAGGGCATCGTGTAATTTTGGTTGACGCCGACCCTCAGTGCAACCTAACTGGTATGGTAATGGGTTTCACTGGGATGGAAACACTTGAAGAATTCTACTCGCATAGCAGTGATCGAAATATTAAGAGCGCGTTGCAGCCTGTATTTGAGTCGCGTCCCAAAGTATTAGATCCGGTGGATTGTGTTCAGGTAAAGGGAAGAGATGGCCTCTTTCTTATGCCTGGTCATATACAGTTGGCTGAGTACGAAATTCAGTTGGGCATAGCCCAAGAGCTAAGCGGCAGCATTCAAGCCTTACAGAATATTCCAGGTAGCTTCAATCATTTGTTCACGATTACGGCAGAGGTTCTGCAGGCCGACTACTTGATCATTGATCTTAGCCCTGGATTGGGGTCTATTAATCAGAATCTGGTTGCGACGGCAGATTATCTCATTGTTCCAACTTCGCCAGACATCTTCTCGGTAATGGCTATTGAGTCGCTCGCGAGAGTGGTTCCTCGGTGGGTTAAATGGGCGAAAAGAGCAGCCGATATGGACATTTTCAAAGAAGCGGACTACCCTTTTCCAGAACCGAATCCTAAGCTGCTGGGTGCGCTCATACAGCGATACAATCTCAAGGGTAGAAAGCCTACTAGGGCTTTTCAGGAGTATATCGATGAACTTGGCGACGTCATGATGGAAAAACTGAAGCCTGCGCTTGGTTCGTGTGACATGCTGCTACCTGCGGACCGGTACAAGGCGGCCGAGTTCGAGGCGGAGCTTCGACTTGCTTCGATCTCGGACTTCAATTCACTTATAGCGATTTCGCAAAAGAAGCAAAAACCCGTGTTTTCATTAAATCAGCCCGATGTGAAACGCGGAGGAAATCTGTGGGACAATACGAAAAAAGCTATTGATGCTTTCCATGAAACCTTCAATGATATGGCCGCGAAGATCGAATCGTTGACTAAATGAGTGCGGCATCCTACCGGAATTTTGAGCGCGAGATCGCTAGATGTCGAGATTTGGTAGGTCTCAGCGAGAAGTTGCGCGCAATTGCCGGTGCGGGTATGCAATGGGATGATTTGCTGCGTTCGGCGTTGGTCTTTGGGGTAAGTGCGCTGGACCATTACGTTCATGACGTCATTGTTATCTCTCTTGTGGAGATCTTTGAGGGAGTGCGACAAAAGGGGGTTGGATTCTGTGGCCTTCAGTTGCCAGCGTCGTTAGCTTTTGATCTTGGGAAGGTTGAATCAGAGTATGAATCGCAGTTGATTTGTCGCTCGGTAATTCGGGAAGCTGTGTCAAGAAAGACATATCAGCGCGCTGACGATATAGCGGCAGGTCTGAAGTTGATATGTGATCCACCCTTTTGGTCGACCACCTACGGAAAAGGGGCCGGTGCCGAACGGATGCGAAAGAAACTTGACCTGATAGTCAATAGAAGGAATAGAATAGTGCATGAGGCAGATCTTTCTGATCTTGCACTCGGTGAAAAATGGCCAATAGACGAAGTACTTGCTTCAGGTGCGCTCGATCGTATCAGTGACGTAGTTAGAGATATCCGTCAATTTGTGTCATAATTTCAAGTTTACTTGTCAAGTTTCTATTATTTATTTTGTCGCTAACTAGTTTACTGAACAGCATTTCAGTCTTGCTTAAATTGTGTGTCGATAGTTATCAGTTTGCCGCTCGGTGATTGTTTCGCTTTTGAGTGCGGAAGATGTGCAGTTCAATGGTCAATCAACGTTTCCCCAGGGTTGTAACTAGGACTCCTTCATCTCGACACGGTGCGAAGATCGAATCTGCCGTTGTCTGGGCGGGGGTGCGCGGTACGTGTCCCTGCTCCGACGTCTGGCGCACTGAGGAGCAAAGGGTAATCGCGGCACGTAGCTTCGGTGGGGTGAGGGAGTCTCTTCAGCCGGATATGTTCGCGCCGGGATGCCCGTCGAGCGTGACGCCGTTCCGGATCGCCGACAAGTGGGGTGGCCTGGTGGTGTTGTGTCTTGAGCGCGGGCCACGGCGGTTTTCGGAGTTGCAGGTGCCGCTCAGGGGCGTCACGCCCAAGGTGCTCACGCAGACGCTTCGCGCGATCGAGCGGGACGGGATGGTTACGCGGACCGAGTATGACGAGGTGCCGCCTCGGGTCGAGTACGAGCTGACGGAGCTGGGGCGGACGTTGCTGGCACCGCTCGCGGCTTGCCGGGTGTGGGCGGCCGAGCACCTCGGCGAGCGGCGCGCGAAGAGTACGCGCGCAAGAAGAAGCGGCTTCACGCGCGGAGGCGTGAAGCCGCTTCGAGAACGGGAGTCAGCCCGCGATGCCGAGCACGATGACGCTGAGCAGCGTGATCGAGGTGGCGAGGAAGGTCACCCAGGCGCGCTGGGCGGAGGTCAGGGCGGGGCTCGAGGTGGTGCTGTTCATGGCGATCCCAAGGGGCGTGTAAGGGTAGTTCCGCGTGGGGTAACGCTTTGATCACGCGGATTGTTAACAACTGTGCCCTAAATCACGCCGAGATCGCATAAGCGGTGGTCAGTGCGGTTCGTGGTGCCGCTTGCGCGCGGTGAACCAGAGCACCCCGCCTGCGGCCGCGACCATCAGGACGAACGCGAGCCCGCCGACCACGAGTGCCTGTGTGACGTCGCCGGACGCGGCCGCGGCTTCCTGGCCGCGCGTGGCGGCCGGGGCCTTGCCGGTGTCCGCGTTCGCCGGGACAACCAGCGCCAGCGCGGAGACCGCCAGCACCGCCAGTGTCGCGCCCAGCCGGGTGAAGAACTTGATCATGTGCATCCCTCCTGATGGAGGGACGCGCGAGACCCGTGATCATGTTGCCCGGGGCGACCAAGGTCACAGGCTGTTGATGGTCTCGTCGATCTGCTGGGCGAGCGAGACGTCCTTGCCCGTGATGCCGCCGTCGGAATGGGTACTCAGCCGGAATGTCAGCGTGCGCCAGCGAATGTCGATGTCGGGGTGGTGGTCGACGCTCTCCGCGAGCTCGGCTACCCGGTTCACCACGGCGATCGCCTGGCCGAAGCTGTCGAGCTTCGTGGTCTTCACGATCGAATCGCCGTCCCGCTGCCAGTCACTCAGCGTGGCGAGTGCTTCGGAAATCTGCGTGTCGTTCAGTAGGTCCGCCATGGCACTCCATGGTGCTACGGCGGCTAGTACGCTGCACGGTTGCCACGGGAGTCCGGCACGGCCGGGCTGAGAGGCGGGCACCGCACCGCGACCGTTCGCACCTGATCCGGATCATGCCGGTGGAGGGAGGCGTACCCAGCCTCCTGCCGGTCGAAGCGAGGAGGACCCATGGGAGTCAAGCGGCTGGCGAGTGCGCTGGGCGCGATCGGGGTCCTGCTGGCGGGGTGTTCGCTCGGCGGCGAGCAGGGCGCGCCGCAGGGGCCTACCGTCGTCACGCTGGCCACGCACGATTCGTGGGCGGTGCCGCAGGACGTCCTCGACGCCTTCCAGCGGCAGTCCGGTGTCCGGATCCAGCCGGTCAAGCAGGGTGACGCGGGCGCGTTGACGAACAAGCTGGTGCTCACGAAGGCCAGTCCGATCGCCGACGCCGCGTACGGGGTGGACTCGACGTTCGCCTCGCGCGCGCTCGCCGAGGGCGTGTTCGCGCCGTACACGAGCCCGGAGACGGACCGCGGCCCGCAGCGCTACGCGATCGACCCGGAACACCGGCTCTCCGCGGTCGACGTCGGCGACGTGTGCGTGAACGTCGACACGGGCTACTTCGCGTCGAAGAACCTCCCGGTCCCGGCGACGCTCGACGACCTCGCCGACCCGAAGTACCGGGACCTGCTGGTGCTGGAGAACCCGGCGACCTCTTCGCCCGGTCTCGCGTTCCTGCTCGCCACGGTGTCGAAGTACGGCGAGACGGGCTGGCAGGACTACTGGAAGCGGCTGAAGGCCAACGGCATGAAACCGGTCAGCGGCTGGGAAGAGGCCTACACGCAGGACTTCTCCGGTTCCTCCGGCAAGGGCCCGCGCCCGATCGTGGTCTCCTACGCCTCCTCGCCCGCCGCCGAGATCGGCAACGACGGCAAGCCGCGCACGAAGGCGCTGCTCGACACCTGCTACCGCCAGGTCGAGTACGCCGGGGTGCTCACGAACGCGAAGCAGCCGGAGAAGGCGCAGAAGGTCGTCGACTTCCTGCTGTCCCAGCAGTTCCAGACGACGGTCGCGGCGAACATGTACGTCTACCCGTCGCGCCAGGGCGTCGACCTGCCCGCGGGCTGGGCGGACACCGCGCCGCTGCCGTCGAAGCCCGCTTCGCTGCCCGGTGACCAGGTGCAGGCGGGACGGGAACGGTGGATCGGCCAGTGGCGCTCGCTCATCGAGTCCTGACCAGGCGCGGTACCGGGCTGGCGCTGCTGGCCGTGGTGCCGATCGGCTTCCTCGCCGTGCTCTTCGCGTGGCCGGTGCTCGCGATCGTCGGGCGCGGCTTCTCCGGTGGCGGCGTCACTACGGCGCTGGCGAGCGGGGAGACGTGGCGGCTGGCCGCGTTCACGCTGGCGCAGGCCGCCGCGTCCACGCTGCTGGCCGTCGTCGCGGGCTTGCCGGTGGCGTTCCTGCTGGCGCGGGTGCGACTGCCGGGCGTCGCGCTCGTGCGCACGCTCGTGCTGATCCCGTTCGTGCTGCCGACCGTCGTGGTGGGCCTGGCGTTCCGCGCGCTGTGGCCGGGCGGCGGCGTGGTGTCGATCGTGCTCGCGAACGCGTTCTTCAACGTGGCGGTCGTCGCGCGCACGGTCGCGGGCCTGTGGACGCACCTCGACTCGCGCGCGGAAGCCGCGGCCCGCGCGCTCGGCGCTTCGCGGTGGCGCGCGTTCCGCGAGGTGACGCTGCCCGCGCTCGCACCCGCGATCGGATCGGCCGCGGCGGTGGTGTTCCTGTTCTGCGCCACCAGTTTCGGCGTCGTGCTGATCCTCGGCGGCGCGCGGTTCCGCACCCTGGAGACCGAGATCTACCTGCGGACCGTGGATCTGCTCGACCTTTCCGGCGCGGCCGCGCTTTCTCTCGTGCAGCTCGCCGCCGTGGTCGCCGCGCTGGTCGCGGGCGCGGTGGCGAGGCGACGGCGGGAGACCGCGCTCCGCCTTCGAGCGCGGGCCGAAACCGCTCGACGGCCGGAGGGGCGCGAGTGGTGGGTCGTCGGCGCCGGGCTCGCGGTGCTGGCCATGACGCTCACCCCGATCGTCGCGCTGCTGGTGAAGTCGGTGTCCACTCCGGACGGATGGAGCCTCGACGGCTACCGCGCGCTGTCCGGGCACGGGTCGACCGGCACGCTCGCGGTTTCGGGCTGGGACGCGGCGATCCGGTCGCTGCGCACCGCGACGGACGCCACGCTCCTCGCCATGGTGATCGGCGTTCTCGCCTCGGTGCTGCTCGTGTCGCTGCGGCGTGCGCCCGGCCGTGTCGCGCGCGGGGCGGGGGAAGTGATGGACGCGGCGCTGATGCTGCCGCTGGGGGTGTCCGCGGTGACGGTCGGCTTCGGGTACCTGGTGACGCTCGACGCGTTGCCTGGCGACCTGCGGACGTCACCGTTGCTGGTGCCGCTCGCGCAGGCGCTGGTGATCATCCCGCTGGTGATCAGGATGGTGCTGCCGGTGCTGCGCTCGGTCGACGAGCGGCTGCGGCAGGCGGCATCGACGCTCGGCGCGAGCCCGGCGCGGGTGTGGCGCGAGATCGACGTTCCGCTGACGATCCGCGCGGTGGTGGCCGCGGCCGGGTTCGGATTCGTGGTGGCACTGGGCGAATTCGGCGCGACGAGCTTCCTCGCGCGGCCCACTTCGCCGACGCTGCCGGTCGCGATCTCCTCGCTCATCTCCCGGCCGGGTGAGCTGAACAACCAGATGGCCTACGCGGCGTGCGCGCTGCTCATGCTCGTCACCGTGGCGGCCGTCGCGGTGATCGACCGGATCGGCACCGGCACCGTGGGGGAGTTCTGATGGCGTTGTCGGTGGACGGTGTGAGCGTGCGCTACGGCTCGTTCGAGGCGGTGCGCGACGTCGATCTCGACATCGCCGACGGCGAGGTGCTCGCGTTGCTCGGGCCTTCGGGATCGGGGAAGTCCACGCTGCTGCGGGCGATCGCCGGGCTCGAACCGGTGACCGGCGGGTCGGTGCGCTGGGACGGGCACGACCTCGCGCACGTACCGGTGCACCGCCGCGAGTTCGGCCTGGTCTTCCAGGACGGGCAGCTCTTCCCGCACCGCGACGTGCGCGGCAACATCGCGTTCGGGCTGCGGATGCACCGCGTGGCGAAGGACGAACAGGCCAGGCGGGTCGACGCGCTGCTCGACCTGGTCGGCCTGGCCGGGTACGGCAAGCGCCGCATCACCGAGCTGTCCGGTGGCGAGGCGCAACGCGTCGCGCTGGCGCGGGCGCTCGCGCCGAAGCCGCGGCTGCTGCTCCTGGACGAGCCACTGTCCAGTTTGGACGCGAGCCTGCGCGAGCAGCTCGCGGTGGACCTCGCGGAGTTGTTGCGGGGAGCCAAGATCACCACACTGGTGGTGACGCACGACCAGGAGGAGGCGTTCACCCTCGCGGACAGGGTCGCGGTGCTGGAGCGCGGCGAGGTGCGGCAGGCGGGCGCGGTGCCTTCGGTGTGGCGCAACCCGGTGGACGAAACGGTCGCGGCTTTCCTCGGGGTCACCACGTTCCTCGACGCGCGGGCGGCCGAGGGTGTGGTGACCTCCGCGCTGGGTTCGGTCGAGGTGCCCGAAGCGCGCGACGGCGCGGTCCGATTAGGACTGCGGCCGACCGCGCTGCGCGTGGCACCGGACGGGGTCGACGGCGAGGTGGTCAGCCGGGTGCACCGGCGGGAGCACCTCCGCCTCGTGGTGCGCGTTCCGGCGTTGGAATCCACAGTGGACGCCGTGGCCCCGGTGAGCGCGGACCTGCGCGCGGGCGACCCCGTGCACCTCGCCCTCGACCCGGATGGCGTCGCGATCGTGGGCTGATTTCAGGGCGGCGCGAGGGGAGCTTTTGTGGCGCCTGGTTCCCCGAGGGCGGCCTTCGGGGACTTGAGCGCCCCGAAGGCCACCTTCGGGGACGGGTTACCAGGTGAGGCCGTGGCCGAAGGGGTAGAGGACCTTCCCGGGGTCGGTACCGGAAGGTACCTCGACGGGGAGCTTCCCGGCCGGGGAAAGCTTGCCCCGCAACACCTTCGCCAGCGTCGCCATGCTCACGTCACGCCAGTCGTAGGTGGCCACCCAGGTCGGCACGTCCGCGAAACCGGGGTCGTACGGCTCCTGGATGGACACCGCCACGACGGGCTTTCCCGTTGCCTGCAAGCCTTTCACGAGCGCGGCCTGACCCGCGTTGGTGCGAAGGCCGTTCGTCAGCACGACCACGGTGTCCGCGTCCTTCGCGGCGGCCACCGCTTCGCTGACCTTCGCCGCGGCCGGGTTGGCGCCGGTGGGCAGCGCGGTGCCGCCGAGCTGCTTCGCCAGCGAGGTCACCGGATCGGCCGGGTAGCCGGGGAAGTCGGGCGAGTTCCAGCCCGCGACCAGCACCTTGCCCGGCTTCTTCAGCGGCAGCAGCTTCGCGTCGTTGCGCAGCACGGTGGTCGTCTTCGCACTGATGCGCGAAATGGCGTCCTTGTGCTCGCGGGTACCGACGACGCACGGCACTTCGCGCTCGTTGACCAGCGGCTTCGCCAGGATGCCGCGTTTGGACTTGACCTTCAGGATCCGCGCCACGCTCTGGTCGATGCGGGATTCGGTGAGCCGTCCGCTGTGCACCGCGTCCGTCACGCCCTTGATCGCCACGCCGAGGTCCGGCGGCAGCAGCATCTGGTCGACGCCCGCTTCCAGCGCCAGCACCGGGACCTCCGCGTCGGGGTACATCTTGCGCACCCCGTCCATCCGCAGCGCGTCGGTCACGACGAGGCCGTCGTAGTGCAGTTCGTCGCGCAGCAGGCCGGTCATGATCGGCTTCGACAGCGTCGCCGGGTTGCCGGACGGGTCGAGGCTGGGCACCGAGATGTGCGCCGTCATGATCGAGTCGACGCCCGCGGCGATCGCGGCCTTGAACGGGGGCAGGTCGATCTGCCGCCACTGCTCCGCGGTCCGCTTGATCACCGGCAGCCCGGTGTGGCTGTCCTCGGCGGCGTCACCGTGGCCGGGGAAGTGCTTGGCCGCGGTCGAAACCGTCTCGGTCCGGCGTCCCGAGTTCTGGTAGCCGTCCACCTCGGCGGCGACCATGCTGCTCGCCAGCGCCGGGTCCGAGGAGAACGACCGCGAGCCGATCACCGGGTTCAGCGGGTTCGAGTTGACGTCGGCGACCGGCGCGAAGTCCTGGTTGATGCCCATCGCGCGCAGTTCGCGCCCGTTGATCGAGGCCAGCTTCTTGGCGTCGGCGGTGCTGCGGCCTGCCCCGACCGCCATGTTGCTCGGGTACTCGGTGGCGGGCGCGCTGATCCGGGTGGTCTGGCCGCCCTCCTGGTCGATGGACAGGATCAGCGGCAGGTGCGAGCCCGACGACAGCGCCGCGCGCTGCAGGCCGTTGGACAGGTGCGCGAGCTGCGCGGGATCGTCGACGTTGTCGGTGTCGGCGGCGGGGTTGTTGAAGTAGATGATCCCGCCGACGTGGTAGCGCCGCACGACCTCGGCCGGGGTGTCGACGCCGTAGAGCTTGCGGTTGCCGGGGTGGGCCTCGTCGGCGGACTTGCCGAAGACCGTCGGCACGAACAGCTGGCCGATCTTCTGCTCCAGCGTCATCCCGCGCAGCGCCTGCGCGGCGGACGCCTCATCGGCCGCGCTTGCCGTGCTCGCGACGGCGATCCCCGACAGGGCGATGAAACCGGCGCAGGACAGTGCGAGTGCTCTTCTGGAACGGGTGCTCGGATGCCTTGTTGGCACGTCGGATCCCCTCTCTGGTCTGGCAGCGCCGACGTCGGCGCGCAGCACGAGCCGATCCGAATGGTCTAGTCCACGTCGACCGGCATCGAGAAGCTACTGACCAAACCCGAACCGGTCAATCCACCGCTGTGCCATTCGGAGTAAGGATTCCCGGCCGCGATATCGGGGTGATAGCCGAGCTTCGGCGCCGTGAAGGCCACCATGACGGCATTGAGTGCCGTCATGGTGGCCATCAGGGACTCGGAAGCCGGGAAGAGCTCAGCCGTCGCGGGTGGTGATGCGCGCGTAGGCCAGCGACAGCGCGATGACGATGTAGCAGACCGCCCGCACCGCGCCCTCAGTGAGCCCGCCGGACGGGATCGGGTCCCGCAGGATGTCGGGGATCGCCTCCCACGACTTGTTCAGCAGGAACGGGTGCAGCCACGACACCGCGGACAGCATGCTCAGTACCTGGAACACGATCGTGCCCGCGAGCACCGACACCACCACGAGCATCGGGTGCTCGGTGCAGGTGGAGATCGCCAGCGCGACCGCGCCGACGGCCCACAGCTGCAGCACCACCCAGGCGGTGGCCAGCCCGACCCTGCCGAGTGTGTCCCAAATGGACAGTGTGTCGCCGGAGAGGGTGAACATGGCGCCGGGGCCGTTGATGATCAGCCCGGTGACGAACCCGGTGATCGCCATCAGACCGGCCGCGCACACCGTGACCGTGGCGACACCGAACGCCTTCACCGCGAGCAGCCGTCCCCTGCTGACCGGCGCGAGCAGCCAGCCGCGCAGGGTGCCGTTGGCCGCCTCGCCCGCGATCGCGTCGGCACCGGCCATCGCCGCGGCCAGTGGCAGCAGCAGTTGCAAAGTCACCACGAGCGCGGCGATCGGCAGCACGAAGGCGTTGCCCGCGGCGGCGCTGAGCACTCCGCCGCCAGGGCCGTCCTGCGCGCCGTTCGGGGCGTTGTTCGAGTCGACGAGGGTGAGGCTCACGCCGAGCACGACCGGGATCAGCGCGAGCATGCCGAGCACCACGAGCGTGCGCGGCCTGCGGAAGATCCAGCGCAGCTCGGCGCGCGCGAGCCGGAACGGCGAAACCCGGTTCGCCTGCCGGATTTCCGTCGAGACCGGTGCGAGGGGCACGGTGGTCATCGCTCCTCCTCGATCTCTTCCTCGCCCTGGGTCAACCGGGCGAAGAGGTCTTCGAGCCCGGTGCGGGCACGCGACGCCTCGTGCACCGCGATCTCGCCCCGCACGAGTGCCGCGATGGCCTCCGGCGCGGTGGTCGCGGCCAGGTCGACGCGCACGCCTTCCGGGGTGAGCCTGGCCGAGATCCGGTTGTCCCGCAGCACTTCGATCGCCCTGTCACCGTCCGGTGTGGACACCAGGAGGCCGGGGCTGCCGGATTCCAGCAGTTCCGAGAGCTCGCCCTGGGCGACCACGGATCCCGCGTTCAGCACCGCGACGTGCGTGCAGGTCGCTTCGACCTCCGCGAGCAGGTGCGAGGACACGAGCACGGTCACGCCGTCGGCGTGCAGCTCACCGATGATCTTGCGGATTTCCCTGGTGCCGGCCGGATCCAGCCCGTTCGTCGGCTCGTCGAGCACGATCATCCGCCGCGGCACGAGCAGCGCGCTGGCGAGGCCGAGGCGCTGCTTCATGCCGAGCGAGTAGGCGCGATACCGCCGGTGCGCGGCACCGGTCAGCCCGACGCGCTCCAGCGCGGCTTCGACCGCGGACGGCACCGAGTTCGACGCCAGCCGCGGTTCGGCGGCCGCCATCCGGAACAAGTTCTCGCGCCCGGAAAGGAACGGGTGGAACCCTGGCCCCTCCACGAGCGCGCCGACGTCGGGCAGCGCGTCCCCCGCGCCGTCCGGCATCTTCTGCCCGAGCAGTTCGACCTCGCCCTCGGTCGGGCGCACGAGGCCGAGCAGCATCCTGATCGTGGTCGTCTTGCCGGAGCCGTTCGGCCCGAGCATGCCCAGCACGGCCCCCGACGGCACGTCCAGGTCGACCTGGTCCACCGCGACCGTGCCGCGGTAGACCTTGCGCAGTCCCCGAGTCCGCGCGGCTGGGGTGGGGACGGGTGCGCCCGCGCCTTCCGGCGCGGACACACCCGCCTCGACCGAAACGGTCACTTCGTCCCCAGTGCCTCGACGAGCACCTGCTCGGGCACGAAACCGGCGGCGACCCTGCCGTCGTCGGTCAGCAGCGCGGTGCCGACCTTGGTGCTCACCACGTGCCCGGTGCCGAACGCACCGCTCACCGGCTTGCTGATCTTGTCCAGGAACGCCTTCGGGTCGACGCTCTCGCCGTGCTTGTCCGCCTTGCCCTTGCCCATGTTCGACAGGGCGTCCGCGGGAAGCTGCCCGACGAGCACGGTGTCCCAGCCGGTGCCGACCGTCTTCAGGTTCTGCTGGATCTCGGCCTTCGCCTTGTCCTTGTCCTGCTGGTCGATCTTCGGCTGCTGCTCGGTCACCTTGGCGCCCGCGGGCGGGGTGAACTCGAACAGGTTCGCGGGCTGCGGCGTGAACGAAACGTCGGTGAAGCCGACCTGCAGCGCCGGGTCCGCCGAACCGTTGGACAGCACCGAAAGCTCGAGCGGCAGCCGCTTTTCGGCGTCGACGGCGACGCGGACCTCGCGCAGCAGCGTGCGCTCGGTCGGCTTCGGTGTGAGCACCAGCTCGTACGCGGCGCGGCCCGCGACGCGCGCGGTGCCCTCGACGCTGACCGTGCTGCTTTCCCGCACAGCGCCGAGCACCTTGGCCGCCATCGCGGCCGGGTCGACGGCCTGGCCGTCGGCGTGCTTGTTTTCGGCACCGGCGGGCAGGGTCGTCTTGGTCGCGGTGTTGCTGCCGGAGTTGTACGTCCACACGGTGTTGCCGTTGTGGACGACGGTCTGCTCGCCCGCGCCCTTCTGCATGGAGACCTTGCTGTGGCCCTGGCCGTCGGTGAACACGCGGGCGGAGTCGGCGTTGAGCGCGGCGGTACCCGGCAGGCCGACCGGCAGCCCGAGGTTGTTGGTCAGCTTCACCGAGCCGTTCAGCGCGGGCGTCGGCGCGGTGACCGCCGACTGCACGAGCTCCTCCGCGCTGACGGCGGGCAGCTCCGGGGCCTCACCGGCGTCCGCGGGCATCGCGATGAACGCGAGCCCCGCGACGCCAGCGGCGGTCCCCACCGCCGCGGCGGCGAGCGCCTTCTTCTTCGGATTCATGCTGTTTCTCCCTGTGGTCGATGAGCTCGATTGTGCTCGTTTCCCGACACTCAGGCTTCCCTCTCGAGGCTGAGATCGTACTGAGACGGCTTCTTACGCTGAGAGAACGCTGAAAGCCTGCGCGCGTGAACAGGGAAGAAAGGGCATGCTGAACCACGTGAATCCTCGGGTACTGGTGGTGGACGACGAACCGGGCGTCCGCAAGGCGCTGCAGCGCGGCCTGCGCGCGGAGGGCATGGACGTGGTGACGGCCGCGGACGGGCCGAGCGCGCTGCGGCTCGGGCAGACCGGCGCGTTCGACGTGCTGCTGCTCGACATCATGCTGCCCGGCCTCTCCGGTTACCGCGTGCTGCAGCAGCTGCGCGCGGAAGGCGTCCGCACCCCGGTGCTGATGATCTCCGCGAAGGACGGCGAGGTCGACCAAGCCGACGGTCTCGACCTCGGCGCGGACGGGTACCTGGTGAAGCCGTTTTCCTTCGTGGTGCTGGTGGCGCAGGTGCGCGCGGTGCTGCGCCGCGCCGCGAACGACGGGGTGCGCGGCTCGCTGCGGGTCGGCGAGCTGGAGGTGGACCGCGCGGTCAAGCAGGTGCGCTGGCGGGGCGAGCCGGTCGCGTTCAGCCCGCGCGAGTTCGCGTTGCTCGAGGTGCTGGCGGGTCGCGCGGGCACGGTGGTGACGAAGGACGAGCTGTTGCGCGCGGTGTGGGGCGACGAGCAGGCCGCGACGCGCAACGTCGTCGAGGTCTACGTCGGGTACGTGCGGCGCAAGCTGGACGCCGCGGGCGCCGGTGCGCTGGTGCGGACCGTGCGGGGGCACGGGTACGTGGCGTCCGATCCGAACCTGGACGAGGTCATGAGCGCGGCCGGTCCTGCGTGACGCGGGCGCCGCGGTGGTGGCTGCGGCGGTCGTTGCGGTTCCGGATCACCGCGATGGCCGGTGCGGTGACCCTGGTGTTCCTGCTCGGTCTCGCCCTGCTCGCGGGCAAGGGGCTGAGCCCGCTGCTGATCAGGTCGGTCGACGGCGAGCTGGACAGCGCGCTGTCGTCGGCCTCGGCGACGGTCTCCGATGGCAAGCCGATCCAGGCGCGGTCCGGGGTCACGATCAGGGTGCTCGACACCGCTGGTGCGCCGGTGGACGGACTGCCGTCGCCGGGGCTGCGCCACGACGAGGTGCGCGCGCTGAAGGCGGGCACCCCGGTCAAGACCGACGAGGGCACGAAGTGGCGCTGGCTCGGGTCCGTGGTGACCGCGCCGGACGGCTCGCAGCGGCTCGTGGTGGCCGGGGCGGGCCTGGTCGGGTTCGCGTCGGCGGTCGCGGGCGGATCGCACTGGCTGCTGTGGGTCGCCTCGGTCGGTGCGCTCCTCGCCGCGACGGCGACCTGGCTGGTGGTGCGCTCGGCGCTGCGGCCGGTCGGCCGGATGCGGCGTGCCGTGCAGGGACTGCCGCACGGGGAACGGCTCGACCTGCCGGAGGCGCACGACGAACTGCGGGCGCTCGCGGCCGAGTTCAACGGCCTGCTCTCGCGCCAGGAGGACGTGAGCGAGCGGCTGCGGCGGTTCACCGGCGACGCGGCGCACGAACTCCGCTCGCCGGTGGCGTCGATCAGGGTGCAGGCCGAGGTGGCCGTGGCGAATCCGGACCCGGAGCTGGCGCAGGAAACGCTCGCCGACATCCTCGCCGAGTCCGAACGGCTTTCCGCCCTGCTCGACGGCTTGCTCACGTTGGCGAGATCGGACGCGGGTGAGATTCCGCCCGCGGAACCGGTCGAGCTGGTCACCGAGGCGCGCGCGGCGATCGCGCGGCTGCCCTCGGGTTCGCCCGCCGCGCGGGTCAGCGGCGTCGCGGGCAGGGCGTGGGCGCACGCCGCCCCGGCCGAGGTCGAGCTGATCCTGAACA
The DNA here is from genome assembly GCF_018736145.1 of Amycolatopsis sp. CA-230715. Taxonomy (GTDB): domain Bacteria; phylum Actinomycetota; class Actinomycetes; order Mycobacteriales; family Pseudonocardiaceae; genus Amycolatopsis. The sequence continues at coordinate 5,896,575 of NZ_CP059997.1, forward strand.
ACCTGCTGCGCAACGCCTGCCGGTACGCCAGCGCGCAGATCGTGGTGTCGGTGCTGGCGTCGAAGGCGACCGTGCGGGTCGTGGTCGACGACGACGGCCCGGGTATCGCGCCGGAGCACCGCGACCTGGTGTTCGACCGGTTCTACCGGGTCGCAGACGATCGCGCGCGGACCTCGGGCGGCACCGGGCTCGGCCTGGCGATGGTGTCCGAAGCGGTGCGGCGGCGCGGCGGGCGCGTCACGGTCGGGGAGTCCCCGGAAGGCGGCGCGCGGTTCGTCGTGGTGTGGCGGAAGGCCGACGGTGAACCCGGTTGACGTACCGTCGCGGTCGTGAAATCGGGTGTGGTGGTGGGCGCCGCGATCGTGCGCGCCGGAAAACTGCTCGCGCAGCAACGGGCCTGGCCCGTCGACGCGGACGGCAAATGGGAGCTGCCCGGCGGCAGGGTCGAGGCCGGGGAGTCCGATGTGGACGGACTGGCGCGTGAATGCGCCGAGGAACTGGGCATCGCGGTGACCGTCGGCGAGCGGGTCGGCGCGGACGTGGACCTGCCGGGCGGGAAGGTGCTGCGTATCTTCGCCGCCGCGCTCGCCGACCCCGGCGAAGAACCGCGCGCCGTCGAGCACCGCGCGCTGCGCTGGCTCGCTGCGTCCGAATTGGACGGTCTCGACTGGCTCCCCGCGGACCGGATCCTGCTCCCCGATCTCCACGCCCTGCTGACGGCGTAGCCCACCCTTCGCGTTGCTGTGCCAGCCTGCCCTGATGGCCACCTTCACGGCATTGAGTGCCGTGAAGGTGGCCATCAGGGGCGAGCAGGGACGCCCCAGGGGCGACCGTCAGCCCGCGCCGATGAGCCGGAGCGCGCTCTGCAGGCGGTGTTCCCCGCGCGCGGACGCCCGTGTCGCGCCAGCCTTGCGCACGCGCGCCAGTTCGCCCGCGTCGGCGAGCAGTGCCGTCGCGCCCTCCCGGATCGGGCGCAGCTCTTCGATCACCGCGTCGGCGACGGTCTCCTTGAGCGCGCCGTACGAGGAATGCTCCTCGGCGAGGTCCGCCGGGGCCTTCCCGGTGCACGCGGCCAGGATGTCCAGCAGGTTCGCCAGCCCCGGCCGGGTCTTCGGCTCGTAGGCCGGGACCCGCTCCGCGTCGGTGACCGCGCGCATGATCTTGCGCCGCACCAGGTCCGGCTCGTCGAGCACGAACACCACGCCCGCCTTGTCCTGCGTGGACTTCGACATCTTGCGCGCCGGGTCGGCCAGGTCGCGCACGCGCGCGCCCGCCTTCGGCAGCACCGCCTCCGGCATGGTGAACACCTCGCCGTAGGTGCCGTTGAACCGGCGCGCCAGCGCACGCGCGAGTTCCACGTGCTGGCGCTGGTCCTCGCCGACGGGCACCTCGGACGCGCCTTGGAGCAGGATGTCCGCCGCCATCAGCACGGGGTAGGTGAGCAGGCTGAGCCGGACCCCGCTGCGGCCTTCGGCTTTTTCCTTGAACTGGATCATCCGCGCCGCTTCGCCGTAGCTGGCGGTGCATTCCAGTATCCAGGTGAGCGCACCGAGTTCGCGGGCGAGATCGGACTGCACGAACACCCGCTCTTCGGGGATCCCGGCCGCGATCAGCACCGCGAGCTGCTCACCGGCGAGCCCGCGCAGCTTCCCCGGGTTGTGCGTGGTGGTCATCGCGTGCAGGTCGGACACGAAGTACAGGTCGTGCTCGCCGCCCTCGGCGGCCCACCGCCGCAGCGCGCCGAGGTAGTTGCCGAGCTGCACGTGTCCGGACGGCGTGATGCCGGAAAGCCTGGTCATGGTGGTGGATCTCCTCCTCGGGTTCCCGCCGCCGCAGGAGCAGGCGCCCCCAGACATGCAAAAGGCCGCCCCCGGGGCGGCCTGGTCTGGTGCGCTGTGCCTTCGGTGCGCAGGGTCAGTGGCCGCCGGTCGGCGACCACCAGCGGGCACTGGAGGTCAGCATCATGCGGCGAGTGTAGCGCAGCCGCATGGTCATCGACAGGCAAACAGGGGTCAAGTAGGGGGCAAAGAAAAGAACGGACGTACGGTTTTCGCTGGAAAAAGAATTCGTATCGACTCGCGCGCTCGTCCGGTATCCGGGCTCGCGCGGGTTTAGCCTTCGCCTATGTTTGTCGTACTGCAGACCTACACAGCGCCCATCGAAGAGATCGACTACGTGCTGCCCGATCACGCCGAATGGCTGACGAAGCAGTACGAGAACGGGCATTTCCTCGCGTCCGGGAAACGAAATCCGTGTACCGGGGGAGTAATCGTCACCCGTCCGATGCCGAGGGGGAAACTCGACGCGATACTGGCCACCGACCCGTTCGCGCTCCAGCACCTCGCCAGCTACGAGGTGATCGAGTTCTCCCCGACGAGGACCGCGCCCGAACTCCGCCTGGTGAACGAAGCCGTCGCGCACTGAGCCCGCCCGCCCCTGCTCGCGTCAGGCGGCGAGCTTCTCCTTCGCCTTCTTCAGCGCGAGCACGGGGCACTTCTTGCAGCGCGACTTCGACCGGCAGCACTTCTTCTTGACCTTGCCGGCCTTGATCAGCTTGCGGACCCGCTCCCGAGGGTCCTTCGCGCCCTTTTTGCCCATGGGCACACGTTAGGTGAGGCTAACCGAAATGTGGGCGTGGCGCTGGTCACAATGGGGTCACGCGTATCCTGGGACGCGACTGCGTGTGGCCACTGTGGGCCGCTTGTGCATATCGACTGCCGCGGTCACCACACCAGCAGGTTCAGTCTTTTGGAGTCTCGCGTGCCCGCAGCCAGCGTCATCGACAAGAGCGCCGGTGAGTCCGTGCCCACTGCCCGTACCCGTCCCGACCTCCGCAACGTCGCCATCGTGGCACACGTCGACCACGGCAAGACCACCCTGGTCGACGCCATGCTGCGCCAGTCTGGCGCGTTCGCCGAGCGCGCCGAGCTCGTCGACCGCGTGATGGACTCCGGCGAGCTGGAGCGCGAAAAGGGCATCACGATCCTCGCGAAGAACACCTCCATCCACCGCCAGACCCCGGACGGCCAGGTCACCATCAACGTGATCGACACCCCCGGCCACGCCGACTTCGGCGGCGAGGTCGAGCGCGGGCTGGCCATGGTCGACGGCGTGGTCCTGCTCGTCGACGCGAGCGAGGGCCCGCTGCCGCAGACCCGGTTCGTGCTGCGCAAGACCCTCGAAGCGGGCCTCCCGGTGATCCTCGTGGTCAACAAGGTCGACCGGCCCGACGCGCGGATCTCCGAGGTCGTCGAAGAGACCCACGACCTGCTGCTCGACCTCGCGGGCGACATCGAGGACGCGGATCTGGACGCCGTGCTCGACCTGCCCGTCGTCTACGCCAGCGCCCGCGCCGGGAAGGCCAGCCTGGAGCAGCCCGCCGACGGCGGCGTGCCGGACAGCGACAACCTCGACCCGCTGTTCGAGACGCTTCTCACGCACGTGCCCGCCCCGGTCGCCGACCCCGACGGCCCGCTGCGCGCGCTCGTGACGAACCTCGACGCGTCGAACTTCCTCGGCCGCATCGCGCTGATCCGCATCCACTCCGGCAAGCTGCGCAAGGGCCAGACCGTGGCCTGGATGCGCGAGGACGGCACCGTCGGAAACGTGCGCATCTCCGAGCTGCTGGTCACCGAGGCGCTCACCCGCGTCCCGGCGACCGAGGCCGCCGCGGGCGATCTGGTCGCGATCGCGGGTATCCCGGACATCACCATCGGCGACACCCTCGCCGACGTCGACGACCCCGAGGCGCTGCCGAGGATCACCGTCGACGAGCCCGCGATCTCCATGACGATCGGCGTCAACACCTCGCCACTGGCCGGCCGCAACGGCGGCGACAAGGTCACCGCGCGGCTGGTGAAGGCCCGCCTCGACGCGGAGCTGGTCGGCAACGTCAGCATCAAGGTCCTGCCGACCGAGCGCCCCGACACCTGGGAGGTCCAGGGCCGCGGCGAGCTGGCGCTGGCGATCCTCGTCGAGCAGATGCGCCGCGAGGGCTTCGAACTGACCGTCGGCAAGCCGCAGGTGGTCACCAGGACCATCGACGGCAAACTGCACGAGCCGTTCGAGCGCCTGTCGATCGACGCGCCGGAGGAGTTCCTCGGCTCGATCACGCAGCTGCTCGCCTCCCGAAAGGGGAAGATGGAGCACATGGGCGGGCACGGCTCCGGCCGGATCAAGCTCGACTACGTGCTCCCGGCGCGCGGCCTGATCGGCTTCCGCACCGACTTCCTCACCGAGACCCGCGGCACCGGTATCGCGAACCACGTGTTCGAGGGCTACCAGCCGTGGGCGGGCGAGATCCGCACCCGCCACAGCGGCTCGCTGGTCGCCGACCGGTCCGGCCCGATCACCGCCTACGCGATGATCCAGCTCGCCGACCGCGGCACGTTCTTCGTCGAGCCGGGCGCCGAGGTGTACGAGGGCATGGTCGTCGGGGAGAACCCGCGCGCCGAGGACCTCGACATCAACATCACCAAGGAAAAGAAGCTCACGAACATGCGCTCGTCGACCGGTGACGAGCTGGAGCGCCTCGCCCGCCCGCGCAAGCTGGGCCTGGAGGAGGCGCTGGAGTTCTGCGCCGCCGACGAGTGCGTCGAGGTGGCCCCCGAAGTGGTGCGGGTGCGCAAGGTCACGCTCGACTTCAGCACCAGGGCGAAGGAGCGTTCGCGCGCGAAGAGCCGCGACAACGGAGCCAACTGAGGGTCGCCAACTGAGGCTCGCGGTACTGTGCGCCCGGGTCACCCGTTCGCGGGAGGTCCGGGCGCACCGCGCTTTTACCGGTGATCTGGAAATCTCGCGGACACGCCATCGGGGAGCATGGCACCATTGCGTGCTCCGGCTGGGAATTCTGAACGAGACGGGAGGCGGCGTGCGCGGGACCGGGAAGCGGGCGCGGACCCGTCGGATCCTCCCGTTGTCCGTGGCTCTGCTCGCCGCGGTGCTCGGGGCCTGCTCGAACACCCCGCCACCGCCCGTGGTCACCTCGCCCGCCGCGCAGACCACCACCGCGAAGAACCCGTCGCAGATCGTCTTCGGCGTCGACGACATCACCGGCGGGTTCAACCCGCACAACATCGCCGACTCCTCGACGGTGACCTCCGCGCTCGCGCAGCTCGTGCTGCCCTCGGTGTTCCGCTCCGACGACACCGGCAAGCCGGTGCTCGACAAGAGCCTGATGCGCTCGGCCGAAGTGATCTCGCAGCAGCCGTTCACGGTGGCCTACGAGATCAAGCAGGAGGCGTCGTGGAGCGACGGCGCGCCGATCGCGGTCGAGGACTTCATCTACCTCTACAACCAGATGCGCGACAACCCCGGCGTGGTGCAGCCAGCCGGCTACCGGCAGATCAACAACATCCAGCCGGGTGAAGGCGGCAAGCGCGTCGAGGTCACCTTCAGCAAGCCCTACCCCGGCTGGCAGACGCTGTTCTCGAACCTGATGCCGTCGCACCTGCTGAAGGACGCGCCAGGCGGCTGGCAGAACGCCCTCGAAGGCGGGTTCCCCGCGGTCGCGGGCCCGTTCTCGGTGAAGACGATGGACCGGGACCGCGGCGAGATCGTCCTCGAACGCAACGAGCGCTACTGGGACAAGGTGGCCGCGGTGGACCAGATCGTGCTGCGCCGCACCGACCAGGTCGGCATGGTCGACGCGCTGCGCAGCGGCAACGACCAGTTCGCGCTCTACCGCACGGACGAGACCGGTCTGAAGCGGCTCAGCGAGCTCGGCACCGCCGTGCGGCTGCACACCATCCCGCGGCCGTTCGTCGCCGAGGTGCTGCTGCGGCCCGCCGGGGGCGCGCTCACCGACGAGCGCACGCGCGCCGGGGTTTCCGCGCTCATCGATCGCAAGCAGCTCATCGACGAAGGTGTCTCGGGCGGCCCGTCGGCCACGTTGCACGCCGACGCGCAGGTGCTCGCGCCGTCGATGCCGGGATACGCGCCGACGGTGCCCGCCGCGGGCGCGCCGGGCACACCGGACCCGCAGCGCGCGCAGGAACAGCTCACCGCGGCCGGGTACACCAAGGAAGCGGGCACCTGGCGCAAGGACGGCAAGCCGCTGTCGCTCGTGATCGGTTCGCCGGGCCAGCAGGAGCCGTACGCCACGATCGCGAAGAAGCTGGCGTCGCAGCTCGTCGCGGCCGGGGTCGAGGTCCGCACGGTCTCGCCGCAGCCGCGCGACCTGTTCTCCGGCCAGCTCGCGATGCCGGTCAAGACCGCCCAGCCGACCACGTCCGGGTCGACGACGCCCAGCACCACCCCGGACACCGGGTCCGGCGGCAGCGGGGTCGGCATCGACATCGCGGTGGTGCCGCAGCCCGTCGGCGGTGATCCCGCGTCGATGCTGGCTTCGGAGTTCGGCTGCCGCCCGGCGCCGCCGAACTCCGACGACCAGCCGCCCGCGGTGCCCGCGAACTCGGCCGCCTTCTGCCAGAAGAGCCTGCAGCCCGCGATCGATTCCGCGCTCAGCGGCGCGACACCGGTGCCGGAGGCGCTGGCCTCGCTCGAACCCGAGCTGTGGCGGCAGAACGTCGCGATCCCGCTGTTCCAGCTCGCCGACACGCTCGCGGTCGGGAAGGGGATTTCCGGCCTGACGCCAGGGCCGCCGCTGATGGGGCCGTTCGGGGGAGCCGTCAACTGGACTCGTGGCGCGAAGTAACAGCTTTTCCGGGAATTGTTCGAAAGAGAAATTACCCTTTGGTCACAATGGTCGCCCAGGCCGTGACTCAGTGTGTTTGTCTTCGTAGCGTGCACCCGGAGTGCGAGGGGCGGGTACTGGTTCAGTGCTAGGAGGGCACATCCACGATGAGAAGATCCCGAGCTGTCCGCGCCGGGTCCGTGCTGGCCGCCGCGGTGCTCGCGTTGAGCGCGTGCAGCGGCGGAACGGACGACAAGGCGGGCGTCAACGTCGACGTCAACTCCATGAAGACCGGAAAAGGCGAGAGCGTTGACGATTACAAGCTCGCCGACGCCCCGGAAAGCGAAGAGGTGAAGGTCGGCGTCGACGATTCCTTCACCAGCTACAACGCGAACGTGCCCGGCGCCGGTCACCCCGGCGCCAACGCGGTGCTGACCGCGGTGCTGGCGAAGCCGTTCGAACTCGACGGCGCGAACAAGGTGCTGCTGAACCGGGACGTGATGGATTCGGTCACGGTGCTGAACAAGGACCCGCAGGTGGTCCAGTGGAAGATCAAGGCGGACGTGAAGTGGTCCGACGGGCAGCCGTGGAGCTGCCGCGACCTCTATTTGAGCTGGCTCGCGCAGAGCGGCGCCGCGAAGGGCGCCGACGGCAAACCCGTGTTCACCGCGGCCGACTCCAGCGGGTACAACCTCGTCGACAGCGCTTCCTGCAAGGATGAAACGACCTTCGAGGCGCACTTCAAGAAGCCCTACCTCGACTACAAGGCCCTGTTCAGCACCACGGGCTGGGTGCTGCCCGCGCACGTCCTCGAAGCGAAGGCGGGAATTCCGGACGTCACGAAGCTGACCCCGGCCGGCGATCCGGCGGTGCTGAAGAAGGCGGCCGATTTCTGGAACAAGGGCTGGCGCGATTTCACCCCCGAGCTGATGCCCGCGTCGGGGCCGTACAAAATCGCGGCGGTCGACAAGAACGCCGAATCGGTGACGCTGGAGAAGAACCCGCAATGGGCGGGCGCCAAAGGCGGGCCCAAGAAGGTCACCATTCGCGCCATCAAGGACAAGAACGAAATGGCGTCGGCACTGGAAAACGGTGAGCTCGACGTGATTTCGTCGAGCCAGCCCGACGAAAGCGTGACGAAGAAGCTGCAAGGGCTCTCCGGCAAGGGCGTCGTCTGCGGTTCCACGCAGCAGCTTTCCTTCGAGCACCTCGACTTCAACTACAAGCGCATGTTCGGCGACATCGCGTTGCGCAAGGCGTTCATGGCGGCCGTGGACCGCAAGGCGATCGTGGACAAGCTGATCAAACCGGTGTACTCCGACGCGCAGCCGCTCGGCAGCGTGCAGTTCTTCCAGGGCGAGTCCGGTTACCAGGACCGGTACAGCACGAAGTCCGGCCTCGGCCCGGAGGCGGCGGCGAAGATCCTCACCGACGCGGGCTGGACGAAGGACCCCGACGGGATCTTCGCCAAGAACGGCAAGCGGTTCGAGGTGACCGTCACCTACGCGCCGAGCGACCTCCGCGCGAACGCGGCCCAGCTGATCATTTCGCAGGCCAAGCAGGCGGGCATCCTGGTGCACGGCGAAGCGGATCCGAAGTTCACCAAGGGCCGCGCCCAACAGGGCGGGTTCGACATCGCGTTGTTCGGCTGGAGCCAGGCGCCGTTCAAGGCGGAGGGCGCCGAGGTCTACCGCACGGCGGCGAACGGTCCTTCGCACAACTGGCAGGGCCTGTCCGACCCGAAGATCGACCAGGCGTTCACCGCCGCGGTCTCGGCGACCGATCCCGCCGAGGCCACCAAGCAGTACGCCGCGGCGGACCAGGCGATCGCCGACCAGTACGCGACGCTCCCGCTGTTCGCGACGCCCGCGATCTGGGCCTTCCGCGGTATTGATCGCGTCTACCTGCAGTCCTACAACGGCGTGCTGTGGAACGTCGGCGAGTGGGCGAGGACGAGCTGAACCTGACGCGGTACGTGCTGCGCCGGCTCGCGATCTCCGTGCCGACGCTGCTGGTGGCCACCTTCGCCTGCTTCCTGCTGGTGGCCGCCGCCGGTGATCCGCTCGCGGAGGCGCGATCGCGTCCTGGTGCGAACCAGGCCGCGATCGCGGTGCTCGCGCACGAACTCCGGCTCGACGAGGGCGTGGTGCCGAGGTACTTCCACTGGCTCGGCGCGTTCCTCAGCGGCGACTGGGGTTCTTCGATCGCGCTCGAACCGGTCTTCGACAAGGTCACCAGCGCTTACGGGGTGACGTTCGGGCTGGTGATCGGCGCCGAGGTGCTGGCGCTGGTGACCGGGGTGCTGGTCGGCGTGGTGGCCGCGGTGCGGCGGTACCGCCTCGCCGACCACCTCGCCACGGCACTCGCGTTCCTGCTGTTCGCGATGCCGGTGTTCTGTATCGCGCTGCTGCTCAAGGACCTGGCGGTGCAGATCAACGGCTGGGTCCGCGAGCTCGGGCTCACCGGGCTGCTCGGCAACCCGTGGATCAGGACGTCGAGCCCGGAAAGCACGGACGCGCGCGGGTTCGGCGATTTCGTCGTGAAGTACATCGGCGCGTATCTGCTGCCGACGCTGTCGATCATGGCCGTCAGTTTCGCCGGTTACAGCCGTTTCCAGCGCGCCTCGATGCTCGAAACGCTGAACACCGACTACGTGCGCACCGCGCGGGCGAAAGGGATTTCGCCCGCGCGCGTGGTGTTCCGGCACGCCTTCCGGAACGCGCTGATCCCGGTCGCCACCCTGTTTTCGGTCAACTTCGGTGTGGTGATCTCCGGTGCCGTGATCACCGAGCGCGTGTTCAACTGGAACGGCATGGGCTCCGTGCTCGTCGACGCGGTGAACGCCGACGACCCGTACCTGCTGATGGGGTGGATCGTGCTGATCGGGGCGACCGTGGTGGTCGCGAACCTCGTCGCGGACGTGTTCTACGGCGTGCTGGACCCGAGGATCCGCGTTGGCTGACATGAACGCGCTCCTCGCGCTACCCCCGGAACCCTCGCCGAGCCAGGCGCGGCGGGCGAGGCTCGTGCTGCGGCGGTTCCGGCGGCACCGGCCCGCGATGGTCAGTGCCGTGGTGCTCGCGCTGCTCGTGCTGACCGTGCTGGTCGTGCCGCTGTGGTGGCCGCACGACTACGGCGACGCGAGCCTTCCGCCGTTCGTGCCGCCGGACGCGGAGTTCCCGCTCGGCACCGACAAGATCGGCCGCGACATGCTCGCGCAGATCCTGCGCGGAACCCAGCTCTCGCTGCTGATCGCGGTCACCGTGTCGGTCGTGGCGACCGCGCTCGGCGTGGCGCTCGGCTCGCTCGCCGGGTACCGGCGCGGGCTCACCGACACGCTGATTTCGCGGCTGACGGACCTGTTCCTGATCATTCCGCAGATCGCCGTCGCGGGAATTCTGGTGAAGGTCTTCGACGGTAGCTGGCTCAGCGTCGCGCTGATCCTGTCGGCGTTCTACTGGACCCAGTCCGCCAGGATCACGCGCGGCGAGGCGATGTCGCTCGCGCAGCGGGAATTCGTCGATTCGGCGCGCGCGGCCGGTGCGGGCACGGTGCGCGTCATCACCAAGCACCTGCTGCCCAACATGGTCGGCACCATCGCCGTTAACGCCACCCTCGCCGTCGCGCAGGCGGTGCTGCTGGAGGCGGGCCTGTCGTTCATCGGCCTCGGCGTGCAGCTGCCCGACACCTCGCTCGGCAGGATCATCTTCGAGAACTACACCCAGTTCACCGATCGCCCGTGGCTGTTCTTCTGGCCGTTCGGCGTGCTGGTGGTGATTTCGCTGGCGCTGAACTTCATCGGCGACGGCCTGCGCGACGCGTTCGACGCGCGGACTTGAACCTCACGTAACGGGAGGTTCTACGGTAGGTCCCATGACCGGGACCGAGGGCAAGCCGCGCTGGAGCGTCGGCGCGCTGGCGAAGGCCGTCGGGCTCACCGTGCGCACGCTGCACCACTACGACGAGATCGGGCTGCTGTGCCCCAGCGAGCGGTCGCCGTCGGGGCACCGCCGCTACGTCGAAGCCGATCTGCACCGGCTCTACCAGATCAGGCTGCTGCGGCAGATCGGCATGCCGCTGACCGAAATCGGCGACGCGCTCGATCGCGGCGTGCTGCGCGAGGTGCTGACCGCGCGCATCGAGCTGCTCGACCGACAGGCGCGGCGGCTGACCGCGCTGAGCCAGCAGACGAGCGCGCTGCTCGACCAGCTCGACCGCTCGGACTGGGCGGACCCGGTGCTCCTGCAGGCGCAGCTCACCGTGTTCGAGGAGTACCTCACGCCCGAGCAGGGCGCGTTCATGGACGTGCACATCGAAGGTCTCGACGAGGCAGCCAAGACCACAATGGACACCGACTGGTCCGCGTTGTTCCTGCGGATGGTCGAGCACTACCGCGCGGGCACCCCGGAAACCGATCCGGCGCTGCTGGCGGACGCGGCACGGCTGCTCGACCTGGGGCGGACGTTCACCGGCGGGGACGCCGGGATCTGGGATTCGATGGTGAAGTTCTTCCGCGAGCGGGGCGGCGGTGTGCTGAATTCGCTCACCGGGGAAACCGGTTCCGATTTGGGTGACGAGTTCTGGAATTATGTGAGCACGGCGATTTCCGCTGTGCTTTCGCGCAAGTAATTCATACTGGGAGGAAAGAATATGTTTCGCAGGACAAGTGTGTTCTTCGCCGCGCTGCTGATCGCGGGCGGCGGGGTCGCCGGTGCCGCCGAGCCACCGGTTTCGGTGCCGCTTTCGCTGCCCGCGCCGAGCGGGCCGGGCCAGGTCGGCGCCACCACGTTGCACCTGGTCGACGGGGCGAGGAAGGACCCGTGGCGGCCGGACGCGGTGCGCGAGCTGATGGCAACCGTGTTCTACCCGGCCCGTTCCGTGCGCGGCTACCCGGTCATGCCGCAGCTGACCGCGAAAGAGGGGAAGCTGTTCGGGGAAACGGCCGTGATCCCGCATCCGGAACTGCCGCCGAAAGAGGACTGGGCCGCTACGATGACGCATTCCCGGCTCGGCGCGCCCGTCGCGGGAGGGCGGCACCCGGTGGTGCTGTACACCCCGGGGCTCGGTGACCCCCGCACGTTCAACAGCGGGCTCGCGGAGGAACTGGCGAGCCGCGGCTACGTCGTGGTGGCGATGGATCATCCCGGCGAAACGTTCGCGGTCGAGTTCCCGGACGGCCGCACCCGCGGGTTCCAGATCCCCGGTGACCCGGGACGGACCCCCGAGCTGTACCGGAAGGTGATCGAAACCCGGCTCGCGGACGCGCGGTTCGTGCTCGGCCGAGTGCTCGCGCTCGCGGCGGGGCAGAACCCGGACGCGGAGCGGCGGCCGCTGCCGAACGGCCTCGGCCGAGCGCTCGATCCGCGCAGGATCGGCATCGTCGGGCACTCGGCCGGTGGCGCCGCCGCGTCCGAGGCCATGCACGAAAACCCGGCGATCGACGCCGCGATCAACCTCGAGGGCTATCTCGACTACATCGAAGGCGACCTGCTGCCGATCGCCGCCGAAGGCACCCGGCGGCCGCTGCTGCTGTTCGGCACCGAGGACTACCAGAAGGAGTACCCGAGGTTCGGGCGCACGTGGCGGGCCATGCTCGCCAAATCCCCTTGCCGCGTAAGCGAAAGCACGCTCGGCGACGCGTCGCACTGGGCGCTCACGGACTTCGCGTCGATGGCTCCGCAACTGCAGGCGGCCGGGCTGATGACGGCGCAGGGGAGGAATGCCTTCGTCGGCGCGATCGATCCGGCGGTGTCGGTGCCGACGGTCCGCGCGCGGGTGGTGGCCTTCGTGGACCGGTACGTGCGCCGGTCGTTTTGATCAACGCAGCTTGGTGAGCGCGTCGAGCAGTTCGACGGTCGCGTCGGCGCCGAGCGGCGGTTTGGCCAGCGCTCTGCCGCCGTTCCAGAAATGGGAGCCCGTCGGGCTGACCGTGGTCTCGGACCGGACCGTCAACGGCTGCGGGCCGTGTTCCGAGGTGTAGAAGTAGCCCTGGACGTCAGCGGTGGTCGTCGCGGTGTGGTCGAGCAACTGGACCACACCGTGGGTGACCTTCCGGATCTCGCACGGGTTGAACGCGGGCATGCAGGCCGAATCGCCCACGGTGCCCGACGGATCCTCCAGCTCCACCGAGACCGACCCGTAGGCGCCGCGCTCGTCGGCGAGCAGCGCGGCGGCATGCCGCTTCGTCGACCGCTCGGAGCGAGTGACGGAAGACAGCACGTTCTGGATCCGCAATCCAGGGGAGTGCCGCGCGACGAACGCCTGCACCGCGCCAGCAAGCTGCTCGGACCGCTGGTCGGACCCGGCTTCCGGGGTGTCGACCCGCTCCGGGACGGCAGGCCGGACCCCGGGATCGGGCCTCGAAGGGGACGGCGCGCCGGTCTCGCCCGCGTCGGACTCCCCACTCGGCGCGCAGGCCGTCAATGCGATCGCGAGCGCCGATCCGAAGACCAGCCCGCGCGTGCTGTTGAGCCGCTTGGGCATGTTCCCTCCCCGAAACATGAGCCCATTGTGCCCCGCGAGATACGTCGAGGCCGTGACGAGTTCAGCCGCGGCGAAGATCGCTCAAGAAGGTGCGCCATGCGGCGCGGGTGATGCTCAGGTTCCCGCCAAGGCGGTCTTTGGTGTCCCGCACGTGGGTGGTGGCGGAGGTATCGGACACTTCGACGCAGTCACCGTCGCCAGCGCTGTGGCTACTGGTCCGCCAGCCGACCTCGACGCAGGCGCCATTGCCAGCGCTGTAGCTACTGGTTCGCCAGGCGAGCCCGGCTGGCTCAGTCGTGCTCATCGGATTCCTCTCGGTCCAGGTACAGCTCCGTTGCCAAGCTGCTGACCAGGTCCCTCGATTGTGCCTCGGGCAATGCGGTCTCCGCCAGGCTCGCCAGCACCCTGCGATACGCCCGGATTTCCTCCTGCTCCTCAAGGAACAACGCCGAGGTCTCGGCTTCGAGGTAGACCACCGGCTTGATCTCCGCGAATTCCATAAAAACGAATGCACCCGCCGCTCCCGCATGTGCGCCGATGCCAGCCGGTACCACCCGCAGGGTGATGCTCGGGCGCACCGACATGCGCAGCAGATGGTGTAGTTGGTCGGACATGACAGCCTGACCACCGACAGGCAGTCGCAGCACGAACTCATGCAGGTAGAAAGTGAATCGAGCGGTCCGGCTGCGGTTGAAGATGGCGGCTCGTTCAATTCGGGCCTTGGTTCGTTGGTCAACCTCGACCGGTGGCACATTAGCCGTGTGCGCAATCACCTCCCGCGCGTAGTCACTGGTCTGGAGCGAGCCTGGGATAATGTTGGCTGCGAAGTCGTGAATAGCGACAGCCTTGTCTTCGTGGTCGAGGTAGGTGCGGAGTTGCGTCGGCAGGCGTGAGCCGTATTGCTGCCACCATCCCGGTTTGTTGGCCTCCTCGCAGAGTTTCAGGAGGCGTTTGTGCTCGGTGCCGCCGATGCGGCAGTAGCCGAGCAAGGTCGCCACGTCTGATTCCTTGACGCCGCGCTTGCCGCTGAGCATGCGGGACACCTCGCTCTGCGACCACTGCAACTCCCTCGCGACCTCTTTGCCGGTGACACCCGCCTTCTCCAGCGCGGCGCGGAGCGCCTCGCCGAGTTCGCGGGCGCGGACGGTGGGCCTCTGTTCGGTCATGCCCTGAAAAATAGAACGCCAGCCCGCCCGTCTCCGCCGACAACACGGCGCGACCACCGGAAAGAAGCAGCCTATGCCCGTACCGAAATCCCCTTACGAGCGCCGAGAAACCAAGCTTCACGCGTACACGCTCTCGACGCGCGTAAGAGCCTCTCGCGGCTCTTACGCGGCGCGGGGTTGTGCGGTGTGGACGGTGTTGGTCCGGGGTCTTCGCCAGGGATCCAGGAACTCCGGCGGGGTGAACTCGGGGAGTCCGTTGACCATGCGGACTTTCCAGTCGCTGTTGTGCAAGAGGCGGTGGTGGTGTCCGCAGAGGAGGACGAGGTTGCCGAGGTCGGTGGTGCCGCCGTTCCACCATTCTCGGACGTGGTGTGCGTCGCAGTGGCGCGGCTTTCGGTTGCAGCCAGGAAAAGCGCAACCGCCGTCGCGGACGGCGAGCAGGATGCGAAGGCCTTCGGTCACTATTCGCTTGGCGCGCCCGTATTCCAGCGGCTGCCCGTCAGAGCCGAGCACGGCGGGGATGACCTTGCAGTCGCACGCCAGGATCCGGGCTTCGCTGGCGGTGATGTTCGTGACCAGGTCGAGGCAGGCTTGCCCGAGTCCTTTTTGGAGGAGTTCGAGGGGGATGGTGACGACGATGTCGCCTCGGGTGCTGCTGTGGTTGGGTGCGTCCGGATGGCTCGCGGCGAGGTTGACCATTTCCATGAAGGCATCCCCGTAGCGCTCATCCTTACCGCGCACTAGGGGATGGTCTTCCTTGTGGGGCTTGGCCAGCGGTTCCAGTAGCGCGAGGGTCTTCGCGCCGGATATCGGGTCGAGGTAGCCATCGAACTTGACTGAGCCGTCTTTGCCTTGGCGGTACCGGAATGCGCGTTTGGGTTCGGGGGTGTCGCGGGGTTCAGCACCGTCGGGGTCGAGGGTGTCACGCAAGCGCTGACCCGCGGCGGCGACTTCCGCTGTGGTGGCGTTGCGGGCGAGGTCGACCAGAGTTTTCTCGGTCTTCTCCCGCTCCTCGACCGGCACGGTGTCCGGGATGGCCTGCAGCGCCGACACGATCCCATCCACATGCAGTGGTGAGATCGCGCCTTCGGCGGCGGCTTCTCCGGTCAGGGGTGCCGCGGCGGGAATCTCTCCGCCGCCAACACTGCGGCCGGGGTTGATCGCGAGTGCCCGCGCCACCAGTTTCCGCACCGCGGCCGAGGAAGTCCGCGCCACCTCCGCCACCAGCGCGACAGTGGAGGGATACCCGAGTTCACGCGTGCCGCCATTGTCGAGTTCTGCGATCACTTGGCAGACCCGGGATTCCTGCCGCCACAAGGACATCAACTCTTCCCGCAGCAGCGCGGCCTTCTCGCGCGCGGCGAGCTGCCACAGCTCCCGCTGCGGTGTAAGGGAAGAGTTCTCGGACACGCCACAATTCTACCGCGATCGCACAGAGGTTCGACTGATCCATCCAGGTGAACCAGAGTGACAGTCTGAAGTGGACCATAGAGAAAGCTCTTTCTGGCAAAGGAAAATCGACCAACCTCGCAACCGCCGCCCGGCCTCGACAAGCCGCCCACGCTCCTTCTGTCCAAGCCCTCTTTGAACCGCCGCCCGACACGACGACCGGCGCCGCAACACGACACCTACCCACCCCACCCCAACTCTGGTAACGTCATGTTTCCAGAAACACACTGTCACTGAAGGTCGAGTGAAGATGCCCAGGATGACGCGAGCCGAGCAGCAGGAACACACGCACGAGCGCCTGCTGGAAGCCGGACGCAACGTCCTCGCGCGCCGTGGATTCCTGGCCGCGACGGTCGAGGAGATCGCGGCAGAGGCCGGATACACCCGTGGCGCGCTCTACAAGCATTTCGGTGGCAAGGAAGGACTTCTCCTCGCCATCCTCGACGCGCACGCCGAGGCGCACATGCGGATGCTTTCCGAGACGCTGGACGAGGTCACCAACCAGGAGGAACTGGTGGCCGCGTTCATCCCGCGCGGGTTCACCGACGACGAGGAGGCGGCGCGCTGGAGCGTGACCACGGCGGAGTTCAGGGCGTCGGTGATCAGTCAGCCGCAGATCGCGGCGAAAACGGTGGAGGCCCAGCGGAACCACGAAGAACGGATCGCGGCCATGCTGAAAAAACACTGCGCCCGGCTGGGGATCCGGCCCGCGTTGCCGTTGCCGCAGGTGGTCGTGGTGCTGGGCGCGCTGGGCGGCAGCCTTTCGCTGCGCCGCGGCGTCGACCCGGACACCGACGTGGCGGCCATCCTGACCAACGTTCTCGCGGTCATTTTCCCGGACAAAAAGAAATGAACACCGCGACCAATGGCGACATCGAACTCGCCTACGAAACGTTCGGCACGACCGGGCGCCCGCTGCTGCTCATCCAGGGCGCCAGCGCACCGATGATCGGGTGGCACGACGAGTTCTGCGCGGCCTTGGTGGAGCGCGGTTTCCACGTGGCCCGTTTCGACAACCGTGACGCGGGACGATCGAGCCGCGCCAGAAAGCCTTACACGCTAACGGAAATGGCCGCCGACGGGATCGCTGTCCTCGATGCGCTGGGGTGGCCGGGCGCGCACCTGGTGGGGGTGTCGCTCGGCGGCATGATCGCCCAGGTG
Organism: Amycolatopsis sp. CA-230715; assembly: GCF_018736145.1. Lineage (GTDB taxonomy): Bacteria > Actinomycetota > Actinomycetes > Mycobacteriales > Pseudonocardiaceae > Amycolatopsis. The sequence continues at coordinate 5,913,468 of NZ_CP059997.1, forward strand.
ATGGCGACCCGCCACGCCGAGCGCGTGCTGAGCCTGACCTCGATGTCCTCGGCGCCCGACCCGTCCGTGCGGTGGTCCCGGCGCACCACCGCGACCCTGGTCAAGTTCTTCGCGGCCACCGCGAGGAAACCGGCCGGACCGGAAGCCGCAGAAGAAAAACTGCTGAAAGTGTTCCGCATCCTCGGATCGACCGGGTACCCGCACGACGAAAAGTGGATCAGGAAGATCGCCCGCGACGGGTTCGAGCACCGCACCGATTTCGCCGCCGCGAAGCGTCAGGCCCGCGCGGCACGCGCATCCGGGGACCGGAGAACCCAACTGGCGAAAGTCGAAGCTCCCACGCTCGTCATCACCGGAAAAGCCGATCCGGTGCAGCCCGTGCGCGCCGGGCGGGCGACCGCCGACGCGATCCCGGGTGCCCGGCTGGTCATCTACCCCGGCATGGGGCACGACCTGCCGCGCGACCTGTGGCCCACCATCGTCGAAGAAATCCACGCTGTGGCAACGAAAGGCTGACGGACATGGACGTCGCGGTGGTGTGGATCATGTCGGTGCCCGGCCTGATGTTCCTGCTGCTGTTCGGAATCGTGCTGGAGCGGATGATCCGCTGGGCGCGCGACCGGCGGCGCGGCGTCGAGCATGTGACCGGGATGGGCCGGGGAAAGCGGTTGGCGGCCGCACGCGGCACCGAGGAGCTGTTCGCGTTCTTGTTCGGGACGAAGCGCAACGAACTGGAACGCCGCGACGTCGAACTCGTGCTGCGCCAGGACGAGGAAGACGGCGCGCCGCCGGGCAACTGGATCGATCTCGACTCGGGTGTGGTGCGGCTCGACGCCCCGAAGCTCAGAGGTACCGGCCCAGCCGATCGTCGATGACGCGCGCGGCGTCCTCGCACATCGTGATCTTGGCGCCGCCGACGGTGACGGTGACGAAGAGATCGCCGTTCTGGAGTTGCAGGCGGCAGCCGCGCTCGACGGCCGAGGTGACCGTGTTCGAGCCGTTCGGCAACTGCTCGAGCGACTCGCCCTTGCGGACCTCGATCTCCTTCTCCGCTTCGGAACTGGTCTTCGATCGCGTGTAATGGAAGTCGACCTCCGGGCCGCCCGCCCCGATGGGACGCCAGGTGTAGCTGCCGTAGGAGCTGGAATCCTTGCCCTGCGGCGGATTCTCGCGTGTTTCGGTGAGGCTGCTCGACGAACGGCGGAGGTGCCTCGCGGCGTCTTCCTTGGTGTACAAGGTCATCGGCTTGCCGAGGTAGTGCCAGGCGACCGCGGCGATCCCGGCGACCACCACCAGCGCGACGAGCCAGCTCACCAGCGTCTTGCGCCGTTTCCCGCGCTTGGCCGGTTTCTGCACCTTGGTCGGAGCGGGCTTCTCCGGTTCCGGCACTTCGGTCGGCCCCGTGCCGTCACCGGCCAGCATCCGCTCCGGGGTCGGCCGCTGCCGGGGATCGGTGGCCAGGCACCAGCGGATCAGCTCGCGCAGTGCCCCGCCGATATTGCCGAGGTCCGGTTCGCGGGAGAGCATGCGGCCCCGCAGCTCTTCGAGCGGGCCTTCGCCGTGCGGCGGCCGCCCGATGGCGGCGAAGGTCAGCACGGCGCCCAGTGAGTACACGTCGGAGGCCGGGCCCGCCGGTTCGCCGTCGAGGCGCTCCGGCGCCATGTACGCGTGCGTGCCGATCACCATGCCGGTCCTGGTGTGGCCCGCTTTTCCCGCGGTGAGCGCGATACCGAAGTCGATCACCTTCGGCCCGTCGACGGCGAGGAGGATGTTGCCCGGTTTCAGGTCGCGGTGGATCAGGTCGGCGGCGTGGATCGTGCGCAGCGCCTCGGCGAGCCCGGTGGCGAGCTTCAGCACCTCGCCCTCGTGCAGCGGCCCCCGTTCGGTGACGACCTCGGCCAGCGTCGGCGCCGGCACGTAGGCGGTCGCGAGCCACGCCGGATCGCCGTCGGGATCCGCGCCGATCACCGGCACCGTGTGCCTGCCGGAGACCCGCATCATCGCGGCGACCTCGTCGCGGAACCGGGCGAGGAACTCGGGTTCGTCGGTCAGCTCGTGCCGGATCACCTTGAGCGCGACCTCCTGGCCGTCGGCCGCGCGTCCCAGGTAGACGACCCCCATGCCGCCGGTGCCGAGCCGCCCGATCAGCGTGTATCCGCTGATCCTGGCCGGATCGTTCGCGCGCAGCGGTTCCATCGCCCGTGCTCCTCCCAATCGCGTGCCGCAATACTGCCCTACGCGGTACCGAAGCGGGTCAGAGTACGGCGGAAAGCAGTTGCCGCGTGTAGGGGTCCTTCGGGGCTCGCAATACTTCCTGGCGCGTCCCGGTTTCCACGATCTTCCCGGCCCGCAGCACGGCGACCCGGTCGGCCAGCGCGTCGACGACCGCGAAGTCGTGGCTGATGAACAGGCAGGCGAATCCCAGGTCCCGTTGCAGCCCGGCGAACAGGTCGAGGATCTTCGCCTGCACGGAGACGTCGAGCGCGGAGGTCGGCTCGTCGGCGATCAGCAGCCGGGGTGAAAGCGCCAGCGCCCGCGCGATCGCGACGCGCTGGCACTGCCCGCCGGAGAGTTCGTGCGGGTACCGGTTGCGGTGGCCCCTGCCGAGCTGGACCTGGTCGAGCAGCTCGGAAACACGAGAATCCACAGTGGATTCACGGTGCAGGACAAGGGGTTCGGCGATCGAGTCGGCCACGGTCAGCCGGGGGTCCAAACTGGACACCGGGTCCTGGAAGACGATCGAAAAAGCGCGCCGCAGCGGGCGGAGCTTCTTCACCGAGAGCGTGGTGATGTCCTCGCCGAGCACCGACACGGTGCCCGAGGACGGTTTCAGCAACCGGATCGCGCAGCGCCCGATGGTGGACTTCCCCGAGCCGGATTCCCCGACCATGCCGAGCACTTCACCGGTGCCGATGGTGAACGAGACGTCGTCGACCGCGCGCTCACCGCGTTTGCCGGGGTAGTCGAACACGAGATTTCGGATCTCCAGCACCGGATCCCCCGGCGGGCGCGGCGCCTCGTCGCGATCGCCCAGCCGCGGCGTCGCGGCGAGCAGTTCGCGGGTGTAGGCGTGGCGCGGTGAATCGAAGAGCTGCCGCACCGGCGCCTGCTCGACGAGTTCCCCGCTCCGCATCACCGCCACGCGGTCGGCCAGCGCCGAAACCACGCCCATGTCGTGCGTGACGAGCACGATCGCGGTGTCCATCGCGTCGCGCAGCGTCCTCAGCAGGTCGAGGATCTCCGCCTGCACCGTGACGTCCAGTGCGCTGGTGGGTTCGTCCGCGATGATCACCTTCGGGTCGCACGCGATCGCCATCGCGATCACCACGCGCTGGCGCAGGCCGCCGGAGAGCTGGTGCGGGTACTGCTTCACCCGGCGCGCCGCGTCCGGGACGCCGACGAGGCCGAGCAGGTCGAGCACGCGCGCGTCGGCGGCAGAGCGGGTCAGGTCGCGGTGCGCGCGCACCGCCTCCCTGATCTGCCAGCCGACGGTGTGGACCGGGTTCAGCGCGCTCGCCGGGTCCTGGAAGATCATCGCGACGTCGTTGCCGCGGATCCGCCGCAGTTCCTTCGGGGACAACGAGGACAGCTCGCGGTCGTCGAGCCGGACCGCGCCGCCGACCTGCCCGTTCGGCGGCACCAGGCCGAGCACCGACAACGAGGTGAGCGACTTCCCCGACCCGGATTCCCCGACCACCGCGAGGATTTCGCCCGCGGCGACGTCGAAGGTGACGCCTTTCACCGCGTCGACGGGGCCGTCCTCGGTGCTGAGCGTGATCCGCAGGCCGGACACCGAAAGCACCGGTTCGCCGCGCACGCCACGCCCTTCGCCGGAGATCGGGTCGGGCTGAGGATAGCGGCAGATCCGATTAACCTGGTCCGGTGACCTCAGCCCGACCACGCAGGCTCCTGCTCGTGCACGCGCACCCCGACGACGAGAGCATCACCACCGGCGGGGTGATGGCCCGCTACGCGGCCGAAGGCGCCGAGGTGACCTTGGTGACCTGCACGCTCGGCGAAGAGGGCGAGATCATCCCGCCCGAGCTCGACGGGCTCGGCTCGTGGGCCGGTGACCAGCTCGGCGGCTACCGGGCCGGTGAGCTGGCCGGTGCCCGCGCCGCGCTGGGGGTCACCCGGCAGCGGTTCCTCGGCGGGATCGGGCGCTGGCGCGACTCCGGCATGGCCGACGCCGGGCTGAACCACCCGAGGGCGTTCACCGCGGGCGCGTTCGACGAGCAGGTCGCCCAGCTGAGGGAGATTCTCGACGAGGTCCGCCCGCAGGTCGTGGTCACCTACGACGCGTTCGGCGGCTACGGCCACCCCGACCACATCAGGGCGCACGAGATCACCACGGCCGCGGTCGGCGGCGCCAGGCTCTTCCACATCGCGGCGTCGGAGCAGGCGACCAAACAGGGCCTCGCGGAGCTGCGGGAACGGCCCGGCCTCGGGTTCCGGGTCCCCGACGACGGCGAACTCCCCACCACGCCGGACGCCGAGATCACCACCTCGATCGACATCAGCGGCCACCTCGATGCCAAGATTTCGGCACTGCGCGCGCACGCGACGCAGGTGTCGGTGCCGGACGGCGCGGCCTGCTTCGCGCTGTCCAACGGCATCGCGCAGCCGTTGCCGCCGGCCGAGTGCTTCGTGCACGCCGGGGGCGGCGCCGAAGACGTGTCGGCGGACCTGTTCGGAGGACTGTGATGGCGGAGACCGTGACGCGGCGCGATTTCGAGCGCGGCGCCATGCTCGCGATCCTGATCCTCGACACGATCCTGCTCGCCGTGCTCGAACTCTTCTTCCTGCCGCTGCGGTTCGACGGCGTGTTCCTGCCGAAACTGGGCGACGTCCCGGCGCCGATCACGGTCGTGCTCGCCGGGGTGACCACCCCGTTGCTGGTGATACAGGCCGCGAAGCTCGTCGGGCGCAGGGCGTCCGCGGTCCCGCTCGTGGTGTGGATCGTGACCGTGCTCGTGGTCGGCCTGTTCGGACCGGGCAAGGACAACGTACTGCTGCAAGACTGGCGGTCGTTGCTGCTGCTCGCGGCGGGCACGCTGCCGGGTGCGATGGTGCTCGGCGGTGCGCTGGCGGGTGGCACCGCCGGGAAGGCCGCGGGAGGCAAGCGTGGGTGAGTCCATTTCGGACCGTCAGGTGGTTGCCGTGCTGCGGCCGTTCGCCAGGGCGACCGGGCCGATGCTCGACGCGCTGCGCGAGTCCGATCCGATGGGGTTGCGGGAACGCCGCCGCGACGACGACGATCTGGCCGAGGTCGACTCCACCCTGCGGGACAAGCTGCTCGACGGCCTCGCCTCGGTGAAGGTGCCCGGTACCGCGGCGTGGGCGGACATGGACGCCGACGCCCGCGCGAACTGGTGGGTCAACCGCGTCGGCCGGTTCACCGCGCTGCTGACCGCGATCCCCGGCCTCGGCGGCGCGCTGGCGGACCGGCTGCCCGTGCAGGACGCGCTGGGCGCGGCGTCGCAGGGGCTCCTGTTGTGCGCGCTGGCCGGTGAGCGCGGGGTCTTCGAACTCGGCGACCGCGTGCGGCTGATCGCGTGGGTCCTGTTCGAACGGGACGTCGATCCGGTGCTCGCCGCGGGAAAGCACGCCGAGCACGACGCCAAGGCCGAGGACGAGGAAACCGCGCAGCTCACCGAGGAGCTCTCGGAATCGTCCAAGAAGCACGGCAAGATCACCCCGAAGGCGACCGCGCGCACGCTCTGGCGACTCGGCAAATCACTGCTGTCGATCACCGAAGAGCTGGAAAAGCGCCCGCGCGGCCGCTTCTACCACCGGGCGATCGGGATGGTGCCGGTGGTCGGCATGGCAGGGGACTACCTCGGCGAGCGCTCGGGGCTCAAACGCGTCGCCAAGCGCGCGAACAAGTGGTTCGCCGCGCACGCCTGACCAAGTCCGCTTTGGACAGTTCCGGGCCGGTGGAACACCGGCCCGGAACGCCCGCGTACGGTGAGATCAGCACCAGCCCATGTGCCACTTCTGGATCTGGTACGACGTGCCGCCGGCGTCGCCCATGAGCCTGGCCCAGTTGAAGTCGCCCGAGTTCTCGATGACGTCGTAGAGCCCTTGGCCCGCGTTGGTCCAGCCGACGATGGCGCCGAAGTTGTACAGCGGCGTGTGGTTGTGGATCACGCACTGAAACGAGTTCGGGGCCTGCACGGCGGCCGTGGACGCGTTCGCCGAAGCGGTCGTCAGCGCCACGGTGCCGATTGTCGCGACGGCTGCCGCGGTGGCGATACGACGGGTGAGCTTGGCCATGTTTCCTCCCAGACGTAATCGAACCAGTCGAGCGAATGGTTCGAAACAAACAGACGACTGGACCGTAGCAGCCTGCGGGCTCCAGGGTGGCCGCTTTGACGATCTTGCGGTCAGCGCACGACGAGCACCAGTTTTCCCGTGGTACGGCCGGTTTCGCCGAGCGCGTGCGCCTTCGCGGCCTCGGCCAGCGGGAAGGTTTCCGCGATTTCCGGGCGCAGTTCGCCCGATTCGGCCAGTGCCGCGATCGCGGTCATCCCGGCGTGGTCCGCCTCGACCAGCAGCCCTTCGGCGCGCACGCCCAGCCGGTCGGCTTCCGCGTGCAGCTCGTCGAGCCCGCGCGGCAGGATGGTGACCAGCACGCCGCCGGGGCGCAGTATCCGCAGCGAGCGGAGCGCGTTGTCGTCGCCGATGGTGTCGAGCACGACGTCGGCATCGCGGACCGCCTCGGCGACGTCCACCTCGCGGTAGTCGATCGGCTCGTCCACGCCGATGCGGCGCAGGAACTCGTGCTTGCCCGCGCTCGCCGTGCCGAGCACGTGCGCGCCGCGTGCCTTGGCGATCTGCACCGCGAAGTGCCCGACCCCGCCCGCGGCCGCGTGGACGAGCACGCGCTGACCCCGCTGCACGTTCGCCGTGTCCACCAGCGCCTGCCACGCGGTGAGCGCCGCGAGCGGGATCGCGGCGGCTTGGGTGTGGTCGAGGGAAAGCGGTTTGTGCGCGAACGCCCGCGCGGTCCCGGTGACGTATTCGGCGAAGGCGCCCCTGCCGTGCGGGTAGGGCAGCATGCCGAAGACCTCGTCACCCGGCTTGAACAGCGTGACGCCGACACCCACCGCCTCGACCACGCCGGACACGTCCCAGCCGAGCACCATCGGGAGTTGCGGGTGCATACCGGTGCCCGCGCGGTGCTTCCAGTCCGTCGGGTTCAGCCCCGCCGCGTGCACGCGGACGAGCAGTTCGCTCAGCCCCGGCTCCGGTCGCGGCAACTCCACCTCGGTCAGCACCTCCGGGCCGCCGAAGGCGTCCTGCCTGATCGCTCGCATCGTTTTCTCGCTCATGTGCCCCATGCTGCCGACGCCGAGCGCGCACCGAAATGGCATGATCGCCATCATTCGATAAGATCGTGCCATGCATCGGATCGTCGTGCTGGCACTCCCCGGCGTGTACCCGTTCGAACTGGGCATCCCGAAGCGGATCTTCGGCTCCCTCCCTGAGCACTACGAGGTGCTCACCTGCACCGTCGACGGCGGGCAGGTGGCGAGCAACGCGGATTTCGCGATCGCCGTCGAGCACGGGCCCGAAGCGCTGGAAACGGCCGACACCGTGGTGATCCCGCCGTGCGACCGGCCGCCTGCCGAAGGCGGGCTCCCGCCGGAAGTGGCGGGCGCGCTCGCCAGGATCCGGCCGGGCGCCCGCGTCGTGTCCATCTGCACCGGCGCCTTCGTGCTCGCCGCGGCGGGCCTGCTCGACGGCCGCCCCGCCACCACGCACTGGGGCCTGACCGAGGAGTTCCGCGCGCGGTATCCCGCCGTGCGGCTCGACCAGGACGTGCTCTACGTCGACGACGGCGACCTGCTCACCTCGGCCGGTGCCGCGTCCGGTGTGGACGTCTGCCTGCACCTGGTGCGCGGCGATCACGGCAGCGGCGTGGCCAACCGGGTCGCCCGCCTGTGCGTGGTGCCGCCGTGGCGCGACGGTGGCCAGGCCCAGTACATCGAGCAGCCGGTGCCGAGCCCCGCGGCGAGCAGCACTTCGGCCACCCGGCAGTGGGCGCTCGAACGGCTGCACCTGCCGCTGAGCCAGTCCGATCTCGCCGCGCACGCGAGGATGAGCCTGCGCACGTTCGCCCGCCGGTTCCGGGACGAAGCCGGGGTCAGCCCCGGCCGCTGGCTCATTCAGCAGCGCCTGGTGCGCGCACGCGAACTCCTCGAAACCAGCGACCTGCCGGTGGACGAGATCGCCGCGCGGGTCGGGTTCGCCACCGGCACCTCGCTGCGCCAGCACCTGCGCGGGGCCATCGGCGTCTCGCCGCTGGCCTACCGGCGCACGTTCAGCGCTTCGGCCAGCTCCACCCCGGCCGGTCGAGCCGCCCCTGTCCACTGAGGACGGTCTGGCCGAGTTCCTTCTCCAGCGCGAGCGTGGTCGCGTCCTCGCTCACCTGCTCCAGCGCGCGGACCAGCGGTTGCGCGTGCGAGACCACGACGACCTGCGTCCGCTTCGCCGCGTTCGCGATCAACGCGGCGAGCGCGGGCAGCAGATCGGGGTGCAGGCTGGTCTCGGGTTCGTTGAGCACCAGCAGTTCCGGCGGGCTCGGCGTGCACAGCGCGGCCACCAGCAGGAGGTAGCGCAGCGTGCCGTCGGACATCTCGGCGACGCCGAGCGGGCGCAGCAGGCCGTGCTGGCGCAGGCACAGCTCGAACCGGCCGTCGGAGTTCTTGACGAACAGCCGCGAACCGGGGAACGCGTTGTCGACCGCGGTGGCGAGCGCGCCCGCGTCCCCGGATTCGTTGATCGTCTCCAGCGCCGCGGCCAGATCGCCGCCGTCGTGCCCGAGCACCGGGGTCCTGGTGCCGATGCGCGCTTGCCGCGCCGGTGCGTCGGCGTCGGTGCGGAACTGGTCGTAGAACCGCCACGAGCGGATCCGTTCGCGCAGCACGAGCAGTTCCGGGCAGGCGCGCGGGTCGGCGAACTCGCTGAGCATGCTGTCGGTGAGCCGGATGCGCTCGGGCTTCTCGTGCCACGAGCCTTCGGCGCTCCGCGTCCACACCGCCGAACCGCCGCGATCGGCCATCAGCGCCGCCTTTCGCAGCACCGCGCCGCGCCACACGCATTCGCGCTTGATCTCGGGATCGAGCATGAACGGGGTCGGCGGCGTCGGATCGACGTTCGGCAGCCCCAGATCGAGCGCGTACCCGAACTCGTCACCGGTGAACCCGAGCCGCAGCGCCACCGGTTTCGTCCGCACGGTGCCCTGCACGACCGCGCGCCCTTTGCGCGCCTTCGTTTCCGGTCCCGCCCACAGCGTCGACTGGAGTCCGCCCTCGCGGGCCAGCGCGGCGACCGCGCCGTTGCGCGAGGCGTCGGCGAGCAGGCGCAACGCGCGGTAGAGACTGGACTTCCCGCTGCCGTTCGGACCGGTGACCAGCGTCAGCCGGGACAACGGCAGCACGAGGTCGCGCAGCGAGCGGTAGTTTTCGACGGCGAGCGTGGTGAGCACCCCTCGACGCTAACCGCAGTACGGCGCGAAGGCCCGATGTCAGCGCGAGGGTGCGACAGCAGGGGCCTCCGCGGTGAACCGCATCGCCTCGTCCTCCACGGCGCCGCGCCGGATGGTGACGATGTCGCGGAGGTAGTTCTGCCGCAGCCGCCACGGTTCCCGCGCGCCCTGCTTCGGCAGCGTGTCCTGCGAGCGCAGGATGTAGCCCGACATCAGGTCCATGAACGGTTCTTCGGCGACCGCGGGGTCGCGCTCCGGCACGCACACGCGGTACCCGCGCGAGTCCATGTGCCCGAGCAGGCGGCACACGTATTCGCACACGAGATCCGCTTTCAGCGTCCACGACGCGTTCGTGTACCCGATCACGAAGGCGAAGTTCGGCACGCCGGACAGCATCATTCCCTTGTACATCATGGTTTCCGCGAGCTTGACCTCCGCGCCGTCGACGGTCAGGTCGAAACCGCCGAAGGGACGCAGGTTCAGACCGGTCGCGGTGATCACGATGTCGGCTTCGAGCTCTTCACCGGAGCTGAGCCGGATCCCGCGCTCGGTGAAGGTGTCGATGGTGTCGGTGACCACCGAGGCGGTGCCGCGCCGGATCGCGCGGAACAGGTCGCCGCCCGGCACGATGCACAAGCGTTGGTCCCACGGGTCGTAGCGCGGTTTGAAGTGCGTGTCGACGTCGAACCCGGCGGGCAGGCTGCGCTTGGTGGTCCGCCGGATGACCCACTTCACCAGCCCGGGGCTGCGCCTGCTGAGCTGGTACGAGCCGATCAGCGTCAGCACGTTCTTCCAGCGCGCGACCCCGTAGGCGAGCTTCTCCGGCAGCAGGTCGCGCAGCTTGTTGGCGATCTTGTCCTTGGCGGGCCGCGCCATGATGTAGGTCGGCGACCGCTGCAGCATGGTCACGTGCGCCGCTTCCCCCGCCATCGCGGGCACCAGCGTCACCGCGGTCGCGCCGCTGCCGATCACGACCACCCGCTTGCCCGCGTAGTCGAGGTCTTCCGGCCAGTGCTGCGGGTGCACCACGGTCCCGGTGAACCGCTCGCGGCCGGGGAACCGCGGCGAGTAGCCCTCTTCGTAGTCGTAGTACCCGCCGCAGGTGAACAGGAAGTCGCAGGTGAACGTCGCGGTCTCGGCCCCGCGTTGGACCTGGACCGTCCACTTCGAGTCCACAGTGGACCATTCGGCGCCGACGACGCGGTGGCCGTACCGGATCTTCCCGGCGACGCCGTACTCCTCGGCGGTCTTCTTGACGTACCGCAGGATCGACGGCCCGTCGGCGATCGCCTCCTGCTCCGGCCACGGCTTGAACCGGTAGCCGAGGGTGAACATGTCCGAGTCGGAGCGGATTCCCGGATAGCGGAACAGGTCCCAGGTGCCGCCCATCGATTCGCGCGCCTCGAGGATCGCGATGCTCTTCCCCGGCAGTTCGGTGCGCAGGTGGCAGGCCGCGCCGATGCCGGACAGCCCGGCTCCGACGATCAGCACGTCGACGTGTTCTGCCGTGGTCATCTGTCCTCCGGCGCGCAGGCTGTGGTGACCAGCCGACTATAAGTGCGCCGCCGCCCCCAAGTCCAGATACCAGAGGAATCTGAATGGGTTCGCCCAGGCCAGGGCCTACTGCCAGAACTGGAACAGTGAGCCGCCGAAGTTCGCGAAGGTCGCTTCGCCGCCGATCGCGTCGAACACCAGCCGCGAGAGGTCGAAGAACGCGTCGCGCACGAACGGCACCGCGAGCAGCAGCGCGAAGAGCACGAGCGGGGCCCACGGCCGCGCCTTCGCACCCAGTTCGCGCGCCTGCGGGGAGAGGTACGGCTCGATCGCGCCGTACCCGTCGAGGCCGGGGACCGGGAGGATGTTCAGCACGAACGTGAGGATCTGCAACAGCGCGAGATAGGACAGCCCGCACACGAGCCCGATCGGGATGCCGGGGATGTAGGCGACGCCGACGCTCAGCACGATGCCGAAGCCGAGGTTCGTCAGCGGGCCCGCGAGCGACACCCACGAGGACACCGCGCGCGAGCGCAGCGCCCAGTTGTTGATCCACACCGCGCCGCCGGGCAGCGGGATCCCGCCGACCGCGAGCAGCAGCAACGGGATCACCAGTGAGAACACCGGATCGGTGTACTTGCGGACGTCCATCGACAGGTAGCCCTTGAGCGCCACCTCGTGATCGCCGCCCTTGAACGCCACGATCGCGTGACCGAACTCGTGCAGCGTGAGCGACAACGCCCACCCGGCGATCACCAGGATGAACACACCGCCGACGATGAGCGGGTCGTGGTGGAGGGTGAACAGCGTCGACTGGTCGCCGACCGCGGCGAGTACCCCGCCTGCGATCGTCGCGGCGAGGATGCCGAAGAACACGGGGCTGGGGCGCACTGCGGAACGTTGCACGCCGCCAGTCTTCCAAAGACCGTCCGAACGGGTGCGGCCAACCGGGGGATACGTCACATCTGGGACGGGAACCGCCGCGTGTCGTACGGCGTGTCCGCTTGCGCCGGGCACTTCGGGTATCCCCCGAACTCGCTACTCGGCTTGACCTGGCCGCACTACACGGGTGTAATCACATTGATGTCATTCGCTGCGGGCAAGGGGGCGGCGAGGGACTGGATTCACACCGCCAGCCTGGGGAGTGCGTGGAAGCGGAGGAGGCGGACATGCGGTTGGACGCCGAAGGAAGGAACTTGGCACCGGTCGTGGACTGGCGAGAGGACCCTGCTGGGGAGCTGGGTGAACTCACCGATCTTTTCGATCCCGCCGAGGAACAGGAATGGCAGGACCGCGCCCTGTGCGCGCAGACGGATCCGGAGGCGTTCTTCCCCGAGAAGGGCGGTTCCACCCGTGAGGCCAAACGGATCTGCCAGGGCTGCGAAGTCAAGGACGAGTGCCTGGAGTACGCGCTCGCCCATGACGAGCGATTCGGTATCTGGGGCGGTCTTTCCGAGCGCGAGCGGCGGAAGCTGAAGAAGCGCGCGGTCTGATCGCGCCGGTGTCGCGGGGCAGGAGTACGCGGGGTTTTCCTTACCTCGTAGGGTGATCGCAATTCCTGCCCATCCGCGGAGCACTGGAGCGGTTGTTGCCACGCACGCCAACGCCACCGACGCAGCGCACCGCGCCGGTGCTCGCGATCCTCGTCTGCCACAACGGGGAGCAGTGGCTCCCGCTCGCCCTGTCGGCGTTGCGCCGCAGCACCGTGCGGCCGCGCCACATCCTCGCCGTGGACACCGGTTCGACGGACCGCACCGCGCGGCTCCTTACCGAAGCGGCGGACACCAGTGATCTCGCCGCCGGGCCGGACACTTTTCCCGTTCTGGACGAGGTGCTCACCCTTCCGGGTGGCACCGGGTTCGCGTCCGCTGTGGACAGTGCCGTCGAGCACGCGGTCGACCGCTGGGGCGATCCCGGCAGGCATTTGTGGCTCCTGCACGACGACTGCGCACCCGAACCGGACTGCCTCGACAATCTGCTGAAGGCGGCCGAAGCGGCGCCGTCGGCCGGCGTGCTCGGACCGCTCGCCGTCGACTGGGCCGATCCGCGCCTGATCGTCGACGCTGGGCTTTCGCTCGACGCGTCGGGCAACCGCCAGCCGACGCTCCCGTTCGACGAGGAGCGCCCGGAGCAGAGCACGGAGGTGCTCGCGACGCCGAGCGCCGGATCGCTGGTGGAACGCGAACTCTGGCACACCCTCGGCGGTTTCGACCGCGAGTTCGGGTTGCTGGGTGAGGACATCGACTTCGGCTGGCGGGCGAACGCGGCGGGCAGGCTCGTGCTGTGCGTGCCGAGGGCGAAGCTCCGGCACGCCCGCGCGCTGACCACCGGGCAGCGCGCCGCGAAGGCGGTGCCCGGTTCGCTCGCCGAAGCGGAGCGCGCGCACGGCATGCGGGTGTTCCTGGTGAACTGCTCCGCGTTCTCGTACTGGCTCGGCCTGGTCCGGCTGGTCCTGCTGTGCGTGCTGCGCGGGCTCGGGTTCGCCGTCGCCAGGCGCGGTGACCGTGCCGCCGCCGAGTTCGAGGCGATCCGGTACGTGGTGAGCGGGCAGGGCGGGCTGCGGGCCGCGCGCGCCGAGCGCAAGGCGGCCGGTCTGCGCGCCGGAACCGTGAGCGGGCTGTTCACCAGCAGGTGGACCAGGATCCGCAACGCGACGCGCGCGGGCGTGCACGCGCTCGTGCGCCGCCGCGTCGCCAGCGAAGCCGCGCTCGGCAGGCTTCCCGAGCCCGGTGCGGACGAATCGGCGTGGATCCCGCCCGAAGCGATGCGTTCGGACGCCCCGAAACCCGTCGGCCCCGACGCGCTGCCCGTCGGCGCGCTGCCGTCCACCGGGATCAGGGCCGCCGGGCTGCGCAGGCCCAGCGCCGTGGTCGCGGTCCCGGTCGACGCGGTCGAACCCGATCGCGATGACACGGCGGAGGAAGAGGCCGAGACGCGCCCATCGCCGGGGCCCACCGCCGGTGAGGGCCGCGAGCTGGTGTTCGTCGAGGTCAACCGCAAGCGGGTGCTGTCCGCGACCTTGTTCGCCCCGCCGGTGGTGCTGTTCGTGGTGCTCACCGCGCTCGGGCTGGTGATCAACGGGAGCAGGCTCGGCCTCGACCTCTCCGGCGGCAAGCTGCTTCCGGTCGGCGGCCTCGGCGAGCTGTGGACGGAGTACCTCGCGCCGTGGCACGCCGTCGCGGGCGGCACCGGCAGCTCCGCGCCCGCGACCTTCGGCGTGCTCGGCGTGGCGGGCGCCGTGTTCGCCCCGCTCGGCGGGCCAGCCGCGTTCGTCGCGGTGCTGCTGCTCGCCGACGCGCCGCTCGCCGCGCTCGTCGCCTACGCCGCCACCCGCAGGATGCGCGTGCACCGCTGGGTGCGCGCCGGTGCCGCGGCCGCGTACGCGCTGCTGCCCGCGGCCACCGCCTCGGTCGCGCAGGGCAGGCTCGACGTCGTCGTGGTGCACATCCTGCTGCCTGCCGTGATCGCGGGCATTACCTCGGTGCTCATCCGCTCCGACGGCCGCTGGCTGCACGTTTCGGTGCTCTCCGCGCTCGCGCTCGCCGTCGTCGGCGCGTTCTCGCCGCTCGCGCACGCGCTGGCGCTGCTCGGGCTCGTCATCGGGTTCGTGGTGCTGCCGTCGCCGACCGGGCTGGCGAGGCGGATCGCGTCGGTCGGGATCGTCGTGCTGCTCCCGCTCGCGCTCGAACTTCCGTGGCCCACCGTGCTGTTCAACCACCCCGAGCTGCTGCTGCACGGCACCGGTGGCGCGGGCGCCGTGCCCGCCACCGCCGATCTGCTCGGGCTCTCGCCCGGCGGGCCCGGCGCGTGGCCGATCGGCGTCGCGCTGGTCGCGGCCGCGCTCGTCGCCGTCGTCTCCCGGCCGACCGCGCGCGCGGTCGCCGGGCTGTGCGTGCTCGTGCTCGGCGTCGGCGGGCTCCTCGCGGTGCGGATGGTGCCGGTCACCGGGCTGCAGGGCGGCGCGAAGACGATCGGCTTCACCGGCGTCCCGATGCTCGTCATCGCCGCGGGCCTGCTGTGGGTCGTGCTCGCCGTCTGCCACCGCGAATACGTGCCGGAACCGCGGGAGTTCGACCGCGCGCCGTCACCGCTGCTGCCGAGGCTCGCCGCGGCCGGTGGCGTGGTCGTGCTCGTCGCGCTCGCCGCGAGCGCACTCGTGGTCGGCGGGGACGGCCCGCTTCGGCACGGCCGCGGCGCCGAGCTGACCTCGCCGCTGTCCGCCGAACTCGCGATGACCGGGCGCTCGGCGCTCGTGCTCGGCACCGCGACCGAACCGCCGCGCCAGGCCGCGGGCAGGTTGCCGCAGTACGGCGACGACCAGTACGCGCTGCCCGCCGCGACCCCGGCGAGGCTCGCGGGCTGGCAGCGCGATCTCGGCAGCGGCACCGCCGAGCAGGCGAAGGCCGCGCTCGCCTCGGCCGCCGCGAACGGCGTGCTGTTCGTCGTGCTGCCGCCCGGTGCGAACGTTTCCGCGTTCCTCGCGCTCGGCCAGGACGTCGTCACCAGCGCCGCGTCGACCACCACGGGCAGGGCCGTGCTGCGGCTCGTCCCGCCGTCCGGCCAGGTCGCGCTCATCCCGTCGCAGCTGGCGAAGCAGGCCGTCACCGGCAAGGCGCCTGGCGACAGCGCGGGCGTGACCCCGGTCGACGCCCAGCTCCCCGACGTGCGGGTCCGGGTGTCCGACGGCCCCGAGGGCAGGCTGCTGGTGCTCGCCGCCGAGCAGGAGGCGGGCTGGCAGGCCAGCGTCAACGGCAAGCGCGTGCCGATCGTGCCCGCGTGGGGTCACCAGGTCGCCGTCGCGGTCCCGGCGAGGCAGTCGGAGGTGCTGGTGGAGCACCCGTCGGCGCTGCG
The DNA here is from genome assembly GCF_018736145.1 of Amycolatopsis sp. CA-230715. Taxonomy (GTDB): domain Bacteria; phylum Actinomycetota; class Actinomycetes; order Mycobacteriales; family Pseudonocardiaceae; genus Amycolatopsis. The sequence continues at coordinate 5,929,306 of NZ_CP059997.1, forward strand.
CAACATCCTGCTGCTCGCCCAGGTGGCCGCCGTGCTGTTCACCCTGCTCACGGCCATCCCCGGGCGCGGTGCCGCTAGTCGCCGCCCTCGATGACGTCGGGCTCCACGCCCAGGTAGCCCGCGACCTGTTCGACGAGCACTTCGTGCACCAGTTCGGCCAGGTCGGCGGGGTCCTTCGCGCGCGCTTCCAGCGGGCGGCGGTAGAGCACGATGCGCGCCCGCGTCGGCATGCCCGTGCGGTCGACCCCGGCGGGCACCAGGCGCGAGAGCGGGACCGCGCCGTCGTGCAGCACGCCGTCGGTCTGCGCGGGGGCCTGGCCCTTGCGCACCTCGGGCACGTCGTCGACCGCGACGTCGAGCTTGGTGAGCTGGTCACGCCAGCGGGCCTCGATCGGTTCGAGCGCGTCGAGCACGAGCGTGTCGAACCGTTCGGCCCTGCTGGCCGCGGCGGGCAGCGACGCCGGGTACAGCGGGCCGCGCAGGCCCCGCCCGTGCCGGTCCCGGCGCATGCCCTGCCGCTGTCGGGAACTACGAGCCATCGCCACGAACGGAAAGGGTACGCGCACGGCCCGACAGCGCGCGGTGATGCACCGCCATACCGGTGTGCCTGCGCGCCACCGGCGCCGCGACGCGCTATCGTCATTGACCGTGTCGAGCGTACGAAAGTGTTCGCGGACGGGGTGTCTCGAGCCCGCGGTCGCCACGCTGACCTACGCCTACAGCGATTCCACGGCGGTGGTCGGCCCACTCGCGACGGCGTCCGAGCCGCATTCCTACGACCTGTGCGAAGAGCACGCACTGCGGCTGACCGCGCCCAAGGGCTGGGAAGTGGTCCGCCACGAAGGCGAGTTCGCCGCACCCGACCGCTCCGACGACGAGCTGACCGCGCTCGCCGAGGCCGTCCGCGAGGCGGGCCGCTCCGACGGGCCGCCGCCACCACCCGAGCAGGAAGGCCCGTCCGGCCGCCGCGGCCACCTGCGGGTGCTGCCCGGACGCACCTGAAGGCCCCGACGGCCTCACCCGCCGGTAGGCTTCGGCACGCGCAACGAGCGCGTTGTCGAGTAGTTCGGGGAGAGGGCGTGTCGGACCTTTCGGGGATTGTGAAGGCCTACGACATTCGCGGGGTGGTCGGCGAGCAGATCGACGCCGGGCTGGTGCGGGACTTCGGCGCCGCGTTCGCCCTGCTCATCAAGCCGGATTCGCCGTCGGTGGTGATCGGACACGACATGCGCGACTCGTCGCCGGGGCTGGCGAAGGCGTTCGCCGAGGGCGTGACCTCGCAGGGGCTCGACGTGGTGTCGATCGGCCTGGCCAGCACCGACCAGCTGTACTTCGCCTCCGGTTCGCTCGACATGCCCGGCGCGATGTTCACCGCGAGCCACAACCCGGCGAAGTACAACGGCATCAAGCTGTGCCGCGCCGGTGCCGCCCCGGTCGGGCAGGACTCCGGGCTGTCCGAGATCAGGGACACCGTGGAGAACGGCGTGCCCGGGTTCTCCGGCCAGCGTGGCACCGTCACCGAGCGGGACGTCCTCGCCGACTACGCCGCCTACCTGCGCGGGCTCGTCGACCTCACCGGCAGCAGGCCGCTGAAGATCGTCGTCGACGCGGGCAACGGGATGGGTGGGCACACCGTGCCCACCGTGCTCGGCGGCGCGGGTGATCTCGCCGCGCTCCCGTTCGAGATCGTGCCGCTCTACTTCGAGCTGGACGGCAGCTTCCCGAACCACGAAGCGAACCCGCTCGACCCGAAGAACATCGTCGACCTGCAGGCCAAGGTGCGCGAGGTCGGCGCCGACATCGGGCTCGCCTTCGACGGCGACGCGGACCGCTGCTTCGTCGTCGACGAGAAGGGCGACCCGGTGTCGCCGAGCGCCGTGACCGCGCTCGTCGCGACCCGCGAGCTGGCCAAGGAGCCGGGCGGGACGATCATCCACAACCTGATCACCTCGCACGCGGTGCCCGAGATCGTGCGCGAGCACGGCGGCACCGCGGTGCGCACCCGCGTCGGGCACTCGTTCATCAAGCAGGAGATGGCCGCCACCGGCGCGATCTTCGGCGGCGAGCACTCCGCGCACTACTACTTCCGCGACTTCTGGCGCGCCGACACCGGCATGCTCGCCGCGCTGCACGTGCTGGCCGCGCTCGGCGAGCAGGAGCGCCCGCTGTCCGAGCTGACCGCCGAGTACTCGCGCTACGCCGCCTCGGGTGAGATCAATTCCACGGTTTCCGACCAGGTCGCCAGGCTGAACGCGGTGAAGGACACCTTCGGCGCCCGCGACGGGGCCACCCTCGACGAGCTCGACGGCCTGACCGTGCGGCTCGGCGACGGGTCGTGGTTCAACCTGCGCGCGTCCAACACCGAGCCGCTGCTGCGGCTGAACGTCGAGGCCGCGGACGCGGCCGCGGTGCGCGCGCTGACCGACGAAGTGCTGGCGATCGTCCGTGCGTAGGGGGCGTTCCGCCGCACACCCGCAATCGAGGGGTTACCCCTTACTGGTAGGGAATACATATGGCCCTCAAGCTTGACGCGCAGCTGCTGGAGATCCTCGCCTGCCCGTCGCCAGACCACGCGCCGCTGCGCCCCGGCACTCCCGACGACGGCGAAGCCGAGGCGTTGACCTGCACCGAATGCGGCCGGGTGTTCCCGGTCCGCGACGGGATCCCCGTCCTGCTGCTGGACGAGGCGACCGAACCGGATGGCCGTCATGCCGATGGTTCTTGACGATTCGCTCCTCGACGACCCGGCGCGGCTCGCGGAGGCCGACAGCGCCGGGCTGCTGCGGCACGCCGCGATGGCGGGCGCGCAGGTGCGGTCCACCGCCGAGTCGGCGGCCGAGCTGGAGCTGAGCGACCGGCTCGACGTCGGGCGGCCGCGCGCGTTCGTGCTGCTCTCGCGGCCGGGCGCGGGCAAGGGCGCGGTGCGGGTGCTGCACGCGCTCATCGCCGCGCAGTGCCCGGTGCCGGTGGTGATCAGCGACGTCGTGCCGAACTGGGTCGGCGCGCTCGACGTGGTGTTCGGGCACACCGACGACCCCGGTGACCGCGAGCTCGCCGCGTCCCTGGAACGTGCGAGCCGCTACGGCGCGCGGGTCGTGCTGTCCGCGCCGGGTGACGGCCCGGTCGCCGCGTCGGTGGCGGGCAAGGGCGTGGTGCTCACCCCGCGCGTGCCGGTGCCGCCGGAGTTCGCCTTCCCCCGTGCGCTCGCCGCCGGGCTGCTCACCGCGAACGCGCTCGGCGTGCACGTCGCCGACGTCGAATCGCTGGCCGACCAGCTCGACGATGAGGCCGAAAAGGACCACCTCGGCCGGGATTCGTTCGCGAACCCGGCCAAGGCGCTCGCGCTGCGCGTGGCCGAGCGCACCCCGCTGCTGTGGGGGTTCGACCCGGTCGCGGTCGCGGTCGCCGAACACGCGGCGTTCGCCTTCGCCGCGCACGCCGCGACGGTGTGCGACGTCGCGGGTTACCAGCAGGCGCTGGCGAGGCCCGCGCTGCACCACGCGGCGCTCGCGACGACGAGCGCGCAGGATATTTTCGCCGACCCGGACGACGAGGGTGCCGCGGGCGCGCGGCCGCGGGCGATGCTGCTTTCGGTCCGCACGGGTCCCGCCGCCGACGCGGCGCGGTTCGAGGCGGGCGACCGGTTCCCCGGGATCGAGATCGTGTCCCCCGCCGAGGAACTGGACGCGGAGGAGCCGGTGCGGGCCGGGGTGCTCGCGCTGCGGTTCGAACTGGCCGCCGTCTACCTCGGCCTCGCGGCGGGGACGGGCGCCGGGCACTTCACGTCCGTCACGGCCTGACACCCGGCCGAGCAGACCGGAACTTAGGCCCCGCCGGAGAAGGACGCGGGCCGCAGAGGAGTTGAGAACACAGTGGAGCTGCTGCGCAATGCTGTGCGGCCCTACGCGTGGGGCTCGAGAACGACGATCCCGGAACTGCTCGGCAGGCCGGTACCCGCACCGCACCCGGAGGCGGAGCTGTGGCTCGGCGCGCACCCCGGCGACCCGTCGAAGGTGATCGGCGAGGACGGTTCCGAGCGGAGCCTGCTCGACCTGCTCGAAGCCGACCCGGTCGGCCAGCTCGGTGACCGCTGCGCGAACCGGTGGGGCAACCGGCTCCCGTTCCTGCTGAAGATCCTCGCCGCCGAAGAACCGCTGTCCATGCAGGCGCACCCGTCGGCGGCGCAGGCCGCGGAAGGCCACGCGCGCGAGGAGAAGCTCGGCATCGCCCGTGACGCGGCGAACCGCAACTACCCCGATCCGACCGCGAAACCCGAGCTGGTGTGCGCGCTCACCGAGTTCCACGCGCTCGCCGGGTTCCGCGCCCCGGAGCGGACGGTGGCGCTGCTGCGCGCGATCGAGACGCCGGGGCTGGCGAAGTACACCGACCTGCTCGCCGAGCAGCCCGATCCCGACGGCCTGCGCGCGCTGTTCACCACGTGGATCACGTTGCCGCAGGGCACGCTCGACGAACTGCTGCCCGACGTCCTCGACGCGTGCGTCCTGCACATCAAGGAGCACGGCGAGTTCGACGTCGAATGCCGCACCATCCTGGAACTCGGCGAGGCGCACCCGCGCGACGCGGGCGTGCTCGCCGCGCTGCTGCTCAACCGGCTCACCCTGTCCGCGGGCGAGGCGATCTACCTGCCGGCCGGGAACCTGCACTCCTACCTGCACGGCACCGCCGTCGAAATCCTCGCCAACTCGGACAACATCCTGCGCTGCGGGCTCACCCCGAAGCACGTGGACGTGCCCGAGCTGCTGCGCGTCGTCGACTTCGGGTGCGGCGACATGCCGGTGCACACCGGCGACCTCGGCCCGCACGGCGCCGTCTACCGCACGGAAACGCCCGAGTTCGAGCTGACCCGGATCGAATGGGAAACCGGCGACAGCGCGGTCGACGGCGAGGTCCGCATCGCCGGGGGCGCCCCGCAGATCCTGCTGTGCACCGCGGGGGAGCTGGTGGTGACCGCCGAGGACGGCGAGCGCACCGAACTACGCCGCGGCCAGTCCGTCTGGCTCGCCGCGAGCCACGCCGCGGTGCGCGCCCGCCCGGCAGGCGGCTCGCGCACCCAACTGTTCCGAGCCACCCCCGGCACCTGCGAGAACCCCGCCCCCTGAGTTTCCGCGCGGACTGTGTGCGTTCCGTGTGGCGCCTTTCTCCACTATCACCCGTCTGGGCGACTTCGGTCGCTTTGACAATTCGATAGCCAAGGAGAAAGAACCGTGACTTCCAACCCAGGGACCTCCTACCCCGGGACTCCCTACCCGGGCGGTGCGGTCGCCGCCCAGCCGATGCCGGTTCCGGCACCGGTCAGCCGTCCCGGCACGCTCGTCGCCGCGATGGCGGTCGCCGTCGTGTCGGCGCTCGCCGGGATCGTCTCCGGCGTGCTGTACCTCACCGGCGGTGAGGAGCTCGAACGGGACATCACCGCGCGGACCCTCGCCTCGGTGTCCGGCGAGTCCGCCGACGCCATCAAGGCCGCGGGCGGCGCCCTGTTCGAGTACGGCGTCAAAGAGGTCCACGGCGTGCTGCAGGCCCGGATGGTCATGGCGGTCGTGCTGGGCGCGCTGCTGCTGCTCTTCGGCCTGCTGGTGCGCGGCGGCGCGATGTGGGCGCGCGTCCTGGTCACGCTGTGCGCGCTGGCGAACGCCGGGATCGCGTTGCGGATCGCCACCGACGCCGAAGCGGGCACCGGCGCGATCCGCGGGATCGCGTGGCTGGCCGTGGCGGCCGCGGTGGCCTCGATCGTGGCGGTGTGGCTGCCCGCGAACGGCCGGTACGCCAAGGCACGCAAGGCGAACGCACGGGCCGCTTACGCCGGATAGCGCGATGTCCGCGGGGTGGCGCCACGGCGCGCCATCCCGCGGGCTCACGCCAGCGCGAACAGGGATTCCCGCACCGCCGCCGCGTTCGCGTCGTTCGGCTCCGCCAGCTCCCGCGCGGCTTCCCTGGCCGCCCGTGCCCGCGCGCCATCGCCGGTGACCTCGTAGGCCCTGCCGAGCAGGTCGAGCGTCAGCCCGGCGGCGGGCCGCCCGCCCATCGCGCGGAACTCGTCCACGCAGGCGCGCAGCACCGGGACCGCCCGCGCCGCCCTGCCCTCGCCGATCCAGCTCGCCGCGATCGCCCGCGTGCAGGACAGTTCGCGCGGCCGGTCGGTCAGCTCCTTCGCCAGCTCGCGGGCCTCCTCGAAATCCGCCACCGCGGCCACGCGGTCGCCGAGACGGGCGTGCACCGCGCCCCGCGTCCGCAACGACCGCGCCAGCGCCGCTCTCGCGGCTGTCGGCCGCAGCAGCCGCACCGACTCGCCCGCCGCCTCGGCCGCTTCGCCGGTGCGCCCGGTCAGCAACAGCGACCACGACAGCACTTCCAGCGCGGGCCCGAGCCGGCACGGGTCCGCCGACTCGCCTGCCAGCGCTACGGTGCCGCGGTCGATCTCGGCGGCGTCGGAGACCCGGCCGAGCCGGTGCAGCGCCGCGGACTCCGCGCCGCGCATCCTGATCAGCGCGCTCGTCCACGCGTCCGAGCCGTCCCCGCCGTACAGCTCGTGCGCGTGCTCGACCGTGCGCAGCGCCTCCTCGGCCCTGCCCAGCCCGAGCAGGCAGTGCGCGAAGTTCGCCGACACCCAGGCGTGCGTCAGCCGGTCACCGAGTTCTTCGAACTCCTTCGCGCATTCTCGGTACTGGACGGCCGCTTCCTCGTACTCGCCGCGGGAATGCCGCAGCAGAGCCAAATTCGCCGCCGCGATCGCGGCGAGGTCGGCTTCACCGCGATCGCGCGCGGCGTCGAGCAGCGTCCGGTACCCGGCGCGCATGTCGGCGTGGTGGCCGTGCAGGTAGAGGTAGACGCTGAGCCGGTCGATCAGCAGGAGCGCCTCGTCGAGCCAGCCGAGTGAGCAGACCACGCGGACGGCGTTGATCAGGTTCGCGCGTTCCGTGGCGAACCACGCCTCCGGCCGTTCGAGCAGCCTGGTGACGAGGTCCTCCGGCAGCGGGCGGGGCGGCACGAGCCGGACCGGATCCGGCATCGGCACCGTGCGGGGGAGCTTCGCCGCCGCCGCGTCGGCGAGATACACCGCGGCGGCGACCAGCGACCGCACCGCGGCCATCCGCTCGCCGGGCACCGCCGCGCCCGCCGTGTCGATCCCGGTGGCGTAGGCCTTGACCAGATCGTGCATCCGGTACCGCGGTTCGCCGGTCGCGTCGAGGCCGACGGGTTCGAGCAGGCTCGTCTCGATCAGCTCTTCGACGGGCGTGTCGACGTCCTCGTCGTCGATCAGCGTGGTGACGGCCCAGCCGGGCAGATCGGCGCTGCGGCACCAGCCGATCCGCCGGAACACCTGCTGGGTGCGCGGGCGCAGGCCGCGGTAGCTCAGCCCGATGCTGCCGCGCACCTCGAGATCGCTCATGGTCAGCTCGTCGAGCTTGCGCACCTCGTCCTCGAGCCGGTCGGCGAGCTTGCCCAGCGGCAGCAGGGGCCGGACGGCCAGCCTGCTGCCCGCGATCCGCAGCGCCAGCGGCAGGTTCCCGCACGCGGCCACGATGCGGGCGGCGTCCGCGGCCGCGCCGCCGACGCGCGCGGCACCGGCGAGCGCGCGCAGCAGCGTGGTGGCGTCGGCGTCCGAGAAGGGGCCGAGCGTCAGCCGGTACGCGCCTTCGAGCGCGCTGAGCCTGCGCCTGCTGGTGATCAGCACGGCGGAACCGGGCGTGCCCGGCAGCAGCGCGCGCGCCTGCTCCGGTTCGGCGACGTCGTCGAGCACGACCAGGACCCTGCGGTCGGTGAGCCTGCCGCGGAACATCGCCGCGCGCGCCTTCTCGTCCTCCGGCACGGCCGAGCCCGCGACGCCGAGCGTGCCGAGCAGATCGGTCAGCACGCTGCCGATCTCGCGCGGTGAGGTGGTGCCGGACAGCGGCACGAACAACTGGCCGTCCGGGTACGCGGCGCGCAGCTGGTGGGCGGCGCGGACGGCGAGGGTGCTCTTGCCGGCGCCCGGCTCGCCGCTGATCAGCACGACCGGCACGCCGCGCTCCTCGCCCAGCAGCGCGGACAGCTCGGCGAGCTCCCCGCCGCGGCCCGCGAAGTCGCCGATGTCCGGTGGCAGCTGGCAGATCGGCCAGTGCGGTCCGGTGGTGGTGGCCTGCCTCGGCACCGGGTCCTCGCCGCGCAGCACCGCCGCGTGCACCCGGCGCGCCTCGGCACCCGGCTCGACGCCGAGCTGCTCCACGAGCGTGGCGCGCAGCCGCTGGTAGACGGCGAGCGAGTCGCCCTGGCGGCCCGCCCGGTGCAGCGCGGTCATCAGCTGCGCGGCGAGCCGCTCCCGCAGCGGGTGCTCGGTGATCATCGCCTGCAGCTCGCCGGTCAGCTCGCCGTGCCGTCCCGGCGGCAGCCCCGACAGTTCCGCGTCGACGCAGTCTTCGAACACCGCGAGCCGTTCGGACTCCAGCCGCGCGACCTGCGCGTCGAGCAGCGGCGGGTGCTGCCCGCCGAGCACGGGCCCCCGCCATTGCGCGAGCGCGTTGCGAAAGTGCACCGAGGCACTCGCCAGGTCGCCCGAGCGCGCGGCGAGCCGACCGTCGGCCACCGCGGCGCGGAAGGCGAGCAGGTCCAGCTCGTCGGCGGTGGCGTCGAGCCGGTAGCCGCGCGGGCCGTACTCGACGCGCAGCCCGTCGATCCGCTCGCGCAGCCTGGACACGTAGGTGTACAGGTTCGACACGTGGGACTTCGGCGGGGAATCCGGCCAGATCGCGTCGACGAGCGCGCCGACGCCGACGTGCTCGCCCGCGTTGAGCAGCAGCACGGCCAGCAGCGCGCGCTGGCGCTCGCCGCGCAGGACCGGCCAGTGCCCAGGCGGGCCTTCGATCGTCAACGGGCCGAGCACACCGAACTTCGCCATGGGTCACCCCCTCAGTGAGTGGCCGAGCCTAGACGGCGGCACCGACATTCCGGGCGCGAAGGCCGGAAGCCGCGAGCACACCCGCGCCGAGCCCACGCGACTGACGGCCCTTAAGCTGCAATCCGACAAAACGCCAGCAGCGATCCAGGGGGCTGTTCCAGTGTCAGCAAACGGCGGGACGAAGGCGATTCTGGCCGCGCTCGGCGCGAACGCCGGGATCGCGGTGGCGAAGTTCGTCGGGTTCGCCTTCACCGGCTCGTCGTCGATGCTCGCGGAAGCCGTGCACTCGGTCGCGGACACCTCGAACCAGGGCCTGCTGCTGCTCGGCCAGAAGACCTCCCGGCGCACCGCGACCAAGGAGCACCCGTTCGGCTTCGGCCGCGACCGGTACTTCTACTCGTTCATCGTCGCGCTCATGCTGTTCACGCTCGGCGCCGCGTTCGCGATCTACGAGGGCGTGCACAAGATCGCCGAGCCGGAGCCGCTGACCACCCCGGTGGTCGCGATCGTCATCCTGCTCGTGGCGATCGGGCTGGAGAGCTTCAGCTTCTACACCGCGATCGGCGAATCCCGCACGCTCAAAGGAAGTGCGAGCTGGTGGGGCTTCATCCGGCAGTCGCGGACACCCGAGCTGCCGGTGGTTCTGCTCGAGGACGCGGGCGCGCTGCTCGGCCTCGTGTTCGCGCTCATCGGCGTCGGCCTGTCCGTGCTCACCGGTGACCCGATCTGGGACGGCGTCGGCACGCTGATGATCGGCGCGCTGCTCGGCGTCATCGCGATCATCCTGATCATCGAGATGAAGAGCCTCCTGATCGGCGAGGGCGCCACCGACGCCGAGCTCGAAACCATCGTCGACGAGCTGGCCGCGGGCAAGGTGGAGCGGGTCATCCACATCCGCACCCAGTACCTCGGCCCGGACGAGCTGCTGGTCGCCGCGAAGCTCGCGCTCGCGCCGCGCCTCGAAACCGACCAGATCGCCAAGGCCATCGACGACGCCGAGGCGCGCGTGCGGGCGAAGGTGCCCGCGGTCCGGCTCATCTACCTCGAACCCGACCTCGACCGCGAGGCCGTCAACCCGAAGTGACGCGTCCGTGGCCGCCCGTGCCCTGGAGGCCGAAAGTCGCTGACTTCCTGTCCGTTCGGGAATTACCGACACTGTAGGGTGACCCTCACCCTGCGATCCAGGTCACCCACGGAGGTCAACGTTGCCCGGAAGCGGTCTTTGGCGCACGAAGTCGATCGAGCAGTCCATTGCGGACACCGACGAACCCGACACCAAGCTGCGAAGAAACCTCAGCGCTTGGGACCTGACGGTGTTCGGTGTCGCCGTGGTGATCGGGGCGGGCATCTTCACGCTGACGGCGCGGACCGCGGGTGACTTCACCGGCCCCTCGGTGTCGCTGGCCTTCGTCTTCGCCGCGATCGCGTGCGCGCTGGCGGCGTTGTGCTACGCGGAATTCGCGTCCACCATCCCGGTGGCGGGCAGCGCGTACACGTTCTCCTACGCCACCTTCGGCGAGTTCATGGCGTGGATCATCGGCTGGGACCTGATCCTCGAGTTCGCGGTCGCCGCGGCGGCGGTGTCGAAGGGCTGGTCGACCTATCTGGAAACGGTGCTCGGCTACATCTTCGGGCCAGGCACCAAGACCTCGTTCGAGGTCGCGGGCATCACCGTCGACTGGGGTTCGCTGCTACTGGTGCTGTTGCTCGCCACGCTGCTGGTGAAGGGCACCAAGCTGTCGTCCCGGTTCTCGATGGTGATCACCGGGATCAAGGTCGCGATCGTGCTGTTCGTGATCGTGCTCGGCATCTTCTACATCAAGGGCTCGAACTACACGCCGTTCATCCCCGACCCGCAGAGCGGCTCCGGCAGCTCGGGCGGCAGTGGTGTGGACCAGTCGCTGTTCTCCTTCCTCGCGGGCGGTTCGGGCAGCTCGTTCGGCGTCTTCGGCCTGCTGGCAGGCGCTTCGCTGGTGTTCTTCGCGTTCATCGGGTTCGACATCGTCGCCACCACGGCCGAGGAGACCAAGAACCCGCAGAAGTCCGTGCCGCGCGGCATTTTCGGCTCGCTCGCCATCGTCACCGTGCTGTATGTCGGCGTGTCGCTCGTCGTGGTCGGGATGGTGTCCTACAAGGACCTCGCCACTTCCGCGGGCGGCGGCGGCAAGAAGACGCTCGCCACCGCGTTCTCCGAAAACGGCGTCGACTGGGCGGCCAACGTCATCTCCGTCGGCGCGCTCGCCGGGCTCACCACGGTCGTCATGGTGCTCATGCTCGGCCAGGTCCGGGTCCTCTACGCGATGTCGCGCGACGGCCTGATGCCGCGGCAGCTCGCGAAGACCAGCAAGGCGGGCACCCCCAAGCGCGCCACCCTGCTCGTCGCCGGGATCGTCGCGTTCGCGGCCACCTTCTTCCCCGCCGACAAGCTCGAGGAAATGGTGAACGTCGGCACGTTGTTCGCGTTCGTCCTGGTTTCCGCGGGCGTGCTGGTGCTGCGGCGCACGCACCCGAACCTGCCGCGCGCGTTCCGCGTGCCGCTGGTGCCGTTGATCCCGATCCTCGCGATCCTCGCCTGCCTGTGGCTGATGCTGAACCTGACCGTGCTCACCTGGGTGCGGTTCATCGTGTGGATGGTCGCCGGCGTCGTCATCTACTTCGTGTACAGCAGGCGGCATTCCTTGCTGGGCAAGCGCATGGCCGCGGGCGAGATCGTGGCCGCGGAGGGCACCGTGCTCACCGAGCAGAAGGCCCCGCCGAAGGACGACGCCGAGGGCTAGCGGTTTTCCCTCGGGAAGTTGGGGAAGTCCGCGAACAGCGGGACCTGTTCGCCGAGCGGCCTGCTCGCGGGCTTCCCCGGCCGCTCCAGCCCGGCGGCCATCGCGACCGCGCGATCCCATTCGGGGTCCACGACGTAGTCGAGGTGCCGCAGCACCCCGGCCGCCCAGCGGCGGTTCCCGGTCGACGGCGGCAGCGGGTCCGGCAGCCAGTGGTCGCCGCCGAGGACGAGCGCGCCGGTCGGCGCGGGTTCGGCCGCGGGCAGCGGGCCGATGCCGCCGTCGGGGAGGTATCCGACGCCGACGAGCTTGTCCGTCACCACCTGGTGCCGCCACGTGGTGACGCCGCCGCCGAAGATGTCGGTGCCGCGCGCGAGCCCGCGCCAGCGTCCTTCCAACGCCCCGTAGAGGTCAGAAAGCGACTCCAGCGGCAGCACCGCGGGGAAGGCGCGCTGGTAGCCCCATTGCAGCGGAGCGCCCGCGGTCACCAGCCCGACGCGCGACAGTTCTTCCGGCGTGAGGACGTGCGCGAGCCTGGCCGCGGTGACCGTCGCGAGCAGGCCGCCGAGGTTGTGCCCGGCGAGCACCACCCGCGTGCTGGGCTCGGCGAGGTGTTCGCGCGCGCGGGCGGCGAGGTCCGGCACGACCTTGAGCGCGTAGCAGGGCGGCACGGTCGGGTGCGCGGTCCGCGGCCAGAAGCACACGAGATCCGCGAGCGCGCCGAGGTGGCGGCTCCGGCCGGGGGACTTCGCCGCCGTGTAGACCACGCGCAGTAGCCCGGCGGCCAGCGCGCCGAGGGTGACTACGCCCGCCGCCGAAAGCGGTTCGAACCAGCCGGGCACCCCGCCGCCGGCGATGCGGAGCACGATCAGTCCCGCCGCGCCCGCGGCCATGCCGAGCGAAACCGTCAGCGCGATCCGGTGCAGGTGCCTGCGCTCCCACGCGGAGCGCGCCCACGCCTTCGCGGCGACGCGTTCGTCGTGCGGCTTGGTTTCCATCAGCCGCACGATCGCCGGGATGCCGCGCGCGCGTCGGCGCAGCGGCAGCGCCACCGCGAAGCCGATCAGCGTCAGCAGCGCGGCGAGCAGGAATCCCGCGCCCCACAGCACGGTCACGAGCTGGTAGCTGTCCGGGAGCTTGAGGTCGTCGTCGCCGACGAGCTGGCGGATGGCACCGGCCAGCCCCGCGCCGAACCCGCCGCCGAGCAGCCCGGCGAGCGCGAGCGCCGGCGCGGCCGCCCAGCCGCCCGCCCACGGCCGGAGCCGCCTCGGCAGCGCGCGCCACGCGGGCCTCGCCAACAGGGCGGCGGGGATGAGCAGGAGCGCGAACACGAGCCACACCACCACGAGCGAGGCTCCGAGCGCTTCGACCGTGCCGTCGATCCCGGACGGCGTGCCGGGCCCGGTCAGCCCGGTGCCGGACAGCCCCGGCGGCAACGGGGTGTGCCGCACCGCGACCACGACGACGTCGGCGAAGGCGAGCGTGATCACCGCGCGCCGTCCCCACTTGCCGAGCAGCCGCGCCCTGGTCGCCTCGCCGGGAATGCCCGCGATCAGCAGGGGCAGCGCGATCATCGCCACCGTGGCGCCCCAGCACACCGCGTCGACGGCGTCGCCGGGGACCCGGAACGGGCCGCCGAGCGTCAGCAGCGCCACCGACGCGAGCGCGACGACGGTGTGCAGGCAGCGCAGCACGCCGACGTCGCGTGCGGCGCGCAGCTCGTCGCCGGGCAGCGCGCCGTCCGGCGGCGCCGGGGTTTCCGCGCGCACCTTCCAGTCCGCGGACGAAATGCGGTGCAGCACGAAGATCACGATCAGCAGCGGGCCGAACCCGGCGAGGGTGCGCACCGGGTCCGCGGTGCGGAGGCCGTCGGGCACCCACGCCATGCAGTCGACGCCGGGTGTGAGGCATTGCACAGCGACGAGATCGAGCGTCACCACCGCGAACTGGCTCACCAGCAGCATGGTCAGCAGCAGCGACGCGATCCGGAGCAGCCTGCGCAGCAGCGCGCCGAGCACGGCGGCGGTCCGGCTGCCGCGCCGCGCGGGCGGGAGCATCCACTGCGCGACGTTGGCGAGCGAGAACGGGAACAGCAGCGCCCAGGTGGCTTTCGCGGCTCCGCCCGAGGTCATCCCGCTCCACAGGTACCCCTCGAGCGTGCGCGGGATCGCCCTGCCGAGCGCCTGCACGACGGGGCCGGGCGCGGGCCTGCGCAGGCGGTCCGACGGGCGGATCACCTTGCCGAGCTCGTCACCCGCGACCTCCACCGTGCTGACCGTGTCCAGCAGCGATTCACCGCTCGTGCCGGTCAGTCCTGGCACGCGCAGTTCGGCTATTCGGGTGTCGGGTCCGGGCAAAGCCACCTAAGGGTCACCTAACCTTCGAGTGGGTGTTGAACCGACAACGGTACTGTTCACCTGTCGACGAGCCTTGGAGGAACTGCCCTATGACCCCCGAAAGCGTTGCCAAGCGGCACGACACCCGCAACGGCATCGAATTCGCTGTCGCCGATCTGGACGCCGCCGAGTTCGGCCGCAAGGAGATCCGCCTGGCCGAGCACGAAATGCCCGGACTGATGGCGCTGCGGCGCGAGTACGCCGAGGTGTTCCCGCTGCGCGGCGCCCGGGTCGCGGGTTCGCTGCACATGACGGTGCAGACCGCGGTGCTCATCGAGACCCTGGTTTCGCTCGGTGCCGAAGTGCGCTGGGCGTCGTGCAACATCTTTTCCACGCAGGACCACGCGGCGGCGGCCGTGGTGGTCGGTCCGCACGGTACGCCGGAAGAGCCCAAGGGCGTACCGGTGTTCGCGTGGAAGGGCGAAACGCTCGAAGAGTACTGGTGGTGCACCGAGCGCATGCTCACCTGGGAAGGTGAGGGCCCGAACATGATCCTGGACGACGGTGGTGACGCCACGATGCTCGTCCACAAGGGCACCGAGTTCGAGAAGGCGGGCGTCGTCCCGGCCGCCGACGAGAACGATCCCGAGGAGTGGCAGGTCTTCCTGGAGCTGCTGCGGGGTTCGCTGGCCGCGGACAAGGGCAAATGGACCGCGATCGGCGAGGGCGTCCGCGGCGTCACCGAGGAGACCACGACCGGTGTGCTGCGGCTCTACCAGCTCGCGGCCGCCGGTGAGCTGCTGTTCCCGGCGATCAACGTCAACGACGCGGTCACCAAGTCGAAGTTCGACAACCGCTACGGCATCCGGCACTCGCTGGTCGACGGCATCAACCGCGGCACCGACGTGCTGATCGGCGGCAAGGTCGCGGTGGTGTGCGGGTACGGCGACGTTGGCAAGGGCGCCGCGGAGTCGTTGCGGGGACAGGGCGCGCGCGTCATCGTCACCGAGATCGACCCGATCTGCGCGCTGCAGGCGGCGATGGACGGCTACCAGGTCAAGCAGCTGGAGAGCGTGCTCGGCGAGGCCGACATCGTGATCACCACCACCGGTAACAAGAACGTGGTGATGGTCGAGCACATGGCGCAGATGAAGCACCAGGCGATCCTCGGCAACATCGGCCACTTCGACAACGAGCTGGACATCGCGGGCCTGCAGCGGTACCCGGGCGTCCAGCACGTCAACATCAAGCCGCAGGTCGACGAGTGGACCTTCCCGAGCGGCCGGTCGATCATCGTGCTGTCCGAGGGCAGGCTGCTCAACCTCGGCAACGCGACCGGGCACCCGTCGTTCGTGATGTCGAACAGCTTCTCCAACCAGGTGATCGCGCAGATCGAGCTGTTCACCAAGCACGAGGAGTACGACAAGGAGGTCTTCCGCCTCCCGAAGAAGCTCGACGAGAAGGTCGCGAAGATCCACCTCGAAGCGCTCGGCGGCGAGCTGACCAAGCTGACCAAGGAACAGGCCGAGTACATCGACGTGGACGTCGAAGGCCCGTTCAAGTCGGACCACTACCGCTACTGAGTTTTCTTCGCGATGCCCCCTCCCCGGGAAAAGGGGAGGGGGCATCGCGCGTTTCGCGGGTAGGCTCGCCGCCGTTCTTGGCCGGACGAACCTCACAGCCCGGTAGGTAGTCCGGGCGGCCCGCGGCGGTGCGAACCCGTCCTTGCTCGTTGTCCCGGACCTGACGGGAAACCAGTTGCGGCCAGGCTGATTCGTCATGCCTGGAGGTTTCCGATGAGCGGGATGTTCACCCTTTTCCACGACGGCCGGTTCTGGGTCGGCGTCTACGAAATCCACGAAAACGGTTTCGTCCGCGCGGCGCGGCACGTGTTCGGCACCGAGCCGACGAACGCGGAGCTGGCGTTGTTCATGGCGGGCCGCGAGTTCACCGCGCTCGGCGACGAGGCGCGAAAGGCACCGGCCGTGCCCGCGCCTTCACGCGCCGAGGCGCGCACGAACGCGAGGCGGCTCGCGAAGACCGCGGCGAAGATGCAGGACGACGTCGGCGTGGGCACCGCCGCCCAGCGCGCGTTGAGCGAAGCCGTCACCGCGCGTGCCGGTGAGAACAAGGCCGCCCGCAAGCGCCGCGCGGCGGAAGAAGCGCGGCGGCGCCGTGAGCTGGCGCGAGGCAAAGCCAGGGCGAAGCGGCGCGGCAGGTGACTCGTATTCAGGTGACCGTATTGTGGTCTCCGTGGGACGACTCCTCGTGATCGAAGGCCTCGACGGCGCCGGAAAGCGCACCCTCGCCGAAGGGCTGACCAAGGCGCTCGCGGACAAGGGCGCGACCGTCGGCACGCTCGCGTTCCCCCGCTACGGCCGGAGCGTGCACGCCGACCTGGTGTCCGAGGCGCTGCACCGGCAGCACGGCGACCTGCCCGATTCGGTCTACGGGATGGCGCTGCTGTACGCGCTGGACCGCCGAGGGGCCGCGGACGAGATCGCGGAGAGCCTGCGCGCCCACGACGTCGTCCTGCTCGACCGGTACGTCGCATCCAACGCGGCCTACGGCGCCGCGCGGCTGCACCAGGACGCGGACGGCGAGTTCGTCCGCTGGCTGCGCGAGCTCGAGATCGAGCGGTTTTCCCTGCCGGTGCCGGATCTCCAGCTCCTGCTGCGGGTCACGCCCGAAGTGGCCGCCGCGCGCGCTTCCGGGCGCGCGGCGGCGGATGCTTCGCGGGCGAAGGACTCGTTCGAATCCGACGACGGGTTGCAGCAGCGGTGTTCGGTGGTCTATGACGAGCTGGCCGCGGCGTCGTGGCTGGGGCCGTGGCAGGTCGTGGACGGCATGTCGATGGACGTCGCCGCTGTTTTCGCGGCGCTCGACCTCTGAGCCGGCGAGGACGACCGGCGCCGCTTCGGCGCGAGGTCTTCCTCGCCGGGCACGAACATGAGCGGGTGGGTGCCCGCTTCGGCGGCGGCCGTGATCTTGCGCAGCAGCCGCGCGAGCTGCTTGCGCTCGTTCGGGCCCAGCGGCGCCATCAGCTCGTGTTCGGCCTCGGCCTGCGCGCCGATCGTGGCCTCCCAGGCGCGGTGCCCCTTCGCGGTGAGCGCGACGAGCAGCTTCCGCCGGTCGTCCTCGTCGTGCGTGCGGGACACGTAGCCGGAGTTCTCCAGCCGTTCCAAGCGGTTCGTCAGCGTCGCGGGCGCGACGTCGAGCCCGGCGGCCAGCGCGGTCGGCGTCATCCGGTACGGCGTGCCGGCCGACCGCAGCCGCCAGAGGATGTCGTACTCCCAGCTCTTGAGCGGGTACGACGCCAGCGCCTCGGTGCGGCGGTGCGCCAGGTGGCGCACCAGCATCTGCATCCGGGTGACCGCGCCCTCCACGTCGGGGTCGAGCTCGGGCACCTCGCGCGACCAGTACTTGATGTGCCGGTCAATTGAGTCGACTTCGCGCATCCGCCCAGTGTACCGTTCGAGTCGGAATACTTCGTTTTCGAATCAACTGGGGTGGTGCCGATGGACGACAGGATCGACGAGCACGAGATCGAAAGCGCGCTGCTGGCGGGAAATCCGCTCGGCGACAGCCCCCGGCGGCCGCTGTGGGTGTACACGCCGCCGGGGTACGAGAGCGGCGAAAAGCGCTACCCGGTGGTGTACCTGCTGCTCGGGTTCACCGGGCGCCTCGAAGCGTGGCGCAACCGCACTCCGTACCGCGAGCCGGTGCCCGAGACGATCGACGGGGTGTTCGCGCGCGGCGAGGCGCCGCCGATGATCCTGGTGTTCGTCGACGCGTGGACTTCCTACGGCGGCAGCCAGTACGTGGATTCCGCCGGTACCGGGCGGTACCACTCCTACCTCTGCGAGGAGGTCGTGCCGTGGGTCGACTCGCACTACCGCACCCTCGCCGCGCGGGAGCACCGCGCGATCGCGGGCAAGTCCAGCGGCGGCCTCGGCGCGATGATCACGCCGATGCTGCGGCCCGACCTGTTCGGCGCTTTCGCGACGCATTCGGGCGATTCGCTCTCGGAAGCCCAGTATTTCCCGCACTTCTTCGCCGCGGTACGGGATCTGCGCGCCTACGACGGCGACATCTTCCGCTGGTGGGACGACTTCCGGTCACGGGTCGCCTTCACCAAGGGAGAGGACCTGCGGCTGCTGGAGATCCTCGGCGTCTCCGCGTGCTTCTCACCCGGTGCGGACGGCAGGCCCGAGTTGCCCTTCGATCCCGGCACGGGCGCGATCCGCGAGGAGGTCTGGGCGCGCTGGCTCGCCTGGGACCCGGTGCGCATGGTGCCGGAGCACGCCGACGCGCTGCGATCCCAGCGCGCGATCTGGATCGACGCGGGCGTGCGCGACGAATGGTTCCTCGACCTCGGCGCCACGGCGTTCCGCGAGGCGCTGGCGCGCGCCGGGGTCGAGGACTCCACCGTCCACTTCGAACTCTTCGACGGCGGGCACATCGCCGTCGAGTACCGCCAGCCGCTCGCGCTCGCCTGGCTCGCCGAGCGACTGGCACCGTGACCGCGCGTCAGGAGAGCATTTTCCGGACCCAGTCGTGGAATTCGCCGATGTGGTGTTCCGACGGCATCAGTACCCCGCCTTCGGCGTAGGCGCGCGAGCTCATCGCGGGCTGGCAGCGTTCGCACGCCTCGAAGTCCTGCTGGTTCACCCGGTGGAACAGTTCGACCGAATGCGAGACGTCCTTTCCGGAGGCCACCACGTCCTTCGAATAGAGCCAGTCGCATTCGACCACGGTGCGGTCCACGGCGAGGGGGTACATCCGGTGGAAGATGACGTGATCGGGCACCAGGTTCACGAACACCTGCGGGCGCACGGTGATCGCGTAGTAGCGGCGGTCGTGCGCCTCGCCCACGTTGCCGAGCTTGTCGAAACCGGCGCTGCCGTCGACGGTGAACCCGGCGACCTCCTCGCCGAACTCGGCGCCGTGGCCGACGTAGTACTGCGCCGCGTACCCGTCGGCGAACTCCGGCAGCACCTCGGTCAGCTCGGGGTGGATGGTGGCGCAGTGGTAGCACTCCATGAAGTTTTCGATGATGAGCTTCCAGTTCGCGTGCACGTCGTAGGTGATGCGCCGCCCGATCTCCAGGTCGCCGACCTCGTAGCCCTCGATCACCTCGGTGCCGCCGAGCCGGTCGGCGACCGCGCCGACCACAGTGTCCTCAAAGGACGGTGGCTCGGCGGCGAGGCAGACCCACGCGTAACCGAGCCATTCGCGAAGGTGCACCCGGTTGAGCCCGTACGCGGTGCGGTCGAGGTCCGGCATGCTCGCGAGGTTCGGCGCCGCGACCAGTTTGCCGTCGAGCCCGTAGGTCCACGCGTGGTACGGGCACTGGAAGGACCGTTTGACCGAACCGGTTTCCGCCGTGCACAAGCGGGCACCGCGGTGGCGGCAGACGTTCAGGAACGCGTTGAGCGCGCCGTCGCGGCCGCGGCTGACGAGCACGCTCTCCCGTCCTACTTGGACGGTCCGGAAATCGCCAGGCGCCGCCAGTTCCGCGGTGCGCAGCGCGCAGAACCACATCGACTCGAAGATCCGTTCCTGCTCGCTTTCGAACATGCCGGGATCGGTGTAGGTGTGGCCGGGAAGGGTAGGGATGAGACCGGTCGGCTGGTCGAGCGAAGTCATGCACACTCCTCATGGCGGAACCGCGCCGGATCGAACAGGGAGATCGGGTGGGCCGTGCCGCCCTCGGTCACGAGATCGGCCAGTACTTCGCCCACCACCGGGGTGAACTTGAACCCGTGCCCGGAGAACCCGCACGCCACGACCACGCGTTCGGCGGACGGATGACGGGAAATGACGAAGTGCTCGTCGGGGGTGCTGGTGTACATGCAGGTCACCGCGCGCAGGAAGCGGCCGGGCAGCGCCGGGATCCGCGCACCCGCGTGGGCCCCGATTTCCGCGACCTCGCCCGCGTGCACGCGCCGGTCGATGGTGTCCGGCGTGCAGTCCCCGCCTTCGCCGAAGAACGCGATCTTCACGCCTTCGCCGGGCCCGTTGTGCGCGGGGAAGCCGTAGAGCAGCTTTCCGGTGTCCTGCCACAGGAACACCGGGTGCCGCTCGGGGAGGAACGCGGCGGGGTCGCCGGTGGGCGCGAACCAGTACTGCACCCTGCGCTGCACCCGCAGCGGCACACCGAGCCCGGACAGCAGCTCCGGTGCCCACGCGCCGGGGCAGAGCACGAGCTGGTCCGCCGTGTAGTAGTTCTGCGCCGTGCCGACCCTGACCCCCGACGGGTCCGAGGTCCAGGTCACGACCTTCTCCTCGTAGCGCAGGTCCGCGCCCGCGCGTTTCGCCAGCTGCAGGTGCGCCGCGACGCTCGCCTCCGGCACCACGAACCCGGCGTTCGGCTCGTACAGCGCGACGTCGTCGTCGGCGGGCCGCATCGTCGGCACCCGCTCGCGCAGCCCGTCCGCGTCGAGCACCTCGTGCGGCAGGTCCCATTGCCGCGCGCTGCGCAGGCTCCCGGCGAACGGCCGCGAATCCGGTTTGCCGACGGTGATTCCGCCGCAGCGTCCGAAGATCCGGCGCCCCGAATCGGCTTCGATCTCGTCCCACAGTTCGTGCGCCCGCAACAGCAACGGCACGTACGCGGGATCTTCGAAGTAGGCCTGGCGCGTGATCCGCGACCCGCCGTGGCTCGAACCGCGGTTGTGCACCGGCGCGTACTGCTCGATGCCGAGCACCCGTTGCCCGCGCCGCGCGAGCCGGTACGCCGCGGCGCTGCCCATCCCGCCGAGCCCGATGACGATCGTGTCGTACCCGGTCATGACCGCAGCCTCGTCATCTTCGGGTCGAAGAGGGGTTCCTCCGCGACGGTCGCGGCCACTTTTTCGCCGAAGTATTCGATCTGGACGCCGCGTCCCGGCACCGCGACCTCCGAAGGCAGCCACGCGTACGCGATGCCTCTGCCGATCGTGTAGCCGTAGGCCGCGCTCGTGACGTAGCCGCAGGGCTGCCCGCCGGAGAACACAGGTTCCTTCCCGAGCACGAGCGCGCCGGGGTCGTCGAGGGTGAGGCAGGTGAGCTTGCGCCGCGCGGTGTCGGCGGAACGGCCGACGAGCGCCTCCCGCCCGACGAAGTAGCCCTTGTCCATCCGCACCGCGAACCCGACCCCCGCCTCGTACGGATCGTGCTCGGTGGTCATGTCGGTGCCCCACGAGCGGTAGCCCTTCTCCAGCCGCATGCTGTTGAACGCCTCCCGCCCGGCGGCGATGATCCCGTGCCGCTGGCCAGCCTCCCACAGCGTGTCCCACAGCTTCCGCCCGAAATCGGCCGTGGTGTAGAGCTCCCAGCCCAGTTCGCCCACATAGGACAGTCGCATCGCGGTCACCGGAACCGTTCCCACGTAAGCGTTCTTCGACTTGAAGTAGCCGAGCGCCTTGTGTGAGAAGTCCGCTGTGGACAGTGGCTGGAGCAGGTCGCGGGCGAGCGGGCCCCACAGCCCGACGCAGCAGGTGCCCGCGGTGATGTCGCGCACCTGCACGCTGCCGTCACCTGGCAGGTGCCTGCGCAGCCAGTCCAGGTCGAGCTGCGAGTTCACGCCGACCTGGAAGTCCTCCGGCCCGAGCCGCGCCACCGTCAGGTCGCTGCGCACGCCGCCGTCCTCGCCGAGCAGGAGCGTGTAGGTCACCGAGCCGGGTTTCTTGTCCAGCTGGTTCGTCGTCAGCGCCTGCAGGAACGACAGGGAACCCGGCCCGGTCACCGAAAGCCGTTTCAACGCCGTCATGTCGAACAGCGCGACCCGTTCGCGCGCGACGAGCGCCTCGGCGCCGCCGATCGGCGACCAGTACCGCGCCGCCCAGTCGTCGCGCGCGGGAATCCGTTCGACCTCGGGCAGGTTCGCGTTGGCCTCGTACCACTGTGGACGTTCCCAGCCGTTCGCTTCGAGGAAGAACGCGCCCAGTTCCTGCTGGCGCTCGTAGAACGGGCTGGTGCGCAACGGTCGCGGGTCGGCCATCGGCTGCAGCGGGTGCACCACGTCGTAGACCTCCACGAAGGTCTGGCAGCTGCGGCGGTGCACGTAGTCCGGCGCGAGCTGGGCCGGTTCGAACCTGGCCAGCTCGCAGCCGTGCAGGTCGAGCGCGGGCTGCCCGTCCACCATCCATTCGGCCATCGCGCGCGCGACACCCGCGGAATGCGTGATCCACACGGCTTCGGCGACCCAGAACCCTTCGAGATCGGGATGCTCGCCCAGCAACGGCATCCCGTCGCTGGTGAACGAGAAGAGGCCGTTGATGCCCTGTTCGACCTTGGTGTCGCCGAGCACCGGCAGCAGATCGGTGGCCGCGGCCCAGGACTCCTCGAAGTCTTCGGGGGTGAAGGCCAGTTCGGACGGCATCCCCGCCGAGGTGCGCGGGTCGGCGATCTCACCGGGCGCGACCGGCATCGGCCGGTGCCCGTAGGCGCCGATGCCGATCCGGTCGACGTGCTCGCGGAAGTAGAGGTCGGCGTCCTGGTGGCGCAGCAGCGGTTTGCTCGCCTCGGTCAGCTCGTCGTTGTCCCCGGCGAGCACCGGCAGCGGGTTGGTCTTCGCGTACTGGTGCGCCATCGGCACCAGCGGGATGTCCAGGTCGACGAGCTTGCCGATCAACGGGCCCCACATCCCGGTGCAGCACACCACGATGTCGGCCCTGAAGTGCTCGCTCTCCGTGGTGACCCCGGTGACGCGCCCGGCGGTGCGGTGGATCTCGGTGACCTTCTGGTGGTCGAGGAACCGCGCCCCGCGCGCCATCGCGCGCCTCGCCTGCGCCTCGACCGCGCGCAGCGGTTTCGCCAGCCCGTCGCTGGGGATGTGGAACCCGCCGAGGACTTTGGACTCGTCGAGCAGCGGGTGCAGCTCGGCGCATTCGCTCGGGTCGCGGAGGTAGCTGCGCACCCCGGAAGCGGTCGCCCAGCCGTGCCGTCGCTTCAGATCGGCCCACCGCTGGAGGGTCGTCGCCACCTCCAGCCCGCCGAGCTGCTGGAAGCACCACTTGCCGTCGACGGTGAGCCCGGTGTACTTGGCGACGGTGTAGCGGGCGAACTCGATCATGGTGCGGCACCCGGTGGTCTGGAAGACCAGGCCGGGCGCGTGCGAGCTCGACCCGCCGGTGGCGAACAGGTCGCCCTGCTCCAGCACGGTCACGTCGGTCCAGCCGCGTTCGGTGAGCTCGTCGGCGAGCGCGCATCCGACGATGCCCGCACCGATCACGACCACGCGGGGTTGGGCTGCCATCGCGAGTACCTCCTGCTGTCCGGGCAGGCCGAATAACGGTCCACTGTGGACCGTCAACGGGGGTGGGTGGCAAGCGGAGCCCTCGGACGAGGGACACCGAGTTGCGGATTAAGAGATGTGTTCCGTCTTAAGCAACAAGGTGCGGGATGTCACAAGCCGGTGTCAAGGGGTACGAGGCAGTAGGTCCCAGCGGATTTTCCGCGCGGAGAACGGCCCGTTACCGGTGCTGAACACCGGTAACGGGCCGCGGGGGTCAAGCGATGGGATTCCGGGCTACTCCGTGAAGTACCCGAGCTGCGAAGAAAGTTCCGCCGCCGCCTCGGCCATCGGGCGCACGATCTGGCGCACCCGCTGCCGGGAAAGCCGGTAGGACGGGCCCGACGCGCTGATCGCGGCGACCACCTCGCCGCCGGGCCCGAAGATCGGCACCGCGACGGCGTGCATGCCGAGTTCGAACTCCTCGAAGCACGCGGCGTAGCCGTCGGTCACGATCCGCTCCAGCTCGCCGGCGAGATCGGCGGGGTCGACGGTGGTGCGGGGCGTGTAGGACTCGAGCTTGCGGCGCAGCAGCCTGCGCCGTTCGGCCTCTTCCAGGTGCGCCAGCAGAATCTTCCCGCTCGAGGTCGCGTGCAGCGGGGTGCGCTGGCCGGTCCAGTTCTGGGTGGTGATCGCGGCGTGCCCGCGCGCCTGGCTGATGTTGATCGCGACGCCCTCGTCGGCGACCGCGATGTTGACCGTCTCCCCGAGCGACTCGGCCAGCTCCTGGCAGGTCTGCCTGCCGAGTCTGGCCAGGTCCATGCGCCCGGTCGCGGCGCCGGCGAGCCGCACGATGCCGAACCCGATGGCGTACTTCCCGCGTTCGCCGAGCTGCTCCACCAGGCCGCGCGACTCGAGCACGCTGACCAGTCTGGACGCGGTCGACTTGTGCACGCCCAGCTCACCGGCGATCTCGGTGATCCCGGCTTCGCCGTTGCGCGCGAGCAGTTCGAGCACGCTGATCGCTCGGTCCACCGACTGGACCTGACTGGGTGCCGCCTTTCCTGAGTCCTGGTTCCGCATGACGCAACACTAACCGCTCCGCGCGATTCCGCTCGGCTGACCGGGCGAACCCCTTGACGAGCAGGGGGGATGACCGGGATTGTTGCGCATAGCACGACACGACGCGTAATACGCAACACGAGTCGGGCTTATCCCGAACAGTTGACACCTCACCCGCATTCTTCGGAGGCCGAAGATGATCCGCGCCTGCGACGTCGATGACCTGCCCGACGGGGAGGCCGTCCGCCTCCTCGCCCACGTCCCGATCTCCGTGTTCCACACCGAGGGCCAGTACTTCGCGATCGACGACACCTGCAGTCACCAGGACGCCTCCCTCGCGGACGGCTGGGTGGAGGGCTGCTTCGTCGAATGCCCGTTGCACGCCGCCTCCTTCGACCTCCGCACCGGGCAACCGACCTGTCTGCCCGCGAAGCGCCCGGTGCGCACCTATCCCGTTGTCGTGTCCGATGGCGCGATCTACGTCGACACCGCCGTTGCACAGGAGGCGATCGCATGAGGACCGTGACCATCGTCGGCACCTCGCTCGCGGGGTTGCGTGCCGCGCAGGAGCTTCGCGCACAGGGCTTCGACGGCGAGCTGGTGCTCGTCGGCGACGAACCCCACCGCCCCTACGACCGGCCGCCGCTGTCGAAGGACTTCCTGCTCGGCAAGATCGGCGTCGAGGACCTCGAACTCGCCGACGCGGCCGGGCTGCTGGAACTGGGTGCGCGCTGGCACCTCGGCAGGCGCGCGGTGCGTCTGTCCGCATCGGACGGTTCGCTCACGCTTTCCGACGGCACCGAACTGAAATCCGACGGCGTCGTCATCGCGACCGGGGCGTCCGCGCGGACGCTCGGCGACGGCCTCGCCGGTGTCCACACGCTGCGGACGCTCGACGACGCCGTCGCGCTCCGCAGGGAAATCGCCGACGGCGGCGTGCGCGTCGTGGTGATCGGCGCCGGGTTCATCGGTGCCGAAACCGCGTCCACCTGCCGTGCGCTCGGCTGCGACGTGACGGTCGTCGAAGCGGCGCCGGTCCCGCTTTCCCGCGCGCTCGGGCCCGAGTTCGGCGCGGCGTGCGCGGGCCTGCACGAGGAGAACGGCGTGCGGCTCGTGACCGGGATCGGGGTCGCCGCGCTCGAAGGCGACACCCGCGTCACCGGGGTGCGGCTCGCCGACGGCACGGTGCTCGGCGCCGATGTCGTGGTCGCGGGGATCGGCGTGCGGCCCAACACCGAATGGCTCGACGGGTCGGGGCTCGTCATCGACAACGGCGTGGTGTGCGACGAGGGCTGCGTGACCGCGAGCCCGAACATCGTCGCGGTCGGCGACGTCGCCCGTTTCCGGCACGAAGGCGCGCACGTGCGCACCGAGCACTGGACCTCGGCCGCCGAGCAGGCGGGCGTCGCGGTGCGGAACCTCCTGGCGGGCGCGACCGTCGCGCACCACGCGAACCGCGGGTACTTCTGGTCCGAGCAGTACGGCCACCGCATCCAGTTCGCCGGGCAGGCCGCCGCCGAGGCCGAGGTGGTCGAAGGCTCGCTCGCCGAACGGAAGTTCGTCGCGACCTATCTGCGCGACGGCGCGGTCACCGGCGTGCTCGCGATGGACAGCCCGAAACCGTTCACGAGGTTGCGGCGCGGACTTGCCCGCGCCGCAACGGTTCCCGCGGGTTAGGCCACCATGAGCCGCCGGTGCAGGTACGCCCGCTCGGTCACCGTCCACGCGGTGGTGGTGAGCAGGTACAGCCCGGCCGCGAGGGGCACGACCGCGGCGAAGAGCACCGTGCCGTACGGCATCAGCCTGATCAGCCCGGCGCCGGGTACGTCACCGGCGCCGGGCCGGTTCCGCTGCCACCGCGCGGTGAAGTACGCGACGCAGGCGAGGCAGGCGAACAGGCCCGCGAACACCAGCACCTGCGGGCCCGCGCCGAGCGCGCTCGCGAAATGACCGCCGAGCGGGACGCCGAACACCGTGTGCGCGAGCATCGGGTTCGGCGCGCCGCCCAGCGCCGCCGAGCTGAAGAGCCGGTACAGCACCATGAAGAACGGCATCTGCGCGAGCATCGGCAGGCAGCCCGCGAACAGCGAGGTCCCCGAATCGCGGTAGAGCGAAAGCGTCGCCTCCTGCAGCCGGGCCGGATCGTTCTTGTGCTTGTCGCGCAGTTTCCGTAGCTGCGGCGCCAGCGCGGCACGGGTCTTTTCGCCGCGCACCGCGGCGCGGGCGAGCGGATGCAGCGCCAACCGGATCAGCGCGATCGACACGACGATCGCGGCCGCTGTGGACAGTTCGCCGAAGAGCGGGTGGACGAGATCCGCGAGCCAGGCGACCGCGTGCTGCGCGCCCTGTGCGGGCACGTCGAGAAAACCGAACATGGGAGAACTCCGTCAGGGAGAAGGGCACGCGCCGACGAAGAAGTGCCGTCGAGCGTGAAGGAACGGGCGGGCGGCTCAGACGGCCGCGTGGCCCGCTGACGGAGCTCGGGGACGGGGACGGCCCGCGGCGTCGGGATCGCGGAGCCGGAGGAACCTGCTGCGCGCGGCCCGTTGCCGCAGCGCCATGGCGCGGACGCGGGGTGGCGCGTCCGCCGGGTCGAGCCTGCCTTCGACGGTCGCCACCGCGACCGTGACGGCGAACGCGGCGAGCAGCGCGACACCGGCGATCGCGAACGGGTTCGCCGGATCGGCGAGCAGCAGGGCGCCGAGCGTGACGGGCAGCGTCAGCACGAGCATGAGCCTCAGCACCGGGCGCCTCCCTTCGCTAGCGGTAAGCCAAGCGTAGCGCGTTGTGGGAGGATGCCACCCGGATGGAGCAACGCGGTAGCGTCATCTTTGATCTTTCTGGTGGGCACATCGACGGGTCGTGCGCGTGACGGTGGCGACCAGTGCGAATATGTGCTCATGAAGGCACGTGTCTTGGTGGTCGACGACGACCCCGCTCTCGCGGAGATGCTCACCATCGTCCTGCGTGGGGAGGGGTTCGATACCGCGGTCGTCGCCGACGGTTCACGCGCGCTGCCCGCGCTGCGCGACCTGAAACCCGATCTCGTGCTGCTCGACCTCATGCTGCCCGGCATGAACGGCATCGACGTCTGCAAGGCCATCCGCGCCGAGTCCGGCGTGCCGATCGTGATGCTCACCGCGAAGAGCGACACCGTCGACATAGTGCTCGGCCTCGAGTCCGGCGCCGACGACTACGTGGTCAAGCCGTTCAAGCCCAAGGAACTGGTGGCGAGGGTGCGGGCGCGCATGCGGCGCACCGAGGCCGAGCCCGCCGAGTCGCTCGCCATCGGCGATCTCACCATCGACGTCCCCGGGCACGAGGTGACCCGCGAGGGCAAGGCCATCCCGCTCACCCCGCTCGAATTCGACCTGCTCGTCGCGCTGGCCCGCAAGCCGCGTCAGGTGTTCACTCGCGAGGTGCTCCTCGAACAGGTCTGGGGTTACCGGCACGCCGCCGACACGCGGCTGGTGAACGTGCACGTCCAGCGGCTGCGCTCGAAGGTGGAGAAGGACCCGGAACACCCCGAGGTGGTGTTGACCGTTCGCGGCGTCGGGTACAAGGCGGGCCCGCCGTGACCGCGCGATGAAACCGAAGGTCGCCGCCTTCACGCGCATGGTGGTGCGGGTGTCGGGCAGGGTCGCGGCGTTCGGCCGCCGCCGCATGGTCGCCTTCGGCGAGCTGTGGCGCCATTCGCTCCAGTTCCGCGTCACCGTGTCCACGCTCGCGCTGTCCTCCGCGGTCGTGTTCGTACTGGGGCTCGTGCTGCAGACCCAGATCACCGAGCGCCTGCTCGACACCAAGTCGGCCGCCGCGGTGCTGCAGACCCAGGCCGTGGTGCAGACCGCCGAGCGCGAGCTCGTCGGCCTGAGCAACCAGGACTCGCTCGGTGACCGGCTGAGCACCGCGCTCAAACGGATCACCAGCAGCGCGCCGGAGGCGCAGGCCGCGACGGGTTCGGCGGCGGGCGCCTTCGAGCCGGTGCTCGCCAGCGGCGGCACGGACCCGGCGGCGGGCACACCGCTGTCCGTCGGCCCCCTGGCCAAGGTGCCGGAGCGGCTGCGCCAGTTCGTCGAGCTGAACCAGCTGAGCAAGCAGATCCACACCGTGGTGTCCGCGGACGGCTCGCGCACCACCTACCTGATGGTCGGCGCGCCGGTGAGCACCACGGCCAGGCCGCTGCAGCTCTACCTGCTCTTCCCGCTCACCTCCGAGCAGGCGACCGTCTCGACGGTGCAGAACACGCTGCTCGTCGGCGGGCTCGTGCTGCTCGTCCTGCTGGCCGGGATCACGAACCTGGTCACCCGCCAGGTGGTGCGCCCGGTCCGGCGCGCGGCCGAGGTCGCGGAGCAGTTCGCCGTCGGTGACCTCGATCGGCGGCTCCCCGTCGCGGGCGAGGACGATCTCGCGAAGCTCGCCTTGTCCTACAACGAAATGGCGGCCAGCATCCAGATCCAGATCCGCCAGCTCGAGGAGTTCGGCACGTTGCAGCGCCGGTTCACCTCGGACGTTTCCCACGAGCTGCGGACGCCGCTGACCACGGTGCGCATGGCCGCCGACGTACTGCACGCTTCGCGCGAGCAGTTCCCGCCCGGTCTCGCGCGCTCGACGGAACTACTCGTCGACGAGCTGGACCGGTTCGAGGCCTTGCTCGGCGACCTGCTGGAGATTTCCCGGCTCGACGCGGGCGTCGAGGAGCTGGCGGCCGAGCTGATCGACGTCTCGCCCATCGCGCGGCGCGCCGTCGAACAGGTCAGGGTCATCGCGGGCTCGTCGAACACCACGATCGAAGTGGACCTCCCGGACGCGCCCGCGGTCGCCGAGGTCGACGCGCGGCGGGTCGAGCGGATCATCCGCAACCTGCTCGCCAACGCCGTCGACCACAGCGAGGGCAAGCCGGTGCGGCTGCAGGTCGCGGTCAACGCGGACACCGTCGCGGTGACCGTCCGCGACTACGGCGTCGGATTGCGCCAGGGCGAAGCCGACCTGGTGTTCAACCGGTTCTGGCGCGCGGACCCGTCGCGGAACCGGCGCACCGGCGGCACCGGGCTCGGTCTCGCGATCAGCCACGAGGACGCCCGCCTGCACGGAGGCGCGCTCGAAGCCTGGGGCGCGCCGGGCCACGGCGCGTGCTTCCGGCTGACGCTGCCGCGCCACCAGGACGTGCCGATCGGGAAGAGCCCGCTGCCGCTGCCGCCGGTCGACGCGCCGCCGGGCAGCACCCAGCCCGTGCTCGCCAAGGTGGTCGAGGAGCAGCCAGGGCGGCCCGCGATCACCGCCAACGTCCCGAGCACCGGGATCGCGGGCATCATCGACGTGTCGGACCTCGCCTCGATCGCGTTCAAAGAGGAGCGATGACCAAGCCGTTTCGCCTGGTGTGCCTCGCGCTGATGTCGTGCGCGGTGCTCGTCGCGGGCTGCGCGAACGTGCCGGAGGAATCCCAGCCCGAGGTGCTCACCCCGCGCGGCGCCCAGATGTCCAGCCCCGACGTCAAGGAACCGGACCGCAACCTCGACGCGCTGTCGGTGGTGCGGGCCTTCGCGCACGCCAGCGCGCTGCCGACGGAGAACAACGCCGGTGCCCGCGTGTACCTCGACGAGCAGGTTCGCCAGAAGTGGAGCCCGGTGCAGGGCTTCACCGTCATCGACGACACCTTCGGCACCGTCTACGACACGACGCAGCCCCAGGACCCCAACGAGCGGTCCGTCGTGCTGCGCGGGTTCACCGTCGGCGAGCTCGGCGCCGACGCGGCGTTCACCTCCGGGAAGAACTCGTACGAATGGACCTACAAGGTGCGCCGCCAGGCCGACGGGCAGTGGCGCCTGGTGGATCCGCCGCCGAAGATCGTGCTGGCGGAAAGCGATTTCATCGCGAACTACTTCCGGGTGCCGGTGTACTTCATCGCGCCGGAGTCCAACGTGCTGGTGCCCGATCTCCGGTACGTGGCCGCGAAACCCCAGTCCGGGCTGCCGGGCCGCGTGGTGAACCTGCTGCTCGGCGGCCCGTCGAACGGGCTCATCGGCGCGGTCAAGACGGCGATCCCCGAGCAGACCACCCTCGAGACGAACGTGCAGGCGAACAAGGACGGTTCGCTCGTGGTGCCGTTGTCCGGGGTGGGCGACCAGGGCCAGGACATCCGGAAGCTGATGGCCGCGCAGATCGTGCAGTCGCTGCAGAGCGTCACCACGAGCCGGGTCCAGTTGCTCGGGGACGGCCGTTCGCTGGTGAGCGGGCACGACGCGTGGCTGCCGAGCGAACTGCCGTCGAACGGCTCGCTGACCGCGCCCGCGGCCGAGTTGCAGGGGCTGATGGTGGTGAACGGCAGGGTGCGCTCGCTCGCCGACGGCCAGCCCGTGAGCGGCCCGGCCGGTGACGGCTCCGTCGGCATCCTGAGCGCCGCGCAGTCGCTCGACGGCAAACGCCTCGCGCTGGTGGAGAACGACCACGGGAAGCAGCAGTTGCGCGTGGGCGAGTTCGGCGGTGAGATGCCGCGGGTTTCGCTCTACGGCAGCTCGTTGACGAGGCCGACCTGGCGCCCGACGCTGACCGTGGGCGGGGTCGCCAGTGAACTGTGGACTGTGGTGGACGACAAGCAGGTCCTCCGCGTCTCGCGGTCGGCGGACGGCCGGTGGCTGCCGCAGGTCGTGAACGCCGACGAGATCGCGACGATCGGGCAGATCACCGCGCTCCGGCTGTCCAGGGACGGCACCAGGGCCGCCCTCATCGTGAACGGCCAGCTGGTCATCGCCTCGGTCGCGCGCGCACAGGATTCGGTGACGTTGCGGATGCCGAAGGTCGTCCGCGGCGGCGGGGACCTCACCGGTGTCGTCGACGTCGACTGGGCAGGCCCCGACGTCGTCATCGCCGCCACGACCTCGGCGTCCCAGCCGGTCGTGAAGGTCCCCATCGACGGGCTGCGGGCCGACCCGTTCAACAGCTCCAACCTGACCCCGCCCGTGCACGCGGTGGCCGCCGCGCCCGGCCGGTCCGTCATGGTCGCCGACAGCGGCGGCCTGTGGACCGCGTCGGACATCGGCGAGGTATGGCGGCCACACCAGCCAAGCTCCGTCAACGGCGTAGAAACCCCCTTCTACCCCGGCTAGCCCCCGCCCGCTGACGACATTTAGCCCGCTAACTGCACTTCAGGACCCGGCCCACGCCCGCCCACCCCAAGCCGACCCGCCCGCCTACCTCCCGAGTGCCGCGAGGTCCGGGCCGAAGGCCCGGCCATTGCCAACCCAGCCCCGCACCCGGCGATCCGACGCGCCCCGCGCGGCGGGAGCGTGCAGTCGGGCGCAGGGCCGCCAAGGCCCTCTAAATTTGCGATGGCAGGGCGCACCCCGCGACCAACCGGCGGATCACCACGGGTGCCGCGCCCTGGCAGCGCAAATTTTGCCGACCGATAAAGAAGACTGTCGGGGGTCGGGTGCATGCTGCCGGGTGTGGGGGAGAAGGCGGGAGTGTTCAAGCGGGCGGTCGATCTCGTGCTGCCCGGGGTCTGCGCCGGTTGTGGCGGGCTGGGGGCGGCGTGCTGCGAGTCGTGCGCGGGGGTGTTCGGGGCGCCGTCGGCGGTGGGGTGCGTGCCGGGGGCGTTCGCCTTGGCGCGGTACCGCGGGGTGCCGCGGCGGCTGGTGCTCGCCTACAAGGAGCGCGGCAGGCGCGATCTGGCGCCGGTGCTCGGTGCGGCGCTGGCGCGCGCGGTGCCGTTCCTGCCCGGTGAGCTGACCGGGCCGGACGGGGTGTGGTGGCTGGTGCCCGCGCCGTCGGCGCGGGCGGCGTCGCGGCCGCGGGGTGGTCCGCACGTGCTGGAGCTGGCGCGGCGGTGCGCGGGGGCGTTGGCGGTGGCGGGGTACCGCGCGGCGGTGGCGCCGGCGCTGGAGACGGCCGCCGGGGTGCGGGACGCGGTGGGGCTGGCCAGGGCGGAGCGCGCCGCGAACCTCGAAGGCGGTGTGCGGGTGGACGTGCGGGGCCTGCCCGCGCCGGGGACGCGGGTGGTGCTGGTCGACGACGTGATCACCACCGGTGCGACGGCCGCGGTGAGCGCTTCGGCGCTCGAAAGCGCTGGTTGCCGGGTCGCCGCGGTGCTGGCGCTCACCTCGGCGGCCTGAGCGAGGGTGAATCCAGGTGTCACCTACACGAGTGATATTCGATGGGAACGCACACGCGGTGCCGACCGTTGTCGGGGTATGAGGCCCACCGCCGGAAGCACACCGACGCGAGGCCGCTCCACCGGGGTGGCGGACGCGACCGCCCCGGTGATCACACTCGGCCCGGATCAGCCGGTTTCGAGGGGCTGTCAAGGTGAATTGTCCACTCGAAAGCTGGTCCGAACGGGTTGTGTCCCGACGGAATTCCCGGGATTTTCGCTGCGCGGAGTAGTCGGATCTCACGCCTCGACATCCCCCGCCTCGGGGGCTGTTGTGATCGGCGTTACCCGGCTAACGTGCTCCGCTATCAGCAATCCCGGCAGGCAGGCAGGGAGGTGACCAGCCCATGACCCTGGCGCTGGAGGAGCGCTGAGCCTGGTCGGCGGAACACCCACGAGACGTCGTATCGGTTGTTACCGCCGGGTTTCCTCACCGCCCTGTACGGGCTTTCCAAGTCCCCGAAAGTACTTCTTCACCGGCGCCGTAGTGATCAACCAGCTCGCAGACATCTCAGCGAGGGAGGTCGTGTATGGACATCGTCGTCAAGGGCCGCAACGTGGAGGTGCCCGAGCACTATCGGGCCCACGTCAGTGAAAAGCTGGCCCGTCTTGAGCGCTACGACAGGAAAGTCATCCGGTACGACGTGGAGTTGTTCCACGAACCGAACCGCAGGCAGTCGAAGAGCTGCCAGCGAGTGGAAATCACCGGAAAGGGAAAGGGCCCGGCCGTACGCGCCGAGGCCTGTGCGGGTGACTTCTATGCCGCGCTCGACTCCGCGGTGAGCAAACTGGAAAGCCGCATGCGCAAGCTGCACGACCGGCGTCGCGTCCACTACGGACGGCGCCGCTCGGAATCGGTCGCCGAAGCGACTTCGATGGCAGCCGGCGGCGGTCCGGTTCCCACGGACGGCGGAAGGCGCCCCGCGGCGAGCACCGCGGTACTCGAAGCGCCATCGCTTCCGGAAACCGAGTTGGTGAACGGCTCGGTCGCGGAGGAAATCGAACTGCCGCACCAGCGATGGGACGACGGTGTAGCCGACAACCCACCCGGCAGCATCGTTCGCGAGAAACAACATTCCGCGGATCCCATGACGGTCGACCAGGCGCTCTACGAAATGGAGCTGGTCGGTCACGACTTCTATCTCTTCTTCGACTCCGACGCGGGCAGGCCCAGCGTCGTCTACCGGCGGAAGGGCTTCGACTACGGCGTCATCCGGCTCGGCTGACCGGGTATTTCTCCGACGGCCCGTGCGTTCGCGCGCGGGCCGTCGGCGTGTGTCCGGCACGGGACGTGCATCGACGGGGTGGCCTTCCCTACGATGGGGTGAACACGGTCGCCGTCGGGGCCGTGCTACCGACGCGCGTTCGCTCCGAGACACAAGCTAGTGAGGTCTGAAGACGATGGTTCTCAACCGCCTGCTCCGCGCGGGCGAGGGCAAGATGCTCAAGCGGCTGCGGCACATCGCAGACCACATCAACACCCTCGAAGACGACGTCAAGGACCTCTCGGACGCCGATCTGCGCGCGAAGACCGACGAGTTCCGCGAGCGGTACAAGGCGGGCGAGTCCCTCGACGACCTGCTGCCGGAAGCGTTCTCGGTGGCTCGCGAGGCGGCGTGGCGCGTGATCGGCCAGCGGCACTTCGACGTGCAGGTGATGGGCGGCGCCGCGCTGCACCTCGGCCAGGTCGCCGAGATGAAGACCGGTGAGGGCAAGACCCTGACCTGTGTGCTGCCCGCCTACCTGAACGCGATCGCGGGCGAGGGCGTGCACGTGGTCACGGTCAACGACTACCTCGCCAAGCGCGACGCGGAGTGGATGGGCCGGATCCACCGCTTCCTCGGCCTCGAGGTCGGTGTCATCCTCTCGGAGCTTTCGCCGGAGCAGCGCCGGGCGGCCTACCACGCGGACATCACCTACGGCACGAACAACGAGTTCGGCTTCGACTACCTGCGCGACAACATGGCGTGGAGCCTCGACGACTGCGTGCAGCGCGGGCACTTCTTCGCCGTCGTCGACGAGGTCGACTCGATCCTGATCGACGAGGCGCGGACGCCGCTGATCATCTCCGGCCCGGCGGACAACTCGTCGCGCTGGTACGTCGAGTTCGCCAGGATGTCGCCGCTGATGAAGCCGGACATCCACTACGAGGTGGACATCCGCAAGCGCACCGTCGGCGTCAGCGAGAAGGGCGTCGCGTTCATCGAGGACCAGCTCGGCATCGAGAACCTCTACGAGGCCGCGAACACGCCGCTGGTGGGCTACCTGCAGAACGCGCTGAAGGCCAAGGAGCTCTACAAGAAGGACAAGGACTACATCGTCCGGGGCGGCGAGGTCCTGATCGTCGACGAGTTCACCGGCCGCATCCTGCACGGCCGCCGCTACAACGAGGGCATGCACCAGGCGATCGAGGCCAAGGAAGGCGTCGAGATCAAGGCGGAGAACCAGACGCTCGCCACGATCACGCTGCAGAACTACTTCCGGCTCTACGACAAGCTGTCCGGGATGACCGGTACCGCCGAGACCGAGGCCGCCGAGTTCCACCAGACCTACAAGCTGGGTGTGGTGCCGATCCCGACGAACCGCCCGATGATCCGGCGCGACCAGGCCGACCTGATCTACAAGACCGAGCAGGCGAAGTTCGAGGCGGTCGCCGAGGACATCGCGGAGCGGCACGAGAAGGGCCAGCCGGTACTCGTCGGCACCACGAGCGTCGAGAAGTCCGAGCACCTCTCGAAGCTGTTGCTCAAGCTGAACGTGCCGCACGAGGTCCTGAACGCGAAGCACCACGACCGCGAGGCGCTGATCGTCGCGCGGGCCGGCCGCAAGGGCCAGGTCACGGTGGCCACCAACATGGCAGGCCGTGGTACCGACGTCGTGCTGGGCGGCAACCCGGACATCATCGCCGACGAGGAGCTGCGCGAGCGCGGCCTCGATCCGGTGGAGAACTCGGAGGAGTACGAGGCCGCGTGGCCGAAGGTGCTCGAAGAGGTCAAGACCGCGGTGAAGGCCGAGGCGGAAGAGGTCCGCGAAGCGGGCGGGCTGTACGTGCTGGGCACCGAGCGCCACGAGTCGCGCCGGATCGACAACCAGCTCCGCGGCCGCTCCGGTCGTCAGGGTGACCCCGGCGAGTCCCGGTTCTACCTCTCGCTCGGCGACGAGCTCATGCGCCGGTTCAACGCGGCGATGGTCGAGCGCGTGATGACCACGATGCGCCTGCCGGACGACACGCCGATCGAGGCGAAGCTGGTCTCCAAGGCGATCAAGAGCGCGCAGACGCAGGTCGAGCAGCAGAACATGGAGATCCGCAAGAACGTCCTCAAGTACGACGAGGTGATGAACGAGCAGCGCAAGGTGATCTACGCCGAGCGGCTGCGCGTGCTCGAGGGCGAGGATCTGCACGACCAGGTCGAGCACATGCTGCGCGACGTCGTGACGGCCTACGTCGATGGCGCCACCTCCGAGGGCTACGCCGAGGACTGGGACCACAAGAAGCTGTGGTCGGCGCTGAAGACCCTGTACCCGGTCTCGCTCGACTGGGAAGAGGTCGTCGAGGACGAGGACGATCTCGACGCCGACCGCCTGCGCGAGGTCGTGCTGCAGGACGCGCAGGACGCCTACGCCCGCCGCGAGTCGGAGATCGACGCCCAGGTCGGCGAGGGCGCGATGCGCGAGCTCGAGCGGCGCGTGCTGCTGTCCGTGCTGGACCGCAAGTGGCGTGAGCACCTCTACGAGATGGACTACCTCAAGGAGGGCATCGGCCTGCGCGCGATGGCCCAGCGCGACCCGCTGATCGAGTACCAGCGCGAGGGCTACGACATGTTCAACGCGATGCAGGACTCGCTGCGGGAGGAGGCCGTCGGCTTCCTGTTCAACCTGCAGGTCGAGCAGGCGGAGCCGGAGCAGGCGCAGCCGGACGCGAGCGCGCTCCCGGTGGCCACCGGCAACGGCGCGCCGGACGAGGGCGGCAGGCACGCGCAGCCGACCCCGCCGCAGCCGAAGAACGAGCCGGAGCAGCAGGTGCCGTCCGCGTTGCGGGGCAAAGGCCTCGACGGCGGCGGCCCGCGCGCGATGACCTTCTCCGGGCCGTCCGAGGACGGCGGTGTCGAGTCGCACGGCGACGCGGCCGCCGGAGAGGACGACGACGCCGCGAACGGCGGCACCCGTCGTGAGCGGCGCGCCGCGGCTCGCGCGCAGGCGAAGAAGGGCAAGAAGGGCCCGCGTCGCTGACGCGTTCGGCTTGGAGGGGCCTCCCCGGTTTCGGCCGGGGAGGCCCCTTTTTTCACTCGGTGGGCGTTCCGGTGAGGAGCGCGAACTCGGTGCACAGCCAGCCTTGGCGTCGCCGTTCGAACCGCGCCGTGACGGCCAGTGCACGCCCCCGCGTGTGCACGACGCCGCAGGTCTCCACCACGCCCCGCAGCGGCGAGGTGGCCCGTACGGACCGCACGGTGTAGCGGGTGCCCGCGGTGGGGCCGCGACTGGTGAGGCGCGCGTACAGCCGCGGGTGCAGGAAGCGCCGCACCTGCACGGCGGCCCGATGCCCTTCCCGCACCTCGAGGATGGCCGAGAACAGCGTGGTGAAGTCGGGGAGCGTCCGCTGTGCGCCGCCGAGCTTCCGTTCCGTAGTGGCGTGCTGAGGCCGCGGTCCCGAGCGCGCCCGCGGCCGGAACTCCTCGATCTGGTCGAGCGGCACGAGCCGTCTCGATTCGCGTTGGTCCATTTCGTGTTCCCCCCTCGAACCGGCCCTCCCCAGGGCCGCCGCGGAACAGAGCGACCGGCGGATCGGCGCCGGGCGGCTTGACCACGAGCCGGTGAATCATCGCGGTTGCGCGCCGCTGCGCCGGGGCACTGCGATAGGGCACCATCGGGGGATGAACGGGCCGAGGGGACTGGTGCTCGATTTCGCCGGGGTGCTGACCGAGCCGGAGGCGGGCGAGTTGCTGGCGCTGCTGGACAAGCTGCGCGATCGCGGGATCAAGACGGCGCTGCTGTCGAACGCGGCGGGCGGTGGTTCGGTGCGCCGCAGGCTGGAGCCGTTCTTCGACGCGCAGGTCTACTCCGGGGAGGTCGGCTGCGCCAAACCGGCGCGCGAGGTGTTCCTGCTGACCGCGAGCCTGCTGGACCTGCCCGCGGACGCGTGCGTGTTCGTCGACGACGCCGCGTCCAACGTGGCGGGCGCGGTCGCCGCCGGAATGGCGGGCGTGCACCACACGTCGATTCCGGAAACGCTCGGAGAGCTGGAAATCCTGTTCAGCTCCGCGTTGTGACGGCGCGGCGGACGATTTCGAACGAGAGCACCGCGGCGGCCGCGGACACGTTGAGGGATTCCACCTCGCCCGGCATCGGGATCGACACCCAGCCCGCGACGAGTTCGGCGACCTCCGCGCTCACGCCGTTCGTTTCGCCGCCGAGCACGAACGCGGCGCGGCGCGGGAGATCCACGTCGAACAGCGAGCCGTCGCCGGAAGCACCGAGCGCGTACAGCCCGTACCCGGCTTCCACGAGCAACTCCGCGGCTTCACGGGCGGTACCGCAGCGCAGCACCGGCGCGCGGAACGCGACACCGGCGGATGCCTTGACCACCAGGGGATCGAGCGCCGCGACACCGCGGCGCGGGACCACGATCCCGCCGAGCCCGGCGGCGGTCGCGGTGCGCAGGATCATCCCGACGTTGGCCGGGGTCGTGATGCCGTCGAGCACGAGAACACGTTCGGGCGCACGGGATCCGAGCGCGGCCGCGAGCGGGCGCATGCGGGGCGCGACGACGTCGGCGAGCACGCCCTGGTCCTGTTTCCCGTTGCCCGCGAGCACCTTCACCCGGTGCGCGCTCGCGCGGTCGACGCGCACGCCCGCCGCTTTCGCGGCCCGCTGGATCTCGGCGGCGTTCGGCCCGCGCACCGTGTCGGCGAGGATCACCTTGTCGACGTCGAGCGCCGGGTCGCCGAGCGCCTCCAGCACCGGCTTCCGGCCGTACACGGTCAGGAAGCGGTCCTTCGGCGAGACTGTCGACTCATCACCCACACGACGAAGTCTCGCATTGTGTCAGGATCGTGCCATGCCCGACCGCTTGTCCGCGCTGGACGCGTCCTTCCTGTATCTCGAGGATTCGGCGACGCCGATGCACGTCGGCGGGGTGGCCGTGTTCGAGCGGCCGCGCGCCGGGTTCAGCTACGAGGACCTGCTCGCGCTGGTGGCCCAGCGGCTCGCGTTCCTGCCGCGCTACCGGCAGCGGGTGCTGACGGTGCCGGGCCACCTCGCGCGGCCGGTGTGGGTGGACGACGTCGACTTCGACCTGAACTACCACGTGCGGCGCTCGGCCCTGCCCGCGCCGGGCAGCGACGAGCAGCTGTTCGACCTGGTCGCGCGGCTCATGTCGCGGCGGCTCGCCCCGGAGCGGCCGTTGTGGGAGGCCTACTTCGTCGAAGGGCTCGCCGGCGACCGCGTGGCGCTGGTGACGAAGACCCACCAGTCCGTGGTGGACGGTGTCGGCACGATCGAAATCGGCCAGCTCATCCTCGACACCGCGCCGCAGGAGCCGGAACAGCCGGAGGACACCTGGGCGCCGCGCCGCCAGCCGAGCCGCTCGCAGCTGATGCTCGACGCGGTCAGCGAAACCGTGCAGCGGCCGGGCGAACTGGTGGAGAACGTGCGGTCGGCCGCCGCGGACGTGGTGGCGACGGCGGGGAAGTTCTCCGACACCCTCGGTGGTGTCGCGTCCGCGCTGCGCACGATGGCGCGCCCGGCACCGTCGGGGCCGCTGAACGTCCCGGTGTCCGGCGGGCGCGTGTTCGCCACGGTCCGCACCAGGCTGGCGGACTACCGGAAGGTCAGGGCCGACCACGGCGGCACGGTCAACGACGTCGTGCTGGCCGCGATCACCGGCGCGCTACGGGAATGGCTTCTGTCCAGGGGAGCCGCGCTGACGCCGGTCACCACCCTGCGCGCGCTGGTGCCGATGGCGGTGCGCGACGCGGACGCGGCCGAGTACTCGGGTGTCGGCCTCGTCGGCAACCAGGTCGACGCCTATCTGGTCGATCTGCCGGTCGGCGAGCCGAACCCGGTGCTGCGGCTGCAGCACATCGGGCACGCGATGGTCGAGCACCTCGACTCCGGCCGCTCGGTGGCCGCGCGGGCGCTGCTGCGGGTCGGCGGCTTCGCGCCCGCGACCCTGCACTCCCTCGGCGCGCGGGCGGCCGGCTCGTTCTCGGACCGCATCTTCAACCTCGTCATCACGAATTCCCCTGGCCCGCAGGAACCGCTGTACGCGGGGCAGGCGAAGATGACCGAGATGTACCCGGTCATCCCGCTGGTGCGCAACCAGGCACTGGCGATCGGCGTAACCTCGTACCACGGTGGCGTCTACTTCGGACTGAACGGCGATCGCAAGGCGCTGTCCGATGTGGACGTACTGGCCGGAATGATCGAGGAGTCACTCGAAGAGCTGAAGGGTGCGCACTGGTGAGGGTCTATCTTCCTGCCACGATCGACATGCTGAAGAAGGCGACGGCCGACGGGCGGTTCACCCCGGTCAGCGGCACCGGTTTCGCGCTGACCCCGGCACTGCGCGAGTCGTACACGAGCGGTTCGACCGAGGAGCTGGAGTACGTCGCGCTGACCGACGCCGCCCGCGCGTCGCTGCGGCTGCTCGGCGCGGAGGACGAGGGCGCCCTGCCGCGCCGGGTGGTCGTGTCGGTCGACGTGGACGAGGCGACCCCGCGGCCCGATCTCGACCCGGCGGTGGTGCGGTTGCCGGGCGCGGTGGAGCTGGACGCCATCGCCGCGGTGCACGTGGACACCGAAGAGGCCGAGGACGCCGTCCGCGCGGCGGCCGCCGTCATCGACGCCGCCGACCTCGGTGACGAGGACGCCGAATTCGCCCTCGGTGACGCGGAGGACCACGAGCTGGCCTGGTACGCCCCGCAGGAACTGCCGTTCCTGCTGGAACTGCTGTAGCGAGCGGGGCGCGCCCGGCTAGCTCTTCGGGAGTTCGGCGACCTGGTCCGGTGCGGGCGGGGTGATGTCCACCGGGCCGCCCCAGTCGGTGTAGCGGACGGTGATCATGGGCTTCGGGCCGTCGGCGGGGACGTTGTGCTGCTTGGCGGCCTTCTCGAGCGCGTCACCGGCGTCCATGAACAGCTTGACCGGCCGCTGCTCGCTGTCCAGCCACAGCTCCATCGGCAGCTTCAGGTTCAGCGCCTGGATCCGCTTCTTCGCTTCGTCGGTGTAGGCGGCGCGCAGCTGCTCCGGCATGGTCGCGATCTGCTTGTCGAGGACCTTGGCGCCGTCGAGTTCGAGCTTGTAGTGCGTGGTCGCGGTGCCGTCGAGCTGGGCCTGGTCGCTGCCCGTCACGGTGCCGGCGTCGCGCAGCCGCTCGATGATCTTCGCCGGGGTGGTGTTGTCGGCGAGCTGCTTGAACATCGGGGTGAACAGCGCGGCGGGTGAGCTGGAGTCGTCGAGCGCGAACTTGGCCCACGGCTTGGCCATGCCGGGCGTCCGGCCCTGTTCCGGAAGCCTCATGTAGATCGCCTGGGTGAAGAGGCGGAACTCGGCCGCCGCGTCGCCCCCTTCCAGGACCACCGAAGTCGCCGGATCGGTCTCGGCCGTACGGCTCTCGCCGTGGCCCTTGCCCGTGTTCTTGGGGTCGCCGGTCACCTCGAAGCTGAACTTGACCGACTGCCCCTTGGCGATGGCGGCGGAACTGGCTTCGCCGAGGCTTTTGGCATCGGTGAAAGCCTTCTGCAGGCCAGGGTCCGGCGCGGCGGGGTTGCCGCAGGCGCCGAGTGCCACGGTCATGGCGACGCCGCCGACGAACAGCGCTGTCTTGCGCATCTGATTCCTCACTGTGCAACGGCGTGAATCGCCGCTCTCCGCCTGGTTAATACCGAAACGGGCACACCGCGTTTCCAGTACGAATGTCACGGTTCGGCGGCGATCCCGCGCTCGTGCCACGATGGGGACATGGATGCCGTGACCTCTGTTCCCACCCCGGTGAACGAACCAGTGCGTACCTACGCGCCCGGCTCTGACCAGCGAGAATCCCTGCGGAAGCGGATCGCGGAGCTGGCCGCCGAACAGCCGGAGCTGACCCAGGCGATCGACGGCGAGCACAGCCTCGCCGGCGGCGAGCGGTTCTCCGTGGTCATGCCGCACGCCCACGCGAACGAGATCGGGGTGTCGGCGCAGGCGACCCCGGAGGACGTCGCGAAGGCCGTCGGCGCGGCGAAACGCGCGGCCCCCGGGTGGAGCGAGCTGCCGTTCGACGAGCGGGCGGCGGTCTTCCTGCGCGCCGCCGACCTGATCGCGGGCCCCTACCGCGACACCATCAACGCGGCGACGATGCTGGGGCAGTCGAAATCGGTGCAGCAGGCCGAGATCGACGCGGCCTGCGAGCTGATCGACTTCCTGCGCTTCAACGCGCACTACGCGCGCCGCATCCTCGCCGAGCAGCCGAACTCGGTGCCGGGCACCTGGAACAGGATGGAGTACCGCCCGCTCGACGGGTTCGTCGTGGCGATCACCCCGTTCAACTTCACCGCGATCGCGGGCAACCTGCCGTCGGCGCCCGCGCTGCTCGGCAACACGGTGGTGTGGAAGCCGACGCCGACGCAGCAGCTCGCCGCGCACTACACGATGCGGGCGTTCGAAGAAGCGGGCCTGCCGCCGGGCGTGATCAACCTGGTGACCGGCGACGGGCACGCCGTCAGCGACGTCGCGCTCGCCGATCCCGGGTTCGCCGGGCTGCACTTCACCGGGTCCACCGCGACGTTCAAGCTGTTGTGGCGCCGGATCGCGGACAACCTCGACACCTACCGCGCCTACCCCCGGATCGTCGGGGAGACCGGCGGGAAGGACTTCGTCGTGGCGCACCCGTCCGCGCGCGCCGACAAGCTCGTGCCCGCGCTCGTCCGCGGTGCTTTCGAGTACCAGGGCCAGAAATGCTCGGCCGCTTCGCGCGCGTACGTGCCACGGTCCCTTTGGGACGGTGGAGTGCGCGAACAGCTCGCCGATCTCACCAGGACCGTGAAGTACGGCGACGTCTCGGATCTTTCGCTGTTCGGCGGTGCGGTGATCGACGCCCGCGCCTTCGCGAAACACCAGCGCCTACTGTCCAGTGTGGATGGTGACTCGGCGCTGGAGGTGCTGGTGGGCGGGCAGTGCGACGATTCGGTCGGCTACTTCGTCGAACCGACCGTGCTGGTGTCCGAAGATCCCGCGCACGAGGTGTTCGCCACCGAGTACTTCGGCCCGATCCTCGCCGTGCACGTCTACGAAGACGCCGACTACGAACGGATCCTGAAGGTCGTCGACGAGTCTTCGCCGTACGCGCTGACCGGCGCGGTGTTCGCCGACGACCGGGTCGCGGTGCAGCAGGCGCACCGCGCGCTGCGGTACACCGCGGGCAACTTCTACGTCAACGACAAGCCGACCGGGTCGATCGTCGGGCAGCAGCCGTTCGGCGGCTCGCGTGCTTCGGGCACGAACGACAAGGCGGGGTCGATGTTCAACCTGCAGCGCTGGGTGAGCCCGCGGTCGATCAAGGAAACCTTCGACGCGCCAACGGAAATCGGCTACCCGCACATGAAGTGACGGTCAGCGTTCGGGGTGGCAATTCGGTTGGTGCGGGCTTGTAGCGTGTGGGCATGGAGCTCGGTGAGGTGTTCGCCGGAGTGCCGCGCGCGGGCGCGGTGGACGGCTGCACGTACTGCTACACGCGATCGGAACTGGCTCTGCTCGCCAGGGATCCCGCGCAAGCACCGGACGGCCTCGTCGTGCGCTTCGCGACCGAGGTCATCGACCACTTCGCGGAGGAGCACTACAGCCTGGTGTGGCGTGGCCTGGCGCCGAGGATCCTCGGTTTGCTGGAGGCGTCACCGGACGTGCTCATGCTGCGCGGCTTGGCCTTCGCCCGCTTCTCCACCTGGCCCGAGGTGGAGCGGACCGCGGTGCGCGAGGCGCTGCGCGCGACGCTGGCGCGCGCCGTCACCGGTGGCAGGCACGGGAGCGTCGTGGCGGAACTGGTCTGCGCCGCCGCCCACGTGGACCACGACCTGACACCGTGGCTGAGCTACCTGGACACGCTGACCGGCGGTGCCGCGGATGCCGGTCTCGCTCGACTGGCCCGGTACTGGGCCGAGTCGCTCGCCCGCGGCCACGAGCCGGATCTGTGGTGGCTCTCCGAGGACCCGGCCGCACCGATCCGCGATTGGCTCCACGCCGGCGTCTTGCACGAGCGCCTGTCCCGAATGGACGATCTGGACACCTGGATCGCCATCGAGGAGATGTGACCCGGCGAGGGTGAGCTTGTCCGCCGCGAAACGGGGCCGTTTCCCGAGTGAACGGGAAACGGCCCTCGCGGGAATCGTCAGCGCTTCGGCAGTTCGCCGACCTCATCCGCGGGTGGTGCCTGCACGGCGACGTCCGCGGTGCCCCAGTCGCTGTACCTGATGGTCATCAGGCCGCCGATGTCGATGGAGCTGAGCTGCTCGGGGGTCGCGCCCGCGGCCAGCGCACCGGCCTTCACGGTCTCGCCGAGGTCCATGGTGATCTTGACCGGCAGCTGGTCGCCGTTGAGCCACAGCTCCATCGGGATCTTGCCGATCTTGTCCTTGATCTTCGCGAACTCCGCGGCGCTCTGCCCGCCGGGGAACTGCTTTTCCATCTTCGCCGGATCCAGCTCGACGGAGTAGTGGAAGGTGTCCTGCCCGTCGAGCTTCTCCGGCACGCCCTTGGTGATGGTGCCCGATTCCTGGACGACTTCGAGGGTCTTGCGCGGATCGCTCTGGTTGGCCTGGTTGCCTTCGCCGAGCATGGACTTCATGGCGGTCTCGTCGACCTTCGCCCACGGCTTCTTGGTCTTGAGCTTCTTGAGCGCCTCGGGCGGCAGCTTCACGTAGATCGTGCTGTTGTCGATCACGCGCATTTCCATGCTCTGCCCGAGCACCGACATGGTCATGGTGCCGGAGTTCTGGCCATCGGCGAACTTCATCGCGCCGGAGCCGGTGATCTTCTGACCGGCCGCGGTCATGTCCATCGTGAACTTCGCCGACGCGACCTGTGCCGCCTTGGCCGATGCGGCCTGCACCAGCGCCTTGGCGTCGGTGAACAACCCCTGGGCCTGCTTCTCCGCCGGTGCGGGAGCCGGGCCGGGTGCGGGCGCCGGCGCCTGCCCGCAGGCGGTCAGCACCGCGATCAGCGCGGCGCCCCCTGCCGCAAGA
The DNA here is from genome assembly GCF_018736145.1 of Amycolatopsis sp. CA-230715. Taxonomy (GTDB): domain Bacteria; phylum Actinomycetota; class Actinomycetes; order Mycobacteriales; family Pseudonocardiaceae; genus Amycolatopsis. Next base: position 5,973,949 of record NZ_CP059997.1, read on the forward strand.
ATCGTCTTACGCATCCGAATCCCCCTTCTCGCGCCGTGCGCGGGAATGCGCGACCTTCCGATGAGGTCTCGCTGGGGTCTATACGCCGCATGGCGGGCAAACGTTGCACTCCGGTCGGTCACGGTTGGGTGTCGACGCGGCCCGGTGCCGGAAAGAGCCCTGGAACGCGGAAGACGCCCCGCCGAAGCTCGGCGGGGCGTCTCCGAACGCTCACTCAGCGCGTCGGCTGAGGCATGTTCGGGATCTCCGGCATCTTGAACTCGCCCACCTGGTCCGCGGGCGGGGCCTGCACGTTCACTTCGCCGCCCCAGTCCGTGTACTTCATGGTCATCTTGCCGCCCGCGTTGGCCATCTCCGGCTTCTTGGCCTTCTCGGCCGCGGCCTTGAGCACGTTCGACATGTCCATCTCGATCTGCAGCGGGAGCTGGTCGTTGTTGAGCCACAGCTCCATCGGGACGGTGCCGGTCATCCCGGCGGTGGCCTCCTTGGGCAGTCCACCGGGCGCCGAGTCGGCCATCTTGGCCATGTCCAGCGTGATCGAGTAGTGCGTGGCCTCCTGGCCGTCGAGCTGGGTCTTCTCGCTCTTGTCGATCTTGCCGGCCTTCTGGACCTGGTCCAGGGTCTTGGACGGGTCGCTCTGCTTCGCCATCTGGTCGAAGCTGCCGCCGAGCATCTTCGAGAAGACGTCGTTGCCACCGGCGCCGATCTTGATCCACGGCTTGCCGCCGGTCATCGCCGCCGCGGCCGGGTCGCCGCCCTGGGGCATCTTCATGTACATGGTCTTGTCGATGAACCGCATCTCCATCTCACCGGTGGGGCCGTTCATCGTCATCGACATGGCGGTGTTGTCGCCGTCGTAGCGACCCTCGCCCTTCATGGTCATCTGCGCGCCCATGGCCGAGGTCTCCATGGAGAACTTGGACGTCTTCTTCTCGCCCGTCTTGGCGGAAGCCGCCTGCACCAGTTCCTGCGCGTTGCCGAACAGACCGGAAGCGTCACCACCCGCCGCCGGCGCACTGGCCTGGCCCCCCTCTTTGCCACCACAGGCGCTCAGCGCGATGACCAGCGCGAAACCGCCGGCCGCGAGTGCTGTCTTCCGCATCGAAATGCCCTACTTCCTTCGTTGACTTCGGTTTCCCCCGTACCTGGACCCGTTCCGGTGCGAGCCGGTTGCGAGTCGGGCAAAGACTAGCGTCGCATGCGCCCCGGCACCCTTCAATTCGGGCAACTTCACAGCTCGGCGTGCCCGGAACGCGACGCGAGGAGCCTGCGCAGCGATTCGAGCCTGCTCGCGCTCGCGGCGCCATCGGCGACCGCGGTGTCGAGCATGCAGTCCGGGTCCTCGGGCGGCCCGAGGTGGCCGCATCCGGACGGGCATTCCTCGGCGGGCTCGGCGAATTCCTCGAAGGACAGCACGATGTCGTCGGCCGTCACGTGCGCGAGGCCGAACGAGCGGACGCCGGGGGTGTCCACCACCCAGCCGCCGGTCGGCAGCGGCAGCGCGACGGCCGCGACCGACGTGTGCCTGCCCTTGCCGACCGCGCTGACCACGCCGGTGGCCAGATCGGCGTCCGGGACCAGCCGGTTCACCAAAGTCGACTTGCCGACACCGGAGTGGCCGACGAGCGCGGACACGTGGCCGGTCAGGCGTTCGGTGACCGCGTCGAGATCGGGCTGGTCGTGCCGGGTGACGATCGCGGGCACGTCGAGGTCCGCGTAACTGGCGAGCAGCTCGTCGGGACTCGCGAGATCGGCTTTCGTCAGGCACAGCACGGGCCGCAGCCCGCCCGCGAAACACGCGACGAGGCAGCGGTCGATGAACCCGGTGCGCGGTAGCGGGTCGGCGAGCGCGGTGACGATCAGCAACTGCTCGGCGTTGGCGACGACGATCCGCTCGTACGGGTCCGTGTCGTCCGCGGTGCGGCGGAGCACGCTGGTCCGCTCGTCGACGCGGACGATCCTGGCGAGGGTGTCCGGCTTGCCGCTGGTGTCGCCGACGATGCCGACGGTGTCGCCGACCACGATCGGGGTCCGGCCGAGCTCGCGCGCCCGCATCGCGGTGACCACGTGCGCGGGGTCGCGGTCGAGCGCGCACGTCCACCGCCCCCGGTCCACGCCGATGACCAGCGCGGACGCGGCGTCGGCGTGCTCGGGGCGCCGTTTGCTGCGTGGCCTGGTGCCGCGGCCGGGGCGCACGTGGACGTCGGACTCGTCCAGCTTGCGCCAGTCCCTGCCCGCCAACCCGCCACGCCCTTCCGCTCGCGTTCTGCCAGCATCGATGATCCCTCATGCCGGTCGCCGCCGGTGCGGCAGCCGTGTCACGATGAGTACCCACGCGCAGGAAAGGGGTTGGGCGATGTGCGGGCGCTACGCCGCCACGAAGGACCCGGCCAAGCTGACCGGGGAGTTCGACGCGATCGACACCACGGAGGGCAAGGCGCGCGGCGCCGACTACAACGTGGCGCCGACGAAGAACGTCGTCACCGTGGTTCAGCGGCATCCGCGTGACGAGGACGGCAAGGTGCTCGGCGACGAACCCGCGGTCCGCAGCCTCCGGATGATGCGCTGGGGCCTGGTCCCGTTCTGGGCCAAGGACGCCGCGGTGGGCAACAAGATGATCAACACCCGCGCCGAGACGGCCACCGAAAAGCCCGCGTTCCGCAAGGCGCTCGCGAAGCGCCGGTGCCTGGTTCCCGCCGACGGCTGGTTCGAATGGCGCCGCGACGGCAAGGAGAAGCAGCCCTTCTACATGACCGGTCCCGGCGACCGGTCGCTGGCGTTCGCCGGGATCTGGGAGAGCTGGCGCGATCCCAAGGCGGAGGAGGGCGCGCCGCCGCTCATCACGTTCTCGGTGCTCACCACCGACGCCGTCGGCAAGCTCACCGAGGTGCACCACCGGATGCCGCTGATGATGCCGAAAAGCACCTGGCAGGCCTGGCTCGACCCGGACGCCGAGGAGGTCGGCGACCTGCTCACGCCCTCGCTGGACCTGGTCGACAGCATCGAACTGCGGCCGGTGTCCTCGAAGGTCAACAGCGTCCGCAACAACGGGGAGCAGCTGATCGAGCGGGTCGACCCCGCGGCGAAGCAGCTGGACGACGGGGCATTGTTCGACCTCCCGGCGTCATGACCCGCGTCGAGGTCGACACCCCGCACGGGCTCGCCCGCGTCGAACTGCACTGCGCCGACGAGGGCAGCGCGGTGCTGATGCTCGGGCACGGCGCGGGCGGCGGTGTCGGCGCGAAGGACCTCGTGGCCGTCACGCGCGCGGCGCAGGCCGTCGATGTGCACGTGGCGCTGGTCGAGCAGCCCTACCGCGTCGCGGGACGGCGTGCGCCCGCGCCGGCGAAGCAGCTCGACGCGGCGTGGCTGGCGGTGGCCGACGAGCTGGCAGGCCGGTTCGACGGCCTGCCGACGGTGTTCGGCGGCCGGTCCTCCGGCGCCAGGGTCGCGTGCCGCACGGCCTCGGCGGGGCAGGCGGTCGCCGTGCTGTGCCTGGCTTTCCCCGAGCACCCGCCGGGCAAGCCGGAAAAGTCGCGGCAGGAGGAACTGGACGCCGTCGAGGTGCCGGTGCTGGTCATCCAGGGCGAGTCCGACCCGTTCGGCAGGCCGTCGGCAGGCCCGCACCACGAGCTGGTGATGCTGCCCGGCACCCACGCGCTGGACGCCGATCTGGACGGCGTGGCCCGAGCCGCCTCCGAATGGCTGGAACGAGTGTTAAGGCCGCTCGCCTGAGTCGCCGCCCGCGACGTTTAGCCCGCGAACTGCACCCAGCCGCCTCGGCTACGGCTGCATCGTGCAAACGCGGTAGCCGTCTTTGTACTGGCGGACTTCCACGTGCTGGCTGGCGGTTTGGCGGCCGGTGGGGGTTTGCGCGGAACCGGTCATCGTGGTGCTGAACACGTGGTCACCCGAGTTGTCGACGACGACGGATTCGACGTCGACGGGGTGGTCTCGCATCGACGCGACGGTCACCCGCCGCTGGTCCGGGCTCTGCGCGAGCAGATTGCTCGTCGAGGTGTACAGGTCACCGCACGACTTGCCGAGCAGTCCCCGCAGTTCGCCGCCGTTGCGCAGGGCGATGTAGTCGCGCACGGTCTGTTCGACCGCGGCGGACCCGGGTGCCGCCTGCGTTCCGCAGGCGCCGAGAACGGCGAGCGCGAAGAGCGCCGGGATCCAGCGACGGGCTCGCATCACGACCAGTCGACGATCGCGCCGAGGACGTTGACCGACTGGAACCGCATCGCCTTGTAGGCCATCGCGTTCCCCCACGGCATCGGGTTGCTGGTCCCGCTGGTCCCGAAGCCGAACTCCGTCCAGGCCTCGGGGCCGGGGTTGGGGCCCTCGATGTTCGTGTAGTGCTTGCCGGTGGCGTGGATCGGGCTCGCGTCGGACCGCGAGGTGTAGCTGTACTTCATGGTGGTGCCGGGCGAGCCGCCGGCGGCGCAGATGCCCTGCGACACGTCGCCCCAGCCGCCGCCGGGCGGCGCGTAGCCGGTGCCGCCGGTGTTGCAGTCGGCTGCCTTCGGCGGTACGAACGCGGGTGCGGCGGACGGGGTGGCCTCGGCGACCCCGGCGCTCGACACCGCGACGAACGCGCCCACGGCGATCCCGACAAGTATCTTTTTCACGTTTCCTCCCAGGTTAGTTTTTCCCCAACCTCCCCCGGGCTGAACGTAACAGCGCGTCGCGCACGGGTGACCGGCTCAGCCGAAATCTCAGTAAAACGGTGGAGGCGCTTCAGCGGGCGATGGGGAACACGATCCCGCCGGTCAGCCGGATCAGGTCCGCGGGAGCCAGCTCGACTTCGAGGCCGCGGCGCCCCGCCGAGCAGTGCACGGTGTCGAACCGCTCGGCCGAGGAGTCGATCACGACGGGTAGTTTCGAGCGGTGGCCGAGCGGCGAGATGCCGCCGAGCACGTATCCGGTGGCGCGCTGGGCGGCCGCGGCGTCGGCCATTTTCGCCTTCTTCTTGCCGACGGCGGCGGCGAGCGCCTTCAGGTCGAGCTGGCCGGTGACCGGGACCACGCCGACGGTCAGCTCGCCGTCGGCCTCGGCGACGAGGGTCTTGAACACGCGGGCGGGGTCGAGCCCGAGCGCGTCCACAGCCTCGGTGCCGTAGGACTCGGCGCGCGGGTCGTGGTCGTAGGCGTGCAGCGTGTGCGGCACCTTCTGCTTGGCGAGCTGCGCGGTCGCCGGGGTGCCCTTTCCAGCCATGTGAGGGAGTCTACGAATCGGGAGGGGAATGCCGCCGCGCGCCGCCTGGTTGACACCGGTGTGCAGACGACGCTAGCCACCCCCGCCATCCATCCCCAGCGCCAGGCGCCCGCCGCCGCGGCGGGCCGGCGCGCACCCTCCCGCGTATCCTCGGTGCAGTCATATGCGCGGCCGCGCATCGACGAGGACGGGGAAGGGAACGGTTTGCCGAGCACGCAGAATCCGGCGGTGCCCGAATCGGGCTCCGAGCAGGCGCGGACCGAACGCTTCGAGCGCGACGCCATGCCACTGCTCGACCAGCTCTACTCGGCCGCCATGCGGATGACCCGCAACCCGGCCGACGCCGAGGACCTGGTCCAGGAGACCTACCTGAAGGCCTATTCGGCGTTCGCCTCCTTCAAGGAGGGCACCAACCTCAAGGCGTGGATGTACCGCATCCTCACCAACACCTACATCAACGGCTACCGGAAGCGGCAGCGCCAGCCGGTGCAGCAGCCGACCGAGGAGATCACCGACTGGCAGATCGCCAAGGCGGAGAACCACACCTCGAGCGGGCTGCGCTCGGCCGAGGTCGAGGCGATGGACAAGCTGCCGGACGCCGACGTCAAGCAGGCCCTGCAGCGGCTGCCGGAGGACTTCCGGCTCGCGGTGTACCTGGCCGACGTGGAGGGCTTCGCCTACAAGGAGATCGCGGAGATCATGGACACCCCGATCGGGACCGTGATGTCCCGCCTGCACCGTGGCCGCGCCCAGCTGCGTGACCTGCTGGCCGATGTCGCGCGCGAGCGCGGGTTCATCCGGGCGGCCAAGCAGGAGGTGGCGGGGCGATGAGCAACGAATGCGGGGACAGCGGCAAGGTCAGCTGCGACGAAGCGCTCGCCGAGATCTACCTGCTGCTGGACAAGGAGTGCGGTCCCGACCACGAGGCGCAGCTGCGCAAGCACATCGAGGACTGCCCGCCGTGCCTGGAGCAGTACGGCATCGACGAGCAGCTCAAGCAGCTGCTGGCCCGCAAGTGCGGCGGTGACCACGCGCCGGACGACCTGAAGAGCCGCCTGCGCGCGTCGATCAGGAAGACCGTCGAGGAGCGGGGTGGGATCACCATCGAACGCACCGAAGTGTCCATCGAGCAACGCTCCGAGTAGGCGCTGCATAGCGCGCTGGACAGCGTAAAGGCCCCGGACCGCGCTGGTCTCGGGGCCTTTCGCGTCCGCCTTGCTCAGGCGTTGGGCTTCTTGCCGTGGTTCGCGCCGTTCTTCTTGCGGTCACGACGCTTGCGGGCGCGCTTCGACATGCCTGCTCCTCGATGTTCCGATGGGTTCCGCCTCGGGGCACGCCCGAGCTCCGAACCCCTAGTTTCGCACGCGCCCCGAACAGGGGGTTCCTGGGCTGGGCCGAAGGCGGCTCGCTCTGCTTGGATGAAAGCCGCGTTCGGTGACCGGGGGGACTCCGCCGGGCGCGCCCACCACTGCGTTCGCGGGAGGACACCGCCCATGGCCGAAGAGATCCGGGCCGAGATCGTCGCCAATGTGATGAAGGTCGTTGCCGCCGAAGGGGTGACACTCGGTGACGGGGACACGGTGGTGATCCTCGAATCCATGAAGATGGAGATCCCCGTGCTCACCGAGGGCGCGGGCAAGCTGACCCGGCTCGCGGTGCACGAGGGCGACGTCGTACAGGAAGGCGACCTGCTCGCGGTACTGGAGTGAGCCCAGAGGAGATCCGTGTCCACACTGTCCGACCTGCTGGCCGAGAACACCGGGCTGTCGGGCGAGGCGGCCGACCACCTGCAGACGGTGGTCGCCGAATGGCAGCTGCTCGCCGACCTGTCCTTCGCGGACTTCCTGCTGTGGGTGCCGGTGGCCCACGAGGTGTACCCCGACGGGGGTGACTTCGTGTGCGTCGCGCAGGCGCGGCCGACGACGGCGCCGACGGCCCATCCCGAGGACGTCGTCGGCACGCGGTTCACCGTGGACGAGCACCCGCAGCTGGCGAAGGCGATGCGCGAGGTCCGGATCTGCCGCGAGGAGGACCCGCACTGGTACCGGGACCTGCCGATGCGGCGCGAAGCGATCCCCGTCAGCTTCCAGGGCACCGTGATCGGCGTGCTGAGCCGCGAGACGAACCTCGCCGCGCCCCGCGTGCCGAGCCCGTTGGAGATCGCCTACCTCGGCAGTGCGGGCGATCTGTGCCAGATGATCGTGGACGGCACGTTCCCCAGCAAGGATTCGCAGAGCGACGCGCACACCAGCCCCCGCGTCGGCGACGGCCTGGTCCGGCTGGACCCGTCGGGAGCAGTGGTGTTCGCGAGCCCGAACGGGTTGTCCGCCTATCACCGGATGGGGCACGAGTCCGATCTGGTCGGCGCCCGCCTCGCGCCGCTGACGCGCTCGCTCATCCGCGATCCCTTCGACGCGACCGAGGTGTCCCACCGGATCCTGAACGCGCTCGACGGGAAGCCGGGGAGCCGCGCGGAGGCCGATTCGCGCCGCGGGGCCGTCGTGCTGTTCCGCGCGCTCCCGCTGCGGCCCGCCGGGCAGGCGGCGGGGGCGCTGGTGCTCGTCCGCGACGTCACCGAGGTCAAGCGGCGCGATCGCGCGCTGCTGTCGAAGGACGCGACCATCCGGGAGATCCACCACCGGGTGAAGAACAACCTGCAGACCGTGGCCGCGCTCCTGCGGTTGCAGTCGCGCCGCACTTCGAGCGACGAAGCGCGCGTGGCGCTGGGGGAGTCGGTGCGGCGGGTGTCGTCGATCGCGATGGTGCACGAGGCGCTGTCGGTTTCCGTCGACGAGCGGGTGGACCTGGACCAGTTGCTCGACAACGTGCTGCCGATGGTCGGGGAGGTCGCCACGGCCGAATCGCACGTGACGTTCTCGCGCACCGGGTCGTTCGGGATCGTGGTCGCCGAAATCGCCACGCCGCTGGTGATGGTGCTCGCGGAACTGGTGCAGAACGCCGTGGAGCACGCTTTCCCGCAAGGGCGTTCCGGTGAGGTGGAAGTGAAGGTGGAACGCTCGGCGCGGTGGCTGGACGTGCTCATCCGGGACAACGGCCGCGGGTTGCCTTCGGGATTTTCGCTGGAGCGGACCGACGGGCTCGGCCTGCAGATCGCGCGGACGCTCGTCGAATCGGAATTGCGGGGCTCGCTTTCGCTGCGGGGCCGCAGCGGCGGAACCGAAGCCGCGCTGCGAATCCCTCTGAGCCGCCGCCTCTGACGCGCTCCGTCCTCAAAGGACGGTCACACTTTCCCTTACCCGGCAACGCTTTTACCTGCCCCGAAAGTGACGTTCGGGGAATCTAATGCCCCGAAGGTCACCTTCGGGGCATGCGGCACTCGCCCGCCTAACATTTTTTAGGGCGGCCCCTCCAGGAGGGGCCGCCCTAACACTGCGGGAGGACTTGAGAAGTCCTTATGACCGGGCCCGTGTTCGCGGGTGGCCCGGGAGGTAGTCGGACCCGGTGGAGGTCACAGTCACCTTGGTTGTTACGCTCAGACAGGGCCGATGTCACCTCACGTGACGCGGGCGCGCGCTTGGTGGGGCGAATTCGATCCTGCGGGGGTGGTTCCTCGATCAGGCGTTGCTGCGGGTGCCGATGTGCGCACGACGGCGCTTGAGGGCGCGTCGCTCGTCCTCGCTCATACCGCCCCACACGCCGGCATCCTGTCCGCTGGCCAGTGCCCAGGCGAGACAGTCGGATGCGACGGTGCAGCGGTGGCACACGGCCTTCGCCTCGGAGACCTGGAGCAGAGCGGGACCGCTCGTTCCCACGGGGAAGAACAGCTCGGGGTCCTCGTCTCGGCAGGCCGCGTCGTGGCGCCAGTCCATTTCTGTGAGCTCCTTCTAAGGGGCGCAGCGCTCTGCGCCACAGTCGTCATGGCGGTCGTTTTTTGGGGTGCTTGTGAATGCTTTCACGAAGCACCGCTTTCGACAAGGGTTTTCCGAAGATCGGTGAGTCAGCTCACCCGGCCGAGCGACCCGTCTGACCTGCGGTTTCTGTCCGAAACGACCTTCGCGAAGGAAGGACGATGCGGTGAGTGGATGTTCTCCGTCGGCGAGCGGCAGGTCTGTCTTTGCCGCTAGTGGTCAGTCGCGGCGGACTCCGCCGCGGTGTTCAGCACATCACCGACAGTGCGCCCGGCGCACTGGTGAACTCCACCCTGGTCCGCTGGCCGACCAGGTCTCCGTCCACCTGGAAGTTTACCGGTTCAGAAGCCTCTATGCAGAAAGTCGGCACGTCGTCGTGACGCAGAAGACGCTTGCCGCGCTGGTTGCCGTTCGTCGTGAGCGCTTGGCGTACATGCCTGAACACGGTGGGTAGTCCGAGGCCTTTGAGGGCGAACAACCCGAGCCCGGAGTCGAAGGAGCAGCCGTTGTTGAGGTGCACCGGCTTGGTGCCGAGGTAGCTCCACGGGTCGGTGTTGGACACGAACGCGGTGCGCACCTCGACCGGGTCCTCGCCGGGCAGCCGCACGGTCATCGCGGGCCTGCCCAGCGGCGGGCGGAGATGGCAGGCGACCGCGGCGCGCAGGTACAGCGACGGGCTGGTCTGCTTGCCGCGCCGCTTCGCGACCCCGGCGACGACGTCGGCGTCCCAGCCGAGCCCGGCGTTGAAGGTGAACCAGTGCCCGTCGGCGAGGCCGAGCCCGACACGCCTGCTCCGGCCGGTCTCGATCGCGTTGAGGAGCTGGTGGGTGGCCTCGACGGGATCGCGCGGGATGTCGAGCGCGCGGGCGAACACGTTCGCGGAGCCGCCCGGCACCACGCCGAGCATGCTGCCCACCGGCGGGGAGTCCGCGAGCAGGCCGTTGACGACTTCGTTGACCGTGCCGTCGCCGCCGTGCGCGACGACCAGGTCGATGCCCTCGCGGGCGCTCGCCTTCGCCACGGCCAGCGCGTGGCCGCGGTACCCGGTTTCGACGACTTCGAGCTTCACCTGGCTGGCGAGAGCGTGCGCCAGCACGTCCCGGCCACCGGGGGTGGTCGAGGTCGCCTGCGGGTTCACGACGAGGACTGCGCGCACTACCGCAGGGTAAGTGAAGACCCGACCTCGGACCCGGTACTGCGAAGCTCGTCACGGTACCGGTCCGCGGGACGGGTGGCCCCGCGGCCGCGTCGGACTTCGAAGCGCGCCTCTCGAAGGCTGTGCCGGGACTGCCCTCCGTCTCGTCCGACGCGCGGGCCCTTTGCCCGCGTCACGGTCCGCCGTGACAAGTGCACCCGGGCCGACCGCCCGCTCATCGACGACTGCTTCAGATCTTGGTCGCGTGGACGCCCGAGGAAAACGGCCGTCCGGGTGGCATAGGCTCGACCGAGTTCACGCACGGTCATCCGTGCGACGCATCCGCAGGTGGAAGGCCACAAGCCGTGCCGATCGCAGACAAGATTTCTCCCGCGCCGCGCGAAGTCCGGCTCGCCGGGGCGATCACGCTGTTGCCAGGGGTGGCGGTGCTGGTACTGGGTGTCATGGTGCTGGCGGAAAGCGGCCGGTCGAGCGCGCCCGGTAACAACGTCTACGCCGAAGCGGGCTTCTACGGGCTCTTCGGGATCGGCATCGTCGCCGTGGGTATCGGGCTGCTGCTGGGAAAGCTGTGGGCGCGTTCACCCGGGGTGGTGGTGGCGCTGATCACCGCGGGCGCCGGGATCTACCTGACCGGGCCGTCGGGGCAGCCGGGGCCGGGCGTCCCGACCGTCCTCGCCGGGTTGCTGGTGGTGTACCTGCTCTTCCGCCAGCCTTCGCGCGCGTGGGCGCTCGGGCAGCAGGAAGGCGAGTCCGAAGAGGACGCCGCGCGCCGCGGCGGGATCGAAGGACGCGCCGAACGCCGCGAGTCGGAGGACTAGACCTCGCCCGCGAGCGCGCGCAGCGGTTCGCCGTCGAGGCGGTACACGCTCCACTCGTCCATCGGCACCGCGCCGAGCGAACGGTAGAACTCGATCGCCGGATTCCAGTTCAGCACCGACCACTCCAGCCGCGAGTAGCCGCGTTCGGCGCACAGCTTCGCGAGTTCGGTCATCAGCGCCTTGCCCGCGCCGCTGCCCCGCGCCTGCTGGCGGACGTAGAGGTCCTCCAGGTAGATGCCGTGCACACCGTTCCAGGTGGAGAAGTTCAGGAACCACAAGGTGAAGCCGACGACTTGGCCGCCGGCCTCGGCGATGTGCCCGAACAGCGCGGGGGAGTCGCCGAACAGCGCCGTGTGCAGCTGGGGCGCGGTCAGGTGGCAGTCCTGCGGCGCCTTTTCGAACTCGGCGAGGTCGTGCACCATGCCCACCACGGCGTCCACATCGGACTCGCGGACGCGCCGGATCGTTACTGGCATCGAAGGTTCTCCTAGAGCGGCGGGATGTTGAGGTGTTCGATCCGCGGTTCGCCGCGCTCGTCCCCGAGCACGCTCACCCCGGCCGACGACAGTCCGAAGTGGACACCGGAGGTGGCTGGCAGGCCGAGCCAGCGGGCGATCAAGACCCGGCTGAAGTGACCGTGCCCGACGAGGACGACGTCGGAGTCCGCCAGTGCTTCGCGTGCCTTGGCGAGCACTTCGTCCGCGCGCGCCGTCACCTGCCGCGCGCTCTCGCCGCCGGGGATCGGGTGCGTCCACACGGTCCAGCCGGGCACCGTTTCGCGGATCTGGTCGGTGGTGACGCCCTCGTAGTCGCCGTAGTCCCATTCGGCGAGCTGCTCGGTGGTCTCGTCCACATCGAGCCCGGCGAGCGCGGCGGTCTTCACCGCGCGCGTGCGCGGGCTGGCCAGGACGAGCGCGGGGCCGTGCCGCAGCTTCGCCAGGGTTTCCCCGGCCGCGCGCGCTTCGTCCTCGCCCTCGTCGGTCAGCGGGAGGTCGGTCCGGCCGGTGTGCCGTCCGTTCACCGACCATTCGGTCTGGCCGTGCCGGAGCAGGTAGAGCAGGTGATCCACGTTTGCGAACATACCCTGCCGTCTGCTTTGCTACTCGCGAGTAGGAGGTGTTCATGGCGAACTCGACATACGGCCTGTGGGAGCGGCTCTCGCGGGTGCCGGGTGGGCGAAGGCTGTTCTCGGCCGCGATGTGCCTGCGTGTGCCGTACTTCGGCACCGTGCTGCCGCACGTGCGGGAGATCCGGCCGGGCCGCTGCGAGGTCAGCGCGCCGAAGTGGTGGGGTGTGCACAACCACATCGGCACCTTCCACGCGATCGCGGCGTGCAACCTCGCGGAGATCGCGATGGGCATGCTCGCCGAGGCGACCGTGCCGCCGACGCACCGGTGGCTGCCGAAGGGGATGACCGTCGAGTACGTCGCGAAGGCGGGCAGCGGCCTGCGCGCGGTCGCGGAACTGCCGGAAATTCCCGAATTCACCGATGAGGGATTCGCGTTGTCGGTACCGGTGACGATTCGGGACAAGCGCGGCGAAGCCGTCGTGACGGGCGTGATCACGATCTGGGTCACTCGGCGCCGGGGGTAGCCCAACCGAGTGAAGTAAACACCGTTTACCCAGTTGGCGTGAATGGGTTTCGTGTTCGCTCTTGCCAGTGGGAAAACGGGCTTGCAGCATGCGTCGCATGCCCTCCCCCTTCTCCCGCAGGCGTTTCCTCGGCCTCGCCGCGCTCAATTCGGCCGCCGCGCTCGGACTGACGTCCATTTCGGTCCCCGCCGCGCGCGCCAACGAGAAAACGGCGTCGCTGCCCGAGTTTTCCCCCGCCGTCGTGATCGGCACCGGGTACGGCGCCGCGGCGACCGCGTTGCGGTTAGGGGAGGCGGGCGTGCCCACGGTCATGCTCGAAATGGGGCAGCTCTGGGACACCGCGGGCACCGACGGCAAGGTCTTCTGCCCGATGCTCTCGCCCGACGAGCGGTCGATGTGGTTCAAGGACCGCACCGAGGCGCCGCTGGCCTCGTTCCTGTGGCTCGACCTGGCGAACCACGACATCCGCAGGCACGCGGGCGTGCTCGACCGCGTGCACTTCGGTGACATGTCGGTCTACCTCGGGCGCGGTGTCGGCGGCGGCTCGCTGGTGAACGGCGCGATGGCCGTGACCCCGCGGCGCGACTACTTCGAGGAGATCCTGCCCGAGGTCGACGCGGACGAGATGTACGGCAGGTACTTCCCGCGCGCCAACGCCGCGCTCGGCATGAACCAGGTGGACAGGGCGTGGTTCGAGAAATGCCGTTCGTACGGCTACGCCAGGGTTTCGCGGAAGGCGGCGGCGAAGGCGGGGTTCAAGACCGCGTTCGTGCCGAGCGTCTACGACTTCGAGTACCTGAAGGCGGAAGAGGCGGGCACCGTGCCGCGCTCGGCGCTCGCGTCGGAGGTCATCTACGGCAACAACCACGGCAAGCGCTCGCTCGACAAGACCTACCTCGCGGCGGCGCTGGGCACCGGGCACGTGCGGATCCACACGCTGCACGAGGTCCGGGAGATCCTGCGCCAGCCCGACGGCACCTACACCCTCGTCGTCCGCGAGAGCGACGCCGACGGCACGGTGCTCGCGACCAGGCACATCGGCGCGAAGCACCTGTTCCTCGGCGCGGGCAGCCTCGGCACCACGGAACTGCTGCTGCGCGCCCGCGAAACCGGGCGGCTGCCGGAACTGTCCGAAGAGGTCGGCGAGGGCTGGGGCACCAACGGCAACGTCATGCTGGGCCGCGCGAACCACGTCTGGGACACCACCGGCAGCCTGCAGTCCGGCATGCCCGCGCTGGGCATCGACAACTGGGACGATCCGGAGCACCCGGTGTTCGCCGAGATCGCGCCGGTGCCCGCCGGGCTCGAAACCTGGGTGAGCCTGTACCTCGCGATCACGAAGAACCCCGAGCGCGGCCGGTTCCGCTACGACCCCGCGAGCGATTCGGCCAAGCTGTCGTGGACGGTCGACCAGGGCCAGCCGTCGATCGACGCGGCGAAGGCGCTGTTCGACAAGATCAACAGGGCGAACCGGACGATCTACCGGCGCGACCTGTTCGGCGACACGCGGCCGTTCGAGAACCGGTTCACCTACCACCCGCTCGGCGGCGCGGTGCTGGGCAAGGCCACCGATCCGCACGGCAGGGTCAAGGGCGCGCCGAACCTGTACGTCACTGACGGCTCGCTGATCCCCGGCAGCACCGGGGTGAACCCGTTCGTCACCATCACCGCGCTGGCCGAGCGCAACATCGACCGCGTACTGGCCGAAGACGTCCTCCGCTAGCGCTTGCGCCAGCCCTCACTCGGGGTGGCGCGCAGGTACTCGGCGGCCACCGGTTCGACGGGGCGGTCCTCGTACTGCGTCGAAAGCACCATCGACGTGCGGATCTCCCCGTGCTTTCCGATGCGCTCGAAGATGCCTTCGAGGTGGTCGAGCGAGGCCGCGCGCACCCGCAGCATCGTGCAGTGGTCGCCGCTGAGCTTGTGCACCTCGACCACCTCGGGGTAGTCGCCGGAGACGCTGGTCTTCAGCAGGCACCGGTTCGGGGCGCACTGCAGTTCCACGAACGCGACGAACGGGTACCCGGCGCGGCGGGCGTCGACCTCGGCACGGTAGGCGCTGATCACCCCGGCTTCCTCCAGCCGCCGCACGCGTTCGGCGACCGACGGCGGCGAGAGCGAGATCCGCCTGCCCAGTTCGGAGTAGGACAGCCTGCCGTCGGCCTGCAGCTCCGCGAGGATGCGCCAGTCGGTGTCGTCCAGGGGTCTTTCCATGCTGAAGGTCCTTCCCGGTGAATGCGTTGCGAACGGTAAGCGGGGACGGGTGAACCGATGGTCTTCGCCCCTTCGATCCGGTCCCTGATCCTTCTAGCCTTTTCGGTCATGACCTCGCCAGTGTCCCCGCCGGTGGCCCTTCCCGTGCCCGTTCCGGTCCGTCGCCGCGCGGTTTTCGCGCTGTGCGCGGGCGTGACGATGATGAACACCGCGATGCTCGCCGCGACCACGGCTGGGTCGCTGATCGCCAGTGACGAAGCCGGGCCGGGGTTCAGCGGCCTGCCGAACGCGGCGGGGGTGCTCGGCACGGCGACCGGCGCGCTGCTGTCCGGACGGCTCACCGCCCGCGTCGGCAGGCGCGCCGCGCTGTTCAGGACGTTTTCCACCGCGGTGCTCGGCGCGCTGATCACCGTCGCCGGCGCGCTCACCACGAGCCTGCTGGTGCTGCTGGCCGGCATGGTGCTGCTGGGCGTCGGCAACGCGGGCGCCCAGCTGTCCCGCTACGCCGCGGCCGAGCTGTACCCCGACGGCAGGCAGGGCACCGGCCTGGCGATGGTGGTGTGGGCGGGGACCGCGGGCGCGCTGGCCGGGCCGGTGGTGCTGGACCCGGCCGCGGGCGCGGCGGCGGCGAACGGCCTGCCGTCGCTGTCCGGGCCGGTCGTGGTGGCGGTGCTGGTGACGCTCGCGGCGGTCGCGTTCACCGCGCTCCTGCCGCGAGCGCGTGCGCTGACCGGCACGACCGCCCGGTCGCACGGCGGATTCGGCGCGCTGCGCCGCCGCGAGGTCCGCGTGCCGCTGACCGCGATGGTGGCCGCGCACCTGGCGATGGTCACCCTGATGACGATGACCCCGCTGCAGCTCCACGAGCACGGCCACGATCTGAGCACGGTCGGCTGGGTGCTCGCCGCGCACCTGATCGGGATGTTCGCGCTGGCGCCGCTTTCGGGCAAGGTAGTGGACCGGTGGGGCGCGCGGATCGCGATCGTCGCGGGCATCGGCGTGCTCGCGATGGCGGCGGCGCTCGCGACGGCCGCGCCGGAGGCGCACCGCTCCGGTGTCCCGGTGGCGATGTTCCTGCTCGGCTACGGCTGGAACCTGATGTTCGTCGGGGGCAGCGCGCTGCTCGGCACCGTGCTGGCGCCCGAGGAGCGCGCCAGGTCGCAGGGTGCCGTCGACGCGCTGGTGTGGGGCGGCGCGGGGGTGGCGAGCCTGCTCGCCGGGCCCGTGTTCGGCTGGGGCGGGTACCCGGTGGTCGCGGTGCTGTCCGGGCTCGTCGCGCTGGTGCCGCTCGCGTTCCTGTTCCGGCGTCAGCCCGCGGCGGCGCGCAGCGCTTCGTAGTGCGCGAGGCAGTCCTCGTACTTCGGCAGGATGCCCGCCTTCTCCGCCTCCGCCAGCGTCGGCGCTGTTCTGTCCTTTTCGGACAGAACGTGCTCGAACGCCGTCGGCCACGGCAGGTTCAGCGACTCGTCGAACGGGGTGATGCCGTGTTCGCCGCCCGGGTTGTAGCCGGTGGAGCACAGGTAGGTCATCGCGGTGTCGTCCTCGAGCGCCACGAACCCGTGCGCGATCCCCTCCGCGACGTAGATGGCGCGGTAGTCGACCGTGTCGAGCCGGACCGAGTCCCACTGGCCGAAGGTCGGCGAGCCGACCCGCACGTCGACCACGATGTCGATCATCGACCCGCTCGAGCAGTAGACGTACTTGGCCTGGCCGGGCGGCGTGTCGGCGAAGTGCAGGCCGCGAATGGTGCCGCGGCGGGAACGGCTGTGGTTCGTCTGCGCGAGGTGGAGCGGGTGCCCGAGCGTCTCGGTCAGCGCCGATTCCTGAAATGGCGCGACGAAAAGGCCTCGGTGATCGGGAAACACCCGCGGGGTGAATTCGTGGCAACCGGAAACCGACAGGGGGCGTACGTGCATCGCCCCACTCTATCGGGAAGCTCCCAAGCCGAACGGACGTCTTGGTAATACCGGTAAACCCCTAGATCTGTGACATCAACCGCACCAAGGGCCACGGGCGGTCGGGGAGCCTGCCACAATGGCCGGACCGCCGCGTCCACGGCCATCGTCCCCACCACAGGCTCCGATGACCGGACTGGACGCCTCGCCGACAGGCCGGCGCTACCGCGCTGGGCTGCCGCGCTGGAGGAGAACTGCCGAGGACACCGGTGTCCCCGGCGCCCCCGCCCGCAGCCCTGGGAGAACGAAGTGACGCAAGCACCTATGACGGGAAGCCGCATGAACGACACCGCCGCGCCGGTGACCGACGAGGAGATCTTCGGTGGCCACGAGGGCGGCAAGCTCTCGGTGGCGGCGACCCGGCCGATCGCGGACCCCCGCGACCTGTCGATCGCCTACACGCCCGGCGTGGCGAAGGTCAGCCGCGCCATCGCCTCCGACGCCGTGCTCGCGCAGCGCTACACCTGGGCCGACCGGCTGGTGGCCGTCGTCAGCGACGGCACCGCGGTGCTCGGCCTCGGCGACATCGGCGCCAGCGCGTCGCTGCCGGTGATGGAGGGCAAGGCGGTGCTGTTCAAGACCTTCGGCGGGCTTGACTCGATCCCGCTGGTGCTCGACACCACCGACGTCGACGAGATCGTCGAGACGCTGGTCCGGCTGCGGCCGTCGTTCGGCGCGGTGAACCTCGAGGACATCTCGGCGCCGCGGTGCTTCGAGCTGGAGGACAAGCTCAAGGAAGCGCTCGACTGCCCGGTCATGCACGACGACCAGCACGGCACCGCGATCGTCGCGCTCGCGGCGCTGCGCGGGGCGAACCTGGTGCTCGACCGCGACATCGCCGCCGAGCGCGTGGTCATTTCGGGCGCGGGCGCGGCCGGGGTCGCGTGCGCCAGGATCCTGCAGGCGGCGGGCGTGGCCGATGTCACCGTGCTCGACTCGAAGGGCATCATCCACGCCGGGCGCGCCGGGCTGAACCCGATCAAGGAGCAGCTCGCCGCGACCACGAACTCTTCCGGGCTGACCGGCGGGCTCGCCGAAGCGCTGCGCGGCGCCGACGTGTTCCTCGGCCTCTCCGGCGCCACGATCGACGAATCGCTGCTCGGCGCCATGGCCGACGACGCGATCGTGTTCGCGCTGTCCAATCCGGACCCGGAGGTGCACCCGGAGGTCGCCGCGAAGTACGCGCGGATCGTGGCCACCGGCCGCAGCGACTTCCCGAACCAGATCAACAACGTGCTGGCGTTCCCCGGCGTCTTCCGCGGCGCGCTCGACGCGGGCGCGCGGGCGATCACGGAGAACATGAAGCTGGCCGCGGCGGACGCGATCGTCGCGGTGGCTTCCGACGACCTCGGCCCGGACCGGATCGTGCCGAGCGCGCTCGACCCGCGCGTGGCACCCGAGGTCGCCGCCGCGGTGGCGAAGGCGGCCGCCAACGACGGCGTCGCGCAGCAGTAGCTTTTCGGCTTTGGTGCCCGGGATTCCCATGGAGTCCCGGGCACTTTTCCTTTGCCGCGACGTGTCCATGCCCCGGCTTTCGGGGACCTGCATGCCCCGAAGGCCACTTCGGGGCACGCGAAGGCCTGCTGTGTGGTCGTGCGGCGGGCGGGAGTGCGGCGCGAGGGTCGAGTTCGCGGCGTCTACCGCCCCGAAGGCCACCTTCGGGGACAGACGCCAGGGCGGCAGCCCGCCACGAGGGCCGAGATCGGGACGCTCAACGCCCCAAGAGGAGCCTTCGGCGGCACCCGCGGCCCGACCTCTATCAGGAGCATCTTTCGGGCCAGGGTTCACAGTTCGGAGACGAGGGCGGCGATCCGGTGCCGGGGCAGGTCGATGAGCCGGTAGGCGTGCACGTCCGAAAAGCGGTCGGTGAGGACGTTCCCGAGCCGCGCGTGCGCCTTCAGTAACAGGTCCACTGGCGACTCGACGGCGGTGGCGACGACGACGGCGTGCTTGTTGTCCGGGGTGCTGCGCAGGAACCGCAGCCGGTACTTGCCCGCGACGAGCGCGCTCAGCGACGCTTGCGCTTCGGCGTCGCCGAGATCGGGGTGCGCGTTCGGCACGAGCACGGCGAGCCGGTCCGCGTTCGTCGCCAGCAGCACGCGCAGCAGCCACGGGCCGGGATCGGCGGTGAGATCGACGGCGACGGCGGAAGCGGGCGCGCCGGACGCCGACCAGTCGGCGGCGCGGATTTCCGCGCCCGCACCGGCGATTTCGGTCAGCTTCGCGAGCAGTGCGGGACGCGTGCCGCGCGTTTCCACCGACTGCGGGCCGTGCGTGTAGATCCCGCCTTTCCTGGCTTTGACCTTCTTCGCGCGCGCGGTCGGCTGGCACACGTAGAGGTCCGCCGCGCTGCCGATCGCTTCGGCGCCGTGATAGCGGTGGAAATCGGGCAAAATCGCTTCGAAGGTGAGCCCGAGCGACGCGAGTTCGCGCTGCACCTGCGCGCCGAGCGCCGGGTGCCGGGTGCTGTACCCGTAGGCCAGCACGATCCTGCCCAGCGGCGGGTCCGCGAGCGCGCGCACGCCGTTCGCGGCGAACAGGCCCATTCCTTCGGGCGTGTAGGGCGGATCGCTGAACACCAGGTCCGCGCTCGCGGCGACCGCGGGCGGCAGGCCGACGCGCAGATCCGCGTGCACCGTGGTGATGGTGCGCCCGGAAACCGAATCGAGGTATTCGAGGACCCGCTCGTCGAGGTCGACCACGGTCAGCCGCGCGTCGGGGCGCAGCGCGCGCACCGCGAGCGAAGTCAGGTCGTGGTCGCCGAGGAACAGCAGCCGCGTGCGGGCGAGGTCGTAGCGCTCGTCGAGCCACAACGCCCTGCGCAGCACGGTTTCCGCGGTCGCCTGCACGTGGTCGAGCGCGGGCAGCGGCGGCGGCACGCCGTCGACGTACCGCGCGACACGCGCGAGCAGTTCGCGGTTTTCCGCCAGCGAAGCATCCGGCGGGTCGACCGTTCGAAAACGTTCGTAGCGGGCCACGGAGCCGGGGCGGATGCGCAGCGCATGCGTGTCGCGTTCGAGGTCTTCCCCCAGTGCCGTCAGCAGTTCTTCGATGCTGCGGCGGGGTGCGGCGGTGGTACGGACCAGATCGTCGAACCGCTGCCAGCCGTGGCAGAGCAGGGTGACCGCGAGCCGCAGCGGTCGCGTGTGGACGCCGTGGCTCGCCAGTACCTGCTCCAATTGGCTCATCGGAGACGAGCTTAGATCCGCCGGAAGCAGTGCCGAACGGCGGGATCTGGGCTACGGTTTTTTGATCCTACGTGGGGAGTGACGCGTGGCAATCCAGTTCCAGAACGTGACCAAGCGGTACCCGGACGGGACGGTCGCGGTCGACGATCTGAACCTCACCGTCGAGGACGGCACCATCACCGTCTTCGTCGGTCCGTCCGGGTGCGGCAAGACGACATCGCTGCGCACCATCAACCGGATGGTCGAACCGACCTCGGGCACCGTGCTGCTCGACGGCAAGGACATCCGTGACTCCGACCCGGCGCTACTGCGCCGCGGCATCGGCTACGTCATCCAGCACGCCGGGCTCTTTCCACATAGGACGGTCCTGAACAACGTGGCCACCGTGCCGCTGCTGTCCGGCTGGGACAAGGCGAAGGCGCGCAAGCGCGCGGCGGAGCTGCTCGACGTCGTCGGCCTGCCGGCCGAGCTGGGGAAGCGTTACCCCGCCCAGCTTTCCGGCGGCCAGCAGCAGCGCGTCGGCGTGGCGCGCGCGCTCGCCGCGGACTCGCCGGTGCTGCTGATGGACGAGCCGTTCTCCGCGGTCGACCCGATCGTGCGCGAGGAGCTGCAGGACGAACTGCTTCGCTTGCAGTCGCAGCTGGGCAAGACGATCGTGTTCGTCACGCACGACATCGACGAAGCGGTGCGGCTCGGCGACAAGATCGCGGTCATGCGCGTCGGCGGGAAGCTCGCGCAGTACGGCACGCCGTCCGAGGTGCTCCGCAGTCCGGTCGACGACTTCGTGGCCTCGTTCGTCGGCAAGGACCGGGGCTACCGCGGCCTTTCCTTCCTTTCCTCGGCGGGCGTGGTGGTCAGCCCGGTGGAAAAGATCGTGGTCGGCCGTGCTGTGCCGGAGGAGGGCGAAGGCTGGCAGCTCGCGGTGAACGAAGCGGGCGAGCCGCGCGGCTGGCTCCCACCCGGGTCCACTGTGGACGGAGAGCTGGCGGAGACCGATCTCGTCGCGGGCGGCTCGCTCTACACCGAGGGCGCCCCGATCCGCGGCGCGCTCGACGCCGCGCTGTCCTCGCCCGCGAGCCTCGGCGTCGTGGTGGACGGCGACGGCAAGGTCACCGGAACCGTTACCGCGCACCAGGTGCTGGACGTGATCGAAAATCCGCAAGGCGCCGACCATGGGTGATTTCTTCGACGAGCTCGGCCGCTACCTCGGCAGCGGAAACAGCCGGGCGCAGCTGTTCGCCGATCTCGGTGAGCACGTCTACCTCGCGCTGCTGCCGCTCGTGCTGGGCATCGTGCTGGCGATCGCGCTCGGCTGGCTCGGGAACCGCTTCAAATCCGCGCGGAACGTGCTGATGGTGGTGTCGAACCTGCTCTACACCATTCCGTCGCTGGCGTTGTTCGTGGTGATCCCCGGCGTCATCGGGACCAAGATCCTGGACAGCGTCAACGTCGTCGTGGCGCTGACCATCTACACCACCGCGCTGCTCGTCCGTCCCGTGCTCGACGCGCTCGACGCGGTGCCGCAGCACGTCGTCGCCGCCGCGACCGCCGTCGGCTACCGCCCGGCGCGCCGGTTCTTCGGCGTCGAGCTGCCGCTGTCGGTCCCGGTGCTCGCGGCGGGCGTGCGGGTCGCCTCGGTCAGCAACATCAGCCTGGTCAGCGTGGGCGCGCTGATCGGGACCGGCGGGCTCGGGGTGCTGTTCACCGACGGCTTCCAGCGCGAGTACTTTTCGCCGATCGTGGTCGGGATCGTGCTCACGCTGCTGCTCGCGCTCATCGTCGACCTTCTCCTGGTGGGACTGAAGAAGCTGCTGACCCCGTGGGACGGTGCGGCACTCGCCCCGGCGAAGGAGATGGCGACATGATCTTCGACTACTTCACCGACTCCGCGCACTGGCAGGGCGAGGAAGGCATTCCGAACCGCCTGCTGCAGCACCTCGGCTACACCGGGCTGGCGCTGGTCATCGCGCTGGTCATCGCGGTGCCGCTGGGGCTCTACGTCGGGCACACTGGCCGCGGGGGCGTGGTGCTCGTCGGCGCGAGCAACACGATCCGCGCGCTGCCGACGCTCGGGCTCATCACGTTCCTTTTCTTGCTGTTCACCGAAAGCGGGCCGGTCACCACCATCGGGCTCGTGGTGCTGGCGATCCCGCCGATCCTCGCCGGGACCTACGCCGGGGTGCAGGCGACCGACCACGGCGTGGTCGACGCGGCCGAGGGCGTCGGCATGACCGGATGGCAGCGGCTGTGGCAGGTCGAGGTCCCGATCGCGTTGCCGCTGCTGCTCGGCGGCGTCCGCAACGCGGTGCTGCAGCTCGTCGCCACCGCGGCCGTCGCGGCCTACGTCGGGCTCGGCGGCCTCGGCCGGTACCTGCTCGACGGGCTCGCCATCCTCGACTACAGCGAGGTGGTGGCGGGCGCGATCCTGACCGCGCTGCTCGCGATCGTGCTCGACCTCGTGCTCGCGGGCGTGCAGCGCGCGCTCGTACCGCGCGGGGTGCGGCTCGCGGCGGCCGCCGCGAGCGGCAAGAAGGTCGCCGTGGGAGGTGCCGAGTGAAGAACCGGGTGTTGACCGCGCTGCTCGCGGTCGTCGCGCTCGCCGCGACCGCGTGCGGGAATCCCCTGGCAGGGGGCGCCGAGGGCGGTTCGACGGGTGAGATCGTCATCGGCTCCTCCGACGTCGGCGAAAGCTCACTGCTGGCCGAGATCTACGCGGGCGCGCTCCGCAACGCGGGCGCCAAGAACGTCACGGTGCGCCCGCCGGTCGGCGGCCGCGAGGTCGTGGTCAAGGCGCTGCAGGACAAATCGCTGTCGCTCGTGCCCGACTACAGCGGAAACCTGTTGCGGTACTTCGACAAGAGCACGCAGGCGACCAAGCCCGCCGATGTCTACAGTGCACTGCGGGCGAAGCTCCCGCCGGGATTCGCGGTGCTGGACCAGGCACCCGCGGAGGACAAGGACCTGCTCGTGGTCCGCAAGGAGCTGGCCGACTCCGGTATCCGGACGTTCTCCGATCTCGGGAAGCGCTGCGGCGAACTGACCTTCGGCGGCCCCGGCCAGTGGAGCGAGCGCTGGAAGGCCAAGATCAAGCAGCTCTACGGCTGCGAGTTCAAGGCGATCACCACCACCGACACCGGCGGCCCGGTGACCGTCGCCGCGCTGAAGTCCGGCGACATCCAAGTGGCGGACCTGTTCTCCACCTCGTCGACGATCGCCGCGAACGGGTTCGTGCCGCTGGTCGACGACAAGCAGATGTTCCCGGCGCAGAACATCGTGCCGCTGGTGGCGAAGGGCACCCTGTCGGACCACGAGGTGCAGGCGCTGAACCGGCTCTCCGCCGTGCTGGACACCGCGAAGCTGACCGAGCTGAACGTGCAGTACTCGGAAGAGAAGCGGAACCCGCTGGACATCGCCGACGAGTTCCTCAAAGAGAACGGTTTGGCCACCTGAGCTTGTGCGGTCCGGTCACACGATTGTCAACGAACACGAACGGAACACGCACAAACGGTCAATAGCTTGACGTGGTGACAGCAACTCTCACGGGCCCAGCGGTTGCGCCGACCGGGGCAGCGCCGGTCGAGCGCAGAAGATTCCCCGGAATCGGGCCGATCGCGGCTGTCGCGGGTGGTGTGGCCGCGATCGGCTGGCACGGCGCGCGGTACGGTTCCTGGCTGGTCGACGACGCGGCGATCACGTTCGCCTACGCGCGCAGTTTCGCGGACGGGCTCGGGCCGGTGGTCGCGCCCGGTGCTCCGCCGGTAGAAGGGTTTTCGAATCCGACGTGGACCGCCTTGCTCGCGCTCGGCAAGGTGCTCGGCCTGTTCGACCGCGGCACGCTCTTCGGAGTCCCCGACTACGTCCTGTTTCCCAAAGCACTCGCGATGCTGTGCTGCGTCGGGATTCTTGTCGCCTGCCACCAAGCGGCGAAGAAGGTGGCGCGCCATCCGTCGCTGGTGACGCTGGCGACGGGACTCGTGCTCGCGGCGATCCCGTCGTTCGTCATCTGGTGCTTTTCCTGTCTCGAGAACTCGCTCTACGCCTGCGTCGTGATGTGGCTCGCGGTGGTGCTGTTCCGCGCGTCGCTGGACGGCCGCCTGCTGACCGCCAAGGTCGCGGCGACGGTCGGCCTGCTCGCCGCCGCGGCGGCGCTGACCCGTCCGGACGGTATGATCTACGCGGCCGCCTACCCGGTGCTGCTGGCCGTAAAGCTGCGGCACGACACCCTTCGTGTCAGTGTCCACAAGGGACTTTTCTCGACCATCGCGTTCGGACTCCCGTTCGGTGCCTACCTGATCTGGCGGCGGCTGGAATTCGGCCAGTGGGTGGCCAACACGGTGGTGGTCAAGGCGCAGGGCCTGCCGGACGTCACCGCTCCCCTCCGGGTTGGCGATCTCGTGACCTACGCGGGCGCGCTGACCGTACTCCTGTCCGCAGTGCTGGTGGCGCGGATGTCGGCGAAGCCGGGACTGGTCGCGCTGCTGGTGCCGTTCGCGCTCGCGGTGACCGCCTACATCGTGCTCCCCGGGGACTGGATGGGCGAACTCCGGTTCGCCACTCCTGTTTGGACACTCGGCACGCTGATCGGCGCGCTCGCCGCGGCGAAGGCGTACGAACGGTTCCGGGTGCGCGGGCGCGTGGTGCTGTCGGCCGCGCTGGTCGCCGTCCTGATCCCGTCCGGCAGCGCGTTCGCCGGCGCGGCGGAGCGGTTCCGCGCCGAGCCGACGTTCCCGATGTGCTTCGTCGCGGACCGGATCGGCCGTACGTTCAACGAGTACGCGGATCTGCTCGGCCTCGGGCGGGCGTCGCTGCTGGCACCCGATCTCGGCGGTTCGGCGATGACGAGCAGGCTGGCTCTGGTGGACATGGCCGGTCTCGCCGACACGAAGATCGCGCGGTTCACCCGCGACGCGAACTGGGGCCCGATGCGCGACTACCTCTTCGACGAAGTGAAGCCAACTTTTGTGCACCTGCGCATTTTCTGGGGCGCGGCCACCGGGATCGAAACCGATCCCCGGCTGGCACGGGACTACCTGCCGATCCACCGGTACCCCGCCGGGCAGCCAGGCGGCGATTTCGTCCGCAAGGACGCGGTGCGGACGCCCGAGCGGCTCCAAGCTGTTCGGGCCTACGCCGCCGAGACCGTGCCCGAGGTCGAAGGGAAGCTCGCGCAGTGGCCGCGGCGGCACTGCGGTGCCACGCTCCGTCCCGGTCAGACGGCCGTCGGTGAGACCTGATTCCTCGGCACGGTGAGCGTGAACACGGCACCGTCCCTATTGGACACGGTCACCGTGCCGCCATGAAGTGCCGCGTTCTCGCGTGCGATCGCGAGGCCGAGACCGCTGCCTTCGGTGGCCGAGCGCGCGCGGTCGCCGCGGACGAACCGATCGAACAGGATCGGCAGCAGTTCGTCCGGGACCCCCGGCCCCGAGTCCGCTACGCGCACGGTGACCGTCTCGGCCGCCGATCCGTCGATCGTGACGGTGACCGGCGGCCGCCCATGCCGGTCCGCGTTGCTCAGCAGGTTGCGGACGATGGTGTGCAGCCGCCGGGGGTCTCCGGTCAGCGTCACCTCGCCCGTCGTCCGGACCGTCGCCGTGCCGCCGTGGAGTTCGGCGGCGTCGAGGACGAGCGCGTGCAGGTCCACCCGGTCGGGGCGGAAGTCGGCCGCACCGGCGTCGAACCGCGCCATCTCCAGCAGGTCCTCCACGAGGCGCGCGGCCCGTCGCGACTGCGTGCTGACCAGATCCGCCGCGCGCTCCCTGGTGAGTGCCGCGTCGCTGCCGAGGAGGTCGGCAGCGGAGACGAGGGTCGCGATCGGAGTCCGAAGGTCGTGGGCCACGTCCGCGGCGAACCGCTGCTGGCGGCGGATCGAGTCGCCGACCTGGCCCGCCATCGCGTTGAACGAGGTCGCCAGGTCGGCCAGTTCGTCCCGGCCGCGCACCGGGACCCGCGTGTCGAGTGCGCCCTCGCCGAGCCGCCGCGCGGCCGCCGCCACCTGGCGGACGGGCCGCTGGATCCGGCCCGCCGCGAGCACGGCGATCGCGGCGGCGAGCGCGGTGAGCGCGAGCCCGATGTACACCAGGTTCCAGCGCAGCCGTGCGAGGTCCTGCTGCACCTCTTCCATCGGGTAGTACTGCACCAGCACCAGGTCGGTGCCGCGCACTGTCCCGGCGAGCAGCAGCCACTGGTGACCGGGGTCGCCGACGATGGTCTGTTCGGGCTGGCTCCGGCTGTCCACCTTCAGCAACCGGTACGTCGCATCGGTCAGGAGGAAGGTGCCGACGACGACGGGGGAGATCGGCCTGCCGCCCTGGTACAGGATCCAGACGACCCCGAAGCGGCCGAGAGTGTAGGAGGTCAGCACCAGTTTCGCGGTCTCGGCCGCGGAATTGGGGCTGTCCGCGCGCGCTCTGTCGATGTCGTCCAGCCGTTTGGCCAGGTTGTCCCGTGCCGACGAGATGAACCTGTCCTCGGTGCTGGCCGATTCCATCCGGTAGGCCGCGAACGCCATCGCGGCCGTCGCGGCGAGCGTGACCGCCACGACGGTGACCACGATCTTGGCGCGCAGTCCGAGTCTCACGGCAACACCAGGCGGTAGCCGAGCCCGCGCGCGGTCCGCAGCACGGCGGGGTTGGCCGGGTCGCGCTCCACCTTGGCCCGCAGGCGCGCGACCGTCGCGTCCACGATTCGCGAATCGCCGGCGTACCCGTAGTCCCACACTCGCTCGAGTAGCACCTGCCTGTTCAGCACCTGTCCGGGGTGCGCGGCGAACTCGAGCAGCAGGCGCAGCTCGGTCGCGGTGAGGGCGAGTTCGCGACCGTCGCCGGTCACCGTCATCGCGCCGGGGTCGATCACCAGATGGCCCACGCGCAGCACAGCCGGACCCGGCCCGCGCGGCACCGTCCTGCGCAGCACCGCCTTGATCCTCGCGTCGACCACCCTCGGCTCGACGGGTTTGACCACGTAGTCGTCGGCGCCGCCTTCGAGCCCGACCACTACGTCCACCGGGTCGCCCCGCGCGGTCAGCAGGATCACCGGCACCGTGCTGCCCGCCCGGAGCCGCCGGCACGTCTCGAATCCGTCGATCCCGGGCAGCATGACGTCGAGCAGAACGACGTCGAAGTTCGCGGCGCGGTCGAGTGCGTCCTCACCGGAGCCCGAGATCCGGACTTCGTGCCCCAGTGCCGTCAACGCGAGTGAGTACGCCTCGGCGAGTTCGCCGTCGTCTTCCACCATCAGCAAAGCAGCCAAGATCTTCCCCAGTCCCTCGGTTGAGCGGAATTCTACGGACGAACACGGTGTGGCGGATGGCGAAGCTCCGGTGCGGGGCCCGCTTCGGAGAGTCACGGCCACCCGTCTTGCCGTTATTCCAGTGTTGAAGTAACCTCGGCCCCTAGATACTTCAACACTGGAATAACTGGGGTGACGATGGCCGACTTCGACTGGCTGACCGAGGAAGAGCAGCGGGTGTACCGCGCCTTCTCCCGGATGAGCCGCGAGCTGTTCAACCACTTCGACTGCGATCTCAAACGGGACGTTGGCATTCCGCGCACCTACTACGAGGTCCTGTTCGTGCTGGGCGAGGCGCCGGAGGGGCTGCGGATGACCGATCTCGCCGCGGCCACGCGATCGGCGCCGAGCCGCATCACGCACGCGGTCGGCAAGCTGGCCGCAGACGGCCTGGTGCACCAGCGGACCTCGGCCGCGGATCGGCGCAGTTCGACGGTCCACCTCACCGACGAAGGCGAACGCACGCTGCGGAAGGCGGCGAAACGCCACGCGCGAAGTGTCCGCGAGTACCTGTTCGCGGCGTTGACCGATCGCCAGGCCGACGAACTGCGCCGCATCAGCGACAAGATCTTCGACCGTGTCGAGGAAGCCACCGCGCCGGAGGGCGAGCCCCGGTGACGCGGCAGGACGAGGCCGTCTCGACAGAACGACCGGGTGCGGCCTACGCGGGAGTCCTGTTCGGAGTGTTCGTGATCGTGCTGGACACCACGATCGTGAACGTGGCGGCGCCGCGGATCCAGGCGGATCTGCTGGCCACAGTGGACACCGCGCAATGGGTGGTCAACGGCTACAACCTCGCCTTCGCCGCGCTGCTGCTCAGTGCCGGTGCGATGGCCGACCGGCTCGGCGGCCGCAAGGTCTTCCTCGGTGGTCTGGCGCTGTTCGCGCTCGCGTCACTCGCTTGTGGACTGTCGCCGTCGGCGGCCGCGCTGGTTTCGGCCAGGGCGGTGCAGGGCGTCGGCGCCGCGTGCATGCTGCCGACGGCGCTGTCCCTCGCCGCGCACCTGCACCCGGAGCCGAAGGCGCGTGCTCGCGCGTTCGGCCGCTGGGCCGCGGTGGCCGGTGCCGCGACCGTGCTCGGCCCGCTGGCGGGCGGCGTGCTCGTCGACACGCTGGGCTGGCGGGTGATCTTCTTCCTCAACCTGCCCGTCGCGGCGTTCGCGGGGTACCTCCTTGCCTGCAACGCCAAGGAAACCGGGACGAGGGCGCGGTCGTTCGACGTGGCCGGTCAGGTGCTCGGCGTCGTCGCGCTCGCGGCCGTCGCGATCGCGTTGACCGAGGCGGGGCAACGGGGTTGGGGCTCGGCGCCGGTGGTCACGGCACTGGTCGTCGCCGCGCTCGCCACCGCGGCGCTGGTGGTCGTCGAACGCCGCGTGCGGGCGCCGATGCTCCCGCCCGGCCTGGCCGGACACCCGCCGTTCCGCCGGGTGTCCGCGGTGGGCTTCGTGCTCAGCGTCGGGATCTACGGCCAGATGTTCGTGCTGTCGCTGTACTTCCAGCACGCCCGCGGGTACAGCGCGTGGGCGACGGGCTTCGCGTTGCTGCCGTTCGCGGTGCTCAGCATGATCGGGCCGGTCGTGGCGGGGCGGTTCATCGCACACGGGGCGGTACGGGGGACGTTGGTCGCCGGGCAGCTCGCCGGTGCCGTCGGCAGCGCGCTGCTGGCCATGCTCGGTGCGCACACGGGCTACTGGCTCGCCGCGATCGGGCTGGTGCTGCTCGGCGTGTGCCAGTCCGCGTCGCAGCCCGCGGTCGCGGCGGCCACGCTCCAGCAGGCACCGGCGGAGCACACCGGGATCGCCTCCGGTGTCATGACGGCCGCGCGCCAGGTCGGGTCGGTGTGCGGGGTCGCCCTGCTCGGCGGCCTGCTCGACGGCGATGTCCTTTCCGGACTGCGCACGGCGCTGCTCATCGTCGCGGTGCTGTTCGCACTCGCCGCCGGGCTGGCCTGGACGGTCCGGCCGCCCCGTTCGGCTGGGCCGTCGCGATGCGCGAACGCGTCGGCGGCGACCTGATGACGATCGAAGACGACGTCCACGGTTCGTTGTCCGCGCTGCCCCGCGCGGACACCGCGGTGACCTTCTTCGACACCGGCCGCACGAACACCGGAACCTGCCAGGGCGCCCCGGTGCCGGGACCGGCTTAGGCCCCACTGTGATGTCGGGTGCGGGTCGCGGTGTTCGCGTGAGATGAGCGGGGGCGTTGTGTGGTCCCCGAAGGCCACCTTCGGGGAATCTAGCGCCACTTTCTCGGCCCTCGCGGGTGTGCGGGCTGGGCTGCCCATGCCCCGAAGGTGGCTTTCGGGGCGCTGGGTTCCCCGAAAGCCACCTTCAGGGGCGATCCACGCCGGGCCGCCGGACTCCGGGTGGTTACTTGCCGTTCGGGCCGCCGAGGGGGAGTTCGATCCGCATGGTCTCGGTGAACGTCGTCGCCGGTCCCTTGTCACCGCTGACCGTGACCGGGGTGAGCGAGCCGCAGCTCAGCTGGTAGCCGAGCTTCAGCTTGGCCTTGTTGCCGTCCATGCCGCCTTCGCCCGCGTCGCACTTCGGCTGCAGCGCCTTGAACGCGTCCTTCGCTTCCTGCTGCAGTTCCTTGTTGTCCGGCCACAGCATTTCGACGGTGATGCCCATCAGCTCGACCGCCAGCTCGCTGGTCTTCCCCTTGTCGGTCTGCTCGTTCTTCCACGACCGCGCGCCCGTGCTCGCGACCACGACCACCTGGTTCATGGTGCCGTTCGGCTTGAAGTTGTCGGTGTTGTAGCCGACCGACCAGTCCTTGCTGAAGGGCTGGTCGACGTTGTTGGACGCGTCGCACATCTCGATCTCGTCCACGTTGTTGCCCGCGCTGTCCTTCTCACCGTTCTTGTAGCACTTCCACGTCGTCTGCCGCTTCCGCACCACGTCCATGAACCCGGGCCCGGTGGTCTTCGGCGGGAAGCAGTAGTTCAGCCCGGGGCTGTCCGGGTCGCACGGCACCGGTGCGTACGGGTCCGCGGGCGGCGCGGTGCTGCTGCTCGCGGGCGGGGGCGGCGGCGCGGCGGAGGAACTGCCCTGCGCCTTCGTGTCGGTCGACGACCCGTCGGTCAGCACTAGCGCGAGCACGATCCCGACGACGAGCACGAGCACCAGCCCGATCCCGCCGAAGATCAACGGCTTCTTGCCGCCGCCCTGCGGGGGCGCGCTTCCCGGCGGCATCGGTGCCCACGGGCCCTGCGGCGTGGCGAAGTGCGGCGATTGCGGGTTCCCGCCGCAGAACCGGCCGTTGTACTGGTCGACCCAGACGCCGGGAGACCTCGGGTCGGGGAGGACCTGCTGCCCACAACGCTGGCACTGCGATGGCTGCGGCGCTGTCATGTTCGTCGTGCTCCTACTTCAGGATGACCTGGTCGAACGGGAACGGGCGGAACGGGAAGGTCGGCACGCCCTCCGCTTTCATCGCGGCCTCTTCCAGCTGCTGCGGGAACGAGTATTCGAACAGGGAGTAGGCATTGGAGAACCCTTCGCCGACCTGCCTGCCGTCGAGGAACTGCGGGATGATCGTCATCGTGACCGAGTAGGCGGGCAGCAGCGTCGCAGGGTCGATGAAGTACCGCATCTGGCGGCCTTCGGTGGCCCCGATGTCGATGCTGTACGGGTAGTCGCCCGGTTTCTTCCCGGTCTGCCGGAAGGCGGCTTCCAGGAAGCCGACGCCCATCTTCCGGTCCAGCGAGGGATGGAACTCCTTTTCCCTGCCCGGTTTCACGAGCGGCTGCGGCGCGAGCGTGACGTCGAGCTGGAGGTAGGTCTTGCCGTCCTTGCCCTGTGCCTTGGTCGGTTTGGCCATGGTGAACAGGCCGGGGATGCCGTCGAGGTAGGAGATGAACTTGTCGGCGTCCTCTTGCGACAGTCCGCCCGCGGCCACGCCGTCGCTGGTGTAGCTGTTGTCCACGAACTTGCCCGGCTGCATCCGGTTCGCGCACTTGTCGCGCGAGTCCTGCTTCGGCGGCTGCCAGCCGTGGAAGTAGTCGGAATAGCTCCGGGTGGCGTTGTCGACGCACCGGATGAGGTCCGGTTTCTTCCGCGAGCCGTCGGCCTCGACGGCGGTGAACTCGTCGATGAACTTGCGGGACTGGTAGTCGACCGCGACCCGGCTGGTGAGCGAATTGGCGGGATAGTTGGTCTTGTAGTCGTACGGGGTCCGCCAGGTCTGGTGAATGTAGTCGGTGACGGTCTTGGTGCTCTGGTTCTTGAGCATCGACCAGTAGAGCTGGCGCGGGTCGACGGCGGCGATCGCCTCGTCGGACGGCGCGGCGCCGGGGGTGAATCCCTGCGGCGCGGCGGGATACTGCTTGAGCGGACCGGCGGGCCAGTAGACCCCCGCCCCCGCCGGGTCGGTGGGGGATCCGGAGCCGAGGTCCTTTTCCCCGGCGGCGTTCACGGTCTCACCGCCGCCGCCCGGCGAACGGTCCGGCGCGCGGGCCACCAGCACCACGACCAGCACGATGACCGCGATGATCGGGATGCCGATGCCGAACATCAGCCCGAGCTTGCGTTTGTTGCCGCCGCCCGGCGGGGGTGCCTGCTGGGCGCGGTACTGGTCCCACGGGTTCTCCGGCCGGGGCGGTGGCGGCCAGTGCTGACCCGGATGGGACTGCGGGCCGGGGATCGGGCCCGAGGGCGGGCCGTACTGGGGCTGCTGGCCGTACGGCTGACCGGGGCGCGGCCCACCCGGATAACCCTGGCCTGGATCGTGGGACATCGGGCTCCTACTTGAAGATGACCTGGTCGAACGGGAACGGGCGGAACGGCACCTTCGGCACGCCCTCGGCCTTCATCGCGGCCGGTTCGAGCGCGGGCGGGAAGGTGTACTCGTAGGTGTAGTAGGAGTCCTCGGAGTTCGTCGCCGTGTCCGGGGTGCCGTCGAGCTTTTGCGGCGTGGTCGCCCACGTGACCGAGTAGGCGGGCAGCAGTGTCGCGGGGTCGATGAAGTACCGCATCTGGCGGCCCTGGACGGGCGCGATGTCGATGCTGTACGGGTAGTCGCCCGGCTTCTTCCCGGTCTGCCGGAAGGCCGCGTCGAGGAATCCGGCGCCGAGCCGGTCCTCCGTCCGCGCGCTGTGCTCCTTCTCCAGTTCCGGTTTCACCGGATTGGTCGGGGCGAGGGTGACGTCGAGCTGGAGGTAGGTCTTGCCGTCCTTGCCCTGTGCCTTGGTCGGTTTGGCCATGGTGAACAGGCCGGGGATGCCGTCGAGGTAGGAGATGAACTTGTCGGCGTCCTCTTGCGACAGTCCCCCGGGGGCGACGCCGTCGCTGGTGAAGCTGTTGTAGACGAGCTGACCCGGCTGCATGCGGCGGGCGCAGGAGTCGTGGTCGTCCGGCTCGGGCGGTTTCCACGTGTTGGTGTAGTCCGAGTAGAACCGGCTGGCCTTGTCGACGCAGCGCATGACTTCGCCGTCCACCGTGTTGTCCTTGTGGACGGCGGTGCTCTCGTCGATGAAGTTCCGGCTCGCGTAGTCGATCGCGACCCGGTTGGTCTGCACGTTCTCCGGGTAGGTCTTCTTGTAGTCCGCCGAGGTCGCCCAGCGCTGGTGGATGTAGTCGGTGACGGTCTTGGTGCTCTGGTTCTTGAGCATCGACCAGTAGAGCTGGCGCGGGTCGACGGCGGCGAGCGCCTGGTCGGACGGCGTGGTGCCGAGGGTGAACCCCGGCGGAGCGGCGGGGTACTGCTTCACTTCACCGGCGGGCCAGTAGACCCCTTCCGCGGCCGGGTCGGTCGGGGAGTGGGAGCCGAGGTCCTTCTCACCCTTGTCCCCGGTGGTTTGGATCACCATTACGGCGATCACGGCCGCGACGACGACGAGCGGCAGGGCGATGCCGAAGATCAGGCCCCGCTTGCGCTTGGGCGGGGGAGGCGATGCCTGCGGGTAAGGACCGGGCTGGCCGGGGAGCGGACCTGGCTGACCGGGGAGCGGACCGGGTTGACCGGGGCGCGCGCCGGGCGGTGGTTGCGGGCCGGGATAGGGCTGCTGCCCGGGAACCGGGCCATACTGGGACTGCTGGCCGTAGGGCTGACCGGGTCGTGGTGCTGGTCCACCCGGGTAGCCTTGACCTGGACCGCTTGACATCTGTTTCTCCCCATGCAGGCACGAAATCGGCTAGATCGTATAGCGCCGATCGCGTTCGCGCGCGGGAGTCCGAAAAGTGCGGTCAGGAGGTCGCTGGGACCGCCCAGGCCGCGGCACGGAGGAACGTTCGCCATGGAGCGTGGTCGAAGCTCAGTTCGCCGCCGAGTCGGTCCTTGGTGTCCCGTATGCGGACTTGGGACATAGAGTCCCAAACTTCAACACAGTTGTTGTCTCCGGCGCCACCCGCGCCGGTGTAGCTGCTGGTGCGCCAACCGATCTCAACGCAGTTACCGTTGCCCGCCGAGTAGCTGCTGGTGCGCCAGGTGAGGCCGCCTGGCTCAAGGGTGATCATCGTGGTCCTCTCGGTTCTGGTACAGCTCCAGTGCCAAGCTGCCGACCAGGTCCCTCGATTGTGCCTCGTCCAGCGCGGTTTCCGCCAGAGCCGCAATGATCCGCCGGTAGGCCGTGATTTCATTCGACTCTTCAAGAAATACTGTTGATGTTTCGCTTTCCATGTAGATGACCGGCTTGATGTTGGTGAACTCCATGAACGTGAATGATCCGGCCGCGGCCGCGTGCGCTCCGAGGGCGGCAGGCACCACTCGCATGGAGATACTGGGGCGAACCGACATGCGGAGGAGATGGTGTAGCTGCTCAGACATCACCGCTGAGCCGCCAACCGGAAGGCGAAGTGCGAATTCGTGAATGAAAAAAGTGTATTTCGGTGGTTGATGGCGGCTGAAGATGGCCGACCGTGCGAGCCGGGCGGAGACTCGGCCGTCGACTTCATCGTCAGGAACATTGACTATGCGGTTGATGACCGAGCGGGCGTAGTCGCCGGTCTGCAACACTCCCGAGAGAAGGGTGGCCGCATAATCGTATATGACAGTTGCCTTGTCCTCGTGGTCGATATAGGTGCGCAGCTGCATCGGTAGTCGCGAGCCGTGCTGTTGGTGCCAGCCCGGCTTATTCGCTTCGGTGCAGAGCGCCAGAAGGCGCTGCTCTTCGGGGCCGGTCACCCGGCAGAAGCCGAGCACCTTCGCGACTTCGATCTCCTTGACCTTGCGGTTGCCGGTCAGCATCCTCGACACATCGCTCTGCGACCAGCCCAGCTCCCGCGCGAGCTGTTTTCCCGTCACCCCGGCGTTTTCCAGCACGGCGCGCAGCCCTTCGCCGAGTTCCCTGGCGCGCACGGTCGGCACGTGTTCCACCATGGAGTCGACAGTAGACATTCGAGCGCGGTACCGGTTCGCACCACAACTCCGCCACCGGAAAGGACGATTGTATGCGCGCGCTGAAATCGGTTCGCTGGGCTGGGGAGGTCACCGATGAATCCGCAATCCGCGGCCAGCGCGCGGGCGATGTGGTTGCTGCGCAACGAAATCTACGCCCAGCTCGACGAGTGCGAGTTCCTCGCGATGAGCGACGACGAATGGGACGACGAAGAAGAAGCCGCCGCGCGCGGGCTGCTGTGCGATCTCGTGACGGTGGTCCGGACCGTGGTCGGGGATCACCGCGAGGACGCACAGGGCCGGTGCAAGCTCTGCGAGAAGCTGTGGCCGTGCGACAGCATCGATTCGGTGCACCGAAGCATGCATGCCCCCGACGCCGGGTTCGCGAAGCTCTTGGAGCAGCGTTGAGCCGCTCAGCCGCCCCGGTAGGACCCCGTCGCCGGGTCCGGCCAATGGCCGCCGGGGAACACGCTGTTGTCGATCGCCTCGCCGTGGAGGCTGACGAGTTGCTGGGCCTGGGCACCCAAGACGAGGGTCAATGCGCCGATCGCGCCCCAGATCAGAGCTGCGTTCACCCCGGCTTCCTCGACGATCAAGCCAAGCCCGGCCCAGGAAAAGATCGCCGAACCGATGGCCGCGATCGCACTGGCCATGGCAACGATGAACTTGACGAGGACGAGACCGATGGCGACGTAGAAGGTCAGACCGGCTCCCGCGCATAGCTGCAGAGCGATCGAGGTGCTGTTCGAGATCGACGAAATCCTGCTCGCCGCGTCCCCTTGCGGTCTGATCGTCTTGTTGTACACCTCACCCGCCGTTCCCTTCCAGGTGTTGGTGGACGGCATGACCTCGGGTTTCACCTGTCCGGAGATGGTGCTGGAAATTCCTTTGATGTCTTGCCAGTCAAATGCGTACACGAAGAAGGCGACTGGTGCGCCAATACCTTTGAGTGCGTCCTTGATCTTGTCGAAAATCCACTTCGCCAGATCTACGATCTTTTCTCCCAGCCAGGTGATGGCATCGGCGACGAATCCCGGTACGTACCAGTGATCGGTGGCCTCCGCGATGGCCTGGGGGACCTCGGCGATCTTTCCGGACAGGTCGTCCAGCCCGCCGTTGATCTTGTTGACGACCTCCTGGAACTGCGCCTCGCTGAAGTCCGTCATCGACCGGCCTTCTTCATCTGCTGCGCTCTCGCGGCCTCGTCCGCTTCGTATTTGTTCGCGACCGCGCGCAGGGTGGCGCTGATTTCGGTCATGCGCTGCTGTCCCTCGGCGGCTCGTGCGATCACCTGGTCGATCATCTGGCCGTACGCTTCGAACACGAGCTGGAATACGCCTGCTTCGATCCGGTTCAGCCGCAACCCCTCCGCCTTGGGGCCGATCTTCCCCATTTCCGCCGCTTCGGCGTCCCACAGGTCGGCGTCCTTGCGGATCTCCTCGGTGACGACGTGGATGTCGCCGGATGGTGGTGGCATGGTCTGCGCTCCCTTTGCCTAGCGTCGCGGGTTTTTGAGCAGGGCGATGGCTTCCGCGAAGAGGCCGTCGATTCCGCTGTCCATAGTGGACGCCGAAGTCGTGTTGCCCGCCAGGTCGGACTTCGCGCGCTCGAGTGCGTCGCCGAGGGCGTTCATCAACCCCGTCGCGGTTTGCCGCGCCGCCCAGCCGGGTTCGATGGAGCACGACGTGAGTGCGAACTTCGACAGTGTGATGGCCACTTTCCGGCCTGCGGCCACGCCGGTGCCCGTGGTTTCCCGTGGTGGGCCGGAATTCGTCGACCGTTCGACGTTTTCGAAGGCCTTGATCGCGTCCTCGGCGACCAGGTCGAGTGCACGAGGTGTTACTTCGGGGACAGCGGCGTCCGTCGGTGTTGGCGGCACTTCCCGGTTCCGCGCGGTCGGCGGGAAGGTGTCCGGACCGCCGTCCAGATCTCGGACGGTAGCGAGGAAATCGGTGTCCTCGAGGTTTTCGGTCCAGGACTCCAGCCTGTTCGTCGTGGCGGCGCCGCAAGCTTCGAGCACACTGCTCGCGAGATCATCCGGGATGAGCCACTCATCCCAGTCGGCCGCGACGTGGAACGATTCCGGCAGGCCGTCGGCGCCGAGTTTCACGCGCACCGCCGAGCTGTGATCGCTGCCTTCGGCGCTTCCCGGTGCCTGTGCCTGCGCTGATTTGATCAGTTCGCCGAGCGCGGAGACGTAGCGCCGCATCCGGTCGAACTGCGCCGCCAATTCTTCGGTCATCGAGGTTCCCCAGTCTGGTTCCGTGCGTTTCGGTCGAGGCTTTCGGCGCGCGTCACGCTCAGGATGATCGGCAGGGTCAGCACGCAGGCGAAGGTCACGAGTGTGCTGACCGCGGCGTTCGTGGCCCAGGCTCCGATGGCCACCACGACGAGCCAGCCCGCGGACACCGAGGTGACCACCGCGGTCGCGAGCAGTATCGCCCGCTTGAGCCGGTGAGCGAGTGCCGTCGCGACCACGGCCCAGGTGAGCAGCGAGATCCCGGATATGACCACCACGGTCGACGCGATCGGCCCCAGCAGTGTGCGTTCGGCCTCGACTTCGCTGCTGGACCAAATCAGGAGCGTGCCGGACAGTGTTGTCACCGCCATGAGCCAGCAGGCCATGACGGTTGTCCGCTGGCTGCGGGATTTGCGATCCGCATTTCCCAGCCCGAAGTGATCCAGTCCGCGACGAGGCGCTTTCGACATGACCCGACATTCCGATCAAGTGCTTCACTGGCACCGGCGAATGATCGAGAACCTCCTTCGCGCCACCGGTCGTCCCTCCCCGGACAACTCCGGTGACAATTAAAGCACAGGGTTATGTATGCGGTAATGTATCATTCTCCACGAAACGGTGAATGTCGTGCGTCGCGTCCGGCTATACCGCCAGACGGGGGATATTTCCTTGATTTTCCTTTAGTGGTCGAGCGGTTTCGATTAGGTATATCTTCGGGAAATTGTGTGGTCCCGAGGTCGGGTCGTAGTTCGATCACGGCCGCCTTCGGCAGGCGGGTCCATTCGAGTGGTCTCGTCGCGACCGGTGCCGATCGGCACCGTCTCTCGGGATGATCGATCGATGGCAGCTGAGCACGAGCAGAACCTCGCGGCGACCGGCGGACTCGAGGCGCGACTGGGGCGCCGCGTCGTTTCCGAGCTGGCTCCGGACGAAATGCCGCTGTTCGACCAGACCTGGCAGGTGCTCGGCCGCCATCCCCGCAGGCGGAGCCGTCGCCGCGAAGAGCCGCTCGGCTTCGGCCTGCCGGAGGCGGGCGAGGTGATGGTCACCGCGATCGCCTCGGGCGTGGTGCTCGCCGTGGTCAAGGATCTGAGCAAGGACCTCGGTTCCTGGTCGGGCCGCCTGCTGTCCCGGATCTTCCGCCGCAAGCCGAAAGCGCTGCCCGATCCGTTGCCCCCGCTGTCGCCGCAGCGGCTGCAGGAGATCCGCACCCTCGCCTACGAACGGGCGCGCAAGCTCGGCCTGCCCGAGGACAAGGCGGACGCGCTGGCCCACGCGCTGATCAGCGAACTGGCCACCCGCGAACCGGGCTCGTGACGGCGCCACGGCGTCCGGCCCCGTTCCTGCTGCCGTCCGGCACCAGCTCGGCCTTCCTCCTGCTGATCAGCGTCGTCTTCACGATCTCGACCCTGTGGCATCCCGCCCTGTTCAACGTGCTGTTCACGCCCAGCAAGTCGCCGGACGAGCGCGCGGCCTACGCGCGGTGCGTGGCGGCGATCTTCGCGGTGCCGGGCCGCATACTCGCCTCGTCACCCGAGTGCGCGCCGATCGTCCGCGGCGGCGGGGACGACGGCTGGATGGCGATGCTGCTCGTGTTCGCCGTCCTGTGCCTGCTGACCGCGGCGCAGTACTGGTTCGGCCCGGTCCGGCGGATCCGCCGCCGCCGGTTGCGGCCGATCGACCGGGACGTGTTTCCCGCGCTGCGCGAGCACCTCGACCGGACCGCGGCCGAATTCCTTCCCCGCGGGAGGGTCGAGTTCCTGCTCGACGTCGTCAACCCCGCCGTCGACGGGCTCGCGTTCGGCAGGGCCGGGCGCCGCTACATCGCGCTCAGCCGCGGCATGCTGGTCCTGTTCGAACGGGACCCCGCCCTGTTCAAAGCGGTTCTCCTGCACGAAATGGCGCACGTGCGCAACCGCGACCTGGACATCACCGCGGTCGTCTTGGCGCTGTGGCGCGCTTTTCTCGTGGTGATCCTGGCGCCGGGGCTGCTCGGCGCCGTCGTCGGGATCCTCGTCGGAATGCCGCCGTGGATCGACGGCGGCATGCAGGCGTTCGTGTCCGGGCCCGGGTTGTCCTGGTTGTTCGCCGCCCAGCTCGTCGCGCTGACCGGTCTGGCCTGGCTCACCCGCTACACCGTGCTCCAAGCCCGCGAACTGCACGCGGACGCGCGCGTGCTGACGTGGTGGCCGGAGGCCGCGGCACCGTTGCGGCGGCTGTTCGACGCGGTCCCGAGACGCCGGTGGTCGCTCGCCGAGCTGCGTCGCCGCACCCATCCCCGCCCCGGTACGCGGGTGGCCGCGTTGACCGGAGACGGGCCGTTGCTGCGTCAGGGTTTCGCGTTCTCGTTCGCCCTCGGTGCCTGCTTCTCGTTGAGCATGGACGTCGCGACCTCGATGAGCGGCCAGCTCCGCCAGGGCGCGTTCTACTGGCCTGCCGAGGTTTTCGTCCTCGTGCTGGGGATCGCGCTCGGCATCAGGGAACTGCGCGCGGCGGCATACGCCGAAGCGGCCGGTGGTCTTCGCGCCCGCTTCGGCCTCGCCATC
This sequence comes from Amycolatopsis sp. CA-230715, assembly GCF_018736145.1. Classification (GTDB taxonomy): domain Bacteria; phylum Actinomycetota; class Actinomycetes; order Mycobacteriales; family Pseudonocardiaceae; genus Amycolatopsis. Next base: position 6,013,369 of record NZ_CP059997.1, read on the forward strand.
GGGCTTCCGGTGGGCTGGGCCATGGCGCCCAGCCGGATGACCGACCACGCGATGGCCCCGTTCCCGGTGGGCGTGCAACTCGCGGCGCTGCTCGTGCTCGCCGCGGCGGGGTGGTTCCTGGGGCTGTGGGTGGAGCGGGTGATGGCGGCGTGGACGCCGAAGGTGCGCGCCGCCGACCGCCCCGTTCGCGTCGCCGCCGTGCCCGTCGCCTTCGTCGTCGTGGTCCTGCTGCTGGCCGCCAGAACCGTTTACGAGACCCAGTACCTGGTGATCATCGCGCACCTCACGCAGGACCCGGCGGTGTCCGATCCGGTGCTGCTGGCGCTCGCCGTGGCTCAGCGGTGGCTGTTCTCCCACTTCGCCGCCTCCGGCTGGCTGCCGCTCACGGTCGCGCTGCTCGTGCTGCCGCTGCTCGCGCGGCCGCGCACGCCCTTCCGCCCGATCAAGGCGAGGACCCTGCTCATCGGTCTGGTGGTGGGGGTGGCGGTGACCGCGCTCTCGGTGGCTTTCCTGTATTCGTCCACAGTGGACATCCTCGCGTTCGGCTGCGGGTTCGGCGCCGGGGTGGCCGCCGCGACGGCCGTCTGGGCGCGGGCGGCGCCGGTGCTGAAGGGCGTGCTGGCCGCCTCGGTCGTCGGCGTGTTCACCGTGGTCTCGCTGGCCGCGGTGATGCCGATGTCGTGGAAGCTCATGACGTTCGCGTCCGGGCAGGTGCTGGAGGTCGCGCTGCTGGCCGGGCTGGTCACCACCGCGCTGCGTTCCCCGGAAAACGCGAAGGGCCCTTCCCGCGTGCGGGAAGGGCCCTTCGTCAAACCGCTCTAGCTCACTCGAACGCCTTCGCGATGATCGCCTTCTGCTCGACCTCGTGCACCTTCGACGAGCCCGCCGACGGCGCCGCCATCGGGCGCCGCGCGACGACCTGCAGACCCGAGAGCGCTTCCGGCAGCTTGCGCGGGAGGTTGAGCCCGAAGAACGGCCACGCGCCCTGGTTTTCCGGCTCCTCCTGGACCCACGTCACGCTCTTCGAGTTGGTGTAGCGCTCCAGCGCGGCCACCAGCTTCTTCTTCGGCAGCGGGTAGTACTGCTCGACGCGCACGATCGCGATGTCGTCGATCTCCTGCTTGGTGCGCTCGGCGAGCAGTTCCCAGTACATCTTGCCCGAGGTCAGCAGCACCTTACGGGCCTTCTCGGGCGCGATGTCGGCGTCGTCGATCACGGACAGGAACTTCGACTGGTCGGTGAAGTCCTCGACCGACGACTTCACCAGCTTGTCGCGCAGCAGCCGCTTCGGCGTGAACACGATCAACGGGCGCTGGATGCCGTCGAGCGCGTGGCGGCGCAGCAGGTGGAAGTAGTTCGCCGGGGTCGACGGCACCGCCACCGTCATCGAGTTCTCCGCGCACAGCAAGAGGAACCGCTCGATGCGGCCGGAGGTGTGGTCGGGGCCCTGGCCCTCGTGGCCGTGCGGCAGCAGCAGCACGACGTCGGAGCGCTGGCCCCACTTCGCCTCGCCGGAGGAGATGTACTCGTCGATCACGGTCTGTGCGCCGTTGACGAAGTCGCCGAACTGCGCTTCCCACAGCACCAGCGCCTCGGGGTTCGCCACCGAGTAGCCGTATTCGAAGCCGACGGCCGCGTACTCGGACAGCGCCGAGTCGTAGACCATCACGCGGGCCTGGTCCTCGGTCAGGTTCTGCAGCGGCGAGTACTCCTGGCCGGTCTTGCGGTCGATCGCGACCGAGTGGCGCTGGGTGAACGTGCCGCGACGGCTGTCCTGACCGGACAGCCGCACGAGACGGCCTTCGATGGCGAGCGAGCCGAACGCCAGCAGCTCGCCGAACGCCCAGTCGATACCGCCTTCGCGGGACATCTTGGCCCGCCGCTCCATCACCGGCTTGACGCGCGGGTGCAGCGTGAAGCCCTCGGGCACGTTGATGAACGCGTCGCCGATGCGCTCCACGATCTCGCGGGAGATCGCGGTCGGCACCTTCGCCGGGATCTGCTGCTCCTCCTCGACCGAGGGGCTGGCCTTCGCCGGGTGCTTCTCCAGCTCGCGCACCTCGTTGAAGACGTGTTCGAGCTGGCTGGAGAAGTCGCGCAGCGCGGCCTCGGCCTCTTCGACGGAGATGTCCCCGCGGCCGATGAGCGACTCGGTGTAGGTCTTCCGGACCGAGCGCTTCGTGTCGATGATGTCGTACATCGCGGGCTGCGTCATCGACGGGTCGTCGCCCTCGTTGTGGCCGCGGCGGCGGTAGCAGATCATGTCGATCACGACGTCCTTGTGGAACGCCTGCCGGTACTCGACCGCCAGCTTCGCCACCCAGTGCGCCGCCTCGGGGTCGTCGCCGTTGACGTGGAAGACCGGCGCGCCGATCATCTTCGCCACGTCGGTCGCGTACTGGCTCGACCGCGAATGCTCCGGCGCGGTGGTGAACCCGACCTGGTTGTTGACGATCAGGTGCACGGTGCCGCCGGTGCGGTACCCGCGCAGCAGCGCCAGGTTCAGCGTCTCGGCGACCACGCCCTGCCCGGCGAACGCGGCGTCGCCGTGCATCAGGACCGGCAGCACGGTGTAGCCCTCGCCGCCCTTGTCCAGGATGTCCTGCTTGGCGCGGACGATGCCTTCGAGCACCGGGTCGACGGTTTCCAGGTGCGACGGGTTCGCGGTCAGCGACACCTTGGTCTCGCCGTCGCCGAACATGCGGAAGTACTTGCCCTCGGCGCCGAGGTGGTACTTCACGTCACCGGAGCCGTGCGCCTGGCCGGGGTCGAGGTTGCCCTCGAATTCCTGGAAGATCTGCGAGATTGGCTTTCCGACGATGTTGGCGAGCACGTTCAGCCGCCCGCGGTGCGGCATGCCGATGACGACCTCGTCCAGCTCGTGCTCGGCCGCCTTGTCCAGCACGGTGTCGAGCAGCGGGATCGCGGTCTCGCCGCCTTCGAGGGAGAACCGCTTCTGGCCGACGTACTTGGTCTGCAGGAACGTCTCGAAGGCCTCGGCCGCGTTCAGCTTCGACAGCACGTACTTCTGCACGGCCGGGTCCGGCTTCTCGTGCGGGATCTCCACGCGGTCCTGGATCCAGCGGCGCTCGTCCGGGTCGAGGATGTGGGTGTACTCGATGCCGACCGTGCGGCAGTAGGAGTTGCGCAGCACCCCGAGGATGTCGCGCAGCTTCATCCGCTCCTGGCCGGCGAACCCGCCGACCGGGAACTCGCGATCGAGGTCCCACAGGGTGAGCCCGTGCGAGAGCACGTCCAGGTCGGCGTGGCTGCGCTGCCGGTAGTTCAGCGGGTCGGTGTCGGCCATCAGGTGGCCGCGCATCCGGAACGCCTCGATCAGCTCGATCACGCGCGCGGTCTTGTCGACCGGGCCCTCGGGGATGTCGGCGACCCAGCGGATCGGCTCGTAGGGCAGGCGCAGGCTGGTGAAGACGTCGTCGTAGAAGCCGTCCTCGCCGAGCAGCAGCGCGTGGATGCGCTTGAGGTACTCGCCCGATTCCGCGCCCTGGATGATGCGGTGGTCATACGTCGAGGTCAGCGTCATGATCTTGCTGACGGCCAGGTCGACCAGGGTCTTCTCGCTGGTGCCCTCGAACGCCGCCGGGTACTGCATGGCGCCGACGCCGATGATCGCGCCCTGACCGGCCGACAGCCGCGGCACCGAGTGGTTGGTGCCGATCCCGCCGGGGTTGGTCAGCGAGATCGTGGTGCCCGCGAAGTCGTCCGCGGTGAGCTTGTTGTTGCGGGCCTTCTTGATGATCTCCTCGTAGGCCTGCCAGAACTGCAGGAACGTCATGTCCTCGACGGCCTTGACCGAGGCGACGACGAGGTTGCGCGAGCCGTCCTTGCCCTTGAGGTCGATGGCGAGGCCGAAGTTGACGTGCTCGGGCGTGATCGCGAACGGCTTCCCGTCGACCAGCTTGTAGTGCCGGTTCATGTTCGGGAAGTCCTTCAGCGCGCGCACCATCGCGTAGCCGATGAGGTGCGTGAAGGAGATCTTGCCGCCGCGCGTGCGCTTGAGGTGGTTGTTGATCACGATGCGGTTGTCGGCCATCAGCTTGGCCGGGACCGCGCGCACGCTCGTCGCGGTGGGGACGGTCAGCGACGCGTCCATGTTCTTCGCGATCGCCGCCGCGGCGCCGCGGAGCTGCTTCGACTCCGGCTCGCTCTTCGCGGGCTTCGACTCGGCTTTCGCGGGCTCGGCCTTGGCCGGTGCCGCCTTCGCGGGCTCTGGCTTCGCGGACTCTGCCTTGGCGGGCGCGGGCTTCGTCGCCGCCGACTGCGTTGCCGCGGACTGGGCGTTCTGCTGCGTCTTCGCCGAGGGCGGGGAGGCCTGGCCGTTGCGGGACCCCACGGCGCCGTTGGGCTGGGGCGCCTGCTCGCGCGCGTCGTCAGCCTTGGCCTTGGCCGCCTGCGTCGGCTTGAAGTCCGCGAAGAAGTCGTGCCATGCGGCATCTACTGAGGAGGGGTCTTCGAGGAACTGGTCGTACATTTCTTCGACCAGCCACTCGTTGGGGCCGAACTGTGACGCAGGGCTGCTGCTGGACACGGCTTGGGCTCGCCTCTATCCATCTCGGTCTTGATGTGGTGTCTTTGCGCCTACCAGGCTAACCCCCGCGTTCGCAGCCGTGTGACAGAACTAGCCACTGTGAGGCGTGGCGCACTAAGACGTAGGTCACTGATTCGATACCGATCAGGTCTCGACCGGGTCTCGGGCGGCACCGACAGGGTGAACTCACGGTCCTACCCGGTGCCCACTGTGGTCGTCCGGGTGAGGTCTTGGCCGGGGCGGGCCACTCGGGCGATCCTGGGTGCCGCGCGGAGGACGACGAGGGGGAACACCGATGCCCGAGGGTGGCTATGAGGTTCTGCAGGACGAGCTGGGGACGCACGCGGGCAAAGTGGACGCGCTCGCCGGGCGGCTGAAGACCGCCGTCGCCGCCGCGAGGCAGGTGACCATGGACAACAGCGCGTACGGCGTCATCTGCCAGCCGTTCGCGATGCTGCTCGACCCGTTCGAACAGTGGGGCGTGAAGGCGCTGGAGAAGGCCGAAGAGTCCGTCGAAGGAACCGCGGGCAAGGTGCGCGACGCGGTCAAGGCGTACTCCGGCCGCGACGAAGACGCCTCGAAGGACCTGAAGAAGGCGGGCGGCGATCTCAGTGCCTGACGGGAACCCCCTGGTCGCGCAGGCCCAGTCGCAGACGACCGCGGTCACCGGGATCGGGATCGCGGAGTCCTCGGTGGACCTGGCCAACGGCGTCAAGGACGGCTCGTGGGTGGAAGGCGGCCTCGGCGCGCTCGGGGTCGGCCTGGAAGCGCTCTCCCTGGTCGTCGATCCGATCGGGACGCTCATCCAGTACGGGGTGTCGTGGCTGATCGAACACGTGCAGCCGCTGAAGGAAGCGCTGGACTGGCTCGCCGGGAACCCGCCGGTGATCCAGTCGTTTTCGGACACCTGGGCGAACGTCGCGAAGGAGGTCAACACCGTCGCGGGCGATCTCTCCAACGAGGTCAAGAACGGTACCGCGGGCTGGAAGGGCACCGCGGCCGACGCCTACCGCGACTCCGGCGCCCAGCAGGTCGACGCGATCGCGGGCGCCGCGACACTCGCCGACGGCATCTCCGCCGGCGTGATGATCATGGGCCAGGTCGTGGCCATGGTCCGCGAAACCGTGCGGGACCTGATCGGTGAACTGATCGGCAAGCTGATCTCGTGGGCGCTGGAGGAGGCGTGCACCCTCGGCTTCGCGACCCCGCTCGTCGCGGTGCAGGCCACCACCGCGATCACGAAGGCGATCACCAAGGTCGGCGACCTGATCCGCAAGCTCGTCAAGACCATCGGCAACGTCACCCCGAAGATCCGCAAGATCGTCGACAAGCTCGGCGAGATCATGGAAAAGCTCGCCAAACTGGGCAAGAAGCTCGGCGGCGGCGGAACCAGCCCGTCGGCGGCGAAGTCGGCGGGCAAGCACGCCGACACCCCCGGCGTGCACGGCGACACCACACCGTCCGGCACGCACAGCCCGGACGGCCCCGACGGCGTCGACGGACCTGGTCACCACGGTGACGGCACGTCGTCCTCCTCGGCGAAGGAAGGCGGCCCCAACCGCCCCGACGACCCGAACACCGCGAACACCCCGGAAAAAGCGCGGAACACCTGCAACGACCCCGTCGACGTCGCGACCGGTGAGGTGATCGCGGGACAAACCGACGTCACCCTCGACGGCGTGCTCCCGCTGGTGCTGCGCCGCACGCACGTGTCGTCTTACCGCGCGGGCCGCGGTTTCGGGCGGTCGTGGGCATCCACAGTGGACCAACGGCTGGAGCTGGACGCGCAGGGCATCGTCTTCGTCGCCGAGGACGGCATGCTGCTCTGCTACCCCGAGCCGTCCCGCTCTGGTGAGGGTGAGGTCGTGCCCGTGTCCGGCCCGAGGTGGCCGCTCGCCCGCACCGACACCGGGTACCGGATCAGCAGGCGCGACCTCGGCCACGAACTGCTCTTCGACGGTGAAGGCACCGAGTTCGCCCTCTCCGCGATCGCCGACCGCAACGGCAACCGCATCACGTTCGAACGTGACCAAAACGGGCTCGCGCTCGCGGTGTGGCACAGCGGTGGTCACCGCATCGAGTTCGACCACGCCGATGCCCGCGTCACCGGCCTGCGGCTGCGGAACTTCCACGGCGACGACATCCAGATCGCCCGCTTCGCCTACAACACCGCGGGCGACCTCACCGAGGTCGTCAACTCCTCCGGCCGCGCGATGCGGTTCGAGTACGACTCCGACGGCAGGATGACCACCTGGACGGACCGCAATGGCGAGTGGTACCGGTACTTCTACGACGAGCGTGGGCGGTGCATCGCCAACCAAGGCTCCGGCGGCGCGTTGAACGGGACGTTCAGCTACGACACCGATGCCCGCGCCACCAGGTTCACCGACGCGCTCGGCAACACCACGACCTACCGGCTCACCGCTACCGGCCGGGTCGCCGAGGAGATCGACCCGCTCGGCAACCGCGTGATCCACGAGCGCGACGACGAGGACCGCCTGGTCGCCACCACCGACCCACTCGGCCGCACCACGCGCTTCGTCTACGACGATGACGGCAACGTGGTGCTCCGCACCGGCCCGGACGGAGCCGAAACGCGCGCCGAGTACGACGCTCACGGGGACCCGCTCGCCGTCGTCGAGCCCGACGGCGGTGTCTGGCGACGGACCTACGACGAGCACGGGAACCTGCTGGAGGTCATCGACCCGGCCGGAGCCACCACGCGGTACGCCTACCGCGCCGACGGCGCGCTCACCCAGGTCACGGATTCGCTCGGGCACACCAGGCACATCGAGACCGACAGCACGGGCCTGCCGCTGCGCATCACCGACCCGCTCGGGGCGAGCATGCGGATCCGCCGCGACCAGTTCGGCCGGATAGTCGAAGCCGTCGACTCGGCGGGCGGTGTTTCCCGGTTCGCGTGGACGGTCGAGGGCAGGCTGCTGTCGCGCACCAGACCCGGCGGCGGAACCGAGCGGTGGCGCTACGACGGCGAGGGCAACGTCGTCGAACACCTCGACGCGCTCGGCCAGGTCACTCGCTCCGAGCTGACCCACTTCGACCTTCCCGCCGTGCGGACGACCCCGGACGGTGCGCGCTCGGCCTACCGCTACGACGCGAACCTTCGCCTGCTCGCGATCACCGACGAGCACGAGCGGACCTGGTCCTTCGGCTACGACGCGGCAGGCAGGCTGATCAGCGAGACCGACGTCCACGGCCGAACCCAGCGTTACGGCTACGACGCGGCGGGCCAGCTGATCGAGCGGGTGAACGCGGCAGGCGACGTGACGACCTACGAGTACGACGCCGCGGGGAACCGCGTCCGGATGAGCGGGCCGGACACCGCCGCGGAATTCGGCTACGACGTGATGGGCCGGACGCGGTGGGCGCGCAACGAGGACGCGGAGGTGCGGTTCGAGCGGGACGCGCTCGGCCGGGTGCTCGCGGAGTCGATCGACGGCCACGCCGTCGTCTCCGCCTACGACACCGAAGGCAGGCGCGTCCGCCGCGTCACGCCGACCGGCAGCGAAAGCAGCTGGGACTACGACGGCAACGGGAACCACGTCGGCCTGCGCACCGCGGGCCGGTCGATGAGCTTCCGGTTCGACCAAGCGGGCCGCGAGGTGGAACGCCTGCTCGACGCGGGAACCATGTTCGCGCAGTCTTGGGACGCGAACCACCGGCTCGTGTCGCAGACGGTGTCCGCCGTCGCCGGGACCCCCGACCGTGCCGGGGCGAAGCTGCTCCAGCACCGGGAATACCACTATCGCGCCGATGGCAGGCCCACCGAGGTGTCCGACCGGTTGCGCGGTACTACGCGGTTCGACCTCGACCCGGCGGGCCGGGTGCTGGGCACGGCCGGGGAAACGGCCGAGATCGCCCCGCCGCCGCCAGCGCTTTCCGACGACGACGGCACCGGGCTTCGGACCTCGGGACCGGTGCGGTACCTCCGCGATCAGCAAGGCCGGATAGTGGTCCGGCAGCGGGCGAAGCTCTCCGGCAAACCGGATGTCTGGCGGTACAGCTGGAATTCGGAGGACCGGCTCGTCGGTGTCGAAACCCCGGACGGCGCGCGGTGGCGCTACCGGTACGACCCGTTCGGCAGGCGTACCCGCAAGGAGCGGCTCGGTGCGGACGGTGCGGTGCTGGAGATCATCCGGTTCTGCTGGGACGGGGCGGAACTCGCCGAGCAGATCCGGTCCACCGGCGAGGCGACCACGTGGAACTGGGCACCCGATTCGCTTCGGCCGCTCACGCAGGTTTCCCGTGCCGTCGGCGCGTCCGAACAGGACTGGGTGGACGCCGAGTTCTTCTCGATCGTCACCGATCTCATCGGCACGCCGACCGAACTCGTCGACGTGCGAGGGGAAATCGCGTGGCGCCAGGACACCACGGTGTGGGGGCGGGCTCTCAACCGGTTGACCTCGCGCACGTCCACGCCCTTGCGCTTTCCCGGTCAGTACCACGACGACGAGACCGGGTTGCACTACAACCACCAGCGGTACTACGACCCGGAGATCGCGCAGTACGCGAGCGCGGACCCGCTCGGCGCGGCGGCGGGCGCGGACCCGTACGCCTACGCGCCGAACCCGGTGTCCGGCTCCGACCCGCTCGGCTTGGCGCTGTGCGAGGAAGGTGCCACCAAGAAGATCGACGAATACCGCGCCGACAAACGCGTCGGCGGCAAGAAGAACATCGCGGTCGCTGACTACGAGATCAACGGTGTTTCGGGGCAGCGGGTCGGTGTGAGCGGTAAGCACCAGTACGACGGGTCGGCGCCCATGCCGCCCGAACACACCCTCAACCGCGGCCCCGACGACATCGCCAGGGCGGCTGACTCGGAGATGAAGATCTTCGAAGAGTTGAAGGGACAGCTCAAGCCCGATGCCAGTGGGCGAATACACGTGTATTCGGAACGACCGGTGTGCCCGTCGTGCCAGGAGGTGATCAAGGACTTCCAGCGGGCGTTCCCTAACATCAAGGTGACCTATTCCGATCTCGGCCGCGGCTGAAGTCCTTCGTGGAGCGTGGTGCATGTCCGAACCCATTTCCGACCTCGTCGAGCGTCTGGTGTCCGGCGGGTTGGCGACCAGGGAAACCGTCGTCGGGTGCACGCCGGACGAGGTGGCCGAGATCCGTGCCGGGCACGGCGTCGACCGGCTTCCCGAGCAGTACGAGGAGTTCCTCCGCCTGATGGGCAGAGGTGCGGGGGAGTTGTTGCGGGGCACGGACTTCTTCTATCCCGGAATTCAGGGGCTGGCTGACGACGGACGCGAGCTGCTGGAGGAGAACGACGCCGCGCATCTGCTGCCCCAGGGCGCCATCGTGGTCGGGATGCACCAGGGGTACGAGCTGTACTGGCTGGCGCCCTCGGGCGAGTTGAGCTGGTACGTGGAGGCGGAGACCGAGGTTTCGCGCACCTGGCCCTCCCTGGCAGATTTCCTTGTCGCGCAGATCGAAGCGCAGCAACGGCTCAAATGACCTCGGGGAGCCTCGGCGTCGGCTCCGTTGCGGCCGCTGTGATTGCTTCGGTGTCGCGCACCTGCTGTCCCCGGCGCCATCGTGGTCGGTTCCGAGTCCACAGTGGACTGCGCCGCGTTCGAACACCGTGTGCCCGACCTCAACTCCTGTTCCGGGGACGAGGCGGCCACGGCCTTCGCGGCGCCGGTGCGGTGAAGCGTTCAGGCTCCGTCGAGCCAGAGCAGTTGGTCCAGTGTGAGCAGGTCGAAGTCGATTTCGGCGGCCGCGGCCCTGGCGACGACCATGATCGAATGCTGGTCGCCCGGTACCCGGAAACCGAGCGCGCGCAGCCCCTTCGCCACCCGGACGTCCGGTTTCAGCGCGTCCGCGCCGCAGCGCATGCGGAGGTAGGCGAACAACGCGGGGCCGATGCCCTTGACGGCGCCGACCACGGGGTCGAGCCCGTGCGCGTGTTCCAGCGCGCGTACGTCTTCGGCCCATTCCAGGCAGGCGCGGTCCTCGTCGACGCCGAGGCGGTTCGCGAGGTCGACCAGGTTCCTGGCGATCGTGCGCATCGTGCGCGGTTCGGACGCCAGCAGGCCGTAGGTCACCGGGTCGGGCGGGGAGGTCGCCATGATCGCGAGCGTTCCCGGCGCGTGCTCCGATGCCCACCGGTCGACAAGGGGCAGCACCCGTTGCTCGTACCGGCGCTGCCGCGAGGCCACCACGTCGAAGACCATCGCGCCACGGCGTCCCGCGTAGACCTGCGCGTAGGTGCGTGCGGCCGCCGAGGCCGCCGCCCCGTGCTTCTCGGCGCGAACCCTCAGCTCGCGCACGGCAGCGGGCCAGTCCGGCCGTTGCCGGAGCAGGAGCAGTTCGTCGGAAGCCATCTGCCCACCTCTACTCGGGACTGCTGAGGAAACCTAGCGCCGACCGGGTGGCGCGAGATGCCAGGCGAGCACGTACGCCGCGAGTGCGGCACAGCCGCCTTGCACGGCACCGATCAGCAGCAGCCGCACCCAGTCGTAGGCGCTGGCCTCGCGCACGGGGTCGCCGAGCGCGACGACCGCCCCGGCCGCCGCGGAGACGACGAAGGCGCAAAGCGTCCACGCGCGAAGGCTGTGCGGGAGCGCGCGCCACCTTTCGCCTTGCTCCGGTGCGGTTCGCCGGTACCAGCGAACGGCGAGCGCGCCGAGCACCAGCAGCCCACCGGCCGACGACGCGTACCCGAGCACGTTGTACAGCCGGTGCGGGCCGATGACGGGGGCGCGGAGGAACGGCAACGCCCTGACCGCGGCGCCGCCGGTGTGGGTGAAGGCATCCCAGCCGAGATGGGTCACCGCGCCGACGACCAGTGCGCAAACCGCGACGGCGATCGCGCGAGGGCCGCGCCACCGCGCCGGGTCCGGCGGGACCGCACGGGCCCGCCACCCCATCGGCGCGAGGGCGAGGACGGGCGCGAGGACCAGGTAACCGATCAGGGTGAGCGCGGCACCGAGCACCAGGTCGGTGGTGTACAAGCCCGTGACGGAATGTGTCCGGTCCGCGCCGCCGGGCACCGGCAGGTAGTAGGCGAGATCAGGGGCGAGGGCACCGGCCGTCAGCGCGGGCAGCGGCAGCCACCGCCGCAGCGGCAGCACGGCCGCGGGGTGCGCGAAGGTGAAGGGCACGCGTTTCCGATCTCCGAGGGGCCTACGCTCCCGGAGACGGTTGAACGCGCGAGCGGTTGCTCCCGTTCCACGCGGATACGGCCGGTGAATCAGTAAAATGGTGGATGCTTCGTCCCGGTCGGCGGATTTCCGTACCGGGTCGGGAAAGCGATTCCGCGGGCGTACGTTAACTGCTTCCGTGGTCGCTAAAGCGGGCTGTATTGCTCCGTCCGTGGACTGTCCGGATATCGGTGGGTGCGCTACGCTCATCCCGATCATGCGGCTGGACACCGCATCGGCAGCTGGGGGCAGATTGCCGTCGATCCTTCGCGCACACACCCATCCTAATGTCCACAGTGGACTCACTGTGCTCGGGTGAAAGGCGCGATGCCCGCCGGGCGGTGCGCAGGCCGCCGGATTCGCTGAACGCAGAAAGGGAACGCCATGTCCGAATCGGTCCATTCGTTTCGACACCGCAGCCGGTTCTCGTCGCGGTGGAGCCGTGTCGCCATGCCGATCGCGGGTGTCGTGATGGCGGGTCTCGCCGTCACGATGCCCGCTGACGCCGCCGCGAGCACGACGGGCCCGCGTGCCGACGTGCTCGACCCGGCGCTCGCGCTGGTCTCCAGCGAGCTCCCGGCGGTCGGTGCGCCGTGGACCGACCACCCGGTGAAGCAGAACGCCTTCGCCTGGGACACCGGCGGTATCGGCGTCTGCAGCGTCTTCGACCGCGCGCCGCTCTACCAGAGCGTCAACCTCCGCGACACGGAATCGGCCGGGCGAACCGACTCGAACGACTACTACACGGCGGACACATGGGTGGTGAGGCTCGCCAGCGCGAGCGAAGCGGCCAAGGCGAAAGCGAGCTGGGCGGCCGATCTCGCGAGCTGCCCGGAACGGCTCGGGCCACCCGGCCAGGACAACGGCGCCTTCTACGTCACGAGCACGGCCAAGGTGGATACGGTCAACGGCGTCGACGTCTGGGGTGTGCACTGGGGTTCGGGTTACCTGCCGCCGAACAAGGAGGGCTACATCCAGACCTTCGCGATCCAGAAGGACAGTCTGCTGTCCGTGGTGACCGTCCACCACCAAGCGGCTGTCGCGCCACCGCATCCGGCGATTCCCGCGCGGGATACCGTTCTCGCGGCGCAGCGGCGCCTCGGACTCTGAAGCCGGGCGTGGTCCCGGGATCGCCGCGATCCCGGGACCACCGCTAGTCCGCGGTGCCCGTGCCGAGCCGCCACAGCTTCGCGTAGTGCCCGTCCGCGGCGAGTAGTTCCGCGTGCGTCCCGTGCTCGATCACGCGGCCGTGGTCGAGCACCACGATCTCGTCGGCGCGGGCCGCCGTCGCGAGCCGGTGCGCGACCACGAACGTCGTGCGCTTCCTGGCGACGCGCTCCGTCGCGCGCAGCACCGCGGTCTCGGTGGCCGGGTCGAGCGCGGCCGTCGCCTCGTCGAGCAACAGGATGTCCGGGTCGACGAGTTCGGCCCGCGCGAGCGCCACCAGCTGGCGCTGCCCCGCGGACAGCGCGCGCCCCCGTTCGCCCACCGGCTGCCGGAATCCCGCCGGCAGCGCGGAAACCCCTTCCAGCGCGCCGACCGACCGCACCGCCGCCTCCACCTCGGCGTCGGTCGCCGACGGCCGCCCGTAGCGCACGTTGTCCGCGACCGTGCCGGAGAACAGGTGCGCCTCCTGCGGCACCACGCCCATCCGCCGCCGCAGCCCGCCGAGGTCGTACTCGCGGATGTCAACTCCGTCGATCCGCACCGCGCCGCCCGTGGCGTCGTAGAAGCGGGCGAGGAGTTTCACCGCGGTCGACTTGCCCGCGCCGGTCGCGCCGACGAGCGCGATCGTGCGCCCGGCGGGCACGTCGAGCGTCACGTCCTCGAGCGCCTTGTCCCCGGCCTCGCCGTAGGAGAAGTCGACGTCGGTGAAGGTGACCTCGCCGCGGAGCCGGTCGTCCACCGGAACCGGGTGCTCGGCGGCGGGCACCGAGGTCGGCGTGCGCAGCAGATCGCCGATCCGCCGCAGGCCGACCCTGGCCTGCTGGTAGCCGTCGAACACCGAGGAAAGCTGCTGGATCGGGGAGAAGAACAGCTGGAGGTAGAGCAGGAACGCCACCAGCACGCCAGGCTGGACCGACCCGTCGGCGACGCTGCCCGAACCGCCGGCGAGCACGATCGCCTCCGCGACCCCGGAAAGGAACGTGACGAACGGGAAGTACGTCGCGATGTAGCGCTGCGCCCGCAGGCGCGAACGGCGGTAGTCGTCGCTGCGGGACGCGAACGCCTCCGCGGAGCGCTCCTCGCGCGTGTACGCCTGCGCGACGCGCAAACCGGAGATGTTCTCCTGCATGTCCGCGTTGACCAGACTGACCCGTTCGCGGGCTTCGTTGTACGCGGTCGAGCCGAGCTTCCGGAAGATGATCGTCGCGACCACCAGCACCGGCAGGACCGAGAACGCGTACGCCGCGAGCGAAGCGTCGATGAGCAGGAGCGCGCCGGCGATCCCGACGACGGTCACCGCGCTCACGATCGCGTTCGCCAGCCCGGTCTGCAGGAAGGACGACAACGCGTCGACGTCGGTGGTCATCCTGGTCATGATCTTTCCGGACAGCTCGCGCTCGTAGTAGTCGAGCCCGAGCCGCTGGAGGTGCGCGTAACTGCGCACCCGCAGCGAATACAGCACCGTTTCGCCGGTGCGCGCCGTGGTTTTCGTCTGCGCCCTGACCACGAACCAGTCGGCCACGATCACCAGCGCGCCGATCGCCGCGGTCAGCCACACCACGCCTTCGGCACCGGCGCGGACACCGTGATCGACACCGCGCTGGTAGAGCGCGGGCAGCGCCACCGAGGCCAGCGCGTCCAGCGCGACCAGCAGCACCACCAGCCCGAGCCGCCCGCGCACCGGGCGCAGCAGCCTGGCGAGCCGGAACCCCGGCTCCGGGGCCGTGACGTCCTCGCGCCCGAGCACCGGTTCGTCGGTGGCGGGCGGGAGCTTCCGCACCCCCGCCACGAGTTCCGGGGTCGGTGGCGCGTCCAAGGACGCGGCGGCGCGGCCGCCACCGCCCTTGCCGATCGCGGCGTTCGGCGAAGGGACACCGGGCGCCGCTTCTTCCTCCGGGCCGTCGTCCGGCCACAGCTCCGGCGTGGTGCCCGTGTCCGCGCTGCGGACACAGTCCGTGTGGTGTACCTCCTCGACCCCCTCGCCCGGTCCGGAGACGAGGTCGCGGAACAGCGGGCACCGCAGCTCCAGCTCGTCCGCCGTGCCGACGTCCACCACCTTCCCGTCGTCGAGCACGGCGATCCGGTCGGCCAGCGCGAGGGTGGAGCGCCGGTGCGCGATCAGGAGCGTGGTGCGGGACGCGGTGACCGAGCGCAGCGTGTCGTGGATCGCGGCCTCGGTGATCGTGTCCACCGCGGAGGTCGCGTCGTCGAGGATCAGCACCCTCGGGTCGGTGATCAGCGCCCGCGCCAGCCCGAGCCGCTGGCGCTGCCCGCCGGACAGCGTGAGCCCGCGTTCGCCGACCAGCGTGTCGTATCCGTCGGGCAGCGCTTGGATGAACTCGTCGGCCTCGGCCGCTCTCGCCGCCGCGACGACTTCTTCGTCGGTGGCGTCCGGTCTGCCGTAGGCGATGTTGTCCCGCACCGACGAGGAGAACAAGAACGCCTCCTCGAACACCACGCCGATGGTGCGGCGCAGCTCGGCGAGCCGGAATTCCCTGATGTCGACCGGATCGTCCGAGAGTCCTAATCGGACTGATCCGGAGTGGACGTCGTAGAACCGGGGCAGCAGCAGGGAAATCGTGGACTTACCCGATCCCGCTGTGCCCACGAGCGCCAGCGTTTCGCCCGGCGACGCCCGCAGCGACAACCCGCGAAGCACGGGCTCGGACCTGGTGTACCCGAAGTGGACGTCGTCGAGCCGGATCTCCAGCGGGCCGTCGGGCACGCCGCGCGCGCCAGGGGCGTCGCGGACCTCGGGCTGCGCGTCGATCAGCTCGTACACCCTGTCCGCGCCCGCCCTGGTGAGCTGTGCCTGCACGAACAGGCTCGCCAGCATGCGCGCCGGACCGGACAGGCTCGCCACGTAGGTGGCGAAGGCGAGGAAGGTGCCGAGGCTCAGCTGCCCGTGCATGGCCAGGACGCCGCCCGCCGCGAGCACCGCGACCTGCCCCGCCGCGGGCAGCGCCGCCGTGGTGGCCGCCGGGACCGCGGAGAGCTTCGCCGCGCGCAACCGTTCCGCGAACAGCTGCCGTGCGGTCTTCTCCAGCCGGGCGACCTCCCTGCTCTCCTGGCCGAAGCCCTTCACCACGCGCACCCCGGTGACGGTTTCCTCGACCTGCTGCGCCACGTCCGCCGCGCGCTGCTGCGCCGACCACGTCGCCGGGAACAGCCGCTTGCGGCTCACCGCGAGCACGATCGCGATCGCGGGGGTGATCACCACGGCGATCAGCGTCAGCGCCGGGGACAGCCACAGCATCGCGCCGAGCGAGAGCACCGCGAAGATCACCGAACCGGCGGAGACCGGGACCACCATCAGGATCCCGGTGACGAGCTGCAGATCGGAGATCGCGCGCGAGACGATCTGACCGGTGCGCAGCGAGTCCTGCTTCCCGCCGTCCAACCGCGACACCGCGCCGAACACGGCCTGGCGCAGGTCGTGCTGGACGTCGAGGGCGAGTCGGCCGCCGACGTACCTCCTGGCGAACGCGCTCGCGAAGGTGAGCAGGTGCAGCCCCAGCAACGCGGCGATCAGCGCGCCGAGCCGCCCGGTGGCGCCCGCCACCGCGTCGTCCAGCGCGACCTTGATCAGCAGCGGGCCCGCCGCCTGCAGCCCGACGCCGACGATCGACGCGGTGAGCGCGAGCACCACGAGCACCGGGTGCCGCCAGCAGGCCGCGGACAGCCGCCGGATCCAGCCGGGGCCTGGCGGGGCCGCGCTGGTCTCGGAAGGCCGTGCCGGAGGGGCGAGTGGCGGAGCTGAGGTCACGAATCCAGGCTAGGCGTGCCCACCGACACTCCGGTGTCGTTCACGCCACTCCGCGAACCGGCCCCGAACGCTCTGATGGCCACCTTCCCGGCAGTCATCGCCGTGAAAGTGGCCATCAGGGGACCACGAAACCCGGGTCAGGTGATGTCGCGCTTCTGGTTCGACAGCCAGCCGCCGACGAAGAACAGCGCGGTCCACCCGGCGAAGATCAGCGCCGACGCCCACCACGAGATGACCCCCGGCGCGCCCGCCGCGAGCTGGAGCCCGAGCTGGTCGAACCGGGCCGTGTCACCGGGGATGTTCAGCGAGTTGAACCCGAAGGCCTCCGCCGCGACCCCGCCGACGATGCCGTTCGCGGTGCCGTTCGGCAGGATGCCGCCGAGGATCGGCGCCCACCGCCACATCACGAGGACGAGCACGTTCTCGATGATCAGGAAGTACCCGATCACCAGCAGGACCCCGAGCACGACCTTGTTCAGCACGGCGCCGAGCCCGATCCCGAACAGCGTCACCAGGATGTAGGACAGGATCGTGGCGCCCAGCGCCGCGATCCACTGCCCGCCGCTCGGCTGCCCCGGCGAATCCACCGTGATCAGCGTCGCCAGCGCGGCGACCCCGAAGCTCAGCAGGCCGTACAGCGCACCCCACGCGCTGTAGGAGATCATCTTCGCGCTCAGCGCCGACACCCGGTTCGGGGCGGTCAGGAACGTCGTCGTGATCGTCTTGCTGCTGTACTCGCCGGCGAGCGCGAACACCCCGAACACGGCCGGGATGAGCTGGGTGATGTTCACCCCGTGCGCGATCGACAGCAGGCCGACCGGGAGTTCGCCCGGCGACAGGCCGATGAGCGCGGAAAGCTGGCGCGCCGTGCCGCTGCCGATGTAGCTGACGAAGTCGTTCGTGATCTTGCCCCAGGTGAACGACATCCAGAACGAGACGACCACCAGCGGGATGAGCAGGATCCACCAGGTGTTGAGGGTCAGCGTCTTGCGGAACTCCGCCTTGATCAGCCTGCCCATCAGCCCTGCCCTCCCCAGCCGCCGCCCTGCTGGCCCGGCTGCTGATATCCCGGTGGTGGTTGCTGCTGCTGGTAGTGCGGTGGCGGCGGGTACTGCTGCTGTTGCTGCGGACCCGACGGCGGGCCACCGCCCCAGCCGCCCTGCTGCGGCTGCTGGCCGTAGGGCGGCTGCGGCGCCGCGTACTGGCCCTGGGTCAGCTGGAAGAAGAGCTGTTCGAGATCGGCGCGGTCTTCCTGCATGCCGTAGAGCGCGACACTGGCCTTCGCCGCGACGTCACCGATCTGCTGCACCGTCGCACCGGACACCGCGACCCGCCCGTCCTGAGTGGGCTCGAGCTGCGTGATCCCGTTCTCCTGCAAGGCTTTCACCAGAGCGTTGGCGTCGGAGGGCTGCACCAGCACCCGCGACCGCTGGCTCTGCCGGAGCTGTTCGAGCGACCCGAAGTACCGCGTCATCCCGGCGCTGATGATCACCACCTGGTCGATGGTCTGCTCGACTTCGCTGAGGAGGTGGCTCGAGACCAGCACGGTCCGGCCTTCCCTGGCGTAGGCGCGCAGGAAGTTCCGCAGCCACACGATGCCTTCGGGGTCGAGGCCGTTCGCGGGCTCGTCGAGCACGAGCACCTGCGGGTTGCCCAGCAGCGCCGTGGCCAGCGCGAGCCGCTGCCGCATGCCGAGCGAGAAGTCGCCTGCCCTGCGGTGCGCGGCCGAGGACAGGCCGACGAGCCCGAGCACCTCTTCGGCGCGCTGGTCCGGCACGCCGATCGCGGCCGAGTACACCCGCAGGTGGTTCAGGGCCGACCGCTTCGGGTGGAAGCCCTCGTTCTCCAACACGGACCCGACCACCGTCGCCGGGTTGCCGAGCTGGTCGTGCGTCCTGCCGTTGATCGTCGCGACACCGCTGGTCGGGGTGACGAGGCCGAGCAGCATGCGCAGCGTCGTCGTCTTACCCGCACCGTTGGGCCCGAGGAAACCGGTCACCGAACCGGGTTCCACGGTGAAGCTCAGGTTCTGCACGGCGGCGACCGGGCCGAAGTGCTTGCTGAGGTTCTGCACGGCGATGCGGCCGCTGCCGTCGTGCTGCATGCTTCCGCCTCCTCCTTGATCGCCGGATATGTGACTGGCGACATCCTGCCGTACCTCGACCGGCGGATGCGGAGGCAGGGGGTGTTGTGCTCCAGAAGCGACATTCGTCACGCTCGGTCTCGAGGGCCGGTTGATCACTGAAGCGTTTTTATCGCCGAAACGCCAGGTCCGGGCGTTGCGGCGGAAGCGAACGACGAGAGCCGGCGCGACGTGTGAAGAAGTATTCGAGGGAAAGTGGAGACCCGGTGCAGCGAACTCCGCGGTTATTACCTAAGCTAGTACGTGGCGGCCCGCTCCCAGTGACCCCCAGGCTGGTTGAGCGGGCCGCCCCTTTGTTTCCACTTCCCTTGCCGCGACGGCCTTTCCGCCCTGTCTTGCGACGTCTTTGTCTCGCGCGCTTCACCGAATAACGAAAACGCCCGCCGCCGATGCTCGGCAGCGGGCGTCCGCTTACGCTTACTTCACCGAAGAAGAACGGCGTTCAACTCCGTGCTCAGGAAAGAACGGTGTTCAACTCGGTGTGTTCGAGACCGTGCGCCACCGCGACGGGACCATTCGTCAACTTGCCGTCGTGCGTGTTGAGCCCCTTCGCGAGGCTGTCGTCCGCG
Organism: Amycolatopsis sp. CA-230715; assembly: GCF_018736145.1. GTDB lineage: Bacteria > Actinomycetota > Actinomycetes > Mycobacteriales > Pseudonocardiaceae > Amycolatopsis. The sequence goes on from NZ_CP059997.1 coordinate 6,032,732, forward strand.
CGCAGCGCCGCGTGCCAGCCGTGCTCGGCCAGCTGCACCGCGTAGGGCAGGGTGACGTTCGTCAAGCCGTAGGTCGACGTCCTCGGCACCGCGCCCGGCATGTTCGCGACGCAGTAGAAGACCGAGTCGTGCACCTGGTAGGTCGGCTCGTCGTGGGTGGTCGGCCGGGAATCCGCGAAGCAGCCGCCCTGGTCGATCGCGATGTCCACCAGCACGCTGCCCGCCTTCATCCTGGAGACGAGGTCGTTCGACACCAGCTTCGGCGCCTTCGCGCCCGGCACCAGAACGGCGCCGACGACGAGATCGGCTTCCAGCACGGACTCCTCGACGGAGAGCCGGTTCGACGTGACCGTGCGGATGCGGCCGCCGAAGTCGTTGTCGATCTGGCGGAGCCGGTCGACGTTGGTGTCCAGGATCTCGACGTCCGAACCGAGGCCGAGTGCCACGCGGGCCGCGTTGAGGCCGGCGACACCGCCGCCGATGACGACCACGCGCGCCGGGTGCACACCGGGGATGCCGCCGGGCAGCACGCCGCGGCCACCGCTCGGCTTCATCAGCGAGAAGGCGCCGACCTGGGGCGCCAGCCTGCCCGCGACCTCCGACATCGGGGCGAGCAGCGGCAGCGCGCCGTTCGGCTTCTGCACCGTCTCGTAGGCGATCGCGGTGGTGCCCGCGGCCAGCAGCGCGTCGGTGAGCGGGCGGTCGGCCGCGATGTGCAGGTAGGTGAACAGCACCTGGTCCCGGCGCAGGCGCGGGTACTCCTCGGCGATGGGCTCCTTGACCTTGAGGACGAGCTCGCCCTCGGCCCAGGTCTCTTCGGCGGTGGCGAGGATCTTCGCACCGGCGGCGAGGTACTCCTCGTCGGTGATGGAGGACCCGATGCCCGCGTCGGTTTCGACGAACACGTCGTGGCCGCGGCCGGTCAGCTCATGGACGCCTGCCGGGGTCAGCGCGACCCGGTATTCGTGCTTCTTGACTTCGCGGGGGACGGCGATGCGCACTTTGCTGCCTCCTGGAAAGCGGCGGGGATGGCTCGGGTGATGACGTGGTGGTGACCACGGTGAACCACCCGGACGGCGGTGTCATCGTGCTGCGAAGACAGTATTGCTCCCTTTTCATGGTTCCGCCGCCACAAGGTCCTTGACCTCTACCGCGCTTGAGGTTGCAGGCTGTGAGCGTTGACGACGGGGGCCACTGGGGAAGGAACGCGATGAGAGCGGTTTGGCTGGAGGAGTTCGGCGGGCCCGAGGTGCTGAAGCTCGGCGCGGCGCCGGAACCCGAGCCGAAGCCGGGCGAGGTGCTCGTGGAGGTGGCGTTCGTGAACGTCGTCTTCGTCGAGACGCAGTTCCGGTCGGGGCACTTCCCGAACCCGGCGATGCGCGACGTCGCGCTGCCGGTGGTGCCGGGAAACGGCGTCGGCGGGGTGGTGAGCGGGCTCGGCCCAGGGACGGACCCGGCGCTGCTCGGCACGACCGTGGTCACTTCGACCGGCGGTTCCGGCGCCTACGCGGAACGCGTCGCGGTCCCGGCGGACGGGGTGCTCGAGGTCCCGCAGGGCGTCGCACTCGACACGGCCGTGGCACTGCTCGCCGACGGCCGCACCGCGTTCGGCCTGTTCTGGGCAGCGGGCATCGGCGCTGGCGACAGGGTGCTCGTCGAAGCGGCGGGCGGCGGTGTCGGCAGCCTGCTGGTGCAGCTGGCGAAATCCGCCGGCGCGCAGGTGATCGCCGCGGCGGGATCGGCGGCCAAGCTCGCGCAGGCGGAGGAGCTCGGCGCCGACGAGACGGTCGACTACAGCCAACCGAGCTGGGCGGAGCGGGTCGGCTCCGCCGACGTCGTGTTCGACGGTGTCGGCGGGCGGATCGGCGAGGAGTCGTTCGCGATCGTTGCGCGGGGAGGCCGGTTCCTCGTGCACGGCGCTGCCAGCGGGGAAATGTCCTCGCCCGATCCGGAAGAGGCGGCGCGGCGCGACATCCGGGTCGTGCCGCTGGGGGACGTGCTCAGCGAGCCGGGCGCGGTCCGGAAGGCGGCGGAGGCGGCGCTGGCGGAAGCCGCGGCCGGACGGCTCCGCCCGGTGATCGGCCAGCGGTTCCCGCTCGCGAAGGCGTCGGACGCGCACGCGGCGATCGAGGCGAGGACGGCGTTGGGGAAGACGCTCCTCGTGCCGTGACGCAGGGTCCGGGGGTGATGACGCGCGGCCCGGCAGGGGGATCCGCCGGGCCGCGCGTCATGTGTCACGCCCGGTAAGAGGTCCAGGAGTTCTTCATCCTGGTGCCCTGCCCCGCGGTGAACTCGGTCATGCAGCTGTCGTAGCTGTAGTCCATGAAGTTGTGGATCGGGTCCTTGCCGGCCGAGGTGCAGGTGTCCTTGTTCGCCGGGCAGCCCGACGTCGGGCTGGCCTCGGCCGGTGTGTCGGAAACGTAGTCGCCCGAACCCGAGCAGCCGCCCTGGAACGTGTGGTAGAGCCCGAGCCAGTGCCCGATCTCGTGCGTCGCGGTGTCGCCCTCGTTGTAGTTCGTCGCGGAACCACCCGGCAGCGACGTGTCGAGGATGACCACACCGTCCATCTTCGGGCTCGACTTGTAGCTCCACGGGAACGTCGCCCAGCCGAGCAGGTCGTCGCCCAGCGAGGCGGTGTAGAGGTTCAGCACGTTCGCGCCGCCGGTGTGCAGCGTGTTCTTCATCTGCGTTTCGGCGCTCGAACCGTCGGTGATGCCGTTGTACCAAGCGGCTTTGTTCGTGCGGTCCGTCTTCGCGAGCGAGAAGCTGAAGCCCGACTTCGAATAGGCGGCGTTGAGCACCGAGATCTGCTTCGCGATCGTGGCGTCGGAGATGTTGCCCTTCGAACCGTCCGTGATCACGTGGAAGTAGACGGGGATGTTCGTCGCCGCGAGCCGCGCCGCCGCCTTCCCGGCCAGTTTCGCCGCCATGTCGCGTTCGACGGCCGCTGCCTGCGCAGGGGTCAGGTCGTTCGCGTCGCCGTCCTTGCCGCGCTGGGCGGGGTGCTGCGGGGTGAAGCAGTCGGCCTGCGCTGTTTCCGGTGCGGGCGCGGCACCGACCGACGAGGCGCCGGGGATCATCAGGCAGCCCATGGCCAGCCCGGCGACGGCACCGGCCTGTGCGATACGGCGGATTCGGGAACGAGTGCTCATCGGCAACTCCTCGAATGCGAAGTGTGACCCCAAGTGGTCGAGGCGAAACGTAGCCAACGGGTCACGACAAACCCCACGATGTGATGAAAACGTGGCCAGGATGGGGGTTTTCGGACCTTTCGGCGGGACCCGAGTGGAGTAATCAGGCCCAGCGGAGGCTTATCAACTGGGTGAGCAGCGCGAGCCGGGTGTCGGGATCGTCGAGGTCGAGTGGCGCGATTTCGAGCACCCGCCGCATCCGGTACCGCAGGGTGTTGGGGTGGATCCGCAGCTCGCGCGCGGCCGCTCTCGGATCGCCGGGATGCCGCAGCCACTGGTAGAGCGTGTCCAGGTAGCCGGCTCCGTTCGCCTCGTCGTGAGCGCGCACGAGGGCGAGCGGCCCCAGTTCACCGATGGAAGCCGCCGTCGCCGCGGTGGCGGCGCGATGCAGCGTCAGCGCCGTCCACACCTCCTCGAAGGTGACCACGCGTCCCGGCACGAGCCCGGCGCGCAGCAGCCCGAGCGCTTCTTCCGCCTGCTGGCGCGATTGTGCGAGCTGGCCGACTTCGCCCGCACCGCCCGCCGCGATCCTGACCTCGTTCGGCACCGCGGCCAGCGCACCCCGAAGCGCGCTCCACGCGTCACCGTCCGGGACGACGGCGTAGAGCAGGCCGCCGAGTTCGGTCGCCACCGGCCGCCTGCCCACCCCCGAGGCGATGCGTTCCAGCAGGGACAGCCGCAGACCCTCCTGCTCCGCGTCGACGGCGACCACCCGGTGCGGTTCGTCGGACAGCTCGAGCTCCGCCATCACCTTGCGGGGGCTCGCCCTGCCTTCCAGCACCGCGCGCAGCATTTCCTCCGACGCGCGGCGTTGCGCGTCGGCATGGGCTCGGCGGCGCAGCAGGTGCAGTGCCACGACCGGCGCCGCGTCGGCGAACGCGGCCGCGCGCTCGTCCGACACCGGGCCCGCGACGACCGCCCACATCGAGCCGAGCAGCTCACCGCCCATCCTGATCGGCACGATCAGCCTCGGCAGCGTGCCGTCGCGCTGCGCGGGCACGAAAATCGTCTGCCTGCCGCGGGACAGCTCGCGGAAGACCCCGCGCGACCGGAACCGCGCCAGCACGTCGTCGGGGATGCGGCGGCCCATGATCGTGGAGACCCGCGCCGGGTCGGTCAGGTCCTGCCGCGCCGAATACGCGAGCACGCGCGAGTTGGTGTCCTCGATGGTCACCGGCGCGTCCACCACGGAGGCGACCGCGTCGGCGAGGCGGAACAGATCGCTCGACCCGGTGTCCTCCAGCGATTCCGACTCGTCGGCGATCGCGTCGAGCACGGTGCGCAGCAGCCAGACGAGCTGCGCCCACGACGCGGCCGCGCGCACCTCGATGAGCGCGATGGCGGCCGATTTCGCGGCCTGCCGCACCGCCGGTTTCCCGGCGAGCGGCGGTTTGAACAGCACCGCGGCCGCACCCTGCGAGGCGCTCGACCTGACCAGCGCTGTCGCGTCCTCGGCGCGCGTCGTCGCCACGGCCAGCACGAGATCACCCGCGGCGAGGTGACCGGGAGAACCCGGTTCCGCGATCACCACGTCCGCCACCGCGGGGCAGTCCTCCGGCAACAGGACCGCCCGCATCAAGGTCGGGCCCACCCTGTCGACGACGCTGCGCACCGAAGCCACGTCAGACCTCCCGCGGTGCGCGGGCGTCGATGTCCTCGGGTGTGAACAGCTCGCGTTTCGTGGTCAGCGCCCACCGATGGCCGAACGGATCGCGCACCCGGCCGTAACGCTCGCCGAAGAACAGTTCCTCCACCGGGGCTTCGACCTCCGCGCCCGCGAAGACCGCGCGCCTGGCGAGATCGTCGGGATCCTCGGTCTCCAGCGTGAGCAGCATCGGGCAACCGCCGACCGTGGGCGGCGCGAGCGCGTCCAGCTGGGGGATCTCCTCGCTGACAAGCAGTCTCGCGTCGCCGACAGCGAGTTCGACGAACAGGACCACTCCGCTCGGCAGCCGGTTGCGGAACAGTTCGACAGCGCCGAAAGCCTTGCGGTAGAAGGCCAGCGCTCCATCGATGTCCTGGACGAACAGGTGCGGCGCGAGGCCGAGCACCCGGCTGGCGCTCACGAGTTTTCCTTGGTGGGAGGCGACGACTGCCTCCGGAGGGCAGTGCTCGCGGAGAGCTTGCTCATGCGGACTCGGCCTGTCCCGCGTCGGCGAGTCCCGCCGCCGAAGCCGCGTCGAGCAGTGCGCTCAGCTGCTTGGCCTCCCGCTCGGCGGCGCGCCTGCCCAGCCGGGTGAGCCGGTAGTTCCGGCGCCGCGCGTCGTGGGGAGCGCCGTCGGTGATGTCCGTGGTCTCCTCCACGAGTCCGTCGGCCGCGAGCCGCGACAGTGTCCGGTACAGGGTGCCGGGCCCGAGCTGCACCGCGCCACCGGTGACCTCGGCGATGAACGCCATGATCCCGTAGCCGTGCGCATGACCGCTGGCCAGCGCGAGTGCCACCTGGAAGCCGGCCGGCGTCAGCGGGGGAGGGTTGCCGTCGGCCATGACGGGAGCATACACTCCGCGTTCGTTATATCCACTATGGATACAAGGAGGCTTCGTGGCCGTTCAAGGAGTCAGCAAGGTCGTGATCGGCGTGCGGGACCAGCAGCGCGCCAAGGAGTTCTGGTCCGAGGTCATCGGGTTCACCGTCACCACCGACGTGCCCTACGACGACAGTGGCGCCAGGTGGGTCGAGGTGACCTCCGCTGACGGGCGGACCGTGCTCGTGCTGAGCCCGGACTCCGCAGGCTCGTCCGAGGGCAGGGACGAACTGCCCACTTCGAATTTCTTCTTCTACGCCGACGACATCGAAAAGACCTACCGTGAACTGTCCGCGAAAGGCGTGGAATTCCCTGCCGCACCGGAAAAACAACCGTGGGGATGGTGGTCCATGTTCGTCGACAGCGAGGGAAACCGATTCGCGCTCCAGCAACGGGAATAGCTTCGCGTCCGGTGGCTTCCGTGTCCACAGTGGACTTCCGGGGCCGGTCGGTCGGGCCGCGGGCGCCGCTGGTCGTCGTGTGGTGAGCGCCGGTTCCCCGTACACCCGAACGGGTAGCACGTCTCCCACGGGATGGGAGCGGGTTGGGTGTGCCCGCGCTGGTGGTTAGCGTCGGCGGCGCGGGCAGGTCCGATCCACTCAGCAGGGAGTTCCGATGAGCGCCGAAGAAACCAGTGCGTGGTCGTTCGAAACCAAGCAGATCCACGCGGGTGCCGCGCCCGATCCGGCGACCGGCGCCCGCGCCACGCCGATTTACCAGACGACCTCGTACGTGTTCCGCGACACCCAGCACGGTGCCGACCTGTTCAGCCTCGCCGAGCCGGGCAACATCTACACGCGGATCAACAATCCGACCCAGGACGTGCTGGAGCAGCGGCTCGCCGCGCTCGAAGGCGGGGTCGCGGCGCTCGCGTTCGCCTCCGGTTCCGCCGCGACCACGGCCGCGATCCTGAACCTCGCCGGTGCCGGTGACCACTTCGTGTCGAGCCCGTCCCTCTACGGCGGCACCTACAATCTTTTCCACTACACGCTGCCGAAGCTCGGCATCGAAGTCACGTTCATCGAGGACCAGGACGACATCGAGCAGTGGAAGGCCGCCGTCCGGCCCAACACCAAGCTGTTCTTCGCCGAAACGCTCGCGAACCCCGGCAGCAACGTGCTCGACGTGCGGGCGGTTGCCGACGCCGCGCACGAGTCCGGGGTGCCGCTGATCGTCGACAACACCATCCCGACGCCGTACCTGCTGCGCCCGATCGAGCACGGCGCCGATGTCGTCGTGCACTCCGCCACGAAGTACCTCGGCGGCCACGGCACCACCGTCGCCGGCGCCCTGGTCGACGCCGGCACGTTCGACTTCGGCGCCGACCCGGTGAGGTTCCCCGGCTTCACCGAACCCGATCCGAGCTACCACGGCTTGAAGTACTGGGAGGCGCTCGGCCCGGGAGCGTACGCGGCCAAAGCCCGTGTGCAACTGCTGCGCGACACCGGCGCCGCCATCGCGCCGCTGAACAGTTTCCTCATCCTGCAGGGCATCGAGACCCTCTCGCTGCGGATCGAACGCCACGTCACCAACGCGAAGGCGCTCGCGGAATGGTTGGAGCAGCGGGACGAGGTCGAGAAGGTCTACTACGCGAGCCTGCCATCGAGCCCGCACTACCAGGCCGCGCAGAAGTACCTCCCCGGTGGCGCTGGCGCGGTGCTGTCCTTCGACCTGCGAGGCGGCGTCGACGCGGGCCGTGCGTTCGTCGACGGCACCGAGCTGCACAGCCAGCTGGTGAACCTGGGTGACGTGCGCAGCCTCATCGTGCACCCGGCGTCGACCACACACAGCCAGCTCTCGTCCGAGGAGCAACTCGCCAGCGGGGTCACTCCCGGCCTGATCCGGCTCGCCGTCGGCTTGGAGGGCATCGAGGACCTGAAGGCGGACCTGGACGCCGGCTTCAGGGTGGCGAAGGCGTCGCTTTGAGCCTTCCTCCCAGCGGTCGCCCGCCCGCCACCGGCGCGTGGCGGGCGGGCGATCCACCAGGAAGGCGGTCATGGGTGCACCGCCGCGGCCCGTTCGCGTTCGAAGCCGGTGGCGTGCTGCCGGGGATCGACATCGCCTACGAAACGTGGGGGACGCTGAACTCGGACCGATCGAACGCGGTACTGGTCGAACACGCGCTGACCGGCGACAGCCACGCCGCGGGCGGTGTCGAGCCGGGCCATCCCAGCCCAGGTTGGTGGGACGGCCTTATCGGCCCCGGCAAGGCATTCGACACGTCCGAGTTTTTCGTAGTCGTGCCGAACGTGCTCGGCGGATGCCAGGGCACGACCGGACCCGCGTCACCGGATCCGGAGGGGAAGCCTTGGGGCAGCCGGTTCCCGGTGACGACGGTCCGCGATCAGGTCAGGGCGGAAGCGGTGCTCGCCGACGAACTCGGCATCGAACGCTGGGCCGCCGTGGCCGGCGGTTCGATGGGAGGAATGCGGGCTCTGGAATGGGGTGTCGGCCTGCCGGACCGCGTAGCAACCCTCTTGGTGCTCGCCGCCCCCGCCGCAGCGTCCGCCGAACAGATCGCATGGGCATCGCCGCAGCTGCACGCCATCCGGGGTGACCCGGGCTGGCACGGCGGCGACTACCACGACCTGCCCGACGGGCAAGGACCCCACACCGGACTGGGCATCGCCCGGCGCATCGCGCACGTGACCTACCGCAGTGAACCTGAACTGTCACAACGCTTCGGCAGGAACCCTCAAGCCGACGAGGACCCTCTTCGTGGCGGCAGGTTCGCGGTCGAGTCCTATGTGGACCATCACGCCGCGAAGCTGGTCCGCCGCTTCGACGCGGCCAGCTACGTGGTGCTCACCGAATCGATGAACACCCATGACGTCGGGCGCGACCGCGGCGGGATCGGGCAGGCCCTGCGCCGCGTGCGTGCTCGAACCGTGGTGGCTGGCGTGGACAGCGACCGGCTGTACCCGTTGTACCAGTCGCAGGAGCTGGCTGAGGGGGTCTCGGATTCCGGCGCGGCCGAAGTGATCAGCTCGCCATATGGGCATGACTCCTTCCTGATCGAAACCGGCCAGATCGCCGGGTTGGTCAAGGCTCTGCTCAAGTGATACCTGGCTCAAGTGATGCGTGCTCATGCCCGCGTGCTTTGAGCCCGTGCTGCGTTGTCGTCGTACGACCAGGCCGTGTCGTATGACGTCGGCGCCTGGCTCATCCTGCGGTTCTCCGTGCTCGCCAAGTCGGCCAGAGGCATGTGCTTGGCTGAGGGCCCTGCAAGCGTTGGAGCGCCCGGTCGGAACAGTCATCGGTGAACGCCGCATCATTGCTCGTTCTGGTGACCCGGTTTCGCTTTCTCCTTCGTGACACGGTGGAAGCGCCGAGTCGTCATCGTCACGGCGACGCCGCCGACCACGAACCAGGGGTTCCAGAGGATCAGGCTCCAGGTCGTCTCCAACGGCCCAACAGATGCCGCGATGCCACCTGCTCCCGAAACGAGGACGACTTCCATCAACACACCTCGGAGGAGAAGCGCCGCGCCGCCCAAGTATCCGAGCACCAGCATGACTCCGCGAAGCGGCGCCGGTGGCCGCAACCGCGTAAGGCAAAGACTGAACACCGCACCGACGCAGAGCACCAGCGCCACACCCCACAGACCGAACGTCACAAACCACCACGGCCGATGCTCGGCGAGATCCGCGCCCGCCGAGGACGCCAGCCCCGCGTTCCCGCCGGCAGCCCAGTAGAGGTGGAGCACTGCGAAGAGCACGCACCAAGTACTGGCTATGTATCCCCAAAGCCGGAGGCGGAAGTCTGATGTGGACGCCGTTTCCGCCCGGGATGTCTTGTGTGCTCTCACCTGTAGTGCCGATCGTTCGATCCGGAACGGTCCGGTGTTCTTGCTCCTCGGTGGGGCTTTCGGTGCTGCTGCGTGATACTGCGTTGTATTGCTCCCCGAACAACATAGCTGGTGTCGAGCTGCGGTCGCGTCTGGCTAGAGCCAGTAACCCGGAGTGTGTGCCTCTTTGTGCAGGCGCATGACCTTCGGGGCGCTGGATGTCGGTGGCGCTCCGCTTCTTCCGGTGAACCGGCTCGGCCCCGAAGGACCTCCCGGCCTGCGCCCGTCGCCTTTGCGGGTGCGTTTCCCGCCAAGGATCTCCTGCAGGCGAAGCAACCTGGGAGGACGTCCGGTGGGAGGGTTCGTCGCCAGCGCCACGCCGACCAGACATCGTTTGACCAGTGCGTCGGCTCGCAACTGATCGAGCGTTCGCGAGTCGCCCTGTTTCTTCGCGGTGCGGGCATCCTCGTCGCAAGCGTTGTACAGCGCCAGCGCTTGTTCCATCGGCAACCGCGCGACCAAGGACGAGGACGCATGATCGCGGTGGATGATGCGCAGCATCCGCTGTGCGCGCCGGATCCGCCTACGCTCCTCGTACCCCTGCCGATCGATCTGCAGGACGAGCGAGTTCACGACCCGGCGCAGCTCGCTGGGGTTCTTCCCGGCAATCCGTTCGACGACGAGCGCGTCCACTTCCCGCGCTTTCACCTCCTCCAGGTAGGACGTTGCCTCGAATACTTTCGAGGCCTTGTACTCGTCCAGCAGCCCCGCCTCCATCGCGGCCAGTGTGTGCGGCAGGTACGTCGTCAGGGCGAGTGCGAGACCGACCCGTCTGTCCGCCGCGCTTTTCGTGATACGCGAGGCCTTCGCGATCCGATCGACCGCTCTTCGCCGCCCCACCTTGTGCGCGATATGCGCTATCGCGCGCAGTCTCCGAGCATGCGACCGGGCCTCGATCGCATCCTCTTCCAGCAGAATGTCCATTGCGTCTGAAAGTTCCACGAATCGACTGTAACCCGGGGTGCCGACTCAGTCGAACACTTGTTTGTGCGAATGGAAGATTTGTGCGAAAAAATTTCCGGGAGGGGGCTCAGTCCGCCACGGCCTCGGAGATCCAGGGGGCGACCGGGAGGTCGCGCTCCAGGCATTCGGTCGACAACCGCACGGTCCAGCGCAAGGCCTGCAGCACCAGGCTGTCCACCTCGTCCGGGGCGGCGTTGGCCAGCGCGATCTCCACCTGCTCCACGGCTGCCTCGGTGTTCCCGTGCACTTCGGCCAGCAAGGTGCGGACTGCGGTGCGCACCGGTGGGTCCGCTTGATCGATGGAGACTTCCTCGCCGTCTTCGTCGAACACCTGCACCTTGACCGGCGCGCTGCCCCCGTCGCCCAGCGTGGCCACCATCTGGCTGCATTCGCCGAACAGGAGCAGCATCAGCGCGCGCGTTTCGGCGGACCGGTCGTCGTCTTCGACCGCCGAAGGCGCGACCTCGTCCAACGCCTCGTCGTCCTCGCCGAGTTGCATAGCGACGAGGGCACGCTGTGCCTTCTCGACGAGCTTCTGCTGCTCGCCACCGCTGCTGTCGGGCTCCACGTGCCTATCAAACACCAGTGACTGGTTTTGGCACAGTGGCGTCGGCAGGACACCCGATCGCGTTACCCCGCGGCTCGCAGAGCGCCCAACGCCAGCCTGCCCAGGAGATCCGCGAGGTCGCCCTCACCGAGGTAACGGTTGTAGGGCGTGGAGTTGATCAGGCCGAACACGGCGTGCGCCGCCGAGCGGGCTTCCGCCTCGCCGACGCCGGGCACCGCCGCCGAGATCGCGCCGACCCACACCTCGACATAGCGGCGTTGCAGCGCGCGAACCTGCCTGCGATCGGCATCGGTGAGGTTGGCGAGGTTGCGCTCCTGGACCGTGATGAGCGACGGGTGGGAGAGCGCGAAGTCGACGTGGAACCGGACGAGTTCGCTGAGCGTGGTGTCCGGGTCTTCCGCGGCCGCTGCCCTGGCCGTCCCGCCATCGAGGAGGAACCGGCTGATCGTGCCCAGCATCTCGCCGAGCATCGCGTCCTTGCTGCGGAAGTGGCGGTATAGCGCGGGCCCCGAGATGCCGACCGCGGCGCCGATGTCGTCGATGCCGACACCGTGGAAGCCGTGCCTGGCGAACAGTTCGGCCGCTGCGGCCAGGATCTGCTCCCGGCGGCTGGCCTTCTCGCCGTGGGCGAGCGGGGTCGGGGAGGTCGGCATTTTCCCATCATATGCGGCAAAGTTAGCGATCGCTAACCTTATTTTCCCGACCGATGGCTTGAGCCACACGGGTTACCTGTGCTGTGATTCGGCCAACGTTGCCCATCCACGTGGTACTGATACTTCGCGTTTATCCATTACTGAGGGGTGTCAGACCATGTCCGTCCCTGCTCGGATCACCTCACGACGATCGTTGGCGGCCATCGCGGTCGCCATGTTGGCTGCGCTCGGCATGGCCACGCCGGCGTCAGCCGTCCAAGCCACGACCTATGCCGCGCTTGGCGATTCCTACTCCTCGGGAGTCGGCGCCGGTGATTACGGCGACTCCGGAGCTTGCAAGCGCAGCGCGAACGCGTACCCGAATCTTTGGGCGAAGGCCCACTCCGGCACCGAGTTGACCTTCGTCGCCTGTTCCGGCGCGCGCACGCCGGACGTGCTCAAGCAGGCGGACTCCGTCAAGTCCGGAACCAACCTGATCACGGTCTCGGTCGGCGGGAACGACGCCGGGTTCGTCGACGTGATCACGAAGTGCACGCTCGGCTCGGACCAGGACTGCCAGAACCGCGTCAACACGGCGAAGGACTACGCCACCAAGACGTTGCCGGGTCTGCTCGACGGCGTGTACTCGAAGCTGAAGTCGAAGGCGCCCAACGCGAAGCTGGTGGTGGTCGGGTACCCGCGTATCTACAAGGTGCCCGGTTCGTGCAACGTCGGGCTCAGTGACGCGAAGCGCACCGCGATCAACTCGGGGTCCGACGCCTTGGCTTCGGTGATTTCCGCCCGCGCCTCGGCGGCGGGCGCCAAGTTCGTCGACGTCCGCGGTCCGTTCACCGGCCACGAGATCTGCTCGGGCGACTGGTGGCTGAACAGCCTCACCTGGCCGGTGGACGAGTCGTACCACCCCAACAAGGCCGGTCAGGCCAAGGGTTATCTTCCGGCGCTCACCTCAGCCGCTGGCTGAGCCCTGCACCGGGCGCGGAAAGAAGGGAGCTCCCCGTCGGGGGCTCCCTTCTTTCGTGTCGCGCTCGTTCGCCTCCACTGGACGTCTTGGTTAGCGCTCGCTAACATCGGGCTCGTAGTTAACGACTACTAACCTGACTTCCGCAGGCCTGAGCCGCGGAGGACGAGGAGCCCATGGACACGCCGGTTCTCACCACCACCGCGGACCCTCGCGGTGACGACTACGCGCGCAGCGCCGCGGCCCACGCCGAACTCGTCGAGGACCTCACGAAACGGCTCGAAACCGCGCGCCTCGGAGGTCCGGAGAAGTCGCGAATCCGCCACATCGAACGCGGGAAGCTCCTTCCCCGCGACCGGGTCGACGCGTTGCTCGATCCCGGGTCGCCGTTCCTCGAGCTGTCCCCGCTCGCGGCGAACGGGCTCTACGGCGACGAGGCACCGGCGGCGGGCATCATCACCGGCATCGGCCGGGTGTCGGGCCGCGAATGCGTGATCGTCGCGAACGACGCCACGGTGAAGGGCGGAACCTACTACCCGCTGACCGTCAAGAAGCACCTGCGCGCGCAGGAAGTCGCGCTGCACAACAACCTTCCGTGCCTCTACCTCGTCGACTCGGGCGGCGCCTTCCTGCCACGCCAGGACGAGGTGTTCCCCGACCGCGAGCACTTCGGCCGCATCTTCTTCAACCAGGCGACCATGTCGGCGCGGGGGATCCCGCAGATCGCGGCCGTGCTCGGCTCCTGCACCGCGGGCGGCGCGTACGTGCCCGCGATGAGTGATGAAGCGGTCATCGTGCGCAATCAAGGCACGATCTTCCTTGGCGGACCGCCATTGGTGAAGGCCGCCACGGGTGAGGTCGTGACGGCCGAAGAGCTGGGCGGTGGCGACGTCCACGCGCGTTCGTCCGGTGTCACCGACCACCTCGCGGTGGACGACGCGCACGCCCTGCGCATCGTCCGGTCGATCGTGTCGACGCTCGGCCCGCGGGCGCCGAGGCCGTGGGACGTGCTGCCCACGGTGGAACCCGCGATCGACCCCGGCCAGCTCTACGGCGTGGTACCGACCGATTCGCGCACCCCTTACGACGTTCGCGAAGTGATCGCCAGGATCGTCGACGGCAGCAGGTTCGGCGAGTTCAAGAAGGAGTACGGTTCGACGCTCGTCACCGGATTCGCGCGCGTCCACGGCCATCCGGTCGGGATCGTGGCGAACAACGGCGTGCTGTTCGCGGAGTCGGCCATGAAGGGCGCCCACTTCATCGAACTGTGCGACAGGCGCTCGATCCCGCTGTTGTTCCTGCAGAACATCACCGGGTTCATGGTCGGCAAGGCCTACGAGGCGGGCGGAATCGCCAAGCACGGCGCGAAAATGGTGACGGCGGTGGCCTGCGCGCGGGTGCCGAAGCTGACCGTGATCATCGGCGGTTCGTTCGGCGCGGGCAACTACTCGATGTGCGGGCGTGCCTATTCGCCGCGGTTCCTGTGGATGTGGCCGAACGCCCGCATTTCGGTGATGGGCGGCGAGCAGGCGGCTTCGGTGCTGTCGACCGTCCGCCGCGACGCGATCGAAGCGCACGGCGACGAGTGGTCCGCCGATGCCGAAGAGGCGTTCAAGGACCCGATCCGGCAGCAGTACGAGGAGCAGGGAAGCCCCTACTACTCGACGGCGCGGCTTTGGGACGACGGTGTCATCGACCCCGCCGACACCCGCACGGTGGTGGGTCTCGCACTGTCCGCGGCGGCGAACGCGCCGTTGGAACCGGTCAACTACGGCGTCTTCAGGATGTGAGCATGTTCGACACGGTTTTGGTCGCGAACCGCGGCGAGATCGCGGTCAGGGTCATCCGGTCCCTGCGCGCCATGGGGATCCGCTCGGTCGCGGTGTACAGCGACGCGGACGCGGATGCCCGGCACGTCGCCGAGGCGGACACAGCCGTCCGCATCGGCCCGGCGGAGGCTGCCGAGAGCTACCTGTCCATCCCCGCGATCGTGGACGCCGCACGGGAAACCGGCGCGCGTGCGGTGCACCCCGGGTACGGGTTCCTTTCCGAGAACGTCGAGTTCGCACGAGCCTGCGCGGAAGCCGGGATCACGTTCATCGGCCCGCCGGTGGACGCGATCAACGCGATGGGCGACAAGATCAGGGCGAAGGCCACGGTGTCCGCGGCCGGGGTGCCGGTCGTTCCGGGCACTTCGGACGTCGACATCCCGGAGGGCGGGTTCGCCGCGGCCGCGGCCGCGGTCGGTTACCCGTTGCTGCTCAAGCCGTCCGCCGGTGGCGGCGGCAAGGGCATGCGGCTGGTCGAGTCGGCTGGCGAGCTGGACGCCGCCGCCGAATCGGCGCGCCGCGAGGCGAAGAACGCGTTCGGCGACGAAACGCTGCTGCTGGAACGGTTCGTCACCACGCCGCGGCACATCGAGATCCAGGTCCTCGCGGACGGCCACGGGAACGTGATCCACCTCGGTGAGCGCGAGTGCAGCCTGCAGCGCCGCCATCAGAAGATCATCGAGGAAGCGCCGTCGGTGCTGCTCGACGAACAGACGCGCGCGCGGATGGGTGCGTCGGCGGTCGAGGCGGCGCGATCGGTCGGGTATATAGGTGCCGGAACCGTCGAGTTCATCGTGTCCTCGCGGGTTCCGGACGAGTTCTTCTTCATGGAGATGAACACGCGCTTGCAGGTGGAGCACCCGGTCACCGAGCTGGTCACGGGCCTGGACCTGGTCGAGTGGCAGGTGCGGATCGCGGCGGGCGAGCACCTCACCGTCATGCAGGACGACCTGCGCCTGAACGGGCACGCCGTCGAAGCGCGGGTGTACGCGGAGGACCCGGCGCGCGGGTTCATCCCGACCGGTGGCACGGTGCTCGCGCTGCACGAGCCCGGCGGCGTCCGGGTCGATTCATGGCTCGACGAGGGCGCGGTGATCGGTTCGCACTACGACCCGATGCTGGCGAAGGTCATCGCGTGGGGCGAGGATCGCGGAGCGGCGCTGCGCAGGCTCGACCGCGCGCTCGCCGACACGGCGGTGCTCGGGCTCGGCACGAACGTGGCGTTCCTGCGCGGGTTGCTCGCGGACGAGGAGGTGCGTGCCGGCCGACTGGACACCGAGCTCGTGGCGCGCCGGATCGATTCGCTCGTATCAGCGACGGTGCCCGAGGAGTTCTTTGTCGCCGCGGCGCTGGACCGGTTGCTCGCGTTGCAACCAACGGCACCGGTCACGGATCCGTGGGACGTGCCGAACGGATGGCGTCTCGGCGCCCGTGGCGGGGTGACGTTCCGGCTGCATTCCGGTGATGACGAATCCGTGGTGCGTATCGAAGGAGCGCCGTCGGACGCGGAGGTCGTCGTCGGCGATGGTGGCCCGATCCGGGTTTCCGCGCGATGGCAGGACGACGAGCTGCAGGTGCACACCCCCGGCGGCCTTCGCCGTTACCGCAGGGCGCTCGCGGACGGCGGCATCCTGTGGTTGGCGCGCGACGGTCGCTCCTTCTCGTTCGCCGAACGCGACACCGTGCAGCTGGCGCACGGCGATGCCGTCGACGCGGGTCCGGTGAAGAGCCCGATGCCGGGAAGCGTCCTCGTGGTGAAGGTCGCGCGTGGCGACGCGGTGAGCGCGGGAACGCCGCTCATGGTCGTCGAGGCGATGAAGATGGAGCACACGATCACCGCGCCCGTCGACGGCGTGGTTTCCGAACTGCACGTCCGGGCCGGCCAACAGGTCGCGCTGGACGAACCGCTTGCCATGGTGATCCCAGAGGAGCAGACATGATCGACTTCCGGTTGGACGAGGAGTACGAAACACTCCGCAAGACCGTCGAGGAGTTCGCGCGGTCCGAAGTGGCACCGGTGATCGGCGGCTTCTACGAACGCGAAGAGTTCCCGTACGAAATCGTCGCGAAGATGGGCGAGATGGGCCTGTTCGGCCTGCCGTTCCCCGAGTCGTTCGGCGGCATGGGCGGCGACTACTTCGCGCTGTGCCTCGTGCTGGAAGAACTCGCCCGTGTCGATTCCTCGGTCGCGATCACCGTCGAGGCGGGCGTCTCGCTCGGTGCGATGCCGATCTACCGGTTCGGCACCGCCGAGCAGAAGGAGCGCTGGCTTCCCGCGCTGTGCACGGGCGAGGCGCTCGGTGCGTTCGGCTTGACCGAGCCCGGTGGCGGTTCCGACGCGGGCGCGACCCGCACTCGCGCGGCGCTCGACGGGGACGAGTGGGTGATCAACGGCAGCAAGTCGTTCATCACGAACTCGGGCACGGACATCACGAAGCTGGTCACGGTCACCGCGGTCACCGATGTGAAGGAGAACGGCCGCAAGGAGATCTCCGCGATCATCGTGCCGTCCGGGACACCCGGTTTCGCCGTGGCGCCGAAGTACTCGAAGGTCGGCTGGAACTGTTCGGACACGCACGAGCTTTCGTTCGACGACGTCCGCGTCCCCGCCGAGAACCTGGTCGGCGAGCGCGGCAGGGGGTACGCGCAGTTCCTGTCGATCCTGGACGAGGGCAGGGTGGCGATCGCCGCGGTGGGTGTCGGGCTCGCGCAGGGGTGCGTGGACGAGTGCCTGCGCTACGTCGGCGAGCGCGAGGCGTTCGGCCACAAGATCGGCGCCTACCAGGCGATCCAGTTCAAGATCGCGGACATGGAGATCAGGGCGCATACCGCGCGGCTGGCCTACTACGCGGCCGCGTCGAAGATGTTGCGCGGTGAGCCGTTCAAGCACGAGGCCGCGATCGCGAAGCTGGTTTCGTCGAACGCCGCGATGGACAACGCGCGCGACGCGACCCAGATCTTCGGCGGGTACGGCTTCATGAACGAGTTCCCGGTCGGCCGGTTCTACCGCGACGCGAAGATCCTCGAGATCGGGGAGGGCACGAGCGAGGTCCAGCGCATGCTGATCTCCCGGCACCTGGGCTTGAAGTGATCGGGCTCGGCGTGAACTGACTTGCCGGGAGCCGGTGTGCTAGAGATAACGGTATAGGTATCCCGGTAGGAGTGACGGCGTGATCGAGACCAAGACCGGCGGCGAACTGGACGCGATGCGCGCGGCGGGGCGCGTCGTCGCACGCGCGCTGGAGACAGTGCGTGGCGCGGCCGCCATCGGGGTGAGCCTGCGAGAACTGGACGAGGTCGCGGCGGGTGTGATCGCCGAGGAGGGCGCGAAGTCGTCGTTCCTCGGCTACCACCCGGCCTGGGCACCGTCGCCGTACCCGGGTGTGCTGTGCACGAGCGTGAACGACGCGGTGGTGCACGGCATCCCCACCGGGTACCGGCTTCGCGACGGCGACCTGGTGAGCGTCGACTTCGGCGCCTCGATCGACGGCTGGCACGGCGACGCGGCGATCAGTTTCGTCGTGGGCACCGCGGATCCGGCCGACCTGCGCCTCATCGGCACCACCGCCGAAGCGCTCGCCGCCGGGATCGCGCAGATGCGCGAGGGCAACCGGCTCGGAGACATCGGGGCCGCGGTGAGCGTGATCGGAAGGCGCGCCGGGTACGGCCTGCTCGCCGAGCACGGCGGCCACGGCATCGGCAAGGCGATGCACGAAGCGCCGCACGTGCCGAACGAGGCGCGCCCCGGTACCGGGGCGCCGCTGCGCGCGGGCATGGTGCTGGCGATCGAGCCGATGTTCCACGCGGGCGGTCGCGACGG
Source organism: Amycolatopsis sp. CA-230715 (assembly GCF_018736145.1). Lineage (GTDB taxonomy): Bacteria > Actinomycetota > Actinomycetes > Mycobacteriales > Pseudonocardiaceae > Amycolatopsis. The sequence continues at coordinate 6,051,086 of NZ_CP059997.1, forward strand.
CTACCGGCGCGACGACGACGGCTGGACGCTGCACACGGCGAACGGCAGCAGGGCCGCGCACGTCGAGCACACCGTGGCGATCACGCCGGACGGCCCCGAGATCTTCACCGTCCTGCCCTGACGTTTTCCGAGGCGGGCTGGTGCTCGGAGACCCGTCGGGGCACGATTCACCTGACCGCTGGGTCGACATCCTTTCCGGTGGGGAGCACCATGATGGGCAACCAGTTGGCGTTACGCCAATAGTGGGAGGGATGCCCGTCATGGCACGCACGGAACGCCTGCTCAGCGGCAAGGTCATCGTCATCACCGGCGGCGCGCGAGGGATCGGCGCCACGACCGCCGCGGCGCTCGCCTGGCTCGGTGCGAAAGTCGCCATCGGGGACCTCGACCAAGCGCTCGCCGAGAAGACCGCGGGCGAACTGGGCGGCGAAGCCCTCGCACTGCCGCTCGACGTCACCGACACCGCCGGGTTCACGGCGTTCCTCGACGAGGTCGAGCGCCGTCTCGGTCCCATCGACGTGCTGATCAACAACGCCGGCATCATGCCGCTGTCCCGGCTCGAGGACGAGGACGACGCGTCGACGCGGCGTCAGCTCGAGATCAACCTGCACGCCGTGGTCCACGGGACGCGCGAGGCGGTCCGCCGGATGCGTCCGCGCGGGCGCGGGCACATCGTCAACGTTGCCTCCATGGCCGGTAAAGCGGGTTTTCCCGGCGGCGCTACCTATTGCGCCACGAAGCACGGCGTGGTCGGCCTGTCCGAAGCGGTGCACCTCGAACTGCACGGCAGCGGCGTCGACGTGTCGTGCGTGATGCCCGCGATCGTGCGGACCGAGCTGGCCAGCGGTCTCGGCGAGACGAAGATGATCAAGTCGGTTCGTCCGGAGGACGTCGCCGACGCCATCGTCGCCGTGCTGAAGCGGCCTCGGTTCGACGTGTACGTGCCGCGGTCGCTGGACGCGACGGGCCGGATCACGAGGCTGCTGCCGCGGCGGTTCGGGGAGTGGCTGATCAGGACGCTCGGCGCGGACACGGTGCTCGCGTCCGCGGCGCATTCCAGCGCTCGCGCGGAGTACGAAGCGAGGGCGGCCGGAAGCGCTCCCGGTGCCGAAGGGGACTAGGTCCTCCTGCACCGTGGCGAAGGTCATTCTCGCTCAGTGAGAGCCGAAAAGGCTTCACTGAGCGAGAATCCGGGCCGGGCCGTCGAGCTGAACAGCGTTCATCCGGCGCTTTCCCCGCCGGGAAGCCGGTTTCCGCCGTCGAGTTCGGACACTCCGAAGTGGACCGCTTGCCGGGTGCTTGCCGGAGTGGCCTGTTGAGTCGGCGCCCCGCGTCGGGAGAAGATGCGCGGAACGACTTTCGCAGGAGGAACGCATGGCAACACCCCCGGCTCGGCTTGCGGCCGCGGCGTCGAACGTGGTCGGCAAGGTCCTGCACGGCGGTGTCGCCGATCTTCGCCCGGTGCCGAGGGTGCTCGTGGACCAGGGGCCGAACCGGTCGCTGTACCGGCTCACCACCGGCAACGGGAAGCCCGCCCCGCAAGGGCCGCCGGTGCTGCTCGTGCCGCCGCTCGCGGCGCCCGCGCTGTGCTTCGACCTCCGCCGCGGCTGCAGCCTCGCCGAACACCTCGTGGACGGCGACACCCGCACGTACCTCGTCGACTACGGCAACGTCGCCTTCTCCGACCGCAAACTCGGCGTCGAGCACTGGATCGACGAAGTGCTGCCGCGCGCGATCCGGAAGGTCAGCGAAGACTCCGGCGGCCAGGGCGTGCACGTCGTCGCCTGGTGCCTCGGCGGCATCTTCTCGCTGCTCACCGCCGCCGACCAGCCGGATCTGCCGATCGACTCGATCGCCACCATCGCCGCGCCGTTCGACTTCACCGCGATCCCGCTCATCGCCCCGTTCCGGCCACTGGTGGACCTTACCGGCGGGCACCTGCTGACGCCGGTCTACCGGGTGCTCGGCGGCGCGCCGTCGGCGATCGTGAGCAGGGTGTTCCGGGCGACCGGGCTGAACAAGGAGATCACCAAGCCGATCGCGATACTGAAGAACCTGGACGACCGCGACTTCCTCGCCCAGATCGAAGCGGTCAACCACTTCATGGACAACATGATCGCCTACCCCGGCCGCACCTTCGGCCAGCTCTACCACCGGTTCTTCCGGTCGAACGACCTCGCCGAGGGCACCGTCGACCTCAACGGCCGCATCATCTCGCTCACCGGCGTCAAGGTGCCGACGCTGGTGATCGCGGGGCAGAACGACACGATCGCGCCGCGCGCCGCCGTCGAGCGGGTGGTGGAGCTGCTCGAAAACGCGCCGTCGGTCGACTTCCGCACCGCGCCGGGCGGTCACCTCGGCGTGCTGACCGGCCGCAAGGCGAGAGGCACGACCTGGCGCTACCTCGACGAGTTCCTGGCGGCGCAGGTCACCGCCTGAGCCCGGCATTCCTGAGCTGGGCACCGCGGAACTGGCGCCACGACAGGAACGTGGTCGCGGCCAGGATCACGCCGCTCGTGACGAAGATGGTGCGGACGCCGAAGGCCGCGCCCGCGGTCCCCGCGAAAGCCATGGACAGCACGGAAACCAGGCCGGGCACGATCGACATCAGCCCGATGAACCGGCCCATCAACGCGTTGTCGACCGAGGTCTGCGTGAGCGCGCCGATCCCGGTCTGCACAGCGACCGTCAGCAGCCCGAACACGAAGTAGACCGCGAGCAGTTCGACCACCGTCGTCGCGACGGCGATCGTCGCGAGCAGGACCGCGAGCACGGCCATGCCGGTGAGGATCAGGGCCCGGGGTTTGCCCCGTTTCGCGAGGACCGCGAGCACCGCGCCGCCGAGGATCGTGCCCACCGTGTCACCAGCCTGGACGGGGCCGATCCAGCTGGTGGAGATGTGCAGGGTGTCGACGACGTACGGAGTCAGCAGCACTGCCATCGGGCTCAGTGCGAACGTCAGCGCGCTGAACACGAGCAGCAGTGCCCGAAGGGTCGGCGAGGTGCGGACGGCGCGCAGGCCTTCGGCGATCGCGGCGAAGGTCGACGGGTGTTCGGCGTCCGGTTCGGGCTCGGTCCGCCGGATCGTCAGGATCAGCGCGGCGGAGCAGGCGAACGTCGCGGCGTCGATCGCGAACGACAGCCAGTAGGTGTGCCAGACGCCGACGAGGACACCGGCGAGCGTGGTGCCGGCCAGCTCACCGACGACGGTGGTCGTCTGGATCAGCGAATTCGCGCGGACCTGGTCGTCCGCGGGCACGATCACCTGCATCAGCGCGGCGCGCGCGGGATTGAAGAACGTGCCGACCGCGGCCTGCAGGAACGCGATCAGGTAGATCGTGACCAGCGCCGGTCCCGCGAACGCGAGCGCGGCGAGCAGGATCGCCCTCGCGAGATCGCTCGCGATCATCACCCGCCTCCGGTCCCATCTGTCCACAAAGGATCCGGAGAGCAGGCCGATCACGATCGCGGGCACGGCGAGCGCGATGGTGAGGCCGCCGACCGCGGCGACCGAATGGGTTCGTTCGGTGATCAGCAGGACGAGGGTCAGCGTGGTCAGCGCGTCGCCGAGGGTGGAAACGGACTGCGCTGTCCACAGCGCGAGGAAGCGGGGGTTCCGGCCGATCGCCGGAATCCGGGCAGCGAGGGACGCCACGGCTTTTCCTCCGTGTGAAATGGGCTGAACGTGCAGCAGGAATGTTTTCGAGAAACTGCGCGATCTTCAAAAGAATTCGCTGTTTCGGGAGACCGCTATTTCGTGATGCCGTGCAGCACGAGATCCGCCAGCGCTTCGGTGGTCACGCTCGCCGGGCCGGTGTGCCATCCGCCGCCGCGGCCGAGCGCCAGGACGATCGCGAGTACCAGGGTGGCCGCGTCGGCGGCAGGGATCCTCGGCCGGTCCTGCGCCAGCGCGGCCGTCACCGCGTCGTGCATGCGCTGGTACGACGACGTGCGGCTCTCCGACCACCGGGCCCGCTCCTCCTCGGAGAGCGATTCGGCGGTCCGCGGTTGCACGGGCCCCGCCACCGTGACGGCGTTGACCACCGCGCCCGTTCGCTCCCCGTGCGCGCGGAGCGCCTCGATCACCGCGAGGACGCGCTCGCGCAGCGGGGCGGACGGCTCGATCGCGTTGAGTTCGCCGACGAGGTGCTGGGGGTCGGTCGCCTCCGCGAGGCAGGCCGCGAGTACTTCGTTCTTGTCGGCGAACGCGCGGAAGATCGTCGGCTCGCTGATTCCGGCGGCGCGGGCGATCTGCAGCGTCGTGACCGACGGGCCCAGTTCGACGAGCAGGGGGATCGCGGCCCGCACGATCATCGCCCGGCGTTCTTCGATGCTCTTCCGCGGTGCGCGCCGGCGCGGCTCGGGGTCATCGCTCATGTCACCGACACTACGTAGTGAGTACTCACTACGCAAATTCGAGAGCGCGCCGGGAGCTGCTTGGCCGCGGGCTCGGGTGGTCCGCGACGTGGATGAGCGCGGATGCGGGGCGCTGTTCGTCGCGGTCGAACTCCTTGCGCGCCAAGGGTTTCCGGCCGGAAAACGGATCGGTGATCGCGGATTGCTCGGGACCGCGAGAGAAGGACGAGAAAACAACTTTTTCCCGCCACACTCAACATATAGCGCACCAGGGGGCTTGCGGCAAGGCCCGTGTGGTGCCGCAGAATCTACGGCCGAAGCCGGTGGCCGCGGAAATCCGGAGTCGCGAAACGCGCCGCGGCCGGCTGAAAAGCACACCTTGCTGAACGGGGAATTCGTGATTGACGTGATCATCGCCGGTGGCGGGCCGACCGGCGTGATGCTGGCCGCCGAACTGCGGCTGCACGGCGTGGAGGCGCTCGTGCTGGAGCGGGACGCGGAGCCGACCGAGGTCGTCCGCGCGCTCGGCATGCACGCGCGCAGCATCGAAGTGATGGCCCAGCGCGGCCTGCTCGACCGGTTCCTCGAACTGGGCAGGCAGTCTCCGCTCGGGGGCTTTTTCGCCGGTATCGCCAAAGCGTCGCCGGAGCGGCTGGACACCAACCACCCGTACACGCTCGGCATCCCGCAGCCCACGACGTTGCGCGTGCTGACCGAACACGCGCTCGAACTCGGCGTCGAGATCCGGCGCGGCCGCGAACTCGTCGGACTGAGCCAGGACGACGACGGGGTCACGGTGGAGCTGGCCGACGGCGACCGGCTGCGAGCGCGGTACGTCGTCGGCTGCGACGGCGGGCGCAGCACGGTGCGCAAGCTGCTCGGCGTCGGCTTCCCCGGCGTGGCGGCCAGGAACCAGTGGCTGCTGGGCGAAATGCAGGTGACCGCGCCGGTGGAGGAGGTCACCGCGCTGGTGACCGAGATCCGCAAGACCAACCTGTGGTTCGGCGTCGGGCCGAGCGGAAACGGGGCGTTCCGTGTCGTCGCGCCCGCCAAGGAGGTGGTCGAGGACCGCACGGTCCCACCGACGCTGGACGAGCTTAAGGAGCAGATGCGGGCGATCGCGGGCACCGATTTCGGAGTGCACTCGCCGCGCTGGCTCTCCCGCTTCAGCGACGCGACCCGGCAGGCCGATCGCTACCGGGTCGGCCGGGTGCTGCTGGCAGGCGACGCGGCGCACGTCCACCCGCCGCTGGGCGGGCAGGGCCTCAACCTCGGTGTCCAGGACGCGTTCAACCTGGGCTGGAAGCTGGCCGCCGAGGTCACCGGGTGGGCGCCGGAGGGGCTGCTGGACAGCTACCACGCCGAACGGCACCCGGTGGCCGCCGCCGTGCTGGACAACACCCTCGCGCAGGGCGAGCTGATGGCGCTCGATCCGGGGCCCCAGGCGGTGCGCAGGCTGGTGGCCGAGCTGATGGACTTCCCGGAGGTGAACCGGTACCTCATCGAAAAGATCATCGGCATCAACGTCCGCTACGACCTCGGCGAAGGCCACGAACTGCTCGGCAGGCGGCTGCGGGACGTGAGCCTGAAGCGGGGGCGGCTCTACGAGCTGATGTACGGCGGCCGCGGGCTGCTGCTCGACCAGACCGGTCTGCTTTCGGTGGCGGGCTGGGCCGATCGGGTCGACCACGTCGTCGACGTAAGCGAGGAACTGGACGTGCCTGCCGTGCTGCTGCGGCCCGACGGCTACGTGGCGTGGGCCGGTGACGACCAGCAGGACCTGCTCGACCACCTGCCGCGCTGGTTCGGGGCGCCCACCGGCTGAGCGCGCGGGCCGGTTCTACGCCGGCGCCGGTAGCAGCGGCGGGGCGTGGAACCGGCCTATCCCGGTTACCGAATCCCGGTCGACCCAGTATCGCCGCCGCTCGGTCAGCACGACGTCGATGCCCACTGTGTCGATCCCTTCGATCCGGGCCAGTTCGTCGTCGATGAAGGCGGCGAGCGCGGTCCGGCCCGCGACGAGTCCCATGCACAGCACGGAGGTGTCGCCGGCGACGTGGGCGACCAGCCGCGTCTGCGGCAGATCGGCGAGCGGGCGCATGACGTCGGCGGTGCTGCCCGGCGGCACGCGGAGGCGGAGCACGAACGTGGTGAGGAACCCGAGCCATTCCGACACGACCTCGAACCGCGGCTTGACCCACCCTTCGTCGAGCATCCGCCGCACCATCCGGTGCGCGGTCGAGGTGGCGAGCCCGGCGGTCCTGGCGATGCCCGCCGCGGACGCGCGGCCGTCCTGCTGCAGCATGGACATCACCGTCCGCTCGGCCTCGTTCAGCGCCCTGTCCGGTGGTACGGCCGCCGCGACGTCCTCGACCGTCGGTCCCGCGACGGTCAGCAGGTTCCGGCGCTCGCGTTCGGTCAGCAGCCGCGGATCCCACCCTGCGCCGCGGCGCAGGGTGCGCAGCGAGGGCAGGGTGATCACCCGCCGGATTCCGGGCTGCGCGTACACGCTGTCCAGCACTTCGCTGGTCGCCTGCTCGGACGGCGCGTGCACGGTGGCGTAGACCGGGTAGTCGCCGGAAACCTGCGCGAGGTACTGCAGATGCGGCAGCGCGCCGAGCCGGTCGAGCACGGCGAGCGGCGTCTCGCCGCTGATGTCGACGAACAGGTGCACGGGCATCGCCGTGGAGTGCATTCCCCAGCCGATCTGGCCGATGACGCGGCACAGCCCCGCTTCGGCCAGCCGGTCGAACCGCCGTTTGAGCGTGCTGGCGTCGGCGGTCAGTATCGCCGCGAGGTCGTCCCAGGTGGCGCGCGGCGCCAGGTGCAGCGCGCCGACCAGTCGCCGGTCCAGCTCGTCCAGTGTCGGACCCATCACTCTCCGCTCGGATGCAGGATCATCCCGATCTTAACCGAAAGCCCTGGCGAATATCCCATTCGAATGTCACAGTGTGCGGAAACCTGTCTCAGGCACGGTAAAGGGGTGGCCACATGAACAGCGCTGACGTGGTCGAACCGCGGTCGAAGGTGATGCGGGCGGCGTTCCGCGTCTTCGCGGTGATCGAACGGGTCGGCAACAAGCTGCCCAACCCGTTCTGGTTGTTCTGGCTGCTGGCGCTCGCCGTGGTGGCGCTCAGCGCGATCCTGTCCGCGACGGGCCTGGGCGCCGTGCAGCCCGCCACCGGCAAGCCGATCGCGGTGCGGAACCTCCTCAGCGCCGACGGCTTCAAGGTCATCATCGACGGCGCGGTGCAGAACTTCGCGAACTTCCCGCCGCTGGCCACCATCATCACCGTGATGCTCGGGATCTCCGTCGCCGAGCGGAGCGGGCTCATCAGCACCCTGCTGCGGCGCATGGTCACGCGCGTGCCTGGCCGGTACCTGACCTTCGTGCTGTCGATGACCGCGATGGTCGGGCACATCGCGGGCGACGCCGCATACGTCACGCTCATCCCGCTCGGCGCGCTGGTCTACCGCGCGGCGGGCCGCAGCCCGGTGCTCGGGTGCATCGTCGCCTTCGTCTCGATCTCCGCCGGCTACGACGCGTCGCCTTCGCTGACGACCACCGACGCGCTGCTGTCGTCCATTTCGACCGCGGCGGCCCGCACGATCGACCCGCACTACGCGGTGACACCGGTGTCGAACTACTTCTTCGGCCTCGCGTCCTCGGTGCTCGTGGCGCTGGTGATCACGATCGTCGTCGAGACGGTCATGGCGAGGCGACCGGATCTCGCGGCCGACGAAACCGATCAGCCGGACCCGGCGGACCTCAGCGAGGTCGAGGTCACCGCTCGCGAACGCCGCGCGCTGCGCATCGTCGGACTCGTCGCGCTCGCGTTCATCGCGGTGCTCGTGGTGGCGCTGATCCCCGCGTCGTCGCCGTTGCGCGGACCGAACGGCGGCATCGTCAACTCACCGCTGTTCACCGGGATGGCGCTCGTGCTCGGCCTGTTCTTCGCTGTGCTCGGCACCGTGTACGGCAAGCTCACCGGCACGTTCGGCAGCGCACGCGACGTGATCGCGGCGATGGTCGAAGGCGTCCGCTCGATGGCGCCGATCCTGGTGCTGTTCTTCGCGATCTCGCAGTTCCTCGCCTACTTCAAGTGGACGAACATCGGCGAGATCATCGCGGTGACCGGTGCGAAGGCCCTGCGTGACCTCGGTTTGCACGGCTGGCTGGTGCTGGTCGGCATCGCCGTCGTGGTGACCGTGATGAACCTGGTCATCACGAGCGGTTCGGCGTTGTGGTCGCTCGCCGCGCCGATCTTCATCCCGATGCTGATGCTGCTCGGGATCAACCCCGAGGTCACGCAGGCCGTCTACCGGGTAGCCGACTCGGTGACCAACTGCATCACGCCGATGAGCCCGTACTTCGTGATGGCGCTCGGGTTCATGCAGCGCTACCGGAAGTCCGCGGGCATCGGCACGCTCGCGTCGTTCACGCTGCCGCTGGCCGCCGTCATCTGGGTTGTCTGGGTGGCGTTCTTCGTCCTCTGGTACCTGCTGGGCCTGCCGTTCGGCCCCGGCGCCTGATCCTCCTGCACGCGAAACCCCGAGCACAGAAAGCAGATCATGACCGAACTCGCTTCCCGCGCCACCGACGCCTCGGCCGAGATCGTCGCCGACATCCGCGACCTGGTCGGCTGTGAGACCAGCAGCTACGACCTCGACGGCCTGAAGAACGGGCTCGATCTGGTGCAGGACATCGCCGCGCGCAGGCTCGGCGCGGCCGAGGAGACCCACCGCCACCCCGGCGGTGAGTACGGCGACGTCGCGACGCTCACCTTCCCCGGCACCGGTCCCGGCCGCGTCGCGATCCTCGGCCACTACGACACCGTGTGGCCGACGGGCACGCTCGCGAACTGGGAGTCGCCAGTGACCGAGGGGCGCGAGCGGCTCAGCGGGCCGGGCATCTTCGACATGAAAACCGGTCTCGTGCAAGGGATCTGGGCGCTGAAGATCGCCCGCGAACTGGGACCGGTGCCGACCGTGACGTTCGTGTTCAACGGCGACGAGGAGATCGGTTCGCTCGCGTCGCGGCCGGTGATCGAGCGGGTCGCGGCCGGAGTGGACGCCACACTCGTGCTGGAGCCGAGCGTGGACGGCGCGGTCAAGACCGGCCGCAAGGGCACCGGGATCTTCGCGGCCACGGCCACCGGGATCGAATCGCACGCCGGGCTGGCGCCGGAGGCGGGCGCCAGCGCGATCCACGCGCTCGCCGAATGGGTCACCGCGGCCGCCGCGGTCGCCGATCCCGCGAAGGGGACCACCGTCAGCACCGGGCTGTTTTCCGGCGGTACCGGCACGAACGTGGTGGCGGGGAAGGCGACCGCGGGGATCGACATCCGGGTGCTGACCGACGCCGAGCAGCGCAGGGTCGACGCCGAGTTCGACGCCATCGAGGTCAGCGATTCGCGCGTGCGGATCGAGGTCGAGCACGACTGGAACCGGCCCCCGATGAGCCTGAACGCGGTGTCGGCGCCGCTGCTGGACGTCGCGCGCTCGGTATCGGCCGGGCTAGGGCGAGAACTGCGCGACGTGACCGTCGGCGGCGCGAGCGACGCGAACTTCGTCGCCGGGCTCGGCCTTCCGGTCCTTTGTGGACTCGGCGCGGTCGGCGGCGGAGCACACGCACGGGGCGAGTTCATTTACCCGGATTCGGTGCCGGGCCAGACGGCGCTGGTCGCGGGGATGCTCGGCCGGCTCGCGGAGTGCCCCGCGTAAAGACGGCGTCAACGAGCCTTGCCCGGTCACCGAGCCTGGTCGTACAGTTTATTTACAAAGTTGTGAATCATGTACGGGGGCGGGCCATGACGACGGGAAAGGTGGACTTCACGGGTGTGCAGTCCACGATGCTGGTGACGTTGTACCTCAAGGCGCTGGACGCCAAGGAGACGGCGCCCGTGCTCGGTGACCGGTTCGCGGCCGAGGCCGTGGACCGCATCGACTACGACTGGGCGAAGCTCGACAAGCCGACCATCGCGCGCAACCGGTTCGGCCTCGCGCTGCGCACCAAGCAGATCGACGAGTGGACCGCCGCCTTCCTCCGCCGCAACCCGGACGCGACCGTGCTGCACCTGGCCTGCGGGCTCGACGCGCGGGCGTTCCGCCTCGACCGGCCGGACGGGGTGCGCTGGTTCGACGTCGACCTGCCCGACGTGATCGCCTTGCGCCGCGAACTCTACGAGGACGCCGAAGGCTACCGGATGATCGGCGCTTCGGTGACCGATGACGGCTGGCTGGCGGAGATTCCCGCGGGCAAGCCGGTGTTCGTGATCGCCGAAGGCCTGCTGATGTACCTGCACGAGGCGGAGGTGCGGCAGCTGCTGCTGCGGCTCACCGAGCACTTCGGCACCGGCGAGCTGGTCTTCGACGGCGTGCTGCCGTGGGTCGCGAAAACGACGCAGCTGCTGAAGAAGTACGCGGACCGGTGGTACGGCTACCCGGCCTACTGGACGGGCATCCGCGACGGCTCGGACATCGCCCGCTGGAACCCGCGCCTGCTCTACCGCGACCACGTCGCGCTCGTCGCGCAGTACGAACGGATTCCCGATCCGAAGCTCCGGCGGATGTACCGCCTGATGAGCCGTTTCCGCCCGATCAGGAACTACTTGCGGGTCTTCCGCGCCGACTTCTGATCCGGCAGCGGTCCGTGACCGTCCGGAATGGACGGTCACGGACCGGTCTTCGCTACTTGAGCCGCCACACGACACCGCGAGTCGTATAGCTTTGGGTGTACGCCGTGCCCGTCACATAGGCGCCGTTCTTGCTGATGCTGGTCGCGCTGGCCGAGCCGTACTGGTCGTTCGGAAGCTGCTCGAACGCGCTGACCCTGCCATCGCTGTCCCACTTCGCGGAGTAGCTCCCGGAGAACCCGACCGCGGTGCCGTCGTTGGCCACGTCGAAGCATTGGCTGCCGCTGCCAGGGAATTCGTCGAGTACCTGGATCTGGTCGTCGGCGTTCCAGCGCACCGGATGCTCCGGGGAGTCACCGGCGGTGCCGACGATGATGTCGGTGTCGCTGATCGCGCGCGCCCACGTGCTGCTCGCGCCGGGAAGCCCGGGAAGGATCGTTCCCGCGGCGCCCTTGGTGAAGCGCACCGCGTTGCGCGTGGTGAACCCGACGACCGTGCCGCTGTTGTTGATGTCGCCGAGCACGATGTTGTCGTCGTCGCCGTCCGGCGCGTGCAGAGCGGTGATGGCCCCCGAGGCGTCCCACCGCACGACGTACTTCCCCGAATAGCCCGCGATTTCCCCGTTGTCGTTCACGTGGCGGGCGCTGGTCGAGGTTTCACCGGGCAGGGTCTGGAGCTTGGTGACGGTGCCATCGGTGTTCCACCGGATCGGGACGCGCGCGCCCCGCGGTCCGGCCTCGCCCACGATGACCCCGTTGTTGTTGATGTCGATGGCCGACGCCTCCGTGGCGCCGTCGGGGACCGCGAGCGGTGTCGGGATCCCGTTCTTCCACTGGGTGGCACGGGTGCCGGGGCCGGAACTGCCCACGATGGTCCCGGCGTCGTTCGCTCCGGCCGCGATGCTGCTGTCCCCGCCGGGAAGGGGAGGGAGTACCTCTGGTGCCGCGCTCGGCTTCGTGGCCGCCGACGCCGCGGGTGCCGAAAGGAGGGCCGACGCGATCGCCGTGATGATCACACCGCGCGCGGTCTTCGTGTTCGCCTGTCTCATTTTTTGTCCCCCATCAGAAAGCGAAACGAATGATTCGTCTCCAACCCTGCTCGTGGTTTTCCAGCGCGACAAGGGTTTCGATCCAGCTGGAAAAGTCACCATTCGCTTCAAGGGCGAAGGAAACGAGGTTGTCGGAATTCTTTGTCATCCGACGCGGGATCGCTGGAAGAGAAACCTGTCAGATCAAACGGTTCGTGTAGCCCGCCTTCACCAACCGTTCGTACGCTTGGCGGACTTCGCCGGGAACGTGCTGCGCCGCGGCGAAACCGCGTTCGGCGTAGACGGTGATGCGCTGGGTGTCGCCGACGAGCATGGTGATGACGCGATCTACGTCACCGATGCTTTCGATGTACTCGTCGAGCGGAAGCGGCCGGGACGAGCAGCGCACGTCGACCTCGGGCCAGAGCTTCCGGCACGTCGCGTAGGCCCGTCGCTGCTGGTATGGCCGTGAGATCAAAACAGCGGATTCGATTTCGATTCCGCGGGAATCCAGCAGTTGCCGCGTGAACGAGATGTTGTCGCCGGTGTTCCGGGCGTTCGATTCGACCAGGATCGCCTCGTCCGGGACGCCGAGTTCGAGCGCGTGCTCGCGGTAGTGCACGGCTTCGCCGCGGGGAAACCGTTCCACTGTGGTGGGCGCGTTGGCGCCGGTGAAGACGATCAACGGGAACACCTTGGCGCGGAACAAGTTCTCCGGGATGTGGGGACCCCGACGATAGCCCACCGGCCCGTGGCCGTCCGGAGTGGACGGTCACGGACCGGTGGTGGAGAAACTACTTCAGCTCCGCCGAGGACTTGCCGAGCACCCGGCGCGCCACGATGAGCTGCTGGATCTGTTGCGTGCCTTCGAAGATGTCCAGGATCTTCGCGTCCCGGCTCCACTTCTCCAGCAGGGATTCCTCGGTGTAGCCGAAGGTGCCCGCCAGTTCCACGCAGCGCAGGGCGATTTCGACGACCGAGCGGCCCGCTTTCGCCTTTGCCATCGAGGCCTGCAGCGAGTTGGGTTTCCGGTTGTCCGCCATCCAGGCAGACTCCAGGGTCAGCAGGTAGGCGGATTCGTAGTCGGCTTCCAGCTGCAGGTACGCGGCGGCGGCCGCGTGCTGGGTGTTCGCGGGGCGGTCGTAGTCGACCTTGACGCCCGCGTCGGAGAGGATGCGCGCGGTTTCCTCCAGCGCCGCGCGGGCGACGCCGATGGCCATCGCGGCGACCAGGGGGCGGGTGTTGTCGAAGGTCTGCATGACCCCCGCGAAACCCTTTTGCGTGTCGATCTCCGGGGTGCCGAGCAGGTTTTCCTTCGGCACGCGGCAGTTTTCGAAGCGCAGCACGGCGGTGTCGGAGGCGCGGATGCCGAGCTTGTGCTCGACGCGGACGACCTCGAAGCCCGGGGTGCCCTTCTCGACGACGAACGACTTGATCGCGGCGCGGCCCTTCGACTTGTCGAGGCTCGCCCACACCACGACGGCGTCGGCGCGCTGGCCGGAGGTCACGAAGATCTTTTCGCCGTTGAGGATGTAGTCGTCGCCGTCGAGCTTCGCGGTCGCGGTGATCGCCGCCGAGTCCGAACCGCAGTCCGGCTCGGTGATCGCCATCGCGGCCCACGTCTTCTCGAACCGCTTGAGCTGTTCGTCGTTCGCCACCGACGCGATCGCGGCGTTGCCGAGGCCCTGGCGCGGCATCGACAGCAGCAGGCCGACGTCACCCCAGCACATCTCGATCGTGCCGAGCACGACGTTGAGGTTGGCGCCGTTGCGGTTGCCTGCCTTCTTGGCGTCGCCCTTCTCGTCGCGGCGCACGCCCGCGGCGCCCGCGCCGCCTTCACCGGACGAGTTCAGCCCGTCGAGCAGTGCGGCGAACATGTCCAGTTCACTCGGGTAGGTGTGCTCCGCGCGGTCGTACTTGCGGGAAATGGGCCGGAACACCTCGGCCGCGGCTTGGTACGCCTGGTTGATCAGGGCACCGGCCTTCTTGGGGACTTCCAGGTTGATCATGATTGCCTTTCCGGCTTCTCGAAGAAGAGCCGAGGATCAGAGGAGGACGGCGCCTTCCATCACGCCGATGGCGCGCAGGTCGCGGTACCAGCGTTCGACGGGGTGCTCCTTGACGAAGCCGTGCCCGCCGAGCAGCTGCACGCCCGCGCTGCCGATCTGCATGCCCTTGTCCGTGGCCAGCTTGCGGGCCAGCGCGGCCTCCCGCGCGTACGGCTTGCCCTGCTCCGCCCGCGCGGCCGCGCGCAGCGTCACGAGCCGGAGGCCCTCCAGCTCGATCGCGATGTCGGCGACGCTGAACGCGACCGCCTGCCGGTGGCTGATCGGCTCGCCGAACGCCTTGCGCTCGTTGACGTAAGGCACCACGTAGTCGAGAACGGCCTTCCCGGTGCCCGCGGCCAGTGCCGCCCAGCCCAGCCGGGACAGCCGCACGACCTCGGTGAACACGTCGGCCTTCCCGCCGCCGAGCAGCGCGCTCGCGGGCAGGTTCACCTTGTCCAGCACGAGTTTTCCGGTCGCCGCGCCGCGCAGGCCCATCGCGGGCTCCGCTTCGATCGACACCCCGGCGGTGGACGACTCGATGATGAACAGCGCGGGCCCGCGGCCGTCGAGATCGGCGGAAACCACGAACAGCTCCGCCTGCGCGGCACGCGGCACGAGCGCCTTCACGCCGTCGAGCTGGTAGCCCTTCGGCGTGCGGCGGGCCTTCGTCTTCGGCTTGAACGGGTCGAACAGGGGAGCGCGCTCGACGAGCGCGAGCGCCGCGGCGGGCACGTTCTCGCCGACGAACTCGGGCAGGTAGTCGCCCTGCTGCTTCTCGTCGCCCCACAGCACCAGCGCGGTGCTCACCGCGGACGGCGCGAGCACCGCGACCGCGAGCCCGAGGTCGCCGTGCGCGAGCGCTTCGGCGACCAGCGCGCCGGTGACGACCGAGCGCTCCGAACCGACGCCGCCGAGGTCCTCCGGGATGCCGACGAGCGTGATGCCGAGTTCGGCGGCCCTGCTCAGGAGCCCTTCGGGCGCTTCGAGCTTCGCGTCGGCGTCGGCAGCGGCGGGGCGCAGCTGCTCGGCGGCGAACTCGGTCACCGTCTCGACGATGAGCTGCTGGTCCTCGGTGGGGGTGAGGTCGAACAGCCCCGTGTTCTTCGCGGGCGCGAGCCGTGCGGGCTTGCCGAGGCGCTGGGCGGACCCGAACGTCCTGCTCGCCGCGCCCGCGACCTTGAACCCGTTCCTGGTGCCCGCGGTGACCAGGTTCTGGACCGGCTTGCGCAGGCCGAGCCGGTCGATGGCCTTGCTTCCGGCGATCCGGGTGAGCGCGGAGAGCCCGAGGCCCATGGCGTCCCGTTTCTTCTGCGGCGTACTCACCGTCGCGTCCTCCCTCGGCCGGAGGGCCCGGCCTCGTTAACCTACTCGCGAGTAGGTTAACCCTTGAAGGCGCTCACCGCTACCTCACCCCTCCGATGGGGTGGCCAGTGTCTCCCGGCGCCACGCGGCGAACCGGACCTGTTCGTAGGCGATGAGCCCGAGCAGGGCCGCGGTCGCGATCACCACGAGCACCGGCGCAGGCACGTGTTCGAGCAGCGGGGTCGCCGCGAGCAGCACGACGGCGAGCACGAGCCGCTGGACGTTCCACCGGCCGAGGTTGCGGCGCCGAAGCGAGCTGAGCGCGACGAGGTACAGCGCGAGCCCGCCGGTGAACGCCCAGATCGCGACGCCGTGCAGCGCTTCGCCCGGCACGTGGTGTTCGGTGTCGGCGAGGTAGAGGAACGCCTTCTTCAGACCGAGCGCGACGAGCACGATGCCCGCGATCAACGGCAGGTGCAGGAACGTGTAGGAGTCCGTGGCGATCCTCGTGCGCTCTTCGCCGGTGGCGCGGGTGAGCTTCGCTTCGGCGGCGTGCGCGACGACGTCGAAATAAATCCACCACATCCCCGCCGCGAGCGCGAGCCCGCACACCGCGGCGGCCACGACGAGCCACGTGATCGGCAGCGGCCCGATCCCGATGCCGATCGCCACGATCGACTCGCCGAGCGCGATGATCACGATGAGCCCGAAGCGTTCGGCGAAGTGCGCGGGCGAGTGCAGCCGCCAGCCCTTCGGCCCGGACAGCCACACGTTCGCGTAGTCGACGACGAGCGCGACCGCCCACGCCGCGAGCTGCCACCAGCCGCGCAGGAACGCCGCGCCGCCGAGCAGCGCCAGGCTCGGCAGCATGCCGGCGAGCATCCGCAGCAGCACGCGCCGCAGCGCCGGGTCGTGCCGCGCGACACCGAGGTAGGCGACCTCGTGCAGGAGCCGGACCGCGGCGTAGCAGACGACGAACAGCAGCGGCGTGTACAGGCCGCCGCCGTGGTCGGTGAACGCCTCGGGAATGGCCAGCGACACCAGGAACATCACCGCCATCGCGCCGAACATCGCGAGCCTGGCGATACCGTGGTCGACGTGGATCGTGTTGCCGAGCCACGCGTAACTCGTCCAGCACCACCACAGCGCGGCGAGCATGGCGACGCCCTGCGCGATGCCGAGCACCGTCAGGTGATCCGCCATCAGCTGGGTGACCTGGGTGATGGCGTAGACGAAGACGAGGTCGAAGAACAGCTCCAGGGTGGACACCCGGTGTTCTTCGCCCGCACTCACCCGGTGCAGGCGTTGTCTCGAAGGCACGCGGCATTATCGCCCGGCACCGAGCGGGCGCGGGGCTGTTTTCAGAGTTGCGATGCGCCGCCGTCGATCGGGAATTCGGCGCCCGTGGTGTAGGTGGCATCGAAGGCGAGGAAGGCGACCGCCTTCGCGACCTCATCGGAGTCGCCGTAGCGCCGCATCGGGTTGTTCGCGGTCATCTGCTCCCGGTGCCGGTCGGCCACGTCCTTCGGTGTCGAACGCTCCATGATGCCGGTGTCGATCGGGCCGGGGCTGACCGCGTTGACCCGGATCCCCCGCGGCAGCAGCTCGGTGGCCAGGCTGCGGGTCATCGAGCGCAAAGCCGCCTTCGTGGCCGAGTACACGCTGAACGTCGGCACCCCTTTGATGTTCGCGATCGAGGTGCTGAGCACGACGCTCCCGCCGTCCCGCAGCACCGGCGCGAACTTCTGCACGGTGAAGTAGGCGCCCTTGGCGTTGATCGCGAACACTTCGTCGTAGGTCTGCTCGGACACCGATTCGAAGGATCCGACGCTGGCCACGCCCGCGTTCACGAACAGGGCGTCCACGAGCCCGAACTCCGTTTTCGCCCTGTCCGCGAGTGTGTCCAAATCGGACAGTGAAGCGACGTCGCCGCGCACGGCCACCGCGCGCTCTCCGAGCCGTTCGCGGGCGGAATCGAGTGTGGCCTGGGTGCGGCCGGTGATCAGCACCCGCGCTCCGCCGTCGGCGAACGCTTTCGCGGTGGTGAAGCCGAAACCGGTGCTGCCACCGGTGATCACGATGGTCTTGCCTGTGTAATCGGTCATGCGTCCAGTCAAGAACCGGACCGGGTGCGGCGTCCAAGACCTGTTCCGCACCCCGTCATGCGGTCCGCGCATGACGAGTAGCGTTGCTGTGCGTGGACTTCGATTTGCGGCTGGTGCGGTACTTCACGGTCGTCGCGGACGAATTGAACTTCGGCCGCGCCGCCACCGCACTCCATCTCGCCCAGCCTTCGCTGAGCCGCCAGATCCAGCGCCTGGAGGACCAGCTAGGGGTGCGGCTGTTCGACCGCACCCCGCAGGGGAGCCGGCTCACCGAGGCCGGGCGGGCTTTCCTGCCGCGAGCGCGGGCGCTGCTGGACGCCGCCCGCGAAGCGGAGCTCGCCGCGCGTTCGGCCGCGCCGCCGCACGCGATCGCGATCGGCTACGTCGGGGATCTGATCATCACCCCGGCGGTGCGGGAGCTGCGCCGACGGTATCCCGGCGCCAAGGTCGGCACCCGGCACCTGACCTGGCGGGACACGCACGTCCTGCCCGAGCGCCGGGTCGACGCGCTCGTCGCGAGGCTGCCGCTGCCGTTCCCGACGGACCGCCTGCACCTGACCGTCCTCTACGAAGAGCCGCGGGTCCTCGTCGTACCGACGTCGCATCGCTTGGCGGGCAAGGAATCCGTCGCGTTCGACGAGGTCGCCGACGAGGAGTTCGTCCCCTGCACCAGTTCCCCCACGATGTGGAGCGGACCCGCCGAGGTGGGCTTCGACGACAGCTTCGAGGACAAGCTCGAATTCGTCGCGGAGGGCCGCGCCCTCGCCGTCCTGCCCGCCGGTGACGGGCGCAGCGCGTTGCGCCCGGACCTCACCGCGATTCCGCTCGAAGGCGTCGACCCGTGCGAGGTCGTGGTCCTCACCCGCCTCGGCGACCCGAACCCGCTGGCGACCGCCTTCCACGACGTCGCGGCGGCCTACCTCACCGGGAGCTGATCCCGAGGACCGCGTGCAGCAGCGCGGTGAGTTCGTCTTCGAGATGGGGCCGCGCGGTCACCCGGCGCGTGCGGCTCAGGTCGTTGGCGATGGTGAGCGCCGCGTGCACGATGATCTTCACCTCGCGCGCGGGCAGGTCCGGCCGTGCCGCGGCCAGCAGCGCGACCCACTGCCCGACGTAGTCGCGCTGCACGCGGAGCAGTTCGGTCTTGTCCCGCTCCGGCATGCTGACGCGGACCTCCGAGCTGCCGGTGAACGACACCAGCAGCTCCGGTGTGCGCAGGAGCGTGTGCACGTAGGACGCGGCGAGCCTGCGCAGCGCGTCGTGCTCGTCGGACGCCTTCAGCGCGCGCTCGGCGGCCACCGTCAGCCGGTCGGCCGCGCGGTGCCCGATCGCCACCATCAGCGCCGCCTTGCTGGGGAAGTGCCGGTACACGCTCGGGCCCGCGATCCCCGACGCGGCGCCGATGTCCTCCATGCTGACCGCGTGGAAGCCGCGTTCGGCGAACAGCCCGGTCGCGGCGGCGAGGACCTGTTCGCGGCGCGACGGCGTGCCGAGCCCCGGCGGTTCCGGTTCGGGGGGCGACGGCGCGGCCGGTTCGGGAAGTGTGACGTCGAGCACCGCGGAGGCGAGTTCGGTGAGCAGTTTCACGAACCGCTTCTTCGCCACGGCCGTGCGGTGCACCGAGACGCTGCCGAACACGCTCAACGTCGCCCAGCACAGCAGCTCCGCGTCCGGTTCCGGTAGTTCTGGGCGTCGCCGGAGCAGCGCTTTCGTCCACGCGCCGAGCACAGCCCCCGAACGGCGGCGGATTTCGCGGCGCTCGCCCGCGGGCAGGTGCCTGCCTTCCCAGCGCCACAGCGCGGCGACCTCCCGCCGTTCGACGGCCTGGGTGCCGAGCAGGGTCAGCAGCCGGTCGAGCTGGTCGGCGGTGGGGACGCCGTCGGCGAGCGCGTCGGCCGTCGCGGCGTCCATCTCGTCGATGCCGGACAGCACGACGTAGGCGAGGATCGCCTGCTTGTCGGCGAAGTGGCGGTAGATCGCGGGCCCGGTGACCCCGGCCGCGGCGGCGATGTCGTTGATGCCGACGCCGTGGTACCCGCGCTCGCGGAACAGGCCCGCGGCGAGGGCGGCCAGCTGGGCCTTCCGGTCGCGCGGGCGGCGCTGCGGCGAAGGGGTCACGGAGTCCATAGGTGAACGTACATTAGCTTGAGTGGACTCCGACGCAAACCGTTGACAGCCTGGGGGAAGTCGGGCATATGTTAGTAGCAATTAGCGTTACTGACCGGTAGACGTTTGCCCGCGCAGTGTTGTTTGGTCGCACAGTGTTGCTTGGAGGAGACCCGAAGTGAGTAGTGAGGCGTTCATCTACGAGGCGCTCCGCACGCCCCGTGGCAAGAACAAGGGCGGGTCCCTGCACGGGACCAAGCCGGTCGACCTGGTGGCAGGCCTGATCGAAGAGCTGAAGGTCCGCCACCCGGACCTCGACCCCGCCGCGATCGACGACATCGTCCTCGGCGTGGTGTCGCCGGTCGGCGAGCAGGGCGCCGACATCGCCAGGACCGCGGCGCTCGTCGCTGGCCTGCCGGAGAGCGTCGCGGGCGTGCAGCTGAACCGCTTCTGCGCCTCCGGGCTCGAGGCGACGAACCTCGCCGCGCAGAAGGTGCGCTCCGGCTGGGACCAGCTGGTCATCGCGGGCGGCGTCGAGTCGATGTCGCGGGTGCCGATGGGCTCCGACGGCGGCGCGCTGTTCATGGACCCCGCCACCGCGTACGACAACTACATCGTGCCGCAGGGCATCGGCGCCGACCTGATCGCGACGATGGAAGGCTTCTCGCGCGACGACGTCGACGCCTTCGCCGTCCGTTCGCAGGAGAAGGCCGAGGCCGCGTGGTCCGGCGGCTACTTCACGAAATCGGTCGTGCCGGTCAAGGACATCAACGGCGTGACGATCCTCGACCACGACGAGCACCGCCGCCCGGGAACCACCGTCGAGGGCCTCGCCAAGCTGAAGCCCGCGTTCACCACCATCGGTGAGATGGGCGGGTTCGACGCGGTGGCGCTGCAGAAGTACCACCAGGTCGAAAAGATCGACCACGTGCACACCGGCGGCAACTCCTCCGGGATCGTCGACGGCGCGGCGGTGGTGCTGCTGGGCAGCGAGCAGGTCGGCAAGACCTACGGGCTGACCCCGCGCGCCAGGATCGTGGCGACCGCGGTCACCGGTTCGGAGCCGACGATCATGCTCACCGGCCCGACCCCCGCCACCGAGAAGGTCCTCGCGACCGCCGGGCTCACCCCCGACGACATCGACCTGTGGGAGCTCAACGAGGCGTTCGCGTCCGTCGTGCTGAAGTGGATCAAGGACCTGAAGCTGCCCGAGGAGAAGGTCAACGTCAACGGTGGCGCGATCGCGATGGGCCACCCCCTCGGCGCGACCGGCGCGATGCTGGTCGGCACCGTGGTGGACGAGCTGGAGCGCCGCCAGGCGCGCCGCGCGCTGGTGACCCTGTGCATCGGTGGCGGAATGGGTGTCGCGACGATCATCGAGCGGGTGTGAGGGAGAAATGACCGAGAGCAAGACCATCCGCTGGGAGCAGGACGCCGACGGCATCGTAGTGCTGACCCTGGACGACCCGAGCCAGTCGGCGAACACGATGAACGCTGACTACGCCGAGTCGATGCGCGCGACCGTCGACCGGCTGGAGTCCGAAAAGGACTCGATCACCGGTGTCGTGATCACCTCGGCGAAGAAGACCTTCTTCGCCGGTGGTGACCTGAACGACCTGATCAAGGCGCAGCCGGAGCAGGCGCCCGAGTTCACCGAGCGCCTCAACGGCATCAAGGGTGACCTGCGCAGGCTGGAGACCTTCGGCAAGCCCGTGGTCGCCGCGATCAACGGCGCCGCGCTCGGCGGCGGCCTCGAAATCGCGCTCGCCACGCACCACCGGATCGCCGCCGACGTGAAGGGCAGCCAGATCGGGCTGCCCGAGGTGTCCCTCGGCCTGCTGCCCGGTGGCGGCGGCATCGTGCGCACCGTGCGGCTGCTCGGCATCCAGAACGCGCTGCTGAACGTCCTGCTGCAGGGCCCGCGGCACCGCCCGCAGAAGGCGCTGGAACTCGGCCTGGTGCACGAGCTCGTCGAGACCGTCGACGAGCTGCTGCCCAAGGCGAAGGAATGGCTCAAGGCCAACCCCGAGGCGTTCACGCAGCCGTGGGACGAGAAGGGCTACAAGATCCCGGGCGGCACCCCGTCGAACCCGAAGTTCGCGGCGAACCTGCCCGCCTTCCCGGCCAACCTGCGCAAGCAGATCAAGGGCGCGAACATGCCGGCCCCGCGGGCGATCCTGTCCGCCGCGATCGAGGGCTCGCAGGTCGACTTCGACACCGCGCTGCTCATCGAGACGCGGTACATGGTGAGCCTGGCGACGGGCCAGGTGTCGAAGAACATGACGAAGGCGTTCTTCTTCGACCTGCAGCACATCAATTCCGGTGGCTCCCGCCCGGACGGTTTCGAGAAGTTCACCGCCACCAAGGTCGGTGTCCTCGGCGCGGGCATGATGGGCGCGGCGATCGCGTACGTCTCGGCGAAGGCCGGGATCGACGTGGTGCTCAAGGACGTCTCCCAGGAGGCGGCCGAGAAGGGCAAGGGCTACGCGGAGAAGATCGAGCAGAAGGCGCTTTCCCGCGGAAAGACCACGCAGGAGAAGTCGGACGCGCTGCTGGCGCGGATCAAGCCGACCGCGGACGCGGCGGACTTCGCGGGCGTCGACTTCGTGATCGAGGCGGTGTTCGAAAGCGTCGAACTGAAGCACAAGGTGTTCGGCGAGATCCAGGACGTCGTCAACGCCGACGCGGTGCTCGGCTCGAACACCTCCACGCTGCCGATCACCAGCCTCGCCGAGGGCGTCAAGCGGCAGGAAGACTTCATCGGGATCCACTTCTTCTCGCCGGTGGACAAGATGCCGCTGGTGGAGATCATCCGCGGGGAGAAGACCTCCGACGCGACGCTCGCGAAGGTCTTCGACTACACCCTGCAGATCAAGAAGACCCCGATCGTGGTCAACGACAGCCGCGGCTTCTTCACCTCGCGCGTCATCGGCACGTTCATCAACGAAGCCGTCGCCGCGCTGGGCGAGGGTGTCGAGCCCGCCTCGATCGAGCAGGCCGGTTCGCAGGCGGGTTACCCGGCGCCGCCGCTGCAGCTGATGGACGAGCTGACGTTGACCCTGCCGCGGAAGATCCGCAAGGAATCCCGCGAAGCGGTCGAAGCCGCGGGCGGCACCTGGAAGCAGCACCCCGCGGAGGCGGTCATCGACAAGATGATCGACGAGTACGACCGCAAGGGCCGTTCCACCGGCGCCGGTTTCTACGAGTACGACGACGAGGGCAAGCGCGCCGGTTTGTGGCCGGGGCTGCGCGAGGCGTTCAACTCGGGCAGCGGTGAGGTGCCGTTCGAGGATCTCAAGGAGCGCATGCTCTTCGCCGAGGCACTCGAAACCGTGAAGTGCTTCGACGAGGGCGTGCTGAACTCCGTCGAGGACGCGAACATCGGGTCGATCTTCGGCATCGGCTTCCCCGCGTGGACCGGTGGTGTCATCCAGTACATCAACCAGTACCCGGGTGGGCTGAAGGGGTTCGTGGCGCGTTCGCAGGAACTCGCGAAGCGCTACGGCGACCACTTCGAGCCGCCGAAGTCCTTGCTGGCCAAGGCTGAAGCGGGCGAAACCTACTGATCCGAGGTTGCTCGGCTGAAGGCCATCGCGGAACTTCCGCGGTGGCCTTCAGCGCGTTCAGGCTTGGTAGCGCAGGAGGATCACGCCGTTGGAGAAGGTCTTGCTGTCGATCAGCTTGAGCTTCTTCTGCGCGTCGGCGTCGCCGAACAAGGGCCTGCCCCTGCCGATCAGGACCGGGTGCACGTAGACGTGGTACTCGTCGATCAGGTCGTGCCGCCGGAAGGTCTCGGCCAGATCGGCACCGCCCAGCGCGAGGTCCCCGCCCGGCTCCCGCTTGAGCGCGGTGATCTCGTCGACGACGACCTCGCGTTTGATCGTGGTGTTCCATTCGGCCCGTTCGAGGGTCCGGGAGAACACGGTCTTCGGCTTGTCACGCCAGATCGCCGCGAATTCGGCCGTCGGGCCCGAGTTCGCGGGATTTTTGTCCGCGGTCGGCCAGTACGCGACCATGTTCTCGTAGGTCCGGCGGCCGTCGAGGAAACCGCTCATCGGGCGGAGTTTTTCGTTGAGATGGGTGTGCAGCTCGTCGTTGATGAGGTGCCAGTCGATTTCCCGGTTCGGTCCCTCGAAGTATCCTTCGAGCGAGACGGACATGGACTGGATGATCTTTCGCATCGTCTCTCCTCGCCGCGTTCGAGGCCCCATCCGGACCATACACTCGCCTCGCGCCGGTATGAAACCCTTCGACCACTGGGGGTAACCGAATGACCGCATCGCCGACGTTCGTGCTCGTGCCGGGAGCGGGCGCGACCTCGTTCCTGTGGAACCCGGTCGTCACCGAACTCGCGCTGCGCGGCCACCGCGCGCTGCCGGTCGAACTGCCCGGCCACGGCTTCGACACCGTTTTCCCGCCCGGGTACGACTGCCCGCAGGACACCGCGGCACTCGCGTCCGCGCCGTCACCGGTGGCCGAACTGCTGCTGCGGGACTACGTCGAGCACACGCTCGCGATCGTCCGCAGGGCCGCCGAGCACGGGCCGGTGATCCTCGTCGGGCACAGCATGGGCGGCAGCACGGTGACCGGTGTAGCCAACGCCGCGCCGGAACTGCTGGCGCACATCGTGTACGTGTGCGCCTACTGCTGCGTCGAACTGCCCAGCGTCGCCGAGTACGCACCGAGGCCCGCGGACGACGACATCCTTTCGATCGCCAGGAAAGCCGTGTGGATCGGCGATCCCCGCAAGACCGGCACCGCGCGCACCAACCCCCGCGACGGCGGCGTGGTGACCATCCAGCACGAGCTGCTGATGGCCGATCTCGACCCGGTGCTGGCGCCCGCCGTGCTGAACTACGCGCTGCAGCCCGACGAATCGATGCGCGTCATGCTCGCCGACGCGTCGGTCGATCGTGAGACGTGGCCCCGGATTCCGCGCACCTACATTCGCGCCACCGCGGACCGGGTGCTGCCGGTTTCGGTGCAGGACAGGATGATCGGGGAGGCCGACGCGCTTTCCCCTGCAGCGCCGTTCGCTGTGCACAGTGTCGACGCGAGTCATTTCGTGTCGTTGACCCGGGCGGGCGAGGTCGCTGGGATCCTTGCTGCGCTCTCCTAGCGCTCCTAGCTCTCGTTGCTCTCGTTGCGGCCGAATTGTCGGTGGCTCCAGATAGAGTGGAAAATGGGGGCTGCATTTTCGGGTTTGCTCGCTTTTTTGGTGGGCACGGTGAAAGTTTCAGGCACGCCTGCGGCGCGCCGTTGGGCACTGACGCTCCTCGGTGCAGGTCGCGTCGTTGGTCACCGGCGTCAGTGCCCAACGGAACGAAAAACCTTTGGTCGCCTTGGATAGCGTCCCCGACGCACTGTAGGTCCCGTATGTTTTTCGTCTTCTGTTTCGTCGGGGGCGCGTTGTGGCAGGTTGTGATCATTTGTGTACCCGATTGGGTGATGGGTTGAGCGGTAGAATTGTTTTGTGGACGTATTAGAGATTTCTTCGGATCAGGTTGTTGCTAATTCTGCGGAGCATTGGAAGAGGTGGTTTCGGTATGGGCAGGCGATGCTGCTGCGGCAAATCGCGTCCATGAATCAGGAGTGGTCGCGAAGATCGGTGCTGGCGTGGGTGGCGTTGTCGTGCAACTGCACCCAGGCGGGGGCGGCGCTCGCTGACGCGTTGACCTCATACCTGCCCCGCACCCTCGAAGCCCTGGAGAACGGGCTCATCGACGAGGGTATGGCGGCCAAGGTCTTCGAGGCCACCGCCTGTGCTTCCCGTGAGGTGGCAAGGGAAGTGGATGCGCGAATGAAGTTCGAGAACAAGAACTCGGCTTCACTGCGGCGAATGGTCAACACGCTGTTGATGCGAGTCGATCCGGAGGGGTACGAGGCGCGGCGTCGGGCGAAGGCGGCGGCGCGGATGTTGGAGATCCGGCATGGGGATCATGGGTCTTCGACCCTGTTTGCCGAACTCCCCTCGGATCGCGCCCAGGCCATCTATGCCGCCTGCGATCGGGATGCGTTGGAGAAGAAGCGCAAGGGCGATAAACGCACGATGGACCAGCTTCGGGTCGATGCGTTGGTGGAGCGATGCCTGGGCGGGGAGTGTGGCGGTAAGTCGGAGGCGCAGATCTTCGTCTACATCGACCTTCCCACGTTGATGGGGATGCGGAACACTCCGGGTGAACTGGCTGGGTGCGGGGAAATCTCACCTGAGATGGCACGAGAGATCGCCTTCGACTCCAACTCGGTGTGGAACCGGATCGTGTCGGAACCGATGACCGGGCTACCGATCGACATCGGGCGCAAGAGCTACCGGCCACCGGCACAGATGCGCAAGTACATCCAAGTCCTGCACCGCACCTGTTGCATGCTGGGGTGTTCCCGGCCCGCCCAATATTCCGACCTCGACCACATCCAGCCCTGGAGCGAAGGCGGCGGCACCGACAAAATCAACATCCGCCCGTTCTGCCGGGTGCACCACGGCCTGCGTGACGAACCAGGCTGGGAATTCCACACCGACGCCAACGGCGTCACCACCGTCACCACCCCGGACGGCCGCACCTACACCGACGACCCCAACGGATTCATCTAGCGCCACGGAATTCGTGTTGCACTGCGCAAGGCGCGTGTGGACGATGTTCGCGTGATCGTGGAACACGAAGGAGCCCGGCCGCGCATCCACCCGTCCGCCTACGTGGCGCCGAACGCGGTCGTCTGCGGCGACGTCACCGTCGGGGCGGACGCTCGCGTCCTGTTCGGTGCGGTGCTCACCGCCGACGGCGGGGCGATCGAGATCGGGGCGAGCACGATCGTCATGGAGAACGCGGTCGTGCGCGGGCGCGAGGGCCACGCCAGCACGATCGGCCGCCACGTACTGATCGGGCCGCACAGCCACGTCAACGGTGCTTCGATCGAGGACGAAGTGTTCGTGGCGACCGGCGCGGCACTGTTTCCCGGCGCGCGGATCGGTGCGGGGGCGGAGATCCGCATCAACGCGGTCGTGCACGTCAACGCGCGCGTCGAACCGCGGACCACCGTGCCCATCGGATGGATCGCGGTAGGGGACCCGGCGCGGCTGTTCTCACCCGACCAGCACGACGAACTGTGGGAAGTGCAGCGCGAGGCCGACTTTCCCGGCACCTTGTTCGGGCTCGCCCGCGAAGAAGCCACGATGGAGCGCATCACCGGCCAGTACGTCGAACGGTTCGGACGGCATCGGGCCGATCGCCGCGTCGACTAGAGCCGCGTGGACTAGAGCCGCGTCGGTCAGAGCAATGGCGGGACGATCGCGTCGATCAGGTGCGGGCCAGGCTCGGCGAGTGCGCGTTCGAACTGCTCGGCCAGTTCCTCGGCGGTCGTCGCCCTGCTCGCCGGGACGCCCATGCCTTCGGCGATCTTGGCGAAGTCCATGTCCGGCCTGGACAGGTCCAGCAGCTCGTTCGCCTTCTTGCCGTCGGTCTGCGCACCGACGCGCTGCAACTCCATCCGCAGGATCGCGTAGGCGCTGTTGTTCAGCAGCACCGTGGTGACTTTCAAGTCCTCGCGCGCCTGCGTCCACAGCGCCGAGATCGTGTAGAGCGCGCTGCCGTCGGACTGCAGGTTGATCACCGGGCGGTCCGGCGCGGCGATCGCGGCACCGGTCGCGACCGGCGGGCCGTACCCGATGGCGCCGCCGGTCAGGGTGAGCACGTCGTGGCGCGGCGCGCCGGCGGTCGCGGCGGGCAGCATCAGCCCTGACGTGTTCGCCTCGTCGGCGATGATCGCGCGGTCCGGCAACAGCGCGCCGATCACGTCGGCCCAGTTCTGCGGGGTCAGCGGGCCGCTCGGCAGCGCGGGGCGGGACGGCTCGGCCAGCACCGGATCGATGCCGACCGCCACCAGTTCGGCGACATCGGTCAACGCGCCCGCGGCGTCGCCGTCCACGTCCGCGAGCGTGTGCACGGTCGCGCCTTCGGGGACCAGATCGCTGGCCTTGCCGGGATAGGCGAAGAACGACACCGGTGCCCGCGTCCCCGCGAGCACCACGTGCTCGACCCCTTGGAGCTGGTACTCCACGTGTTCGGCGAGATAGCCGAGACGTTCGATGTTCGGCAGCCCCGCTCCACGTTCGATCCTGCTGGGGAAGGTCTCGGCGAACACCTTCGCCCCGGTCGCTTTCGCGAGGCGCGCGGCCGCGCGGAGCCCGGTCTCCCGGCAGGCTCCGCCGCCGATCAGCAGCGCGACCGAGTCGCCGGAACGCAGCACGTCGGCGACCCGTTCGACGTCGGCGCGCGTGGCGGACTGCGCCAGCCGTGGCGGGATCGGCGCGCAGGCTTCGCCGCCTTCACCCCACGAAACGTCCGCGGGCAGGATCAGCGTGGCGATCCTGCCCGGCGCGTCCTGTGCCGCGGCGACCGCGGCGGCCGCGTCCGCGCCGACATCGGCGGTGCTCTCCGAACGCCGGACCCAGCCGCGCAACGGGCTCACCAGCGCGTCGATATCGGATTCCAGCGGCGCGTCGTACTTCTTGTGATAGGTCGCGTGATCACCGACGACGTTCACGATCGGCGTGCGCGCGCGGCGCGCGTTGTGCAGGTTCGCCATCCCGTTGCCGAGCCCGGGGCCGAGGTGCAGGAGCGTCGCGGCCGGTTTGCCCGCGATGCGCGCGTACCCGTCGGCGGCGCCCGTCACGACCCCTTCGAACAGCCCGAGCACACCCCGCATCTCGGTGACGTCGTCGAGCGCCGCGACGAAATGCATCTCGGACGTGCCGGGGTTGGAGAAGCACACCTCGACCCCGGCGTCCACGAGCGTGCGGATGAGGGACTGCGCGCCGTTCATACTGCTCACTTTCCAGTGGTGTCGTCGAAGAGAACGCCGGGGTTGAGGATGCCGGACGGGTCGAACGCCAGCTTGACGCGTCGCATCAACGCTATCTTCGCCGGGTCTTCGAGCGCGAGGTAGTGGCCGGTCTTCGCGTGACCGAGCCCGTGCTCGCCGGAGATGGCCCCGCCGAGCGACATCGCCTCCGCGAAGATGTCGTGCAGCAGCGCCTCGCGTTTTTCCTTGTCCTTGCAGAAGATTCCCAAGTGGACGTTCCCGTCGCCGGCGTGCCCGCAGCCGAGTGCGCCCGCGCCCGCCGCGGACGCCAGCTCGCGCACGGTCGTGAGGAACCCCGGCATCGCGCCGCGGGGCACCACGACGTCGATCACGTCGTCGGCGCCGACGGCCTTCGCCGTCCAGAACGCCTTTTCCCGCGCTTCGATGAGCTGGCGCGCCGCGCCGCCGTCGAGAACGTAGACGTCCATCGCGCCGAGTTCGCCGAGCAGTTCGCCCAGCTTTTCGACGTCGCCGTCGAGCCTGCCCTGCTCCCGTTCTTCCAGCGCCACCACCAGATACGCCTGCGCGGACTCGCGCACCGCGTCGGGGATGCCCAGTGACAGCTTCTCGGTGTGCACGATGGCGGCCATCGTCAGCGTGTCGATGTATTCGAGGATGTGCGGGGTCAGCCCGCTCGACAAGATGTCCGGCACGGCGCGCATGATCACGTCGAGATCGGTGAACGGGGCGAGCACCGTGGCGCCGTGGGCCAGCCGGGGGCGCAGCTTGACGATGATCTCGGTGGCCAGCGCGAGCGTGCCCTCGGAGCCGATGATGAGCTGCGTCAGGTCGTAACCGGTGGAGGACTTCGCGTTCTTCCCGCCGGTGCGCAGTATTTCGCCGGTCGGCAGCACGGCTTCGAGGCCGAGGACGTTGTTCCTGGTGACGCCGTACTTGACCGCGCGCATCCCGCCCGCGTTCGTGCCGACGTTCCCGCCGACGCTCGCGCTCAGCTCGCCCGGGTACACCGGGTAGCTCAGCCCCGCGGCCGCGGTCTTCTCGTCCAGCTCGGCCAGTGTGACGCCGGGCTGGACGACCGCGACGTGGTTGCCGGCGTCGATCTCGAGCACGGCGTTCATCCGCTCGAACGAGATGAGCAAGCCGTTCTCGCTCGGCCTCGCCGCACCGGAAAGGCCGCTGCCCGAACCGCGCGCGGTGACCGGGATACCGCGCGCGGTCGCGATGGTGAGCAGGGCCGACACTTCCTGTGCCGTAGCGGGTTTGGCCACGTACGCGGGTTTGCGGCCGGGCACCGTCAGCGCTTCGTCGTGGGCGTAGTCGTCGCTGATCGCGTCGCCGGTCAGCAGGTGCGGCGCGCCGACCGCCGCCGCCAGTGCCGCGTGGACGTCGCCGCCGACCGCTGTGCCTGACATGTCGCAGCCCACCCGACCCTTCGCACTCCGTTGCCCGGCCCGGTTCGGTCGCCGTTGCCTCGCAGCGTAGTACGGAGGGGAACGGCGGTGCTACGAAACGCCTTCGCGCATGGCCGCGGCCCAGCCGCCCTGGATCATGGTCTGGAACAGCCAGCGCCCGTCGGTCTTGACCAGGACGTCGGCGTAGGAAACGGTCTGCGTCTGTCCGTCCCAGGTCATGGTCGCGTCCGTGATCACCACGGCGAGGCTGTCGGTGAGGAACACGGGCGTGCGGGTCGAGTCCATGCTCACCTCGCCCGAGCCCATCGCGGCCTTCATGCCCTCGAGGTACTGCTGCCGGGTCCACTGCCCGGCGAAGGCGCCTCGTTCGTCGCCGTCGGTCACCAGGTTCAGCGGGAAGTAGGCCAGGTCCGCCATACCGTCGAGGTCGATCTTCTCGGCCAGTTCGTCGTACCGCCGGAACCAGGCCTCGATCCCCGCCCTGTCCTCGTCCGTGGCGGCGTAGCCGATTCCGTCCAGAGCGCCGATGCGCTGTCGTGCCATGCGAAAAGACCCCTTCCACTCCGTACGTCGTACACTGTACAGAGTTTCCGGGGATGCGTCCAGGCGGGGCCGGTCCGCGCCACGGCTGCCGGCCCCGCCTTGGATCGCTTCAGTGGGTCAGATCAGCCAGCCCAGCACGTGTGCCAGGTGAGCCAGTGCGCCGGACACGATGTCGTGGCAGTGGTGCGGCCAGTGCGAGGTCTGCATTGAGGGGCTCCTTGAAGAGGAAGTCGAACAGTTCCGCTTTCGAAAGCGAGATCGACATTCGCACCGGTTTTCGTTGGTGTCAAAGAGCTTCCGGCGTTCCGGCCGTCTTCGAGCCCGGGGTGGACAAAGCCTCCCAGGCTAAACATGTAACTCTTTCGATTTCTGGCCGGGGGTGCGCACTGGCGGGTGGTAGTCATGCCTTCGGTGGTCACCCGGGGTGAAGACGGGCTTGATGCGACATCCGAGGGCGGCGCCGCCACGAATGAGTAAAAGTGTTGCCACGATTGGTGATCACGCGCGGATCACCTGAAAAGGTGACGGCCACGCCCTGATTCAGGACGTGGCCGTCGGTAATGTCCGGGTCGGGTGACGCGGTTACTCGGCGCGAGCGAAGGACAGCGTCTCGCCCTCGACGCCGCGCAGCCACAGGTCCTGTGCCGCGGCCGCCATCTCGGCGAGCCCTTCCTCGATCGTCGCGAACACGTTGCCCGGCACCCAGCCCGCGTCGCCGTTGATCAGCAGGTTGTTGCGGCCGTAGAAGATCGCGAGATCCGTGGCGCCCTGGTCGCTGTGCGCCTCGCTGCCCTCGTCGTAGCCGTAGGCGGGATTGCCGATCTCCCACGCCTCGAACCCGAAGTACACGACGTCACCGGGGATCGGGGTGATGGTCGGGTTCTCGCGGCCCGGCTTCGGCTCCGCGAACGGCGGCACCAGGGTGTACACCTCGTTGCGGGCGTACTTCGCGTGGTACGCGGATCCGCTCTGCGGCAAGGCTTCCCACACCGCCTTGCAGGTGCGCGGCGCCTCGGCGTCGAGCAGGCGCGCCCGGCAGGAGACGCCGCGCTTGTCGAGCGAAATGGTGATGTATCGGGCCAACTCGAGCTCTCCCTAGTGCTTGGTTCGGGGCCGGTGCTTACTTCTGGGTCCCGGCGGCGACGGCCTCGGCCCAGATCTCCAGCGCGTCGTCGATCTGCTGCGCGGTGACCACGAGCGGCGGGATCATCCGGACCACGTTCATGTGCGCGCCGCAGGTGAGCAGCAGCAGGCCGCGCTCGGCGGCGGCCTTCTGCACCGCCTGCGCGGTGGCGGTGTCGGCTTCGCCTTCCGGCGTCACGAACTCGGATCCGACGAGCAGGCCCAGTCCGCGCACGTCCCCGATCTGCGGGGTCTTCTCGCCGACCAGCCGCGCGCCGTCGAGCAGCTGCTTGCCGCGCTCAGCCGCGTTTTCCACCAGGCCCTCTTCCTGGATGACGGCCAGTGTCGCCGCGGCGGCCGCGCAGGACACCGCGTTGCCGCCGTAGGTGCCGCCCTGCGAGCCGGGCCATGCCTTGCTCATCAGCTCGGTGGACGCGGCGATACCGGACAGCGGGAAGCCGCTCGCGAGGCCCTTGGCGATCACGACGACGTCGGGGTGCACGTCGAAGTGGTCGTGGCCCCAGAACTTGCCGGTGCGGCCGAAACCGGTCTGCACCTCGTCGATCACCAGCAGGATGCCGTGCTTGTCCGCGCGCTCGCGGAGACCGGCGAAGAACTCGGTGTTCGCGGGCACGTACCCGCCCTCGCCGAGCACCGGCTCGATAACGAACGCGGCCGTTTCATTGGGCGCGCTCACGGTGGCGAACAGGTAGTCCAGTTCGCGCAGCGCGAACCGGGTGGCGGTCTCCACGTCCCAGCCGTAGCGGTAGGCGTTCGGGAACGGCGCCACGTGCACACCCGCCATCAGCGGCGAGATGCCCGCGCTGAACCGGGTGCCGGAGGTGGTCATGGTCGCGGTGGCGACGGTGCGGCCGTGGAAGCCGCCGTGGAAGACGATGACGTTCGGGCGGCCGGTGGCCTGCCGCGAAAGCCGCAGCGCCGCTTCGACGCCCTCGCTGCCGGAGTTGGCGAAGAACAGCGAGTCGAGCCCCTCGGGGAGCACCTCGCCGAGCTTCTCGGTGAGCTCCAGCAGCGGCTTGTGCATGACCGTCGTGTACTGGCCGTGGATCAGCTTGCCGATCTGCTCCTGCGCCGCGGCGACGACCTTCGGGTGGCAGTGGCCGGTGCTGGTGACCCCGATCCCGGCGGTGAAGTCGAGGTTGCGCTTCCCGGTGGTGTCGTACAGGTACACGCCTTCGCCATGGTCGACGACGACGGGGGTGGCCTGCTTGAGCAGCGGCGACAGCTGAGCCATGGCAGCGTTTCTCCTATCGGGCGTGCAAGGGTTGTCGATTGTTGACAATATGCATAGCATGGCCCTCGGAGCCGGCGCAATCAAGCATGAGCACAAGGAGTGGCACGGATGAGCGCAGTCACTGAGTCCGGTGTCGTCGAAGCGGCCTCGAAGGAGCTGTTCATCGGCGGCAAGTGGACCGCGGCGAGCGGCGGGAAGACGTTCCCCGTCTACGACCCGTCCACCGGGAAGGTCCTGTGCGAGGTCGCGGACGCCTCGCCGGAGGACGGCAAGGCCGCACTGGACGCCGCGGTCGCCGCGCAGGCGTCGTTCGCCGCCACCTCGCCCCGCGAGCGCAGCGAGATCCTGCGCCGCGCCTACGAACTCCTCCTCGCGCGCAACGAGGAACTGGCCCTGCTGATGACGCTGGAGATGGGCAAGCCGCTCGCGGAGGCCCGCGGCGAAGTCGCCTACGCGGCGGAGTTCTTCCGCTGGTTCTCCGAGGAGGCCGTCCGGATCGACGGCGGGTACGCGGTGGCGCCGAACGGAGCGGGCCGGTTCCTGGTCACCAAGCAGCCGGTCGGCCCGACCATCCTGATCACGCCGTGGAACTTCCCGATGGCGATGGGCGGCAGGAAGATCGGCCCCGCCATCGCGGCGGGCTGCACCGTGGTGATCAAGCCCGCCGCGCAGACCCCGCTGTCGATGCTCGCCGTCGCGGACATCCTCGCCGAGGCCGGGTTGCCCGAAGGCGTGCTGAACGTGATCACGACCAGCAACTCCGGCGGCGTGATGGAGCCGCTGATCCGGGACGGCCGCGCCCGCAAGCTCTCCTTCACCGGATCGACCGGCGTCGGGCGGAAACTGCTCGAGCAGGCCAGCGAAAAGGTGCTCCGCACGTCGATGGAGCTCGGCGGCAACGCGCCGTTCGTGGTGTTCGACGACGCCGACATGGATGCCGCGATCGACGGCGCCATGCAGGCGAAGATGCGCAACATCGGCGAGGCCTGCACCGCGGCGAACCGGTTCTACGTGCAGCGCGGCGTCGCCGACGAGTTCGCCCGCAGGCTCACCGAGCGCATGTCCGCGCAGCCGATGGGCCGCGGCACCGAGGACGGTGTCGTGGTGGGGCCGCTGATCGACGAGGCGGCGGTGGAGAAGGTCAGCAGCCTGGTCTCCGACGCGGTCGACCGCGGCGCGAAGGTGCTCACCGGCGGCTCGGTCGTTGACGGGCCAGGCAACTTCTACCCGGCGACCGTGCTCACCGATGTGCCGGTGGACTCGAAGATCGCGTCCGAGGAAATCTTCGGCCCGGTGGCGCCGATCTCGGTGTTCGACACCGAGGACGAAGCGGTCGAGGCCGCGAACGACACCGAGTACGGGCTCGTTTCCTACCTCTACACCAGCGATCTGAAGCGCGCGCTGCGGGTTTCCGAGCGGCTCGACGCCGGCATGATCGGGCTCAACCAGGGCATCGTGTCCAACCCCGCGGCGCCGTTCGGCGGTGTCAAGCAGTCCGGGCTCGGGCGCGAGGGCGGCGCCGTCGGCATCGACGAGTTCCTGGAGATCAAGTACATCGCGGTGAGCCTGTGACCGACTACCGCATCGCGAGCATCCCCGGTGACGGCATCGGCGTCGACGTCACCGTCGAGGCGCGCAAAGTGCTCGACGCCGCCGCGGCGAAACACCGGTTCGGTCTGAAGTGGACGGAGTTCGACTGGAGCTGCGAGCGCTACGCGCAAACCGGCGCGATGATGCCGGAGGACGGTGTCGAGCAGCTCTCGGCGTTCGACGGGATCTTCCTCGGCGCGGTCGGCTTCCCCGGGGTGCCGGACCACGTTTCCCTGTGGGGCCTGCTGATCCCGGTGCGGCGGGCGTTCGCGCAGTACGTGAACCTCCGCCCGGTGCGGCTGCTCCCCGGCACCACTTCGGTGCTGGCCGGTCGTTCCGCCGACGAGCTGGAGATGGTGATCGTCAGGGAGAACTCCGAGGGCGAGTACTCGACGGTCGGCGGGCGGCACAACAAGGGGCAGCAGGGCGAGTTCGCGTTGCAGGAGTCAGTGTTCACCCGCGTCGGGGTGGAGCGGATCATCCGGTACGCCTTCGAACTCGCGAAGACGCGCACCGGCAGGGTGTGCTCGGCGACGAAGTCGAACGGCATCATCCACTCGATGCCGTTCTGGGACGAGATCTTCGCGGAGATCGCCGCCGAGTACCCGGACGTCCACAGTGAACAGTGCCATATCGACGCGCTGGCGGCCCGGATGGTGCAGGCGCCGGACCGGCTCGACGTCGTGGTCGGGTCGAACCTGTTCGGGGACATCCTGAGCGATCTGGCCGCGGCCGTCACCGGCGGGCTCGGCATGGCGCCCTCGGGCAACATCAACCCGCCCGGCGAATACCCGTCGATGTTCGAAGCGGTGCACGGCAGCGCGCCGGACATCGCGGGCCAGGGCATCGCGAACCCGGTGGCGCAGATCCTCGCCGGCGCGATGATGCTCGACCACCTCGGTGAGAAAGCGGCGGCGAACGACGTCAACACGGCGGTGGAAAAAGTGCTTTCCGAAGGGACCGTCGCGACGCCGGACCTCGGTGGCAAGTCGACCACCACCGAACTCGGCAGCGCGATCGCGGAAGCTCTCTGACGCGATCGAAAGGGCCCCGGCCGGAACGTCGATTTTCTCGGCGAACCGGTTCCGGGGCCCTTTTCGGTATCCGGTTCGCCCAGCCGGATCCACGTAGACTCTCGTAGCTGCCCGCCAGCACTCGCCCGGATCCCTCGACCTCGCAATGCCTTCGCCGTACGAACTCTACCTTTCGTTCGCCGGGGGACCCCCCCGATTTCAACATTACCGCGTGCCACCGACAATTTCGGGGGCCGCCTAGTGTTCCGTGATTCTGGTGTCTTTACTTTGCGTTGTTGTCGACGAGTTTCTTGATGTTGGTCTGGACGAGTCGGACCTTGGCGAGGATCTCGTCGGCGGTGGCGGTCCAGGTGAAGGGTGTGGCGGTGGTGTTCCAGTGCGTGATGTAGTCGCGGATCTGCTTGATCAGGACTTTCACGCTGGTGAAGGTGCCGCGACGGATGGACTGGCGGGTCATGATTCCGAACCAGGTCTCGATCTGGTTGATCCAGGAGGATCCCTTGGGCGTGAAGTGGAACCGCACGTTCGGGTTATCGGCCAACCAGGCCTGGACCTCCGGGGTGGTGTGGGTCGAGAGGTTGTCCAGCACGACATGAACTTCCTTGTCTGCGTGCGGTTTCACTGCCTTCTTCACGAACGCCAGGAACCGCACACCGTCGCGGACCGGCGCGCACTCGCCCACGACCTCGCCGGTGCCCACGTTCAACGCGGCGAACAAGTTCGTGGTGCCGTGCCGGACGTAGTCGTGGGTGCGTTGCTCGCTGGCGTCGAAGTCGATGGGCAGCAGCGGCTGCGTGCGGTCCAGGGCTTGGATCTGGGTCTTCTCATCGATACTGAGCACGACCGCCGCGCCGGGCGGGTGCAGGTAGAGCCCGACGATATCGGCGACCTTCTCGGCGAACTCCGGGTCTCCGCTGACCTTGAACGTGCCCTGCTTCTGTGGTCGAAGACCGTTCTCGCGCCACAGCTTCGCCACGTAATGATGCGACACATACCGACCCTCGGTCCGGACGATGAACGCGGCCATCTCCCGGCTCGACCAGTGCGACAGCCCTGTCTCGACCGGCGGGCTCATCCTGCTCACCGCCAGGATCCGAGCCCGGATCGCCGCGGGCACCTGCTCCCGCGGAGCACCCCGGGGGCGATCCAGCAACCCGGCGATCCCTTCAGCGCCGTACCGGCCCAGCCACAGATCCACCGTCGGCCGCGACACCCCAGCCAACACCGCGACGTCCTGCTTCAGCCGGCTCTCCGCGCGCCACAACACAATCCGCGCCCGCGTCGCCACCGTCGCCGGCACATCCGCGCTGTTCAGCAACGCCCGCAACTCGGCACGCTCGTCCACCGTCAACTCCACCCGACGAGTAAACCCCACACCCCATCAACACAACGTAAAGCCAACGGAATCACAGAACACTAGTCTCGGGGACGGCGAAATCGCGCGCTCGCTCGTAAAACCGCACGAACGGTCCGTTCGCGCGGTTTTCCCGGCGGATTTCCGGTTTTTGTCGGCGCTTCCCGCGATAGTGGCTGTCATCGACCACGGAGGGGAGCACCCATGTGCTGGCAATGCGACAACCCGGGAAAGAGCGTCGGCGACTACCTCGACTACATCGCCGGTGAAATAACCAAGTACGGCTGGATCGTCCAGTCGGTGGAGGAGGACGCGGTGCGCGCGAGCTGGGCTTACACGGTCGGCCTCACCAGGACGGGGCGGCCGGAGCTGGTGGTGACCGGGCTGCCCGGCGAGGTCTCCGCCGGGCTCCTCAACGAGTTCGCGTCCCATCTCGGCCACAGCGACGACACACCGGTGCCGGGCGAGCGCATCACCTTCGAAAACGGCGGGCCGTCGATCGAGCTCGTCGAGCTGGCCGAGCCCTCGGTGCATCTGCTGATGGCCGTGGGCCTGTACGGCAAGAAGATCCGCGGCCTGCAACTGGTGTACGCCGACGACGAAGGCCGCATGCCGTGGGAACGCGCGTACAACGACGGCCAAGGCGGGCAGCCCGTTCTCGGCAGCCGCGCGACCGCTCCGCGCGGTGACGATCCCTGAAGAGCCGAGGGGCTACTTCCCGCCGCGCCCGGACTTCGCTGCCGCGCGGCCGGATGCCGCGTGCGCGCCGTCGCTGGTCACCAGCAGCTCCCGTTCGTCCACTGTGGACACGTCGACCGGCCCGAGCGGTGCGGGCGCCTGGCCGGACTGCAGGCTGTTGCCGGGGGCGAGCCGCTGCACCGCGTCCTCCATGTGCGCTTCGAGGAGGGAGAGCACGGCGTCCTCGTCACCGGCGCGGATCGCCTCGATGATCTGGTTGTGCTCGGTCACCCGCTCCTCGATGCCCTGGTAGGTGTTCTGCAGCGCGGACAGGCACATCCTGGTCTCGATCAGCAGGGTGCGGGCCATCCGGACCAGCCGCTTGCTGCCGGAGGCGGCGATCAGCGCTTCGTGGAAGCGCAGATCGGCCTCGGACAACGCGGTGGGATCGTCCTGCTCGGCCGCCGTGGCCATCTCGTGCACCGATTCGGCGAGCACCGCGGCGACGGCCTCGCGGTCGCCGCGGACGATCCGGAGCGCGGCCGCGCGCTCGATCGCCGAGCGCGCGGTGTAGATGTCGTAGACGTCTTCGGGCCCGAGGTCGATCACGAACAGGCCGCGGTGGCGCTCGCTGCGCAGCAGCCCTTCGGACACCAGGCGCTGCATCGCCTCGCGCAGCGGACCCCGCGACACCTGGAACTGCGCGGCGAGCTCGGTCTCCCCGAGCTGGGTGCCGGGCTGCAGCGAGCCGTTCATGATGGCGTCGCGCAGCTGGCGGGCGATGATGCCCGCCGTCGATTCCCTGCTGACCGGTTCGATATCGGCAAGCGGCACGGTCATTCGCCCCCTCTGCGGAACAGTGTGCCGAACGAATCTACGGTCTTCGTTTCCCCGGCCAGCCGCAGCCCTTCCCAGATGGTGACCTGGTTGGCCGTGAGCACCGGTTTGCCGAGCCGTTCTTCGATGGCGCCGAGCACGCCGAGGGTGCGCATCGCGGTGTCCGGCACGAGCACCGCTTCGGCGTCCGGATGGTCGTGCGACACGGCCAGTTCGACCACGGCCTCGGGCGACAGCCTGCCGACCTCGGCGGCCGTGTCGATGTCTTCGCTCGACATCGAAACCACTTCGACATCACCGGAAGCGAGGAACTCGACGAACAGCTTCGCCACGTCATCGGGGTAGCTGGCGGCGACGGCCACCTTCCGCACACCGAGTGCGGCGGCGGCGTTGACGAACGCGAAGGAGGTGCTGGACGCGGGCTTACCCGCTGCTTCGGCGAGCTTTTCGACCTGTTCACGGGCACCGTCGGGGCGGTAGACGAAGCTGCCGCTCGTGCAGGCCCACACCACGGCGTCCGGTTCGTGCTTCGCGAGCAGGCGCGCGCCTTCGGCGAGCCGTGCCGGGCTCCCGAGATCGAGCAGTTCGGGCACGGCGTGCAGGTCGGTGCCGTAGATGTGCTCCACGGGCAACCGCACCCCGGCCCCGAGCACACCCTCGGCCAGCGGGTAGTCGTCCTCGGCCGCGTGGTCGGGATAGATGAAGCCGATGACCGGCAAGGCGGACCTCCTGCGACGCTGGGGCTGTAGATTGTCGACAATCCTAACGGACAAGTCGAGCGCGGTCACGTGTCAACTGACCTCCCGCAGCCAGTTGCCGGGGCCGACGATCGGCAGCCGCATCCGGTTGAGGCAGGCCCACATGGTGAGCTGGTTCGCGGTCAGCACGGGTTTGCCGAGCGCGGTTTCGAGCGGTTCGATCAGGTCGTAGGTGGGGAGGTTGGTGCAGCTGACGAAGATCGCTTCGGCGTCGGGGTGGTCGGCCTTCAGGATCCGCTCGGCGATCGTGCGGTAGCTGACCTTCCAGATGCCGCCGCCGAGCCCGAGGTGCTCGCTCGCCACGGTTTCGACGCCGAGTTCGGCGAGGAACCGGTGCAGGCTGCCGGTGAGATCGGCGTCGTAGGGGGTGATCACCGCGATGCGCCTGCTGCCGAGCTGCTGTAGCACCTCGGCGAGCGCGCCGGAGGTGGTCACCGCGTCCGGGGCGCCCGCGTCGCAGATCGCCTTCGTGAGCGACCGTTCGTAGTCGACGCCGTTGACGAAGCTGCCCGAGGTGCACAGGTAGGCGACCACCTCCGGCTCCACGTGCAGCACGTCGCGGGTGGCGGTGGCGAGGTGGGCGCTGTTGCTGACCAGCTGCGCCATCTCCATGCTGACCGGCACCGGCTCGTACGGGGTGCGCGCGAGGTGCAGCGACACTTCCATCGGCACCCAGCGCCACAGCTCGCGCTCCAGTGCGAGGTCGAACGGCGCGATCACGCCGATGCCCCGCTGGGCGAGCGGCCCTTCGAATTCGGGCAACGAGAAATCCAAGGCTCCAGCCTCCGGCGAACGATGTGGAAGGAGTGCCTCCGGGGTGGCTCCTCGGATTGTTGACAATCATACGACCGGCTCATACCGTGTCAATGTGATCGGCACGGATTCCCCGGTGCTGGCGGTGCTGTGCGGCGACAAGCACCCCCCGGACATGCACAGCATCGAACAGGCCGCCGAGGTTCGTTACACCGGCGCCGACGGCCTGGCCGGCGCGCTGGCCGGAGCCGACGCGCTGTTCGTCTACGACTTCCTCTCCACCGCGGTGCCCGGCGCATGGCACGCGGCCGACCGGCTGCGCTGGCTGCACATCGCGAGCGCGGGGGTCGATCCCGTGCTGTTCCCCGGGCTGGTGGACAGCGAGGTCGTGCTGACCAACTCGCGCGGCGTGTTCGACGATTCGATCGCCGAGTACGTGCTCGGCGTGATCCTGACCTTCGCGAAGGGCATCGCGCGCTCGCTCGACCTGCAGCGGGAAAACCGGTGGCTGCACAGGGAAAGCGAGCGGATCGGCGGCAAGCGGGCGATCGTGGTCGGCACCGGTCCGATCGGCAGGTCGATCGCGCGGCTGCTGCGGGCGGCGGGCATGCGGGTGTCCGGCGCGGGGCGGCGGGCCCGCGACGGTGACCCGGACTTCGGCACCGTCCACTCCTCCGAGGCGCTCGCCGAGCAGTTGCCGGAAGCCGACTACGTGGTCGCGGTGGCGCCGCTGACCGAGCGGACCAAGGGCATGTTCGACGCGAAGGCGTTCGCGGCGATGAAACCGTCCGCGCGGTTCGTCAACGTCGGCCGCGGTGAGCTGGTGGTGACCGGGGACCTGGTCGCCGCGCTGCGGGACGGGCAGCTGGCCGGTGCGGCGCTGGACGTGTTCGAGACCGAGCCGCTGCCCGCCGAGAGTCCATTGTGGACCATGCCGGAAGTGCTGGTGTCACCGCACATGTCGGGTGACTTCGTCGGCTGGCGCAACACCCTCGTCGAGGTGTTCGCGGACAACTTCCAGCGGTGGCGCGAGGGCGTGCCGCTTCGTAATGTCGTGGACAAGAAACTGGGTTACGTGCCGTCCTCGCCCTGACGCGAGACGACGGACCAGCGAACCGGGCGCACCGGCGAACAAGGAGAACCATGCCTGCCAACACCGGCACCCTGCTGACCGCGAGTGAACTCGTCGCCGCGTACTCGACGGGCGAACTGTCGCCGGTGGAGGCGACGCAGGCGGCGCTGAAGGCGATCGAGGACCGCGACGGCGACCTCAACGCGTACTGCCTCGTCGACGCGGAGGCGGCGCTCGAGCAGGCGAAGGGCTCGGAGGAGCGCTGGCGGCAGGGCAACCCGATCGGCTGGCTCGACGGCGTGCCCACTTCGATCAAGGACATGTTCCTCACCCAGGGCTGGCCGACGCTGCGGGGCTCCAAGGCGATCGACCCCGACCAGCCGTGGGAGGTGGACAGCCCGGTCACCGCGCGGCTGCGCGAAAACGGGCTGGTGCTGCTGGGCAAGACCACGACACCGGAGCTCGGCTGGAAGGGCGTCACGGACAACCCGCTCACCGGGATCACCCGCAAC
The DNA here is from genome assembly GCF_018736145.1 of Amycolatopsis sp. CA-230715. GTDB lineage: Bacteria > Actinomycetota > Actinomycetes > Mycobacteriales > Pseudonocardiaceae > Amycolatopsis. The sequence continues at coordinate 6,092,402 of NZ_CP059997.1, forward strand.
CCGTGGGACACCACCCGCACCGCGGGCGGGTCGAGCGGGGGCAGCGCGGCCGCGGTCGCGGCCGGGATGGGCGAGCTGTCGGTGGGCACCGACGGCGGCGGTTCGGTGCGGATCCCGGCGTCGTTCTGCGGCATCGTCGGGCTCAAGCCGACGCACGGCCGCATCCCGCTGTACCCGGCGAGCCCGTTCGGCGCGCTCGCGCACGCCGGGCCGATGGCGCGCTCGGTCGACGACATCGCGCTCCTGCTCGACGTGCTCGCACTGGCGGATTTCCGTGACCCCGCGGCACTTCCGCCGCTCGCGGGCGACTACCGGTCGGCCGTCCGCCGCGACGTCCGCGGGATCAACGCCGCGTTCTCACCCGATCTCGGCTACGTCAAGGTCGACCCGGAGGTCGCCAAGATCGTCACCTCCGCGGTCGCCGCGCTCACCGAGGCCGGGCTGAACGTCACCGAGACCGCGCCCGGTTTCAGCGACCCGATGGACGCCTTCGACGTGCTGTGGTCGACCGGCGCGGCGAAGTGGCTGGACAGCTTCCCCGAGGGCTCGGCGGAGGTCATCGACCCCGGTCTGCGGAAGGTGTGGGAAAAGGGCCTCACCTACTCCGCGAGCGATTACCTCGGCGCGAACGCGGAGCGCGCCGCGCTCGGCATCCACATGGGCGAGTTCCACACCCGCTACGACGTGCTGATCACCCCGACCATGCCGATCGTGCCGTTCGAGGCCGGTGTCGACGTGCCGCCGGGCAGCGGGCTGAGCAGCTGGCCGGAGTGGACGCGGTTCAGCTACCCGTTCAACATGACCCAGCAGCCCGCGATCAGCGTGCCAGCCGGGTTCACCGAGGGCGGGTTGCCGGTCGGGCTGCAGATCGTCGGGCCGCGGCATTCCGACGATCTCGTGCTCGCGGTGGCGAAGCTGCTGGAGGAGATCCGCCCGTGGCCGGTCGACCGGCCGGCCGGGGTGCTCCGCTGACCGGCACCGCCGGATGCATCGATCCAGAGCCTGTGGTGTGCTGGAGGCATGCGTAGGACGATTTTGGGCAAGAGCGGCCTCGACGTCTCGAGGATCGCTTTCGGGACCTGGCAGCTCGGCGGCGACTGGGGCTCGTTCGACGAGCAGACCGCCGTTTCGGCCATCCAGCACGCCAGGGAACTCGGCGTCAACTTCTTCGACACGGCGCAGGCCTACGGGTTCGGCAAGTCGGAGGCCCTGCTCGGCAAGGCGCTCCGCGACGAGCTGAAGCGTGACCGCGACAGCCTGGTGATCGCCACCAAGGGCGGGATCAACCCCGGTGGCGAGCGCCCGCGCGACGCGGGCCGGGCGTGGATCCGCAAGGGCGTCGAAGAAAGCCTCGAGTACCTCGGGCTCGACCACATCGACCTGTACCAGGTGCACTGGCCCGACGCGGACACCCCGGCGGAGGAGACCGCGGGGGTGCTGCAGGAATTGGTCGACGCGGGCAAGATCCGCCACGCCGGGGTGTCGAACTACGACGCGGCGCAGCTCGCCGACTTCGACCGCACCCGCCCGGTCGAGACGCTTCAGCCGCCGTACCACCTCTTCCGCCGCCACATCGAGACCGACCCGCTGCCCTACGCCAGGGAGCACGAAATCGGTGTGCTGGCCTACAGCCCGCTCGGCAGCGGGCTGCTCACCGGTTCGCTCACCGCGGACGCCACGTTCGAAGCGAGCGACTGGCGTTCGAAGGCCACCGCGTTCGGGGGCGACAGCCTGCGCCGCAACGTCGAAGCCGTCGCCGAACTGGCCGAGTTCGCCAAGACCAAGGACGCCACGGTGAGCCAGGTGGCGATCGCGTGGGTGCTCGCCCAGCCCGGCGTGCACGTCGCGATCGTCGGCGCCCGCAAGCCGAAGAACATCGAAGACAGCCTCGCCGCCGCGGATCTCGACCTGTCCGCCGACGACCTGGCCGAGATCGAGCGGATCACCGCCAAGGGCGTGCAGGTGGACGGCGCCAGCCCGGAGGGCGTCGCCTGAGGGCGGCCGGGTCCGTCACAGCGTGAGCACCGTGCCGTCGTGCGGGATTTCGACCCCGGCGGCGAGCACCTCCTGGTGCGCCGCGGAATCGTGGTCCACCAAGGGGTTCGTGTTGTTCAGGTGCGTGTAGGCCCAGCGCTGGTCCGGCGCGAGCACGAGCTGCCGCCGGATCAGCGCCAGGCTGCCGTCCGCCCCGGAAACCGGCAGGTGCCCCATCGCGCGCTGGGCGCCGTCGGCGGACGAGCCGGTGGCCCCGGACATTTCGCCGCCGCCGTGGAACGTCCCGTCGAGCAGCACGAAGCTCGCGCCGCGCACGAAGTGGTCGAAACCGGGTGGCCACGACGCCAGGCACGGCGCGTACACGAGCGAGCCGCCCGTCACCGGGTCGTCGAACCGGTACGCCACCACCCACGGACCGTCCACTGTGGATGATGTGGCGTACTTCGGGCGTTTGGTGCCGACCGGCAGCACCGACACTCGCAGCCCGTCGATCACCGCACCGGAGGAGAGCGGGCGCCAAGTCCACTCGCCGTACCCCGCCACGACGGCCTGCATCGGCAGGGCGTGGCGCGTCGCGTGCAGCACGGCGTCGGGCGCCCACACGGTCATGCCCGCGCCTTCGCGCAGCATCAGCAGGCCCAGGGTGTGGTCGAGTTCGCCGTCGGTGAGGAAAGCGCCGCGCAGCGGGGTTTCCCTCGGGCCGGGGCCCGGCGCCAGCTCCGGGGTCGCCAGCACCTGGGCGCGGATGTCGGGGGAGGCGTTGACCAGGTACCAGCCCTTGCCGTCGGCACTGACCGCGAGGCAGTCCTGGGTGCGCGGCGCCGCCCCACTCCGGCACAGCGCGCACGCGCAGTTCCACTGGGGGAAGCCGCCACCGGCCGCGGTGCCGAGCAGTGCCACCTTCATCGCGTGACCTCCCGCATGACCAGCGGCGGTTCGTGCCGGGGTGCGGCGAGGACGAGATCGACGACGCCGCGGTCCGGCGAGCGGGAGCACACCGGATCCGTCGCCGCCGCGTCACCGGTGAGCAGGAACGCCTGGCACCGGCAGCCGCCGTGGTCGAGGCCGCGCCGATCGCACGTGCGGCACGGCTCGCGCATCCAGTCCTCGCCGCGGTAGGCGTTGAACGACGTCGAGTCGTACCAGATCTCCGCGAGCGGCCGCTTCGTGACGTTGTCCAGTTCGAGCGTGGTGATCGCGGTCGCGGCAGGGCAGGGGAGCACGTCGCCGTTCGGCGCGACGGTCAGCTGCCGCGCGCCCCAGCCGTACATGCACGGCTTCGGGTACGGCTCGTAGTAGTCGGCGACGACGTAGATGATCTCCATCCGCCCGCGCAGCCGCTCGGCCGCGGCGCGCACGACGGGTTCGGCGGCGGCGAGCTGGTCCGGGGTCGGCATCAGCGCGTCGCGGTTGCGCAGCGCCCAGCCGTAGTACTGGGTGTTCGCCAGTTCGAGCCGGTCGGCTCCCATTTCCTCGGCGAGCGCGATGATCCCGGCGAGCTGGTCGTGATTCTGCCGGTGCAGCACCACGTTCACGCTCAGCGGGAGGTCGTGGGCCTTGACCAGCTCGGCCGCCCTGATCTTGTGGTGGAACGCCTTGGCGCCGGCGAGGCGGTCGGCGCGCTCGGCGTCGGCGCCCTGCACGGACAGCTGGATGTGCGCGATGCCCCGGTCGGCGAGATCGGCGAGCCGGGTGTCGGTGAGCCCGAGGCCGCTCGTGACGAGGTTGACGTAGCAGCCGAGCCCGGTCGCGTGCTCGACGAGCCGGGGAAGATCCGGGCGCGCCAACGGTTCCCCGCCGGACATGTGGACCTGGAGCACGCCGAGCTCGCGAGCCTGGGTGAGGATGGACAGCCAGTCCTCGGTGCCCAGTTCGGCGTCACGGGTGAGAAGTTCGAGCGGGTTCGAGCAGTAGGGGCAGTGCAGCGGGCAGCGGTGGGTCAGCTCGGCGAGCAGCCCCAGCGGCGGTTCGATCACGTCCACCGGACCACCTGCCGATCGGCCAGTTTTTCCAGCAGGGCAACGACTTCCTGCGTGCGCACGCCGGAGTACCGCTCACCGAGCGATGCGGTGATCTCCTCGACGGTGGCTTCGCCGTCGCAGAGCCCGAGGACCGCGGCGGCGGTCGCGTTGGGCACCAGCACGCCTTCCGGGAAGAGCAGCACGTGGGTTTCTCTTGTCCGGTCGTAGGTGAGCCGGACTCCGGTGCGCAGCTTGGGTTTCGCCATGATCAGTCCTTTTCGCACGCGCGCTCGACCGCGTCCAGGATGGACCACAGCACGTCGCACTTGAAGGAGAGCGCGGCGATCGCGGCCTCCTGCTCGGTCCGGGTGGTCGAGTACCGCACGACTATGTCCACTGTGGCCTGTCCTTCGCCGGAGACCGCGTCGATCCGGTTCGTGAAGTAGTCGAGGTCCTCGGCGCGGATCCACGCGTAGTTCGCCAGCATGTCGCTCACCCTGCGGCGCATGAGATGACCGGCGAACATCTCGGTCAGCCCGGACGCGACCGCTTCCACCCACGGTCTCGTCCGCGCGAAGGTGACGTAGGCGTCGACGGCGAACCGGACGCCCGGCGCGAGGTGGCGCTCGTCGAGCACCTCTTCGCGGGTCAGGCCGACCGCCTGGCACAGGCGCAGCCAGCGCTCGATACCGCCTTCGCCCTCGCGAGCGCCGTCGTGGTAGACGATCCGGTCGAGCCAGTGCCGCCTGATCTCCGGCACCGGGCAGTTGCTGATGATCGCCGCGTCCTTCCGCGGGAGCACGCACTGGTAGTACCAGCGGTTCGCGGCCCAGATCTTCAGCTCCCGCTCATCGAGATCGCCGTCGTGCAGCCGGTGGTGGAAGGGGTGTGTTCCCCAGTACCGATGGGACAGTCCGCGCAGCGCGGCGACGAATTCTGTTTCACTGAGCGGAGCACTGGTGGTCATGATGTCCTCCTCGGCCGGTGTCACCGGAGGAGGTGGAGGGCCTGGCAGACCCTCCACCCCGCACTCCTAGTCCTCCATGCGGGCCGCGTACGCGGTGACCTCCATGGGGGTTTCGTACTCCACGAAGTCCGGTGTGGTCCAGACCTCGACCTGGGTTTCCTTCATGTGCACTCCTCTGATCACCGGCGGCTCGACTCTCGCCGCCGCCCAAAGGGCCGGATAGGGCACGTCGACCCTAGAAGCTCACGCGCCCGGATATCCAGAGCGGAAAGGAGGTTCTCTTGCCGCTTGGCACAGGTTCGCTGGTCTGGTCCACTACTTCGTAAAAATTATTACCTAACGGAGTCATAATAGATCTGATGTACGATGTGCTATGCACCCAGACGGTGGTGTCGGCTCCGGCGCCAGAGGTGGTTCTATGCGTCCAGGTGGCCCCGCCGCAGGGGCACCCCGCCGCCGGAACACCCACCCGACTTCTGGAGGCTCCATGTCCCTGCGTCGAAGCGCCGTCTTCGCGGCCGCGTTCGCGTTCGCCGCGCTGACCGTCGGCGGCCCCGCGGTGACCTCCGCCGCGCCAGCCGCCGCACCGAAGAAGGTCGCGAGCGGCCTGAACGAGGCCTGGTCCGTCGACTTCCTGCCCGACGGCACCGCTCTGTTCACCGAGAAGGACTCGAAGAAGATCCGCAAGATCGACAAGTCGGGCAAGGTCTCCGACGTGCAGACGGTTCCCGGGGTGAGCGTCACCAAGGAGGCCGGGCTGCTCGGGATCGCGGTTTCCCCGCACTACGCGCAGGACCAGACCGTCTACGTCTACTACACGACGAGCTCGGACAACCGGATCGCGAAGCTCAAGCTCGGCGGGGACCCGGTGCCGATCCTCACCGGTATCCCGCGGGGCACGCAGTTCCACCAGGGCGGGCGGATCAAGTTCGGTCCCGACGGGTTCCTCTACGCGGGCACGGGTGACGCGAAGAAGAGCTCCAACGCCCCGGACAAGAACTCGCTCGGCGGCAAGATCCTGCGCATCACCACCGACGGCAAGCCCGCGCCGGGCAACCCGTTCGGCAACCCCGTCTACTCCTACGGCCACCGCAACGTGCAGGGCCTGACCTGGGTCGGCGACCAGCTCTACGCCTCCGAAGTCGGGGAGAGCACCTACGACGAGCTGAACAAGATCGAGGCAGGCAAGAACTACGGCTGGCCGAAGTGCGAGGGCAAGTGCTCGGAGCCGGGGATGACCAACCCGGTCAACCAATGGTCCACTTCGGACGCCACGCCGAGCGGAATCGCCAACTACAAAGGAAAGCTGTACATGGCCGCGCTCAAGGGCGGCACGTACAAACTGGACACCGCGGGCAAGGGCGGGAAGCTCTACACCGATCTCGGCCGCACCCGCGACGAGGTGGCGGGCCCCGACGGCAGGCTGTGGATCGTGACGCCGGGCGCCATCTACACCGCGGACGGCAACTGAGTCCTTTTCGGACTCCGGAATTCGGTGGTGGCGCGTCCTTTCCCGGGGGAAGGGACGCGCCACCGCGTCAGCGGGTCGCGAACTCCAGCTCGGCCAAGGCGGTGTCCAGGTGGGTCAGGATGCGCTGCAGGTGCGGCACGCTGCGGCGGCACCCGGTGATGCCGAAGTCGAGGTTGTCGCCGTTGCTGGTGAGGGTGATGTTCAGCGCCTGCCCGTCGAGCAGGACCGACGCGGGGTAGATGCCGTCGAGGCGCGCGCCGTTCCAGTACATCTGGGACCGCGGCCCCGGCACGTTCGAGATCACCAGGTTGAACGGCGGCTTGGTGTTGTTGACGACGCCGGGGATCGGCGAGGCGCCGAGCGCGGCGACGTTGATCCCGGACAGCAGCAGCACCTGCAACGGGGTGAGCTGCTTGAACATCCGCTTGCCGTCGCGCATCGACTTGTGGATCACCGCGAGCCGGTCGGCCGGGTCGGCCTTGTCGGTGCCGAGGTTGCACAGCAGCGCGCCGATGTTGTTGCCCGCGGCTTCGCTGTCGTCGGTCTTGGCCCGCAGCGACACCGGGACCATCGCGGTCATCGGGGCGTCCGGCAGCGCGCGCTGTTCGATCAGGTAGTCGCGCAGCGCGCCGGAGCACATCGCCAGCACGACGTCGTTGCGGGAGACCCCAGCGGCGGTGGCGATGGCGCGCACGCGTTCGAGAGACCACGACTGCGCGGCGAACCGGCGGGCGCCGCCGATCGGCACGTTCAGCATCGTCTTCGGCGCCTGCAGCGGCAGGGTCAGCGTGTGCTCGCGGAACGCCTCGTTCGCCACCTTGTACGCGGCGGGCGCGATCCCGGCGAGCTGACTCAGGGTTTTGCCCGCGGTCTTGAACAACGAGGTGGGCGCGCGCCCGTTGCGGTGTCCGTTGACCTCGCGCGAGCCCCACGGCGGCGGGCAGTCCAGGTCGCCGGGGTCGTCGCTGAGGGTGCCCTGCAGGTGCCGCAGCGCGGAGACGCCGTCGAGCAGCGCGTGGTGGATCTTGCTGTAGATCGCGAACCGGTCGTCCTGCAGGCCCTCGATGAGGTGGATCTCCCACAGCGGCCGGTGCCGGTCGAGCAGCGTGCCGTGCCAGCGCGAGGTCAGTTCGAGCAGTTCCCTGATCCGGCCGGGCTGGGGCAGCGCGGAATGCCGGAAGTGGTAGTCGATGTCGAGATCGTTGTCCTCCGACCACGCGAGGTGCCCCGCGGTGTTGACCGGGTTCGCCGGCCTGCGGCGGAAGATCGGGCGCATGTTCGTGTCCTCGCGCAGCCGCTGCCGCAGCTCGCTCAGGTACTCCGGGCCCGCGCCTTCCGGTTTCTCGAACAGTTCGAGACCGCCGACGTGCATCGGATGTTCGCGGGTCTCCACCAGCAGGAACATCGAGTCGGTCACGGGCATCAACGGCATGGCGACCACCTCATAGTCCTTCGTCGAGTGCCGAGAGTCTAAGCACATTGTCGGCACGGGGAAAAAGCCCGCTGCTCCAAACGAGAAAGCGCGACGCGGCGACCGCGCCTATCGTCGAGGGCATGACCATCCCGACCGATCCGGAGACGGGCGAGTTCCACCGCTCCGCCAACCACTTCGACGCGCGCATCACCGCCGACGGCCGCGACGGCTGGCCGGTCGAACCCGGCCGCTACCGGCTGGTGGTGAGCCGGGCGTGCCCGTGGGCGAGCCGCGGGTTGATCGTGCGCCGCCTGCTCGGGCTGGAGCAAGCGCTTTCGGTCGCCGTCGCGGACCCGATCCAGGACGAGAAGAGCTGGCGCTTCACCCTCGATCCCGGTGACCGGGATCCGGTACTGGGCATCAAGTACCTCGGCGAGGCGTACTTCGCGGCGGAACCGGGTTACGACGGCGGCATCAGCGTGCCCGCGATCGTCGACGTGCCGAGCGGCAAGCTCGTCACGAACGACTATCCGCGGATCACGCTCGACCTGTCCACGGAATGGACGGCGCACCAGCGGGAAGGCGCGCCCGAGCTGTACCCGGAACGGCTGCGCGACGAGATCGACGAGGTCAACCGCGGGGTGCACGCCGACGTCAACGCGGCCGTCTACGAAGCGGGTTTCGCGAGCAAGCAGGCCGCTTACGACGACGCGTACCGGCGCCTGTTCGCGAAGCTGGACGAGTTGTCGGCCCGGCTGGAAAACCAGCGCTTCCTCGTCGGCGACACCATCACCGAGGCCGACATCCGGCTGTTCACCACGCTCGTCCGGTTCGACCCGGTCTACCACGGGCATTTCAAGTGCAACCGGGAAAAGCTCGCGGAAATGCCGGTGCTGTGGGCTTACGCGCGCGATTTGTACCAGACTCCCGGCTTCGGCGACACCGTCGACTTCGACCACATCAAGCGCCACTATTACCAGGTGCACGAGCAGGTCAACCCGACGCGGATCGTGCCGAACGGCCCGGATCTGTCCGGCTGGGCGACCCCGCACGGTCGCGAGTCGCTCGGCGGCAGGCCGTTCGGGGACGGCACGCCGCCGGGTCCGCCACCGGCAGCAGAGGAGATCGACCGGCGATGACGAGCCTTCCCGCCACCGCGGACATCGTGGTCGTCGGCGGCGGGATCATCGGCGTGAGCTGCGCCCACCGGCTCGCCGAGTCCGGAGTGGACGTTCTGCTCGTCGACTCCGGCCCGCTCGGCGCCGGGTCGACGGCGAAGGCGGCGGGCGGGATCAGGTCGTCGTTCACCAGCCGGGTCAACATCGAACTCGGTCTGGCCGGGCTCGAAGAGTACGCGGCCTTCGAGAGCCGCTACGGCGTCGAGATCGACTTCCGTCGCGACGGCTACCTGTACCTGCTCACCGATCCAGCCGAGCTGCCGGAGTTCGAGCGCGGGGTCGCGCTGCAGAACTCCTACGGTGTCCACAGCAGACTCGTCGGCGTGGCGGAGGCCAAGCGGGTGTCGCCGCTGATCGACACCGACGGCGTGGTGGCCGCCGTGTGGTCACCGGATGACGCCAAGGCGACCCCGGATTCGGCCGTTCAGGGGTACGCGCGCGCGGCGCGGGCACACGGCGCCACGCTGTGCACGGGCGTGACGGTGGACGGCATCGACCGCGACGGCGACGAGATCACCGGTGTGCGCACGTCGGCGGGCCGGGTGCGGACCTCGGCCGTGCTGTGCGCGGCGGGCGCGTGGTCGCGGGCCGTCGGCGCGTTCGCGGGCGTGGATCTGCCGGTGGAGCCGCACCGGCGGCAGGTGGTGTTCACCGGGCCGGTCGCCGGGATACCGGATTCGGTGCCGCTGACCGTGGAGATGCCGTCCGCCTTCTACTTCCACCGCGAGGGCGACGGGCTCGCGATGTCCTTCCCCGACCCGCGCGCCCGGCCGGGGTTCGACACCCGCTACGAAGCCGGGACCTGGCTGCCCCGGCTCGCCGAGCTGGCGCAGCGGCGCGTCCCGGCCGTGCTCGACGCCGGGGTCAAGACCGCGTGGGCCGGGCTGTACGAGATGACGCCGGACCACAACCAGCTCGTCGGCGAGGCCGCCGGGGTGTCGCGGTTCCTCTACGCCACCGGGTTTTCCGGGCACGGATTCCAGATGGGGCCCGCGATCGGACGCGTCGTGCGGGACCTGTTCCTCGGCAGGCAGCCCGCCATCGACGTCGCCGAGCTGGACGTCCGCCGGTTCGCCGACCGGACCGCGACGGCCGCGGAGCACAACATCGTCTGAAGCGCTCTGCCGTTGAAGCGCTATTGCTGGATCGTTGAACGATTCGGTACCGTCGGCCCGGTGACGGACACGGGTGCCGATCGGCTGGCGGACGCACTGGCGAGGCTCGGGGTCGAGGTCGCCTTCGGTCTCCCCGGCGTGCACAACCTGCCGGTCTGGGAAGCCCTCGCCGAGCGAAGGCTGATCGGTGTCCGCCACGAGCAGACCGCCGGGTATGCCGCCGACGGGTACGCGAGGACGACCGGGAAGCTCGGCGTCGCGCTGGTCACCACCGGACCCGGCGCGGCGAACACGCTCGGTGCCGTCGGCGAGGCGCGGGCTTCCGGCTCGCCGGTGCTCGTGATCGCCACGGACATCCCGTCCACGCTGCGCAAACCCGGTGTGGTGCGCGGTGTCCTGCACGAGACGAGCGATCAGGCGGCGCTGTTCGCGCCCGTGACGAAGGGGACGTTCACCGTCGGTACCGCCGACGAGATCGGGGCGGTGGTGCTCGAAGCGGCCGCGCTCGCGCTGCGCCCCCAGAGCGGGCCCGTCTACGTCGGCATCCCGACCGACCTGCTGCGGCACCCCGCCGGGGAGATCGGCGCGCCACCGGAACCGGAGCCGCTGCCCGTTCCGTCCGAAGTGGACATACAACGCGCGCGAGAGGTGCTCGCGTCGGCCGAGCGCCCGCTCATCTGGGCGGGAGGCGGTGCGCTGCGGGCGGGTGCGGGTACCGAGATCGGCGCGCTCGCCCAGCGGCTCGGCGCGCCGGTGGTCACCACGTTCGCCGCGCGGGGACTCCTGCCGCCGGACCATCCGTGCCTGGCGCCGAATCCGGTGCACGCGCCCGAGGTCGGCGCGCTGTGGGACGGGGCCGACGTGGTGCTCGGCATCGGGACCGATTTCGACGGCCTGATGACGCAGAACTGGCTCATGCCCGCTCCGCCGCGACTGATCGCCGTGAACGTCGACGCGGCGGACGCGGCGAAGAACTACGCACCCGATCTCACGCTCGCCGGTGACGCTCGCGAAGTGACCGCACGGCTCGCCGACGGCTTGCCGCCGAAAGCGCAACCGCCGCTCGACGACGTGAAAAGCCAAGTGCGCCAACGGATCGAGACCGAGGAACCGCAGGCGGCCGTCCTCCTCGACGCGCTCGCCGAACTCGACCCCGGCGCGGTCGTGGTCGCCGACATGTGCGTCGCCGGGTATTGGGCAGGGGGCTTCCACCGGGTGCGCGAGCCGCGTACCTTCGCCTACCCGATGGGCTGGGGCACGCTCGGGTTCGGCTTCCCCGCGTCGCTCGGTGCCGCCGCGTCGGGTGCCAGGACGGTGTGCGTCACCGGCGACGGCGGGTTCCTCTACGGCTGCGGCGAGCTGACCACGCTCGCGCAGGAACGGCTTCCGCTGACCGTGCTCGTCGTCGACGACGGCGGCTACGGGATGCTGCGGTTCGACCAGGACCAGGAGGGCGTCGCGCACCGCGGCGTCGATCTGGTCACCCCGGATTTCGTCGCGCTGGCAAGGAGTTTCGGCATTCCCGGCGTGCGCGTCGAAGGGTTCGGCGACGAGTTCCGTGCCAAGTGGACAGAGCTGACCGCCGGGCGGGGGCCGAACGTGCTGGTGGTCGGCGCGGCGCTGCGGCCGCCGGTGAACACCTCGCCGCGCTGGCACCGGAAGGGGGCCAGGTGAGGATCGGCGTCGACATCGGCGGCACGTTCACCGACCTGTGCGTCCTCGACGAGACGGGGGTCGTGGCCGTCGGCAAGGTGCTGACCACTCACGACGAGCCCGCCCGCGCGGTCGAGGAAGTCCTGCGCGCCACGCTGAAAGACGCCGCGCCGGTGACGCAGCTCGTGCACGGCACCACGCTCGTCACGAACGCGCTGATCGAACGCAAGGGTTCGCGCACCGCGCTGCTGGCGACCGCGGGGTTCCGCGACGTGCTCGAAATGCGCCGCGAGCACCGGTACGAACTGTACGACCTGCGGATCGACCTGCCGGAACCCCTGGTGCCCCGGCGCCTCCGCTTCGACGTGCCGGAGCGGATACTGGCCGACGGCACCGTCGACACCCCGCTCGACGAGGACTACGTGGCCCGGCTCGGCCGCGAGCTGGCCGAGCGCGGGATCGAGGCGGTCGCGATCTGCTTCCTGCACGCGTTCACCGACTCCCGCCACGAACGGCGCGCCGCGGAGATCCTGCGCGAGGTCGCCCCGGGACTGCGCGTCGCGCTCTCCAGCGAGGTCGTGCCGGAGATCCGGGAGTTCGAACGCGCGTCGACGACGACGGCGAACGTCTACGTGCAGGACCTCACTGAACGGTACCTGCGGGATCTCGAAAAACGGCTGCACGGCGCGGGAATCGGGCCCGCGCCGCACATCATGCTGTCCAACGGCGGGATCGCGACCGTCGACACCGCCGCGCGCCACCCGATCCGGATCCTCGAATCCGGCCCGGCGGGCGGCGCGCTCGCGGCGGCCGCGTTCGGCGCGAGCGCGGGGGAAGCCGATCTCCTCGCGTTCGACATGGGTGGCACCACGGCGAAGCTGTGCATGATCTCCGGTGGCGCGCCGCTGGTGACGCACGAGTTCGAAATCGGCAGGGTGTACCGGCTGCTGCCCGGATCGGGGCTGCCGGTGAAGGTGCCGGTGACGGACATGATCGAGATCGGGGTCGGCGGCGGGTCGATCGCGCGCATCGACCCGCTGGGCCTGCTCACCGTCGGACCCGATTCGGCGGGTTCCGAGCCTGGCCCGGTGTGCTACGCGCGGGGCGGTAGCGAGCCGACCGTGACCGATGCCGATCTCGTGCTCGGCTACCTCGATCCCGCGTACTTCCTCGGCGGCGCCATGAGCCTCGACGCGGCCGCCGCGCGCGAAGCGATCCGCACCAGGATCGCCGAGCCGCTCGGGGTTTCCGTGGAGCAGGCGGCGTATGGCATCCACGCCAGTGTCGACGAGGACATGGCCAACGCGGCGCGCGTGCACGCGGTCGAACGCGGCAAGAACCCCGCCGAAATGCCGATGTTCGCCTTCGGCGGCGCGGGTCCGGTGCACGGCGCGGGCGTGGCGAAAGCGCTCGGCGCGCCGCGTGTCGTGGCCCCGCCCGCGGCGGGCGTGATGAGCGCGCTGGGTTTCCTCACCGCGCCGCTGGCCTTCGACTTCGTCCGGTCCGCCCGGTCCGGTGTGGACGAACTGACCGGCGCCGAGGTCGACGCGCTCTTCGCGGCGATGGAAGCCGAAGGCGAAGCGCTGCTGACCGAGTCCGGTGTGGACAGTGCCGACATCGTGCACCGCAGGATCGCGGAAATGCGCTACACGGGGCAGGGTTACGAGATCAGGGTCGAGGTGCCCGAGATCAGCGCCGACTGGCCGGAGCCGCTCGTCGAAGCGTTCACCCGCACCTACCGCGAGCTGTACCGGCGCACCGGCCCCGACGTGGGGGCCGAGGTGCTCAACTGGCGGGTGGTGTCCAGCGGGCCCGTGCCGGAAGTGGCGCTTCGGCTGCACGGCGAGGAAACCGGCGAGGCGAAGAAGGGCACCAGGCCCGCCTACTTCCCCGAGGCGGGTGGATTTGTCGACACGCCGGTGTTCGACCGGTACGCGCTGCGCCCCGGTGACGGGTTCACCGGCCCGGCCATCGTCGAGGAACGGGAGTCCACTTTGGTCGTTCCGCCGGGCGCGCGCTGCGCCGTACGGGCGGACGCCAGCCTGGAGGTGACGGTGTGACGGACCCGATCCTGGTCGGCGTCGTCGGCAGCAGGCTGCATTCGATCCTCGCCGAGCAGCAGAACGCGCTCGTCAACACCGCGTTTTCGTCCGTGGTAAGGGAATCGCTCGACCTCGCCTGCGCCGTGTTCGACTCGCGCGGCGAGATGATCGGCCAGTCCATCGGCGGCACCCCAGGGCACATCAACGCGATGGCCACCGGGATGCACCACTTCACCGCCGCCTACCCGCCGGAGGAACTGGCGCCCGGCGACGTCCTGCTCACCAACGACCCGTGGCAGACCGCGGGCCAGATCAACGACATCACCGTGGCGACCCCGGTGTTCGCGCGCGGCAGGCTGGTGGCGTGGTTCGCGTCGTGCTGCCACGCGCCGGACATCGGCGGCAGGCTCGTCTCCGCGGAAGCGGGCGAGGTCTTCGAGGAGGGCCTTCGCCTGCCGATCATGAAGTTCCTGCGCGCCGGCGAGGTCAACGCCGATCTCGAACGGCTGATCAGGGCGAACGTGCGCACCCCGGAGGAGACGATCGGCGATCTCCTCGCGCAGGTCACCGGCAACGAGGTGGGCGCGGCGAGCCTGGTGCGCCTGCTGGACGAGTTCGGCCTCGGCTCGCTCGACGAGGTGGCCGCCGAGATCATGAACCGGTCCGAACGCGCGCTGCGGGACGCGCTCGCGCGGATCCCGGACGGTACCTACACCAACGAAATGCGCACCGACGGGTTCGACGACGAAGAGGTCGTGCTTAAGGTGGCCGTCACGGTGGACGGCGAGGACGTCCACGTCGACTTCGCGGGCTCGTCGCCGCAGAGCAGGCACGGCATCAACGTGGTGCTGAACTACACGCGCGCGTACGCCTCGTTCGCGGTCAAGGCGGCGATTTCCCCGCAGGTGCCGCACAACGCGGGCTCGTTCCGGCCGGTGCACGTGACCGCGCCGGAAGGGTCGATCCTCAACTGCGCCGAGCCCGCCCCGGTCGCCTCGCGGCACCTCATCGGGCACTTCCTGCCGTCACTGCTGATCGGCGCGCTGCGCCACGCGGTGCCGGAAATCACCATGGCGGCGAGCGCGGACGCGTTGTGGATGCTGATCTGGCGCGGTACCGGGCCCGGCGGCGATTTCATGCTCAACGTGTTCCAGACCGGCGGAATGGGGGCGCGCGCGACCAAGGACGGGCTGACCACCACCGGATTCCCGAGTGGACTGCGGTCGACCCCCGCCGAGGTGATCGAGACGATGGCGCCGCTGATCCAGCGGGAACGCGTGCTGCGCACGGATTCCGGGGGCGCGGGCCGCCGCCGCGGCGGGCTCGGCCAGTCCACCAGGATGACGGCGCGCGCCGGGGTTTCCTGGAGTGTCAACGGGAACGTCGACCGAACGCGGTACCCTGCGTCCGGAGTGGACGGTGGCGGCGACGGCGCGCCCGGCCGTTTCGGGCTGACCGGCGGCGAGGACCTGCCGCCCAAGCGCAGGGTGCCGCTCGGCGAAGGCGTGGAGGTCGACGTGGTGCTGCCGGGTGGCGGCGGCCTCGGCGATCCGATGCGGCGGGACCCCGCCGAGGTGCTCGCGGACGTCGTCGACGGGTACGTCTCCGTCGAGGCGGCGCGCGAGCAGTATGGCGTCGAAGTGCGGTACACCGGCGCACCGGAGGCACTCGTCCGGTTGCCCGGTGACTACGAGATCGTGCGGACGAGCGGAAGAGAGGAAGACTGATGGCGAGGTTGCGGGACAAGGTGGCGGTGGTCTTCGGCGGTGCCAGGGGGATCGGCCTGGCCACCATCAAGGAATTCCTCGCCGAGGGTGCCACCGTGCACGCGAGCGACATCCGAGAACCAGCCGAGCGGATTGACGGGTACCAGCACTCCATTGTGGACGCCACTGACGAGTCGCAAGTGGACGCGTTCGTCCGCGGGGTGATCGCCGAGCGGGGTCGGATCGACGTGCTGTTCAACAACGTCGGCATCCACCTCGGCAAACCACTGGCGGACACCACGCTCGCCGAGTTCGACCACATCTTCGCGCTCAACGTGCGCGCCGCGTTCCTCGGCACCCGCGCCGTGCTGCCGCACATGATCGAGTGGAAGGCGGGCAGCATCGTCACCACCTCCTCCAACGGCGGTGTGATGGGCAGGCCGGGCGACCCGGTCTACAACGCGACGAAGCACGCGCTCGTCGGGATGATGAAGTCGATCGCGGTCGCGCACGCGCACCAGGGGATCCGTGCCAACACGGTGAGCCCCGGCGCGATCGACACCGACATGCTGCGCGGCACGCTCGCTTCCGCCGACGAGTTCGAGGCGAAGCAGCACCAGCTCGTCGCCAGCACACCCGCCGCGCGCGTCGGCGAGGCGTGGGAGGTCGCGAAGGCCGTGGTGTTCCTCGCCAGCGACGAATCGCGGTTCGTCAACGGGGCGGTGCTGCCGATCGACGGCGCGAAGGCGGCAGGCGCGATGCCGGGCAACCGGTACAGCCTCGATTTCGAGCTCGGCGTCAAGTAGGCATGCCGGCCGACGCCGCGGAAACCCTGGCCGCCGACCGCGGGCTGCTGACGCGCAGCGGCACCGCCGAACGGGTCGCGAGCATCCTGCGCGGGCGGATCGCCGAGGGCGTGTTCCTGCCGGGAACCCGGCTTTCCGAGCCCGCGATCGGCGCCGCGCTCGGGGTGTCCCGCAACACCCTGCGCGAGGCGTTCCAGTTGCTCGCGCACGAACGGCTCATCGTGCACCACCTCAACCGCGGGGTCTTCGTGCGTGAGCTGACCGCCGCCGACATCGGCGACCTGTACCGCACGCGGCGCGCGCTCGAATGCGCGGCGATCCGGCTGGCGGCGGAGCTGCCGGAGCCGGACCTCTCGGCGCTGGCGCAGGCGGTCGCCGACGGGCGTAGTGGCGCCGCGCGCGAAGACTGGCGCGACGTCGGGACCGCGAGCATCCACTTCCACCAGGCGGTCGCCGATCTCGCCCGCAGCGAGCGGATCAGCGCGACCGCGCGGCAGGTGCTCGCCGAGACGCGGCTGTTCTTCGTGCTCACCGAACCCACCAGCGCGTACTTCGCTCCGTTCATCGAGCGGCACCAAGGAATTCTCGCCGCCGTGGAACGCGGGGACCACCATGGTGCCGAGCGGCTGCTCGACGTCTACCTTCGTGACGCCGGGGTGCAGCTGCTGGAGGCCTACGAACGGAGGACGCGATGACCGCGCCACGATTCTTTTCCGCCGAAGAGATCGACGCCGTGCTGGGCGTGGGCGTCGCGATCGAATCCCAGCGGCGGGCGTTCGTCGCGCTCGGCAGGGGCGACGCGGTGATGCCGCCGAAGACCGTGGTCGAGGGCGGCAACGACGGTTCGCTCGCGCTCACGTATTCGGCGCGGCTCTCGCCCGAGGACGGCCCGGTGTGCAAGTTCGTCAGCTTCAACCCCGGCAACGCCGCGCGGGGCCTGCCGAGCATCCACGGCCTGATCACCGTGCTGCACCCGGAAACGGGCGTGCCGGTCGCGGTGCTCGACGGCGCCGCGGTGACCACCAGCCGGACCTCGGCCGCCAGCGCGGTCGCGGCCGACGTGCTGGCCAACCCCGACGCTGGGGACCTCGCCGTGATCGGCTGCGGCGCGCAGGGAAAGGCACACGTGCGCGCGATCGCCGCGGTGCGCGGCCTGCGCCGGGTGCGGATGTTCGCCAGGGACGAGGGCCGCCGGAAGGCGGCAGCGGAGGAGCTCGACGCCGAGTTCGGTTTCACTGTCGAAGCCGCCCCGACGGTCGGGGAAGCGGTCGAGGACGCCGATCTCGTCGCGCTGTGCACGGTGAGCGCCGAGCCCGTCCTCCGCGCGGCCCAGCTCGCGCCGGGCTGCACGGTGCTCGCGGTCGGCTCGTTCGAACCGCATCGCCGCGAGGCGGACCGGTCCGTGCTCGCCGCCGCCACCACCGTCACCGTCGACCACGCGCCGACCGCGATCGCGCACGCGGGCCCGGTCATCGACGCGCTGTCCGCCGGTGTGCTGCGCGAGCAGGACATCGTGCAGCTCGGCGATGTCCTGCTCGGCAAGGCCACCGGCCGCGTGCGCGACCGGGACATCGTGTTCTACAACAGCACGGGCGTCGGGGTGCAGGACGCCGCCGCCGCGCTGGCCGTCGTGGCACACGACGCCGCGCATCCGCTCAGCAGGTGATCCGCGCGTTCGCCCAGTCTGCGTGATCGGAGTCGACGCCGTCGCCGCCGTCGGTCACCGCCAGCTCCAGCACCTGGACCCCGGCGAGGTCCGCTTCGAGCGCCTGCGCGGGCTGACCCGCGCGCAGCACGCCGGTCCCCGCGAGCCGCTTGCCGTCACCGAGGACGCCGAAGGCGACGCTGCCCTTCGCCTTCTCCATGTCCACCCCGGCCGCCGACGAGAACGACGTGCACTTCCCGCCGAGGTAGAACCGGACGCGCGACGGCGCGTGCACGCCGAGCCCGTCGTCGTAGGCGGTGCCGCCGATGACCATCCGGTGCCCGTCTCCCGCCTTGTCCTCGCCGTTGCTCGTGCCGCGTTCCACTGGCCCGTAACCGTTTTCGGCCGATACCCACGCCGCTTTCGACAACGCGGTGATACCCGGCGACGGCGCGGTGGCCACCGTCGACGTCGTGGTGGCGGTCAGCTCCCGATCACCCCACACGGTCGCGTACCGCGTTTTCGCCGACAGCGCGATCTTCTCCCCGGCCGGTGCCTTCGGTCGCAAGGTCCACGACCGCTGCCACGACTTTCCCGGCGCCACAACGGGAACGAACGCTTCGGTACTCGCGTCGGCGGCCCAGCCCTCGGGCACGGCGAGCCGCACGGACCCGGCCAGCAACGGGGTCCTGCCGTCGTTCGCCAGGGTCAGCGTCGTGGTGAACGGCCGCGTCTTGTCCGCGAATTCGGGTGCCCGCAAGGAAAGCGTGCCGTGCGGTGCCGCGAGCGGGAAGCGCTGCGGCCACACCCGGTACACCGCCGCGCCGTGCGGCGGGACGGCCGCGCGGATCGTGCCCGTGGTCTCGGATTCGGCGCCGCTGAACAGGTCGCGCAGCCGGTAGTCCGGCGACTGCCCCAGCCCGGCCTCGGCCGCGCTGCTCGTCATCGTCGCCGCCGCGGAGCCCCGGTTGAACAGCACCATCGCAGCGGAGCCGTCGGACATCGGCTTCGCCCAGACCTCGGTGTCCCCGTCGTCGCGGACCTTGTGGCCCTGCTTGCCGCCCCAGTCCTGGTCCACCGCGATCAGGTCCTTGTTCAGCAGGATCTTCTTCGTGGCATCGTCCATCGAACGGACGTCGTTGCCCGCGATCAGCGGCGCGTTCATCAACGCCCACAACGCGAAGTGCGCGCGGTACTCGTCCGTCGTCATCCCGCCGTTGCCGACTTCGAGCATGTCGGGGTCGTTCCACGCGGACGGGCCCGAATACGCTTCGAGGCCCACCTGCTTGTCGAGGATGCCGGTCATGCTGGCCCAGTTGTCGCTGATGTCGCCGGTGGTGCGCCACAGCTGCGCGCCGACGTCACGGCCCCATTCCCACGGCTTGTTCTCGCCCCATTCGCACAGCGCGTAGACGATCGGCCTGCCGGTGGCCTTCAGCGCGTCGCCCATCGCCTTGTACCGCTCGGTCGCGGGCCTGCCCTGGTTGTTGCAATTATCGTATTTGAGGTAGTCGACGCCCCAGTCCGCAAACGATTGCGCGTCGTCTTTTTCGTGGTCGAGCGCGCCGGGCATGGTGTCCGCGCAGGTCCGCGTGCCCGCGCTGGTGTAGATCCCGAGCTTGAGGCCCTTGCCGTGGACGTAGTCCGCCAGTGCCTTGATGCCGCTGGGGAAGTGCTTCGCGCTCGGCACCAGCTTGCCCGCCGCGTCGCGGTCGGACTCGGCCCAGCAGTCGTCCAGGTTGAGGTACTGGTAACCGGCGTCGCGCAGGCCGGAGCCGACCATCGCGTCGGCGGTTTCCCTGATGAGCTGTTCGTTGATGTCGCATCCGAACTTGTTCCAGCTGTTCCACGCCATCGGTGGCGACGCGCCCAGCGTTTTTCCTGGTGGTTCCGGTGCTGGTGTGGCGAGTGCGGGGGCGGTGAAGGCGGTGGCCGCCGCGGTGGCGACGACCAGTGCTGCGGCGAAACGACGCATGAGAACCCTCCAGAGCGTGCGACTTTGCACGAACTTGCACAAATTCACTCAACAATCAACACGATCGCGCGTCAAGGGTCAATGCTCCGTCCGGTCTAACGGTGCCTGCGCCGACCAATAGCCTGGGAGCCAGCCGAGAAGTGAAGGAGGGCGGATGCGACCGCTCGAAGGCCTCCGGGTGCTCGACCTGTCCCGCATCCTCGCCGGGCCGTACTGCACGCAGTACCTCGGCGAAATGGGCGCCGAGGTGATCAAGGTCGAGCCGCCGGGGCACGGCGACGACACCCGCACCTGGGGCCCGCCGTTCGTCGGGGAAACCGGCGAGGCGGTCTACTTCCTCGCGACCAACCGGAACAAGCGCGGCATCGTGCTCGACCTCAAGACCGAGCGCGGGCGCGACGCGGTGCGCAGGCTCGTCGCCGGATCCGACGTGCTGGTGGAGAACTTCCGGCCGGGCACGCTGGAGAAGTGGGGCCTCGGCTACGCCGAACTCGCCGAGCTGAACCCGCGCCTGATCCACGTGTCGATCACCGGGTTCGGGCAGACCGGCCGCTACCGGGACCGGCCGGGCTACGACCTCGTCGCGCAGGCGATGGGCGGCGTGATGGGGCTGACCGGCGAGCCCGACGGCGCCCCGGCCAAGGTCGGCCTCCCCGTCGCCGACCTGAACGCGGGCACCTGGGCGATCATCGCGGTGCTCATGGCGTTGCAGGCGCGGCACACCACCGGCAGGGGCCAGTACCTCGATGTGTCCCTTTTGGACTCACAACTGGCGTGGCACGTCTACGCCGCCGGTGCGCACTTCTACGACACCCCGCGCCCGAAGCGGATGGGATCGGCGCATCCGAGCATCGTGCCGTACCAGGCGTACGAGGCGTCGGACGGCTGGATCATCATCGCGGTGGGCAGCGAGAAGCTGTGGCACCGGTTCTGCGATGTGCTCGGCCTGACCATCGCCGACGATCCGCGCTTCCGCACCAACGCCAGCCGCGCGGCGCACCGGGACCAGCTGAACAAGATGATCGACGCCGTGCTGTGCCGGAAACCGGCGGCGGAATGGCTCGACGCGTTCGAGGCGGCGAGCATCCCGGCGAGCCCGATCGCGACCATCGACGAGGTCTACGCGGATCCGTGGGCCGCCGAACGCGACCAGATCGTCGAACTGCCGCACGCGGGGGTGGGCACCTATCGCGGCACCGGCTTCCCGATCAAGGCCTCGGACACCCCGGCGGCACCCACCTCGGCCCCGCCGCTGCTCGGTGAGCACACCGCGGAGGTGCTCGCCGAACTCGGCTACACCGCCGAAGAGATCGCGGACTTCGGCGCGGGGGATCAGGAGTAGGACGACACCGCGGAATGCACGCGCGCCGCGGTCACCTGCAGCGTGGTCACCGCGATGCGCTTGGCCTCGTCGGTGAGCCGTGCCGACGGCGCCGCCACGGTCAGCGCGCTCGGCCGGTTCCCGGAATAGGGCACCGGCACCGAGCACGCCCAGACGCCTTCGGTGGTCTCGTCGGCGCTGAGCGCGTACCGGTTGAGCGCCGCCCGCTGGATCTCGTCGCGATAACCCGGCCCCAGCCGCAATGCGATGCTCGAAACGATCCGTTCGCGCTCATATTCGGGCAAGATCGCCAACAGCATCTTCCCGGACGCGCCCTTGCCGAGCGGCATCGAATGGCCCGCGGTGAACACCGGGCGGACGCCGGGATCGCTTTCCACCAGCTCGGCGCACACGGCCGTGTCACCGAATTGCTGGAACAACATGATCGACTCGCGGAGCTTCCTCGCCGCCTCTTCCATCGCGGGCCTGGCGAGCCTGGTGAGATCATTGGCCTGTTGCGCCGCCCTGGCCAGCGGCATCACCTGTGAGGTCACCCGATAGCGCCCAGCCCTGCCTTCTTCGAGCAGCTGGAGTTCCTTGAGGAGTGCGACATAGCGGTACGTGGTGGCGACCGGCGTCCCGATGATCGTGGCGAGTTCGGCGACGCTGGACTCCGCCCGTCGTTCGGTGAACGACAGCAGTAGTTGCAACACCTTTCGCGAGCTGCTCGCACCCGCGGTACGCCGGGGCTGCGACGTGGCGGAATGGGCGGCAGACGTCATGCTGGGCTCCCCCGTTGCGGCGCGAATAATTTTACGTCTCTCTGTGGAGAAAATAAATTAGCACAACTGGGCCGACCGGTGGAGTCTCGATGGCGTCTCGACTCCGTTTCACAATATCGGCGGATGGATGTGACCTTCCGTAAGTGGTCTGGACCGCGTGGTGTATCCGATCGGATTAAGTGGATTTTAGCAGCCCGCCAATTATTGGAAGAATGGTTTCGGGATCCCCGCGTTGCTTGTCAGATTGTCACGAACCGGCCCCGCGTGCGGTGAAGAACTCATCGTGCCTGGTCATCGCGATCGCCCCGGGTAAAAAGGTCGCGATAATGACGGCGGATGCCCGAATTGCGCATCTCGGCCTTCGGTGTGGCCGTGCGGTCCGGTGTCGGGTGGTACGCCGTCCCGGTGACGCCGATCGTCCGGTTACCGATCGGTTCGCGGAATATCGCGTGGTTCCGTTGTGCACCGTCAATCGGGCAGGTTCGCCTCGATGCCGTCGAGGAGGCGCTCGATGCCGATGGTGAACCGGATGTCGCGCGGCTGGTTCGCGTGCGGGATCGTCGCTTCGACCATCACCCTGGCGAGCAGCGGGTAACGGCCGCCGGTGATCACCGCGTCGCCGTAGCTGCCCTGCGCGGCCATCCACTGCTCGTCGGTGAGGCCGGACCGGTGGCGCGCCTGGTCGTCGGCGAGGTCCAGCGAGGCCGCGCCGTGCGCGAACATCGTCGCGACGCCGACCAGTGTGAGCATCTCGTCCGGGTCGGCCGTCGCGTCCTCGACGGTGCTGAGCAGGTACTCCATCCAGCGAAGCCCGTTCGGTCCCAGTGACGGCCTGGCGGTCCCGGCCGCCGCGAGCCACGGGCGGTGCAGGATCAGGTCGTAGAGCAGCCTGGCGGCGGCGCGGAGATCGGCTCGCCACTTCCCGGTGAGCGCGGGCAGGTCCAGCTCGCCGAGCGCGGCGTCCGACATCAGGTCGATCAGCTCGTCCTTGCCGGTGACGTACCGGTACAGCGAGGTGACGCCCGCGCCGAGTTCGGCGGCGACCCGGCGCATGGTGACCGCGTCGAGGCCTTCCGCGTCGGCGACGCGGAGGGCCGCCGCCGCCAGCTCGTCCCGGGTGTGCGCGGGTTTCGGCCCGCGGGTTCCGCGTTCGGGACGCGCCCAGATCACCGGGTGTTCGTCGGGCACCTGACCTCCGATCGTAATTGCGAACAGTGTACCGGGTTGCTAGTCTGAGCCTTACTGGGAACAACGTTCGCTGTTTTAACAGGGGGATGTAGTGGTCTTCGACGTCGTGGTGGCGGGTGCCGGGCCGGTCGGGCTCGTGCTGGCGGCAGAGCTCCGGCTGGGCGGTGCCTCGGTGCTCGTACTCGAACGGGATCCGGAGCGGGCGGACCCGCTCAAGCAGGGGTCGATGGGCGCGCGCGGGCTGAACCTGCCCACCGTCCACGCGTTCCACCGGCGCGGGGTGCTGCCCGCGGTGCGGAGCGCGGCGCTGATGTGGGCGGGAGACGAGCCACCGCCCGCCTCCGGTGCGCCCGCCGAGCCTGAAGAGTCCGAAGAGTCCGAAGAGGACATTTTCCTCGGTGCGGGGTTCGTCGGGCACTTCTCCGGTATCCCGGTCAGGATCGACCGGGTGGACTGGGCTGACCCGGACCTCGCGTCGAACGCGCTCGGCGCCGGGGTGATCGCGCAGCAGGACCTGCTCGACATCCTGCTGGCGCGGGCGCGCGAGCTGGGTGCGGACGTCCGCTTCGATACCCCGGTCACCGGGTTCACCTGTCCCGAAGGGGACGAGGAGGTGCGCGTCGAGGCGGGCGGCTCGTCGGTGTCCGCGCGCTGGCTCGTCGGGTGCGACGGCGGGCGCAGTGCCGTCCGCAAGCTCGCTGGGTTCGATTTTCCCGGCACCGCAACGGAATTCGTCGGCCGGGTGGCCATTGTGGACATGGAGGACGCGTCGCGGCTGTCCACGGGCGACTGGGTGGAGGGCGAGCGGGGCAACTACGTCGTCGGTGGCTGGCAGGAGGGGCCGTCGCCGCGGGTGCACACGGTGGAGTACGGCGGCGCCGACCTGGACCGGTCCGCCCCGGTCACCGCCGAAGAGATCCAGGCGAGCCTGCGCCGGGTGAGCGGCACCGAGGTCACCGTCAAGAAACTGCACGTCGGCACCCGGTACACCGACAACACCCGGCACGCGGTCACCTACCGCAAGGGGCGCGTGCTGATCGCGGGCGACGCGGCCCACGTGCACTCGCCAGCCGGTGCGCAGGGGCTGAACCTCGGGCTCGGCGACGCGATGAACCTCGGCTGGAAGCTTGCCGCCGTGGCGAGGGGATTCGCGCCGGAGTCCCTTGTGGACACCTACACCGCCGAACGCCATCCCGTCGGCGCCGCCGTGCAACGGTGGTGCGGCGCGCAGAGCGCGCTCGGCCGCCGGGACGAGCGGACCGTCGCATTGCGCTCGGTGCTGGAAGACCTGCTGGACACCCCGGCGGGCGCGACCTACGTGGTGAAGCGGATCTCCGGTGTCAACCAGCGCTACGACCTGCCGGGCGACCTGCCCTTCGTCGGCGCACTGGCACCCGATCTCGAACTCGCCGACGGCTCGCGGCTGAGCGACCACGCCCGCTCGGGCGAGGCGGTGGTACTCGGCCCCGTGCCCGCGGGCGAGGAATGGGAAGGCCGCGTGGTGTCGCTGGTTTCGCGGGACTACCCGGAAGTCGGTGCGCTCGTGCGGCCGGACGGGTACGTGGCGTGGGCCTCCGCTTCGCCTTCCGCGGCTGAGCTGACCGCCGCGCTCACGAAGTGGCTCGGCACGCCGTAGCGTTGTCAGGTCAGCGCAGCTGTTCGGCCACCCGCGCCAGCCCGTCCTTGATCATCCGCCCGTACTCGTCGTCGCCGAGCACGTCGATAGTGGCTTGGGCCTGCTCCAAGTGCTCTCGGGCACGGTTGAGCTCGCCGAGCTTGCGGTAGCACTCGCTCAGGTTCAGGTGCAGCGACGGGTACAGCCCGGCCGCCGGAAGTTCCACCCCGGCCAGCGCCAACCGCGCATCGGTCAGCAAGCCAGCGGCTGCCAGCGCCCGCTCGTCCCAAACCAGCTCCTGCCGGACGTCGTCCTGCACGTCCGCTATCGCGTGCGCGAGCGTGCACCGGTGCAGCGCGTCCCCTTCATCGCCACCGATTTCCTCCCAGAGCGCCGCGAGCAGCGCACGAGCGGCGTCCCGCTTGCCCTGGTGGCCGAGCTGCACCGCCTCGCCGATCCGGATGAGCATCGGATCCGTGATCATCGACGGTCCCTTCGGTTGGTGTGCGGTGATTGTGAGGCGTGCGCGAACGGCGGTGGCGACCTGGGCGAGGTCGAAGGCGGTCGCGCACGGGATTGCTACGCGGCTTGGGCGACAGCGGGTGCCATGCAGAAGGCCTTGTTGCAGCGTATCGCGAAGGCTCTTGCCGACGTCCAGGAGAAGGTGACGGGCGCAGGCTGTCGTGGGAAGTGAAGCTCTATTGTGGACACAATGGCGCGACAGCCAGGCCGTTTTCATGGTGGCGCGGTCGGATGGCGCGGCGGTTCCACTGGATGCCCGCCGGTGTGGCGGGTTTCCAGTTACGCGGCGCGGGGTTGTGCGGTGTGGAGGGTGTTGGTTCGGGGTCTTCGCCAGGGGTCCACGTGTTCGGGTGGGGTGAATTCGGGCATGCCGTTGATCATGCGGACTTTCCAGTCGCTGGTGTGGAGTAGGCGGTGGTGGTGTCCGCAGAGGAGGACGAGGTTGCCGAGGTCGGTGGTGCCGCCGTTCCACCATTCTCGGACGTGGTGGGCGTCGCAGTGTCGGGGCTTTCGGTTGCAGCCCGGAAAAGCGCAGCCGCCGTCGCGGATGGCGAGCATGAGGCGGAGGCCTTCGGTCACGATTCGTTTGGCGCGGCCGTATTCCAGCGGTTGCCCGTCGGTGCCGAGGATGGCGGGGATGATTTTGCAGTCGCAGGCGAGGATGCGGGCTTCGCTCGCGGTGATGCCGGTGACGAGGTCGAGGCAGGCGTGCCCGAGTCCCTTTTGGAGGAGTTCGAGGGGGATGGTGATGACGATGTCGCCTCGGGTGCTGCTGTGGTTCGGCGCATCCGGATGGCTCGCGGCGAGGTTGACGATCTCCATGAACGCATCCCCGTAGCGTTCGTCTTTGCCGCGCACCAGGGGGTTGTCCTCTTTATGGGGCAGTGCCAGGGGTTCTAGGAGTGCGAGGGTTTTCGCGCTGGATACCGGGTCGAGGTAGCCGTCGAATTTGATGGAGCCGTCTTTGCCTTGGCGGTACCGGAACGCGCGTTTGGGTTCGGGGGTGTCGCGGGGTTCGGTGCCGTCGGGGTCGAGGGTGTCGCGCAACCGCTGACCCGCCTCGGCGACCTCCGCCGTGGTCGCGTTCCGAGCGAGATCGACCAGAGTCTTCTCGGTCTTCTCCCGCTCCTCGATCGGCACGGTGTCCGGGATCGCCTGCAGCGCCGACACGATCCCATCCACATGCAGTGGTGAGATCGCTCCTTCGGCCGCGGCTTCTCCGGTCAGCGGCGCCGCGGCGGGAATTTCCGTGCCATCGATACCCCGGCTGGGGTTGATCGCGAGCGCCCGCGCCACCAGTTTCCGCACCGCGGCCGAGGAAGTCCGCGCGATCTCCGCTACCAGTGCCGCGGTGGAGGGGTACCCGAGTTCGCGTGTGCCGTCGTTGTCGAGTTCCGCGATCACTTGGCAGACCCGGGATTCCTGCTGCCACAAGGACATCAACTCTTCCCGCAGCAGCGCGGCCTTCTCGCGCGCGGCGAGCTGCCACAGCTCCCGCTGCGGTGTAAGGGAAGAGTTCTCGGACACGCCACAATTCTACCGCGATCGCACAGAGGTTCGACTGATCCATCCAGGTGAATCACGAAGATAGTCTGAAGTGGACGGAAGAGAACAGTTGTCGTCAAGGAAAAAGACCCGGCTGTGCAACGAGAGGCCGAACTCGCAAGCCGACCCCTTCCGGGATGAGGACTTTTTGGGCCGTTGCCCGATGCAGTGGCAGATGTCGCCACACGATCAACGGCAAAAGCTGGTGCTCTCGTCGCCGGGAAAGGTTTCTTTGTCGCGGTCGCTGGCAGATCGTGGTCCGCGCGGATGAATTCGAATGCGCAGCCAGCGCCCGAACTTTCCAGCCGACTCACGATAGTTTCGGTCCAAAGCCTTCTTTGAAGTGGATCCCTGGCACGGCGACCGGACCGGAGTCCCGGGATAACCTGTACCCATGCCGACCCTGCGCCAACTCGAATACCTCGTCACGATCATCGACGAGAGGTCTTTCACCCGCGCCGCCGAAATCCTGCACGTGACCCAGTCCGCGCTGTCGCATCAGGTGAAAACGCTCGAGCGGGTGGTCGGCGGGCGGTTGGTGGAGCGGTTGCCGCGTGGGGTCAGGGCGACGCCGTTGGGGCGGGCGATGCTGCCGCACGCGCGCGCGGCGCTGGCCGGTTCGCAGCGGGCGGAGAAGGCGGCGCGGCAGGCGGCCGGGCTTGAGGCGGGCGAGTTGGAGGTGGCTTCGGTCTACTCCGTGACGCTCGGCGTGTTGCCGCCCGTGCTGCGGGCGTGGCGGCGTGCGCATCCCGAAGTCCACATCAGACTCGTCGAGCACCGCCACGCGGACGAGCTGGAGGCGGCGATGGTGGCGGGGGAGGCCGATGTCGCGGTCGGGCCGTCACCGTCCGCATGGGACGGTCCCGTGTGGATGATCGGCGAGGAGGAGTTCGTTGTCGTGCTGGCTCCTGACGACGAGGCGCCGCAAAACAGCGGAACCGTGGCGCTCGGCGAACTCGCGGACCGCGGCTGGGTGCACTACGCACCGGGGAACGGGCTCGGTGTGCTGGTCGACAAAGCGTGCGCGGCGGCGGGGTTCACGCCGAGGGCTTCGGTTCGCACGGAACAGACCGCAGCCGCGCACTTACTGGCCGCTGCGGGGCTCGGGCCCGCACTGGTGCCCGCGAACGTGATTCCCGCGCGGTTTTCCGGTCGCGTGCTCCGGCCGAGCCCGCCGGTAGTGCGGGCGCTCGCCGTGTACGCAAGGAAAGATCCCGATCCGGTAACGGCCGCGTTCGCGGAACTGGTGGCGCGTAAGGCATGCGTGCTCCCGGCGCACGTGAAACGGCAGCTCGACGGGCAGGCGGCGGACTGATTCCGGCATACCAGGCGGAAACCGGCCCGACTTTCGGTGCTGCCGTTCTTCTCCGCGCCGGACTAGGGTGCACCCGATCACGTGCAGACGCTGCACAGCTCATCGGATAGGGGTATCGAGAGTGAGACGTCTTTTCCTCGCCGCGGTGGGTGCCGCGACGCTGGCTTCGTCGGTATTGGCGGTACCGTCCGCCACCGCCGCGCCCGCGCCGCAGCAGGCACCACCCGTCGCGACCATCAACTGGGGGCCGTGCACCGACCCGACGCTCATCGCCGCTGGCGGCGAGTGCGGGTTCCTCGACGTGCCGCTCGACTACGACAACCCGAACGGCAAGAAGATCCAGCTCGCCGTCGGGCGGGTCAAGCACAAGGTGGCGGACGCCCAGTACCAAGGCGTCATGCTGACCAACCCCGGTGGTCCCGGCGGATCAGGGCTCCGCCTCGCGGCGCGCGGCGCGAAGCTGCCGAACCACGCGGGCGACTTCTACGACTGGATCGGGTTCGACCCGCGCGGCGTCGGCACCAGCAAGCCCGCGTTGTCATGCGACCCGAACTACATGGACTACAACCGGCCGAGCTACCTGCCGGTGACGCCCAAGCTCGAGAAGACCTGGCTCGACCGCGCCAAGGGCTACGCCGACGCGTGCGCCAAGAAGAACCCCGAACTGCTGGACCACATCAAGACCACGGACACGGTCAAGGACATGGACAGCATCCGCGCCTCGCTCGGCGCGGAGAAGATGAACTTCTACGGCTACTCGTACGGCACCTACCTCGGCCAGGTGTACGGCACGATGTTCCCGGACCGCGTGCGGCGCATGGTGCTCGACAGCACCGTCGACCCGCGCAACGTCTGGTACCAGGCCAACCTGAACCAGGACGTCGCGTTCGACGTCAACCTGAAGGTCTGGTTCGGCTGGGTGGCCCAGCACGACGACGTCTACCACCTCGGCAAGACCCAGGCCGCGGTCAAGCGCGTGTTCGACGAGCAGCTCCTGAAGCTGTCGTTCAAGCCCGCGGGCGGTGTGGTCGGCGCGGACGAGTGGACCGACGTGTTCCAGCAGGCGTCGTACTACCAGGTCCGCTGGCCGGTCCTCGGTGACGCGTTCGCCAAGTTCGTCAACTCCGGCGACTGGCAGACCATGAAGAAGCTGTTCGAGCAGTTCGGCGGGCGCGGTGACGACAACGGGTACGCCGTGTACCTCGCCGTGCAGTGCTCGGACGTGCAGTGGCCGCAGAACTGGAACCAGTGGCGCGTCGACAACTGGCGCACCTTCCTCAAGGGCAACTACTTCACCTGGCAGAACGCCTGGTACAACGCGCCGTGCGTGTTCTGGCACGGCAAGGCGGGCAAGCCGGTGAACGTGAACGGCAGCAAGGTCGAGAGTGTGCTCATGATCGACGAGACGCTCGACGCGCCGACGCCGTACGAAGGCAGCCTCGAAGCACGCAGCCGGTTCCCGGGTGCGCGCCTGATCGCCGAGCCCGGCGGCACCAGCCACGCGGTCACTCCCCGTGGCAACACGTGCGTCGACTCGAAG
Organism: Amycolatopsis sp. CA-230715; assembly: GCF_018736145.1. Lineage (GTDB taxonomy): Bacteria > Actinomycetota > Actinomycetes > Mycobacteriales > Pseudonocardiaceae > Amycolatopsis. The sequence continues at coordinate 6,122,158 of NZ_CP059997.1, forward strand.
ATCGCGGACTACCTGACCACCGGCGCGCTCCCGGCCCGCAAACCGGGGCGCACCGCGGATGTCGAGTGCGCACCGCTTCCGCAGCCCGAGCCGACGCCGCCCGCCACCGCGGCGGCGCCGTCGGCCGCGGCGAAGGTCGCGGGTGCCCAGCCGCACTACGCCGCGTTGCCGATGAGCTGACGCGAGCAGAGAAGGGGCGTGCCCGGTCACCGGGCGCGCCCCTTTTTTGTGCGTTCGGCCAGCGGGATGAATCCCGAACCGTTAGTTGACCCGGACTTCACCGGATGAGATGGTGAAGTTGCTTAAGTCATCGTTAAGTCGAGTGAGAGGCAACCGATGTCGGCGCCAGAGCAGGGCAGGCCGGACACCTGACGCGGGTCCTCCCGGGTACGGACTGGCCATCGCCTCGAACTGGCCGCCTGCCGTTCGAGATGGGAGACCAGTGATGCTCACGACGTTCATCGTGCTGTGCCTGATCGCCATGGTCCTCTGGCGCTACCTGCTCAAGATCGTGCTCGCCGCGGCGCTCGTGCTACTCGTGGTCGGTGTCGTGCAGGTGGCGAACATGGCCGCTTCGGTGGTCGGCCCGCCCGCGCACGAGATCGCCTGCTCCACCACCGGCGGCACGCTCTGCTAGAAGTCTTTGGCAGTGGCTTGAGTGGCGGTGCGGGTGGCGGAACCTCAGCTGCCTTCTCGCTCCGGGATCTCCAACTCATGAATGCCAATTCACCACGTTGAAGCTGTCCTCGCGAGAAGACCGCTGAGAACCCCCGGCGGTGCAAGTTGCTTGCCCACTCAAGCGGCTCCGCCGCTTAGGAAACGCCGGACCAGCTCTTGCGCTCCAGCTTGCCGTGCCATTCGGCGATCGGGACGAACCTGTTCGTGCCGATCGCGACGTGGTCGTCCGGCACGTCCTTCGTGACGGTCGCGTTCGCCGCCACGTAGGCGCCGTTCCCCACCACGATGCCGCCGACCACCACCGCGCCCCTGCCGACGAACACCCGGTCGGCGAGGATCGGGTCCGGTTCGAACTGTCCCCACGGGAGATCGGGCTCCCGCACCGAGTGCACCAGCGATCCGAGCATCACGCAGTCGGCGCCCAGTTCGGCGCCGTCGCAGACGAAACCGCCGATCACCGTGCCGTCGCCGATCCGGACGCGGTCGCAGATCTCGGCCCGGTACTCCATCCGGCAGCGGTCGCCGATCTCGCAGTCGAATCCGATGTGCACGGACCTGCCGACGTAGCAGTCCGCGCCGATGGTGCTGCCTTCCTGCACCACGACGCCGTCGAGCAGCAGCGTGCCGTCGCCGACGGTCACCTCGCGCGGATCCGGTTCGCGGCCTTCCCTCGTCATCGCGAGCAAGGTCGCCTCGCTCGCGACCGCGAGCCGCGCGGAATCGGCGACGAAGCAGCGCTCGCCGATCTGGGCCTTGCCGGTCGGTATCCGCGTACCGGCTGCGGTGTCCGTCATCGAGGACGCTCCGGGGAGAACTCGGGATCGGGGGCCGCCTGCCCGCTCGTGTCCACTATGGACTGGGCGGCGTAGTCGAGGTAGGGCGCCGCGACGACGGCGCCCGCGGCCGTGGTGTGCCGGTAGAGCGCGGCGTGCGTGCGCGCGCAGCGCCCGATCTTCTCGGTCCGGACGGGTTCACCGAGCCGGAGCGCCATTTCCGCGGCGAGGATCTTCTCGATGGAGCGGATCAGGCGGGAGTAGAGCGGGGAATGGCAGATCCCGTCGGGATTGTCGCGGTAATGGTAGAGCACTTCCGGCACGTGGCCGATCCGGAGTGGACGATCGCGCGAGAATCTGGCGTGCAGCTCCACTTCTTCACCGACCACGTAGGACGGATTGAACGGGTTCACCGGGAGCGCTTCCCGGCGGAACGCGTGGCAGTGGATGAGGAACGTGGCGTGCAGCATCGGATCGAACGGCGTGCCCGCGTGCTGTTCCAGCAGTCGCTGGAACAGGGCCTTGCGCCGCACGTGGAGCACCTCGGACAGGTCCGCGCTGCGTTTTTCGTGGTCTGTGTAGACGAAGTCGAGCCCGGAGCCGTCGAGCGCGGCGTGCGCCAGTTCCACGCAGCGGGGCGCGAGCAGGTCGTCGGCGTCGAGCAGGACCACGATCTCGCCGGTCGCTGCGGCGATGCCGACGTTGCGGGCGGTGGCGAGGCCGCGGTTGCCCCGCACGCGGACCAGCCGGACCGGGACCGCGCCGCGCGCCTTCCGCACCACTTCCCGGTACGCCTTGTGGAACTTCGCGCGCGATCCGTCGTCCACGACGACCAGTTCCAGCTCGCCGCGGAAGGTCTGGCCGAGGCAGCTTTCCACCGCTTCGGCGAAGTAGGCGGGGCGGACGTCGTAGGCGGGGATGACGATCGAGGCCGTCATGTCAGCCCGCCGAAACGCAGTCGATGATTTCGTGCGCCAGCCGCGGCGTCGGCACGCGCCCGTCGATGACCTTCACCCGGAACAGCGCGGCGAACGCGCTCGCCTGGCCGAGGTGCTCGCGCACCGCTTGGACGTTCTCGTGCGCGATGCCGGGGTAGGTGAACGCCAGCGCGGACCCGAGCACGCCGGGCGTGTAGATCCCGCTGCAGATCGTCACGTCGGTTTCGGTGTTCATCGGGTTGGGCGCCCGGACGAACAGGCCGACGTCCTCGATGATTTCCTTCCCGCCGCCGCCGGTTTCGATGATCGTCGGCAGCACCGGCGAGCCGTCCGGCCGCAGGAAGTGGTCCGGTTCGCCGTCGGGCCGCAGGCACTGCTGGATCGGCAGGTCGAGCAGGTGCAGCATGGTCCTGGTCAGCGGGTTCCACGCCGGGCCGCCGAGCAGCACGAGGGTGCGGGCGGTGCCGATGCTGCGCTCGCCTGCCGAACGGTGGCTCAGGTTGCGGTAGCCGCGCTTGGTCAGCGAGTTGAACATCGTGAAGAAGGCGTCGAGATCGGCGTACCTGGCGAGCCTGCTGTAGTTGAAGGCGCCCTTTTCCCGCGCGAACGGCGGGCGCTGGTCGATCGGCAGCTCCGAGGCGACCACGAACACCTTGACGTCGCGGTCGTGGTGCCAGATTTCGTCGGCGGGCACCACCGAGGTGCGGGCGCCCGCCTTTTCCGCGCGGGCTTCCTCTTCGGCGTCCTCGCGCAGGGTCAGCAACTCGGTGCGCAGCTCGTCGTACCGGTTCCGCGTCGAATCGTCCAATGCGGACTCGCGCGGGATGTGCGGCGAGGGCCGCATGCTCGACGGTGTGCTGAACACCAGCGCGTACTGGACGATGCGTGCTTCCGAGGGGCGTTTGTCGATCTCGCCGTTCTCCCAGGTGGAGATGGCCGCCGTGCTCAGCGGCTTGCGCCCGCCGAGTGCGGCGGCCAGCTCGTCCTGCTTGACCTTCTCCTCGAACGCGCCTTCGCGCAGATCGCGCAGCCTGCGGGCGAGCTGCCGGCGCGCGCTCCTGCCTGCCATCAGGGTCTCCGTCCCATCCGGTGAGGATAACCCAAGCGGAGGTTAAGCGAGTTAAGGGCACGTTATCGAAGGTGAATCGGGCGGAACCGGCTCGGCGGACACCCGCGCGAACTGCGGTTCTTCAATCGTTTTGACGGCGCTCGCGGCGGCCGCGGGCCAGCTCCGTGCCGAGCGCGTCGAGGTGCTGGCTCCAGAACCGGCGAAAGCGTGACAGCCATTCGTCGACCTCGCGCAGCGGCTCCGAGTCGACGGCGTACAGGCGCCGCGTGCCCTCCGCGCGGACGGTCGCGAAGCCGTTTTCGCGCAGGACCCGGAGGTGCTGCGACACGGCGGGCTGCGAGATGCCGAACTCCTCTTGGATGATCGAGGTGACCGCACCGGACGTGCGCTCGCCGTCGGAGAGGAGTTCGAGGATCCGGCGGCGGACCGGGTCCCCGAGTACGTCGAACGCGTGCACCCGAGAACTATCCCAGGGGAGACTTATATAAGTCAACGCGCGCATGCGATGCGGGCGGCCGGGCGAAGGGAGATCGATGGACACGTTGCCTTGGCGCGGCACCGGGGAAGCGCCGCTCGATCCGGCGCGGCTGCCGAGGATGCGCGGGATGCGGCCGTTGAAGCGGTGGCGATACGTCGGCGTCTACGGCGAGCGGGTGCAGTTGTGCGCCGGGGTGGTCCGCATCGCGGGCGCTCCGCAGTCGTTCTGGGCGGTGCACCACCGCGACGGCGGCGTGTTCCGCGAGCGGACCGTGCTGCGGAAGGTGGTCGACCTCGACGACGGCACCGTGCGGTTCCGCGGGCGCGGGGTGACCGCGGAACTGCGGCTCGTTCCCGCGGGCGAGCGGGTGTCGGTCGTGTCGCGGCACGGCTCGCATCCGGTGTGGACCCGCAAGACCCCGGTGCGCGCGACCGGTGAGGTCACCATCGACGGAGTCACCGTGCCGGTCGACGCGCCGGGCCTGCAGGACGACTCCGCCGGCCACCACGCGCGGGTCACGCGGTGGTCGTGGAGCGCGGGGTGCGGAACCGCGGAGGACGGCCGCGCCGTGTGGTGGAACCTGGTCGACGGTCTCCACGACGCGGCCACCTCCTCGGAGCGCACCGTGTGGGTCGACGGCACCGCGCGCGAGGTGCCGCCGGTCGCCTTCGCGCCCGATCTGTCCTCTGTGGACGGACTACGGTTCGAAGTGGAGGCGGAACGGGCGCGGCACGACCGGCTGCTCCTCGTCGACAGCGCGTACCGCCAGCCGTTCGGCACGTTCACCGGGACGCTGCCCGGCGGCGTCGTGCTGCGCGAGGGTTACGGCGTGATGGAGCGGCACGACGTCCGCTGGTGACCTCAGCGGGTGAACCGCGCGCCCGGTTCGCCCCGCAGCCTGCCCTCCGGCACCTTCCGTCCACAAAGGACGAGCAGGAGGTCCTGCGCGCGCCCGGAAAGCGGCGTGCCGGAGCCGAGCGACCAGTCGAGGTCGTCGGCGCGCAGTTCGATCCCGTTCAGGTCGACGCCGAAGAACTTCCGCCCGCGCTCGGAATCGGAGCCGGCCAGCACGCGCAGCATCCGCCCGCTGGGGATCGGCAGGTCGATCCCCAGCGGCACGGTGATGTCGAGGCCGTGGATCACGTCGTGCGACAGCGCGCCGTCCATCCCGCCGCCCGGTGGTTTCCAGACGAAGTCCGCGTTGTCCGCGAGCGCGGCGGTCAGCTCCGCGGTCGTCATCGTCGCCGCGTCGTGCCGTGCGGCGCGATCGGCCATCCTGGCGAAGTTCCCGCGCGCCTTGAGCATGCCGAGCGCGACCTTCGGCAGCTTGTAGCGGAACGGCATGGTGAGGTGCGCGGCGACCTCGCGCACGCGCCATCCCGCGCACAGCGACGGCGTGTCCCATTGGCCGTCGTCAAGGCCCTCCAGCACGGTCGCGAGCGCACGGCGGTGTTCGGCGATGTCGATCTCGATTTCGGTCATGCCCTCCCGACGAACGGGGCAGGGCAGGACAGACACTCAGCTCGGAGGTCCGTCCAGAACGGGCCTGACCTCGATCGACCCGTACCCCGCCGCCGGATGCTTCGCCGCGATTTCGAGCGCCTCGTCGAGATCGGCGCATTCGATCAGGCAGAACCCGCCGATCTGCTCCTTGGCCTCGGTGAACGGCCCGTCGGTGAGCAGCACCTCGTCACCGCGCACCCGCACCGTCGTCGCGTCCGGCGGCGGGGCGAGACCCGCACCGCCCCGGATCACTCCGCGCGCTTCCATTTCCTCGCTCCAGCCGCCGCAGCCGTCCTGGGCGTGCTCGGCGGCGGACTCGTCGCCGCAGATCAGCAGCACGTACTTCATCGAAGACCTCCTCAGGCTCACGTAGCCGACGAACGGGGAAGCCCGTCTTCGACATCCTGCCGCAGCTCGTTTTCGAAGAGCGGCGGCAGGAACCGCACCATCAAAGCCGACCACACCACGTGCGTGAGCGCGGGCGCCAGCACCCCGCCGCTCGCGCGCCGCTGGAGCCCGAACAGCGCGCCCATCACGACCGACGCGAGCACGAGCGCCGGGTTCCTGGTCGCCATCGTCGAAAGCGCGTAGGCCGCGGTCGAAGCGCGCACGGGCCGGTCCCCGGCCGCCGCGTACAGCGCGCCGCGGAAGAACACTTCTTCGGCGGCGCCGGTGACCAGCGCGGTCAGCAGCACCGGCGGCGAAGAGCCCTGGTGGGCGTATCCGAGCACGCGGCGCAGCGCCCGGTTCAGGACCGGGATCCGGCGCGCGACGAGGGCGCTCGCGTAGAACGCGCCGAACGCGCCAACTCCGGTCGCCACCGGAGCCACGACCCGCCGGTCTCCGAGCGGCACCGGCCCGGCCGCGAGACCGCCCGCGACCCACGTCGCGGCGACTCCGCCGGTCAGCGCGTAGAACCGCCGCGATCCCGGCGGGCTCGACAGCGACAGCCCGAGCAGGCCCGATCCCGCCGCCGCGATCGCGGCCACCCCGCGCCGCTTCACCGCGCCCGCCTCCGTTTCGCCCGCTCGCCGAGCGCTTGCAGCACCGCGTCGTCGTAGTCCATCGGTTCGAACGGCACCACCGTGCGGATCGCGTCGTCGCGCACCACGACCTCGTTCGCCATCGAGTCGACGAGCGTCCTGCCCGTGCGCGTGTCCACGGTCGTGACCAGGGAAAGCCAGTACGAAGAGAGCCTCGGCGAGAGCAGCGGAACCGGCACGACCACCAGGAACCTGCCCTGCAGTGCCGCGACCCGGCGCAGCATGTCCACGTAGGCGAGGACCTCGGAGCCGCCGATGTCGAACGCGCGCCCTTCCGCCTCGGGTGGTTCGAGGACCCCGACGAGGTAGCGCACCACGTCCGCGAGCGCGATCGGCTGGGTGCGGGTGCGCACCCATTTCGGGGTGACCATCACCGGCAGGTGCTCGACGAGCTGGCGGGTCAGCTCCCACGAGATCCCGCCGTCGCCGATGACGATCCCGGCGCGCAGCACGGTCACCGGCACGCCGCCGTCGCCGAGCAGCCGCTCGACCTCGCGGCGGCTGCGCAGGTGCGGCGACAGGTCGTCGGCGTCGTCGCCGAGCCCGCCGAGGTAGACGATCCGCCGCAGCCCCGCGTCGGCGGCGGCGCGGCCGAACGCCCGCGCCGCGTCCGCGTCGCGCCGTTCGAAATCGCCGCTGCCCAGCGAATGCACGAGGTAGTAGGCGGCGTCGGCGCCCCGCATCGCTTCGCGGAGTGACCGCTCGTCTCCGACATCGCCCCGCACCGCGGTGCCCGCGCCCGCGTACCGCTCCGGCCGCCGCGTCATGGCCAGCACTTCGTGGCCGGCTTCGGCCAGTGCCGGGCACAACCGCCCGCCGACGAACCCCGACGATCCCGCCACCAGTACCCGCATGTCTGCTCACGCTAGGTCTTCGGTGGTGCCCCCGCCGTCCGAGTTCACCCGAACCCGCACGGCCACCACCGGAAATTGCCATAATCGGGAGCGTCAAGGCACACCCGAAAGGACAACGGTGGAAACACAGGTCGAAACCCTCGAGTTCCAGGCCGAGGCGCGCCAGCTGCTCCAGCTGATGGTGCACTCGATCTACTCCAACAAGGACGTCTTCCTGCGCGAGCTCATTTCCAACGCCTCCGACGCGCTGGACAAGCTCAGGCTGGCGGCATACCTGGACAAGGACCTGGAGGTGGATACCTCCGATCTGCACATCGACCTCGCGGTCGACAAGGCGGCGCGCGTGCTGACCGTGCGCGACAACGGCATCGGCATGTCGCGCGACGACGTCGTCGGCCTGATCGGCACGATCGCGAAGTCCGGCACCGCGGAGTTCCTGAAGAAGCTCAAGGAGTCCAAGGACGCGGCGGCTTCGCAGGACCTGATCGGGCAGTTCGGCGTCGGCTTCTACTCGAGCTTCATGGTCGCGGACAAGGTCACCCTGCTGACCAGGCGCGCGGGCGAGGCCACCGGCACGCGCTGGGAGTCCAGCGGTGAAGGCACCTACACCGTCGAAGAGGTCGAGGACGCCCCGCAGGGCACGGCGGTGATGCTGCACCTCAAGGACGAGGACGCCGAGGACCACCTCTTCGACTACACCGCGGAGTGGAAGATCAAGGAGCTCGTCCGCCGGTACGCCGACTTCATCACGTGGCCGATCAAGATGGCCACCGAGCGCCCCGACCCCGACGCCGAGGGCGAGACCAAGACCGAGGTCGAGACCGTCAACTCGATGAAGGCGCTGTGGGCGCGTGCCAAGGACGAGGCGACCGAGGCCGAGTACCACGAGTTCTACAAGCACGTCAGCCACGACTGGCAGGACCCGCTCGAAACCATCCGCATGCAGGCGGAGGGCACCTTCGAGTACCAGGCGCTGCTGTTCATCCCGTCGCACGCGCCGATGGACCTGTTCATGCGCGAGCACAAGCGCGGCGTGCAGCTCTACGTCAAGCGCGTGTTCATCATGGAGGACTGCGAAGCGCTGATGCCGGAGTACCTCCGGTTCGTCAAGGGCGTGGTCGACGCGCAGGACCTCTCGCTGAACGTGTCGAGGGAGATCCTGCAGCAGGACCGCCAGATCCAGCTCATGCGCAGGCGGCTGGTGAAGAAGGTGCTGTCCACCGTCAAGACCATGATGGACGGGAAACCGGACGACTACGGCACGTTCTGGAAGGAGTTCGGCGCCGTCGTCAAGGAGGGTCTGCTCGACGACACCGACAACCGCGGCACCATCCTGGAAATCTCGTCGTTCGACTCGACGCACGACGAGGAGAAGGTCACCACGCTGCGCGAGTACGTGGAGCGGATGAAGGACGGCCAGGAGCACATCTACTTCGCGACCGGCCGCACGCGTTCGCTCATCGAGAACTCGCCGCACATGGAAGCCTTCAAGGCCAAGGGTTTCGAGGTGCTCGTCCTCACCGACCCGATCGACGAGATGTGGGTCGACGCGGTCGGCGAGTTCGACGGCAAGCGGTTCCAGTCGATCGCGAAGGGCGAGGTCGACCTCGACTCCGAGGACGAGAAGAAGTCCGAGGAACCCGAGCGGGAGCAGCAGAAGGAGGAGTTCTCCGGGCTGCTGTCGTGGCTGGGCACCGAGCTGGAGGAGAACGTCAAGGAGGTGCGGCTGTCCACGCGGCTCACCACCTCGCCCGCCTGCCTCGTCGGCGACACGAACGACATGACCCCGGCGCTGGAGAAGATGTACCGGGCGATGGGGCAGCCGATGCCGAAGGTCAAGCGGATCCTCGAACTCAACCCCGAGCACGCGCTCGTGCAGGGGCTGCGGAAGGCGCACGAGGAAAAGGCGGACGACCCCGGCGTCGCCGAAACCGCCGAACTGCTCTACGGCATGGCGCTGCTCGGCGAAGGCGGCGAACTGAGCGACCCGCCCCGGTTCGCGCGCGTGCTGGCCGACCGCCTGAGCCGCACCATGTGACCTGCCGATTTTCCTTCCCCGAAGGCCACCTTGACGGCACTGAGCGCCGTGTCGTGTCTCGGTAGTTCTGCCGCAGGTTTGTCTCGGTTGTTGTGACACAGGTTAGGCGGCTGGGGTGAGTTGGCCTTGGTAGGTCTTGGTGTGGTCGAGGTGGATGTGGCCGATCGGGTCGCCGTCGCTGGTGTAGGCGGTGGCCCGGTCGCTGTCACGGATGATGGTGATGGTGTGTCCGGCGTGGGCGGTGCCGATCCGTAGCCGGGCGTGTTTGCCGAGGTTGACCGTGCCGGTGGTGCTGACTTTGAGGCGGTGCACGGTGGCGTCGTCCTGGACGGGCAGGTGCTGGGGTCCGCCGTGGCTGTCGCTGGTGGTCCAGGCATGGGTGGGGGTTTGCCGGCCAAGGGCGCTGTGGCGGCGGTGGTTGTAGTGCTCGCGGTAGACCTCGAGCAGGGTGCGGAGTTCGGTCAGGGTCGCGGGTTGGATGGGTTGGTGATCCAGCCAGCGTTTGAAGGTCTGGTGGTGGCGTTCGACCTTGCCGCAGGTCTGCGGGTGGTAGGGGCTGGAATGGATCAGCCTGCAGCCGTGGCCGGTGACGGTGCGGGCGAACGCCGATGGCCCGGCGTTGGGGTGGCGGCCGCGTGAGGTGAACGCGGATCCGTTGTCGGACAACACGATCGCGGGCGCACCATGGTCGGTGATGGCCGCGGTGATCGCGGTGATCGCGGCACGGGAGGTTTCGGCCTCGGCGGCGTGATTGGCCACCAGCATGCGCGTGCAGTCGTCGAGGACCTCGAACACCACCACCGTGGCCCCGCCGGCGAGGATGACCTCGGTGGCGTCGATCTGGTAGCAGTCCCGCGGCCGGGCATAGCTGAACCGACGGTAGGAGGACCGGGGCCGCTTACGGGGGTTGGACTCGGCCAGCCCGTGCCGGGACAGGATCCGGTTGATCGTGGCCCGCGACGGGACAGGCCAGCCCCGTCCGGCCCAGTCCCGCTCGGCGGCCAACTCCAGAAGCCGATCGCGGATCGGGTCCGCCCCGTTGTCCGGTTTCAGCTCCTTCCGCAGCCGCAGCACGACAGCCACGACCGGCTCCGCCGTAGCATGCCGCACGGTCTTGGGCCGGGTCGACCGCCGCCGCCACTGCCCCTCGGCCTGGATCCGGGCACGGTGCCGATAGAACGTCCGCCTATCGACACCATGCTCCCGGCACCACGCCGACACGTTCTCAACCGGCACTTCAGCCGTCAGCATCGCGTCCACGAATCGCATGATCGTCCCATTCCGCGTCATGGCCCTCACCACAACGCCGGTCAGGCGGCAGATCATGCAACATCACCCGACCCGGGTGTGTCACATGCTGCGATACACAAACTGTGTCAAAACAGCTGATACTGAACACGGCACTGAGCGCCGTCAAGGTGGCCTTCAGGGCATTCGGGGGCGGCTCCGTTCGTCCGGGTGGATCGATGTCACAGTTATTTAGTAGTTAGTAACTGGTAACTTGTCGGCGTGGCTGAACGGATGAGCGGAACCGAACGACGCGCCCAGGTGCTCGCCATCGCGGCGAAGGAGTTCGCGGAGCACGGGTTGCACGGGGCGTCGACCGAGGCGATCGCGCGCGAAGCGGGAATCACGCAGGCGTACGTCTTCCGGATGTTCGGGACGAAGAAAGCGCTGTTCCTCGAGGTCGTTCAGGCGGCGTTCGAGCGCGTCAGCGGCGGCATGCGCGACGCGGGCGAAGGGAAGACGGGCCTCGGGGCGCTGTCGGCGATGGGCGCGCAGTACTTCGACCTACTGGCCGACCGGACGGGATTGCTGTTGCAGCTCCAGGGTTTCGCCGCGTGCGGTGATCCGGAGGTGCGGGACGCGGTGCGGGCGTGCTTCGCGCGGATGTGGGACACCACCGAGGACGGCACCGGGCTCGAACCGGTGACCGTGAAGACCTTCCTCGCCTTCGGGATGCTGCTCAACGCCGGCGCCGCGATGGACGTCGCGCAGGTGGACGAGGCATGGGCCGAGGGCGTCCGCACCCGGATCAAGGCGGGCCTGTTCGCGCACATCACCACCGAGACGAACCGATGAACGCCCGCGGCGACGGGCGGCTGAGCACCGCGCTGGTGTGCACGGCGCTGGCGGGAGCGGTGATCGGCAGCGTCGGAGCGCCCCTCATCACCCCGGTCGCCACCGGAATGCACGTGTCACTCGACGCCGCGCAGTGGACCTTGACGGTCACCCTGTTCACCGGCGCGATCGCGGGCCCGGTGCTGGGCAGGCTCGGCAGCGGCCCGTACCGCCGCGTCACGATCCTGGCCACGCTCGCACTGGTCACGGCAGGGGGACTGCTGACGGTGCTCCCGCTTCCGTTCGCGGCGCTGTTGATCGGACGCGGTTTGCAGGGGCTCGCGGTCGCGGTCGGCGCGCTGTTGATGAGCGTCGCCCGCACCCACCTGCCGCCGGAGCGCTCGGCGTCGACGATCGCCGCGCTGTCGGTCGCGTCGACGGTCGGCATCGGGGTCGGCTACCCGTTGATCAGCCTGCTCGACCAGCTCGCGGGACTGCGTGCCGCGTACGGGCTCGGACTCCTGCTCTCCGCGGTCGCGCTGGTGATCGCCTGGCGGACGCTGCCGGCCGAGGCGCCGGGGGAGCGGCCGCGGATCGACGTCACCGGCGCGCTGCTCCTCGCGCTCGGCACCCTCGGGATCCTCCTGGTCATCGCCGACCCGTCGATCTGGGCGACGGCGTGGCTGGCCGGTGGCATCCTCGCCGGTTCCGCCGTGGTGCTGGCCGGGTGGGCGTCCATCGAACTGCGCACCACGGCGCCACTGGTGAACCTGCGGCTGCTCGGCCACGGGCCGGTCCTGCGCGCGAACTTGGCGATCCTCGTGGCAGGGACGGGTTTGTACCTGCTCTTCAGCCTGTTCACCCGCTACGTGCAGACCCCGACCGGCGCCCACTACGGCTTCGCCCTTCCCGGTGTCGCCGCGGGCGCCGCGCTGATCCCGTTCTCGGTGCTCGGATTCGTTGCGGGGAAAGCGGTTCCGAGGCTCATCGCGCGCATCACCGAACGGTGGACGTACGCGCTTTCCGTCGTGATCGCCGCCGCCAGCGCGCTGCTGTTCGCCGTGGGCAACGAATCGCTCCTCGTCGTCCTCGGCGCGATCGCCCTGCTCGGCTTCGCCGTCGGAGGCGTCTTCGCGGTGATGCCCAAGCTCGTCCTCACCGGGGTGCCCCAGGAAGAGACGGCCAGCGTGCTCTCGATCAACCAGATCGCCCGCAGCATCGGAATGAGCATCGGCAGCGCGCTCGCCGGCTTCCTGCTCGCCGCCACCACCTCGGCGGGCACCATGCTCCCGACCAGGAACGGTTACCTCGTCGCCGCACTGTGGGCATTGCCCCCGCTCGCCGTCAGCGCACTGGTCATCGCGACGACCCGATCCCGGCACCGATCGGTGGCCACGGCCTGACCCCGGTCAGGCGTCTCCGCGCTGAGGAATTCAGGCGGTTTCGGGGCGGCCGCAGCACTTCTTGTACTTGGTGCCGGAGCCGCACCAGCACGGGCCGTTGCGCGGTGGTGGCCAGGGGACCGTGCCACCTTCGCGGATGACCTTCGTCAGGTACGCGTCGTGAGTTTCCGCATCCGCCGGATCGCCGCCGGTGGCCGCCGCGAGTTCGGTCAGCCCGGCGACGGACAGCGGCACCATTTTGATGCGGCTGATCCCGTTGGCCGAGAGCTGCCGGTTCATGGATTCCTGCTCGCGGAATATCGCGTCCTCTTCGACCGGTTCCGGCCAGACCTCGCGAGCGCGCACGAGTTCGTCACGGGACCAGAACGGCAGAGTCATTTCATGGAGTGCCGGGTCGTCGAAATCGTCGTCGGATTCGTCGTCGAAGTCCGGGAAGGGTGCGTCCAGCACCATTTCGTCGAAGTCGTCGGGCGCGAAGCCCATCGCCTGCCGTACCCGCAGGCGTCCGTGAAGGGCTTCGCTGCCTTCCGAATAACCCGTTTCGCCGTACCGGGCGAGGTCTTCCTCGGAGATCTTGGCGCAGCCCGCGGCGAACCAGGTCAGCGCTTCCTTGTCGTCGCCGCGCTCTTCGAACAGTTCGCCGACGTTGGCGTAGACCAGTGCGGTCGCCCCGGGATCGCGTTTGAGGGCTTCGAGGTGCTCCCGAGCCTCGTCGTCGCGCCCGGCCTCGAACAGGAAGCTGGCCATCGACGCCCTGGCGAAGGCGCCGTCCTCCCCGCCGAGCGACATCACCTCGGTCAGCCGCTGGACGGCGCGTTCGTGGTCACCGGCGAGGTACCACTGCTGAGCGGATTCGAGGAGGATCTCGCCCCGTTCCTCGGGATAGCTCACGAGATCGGTCTCCAGCTCGCGAGCGAACGCCGCGTGGTCCACCGTGATGTCATTCATGGCCGCACACTCTAAGCGCCGCGGCCACGAAGGACGCGACGAGCGGGCTGCGGTCCTGTTCGTTCCAGGCGAGCACGAGGCGGCTGGGCGGGGCATCGGTCACCGGGACGCAGGCCAGCCCGGACGGGACCGGTTCGACCAGCGAGCGCGGCAGCACCCCGATCATCCGGCCCAGCGCGATCATCTGCAGCATCTGGACCACGTCGACGACCTCGGGCCCGTCGCCGTCGCCGCCGGGCACACCCTGCCAGCGCGGCAGCGTTTCACCGTCCAAATCGGACAGACGGACGGTGGCGCGCCCGGCGAGCCGGTGATCCGAAGGCACGATGACCACGCGGTCGTCGGTGTGCAGCGTCTCGTGGTCAAGACCGTCGAGCGCGTCGAACGGGGCGTAGAGCAGACCGACGTCGGCCCTGCCGTCGCGCAGGAAGTCGGCGCGGTCGGCGGGGCCGCTGAACAGGACGTCCACCCGGCGGGCGTCGGGCTGGTGCGAATATTCGGCCAGGATCGGGGACAGCAGGCCCGCGTCGCCGCCCGGTTTGAGCACGAGCCGCAGGTGCGCTTCGGCGTCCCCGGCGCGCCGGGCGTTGCGGACCGCGGCGCTCACCGCGTTGAGCGCGTGCCGCCCGTGCTCGCGCAGCGCTGCCCCGGCGGGGGTCAGTTCGACGTGGCGGCTGGAGCGGATGAACAGCGCGACGCCGAGCCGGGTTTCGATCCGCCGGATCGCCTTCGACAGCGCGGGCTGGGCGATCGAGAGCCGGACGGCGGCCCGGCCGAAGTGCAGCTCGTCCGCCACCGCGATGAAGTACTCCAGCTCGCGGGTCTCCAGTTCGATCATGCCTCCAGGTTATCGCCGAAGATCGAACCGGTCTTGGACGGGAGGGGAAACTTCCGGCGAAAATTGGGGCATGATCAACCACACGATGATTGTTTCCTTCGAAGAACCGCTGCCGGACGCCGAGCTCGATCAGTACCTCACGGATATCGAACGCGTCATGCTCGACAGCGGTCTCGCCCAGTCGGTCGCGACCGGGCGGCACCTGCCGATCCCCGGTGAAGAGGCCATCCCGGCGCTCATCGCGAGCGCGATCGTGCAGGTCGCCGTGGCCGACGTGGACGCGCTGGCGAAGGCGTTCACCGCGCCCGGCATGCACGAGGTCATCGACCGCTGGCAGTCGCGGCACCCGTACCGGGTCGCGTGGGCGAACCACGAGCCGCTGGCATGAAAGGGAAAGCGGGACTGGTCACCGGCGCGGGCAGCGGGATCGGCCGGGCGGCGGCCATCGAGTTCGCCAGGCAGGGCGCCGCGGTCGCCGTGCTCGACATCGACGAGACCGCGGCGGCGGAGACCGTCGAGATGATCGAAAAGAACGGTGGTGCCGCCGTGGCCGTCCTCGTCGACATCGCCGACGAGCGGTCCGTGCGATCGGCCGTCGAGCGGACGGTCGCGGCGTACGGCGGCCTCCACTTCGCGGTGAACAACGCCGGAATGGCCTCGCACCACCGGAAGCTCGACGAGATGACCCTCGACGAGTTCGAGCGGGTGGTGCGGGTCAACCTGACCGGGACCTTCCTGTGCCTGAAGTACGAGCTGCCCCTGCTGGCCGGCGGCGGGGCGATCGTCAACGTCGCTTCCAACGGCGGCCTGTACGCGATCCCGTCCGCGCCCGCCTACGTCGCCGCCAAGCACGGCATCGTCGGGCTGACCAAGGTGGCCGCGGTCGACTACGCGGCGAAGGGCATCCGGGTCAACGCCGTCTGCCCCGGCCCGACCCGCACACCCGGGTTCGACCAGGTCGCGGTGGGGACCGACCTGATCGCGATGCAGGAGGCGAGCACCCCGCTCGGCCGGATGGCGACCGCGGAGGAGGCCGCGGCGGCCGCGGTCTGGCTCTGCTCGGACGCCGCGTCCTACGTCACCGGGATCGCGTTGTCGGTGGACGGCGGGCGACGGGCGTGAGGGTCGTCGCCGTCGAGGAGCACATGGCCACCGAGGCCTTCCTGCGCACCGCGCACGGGCTGGAAGTCGTGCCGGGGGACGAGACCGAGATGGCGCTGATGCGCACGGTGGAGTCCTCTCCCGCTTTCCGCACCCGGCTCGTCGATCTCGACGCCCGGCTCCGGGAGATGGACGCCGTCGGGCAGGACATGGCGGTGCTCAGCCTCGACCCGCCTGGCGTCCAGCCCTACGCCGCGGCCGACGCGGTGCCGCTGGCCCGCGAGTTCAACGACGCGCTGGCCGAGATCGTGCGGCGGCATCCCGGCCGGTTCGGCGGGCTGGCCACGGTGGCGCCGCAGGACCCGGAAGCCGCGGCCGCCGAGCTCGAACGAGCGACGAAATCGTTGGGCCTCAACGGAATCATGGTCAACTCGCATACCGGCGGGCGGTACCTCGACGAGCCGGAGTTCGCGCCGCTGCTGGCGGCGGCCGAAGCGAACCGCGCGCCGATCTACCTGCACCCGCGCGCGCCGAGCACGCTCGCCGCGTACCGCGAGTACGGGCTGCCCGGGGCGATCTGGGGTTACCAGGCCGAGGCGGGGCTGCACGCCATGCGGCTCATCCTCAGCGGTGCACTTGACCGCTACCCCGGACTGTCCCTTGTGCTCGGTCACCTCGGAGAGGGCGTTCCGTACTGGCTGCGGCGGATCGACAACCGGCACGCGTTCGCGGCGCGGACGGCGGGCGCGGCGACGCCGATGCCGCGCTTGTCGCTCACGCCGAGCGAGTACTTCCGGCGCAACTTCACGCTCACCACGAGCGGTATCGACGACCCGGACGTGCTCGGGCTGGCCCTGCGCGCGGTCGGTGCGGACAACGTCATGTTCGCGATCGACTACCCGTACGAGGACCCGGCGGACGCCATCGCCTTCCTGCGGGACGCGCCGCTGACCGGCGACCAGCGCGCCGCGCTCGGCCACCGCACGGCGGAGCGCGTGTTCGGGCTCACCGCCCGGTCAGCGAGCGGCCGAGCGGGGTGAGCAGGTGCCGCACCGAGGTGCCGGTGCGCTCGGTGGACACGAGCCGCGCGTCGCGGAGGATGCCGAGGTGGTAGCTCGTCGTCGCCGGTGACGTGCCGGCGAGCCTGGCCAGTTCGGTGGTGCTGGTGCCGTCGGCGTTGGCCAGGATGCGGGCTCGCGTCGGGCCCAGCAGCGCGATGAGCTCGGCGCTCGGCTCCGGTTCCACCGCCTCGTGCGGCACCGGGTAGACGAGCACCGGGCGCAGCGCGGGGTCGGCGAGCACGGTGGGCGCGTGCCAGCAGAAGAACGACGGGATCAGCACCAGGCCGCGGCCGTCGAGGTGCAGATCGCCCGAAACGTGGCCGCCGGTCAATTCGAGTACCGGCGCGCGCCAGGTCAGGTGCGGGTTCAGGGCGGCGAACAGCCGGACGGGAGCGTCGAGGTGGCGCTTCCGGTTCGCCTGCTCCGCGGAAAGCCGCTCCTCGATCGTGGGCCAGTACGGCGCGATCGCGTGCTCGTGGTAGCCGCGCAGCGCGGTGCCGAGATCGTGCATCGTCCTCCGGTCGCCCTGCGCGAGCAGGCGCGTCGAGTGCGGCTGGTGGCGTTCGGCGGACAGGACCGCGAGTTCGCGGCGGAGCCGGGCGCGCGGTGTGGCGCGCACGCGGTCGATGCCGTCGGCGACGGAGGCGACCGCGTGGTCGGGGGTGAGGAAGTCCGGCGAATACCCCTGCGGCGGGGCGAGGTGGTAGAGCCTGCGGCCGCGGTCGCCGACGCGGTGGCGCCAGTGCTCGAACGCCGCCTTGCTCTGCAGCATGTGCAGGCTCAGCAGGATCTCCCACATCACGTCCGGCGCGCCCGCGACGGAGATGCGGGCGAGGTCGTCTTGCGAGAAGTGGATGCGCAGCGCCGTCCCGGTTTCCCGGTCCGGCGAGGGTCTGTCGCGGCCGGCTCCGGTCATCGTTCGCCCCCGAGCCGCGCTTCCATCCCCTCGGCGAGCCCGGTCAGCACGTCGAGGACGCGGGCGCGGTCCTTTCCCAAGCCGGACAACAACTCCCCGTGCGCCGCCAGCTCGCGCGGGAACACGTCGTCGACGAGTGCCTTGCCCTCGTCGGTCATGCTGATCAACGCGGCGCGCCGGTCGGCGGGATTGACCACGCGGCTGATCAGGCCTCGCCGTTCGAGCTTGGCGAGTGTCTTGCTGACCCCGGCCCGCGACATGCCGAGCCTGGCGGCGAGGCGGATGGCGGTCACCGGTTCGCCGAGGTGCCGCAGCGGGACGAGCAGCCCGACCTCCGCCGCGGTGACCGCGGCGCCGTCGTAGATCGGCTCCACCGCGAGGTCGAGCAGCGCGCTGATCCGCTTGACCTGGGCGACCAGTTCCATCGGCGCGGTGTCGAGCCCGGGGTTGTGCGCACCCCACAGTTCGATCGTGCGCGCGCGGAGGGGAATCGAAGTCACGGCCATCCTTTTGTTAACCAGTGAACTACCTGTTACCTTTTTAGTCTAGCGCAGGGCTGGACGACCGGAAAAGGGGTTCCGATGGGGTACGACGTGGTGATCGCCGGGGGTGGCGCGGCCGGGCTGAGCGCCGCGGTGCTGCTGGCGCGTTCGCGGCGCGGGGTGGTGGTGCTCGACGCGGGCGAGCCGCGCAACGCCCCGGCCGCGCACCTGCACAACTTCCTTTCCCGCGACGGGATGTCACCGGCGGACCTGCTCGCCGCGGGCAGGGACGAACTGGCCAGGTACGGCGGTGAGATCGTCTCCGCGCGGGCGCTCGCCATCGAACGGGCCGACGGCGGGTTCGCGGTGCGCCATGACGGCGGGGATCTGAACGCGCGAGCGGTGCTCGTGGCCACCGGGCTGCGCGACGAACTGCCCGCGATCCCGGGTGTGCGCGAGCGGTGGGGAGCCGACGTGGTGCACTGCCCCTACTGCCACGGCTACGAAGTGCGCGACACGGCCATCGCGGTGCTCGGCGGGGACAACCGGCCGTTCACCCTGCACCAGGCCTCGCTCGTCCGGCAGTGGTCCGACGACGTGGTGTTCTTCCCGCACCGCATCGTGATGACGGACGAGGAGCGGGAGCGGCTCGTCGCGCGCGGGATCCGGGTGGTGGACGGGGAAGTGGCGCGACTGCTGGTGGACGGCGGCCGGGTTTCCGGCGTCGAACTGGCCGACGGGACGGCGGTGCCGAGGGAGACGGCGTTCGTCGGCCCGCGGTTCGTGCCGGACGACGGGCTGCTGACCGGGCTCGGCTGCGCGGTCGGCGAAAACGGCTGGGTGACCGTGGACGGCTCGGGGCGCACCAGCGTGCCGGGAGTGTGGGCGGCGGGCAACGTCGTGGACTCGCCCGCGCAGCTGATCACCGCGGCCGCCGCCGGGTCGTCCGCCGGGATCGCGCTCAACCACCACCTGCTCGCCCTCGACATCGACTCCGCCGTAGCCGCGTGCCGTGTTGTGTCTACTGTGGACGCTTAATCGGGTGCCTCGTGGCGTGCTAGGGGGGGGAGGCGGCTTCGCAGGTCCCCAAAGGTGGTGTCGGGTGATCCGTGCCTGATGCCCCGAAGGTGACTTTCGGGGACTTGAGCGCCCCGAAGGCCACTTTCGGGGCATGTGCGTCGCGGTGGTCGAGTGTGCGAGGGGTGGATTTGTGGCGTCTAGCGCCCCGAAGGCCACCTTCGGGGCCTGCGCAGGTTCGCCCCGCGCGCTGTGAGGGCCGAGAAAGTGGCGTCAGAGTCCCCGAAGGTGGCCTTCGGGGACCAAGTGCTCCCCGCTGCCTCGGGAGGAGCGAGCGGCATCAGTGTGGGGTGGCGTCGCGGTAGGCCACACCCGTCGCGTTCGCGTCCTTGCCCGAGTAGAGGCCGGTGGGCGCGGTCGCGGTGGACAGCGTGAACCACGCGTAGCGCTCCACAGAGGACAAATCGCCGAGCATGGCCGCCGAGTCCTTGGCGAAGGCGGTCTGTTCGGCCTCCGACGGGTAGCGCGGAGCCGGGCCGGAGAAGTCCGTCAGCGCGTATTCGGTGAGCCACACCGGTTTGTGGTACCGATCGGCCACGGCCTGGAGGTAGCCCTTCAGCTGCCCGGTGGCCGCGCCGGAGAAGTCGCCGCCGTACCAGTGCAACGGGATGAAGTCGACGCGGTAGCCGCGTTCGGCCGCACCGCTCATGAAGCGGTCCAGCCAGCCGCCAGCCTGGTCGCCGCCGAAGGCCACGGCAGGGGCGCTCAACCGCATCCCGGTCGCTTCGAGCTGCGGCCACAGGTCGAGCGCCTGCTCGACGGACATGTTCGCCTGCCCGGCCATGTCCGGCTCGTTGAACGCGAGCAGCGTGCTGCCCGACGCCTTCGCCTGCGCGAGCTGGTCGGGGTTCACCGAGCCGGGGCCCCAGATCATCGGCACGAACTCGGCACCCGGCGGCGCCGCGATGCCCTTGGGGCCGGAGTCCCAGGTGTAGAACCAGCTCGCGCCGACATCGGCGAGCGCGTCGGTCACGCCGTCGACGTTCGCCGCGCTGACGCCCTTCTTCGCCGCTTCGGCGGTACTGGCCGACGCGACCGACGGCACGAGCAGAAGCGCGGCCAGTGCCAGTACGGCGAACCTGCGGATCGGGTGCACGGGATTCCTCCAGACTGTCAGGCGGGGCAGTGCGATTCGCCTTCACCGTCCACTGTGGAAGGTTACGGTGAAACCGCTGCACGAGGTGCACTGGAACATGGTCTGGTTCCCCGGCTCGGTGTCCTGTTTGGACCACGCGTACGCGCGAGGGCACTTCGCCTGCACGAGATCGCTGTAGCTGGTCTTCGCGTCCCGGTTCGGGTTGACGCAGTTCATCGGCGAACTGTCCGGCCACTTCCGCAGATCCTCGGCGGGGCACGAGGGCAGCACGGTTTCGGAGCAGCCCGCCTGACCGCACGAGGCCGGTGCGCCGGGTGGCGGGGTGGCGTTGTCGGGGTCGATCGTGACGGGAAGGGAGAAGGCGTTGACGTAGCTCACGTTGTACCAGGGGGCGAGCTTGTCGGCGGGGTCGAAGTTGAACTCCGCGAGGCTCGCGGGCTCCTCGCCGGTGGAGCAGTGATCGGCGTCGGGGCCGCAATCGCCGACGGCGCAATGGAAATCACGGCCGCTTTCGCCGGTGCATCCCTGGCGCGCGAAGAACTTTCCTCGCCAGTGGCCGGGCCCGTCGGACTCCGGCACGGTGATCGTGGCGGATTCCCCGTCCTTCAGCGTCGGCAGGTTCGCGAGGTTCGCCGAGCCGTCGGCGTTGACCGCGCTGCCGATCCACACGGTGTCGCCGGAGTGGTTCACGAAGGTCACCGTGTGATTCGCGGCCGGGGCGGCCTGCGACGGTGACGGGATTCCGACTGCGGCGGCCAGTGCCAGTACCGCGAACAGCCGCCAGCTCCGAGTGCGCATCAGTGCCTCCTCGTTTCCTGCCGATTTTGACAGTTCTTCCACCGGAAGTCCCTGCGGTGCGACCGCAGGAAAGCGTGCGGTCGCACCGCAGCGCGTTTTCCCGCACAACTTGGTTAGCGTTTCGAAGACTGGCCTGCGGCAAGCGAATACCGCGCGAAGGTGGTGCACCACGCGGGAGAAAGGTGGCTGCTCGTGTTCAGGAAGACGTGGCTCGTGTTCGTCGGTGTAGCGGTGGTCCTCGGCGGGGTCGTCCCGGCCGCGGCCGCCGCACCGGAGGTGCCATCGGGAAAAACACAGTGCGACGGCGACGGAACCAGCGGGAACCGGGTGGAGGCGCTCTACGTGCGCGGCGACGGCCAGCCGGACCGGTACGCCGAACTCGCCGATCGGTTCCGGACCTTCGCCGACCAGATCGACGACGACTTCGCCGAGGCGGGCAAGCGGCTCGGCGGCGGCTCGCGGCACGTACGGTACGTCACCGACGCGGACTGCCGCGCGACGATCGCGAACGTGGCGATCCCGCAGTCCTCAATGGACACCGTCGACACGATCACCGACGCGATCAAGGCGAAGGGCTTCGACCGCGCCGACCGGAAGTACCTGGTCTGGTACGACAAGGACGGCTGCGGGCTGGCCTTCGGCAACGGCGGCGACGACCGTCCCGGCGCGGACAACCCCTACAACGCGGGGCCGCACTACGCCACGGTCGGCACCGGCTGCTGGTCGTGGCAGGCCAGCGGGCACGAACTGCTGCACACCCTCGGCGCCGTACAGGGCAGCGCGCCGCACGCGACGAAGAACGGGCACTGCTGGGACGACGAGGACATCATGTGCTACGACGACGGCGGCATCCCGAACCCGCCCGGTGGCCTGGTGAAGGTCTGCGAAGGCGCGCCGGAAAACCAGATCGACTGCGACGGCGACGACTACTTCAACACGAACCCGCCGGAGGGCAGCTACCTCAAGACGCACTGGAACGTGGCGAACAGCTCCTACCTGATCACCAAGGGATGATCAGCGCGGCAGGTTCCGGTGGGCCCGCGCGTGCAACGCGATCCCGGCCGAGACGGACACGTTGAGCGACTCAGCGAGGGGGTTCATCGGGATCGACACCGCGTCGGCGGAGATGCCCGCGAACTCGCCCGACGCACCGGTCTTCTCGCTGCCGAACGCGAGCACCAGCCGCTCCTCGGCCGTGCCGAGATCGGCGACGGTGAGCGCGCCGCCGGTGTCGAAGAGCACCAGCCGCGCACCGCTTTCCCGGATGTGGGCGAGCGCCTCTTCCCGCGAGGCCAGCACGATCGGCAGCGAGAACACGTACCCGCGGCTCGCCCTGATCAGGCGCCGGTCCGCGATGGTGGTGAGGTCGCTGTCGACGAGCACGATGCCCGCGGCCCCGAGCGCGAACGAGGTCCGCACGATGGCGCCGATGTTGCCGACGATCTTCACGCCGTCGAGGAGGATGAGGTCGCCGGTGGTGCCGTTCAAATCGGCGAGCTTCCGAGGCCGCGGGACCTTGGCGATCCCGAACGCCTTCGGCTTCTTCTCGGTCTTGAAGACCTGGTTGGCGATCGTGGTGGCGAGCAGCCGGACCCCGATGCCGCGCTCGGCGCACGCGGCGAGCAGTTCTTCCGGCAGCGAGGTCGTTTCGAGCCCGTAGACCTCGGTGAACTCCAGCCCGGCCCGGATCGCCTGCAGCAGCGGCTCGACGTCCTCGATCAGCGCCGTCTTGACGACGGACCGGGAGTGCTTGGTGACATCGATGATCCGCTGCACGGCGGGATCGGATCGCTCGGTGATGAGATCAGGGCTGGTCACCGCGAAACGGTAACACGCGCGCCCGCCCGTGCCGCGAAGTTCCTTTGTGGACGGTGGTGTCGCGGCCGATGCCCGCGACACCACCGTTTCCGGCTCAGTCCGCGGGTTTGGTGAGGAACGCGGGGAGCGTGCGGTGGCCGTTGGAGATGAACGAGGCCACCGTCTCCAGCTCCTCGGCCGGCACCGCGAGGGTGAGATCGGGGAACGCGGTGAACAGCGCGGGCAGCGCGATCTCGGCCTCCAGCCTGGCCAGCGGGGCGCCGAGGCAGTAGTGCACGCCGTGGCCGAACGCCAGGCTGCCCTTGTCTTCGCGGGTGAGGTCGAACCGGTCGGCGTCCTCGCCGTGGTGCGCGCTGTCGCGCCCGGCCGCGGCGTAGGAGGCCAGGATCGGCTCGCCTGCCTGGATCGTCAGCCCGTCGATTTCGATGTCCTCGACGGCGTAGCGCAGCGGCAGGTGGGCCACGGGGGCTTGCCAGCGCAGGGTTTCGTCGATCACGTCCGTCCACGTGCGCTCGCCGTCGAGGACGAGGCGGAGCTGCTCGGGGTGGGTGAGCAGCGCGGTGATGGCGTGGTCGAGGAGGTTGACGGTGGTTTCGTGCCCGGCCGAGATCACCAGGATCAGCGTGTCGACCATCTCGGCTTCTTCCAGCCGCGAGTTGTCCTCGTCGCGGGCGCTGATGAGCGCGCTGGCCAGGTCGTCGCCGGGCTTTTCCCGCTTGGCGGCGACGAGTTCGCTCAGGATGCGGTACATGTCCTGAACGTTCGCCGCGGCTTCTTCGGGGGTCGCGGTGGTGTTGAAGACGCCGTCCACGGCGCGCTTGAGCCCGGGGCGCGCGTCGTCGGGAATGCCGAACAGCTGGCAGATGACCTCGATCGGCAACGGGTAGGCGAAGGTTTCCCGCAGGTCCGCGGTGTTCGGCCCGGCGGCGAGCGCGGAGATCAGCTCGGCCGTGATCTGTTCCACCTGCGGCCGCAGGTTCTGCGTCCGGCGCGGGGTGAACGCCTTGGACACCAGCGCGCGCAGCCGCCGGTGGTCGCCGCCGTAGGCGGTGAACATGTTCTTCACCGAAACCCAGAGGTGCAACGGCCAGTCCGCGGGGATCTCACCGCGGGTGTAGGCGGGCCAGTGCTGGTTCGGGTCCTTGGAGACGCGGGGATCGCTCAGCAGCCGCTTGAGCAGATCCGGGTTGGTCACCGACCACGCCACCACCTGGCCAGGGAGCTCCACCAGGGTCGCTTGCCCCCGTTCGCGGAGCCGGGCGCCTTCTCCGTGGATGTCACGTCCAGTGGGGTCGAGGACGACTGGGCTGGCGGTGCGGTCCATGCGCGTTCTCCTGACTGCTGGGTGGGCGGTGCGGACGGAGGAAGTGGATCGGGTGGCGCGGCCACGGTGACGGGGGTGAACTGGACGGGAAGCGCGGAAAGCGCGCGGTGGAAGGGACCCTGCCGCCACACGAGGTCCTCGACCGGCACGGCGAGCCGGACGTCGGGCAGCGCGTCGAGCAGGGTTTCGATGGCGGCGGAGGCGATGATCCTGGCGGGCAGCTGCGCCGGGCAGGTGTGCATCCCGGCGCCCCACGCGAGGTGCGCGCGGTTGCCCGCGCGGTGCTCGATGTTGAGCGCGGGATCGGTGTTGGCCGCGGCGAAGCTGATCACCAGCGGCTGGTCGGCTGGCACGCGGACGCCGAAGAGGTCGAGATCGGTCCACGGGTAGCTGGCCGAGTAGTTGGCCATCGGCGGGTCGGTCCACAGGATCTCGTCGAGCGCGTCCTCGACGGGCATGCTGCCGCCCGCGAGGTCACCGGCGAACCGCTCGTCGGAGAGCAGCAGCCGCAACCCGTTGGCGATGAGGTTCTGCTGCGGTTCGGTGCCCGCGCCCATCATCAGGATCATCTGGTGCAGCAGCTCTTCGTCGGTGAGCCGGGCCGGGTGGGCCATCATCCAGGACGGCAGGTCGGGGCCGGGCTGGCGCCGCTTGAGCGCGATCAGCTCGCCCATGCACTGGCCGAGGTTCGCGTTCGCCTGCTCCGGGTCGTCCATGTCGAAGATGCCGCGCATGCTTTCGAGCAGGCGGTCCCCGAGCTCGGGCGGGCAGCCGAAGAGGTGGCCGAACACGCCGAGCGCGGTCGAAGTAGCGTACTCGCGGAGCAGATCGGCCGACCCGCGCTGGGAAAACCGGCCGATGTGCCCGCGCGCGGTCTGCTCGACGTAGCCGCGGAGCCGGTGCGGGTCGACCCTGCCGAGGCTGCTGGTCACCGCGCCGCGCAGCCTCGCGTGCACCGCGCCGTCGGTGAATAGGCAGTTGGGCCGGTAGCCCATCATCGGCAGCACCGGGTTGTCCGGCGGCATCCGCCGTTCCCAGCGCCGCGGGTCGCGGGGGAACGTGCTCGGCTCGCGCAGCACTTCCAGCGCGGCCTCGTAGCCGATGACGAGGTGGGCGTGCGTGCCCGGAGCCAGTTCGACCGGCGCGACCGACCCGTGTTCGGCCCGCATGCGGGCGTAGGTCCCGGCGGGGTCCGCGGCGAACTCCGGGCCGTGCAGCCGGGTGGGGGCGTGCGCGGGGCAGCCCGGCGGGGGCACCGGGCCGTCGGGCGTCGCGGGAGCTTCGGAAGCTGAGGTCACAGGTGCTCCTGGCGAGTGGTGAAGAGGTGGTCGACGAGTGCGATCAGTGCGTTGGCCGAGGACGCGCGGTCGCGCGCGTCGCAGACCACGAGCCGGGTCTGCGGCAGCAGGTCGAGTGCTTCGCGTAGTTCGGCTTCGGGGAAGCGCGGCGAGCCGTCGAACTGGTTGATGGCCACCGCGTAGGGCATGCCGAGTTCTTCGAGCAGGTCCATGACTTCGAAGGACTGCTCGAGGCGGCGGGGGTCGGCGAGGACGAGCGCGCCGAGCGCGCCGTGCGCGAGGTCCTTCCACATCTGCGTGAACCGCTGCTGACCCGGCGCGCCGAACAGGTACAGCACCAGTTCGGGGTTGAGCGTCAGCCTGCCGAAGTCCATCGCGACCGTGGTGGTCTGCTTGTCCGGCACCCCGGCGAGATCGTCGACGAAGGCACCCGCCTGCGTCATCGTCTCCTCGGTGCGCAGCGGCCTGATCTCCGACAGCGTGCCGACGAACGTCGTCTTGCCCACCGCGAACGGGCCTGCCACGAGGATCTTCACCGACGTGCGCACGCTCGCGGGCACGTAGTCGGCGTCAGGTGAGAGCACGGAGGCCATCGAGCACCTTCTGCAGTAGCTGGAGATCGGCGTGGTCGGCGGATCCGACCGTGGCGTGCGCGACGATGTGGCCGGTGTCCACGAGATCGGACAGCAGCACCTTCGTCACGCTCGCGGGCAGCCCGAGGTGGGCGGCGATCTCGGCGACCGCGAGCGCCCCGCCCCGGCAGAGCTCGGTCATCCGGCGCTTTTCCGGGCTCAGCCCGGCCACGGGCGTCTTGGTCGCGACCACCACGGTGGCGAGGTCGAACGTGTTGCGGGTCGGGTGCGCGCGCCCGCCGGTCACCACGTGCGGCCGCACCAGTGCGCGCTCCCGCCGCGGTTCGGTCATGCCGGACTGCCGTAACCCTGCGGCGCGAACCGGGCCGGTGCGGTGAGCTCCTGCCCGAGGCGCTGGACCAGTTGCTGCAACCGCGTCGACACGCCTTCCATGTCGACGCGGTTGGTGGCCGACACGGCGAGGTAGGCGCCGGGGCCCGCGGCGACGAGGAAGACGTACCCGCCGGTGAACTCGGTCAGCGTCTGCCGCCACTGCTCGGCGGTTTCCCCGCAGAACTCGGCCGTCGTGCGGGCGAGCGACTGCAACCCCGACATCCCGGCCGCGATCCGTTCGGCGTCGTCGCGGCTGATGCGCTGGGAATGGGCGATCAGCAACCCGTCGGCGGAGAGCAGCACCGCGTAGAGCGTCTCGGGCATCTGCAGCGCGTCGTCGAGCATCCACCCGAGCTTGTTGGACGGATCGGTCACTGACTGTCCCTTTCGGAATCTGCGGGAGCGGGGGCGGTTTCGCGGCCGGCACGGGTGCCGCGCTGCCACGCGGCGAGGGTGGCCGGGGTCCGCGCGGCCACGGGCTCCGGTAGTGCTGGTTGCGGGGCGGGTTCGACGGCGGGCGCGCGCCGTCGGCGCCGTGGCAGCCCGTTCTCGGTCCGGCCGAGGTCTTCGGCAGGGCTGGGCGCGGGTGCTTCGGCTTCGGCAGGTGCCTGCTCCGGCACCGGGTCCCGGTTTTCGGGTTCCAGTACCCGCGACACCGGCATGGTGTGCACGCTCGGCGCGTTCTCCCTGGTGAGCAGTTCGCTGGGCAGGAACACCACCGCGCGGACGCCGCCGTAGGGCGAGCGGGTGTCCACCGAGACCGAAAAGCCGTAGCGGGCGGCCAGGATGCCGATGACCGCGAACCCGATCCGCGGCGGGTCGCCGAGCCCGGCGATGTCCTGCGTGCCCCGCTGGGCGAGCAGCCAGGTCGCGCGCTGCACCGCCTCCACGGTCATGCCGACCCCGGCGTCGTCGATGACGATGGCCAGCCCGTTGTGCGCCTGCTGGAAGTTGACCTCGACCTTCGAGCCGGGCTGGGAATGCCGCGCGCCGTTGTCGAGCAGTTCGGCGACCGCGAGCACCACCGGCTCCACCGCGCGGCTCACCACCGCGGTCTCCGAGGTGGCCGGGATCGCCACCCGGGGGAAGTCGCGGATCCGCGAGGTCGCGCCGCGCGCCACGTCGGTCAGCGTGGACGCCGAGCGCTGCTGGCCGGGCCACGACCCGCACAGCACCGCGGTGGCCTGCGCGCGGCGCGCCAGCTGGGAGTTCGCGTGGTCGATCTTCAGCAGATCGGCGAGCACCGCGGGATCGTCGTGGCGCTGCTCCGCCTCCGAGATCGCGACCTGCTGCTCGTTGGCCAGGTTCTGGACCGAGCGCATCATCGCCTTCAGTGTGGACGCGGCCGCCTGCGCGGCGCCGGAGCGCGCCTGCCGCACGTAGTCGGCGACCATCGCCAGCACGACGCCGTGCGGGTCACCGTTGCCCTGCGTCAGCGGCCCTGGCACGGACACCGCGGGGTCGGCGATCGACTCGATCAGCGACGGCAGCCTCGTCCGCGTCAGGTGCTCCTGTTCGGCTTGCCGCGCGCGCAGTTCGTGGTGCAGCGCGTCGCTCATCGCGCGCGCCCGCGTGGTGATGCCGCGCTGGCGGACCAGCAGGACCACCAGCAGCACCACGACGGCGAGCAGGACGGAGACGGCGACGATCAAGAGCGGTTGATCCATAAATCCTCATGGTCGAAAATGCGGCGAACCGCCCGCGGGCGCGAAAATCCCGCGAGCGCGCTCTGTTCCAGGCCCCCAGTTCCCTTCGAAGCCGAGGTCAGGCGCGCGCCGGAAACACGGGTGGTGGGAGGGGGACGACACCTCGTGCCGGGTGGGGCGCGGTGGACGCCTTCGTCGGGGGGTTCAGTCGGGTCACCGGCCCGATGATAACGGTGCGGACCCAGATCTTGTCCAGGCCGAGGGAGGAACGGCCAAGATCCTTTCGGCGTACGGCTTACTTCCCCCGGATGGCGCAGTGGCACGCCGGGTGGCGACTCCGGTGCGTGACCCGCTGTCCGCGGCGGCGGTATCCGGCCGACTTGTGTCCATTGTGGACTGATGGGATGGGTGTTTCGTCGTGCGTTTCCGGGCGCACGAGAGCGCCCGCCTCGTTGCCGGTTATTGAAGAACGAGAATCGGCGCCCGCTGGTGTGTCCCCTGGTCGCGCGGGTGCGCGGAATTGTCACCGGTCGTAGTTCGCGGCACACGATCGAGGAGTCGCCGTCCTGCCCGTTCAGCGGATTGCCGTTTTTTCGCGCGGCTCTCTAAGCTGATTCGGCGGACGAATTCACCGCGATCAGAATGGCCTGGACCAATTGCGTTCCGGGGTTTCCGGCGCCAATTGCCTGCTGGTCGAAAAAATCCCGGAGAGGGGAGGGGTGTGGCTGATGCGTGCGCGGGATCCGCCCGTGGTTGTCGTTGGCGCGCGGTCAGATTTTGGGCATGGCAAGGGAAATCGTGTGACCGCCGGGGGAAGGGTGGTCTTTTCCGCCGACGTGGTCCGCGATTATTCCGTCGAATTGGGCATGGTGATCAATCCGGGTGGACGAGGTTGGCCCGGCCCCGTCTCCGGTGCCGGGCACCTGCCGCCAAGTCATTTCCGTGAACCTTTTTCACAAGAGAAACCAGGGAGTAGGCATGACCGAGAATTTGATGGAATCCGTCGCCCCGCAGCTTTCGCCGCCGGTGACGAGGCAGCCGGTCGGCACCGCCGCCGAGACGGCCGACGGCGCCGAGCTGTCGATCCTCACCATCGGCCCGGTGACCATCAGCTTCGCCGCGGACGACGACGAGTAACCACGCCGTCGAAGTGCCGGGCCGCGCGGCCCGGCACTTCCCCGCCCGAGGCCCGAAAGGGCCGGGAGAACCGCGGAAGGGTGAGCGAAGTGTGCGAGGTGCCCGGTATTCCGGGGCTGGCCGAGTTGTGGCGCCGGACCCTCGGCGACGAGGACGTGTGCGTGGCGGTGGTCGACGGGCCGGTCGACCTCGGCCATCCGGCCTTCGACGGGGCGGCGCTGACCCGCCTGGCCGGGATCTGGCCGGAAGAAGGGCTCGACAGCGACAAGGCGGTGCACGGCACGCACGTGGCCAGCGTGCTCTTCGGGCAGCACGGCGGGCCGGTCACCGGGGTCGCGCCCCGCTGTCGCGGCCTGTCCGTTCCCGCGTTTTCCCAGCGCAAGGGCCGGACCTCGCAGCTCGAACTCGCCCGCGGTGTCGAGCTGGCGGTCGAGGCGGGCGCACACGTGGTCAACATCAGCGGCGGGCAGCTTTCCCCATCGGGCGAGGCGGACCGGACGCTGGCCGACGCGGTGCGGTACTGCACCGAACGCGGCGTGCTGGTGGTGGCGGCCGCGGGCAACGACGGCTGCTTCTGCGCGCATGTCCCCGCCGCGTTGCCCGGCGTCCTCGCGGTCGGCGCGCTCGACGACCGCGGGGTCCCGATGGCGATGAGCAACTGGGGCGCCGAGTACCGGAGCCACGGCATCGTCGCGCCGGGAGAGCACATCCTCGGCGCGAGACCGGGCGGCCGGACGGACCGGGCGACCGGCACCAGCCTCGCCGCGCCGATCGTGGCCGGGGTGGCCGCGCTGCTGCTGAGCCTGCAACACCGGGCGGGCCTCCGCCCGGATCCCCTCGCCGTCGGCACCGCGCTGCTGGACAGCGCCGACCCGTGCGACCCCAGCGGTTCGGCGGCGTGCGAACGATTCCTGACCGGGAAGTTGAACATAGAAAGAGCGGTAGAGACTGTGACGAGCTCGATGAGTGTGACGCCCCCAGAACCCGCCGCGGCGGACGTGGCAGGCGGCGAACCCCGCCAGGAGCCCGCCGCGCCGGAGCTCCTCGTTCCCAGCGCTTCGCCGGAACCGATCGTCATCCCCGAGCCCGCGAAGGAATCGTGCGGCTGCGGATGCGACGGGACCGCGCCGGACTCGTGCCGGAAGCCCGCGGTGGTGATGTCCGCGGAACCGGATCGTTCGCCCGCGGAGCACCCGGTGTACGCGATCGGCGTGCTGGGCTACGACTTCGGGACCGAGGCGAGGCGCGACTCGTTCAAGCAGCTGATGGCGCCCGTCGCCGCCGACGGGACCGTGGTGCCCGCGAACCCCTACGACGCGCGGCAGATGGTGGACCACCTTCTCGCGCACCCGTCGGAGGCCCGCGCGCTGATCTGGACCCTGAACCTGGAGCTGACCCCGATCTACGCGATCGAACCGGTCGGCCCGTACGCGGCGGAGGTGTACGAACTGCTGGCCCGGCTGCTCAGCGGGCAGGTGGCGGCGCCGACGAGCGACGACTTCCTGGAGCGCGTCGCCGTGCCGGGGCGGTACAGCGGCCGGACCGTGCGGCTGTTCTCCGGGCAGTCGGTCCCGGTGATCGAGCTGGAACAGCGCCGAGGGCTCTACGGCTGGGAGGTCAACCGGCTCACCGAATCCGCGGTCGACGCCGCCGAAGCCGTGCCGGGCGAGAGCGACGACGAGGCGACGAAGCAGGCGCTGCGGCAGTTCCTCACCCGGGTCTACTACGACCTGCGCAACCTCGGCTCGACCTCGCGCGACCGGGCACTGAACTTCGCCGCCACCAACGCCTTCCAGGCGGCGCACACCTTCGCCACCGCGCTGGCCGAGAAGATGGCGCTCGACACGATCACCGTGGAGAAGAGCCCGTTCTGCCGCCAGGACAGCGACTGCTGGGACGTCAAGCTGCGGTTCTTCGACCCGGAGAACAGCCGCCGCGCGAAGCGGGCGTTCCGGTTCACCATCGACGTCAGCGATCTCCTGCCGGTCACCCTCGGCGACGTCCGCGAATGGGCCGAGACGTGACCGCGCGGCCGGGAATCGCGCCCCCGCAGGTGGCGCCGGTCCGGCGCCCGGAACTGGTGGAGCCGCACCGCTGCGTCGACGTCGTGCACGGCACACCCGACGAACTGATCGCGATGCGCCTGCGCCTCATGCACGGAGCCAACTTCAACGACCCCCAACGCTGGCTGGACCCGACCTACCAGCGAATGCGGTCCTCGTTCCCGCGAAACACTTGACAGTGGTCGGTTTGCGTGGCGGTGCGGGTGGCGGTGCAAGTTGCTTGCCCGCTCAAGCGGCTCCGCCGCTTACCAAAGCACAAGCAATTCCCCAGGAGTGAAGCGTCATGCCGAATCCGAAGACGCCGAGGCGTCGTCCGCCCGCGGCGCGGCGGCGCGTCGAAGCGCCGAGCGAACCCGCCGTGAGCACCGAACCGGAACAACCCGCCGGGGAGCAGGTGAGCATCGAGGAGGTGGAAGCGGCCGTGGCGCTGGCGGACCGGCTCGACCGGCCGGTCCGCATCCCGCCCGAGCGCAGGCTGGACACCGGCCTCGCGGACTACGCCATGTGGTTTCGCATGTTCTCGGCAGCGCCGTCCGCGCCGCCGCCGTCGGGCGGCGACACCAGGGCCGGGCGGATCTGGGCCTGACGCCGTGGCCGAGATCGCCGCCATCCCCGGCGTCGGAGAGCTCTGGGCGCAGACCCTCGGCGACCCGGCCGTCACCATCGGGCTCGTCGAGGGGCCGCCCGAGCTGTCCCATCCGTGCTTCGACGGCGCCGACCTCACCGTGCTGGAACCGCACTGGCTGCCGCGCGTGCCGGTGGTGGACGGGCTTCCCGAGCACGCCACCTTCGTCGCGAGTGTCCTTTTCGGACAGCCGGGTGGCCCGGTGCGGGGCATGGCGCCGCGGTGCCGGGGGCTGCTCGTCCCCGCGCTGCGGGACGAGCCGACACTCCTGGACCCGGTCAACGCCGTCCGCGCGATCGAAACCCTCGTCGAAGCCGGGGCGGACATCGTGCACTTCGCCGCGTCCCACCCCACCGGATCCGGTGACGCGGACCCGTTGCTCGCCGGTGCCGTGCGACGGGCGTACGAAGCGGGCGTGCTCGTGGTGGCCCCGGCGGGCAACGACTACGGCGGGAACTACGTCGCGCCCGCGGTGCTGCCGGAGGCGCTCGCCGTGGGCGCGCTCGACGACGACGGCGTGATGTTCCGGTTCAGCAACTGGGGCGAACGCTATAGCGGGCACGGGATCGCCGCGCCTGGCGGCGATCTCACCGCGGCCGCGCCCGGTGGCGGCACGTCCGTCCACAAAGGAACCAGCGTCGCCGCGCCGATCGTCACCGGTGTCGCCGCGCTGCTGGCGAGCCTTCGCCAGCGGCGCGGGCTGCCACCCGATCCGCTCGCCGTCCGCGACGCGCTGCTCGCCAGCGCGCGTTCGTGCGGCGGGGCGGACAGCCACGGCGAGCCCGCTCGCTGCTTGGCGGGCAAGCTCGACGTGCCCGCCGCCACCCGGCTCGCGCTCGCCGGTGCGCGGCCCGAAGTGGTCCTGTCGGCGCGGCGGCGGAACCCGGTGTACGCGATCGGGACACTCGGCTACGACTTCAAGACCGAAGCCCGCCGGGATTCCTTCCAGCAGCTGATGGCACCGGCGAACCCTTACGACGCAAGGAAGATGACCGAGCACCTCGCCGCGCACCCGACCGAGGCGAAGGCGCTGACCTGGACGCTGCACCAGGAACTGACCCCGATCTACGCGATCGAGCCGACCGGACCGCACGCGGCCGAAGGGTACGCCGTGCTGGCCCGCCTGCTGCGGGGGCAGCTCGAAGCCCCGTCCAGCGACGGTTTCGTCGAGCGGGTCGTGCTTCCCGGCGCGCACGACGGGCGGACGGCGCGGCTGTTTTCCGGGCAGTCCGTGCCGGTGCTCGAACTCGACCGGCTCAGCGGCGTGCACGGCTGGGAGGTCAACCGGCTCGCCGCGGCGGTGCTGCCAGGCGGGTCCCGCGTGGCGCTGCGCCAGTTCCTCGACCGCGTCCACCACGACCTGCGCAACGCCGGGGCAACCTCGGCGGACCGGGCGCTGAACTTCGCCGCTGCCAACGCTTTCCAAGCCGCGCGGATCTTCGACGCGGCGCTGGCCGCCGGGCTCGCCTTCGACGGTGTCACCGTCACGCCGAGCCCGTTCGGCCGGCCGGGCGGCGACTGCTGGGACGTGAAACTGCGGTTCTTCGACCCGGAGAACGACCGCCGCGCGAGGCGGGCGTTCCGGTTCACCGTCGACGTCAGCGACACGCTGCCCGTCGCACTCGGCGAGGTCCGCGAATGGGCCGAGCCGTGACCACCACCTCCGAGAGGAAGCCATGTCAGAAACCCCTTCCCACCCCGGCGTCGTCGAGGTCCCGTGGAACCTCACCGTGCCGGAGGCGGACATCCACCTCGTCGGCTACGGCATGCGGATGCCCAACGACCTGACGCTGGAAGCACTCGCGGTGCTCAAGCGCTGCAAGCGGATCTTCGGCATCCCGCCGCTGCACGCGCCCGAGTTCGGCATCCCGGAGATGGAAAACCTGTACCTGCACTACGGTCCGGAGAAGAACCGGCGCCAGACCTACCGGGAATGGCTGGACCTGGTGCTCGACGCCGCCGCCACCGACGCGCCGGTCGCGCTCGCCACCGGGGGCAGTTCCATGGTCGGCGCGCTCGTGCCGCACCGCATCCTCGAGGAGGCCCCGCGCCGCGGGCTCACCGTGCACGTCACCAACGCGGTGTCCTGTTTCGACGGTATCTGGGCGGATCTCAACATCGAGCCGTTCTTCGGGTTTTCCGTGTGGGAGGCCACCGCGTTCGTCAAGCTCGGCATCGCGCCGGACACCAGCGCCGCGCTGATGCTCCCGCAGGCGCCGATCTTCGACGTCAGCACCGGCCCGGACGTCGGCACCAACACCATGACGACCAGTTCGGCGGTGTCCGCCCTTCGCGACCACCTGCTCCGGTACTACCCCGGCGGGCACCAGGTCCGCTTCGTCCACACCGGATCCGGCACGGGGGCGCGGGCCATGACGGCGGCCATCGAGACGCTGCCGCTGGCCGAACTCGACCACCCCGGCCGCAACCTGCTGAGCACCCTGGTCGTTCCGCGGCTCGAACCGAGCGCTCAACTGGACTTCGCGCGCCGAGAGGAAGCGGCGGCGAAGAGTTAGGGGCCGGTGCCGGGGCGGCGGACCCGCCCCGGCACCGAACTGTCAGCCCGGATGGCGGGTCCTGAGGTAGTCCTCGATGGCCTCGGCCGCCGCGGGCGCCCCGCCGTCTTCGCCGAGGGAAGCGCCGATCGCTTGCGCGGCTTCGCGCGGAGAAGAACCGGACAGGGCGTTTTCGACGGCGGCTCGCAGCTCCGCGACCGGGACCGGCCGCTTCGACAGGTTGTGCCGCAGCACGGTCGCGGCGCCACGGCCCGCCACGGCCTCGCCGATCACGAGCTGTTCGACCTGCTGGGGCACCACGACCAGCGGCACCCCGCAGGCGAGTCCTTCCAGCGCGCTGTTCATCCCGCCGTGCGTGACGAACGCGGCGGCGCGGCGCAACACTTCCAGCTGGGGCACCGAAGCGCGGATCAGCGTGTTCGCCGGGGGCTTTCCCAGCCGTGCCGGGTCGGTGTGCGAGCCGGCCACGAGCAGTATCCGCGCGGGCAGCCCGCCCAAGGCCTCGAAGCAGGCGCGGAAGAACGCGTCGCTTCCGGCGTGCAAGGTGCCCAGCGACACCAGGACGACCGGTTCGGGACCGTCGGTGAAGGCGGCGAGTTCGTCGTCGAGCGGGGCGTCTTCGCGCGGCGGGCGGATCGTGGGCCCGACGAAGTGGCAGCCGTCGTCTATGCGCGGATCGGGCGACTGCATCCAGCGCGGCACCGGGAAGACGGTCACGTCGCCGCGCATCGGCAGGCCCGGCGCGGGCGGGTAGGCGTCCTTCCCGAATTGGCGCACCACGCGGCGCTTCGCCGAGCGCGCCGCGGGCACGCCGGGGATGGCCTCGCCGAGGAAGTGGAGCCATTCCCGCGCGTTCAGGCGTGCCATGGCCTTGCCGCCGATCAGCATGGTCGTCATCAGCGAGATCATCGGCAGGCCGAGGCGTGCCGCGGCCATCCGGCCCCAGATCGCGTTGGAGTCGAACGCGATCGCGTCGGGACGCCGGGTGTCCAAATCGGACAGCAGCAGGGGCAGCAGCGCTTCGGTCGCCGTCAGCACCCTGGCCACCACCCTGACGGGGCCACCGTTACGGGTGGCCTCGGCGATGTCGGCGGGGCCGAGCGTGCCCGCGGGGTAGGTGCGGAATTCGCAGCCCGCCTCCTCGACCCGCGCGCGGAAGTCGTCGCTGGTGTAGTAGGTGACCTCGAAGCCGCGGCGCGCCAGTTCGCGCACGATCGGCAGGCTCGGGTTGAAATGGCCCGCGGCGGGCATACCCGCCACGACGATCCGCTTCGCGTCAGTCATCGTGCTGTGCTCCTTGCCGGTAACCGGCTTGCCTGAGGACGTCGATGAAGTACGCCCTGATCGCGTCCTCACCGCTGGTGTCGGGGTGGACGCTCACGTAGAGCAGCGCCGCGCCGCTGAGAATCTGTTGCAGGACAACGGGATCTACCTGCGACGGGAACTGCCCGGCGCGCCGCGCCCGGTCGAGGGTGGCGCGCACCGCCTCCGCTCCGCCGCGGCCGCGGGTCTCCGCGTAGGTCCGGAGCAGCTCGGGGTAGTCGTCGACCGTGGCGTACAGCCGCCGCATCAGCTTGCGGTCGCGGGGGCCGCCGAGCTGCACGGCCCAGCTCGCGACCATGGCCTCGACGTCCGGCCACTCGGGCGCGGCCTCGTCCGCGTCGCGGTATTCCCACTCGATCGCCCGCACCAGCAAGGCGGTCAGGTCGGGGAACCGGCGGTACACCGTGGCGCGGGTGACCCCGGCGAGCCGCGCCACCTGTTCGACGCTGACCTGGGCGACGCCGCGTTCGAGCAGCAGATCGATCGCGGCGGTGAGGATCGCCTCGTCCGCTCGCGCGTTGCGCGGCCTGCCAGGGGGTCGCGCGGTGCCTTCCGATCCCATGGTAGTTACAATACAGACCTGTATCGTATTGCAACTACCATGGGACGCGGATCACTGGTCCTGCTGTCCGGGTGACCGTCGAACGGGTGCTGCGCTTCCGTCGCGATGTCCCGTACTTTCCTTGGGGGACAAGGAAAGGGGACCGTCATGGAGAAGTCGCGAAGGACCGCGTCCGCCGCCGCGGCGGCACTGGTGATCGGGCTGGGCGGCGGTGTCGCCTCCGCCTCGGCCACCGCTCAACCAGCCACCGAACCCGCCGCCGCGGTCGGCACGCCGTCCAAGCGGACGGAGCTGTACTTCGGCACCGAGAAGCCGACGGGCGGCGTGGTCACCCCCGAGGACTTCGAGAACTTCGTGGACAAGGAGATCACGCCCGCCTTCCCGGACGGCCTGACCAAGTTCACCGCCACCGGGCAGTGGAAACGCGGGGCGGAGATCGTGAAGGAGACGACGTACGTGGTCGTGCTGTTCTACCCGCTGGGCAACCGGAAGGCCGACGGCGAGATCGAGGAGATCCGCGCCGACTACAAGAAGTTCTTCGACCAGGACTCGGTGGCCAGAGCCGACGACACGCAACGCGTCTCTTTCTAGCGGGGCCCGTTGAACGCCCCGAAGGTGGCCTTCGGGGCGGTAGATGCCCTGAAAGCCACTTTCGGGGCGTGCGCGCGGGGACCCGGGCGGCGACACCGCGGCTGGAAGTCCATAGTGGACTGTCAGGGGCGGTCGGCGAGCGTGGTGTCCGCGCCGCCGGTCCTGCTGATCAGGGTCACGTGCGACGGGCCGATCTTCTCGAGCGTCCGCGCGAGCAGGTCCTCGTGGACGCGGGAGCGGCGCGCTTCGAGCCGGACCACCGGGCGGTTCGGGGTGGTCTGGTCCAGCTGCCCCGCCCGGATCCCCGCCGGGACGGCCTGGCGCGAACGCAGCCGCACGCCGATGACCATGGTGTCCGGCGAGCCGGGCGACCGGTCGTGGTCGAGCACGATCTTCTCGACGGCGTCCCACGGAACCGTCCAGCGGCCGATGCCGAGGTTGCCGGGGTGCAGGTACAGCACGGTGTTTTCCCGCTGGTAGCGCCGGATGGCCGCGGCGGGACCGCCGATGAGCAGCGCGGTCCCGAGCGCGGTGATCCACTTCTGGTCGAGCAGGACGCCGAGCGCGCCGAGCAGGAACACCGCGCCGAGCACGAGCGCGATGCCGAGCCAGAACAGGCCGAACCGGGCGGAGGAGAACGGGCGGGCGATGCGGTACTGCTTGGTCATGGGGGCCACCTGAGAACGTCGTTTCGCTGTCCCCGGTGAAGACCCCGTCCCGCCGGGAATGGTTGGGGTGCTTCAGAACGGCCGCGCGCGGATCTCGGCGATCAGGGACCGGGGCAGGGCTAGTGCGGGATCCGTGCCGGGCTGCTCGGCGGCGAGGCGCACCCGGCAGGCGGCGGCGTGCAGCGCTTCCTGCGCCGCGGCCGTGTTTCCCAGCAGCAGCAACGCGATCCCGAACAGCCGCTGCCGGTACGCGGGATCGGACAGGGAGAACTCGTCGCCGGGCTCCGGTGTGCGGGCGCTCATGGCGCGGTCTTCAAGAACGCCTCGATCCGTTTGACCGCGGTGTGCACGTTCTTCTTCGCGGCCCCTTCGGTGATCCCCATGATCTTGGCGGTCTCCTTGTAGGTGTACCCGCCGAAACCGTGCAGCACCACGGTTTCGCGTTCGCGCGGCTGCAGCGCGTCGAGCAGCCGGAGCAGGTACTGCCGCAGCAGGACCAGTTCGTCGACGGCCAGCCCGGCCCGTTCGCGGAGCACGGCGATCTTGTCGTCCCCGTCGCCTTCCACGCGTTCGCGGGTGACGATCATCCGCCGCATCGCGTCGTTGGTGGCGTTCTTGACCGAGGTCCACACGTAGGCCCGCAGCGACTCCGGTTCGGTGATCTCGGGCTTGCGCGCGAACACCCGCATGAACGCCGTCTGCACCACGTCCTCCGCCTCGGCCCGGTTGTCGCTGAGGTGCTCGCGGGCGTAGCTGGTGAACGCTTCCCGCGACCCGTCGAAGAGTTCGACCAGCATCCCGGTGAACCGCGCTCCGCCGTCCGGTGCGGTGGTGGACCCGGAGACCCTGGTGATCCCGCCACGCGGCGCCGGGACGGCGAACCGGCCCGGCGCCGCCGCGAAGTCCCGCAGCAGCGCGCCGATGAGCGCGCTGAGCGCGTCGTCGTGCCCGGCCGCCTGGTCGTCGAAGGTCATGCCGGGCCTTTCCTCGCCGAGCTGGTTCTGGGGCAGCACTGTGGTGTTCATATCGAGTGGGACCCCGGCTCGGCGAAAAAAGTTGGGTCACTCGATCGGGTGATCCAGGCCGAGGGCTTCGCGGTGCGCCGCCGAGATCCCGCGGACCACCCGCCACGCCCTCGCCTGCGCCAGGGTGGCCCCGGCTTCGAGCAGCTTCGCCGCGTCGATGCTCGCACGCGGCGAGAACATCACCGGTAGCCGCTTCTCGGTAGCGGCGGCCCGCAGCCCGCGCACCTCTTCGAGGATCCGCACCGCTTCGGCCTGCCGCGACGGGGCCTGAGCCAGTGCCACCCGGCGTTCCAGCCGCTCGTCGACCTGGACTTCGAGTACCGCGAACCGGTCGAGCGTCGCCGCGTCCAGCGCCTGCCTGCCGACGTACTGCCGGTCCCCGCCGGTGCCGTAGGTGTTCCCGGTGGCGACTAGGCAGAAGTCCCGGTGCGCGGTCACCATGCCGTCGGCGAACGCGCAGACCCCGAGCGCGAGCGCCTGGTTGAGCTCCGCGAGCAGGCCGGGGTGCCCGCTGTCCAGTTCGTCGAGCAGCATCAGCCCGCCGTGTTCGAAGGCACGCCGGAACGGGGTGTCGTGATAGTGGCCGTGCGCGTCGAAGTAGCCGAAGACCTTGCTCATCGGGGTGGTCGGGCCCAGTGACAACGCGTGGAAGGCGAGCCCGAACGCCTCCGCGGCCTGTTCGGCCATCGTGGACTTGCCGGTGCCAGCCGGGCCGACCAGCAGGACGTGGCAGCGGGCGCGCAGCGCGAGGAGGAGATCGGGCAGCACGGCGTGGGTGTCACCGGAGACCTCGGCCGGGTCCGGCCGGTGCCCGTCGACCTGGATGATCCTCGGTGACTCCTCGGCGCACACCTTCGCCGCTTCGTCACGGGCGACTTCGCGCATTCGCCCGGCGCAGTCCCGCAGCAGTTCCTTCGCGGTCGTTTCCGCGACCTTCGCCGCGCGCACCTCGGTTTCGCTGCGATCGGGCTGCCACCCGGACAGCAGTTTTTCGAAGGTCCCCTTGGCCGTGGCGGCCGCGATCCGGCGCACCGAAGCGTCGTTGCGCTCGATCCGGTCCGAAACCCGGCGCGCGATCGCGGCCGCCGCCTCGGTCGCGGTTTCGCGAGCGACATCCGTGACGAGTTTTTCGTGCACTCGCACGGCTTCCAGTGCCGCTTCCTTCGCGGATCGGCGTACCTCGGCAAGGGTGCTTTCGCGCATCACGGGTCCTTTTGCGTCGCTCGGCCGGACACCGGTACCGACCGCTCGTGCGCCGGAAAGGTTGGGCCGGCACTCAGGAATGGTGATACGACCGGACGGTCGCGTTCGGATAACCCATTCCCATTCCCACGGGCTGTCTTTCCTCCTTCGCGCACGTGCCGCCCGCGTAGACCGCCTGGTTCTCGTTGGCGTGGCTGTAGATCGAGCGGGCCGTGAAGCTCAACGGGTGGCAGGTGGCACCGCTCGAATGAACCATCGGCATCGCGACCATCTCACCGGTGAAGTCGGGCCCCTGCCAGAAGCAGACGTACAGCTCGCGGCACTGCGCGCTGACAGACGGCGGCACGGGCCCCGGCACCAGCGACGGCGGGCCGGTCGACGGTGGCGGGGGCGGCGGTGCGCTGCTGGCCGAACTGGGCGGCGCCACGCGGGAAGACGGCGGCGGGCTCGCGGACGTGCTCGGGGGCGGGGAGGACGGGGTGCCGGTGCTCGGGCTGGGCGGCGCGGCACTGCTGCTCGGCAGGCCACCTCCGGCGGCGGGTGCGGCATCCCCGCCGGGGCGCCGGGTCTGGTTCACCGCGACCGTGGTGACCACCACCGTCGCGGCCACCACCAGCACGGCCGCACCGGTCGCCGCGGCCAGCCGCCAGCGCCGGTGGCGGGACCCGGCCCTGATGAAATCCCGTTGCCGCGCGGTCAGTTCGGCGCCGCGTTCGCCGAGCCACTTCCGCGCCTCGGAGAGGGAACCTCCGCGCGGCAGCAGGTCCCGCGCGCCGTCGGCCGCGGCCCAGCGCGTGATCTGCTGGTCGAGGTGATCGCGCCAGTGCAGGAACGCGCGATCGTCCTCCAGCCAGCCGCGCAGCCGCGGCCAGTGGTCGATCAGCGCCTGGTGGGCCAGTTCGGCGTGCGGCTCGCCGTCCATACCCTGGCCGACCACGACCAGCCTGCTCTTCGCCAGGTGGTGCGCGAGGCGCCGCAGGCCGGGGTCGAGCGCGGCCATCAGGACCGCGCGGCGCGAGAACTGCTCGCCGTCGGGGCGGGCGAGCTGGGTGAAGAAGCGGCGCAGGAACTCGACTTCGCCCCTGCCGACGAACTCGGCGATCGCGGATTCCGCCGCGCGGGTCACCGCGCCGGCGACCCCGCCGATCCCGGTGTAGGCCGCCGTGGTCATGAACCCGCCGTCGCGTTCTTCCCACAGCTGCGTCAACAGCGATTCCACCAGCGGCAGCTGTCCCGGTTCGGCACCGGCGTCGTCGAGGATGCGGTCGACGAGCCCGTCCTCGAAGTACAGGCCGGGCGCCCTGGTCGACGGCCCGACGATCGCCGCGCGCAGCTGCGCCGGTCCCATCGGGGCGAGCGTGACGATCGCGGTGCCGAGCGCGTCCTTGGTGTCCTCGGTGAGCAGATCGCCCATCGCGTTCCAGCGCAGCGTGACCAGTACGCGCAGCGGCACGCTCCCGCCGGCGCCGAGCAGCCGGACGAGCAGCCGCAGGAACTCCTTGGCCGCGTCGAGGTCCTCGGCGGCCAGTTCCTCGAACTGGTCGAGGAAGAGCACCATCCCCGCTTCGCGACCGGCTTCGAGCAACGCGTTCGCCAGCCACCGCACCGCCCCCGGATCGGTGGGCAGCCGCACGGCCAGCGCCTGCGCCCAGCGGAACTGGTCGGTGGCTGGCAGGTCAGGGTGCAGGAGCCGGGCCATGGCGAGCGCGAGCGAAAGCGGGCCCGTCACACCGGGCATCGGCCGGAACGGCACGATCGCCGCGCCCGCGGCCCGCAGGCGCGGCAGCATGCCCGCGCGGATCAAGGAGGACTTGCCGGTCCCGGAATGCCCCATCACCGCGACCAGCGGCCTGCGCGCGACGGCGTCGGAGAGCCGCTGGAGATCGTCCTCGCGGCCGAAGAAGAAGTCCGCGTGCCGTTCGTCGAACGGTTCCAGGCCGCGGTACGGGTTCGGCACCCGGCCGGGATCGGTGCCGAAGACGCGCTCGATCGGGATGAGGTACGCCGTGGCCACCAGCGGGCCGGCGTGCGCGGCGACGGTCATCCCGACGACCGCCCTGGCGTCGGAGTCCCATACCGGGGAACCGCTGAACCCGCCGACGATCGGCTGCTCGCCGGGCGTGCCTTCGAGCTGGAGCCACTGCGTGCCCTGCAGATCGCGGAACACCCCCGACGACCAGACGCCGTCGGGGAAGTCCCCGGGGAACCCGAGCACGCGGAATTCGTGCCCCCAGGCGCTTTCCACCCTGGCCAGCGGTGGCACCTGCGCCGCGTCCGGGGCGGGCTCGGCGAGTTCCAGCAGCGCGATGTCACCGGTGCCGTCCGGCAGGATCGGCAGCCAGGTCACCACCGCGGCGGAGAACCGCTTCGCACGGGAACCCGGCCCGGTGACGAGCGGGAAGTCGACCGTGCAGGCCGCCGAGGGCCGCTCCCAGTTCGCGGGGTCGCCGCCCACCGCGGCGGTGACGACGTGCGCGCACGTCGCGATGACGTTCGGTGCCAGCAGGAAGCCGGCGCCCGCCACCGTGCCGTCCGGGCCCAGCACGCGGACGACGGCGCGCCCCAGCGGACCGTGACCGTCCCCCGACCGGTCTGCCATG
Organism: Amycolatopsis sp. CA-230715; assembly: GCF_018736145.1. GTDB lineage: Bacteria > Actinomycetota > Actinomycetes > Mycobacteriales > Pseudonocardiaceae > Amycolatopsis. The sequence continues at coordinate 6,164,677 of NZ_CP059997.1, forward strand.
CCGAACTTTCCTCCTGAGTCGAGTGGTGGACAGGTTACCGTCCGCGTTCTTCCCGCGGCCGGGGCCGGGGCGTCCACCTCCTTGACGCCGCCGGGCAGGGAAGCGTTTCAGTTCAGCAGGCCCAGCCCGCGGAACAGGTCTTCGCACCACGTCCGCGCCGAGTCGAGCGTGGCCCAGCGGGTGTCGTGCCGGTCCAGGTTCGGGAACACGTACGGATCGGCGATGTCCTCCGCCAGGTCCTCGGCACGGGACGGGTGCGGGATCCCGTACCGCGACCGTTTCAGCAACGCCGCCGAGCGGCGGGCGGAGCTGTCCCAGACGCCGAACCACAGCCTGCGCAGCATCGCGGGATGCGCCATCGCGAACAGGAGCCTGCCGACGTCGAGCGGTTCCCCGGCCGGGATCACCTTCGCCACCGCGGAAAACCGCTCCCGCCCGACCCGCGCCGAAAAACCGGACCAGATCTCGACGCTGTGCCCCGCTTCGATGATCGCCGTGCACAACGCGGCCAGCGCGATCCCCCTGTTCCGGATCGTCCGGTGCGCGACGGTGTGCGAACAGGACGCGGGGACCAGGAAGGTGACCACCCTGCCCCGCGCCGAGGTCCAGGACGGGACGGCGTCGACCATGCACTCCGGCACCCCGCTGAGGTAGGCGCCGACGTCGACCTCGCCGCCGGTGACGTCCCAGCACGGCAGCAGCGTCGTGGAGCGGAGGCCGTCGCCGGACCGTTCGCGGAGTGCGGCGATGCCGACGTCCACTTCGGGCAGTGCCCGCGTCCAGCCCGCCGCGGCGAGTTCGAGTGCTTCGTCCCAGGACGCGCCGGCCCACCGGGAATCCCCGTGGCGGCCCGCCCCGTCCGGGATGGAATCGGGTGCCCGCGCGAGGTCGAGGAATTCCGTCCAGGACGGCACCGGCGGCAGGCTCGTCACCTCGCCCCCGATTCGGTGGCGAGCGCCTCCGCGGCGTGGAGCACCGCGTCGATCTGGACGGCCGTGGCTCCGTGCTCGGCGACGATCGCGCGCGAGAGCAGGATGTGCAGCACGGTCACCGAGTCCGCCGGTACGCCGTCGAGGAGCGCCGTCGCGCCGAGCGTCGCGCGGATCAAGCGCACCGCCGCGGTGGCGTCGATCCGCTGGTGCGTCCCGGCCCAGGCCGGCGCGGAGTCGACGAACGCCGGGATCCGCCGGTCGCCCGGCATCGCGAACCGGCGCGCGGCCAGCACGGTGAACACGGCGGAAGCGAGCGTGGCGAACTCGGCGTTCTCGCCTGGCCGGTGCCGCCGGAGTGAACCGGCCAGGTCGGCGCACACCAGCAGTTCCCGGATCAGCGGCCGGGACGGCATCGCGGTCATCGTGGCCCTCCTCCGAAGAAGTCCTTGATGGACTGCCACTTCTTGACGGCGCAGATACCGCTGACCGTCACGACCATGACCGACGAGGTGAAATCCGCCGGTGCCGCGGGCTGGTCGTGCGCGGCCGGATGCGGCCCGGCCGGTTGGACCGGGGCGCCTTTGACGCCCGGTTTCCGCGTCAACCCCCTCTGCGCGTCCTCGAACGTCTCGGGGAACTTGACCAGGGTGCCCGACCCGCTTCCCTTCTTCTCCGTGCTTTCGATCTCGTCCTCGACCCCGGCTTCCCGGCTGCTCGTGGTCCCGCGCGACTTCCGCTTCGGGCCGTCCAGCGGTGGCAGGTTGTTCGTCAGCCGCGAGTGGAACAGGAGCCACATCGCGTAGGCGATGTCGGCCGCGATCGCCAGCCCCAGCAGGGTGTATGCCCCGAGTGCGGCGATGTCGCCGCAGCCGAACCCGGACAGGTCGGCCGCGCCGTAGCTGACCTGTCCGCACTGGCTGGCGAGTGCCGCGGTGGGAACGCAGAGCGGCAGGCCGAGCGCCACCGCGATGATGATCATCAACCGCCAGAACATGTCAGTCCCTCCCCCGTGCACCGTTGCCGCAGCGCGGATATCTCGGTCCGCAGCGCGCGTTCGCTCGCGGGCGGGCGCGGATCCGGGTCGCGCGCGAGCCGCCATCTCGTCGCGGCCAGTTCGAGCTGCCGGTCCCGCAACCGTCCGAAGTGGACATAGCCGCGAACGCCGTACCGCTGGCAGGCCCGCAGCCGTTCGGCGATCCGCAGCCGCGGATGGGACAGCACCGGGAGTTCGGCGCGCGTGACGGCCCCGAGCCCGGTGGCGGATTCGACGAGCAGCACCGCCCGCAGCGCCCGTGCTTCGTGGCGCGCGCCCAGCCACAGCGCCACGCCGACGACCACGAGCAGCGGCCCGCTCAGCGTCGCGTAGTTCAACGGCATCGCCAGCAGCACTTCGGCTTCCTGGCTGCCGCCGTGCCACGGCATGCCGCCGTTGAAGGACGCGAAGTTCCAGAAGAAGTGCCCGAGCACGGCCGTCGCGAACCCGGCCGCGACGCAGACGACGCGCCCCGCCCACCCGCCGTACCGGCTCGCCAGTCCCACCGCGGCCCCGAACAGGCCGGTGAACAGGACGTGGCCGAACAGCACCCCGCCGGCCCACTGCCGCACCCACACGTGGAACGCGGCCTGGTCGAAGTTCGCCATGGCGAACCGCGCGGTTTCCGCGAAGTTGAACCCGGCGCCCGTCATCCCGCCGAGCACGGCACCGGTCAGCACGCCGTCGAACCGGCGGCGGAGCAGGTGGAAGACGACGAGCACACCGGCCGCCTTGGCGCATTCCTCCCACAACGGGGCCGCGAGCACCATCGACGCGGGCTGCGCGCCGAGGTCCGCCGGAACCCAGTCGTCGGACAGGGACCGGAGCGCGAGCGCGCTGTGGGCGGTTTGGGCGAGGCAGCCGAAGGTGAACGCGAACGTCACACCCCAGCCGAACGCGAGCAGCGAGAACCGCAGCGGGATCCGCCGGAACCTCGGCAGCCGGTGCAGCACCCACACCGCGAACACGGCGCCGGGCACGGCCATCGCGGTGCCCGCCGGGTTCACCAGGAACACCTTGGCGAACGGGAAAACCGGCATTCCGGTGGCGCAGACCAGTGCCGCGCACCGGTTCGCGGCCACGAGCTTCCGCGCCCGCTCGCCGTCACGGGCGAACCGGGCGATGACCGCGGGCCCCGTCACGAGCAGCGCGGCCCCGCACCCGGTACCGACGGCCATGCCGATCAGGTAGGTCGCGGCCATCCCGCCCGGCGTCGGGTAGCGGTCCCCGGGGAACGACATCAGCAGTTGCCCGCGCCACCACGGGAACAGCAGCAGGCACGCGGTCGCCAGCACCACGGTCGCGAGCCAGACCGCTGCGGTCGTCCGTACCGCGAAGCCTCCCCGTCGGAGAACGGCGGTCACGCCGGGCATTTCCGGTCCACCGCCTCCCGCAACCGGGACAGTCCGGTAAGGCCCCGCAGTGCCGCGGGCCCGTCGCCCAGCCGTTCGAGGTCCCCGGCGACCGCCAGCGCGGCGCCGCGCAGTTCCTGGTCGCTCACCGCGGCGGCCCCGCTCTCGAGGCGTCCGCCGATTTCGCGCAGCTTCCCGGTCAGCCCGGTCAGGTCACCGGAGACGGTCCGCGCGTCGGCCACGTCTTTCGCCGCCGTTCGCACCACCGAGCCCAGTTCGCCGCACCTCCTCGCGTCCTCCGAGGACTGGGCGAAGCAGGAACACAGCGAGAGGCTGATGGCGAACGCCGTTCCCGCTGCGGCAGCCCGCCGCGGTATCTTCCGTTTTCCGTTCTGAGACAAGTTTCTTACCCTCCAGAAAAGTCGCATTAGGACGGTCATCCCAGGTCGACCGGGATGTCGAACGGCGCCGGTGCGGGGGACCAGCTGCCCGCCGCCTTCTTCTTGAGGCGGGTGGCGGTCACCTCGGCCGCGCCGATGCTCGCCCGCACCGTGCCGCGCTGGAACTCCGCCGGGACGGCGAACGTCATCAGCCCGCCGGACTTGAGCGGCCAGGGCCCGAGCACCTCCGTGCTCATCGTGGTGCTCCCCGGTTCAGCGGGGATCGCGGTCCCGTCGGGCAGCCGGAGCGAGAACACCGCCGGATCCGAGAGTGCGAGGTCGAAGAGCGGTGAGAACGGATCGAACGGCCGGGAGACGACCGGCCTCGGCACCACCAGCCACGCCCCGCCGGGCGGTGCCCAGCCGCGCCGCGGGGTGTAGGGCGCCAGCGTCGCGGTGGGTTTGTCGGTCAGGTGCGCGGGATCCATGGTCTTGAACCCGGCCGCGAACTCCACCGGGGTGCGGCCGCCGCCCAGCGGCGTGGAGATCCCGCCGGAAAGATGGCCCGTCCAGGTCAGTTCCGCGGAGTTCCTGCGGTAGTAGCCCGCGATCGCGTCGGGCCCCCTGCGGCCGGTGCGCAGGTCCATCGTCTGGGTGCGCCCGGCGTCGGTCACCCTGATCGACACCGGCGCCCCGGCGGGCACGCTGGCCACCACGACCGCGCTGTCGAGCTTGACGTCGACGCCGCTTTTCGGCGGGGTCAGCGGAATCCGGTGCAGCGCGGTGGGCGCGCCGCCGACCACCAGCTCCGCTTTCGGTTTCGGATCGTCTTCGTCCGGCACCCACTGCCCGGCTCGCACCCGCGAGTCGGCGGCGACGACCACGAGCTCCTGCCCCGGTTCGGCCCGCCGCTCGCCGATGCCCGACGCCGCCACCGGTCCCTTGATCGCCTTGCCGACGGCGAAGGCTTCCACCCCGAAGGCGAAGAACGGGCCGTCGAGCCGGCCTTGACCGTCCTCATAGGACTGAACGGTCAGCTCGGAACCCAGCCACACCGGCGGGGAGCCCGCCGTGCGCTCGAACTCCTCCACCGAGTTCGGGCGCTGCGCGGGTAATCCCGCGACTTCCGGCGGCGGCTCCGAGCCGTTCGTGCACGAGGCCACCAGCCCCGCGCACACCAGCCCAACGACAACGGCACCACACCGCATCCGTCCTCACCTCCCGCGATCGACACACCACCCAGGACAGGGCGGGCACGCGAAAGGTTGGGCACGGGAACGGAGAACGGCGTTTTCACCCGATGGGGGCCGGGCAGCTCAGGTCGGCCGCCGGGAGCTTTCCGGTGGCGAGGTACGCGGCGGCGGGGGCGTCGACGCACGGGTTCCCGCGCAGGAACGTCACCGCCGGGTTCAAGCCGCCCTGCTCGGTGACCAGCCGGGAACCGGGCAAGGTCGCGTGGAGCCGCTGGGCGTCGCGATAGGCGAGTGCGATGTCGTCGGTGGCGTGCACGATCAACGCGGGTGGCAGGCCCGCACCGGTGATCGGCACCGGAGTGCGGGGCGCCCGCGGCCAGAACGCGCACGGCGAGAGGTACCAGGTGTTGTTCCAGGTCGCGAACGGGGCGGTGGCGTGCAGCTTCGTGGCGTCGTCGTGCCACTGGCGCCAATCGCGCGGCCACGCGGTGTCGGCGCACTGCACGGCGGTGAACACCGCGTAGTCGTTGTCGCCGTGATGTGCCGCGATGGCCTGGTACGCGGTCACGACGGCCTTTTCGTCGCCGTGGTGAAAGGCCGCGAGGGTGTTCGCGAGGAACGGCCACAACCCGCTTTCCCAAGCCACGTTGTGGAACGTGGCCTCGAACTCGAACGGGCCGACCACCCCGCCCGCGGGCTTGGCCTTCACCGCGCCGCGCGCGCCGTAGTACGCCGCGGCCACGGTTTCCGGCGCGGTGCCGAGGTGGTAGACGTCGTCCTTGCCCGCGACCCAGGCGAAGAAGTCCTTCGACCTGGCGTCGAAACCGGGGTCCTCCTGCTCGATGTAGTGCCGGTACCAGTCGGCGTCCTGGCGCGCGACGCTGTCCAGCACCGCCCGGCGCAGCTTCCCGGGGAACAGGGTGCCGTACACCGAGCCGACGTAGGTGCCGTAGCCGTAACCGAGGTAGTCGATGGTCGGCTGTCCGAGCGCGCGCCGCACGTCGTCGAGATCGCGCGCGCTGTCCTCGGTGCTCATGTGCGGCAGCAACGAGCCGTACTTCGCCGCGCATTTCATCGTGTACGCCAGCGGGCGGGACAGCAGGCGCAGTTCCTCGCCCGCGTTCGACGGCACCGGATCGGGCCACGGCGGGGCGAAGTAATCCTTGTCGCAGCTCATCGACGGCGTGCTCGCGCCGACTCCGCGCGGGTCGATGCCGATGATGTCGTAGCTCGCGACGAGGTCCGGCGGCATCGCACCGGCGACGGTGCCCGCCACCGCGCGCCCGGTGATGCCGGGGCCGCCGGGGTTGACCACCAGCACGCCCTTCGGCGCGGCGGCCTTCTTGCGGCTCAGCGCCAGTGTCACGGTCGGGCCGTGCGGTCGCGCGTGATCCAGTGGCACGGCCAGGGTGGCGCAGTCCAGGCCGAGCTTGGCCAGGTCCGCCTCCGCGCACGGCGCCCACGGCAGGCCGGGTTGCGCGGCGGCGGGCATGGCGGGCACGAGGCCGGTCACGAGGACGGCCGCCGCGACGGCGGCCCTCAGCTTCTTCATGCGTGTTCCTCCACAGTGGACGGTCGATCGACTGCGCTCGCGGTGGATCGGCGGATGGTCGACCGGAGCACCACCGGGGCCATCAGGGAGGTCGCGATCGCCAGCAGCAGCACGGTCGCGTACATGCCGGGGGTGAGCAGCCCGAGGCCGCGCCCGACCGAGGCGACCACGACCCCGACCACGCCCCGCGCGTTGAGGCCCGCGCCGACCGACAGCGCGTCCCAGTGCGCCAGCCCGCCGATCCGGCCGCCCGCGTACCCGCCGCCGAACTTCGTCGCCGCGGCGACCAGCAGCACCACGGCGGCCATCGCCAGCGTCGCGGCGTCGGCGAGGTTCGTGAGGTCGACCCGGAGGCCGACGGTGGCCAGGAACAGCGGGGCGAGCACGGACATCACCATGATCCGCAGCGGTTCGAGGCGCGCCCGGTCGAGCCCGGGGCAGCTGCCCACCACGACCCCGGCGACGAACGCGCCGAACACCGCCTCCAGCTTGAGCGCCTGGCTCGCCGCCGCGCCGAGCGAAACCACGGCGACCACGGTGACGATCAGCGGGCCGGGACCGCTCGACCGGCTCGCCCTGGTCAGCGCCAGCCGCACCAGCGGGCGGACGACCAGTCCCGCGGCGAGCAGGAACCCGAGCAGCACGCTGATCGACATCAGCACCGAACCGGGGTGCACACCGGCCACCGCCATCGCCGAGACGATCGAGAGCAGCAGCCAGCCGATCGCGTCGTCGAACACGCCCGCGGTGAGGATCAGCTTGCCCACCCTGGTTTCCAGCAGGTTCATGTCGGCGAGGGTCTTGGCGATCACCGGGATCGCGGTGACGCCCATCGCGACGCCGAGGAACAGGGCGAACACGGTGCGGTCCACGCCGCCGGGGAGGAACCGGTCGGGCATCAGGTAGCCGGCGAGCACGCCGCCGCCGATCGGGAGCAGCACCCCGCACACCGCGACCGACGACGCGGGTTTCACCTGGTCCCTGAGCTGACCCAGTTCGAGGGTCAGTCCGGTCAACCCGACCAGGAGCACCACGCCGACCTGGCCGACGGAGTCCAGCAGGTGTGCCTGCTGGGCGTCCGGCGGGAACAGCCACGAGGTGACCGAGGGGATCGCCGCGCCGAGCAGGGACGGGCCGAGCAGCACACCGGCGGCCAGCTCGCCGACCAGTGGTGGCAGCGAAAACCGGACCGCGAGCCTGCCGAACAGGAGCGCGAGCGTGAGCAGCACGCCGACCTGCAGCAGGAACAGCCACAGCGAATCGGCCGCGATCGGGGGCGGCGGCTGCGCCACCGAGGCCGACACCGCCGTCGCGGCGATCACGGTTCGACGGTCCCGGTGAGCGCGGGCTCCTCTTCCGCGCCGGGGATGCGGAACAGCTCCGACATCGCGAGCCTGCCGGAGATCACCGCGACGAACGCTTCGCGCGCGTTGGGGTACCGCTCGTTGAAATCGGCCATCGACCGCGCCTGCTCGAAGTAGTCTTCGCGATCACGCGTCGGGTCGTAGAAGAACCGCACGTAGTCCAGGAAGCTCGACACCATGTTGTGCACGCCCGCGGCGTAGGCGGCCAGCGCGCGATCGGCGAGATCGGGCCTGCGCAACACCGTGTCGACGGCCTTGGCCGCCGCGTCGGCACCGAGCACGGCCAGGCACACCCCGCCGGAGAACAACGGGTCGATGAACCCGCTCGCGTCCCCTGTGGACAGCCAGCCCGGCCCGGTGACCGCGGCCGAGCGGTAGGACCAGTCGCGTGTGGACCGGAACTCGGCGACCCGCTTCGCGCCGAGCAGAAGGCGTTTCAGCTGCTTGCTTTCCGCGACACCGGCTTCGTAGAGCTCGTCGATCGACGGACCGCCGGAAACCAGGCTCGCGGTCGGGGTCACGTAACCGACGCTGAGCCGCCGGGTTTCGGTTTCCACCGGGATCGCCCAGAACCAGCCGTGCGACACCCGCTCCACCAGGATGTTGCCGAGCTGGCCGTCGGGCAGGTCCGCGGTGTCCTCGAAGTAGGTCCAGTAGGCGAGGTTGCGCAGGTCTTCGGCCCACTCGATGGTGGTCAGCTTCCTGGACAGCACCCTCGACTGCCCGGACGCGTCGACCACGAGCGGGGCGCGCGCTTCGGTGGTCTCGCCGCCCGCTTCGTAGCGGACACCGGTCACCCTGCCGTTTTCGAGAAGCGGTTCTTTGACGGTCGCCTCTTCGACCACGGTCACGCCGAGTTCGCGCGCGTGGTCGAGCAGGATCTCGTCGAATTCGGCCCGGCGCACGTGGAACGAGTAGTCGTACGGGCCGTCGATCTCGGCGAAGTTGACGTTCCACAGATCGCGGTTCTTGCCCCACACGATGCTGAGCCCGTTCTTGCGCGGGAAACCGACCCGTTCCAGGCGTTCGGTGACGCCGAGCTCGTCGAACACCGAGAGCATCCCGGTGATCAGCGACTCGCCGATGTGGTACCGGGGGAAGAGTTCGCGCTCGAGGACCAGCACCCGGTGCCCGCGCTGGGCGAGCAACCCGGCGGTGGTGGCACCGGCCGGTCCGCCGCCCACGACCACTACGTCGAATTCCACAGCCATCCCCAAGCCCTTCTGCGTGGCGTACGGTTGCTTCACCGTGCTACTGGCGATCCTGATCGGTGCCAGGGGAGTGAGAAATCCCCAACCGGGCCACCTGAGCTGTACGGCTGGGGTAGCCGGTGGGCTAGGGCCGTGGCGGCACGGCGATCGACCACGGGAGGATTCCGCCCATGTCGCATCTCTACCAGGAGCCGAACGCCTACCGGCGGCGCCTGACCATCCCGTTCAGCGGGCTGCACACCAGGGCGGCCGCGCACGCGCGCTCGGCGGCGCCGGAATCCGGTGCGGTGCTGGACATCGGCTGCGGGCCGGGCACGCTCGCGCTGCGGATCGCGCGGTCGCGCCCGGATCTGCGGGTGTCCGGAGTGGACCCGTCGGCCGCGATGGTGGACTACGCCGCGAAAGCGGCGAGCAGGCGCGGTTTCGCGGGCAGGGTGGACTTCGCGGTGGGGCAGGCCGCCAGGATGCCGTTCGAGCCGGGCTCGTTCGACGTGGTGGTGTCCACGATGAGCTTCCATCACTGGGCCGCGTTGCCGGACGTGGTGCGCGAGCTGCGGCGGGTGGTCCGGCCGGGCGGCCGGATCTTCGTCTACGACATGCGTGCCGCCTACTACGACGGGCTGCGTTCGGCGGTCGAAGCGGTCGCTCCTGAATGGACGTTCCGGCGGAAGTTCCTGTGGCTGCGGGTTTTCCCGTCGCTGATGTTCGGCTGCGCGGAGATCAGCGTTCCGTCGTGACGGTCAGCACGGCGCTCGCGGCGTTGTAGCCCTGCGTGCCGCCGACCATCAGCACCCGGTCGCCCGCCGAGAGCTGGCCCGTGGCGAGCAGGTGGTGCAGCGACACGACCTGGTCGCACGCGCCGAGGTGCCCGACCGTGCGGCCGAAGTCCCAAGTGGACTTCGCCATCGGCAGGCCGAGCGGCTGCATGATGCCGAGGTCGACGAACGGCGCGCCCGCGTTGACGAACACCACCCTGGCCAGCTCGCCCGCGTCCACTTCGGCCTCGGCCATCGCTTGCCGCGCCGCGGAAAAGTACATCGCGGTGAACATCCGCCGCAGTTCGAACGGGTCGTAGCCCGCCGCGGCCACGAATTCGCCGGACCGGGTCACGACGTCGATCGGCCCGTCGCGGACGGCGGTCTCCTCCGACGGCGGCGCGGCACCGCGGTGCAGGCCCTCCAGTTCGGGGAACGTGGTGGAGCAGACGGCGTCCACCCTGGCGATCCCGTGTTCGCGTCCCAGCAGCACCGCGCACCCGGCGTCGCCGACGTGCATCCCGAAACCCGCGCTGCGCCACCGGTCCATGAGCGGGCTTTCGCCCCGCAGCGCGGTGGTGAGCAGCGCGGTGGCGGCGTGCTCGGACAGCGCCAGCCATCCCGCGGCCAGCTCCATCGCGGCGAACATCCCGTTGCAGCCCTGCCGGACTTCGTGGCAGGGCCCCGGATCGCAGCCCAGTTCGCGGAGCACGTACCCGGCGGGCGACCACCCGTCGGGTCCTTCCGGGAGCATCGTCGCGTGCACCAGCAGGTCGAGATCTCCTGGTTTCACATCGGCGTCGGACAACGCTTCGCGGCCAGCCGCGACGGCCATGTCGACACCGCTCGTGCCGTCGCCTGCGGCGACGCTGAGCAGACCGCTGTGCGCGATCTGCTCAGCGCCGCAGTACCCGGCCGCGACCGCTTCGTCCGCGGTGATCCGGCCCTCGGGCAGGTGCACGCCGATCCCGCGGAGGAAGAGCCCGTGCGGTTTCATGTCCCGGCTCAGGCCTGGCCAGGTCCGGCCCACACGGCGCCGAGGTACGGGTGCCAGACGTGGTCGGGGTCGTTTTCCACCGCCTTCAGGATTTCGCGCATGTCCTCCAGCGCCTTCGGCGGTTCGCCGTCGTAGACGTCACCCTGCAGCATCCGCAGCACGTCGATGCGGTAGCGCGGGTCCTTCACGAACGCGGTGAACAGCACGTTGAGCCGGTAGAAGATGGCGATGAACTCGTACCAGTAGCCGACCGCCTTCTTCAGCTTCGCCTCGTAGGTCGCGAAACTGCTCCTGCCGAAGCCGTGCCCGCCTTCGTGCGCGGCGATGATGTCGCGGGACACGAGCCGCGCGCTGTTCATCGCGACGCTCACCCCGCTGGAGAAGATCGGGTCCACGAACCGCGCGGCGTCCCCGATCAGCACGAACCGGTCGCCCGCCATTTCCCGCATCCGGTAGCTGTAATCGCCTTCCGCCTTGAACGGGCGGATCTGGCGCGCCTTCCGCAGCGCCTTGCTCAGCTCCGGGCGGGTGTCCACGAAGTCCCAGAACAGTTCGTCGGGTGACGCGCTCGCGGAGGTGAAGTTCTTCTTCTGCGTCACCACGCCGAAGCTCGTGACGGTGTCGGTGATCGGGATCTGCCACACCCAGGAGTCCCGCATCGCCAGCCAGTGCACGTAGATGAAGTCCTCTTCGTGGTCCTCGGTGACGAACGCGGTCCGGTCGAAGTCCTCGAACCACGCGTGCAGCGCGTACTGGTTGAACACCGGGTCCGGGATCTTCGTCTTCAGCTGCTTGCCGAGCAGGGTCTGCCTGCCGGAGGCGTCCACGACGAGGTTCGCGGTGTAGGTGACGTTCGCGCCGGCGATCCGGCAGTTCAGCGTGACCACCTGGTCGTCGGAGAAGTCCACGTTCAGCACGCGGGCGCCGCACACGACCTTCGCGCCCTGCGCCTCGGCGTTCTTCAGCAGGATGAGGTCGAACTTGCCGCGGTCGACGTGGTAGGTGTAGTCGCGGTCGACGCCTTCCTGGTCGCGTTCCACGAACTGCACCACGGCGGGCAGGTTGTGGCTGAGCCCGGCGAAACCGTTGTTGGGCAGGGACACGGAGTTCGCGGTCGTCCACGCCGCGCCGTACTTCTTCGGGAAGCCCGCGGCGTCCACCGCGGGCATCGCGCCGCTTTCGACCAGCGGCGGGGTGGCGGCGGGTACCAGTGACTCGCCGACGTGGGGCCGCGGGAAGATTTCGCTTTCGAGCAGGAGCACGGAAAGGCCGGCCTTGGCGAGGTACGCGGCCGCCGTCGAGCCAGCCGGGCCGCCGCCGATGACCGCCACATCGAAGTCTGCTTGCATGCACTCCAGTGTTCGGGCGCCACCAAGACCGCGCTTACAACTCGCTTAACGGCCTGGATGAGGGAATTTAGCGGTTCTTCAGTGCCCTGTTGGCCGCGGCGGATCGGATGGTCCCCGTTATGGACTTCGACTTGGCTCCCGAGCAGCAGAAGCGTGTCGACGCGCTGCGCACCGCCGTGCGGACCGGTTTGCCCGGCGCGGTGCGGAGTTCCCCGGACGCGCACTTCTCCAGGACCGAATGGGCCGCCGCGGCGGCACTCGGCCTCACCGGGTTGTGCCTGCCGTCCGCGTTCGGGGGCGGCGGCCTCGGCGCGCTCGATGTCGCGCTGTGCCTGGAAGCCTTCGGTGACGAGTGCGCCGACACCGGGCTCGTGTTCGGGGTCGCCGCTCATCTGCTCGCCTGCGTCGTGCCGATCCGGGACTTCGCTTCGGGGAGTCTGCTGGACGAGCTGGCGCCGGGTTTGGCCGACGGTTCGGTGATCGCGGCGAACGCGATGACCGAACCGGAGGCGGGTTCCGACGTCGGCGCGCTCACCACGACGGCGACCCGTGCCGACGGCGGCTACCGGCTCGACGGCGTGAAGTCCTTCGCCAGCAACGGTCCGCTCGCCGACGTGTTCGTCACCTACGCGGTCACCGACCCGGATGCGGCCTTCCTCGGCATCAGCGCGTTCGCGGTCCCGCGCGGGGTGCCCGGCCTGAAGATCGGCGGGCCGGTGGCCAAAACGGGCCTCTGGGGCTGTCCCGCGGGCAGGGTGGAGTTCGACGGCTGCTTCGTGCCGGAGCGCTATCGGCTCGGCGAAGAGGGCCAGGGATCGGGGGTCTTCCAGCATTCGATGGGCTGGGAACGGGCCTGCTTGTTCGGGCTCTACCTCGGAGTGCTAGCCAGGCAGCTACGCCAGTGCGTCGACCACGCGAGGACGCGTCGCCAGTTCGGCAGGCCGATCGGGGAGTTCCAGGCGGTTTCGCACCGGATCGCGGACATGCGGGCCCGGCTCGAAGCCGCGCGGCTGCTGGTCCACCGGGCCTGCTGGCTGCTGGACGAGAACAGGGAGCACCGCGCCGCCGCGGCCGTGTCGAAGATGACCGTTTCCGAGACCGCGATCGCGAACAGCCTCGACGCGGTGCGGATCTTCGGCGGCGCCGGGTACCTGGGCGGGGACAGTGCCGGAACCCAGCTCCGGGACTGCGTGCCGACGGCGATCTTCTCCGGCACGACGGACATGCAGAAGGAAATCCTGACGCGGGAGATGGGCCTGTGACCCTCTTGCACGAAGCCGTGCGGGCCACCGCGAAACGCCATCCCGGCCGGGTGGCGGTGTCCGGTGTGGACGGTTCGCTGAGCTACGCCGAACTCGACCGGCGGGCGGACGCGCTCGCGGCGTCCTTCGTAGCGGCCGGGGTCGTGCCGGGCGACCGGGTGCTGATCTGGGCGGCGAAGTCGTGCGCGGTGGTGGTCGCCATGCAGGCGGCACTGCGCGCCGGTGCCGCCTACGTCCCGGTGGACAGCACTTCTCCGGCGGGCCGCGTCGCGACGGTCGTGCGGGACTGCGCCCCGCGCGTGGTGTGCGCTTCGCCGGACCGCGCGGAGGAGATCGCGCGGTTTCTTGAGGAAATGCCCGTGTTCTGCGATCTCGGCGACCTTCCCGAGGCCGCGGCACCCGTGGCGGTCGCGGGCGGCGAGGACGATCTGGCGTTCATCCTCTACACCTCGGGTTCGACCGGGACCCCGAAGGGCGTGTGCCTCAGCCACGCCAACGCGATGGCGTTCGTGCGGTGGGCGATCGCGGAGCTGGCGCTCGGCAAGGAAGACCGCTTGGCCAACCACGCGCCGTTCAGCTTCGACCTCTCGGTGCTCGACCTCTACGGCGCGCTGTGCACCGGCGGGTCGGTCCACCTGGTCGCCGCCGAACTCGCGTACGCGCCGGAGCAGCTCGTGGATTTCCTGCGGTGGCGGGAAATCACCGTGTGGTACTCGGTCCCTTCGGCGCTGCTGCTGATGATGCGGGACGGCGGCCTGCTCGACCGTCCGGCGCCCGCCGCGTTGCGCGCGGTGCTGTTCGCCGGGGAGCCGTTCCCGATCGGCGCGCTGCGCGATCTCGCGGGCTGGACCGGGGCGCGGCTGCTGAACCTGTACGGCCCCACCGAGACCAACGTGTGCACCGCGCACGAAGTCGGCGAGGACGACCTCGCGCGGGACCGGCCGGTGCCGATCGGCACCGCGGTCAGCGGCGACACCGTGTGGGCGGTCGTGGACGGCGAAGTGGCCCGGCCGGGTGAAGCGGGCGAACTGCACGTGAGCGGGCCGTCGGTGATGCGCGGCTACTGGGGCCGCGAACCGCAGCGGGATCCGTACCCGACCGGAGATCTCGTGAGCGTCCGGGAAGACGGTTCGTTCGAGTACCTCGGCAGGCGCGACGCGATGGTCAAGGTACGCGGGCACCGCGTCGAACTCGGCGACGTGGAAGCCGCGCTGACCGCGCATCCGGACATCGCCGAGGCGGCCGCGGTGGTGCGCGGTTCGGCGCTCGGCGGCCGGATCGAAGCGTTCGTGGTGCCGCGTCCCGGCGCCCGGCTCGGCGTGCTCGCGGTCAAGCGCCACTGCGCGGAACGGCTGCCGACCTACATGATCGCCGACGACGCGCACTTCGTGCCCGCGCTGCCCCGGACCGCGAACGGGAAGGTCGACCGCGCCGCACTGGCAGTACGGCATCCCTCGAACCCGAAGGAAGGTAGCACCGTATGAACTCCGTGACCGAAGACCGGCTCATCGACTTCATCAGGGAGAAGTTCCTCGCCGGTGACCCCGACGGCGAGCTGACGGCGGAAAGTCCCTTGCTGCAGTGGGGAATCCTCGACTCCCTCAAGGTCGCCATCCTGCTGACCTTCATCCGCGAGCAGCTCGGCGTGATCGTGCCGTTCCAGCACCTGAGCGCGAAGAACTTCGGCACCGTGCGGAGCATGGCGGTGCTGGTGACCGAGCTCGGCGAACCCGCACCCGATCACGCGGACTCGGTCCACTCCATCCCGCCGTCGTGACAGCGCGCGAGCAGTTCGTCGTCCGCCCGCAGGATCGCCTGCTGGGTGCGCTGGAGCATCTTGCCGGGGCGGACGCCGAGCTGGTCGTCGAGCGTCTTGCGCGCGAGGTGGTAGACGTTCAACGCGTCCGCCTGCCGGTCGGACCGGTACAGCGCGACCATCAGCTGGCGGTGGAAGGTCTCCCGCATCGGGTGCTCGGCGACGATCGAGTGCAGCGGCCCGACCAGTTCCCGGTGCAGGCCCCGCTCCAGGCGGCAGTCGATGAGCATTTCCAGGCACGACAGGCGGGTTTCGGTGAGCTGGGTGACGAAACCGTCCACGACGTGCCCCGCCCGCAGGCCGCCGAGCACGGGACCGCGCCACAGCGCGAGCGCGCCTTCGAGCACCCGGATCGCGTCGGTGAACCGGCCGTGCCGCATCAGCGCCCTGCCGCGCGAGGCGAGGCGGAGCACGATGTCGAAGTCGACCTCGTCGGTGCCGGTGCGCAGGACGTACCCGGTCTCGTGGGTGAGCACGGTGCCGCCGGGGCACCCGGCCGCGGTCAGCGCCTTGCGCAGCTTCGAGAGGTAGACGTGCACCGCGGCGGTGGCCTGGCGCGGTGGGTCGTCCGCCCAGATCTCGGCGATGAGCTGATCGCGCGTGACCATCTCGCCCGCGCGGATCAGCAGCACCGACAGGACGGTCTGCACCCGTCGCGGGCCGACGGCGGTGGTGCGGCCGCGGTCGGCGAGGCGCACCGGGCCTAGGAGTTCGTAGCGCATGTCGCTGGCCTCATCTCGTGTTCTCGGTCGTCTCTGATCCGGTCGGTGGCGTGGCGTCCAGCGCGGCGAGGTCGACCTTCCCGTGCTGTGTGGTCGGCATCGCCGCGTGCGCGCGGAAGGCCATCGGCACCATGTGCGGCGGCAGCACCCCGGCCGCGAACCGCCGCAGCAGGTCCCCGGTCGGCTCGTCACCGCCGACGCGGGTGTAGTGCGCGGTCAGCAGCGGTTCGCCGTGGGAGTTCGTGGCGACGGTGACCGCGCACTGGGCGAGCAGCGGGTGCCCGGCGATCGCGGCCTCGACCTCGCCGAGTTCGACGCGGAACCCGCGGATCTGCACCTGGCGGTCCTTGCGGCCGAGGTAGTGCAGGCCGCCGGACTCGTCGAGCACGGCCCAGTCCCCGCTGCGGAACGTGCGGAGTCCGTTGTAGACGGTGAAGCGCTCGGCGGTGAGGTCCGCCCGGCCGAGGTAGCCGTGCGTGACTCCGGCACCGGACACCAGCAGCTGACCGGGTGTACCGGCGGGAACCGGGCGCAGGTCCTCGTCCACCACGGTGATTTCCAGGTGGGGCAACGGAATCCCGATCGGGGTCGAGCCCGGCCACGCGGGTT
Organism: Amycolatopsis sp. CA-230715; assembly: GCF_018736145.1. Classification (GTDB taxonomy): domain Bacteria; phylum Actinomycetota; class Actinomycetes; order Mycobacteriales; family Pseudonocardiaceae; genus Amycolatopsis. Next base: position 6,181,204 of record NZ_CP059997.1, read on the forward strand.
CTCCGGTGTCGTCCGGCGTCAGCACCTGGTGCGTGGCGTGCACCGTCGTCTCGGTGATGCCGTACATGTTGACCAGCGTCGCGGCCGGGGCCGCGCCCAGCTCGTGCCACCGCCGGATCGCGGGAAGCTGGATCGCCTCGCCGGAGAAGATCACGTACCGCAGCGCGGGCAGCCGTACCTCGCGTGCTTCCAGTTCCGCCACCAGGTAGCCGAACGCGGTCGGCACCTGGTTGAGCACGGTCACCTCCTCGGCGAGGAGCACCTCGCTGAACGCGCGAGGATCGGCCGCCGTCTCTCGCGAGATCATCACGGCCGTGCCGCCGTTGAGCAGCGCGCCCCACAGCTCCCACACGCTGACGTCGAAGCCGTACCCGCAGAACACCGACCAGACGTCGGAGGCGTCGAAGTCGAACACCTTGTTGCCGGAGTCCATCAGCGCGAGCACGTGCTCGTTGCCGACGAACACGCCCTTCGGGCGGCCGGTTGACCCCGACGTGTAGATCACGTACGCGGTACCGGGCGGCACGTCGTGGCGGTCGCGCCGCTCGCCCGTGACGACCACCTCCGGCTGCCAGGAATCCCGGCCGCCGACCACGGTCAGGGTGATCCTGGCGTCGTCGGCGATCAGCTTCGTCCGCGCTGCCGGGTAGGCCGGATCCAGTGGCACGTAAGCACATCCGTGCGCCAGGATGCCCAGGATGCCGACCGCGACCGGCACCCCGCGGGGCATCCGCAGCCCGATCAGGTCGCCGGGCCGCGCACCCGCCGCGGCGAGCCGGTCGCGCAGGTCCTCGGCGGCCGAGCGCAGTTCCCGGTAGGTGAGCGACAGTTCGCCGTCGACGAGCGCGACCTGGCCCGGGTCGATCAGGACCTGGTTTTCGAACCTCTCGTAGAGCGTCATGGCGGCGGTCACCTCTCGCGGAACGGTGCGACGGATTCGGGGTCCTTGGTGAACAGCACGTCGAACCATCCACCGTCCATATCGGACACTGTGGCGAGTACGCGGTAGCCGAGCCCGGCGCCCAGCGCGGAAAGCTCCTCCGGGTCGACGCCCGGTGGTGGCGGCGGCCGGGATTCCAGCGCGGCGAGCGCCGCGTCCTCCTCGGTCAGCCGCAGGTTCGGGATCCCCCGGACGACCAGCTCGGTGCCGTCGAGGCGGCCACGCAGCTCGGCCGCGCTGCGGAGATCGTTTCCCCACACCAGTTCCGGCGCGGCCGGGGTGTCCCGGTGCGACCGGGTGAGGACCACGTCGTAGCGGTGCCTGCTCAACTCGTTGTGGTGCAACGCTTCCTTGAGCCGGATGTCCGCGGTGCCGGGGAGGCCCGCGAAGAAACCGGGGTCGACCAGCAGCTCCTCAGCCATGCCGAGCGCGCGGTCCGCCCGCGCCAGCGCGGCCGCGCCCTGCTCACCGCGGGCGACCGCGATCGCGGCCTGGAAGCTCCGGTGCGAGCGCGGGTTCCGGACGTCGCCGACGAACACCGAGCCGCCGGGCGCGAGCAGCCGGAACACTCCGTCGAGGACTTCGCGGAGGTACCCGGTACCGGGGAAGTACTGGACGACGGAGTTCAGGATCACCGTGTCGAAGAAGCCCTCCGGCAGCTCGGTCAGTTCGTGCGCGGCGCACTGCCGGACCACGACACGGTCGGCGAGGTCGTCTTCGAGGGTGTCGTCGAGCCAGTCGATCGCGGCGCCGGAAGCGTCGATACCCCAATAGGAATCGCAGCGCGGCGCGAGTTCGGTCAGCAGGAGCCCGCTGCCGACGCCGATCTCCAGCACCCGCTTCGGCCGCAGCGCGCGGATCCGCCGCACCGTGGCGTCGCGCCATTCCCGCATTTCGGCGAGTGGGATCGGCTCGCCGGTGTAGCTGCTGGTCCACCCGGCGAAGCGGCTGTCCGGGTCTTCGCCGAGCGAACCGGCGTACAGCTCGTCGTAGACCGCCTCCCAGCCGCGGACGTGGTCGTGGTGTACGGACATCAGCCGTTCGCCCCCGCGGGCGCGGGGAGGTGGCCGGTACTGGCGAAGCAGGCCAGCGCGCCGCGGAGGTAGGCCGCGTCGACCGGGCCGCAGACCAGGTCCGCGCTCAGCGCGGACCTGGCGCGGCTGGTGTCGTACTCGGCTTCGCGCCAGCCGTCCGCGACCTGCCGCTTCCACGCGCCGACCACGGAGAGCACGAGATCCCAGCGCCTGCCCCCGTCCTCGGCGGAGCGCCGCACGAGTTCGGAGTACCAGGTGTCGATGTCGACCGAACGCAGGTCGTACCCGGCGAGGGTCATCGCCTCGCCCACCACGCGGAAGGTGAACGGCTGCGGCGAAATCAGGTGGTAGCGCCCGCCGAGTGACTCCTTTTTCCTTGCCAGGGCGGTGATCCCGTCGGCGACGTAGTCGACAGGGGACGCGGGCATCGGCACCGCCGAGTCGGGCACCATGCCGAGGTACGCGCACGCCTGCACGATCTCGCTGGTGGCGTCCGACGGGTTCCAGTACGCGGGCGAGGTGGCGCCCACCAGCCTGGCCGCCCGGTAGACCACCGTCGGCACACCGCGTTCGTCCGCCAGCGCCAGCAGCCGCTCGGCGACCCACTTCGAAGCCTCGTAACCGTGCCGCGCCTCCGGCGGGGTCCCGGTGACCGGCAGTTCGCGGCCGCCGAGCTCCGGCGCGCTGAGCCCGGCGTACGACGGGTAGTGCACGGGTTTGGTCCGGCCGGTCGCGGCGAGCCGGAGCACCTCCTTGGTGCCGCCGACGTTCGTCGAGCGCAGCCGCCGGTAGCTCGGCAGCGTGTTCACCGTGCCCCCGGCGTGGTAGATCTCCTGCACGTCCGCCGCCAGCGCCGCGAAGTTCTCTTCGGACAGTCCGAGCAGCGGTTTGGTGAGGTTGCCGCACACCGTGGTGATGCGGCCGCGGTACTCCTCGCGCCACAGCCCCGCCGCGCGCAGCGTGTCGTGCACGCGCGCCAGGCCGTCGTCCGGAGTCCGGTCCCGCACCAGGCAGGTGACGGTCGCCGTGCCCGAGCGCAGCAGCCGGTCGAGCAGGAAGGAGCCGAGGTAGCCGGTGGCGCCGGTGAGCAGGAACCGGCTCGGCGACGGGTGCCACGCGGCCGGGCCGATCCCAGTGATCGACTCGTCGAGCGTGACGTCGGCGCTCAGATCTTGGTGCCCTCGTGGCGCGGGCTGCGCCTCGCCGCCCGCTTCGATCAGCTTGGCGAGGTCGCGCACCGTCGGGTTCTCGAACAGCGCGTGCAGCGTGACGGTGAGGTTCCAGCGGTCGCGGATCTGGTTGGTCGCGCGCGTGCCGAGCAACGAGTGCAGGCCGAGTTCGACGAGGTTGTCCGCGGCGCCGACCCGGTCGACGTCGAGGATGGCGGCCATCAGCTCGGCGACCGCTTTCTCGGTCGGTGTGGCTGGCGGGTCGGCCGGTCCGGATTCCGCGGCGGGGGCCGTGGTCTCGGCACGATCGCCGAGGTGTTCGAGGCCGTCGTCGTCGGTCACCCTCGCCCACAGCCCGGAAACCGCCCCACCGATCTCGACCAAACCCGGTGCGCCGAGCGGAACTTCGTGCCCCCGCGCGTCGACGAGCCGGAGCGGGCGGCCCGCCGGAAGTGCGGCCGCCAGGTTGGCCGGGTCGGCGCAGGCGCGGGCGATACGCCGCCGTTCGTCCTCCGGCCGCACGTCGATGTCCGCCAGTGTGGTGCCCGCGTCCGAGGCCACGATCGCCGCGAGCACGTGCCGCACCCTGGCCAGCAGCAGCCCGGCCTGGTGCGCGCCGAACCGCCGCCGGTCGTGCACCAGCCGCATCGGCATGGTCGTCCCCGGCATCACCATCAGCACCAGCGGTAGCTGCGGCCGGGTGTCCACTGTGTACCCGCGGATCCGGATTCCGCCCACCGGACCGCCGAACTCCGGGATCGGGATGTTCTGGTAGGTGACCAGGCTTTCGAACAGGCCCCCCGCCCGTGCGACGCCGCTGTGCCGCTGGATGCCCACCAGGTCGGTCGCGGTGTGCTCGCGCGCGGCCAGCACGGAATCCTGGACGTGTCCCAGGTAGTCCAGCACCGGCTGGTCCTCGCGCGGGCGGGTGCGGATCGGGAAGGTGCCGACGAGACAGCCGACGATCGACTCGGCGGCGGGCACGTCGGCGGGCCGGTGCGCGAACGTCGTTCCCACGGTCAGGTCGTCGGTGTGCTGGCAGCGCGCGAGCACCAGCGACCACGCGCCGTGGACGAGGGTGTTCGCGGTGAGGCGGTGCCGCTTGGCGAACGCGTGCACGTCCTCGGCGACGTCCGCGAGGTCGAGTTCCGCCCAGTCGTAGGGGATTTCGCCGGTCCTCACGGCCGGTGGCGTGCCGACGTCGAGCCGCGGCGGCGGGGTGTACCCGGCGAGCTGGTCGCGCCAGTACCGCCCGGCCTCGGCGCCGTCCTGCCGCCGCCACCAGGCGACGTAGTCGCGGAACCGGCCAGCCGGGGGCAGGCCCGGCTCGTGCCCGTCGCAGCAGGCGCGGTAGGCCCGCAGGAACTCGCCCATGATGATCCCGACCGACCAGCCGTCCAGGATCAGGTGGTGCACGCTCAGCAGCTGGTGCCACCGGTCGTCGCCGACGGCGAGGCAGAGGTCCATCGGTGGCCGCGCTTCGAGGTCGAACCCGTTCGCGCGCACCGGGCGGAGGTAGTCCGCGATCCGGTCCTGCCCCTCGGCCGCGCCGAGCCCGCGCAGGTCCAGTTCGGTGCGTGGCAGCCCGATCCGCCGGTGCACGGTTTGCACCGGTTTCTTGATGTCGTTCCAGTGGAACGTGGTCCGCAGCGCGGGGTGGCGGTCGACCACGTGCTGCCAGGCGCGCCAGTAGGCGTCGGTGTCGAGTGCGCCCTCGAACTCCAGCACGGACTGCTCCAGGTAGGTTCCTTCGCCTGGCGCGTAAAGGTTTTCGAAGAGCATGCCGTGCTGCAGCGGGGTCAGGTCGTAGACGTCTTCGATCTCACGTGCGCTCACCGGATCGTGCTCCGTAACTCGTCGGCCAGCGCGGACAGGAACGCGCCTCGCTGGGAATGCGGGAAGAACGGGCTCACCACGGCGCCGCACCGTCGCCGTGCTCGCCGCCGGAAACGCGTGCGGCGGCGATCGCCCGCAGTTGCATGTTCGTGGTGCCCTCGTAGATCTTGCCGATCTTCGCGTCGCGGTAGAGCTTCTCCGCCGGGTATTCGGTGGAGTACCCGTTCCCGCCGAGGGTTTCCACCGCCTGCGAGGCGGCGCGCTCGGCGACTTCCGCGGCGAGGAACTTCGCGGTCGCGGTGGCGGTCAGCCGCTTCGCGAGCGGGATCGCGTCCAGCACCGCGATCGTGTGGTACAGGTAGGTCCGCGCGGCGTCCAGTTCGGCGGTGAGCCTGGCCAAGGGGAACTGCACGCCCTGGTAGGAGATGATCGGTTCGCCGAACTGGCGGCGCTGCTGCGCGTAGTCGAACGCCGCGTCCAGCGCGCCCTGGGCGAGCCCGATCATCTGCGCCGCGATGCCGATCTTGCCGATGTTCAGCGTCTCCATCGCGATGACGCGCCCGTTGTTCGCGCCGCCGAGGACGTTTTCCTTGCCCACCAGCACGTCGTCGAACTCCACCGCGCAGGTGGAGCTGGCGCGGATGCCGAGCTTCGAAATCCGCTCGCCGACCCGCACCCCCGGCGCGTCGGCGTCCACGAGGAACGCGGTGGCACTGGAGTTCCCGCTCTTCGCGAACACCACGAAGAGCCCCGCCTCGGCCGCGTTCGTGGTCCAGTGCTTGTGCCCGGTGAGCCGGAACCCGGTGCCGTCCGGGACGGCTTCGGTGGTCAGCGCGAAGGCGTCGCTGCCGGAGTCCCGTTCGGACAGTGCGTAGGCACCGACCGTGGAGGTGGCGAGGCGGGGCAGGTACCGCCGCTTCTGGTCGCCGTCGCCGTGCCGTAGCAGCGCGCTGATCACCAGCGCGTTCTGGACGTCGACGAACACCGCGACCCCGGGGTCCACACGGGACAGCTCCTCGATCGCGACCGCCGAGGACAGCAGATCGCCGCCGTAGCCGCCGTACGCCTCCGGGACCTCGATGCCCATCAGGCCCTCGGCGAACAGCGTCTGCACGAGGCCGTCGTCCATCCGCTGCGCGGTGTCCATCTTGGACACCAGCGGGCGCACGGCCCGGTTCGCGAACTCGCGGATCTCCGCGCGCCGGGCGGGATCGGGCTCGACTGGACTGCTCAATGGAACTCCCCGGAAACTTCGGCGAACACGGCGGCCAGGTCTTCGTCGTCCACGTCGGCGAGCGGGAAGTCGCCGGTGTCGACGTGGATCTCCTCGTGCCCGCGGCACCGCTGCCCGACCCGGCGCACCGCGTCCGCGAAATCGGTGGAGGTCGCCGGGGCGTCTCCGGTCCACGCCACGACGAGGCCGCCGTCGGCGATCGCCCAGGTGAGCTCCGCGGCCGCGCGCCCGGCCGGTTCCCAGTGCGGCCACGCGGGCACGGGGCACGGAACCGAGCCGAGCGAGCGCACCAGCACGTCGGGAGAGTGCACCGCGGGCGCCTCCACCGCGGACCGGTAGCGGCGCTTGACTTCGGGCAGCTCCGTGCCCGGCTCGACGGGCCCGATCTCGGCGATGCCGCCCAGCGCGCCGACGGCCGTCGGCTGCTCTCGCCGGTCGTGTTCGAAGTGGACGGTCGAGCCGGTTCCGCCGAGCAGGTCGAGGCAGGCGGCGAGAACCACCTCCTCGGCCGACATCCGGTAGGTCTCTTCGGCGGCGGTCAGGATCGTCGCGGTTTCCTCGGCGCCGAGCGTCACCCGCGCCGGTGCGGCCTCGGTGGCGCCGGTCAGCCCGGCCAGTTCGCCGAGCAGCGCGCCCCAGCTCCTGCCATCGGCGACCAGTTCGTGCGCCAGGCACACCAGGTACCTGGTGTCGTGGAGGTCGAACACCGCGAACTTGACCAGGCCGCCCTCACGGGGATCCAGCTCCTCGCGCATCTCGTCGACCATCTGCCGCATCGCGCCGCGCTGCCGGTCCTCCCGCAGCACGCGGAGGTCGATCTCCGGTACGTAGGTCCCGGCCTCGCCGATCCGCTGGACCCAGTCCTCGCCGTCCCGCTCGAAACGCCCGCGCAGCGCGGGATGCCTGCGTAGCAATGCCTCTATCCACTCAGGACAGACAAAGAAGTCCGCGTCCACCGGGAGTTCCACCCAGTTCGCGGTGCCGCCCGGCTTGGCGCCGTCGAGCAGCGCGCGCTGCGACGGCGTCAGCTCCACCGCGTCTCCCGCGCCGTCGAGACTCGTCGCGCGCGCTTCGATGATCGCGGCCGCGTCGGCGATGGTCTCCGCTTCGAACAGGTCCGCCAGCACGAGCTGCACGCCCTGGTCACCGGCGCGCGCCGCGATCTGCACCGCGGTGATCGAATCCCCGCCGACTTCGAAGAAGCTGGCGCGGGCGTCGATGTGCTCGACCCCGAGTACCTCCGCGGCGATGGCGGCGAGCCGGACCGCCAGCTCGGACAGCGGTGCGTCGGCCGTGGTCGTTTCGGGTGTTGTGGTGGTGGGGTGGGGGAGGTGGTTGCGGTTGATTTTGCCGTTGGGGGTGAGGGGGAGGTGGGTGAGGATGGTGGTGGTTGTGGGGTGCATGTAGGTGGGGAGGGTTTGGGTGAGGTGGTGGTGGGTTTGGGTGCGGAGTTGTTCGGGGGTGAGGGTGGTGTGGGGGTGGGGGTAGAGGTAGGCGTGGAGTTGTTTGTGGTGTGGGGGTCCGGTGGTGGTGGCGATGGCGGTGTGGATGTCGGGGTGGGTGGTGAGGGTGGTTTCGATTTCGCCGAGTTCGATGCGGTGGCCGTTGATTTTGACTTGGGTGTCGGTGCGGCCGAGGAATTCGAGGGTGCCGTCGGGGTGGCGGCGGGCGAGGTCGCCGGTTTTGTAGAGGCGGGTGCCGGTGGTGGGGTGGGTGAGGAAGGCGGCGTGGGTTTTGCCGGGGTCGTTGTGGTAGCCGGTGGCCAGGCCGTCACCGGAGATGTAGAGGTCGCCGGTGGTGTGGATGGGGCAGGGCTGGAGTTGGGTGTCGAGGACGTGGAGTTGCTGGTTGGCCAGCGGAGTGCCGTACGGAATCGAGGTCCATTCGGGATCCAGTGCGGTGATGGGGTGGTAGACCGACCAGATCGCGGCCTCGGTGGCGCCCCCGAGGCTGTAGAGGTCGATGTCGGGGTGGGTAGCCCACAAGTTGTCCGGTAGCGCGAGGGGGATCCAGTCGCCGGAGAGCATCACCAACCGCAACGACGTGGCGGGTGTTCCGGTGGGGAGGTGTTCGGTGTACATGGTCATCAACGCCGGAACCGAATTCCACACCGTGATGTCGTGAGTGGTGATCAGCTCGTGCCAGTGCGCGGGATCCCGCCCGGTCGCGGGCAACACGAGACTGCCTCCGGCGCCGAGGACACCGAAGACATCCCACACCGACAGGTCGAAACTCAACGAGGACAACGCCAACGCCCGATCCGCCGACGTGACCCCGAACCGGGCGTTGATGTCCAGACACGTGTTGGACGCCGCCCGGTGCGTGATCGCCACACCCTTCGGCAGACCGGTGGAGCCGGAGGTGTAGATGATGTAGGCAAGATCGTCCAACTGCGACACTTGCTCTGGTGTCGCATCCCGAGTCGCCTCAGCGAGATCGACGGGTGCGGTGTCGAGCAGCGCCACACGGGTGTTGTCGGGCCAGTCCAGGGTTTCCCGGGCTTCGGTGGTGAGGATCAGGCGGGCACCGGCATGCGTGGCCATGTGGTGACGGCGTGCGGTGGGGAGTTCGGGGTCGATGGGGACGTAGACGCCACCGGCGAGCAGGACCGCGACCACGGCGGTGATCTGGGCGGCGGTTTTGTCCATCGACACCGCCACCACCTGTCCCGGTCCGACACCGAGCGACCGCAACGTCCGGGCGGTCCGGCAGGCGCGGACATACAGTTCCCCGAACGTGGTCCATTCCCCGTCGGCGAACACCGCCCGCGCCGAGGGATCCGCCAACGCACACTCCACCAACGGACCATGCAACAGCTGAACATCGATCGGCGCCGCGGTGTCATTGACCGACTCGATCACCTCCCGCTGCCACCCCGGCAACACCGAGTCCACACCGGACTCCCACCCCGAATCCCCACCAGCCAACAACTCCAACACCCCGCAATACGCGGCAAACATCTCCTCCACCACACCCGCCGCGAACAACCCCTCCACGGCGGGCCAGCTCAGGTACAGCCCGTCGGACACCTCCAGCACCCCGGCGTCCAGCCAGACCTGCGGGGTCTGGATGACCTCGTAGGTCAGCCCGCCGATCCAGTCGACCATCGAGCGCTCGGTTTCGCTTTCGTCGACCAGGGTGCTGGTGTAGACGATCGGCATCACCGACCCGCTCGTCCCGCCGCGGGCGCGGGCGAGTTCGCGCAGGACGTCGACCCCGTTGACGTACCGGTGGTCGAGGTCCTCCCAGCTCTGCGCCTGGATCGCCCGCGCGATGGCGCCGAGGGTGCCGTGCTCGGCGAGGTCGACCGGCACCAGGTTGAACGACGCGAACCCGCCGACCAGCCCGCCGACGTCCTCGTGCACCGGGAGCCGGTTGTTGGTGGTGACGTTCAGGGTGAACTTCTCCGACGTGCTCCACGTACCCAGTACGAGCGCGTAGGCGGCCAGCAGCACCGCGGACGGCGTGACGCCGTACTTGCCGGCGCGTTCCTTGATGCTCTCCCACTGCGCGACCGGAAGGGTGCGGCTGCACGGCACGAACCGGGGTTCGGTGATGGTGTCCGGGGCGGTCGCCAGCGGCAGTTCCGGCGCGGGCGGCAGATCACGCACCCTGTCCCGCCAGTAGGCGAGAGAACGTTGGTACAGCGCGCTTTCCTTGAGCTTCCCGATCGCCATCAGGTAGTCGCGGAAGGTGATCCGCAACGGGGTCAGTTCGGCGGACGGGTCCTCGTAGAGCGTGCGCCAGTCCCGCAGCATGACCCGCACGCTGCCCATGTCGGACACCATCAGGTCGAACCCGAGGAACACCCTCGTCAGCCCGCCCGGCAGCAGGGCGGCGCGGATGTTGAACAGCGGCCACTCGTCGCCGGGCCGTACCTCGTGGGACATCCGCTCGCGCACCAGCGCCAGCTCCTCCGCCGCCCGGTCCGCCGGGGTGGTGCGCAGGTCGAGCACGTCGATCTCGTACGGACCGGCGTCGGCGAGGATGCGCTGGGTGCCGTCCGAGGTGATGATCGCGCGGAGCATGTCGTGCCTGGCGAGGATCCGGTTGAAGGAACCGCCCAGCCTGCCGAGGTCGATGCGGTCGTCTTCGACCTCCCAGTAGATGTGGGCGGCGACGTTGCCGACGCTGAAGTTCGCGGACCGGCCGATCCACTGCGCCTGCTGGATTTCGCTCAACGGGAACGGTTCGTACCGCGCGGCCGGATCGGGCACCGCGACCGGGAGCCGTTCGCGCTCCGACGGCGCGCCGCCCGCCTCGACCACCAGCGCGGCCATCGCTTCCACCGTGGGTGCCGCGATCAGGTCACGCAGCGGAACGTCCACGGCGAACTCGGCGCGGACCCCGGCGACGATCTTCGTGGCGAGCAGGGAGTGGCCGCCCAGTTCGATGAAGTTGTCGTGGATACCGATCGGGCCGACCCCGATCAGGTCCTGCCAGATCCGCGCGATCCGTTGCTGCGCCTCGGTTTCCGGTGCCGCGTACGCGGTGAGCAGATCCGGGCGAGAGCCGCCGCTCTGCTCGTCCTCGGTTTCTTCTTCCACAGTGGACACGATCGCGGAGTCGAGCGAGCGGGTGGGGGTTTCGCCACCGGCCGGTGCGCCGATCCAGTACCGCTTGCGGTCGAACGCGTACGGCGGCAGGCTGAGCAGGCGGCGGTGCTCGCCCTCGTGCATCGCCGCCCAGTCCACTTCGACCCCGGTCAGCCAGAGCCGCCCGACGGCGTCGAGCAGGAACCGGGTGTCGGAGTGCTCCTCCGCGGGCGCGCGCATCGCGTTGACCAGTACGTGCCCGCGCAGGTCCGGGTCCATTCTGGACAGACTGCCCAGCGTGTGCCCCGGCCCGGCCTCCAGCAGCACCGTGCCGGGATCGGCGGCCAGCTTCCGCAGGCAGGCGTGGAACCGCACGGGGTCGCGGACCTGACCGGCCCAGTACGCCGGGTCGGTCGCCTGCGCCGCGGTGATCCAGTCGCCGGAACGGTTGGACAGGAACGGTATCGCCGGTGCGGACAGCGGGATCCGGGACAGCGCTTCGGTCAGCGGTGCGACGGCGGGGTCCATCATCGCGGTGTGGAAGGCGTGCGAGGTGTGCAGCCTGCCGAAGTCGATCCCGCGCTCCCTCAGCAGTTCCGCGAACTCGTCGATCGCGTCGTGCGTCCCGGCGACCGCGCACTGGCCGGGCGCGTTGATCGCGGCGATCTCCACCGACGGGACCAGAACCTCGCGCAAATCATCCTCGGACAGCGCGACGGTCAGCATCGCGCCGCTCGGCTGCTGCTGCATGAGCTTTCCGCGAACGGCCACCATGTGCAGCGCGTCCGGCAATGTGAAGACACCGGCGAGGCAGGCGGCGACGACCTCACCGACGCTGTGCCCGAGCATCGCCTTCGGCTTCCCGCACCACGACTCCAGCGTCTTCGCCAGCGCGTATTCGACGGTGAACAGCGCTGGCTGGGCGAGTTCCGTCCGTTCGATGCGATCGCCGCCGTCCTCCGCGTAAAGCACGTCGCGCAGGTCCAGCCCGAGGTGCGGGCGCAGCAGCTCCGCGCATTCGTCGACCCCGGCGCGGAAAACGGGTTCGTCGCGGTAGAGGTCCCGGCCCATGGCGGGGTACTGGGTCCCCTGCCCGGGGAACAGCCACGCGACCTCCGGCGCGTCACCGGCCTGCCTGCTGAGCACGCGCTGCGGATCCCGGTTTTCGATCGCCTCGGCCGCGTCCTCGGCACTGGAGCACAGCACGACCCTGCGGTGGGGCAGTGCGGTACGGGTGGTCTGCAGGCTGAACGCGGTGTCGGCGAGCGGTTCCCCGCTTTCCCGCAGTTCCCGGCCGATCCGGCCGGTCATCGCGTCGAGCGCACCGGCCGACCGAGCGGACAGCACGATCGCCTGCACCGGTTTGCCCGGCGTGGACCGGGTTGCGGCGGGCGCTTCCTCGAGCACGCAATGGGCGTTCGTACCGCCGAAACCGAACGAGCTGACGCCGATCCGGCGCGGTGTCCCGGTCGCCTGCCACGGCCGCAGTTCGGTGTTCACGAAGAACGGCGTGGCGTCGAAGCCGATGTCCGGGTTCTCCTGCTCGAAGTTCAGGCTCGGCGCGATTTCCCGGTGCTGCAACTGGAGGATCGCCTTGATCAGTGCCGCGATCCCGGCCGCGCTGTCGAGGTGGCCGATATTGGACTTGACCGAGCCGATCGGGCAGCCACCGGCGTGGTACGGGCCGAAGACCTTGGTGAGCGCGGCGATCTCGATCGGGTCGCCGAGCGCCGTGCCGGTGCCGTGCGCCTCGATCGCGCCGATCGTGCCGGGGTCGATCCCCGCGGCGCCGAGCGCGGCGGCGACCACCTTCGCCTGGCCGGTGCTGCCCGGCGCGGTGTAGCCGACCTTGCGGGCGCCGTCGTTGTTGACCGCGGAGCCCTTGATCACCGCGTCGATCCGGTCGCCGTCGGCGAGCGCGTCGTCCAAGCGCTTCAGCACCACGATCCCGGCGCCGTTGCCGCCGATGGTGCCGCTCGCCTTCGCGTCGAACGGGCGGCAGTGCCCGTCGGCGGACAGGATCATGCCCTCCTGGTAGCGGTATCCGTGCTGCGGCAGGCGGATCGTCGCGCCACCGGCGAGCGCGACGTCGCAGTCGTAGGACAGCAGCGACTGGCAGGCGAGGTGCACGGCGACCATCGAGGTCGAGCACGCGGTCTGCACGCTGACCGCGGGACCGTCGAGGTCGAGCTTGTAGGCGATCCGGCTCGCCAGGTAGTCCTTGTCGTTCGCGATCAGCAGCTCGAACCCGTCGGGCGAGGTGTCCATCGCGCGGCCGGGGAGCAGGTTCGCCAGCAGGTAGGTCGACATGCTGCTGCCCGCGAAGACGCCGACCGTCACGTCGTCGCCGAAGCGCCGCTGCCCGGCGTCTTCCAGTGCCTGCCAAGCGGTTTCGAGGAGCACGCGCTGCTGCGGGTCGAGGACCGTGGCGTCACGGGCGCTGAACCCGAAGAAGCCCGCGTCGAACAGGTCGATGTCGTCGAGCGCGCCGAAAGCCTTGACGTAGGCCGGATCGTCGATCAGCTCGTCGGCTACCCCCGCGGCGCGCAGTGCTTCGGAATCGAAGAAGGTCACCGATTCCTTGCCCTCGCGCAGGTTCTGCCAGTACTGCCGCTGGTCGTTCGCCCCGGGGAACCGGCAGGCCTTCCCGATGATCGCGATCTCGGTGCCGTCGTTCGTGGAAGTCATGCCAGTGCCCCGTCGGTGGTCGTGGTGGTGGTCTGCGGACGCCTGCGGGCACGCCGGTCGCGGGCGCGCGCGAACGTCGCGGCCACCGCGTCCTCGGTCGTGTCGGCACCGCCGAGGTGGGCGGCGAGGTGCCGGATGCTCGGGTTTTCGAACAGGTCCGTCAACGCGAAGTCGCGACCGAGGCCGTCGCGGAGTTCGCGGTGCACCTTGACCATGACGACCGAGTCGAGGCCGAGGTCGAAGAAGTTCGCGGTCACGCTGATCCGGCGCGAATCCAGGATTTTTCCGACCAGGACGAGGATGCGCTTTTCCAGCTGGCTGGCCGGTTCTTCGGTGGTCGCGGGTGTTGTGGTGGTGGGGTGGGGGAGGTGGTTGCGGTTGATTTTGCCGTTGGGGGTGAGGGGGAGGTGGGTGAGGATGGTGGTGGTTGTGGGGTGCATGTAGGTGGGGAGGTGGTGGGTGAGGTGGTGGTGGGTTTGGGTGCGGAGTTGTTCGGGGGTGAGGGTGGTGTGGGGGTGGGGGTAGAGGTAGGCGTGGAGTTGTTTGTGGTGTGGGGGTCCGGTGGTGGTGGCGATGGCGGTGTGGATGTCGGGGTGGGTGGTGAGGGTGGTTTCGATTTCGCCGAGTTCGATGCGGTGGCCGTTGATTTTGACTTGGGTGTCGGTGCGGCCGAGGAATTCGAGGGTGCCGTCGGGGTGGCGGCGGGCGAGGTCGCCGGTTTTGTAGAGGCGGGTGCCGGTGGTGGGGTGGGTGAGGAAGGCGGCGTGGGTTTTGCCGGGGTCGTTGTGGTAGCCGGTGGCCAGGCCGTCACCGGAGATGTAGAGGTCGCCGGTGGTGTGGATGGGGCAGGGCTGGAGTTGGGTGTCGAGGACGTGGAGTTGCTGGTTGGCCAGCGGAGTGCCGTACGGAATCGAGGTCCATTCGGGATCCAGTGCGGTGATGGGGTGGTAGACCGACCAGATCGCGGCCTCGGTGGCGCCCCCGAGGCTGTAGAGGTCGATGTCGGGGTGGGTAGCCCACAAGTTGTCCGGTAGCGCGAGGGGGATCCAGTCGCCGGAGAGCATCACCAACCGCAACGACGTGGCGGGTGTTCCGGTGGGGAGGTGTTCGGTGTACATGGTCATCAACGCCGGAACCGAATTCCACACCGTGATGTCGTGAGTGGTGATCAGCTCGTGCCAGTGCGCGGGATCCCGCCCGGTCGCGGGCAACACGAGACTGCCTCCGGCGCCGAGGACACCGAAGACATCCCACACCGACAGGTCGAAACTCAACGAGGACAACGCCAACGCCCGATCCGCCGACGTGACCCCGAACCGGGCGTTGATGTCCAGACACGTGTTGGACGCCGCCCGGTGCGTGATCGCCACACCCTTCGGCAGACCGGTGGAGCCGGAGGTGTAGATGATGTAGGCAAGATCGTCCAACTGCGACACTTGCTCTGGTGTCGCATCCCGAGTCGCCTCAGCGAGATCGACGGGTGCGGTGTCGAGCAGCGCCACACGGGTGTTGTCGGGCCAGTCCAGGGTTTCCCGGGCTTCGGTGGTGAGGATCAGGCGGGCACCGGCATGCGTGGCCATGTGGTGACGGCGTGCGGTGGGGAGTTCGGGGTCGATGGGGACGTAGACGCCACCGGCGAGCAGGACCGCGACCACGGCGGTGATCTGGGCGGCGGTTTTGTCCATCGACACCGCCACCACCTGTCCCGGTCCGACACCGAGCGACCGCAACGTCCGGGCGGTCCGGCAGGCGCGGACATACAGTTCCCCGAACGTGGTCCATTCCCCGTCGGCGAACACCGCCCGCGCCGAGGGATCCGCCAACGCACACTCCACCAACGGACCATGCAACAGCTGAACATCGATCGGCGCCGCGGTGTCATTGACCGACTCGATCACCTCACGCTGCCACCCCGGCAACACCGAGTCCACACCGGACTCCCACCCCGAATCCCCACCAGCCAACAACTCCAACACACCGCAATACGCCGCGAACATCTCCTCCACCACACCCACCGGGAACAACCCCTCCACGGTGTCCCAGTTGAAGTGCAGCTCACCGTCCTTTTCGTACGTCTGGTTGTCCACCCAGACCTGCGGTGTCTGCGAAATCGCGTAACCGGGCTCGCCGATCCATTCGCCGGTCAGGTACCCGCGGCCCTGCCCGCGTCCGCTGGCGAAGACGACCGGGGCGACCGCGCTCGTCGCCGCGCCGTCGCGCAGCGCCAGTTCGCGCAGCACCTCGATACCGCTGAACCTGCGATGGTCCATATCGGACAGAAGCTGCCGCTGGATTCGGATGGCCAGCTCGGCGATCCCGTGGTCACCGCGCGCGTCGACGGCCAGCGGCAGGATCGTGGTGAAGTCGCCGATCACCTCGTCGATCCGGTGATGCAGCGGCTGCCGGTTGAACATCGGGATGTTCAGCAGGAACCGCTCCGAGCCGCTCCAGGTCCGCAGCACCACGGCGTACGCGGCCAGCAGTACCGCTGACGGGGTGACGCCGTACTTCCCGGCCCGGTTGGTGATCCGCGTCCAAGTACCGGCGTCGAGCTGGGATTCGATGCGGCGGAACCGGGATTTCGCGTTCTTCGCCCGCTCGACGACCGGCAGCCGCGGTGCCCCCGGCATCGTGTCGATGCGATCCATCCAGTAGTCGCGCGCCCGCCGGTACTCGGCGTCGTCGGCATCCCGCTCGGTGGCGATCAGGTAGTCGCGAAAGGACACTTCGCCGGTCAACGGCGCCAGTTCCTTGCCGTTGTAGAGCAGTTCCCAGTCGTCGTAGAAGATCTGGATGCTGCGGACGTCGGCGATCAGCAGGTCCACCCCGATGTGCACGCGGACCTTCGACTTCGTGAGCCGGCTGATCCTGACCTCGAACAGCGGGCCGTCTTCCAGCGGCATGACGTGATGCGACATCGCGGCGCGGGTCCGGTCGAGCCGCTCGGCCGCCGCGGTCCCGTCCAGGTGCCGGAGGTCGTCGACGGTGACCGGCACCGCGTGGTCCCGGAGCACCCGCTGCGTCCCGTCGGCGGAGACGGTGGCGTGCAGCATTTCGTGCCGCTGCACGAGTTTCTCCAACGAGCCGAGGAACCGGTCGACGTCGAGGGTCTCGGAGTCGAACTCGCGGTAGTAGTGTGTCGCCACTCCGCCGAGTTCGTAGACGTCGTCGCGGCCGGTGACGTACGCCTGCTGGAGGCCGGTGAGCGGGAACGGTTCGTACCGCGCGGCGGGATCGGGCACCACGACGGGTGCCGGTGCGGGGCTCGCGGTGTCCATTTCGGACTGTGCGAGGATCTTCGCGGTCACTTCCCGCGCGGAGGCGAGCAGCAGTTCGTCCAGCGCGAGCCGGACGCCGGTCTCCTGCGCCAGCCGGTGGCGCACCAGCATGCCGCGCAAGGAGTCCAGCCCCAGTCCGGCGAGGGTGGCATCGGAGGCCAGCACGTCCTCCGGCGCATCGCCGCCGAGCACGTCTTCGAGCAGGCGCCGCACCACCACGGGAACCGCGGCCGTACCCACGGTGGCATCG
The DNA here is from genome assembly GCF_018736145.1 of Amycolatopsis sp. CA-230715. GTDB lineage: Bacteria > Actinomycetota > Actinomycetes > Mycobacteriales > Pseudonocardiaceae > Amycolatopsis. The sequence goes on from NZ_CP059997.1 coordinate 6,198,168, forward strand.
GCTGCGGGCACGGTGAGTCCGCCCGGCACGCTCGTGGCCAGCGGGGCGAGCCTGCCTTCGAGGTACGCCTCGCGGCAGGCGGCGCGGCGGATCTTGCCCGCGTTCGTGGTGGGCACGGCCGAGGCGGCCACGACGAGCACCTCGGCGTCGACCCGGTGGTTCGCGGTGACCGCCGCGCGCAGGTCCCCGGCGAGCCGCTCGGCGTCGAGTTCTTCGGGGGACCTCACGGCCTGCACGAGGACGAGCCGCTCGCTCTCCTCGCCCTCCACCGCGAACGCCGCGGCCGGTGCCGCCGTGGTCGCCGGGTGCACCCCGGCCGCGGTGGTTTCGATGTCCTGGGGGTACAGGTTCCGGCCGCGGATGATCAGCAGTTCCTTCAGCCGTCCGCAGACGAACAGCTCGCCGTCGTGGCGGAAACCGAGGTCACCGGTGCGGACGAACGGGCCCTCGCCGTTCGCGAGGCTCGCGTCGAACACGGCCGCGGTTTCCCGTGGCCGCCGCCAGTACCCCGGCGCGGTGAACGGGCCCTGCGCCCAGATTTCGCCGACCCGGCCCGGTGCCACCTCGGTACGGGTCTCGGGGTCGACGACCCGGATCGTGGTCGCGGGACCGGGATCGCCGCAGCTGACCAGATCGATCGCGGTGTCATCGGATTCGGGCACGATGCGGGCGGTGTGCGCCTCCAGCGCCGCGCGGTCCAGTGCGAGGGAGCCGATGTCCCCGGCGCGCCTGCCGCTGACCAGGAGCGTGGTTTCGGTGAGCCCGTAGACCGAGAACATGCTGTCGCGGGCGAATCCTCGCGCGCCGAATCGCGCGGTGAAGCGTTCGAGCGTGTTCTTCCGGATCCGTTCCCCGGCGACCAGTGCCGAGTGCCAGTTGTCCAGATCGAGCCCGGCGAACTCTTCGGCGGTGACGAAATCGGTGCACCGGTCGTAAACGAAGTTGGGCCCGCCGCCGAATACCGGAGAATTCGCCGCGCTGATCGCTTCCAGCCAGCTCGCCGGCCGCGCCACCACATCCTCGGTGCGCAGGACCGAACAGTCGCCGCCGAGGTACTGGGAAAGCAGCAAATGTCCGATCAGCCCGATTCCGTGGTGCACCGGAACCCAGTTGACGACGGTGGCACCGGCCGGGATCCCGGTCATCCGCACCATTTTCCGGATACCCGCGAGAATGCTGGCGTGCGAGTTCAGCACACCCTTGGGGTCCCCTGTGGACCCCGAGGTGTACAGCAGCATCGCGAGGTCTTCGGGCGCGCACCGAGCGGGTGCCTGGTCCGCGGCCGACGGGCGCACCAGTTCGTCCACGGCGAGCCAGGCGATCGCGTCCCCGCCCGCGGATTGCCAGCGCCGCTTGGCTTCCGCGGCGACAGCGGTACTGGTCAGGATCGCCTCGGCGCCCGCGTCGCGCCCCACCGCGGCGGCCATCGCGCTGGACACCGGGGTGCCAGCGTAGCCGAGCGGGACCGCGCACCTGCCCGCGTACAGGCAGCCACACACCGCGATGACGTAATCACGTGCCGACGGCGTGAGAACGAGAATTCGGGCACCGGGCGCACTGGCGGTCCGTAATGCTTCGGCTACCGCCAGCGCGCGAATGTGCAAGTCCCGGGTGCTCAGCGAATCGGCGGCAGGGGAATCCGGGCCGTCGGCGAACGAGAATGCGGTGCGGTCCGGTTCTTCGCCGGCGTTCCGCGCGAGCACATCGATGATCGTTGGAGCGTTTTCGGCGCGTGCGGGCATGATCCTCGATGCCTTTCCTCCGGGTTGAGCATCGAGTCTTCATGGCGGGTGGGCGGCGCGAAAGATCCGTCGGCCGGTCCAGGCGGGCGCTCGACCGGCATAGCTGAATGGCTACGTTGACAGCCGGGTGCGGGTGGCCCCAGGTTGGGCCCTTGATCCGTTTCCCTTCCCCGCTGTGTCGCCGCCGGACGGCTTGACACAGTTCGTATGGTACCGAGACACTATGTATCGAGCAAGGCCAAGTTGTTCGGCACAGCACCACCGATCCGTTCCCTGCGACAAGTTCAGGTGTGCATATGACAGCGACATCGGCAGCGCCGGTCGTGACCGCGACCGAGCGAACACCGGCCATCCGCGCGGCCGGGCTGAAGAAGCGCTTCGGTGAGAAGTGGGCCGTCGACGGGGTCGACCTCACCGTGCCGCCCGGTCAGATCTACGCGTTCCTCGGACCCAACGGGGCGGGGAAGTCCACTTGCGTCCGTATGATGTGCACGCTGCTCGCGCCGACGGAGGGCACCGTGAGCGTGCTCGGGCACGACACGGTGCGCAACCAGCTTGACGTCCGGCTGCGCGTCGGCGTCGCGCTGCAGGCGACCGCGCTCGACGACAAGCAGACCGGTCTCGAACAGCTCCGCCTCCAGGGCCGGTTCTACGGGCTCGGCAAGAAGACGATCGGCAAGCGGGTCGGCGAGCTGACCGAGCTGATCGATCTCGGCGACGCGGTGCGGGACCGGGTGGGCACCTACTCCGGCGGGATGCGCCGCAGGCTGGACCTCGCGGTCGCGCTCATCCACAACCCGAGGGTGCTCTTCCTCGACGAGCCGACCACCGGGATGGACCCGGCCAGCCGGATCAAGCTCTGGGCCGAGGTCAACCGGCTCAACCGCGAACTCGGCACGACCATCTTCATGACCACCCAGTACCTGGAGGAGGCCGATCAGCTCGCCGAGCGCGTCGGCATCATCAACGAGGGCAAGGTGGTCGCCGAGGGCAGCCCGGAGGAGCTCAAGCGGTCCATCGGCAAGGACCTCATCGTCGCCACGACGAGCGACGGGACTTCCGCCGAAATCGCGCTGCGCGGCCTGCCGGTGGTGCAGCGCGTCGACGTGAACGGCGAAGAGGTCACGATCGCCGTCGAAGACGGTCCGACCGCGATCAGCCCGGTCGCCCTCGCGCTGGCCGAAAACGCCGTGACCGTACGGAATCTCGTCCTGCGCCGCCCGACGCTGGACGACGTGTTCCTTTCCATCACCGGGCAGCACATGTCCGAAGAAGACGCACTCGCGGACGCGGGGAAGGTGACGCAATGACCGCTACCACGGAGGCCACGACCGCGGTCCGGGCGGAGACCGAGGAGCTGGTCGGCAGACCGGCCGGTTTCCTGCGGGACCTGGTGAGCGTTTCCGGCCGATCGCTCCGCCAGCTGGTGCGCGAGCCGGAGACCCTCATCCCGCCGATGCTCATCTCGGTCTTCTTCTTCACCGTTTTCGTCGGTGCGCTGGAAAAGATCGGAAACCTCGGCGGTACCGCGGACTTCCGCGCGTTCCAGTTCCCGGTGGCGATCGTCATCGCGTCGACGGGGACGACCAGGGCGACCTCGTTGGTGCAGGACATCAACAACGGGTACTTCGACCGCCTGCTCATCGCGCCGACGAACCGGCTTTCGCTGCTGCTCGGCCTGATGGTCGCGGACCTGGTGACCGTGGTGGTGCTGTGTATCCCCACGGTGGTGCTCGGGTTCGTGTTCGGCGTCGGCTTCGCGTCGGGTGTGCTGGGCGTGCTCGTGTTCATCGCGATCGCCGCGCTGTGGGGGCTGGCGTTCGCCGCGATTCCCTATGCCATCGCGTTGCGCACCGGCAACGCGACCGTGGTCGCGCAGAGCTCGCTGCTGTTCTTCCCGTTCGTGTTCCTGACGACCACGCTCATGCCGCTGGACCGCCTCAGCGGATGGCTCGCGGCCGTGGCGCACGTGAACCCGGTGACCTACCTGCTGGCCGCGCTCCGGTCCCTGCTCACCGACGGATGGAACGGGCCGACGTTGCTGCTGGGCGTCGGCGTCGTGCTCGCCGTCGCCGTCGTGACGTTCAGCATCGCCCTGCTCGCGCTCCGGGGACGGGTGTCGCGATCCTGAACTCGTCGGGTCCCCTTCCCCCTGGGACACCGGCGGCCCGACGGCATGTGCGGTGCGCACCGCACATGCCGGACGGGGCTCGCCGCGGCGCGGAACCCCGGAACGCGAAGGTGGGAGTGTCGCTCAGCGAGGTCCTCCGGTGCTCGTGGCACCCGATCGTCCTCAGTGAACAGACACTCCCACCCGAAAGCGATGTCTCGTGTGGCCCCCAGACCCCAGTTCAGTTCGTGGTACTTCAGGCAATGATGCTTCAGGCAATGATGTTGTCGCGCAAGGCGACCGCGACCGCGAGTGTCCTGTTGGGACAATTCAGCTTCGCGAGCACGTTGGCGACGAGGCGTTTGGCCCCGTGCTGTGAAATGCGCAGTTGTTTGGCGATTTGCTTGTTGCTGAGCCCGTCGACCAGTAGGCGCAGCGCCTGCTCTTCGCGCGGGGTGAGGCTGGCCAGTCCGTGGCGCTGGGCGGTCGACCCGGTGCGCAGCCTGGTCAGCATGCGACCGGCCAGCACCGACGGGATGACGATCTCGCCGGAGACCACTTCCCGCAGCGCGCGGTCCAATGAGTCCGGTGTGATCTGGTGCAGCAGCAGGAATCCGTTCGCCGGGATGCTCGACACCGCGTCGAACAGCTCCGGGTTCTGGATCAGCAGGAGCAGCAGGACCTTGCTCCCCGCCGCTCTTGCCCGTTCGGCGTACAACTGGACGGTATCGGTGTTCAGCCCGTTGCACCCCAGCACCACGACATCGGGGCACCGATGGCCCGGTGCGCCCGCGGTGCGGTTGGCGTCCTCGAGGTACTTCCATTCTGTTATTGAGTATGAATTCGTGGATTTGAGCATAGAGGTCAATCCACGTCGAATTACATCTCCTTCGACGAAAACGGCGACGGAGGATTGTCTTTCGTGACTTTTCGGCAGGCTTGCTATTCGTTCTTCGGGCATTTAATCCCCCTTCGTGACCCGCAGCAGCGGAGAAGGCGCGCCGCAGGTGGGAAAATATCACCATGCGTGCGCTGTGTGCAAGAGATCACACGATCCTTGATGGAGGCTTAAGATTGTAACCGGGCGAGCACCCAAATGGTCTATTGTGGACTTGGGGCGGAGATCGGCATCCCGTATGTCTGTTTTCTTCCGGTGTCGTCACTGGCTATCGCCCCTGGTGGAGCACGCCATGGGACAAAAGTAGCCAAATTGTGTCCATGGCTTCGTCCGCGGAGAGGGCGCCGACCGTAATGTCCTCTTGCATACTCGCCACCATTTTGAACACGAGTTTGCCATGTCGTTGTGAATCCAGTTCCTTACGCATGCGGCCGGCAGCAATTCCGTCGCGCAGGGTAGCGATAATGGCTTTGTGCAACCGGGTCATCTCTTCCCGTAGCGTTGCCATGGCCTTGGCGGAGAGATCGGCCTTGTCGAGGCTGGCCCAGCCGACCCGGTGCTGGCGGCTGGCGAAATAGTCGAGCAACGCGCGCACGCACGCACGAAGCTGTTCCAGTGGATCCTCGTGCTCGGCGATGACTTCGTCGAGCCTGGCCTCGCAGACGTCGATCTCGCGCCCCACGTGGGCCAGCAGTGCCGACTCGACATCGGGGAAGTACTTGTACAGGGTCGCCCTGCCGACGCCGGCGTGCTGCGCCAGCTTGGCCATCGACGTCTTGGTGACGCCGTCGTCGGCGATCAGTTCGATCGCCGCGTCGATGATCTGCTCGCGGTACCGGGCCTTGTGCGTCTCGACGGCGGATTGCCACGCCTGGGACATCTGGTTCCCCTCTCTCCAGCAGCGCGAACGTCCAGGGTGAGACGATGTGTCTTGACTCGGGTCCGATTGTATCGCCATAATCGGCGCAGCGACGAATCCCGGACCGTGCGGCCCGGGATGCCCTCGCGCGCACGTGCTCTGTCCAAAAAGGACGGCGTGGGCGCGGTTTTCGCGCGCCGTCGATGCGCGAGCCCGTCAGCTCAGCAGCAGCATGCGGTCCCAGTTCCGGTTCCCGTCACCGGGTTCTCCGGTCAGCAGGGCGTTGAGCGCGCAGCCGACCCCGGCCGCGCCGTCCAGCAGCCCCGGCCGGTGGCACACCTGGTAGCCCGGTCCGTCGTGGACGGGGGCGACGACGAGGAACGGCGCGTCGAAGTCGACGAAGTCCAGCAGCCTGGCCGCGATCCGTCGCGCGAGCGCCAGCAGTTCGCCGTCCTGTTCGGCCACCGCGAGCCGGTGCACGACCTGCAGCCGTCCCGCGTGCCCGTGGCACAGGTACGGATCGGTCACCAGCGCGTCGTGCGACGACGCGGCACGCACCGCGGTCACGGCGAGTTCGCGCCAGGCTCCCCGGTCCAGGACCGTGCCCGCGCGGTGCAGCGCGGCCGCGATGCCGTGCACGCCGTAGCACCACCCGTCCCGGGGCCGCACCCCGTCTTCCGGCAGGCGATCGCCCGGCGGAACGCGCGGCACCCAGAACGGTCCGTCCTGATCGGACGACGCGTTCCCGATCAGCCACCCGCACAGTGAACCGATCGCGTCGAGCTGCCCGTCCACCAGCACACCACGCTGCGCGGCAAGGGAAAGCAGGGCGATCGGCCCGGCGATGCCGTGCGCCATGCCGGTGTTGGCCGCGCCGATCGGGTAGTAGCGGCGCTCCTCGGCCAGCGGGAGCTGCTCCGGGGCGGTCCACCATCCTGGCACCCGGTGGCCCGCCGCGTCGCGGGTTTCGCTCAACCGCACCAAGAACCGGAGCGTGGCCAGCACCGCGGATTCGACCGCCGGTGAATTCTCCTCGTCGGCGCTCAGCGCGTCGAGCAGGATCCTGCCCACCCCAGTGATCCCGGTGATCACGTCGTACGTTCCTTCGGCGACACCGGTTTCCGGTGCGCTCGCCGCTTCGATCCTGGTTGCCTGATTTCCGGCGGCCCAGGTCAGCAGGGACGATCTCAGGCTCGCGTAGTCACCGGTGCGCGCGCCGCAGGTCTGCGCGGCGAACGCGATCGACGCGGGCCCGAGGTACAGGCCCAGGGCGGGGTGGTCGCCCACGGCCCGCATCGAGGCGAGCAGGTGCGCGTGCGCGGCCGCCGCGTGCCGCCCGCCGGATTCGGCGAACTGCCCGTAGAACACCGCCAGCCCGGGATGGCCGTTCGCCAGGCCGGTGGGGACCCAGCCGCCGTTCTCCGCGGCCAGCACCTCCGCCGCGGTGCGCGAAACCGCTGTCGGATCGGCGAACCGATCCGACAGCAGCGTCACGAATTCCCTGGCGCGCTCCGCGGTGGCACCGCGCCAGGTGCCGGTCTCAACCGTCACGCACAGAGGATGAGGGTCACGGTGACGCAGGGGGACGGGCACAGCGGGGAGGGGGTGGTGACGCTTTGGAGGGTGCCCGTTTGGGCCGACGAGGGCACGGCGGTCACCGCCGAAAGCTCCTCGACGCTGGTGAAGATGTCGTAGCCCGCTACCAGTTCCTTGGTGTTCATCGGTTTCACCTTTCTGCCGGTGCGCTAGCGCACAGCCCCGGGAGGTCCGGGGAATCCAGGTTGCGGGCGGGTGCCGCCGGATCGATGTTCGCTTCCCGCAGCGCCTCGGCGACGCGGCCGATCCTGCTGCCGCCGCCAGGTTCCGCCGCGTGCCGGACCAGCCCGGTGGCGAGCGCGAGCGCCCGGTGCTGGCCGAAGCTCAGCGCGCCCATCCCAGGCCGGGGGTCGGCCGGTTCCCACGCGATCGCCACGCCGGGTCGGACCCGCTTGGCGAACGCGGAGGTCTCGGTGCCGAGACCGGGGTGGTCGTCGAGCAGCTCCGGCAGGTGCGCGACGAAATCGATGCTGTCGGCGTCGAGGTAGACGACCATCGCGTCGCGCCTCGGCAGCGCCTCCGGTCCGGAAAGGACTTTCGCGAGGTGGCTCGCGCCCTTCGCGTGCAACGCGTGCAGGACGGTCCGCCACACCGCCGTCATCGCGTCGAGTTCCACCAGGTGCAGGTAGACGCGGAGCACCGGGCCCGGTGCGCGCGTGCCGTGCCGCTGCGCGGTGAGAAAGAACCCCGGCGACACCGCGGGTCTCACGGTGCTCACGTCGAGGTCGACCGTCTCCCCGCGCCGCGGTGGGGCGGTGCTCCTGAGCGAACCGGGTTCGGCCGCGACGCGCAGCCCGTCCCGTTCGACCACGACCGTGCCGTCTTCGCGAACGTCGAGTACCGGCACGGTGATCGTGGTGGTGGTCCTCGGCACCGCTTCGGCGAGTCGTCGTTCCAAGGCGTGGTCCCGGTCCGTACCGCGCGCCGTCGCCGCGATCGCCCCGGTGTGCGCGTTCCGGTAGAGCTGGTGCCCGAGCGCTCGCACGAGTTCGCGGGCGTTGGCGCCGGTCACCTCGTCCTCGCCCACGGTTGCCTTGCGACACAAGGGATCCACGCGGACCTGGGGAAGGGTCGCGACCAGGTCGGGGCAGAGCGCGTCCCCGGTCACGCGGCGAGCCCGAGCGCGCGGGTGAACCGGTCGGGGTCGGCGAGGATGGTCCTGCCGATCCCGGCACCGGCGCGCTCGACCGCGCCAAGGGCCGGAAGGCGTTCCGCCGCGGCGACCATCCGGTCTAGCAGATGCCAGCCCGCGAAGGCGCAGCACCTCGCGGCGAACCGGTCGTCGCGAGGGCCGCGCACCGCCTGGTACCCGGCGTAGCACGCGGCGACCCACGGGCGGAACTCGTCGATCGCCGCGGCACCGGCGGCGAGGATCTGTTCGTGCGTCAGCGCCGGGTCGGGCAGGTCGGGGTCGCCCGCGGCGGGAATCTCGGTGACCGCGCGGTGCAGCCATTCGCCGATCAGCGCGCCGAGGTCGCGGGCGGGTTCGGCGAGCCGGAACTCCTCCCAGTCGATGACGGACAGTTCGCCGCCGTGCCACAGCACCTGGTCCAGCCGGAGGTCGCAGTGCGCCGGTTCGAGCACCGTCGAGGAGTCCCGGTCGCGCAACCGGCGGACCGCCTCGAGCAGCACCTCGTCGCGTTGCATCAGCGCCCACGCCTGCAGCGCGGCGGCGCTGGAGTTCTCGAACACCCGCGCGGGCAGCGCGTCGAGCGCCTCACCCGGCGGATAGGGCGGGTAGGAGGAATCCGTTCCCGGCGGCAGCGGCGCGGCGTGCAGCGCGCCGATCGCCTCGCCGAGCCTGTGCGCGAGATCCTCGCCGAACTCCCCGTCACCGGCGAGATCGCGGCCGCTGCGGGCGTCCCGCACCAGTTCGAACACCATCACCCCGGTCGCCTCGTCCACGCCGAGGCAGTTCGGGGCGTGGAGACCGGCGAAGTACCCGTCTTCGAAATACCGTTGGAACGCCATCGCCCGCCCGAGCCGGTCCGCCGCCGCGGCGCCGGACGAACTGGCCACCACTTTCACGAAGACGTCCTGCCCCGATTCCGTGGTGCCCGCGTAACTGGTGTTGCGGCCACGGGGCGCGGGCAGTCCGTCGTCGACGAAACCCCCGATCCCCAGCGCGCGGAGGACCGCGTCGACATGCTCCGGAGGTTGCTGCACGGCAACCGGCGCCATCTTGTATCCCTCCCCAGAGATTCCCGGACACGCGGGCGATCCGCCATGGCGTGTTCACGGGATGCCAAAGATCTTCGTGGAGGACACCCCGCGGGTCAACTGCCAATGGACATAACCGATCGGGCATGGCCCGACGGGTATGCCCGCACGGGTGTTCCGCCGGGACGGGAACGGTGCCACGATGGGGGATCCGCCTGTCGGAGGTGCTCGAAATGCGCGTGCTGACCACGATGGCGGCGCTGAGCGCGCTGCTCGCGATCGCGGCCTGCAAACCGGGAACGCCCGATGCCGGTGGCGGCAGGACCTGCTCGACTTCGGTGCCCCGGCCGCGGATCACCGAGCAGGACAACGGCAAGACCATCTGCATGGGGCGCAAGGCACCCCTGACGGTGACCTTGCACGGCAGCGCCGGTGATCCGTGGCAGGCGGTGTCCGCGAGCGGGCCGGTGCTGACCGAGACCGGCAGGCCCGCGGTCTCCGGCGCGGTCACCACCGCCGCCTACCAGTCGAACCGCGCGGGCAGCGGAACCGTTTCGGCCCACCGGAAATCGGGCCGGTTCGAGATCACCGTCATCGTGCGCGACTGAGTCCTGCTCAGAGCATGCCGCCGGCGGCGATCAGGTTCTGGCCGGTGATCCACCGGCCGTCCCGGCCGGCCAGCATGGCCACGACGTCGGCGATGTCGGCGGGCTCGGCCATCCGGCCGAGCGGGGTGAGCGCGGCGATCGCGGCGGTGGCCTCGTCCGGCACGGCGTCGCCGTGCACCGGGCCGGGGGAGACGGTGTTGACGGTGATCCGCCGCGGGCCGAGCTGACGGGCGGCCACCTTGGTGAACTGTTCGACGGCGGCCTTCCCCGCGGCGTAGACGGGGTCGGTGAGGCTCGGCCACGCGGTCGCCGAACTGGAGATGTTGATCACCCGACCGTCCTGGCGCAACCGCGGGATCGCTTGCTGCAGAACGAAGAACGCCCCCTTGGCGTTCACCGCCATGACGTGGTCGTACCACTGCTCGGTCACTTCGCCGAACACCTTCGCCGAGCCGATGCCCGCGTTGTTGACCAGGACGTCCAGCTCGGGCACGGCCTCGAACAGCCGCTCGATCTGCGCCGCGTCCGTCACGTCCGCGCGGACGGCCGTGGCCCTGCCGCCCTTGCCGCGGACCTCGGCCACCACGTCGCGGGCCGCGGTTTCGTCGCTGTGGTAGGAAAAGACGACGTCCGCGCCGTCCTCGGCGAGGCGCAGCACGATCGCGCGGCCGATGCCCCGCGAACCACCGGTGACCAGTGCGGTCCTGGTCATGGCTCCACTCCGTTCCGGCTGACCGGCATGAGCGCGGCGAGCGGGGCCGCCACTTCCGCCGCGTCGCCGACCACGACGACGACGGCGCTGGGCGGGTTCAGGTAGCGCGCCGCGGCTTCGGTCACCGCGGGCACGTCGGCGTCGACGAGCCTGCTCGCGTGCTCGCCGAGCCAGTCAAGGCGCAGCCCCTGCGCCGCGAGCTCGGAGACCAGGTTCGCCAGCCCGGACTGCGTGGACATGCTGAGCTGCCGCACGCCGAGCAGGTACTCCCGCGCCTGGTCGACCTCCGCGGCGCGCACCGGGGTGCAGGCCATCCGGCCGAGCTCGTAGCCGATCTCCAGCACCGCGGGCGCGGTGACCGCGGTGGCGACGTCGGCCAGCACGGCGACCGCGCTTCCCGCCTGCGGAGAGACCACTGTGGACTTCGCGGAGTACGTGTATCCCTTGTCCTCCCTGAGGTTCGCGGCCAGCCGCGAGGAGAAAATGCCACCGAAGATCAGGTTCGCGAGGTCCAGTTCCGCGAAGTCGGCGGCACCGGGGCCGGGGCACGGCAGGGCGAGCCGCACCGACGACTGCACCGCGCCCGGTGCGTCCAGCAGGCCGATCGGGGTGCCGCCGCGGCAGGCGGGCAGCGGCCGGTGCCGGACCGGTTCGCCGCCACCGGCGAACCCGGACAGCGCGCGTTCGGCCGTGCGCAAGGCCTGCTGCGGATCGAGGTCCCCGGCCAGCACGAGGCAGGCCGACGCGGCGCGGACCCGTTCGGCGTGCAGGGCGACGAGATCGGCGGGGGTCACCGCGAGCACGTCCTCCGGCGACGGGGTCGGGCGCGCGTAGACGTGGTCGCCGTAGAGCCGCCGGTTGAGCGCTTCCAGCGCGCGATGCCCCTGCTGCACCTTGACCACCCGGAGCGCGTCCGCGAACCGCGCGGCCCGCTGCGCGGTCTCGACCTCGGGATAGCTGGCGGCGGTGAGCACCTCGCCGAGCAGGTCGAGCAGGTCACCGAGGTGCGCCGCCAGCGCGCTGCCGAGGAAGAGCAACCGGTCGGCGTCGACGGTGGCGCTGAGGCTGCCTCCCATGCGCTGCAGGCGTTTCGCCAGCTCCGCGGTCGGCGTGCGCGAGGTCGCGGAGCACAGCGAATCGGCGAGCAGCGCGATGGTCGCCGAGTCCGCCTCCGCGCAGGGAATCCGCAGGCGCATTTCCACCAGCGGGATCGACGGCTGCCGTACCGCGAGCACGGTCAGCCCGGACGGCAGGGTCACCTCGGCCGACTCCGGCAGCACGAGCGCGCCGCGCGGCAGCAGCGCGGGAACGTCCACATCGGACAGCTGCCCGGTCATCGCGCGGCCCCCGGCAGGATTTCGACGACGGCGCGGTGCGCTTCGCCGACCGTCGCCGCAGCGGCGGCGATCTCGTCGCCGGTGAGGGAGGAGAGCAGGCCGGGCAGTTCGGCGATCAAGGCCGCATCGCCCCGCTGCTGCTCGAAGAGCCCGAACAGCTTCGCCCTGCCGACGACCGAGTCGAGTTCGCGCACCAGCCTGCTCACCGCCATCGTCCGCAGCCGGAGCACTTCGTCGTCGTCCAGCCCTTCCGCCGCGATCCGTTCGATCTCCTCGTCGACGACCCGCACCGCCTTGTCCGCCGCACCGCCGGGGGACAGGAAACCCGACACCACGAACGCGCCGGGATCGCGGACCGCGAGCGAGTCCCCCATCAGGCCGAGCCCGGCGGACACGTCCGCGAGCGTGCCGTCGGCCTGCACCAGCCGCTGGACCAGCCTCGACGACTCGCCGCCCGCGAGCAGATCGGCGAGCAGCTGGTGGGCGAGGTACGACCGGAATTCGCCGATCGGGTCGGGGACCCGCCAGCCCGTCGCGAACGCGGCGAGCGGGGCGAGCGGGTCCCGGTGCGCGCCGCGCCGCGACCCGGTGAGCGCCGGTTCGGCGAAGCTGGGCCGGACGGGGACCGGGCGGGCGGGCACGGTGCCGAAGTGGCGGGCGACCAACGCGGTGGTCTCTTCGACGTCGATGCCGCCCGCTACGCACAGCACCGCGTTGGCCGGCGCGTAGTACTGCTCGAAGAACGCGTTCGCCTCGGCGACGGTGGCCGAATCGAGATCGACCTGCGAGCCGTAGCCGTCGTGGGTGTTGGCGAAGCCGTCGAACAGCAGTGGCGGCAGGTGCAGCCACGGAAAACCGCCGTACGGCCGGTTCTTCACGCTGGTGTTGATCTCCTCGGACACCACGTCGACCTGGTTGCGCAGGTTTCGCTCGGTGATACGGGGCCCGCGCATCCGGTCGGCTTCCAGGAAGAGCCCGCGTTCCAGCGCGGTGCTGGGCAGGGTCTCGTGGTAGACGGTGTAGTCGAGGTGGGTGGAACCGTTGAAAGAGCCACCCGCGCCCTGGACGTAGCGGGCGTGCGCTAGTTTCGGCACCTTCTCCGAGCCCTGGAACATCAAGTGCTCGAAGAGGTGCGCGAAACCGGTGCGCCCCACCGGTTCGGACCGGATGCCGACGTCGTAGAGCACCGCGATCCCCACCACCGGAACCGCCGTGCTCGGCGCGAGCACCACCCGCAGCCCGTTCGGCAGGGTGAACCGCTCCAGGCGATCACCGATCAGCGGTTCCGGCATTGGTCTTCCGTTCTGACGCGTCGAAGGGGAACGCCTATTTGTCGTCGACGTAGATGTCGACCCAGTTGTCGCACCACCCTCCCCCGTTCGGTGCGGGCTGACAGACCGCCACCGAGCCACTCCAGTAGCCGCGCGCGACAACCTCGGTGAGGTTGACCGGGATGCTGCCCGGCCCGCACCGCGTCGCGGAGTTTTGATGGCTGATCCACGCGCCGGGGAAGTGCATCACCTCCATGGTCGCGAAGTAGCAGCCGGAGTCCGCGACGGTCAGCGTCCCGTCGGCGTGCACCTTCCCGTCGTACGGGTGCGGACCGGCCGTCTCGTAGTGCGCGGTACCGGTCGCCGAGCCGCCGTTGTACCGCGTCGTCCAGTTTTTCGACGCGGCATCCGCGGTGCCTGCCGTGATCAGTACCAGTAGCGCGGTCGCCACCAGAGCCGTCAGTCTGCGCATGGTGTTTCGCCCTCCCCAGGGTTTTCCGTCGTGGACGAGATCACAATTCCCCGGCGGAGCCCGCGCCGCCAACCGCGAACGGGCTCCCAACCAGGCCTGGCCAGGTGGCTACTTCAGCTGGGCGTGGTGGCACGAGGACCGGCCGGTTTCGGCATTTTGGTGGATGCTCCCCGAATTGGGCGGCAAATAGTGTCCGGTTCGGTAAAACGCCCGAATCATTTTGAGGAGCCGATCATGAACCGTATCGAGTCCGCCGCGGCCGAGTCGAACCTGGAAGTGCTGGAAGTCAGCCGCGACTCCGCGACGCCGGTGCTGACCCCGGTCCTGATCACCGTCACCGCTTTCGCCGTCGGTACCGGTGTCGGCGCCGTGGACTGCGCGCGTCACGGGTGCATCGACGAAAGCGGCGAAGGCGTGCGGCTGAACGACGTCCGCGAGATGTCGGTCACTGAGCTGATGCAGGCGCGCCGGGACGCGACTTCCGTGTAACCGCCGTCGAAACGCGGCATGCCGGGGAGAGCGGTTGGCTCCCCGGCATTTTCGTGCCGGGAGCAGGGCGGGGCGGGCCGGTGGACGCGCCACGGGCCGGTCGGGGCGAAGGCTCGGGCCTGCCCAGGTGGCTAGGTCGCCGGTAGCCACCCCGAGCGTCCTCAAGGGCCTTGCCGCCGGAATGGGGTTCGGGTGAGGCTACTGCTCGAGTTCGGTTTCCTCATTTTGGTGGATGCTCGCCGAATCGGGAGGCAAATAGTGTCCGGATCGGCAAATCTGCCCAATCATCTCGAGGAGCTGACCATGAATAGAATCGAGTCCGCAGCGGCCGAATCGAACCTCGAAGTGCTCGAGGTCAGCCGCGACTCCGCGACCCCGGTGCTGACCCCGGTCCTGATCACCGTCACCGCCTTCGCCACCGGCGTCGGCGTCGGCGCCGTGCAGTGCGCGCGGCACGGGTGCATCGACGAGAGCGGCGACGGGGTGCGGCTGAACGACATCCGCGAGATGTCGGTCAGCGAGCTGCTGCAGGTGCGGCAGGACGCGACTTCCGCGTAACCCGTAGTCAAGACGGCGGATGCCGGGGAGCCGCACGCGCTTCCCGGTGTTCGCCGACCATCATCCTTGGGAGAGCACAGATGGCTCAGGTGGACACTCCGCAGGTCGACAAGGTCATCCGCCAGACGGAGGTGATCAGCGCGACGGGCATCGCGCTCGCCTCGCTCGAATACCTGATGCGCCCCAAGCACTTCGAAGAGTCCGGGCTGCTGAGCTGGCAGGTCGGCCGCACGAAGTACCGCTGGACGTCGAGGAAGTCCGCCGACGTGCTCAACCCGCTGTTCCGGCCGCCGGGCGTGCAGGGCGTGATCGGTCTGCGCCTGACCGCCGCGTCGCTGCTGATCGCCCCCGGCGCCAAGCAGAGCGTGCGCACCGCGGCGGTGGCCTACCTCGCCGTTTCCAACTGGCTGCTGCACATCCGCAACAGTTACGGCACCGACGGCACCGACCACATGAACATGCTCGTCTACGCCGCGCTGACCCTGACCAAGCTCTTCCCCGGTGACACCAAGGCCAAGGAGATCTGCACCAAGTTCATCGCGGGCCAGTCGGTGCTGTCCTACCTCGCCGCCGGAGCCGCGAAGGCCGTTTCACCGTACTGGCGCGACGGCAGCGCGATGAGCGGTGTCTTCCGCACCCACACCTACGGCGAACGCCACGTCGGTGAGCTGTTGAAGAAGTTCCCTTCGCTGGCGAAGGCGGGCGGCTGGGGCACGATCATCGGCGAGTCGATCTTCCCGCTGGTCCTGTTCGGCGGCAAGAAGACCGCGGTGTCGCTGCTGGCGACCGGCGCCGCGTTCCACGCGGGCAACGCCGCGTTCATGGGCCTCAACCGGTTCCTGTGGGCGTTCTGCTCGACCTACCCGGCGGTCATGCACCACTCCCGAAGCCTCCGCAAGCGCTGACGCACCGAAAGAGGCTCGTCATGGCCGCTCCAGTCGCCGGTGTCTACCGCCGGTTGTTCAGTCTCATCAGGCCCTACCGCGCCGGCCTGTCCGTCGCCGTGGTGCTCGGCCTGATCAGCAGCGGGCTCGCGCTCGCCCAGCCGATGGTCATCGGCGCGCTGGTCGGCAAGATCGTCGCGGGCGCCCCGGCCACCGTGCCCGCGCTGGCGCTGGGCGGGCTGTTCCTGACCGATCTGGTGATCGGCGGGGTCGAGGTCTACCTGCTCGGCCGCGCGGGCGCGTCGCTCGTGCTGGACTCCCGCCGCCGCGTCGTGCGCAGGCTGCTGCGGGCCCCGCTCGGGCTGCACCTGCGGCGGCAGCGGGGCGATCTGTTCACCGCCGCGGTCGCCGACACGGACCTGCTCAAGACCTCCCTCATGCAGGGCTTGCTCAACCTCGTGGTGAGCGCGTTGATGGTGGTCGGCTCGGTGGTCCTGATGACCGTCATCGACCCGGTGCTCACACTGTCCACTTTGGCCGTTCTGCTGCTGTCGGGGATGGCGACGCTGATCGTCGCCAAACGCGTCCGCGCGGCGGGTGTCGAGACGCGGGAACGGGTCGGCGACTTCGCCTCTTCCTTGCAGCGCGCGATCGGCGCGATCCGCACGGTGAAGCTCAGCAGGGCAGAGGAACGGGAGGAAGCCAGGATCGGCGAGTTCGCCGGGGCCGCCTTCCACACCGGGATGCGCGGCGTCCGGCTCGAGTCGGCGATGGCGCCGATCATGAACCTCGGCATCCAGGGCTCCTTCGCCGCTGTGTTCACCGTCGGCGCGTTCCGCCTCGCGGGCGGCTCGGTGGACACCGCGCACTTCTCCTCGTACCTGCTGTACCTGCTCTACCTGATCGCGCCGCTGATCAGCCTGTTCACCGCGTTCGCGCAGATCCAGCTCGGCTTCGCCGCGATGCTGCGGGTCGACGCGGTCGCCGACGTTCCGGAAGAGACCGGCGGCACAAGCGAACCGAAGCCGATGACCGGAACCGCACTGTCCTTTGAGGACGTCACGTTCGGCTACCAGCCGGGGGTGCCCACCGTGCGGGGGCTCACGTTCGACATCCCGCGCCGCGGTTTCGTCGCCGTCGTCGGCCCGTCGGGTGCGGGGAAGTCGACGATCTTCACCCTCGTCGAACGGTTGTGGGACGTGGACTCCGGCCGGATCCTGCTGGCCGGCCAGGACATCCGCGACCTGTCGTTGCGCGATCTGCGCGGCAGGGTCGGCTACGTGGAGCAGGACGCGCCGGTGGTGGACGGCACCATCCGCGAGAACCTGGTCTTCGCCAAACCGGACGCGACCGAGGAGCAGCTCGCCGACGCCGTCGCCAAGGCCAACCTGCGCCGGTGGATCGATGGCCTCGAACACGGCCTGGACACCGAGGTCGGCGAGTCCGGCACGGCGATCTCCGGCGGGGAGCGCCAGCGCATCGCGATCGCCAGGATGTTGTTGCTGCGCCCCGAAATCCTGCTGCTGGACGAGGCGACCTCGCAGCTCGACACCGAGGCGGAGATCGCGCTCGGCACCTCGATCGCCGCGGTGTCCGCGGACTGCGCGGTGCTGGCCATCGCGCACCGGATGGCCACCGTCGTCGCAGCGGACCGGATCCTGGTCGTCGACGAGGGCAGGCTGCAGGCAGTGGGCGACCACGAGTCGCTGGTCGCCACGAACGAGCTCTACCAGCGCCTGGTGCGCACCCAGCTCGGCGGGACCGAGCAGGGGAACTGGGCCGTCGAAACCGAACTCGCCGGGAGGATCCGATGAAGCCGACGACCGTGAAACTCTGTGCGGGCGCGGGGATCGCGGCCGCGCTCGCCCCGCTCGCCGCGGGTTTCACCCTCCAGCGGCGGGCGACGCGGCGCGACGACGAGAAGTACCCGGGTATCGGCGAACGGGTCGACGTCGGCGGCTACCGGCTGCACGTCCACACCGCCGGGCTGGACAACGAAGGCCCAACCGTGCTGTTCGAGGCCGGGATGTCGTGTTCGCTGGAGGTGTGGGCGTGGGTGCAGGATGAGATCGCGCGGGACACTCCGACGGTCTCCTACGACCGGGCGGGGCTCGGCAGGAGTGACCGCGGCCCTCGGCCGCGCACGGCCGAGGACATGCGCGCGGAACTGGACCAGGTGCTCGAGGCGGCGGGTACCAAGGGGCCGTACGTCCTGGTCGCGCATTCCTTCGGCGGCCTGCTGGTGCGCAAGTTCGCCCACGACCATCCCGACCGGGTCGCGGGCATGGTTCTCGTCGACTCCTCGCACCCCGAGCAGATGGTCCGGTCGGCGCGGCAGGCGCTCGGCCTGCCGCTGATGCGCTCGACGATCCAGAACGCGGTTTTGCTCGCGGCCGTCGGCATCAACCGGCTGTCCGACCGCTACATCGTGTCCGGGGTGGAGCACCTGCCCGAGCGCGTGCGGGAGGCGGCATGCGCGCGGATGCTGGCCCACCGGACCTGGAAGACCACGCTGCAGGAGCTGCGCGGCTGGCTCGACACCGTCAACGACGAGGTGCGCGACACCACGCTTCCGGCGGACCTGCCGCTCGCGGTGGTCACCGCGGACGTGCCGAACCGCGCCGACCCGGTGCACGACGAGCTGCAGGACGAGCTGGCCGCGTTGTCCGCCAACAGCAAGCGGCTGGTCGTCCCCGATTCGGACCACCTCGGGCTGGTGATGAAGGAGCGGTTCGCCAAGTACGTCACCGAGGCCGTCGCGGACGTCGTGCGGGCGGCGCGCACCGGCCGCCCCCTCGACTGAACGGACGCAGGCAGCAGACTGGACGGAGTGGATGATGAGCGATTCCCGCCGGGCACGGGTGGCCCGGATCGTGATGGGCGGCTTCCTCGGCTCGTGGTTCGCCGCGACCCTGCTGAGCCAGGACCCGTTCCGCAAGTTCCCCGGCGCCCGGCGCTACGACCCGACCGGCGCGGCGATCCCGGACTGGCGGTTCTTCGCGCCGAGACCGGGTATGCACGACTACCACCTGCTCGTCCGCGATGAGCTGCCCGACGGTTCGGTGACCGACTGGCGCGAGGTGCTGCCGGTCGAGCAGCGCGCGCCGCGGCACTTCTTCTGGTACGCCAACCGCCGCGCGGAGAAGGTGGTCGCCGACTCGGTCGTCGGCATCGTGGGGTTCACCAAGGAGGAGGGGCGGAAGAAGGAGGACATCCAGCTTTCGGTCTCCTATCTCACGATCCTCAACTACATGACCTACCAGGAGGAACACCACAACGACGCGAAGCGGACCCAGTTCCTGATCGCGGCTTCGGCCGGCTACGACGAATCCGAGGAGCCGCTGATGCTGTTCCTGTCCAACCTGCACCCGCTTCCGTGAGCGGGTAGCGCGCGATGACCAGACTGGTCCTGGCAGGCTCGTTCACCGTCGATCCGGCCAACCTCGCGAAACTGCTGTCCGTGGCACCGGACATCGAAACGGTCGAGGTGGTCGGTTCGGTCGACCGGCTGTGCGAACTCGCGGAAGCCGGTAACCCGGTCTCCGCGCTGGTGTACGCCGATCTGTCCGAACCGGACATCGCGTCGGCCGCCCAGACCCTGGCCAGGCTCGACGACCGGCACAGCCTCATCGTGGTCGTCGAGTCCGCGACCGTCGCGAAGGTCCGCTCCACCCTTCGCGCCGGGGCGCGCGGCATCGTGCTGCCGGACAGCCCGGTCGAGGAACTGCTCACCGCGGTGCGCGCGGTGTCGGCGGGGCACCTGTTCGTGCCGGCGCCGTTCCTGGCTTCGCTGGGGGAGCGCCTTTTCACGCTCGCCCGGCGCGCCGCGGACGCCGGTGCCCGCCTTACCCCGCGCGAGGCCGAAGTGCTGCGGGTGATGGCGTTCGGGCACCCGAACTCGGAGATCGCCGAGCAGTTGTTCATCTCGGAGGCGACGGCACGCAGCCACGTGCTGAACATCCTGCGCAAGCTCTGCGCCCGCAACCGGACCGAGGCCGTCGCGATGGCCTACCGGGACGGTTTGCTTGCCGCGGAAGACCTCCTGCCCACCGCGACGGAATGAGACGCCGTGCCCGATCGACGCCCCGAAGAACTGCCGCTGCTGGTGTTCGACGGCGACTGCGGTTTCTGCACCCGCGCGGTGCGGTGGCTGTTCGCCAAGGCGAAACCGGCCGCGGAGGCCATCCGGTACCAGCAGCTCGACCTGGCCGCCTACGACACGACCGCGGAGCGCGCCGGCCACGAGGTGCTGTGGATCCCGCTGGACGGCCCGATCAGCGGTGGCGCGGACGGGCTGGCCCGGTTGCTGCGGACCGCGAAGACGCGGCGCTGGCGGGTTGCGGGCCGGGTGCTCGGTGCCGTCCCGGTGCGCTGGTCCGCCCGCCCGGTCTACCGCGCCGTCGCGCGCAACCGCCATCGCCTGCCCGGCGGGACCGAGGCCTGCGCCATCCGGATCGTGTCCTCGTGAGGGAGCGCCCCCGAACAGCCGGCCGGTGTCCGTGACCCCCGTTTTCGGGCACCGGCCGGTTTCCACCTCAGCTCGCATCGGATTTCTCCTCCGCCGTGCCGTTTCCGATGATCTGGTTCAGCGTGCTGACGTATTCGCGGTACGCGGCGCTCCCGGTTTCGGTGAGGCTGAACCAGGTGGTCGGCCGGTTCCGCGCCACGCCCTTGGTGACGTTGACGTAATCGGCGTTCTGCAGGACCGCGATGTGCTTGGACAGCAACGAATCGCTGACCTCCACGGTTTCCTTCAAGTACCTGAAGTCCACTTCGTCCGTCACGGCCAGTACCGCCATCACCGAGAGCCGCACGGGGGAGTGGATGATGTCGTCCAGTTTGCGGCGCGGGTGGCCCCCGGTCATCGCTTGCCGAGCACGACGGCGCCGGCGAAGCAGATCGCGGCGGGCACCACCCCGGGCAGCGCGGCCGCGAGTGTGCCCTGCTTCAGCACGAAGATGTCGAGCGCGATCACCGCGGCGCAGCTGAGGATGTACCCGGTCAGGAGCAGCTGTTCGATCCGCAGCACCCGGTGGCCCGAGGTGCTCGCCTTCTGGATGCCCGCGACGACGAAGGCGGCCACGATCGGGAACAGGAAAAGCAGGGAGTCGTACGGTTTGACGCTCGCCCTCGGCACGCCGCCGACCACCGCGAAGAAGCCGAGCGTGAGGACCCCGAGCAACGCCACACTGGTCACGTAGAGCTTCTTGGTCCGCCCGACCTTGCTTTCCAGCTGCGAGATCCTGCTCGTGGCCGCGATGTGGTCGAGCGGGCCGTCCTCATTGACAGCCATCGGATTCCTTTCTCCTGGAAGGGGAACCTGAACCACCATCCCACACACTTGAAGACTCTTCAAGTGTCCTGGTGGTGGCCACCCGGGCATACCCGTCCGGGCACATCCGCCCGCCGCCTCGCGAATCCGCGCATTGGTGGATGTTCGGCCGCTGGGGCCATTCTAAATTCGTTGCGTAATTCCACTACGAGGGAAGAGGTAGCAGTCATGAATCGCATAGAATTCGCCGTCGCGAAGCATGTTCCGGACACCGCGTCGGCCCACCCGCTGCTCGAGGTCACCGCCGAGCAGATGATCACCTGTACGCCGACGATCTTCTCGGCGTTCGGCATCGGCTACCTCGTCGGCAAGGCGTTCGGCCCCTCCGAGGAGTCCGAGCCCGGTGCGGCCGCGGCGTTCCACGACAACATCGCCACGATGACCGGTGGCGAGTTGATCCAGTTCCGCCGCGACTCGCTCGCCTGAGCCACCTGAATGAGGAAGGTCGTCCCCGTGACCCCAGGGAACGGCCTTTCTTTTGTGATGTCGAGCTTGGCGAATTCTTGAATCAGTGGATGTGTGGTCGTCGGGATCGCTTCAGATTTGTCGGGTAATTCAATTCCGGGGGAGGAGTCGTGAATCGTGTGGAGTTCGCCGCCGCGAAGCAGATTTCCGACCCCGCGTAGGCAAGGCTTGCTCGTCGGAGGAGTCCGAGGCCGGTGCGACCGCGGCAACATCGCCACGATGGCCGGTGGCGAGTTGATCCAGTTCCGCCGCGACTCGCTCGCCTGAGCTGCCCGTTCGAGGAAGGTCGCCCCCCGCGAGCGCTCGTGGCCGGGGGCTGCGCGGCGTTTTCCGAGCCTGGCCACTCGGGCATAGCCGTCCGGGCACATCCGCCCGCAGCCTCGCGAATCCGCACATTGGTGGATGTTTGGCCGCGTGAGCCACTCTAAATTCGTTGTGTAATTACAGTTTGAGGGAGAGGTAACACCCATGAATCGCGTAGAACTCGCCGCCACGAAGCAGATTCCCGAAGCCACGTCGGCCCAGCCGATGCTCGAGGTCACCCCGGAGCAGCCGATCACCTGCACGCCGACCATCTTCGCGGCGTTCGGCGCCGGCTACCTCGTCGGCAAGGCGTTCGGCCCCTCCGAGGAGTCCGAGCCCGGTGCGACCGCGGCGTTCCACGACATCGCCACCATGACCGGCGGCGAGCTGATCCAGTTCCGCCGCGACTCGCTCGCCTGAGCCACCTGAATGAGGAAGGTCGTCCCCGTGACCCCCAGGGAACGACCTTCCTTTTCACGTGTGCCGGGAGTTGTACGAACGCCGGTTCCGCGGCTCTAGCTGGGACCAGTCCCCGGCCCGGTCGCCTAGCGTTGGCTATGCCCATCGCCCTTCGACGGACTTTCCCGGTCGTGACCGCGCTGGTCGTGGCCGCCTGCTCGGCCCCGGCCGCACCGCCAGCTCCGGCACCGCCGTCCTCGACCGCGCCGCCTGGTACCACCACCGCCGCGGAATCGCCGTTCTGCACGGACCTGCGCGCATTGCAGGCGGGTGTCCTGGTCTACCGGGCGGACGTGCTCAAAGCCGCTCGCAGTGAGCAGCAACTGGATGTCGACGGGATGCGACGACGAGCCGGAGCCATCGCCAGCCTCGGCCAATCGGTACTGGCACACGCGCCGCAAGCCATCTCCGAGCAGATCCACCACGTGCTCGACGCGATCGCCACCTCCGCCGACCGGATGGCCAAGCGCGGCGCACGGGTCCGCGATGTCTACGACCCTCTTTTCACCGACGCGGCCCGCCCCGCATTCGACACGGTGGACCACTACGACTGCACGGCCACCGGCGGGTGACCGCGCACCGCCCACCGTTCGATAGCGATTCCGGAATCGCTATCGAACGGTGGGCGAGGCCGAGGAGCCGTTGGTGGTCGCGGTGGGATGCTCCATGCCGCGGTCAGCCGATGGGTTGGTAGTCGGTAACGGACGCGGTGAAGACGGCGACCTTTCGGTAGGACCGAGAGGGGAGCAGCGTGGCGTTGTTCGGTAGCAAGGAGAACAAGGAGCTGGAAGGGCTGCAGCAGCAGCTCGCCGCGGCGAACGAGACTATCACCGAGTTGCGGGGATGGGTGAGCCAGCTTCGAGGTGCCGGGGTTCCCGAGATGGAGGCCGAGCTGCGGAATCTGCGCTCGGCGGTCGACCTCGCGAAGGAGGAACGTGCCGGGCTCGCCGCCTCGCAGCAGAAGTTGCGGGCCGAGGCGGACATGTGGCACCAGCGCGTGGTCGAGACGCGGGACGTGGCGTTGTTGCAAGAGGTCGGACTCTACGAATACGCCCATCCTCTGGATGACGCATTAGCGTACAAAGACGCGCTCAAAGAACTCAAGGAGCGGACGAAGGCGGCGGCCAAGAGCGATGCGGTGACGTGCCAGGTGGACTGGGCGGTGAACGGCTCGGTCAAGGAGGGGCAGAAGCTCGGCAGGGACATGGCCAAGCTGATGCTGCGGGCCTACAACGCCGAGGCCGACAACGCGGTGCGGGTGGTGAAGCCGCACACTCGCGAGTCGGTCAAGAACCGGTTGACGACCACACGGGACACCATCGGCAGGCTTGGCAAGCTGATGCGGATCGTGATTTCTCCGGACTATCACCGGCTTCGGCTGCGCGAAATCGACCTGACCGCGGACTATCTGATGAAGGTCGAAGTGGAGCGCGAGGCGGCGCGTGCCGAGCGTGACCGGCTTCGTGAGGAAGCCAAGGTGATCAAGGAACTCGAGCGGAAGCGCGCCAAACTGGAAAAGGAGCGTGCGCACTACGTTTCGTTGCTGGGCAAGCTGGAGTCCACAGGCGACGGCGAAGCGCTGGCCAAGGCTCAAGAGCAGTTGGCTTCGATCGACCAGGCGATCGCCGGGGTGGAGGAGCGTGCCGCGAACGTGCGGGTCGGCTATGTGTACGTCATTTCCAATATCGGCGCGTTCGGACCGAAGATGGTCAAGATCGGCATGACCCGTAGGCAGGAACCGATGGACCGGGTGCGGGAGCTCGGTGACGCCTCGGTGCCGTTCCGGTTCGACGTGCACGCCCTGATCTTCTCGAAGGACGCGGTCGCGTTGGAAACCGCTTTGCACCAACGGCTCGGTCACAAACGGGTCAATCGCGTCAACCAACGCCGCGAGTTCTTCTACGCCACGCCCGCGGAGGTCAAGGAGCTCCTCGTCGAACTGGGCGACGACCACGTGGTCGAATACAGTGACAGATCCGAAGCATTGGAATGGCGCGCTTCCCAGCCCAGGGGGTCCGGGTCGGCTCCGCTCGAACTGGCCGCGGTCGGGGCACAGGAAGATGCTGATGGTGACCTCTCGGATGACGGGAGGGAATGACCGGTGACCCAGCCACCTTTGTCGGCTCAGCCGACGCGTCCGGCGGCGTGGTTGCCGGATCCGCTGGACGACTCGTTGATTCGGTACTGGGACGGGACTCGCTGGACGTTCCGCACGGCAGACCGGCCCGCATCGGCACCGGTTGCGGCCGAGCCCGGGGCGCCGGAGCCGGTGGAACCGGCGCTGCGGCCCGACATCGCGCAGGCTGTCGACCGGGTGCGCGGACTGCTCGTCGGGTCGATGAAAGAGGTCAACCTGTTGGCCGGTCACCTTCGGCCAGAGGAGCATGTCCTGGCGCTGACCGGAGCACAGGGAGAAGGCCAGGGCGTGCTCGCCTGCACCAACCAGCGGCTCCTGTTCCTCTTCGTCGGCATCATTCGCCGCCAGTTCCTGCAAGTCGAGTGGAACCAAGCGAGGGCAGTGATCTACAACGGTGGCACCAAGCAGTTCGCCGTGTACACGACCCGGCCCACGAAACGCGCGGTACCGGCTATGGCCGTGCGGGTGAACAACGTCAAGGACGCGCAGGTGGTGGCCAACGCCGCGGTGGAGGCTTCAGCCGCACCCCGGCTGGACATAATCTGAGACCGGCGCAGTGTCCGAACCCGGTGCCGACGATCCGGCACCGGGCTCGGACGCTCTACTTTCGCCTGCGGACTCGGGTGATGAACCAGGTCGAACCGATGATCAGCAGTGCGAACAGCAGCAGCCCGGCGCCGAGTGTCGCGATCAGGACGACGCGGTCGCCCTTCGGCAGGGTGCCGTTGAGCGTCACCTGCAACGAGCCGACCGCGAAGGCGATCGCGGCGGTGAACACGGCGACCACTTCGACCATTCGCACCGGTGCGGATTGCACGGTTTCCCGGAGTGCCGTGTTGTCGGCTTTCAGATCGGCGATCAAGGCTTTCTGCTCTGCCATCCACCGAGTTCGCTGCGCCTCCAGTCGCACCGAATTGCGCTCGGTCAGGTACTGCTCCTGGAGCTGCTGGTGACTTCCCCGGTTTCCTGTCGCGGGGAGAAGTTCCAGTGCGGTATCGATACTGCGCAAGGCTTCGTCGTAGTTCTCGCACATTCTCTGTCCGGCGGCCAGGCGATAATAGAAGATGTTGTCTTTCGGGTATTTGTCAATAGCTTCACGTGCGTAGGTGTGTACCAATTCACCCTGGCGGTCGAACGGGCGGGACCACCACAGTCCGTTCAGGCAGATGTCGATGACCGCTCTGGTGCGATCCGGAGATTGCCAGGCCTCCTCGAGCAGTTGCACCGCGTGCTCGGAGGTGATCGAGTGCCTGCCGAACGCGGCGAAGGATTCCAGGGCCAGGAACAGCGGATCGGTGCGGAGCTTGCCCGCCGCCACCAGTGGCGACGATGTGAGGAACTCGCCCAGTTCGTCGCAGTTGAAATTGGCCCGAAACTTCCCGGCGTGATAAAGGGCGGCGAAGTGCGCGATTTCCGGTGTACGGGCCTTGACGACTTCGTGTGTCGCACTCTCGACTTCGGTCTCGGATTCGACGGTGTCCCGGGTGATGAAGGCGTAGCCCAGCGCCCACTTTTCGGTTATCGTCGGGCGGAATTTCGTTGCAACATTCCTTTCGATCCATTCGGCGCATAGTCCCGCGGTGGAGATGGTCGGGTGATCGAGAAAGCGAAGTCGCCAGTAACGATCGGCGCAGATGAGTGCCCCGTCCCCGACGAAGTCCGCGGAGCTGATCGCGAAATCAGGTTCGGTGCCGTTGTCCAAGAGCCGTTGTGCGTGGCGCTCGCAGAGACGGTCGAGTTCACGGCTTCCGGCCGCAGCACGAACGAGTTCGGCGAAGATGGCTTCTTCCATGCTGGCATATCCCCGAACACCTCGCCGATGTTAGTCGGCCGTTTCTAGGATTGTTCAGAGTGAAGACGCCGATCGTAGCTTTGTTGGCTGGCTGATCACCACGCCGGCCGGGCGGTGCCCGGTCAGCCGACGGTGGAGTCAGGCTCGACCCGTCCTCGCGCGGGCGAAGTGCGGTTCCGCCGCTTCCAGTCGTGGTACCGAGATGCCCAGCCGCCGTGCTTCGGCGAGGGTGTCCCGGCAGACCTCGCGCGGCTCCTCGGCATCGGGGTGGGAGTGCGCCTCGATACTCACGCGCAGGGCCGTGACATGAGCGGTCAGCCAGGCGAGTACGGGGGCCATCAGCCAGGTGGGCACCCGGAACAGCAGCACACCGCCTCGGTGACGTCGCAGGTCGATGCCGCGAGCCTTGAGGACCGGCAGCAGTTCGCGGCCGGTCAACAGCGCCTGGCGCAGCTCGCCCGTCGCCCCGGCCAGCTCGGACAGGGAACCCAGCCGCAGGCCCTGTGAGAACAGGCCCGCATCCGACACGAAATGGACCCACAGCCAGCCGCGGAGGTCAGGTTGCTCCTTGATCCGGAGGCCTGCCTCGCGAAACGCCTGGCGCACGGCCCGCTCCCGGTCGGTCGGGGGCTGGCCGAGGGTGCCGAAGATGACTGACGGCAGCAGCATCCCGCGGAGCACGCCGTTCGCACCGAAACCGCCGCCGGCTTGCGGAAAACCCCAGGCGATCCGGTCGGGCGGGAGTGCGCCGATCGCGGCGAGCGGCTCGGTCCAGAGGTTGCCGAAGACCAGGACCGTGGCCCGGCCGACGCGCGGGGACAGGAAGGCCGTCGCCTCGTCGAGGCGGTGGTGCGGCACGCTGAGCACGATCAGGTCGAAGTCGTGGTCCGGCTCCAGCGCTTCGCGGTAGCGCACCGGCCACTTCTCGACGACGCGCCGCCCCCACGGCCGGCGTCGCGTATCGAGCAGGTCGAGGTCCACCGCGTCCCCGTAGGTCGCGGCGCGGCCCGGCCGGACGTAGAACTCGACGTCATGTCCGGCCCGTTGCAGGGCCCAGCCGTAGATGGTGGCGATCACGCCTCGGCCGAACATCAGGATCTTCACGCTGCACCTCGTGGGGTACGATCGATTTGGAGATCATCTCCACTTTCCAAAATATGGAGATCACCTCCAGTTGTCAACGCGAGGGAGCGCATGACCACCGACAAGCCGCTGCGGGCCGACGCCCAGCGCAAGCGCGAGGCCCTGCTCGCCAAGGCGCGGGAGGTCTTCGACGCCGGCGACTTCTTCGACCTCCGCTTCGATGACTTCGCCAGCCTGGCCGGGGTGGGCACCGG
Organism: Amycolatopsis sp. CA-230715; assembly: GCF_018736145.1. Lineage (GTDB taxonomy): Bacteria > Actinomycetota > Actinomycetes > Mycobacteriales > Pseudonocardiaceae > Amycolatopsis. The sequence continues at coordinate 6,225,689 of NZ_CP059997.1, forward strand.
CACGCTGTACCGGCACTTCCCCACCCGGGAGGCGCTGGCCGCGGCGGTCTACCACGGTGAGGTCGCCGCGCTGTGCGATCGCGCCCGCCACCTGGAGGCCACACTGCCCGCGGCGGAGGCTTTGGCGACCTTCCTCCGTGACATGGTCGACCACATCGCCGCCCACCAGGGCCTGGCCCGGACACTGGCCACGCTCATGGCCGATCGTTCAGGTGCTCTCACCGAAGGCAGTCAGGCACTGGAACAGGCCGTCGCCGACCTGGTGACCGCCGCCGCGCGGGACGGCGCCGTTCGCGACGACGTGGATGCCGGTGCCGTGATGATGGCGCTGCACGGCATCGGTGCGGCTCACGACCGCCCCGGTTGGCGGACCGAGGCCGACGATCTCGTCACCCTCGTGCTGGACGGACTGCGCCGACCGCACTCGAATTGATGGCTCGCTCGATTCGCCGGTCTGTTTACGAGGCACGAATCGGCAGATCAGAACCCGGTGACCGAGATTTCCTGGGCGGCGGCCGAACTCAGGCTGGGACGCGCTCACCGTGGATATGGGAGAACCGGAGCTGAAACTTCGGGTAGGCACCTGTCGAATGCGCATACGACTAGTGGTGAAGTAGCAAATTCTGGCGTCGATTTCGACCTGGGATCGCGGGTTGTCGCTGAGCGGACTTTCGTTGCGACAGGGAATTCGGTCCATTGGGTGCGAAGTCAGTTGTCACTTCCCATTGCCTGGTCGCTCCGCGGGTCCGGCGCGACCAGCGGCTCGGGGCGGCACCCGGCCGCCGCCTTCCGAGCGATGTTAAAGCCACCAATAGTTGCACTAAGATCTTGTTCGGAGTAGGAAGGTCATAAGGGGTTCGCCACTTCGGCGGCGGCGTGTCCGACTTCCATCGGCACCACCACGACCACCTCGTTCTGTGGCCGGACGCCGGGCGGGCCGGAGCACAGGAGCCCGACCGGCGCGACCAGGAACGAAAGGACTGACCATGATTCAGCACATTTTCCACGGTGACGTCAGGATCGCCTACGAAGAATCCGGCTCCGGTGAACCGCTCGTCCTGCTGCACGGCGGGGAGAGCGGCCGCGTCCAGTACGACACGTTCCGGCCGGTACTCGGCGACGGGATCCGGGCCATCGCCTACGACCAGCGCGATACCGGCGACTCCACGAATCCCGCGGAGCCTTACCGGGTGGACGATCTCGCCGACGACTGCGCGGCGCTGATCCGAGGGCTCGGCTACGAACGTGCGCATATCTTCGGTGCCTCCTACGGCGGCGCCATCGCCTTGCAGGTCGCGGTCAACCGGCCGGAGGTCGTGCGGACGCTGACCGCCGGAACCGCGATCCCGCGGTTCTCCGCCGCGCCGGCCTCCGCGCAGAACCTCACTCACGCGACGGAAGATCGCGCGGCCAAGATGCTCGACGCCGTCCTGTCCGGAAAAGGGCAGCAGGAACCCAAACTGCTCACCGAGGCCCGGCGGATTCTCCTCCACCGCCCCGCCGGGGCGGACAAGCGCCGGATGGACGCGATCCGGGAGTTCGACGTTCTGGGACGGCTGGGCGAGATCACCGCGCCCACCCTGCTGATCTACGGCGGCGACGATCCGCTCGGCAGGGTCGAGTACGGACAGCGGATTGCCGAGGCGGTCCCCGGTGCCCGCCTCGAGGTACTCCCCGGCATGCGGCACGGGATCACGCTGGAGGCCAAGCACGAGGTGGCCGCGCTGCTTCGCGACTTCATCCTGACCTCGTCGCGGTAGACCACCCGCCGGACCGGGCCGGGTGAAGTCCCGCCGCGGCCCTATTCGGCGTGCACCGCGTGAATACCCGCCAGGATGATGTCGACGACGTGCTCCGCGTCCGCGCGGGTGAAGGATCGCCGACCCCGGCGGAGGAGCAAATGTACCGGGCCGGACAGCATTTCGGTGAAGAAGAGGACGTCCATCCGCGGCACCTCGCCGCGTTCGAACGCCTTTTCCAGCCGTCGGTGCACGGTCGCCATTCGCCGTTCGTGCGTGGCGTCCACGATCGCGAGCACTTCGTCGTTGGCAGGGGCCGACGCCATGACGTTCGACAGCGCGCGGCCTCGCGGACTGGACAGGGAACCGGCGAGGGCGACGAGGAAGTCGGCCAGGTCAGCGCGGAGATCACCGGAGTCCTTCAGCGCGACGGTGTCCGCGTCGAACGAGGACAGCGCTTCGATCGCCAGCTCGACGTGTTCCGGCCAGTTCCGGTAGACGGTGGTCTTGTTCACCCCGGCGAGTTCGGCCACTTCCTCGTAGCGGAACCTCTCGATGCCGTCCCGTGCCACCAGTTCGGTGGCCGCGGCCAGCATGCGCTCACGCAGGCGGGCGTTCCGTCCACCCGGCCGTCGGGCCGGCGTCGCGTTCCCGGCGTCCTTGCTCGCCCTGCTGTGGTCGGCCACCGCCACTCACCCCTGAAGACTCGCTGTTCAGCGGCTGATCGACCGAGCAAAGGGGGCCGGCGCCGCCGGTTCGGCCCCGGTGCATGATGCCGCATCGCCCTACGGCGCGGGCAGCAGCCGCGCGTTGCGCCGCTCGATGTCCTCCCACGTCGCGGGGACCATGAGATCAGCCCCGCTGTTCGCGGACTCCTGTGCCTTGTCCGAGTAGGGCCGCTGGCGCCGTTCGTACTCGGCGAACGCCGCCGCGTGGTCGCCGTCGTGGCGGGCGAGAGCCTCGGTCAGGAACCATGCCCCGGTCAGCGCCAGCGAGGTGCCGCGTCCGGCCATCGGAGTCGCGCAGTGCGCGGCGTCGCCGAGGAGGACGACGCGCCCCCGGTGCCACGTCGGCAGGTGGATCTGGGCGATGGCGTCGAAGTACAGCTCCGGGTCCGCCTGGGCGGCGGCCAGCAGCTTAGGAATCTTCCACTGTCGGTCCTCGCCGTAGAAATCGGTGAGAATGCGTTTCTGTGCGACCAGATCGTGGTGATCATACTCGATTTTTTCCGAGCGGAAGGTGAATATCGCGAGCGCTTGATCCCGGTATCGGCCAAGGCACGCCATCCGCCTCGGCAGATTGAGGATGTGCACCGAATGCGACGCGCCTTCCGAGACCGCCTCCGCGGGCGCGGCGCCGATCGCGACGTACAGGCCGAGATGCCGGGAGAACTCCCGCTCCGGGCCGAACACCAGCCGTCGCACGTTCGAGTGCGCGCCGTCCGCGCCGACCACGAGGTCGTACCGGCCTTCCCGCCCCGATTCGAACACGACGGTGACCTGACCGCCGTCGTCGGAAAGAGTCCGCACGGAGTCCTCGAAACGCAGCTGGGTTTCTTTCTGCAGAGCCTCCCGCAGAATCCGCATCAGGTCTTCGCGGGGAATCTCGATGTCGTCATCGGAGTCATTGGTCTCCGACATCGGCTGAGGGGCGATGACAGCGCCGTTCTCGTCGACGAACTTCGCTCCCTCGGTCATCGTGATCGAATGCTCGACCACCTCGTCCAGCAGCCCCATCCGCTCGATCACCCCGACGGAGTCACCTCGCACGTCGATCGGTGAACCGTTGGTCCGCAGGTGCCCGGCACGCTCGACGATCTCGACCGTGTGCCCGGCGCGGGCCAGATCGATCCCCGCGCTGAGACCGGCCACCCCTGCTCCACTCACCAGGATCCGCATCCCGGCCTCCTCTCCCAGAGCCCACGCTTCACCACCCGCGACCACTATAGCAAATTTTAGTTGCTTTAGCTTCGTGGGCGCTGGCCGGTGCGCCACCGGACCGGCCACAGGCTCGCGCGCGGCGAGGACGCGGCGGCATCGTTGGACGGAATCGGCAGGCTTTTCGGCGCGATTAAGAACTTCTGCCGAGTGGTTCTGGTGTTGAATGCCTGAGGATGATTTGAAAATCAGTTTTGGCCGCTGTTGGCCTTCGCCCACCTACGGGGGTCCAGGGGGCTTGCCCCCTGGCGGGGTGTGGGGCTCGGCCCCACAAAACAGATCGACTCGATAAAGGCCCGCGCGCTCCGCGGGCACGACAACCCCAATCGAGTGCCCTCGGCAGGATTCGAACCTGCGACACCTGCCTCCGGAGGGCAGTGCTCTATCCCCTGAGCTACGAGGGCTCGCTTGCGCGACTCCCAGAAGACTAGCGCATGGCGGCAACGGGTTTGCCGGGGGTCGGAGTAACCGGGATCGCGTCGAGGTACCCGCTCGGGGGAACCGCGGACGCGTCCAGGAGCGGTATCTTGACCAAGGTTAGCCTCGCCTCTGTTGCATGTATGCGCATGTCACTATACATTCCCTGGTGTCGGACGGAGGGCGACTGATGGGTCACGGACACGGCCACGGGATCGCGGCGCAGCAGGGCAGCGCCTCGGGCAAGCACATCCGCAAGCTGACGGCGGCGCTGGCGATCGGCGCCGCGTTCATGGTGCTCGAGTTCGTCGTGGGGCTCACCACTTCCTCGCTGGCGCTCCTGTCCGACGCCGCGCACATGCTCACCGACGTGCTCGGCGTCGGCATGGCGCTCGCGGCGATCGTGCTCGCCAAGCGCAGCGGGCCCACGTTCAGCCGCACGTTCGGGGTCTACCGCGCCGAAGTGCTGGCCGCGCTCGCGAACGCGGTGTTGCTGTTCGGGGTGGCGGGTTACGTGCTCTACGAGGCGATCGACCGGATCGGCAACCCGCCGGAGGTGCCGGGGCTGCCGGTGCTGCTCGCCGCGGCCGCGGGCCTGGTCGCGAACCTGGTTTCGTTCTCGCTGCTGCGTTCCGGCGCCAAGGAGAGCATCAACGTCCGCGGCGCCTACCTCGAAGTGCTCGCCGATCTCATCGGCTCGGTCGGCGTGCTGATCAGCGGCGCGATCACGCTCACCACGGGCTGGCGCTACGCGGACCCGATCATCGGTGTCGCGATCGGGCTGTTCGTGCTGCCGCGCACCTACGCGCTCGCGCGCCGGGCCTTGCGGATCCTCTTCCAGCACGCCCCGATCGACGTCGACGTGAGCGAGATCAACACCGATCTCGCCGCCCTTCCCGGCGTCACCGACGTGCACGACCTGCACGTCTGGACACTCACCTCGGGCATGGAGGTGGCGTCGGCGCACCTGACGCTGGACGCGGGCGCCGAGCCTTCGGCGGTACTGGTGGCCGCGCAGGACGTGCTCGCCACGCGATACCGCATCGAGCACGCCACGCTGCAGGTGGAGCCGGGCGAGTCGGCGAAGCGCTGCAGCGAGCTGTCCTGGTGAGGCTCAGGGCGCGGGGAGCGGTTTGGCGCCGCGCTCGGCGAGCATCTGGGTCATGACGGTGATCTCGGCGCCCTGCGACTTCAGGATGTTGCCGGTCAGCGTCTTCAGCGCGGGCAGCGAAGTGTGCTCCTGCGCGTAGGTCGCCATCGGCGTGCCGCCCTGGTGGTGGCGCAGCATGAGCTGCAGGAACTCGACGTCGAGCTCCTTGCCGGTGAGCGAGCGCAGCTTCGCCAGCTCGGCCGACGACGCCATTCCGGGCATCTGGGTCACCGGGACACCGGCACCGCCCGACGGCATGTTCATGCCGCCGTGGCCGCTCATTTCGCCGCCGGACATCCACTTCATGGTGTTGCCGATGGCCTGCTCCGGCTGGTCCCACAGCATGAGCCAGCCCTTCATGCGGCCGACCTGCTCGTTCTGCGTGGTCTCGATGTCGAACGCGAGGTTGCGCACCTCGGGGTCGGTCGAGTGGTCGCGCGCCCAGTTCGCCATCGTGACGGCCTGGGTGTGGTGCGTCGACATGTCCTGGGCGAAGCCGACTTCGACCGAGTCCGCGCCGGGCGTGGCGGGCGCGTCGTCCTGCAGCGACTGGCTGAGCAGCAGGCCGACGGTCGCGCCGACCAGCAGGACCGCGACGATCGCGGCCCCGATGATCACCGTGCGCGACCACGCGGGCCGTTCTCCGGAAGGCACGGGTTCGGGTTCGGGTTCCACCGAGGTCAAGCTCAGCCCCCGGTCTTCGGCGGGGCGGCGGGTGGCGCGGCCGGTCCGGTCGGCACCTGCGGCGGCTGGCCGGGCTGCTGACCGGGCATCTGGCCCTGCTGCTGCTCGCCCTGCGCCTCCGGCGAACCCTTGTAGTCCATGGGCTTCGCGTCCTTGCCCGGCTTGCTCGGGTCGAACGGCGGCGGGTTGCTCGGGTCGAACGCGCCCGGCCCCATCGCGTCGCAGCTCGCGCCGGTCTCGGGATAGGTGTTGTTGTTCTGGCGCAGCGCCGCGATGAACTGGTCGATGCGCTCGTCGTCGGCGGAGTCGACCTTCAGCTGGTGCCCCCACGCCTGCAGCGAGACCGGCTTGTCGAGGCCGGGGTACGGCGACATCATCGTGTACGGCTTGCCGTCCGCGCGGACCTTCAGCTTGGTCACCGCGTCGCCGGTGATCTGGTCCGGGTTGTAGGCGATCCAGACGGCGCCGTGCTCCAGCGAGTGCACCATGTTCTCGGTGCGCACCGCGTTCGGGTAGACGATGCCGGTGCAGGTGGCCCAGTAGCTGTCGTGCGGGCCGCCGAACGGCGGGGTCTTGTCGTAGGCGACGCGCTCGGTGGGCTTGAGGTGCACGCTGGCCTGGTACTGCGCGGTCACGATGCCGGGGATCTTCAGCGACGGGTCCGGGTTCTCCTGCGACGGCTTGAACGCGGCCGCGGCCTCGTCGCGGGTCTTCTGCTCGCGCTTGTCGGCGGTGTTCACGTAGTAGTAGATGAGCACCGACGCGAGCAGCGCCACCACGCCGACCACGGCGACGATGGTGCCCCACGGCGGGCCCTTCTTGCCCACCACCGAGGTGCTGCGGGTCGCCTTGGACACCTTCTTCGGCGTCCCTGTCTTCTTCGTGCCGCTGGCCATGGCTCCCGCATTCTTCGGAGGACACGTGATCTGCTCGGGGTGCCAGTGTAGGGATCGCGTGTCAGGCGCACGTCAACACCTGACGAACACCTGATGGGAGTGCTCGCCCCGGGCGGGGTGAGAACTGGCTCGAGGAGGACCATAGACTTGGTCAGGTGACTCCCGACGCCCTTGCTGACCTGGTCCGTTCCGCCGCAGTCGAGGTTCTCGACGCGCGCGGTCTCGAACACGGCGCGCTGCCCGCGGCCGTCACCATCGAGCGTCCCCGCAACCCCGAGCACGGCGACTACGCGACGAACCTGGCGCTGCAGGTGGCGAAGAAGGTCGGCCTCAAGCCGAGGGACTTCGCCGACGCGCTGGCCGAGCGCCTCGCGGCCACCGACGGCATCACCGCGGCCGAGGTCGCCGGGCCCGGTTTCCTGAACCTCCGGCTCGCCGCGGACGCGCAGGGCGAGCAGATCCGCCGGGTGCTCGCCGCCGGTGCCGCCTACGGCCACGGCGAGCTGCTCGCCGGGCGCAAGATCAACCTGGAGTTCGTCTCGGCGAACCCGACCGGCCCGATCCACCTCGGCGGCACGCGCTGGGCCGCGGTCGGCGACGCGCTCGGCCGGATCCTGTCCGCGCAGGGCGGCGAAGTCACCCGCGAGTACTACTTCAACGACGCGGGCGCGCAGATCGACCGGTTCGTGCGCTCGCTGATCGCCGCGGCGAAGGGCGAGCCCGCGCCCGAAGACGGTTACGCGGGCGGCTACATCACCGACATCGCCGCCGAAGTGCTGCGCCAGGAGCCGAGCGCGCTCTCGCTCGACGAGACCGAGCGGCACGAGGTGTTCCGCAAGATCGGTGTCGACCTGATGTTCGCCGAGATCAAGCAGAGCCTGCACGATTTCGGCACCGACTTCGACGTGTTCTTCCACGAGGACTCGCTGCACGCCTCCGGTGAGGTCGAGAAGGCCGTGCAGTACTTGAAGGACAACGACAAGCTCTACCTCGAAGACGGCGCGTGGTGGCTGCGGACCACCGACTACGGCGACGACAAGGACCGCGTCGTCATCAAGAACGACGGCAACCCCGCCTACATCGCCGGTGACATCGCCTACCTGCAGGACAAGCTGAAGCGCGGGTTCGACCTGTGCCTGTACATGCTGGGCGCGGACCACCACGGCTACATCGCGCGGCTCAAGGCCGCCGCGGCCGCGATGGGCGACAACCCCGATCTGGTGGAAGTCCTCATCGGACAGATGGTCAACCTGGTCAGCGACGGCAAGCCGGTGCGGATGAGCAAGCGCGCCGGAACCGTGATCACGATGGAGGACCTGGTCGAAGCGGTCGGCGTCGACGCCGCGCGCTACGAGCTGACGCGGTACTCCGTCGACTCCACTTTGGACATCGACCTCGACCTGCTTCGCAAGCACACCAACGACAATCCGGTGTACTACGTCCAGTACGCGCACGCGCGGCTGTGCTCGCTGAGCCGCAACGCGGCCGATCTCGGCATCAAGTCCGATCCGGACGCTGATCTCGGCCTGCTGACCCACCAGCGCGAAGGGGAGCTGATCCGCACCATCGGAGAGTTCCCGACCGTGCTCAAGCGCGCCGCCGAACTGCGGGAACCGCACCGCGTCGCGCGCTACCTGGAGAGCCTGGCCGCCGCCTACCACAAGTTCTACGACGTGGCGCGCGTCCTCCCGCAGGGCGACGAGGAGGCGACGCCGCTCACCCACGCGCGGCTGACCCTGTGCGACGCCGCGCGCCAGGTGTTCGCCAACGGCCTCGCCCTGCTCGGCGTTTCCGCGCCGGAGCGGATGTAACCCCGCCCACCGAAGTCTGAACAGGGGAACACCATGGCTCACCCCGCGGGCCCGCGCTACGCCGACGTGCACCAGCACGTCGACACGGCGGGCTTCCCGCCGTCGAGCGCGGCGGAACTCGACCGGCTGTACCCGAAGGTCTGGCCCCGCAACACCTATCGCGCGCCGGACGGCGTCGTGCGCATCGCCGGTGTCGACGTGCGCGAGCTGGCCGAGACCTACGGCACGCCGCTGTTCGTCGTCGACGAGGCCGATTTCAAGTCGCGCTGCGCGGAGTACGCCGAGGCGTTCGACGACCCGTCGCTCGTGCACTACGCGTCGAAGGCGTTCCTGTCCACCGAGATCGCCCGCTGGGTGGCTGGGCAGGGGCTGAGCCTCGACGTCTGCAGCGGCGGCGAGTTGGCGATCGCCCGCCGCGCGGAGTTCCCGGTCGAGCGGATCACCTTCCACGGCAACAACAAATCGATCGAAGAACTCGAAAGCGCCGTCGAGGCCGGGGTCGGCACGGTGGTGGTCGACTCGTACTACGAGATAGCCAGGCTCGCCGATGTCGCCGCGAAGCGCGACGTCGTGCAGAACGTGCTGATCAGGGTGACGGTCGGCGTCGAGGCGCACACGCACGAGTTCATCGCGACCGCGCACGAGGACCAGAAGTTCGGGTTCTCCCTCGCCTCCGGTGACGCCGCTGAGGCGGTGCGCCGCGTGCTCAACGTGTCTTCGCTGCGGCTGGTCGGCCTGCACAGCCACATCGGCTCGCAGATCTTCGACGCCGACGGGTTCGAGGTCGCCGCGCGCCGCGTGGTCGGCCTGCTCGCCGAGATCGGCAAGGAGCACGGTTCCGATCTGCTCGAACAGATGTCCACTGTGGACCTCGGTGGCGGGTTCGGGATCGCCTACACGGACAAGGACAACCCGCCGCCGCCCGCGCAGATGATCACCCAGATCAGGGAGATGGTCCGCAAGGAGTGCGAGTTCGCCGGCCTGCCGGTGCCGAGGATCGCGGGCGAGCCGGGCCGCGCGATCGCCGGGCCCGGCACCGTCACGCTGTACGAGGTCGGCACCATCAAGGACGTCTCGCTCGGCGACAACGCGGTGCGCCGCTACGTCAGCGTCGACGGCGGGATGAGCGACAACATCCGCACCGCGCTCTACGACGCGGTGTACGACGTCCGGCTGGTCTCCCGCGCGAGCGACGACGACGGTTCGCAGCCCGTGGCGGCCGCGTTGTCCCGAGTGGTGGGAAAACACTGTGAGTCCGGCGACATCGTGGTCCGCGACTGCTGGCTTCCGGACACCCTTGCTCCCGGCGACCTGGTCGCGGTCGCCGCGACGGGCGCCTACTGCTACTCGATGGCGAGCGGCTACAACCGGCAGCCGAAGCCCGCGGTGGTCGCGGTGCGTAACGGCAGCGCACGCGTGCTGCTGAGGCGGGAGACGACGGAGGACATGTTGCGCCTGGAGGTTTCGTGAGCGGCTCCCCAGCGACGGTGGACGGGCGCGCGCTCAGGGTCGCGCTGCTCGGCTGCGGCACGGTCGGCAGCGAGGTGGCGAGGCTGCTCACCGAGCAGGCCGACGAGTTCGCCGCGCGCGCGGGCGCCCCGGTCGAACTGGCCGGGATCGCGGTGCGCCGCCCCGACAAGCACCCCGAACTCCCCGCGCACCTGCTGACCGCGGACGCCGCCGCGCTCGTCGAGTCCGATGTGGACGTCGTGGTCGAGCTGGTCGGCGGGATCGAGCCGACGCTGCAATGGCTGCTTTCCGCGCTGCGCAAGGGAAAATCGGTCGTCACCGCGAACAAGGCGCTGCTCGCCGAGCACACCGGCGAACTCGCCGAAGCGGCGGACGGCTCCGGCGCGGACCTCTACTACGAAGCCTCGGTGGCCGGGGCGATCCCGCTGCTGCGGCCGCTGCGCGAGTCGCTCGCCGGTGACCGCATCACCAGGGTGATGGGGATCGTCAACGGCACCACCAACTTCATCCTGTCCGCAATGGACTCGACGGGCGCCGGCTACGCCGAGACGCTCGACGAGGCCAGCAGGCTCGGGTACGCCGAGGCCGATCCGACCGCGGACGTCGACGGCTACGACGCGGCCTCGAAGGCGGCGATCCTCGCCTCGCTCGCCTTCCACACCAGGGTCACCGCCTCCGACGTGCACCGCGAGGGCATCGCGACCGTCACCGCGTCGGACATCGCGGCGGCCAAACTCCTTGGCCGCACGGTGAAACTGCTCGCCATCTGCGAGCGCGTCACGAGCGAGGACGGCACCGAATCGGTCTCGGCGCGCGTGCACCCGGTGATGATCCCGCGGTCGCACCAGCTCGCCGGGGTCGGCGGCGCGTTCAACGCGGTCTACGTCGAAGCGGACGCGGCGGGCGAGCTGATGTTCTACGGCCAGGGCGCCGGCGGTTCGCCGACCGCGAGCGCGGTGCTGGGCGACCTGGTCGCGGTGGCGCGCAACCGGGTGGTCGGCGGGCGCGGCCCGCGCGAGAGCGCGCACGCCGGGCTGCCGGTGCGGCCGATGGGCCAGACCCCGACCCGGTACCACATCAGCCTCGACGTCGCCGATCGCGCGGGTGTGCTCGCCCAGGTCGCGCAGGTCTTCTCGGCGCACGACGTGAGCATCGCGACGGTTCGCCAGCGCGACAAGCACTCGACGGCGAGCCTGGTGATCGTGACGCACCTGGCGCAGGACGCCGCGCTGCAGGCGACCGTGGAGGAGATCGGCAAGCTGGACGTCGTGCGCGAGGTCGTCAGCGTGATGCGCGTGGAAGGCGAGGACTGACGGCGATGACCGGCATCATCGAGGCGTACCGCGACCGGATCCCGGTGCCGGAGGGCGCGAAGATCGTCACCCTCGGCGAGGGCAACACCCCGCTGCTGGCCGCGCCGCACCTGTCCGGGCTGACCGGCTGCACGGTGTACCTGAAGGTGGAGGGCGCGAACCCCACCGGCTCGTTCAAGGACCGCGGGATGACCGTGGCGATCACGCACGCGCTCGCGAGCGGGCTCAAGGCGGTCATCTGCGCGTCCACCGGGAACACCTCGGCTTCCGCGTCGGCCTACGCCGCGCGCGCCGGGCTGACCTCGGCCGTGCTGGTGCCCCAGGGCAAGATCGCGCTCGGCAAGATGGCGCAGGCGGTCGTGCACGGCGCCAGGATCCTGCAGGTCGACGGCAACTTCGACGACTGCCTCGAACTGGCCCGTAAAACGGCGGCGGACTACCCGGTGACGCTGGTGAACTCGGTGAACCCGGTCCGGCTGATCGGGCAGAAGACCGCGGCGTGGGAGATCTGCGACGCGCTCGGCGAGGCGCCGGACATCCACTGCCTGCCGGTTGGCAACGCGGGGAACATCAGCGCGTACTGGGCCGGGTACGCCGAGTACGCTGCGGACGGTGTGGTGAAGAACACCCCGCGCATGTTCGGTTTCCAGGCCGCGGGTGCCGCGCCGCTCGTGCACGGCGAACCGGTCGCGGAGCCGGAGACGGTGGCCACCGCGATCCGGGTCGGCAGCCCGGCTTCGTGGGATCTCGCGGTGAAGGCGAAGAACGGCAGCGGCGGGCTCTTCGACGCGGCCACCGACGCCAAGATCCTGGAGGCTTACCACCTGTTGGCGCGCAAGGAAGGCGTGTTCGTCGAGCCCGCGTCGGCGACGAGCGTCGCGGGCCTGCTGATGACCGCCGCGGACGGCCGCATCCCGAAGGGCTCCACCGTGGTGTGCACGGTGACCGGGCACGGGCTCAAGGACCCGTCGACCGCGCTCGAAGGCAACGTCGAGGTGGAGCCGCTCGCCGTCGACCCGAGCGCCGTCGCCGCGGCGCTGGAGCTTTCGTGACCTCGTACCGGGTCACCGTGCCCGCGTCGACGGCCAATCTCGGGCCGGGTTTCGACGCGCTGGGCATGGCGCTGAGCTTGTACGACGTGGTCGAAGTCACCGTCATCGACCACGGGCTCAAGGTCGAGGTGGTCGACGCGGGCGCGGGTGGCGTCGCCGACGTGCCCACCGACGAGAGCCACCTCGTGGTGCGGGCGATCCGCCGTGCCTGCGAGCACTGGGGTTTCCGCCCGCCCGGCCTGCACCTGCGCTGCCGCAACGCGATCCCGCACGCGAGGGGCCTCGGCTCGTCCGCGGCCGCGGTGGTCTCCGGCGTCGCCGCGGGCTACGCGCTCGCCGAGCGGCCGCTGGACGCCGACGCGTTGCAGCTCGCCGCGGAGTTCGAAGGGCACGCCGACAACGCGGCGGCGAGCCTGCTGGGCGGTCTCGTGATCGCCTGGGAGGAAAGCGGCCGGTTCCTCGCGGAACGGCTCGAACCGCATCCCGGCATCCGGCCCGTGCTCGCGATCCCGGAGCTGCGGTCGTCGACGGACGCGACGCGCGGCCTGCTGCCCGACGCGGTCCCGCACGCCGACGCCGCGTTCACCGCCGGGCGCGCCGCGCTGGCCGTGCACGCGCTCACCGCGCGTCCCGATCTGTTGCTCCCCGCGACCGAGGACCGGTTGCACCAGCACTACCGCGCGCCCGCGCTGCCCGCGAGCGTCGCGCTCGTGGATGCGTTGCGTGACAACGGGATCGCGGCCGCGGTGTCCGGCGCGGGGCCGACGGTACTGGCACTGACCGAGGGCGGCGCGCTGCCCGAAGGGGCCGACACGCGCGGGTTCAGCCTTGCCGAGCTGGCGATTGACCTCGGCGGCGTCAAGGTTGAGGTGCGATAACACGCCATGGCCACGAGGGGGGTGGTTGTTGCACACCGGCACGTGCGGGTCTACCCTCGGGGGCGTTCGATCACCGTGCGCATTCCGCACCGGCACCGGTCCCGGGAGCTTGTTCCGGTTGGGTGTCTCAAGTTGGTCCGCCAGTTCCGCACCGGTAAGCGGATCGACGCAGGCGGATATGGCGGTGCCGAATTCCGTGTGCTCCGGATGGAGCACGCACACTCCCGTGCTGGCGGCTCTGCCGCTGTGGCTGCATCTCGGCCGAGGGGTCCGCATCGGGAACGTGGGCTTTCCCTGAGGGAAGGTCCGTGAAACAACGCCGTCTCGCGATCGGAAGCGGGCGGTAGTCCGCTGATCCACCTGGAGGCGTGGATCGGTCAGGAAGGACATGTGTGAGCAACACCGATCTTTTGAGCGGCGAAGTGCAGGGCTCGGAATCAGCGTCCGACGCGGGGGAGCAGGCGAACGGCGCGGCCGCGCCGAAGCGCCGGTCCGGCGGACTGTCCGGAATGGTCATCGCGGATCTTCGCGAGCTGGCCACCGAGCTGGGTGTCGGCGACACCGGCGGGATGCGCAAGGGCGACCTGATCGCGGCCATCCGCGAGCGCCAGGGCAAGTCCAAGCGCCGCCAGGCCGCGGCGGCCGGCGGCGACACGCTGCCGTTGGAGGGCATTTCCGCCGAGGAGGCGCCGAAGGCCCGCACGCGTCGTGAGCCGAAGGCCGTGAACGACTCCGCGGAGCCGAAGAGCGCCGAGGCCAAGAGCGAAGCCCCGGAAGCGAAGGCCCCCGAGGCCAAGGCTCCCGAGGCGAAGGCGCCGGAAACCCAGGAGCCGCAGGAGAACCGCTCGAACGAGCGCGCCGAGGCGAACGCCGATTCCTCGCTGGGCGAGGAAGGCGGCCGTCGCGAGGGCGGCCGTCGCCGTCGCGGGTCGAACCGCGCTTCGGGCGGTTCCGACGGGGGCAACCAGCAGCAGGGCGCCGACAACCGCGGCCAGCGCGGCGGTGGCGACCAGCAGGGCGGCGGCCGGGGCGACCGCAACGACCGGAACGACCGGAACGACCGCAACCAGCGGAACCAGCAGAACAACCGCAACGCGGATCAGAACCGCGGCGGCGGCCAAGACGACGACGAGGAAGGCGGTCGCAGGGGCCGCCGGTTCCGCGATCGCCGCCGTCGTGGCGGCGGGCGCGGCGAGGGCGGCAGCCCGGACACCGAGATCCGCGAGGACGACGTCCTGCTGCCCGTCGCGGGCATTCTCGACGTGCTCGACAACTACGCGTTCGTGCGGACTTCCGGGTACCTCGCCGGCCCGAACGACGTGTACGTGTCGCTTTCGCTGGTGCGCAAGTTCGGCCTTCGCCGCGGTGACGCGATCACCGGTGTGGTGCGCCAACCGCGCGAGGGCGAGCAGCAGCGGCAGAAGTTCAACCCGCTGGTGCGGGTGGACAGCATCAACGGCCTCGAGCCGGACGCCGCGAAGAAGCGCCCCGAGTTCACCAAGCTGACGCCGCTGTACCCGAACGAGCGCCTGCGGCTGGAGACCGAGCCGCACAAGCTCACCACCCGCGTGATCGACCTGGTGATGCCGGTCGGCAAGGGGCAGCGCGCGCTGATCGTGTCGCCGCCGAAGGCCGGTAAGACCACGATCATGCAGGACATCGCGAACGCGATCACCACGAACAACCCGGAGTGCCACCTGATGGTGGTGCTGGTCGACGAACGCCCCGAAGAGGTCACCGACATGCAGCGGTCGGTGAAGGGCGAGGTCATCGCCTCCACCTTCGACCGCCCGCCGTCAGACCACACCTCGGTCGCCGAGCTCTCCATCGAGCGCGCGAAGCGCCTGGTGGAGATGGGCATGGACGTGGTGGTGCTGCTCGACTCGATCACCCGCCTCGGCCGTGCCTACAACCTGGCGGCCCCGGCGTCCGGCCGGATCCTGTCCGGTGGTGTCGACTCGACGGCGCTGTTCCCGCCGAAGCGGTTCCTCGGCGCGGCGCGCAACATCGAGAACGGCGGGTCGCTGACGATCTTCGCCACCGCGATGGTGGAGACCGGCTCGACCGGTGACACGGTCATCTTCGAGGAGTTCAAGGGCACCGGTAACGCGGAGCTCAAGCTCGACCGCAAGATCGCCGAGCGCAGGGTGTTCCCCGCGGTCGACGTCAACCCGTCCGGCACCCGCAAGGAGGAGCTGCTGCTCTCGCCGGACGAGCTGGCCGTGATGCACAAGCTCTCCAGGGTGCTCACCGCGCTGGATTCGCAGCAGGCGATCGATCTGCTGATCTCGCGCCTGCGGAAGACGAAGACCAACATCGAGTTCCTGATGACGGTTTCGAAGACCGCGCTGGGCCCCGACGACGATTAGTAATACCAAATGCCGAATGCCCTTTTCTTCGCATGAAGAAAAGGGCATTCGGTTGTTTCGGGTCGATTAGCGGCTCGGGACCGCGGCGGGCGTCCAGCCGCGGTAGTTGTTGAAGTAGTTCACGCTCGTGGCGTGGCCGATCTTGCCGCCGACGCTGGTGGCGTAGAAACCGCCGTTGCCGTCGGAGATGCCGACGTGGCCGTACGCGCTGATGTTCCAGTAGACGAACGCGCCGAGCGGGGCGGCCCCGGAGTGGTGCGGCGCGCCGTTCCAGTGCGCGTTGGCCGAGGCCCAGACGCCCGTGACGCCGTAGGCGTTCTCGACGGCCTTCTCGCACAGGCCCTGCCAGCCGGTACTGCCCATGTGGTTCTTGTACCACTGGATGGCGCCAGCGGGCGTGCCGTCGGCCGCGCCCTGGATGGCCGCCTCCGGCGCGGTGCTGAACGTGCCGGCGGCCTCGTTGACGTCCGAGGCGCTGATCGTGGCGGACGGCGCGGCCGGTGCCGCGGTCGCGCTCGCGACCGGCGCGGCGACCAGTGCGGCGACGGCGAACGCGGTGATCCCGGCCCTGGTGAGGAGTGTCTTCGAGTGCTTGACCATGGTCCGCCTCCTGGCGTGCGAGTGGGCAATTCACTGACACCGGACATCGTGGCCGAGGCGGATACAAATTCCGTACACGCGCCGTCACCGGGCGTGCGGGAATACCCGCTGGGAGGGGCGCGTTGACGCCCTTGCCAGCGCATCTGGCAGAATCATCCGCTGACGTCCGGCTCCGGTTCACCTCGTGCGAACACCGACGGGGACCCGGCGGCCACCTGAGAGAGGACACCATGAAGAGCGGTATTCACCCCGAGTACGTGCCGACCACGGTCACCTGTGGTTGTGGCAACACCTTCACCACCCGGAGCACCAAGACCTCCGGCGCCATCCACGTGGAAATCTGCTCGAACTGCCACCCGTTCTACACCGGCAAGCAGAAGATCCTGGACACCGGCGGCCGGGTCGCGCGCTTCGAGGCTCGCTACGGCAAGCGCCAGAAGAAGGCCGACGCCAAGTAGCTTCACCGACGGCGCCCACTCCCGCACCGGGGGTGGGCGCCGTTTGCTTGTTCCCGGGCCGAAGCACCACCGCCGGAAGGGCGTGAACCATGGATTCGAGTTCGCTCAAGGGCCTGCTCGACGAGTACGCGGATCTCGAGCGCCAGCTCGCGGAGCCGGAGGTGCACGCCGACCAGGGCAGGGCGCGCAAACTGGGCAGGCGGCACGCCGAGCTGACGCCGGTGGTCAACGCGATCGGCGAGCTGGAGTCGGCCCGCGAGGACCTGGCCGCGGCCAAGGAGCTGGCCGGTGAGGACCCCGGGTTCGCCGCGGAGGCCGAGGAGATCGGCGCGCGCATCCCGGCGCTGGAAGCCAAGCTGACCGAGCTGCTGCTGCCGCGCGACCCGTACGACGGCTCCGACGTGGTGATGGAGATCAAGTCGGGCGAAGGCGGCGAGGAGTCCGCGCTGTTCGCGGGCGACCTGCTGCGCATGTACCTGCGCTACGCCGAGCGCCACGGCTGGAAGGCCGAGGTGCTCGACTCGGTGGACTCCGATCTCGGCGGCTACAAGGACGCGACGGTGTCCATCAAGGCCAAGGGCTCCGATCCCGATGGCGTGTGGGCGCGGCTGAAGTTCGAAGGCGGCGTGCACCGCGTGCAGCGGGTGCCCGCCACCGAGTCGCAGGGCCGCATCCACACCTCCGCGGCCGGCGTCCTGATCTACCCGGAGCCCGAGGACGTCGAGGTCGAGATCGACCCGAACGACCTGCGCATCGACGTGTTCCGGTCGTCCGGTCCCGGCGGGCAGAGCGTCAACACCACCGACTCGGCGGTCCGGATCACGCACCTGCCGACCGGCATCGTGGTGTCCTGCCAGAACGAGAAGTCCCAGATCCAGAACCGGGCCCGCGCGCTGCAGGTGCTGCAGGCCAGGTTGCAGGCGATCGCCGAAGAGGAAGCCGCCGCGAAGGCCTCCGACGCCCGTCGCTCGCAGGTGCGCACCGTGGACCGCTCCGAGCGGATCCGCACCTACAACTTCGCCGAGAACCGCATCGCCGACCACCGGGTGAACTACAAGGCGTACAACCTGGACCAGGTGCTCGACGGCGATCTCGACGGCGTGCTGGAAGCGCTGCTCACCGCGGACCGCGAAGAGCGCCTCTCCGAACACGCGGGCTGACCGCCTTAGCGTGCCCCGAAAGTGGCTTTCGGGGACTTGAACGCCCCGAAGGTCACCTTCGGGGCAGAAGGCCGGAATCCTGGGCGCGCGAAGCGAAATCGGTGAGCCGTGCCGCGTAGTCCGTGTGTGCGCCGAAGTGGATGGCCAGCGAGTCCGCGCCCGCGCGCGCGAATTCGGCGGCCAGTGCCGCGGTTTCCTGGCCGCCGCGCCAGTCGATCCTCGTCCCGGCCGATACGTCGCTTGTGGACAGTGCGGCGGCGTGCTCGGCGAATTCGGCTGGCGTCAGTCCGACGCCCTGCCATTCGTCGGCGAGGGAAACCGCCCGCCGCAACGCGAACTTCGACGTGCCGCCGACCATGATCGGCACCTTCCCGGTGGGGCGGGGCTCGAACACGCCTTCGGTGTACGAGTGGAACCGGCCCGAAAACGGCCCGCCGCCGCCGAAGAGGTGCCGCAGCAGGCGGATTCCCTCGTCCGTCCGCGCGCCCCTGGTGGCGAACTCGGCGCCGACGTTCGCGAACTCCGTTGCGTCCCAGCCGATCCCGACCCCCAGTGTCACGCGGCCACCGGACAATCTGTCCACTGTGGCCACTTGCTTGGCGAGAACGAACGGGTTGCGCAACGGCAGCACGAGCACGGAGGTGCCGAGCCGGATCCGGCTGGTTTTCGCCGCCACGTAGGACAACGTGACCAGCGGCTCGTACACGCCGCCGTACACCTCGCCGTACTCGGCCGGCGGTAGCACGTGATCGGGCAGCCACACCGTCTCGTAACCGAGTTCCTCGGCGAGTACGGCGAGCCGCACCGGCTCCTGCGGGTCCATTGTGGAGGATTCGTCCGGCAGGACGGCCTGTATCCTCATCGCGCGGCCAGGAAGGTCCGGATCGCGCCGAGCCACTCGTCGCGCGCTTCGGCGCCGATTCCGTGCCCCGACGCGATTTCCACCAGTTCCGCGCCGGGGATCCCGTCCGCCAGCTCGTGCGAAAGCCATGGTGGGGCGAGGTCGTCGAACGTGGTCGCGACGACGAGCGCGGGCACGTCGATACCCGCCAGCTCCGCGCGCGTGTCGACACCGGTGAGCAGCTCGACGTGCTCGGAGCTGCCGTCCGGGATGAACGCGGCCAGCCCGGCCACCGAGTCCTCCAGCTCGGCGGCGGAAAGGCCGTTGAGCGCGCGCGACCCGGTGGCGACGAGCGTCAGGAACCGTGCGAGCAGGTCGCGGTCGCCGAGGGCGAGCAGGCGCCGCCACAGGTCGGCGGCGAGCAGCATGCGCCGGTCGGGGTGGGCGAATCCCGCGGTCAGCACCAGTGCGGTGACCCGATCGGGGTACCTGGTGCGAATTCGCACCGCCACCGCCGTGCCGAGTGAATATCCGAGCACGGCGAACCGGTCGAGCCCTTCGTCGACGGCCGCGTGGACCAGTTCGTCGGCGAGGTCGTCGAGCACGAGCGGCGCGGTGGCGCGCGGGGTCCGGCCGGTACCGGGGTAGTCCGCCCCGACGACCGTGTGGTCGCGCGCGAGATCGTCGATGACCGTGCCGAAGTTCGCGGCGACGCTCCCGCCGGCACCGTGCGCGAGCAGCAGCCCCTGGCCGGATCCGGCCACCGTACGGGCGAAATGTTTGGCCATGCCCCGACGTTAAGGGCTGACATCGATGTGAAGGCCAACGCGCGGTGACGGGGGTCATATGCTGATCGGCGAGCTGTCCGGGACGACCGGGGTCAGCCAGCGGATGCTGCGGTACTACGAGGAGCAGAGGCTCCTGCGGCCCGAGCGCGACGCGAACGGCTACCGCGCCTACGGCGAAGACGCCGTGACGACCGTCTGCCAGATTCGCGCGTTGCTCGCGGCCGGGCTCACCACCGAGGTCATCGCGACCGTGCTGCCGTGCGCCAAGGGCGACGCGCCCGAACTGGACATGTGCCCCGAACTGGTCGCCACCCTGCGGCGCGAGCTGGCCGGTATGGATGAACGAATCGACACGCTCCAGCGGGCACGGGGCGCACTCGCCGGGTACCTGCCCGGCATGTGCCAGTCTTGACGCGTGAAGCGACAACCGCTGCGCCTGGCGATCATGGAGGCGACCAGGATCCTCGACGAGGCAGGCGTGTCCTCCCCGCGCACCGACGCGGAGCTCATCGCCGCGCACGTCCTCGGCGTCGAACGCGGGCGCCTGCCGCTCTTACCGCTGGTGGACGCGCCCGTCGTGGACGCGATCGGCCAGCTCGTCGCGCAGCGCGCGAAACGGGTGCCACTGCAGCACCTCACCGGCTGGGCGGCGATGGGGGGCATCACGCTCGATGTCGGCCCCGGTGTCTTCGTGCCGCGCCCGGAGACCGAACTGCTCCTCGAATGGGGGCTCAAGCTGCTGCGCGGCCGCGAGTACCCGGTCGTGGTGGACCTGTGCACCGGCTCGGGCGCGCTCGCGCTGGCGGTGGCGCACGCGAAACCGGACGCCGTCGTGTACGCCGTCGACATCGACAGCCAGGCCCTCGCCTGGGCGCGGCACAACGCCGACGCGCGCGTCGCGGCGGGGGACACCCCGATCCGGCTCTACTCGGGTGACATCGGCGACCCCACGATCTTCGCCGAGCTGGACGGCCTGGTGGACCTGGTGCTGTGCAACCCGCCGTACGTGCCGCCGGGCACCGCGGTGCCGCCGGAGGTGTCCCAGCACGATCCCGCGCACGCGGTGTTCGCCCAGGAGGGCGGGCTCGCGGTGATCCGGCACGCGATCGCGTTGTCCGCGCGGTTGCTGCGGCCGGGCGGCGGGCTCGCGATCGAGCACGACGACACGCACGGGACCGCGGTGCCGACGCTGCTGTCCGCCCGCAGGGTGCTGTCCTCGGTGGAGGCGCACCAGGACCTCGCGGGCTGTCCCCGATTCGTCACCGCCCGCCGAAGGGGATAGCGCGAAGCGTCTCCTTGGGGGGTGGTGGTCGGGCGACGCGTGGGCTGAGCCCGCGCAGGACTACCTCGGTTTTTCGTAAGCGGCGGAGCCGCTTGAGTGGGCCGTCAGCTTGCACCGCCGGGGGTTCTCAGCGGTCTTCTCGCGAGGACAGCTTCACCGTGGTGAATCGGTTATTCATGAGTTGGAGATCCCGGAGCGAGAAGGCCGCTGAGGTTCCGCTACCCGCACCGCTAAGCAAGCCGCCGTCGAACCTCGCTACAGTTCAGCGGCATGAGTGCGGTTTACGACTGCGGGCGACACGACAGCAGGGCGGACGGGCTCGCCGCGGCGGCGGGCGCGGTCCGGTCGAGCAGGCTGGTGGTGCTGCCGACCGACACCGTCTACGGCATCGGCGCGGACGCCTTCGACTCCGGCGCGGTGCAGTCGTTGCTGCGCGCCAAGAACCGCGGCCCCGATCTCCCCGTCGGCGTCCTGGTCGGCTCGTGGTCCACTGTGGACGGTCTGGTGCTCGGCGTGCCGCCGCAGGCGCGCGCGCTCATCGAGGCGTTCTGGCCAGGCGACCTCTCCATCGTGCTGCCGCACGCGCCGAGCCTGAACTGGGACCTCGGCACCACGCGCGGCACGGTGATGCTGCGGATGCCGCTGCACCCGGTGGCGCTGGAACTGCTGCGCGACGTCGGCCCGATGGCCGTGTCGAGCGCGAACGTCTCCGGCCGCCCGCCCGCTTCGAACGTCGAAGAAGCGCGCGAGCAGCTCGGCGATTCCGTGGCGGTGTACCTCGACGGCGGCCCGTCCGGCGAGCCCGTGCCGTCCTCGATCGTCGACCTCACCGGCTCGGATCCGGTGCTGCTGCGCGAAGGCGCGGTCTCCCGCGCGCAAGTGTCCGAAGTGCTCGGTGTGCCCGTCTCGGATCCGGCCTGAGGTGCCACCGGAACCTCACGGCGGGCGCGGTAGCGTGACGCCGCCCGTGCAACGGAATCCGGAGGACTGACGCGGCCGTGCCCACCCTGAACGCCGGTCTCCCCATCCGGGAGTACATCCTGGTCGCCCTCATCTCGGCGACGCTGACCTTCCTGCTGACCGGGCTCGTCCGCCGCTTCGCGACCAAGGTCGGCGCGATCGCCAACCCGCGTGCGCGCGATGTGCACGTCATCCCGATCCCCCGCATGGGCGGGCTCGCGATGTACTTCGGCGTGTGCGGCGGCATGGCGCTCGCGCACCAGCTCCCGGTGCTGCGCCGGGCGTTCGAGTTCTCGCTCGACCCGGTCGGCGTGCTCATCGGCGGCGGCGTCATCGTGCTCATCGGCGCGCTCGACGACCGGTTCGAGCTGGACGCCTGGACCAAGCTCGCCGGCCAGGTGATGTGCGCGGGCATCCTGGTCATCTTCGGCGTGCAGTGGAACAGCTTCTGGGTCCCGTGGGGCGGGGACGGCGACATCCTCGGCTCGGTGCTCGTGCTCGACCGCAACCAGGGCGGGCTGCTCGCCGTGCTCCTGGTGGTCGTGATGGTCAACGCGATGAACTTCGTCGACGGCCTCGACGGGCTCGCGAGCGGGCTCGGGTTCATCGCGGCCGCCGCCACGTGCGCGTTCTCGCTCGGGATCCTGGCCTCCTCCGGCGGCGACGTCGGCAGCTACCCGCCCGCGCTCATCGCCTCGACGCTCGCGGGGGCCTGCCTCGGGTTCTTACCGCACAACTTCCAGCCCGCGAAGATCTTCATGGGCGACTCCGGCTCGATGATGATCGGGCTGATGCTCGCCGCCGCCAGCACCTCGGCGTCCGGCAAGATCAACTACACCCAGTTCGGCCCGTCGGACACCCTGGCGCTGCTCTCGCCGCTGTTCGTGGTGGCCGCGGTGCTCTTCCTGCCGCTGCTCGACCTGCTGATGGCCGTCATCCGGCGCACCCGGCGCGGGGAGAGCCCGTTCGCGGCCGACAAGATGCACCTGCACCACCGACTGCTCGAAATCGGGCACTCCCAGCGCCGCGCGGTGCTGCTCGCCTACCTGTTCGCCGGGCTGCTCGCCTTCGGCGCCGTCTCGGTGACGCTCTTCGACACCGCGCTGGTGTTCTGGCTCGTCGTGGTGGGGCTGGTGCTCGCGGTCCTGGTCACCATCGTCCCGCGGTTGCGCTCACGCAACCGCGACGCCCCGTAACCGCGCCGTGAGCAGGGCCAGGTGGATCGCGTCGGCGGCACGGGCGCCCGCCGCGGCCGCGGCCATGCCGCTCTGCTCCCACCGCGTCGTGACGTCACCCGCCGCGTAGAGCCCCGTGACCCCGGTCTGGCGGGTGTCGTCCACCGCCACGAAGCCGTCCTCGTCCATCGACAGGTTCAGCTCGTCGGCGAGCGCGGCGACCAGCGGCACCGGCCGTTGCTTCGGCGTCCACAGCAGTGTTCGCCGTGCCAACCGGCTGCCGTCGTCGAACTCCACCGTGTGCAGGGCGCCGTTGTCGTGCAGCAGCCGCCGGACGGTGCCTTCGACGACGTCCCCACCGGCCCGTTTCGCGACCGCGCGCGCCTCCTCCACGTGCGGCATGCCCGGCGGGACGATCGCGATCGCGTCCTCGGTCCACGACCCGAACCCGGTCGCCGCGACGGCGGCGTGGCTCGCCTCGTCCACGACGACGCCCCAGGGCCGGCCGGTGTTCTCCCAGCCGAGGCAGAACGGGCAGTGGATGACACTGCGGCCCCAGCAGTCGTCGAACCCGTCGATGTCGTGGGGCAGCTCATCGACCGCACCCGTGGCGAGCAGCACGGTCGCCGCCGAGACGGGGGCGCCACCCGCGAAGTCCACGGTGAAGCCTCCGCCGTCGTGCGGCCGGACGTCGCGGGCCCGCAGCGGGAGGCGCGTGGCCATGCCGTACTGGCCGATCTCCCGCCAGACCCGGTCGCGGAGTTCCGCCGGGGACACGCCTTCCAGCCCCGGCATGCCGTGCATCCCCGGTGACGCCGCGTTGCGCGGCGGTTCCGGCGCGTCGGCCACCAGCACGCGGTGCCGGTACCGGCTCAGGGTCAGCGCGGCGGTGAGCCCGGCGGGCCCACCGCCGATGATCACCGCGTCGTACCCGGCCTGTGACGGATCGGTCATCGCGTCGCCCCGGGGAATCCGCACCGCGCGAACTTCACGATCGCCTCCGCGCGGCTGCGCGCCCCGGTCTTGCGCAGCACGTTGCCGACGTGGAACTGCACGGTGTTGAGGCTGATCGCGAGTTCCTTCGCGATCTCGGAGTTCGAACGGCCGCGGGTGAGCTGCAGCAGCACCTGCCACTCCCGGTCGGTGAGGTGGAACGCCACCGACGCCGAACCGCTCCTGGTGGCCGCCAGGTCGAAGACCGCGACGTCGAGCTGGTCGCTGGTGGTCATCAGGCACATCAGCCTGCTCGGGGTGGCGCTGGACCCGGCGATCACGCGGACGCCTCGGCCCCAGTGCGCCCTGCCCAGCGTGCCAGCGACTTCGTCGGCCGCCACGACCGCGATCGAGAGGCCGGGCGATATGCCGCCGACGGCCGAGATCAGGTTACGCGCGTGGTGGCCCGAATCGGCCATCAAGACGAGCCAGTCCGGCTGGTAGTGCCGGACGAACGTGGGTGTCAACGCGGAACTCTTCGGGCAACGGATGATCTTCGCGTACGAATCGGTGAATTCCCGCTCCCATTGTTCCTGCGTCTCGGCGCAGCCGGCAACGGCGACGGTTGTCAGTTCTTGGCGTGACTCTGTTATTGTGTGCAAGTTTCCCTCTTTTCGCCGTCCGGTTTCCCGATCGGCGTCCCCAGTGAGGCTGCCTTGTCCGGTCGAACTGTAGCGAAAAACTCGGCGAGCGTGTCAAGCGTTGCCGGGCCGAGGAGTCGCGTTACGCCGAACGGTGCAACAGAAAAGTCCAGTAGACGATCTTGAGTTGTCGTGGGTAGCGTTGTTCTCGTTCGGTTGCGTCGCCGATTCCGGGAATCTGCCGACTGGTTCCGCACTTTTTCGCGTCCAGTCTTTGTGTCATTTTTGAATTAAACCGGGTTTTTCCGGTCCGCTGAAAACGAACTGAGGAGCCAGGGGTGAATCCTGCCGGAAAGAGCTACGGCGAGTCGATGGCGGCGATCTACGACCTGATCTACCCGGACTCCGGGGAGGCGAAGCTGGCGGCCGAGTTCGTCGCCGGGCTGTGCCCCGAGGACGGGACCGTCGTGGAGCTCGGGATCGGCACCGGACGCGTCGCGACCCACATCGCGGGCACCGGCCGGAAGGTGTACGGCATCGACTCCTCGCCCGAGATGCTCGCCAAGCTCCGCGAACGGGACCCCGAAGGGCGGATCACCGCGCTGGAGGGCGATTTCTCGGCGACGACGGTCATCGAGGACGCCGACGTCGTGCTGATGGCGATCAACACCCTCGGCGCGCTGCTCACGCAGGAGGCCCAGGTCGAAACCGTGCTCCGGATCGGGGAGCAGCTCAGGGACGGCGGGGCCGCCGTGCTCGAGACGATCGGCCCCGGTGAGATGTACCGCCGGACCTACCCGGTCACCAGCGCGCAGGCGCTTTCCGCCGATTCGATGGTCATCGCCACGGCGCAGGCCGACAAGGCGAGCCAGACCGCGGTGGCCACCTACTGCGTCCTCGGTTCCGGCGGCCTCCGGATCGGCCAGGAGGCGGGCAGGCACATCTGGCCGTCGGAACTCGACCTGATGGCCAAGCTCGCCGGCCTCCGGCTGGAAGGCCGCTGGTCGGGATGGCGCCGGGAACAGCCCACCGGCGACCACGACCGCGTCATTTCGGTTTACCGGAAGCCGGGTTCGGCGTCATGACGGCCGTCGAAACCCCGCCGGTGTTCGCCACGCTGTCGGAGCTGGCCGGGTCCGAGGCGACCGGCACCTTGTTGCGCGGCCTCGGCCTCGGCGGCTTCGTGCCGGAATCCGGGGTGTCCTATCTCGGCCGCAACCAGAACTGCGCGGGGCGGACCACCGCCGGTGCCGAAGTGTTCGTGAAGAAGATCGACGGAGCCGCGGTGCAGTTCGAGCGCGCCGTCCGGTTCGAGGAAATGAACCGCGAACGCGGCGGCGGCGGAGTGCGGGCCCCGAGCCTGCTCGGGCACGACGAACGCAACGGCCTGCTGGTGTTCGAACGCGTGCTCGGTCACCGCAGCGGTGCGGAACTCGCCACCGATGACCGGATCACCGCGTCGGACTGCGCGCGGATGGGCGCGCTGCTGGGCAGGCTGCACGGGTTCCCGGCGGCCGACCCGACCCGGTTCGGCGCCGCCCAGTCCGTTCTCCCGGAAGAGCCCGCGCTTCGCAGGCTCTCCGCCGCGCAGTTCGTCGAACTCAGCGCCGCCGAGCTGGAGCTGTGGAACCTGATCCAGTACGACCGCGTGCTGCTGGCGGCCGTCGACCGGCTGCGCGAACACGAGCGCGCCGCGGTGCACCGCCCGATCCACGCCGATCTCCGGCTGGACCAGTACCTGATCGACGGCGCGAGCGTCTACTTGACGGACTGGGAGGAATTCCGGCTCGGCGACCCGGCGCGCGACGTGGGGGGCTTCGTCGGGGAATGGCTCTACCGCGCGGTGCTGGGCATCGCGGGCAACGGTGACGACGACCTGTCCGGGCACGAGGGCGTGCTGCGCCGCGGGGTGGCCGAGATCGCGGGGATCCGGCCCCTGGTCTCTTCCTTCTGGCGCGGCTACCGCGAGGCCGCGGACTTCGCCGACGCCGGACTCGCCGCGCGAGCCGTCGGCTACGCCGGCTGGCACACCTTCGAACGCCTCTTCGCCTCCGCGCGGTTCGGCCCCCGGCTGTCCGCGACCCAGCGCGCCGTGGTGGGCGTCGGCAGGACGGCACTGGTCCGCCCGGAGAAGTTCTTCACCGCGCTCGGACTGGAGGACCACCGATGACCCGGACCGCTCCCGTGCTCGCGGACCGCCTTTCCGCCGTGCTCGGCGGCATCACCGTCGACCTCCCCGCGCTCACCGCCGTGGCCGGGGATCGGGCGGTGACCGCGACGAGCCGTGCCGAGTTGAAGGGAAAGCTCGCCTCCGCCGTGTACGAGCACTTCCACCAGGGTGCGGCGGAAACCTCGGCGATGCCGCGGTACCGCGATCCCGGGATCGAAGGCCCGCTGATCGAAGCGGTCCCGCACGCCACCACACCGACGCCGGTCCGCCCGATTTCGCGGGAGGGCGCCGACGCGGTCGTCACCGTGGGCGGTGTGCGCGTCCGGCTTTCCGCCGAGGACCTGCGCGAAGGCGGGACCGTCGCGGCGCTGCCGTCGGTGCGACCGAACCTGTCGCCGGGTTTCCTGCTCGTGGACGGATCCGCGGGGGCTCCTCGCGGGCGGATCGTGCGCCTGTACGTGCGCCTCGCCGATCCCGTCGAGGGGCGGACCGTCTGGGCACGGGTTCTCGAACGGCTCGAGTCGGCGGGTTTGCCCTACCGGGCGAAGACGCTCACGGTCGCGGAATCCTATCCGCGCAACGACGCGCTCGTGGTCTACGCCGACGCGGAAGACGAGCGAACCGCGGCGGAATCGGTCTGCGACGCGGCCTCCGTGGTAGCGCCCGGTTCCGGTGGGTCGCCGTTCGCCGCACCCATCGCGCCAGGGGTCTCCGTCGCCAGCGAACCGGACGACCCGCGGCAGGGGCGACCGCGGCAGAGCTTCGGCGAGCACCGGGCCGAAGCCGTCGTCGAGGGGATTTTGGCCTACCACCAAGGGGAAGCGGGCTCGGATCCGCGGGCGTCCGTGGCGACCGCGCTCACCGCCGCCGGGTGCGATCCCGCGGCACCGGAGCGCAACCTCGCCCGCCATTGACTTCCCAGGGCATCGGGATCGTCCAGGGAAGAAACAAATAGGGGAACAACCAGAAAAGAAAGGAAGTGCCATGCAGCTCGTCGAGAACACCTTGACCACCGCGGACACCGCCCTGCTGGAGGAACTGGTCGACGGTTACGGCACCTACACCGATGCCACCGAGCTCGACCTCCAGGTCCACGCGGGCTCGGACCTGGTGGCGTGCCTGACCTGCATCAGCCTGACCGTCACGATCAGCACGCTCATCGCCGGCTGCGGCTGAGTCCCGGCTCCGCCCGGTGCGGAGCGCTGTACCGACTCCGGTGTGCGGGCACGGGAAACCGTGCCCGCACACCGGTTCCACCGACACAGGGGACGATCATGAGCGAAGCAGGGGAACGCGTGCTCTCGTACGAGACCTTCAACGTCCGTACCGACGTCTTCCACCACGATTCCGGCGCCTATCGCTGGCGTGAAACCACGGGCCGGATGGGGATCGCGCCCGCGGTCTTCGCGCCGGAAGAGGCGCTCGCCGCGTTCGAGGACGCGGGAACGCCCCGGATCGGGTTCGCCGTCGCGCGACCGGTCGCCGACGGGATCGAGTACCGGGTGCCGTCGCCGTTGAGCGTCGGCTGGCGGTTGCTCGGCGCCAAGATCCGTCCCGGCGACGCCGTCGGCCTCGCCGCCGCGCTGGGCGGCGCGTTGCGCGGACTGCACCGGAAACCGGTGCCGCCCGGCTACGCCGAGGTGCCGCGCCGCCTGCGCGAGCTGTCCGATTGGGCCTGGTCGGGCCTCGGCACCCGCGACGCGTCGTTCCTGCACACCGCGGTCGCCGAACGGCTCGGCACCGCGCGCTGGAAGATCGTGCTCGACTGGTGCGCCGAACTGGTCGGACGGCGGGCCTGCCTGTGCCACGGCGCGGTGACGCTCGGCCATCTCGTGCCGGACGAGGAGCTCTCGCGGGGATGGCTGCTGACCGGGCCGGACATCGGTGCTTCCGGGCCCGAGGTCGACGTCGGGAAGTTCCTCGCCGAGATCCCGGCCTACACCGAAATAACCGGGATGATGGAGCGCGGCGCGCTCGACCTCGGCGAGATCGCCCGCGCCTTCCTCGACGGGTACGGCGACGGCGTCGACCGTGACCGGACGGGCAGAGCCGCCACCGTGATGTACCTGTCGGGGCTGCGGCACGTCGCGGCCCACCTCGGGTGGCGAGAGCTCATCAACGCGAGGATCGACCGCCTCGCCGACATGATCGACGGCGCCGGGCGGTCGCTCGTGGCCGCGGGGGAGCCCCTGTGCTGACCGACCACGCCCGCGCCGCGAACGGGACCTCCGTCCTGTTCCCCGGAAACCCCACCTCGATCGACCTGGCCGCCCGCATCGCGAGCGCGGTGGCGGGGATCGGGCCGAGACGGCTGTGGTTCGGCCAGGTGCAGACCCTCGAACTGCACCAGCTGGTGGCCTACTTCGCCGGGCTCGGCATCCGCCTCCCGGTCGGCACCGCCGTGACGCTGACTCCGCTGCGGCATCCGTTCGAGGCGGCGCTGCACGCGCGCACCGTCGCCGCGCTGACCGGCCACCCGTTCGTCGCGGGCTACGGCCCCGCCGGGGACCAGGATCGCCGCCTGCTGACCGGCGCCGACTACCGCAGCCCGCGCGCGGCCACCGTCGAGTACCTGACGATCCTGCGCGGCCTGCTCGCGGGTGAGCCGGTCGACTTCGCCGGCGACTACTTCTCGACGAACTCGAAGCTGATCCCCGTGCCGCATCCACCGGTCGAAATCGGTGCCGGGGTGCTCCGGCCCGCGATGGCGGGTTCGGTGGGCGAGATCGCCGACGTCGCCATCACCTGGATGACGCCCCCGTCGTTCGTCGCGGGCGAGCTCGTGCCCGCGCTGGAGGCCGCCGCGCGCCGGGCCGGTCGCGACCGGCGCGCGCGGATCGCGACCGTGGTGCCGATCGCGCTGGAACGCGCCCACCGGGACCCCTGCCGCCTCGCCACCGAGGTGGTGGGCACGCACGTGACCCGGCCGCACTACGCGGACATGCTGCGGCGCGCCGGTGTGCCGGTGGACCACACCGACCGCGAGGGCGGGGTGCGGATGCTGGTGGATTCCGGCGTTTTCGCTTACGGGCCACCGGAAACCGTGGCCGGGCGGATCCGTGAGTACTACGCCGCCGGTGTCGACGAAGTGATCCTGCACGTCGGTGGCGTCGGGAACGTCGAGGGCGTGGAGCCCGCACTCCGCGACCTCCGGCTCGTCTTCGACGAGATCAGGGCCGACGCCGGTGAGTTCGAAGACCGGAAGACACCGGTGAGGTGACGGACCGGGAACCCGCTTCGGCGGGAGCCGCCGCCGTGCCCGATCATGTGCGCGTCTAGACTGAGGGCTTCGCGACCAGGGAGCAGTGCAGTGAGTGACGCCCAGACCGAGCAGGCTCAGACCGGCGAACCCGAGAGCCCGTACGCCCCGTCTGTGCTGAAGCTGCAGGCCGCGATGAAGAAGGCGACCCTGATCGCGCTGCCCGTCGTGATCGTCGCCGCGGTGGTGATCGCGGTGATCGTGAAGGGCACCGGCGGGCTTTACGGCGCCTTGCTCGGCGGCGTGCTGGCGCTCGGCTCGTCCCTGCTGACGCTGACCATCATGCGCTACAGCGCGCACCAGTCGCCCCAGTTCGCGATGGCGGCCGTCCTCGGTGGATACGCGCTGAAGCTGATCGTCCTCTTCGGCCTGACGTTCGCGCTCAAGGGCGTCACGGTGATCGACCGGTACAGCTTCGGACTGACCTTCGCCGCCTGCGTCGTGGTGGCCGCGACGGTGGAGGGCAGGGCGTTCATGACGACGAAGACCCCCACCGTCATCCCCAACAGCTCGCTTTAGGAGTACGCCTGTACGGCGTCCTCCGCCCGGCTGATATGGTCCGTTTCGCGGGGGCGACCATGGTCGCACTCCCAGTTGACGAACTCCGGGTAGCAGCGTGGCGATCAGTCGTATCGTCGTTCCCGCTTCCGGGCCACGTTACTGGAGGGGCAGCCGCCTCCGAGTACCCGAAACGTATCGGGTACGTTAAGTCCAGATCGTGACGATTCCCCCGGCGGAGTGAACGCCGGCCGGGAGAACCGGAAGGAGCCCCGTTGGGCGCGCTGGTACTGGCCTCGGGCGGCGAGTTCATCCCCCCAGGCCCGCAGGACCTCGACCTCCCGCCGATCTTCGGCGGAGTGACCAAGCCGATGCTGCTGGTCGTCCTGGCCATGATCATCATTGCGGCGTACTTCCTGCTGTCCTCGCGGAACCTCAAGATCGTGCCGACGAAGTCGCAGTTCCTGGCCGAGTCGGCGTACGACTTCGGCCGCAACAGCATCGCGCGGCAGCAGATCGGCTCCGAGAACTTCCGGCCGTACATCCCGCTGATCCTGACCATCTTCACCTTCGTGCTGGTGAACAACCTGTTCGGGATGTTCCCGTTCATCCAGTACCCCACGATGGCGCACATCGGATTCCCGATCGCGCTTTCGGTGCTCGTGGTCTACCCGGTCTACCACATCGCGGGTATTCGCCGGCACGGTTTCTTCGGCTACATGAAGCACCAGCTCGTGCTGCCGAACATCCCGGTCTGGGTGCTGCCGCTGCTGATCGTCATCGAGTTCTTCCAGAAGTTCGTGCTGAACCCGCTGACGCTCGCGATCCGAGTTTTCGCCGCGATGCTGGCCGGTCACCTGATCATCGCGGTGTTCACCATCGGCGGGCACTTCCTGCTGGAGCAGGCCAACTGGGGCCTGAAAGGCACTTCGATCGTTTCATTCGTGATCGCCATCGCGATGGCGCTGCTCGAGGTGTTCATCCAGATTCTGCAGGCCTACATTTTCGCTCTCCTTTCCGCCGGGTACATCGGCGCCGCGGTGGCGAGCGAGCACTAATCGAAAACAGCGGCAGTACCCCTCCCAGCCGGGAGACACGGAGAAACCAAAGCCCCCGATCCGCGTAGTTGCGGACCGAGTTGGAAGGAAACGCAAGTGAGCAGCATTGTTTTGGCGCAGGAAGCCGCGAAGACCGTCAGCGACAGCGGTCTCGCCGCCATCGGCTACGGCCTCGCCGCGATCGGCCCCGGTATCGGTGTGGGTCTCGTCTTCGCCGCGGTCATCAACGGCACCGCCCGCCAGCCCGAGGCGCAGGGCAAGCTGATGAACATGGGCTTCTCGACCTTCATCTTCACCGAGGTGCTCGCGCTGCTGGGCTTCGTGCTCTACTTCATCGCGTCCTGAGCTGACGCCTCACTTAGGGAGACGTCGTGGTGAATGCCTCAGTGAACCTGGCCGCGGAGGCCAAGAGCCCGGTCGTTCCGGATGTCCCGGAACTCATCATCGGCCTCATCTCGTTCCTCGTGCTGCTGTTCATCATCTGGAAGTTCGTGTCACCGCGCTTCGAGAAGATGTACGCGGAGCGGGCCGAGAAGATCGAAGGTGGCATCGAGCGGGCGGAGAAGGCCCAAGCCGAAGCCGAGGCCGCGCTCGAGCAGTACAAGGCGCAGCTGGCCGACGCCCGGTCCGAGGCCGCCAAGATCCGTGACGACGCCCGGCTCGAAGCCGAGCAGATCAAGGAAGAACTGCGCGCCGAGGCTCAGGAAGAGTCGAAGCGCATCGTGGCGCAGGGCGAGGCCCAGCTGCAGGCGCAGCGGGCCCAGATCGTCGCCGAGCTGAGGTCGGAGATCGGCCGCAACTCGGTGGAGCTGGCCAGCCGCATCGTCGGCGAGTCGCTCCAGGACGAGGCCCGCAAGCGCGGCACGGTCGACCGGTTCCTCGCCGAGCTCGGTTCCAACGGGTCGGGTAAGTAAGGCCGCCGGAGATGATCACGCGTTCGACGACCGCGGGTTGGAGATAGGACTGAAATGACGCTGCATGCTGCGAGCCGTGAAGCGCTCGGCCTCGCCGAGAACACGCTCGGCGAGGTTCTCGGCGACGCGGGCACCGACCCGGCGACCGTCGGCGAGGAGCTGCTGTCGGTCGTCGACCTGCTGACCGGCGAGATCGGCCTCCGCCGCGCGGTCGCTGACGCCTCGTCGGCGCCGGAAGCGCGGAAGAACCTCCTCAGGTCGTTGCTGGAGAGCAAGCTCTCGGCGCCGTCGCTGAAGGTGCTCGAAACCGCGGTCTCCAGCCGGTGGTCCAGCCCCCGCGAACTGCTCGACGGGATCGAGTCGCTCGGCCGATCCGCGCTGCTGACCAGCGCGGAGAAGACCGGCAACCTCGACACGGTCGAGGACGAGCTGTTCCGGGTCGCCAGGATCGTGGCCGGCGAGCCCGCGCTCGAACGGGCGCTGTCCGAGCAGACGGCACCCGCCGAAGCCAAGCGCACGCTGGTGCGGACCCTGTTCTCCGACAAGGTGGACGTGGTCACCGAGAAGCTCGCCGAGCAGGCGATCCTCCGCAACCGCGGGCGCAGCGTCGCAGGAGGCCTCGACCAGCTCGTGAAGCTGGCTGCCGAGCGGCGGCAGCGCGCGGTCGCGTACGTGACCACGGCCAGTGAGCTGTCCGGCGAGCAGCGGTCGCAGCTCGCCGAGAAGCTGGCCGCGATCTACGGCAAGCAGATCTCGTTGCGCATCGAGGTCGACCCGAAGCTCGGCGGTGGGCTCATCGTCAGGGTCGGCGACGAGGTCATGGACGGCAGCGCGGCAGGCCGGATCGAGGCGCTGCGCAGGCAGCTGGCCGGCTGAACACCCCGAAACTTTTGACACTGGCAAGAACGAAGCGAGAGCGGGAACGAAATGGCGGAGCTGACGATCTCCTCGGATGAGATCCGGAGCGCGATCGAGAACTACGTCTCCAGTTATGCCCCGGACGTGAGCCGGGAAGAGGTCGGCACGGTGGTGGACACCGGTGACGGCGTCGCCCACGTCGAGGGCCTGCCCTCGACCATGGCGAACGAGCTGCTGGAGTTCCCCGGCGGGGTGCTGGGCGTCGCCCAGAACCTGGAGCCCCGCCAGATGGGTGTGGTCATCCTCGGCAACTTCGAGAAGATCGAGGAAGGCCAGGAGGTCAAGCGGACCGGCCAGATCCTCTCGATCCCGGTCGGCGAGAACTTCCTCGGCCGCACCATCGACCCGCTCGGCAAGGCCATCGACGGCCTCGGCGACATCGAATCCACCGATCGCCGCGCCCTCGAGCTGCAGGCCGCTTCGGTGGTGCAGCGCCAGCCGGTGTCGGAGCCGCTGCAGACCGGTATCACCTCGATCGACGCGATGACCCCGATCGGCCGCGGCCAGCGCCAGCTGATCATCGGCGACCGCAAGACCGGTAAGACCACGGTCTGCGTCGACACGATCATCAACCAGAAGCGCAACTGGGACACCGGCGACCCGAAGCAGCAGGTGCGCTGCATCTACGTCGCGGTGGGCCAGAAGGGCTCGACGATCGCGAACGTCCGCAAGACCCTCGAGGACGCGGGCGCGCTGGAGTACACCACCATCGTCGCCGCCCCCGCTTCGGACTCCGCGGGCTTCAAGTGGCTGGCGCCGTTCACCGGTGCCGCGCTCGGCCAGCACTGGATGTACGAGGGCAAGCACGTCCTCATCGTGTTCGACGACCTCACCAAGCAGGCCGAGGCCTACCGCGCGATCTCGCTGCTGCTGCGCCGCCCGCCGGGCCGCGAAGCGTTCCCCGGCGACGTCTTCTACTTGCACTCGCGGCTGCTCGAGCGCTGCGCCAAGCTGAACGACGAGCTGGGCGCGGGCTCGCTGACCGGGCTGCCGATCATCGAGACGAAGGCCAACGACATCTCGGCCTACATCCCGACGAACGTCATCTCGATCACCGACGGCCAGTGCTTCTTCCAGTCGGACCTGTTCAACTCGGGCCAGCGCCCCGCGGTCGACGTCACCACCTCGGTCTCCCGAGTCGGCGGTGACGCGCAGATCAAGGCGATGAAGACGGTGTCCGGTTCGCTCCGGATCGACCTGTCGCAGTACGAGGAGCTGAAGGCGTTCTCCGCGTTCGCCTCCGACCTCGACGCCGCCTCGAAGGCCCAGCTCGACCGCGGTGCCCGCCTGTACGAGCTGCTCAAGCAGCCGCAGAACTCGCCGATCCCGGTCGAGCAGCAGATCATCACCGTGTTCCTCGGCACCAAGGGCCACTTCGACGACGTGCCGATCGAGGACACCGCGCGGTTCAACCGCGAGCTCGTCGAGAACATCCGGCACAAGCACGACGAGATCTTCGCCAAGATCCGCGACGAGAAGAAGTGGAGCGACGAGATCGCCGAGTCGGTCGTCGCCGCCACCACCGAGTTCAAGAAGGGCTTCACCACCTCCGAGGGCAAGACCCTCGGCGGCGTGGACGCCGACGCGATGGACGCCGACAAGGTCGGGCAGGAGACCGTGAAGGTCAACAAGCCCGCGCCGAAGAAGTAACCGGGTACCAGGGATGGCACAACTTCGAGAGCTACGCGAACGGGTCAGGGCGACCAAGTCGATCGGCAAGATCACGAAGGCCTACGAGCTCATCGCGACCTCGCGCATCGGCAAGGCGCAGGCCCGCATGGAGGCTTCGCGGCCCTACGCCGAAGAGATCACCAAAGTGCTCTCGGCGTTGGCCGACGCGGCGTCGAGCCTCAACCACCCGCTGCTGACCGAGCGGGAGAACCCGAAGCGCGCCGCGGTGCTGGTCGTGACGAGCGACAAGGGCCTGTGCGGTGGTTACAACGCGAACGTGCTGCGTGCCACCGAGGAGCTGCTTTCGCTGCTGCGCGAGCAGGGCAAGCAGCCGCTGGTCTACGTGATCGGCGACAAGGGCGTGAACTACTACCAGTTCCGCAGCCGCGAGACCGCGGACCGCTGGACCGGGTTCTCCCAGCGCCCGCACTACGAGGACGCGGCGACCGTGGGTGAGAAGCTGGTCGGCTCGTTCCTTTCCGGCGCGGACGACGAGGCTGGTAACGCCGACGGCGTGCTCGGGGTGGACGAACTGCACATCGTCTACACCGAGTTCAAGTCGATGCTGACGCAGACCCCGGTCGCGAAGCGGATCGCCCCGCTCGAGGTCGAGTACGCGGAGGAGGGCGAGGAGAAGCCCGCCGGTATCGCGCCGTCGTACGAGTTCGAGCCGAGCGCGGACCGCCTGCTGGCCGCGCTGCTGCCGAAGTACATCAACACGCGGATCTTCGCGGCGTTGCTGGAATCGGCGGCGTCCGAGCTGGCCGCGCGCCGCACGGCCATGAAGGCGGCTTCGGACAACGCGAACGATCTGGTCAGCGAACTGACCAGGCTCGCGAACCAGGCGCGTCAGGCGCAGGTGACCCAGGAGATCAGCGAAATCGTCGGTGGGGCGGATGCGCTCGCCGCTGCCGCTGGAAACGACTAGGTCGTTTCCACATATCAGGAGAGATGACTGAGCGATGACTGCCACACAAGAAACCCCCACCGCCCTCAAGGGCCGGATCGTCTCGGTGACCGGTCCGGTCGTCGACGTCGAGTTCCCCCGTGGCGCCGTCCCGGAGCTGTTCAACGCGCTCAAGGTCGACATCGAGTTCGCGGAACTGCGCAAGACGGTGACCCTCGAGGTCGCACAGCACCTCGGTGACAACCTGGTCCGGACCGTTTCGCTGGCGCCGCAGGACGGTCTCGTCCGCGGCGCCGAGGTCACCGACACCGGCGGCCCGATCTCGGTCCCGGTCGGCGACAAGGTCAAGGGCCACGTCTACAACGCGCTCGGCGACTGCCTCGACGAGCCCGGCTACGGCGCCGACCTCGAGCGCTGGGGCATCCACCGCAAGCCCCCGGCGTTCGACCAGCTCGAGGGCCGCACCACGATGCTGGAGACCGGCCTCAAGGTGATCGACCTGCTCACCCCGTACGTGCAGGGTGGCAAGATCGGCCTGTTCGGCGGTGCCGGCGTCGGCAAGACGGTGCTCATCAAGGAGATGATCACCCGTATCGCCAAGAACTTCGGTGGTAGCTCGGTGTTCGCGGGCGTCGGTGAGCGCACCCGTGAGGGCACCGACATGTTCCTCGAGCTCAGCGAGGACGGCACCATCGACAACACCGCGCTGGTGTTCGGTCAGATGGACGAGCCGCCGGGCACCCGTATGCGGGTCGCGCTGTCCGCGCTGACCATGGCGGAGTACTTCCGCGACGTCCAGAACCAGGACGTGCTGCTGTTCGTCGACAACATCTTCCGGTTCACCCAGGCCGGTTCCGAGGTGTCGACCCTGCTGGGCCGCATGCCTTCCGCCGTGGGTTACCAGCCGACGCTGGCCGACGAGATGGGTGAACTGCAGGAGCGGATCACCTCGACCAAGGGCCGTTCGATCACCTCGATGCAGGCGATCTACGTGCCGGCGGACGACTACACCGACCCGGCGCCCGCGACCACGTTCGCGCACCTGGACGCCACCACCGAGCTTTCCCGGTCGGTGTTCCAGAAGGGCATCTTCCCCGCGGTGGACCCGCTGGCCTCCACCTCGACGATCCTCGACCCCGCGATCGTCGGCGAGGACCACTACCGCGTCGCCTCCGAGGTCATCCGGATCCTGCAGAAGTACAAGGAGCTGCAGGACATCATCGCGATCCTCGGTATGGACGAGCTCTCGGAAGAGGACAAGCTCACCGTGCAGCGCGCGCGCCGCATCGAGCGCTTCCTCTCCCAGAACATGCTGGTCGCGGAGACATTCACGCAGATCCCCGGTTCCACGGTGCCGATGGCGGAGACCATCGAGGCATTCGACCGGATCACCAAGGGTGACTTCGACCACTACCCCGAGCAGGCGTTCCTCGGCATCGGTGGCCTCGAAGACCTCGAGAAGAAGTACAAGGACATCACCGGCAAGTGACCGGCGTTCCGGCAGCGGGATCAGTGTCCACTGTGGATTCTGATCCCGCTGTCGTAACCGGGGGCCGAAGGCCGGATCCGTCGGTCCTCACCTACTTGAACGATTAGCTATTACACTCGGGGAAGCGACCGAGGTGAAGGAGAGCTACGTGGCTGAGATGTCGGTGGAGCTTGTCGCCGTCGAGCGGCGCCTCTGGTCGGGCAAGGCCACGTTCGTGGTGGCCCAGACCACCGAGGGCGAGATCGGGATCATGACCGGTCACGAGCCGGTGCTCGGTCAGCTGGTCGAGGGCGGCGTGGTCAAGGTCGACACCACGGACGGTGACACGTTCACGGCCGCGGTGCACGGCGGTTTCCTGTCCGTCACCGGGAGCGGCGTGAGCATTCTCGCCGAGTCCGCGGAACTGGCCGACGAGATCGACGTCGAGCAGGCGAGGTCCGCGCTTTCCGCGGCGGACGACGACGCCGAGCGGGCCAGAGCAAGCGCACGCCTCCGCGCCGCCGGGCAGTCGGCCTAGTACGGCGACGAGCGGGAGCCGGCCGTGGAGATCACCGTGGTTGTCCTGGGGCTCCTGGTCGTGCTCGCCGTCGTGGCGGTCTGGTACTCGCTGCGGTGGGTGCGGATGCGGAAGAACGGCGGCGTCAGCGTCGCGTTGCGCTGGCGCCCCGACAGTGCTCGTGCGGGCTGGCACCTCGGGATCGGCCGCTACGAAGGTGACGCGTTCGCCTGGTACCGGGTGTGGAGCCTGCGCTCCGGCCCGGACCGGGTTTTCGAACGCCACGCACTGGAGATCGCGGACCGCCGCGACCCGATCGGCACCGAGTCCTACGCCGTCCCCGCCGGTTCGACCGTGCTGCGGTGCGAATCGGATACCCAGGAAGCCATCGAAATCGCGATGGGCCCCGGTGCGCTCACCGGCTTCCTGTCCTGGCTCGAATCCGCCCCGCCCGGCCGCCGCCTCCCGCGCGCGAGCTGACCTCCTTCCTGGCTCGTGGTCCGAGTCCCTCAGTCCGGTCGGGGAACGTCCAGAATCGGCCGGACCTCGGTGGCCAGGTAACGCGTGTCCGGGATCCGCGAGGCGATCTCGATCGCGCGGTCGAGGCTGGGCACGTCGACCACGAACCAGCCGGCCAGGTGCTCTTTGGACTCCAGGAACGGCCCGTCCGTGGTGACCAGGGAATCCTCCTGCGGGCGCACCGTCTTGGTGAGCGCCGGATCGCCGAGTACGTGCGTGGGCCCCAGCTCCCCGGACGCGGAGATCTCCTCCATCAGCCGGGTCATCCCGGCCAGCTGAGCGTCCCGTTCCTCCGGCGACGCGGCTTTCTCCTGATGGAAGAACAGCGGGTGCTCCCACTTCGTCGGGTTGCTGTAGACCAAGATCATGTACTTCACGGTTCTCCTTGAGATCTCAGCCGTCGCGGCGACCCGGTGCCGCCACGTCGGACTGGTTCCCGGCCACGGCGGACGCCGCGATCGGGTCGGACGCGGACGGGACCACCCGCTCCATCATCAACATCACCGATAGCCCGCCGGCCACGAGCAGCGCGGCGCCGATCCGGAAGGACAGCGCGTAGCCCTCGGTCGTGGCGATCGAGGGAAGCACGTTCTCCCGCATCCGGCCACCGGCGTGGCGCAGCGCGAGCGTGACCAGGCAGGCCAGGCCCAGCGCGCTGCCGACCTGCTGCATGGTGCTCTGGACGCCGGAGGCAAGGCTGGAGTCCCGCTCGGTGACCTGGTGCAATGCCGCCGTGGCGCCGGCGGGCATGGTGATCCCCGCGAACAGT
The DNA here is from genome assembly GCF_018736145.1 of Amycolatopsis sp. CA-230715. Lineage (GTDB taxonomy): Bacteria > Actinomycetota > Actinomycetes > Mycobacteriales > Pseudonocardiaceae > Amycolatopsis. The sequence goes on from NZ_CP059997.1 coordinate 6,264,911, forward strand.
CCGAACACGAGCATCCCGGGGAGGATCCGGCCGTAGCCCGAATCGGCGTCGATCATGCTGGTCAGGAGCAGGCCGATCCCGGCGCCGAGGTAACCGGCCGAAGCCATCGCCCGTACCCCGAACCGCGGCATCAGCGTGGTGCAGAGGGCGATCCCGGCTCCGATCGCGACGCCGAGCGGCAGGTACAGCAGCCCCGTCCGCAGTGGTGAGTAGCCCAGCACCTGCTGCTCGAACAGGGTCAGCAGGAACGTGTACGAGACGAACGCGGCCATGAACCCCAGCGTCGCGATGTTGATCGTGGTCCGGGTCCGGTCGGCGAAGAACCGCAACGGGATCAACGGGTTGCGGGACTTCAGCTCCACGACGACCGTGACCCCCAGCAGGCAGGCTCCGGCGATGACGGGAAGCAGCACTTCGGTGGCTCCCCAGGGCCTGGCGGCGGCTTGGAGCAGCCCGTAGACGATAGCCACCAGGCCGGCGGTGGCCGTGACCGCGCCGGTGAAGTCGAGCCGGCCTTCCTTCGGCCGGGGCTTCCGGTCGTCGGTCACGATCCGCGGCGCGACGACGAGGATCAGGACGGCGACGGGCACGTTGACGTAGAAGATCCAGCGCCACGAGACGGCGTCGGTCAGCACACCGGACATCACGAAGCCGAGGGTGCCGCCGAGGCCGGTCAAACCACCCCAGATGCCCAGCGCCTTCGTGCGTTCCCTCGGGTCGACGAACAGCAGCGCGATCAGGCCGAGTGCCGCCGGAGCGGCGAACGCCTCGCCGAGCCCCTGGACGAACCGGCCCGCCACCAGCATCCACGGTGCCTGAGCGGCACCGCAGACGGCCGAAGCCGCGGCGAAGAGACCCGCGCCGAGCAACAGCAGCCGACGCCTGCCGAACACGTCGGCGAGCCTGCCGCCGAGCAGCAGCAGCCCACCGGCCATGAGCACGTAGCCGTTGACCACCCAGGCCAGCCCGGACTGCGAGAAGCCAAGCGACTGCGCCACGCTGGGCAGCGCGACGTTCACCACGGTGATGTCCAGTACGAGCATGAACTGCAGACCGGCGAGCAGGGCCAGCACTCGCCATCGCCGCGGGTCGCCCGGGGGCGGGGTCGCGTTCGAACCGGCCGTGTCCACGACTGTCTCCTTAGGATCGCGGTGCTCCCGTGCGGCACCTCTCCTGAATGGGTCGGAGCCGGTCGCGGGGTTTCGACACGGAACGGTGGCGGTATTGTGGCCTTGGGGATTTCCGCAGCACGAAGCCAGGACACCTATGCATCCGTCCACCACGGGGCCATGACCGCGGCCCGCGAGTTCGAGGATCTGCTGCGTGAGCTCGCGCCGCAGGTCCTCGGCATCCTCGTCCGAAAGTGCCGTGAGTTCGATACGTGTGAAGACGCCGTCCAGGAGGCGCTGCTGGCGGCCGCGCAGCAGTGGCCGGTGGACGGGATCCCGGACAGCCCGCGCAGCTGGCTGGTCACCGTGGCCGGTCGGCGCCTGGCCGACGCGTGGCGCAGCGACGCCGCCCGTCAACAGCGGGAGAACCGGGTCGCCGCCCTGGGGCCGGCGGACGAGCTGCTGCTGCCCGACCCGGCGCAGGAGGACGCCGCCCACCACGACGACACGCTGACCCTGCTGTTGCTGTGCTGCCACCCGGCGGTGTCACCCCCGTCGCAGATGGCGCTGACCCTGCGGGCCGTCGGCGGGCTGACCACGGCGCAGATCGCCCGCGCGTGCCTGGTACCGGACGCGACGATGGGCCAGCGGATCAGCAGGGCGAAGCAGAAGATCAAGGCCGCCGGCACCGGCTTTCCCGAGCCGGACGACCGATGGGACCGGTTGCCGGTCGTGCTGCACGTGCTGTACCTGATCTTCAACGAGGGCTACACGGCCACGTCGGGAGCGGAGCTGCACAGGCCGGCGCTCACCCGTGAGGCCATCCGGCTGGCCCGGGAGGTGCACCGCCGGCTCCCGGACCACGGCGAAGTGACCGGCCTGCTCGCGTTGATGCTGTTGACCGAGGCCCGCCGTCCGGCCCGGACCGGGCCGGACGGGGCGCTGGTGCCGCTGGCCGAACAGGACAGGAGCGCGTGGGACCGCGACCTCGTCGCCGAGGGCACGGCGCTGGTGACGCGGGCGCTCGACCAGCCGCCGCCCGGCCCGTACCAGCTGCAGGCCGCGGTCGCGGCCGTGCACGCCGAAGCGCGGTCGGCCGACGAGACCGACTGGGCCCAGATCCTCCTGCTCTACCAGCTGATCGAGGACGGGTGGCCGTCCCCGGTGGTCACCCTGAACCGGGCGGTCGCGCTCGCCATGGTGCGGGGACCGAGGGCCGGACTGGACCTGCTCGAGTCGCTGGAGCGCGACAGCCGGATGGCCGGCCACCACCGGTTGCACGCCGTACGCGCCCACCTGTTGCGGATGGCAGGCGACGCGGGCGCCGCGCGGGCCGCGTTCGAACTCGCCGCCCGCAGCACCTCGAGCCTGCCCGAGCGGAACTACCTGGAGTCCATGGCGGCCGGCCTGACCTGACCGGGCCACCTGCCCGCGCCAGGAAACGGCCGTTCAGCGGCGGTACCGGCGCGACGCGGGGTTCGCGAGCGAGGGCGGTACCCGCGAGCCCGCGTCGAGCCGGTTGAACGTGGTGCCGGGAGGCACGATCGCGTCGATGCGGTCGAGCAGGTCGTCGCCGAGTTCGACGTCCGCGGCGGCGAGCAGCGGGCCCAGGTGCGCCGCGGTGCGCGGGCCGATGATCGCCGCGCTGACCGCGGGATGGGTCAGCACGAACCCGATCGCCAACTGGACGGGGGAAATCCCCGCCTCGGCGGCCAGCGCGAGGAGGTCTTCGACGGCGTCGAGCTTGCGCGCGTTCGCGGCCACGGCGGGGTCGAACCGGTGCGGGTAGCGGTGGGGACGGCCCGCGCTCAGGTCGATCGGCCGGTCGCGGCGGTAGCGGCCGGTGAGCAGCCCGCCCGCCAGTGGGCCCCAGGTGAGCACGCCCATCCCGTACCGCGCGCAGGTCGGCAGCACGGACTCTTCGGCACCGCGCGCCAGCAGCGAGTACGCGGGCTGCTCCGACCGGAACCGCTCCCGTCCGCGCGCTTCGGCCACCCACTGCGCTTCGACGATCTCCTCGGCGGCGAAAGTGGAACTGCCGATCGCCCGCACTTTCCCGGCCCGCACCAGATCCGAGAGCGCGCCGAGCGTTTCGTCGATGTCGGTGTCCGGATCGGGGCGGTGCACCTGGTACAGGTCGACGTGATCGGTGCGCAGCCGCCGGAGGCTGCCCTCGATCGCGCGCGTGATCCACCGCCGCGAATTGCCGCCGTGGTTCGGATCGTCGCCCATCGGGAAGTGGACCTTCGTCGCGAGCACGACGTCGTCTCGTCGTCCTTCGAGGGCCTTGCCCACGATGGTTTCGGTTTCGCCCGCGGAATAGGCGTCCGCGGTGTCGACGGTGTTGATCCCGGCGTCGAGCGCGGCGCGGATGATCGCGACGGCGTCATCGTGATCGCGATTGCCCTCCCCGCCGAACATCATCGTGCCGATGCACAGGCTGCTCACCTTGATTCCGGTGCGGCCCAACGGGTTCAGTCGCATGGCGACGCCTTTCGATACGGTCGGAGAAGAGGAAACCGGCGGTGCAGCCGAGCACACCGACGGCCGCGCAGGTGGTCCACAGCGCGGGCGGGCCCGCGAAGGTGTAGAGCGCACCGCCGAGCGCGGTGGCGGCCAGCTTGGCCATGCCCGTTCCCCAGCCGAGCACGGCCTGGTACCGGCCCTGCGCGCCGTCGGGCGCGAGATCCGCGGCGAGCGCCGAGGTGATCCCGCCGGTGCCCGCCTCGCCGAGCGTCCACACGAGCACCGTGACCGCGAACGCGGCCGGGGTAGCGGCGAATCCCGTCGACGCCATGCCGACGCCGATCACGAGCATCGACCACGCGAGCACCCGCATCGGCCGCCACCGCCGGAGCACCCTGGCGCACAACGGTTGCAGGACAACGATTCCGGCCCCGTTGACGATCGCGACGAACGCGAAGGTCGCGGGCCCGCGCCCGGCGTCGCGGACCGCGAACGCGACCCCCACCGCGCTCTGGTTGACCACCGCGACGTAGCCGAAGGTCAGCGCGGTCAGTGCCAGCAGCGACCGGTCGCGCAGTGCCGTGCGGTAGCCGCCACCGCCACCGCCACGCCGGGCGGGGCTCGCGTCACCGGGGACGCCGATCGCGATGACGGCGGCGAACAGCACGCAGGTCACGGCGTCCAGCGCGAACAGGGCCCAGTAACCGCTGGAAGCCAGCAGACCGCCCGCCGCGCCCGCGATCGGGAAGCCGAGGTTGACCGCCCAGTACACCAACCCGAACGCGCGCAAGCGCTCCTGCGGCGGCACGATCGCGACGAGCAGTGCCGCGCTCGCGGGGCGGTACACGTCACCGACGAGGCCGAGCGCCGCCGCGCCCGAGAGCAGCCACGGCAACGACGTGGCCGAACCGAGCAGGGCGAGGCACGCGGCGGTGCCCAGCATGCCGAGCACGAGCGTGGTCCTGGCGCCGAACCGGTCCGCGAGCGCGCCGCCGACCGGCTGGCTCAGCACCCCCGCCGCGCCGAACACCGCGACCACGGCGGCGGCACCGGCGGGGGAGAGCCCGCGTGCGGCGAGGTAGAACGCCAGGAACGCGACGACGACGTTGCCGATCCTGTTCACCAGCTGCCCCGCGAACAGGACCCAGAACGCACCGGGGAGTCGTGCCGCCGTCATGCCGACGATCGTGTTCGCTCGACCGTCCATGGTCTATCTTCTTAGTCATGACTAAGAGATGCTGACGCTGACCTTCACCGCGGAGGACGCGCTGCGCACGAGGCTCGCGATCTCCCCGTTGTGGGAGGTCGTCGCCGCGGTGCGGGCGATGCGGGACCCGTCGCGGCACTCGTTGCACCTGCCGTGGGTGGTGGCCTCCCGCGCCGCGCTGGCGGGTGCCGACATCGGCCTGCTCACCGACCTGGTGACCCGGTCCGCCCGCACCCCGGACTTCGTCACGGTGCCGCCCGAAACACCCGTCGCGGAGCTGGCCGACGAAGTGAAGCGGCTCCGCGGGGTCGCCCCGGCACAGGTCCGCGCGGACCTCGACGCCAGCGGCGTGCGGCGCAGCCCGGCGGTGCGCGCGCTGTACGAAGATCCGGAGCAGGGCCTGGATGACCTGGCCGCGGCCGTCGAACGGTTCTGGTCCGCCGCGCTCGAACCGCACTGGCCCCGGCTGCGAGGGCTGCTCGAAGCGGACGTGTTCTACCGCGCGCGGAAGATCGCCTCCGGCGGTGCGCGCGCGTTGTTCGCCGACGTGCACGCCGACGTCCGGTGGGAGGCGGGCACGGTCCGCGTCACGCACCGGCCGTATTCGCACGTCCGGTCCGCACGGGGTCGCGGGCTGGTGCTCGTCCCGTCGATCTTCGCGTGGCCGCAGGTGTTCACGCTGACCGCCGAGCCGTGGCAGCCGACGCTGTTCTACCCCGCGCGCGGGGTGGGCACCCTGTGGGAACGCGACGACGGCGCGGCGGACGCGCTCGCGGGCGTGCTCGGCGCCGGGCGCGCACGGCTGCTGGCGCTGCTCGACAGCCCGGCGACCACCACCGAACTGGCCGCTCGAACGGGCATGACGACCGGGGGCGTTTCGCAGCACCTCGCCGCGCTGCGCGCCGCCGGGCTCGCGGTCGGCAGGCGGGAGGGCAGGCAGGTGTTCTCCGCGCGAACGGACCTCGGCGACGCACTCGTGGCCGCGAGCACCGAAAACCGGGCTACTCTGGGAAAATGACGGAACAGGGACGGTGGGAGAAGCTACCGGAGCGGGTCCTCCCCGAAGAGATGGTCACCACGCAGGCCGTCGCGCCCGGTGCCGATTCGACGCCGGAGGCCGATCTCGAACGCTACTGGGCCGCGCAGGAACAGAACTAGCTTCGCGGCGAGCGCCTCCTTCCGGTGGGGGCGCTTTGTTGCCTGCCCTGATGGTCACCTTGACGGCACTCAACGCCGTGTCGTGTCTCGGTAGTTCTGCCGCAGGTTTGTCTCGGTTGTTGTGACACAGGTTAGGCGGCTGGGGTGAGTTGGCCTTGGTAGGTCTTGGTGTGGTCGAGGTGGATGTGGCCGATCGGGTCGCCGTCGCTGGTGTAGGCGGTGGCCCGGTCGCTGTCACGGATGATGGTGATGGTGTGTCCGGCGTGGGCGGTGCCGATCCGTAGCCGGGCGTGTTTGCCGAGGTTGACCGTGCCGGTGGTGCTGACTTTGAGGCGGTGCACGGTGGCGTCGTCCTGGACGGGCAGGTGCTGGGGTCCGCCGTGGCTGTCGCTGGTGGTCCAGGCATGGGTGGGGGTTTGCCGGCCAAGGGCGCTGTGGCGGCGGTGGTTGTAGTGCTCGCGGTAGACCTCGAGCAGGGTGCGGAGTTCGGTCAGGGTCGCGGGTTGGATGGGTTGGTGATCCAGCCAGCGTTTGAAGGTCTGGTGGTGGCGTTCGACCTTGCCGCAGGTCTGCGGGTGGTAGGGGCTGGAATGGATCAGCCTGCAGCCGTGGCCGGTGACGGTGCGGGCGAACGCCGATGGCCCGGCGTTGGGGTGGCGGCCGCGTGAGGTGAACGCGGATCCGTTGTCGGACAACACGATCGCGGGCGCACCATGGTCGGTGATGGCCGCGGTGATCGCGGTGATCGCGGCACGGGAGGTTTCGGCCTCGGCGGCGTGATTGGCCACCAGCATGCGCGTGCAGTCGTCGAGGACCTCGAACACCACCACCGTGGCCCCGCCGGCGAGGATGACCTCGGTGGCGTCGATCTGGTAGCAGTCCCGCGGCCGGGCATAGCTGAACCGACGGTAGGAGGACCGGGGCCGCTTACGGGGGTTGGACTCGGCCAGCCCGTGCCGGGACAGGATCCGGTTGATCGTGGCCCGCGACGGGACAGGCCAGCCCCGTCCGGCCCAGTCCCGCTCGGCGGCCAACTCCAGAAGCCGATCGCGGATCGGGTCCGCCCCGTTGTCCGGTTTCAGCTCCTTCCGCAGCCGCAGCACGACAGCCACGACCGGCTCCGCCGTAGCATGCCGCACGGTCTTGGGCCGGGTCGACCGCCGCCGCCACTGCCCCTCGGCCTGGATCCGGGCACGGTGCCGATAGAACGTCCGCCTATCGACACCATGCTCCCGGCACCACGCCGACACGTTCTCAACCGGCACTTCAGCCGTCAGCATCGCGTCCACGAATCGCATGATCGTCCCATTCCGCGTCATGGCCCTCACCACAACGCCGGTCAGGCGGCAGATCATGCAACATCACCCGACCCGGGTGTGTCACATGCTGCGATACACAAACTGTGTCAAAACAGCTGATACTGAACACGGCACTCAACGCCGCGAAGGTGGCCTTCACGGCATGAGGAAAGCGGGGCGTGCTATGCCCTGAAGGTGGCCATCAGGGCGCTGAGCGCCGCGAAGTCGGCCCTCGCTCGAATTGCGCGCGGAGCAAGGCGTGCTCCCTTGGGGTGGAGGCGCGCGGCAATACCGGGTGCGCTGCTCCGGCGCCGTTAGCTTGGGCCCATGCCCTACAAGCCATCGGACGCCCGCCGTCGCTAACTCGGTGTCGAACTCCGAAGACGGCGTGAGCTGGCCGGATTGAACGGTCTAGATCTGGCGAAACGAACGGGATGGTCGCAGAGCACGGTCTCGCGGATCGAGTCCGGTCAGGGGCCGGTCTCCGAAGTCAGTGTGACCACCTATCTGGCTCACTGCGGAGTCTCCGCACCTGATGTGACCGATGTGTTGGCACTCGCGAAGGAGACCGAAGACGGCTATCTCGTTCGGCGCAAGGTGCTCCGTACGCTGATCTTGCACGAGACGACCGCTAGGTCGATCCGGTCGGCCGCACCCTTGATCGTGCCGGGGCTGCTGCAGACCGAGGGGTACGCCCGGGTGATGATGGGCTCGGCCGACAGCGTCGACCAGGCGACGGTCGACTCGCGCGTGGCCGTGCGAATGGAACGACAGAGCCTGCTCAAAAGGTGGAATCCGCCTGCGTTCGTCTATTTCATTTACGAGGCCGCGCTTCGGTGCCCCGTCGGCACGAACCGTGTGATGAACGAACAAATGCTCCATCTGGCGTTTCTGGCCGACCGTCCGCAGGTCACCCTCAGGGTCGTGCCTTTCGCGGATGGCGCAGTGGCGGCCGCTATCGGTCAGTTCACACTGATGGACTTCGCCGACCACGGGCCCGTGCTCTATTCGGAGAACATCTTCGCATCGTTGTTCGTCGAGAACCCCGAAGACATTCAATTTGCCAAGGGGTACCTCGCCGAGTTGGACGCCGTGGCGCTGAGCGCGGAAGAGTCGCGCGAGTTTCTTGTACGCTGTGCCGGGGACTACGATCGACCAGACGAAGGAGCCCTCAATGTCCGGCGGGCACACCCCAGTTTGGCGGAAGAGTAGCTACAGCAATCCGAAGGACGACTGCATCGAGGTTGCGCTGGTGGCGCCTGGTATCGCGGTTCGCGACTCGAAGTCGCCGACGGAAGGCGTCTTGCGCTTGTCGCCGAATGCTTGGCGCGTTTTCTTGCAGGCTCACCGGCGGATTGGCTGACCAGAGCTGCTGCGTGCGGCTCTCCTCGGCCGCGCGCTTCCTACCCGGCTCTGGGCACTTTTGCTTGCCCTGAAGGCTCCCTTGACGGCACTCAATGCCCTGAAGGTGGCCTTCAGGGCATCGGCTGCCCCACCCTACCCGGCGCGAGGGGAAGATTTGGGGCACTCAATGCCGTCATGGTGGCCTTCACGGCATGAGAAGGGCCCTGCCTGCCCGGCTAGCTCGTCGCGTCGGTGCCGCCGGGTTGCCAGAGCACGTCGCCGTCCGGGTTCGCCAAGCGCGCCAGGATGAACAGCAGGTCCGACAGGCGGTTCAGGTAGCGCACCGCCAGCACGTTCGTGTGCTCGGCGTCCGCTTCGACGAGTGCCCAGCCCGCGCGCTCGGCCCGCCTGGACACCGTGCGCGCCTGGTGCAGGAACGCCGCGCCGGGGGTGCCGCCGGGCAGGATGAACGAGGTCAGCTTCGGCAGGCGCTCGTTGAACTCGTCGCACCAGCCTTCGAGCCGCTCCACATAGCGCTCGGTGATGCGCAGCGGGGGATAGGGAGGGTTTTCGACGATCGGCGCGCATAGGTCCGCGCCGACGTCGAAGAGGTCGTTCTGGACCGCGCGCAGCACGGTCGCGATCTCGTCGGTGAGCCCGCCGACCGCGATCGCGAGGCCGATCACCGAATTCGTCTCGTCGACATCGGCGTAGGCGCCGAGCCGCGGGGAGGTTTTCGGGACGCGCGAGCCGTCCCCCAGCGCCGTGGTGCCGCTGTCGCCGACCTTCGTGTACACGCGGTTGATGCGTACGACCATGCCGTGGAGTCTACGGGGTCGACAAACTGTCGCACTATGACAGTTGTCGCAGTGCGACACGATTGCTATCGTGACGGCCATGGGTGAAGCGGAAACCGGCTTGCGCGCGCGGAAGAAGGCGAAGACGCGGGACCTGATCATCGAGATCGCGGTGCGGCAGATCGTGTCCCGCGGCTACGGCGAGACCACGGTGGAGGGGATTTCCGCCGAGGCGGAGGTGTCGTCTCGCACGTTCTTCCGCTACTTCGCGGGCAAGGACGACGCCGCGCTCGCCGTGCTGGACCGGCTCGACGAGGCGATGGCGTCGGCGTTCGAGGCGCGCCCGCCGGGAGAACCCGTGTTCGCCGGGCTGTGCGCCGCGCTTTCCTCGGCGTGGCGGGAATGCTGGGGCAAGCGGCTGGATCCCGTGCACGCCAAGCTGTTCCGGCTCGTCGGCGAGGAACCCGCGCTGCTGGCCGCCAACGCGCGGCGCGACGCCAGGCAGCGGGCAAGGCTGGTCGCGGTGGCGGCGACGCGGCCGGGGCTCGCGGGCGAACGGGCGCATCTGGCCGTCTCCGCGTTCGAAGGCGCGTTCCACGTGGCGGTCGACGCGTGGCGCGCCGAGGGCGGGGAATCGGTGGAATCCTTGCTGCGCCACGCGAAACGGTGCGTCGCGCTGGTGCCGGACGTGGTCGAAACCGCGGCGCGGCACCCGTGAGCGCGCCGAAGCCGCCCGCGCCGTGGGCCGCGCTGACCGCGGTCGTGCTCGGCGTGGTGATCGTCGCGCTCGACGGCACGATCGTGGCCGCTTCCAATCCGCGGCTGGGTGCCGAACTCGACGCGAGCCTCGGCGACCTGCAGTGGATCACCAACGGCTACCTGCTGGTGATGGCGCCCTCGATGGTGCTGGCGGGACGGATCGGCGACCGTTTCGGGCGGCGCCCGGTCTTTCTCGTCGGCGTGGCGGGGTTCGGCCTCGCCTCGATGGTCATCGGGTTCTCCGGCTCGGTCGAACTCGTACTGGTGGCGCGAGGTGCGCAGGGCTTCTTCGGCGGCCTCGTCATGACGAACTCGCTGGCGTTGCTGCGCGCCACCTTCCCCGCCGAACGCCTTCCCGCCGCGGTGTCGGTGTTCGGCGCGCTCGCCGCGTCCTCGATCGCGGCGGGGCCGATCGTCGGCGGCGTCGTGGTGGACCGGCTCGGCTGGCGATGGGCCTTCTTCGTCAACGCGCCGATCGCCGTGGCCTGCCTCGTGCTCGGACGGCGCGTGCTGCGCGCGCCGAGGCCGGACCACCCGCCCGCCTTCGACCTCGGCGGCGCCGTCCTGCTCACGGCCGCGCTGTCGTCGCTCGCCTACGGCCTCGTCCGTGCACCGGCTGCCGGATGGGACGACCTCGCGGTCGTCGGCGCGCTCGCCGCGTCGGTGCCGCTCGGCGTGGCGTTCGTGCTCGTCGAACGCCGCGCGCGTCACCCGCTCGTGCCGCTGCGCCTGTTCGCGGACCGCACGGTCAGCGCGGGTGTGGCGCTCACGGTCACCACCGATTTCGCGATGGTCGGGCTGCCGATCTTCGTGTCGCTGTTCATCCAGAAGGTGGACGGGCTGAGCCCGATCGAGGCGAGCCTGCGGCTGATCCCGCTCGGCGTGTTCGCCGTTCTCGGTTCGGCACTGGGCGCGCGCCTGCTGCCGAAGGTGGGTCGCCGCCCCGTGCTGCTCGGCGGCGCGCTCATGTCGGCGACCGGTTTCCTGCTGCTCACCGGGATCGGGCTGGGCAGCCCGTTCGCCCGGCTCGCGGTGCCGTTCGCGCTGCTGGGGTTCGGGCTGTCCCTGGTGATGAACTCGGCCATCCAAGCGGTGCTCGGCGGTGTCCCGGAGGCGGACGCCGGTGCCGCGGCCGGGGTCCAGCAGTCCGCCAACCAGGTCGGCGGACTGCTCGGCACCTCGGTGCTCGGTGCCGTGCTGGCCGGTGCCGCGGGTGCCCGTTTCGACGCGTCCGGCGGGCTGGCGGTGGCGCTCACCAGCGCCGCGAAAAACGGTTTCCTCGACGGCGTGCACGCCGTCATGTGGGTCGGCGCCGGAGTGTCCGCGCTCAGCTTCTGCCTCGCGTTGCTCGTCGCTCGGGAGAAGGTTTTCTTTGACGATCAAGGGAACGGCGCCCCGGAGATCGCGCGCTCACGGCGGCAGGCATGATTGACGCCCATGAGCGAGCACTTCGACGTCCACGGCGGCGCACGGCTGGCAGGCGAAGTCGATGTGGTCGGAGCCAAGAACAGTGTGCTGAAGCTGATGGCCGCGGCGCTGCTGGCCGAAGGCACCACCACGATCACCAACTGCCCCAAGATCCTGGACGTGCCCCTGATGGCCGACGTCCTGCGCAGCGTCGGGTGCGAGGTCGAGATCGACGGCGACACCGCCCGCATCACCACGCCTTCGGAGCTTTCGCACCGCGCGGATTCGGCGGCGATGGGCAAGCTGCGCGCGTCGGTGTGCGTGCTCGGGCCGCTCGTCGGCAGGCTCAAGCGCGCCGTGGTCGCGTTGCCCGGCGGCGACGCGATCGGCTCGCGGCCGCTCGACATGCACCAGAACGGGCTCCGCAAGCTCGGCGCCACCAGCACCATCGAGCACGGGTGCGTGGTGGCGCAGGCCGACGGCCTGCACGGCGCGCAGATCTGGCTCGACTTCCCGAGCGTCGGCGCCACCGAGAACATCCTGATGGCCGCCGTGCTCGCGGCGGGCACCACGGTGATCGACAACGCCGCGCGCGAGCCCGAGATCGCCGACATCTGCACGATGCTCACCGAAATGGGCGCCAAGATCGAAGGCGCGGGCACCTCCACGCTGACGGTGCACGGCGTCGACGCGCTCCAGCCGACCGAGCACCGCGTCATCGGCGACCGGATCGTCGGCGCCACCTGGGCCTTCGCCGCCGCGATGACGCGGGGCGACCTGACCGTGCGCGGGGTCAACCCGCACCACCTCGACCTGGTGCTCGACAAGCTCCGCCTCGCGGGCGCGGAGATCACCACGTTCGACGACAAGGGTTTCCGCGTCGTGCAGGACGGCAGGCCGAAGTCGGTCGACTTCGTGACGCTGCCCTACCCCGGTTTCGCGACCGACCTGCAGCCGTTCGCGGTCGCGCTGTCCGCGGTCTCCGAGGGCACGTCGATGATCACGGAGAACGTCTACGAAGCGCGGTTCCGGTTCATCGAGGAGATGGTGCGCCTGTCCGCCGACGCCAGGACGGACGGCCACCACGCGGTCGTGCGCGGCGTCGAAAAGCTTTCCAGCGCACCGGTGTGGGCGTCGGACATCCGCGCGGGCGCGGGGCTCGTGCTCGCCGGGCTGTGCGCCGACGGCACCACCGAGGTGTGGGACGTCTTCCACATCGACCGCGGGTACCCGCATTTCGTGGAGAACCTGAACCGCCTCGGCGCCACGATCGAACGCGTCACGGGAGAACCCGACCGCGCCTGAAACGGGGCGCTCGCGGAATCGGGCGTCCGCGATTCGCGGAGAACCCGACCGCGCCGGGGCAAGACGGATTCAGGATTCCAGCGCCATCGCGGCGCCGAATCCGATCAGGACCGCGCCGGTGGTGCCGTCGAGGCCGCGGCGCACCGGCCGCCGCGAGATCCAGTTCCGGACCCGGTGCACCAGGAACAGCAGCGTCAGCTGCCAGAGCACGCCCAGCGCGGCGACGGTGTAGGCGAGCAGCAGCGCGTCGCCCGCGGTGGTCACGCCGGGATGCAGGAACTGCGGCAGCAGCGAGAGGTACATGACCAGCACCTTGGGGTTGGTCAGGTTCGACAGGAATCCTTCGCGCCAGCGCCGGAACGCCTTCGTGCCCGCGCGGCGCGGATCGTCCAGCCGGTCGTACTTTCCTTTCCACGCCCCGCGCAGCGCCTGGAACCCGAGGTAGCAGAGGTAGGCGACACCGAGCCAGCGCACCGTCTGGAACACCGGCTGCGACCGCGTGATCAGCGCGCCGAGGCCCAGCGCGGCGGCGGTGCCCTGCAGCACGTTCGCGCAGGCGATCCCGCCCGTCGCGTGCAGGCCGCCGCGCGCGCCACCGGCGAGCGCGTTCTTCAGCACGACCATGCTGTCCGGCCCCGGCACGATCGCCAGCAATCCGACCAGCAGCACGAAACTCCAGTACACACCCCAAGTCATGGTGGGAAAACTAGCCTCGATGCGATAACGCGGGCAACCGGCGCCCGATTCGCACGCTAATATTTCGCATGACCACTGGGGAGTTCGATCTTTATCCTGGGGAAGAGCTGCGCTGGACGGGCAGACCCACGCGCTACCTCACCTTCGACGTCGTCGACGCCGTGCTGATCGCCGTCGGTCTGCTCTGGTTCGGGTTCCAGGCCGTTTTCTTCTTCACCACCAGCCGGGCAGCCACCTCGCGCGACGGCGCTGGGCTCGACGTCACGATGGTCGTCGCCGAGAGCACCGCCTTCGTGCTGGTGCTCGGTGGCACGATCGGCAGGCCGTTTCTGCGGAGCTTCGCGCTGCGCCGGACCCGGTACGCGGTAACGAATCTGCGGGCGATCAGGGTGTGCGACCTCGGCCGCGGTTACGAACGGTCGGTGTATCTGAAGTCGCCGACGCCGCCGCAGCTCAGGAAGCGCCCCACGGGCACCGGCACCATCGTGCTCGGTTCGGCCTCGGTCATCGACCGGGCGCTCGGTCCGATCAGCCCCCGCCGCAGGCTTTCCGCCCTGCCCACGCCCCTGATCCTGTGGGAGATCGACGACGCCGTCACCATCCGGGACCTGATCGCCACGACCGGAGCGCTGGGCCGCCGCGAACCGTTCGCGGGCTGACCGCGGCCGGTTACGAGGATTCCAGCGCGAGCGCGGCGCCGAAGCCGATCAGGGCGGTGCCGGTCGCGCCGTCGAGCGCGCGGCGGACGCGGCGGCGGTTCAGCCAGGCGCGCACCCGGTGCACGAAGAAGAGCAGCGTCAGCAGCCACAGCCCGCCCAGCACGGCGACGGTGTAGGCGAGCATCAGCGCGTCGACCGTCGTGGTGGTCGCGGGGTCGAGGAACTGCGGCAGCACCGACAGGTACAGCACGAGCACCTTCGGGTTCGTGATGTTCGACAGGAAGCCCTCGCGCCAGCGCCGGAACCCGCTCGCCTTGCCGCGCTGTTGCTCGGCCACCTCCTGGTACCTGCCGCGCAGCGCGCCGCGGATCGCCTGCACGCCCAGGTACGCGAGGTAGGCGGCGCCGACCCACTTCAGCGTGATGAACACCGGTTGCGACCTGGTCAGCAGCACACCGAGGCCCAGCGCGGCCGCGCTGCCCTGGACGAGGTTTCCCGCGACGATGCCGGAGATGGCCAGCAGGCCGCCCCTGGCGCCGCCGGCGAGTGCGTTCTTGAGCATGACCATCGTGTCCGGTCCCGGCGCGAGCACGACGAGGACCACGATGATCAGGAAGCTGCCGTAAAGACTCCATGTCACGGCACGACCGTAACCGGGAGAACCACCTGGAAGCTCGCGGATTTCGGTCACAGCGTGGTGAGTTCCACTCGCCGGGTTAAGTTACTGGCGGGTATACTCCGGCGAGACGTCCACCGCGGAGGTGCCCTGTGCCCTATCCAACCGATCGCGAACGTGACCGGCCGTGGGTGATGCGAACCTACGCCGGGCACTCGTCGGCCGCTGCCTCGAACGAGCTGTACCGGCGCAACCTCGCCAAGGGGCAGACCGGCCTGTCGGTCGCGTTCGACCTGCCGACCCAGACCGGGTACGACGCCGACCACAAGCTCGCGAAGGGCGAGGTCGGCAAGGTCGGCGTGCCGATCGCGCACATCGGCGACATGCGGCGCCTCTTCGACGGCATCCCGCTCGCCGAGGCCAACACCTCGATGACGATCAACGCGCCGGCGATGTGGCTGCTCGCGCTCTACGTCACGGTCGCCAAGGAACAGGCGCAGGCCGAAGAGCGCGACGTTGACGAGGTGCTCGCGAAGCTCACCGGCACCACGCAGAACGACATCATCAAGGAATACCTTTCCCGCGGCACCTACATCTTCCCGCCGGGGCCGAGCCTGCGCCTGATCACCGACATGATCGCGTGGACCGTGCACCACGTGCCGAAGTGGAACCCGATCAACATCTGCAGCTACCACCTGCAGGAAGCGGGCGCCACGCCGACGCAGGAGGTCGCCTACGCGCTGTGCACCGCGATCGCCGTGCTCGACGCGGTGCGCGACTCCGGCCAGGTCGAGGAAGCCGACATGGCGCGGGTGGTCGCGCGGATCTCGTTCTTCGTCAACGCCGGCGTGCGGTTCGTCGAAGAGATGTCGAAGATGCGCGCGTTCACCGCGCTGTGGGACGAGATCACGCGGGACCGCTACGGCGTGACGGACGCGAAGGCCCGCCGCCTGCGGTACGGCGTCCAGGTGAACTCGCTCGGCCTGACCGAGGCGCAGCCGGAGAACAACGTCCAGCGCATCGTGCTGGAAATGCTCGCGGTGTCGCTGTCCCGCGGCGCGCGGGCGCGGGCGATCCAGTTGCCAGCCTGGAACGAGGCGCTCGGCCTGCCGAGGCCGTGGGACCAGCAGTGGGCGCTGCGCATGCAGCAGGTGCTCGCCTACGAGACGGATCTGCTGGAGTACGAGGACATCTTCGACGGTTCGCGCGTCATCGAGTCCAAAGTGGACGAGATCAAGGCCGGTGCGCGCGAGGAGATCGATCGGGTACTCGAAATGGGCGGCGCGGTCTCGGCGGTGGAAAGCGGCTACATGAAGTCGCAGCTGGTTTCCTCGCTCGCCGAGTACCGGCGCGGGATGGAAGGCGGCGAACGGATCCTCGTCGGGGTCAACAAGTTCGAGACCACCGAGCCGAGCCCGTTGCAGGCCGAAGGCGCGAAGGCGATCGAGACGATCGATCCCGCCGTGGAGAAGCAGGCCGTCGCCGCGCTGGAAGAATGGCGCGAGCAGCGGGACAACGACACGGTGACCGCCTCGCTGGACAACCTTCGCGCGGTCGCGGGAACCACCACGAACCTGTTCGAGGCGACGCTGCAGTGCGCGAGCGCGGGCGTGACCACCGGCGAATGGTCGCAGGCGCTGCGCGACGTGTTCGGCGAGTACCGTGCGCCGACCGGGGTGTCGGCGGCCTCGGCCTCCGGCGCGGGCGCGGCGGAGCTGGAACGCGTCCGCGAACGGGTGCGCCGCACCGAGGAGGAACTGGGCGAGCGGCTGCGGATCCTGGTCGGGAAACCGGGGCTCGACGGGCATTCCAACGGCGCCGAGCAGGTCGCCGTGCGCGCCCGCGACGTCGGGTTCGAGGTGGTGTACCAGGGGATCCGGCTCACCCCGGAGCAGATCGTCGCGGCCGCCGTCCAGGAGGGCGTGCACGTGGTCGGGCTGTCGGTGCTGTCCGGGTCGCATCTCGAGGTGGTGCCCGAGGTGGTCGACGGCCTGCGCGCCGCCGGTGCCGAGGACATCCCGGTGATCGTCGGCGGCATCATCCCGCCCGACGACGCGGCGCTGCTCACCGAACGCGGCATCGCCCGCGTGTTCACGCCGAAGGACTACGAGCTGACCGACATCATGGACGGCATCGTCGCCCTGGTGCGGGAAACCAAGGGCCTGGCGGACTGACCGGGCACCCCCGGCGGGGTTACTGTCGGGGTATGGCCGAGTACGAACACCTTCTCGTCAAGCGTGACGGCGACACCGTCACGATCACCATGAACCGCGCCTCCCGCCGCAATTCCCTGTCCGCGGAGCACCTTTCGGAGCTGCTCGCCGCGTTCCGCGAAGCGGGCGAGACGGACGCGACCGGCATCGTGCTGGCGGGCGCGGGCCCGGTGTTTTCGGCGGGCCACGACTTCGGTGACGTCGCCGCGCGCGACCTGACGGGCGTGCGCGAGCTGCTGCGCCTGTGCACCGATCTGATGCACACCATGCAGTCGGTGCCGCAGGTCGTCGTCGCGCGCGTGCACGGCCTCGCCACGGCCGCGGGCTGCCAGCTCGTCGCCACCTGCGATCTCGCGGTGGCCGCGGCTTCGGCCGGGTTCGCGCTGCCGGGCGGCAAGGGCGGCTGGTTCTGCCACACGCCCGCGGTGCCGGTCGCCAGGTCGATCGGCCGCAAGCGCCTGATGGAGCTCGCGCTCACCGGGGACGTCGTCGACGCGGAAACCGCGCTGGACTGGGGTTTGGTGAACCGGGTCGTCCCGGACGACCAGCTCGACGACGCCGTCGCGGAGCTGCTGGCGCGCGCGACGAAGGGGAGCAGGGCCAGCAAGGCGATGGGCAAGCAGACCCTCTACGCCCAGCTCGACCGCCCCGAAGCCGACGCGTACGCGATCGCGCTCGAAGTGATGGCCTCGGCGTCCCAGCTCCCCGGCGCGCGCGAAGGAATGGCCGCGTTCCTGGAGAAGCGCTCACCGGTCTGGCCGGACTAGTCCGGTTCTCCGGTTCCGGTTGCGGGTGGGCCGGGAAACAGGGTGACGTGCACCTGCCGGATGCGGTTGTCCTCGATGGTGAGCGTCGTTGTGGCATAGGCGGTGTAGTGGCGGTAGGCGCGCAGGACGGGGTCACCGGCGGTAGGGAGGGAGACGAGGGTGGTGCCGGGGCCGAAGAAGCGCATCAGGGTGTGGGCGACGGTCTGGGCGCCGTGGTTGACGCGGCGCGGCGCGGACTCGCTGCCGATGAACTCGGCGACCCCCCAGACGTCGGAATGGAGCACGGTGATCAACGCGTCGAGGTCCCCGGTGGCGCAGGCATGGATGAAGGTCTGGGTGACGACGCGGTGCTCGGGCGCGACGCGGTCGTCGGGGCGGTCCGAGGCGGTGGCGATCTTCCGTCGGGCGCGTCGGGCGAGTTGGCGGCAGGTGCCGACGGGTTTGCCGAGGGTTCGGGCAATGGTGTCGAACGGGGTGGCGAACACGTCGTGGAGGATGAACGCGACCCGTTCGGCGGGGTTGAGGCGTCCTAACGCGATGTCGAGCGCGGCCCGGACCTCGTCGTCGAGGGTGATCCGGTCGGCCGGGTCGATCGAGGGTTGCGCGCCCAGTGGCCCGGACGCGTTGTGCACAGCGGCCTCGTCGGTGCGTTCGCGGCGGGCTCGGGCGGAGCGCAGCTGGTCCAGGCACAGCCGGCTGGTGACCACGGTCAGCCAGCCGCGTTCGGTGTCGATCTGGTCAGCGGTGGTGGCGGCAAGTCGTGTGAACGACTCCTGGACGATGTCCTCGGCCTCGCCGATGTCGCCGAGCATGCGGAACGCGAGGTCGACGAGGTAAGCGTGGTTGTCCCACCACACGCGAGTGATCCGGTCGTCGGGGTTCGGTTCCGTCATCACTGTGCCCCTGGGTCGGTCATCAGAGGGTCGCGCCGCTCGGCGACCCCGCTACTAGGACGAACTCGCGCCCGCGATAGTTACCCGATCGGACTCGCCTGTGCCGGTAACTTTCGCTGATTCGGTCCCGTCCTGTCGGTGTGAACAAACCAACCACAGGATGGGAAGGTCGACGATGATCCTCGTTACCGGGGCGACCGGCACGGTCGGCCGGCATCTGATCGAGCGGCTCCTCACCGGCCGGAGCGGCGTCCGTGCGGTCAGCCGTGACCCCGCTGCCGCGGGCCTACCGGACCCGGTTGAGGTCGTCGGGGCGGACCTGGCCCGGACGGATGTGCCCGCGGGGCTTCTTCACGGCGTGCACGCGGTGTTCGTCAATCCCGCGGCTGTCGGCGAAAACGCCGACAAGCTGGTCGCGGCGGCGCGGTACGCGGGCGTGGGCCGCCTGGTCGTTTTGGCGGCCAGTAACGTCGAGGCCCCCGAGGGGCAGCAGCCGTCGCGGTTTCTCGGTCACCGCAATCGGGAGGTCGAAGCCGCGGTGGTCGCGAGCGGCGTGGAATGGGTGAGCCTGCGGCCTGCCACCTTCCACACCAACGCCCTGCACTGGGCCGACCAGCTCCGTGCCGGCGACGTCGTCCGCGGGCCCTTCGCCGCTGTGCGGGAAACCCCGGTCGACCCGCGCGACATCGCCGCCGTCGCGGCACTGGCCCTGTCCGAGGACGGCGCGCATCTGGCAGGCCGCCGGCTGGAGCTGACCGGGCCACAGGCACTCAGCCAACACCGCCTGGTCGCAGACCTCGGCGCGGTAACCAACCGTCGACTGCGCTACCAGGAAATACCGGCCACAGCCGTCCGGCAGGGCATGGCGCGAATCGGCGCACCCGACGGCTTCGCCGACGCCTACGTGGCCCGACTGGCCCATCTGCTCGATCACCCGCCCGGCACCACCGACACCATCCAGCGACTCCTCGGCCGTCCCGCGATCACATTCGCCCAGTGGGCGCGCGAGCACGCTGCCGCGTTCCAGATCCGTGACGCAGCGCCGAACGACAACCGGGGCGCGGGCCCGGTAACGGAAGGGACGCGCCACCATGCCCGATAACGCCACTCCTCAGCCGCGGCCTTTCCGAACAATGCCGATGCAGAAGTTCTTCAACAGAATTGTTCTCTGGCTGCTGCGATCGCCGGTGCACCAGATCCTCAGTGGCCGCCTGGCCGTCGTGACCATCACCGGCCGCAAAACCGGACGTGCCTATCGCATCCCGGTCGGCTACGTCGAACACCACGGAGACATCCTCGTCGGCTCACCCGGCAACTGGGCCATGAACCTCCGCGGTGGCGCGACGGCCAAGGTCCGAGTTCGCGGCGAAGAACGGGCGATGCACGCCCAGGTGATCACCAAACCCGACCAAGCAGCGTCCCTGTACAAGATCATTCTCGTCCGCAACCCCGTTCACGGCAAATTCGCCGGCATCGAACTCGACAACGACGGCAACCTCGACCCGGACCGACTACGCGCGGCATTCCGCCAAGGCATCGTCCTGATCCACTTCAAACCCCAAAACGCGACGAGGCCAGGGATATGAGTCCGCGACGCGGGATGCGGGTCTCCTCGCGCTGCCGACGTTGCCCGGAGCGCGCGTGCCCGCGCGGTAGTCCATTGTAGATAGTGGCTGGAGCTGGCCGATCACATCGCACGGATTTCCGGCGCGGGACACTAGCGGCCGCGCAGGAGCAGGAACGAGTAGGCGGCGATCGACTGCGAGTCGGTGATGTCCCCCGACAGCAGCATTTTCTCGAACTCCGCACGCGTGAACCAGGCCGCGCGCATGTCCTGCTCCTCCAGTTCGCGCTCGGGCGCGCCCTCGGTCAGGTCCGTCGCGAGGAACACCCGGCCGCGCTGGCTCGACGTGCCCGGTGCCAGGTCCAGCACGCCGAGTTCGACCATGGATCCCGCCGCGAGGCCGGTTTCCTCGCGCAGTTCGCGGGCGGCCAGTTCGGCGGGCTCGGTGTCCGCCAGGCCAGGCGCGGTGCCCTGGGGGAACTCCCACCGCCGGAGCCCGATCGGGTAGCGGAACTGTTCGACGAGGTGCAGCCGGTCGCCGTCGGCCGGGATGATCAGCGCGTAGTCGGGCTTGTCCACCACGCCGTAGATACCTGGCGAGCCGTCGGGCCTGCGGATGGCGTCCTCGCGCACGGTCATCCAGTCGTTCCGGTAGACCTCGCGGGTGCCTTCGCGTTCGATCATGGGGCCAGTATGGCGGGGACGGCGCCGCCGTCCCCGCCACCGGTCAGAACATCAGGTTCGCGTCGGCGTACTCGCTGATCACGGTGCCGCCCGCGGAATCGCCGAACGTGCGCGGGGACAACCCGCCCTGGTTCGCGTGCACGGTGAGCACGCGGCGCGCGTCGGAACCGAGCAGGACCAGGTCGGGGCGCCCGTCGAGGGTCATGTCCTTGAGCGCGATGCTCGATCCCGACCAGCCGCCGCCGAAGTCGGTGACGCCGGTGACCGGGCCGGGACGCGGGCCGGTCAGCCCGGTGTAACCGCCGTTGAACTGCTCGAACGCGAACACCCGGTCGGCCCACCTCGCGAGCACCTCGGGCCTGCCGTCGCCGTTCAGATCGGCGGCGTCGATCCAGTCGGCGCCGCCGAACCCGGTGCCGATCCGCTCCACCGGCGCGAACCGCTGGTTGCCGTAGCGCCCGGTGTTGCGCATCAGGTAGAGGTTGCCGTCGCCTTCGAGGACGAGCAGGTCCGCGAGGCCGTCACCGGTGAAGTCGCGCGCGAAGAACCGGTGGTCGCGGTTGGAGTCGGTGAAGTTGACCTCGCGCGGTCCGAGCGTGTTCGTGCCGTCGAAGTGGCCCGAATGCGGGTACATTCTGATATTGCCGCCGAGGTATTCCCATTCGATGACGTCCGCGTTCCCGTCACCGGTGAAATCGGCCGCGGAAATCCACGCCGAACGGCTCCAGCCGTAATTGATCGGGACACCGTTCTTCAGTGTTTTCGTGCCGTCGAAGCGGCCGGAGTGCGGGTGCACCACGAGTGCGCCGCCCTCGGTGCGCACGCCGAGATCTTCCTTGCCGTCCAAGGTGAAATCACGAACCTGGAAGGACGGTGCCGCCGCCGAAGCCGTGCCAGCCGTGCCGATCCCGGCGAGCAGTGCGACGGTGCACGCCATTACCGTCCGTGCGGTTCTGCTGTTTCTCGCCCGGTGGAAAAAAGACATGACAATCCCCCTGGAGTGTGTGGTGTAAAGGAGCGCGGCAGTGGTGCCGTCGCGTGGTGAACACGTCCGTCCCGCGCGCCGGGTTGCCCGCCGGAGCGGCGTGACCGAACCGTGTCCGGCGCGCCACCCGGTACCGGGCGACCGGCCGCCGTCGCCTACCCTCGCCGGGTGCGCCTCGTGATCGCTCGATGCCAGGTCGACTACGCCGGCCGGCTCACCGCCCACCTCCCCATGGCCACCAGGCTGCTGCTGGTGAAGGCCGACGGCTCGGTGTCCGTGCACTCCGACGACCGCGCCTACAAGCCGCTGAACTGGATGAGCCCGCCGTGCTGGCTCATCGAGGACGGTGCCGTGTGGACCGTGCAGAACAAGACCGGCGAGAAGCTGGTGATCACGATCGACGAGGTGCTGCACGATTCCGCGCACGAGCTCGGCGCCGAACCCGGCCTGGTCAAGGACGGCGTCGAGGCGCACCTGCAGGAGCTGCTCGCCGAGCACATCACCGAACTCGGCGACGGGTACACGCTCGTGCGCCGCGAGTTCCCGACCGCGATCGGGCCGGTGGACATCATGGCCCGCGACGGCGAGGGCAAGTCGGTGGCCGTCGAAATCAAGCGGCGCGGCGAGATCGACGGGGTCGAACAGCTGACCAGGTACCTGGAGTTGTTGAATCGTGACCCGCTCCTGGCGCCCGTGCAGGGTGTCTTCGCCGCTCAGCTGATAAAACCGCAGGCCAAGACCCTCGCGGAGGACCGCGGCATCCGTTGCCTGACGCTCGACTACGACGCGCTCCGCGGTATCGAATCGGACGAGTTCCGCCTCTTCTGAGCCCCCTCGAAACGCGCCGCACCGACACCGGGCGGCGCGTTTCGCCTGTTCAGTGCTGTTGCCTTCGCCCCGATGGGTGCACTCTGTACTTGACCGAGCGCAGGAAGCCATCGTGCGGTTGGATTCCCGTGGCTGAATTAATGCAGTAAGGTCCGCGAGCGGCTTCGCCGTGATGTTTGTTGTTCAGTGTTGTTCGGTTGCTGACGTCTTCACCGGTGTGGACGTCCTCGGGATCTGGAGGTGGCTCGGGTGCATGTGCTGGCTGAGGCGAACCTGCGCCTCAACGCGAGCGCCATCGACTACGTGCTGCTCGCGTTCTATTTCGTACTGGTGCTCGGCATCGGTTACCTGGCGCGAAGGCAGGTGTCGTCGAGCCTCGACTTCTTCCTGTCCGGCCGCTCGTTGCCCGCCTGGGTCACCGGGCTCGCGTTCATCTCGGCGAACCTCGGTGCCGTCGAGGTGATGGGCATGTCGGCGAACGGGGCCAAGTACGGCCTGCCGACGGTGCACTACTTCTGGATCGGCGCCATCCCCGCGATGCTGTTCCTCGGCATCGTGATGATGCCGTTCTACTACGGCTCGAAGGTGCGCAGCGTCCCGGAGTTCATGCGCCGCCGCTTCGGCAAACCGGCGCACCTGGTCAACGGCATCAGCTTCGCCGCGGCCCAGATCCTGATCGCGGGCGCGAACCTGTTCCTGCTCGCGAGCGTGGTGAACCTGCTGCTCGGCTGGCCGATCTGGATCTCGATCATCGTGGCCGCGGCCATCGTGCTCTCCTACACCGCGCTCGGCGGGCTTTCGGCCGCCATCTACAACGAGGTGCTGCAGTTCTTCGTGATCGTGGCGGCGCTGCTGCCGCTGACCATCGTCGGCCTGGTGAAGGTCGGCGGCTGGCAGGGCCTGGTGGACAAGGTCACCGGCAGCCCCGGCGGCTCCGCGCAGCTGCACTCGTGGCCGGGTGACAACCTGACCGGCTTCGGCAACAACTTCCTGTCCGTGCTCGGCCTGGTCTTCGGGCTCGGGTTCGTGCTCTCGTTCGGGTACTGGACGACGAACTTCGTCGAGGTCCAGCGCGCGATGGCGTCGAAGAGCATGTCCGCGGCGAGGCGTACCCCGATCATCGGCGCCTTCCCGAAGATGCTGGTGCCGTTCATCGTGATCATCCCCGGCATGATCGCCGCGGTCACGGTGTCGGAGTACATCAAGGACAAGCCGGAACTGCTGGCGGGCAAGGACGGTTCGACCGGCGTCACCTTCAACAACGCACTCCTGCTGCTCATGCGCGACCTGCTGCCCAACGGCATGCTCGGTGTCGCGATCGCGGGCCTGCTCGCGTCGTTCATGGCCGGGATGGCGGCGAACCTGAGCTCGTTCAACACCGTCTTCACCTACGACATCTGGCAGACGTACGTGAAGAAGGACCGGCCGGACGGGTACTACCTCCGCCTCGGCCGCTTGATCACCGCCATCGGTACCGTGCTGGCGATCGGCACCGCGTTCATCGCGTCGAACTCGGGCAACATCCTGGACTACCTCCAGGACCTGTTCTCGTTCTTCAACGCGCCGCTGTTCGCCACGTTCATCCTCGGCATGTTCTGGAAGCGGATGACCCCGGCCGCCGGGTGGATCGGGCTCGTGCTCGGTACCGCGTCGGCGATCACCGTGTGGGGCCTTTCCCAGGCGGAGATCCTCGGCCTCACCGGGCAGGGCATCAGCTTCGTCGCCGCGGGCACGGCCTTCGTCGTCGACGTGGTCGTTAGTGTCGGTGTTTCGCTCGCGACGAAGCCCAAGGCGGACAAGGAACTGGTCGGGCTCGTCTATTCGCTCACGCCGAAGGAGACGCGTACGCACGACGAGACCGGCGAAAACGCGGGCTGGTACCGCAAGCCGGGCCTGCTCGCGGGCATCGTGCTGATCCTGACCATCGGCCTCAACATCATCTTCTAGGAGGGACGAGCCATGGCGACCGAATCGAAACCGGCGACGCGCCGGGCGGGTGCCTTCGACATCCGCATGATCATCGCGCTGCTCGTCGGCGTGTACGGCATCGTGCTGACGATCATGGGCATCGGGTTCACCACCGACGCCGATCTGGCGAAGGCCGCGGACGTCAACATCAACCTGTGGGCCGGTATCGGCATGCTGGTGTTCGCGGCGCTGTTCGTGGTGTGGGCCAAGGTCCGCCCGCTGCAGGTGCCGGAGGAGGAGCCGGAAAGCCCGCCCGCGGGCGAATAGCGAGGTTCTGCGCGCGCGGCGAAGCCGCTGCCGATACCGTGCAGGCGTGTTCTCCACTGTTCGCGCCCGCCGGCTTCGCCGCACCGCGCTGCTTTCGCTGACCGTCGCGGCCGCCGTCACCGTCGGCGGCTGCGGTGGCCAGGATCTCGGCAAGGCCAACTTCGCCCGCACCACCGTCTCCGCACAGGCCGGCGCCGGTTCGGACAAGGCACCGGAAGGCCCGATCACCGATCCGGCCGTGACCGCGGCCAAGCTGCGGGCGGTCGACCCGTGCAAGCTGATCGCCGGGCCGACGCTGGCCGATCTCGGCACCCCCGGCGAGCCGGACGACTTCGGCCTCAGCAAGTGCTCGATCGAGGTCAAGGACGCGGGCGGCAAGACGATCCGGCTGACGATCGGGCTCGGCGAATCGATCAGCACCGGCCCCGACGACAAGACCGGCGTGGTCGAGGGCCTGCCGAGGATCGAGAGCGCCAACGGCGGCTTCTGCTACGTCTCGGCGCTGACCCAGCGCGATCCCGCGCTCGGCGTGCAGGTCCAGAGCAGCTACACCGGTGGTGAGCCGTGCCAGCCCGCCGGGGTGGCGCTGCAGAAGGTGATCCAGAAGCTGCACGGCGACCCGCCGAAGTTCGAGGTCGCGCCGGGTTCGGCGCTCGGCGTGGACCTGTGCACGGTGCCCGACGACGCGGTCGTCAAGGAGCTCGCGGGTGCCGACGCGAAGGCGGCGCCGATCGGGCTGCACCGGTGCACCTGGTCGAAGACCGGGGGTGCCACGCTGACGCTGTCCTTCACGATCGCCATGCCGCAGACCGCGAGTGACAAGAACCCCGAGGTGGACCTCGACGGCACGAAGGCGACCCAGGAGGCGTCCAAGACGTCTTCGAACTGCAAGCTGGAATGGGTGCACCGCAAGGTGGACGACAAGAAGTCCGAGCTGGTGACGTTCGCCTACGAGAACTACTCCGCGCAGGCTTCCACCGACGACCCGTGCGGAAAGGCCGCCAAGGGCGCCAAGAGCGTGCTCAAGAAGCTGCCGAAGACGTAGACCCCCGACCAGTTGGAGGCCGTGATGAAGAAGATCATCAACGATCCCGGGACCGTGGTGGCGGAATCCCTGCGCGGGCTCGCGCTGGCGCATTCGGACATCCTGCGCGTACAGGAGGATCCCGCGGTCGTGGTGCGCGCCGACGCGCCGGTCGCGGGCAAGGTCGCGGTGATCTCCGGTGGCGGCTCCGGGCACGAGCCGCTGCACGGCGGGTTCGTCGGGCAGGGCATGCTCGCCGCCGCGGTACCCGGCCCGGTGTTCACCTCGCCGACCCCGGACGCCGTGCAGGCGGCCGTGCAGGCGTCGGCGAGCGACGCGGGCGCGCTGCTGATCGTCAAGAACTACACCGGGGACGTGCTGAACTTCGAGACGGCGGCCGAGCTCGCCGCCGCCGAGGGCGCGGACGTGCGCAGCGTGGTGATCGACGACGACGTCGCGGTCGCCGATTCGACGTTCACCGCGGGCAGGCGCGGTGTCGGCGGAACGGTGCTGCTGGAGAAGCTCGCGGGCGCCGCGGCCGAGCGCGGCGATGCGCTGGACGCGGTGGAAGCGGTGGCGCGCAAGGTGATCGGGCAGGTCCGGTCGATCGGGGTCGCGCTGACCCCGCCGACGGTGCCGCACGTCGGCGAGCCGAGCTTCACCCTCGCCGACGACGAGATCGAGTTCGGCATCGGCATCCACGGCGAGCCGGGGCGCGAGCGGATCAAGGCCGAGCCCGCGGATGCGCTGGTGGCCAGGATGGTCGAGGCCGTGGCCGCCGATTTGCCGTTCTCCTCCGGTGACGAGGTGCTGCTGTTCACCAACTCGATGGGCGGCACGCCGCCGATCGAGCTGTACCTCGCGCACGGCATCGCCGAGCGACTGCTGGCCGAGCGTGGCATCGTGGTCAGGCGAAGGCTCGTCGGCCCGTACATCACCAGCCTCGAGATGCAGGGAATCAGTCTCACGCTGCTGAAGCTCGACGACGAGCTCACCGAACTCTGGGACGCGCCGGTGCACACCGCGGCGCTGCGACGGGGAGTGTGATGATGGCCTGCACCACCGAATCCGTGGCCGAGGCGCTGCGAGCGGTCGCTTCCGTGGTCGCCGAGCACCGCGTCGAACTGATCGAACTGGACAGGGCGATCGGCGACGCGGACCACGGCGAGAACCTCAACCGCGGGTTCACCGCGGTCGTGGCCGCCATCGAGACCGTGCCGGAAACTCCGGGCGCGGTGCTGAAGACGGCCGCGACGACGCTCATTTCGAAGGTGGGCGGCGCGGCGGGCCCGTTGTACGGCACCGCTTTCCTGCGCGCCGCGACCAAGCTCGGCGATCGGTCCGAAGTGGACGCCGAGGCGGTGGCGGAGCTGCTCGCCGCGGCGTTGGAAGGCGTGCGGGCGCGGGGCAAGGCGGAAGTGGGCGACGCGACGATGGTCGACGCGCTGGCGCCCGCCGTCGAAGCCGCGCGCGGTGCCGTCGCGGACGGGGTCGCCGCCGTGCTGACCGCGGCCGCCGACGCCGCCGACCGCGGTGCCGAGTCCACTGTGGACCTGGTGCCGCGAAAGGGAAGGGCTTCCTACCTCGGGGAGCGGGCGGTCGGCCACCTCGATCCGGGAGCGCGCTCGACCGCGCTCGTGCTGCGAGCGCTCGCGGAGGCGGCCAAGTGAGCGTGGGTCTGGTTTTCGTTTCGCACAGCGCGACCCTGGCCGCCGGGGTCGCCGAACTCGCCGCGCAGATGGCGCCGGACGTCAAGCTGGTCGCCGCGGGCGGCCTCGACGGCGGCGGTATCGGCACCGATTTCGAGGCGGTGTCCCAGGCCGCGCGTGACGCGGATTCGGGCGCGGGCGTGGTGCTCCTCTACGACCTCGGCAGCGCGCAGATGACGGCCGAACTCGCGGTGGAAACCCTGGACGGCGAAGTGGACGCCGTCGTCGTCGACGCGCCGCTCGTCGAGGGCGCGGTGGCCGCCGCGGTCGAAGCGCAGGGCGGCGCCGACCGGGCCGCGGTCGCGGCGGCGGCCGCGAAGGCGGGCGCGCAGGCGGAAACGGGCGCGAGCACGGATTCCGGCGCGGCCGAGTCCGTGGAACTGACGTTGCGCAACGACGTCGGCCTGCACGCGCGGCCCGCCGCACTGCTGGTGCGCGCGCTGGCCGGGCTCGACACCGAGGTCACCGTGCGGCTCGGCGAGCAGGAGGCCGACGCGCACAGCGTCCTCGCGCTGATGTCGCTCGGCGCGCGCCAGGGCGATCGCATCGAGGTGCTCGCGAAGGGCGCCGACGCGGGCACCGCGGTGGAACGGGTGAAGGACCTCGTGGCGCGCGACTTCGACGAGTAGCGTCCGGGAGGGGTCCCGCGCCGGTGCCCTTATCGTCCCCCGTGCCCGATGGCGTGCACGGAAGGTGAACGATGACGACCGATGAACCCTTGGCGGGTGGCGAACCCGCACCCGCGTTGCGCATGCCGATGCCGGGCAGGCTCGTCGGCGTGCTGATCTTCGTGGTCGTGCAGGCGGTGTTGAACGGCCTCTTCGGCGTGCTTCTCGCGGTGGAGATCTCCGATGCCGAGAGCCACGGCCAGAAACTCGTCAGCCCGGAACTGGCTTACGCCGCCGAATACGTTTCGTTCGCGGCGGCGGTGCTGCTGGTCGTTTCGGCGGTCGTGGTGAGCTTCGGCGTGGTTTGGGGCCGCAACCTGCTCGTCGTGCTGGAAGCGGTGATCATCGTGAACGGCGTGGTGATGCTGATCAGCGGCGCCCCGTTGGCCGTGGCCGGGATCGTGCTGGCGGGCCTCACGATCAGCGTGCTCCTGCACGACACCGTCAAAGCCTGGATGGACTACAAGTCCTACCACCGCGGCATCGGGTGACGACGGCCCTGACGGGGATGACAACTCTCACCCGTACGGTGCGCACTGTTTCGATTCGGACCTGCCCTTTCGGCCCCGGCATGGCATCATCGGCCCCGTTGGCTACTAGCGGGTAACCTTTGGGAGGCCGGATCGTGGCACGCGAGATCGCCCGGGTGGGCGTGGTGGGACTGGGCACGATGGGGGCCGGGATCGCGGAGGTCCTCGCACGCAGCGGACTCACCGTGACCGCCGTCGAGATCGACGACGAGGGCGTCGCGCGCGGGCGCGGGCACCTGGAGAATTCGACGGATCGCGCGCTGGCGAAGGACAAGCTGGACGCGAAGGCGCGCGAAGAACTCCTCGGCCGCATCACCTACACCACCTCGCTGGCGGATCTGGCCGACTGCGAACTGGTCATCGAGGCGATCCCGGAAGACCTGGCGCGGAAGGCCGAGGTTTTCGCCCAGCTCGACAAGATCACCGGCCCCGAAACGATCTTCGCCTCCAACACCTCCTCGCTGTCGGTCACCGAGATCGGCGTGCACACCGCGCGGCCGGGCAAGGTCGTCGGGATGCACTTCTTCAACCCGGCGCCGGTGCTCAAGCTCGTCGAGATCGTGCGGACCGTGGTGACCGAGCCGGAGGTGGTCGCCGATGTCGTCGAATTCGCCGGGAAACTGGGGAAAACGCCGGTGGTGATCGGCGACCGCGCCGGGTTCATCGCGAACGCGCTCCTGTTCGGCTACCTCAACCACGCGGTGCGGATGTACGAGCAGCGCTACGCCTCGCGGGAGGATCTCGACGCCGCCATGCGGTTCGGCTGCGGCTACCCCATGGGACCGCTCGCGCTGCTCGACCTCATCGGGCTCGACACCGCGTTCCAGATCCTCGAAACGATGTACAACCAGTCCCGCAACCGGTCGCACGCACCGGCGCCGCTGCTGAAGCAGATGATCACCGCCGGTCTGCTCGGCCGCAAGAGCGGGCGCGGGTTCTACACCTACGACGCGCCCGATTCGCCGACCGTCGTCGCCGACGGGCTCGAAGTGTCCACTGAGGACTCCGGTGGCGTGCGGCCGGTGCGGTCGGTCGGCGTGGTCGGCACCGGCACCATGGCCACCGGCATCGTCGAGGTGTTCGCGAAGCGCGGCTATCCCGTCGTGCTCAAGGCGCGCAGTGTCGAGAAGGCGGAGGCCGCGCTCGCGAAGGTGCGCAAGTCGTTGGACAAGGCCGTTTCGAAGGGAAAACTGTCCACAGAGGATGCGGCGGCCGCGCTCGCCAGGATCACCCCCGCCGTCGACTACTCCGCACTGTCCGATGTGGACCTCGTGGTGGAAGCGGTCGCGGAGGTGCTCGAGGTCAAGCAGGACGTGTTCGCGGCGCTGGACGCGGTCGCCAAACCGGGCGCGGTGCTGGCGACCACGACCTCCTCGCTGCCGGTGATCGAGTGCGCCGCCGCGACCGCGCGCCCGTCGGACGTGCTCGGCCTGCACTTCTTCAACCCGGCGACGGTGATGAAGCTCGTCGAGGTGGTGCGCACCATCGCGACCGCGCCCGAGGTCGTCGCCACCGCGCACGCCGTGTGCGGTGAGCTGCGGAAGCATCCCGTCCACTGTGGAGACCGCGCCGGGTTCATCGTCAACGCGCTGCTCTTCCCGTACCTCAACGACGCGGTGAAGATGCTCGAAGCGCACTACGCCGAGGTCGCCGACATCGACACCGCGATGAAGGTGGGCTGCGGCCTGCCGATGGGGCCGTTCGAACTGCTCGACGTGGTGGGGCTGGACGTCTCGCTGGCGATCGAGCGGACGCTTTTCGACGAGTTCCGGGAAGAGGGCTTCGCCCCCGCGCCGTTGCTGGAGCACCTGGTGACCGCGGGACGGCTCGGCCGCAAGACCGGCAAGGGCTTCCACGACTACACCTGACATTCGTCATCTCCGTCCGGTGACACCGGGGCACTACCGGCGCCGCACCGCTCGCCGCAGAGTTGTTCCCGTGAACAGCAACGAAAACGGCGAGGCGCTGCGGGTACGCGGCGCGTCGCACTCCTACGGCGCGAACCGCGCGCTCGACGGCGTGGACCTCGACGTCGCGACGGGGGAGTGCGTCGCGCTGCTCGGCCCGAACGGCGCGGGCAAGACCACCCTGGTGAACCTGGCGATCGGCCTGCTTCCGCGCCAGCACGGCGAAATCTCGCTCGCGGGCGGCGATCCCCGCCGCGCGGCGACCCGGCGCAGGCTCGGCGTCGTCCAGCAGACGCTCGGGTTCCCGACCACGCTCAAGGTGGGCGAGGTCGTGGCGGGGGCCGCGATCAGGGCGGGGCGGTCGAAGAACGCGGCGGGCCCGGTGCTCGCCGAACTCGACCTGACCGAGCTCGCTGGTCGTCGCGCGGCCAAGCTGTCCGGCGGCCAGCGGCAGCGGGTCCAGCTCGCGATGGCGCTCGTCGCGGATCCGGCGCTGCTCGTACTGGACGAGCCGACGGTCGGCCTCGACGTGCCCGCCCGCAGGCGGTTCTGGGACCTTCTCGCGCGGTGGCGGGCGCGGGGCACCGGGGTGCTGGTGACCACGCACCTCATCGAGGAGTCGGCCGCGGTGGCCGATCGCGTCGTAGTACTGGACCACGGGCGGGTGCTGGCCACCGGCACGCCCGGCGAGCTCGTCGGCAGGCTGCCGGACCGCACCGTCACGGCGCGGACCGGCCTCGGCCGCGAGCGCCTGGTCCGGCTCCCGGGGGTGGTCTCGGTCGACCGGGAAGGTGAGCACGTCCGGCTCACCACCCGGTCGCCCGAGACCTTGCTTCGAGTGCTCCTCGCCGAAGACCCGGGCCTGTCCGAACTGCGGGTGGAAGGCGCGGGCCTGGAAGACGCGGTTCTCGCGCTCACGAATGGAACGGAGGTGGCGGCATGAGCACCGAGACCGGGCTGACGGGGCGGTTGTTCCGGGTCGAATTCGTCGACGAACTGAGGGCGATCGTGCGCGAGCCGACCTCGCTGCTGTTCTCGATCGTGATGCCGATCGGCATGTTCGTGCTCTTCGTTTCCTTGTTCGGCAAGGGAAATTCGGAGTTCGGCGGTCCGGTCGGGACCCAGATGGTGGCGACGTTCGGCACCTTCGGCGTGCTCACCGTGGCGCTGCTGAACCCCGGTACGAGCGTGGCGGCCGATCGGAACCGCGGCTGGTTGCGGGCGAAGCAGGTTTCCGGCGTTCCGGTGGGAGTCACGCTCGCCGCGAAGGTCGCCTCGGCGCTGCCCTACGCGCTCGGCCTGCTCGTCGCGATGGCGATCGCGTCGGGACTGACCGGGGCGCTGACCGCGCCGCCGCTGCGGCTGCTCGCGGTCGCCGGGATCCTGCTCGTCGGCGCGCTGCCGTTCGCGCTGCTCGGCCTCGCCGTCGGGTTCGTCGCCAGCCCGAACGCCACGGCCGCCGTGCTGAACGCGCTGCTGCTGCCGTCGGCGGTGTTCAGCGGGCTGTGGATGCCGCTGGAGATCATGCCGGGGTTCGTCCGGGACCTCGCGCCGTTCCTGCCGACCTACCACCTGGCGCGGCTCGCGATGACCCCGCTCTACGGCGGTGCCGCCGGGGTGCACGTGCTGGTGCTGCTCGGGACGACCGCGGTGACCGCGCCGCTGGCCGCGGTGGCCTATCGTCGTGGCAAGCCATGACGAGTCCGCCGGAACCGAAGACCGCCACGCGCGCCTCGCCGTGGCGGTTCTTGCGGTGGCTGCACCTCGTCTACCTGCTGATCCCGTTGTTCCAGCCGGTGTTCGACCCGAACGCGGGCGTGGCGGACTGGGTGATCGCCGGGATCGTGATGGCGGGCGGCGGCGCGTTGACGGTCATCGGCAGCCTGCGGCCGGAGATCGCGCGCTGGGGTTCGTGGGTGCCGCTCGTCGTGTTCGCGGCGTGCACCGTGTGGCTGAACTCCGGCGCCTCGGTGCTGATCGTGTACGCGGCCGTCTTCGCCGCGCGCACCGAGCCGCGCCGAGTAGCGTTCCGCCTGTTCGTCGCGTTCACCCTGCTGCTGTTCGCGATGATCCCGGTGATGCCGGTCGACTGGCCGTGGCGGTTGTGGAGCGTGTTGCCGTCCTTGGTGTTCACCTGGGTCATCGGGCTGGAGGCCGTCGAGGAAGCGGATCGCGAGCGGGTCGCGACGGAGCTTCGCCTGCGTAACGCCAGGATCGAACACCTCGCCACGGTCACCGAACGCGAGCGCATCGCCCGCGATCTGCACGACCTGCTCGGGCATTCGCTCACCGCGGTCGTCATGCGCGCGCAGCTGATCGCCGCGGATCCCGCGCGGGCCGTCGAGGAAGCGGGCGAAATCGAGAAAACCGCGCGAGACGCGCTCGCCGAGGTCCGCGGCGCGCTGACCGGCTGGCGCCAGGCGAGCCTCGACCGCGAGCTGGAATCCGCGAAGGCCGCGCTCGACTCCCTCGGCGTCGAACTGGTGGTGCGGCGCGATCCCGGGCTCGTGCTCGTCGGGTCCACCGAACACGAACTGGCACTCGCGCTGCGCGAGGCCGTCACGAACGTGGTGCGGCACGCGAAGGCGCGCACCTGCCACATCGGCCTGGACCGCGAGCACGGCGAGGTCCGGTTGGTGATCGCCGACGACGGTGTCGGCGGGAAGTTTCGGGAAGGCACCGGACTGACCGGCATGCGCGAGCGGGTCACCGCGCTCGGCGGCCGGATCGAGCGGATGACGGCGGCGGGCACCACGGTGACCATCGCGGTCCCGCTGGAGGTGGCAGTGTGAGCGGCGTGATCAGGATCGTGCTCGCCGAGGACCAGTCCATGGTGCTCGGCGCTTTCGCCGCGCTGCTCGACCTCCAGGCGGACATCGAGGTCGTGGCCACCGCGACCACCGGTGCCGACGCGCTCGCCGCGGTCGCCGAGCACCGGCCCGACGTGCTGCTCACCGATATCGAAATGCCGGGCAAGACCGGACTCGACGTCGCCGCCGAACTCCGGGGCACGGCCACGCGCGTCCTCATCGTCACCACGTTCGCGCGCAGCGGTTACCTGCGCCGCGCGCTCGACGCGGGCGTCGCGGGGTACGTCCTCAAGGACGCGCCGATCGGGGACCTGGCCTCCGCCCTGCGCCGGGTGCACGTGGGCGAGCGCGTCGTCGCCCCCGAACTGGCCGTCGCCGCGTGGGACGGCGCGGACCCGCTGACCGACCGGGAACGCGAGCTGCTGCGGGAAGTCACCACCGGTGCGTCCAACGCGGACATCGCGAAACGCCTGCACCTCGCCGAAGGCACCGTGCGGAACTACCTTTCGGCGGCCATGGCGAAACTGGGCGCGCAAAGCAAAGCGCATGCGGCGACCATCGCCCGCGACCGCGGCTGGCTGTAATTCTATCGGGCGGCGAAATTTGCGCTGCCAGGGCGCGGCTCCCAGCTCGACCCGCCGGTTGATCGCGTTGGCGCCCTGCCATCGCAAATTTTAGAGGGCCCAGGGGCCGTGCGCCCGACTGCACGCTCCCGGCGCGCGGGGCGCACCGGAACGCCGGTTGTGGTCAGGTTGGCAATGGCCGCGCCTTCGGTGCGGACCTCGCGGCACTCGGAGATGTAGGCGGGCGAGTTCTATGCCCCGAAGGTCACAGTGAGCATTACGACCGCGGTCAGCCGCAGCAGCCACCGCCGCAGCATCCGCCGCCGCTCGGCGCGGGTGCCGCCGCGGCGCCGGTCAGCGCGACGGTGGTCAGCAGCTTGACGGTGTCGGGGTGCCCGCCGGGGCACTCGGCGGGCGAGGACGACTCGCTCATCGGCCGGTTCAGCTCGAACGTCCGAGTGCACTCGCGGCAGCGATAGGCGTAGGTCGGCATGCGCCCATTATCGGGCTCGCGCCGGGCGGAGGGGAAGTGGGAAGGTGTCGGCGTGGCTGAACCCGCGCATCCGCACCTCGCCGAGGTCGTCCCGTCCGCGCTCACCGCGCTGGGCGTGCCCGGTTTCGACGGCACGCTGGGGTTTCCGGCGATTTCGCGCGGGTGCGTGCTGCTGATCGACGGGCTCGGCAGGGAACTGCTGGACGCCCACGCCGCCGACGCGCCGGTGCTCGCCGAACTCGCGAAGGGCACGTTGCGCGTCGGCTACCCGTCGACGACGGCGGCGGGGCTGGCCGCCATCGGCACCGGGGTCGCCTCGGGCGAGCACGGCATGACCGGGTACACCTTCGAACTGCCCGGCGTCGGCGTGCTGAACGCGTTGCGCTGGAACAGCCACGAGGACGGCGCCGACCTCCGCGGCGCGGCGCCGCCGAGGGACGTGCAACCGTTGCCGACGACGTTCGAGCGCGCCGCGGCGGCCGGAATCCACACGAGCGTGGTGTCCGCCGCGAAGTTCAAGCACTCGGCGTTGACCGAGGCCGTGCAGCGCGGCGCGCGATACGACGGGGTGCACGCGCTGGGCGATCTCGGCGCGGGCATCCTGCGCGCACTCGAACCCTCACCGTCGTTCTGCTACGGCTACCACAGCGAACTGGACCTGCTCGGTCACCTGCACGGGCCGGGTTCGCCGGCGTGGCGTTTCCAGCTCCGCCAAGTAGATCGGCTCGTCGAGTCCATTGTGGACGGACTGCTGCCGGGGTCGATGCTGGCCGTGGTCGCCGACCACGGCATGGTCGTGGTGCGGGACAAGCTCGATCTCGAAGACGAACCCGAACTGCTCGACGGCGTGCGCGCGTTCGGCGGGGAAGTGCGCGCACGGCACGTCTACACCGAGCAGGGCGCCGCCGCCGACGTACTCGCCGCATGGCGCTCGGCGCTCGGTGAGCGGGCGTGGGTGCGATCGAGGGAAGAAGCCGTCGAAGAGGGCTGGTTCGGGCCGGTTTCGAGCCGCGTCCTGCCGCGGATCGGGGACGTCGTTGCCGCCGCACGCGGCGAGTTCGGCATGGTGCGCGGGCTCGCGGAGGCGGTCGAGACCTCGCTGGTCGGGCAGCACGGCTCGCTGACCACGGCGGAACAACTGGTGCCGCTGGCGATCGCGCTCGGCTGAGCCGGTTACCGTGGTTTCGTGCCCAGACGAAACCGGCCGGGGCGCGGCCGCCGCGACGAACCCGTGCTGGGTGGTGCCACCGGGTGGGCGAGCACCGAGTCCGGCTCCGACGGCGAGTGGCTGGTGCGCAGCGTCCCCGGCGCGCAGGCGGTCAAGACCTACCGGTGCCCCGGCTGCGACCACGAGATCCGGCCGGGCGTGCCGCACGTGGTGGCCTGGCCGGCCGACGAGACCGGTTCCTCGGCCGATCGCAGGCACTGGCACCGCGGGTGCTGGCAGTCCCGCGCGACGAGGAGGCCGAGCCGGTGGTGAGGATCGGGCCCAACGCGGTGCTGCCCGCGATCCGCGAGTCGATCGTCCTGCGCACCGCCGACGGCCTGCGGCTCGTCGGCGAACTCGCGCTGCCGGAAGACCGCGCGCCGATCGCGACGGTGCTCATGCTGCACCCGCTGCCGACGCACGGCGGCTCGATGGACTCGCACGTGCTGCGCAAGGCCGCCGCGCGGCTGCCCGCGCTGGCCGGGCTCGCGGTGCTGCGGTTCAACACCAGGGGCACCGGGGACAGCGAAGGATCGTTCGGCTCTGCCGAAGCCGAACGCCACGACGTCGCCGCCGCACTGGACTTCGCCCGGTCGCGCGCGTTGCCCGAGGTGTGGCTCGCCGGCTGGTCGTTCGGGACCGACCTCGCCGTCCGCTACGGGCTCGACCCGCTGGTCCGCGGGCTCGTGCTGATCGCGCCCCCGATGCGCTGGAGCACCCAGGACCACCTCGCCCGCTGGGCGCCGTCGGGCAAACCGGTGACCGCGCTCGTCCCCGAACACGACGACTTCCTGCGCCCCGACGGCGTGCGCGAACGCTGCGCCGTCCTGCCCGGTGCGCGCGTGGTGGCGCTGCCCGGGGCGAAGCACCTGCTGGTCGGGTACGCGGACGAAGTGCTCGACGAACTCGTCGCCGCGATCCTGCCGGGTTTCACCCCGCCGCTGCCGAGGGAATGGCCGCTCAGCGCAACGGATCGATGATGACGCTCCTGAGTCGCACGTGACGCATCCGGACCGTGCCGATCGCGCTCGTCCTCGCCAGCACGATTCGTGTTCCCTCCAGTGCGCGGTCGTCGCGGTTCGCGCACATCGCGCAGCAGGGCGCGGCCTCGATGATGAAGACCTGCCCCCGGTGGTCCTCCTGGCTGCCGTTGTAGACCACCACGGCGCCGACCTCCGGCATTTCCGCACGAGTGATCCCGCTGTGCTCGTGCACGCAGCCCTCCCCGGTCGAACACGGCCCCCATGCGACGTACTCCGAGTGTAGCCAAAAACCGCCGCACGCCGCGGATTTCAGCGTCGGTAGTGCCGCGAATAGAGGCCGTGGTGCAGGCTCTGGCTGTAGCGGGTGAACCCGAGCCGCTCGGCGACCCTGATCGACGCGTGGTTCCCGATCGCCACGCTGATCACCACCGGGTTGTCCGGCATGGACCGCTCCGCCCAGTCCACGGCGGCGGCCGCGGCTTCGGTGGCGTACCCGTTGCCCCACGCGCTCGGTTTCAACCGGTAGTACAGGTTGAGCACGTCCTCGCCGTCGAAATCGCGGTACTGCACGCCGCCGGTGCCGAGGAATTCGCCCGTTTCCGGTTCGATGATCGCGAAGTACCCGAACCCGTGGTGCGCCCAGTGCGTGAGCCAGGCGGTGAACTTCTCCCGCGCCTGCTCGGGCGTCACCGATTCCGGGGTGAACCGGTTGGCGCGCGGGTCGAGCTGGATCTCCAGCGATCGCGCGCGGTCCGATTCCCGCAACGGGCGCAGCAGCAGCCGTTCCGTCCTGATTTCGTCGACCATCCCCGCTTGCTCGGTCACCCCCGGCACCGTAGACCCCGCGTCCGACAGAATGGCGACCATGCTCGATCTCCCGCTCGTCTTCCTGCACGCCTTCCCGCTCGATTCGCGGATGTGGAACGGCATCCGCGAGCCGCTTTCCCGTCGCGCGCGGCTGATCACCCCGGACCAGCGTGGCCTCGGCAGGACGCCGTTGCCCGCGACGACCCGCGAACCGAGCCTCGACGACGCCGCCCGCGACCTGGTGGCGCTGCTGGACAAGCTCGAACTGGAGCGGGTCGTCGTCGGCGGCTGCTCGATGGGCGGGTACGTCGCCCTCGCGCTGCTTCGCTCGGCGCCCGAGCGCGTCGGTGGCCTGGTGCTGATCGACACGAAAGCGTCCGCCGACAAGCCCGAGGCCGCCGAGAACCGGCACGCGCTCGCGAAGCGCGCCGACGAGGAAGGCATTGAGGGGTGGCTGGCCGGGCAGATGCTCCCCAACCTGCTCGCCGGGTCGACGCTCGAAAGCAGGCCGGACGTCACCGAGACGGTGCGCGACCTGATCGAATCCCAGCCGCCCGCGGGTATCGCCTGGGCGGCGCGGGCGATGGCGGCGCGCCCGGATTCCGCCGAACTGCTGCGCGGCGCCGACGTGCCCGCGCTCGTCCTCGTCGGCGAGCACGACAACCTCACCCCGCACGCGGAGGCGTCCGCCATGGCCGAGGCGCTGTCGAACGCGGACCTGGTCACCATCGAGGGCGCGGGACACCTGACCCCGCTCGAACGACCGGACGCGGTCTCCGGCGCGATCCTCGACTGGCTCGGCCGCGCGCCGACCAGGTGAGACGACGCGCACACTCGGAAATCCGGATCTCCCGCGCGCGGGAACTGCTCGCGACGGCCGCCGCGAGCAGTTCGCTCGCAGCACGCTGTTCACCGCCGCTTCCCCGGCTTCACCAGCGGGTTCGGCCCCCGGTGAACAGTGGCGGGGAGCGCGGGTGATCACCCGCGCTCCGGTGCCGCCGCGACCGCCGGGGCGGATCTTGCCAGCCGGTGCGCGCGACGCCGGGTAGCGAGGGCTACGATCCCCCTAGCGGACTGTCTGGGCCTCGCTCGGCCGTTCGCGACCTCGATCCAAATAAGAGTGTTGGAGGCAGGAGTGACGGCCGTAGCCCCCAAGCCGATCGCCACGCGCCCGTATCCCGCGCGCGAGTCGGTTAAGGGTTCGTACCTGCTGCGGTTGTTCCGCACGACGGACCACAAGCAGATCGGCATCATGTACCTCGTGACGTCGTTCGCCTTCTTCATGGCGGGCGGCGCGATGGCGATGCTGATCCGCTCCGAGCTGGCGCGTCCCGGGCAGCAGTTCCTTTCCCAGGAGCAGTACAACCAGCTGTTCACCATGCACGGCACGGTGATGCTGCTGCTGTACGCGACCCCGATCCTGTTCGGGTTCGCGAACTTCGTCCTCCCGCTGCAGATCGGCTCGCCCGACGTCGCGTTCCCGCGGTTGAACGCGTTCTCGTACTGGCTGTACCTGTTCGGCGGCATCATTGTGATGTCCGGCTTCCTGACGCCGGGTGGCGCCGCGGACTTCGGGTGGTTCGCCTACACCCCGCTGTCCGACGCGATCCACTCGCCGGGTGTCGGCGCCGACCTCTGGATCTCCGGCCTGGTCATCTCCGGTCTCGGCACGATCCTCGGCGCGGTCAACATGATCACCACGGTGATCTGCCTGCGCGCGCCGGGCATGACGATGTACCGGATGCCGATCTTCACCTGGAACATCCTGATCACCAGCATCCTGATCCTGCTGGCGTTCCCGATCCTCACCGCGGCGCTGATGGGCCTGCTCGCCGACCGGCATCTCGGCGCGCACGTGTTCGATCCGGCGAACGGCGGCGTGATCCTCTGGCAGCACTTGTTCTGGTTCTTCGGCCATCCCGAGGTCTATATCGTCGCGCTACCGTTCTTCGGGATCGTGTCGGAGATCTTCCCGGTGTTCAGCCGCAAGCCGGTGTTCGGCTACAAGGGCCTGGTCTGGGCGACGCTGTCGATCGCCGCGCTGTCGGTGGCGGTGTGGGCGCACCACATGTACGCGACCGGTTCTGTGCTGCTGCCGTTCTTCTCCTTCATGACCTTCCTGATCGCGGTGCCGACCGGGGTCAAGTTCTTCAACTGGATCGGCACGATGTGGAAGGGGAACCTGAGCTTCGAGACGCCGATGCTGTTCTCGGTCGGCTTCATCGTCACGTTCCTCTTCGGTGGCCTCACCGGCATCCTGCTGGCCGCGCCCGCGATCGACTTCCACGTGTCCGACAGCTACTTCGTCGTCGCGCACTTCCACTACGTGCTCTACGGCACGATCGTGTTCGCCACCTTCGCCGGGATCTACTTCTGGTTCCCGAAGATCACCGGCCGCATGATGGACGAGAAGCTCGGCAAGTGGCACTTCTGGACCACGTTCATCGGGTTCCACGGCACGTTCCTCGTCCAGCACTGGCTGGGCGCGGAGGGCATGCCGCGCCGGTACGCCGACTACCTGGCCACCGACGGGTTCACCACGCTGAACACGATCTCCACGATCGGCGCGTACATCCTCGGCGCGTCCACGCTGCCGTTCATCTGGAACGTGTTCAAGAGCTACCGCTACGGCGAGCTCGTCACGGTGGACGACCCGTGGGGTTACGGCAACTCGCTGGAGTGGGCCACGAGCTGCCCGCCGCCGCGGCACAACTTCACCGAGCTGCCGCGCATCCGGTCCGAGCGGCCCGCGTTCGAACTGCACTACCCGCACATGATCGAGCGCATCCACGCCGAAGGCGAGATCACCTTCACCGGCAAGCCGAAGGTGCACGCCGGGGCCAAGGCGCCGTCGCAGGTGCTCACCGACGCCGCGATACCCGGTGACCACAGCAAGGACAACGCGGGCGAGCAGTGAGCGCTCAGGGGCAGACGCCGGTGCTGATCTCGATCACCGGTCCCGACAAACCCGGCGTCACCTCGGTGCTCTTCGCCGCGCTCACCCGGCACGGCGTCGACCTGCTCGACGTCGAGCAGGTCGTCATCCGCGATCAGCTCGTGCTCGGTGTGCTGGTGGGCGTGGCGAGCGATCCGGAGGCCCTGCAGGAGGTCGTCGAGCAGGCGATGGCCTCGCTCGCGATGAACGTCGAGGTGCGGATCGGGTCGGCCATCGGGGCCGACCCGTTCGCGCCGTCGCGGCTGGGGTCCACGCACGTGCTCGTCGTGCTGGGCCGCCCGCTGACCGCGCGCGCGTTCACCGAGGTGGCCAGGAAGATGGCCACCCTCGGCACGAACATCGACACGATCCGCAGCATCGCGGACTACCCGGTGACCGGGCTCGAGGTGTACGTCTCGGCGGCGAACGAGAGCGACGAGGCGGACACCGAACTGCGCGCCGCGGTCGCCGACGTCACCTCGAACGGCGGGCTCGACGTCGCCATCGAGCGGGCTGGCCTGGAGCGGCGGTCCAAGCGCCTGATCGTGTTCGACGTCGACTCGACGCTGGTGCAGGGCGAGGTCATCGAGATGCTCGGCGCGCACGCCGGGGTCGAGCCGCAGGTCAGGGAGATCACCGAGGCCGCGATGCGTGGCGAGCTGAACTTCACCGAATCGCTCGAACAGCGCGTCGCCCTGCTCGAAGGCCTGCCGGTCTCCGCGCTCGACGAGGTCGCCGACTCGCTCGAACTCACCGCGGGCGCGCGGACCACCGTGCGCACGCTCAAGCGGCTCGGGTTCCGGTGCGGGGTCGTCTCCGGCGGGTTCACCTCGATCATCGACAGGCTCGTCGACGACCTCGGGCTCGACTTCGCCGCGGCGAACGAGCTGGAGGTCGCCGACGGCAAGCTCACCGGCCGCGTCGTCGGCGAGGTCGTGGACAGGGCGGGCAAGGCGACCGCGTTGCGCCGCTTCGCCGCCGAGTACGGCATCCCGCTCGCGCAGTGCGTCGCGGTCGGGGACGGCGCGAACGACATCGACATGCTGGCCGCGGCCGGGATGGGTGTCGCGTTCAACGCCAAGCCCGCGTTGCGTGAGGTCGCCGACACCGCGCTCTCCCACCCCTACCTCGAC
This sequence comes from Amycolatopsis sp. CA-230715, assembly GCF_018736145.1. Classification (GTDB taxonomy): domain Bacteria; phylum Actinomycetota; class Actinomycetes; order Mycobacteriales; family Pseudonocardiaceae; genus Amycolatopsis. The sequence continues at coordinate 6,306,670 of NZ_CP059997.1, forward strand.
GCGGTGCTGTTCACCCTCGGCATCACGCGCGCCGAGGTCGAAGCGGCCGACGCGGCCGACGGCCTGCAACCAGAGCGGCTGTGAACCCGGTTCTCCGGCCCCTCGCCGCGCGCTACGCCGAGTGGCTCGGCCTTCCCGCGTCCGAGACCGCGGACGTCTCCGCCGAGGAACCCGACCAGGTGCGGGCGATGCCGGTGATCCTGCGGTTCGAGAAGGCCGATCCGCCGGGCCGCACGCCCCTGCTGGAGGCCGCCGCGGCGGCCGCGATCGCGGTGTGCCTCGACGAGCGCGCCGTCGCCGAGGACGGCGAGTGGCACGACGCCGTGAAAGCGTGGATGGACGGGCGGATCCGCAAGGTTTCCCGCCGCGCTCGCGGCGCGCACTGGGACGCGGTCCAGGAGCTGCCGGGAATCACCGTGGAGGTCGACGGCGCGCAGGCCCGCGCGCTGGTGCCCGGCCGCGTGGTCGACAACCCCAAGACCGTTTCGCGCCTGCAGGTTTCGGGCAGCGAGCTGCCGTCCGACGAGCCGGGACCGGTGCCGGACGACGTGCCGGTGCTGTACCTCAACCCGGACGCGGAAATGACCGTCGGCAAGGCCGCGGCCCAGGTCGGCCACGGCACCATGATCCTGGCGTCGTTGCTCGGCGACGACGATCTCGCCCGCTGGGCGAAGCGCGATTTCCGTTGTGCCGTGCGCATTCCCGATGCCACCACGTGGAACGCGCTGCACCCCGGCGCCGATCCCGGCCTAGCGTGGCGGGAGCGAGGCGTGGTCGCCGTGCGGGACGCGGGGTTCACCGAGGTGGCGCCCGGGACCGTCACCGTGCTCGCGCAATGGGTTTGAAGGCGCAGTGGTTTTGAAGGCGCAGTGGCGTTCGGCTTAGGGAGTGTGTGATGGGGCTTGAAGTCCAGCGCGAGGGCGAACACCGGTTCGTCGGCCGCAACGAGCGCGGCGCGGAGGTGGTGCTGGGGCGCAAGGGCCAGGAAGGCTCGTTCTCGCCCGCGGAACTGCTCCAGATCGCCGTCGCGGGCTGTTCCGCGGTAACCGCGGAGGAACTGATCACGCGGCGCGTCGGCGAGGACTCGAAGTTCCGCGTGCACGTCACCGCGGACCGCCGCGAAGGCGCCTGGGAACTCGACGGCGTACACGGCCGCTTCGACGTCGACCTGTCGACATTGTCCCCCGCCGATCGCGAGGCGCTGGCCACCGCGGTCGAGCGGGCGATCGACCGGCTCTGCACGGTGACCCGCACCCTGCGCAAAGGAATCCCCGTCACCGAGGAATTCCCGACGGCCTAACGGCTTTCCGCGTGCCCCGAAAGTGACATTCGGGGAACTCAGCGCCCCGAAGGCCACCTTCACGGCATGGGGCCCTGCGGCAGCCGAGCGCGCGAGTGGTGGAATCGCGGCGTCTGACGCCCCGAAGGTGGCCTTCGGGGCAGGAGCGAGCGGAGGAGACTCAGCTCGCGTCGCTGGCGCGCCAGACGACGTAGGCCTCGTCGGCGTCGGTGGTCATGGCCTCGATGAACTTCTCGTTGTCGAAGCCGGGCAGGGTCTGCAGCCGCTCGATGAGCGCGTCCGCGGCGGGGTCGCCGCTGGGGACCGCGGTACCGGTGCCGTCGGCGGCCGCGAGCATCAGGAACACGTCCTCTTTCCACGGGCCCTCGGGAATCACCCTGATCACCACGGAGGACAACTCCGACCAGGTGACGGACTCCTCGCTGCCGTCGGCCAGCTGACGGCGAACCCCGGTGTCGTCGACACTGACCGAGCGCGAGTGCGCGCTGGCTGAGTCCTGGGACAAGACGCTCTCCCTAGTTCTTTGCGTTCCGTTAACGGTACTTCGACGGCACTCGCGTGCTCAGGCGGGGGCGGCGTCGTCGAGTCTTCGCAACGCCGCCCTCGCCACCTCGGGGTCGAGGGTGGGCCACAGCGGGGGTAGCGAAGCCTTGAGGAAACCGCCGTACCGCGCCGTCGCCAGCCGCGAGTCCAGCACGGCGACCACCCCGCGATCCGTGGTCGCCCGGTGCAGGCGGCCGGTGCCCTGCGCCAGCAGCAGCGCCGCGTGCGTCGCGGCGACCGTGAGGAACCCGTTGCCGCCTCTGGCTTCCACCGCGCGCTGCCGCGCGGAGGCGACCGGGTCGTCGGGGCGGGGGAAGGGCAGCCGGTCCACCACGACGAGCTGGAGCGACGGTCCCGGCACGTCCACGCCCTGCCACAGCGAAAGCGTGCCGAACAGGCAGGTGCGCGGGTCGTCGGCGAACTTCTGCACCAGCAGCGAGGTCGAATCCTCGCCCTGGCACAGGATCGGGTGCTCGATGCGGTCGCGCAGCTCCTCGGTGGCCTGCTTCGCCGCGCGCATCGAGGAGAACAGGCCGAGCGTGCGCCCGCCCGCCGCGCCGATCAGCTCGGCCAGCTCGTCCAAAGTGGACTTCGCGAGGCCGTCCCTTCCCGGTGCGGGAAGGTGTTTCGCGACGTACAGGATGCCGTTGCGCGGGTAGTCGAACGGGGAGCCGACGTCGAGACCGGTCCAGTTCGGCGCGTTGTCGTCGGCGGGCGGTGGCTTGTCGGTCGCGGTTCCTTCGGCCTTCTTCGCCCCCTGCGACGGCGGCAGGCCCCACTGCCGCGCCAGCGTGTCGAAGGTGCCGCCCAGGGTCAGCGTCGCCGAGGTGAGCACCGTGGTGTTCACGTTGAACAGGCGCTCGCGCAACAGCCCCGACACCGACAGCGGCGCGACCTTCAGCGCGGGCGGGCGCGGGCTGAGCGAGAACTTGTCGTTCTGCAGCCACACCACGTCCCGCTGGTGAGCGCGATCCTCGTCGTAGGCCTCGATGAGCCGGACGGCCGTGTCGTGCACCTCGTCGAGCAGCGAGCGGGCGAGCTTGCGCGCCGTCGCCTCCTCGACCTCTTCCTTGCGCTCCGAGCCCAGCGCCGAGATGCACGCGTGCGCCGCGTCGCGCACCGCGGCGATCGACCCGCCGAGCGCCTTCGGCATCTCGTCCATCCGGCCGGGCGGTGCGTCGTCGAGCATGATCGTGAGCCCGTCGGCGGCTTCCATCAGCCTGTCCGCGATGTCCGCGTCGATGAGCTTGCCGCAGCGGCGGACCGCGGCCGAGACCATCGGGCTGGTCAGCTCGCCGGTGGCCACCGAGGTCACCCTGTCCACCAGGTCGTGCGCCTCGTCGATGATCACCAGGTCGTGCTCGGGGAGGACCTGGTAGCCCTGCAGCGCGTCGATCGCGAGGAGGGCGTGGTTGGTGACTACGACGTCGGCGCGGCCCGCTTCGCCGCGGGCGCGCTCGGCGAAGCAGTCGACGCCGATCGGGCAGCGCGAGACGCCGAGGCATTCCTTGGCCGTCACCGAAACCTGCCGCCACGCCTGGTCGGACACGCCGGGTACCAGCTCGTCCCGGTCGCCGGTTTCGGTGTCGGACGACCATTCGTAGAGCCGTTTGACGTCCTTGCCCAGTCTGGACACCGCGAACGGGTCGAACAGCGCCGGATCCTCCGGCTCCTCCGGCGCGCCGGTGTCGAGCCGGTGCAGGCACAGGTAGTTGCGCCTGCCCTTGAGGATGGCGAAGGTCGGTTCGCGCCCGAGCGGCTTCTTGAGCGCCTTCGCGAGCCGGGGCAGGTCCCTGTCGACGAGCTGGCGCTGCAGCGCGATGGTGGCCGTGGAGACCACCACGGTGGCTTCCTTCTCGACCGCGTGCCGGATCGCGGGCACGAGGTAGGCCAGCGACTTCCCGGTGCCGGTGCCCGCCTGCACGGCGAGGTGCTCGCCGGTGCGGATCGCCCGCCCGACCGCCTCGGCCATCCGCACCTGGCCCTCGCGCTCGGCACCGCCGACCGCTTCGACCGCGTGGGTCAGCAGTTCGGAGACACCGGGGAAGTCCTTGCGGGAGGGCACGCGCAAACGGTACCGGGGGACCCCGTCAGTTCCGCCGAGGCTGCCCCGGAACGCGCGAACGCCCCCGGCGGTCACCGGGGGCGTTCGACGGGGTTCGCGGGGTCAGTCCTGGTCACGGACCTTCCGCACGAGCGCCCACGCCGCGGGCAGCAGCCCGGCCGCGACGACGATCTTCAGCGCGTCGCCGATCAGGAACGGCACCACGCCCTTCGCGAGCGCGCCGCCGAAGTCCAGCGACGCCGACGCCATCAGCCACGGCACGCCGACCGCGTAGACGACGACGTTGCCGAGCGCCATCGTGCCGAGCATCCGCAACGGCGTGCGATCGCCGCCCTGCGCCGCGAGCTTGCCCACCAGCGCGGCGGCGAAGACGAAGCCGACGACGTAACCGGCCGAGGCGCCGAAGAGGCCCGACGTGCCGTTGTTGAACCACGGCACGCCCGCGGCGCCCATGGCCAGGTAGAGCAGCAGCGCCGCGGCGCCGCGCTGCCAGCCGAGCGCGGTGCCGACGAGCAGCGCCGCGAACGTCTGGCCGGTCATCGGTACCGGGCTGCCCGGTACCGGCAGCACGATCTGGGCGGCGACCCCGGTCAGCCCGGCGCCCGCGGCGACCAGCACGACGTCGCGGGTGAGCGCGCCAGGCACCAGGTCCGCCAGTACCGGCCGCCTGCCGGCCAAGGACAACGAAGACACTCCGACCTCCCGCATAGTTCACGCATCCGTGTCGATGGAGGTTAACGCCGTACCCGGTCGAGTGGCTGCCCCAGTTGTGTTCCTCACCCGTTGTTAGGGGGTGACACGTCAGGGTGGACTCCATTCGAGCAGGTCAGGCGGGCCGGAGTGCATGCCGATGGACGTAGGGAACAGGTGGTGAGTCGAAGGGAGTGGCGATGCGCAAGGGCGAGCGGGTGCTGACGGTGCTGACGGTGTGCGGGGGACTGCTGGCGGCCGCCCCGGCGGCACAGGCGGCACCGGTGATCGCGACGGCGGCGGCCTCGCTGGGCTCCGCCGACGTCATGGTGGGCTCCCAGCAGGTGCAGGCGGCCCCGATCGCGGTGTGCGAGGTGGACAAGATGCCGCAGAGCGCCTCGAACGGCACCGCGGTCGGCACGACCACCAAGTACGGCCGCGGCGACACCACGTGCTCGCGCGACGCGAACGGCACGGCGACCGCGAAGGCCAGCGGCCAGCGGTTCGAGACGTCCATCCTGAAGCAGTTCGGCGGCCCCGTGATCAAGGTCCGCAGCTACACCGCGGGCTGTGCCACCACGGCGAACGGCAGCAGCGGCTCGATGGAGATCAGCGGCGTCACCGGGGTGACCGTGCCGACCGAGATCCCGGCGAACTACACGATCGCGATCCCCGGCAAGAACGCGGGCGACCCGCCGATGGCCGAGGTCGTGGTGAACGAGCTGATCGCGCCGACCCCGCCGGACGGCAGCCTCGGCACGCACGCGATGCACATCAAGCTGTTCCCGCGGGGCGGCCCCGCGAGCGGCGACATCATGGTCGGCAGCGCGAACTGCGACCCGTACGGCGGCTGACTCCTCCTCGCCGGTCGCGTGCGGGATCGCGATGCCCTGAAGGTGGCCTTCGGGGCGCTCAACGCCGCACATCCACCCCTCGCACGCTCGACCACCACGACACGCCTGCCCCGAAGGTGGCCTTCGGGGCGCTGGATGCCCTGAAAGCCACCTTCGGGACGCCCGCAAGGGCCCCGGCGGGCGGCGAGATTCCCGCCAAAGGTCAAGAAGCGGCGGCCGCGACGAACTGGGCGGCGCGCGTGCTCAGTTCGTCGAGGCTCCCGCCGATCAGCGCGTCCCCGAGCAGCGGCGACGCGGCCGCCACGGCGACGGCTCCCGCGTTCAGGTAGGCCTCCACATCGGACAGTTCGACCCCGCCCGTCGGGACGAGCGGGACGTCGGGCAGCGGCGCGCGCACGGCCCGCACGAAGGCGGTGCCGCCCGCTTCGCGCGCCGGGAACACCTTCACCGCCGCGGCCCCGAGATGCCACGCCTGGTCGATCTCGGTGGGCGTGAACGCGCCCGCGAGCACCGGGACGTCCCGTTCCCGCGCGCGGTCGAGCACCGCGGGGCTGACCGTGGGCGTGACGAGGAACCGCGCGCCCGCGTCGACGGCGGTGTCGACGTCCGACGGAAGCCGCACGCTGCCCGCGCCAACCAGCGCGTCATCGGGCAACGCTGCCCGGATCGCGGTGATCGAGGCGGCGGCGCCCGGCGAGGTCAGCGTCGCTTCCAGCAGGCGCACTCCCGAGGCGTACAGGACGCTGGCCACCTCGGTGAACCGGGACGTGTCCCCGGCGCGCAGGATCGCGACCAGCCGGTGCCGTCGCAACGCGTCGATCATTCCTGTCCCTTCGGCGTTCCCCGGTGCGTGATGCCCGCCTTGTCGAACTCCTGCAACGTCTTCGCGACGCGGGGTTCGGCGATCCCGGCGGTCAGGTCGAGCACCACGTGCGCCGAGAAGCCCGCCTTCGCGGCGTCGAGCGCGGTGGCCCGCACGCAGTAGTCGAGCGCGAGACCGCCGAGTTCGACCTCGGTCACGTCGCGGGCGCGCAGCCAGTCCGCGAGCGTTTCGCCGTCGTCGGTATGGCCTTCGAACCCCGAATACGCGGCCGTGTAATGGCCTTTCGAGAACACCGCGGTGATCGGGACGACGTCGAGCGCGGGGTGGAACGACGCGCCGGGCGTGCCCGCGACGCAGTGCGGTGGCCACGAATCCACGAAATCGGGGCTGTCGCTGAAATGCGCGCCGGGATCGATGTGGTAGTCCCTGGTCGCGACGACGTGGTCGTACCCGCCGGACGCCATGCGCGCGCTCATGGCCGCGGCGACCGCGCCCCCACCGGTCACCGCGAGCGAACCGCCCTCGCAGAAGTCGTTCTGCACGTCGACGACGATCAGCGCCTTGGCCATCTTCCCGTCCTCTCTAGAGGAAAACCGTCGGGATCGCGGGCTCGCCGTGCGACAGCTTCAAGCCCTCCCACGGCACGCTCACGAGCGCCTTGCGCAGGCGTTGCCTGCTGTCTTCGAGGGTAGGCAGCCCGTCCACCAGCTGCCCGTCGCGGACGAGCGGGATCTGCAGTTCGAGGTCGTGCTCGCCAAGGTCCGGCCGCGGCGCCGCGGCGGGGTAGACGACCTCTTCGATCGCGGTGCCGGTCTCGCGGTGGCGGCGGAGCGCGAACTTCCGCCCGCCGCGGGATTCCTTGTGCGCGCTGCGCTTCGCGACCGGCTTCCCGTCGACCTCGACGAGCTTGTAGACCATGCCCGCGGTCGGCGCGCCGGACCCGGTGACCACCGAGGTGCCGACCCCGTAGGCGTCCACCGGTTCGGCGCGCAGGGCGGCGATCGCGTGCTCGTCGAGATCGCCGGAAACCACGATCCTGGTGTCCTTCGCGCCGAGGGAATCCAGCTGTTCGCGCGCCTTCCGCGCGAGCACGCCGACATCGCCCGAATCGATCCGGATCGCGCCGAGCTCCGATCCCGCGACGCGAACCGCGGTCTCGATGCCCGCCGTGATGTCGTAGGTGTCGACGAGCAGTGTGGTGTCCGCGCCCATTTTCGCTACCTGGGCGCGGAAAGCTTCTTCTTCGCTGTCGTGCAGGAGCATGAACGCGTGCGCGACCGTGCCGCGCGTCGGGATCCCGTAACGGCGCCCCGCTTCGAGGTTCGAGGTGGTGGCGAACCCGGCGAGGTAGGCGGCGCGCGCGGCGGCGACGGCCGCGTACTCGTGGGTGCGCCGCCCGCCCATCTCGATGATCGGCCTGCCGTGCGCGGCGCTCGACATCCGCGCCGCCGCCGACGCGATCGCGCTGTCGTGGTTGAAGATCGACAGGAGCAGGGTTTCCAGCACGACCGCTTCGGCGAACGTGCCGCGCACGGTCAGCAGCGGCGAGCCGGGGAAGTACAGCTCGCCCTCGGGATAACCGTCGATGTCACCGGAAAACGTGTAGTCCGCGAGCCAGGCCAGTGTCGCGTCGTCGACCACCGCGGTCGATTCGAGCTGCGCCAGTTCGGCGTCGGTGAACCGGAAGTCGGCGATCGCGTCGAGCGCGCGTGCGGTGCCGGCCACCACGCCGTACCGCCGCCCGTCGGGGAGCCTGCGGGCGAACACCTCGAACACGCACGGGCGTTCCGCCGTGCCGTCGGCGAGCGCGCTGCCCAGCATGGTCAGCTCGTAGTGGTCGGTCAGCAAGGCGGTCGTCGCCGAGAAGCCGGGAGCCGCGAAATCGGGGGAGCCCATGCCCAAAGCCTATGGTGCGTAGACCCTAGTCACCCGTTTGGAGCTACCTAGTCGCCCACCGGGGAATGCCTTCGTGACACCATGGAGCGCATGACCACGCCTGTCCATGCCGAACAGACGCAGGTTGAGCCACTCGGGTCGGAAGTGGCCGCCGAGGACAAGCCATGGCAGACGGTCGTCTGGAACGATCCCGTCAACCTGATGTCCTACGTGACCTACGTTTTCCAGAAGCTCTTCGGCTACAGCCGTGACCACGCCACGAAGCTCATGCTCGACGTGCACCACAAGGGCAAGGCGATCGTGTCGTCCGGTACCAAGGACAAGTGCGAAGCCGACGTCGCCCGCCTGCACGCGGCGGGGCTGTGGGCGACCATGGAACAGACCACGTGAGATGAAAGGGTCCGATGAACGGCTGGCGGCGTAAGGGCGCGCGGGTGCTCGGCGGGTTCGACTCGCAGGAGGCCGCGGTGTTGCGCGGGTTCGTCAACCAGGTCGAGGACATGCTCCGCGCGCGTGCCGAAGAAGCGCCGCAGGACGAGCTGTCCGAGCTCACCGGGATCCGCACCGGCCCGTCGGAGGGCCCGAACGACCCCGTGCTTTCGCGGCTGCTGCCGGACTTCCACAAGCTGGACCCGGACAACCCCACCAAGGAAGACATGGATTCGGCGGCGGCGCTGCGCTCGCTGCACGAGCCCGAACTGCTGGACTCCAAGGTCGGCGTGGCCGCGGTCGTGATGGAGACGCTGCCGCGCGACGGCGGCGAAGTGAAGCTGACCTTCGAGCAGGCCGACGCGTGGCTGTCCGCGCTCAACGACGTGCGGCTCGCGCTCGGCACCGCGCTCGACGTCACCGAGGACATGCCGGACGAGCTGCCGGACGACGATCCGCGCGCCCCGCACCTCGGCGTCTACCACTGGCTGACCTGGGTGCAGGAGAGCCTCGTCCAAGCGCTCACGGAATGAGCGCGATCACCGACGTGCCCGGCGTGCTCGTCGGGCACCACGAGCGGCTCGGCGACGGCTGGGCGAGCGGCACCACGGTGGTGCTCGTCCCCGGCGGCGCGACGGGCGCGGTCGACCAGCGCGGCGGCGCGCCGGGGACCCGCGAGACGAACCTGCTGGAGCCGGAAAACCTGGTGCGGACCGTCAACGCGGTGTGCCTGTCCGGCGGCAGCGCCTTCGGGCTCGCCGCGGCCGACGGCGTGATGCGGTGGCTCGACGAGCGGCATCTCGGCTTCCCGATCGGCGCGCTGCCGCACGAGGTGGTGCCGATCGTGCCCGGCGCGGTGCTGTTCGACCTGCCGCGCAGCGACTGGGGGAACCGCCCCGACGCGTCGTTCGGGTACGCCGCGTGCGAGGCGGCGGGCCGGGAGTTCGCTCAGGGCACCGTCGGCGCGGGCACCGGTGCCGTGGTCGGCTCGCTCAAGGGCGGCATCGGCACCGCGAGCGAGGTCGTCGGCGAGTTCACCGTCGGCGCGATCGCCGCGGTCAACGCGTCCGGGGAAGCCGTCGACTTCCGCACCGGGCGCGCGTTCGCCGCGGATCACGAGGTCGCGGGCGAGTTCGGCGTCACGTGGCCGGACCGGCCGGGTTCGGTGCCCTCGGCTGCCACGGACCTCAACACCACGATCGGGGTCGTCGCGGTCGACGCGGCGCTGTCGAAGGCCGAGTGCCGTCGGCTCGCGGTCGCCGCGCAGGACGGGCTCGCCCGCGCGGTGCGGCCCGCGCACACGATGTTCGACGGCGACACCGCGTTCGCGCTGGCCACCGGCGCGCGCGAGCTGCCGGACGCGGACGCGCCGTTCGGCGTGGCGAGCAGGGCGGCCGCGCTGTCCGAGCTGTGCTCCGCGGCCGCGCGCGTGTTCACCAGGGCGATGGTGCACGGCCTGCTAACGGCGACCTCGGCGGCGGGCGTGCCCGCCTACCGCGATGTCTGGCCGGAGGCTTTTCCGGGTCGGCAGTAGTTCTAGCTCAGTAGTGGGCGGTCTCACGATATGAACATGGTGTGTCCACCACGTAAGATGTGCGGCGTGCTGCGCATCCGCCGTGAACTCGTCGACGAGATCGTCGCGCACGCCCGCCGGGATCACCCCGACGAGGCGTGCGGCGTGATCGCGGGGCCGGAAGGCTCCGACACCCCCGAGCGCTACATCCCGATGCTCAACGCGGCGCGCTCGCCGACGTTCTACGAATTCGACTCCGGTGACCTGCTGAAGCTCTACCGGGAGATGAATGCCCGCGACGAGGTGCCCGTGGTGATCTACCACTCGCACACCGCCACCGAGGCCTACCCCTCCCGCACCGACGTGTCCTACGCCTCCGAGCCGGACGCGCACTACGTTCTCGTTTCGACCAGGGACCCCGAACAGCACGAGTTCCGCTCGTACCGCATCGTGGACGGGACCATCACCGAGGAACAGGTCGAGATCGAGGAATAAACGCCCGTTCCCGAGGCGTCAGCCACCTACAGCAACCCAAAGCGGAGGTAACCCATGGCCGTGACCGTGTCCATCCCGACGATCCTGCGTACGCACACCGGCGGGGAGAAGTCCGTCGAGGCGAGCGGCAAGACCGTGCTCGAGGTGATCGACGACATCGAGTCCCGGCACGCCGGCCTGAAGGCGCGGCTGGTCAAGGAGGAGAAGCTGCACCGCTTCGTCAACGTCTACGTCAACGACGAGGACGTGCGGTTCTCCGGCGGGCTCGACGCGGAGGTCAAGGACGGCGACGAGCTGACCATCCTGCCCGCGGTCGCCGGCGGCGCGCGCTAGTCCCGTGGCCCGGTTCGAATCGCTCCTCGACACCCTCGGCAACACTCCGCTGGTCGGGCTGCCCCGCCTCTCCCCGACGGATTCCGTCCGGCTGTGGGCGAAGCTGGAGGACCGCAACCCGACCGGGTCGGTCAAGGACCGGCCCGCGCTGCGGATGATCGAGGCGGCCGAACGCGACGGCACGCTCCGCCGCGGGTCGACGATCCTGGAGCCGACCTCGGGCAACACCGGTATCTCGCTGGCCATGGCCGCGAAGCTCAAGGGCTACGGCCTGGTGTGCGTGATGCCGGAGAACACCTCCACCGAGCGCAAGCAGCTGCTGCAGGCCTACGGCGCGCGGATCGTGTTCTCCCCGGCGGCGGGCGGTTCGAACGAGGCCGTCCGCCGCGCGAAGGAGCTGGCCGAGCAGAACCCGGACTGGGTGATGCTCTACCAGTACGGCAACCCGGCCAACGCGGACGCGCACTACTCGGGCACCGGTCCCGAGCTGCTGAAGGACCTGCCGACGATCACGCACTTCGTCGGCGGGCTCGGCACCACCGGCACCCTCGTCGGCGTCGGGCGGTACCTGCACGAGCACAAGCCCGGCGTGCAGATCGTCGCCGCCGAGCCGCGCTACGGCGAACTCGTCTACGGCCTGCGCAACCTCGACGAGGGCTTCGTGCCGGAGCTGTACGACCCCGACGTCCTCACCGGGCGTTACTCCGTCGGCGCTTACGACGCGCTTCGGCGCACTCGTGAGCTGCTGGAGCACGAGGGCATCTTCGCCGGTATCTCCACCGGCGCCGTGCTGCACGCGGCGCTGGCCGTCGCCGAGAAGGCGGCGGCGAAGGGGGAGACGGCCGATGTCGCGTTCGTCGTCGCCGACGCCGGGTGGAAATACCTTTCGACAGGTGCCTACAGCGGCTCGCTCGACGAGTCGGCCGAGCGCCTCGACGGTCAGCTCTGGGCCTGACTCAGGGTTTTCACCCGAGGCGAACCGGGCACGGCGGTCGTACCGTTGGTGAGGTGAGCACTTTGCCAGCACAGCCAGCCCCGTCCGGCAAGCCCGCGTCGGCCGACGCGGCGAAGCGGATCCTGCCCGCGAACCCGAAGGCGGCCGCGATCGTCGCGCTCGGCTTCACCCTGGTGCTCTACCTCGTCGAACTCGTGGACGTGCTGGTGCCGGGCGACTTCACGCACGGCGGCATCGTGGCGCGCAGCCTGTCCGGGCTCGACGGCGTGATCTGGGCGCCGCTGCTGCACGCGGGCTGGGGGCACCTGCTCGGCAACACGATCCCGGTGCTGGTGTTCGCGTTCCTCGCGATGGCGGCCGGGATCGGGCGGTTCGCCGTGATCACCGCGATGATCTGGGTGATCGGCGGGCTCGGCGTGTGGCTCATCGGCCCGAGCGCGCCCGCGGTCACCGTCGGCGCCTCCGGGCTCGCGTTCGGCTGGCTCGCCTTTTTGCTGGTGCGCGGCGTTTTCAACCGCGCGCTCGGGCAGATCGCGGTCGCACTGGTGCTGCTCGTGCTGTGGGGCGGGATGCTGTGGGGCGTGCTGCCCGGCAACCCCGGCATTTCGTGGCAGGGGCACCTGTTCGGCGCGCTCGCCGGGGTGCTGGCCGCGTGGGTCGTGACGAAGACGGGGAAATCCCGCGAGAGCAAGCCTGCCGGTAACCTCGGGGTGTGACTTCGCGGGACGCGCCGATCGGTGTCTTCGATTCCGGTGTCGGCGGCCTGACCGTCGCCAGGGCCATCCTCGACCAGCTCCCCGCGGAATCGCTGCGCTACGTCGGCGACACCGCGCACAACCCGTACGGCCCGCTGCCCATCGCGCGGGCCCGCGAGCTGGCGCTGGCATCACTCGACGAGCTCGTCGAATCGAACGTCAAAGCGCTGGTCATCGCGTGCAACACCGCTTCGGCCGCCTGCCTTCGCGACGCGAGGGAGCGCTACGACGTGCCGGTCGTCGAGGTCGTGCTCCCCGCGGTGCGCCGCGCCGTCGCCGCGACGCACAGCGGGCGGATCGGCGTGATCGGCACCGAGGGCACGGTCCGCTCCCGCGCCTACGACGACGCGTTCGCCGCCGCCACCGGCGTCACCGTGCACAGCGTCGCCTGCCACCGGTTCGTCGACTTCGTGGAGCGCGGCATCACCTCCGGCAGGCAGGTGCTCGGGCTCGCGCAGGGGTACCTCGAACCGCTGCTGCGCGCCGAAGTGGACACCCTGGTGCTCGGGTGCACGCACTACCCGCTGCTCACCGGCGTCCTGCAGATCGTGATGGGCCAGGACGTGACGCTCGTGTCCAGCGCGGAGGAAACCGCGAAGGACGTGGTGCGGGTGCTCACCGAGCTCGACCTGCTCGCCGGCGGCGCGCGCGAGCCGCGGCACGAGTTCATCGCGACCGGATCGGACGAGCCGTTCGCGAAGCTGGCGCGGCGCTTCATGGGTTTCGGCCCCGGCATGCTGGCGGCAGCCACGTGACGCTCGTCTCCGGGACGCCGAAAACCCTGCGCGCCGGTTGGTCGCTCCGGGTGTCCTCGCTCCCACCGGTACGTGATCCGGGTGGTGCCGACATAAGGTGTCGGGCGTGCGACTGACCATTCTCGGTTGTTCGGGAAGCATCCCCGGGCCCAACGCCGCCGCCTCGGGCTACCTGGTCGAGGCGGACGGCTTCGTGCTCGGCCTCGAACTGGGGAACGGGACGCTCGCGAACCTGCAGACCTTCCGCGACCCGTTCGACCTCGACGCGCTGGTGCTCTCGCACCTGCACCCCGACCACTGCGCCGACGTCAGCGCGCTGGCGGTGATGCGGCGGTACCACCCGTCGCCGCCGTACGACCGCAGGCCGCGGCAGCTGCCGCTGTACGGCCCGGACGACGCGAAGATCCGGCTCACCAACGCTTTCGCGGCCAACGAGATCGAACGCGTCGAGACGGATCTGTCCGATGTGTTCGACTTCCGCGCCCTTTCCCCGGGCCCGGTCGCGATCGGCCCGTTCTCCGTGCGCGCGATCCGCGTCGACCACCCGACGCCGGCGTTCGGCCTGCGGATCGAGCACGACGGCCTCGCGCTCGCCTACACCGGTGACACCGGCCCCTGCGCCGCGCTCGAGGAACTGGCCGGTGGCGCGGACGTCCTGCTGGCCGAGGCGTCGTGGACGGACGCGCCGGACCGCCCGACCGGGGTCCACCTGTCGGGCAAGCAGGCTGGCGCGGCCGCGGCACGCGCGGGTGTGCGCCGCCTGCTGCTGACCCATATCGCGCCGTGGACGGACCGCGACGCGATTCTGGCCGAGGCACAGGGCGAATTCCCCGGTGCCGCGCTCGTCAAGCAGGGCGCCGTCTACGACCTCTGAGGGTCGGCGAGGAAGTCCGCGAACAGGGCCTTGGTGTACGCGGCGAGCAAGGCCGTGGTGCGCACGGCCCCGGCGGGCAGGTCGAATTCGGCGAGGCTGTAGGCCATCTCGCACCCGCGCCTGCTGGGCACGGAGTTGCTCACGTCGGTGAACCAGTCGAGGAACGTGAGCTGCTTCTGCTTGCCCGGCCCCGGTCCTGGCGAGAGCGGGTCCAGCAGCGGGAGGCGCGAGCGCAGGGTGGCGCGGTAGAACTCGGAGAACTGGAAGAAGCGCTCTTCGACGCCGGTGGGCGGTACGCCGTGGATCACCTCGGCGAGGTAGACGCCGCGTTCGGTCGAAGCCTGCTCTGCTTCGCTCCACGCCTTGTCGTGCGCGGAACGGGCGCGAAGCTCGCCGCGGGACAGCCGGGTCAGGTAGCTCGCCCAGAGCTTCGAGCCGGGGTTGTCGAAGGTGTCCGTGCCCTTGCCAGCCGCGATCGCGATCCCGCGCTCGATGCCTTCGAGGATGCCCGAGTCCACATGCGACACCCAGCTGCCCGGCGCGCCGAGCCGTGCCGACTCGAAGAACTCGACGACGCCTTCGATGTTGCGCCAGCGGTGGGTGTAGCCGGGCACGATCTCCGCGGCGGGCCCCGAGGACATCGCGCGCACGAAGGTGAGCCGTTCGGGCATGGTCATCCGGTCGATCTCGGTGGCGGGGCAGTCGAGCGCCGCCGCGCACGCCTCCGGTGTTCGCCGCGCGGCGGACGCGGGAGCGGACATCCCGGCCAGCGCGAGCAGTGCCGCGAGCGTGACCAGCAGGAACCTTCGGTGCGGTGCCATTTCGACCCCCGGCCTCGGTGACGGATCTTCGACCGTAGCGCGCTGGCAGGCGGTCAACAAGGTCCGACCGGAGTACCGATCGTGGCGGGTTCTAGAGTGCACGCGTGGTGCGAAAAGACGGCAGGAACGATGACCAGCTCCGCGACGTGAAGATCACCCGCGGATTCCAGCAGTGGCCGGCGGGCTCGGTGCTCGTCGAGTTCGGCAACACCCGCGTGCTGTGCGCGGCCAGCGTCACCGAAGGGGTGCCGCGCTGGCGCTCGGGATCCGGCCTCGGCTGGGTCACCGCCGAGTACGCGATGCTGCCCTCGGCCACGAACACCCGCGGCGACCGCGAATCGGTCAAGGGCCGCATCGGCGGGCGCACGCACGAGATCTCCCGGCTGATCGGCCGCTCGCTGCGCGCGTGCATCGACCTCGCCGCGCTCGGCGAGAACACGATCGTGATCGACTGCGACGTGATCCAGGCCGACGGCGGCACCCGCACCGCCGCGATCACCGGCGGCTACGTCGCGCTCGCCGACGCCATCACCTGGCTCGGCGCGGCGAACCGGCTCGCCGACCCCAAGCCCCTCGCCACCTCGGTCTCGGCGATCAGCGTCGGCGTCGTCGACGGCAGGGTGCGGCTGGACCTGCCGTACGAGGAGGATTCGCGCGCCGAGGTCGACATGAACGTCGTCGCCACCGACACCGGCACCCTCATCGAGGTGCAGGGCACCGGCGAGGGCGCCACCTTCGCGCGGTCCACTTTGGACGCGATGCTGGACATGGCGCTGGCCGGCTGCGAGGAGCTGACCCGCAAGCAGATCGCCGCCCTGTCCGAGCCGTACCCCGGCGAGCTGCCGGAGCCCAAGCCGAAGAAGTCCAAGGGCTCGAAGTGACCCGTCTGCTGCTCGCCTCGCGCAACGCGAAGAAGCTCGGCGAGCTGCGCCGGATCGTGGCCGCGGAGGGGCTGGCCGGGATCGAGGTGCTCGGCCTCGCCGACGTCGACGAGTTCGAAGAAGCCCCGGAAACCGCCCCGGACTTCGAAGGCAACGCACTCGCGAAGGCCCGCGACGCCGTCGCCGCCACCGGCCTGCCCTCGGTCGCCGACGACTCGGGCCTCACCGTCGACGCGCTGAACGGCATGCCCGGTGTCCTCTCGGCGCGCTGGTCGGGACGTCACGGCGACGACGAAGCGAACCTGGACCTGGTGCTCGCCCAGCTTTCGGACACCCCCGACGACCGCATGGGCGCCGCGTTCGTGTCGACGGTCGCGCTCGCGCACCCGGACGGCACGGAAACCGTGGTGCGCGGCGAATGGCGGGGCCACCTGGTGCGGGAACGGCGTGGTACCAACGGTTTCGGCTACGACCCGATCTTCGTGCCCGAAGGCGGAACGCGGACCTCGGCGGAGCTGTCACCGTCCGAAAAGGACGCTGTCTCGCACCGGGGCCGCGCGCTGCGCCTGCTGGTCCCGCATTTGCGCGGGCTCACCGATTAGGTTCCCACGGTTACCTTCCGGCAGGTGTGCCAGATGTTGTCGAGCGGTCCCGAGATGTCGGCACGGTAGTCGGCGGCCGTGAAGAACTTGATCCAGTCGTAGCAGATTTCGGCGGTGTAGGTGTGCCCAGGATCGGGGCTGGGCGCGGTGAGGGTCAGGTCCTGGGCACCGCTCGTCAACGGGTTCGCCCGGTAGTTGGTCAGCCCGGTGGTGAAGGGCGGGCGGCCGGGGCTGGTGACGGTCACGATGCCGCTGACGATCAGCTCCGGCTGGTCGATACCCGTGACGCTCAGCCGCAGGGTATCGGTCCCGTTCTGGCTGACGACCTTCCCGCCCGCGGCGAATCCCCGGTCGGTGGAGGTCGGGACGGGCTGGCCGCCGAACCAGAGCGGATCGACGACGATCTCGCCCGCCCGCGGGTTTTCCAGGCGCAGGTTCGGCCTCGCCGGGTCGAAGCTGAGGTTGGCGACCGTGCCCTGCGCGGAAACCCCGTCGGCGGCGTTCGGCCAGTTCTGGTCGCCGTCGGCCCAGTAGCGCACGTCCTCCCTGCCGGAGGAGTCGGCGGAACCGTTGAGGGTGACCACGTTTCCGGCACTCGGCGGACCGTCGGCGGCTGACGGCATGGTCATCTTGGCGGCCACGGTTCGCCGTGCCCCTTGCCCGGTGGTCACGCCGGTCGGCTTTCCGGTCGTGTCCATGTAGTTCACGAACTCGGTGAACAGGCCGGGAGAGCCCGCGGCGCAGTTGTGCGTGACGAGCACCGACAGCGGCAGCGCGGCGTTCTTGATCTCTCGCTGGTAGGTCAGGAAGCACGAGTCCGCCGGGAAATGCTCGTCCGCGACGCAGGACCGGTCGTACCGCAGCGCTTTGACCGTGTCCCCGTTGGGATCGGACCGCTCGACCCGGCACTGCCCGTCGTTCTTCACCCAGCGCGGGCTGCCTTCGTCGAACCCGGCCGCGCACGCGAACCCGGTGCCGATGCAGCTGTCCGCGCTGAGCACCAAACCGGGATTCGTGCTGTGGTAGACCGAATCCACGCCTGGCATCGGCGCTTCCGAAACCACGGCGCGCGGGTCTGCGGGCGGTTTCGCGGCATCCCTGCGCGGGATCAGGGTTATCGGCAGGACCGTGCCGCTGTCGTTGCCCGACCCGATGCAGTGCCCGCCGACCGGCGCCGGGTTCGGATAGGGGCAGTCGGTCGCGGTGCCGCCACCGCCGAGCAGGAATCCGGGTTGCCCGTACACGCGTTCGTTCTGCCCGCGCCCGTTGTAGGTCTGCTGGTACGCGTCGTGCTTCGGTTGCAGCAGCAGGTCGGCGAGCACGTCCGGTGGCCGGTAAGTGGTGGACCCGGCCAGCGCCCCTTCGAGCGCGAAGTTCGCCGCGGGGGTGCGGAACGGCGCGAGATCGCCGACCCAGACCTGCATCATCGGCGCGATGGGATCGCCGTTGAACAACGGGTCGCCCCAGTGCTCGACCTTCCGGCGGAACGGTTCGTTGCGCAGCTCTCCCTGGGACTCGGTGACGCTTTTCGCGGAAAGCAGGTCCAGTACCGCGCGGACGGTGCCGCGCAGGGATTCGTCCTTGGTGAAGTCGTACAGGTTCAGCAGGCCGATCATCTGGAGCCTGCTGTACGGTCGCGCGTTGTATTCGAGGAAGTCGTTCCTCAGCCACGAGGAGAACTTGAGGTCGAACTCGTGCCGCAGTCCATTTCGGATGTTGTCGGGATCGAAGGATTTGTCATACGTGCCAACGGCTTTGTTGCCGGAGTTCGCCACTTCGTCCTGGCTCAGCATGGGCAGCGATTCGTTGTGCAGCAACCGGGTGCTTTGAATGAGCAGGTTGTGGTTCTCGGTCTCCGGGATGTCGTAGTGGGTCACCACGATGTCGAACCGGCAGACCACGGAGTCCTCGCGCACCGGCGCGCCCTGCAGCCAACTGCGCCGGGCCATCTCGCGGTCCATCGCCGGGTCGCCCCTGAGGTGATCGCCCGCGAGCAGGTACACGCGCGTCATCATGGCCATCGCCATGTCCCAGTCGCCTTCGTGCTCGGCGCGGCAGGTCGGGACGTTGTCGGTGCCCGGTGTCCCGTGCAGCGGGGGCACGGCGAGCAGACCGGCCTTGACCTGCGCCCAGCTCGATTCCCGCGGTTTCGGCCCGCTGTAGGGCTCCGCCCACGTCGGATCCAGGTTCGCCAGGCACGCCCGCATGTTCGCCGGGGTGTGCATGGCGTAGGTCTGCGTGGTCGGCGCGACCGCGTCCCGGATCGCGCGGGTCCCCTCCGGCGTGTCCAGCATGCGCAGCAGCTCGGTCTTGGCGAGCAGCGTGGACTGGTAGTCCTCGCCGAACGACCCGTCGGACTGCTCCGCACAGGCCTGATACAGCAGCGTCGGTACCTTCAGCGCGGGGCGGAGCATCCGCATCCCGTGGAGATCGGTGGGCGCGCCGATCCACGAATAGTCCACATAGGTCCCGCGGGGATCCGCCGACGCGGACGCCGTGGACGGGGGAACGGTCGCGAGTGTCAGTGCGGCGAGGAAGCCCAGTGACAGGGTCGCCAACCGAGCCGCCGCGGTCCGCCCGCGCCGTCTTGTTCGTGACCGGGGCCGTGCTGCCGGGAATTTCACCAGGTGTTTGCTGTCGAGACGATGCACAGTCCGACGGAACCACACGAAGATCCGGTTCGGCCCCGTCCGTTGAGGCAGACCATCGTGCGACAGGATCGCACCCGGCGCCGTGACGGACCGCATCGCGAGTCACAGCGCCAGGTGTGCTGACTGAATGGGCAAGCCCGCCGAATCGATATTGCGGACCGCGGCAAAAGCGGCCTACCTTCTCGACAGGCCGCTTCTCCGATGGCGGCTGGTCAACGGAAATGTGCCATTCTGTCACTTGTTCTGGAGGATGTTCCATGTCCGCTGTGCACGGTGTCAAGCGTGTGGTTTCCGCCGCGATCGCCATCGATGCCGCCACTTCGGCGGTGGTGCTGGCCGCCCCGTCCGCATCCGCTGATTCAGGCGTGCTCACGGTCTGCTCGCAGGGTGATTATTCGACCAAGGTGAGTTTTCCCGATCGGGGCGGAAGCAGTACTCCCGACGTGGCCCGTGGCGCCTGCCAGTCATTCGGTGTCGGAGGCAGTTCGGCCGTCGAACGCATCGAAATCTGGGGTGTTCAATGGTCGGGAAACAGTGCTACGACGTTCCCCGTCGATTCGGGAAGCCTTCGCCCGAGCCGGGGCGGAAATGTGACCACCTACGGTAACATCAACGACCACTGGGCCATGGTGCCGCAAATCTGATATTCGCGAGGAACAATCCGGTGCGGTCGGCTCGAAACCGCACCGGATTCCTCGTCCGCGCGGACGACGGCCATCACGAGGCCAGGTTGAGGTCCCTGAGCAGTTTCGCCACGTGGCCGGTGGCGCGCACGTTGTACTGCGCCTTGACGATCTTGCCGTCGGGGCCGACGACGAAGGTCGAGCGGATCACGCCCTGCACGATCCGGCCGTAGTTCTTCTTCTCCCCGAACGCGCCCCACTCGGTGAGCACGGTCTTCTCCTGGTCGGACAGCAGCGGGAAGGTCAGCCCCTCCGCCTCGACGAACTTCGCGAGCTTCTCCGGCTTGTCGGGCGAGATGCCCAGCACCCGGTACCCGGCGCCGTTGAGCTGGGCGAGGCTGTCCCGGAAATCGCACGCCTGCTTGGTGCACCCCGGGGTGCCCGCCGCCGGGTAGAAGTACACGACCACGTGCTCGCCCTGGAAATCGGACAGGGACACCTCCGCGCCCGTGCTGTCCGGCAGGGTGAACCCTGGTGCCTTGTCGCCTTCGGAAAGCCGCTGCTGCTCGGTCATGCCCGCCAGCCTAGCGGCGGGTACCGACAGCTCAGGCGCGGCCGCAGTACTGCGCGATGTCGCCGCTCGACGGGCTCGTCCGCAGCGCGAGCTTGAGCTGGGTGAGATCGGTCGGCATCGCGAACGCCATGCTGAACCGGACGTCGCGGCCGGGCAGCACGTCCTTGCCCGCGTCGACGATGCCGCTGAAGCCCTGGACCGCGTCGAGCACCTGCTTGGCCTGGACGCCGTCGACGGTGGCCGTCGCGGAGAGGCCGGAAAGCCGGTAGGGCTGGTGGCTTTCGTTGCGCACCATGATTTCGAACGCGACCGCGCGCTCGCTGTGCGGATACGCGGCGTCGCTCGGGCGGAACGAACGCGGCGAGGAGACGGATACGGTGACGCCCTCGGAGAACCGGTAGGCGGACCCGAACTTGACTTCGGTTCGCTTCGGCGTGGCCGCGACACCCTGCGGGACGGCCGCATCGCCGCCGAAGCGCGCCGCCACGCCGTCGGTCTGCGGCGCGGCGCCGCAGGCTCCGAGGGCGAGCAGGGCGCACACGATCAGCGCGTGCCTCGGGGTGTGCACAGGCGCTGCTCCTCTTCACTGATCATCGGGAGCGGCCTTGGTCCATTCGGGGTAGGTACTTCGGCCGCGCGCTCCACTCTGGCGGCCCTTGCGCGTGGGAGCGAGCCGTGGCAACGGGTTGAGGCGTAGCTGGTGTACGGCTGTGGCCGATCCGTGACCGTAGTGGCACTTGCGGTGACACCGGAGGTCGAAGTGCCACTCAGGTGGCGAGCGCGAAGAAGAGGACGAACGCGGCGAGCCCCGCGAGCCAGGCGATGATCAGCCAGCCGAAATCGCGCCACGGGGAAACCGTGCGGTTGTCCTCGCCGGGAACGTAGACGCCGCGCTGCTCGAACCAGTCGGCCCAGCGGCCGAGCAGCCCGCCCTGTCCGCTGCGTGCCATGACACCTCCGCCGGACCCGTGACCAGGCCGTCACCCTACGCCATAGCGCCGCTCGAAACGGTGCGCCCGGTGAGACTCGAACTCACACTGGCACGGACCTAAACCGTGTGCCTCTGCCAATTGGGCTACGGGCGCCGCAGGCGAACGCTGTCGGGACTGTGACGTGGAGCGAGCCTAGCCGGTGCTCGGCGTGGCCGGTGCACGGCCGTCCCGGCGGTGATCTACCGTTGACGGCCTGCGAAGGCTTTGCTGGCAAGGAGGACCCGTGGCCCGCGACCCGGAGACCATCGAGCGCGAGATCGAGAAGGCGCGTGACGCGCTGGCTTCGACCCTCGACCAGCTCGGCACGAAGGCGAGCCCGAAGCGGCTCGCCGACTCGGCGAAGACCAGTGTGCTCGCGAAGCTGGAAGAGCCGAAGGTGAAGTACCCGCTGATCGGCATCGGCGCGCTGATCGGCGCGCTGTTGCTGCGCAAGCTGTTCCGCTGATTCCTCCGGTCCCGCCGCGGGGCGTCAGGCCCTCGCGGCGGGCGGGGTGGCGGTCTCCGTCATGGTCACCGATCCGCTCGGTGCGCTCAGCTGGCTCGCGGGCTGCCCGCCGAGCGCGCTGACGCCGGCGAACTTGCCGTTGTTGGCGAGCGAGTCGAGCTTGGCCTTGTCGGTGGCCTCGGCCTTAGCTTCAGCCTTCTCCTCGGTCTTCGCGGTCTTTTCCGCCTTAGTGGCCTTCTCGGCCTTCGGCGCCGCGGTCTCGGCCTTCGCCTTGCTTGGCTCCGTCGGCGCCTCTTCGCTGGCTTTCGCCTCGTCCTTCTCGGCCGACTCCGGCTCGGACTCGGCGGTTTCGCCCTTCTCCGAGGACTTCTCCGCCGGCTCGTCCTCGTCAGCGGACGGGGTGGCCTCGGGCTTGGTCAGCCGCGCGGTCATGTAGGCCGTGGTGAATTCGAGCGCGCTGCCGTTGAGCAGGTGCACGACCGTCGCCTTGCCCTCGGGCACGAGCTGCTCGACGAGCTGGTCCACCCGGTCGCGGGCCGCGATGATGCCGGGTGCCTTCGCGGTCACCTTCTTGCCGAGCCCGGCGACGGTGATCGCCCACTCGTCGTCTTCCTGCGCGTAGATGGCCGTGATCGGTTCCACCATGGGTCTCACCCTCCCTGACGACAGCATCCTCCACTGGTATGGAGTCCCTCACCGCCGCCTCGTGACGCCGAATCGCGATTGACCCGATCGGGTGTGCCCGAGCCGCCGTTCTGTCGAACTTTCTTCAGGGTCTATCGATACCTCATCACGACTCTGTGTCACAAGCGATCCGCGGAAATGTGCTGTGTGTGACGACCGGATGGCCTAATGCACGCGCATTTTCACGGGCGTTCACCCGATGGTGCCGGAACGCGCCGCGCGAGGCCTCCCCAGAGCAGGTCCATCGCGTACTCCGTCGCCTGTTCGGGGGTCACTTCGTCGTGTCGTTCGCACCAGATGGCCAGTCGTTCGCACGCTCCGACGACCACTTCCGCGGCCGCTTCCACCGCGGACGAGGGGCCGTCGTCGAAATAAGTCGACATGAGCGCCGCGATGAGATCGGTCTGCTGCCGCCGCGTCTCCTCGATGCCGTCCGCCGCGGGCGTGCCGATCAGGGCCATCTCGTGGCGGAGCAGGGACCACGACTCGCGGCGCTCCCTGATGAACGAGAAGAACGCGCCGAGCCCGCGGCGGAGGGCCTCCTCGGCGGTCGACGCCCCGACCACCGCCTGCTCGGTCACCCGCCGCAGTTCGGCCCGTGACTGGCCGATGCACGCGAGGAGCAGGCCCTCCTTCGAGTTGAAGTACTCGTACAGCATCGGTTTCGACACGCCGACCCGCTCGGCGATCTCGTCCATCGACGCCGCGACGTACCCGCGTTCGGAGAACACCTCCTCCGCGATCGCGATCATCTGCTGCTCACGCTCGGCCCTCGGCATGCGCTTGCGGCGCGCCGGGGCAGCGGGGGTGCTTCCGGTGGGGCTCACGAACTCGACTCTACCGGAAGTAACCTACTTCGAGTAAGGTGGACTTCGGGTAACACAAACCAGCGGGCGAAGGGCGAGCAGATGGGCAAGCGGACCGAGACCGAGGTCGTGATCGTCGGTACCGGCTTTTCCGGCCTCGGCATGGCGATCAAGCTGCGCAAAGAGGGCCGCGAAGACTTCGTCGTCCTCGAAAAGGCGGAAGAGGTCGGCGGGACCTGGCGCGACAACACCTATCCCGGGTGCGCCTGCGACATCCAGTCGCACATGTACTCGTTCTCGTTCGAGCAGAACCCGGACTGGTCGAGGTCGTACTCACCGCAGCCCGAGATCTGGAAGTACATGCGCGGTGTCGCCGCGAAGTACGACCTGTACCCCTACATCCGCTTCGGCCAGGAGATGACCGGGGCGCGCTGGGACGCCGACGAGCAGCGCTGGCACGTCACCACGAAGAACGGCGACGAGTTCGTCTCCCGGTTCCTCACCCTCGGCGTCGGCGCGCTGCACCTGCCGCAGATCCCGCGGCTGCCGGGGATCGAGAAGTTCGAAGGGGCCGCCTTCCACTCCGCCCAGTGGGACCACGACGTCGACCTGCGCGGCAAGCGGGTCGCGGTGGTCGGCACCGGGGCCAGCGCGATCCAGTTCGTGCCGCGGATCGCGAAGGACGTCGAGCGGCTGCACCTGTTCCAGCGCACGCCGCCGTGGATCATGCCGAAACCGGACTTCGCGATGCCGGGCTGGGCGAAGGCGCTGTTCGCGAAGGTGCCCGGCACGCAGCGGCTCTACCGCGACGCGCTGTACTGGATGCTCGAAGCGCGGGCGATCGGCTTCAACGGCCACCCCGGCGTGATGAAGCTCGGCCAGCTGCTGGCGAAGCGGAACATCAACCGCGGCGTCAAGGACCCCGAGCTGCGCCGCAAGGTGACGCCCGACTACACCATGGGCTGCAAGCGCGTGCTCATCTCCAACGACTACTACCCGGCGCTGGCGCGCGACAACGTCGACGTGATCACCGACGGCGTCACCGAAGTGCGCGAGCACAGCGTCGTCGACGGCTCCGGGGTGGAGCACGAGGTCGACGCGATCATCTACGGCACCGGGTTCCACGTCACCGACGCCTTCGACGACCTCCAGATCACCGGCGTGGACGGGCGCAACCTCGGCAAGGAGTGGTCGAGCGAGGGGATGCGGACGCACCTCGGCATCACCGTGTCCGGGTTCCCGAACCTGTTCTTCCTGCTCGGGCCGAACACCGGGCTCGGGCACAACTCGGTGGTGTTCATGATCGAGTCGCAGATCTCGTACGTCGCCG
This sequence comes from Amycolatopsis sp. CA-230715, assembly GCF_018736145.1. Taxonomy (GTDB): domain Bacteria; phylum Actinomycetota; class Actinomycetes; order Mycobacteriales; family Pseudonocardiaceae; genus Amycolatopsis. The sequence goes on from NZ_CP059997.1 coordinate 6,331,359, forward strand.
AGGCGATGGGGCTCGTCGAGTCCTCCGGCGCGGCCGCGCTCGACACGCGCGAAGAGGCGCAGGACCGGTTCAACGCCGAGATCCAGGAGAAGCTCGAGAAGGGCATCTGGACGCAGGGCGGCTGCAAGAGCTGGTACCTCGACGCGAAGGGCGTCAACCGGACCATCTGGCCGGGCTTCACCTGGCGCTACTGGCTCCAGACCCGCAAGGTCGATTCCGCGTCCTACGACCTGGTCGGCCGCACCGAGTAGCGCACCCCCTCTTCCCCGGAGGATGCGGTGCCTCCGGGGAAGAGGGTCGGGCGGCGCGGTGCCCTGGCGGTGGTTCGGGGGTGTCGCTCAGAGGGCGCGGAGGCGGGTGGCGAGGTCGGACGCGGTGATGCCGCACAGTTCGGCCATCCGCTCGATCGCGCTGGCGTCGAGCTGGATGTCGCCGGAGCCGGGGTCGGGATGGGTCCGCAGCCGGTCCTGCGCCCACCGGCGCAGCGGGACCAGTTCGGGCTGGCGGTCGGCCACTACCTTCGCGAGGTCGATCCTGAGCCTGCCGGGCTCGTCGGTGAAGACCCGCCGGTGCACCTTCGCCAGCAGGTCCTGCGGCAGTTCGTCCATCGCGACGCACAGCTCGACGAGCCGGACGACCGAGCACTGGCGGGTGCCGAGTTCGTAGGTGGCGAGTGTCTGCAGCGAGATCTCGCTCTGCAGGTGCTCGTTGAGCTCCTTACGTGTCCAGCCGCGCTTGCGGCGCAGCTTGCGGAGCTCCTCCCCGAGGATCCGCTGGTAGGTGTCGCCGTCGATGCGCACGCCTCGTCCTTTGCCCTGCGTCCGCTCACATTCGGGCGCCGGCGCTTCCGGGTGAATGCGAGAGCTACTCATACGTATGGAAGTCACGAGGTAGGCGGGTCTTACGCGACTTCGGACGACTTTCGGTGAGATCGCCCTCGTGTTGCGCCGAATGGAGTAACGGAGGTGGTGCTTCCGGCCCTCAGTTGACGCAGGTGACCCCGTCGGCGGTGATCGGCTTGTTCGGCTCGGGGGTCGGAGCCTGCTGCGCGGCCTGCGACGACGGGGAGGACTGCGACGCGGGTGACGGCTTCGCGGCCATGGCGCCGTCCGCGCCGCCACCGGCGTAGTCGGCGCCGAGCACCACCGTGAGGTGGCCCTTGAGCACCGAGGTGTCCTGCTCGATGCGGATCCCGTTGAGCGCGGCCGAGGCGGCCTGCGCCGCGGCCTGCCCGCCGGCGGCGTACTGGATGACGCTGGTCTTGCGCGAAGCCGTGGTCGACGTGTCGCCCGCGGTGAAGCCCTTGCCGGTCAACGTCTGCGAGACGCCGGCCGCCAGCCCGTCCTTCTTGGTGGCGTTGCGCACGTCCGCGGTGACGCCCTTGGCCGCGCCGGGGTCCGCCTCGGGCGGCTTCTGCTCGCCGGGCGGCGGGCCGGTGAGGCCCTGCACGAAGTTGTGCACCTGGGCCGGGTCGACCTGGATCGCCGAACCGTCGCTGGGGGTGCTGTAGTCCATGTTGACCACCGGGATGGTGCGGAACTCCAGCTGCCCGCCGGTGAGGCCCTTGAGCTGCTGGGCGAAGCTGAAGATGTCCCAGCCCTGGTTGAGCACGACGGACTTCTGGATGGCCGAGGTCAGCGAGCTGAGCTTCGACGGGTCGGTCAGCGTGCCCGCGGAGAGCACCTTCTTCGCCAGCCCCGCCATGAACACCTGCTGGCGCACGACCCGGTCGAGGTCGCCGCGGGGGAGGCCGTGCCGCTGCCGGACGAACGCGAGCGCGTCGGCGCCCTGCACGGTCTGCGGGCCCGCCTTGAACTTCGCGCCGGAGTACGAGTCGTTCACGTTCTCGTTGAGGCAGACGTCGACACCGCCGATGGCCTGCGTGACGTCGCTGAAGCCGAGCAGGTTGATCGCCGCGTAGTTGTCGATCGTCGAGCCGGTGAGCTTTTCGACGGTCGAGATGAGCTCCTTCGCGCCCGCCTGGTTGCTCTGCAGCTCCAGTTCCTTGGGATCGTTGACGCCCTTCGACTTCAGCTCGTTGAACGCGGTGTTCTTCGCGCGGGCGTAGGCCGAGTTGATCTTGTGCTTGCCGTAGCCGGGGATCTCGACGTAGGAGTCGCGCGGCAGCGAGATCGCGACGGCCTTGCCGCCGTCGTTCGGGATGTGCACGAAGATCAGGGTGTCGGTGTTCAGCTCGCCGTCGGAGGCACCGGCCCGCAGCTGGTCGAGCAGTTCCTTGGACAGCGGGTTGCCCTGCGCGTCCGTGCGGCTGTCGAGGCCGACCAGCAGGATGTCCCGCGCGCCGTCGGCCGGTTTGTCGCCGCCGCCTTCCGAGTTGATCACGTCGGTCGTGCTCAGCCCGCTGACCAGGCCCTGCATCGCGGCCCACGCGTAACCGGTGAGGCCCATGACGACGACCGAGACGAACGCGAGCGCGATCTTGGCGCCGCGCCAGCGGTTCCGGCGCGGCGGTGGCGGCGGAGCGGGTTTGGCGCGGGGCGGTGCCGGGCGGCGGGGCGGTTCGGCACCGGTGGCGCGCTGGCCACCCGCGCGAGACGGCGGGGCGGGGCGTCTCCGCGGTGGCTCGCCGCGGGGAGCCGGGCCGGGTGCCTGCGAGTACCGGGTGCGGGGTGGGGGGTTCTGCGGACCGTCCTGCCAGGGCCGGGAGGGGCGCCCCTGGCGGGGCCCTCCATGGCCGTCGCGCGGTGGGTGGTCCACGGCCACTCCCTTCCCTGTTCCCGTGACAAACGTCTTGTTGGCCTCTTGGTAGACGCGCGGGGCGGCCGCTCGGTTGCGGTAGCCTCGCACATCGATCTTCGGATGTGCTCCACAACACCCCGCTGCGCACCGGTCACGCCACTCTGGCGACCGTCCTCGCCCGCCAGACGGCGGTGCCCGCGGCGGCGATCGCGAACAGGGCGGTGCCGCCGTGCACGGCGGCGAGCACGGCGCCTCCCGCCGCCTCGCCCGGTAGCCCGTCACCAGCGCTGAGCAGCGCGGGGACGCACGCGAGCGCGGTCACCAGCCAGGTGCTCGCCATGGCGCTGAGCCCGGCCCGTGCCGCATGCAGCAGGAACACGCCGAGCAGCAGCTGGACGAGGTTCTGGATCGGGCCGAAGTGCAGCCCGAGCAGGCTGACCGCCTGCTCGTCGAACCTGGTCAGCGCGAATCCGAACACGCCGACGGTGGCGTAGCAGATGCCGAGCGCGGTGGCCGCGCGGGCGAGCGACGGCCCGAACGGGCCGGAGGGCAGCACCGCCTCGCGGTGCGACGGCAGCCTCCCGTCGTGGTGGCGTTCGAACCACCAGAACACGAGCCCGGCCGGTGCCGCGAGCAGTGCCAGGGCGACGAGCGGTTTCGGCTGGAGCAGCCAGGCGAGGTCGTCCTCGAGCCGTCCTGGCAGGTACACGATCGTCACGAGCAGCAGCATCGCGGCGAGGAAACCGAGGTACAGGCTCATCGGCGCCCGCAGCGCGAACCTGGCGACGCGGGCGGCGGCGCCGGTGTTCAGCACGGACCACGCCTTGGCGCCGAAGAGCCGGACGAGGCACACCTGCACGAGCCCGAGCAGCAGCACCGGGGGAACCGCGGCGGACAGCGCTGGCGGCTCGGCCGGGTCGCCGAGCAGGGTCGCGGTGCCGCTGGAGAACGCGGTGTACAGCACGAGGCCGGTCAGCCCGGCGACGACGCCCGCGACGAGCAGTTTCCGCGGCACCGGCGCGCGGCGGAAGGCGAGCTGCTGAGCCAACAGCGCGAGGCCGAGTGCCGCGCCGTAGTGGGGCACCGGTGACGAGAGCCAGCTCGCCGCCAGCTCGGCGAGCACGACGAGCGCGAGCAGACCGGCCGCCGTGGCGACCGCGGCCTTCCGGTGCAGCGCGAGCATCGGCGGCGTGGCGATCACGGTCAGCAGGTAGACCCCGAGCAGCCACAACGGGTGCAGCGCGATCCGCATCACGGTGGCGTTGGTGCCGTCGGGGATGCCGAGCAGTTCGAGCGCGAGCGGCATCACGAGCGCCACCACCACGAACACGAGCGCGGGCCGCAGCAGCCAGCTCGCCCGGTGCGCGAGGTACTGGCGGTACCCGCCGCCGGTGGCCACGACGCCGCGCCAGCCCGCCGCGTTCGCCTGCCCTCCGGCGAAGTAGAACAACGGTGCGAGCTGCGCGAGCCAGGTCAGCGGCCACAGCACGCCGGGATCCGCCCCCGCCCAGCTGGCCAGCGCTAGCGCGGATTCGCCGAGCACCAGCACGACCAAGCTGACGACCGCGAGCACGGCGTACGGGCTGATCGGGCCCGCGGCGGCCCTGGCCGGTCGCACCCGCGCGACCGGTGCCGTGTGCCGGTGCCGCAGCCAGCCCCGCAGGCGGAACACCAGCAGGCAGCCGATCACCGCGACGCCGGCGAGCATCGGCCCGATCGGCTCGCCGGTGGGCGGCCCCCAGCGCTGGTGCCACGAGTTCAGCACGAGCCCCGCGGTGAACACCGACGCGACCGCTTCGCAGGCAGTCTGCGCGCCCTGCGGGTTGATCCCGCACGTGGCGCGCATGTCCGCGGACAACCTGCTGTCGAGCCCCGCCCGCATTTCGGGGCCGAGCGGGTGGCCCTGCCGTTCGGCGTAGCGGAGCAGGTCGTAGCCGAGGTCGTGCGCCTTGCACGGCACGGTGAAGTTCCACGTCGTGCCGTCGTCGCCCCACGGCGTCGAGCAACCGCCGTCGGTGTGCACCGCGCGCACGGTGCCGTCCAGCGCGCGCTCCGACCCCGGCCGGACGCCGGTGACCTGCGTGAAGTCGGCGGGAAGCTGGGCGAGCGCGGTGGGCGCCGCGCCCGGCTGGAGCAGCTGTTCCACCGCGTGCTGCGCGGCGAGCGGGCCGCCGGTGAGGGGCCCGCGGTCGGGCTCGGGGGCGGACCGTGAAGCGATCAGGCCGAACGCGCCGACCACCACCAGCAGCACCAGCAGCCAAGCCGACGTGGACAGCCGCCGCCTCGCTCGGCGCACGGGTTGCGGGGCTGCGTCGGCTGGCGCGGTCATGTTCTCCAGGGTGGCAGGTCGGGGATGGGGTGCCCATCGGGACAGCCCCCGTGCGAAAGGTGGCGTCCAGGCTAACGGGTGACGCAGCGTGTGCCGTGGTGGGCGGATCGCTAGAGAAATAATCCAGTCTTCGCTGCTTGGGTGTAGCCAGGTGGTCACCAGACGCCGTCACTCGGGGAGGGGTGGAATGCGGTACATCGTGTCGATGTGCGTGGTTCCGGCGCCCTGGAACAGCGAGCGCGTGATGGCGCAGGCCGACGAAGAGGGGGATGCGCCGTCACCCCGGCAGAGCAGGTCCCGTTGTCGCGGCGATCGGCTCGGACGGCTCGTCGTTCCGGTCACCGAGGTGATCGGCCCCGGTACCACCTGAGCTGGGGAGGGGGCGGGCCGCGAGGACCCCAGCCACGCGGCCCGCCTGTCCAGCCCGTTCGCGGAAAGTGTCCGAACGGGCACCCAGAGAAGTAGAAGTAAGTCATGATGTGTGGGCCGGACGCGTTCTGAGGGGGGCGCGGGAAAGGCTCGGGTGAACGATTCGACCGGCTTCGGAGAAATGCTGCGCGCTCGGCGTCAGCGAGTGGGGTTGACGCAGGCGGAACTGGCACGGCGTGCCGGGGTCAGCGTGCGCACGGTCCGTCACGTGGAGCGGGGAGACGTCTCGGTGCGCGCCGATTCGTCGCAGCGCCTCGCGGACGTCGTCGGCCTCGGCGCCGCCACGCGCCCGCCGGGGTTCCGGCTCGCCGTGCTCGGCTCGCTGGAGGTGACGCGGGACGGCCAGCGCGTGCCGATCCGCGCCGCGAAGCACCGCGCGCTGCTCGCCGTGCTCGCGCTCGGCGCCAACACGGTGGTCCGGCGCGAGGAGATCGTCGACGTGCTGTGGGGCGAGTCGCCGCCGCAGAGCTGCGCGAACCTCGTGCACACCTACGTTTCCGCGCTGCGGCGGGCGCTGGGTTCGCCGGGGCGGATCGCTTCAGTGCAGGGCGGGTACCGCCTGCTCGTCGACGCGACCGAGTTCGACCTCCTGCGGTTCGACCAGCTCGCCGCGACCGCGCGGAGCCTGGAGGACGAGCGGCCGGCGGAGGCGATGGCCGCCTACGCCGAGGCGGTGCGGTGCTGGCGCGCGCCGTTGCTCGCCGACCTCCCCGACGCCGTGCGCGGCCACCCGGTGACCGCGGTCGTGACGAACCGCCGCGTCGGCACGGTGCTGCGGTACGCGGACCTCGCGTTGCGGCAACAGCGCGGCGGCGAGGTCGTCGAGCAGCTGACCATGCTCGCCAACGAGGAGCCGCTGCACGAGGACGTGCACGCGCGGCTGATGCTCGCGCTGGCCGCGTCGGGCCGCCAAGCCGCCGCGCTGCGCCTGTTCGGCGTGCTCCGCCGCAGGCTCGACGAGGAGCTCGGGGTCGAACCGGGCAGGGAGATCCGCGCCGCGTACGAACGGATCATCCAGGGGGCCGAGAAGCCGCCCGAGGGTGCGGGGAGGCCGCCGGTGCCCGCCCAGCTGCTCGCGGACGTCGGCGGGTTCGTCGGGCACGCCGCCGCGCTCGGGCAGCTCGATTCGGTGCTCGGGGAGGTTTCGGCGGGGCGGCGGGGCACCATGGCCGTCGCGATGATCGTGGGGACACCGGGGGTCGGGAAGACCTCCGTCGCGGTGCACTGGGCCCATCGCGTGCGGGACCGCTTTCCCGACGGCCAGCTGCACGTCAATCTGCGCGGTTACGCGAAGGCGTCGCCGATGCGGCCGATCGAGGCGCTCGCGCGGTTCCTCGCCGCACTCGGCGTTCCGCCGCACCGCGTACCGGCCGAAGTGGACGAGGCGGCCGGGCTGTTCCGGTCGCTGCTGGCCGATCGGCGGGTGCTCGTCCTGCTCGACAACGCCTGCACCGCTGAGCAGGTTCGGCCGCTGCTGCCCGGCGGCGCGGGCAATCTGGTGCTGGTCACCAGCCGTGACCGGCTCGGCGGGCTGGTCGCGACCGAGGGCGCCCGTTCGATCGTGCTGGACGTGCTGGAGCCTGCCGAATCCCGCTCACTGCTCGAAGACCTGCTCGGCGCCGAACGGGCCGAGGCGGAACCGGAGGCCGTCGTCGAGCTCGCGGCCGCCTGCGCGCACTTACCGCTCGCGCTGCGGATCGCGGGCGCGAACCTCGCGGCGAGCCAGGGCGGGGTCGGCGAGTACGTGCGGGCGATGCGGTCGAACGGGCGGCTGCGCGAGCTGGCGATCGGTGACGACACCGCGGTCCGTGCCGCGTTCGACCTGTCCTACCACCGGCTCGGCGAGCGGGCCCGTCGGCTGTTCCGGCTGCTCGGATCGGTTCCCGGCCCCGATTTCACGATCCCGGCGGCCGCCGCGCTGCTCGGTTCGGACGTGGCGACGGCGCGCTCGCTCGTCGGCGCGCTCGCCGAAGCCCATCTCGTCCAGCGGGTGCCCGGCGAGCGCTACCAGTTCCACGATCTGCTGCGCGAATACGCCGTTTCGCTCGTGGACGAGCACGGCGGCGACCCGACCGCGCTCGATGGTCTGTACCAGTACTACCTCCGTGCCGCGGGGAGCGCGGCCGAGACGGTTTACCCGACCACAGCGCGGATCCCGGCACGCGACGAACCGGCTCGCGCGGTCCGGTTGACCGAGGAGGAGGCGATCGCCTGGCTCGACGCGGAGCGGCCGAACCTGTGCGCCGCCGCGGTGTCCGCGGCCGCGAACGGCAGGCACCGCTACGCCTGGCTCCTCGCGAGCACCCTGCGCGAGTACTTCCGGATGCGCGGGTTCAACAGCGACGGGCTGGCCGTGGGGCATGCCGCGCTCGCCGCGGCGAGGGAAAAGGCGGACCGCGCGGCGGAAGCGGCCGCCTACGACATGCTCGGCCTGCTGTACTACAACCTCAGCGACTACCGGCGTTCGTTCGAGATGCACACGGACGCGCTCGCGTTGCGGCGCGGCAGCGGCGACCGCTTCGGCGAGGCCGCTTCCCTGCACTGCCTCGGCAGGGTGCTTTCCCATTTCGGCAGGCCGGCCGAACAGGCCAGGCACCACGAATCCGCGCTCGAACTGAACCGGGAACTCGGCGACGCGCGAGGCGAGGCGGAGTCGCTGAACTACCTCGGCGTCGCGCTCCTCAAGGTGGGGGACCCGCGCGGTGCCGGGCGGTACGCGGGGCGCGCGCTGGCGTTGAGCGGGCGCATCGGCGACCGGGAACTGCAGGCGAAGGTACTGCACAATCTCGGGGTCATCCGCAGGGAAACCGGGACGCCCGCCGAGGCGATGAACTGTTTCGTCGAATGCGGTTCGCTCTTCACCGCGCTCGGGGACCGGCACGGCGAAGCGGGCACGGCGGTGTGCCTCGCCGAGGCGCTGTGCGACGCGGGCCGCTACGCCGAGGCCGACGAGCGCGCTTGGTTCGCGGTGCGGCTCGGGCAGGAACTCGGCGAGCGGCGGCAAGAAGTCGGCGGCCGCGACGTGCTCGGTGTCGTGCGGCTTCGCACCGGTCGTGCTCGCGAGGCGCGCGCGCATTTCGAAGAAGCGTTGGGGTTGAGCCGAGAAGTCGAATTCGGGTACGGGCTTTGGACCGCCGAACTGGGGCTGTCGGAGGCGTGCCGTGCGGACGGGCGGCACGCGGAAGCGCTCGAACGGGTGCGGCGGGCGGTCGAGGACATGCACGAGGCCGGGGCGCGCCTGCTCGACGTGCGGGCCGATGTCGAACTGGCCTGGTGCCACACCGGGTTCGGCGATCTCGAACGCGCCGAGGAGTTCGCCCGGCGTGCGGAGCGCGACGCGCACGAGCGGGGTCAGCGGCTGATGGGCGCCCGCGCGTCGAACGTGCTCGGGCACGTCCTCGCGAGGAAGGGCGAGCACGCCGCGGCGCGCGCGGCGTGGCAGGCGGCGCTGGTGATCTTCGCGGAAGCCGGTGCGCCCGAAGCGGACCAGGTCCGGAACCTGCTCACCTAGCCCGATTCGCCGCGACGACACGCGCCCAGGAAATGGCGACCGGTACGGCGAGGACGACGCCGGCCGCACTCGCGATCGCGATCGCGGTCGTCGGCGAGCCGACGAGCTGGGCCAGCGCCCCGCCGAGCCCGGCGCCGATGCCCTGCGCCACCCGCAACCCGGTGCGGTACACCCCGCCCGCGCCGCCGCGGAGCTCGTTCGGCACCCAGGTGAGGAACGTGGCGCTGACCGTGATGAGGTACGCGCCGGTCGCGCCCGCGAGCGCGAGCAGGAGTAGGACGAGCGGCAGGCTCGGGCGGAAGACGAACAGGGCGAGCGTCGCCAGCGGCGCCACCGCGAGCACCCCGATCACGCGCCGCCGGTTCTCCGCGGTCACCCATCTCGACAGCACGAACGCGCCGATGATGAAGCCGAGCGGGTCGGCGGCGAGCATCCAGCCGACCGCCTTGTCCCCGGCGCCGATCTCCGCGGCGAGCGGGGCGACCAGGCCTTCGGGGATCACCGCGATCCCGACCAGCCACGAAAGCCAGATCAGCACCCGCAGCCTTCGCTCGGCGAACACCCACCGGATCGCGCCGAACCAGGTGCCGCCGCCGTCACCGGCGGCGGGCCGCGGTTTGAGCAGGCAGCGCGTCACCACCGCGCTGACGAAGAACGTGGCCGCGTCGATCGCGAGCGAGAGCGACGGCCCCATCCAGACCACGAGCACCCCGCCGCCCGCCAGCCCGGCCAGCGTCGCGGTGTTCGTGGTGATCCCTCTGATGTCCTGGCTGCGCAGGTAAAGGTCGTCGTCGGTGAACACCTCCCTGGTGAGCGCGTTCTGCGCCGCGATGGCTGGCCCTCCCGCCAGCCTGGCGACGACGACCAGCGCGCACAGCACCGGGAGCGGGGTGCCGGGGATCGCCATCAGCCCCACGAACAGGCCCTGCACGGCCATCGCGGCGCTCAGCACGGTCCGGCGCGGGTACCGGTCGGCGAGCTGGGCGAGGCCGAGCGCGCCGGCGATCGCGGGCAGGAAGGACAACGAGAACACGAGCGCGGAGATCAGCGCCGAACCGGTCCGGTCGTAGACCATGATCGCCAGTGCGACGGTGGTCAGCTGGTCGCCGACCAGCGACTGCGCTTCGGCGAACCACAGCGTCCGGAACTCGGTGTTGGCCAGCGGTGAACCGGGGCGTGGCCGCATACCCGTCCGCACCACTCGGTCACCTCCGATCGCCTCGGCCCCGCTGCACTGAACGGGTGAACTGCTTCGCTCCGGCCCTGCTTCGCGGTCACGAAGCAGAACTGCCCGGGTGGTGGCGCAGGACGCCGGCCACCCGTCCGGGCGGGCCGCGCTGGCGGCCCGCCGAAGACCTGGCACACGGTACCTGGCGCTGACCTGCGCTTTCGGCCGGTCAGTCGTTCGTCACGGGCCGCTGTCGCGTACGGCACGGCGCTGAACGAACACTGAGTGACCGGCCCGGCCATAAGTCCCGGCCGATCGGCCCTCACTCGTTCAGCGCAGTGGAGTAACCGCTCGTCGTCCATCTGGTTTACCGGTGCCGCGATCGGCGAACACTGAACTCAGGGCCAGCGGCGGTCACGATGAGCTGGCGGGTGGGAGGGACAGCCATGCTGCTCGAAGGAAAGGCCATCGTCGTCACCGGCGCGGGCCGGGGACTCGGTGAGGCGTTCGCGGTGCACATCGCGCACGCGGGAGCCGCGGTGGTGGTCAACGACATCGACGCGGAGCTCGCCGAGCGCGCCGCGGAGAACATCCGGGCCCACGGCGGGCGTGCCGTGGCGAGCGGGAACTCGGTCGCCGACGCGGCGGAGGCGGCGGCGATCATCGACCAGTGCGTCGACGAGTTCGGCGCGATCGACGGGCTGGTGAACAACGCCGGGCTGAACTACGAGGCGTTGCCGTGGCAGGACGACGCCGAGCAGATGCGCGAACTCGTCGAGGTCAACGTGCTGGGCACGATGTACGCCGGTACCGCGGCGGCGAAGGCGATGGTCGAGCGCGGACGCGGCGGTTCGATCGTGAACATCTCCTCCGGGGCCTCGCTCGGTCAGCGCAAGCTCGGTGCCTACGCGGCGAGCAAGGGCGCGGTCGCCTCGCTCACCTACTCCTGGGCGCTCGACATGGAGGAAGCCGGGATCAGGGTGAACGCGGTGTGCCCGCTCGCGCACACCCGCATGGTCTGGAAGTCCGAGCGCGCGCTGCGCAACTGCCCGCCGGAGCGCACCCCGTCCCGGATCGCGCCGGTCGTGCTGTTCCTGCTCGGCGACGGCGCGCAGGGCATCACCGGGCAGCTGATCCGGTGCAACGGCTCGCAGCTGCACGTGCTCGCCCAGCCGCATTTCAAGGCGCCCATCCTGGAACGCCCGGCATGGGACACCGACAGCGTGCAGCGCGCGTTCGACGAGGTGTTCAGCGCGCACCTGGAGCCGTACGGGCTGGAGAAGCGGGTGCCGCCGCGGTTGCGGAAGTGGACCGAAATCCCGTCCCGCTCGGCCTGAAGTTCCGCTCGGTCAAGCCGGGGCGGCCTCGTAGAGCGCGGCCAGCTCGGCGGCGTAGCGCTCGTTGATGACCCGGCGCTTGAGCTTGAGCGTCGGGGTCAGCTCGCCGCTTTCCGGTGTCCACGACGCCCGCACCAGGTGGTAGCGCTTGATCTGCTCGATCCTGGCGAGGCGCGCGTTGGCGCTTTCGACGGCCTTGTCGATCTCCGCGCGGATCGACGGGTGGTCGGCGAGCGCGGTCCCTTCGGGCGCCTCGATCCCGCGCGCGGCGGCCCACGGCGGGGCGATTTCGTCGTCGAGCACGATGAGCGCGGTGACGTAGGGCTGGCCGTCGCCGATCGCGGCGGCCTGGCCGATCAGCGGGTGCTCCTTCAGCAGGCCTTCGATCCGGGTCGGCGCGATGTTCTTCCCGCTGGAGGTGATGATCAGCTCCTTCTTGCGGTCGGTGATCGTGACGTACCCGTCCTCGTCGATCGCGCCGATGTCCCCGGTGGCGAGCCAGCCGTCGGCGTCGGTCGCGGCCTCGACGGTGCCGTCGGGCCGCAGGTAGCCGAGGAACACGATCGGCCCGCGCACGAGCAGTTCGCCGTCGTCGGCGACCTTGACCTCCATGCCTTCGAGCGGCCTGCCGACGGTGCCCGCCTTGAACGCGCCGCCGGTGTTCGAGGTGACCGCGCCGGTGGTTTCGGACAGGCCCCACACCTCTTGGATCTCGACGCCGAGGCCCGCGATGAAGTAGAGCACCTCCAGCGGGAGCGCGGCCGCGCCGCTGGCGACGAACAGCAACTGGTCGAGGCCGAGCAGCTGGCGCACCGGGGCCAGCACGGTTTCGTCCGCCGCGGCGATGCGCTCGGCGAGGTCCGGCGGCACCTGTTCGCCCGCGCTGCGCAGCTTGTAGCCCTCCTGGCGCAGTTCGCTCGCCGCGGTCAGCGCGGCACGCCGGTCTTCCGGTGCGGACGCGAGCATGTTCTTCAGCCCCGCGGCCATCTTCTCCCACACGCGGGGCACCCCGAAGAAGCTTTGCGGGCGCACGCGGCCGAGCGCGCCGACGATGCCGGCCGGGTCGTTCAGCGTGTGCACGTGCCCGGCGTACACGATCGGCATGTAGATCGAGATCTCGCGCTCGGCGATGTGCGCGAGCGGCAGGTAGGCGATGTTCGTGGCGTGCATCGGGGCGCCGTGCAGGTGGCGCACGGCGTTGGCCTCGTGGATGGCGTTGCGGTGCGAGAGCACCACGGCCTTCGGGTCCCCGGTGGTGCCGGAGGTGTAGATCATCGACAACGGGTCGTCCGAGCCGATCCCGGCCCACGCCCGGTCGAACGCGTCCGGGTCCTGCTCGTGCAGCGCGGCCCCCCGCGCGCGGACGTCGGCGAGGCTGACGAACCTGTCGTCGCCTTCCGGGATCGCGGTGTCGTTGTCGGTGTCGATCATCACGACGTGGCGCAGCGCGGGCAGGTCGTCGAGCACCGGCTGCCAGCGGCTCAGCGCTTCGGCACCTTCGAGCACCACGACCGGCGCGCCGCTGTGCCGTGCGACGTACCGGATCTGATCGGGGCTCAACGTGCCGTACGCGGTGCACGACAGCACCGCGAGGTGGGCCGCGGCGAGGTCCACGACGAAGTGCTCGGGCCTGCTGGCGCTCATGATCAGCATCCGCTCACCGGCGCGGAGCCCGAGCGCGTCGAGGCCGCGGGCCACCGCCGCGATCTCGGTGCGGAACTCCGCCCAGGTCAGGGTCGGTTCGCCGGCGGCGTCCAACGAGGTGAGCGCGGGCAGGTCGCCGTACTCGACCGCGTTCCGGCGCACCAGTTTCGGGATCGTCTGGCCTTCGGTCAGTTCCGCGACGGACTGCTGAGTGGTCAACGCTGGCCTCCTCGTCACTGCGGGCTTCTCGCCACCCTAAGCGCTCACCCCGTGCTGGGAATAGAGATTCGCGGCCACGTCCACCCGGCGAACGTCCCACCCCGCGCGCCCGCTGCCGGTGATCGTTCGCCGTCCACAATGGACGTTTGGGGATCGGGGCGTGGTCGTGGTGGACTTCGTGCCGTCGCCGTGGGAGGAGCCCGATGCCGTCCTTGTCCGAGCGCGCCGAGGAACTCGACGCCGCCGATCCGCTCGCCGCGAAGCGCGCGGAGTTCGACCTCGACCCCGAGATGTCCTATCTGGACGGGAATTCACTCGGTGCGCCGCCGAAGGGGGTCGCGGCCAGGATGGCCGACGTGCTCGGGCACCAGTGGGCGCGCAGGCTCATCCGCTCGTGGGACGAAGGCTGGTGGACGGCGCCGGAACGCGTCGGGGACCGCGTCGCCCCGCTCGTCGGCGCGGCACCGGGCCAGGTGGTGGTGGGGGATTCGACGAGCGTGAACCTGTTCAAGGCGCTGGTCGCGGCGTGCCGCATCGCGGACGGGCGCGACGAGGTGCTCGTGGACACCGAGACCTTCCCGACCGACGGCTACATCGCGGACGAGGCCGCGCGGCTGACCGGGCACCGGGTGCGCCGGGTCCCTGCCGCGGCGCTCGGCGAAGAGGTCGGTGAGCGGACGGCCGTGGTGCTGGTCAACCACGTCGACTACCGCACCGGCGCGCTGCGCGAGCTGCCCCTGCTGACCGCGGCGGCGCACGAGCGGGGCGCGCTGGTGCTCGCGGACCTGTGCCACAGCGTCGGCGCGCTGCCGATCGGGCTGGACGCGCTCGGGGTCGACTTCGCGGTGGGCTGCACGTACAAGTTCCTCAACGGCGGGCCGGGATCGCCCGCTTTCCTCTACGTGCCGTCGAAGTGGCAGGAGCGGTTCGACCAGCCCCTCGCGGGCTGGGCGGGCCACCGCGACCCGTTCGCGATGGAGCCCGGGTACCGCGCCGCCGCCGGGATCCGCAAGGGGCTGGCCGGCACGCCGGACATCCTGTCGATGCTCGCGCTCGACGCCGCGCTGGACGTGTGGGACGGGGTGAAAATCGCGCAGGTGCGGGAAAAGGGGCTCGCGCTCGGGGAGTTCGCGTTCGCCTGCGTCGACGAGCTGACGCCCGGCGTCGAGGTGCTGACCCCGCGCGGTCCGGCGCGCGGCAACCAGGTTTCCCTCGCCTTCGGGGACGCGCGCGAGATCACCCGCGCGCTGGCGGACCGGGCCGTGCTCGGTGACTTCCGGCCGCCGGACGTGCTCCGGCTCGGGCTCGCCTCGTTGTACGTGCGCTACGCCGACGTGCTGCGCGCGGTGCGGGAACTCCGGTACTGCCGAGGATGAACCGGTGGGGCACGGGACCGCCCGTGTCCCACCGGTTTCCGAGTGTCCTCAGTGGACTGCGCTTTCCGCGGCGAGTCGCTCGGTCCCGGTCTGGGTCTTGAGCTCGGTCGGCTTCAGGAACAGCACCGCGATGAGCGCGAGCACCGCGAACGGCGCGGCGACGAGGAAGATCTCGCTGGTCGCCGTGCCGTAGGCCTCCTGCACCACGTGCTTGATCGGTTCCGGCAGCTTGCCGATCTCCGGGACCGCGCCGCCGGAGGACTGGCCGCCCGGCATCGGGCCGATGCCCTCGGTGATGAGCGTGGTGACGCGGTTCGCGAGCACCGCGCCGAGCGCGCTGACCCCGATCGACCCGCCGAGGCTGCGGAAGAACGAGAGCACCGAGGTCGCCGAGCCCAGTTCCTTCGCGGGCACGTCGTTCTGCGCGACCAGCACCAGGTTCTGCATCAGCATGCCGATCCCGAGCCCCAGCACGACCATGTAGGCGCCCAGCACCACCGAGTCGGTGCCGGAGCTGATCGTGGACAGCAGGAGCAGACCGGCGATCACCAGCGCGCCGCCGGCGACCACGAACGGCTTCCACTTCCCGGTCTTGCTGATCAGCTGGCCCGAAACGGTCGACGAGACGAGTAGCCCGAAGATCATCGGCAGGCTCATCAGGCCGGCGACCGTGGGCGATTTGCCGAGGGAGAGCTGGAAGTACTGGGACAGGAACACCGTGCCGCCGAACATCGCGACGCCGACGAGGAAGCTCGCGAGCGTGGTGAGCGAGATGGTGCGGTTGCGGAAGATGTGCAGCGGCACCACCGGTTCGGCGACCTTCGACTCGACGTAGAGCGCCAGCGCGAGCACGATCAGCCCGCCGCCGACGAGCACGACCGTCCACATCGAACCCCAGGCGAACTGGTGACCGGCCAGCGAGGACCACACCAGCAGCGTGGACACCCCGAGCATGATCAGGAACGCGCCGAGGTAGTCGACCTTGACCTCCCTGCGCACGGTCGGCAGCCGGAGCGTGCGCTGCAGCAGCACGATCGCGGCGACCGCGAACGGCACCCCGAGGAAGAAGCACCAGCGCCAGCCGAGCCACGAGGTGTCGACGAGCACGCCGCCGATCAGCGGGCCGGCCACGGTGCCGATCGCGAAGACGGCGCCGAAGATCCCCGAGTACCGCCCGAGTTCGCGGGGTGAGACGAGTGCCGCCATCACCACCTGCGCGAGCGCGGTCAGGCCGCCGGCGCCGATCCCCTGCGCGACGCGGCTCGCGATCAGCACGTCGATGTCGCCCGCGAAGCCCGCGACGAGCGAGCCGACCACGAACAGCGCGAGCGAGAGCTGGATGAGCAGTTTCTTGTTGTACAGATCGGAAAGCTTGCCCCACAGCGGCACGGTCGCGGTCATCGCCAGCAGCTCGGTGGTGACCACCCAGGTGTAGGACGACTGCGAGCCGCCGAGTTCGGCGACGATGCGCGGCAGCGCGTTGGCGACCACCGTCGAGGCGAGGATGGCGACGAACATCCCCATCATGAGCCCGGACAGCGCTTCGAGCACCTGGCGTCGGCCCATGGTGCCGGATTCCGGTGGAGCGGGCGGTTCCGCCGCCGTCGTGGTCACGAGATCCCCTTGTTTCGGTGTCACCTGTGGTTTTCCGGTTTTTCAAGCGGTTTCCGGGTCGGGAAACCCGGCGGCGAACGTGGCGAACGCGGCGTCGACGAGCTCGTGCAGGTCGTCGACGCCGCCGGTCGCGGACCATTGGCGCAGCGCGCAGCTGATCGAGATCATCACCGCGCCGGTGAGCAGGCGCGGGAACAGATGCGTCGGCTCGACACCGGCGCGCTCGGCGATCGCTTCGACCATGAGCTGTTCGGACCCGCTCCTCGCGCTGATCATCCGCTGGATGAGCGAAGGGTTGTCCTCGATCACCTTGAGCCGCATCAGCCATTCCTCGCGGTCGTCGAGGAACTGGCCGAGGTCTCCCCGGACGGCCCGGTGGACCGCTTCGAGCGTGCTCAGTTCGGCCGGGGCCTCCAGGATGGCGACCCTGCCCCGCTTTTCCCGTTCGTCGGTGTCGGGATAGGGCAGCAGTACGGCGTCCTCTTTGGACCCGAAGTAGTTGAAGAAGGTGCGGGGCGAGACATCGGCGACCGCGCTGATGTCGTCGACGGTGACGCCGTCGAGTCCGCGTTCGGACACCAGCCGGATCGCCGCGGCGGCGATCGCGCGATAGGTGTCGTGTTTCTTGCGTTCCCGCCTGCCGGGAGCCCCCTGTGAGTCGAGCACGATATTTACAGTACCTGCAAACTTGCAGTGTCCGCAAGTTTGCAGGTGATGCACGAGTACCGGCATGATCGTGGTGACGGTGCCGAGGACGAGGACGGGGCGGGACATGGGTGGCGAGGGGCCGGTGGTCGTGGTCGGTGCGTCCGCGGCGGGACTGATGGCGGCGGAAGGACTGCGTCGCGCGGGGTACGCCGGGGACCTGAGCCTGGTCGGATCCGAGCGGGGGCTGCCGTACGACCGGCCGCCGCTGTCGAAGGAGATCCTGACCGGTGCGTGGGAACCGGACCGGATCCGGCTGTGCGCGCACGAGAAGTTGGCTGAACTCGGTGTCACGGCGTGCTTCGGCGTCACCGCGCGCGGGCTCGATCTCGGGTCACGGAAAGTCGCACTCGACGACGGGCGGGAACTCGGGTTCGAAAACCTGGTGATCGCGACCGGAGTCGAGCCGCGCGCGCTGCCGGGAACCGGCGGGATCCGCGGCGTGCACACGGTGCGGACGCTCGACGACGTGACCGCGCTGCGCGGCGAACTCGGCGACGGGAAGCGGCTCGTGGTGGTCGGCGCCGGGTTCCTCGGCACCGAGATCGCCGCGGCGGCCAGGACGCTCGGCGCCGAAGTCTGCCTCGTGGAGCCCGCCCCCGAGCCGCTCGCCGCGGTCGTCGGCATTGAGGTCGGCGGGGTGATCTCCGCGCTGCACCGGGCACGCGGCGTGCGGGTGCTGACCGGCGTCGGCGTCGAAACGGTGCGCTCGGCCGACGAGGCGGTCACCGGCGTGCGGCTGGCCGACGGCACCGAACTGCCCGCCGACGTGGTGGTGGTCGCGATCGGCGCCGTGCCGTCGACGGCCTGGCTGGAGGACAGCGGGCTCGACTGCGCCGACGGGGTGCGCTGCGATCGGTTCTGCGCCGCCGCGCCCGGGGTGTACGCCGCGGGGGACGTGGCGAACTGGTACCACGAGGGCTACCGCGCGCGGGTCCGGCTGGAGCATCGCACGAACGCGACCGAGCAGGGCCTCTACGTCGCGCGCGCGATGGCGGGGAAGACCGAGGACCCGTTCACGCCGGTGCCCTACTTCTGGTCCGATCAGTACGACCTGAAGCTGCAGGCGTTCGGCTTGCTCGGCGGCCACGACGAAGCGCTCGTCGTGCGTGGCACCCCGGAGGGCGTGCTTGACGGCGGCGACCTGGTGGCGCTCTACCGCCGCGGCGGCGAGGTGGCCGGGGTGCTGGGGATCAAGGCGTTCCGCGCGCTGCGCCCGTTGCGCTCACTGGTCGCCGCGCACGCTTCCTGGGACGAGGCGGTCGCCGCGGCGGAGGCGGACCGGTGAACACCCCCGACGAACAGGCGAAAGCGCTTGCCAACGCCGCTTTGGCCGAGGGCGATCCGACAGCGTGGTTCGAGCGGCTCTACGCGGCCGCGGGTGACGGCGAGGCGAAGGTGCCGTGGGACCGCGGCGACGCGAACCCGTTGCTCGTCGACTGGATCACCGCACGCGGCCACGGCACGGGTCGCGCGGTCGTGGTCGGGTGCGGATTCGGGCGCGACGCCGAGTTTCTCGCGGGCCTCGGATACGACACGGCCGCCTTCGACATCTCAGAAACCGCCGTCCGCGACGCGCGCGCCAGGCATCCGAAGTCCACTGTGGACTATCAAACGGGCGATCTGCTCAACTTGGCGCCGGAGCTGGTCGGCGCGTTCGACTTCGTACTGGAAAGCCATACGGTGCAATCGCTTCCGCCGTCGCTGCACGCGGCGGCGACGGCGGGCGTGCGCGCGCTGGTGGCCCCGGGCGGGACGTTGCTGGTGCTGGCCGCCGTGGCGGACGGGAGCCCCGGCGCGCCGCCGTGGCCGCTCACGCGCGAGGAGATCGACGCGTTCGCTCGCGACGGGCTGACCGCGGTGCGGGCCGAACAGCCGCCTGGCGTCGCGGATCCGTCGGCGGTGCGCTGGCGCGCCGAGTTCCACCGCTCCTGAGTGGACGGTCAGGAAGCGTTCCAGGACAACAGTTCCTCGGCTGTCTTCGTGGTGAGGACGTCCTCGGGCCCGATGCCGCATTCGAGCGCGCGTTCGCAGCCGTAGGGGAGCCAGCCGAGCTGTCCCGGTGCGTGCGCGTCGCTGTCGATCGAGAACGTGCAGCCCAGTTCGGCCGCCATGCGCAACAGGCGCAGCGGCGGGTCCAGCCGTTCCGGCCGCGAGTTGATCTCCACCGCGACCCCGTTTTCCCGGCACGCCTCGAAAACGCGCTCGGCGTCGAAAGTGGACTCCGGGCGCTTCTTCTCGCCGAGCAACCGTCCCGTGCAGTGCCCGAGGATGCTTACCCGCGGATTCGCCACCGCCGCCAGCATCCGCCTTGTCATGTCCGAAGTGGACATCCGCAGCTTCGAGTGCACGCTCGCCACCACGATGTCCAGCCGTGCCAGCAGATCCGGGTCCTGATCGAGCGAGCCGTCGAGCAGGATGTCGACCTCGATGCCGGTCAGGATCCGGAATGGGGCCATCCGCTCGTTCAGCTCGGCGACCACGTCGAGCTGCGCGCGCAACCGGTCGGCGGACAGGCCGTTCGCGACGGTCAGCCTCGGCGAATGGTCGGTCAGCACCATCCACTCGTGCCCGAGCTCGCGCGCGGTCTCCGCCATCTCCTCGATCGGGCTGCCGCCGTCGGACCAGTCGGAATGGGTGTGGCAGTCCCCGCGCAGCGCGGCGGCCAGCTCGCCGCCGTCGGGGATCCTGCCCTTCCCGCGCGCGAGCACGTCGGTGAGATACTTCGGTTCGGCGCCGGAGAACGCCTCGGTCACCACGCCCGCGGTGGCCTTCCCGATCCCGGGCAGGCTCGTCAGCGTGCCCGCGCGGACGTGCTTGGCCAGCTCGTCGGAGCCGATGCCGCCGATCGTCGCCGCGGCGCGCCGGAACGCGCGCACCCGGTAGGTCGGCTCGTGCTGGAGTTCCAGGGTGAAGGCGATCCGCCGCAACGCCGCTACCGGGTCCATGCCCCCGATCTAACCCGTCGAAGGCCCGCCGTGCAGCCGATCGGCGGGTGGTGGGGTAGATATGGCCGGTGACCACACGACGATCACGAGCGGTTCCGGGGGACAGTAGGTGGGCGCGCCTGCGCAGGCGGTACCGGTGGCTCGACCACCTGGTGCGCGGCATCGACCGCTACATCGACTACGGCGGCTACCAGTACGTGGCCTCGATTTCGTACTTCACCCTGCTTTCGCTCATCCCGATGCTGATGGTGGGGATGTCGGTGGCCGGGTTCGTGCTCGCCGGGCAGCCGGAGCTGCTGCAGTCGCTGTCGCGGTCGATCGCGAACGCGGTGCCGGGCTCGTTCGGGGACAACCTGACCGATCTGCTCACCGGATTCATCGAGCAGCGCACCAAGGTCGGCCTCGTCGGGCTGGCGATCGGCCTGTACTCGGGCTGGAACTGGATGAACGCGCTGCGGGACGCGCTCACCGCGATGTGGGACAAGCACCCGCCGCGGCAGCCGCTGATCCGCTTGGTGCTCAAGGACCTGCTGGCGTTGCTGAGCCTGACCGCCGCGCTGATGGTGTCGTTCGCGCTGACCGCGTCCGGTGGCGCGCTCGGCGGGTACCTGCTGCGGCTCGGGCCGCTCGCGCACGCCGAATGGGCGCACACCCTGGTCTCGGCGCTGTCCATCCCGATCGCGCTGCTCGCCGACTGGCTGGTCTTCCTGTGGGTGTTCGCGAGGCTGCCGAGGGAGCCGGTCGGCGTGCGCAGCGCGATGCGGGGCGCGATCGCCGCCGCGATCGGGTTCGAACTGCTGAAGCAGGCGGGCGGGGTGTTCATCACGCTCATCGGCAGCTCGCCGACCGGGGTGGCCTTCGGCTCGGCGATCGGCCTGCTGTTCTTCATCGCGCTGGTTTCGCGGATGGTCGTCGTGATCACCGCGTGGACCGCGACCGCGAGCGACGCGCCCGCGAAGCAGCCCGCGCCGCCGGGCCCCGCGGTGATCCGGCCGGTCGTCACGCCGCGGCGGGCGCCGCTGGCACCCGCCTTCGCGGGTGCCGTCACCGGTGCGCTCGCCACCCTCGCCGTGACCCGCCTGCGCCGCCGCCCCTGACCGACAGGGCATGCCCCGAAAGCGGCTTTCGGGGCATCCAAGTCCCTGAAGGTCACTTTCGGGGCATGCGAGTCAGCGGCGGCGGCGCAGCAGCGCGTCGATCGCGAACGGGCCGGGGCCGATGAGGGCGAAGAGCAGGAACACCCAGCAGTAGAGGACGGCCTGTTCGCCCATGTTCACCAGCGGCAGGAACGCCATCGGGGCGTGCACGGTGAAGTAGGCGTACGCCATCACGCCGGAGCCGAGCAGCGCCGCCGTCCTGGTGAACAGGCCGACGCCCACCAGCACCGCGACGAGGAGTTCGAGGACGCTGCCCCACCAGCCGGGCCACGACCCGAGCGGCACCGAGCCGCCCTGGCCGTCGACACCGCCGAAGGCGCCGAACCCCTGCAGGCCGTGGCAGAAGAACAGGGCCGCGACGATGATGCGCGTCAGCGAGATCACCGGTCCGCGCAGCCTGGTGACGAGGTCGAGTTCCCGGTCGGTGGTCGTCGTGGTGTCGGTCATCGCTGTACCCCTTGCTGCTCGGATTCGTCGGCCCCGCTCGGGTGCCCTCACCGATGCGTCGAACGAGCCGCCCCCGGATCGACACTCGGCTCGAACATCTTTGGGACTGGTTTTCCGGAGGTCAACAGAATCCGGCAAAAAGGTCGATAACGGTCCTGCGCGGCGAGCGCGATACCGTGGACGACGTGGGCCTACGCCGGACAGCACTGCGATGGACGCTGCTCGGCCTGCTCGCGTTCGGCGTGCTCGGCATGCACCACGTGGTCTCGCCGGAGCCGGAACCGGGGCACGTGCCGGGAGCGCACGCGATGTCCGCCATGGGCACGGCGCACCACGACGGTCCTTCGCTGTCCGCACCGCCTGCCGGGTCGCACGACGGCCACGGCGCGCTCCACCTCTGCCTCGCGGTCTTCGGCGCGGCGGCGGTGCTGCTGCTCGCGTTGCTCGGCTGGCGCGCGTGCCGCGCCGAACGCTCCTTCCCGCGCGGCGGCGTCCGCGTCGCCGGTGCCGGTCGCGACCCGCCGCGCGGGCTCCGCTCGCCGGTCTTCCTCTCCCTGCTCTGCGTGCTGCGGGTGTGACAGGGGCGGTTCGCCCTGTCCGCATCCAGCACACGTACGAGAAGGAAATCCCAGCATGATCAGGAAGTCACTGGTCGGCGCGGTGCTCGCCGCGCTGGCCCTGTCCGGCTGCGCCGGAACCGCCCAGCAGGACGACGCGAAGGCGCCGCAGAGCCAAAGCACCCACAACGAAGCCGACGTCACGTTCGCGCGGCAGATGGTCCCGCACCACAAGCAGGCGCTCGACATGGCCGCGCTGGTACCGGACCGCACCGCCACCGCCGCGGTGACCGATCTCGCCACGCGGATCAAGAAGGCGCAGGGACCGGAGATCGAGCAGCTCGATGGCTGGCTCGCGCGCTGGGGTGCCACCCCGGCGAGCGCGCACGCCATGCCGGGGATGCCGTCGCACGAGTCGATGGGCGGCATGATGAGCGAGGCTGACATGGCGAAGCTGCGCGCGGCGAAGGGCGCCGAGTTCGACCGGATGTGGCTGACCATGATGATCGGTCACCACGAGGGCGCCGTGGAGATGGCGAACGCGGAAATCCGCGACGGTGCCGATGCCGACGCGAAGGCGCTCGCGAACCGCATAATCGGTGCGCAACAGGCCGAAATCGCCGAGATGCGGAAGCTGCTCGACGGGCACTGACCCGACGAGGGCCGGGGACCCGCTGGTCCCCGGCCCTCACCGGTCGTCCGGAAAACGGTGTTCTACAACGGAAGCCTCACGAAGCCGCGGCTTCGGGACCCGCCGCGGCCTGGAAGGACGGCGACCGCACGGCCGCGCTGTCCTTTTCGGGCACGGCGACGCCCTCGGGCTCCGCGGATTCGGTGTTGCTGAACAGCAGTGGTGCCACCCCCGTGGCGGGTCGTTCCTGGGACACGGAGTCGTCACGCATGGTTCGGTCCTTTCACGACGTTCAAGCGGAGATCCGGCTGAGCCTGCTCTCGGTCGGCCAGCGGACGTTCCACGCCCAGCCGAGTTTCTCGAAGAACCAGATCATCCTCGCCGAGATGTCGATCTGGCCGCGCAACACGCCGTGCCGGGCACAGGTCGGGTCCGCGTGGTGCAGGTTGTGCCACGACTCGCCGAAGGAGAAGATCGCCAGCGGCCAGAAGTTCGCCGCCTTGTCCCTGCTCGCGAACGGGCGTTCGCCGATCATGTGGCAGATCGAGTTGACGGACCACGTGACGTGGTGCAGCAGCCCGACGCGGATCAGCCCGGCCCAGAAGAACGCGGTCACCCCGCCCCACACCGACCAGGTGATCAGGCCGCCGATGACGCCGGGCAGCAGGAAGGTCACCACGGTCCACAGCGGGAAGAGCCGGTCGACCAGCTGGATGTCGCGGTCGGCGCGCAGATCGGGGGCGAACCGGTCGGCGTTGGTCACCTCGCGTTCGAACAGCCAGCCCATGTGCGCGTGCCAGAACCCCTTCGCGAGCGCGCGGGGACCGGTGCCGAACAGCCACGGGGAGTGCGGATCGCCGACGCGATCGGAGAACGCGTGGTGGCGCCGGTGGTCGGCGACCCACGCGGTGACCGGACCCTGCGCGGACAGGTTGCCCGCGATCGCGAGCCCGATCCGCAGCGCGCGCTTGGCTTTGAAGGAGCCGTGGGTGAAGTAGCGGTGGTACCCGACGGTCACGCCGAGCCCGCTGAGCACGAAGAAGAACGCGCCGATCCCGATGTCGAGCCAGCTCAGGCCCCAGCCCCAGGCGAACGGTATCGCGGCCGCCAGCGCGACGAGCGGCAGCAGCACGAAGACCTTGACCGTCACGTGCTCGGGGAGCGATTTCACCCCGGACACGATCGGTTTCGGTTTCCTGGTGGGGGTCTGGGTTTCGGACATGCATACCTCGGGTTTCGTCGGTCCTTGGCCGGGAACCGCCAGCGGGCAGGGTGGTGCAAGGCCGTGGCGATGACGGGCTCGCGCCGCCGGTATCGGCGGCGGTGTAACGGTTTTCGCGCAGTACCGAGCCGCCGGTCAGGCGGCTGCTCGCGTTCGTGGCGCGGGTTCCACTGGCAGAGGGGCGGGCGACGGTGGCCCGCTGCGGCGCCGGTTCGTGCCGGGGGCGCCGGATGACTCCGATCTCGGTACTGGAGAGGTCCGGTGAGTGGCTCTGACCGGAGCTGCGTTCTTCGTTGACGGTACCCGACGCGTGGCCTCGATGCCATGGTGCCGTGTCGCACCGGCATGAAACCGTTTCGGCACTGGGTGAAATCCGAGTGTGAATGTCTACTGTGGACGATCGGTCGCCTCGCCGGTACGCGGGGTGCCCGCGAACCGGCGAGGTCAGCGAGCGTCCGGTCGCCGGTACGGGGCGAGCAGCGCGGTGAGCTCGTCCCTGGTCAGCCGGGCGGGCTCCGGTGGGACCGGGGAACCGAGCCCCGCGCGGACGTCGGCGACGAACCGGACGACGGCGCGGGGGTCCGCGACGGGACGCCCGCCCCGGTAGGCGATCACGATGAGATCTTCACCGGAATGGGTCTCGATGGCCGCGGACCAGCCGTGCGCCTCGTCCCACAGCAGCGCGACGTCGCGGCCGGGATGCGCGGGCAGCCGCCAGTCGAGTGCGACGTAGGCGGACACCGGTGCGTCGAAGTCGAAGGTGCACGCCTCGCCGCCGCTGCCGATCGCGGTGGCGACCTCCGAGACATAGCCGCGAAGGCCGCGGGTGAGGGCGAGTTCCTGGTCGAGGTGGGTGTCGAGGACCGAGGGCACTGCACAAGCCTTTCGGGAACCGTGCCCGGTGCGGCTCGCCGCCGCACCGGGCGCCGCGAGACGGTCAGGTGGTGAGCCGCTTGGCGTCGCGCGGTTCATGGGCGATCTCGATCCGGCGGGGCTTCGCCTGCTCGGCCACCGGGATCCGCAGCGTGAGCACGCCGTCGGCGTACCCGGCTTCGATGTGCTCGGTGTCGAGGCCGTCGCCGAGGAAGAGCTGGCGCGAGAACACGCCCAGTGGGCGTTCGGCGACCTGCATCTGGGTGTTCTCCGGCAACTGGGCGGGCCGCCGCTCGGCCTTCACGGTCAGCACGTTCCGCTCGACGTCGACTTCGATCGCGTCCGGCGAGACGCCGGGGAGATCGAAGACGATCACGAACCGTTCTCCGTCGCGGTAGGCGTCCATGGGCATCGCGGTCGGCCGGGACCAGGTGCCCTTCACCTGCTGGGCCCAGCGGTCCAGCTCGCGGAACGGGTCCGTGCGCATCAACATGACTTCCCTCCTTGGTGGTTTCGATGTGCGTCAACGCGCCCTTCTCTTGTAGCATGTCTTCGAAACGATGACAAGGTGAATGTCGTCGAAGGGATGACCAATGAACGTGGACGACGCGGTACGGGCGATTCGTGCCGCCCTCGACGAGGCGCTCGCGACCGAGCCCGCCGCGGACCGGGCCGAGGCGCTGCTGTCCGCGCTCGCCTCGCTCCGGCTCCTGCGCGAGCACGTCGCCGCGTGGGAGCCGGAGCTGATCACCGCGGCGCGCGCGGACGGCACGAGCTGGGCGGTGCTCGCGCCGGCGCTGGGCGTCGCGAGCAGGCAGGCCGCGGAGCGCCGGTACCTCCGGCTCCAGCCGTCGGCCACCGGTGAGGGCACCGGCGAGGAACGCGTCCGCGCCCAGCGGGACAGGCGCGCCGGTGACCGCGTCGTCTCTTCGTGGGCACGGGACAACTCGGCGGCACTGCGCCAGCTCGCCGGGCAGGTGAGCGGGCTCGCGGACCTGACAGCCACCGGGCGCGAGCGCGCGGGCCGCGTCCAGGAAGCACTGGGGAAGGACGATCCCGCCGCGCTGCTGTCCCCGTTGGCCGGCGCGCAGGACCACCTCGGGGACGGCAACGCCGCGCTGGCCGCCAGGCTCGCCGACGTCACGCGGCACACCGACCAGCTCAGGCGGGACGCGGCCCGCTCGCGCCGCCGGGAAAAATAGCCCGCGAATGGAAAGTCGGGTTCGTGAGTTTCTCACGATAAGCGTGGTGAAAAGCCGGCGAAATTTCGCGCACACGGGTGATCGGCGCTCCGTTGTCGGCGTGGGGCCGATCTGCGAGGATTCGGTCCTGTTCCGGCGAAAGGAAAGCGCGATGGTGACCAGGCTCAACCCCTACTTCCGCTTCACCGGTGAGGCGCGCGAGGCGATGGAGTTCTACCGGGACGTGTTCGGCGGCACCTTGGTGCTGAACACCTTCGGCGAGTCCGGCGCGCCGGACGAGTCCATCAAGGACAACATCATGCACGCCATGCTGGAAACCGAGGGCGGCCTCACCCTGATGGCCGCCGACTCGCCGCCGGGGATGGAGCAGCAGGCGGGCTCGGCCATTTCGATCAGCGTCAGCGGTGAGGACCGCGAAGAACTGCGCGGTTACTGGGCGAAGCTCAGCGAGGGCGGCCGGATCGACGTGCCGTTGGAAAAGCAGATGTGGGGCGCCGAGTTCGGGATGTGCGCCGACAAGTTCGGCACCATGTGGATGATCAACATCACCCTGGCCGGGTGACCACAGTGGACGGATCCGGGAACCGCCGTGCGGCGCCGGTTCCCGGATCAGCCGGTCAGCTGCAGCCGGTGGGCGACGTTCGCCGCCTCCGTGCGGTTCCGGACCTTGAGCTTGCGGAGAATGTTCAGGACATGGGTGCCCACGGTCGCCCGTGAAATGTGGAGCTGCTCGGCGATGGTGGAATTCGGGTACCCCTTCGCGAGATAGGTGAGCACCTCGTTCTCCCGGGTGGTGAGCTGGGCGAGCTGGCTCGTTACGGGTGTTCTGACCAGATCGATGATCTGCTTGGCGTGCGGGCTGAGCAGCCGGGGGGAAAGGAAGAGGTCCCTTTTTCGCGCCGAGTGGATCGCGGCGACGTACTGCCAGGTGGTGTCGTCGTCGAGCAGCACGGCGGAGGCGCCGGCCGCGAGCGCGTCGCCGACCTGCCCCGGCTCGTCGTGCGCGCAGACGGCGACCAACGGCAGCCTCGGTGACCAGGTGGGACCGTTGAGCGGATGTGCGAGCCGCCATGCCGCGCTCCGGAACACCGAAGGTGATCCGATCAGCCAGATGCCTTCGCGCGCGGAGTTCTGGATGCGCCAGAAATCGGCGACGAGACCGTCCGCCGCGATGGGGTTCATGCCGAAGCGGCCCCAGTCGAACGGGGTGGTGCCGAATGATTTTCGCGGGCGCTGCCCGATATCGGCCGCGGTTCTCGGGCCGATGACGACGTAAACGTCGATCAGATCTTTGGTTGAATCTCTTTTCAATTTCGCGGACCCCAGTTTCTCGCTTGATGCACGAGCATTTACCGCTTTCGCTGATGCTACGCGCCTCGCCGGTGGACCGTGCCGGTAAGCGATCTTTGTGTGACGAGCGTCACAGTGACTGAGGGGTGTGCCGTGCGGGCAAGATCCGTCATCTGGATGATGCCGGTGCCGGCCGGGCGGGGTTAGCCTTCGGCCCCACGCATCCCCGGGAGGACGGCATGAGCACCGCGGTCGTGGTCGGCAGCGGTCCGAACGGCCTCGCCGCCGCGGTCGCGCTCGCGCGCGCCGGGGTCGAGGTGACCGTGCTGGAGGCCGAGCGCGAGATCGGCGGCGGCACCAGGAGCAGCGATCTCGGCATGCCGGGCCTCGTGCACGACCACTGCTCGGCGACGCACCCGATCGCCGCGGTGTCCCCGTTCCTCCGCTCTCTCGGCCTCGAACGGCACGGGCTGCGCTGGCGCACCGCGGAGATCGACTGCGCCCATCCGCTCGACTCCGGTGAGGCCGCGCTGCTGGTGCGGTCCGTCGACGACACCGCCGCCGGTCTCGGCGGCGACGAACGCGCGTGGCTGCGGTTGTTCGGTCCGCTCTCTTCGGAATTCGACACGCTCGCCGAGGACCTCTTGCGCCCGCTGGTCCGCGTGCCGGGGCATCCCGTTTCGTTGGCGCGCTTCGGGATGCGCGCGATGCTGCCCGCGAAGGCGTTGGCGCACCGGTTCCGCACCGACGCCGCTCGCGCGCTTTTCGGCGGCGTCGCCGCGCACGCCTTCCACCCGTTCCACCGCCCGGCCACCGCGGGCATCGGGCTCACCATCATCAGCGCGGGGCACCGGGTCGGCTGGCCGGTGGCCGAGGGCGGTTCGGCGGCGATCACCACCGCGCTGGCCGGGCTGCTCGCCGAACTGGGCGGCAAGATCGAGACGGGCGCACGCGTGACGGCGGCGGGCGAGCTGCCACCGTCCGATGTGGCGCTGTTCGACCTCGCGCCGCGCGCGGTCGCCGACGTACTGGGCGACGCGCTGCCGAACCGGGTGGCGAAGGCCTACCGCCGCTACTCCTACGGCCCCGCCGCGTACAAAGTGGACTTCGCGGTGGACGGCGGCGTTCCGTGGTCCACTGTGGACTCGCGGCGGGCGGGGACGGTGCACCTGGGCGGCACCTTCGCCGAAATCGAGGCCACCGAACGGCAGATCGCCGCTGGCGCGATGCCGGAGCGGCCGTTCACCCTCGTCGGGCAGCAGTACCTCGCCGACCCGTCCCGCTCCCGCGGCGACGTCCACCCCGTGTGGGCCTACGCGCACGTGCCGAGCGGGTACACCGGTGACGCGACCGGACACGTCATCCGGCAGATCGAGCGGTTCGCACCCGGTTTCCGCGACCGGATCGTCGCGAAGGCGAGCCGGTCGGCCACCGGGTTCGAGTCGTACAACCCGAACTACGTGGCCGGTGACATCGTCGGCGGCGCGAACACCTTGCGGCAGCTCGTGTTCCGGCCGAGGGTCGCGTTCGACCCGTACCGGACCGGCGTGCCCGGCCGGTACCTCTGCTCCGCAGCCACCCCGCCGGGCGCCGGCGCGCACGGCATGTGCGGCGCCAACGCGGCGGCGTCGGCGTTGCGGTACCTCGAACGCCTTTAGCTGTCGTAGTAGGACGACGGGGGCTGGTCCCAGCGCTGGGTGGGCGCGGGCGGCTCGGCCTGCTGCTTGCGGCGGCGCACCGTGCGGGAGCTCGCCGCGGTGCTGCTGATCACCGCGGCGATCACGAGCCCGAGCACCAGGTTGATGATCGCGGTCGCGACCTTCGCGCTCAGCACCACGGTGAGCGTCAGCGGCAGCACCACGGCGATGAGCGTCACCAGCACCATGATCCAGCCGAAGAAGGTGCCCGGCGACGGCACGGCGACGCTGAGCAGGTGCATCAGCGCGGTGGCGAGCAGCGCGACCACGGCTGCCACGATCGCGTAGGTCGTGGTGCTGGCGTTGCCCCAGATGCCGGCGCCCTTCGGGGCCAGCACCTCCACGCCGAAGATGCCGCGGGCGATGAGCAGGCCGACGACGGCGACCAGCGCGGCCACCACCGCCGTCGCGACACCGCCCGCCCACAGGCGGCCCGCGTCCACCCCGTACCGGACGTTCTCGCGGTAGTCGGCCATCAGTGTTCCCTCCGCTCGGCGATGCGCCCTACCCCACGATTGTCACGCGATTCGGCGGCCCGCGCCCGTCCGGACGGCCGCGGTCACCGCTTCTGCGCGCGGTAGCGCTTGAGCAGGGCGGTGATCCGGTGCTGGTCGGCGGCGCCGTTCAGCTCGGCGAGCAGGTCGTCGGGGCACAGTTCGTAGTGGTCGCCCCACCAGCGGCGCGCCCGGTTGTCCCAGATCCGGTAGCCGCCGGGCACACCGCGCGCGACGTAACGCCTTTTGCTCACGCGCGAATTTTCACACGGACGCGCTAGAGGGAGCCGAAGAGCCAGTTGCCCAAGGCGTCGAGATCGGTGCCGGTGTGGAACTGGCGCGCGGCGTCGAGCAGTTCCTCCACCGTGAGGCTGCCGTCGTTGTCGGTGTCGAGCTTGGCGAACGCCTCCTCGGAGTCCTCCGCCGGGTTGCCGATGGCCTCCTCGAGCCGACGGAACTCGGCCGGTTCGAGCGTGCCGTTCCCGTCGGTGTCGGCCACTTCGACGGCCGCCTTGATGAGCTGGCGCAACCCGTGCTCGAACCCGCCCGAGGTGGCGAAGGCGGCGATCATGCCGTCGCGGTACTCGCGGTCGTTGATGCGGCGGTCGCCGTCGATGTCGAGGCTCTTCAGCAGCTCGTGCCAGAACCCCTGGAACGCGTTGGTGAGTGCGACGTCCTTCGGTGATCCCGGCGGGACGTCGAAGGCGGCGGCGATCCTGGCGGCCATCGCGAGCAGGTCGTCGTGGGTGATGTCGCCGTCGCGGTCGAGGTCGAAGAAGTCGAAGAACTTGCGGAGCCGGGCATCGCGGCTGCTCGGCGGTGTCTTCGTCGGCACGGCGCTGGTCCCTTCGCTCGTGGCGTGGGGCTCCATGGTAGGCCGCCGGGCGGGGTCGGCGCGTTGGTCAATTCGGTCTAATGCGGGGGAGCTCCCGGCATTTCGGACACCGGTTCGCCGCCGGATTCCGTGTGACCGTCCGAAAAGGACGGTGTGGCCCGGCTCTGGTCTGTTCGGACCCTTGCCGGTGCCGGGCCAGGTGGCTAACCTGCTTCCAGCATTGGGAATACATTTTCGAAATGCCGAAAAAAAGACCGGGTCGCCGGAGGTATTCCATGGACTTGGCGAGCACGCGGCGGCGGGCGGTGCTGGGCGCGAGCGTCGGCACGCTGCTGGAGTACTACGACTACTACCTGTTCGGGCTGGCCGCGGCGGTCGTCTTCCCGAAGACCTTCTTCCCCTCCAGCGATCCGGTCGCTTCCGAACTGGCTTCGTTCGCGACCTTCGCGGTGGGTTTCGTGCTGCGGCCGCTCGGCGGGATCGTGCTCGGGCACATCGCCGACCGCGCGGGCCGCAAGACGGCGCTGATCATCACGATCGTCTCGATGGGGATCGCCACGATGCTCATCGGCGTGCTGCCGGGATACGACCAGATCGGCGTCGCCGCGCCGATCTGCCTTGTCCTGCTGCGCCTCGTGCAGGGTTTCGCGACCGGCGGCGAAATGGGCAGCGCCACCTCGCTCGCGATCGAGCACGCGCCGCCGGACCGCCGCGGCCTCTACGGCGCGCTGCTGCTGTCCGGATCCGGGGTCGCGCTCTTCCTGTCGTCGGGCCTGATGGACCTGGTTTCCCTGCTGCCGGACGGGCAGTTCCGGTCGTGGGGCTGGCGGATCCCGTTCCTGCTCAGCGTCGTACTGCTGGTGGCGGGGCTGGTGATCAGGTGGAAGGTGCCCGAAACACCGGAGTTCGAACGCGCGCGGAAGGCGGAGCGGCCCCGCCGGGCGCCACTGCTCGTGGTGCTGCGAAGGCCGAAGATGCTGGTGTTCGGGATCCTGTTCGGATTCGCCAACAGCATCGGCGGCTACGTCGTGACGACCTACGGCACCGCGTACCTCACCGGTCGCGGGGTTTCCGCGTCGGTGGCCTACACGGCGACCATGGTGGCGGCCGGGGTGCAGATCGTGCTCGCGCCGACCTGGGGCGCGCTGTCCGACCGGATCGGGCGCAGGCCGGTGTTCCTCGGCGGCTGCGCCGCGCTGGCGGTGCTCATCTTCCCGGTATTCTGGCTCTACAACACCGAAAACGCGGTACTGGCCGCGGTCGCGATGGTGCTGGGGTTCCCGGTGGCGGTGCTCGCGATGTCGGCGCTGTCCCAGACCATCCTGTCCGAGTTGTTCGGCACCGAGGCGAGGGCGACCGGGATCAGCATGGGCTACCAGTTCACCGCGGTGCTCGCGGGCGGGTTCGCGCCCGCGATCAGCACGGCCCTGGTGGCCGCGGGCGGCGGGCAAGCTTGGGGCGTCTGCCTGTACGTGATCGGCGCTTGTGTCCTCAGTGGACTGTCCATGCTGATGCTGCCGGATCGCGCTGGGCAGGAACTGGGGGCGAAATGATCGGGTACGTCAGCGACGAGCGCTACCTCGCACTGCCGGGGGTGTCGGTCGAGATCACCGACGGGAACCGGTACTGGCAGGCGGTTTCGACGGCCAGCGGCGCGATCCGGGTGGAGCTCCCGCCTGGCGAGTACCGGGTCACGCTCGCGAAGGACGGGTACGGCGCCAAGCACGTCACCGTGTCGATCGGTTCCGGTCAGCCGCACCAGTTCCGGCTGCTGTCGGATCGCGTTTTCGGTTACGTGTGGCCGAAATGGGTCCGCGCGGGTGAGCGGGGCGAGTTCCGCATCCACAGTCCCGAGCCGTACCGGCTGAGCCTGTGGCGGCACGGCGGCGCGGCGGAGGAGACCGCGCTGATCGGCTGGTTCGACGAGCACGCGCCGCGCGCGACCGTCCAGGTGACACCCGACGGCGACTACACGCGGACCGGCGTCCGGTTCAACGAGCGCGGTTTCGTCGACCCGTCGCACCGCCAGTACGTGACGGCGCCGGATCGCGGCGGGCTCTACTACTTCCACCTCGAAACCGAATCGGGTTCGCGGTTCTCGTTCCCGTGGGTCGTCGCGCCGCGCACGCCGTCGGCGAGGATCGCCGTGCTCGCCTCGACCAACACCTGGAACGCCTACAACAACTTCGGCGGCCGCAGCAACTACATCAACGCCGCCGGGCTGCCCGCGGAGCCGATCCTGGTGCCGCGCCTGGAAATGCGCCGCTACACGGAGTCCAGTTTCAGCGAGCACGACCTCCCCGACGACGCCTATCCGCCGCTGTCGTTCGAACGGCCGGAACCGCTGAACCAGATCGGTTTCGGGGAACGGCCCGAGGATCCGGTCCGGGGCAGGCAGCCGTGCCATCTCGCGGCGGCGGAGTGGCGGCTCTTGAGCTGGCTCGAACGCTCCGGCTACGACCACGACCTCTACGCCGACGAGCACCTCCACGACGGCACGCTCGACCTCGACGCCTACCGGGTGCTCGTGCTCAACACCCATCCCGAGTACTGGTCGCGCGAAATGTACGACGCGGTGTGGTCGTGGGTGCACGAGCGCGGCGGGAAGCTCGCCTACCTCGGCGGCAACGGCGTCGACTGCGAGGTTTCCTTCACAGGAGATGGCGCGTTGCGCTTCCTCACTCATGTTTCTGGTTCGCACGAGAGCCGGATGCATCGGTCGTATCGGCCGACTTCGGCGTTGCTCGGGGTCGTGTTCACCAATGCGGGAGCGATGACCGGCGCTCCGTACGAGGTTCTGTCGCCAGAGCACTGGGCGTTCGGCGGCTCTTGCGCCCGTGGTGACCTGTTCGGTGTGCGAAGTTTGCACGAGCGGTGCCCCGGCGGGGCGTCCGCGCACGAGACGGACAAGGTCGGGGCGTTCAGTCCGGATGGGGTCACCGTGCTGGCGCGGGGGCTCAACCCGGATTCCGGTGGGGGTGAGGTGGTGCACTTCGGGACGGGCAGCGGGGGTGAGGTGTTTTCGGCCGGATCGATCGGGTGGTCGTCTTCTCTGGTGGATCCTGGGGTTGCTGCGGTTACCCGGGCGGTTCTGGACCGGTTTCTCGGATGATCCTTTTCTGGCCTCTTCTCGCTTCATCCAGGACTGTCGGTGCCTCCGTGTAGAGTGGAAAATGGGGGCTGCATTTTTGGCTTTGCTCGCTTTTTTGGTGGGCGCGGTGAAAGTTTCAGGCACGCCCGCGACGCGGCGTCCCCGACGCATTGACGGTCCCGTTCGCTTTTCGTCTTCTGTTTCGTTGGGGTCCCGTTGTGGCAGGTTGTGATCATTTCTGTACCCGATCGGGTGGTGAGGTGGTTGGTAGAATTGTTTTGTGGACGTATTAGAGAAGTCTGAAGAGCGGGTTGTTGCTGATTCTGCGGAGCATTGGAAGAGGTGGTCTCGATATGGGCAGGCGATGTTGTTACGACAAATTGTGCAGATGAGACAGGTGCGGTCTCGAAGATCGGTGCTTGCCTGGGTGGCGTTGTCGTGCAACTGCACCCAGGCCGGGGCGGAACGGAAGGCGGCGCTCGCTGACGCGTTGACCTCATACCTGCCCCGCACCCTCGAAGCACTGGAGAACGGGGTCATTGACGAGGGCATGGCGGCGAAGGTGTTCGAGGCCACCGCCTGCGCGTCCCGCGACGTGGCGCGGGAAGTCGATGCGCGAGTGAAGTTCGAGAACAAGAACTCTGCCTCACTGCGCAGGATGGTCAACACGCTGCTGATGCGAGTCGACCCGGAAGGATATGAGGCGCGGCGGCGGGAGAAGGCGGCGGCGCGGATGCTGGAGATCCGGCATGGGGATCATGGGTCTTCGACCCTGTTCGCCGAACTGCCCTCCGACCGTGCCCAGGCCATCTACGCCGCCTGCGACCGGGATGCGTTGGAGAAGAAGCGCAAGGGCGATAAACGCACCATGGATCAGCTCCGGGTCGATGCGTTGGTGGAGCGATGCCTGGGCGGGGAGTGCGGTGGTAAACCGAAGGCGCAGATCTATGTCTACATCGACCTCCCGACCCTGATGGGCCTGCGGAACAACCTGGGCGAACTCGCCGGGTGTGGGGAAATCTCACCTGAGATGGCACGAGAGATCGCCTTCGACTCGAACTCGGTGTGGAACCGGATCGTGTCGGAACCGATGACCGGGTTACCGGTCGACATGGGGCGTAACAGCTACCGGCCGTCGAAAAAGATGCGCAAGTACGTCCAAGTCCTGCACCGCACCTGTTGCATGCTGGGATGTTCCCGGCCCGCCCAGTATTCCGACCTCGACCACGCACAGCCGTGGAGCGAGGGCGGCGGCACCGACAAAGCCAACATCCGGCCGTTTTGCCGGGTGCACCACGGTTTGCGTCACGAACCCGGCTGGGAATTCCACACCGACGCCAACGGCGTCACCACCATCACCACCCCGGACGGTCGCACCTACACCGACGACCCCACCGGGTTCATC
Organism: Amycolatopsis sp. CA-230715; assembly: GCF_018736145.1. Lineage (GTDB taxonomy): Bacteria > Actinomycetota > Actinomycetes > Mycobacteriales > Pseudonocardiaceae > Amycolatopsis. The sequence goes on from NZ_CP059997.1 coordinate 6,366,240, forward strand.
TGACCGGCGGGTACGGCACGGCATCATCCTGTGGGTGCATGCCAACCGCCACCAGAGTCGCACCGGGCATCGTTCTCCGGCCCGATGCGGTGAGTCGGGGTGCGCGCATAGCCTCGTACCCGGGTTCTGGATTCCATTGTGGACTGTGCGGGGAGGAAGGCGCGATGAAGACCGGGCAGTACCTGGCCGCGACGGCCGGTGAGCTGGCTGGGCACACCAAAGCGGACAAGGTCGCGGGCGGGGTGAGCCAGAAGGCGCTGTTCCACCGGCGGGGCGCCATCGAACTCGACGGCGACCGCGTGGTGCTGCGGACCTGGTCGGACACGCACGACCTGGTGCTGTGCCGCGAAGACATCACCGCCATCCGGCGCGAGTTCACCGACCTCTACGGCCGGTTCATCGGCGGGCTGCTCGACCGGGGCAAACCGCTCATCGTCGACACGAAGACAGCGGGCGAGATCTACCTGCTGATCGACCGCAAAGAATTCATGGAGACCACCGACAACAAGAGCTGGGAAAAGGAACTCATCGCGTGGCGCGATGAACAGTAGAGTCCTCGTCCACCAGTATCCCGGCAGCGGGCAGCGCGGTCACCACCTTCGACGAACCGGGCAACTCGTCGATCTGGCGGACACCGGGCGGGGAGCCTTCGCCGAGGAGACGGACCACGTGTGCTGCGACGATTCCGGTGGCGCGGCTCTGTGCGCGGCCGGTCGCGGTCGCGGAAACCTGTTCGCCACCGGCGCCAGCCACGTCCACGCGCACAGCGAACCGGTCACTGCCGAAGTGCACCGCCGAGAAGGCCGCGATCAACGCGCGTTCGAGCCGTAACCGCCTGATCGCGGCGAACACACCGGCCGAGCGCAACGCGAACAGGGCGCGAGTCGCGGCGCGCGAATCGAAACACATCCTCGTGGTCGCGGCGACGCCGAGCGTGCGCGCGAGGGAGCGCTGATCGGAGAAAGCGAACGAAAACGCCGTCCTGGCGCCGAAACCGGGCAGGTGCACACGTTTGCGGCGAGCGGTGGCGCGGTCGGCGAGGTGGGCGACGGTCCACCGGACCGCGTCGTCGCCGTGGTGCTCGCCCAGCCCGAGCAGCACCGCGATGTCCAGCGCGGCCGGGGTTTCCAGCCGATCGGCGCAGCGGCGGGCGAGCAGATTCGTCAACCCAGGGGCGAGGCCGACACCGAGCACCGCGGTCGCCCCGTTCGCCACGGCCACCTCGTCGAGCCGGATGATCGAATCGTGCACCCCTTCGGACGCGCTCACGTCGACGTAGTGGACACCGCGTTCGAGACAGGCGCGGGCCACCTCGGCGTTGGCGCGTTCCACGCACATCACGACCACGTCCGCGCCGTCGATCGCGCGGCGCACGGCAGCGGGATCGGCGACGTCGACCGCGATGGTCGCCTTCGCCGCGTCGCGTCCCGCGACGACGACCTCGTGCTCGCCGAGCGTCCCCGAGACGACCTTCCCGACCGCCCCGTAGCCGCCGAACACGACAACGCGCACACCTCAGGTTAACGTGACCAACGGATCACCGCGCCGGGGCGCGAGCCGGGCCGTCTTTGGTGATACTCGACGTGTGCAGGGACTTGACATGCGGTTTCTCGGCCACTCGACGGTGCGGATCGAGCTGGCCGGGCGCGTGGTGCTGACCGATCCCGTGCTCACGCCGCGGATCGGGCCGCTGCGCAGGGTCGCGGGCGCGCTCGGCGAGGACGCTTGGGCCGACGTGGACACTGTGCTCATCTCGCACCTGCACGGCGACCACCTGCACCTGGACTCCCTGCGGCTGCTCGGCAAGAGCACGGCGATCGTGGTGCCACGCGGCGCAGGGGCATGGCTGAGCGGGAAGGGTTTCACCGACGTCAGCGAGATCGCGCCGGGCGAGACCGTCGAGGACGGCGCGCTGACCGTGACCGCGACGGAAGCGCGGCACTCCGGGCACCGCTGGGGGCCGCGGCTCACGCACGGTCCGCAGGCACCCGCTGTCGGGCACCTGATCAGCGGCGGCGGCACGCGGATCTACGCCGCAGGGGACACCGACCTGTTCGACGGCATGGGCGGACTCGGACCCGTCGACGTGGCGCTCCTCCCGGTGTGGGGCTGGGGGCCGACGCTGGGGCCAGGCCACCTCGATCCGGGGCGGGCGGCGAAAGCGGTCGAGCTGATCGACCCGGCCGTCGCGGTGCCCGTGCACTGGGGAACGCTGGCGCTCACCGGGCTCACGAGGGCGCCGTTCGGGATGGGCCGGACCATGCGGCGGCTGCTGGTGGACCCGCCCCGCGAGTTCGCCGCCGCGGTGGCGCGCACGCACCCGCGCACCGAGGTCGTGGTCACCGAACCGGGCGAGGCCGTGCTGCCGGGTGCGAGGTCCGGCTCGTGAGCACGGTCGTGCTCGCGTTCGACTGGTCGAACACCGCGAACATCGGCTACCCGGTGCTCGGCGGCGGCGTGCTGCTCGGGTCGATCATCCCGATCGTGCCCACCGGCGCGGTGGTCGGCGCCGCGGCCGCGGTCGCGATGACCACCGACCACCTTTCGCTGCCGATCGTGCTCGTCCTGTCCACAGTGGCCGCCTTCGCCGGTGACGTCGTGACGTTCGGGATCGCGCGGCTCGGCGGACCGGCCGCGGTGCGCTGGGTGGCGCGCGGGCAGCGCGAGGAACAGCTCGAAAAAGCGCGTGACCGGTTCACCCGGCGCGGCTGGCAGATCGTGGTGATCGGCAGGCTCGTCCCGGCGGGCCGGATCCCGGTGCTGCTCGCCGCGGGCGCGCTCGCCTACCCGTGGCGCAGGCTCGTGCCCGCTTCGCTCGTCGCGTGTTTCGTGTGGGCGGTGGCCTACGCGCTGCTCGGCGTGGTCAGCGGTGGCATCTTCGATTCACCGCTGGTGGCCACCGTGCTCGCGACGGTGCTGGTGCTGCTGGTGACGGTGCTGATGAACGTGATCTCGCGGAAGCGGAAGAAGGCAGGAGACCGGTCATGAACCTCCCCCCGGCGAAGGGCAGGCTGCTGCGCGGCGGCCGGGTGGCGGCGCGGATCCTGCTGGTGTGGCTCGCGGTCGTCGGCGCGCTGCGAGCCGTTGACGCGCTGCTGCCGGGGTTCGCGATGCACCACTGGTGGCAGCCGACCGTGTGCGCGCTGCTGCTCGGCCTGCTCAACGCCGTGGTGTGGCCGCTGGTGCTGCGGATCGCGCTGCCGGTGGCGATGTTCACCTTCGGCGTCGGCTCGTTCCTGTTCCTCGGCGCGGGAGCGCTCGCGATCTTCAGCGCGATGCCGGGCGTCGAGATCCACGACTTCGGCTCGGCGGTGATCGTGGTGCTCGTGCTGGCCGCGGTCGGCGCGCTGATCAGCGGTGTGCTCGCGGTCGACGAGGACGAGATCTTCTTCCGCAGGGCCGCCCGCCGCGCGCGCCGCGGCGGCGGGGACCGGGCGGCCGACCCGCCGGGCATCCTGTTCCTCCAGGTCGACGGGCTCGGGTACGACGTGGTCCGGCGCGCCGTCCGCGACGGTGACATGCCGACGCTCGCCGCCTGGCTCACCGGCGGGAGCCACGCGCTTTCGCTGTGGCACACCGACTGGAGCTCGCAGACCGGGGCGAGCGTGTGCGGGATCCTGCACGGGTCCAATCACGACATCCTCGGTTTCCGGTGGTACGAAAAGGATCGCGATCACGTGATGGCGTGCGCGCACCCGCGTGACGCGGCGGAGATCGAGCGGCGGCACAGCAACGGCAAGGGGCTGCTCGCCGACGGCGGCGCCGCGCGCGGCAACCTGTTCACCGGGGACGCGCCGCACTTCAGCCTCACCATGAGCTCCATCGCCGGGCTCGTGCCCAAGGACCAGCGAAGGTCCAAAAAGGACCGGATCGGCGCCGGGTACTACGCCTACTTCGCCAATCCCGTCAACGCGTTGCGCACGTTCGCGGCCTCGCTCGTCGACGTCGGACGCGAGCTGTCCGCCGCGTCCCGCCAGCGCCGCGCCGACGTGCGGCCACGGACCAAACGCGGCGGCTGGTACCCGCTCGCGCGGCCGGGCACCACGGTGATCGCGCGCGACGTCGTGGTCTCGGCGATCATCGAGGACATCCTCAACGGCAGGCCCGCGGTGTACGCGGACTTCCTCGGCTACGACGAGGTCGCGCACCATTCGGGGATCGAGCGGTTCGACGCGCTCGCCGTGCTGCGCTCGATCGACCAGCAGATCGGCCGGATCGCCCGCGCCTGCCAGCTCAGCACCCGCCGCTACCACGTGGTGGTGCTCTCCGACCACGGGCAGACGCAGGGCTGGGCGTTCGCCGACCGGTTCGGCGAGCCGGTGGAGTCGCTCGTCGGCAGGCTGTGCGGCGGTTCCGGCGACGATCCCGGCGCGCACAGCGCCCGCCGCTCCGCGGAGGGCTGGCAGGTCGGCGCCGCGCTCGCCGAGGCGACCTCTGGTGGCGGGCTGATCGCGCGCCGCCTGCGGGGCAGGGTCGAGCGCGCGGGCTTCGCCGACGACCGCCCCCGCACCGAAAGCGGCAAGCCGGGCGAGGTCAGCAGGGTCGCGCCGGGTGTGGTGACGGTGGTGTCGGGACATGTCGCGATGGTGTCGTTCACCGAGCACGAGGGCAGGGTGCCGCTGGAGACCATCGAGCGCGAGTACCCGGAGCTGCTACCGTCCCTTGTGGACCATGACGGGATCGGGTTCGTCCTGGTGCGCAGCGAGGAGTTCGGGCCGGTGGTGCTCGGGCGCGACGGGCTGCACCGGCTCGCGACCGGGGTGGTCATCGGCGAGGACCCGCTGCTCGGCTACGGCGAGCACGCCGCGGACCTGATCCGCCGCGTCGACCGGTTCCCGCACTGCGCCGACCTGATGATCAACAGCAGCTACGATCCGTCCACAGGGGACGCTTCGCCGTTCGAACCGCACGTGGGCTCGCACGGCGGGCTCGGTGGCCCGCAGTCGCGCGCGTTCCTGGTGCACCCCAAGGAGTTCGAGGTGCCGGACGAGATCGTCGGCGCGGAGCGGGTGCACCGGCTGTTCCGGGACTGGCTGGCTGACGTGCGCGCACCCGCGCACGCCAGCCAGGCCGCCGATCAGCCCGCCGTCGGCAGGTAGTGCGGCGGACGCCACGCCGCGAGCGCGCGCTCCGCGCCGCCCGCGATCGACAGCAGTCGCGCGTCCTGCCAGTGCCCCGCCATCAGGAGCACCCCGATCGGCAGTTCGCCGACCGAACCCGCGGGCACCGACACCGAGGGGTAGCCCGCGACCGCGGCCGGGGTCGACGAGGGGATGACGTCGTTGTCGCCGCGCTGGCAGTCCGTCGTCCAGGCGGGCGGGTTGGTCGGCGAAGCGATGGCGTCGAGCCGGTAGCGCGCCATGGTGTCGTCGATCGACTGCCGGGACAGCGTGCGCAGTTCGTTCCGGTTGGCTTGGTACCGCGGATCGGTGGTCGGCGGCGCGGCCAGTGCCTGCTCGAACAGTTCCTGTCCGGCGAAGCAGGTCTGCTCGGCGAGGTGGGTCCGGTTGAACTCGATCAGCGCGGCGAGATCGCGTGGTGCGCCGGTCCTGGTGCGCAGGTAGGTGTCGATGTCCCGGTGGAATTCGCTCAGCAGCGCGGGGAATTCCAGTGCCGCGATGCGGTCCTGGTGGGGGAGTTCGACCTCGACGACGGTCGCGCCCGCCTTCCGCAGCTTGTCCGCGGTCCGCGACATCACCTCGTCGACCTCTTTGCCGAGCGACGGGAGCCGCCACAGCCCGATCCGCTTGCCGCGCAAGGCATCCGGGCGCAGCGCCGCCGCGTAGTCGGTGGTCTGGTCCGCGGGGTAGGCCGCGGTCGCGGGGTCGGCGGGGTCGCGGCCCTGCAACGCGGACAGCGTGATCGCGGTGTCGACGACGTTGCGCGCCATCGGGCCCGCGGTGTCCTGCTCGGCCGAGATGGGCACGACACCGGCGCGGCTCACCAGGCCGAGGCTGGGCTTGTGCCCGACCACGCCGTTCATCCCCGCCGGGCAGACCACCGAACCGTCGGTCTCCGAGCCGATCGCCACCTGGGCGAGCGAAGCGGCGAGGCCCGCGGCCGAACCGGCGGAGGAGCCGCACGGGTTGCGGTCGAGGACGTACGGGTTGTTCGTCTGGCCGCCGACCGCGGACCAGCCCGAAGTCGGTTTCGCGGCGCGGAAGTTCGCCCATTCCGACAGGTTCGCCTTGCCGAGGATGACCGCGCCCGCGTCCCGCAGCTTGGCGACCAGCGTCGCGTCCTTCGACGGCGGCGGCCCGGCCAGTGCGAGCGAGCCCGCGGTCGTGGGCAGGTCGCCGGTGCCGATGTTGTCCTTGAGCAGGACCGGAATTCCGTCCAGCGGGCCGCGCGTGGTGCCGGCGCGGTGGCGGCGGTCGCTCGCCGCGGCCTGGCGCAGCGCGGTTTCGTCGACGCGCAGCACGGCGTGGAGCTTGCGGTCCACGGTGCGGATGCGGGCGAGATAGGCCGAGGTGAGCGCGACCGCGCTGAGCTCCCCGTCGCGCATCTTCTGCTGTAGCTGGGGAATGGTCGCGGTGTCGAGGTCGACGGGGCACCGGCCGTCCGCCGAGGCAGGTGCCGTGAAGCACGCCGCGGCGATCAGGGAAGCAAAGGTGAGTGCTGCTGCTTTTCGCATCGGTCCATACCACTACTCCTCGGTGCCCGCCGCAACGATCAAACGCAGTAGCGCGCCCGCGCCTGCCGGTGACCCGGCCGCCGGAAACCGATTTTCCCGAACGCGGTAGAACTGTCCGGATCACCTGGGCCGAATTCGTTTTCGAAATACACCCGGAAAGGGAATTGACATGCGAAGACTTAGTGCACGTGCACTAGTTTCGGTCGCGATCGTGGTGGCCTCGTGCCATCCGACGGCCCCCGCGGCCGAGGTACCGTCGACGTTCGTGACCGGACCGGACACCGTCGTCGCCGTCGCGGGGAGTGGCAAGAACGCCTACTTCCCCGATCTCGTCCGGCTGCGTGACGGGTCCTTGTTCGCCGCATACCGCGAAGGAGCGGGCCACGTCGGAATGGACGGCAGGCTGCTTTCGGTGACCAGCACCGACGGCGGGCGCACCTGGAGCGCGCCGCGCGTGCTGCTCGACACCCCGTACGACGACCGCGACCCGAAGATCACCGCGACCGCGGCAGGCACCCTTTTCGTCACCTACTTCGAAATCGACTGGCGTCCCGTTCCCGCGATCTCGCGCGGCACTTCCGTGCTCCGTTCCGACGATGGCGGCCGCACCTGGTCGGCACCGAAGAAGATCGCCAGCGCGATGGCGGGCCCGTCGGACGAAAGCGATTCCGGGTACCGGCTCGGCTGGACGGCGAGCCACGGCGCGATCGTCGCCGCGCCCGGCGGCGCGCTGCTGGCCCCGCTGTACGGAACCCTGCCGCACGACAAGTGGCAGCGCGCCTCGGTCGTGCGGTCGACCGACGGCGGCCGCACCTGGCGCGGCGAGACCGTGCTCGCGGCCAGGCCCGGTATCCACTTCCAGGAGCCCGTGCTGACCGTGCTGCGCGACGGGCAGCTCGTCGCGCTGATCCGGACCGGCACCGGGGTCGCTTATCTTTCCCGTTCGCTGGACGGCGGCGCGCACTGGACCGCGCCGCAGGCCACCCGCATCCCGGCGAGTTCGCACCACCTGCTGACCACGGCCGAGGACGGGGTGCTGCTGACCTACGGCGACCTGTCCGGCCGGTTTTCCCCCGCGCCGGGCCGTCCCACCGTCGGCAGGCTGCTCGACCGTCCGGAGTGGACGCTCGACGAGGGGAAGGACGTCCTGCTCTACGACGCGGGGTCGCCGGGCGCGCCGGTGAGCGATCAGGCGAACCCGTCGAGTGTCGAAGTCCGGCCCGGCCGTTTCCTGACCCTGACCTACGACCTCGGCAGGCACGCCGTCGTCGGCGTCTACAGCACGGCGGCCCGCTACCGGTGAACGCCGCGTCGTGGCCGGAGCACCGCGCTTCGGCCACGACGGTTCACTTGGCGAACGCGTAGTCCTTGACGGTCATCGAATCGTGCAAGCGGACCCCCTTGGTGTTGAGCTTCGCGACCGCCCTGCTGACCCCGGACGGCAGCGCGGACACGAGCTGCCCGCCCCGCACGAGCGCCCACGCGCCGAACCGCGACGACGGGATCAGGTTCTTCGCGGACCCCAGTGCGAACGCACGGCTGCGCCGCACCGGATCGCGCATTTCCCGTTCGTACGCGGCGAAAGCGCGTTCGTGGTCGCCGCCCGCCTCGGCCAGCTCGCCCGCCAGCACGTAGGCGCCGAGCACCGCGAGGCTCGTGCTGCCGCCGACCGCGGGGCCGGGGCAGTAACCCGCGTCGCCGACCAGTGTCACGCGCCCGCGCGACCAGGGTTCCAAGCGCAGCTGGGTGATCGAGTCGAAGTAGAACGTCGGTGTCCGGTCGAGCTCGCCGAGCCAGCGGTCGACATCGGCGTGCATACCGCGAAACGCCTGGCGCAGCAGGGTTTTCTGCCGTTCGGTGTCGCGGTAGTGGTAGTCGAGCTCGTACTCGGCGCGGAACAGGAAGACCGCGCGCGCCTCGTCGAGCCGCTTCGCGCTGTAGAGCCCGGCGAGGCGGTCGACGCCGAAGTGCCCGAGCATTTCGCCGTCGCGGCTCAGCTCGTCCGGGGCCGAGAACACCGCGAGGTAGGCCCCGGTGGGGTGGGTGAACTCCGACTCGTCGCCGAAGACCAGTTCCCGGACGTTCGAATGCAGGCCGTCCGCGCCGACCACGATGTCGAACCAACGGGGCTCGTGCTTTTCGAAGGTGACGTCGCCGTCCGGTGAGATGGCGGTGATGGAGTCGCTGAAGAGGTACTCCACATCGTCGGCGGTGGCGTCGTAGTAGATCTCGCTCAGGTCGTCGCGCATGATTTCGACGTGCCGGTCGGAGGCGGCGGTGAAGATCTTTTCGAGGTCGATCGTCGCCGGACGGGTGGTGCCCTCGCGCACCACGGTCATCCGGGTGGTGCCCGTGGCGAGGCCTTCGATGCGCGGCAGCACGCCCATCTGTTCGGAAATGTCCATGGCGGGGCGGAACAGGTCGACCGCGTGGCCGCCCGTCTTGCGCAGCACGGGGGAGCGTTCGACGACGGTGACGGCGAAGCCGTGGCGGGTGAGCCAGTAGGCGAGGACGGGCCCCGAGATGCTGGCTCCGGAGATGAGAACACGCATGACCAACTCCTTACTTACCGGAAGGTAAGGACAACGGTAGCAGCTTACCTTCCGGTAGGTAAGGTAGTATCGAGCGGTGGCAAAACCGTCCGACACGAAGCAGCGCATCCAGGCGGCCGCGCGGGAGCTGTTCGCCCAGAAGGGCGTGCAGGCCACCAGCCTGCAGGAGATCGCGGACCGGCTCGGCATCACCAAACCGGCGCTGTACTACCACTTCTCGTCACGCGAAGAACTGGTCCGCAGCATCGTGCAGCCGCTCATCGACGACGGCGAGGCGTTCCTGCACGAGCAGGAGGCCCGCCGCGAGGTCGACGCGAGGGCCTTGCTCGAGGGGTACTTCGACTTCCACTACGCGCGCCGCCAGGAGATCATGTTCCTCCTCGCCGAGCTCAACACGCTCGTGAAGCTGGGCTTGATCGACCTCGTCGTGGCGTGGCGCGAACGGCTCGCCTCGCTGCTGTGCGGCGGCGAGCCGACGTTGGCCCAGGCGACGCGCGCGGTCGTCGCGCTCGGCGGGCTCCAGGACTGCACCGTCCAGTTCGCCGACGCCGATCCGGCCGAACTGCGGAAGGCCGCCGTCGACGCCGCCTGCGCCGCACTGGGCATCGCTTGAGCGTAAGAAGCGGCGTCAGCCGAGCAGCGCGCGGTAGCGGTCGACCGACGGTTTCATCCCGTGGTCGGGATCGGCGTCGTACAACCCGTCCGGGCCCTTCTTCCCGAAGCCGTACGGTTGGTAGAGCGTGCCGCAGGACGGGTTCTCGGCGGCGAGGCGCTGCCACCGCAGCCAGGTTTCGTCGTAGCGGTGGAGGTGCGCGCGCATGGCCGCCCGGTCGTACCGGCCGGTGCGGTCGCCCGCGAAGCCGCGGAGCATGACCTGCCAGCCGTGGTGGATCACGTCGTAGAGCGCCTGCCCGTAGCGCGCGGACACGCGCAGGTAGTCGCGGTCCGCGCCCTCGCGCAGCGGCAGAGTGTCCGAAAGGGACACCACCTCGCGCCAGATCCGCGCGGCTTCCGCCTTTTCCGCGAGCACCGGTTCGATCTGTCCTTTGTCGACGATCGAGGTGAAGTCGTCGGCGAGGTCCTTGTCGGAGCCGCCGAGGAACTGGTCGCGCGTCCACAACAGCCGTCGCATCGGGTGGACCTGGCTGTAGTGGCCGCGCAGGGTGCCCGCCGCGGACAGCAGCGCGAGCCTGCGGAACCGCCGCGACTGCCCGCCGCGCAGGCCGATCCGGTCGGTGTACGCGGCGAAAGCGCCTTCCTCGCCGAGCCCGGTGTCACGGGCCCAGCGGGCGATCACCCAGGTGTTCAGCTCGCACCACAGTTCGTTCCGCAGGTACGGCCCGCGCCAGCCGCCGCCGCGCGACCAGGTCCAGATCCCCGCGATCAGCGGGTTGTCCGCCACGTCGGCGAGCCCGATCGGCCGCGGCCCGTGCCGGAACTCCTCGAACCCGTTGACCACGCCGTCGATCACGTAGTCGGGGCAGGCGCCCTTCGCCTCGTATTCGCGCTGGCACTGCACTTCGACGAGTTGCCGGTGCTTCCCGACGCCGATGGTCTCGTTGAACTCGACGGTGCGCCAGAAGTCGCGCGCCGTGTGCTTGATCGAGAACACCAGGTTCTCGTGCGTCGCGACCTGGTCGGTGACCGCGCGGTAGTACGCGGGGTCGCTGGTCAGCTTGTCGCCGCCGGTGGACCAGGTCCGGTAGAAGACGCGTTTGCCCGCGCGCTCGCACACCTCGTCGCGCAGGATGCCGAGCAGGTCGAGGTGGCTCGATTCGCCGTGCAGGATCGGGTTGTTCCCGGTGTGGAACGGCACGTTCTGCAGGTAGGTCTCTCCGGTGCGCACGACGAGCCCGTCGAGTCCGGGGAAGCGCGCGAACACCTCGCGCAGCATGAGCCGGTGGATCTCCCGCGTGCGCGGGCGCGCGAGGTCGATCCGCCCCTTGTCGTCGAGGATCTCGGCGCCGAACAGGTCGACGAGGCGCTTGGGCAGCACGATGATGTCGGTGAAGTAGTAGGCCGCGATCCCCGCCGCGTGGGCGCGCGCGATCCGGTCGTCGATCTCGCGAGCGGTCTTTTCGACCCACGCCCTGCCATCGGAACCGGGCGGGAAGATCCGGGGATCGACGGTGTCGAAGGTGATCGCGGTGTGCGGCGGGGTGAACTCGTTGACCACCTGGCCGTCGTACCCGTAGCCGGCCAGCGTTTTCGGATCGTTGAAGCGGCTCGTGAACGCGGGTTCGCCGGGGTTGCTCTGCACCATGTCGAGCAGGAAGGGCAGGCGGCGGCCCCGTTCCGGTGCGGCCGTGGCGACGCCGCCCGTGGTGGCCAGCGCGGCTGCTGCCAGCCCGCCGCGCAAGACGGCCCGTCGGCTCGGCTCCATGCCTACCCCCAATACATCAGATGTATTGAGGTTAGAAATCTCAGAGACCGCCGTCAATATGGGTAGCCCGTTTCGATCAACACCAAGACATCAGATGCTTGGTGTCAAGGTGATGCGGACGCTGCACGGGCGGGTCTCCAGTGCGGAGAAGGCCGATCGCAGGATCCGCCTGCCGAAGGGGTGGGCGCTGAACGTCTCGACGCGCGCCTTGACGTCGTCGCCGGGAACGAGCTCCGCCGTGCCGGTCAGCCAGGTGCGGCCGATGAGCAGCCGGACGCGGGGGTCGGCCTGAAGGTTGCGCACCCAGCCCGCCTTGGTGCCGTGCTGCGCGATCACCCAGACCTCGTCGCCGGAACGGCCGTAGCCGACGGGCACCCTGCGGGTGAGCCCGGAGACGCGCCCGGTGGTTTCGAGCAGGGTGTGCCACGGCGGGGTGATGCCGAGCTTGAACAGGCCGCGCATCGCCGGGTTGGCGAGATGGCGGCCGATCAGGATTTCGCGCCGCACCTTGCGGTCGAGCGCGGTGTCCGATGTGGACATCGTGTGCTCCTTTGTCAGCTTTCCAGGAATGCCAGCAGTTCGGTGACGACCTCGTCGAGCGGTTCGACGCTGCGCTCGGCGCGGCAGAGGATGATGGCACCCTCCACAGAGGACACGGCGAGCGTGGCGAGCCGCTTGGCGCGCGCGGGTTCGTACCCGTGCCGTTCGAGCAGTAGCACGCTGGCCCGGTGCCAGCGCTGGAAGATCTCGCTCACCGTCGCGGTGGACTGCGGGATCTCGTCGTGACCGTCCACAGTGAGCGCAACGACCGGGCAGCCCGCGCGATAGTCCGATTCGACGAGCGCCTGCTTCCAGAACCGCGCGAACAGTTCGAGGCCGGTGCGGATGTCGCCGTCTTCCGCGACGGCCTCGAACAATGAGCCGATGTAGTCGCCCGCCTGCCGGACGGCGGCGGTGATCAGCTCGGCCCGTCCGCCCGGGAAGTGGTGGTACACCGACCCGCGCGGCGCGCCGCTGTGCGCGAGCACCGCGTCGATGCTGGTCCCCCTGGTGCCGCGTTCGCGCAGCAGCTCGACCGCGCTGGCGAGCATCCGCTGCCTGGTTTCCCCCGCCTTGGCCACTCGGCTCCCTTTCGCTGCACGTGCTCTTGACTAGACAGTATGACAGAGTCCATAGTTACTCCAAAGTAGTAAGCAAAAGAGGAGGTCAGGGCATGCCGATGATCGAGGTGACGGTCCCCGAGGGCGCCGTCGAAGCCGCCGCCGCCGAGCGTCTTCGCGAAGAACTGGCGACCACCCTGCTGCGGTGGGAGGGCGCGCCGGACACCGAATTCTTCCGCGAGATCACCTGGGTCTACTGGCACGAGATCGCCGCGGACCGGCTCGCCGTCGGCGGGCGTTCCCGCGGCGCGCCGCGGTTCCGGGTCGAGGTGACGGTGCCGGAAGGGGCGTTGTCCCAGCGGCGCAAGGACGGGCTGGCCGCCGACGTGCACGCCGCGGTGACCGCGGCCGCCGGGCTCGATCCGGCGCGCGCACTGCACGTGTGGACGCTGATCAGGGAAGTGCCGGAAGGGAACTGGGCGGCCGCAGGCGAGACGATCCGGTTCGCCGAGCTGAAGAAGATCTCCCAAGCCGAGCGGGAAACTTCGGTGGCGTCCTGATCGTCCACTGAGGACAGGAGTGCGCGATGAGCTCGTGGCAGAAGACCGCCTGCATCTTGTGCGAGTGCAACTGCGGGCTGGAGGTGCGGGTCGCCGACCGGGAGCTGGTGAAGATCCGCGGCGACAAGGAGCATCCCGGCTCGGCGGGGTACACCTGCGAAAAACCGTTGCGGCTGGACAAGTACCAGAACGGGCCGCACCGCATCGACACGCCGCTGCGCCGCCGTCCGGACGGCGGCTACGACGAGATCGGCTGGGAGACGGCGCTCGACGAGATCGCCATGCGGCTCGCGGCGGTGCGGGACACCCACGGCGGGGACAAGATCTTCTTCTACGGCGGGGGCGGCCAGGGCAACCACCTCGGCGGCGCCTACGGTCGCGCGCTGTTCCACGCGGTCGGCGCCGAGTACATGTCGAACGCGCTGGCGCAGGAGAAGACCGGTGAGGGCTGGGTGGACCAGCAACTGCACGGCAACCACACCACCGGCGACTTCGAACGGACCGAGGTCGCCATCTTCATCGGGAAGAACCCGTGGCAGTCGCACGGGGTGGCCAGGGCGCGGCCGGTGCTGCGCGAGCTGGCGAGGGACCCGGACCGCGCGATCATCGTCATCGATCCGCGCGTCAGCGAAACCGCGGCGATGGCCGACTTCCACCTCCAGGTCAAGCCGGGTACCGACGCGTGGTGCGTGTCCGCGCTCGCCGCGACGCTGGTGCAGGAGGACCTGATCGCGCGCCGCTGGCTCGACGAGCACACTGTGGGCATCGAGGAGGTGCTGACCGCCTTGCGCGCGGTCGACATCGGTGACTACGCCCGGCGCTGCGGGGTGCCCGAGGGCCTGATCCGCGGCGCGGCCAGGCGGATCGCTTCGGCCGAAAGCGCGGCGACGTACGAAGATCTCGGCGTCCAGCAGTCGCCGAACAGCACGCTCGTGGCGTACCTGAACAAGCTGCTGTGGATCCTGACCGGCAACTTCGCCAAGCCGGGTGGTGTGCACGTCCACTCGTGGGTCTTCCCGATCGCGGGGCGCTGGCACCCCGTGCCGCGATCGGGCGGCGGCCCCCGTGCTCCACGCGCTCGCCGCGTCCTCGGCCTGGCTTCGATGCGGTGGGGCGCGAAACCGCTGCGGCGCGCCTTTGCCGCCGTTGCGGGAAAACGGGGTGCCGAGCCGATCGCCGGTCTGGTCGCGGACACCGCGCTCCACGCGTTTTTCGAGGCGGTGGCGGTACCGTCGGCGCGGCGGATCGCCGACACGCTCGGCCGTCCCGACGCCGACGGCACCACCCCGGTCAGCGGAGCGAACATCGTCGGCGGGCTGATCCCGTGCAACGCCATCACCGACGAGATCCTCACCGACCACCCGGCCAGGCTGCGGGCGATGTGGGTCGACGCTTCGAATCCGGCGCATTCGCTTGCCGAATCGGCGCGGTTCCGCGAGGCGATGGCCAAGCTCGACCTCACCGTGGTGATCGACGTCGCGATGACCGAAACCGCCCGCTGCGCCGATTACGTCCTGCCCGCGGCGAGCCAGTTCGAGAAGCACGAGTCGTCGTTGTTCACGTTGCACTTCCCGCACAACGCCTTCCAGGTCCGGAAACCGCTCATGGACCCGTTGCCGGGAACCCGGCCGGAACCCGAGATCTACGCCGAGGTCATCGATCGGCTCGGGGTCGTCGACGGCGCGCTGATCGCGGACCTGACCGCGGCGGCGCGAATCAGCAGGCAAGCGTTTGCGCTCGCGTTCTTCTCCGCGGTCGAGAACCAGCCGCGGCTGGCCGGGCTGACGCCCTACCTGCTCTACCGGACGCTGGGGGCGACGCTTCCGCCCGGCGAGCAAGCGATGGCGTTGATCTGGGGGCTCGCGCACCTGTGCGCGATCGCCCAGCCGGACGCGGTGGCGCGGGCCGGTTTCACCGCGCGCGGATTCGCGCAAGGCGAGCAGTTGTTCGAGGCTTTCAACACTTGGCGCGAAGGCGTGATGTTCACCGACGACCGTTACGAGGACGCCTGGAACTACGTCCAGCACCCGGATCGCAAGATCCACGCCGCGATCCCGATGTTGCTGGAGGAGCTGGCGCGGATCGACGGTGTCGAGCCGTCCTACACGACGGCGGAGTTCCCGTTCGTCCTGTCCGCGGGTGAGCGCCGTTCCTTCACCGCCAACGTGATCATCCGCAATCCCGAGTGGCGCCGCCGGGACAAGCAGGGCGCGTTGCGCGTCTGCCCGTCGGACGCCGCCGAACTCGGGATCGAAACCGGCGACGTGGTCAAGGTGGTGACCGGCGCCGGTTCGGCGCGGACCGCGGTCGAGGTCACCGACATCATGCAGCCGGGGCACATTTCGCTGCCCAACGGGATGGGCGTCAGCTATCCGGGCGAGGAGACCATCGGCGTGCCGCTGAACACTCTCACCTCGGGTGCGCGCCGGGACAAGTTCTTCGGCAGCCCGTGGCACAAAACGGTGCCTGCCCGCATCGAACGCGTGACCTAGCGGGGTTCGGCCGGTGGACCGTCGCCGGTGGCGAGCGCGCGCTGGACCCAGGCGACGTCGCGCCACTCGCCGTGCTTCCAGCCGATGTCGCGGTAGGTGCCGACCGGTTCGAAGCCCATCGCGCGGTGCAGGCCGACACTGGCGTCGTTCGGCAGCGTCATCCCCGCGGCGGCGGTCCGGAAACCGCGCTGCGCCAAGCGTTCCAGCAGCGCGGTGTACAACGCCCTGCCACCGCCGCGGCGGTGTGCGCCGCGGGCGAGGTAGACGCTGACCTCGCACGACCAGCGGTACGCCTCGCGGGATTTGAACGGGCTGCCGTAGGCGTACCCGGTGACCTCGCCGTCGTTCTCCAGGATCAGCCAGGCGTGCGTTTTCACCACGTTCGCGATGCGCGTTGCCATTTCGGCGGGCGAGGGCGGGACGTATTCGAAGGTGATCGCCGTGTCGGTGACGTAGGGGGTGTAGATCGCCGCGCAGGCTTCGGCGTCCTCGATGGTCGCGTCGCGGATGAACATGTCACCATAGTAACCATGAATGTGCCCTATAGTGAACAGGTGTCGGATCCTCTTTCGGCGGCGCTGGCCGCCACCGTGCAGTCCGCGCGGCTCGCCCGCGATCTGTCCGCGAACGGGCTCGCGGAACGCTCCGGCGTTTCGCGGGCGATGATCGGCAAGATCGAACGGGGTGAGGCCCAGCCGACCGCGGCACTGCTCGGGAGGCTGTCGGCCGCACTCGGCATGACGCTGTCGGAACTCGTGGCGCGCGCGGAAGGGGGCGAACGGCGGCTCGTGCGCGCCGCCGACCAGCCGACCTGGACTGATCCGGTCAGCGGGTACCGGCGGCGTGCGGTGTCGCCGTTCACCAGCGGCCCGCTCGATCTGGTCGAAGTGGTGCTGCCGCCCGGCGCGAAGGTGTCCTACGCCGCCGACGTCTACACGTTCGTCTACCACCAGATCTGGGTGCTCGAAGGGCATCTGCGCTTCCACGAAGGCGATCTCGTGCACGAACTCGACCCCGGTGACTGCCTGGTGCTCGGCCCGCCGGAGCCGTGCGCCTACGCCAACCCGACCGAAGTGGACTGCCGCTACCTTGTTGCGGTGGCGAAAAGACGTTCTTAGAGCAGGGTTATCTGGTCGAGGCGCCAGTCGTCGCCGTCGCGGGTGAGGGAGAGCTTCATCCGGCTGCGGTCGACCCTGGGGTCCTTCAGGTTGGTGTTCTTGATGGTCTGGTCGACGAAAGCGAGCACCACCGCGTGGGTTTCGTCGGCCTCGTTCACCGCGGCGTCCAGCACGGTGCCCTGCGAGGTCGCCTGGTACTGCGTGATGAGCTGCATGAGCTGGGCGGAGGAGTTCCGGTACTCGGTGGCGAACTTCTCGGTCGACTGGGCGGCGACCTGGTCGAGGTTGGCCGTGGCGTTGCGGTAGTCGTAGGTGGCGATCGAGGTGGCGTACCGCTTCCCGGCGTCCACAGCGGACGAACGCAGGTCGTCGAGCCTGCCGATCCGGTCGAAGTGGAGCCACGCGAACACCCCGCCGCACGCCACCATCACGACGAGCACGAGCGCGGCGAGCACCTTCGGGCGCAGGACGCGGCCTTTGACCGTCTCTTGTGGACTCTCCGATGGCTCTGTCTCCGCCTCTGTGCGCGGGCGGGGAGACGGTTTCACGGCGGTTCGCGGTGCCATCACGGTGTTCCCTTTCCTTGTGCTCCCTGCAGAAGAAGCGCGTACCACGAGCGCGGTCCGAGCACGGCCGCCTGGCCGCCACCGGAGCCGAAGCCGAACCCGGCGCCGTCGGCCTGCCCGGTACCGGGGTCGTAGGTGGTCACCGGGGTCGGCGCGGTCGCGGGGCGCGGCGCGTTGGCCGCGCCGCGCTGCTGAAGGCCCGGCTGGTCGCCCCGGCAGCCCCAGTCCTGGTTCGGCGCGCGCGGCGCCTGGTCGGTGGCGGGGCGCCGATCCGTGTTGTAGTAGCAGGCCGGGCCCTGCCCGCCGACGAGGTAGAAGTTCGCGACGCCGTTGTGCTCGATCCCGGCGAGGCCGCTCAGCGTGTTCGGCATCGCGACCAGCAACTCGTCCAGCGCGGGTGTCCGCGCGGTCAGGATCTGGCTGGTACTGACCAAATTGGACAGCAGCACGGACAGCGACGGCTGCGCGCGTTGCAGCAGCGGCACGATCTGGTCGGCGAGCGGTGGCGCGGTCTTGAGCAGGTTCGTCGCCGCGGGTGCCTGCCCGCGCAGTTCGTCGGTGAGGCTCCGCAAGGACGCGGTGGTGCGGCGCAGGGTGCCGCCGGAGCCGTCCGCGCCGTCGAGCAGCGTTTTGACGTTCCCGGTGAGATCGACGAGCGCCGGTTGGTTCTTCGCCAGCGCGTCGAGGAGCGGGCCCGCGTCGTGGATGATCCGGCGGAGGTCGCCGGTGGTCCCGGACAGCCCGGCGGACACCTCGGCCGAAAGCCGTTGCAGGTCACGGGTGTCCACGGAATCGGCGAGCCGCATGAAGTGCACGAGCAGCGCGTCGAGCGGCAACGGCCTGCTCGTGGCGCTGCTCGGGATTTCGCTGCCCTCGTGCAGGAACGGCGGCCGATCGTCGGCGGGTCGCAGGTCCAGTTTCTGGATCGCGATCGGTGATTCCATGCTCACCGCCGCGTGGCTCGACGCCGGTATCCGCGCACCCTCCCGCAATCGCAGGGTGACGCGGACGCCCGCGACTCCCGGTTGGACGGTCGTCTCTTCAACTGTGCCAACGGAAACGCCGCGGTAGGTCACTTCGGACTGCCTGCTCAGCCCGCCCGTGTCCGCCATGGACACCGAGACCCGGTACGTGCCGGACAGCGGGTTCGCGCCCAGCACGCGCACGCCGACGTAGGCCGTGCAGGCGACCGCGATCACCGCGAACAGCGCCAGCTGCAGCAGTGTCGACCGGGAAACCCCGCGCGGTGTTTTCATCGGACGCCCCTCCCGAGCAGATCCGCCAGCCCGCCAGGGTTCGGCGGTGCGGAACCGGGTGCCGGTGGCGGCGAACCGGTGAGCAGCGGCAGCAGCGTGTTCGGAACGTCCAAAGTGGCGTCGAGATCGAGGTAGTCGCCGGGGACGGCCTTGTCGAAGTTCGCCTTGAGCGGCCCGATCTTCCCCAGCGCGGTGCCGAGCGCGGAATCGAGCCCGCCGATCTCGTCGAGCAGGGGCCGTGCCTGCTTCGCTAGCGCGACGACCTGGTCCTGGGTCTTGCCGAGCACCGCGGTGGTCGCCTTGCTCAGCGTGGTGACGCGCCCCATCAGGTTCTCGAGGGTGCCGCGCTGGTCGAGCAGCACCTTGATGGCGGGGGTGATCCGGGTGAGCCCGGCGGCGATCGTGGCGCGTTCGTTGTTCGCGGTGGACGTGAGCGTGCTGAGCGCGTCGATCGCGCGGGTGAGGTCGGAGCGGTGCGCCTCGACCGAACCGAGCAGGGTGTCGAGTTTCGCGAACAGGCCCCGGACTTCGCCCTCCCGGCCGCCGAGCATCGAGTTCGTCTCGGACACGATCGTGCGGATCTGGTCGATCCCGGCGCCGCTCAGCATCGTGCCCGCGGCGGCGAGCAGGTCTTCGACCGTCGGCCCCTTCGACGTATCGGCGAGCCCGAGCACCGCGCCCTCACCGAGGTATCCGGTGACCTGGGCGGGCGGTTGCAGCGCGATGAACTCCTCGCCGAGCGCGGAGGTGACCTGGACCTGCGCCTTGGTCCCGGTGGGAAGGCGCACCCCGGCGTACACCGCGACCGACACCACCGCGTGGAAGTTCTCCGCGCGCAGTTCGCTGATCCGGCCGACCACCGCCTGCCCGAGCTTGACCTTGCCGCCCATCGGCAGGTTCGCGGCGTTGTCGAAAACCATCGTGACGCGGTAGGAATCCCCGGCGGGTGCGCGTCCGATGGGCAGGTTCTGGAAGCTCACCCCGCAGCCGGTCAACGCGAACGCGGCGACCGCGACCGTCCACAAGCGCTTCATCGGCGACCACCGCCGAGCACCGAGTTCAGCCCGAGCGCGCTCGACACATCGGGCGGGAACGGGATCGGGTTGACGATCCCGGCGCCGGAGCACAGCGGGATCGGGAACTTCTCGCACAGCGCTTTCGCCGCGGGGAGCTGGGAAAGGTTCGTGGAGATGTCGAGCCGGATCCGGAGCCGCTTGTCCGGGGTGATGGCGCGGCCGAAGTTGTCGAACGCGAGCGGCGCGGTGTCGAGCACCTCGGCGAGCTGGTGCTGGTGGGCGAGTATCGACGCGCTGATCCCGCTCAGCTTCGCCAGGTCGTCGGTGAGCGGTTTCCCTTGCCGGGAAACGAGATCGGCGACCTGGTGCAGGACGTCGGAGAGCTGGGAGACGCTGGTGGAGATGGCGCCGCGCTGACCCGCGAACAACTCCGCCGCCTGAGCGACACCGGAGCTTACGGAGTCCACAGTGGACTTATTGTCGGTGATCACCTTGACGAGCTTGTCGAGCGTGCCCAGCAGGGTGGTGAGATCGCCGGTCTTCCCGGCGAGCACACCGGACGCCTGCGCGATGC
The DNA here is from genome assembly GCF_018736145.1 of Amycolatopsis sp. CA-230715. Classification (GTDB taxonomy): domain Bacteria; phylum Actinomycetota; class Actinomycetes; order Mycobacteriales; family Pseudonocardiaceae; genus Amycolatopsis. Next base: position 6,386,491 of record NZ_CP059997.1, read on the forward strand.
CGTGCACGGCATCGCGGAACTTCGCGCCGTTGCCGTCGAGCGCGTCCGCTCCCTGGTGCAGCAGCTTGCCGACGGAGCCGTCGGCACCGGCGCCGTCCGGGCCGAACGCGGTGAGCAGGGTGTCGAGCGAGCGGACCAGATCGTCCCAGGCGAGCGGCGCGTGCGTGCGCTCGACCGGGATCACCGCGCCGTTCGCGGCCAGTTCGCCGGTGCGGTACGGCGGATCCAGCTCGACGTACTTCTCGCTGATCACCGCCGGGGTCACCACCCACGCGTGCACGGACGACGGCAGCCGCGTGTCCGATGGCAGCGCCATGGTGACCCGCACAGTGCCGCCGCGGGGTTCGGTCGCGGTCACCGTGCCGACCGGCACCCCCAGGATCGACACCTTGTTGCCGGGGAAGATTCCGTCCGCGTGGGCGAAATCGGCGGACACGGTCAGCGTCGGCTTGTCGCGGAAGTACCACAGCCCGCCCGTGACGAGCAGCGCGCCGACGACCACGACCGCCGCGATCCGGTACCAGCGCCCGGTCATTTGCAGCCCCCGGCCAGGCCGACGACGCACAGCAGGTTGTCCGGGATCGGCCCGGCGGGGCCCGCCACGTCGGCCCAGGTCCCGTTGCCGGTCGCGTTGGCGAGGTACCGCGACGTCGGCGCGAGCTTTTCGATGGCGCGCCCCAGGTTCTGCTCGGTGGCGGTGAGCGCGCCGGTGGCCGAGTGCAGGTGGTCCAGCAGCCCGTCGAGCTCCCGGCCGTGCCGGTGCAGCAGGTCGTTCGCCGCGGTGGTGAGGTCCGCGACGTCGGAGATCAGCTGCGAGATCGCGGCCCTGCGGTCGGTGAGCGTGTGCAGCACGAGATCCGCGTTGCCCAGCAACGAAACGAGAGTGTCCTTTTGGGACAGCAGGGTGTCGGTGACCTGTTGGGCCCCGGACAGCAGCTTGCCGAGCTGGTCGTCGTTGTCGGCGACCATCGAGGTCACCGCCGACACCCCGTCGAGTGCCTTGCCGAGCTGCCCCGGATCCTTCGGCAGCACGTCGGACATCGTGCGCATCAGGGTCCGCAGCCGAGGCAGATCGAGCTGCTGGCCCGTTTTCTGCGCCTGCCGCCCGAGATCGTCGAGTTCGTAGGGCACGCTGGTGCGCTCCAACGGGATCGTGCCGCCGTCGCGCAGTTCGCCCGCGCCCGCCGGTTCGACGCCGAGGTAGCGGCGGCCGAGCACCGTCATCAGCTTCACCGACGCACTTGTTGCGTCGCCGAGCTTCACGCCGTGGTCGAGGCGGAACTTCACGTCGACGCGATCGCCGTCGAGCCCGATTCCGGTGACCCGGCCCGAAGGCACGCCCGCGACGTACACGGGGTCGTCCTGCTTGAGCCCGGCGGCGTTCGCGAGCTTGGCGTGGAACTCGCCGGTGGCGGAGGAGAAGTAGAGCGACGGCGCGAGCACGGCGATCGCGAGCAGCGCGGCGGTGACCGCGGCGCCGATGATCCCGGCGCGCACGGGTTTGGGAGAATGCCAGCTCATCGACACACCTCCGAATGCGGCCCGCCAGAGAGGTTCAGCGAACCCAGTACTCCGGTGTCGAGCCTGAGGTTGCACACGTAGACGTTCACCCACGAGCCGTAGTCGAGCGTCCGGTTGAGCGTGTCGAGCAGCGCGGGCGCGGTTCCGGTCGCCTTGACCAGCGCGTCCTGGTTGTGCGCCACGGTGTCGCTCGCGCTCGTCAGCGATTTCAGCAGTGGCGCGATCTCGGGTCGCGCTTTGTCCAAAGCGGACGAAAGCGAGGTCGCCAGCGCGGATCCGGCGTCGAGCGCTTCCCCGATCCGGCCCCGGTCTTCGGCGAGCCCGGTGACGAGCTGGTTCATCGAACCCAGCAGCTGCTGGAAATCCGCGCGGTGGGTGAGCGTGAAGTCGACCAGCGAGGTGAGGTTCCGCAGCACTCCGGAGATCACGTCGCGGCGGTTGGCCAGGTCCTGCGTCACCGAGATCGTCTTCTCCAGCAGGCCCCGCACGGTCCCGCCCTCGCCCTGGAACACCGAGATCAACGACCCGGCGAGCTGGTTCACCTGGCCGGGATCGATGCTGTCGAACAGCGGCCGGAACCCGCCCAGCAGACTGGTCAGGTCGAGCGCGGGCCGCGTCCTCGCCACCGGTACGACGGTGCCCTCGGCCAGCGCGGGTTGCCCGCCGGGGCCGCTCGGGCCGGGCAGGATCGTGACCGTGCGACCGCCGAGCAGGTCGGCGTACCGGATCGCCAGCGTCACGTCGGCGGGCACGTGCTGGTCGGCCTGCACTTCGAAGCCGACGAGCGCGTGCCCGCCGGTGAGCCGGACCTCGGTGACCTTGCCCGTCCGCACCCCGCCGATCAGCACGTCGGCACCGGTGACGAGCCCGGTGACATCGGTGAACTCGCCCCGGTAGGCGATCGTGCGGCCCGGCACCGGGGTGGCGAGGGTGTTGATCACCATCACCCCGGCCAGCACCGAGACCACCAGGAACACGCCAGCCTTGACCGCGGTCAGCACGAGTGCGCGCTTCATCCGCCGGTCACCACCTTGGCACCGCGCAGGATCGGGCCGATCAGCACGCTCAGCAGGTCCGGCGGCGCTGGCGCGATCGCGGCGAGCTTGTCCTTCTCCGCCGCGCTCCCGACCGGGCCGACCGAACCCCCGTCCGGCGGCGTCTGCGGAACCGGTGGCGTCTGCGGAACCGGTGGCGGCGGGGCGGTTCCGCAGTTGGGGCCGGGCAGCTTCCCGTACCGCGGGCAGTCCTTCGCGGTGTAGGGGTACGGATCGTCGAACGTGATGGGCGCCTGCAAGGACACCCAAGGCCCGTGCGAGAACGCCCGGTTCACCGCGCCCGCGAGATCGTCGAACCCGCGCACGGTCGCGCCGAGCGCACCGGGGTGCGCGGCGGCCGTGCCCAGTACCGGCCCGGTGTTGCGCACCAGCTGGATGGTTCGGTCGGCGTTGTCTAGCAGCAGCGACTCGGTGCCCGCGGCCGCCTGCGTGCCCGCGGTCAGCATCCGCTTCAGATCGTCCTGATGCGACACGACCGTCCCGGACAGTGCCACCGCGTTGTCCAGTGCGCGGAACAGATCGGGCGCGCTCGCGGAAAGCTGCTCACCGAGAGAAGCCACAGTGGACAGATCGCCGAGCAGCGCGCCGGTCAGCGGGCCCGCCCTGTCGAGCAAATCGTGCGCGCGGTCGAGCAGGCCACCCAGCTCGTTCCCCTTGCCGCGCACCGCGTCCGCGACCGCGCCGAGCGCGGCGGACAACTGCGCCGGCTGGACCGCGGTAAGCAGTTGGTACAGCCGGTTCGCCGCGGCGTAGAGCTGCGCGGACGGCGCCGAGTCGTCGTGCGCGAGCCGCGTTCCCGCGCGCAGGCCGGTGGCGGTGGTGCCACCCGGTGCCACCAGGTCGACGTACTGGTCACCGAACAGGGTCCTCGGCACCAGCCGCACCTTCACCGCGGCGGGGAGCTTGCCCAGTTCGCCCTTCGCCAGCGTGATGTCCAATGTGGACTCGGAGGTGCCCGACTCGACGGCGGTCACGGTGCCGACCACGATCCCGCGGTATTGCACGGCGGCTTGCGGGTTCAGCGGGCCCGCCGACGCGGGCACGACCGCGGTCAGCGCCGGGTCGTCGTCGAAGGCGCCGGAACTCTGCGCGATCGCGGTCACCGCGGCGGCGAGCAGCACGGCCACCCCGCAGAGCCCGCCCAGCGCGAGCCGCATCCGGCGCGCCCTCATTTCGGCGCCATCCCGGGCAGGGTCTGGTGCACGCCCCACAGCAGCATCGTCAGCAACACGTCCGCGAACATGATCAGCACGATGCTCGTGCGCAGCGCGCGACCCGCCGCCCTGCCGACGCCTTCGGGGCCGCCGCGCGCGAAGTAGCCGTGGTAGCAGTGCACCAGCGTGACGATGCCCGCGAAGAACAGCGCCTTCAGCAAGGAGAACAGCACGTCCTGCGGCGGCAGGAAGAGCGTGAAGTAGTAGTCGTAGGTGCCCTGCGACTGGCCGTTGATGTTCACCACGGTGATCCCGGTGGCCACATAGGACGCGAAGAGCCCGACCAGGTACAGCGGAACGACGGCGGCGAACGCGGCGATCATCCGCGTGGTGACCAGGAACGGAATCGACGGGATGCTCATCGACTCCAGCGCGTCGACCTCGTCGGAGATCCGCATGGCGCCGAGCTGCGCGGTGAACCCGGTGCCCACCTTGGCCGCGAGCGCGATGCTCGCCACCGCGGGGGCGAGTTCGCGGGTGTTCGCGACCGCCGACATCACCCCAGCCATCGGGGAAAGCCCGACGAGGTCGAGACCGCGGAAGCCCTCGAGCCCGACCTGCGTGCCGGACACGAACGACATCGCGAAGATGACGCCGACGGTGCCGCCGCCCGCGAGGAGCGCGCCCGAGCCGAAGCTGATCTCGCCGGTCAGCCGGAGTACGTGCCGCCAGTACCGCGCGAGCACCTTCGGCGTCGCCGCGAGCGCGCTGGCGTAGAAGGCGAACTGCGTGCCGAGCGCGACGAGCTTGTCCGCGCTCGCCTGTCCCGCGAGCCGCACCGGGCGGGGGAGTACCGGGATCGCCATCAGTACTCACCCCGCGCCGGGACGAACAGCGGGAACACCTGGCTGATCACCGTGTTGGCCACGAACACCGCGATGAACGCGAGCACGACCGCCTCGTTGACCGCGTTGCCGACGCCCTGCGGTCCACCTCGGACGGTCAGCCCCTTGTAGCTCGCGACGAGCGCGGCGAGCACCCCGAACAGCGCCGCTTTCAGTTCGGCGGAAGCGAAGTCCTTCAAGGACGCGAACTGGGTGAGCGTGCCGAGGAAGCTGCCCGCCGTGCCGTCGAGCACGAAGACGTGGAAGGCGAGGCTCGCCGCGATGCCGACCACCATCACGATCGCGCCGAGCAGCACCGTGACCACCGCGGCGGCCAGTACCCTCGGCACCACCAGCCGCGCGATCGTGGAGATTCCCATGACCTCCAGCGCGTCGGTCTCTTCGCGGATCTTGCGGGACCCGAGGTCCGCGGTGATCGCCGATCCGCCGACCCCGGCGATCATCAGCGCGCACACCATCGGGCCCGCCTGCCCGATGATCAGGAACGCGACGATCGCGCCGCCGTAGGACTCGGCGCCGATCTGGGCGGCGAGCGAGCCGACGTTGAGCGCGACCGCGACGCCGAACGGGATCATCACCAGCACCGACGGCAGGGTGGTCACCGAGGCCATGAACCACAGCTGCCGCAGGAACTCCGGCCAGGCGAGCTTGCCGGTGGCGGTGTCGCGCGCGAGCGCTTTCAGCGTGTACCAGGAGAACGCGGCGAGATCGCCCGCCTCCGCGACGGCGCGGCGAACGGCCCCGCCTTCGGTGGGGATGGCTGCCATGTCCACCTCCAGCGTTGCCGCGAAAAGCGCTGGCAGACGCGTCGTATGTTAACCACGGGTCGCGTCGCTGGACTGTAACAAGCTTGCTCGAATTGCGCCAGAGATCACATCGAAGTTCGCTGTGACAGGCTAAATTGCCCTTGACAGCGGAGGATCTGTACCGAGGAAGTGAGCGATGGGTCGCCGGTCAGTGCTGGAGGAGTGCGCGGACGAGCCGTTCCGTGTGCTCGGGTCCGACACCGGGCCGCCGCACGCGGGCGAGATCGGTGACCACGTTCAGCGCGGCGTGCACGCGGAACCGGGTCTGCGCCACGGATTCGCCGGGGCGGGCGGTGAGGCGCACCCAGGTGTCGATGTGCCGCCGCTGCGCGCCGCGCAGTGCGTGCAGGTCTGCGGCGGGCAGGTTGTCGTTTTCGGACACGTACACCGCGGCGAGGTCGGCGTGCGAGTAGGTCAGCCCGACGTAGCTGCGCACGAGCCTGCCGAGCGCTTCGGCCGGGGTGCCACCCGCGCCGAGCGCGTCCGAAGTGGCCACCTCGACCCTCGCCGTCGCGCGGTGGTAGACGGCGGCCAGGAGATCGGCCTTGCTCGGGAAGTGCCGGTACACGCTGGAGGAGTTGATCCCGGCGGCGGCGCCGATGTCCTCCACGCTCACCTCGTGGTACCCGTGCCGGTGGAACAACCGGATCGCCTCGGCGAGCAGGACTTCGCGTCGCGGCAGCACGCCGGGCGTGGCGGCGGGCGTGCTCGCGCGGCGGGCGGGCGGCGGCAGGTCGCGGACCGCGAGGAGGTCGTGGCAGCACGAGAGCAGGAGCGCGTGCGCCTTGGCCCTCGGCAGGGAGACCCGGTGCGTCGACGGGCTGCCGATCACGCTGGCGACCGCGCTCGCGAGCAAGGAGGCTTCGCGTTTTTCCCTTCGTGGCTGGGTTTCGAGCACGAGATCGCGCAGCACGCGCAGGACGCGCGCTGTCCTCGCGGCGACTTCGGCGCGTTCGTCGTCGGCGAGGTAGCGGCCTTCCCACTGGTACAACCTGGCCGCGGTGCGGCGCTGCCACGACAGCTCGATCAGCGCGATCAAGGTCGCGTCGAGCCGTTCGCGCGCGGTGCCCTCGGTGGCCGCGGCCTCGGTCGCCGTGGCGACGAGTGCGTCGGTGAGCGTCCTGGTCGCCCCGGCGAGCAGCGCCTGCTTGCCGCGGAAGTGGCGGTACAGCGCGGGACCCGTGATGCCGACCGCGTCCGCGATGTCGTCGATCCCGACGTGGTGGTAGCCGCGCACGCAGAACAGCTCGGCGGCCGTCAGCGCGATCTGCTCCTTGCGGTTCGCGGGGCGGCGGGTGCTCTTCTCGGTGGTGCGCGGCACGGGCCGATCTTAACCCGAGGTAAACCGACCCTCGCTACTCTACTGGATAGTAGTTAGCTTTACCTGCGAAAAGTGGTCGACAAGTGAATTTGAAGTCGCATGGTGGTGCCATGCTCGGGACCCCTCCCCGCGGAGCGGGCTAGCGTTCCGCGCCGTGACCGAAGTACCGCATTCGCTGCCACCGGCCCGGATCGAGCCGCCGCGTACGGTCCGCTTCTCCTGCGGACTGTGGGTCGCGGCGACGGTGCTGACCGTGCCGTTGAGCTTGGCGGGCATCGTGGTGGCCTTGGACCGCAGCCGCTCTCCCGGCCTCGGCAGCCTGCTGGCCGGCCTCGTGGTGCTGCTGGCACTCGGCGGGTGGGCGATCGTGCAGTTCGAACACGGACGGCCGGTCGCGCGGGCGGCACTCACCGGGATCACGGTGTTCTGCGCGTGGGGGCTGCTGATCGATCTGACCGTGCTGGCTTCCGGCGAGTCCGATGGCTCGACCGCGGCCGCGCCCGTCGTGATCCTCGAGGCGGCTCGCGCGGGATGCATGATCGTGGCCGCGGTCCTGGCCTTCAGCGAAAGCGCGCGAAGGTACTTCGCCGCGTACGACGCGGCCGCGCCCCGCGCCGGTGCCGCCGCGGTACCCGGCTGGGTGTGGGCGGCCGGGATCGCCGTGGTCACCGCGCAATTGGCCATCGGGTTCACCGACAACCTGCCCAGCCACGGCCGCGGCTGGGTGACCTGGGCGACCGGGCGGTACGCGGTCGAGACCGCGCTGCAGACCAGCGCGCTGCTGTGCCTGGTCCCGGCGTGGGCCACCGTGGTGCGGCAGTTCCGGTACGGACGGCAATGGGCACGGGTCGCGCTGACCGCACTCGGCGTGCTGTGCGCGTTCTTCGAGGTGTTCGCGGTCGTCGATGCGGCCGATCCAGACAACACCGACGACTTGAAGGTCGTCTACGCGCTGCTCGCCGTCTTGCAGGTGACCGCACTGGTGATCGCCGTCGTGCTGTCCTACCTGCCTGCCGTCAACGCTCATTTCCGCAAAGCGTCGGGGGCTGCTGATAAGCAGTCCTGATGCTGAGCCGTTTGCCGGTGGACGAGCAACTCGCGCGGTTCTGCGCGCTGCTCTCCCGGAACGAGGTACTGCTCGAAGTCGTGAGCCGCGCGGCGGCGCTCGCGCTGCCCGGCTGGTACCTGACTTCGGGCTGCCTGTTCCAGACCGTGTGGAACGTGCTGGCTGGTCGCGAGCCCGGCGAGGGGATCCGTGACTACGACCTGTTCTACTTCGACGCCACGGACCTTTCCTGGGCGGCCGAGGACGTCGTCATCAAGGCCGCGGAAAACGCGTTCGCCGGAATCGGCGCCGAGGTGGAAGTGCGCAACGAAGCCCGCGTCCATCTCTGGTACGAGCGGAAGTTCGGCCTGCCGTGCCCGCCGCACACCTGCACCGAGGACGCGATCGACTCGTTCCTCGCCACCACGTGCTGCCTCGGTCTCCGCGTCGAACCGGACGGGCGGTGGCGGGTGTACGCGCCGCACGGGTTCGCCGATGTGTTCAACTTCGTGGTCCGGCCGAACCCGGTGCTGGGGTCCCGCGCGGCCTACGCGGCGAAAACCGTTCGATGGCAACAGGAATGGCCGCGGTTGACCGTGCTGCCGTGGCCGGGGTGACGCGGAACGTCTCGTTCCGCGTCACGTCGGGTCAGCAGGCGCCCGCGGTGTCCTTGACGTAGTACCGCGTGACGAGGTAGTTGGTCGTTTCCCCGACGAGGGTGTCCTGGTTCGCCGGTGCGCACTGCTCGTGATCGAAGCGGTCGAACGGGCCGCCCGAGTACGCGCTGAACCAGACGTTGACCTTCACCGCCGTCGCGCCGCAGTTGCCCCAGTAGTACTTCCGGTGGTACTTGTCGCCGCCGACGGGTTCCATGTGGTTGCCGCAGGTGATCCCGGGCGCGGCGGGTGCCGCGGACGCGGTGCCCGGCAGCGCGGCGAGCGTGCCCGCGGCCAGTGCGATGACCCCGGCGGCAAGAAGTCTCTTCATTGTTCGGGCCTTTCCGTTCATTCGGGCGAAATCGTTGCCAGCTTGGCAGCGAACGCACCGAACGGCACCGAAATGGTGGTGCGACAGGGGTTCGTAGGGGTCAGCCCGCCGTGGTCTTCGACGGGGCACGCGCGGCGACCGCGTGACAGGCCCCGCGCCCGTCCGCGCGCGCGACGATCCGGTCGCCTTCGACGCGCACCGCCGCTTCCGTTCCGTCGCTGACCGCGGGCAGGCCAGCCGCGGCGGCGATCGCGCCCGTTTCGTCGCACACGACGCGCAATCGAGGCCACGCGCGCTCCGGGAACGCCTGGCGCAGGCAGCCGCACAACTCGCCGAGCATCAGCCTCGCCAGCGGTGCCAGTTCGGCCGGTTCGCCGGTGACCAGCACGACGGTGACGGCGGCACCCGCGCGGACCGCTTCTTCGGCGGCGTCCAGCCGGTGCAGCCCGAGCACGGCCACTACACCGTCGCCGGTGAGCGGCACTTCCTCGGCGCGCACCCTGTCGATCGCGAGCGGTGGCGCCCACGGATCGTCGGCGGGCCTGGCGGGGGGCACGACCGCGGGCGGCGGCCAGAAGTCGTTGAGGTCGAGCCCTGCCAGTTGTTCGCAGGCGCTGATCGTGTCGAACGGTTCGCCGAACCCGGGCGCCGCGGCTGCGAGCGCGCTCGCGCCGTGCAGGGTCGTGAGCACGGTGCCCGCGAGCCGCACCAGCCGCGCGGGCGGGTCACCCGGCGCCCGTTCCGCCGGGCGTAGTTCTTCGAGCGCGAGGCTGAGCAGCACCGCGTTGAGCTTCATGAGCTGGGTGAACGGCAGGCGGACGCGATCGTCGGCGAGGACCTCCGGCATCAGGTCGACGCCGAACGGCAGGTGGCCGACCCAAGCGCGGGCCAGCGCGCCCAGCGCGTCGCGCGCGGTCCTGCCCCGGTGCGCGTTCGCGGGTACGGGTGCTTCCTCGGCGAGCTTGGCGAGAACCGCGAAGTAGAGCGCGCGCTTCCCGGGGAAGTTCGAGTACACCGCGCCCCTGGTCAGCTCGGCGCGCTCGGCGATGCGGTCGATCTTGGCGTCGCGGAACCCGTGCTCGGCGAACTCGCGTTCGGCCGCGGTGAGGACCTTCGCGCGGTTGCGCTCCTGCGTTTCCGCCCTGCTGAGCCGGACCATCGCCCTCCCGTCGTTGCCTTCCCGCCTCGGGACAAGATACAGTCGCCATTCAGATGTTCAGAACATCTGGTGAGAACATGTGAAATGGGAGGCTTCGATGACCGATGTGCCCGAGCTGGACCTCGCCGATCCCGGGGTGCTGGCCGATCCGCTCGCCGCGTACGGCTGCGCGCACGCGAACGGGCCGATGCTGCGGCTGAAGGTGCCGGGGCTCGGGCCCCTGTGGGCGGTGACGAGGCAGGAGGAAGCGAGGGCGGTGCTCGGCGACCCGCGGTTCGCGATCAACTCCGGCAGTTTCATCCGGCACCCCGCCATCCCGGACGAATGCCTGGTCTACCTGCACACGATGTCCGAATTGGACGGTCCGGAGCACCGCCGGATCCGCAGGCTGGTGGCGCCCGCGTTCACCCCGCGCCGCGCGGAAGAGTTCCGGCCCCGCATCGAGCGCATCGTGGCCGCGCTGCTCGACGGCTTGCCGGCCGAGGGCCCGGTGGATCTGCTCGCCGAGTTCGCCAAGCCGCTGCCGATGGACGTGATCTGCGAGCTGGTCGGCATCCCCGAGGTGGATCGCCCGAGGTGGCGCGAATACGGCGCCGCGGTCCTCGCCGGTGCCGGTGATGCCTTCGGCGAAGCGGTTCCCGGCATCATCGACGGTGCGAAGGCGGCCGTCGAACGCCGCCGTGCCGAATCGGGCGACGACCTGCTCGATGACCTCATCCGCGTCCAGGTCGAGGACGGCGACCGGCTCAGCGACGTCGAACTGGTGACACTGGTCTGGCAGCTCGTGCTCGCCGGGCAGACCCCGACGAACCTGATCGCGAACGGCCTCGAAGTCCTGCTGACGCACCCCGGGCAACTCGAAAAGCTGCGCGCCGACCGCACCCTGATGCCGACCGCCGTCGACGAACTGATCCGGTTGTGCAGCCCGAACATGCTCGCGATCCCGCGCTACGCGCAGGAGGACGCCGACCTGTTCGGCACACCGGTCCGCGAAGGCGACCGCGTCACCGCCGCGATCGCCTCGGCCAACCGCGATCCGCGGGTCTTCGAAGACCCCGACCGCCTGGACATCACCCGCCCGCCGCGCCAGCACATCGGCTTCGGCTACGGCCCGCACGTCTGCCTCGGCGCGTCGTTGGCGAGGGTGCAGACGGAGGTCGCGCTGGGCGCACTGCTGGACCGCTACCCGAAGCTCGCCTTGGCGGAGACCGCGGAAAACCTTTGGCGCGCAACGGATCCCGGCACACTGCGCTTGGCGGAGCTGCCAGTCGTGTTCTAACGCGCTTTCCCCGGCGGCGGGACTTCCGCGGGCAGGTTTCGGGGTTGTGCGGCGATGGTTGATGATCTTCGGCGATTCGCGCTGCCCCCTTGTCGATGCGATGGATCGGCAAGGGGGTGTCTGTCTATTGGGGCATCCCGTTGATCATGCGGACTTTCCAGTCGCTGTTGTGCAACAGTCGGTGGTGGTGTCCGCAGAGGAGGACGAGGTTTGCCGAGGTCGGTGGTGCCGCCGTTCCACCATTCTCGGACGTGGTGGGCGTCGCAGTGTCGTGGCTTTCGGGTGCAGCCGGGAAAGGCGCAGCCGCCGTCGCGGATGGCGAGCATGAGGCGGAGGCCTTTGGTCACGATTCGCTTGGCGCGGCCGTATTCCAGTGGTTGACCGTCAGTGCCGAGTACGGCGGGGATGACCTTGCAGTCACACGCCAGGATGCGGGCTTCGCTCGCGGTGATGTTCGTGACGAGGTCGAGGCAGGCGTGCCCGAGTCCCTTTTGGAGGAGTTCGAGGGGGATGGTGACGACGATGTCGCCTCGGGTGCTGCTGTGGTTCGGCGCCTCCGGATGGCTCGCGGCCAGATTCACGATCTCCATGAACGCATCCCCGTAGCGCTCGGCTCTACCACGCACCAGCGGGTTGTCTTCCTTGTGGGGCTTGGCCAGCGGCTCAAGCAGGGCGAGGGTCTTCGCCCCGGACACCGGGTCGAGGTAGCCGTCGAACTTGATCGAGCCGTCTTTGCCTTGCCGGTAACGGAACGCGCGGGCCGGTTCGGGGGTGTCGCGGGGTTCGCGGCCGTCGGGGTCGAGGGTGTCGCGCAACCGCTGACCCGCCGCGGCAACCTCCGCCGTGGTCGCGTTCCGAGCGAGATCGACCAGAGTCTTCTCGGTCTTCTCCCGCTCCTCGACCGGCACGGTCCCCGGGATGGCCTGCAGCGCCGACACAATCCCATCTACGTGCAGTGGCGAAATCGCTCCCTCGGCAGCGGCTTCTCCCGTCAACGGCGCAGCGGCGGGAATCTCCGCGCCGCCAACACTGCGGCCGGGGTTGATCGCGAGCGCCCGCGCCACCAGTTTCCGCACCGCGGCCGAGGAAGTCCGTGCGATCTCCGCGACCAGTGCGGCGGTGGAGGGGTACCCGAGTTCGCGTGTGCCGTCGTTGTCAAGTTCCGCGATCACGTGGCAGACCCGGGATTCCTGCTGCCACAAGGACATCAACTCTTCCCGCAGCAGCGCGGCTTTCTCGCGCGCGGCGAGCTGCCACAGCTCCCGCTGCGGTACAAGGGAAGAGTTCTCGGACACCCCACAATTCTACCCCGAGTTCGAACAAAGGTTCGATAGGCCATCCAGGCGAATTGTGGCCTCCGGCTAAAATGGACAACACTTGTGAAATATTTTTCACGATAAGAAACCCCTAGAAATAGCAACGGGGAGCCGGACAACGAAAGGTGCCCACGCTCTTTCCGTCCAAAGCCTTCTTTGGACTGCGACCGAACACGGCGACCGGCACCGCGAACCAGCCCCCACTTGGCGACGCCGCCACCCAACGACCATGCTGAACACGTGGACAGCGCACTCACCGAACTCGCCGACGCCTACGGGGTGGCGACCCGGTACGAAAACTCGGACCAGATCGAGGTGGAGGTCGACGAAGACGTCGTGGTGGCCGTGCTGGCCCAGTTCGGGGTCGACGCGTCGACGTCCGACGCGGTTCGAGGTGCGTTGGAGGCGGTCGAGAACAGGCGACGGGAAGAGACGCTGCCGCCGACGATCGTGGTTCGCGAAGGCGGTGGGTACGACCTCGGCGGGCCTGCCGTGGTGCATCTCGAGGACGGGGGGCGCCGCGAGACCGGGGCCGCGCTGCCCACCGATCTGCCGCTCGGGTGGCATCGCGTGGTCACCGCGGAGCGGGAGGCCGCGCTCGCCGTGGTTCCGGCGAAGTTGCCGGAGGTGCCCGCGGCGTGGGGCTGGATGCTGCAGCTCTACGCGCTGCGCTCGGAGAAGTCGTGGGGGATGGGCGATTTCGGCGATCTGGCGACGATCGCGGCCCGCTCGGCCGAGGAGTTCGACGCGGGGGTGCTGCTGGTCAACCCGGTGCAGGCGTTCGCCCCGGCCCATCCGGTCGAGCGGTCGCCGTACTCGCCCGCGACGCGCCGGTTCGCGAACCCGATCTACCTGCGGGTGACCGACACCGCCGAGTTCGCGCGCGCCGACGACGAGCTGCGGGCGAAGGTTGTCGCGCTCGCGCCGCCCGCGGACACCGAGCTGATCGACTACGACGCCGTGTGGGACGCCAAGCGCGCCGCGCTCGAACTGCTGTGGCCGCTGCACGAAGACACCGAAAACACCGAAAACACCCAGGACACGCTCGACTTCGCGGCGTTCTGCGCGCTCGCCGAGGTGCACGGCGCGGACTGGCGCGACTGGCCGGAGGACCTGCGCGACCCGGCGAGCCCCGCGGTCGCCGCCGCGCGCGAGGAGCTGGCCGAGCGGATCGCCTTCCACGCCTGGTTGCAGCGCCTGTGCCACGAGCAGCTCGACGCGGCGCGCCGTGCCGCGTCAATGCCGGTGGGGATCGTGCACGACCTGCCCGTCGGCGTGCACCCCGGCGGCGCCGACACCTGGGCGCTGCGGGAGGTCTTCGCCGCCGACGTGCGGGTCGGCGCGCCACCGGACGCGTTCAACCAGCAGGGCCAGGACTGGAACCTGCCGCCGTGGCGCCCCGACAAGCTCGCCGAGGCCGGGTACGCGCCGTTCCGCGACGTTGTGCGCGGGGTGCTGCGGCACGCCGACGGGATCCGCGTCGACCACATCGCGGGCTTGTGGCGGCTCTGGTGGATCCCGCCGGGCGAGCCTGCCGGGCGCGGCACGTACGTGCACTACGACGCCGAGGCCATGCTCGGCGTCCTCGCGCTCGAAGCGCATCGCGCGGGCGCCGTGGTGGTCGGTGAAGACCTCGGCACCGTCGAGGACGTCGTGACCGAGACCATGCACGAACGCGGCGTGCTCAGTTCCGCGGTGCTGTGGTTCCAGCGCGACTGGGACGCGCCGGGCAAGCCCTACGTGCGGCCCTCGGCGTGGGATCCCGCCGCGATGGCCAGCATTTCCACGCACGACCTGCCGACCGTCTCCGGCTGGCTGGCCGCCGAACACGTGCGCGTGCGCGCCGGGCTCGGGCTGCTCGACGGACCGGCGGAAGCGGAGTACGCCTCCGCCGCCGAGGAGCGCGCGGCGCTGTTCGATCTTGTTGCGCGCGAAGGGATCGGCGACGAGGACCCGGTGGTGGCACTGCACGCGCTGCTCGCGTCGGCCGCGTCACGGCTAGTGCTGACCTCCCCCGCGGACGTGGTCGGCGAACAGCGGCAGCCGAACCTGCCCGGTACCGTCGATGAGTACCCTAACTGGCGTATTCCGCTTCCCGTCAGCGTCGACGGGCTCTTCACCGACTCGCGCGTGCGCGCCGCGATCGCGCCGCTCGCCGCCGCGCGAGGGCGTCGGCAAGGGTGAAGTCACAGTTCGAACCCGCCCGGCTCCACTAGCGTGGGGACCGACCACCAGGAAATCCGGAGGAGAAACTCGTGCGGCCTTGGCCAGGAACGCCCTACCCGCTCGGGGCCACCTACGACGGTGTCGGCACGAACTTTTCGCTGTTTTCCGAGGCGGCCGAACAGGTCGAGCTGTGCCTGTTCGACGAGGATGGCAAGGAAACCCGGGCGAAGCTGGAAGAGGTTGACGGGTTCGTCCACCACGGTTACGTGCTCGGCGTCGGCCCCGGCCAGCGGTACGGGTTCCGCGTGCACGGCCCGTACGAGCCCGAGCGCGGCCTGCGCTGCAACCCGAACAAGCTCCTGATCGATCCCTACGCCAAGGCGGTTTCGCACGGTGTGGACTGGGACGAATGCCTGTTCGCCTACAAGTTCGGCGCGCCGGACGAGCGGAACGACGAGGATTCGGCAGGGCACGTGCCGTACTCGCTGGTGGTGAGCCCGTTCTTCGACTGGGGAAACGATCGCGCGCCGAAAACCCCGTACAACGAGACGGTGATCTACGAGGCGCATGTCAAGGGCATGACCGTGAATCACCCGTTCGTACCCGAGCGGTTGCGGGGCACCTACGCGGGTCTCGCCCATCCCGTGGTCATCGAGCACCTGGTGAAACTCGGCGTCACCGCGATCGAACTGCTGCCGGTGCACCAGTTCGTCACCGATCACGCGCTCGCCGAGAAGGGGCTGCGGAACTACTGGGGCTACAACACGATCGGGTACTTCGCGCCGCACGACGCGTACGCCGCGATGACCTCCGACGGCGGCGGGGTCCAGGAGTTCAAGGGCATGGTCAAAGCCTTCCACGAGGCCGGTATCGAGGTGATCCTCGACGTCGTCTACAACCACACCGCCGAGGGGAACCACCTCGGGCCGACACTGTCCATGCGCGGTATCGACAACGAGGCGTACTACCGGCTGGTCGAGGACGAGCCGAAGTACTACATGGACTACACCGGCACCGGGAATTCGCTCAACGTGCGCCACCCGCACACGTTGCAGCTCATCATGGATTCGCTGCGGTACTGGGTCACCGAAATGCACGTGGACGGGTTCCGCTTCGACCTCGCCTCCGCGCTGGCCCGCGAATTCTACGACGTGGACCGCCTTTCCACGTTCTTCGACATGGTGCAGCAGGACCCGATCGTCAGCCAGGTGAAGCTGATCGCGGAGCCGTGGGACGTCGGCCCCGGCGGCTACCAGGTCGGCAACTTCCCTCCACTGTGGACGGAGTGGAACGGCCAGTTCCGGGACACCGTGCGGGACTTCTGGCGCGGTGAACCGTCCACTTTGGGCGAGTTCGCGTCCAGGATCGCCGGCTCGTCCGATCTGTACCAGGACGACGGCCGCCGCCCGTTCGCCTCGATCAACTTCGTCACCGCGCACGACGGTTTCACGCTCACCGATCTGGTGTCCTACAACGAAAAGCACAACGAAGCCAACGGCGAGGGTGGCCGCGACGGCGCCGACGACAACCGCTCGTGGAACTGCGGCGCCGAAGGCCCAACCGAGGACGGGGCCGTGCTCGCGCTGCGCGCGCGGCAGCGGCGGAACCTGCTCGCCACCACCATGCTCGCCCAGGGCGTGCCGATGCTGCTGCACGGCGACGAGTTCGGCCGCACGCAGCGGGGCAACAACAACGCCTACTGCCAGGACACCGAACTGTCCTGGATGGACTGGGGGCTGGCTTCGGAGAACGCGGAGCTGCTGGAGTTCACCGCGGCGCTCACCGCGTTCCGCAAGCGTCACCCGGTGTTCCGCCGCCGCCGGTTCTTCCAGGGCAAGCCGATCCGCAAGGGCGACGAACTGCGCGACATCGCGTGGTTCACCCCCGCCGGCGAGGAGATGACCGAGCAGAACTGGGACGACAGCTTCGGCAAGTCGGTCGTCGTGTTCCTCAACGGCGAAGGGATCCCCGATCTCGACCCGCGCGGTATGCACGTGCAGGACGACTCGTTCCTCCTCGCGTTCAACGCGCACTACGAGGACATCGAAATGACGTTGCCCGGCAACGGGTACGGCAGCGCGTGGACGATCGTGATCGACACCTCGACCGGGCTGATCGACCCCGACAAGGAAGAGCCGCTCGACGCCGGTGCGGTGATCACGCTGCCCGCGCGGTCGCTCGTGGTGCTGCAACGCGTGGGAGGTGCCCCCGAGTGACGACGCCCAGTTCGACCTACCGGGTCCAGCTCCGCCCCGAGTTCGGTTTCGCGGCGGCGGGCGAGATCGTCGCCTATCTGAAGGAACTCGGTGCTGGCGCGCTCTATTCGTCGCCGATCCTGGACGCGACGCCCGGTTCGACGCACGGCTACGACGTGGTCGACCCGACGCGGGCGCGACCGGAACTCGGTGGTGAGGAAGGCCGTGCCGCGCTCGCCGCGCGGGTGCGGGACGCGGGCATGGGGTTCGTGGTGGACATCGTGCCCAACCACATGTCCGTCGAGGTGCCCGCGGCGAACCGGTGGTGGGCCGATGTGCTGCGCCACGGCAGGAACTCGGCCTACGCGGGCTACTTCGACATCGACTGGAGCCACGGCAGGCTGCTGCTGCCGGTGCTCGGTGACGACGCGGCGGTCGCGGAGCTGGCTGTCGACGGCGACGAGCTCGTCTACTACGAGCACCGGTTCCCGCTCGCGCCGGGCACCGGGAACGGGACGCCGCAAGAGGTGCACGCGCGCCAGCACTACGAACTCGTCGGCTGGCGCCGCGGCAACACCGAGCTGAACTACCGCCGCTTCTTCGACATCACCACCCTCGCCGCGGTCCGCGTCGAAGATCCCGACGTCTTCCAGGCCACGCACGGCGAAGTGCTGCGCTGGGTGGCCGCCGGTGAGGTGACCGGGCTGCGCGTCGACCATCCCGACGGGCTCGCCGACCCCGGTGCCTACATGCGACGGTTGCGCGCTGCCGCACCCGGCGCGTGGCTGGTGGTGGAGAAGATCCTGCATCCGAACGAAGACCTGCCGCAGACGTGGCCGGTCGACGGGACGACGGGGTACGACGCGCTGCGCGAGGTCTCGGGCGTGTTCGTCGATCCCGCCTCGGAGGCCGATTTCACCGCGCTGGCCGCGAAACTGGGCGTCCACACCGACTACCACGACGTGGAGGAATCGGCGCGACTGCTGGTCACCGACGGCATCCTGGTCGCGGAGGTGCGCAGGATCGCCGCGCTGCTGTCCACTGTGGACGCCGAGGCGGCCAGGTCGGCGGCCGCCGAGGTGATGATCGCGTTCGGTGTGTACCGCTCGTACCTGCCCGAGGGGGAACGGAACTGGGCCGCCGCCATCGCCCGCGCGCGGAAGGCGCGCCCGGACGTGAGCGACGCGCTCGACGCGCTGGACGGCGCGGTGCGCGCGGACCCGCACGGGGAACTCGCCACCCGCGTGCAGCAGACCTCCGGCATGGTCGTCGCGAAGGGCACCGAGGACACCACGTTCTACCGCTTCACCCGGTTCGCCGCGCTCAACGAGGTCGGCGGGGCCCCGGAGCGGTTCGGTGTGGGGGTGGAGGAGTTCCACGCGCTCGCCGCCGCGCGCGAGGCAGGGCGGTCCGCCACCATGACCGCGTTGACCACGCACGACACCAAGCGGTCCGAGGACGTCCGCGCGCGGCTCGCGGTGCTGTCGGAACTGCCCGGCGAGTTCGCCGAAGCCGTCGAGCGGTGGACCGCGCGGCGCGGGATCGACGAGCCGTCGCTGAACCTGCTCGCCTGGCAGACGCTCGTCGGCGCGTGGCCGATCACGCCGGAACGCCTCCGCGATTACCTGGACAAGGCGGCGAAGGAGGCGAAGCTCCGTACCACGTGGACGGACCACGACGAGGAGTTCGAGCGCGCGGTCGCGGCCTGGGGAGAGGAAGTGCTCGGCGACGGCGAACTGGCCGGAGAGGTGGCCGCGTTCGTCGACCGGGTCCGCGGGCACGGCTGGTCCAATTCGCTCGCCCAGAAGCTGCTCCAGCTGACCTCGCCGGGGGTCCCCGACGTCTACCAGGGCACCGAGCTGTGGGATCTGTCCCTTGTGGACCCGGACAACCGGCGCGCCGTCGACTACGAAACCCGGCGTGACATCCTCGCGAGGGTGGTCGCGGGGGAACTGCCCGAAGTGGACGAGACCGGTGCCGCCAAGCTTTTGGTGGTGCACAAGGCTTTGACGCTGCGCCGTGCCAGGCCCGAGCTGTTCCGCGGTTACCGCGCGCTGCGTGCCGAAGGCGCCGCCGCCTCGCACGCGCTGGCGTTCCACCGATCCGAGGACCTCATCGTCGTCGTGACGAGGTTGCCGGTCGGGCTCGAAGCTTCCGGTGGGTGGCGCGACACCGCGCTCCCGCTTCCGGAGGGCACGTGGACCGACGCGATCACCGGCCGCCGCGCGGGTGCGGCACTGTCCACTGTGCTCGATCGGTATCCGGTCGCCTTGCTGGTACGGGGAGAGGAATGAGCTTCCGCGTCTGGGCGCCGTCGGCGGACCGGGTTCGCGTGCGCGTCGACGGCATCGACCACGAAATGACCGCGGCGGACGGCGGCTGGTGGCACGCCGACGCCGACGGCACCGAGTACGCGTTCCTGATCGGCGACGGCGACGAACCGCTGCCCGACCCGCGTTCGCGACGGCAGCCCGGCGGCGTGCACGCGCCGTCGGCGGTGTACGACCACGCCGCGTTCCGGTGGACCGACCGCGCGTGGACGGGACGGCAGCTACCCGGCGCGGTGCTCTACGAACTGCACATCGGCACCTTCACCCCGGGCGGCACCTTCGACGCGGCGATCGAGCGGCTCGGCCACCTCGTCGACCTCGGCATCACGCACGTGGAAGTGTTGCCGGTCAACGCGTTCGACGGCACGGCGGGCTGGGGGTACGACGGCGTGCTGTGGGGCGCGGTCCACGAACCGTACGGCGGGCCGGACGGGTTCAAGCGGTTCGTCGACGCGTGCCACGCGCGCGGGCTCGCGGTCGTGCTCGACGTCGTCTACAACCACCTCGGGCCGTCCGGCGCCTACCTCGATCGCTTCGGCCCGTACTTCGCCGGGCGCAACGACTGGGGGCCGGGGCTCAACCTCGACGGCGAAGGGTCCGACGAGGTCCGCCGGTACGTCATCGACAACGCGCTCGGCTGGCTGCGCGACTTCCACGTCGACGCGCTGCGTCTCGACGCCGTGCACGCGCTCGTCGACCGGCGCGCCACGCACCTCCTCGAAGAGCTGGCGGTCGAAGTGGACGCGCTGTCCACCGCGCTGGGCCGCCCGCTGACGCTGATCGCCGAATCCGATCTCAACGACCCGAAGCTCGTCACCGCGCGCGAGGCGGGCGGGTACGGCCTGCACGCGCAGTGGTCCGACGACTTCCACCACGCGCTGCACGTCGCGCTGACCGGGGAGAAAACCGGCTACTACACCGATTTCGCCGCACCGGGCGCGCTCGCGAAGACCCTGCGCGAGGTGTTCTTCCACGCGGGGACCTGGTCGTCGTTCCGGGGACGGGCGCACGGGCGTCCGGTGGACACCGAAACCCTGCCAGGGCACCGTTTTCTCGCCTACCTGCAGAACCACGACCAGATCGGCAACCGCGCGACCGGCGACCGGTTGTCGGCGACCGTCCCGCCCGGTGTGCTCGCGTGCGGAGCGGCCGTCGTCTTCTGCTCGCCGTTCACGCCCATGGTGTTCATGGGCGAGGAATGGGCGGCGAGCACGCCGTGGCAGTTCTTCGCGTCGTTCCCGGATCCCGAGCTGGCCGAAGCCGTGCGCACCGGCCGCCGCCGCGAGTTCGCCCGCCACGGCTGGGGCGAGGCCGAGGTGCCGGACCCGATCGACCCGGCGACCGTCGAACGCTCGCGCCTCGACTGGTCCGAACCGGCCCGCCCCGGGCACCGGGAGATGCTGGACCTCTACCGGCGCCTGATCGCGCTGCGCCGCGAGCACCCGGAGCTGGCCGATCCCCGGCTGCCGGAGATCGGCGTCGATTCCGCCGGTTCGTGGCTCGTCCTGCGCCGGGGGCCGTTCCGGCTCGCCTGCAACTTCGGCGACGAGCCGGTGACCGTCCCGCTCGGCGGCTCCGTCTCGGAAACGCTCCTGACCTGGGGCTCGCCCGCGGTCGGCGGCACCACCGCGGAGCTGCCGCCGGGCACGTTCGCGTTGGTGCGTTAGGGCTTCGTGGCCACGCCCGCGATCGCCTGGGACCGGTACGGCTCCACGTCGCCGACGATCGAGTCCTCTTCGACGTCGTCGGGTATCCACTCGGGCGTCCACACGATGCCAGGGGGCTTGACCAGCGACCAGTCGCCGAAGAACCCCTCCATCTGGGCGCGCGTGCGCGCGTGTGCCGAAGACGTGGCCCGCTTGTAGTTCTTGAGCACGGCGAGCAGCGCGTCGATCGCCGCCTGGGGCATTCCGTCGATGCTCGCGTGCGAGATCGCCAGCTGCGAACCCGACGGCACCTTGTCGCGGTAGTAGGCCACCGACTCGTGCGCGGCGGCGTCGTCGCCGATGAAGTGCAGCAGCGCGACCAGCAGCAGGCCGACGGGCTGGGCGGTGTCGATCAGCCCGGTGTCCAGGATCGCCTGCCACAGCCTGAGGTGGTCGAGCACGTCGCCGTTGATCGGGCGGTTGCGGCCGAGCTGCCCGGCGCGCTGGAGCAGCAGGTAGCCGTGCGCGCTGGCGACCGGGTCGTGGTCGATGTAGACGACGCGGCATTCGCCCGGCGCGTACTGCTCCGCGAGCTGGTGCACGTTGCCCTCGGTGGGCAGCCCCGACCCGATGTCCACGAACTGCCGGATGCCGTTGTTGATCATGTGCTGGACCGCGCGGCGGAGGAACCGGCGGTTCTGCCTCGCCGCCCACGGGATGTCCGGCAGCTGCGCGATCTGCTCCTGCGCGAACGCCCTGTCCACCGCGTAGTTCGAGTTCCCGCCGAGGCAGTAGTCGTAGACGCGGCCCTCGTGCACCTTGGTTGTCGACTCCGCCAGCAGCCGGTCGGCGACTTCCTTGGACAGGGTGGGAACCGGGCCGTCCAGCGTGGTCATTCCCCGCAACCTCCCTCAATCGGCCGAACGCGACGGGACCAGTGTGCCGGAATGCCGCCACGCGTGTACCGCCGGTAGTGGGCAGGCACGGGGGCATCGATCGGGGTACACGCCGGATCATCCGGGTGCTTGCCACCCGAACGGGTGGACACCTGGGATGATCGGGGGATGGCCATTCGACCGACCGCTGACACCCGGGTCCTCGCCGGGCGCCCGTTCCCGCTCGGCGCGCATCCCGAGGCCGGTGGCGTGCGCTTCGCCGTGACCTCGGCGGCGGCGGACGCCGTCGAGCTGTGCCTGATCTCCGACGACGGGTCCGAGGAGCGCATCGAACTCACGGAGCGCACCTTCGGCGTGTGGCACGGGCTGGTGCCGGGGGTGACCACGGGCCAGCGCTACGGCTACCGCGTGCACGGGCCGTACGACCCGGTGCTCGGGCTGCGCTGCAACCCGGCGAAGCTGCTCGTCGACCCGTACGCGCGGCGGATCACCGGGCGCATGACCGATCTGCGGGCGGCGCAGGGCTTCACCGGTGACCCCCGCCGCGGCCGTCCGTCCACAGTGGATTCCCTCGGCAGCGTGCCGCTGTCGGTGGTCACCTCGCCCGGCGGCCCGGACACCGGGATCAAGCCGGAGGTGCCGTTCGAAGAGTCGGTGCTCTACGAGCTGCACGTCAAGGGGTTCACGCAGCGCCATCCCGATATCCCGGAGCACCTGCGCGGCACCTACCTCGGGCTCGCGCACCCGGTGGCGATCGAGCACCTCACGCGGCTCGGCGTGACGGGGGTCGAGCTGCTGCCGGTGCATTCGTTCGCCGACGAGCCCTCATTGGTGCGGGCGGGAAGGCACAACTACTGGGGCTACTCGCCGCTCGGCTTCTTCGCGCCGCACGCGGGGTACGCGAGCGAACCCGGCCGCGAGGTCGAGGAGTTCCGCACCATGGTGGCCGCGCTGCACGCGGCGAACATCGAAGTGCTGCTCGACGTCGTGTTCAACCACACCTGCGAGGGCGGCTCCGACGGGCCGACGCTGAGTTACCGCGGGCTCGACGCGATGGCCTACTACCTGCACGGCAAGCGCGGGCACCTGGCCGACATCACCGGCTGCGGCAACACGCTCGACGCCGGTTCGCCGACGGTGGTCCGGCTCGTCACCGACTCGCTGCGGTACTGGGCGGGCGAACTCGGCGTCGACGGGTTCCGGTTCGACCTCGCCAGCACGCTCGGCCGTCCGCACGGCGGGCTGTTCGACCGCGACTCCACCATGCTGACCGCGATCACCACCGATCCGGAGCTGTCGCGGTGCAAGCTGATCGCCGAGCCGTGGGACGCCACCGGCGAGGGCTACCGGGTCGGCGACTTCGGCGCGCAGTGGGCCGAATGGAACGGCCGCTACCGCGACACCGTGCGCGACTTCTGGCGCGGGGCCACCGACGTCCGCGACCTCGCCTACCGCCTGTCCGGCTCGTCCGATCTCTACGACCACAACCTGCGCCGCCCGTGGCAGTCGGTCAACTTCGTGACCGCGCACGACGGGTTCACGCTGCGCGATCTCGTGTCCTACGACCACAAGCACAACGAGGCCAACGGCGAGGACAACCGCGACGGCACGGACGACAACCGCTCGTGGAACCACGGCGCGGAGGGCGAAACCGAGGACGCGGAGATCGTCGCGCTGCGCCTGCGACAGGCGCGCAACCTCGTCGCCACGCTCCTGCTGTCCACCGGAACGCCGATGCTGACCGCGGGCGACGAGCTGTGGCGGACCCAGCACGGCAACAACAACGCCTACTGCCTCGACGACGAGACCTCGTGGCTCGACTGGTCCTCCTCGCCCGCCGCCGACTCGATGCTGGCGTTCACCAGGAGCGTGGTGCGGCTGCGCGCGAACAGCCCCGCGCTGCGGCAGCCGGAGTTCTTCGAGGGCCGCACCACGCCGAGCGGCGACCCCGACCTGATCTGGCTGCGCCCCGACGGCGAGGAGTTCGGCGAGGGCGACTGGTTCGACGACCGCCGCACCCTGTGCATGTGGATCGACGGCTCCAACAGCCAGGCGCGCAACCGCGAAGGCGAACTCGTCACCGACCACTCGTGGCTGCTGCTGGTGCACGCCGGCGCGGAACCCGTCGAGATCGTGCTGCCCGGCCGCGAATTCGGCGAGACCTTCAAACCCACGCTCGACACCAGCACGGCGGACGGCAGCTCGGCGAATCCCGGCGTACTGGAACCGAAGAGCCGGGTGACCCTGCCGCCCCGCTCGCTGCTGCTGTTGCGGGCCCCGCGCTCGCTCTAGATCCGCGCGCCGGGTGGCCTTCGGGGAAAGGCTGAGTGGCGTACGGGGAAAGCGAAGGTGGCGTTTCGGGTAGTGCGTGACGGGGTAGTTCCGGAGAGAATCGGGAGCGACACCCGCTGTCGATGATCTTGATCGAATCAGGCACACTTACCCCGCCCGCGTCCACACCCGCACCAAAGGGGCGTTGCCCATGACCGGCCGGCTCGGCATCGACGACGTGACCCCCACCGTGAGCTGTGGCCGGTATCCGGCCAAAGCCGTTGTGGGAGAACACTTCCCGGTGTCCGCGACGGTGTGGCGCGAAGGGCACGACGTGGTGGCGGCGACGGTCAGCTGGCGCGGTCCAGGGGACCGGCTCACCAGGCAGACCAGGATGGCGGAGATCGGCACCGGCCTCGACCGGTTCGCCGCGACGATCGTCCCCGACGCCGAGGGGAGCTGGACCTACCGGATCGACGCGTGGGGCGACCCGTGGGCGACCTGGGTGCACGCGGTCGAGGTGAAGATCGCGGCCGGGCAGGAAGCCGCCGAGCTGGCCAACGATCTCGAGAACGGCGCGCGCCTGCTGGAACGGGTGTCCCGCAGGCCGGAACGCCGCCTCGAACGCGCGATGCTCGCCGGAGCCGCGGCCGCGCTGCGGGACAGCGGGCGCGAACTCGGTGAACGGGTCGGTCCCGCGCTGTCCGAGGAAGCACGGCGGGTCATGCACGAGTTCCCGGTGCGGGAGCTGATCACGAAGGGCAAGCCGCTCAAGCTGCTCGTCGACCGCGAGCGCGCGGCTTTCGGCTCGTGGTACGAACTCTTCCCGCGTTCCACCGGCGGCACCGACGAGGCGGGGCGTCCGGTGCACGGCACGTTCGCGACCGCGGCGAAGGAGCTCGAACGCGTCGCGGGGATGGGGTTCGACGTCGTCTACCTGCCGCCGATTCACCCGATCGGCCGCGTGCACCGCAAGGGCCCCAACAACACCCTCACCGCGGGCCCGGAGGACGTCGGCTCGCCGTGGGCGATCGGGTCGGCCGAGGGCGGCCACGACGCCGTCCACCCGGAGCTCGGCACGCTCGGCGACTTCGACGACTTCGTTGCCCGCGCGGGGGAACTGGGCATGGAGGTCGCGCTCGACCTCGCGCTGCAGGCGGCCCCGGACCACCCGTGGGTCGGCGAGCACCCCGAGTTCTTCACCACCCGTCCCGACGGGACGATCGCGTACGCGGAGAACCCGCCGAAGAAGTACCAGGACATCTACCCGGTCAACTTCGACAACGCACCGCGCGCGATCTACGACGAGGTGCTGCGCGTGGTGCTGCACTGGGTCTCGCACGGGGTGCGGATCTTCCGGGTGGACAACCCGCACACCAAGCCGCCGGACTTCTGGGCGTGGCTGATCTCCTCGGTCAAGGACGCCCATCCCGACGTGCTCTTCCTCGCCGAGGCGTTCACCCGCCCGGCGCGGCTGTGGGGGCTGGCCAAGCTCGGCTTCACCCAGAGCTACACGTACTTCACTTGGCGCACCAGTAAAGAAGAGCTGATCGAGTTCGGTGTGGACCTGGTCGAGCACGCGGATGTGGGGCGCCCCAACCTGTTCGTGAACACCCCCGACATCCTGCACGAGTCGCTGCAGCGCGGCGGGCCGGGAATGTTCGCGTTGCGGGCGGCGCTCGCGGCGACGCTTTCGCCGACGTGGGGCGTTTATTCCGGCTACGAACTGTTCGAGCACGTGCCGGTGCGCGAAGGCAGCGAGGAGTACCTGAACTCCGAGAAGTACCAGCTGCGGCCGCGCGATTTCGCGACCGCGCTCGCCGAGGGCCGGTCGCTGGAACCGTGGCTGACGAAGCTCAACGCGGTGCGCCGCGCGCACCCGGCGCTGCACCAGCTGCGGACCCTGCGCTTCCACCACGTCGACAACGACGCGCTGCTCGCCTATTCCAAACAGGACCCTGCCACCGGCGACACCGTGGTCGTCGTCGTCACGCTCGATCCGTACGCCCCGCAGGAGGGCACCGTGTGGCTCGATCTCCCGTCGCTCGGCTTCGAATGGCACGAGCGGCTGATCGCGCACGACGAGGTCACCGGTGATACTTGGGACTGGGGGCAGGCGAACTACGTCCGCCTCGAACCGTGGCGCGCCGTCGCGCACATCGTCGGAATCCGCAGACGCCTGGCGGGTTAGCACCCGCCCCCGGACATTGCCAGCCACCCTGCGAGCGCACCGCGCCGCAGGGACGATCGAACGTACCCGCACACTGGGACGAGGTGGAGATCATGCCGGAGGAACCCCGGCCCGACGCGGCGCTCGGCCTCGACGGCGTGCCGCACACGGGTGAGGCGATCACCGAAGACGGCATGCTGGTCGAGCCGCAGGCCGAGGACTTCAAGTCCGCGCGGGAGGCGCCGAGCGACCCGCACTGGTTCAAGGGCGCGGTGTTCTACGAGGTGCTCGTGCGCGCGTTCACCGATTCCAACGGCGACGGCACGGGCGATCTCCGCGGGCTCGCGAGCAGGCTCGACTACCTCGAATGGCTCGGGATCGACTGCCTGTGGCTGCCGCCGTTCTACGCTTCGCCGTTGCGCGACGGCGGCTACGACATCAGCGATTTCCGCGCGGTGCTCCCGGAATTCGGCAGCGTCGAGGATTTCGTGTTCTTGCTCAACGAGGCGCATCGCCGCGGGATCAGGGTGATCACCGATCTGGTGCTGAACCACACCTCCGACGCGCACCCGTGGTTCCAGCAGTCGCGGTCCGATCCGGACGGTCCCTACGGCGACTACTACGTGTGGAGCGACGACGATTCGCGGTACGCCGACGCGCGGATCATCTTCGTGGACACCGAATCCTCGAACTGGACCTACGACCCGGTGCGCGGGCAGTTCTACTGGCACCGGTTCTTCACCCACCAGCCGGACCTGAACTACGAGAACCCCGGTGTGCAGGAAGCGATGCTGGACGTGCTGCGGTTCTGGCTCGACCTCGGCATCGACGGGTTCCGCCTGGACGCCGTGCCGTACCTGTTCGAGCAGGAGGGCACGAACTGCGAGAACCTCCCGCGCACGCACGAATTCCTGAAGCGCTGCCGCAAGGTCGTCGACGACGAGTACCCCGGCCGGATCCTGCTCGCCGAAGCGAACCAGTGGCCTTCGGACGTGGTGGAGTACTTCGGCGACCCGCTCACCGGCGGCGACGAATGCCACATGGCGTTCCACTTCCCGTTGATGCCGCGCATCTTCATGGCCGTGCGGCGGGAATCGCGGTTCCCGATTTCGGAAATCCTCATGAAGACACCGGAAATTCCGAGCGGCACGCAATGGGGCATCTTCCTGCGCAACCACGACGAGCTGACGCTGGAAATGGTCACCGATGAAGAGCGCGACTACATGTACGCGGAATACGCGAAGGATCCGCGGATGAAGGCGAACATCGGGATCCGCCGCCGCCTCGCGCCGCTGCTGGACAACGATCGCAACCAGCAGGAGCTGTTCACCGCGATGCTGCTGTCGCTACCCGGTTCCCCGGTTCTGTACTACGGTGACGAGATCGGCATGGGTGACAACATCTGGCTCGGCGACCGCGACGCGGTGCGCACGCCCATGCAGTGGACCCCGGACCGCAACGCCGGGTTCTCGGTGTGCGATCCCGGCCGGATCTACCTGCCGGTGATCATGGACCCGGTGTACGGGTACCAGGGCCTCAACGTGGAGGCGCAGTCGAACAACGCGTCCTCGCTGCTGAACTGGACGCGCCGGATGATCGAGGTGCGCAAGGAGCACCACGCGTTCGCGGAGGGGGAGTTCATCGACCTCGGCGGGTCGAACCCGAGCGTGCTCGCCTACAAGCGGCAGTGGTGGCGGCCGGACGGGCGGCAGGACGTGGTGCTGTGCGTCAACAACCTGTCGCGGTTCCCGCAGCCGGTGGAACTAGATCTGGGCGCGCACCGGTTCAGCACGCCGGTGGAGCTCACCGGCGGGGTCCGGTTCCCGGAGATCGGTGAGCTGCCCTACCTGCTCACGCTGCCGGGGCACGGGTTTTACTGGTTCCAGCTGGTCGAGCCGGAGGAGGAGGCGGATACGAGGTGAGTGCCGACATCGAGCGGTTCGTGGCGGGGCTGGCCGCCGAACTGCCCGCCTGGCTGCCCGGCCAGCGGTGGTTCGCCGGCAAGGACCGGCCGGTCACCGGCGTGGTGCCGCTGGCGACCACAGTCCTGATCGACGGGGATCCGCTGCTGCTGCACGTGGTCGTCGAGGTCGCCCAGGGTGACCGGCGCGAGCCTTACCAGCTTCTCGTCGGCCGCCGGTCGCATCCGCCGGAGGTGTCCGCGTCGAGCTGGATCGGCGAGCTGGCCGGGTACGAAGCCAGCGGGGACGCCGATCTGACCGCGATCCTGCTCGACCTGATGGCGCGCGGCGAACGGGTCGGTTCGCTGGTCTTCGCGCACGAACCCGGTGTCGAGCTGGCCGTCGAGCTGCGGGCGCGGCCGATCACCGCGGAGCAGAGCAACACGTCGCTGGTCTACGGCGGCCAGTACATCCTCAAGCTGTTCCGCAAGCTCAGCGCCGGGGAGAACAAGGACCTGCTGCTGCACCGCGCGCTGCAGGCGGCGGGCTGCGAGCACATCGCGCCGACGCTCGGGTCGATCACCGGGGAGCTGGCCGGAAAACCCGTCACCATCGGCATGCTCCAGCAGTTCCTCCCCGACGCCGTGGACGGGTGGGCGATGGCCACCACGAGCGTCCGCGACCTGATGGCCGAGCCCGAGCTGGGCCCGGACGAGGTGGGCGGCGATTTCGCCGGGGAGGCGGAGCGGCTCGGCAGCGCGGTCGCGGCGGTGCACGCCGATCTCGCGCGCGCACTGGGCACCGAGCCACTCGACGACCACGAACTCGCCCGCACCGTCAAGGGCATGACCGACCGGCTCGACGAGGTCGCCGCGCGGGTGCCGGGGCTGGTGCCGCACGTGCCCGGCCTGCGCGCCGCGTTCGAAGCGCTCTCCTCGGCACCCGCGAATTCGATCGCCATGCAGTACATCCACGGCGACCTGCACCTCGGGCAGGTGCTGCGGACCGTCAACGGCTGGCTGCTGCTCGACTTCGAGGGCGAGCCGGCCGCGCCGGTGGAGGAGCGCCACGCGCTGCGTTCGCCGTTGCGCGACGTCGCGGGGATGCTGCGTTCCTTCGACTACGCGGCGCAGCAGCTGCTCGTCGGTCAGGACGCCGATCCGCTGCTCACCGAGCGCGCGCTCGAATGGGCGCGCCGCAACCGCGCCGCGTTCTGCGACGGCTACGCGAAAGCGGCCGACGAGTCGATCGGCGACCCTCGCGACCACGGCGCGCTGCTGCGGGCCTTCGAACTCGACAAGGCCGTCTACGAGGTCGCCTACGAGCACGCGAACCGGCCGGACTGGCTCGGCGTGCCGCTGTCTTCGATCGCTTCGATAACCCGGGAGTAGCACCATGACCGCGAACCTGCCGGATTCGGCGCCACCGGCCGAGGACATCGACCGGCTACTCGCCGGGTCGCACCACGATCCGCACGGCGTGCTCGGCGTGCACGGCGGGAGTTCCAGCGGGGGCACCGTGGTGGCCAGGGCGCTGCGGCCGGGCGCGAAGGCGGTGGCGGTGGTCGCGGGCACGCGCTCGTTCCCGCTCGACCACGTCGTCGACGGCCTGTTCTCGGGCGCGCTGCCCGAACACCCCGGTGACTACCGGCTCGAAGTTTCCTTCGACTCCCACACCGAAACCACCGACGACCCGTACCGCTGGCTGCCCACGGTGGGGGAGCTGGACCTGCACCTGATCGGCGAGGGCAGGCACGAACAGCTGTGGGACGCGCTCGGCGCGCACGTGCGGTCGTACGACACTCCACACGGGACGGTCGAGGGCGTGTCATTCGCGGTGTGGGCGCCGACCGCGCGCGGTGTGCGCGTGATCGGCGACTTCAACGGCTGGGAGGGCCGCGCGCACCCGATGCGCTCGCTCGGCTCTTCGGGGGTGTGGGAGATCTTCGTGCCCGGCGTCGGTGCCGGTGCGTGCTACAAGTTCCGCATCCTGGGCCAGGACGGCAACTGGCACGAGAAGGCCGACCCGATGGCCTTCGCCACGGAGAAGCCGCCCGCCACGGCCTCGGTGGTCACCAGCTCGTCGCACGTGTGGGGCGACGACGAGTGGACGGCAGCGCGCGAGGTGACGAACTGGGCCGACGCGCCGATGAGCGTCTACGAAGTCCACTTGGGATCGTGGCGGCCCGGCCTCGGGTACCGCGAACTGGCCGAGCAGCTCGCGGATTACCTGGCGGAAACCGGTTTCACCCACGTCGAGCTGCTGCCGATCACCGAGCACCCGTTCGGCGGATCCTGGGGCTACCAGGTGACCTCGTACTACGCGCCGACCGCGCGGTTCGGCTCGCCGGACGATTTCCGGTCCTTTGTGGACATTCTGCACCGGCGCGGGTTCGGCGTGCTGATGGACTGGGTGCCCGCGCACTTCCCGCGCGATGCCTGGGCGCTCGCGCGGTTCGACGGCACCCCGCTCTACGAGCACGCGGATCCCCGTCGCGGCGAGCAGCCGGACTGGGGCACCTACGTGTTCGACTTCGGCCGCAACGAGGTCCGCAACTTCCTCGTCGCCAACGCGCTGTTCTGGCTGGAGGAGTACCACCTCGACGGCCTCCGGGTGGACGCCGTCGCCTCGATGCTCTACCTCGACTATTCCCGAAAGGACGGTGAGTGGCTCCCGAACCAGTACGGCGGCAGGGAAAACCTCGACGCCGTCCGGTTCCTGCAGGAGCTCAACGCGACCGTCTACAAGCGACACCCCGGCGTGGTGATGATGGCCGAGGAGTCCACCGCGTGGCCAGGCGTGACCAGGCCGACGCATCTCGGCGGGCTCGGGTTCGGTTTCAAGTGGAACATGGGCTGGATGCACGACACGCTGCGCTACCTCGGCCACGAGCCGGTGCACCGCGCCTACCACCACAACGAGATGACCTTCTCGCTCGTCTACGCGTGGAGCGAGCACTTCGTGCTCCCGCTCTCGCACGACGAAGTGGTGCACGGCAAGGGATCGCTGTGGGAGCGCATGCCGGGCGACGACTGGAACAAGGCGGCGGGTGTGCGCTCGCTGCTGGCGTTCATGTGGGCGCACCCCGGCAAGCAACTGCTGTTCATGGGCGGCGAGTTCGGGCAGCGCGCGGAGTGGTCGGAATCCCGCTCGCTCGACTGGCACCTGCTGGAGGAGCCGCTGCACCGCGGCGTGCGCGAGCTGACGCGCGAGCTGAACGGCGCCTACCGGCAGCTGCCCGCGCTCTACAGCCAGGACACCTCCTACGAGGGCTTCCAGTGGATCGACGCGAACGACGCGAACGGCAACGTGCTGAGCTTCCTGCGCATCGGCAAGGACGGCTCGCGGCTGGCGTGCGTGGCGAACTTCGCCGGCGTGCCGCACCACGACTACCGGGTCGGGCTGCCCTCGGCGGGGCGCTGGCGCGAAGTGCTCAACACCGACGCCGAGGCCTACGGCGGCTCCGGGGTCGGGAACCTGGGAGAGGTGGAAGCGGTGACCGAACCGTGGCACGGGCAGCCAGCTTCGGCCGTGCTCCAGCTCCCGCCCGCCGGGGTGCTCTGGCTGGCGGAAGAACCCGATTCTGTCCGGTAATTCGCCCATCCGCCAGACTGCGTTCGCCGGGTGTGAGTGCGTAGGGTGCGGGACATGAAGATCGGCCTGCTCACCCGGGAGTACCCGCCGGACGTCTACGGCGGCGCCGGGGTGCACGTCGAATTCCTCGCCCGCGAACTGCGCTCGCTCGTCGATCTCGACGTGCACTGCTGGGGCGCGGACCGCGACGGCGCGCACGGGCACACCGACGCGCACGGCTACGCCGAGGCCGCGTTCTCCACGATGGACATCGCGGTGTCCATGGCGGCGGCGCTGTCTGGCCACGAGCTGGCGCACAGCCACACCTGGTACGCGAACCTCGCCGGGCACCTCGCGAAGCTGCACCACGGCATCCCGCACGTGGTGACCGCGCACTCGCTGGAACCGCTGCGCCCGTGGAAGGCCGAGCAGCTCGGCGGCGGCTACCGGATCTCGTCGTGGATCGAGCGCGAGGCGTACGAGTCCGCGGACGCGATCATCGCGGTCAGCGGCGGCATGCGCCAGGACGTCCTCGACGCCTACCCCGCGGTGGCGCCGGACCGCGTGCACGTCGTCCACAACGGGATCGACACCGCGCTCTACCAGCCCCGCGAAGACCCGGCCGTGCTCGCGAAGCACGGCATCGATCCCGATCGGCCGTACGTGCTGTTCGTCGGCAGGATCACCCGGCAGAAGGGCGTGCCGCACCTCGTCCGCGCTGGCGCCGCGCTCGACGAAGGCACCCAGCTCGTGTTGTGCGCGGGTGGCGCGGACACGCCCGAGCTGGACGTCGAGTTCCGCGGGCTGGTCGCCGACCTGCAGCGGAACCGGACCGGGGTGCACTGGATCCCCGAGATGCTGCCGCGCGACGAGGTCGTGCGCCTGCTGACGCACGCCGCGGTGTTCGCCTGCCCGTCGGTCTACGAGCCGCTGGGGATCGTGAACCTGGAGGCGATGGCGTGCGGCACGGCGGTCGTCGCGAGCGATGTCGGCGGTATCCCCGAGGTCGTCGAGGACGGGAAGACCGGTCTGCTCGTGCACTACGACGAAAACGATACGGCCGCGTTCGAAGCCGGGCTCGCGGCCGGGATCAACGAGCTGGTCGGCGATCCGGGACGGGCCGCCGAAATGGGGGCGGCCGGGCGTGCGCGCGCGGTCGGGGAGTTCGGGTGGGCCGCGATCGCCGAGCGGACGGCCGGTATCTACGGAGGTCTTCGTGATTGACGGATCCGACGTACTCGGCATCGTCCTCGCGGGCGGCGAGGGCAAACGGCTCATGCCGCTGACCGCGGACCGCGCGAAACCCGCGGTGCCCTTCGGCGGGGTGCACCGGCTGGTGGACTTCGTGCTGTCGAACCTCGTGCACGGCGGCGTCCGGCGGATCTGCGTGCTCACCCAGTACAAGTCGCATTCGCTCGACCGGCACATCAGCACCACCTGGCGGCTGTCCTCGCTCACCGGTGAGTACGTCACGCCGGTGCCCGCGCAGCAGCGGCTCGGGCCGCGCTGGTACCAGGGCAGCGCCGACGCGATCCACCAGAGCCTGAACCTGGTGCACGACGAGCAGCCCGCCTACATCGCGGTGTTCGGCGCCGACAACATCTACCGGATGGACCCGCGGCAGATGATCGACGCGCATATCGAAGCGGGCGCGGGCGTCACCGTCGCGGGCATCAGGGTGCGCCGGGAGGAGGCGAGTTCGTTCGGCGTGATCCAGACGGCCGACGGCTCGGCGATCGACGCGTTCCTGGAAAAGCCGACGGACCCGCCCGGCCTGCCGGACTCGCCAGGTGAGTCCTATGTGTCCATGGGCAACTACGTGTTCACCACGCAGGTCATGCTCGACGCGCTGGAAAAGGACGCGCGGAACCCGTCCTCGCACCACGACATGGGCCGCGACATCATCCCGGCGCTGGTGGAAACCGGCCAGGCGCACGTCTACGACTTCACCGGCAACGAGGTGCCCGGCGAAACCGAACGCGACCACGGGTACTGGCGCGACGTCGGCACCATCGACAGCTACTACGACGCGCACACGGACCTGATCTCCACCTACCCGATCTTCAACCTGTACAACCGGCGCTGGCCGATACTCGCGCACCCCGCGCAACGCGCCGCCGCGAAGTTCGTCGAAGGCGGCACCGCGAACCAGTCGATCGTCAGCAACGGCTGCATCATCTCCGGCGCGCAGGTGGTCGATTCGGTGCTCTCCCCGGACGTCTACGTGGAAAACGGCGCCGTGGTGCAAGGCTCGGTATTGCTCGACGGCGTCCGCGTCGGCAAGGGCGCCGTGGTACGCCGGGCGATCCTGGACAAGAACGTGGTCGTCCCACCCGGCGCGCACATCGGCGTCGACCTGGCGCGCGACCGCGAGCACTACCACGTCAGCGAAGGCGGCATCGTCGTACTGGGCAAGGGCGCCCGCGCGATCTGAGGTCCCGTTTCGCGGCTCGGCGGTCCGGGTAACCGGGGCTCATGAGCGACCGAAACCAGCCGCCGCAGCAGCAGGATCCGCCGGGGACCAGCGAGGAGATGGATCCCCGGCCGCGTGACCGGATGACGGGGTACGTCGGCCGCGGCCTGTTCACCGGGCTGCGGGCGTTGATCACCGGCGGTGACTCCGGTATCGGGCGCGCGGTGGCCGTC
Organism: Amycolatopsis sp. CA-230715; assembly: GCF_018736145.1. Classification (GTDB taxonomy): domain Bacteria; phylum Actinomycetota; class Actinomycetes; order Mycobacteriales; family Pseudonocardiaceae; genus Amycolatopsis. Next base: position 6,420,833 of record NZ_CP059997.1, read on the forward strand.
GCGTTCGCCAAGGAGGGTGCGGACATCGCGATCGCGTACCTGAACGAGCACTCCGACGCCGAGCGCACCGCGGGGCTGGTGCGCGCGGAAGGGCGGCAGTGCGTGCTGCTGCCAGGGGACCTCGCGGGCGGTGAGCACTGCCGGGACGTGGTCGAGCAGACCGTGCGGCTCCTCGGCGGGCTCGAAATCCTGGTCAACAACGCGGCGACGCAGTGGCCGGTGGATTCGCCGGAGGAGCTGACCGAGGACCAGTGGATGCACACCTTCGACGTCAACATCCACAGCTACTTCCGCGTGACGGCGGCGGCACTGCCGCATCTGCGCGACGGCAGCGTCATCATCAACACCGGCTCGGTGAACGGGTTGCGCGGCAACAAGTCCCTCATCGACTACTCCGCGACCAAGGGCGCGATCCACGCCTGGACCTACGCGATGGCACAGGCGCTCGCCGACCGGCGGATCAGGGTGAACTGCGTGGCGCCGGGTCCGGTGTGGACACCGCTGATCCCGGCCACCTTCCCGCCGGAAAAGGTCGAGAAGTTCGGCCTGCAGGTGCCGTTCGGGGAGGCGGCGCATCCCGACGACCTGGCGCCGTCCTACGTCTTCCTGGCGTCGAACCAGCTTTCCGGCTACTACACGGGAGAGGTGCTCGCCGCGCTCGGCGGCGAGACGACCCCTGGTGGTTGATCAGCCGCGGTTCTCCCTGCCGAACTCCTCGCTGAGTTCACTGTGGACGGTGTCGAGGCAGTCGTAGTCCCGTTCGGGCAACGTGCTCAGCCGTCCGAGCACGTTGTCCCCGGCACCGTTCGCGGCGGCCCTGCGCAGGATTTCGTCGCGCCGGCAAGGGTATTCGACATCGGTGAGGAAGTCCTGGTAGTTCCGCACGTGGTCCTCCGTATCCGGGTGGCTACGCCACCTGGGGTACCCGGAACGGCACCGTCCCAACCGGGCACGGGGAGACCAGCAAAATGATGGATCCGGTGCGCGGCAAAGCGCTGCTAACTTGCCGTCGACGACAGCTTTACGGCTCGGCGAAAGGGAAACCATGTCCTTCGGCTCGGTGGTCTGACGGTGTCCGCACTGGAACGGCAGGTGGCCGCCGGGCTGTCGGTCTTGCTGGGGCTCAGTGCCGCCACCGGTGTGCTCACCCGGCGGTCCGGCAGGCGCGACCGGAAGCGGCGCTACCCGGTGCACCGGCGTGCGGACGGGACGCTCGTGGAGTTCGCCGCGCATCTGCCGGACGACGCCCGTTACGTCGTGCTGCTCGAAGCCGGGCTGGGCATGCCGCACGAGTACTGGGACTGGGTGTGCGCCGAACTCCCCGGCGACGCCGGGTGGTTCCGGTACCACCGGCCGGGGTACGGCCTCAGCACCCCGCGGCCCGAGTTCGCCCTCCGCGAGCACTTCGATCTCCTCGACGAGCTGCGGAACGCCCATTTCCCCGAACGCCCCGTGGTGCTGGTCGGCCATTCGCTCGGCGGCTACCTCGCGGCGGCATACGCCGCGTTCCACCGCGGCACCGACCGCGGCATCCGGCGGCTGGTGCTGGTGGATTCGACGAACATCCGGCAGGTGCACCGCACCGCGGGAAGCGCGCCCGACCGCTGGGCACGCCAGACGATGGTGCTGGAACGGATCTTCGCGCTGACCGGGCTGGGCGCGCTGAGACCGGCCGCGAACCGGCGGCGCACCTACGCCGACGAGGTGAACCGAACCCATCGCGCGTTCCTGAGCGAGTACCGGTCGTGGGCGACCGCGCACCGCGAATACCGGGCGTCGCAGGACTTTCCCGAGCTGGGCGACGTTGGCGTGCCGATGGACGTGGTGACCGTGTCCAACGGGCTCGCCAGCTCGGCGGCGCACCGGTCGGCTCAGGCGGAGCTGCTCGATCTTTCCACGGAGTCCGAACACCACTTCGTGCAGGACGCGGAACACGAGTCCGTCGTCGCGACGCGCGAGCACGCCGCGGAGGTCGTGCGGGTGATCGCGGCCGGTATGCGGTCCGAGGTGGAGGAGGTGCGCGATGCGCGGTGAGCGGTGGAAGACCGCGGCCGTGACCACGGGCCTGGCGACGTGGCTGGTGGTCACCGCGGCGGGCCAGTTGCCGGACACCCGGTTCGACGGGCTGCTCGGCAAGGGCGCGTGGCGGATCCCGGTGCCCAACTGGCGGTTCTTCGGGCCGAACCCGGGGACCAAGGACGTGCACCTGCTCTACCGCGACGTCTCGGCCTCGGGGGCGACGCCGTGGGAGCAGGTCCCGGTGACCGGCGACCGGCCCTGGTACGCGCTGGTGTGGAACGCGCGCAATCGCAGCCCGAAGGCGCTGTTCGACTCGCTGCAGTCCATCACAACGTTCGCGGCTACCGTCCGCGGCGACCTCGACCGCATCGAGAAGTCCTTCGGCTACGGATTCCTCGCCGAATACGTACGCGAGCACCTCCCGCACGACCCGGTCGCCGAGGCGACGCAGTTCCTGCTGATGGAGTCGTTCCCGTCCCGCGGCGACGATCTGGAAATAATTCCCGTTTTCGCTTCGCGAGAGATCGGTCTCGACGACGTCAAACGGGAGCTTTGTGAATGAAAATATTGATGGATACATCGGTCCGTTAAGGAGAGAAGATGCACAACGATGTCGTGGCGACCTATGCCAACGAGAACCTGCCTTCAGTGTCGCCCGGGTTCGTTTCTACCGGCGATGACGAGATCTCGTATTTTTGTACCTCTCAAGCCTACCTGACCAATTTCTATGACAGCTTTTTCAACGACATCCCCGCTACTTTCGCCGTAAACTCCTGACATTCGAAACCGGTCACGCGGTCGCTCCCGTGGTCGCGCGAGCGGGGTGAGCGCCGCGGCGTCGGGTTCGTCGGCCGTCGCCGCGGCTTCTCCGTTCCAGTAAAGGAAACCCATGGCCATCGGACGTCAGCACGATGTCGTCGCCAGGCGGGTGGCGTCGCTGGGCACCCTCGTTTCGGCGTTGGAGATGCTCAGTCAGTCCGCTCGGTTCGAAAAGGGCGAGCTGCTCAGCACACAGCTCGGTAAGACCAAGCCGAAGTTCGCGAAGCGGTTTCCCCGTCTCGTCGACGCGCTCTCGTCGAAGAAGGCGAGCGTCGGGTTGTACGCGGCGCAGGCGGCGGCTTCGGCGGCCACGATCGCTTGGCCGCGCTCGCGTCGCGTCCAGTTCGCGGGCGCGGCGGCGCTCGCGGCGATCGGGGCCACGAATCGCGCGCGCAACCCGTTCGGCGGCGACGGCGCCGATCAGTTGCAGCAGGTCATCAACGTCACGTTCGCCGCCACGGCCACGCTCAAGGACCGCGAGAAGGCGCGCGATCTCGCCCTGCGCACGCTGGCGCTGGAGACCACAATCTCCTATGTCGCGTCGGGTCTGGTCAAAGTGGTGTCCCCGGTCTGGCTCCACGGGGAGGCCTTCGAGGGCATCATCCGCACCCGCAACTACGGCGACCCGCGCGTGCACCGCCTCGTCACGCGGTTTCCCCTGCTGGGCAAGCTCGTTTCGTGGAGCACGATCGCCGCCGAACTCGGCTTCCCGGTCGTGTTCGTGCTGCCGCTGCCCGCGGCGCGCGCGTACCTCGGCATGATGACCTCGTTCCACCTCGGCATCGGCCAGTTCATGGGGCTGAACCGGTTCGTGCTCGCCTTCGGCGCGACGCACCCGGCCATCCTGCACGTGCTCTCCGAGCGCAAATCACGCTCGACGCCACGGGAACGGGGCGTGGGGAAAGAAGAACGAACGTCCGAGCAAAGGGAGAACTGATGCGCAACGACACGATCACCGATTTCGCCAACGACCACCTGGGCGTGGTGACGCCAGGACTGGTCGGCAGCGGAGAAGACGCTCCGCCGGTGTTCTACGTGACGTCGGCCAGCGCCTCGCTCATGGTGCCCACGGTCACCGACGCGACGGTGCAGACGATCGTGATCTCGGCCGCGGGCTGAGCATCACCTTGACGCCCTGATGGCCACCATCACGCGCCCACCCGTCGCCCGACCGCCGCCCCTTGAGGAAGCGCTTCGCGCTGCGGTGTTGTGCCGCGATGGTGGCCATCAGGGACTTTTCCCTCCCCCTCGGGTCAGACGGTGAGGGCCCAGCTGGTGAGCGTGCCGGTGTCGCCCGCGAACGCGTCGTAGACGACGAGCGTCCAGGTACCGGCCGCGTTCTCGGTCGTCACCGGAACCGAGAAGTCCCTCGTGCCGAATTGCGTGCACGGCGCGTTCCCGGTCGGCTTGACCGAGTAGCTGCGCCCCGACGGCCCGGTCAGGCTGATCCGGAGGTCCTCCGCGCAGGTGTGCGAGGCGGTGATCTTCACCTGCACCGGCGAGTTCGCGGCACCGGCGGTGGTGGCGGACACGGGGCTGTTCACGGTGCCGTAGTCGGTGATCGGGTAGGCCGTGCTGTTGGTGAAGACCCGGTCGCCCGGCGGTGTCGACGATCCGACCGCGAGCTTCCAGACCGCGTAGGCGATCGCGTCGCTGTTGCGGTCCATCGGGACGTCCTTCAGGTTCGACAGCGTGTCGCAGGAACGGTGGTAGCAGTTGTCGAACGCCGCACCCGCGGTGCCGCCCCACTTTCGTTGCTGCGCCGCGGACTTGATGTCACCGGCACCCGTGGCGAGGCCGCCGACGGGGATCCCGGCGCTCTTGAAGGAGGCGTGGTCCGAACGCCCATCGCCCTCGCTGTCCCCTTCGGTCGGCACGTTGAGCGTGGCGAAGTACTCGTCGAACACCGCCTTGATCGAGGCCACGTCGTCGTAGACGAAATGACCCCAGTTGCTCGACGCGATCATGTCGAAGTTCAGGTACGCCTTGATCTTCGACCGCTCCGACGACGGCAGGTTGTTGACGTAGAACCGGGAGCCGCGCAGCCCCGACTCCTCGTCGGCCCACCAGCCGAACCGGACGCGCTTCGCCATCTCGGGGTTCGTCTTCGCCAGCGTCAGCGCGACCTCGAGGATCGCCGCGCTGCCGGAACCGTTGTCGTTGATGCCGGGGCCCGCGGAGACGCTGTCCAGGTGCGCGCCGAGCATGATCACCTGGTTCGCGTCGCCCTTCGGCCATTCCGCGATCAGGTTCTGGCTCTGCCCGGAGCAGCTCGTGCACGTCTGGCGGCTGGTGGTGAACCCGGCCTCCTTCAGCTTCTGCTCCACATAGGACACCGAAGCGGCGTAACCGCCACTCGCCGCGGTGCGGCTGCCGCCGTACTGGCGCGCGATGGTCTCCAGCTGGCTCAGGTGCCCCCTGACGTTGGCGAGTGAGATGTCCGGCGCGGCGACCGCGTGCGGCGCGGGGGCCACCGGTGCCGCGGGTGCCGCGACCGCCTGCCCCATGCCCAGCCCCAGCGCCAGTGCCATCCCGGCGGCGAAGCCCTTGAAAGCTCGCACGATCAGTGCTCCTTAGTTCGGGGTTGGAGCGGTGCGGCGGCGCCGATCGGGGTCAGCGCCGCCGCACCGTGGTCAGTGGGTGATCAGCAGGCGCCGGAGTCCTTCCAGACGTACCAGGAACCGGGCGAACCGGGCTCGGAACCGGCCGAGTACCAGTTGGACGTCCACTTGTGACCGTTGTGCGAAACGACGTCACCCGGCACGTACAGCGTGTTGGCGTCCCATGCCGCGACGCCGTCGCAGCCCGTCGGCGGGTTGCCGCTGCCGACCGTCAGGTCGTACTGCACGGTGTGGTCCACTTCGACACCGTCCGCGTTGATCGTGACCTTGCTGGTCCCGTTCGGGGTGGTGGCCGCGGTGGTGATCGTCAGCTTCGACGAGCCACCCGAGGTGATCGACTCCGGCTCGAACTTCGCGGTCGCGCCGGTGGGCAGCCCGGAGGCGGTCAGCTTGATCGACTGCGCGGTGCCGTTGGTCGTCGTGGTGCCCACGGTGACCGTCGCGGACTCGCCCGGCTTCACGGTGCCCGAAGTTGGGCTCAGGCTGACCGAGTAGTCGTTCTTGCCCGGCTGCTGGTTGCAGGTGGTCGGCTCACCGCTGACCGGGGGCACGCTGACGGCGTTCCACGCGGCCTTCACCGCGTTGAACTCGGTGCAGCTGTTGGGGAACAGCGTGAGCGACGCTTCCAGGGTGGCCTTGCGCGCCGAGCTGGTCCGCCACGATGAGGTCTTCTTCAGCAGGGCGTTGTAGAAGATCTTGCCCGCCGACTGGATACCGATCCCGGTGATCGAGCTGTTGTTGCAGGTCGGGCTGGTCGGCTGGCCGTCGGTCGGCGCGGTGCCCTCGGCGAGCAGGTAGAACCAGTGGTTCTGCGGGCCCGCGGCGGCGTGCACCTCGGTGTTCGGGATCGACGACGAGTAGCAGTTCGGGTCGCCGACCTTCGACGGGTCGTACATGTACCGGATCGGGCCCTTGCCGACCAGGTTCACGCCTTCGCCGACCTCGTAGTCGGGGGTGTCCTTCGCGTTGTTCGTGTAGAACTCGGTGAGCGCGCCGAAGATGTCACCGGTCGACTCGTTCAGGCCGCCGTTCTCGTTGCCCGAGCCCGCGCCACCCGGGGTGTTCTGGAAGACGCCGTGGCCGAACTCGTGGCCGACGACGTCCATCGAGGTCGCCTGGCGCCGGTTGTCCTGCGAGTGCCCGAAGTGCGTCGACGAGCCGTCCCAGTACGCGTTGACGTCGTTCAGGCCGACCGATGCCGGGAACCCGCGCCCGTTGCCGTCGATCCCGTTGCGTCCCAGCCAGTCCTTGAGCATGTTCCACTCGTGCTGGACCGCGAACAGCGTGTCGACGCAGCCGGTCTCGAGGTCGGTGCCGGAGCCGTTGCCCCATGCGTCGTCGTTGCCGGTGAACACGGAGCCGCCTTCACGCCCGCAGCTGATGCCGCTGCGCCCGGGGTCCCGCATGGAGTACGAGCTGCCGGAGCCCGTGGTGTCGATCGTGACGTTGCCTACGTAGTAGCTGTTGCCGCTGCCCAAGGGCGCCGGCGGCGTGCTCGCGGGCGTGCCCGTGGCGCGCGGCGCCAGGGTCTTGACGTCGTCGCGCTTGTCCAGCACGGCGCCCGTCGCGCCGTCGACGAAGACGTGCAGGTTACTCGGCAGGTTCGCGCCCCTGCCCTTGACGACGACCTCGTAGGCGAGCTTCGGGGTGGCCCCGCCCACCACCACGAGGTTCGGCGAGGACACGCTGTCCACTGTGGACAGCTGGCCGCGTGCGATGGAGGCGGCGCGGTCCGCGCTGATTCCCGGCTTCGTGCCCACCTTGATGTCGGCGGTGGCCGCGGCGCTGGTGTCCCGGACGTGACCGACACCGTCGGCGACCACGACCGCGTCGCCACCGATGACCGGCAGGCCGTGGTAGGTGCGCTCGTAGGACACGTAGAACAGGCCCGCGCCACCAGGGGTGACGCCGAGGCGGTGGAACGCCTCGTTCGCGCCCTTGCTCAGCTTGTCGACGCCGATGGCCGCGGCCTGGTCGGCCGCGCTGATGGCGGCGGCCTCGGGGCTGGCTGGCTGTGCGGGAGGTGCGGCCGGTGCGGCGGTGGCCGGGATCGCCGGCATCGCCATGGTCATGGCCAGGCCGGCTATCGCAGCCAGGCCTGATCTCAGTCCACGCTGAGTCATCGCGGATACCTTTCGTTCAAGGCAGGCCGCGCTGCCCGGCGAGACGGGGAAACGGGCCGTCGCGCCGGGCAGCACGGTGTGCGGGGGAGAACCGTCCGAGGAGGTGCAGGGGACGAGACCTCGGACGAGCTTGAGTAAAGAATTCGGCAAGAGGGCCGTCAATGCGCTGAGTGGACTAGTGGTGGCCTGCGGATTTATCCGTAGTGCCCCCGCAAACACTTGCACAGCAGCGGTTTTCCACCCCGGAGCTGCTGGAAGCGACTTTCGTATGGTCTTCTGCTAATACGTGCATCGATGCTGCGGCGGCGTCATCCTGGTTACGAATTTTCCTTGATCGCCAAGGTTCGTGACGCATCTTGGCCGGTCAGCGAGGCGCTGGGCGCTGGCTCGCGAAGGCGACCGGGGGCCTCGATTCGCGAGGGCGTGATTCGGCGGGCCCTCGGCCGCCTGGGGCGGAGGGCGCGAGAGGTGGTCGCGTGGTGGTGGGCCGCCGTCTGGCGGCGCTGGTCGTCAGACAGCGCAGCAAGCTCCCCGCCAACTCGCTCACCGCAATGATCGTGCGCCTGATTACCTGCCCGGCCAGGATGGGATCGCACTGAGCCGCTGCATCGAGAGTTTGCGCCGAGCCGTTCGCCGGATGGGGGCCGAGAATGGTTCGGCGCCCACGGTTCGAATACCGGGCTCGTTCGTTCTGCCCTTCACCCGGGAGTGGCTGAAGAACGGGGGTTTCGTCGATCAGTCCGCTGTGGACACAGCGACTGCCGGGCCGCCGATGGCGGCGGAGTTGCTTAGGCGGCGCGGGGTTGGGCGGTGTGGCTGTTGGTTCGGGATCTTCGCCAGGGGTCGATGAAGTCGGGTGGGGTGAATTCGGGGAGTCCGTTGACCATGCGGAGTGTCCAGTCGCTACGATGCAACAGCCGATGGTGGTGTCCGCATAGCAGCACGAGATTGCCCACCTCGGTGAGGCCGCCGTGTGCCCACGGTACGACGTGGTGCGCCTCGCAATGACGCGGCGCGCGCGAACATCCGGGGAACGCGCATCCTTTGTCGCGCATGGCAAGCATGTATCGGATCGCTTCGGTGACCAGACGTTTCGCCCGCCCGACTTCGAGGGGTTGGCCTTTGCCGTCGAGCATCATCGGGATGATCCTGCAGTCGCAGGCCAGGATGCGGGCTTCGCTGGCGGTGATGTCGGTGACCATGTCCAGGCAGGCTTTGCCCAGCTCGGCTTTGAGGTCGGCCAGGGGGATCGTCACGATCAGATCCGCCCGGCCGCCACTGCGGTTCGGCGATTCGGGGTGACTGGCGGCGAGGGCGACCATCTCCATGAACGCGTCCCCGTACCGCTCGGCCTGCCCGCGCCGCAGCGGATTGCCGGACGGGTCGTTCGGTTGGGACTGGGCGAGCGGGTCGAGCAGGGCGAGGGTTTTGGCGGCGGAGATGGGGTCGAGGTAGCCGTCGAACTTGGCTGAACCGTCCTTGCGCTGGTGGAAGTGCAGCGCCCGGGTGGGTTCGGGAGTGTCGCGGGGTTCGGGGCCGTCGGGGTCGAGGTAACCGAGGAGTTCCTTGCCCAGCTTGGAGATTTGCGAGGTGCCCGCCTTCCGCGCCAGTTCCACAAGAGACCGCTCCGCGAACTCCCGATCCTCAACCGGAGTCGTGGCGGGGATTTTCTCCAGCACCCGCACGATCTTGTCCACGTGCTCGGGCGAGATCGCACCCTCTCGGGCAGCGTCGCCGACAAGGGGCGCGGCCGCGGGAATTTCCGTACCATCGATCCCCTGACCGGGGTTGGTCACCAGTGCCCGCTTCACCAGCCTCTTCACCTCAGGTCCGGTGCACCGCGCGATGTCGGCCACCAGCCCGGCCACACTCGTGTACCCCAGATCGCGGGCACCGCCATTGTCCAGGTGCGCGATCATGCGGTGGATACGGGCTTCCTGCTGCCACCACGACACGAACTCCTCCCGCAACAGCGAGGCAACCTCGCGCGCGTCAAGTCGCCACAGCTCATCCTGCTGCGGCGCAAGGGAAGGAGAAGTCTCGAACACCCTGCCAGTCTACCGCCGATCGTTCGCATGTTCGATGATCCATCCAGGTGAACCATGCGGCGCAACCGCGAAACACGTTGGCATACAAGGGTTTCCGGCAACAGCGTTGCGAAGGGTGAAGCTGGGAAAGGAAACCGAACGAAGCAACGGGAGTCAGACTCGAAAAGCCATCCACCTCCTTCAGTCCAAAGCCTTCTTTGAACCGCCACTAGCGTCGGCGACGCCACCAGCCGTGTCGACAAGCACGGCGCCCGCCGCGACGGCTAAACTCGGCCGGTGACTTCCCGGACAGCACCGCGGATCCTCCTCGTCGAGGACGCCGAAGCGATTCGCGTTTCGGTGGAGGCCGCGTTGGGCACGGCCGGATTCGAGGTGCGTGCTCGCGCCGACGGCGAAGCGATCGAGCAGGACCTCGTGGGGTTCCGGCCCGATCTGGTGGTGCTCGACGTGTTGTTGCCGGGCAGGGACGGGTTCGAGCTGCTGTCGCTGATCCGCCGCCATTCCGCGGCGGGCGTGGTGATGCTGACCGCGCGGGACGGGGTGGAGGATCGGCTGCGCGGGCTCGGTGAAGGCGCCGACGACTACGTGGTCAAGCCGTTCGTGCTGGCCGAACTCGTGGCGAGGGTGACCGCGGTGCTGCGCCGGACCGGCCGCACCAAGCCGACCGTGGAGATCGGCGATCTCGTGGTGGACGCCGAGGCCGGGATGGCGCTCTACCGCGGCGAGCGGATCGACCTCACCGCGACCGAGTGGAAGCTGCTGAGCCACCTCGCCGCGCACCGCGATCGCGTGCTCAGCAAGACGCAGATACTCGCCGCGGTCTGGGGGTACGACGACTACGCCGAGAACCTCGTCGAGGTCAACGTCAGCACGCTGCGCCGGAAGCTCGAGCAGCACGGGCCGCGGATCCTGCACACGGTGCGCGGGCAGGGGTATGTGCTGCGGGGCGACGTCGGATGACCGGGCTGCGCACCACCTCCCTCTACCGCAGGGTCACCACGACCGCGCTGGTGGTGCTCGCGGTGGTGCTGGTGGTGCTCGGGTTCGTGGTCAGCGCGGTGTTCCGCGCGCAGGCGGAACGCGACGTCAACGGCCTGCTCGCCGGGCGCGTGCAGCTCGCGCAGCAGCTCGCCAAGCAGGGCGCGCCGCCGCAGAACCTGGTGCGGCGCGTGGAAACGCGTGGCGTCGAAGGCAGGTTGACGCTGACCGACGGCACCGTCTTCGGGGCGCCGCCCCGGCCGGCGGAGGCCAGGCTGCGCCAGGTGAAGGCGACCTTGAGCGGGCGGGGACAGGTCAACGGCGCCGCGCTCACGCTCACCGCCGACGAGTCGATCGTCGCCGGTGCGGAATCGACGCTGCGGTGGGTGCTGCTGTTCACCGGGCTGGCCGCGGTCGCGGTGACCGCGGCCGCGCTGCTCGTCGGTGTCCGGATCGCACTGTCCCCTTTGGACGCGATGACCGGGTTGGCGCGGTCGATCGTGACCGGGCGGCGCGGCGGCAGGCTGGCCCCGTCGAGCGCGAAGACCGAGCTGGGCAGGGCGGCGAGCGCGTTCGACGACGCACTGGACGCGCTGGAGGGCGCGGAACGGGCGGCACGCGCGTCGGAGGAGCGGACGCGCCGGTTCGTCGCGGACGCCGCGCACGAACTGCGCACGCCGATCGCGGGCGTGCAGGCGGCCGCCGAAGCCGTGCTCCAGCAGGGACCGGACGCGGATCCGGCGCTCACCGAACGCCTGCACCTGTTGCTGGCGCGGGAGTCCCAGCGGGCGGGCAAGCTGGTGAGCGATCTCCTCGACCTCGCCCACCTCGACGCCGGGGTGCGGCTGGACGCCGCGCCCGTCGCGCTGCTGCCGCTCGCGCAGGCGCAGGCGGATCGGGCGCGCCTGCTCGCACCCGAACTCACCGTCGAGGTCTCGGGACCGGACGCGGTCGTCCTCGGCGATTCCGACCGGCTCACCCAGATCCTGGCCAACCTGGTGGACAACGCCGTGCGCGCGATGGCGGGGCACGGCACGCTGACCCTCACCGTGACCGAGTCCGGTGTGGTCGTGTCCGACACCGGGCCGGGCGTGCCAGCCGAGGACGTCGAGCGGATCTTCGACCGCCTGGTGCGCCTCGACGACGCCCGCGGCCAGAGCGGATCCGGGCTCGGCCTCGCGATCGCACGCGGGTTCGCCCGCGCACACGGCGGCGACCTCCGCTACGAGCCCTCCGCCGGAGCTTCGTTCGTTCTTTACGGACTGTCCAAGCCGGACTCTCAAGCCGGGAGCAGCAGCCCGTCGAGTCGTCCTGAGTGACCGGGCAGCACGCGGTCGGCCGGGGTGCCGAGCACACCCTCCAGCATGGCCGCGTACACGTCGCGGAAGTCCACGGTCTGCTTGAGATCGCCGTCGGCGAGGTCGGTCAGGCTCGGCTCCTCGCCGTGGAACCCGCCCCGCACCCCGTTGCCCAGCACGAACATCGGGCCCGCCGTGCCGTGGTCGGTGCCCTGGCTGGCGTTGGCGCGCACCCGCCTGCCGAACTCCGAGTACACCAGCACCACGGCCTGCTTGCCGCGGTCGGTCCCGGCCAGCCGGCGCGCGAACGGGGTCAGCGCACCGTCCAATTCGGTCAGCAACCGCTGCTGCGTGCCACGCTCGTCGGCGTGCGTGTCGAAACCGCCGAGCGACACCGAATACGCGCGGGTCGGTACACCCGCTTCGATCAGGCTCGCGACCACGTCGAGCTGCGCGGCCAGCTTTCCCTTACGCTGCTTCTTTTCCTTGTCGTGCGCCGCGCCGCCGAGCACGCGCACCGCGTTGTGCAGATCCCCGACGGACTTGGCCGCCTTCGCCTGCCAGAATCCTTCGTCCGGCTGAGCGGCCCCCAGCCCCTCGAAGGACTTCCCGAGCGCGCCCTTCGGCAACGCCAAGCCGCCGACCGGTAACGACGCGGCCGCGGTACCCGCACCGGCGAGCAACGGCGGCAGCACGGGTTCCACCGACACCGCGCGCAACGGGTCGTCGCCCGCGGTGTCGAGCCACCGGCCGAGCCAGCCGGTCGGCACCGAGGTCTTCGGTGACGCCGTCTGCCAGATCGCCATCGACCGGAAGTGGCTGTGGTCGGGGTTGGGGTACCCGGCGCCGCGCACGATGGCGAGCGCCTTGTCGTCCCACAAACCCTTGAGCCCCTTCAGACCGGGGTTGAGGCCCAGTTCCTCACCGAGATCGAGCACCTCGTCGGGTCGGTAGGCGAGTTCGGGCCGCGCGTCCTGGTACGCCTTGTCACCGGCCGGGACGACGGTGTTGAGCCCGTCGTTCCCGCCGTAGAGCGTGACGACCACGAGCACGCCGTCCTTCGGATCCAGCGGTGTCCGCGCCGCGGCCGTCATCAGCGAGGTCCAGTCGACCTGGGTCGCCCCGGCCGCCAACGCGCCCGCCGCCGTCACCCCGCTCGCGGCCAGGAACCGCCGCCGGGTCAGCTTGTTCATGTCCTTCACCCGCTCACTGCGTACTCGGGGGCGCACGCCGCCACCGCGATCAGATCCGGCACGGTCCCGGCGACACCGGCGAGCGCGTTCTTCGTCCGCTCCGACCAGCCGTCCACGCCGAGCAGGTCGCCGACCGCGGCCACCCGGTCGCGCGCGCCAGCCACGGCGCCGGGGTCCGCGTGCGCGGCGACGTGCCGGGCGAGCCGCAGCCGCGCCGCGCCAGCCGAGGTCGTCAGCCACGCGCCGCCCGCGGCCCATCCGCCGACGCTCGGCGGTTCGAACGGCACCTGGCCCATTCCGCGCAACCCGGCGAACAGTTCCTTGCCGTCGAGCGAACCAGGCCGGACGCCGAGCGCGCGCAGGAGCCCGGCGAGCCATTCCACCGGCTGCTTCACCAGCGCCGACGCCGGGTCGCGGAACGCGGGTTCGGCGGCAATGGCCTTCAGCACGGCGGTGATGTCCCGGTTCGCGCCGTAGGCGGCGACGAGCCGGTTCAGCACGTCGGCGGGCGGCGGCGAGGAAGAAACGAGGCGGAACCAGATGCGGCCGAGCACGAACGGCGCCGATTCCGGCCTGCCCAGTACGAGGTCCACAAAGGACTGCGCGGTGAAGTCGCCGTCACGGCCGAGAATGCGCTTCGGCGCGGTGTCGTGGCGTTTCGCGACCAGCTTCGCCGTCGTGGCGTCGCGGTCCGCGGACCAGCCGGTCAGCGCGCGGGCCGCCTCCCGCACGTCGTCCTCGGTGTAGTGCCCGACGCCGAGTGTGAACAGCTCCATGAACTCGCGCGCCAGGTTTTCGTTCGGCGAGCCCGCCTTGTTCTTGTTGCCGTCCAGCCACAGCAGCAGTGCCGGGTCGACGATCATCGCGCGCGCCAGCGCGGTGAAGCTGCCCATGCCGAGCGCACGCTGCGTCTGGTTCTGCGCGAGCATCAGCCGCGGGCTGCGCACCTTCTGCTCGCTGGTCGCGAAGTGCCCGTGCCAGAACCAGGTCAGCCGTTCCGCGCTCGCGTGCTCGGTGGTGACCATCCGGTCCAGCCACCACAGGACAGCCTGCGTCGCCTGCTCTTTCAGTTGTGCCGCGGCCTGCTTCTTCGCGGCCTCGTCCTTTTTGCCGGGACGTTCCGGCGGCGGGCCGAGCTGCGGTGGCGGGGGACCCGCGTCGGCGCCGGGCGCGAGCAGCCCGGTGAGCGTTTCGGCGAACCCGCGGTCGAGATCGCCCTGCCGCGGCCCGAACCCGAACCGGTCGTGGAGCCTGCGGACGGCGCCGCGTTCCGTGATTGCCGCCATGACCTTCGATGGTGGCGAGCACGGAACGCGGCGGGAAGCGCGCCGGTGGGTTCTTCAGCCGATCTTCAGCGGGGTCACATGCCCTTCGCGCCCTGCTTGATGGCCTCGCGGATGCGGGCGTAGGTGCCGCACCGGCAGATGTTGCGGATCTCGTCGAGATCGTCGTCGCCGATCTCGTGCCCGGCCGCCCTCGCCTGCCTGACCTTGGCGACCGCGGCCATGATCTGACCCGGCTGGCAATAACCGCACTGGGCCACGTCCAGCTCCAGCCACGCCTCCTGCATGGGGTGCAGGTCCTTGCCGACGGTCGCGGGCAGGCCCTCGATCGTGGTGACCTCGTCTTCCGGCTTGATCTTCGACACCGGCACCGAGCACGGGTTGAAGGCCTTGCCGTTGATGTGGCTCGTGCACGCCTTGCAGACGTCGAGCCCGCACCCGTACTTCGGGCCCTTCACGCCGAGCAGATCGCGCAGCACCCACAGCAGCCGCTCGCTGTCCTCGGCGTCCACTGTGATCTGTTTGCCGTTGAGCTTGAAAGTGTGTTGGGGCACAAGAACTCCTAGAAGGCGTGGTCGAGGCCGTCGGTGGGCGAGGCCGGAGTGGACGGTGACAGCGGGATCGGCTCGAAGCTGATCGTGCCGTGGTTGATCGGGAAGGTGGTCGGCATCTTCCCGACCGCGCGCGCGTAGGCGCAGGCGGTGGCCGCGAACGCGGGCGCCACCGCGAGTTCCCCCGCACCGCAAGGGTTCGAGGACGTGTCGGGCATGATCACGACCTTCGTCTCCAGCGGCGTGTTCCACTCCCTGGTGTAGAAGTAGTTGTCCCAGCTGCCTTCCAGCGGCATGCCGTCCTTGATGTGCAGACTCGACGTCAGACACGTCGCGATGCCGTCGTTGAGTCCGCCGATCATCTGCGCCTCCAGCCCGCGCGGGTTGATCGCGAACCCGGGGTCGACCACGACCAGTGCCCTGGTGACCCTCGGCCCGGTGACGCCCTCGCGCACCTTGCGGTTGACCGTTTCCGGGCGGCAGTCGATCTCGATCAGCACCGCGACCGCGCCCCGGTACTCCGAGTGCAGCGCGATGCCCTGCGCCATCCCCGCCGGGAGCTTCTTGCCCCACTCGCCGACCTGCACCGCCCGCTCCAGCGTGGCGCGCAGCCGCTCGTCCTTGAGGAACTCGCGGCGGAACTGCACCGGGTCCTTGCCCATCTTCGCGGCGAGCTGGTCCACCACGAGCTCTTCCGCGGTCACCACGTTCGGCGAGTAGATGTTCCGCATGCTGCCGGTGTTGAACTTCAACGGGATCTCGTTGAGCAGTTGCGTGGTGACGCCGAAGTTGTACGGCGAGGACTGGCTCAGTTCGAAGATCGACTCGGCGAAGCTGAGGTTCCCCGCGATCGGCAGCTTCGCGGCCGTCGAGGTGATCATCTCGCCGAGGCCGTGGCTGAACTCCGTCTGCACGCTGGTGTGCCGCTGTTCGAAGCTGACCACGTTGCCCAGCGCGTAGGTGGCGCGGACTCGCGACACCGACATCGGGTGCGTGCGGCCCTGCCGGAAGTCGTCGGTGCGCGACCACATCAGCTTGACCGGCTTGCCCATCTTCTTCGACGCCTCGGCCGCTTCCAGCGCCGCGTCGTGGAACAGGTGCCGCCCGAACGAACCGCCGCCGGTGGTCACGTGCACCTTCACCGCGCTCTGCGGCAGGCCGATCTTCGCCGCGATCTCCTCCTGCGCCACGATCGGCACCTTCAGGCACGACCAGATCTCCGCGCGGTCCTTGCGCACGTCGGCGATCGCGCTGCCGGTCTCCAGCGGGCTGTTGCTGGCGAAGGCGAAGGTGAACTCGGCGTCGATCGACTTGGTCAGCAGGCCGGGGACGACCATCGGCAGCGTCGCCGCCTTGAGCTTCTTGTACACGGTTTCGTCGGACTCGCCGTCGACCGTGCCCTTGCCCCAGGTCACCTTCAGCGCGCGGATCGCGTCGATGCACTGGCCGAACGTCTCCGCCCGCACCGCGACCCCGTAGGTGATCGGCGCGATGTCGGTGACGCCGGGCATCGCCTTGACCTCCGCCGCGTTCAGCACGGCCTTGGGCGTGCCGTTGATCGTCGGCGGGCGCGCGACCATGGTCGGCTTCGCGTCGGGGACGTCGAGGTCGAGCGTGAACTGCTTGCGGCCGGTCACCGCCTCCAGCGCGTCGATCCGGTTGCGCGGGGTGCCGAGGACCTTGAACTGCGAGCGGTCCTTGAGCTTCGCGGTGACCGTGGTGGTCTGCGAGGCCGCCGCCGCGCGCGCCAGCGAGCCGTAGTGCGCGCGTTTGCCGTTGGCGTGCGAAACGATGCCGTCGTCGACGCGGAGTTGCGAGGCGGGCACACCCCATTGCGACGCCGCGGTGGCCACCATCCGCTCGCGCGCGATCGCCGCCACCGTCCTGATCGCGGTGTACATGCTGCGCACCGAGTTCGACCCGCCGGTGAGCTGGTTCATCAGCAGTTCCGGCCGCGCGTCGGCGAGGGTGACCGTGATCTTTTCCAGCGGCAGGTCCATTTCTTCGGCGATCATCATCGCCGCCGCGGTGGTCATGCCCTGGCCGACCTCGGCCCTCGGCAGTGCGAACGCGGCCGTGCCGTCCGCGTTGACCTGCACCGAGATCAGGCCGGAAGTCGGTGCCGCGGCCAGGTTCTGCAGATCGCCGAGGTCGAAGAGATCGGCGGGCTGGGGGAGCGACGGGATCGCCGCGTCGGCCTCGGGCGCGTCGACCGCCGCGCCGCCGACCTGCGCGGCGACGGCGAGCGTGGGGGCGGCGACGAGGAAGCCGAGGAAGCGGCGGCGGCCCATCCCGTCCGGTTCGGCTTCGGGGGTTTCGGGCGCGCGATGATGCTCGACCATCAAAAGGTCCTCTCGAAACGGCGCTGTCTCCAGAGCGTGGTGGGGCAGAGCTTGGCGGGGTCGGGACCGGCGGGCGCGTCACCGTGTCGTCACGGCGAGTGCGCCCCTGTTCGGGCCGGAGTGTTACACAGGTCACTACCGCAAAGCTACGACCGCGGTGCCTACGTTTGGGCTAACCCGGTTGTGCAGAGTGCACAACTTTTCGTAAATCATGAGAGCGCGCCCCTGGGGAAGAACGGCAGTGCGCGGAGGGCGAGTCCCAGCTCGATGGGGATGTCGTCGCCGCTGAGCGACTGACCCAGCAGGTCCTCCAGCCGCCGGATCCGGTTGATCACCGTGTTGCGGTGACAGTGCAGGGCTTCCGCGGTCCTCGTCGTCGAGCCCGCGGTCTCGGTCCACGTCCGCAGCGTGTGCAGGTACAGTCGCCGGTCCCGCACCGGGAGGTCGAGCAGCGGGCCGAGCCAGCGCTGCACGAGCGGCTCGGTCAGCTCCGGCGAACTGAGCAGCAGCGCCTCCGGCAGCCGGTCGGAAAGGCTCGCGAACCCGTTGTGCGCGGGCGGCACCGTGCGCCTGGCCAGCGTGGCCTGCCGGAACGCGAGGTCGATCTCGGCGAGGCCCGACACGACGAGCGACATGCCGACCGGCGCATCCAGCAGCTCGCGCAGCACGGCCACCGCTCCCGCCGTGGACACCGGCGTCGACTTGGGCAGGGCGAGCAGGCCGACGAGGATGTCGGACCGCGCCTGCCACGCCGACTGGACGCCCGCCGCGTCGAGCCGTTCGCCGAGCGCCTCGGTGAGGCCGTCCGTGACGTGCCCGCTGCCCGCCGAGACCACGACGAACGGCCCGTCGACCGGCAGTCGCACGATCCTGGCCGCTTCGTAGGCGAACGCGGCGTCCTTCGCCCTGCCCTGCAACAGCCCTTCCCACAACGCCGCGCGCCGCTGCTCGTCCGCGCGCACGAGCTGGCGCTCCGCCGCGTGGTAGGCCGCCGCGACCTGGGCCGACAGCGCGTCGATCACTTCCCACACCCGCGTGGCGACTTCGACCAGCGCTTCCGCCTCGGTGCCTTCGAGCCGTGCCTGCTCGATCAGCGCCTGCCACACCAGCCGCCCGCCGAGGCGGAAGGAGCGCAACAGGTCGTCGAGCGGCAGCCGCTGGCGCGCGCGCCGTTGTCCCGTCGCGTCCGCCGCGTCGTGGAAATCGGCGTCGGCGTCGTCGGCGCGGTCGAGCCCGGCCAGCAACTGCAGCACGCGCGTGAGGTTGTCGTGGCACGAACGCCACAGGTCCTCGTCCGGCACCACGTTCATGCGGCGGTAGCCGGGATTCTGCTGCTCGATGACGCGCACGAGCGCGTCGGTCAGCGCCGGGACGCGCTGGAGCACGCTCGTCGCCAGCTTCTCCGCGATCCGCGCGCCACCATCGTCCATGACCGGTCAGCATCGCACACGCGAGCTGGGGAAACCGAGCGCGAGGAACCCGGTGCGGATTGTCACCGCGTCGCGGTAGGGTCGGCACGTCCGGAATTGTTTCGGCGGGGGAGAGTTCGTGGCCGAGGGAATCCACAACGAGTTCAAGGGCGAAGCCGGGTCTTTGCTCCAGGCCGGGAAGATCTACGGCGACGTCTACGTCGGCACGCGCCCCGCGCGACCGCGGACACCGAACCAGTTGAGCGCCAAGGCCGCGCACTACGTCAACAACGAACGCCAGCTGAAGCGGCTGGACACGATCCTGCGGCCGGAGAGCGCGGAAGGCGGGTTGCGCACCGCGTTGATCGGGGGCGCGCCGGGCAGCGGGCGGACGGCGCTCGCCACCGAGTGGTGCCATCGCCACCAGAGCGTCTACCCGGACGGTCTTTTCTACACGAGGCTCGGCGGCGCGGGCTCGGCGAAAGCCGCGTTGGCGGACATGCTGACCGCGGTCGGCTACGGCCGCGACGCTATTCCGTCCAGTGTGGACGGTCGGGCGGCGATGTGGCGGACCTGGAGTAGCGAGAAGCGGCTCGCGGTGATCATCGACGACGCGCTCCGCTCGGCGGAGGCCGAACCACTGCTGCCCACCGGGCCCGGTTCCGCCGCGCTCGTCGTGCAGGTCGGCAGCCTCACCCAGCTCCAGGCGCGGCATTCCGCCAAGCACGTGCGCCTGGAGCCGCTTTCCGAAGAGGCCGCCCGTTCGCTGCTGGAACGGGCACTCGAGAGCGACAAGGTGGCGGCCGAGCCGGAGGCGGTCACCGGGCTGGTGCGGTTCTGCGGTGGCTCGGCGACCGCGCTGAACGTCGCCGTCGCGCTGATCGACGAGTTCGACTGGCCGGTTTCGCGGCTCGTTCGCCAGCTCGAACGGAAGGGGCCGCTCGCCGAGCTGGCGCTCGCCGCGATGTTCGACACCGCCTACGAACGGCTCGAACCGTTGGCGCGGCGGTGTTATCGGGCGATCGGGGCGCATCCGGGCGCCGATCCGGTCGGCGTTGGCGCGCTCGCCGCGGCGGTGTCCGCGGAAGACCTCGCGGAACCGATGCGGGAGCTGGTCAGGGCGAGCCTGGTGCAGGAAGAGGACGACGAGCGGTACCGGCTCGGCGGCCTGATCGCCGAGCACGCGGCGGCCAAAGCGGCCGAGGAGGACGGCCCGCGGCTCACCGAGGCCCTGCTCATCCACTACCGGATGCGCGGGCTGGCCTGCGCCGAGGCGGTGAAACCCGGCCGGGGCTGGGCCGAGGCGCTGTGGCCCTCGCTCGGCCGGTTCGAGCCGGTGCCGAAGGAGGAAGCGCTCCGCTGGCTGGAGGTCGAACGGGGCAACCTCGCGGCCGCGGTCGCCGCCGCCGAGGATCCGGAAGTGGTCGTCCAGCTGTGCTTGGCGTTGTGGCCGGTGCACGAGACCGGTGAATACTCCACCGAAATGGTCGCGGTCAACGGCCTCGGCGTCCAGGCCGCGCAGGTGTGGGGCGACGATCTCGCGCGGGCGGTGCTGGGCATCCAGCTCGGGTTCGGCCACCGGCAGTTGCGGAACTGGCCACGAGCGATCGAGGCGTTCGACAAGGCGAGGGAAGCGGCGGAACGAGCCGGGTCGCTGGAGGCTCAGGCGACCGTCGAGGAATCGACAGGGCTCATCAGGATTGACGAAGGTGCCGAGGACGAGGCGCGGCGGCTGCTCCAGCGAAACCTGCGGCTGGCCGAGCGGATCGGCGTCGCGCGGCGGATCGCGATGGCGAAGTTCCACCTGGCCAAGGTTTCCGAGCCGGATAGCGCGCTGGCGTTGCTCGATGCCGCGCGAGCCGAGTTCGCCGAGGATGCCGCCAATCTCCGCAAAGTCGACCTGTGGCGCGGTATCAAGCTTGGCGAGCAGGGAAACCGGGCGGCGGCCGAGGAACTGCTGCGCACCGTGGTCCGGGAGGCCGAGGCCGCCAAGCAGCACCGGGAACACGCTCGGGCGTGGGAAGAACTGGCCAAGCTGGCTGATCGTGCCGGTGAGACCGCGGCCGCGCGGGAGAACTGGGAGAAGGCGCTCGAAATCTGGCAGCTCAGGGGGTTCACCGCCGAAGCGGCCGCGGTACTCGAGCGGCTCAGCGCAGCAGGCTGAACCGGCCGGTGGCCACGGTCGCCCCGGTTTCCGTGGTCACCGTGACCTCGTCGGGGAACGGCTTGTGCGGTTCGGTGAGCACTTCGTGGACGGCCGAGACCAGCGCGTGCGGATCGCCGTGGACGCCGGTGATTTCGACCAGCGCGGTGGTGGTTCCCGCCAGCCACGAGCCGTCCGGCAGCCCGGCGGCGGCGATCGTGCAGCCCGGCAGCGCGTGCAGTGTTTCGGTCAGCCACCTGCCCGCGTCGCGAGGGTCGTCGTGCACCACGACGTCGGCCAGTTCGAG
This sequence comes from Amycolatopsis sp. CA-230715, assembly GCF_018736145.1. Lineage (GTDB taxonomy): Bacteria > Actinomycetota > Actinomycetes > Mycobacteriales > Pseudonocardiaceae > Amycolatopsis. The sequence continues at coordinate 6,441,967 of NZ_CP059997.1, forward strand.
CAGCGTCGCTTCCGGCTCGTCGATGTGCACGACGAGCTGGGCCGGTTCCGCGGACCAGGTCGGGTCGTACAGGGTGTCCACGGCGTGCCGGGTGAGGCGGAGGTCGAGTGCCTTCGCGTGGTGGCGCACCGTTTCGACGCGGGCCAGCCGCGCTCGCGGCAGCGGGATCGGCAGGTCCGGGGCGGGGAGGACGTGCAGTGGCGCGGGATGCGCCGGCGGTGCCAGGTCGAGCGCGCGGTAGCAGAGTTCGCGCAACGCGGTGGCCGCCTTGCCGGGCAGGTCGGTGGCGAGCTCGGTGATCGGCAAGTACCGGCCGGGATCGTGCTCGGTCACCGCGCGGTCGAACTGGCCACCGGCGTCCGCGTTCGGATCGAACCGAGGCGCGGTGGTCACGAGCTGGTGCACCGGTGACTCCGGGTCCAGGTCGTCGTGCGGTGCGGCGGCCAGTAACACCGGTTTCCCGGCGGCGGCGGCGTAGAACGTGACCGAGCCGTGGTCGCCGAGTACCACGTCCGAGGCCAGTATCGCTTGCCGCCACAGGTCTTCGTGCGGCAGTACGAGCACGCCCGCCCTGGTGCAGGCGTTCAGCCAGCGGGCGACCTGCCAGCGCGAGTGTCCTTCGTGGACATTCGGATGCAGCGCGATCGCGATCCGGTACGAGTCGAACGGGAGTGCGTGCGCGAGCCTTCGCACGAGTTCGGGATCGGTACCGTATAACGAGTTCCCGCCCCAGGTGGAGGACACCAGCACGAGCCGCTGGGTGCTCGTGAGCCCGAAGCCCTGCCGGTAGGTTTCGCGGAGCGGCGTGCTCGCGATGAGCCTGTCCAGGCTCGGATCCCCGGCCACCACGGCGAATTCGGCCGCTTCGGGCACGGCGAGCCGGAGCCGGTCGAGCTGTTCACCGTGCGACAGCACGATATAGGCGGGTACCAATTCACCTTCGTGCATGATCCACGGAGAGGACAAACCGAAAACCGGTTTCCGGTTTCCGGTTTCCGGTTTCCGGTTTCCGGTTTCCGGTTTCCGGTTTCCGGTTTCCGGTTTCCGGTTTCCGGTTTCCGGTTTCCGGTTTCCGGTTTCCGGTTTCCGGTTTCCGGTTTCCAAGAATTTATTGTATCCCATTCCGTGCGGAACGACCAGCAAAGGAGCGCGCAATTCATGCAGGTCGCCGCCGTAGCTGGCGGACACGGCGAGGTCGAACGGGTACCGCACGGCTTCGTCCCACGGCATGAGCCGGATGCCGCGGGAGGCGAGGTGTTCGTCGGTGCCCGCGGTGAATGCGCTGGACCGTGGGCAGGTGAACGTGACTTCGACGCGCGGGTCGTCCGCGAACACGGGGAGCACGTCGAACAACCGCGTGGCCGCGGTCACATTGTGCACCACCGCCAGTACGGCCCGGCTGCTGGCGACGGTGCGCCACCGAGGCGCGAGCGGGCCGGACACGAACGGCGATCCTACAAGATCAGAAGGTCACGTTCCCGTGGATGTCGCCTGCCTGGAGTGCCTTACCGGTCACGTTCCCGGTGATCTGGTTGGTGACACCACCGCTCTCGGCGTGCTGCGACACGGACACCTTCTCCCATTCCGCTCGCAGCTCTTCGGCGAACGAAGGGTCGGCGGCCTCGGCGGTTTCCAGCCGCTGCGCCAGCGCCGCGATCGGTTCGGGCGCTTCGGGGGCCTCGGTCGCCGCCGTGAGCGCGGCGGTGGCTTCCGGGTCCTTCGCGAACTTGCGCTTGACCAGGTCGTAGAGCCCGGTCGCGGCCTTGGCGGCCAGTGCGGCGGAGATCGAGATCAGGATCGGCTCAGGCATGAACCCACCGTAACGCGTGACGGCGTCCGGCGGTGGCCACGTTGCGCGGGCCGGTCGCCTTGCGCAGGCTGGAGGCAAAGATCGCCACGACAAGGGGGCCACGACATGCCTGGTTTCGGGCTCGACGGCAAGAACGCACTGGTCACCGGTGGGGCAAGGGGAATAGGCAAGGCCATCGTGGCCGCCTTCCTGGAGGCGGGCGCGCGGGTCGTCATCGGCGACCGCGACGAGGAAACCGGTACCGCGACGGCGGCCGAACTCGGCGCGGGGTTCGTGCGGCTGGACGTCACCGACAGCGCGTCGCTCGACGCCGCGGTTGACCACGTCGCCGCCGAGCTGGGTTCGCTCGACGTGCACGTCAACAACGCGGGCACGGTCCTCAACAAGCCTGCCGTGGACACCACCGACGACGAATGGCGGCGGGTGCTGTCGATCAACCTCGACGGCGTGTTCTTCGGCTGCCGGGCCGCTGCCAGGCGCATGCTCGCGCAGGACACCGGCGGCAGCATCGTCAACATCGGCAGCATGAGCGGGCACATCGCGAACCACCCGCAGCCGCAGGCGTCCTACAACGCGTCCAAGGCGGCCGTGATCCACCTGACGAAATCGCTCGCGGCCGAATGGGCCCGCGGCGGGGTGCGGGTGAACTCCATTTCGCCGGGGTACGTCGGCACCGAGCTGACGAAGCAGGGAATGTCCAATGAGGACTGGAAGAAGGTGTGGCTCTCCTCGACGCCGCTGGGCAGGGTCGCCGAGCCGAGCGAGATCGCGCCCGCGGCGGTGTTCCTGGCCTCCGACGCCAGCAGCTACTTCACCGGCTCCGATCTGGTGGTGGACGGGGGATACACCGTCTGGTGACGGGCGTCGCGCACCTGTGCACGATGACAGGGGTCAGTGCTTGCCCGCTTCGTGCGCTTCGATGTCGTACGCGGTCATCGCGGCGGCGAGCTGGCGTGCGTCGGCGGGCCGGGTGGCGTCGTAGCCGGTGATGAGGTGCACGCGCCCGAGCCGGTAGGTGAGCGTGTTGCGGTGGATGGTGAGCGCCGCGGCCGCCTCGCCGCGGTGGTAGCCGGACGCGACGAAGGCGCGCAGCGCGTCGATCAGGTGCGGGTGCGGTTCGAGCGGGTCCAGCAGCGCGGCGAGCGCGGCGCGGGCCGGGCTCGGCTTGGCGAGCTGGTATTCGATCGCGAGATCGGCGAGCCGGTACAGCTTCGGCGGCCTGCCGAGGCGTTCGGCGAGCGCGAGCACCTCGGCGGCTTCGGCGTGCGCGTGGGGAATGTCCGCGTGCGCGGGCGCGGTGGCGACCGCGGCCGTGCACGCCGCGTGCGAAACCTCGTCGATGCGCGCGACCAGCTCGTCCGCCGAATGGGCCGGGGTCGCCGGAACCAGCAGCACACCGCTGTCGCCTTCGAACGTGGTGAGCACCTCGCGCCGGGTGTCCAATTCGGACCGTACGGCGCGGAAAAGGTCCGTGGTGGCACGGGTTCCGGCGCCTCGGCGCGGCGCGGGGAGCCGGAACACGACGACGTCGTATGCGTCGGCGAGCGTCTGCCCGCCCCGTTCCGCGGCACGGTGCGCCGGGCGGCCCGCGAGCAGGTTGCCCGCCAGGTTCTGGCGGTGCTCGCGCCGTTCCCAGTCGATGTCCTCGCGCTCGCGGAGGTAGGCGGCGGCGATCCTCGGCATCACCTCGGCGAGGAACCCGAACAGGCGGTCGGCCAGCCCGACGGTGCCTTCACTCGCCGCGAGCCGCCACGCTTCCTGCGCGCCGAGCGGGTAGATCCGCAGCACCGCGTCGAGCGGGAGCCCGTCGCGCGCGCGTTCGGCGCCCCAGGTGACCGCGATGGCCAGCTCGTCATCGGTCGGCGCCCGGTCCTCGTCGAGCGTGGTGAGGACGAGTTCGACCACCGCCGCCGCGTTGGCCACGAGATCGCCTTCCAGCACGCTCGCGGGGAGCCGCTGGTAGGCCGGGATTTCGGCGACGCACCTCGCCATCATCGCGGTGGCCAGCTCGCGCGCCCTCGGCAGCAGTGCCGCTGCTTCCGTCATCCCGGCATTATCGGCCGAACTTGTCGCCACGCACAAACGGGTGAATAAAATCTTTGCGCTCGCTGCCAGCAGACAGCGCGGGGCGGCCGGGCGCATGCTTGGCGGAACCCGAGCGAAAGGGGTTCGCAATGACGCGAACACGGCGGCGGTTCGGCTCGCTCGTCGCGGCGATGGTGCTGTGGGCGGCGGGCGCGCTGTTCGCCGCCGCGCCCGCGCAGGCGGCGGGCGGCGGCACCAACGACTTCTCGTGCCGCCCCAGCGCGGCGCATCCCGAGCCCGTCGTGCTGCTGCACGGCACGTTCGCGACGTACTACGAGGACATCAACTTCCTGCAGGCCGATCTCGCGGCACGGGGCTACTGCACGTTCTCGCTGACCTACGGCGCTTACCCCGGTTTCCCGTTCGTCGGCGGGCTGAAGCCGGTCGCGGAGTCCTCTTTGGAAATCAAGGACTACGTCGAGAAGGTGCGCGCGGAGACGGGGGCGGCGAAGGTCGACATCGTCGGGCATTCCGAAGGCGGCCTGCAGTCCTTGTACGTCACCAAGATGCACGGGATCTCCGAGCACATCAAGCGCGTGGTGGCGATCGCGCCGCCGACCCACGGCACCGACGCGGCGGGACTGGTGAAGCTGGCCGACAAGCTGCTCCCGGGTGGACGGTCCACATTGGACACCATCGTGAAGGCGCTCGGCATCCCGGTGCTCTCCGACGAGTTCCCCGGCGGGCCCGCGATCACCGCGCTCACCACCGGTCCGATCGCGCAGTCCGGCGTGGCGTACACGATCATCACCTCGCGCTTCGACGAGATCGTCACGCCGCCGGAAACCTCGTTCGTGCGCGAACCGGGCGTGCGGAACCAGTACGTCCAGGACTCCTGCCCGCTCGACCCGGTCGGTCACATCGGCGAGGCCTACGACCTGAACGTCTGGCACCTGGTCCGCAACGCGCTCGACCCCGAGCACGCCACCCCGATCAAGGTGTGCGCGTTCGGATCTCCCGGCTGAGCAACGAAAAACCGGCCCCGCCGCTGGCTGCGGCGGGGCCGGTTCTTGCACCGGAACCGGTCAGCTGACCGGACGCGGGGCGAGGTTCACTTCGATGGTGTTGCCGGGGCCCGAGGCGACGCCGCTGACGACGTCGTTCATGAACCCGCAGCCCTGCAGCGGCGGCAGGGTGTAGGTGCCGGTCAGCTTGCCGCCAGCCAGCGGGTCGAAGCCGGGCTTCGACTGGAGCTGGATCTGGGCGGGCGTCTTCGTCTGGCACGACGGGCTCGACGAGACCGGGATGCCGAAGACGGTGATCCGCGGCAGTTTGACCGTCACCGACGAGGTCGACTTGAGCACCCCGTCCTTCAGCGTGCCGGTGGTCTTGCCGACCGGGGCGAACTCGATCTTCGCGGTGACCGGGACGAAGCCCCAGAGCGTGAAGTTCGCGCTCGTCGGGTTGAGCGAGAGATCCGCGTCGAAGGTCCCGTTCGACAGGGAGATCGCGGCGTTGATGCCCCCGCGCAGGTCGATCGGGCCGGTGAGCTTCTTGAGCTGCGACTTGCCGGTCAGATTGTAGCTGTACTTGACGACCGGCGGGGTGTCCTTCGGCTTGGTCCGCGCCTTGACCGCGGCACTGGGCGCCGACTTGTTGCCCGCGGCGTCCTTGGCGACCACGGTGAAGGTGTACTCGGTGTCGGCGGTGAGGCCTTCCACGGTCGCCGTGGTCCCGGTGACCGTCTTGACGAGGTTGGTGCCGTTGTAGACGTCGTACCCGGTGACGCCCACGTTGTCCGTCGCGGCGTCCCACGCCAGCACGACCGTGGTTTGGGTCGTGTCGGTAGCGCGCGGGTTGCCCGGCACGGTGGGTGCCTGCGTGTCGGCCGCGGCCTGGGTCTTGGCCTTGGCCGCGGCGCTGGCGGTGGATTTGTTCCCGGCGGCGTCCTTGGCGACGACGGTGAAGGTGTATTCGGTGTCGGCGGTGAGGCCCTCCACGGTCGCCGTGGTCCCGGTGACGGTCTTGACCAGGTTGGTGCCCTGGTAGACGTCGTAGCCGGTGACACCGACGTTGTCGGTCGACGCGGTCCACGCGAGCGTCACGCTGGTCTGCGTGGCGCCGGTCGAGTGCAGGTCCCCGGGAACGGTCGGGGCCTGCGTGTCGGGCGCGGCCTTGGTGTGCGCCGTGGCGGCCGCGCTGGCCGGGGACTTGTTACCCGCGGCGTCCTTGGCCACCACGGTGAACGAGTAGTCCGTGTCCGGGGTGAGCCCGTCGACGGTCGCCGTGGTCCCGGTGACGGTCTTGACCAGGTTGGTGCCCTGGTAGACGTCGTAGCCGGTCACGCCCACGTTGTCGGTCGAGGCCGTCCACGACAGCGCGACGCTGGACTGCGTCACGTCCGAGGTGGCGAGCCCTGCCGGTGCCGAAGGCGCTTCGGTGTCCGGTGTGGTCGCGGTGCGCGCGGTCACCGGCGCGCTGGCCGGGGACTTGTTGCCCGCCGCGTCCTTGGCGACGACGGTGAAGGTGTACTCGGTGTCGGGGGTCAGCCCGTCGACGGTGGCGGTGGTTCCGGTGACCGTCTTGGCGAGGGTGTCGCCCTGGTACACGTCGTACTCGGTCACGCCGACGTTGTCGGTCGACGCGTCCCAGGCCAGGCCGACGCTGGACTGCGCGGTGCCGGTGGCGTGCAGGTTCCCGGGAGCGGTGGGTGCCTGCGTGTCGGCCGCGGCCTGGGTCTTGGCCTTGGCCGCGGCGCTGGCGGTGGATTTGTTCCCGGCGGCGTCCTTGGCGACGACGGTGAAGGTGTACTCGGTGTCGGCGGTGAGCCCGTCGATCGTGGCGGTGGTTCCGGTGACCGTCTTGGCGAGGGTGTCGCCCTGGTACACGTCATACCCGGTCACGCCCACGTTGTCGCTGGACGCGTCCCAGGCCAGCGCGACGCTGGTCTGGGTGGTGCCGGTGGCGTGCAGGTTGCCCGGCACGGTCGGGGCCTGCGTGTCCGGCGCCTTGGTCGTGTGCGCCGTGACCGCGGCCGTGGCGGGCGAGATGTTGCCCGCCGCGTCCTTGGCTTTGACGGTGAAGCTGTAGTCGGTGTCCGGGGCCAGCCCGTCGATGGTGGCGGAGGTGCCGGTGACGGACTTGACCAGGGTGGTGCCCTGGTAGACGTCGTAGCCGGTCACGCCCACGTTGTCGGTGGCGGCGCCCCAGGACAGCGCGACGCTGTTCGAGGTGACGTCACCGACGGTCACGGCACCGGGCGCGGACGGCGCCACGGTGTCGCCTGCCTCGGTGACGGTGAAGGTGTGCAGCACGTTGTTCTGGCCGTTCGCCGGCGTGCAGTCCGCGACGAAAGTGCCGAGGCCGGTCTCCGCGCCGGAGGCGGTCAGCGGGGTCATCGTGAGCACGAGGTCGTGCACCGAAAGCGTCGCCGTGCCGGGTTTGTCGAACCGCAGCGACGGTGCCGAACCGCTGGCGTTGACGACCAGGTCGTTGCCCTCGGCCGGGATGGGCTGCTGCGGGATGGCGGTGGGCACGCCGACGGCGAGATGGCCCTGCGGGCTGGAAACCAGCGAGGTGGCCAATGCCGAACCCTTGATGGTTTCGGCGCCGACGAGGCGGAGGCCCTGTGTCGCGGTCTTGCCCGCGTTGGACACCGCGGTGATGTCGATCTTCGGCGTGTACTCGCCGACCGCGATCTTGTCCGGCAGGGTCGCGTTGATGTCGACCGAGACGTCCTGGTTGCCGATCAGCGGGAACGGGCAGCTGTACACCTGGTGCAGCGGCGGGTGGTTGCCGGTGCCGACGATGGTTTCCGGCGTGACGGCGGGACCGGTCACCGTGTAGGTCTGCAGGATCGTGTCCTGGCCCTGCGCCGGGGTGCAGTCCGAGGTGAAGGTCTTGAGCTCGGTCGGCGTGCCGTCGGCCCGCAGCGGGGTCATTTCGAGCTCGAGATCGGTCACCGCGAGCGTCGCGGTGCCGGGCTGGTCGAACCGGAGCGCTGGCGCGCTGCCGGTGGCGTTGACGACGAGATCGTTGCCCACCGCGGGGATCGGCTGGTTCGGCACGTCGGAGCTGACCTTGACGGTCTGGCTGCCCTGGGTGCCCGGCATCGTCACGACCGAGGTGGCCTTCGCGGTGCCCTTGATGGTTTCGGCGCCGACCAGGCGGAGGCCCTGCGTCGCGGTCTTGCCCGCGTTCGACACCGCGGTGATCTCGATGGCGGGGGTGAGCTTGCCGGTGGCGATCGTCGAAGGCTGGGTGGTCTTGATGGTCACCGCGACGTTCTGGGGGCCGATGAGCGGGAACGTGCAGGAGTAGTTCTGCGTGAGCTCGCCCTGAGCCGCGGCGCTGGTGCCCGAACCGATCGCGAGCCCCATGACCACCATGGCCGCCGTGCTCACCACGGCTACGGCCCCGGTGGCCAGTCTTCGAGTTCGTCTTCTGTGTTTCACAGGTCATCCTCCAAGTGCTCACATACACGCGTCATTGGGTGAAAAGGGCACAACTGTTGCCGACGGTTGAATTCGGCGGAGGCGCGTGAAATGTGCGTTACGGCTGTGCTACGACGTCAAATTAACGCACCCGGACGCGTTGATTTGCAAGGAAAAACTCGCACTGACCTGGGAAATCGGCAAAGTTGTCATCGCGGGTCGAATGGGGAAGGATGAACTGTGACCCGGAGTCGATAATCGTGAGAAACCGCAGGTGCGCCGCACCGGACTCCCGGTATCTTTCGCTATGTTCCAACGGTAGGAATTTAACCAACCCCGGTTCGCCGCCAAGCGTGGTTCGCGGTGCTCAACCGCCACGGGGTCAGCTTCAGCACGGTGATCCGCTCGTCGCGGTGGTCGTCCCCGCCGAGTATGCGCGGGTCGTAGCCGAGCGGCTCGGGCGCGGTGGCGAACAGGTGCCACACCTTGCGGCGGACCGGTTCGCCGCCGTCGAACTCCGCGTCGCACTCGGCGACCGCGACCTCGTGCGCGGGATCCCAGTACGAGCACGAAACATGCGGGTGCGCGCCGAGGTGGGCGACCTTGAGCGGGGTGGGCCTGGTGAACACCCAGCCCGTCACGCCGCCCTCGGTGCGCTCCCAGTACGGGTGCACGATCCGCGAGCGCGGCCGCCCGTGCCGGTCCACGGTGGCCAGCGCGCACCAGACGATCCGGTGCGCGATGCGGACGAAGTCGTCGAGCAGCGCCGTCGAGGGTCTGCTAAGTTCCACAACCATGGTTGTGCAGTCTAGCTCGCTGGACCTGTCCCTCGCCGCCCTGTTCGCCGGGTGGGCCATGACCGGCGAGGTGCAACGGCGCCTGACCGCGGACGGCTTCGGCGAACTCCGCTTCAACGACGGCGTGGTGATCCAGCACGTGGTCGCGGGGCCGGTGTCGATCACCGCGCTCGCGGAACGCATGGGCGTGACGCAGCAGGCGGCGTCCAAGGCCGTCGGCGACCTGGAGCGCCGTGGCCTGCTCACCCGCGCACCGTCGCCATCGGACGCCAGAGCGAAACTGGTGTGCCTCACCGATTACGGCGAGGACTCCGTCCGCGCGGCCCGCGTCCACCGCGCGGCGATCGACGCCGAACTGGCCGAGGAGTTCGGGGCGGACCGGGTCGCGGAAGCCGCCGTCCTGCTCGCGGCGGTGCTGACCCGCTTCGACGCCGTCGACGCGATCAAGGGCCGCCGGGTCCGTCCGCCGGTGTGAGCGGGGGTTTGGAGGTGCTTCTTCGGCGCGGGTTGTTCCTCGGTGGTTCCGGCTCCGAATTCGGCCGCTGCTGCGGCGGGCGTACTCAGTCCGTCAACGTTTGCCGCGGTCTGCCCGGTGGGCGGGAGCTGCGGTCTGTTGTGGACATTGTGGATCGGGTCGCCGGGGTGGGTGACCGGGGTAGCTGTCTGCCGGGTTTGCTGGGGTGGTTGCCCGCCGGTGTGGCGGGGGTTTGGTTATGCGGCGCGGGGTTGGGCGGTGTGGATGGTGTTGGTCCGGGGTCTTCGCCAGGGGTCCACGTGTTCGGGTGGGGTGAATTCGGGCATGCCGTTGATCATGCGGACTTTCCAGTCGCTGTTGTGGAGTAGGCGGTGGTGGTGTCCGCAGAGGAGGACGAGGTTGCCGAGGTCGGTGGTGCCGCCGTTCCACCATTCTCGGACGTGGTGGGCGTCGCAGTGTCGGGGCTTCCGGGTGCAGCCGGGAAAAGCGCAGCCGCCGTCGCGGATGGCGAGCATGAGGCGGAGGCCTTCGGTCACGATTCGCTTGGCGCGCCCGTATTCCAGTGGTTGACCGTCAGTGCCGAGCACGGCGGGAATGACCTTGCAGTCACACGCCAGGATGCGGGCTTCGCTCGCGGTGATGTTCGTGACGAGGTCGAGGCAGGCTTGGCCGAGTCCCTTTTGGAGCAGTTCCAAGGGGATGGTGATGACGATGTCGCCTCGGGTGCTGCTGTGGTTCGGCGCCTCCGGATGACTCGCGGCCAGATTCACGATCTCCATGAACGCATCCCCGTAGCGCTCGGCTCTACCGCGCACCAGGGGGTTGTCTTCCTTGTGGGGCTTGGCCAGCGGCTCAAGCAGTGCGAGGGTTTTCGCGCCGGACATCGGATCGAGATAGCCGTCGAACTTGATCGAGCCGTCTTTGCCTTGCCGGTACCGGAAAGCGCGTTTGGGTTCGGGGGTGTCGCGGGGTTCGCGGCTGTCGGGGTCGAGGGTGTCGCGCAACCGCCGACCGGCCGCGGCGACTTCCGCCGTGGTCGCGTTCCGAGCGAGATCGACCAGAGTTTTCTCGGTCTTCTCGCGTTCGTCGACCGGCACGGTGTCCGGGATCGCCTGCAGTGCCGACACGATCCCATCCACATGCAGTGGCGAGATCGCGCCTTCGGCAGCGGCTTCTCCGGTCAGCGGCGCTGCGGCGGGAATCTCCGCGCCGCCAGCACTTCGGCCGGGATTGATCGCGAGCGCCCGCGCCACCAGTTTCCGCACCGCGGCCGAGGAAGTCCGTGCGATCTCCGCGACCAGTGCGGCGGTGGAGGGATATCCGAGTTCACGTGTGCCGCCATTGTCGAGTTCCGCGATCACGTGGCAGACCCGGGATTCCTGCTTCCACAAGGACATCATCTCTTCCCGCAGCAGCGCGGCTTTCTCGCGCGCGGCGAGCTGCCACAGCTCCCGCTGCGGTGTAAGGGAAGAGTTCTCGGACACGAGTCCATTCTACCGCGATCGCACAGAGGTTCGACTGATCCATCCAGGTGAACCAGGGCCACAGTCTGAAGTGGACTATAGAAAACCTCTTGCTGGCAAAGGAAAATCTGCCGATCTAGCAACCGGCGCCCGGCTTCGGCAAGTCGCCCACCCTCATACAGTCCAAAGCCTTCAGTGAACCGCCACCTGACACGACGACCAGCACCGCCCGACCCCAAACAACCAGTGAAGAGCCCGCCATGCCACGACCAGGGATCACGACGCCCGCGCGTGCACCACTTCCACGACGCCGTTGCGCGACTTGACGCCCAGCTTTCCTAGTAGACGGGCCACATGTGCCTGCACGGTCCGCCGCGGCAGCGCCAGTTCCGAGGCGATGTCCGGGTTCGATCGCCCGTCCGCCACCAGGTGTGCGATTTCGACCTCCACATCGGACAGTGACGCCCAGCCGGAGTTGGGGCGTACTTCCGGCCTGGCTCGTCCCGCGGTCACGCCGAGCGCGGACAGCCGGGTTTCCGCGCGCCGGATGTCCCATCGTGCGCCGAGGCGGGAGAATTCGGCGATCGCCTGTTCCAGTGCGGAGCGCGCGCCTTCGGGGCGGTTGTCGCGGGCGAGCAGGACGGCGGCGTCTTCCAGTGCGGAGGCCATTTCCAGGTACCTGCCGACCCGGCGGTAGTGCTCGGCGACGTCCAGCATCGGCTCTTCGTCGCCGGAGAGCAGGGCGCGGCACCGCGCGGCCGCGGCGGCCGCTCTCGCCGGGTGCACTTCCTTGGCTGCTTCTTCTTCGCAGACGCGCAGCGCGTGCTTCGCGGTGTCGATGTCGCCGGTCTGGAGCGCGAGCCGCGCCAGGTCCGGCAGCCACTGGTGGCGCAGCATCATCGCGGCGTAGGTCGGGTCGAGCACCGGTGCCAGCAGTTCGATCGCCTTGCCGGGTTCGCCGCGCTGTTCGGCCGAAAGCGCTTGCGCCACAAGCAGGAAGTCGCAGCTTTCGCGCTCGGCGGAGGTGACGGGTGCGTGCTCTTCGGCAGCGTCGAGATGACCCGCCGCGATGAACGTCTCGTCGCGCCTGCCCGCGATCAGCGCCGCGACCCCGTGCAGCAGCAGTGCCGCGGGGCCCGGCTCGCGGAGGCCGTGGAACGTGATCGCCGGACCGTCTTCGGTGACGGTGTCGAGTTCGACCAGTGCCTCGTCCCACCTGCCCTGCCAGTAGTGCTGGACGGCGGCCGAAACCTGCAGCCCGTGCGGGAGCCGGTAGCGCTGGGCGACCTCGCGAGCCGACCGCAGGGTCCCTTCGGCGTCGTCGAGGCGGTCGAGGTTCTGCAGCGTGAAGATCCGGTTGTCGAGCAGGTCGAAGTGCAGCCCGGCGACACCGGGGCTGTTGGCCACCACCGAAAGCGCGGTGTCCACGTGCGCGAGCGCCTGCGGGTGGTCGCGGCGGATGGACTGCACCAGCCACAGCGTCTGCTGCGCGTGCGCGATCGGGTACGGCTCGGCGCTGACGAGCGCGGCTTCGTACGCCCGGTGCGCGGCTTCTTCGGTGGCGTTGAGATCGCTGAGATCGCCGCGGCCGAAGTTGGCGGCGAGCGAGCGCCGCCGCTCGTTCCAATGCGCCGGGACGTCGGGATCGTCCTCACCGAGCACTTCGAGCGCGGCCTTCGTTTCGCCGCGCCGGTGCAGCAGCGCGGCGAGCATGTGCCGCAGCTCGATGGCGCGCACCGGATCGGTGACGACGGAAAGCGCCTGCCGCGCCAGGTCTTCCGGGTTGCGCTGCAACCGGAACAGCACGCGCACCAGTGCGAACAGGAGCACTTCCCGCCGGGGGTCGTCGATCCGGCCCGCGTCGAGCACCTGCTTGAGCAGTTCCGCGGCGATCTCCGGTGCCCTGGTCGCCACCGCGTTGTGGTTGCGCACCAGCCAGTCCAGCACCCAGGGGTCGGCGAGCGCGGGCACCGTGACGAGCTGCTCGGCGACCTGGCGGACCGGCGCGTCGGACTTCGCGAGCGCCTCCGCGGCCTGCCGGTGCCACGAAACCCTGATGGCGCCGGGAATGCTGTCGTAGAGCGCCTGCCGCAGCAGCGGGTGCCGGAAGGTCAGCCTGGCGCCCGCGTCGAGCACCACCCTGGCCGACACCGCTTCGTCGAACGCGCCGACCAGCTCCGAGGGCAGCTTGCCCAGCACGGTCGCGACGTCGGACACCGCGAACTCGACCCCGAGCAGTGCCGCCCACCGCAACGCGTGCTGCGTGCCGGGGGAGAGGAACTCCAGCGTGCGTCCGATAGCGCCGCTGACCGAGCGCGGCAGGTCGTACCCGCTGGGGTCCTTCAGGTCCGCGGCACCGCCGGTGAAGGCGACCGCGTCGCCCTTGACCAGCGCTTCGGTGGTTTCCCTTACGTACAACGGGTTTCCGGGCGCGCGGGCGGCGAGCGCGCGCAGGCCGGGGCCGAGCGGCGCGCCGATCACGGCGGTCATCAGCTCCTCGGCCTGCCCCTCGCTCAGCGGATCGAGCAGGAGAACGGTGCCGTCGCGCGCTTCGACGCCGCGTCGCAGCTGCGCCAGCTCCGGCCGGTCCGCGGCGGGCCTCGTCGCCGCGACGAGCAGGAGCGGCTGCTGGCGCGTGGCGGCGCACAACCGGTGCCACATCAGCACACTGGCCTCGTCCGCCCACTGGAGGTCGTCCACCACGAGCACCAGCGGCGCCCGCGCGCACAGCTCGTCGACCATCGCCAGCAGGTTGTCCACTGTGGACATGACGGGGTCGCCGTCCGCGTCGTCCTCCGCCAGCGGTCCGTCGGCGGCGTCGAGCCCGAGGCACGCCGAGATGACTTGGAGCGGGAACCGCCTGCCCAGTTCTTCGGCGACAGCCCAGGCGAGCTGGCAGCCTCGTTCGCCGGCGTCGGCGAGCGCTTCGGAGAGCAGCTCCGACTTGCCGATCCCGGCCTCGCCTTCGATCCACACCGCCCTGCCGGTGCCGAGGAGCACGTCGTCGACGAGCTGCCGCAGCACCTCGGATTCGCGGCCGCGACCGACGAAGAGCTGGTCCTGCGGCGCTTCGAGTCCACGCGCGACGTACGCGGGGAGCACTCGCAGGCGACCGTCCCCGCCGGGAGTGAGCGCGGGATCGTTGGTGAGTATGCGTTCGTGGGTGCGGCGCAGCGCTTCGCCCGGTTCGGTGCCGAGCTCGGCGTGCAGGACCTGGCGCGCCCGCTGGAATGTTTCCAGTGCTTCGGTGCGGCGCCCGGCGCGGTAGAGCGCGAGCAGAACGGTCTCCCACAACGATTCCCGCAGCGGGTGGCGTTGCACGAGCGTGGTCAGCTCGGCGATCACCTCGGTGGTCCGGCCGAGTTCGAGCATGCTCGCGGCCCGGCGCTCGACGACTTCGACGCGCTGGTCCGCCAGGCGCGTTCGCTCGGATTCGGCGTACGGGCCGGGAATCCCGGAGTACGCCTCGCCCTGCCACAGCGCGAGCGCGGCGTCGAAGGCGGCCACAGCACCGGCGTGCTCCCCTGCCGCCGCAAGGGTTTCCGCGGTGCGGCGGTTCTCGTCGAACTCCACGACATCGGACCGGCCGACGTTGAGCAGGTAGCCCGCGCCCTCGGACAGCAGGACGGCACCGGCGGACCAGCGCGACCGGTCGGGGTCGAGGCAGCGGCGGAGTCCCGAAACGTAGGTGTGCACACTGCCTTCCGCGCTCGCCGGCGCGGCGGACCCCCACACCGCCTCGATCACCTCCGCCCTGGTCACCACGTGGTTCGCCCGTGAAGCGAGCACGGCCAGTACAGCGCGCTGCCGCGCCGGGCCCAGCGCGAGCTCGGCGCCACCGCGCCAGGCCCGTACCGGCCCGAGCAGCGCGACCTCGAGTTCGGCGGCCACCGGTTCAGCCATCGGTCCCCGTTCGGGTGGTCGCGGTGATCGAGGTGACGGCGGGCGGGGACATGCCGAAGGGGCGCAGCCTGCCTTCGGCGCGCCGCGAATCCCAGCGCGCGCCGAGCCGGGTGTAGGCGCGCAAGGCCTTGCGGAACGCGGCTTCGGCGCCGTCGTGATCGCCGCGCTCGGCCATCAGCACGGCGGCGTCCTCCATCGCGGTCGCGAAGGACAGCGGCGCGCTTTGCGCGTGGTAGTGCCCGGCGGCGGTCAGCACGCGCGAGGGATCGTGTTCGAGGAGGCCGCGGCAGTGCGCCGCCTCCGGCCCCGGTGTCGTTTCGCACAGCATCGTGGCGTACCTTGCCCGCGCGCGGTCGCCGGTCTCCGACGCGAGCCGCACGAGCACGGGGAGCCAGTGGTGGCGGTACCGCGTTGGCTGGAACCGCTTCTCGAAGCTCGCGGACAGCAGGTCGAGCGCTTCCTCGGCGTGGCCGAGCTGTTCGGCGACGACGGCGTTCGCGACGAGCAGGAAGTCCGCGCCCTCGAAATCGGTGGTGCCGAGCCGGGGTTGTTCTTGCGCGGCAAGGAGATGGGCCTTCGCGGTGCCGGCCTCGCCGCGATGGCCCGCGATGAGCCCGGCGACGCTGTGCAGGAGCCGCACCGATCCCGGCGGGCCGAGCAGGTACGACGCGACCGCCGCGCCGTCACCGATGACGGTCCCGAGTTCGGCGAGCACGGAATCCCACGAGCCGTGGTAGTAGGCGCGCGCGGTCCGGCCGCACGAAAGGTCGTCGTCGGTGACGGCCCGCAGCGTCGGCATCATGTCGTCGAGCAGCAGCCGGTGCAGCGTGGCCAGTTTCGGCACCACGGAAACCACTTCCAGCGCCCTGTCCAGCCCGGCGTCCGATGTGGACTTCTGCGCGGGAAGGAACGTGGCGAGCAGCGAGCCGGCGGGCATGACCAGCGACAGCAGCGATTCGTGGTGCTCGCGCCACGCCGAGGGCATGGCGGGGTCGCGCAGCGCGTCCTGCACCCCGGTGATCGCGGCGGGGATGTCACCGCGGCGGTAGTGCAGGTACGCGACGATCCACCGCATTTCGGCCGCACGGAAGGGATCGGTGGTCCTGGCCGCGACGGAGGCGGCCTCCGCCATCGGTTCCCCGCCGAGCCAGAACTGGAGCCTCGTTTCGACCGTGGTGAGCGCGTCCCGCGTCTCGGCGTCCGCGGCGGCGGATCCGGCGGCGAGGCGCAGCAGGCGCAGCGCGGACTGGGGCGTGCGCGTGGCGAGCGCGCCGATCTCGGCGGGTACCCAGTCCAGCACCCACGGTTCGATCGGGGCCCCGGCGGCGATCAGCTGCTCGGCGACGCGGTCGGCGCGGCAGCCGAACCGGGCCATCGCGTCCGCGAACTGGCGGTGCAGCGCGACCCTGACCCCGGCGGGCGTGTGGTCGTACAGCGCGCGCCGGACCACCGGGTGCCGGAATTCGAGGCGGTCGTCCGGTGAGGTGAGCACCCCGCCGACGAGTGCCTCCAGCACCGCCGCCGTGGTGTCGATCTCGCGGTCGCCGAGCGCGGCCTCCAGTTCGGTGACGGTGAACCCGTCGCCGAGCAGCGCGGCGAGGCGCAGCACCTCCCTGGTGTCCTCGGTCAGGAAGGTCAGGTGCTGCGCCGCCGGGAACACCGGTGACTCCCCGCTCGCGAACCGCTCGGCGATTTCCTTGACGTAGCGCGGGTTTCCGGCCGCGAGCGCGCTGGAGGCGAGCAGGTCCGCACCGGGCTCGGCGCCGAGCGCTTCGACGAGGAGGCCGCGCACCTCGTCCTCGTCGAGCGGGCCGAGACCGATCGTCGTGGTGCTCGCCAGCACCGCGCGCAGGCGTGCCACCTCGGGCCGCCGCGGGAGCGGACGGCACGCGCCCGCGAGCAGCAGCGGCAGCCGCCCGGTCTCCTCGGCGAGGCGTTCCCACACCAGCAGGCTCGCGGGATCGGCCCACTGCATCTCGTCGCCGACGAGGACGAGCGGGCCGTCTTCGCACAGGCGCTCGACGAGATCCACCACGTCGTCGACGGCGTCGGTCATCGCGTCCACACCGGACTCGGCGAGTGCGCGCACGCGTTCGGCGAGCCCGGCCCGTTGCGGATCGTCGCTCTGGACGGAGACGCCGAGGCCCGCGAAGGCATCGAGCAGGAACCGCAAGGGAAAACGCTGGCCGAGCTCGTCCGCGACGGCCCACGCCACCGGGACGTCGCCGGTGCCGGACAGTCCTTCGGCCAGTAGCGCGGACTTCCCGATCCCTGGCTCGCCGTCGATCCAGACCGCGCCGCCGCGGCCAGCGGACACGGCGGTCGCGGCGGCGCGCAGCACGGACACTTCGGCGTCCCTGCCGACGAACGAAGCCGCTTCGCCGGGGACGGTGCCGGTGAGCATCTGGTCGTGCAGGTGGGTCAGCGCGGTGCTCGGCTCGACGCCGAGCTTGGCCACCGTGGTGCGGTGGAAGTCGGTGTAGACGCCCAGCGCGTCGGTCCGCCTGCCCGCGCGCCACAGCGCCGTCATGAGCAGGCCGCGCAGCCCTTCGCGCAGCGGATGCCGTGCGACGAGGTCGAAGAGGTCTTCGAGCACCGCGGCGTGTTCGCCCGCGTCGAGCGCGACCTGCGCGCGGAGTTCCTTGGTGTCCAGCCACATTTCGGTCAGCCGGTCGCGCTGCGCGGCGGCGAACGGGCCCGGCGTGCCGTCGAGGGCCTCGCCCTGCCACAGCGCGAGCGCGGCGTCGAGGTTTTCCCTGCGCCGTGCGGGGTCCGCGCCGCGGGACTCCTCGCGCAGCGCGGCGAACCGGGACACGTCGAGCGCGTCCGGTTCGAGCCGGAGGCGGTACCCCGATCCTTCGGACACCAGCACGGTGCCAGCGGACCGGCGCGAGCGCCCGGGTTCGAGCGCCTGCCGGAGGCCGGAGACGTAGGTGTAGATGCTGCCGCTCGCGCTCGCCGGCGCCGACTCGCCCCAGATCGCGTCGATCAGCTCGGCCCGCGGCACCACGGTGTTCGCCCGCAGGGCGAGCACCGCGAACACGGCGCGCCGGTGCGCGGAACCGAGCGAGATCTCCGAGCCGTCGGACTGCCACGCGCGCACGGGACCGAGCAGCTGGGCCTTCACCGGGACCGCGCCCTAGATGCCACGCTCGTGGCGAGCGTCATCGGTCGTTCCTTCCGCGATTGGTGGGGTCGCGGACCCTGGAGGAGTCCTGGTTCGCTCCAAAGTTAGCAGGCACACACCAGAATAGCGCCGGTGCCGGTGCTGGCTGCTCATCTGAGCACCTTCGACGCTTAACGGGTGGGCCGGGAGCGACCGAGGTTCGGTCGCTCCCGTCGCCGTCAGGCCCCGCGGAACCGGTTGATGCCGTCGAGATGGCGTTCGCGCAGCTCCGGATTCCGCACGCCGAGGCCCTCTTCCGGGGCCAGGCACAGCACGCCGACCTTGCCCTGGTGCGCGTTGCGGTGGACGTCGAGCGTGGCCTGCCCGGTTTCTTCGAGCGGGTAGGCCTTCGACAGCGTCGGGTGGATGTGGCCCTTGGCGATCAGCCGGTTCGCTTCCCACGATTCCCGGTAGTTCGCGAAATGGGAGCCGATCACTCGCTTGAGGTTCATCCACAGGTAGCGGTTGTCGTACTGGTGCAGATAACCGGAGGTCGACGCGCACGTCACGATCGTGCCGCCGCGCCGTGCGGCGTAGACCGAGGCGCCGAACGTTTCGCGGCCGGGGTGCTCGAAGACGATGTCCGGGTCGTCACCGCCGGTCAGCTCGCGGATCTTCGCGCCGAACCGCTGCCATTCCTTGGGATCCTGCTCGTGCTCGTTCTTCCAGAACTGATATCCCTCGGCGGAGCGGTCGATCACCAGGTCCGCGCCCATCGCGCGGCAGATGTCGGCTTTTTCCTCGCTGGACACCACGCACACGGGGATCGCGCCACCGTTGAGCGCGAACTGGGTCGCGTACGAGCCGAGCCCGCCGGAAGCGCCCCAGATGAGCACGACGTCGCCCTGCTTCATGTCCGCGCCGTTCTTGGACACGAGCTGCCGGTAGGCGGTGGAGTTGACCAGGCCGGGGGAGGCGGCCTCCTCCCAGGTGAGGTGGTCCGGCTTCGGCATCAGCTGGTTCGCCTTGACCAGCGCGATCTCGGCGAGGCCGCCGAAGTTCGTCTCGAAGCCCCAGATCCGCTGCTCGGAGTCGAGCATCGTGTCGTTGTGCCCGTCCGGGCTCTCCAGTTCGACGTTGAGGCAGTGCGCCACGACCTCGTCACCGGCCTGCCAGCGGTGGACGCCGGGGCCGGTGCGCAGCACGACGCCGGCCAGGTCCGAGCCGACCACGTGGTACGGCAGGTCGTGCCGCTTCGCCAGCGGCGAGAGCTTGCCGTACTTCTTGAGGAACTTGAACGTCGGGATCGGCTCGAAGATCGACGTCCAGACGGTGTTGTAGTTGATCGCGCTGGCCATCACCGCGACGAGCGCTTCACCGGGGCCTAGCTCCGGGGTCGGCACCTCGTCGACGTGCAGCGACTTGCGGGGGTCCTTCTCCTTCGTCGGCAAGCCTTCGAAGAGGTCCGCCTCGTCGGCGTGCACGGTGACGCCGCGGTAGTGCTCGGGTACCGCGAGCGATCCCAGCGAGGCGGGATCGCCGGACAGGATGGCCTGCCGGATTTCGCCGAGTTCGTCGTTGGGCATGGTGCCTCCGCGTGGCTTGGTCGGGCGCCGGGTCCCCGATGAAATTACTGGCCAGTAACTAACGGCACAACTGTACGAGACGAGCGGCACTCGCACATCTGGAGGACCGTGACCACGCCGTGTTTGACCGGCTGGCCAACCAAGGAGCAACATGGACCTCGGAGACACCGCGAAACACACGGTTCCCCAAGGTCACGGAGGTGATACCGATGCAGGAAACCCCGGCACGTCCTTGGACGCGACCGCACGACTGGGCAGAGGTCGTGTTCGGCGTGGTGGCGCTGCTTTCCCCGATCTGGGTGGACACGAGCACCGCCGCGATGTGGACCATGATCGTGCTCGGCGCACTGGTCGCCGTCGACGGCGTGGCTTCGCTGGCCGCGCCCGGCATGGTCTACGGCGAGGGCATCCAGATCGTCCTCGGCGCGCTGCTGTTCGTTTCGCCGTGGGTGATGTCGTACACGGATCTGATGGGCGCGGCGTGGACGTCGTGGATCGCGGGCGCGCTGACGGTCATCGCGGGCGCGCTGGCCTACCCGGTCGCGAACGCGGCGCACATCAGGATGGCGGGCCAGCACTGAGCAACGCCAGGGAAAGGATCCTGCAAGCGGCGGAAGAGCTGTTCGCCGGAGCCGGTTTCGACGCCACGCCCACTTCGCGTATCGCGGAGCGGGCCGGCGTGCCGAAAGGCTTGGTGCACTACTACTTCCGCCGCAAGCCGGATCTGCTGAGCGCGCTCGTGCAGCGCCTGCCCGACGAGCACGTCGACCCCGCGCACGTGGTGGTGACCGGTGACGTCGCGGAGAGCCTGCGCCGCCTCGTCGCCGAACTGGACCGCAGGCTGTCGTCCTCGCGGGTGCTGTCGCACCTGCTGTGGCGTGAGGCGGACACGCACCACGCCGTCCGCGACGCGCTCCAGGAACGGCACGGCCGGCTCGTCGCGCAGGTGCGCGCGGTCATACTCGCGGCCGCCGCGGGCGGCGTCGCGCTCGCCGACGTGGACAGCGCCTCGGCACTGCTCGCGCTCGCCGTCGGCTACCGCCATTCGGTGGCGCGCCACGCTTCCGACGAGCGCCCCGGCGAAATGGAACGCGAGCTGACCTTCGTCGCGAACGCGCTCACGCCCCGCCCGACCTAGGCTGGTTTGTCGCCGGGCTCGACCAGTTCCACGAGCACGCCGCCGGTGCTCTTCGGGTGCACGAAGTTGGCCTTCGAATTCGACGTGCCGGGGCGCGGGTCGTCCCAGAGCACTTTCAGGCCCTTGTCGCGCAGGCCGTCGGCGGCCTCGACGATGTCGGGGACGCGCAACGCGAGCTGCTGCACGCCGGGGCCCTTGCGCTCGAGGAACTTGGCGATCGTGGAGTCGGGACCCAACGGGGCCAGCAACTGGATCGCCGTGCCGGTGCCGTCGTCGCCGGGGGCGCGCAACATGGCTTCGTGCGTCCCCTGGTCTTCGTTGACCTCGACGTGCCTGAGCTCGAACCCGAAAGAGGCGCGGTAGAACTCGATCGCTTCGTCGAGATCCGGCACCGCGATGCCGACGTGGTCGATGGCGCTGAGGGGCTGGGGGGACTTCGCATCCATTACCGCAGAGTAAGCACAGGTGGCCGGATCGCACCCATTGCGGAATCGTTGCAGCACCCGGTTGTGCCCCTACTCACAGCGCTGGAAGGCGAACGAGGACAGAATATGGGGGTACAACGACGTCGCTTGGAGGCCAATTGTGTCCGGTTCCGTGATCCTGGGTGCCGCCCGTACCCCGATCGGTCGATTGCTCGGGTCCCTCAAGGACTTCTCGGGCGCGCAGCTGGGCGGTGTCGCGATCAAGGCGGCGCTGGAACGGGCCGGTGTCGCGCCGGAGCAGGTCCAGTACACGATCATGGGCCAGGTGCTCACCGCGGGCGCCGGTCAGATCCCGGCGCGCCAGGCCGCGGTCGCGGCGGGCATCGGCATGGACGTGCCCGCGCTGACGATCAACAAGGTGTGCCTGTCCGGGCTCGACGCGATCGCGCTCGCCGACCAGCTGATCAGGGCGGGCGAGTTCGACATCGTGGTCGCGGGCGGCCAGGAGTCGATGACGCAGGCGCCGCACCTGCTGCCGAAATCGCGGTCCGGGTTCAAGTACGGCGACACCACGCTCGTCGACCACATGGCCTACGACGGCCTGTTCTGCGCCTTCGACCAGGTCGCGATGGGCGCGTCGACGGAGAAGCACAATACCCGGTACGGGGTGACGCGCGCGGCGCAGGACGAGTTCTCCGCGCGGTCGCACCAGCGCGCCGCGGCGGCGATCGAGAAGGGCTTGTTCGACGCCGAAATCGCGCCGGTCCCGGTGCCCCAGCGCAAGGGCGACCCGGTGCTGTT
The DNA here is from genome assembly GCF_018736145.1 of Amycolatopsis sp. CA-230715. Classification (GTDB taxonomy): domain Bacteria; phylum Actinomycetota; class Actinomycetes; order Mycobacteriales; family Pseudonocardiaceae; genus Amycolatopsis. The sequence goes on from NZ_CP059997.1 coordinate 6,463,929, forward strand.
CAGCGTCGACGAGGGCGTGCGCGCCGACACCACCGCCGACGGGCTCGGCAAGCTGCGGCCCGCGTTCGCCTCCGACGGCACCATCACCGCGGGGTCGGCGTCGCAGATCTCCGACGGCGCCGCCGCGGTCGTGGTCGCGAGCAAGGCCAAGGCCGAGGAGCTCGGGCTCACCGCGCTCGCCGAGATCGGCGCGCACGGCGTGGTCGCCGGGCCCGACGCCAGCCTGCACGAGCAGCCGTCCAACGCGATCAACGCGGCACTCGCCAAGGCGGGCCTCGACGCGTCGGCACTCGACCTGGTGGAGATCAACGAAGCGTTCGCGGCCGTCGGCCTGGTGTCGACCGAAAAGCTCGGCCTCGACCCGGAAAAGGTCAACGTCAACGGCGGCGCGATCGCGCTCGGCCACCCGATCGGGGCCTCCGGCGCCCGGCTCGCGGTGCACCTCGTGCACGAGCTGGCGCGCCGCGGCGGCGGCCTCGGCGCGGCCGCGCTGTGCGGTGGCGGTGGCCAGGGCGACGCTTTGCTCCTCCGCGTTCCGGGGCGGTAGTGCGGGTAGACGTCGGCGAGCTGGTCGATCGCGCGCGTGCCGGGCAGCACCGCGCGATCGCCAGGCTGGTCTCGCTCGTCGAGGACGCGCATCCGCAGCTGCGGGAGATCGCCGCGGCGCTCACTCCGCACACCGGGCACGCGCGCGTCGTCGGGCTGACCGGCCCGCCGGGGGTCGGTAAGTCGACATCGACCTCGGCGCTGCTCACCGCGCTGCGCAAGGCGGGGCTGCGCGTCGGCGTGCTCGCGATCGACCCGTCGTCCCCGTTCTCGGGCGGCGCGCTGCTCGGCGACCGGGTCCGGATGGGCGAGCACGCGACGGACGCCGGGGTGTTCATCCGCTCGATGGCCACGCGGGGCCATCTCGGCGGCCTTTCGTGGGCGACGCCGCAGGCGGTGCGCGTGCTTGACGCGGCGGGTTTCGACGTGGTGCTCATCGAGACCGTCGGGGTTGGACAGTCCGAAGTGGACGTTGTCCGGCTCGCGGACACCACCGTGGTGCTGCTGGCGCCCGGCATGGGTGACGGCATCCAGGCCGCGAAGGCCGGGGTGCTCGAAATCGCGGACGTGTTCGTGGTGAACAAGGCGGACCGGCCCGGCGCGGACGCCACGGTGCGCGAGCTGAAGCAGATGATGGCGATGGCGCGCCGCGAGATCAGGGGCCCGAGCTGGCGCCAGCCCGTGGTGCGCACGGTGGCCTCGGAGAACGACGGCGTCGAGGACGTGGTGGCCGCGCTGGAGCAGCACCACGACTGGCTGCGGGCGTACGGCGAACTCGACCGCCGCCGCGCCGCGCGGGCCGCGGGCGAGGTGGAAGCGATCGCGATGCGGCAGCTCCGCGCCGAACTGGAGGAACTGCGCGACGGGGACCGGCTGGCCCAGCTCGCCAGGCGCGTGGTCGACCGGGAGCTGGACCCGTACGCGGCCGCCGACGCGGTCATCGACGACCTGCGCCGGTCAAGGAGCGGCGGCCCGCAGGGTTGATCCCGCCTTGGTGCGCAAGGGATCTCCGTGCCCGAAGCACGCGATGCCGACGTCGAGCGCGGCCATCCGGTGGTAGGACTTCGCGGCCTGCTCGTGATCGGTGTTGAAGACCCCGACGATCGGCCCGGACTCGGTGTTGGCGATCGCGTCACCGGTGAACAGCACGCCGTGCGCGGGAAGGTGCAGCGCGAGGCTCCCGTCGGTGTGGCCCGGCACGGACAGGGCCTGCGCGCCGCCGCCGAAATCGAGGATTTCCCCGTCGGCGACTTCGCGGTCGACGTGCGTGGGCGGACCGGTCAGCAGCTCGGGCTCGCCGATCTGTTCCCACAGCGGGCGTTCCCAGTCGAGCAGGTCGGGGAACGGGGCGGGCACTTCGCCGCGGATGAGCGCGGCTTCGGCCCGGTGTGCGATCACCTCGGCCCCGGTGGCCGCGCGCAGTGCCGCCGCCGAACCCGTGTGGTCGCCGTGGAAGTGGGTCAGCATGATCCTGGCCAGCGGGCCGATCGCGTCGAGCGCTTCGATGATCGCCGGTGCGGAGCCGGGCGGACCGGAGTCGACGAGCGTCATCGCGTCGTCGTCCCGCCAAAGGTAGGCCTGCCCGATGGGGAAGCGCAGCAGGTGCAGGCGTTCGGAGATTTCGATGACGTCCACGTCGTCACCGTAGCCGTGGAAACCGTTGCGGTGCCAGCGGATCAGCTCACGGCAGAACGTCGGAAAGCAGCGCGAGGAAGGCGTCCAGCGTCGGCGCGAACGCGTGGTCGGCCGGTGCCGCGTACCCGCACACGATGCCCTGCGGCCTCGCTCCCGGCGTGATCCAGCTGCGGCGCAGCGTTTCGAGCTCGATCGACCTGGCGCGGGCGGCCGTGTGCACCCGCTCCTCCGTGACGCCGTCCGGCAGCGTCAGCAGGAGTTGCAGCCCCGCGGAGATCCCCCGCGGCGTGACCGCTTCCGGCAGCGCGGCGAGGAGCTTGTCGCGGCGGTCGCGGTAGCGCGCGCGGGACCGCCGCACGTGCCGGTCGTACGCGCCGGAATCGAGCAGGTCCGCCAGCACGAGGTGGTCGAGCACGGGCGGCCGCCAGCCGCCGGCCGTCAGCGCCGCGCGCACCGGTTCGACGAGTGCGCGCGGGAGGACCAGCCAGGCGATCCGGAGGCTGGGTGAGAGGGTCTTGCTCGCCGTGCCGACGTAGACCACGTGCTCGGGCGCGAGCGCCTGCAGCGCGCCGACCTGCTGCCGGTCGAAGCGGAATTCGCCGTCGTAGTCGTCTTCGATCACGACGGCACCGGTTTCCGCCGCCCAGCGCGCGAGTTCGGTTCGCCGCGACGGCGCGAGCGTGGCACCGGTGGGGTACTGGTGCGCCGGGGTCACCACCACCGCCGGACTGTCTATTTCGGACACCCGGACGCCGTGCTCGTCGACGTCGACCCCGGTGACGGTGATCCCGTTGCTCGCGGCCACGTGCCGGAATCGGGGCAGTGACGGGTCTTCGAAGGCGATCTCGGCCGTACCGCGCTCGCGCAGGACCCGGCTCAGCACCGCGATCGCGTGCGAGAACCCGCCGCACACCACGATCCGGTCGGGATCGGTGACCACGCCGCGGGCGCGGGCGAGGTACTGCGAAAGCGCGCTGCGCAAGGCGAACGGGCCGCGCTGCTCCTCGTAGCCGAACGCGGTGGCCGGGGCGTGCTGGAGCACCCGGCGGGTGGCCGCGAGCCAGTCGGCGCGGGGGAACGACGAGAGATCGGGGCGGCCGGGCATGAGCGTCCACCGGCGCGCGGGGGCCGGGCGCACGGTGGCGCCGGGCGCGGGCGCCGTCGCGCTGCCCACCGGGGCGACCTGGGTCGGCGCGCCCTGGCTGGTCCGCAGGTAGCCCTCCGCGCTGAGATCGGCGTACACGCGCGTCACGGTGCCCCTGGCGACGCCGAGATCCGCCGCGAGCGCGCGCGTGGAGGGCACCGTCGTCCCCGGTGCGAGCCTGCCGTCCCGGATCGCCGCGCGGAACGCCTCGGCGAGGCCGTGCCTGCCGTGCTCGGGGCGCCAGCCGAGGTGGACGTCCCAGCCCGGACTGGACCACGATTGTGTCATAGAACTGGACCATACTCGTGGGCCAGTTTCGGCTAGCGTGGTTGTCGTGAGCAAGAGAATCCCACTGTCACCCGGTGTGCCGGACGCGCACAAGGCGTTGATCGGCCTGTACCTCGAGAACGGGAAAGCGGCCACCGCGGCGGGGCTGGACCCGAAGGTCATCGAACTGGTCAAGATGCGGGCCTCCCAGCTCAACGGCTGCGCTTACTGCTGCGATCTGCATTCGCACGACACCCTCAAACTGGGGGAGGACCCCCGTCGTCTCTTCGTGCTGAGCGCGTGGCGTGAAACCGATTTGTTCGACGACGTCGAGCGCGCCGCGCTGGCGCTGACGGAGGCGATCACGCGGCTGTCCGAGACCCAGGACGTGCCCGACGAGGTCTACGCGGAAGCGACCTCGGTGCTCACCGAGGAGCAGTACCGCGTCGTCGTGTGGGGCGCGACCCTGATGAACACCCTCAACCGGCTCAGCGTGACGAGCCACCGACCCCTGCCGAGGACGAAATGAGCAAGCGGATACTGGTCGGCGATCCCCAGCGGGACGAGTTCAAACAACTGCTCAAGGTGCACGCGCTCGTCGAGAAGAGCGCGAAGGACGCCGGGCTGCCCAAGACGCTGGTCGAACTGGTGAAGATCAGGGCGTCCCAGCTCAACGGCTGCGCGTTCTGCCTCGACATGCACGCCAAGGAAGCGGTCGAGAACGGTGAGGATCCGCGACGGCTCTTCGTGCTGAGTGCGTGGCGCGAGACCGATCTGTTCTCCGAACCGGAACGCGCGGCGCTGGAGCTGGCGGAGGCCATGACGACGCTGTCGCAGACCCAGGACGTGCCCGACGCGGTCTACGACCGGGCGACGGCCGTGTTCACCGAGGAGCAGTACATCGCCGTGGCGTGGTCGATCGCGGTGATCAACACCTTCAACCGGCTCGCGGTGACCGCCCGCAAGGACCTGCCGTGACGGCGGGGGCGCTGCGCGCGCTGCACGTGCCGGGGCGCCCGCTGATCCTGCCGAACGCGTGGGACGCCGACAGCGCCCGGCTGGTCGTCGAAGCGGGTTTTCCCGTGGTGGCAACGAGTTCCGCGGCGGTGGCGGCGGCGCTCGGTTACTCCGACGGGGAGCGGGCGCCTGCCGCGGAGATGTTCGCGGCCGCGGGCCGGATCGCCCGCGCGGTGGAGGTGCCCGTGACCGTCGACGCGGAATCGGGCTACGGGCTCTCCGGCGCGGAGCTCGCCGACGCGCTGATCGGCGCGGGTGCGGTGGGCTGCAACTTCGAGGACACCGCGCCGGGCAAGGGAATCCGTCCGCTCGCCGAGCAGGTCGAGCTGCTCGGCGCGCTGCGGGACGCGGCGGGTGACCGGCTCGTGGTCAACGCGAGGGTGGACGCGTTCCTCCGCGCGGACCACGAGGAAGACGCCCTCGACGAGGCGGTGGACCGGGCACGCGCCTACCTGTCGGCCGGTGCCGACTGCGTGTTCCCGATCCACGTGCGCTCCGCGGACCTGCTGAAGTCCTTTGTGGACGCAGTAGCACCGGCGGCGGTGAACGCGACCTACTTCCCGGCGGGACCGAAGCTGGCCGAACTCGGCGCGCTCGGCGTCGCACGGGTCTCGCTGGGCACCGGTCTGTGGCGGCTGGCGCGCGCCGCGATCGGGAACCATCTCGAAGCGCTTTCCAGCGGTCAAGACGTCTACTGAGCAACGCGAGAGGGCTGAGCTTTCCTGGGGGAAGGCTCAGCCCTCTCGCGCCGCAAGCGGGTTTCCTGTTCCGCCATCCCTCGGTGGCTGATCGTGCAAGGTCTGTTCCGGTGCGTGCTGGGATGCGGTACTGATGTCATGTGGACAGTGGGAAACTCACCGTCCACATATGACAGAGGTGGCTTGGAGACATGGAGGTGTTACCCGTGAAGACGGGCAAGCTCAAGGCTGTCGCGGTCGGCATCGCCGGTATCGGTATTTCGCTGCTGGCCGTGGGAACCGCATCCGCCAAACCCGTGATCGCCGGGGACCCCAACGGGTACCCCACCACGGACGCGTGCATCCACGCCGTGCAGACCGTCCCGGGGACGCCGGGCCAGGAGGGCAGGGAGTGCCTGCAGGGCACGAACGAGGAGATCAGGAACATCGTGCCCAACCCGAACAACTTCTACGTGGTCGACGACGTTCCCTGATCGCGGGTTTCCCGTCCCGCCATCCCCGTCGAATCGATCGGACAAGATCTGGTCCGGTGTGCGCCGGGATGCGGTACTGATGTCGTGTGGACAGTGAAAAACTGACCGTCCACATACGACAAGTGCGAGTGGAAAACATGGAGGTATCCCCGTGAAGACGAGCAAGCTCAGGGCCGCCGTGGTGGTCGGTGCCGCTGGTGTCGGTATTTCGCTGCTGGCTTCCGGCACCGCGTTCGCCTACCCGCTGATCGTCGGGAGCTACCAGGGGTACGAGACCATGGACGCGTGCATTCACGCCGTGCAGGATCTGCCTGGCGTGCCGGGCGCGCAGGGCAGGGAGTGCATGAAGGGTTCGGACCCCTACATCTCCGCCATCGTTCCCGATGAGTTCGAGAAGAACCTCTTCGTGGTCGACGAGATGCCGAACCCCTGACGGGACGGACGTTCCTGGCCGGTCGGAACCCTGGTACGGGGTTCCGACCGGCCTTTCGGTTTCACGTGACTGCGGTTTTCAAGGTGCTGCGGTTTCAAGGTGCCGCGGGCAAAGTGACCCGGACGGTGAGTCCGCCTTCGGCGCGCGGGTCCGCGGTGGCGGAGCCGTCGTGCGCTTCGGCGATGGCACGCACCACGGACAGGCCGAGGCCGCTGCCCGGTGGCGGGTCCGCGCGGTCGAAGCAGAGCCGCTGGAACGGTTCGAACAGGGCATCGGCATCGGAGTGGTCGATGCGGGGGCCGCTGTTGGAGATCTCCAGGGCGCATTCGGGTCCCGCTTGCCTGGTGCGGACGGACACCCAGCCGTTCTGTTCGTTGTGGACGGAGGCGTTGTCGACGAGGTTGCGGACGAGTTGTTGGAGGAGCACGGCGTCGCCGCGCACCTCGGCCGTGTCGAGGTGCGTGCGGAGTTCGAGGTGATCCGCGGTGTGGCCGAGCTGGCCCCGGACGAGGTCGGCCAGGTCGACGAGGTCCTTCTTGCCCACGGTTTCGGTGTTCTGGGCCAGTGCGAGGAGTCCGGTGAGGACGCGTTCCTGGTGGTCGAGGCCGGTGAGGAGTTTGTGTCCGAGTGAGACGGTCCCGGCGTCGGTGCCCGGCCGGGCGATCGCTACCTCGATGACGGTTCGTTGGGCCGCCACCGGGGTTTTGAGCTCGTGGGCGGCGTTGGCGACGAATCTGCGCTGGCTTTCGAAGGAGCGTTCCAGCCGGGTGAGCATGTGGTCGAAGGTGTCGGCGAGCTCCTTGATCTCGTCGCTGGGGCCGAGCATGCGGATGCGCGTGCTCAGGTCGTGCCCGGCGGCTTGTTGCGCGGCGGCGGTGACGGAGCGGACCGGGCGCAGCGCGCGCCGTGCGGTGAACCAGCCGAGGACGGCGGCCACCGCCACCACGATCACCAGCGCGATCGCACCGGTTTCCAACAGCGACGAACTGACGGTGCCCCGGATGTCGAGGGAATCGCTCGGAGGCAGAGCCACGGGAAGTCCGGAGACGGCGTCCATGGTGGTGGTCGCCGCGGGGAACACCGGGTCGGACAGCAGCATGACCAGGCCGAGCAGCCCGGCACCGGTGACCGCGGTCAGCAGGGTGTAGGCGAGGGTCAGTTTGACGCGCAGCGGCCAGTGCTTCACGGGATCTGATATCCGACGCCGGACACGGTGTGAATGGCCGAAGGGGCCCCGAGTTTGCGGCGCAGGGAGGTCATGGTCACGCGCACGACATTCGTGAACGGGTTGATGTTCGCGTCCCACGCCACTTCCAGCAGCCGTTCGGCCGAGACGACCGCGCCGTTCGCCCGGAGCAGCTCTTCGAGCACGGTGAACTCCTTCTTGGTCAAGGAGACCGGGCGGTCGTGGCGGAGGACGCGGTGCCGTGCGGGGTCCAGGGTGACGCCTGCCCGGCGCAGCAGCGGCGGCGCCGCCAGGGTGCTGCGCCGCCCGAGCGCGCGCACCCTGGCGACGAGTTCGCCGAAGACGAAGGGCTTCGGCAGGTAGTCGTCGGCGCCGAGTTCGAGCCCGGAGATCCGGTCCTGCACGGTGGAAGCGGCCGTGAGCAGGAGAAGCCGCGTGCCGGGGCGTTCGTGGATGAGCGAGCGGCAGACCTCGTCACCGTGCACCAGGGGGAGCCCGCGGTCGAGCACGGCGACGTCGTACTCGGTTTCGCGAGCCTTTTCGAGCGCGGCGGCGCCGTCGTAGACGACATCGACGGCGAGCGCGTTGTCGCGCAGGCCTTCGCCTATCGCGTCCGCCATCATTCGTTCGTCCTCGGCCACCAGGATGCGCATGATTCCTCGCTAGCACGGGACGGGAAAGCACGGCAAGCAAAAGGCACATACGGACAATTCAGTCGGACCTTTCTTCCCGTCACCCGTGCTGACCAGCGACATCGGCATTCCGGCACAGGGCCGGAATATGCCCACGTCGTGGATTAAATAGGCGCCCGAAGGCGATGCGAATCGTGCCGCCTCCTCAGCCCGGCCGTGCCGGATCGGCGGGCTGGCCGTTCGCCGCGGCCAGGAGCTGGAGGTGGGCGAAGAGGCATTGGCGCGGGTCCGCGAGGTCGAGGCCGCTGACGGCGACGGCCCGTTTGATCCGGTGGCGCAACGTGTTCGGGTGGATGTGCAGGTCGCGGGCGGCGGCGCGGACGTCGCCGAGCAGGTCGAGGTAGGCGACGAGTGACGGGACGAGCACGGAGCCGTGATCGAGGTCGTACGCGATCAGGCTGGTCACGCGCGGGTCCCGCAGGTGGGGGTTGCCTTCGATCAGGGACAGCGTTTCGGACACGAGCACCTCGGCCCTGACGTCGGCCATGGTGGCGACGTCGTTCGCTCCCCGCGCCATGACGTTCATGACGCGGTCCGCGGTGTGGCGCGACTCGACGACGGCGCCCAGCTGGTCCACGACGGACCCGACGGCGGCGCGGACCCGCCTGCCGAGGCGTTTGCGGGCGGCGGCGACGATTTCGCGGGCGAGGCTGAGCGCGAGCGCGTCCCCGCTGCCGGTGGGCAGATCGGGCAGCAGCACGTACACGTGCGAGCCGATCGCGGTCGTCAGCGCGGTGCGCCGGTAGGCGGCGGCGTGCACGGAAACCAGGTTGCTGATGGCCGCGCTGTGCAGTTCCCTGGCCGGCCGGTCGGTCTCCGCCCGCTGGTCGGTGCCGTGCGGGGCGAACACCGCCACGACGGCCTGCTTCGCCGGATCGGCACCGATGTGGCTGGCCAGGGTGGCCGCGTCGACCCGGTTCTCGAACACGCTGTGCAGCAGCTCTTCCTGGAGCCGCAGGCCCGAAGTCGTTTCGGTCTTCCGGCGGACGAGGTGCAGTGCCGCGACGCGTGCGGCACCGAGGAGGGCGCCTTCGGCCTGGTCGGTCAGCCGGTTCGCGCCCTCCTGCACCCAGATCGAGCCGAGCAGCTCCGAATCGGCGCGGATGCCGATCGCGAGCCGCCTGCGGACCCCGAGCTCCGGTCGTTCTTCGACGTGCACGACGTCGTCACCGGCGTTGAGCCGGTCGAGCACGCCCCATTCCCGCAGCATCGCCAGGTAGTCGGCGGGGCCTTCTCTGCCCAGAATGGACAGTCGGCGCAGCTCGTCCACTTCGTCGTCCGAGCGCGAGTACGCCAGGACGCGGTTCGCGCTGTCTTCGATGCTCACGCTGCCGCCGGTGAGCGCCGCGATGGTCTGCGCCAGTGAGAACAGGTCGTTCGCGTCGTCGCCGTCGAGGGGGGACGCGGCTTTCGCGTCGGTGACCGCGCGCCTGGCCAGCGAGTCGAGCTGGTCCCAGCGCGCTTCCGGGCGGACCGCCAGCACCGCGACGCGCGCGTCGGTGGCCGCCGCGCGCAGGTCCGCGACGGCGCCGTCGCGGTCGCCCACCTTGACGGCCACGACCGAAGCGCCCCGGCGGGCGGCGTCCTTGACCAGGCGCGCGGCCGCCCTGCCGCGCGAGCCGATGATCAGGACGAAGTCCCCCGCGTACGAGTCGGGCTCGTCGTCGGGGTCGAGGATGACGACGTCGTTGACCTCGACGTCGAGGCCGTCCGGGGCGGCGACCAGATCGGCCACCGGCGTGCCGAGCGCCACCATCAGCTGGCGGAGGCTGGCGCCGCCGGTCGCGGCTTCGTGCGGTTCCATCGCCCTCCGTCCTCGGGTGACCGACGCCTGGTCAGCATCGTCCAGCAGAATTGTTCGATCGGACAATGCTAACTGGTGAACGGTGTCCAAACGGACCGTCTACGGTGGCCCAACTGCCTTCTATGGTTCTCGGCAACGCGAAAACGTCTACGAGCGAGGCAGCGCGATGCACCTACTTCTGATCGGCGACGGTGCCCTCACCGACGCGGTCGCCGATTACACCACGGCGTGGGGTGCGGATCTGCGACGGCTGGGTTCTCCGTCGGTCGAGGATCTCCACGACGAGCTGGAGAACCCCTTGCACACCACCGACATCGTCGTGATCGTGTCCCGCGACGACATCCAGGTGCTCCGCCTCGCACTGCTCGTCGAGCACGTGCGTCCCGGGATTCCTTTGCTCGTAACGCTTTTCGATAAGACCGTCGCGGGTGAGGTGGTCCGGTCCGTGCCGAACTGCGCGGTGCTCGGCATGACCGACGCGCTGGTTCCCGCGCTGCTCGGCCCCTGCGTCGACGGGGAGCTGGTGAGCCTGTGCACGGCACCGGACGGCGCGCGCCTCGGTGTGCGCCGCGGCGAGGACGGGCGGTACGGGGTGCACCGGGTCTCCGCGGACTCCGTCGACGGGCGCAAGGCGCGGCATTGGCTGCGGGCGCAGTTCCGGCCACTGGACGGGACCAACCGCGCGCTGCTGGCCGGGCTGACCGGGCTGCTGTCCATTTTGGTCCTCGACACGCTGCTCGGTGTTTTCGCGTTGCACGAGAACGTGCTGACGGCGCTGTGGAACGCGGCGAAGACGTTGACCACCGTCGGACCGGCACCGGCTTCGGACCACGTTCCCGGGTGGTACCAGGCGTTGTCCGCGTTCACCCTGGTGTGCGTTCTCGGTTTCTCCGCGCTGTTCACCGCGGGACTGGTGGACCGCGTGACCTCCGGCCGGTTCACCGGGATCGTCGGCGCCCGCGCGGTGCCGAGGCGCGGGCACGTCATCGTGGTCGGGCTCGGTCAGGTCGGCATCCGGCCGTGCCTCGAACTGCAGCGGCTCGGCCTCCGGGTGGTCGCGGTGGAACGCGACGCCGCCGCCGACTGCGTGCCGCTGGCCAAATCCCTTGGCATACCGGTGATCTTCGGCCGCGGCGGCGACCGCTTCCTGTTGCAGAAGCTGGCGCTGCCACGGGCGAGGGCGATCGTCGCGGTGTCGTCGGAGGTGATGGACAACATCGCGGTCGCGGTGGCCGCCCGCGCCGTGGCACCCGAGCAGAAGATCGTGCTCCGCGCCGGTGGGCGCGAGGACGTCACCGCGGAATCGCAGTCCCTGTTCCGCATCGCGACCGCGTGCGATGTCAACGCGATCGGAGGTTCCTTCATCGCCGCGGCCGCCATGGGATTCGCTCCCCGCGCCACTTTCACCGCGGGCAGCGGGGTCTACGCCCTGCTCGCCGACGGCACGGTTCGCGACGTGCGGGACTGGGAAGGAACCGGCCGGTTCGAGCCGGTCGCCGTCGGAGGTGAGGTCCCGTGATCACGGAGTTGGCACCCGTCATCGTCCTCGCCGAACGGCGGGTACGGGACGGCACCCGCCAGTGCGCGTGCGGGCACCGGCTGACCCGGTGCGAAGGCTGCGGCGAGCGGCGGTGCCTTCGCTGCGATCCCTACCGGTCCGAAGACTGTTCAAACTAACGATCAAGCGCAATGGTGCGCAGTTGGGAAAAACAGAACATGACCACCACAACCAAGGCGGGCAAGGCGACGTCGTCGATGTTCCGCCGCAAACCGATCGACCAGATCGGGTCCTCACCCGGCCAGCAGCACGGCCTGAAGCGCGAACTCGGCCTGCGCCAGCTCACCGCGATCGGGGTCGGCGGCATCATCGGTGCGGGGATCTTCTCCCTCGCCGGTGCCGTGGCGAACGAGAAGGCCGGCCCCGCCGTGCTGATCTCGTTCCTGGTGGCCGGGGTCGCGAGCGCCGCGGCCGCGTTCTCCTACGCCGAGTTCGCCGGGCTGATCCCGAAGGCGGGTTCTGCCTACACCTACGGCTACGCGGTGCTCGGTGAGGTCGTAGGCTGGGCGATCGGCTGGGACCTGCTACTCGAATACACCGCCATCGTCGCGGTCGTCGCGATCGGGATATCGGGCTACTTCAACGATCTGCTCGGCTTCCTCCACATCGGACTTCCGGAGTGGATGATGGGCGCGCCAGGTACCGAACCGGCAGGCGTCGAGCCGGGCAGCTACAAGGTCAACCTGTTCGCCGTGCTGCTGTGCCTGCTCATCGCCTGGATCCTCAACCAGGGCATGCAGAACGCGGCCAGGTTCGAAACCGCGCTGGTGTACCTCAAGGTCGCGGTCGTGCTCGTGGTGATCGTCGTCGGCGCGTTCCACATCAAGGCGGGGAACTACAACCCGTTCTTCCCGTTCGGCCTCTCCGGCGCGTTCACCGGCGCCGCCACGGTGTTCTTCGCGGTGTTCGGCTACGACGCGATGAGCACCGCGGCGGAGGAGTCCAAGGACTCGCAGAAGCACATGCCGAAGGCGATCCTGTACTCGCTCGCGATCTCCATGGTGCTCTACGTGCTGGCCTGCCTGGTGCTGACCGGGATGGTCCCGTTCGCCGACATCAACTCCGAAAGCGCCTTCTCCAGCGCCTTCGCCTCCGTCGGGCTGCCGTTGATCGGGGCGATCATCGCGATCGGCGCGATACTCGGCATTCTCACGGTGCTGTTCACCTTCATGATGGGCGCTTCGCGCGTGGGCTTCTCGATGAGCCGCGACGGCCTGCTGCCGAAGTGGATCGGCAAGACGCATCCCCGCAAGCAGGTCCCCGCGCGCATGACGTGGCTGCTCGGCGGCACCTCCGCGGTGCTCGCCGGTGTGCTGCCGATCGGGGAGGCCGCCGAACTCACCAATATCGGAATTCTGCTCGCCTTCGTTCTGGTGTGCGTTTCGGTGATCGTCCTGCGGTACAAGCGGCCGGATCTGCCGCGCGGCTTCAAATGCCCCGGAATGCCGGTCGTGCCGCTCATCGGGATCGGGTTCTCGCTGTGGCTGATCACCTTCCTCGACCCGGCGACCTGGCTTCGGTTCGGCATCTGGTTCGCGATCGGGCTGGTGATCTACTTCGCCTACGGCCGACGGAAGTCGTTGCTCGCGAAGCCCGCGGCGGAACCGGAATCCGAGACCGCGCGGTAGCGCAGAAGAAGGGACGACCTGGCTGTCCCGGCACCCCCTCCCCGGGACAGCCAGGCGCACCCTCCGGACATCTTCCACGATCCGTGAAACGACGTTATCGGTTATCCGAAGATCTTTCCGAATTGACCCGTTGAGGTAAGTTGTCGACAGGAGGAGGTGGCCGTGGCCGTCGAGATCGGGGTGCTCGGTCCGATCGCGGTGACCGTGGACGGCCGCCCGGCGGCACTGGGCGGCCCCTTGCAGCGCGCGCTGCTCGCCGCGCTCGCGCTCCGCTGCCCGAACCCGGTGTCCCGTACCGAGCTGATCGCGATGCTCTGGGGAGAGCATCCCCCGGCCAGCGCGAAGGGGAACCTGCAGTCCTATGTGGCCTCGCTGCGGCGCGTTCTCGAACCGCGCCAGGCGCGGAACCAGCCGTTCACGATCCTGCTGACCGAGCGGGCGGGGTACCGGCTCCAGTTGTCCGCCGACGCGGTCGACGCGCACCGGTTCACCGCCCGCGCGGACGCCGGGGCCTGCTTCTACGCGGAGGGGCGCCACGAGGAGGCGGCGGCGGAGTTCACCGCGGCGCTGGACTGCTGGCGTGGCACCGCCTTCGACGACGTCACGAGCCCGTTCGCGCGGTACCAGCGCGAGTGGTACGCCGAGCGCGGGCTGGACGTCCTCGAATCCTGGTCCGCGGCGAAGCTGCGCCTCGGCGAGCACGAGGAGGTCGTGGCGCGGCTCCGGCGCCCGGTCGCGGAACACCCGCTGCGCGAGCGGCTCACGGCCGCGCTGATCGAAGCGCTCACCGCCTGCGGCCACACCGCCGAAGCCCGCGAGCTCGGCGGGCGGTCCGAGGCACTGCTGACCGACACCCTCGGCGACGGGGTCGCGGCGGCGCGCGAGCGCGGCCAGGATCCGGTGCCGGTGGCCAAACCCGCGCAGTTGCCGCACGGCATCAGCCCGTTCGTCGGGCGGGCCGCCGAGCTGACCGCGCTGCACCGGCTCTCGCGGGCGGACTCGGCGCCCAGGGTGGTCGTCCTGCACGGCGAAGGCGCTTCCGGTAAGACCGCGCTGGCCACCCGTTTCGGGGCTCGGGTGGCGTCCCGATTCCCGGACGGCCAGCTCTACCTCGACCTGCGCGGGGCCGGTCCCGGCAGGCGGCCCATGCGCAGCGAGGACGCGCTGGCGAGCCTGCTCGGCGCGCTGGGCGTGCCAGCCGAGGACCTGCCCACCGGTCTCGACGGCCGGTCGGGGCTGCTGCGCACGCTGCTGGCGGACGCGCGCGTGCTGCTGGTGCTCGACAACGCGGCCACCGCGGCGCAGGTGCGGCCGTTGCTGCCGGGCTCGGACGGCTGCTTCGTCGTGGTCACCAGCCGCAACCGGTTGCGCGGGCTCTCGGTGACCGACGGCGCGGCCGCGGTCTCCGTCGGCGTCTTCGACGAGCGGGAAGCGGTCGGCCTGCTCGGCGCGATCGCGGGCGAGCACCGCGTCGAGCGCGAACCGGAAGCCGCTCGCGTGCTCGTCCGCGCCTGCGGCCTGCTGGCCCTGTCCGTGCGCATCGCCGCGGAACGGGCGGCGATGCGGCCGCGGCACACGCTCGCGGAGCTGGCGGACGAGCTGAGCGTCGAAGCGCGGCGCTTGGACCTGTTGTCGGCGCAGGACGACCACTACACGATCCGCGCGGTCTTCTCGTGGTCCTACGACGCGCTGCCACCGGACGCCGTCCGGATGTTCCGCGTGCTCGGAGTATTCCCGGGGGAGAGCCTCTCGATCGAGGCCATCGCGACACTGGCCGGAATCGAAGTCGGTGCCGCGCGGCGGGCGGTGCGCGCGCTGATCGGCTCGCACCTGCTGCAGGAGCACCTGCCCGGTCGCTACCGCGTCCACGGTCTGCTGCGCATCTACGCGCTGGAACGGTTCGAGTCCGAGGAATCCGCGGCCGAGCGTGCCCGCGCCGTCCAGCGGCTCCTCGACTGGTACCTGCAGGGCGTCATCCTGGCAGACGGCCTGCTGCCGCTCGGCAGGATCCCGGCGGGGCCGCCGTCCTTTTCCGTGCCCCCACCGGAACTGCGCGACCACGATTCCGCGGTGCGCTGGTGCGAAGCGGAATCCGCGAACTTCGTCCAGGTGATCCTGCTGGCGAAGGAATTCGGGTTCCCGGTGCACGCCGGGCGGATCGCGCACTTCCTGATCCCGCTCTTCCCGTTGCGCGGCCGCCGGTGGGAACGGGGCGGCGTCGTGGCGGAGCGCCGCGGCACCACCGGACGGCGCCGGGAAGCGCTCGCGGCCAGCACGTAGCGGCTACCGGGGTGTGGGCAGGCCGCGGGCGTAGAGGTGCAGGAGCGGCGTCAGGTGGTAGCGGTCCCAGGTGCCCCAGTCGAGCAGGCCGGCGACGGCGAGCTGGTCGAGGCAGTGCCGGGCCCGCGGTTCCGGCCATCCGGTGCGCCTGGCCGTGCCGGTCACGTCGACGTCTGCCCCGGATTCCTTGCCCAGCAACGAGAAGACCTTCTGCTCGTCCGCGTTCAGCGCGTGCACGGCCGAGGCGAAAACCGGCCGGATTCCTTGGTCGCCACCGAGTTCGGTGAGGCGGGCGATGCGGGTGTGCTCGTCGCTCAGCCAGGTGGCGAGCTCGGCCGGCCCGCGCCCGGTGCCCGCGGCGAGGTACCGCGCGACGTGGGCGAGGGCGAGCGGCAGGTGACCGCACAGGCGCACCAGCTCGTCCAGCGCACCGGTGCCCCGCTCATCCGCGGCCCCGGCGAGCAGCGAGCGCGCGGCGTCGTGGGGAAGGACGTCCAGCGGAAGCCGGACGGCGCCTTCGGTCGCCACCAGACCGCTGAGCCTGCGCCTGCTGGTGACCAGCACGGTGGTGCCGTCGCCGCCGGGCAGCAGCGGGCGGATCTGGCTGGCGCGCGAGGCGTCGTCGAGGACCAGCAAGAGGCGCTTGCGCGCCAGCACGGTGCGGTACACGCCGAGCCGGTCTTCGAATCCATTCGGGACGGTCGTGTCGCGCCCGCCGACGGCGGTGATGAGCCGGTCCAGTGCCGCCGTCGCGGGCAGCGGCCCCGCGGACGGCCGCGACCCGCGCAGGTCGAGGAAGTGGCAGCCGTCCGGGAACCGCGCGGCGACGTCGTGCGCGAACCGCAGGGCCAGCGCGGTCTTGCCGATGCCGGGCGACCCGTCGATGGTCAGGATGCGCGAGCCGCCCGCTCGGGTGAGCGCGTCTTCGAGGAAGCCGAGTTCGTCCGCCCGTCCGACGAGGCTGTCTGGTGCGGCGGGCAGCGGCAGCTCCGGCACGGCGCCGTTCCGTCCGTGCACTGTGGACACCGTGTCCCTGACGATTTCCTCGTGGGCTTGGCGAAGCCCCTGATCCGGATCGACGCCCAGCTCGGTGGCGAGCAACCGCCTGGTGGTTTCGTACTGGTCGATGGCCTCGGCCCGCCTGCCCCGTCCGGACAGGGCCCTGATGCGCATTTCGGCGAGCCGCTGGTGCAGTGGATGCCTGCTCAGTGCTCGTTCGAGCGTGATCAGTGCGGTGCGGGTGTCCGTTTCCGTGCCGCGGGCCAGCAGCGCCCGCACCAGGTCGATGACCGCCGCGAGCACGAGGTTTTCGAGGCGGTGGCGTTCGGCGAGCGCGTAGGGCGCGTCGATCCCGGCGAACGGGGTGGCCAGGCTCCGGCGCAGCGCCCGCTGCCAGGTGGTGATCGCGTCCGTGCGCTCACCCGAGCTCGCGAGGTTCGACGCGGTGCGGAGATCGTGTTCGACCTGGCGGAAGTCGAGATCGGCGTCCCGGACGTCGAGCCGGTAGCCCGCGCCCGCGGTCTGGAGCACGGCGGCGGCCGTGGCGTGGCCGGTCGCCTCGGCGATCGAGCGCCTGAGGTCCGAGATGTAGGTGTGCACGTTGCCCGCGGCCGATTTGGGCGGCGCTTCTCCCCACACCGCGTCGACCAGTTGATCACGGGAGACGACGCTCCTGGCGTTGATCGCGAGGAAGCCGAGCACGGCCTGCCGCCGCGGCGAGCCCACCGCCACTTCCGCGGTGCCCGCCCGCATCCGCACCGGCCCGAGCACCTCGACGGAGATCGGCTCGGTGGACGGCACGAGGTGCTCCCTGTCGTGAATCGGCCCTATGGTGATTCTGAGCGGATCTATACCGTGGTCGTCGATGCGACGCTCACTACTGCTCATTTGAGCTTACCTCGTTGTCAAACCCGAACCAGTTGTGACCGAGCGAGCGCGAAAGGTGGTGCACGGCGTGCACGCGGACGAGGCCGCACCGCGGATCCGGCTGATCGGCGTGGTTTCCGTGACAAGGGGGGACCAGGTCGTCGAGGTGAGCCGTTCCCGGCAGGCCGCCGTGCTGGCCGTGCTGGCGCTGCGGACGGGCGAGTTCGTTTCCCGGGAAGCGTTGCTGCGCGCCGTGTGGGGCGACCGCGCTCCGGAAAGCTCCGTGGGGAACCTGCACACCTACATTTCCGGGCTGCGCCGCGCGCTGGAGCGCGGTCCCCGTGATCGGCACGTGCTGCGCGCCGAGGACGGCGGGTACCGGCTGTGCGTGCCGGCGGAGCACATCGACGCGCTGGAGTTCCGCCGCCTTTCCGGCGTCGCGAACCTGGCGTGGTCCGAAGGGGACGCGACGGGGTGCCTCACCGCCTTGGACTTCGCGGACGAGCTGTGGCTGGGGACGCCGCTGCCGGGGGCGGCGGGCCCGTTCGCCGAGCACGAGCGGTCGCGGCTGGAGCGGTCGCGGGTCGAGGGCCGCGGACTGCGCGTCGAAGCGCTGCTCGGCTCGGGCCAGCCGGAGCGGGCCGCCGCGGAGTGCGTCGGCCTGGTGCGCGAGCATCCGCTGGACGAGCGGCTGGCCACGTTGTTCGGCGCCAGCCTGTTCCGCAGCGGCCGGGTGGACGACGCGCTCGCCGAACTCGTGGCACTGCGCACCCGCCTGCGCACCGAACTCGGCGTGCGTCCCGGGCCGGAGGCGGTGCGGCTGCACGAGGAGATCCTCGCCAGCCAGGAGCGCGAAGCACCCGGCGTCCAGCCGCGGCGACCGGCTCAGATCCCGCACCGGCCGTGGGGTTTCGTCGGCAGGTCCCGCGAACTGGCGGAGCTGGCCCAGCTGACCGGCCGTACCGGGCAGGCGGTGGTGGTGACCGGCCACGCGGGTATCGGGAAGACCGCGACGGCGGTCGAATTCGCCCACCGGCACCGCGATGCCTTCCCCGACGGCCAGACGTTCCTGAACCTGCGCGGGCGGACGGCCGAGGACGTGCTCGACCACCAGGTGCGGGCGTTCGGCATCGGGGCGCGCGACCTGCCCGCGGCCACCAAGACTGCTCAGTTGAGCGCTTTCCTGGCCGAGCGGCGGGCACTGGTGCTGCTCGACGACGTCACGGATCTCGCGCAGGTGCGCCAGCTGGTCGAGGGCCACGGCCGCAGCACGGTGCTGCTCACCAGCCGGTACCGGTTCTCCGGCGCGGCAGGCCTCCGCCGCGTTCCGCTGACCGGGCTCGCTCCCGAGACCGCGCGCGATCTGCTGTGCGGCGCCGCCCCGTCCGTTTACGGCGACCCGTCGCTCGAAACGGTGGCCGCGCGCTGCGGGTACGTGCCGCTGGCGCTTCGTGCCGCTTCGCTCCGGCTCGGCCTGGACCCCGGCGGTTTCGCGCGCACGTCCTGCGCCGGGCTCGTCGAGGAACTCGACGACGACACCATCGGCTGGGACGCGCTGGCCGTCGACGACGACGCGACGTCGGTCCTGCGCGGCATCGAGGAAGTCTGCCGCGCCCTTTCCGCACAGGCGCGGGAACTCCTCGTCCGGTTGAGCGAGGTTCCCGGCGAGGAGTTCGACTGGGACCGGACGCGGGCGGTGGCCGAACTCCGCGAGGCGAACCTGCTCGAACCCGGTGCGCCGGGACGGGGCCGCGTGCCCGTCCTGGTCCGCGGTTGCGTGCTCGGAGGTGTGCTGCGGGGAGGCCGCCGGTTGCCGCGCTGAGTCCCTTCGGACAGGCATCGTGAACAGAAGTCACGGGTCTTCCGCGGAAGCGGGATCCGGCCGGTCGGGAGGCCTATCGTCGACCTCACCTGGGGGCCGAGGTTTCGCCGACCGGAGGGAATCCGATGTCGCTGCTGGCCAAACTGCGCAAGCCGGCGCACGCCGGGGCCGGTCACGACGTGACGACGATCGGCGACGTGCTCGTGGTGCACGCCGGGGACGGCGGTACCGAGGAAGCCCGCTCGCTAGCCGCGTCGCTGCCCGCCGATCCGGGGCACCAGGTGGTCGTGGCTGATCTGCCGCCGGAGTCCCCGGTCGAAGCGTGGCAGTCGCTCGCGGCCGCGCTGCCCGACGGGCACCGCCCCGTCCGGCTCGTTCCCGGCAGGCGTCCGCTCTACCTCGGCCCGCACGTCGGGCCGTGGCTCGCCGAGCGGATCGCCCGTCCGGTACTGGCGCCGTGCGGGCTGGTGATCGAGAGCCACGCGGGCCTGTTCGTCCACTATGGACCGAACACCGGCTGGGCGTGGTCCCGGCCGGGACGCGCGCCGGAGTGGGCCGCGAAGCGCTTCCCGCGCCCCGCGTGGGAGTCGGCCGAGTTCGCCGAAGTGCGGGCCTTGGGCGCGGGCGCCGTCGTCGAACCGCTGCCAGCCGGGGTGTGGATCCGGCCAGGTGGTCCTGACGGGGCTTTCGAGCGCGGGCGCGTCCGGCTGGTCAGGACGGTGCCGTGCCTGCTCGACGCGCCGACCATCGTGCTCGGCAGTCCCGGCCTGCCCGGTCTGGATCCGGCCGAGGTCAAGGAGTTCTGGCGCGCGCTGCCCGAGCGGATGCGGGCGACGGCGAGGTTCGTGGGGTTCGGCGGCCTGGCGGTGCCGGGCGAAGCACCGTTCGGGCAGGCGCTCGCGGACGTGCTCGGGACGCCGGTGCTGTGCTGCACCGGGATTCCGACCGGCTCGCCCGGTGTGCCCGACGTGTTCGCGGTGCGCCGGGACGGTTCGCACGGCTGGCGGCCCTTCGCGCGGGAGATCGCGTACCGTCCCGGTGACGCGCAGCCCCGGTTGTGCGCGCACCGGGCGCCGATCGCGGGCCTGCCCGAGGTCGCGCCGGGCGTCTACCGGTGTGCGCCGGACGCGGTGGTCGAGGTCGTCGAGGCCGGGCTGTGGATCCGGCCGCCCGGCGGGGCTTCCGACGTGGTCACCGCCAGGACCACGCCGCTGGATCCGGCACGCAACCTGGTGCGGTACGAGGCCGCGGATCCGGCGCGGGCCGAACGCATGCGGCAGGTGGCGGAAAGCGTGATCGGCCGTCTCGACTACCCGACCCGCCTCGTGACCGAGCTGGTGCCACTCGTGCCGCCGCCCGCTGAGACCCCGGTGGGCGCGGTCGCGGAGGATTCCGACGGGAACGCGCCGCTCTCGCCGCTGACGCGGCCCGTGTCGATGCCGGTGTCCGGGCCGCCCCTTTCCCGCATGGCCGCGCGACTCGCCGGAATCCAGGACCGCGAAACCCGCTGAGCTGCCCGTTCGCACGGCTGTCCGAAGTGGACAGGCCGCGGGTTCACCTTGCCGCGCAAGTCACCGACGAACTGCTGGTGCGGGACGTCAATGCCTCGCACCGGCTTATGAAAACCTTATACAGCGATCGTGAAGGCCCCGTGGAGCGCCGATCGTCATGCTGGTCGGGCGAGGGCAGGGAAGACAGGGGCAGGAATGAGCATTCCCGATCCGACCGCGTTGGATCTGCACGAAATGTTGCTGCGGCTGGCGGGCTGGGTACCGGACGACGTTCTGGTCGAGGCGCGCGGTTTCCTGGCGCACGGGCTGCACGGCGAGGTCGCCCACCTGGTGACCTTCGCCGGTACTCGGCGCGCGCTGCCGCTGACCGCCGACGATCTGGACATCCTCACGGATCTGTTGGAAGTGGACGGTGTCGACCTGCACGAGCTGGACACCGTCGGGCTGGTCGATCCCGGGACACCGCTGCCGTGGCGGTTCGCCCCGCTGCCCCCTTCCGGTGCGGGCGATCGCCGCGGTGTGACGCTCGCCGGTGCGCGCCTCGACGAGGACGTGGTCGCGGCGGTGGCGCACGAGCCAGCCGCGCGCCGCCTGTGGCAGGCGTGGCGGCGACCGGTGGACGACCCGCGGGCCCAGCCGTGTCCGGTCTACGTCGTGGAAGCGGACGACGCGCGCGTTCTTCCCGCGCTGACCGGCCGGGTGCAGGAGGCACTCGGCGTCGCCGGGGAACGGGTGCCGAGGGTGGAGGTCGTGCGCGCCGGCGGTGAAGTGCCCGCGTACCAGCGGATGGTGTGCTCGCGGGGGCGCGAGCTGTGGGCATCGGCGACCAAGGAGGTACTGGTAGCGCGGGTCTTCGACCTGGGGGAGTCCTCGGCTTGGCCGAGCTTCGCCGAGGATCACGCCCGGATCGTCGACGGCGCGGAGCGCGCGCGAATCCTGTCCTATTTGGACGCGGGGACGGAACTGGTGGTGACCACCGGTACCGGCGAGGACGTCGTGGATCCGGCGCGGGGCGCGGTCGTGCCGATGGGCCTGCGCACGGACGGAACCTGGATCTGGGCCGACGCGGCCGCCTACTACCTGCGGGAGCACCACCTCGCGCCCGATGCCCGGCTGCTGGCGCACATCCGGCGTTCCGGCGGGCTGCCGCCCGCGCTGGGCGCGGCGTCGCTGCTGCGCGTCACGGACGCGATGACCGATCCGTCGCGTGTGGAGTCGAGCTGGAGCATCGATGGCGCGTGACGCGGTGACTACGGGAAACCGGGGAGAATCAGTGAGCGAGTTGAAGCATCCGGCCGTGGACGCCGGTGCGGTGGTGGCCATCGCGGTGCACGCGTCGGATCCGATGACCGGGCTCGGCGCGACGACCATGCTCGCCGCCGACGCGCGGGTGAAGGTGCTCGCGGACACCGATGCGGCGCGGGCCGAGGTGATCGTGGTCGTCGAGGACGACGTCGATGACGGTGTTCTCACGTCCTTGCGCGAGATGCGTGCCGAGTCCGTCCTCGAATCGCCGCCCCGGTGCGTGGTCGTGACCGAACGCTTCCGCAGCGACGTCCTGATGGCCGCGCTCGAGTGCGGCATGACCGCGCTGGTGAAGCGGAGCACCGTCGAGGGCGACGAACTGGTGCGAACGGTCCTCGCGGTCAACCAGGGCGTGGCCTACCTGCCGCCCCGGTTGCAGGGGACCCTGCTGAGGAAGCTCGACCGGATGCAGCAGGACGTGTTGGAGCCCAACGGTTTCACGTTGTCCGGACTGTCCGCGCGGGAGCGCGACGTGCTGCGGATGGTGGCCGAGGGGTACGGCACGGACGAGATCGCCACCGCGCTCGCGTATTCGGAGAGCACGGTCAAGAACGTGCTCCACGGCATGATGAGCCGTTGTGGTCTGAACAACCGCGCGCACGCGGTCGCCTTCGCGATGCGCAGCGGCGCGATCTGAGCGTCCGAACCACGCGCTGACGTGATTTCGGATGGTGCGAACGGCGGTACCTCACGGCAGTTTTGCCCGAACGTACCGAGCTGTTCGTACGAACGCGCACCCGCCTGTGCGCTACCTTGCGTATGAAGCCGATCACCGCGCGGAAGTCCTTGCGGGACAGTGGTGTTTTCGGACCGTCTTGCTGGCGGAAATCCCCTGGGCCCGGAATTTCCGGGCCGACGCCGCGTACCGTTGTTTCCGGTGAGACTCCGCCTGGCTCGGTGGCAGGCGGCAGTGGATTCTTCCGGTTCGGGGGAGCGATCTCAGATGTCCGCAAGTGCACGACGGCATTCCGTTGCCAGCCGAATTCCGGATACCGATGTTCGGGCAAGGTCCTTGGCGGAACGGGCAACGCGATGAACTCGGCCCGGTGTTCGGCGTCTCCCGTTGCGACAGATGCGTTTTCACCGCGGACCAGAACCCCTGAGGCACGATCATGACCACTTTGGAAGAGCACATCCAGGCGCACGGCGCCGCGGTCCTGTCCTATGCCGTCAGGGTGACCGGGGACCGGCACCTCGCCGAGGACGTGGTGCAGGAGACCTGGTTGCGCGCGTGGCGCAATCTCGACCGGCTCACCGAGGACCGCGGTTCGGTGCGCGCGTGGCTGATCCGGGTCACCCACAACCTCGCCGTCGATCTGCACCGCAGCCGCCGGGCCCGGCCGGAAGAGGTCGAACTCGTCGACCACGCGTTGGAGGCGCTCACCCCGGTTTCCACGCCCTGCGAGGAAGTGGAGACGCGGATGGTCGTCGGCGCGGTGCTCGAAAACCTCTCGGCGCGGCACCGGCGGGCGGTGGTCGAGGTGTACTTCGCCGACCGCACGGCGTCCTCGGCGGCGGTCGCGCTGGGTGTACCGCCCGGCACCGTGAAGAGCCGGGTCCACAACGCACTCCGCACCCTGCGGGAAAACTTTCCCCAGCCGCTCGCCGAAATCGCCTGACCGGGTTTTCCTTCCTGTTTCCTGAATGTTTCCCGGAAGTGGCCAAGATTTGCGCGACGCGGGCGAAGGGAATCGTTTCCCGTGGATCCGCTGATCGGTCCGGTGCCGCACCGGGCCGCCGGGCGGCGGATCCACGCGGCGGTGCGCGCCGGGCGCTGACGGCGACTCGCTCGGTCGAATCGACCGGATCGTGAACCCCGGCGAGGGTCCCCGCCGTGTCGTAGGTGGCAGAGGAGGCATGGTGGAGGCAACGATCCAGGTCGGGCGGGTCGGCGCGGCCCTCGTGGTCGGCGACCCCGGTGCCGACCACGAAGCGATCGCGCTCGCGCGGGCGACGCGGCCCGAGCGGGGCCGGACCACGGTGGTGGTCGGCGCGTCGGCGGCGGACGCGGTGGCCAGGATCGACCCGTGGGTGATCGCCGACATCGCCGAGGCGGCGACCGGCAGCCTGCGGCTGGTGGCGCCCAAGCTCGCCGTGCCGGACGAGGACAAGACGTGGCCGCCCGCGCGGTTGCTGTCGGAGCTGCTCGGCACCGAGGTGGTGGTCCCCGAGCGGATGCCCATCGCGCTCCCGGACGGAAGCCTGTTCGTACCGGGGAACGGGGCGAGCTGGGTCGCTTACCGGTCGGGCGGGCCGCCGCAGCGGCTCGGGGCGCGGTTGCCCGTGCCGCCGTGGCAGCGGCACCTGCCCGTCGCGCTGCCGAAGGAGGTCACGCAGATCCCGTTCGGGCTCTGGGTGCGCGCCGAGGGGAGCCTGCCCCGGCCCGACGACGCGTTGTTCGGACAGGTTCCCGATCCGGACCGGATGTACGTCGTCATCGGCGCTCCCGGCGAGCCGTCGCCCACTCCGGAGGCCGTCGCGGGCGTGCTGCGCGCGCTGACCGAAGAAGGCCGCGATCGCGCGGTGCTCGCCCACTACGGCGCGACCGGCTCGCCCGAGGCGATCGCGGCGATGCTGGGCAGGCCGGTCCGCGTGGCGCACGGGGTCCCGTTCGACGGGCGCCCCGTGGTCGTCGACGAGTACGGGGACCGGGGCTGGCGGCCGTTCGCGGTGGAAAGCGTCCAGCTTCCCGAACGCGGGCCCGTGCTGGACAGGTGGGTCGCGCCGGGACCGGAGATGGTGCTGACCGGACCGGGGAGGTACCGGCTGGCCGACGACTGGGAAGCCCAGGTCGTGCCGCGCGGGTTGCTGGTCAAGCCGGAGTCGTTGCCGGTGGAGCCAGAATGGGACACCGGAACCGGTCCGGACGCCGAACTCGTGCTGGCCTCGGACCGCGAAGTACCCGACGCCGTGGTGTCCGCAGTGGACGAACTGGTCCGCCGCCTGCCCGAGGACGCGGCCGCGAACCTGCGGATCGTCCCGCTGACGCCGCCCGCGGCACAGGCGGCCCGGCGCCTCGAAGCTTCCGCGCGGATCGTGTGGCTCGCGGGGATGGAACCGGAAGAGGAGCCCCCACCCGAGGCGGCGCCCGCCGTGGGACTGGTGGTGACGGCGGACGGGCGGGTGCTGCCCGCCGAGCCGATCCTGGCCGCACCGGCCTGGGATTTCCGGGTGCCCCAAGGGGAAGCCGCCCTCGGCGCCGGGGAAGCCGCCGAAGAGTACGCGCCGGCAGCCGAGCCGAGGCGGCGGCGCTCGCGGCCGGACCTGGCGGCGGCGACGGCGGTCCCGGACACGACCGAGCGGGCCCCGTCGCACATCGAGTCCACTTTGTCCCCCGACGTGATCTCCGCCGCGGTCGAGGCCGAGGCGGAGCCCGCGTTCCTCCCGCAGGACCGGACCCCGCAGAGCCCGCACGCCCCCGCCGCCACCCCGATCGGACCTGGTTTACCCCCCTTGAGCCAGGTCTCCCCGAGTGGGCCGGTCCCTACCCCTTCGGGACCGGTCCACGAGGGCGGAACCACGCCGCCGCCGTTGAGCGCGGTCGAACCGGTTCCGCTGGCGAAGATCCAGAACGCGGTGCGGCGCGAGCAGACCCGCAACGCGGTCGCCGAATCCGTCGCCACGCCAACGGGTTCCGTGCGCCGCGCGGAACCGTTGCCCCCGCTGGTCGCCAGCGCGAAGTCGCGCACGGCGGAGCCATCGGTCGCGGCGAGCCCCAAGGCACCGGAGCCCAAGGCACCCGAGCCGAAGGCGCCGGAACCCGAAGCGAAGGCGTCACCGGCCGTGCGGACCGAGCAGGCGCCGCGGAACACCACGCCGGTGGAGGTTCCCGCGGACGCGCGGAGCACGCCCGAACAGCGCAAGAACGTCCGCGACGCGCTCGGTTCCCGGTACGACGTGGCCACGCGCGCGGTCACGAAACTGCTGTCCGAACGGCCGGGCCTGCGCGCGAACCGGGGCGAAGAAGCCGCGTTGCTGGCGGAACTGGCCGTGGTGCGCGTGTTCGGGGAGGAACCCGGAACGACCTACGACACCGATTTCCACGTGTGCCTGGCTGGCGGGCTGCGCAGGCTGCCGACGGTGCGGACCGTGGTGGTGCGGGGAATCCCCGACGACGCGGCCATCGCGCCGGGCGCCACGGTGCGGCTGCGCGAACCGCTCGTCGCGGCCCCGGCCGACGTCCCTGCCGCGACGGGCGGGACGGAGGCGCTGATCTGGGCGACCACGGCCCGCAGGCTGCACGGCCTGGTGCACGTGGCCGGTCCGGACCAGCTCGACGTTTCCCGCGACGTGGTGCTGCCGGGGCACACCCGCCTCACGGTGCTGGGGATCGAAGGCGGCCCGGTGCGCCGGATCCTGCTCGCCGAGGAAGGCAGTGACGGCGAGGAAGTGCTCGCCCGGTTGCGTGCCGCGGCCAAGGCGCGCGCGGCCGTCGAGCCGGATGGTGGTCCGGCCGCGCACGGCCGCTGGTACGGCCCGTTGCCCGCGGCCTGAGGTGAAAGAGGGTTCTTGGCTGATGGACACCGCAGTCGACCGGCAGCCGGAAGAGCTGCTCGATCCGGACGTGCACGACCAGTTGCTGTGGCTGGCCGGCCGCGCGCCGGACGGCTGGCTGGCCGTGGCGAGGGAAGAGCTCGGAGTCGGCGACCACGACCGGGTGGAGGAACTGCTCGCCGCGCTCGACCCGGTCCTCGACGCGCGCGCCCCGCGGCGGTACCGGTTCACCCCGGACGGCGACGTCCCGTACGAGGCGATCGACGCGGCCGTGGTCGAAGCCGTGCGAGGCGACGAAGAAACGGTGGCGTGCTGGGCGTCGATGCGGGACGGCGTCGACCGGGTCTACCTGGTGCAGGCCGAGTACGACGCCGATCTGGCCGGGATCACCCTGGACGTGCAGCGGGCCGTCGGCGAGGACGAGATCCCGCGCGTCGAGGTGTTCGCCCCGGACACCGCGCTGTCCTCGTACCACGAGACCGCGCTACTGGCGGCCGTGCTGCTGTGGACGCGGGATCCGTTCGGCGAGGTGAAGATCGCCCGCACCTTCGACGGGGCGTCCGCCGAATCCGGCCCGTGGTTCGCACCGTCGCACGAACTGGTGGCGGATCCCGGTGAACGGCAACGGCTTCTCGACTTCTTCGACGGCGGGGAAGTCCTGGTGGAAACCGAGGTGCGGATGACCGATCTGGTTTCCGGGTCCGCCGGTGCCGTGCCGTCGGGGCTGCGCACCGACGGCGGCTGGGTGTGGTCGGACGCGACGCGCTACTACCTCGAGCGGCACCTGCTCGCCCCCGACACCGAATTGGCCCGCTACGCGCTGGCGGCGCCGCCGGGTCGCACGCTTCTGTCCCCATTGGACCGCTACCGCGCGTTGACCGCGCTGAACCCGGAAAACGAGGAGGGCCCGCTATGGCCAGCAGGATGACCGGCACGCGGGCGATGCTGAGCGTTTCGCCGAGCGAGCCGGAATGCTTCCGCACCATCACCGACGCGATCGCCGCGGCCACCGACGGGGACGTCATCTCGGTGCGGCCCGGCGCCTACCACGAGTCGATCGTGCTGGACCGCGACATCAGCCTGTCCGGAGCCGGTACCCCTGGCCAGGTGCGCGTGGTGGGCGCCGGTGATCCGGTGCTGGCGCTCAACGCCGAGCACGCGAAGCTGTCCGGTATCGCGTTCGTGCACAGCGGCGGGGACATCGCGGTGGATCTGCGCGCCGGGGTGCTGGAAATGGGCGAGTGCGAGGTGTTCGCCGATTCCGAGGTCGCGATCACCGCGCGCGGCGGGACCGGGTTCAAGGCCAGCGACTGCGAGGTGCGCAACGCCGGTGGCGCCGGGCTACTGGTCTACGACCAGGCGCAGGCCGAACTGCAGGGGTGCACGTTCACCGCGATCACCAGCACGGCCGTGGTGTCGCGCACCGGCGGGATGCCGACGCTGATCGACTGCGTGATCAAAGACGTCGGAAGCGCGGTGCTGGTGGCCGCCCGCGGGCTCGGTGCCGTACGGCGCTGCCGCATCGACGAGATCGGTGAGAACGCGATCGTCGTCGAGCAGGACAGCGAGCTCGTCGTCACCGACACCGATGTGTCCAATGTGGAGGGTGTCGCGCTGCTGGCCGCCGAGTCGCGTCCCGTGCTGCGCGACTGCCGGATCAGCGAGGTCGAGGCGCAGGCCGTGGTGGCCGTGCGGAACGCCGTCGTGGACCTGGAACAGGTGTCGATCGCCCGCGCGGGCGGGTACGCGGTGCAGGCGCGCGACGGGGCCGTGGTGCACCTGTCGACCTGCTCCCTCAGCGAAGCCAAGCACGACACCGTGCTCGCGGACACCGACGCCGCGGTCAAGCTCGTCGGGTGCGAGATCAACGGCGGCGCGGGTGGCGGTGTCGTCGTCGACGGGCAGGCCGAGGCCTCGGTGTCGGACACCCGGATCACCCGGGTCTCCGCGGCGGGGATCTCCGCGCACGGCGAGGCCAAGCTCGCCGTCGACGGCGGCATGGTGAGCGAGAACGGTTCCGGGGTCGAGTGGGCGGGGCAGTCCACCGGCGGGATGATCGCCTGCACCGTGCGGGACAACGAACGCGAGGGCGTTCTGGTCTCGACCGACGAGCCGGTGGAGATCCGGGGCTGCCGGATCGACGGCAACGGCACGGACACGCGGTTCCGGGGCGCCAACGTGCTTTTCGACGAATCCGGGGCGCCTGCCGAACCCGCGCAGCCGCAGTTGTCCGTCGTGCCGTCCCGGCCGGGCGGACGCGACGACGATCTCGCCGCGGCGGGCGATTTCAGTGCCGCCGGTGAGCTGGAGACCCTCCTCGCCGAACTGGGTGACCTGGTGGGCTTGGACGGGGTGAAGCGCGAGGTCGAAACCCTGGTACGGCTGCACCAGATGGCGGGGCGGCGGGTGGCGGCGGGCCTGCCCTCGCCGCCGATGTCCCAGCACCTGGTGTTCACCGGGTCCCCTGGCACCGGCAAGACCACGGTCGCCCGGATGTACGGCCGCATCCTGACCGCGCTCGGCGTGCTGCGGAAGGGGCAGCTCGTCGAATGCGCGCGGCCCGATCTGGTCGCCGCCGTCGTCGGCGGGACGGCGATCAAGACCGCGGAAATGTTCGAAAAAGCGCTCGGCGGCGTGCTTTTCATCGACGAGGCGTACACCCTTTCGCAGGGTTCGGGTGGCAGCGGTCCTGATTTCGGTCGCGAAGCTATCGACACGCTGGTGAAGCTGATGGAGGACCATCGCGAGGACGTGGTGGTCATCGTGGCCGGGTACACCAACGACATGCGCCAGTTCCTGGCCGCGAACCCGGGGCTGTCCTCGCGTTTTTCCCGCACCATCGATTTCGCCGACTACTCCTCGTCGGAACTGGTCACCATCGTCGAGGGAATCTGCCAGCACAACCACTACCAGCTCGAGTTCGAAACCCGCTCGGAACTGCACAGCTATTTCACCGCGCTGCCGAGGGACGCCGCCTTCGGCAACGGCCGCACCGCGCGCAAGGTGTTCGAGGAAATGGTGGGACGGCAGGCGTATCGCCTCGGTGACGTCACGGAGGTGACCGCGGACCAGTTGACCAGGCTGCTGCCCGACGATCTCGGGCCGCTGCCGGGTGCCGCCGTCGGGGCCGGTGCCGGGAAGATCGACGAAGAGCGCGTCGAACAGCTCTTGGAAACGCTGCGCGGGCTGGTCGGGCTGGCCGAGGTGAAGGCGGAGGTCGCGGCCATGGTCGACCTGCTGGCTTCGGCGCGGCGCCGCGCCGCCTACGGGCTGCCCTCGCCGCCGGTGGGCAGGCACCTGGTCTTCGCCGGGCCGCCGGGGACCGGCAAGACCACGATCGCCCGGCTCTACGGCTCGTTGCTGGCCGCGATGGGTGTGCTGGCGCAGGGGCAGGTCACCGAGGTCGCGCGCGCGGACCTGGTCGGCGAGTACGTCGGGCACACCGCGCGGCGGACCACCGAGGCGTTCGACCGGGCCCGCGGTGGCGTGCTGTTCATCGACGAGGCGTACGCGCTGTCCTCGGGCAGTGGGAGCGGCAGCGGCCACGACTTCGGCCGCGAGGCCATCGACACCTTGGTGAAGCTGATGGAGGACCACCGCGACGAGGTCGTGGTGATCGCCGCCGGGTACGAGCGGGAGATGGCCGGGTTCATCGCCGCCAACCCCGGGCTGTCTTCGCGGTTCTCGCACCGGATCCGGTTCGCGGACTACAGCGCCGACGAACTCGTCACCATCTTCAACCAGCACGCCGACACGTCCGGGTACGAGTGCACCGGGCCCACCGTGGCGGCCCTGCGCGCGCACTTCGCGGCGGTCCACCGCGGCACTTCCTTCGGCAACGGCCGGTACGCCCGCCAGGTGCTCGATTCGGCCATCGCCTCGCACGCCCGGCGCACCCGCAGCATCCAGAACCCGACGATGGACGATCTCTGCGTGCTGCTCCCCTCGGACATCCCGGCGCCGCACCGTCCACAGGGGATGCCCGCGCGAGCCGGAGCCGAGGCGGGCTGAAAGGTCCTTCGCGCCCCGAAAGTGCCTTGAGGGCAGCTATGGTCTCGAACGTCACTTTCGGGGCAGGCGCGTTCCGGCCGGAAAACACCTGTGCGGGTTCTCCCCGGCCGGAACCGGGGAAAACCCGCACAGCGGTGCTGGACGACTAGATCTTGGTGTAGTTGAAAGAGGTGAAGGTGTACTTGGTCGTGACGGACGTCGGCCCGTTGTTCGCGTGGTCCAGCGTGGTGGCGAAAAAGGCGGGGTTGTCCGTGCGCTGGACCTCGAGATAGAAGGTCTCGCCGGGATCGACCTGGCCTTCCCAGCACTGCCCGTAGGAGAGCACGAAGGACGAGAAGCCGCCGCGGTCGGGGAAAGTGGACTGCACGGTGTAGTCGCTGCCGTGGTTGCAGATCTTGAACGGCACGCTCTGGGTCGTCGCGGCCTGTGCGGTTCCCGGCACCACGCCGACGGCGACGGCGCCGAGTGCCGCGGCACCGAGGAAGATCTTCTTGGTCGCGGAAGGCATCGTGAGTAATTTCCTTTCACCTGAAATTGAGCGATCCGGTAAATGTGACACCAGATTTGCAGCGCGTGCGACCGTCGCGCAATGCGATCGCCGTGACCGTGCCTGTCCGGAGAAAAATCGGTAACCGAGTGGGCAGTGGTTCTGTTGCTATCCGCCGAAACCGATGCCGCTCTCGTTCGCGTCACCGCGGACGAGTGGAAGCGACGAAGTGGACGGACCCGGTGCCCCCGCCCCCGGTTTGTGCGTGCCGGAGGGAAGGAGGAACAGCAGGGTGGTGACCGCGGCGATCACCACCAGGACACTCGCGGTGATGACCGGCACGAGCCATTTCTTGCGCGGTGGCTCCGCGATGTAGCTCTCGTCGGAGGCGAGCGGCGGCAGCGGCCTGACGAAAGGCAGTGCCACGGTGTCCTGTTCGACCGGCGGTGCCGACGAGGAAGGCGCCACCGGAGCGGGTGCCTTGGCGGGGGCGGCGGGTCTGGTC
The DNA here is from genome assembly GCF_018736145.1 of Amycolatopsis sp. CA-230715. GTDB lineage: Bacteria > Actinomycetota > Actinomycetes > Mycobacteriales > Pseudonocardiaceae > Amycolatopsis. The sequence continues at coordinate 6,495,291 of NZ_CP059997.1, forward strand.
GCCGCGATGGCCGCGGCGCCGAGCGCGACGGTGAACTTGGGGTGCAGGGTGACCCGGACCGGCTTGCCGAACTCCCCGAACACCATTTCGGTCACCAGCGGGATCCGGGAGGAACCGCCGGTGAGCAGGATCGCGGCGAGGTCGTCGATCTTCAGTCCCGCCGACGTGACGGTGCGCCGGAGCGCGTCGATGGTCGACCGGACCGAGGGTTCGATCATCGCGTTGAAATCGGTGCGGGAAACGGAAATCTCCCGCGCGCCCGAGGGCAGCGGGACGGACAGCCTCGCTTCCGGCTCGACGGACAGGGTTTCCTTCGTCTTGGTGCACAGCGCGCGGATGGCGCTCAGCGCGGCCGCCGAGGCGGGGTCCGCCGGGTCGAGCGCGCTGATCGCGCCGCCGAGCCGTTCGTCGAGGTTGGTGAACAGCACGTCGTCGAAGTCGATACCGCCGAGGTGCTCGATCCCTTCGGGGGTGCCGAGGATTTCCATGCCGCCGGGGCGGATGCGCAGGATCGTGGTGTCGAACGTGCCGCCACCGAGATCGTAGACCGCGACGGTTTCGCCGTCGCCGAGCCTGCGTTCCCGGCTGTAGTGGGTGGCCGCCGCTTCCGGCTCGGTCACCAGCCGGTAGTCGTGGACACCGGCCAGCCGCGGGACTTCGGCGAAGTGTTCGCGGCGGTAGGGACCCCACACGGCCGGGCAGGTCAGCACGACCGATTCCGGTGGCTCGCCCTGTTTCCTGGCGACCTCGGTGAGCACGTCGCGCAGTTGCGCGGCCATCAGCTCGGGCGGGGAAAAGCGCGCTCGCCCGACGGGCAGCGGGGAAGGGTCGCCGAGCCTGCGCTTGAAACCGCGGGCGAGTGCGGCGGGACCGGCGGCGCGCGCCAGTGCGGCGGTACCGGTCAGCAGCGATCCGTCCGGCGCGGTGCCCGCCACCGAGGGCACCACGACCCGCGGCGACAACGGCACGACGGTCACCCCGCCGGACCCGCCCGCGGCCGCCGAAGTGAACGAGGTCCCCAGATCGATGCCAACGCCATACCCCACGGCATGTCCCTTCGTCACACGCATGCCCCTGCGTGGAGGTTACGGCGATACGGCTTCCGCATCTCCTCCGGCGAGCGAAGAGGCAGTGTTTCGTGTCCGTTCGCGCGGTACGGCGCCGGTTCGCTCCGGCCGACTGAACCGGTTCGGCGGTGCGGGCCGTGTGGTGTGTGAGTACCACACGCCGTGAGGAGTCGACGCGATGACGACGACGCTTTTCCGCCGCCCTGGGCGGGAGAAGCCGCCGGAGATGCCGACCGGTGAGCTGTCCATCGAGGAACCGCCGACCCTGCCGGAAAGCGGTGGCAGCAAGGACATCATGTCCTCGCTGATGGTCATGCCGATGATGATGGGCACCGGCGTGTTCATGCTCGTCTACATGGGACGGTCGAACCCGTGGCTCGGCGTCGGCATGTTCGGCCTGATGCTGCTCATGGCCGTGGGCATGTTCCTGATGCAGATGGGCAGGGGCGGGGCCGAGCGGCGGCACAAGCTGCGCGGCGACCGCAAGGACTACCTCCGCTACCTCGGCCAGATCCGCAAGCAGGTGCGGACCGCCGCGGTCGACCAGCGCGCCGCGCTGTCGTGGCGCCATCCCGACCCGGCAGGGCTGTGGTCGGTCGCGATGACCAGCCGCCTCTGGGAACGCCGCGCGGCGCACGCCGACTTCGCCGAGGTGCGGCTCGGCACCGGCCCGCAACGGCTCGCGCTGAAGGTGACACCGCCGTCGAGCAAACCGATCCAGGACCTCGAACCCCTCGCCGCCCGCTCGCTGCGCCGGTTCATCAACGCCTACACCACGGTCTCGAACCTGCCGATGGCGTTGTTCCTGCGCGGGTTCTTCCGGATCCGCTTCAGCGGTGACGCCGACGCGATCCGCGGCACCGTCCGGTCGATGCTGGCCCAGCTCACCACCTTCCATTCCCCGGAGGACCTGCGGGTCGCGGTGTGCGCGTCCCCAGACCTCGCGGAGTCGTGGGAATGGGTGAAGTGGCTGCCGCACGCGCAGCACCCGCAGGAGCAGGACGACGCCGGTCAGGTGCGGTTGCTCGCGGACGGCGTGGACGCGCTGACCGAACTGCTCGACGCAGAGCTCGGCGAGCGGGGCCGGTTCGAGGCGGCCGCTTCGCCGAACCGCGAAGAGCCCTACGTCGTGATCGTGCTGGACGGGGTGACCGTGCCCGCCGAGTCGCGGCTCGCGGGCGCGGGGTACCGCAACGCGATCGTGCTCGACCTCAGCGGCGGGCTGGAGGAGGTCACCGGCGCCACGGCGCTGCGGCTGGACGTGTCCTCGAAACAGGTCGAAATGGTGCGCACCAACCGCACTGGCAAACAGGTGCGCACCCCGCTGTGCACCCCGGACCTGCTCAGCGTGCCCAGGGCGGCCGCGCTCGCACGCGTCGTTTCGCCCTACCGGCTCGGGGGCGGCACGACCGACGTCGCCGAGCCGATGCAGACGAACTTCGAACTGCCGCGCCTGCTCGGCATCACCGATCTCGACGACTGGGACCCGAGGGCGGTCGCGCGGACCGGGCTCACCAGGGACCGGTTCCGCATCCCGCTGGGCATCGCCGAGGACGGCACGCCGGTCGAACTGGACATCAAGGAATCCGCGCAGGGCGGGATGGGCCCGCACGGGCTGCTCATCGGCGCCACCGGGTCCGGGAAGTCCGAGCTGCTGCGCACGCTCGTGCTCGGCATGACGATGACCCACTCCTCGGAGATCCTGAACTTCGTCCTCGTGGACTTCAAGGGCGGCGCCACGTTCCTCGGCCTGGACAAGTTGCCGCACGTGTCCGCGCTGATCACCAACCTCGCCGACGAGGCGCCACTGGTCACCCGCATGCAGGACGCGCTGCACGGGGAACTGGTGCGCAGGCAGGAACTGCTGCGCTCGGCGGGAAACTACGCTTCCTTGCTGGACTACGAAAAAGCGCGGCTGTCCGGCACCCCGCTTGACCCGCTGCCGACGCTGTTCGTCATCGTCGACGAGTTCAGCGAGCTGCTCCAGTCCAATCCGGACTTCGCCGAGCTGTTCGTGATGATCGGGCGGCTGGGCCGTTCGCTCGGCGTGCACCTGCTGCTCGCCAGCCAGCGCATCGACGACGGCCGCATGCACAAGCTGGAAAGCCACCTGTCCTACCGGATCAGCCTGCGCACGTTCTCCGCGATGGAAAGCCGCTCGGTGATCGGGGTTCCCGACGCCTACCAGCTCCCCGCCGCGCCCGGCAACGGCTTCATCCGCACCGACGTCGCGATGCTGGTGCGGTTCAAGGCGGCCTACGTCTCCGGCCAGCACCGGCGGCGCACGCGCGAGGAGCGCCAGGAGGAGGTGCGGCGCCAGGTCGTCCTCTTCGGCATGCACAAGCAGGTTCGCGACGAACCGCTGCCGCCCCCGGTACTGGACGACGAAACCCCGGACACCGGCGTCGACCGCGCCGCCACCGGCGAATCGGTGCTGGATGTGACGGTCGAGAAGCTGCTGGACCACGGGCCGCCCGCGCACCAGGTGTGGCTGCCGCCGCTCGAGGACCCGCCCGCGCTGGACCACCTGCTGCCGCCGCTGGAGATGGACCCGGCCCGCGGGCTCATCGCGCGGGACTGGCCGGGGTGCGGGCGGCTGGAGGTCCCGATCGGCGTGGTGGACAAGCCGTTCGAGCAGCTTCGCGATCTGTACCTTGTGGACTTGGCGGGCGCGGGCGGGAACGTCGGCATCGCGGGCGGCCCGCAGGCGGGCAAGAGCACGTTGCTGCGCAACCTGATCGCCGCGCTGGCGTTGACGCACTCGCCGGCCGAGGTGCAGTTCTACTGCCTTGACTTCGGTGGTGGCACGCTCGCCGCGCTGGAGCGGCTGCCGCACGTCGGCGGTGTCGCGGCGCGGATGGAGGAGGAACAGGTCGCGCGGACGATCGCGGAGGTCCAGACGCTGCTCGCGCACCGCGAGCGGTTGTTCTCCGAGCACCGGGTGGCGGGGATGGCCGCCTACCGCGAACGCCGCGCGGCGGGCGAGTTCGCCGACGAACCGCACGGCGACGTGTTCCTGGTCGTGGACGGCTGGGGCCTGCTGCGCACCGATTTCGAACAGCACGACATGTCGTTGCGGCAGCTCGCCCAGCGCGGCCTCGCCTACGGCGTGCACCTGATGATTACCGCCAACCGCTGGTCGGACGTCCACAGTGGACTGCGCGACCAGCTCGGCACCCGGGTGGAACTGCGGCTCGGCGACTCCATCGACTCGATGATCAACATGCGGGCGGCGGCGCAGGTGCCGCAGATCCCCGGCCGCGGGCTGACCGCCGACCAGCGGCACTTCCTCGGCGGGGTGCCGCGCGTCGACGGCATGGTCGGCACCGCCGCTCTGCAACAGGCGACCGCCGACCTGGTGGCCGCGGTCCGCGACGCGTGGCGCGGCCCGAACGCACCGGCCGTGCGCATGCTTCCCGCGGTGCTGCCCGCCGCGGAACTGCCCGATCCGGAGCCGGGTCCGCGCGTCCCGCTCGGCGCGGGCGAGCTCGACCTGATGCCGGTGTGGCACGACTTCCGGACCAGCCCGCACCTGACGATCGTCGGCGACAGCGGCAGCGGGAAGACCGGCGCGCTGCGGCTCATCACGCGCGCGATCACCGGTGTGTACGGGCCGGACGAACTCCGCGTCATCGTCATCGACCCGCGCCGGACCTTGCTGGAATCGGTTCCCGAGGACTACCGCGAAGGACTGGCCGTCGCCATGGGCGCCGCCGAGACACTCGTCAACGAGGTGGCGGCGCGGTTGAAGGAACGGGTGCCCGGTGCCGACATCTCCCCTGCGCAGCTACGTCGGCGGGACTGGTGGAGCGGGCCGGAGTACTTCGTGCTGGTCGACGACTACGACCTGGTGCTCAGCGGGATGGGCGGCCCGCTCGACGCGATGATGGAGCTGATCCCGCAGGCCGGGGACATCGGCCTGCACCTCGTCGTCGCGCGGGCGGGCGCGGGTGCCGGCCGCACGAGCATGGATTCGGTGATCCGCCGCATGCAGGAGTCCAACAGCCCGGAGCTGACGTTGTCGATGCCACCGGGGGAGATGCCGTTGCTCAACGGCGCGCGGGGCAGGCAGCTCCCGCCGGGACGCGCGGTGCTGGCCAGCCGCCGCGAAGGCATCGGCCTGCAGATCGGCTGGCTGGACGAGGTGGCGGAATGAAGCGGGTACTGACGATCGCGGCCGCGGCGGCGCTGGCGTTGTCGGTGGCGCCGCCGTCCTTCGCCGCGGGGGACGACGAGCCGACCGGTCAGTGCGCTCCGCCCGCGAAAACGGTGATACCGCAGGAATCGTGGGCGCAGAAGCGCATCGCCGCCGACCGGGCGTGGCCGCTCACCACCGGCTCCGGCGTGGTCGCGGTGATCGACACCGGGGTCGCCGCCGGTGCGCAGGGGCTCAGCGGTGCCGTGCTGCCGGGCACCGACCTGCGCGGCGGGAAAGGGGACGGCGACTGCTTCGGGCGGGGCACGTTCATCGCCGGGCTGATCGCCGCGCGGCCCGGCACCGGGCCGTTCGTCGGGGTCGCGCCGGGGTCCCGGATCTACCCGGTCCGGGTGAGCGACGACCCGCCCAAGATCCAGGACCACGCGGGCCTTTCGCGCGATATCGGGCAGGGCATCAAGTCCGCTGTGGACGGTGGCGCCACGGTCGTCGCGGTGGGCCTGCAGGCCACCATCGGCACGCCCGAACTGCAGCAGGCCGTCGAGTACGCGGCCTCGAAGGACGCGGTGGTGATCGCCCCCGCGGTCGTGCCGAAGCAGGGCCAGTTGGCTTTTCCCGCAAGGCTTCCCGGTGTCGTTTCGGTGGCGCCGCTGACCTCGGGCGGACCGGTCACCAACCAGCCCTACGGCGCCGATCCGTCGGTGGCCGCGCCCGCGGGCGATCTGGTCAGCGTCGCCCCCGAAGGGACCGGCAACCGCGCGGGCTCCGGCACGGAACTCGGCGTCGGCTACGTCGCGGGCACCGCCGCGCTCATCCGCACCTACTACCCGACCCTGTCCGCCGCGCAGGTCAGGGACCGCCTGCTGCGGACGGCGGATCACCCGAGCGCGCAGCTACCCGACAAGTACGTCGGCTACGGCGTGGTCGACCCGTACGCCGCGGTGAGCACCGTGCTCGACAACGACGCGCCCGTCCACCCCGCGGCGGAACAGCTCCCCATCACGCTGCCGAAGGAACGGGACCCGGAACCGTCCAACCGGGCGATGTGGTTCGCCGGTATCGCCGGTGCCGTGGCGCTGCTGATCGCCGGGCCCGCCGTGATCGTGACCGCGGAGAAGAAGCGCAGGGTGAACAAGTCCACATAGGACTTCTCACGGGGCCGAGCCGTAGGTGGCTTCCTTGATCTTGCGGCGCGTGTAGTCGTCCATGGTCTTGCTGCCGGTCTTCCACAGCGTTTCCTCGATGGCCCCGGCGGGGAACGCCTTGTTGTTCGCCACCGAGTTCACCCCGCCGCGCACGCCACCCGTCGCCGCGCCGAGCAGCGCGTCCTTCCAGATGTCGCCGCTGTTCCCGTTGCCGCGGCCCACCTCGGCCGCGGACTTGGCGGCGCCGTTGGCGGCACCCTTGACCGTGTCCTTGGGGATGTCGTAGAAGACGGTTTCCTGCCAGCGCTTGGGATTGCCGAACGAGGTCAGCCATTCGTTGTTCCGCAGCACGAACCGGAACTTGTCGCCGAAGCTCGTCTGGTCCCAGGCGAGCGCGCGGGTCGTATCGCGCCCGATGAACGCGTTCGCTTCGTCTCTCGCGAGCCGGTGCGCGGCGTCGGTGGACTCGACGGTGTTGTTCGCGCGCGCCTCGTTCCGCTGCGCGTCGCTCAGGTTCCGGCGTGACGTGCTCAGGGCGTTTTCGGTGGTGCGCAAGCCTTCGGAGGCCGCGGTGAACTCCGCGCGCGCGTTCGCCAGTTCCCGGGTGGCGTCGTCGACCCAGCCCGGGTTCCCGGAGGCCCGGTACATGTCCAGCCGCAGCGCGGTCGTCTCGACGCGGCGGCTCGCGTGGTCCACCGCGTTCCGGTACGCCCGCGCGGTCTGCTCGTTCGTCCACACCTCGTCGGTGAGCCTGCGAACTTCGTCGTTCGCCCTGGTTTGCCCGCGCAGCGCGGTGTCGTAGGTGTCGCGGCTCCTCGAAAGGTTTCTGGCGAGCTTGGTGTTCTCGCCTGGTTTGTCCTTGACGCCGAGGTTTTTCGCCCGCTCGTAGGCGTTCTTGGCGTTGCCGAGCAGGCGCTGCGCGTCGGACGGCGGCGGTACGTCCGGCCTCGGCCGCGGCTGCGGGCCGATCTTCTTCACGGTGTTCTGCACCTGCTTGACGAACGGGACGAACTCCGGCTTGCCGTCCGCGCGGCGACTGACGGTGCCCGCTTCGTCGACGACCTTCTTGACGCCGCTCTTCTCCAGCAGGCCACCGATACCGCCGATGCCGCCGCTGATCCCGGCGCTGATGAACAGCCGCGCGGGGTCGATCTTCTTGTGCTGGATGCCCGCCGCGACGAGGTTCGCGGTCAGGTCGATGGCGATGTCGCGGACGCCCTCGGTGAGCATGCGGCCGTAGCCGATGCTGAACTTCGAGGTGTTCCAGGTCAGTTCGTTGACCGCGTTGACCCAGGTCCTCGCCTGGTTCAGGAAGCGCACCAGCGCGTTCAGCGCCTCGGCGAGGATCCGCAGCACCCGGACGCCGGTGGCGATCAGGTAGTTCAGCCACGCCTGCGCCCAGGCGAGCAGGGCGGGGAACGCGGCGGCCGCGGCGTAGAACGCCAGCATGGCGGCGATCTGGATGCTCAGCTCGATGATGATCTGCAGGACCGACTGGTGCGTCTTCGCGTGCTGCTGCTGCCTTGCCGCGACCGCGGCGGTGCGCTGAGCCTCCGCTTCGGCGTCGCGTATCAACGGGATCGCGCGTTCGGCGAAGGCGTTCGCGGCCTCGCCCCGCCAGTCCCGCAGGCCTGCCGCGGTCAGCTTGGCGAGGTGGTCGCTGTGCTCGTTCAGGTAGGCCGAGATTTCCGCCCAGACCTCGGCGTTGTGATCCAGCGCCGCCGGATCGCCGCCCGGGTTCGTGAGGCCGACTTCGGCCAGCGCGGTCTGCGACATCACCGGGGCCGGTGGTTCTCGGAGGCGATCGATTCGGCCTCGTTCGTGGTGTTCTTGAAGTGCTTCGCCTGTTCCGCCAGGGCATTCGCGGTCTCGATGAGGCCGAGGTGCATCTTCTCGAGCCGGTCGAGGGTGTCCACGACCTTCCCGCGGTAGGCGCGTTCGGCGGCTTCGGCGTTCGGCGTCTCGCCGTAGGCGCCGTTGGTGTCCGCGGCCCGCACCCGGAACTTCTCGATCCGCGTGCGCAGTTCGTCCGCGGAAGCGCGGAACTCCTGGCTCAGGAGCCGAATGCGCTCCCCGTCCACCGAGACCAGATCGGGCACCGGTCATCCTTTCGTTGGCCTGCACCGGAATCGACGCTACTTGCGGCATGCCGTGCTCCCGGGCCACTTCGCTCAACCGTCCGGAGCAGGCAGGGCAAAGTTCATCCGCGCGTCATCGGGTGGGGAAAACGGCTCGAATTTCCAATCGAACGGGCAAGAACCCTTGCCATCGCGGCGATTGCCCGATCGTGTCGTGGCGAGCTGCCCGAATCACCCGCGTTCGCGGGCTCGCGGTCGACGGTGAACCATGAACACCTCGGGTGCCGTGTACGTGGCATGGAGGCGACTAGCACGAGCACCGCGGCCACGAGCCCGGGTTCCGGTGGTGGATCCGGCGAGATGTGCCGGCTCACCATCACCGGTCCGTCCTCGCGCGTCGAACTGGCCGTTCCCGCGCACGTGGCGATAGCCGATCTCATGCCGACCGTGCTCGGGCACCTCGATCCCAGCCTGGCCACCTCGGGCATGGAGCACGGCGGCTGGGTGCTGCAGCGGCTCGGGGAGGAACCGCTCGACGAGGACGTCGGCACCGCCGAGGCCGGGCTGTACGACGGTGACCACCTCTTCCTGCGCCCGCGCGACGACCAGTTGCCCGCGGCCGATTTCGACGACCTCGTCGACGGCGTGCACACCGGCCTGTCCGGGCGCCGCGACACCTGGCGCCCGGCGTTCACGCGCCGCACCAGCATCATCGCCGGTGTCTTCTGCGCGCTGCTGGCCGTCTTCCTCTGCACTTACGCGGCGACGGGAACGGATGTGGCGATCGGCGCGGGCGTCGTCTGCGTGCTGCTGCTCGCCGGTTCCGCTGGTTTGTCTTGGTACGTAAGCGAAAGCGACGGTCGCGCGGTGACGCTGGCCAGCGTCGGCGTGTTCGCGGCGGCGGTGGCCGGGCTCGCGTTCCCCGGCGGGGGCGGGCCGCCGGACTGGCTCGACGGCTCGGGCATCCTCGGCGCCGGGGTGGCGATCGCGATCGCCGCGACCGTGGCGAGGGTGTCGGTGAAAACCGCGCAGCCGGTGTTCCTCGCGGTGGCCGGTGGCGGGGTGCTCACCGCGTTGGGCGGCCTGCTGAGCGCGCTCACCGGGATCGGCGACGTGGCGACCGCGGGGATCGTCGTCGTGCTCGCGCTCGCACTGACCAGGCTCGCCCCGAACATCGCCGCGTGGCTGGGAAAGCTGACGGTCGAGCCGGTGCCGACCACGCTCGACGAGTTCCAGGAAGGGCTCGACCCGCTTCCCGGCGACGACGTCCTGCGCCGCGCCGCGCAGACCGATGCGCACTTCACCGCGATCCTCGCCGTGGTCGGTGCCGTGTGCGCCGGTGGCCTGATCGCGCTGGGCATGGGCGGCCGGTGGGACACGATCGTGCTGACCGCGTTGATCAGCCTCCTGTTGCTGCTGCAGGCACGCGAGGTCGTCGGAGTCTGGCACCGGGTTTCCACCCTGGTGCCCGCAGGCGTCGGGCTGACGACGCTGCTGCTCGGGGCGAGCGCGGAGCTGCCGACCGTCGGGCGACTCGGCGTGCTGCTGGGGCTGCTTTCGCTGTGCGGCCTGGCGATGGCGGCCGCGCAGACGCTGCCCGGCAAGAAGCTGATCCCGCGCTGGGGCCGGTGGGGCGACATCTTCCAGTGGATCTTCGCGCTCGCCGTGCTGCCGATCCTGTTGTCCGTCACCGGTGTCTACGGCTGGATCGCCAGCCTGTTCTGAACCGTTTCCCGCTCCGTAGCCGTGCCAACGTTGGGAGGTGAGTGATGTACACCAGGCGGGATCAGGTGGACGCGTATTCGTTCGTCACCGGCAGGCTTGCCTCGGCGGTCCTGCGCGCCGACCCCGACGGGCCGGAGCGCCCGCTGCGGCGCACCGGGATCGGGCTCATCGTCGGCATCATGATCAGCTTGCTGGTCATCGCGATCATCGTGGTGCTGCACCTGTTCACCGGGATGGGCGCGGGCCGCAACGCCTGGAAGCAGCCCGGGGCGCTGATCGTGGCGGAGGATTCCGGCAGCCGGTACATGATGGTCGACGGCCTGCTGCGGCCGGTGCTGAACCAGGCATCCGCCCGGCTGATCACCGGGAAGGCGCCCGCGGTCGTCACCGTCAAGTCGCCCGAACTCGCCGACGTGCCGCGCGGTGCGCCGATCGGGATCCTCGGCGCGCCGGACGCGCTGCCGTCGGGATCGGCCGACAGCCCGTGGACCGTGTGCGCGGGGAACGCCCAAAGTGGATTCAAGCTGTCGGTGACGGTGGGCGCGGCGACCGGTGCGACCGAAGCGACCGACCGCCAGGCCGTGCTGGTCACCGGCGACGGACAGCTCTATCTCGCTTGGCAGGGAACGAAGTTGCGGATCGTCGCGCCGTGGGTGCCGCGGGCGCTCGGCATGGACGCGTCGCAGGCCGTGCCGGTGGATTCGTCGTGGCTCAACGCGTTGCCGTCGGGACCGGACATCGGCTCGCCACCGCTGGCGCGTGACGAAGGCAAGGCCGGTCCCACCATCAGCGGAACGTCCACTGTGGTCGGTCAGCTCGTCGTCGTGCCGGAGGCGGTCGGCGGGAACTCCTTCGTGGCGCAGGACGGCGGCCTCGTCCCGGTGACCCCGACCGTGGCCGCGCTGCTCAACGCCGACCCGGCGTGGTCGAAGAAGGAGGCGCTGCGGATCGCGCCTTCGGAACTCGCGACGCAGGCCGTGCTTCCCGCACCGGTGTGGCAGGCGGCACTGCCGCCGCAGCCGCCGAACGCGCTCGACCTGACCGGCCGTGTGCCGTGCGTGCTGTGGCACGGGGAATCGGCGCGGCTGGTGACCGCGCCGCCGCCGCGCGGGAACGCGCAGAGCAACCAGGCCGCGGGCGTGGTGCGCGACGGCAGGGTCGCCGATCGCGTCGAAGTCGTGCCCGGTGCGGGTTTCCTGGCACGGACCCGCCCGGCACCGAACGTCCCCGGCGCGGGGATCTACCTCATCACCGAATCGGGGGCCAAGTTCCCGGTGGCCAGCGCCGACGCTGCCACCGCGCTCGGGTTCTCCGCCGACAGCGCTCGGCTGGTTCCGGCCGAGCTGCTGGCACTGCTGCCGACCGGCCCAGTGCTCGAAAAAATGAACAGTACGCCGAAAGAATAGGAGAAGCGGGTGGCTCAAGGTTATCTGTCCGATGAAGCGGTGCTCGCACAGGCCGTCAACGCGGCCAACGCGGCGGTCGGCGAAATGCGGACCGTGCACAGCAAGGTGAACATGCTGTCCCCCGAAATCGCCATCGTCAACGCGTCGGGGTCCGGCAACATGCTGACCCAGCGCTTCGATTCGTGGAACATGAAGTTCAAAGAGGTCGTGGCGAGGCTGGACCAGCTCAACGCCAAGCTCGACGGCGTGCGCAAGGGCAACATCCAGATCGACAACGAAACTCAGGGCGTAACTCGCTAACAACGACGATTTGAAGGAGCAACCCCCGTGTCGCGTTTCGACGTCAACCACGACGGATACATGGATGTCAACGAGCAGCTCCGGCAGTGCCACGTGGCCACCGGCGTGATCCTCGAAGAGCTCAACGCCAAGCTGAGGAACATTTCGCAGGGTTTCGGCGGAAAGGCCGCCACCTTGTGGGCCCCGCTGCAGACCGAGTGGACCAAGCTCTACCAGGGCATGCAGGCCGATTTCAACGACAGCGTCACCAAGTCCTTCAACGTGCACGAGATCTTCAAAGAAGGCGACAACATGGGCGCCAGGATCATGAACAGCTGATCCGGCCCCCGCCTGTGGGCCCGCGTTCCCGCGGGCCCACAGGCATCCCCTCTTCCGAAACGTCTGAGAAAGGAACATTCGCCATGACCGGCAATCCGCCCGCCGACGGCGGCCCCAAGCGATCCGGGCGATTGACGGATGGCAATTCCACGAACCAGAACCCGATCGTGCCCTCGCGCGAAGGGACGCCGCTCCAGGCGAACCAGAACCCGTACTTCCCGTCGCACGACGGTTTTCCGCCGGTGAAGGACGGTCAGCAGCCGCCGGGAGAACTGGTGGACACGCTCCGGACGAGGTTCCCCGACTCGGATCCGGACGACGGTGTCCACCAGGAATGGGTTCCCGAGGACAAGCAGGTCGAGTGGGTCAAGGACGATCCGGCCAACCTGGTGCAGCGGCACCTGGCCGAGCAGCGCCCGCAGGGGTCGCCCATGCCGGTCAATCACGGCCCCCAGATGCCGTCGGATCATCCGGTCGACTGGTCGAAGGTGCATTTCCCCGGGCCTGACGGGTGGTCGGGCGGGCACCACCAGTGGAACCCGGTGACGAAGCAGGTCGACTGGATCCGGGACCCGATCACGAAGGCGCCGCCGACGGAGCAGATCCCGGTGCCGGGCGAGCACCCCGCGCCGCAGCCGCACGAGCCGTGGCTCGGTCCCGGCCCCCAGCAGCCGGATCAGCCGGTGGACTGGTCGAAGGTGCGGATTCCCGACTCCGATCCGAACGACGGGATCCACCAGCAGTGGGTACCCGAGCACGGCAGGGTCGAATGGGTCAAGGACGTGGATCCCGGGATGGTGCCCGGCCCGCAGATGCCGTCGGATCACCCGGTCGACTGGTCGAAGGTCAAGTTCCCGGACACCGACCCGAACGACGGCCACCACCTCGAATACGTGCCGGACCACAACCGCGTCGAATGGGTCAAGGACAAGCCGCCCGGCGAGGTGAAGACCCAGCGACCGGACCACGACCAGAATCCCGGTAACGGAGACACCCAGCACCCGGTTTCGCACCAGCCGCCGCCGGGAGACTCCCACCACCCGAACGGCGGCGTGGACCAGGTGGTGCACCAGCCGCCGCAGGTGCTCACCCCGGACAAGCCCGGCCTGGCCTGGGTCGCCGACCACGGGCAGTGGAAGCTCAAGTGGCTCGGCGATCCGAAGAAGGCGCCGCTGCTCGACAACGGGCCGTACGAATTGCGCGTCGGCAAGGACGGCGAACTCCAGAGCGTCTACAACGCGCGCGACAAGAACCAGCCGGTGCGGGACTTCGATTCCGATCACCAGGGCCACGGCCACCACGGCGGTCACGGGGACGACAAGAGCGGCCTGATGGTGGGCCCCGACGGCAAGGTCCACTGGGTCGGCCCGTCGGACAAGGCCCCGTTCGTCGACAACGGGAAAATCCACATCGGAAAAGACGGCGCGATCGAATTCGACGGCGCCGACGCGAAAACGGGCGGGCTGTCGCGCACCCAAGCGGATGGAAAGGTCCTCAACACGGACCCGTCCGCGGGCGCTCCGCCGAAGGACTTTCACGGTCAGCACCGTTACGGCATGTTGCCGGACGAGCAGGACACCAAGATCGCGGCGCGGCACGAGCAGGGAAAACTGCTCGGCAAGCACGACGACCCGCCGGGCAAAGACGGCGGTGGTCAGGGCAAGCCGCACGAAGGCGACCCGAACCTGCCTCCCGGCAAGTCGCAGAAGCCCCACGTCAAGTCGGAACGCCCCGGCGGTGGGGACGGGGACAAAAAGGACGGTGGCGGCGGGGGGAATCATCCGTTCGATCCCGCCAGCGTCAACGTTCCGCGCCGCCCGCCCGCCGACGGCAAGGACGGCGGTAAGGGCGGCAAGGGGGACGAGAAGGACGGTGGCGGCGGTGAGAAGCGTCCGCTCGACCCCGCCACCAGCACGGTCACGTACCGCAAGCCCACCGAGGACAAGAACGGCGACAAGAACAAGGGCAAGGACGGTGGCGGCGGCGACGGCGGTCCCAAGCGCCAGGGCTACACGATCACTTCTCCCGCTCCCGGAAACGGGGGAAACGGGGGCAAGGACGGCGGTAAGGACGGGGGCAAGAAGGACGACACGGGTGGCAAGAAGGACGGCGACGGGGACAAGAAGGACGGCGCGGGGGACAAGAAGGACGGAGACAAGAAGGACGGCGACGGCAAGGACAAGAAGCCGAAGCCGTTGCCTGCCGTCAAGGGCCCCGGTGGTTCCGGTCATCTCAGGTTCAACAAGGACGACTGGAACAAGCTGATGAGCGCCTTCAACACCTTGAACATCAGCCTGGTCGACGATGCCACGACGAACAAGGAGGACGGCATCCTCGGCGCCGACTTCCAGGTGCAGCCGAAGTCGGATTGGCAACCGGCCACGAAGCTGAACACCTGGGCGACGGGATTCGGCAACTCGGTCGTCAAGGTGAACGACGAGCTGCACACCCGGGTGGACAAGTTCGTCAGCGCGATGTCCTGGGCGACCGAAGTGTTCGAAAAAACCGATGACCTGGCGAACTACGGCCTCAACGAGTTCGTCACCGAGTTCCCCGACCTGAACTCCGGTGGCGGCAAGATGGGCGGCAAGGGTGCGTAGGGGGCGTAGTCGTGGCTGACAGCAAGGACGACCCGAACAAGGACAGCAAGGGCGGCAAGAACGAAGGAAGCGGCGGCAAAGACGGGTACATCGGCGGCGGCGGAAGCGGCAATGTCAAAGATCCCTCTGTCGACACGAACGCCGATGCGAGCACGCTGAACTACGAGCAGATTCTCTACCTGATCGCCGGAATCGGGAAGGATCTGCACGCCATCCTGGAAACCGGTTCCAACGCGGATACCGGCTGGCTGAAGTTCGCCCAAGGCGGCAGTACCGACGATGATAGTTCCGGCGGGGACGCGAAAAACAGCACGGGTAGTGGCGCGATCACCTACACGGCCTTCGATCATGTTTTCTTCAAGGTCAACTACAATGACGACCTGCTCACCTCCTGGGGTAGCGCGGTGTCCAAGACCAACGAGTTCATGGTGGACCTGCAGCGCGGGAACGTGAACAAGATCAGCGTCCAGCGCTTTATCGCCGCATATAACATGATCCACCACTACGAGGAATGGTTGAAGGACGCGGCCGCCACTTCGGCGACCTACCTGAAGCAGATAGCCAGCCCCGATTCGGAGTTCAAAGGGCGTGCCGCCTACGCCATCCAGGGGCAGGTCAGGCAGATCAACGACGTGGTGACCAAGCTGCACGGCCAGATGGTCCGGCACAAGCCCGCGGAAAAGATGATCGACCTGGCGAGCGCCCTGTCCGAATTCGGCAGGACAATGGCGGACATCTGGAACAGGGCGCACGCGAATTTGCAGACCGTGGTGCACGACGCCGTGACCGCCTACGTGGAAAACGTTCGCCACTACATCCGTGGAATCGGCATCGTCCGGGGCTACCCCAACTACGTGCTCGACTATGCCAATACTTACCAGAAGTGGTACGGCCTGAAACAGTACGTCAACGAGGTGCTCGGGGCGTACGAGTCGTGGCGGCACGACCAGTACGTCGGTTTCACGAAGCGAGGGGTGAACCACGGGGAATACGGGGAAGACGCCACTTCCTACGACGATACGAATGGGCACCTGACGTGGGACACCCCGCCCGCGTTGCCGGGCGGGGCCTCGATCCACGGAGACCTCCGGTCCAACGGCGTGTGGAACCTGATGAACACCTTCATCAGCGATCACGTGCGCAAGACCGTGCTGGACCCGATGGACACGGAAGCGCGTGCCGCCGCGGACAAACTCGCCAAGGCCTACGCGAAAGCCGAAGCCCCGTTGCACGTGCTGGAACCGGTGACCCCACCGACGATCGGCAACGTGCCACCTGGCGGCGGGCCCGGCGGTGGCGGCCCTGGTGGTGGTGACGGTGGTGATCGCAAGCCACCCCCGTTCAACCCGCCAGGCGGTGACGAGGGCGGTGGTGATCACCACGACAAGAAGCCGCCGCCGTTCAATCCTCCCGGCGGTGACGGCGGTGACCACAAGCCGCCCCCGCTCGGCGGTGACGATGGCGGTGGTGGTGACCACAAGCCGCCCCCGGTGGGTGGTGACGGTGGCGACCAGAAGCCCCCGCCGTTCAATCCTCCCGGCGGTGACGGCGGCGACAACAAGCCGCCCCCGGTCGGCGGTGACGGTGGTCCCGACGATCGCGTGAACCGGAACATCCCGGATCCCGACGGGAGCGATCCCGACGACCCGTTCGTGAAGGACCCGAACGGGCAAGGGGGAGACGGCCCACCACCGCCGATCGGCCCGTTCGGCGGCAACCCCGGCGGTAATCCCGGCGGCAACGGTCCCGACGTGAACCGGCGTTCGCTCGGGGACAACAAGGATCCCGACGGTGGCGACGGCGGTGACGGGTGGTCGCCGGACAACCCGTGGGACAAGATCGGCAAGGAGAACAACCCCTGGGACCGGATCAACAACGAGATCAACGGGAACGATCCCGGTGGGGACGACGGGCACGGCGGGGACAAGGACCACCTCCCCGGCGACAGGCCGCCCGGCGAGCACAAGAACCCCAATGGCGACGACGGCTGGTCGCCGGACGACGTCTGGGACCGGATCAACAAGGAGATCGGCGGTGACAACCCCGGTGGCGGGGACGGGAACCACCCCGGCGGCGGAGACCTGAAGATCCCGCCGCCGGGCGGCGGTGGGCACGGTCCTGGCGATGTCGGGGGCGATGTGCAGTTCAACCCGCCGGGCGGTGGCGGCGGTGGTGCGCACGGCGGAGGTCCCGGTGGCGCCGGCGGTGGTGGCGCGGGAACCGGTCCCGGTGGCGGTTCCGGGTTCGCGGGCGAGGGCTGGTCGGACTGGTCAGGGCAGCTCGGTGGCGGTCCCGGTGGTTCGGGCGGTGGCGGCGGTGGAAACGGCCAAGGAGCCCCTCCTGGCGGCATGCCCATGATGCCCCCGATGGGTGGCATGGGCGGCGGCATGGGTGGCATGGGCGGTATGGGTGGCGGCGGTGGTGGTGGCCGCGAGCGCGAACGCCAGACCTGGCTGTCGGAGGACGAAGAGGTCTGGGGCGCCGACGTCGATCTGGGCAGCGGTGTCATCGGCCGTCCCGACGGCGGACCTCGCGTCACCGACGATGCTCCGTTGCCGACGCACGTCCACACCCCGTCGAAGCCGAGCAGTGGCAAGGGGAAGCGCGACAAGGCGGACAAGCGGACCGAGACGGCCGCCGAGACGACCGGCTCCACTGCTCCGGAAGCCGCGGCGAATCCGGTCGATGCCGCCGAATCCGTGGAGCAGGTGAAGGCGCCCGGTGAGGCGAACAACGCCGGTGAGACACGCGCTGAAGGGAGTGCCTGATGGATTCGCCCTACGAAGAAGAGGTTTCGAAGTTGCTCGCGGAGTTGAAGGAGCAGCGCGAAAAGGTCTCCGGCGCGGTCGACGACATGCACGCCGTGCGGGAGACCGTCGTGTCGAAGAACAAGATGCTGAAAGCGACCGTGGACGGCCAGGGAAAACTGGTCGAGCTGGAGTTCCGCGGTGATCGCTGGCGGGATCTTTCCCCTGCCGAGCTGAGCGCCATCGTCGTCGAGGTGGTGACCGGGGCGCAGGAGAAGTCGCGCGGCATCGTCACGGAGCTGGCGTCGGCACTGGCGCCGGAGGGCGTGAACGTCTCCGAGCTGCTCTCGGAGAAGCCGGACATCGACGCCCTGTTCCCCGATATCGACAAGATGTGGAGGTCGTTCAATGAGTAAGAAGGAAAATCGCACGGCCGCGGATATTCCGGTACTCGAAGGCGGTGTGTCCAACATCGCCGGGGTCGCCGACGAGGCGCGCGCGCTGATGGCGGACTTCAGGGGCGCGGTCGCGGAGTACGGGAACGTGTTCGGGAGCTACACGAGTCACGCCGGTGCCTACCGCGGTTCGAACGGCGGCGACTTCGCCGAGATCTGGAACAAGGTGGTCGTTCCCGGCCAGGCCCACGCGATGGATTTTCTGGACCAGCTGGACGGTGCGATCGGCGACGTGGGCACGCAGACGAAGGGCGTCACGAAGAAACTGTCGGAATCGAACTCCGACGCGAACAAGGAGTCGTCCTAAGAGGACCGCTGGCCGGGTTTCTTAGTGGCGTGATGGGAAGCGGATCATGGCGATCGAGTTCACCGAAGGGGAGCGTGCGCTCTCCTATTGGTTGACCGGTGATGATCCGCCTCCCATCAACGAGGACAAGGTGTGGGGGCTTTCGCATGTGTGGCGGTCGCATGCGCAGCGGCTGCGGGATTTGCGGGTCCGTGCGCGTGCGGTGGTGAACGCGATCCGGCAGTCGGGGTTCGCGGGGGAGTCGGAGCGGGCGTTCGCGGCGCGGATGGGCCCGTTCGTCGATGGTGAAAAAAACTGGCTGGACGCGTCGGCTGATCATTTCGATCTGATGGCGGACGCGTTGAACAAGATCGCGGTCGAGGTGCAGTTCACGAAGATCGTGGTGTTGGCCGAATTGGCGTTGCTGGACGCGGAGATCGCGTTCTACCTGGCGTGGCGGTGGTGGTTCCCGGGGTTGGAGGCGTGGTTCCTGGCGCGGGTGTTCATGCACCGCACCGTGATATCGAGGGTGCTGACGTGGTTGGCGCAGCGGATGGCGGGACGGCTGCGGATCCCGGTGCAGATGCTGGGCGCGCTGACGACGAGTTTCGCACAGCAGCTGGGTCTGGTGTTCATCGCGCAGCAGGCGCAGATTTCGATGGGGACCAGGAAGGAACACGACAACCAGCACTACAAGAACGCCGCGGTGATCGCGACGGTCGGGTCGATGCTGGCGTTCGGGGGGATGTTCGGCGGGCCGTGGTTGAAGAAGCTGCTGGGCGATGTGGTGGTGAAGCACGGTGGTACCCGGGACAAGGTGGAGAAGTGGTTCGACAGCCACGCGACGAAGATGGTGGCGGGCGGCAGTCACGAGTTCTTCACCGAGATGATCGGGACCCTGATTCTGGAGGGCAAGCTCGTCGCCAACCCGGGTGCGTTCACCGCGGGTGCGTCGGAGTCGCTGGCCGAGATCTTCGGCGGGGGGCTTGGCGACAAGCTCAAGCAGAAGCTCATCGACGGAGCGATCGACACGGACAACAAGGCCGAGCACGAGAAGGACGACTCGGACCACGATTCCGGCTACGGCAGTGACACCGATGGCAATTCCCACCACGACACGAGCAGCGATTCTGGTAGCGACGCCGATTCGGTCTTCGATCGCGAGGTGAACGGTCCGGTCGGGGGCGACCAGGGCGGAAACCGTCGGGTGATCACCGGGGACACCACCCCGCCGCCAGTGACCGGCCACGACGCCAACAGCAGCGGCAACGAGAACAACACGGCCACCGCTACCTCCGGCGGCGACACCCGCGGCGGCCAGGGCACTACGAACAGCTCCGGCGAGAACCAGAACCAGCAGGACCAGACTCAGGACCAGAGCCGGAATCAGGGGCAGAACCACCACGACCAGAACCAGGTTCAGGACGAGGACCAGCAGAACCACCAAAGCCAGAACCAGAACCAGCAGCAGGGCCAGGATCAAACACAGCAGGACCCGCGCCAGCAGCAGAACCAGAGTCAGCAGAACCAGGTCCAGGACCAGAGCCGGAACCAGCAGAACCACCAAGATCAGAACCAGCAGCAGAACCAAGGCCGAAACCAGGATCAGGGTCGGAACCCGCAGGACCAGAACCAGCAGAACCGGAACCAGCAGGAGGGCCAGGACCAGGGCCAGCAGCGGGAGCAGAGCCGAAACCAGGACCAGAGTCAGAACCAGCAGGACCAGGTCCAGGACCCGCGGAACCGGAACCAGCAGCAGGTCCAGGACCGGAACCAGCAGGTCCAGGACCAGGGTCAGCAGCAGGACCAGAGCCAGCAGAACGAGGTCGAGGACAAGGGCCGAAACCGGGGCCAGGACCAGCAGAACCGGGACCAGGACCCGCAGGGGCAGGACGGCAGGGTGCGGACGACTCCGGCTGTGTCGGGGCCTGCCGCTGCCCAAACCGCGGCGCCACCCGTCGGGCAGGACGCACCGGCCCAGAGTTCGCAAGCCGCGCCGTCGACCGGTCCCGCTGCCGCTTCCACCGGCGCCGGCCCCGCCACGAGCGGTTCCGCTGCCACGTCGACGGGGAACGGGGGGACCACCGGCACCGGCGCGACCACGAACCCGTCCTCGAGCACCACACCGGTCTCGCAGCCGCCGACAGGTCGAGGAGCGACTGGCGGACCGACAGGATCGAGCAGCACGGTTTCCGGGCCGGAAGGCAAGGCTCCCGCCGCTGGCACGCCAGGCCGGGGGAAGCCCGCGGTCACATCGACGACGGTCAGCCCCGCCATGCCCTCGCGCGGTGATGGCGCGAAGGAGCGGGCGCCGGAGGTCGCGACGGCCTCCGTCGGAGCGTCGACAACGAACGTCGAAGAGACGACGCCGGTGGAGGAAACACCGGAGCAGGTCACGCCCGAAGAGGAGTCGCGGAACGACTCGGCGGAGGAGCGGCCCGCGGAAGAGTGGGTCGCTCACGGGCGGAAGGTGGACCCCGACCCGTGGCACGCGGAGATGGTCGCCTTCTTCTCGAAGCGAGAGGCACTGCCGGAGAAGTTGCGGGGCCTCGTTCGCGAACCGGTGGACGAGTTGCGGCTGCCCAAGGTGTCGTTCAAGGACTTCACCTGGTTGTCTTCGGTGCTGTCCCCGGTCCAGCAGTTCAAGATCGTGGAGACGCACGGCCGCGAAGTGATGGCGGGACTCTACGAACTGCTGCTGCGGCAACGCCGACAGGGCGACCGCGCGCGCGTCGTGGCCCTGCTCGCCAATCGCGAACTCGGCGGCTCCTTCTCGCTCCCCGCTTTCCGCTCGACCCAGTCACCACCGGACGATCTCGAAAAACTGCTCAAGCGCGACACCACATTCGATTCCGACATCGAATCCGAGACCGTAAAACCCGAGATTCACCAACCGGCCCAGGACTCGGCGCGACCGTCCGCGGAGAGCGGGGAATCGGGCGGGCGCACGCGGCAGTCGTCCGGTGCGGCGAAGCCGCCCGCACGGCCGGGGGCGGATTGGCTGGTGGGTGCGCCGGAATCCGATGACGCCAGCATGCCGGACGCGAGTGACATTTCCGAGTCGAGTGCTGATCCTGAGGTGTCGTTGGAGCCTGGCGAGGCCGCATGGGTGAGCCAGATCGTTTCCGACGTGGAGAACCTGGCGACGGGAGAACTCCAGCACACCGGCGAGGTTCTGGATCATCGAACACAAGGCCCTCGTTTGTTCGGCCATACCCGTCCGCAGCCCCACATCGCGCTGAACACCGATCCGGCGGGCTTGACGCCACGGCAGACGTGGGGGCTGCTGAGGTACGCGGACATGATCCGGTCGGCGTTGCCGGACCGGCCGCTCGGCCCGGGTGAGTTCGACGCCGCCGGTCAAGACGTTCAGGTCTTCGAATCGGACTGGTCCGGCCGGTATCTGGGAGTTCTGGACCCACTGCCGGAACAGGTCACCTCCCGGTATCCGCTCCCCGCGAAACGGGAGCTCCCGGTCGCGCTCTTCAACATCTGGCTGGGCGGGCCGGTGGACGGTGGTCCGCGTACCGCCGCCTTCGTCGAGGGTGTGCGGCAGACTCGGCGCGGTTTCGGTGGGCCGATCACCCTCTTCACCGACGTCTCCCGAGAAGACGTGTCTCGTGCGTTGGCCGACCCCGAACATCGAGGGGATCGGCTCGACGGTGTGCGCAGAATGGTGAAGATCGCGCAGGAACTCGATCTCTGGGTCGTCAACATCGATGAGTTCCCACTGGCCAACGCCTTTCCTTCGGTGGCGCAAAGAGTGTTGATGACGCGCATCGAGTCCGGTTCTCACGGTTACGTCAAGGCCAGTGACGAGCTGAGGTGGTCCCTGGGTTACTTGCTCGGAGGGCTCTACCTGGATGGCGATACCATTTTGCGCGACCCGAACGTCTTCGAGCAGGCGCGAAGTTCTGACGAGGGCTGGGCCGTGCTCGTCCGAGACAACGAGATGCTCGAAGACAACGGGCAGAACATCAACAACGACGCCATTATCATGGCGAAGGGCAATCCCGCGGTTCTGCACGGTATAGCCGAACGCGAAAGGGTGGCGGGCCTTACTCAGCTGGAGCTGTTCGGCGATCGGAACCACCAGGTGCCGGCGGATCTGTTCGACCCGAAGGGGAAATCCAAGTTCTGGGTCGACCACAACTCGGTGATCGACCGCGGGGGACCGGGTTTCCTGCAGAGGGTCCGTCCTGCCATCGGCTGGATCCCGCTGCTTCCCGGCGTGGGCGGAACCCATGCGAATTCATGGCTTTCCCCCGCCCCTGCCACCGCGGAAGGGAAAATTTCCTCAACGGATCAACGGGGCTCGGCAGAGTTGGTCGCGAAGGTCGCGGATGTGCTGATCTGGTATCTGCACAACCGGCCGAACGACATCTACTACCCGGCCGTGCGCGATCTTCTCGCCCGTCATGAAAATCCCGATCTGGTCGTGCTGGCGGCGACTTCCTTCATCGCGAGCGTTCCGGCGTTCCGGTCGCGGGTCAAGTCGGTGACCCCTGCGGAGTTCCGCAGCGGAAAATGGCAGGTCATCGTGGACCCCGCCACCGTGGCCAAACTGTTCGACGTGCCGAGCGCCGACCCGGGTACGTGGCGTGGTGACCAGGTCCAGTCGGCCACGCTGAAGCCCCCGCCGCTCGAGGTCCTGCCTGGCAACGCCACCGTCGGTGGCTGGCGAGAAACTTTGAACCCGGCGGAAGACGCCACCGATGACGGTATTCTGGCCGCGGTGGATCGCTGGCAGTCGGCCGATCTCATCCCCGAGTGGTGGCGATCGGACATTCCGGCGATGGAAAAGGCCGCCAAGTTCCACGCCTCCATCCACCGTCGGAACCGCATGCTCCTGGCCAACGAGCAGATTTCCGAACAGCAGGCGGGAAGCTCGGTCAGTGCCGTGGGTTTCGAACCCGTCCCGGGTGGCTTGGACGCGCTGATCCTGCTGCTGTCCGGACAGCCCGGTGCGTCCGCGGTGGTGGCAGGCAGGCAGGCAGGAAAGTGGTCCCGCGCCTGGAACCTGACCGTCGACCCGAGTGGCAGCTTGAAGTTCGTCGACGCGAAGCACGTGTTGTCCTCCTCTGGAGCGGTTCTGGAGGAGGAGCTCCGGCCCGTGCTGTCGGACTACGAGGAAGTGTACGCCTCGGCGGTCACCGTACAGGGTGAACCGGTCATGGCCGCGTACTTCAGGGAGCAGTCGGGTGCGCAGGGAAACCGGCCGCGGTGGAACCAGAACACCGTACTGGGATTGGCCGCGCGACTGCAGGTGGCGGAGTCCCGCGAAAGTGCGAAAGTCAAGACAATACGAGCGGTTCAAGAAGTAAGTATCCGCTCCGCGTATCAGCGCTTGGACTCGCTCGACCAGGATGACACGGCCAACCACGATTTGATCGCAACTCGAAAGCTGTTGAGCAGGTTCGGTTTGACCGAAGCTGTTCAAGTCGTGGCGCTTCACGCGTGGGGCGGTAACACGCAGTTGCGCAGTATGCTGCCTGCCGGGCTGCCGGATGACGTCGACGAATACGTTCCCGCCGTGGCGAAGATCATCGCGCTGGACGTAGCGGGGTCGAAGCTGGCACCGGGTTCCGGTGAGCGAGAAGAGATGTACCGGCGTCTGGTGGACGCGTCCGAAGAACGCGCTCTCGCTCTTCTGGATCCGGCGAGCCTGCGCAGGCGCAACCTGACTTGGGAATCGCTCGCGATGGCAGCGGCCGACCGCGTGGCGCGCGGCGGCGCGCAATCGCCGGACATCGCGGTGCGCCAGATCGCGCAGCATTTCGGTATCGGGTTGCGCGACGAGAGTGCCGAAGCGTCGGCGGGCGAAAGTGCGGAGGAAATGTCGACCCCGCCCGCGTTCACCGGGGCGGCCAGTGTGCTGGCTCGGCCGGGGAACGGCTGGACCGGCGGCGAGGTGGTGAATCGCGCCGAGTCCGTGGGGCAGTCGATCCCGGGTGGCTGGGATTCGGACGGTGCGCGCCGGGTTCTCGGCAGCGCGGAGGCGATGGTCCGGGACGTGGCACCCGGGTCCCTCGGTGGCCGGGAGTTCGCCGACACCGAGACGGGGTCGGCCGTCGCGAAGCTGGCTGCCTACGAATTGGCGGTGGCGAGCAGCACTCAGGACGAGGACGGCGCCGACGCCAGCGCGGCGGCACTCGTGCAAGAGATCATCACGGATCTGGCCGGTGTGTCGCCGGACCCGGCGCGGCAGGACGTGAGCTCGAGCAGCTTCACCAGTACCGACGAGGCGCGTACGTGGGTGACCATCAACGCCTCCCCCGTCGCTTCGATCGCGTCCATCCTGCATGTTCCTGGCGCGCTGCAACACCATCCCGACTTCGTCAATCTGTGCGTGTACGCGACCGCGGCCGCGTACAATTCATTGACAAGCGGCATCCCTTTCGTGTTCGAGCCGACGAGGGAGAATTGGAAGAACATCGACCGGGATGTCCTGTCCGACACCTTCAAGGTCGACGAACTCGAAGAGTATGATTCCCGGAACGAAGATCTTCCCGCGGTGGCGCTCCGCGAACTGGCGAAGAACCAGTTCGCTGTCGTCGCGGTAGAACATTCGTCCGGAAACAGTGGTGACGGCCGCGCCTGGCTCCACCTGCTGCTGGCTTGGCGGACGCCGCGGGGTCAGCTTCGCACGCTCGACATCTCGACCGGGATGCCCGCCGACCTGCCGACCGGGAAGTTCCACTTCGGCGTGATCGACCCCAGCCGGCTGACCGGTGGTTTGGTCGCGCTGCCCGGTCTCCGAGCGAACCCTGAGCGGGACCAGGCCCCGGAACACGCGATCGGGCAGCGGAACCTGATCGAGCAACAGGAACGAATCGACGAGATCACGGAGGCGACGAGCAGACCGCAGCGGAATGCCGCCGCGCCACCTGGGGGTCGTAGGTCCGGTTGGTTGCTGGGCGTGCCGGAGGCCGGTGCGTCGTTGGAGATGGTGCGCGACGAGTACGAGGATCTGGATCAGATCCTGGATGTGCATGCCGAGTACCGCGGGATTTCCGGGGCGGCGAACGAGGTGCCGCGGTCGTACGGTCACGGGGAAGCCGGGTTGGCCGGTGTGGTGGACGCGGTGCAGAAGGCGGGTCCTGGCGCGGACGCGGTGGTGCTGCTGCGGGGGAGCCGGACGGCGCTTTGGGTGTACAGCAAGAAGCGCGGCGAGGTCGACGAAGAGGGCAACGACCTCGAGGGAAGCGTGTGGTTGTCCCGCCCTGGACACGATGATGTGCGGGTACGGGCCGAGAACGGTTTCGTGTGGCCGCTGACCGGTGACGGGGACTGGTCGCATCCGGGCTACCGCGGTCGGCGGCTGATCGCGGACAACAGCGAGGTTCTCGCGGTTCCGTTCGACAGGTACTGGGTGGCGCGCCCTGGGCTTCGTGGTGGGGCGGCGGAGACGGGGAACGAGCCGGGGCGGCGGAACATCGGGCCAGTGGTGGACGAGTTCCTTGCCGGGAACGACATCCGCGGGCGCTGGGCCGAAGCCACGGGTCGGCTCGACGGGCTCGGAGAGGCCAGGGACGAGCTGCTGACGACCGCCGAGGGCCTACTGGGCCAGGACGGGCTTCCCCTGCTCACCGACATCCAGCGGGAGTGGCTGCGCCCGGTGGTGGCGTGGGAGCTGAACTCCGGGGACGCCGAGGAGATCGGCCGGACCCTGCGGGAGGATTTCGGTGCGGAGTCGGGGTTGCGGCAGGCGTGGACCGAGCAGCGGCTGACCGACGCCGCGCGGGACGTGAACCCGTCGCCGGAGGAGCTGGCGCAGGCGGACCGGGTGATCGCCGCGACTTTCGACAGCGGCGTGCTCAGCGATGCCGATCAGCAGCGCACGCCCGAGTTGGTGGTGGCGATCAAGGAGGTGATCGCCGGGGCCGTGCGGGACGGGGGACTGACGCACGCGCTTCGGGTGGCGGACGAGATCGCCGCCGACCGAGGCAGCATGGCGCTGGAGTGGACGCCTGCGCGGCTCGAAATCGAAGGTGGCGCTGCGAAGTCCACATTGGACTCCGTTGCCGACCGCGTCCGGGTCGCCGAGGCGAGGTGGAAGGCGGAGCTGCTCGTGTCGTCGTTGGTCGACACCGGCGTCGAGACCACTTTGGACGGTGAGCGGCGGACTCGCTCACCGGAGGAAGCGGCCCGTGTGGCGACGGCGGCGCGCGACGTGGTGGCACTGGAGATGCACCGGGCGGGGATCGACGCGAGCCAAGCGCTGGCGGGGGAGATCGCGGCCGGGCTCGGGGTGAAGACGAAGCCGAAGCCCGCGACGGCGACCACCTACCGGCGCCAGGACCGCCGCGTGCAGGTCCTCTCGTTCCCGGATCACCTGGGAGACTCCGATTACGTGGCCAAGCTCGGCAAGGGGATTCCGCCGGACGGGCTGGACCACTACGAGGTCAGCGATCCGGCTGTCGAGTTGTCCAGGTGGGTTTCGGCCCCCGAGTTCTCCGACGCGATCTTCGTGCCGCTGAAGGTGGAAGGGGGGCGCGCGAGGTTCGTGGACTCGCGGTCCGGAAAGGAATTCGCCGAGGACGGGGCAGGTGCCGCGCGGATCGCCGTGTGGCACCTGCGCGACGCCGACGAAGACCTGACCCGGCCGCTGGTGCTGCTGTTCGGGGACGCGGATCCCGCGTTCAAACGCGACTTCATCGAGGAGCTGTGGCACCTGAAGCAGGCGGGCACGGTGTTCGCCGCGAACACCGGAGTCGGCTTCAGCGAGACCGGCGGCCTGACGATCACCGAACCGGGCTCGAGCGGCAAGCGGCTCGACAGCGGTGATTGGTTCAGCGAGCATCGGCGTCCCGGCCTCATCGGCCGTGGCGGCGGACTGGTCGAGCGGGCACGGCAGCAGCAGCCGCGGCTGGAAACGGGCTCCCGATGGGACACGATCAGGGCCGGGATCAGCGAGGGGCTCGGCGAGAACTCCCTGTGGAAACCGCTCGTCGAGGTGGCGTACTCGGACCAGAACCTGGACAACGCGTTTTCGGGAATTCTCGACGGGAACCACGTCGATCGGATCGGGTTCCGCGAGCCGGAGATCGGTATCGACGTACTCCACCTCGGCCCGGGTAAGTACCTCGAAGACAAGACGATCGATCTCGTCACGGAAACGACGGTCTACGAAGACGTGCAGCGCTCGTCGGCCAAACCGCATCTGCTGAACCTCGACGCGCCGTGGTTCCAGATCATCGCGAAGTACGTGATCGTCAAGGTCAAGCCCAGCGGCGCCCTGAACTTCGCGACGTCGCTCTTCGAGGCGATGCGGTCGCGGACGCGGACGACGGCGGTGTCGGAAGCCGATGTGCAGGTGACCGCGATGGAGCACGAAGCGACCATCAGGATCACCTACCGGGAGCACCGCGCTTTCCCGTGGCAGAAGCCGAAACCGCCCCGGCAGCGAATCGTGAAGACCAGTGTGGTCCTCAACTGGCGTCGCCCCGGCGTGCCGGACGACGGCCCGGTCGACTCGCGGAAGATCGTGCACACCGCGTTCCCCGGCGCTCCGAAAGCCATTTCCGACGCGGTGTCGGACAAGCTCGGCGGGTTCAGGGCGAACGACACCGGAGCCGAGCGGTTCCGGGAGTGGCTGGGAACGCTGGGCGCGGCGGAAGCCGACCAACTGCGGAACGGGGCGGTCGTCGGGAAGAAGTTCTTCTTCGCCGGAACGGGCGGTGCCACGACGATCCGGCTCGGCCGGGTCCAGGACGTCGACGAGCACGGCGACCCGGTTCCCGTGCTGGGTACCCAGCAGTTCGATCCCGAGCGGATGGAGGAGGTCACCGGCAGGGCCGAGAACGAGGCCGAGACCAAGAAGAAGGACTCGAACGTCCGCGACACGGGGCTCGGTGTCATCGTGGCAGGCGGCGACGTGACCGGTCTCACCGGTGCCGCCGCCGGGCCGCTCGCCGTGCAGGCGAAGAGCGATCAGCGGAGCGAGTCGGTCGCACCCTATGTGAAGTCCGCGCGCGATCTGACGCACCGCAGCGTGCTGGTGACCAGGACGCGGCCGATCACGTGGGCGGTGTCGATCGAGCGGGCGCGCGGCGAGGCGCAGCACTTCACGCTGCCGGGTACGGAGGTCCTGACCGAACGCGACGAATGGACTCCCGCGCAGCCGAGCGCGGACGAAGTCTTCGAGCTGCTGCAAGGAGCCGACCGGACCGCCGACCCCACCGCGTTCCGCACCGACCCGGCCGACGATCCGAAGGAGGCAACCCGGCTGGAGGCGCCGTACCGGGTGGGGGCCTTCACACGGCTCCCGGATCCGACCGTGCGGTACTGGACGAGCGAGATCGTCAAGCAGGTCCGCGAAGATCGCGAGAACCCGGTTCCGGACGCTGAGATGTGGAACCTCAGCCAGGAGATCGAGCGCCAGCTCAGGGTGGTCAAGGACGCGAACGATCCCTACTGGCACGTGCACCTGAGCACCGCGTTCCCCGGCGTCGAGGACGTCATCCTGGTCGAGCACCGGGATCTGGACAACGCCCGCTACGGCGGTGAGGTCGATCGCGAGCGCGTCCGCACCGAACTCACCGGCGGGACCGAGTACGGCACGGAGCACAAGAAGACCACCAGCTACAAGTGGGGCGTGGCGACCTTCGGGTACGAGATCGTCAAGAAGCTGTTCCTCTGGATCGAGGGCGAGCTCTACCACCACACCGCCCGGTCGGCCGAGCACAACACCCTGCAGGGTTTCGAGCACACCCAGATCCTGGACAGCGGCGAATCGCTGCACCTCTACCAGTACCCGAGCCGGGTCGACATCGCTTACGGCGGCCGGTGGTCGAGGCTGGAGACGACACCGGCGGCGCTCAGGACCGTGGTCGAGGTCGTGGCGCCGAGCCTGACCGGGCGGGACGAAGGGGCCCAGCCGAGGCAGGCCGACGGCGTCTACCACGAAGGCCCGGCCCCCGGGTTCGAACGGGAAGGCAAACTCCCCACCCGGTTCGAGGAGGTTTCGTCGAGGCCGCCGGAAAACGCGGTGCAGACGATATTCGAGGGACTCGCCGAACCGGCACCGTCCCGCTGGACGAGGTGGCTGAGGAAACTGGGACGCCCCTTCGTCGGGAGCCCGCCGAAGGAATTCGACGAGCCGGGCCGGAACGGTACGCGCAACACCGGGCTCGACGCACTGGAACCGCTGGCGGGTTCCGACCACCAGCGGGCGGGACGGCGCCGGGCGAAGCTGACCGGGGACGGCGTCACCGCGGCGACCTACGGCGGTCGCGGTCTCTTGGCGGCCGTCGGCAGGTCCGGCGACGTGCACGTCACCTCGACCCTCGGCGACCCGGAGATCATCGGAAAGGCCCCGGGGCACCAGTTCCGGAGCAAGGGGGCTTCGGTCGTCGGAACGACCCGCGGCGACGACCGGACCAACGGCGTCACCGCGTCCGCCATGGCGATCCCGTTCATGCTGCTGGCGAAGTGGCTCTACATGAACGTGGTCCTGAACCTTTCGCTCAACGCGCAGCAGACCGAGGGACGCACCTCCGACGGTGCGGTGCGGGACACCGCCGAACGGGACTGGGAAGAAGACGTCTACCTGGTCCGGTACCGGACCAGGGCGCAGTTCACCATGGCCGCGGAAGGCATGGCCTGGGATCCCTTCGGCCGCAAGCACTTGCGCGAAACGCGGGTGTCGACCCGGTGGACGGAAGTGCCCGACGCGATCACGATCGCGGTGCCCGTCAGCGAAATCGACCAGGTCGGTGTGCTGCGCGAGGAGGACGTCGCGAGGCTGACGGACGAGGAACGGGCGCGCTACCGGGAAGCCCACCCGGTGGGAGAACAGACGCCTGAGAACGAGGCCGAGACGGGGAGCCCGGTCGTGGCGCCGCCGGAGGTGGGGCGCGGTATCGGGTTCGTGGAGCTGCACCGTCCGGATGAGACGGTTCCGCGGCTTCTTTCGGGGATCACGGACATCCTGGAGCGATCGTCGCGGACCCGGACCGGGGAAGCGCACGCCACCAACCAGGTCGCGCTGAAGCTCACCCGGATCGTGCGCGAGCTGCTGGACACCCCGGACCGGATCGAGGAACTCGACACCTTCGCGCAGCGGATCACCGACCGGGTGTCCAGGGACAGCACCATGCCCGCGACCGACGTCGTGCTGAAGAAGCTGATGAACGGCTGGTACGTCGCGCGGGTGTCGGATTCCTCGGCGGGGCACCGGTTCGAGCAGACCGTGCTCCTGCGCGTGGATCCGGGCCGGGGCACCAAACTCGACGAGATCGGCAAGTACCACGAGGCGCGCACGACCGCGCAGACGCTGGCACGCGCGGATGCCAAGTCCGCCGCGGCGGAAGCGACCTTCTCGACCGGGTTGGCCGGCTACCCCAACGAGCCCAAGGTCGCGAGCCTGCCCTACGGGATGGTGAACCTGAAGGGGACGGTGAAGAGCAGCGAAGAGCACGCGTCGGAGCAGTCCGGCAGCACCAGTGTCGAGACGACGGCGGAGAAGGTGGTGCGGTTCCAGCACGATCTGACGGTGAGCATGTGGGTGGTGTCGGACGGCACGCCCAACTTCCTGCTCGCGCAGCTTCCGCTGTCGACGAAGACGTTCGCCGGGGCGACGTGGGACCAGTTCACCGTGCCCGGCGCGGGGCGTTCGTGGGTCAGGGAAGAGGACCTCGGCCTGACGGCGAAGGAGCCGATCGCGCGGATCCGCGGTTCGTGGCGGCACGACGGGCGCGGCACGGCCGGATTCACCCGCGACGCGAAGGGCCGCCCGGTCGCCGAGGTCCACGTCCACGACGTCGATCCGCAGGTGCTGGGCGAGCGCCTTCTGCAGCTTGCGGTCGGCGAAGTCACCGAGGAGGTCACGCTCCCGCCGGAGGACGGCCGGTCCCGCACCGCGAACGCCGTGTCCCACCGCCGCCCGCTCAGCGCCCGCGCGGTCGGTGACCTCTTCGAAGGGATCGACAGCGACCGGCTGAAGGCGGACCTCCCGGATCTGGTCGGCGGGACGAAGCGGTACCGGTCGCTGAGCGAGGATCTGGAGTACGTCGACATCTCGGCAGACGTGGTCGAGTGGGAGGTGCTCGAAGCCGACGAGCGGCCGATCGTGCGCACCGGGGCGGAAAAGGACAAGCGCGCGAAGGGCTTCGAGGTCACCGGTGGCGCGAGCTGGGTCGCGGGGGTGGACCTGCGCCCCGCGGCGATCGAGGACAGCCAAGGACGCCCGGCGGCCACCATGATCACCACCAGCCAGGACCTCGGGACGCGGACCTTCCACCAGGACAAGGAAGCGCACGAGACCAGCAGGCAAGAGGACTACCCGCCGGTCGAGGGCGGGCGCTACACGTCCAGGATCACCGTGCGCTGGAAGGTCACCCCGAAGTACCGCGGCAAGGTCCCGCCGTGGTGGAACACCACGATCAGCACCGGCAGGGAGAAGTCGTTCCTGATCAAGACCGACGCGCAGGGCCTGCGGGACCGGGGTTTCCGGGTCCTGCCGGACGGCTCGGTCGTCAGCGGCCCGGAGCCGAAGCTGCCGCGAGTCGAAGAACGGCCGCCGGGGCCGCGGTTGCTCGCGACCGTGCCCGAGGAGCAGGAGTCGCGGCGTGCGCCGATGTCGGCCGAGCGGGAAGGCCGGTGGGCGGACCGCCTGGCGGCCGCGGAATCGTTCCTGCGCAAGGGAAAGTTCTCCGACGCGAGCTTGCGGGACTGGAACGCCACCGCGGAACGGTTGGTCGGCGAGGGAACTGGTGTGGTTCCCGTCGACGAACTGCGGACCGTGCTGGTGCACGCGCTGGGGACCGGTGACGAAGCCGGGGCGCGCCGGGTGCTGGCTGACCCGTTCGGGGCGCCGGTCGAGCCGGGACTGTTCGATTTCCTCGGGGATACCGACGAGGACAAGAACACCGCGGAGTGGCTGGAGCTGAACCTGCGGCAGGCCTTGGTCAGGCACGGGCTCACGGGCGACGCGCTCGACAAGGCGATGGCCGATCGCGGTGCGGTGCGGGACGCGTACGAGAGCATCAAATCGCCGAGGGAGCGGGCCAACACGGAAAAGGCCGGGGAACTGATGGCCGAATACCTGTTCAGGTTGCTCAGCACCGGGACAGGACAGGGCCAGCGCGGTCTGCCCGGTGGCAGGCCGGACGACGGCCAGCGGGATGCCTCCACCGACGAGGAGTCCGTGCCAGGGGATTCCGATTCCACGGGATCGGGCGGCGAGGTTCGTCGCGGCCGTAGCCGCAGGCCGGTGCCTCTGCTGCGGTTGAACGACGAAGGTTTCGGCGATTTCGTGACGGACCTCATGGATGCCATGGACGATCAAGCTCCGCCGCCGGTCGACCGTTCGCGCTCACGGTCGGTCTCCCGATCCACCGTTCGTTCGCAGGGCAACAGGTCGCTGACGCCGGAGCGGATGAAGGACGAGTTCGGTATTCCGACCCGGAACCAACAGCGAATCCAGAATCTGGTGAACCGTTTCCGGGTGGTGCTGGAAGCGCGGCCGACCAACCCGGCATCGGTGCGGTGGCTGGAGCGGGGCGCGGTTCCCAAGCCGCTGGAAATGAAGGCGAAGACGATCGGCGAATTGGATGTCCACCTGGGGGCGCGGGAGGACCACATCGGCCTGGTCGGCTATTTCCGCCCGGTGATGCCCGCTCGGGAGGTCCTTGACGGTCTCGATTCGAAGCAGCGTGCCGCGGTTCTGCGCAGGTACCGCGATCGAAACGCGGAGTTCGACGCCCCCGACGTGTCGAATGCCATCCACGGGCAAGGAGGAAGGTTCCGGGTTGTCGATGGGGTCGTCGAGGAAAATGTGGGGTACGGGGAGTTCAAGTTCGTCACCGGTGATTTGGACATCTATCACATCTCCCTGCCGGATGACGGGTCCCCGCTCTCGAAACAGGATTACGAAGACTTCGTCTGGTTGCTGACCAAACGGGCTGTCGGCGTGCAGCACGGCGCCCACATGTACTGGAAGCCGGACGGTGCTTTCCAGCAGAAGATCTTCGACGACATCGTGCGCAAGCACCAGTGGGGATCGGCGGAGTCGGAGCCGTTGATCCGGTTCGCGCCCTTCGAGGAGCCTGAACTGGTGTACGCGAGTTCCTCGTCCGCGCTGGACGATTCGCCTCCGGCGACGGCGGGCGACGAGGCGGATGCGCTGACCGAGTCGGCTCGTCCGGACATCTTCCGGGGCCGGTTGCGCGGGGGCGGCGAGGTCGGGGGTGAGCCGGGGCGCGCGAACGTCCGGCCGGTCGCGGAAGAGGGCGTCGATGCGTCGGATTCCTCGGAGTTCCGGCAGGTGTGGTCGCCGCCGCGGGTGATCGCGGTGGCACGTCAGGTGGGTGCGCTGTCGGCGGAGGAGCTGGCGCAGGCGGACCCGGCGATCGCCGCCGCGTTCGACGGGGGCGTGATCAGTGACGGTGACGCGCAACTGAACCCGGACCTCGCGCACGCGATCAGGGTGGTGGTCGCCGGGGCCGTCCGTGCCGGGGGGCACGAAGCCGCGTTGAGGGTGGCCGACGAGATCGCCTTCGATCGGGGCAGCATGGCCACGGACTGGAACCCGGATCGGCTCGTCATCTCGGGGAACGCGGCGTCGTTGGCGCTGGGGTTGCTGGGCGGTCCCGGACGCGTCGACGCGTTGCGGAACTCGGTCGCGCCGCTGGTGCCGTTGACCAACACGCCGCCGGAGGCCGGGGCGCCGGAAGGCCGCAGCGCCAAGGCACCGGCTCCGGCAGGCCCCTCGCTGGCCGAGGCGGCCCGCGACGTGCTCGCGCTGGCCCTGCACCAGCACCACGAGCGGGAGCCGGGCTCGTCCAGGTCCGGTGGTGTGGCCGAGGTCCGGAAGCTCGCCGTGCGGATCGGCAGGGGACTCGACTCGTCGGCTTGGGCGAAGCTCGTGGGCGAGGCGCGGAAGTACCTGATGGACAACGGGCACAGGTTCGACGCGAGCCGTCGCGAAGAGCTGACCCGGCAGGCGAACGGGCTGATCGCCGGCCGATCGGGCACGGAGCCGGTCGCCCCCGATGAACGGCAGGCCGTCTCGGTCTACCTCCTCGCGGCGGAAAAGGGCGAGCAGGAGATCGGGGAAGCGCGGGAGCTGGTTGCCAGGCTCGAAAACCCGGCCAGCGCGGCGGAAGAACAGCGCGGAGCCACACCGGAAGACGTCCGCATGGACGATTCGGAGACCGAGTCCGAATCGGACGATGCCGTCGAGGTGGAGGATCTCGTCGAGGCGATCTTCGAGGATC
The DNA here is from genome assembly GCF_018736145.1 of Amycolatopsis sp. CA-230715. GTDB lineage: Bacteria > Actinomycetota > Actinomycetes > Mycobacteriales > Pseudonocardiaceae > Amycolatopsis. Next base: position 6,529,794 of record NZ_CP059997.1, read on the forward strand.
TGGACTCCTACCGGGAAAACCCGCGATTGGCGGCGCTGGCGGCGCGGGTTTCGGAGAAGCACGAGCGGCGGTTGGCGTCGTGGCCGTCGAGCGACGATCCCGCCGCGCTGGCTGACGAGTTCAGGCGAATCTGGAACGACGCGGAGCTCCGGAGCCTGCGGCAGGAGCTCCAGGAGAGGGTCGATCAGGGGCGCAGGCCACCGCGGGTTCCGTCGGTCGCGGAGTATCGGGAACTTTCCGGGCTGCAAGCCGAGTTCGCGGCGGTGCGGGATTTCGGCCAGCTGATGCGGTTGCAGGGGATCGACACCGGTACCCAGCGCGCGGTGCACGATCTGCTGCGGGAGTACACGGAAAATCCGCTGACGTCCGACGATGAGCGGAAGCTCTTCGAGGATTTGGCGAATGTGGTGACGCTGCGGCATTCCTACGACGATTGGAGCGGTGGCCCGTCGGCGGAGGCGTCCGCGTCGCTGTACCGGTTCGCCGATGATCTGGACCGGTTGCCCAACACGGTGGACATGACCGCGGAGGCGGCGCTGGCCAAGGCGCTGGAGAAGCGGTGGGAGAAACCGTTCTCCGAAGCGAAGCGCGTGCTGAAGGACGCGCCCGATCACGAGGACGTGCGCGAGCACGCCAAGGCCGTTTTCGCCGATCCGGGCGCGTCCGGGATGAGAAGGTCGATGTTCGACGCGCACGCGGTGGGAATGCACGCGTGGGCCACGGCGCACCTCGGCAGGGCCGGTTCGGCGGTGGAGTTCCAGAAGATGTGGAACGACCCCGCGCTCGCCGAGATGCGTGCCGTGCTAAACGCCGACCCGGTGCCGGACGGCGTCCTCTCCGAGTTCTACGCCACCTCGCCCGCCTGGATCTCCGCGCTCCGCACCGTGGAATCGGTGCCCGCGCTGCCCTACGCCGATTCGAACCTCCTCGAAGGTGCTGAGGTGCTACTCGACCTCGGCACGAAGCCCATGCTGGAAGGCGACTTGGCCAAGCGAGCCACGGTCCTGTACGACCAGGCGGTGGACGCGATCGCGCGCGTCGAGCTGTTCGACCGTGAGTTCGGCAGCCCGTCCCAGCACGAGGGAAGCGCGAGGCAGACCGCGGCGGCGCTCCGCGACGACTTCCAGCACGCGCTGAGCCAGACCGAGCCGCACGAGATCGAAGCCGCGCTCGACGAGTTCGAGTCGAAGCACCTGGTCAAGCTGCTTTCCGGGGCCCTGCTCGTCCAGCAGACGGTTTCCGTGCCGAACCTGCTGGCTTCCGCGATCTCCCACGCCTACGAGGGTGGGCACGGCGACGACAGCACCGTGAAGGGCCTGCTGACCGATTTCGCGGCGCTGGCCGAGGCGTGGCAGAACGACGGGATGGACGAGAACCTCGCCTGGGGCCGGGTGAAGAACCTGATCGAGGACTTCGACGCGGTGCGGAAGGATCCGCGGGCGGCCAGGGCCCAGATGCTGCTCGAACGCGACCTGAGCGACAACCGCGAAGTGGCCGCGCCACCGGGCGGCCCCGCAAAGCGGTGGACGATCGACGAAACCGCGATCCGGGCTCAGCGGTCGATCGACGAGGACCGGCTGAGGGAGATATGGGAGCGGGCGTGGCATTGGGAGCTCGCCGAGCGGCGGGCGGCGTTCGTGTACGGGAGTTCCGTCTTCGGCAACGGCATCGGCCTCGGACTGGCGCGCCTCGGCGACGGCATCGTGCCCGATCTGGTCCTCGCGCACGGTGTCGTCATCTACGACTGGATCAACCACCTGCACAGGCACGACACCGATGCGCTGGGGGAGGACGCCAGGAACGAGTTCGCCGATGATTGGGACAGATGGGAAGACCTGCGGAACGTCGCACCCGTCCGCACCGGGGCGAACGATTTCGACATCCACCGTTCCCTTGCCGTCCCGATTTTGACGACTCGGCTGAGGACCGAGTACTTCAGTTCCAGGTTCGCCAGCGACGAACTACGACAGAAGGCCGGTCAGTGGCGCGACGACGCGCGGGCGATGCTCGATCTTCCGGATCCCGAGCGGGCGGGCAGGGACCCGCGCGCGGAAATGACCGACCTGGTCCGCTTCCAGGTCCGGAACACCAGGGGGATGGGCGATGTCTGGACGGAGGAAGTCGGGTTCTCCGCCGAGGCCGAAGCGCGGTTCGAGCGCGAAAACGCGGCCCGGAAGTTCGACGAGGCAGAAGCGGAGCTCGAGGGTGGCGCGCGGGACAGGGCCGACGAGCTGCGCGAGTACCTGACCGACCTCGTCGCCTACGAGGCGTCCAAGGTGCGCAGGGCGCCGGGTCACGGTCGCGGCCCGTATCAGGGGAAGCAGCCGTCCCTCGGCTTTGACCGCTTCTGGAAAGTCCAGTACCGCGATGCGAACCTCCGGCACGTCGACGGTATCGGCGTGGTCCGCGAGGACGGCGATCAAGCGGCCTGGCTGGCCGACGAACTGCGCGAGCAGTACCGGGAACTGCTCGCCGGTTACGCGTTCGACACCTTGGACGACCCGCAACTGCGGGCGTTCTACGATCGCTACGAGACCGTTCCCGATCGGTACGCGGCGGCCGCCAGGATCGATCTGGAGACCCCGGAGCTTCCGGCGCGCGCCGCGGATCGCGCCAAGGAACTGCGCGAACTCATGACCGGTCTCGTCGCCTACGTCGAAGCGCGACGGCCGAAGTGGTCGGCCGCGCTGATCGACGCACTCAGGTACCACGAGAAGAACGCCGACCTGGAGCCAGGTGACGCGCCGCGGCCGCTGGAAGACCACGAACGGCACGAGGACGGCGCGGATCCGGTCGGGCCGCTCGCCGAGCTGCTGCGCCGCCGCTTCCACCGGCTCGGTGACGACATGGCGTTCTTGAGCCGCTCCGGCGACCTCGCCGAGCTGTACCAGCAGCTCGGGCCCGTGTTCGGGGTCGCGAAGACCGGGCCGGTCACGTTCACCGGGGCGAAGCAGGGCATGGCCAGGATGGAAGCGGAGGCGCGAGCGGAGGTCCGGCGCTGGCAGGCGACCCCGCTGCTGCCGGATGCGGAGAAGACGGGTCTCAGCCGGGCCGAAGCCGCCGAGCTCAAGAACTTCGCGCAAGTGGTCGGGCAGCGGCGGTGGGAAGGGCGCGGCATCCTCCTTCTGCAGCAACGGCGGGCGAGCGATCGCGCGCGGCTCGTGGGCATGTTCGACGGCATCGAGCGGTGGCAACGCCGGGCCCAACTGCGCCTGCGCGCACGTCAGTGGCTCGACCAGACCCTGCGCAAGGTCGATGATTCGGCCGACCGGATGGCGGGACTGCTCGCACCTCATGTCGCAGACGACGGAATGCGAACCGTGGACGACATTCGTGTTGACCTGAGAAACCAGATATTCGAAGATATCGATGAATTGCGCTCGAATCGTCACGAGCTGTCGGAGTGGAAGCGCAGGGGACACGCCATACTCGGGACGGAACCCCTCGTGGACGGCCCGCACGGCGCGGGCGCGGACATGCTCGCGACGGTGGTCGGAAAATGGGCCGCCGACGTCGAGAGCGCCGACTACTCCGTTGCCCCCAGGTTGACGGGGACGCCGCGCTTCGATGAGGTGTCGGAGGCGATGCCGGAGATCGATCCCCGCGGGCACGATGCCGTCGACATGCTCGCCGGGATCTTCGCGATCCTCAAGTACGAGGTCACGCCTATGGACGGTACGTTCGGCACACTTCTCGAGGAGATCAACAGCGAGAAGATCCCCCTGCACGAGCTTCCCACGGGTCTCCGGTACCGCGGCCGGATGATGGCGCGCTGGGATCCGGATCACCTGATCGCCGATCTCGCTTGGGCCGTCGAGAAGACGCGAAACCTCGACGAGTCGGCTCGAGAGGCCTTCAGGGAAGAGGGCCGGAACGTGCTGAGCCGGGCGGGGGTGCGGTCGGTGCCGCCGAAGGCCGCCGAGATCTTCGGGTTCTGGCAGGTGAACTACCCGCGGCGGACGACGATTCCGGAGCTGGAGAAGGACCTGGCGACTGCCTTCGGCTTGCTCCGGCGTCCTTTCTCGCTTCCGGCGGGGACGGCGCACGAGGTGGCCGTCGAGAGGGCGAGGGATTCCGGGATGGAACTACCTCCCCTGTTCAGCGATTACCACGATCTCGGGCTTGATTCGAGAAGGAACAGGGACGACAACGAAAGCGCTCCTTCGGACTTCGAGCCGGGCGAATCGGGTGACGAATCTTCGGAGGCATCATCACCCGATTCGGACGCGGATACGGAACTCGAAGATCTGGCAGGGGCGTCGGAGCCGGACGCGGCGGAGTCCGATGTGGACATGTCGGAGGCGGGCAACGCCGCCGAACCGGAGTCGCCCGGGGTTTCGGAGCCGGACCACGGTGCCGGGGCCGCGGGGAACCCGAACCCCGTGGAAGCGGTGGACTCCGATGTGGAGATGGCCGATCGGGATGCTGATTCCGAGTCGGAAGGCTCCGTTCCGGACGAGGAAGAGCGGATGCTGCGCGACTTGCCGACGCGCGCGCGAACGGCCTACCGGGACTTGCTCAACCGCGCGCCGTCTCTTCGCTTCGCACTGCAGATGACCGCGAACGCCGCGCTCGGCGGGCGGTACTACGAATGGACCGCGGAGATGAGGGCGCGACAGCAGTATCTCTCCACGATCGTCGCCGAGTTGGCGGCCGACGGGGGGCGGGCTGGCGCGGGCATCATGACCGTCGGACCCAGGTGGCACCTCTCCTCGGGGCTGAGGCGTCTGCTGACCGAGAGGTTCAACTCGGACGGGGTGCAGCGGGTGCGCTTCGATGTCCCCTGGTCGATCGCCACCCATCGAACGAACAAGGCAATTGACGCGGCTTTGAATCGGTTCGGCCGAAAATGGGGCCCTCTGCTTTCGAAAGGTCTGCGGTACTTGGGTCGAGGTACGCCTGAGGTACGCAACTCGGAGCAGCGGGCGAAGGCTCTGCTGGGCAGCATCAAATTCGGAAAAGGCGTTCCGGTAGCGGTACAGGTGTACACGTGGCGCGAGATAACCGGTTACGTCGCGCAGCGAATTTCGTTCAACGACGGACTGAATTCCTTCGTTGAGCGAGTCGTCGGCACGATCGGCACTGCCGCCTGGGACTTCGACGCGATCCAGGCCCAGTACGGCGAGCAGATTCGTGAATCCCATGAGTGGTCAGCGGAGCACGCCGATCTACTTCAAGAGCTGCACGTCGGGGGGCGTGCGGCATTGCGGACCAGCATACGCGACCGGTTCGCGAGCGAGAACCCCGATCAGCCGGATGGGGTGGCTTGGACGTATGCGGACACCGTGCTGGCTCAAATCGAACCGCGGCAGATGCACACCCTCTTGACCGTATTCGCTCGGCGGCGTGGTTTCGGCCCGGAGCTGCGGGCCACGGTGGACCGGATGGTGCTCGACTACGTGAGGATGTCCGGCGTCGGGCTCGACCAACTGCGCCAGCAGTTCGACGATGCCGTGCTCAGGCACCGTGAGCTGCGCGTGCGGCTGCTTCAAGTCGAGCGGGATCAGGGCCGTGACGTCGCGATGGGCTATCGCCGCGATGCGGAGAACTCCCTGTGGGACCGGCGGCCGCGGTGGGTACCGGGGGTCGGTCCGAACTGGACGCTGCACGAGAAGATTCTCGACGATCTCGTCACGCTTTTCGCCGGAGGGCTCGCCCGAGGTGACGAGCGGCATCACTTGCGGGTCTCGATGCGAGAGGTGTTCGCGGCCGCGGAAGAAGTGTTGAACTGGACCGAGTTCGGGCAGATGCCGGAACATCGTGAGCACTCCGCCACCACGAGCCGTAACAGAGCGGTGGCGAACACCCGGCCGGTGGAAGATATCGACCTCTACTTTGAAGATTTCCGTTCCCAGTGGTCATACGCCGTGCAAGAAGGCAGGCGCAACCTCAACAGGATCCCGGTGCGGGAACGCGACAGCATTTACGTGGAAGCCAGGAGGGCGCTCGGTATACCCGACGACACCGAAAGCGTGGCAACCAGGAGAAGGGGTGCCGTACCGCTGGACACGGTCAGGACCTTCCGGTACGACGACGAGGCGGGACAACTGGTCCAACTGCCGGAGGGCGAGCCATGGCGGGAGGGGGACTTTCGCTGGCAGTCGGGGTTGAGCAGCCAGCAGCTCGCTCAACTGCGCAACGAGATTCCCTACGTGGTGGTTCCGCAGATCATCGAGCTCCGCGCGATCTTGGATATCGCGGAAGCGCGAGAAGCGCACCGAACCCAGATTCGTGTTCTCCACAACGGAAGTGTCAGTTCGCGGCCGGTGGTGTCCGAGCGGGAGCGGCGGGAGCTCCTGGAGGACTGGAAGAAGTCACTGGCAGTGGACAGGGTTTGGCTCGAGAAGGACGAGAAGGCGCTGTCGGAACAGGAGAGGGACCTGGCCGCTCAGGTCGCCGCTGTGCGCAGGCGACGAGCGGGGGCCGATCGCGAACGCCGTCGCCTGGACCGGCTCCACCGCGACGTCGAGTTGATTCGCCAGAACATTCGGCGAAATACCTTGTCGATGAGTCAGGACGAGTTCGCGCGGCACGAACGCGAATACGCCAATGCTCGTGCTGCGAACGAGGTCGAGCTGAGGCTAGTTCGAAACGAGGAATCCGCCGCGAACGAAACTCGCGGCGAAATTGATCTCAAGCGCTCTGTGCTGGACCAGGAGAGGCGGTGGATCGCCTACGAAGAGGCAACGGCGGATCGTGGACTTCCTTCGATCGGCGATGGGCCCCGATGGGACGATTTCAAGAATCATCTCAGGAAGAGGAAGAATCGAATCGACAGCGAGGAAAGAGCGAAAAACAATGCCTACGACAACTTGGCGGACAATCGCTCGTCGCTGTTGTACTCCGATGATGAAGTGGGTGAAAACACCGCCCCGGCACTGAGCGATCTGCTCAACTTCGGCGACTACTGGTGGCGTTCACTGAACGCGGATCCGGAGCTGCGCGGCATACTTCCTGCTCCGGGGTATGAGGTTGGGTGGCGGGATGGGGGGTTGCCGGTGGTGGAGGGGGGTGGTCTGCCGGGGTATTCGGTGGAGGTTCCGGTGGGGCATGAGGTGGTGTCGGGGGTGGTGTCGGATGTGGAGATGGTGTTGCGGTTGTTGTATCGGGGTCGGGTGGGGTTGTTCGTGGCGGCGGCGGAGTCGTTGGCGGGGTTGTCGGGTGCGGAGGTGGGGCGGTTGCGGGGGCATGCGGTGCGGTTGTTGCATTTTGGTGCGGTGGGTGATGAGCGGGCGGGGGTGGTGGGGGCGTGGGAGCGGTTGCGGGTGGGGATGATCGATTTGGTGGCGGATTTGTTTAGGGGTGGGGAGGTGGATGCGGTGGCGGATGCGGTGGCGCGGGGGTTGTCGGGTGAGGAGGTGGCGGTTGCGGGGGTGGTGGGTGGTGAGCGGGTGGTGGCGCCGGTGGTGGCGGGGATGTGGGCGGATTTGGTGTCGGAGGGTTTTTGGGCGCCGATCGGGAACGAGTTGGATTATTTCGCGGGGCGGATGCGGTCGGTGCCGCCGCCGGTGGCGGGGGAGCATCGGGTGCGGATGGTGCGGTGGCTCAAGCCGGTGGCGGGGTTGTCGGGCCCGGAGTTGGAGCGGTTGCGGCCGGTGTATCACGCGGTGTTGGAGGCGTTGGGGTATCTGTCGCATCAGGACCAGCGCACGGGGAGTGAGCGGGCGTGGTGGTTCGCGGCCACCTTGCCCTATGGGCACGCGGCCCGGTTCGGGCAGCTCGCCGAAGTCACGTGGCCCGAAGGGGACCTGGCGCACGGAGTGCTCGACGACCTGTTCGACAACGCGATCACCCACGTCCGAGCCGGCACGACGAGGTGGGCGGACGGTGACCTGACCACGCGCACGGGACTGGCGCAGCGCGGAGAACTCGCTACCCGGGTCATGGCCCGCATGGATCCGGTGCGGCGGGACCAACTGGGATTGTCGGTCGACGTGGTCCTGTTGCGGGAGCGCGATCCGATCCCGGACTGGGATCCGCGGGCGGAGGCGCTGCGGGATGTCCGGGCGGTGCTGATCACCGAGCTGGACGAATACTTGTCGGAGACCAACGGGGTTTCCGGTGATGTGGTGATGGTGGGCGATCCGGTGGATCGGCTGGCGGTGGATCTGCTGGACCGGTTCGTACCGCTGGATCAGGGCGGTGAGCATCGGATGCGCGGTGAGCTGGGTCCGCTGACGATGATCAACCGTCAGAACTACCTGAACGACGTGCCCGGCGCCCGGGTGAACTGCGGGCCCGCCACCGTCGCGGGATTCCACTTGCTGGGCGGGGAAACCCGGGAGGTGCCGTTGCGCGGCCCGTATCCGGCGATCTACCTCGAACACGAACTCGCGGGCCGGTTCGAGCGCGACGTGCCGCTGGAAAACGTCATCACCCGGACCTTCGAGCAGGACCCGGCCGTCGCCCCGCACGGGGTCTTCCTGACCATGGGGGAAAACGATCAGTGGGCGCACCCGCTCACCGTCTACCGGAACATCGGCGGCAGGCGTGTCATGTTCCTCGACATGGAGTCGGGGGACCACGCGTTCAGCGCGGACGTGGAGCCGGATGGCGCGATCCGCTACTTCGGCGGCCGCGACGGCACCACCGGCCGGGACAACCCGATCTCCCGGCCCCCGGTGCCCCCGAAGACTTGGTTCATGCCCACCCGAGCGATCGGGAAGCCGCCGCCCGTGGATCCGCCGAGCCGCGCGGAAAGCGCGGTCTACGGAATCGACATCGCGGGCCCGTCAGCGAGCACCGCGGCACCGGCGGAGCCCGGTGACACCGATGCGGTCGCACGGGGTGCGGAGGCGGTGTCGAGGTGGTCCGAGCGGTTCACCGCGGCGGAAAGCCAGGCGGATCCGGACGGTCCGGCCGCGCGGACGGCGAAGGCGATGGCGGGCGAACTCCCGTCCGCCGCCCCCGGCGCACCCACCGGCGCCCGGCAGCGGCTGCACGACGGCCTGACCACGATGCTGACCGCCCTCATCACCACCGGTACGCATCCGCGCCAAGCGTGGAACGACTCGGACATCGTGCGACTCCGCGCCGACGCCGAATCCCTTCGGGGGCCTGTCACGACCGAACCGCACTACACCGGTGCACAACACCGCGTCGTGAACGCCTTGCTCCAGCACACGGCAGAGCGGAACGGGTCGGTGCGGAGCGGCGCGGTGGTGGATTCGGTGGGGATCGAGTCCGGTCCGGTGGGGTTGCCGGTGGATGAGTGGGTGGGGCGGTTTGGTGATGTGGGGCGGTTGATGGCGGATGGTGGGGTTCGGTATCGGGCGGTGGCCGGTGCGGTGGCGGAGTTGCGGCGTCGGGGTGCGGCTCGCGGGGATGGGGTGGTGAAGAGGTTCTTGCGGGATGTGGGGGCGTTGCGGGTGGAGTTCGCGGGGTCGGTGGATCCGGTGTCGGTGCGGCGGTCGGATGGCACGGTGCTCGATGGTGCGGGGCAGGTGGTGGCGGCGTCGGAGGCGTTGGATTCGGTGTATCGGCGGGATGTGCGGGAGTTGGAGGCGGGTGAGCGTGCTGGGGCGCGGGAGGCGTGGCGGCGGTTCGATCGTGCGGTGCGGGAGGTGGAGCCGCTGGTGCGGGAGACCAACCTCGAACAGGTCGTGCCCGAGGCCGTGGCACGCCTGGTCGCGCACGAGTACCTGACCTCGCGCTGGTCCACCGAACGCCTGCGGCAGCACGCCGCCGACCTCGGAGCCGTCTTCGGCACCGCCGACCCCACCTGGACCCTCGACCACCGCGAAAACACCCCCGGACTCCGCGGCGGAGCCACCCAACCCATGGACACCACCGACACCGAAGAAAGCGAGTCCGAAGCAGACGAGTCCGATGTGGACGAATTTGTCGAGGTGATCTTCGAGGACCTGGATTCCTATCAGGACGACCCGCGACTCGCGCAGTGGGCGCACCGGGTGTCGGCGGAGCATGAGCGCCGGTTGGCGTCGTGGCCTTCGGGCGACGATCCCACGATGATGGCCGACGAGTTCAGGAGGATCTGGGACGACGCCGACCTCCGGAGCCTTCGGCGGGTGCTCCAGCAGAGGATCGATCAGCGGCGCAGGCCTGCCAGGGTTCCTTCGGTCGCCGAGTACCGCAGTCTGGCCGAGGCGCAGGCCGAGCTGATGCTCGTGCAGGATCCCGAGGGATTGCTGCGGTTGACGGGTATGGGCGACGACGTCCCTGGCAAGGCTCGTGCTGTTCTGCGTGAGTACACGGAAAATCCGCTGGCGTCGGAGGAGGAGCAGAAGCTCTTCGAGGACCTGGTGAGTGTGGTGACGCTCCGGCACGGATACGACGACTGGAGCGATGGTCCGTCGGACGAGGCGGATGCGCTGCTGCAGAGGTTCGCCGGTGATCTGGACCGGTTGCGCGACAAGGTGGACATGACCGCGGAGGCGGCGCTGGCGAAGGTGTTGGAGAAGCGGTGGGAGGGGGCGTTCTCCGAGGCGAAGCGCGTGTTGAAGAACGTGCCCGATCACGACGAGGTGCGCAAGCACGCCAAGGTTGTTTTCGGTGATCTGGGCACGTCCGGGCTGACCAGGTCGGTGTTCGACGCGCACGCGGTGAAGCTGCACGACTGGGCTACGACCCAGTTGGGCAGGGCCGGCTCGGCGGTGGAGTTCCGGAAGAGGTGGAACGATCCCGCGCTCGTCGAGATGCGCGCCGTGCTGAACCTGAACCCGGGGCGGGAGAGCGTGCTCACCGAGTTCTACTCCACCTCCCCGGTCTGGATCTCCACCCTGCGCACCGTGGAACGGTCACCCGCGCAGGTGCGCCAAGGCAAGAACGCTCTCCTCCGCGCCGAGAGCACGCTCGACCTCGGTGCGAAGCCGGAGTTGACAGGTGCTTTGGCCAGGCGTGCCACGATCCTGTACGACCAGGCGGTGGACGCGGTCGCCCGAGCCCGGCAGCTCGACTGGGAGTTCGGCAGGTCGGCTCACGACGAGGGGAGCGCGAACCAGACGGCCGAAGAGCTTCGCAGGGACTTCCAGCACGCGCTGAGCCTGACCGAGCCGCGCGAGATCGAGGCCGCGCTCGACGAGTTCGAGTCGAGGCACCTGGTGAGGCTGCTTTCCGGGTCGTTGCTCGTCCAGCAGGCGGATTCCGCGTCGGATCTGCTGGCCGCCACGATGTCCCGCGCGTACCGCGGTGGACACGGCGACGACAACGCGGTGAAGGTCCAGCTCGCTGACTTCGCGGCGGTGGCGACGGCGTGGCAGAACGACGGGCTCGCCGAGAGCCTCGCCTGGAGCCGGGTGGACACGCTGATCGAGGACTTCACCGCGGTGCTGGACGACCCGCAGGCGGCGAGCGTCCAGATGCTCCTCGAACGCGAACTGGTCGAGAACCGCGAGGTACCCGCGGCACCGGGCGGTCCAGCCGGCCGGTGGACGGCGGACGAAGCAGCGATCGCGGCCGAGCGCACGAACCAGGAAGCGCGGTTGAACGCGCTCTGGGAGAAGGCATGGCGCGGCTCTCTTCTCGTCCGGCGTCAAGAGCTCTTTCTCGGCCGCAGAATGTTCGGGGACACCATCGGCGTGGGAACGGCGCGACTCGGCGACGACATCGTGCGCGATTTGATTCTCGCCCACGGGACCACCACCTACGAATGGATCGATTACTACAACCGTCGTTACGACGGCAACCCTTTCCGAAGTGAGATATCTGCCCATTTCGCCAGGGACTGGGATTCCTGGGCGAGTCTCCGAAGGGTCGCGCCGATCCGCGAGAAATCGAACGCGACCGATATCGCGAACTCGATGGCCGTTCCGATCATGCCGAGCCGTCTGGCCGGTCAGTACGAAAACGCCTTGAAGGATCTCGAGGACCTGAACGAACGGGATCAACGGTGGCTTGACGACGCGAAGGAAATGCTCGACCTCCCGGATCCGGACCGGGCGGGCCGGGATCCGCGCGCGGAGATGGTCGAGTTGGTGCGGCACCAGGTCCGCAACACCAGCGGGCTGGGTGACGTCTCGACCGGCGAAATCGGCTTCTCCGCCGAGGCGGAGGCCGTGTTCGAGCGGGAAAGGGCGGCTCGGGAGTTCGACGAGGCCGAGGCGAACCTCAGCGGTGACGCACGGCAGCGAGCCGACGACCTGCGCGAAAGCATGGTCCAACTCGTGGCGTACGAAGCGTCCCGGGTGCGCGACAACCCCGGGTTCGGGCGCGGTGCGCACGGCGGGACGGGCTTGTCCCTCAGGTACGACCGGTTCTGGAAAGCCTGGTACGAAGATCCGCGCGCCGGTCTTGGCCCCGAGGACGGCGACCAAGCAGCTTGGCTGGCCGACGAGTTGCGCGAGCAGTACCACCAGTTGCTCCTCGGCCGCGCGTTCGACACCGAGGACGACCCCCGGTTGCAGGCGGTCTACGACCGGTACGGCACCACTCCCGACTTCGAAGCGGCAGCCGGGCTGCTCGACGTGACGACAGCGGAGCTGTCCGCCGGAGAGATGAGCCGAGCGGCGGAACTGCGCGATCTCATGATCAAGCTCATCGCCTACGTCGATGCGCGAAGGCCGAGATGGGGGACGGCTTTGATCGATGCCCTCAGGTACCACGAGAAGAACGTCGACGCCGACGAAGAGCAGCCCCTGGCGGACCACGAAAAGCATCCGAGCGGCGCGGATCCGGTCGCGCCCCTCGCGGAGTCGTTGCGCGGACACTTCCAGAGGCTGAGCGAGGACGGCGCGTTCTCGAGCGGCATCGGTCCGCTCGGCGAGCTGTACAAGCGGTTCGGGTTCCTCTTCGGGATCGCCAGCAACGAATGGTCCACTTTCCACGCCGCGGAATCGTGGTTGTCGGATCTGGACGACTACCAGCAGAAGGAGCTCCGGTTCGCACCGATGCGCGAGCTCGTGCCCGCCGAGCACATCAAGAACCTCAGTGCCGCGGAACTGGATCAGCTGCGGACCTTCGCGCGAGTCGTCCGGAAGCGACGGGAGGACGTCGCGGAAGTGAGCAAGATGTACGGGCGACGGGCGGACGACCGGCTCCGGCTGGCGACGGCGTTCAGGAACGTGGACAGGTGGCAGTACCGGCTGCAGATGCGGTCACGTGCTCGCGATTTCCTCGACAGGGACGTGCTGCGCAAGGTCGACGACTCCGCCGGCCGGATCGCCGGCCTCCTGGCGCCGTACGTCGAAAGCGGAGGAATGAAGAGCGACGGAGACGTACGGGCGGATCTGCGGGCCCGTGTCTTCGTGGACATCGAAGAAGCGCGTTCGAGCGGTCGTGACGACCGGGATTCCTGGCTGGACCGGGGGCACGACGTGCTCGGGACGCGGGACCTGATGGACGGGCCGCGCGCGGAAGCGGCGGCCATGCTCGCGCTGGTGGTCGGAAAATGGGCGGAGGAGGGCGAGAGCGGTTTGGACTCGGACGTCCCCCGGCTGACCGGCGCGCCCTCGCGCGGTGAGGTCGTCGGCGCGGTGCAGGACATCGACCCGCGCGGACACGAGGCAGCCGACGTGCTGGCCGGTATCTACGCCATCCTCGATCGGGAGGCCCGGCACGGCGCCGTAGGCCTCGAAGGGCTCTACCGGGAAGTCGACTCCGAGAGGGTCACCTTGAACTCGGCGCCGCCCCTGGGGATCAGGCACGGCAGCCGGATGGCCCGGCGCTGGGATGCCGGGGTGTTCGTTTCCGACCTCAGGACGGCGGTCGAAAAGGTGGCGGAGCTGACCGCGGCCGATCGGCGGTTCCTGCGGCGGAAGGGCGCGGCGCTACTGGAAGCCGCGGGACTGGCCCCGTCGGACCGCCTGGCGGAAATCTTCGGGTTCTGGCAGACGAGTTATCCGGGCCGCGCGGAGATGATCAAGTTCCGGGACGACCTGAAGGACACCTTCTGGTTGTTCAGCCATCCGTTCTCCTTGCCATGGGCCACCGCGCACGAGGTCGCCATCGAACACGGGCGGTCCGACGGAGCGCTGATGCCGCGGTTGGTCAGTGATCTACGGGACCTCGGATTCGATTCCGCGCGGAACAGGGAGGACAACGAGGCCATCGGCTTCGTCGAGGATTCCGACGTCGATGCCAGTGGCGAGTCGGTGTCCACCGAGGTGCAGGACGCCGGGCCGGGTGGTTGGGGGGATGTGCCGACGCCGGGTGGTGCGGTGGATGCGGATTCCGATGTGGACATGACCGAGGTCGACGCGGCTGGGGAGGTGGAGTCGCCCGAGGAGCAGGACGCCGGGCCGGGTGCTTGGGGGGATGTGCCGACGCCGGGTGGTGCGGTGGATCCGGGTTCCGATGTGGACATGACGGAGGAAGACGCGGCAGGGGATGCGGATTCCGATGTGGACATGACCGAGGCCGATTCCTCGGATTCCTCCGAGGAATCGGAGAGTGCCGAGATGTTCCGTCGGCTGGACGAGCAGGCGCGGACCGCGGAACGGCAACTGGCCCAGCTCGAACCGGACCGCGGCCTCAACCTGCAGTTGACGGTGATCTCGGCGCTCGGTGGACGCGTTCGCGAGCTGACACCGGCGATGAAGTCCCGCTACCGGGCGGGGTACACGCTGATCGCCGCGTTGTCCGACAGGTGGTCGGACGGAAACTTCTCGCGCAAGTGGAACGAGACCTCGGGCCTCAGGCGTGCGCTCGAGCGGTCGTTCAACGCGGACGGGCGGCGGAAAGTGCGCTTCGCCGTGCCGTGGGAGATCGCGTCCCGGCGAACCGGTGGCGCGGCGAACGCCGCGCGACGTCGTTTCATCGGCAACTGGGCGGTGTCCTTCGCGCAGGGCAGTCGGTACGTCGAGCAGGACACGCCGGAGGTGCGTCAAAACGTCGAGACCGCGAAGCGGCTGCTGGGCGGCGATCGGCCCTTGCCCGGCCCCGGCATTTCCGAGGCAGAAGGGGAGTTCCTGTGGGAGCGGATGGCGAATTTCGTCGCGTCCGAAATCTCGTCGACCATCGACTTGACGTCGTTCGGCCGAGAGGTGGCGGAAAAGTTCGGTACCACCGCGTGGGACTTCGACGCGATACAGGCGCGGTACGGCGCTGAGCTGCTCGAAGCGTGGGCGTGGAAGCTGGGTGCGGGCGATGCCGCCGTCCAGGAAGCACAGGGGAAAGCGATCGAGGAACTGCGGCGAATACTGCGCGCGCGTTTCGCCACGGAGAATCCCGGGCTCTCAGACGTCGACGAGGCGCTGTACGTCGAAGAGGAGCTCGCCAGGATGGGCCAGGAGGAACGGGACGAGCTTCCCCTCCTGCTCGCGCGGAAGATGAGCATCGAATCCGAGTTGAGGGCCTCGGTCAACCGGATGCTGCTCGATTTCACACGACTGCGCGGAACCGGGCTCGAAGAACTCGTCCGGCAGTTCGACACGGCCGCGCGCACGCACACGGACCTGCGCGAGTACCTGTCCCGGGTGGAACGGGAGCAGGGGCGCGACGCGGCACAGGCCTACCGCCACGACGCGGAGAACTCGCTGTGGGACCGGCGGCCGGAGTGGGTGCTGGGGACCGGTCCGAGCTGGAAACTGCACAACAGGGTCCTGGATGACCTCGTGACGTTCTACGCCGGAGGCCTCGCCCGCGGCGATGACCGCGACGTACTGCTGGAGTCACTGGCCGACGTGCGCGGGGCCGCGCAGGAGCTGGTGTACTGGACCAGGTTCGGGCAGGCGCCACAACTCCGTGACCTCAATTTCACGGCGTTCGACATGATGGAACGAAACCATACGGTCGCGAACAGCGGGGCGGCGGAACATCTCGAAACACGGCTCCAGGATTTCCGTGCGTACTGGGCGGCCGATGTGCAAAGAGGGCGGGATATGCTCGACAGCCTGCCCGACGACCAACGTGCCGGGATCTACGACGAAGCACGCCTGCTGTTCCCCGTGGAAGAGGACACGACCAGGAGGTTCTGGTACGACACCAGGCAGCGGCAGCTTGTCCAGTTGAGAGAGGACGATCCCTGGCGGCAGGGTGAGTTCCGCTGGCAGGTCGGGTTGGGTAGCGAGCAGCTCAAGGAACTGCGCGACGAACTCGCGCACACGATCATTTCCGAAACCGTGAAACTGGCGCCGTTCTTCGGGGTCGCCGCCATGAAGGAAGCCGAGGAAGCATACGATTTCCAGCGTGGCCTGCGCGATGAGGAGAACGGGCCGCCGCGGACGTGGACCGAAGAGGAACAGCACGAGCGCGCCGCGGAGTGGAAGAAGTCGTTGAGCGTGGACTGGGCTTGGCTCAGAAAGGGCAAGAGGCGCCTGCCCGGGAAAGAGCGGAGTTTCGTCGTGCTTCGCGACGACCTGAACCGGCAGCTCGCTGACGCGCGTGAAGAGCACCGTGCGCTGAACGATTCCGAGTTCACGCTGAACGCCATGCAACAGATGGCGGACACGGAAGTCCTGTCCGGAGATGTACTGGACAAAATGGCTTTGGACTGGGCGGACCACGCTGCCCGGCGTGCCGCGAACGACGCTCTCTTGAAGGAGATCCCCGAAAAGATCGCCGCCGCACAGGCGGAGCTCGACGCGGAACGGACGCGTTTGGCGCAGGAAGAGGAGTGGCTCGCGTTCGAGGATTCTTCGGAACGTGAGTTACCCGCACGCGGTGTTCGGGAGAGGGTGAACCGGCTCGAAGCGCATCTCGCGCGGCGGAAGGTCGCGATCGAGGCGGAGCAGGAATCGCGGCGCCCGCTCCTTTCGGACATCGACCGCATACGCAACATGGTCATCCATCGTGGTTCGGAGGAGGCCCTCAATTTCTCGCCCGTGCTCGATGACCTGGTGAACCCCCGCGAGCGCTGGTGGTGGGAGGAGTTCTACGAGGTCGACGCGGCGAGCGGTGCGTTCCCGCCCGCTCATCTCGGCGTGGTTTCCGCGCCGGGGTATGAGGTTGATTTGGTGAGTGGGGGGTTGCCGGTGGTGGAGGGGGGTGGTCTGCCGGGGTATTCGGTGGAGGTGCCGGTGGGGCATGAGGTGGTGTCGGGGGTGGTGTCGGATGTGGAGATGGTGTTGCGGTTGTTGTATCGGGGTCGGGTGGGGTTGTTCGTGGCGGCGGCGGAGTCGTTGGCGGGGTTGTCGGGTGCGGAGGCGGGGCGGTTGCGGGGGCATGCGGTGCGGTTGTTGCATTTTGGTGCGGTGGGTGATGAGCGGGCGGGGGTGGTGGGGGCGTGGGAGCGGTTGCGGGTGGGGATGATCGATTTGGTGGCGGATTTGTTTAGGGGTGGGGAGGTGGATGCGGTGGCGGATGCGGTGGCGCGGGGGTTGTCGGGTGAGGAGGTGGCGGTTGCGGGGGTGGTGGGTGGTGAGCGGGTGGTGGCGCCGGTGGTGGCGGGGATGTGGGCGGATTTGGTGTCGGAGGGTTTTTGGGCGCCGATCGGGAACGAGTTGGATTATTTCGCGGGGCGGATGCGGTCGGTGCCGCCGCCGGTGGCGGGGGAGCATCGGGTGCGGATGGTGCGGTGGCTCAAGCCGGTGGCGGGGTTGTCGGGCCCGGAGTTGGAGCGGTTGCGGCCGGTGTATCACGCGGTGTTGGAGGCGTTGGGGTATCTGTCGCATCAGGACCAGCGCACGGGGAGTGAGCGGGCGTGGTGGTTCGCGGCCACCTTGCCCTATGGGCAGGCGGGCAGGTTCGGCCAGCTCGCCGAAGTCACGTGGCCCGAAGGGGACCTGGCGCACGGAGTGCTCGACGACCTCTTCGACAACGCGATCAGCCAAGCCGAAGCCGGTACCACGGCACAGAACGGCGACCTGTCGACACGGACCGGACTGGCGCAGCGCGGAGGACTGGCGCGTCAGGTGCTCGATGATCTGGATCCGGTGCGGCGGGACCAACTCGGGATGTCGGTCGACTTGATTCTGTTGCGGGAGCGCGATCCGATCCCGGACTGGGATCCGCGGGCGACTGCGCTGGCGGATGTCCGGGCGGTGCTGATCACCGAGCTGGACGAATACTTGTCGGAGACCAACGGGGTTTCCGGTGATGTGGTGATGGTGGGCGATCCGCTGGATCGGCTCGCGGTGGATCTGCTGGACCGGTTCGTACCGCTGGGCCAGGGCGGTGAGCATCGGATGCGCGGTGAGCTGGGTCCGCTGACGATGATCAACCGTCAGAACTACCTGAACGACGTGCCCGGTGCCCGGGTGAACTGCGGGCCCGCCACCGTCGCGGGTTTTTACCTGCTGGGCGGGGAAACCCGGGAGGTGCCGTTGCGGGGGCCGTATCCGGCGATCTACCTCGAACACGAGCTGGCGGGCCGGTTCGAGCGCGACGTGCCGCTGGAAGACGTCATCACCCGGACCTTCGATCAGGACCCGGCCGTCGCCCCGCACGGGGTCTTCCTGACCATGGGGGAAAACGATCAGTGGGCGCACCCGCTCACCGTCTACCGGAACATCGGCGGCAGGCGTGTCATGTTCCTCGACATGGAGTCGGGGGACCACGCGTTCAGCGCCGAAGCCGAGCCGGATGGCGCGATCCGCTACTTCAGCGGCCGCGACGGTGCTACCGGCCGGGACCACCCGACCTCCCGGCCCCCGGTGCCCCCGCGGACCTGGTTCATGCCCACCCGAGCCATCGGGCAACCAGAACCCGAGAACCGGCCGAGCCAGGCGGAAAGCGCGGTCTACGGAATCGACATCGCGGGCCCGTCAGCGAGCACCGCGGCACCGGCGGAGCCCGGTGACACCGACCCCGCCGCGCGGACGGCGAAGGCGATGGCGGGCGAACTTCCGCCCGCCGCCCCCGGCGCACCCGCTCAGGATCGTCAGCGGCTGCACGACGAGCTGATCGCCAAGCTCACCACCTTGATCACCACCGGAACCCACCCGCGCCAGGCCTGGAACGACCCCGAGGTCGAAAACCTGCGCACCGAAGCCGAATCCCTCCGGGGAGAGGGTGCCGGAGCTCCGCACTACACCGGTTCGCAGGGCCGCGTGATGACCGCGTTGCTCCAGCACGTGACGGAACGGAACGGGTCGGTGCGGAGCGGCGTGTCCGGCGCGGTGGTGGATTCGGTGGGGATCGAGTCCGGTCCGGTGGGGTTGCCGGTGGATGAGTGGGTGGGGCGGTTTGGTGATGTGGGGCGGTTGATGGCTGATGGTGGGGTTCGGTATCGGGCGGTGGCCGGTGCGGTGGCGGAGTTGCGGCGCAGGGGTGCGGCTCGCGGGGATGGGGTGGTGAAGAGGATTTTGCGGGATGTGGGGGCGTTGCGGGTGGAGTTCGCGGGGTCGGTGGATCGGCCGTCGGCGAGGCGGTCGGATGGCACGGTGCTCGATGGTGCGGGGCAGGTGGTGGCGGCGTCGGAGGCGTTGGATTCGCTGTATCGGCGGGATCCGCGCACGTTGGAGGCGGGTGAGCGTGCTGGGGCGCGGGAGGCGCGGCAGCGGTTCGATCGCGCGGTGCGGGAGGTGGAGCCGCTGGTGCGGGAGACCAACCTCGAACAGGTCGTGCCCGAGGCCGTGACACGCCTGGTCGCGCACGAATACCTGACCTCGCGCTGGTCCACCGAACGCCTGCGGCAGCACGCCGCCGACCTCGGAGCCGTCTTCGGCACCGCCGACCCCGCCTGGACCCTCGACCACCGCGAAAACACCCCCGGACTCCGCGGCGGAGCCACCCAACCCATGGACACCACCGACACCGAAGAAAGCGAGTCCGACGGGAGCGACTCCGAGGGGGAGGACGCCGCCCCGGTGTCGTACGTCGTGGGCGATTCGTCGTCCGACGAGCACGAGTCGGTGTTCGACCGCCTGGCCAGGGAAGGCGATCCCTGGACCACGGCCCACGTCCGCACCGGGCCGGACGTCGCCCACGCGGAGGCGACGCTCGACTCGTTGTCCGAAAAGGACAGAGCGACCGCGCGGAACCTGGTCGCCGTGCTGTTCGAGAACGCGCCCGAGCTGGACGAATCCGTGGCCGTGGTGCACGCGGCACGGCTGCACCGGTGGGTGGCCGAATCGGGCGACCTGGCGGAGTTCCGGCGGATCTGGAGTGATCCGGACCTCGTCGCGATGCGCGAAGAAGCCGAGGAAAACCGTGCTGACCGCGCACCCGCCACCGATTCGGCGATCGCGGCGTACCGGGACATCTCGCTCTTCCGCAAGCACTTGCGCAAAGAGCCGGACGCTGTTTCGGTAGCACCCGCGACGAGGACGTGGTTCGACGAGACGAAACAGATCCTGGCGCTGCCCACGTCCGATTCCGATCGCGTCGACCGGATCCGGGAGGTCGAGCACGAGTTCCTCGAGACCGCGATCGCGATGGCGGAAAAACCGGACGCCGAAGCCAGGCTGGCGCGCCTTCGGGAGCAGTACTCGGACTGGTTGGGCGTCATCGACGACCCGGCGGCCGAACAGGCGAAGTACCAGGCGTTCGCGAGCAAGATCGCGACAACCAAGATCGAGTTCGACGCCTTGGTCGCGGACATGGAGCGCGAGCGGCGGGAGATCCGCGACAAGTTCGCTGTCGAGCCACGTAGTGAGCAGGAGAAGCTTCTCTTGCGGGACCTGGTCGACGTCGTGATCCTCACCAAGCCAGCCGACAATGCCGTCGACGACCTCGTCGATGACATCCGGACCCAGTTCCTGAAGCTGCGAAAGAACGTCGACCTGTCGACGGGTGTCGCCATGGAGCGCGCGTTGCGCGCCCAACTCGCCCCGCATGTGGTCGAGGCGAGGAAGTTCCTGAACGGACTCGCCGAGCACGAGCGCGCGCTCGCGGATCGGATGATCGGCACCGACCTCCCGAGCAAGCACTGGTCGCTCGCAGTTTCCGGCGCTCGCCTGGTCCACGCCGCCCGCCTGTACGAATGGCAGTCCAGCCCGGCCGCTTCGGCGGAGGCACTGCGCGCGATCCTCGCGAACCCGATCACCCGGAACGTGCGGACCATGCTCGACGAGAGGGTGCCGCCGCACGAAGAAGATTCCCGCACGGAGACGGTCGAACGGTCGCCGAGCTGGCTCGCCCCCCTGCGTGACGTGCTGGACAAGCTGCCTGCGACGGAATCCGCCGAGGCGAAGTGGCGGATCGCGAAGGCGAACGACCTGTTGCCGGTCGCACACCTCAGAGGGCCGCTTCTCGGCGGCCTGGCACGACGGCTGTTCCGCGCGCGCTCGACCCTGGTGAGCATGCTCGCGGACAAAATGCGCGAACTGCCCAGGACAGCGGATTCTTCGAGCTTTCGCGACGTGGCCACTGAATTCGCCAAGGACCTGAGCCTCGACCAGTTGGCCACCGTGGACGGCACCCGTGCCTGGCTCGACGTCTTCGAGTCGAATGCCGCGTTCTACGACGACTGGATGCACCTGGGTCTGTACCAGACGGAGATATCCGCCGAGACGCGCGCCAAGGCCAAGGAACTGATCGGTGTCCCGTTCCTCTCCCCCGTGCGGGAGCGTCTCCTCGATCCGATGGTCGACGTCGCGGCTTTCTGGCTGCACGAAGGGACTCCGGAGGACGAGGTCGTCGGCCGCATCGCGGTGTTGAACGCCGAAGCCGACGCGGTGGGCAGCCTTCGCAACGCGCCGATCGCGGTGCGGATGAGCGAGATCGCGCGGGTGGCCGGAACCGATCCTCGCACGGTGCCGCCGAGCGATCGGTCCGGTGTGGTGGTCGATACCGCCAAGATCGAGGACCTGCGCGCGCAGTGGCGCACGGAGCTCGATTCTCTGTGGACGCAGATAGGGCTGAACTGGCACGGCCCGTTCGAGGGGCAACGCGAGAACTTGATCCACTTGTACGGTGAGAGGTTCTTCGGCGAAATGACCGTCCCGAAGGGGCCGGCGCGAGAGTTCCTCGACGACCTGTTCGCCGCGCATTTGTACCACGATGAATGGCACAATCCCTTCCTGGTGGCCCTGCGCGCCGGAGCGGAGGAGATCTTCGGTCCGCAGTTGCCACCGCGTGCCGATGTGGACGAAGTGATCCGGCTTTTCTGGAAGGTTCCCCGCTGGAGGTATCAGCTCGAGCGAACCGGGGCCGGTGTGGAGCACCGGATGCGGGAGACGGCTGAGCTACTCGGCCTTCCGGCGCTCTCCGGGCTGGAAGGGGCGCCGTTGAGCAGGGAACTGCGCCTGCGGGAAAACTATGTCAAGCTGGTGGCGTACGGTCTGCTGCACGACGGGCAGCCGCCGAGGCCAGTGGCCCCCCAGGAATCTCCGGCGTTCGGAACGGTGCGCTACGACGTTCCCCTGTTCGAGGATTTCTTGGACAACGGGGCGCCTGCGGAGCAATACGAGCAGATTACGCGGACTCTCGAAAACCGTTATGGGTACCAGGAAGCGGTGAACTGGTACGAACGAGGATTCGGAAACGAGGAATCTCTCCGCTCGGACGGCCTCGAAGCGCTCGGCCTGCCGCTGGACCAGGACCGTTCGCCGACCGAACTGCTCGCCATTCAGGAGGCCGCGGAAGCCGTCGGTTATCTGCGGAGAGCCGCCGAGGGATTTCGGCAGGACGCCGAAAGGCGAGCGACCGCACTGAGGGAAGCCCTGCTCGGCACGGCACCGGACTGGCTGCCCGAACAGCTGGCCCTGCATCTGGGTCGCCCGGGGCCATCGGGTCCCGAGCTGCGTGATGCCGTCGAGAACGTGGCGAGGGCCGATGACGAGCGGTTCGAGGCGTGGCGAAGCCTTGGCGCGCAACGGCTTTCCAGACCGGGCGAGCCGTGGGACCACGAGGACGGGTCGGCCGCCGAGGACTGGTTCGCGGCGGTGCTCGGCAGCCAGCTTCCGGTGCACGATCGGCTGCCGTCGGATCTCCCCGCGCTGGACACCACACGTGAGCTGGTCCGTTCGCTAAACGGGTGGAGCTGGTCGTATTCGCTGTCCGTGGTCCTGAGCCCGGCCGCCGCCCGGGACCTCGAGGAAAGCAACAACGCCGTCGTGCGGGCGACTGCCGACGATCTCGATCGCTGGCGGAACACCGGTGAGACCCTGCTCGGCGGGATGAGGCACGGTGTGTACGCACGGGCCGCCGAAGTGCTCGGGCACCGGGCACTGCACTACCCGTTCGAGTCCTACACCGACCGGTTCATCACCGACCTGCGCGCTGAGTTCGATGCTCTGCGTCGCCGCTTCACGCTGGGCACCGAAATCGGCCAGCAGCTCCAGAACGCGGCGTCGGCAGCCGCGCACGCCTACCTGACCGAACACCGCAGGCGGGTCGAGCAGGAGTTCCGCAGTCGAGCGGGGAACGTCAGTCCCGCGCTCGTCACCGTCGTCGACGAGGGGGCCGGTGGGGAGCTTGCTCCGCCTCTCACCCCGGAGTTGACCGCGGACGACAGCGAGAGCGAATCCGAGGATGGGTCGGATGACGAATCCGAGGGTGAGTCCGAGGGTGAGGTGTCGCTGGGCAGCGCCCGTGACGGCGATGAGTCGGAGAGCGAGTTGTCCGAGGACGGCGAATCGTCGGAGGACGACGAGGGCCTGGTGGCCCCGGACGGCTTCACCGGCACGCTGGACTACCTCACCGAACTGGCGGAGCTCGCGCAGTCGCAATTGGACAGCCTGACGGTTCGCGAGCGGGTGAACAAGATCATGCGTGCCACGAACTGGATCGGGCCGCTGCGTCAAGACGAATTCGGTGCGCCGGGCGAACGGGAACGCGCACTGAGGTACGCGCAGCTTCGGGACATTTTGGCCGGTGCGGCCGGTGACTCGATCACGCAGGCCCAAGCCTTCTGGGTGAACGAGGCCGATTTCCGGAAATCGTTGCAGGAATGGTTCAACGAGGACGGCGTGGACCGTGTCCGGCTCACCGGGAGCTGGACCGAGGTCTCGACGACCGCGAGTGCTCATCGAGCGTTCGGCTGGATCATGGCGGAACACCAGGCGGAGTTCGAGCGGAGTGCGGAGCACCTTCGAACGCTCGCGGAGCGCGGCGGGAGCGTGAATGCCGCGGAAGTGGAACGCCATCTCGGTAAGCGGCCGGCCCCCGACGCCCGATACGGGCCGTTGGCCGTCGACCAGGAAAACGTGTGGCGCTTGATGGAGGGCGTGGTCGACGAAGCGATCGCGGACCCCGAACGGCCCGCTCGTGAGCTCGCCACGGACCCGCTGCGGTCGTTCGACGCGCGGACGGTGGCCGGGGCCGAGCAGCGGCTGGCGGCCGTGGCCGAGGCCGAGGGCGAAGCGGTGGCCGAAAACCTGCGTGCCAGGGCGGCGGAGTTGATCGGCTCACGCCGGGCGCCTCGCGACCCCGGGTACCAGGACGCCGTCGCGGTGATCGCCGCCGAGCTGGATCCGCGCCGGCCGGAAATCCTGGCAGGCGCGCTGCGGGTCGATTTCGAATTCCTGCGAGGGGCCCACAACTCGGAGGGGATGTACGCCTTTTACCGGAGAAGGTTCGGCGGCAGGCTGAACAGCGACCAGGACGCGCTCGATCAGGTCGTTTCGAGTCGCCCCACCGGTCAGGCCATAGTGGACGGTTTGCGCGCGCAGGCCGAGTTGCTCCTGCCCGGCCCCCTTCGCGAACGACCGGGGTGGTCGTCCTTGCCGCACGAGGATATCCGTGCCGGTCTGATCACGAGCATCGCGGCCGGGCTCCACCGCAGTCGCCACACCGACGCTCTGGCGTTGGCGGGGGAAGAGGTCTGGGGCGACCCCGAGCTGAACGCCATGTTCAGGATGGCCCAGACGATGCGCGAGTTCACCAGGTACGGGCAGGTGCCGGTCGCCGATGGTGAACGGTACGACGTCAATTGGCACAGCGGACCCGGGAGGCGTCGCGAACAAGCCGGTTTCGCCGCCGCGGCGATCGACTTCGCGGCTCGCGTTTCCGATTTCCGGAGTTGGTTCGCGGACGACGCGCGGTCAGGACGCCGGGCTTTGGACGCGGCCCCCGAGGACCGCAGGGAACAGATCCGCGCCGACGCCGTGACCCTCATCGTCGACAGTTATTCCCGGCAGTCGGCGGTGTCGCCGGTCGGTGTCGGGATGAGCCCGGCCACCGAAGCCGAACTGGTCGATCTCATGGCCATGTCCATCGTCCGGATGGTGGCAGAGGTGGATGCCCTCGATTCGACGCCCGTCCAGGATCGCGCGGACGATCACGATGCCGAACGTGCTGTCCACGAAGGAAACATCAGGGCACGGATCGACGAAATGTTCAATGGAGTCGAGGACGCGTTGTATGTCGGTTTCAACGAGCTGCTGAGGCATTTGCCGTCCTGGTGGGAACGACGGCTGTGGAGCATGGGGCCCTATCCGGGACCCGATTACGCCGAGAGCGACATCCCGGACTACCGGCCGCGGCTCTTGCCCTCGGCACCGGACGCCGCGCAGGCGATCACCGAGAACGACTCGGACGAGGTGGTACTGCGGAAGCTGCGGGATCGGTATGCCGATGCGGCCCTGCAAGCGTCGTCGGTGCTTTCCGAGTACCCCGAAGAGACAGTGCGGCTGTGGCGTGACGGGGCCGAGGAATGGCTCGGCATCCCCGATCTGCTGGTCCCGGCGCACCTGGCCGAGGAAGCCGGGTGGGTGTACGGGAACCTGCTCGACATCGCCAGCGAAGCGGGCCTGACGGCAGCGCTGGCCGACGGTGAGGACGCCGGTCGGCGGGCGCTCCAGGACGCGGCCGCCGCGATCCTGCTGGACATCCTCCTTGTCCGCGAACAGTGGGTGAACTGGGACACCGGCCGCCCCTGGGCTCAGGTGCTGCATTCGCACGCCTCGGCGCTGCTGGATCTGCCCCCCGAGGACGCGACGTACTGGCGGCACCAGGTGCTGCCGGAACTGGTGTGGCTGGCTTCCGGCAGGCAACGTGCCGATCAGCTCGCGATGCGGGCCGCGATCCGGCACCAGGTGCTCGACGCCTTGGCCCATGTCGCCTACCAGGACCGCGGCTTGGCGAATCCGTTCGCCCGCGTCCAGCAGGTCTTCGGCTCGCTGGTGCCGGGCAGGATCCTCCCGCACGTGAACATCACCGGATCCGTTGTGGACGGTGATCCCGCGCAACGCGCGGTGGACGAGCAGTTCGCCAACGCGGCGTGGGACGTCTCCGATTCCGATGGCGCGGTACTGGACCCGGAAGGCGTCGAGGCGCTGGAGGTCACCGCTGCCGCCGCGGGTAAGGCTCTCCGCGCGTACGGCACCGAGCACTACCGGAAGGTCCATGACCGCGCGGCCCGGATCGTGGACGCCAAGTTCAAGCCGGGCGTAGTGGACGAGGAGCTCCGGGCGAAGGTCGCGAACCTGGTCGCGATCGAATTGGTGCGCACGGCCGGGTGGGAGGGGCTGTCGGTCTTCGCCGAGGAACTCGATGACAGCCAGGCACGCGGCCTTGCTCGGCTGTGGGCGGAGCGTTTGGGCGCTGCCGATGCTTGATCCGGAACGCCACGGGTACCGTTGCCCGAGCGCCCAGATTTGGCTGTCGGTAGAGGAAGACGAGCCTCGGCGCCCGGTGCCGCGGTGGTAGTGGTGAATGGTCACCGCGTCGATCAGTCAGGAGAACCCATGACCGCGCGGATCGGAATGCTCGCGGAAGCGGAACGCGCTCGCGCGTGGTTGCGCCGCACCTACGGTGATCGGGTCGTGCTGCGCGACGTCGAGCCGGTGCACGTCGGGCACCGGATGGTGCTGTTCGGCTGCGGCTACCTGGACGACGCCGAGCCGATGCTCGCCGCGACCGTCTGCGTGCCGCGCGACGGTTCGGCTCCGTTCGCGGTCGCCAACGCCGACCCGCTCGACGAAGACCTCAACCTCGGCGGCGGGGCCGATGCCCTCCGGTGGCGTTTGAACGCGAGGAACTGCGTCGTGACGGCCGATGCGGTCCTCGCCGAACGCCCGGCCTGCGCGATGCCGTGGCACCCGGACGACGAGACGCCGGGCTGGTGGGACCGGATGATCGGGGCGCACTTCCCCGGCGCGGAGATCACCACCTGCGCGGGCTGGGACCAGGCGGCGAAGACGATCGCCGAGGGCGGGCGGGGCGCCAGGGCCGTGGTGTGGCTGCGCCGCCGTCTGGCGGGGCGGGAGCTGACCGGTCACCTGCTGTACGCGGAGTACGGAGAAGACGGCGTGATCTTCCTTGACGCTCAACGCGGTTCACCGGCCGACACCGGCGACGAGCTGGCCGACGAACTCGTGGTCGCGAGGTTCGCCGGTGGGCCGGGTTCGAAGGTGGCCGAACTCGTGATCCCGTGGGACATGGCCGCCGTCGATCTTTCCGCCGCCGTGGAGAAGGCCGAGCGATGGCTTGGCGACGCTTACGACGAGGACGTTCAGCTGGTTTCCCCTGGCCCGGAAGACGAACTCGCGCGAGGGTGGTTGTTCGCGGTCACCACCAAGCGCTTCGCGGAAACCGGCGATTGGCGGGAGCAGATGGTGGACGCCGCGCTGGTCGTGCCCAAGGCGGCCGGGCAGGCGCCGTTCGGCTTGCCGAACCGGGATCCGTGGACCTGGCTGAAAGACTGGGATGCCAGGGTGCCGGGCCTCCCGCCGCGGCCCGATCCGGGAACGGCCGCGTGGTACGCCCCGATGCTGGCCGAACTCGGCGGGGCGCGGAGCGTGAGTGCCCATCGGACCTGGGCGGGAGTGCTGGACGAGGTCCAGGAATTCCCGGTGCGGACGCGCACCCTGGTTTGGGTGCGGCGCAAGGACGTCCGGGGCCGGGAATCCGTGGGACAACTGCTGTGGGCCGTGACCGGTGACGAGGGTCCGAGAGTGGTGGACCCACTGGCGCCGGACGGGGAACCACTCCTCGACCCGAATCCGCTGGAGTTGCGGACCATCCAAATCGGCTGACCCCCGCGCGTGAAAGTGCCCCGGACCTCTTCGCGAGGTCCGGG
This sequence comes from Amycolatopsis sp. CA-230715, assembly GCF_018736145.1. Classification (GTDB taxonomy): domain Bacteria; phylum Actinomycetota; class Actinomycetes; order Mycobacteriales; family Pseudonocardiaceae; genus Amycolatopsis. Next base: position 6,557,533 of record NZ_CP059997.1, read on the forward strand.
GCGCTGGTCGTTGTGGTTAGTGGGGGGTGGCTTTTTCGGCTCCGGCTCCGGTGAGGGCGCGGACTTCCATTTCGGCGTATTTGGCTTTGTTGTGTTCTTTGGACAGGAGGGTTCCGGCGGCGCCGAGGAGGAAGGAGAGGGGGATGGAGACGATGCCGGGGTTTTCCAGGGGGAACCAGTGGAAGTCGACGCCTTTGATCATGGGTTTGGTGCCGCCGGAGACGGCGGGGGAGAACACGATGAGGATGATGGTGATGCCGAGTCCGCCGTAGATGGACCAGAGGGCGCCTTGGGTGTTGAACCGTTTCCAGAACAGCGAGTAGAGGATGGTGGGCAGGTTCGCGGAGGCGGCGACGGCGAAGGCGAGGGCGACGAGGAAGGCGACGTTCTGGTCTTTGGCCAGGATGCCGCCGATGATCGCGACCGCGCCGATCACCAGAGCGGTGTAGCGGGCGACCCGCACTTCGGCCTTCGAGTCGGTTTTGCCGCGTTTGATGACGTTGGCGTACACGTCGTGCGCGAAGCTGGCGGATGCGGTGATGGTCAGCCCGGCGACGACGGCGAGGATGGTGGCGAAGGCGACCGCGGCGATGAACCCCAACAGAACCGGGCCCCCGAGTGCTTGGGCCAGCAGTGGGGCGGCGGAGTTGACGCCGCCGGGGGCGTTGTTGATCGTGGTGGGCCCGACGAGGGCGCCGGCGCCGTAGCCGAGGACGAGGGTGAACAGGTAGAACACGCCGATCAACCCGATCGCCCAGACGACGGAGCGGCGGGCGTCGCGGGCGGTGGGCACGGTGTAGAAGCGCATCAGCACGTGCGGCAACCCCGCCGTGCCGAGCACCAACGCGATGCCGAGGGAGAGGAAGTCGAGTTTGCTGGTGCCGGTCTTGCCGTACTGCGCCCCCGGGGAGAGCAGGGCCTGGCCTTTGCTCTTGGGCTGGTCCATGGCGTGCTGGAACAGGGTGGAGAGGTTGAACCCGTATTTGCCCAGCACCCAGAGGGTCATGGCGAAGGCGCCGATGATGAGCAGGGCGGCTTTGATGATCTGGACCCAGGTGGTGCCCTTCATGCCGCCGATGAGCACGTAGATGATCATGATGACGCCGACCACGGCGATCACCACGGCCTGCCCGGTGGCGCCGGTGACGCCGAGCAGCAGGTTGACCAGGCCCCCCGCGCCGGCCATCTGGGCGAGCAGGTAGAAGAACGACACGGCGAGGGTGGAGATCGCGGCGGCGGCGCGGACGGGGCGTTGGCGCATGCGGAACGCCAGCACGTCGCCCATGGTGAACTTGCCGGTGTTCCGCAACAACTCCGCCACCAACAACAACGCGACGAGCCAGGCGACGAGGAACCCGATCGAGTACAGGAACCCGTCGTAGCCGTTGATCGCGATCGCCCCCGCGATGCCCAGGAACGACGCGGCCGAGAGGTAGTCGCCGGAGATCGCGATGCCGTTCTGCGGGCCGGTGAACGCCCGCCCCGCGGCGTAGTAGTCCGACGCGGTCTTGGTGTTACGGGAGGCGCGGAACACGATCACCAGGGTGATCGCGACGAACGCCGCGAAAATGGCGATGTTCAGCGTCGGGTTCGACCCCGCCACCCCCGCCGCCAGCACGGTGTGACTCATCGGGCCTCTCCTTCCAGATCAGCACGGATCGTGTCCGCGACCGGGTCCAGCTTCCGATTCGCGTACCGCACGTACAAACCCGTGATCACGAACGTCGACACGAACTGCAACAACCCGAAAACCAACCCCACCGTCACATTCCCGAACAACTTCGTCGCCATGAACCCATGCGCGTAATCCGCCAGCAACACATACGCCAAATACCACACCACGAACACCACCGTCATCGGGAACACGAACACCCGCAACCGACGACGCAACTCCACGAATTCGGCGCTTTCCTGCACGCGTTCCCAGTCGGTCGCGGGCACTTCCGCTTCCGTGCTCATGGGCGTTCTCCCTTCTCTCGTTCCTCGATTCGGGACAACGCCCATGAGGCACAAGTGCGCTGTGTTGTCTGGAGCGATTCCTCCCTGCGGTCGTCACCGCTCATGACAAGCGAGCCTCCTCGCATCGTTGCGATCCGTGTGTGGGGCATCACCGTAGGGAGGCGGGTGATCGACAGGAAGGTTCAGCGGTTCAAACGTCGTGCGATGCGACGAACGGTCGACGAACGGTGCCCAGCGGAGGTCGAATGGACGTCGCGCGGCGGGCGTTCGTCGAGGTGCAGGCGGAGCATCGCGGCCGTCGACCACGACGGCGGCCGCCCGCGCAGCGACACCACGATCATGATCGCGAAGGCCAGCGGCACCGACCACGGCGCGGGCTGCGCCACCAGTATCGCGAGCCAGCCGTCCAGCGGCGGCTCGAACAACGCGGTCACGATCGACCCCGACGACGACAGCAATCCCGCGAGCACACCGGAAATCGCCCCGGCCGCGGTCAGCTTCTGCCACCAGATGCCGAGCACCAGCAGCGGGCAGAACGTCGACGCGGCCACGGTGAAACCCCAGGTCACCAGCACACCCGCGTCCAGCCGCGTGGACGGGAGCGCGAGCAGCACCATGACCGCGGCGGCGAGCACCACGGTGAACCGGAGCTGCCGCAGGCCGCCGCGCAGCAGGTCGTGCGCGATCGCGCCGGACACCACGAGCAGCAGGCCGAGTGAGGTGGCGAGGAAGGCCGCGAACGCGCCCGCGGTCAGCAACGAGGTGAACAGCGTGCCCGTCCATCCACTGTCCACACGGGACGGAAGCGCGACGACGACGGTGTCCGTGGCCCCGGACAGGTACAGCTCCGGCGCGAGCACCCGCCCGAGCAGCCCGTAGATACCGGGGAACAGGTAGAAGATTCCCAGCAGTCCCACCGTGATCGCGGCCGTCCGGCGCGCGGCGCGCCCGTCGGGACTGGTGTGGAACCGCATGAGCACGTGCGGCAGCCCCATCGTGCCGAGCATCGTCGCGAGCAGCACGGCCCACGTGCCGAGCAGCGGATGCCCGGCGCCGTCGAGGTCGAGCAGTGGGCGCTGCCAGTCGGTGCTGCCGAGCGGGGCGTCGCCGCGCACGCCTGGCACGGCGGTGCCGGGCAGGAACACCAGGCGCTGCCCGCCCGGCATCACGAGATCGCCCGGTGGCAGTACGCGCACCGAGCCGTCCGGCGCCTTCGTCGCGGTCGGCGCGGTGATTTCCAGTGTCACCGCGACTTCGAACGACACCGTGGTTTCGTGCGAGAAATGGGTGAATTCCACGGGGTGCAGCGCCGCGTGCCGGTTCTCCGCGCCAGCCTGCACCAGCAACCAGATCGCGGGCACGATGAACAGCACCAGCTTGAGCGCGAACTGGAACGCCTGCACGTAGGTGGCCGCGCGCATGCCGCCGAGCGCGAGCGTCACGCTGACCGCGGTACCGGCGATCACCACGCCGACCCAGTAGGGCGTGCCGCCGACCGCGCTGAGCACCAGGCCCGCGGTGCGGAACTGCGGGACGAGGTACAGCGTGCCGATCACGAGCACCACCACCGCGGCGATCCGGCGCAGCGCGGGGGAAGCCAGCCTCGCCTCGGCGAAGTCCGGCACGGTCAACGCGCCAGACCGCCGCATCGGCGCGGCGACGAGCGCGAGCATGGCGATGTACCCGGCGGTGAACCCGACGGGGTACCAGAGCGCGCCGACGCCGTCCTTCACCATCAGGCCCGAAACACCGAGGAACGAAGCGGCGGAAAGGTATTCGCCCGAGACCGCGGCCGAGTTCAGCAGCGGCGACACCCGGCGCGAGGCGACGAGGAAGTCCGAAGTGGTCCGCATCGCCGCGACCCCGCGCAGCCCGATGAGCAGCGTCATCAGCACCACCGGGGCGACCGAAAGGACGGCGGCCACCGGCTACTCCCGTTCGGCGCGTTCGGCCCGGCGGAGCTGCCAGCGCGCGAGCCAGGCCATCGCCGGGTACGGCACCGCGGCCAGCATCAGCCAGGACAGCGGGATTCCCAGCACCCGCACCGAATCCAGGCCGGGTGCGACGGTGAACGCGACGGTCAGCACCAGCAGGAGCGCGAACATCAGCGCGACGGCGGGCAGCGCGCGGCGGCGCTGCTCGCGGTACAGCCTGGCGGCGCGTTCGGCGTCGGCGGGTTCGAGGGTGGGCACACGCCAACGGCCCGGTGCTCGGCGTCGCGAATGGGCGAGCCGGGTCTGCGGGCTCGTCACGGCGACGCGTTTGATCCGGGTCACGGCGCGCTGCCGAGTTCGCCGTGCTGCGCCGCGTGCAGGAGCCGTTCGCGGAGTTCGCGCGCGTGGCGGCGGCTCACCGGTACGTCACCGGCGTCGGTGTGCGCGAGCAGCCCGCCGACGGAATCGCTGCGCAGCTCCGCGACGGCCCCGATCGCGACCAGGAAACCTCGGTGCACGCGCAGGAAGCCGTGGCCCTCCCAGTACTCCTCCAATCGCGACAGTGGCATGCGGACCACGTGGACACCGCTTTCGGTGTGCAGCCGGACGTAGTCGCCGTGCGCCTCGACGAACCGCACGTCGGCGCGGCGGACGTAGCGGGTGCGGCCACCGCTTTCCACCGGCAGCGCGGCCATCGCGTCCGGCGGCGCCGCTTCCGGTTCCTGCGCGGCCGCCATTTTGACCACTTTGGACAGTGCGGCGGCGAGCCGTTCCGCGCGCACCGGCTTGAGCAGGTAGTCGACCGCGCCGATGCCGTACGCGGCGACGGCGTGCCCGTCGTGCGCGGTGACGAACACGATCACCGGCGGACGGCTCAGCTTCGCCAGCAGCGAAGCGAGTTCGAGGCCGTCGAGCCCCGGCATCGAGATGTCGAGGAACACCGCGTCGAACGGGTCAGCTTGGATCATCTTCAACGCGCTCACCGCGTCGCCCGCCGCTTCCACTTCGGCTACTTCCGCCGCCTCGGCGAGCAGGCGGCACAGCTCGTCGAGCGCGGGCGGGACGTCGTCGACGGCGAGCACTCGCAACCCGGTCACGGCAGCACCCCCGGCTGGAACCTCGGCACCCTGACCACGACCCTGGTCCCCGCGCCTGCCGCGGTTTCCACCACCAGCCCGTACCACGCCCCGTACACGCTGCGGAGCCGTCTGTCCACATTAGCCAGTCCGACGCGGTCGGAGCCGGAGCGCCCGGCGAGGATCGCCTGCGCCCGTTCGGGATCCATGCCCTCCCCGTCGTCCTCCACGCTGATCACGCAGTCGTTCCCTTCCGCCTCGCCGTGCACCTGCACGGTCCCGGTGCCCGACCGCGGCTCGACCCCGTGCCGCACCGCGTTCTCCACCAGCGGCTCCAGCACCAGGTAGGGCACCGCGACCGCGAGGATCTCCGGCGCCACCCTGATCTGCACGCGCAGCCGGTCACCGAGCACGGCCCGTTGCAGCGCGAGGTACGTTTCCACCGCGCGGAACTCCTCGGCGACCATGGTGTACTCACCGTGGCGCGCCAAGCTGTACCGCGTGTAGTCGGCGAAGTCCAGCATGAGATCGCGGGCGCGGTCCGGATCGGACCGCACGAGCGAAGCGATGACGGTCAGTGCGTTGTAGACGAAGTGCGGCGAGATCTCCGCCCGCAGCGCGCGGAGTTCGGCCGCCGCGGCGTGTTCAGCAGACGCTTCCAGGGTGCCGCGCTCCAACGCCTGGATGACGAGATCGGCGGCCTCGCGCACGGCCGCCGCGCCGATGTCGCCCGCGAGCACGAGCGCGCCGACCAGTTCGTCGTGCGCGTGCAGGGGAACCGCGAGCAGCGGCGCGCGCCCGGCTGGCGCTTCGGTGTGCAGTGCCTTGTCGACGAGCGCCGCGGTGCGCGTGTCGTCGGCGGGCCTGCCGGACCAGGTGAGCTGGCCGGACAGATCGGTGAGGCCGACACCGTCCAGTGTGAACAGCCGCCGGAGTCCGTGCGCGGCCCGGCGCGTGCTGCCGCCGCCGAGCCCGTCCTTGAGGTCTTCGGTGATCTTGCGGGCCGCGGCGAGCACCGGCGCCGGGTCGGTCCGCGCCGGTGCGCCGCCGCGCTGACGAAGTGCGGGTACCGGCATGGGCGGAATCCCATCGTCTGCTTCGAGCGCGGTCAGGGGCGAGGACCGATACTAAAGCCTGACGGTTCCACGACGGGTAATCCCGCTTGACGCTGGGGGAGAAGCCATGGCCGCGACCACCGATGCCAATAACGACGCCGTTCCGATTCGCTACCGTTTCGCCCGGCTGGGCACCGAACTCCTCGCCCCGTGGGTGCTCGTGCTGGCGCTGCCGCTGTTGCTCGCCTGGGACGTCACCGGGCACGACCCCGGCCGGGCGCTGCTGTGGGGATCCGTGGTGGGCGTGACCGGATCGCTCATCCCGATGGCGGTGATCGTGCGGGGTGCGAAGGCGGGCCGGTGGCAGACCCACCACGTGACCGACCGCGCGGGCCGGTTGGTGCCGTTCGCCACCGGGTTGGCTTCGCTCGCCGCCGGTTTCCTGCTGATGTTCTTCGGTGGCGCGCCCTACCAGATGCTCGCGCTGTCGATCGCGATGCTCGCGTCGCTGCTCGGCAGCATCGCGATCACGTTCGGCCTGCGGTTCAAGGTGTCCATGCACGCCGCGGTGGCCTCCGGCGCCGCGATCATCCTCGCCATCGGGCACTGGCTCGCGCTCGTCCCGCTGGCGCTTCCGGTCGCGTGGGTGTGCTGGTCGCGGGTCGAGGTCGGCGACCACACCGCGCGCGAAATCCTCGGCGGAGTCGTGCTCGGCGCGGTACTGGGCGGCGGCGGCTACTGGGCCCTGATCACCGCGATGGCTTGACGGCCACCGGTTTTCGCCGGTGGCCGTCCCCGGGTCACGCGGCGTCGGCGGGTCCTTCTTGGACGGTGCCGACGCGCAGGGTGTGCGCGTCCGCCGAAGCGTCGAGAGCGCCGAACTGCCACGGCAGCGTCACCGTCTGGGCCTGGGTGCCCGGCGTGTGCACGGTCAGCGCGGACGGCGTCGCCTGGTCGCCGCGCGCCTCGATCGCGCTCCAGTGCAGCAGCTCGTGCGCCGAGGTGCCCGGCCGGAGGTGGACGACCTGGTCCGGCTGGCCCGCCTCGGGCTCCACGGTCACCCCGGGCGCGCCGTCGAGCGTCACCGGGACGCTGCCCTTGAGCTGGCAGTACTGGCCGTCCTTCGCGGTGAACTGGACCTCGGCGTAGCGCTGGCCCGCGCCGGGGGAACCGGGCACGATCGTGGTGGTGAGCTGGCTGGCGTCGCAGCCTTCGGACGGCATGGCCGAAGCGGACCCGGTGCTGAGAGAGACGGTGGTCAGCGCGGCGCCCAGCACCGCGGCGATGGCGAACCCGGCGTTCTTCTTGCTCATGATCGGTCTCCCTGTAGTCGACTTCGAGGTTGGCGATTTGCCGGATGGCGGCGAACCGCGTAACCCCCTGTCATGGCAAAAGTGCCCGTCACGCTGCGGAGTTACACCCGATCGTGGTCTAGACAACAAGAAAGCAACCCGTGCGCCCGTCGTGCGTCGGCACGGGTGAGGGACGGACTCGGTCAGGCGGGCGCGACCCGGAGCGAGTGGCTGCTGTACCGCGTTCGCAGGAGCGCGCGCAGAAGCGACCGGCCGTGCAGCGACACCCCGTCCTCAATCCACCAGAGGTCCATGCTGAACGCGCCGACCACGAGCGCGCCGACCATCCCGAACACCGTGGTCATGATTCGCGGGCCGTTGTCGGGATCGAAGTCGATCAGTCCCCACCCGGCGAGGAAGACGCACGTGACGGAGGCGGCCGCGGCGACCACCAGGCAGGACGTCCGCCGTCGCCGGGTCGACTGCGCGGCGCGGATGGTGCACGGCACCTCTTCGCCGCAGTACGGGCAGGCCACCTCGCGCACGACCGGTTCGTCCAGTGGGCGCCGCACTTCGATCGGGTACAGCCGCCAGACCACGACGACGTACCTGCCGGGATAGGCACTCCCGCGGGAGAGGGCTTCGTCCAGATGCGCCAGGTGGATGCGGGGAAGATCGCCGACCGGACCGCGCCGGTGCCGGAACGATCGCACGAACTCGGTCGAGCGCAGCCAAGGCGCCAGCGCCGCCGCGCCGAGGAGAACCCCGCCGGTGAGCAAGAGACCGTTCAGCATCCGGCCACGGTAGGCACTTTGTCCGGGAGCGGTCCCGGTTCAGGGGACGACCTCGACCACGTCGCCCTTGCCGAGGCCGTCGAAGAACGCCGCCGAGTCCACAGAGGACAAGTGCACGCAGCCGTGCGAGGGTGTGTCGAGGCTGCCTTCGTGGAACGCGATACCGCCCGCGGCGAAGAACACCGAGTTGGGCATCGGCGTCCCGAACTCGTTGCTCGTCTGGTGGCGGTTCTTCCAGGCGACGCGGAACACGCCGACCGGTGTCGGCTCGGCTACCGAACCGGGTTTGATCGGCACCGGGCCGCGCGCCACCTTCCCGTCGCGCACGAGCCACGCCTTGAGCTGCGACAGGCTCACGCACGCGGCCGCCGTCCGCCCGCACGGTGGCGGGGCGGGCCGGGAGGTGGTGACCGGCGCCGCGCTGGTGGTGATCGGCGCCGCGCTGGTGGTGATCGGCGCCGCGACGGGCGCAGGAGCCACCTTCGGCGGCATGCGGACCTCGGGAGGTGCCGCCGCGCAGGACGTCGTGAACGCCAGTGCCGCCATCGCGCCGGATACCGCCTTCTTCATGAACACCCCTGTCCTCACCTGTGTGGGGATGAAGACGGGGGAGGCCGGGTGAAAAGTTGACCGGTTTCCTTGTCAACCTTTCCCGGCATCGGCTCGTATGGGTCTGTGGGGAAAGGGCGGAGATGACCAGGGGTGATGACAAGTTCGCGGAGTTCGTGCATTCGGCCTCGCCGAAGCTGCTGCACGCCGCGTACCTGCTGACCGGTGATCGGCACCGCGCCGAGGACGCTGTGCAGACAGCGTTGACGCGCACGTATGCGGCGTGGGCGAGGGTGCGTCACTCCGACGCCTACGCCTACACGCGGAAGGTGCTCGCGAACCACGTGATCGACCAGTGGCGCCGCCCGCTGAGGGAGTACGTCACCGAGGAGCCGCCCGATCTCCCCGCGAACGGCGACGTGTCACGGGAGGTGACGCAGAACGTGTGGCTGATGGAGATGCTCTCCGGGCTCACCGGCCGCGAGCGCGCGGTCGTCGTGCTGCGGCACTACTTCGACCTGCCCGAGGCGGAGGTCGCCCGCGAGCTGAAGGTCACCCTCGGCACCGTCAAGCGCACGAACCATCGCGCGCTGGCGAAGCTCCGCGTGCTCGTCACGCCGGAACCGGTTTCCCGCAAGAACGTTGGAGAGCTGTCATGACCGACCTCGAAGAGCTGAAGTCGGCGATGGCCGAAACCGAACCCGAAGACGGGTTCCGGCCACCGGACCTGGCGAAGATCATGGCCGACGGCCGCCGGATCCGGCGACGGCGGCGGATCGCCGTCGGCACCGGCGCGGTCGCGCTGACCGCCGCGGCGCTGGTCGGCATCAGCACCGTCACGCTGCTCCGGGAGCCCGTCGACAACGGCGGCCCGGCGCTCTCGGTCGCCAAGCAGCCGGACGCCCCGGTCTACGAAGAGGCGAAGACCTTCTGGACCGACGCCGCCACCCCGGACGGCTGGCCGATCGCGATGTCGTTCGTGCACGAGGTTCGTCCGGGGGCGGGCGACCGCGGGTTCCCCGCCGGATACTTCATCTCGGTGGGCAGGAAGGTCATGCGCGGACCGCTGACGCGGGACCACATGGTGCCGATCGACCTGACGCCCGGATTCCACCGGATCGAGACGAACGGGCTCTCCTGCGGCTACTTCGTGGGCAGCATGAGGAAAAAGCCTGGTGTGCGGTCGATCCAGGCGACCGCGGACGGCAAGTACCAGGACGCGAAGACCGAGCAGTGGGAGGCCGTGCCGACCATCGTGCTCTTCTGGTTCTCGCCCGGCATCGGTCCCGCGCAGGTCCCGAACCACCGGCTCGAAGCCTACGACTCCGCCGGTGATCTCACCGTGGGCTGACTTCCGCGCAGGCCGCCGCGACGGCATCCGATGCCGCCGCGGTGGCCACTACGACATCACGGCAGCGCGCTGCGCCTCAGCCTTCCCACTTGGGTGCCCAGGTCGGGATCTTCGTCGAGTCGGCGAGGTTCCCCCTCACGCTGGGGTAGAACACCGGCAAGGTGAACTGGCCGCTGAGCGCGGAGGTCTGGCCCGGCGGGATCGACACCGCGGAGTTCTCCACCGGCAGCCCCTGGCCCGAGGCGTCGGCGTACACGTTGTCCCCGGGCTGCCCGTTCGAAATCGCCAGCGCGTAAGTTCCGTCGGTCGCGCTGCGCAGCACGGAGATCGTCCGCCCGGCGAAGGTCGTCGAATCCATCTGGCCCTTCGGCGAAAAGACGTTCGAAGGGTGCGTCGTCGCACCAGCCAGAGGGCTGGTGAGGGCCAGCACGGCCGCACTGACGCCGACGATCACGCTCGCTCGCTTACCATTCATTGTTTGACACCATCAATCTTGTCGAGTGCATCGCACTGCTGCCGAACCCGCTTACCGACGCTTTTATTGCGATTTCGCAGTCCGCGCGGTCCGAAAAACCACGGGAGTGTGGTCGCGGTTTCGGAGAGCAAGGGCAGTTCTGCCCGAATGAGCCGATTGACGATCGGTCACCGCAGACCAGTGGTCTGCCATCCCCAGTCGCTGGACGAGCGTGTAAGCCCAGTGTCGTGTAATCCCTGGGGTTTGTAACCCCAGGGTGCTGCCGGGTCGACTCCCAGCGCTGGCTCAACCGCTCATCGAAGCAGAATTTCGCTCAGGCGCACATCTTTCGCCTGGGCGACGGTGTTGTCTCGGTCGTTCGATCCCCCAATGCTTATTGTGTAAGACTCACACAGTATAAGCGTAGTTGGTTAGCCGCGGCAAGGCGTTGCCCGTTTCGCGCGGTACGCCCGGACGGTGAACGAATGTCGAATGGCGCCTGTTTTCGCTGCCCCGCGGCGAAATAAGACCTCGTTTTTCCGCTGGCTCCCGCCGGGCCGGGGGCCAGGCGGGGCGAAGGGGACGAGGGAACGACCCTTCACCCCGCCTGACGTCTGGTCACGCCGACGCGCGCTCTCGGATGATCGCTTCGATGTCCTCGAGGATGTCCCGGCACGCGTGGCAGCTGTAGCAGTCTTCGGTGTTCCGGTTTCGCTTCTTCTTTTCGGTGGGCAGCTTGTAGGTCATCCCGCACAGCGTCTGCACGATCTCGCCGGGGTAGTAGATCCCCGGCCGCCGCGGCCAGTGCCGGACCCCGCCGACGATGGGGAGCCGCGTCCCGTTGCCCATGTCCTCGCCCTTGTCGATGCCCTTGTCGATCTCTGGATGGTCGATGTGCCCGTCACCGCTGCGACCCCACGCCATCGGTGTCGCCTCCGCTCACTTACCGGCTGTGTCTGTGTGGCTACGACCATAAAACGTATCGATACACTTTGCAAGTTCGAGATGAACATGCTCGTCAGGCGCGGTACGATCGGTCCATGCCTCAGACACTCCGGTTGCGCAAGCTCGGCAAGGAGCTGAACGCGCTCCGCACCGCCGCGAAGATCTCCGACCAGCGGGCCGCGGACGAACTCGGCTGCTCGGCGGCGAAGATCCGGCACATCGAGTCCGGCCGGAACGCGGCGCGGAAGGCCGAGTTGAAGGTGCTCCTCGACCTCTACGGCGCCGAGCCCGAGGTCTACGAACCGCTCGAAGAGCTGCGGCGCGAAGGCGCGCAACGCGGCTGGTGGGCGACTTACGGCTTACCGGTGTGGCTCCAGGCGTACGTCGGCATGGAGAACGAGGCGACCGAGATCCGCGTCTTCGAACTGGAATCGGTCACCGCGCTACTCCAAACCAGGGAGTACGCCCGTGCGATCCACGAGCAACTTGAAACCGAAGCGGTCAACAAGATGGTCGATGCGCGCATCCGGCGGCAGAGCATCCTGACCAAGGCGGCTCCCGTGAAACTCCGCGTGACCATGTCGGAGTCGGCGATACGCCGTGCCGCGGTGATCCCGGACGGCGGGGCGGAACAGCTCCGGCACTTGATCACGATGTCGCGGAAACCCAATGTCGATCTTCGCATCCTGCCGTTCTCTGCCGGGTTGCATCCCAGCATGAGCGGGTCGTTCCACTTGCTGCGCTTCGATCCGGAAGTCTCGCCACCCGCGGCCTACCAGGAGTACGCCGTGGGTGGTCATCTCGTGGATGAAGACAGTGTCGTAGCTACACTCGATGGTGTATTCGAGACGGCCACCGCGAGCGCGCTCGGTGCGCGAGACAGCGTCCGTTTGATCGAGCGCATCGCGCGCGAGGCGGAGACGGGACGAGGGAATGAACGAAGCAAGGTGGCGAAAGAGTAGCTACAGCGGCCCGCAGAACAACTGCGTGGAGGTGGCCACGGCCCGCACGGCCGTCGGCGTGCGCGACACGAAGGACCGCGCGGGCGGGCGGCTTGACGTCGAGCCGGAGGCTTGGTCCGCCTTCGTGGACGCACTGGCCAACTAGCCTGCCGGGAGGGAAGGGCCCTGAACCGTCACGGTTCCGGGCCCTTCCCGCTTTTCCGGCGGTGCTACGCGTGGTGATCGTAGGCGCGCAGGAATGCCTTGACCCCATCGCCGACCGCGGCGTCGAACTGTTTGGCGGACGGCTTCCGCGCGTCCGCCGCGCGGAACTGCACCTCGTACGTGCTCAAGGCCATGAAGTGGTGGGCGGCGCGCACCGGATCGTCGATGCGGAGCGCGGTCAGCTTCTCCAGGCGCCGCGCGAGCAATGCGACGACACGCCCCGGCCCGCGCTCGCGCCAGCTCGACACGAGTTCCGGGTGACGGGTGGCTTCGGTGCTCATCAGCTGGCGCAGCGCCGTCACTTCGGGATCGAGGTGGCAACCGGCCAGCTTTCGCCCGAAGACGACCAGATCGTGCTCGAAATCGCCGGGGTCGTCGGGGAATTCGTCGAGTGCGGCCAGCATGTCCGCGTTGACCCGGTCGAACGCTTCCTCGAACGCGGCGAGGAACAGCGCCTCCTTGTCCGCGAGGTGGTTGTAGACGGTGCGCTTGGCCACGTCGGCCAGCGCCGCGATCTCGTCGACGCTGGCGCGTTCGTACCCCTCGCGCAGGAACACCTCCGCGGCCGCGCGCAGGATCGCCGCTCGCTTCCGTGGTCGCCCAGGCACGGTTCCCCTCTCTCGCCGATCGCTTGTCAAAGTATACCGCAGAGGTTAATTTGCACTCATGAGTGCAAATACGTCGGAGCGGGTGGACCTGCCCCTCCTCAGGCTCGGCGCGGTTCTCGTGCTGGGCGCGTTCATGGCGTTGCTGGACGCGACGATCGTCAACGTCGGCCTCGACTCGCTGGCCACCGAGTTCCGGGTGCCGCTCGGCACGGCCCAGTGGGCGATCACCGGGTACCTGCTCGCCGTGTCGGTGGCGATCCCGGTCAGCGGGTGGGCCGTGGACCGGTTCGGCGGGCGCGTGGTGTGGCTCGTCGCGGCCGGGCTGTTCACCATCGGCTCGCTGGCCGCGGGCTGTTCGTGGTCGACCGGAAGCCTGGTCGGATTCCGGGTGCTGCAAGGGTTCGGGGGCGGCATGCTGGAGCCGGTGACCCAAGTGGTCGTCGCCGCGGCGGCCGGACCGCGCCGGGTGGGGCGCATGATGGGTTTGATCTCGGTGCCGCTGATGCTCGCGCCCGCGGCGGGGCCGGTGCTCGGCGGGCTTCTCCTCGACCAGCTCGGCTGGCGCTGGCTGTTCCTGGTCAACGTCCCGGTCGGCGTCGTCGCGATGCTGCTCGCTCTCCGGTACGTGCCGCGCGACTCGCCGCGCGGCGCCACGGCACGGCTCGACCTGGCCGGTCTGGTGCTGCTCGCATCCGGTTTCGCCGCACTCGTCATCGCGCTGGCCCAACGGGAACCGGTGGCACTGGTGGTGGGGATCGCGTTGCTCGCGGCCTACGTCGCCCACGCCCTGTTGGCCCGGACCGCGCCCTTGCTCGATCCGCGCATGTTCGCGTCACGCGGTTTCGCCGCGACCGCCGTGGCGATGCTGCTCGTCGGCGTGGTCGTGTTCGGCACGATGTTCCTGTTGCCGCTCTACGCGCAGACCGTACGCGGTCACGACGCCATGGTCGCGGGGCTTCTCCTCGCACCACAGGGAATCGGGGGCATGCTGGGCATGCCGCTCGCGGGGCGGCTCGCCGACCGCATCCCGCCACGCCGCCTGGTCCCGCTCGCGCTCGCGTTGCTGGCGCTGACCACGGTGCCGTACATGGTGCTCGACGAGGGGACCAGCGAGGTCTGGCTCGCCTGCGTCCTGTTCGTCCGAGGGGTCGCACTGACCGCGGTCGTCGCGCCGCTGCTCGCCTCGATCTACCGCACGGTCACCCCCGACCAAGCGCCACGCGCGACCGCCGCGATCTACATCCTCAACCAGATCGGTGGTTCGCTCGGCACCGCACTGCTGGCCACGGTCGTTGTCGCGAGCGGGTTCGGCGACGCGTTCACCTGGCTGCTGGGGTTCACCGCCGCCGCCTTCGTCGCGTCACTGCTGCTCCCCGGGAAGATGGCGGGCGAGGTGCGAGCGTGAAAGGGTCCCGGAGCCGAACTGGCGCCGGGACCCTTTCGCTTCTCTCACATCGAATCCAGTGCCCCGAGAGTCACTTTCGGGGCACTAGGCTCAACATTGCTGCTTGTAGAAGAACTGCTGGTTCGCATCCATGTCGGCCTTCGTGATCGAGTGCAGCCCGGCGGTGATGTTCCGCGTGGTCGGCTTGCCGGTGATCGCGGCGACGGCCTGCTGCACGCCCTGCTGGCCGATCGACGCCGGGTCCTGCGCGATCAGGCCCTGGTACTCGCCCTTGCGCAGGCCCTCGACCTCCGACGGCGAGGCGTCGAAGCCGATCAGGTTGACCTGCCCGACCTTGCCCGCGTTGCGCAGGCCGGTCGCGGCGCCCTCACCGGTGTTGAGGTTGGTCGCGAAGATCCCGATCAGGTCCGGAGTGGACGCCAGCGCGGCGGTCACCTTCGACGCGGCCTGGTCCGGCTCGTTCTGGGTGAACTGCGCGCCGACCGACTTCAGGTTCGGGTGGTTCTTCAGCTCGTCCGCGAAACCCTGCGCGCGGGCGTTCGTGGTCGACGTGCCCGCGATGGTGTCGAGCACCAGCACCGAGCCCTTCTTGTCGCCGACCAGCTTCGCCAGCGTCTGGGCCGCGAGCTTGCCGCCCTCGGCGTTGTTCGACGAGATCGACGAGACCGCGACGCCGGTGTCCTTCAGCGACGTGTCCACCTCGACGATCTTGGTGCCGCGGTTCTTCACCTGCTCGATCGGCGCCTGCATCGCGGTGTCGTCGGTCGGCGCGATCAGCAGCCCGGCAGGCGGCGCGGAGCCGAGCGCGTTGACCTTTTCGGTCTGCATGGCCGCGTCGAACTTCTGCGGCGCCTGCGTGTCCAATGTGTACCCGAGCTTCTGCGCCTCGGCCTGCGCGCCGCACTGCATCGAGATGTAGAACGGCTCCGCCTGCACACCGGGGATCAGGGTGAGCTTCTTGTTGTCCGGAGTGGACGCGGCGCCGCCGTCACCGGAACCGCCGACCTGGCCACCACCGCACGCGGCGACGAGCGCGGCGACCGCGAACGCGGAGCCCGCGGCGAACAAGGACTTGCTCAACTTCATCTCTGCACCTCTTCGTGCTAGTTATCGTGAATTGCGCTGACGGCGGCGGCGCTGGTCGAACCAGACCGCGGCGATGAGGACCGCGCCGACCGCGATCATCTGCCAGAAGTCCTGCACCTGCGTGATGTTGAAGCCCTTCTTCAACACCGCCGGGATGAACACGCCGATCACCGTGCCCAGCACGGATCCGACGCCACCGAACAGGCTCGTCCCGCCCATCACCGTGGCGGCGATGGCGTTCAGGTTGTCGGTGGTGTGCGCCGAAATCGTAGTCGACGCGTAGTAGGCCAGCGACATGAAACCGGCGACGCCGGCCAGGAACCCGGTCAGCAGGTACACCTTGAGCAGGTGCGAGGTGACCCCGATCCCGGAGCGCCGCGCGGCTTCGGCGTTGGAGCCGACGGCGTAGGTGTAGCGGCCGAACTTGGTGGTGTGCAGCAGCCACGCGCCGATCAGCGTGATCACCACGGCCACCAGCACCAGGTTCGGCACCCCGCCGAGCGAAGTCCCGTAGCCCAGCGACTTGTTCAGCGCGGTCGGCACGCTGCGCACGTCCGAGCCGTTGTTCAGCAGGTACGCGGCACCGAGCGCGGCACCCATGGTGCCGAGCGTGACGATCAGCGGCGGGATCTTCGCCACCGCGATCAGGAACCCGTTGAGCAGGCCCCACAACGTGCCCGCGACCACGGCGGCGATCAGCCCGACCGTGATCACGCCCCAGCCCGCGCCGGTCGCCTGGCCGTTCGGGCTCAGCGCTTCCATCGTCTTGCCAGCCACCATGCCCGCGAAGATCAGCACCGAGCCGACCGACAGGTCGATCCCGGAGGTGATGATCACGAACGTCATGCCCACCGAGAGCACCAGCAGCACCGAGGTCTCGATGAGCAGGGTCTGGAAGGTGAACAGGGTCGCGAACTCGGCCGGCCGCAGCGCGGTGAACACGATGACCAGCGCGAGCAGCACCAGCGCGATCCAGAACGTGTTCGCCGAGACCAGCCTCGCGCCGAGCGGCCGCTTTTCGAATCCCCCCGTACCGTCTACTTCGGACTGTACGGAGCCGGACGGCTTGGTCGCCATCGTCACGCCGCCTCCTCTTGCGTCAATGCGCCCGTCATCGCGGCCACCAGGTCTTCGAGCGTGGCGTCCTTGGCTTCGAACCGCGCGACGCGCTTGCCGAGGCGCAGCACCTCGACGCGGTCGGCGACCGAAAGCACCTCGGGCATGCTGTGGCTGATGAGCACCACGGCGATGCCCTCGTCGCGGACCTTCTTGATCACGTCGAGCACGCGCTCGGTCTGCACGACGCCGAGCGCGGCGGTGGGCTCGTCCATGAACACCACCTTGCTGGCCCAGGTCACCGACCTGACCACGGCCACGCTCTGGCGCTGCCCGCCGGACAGCGAGCCGATCGGCACCTCGGTGCTCTGCAGCGTCACGCCGAGCCGCTTGAAGTGCTCGACGGCCTGCCGTCGCATCTCCGCCTTGTCGATCATGCCGAGCTTGCCGAGGATGCCCTTGCGGTGGATTTCCCTGCCGAGGAACAGGTTCGCGGCCGGGTCCAGTTCGGGTGCCACCGCGAGGTCCTGGTACACGGTCTCGATACCGAGTTCGCGCGCGACGGTCGGGGATTCGAGCGTGACCTTTTCCCCGTCCAGCACGATGTCGCCCGAGGTCGGCTGCTCCGCACCGGACAGGCATTTGACCAAAGTGGACTTCCCGGCACCGTTGTCGCCGATCAGCGCGGTCACTTCACCGGCGCGGGCCTGGAAGGACGCGCCGCGCAGCGCCTCGACCGAGCCGTAGCGCTTGGTCAGGTTCCGCGCGTCGAGCAGGATCGTCATCACGAGCTCCTTTCGGGAGCGGGCGGGCGGCAGCGGATCACCGTCAGATCGCCGGAAAGCTCGGCCTGCCCCGCCGCGTGCGGCACCACGAAGGTGTCGCCCTTGGACAGTGCGGTTTCGCCGCCGTGCTCGGTGCGGAGCGTGCCGCTGCCTTCGAGCACGACGAGCACCGCGAACGACGGGTCGAGCGCGAGCGGGCCGTCCGGGCGGAGCTGGTCGGCGCGGAAGAACTCCTCCGAGCCAGCCGCGAGCAAGTCCACAGTGGACGAAGAGTCGCCAGCGGTGCGCTTCACGATCCCGCCGAGGCGGTCTTCGTCCCAGCCGGACGTGTCGAGCGCGCGAAGAGCGGTGTCGAAGCCGAGCCCGAGGTGCCCCTTTTCGGGGCTGTCGAGGAAGTTCCGCCACTCGATGGTCAGCGAGAAGTCCGTCGGCTGCTGCAGCTCGACGACGAACACGCCTTCGCCGATCGCGTGCGGCAGGCCGGACGGGATGTACACGGTGTCACCCGGCGACACCGCGACGCTGTTCAGCGCACCGAGCATGGCGCCGGTGTCCTGGTCGCGAACCCAGTCCTGCACGGTCTTTTCGGCCACCGTCTCGCGGAAGCCCGGGTACACCCTCGGGTCGTCGCCGTAGGTGCCGATCACGATCCACGCCTCGGACTTGCCGAAGTGCGAGTCGAAGTGCTCGCGCGCGAACGAGTTCGACGGGTGGAAGTGCACCGGCAGGCGCTGGCCCGCGTCCAGCAGCTTCACCAGCAGCCCGGTGGAGTCGGCGAACGCGGCGACGTGCTTGGCGCCGAGCCAGGACTCCGGCGCGGCGCGGACGGCGTCGCGCAGCCATTCGCCCGACGGCAGGCGCGTGAGCCCGTTGGTGTCCTGGCCGAACAGCGTGGTGGTGGAGCCGACCCAGTCCTCCGGGCCGAACTTCTTCTCCGATGAGGACGCTCCGCGCAGTGCCGCGATGGCGTCGCCGCCGCGGTAGAACTGCGGCGGCTGGTTGGCGGGAAGCCGGACCGGTTCACGAGGCCCCGTCACGGAGCCACCTCCCCGGAACCGCGGGCTACGAGATGCACGGGCAGAACAACCTTTCTCGGTGCGGACTGATCTCCTTGGATGCGGGCGAACAGCAGCTCGGCGGCCGCTTCGCCGAGCGCGCCCACGTCGTGGGCGATGACGCTGACCGGGGGATCGAGCAGATCGGCCAGCTCGAAGTCGTCGAAGCTGATCATCGCGGGGCGGCGCTCGGCGTGCGCGAGCGCGCGCAGCAGGTGGACCGCGACCCGGTTGTTCCCCGCGACCACGGCGGTCGCCGGATCGGGCCCGGCGAGCAGGGTCTTCACCGCGTCGGCGACGCTGTCCGGCGTCGGCGTGCGCATCACGACGAGCCGTTCGTCGTAGCCGATCCCGGCGCGGGCGCAGCCCTCGCGGAAGCCGCGCAGGCGCTCGGCGGCGGTGTAGATGTCCGGGCTGTCCGCGAGGAAGGCGACGCGGCGATGACCTCGCGAGACGAGGTGCGTGACCGCCTGCACGGTGCCGCCGATGTTGTCGACCAGCACGGTGTCGGCCACGATGTCGCCAGCAGGGCGGTCGATGAACACCACCGGCGTACCCGCGCGCATCTCGGGCACCAGGTACCCGTGCTGCATCCCGGCCGGGACCACCAGGATGCCGTCGACCCGGCGCGCGCAGAACTCGAGCGCCAGCTCGCGTTCCCGCTCGCGCGTCTCGTCGGACGAACCGGTGAGCACCTGGCGGCCGTAGGAGGTCGCGATCTTCTCCACCGCGCGCGTGAGCTCCGAATAGAACGGGTTGCCGACGTCCTCCACGATCAGGCCGATCGTGCCGGTGGTCGAGCCGCGGCGCAGGTTGCGGGCACCGAGGTTGCGCCGGAACCCGAGCTGCTCGATCGCCGCGATCACGCGCTCGGCGGTGTCCGGGTGCACGGCGGGCTCGTCGTTCACCACGCGCGACACCGTCTTGATGCTGACGCCGGCGAGCCGCGCCACGTCACTCATCGTGGCGCGCCTGCTGGCCGGCTTCCTGCCGTCAGGCGACAACGTTGTCATAGTGCGGCAGATTGAACGCCACGGACGGGCGGCCTGTCAATGCCCGATTCGCGACTCGGGGGATTTTCCGGTGCGAACCGTTACGGCATCCGGTTGACCTCACTGTCCGGAATCGGACAGGCTCCCACCGCACCCTTGACCTACCGGTTACCCGCTGCCCAAGGTGGCCCGCATCAGCGATGTGCGCGACAAGGTTGTCAGCGTCGATCTCGGGGGCTCGTCCGGTGACCTGTTCGCGCCGAACTGCAGAGAGGCGATGGCTGAGATGGCTTTGAAGCTGTCCAGAACGCGGGCGGGCGCGCTACTCGCGGCGGCGGTGGTGATGGCGGGTTCGGCGGTCGCGGCCGTGCCCGCGGTCGCGGCACCGGACGTCGTCGGGGGCGACCTGGCACAGGGTGATTTAGCGAAGTTCGTGAACCCGTTCGTCGGGACAAGGCCCGGCGGCGAGGACCACGGCACCGGCGGGGGCGCGGGGAACACCTTCCCCGGCGCGGTGGCGCCGTTCGGCATGGTCCAGTGGAGCCCCGACACGGTGAAGGCGCAGCACGGCGGCTACTTCTACGACGACAACCGGCTCAAGGGGTTCAGCCTCACGCACCTTTCCGGCGCGGGCTGCTCCACCTACGAGGACATCCCGTTCATGCCGTTCGCCGGTGAGGTCACCACCTCGCCCGCGACCGACCCGTCCCGCTACACCGCGTCGTTCTCGCACGCCAACGAGCAGGCGACCCCCGGCAAGTACTCGGTGAAGTTCGACAGCGGCGTCGGCGTCGACCTCGCCGCCACCCAGCGCACCGGCTCCGGGCGCTTCACCTACCCGGCTGGCGCGCCGTCGACGCTGCTCGTCAACACCTCCGGCTCGGTGATGGGCACGCAGGACGCGCAGATCAGCATCGGCAAGGACAGCATCAGCGGCTGGGCGACCAGCGGGAAGTTCTGCGGAAGCGATTCGAGCTACCGCGTGTACTTCCACGCGAAGTTCGACACCCCGTTCGCCTCGATCGGCACCTGGAAGAACGGCGCGGTGACCCCGGGAAAGAACACCGAAACCGGTGGTGCGGCGGCGAAGGTCGCCAAGCCGAGCGCGAACACGGCGCGCGCCGAATCGCTCAAGCCGACCGACACCACGGTCAGCGGGCCGGGCAGCGGCGGCTTCGTGACGTTCGACAACCTCAACGGCGCCGAGGTCAACGTCCAAGTAGGACTGTCCTTTGTGTCCGTCGACGGCGCGAAGGCGAACCTGAAGGCGGAGAACACCAAGCGCTCCTTCGACGCCGTCGCCGCGGGGGCGCGCAAGGCGTGGAACGACAAGTTCAACCAGATCCAGGTGGCCGGTGGCACCGACGCGGAGCGCCGGAACTTCTACACCGGTCTCTACCACTCGCTGATCCAGCCGAACGTGTTCTCCGACGCGGACGGGAAGTACACCGGGTTCGACGGGCGCGTGCACAGCGCCGAAAAGGGCCACGCGATGTACACGAACTTCTCCGGCTGGGACATCTACCGCTCGGAGACCCAGCTCCTCGCGATGCTCGCGCCGAAGGAGACCTCGGACATCGCGCGGTCGATGATCGCCTACGCCGAACAGGGCGGGTCGTGGGACCGCTGGACCGTCGCGAACGACTACACCGGCGTGATGAACGGCGATCCGTACCACATCATCGTCTCGACCGCGTACGCCTTCGGCGCGCGTGACTTCGACGCGAACAAGGCGCTACTGCTGATGTTGCGCGGTGCGACGCAGCCGACGAAGGGCTACACCGAACGCCCCGGTCTTGAGGACTACATGAAGCTCGGGTACGTGCCGGGTGCCGGTGCGGACACGCTCGAATACACCAGCGCGGACTTCGCGATCGCGCAGCTCGCGCGCAGGCTCGGCGATTCCGCGACGCACCAGACGTTCATGAAGCGCGCCCAGAACTGGCAGAACCTGTACAACCCGGCCACCTCGCATCTCCAGCCGCGGCAGGCCTCCGGTGCGTTCTCGTCGCCGTACGACCCGGCGAGCTCGGCTGGCTGGGTCGAGGGCAACGGCGCGCAGTACGACTGGATGGTGCCGTACAACGTCGCCGGGCTCACCACGGCGTTCGGCGGCAACCAGGCCGTGACGTCGCGTTTGGACACTTTCTTCACCAAGCTCAACGCGGGCACCAAGGAGCCGTACGCGTTCCTCGGCAACGAGCCCAACGCGAACACCCCGTGGCTATACGACTTCACCGGCGCGCCCTACAAGACGCAGTCGATCGCGCGGCGGGCGATGAACGAGCTGTACAACCCGAACCCCGAGGGCCTGATCGGCAACGACGACCTCGGCCAGATGTCCTCGTGGTACGTGTGGGCCGCGCTCGGCATGTACCCGGAGATTCCTGGCCGCGCCGAGATGGTGCTCAACTCACCGCTGTTCACCAAGGCCGTAATCACCACCGGGCTCGGCAAGAAGATCACGATCAACGGCAAGGGCGCGGCGACCGGTTCGCCGTACGTCACCGGGCTGAAGGTCAACGGAAAGGACTACTCGAAGCCGTGGCTGCCGGAGGCGCTGATCTCGTCGGGTGGCACGCTCGACTACACACTTTCGTCCACACCGGACACGAAGTGGGGAAGCGCGCCGTCGGACGCGCCACCGTCCTTCCACGAGAGTGAGACCGCGAGCCTGTCCTTTGTGGATCCGGCGAGGGTGGTCGCGCCCGCGGGCAGCACTGCCAAGGCTTCGGTCGGCGTGCAGGACCTGTCCGGCACCGCGCGCACCTGGAAGTACAGTACATCCACTGTGGACGGAATCACGGTCGCGCCTTCTTCAGGGCAGATCGAAGTCGCGGCGGGTGCGAAGGCGCGCGCGGACGTCACCGTGACGGTTCCGCCCGGTACCAAGGAGGGCACGCACCAGATCCCGGTGACCTTCACCGCGGCCGGGCAGCCCGCCACGACTGCGGTGCTGACCGTGCTCGTCGCGGAACCGGGAAGCTGGCTCGCGGCGGTCAACAACGCGGGTATCTCACCGGACGCGAAACCGGCGGCGGCGAACTTCGATGGCGGCGGCTGGAGCTACTCGGCCGACGCGCTGGCCGCGGCGGGCGCCAACCCCGGCGGCACCGTGACGGTCGACGGGCTGGCGTTCAAGTGGCCGGGCACCCCGCTCGGCGAGCCGGACAACGTCGTCGCGAGTGGACAGACGGTGACCGTGTCCGGCTCCGGCAAGCTGTCGTTCCTCGGCTCCGGCACGAACGGCAAGGCCTCGGGCAGCGTCACCATCACCTACACCGACGGCAGCACCGGCAAGGCGGACATCGGGTTCTCCGACTGGACGCTCGGCGGTGGCGGCGACCAGCCGTCGTTCGGCAACAAGATCGCGGTGACCACGCCGTACCGGAACTCCGGCGGCGGTTCGCCGCAGCAGATCAAGACGCACGTGTTCGCGACGGCCCCGATCGCACTGGCCGCGGGCAAAACCGTGCAGAGCGTGACCCTGCCGACCTCGGTCTCGGGCGGCGCACTGCACGTCTTCGCCATCGCGATCGGCTGACCTTCAGGACCCAACGCCCCGAAGGTGACTTTCCGGGACCTAGATGCCCCGAAGGTCACTTTCGGGGCACGAGCGTCGTGATGCCGCGTACCGGCGGCGGCACGAGGGCCGAATTTGTGGCGCTAGATTCCCCGAAGGCCACCTTCGGGGACAGGTGACGAGGCGATAGCCCGCTGCGAGGGCCGAGTTTGAGGCGTTAGATTCCCCCGAAGGTGGCCTTCGGGGCATGTGTCGGGAACCCCGAGGTCACGCGAGGGCCGAGAAGGGGACATCGGATGCCCCGGAGGTCACCTTCGGGACATAGCGCGAGAGGAACCCATGCGGAAGAAAGTTCTCAGCGCGGTGCTCGCCGCGGCGATCCCGGTGACGTTCGCCGTCCCGGCCGCCTCGGCGGCGCCGAGACCGGGCGACGCGCTCGACTCGGTCAACACCTTCATCGGCACCAAGGACGACGGCAACACGTTCCCCGGCGCCTCGGCCCCGTTCGGGATGACGCAGGTCAGCCCGATCACCACGCACTACGCGGGCTACCAGTACGACGACACCGCGATCCGCGGGTTCGGGCACTTCTTCCTCTCCGGGGCGGGATGCTGGGAGCAGGGCGGGCTCGTGTCGACCCTGCCGACGACGGGCACCGTCGCGCCGGGCGGTGACTTCGACACCGCGAAGGCGGGCACGTTCGACCACAAGAGGTACGCGTCGCCGTACACGCACGACGGCGAGGTCGGAAAACCGGGCTACTACAAGGTGCGCCTCACCGGGTATGGCGGCATCGATGCCGAAACCACGGCGACCACGCGCACCGGCGTCGAGCGCTACACCTTCGACAAGGGCGGCGCGGCCAACGTGTTCGTCAACGTCGGGCAGGCCAACGACAAGGAACCGGTGAGCGCCAGCAGCATCCGCGTGCTCGGTGACCGGACGGTGGAAGGGACCGTCGAATCGCAGGCGTTCTGCGGCGGCAAGCCGTACACGACGTACTTCACCACCACCTTCGACAAGCCGTTCAAGTCCTTCGGCACCTGGTCGCCGACCGGCGGCACCCCCGGCTCGCGCGAGTCCGCGGGTGCCGCGGGCCTGCGCGGCTCGTGGCTCACCTTCGACACCGGCAAGGACAGCCAGGTCACCGCGACCACGGCGATTTCCCATGTGGACGCCGACGGCGCGCGCCGCAACCTCGCCGCGGAGGGCACGAGCTGGGGCAGGCTCAACCCGTTCGACAAGGTCCGCGACGCCGCGCAGCGGACCTGGCGCAAGGAACTGTCCACAATAGATGTTTCCGGTGGGGTCCCGGACGACCGCACGGTCTTCTACACCTCGCTCTACCACTCGCTGCTCCAGCCGTTGACCGGCAACGACGTCGACGGCAGGTACCGGGGCTTCGACGACAAGGTGCACTGGGCGATCGGCTGGACCTACTACGAGTTCTTCTCGTTGTGGGACACCTACCGCTCGCAGAACCAGCTCCTCGCCCTGATCAGGCCGGACCGCGCGCGCGACATCGCGCGGACCGTGCTCGCGATCCACGACCAGGGCGGCTGGCTGCCGAGATGGGCCTACGCGAACCAGGAGACGAACACGATGACCGGGGACCCGGTCACCCCGTTCCTGGTGGACCTGTGGCGGTTCGGTGCGCTGAAAGGCTTGGAGGGCAAGGCTTTCGACGCGCTCAAGCAGAACGCGGAGCAGATCCCGCCCGCCGCGTCGCCGTTCCAGGGCCGGTCCGGGAACGCGAGCTACCAGGCGAACGGGTGGGTGCAGTACGACCCGGACTTCCCGAAGAAGGGGCAGGACACCGATCCGAACCACGGCGCGTCCGCGACCATGGAGTACTCCCTCGCCGACTGCTCGCTTTCGGTGATGGCCAAGGGAATCGGGCGGAACCAGGACGCGAAGGCACTCGCCGAACGCGGCCTGAACTACCGGAAGCTGTGGGATGCTAGCGTGTCCGACCGGGGCTTCACCGGCTTCCCCCGGCCGAAGGTCACCGGCGGCGACTGGTACAGCCCGAAGGACAAGCCGTACACGCCGCAGGGCCAAGACGGGTTCCACGAAGGCACCGCGTGGCAGTACCAGTGGCTGGCGCAGCAGGACGTGCCGGGCCTGGTCCAGCGCATGGGTGGCAAGGAACAGACGGGTAAGCGGCTCGACGATTTCTTCGCCTATTCGGATCTGCTCGCCGACCCGAAGAAGACCGCGCACGAAAAGTGGGTCATCGGCCCTTACGATTACTACAACCAGTTCCGCTACAACCCCAACAACGAACCGGACCTGCACTCGCCGTGGATGTACACGCTGATCGGCCAGCCGTGGAAGACCTCCGCGGTGGTGCGGGCGGCGCACACCCTGTTCACGAACGCGCCGGACGGGGTCACCGGCAACGACGACCTCGGCACCATGTCGGCGTGGTACGTGTTCAGCGCGCTCGGCATGTACCCGGCGGTCCCGGGCACCGGGCAGTTCGTGCTGAACGCGCCCCGCTTCTCGCGCGCGGTGGTGCACCTGGAAAACCACCGCGACATCGTGATAAACGCGGGCGGCGCCGACGCGTCGAAACTGCAGTACGTGCAGAACCTGCGCGTGGGCACCGGCTGGTCGTCGAAACCGAGTGACCAGGCGTACGTCAGCGTGGAGCAGCTCACGAGGGGCCTCACACTGGACTACGGCCTGACCACCGACGCGGCCAAGGCCACCTGGGCCACGAGCCTGCGGGGCGCACCACCGTCCCCCTGCGGAAGCTGAAGTCCCACCGGGGGCGCCGAAGCGATCCTTCGGCGCCCCCGGTGCGTTCTCTGCGATGATGTCCGGTGACTTGACGTCATCGGGGCGATCGTGAGGGGCGGACCATGGCCGTGGAGCTGGCGGAGCTGATCGGGCAATTGCGCGCCGAGCTGACCGAGGCCATGCGCGCGGGCGCCGACGCCGACCTGCGCTTCGAGGTGGGGCCCGTCGAGCTGGAGTTGTCCGTGGCCGTGGCGAAGGAGGCGACGCCCGGCGCGAAGGTGAAGTTCTGGGTCGTCGAAATGGGCACCGACGTCAAGGCGTCCTCGACCACCACGCAGAAGATCAAACTGACCCTCGATCCGCGTCCCGCCGCCGAGCCCGGCGCGAAGGCGCTGATCTCGGGCGCTGAGGTCGATGGCGAGCGATGATCGCCACGGCCCCGTGCGCGAGCGCGTGGCCGAACTCCTCGTCGCCACCCCTGACGGGGGTCGGCGCGGTTCCGGCTACCGGATCACCGATCGCCTGGTGCTGACCGCCGCGCACGTGGTGGCCGGTGCCGCGTCGATCATCGTCCGCTTCGAGGCCGATCTCGCGGGCGAGTGGTCCGTCGAAGCCGAGCCGCACTGGTGCGACGCGGACGCCGATCTCGCTCTGCTGACCATCGAGCCATGCGCCGGAGAAGCCGCGATCGATCCGGCGCCGATCGGCATCGTCGGCGGCACGGCGGAGGCACTCCCGGTGTGCGCGGTGGGCTTCCCGCTGTGGAAGCTGCGTCCGGGCGAGGGGCCGTTCCGCGATTCGCACCAGATGCTCGGCACGGTCGCCCCGTTGTCGAACTGGCGCGAAGGGACTTTGGAGGTCACCGCGTCGGCAGGCGGACCGCCGGGTTCGTCTGCCGCGGTTCGGCGCGGTGTTTTCGCGGCGCCGTGGGAGGGCATGTCCGGCGCCGCCGTGTGGTCGGGCAAGCACATCATCGGCGTCATCGCCAGCCACTACCCCGACGACGGATCCGGCAGGCTGGCCGCCGCGCGGATCGACCCACTACCACCGATTCCCGGCGAACCGTCGCCACGGGAGAGGGCCGGTTCGAGTCCCTCGCCGGTGATGAGCGCCTATCGCGAGCAGCTCAAGGACATCGCGCCGATCGAACTGGTCGGCAGGAAGCGGGAACTGGGCGAGCTGTACTGGTTCTGCCAGGGCGATGAACCCTACGCGTGGTGGGAAGCGGGCCCGTGGACGGGAAAAACGGCCCTGCTGTCGACGTTCGCGCTGCAGACGCATCCCGATCTCGACGTGGTGTCGTTCTTCATCACGCGCCGGTTCGCGGGCCAATCCGACAGCGAGGCCTACACCGAGGCGATGATCGAACAACTCGCCGCCGTCGCGGGCGAGCCGGTCAGCCCGACCGGCGCGAAGCACGGCTACCTGCTGCACCTCCTGCGGAAGGCCGCCGATCGGTGCGTTCGATCCGGCCGCGTGCTCGTACTGGTCGTGGACGGCCTCGACGAGGACACCGGCCACGGGACCATGCCGAGCATCGCGTCACTGCTGCCGAAGGATCCTCCACCCGGCGTGCACATCGTCGTCGCGAGCCGCCCGAACCCGCCGCTGCCGGACGACGTGCCTGATAACCATCCTTTGTGGACGGTGCAGCGCCGCGCGTTGCGCACGTCGGAGTTCGTGCAACGCGTCGAACGCCAGGCGCGACAGGAGCTGTCCAGGTGGATCGTGAACCCCGGGCTGCAGCGCGATGTCTTCGGCCTCATCACGGCCTCGGGCGGTGGCCTCACCCGAAAGGACCTGTTGGAGCTGACCGGTCAGCTCCCGGTGCGGCTCACCGTGCTCCTCGGCGGCTCGATGGGCCGGAGCCTCGACTCGCGCAGCCAGTGGGAGTCCGTGATCGACCGGCCGCCCGAAGACGCCTTCCTGTTCGCGCACGAGACCCTCAAAGAAATCGCCGAGGAGCAGCTCGGCCCCGAGGTGGCGAAGTACCGCGAGCAGCTCCACGAATGGGCGGACGGCTATCGCGAACGCCGCTGGCCCAGGGACACCCCGGTGTACCTCCTGCGCGGCTACCGCAGGCTGCTCACCGAAACCCGGGACCTGGACCGCCTCTACGAATGCGCGATCGACCGTGCACGCCACGACCGTATGCTCGACCTCACCGGCGGCGATGCGCTGGCGCTGTCCGAAGTGACCGCCGCGATCGAACTGCACGCCGCCGCTGAGCACCCGGACCTGACCCGGTTGATCATCATCGCCGTGCAACGCGCCGACCTGTACAGGCGTAGCGGCAATTTCCCGCCCGCGGTGCTCGGCCTGTGGGCGAGGCTCGGTCAGGTAAGCAGGGCTAGGACATTGGCGGCGGGAATTGTGGATCCCGAAGACCTCGTCGCGGCGTTGAGTCATATCGCTGCGGCAGCAGCGCACCGAGGCGACGACAGCCTGGCGAAAGAAGTTTTGGAGCAGGCCCTAACTGCACGGTTGGACATAATGCACACCGACGACCAAGTCGAATCGTTGTTGAAGACCACGCTGCTGCTGGCGGAGGTCAACCGTGTTGATATCGCAGTGCTGGCGATCGATGAACTGAAGGAGATCGCAAATCGATCATCAAGCGAACAGGTGGCCTCGTTCATGGCTGGCTGCTGGGGGCGGGCCTTCGACCCGTACAGCGTGGGCATGTCCGCGCTCATCCGGAACGACCGGCACGGCACGTTAGCCGATTTTACCTCGACAGACCTAAGTCTACTGCCCGGTATGGCGGCCGCTGCTACAGTCGCAGGGGACCTCGATCGTGCTCGGGCAATTGCCGTAAAAGCTAGTGAGTTCTCGGGACGAGAGCATGTTTCCGCATTGATCGCCTGCGAGTTGGCTGCTGCGGGTGAACCATGCCAAGCCGCACAGATGCTGTCGGAGATCGTCGACAGCGGTGACCGTTTCGACGTCCTGCTCAGTGTGGCGGACTCTTGGGTCAGGTCCGGCAATCGGACACGGGCATGGGAATGCTGGCACGAAGCGGCCGTGATCGCCGATCACCTCGGCTACCTCGACCAGTTCCGGTTGCGCGTGGTGGAGGCTGAGCTATGTGCCGGAACGAACTCCCAGATGCTGGCTCACGGAACATTGGTGGCGCAGTTCCGCAAGCGGTTCGGTGCGGACTTCGCCGCGAAGATGGACCTGTGGTGCCGCTCATTGGTCGCCCGCATGACTGAGGGTAACCGAGCGGGAGCGTGGGCGCAGGCTGCCGAGATAAAGGCCAACGCGTGGATAGATGGTCCCGGACTCGTCATCGATGCCCTTGTTTTGCTTGGTCGCGCGTGGGCAATAGCGGGAGATGACAGCGCGGCTGCCGAGGTCGCGGTGACGGTTGAGCGCCAGATCCGGGGCGACGTGTCCTGGAGGAAGGACTCACGAATTCGCTCGGAACTGGCGCTGGGGTTGTTA
Organism: Amycolatopsis sp. CA-230715; assembly: GCF_018736145.1. Classification (GTDB taxonomy): domain Bacteria; phylum Actinomycetota; class Actinomycetes; order Mycobacteriales; family Pseudonocardiaceae; genus Amycolatopsis. The sequence continues at coordinate 6,586,810 of NZ_CP059997.1, forward strand.
GAAGGCGGCGATGTGGATCGTGGCCTGTCTGCGGCGGTGCATTTCAATGCGTTTACCGACGCGGTTGTTGATTATCTTCTGTGGAACGGCAAATGGAATCGGATCCTTCAGTCCGCCGGGCAGATTGATAACCTTGAAGAACGTCTGAATTTGCTACAGCAGGTGGCAGAATTCGCCATTCTGGAAGACAAGCTGGACCTACTTGCCGATGTATGTGAGTTGGCTGCGGTGAAAGCCGACGACGACGATCGTTCCTTCGGCTCGATGCTGGTCGCCGACATCATGACGATCATGAGCGGGTGCGAGGTGGAGAGTAACCGAATCTTGAGTTCGGCTCAGTTTAGGAGAAAGCGCGGCTTAAAAAGTCGAGCGTCATGTTACTTCGAAAATACCGGTTTGCCAACCGAAACTGACTATCTGCAGACCGAGGCCGAGCTGGTGGAACACCTCGTCACCGTCCCCTCGCCCCTGCTGGGTACGGCGGGTCAGATCAACCTGCCCGCGCTGCAACGGGCGTTCGACTTTCTGATCAGCCGAGAGTGACCGGCAGGGATTCCAGGCCGCGCATCAAGGTGCTGTGCCGCCAAGTCAGCTCCGACGGATCCACCGCGAGCCGCATCGACGGGAAGCGCGCGATCAACTGTCCGAACGCGACTTCCGCCTGCGCGCGGGCCAGGTGTGCGCCGACGCAGTAGTGCACACCGTGGCCGAAAGCCAGGTGTCCGGCCGTCGACCGTCCGATGTCGACGGTGTCGGCGTCCGGGAATCGGGTGGCGTCGCGGTTCGCCGAAACCAGGGCGATCACGACGAATTCGCCTTCCGGGATGGTGACGCCGCCGATCGTCACTGCCTCGTCGGTGAAGCGGAACGTGGCGAAGTTGACCGGGCCTTCGTAGCGCAGGAACTCTTCGATCGCGGCGGGCAACAGGGATGGGTCGTCGCGCAGGGCGGCGAGCTGCGCCGGGTTGGTCAGCAGGGCGAGTGTGCCGTTGCCGATCAGGTTGACCATGGTCTCGTGCCCGCCGACCAGGAGCACGAAGACCATGGCGCGCAGTTCGTCCGCACTGAGCCGGTCGCCGGATTCGCGGGCTTCAACCAGTGCGGAGATCAGGTCCTCGCCCGGCGCTTTTTCTTTGGCGGCAACTAAAGCGTCGATGTAGGACACCATCGCGGTGGACGCGGCGGCGAGGTCCTCATCGGACACACCGGTGTTCAGCAGGGTCGCCGACCACGCGCGGAAGTCCGACCGGTCGCCTTCCGGGACGCCGAGCAGCTCGCAGATCACGGTGATGGGCAACGGGTACGCGAGCGCGTCGACCAGGTCGACCACTTCTCCCGTCGGCATGACGTCGAGCAGGCGCTCGGTGATCTCCGCCATGCGCGGCCGCAGGCTCGCCACCCGGCGGCTGGTGAACGCCTTGTTCACCAGCTTCCGCAGCCGCGTGTGATCCGGCGGGTCGGTGTTGAGCATGTGCGAGTTCAGGAACTCGGTGATCACCGGCGCGGAGTTGGTTTCCTCCGCCTGCCGTGCGGAAAGTTCTTGCTGGCGAACGGAGTTCTTGAGCAGCCGGGGATCGGCCAAAGCCGCCTTCGCGTCGTCGTACCGGCTCACGATCCACACCCGCAGCCCGTGCGGGAGCAGCGCGGGCGCCACCGCGACGTCCGCGCGCAGCCGCTCGTACAGCTGGTGGGGATCCCGCAAGAACTCCTCGTCGAGCCGGATCGGTTGGGTCGTCACGAATTCGCCTCCAGAGCGCGCGTTCCCGGCGCGCATCGTTCCCGCAGTTCCGCAAGCTGGTCAGGGGGCAGTGTTCGCGCGCCGCCGCGGCGCCCGCGGTCGAGCAGCGCGCGCCCGGCGTCGAGCCACGAACCGATCGGGTCCACCCCGACGAATCCGGCGAGCCGGGACAACTCGGCGCGTGGGTCGTCGAGAAGGTCCTCAAAGGACAGTGTAAGCGCCGGAACCACGGCGAGATCCTGTACGGCGTCGATGACGAGCCGGGACCACAGGTCGCCGAACTCGGCCAGCGGCAGCGGTTGCGCCAGCACCGCGGGGTCGAACGACGCGCTCGGCACCTTCGCCAGTTCGGGCGGTAGCGAAGCGATGTCCGCCGCGGTCAGCTCGGGCATCGCGGCGACGCCGGTCAGCTCCTTGATCCGGTTTTCCAATACCACCAAGCGAAAACCGGGATGCCTGCTCATCGACAGCGCGCAGTCCGGCCCGTCGCGGACCATGTGCACGAGCTTCGCGGCGGGGAACCGCTTCGCGAGCGTGGTGATCCACTGCAGGGAGAAGCCGGAGCGTTCGATCGCCACCTGCCGCCCGAACCGGTCGCACAACCAGCCGAACAACGCTTCGTAGTGCTCGGAAACCGGCTGTGACGGCCACGACGGGACCACCGCGGTCAGCTCGTCGAACAGGGCGTCCGGCTCGTCGGTGAGATGCGGCAGCACCATCGCCGAAATCGCCGGGACACCGGAACCCCCGGTGAACCTGCCTCGCCGGTACAGCAGCTCCGGGACCGGCGTGCCGTCGCGGAGCATGGCGTCGAAGAACGGGTTCGGCGCCGCGAGGAGCCGCCAGAACTCCTCGCCGCTCAGCTCGCCGTCGGGAAAGGTCCCCGGTGCCAACGAGGACAGCAGTTCGTTCACGCTCAGCACATCGGGGTGCAGGGCGAGCACTCTGGACAGCGCGGTGGACCCGCACCGCCCGGTGCCGACGACGAAGTGCGCGGCTGGACCGGTCATAGCTGCCTTTCTACCGCGCTCACCCGTTTGCCGCTGAAACAGCGGAAGATCACTCGCGCGTGTACCGTTCGACGAACGGAACCGGCCGTGGTCACCGCCGATCACGACCGGTACGCACGACTTGACACTGGGGGTCCGTCGTGACCGAAACGACCGGTGCGGAGCAGCGGATCCGCGGCCTGTTCGCCGAAATCGAACAGGTCATGGCCGATCTCGTCGCGGAATACACGCGGCAGTACGGGAACCTGCGTTCGGTGGTGCCCGCGGTGGTGCGCGAAGCCAGACCGGATCGGCACGAGTTCTCCTTGCCCCTGCTGGTGCACGGCGCCGAAACCGGCGACCCGGCACCCGCCGTCCCGGTCGCCGCCATCCACGCGCTGTGGTGGCGCGCGGCGAACGTGATCGACGACGTGTCGGACGGCGCGGTCACCGGGGTGGCGAAGGAGATGGGGGCTGGCGCGACCATGATGGCCGCGTTCAACTGGGCGTACGTGGTGCCGCCGCACGCGCTCCAGCGGCTGCCGGTCGGCGACGAGCTGCGCCGCGCGCTCGCCTTCGAGTTCTTCCAGGCGTGCACGGCGGCCACGGACGGTCAGCTCGCGGACCTGTTCTCCGATCCGGGCGACCTCACGCGCGAGCAGGTCATGCAGACCTACCGCAACAAGAGCAGCGCGCCGTACGTGATGGCGAGTTCGATGGCGGCGCGCGCCGCCGGCGCCGACGACGTCCGCACCGGGCGGTGGCGCCGGTTCGGGCTGAACCTGGGACTGCTGGGCCAGTTCCGCAACGACCAGGAGGACCTGGACTCCGGCCGGTTCGAGGACCTCGCGAACCGGACGCCGACCTACCACCTGGTGGCACTGGTCAACTCCACCGGCAGCGCGGACCGCGAGCGCGTCGTCAGCCTGCTCGGCAGGGCCCGCGCGGACGAAGAGGCGCGCGAGGAGCTGGTGGAGCGGTTGCTCGCCCCGGGACTGGTGCGGTCCTACCTCCAGGTGGTCGACCGGATCAGGATCGAGGCGAACCGGATGCTCGACGACCTGAACGGGGAGCCGTCGTTCGTCGAGGCGTTGCGGCGCCGGGTGGACGAGGCGGCGACGCCGTGCGGCCTGCTGGCGGACGCGGCCGCGCGGCTCGATGGCCCGTCCGCGGGATCGGTGGTCCCCTGACTGTCCACTGTGGCCGGTTTTAGTCACGGATCGCGCCCGTGCGGTCACCGCGATGACGCGGCGTGACGAAGATCGCGCTACTCCCAGTATGTGGGCGCGGGGCCGCGAAACGCGGTGTAAACCGGTCGGGAGTGCGTAAAACCCCGGTTCACCAAGGGGTTTTCCTCGTCTTCCGGTGAGCATGATCACGGCACCCGGTGTTCCGGTGAGGGCGGTCACCGCGCACACTGGTCACAGGACGCTCGACGACGAGGTGGCGGCCACGGGGAGTCCCCTGTGGACACCGATGATCGGGCGATTTTTTGTGTGTGAACTTCTAGGAGGAAGTCGTGTCCAGCAAGGCCGCTCTCGTGTTCCGCGTGGCCGCAGTCGCCGAAGCCTTTTCCTGGGCCGGCTTGCTGATCGGGATGTTCTTCAAGTACGCCGTCGGCGGCTCCGACGGCGGGGTCCCGGTGCTCGGCATGGTCCACGGCGTCGTCTTCGTCGTGTACGTGCTGGTCTCCCTCGTCGTGTTCAAGCCGCTCGGCTGGCGCGGCAAGACCCTCCTGCTGGCGCTGCTGTCCAGCATCCCGCCGCTGTTCACCTGGGCCTTCGAGAAGTGGGCGCTGCGCACCGGCAAGCTCGACGGCCCGCACCGCCTGACGCACGGCGGCACCGGCCTCTTCCAGAGCGCGAAGGCCGCCACGCCCGTCGCGGCCTGATCCGCAGCCGACTGAAGAAAGGCCCGCCACCTCCGAGGTGGCGGGCCTTTCTGCTATTCGAAGTCCCCTGCGGACCGGCGGACCTTCGTCAGCAGATCGGTCAGCTGCTCGACCTGGCGGGCGGTCAGCCCGGTCATGCCGAAGTCGATGGCGGTGACCGATTCGGTCGCCTCCTCGCGGCGCCGCCTGCCGGGATCGGTGATCTCGACGAGCGTGGTCCTGCGGTCGGTCGGATGCGGCACGCGCTTGACCAGGCCGTCCTTCTCGAGCCGGTCGACAATGTTGGTGACGCTCGTCGGGTGCAGCTGAAGGCGCTCGCCCATCACGCGCATCGGCAGGCTGGCGCGGCGTGAGAAGGTCAGCAGGACCAGTGCTTCGTAGCGGGCGAAGGTCAGGCCGTGCGGTTTCAGCGCACCGTCCACCGCGGACTGGATGATCTGCTGGACGCGCATCACGCCGGTCACCGCGGCCATCGTGGTGGACGGGCCGATCCGGTCCTCCCACAGTTGGGCCGCGCGGGCGATCGGGTCGAACGGCAACGGGCTCATGGTCGTCGAAATTACCAGCGGGTACTCGCGGCGCTCGGGCACGGTGGACGTGTATGCATGTGCTCTGGAACATCCGGGAGGTAGCGAATGATCGTCGCGTTCAGTGTCAGCCCGGCGGGCGGCGACCCCGACGGCGGTGTGAGCGAAGCCGTCGCGAGGGCGGTCCGCGTGGTGCGGGAGTCCGGCCTGCCGAACTCGACCAACGCCATGTTCACCAACATCGAAGGCACCTGGGACGAGGTCATGGACGTCGTCAAGCGCGCCACCGAAGCCGCGGGCGAAGGATCCACGCGCGTCGGCCTCGTGCTCAAAGCGGACATCCGCCCCGGCTTCGAGGGGCAGCTCGAAGCAAAGGTCGAACGGGTCGAGGCGCACCTGCGAGAGAGCTGAGGCGTGTAAGTCAGTCCGTGCTGGTTCCTGTCCGGAAGAGGGGATCGAGAATCGCTGCGACGAGTGCGACCTGGTGGTCGAGGAGTTCTTCGGAGATCGTGTCGAGCCCTTCCTTGCGTCGCCACGCAGCCCACTTGGCCTGTCCGACGTCGCCGTAGCCCGCCAGGTGCGGGCTGACGGGTTCGAGGTGGACGCCGCGGTATCGGGCGACTGCTTGAGCGGAGCGGAGGATCTCGTCCGCGTCGATGTCGTGCTGGGCGAGTTGGACGATGTCGATGTAGTCACGCCACCGGGTGCTGGTTATACCGCGCTCGAGGATCGTGATGCCTTTCTCGGCGATGGTCGTCTCCGGCGCGTAGCCGAGTATGTCGATCGGCTCCCCGAGCACCCGCTCGATTCGCACGGTTCGCGGAGCGGGGACGATCGGGTCGCCAGTGGACATGTCCCAGGCCGCGACACCCTGCCAGGGGCCGATCGCGGCCTTCACTCGCACTCGATAGCCGGGATAGTCGGCTTGCTCGCGAATCTCCTGCACGGTGATCGCGTCGACGTCGAAGACCACGCCGTCCGGGGCGTCGACGGCGGCGATGTCGTGCACCACGGTGCTGAGATGCGAGGTCGAGACGTCGGCGTTGACGGCGTTCGCGTCGACGTCCTTGGTGGGGCGGCGTACCCCGTAGGCGGCGAGCAGGATGCCGCCTTTGAGAACGAAGTCGTCGGCATGGGTCGTGCGAGTGAGGCGGTCGAGGAACGATTCGAGGACGTGCCGGATCAGATACTCCTGCGTCGGGACTGCGCGTCCCGTCCTTGCCGCGGTCGAACGTGTGGTGGCCTGGACCTGCTTGAAGGTCGTGTTGCCGGTGTTCATGCGAGTGCGTCCAGTGCGGTGAGGATCGGAGCCTTGGCACGGGGCAGGGTGGTGGCGAGCTTGACGAGGCGGGCGGGTTTACCGCCGCGGCGCAGCCATTCCTTCAAGGCGTCTCGGGCAAGTTCGTAGCCGATCTCACCGCGGAGGCGGAAGGCGTCGGCGATCGATCGTTCGGCGGAGTAGATCCCGATCGTCAACTCGGTGCCGGGAACGGGGATCTCGTGGCGGCCGAGTTCGAAGGTGGCCCGGTCGAACGAGTGCCACGCGATCGATGGATTCCCGGTGGGGATGCGCGCTCCCCGGGGAACCGCGACGTCCAGCGCGGCCGGGATCGTGTCGGTCAGATCGTGGTGGGCCAGTGCCGAGGTCAGGCAGATCGTCGACTTCGGGCGCCGGCTTGCCGCCTCGGTCCAGTCCCAGTCCGCCGCGGCAGCGTCTGACGGCAGGTAGATCCCGCGTGCGATGCGCTCCAGCTTTCCTTTCCGTGCGGCGCGGTACAGCCCGCTGCGCGACAGGCCGTGACGTCCGGCCGTGCCCGGTGTCACCGCCGCCATCGCAGTCATCTCCACTCGTGGAACAAAACGTCTACACGTAAGAATACCTGATGACATTTCGTTCCAACCGGCTCAAGGGCTGAACGGGGGTACGAAAGCCACGGACCAGTTGCCGCCGTCTTCCTTGAGGGCGAGCGGGTAGCCGAACCGGCGGCCGTCGGCGAGCACGCCGGTCACCGTCGCCGTCGTCGGGGCGTCTCCCGCCGGCGCCAGCGTTACGCGCACATCGCGCGCGCCTTCCTGCGTGAACCGGGCCGCGTAGCTCTTCGCGAAGTCCGCGGCGGCGGACGGCGGGTAGTCGAGGACCGTTTCGAGGGCTTTCGCGTCTTTGCTGTTCAGAGCTTGTTCGAGAGTCGTGCGCAGTTCCGACGGGGACGGCACGCCCGCTTCGGGCTGCTGGGCGATCAACACGGTGAGGGTGGTGAGCCAGGACGCGCCGAGCAGCACGATGACCGTGACGACGACTCTCCGCCGCGTGATCTGCATGTCGAGGCCACCCTCTCCCGTGAAACGTCTCGTGGCGCGTGCCAGGATGGAAGCGTGACACATCCACGCGGATCAGCAGCGAACTCAGCGGCGTTGTCGGCCGCGCTTTCCGGCGCGGTCGACCTGTCCGGGCTGAAGGCCCGCGCCGAGGCGCCCCGACCCCAGCAGCAGGCGGGCGCGCCCGCGGCGAGTGGCCCGCCCGCGGACGGTGCCGCCGTCATCGACGTCACCGAGGCCACCTTCCAGGCCGACGTGGTCGAGCGCTCCTTGCAGCAGCTCGTGGTCGTCGACCTGTGGGCCGAGTGGTGCGGTCCCTGCAAGCAGCTCAGCCCGGTGCTGGAGCGGCTCGCGGCCGACTCCGGCGGTGCCTGGGTGCTGGCCAAGGTCGACGTGGACGCGAACCCGAGGATCGCGCAGCTCTTCGGCGCGCAGTCGATCCCGACCGTGGTGGCGATCGGCGGCGGCCAGCCGGTGGACGCGTTCTCCGGCGCGCTGCCCGAGCCGGAGATCCGCAAGTGGCTCGACGCCCTGCTCGACGCGTTGCGGGACAAGCTGCCCGGGATCAGGGCCGCCGAGCAGGCGCGCGACGGCGACGCCGAGCCCGAGGAAGACCCCCGGTTCACCGAAGCCGAAGACGCCTTCGAGCGCGGTGACTTCGCCGCCGCCGAGGCCGCTTACCAGCGCATTCTCGACGCCGAGCCGGGCAACGAGCTGGCGAAGGCCGCGCTGACGCAGGTCCGCTTCGCCGAGCGCGCGAACGAGGCGGACCCGTCCGCGGTCGAGCGCGCGGAGGCGAACCCGGGCGACCTGGACGCGCAGACCGCGGCCGCCGACTACGAGCTGGCCGAGGGCAAGGTCGACGACGCCTTCGCGCGGCTCATCGCGGTCGTCCGGCGCACCGCCGGTCCGGACCGCAACCGCGTGCGCGAGCACCTCGTCGGCCTGTTCGAGCTGTTTGACGCGGCCGACGAGCGGGTCATGAAGGCCAGGCGGGACCTCGCTTCCGCCCTGTTCTAGCGGTGGTTCGGGGGCGCTCGCGAAAGCGCCCCCGAACCGCTCAGCCGTAGAGCTGGGAGCAGCTCGGCGAGCCTTCCATGAAGCCGCGGCGCATCGACTCCACCCTGGCGAACCCGCTGTCCACGCGCTTGCCGTTCACGTCGGCGGCGACCAGGCTGGTCGGCTGCAGCAGGTCGCCGATCGCCTCGTCGAGGTCACCGGGTGACAGCCGCAGCTCCTGGCCCTTCTGGTTCGTGACCGCGGCCCACGCGCCGACGAGGCACGCCGTGCGCAGGCCCGCGTTGGTGTTGTCGATCGACGCGCCGACGGCCTTCTGGATGCCCTGGGTGTACCGCGACGCGACCTCGGCGAACACCGCGAAGTCGCCCATGCCGCCGGGATCCGACTCGGTCTTCTCCTCGTCGCTCAGCGCGGGCTTGCCGAGCGCCTGCAGCGCGGGCAGGTCGATGCTCACCGTGTTGGTCGCCGGGCAGTAGGACGCTGGCGGCGTGCTCGGCCCGTTCGGGCACGACCCGCCGTCGGCGACGATCTGCGGCGGCTGCGCGCCGGCACCGGAGAACGCGCCGTCGAGGCTCTTCTTGAGCTTGCCGATGACGTCCTCGTCGATCCGCGAGTCGCCCTTCTGATTCTTGTCCTTGCCCTGCGCGAACACCTTCTCGGTGATCCTGGCCTTCGTGTTCTCCAGGTTGATCCCCGCGCAGTCCTTCGGGGTCTTTTCGAAGCCGAGCTGGAAGGCGTAGGTGCGGTCGAACGCCGATCCGTGCGCGCCCTGCTCGGTCGCGGAACCGCCGGCCTGGTCGCGGATCATGTACATCGCGGCCATCACCTGGCTCAGACCCTCCGAAGTGGACACCCGGAAGTACTTGCTCTTGTCCTCGGCGATCCACCGGAAGTAGGTGCCCGCGAAGCAGTCGGCCTGCTGCTCCTTGACGATCGTCGGCGTGGTGCGGCTGATCCCGGCCTGGTCCTGGACCCGGTACTGCACCGCGTGGCCGAATTCGTGGCCGAGCACGACCACGACGGCCATCGGGCCGAACTTCTTGAGCAGCATCGGCAGCAGGACGCCGCGGTCCCAGGCGACGGAGTCGTCGGCGCCGCAGTAGAACGCGTTGATCTGCTTCTTGGTGTCACCGCAGCCGGTCGTCTGGTTCGGGCCGTTCGACTCGTACGAGGTCAGCTGCTTGACCGGTTCGAACTTGGTGCCGAAGTTCTCGGGCAGTTTCGCGTCCCAGAACGAGGACACGTCCGCGATGGTGGCCATCGCGAGCTTGTCGGACTCCTCGGCGGAGACGTTCTTGACCTTGAGGTCCGGTGAAGGCGCGTCCGAGCGGAGACCGCTCTGGAAATGGGAGACCGGCAGCCCCGACACCGTGCCGGGCGAAATCGTGCCCTCGTCGTCCGATGATGATCCGCACGCCGCGAGCCCGAGGGCCAACACGGCTGCGGTCACGACGGCCACCGGCCGCCGCACGCCCCCTGCGAACATGGTCACTCACTTCGTCATCCACGGCCCGTCGCGGGCCTCGGCGAACACCCGACGCGACGCACCCTACCCAGTGCGTTCGGCCCGCACGCACCGCTTCGCCGAACCGCCGTGGCCGACTGCACAGCGCGACCCCGCCGATACGGGCTAGGGTCGCTCCTCATGCGAGCAGTGCGCCGGTTCACCGTCCGCCCCAGCCTCCCCGAACCGCTCACGGGCCTCACCGCGCTGGCCACCAACCTGCGCTGGACGTGGCATCCGCCGACGCGGGACCTCTTCGCGTCCATGGACGACGAGCTGTTCCGCCGGATCAGGGACCCGCTGCGGATGCTCACCGCGGTCTCCGCGGGCAGACTCGCGGAGCTGGCCGCCGACGAGACCTTCCTCGCACGCGCCAACGAGGTCACCGAGAACCTGCGCGAATACCTGACCGCGCCGCGGTGGTACCAGGAGCGTTCCGCCGAAGTGGGCGGCCTGCCCGCCGCGGTGGCGTACTTCTGCATGGAGTTCGGCGTGCACGAGGCGCTGCCGAACTACTCCGGCGGCCTCGGTGTCCTCGCGGGCGACCACCTGAAGGCGGCGTCCGATCTCGGCGTGCCGTTGATCGGGGTCGGCCCGCTCTACCGCGCGGGGTACTTCCGGCAGTCGCTGTCCCTCGACGGCTGGCAGGTCGAGCACTACCCGGTGATCGATCCGAGCGGGCTGCCGCTGCAGCTGCTGACCGAGCCGTCCGGTGCGCCGGTCATGGTCGGCGTCGCGATGCCGGGCGGGCGCGAGCTGCGGGCGCAGATCTGGCAGGCGAGCGTCGGCCGGATCCCGCTGCTGCTGCTCGACACGGACATCGAAGAGAACGACGAGGACCTTCGCGGCGTCACGGATCGGCTCTACGGCGGCGACGCGGACCACCGGATCCGCCAGGAGATCCTCGCCGGGATCGGCGGTATGCGGGCGGTGCGCCGGTACTGCGCGCTGACCGGGCACCCGCAGCCGGAGGTCTTCCACACCAACGAAGGGCACGCGGGATTCCTCGGTCTCGAACGCGCGCGCGAGCTGATGAACACCAGCGGGCTCGAGTTCGACGACGTCTTCCCCGCGGTGCGCGCGGGCACGGTGTTCACCACGCACACCCCGGTGCCCGCCGGGATCGACCGGTTCCCGGTCGACCTCGTGCAGCGCTACTTCGGCGACGGCAGGCTGCTGCCCAAGCTCGACCTCCGCCGCGTGCTCGCGCTGGGCGCCGAGGACAACCCGGGGCTGTTCAACATGGCGCATATGGGTTTGCGGCTCGCGCAGCGCGCGAACGGGGTCTCCGCTTTGCACGGGCGGGTCTCACGGCGCATGTTCGGCGGCCTGTGGCCCGGTTTCGACGACGACGAGGTGCCGATTTCCGCCGTCACCAACGGTGTCCACGGTCCGACCTGGGTGGCGCGGGAGATGACCGAGCTGCTCGACGGCGACTACGACCGGCTCGGCCGCGACGGCGGGCTCGGCCTGCGCGACAAGGTCACCGACGAGCAGCTGTGGGCGCTGCGGCGCGACCTGCGCCAGAAACTGGTCGCCGAGGTGCGCCGCCGCGTGCGCGCGTCGTGGCTGCAGCGCGGCGCTTCCCCGCTCGAACTCGGCTGGGTCGACTCGGTGTTCGATCCGGACGTGCTGACCGTCGGGTTCGCGCGCCGCGTGCCCACCTACAAGCGGCTGACGCTGATGCTGCGCGACCCGGAACGGCTCCGCGCGCTGCTGCTCGACGAACAGCGCCCGGTGCAGCTCGTGGTCGCGGGCAAGTCGCACCCGGCCGACGAGGGCGGCAAGGCGCTGATCCAGCAGATCGTGCGGTTCGTCGACGATCCGGCGGTGCGCAGGCGGATCGTGTTCCTGCCCGACTACGACATGTCGATGGCGCGCTACCTCTACCGCGGCTGCGACGTGTGGCTCAACAACCCCACCCGCCCGCTCGAAGCGTGCGGTACGTCGGGGATGAAGTCCGCGCTCAACGGCGGGCTCAACCTGTCCATCAAGGACGGGTGGTGGGACGAGTGCTACGACGGCAGCAACGGCTGGGCGATCCCGACCGCCGACGGCATCACCGACCCGCTGCGCCGCGACGACCTCGAAGCCGCCGCGCTCTACGATCTGCTTGCGCAGCAGGTGGTTCCGCTGTTCTACGACCGGGGGCCGTCCGGTGTGCCGCAGGGCTGGCTGTCGCGGATCTGGCACACCCTGGACACGCTGGGCCCGCGCGTGCAGGCGTCGAGGATGGTCCGCGAATACGTGGACACCTGCTACGGCCCTGCCGCGGAAACGGTCACCGCCGCCGTCGCCGACGGGTTCGCCGGGTCCCGTTCTTTGGCCCAGTACCAGCAAAAGATGGCACTGTCGTGGCGCAGCGTGCGGCTCTTCGACTCCGAACTCGTGGTGGAGCCACCGGACGCGCTGGTGGTCGGCCACGAGATCAGGGTGCGCGCCAGGATCGACCTCGCCGGGCTCGAACCGTCCGATGTGGAGGTTCAGGCCGTGGTGGGCAGGGTCGGCGACACCGACGACCTCGAGGACCCGGTGGCGGTGACCATGGAGGCCACCGGGATCGGGGAGTTCACCGCGTCGCTGGAACTGCCGCAGGCCGGTTCGCTCGGGTACACGGTGCGGATCCTGCCGAAGCACCCGCTGCTGGCCACGCATGCCGAACTAGGCAAAGTCATCCTGGCCTGACCGTTCGGCTCGGCCAGGCATCGCACCGGCTTCTCCGTCGAAGCGCGTGCCCGTACCTTTGCGCGGGCATGTTTCCTTGAACCTTCCCCGGGTCAATACTGACGTGCCCGGAAAGTCGGCATTACAGTGACGACCATGCCCACTTGATGCTGAACGACCGGATCTGCGGTATCGGTATTCTGTTCAATTCTCCTCATTATTTCGACTGCATTGCGCGATCCGAGCGCGCGATTTCGATGTGCGTCGAAGACTATCCTGTTAGAACCGTCCATTGTGCAGCACGATAGACGAAAGGCTCAATTCTGGTTCCGGGCTGGGGTGGGCCGGAACCGACTCGGGGGGAGCTTTCCCGTATCAGTTCGATGTGAGGGAAGTGGTTGACGAAGCTCTCGGCGCGTTCGGCCACGGCAGATTCCTGGCCGACACCGTCATCACCCCGCCGGGGCGCAACCAGAACTTCGCTGGCGTTACCACCAGCGGTGCAGCCGTTTTCGCGAAACTAATGGACCCGGATCGCCCCGGTTCCCAGCGAGCATTGCGGCGTGCCGTCTGTTTTGAAGCCCTGTATGAGGGGAACGCGCTCAACAGCCATTTGCGCTGGCCCCGGACAATCGGATTCACAAACAGTCCTGCGGTGCACCTGACGGAATGGTTCCCGTCAGCGAGGACGGGTGCCCAGGTCGCAGATGCTGACCAGTTCGGACCGGAGTTGTGCCGTGCCGCAGGTGCTGCCTTGGGGGAGCTCCATGGTGCGAGGTTCGTCGACGACGCCCCACCTGAATCATCCGCCAAGGTCTTTCCGGCGTTGGATTTCTTCACTGGTCTCAGCCTGCCCTACTACACCTCCTGCAGTGGCGGTTTGCTCCAGATGTGGGCTCTGCTCCAGAGCGACCGTGAGCTACACGCCGCTTTGGGACGAGTCCGTTCCGGTGCGGTTGTGCCGGTGCCGACCCATGGGGATATCCGGCTGGACCAGTTCTTGGTCACCGATGAGGGGGCTTTGCTCCTTGTGGACTGGGAAGAGTTCGGCATGGGTGATCCGGCACAAGATGTCGGCGCGTTCGTGGGTGAATGGATTCACCGTATTGTCTCGGCTGGTCTGAAAGAAGCGCTCGGTTCGGGTGAAGGAGGCTTCTCGGACACCGTGATGGCCGAGTGTGTGGAGCGGTCTCTCGACAAGGCCAAGGCGAATATCAAGGAGTTCTGGGGGAGCTACCGGGAGAGTGCGAAAGGCGAGGATCCCGATTTCGTCGACCGGGTGGTCGCCTGCTGCGGTTGGCATCTTTTCGATCGGGTACTGGCGGCTGTGGCAGGCCAATGTGAACTCGCTGCACCGTCGCGCGCTGGCCGGTACCGGGCGTGGCTTGCTTCTGAACCCCAGGCGTTTCGTGGAGCTGATCGGACTTGACGAGGACAGAATTGGTCAGCGGTAGCGATCGCCGGTTGAGCGCGGAAATATCCGATGTGCTGCCCCAGATCGCGGTCGACCTCACGAGTCTTACCGTGGAGGTCAGGGGTGAGGTGTGCACGGCAGGTACTTTGGCTGCCCTTCGCGCCGACCTCGCGCGCTTGATTTACAGACGGTTTCATCAGGGGCTCGCGGAGAATGGTCATGCTGATGCTGAATCGGCCCGTGATCGACGATTCGAACAACAGGCGGCCGACTTGGTTCCGCACGAATTCCGGCAAAGTCGTGCTGTTCCGATGAAGTCCGAGGGCGGATCGATGCTGGTTGGCGTGAACGGAGTGCGGGTTTGGGTTCCGAAAGCGCACGTCTATGACGAAGGTGTCGGATCCGGCGCGGACGATATCGGAGTGCTCCTGCCCGCGGCGAGGCCGATGCTGTCACCCGGTTACCTGCTCGTCGACAGCTCTCGCCAGCAGGCTTGGACTTCGGAAGACCCGGTGCTCCGTGTCTACGTTGGGCTGTCGGACACCGACACCGCCCTTCTCACCTGGCGGAAAATCCTGCGTGATTTGGAGAACGAGAACTTCGGCTATCGGGCGAAGCTGTTGGTTCGGGCGAAAAACTATCCGCAAAGGGATGCCATCGTGGTGTACCTGCGCCCCGAAGCGAAGGGCGCCCTGCCCGTGGTTCGTCGTGCGGTGTCCTCAGCGGGCGGCGCGAGCGAGAGGACTTCGCCTTTCGCTCGACAGGTCGCGGCTGGGGTGGCCATCGCATGGGAGCCCGACGGCGGCCAGGTGCGGTCGCGACGGCTCAGCTTCGGAGAACACAGGTCGAGGGCCGTGGCCGACGGTATCGTCGACCACGCACTCCAGGCGACCCATCCGCTGAGTGACATCGTTGCTTCGGCGCTCGTAGCCGCGAACATCGACCCTTCCGAACCGTACCGAAACCTGAATTCGCCCGAACTGGACCAAAGTTTCCTGGACGGGGCTTCCTGCCCATGTCCAGGATGTCAATAAGAAAAAATAGCGAAAGGAAAGTCATGTCCAGCCTTCTTGCGGAGAAGACGATCAACGCCGATGCCGGCTCGCTCGCCGAGCTCGTGCACGGCTACCAGCACTACACCACCGACAACGAGCTCTCGCTCGCCGCCAAGGACGGCTACCAGGAGCTGGTCGGCACCACCGTCGTCACGGTGACCGTTTCGCTGACCACTGCGATCTTCCACTGCGGCAAATAAGCGACAAAGACCATAGCCAGGTGGGTGCGGTCGTGACCGGACCCACCTGGTTCCGTCGCACCAGTAAGGAAGGATCCATGCTGATTCCCGGGGTGCTCGGTGAAATAATACTCAAGTACTCGACAGGAAAGTTGACGACCTTTGTTTCCCGGTGTTCCGATGATAGTTTTCGCTGGTATCAGCAGGCGACCAGCGCGGCATGCCCGGATGCGGCGCTCACGCTCCCGCCCGAATCGGCCCGCGAAGCCGTCGAGTCGCTGAACACTGATGTCGTGCGGTTCGTCTTCGGATCGTCGCAACAAGGAAGACTCGTTTACAGCCTGCCGGACAGTGTGAGCGTCGCTTGGCGCATGTTGAACGGTTCGATCCCGCCTGTGCGATATCTGCACCTGTTCCACGAGTTGGGGGTCAGCATTCGACGTTTGCATCGAGTTCGCCTACCGGAAGGCGTCGCTGGAGCACCCGCTTGGCTACGCGGACTGCGATCATGGCTCGCCAGTCCTGGGCCCTCGGACGCGGAACGGTATCTCTTCGCTGTACTGGGGGAGGCGATAACGGGCGGACGGTGGGCAACGCTGGTGGACTGGTGCACCGGACTGATGGACGATGCGCACCCTCGTTGTCTTCTTCATGGCAGAACTCTTCCCGGTGACCTGGTCGCGAGCAGGTGTTTGCAAAATCTGTTCGTACTGAGTCGTGGCGAGCTCGCGCTCGGGCCGCCCGCCAACGATGTCGCCGCGTTCATCGAGGCACTGGAGTTGATCAGGAGTCTCGATCCGCATCATGGCGGCGTGCGGGACTACCGCCTCCTTCGAGACGCATTTCTGGATGGGTACGGAGCGGTGCCGAACGGTGCCGAGCTCGGGAGGATCGCCGTGCTCAGGCGCGTCGACCGCCTCGTCTCGCTCGCGCGGTACGTCGGATGGAACGGCTACCACAGCATCGAGATCGACCGTCTGCGCGAACTGGTGGATGGCGAGGGAAGTGACTTGGTCGACTGGTGAGGAGCTATCGGTGATGGGGAATTCGGTAAGTCTCAGATACATGAGCGATGAAGATTTCGGAGAATATCTCCGGGATGCGATCGACCGCTACGCCCTGGCGCAGGTCGCAGCGAAGGTCTGCGGTCCGGAGGATGCGAAGGCTGTCGCTGTGAAGACCTATGAAAAACTTTTGCCTAATGGCGTGGGTACACATGGACACCATTTGTATAATGCTTTCAATGCGATGGAGAAAGTGGGTATGATATGGCTCGCCGAGCAGGATCGAGTTCGTAAGACCGGTTTCATCTACGATGTCATCGTCGTGAATGCCCTGCGGCGTCGTGGAATCGGGCTCGCGATACTTCGGGCGGGAGAAGGGATGGCTCGGCTCATGGGTCTGGAGACCCTGCGGCTGCACGTCGTCGGAGACAACTTCGCCGCGAGAGGGCTGTACCGCAAAGCGGGCTTCGGCGAAGCGTCGGTGGTCATGGTCAAGGAACTGTCCGATCCGATCGAACAACGGACGTGAGCAGGAAACGATGGGAGTTCCGGGACCGCGATGAACGCACTGGTCAACTACTTGCGCAACGACAACCGGACCTTGGCCAGCACGGTCACGCTGCTGCGACGACGCCGGGCGGTGGCTCCTGGTGCGGTCGCGATGCCGTACGTGCGAGCGGAGCGGGCGCTACTGCTCACCCTCGGCGGGCTCAGCCTCGTCGAGTCGGTCGTGTTTTCGTTCGCGAAGTTCCCCGCCATGGCACACATGATCCTGTGGTTCGCCGATGGGTACACCGTGCTGTTCACGCTCGGTCTTCTGTCGTCGATGATCACGCGGCCGCACACCGTCTCGCCGGAGGAACTGCGGATCCGGTTCGGCCACTACCTGGACGTGCGAGTGCCGATGGGTGCGGTTTCCTCGTTCCGATACGAGAAGAAGACCTACGACGCGGGTGCTTACGTGCGTTTCTCCGGCGAAGAGTTCATGCTCGTGCTCGACGCCGAAACGAACGTCGTGGTGGAGTTGACCGAACCGATCGCGTTCACCCGACCACTCGGGAAGCAGGCGAGCGCGCGGGTGATCGCGTTCTACGCGGACGATCCGGCAGCGGCCGCCGAGGCGTGCCGAGACGCACTGTCCCGGCACTCTTCGGCTACGGGGTGAGCACGATCCGGCCGAACACTTCGCCCGCGTCCATTTTCCGGTGCGCCAGCGCGGCTTTCTCCAGTGGCAGCGCTTCGTGCACCACCGTGCTCAGTTCGCCGCGGCTCGCGGTGGTGACCTGGTCGGCCTGCACGGCGCGCCGGTCGGGCGCGGGCACGGTGTCGGCGCTGAAGGTGCCGAACGACAGCGATTTCTTGAACGCCGAGATCAGTTTCGTGCCGAAGTCCGCTGACGGCTGGCCGCCGATCGCGCCGACGGCGACCATGCGGCCGTTCGGGTTGAGGAGGTCGAGGAAGGACGGCAGGTCCGCACCGGCCACGACATCGATGATGACGTCGTAGCCCGCTGGACCGTCGCCGTCGCCTTGGCGGTCCAGTACGTGCGTCGCGCCGAGTTCGCGCAGGCGCTCGCCGCGCTCGGCCGACGACGTCGTCACCGCCACCGCACCGACTCCGCCACGGACAGCGAGTTGCACCGTCATGGTCCCGATGCTGCCCGCCGCGCCGCGTACCAGCACCGACTCCCCGGGAGTGAAGTGGGCGTGGGCGAGGCCGGAATAGGCCACCACACCGGAAGTCCCGAGCGCCACCGAGTCCACAGAGGACAGATTCGCGGGGGAGGGGGACGGCTTCTTCGACGGGACGACCGCTTGGCCGGCGTAACCGCCGCTGCCCGTGAACGCCCACACGCGCCGGCCGGCCCACGCCTCGTCGACGCCGTCGCCGACCGCGGTCACGGTGCCGGCCACCTCGCTGCCGGGGATGAACCCTTTCCGGAAGCCCCGAGCGGCGAGAGCGCCGCTCCGGATCAGGACGTCGACTCCGCCGACGCCGATCGCCTCGGTGGCGACGAGCACCTGCCCCCGGCCGGGAGCGGGAACCGGGATGTCGATCACCGCCAGGCCGCCGGGATCGCCGAACGCCTGGATCGAAACCGCTTTCACGGTCGTCATTTCCGCTGTGGTGAACTCCTTTCATCGAAGCTAACGGACGCAGGCGTCCGGTTAGCCTAGAGTGAGAGCGGTGACCGATCGTCTGCCTCAGCCGTTGCGCGCCGACGCCAGGGACAACCGCGAACGCATCCTCGCCTCGGCCCGCGCGCTGTTCGCCGCCGACGGGCTGGACGTGCCGATGCGGAAGATCGCCCGGCGCGCCGGGGTCGGCCCGGCCACCCTGTACCGCCGCTTCCCGACCAAGCAGGCGTTGGTCACGGAGGCGTTCGAGGATCAGATGCAGGTCTGCCGCGCGATCGTCGACGAGGGGCTCGCCGATCCGGACCCGTGGCACGGGTTCCGCACGGTGATCGAGAAGCTCTTCGAGTCGCATGTGCACGATCGCGGATTCACGGAGGCCTTCCTCACCGCCTTTCCCGAGGCGATCGACTTCGACGCGGCCCGCGCGTCGATCCTGCGGTCGGCCGCCGAACTGGCCCGCCGCGCCAAGGAAACCGGTCACCTCCGCCCCGATTTCGTCCTGGACGACCTGATCCTCGTGTTCATGGCGAACCAGGGAATCCAGGCCAAGACGACGGCCGCCGCCGTCGCGGCTTCCCGGCGCTTCGCCGCACTCGCGATCCAGGCGTTCCAGGTTTCCCCCGAGCGCGCGCCGCTACCGCCGCCGGGGCGGCTGGAACTCGTGGTGGGGCACCGCTGACAAGCTGTCGGCTTGCTGTCGTTCGGGCCGCTCGGTGCGTCCCGGGTCGCTTCGCGCGCACGCCGTACCGCAGGATGAAGGGGTGCAGAAAGAGGAGTCCGTGCGGTTGCTCGTCGTCGACGACGAACCGCACATCGCCGATCTCGTCGCCACCGTCGCCCGGTACGAGGGCTGGCAGGCGGTCACGGCGGGTACCGGCGCCGACGCGCTGGAGAAGGCCGCGTCGTTCGGGCCCGACATCGTCGTGCTGGACCTCATGCTGCCCGATTTCGACGGGTTCACCGTGCTGGAGCGCCTGCGTGAGGGCGGCCGCGCGGTACCGGTGGTGTTCCTGACCGCGAAGGACGCGACGGCGGACCGGATCACCGGGCTGACCAGGGGCGGTGACGACTACCTCGTCAAACCGTTCTCCGTGGAGGAGCTGATGGCGAGGCTGCGCGCGGTGTTGCGCCGCAGCACCGGGCCCGCGTGGAAGCGCTCCGTGATCGAGGTCGCCGATCTCGTGCTCGACGAGGACACCAGGGAGGTCCGCCGCGCGGGCAGGGAGGTTTCGCTCACGCCGACCGAGTACGAGCTGCTGCGCTACCTCATGCGTCGCTCGCCCGCCGTGCTGACGAAGGCGCAGATACTGGACCACGTCTGGGAATACGACTTCGGCGGTAAGTCCAATGTGGTCGAACTGGTCGTTTCGCACCTGCGCCGCAAGGTGGACGACGGCGGTGAACCGCTGATCCACACCGTGCGCGGCGTCGGGTACGTGGTGCGCGAGGTGACGCGGTGACGCGCTGGCTCGACGCGTGGCGGCGGCTGCGCCTTGGCACCCGGCTCGCGCTCGCGCTCGGCGTGCTGGCGCTCGTGGTGTTCGCGACGGTGGGCACCGTGATGGTCGGCATCATGCAGGACTACTTCGGCCGCAGGCTCGACGAGCAGCTCACCAAGAGCCAGCTGGAACAGCTCAGCCGCCTGCGCAACGAGCACAGCCCGCCGAAGGCCGCGTATTCGTGGTACTCGGCGGTTTTCGAGATCGACGGCACCACGGTCACCGCGAAACCCGGTGGTGCGCTGCCGCCGCGATACGACGAGCTTTCCGCGATCGCGCTGCAGGCGGCCAAGGGCGACATCATGACCACCGTTTCGCTGCACGACCTCGGCGCCTACCGGGTTCGCGCTTGCCCGATCGAGGCGGGCGAAGTGCTGCTGAGCGCGGCGCCGCGGAACGATCTCGAGAAGACGGTGAACCAGCTGATCCTGGTCGAGGTGATCGCGTTCGTGCTGGCGCTCGGCGTCCTCGTGGTGGCGGGGCGCATCGTGCTGAGACGGGGCTTGCGGCCGCTGAGCTCGATGGCGGCCACCGCGCACTACATCACCTCGCACGACCTGACCGATTCCGCGAACGTCCCGGTGCGCGCGCAGGCCAGCGGCGGCGGCGTCGAAGTCGTTGAACTGCGCACCGCGTTCAACCTCATGCTCGACCACATCGACTCCTCGTTCGCCGCGCGCGCGGCCGCGAATGAACGCCTCCGCCGGTTCGTCGCCGACGCTTCGCACGAACTGCGCACCCCGCTGACCTCGATCCGCGGGTACGCCGACCTGTTCCGCTACGCGGCCGCGAACGAGCCGGCCGAGCGTGACGCGCACCTGGCGAAGATCCGCGAAGAAACGGCACGCATGAGCGTCCTCGTCGACGATCTGCTGCTGCTTGCGCGCCTCGACGAACCGGGTGCCGAGCCGCCGATCCGCAGGCAGGAGATCGACGCCGCCGAGCTGGCGGCCGAAGCGGCGCAGGCGTTCCAGGCCGCCTACGCGGACCGGTCGCTCGCGCTCGAGATCGGCGACGGCCCGCACGTGATCTTCGCGGATCCGGTGCGGCTGCGGCAGGTGCTCGACAACCTCCTGACCAACGCCGCCGTGCACACGCCGACGGGTACACCCGTGACGATTTCCGTTGCGCGCCAAGGCGAAGAGGTGCTCCTGTCCGTCACCGACGAAGGGCCCGGAATCCCCGAGGAAGCGCTCGCCCGCATTTTCGACCGCTTCTATCGCGTCGACGATTCCCGCGCGCGAGGAGCGACCGGAACCGGCGGGACCGGGCTCGGCCTCGCCGTGGTCCAGTCGCTCGTCGAGGCGCACGGCGGCCGCGTCGACGTGGAGAGCGAGCCGGGGCGCACGCGGTTCACCGTGCGGCTTCAGGCCCGGTCGTGAACGTGCGGCGGCACCGGGGTGCCCGCCGGGACGTATGACGCGGGCTCCGGGGTCCCGAACACCGTGCGCACCGGGAGCAAGCCAGCCCACGCGGTGCCGGTCTCGACGTCTTCGGGATCGTCGATCGCGTCTCCGGCGCGGACCTTGACCGCGGCCTCGGCGAGGTCCACCGCGATCACCGACACCGACGCGGACTCCTTCGCGTTCACTCCGCGCGCGTGCTCCCACGAACCCGGCGCGAGCTGGTCGGTGATGGCCCGCAGCCCGAGCGTCTTCTCGCCGTCGTCGGTCACCTGGCGGGCGCGGCCGTGGATGACGGCGCTGCGGTAGTTCATCGAGTGGTTGTTGAGCGAGCGCGCGTAGACGATCGCGTCGACCAGTGTGACGGTGACGCACACGTCGATCCCCCGCGCCGCTTCGCGCATGTTGCCGGAGCCGGTGGACCCGTGCAGGTAGAGCGTGTCGCCGTCGCGGCCGTACCCGGTCGGGAGCACCACCGGCGCCCCGTCGCGGACGAGGCCGAGGTGGCAGATCAACCCCTCGTCGAGGACGTCGTACAGTGCCTGCCGATCGGTGGCGGCCCTTTCCTTCTTCCGGGTGAGGGTGCTGCGCGAGGTGGAAGACAGCGGTGCGAGCGTCATGAAGGTGATCCTGACGCACCCAGTGGACTGGTTGAACGTCCAATTTGGGTATACTTTGGAAGGCCACTTTGGAGGTGTGCGTGTCGACCACCGATACCGCGCTGCCCGTTTTCCTCGATCGTGATTCCGGGGTGCCGCTCGCGGTCCAGCTCGCCGACGCCCTGCGAGCCTCGGCGGCCACTGGTCATCTTCGCGGCGGCGACCGGCTGCCGTCCACCCGCGCGCTCGCCGACCGGCTCGGCGTGAGCCGCACGGTCACCTCCGCCGCCTACGAGCAGCTCCACGCCGAAGGCTGGATCGCCGGACGCCACGGCTCCGGCACCT
The DNA here is from genome assembly GCF_018736145.1 of Amycolatopsis sp. CA-230715. Classification (GTDB taxonomy): domain Bacteria; phylum Actinomycetota; class Actinomycetes; order Mycobacteriales; family Pseudonocardiaceae; genus Amycolatopsis. The sequence goes on from NZ_CP059997.1 coordinate 6,609,095, forward strand.
ACGTCACCACGTCGCCGCCGAGCGACCGGCCCGCGCACGGGACCGTTTTCGGGGAAACCACCGAACCCGTCGAACTGCTCGACCTCACCCCCGGCACACCGTGGGCCGAGGGGCTCGACAAGGCGGCGTGGCGCCGGGCGTGGCGTGCCGCCGCGGACACCGCGCCGCTCGTCCGCGCCCAGCGCGCGGGCATCCCCGACTACCGGGCGGCGATCGGCGAGCACCTGCTCCGCCACCGCGGCCTCGCCGTGGGCACCGACTCCGTGCTCGCCACCGGTGGCACCACCGCGGCCGTGGTCGAATTCGCTGGCGCGGTGCTGAAACCCGGTGACGTCGTCGCCGTCGAGGAACCCGGCTACCAGCGCGCGGTGCAGGCGTTCGCCGCGGCGGGCGTGCGGGTGGCCGGCGTGCCGGTCGACGGGGAAGGGCTGCGTCCCGACGCGGTCCCCGCCGGGGTCCGCGCGGTGTACTGCTCGCCGGCGCACCAGTACCCGATGGGCAGCAGGATGAGCGCGTCCAGGCGGGTCGAGCTGGTCGAACGCGCCCGCGCGGAGCAGCTCCTGATCATCGAGGACGACTACGACGGAGAACTGCGCTTCGACGTGGCACCGCTGCCGCTGCTGGCCGCGCTCGCACCCGACGTGGTGGTGCACCTCGGCACCACCAGCAAGATCCTCACCCCGACACTCGGCGCGGGCTGGCTGGTCGCGCCGCCCGAGGTGACCGCCGCGGTGCTGACCTACCGCGACCGCACCGGCACCAGGCCGTCGCCCGCCGGTCAGCGGGTGCTGGTCGAGCTGGCCAGGCACGGCGATCTCGGCCGCCACCTGCGCAAGCTGCGGCGCGAGCTGTCCGAACGCCGGTCGATGCTGGTCGCGGCGCTGCGCGACGGGGGAGTGCGGGTGCTCGGCGACGACGCGGGCGCCCATCTCGTCGTCCTGTTCACCTCGGCGGCGGTCGAGCGGGAGCGCCTCGCGGAGGCCGAGTCGAGGGGGATCCGGCTCGACGGGCTCGCGCGCCACTTCGCCGGGACGCCCACGGCGCACGGCGTGGCGATCGGCTACGCGGGCTGTTCCAGGGACGCCCTGCACGACGCGCTGGACACCGTGGTCGGCTTACTGCGCTGAGTCCGGCGGCACAAGCGCCCGGTAGTGTGACCCCCCATGAGTTCCCGTAAGACGCGCGTGGCCGTGGTGTTCGGCGGCCGTAGCACCGAGCACACGATCTCCTGTGTTTCCGCCGGTAGCGTGCTGGCGAACCTGGATCCGGAGCGCTTCGAGGTGCTGCCGGTGGGCATCACCCCGCACGGCGGGTGGGTGCTGGGCACCAGCGACCCGGAGACCCTGCGCATCGACGGCACGAAGCTGCCGACCGTCGACACCGGCAAGGCGCTCGTGCTGGCGGGCGACCCGACGAACCAGCAGCTCGTGAGCCTGGAACCGGGTACCGAGGCCGAGGTGCTCTCCGCGGTCGACGTGGTGTTCCCGGTGCTGCACGGCGCGTTCGGCGAGGACGGTACGATCCAGGGCCTGCTCGAAATGTCGGGTATTCCCTACGTCGGCGCCGGTGTGCTCGCGAGCGCCACCGCGATGGACAAGGAGTACGCGAAGAAACTCCTTGTCGCGGAAGGACTTCCGGTCGGCGAAGCGGTCACCCTCCGCCGCGGCCAGTCCACTGTGGACATCGGGGACCGCGAACGGCTCGGGTTGCCGGTGTTCGTCAAGCCCGCGAGGGCCGGGTCCTCGGTCGGCATCAGCAAGGTCACCGACTGGGCCGACCTCGACGACGCGATCGCGCTCGCGCGCAAGACCGACCCGAAGGTCCTGGTGGAGAAGGCGATCGTGGGCCGCGAGGTCGAATGCGGGGTGCTGGAGTTCCCCGACGGCCGCGTCGAAGCGTCGCTTCCCGCCGAGATCCGCGTGCTCGACCAGGACCCCGGCGCCTGGTACGACTTCGACACGAAGTACCTCGGCGAAGCCGCCGAACTGGACATCCCCGCCAAGCTCGACGACGAGATCGTGGCGCGGATCCGCGCGATGGCGGTCAAGGCGTTCGGCGCACTGGACGGCCAGGGCATCGCGCGCGTGGACTTCTTCGTCACCGACGGCGGCGAGCTGGTCATCAACGAGGTCAACACGATGCCGGGGTTCACCTCCACCTCGGCCTACCCGAAGATGTGGGCCGTCACCGGAATCGACTACCCGACCCTGCTGTCGACGTTGGTCGACACCGCGATCGCCAGGGGAACCGGCCTCCGCTAGCGGGCGCTCTGGTCCCGTTCGCGTGAGCAGTGGGCTAGAACTTCGGCGGCTGGGGCTTCAGCTTCGAGCCGATCAGCGTCGACAGGTCCTGCAGCGGGCCGGTTCCGGCGTCGCCGGGGATCGTCAGCGCCACGAATACCGGCCGGTCCACCGCGTACCAGGTGGCGGTGCCCTCGCCGGGGACCTCCAGCCACTGCACGCCGTTGACGACCCGCAGCTGCGCGGTCGGGGTCAGCTCGGCGGGCCGGTCGAGGCCGCAGCGCAGCACCACCGGGTTGTCCCTGCCCCACGCCGCGGTCGCGGGCGGTGCGGGTGCGGCCAGCTCGCGGCGCGGCAGCTGCTTGCCGTTCGAGGTCAGCTCGCCCGGCACCGCCCCGACGAGGTCCGCGCACTCCGGCGCGGTCGCGCGCGGCGCGGGCACGGACACCAGCGGAAGCGGGCCGATGACCGCGTCGTCGTCCGCGTTCGGGGAATCGCCGCTGTTCCCGGCCACGATCCCGAAGATCGCGACGCCGACCGCGAGCGCGACCGCGAGCACGGCCGCGATGACGATCAGCGTGCGCGGCGGGGCGCCGGTGTCGGTTTCAGGCACCCCGTCATGACATCACGCCAGCTCGGGGCGGCGAGCGCCGCCCCCACGCCGGTAGCGTGGATCTCACCGACGAGGGGAGCGCCCGTGCCCGAACCGTTCGAGGTGACGGTGTCCGAAGCCGAAATCGACGAACTGCGCGAGCGTTTGCGGCGCACGAGGTGGCCGGAGGCCGAACCGGTCGGCGACTGGTCGCAGGGCGCGCCGCTCGGCTACGTGCGCGAGCTGTGCCGGTACTGGGCGGAGGACTACGACTTCGGGTTCGCCGAGCGGCTCAACGCCTACCCGCAGTTCCGCACCGAGATCGACGGCCTCGGCGTGCACTACCTGCACGTCACCTCGCCGGAGCCGGACGCGCTCCCGCTGGTGCTGACGCACGGCTGGCCTGGCTCGGTGTTCGAGTTCCTCGACGTGCTCGGCCCGCTCACCGATCCCCGCGCGCACGGCGGCGATCCCCCGGACGCCTTCCACGTCGTCGCGCCGTCGCTGCCGGGGTTCGCCTGGAGCGACAAGCCGAGCGAACCTGGGTGGAACCTGCCCCGGATCGCGAAGGCGTGGGACGAGCTGATGACCTCGCTCGGCTACGAGCGCTACGGCGCGCAGGGCGGCGACTGGGGTGCGGGCGTGAGCATCGTGCTCGACGAGGTGGCGCGGGAGCACCTGGCGGGCGTGCACGTCAACTTCGCCGCGCTGCCCCCGATGGAGGATCCGACGCCGGAGGAACAGCAGAAGATCGAGGCGGCGAAGGAGTTCATCGCCACCGGAACCGGCTATTCGCAGCAGCAGAGCACGCGGCCGCAGACGCTCGGCTACGGCCTCACCGATTCGCCCGCTGGCCAGGCGGCGTGGATCGCGGAGAAGTTCTGGGCGTGGACCGACAACGGCGGCCTGCCGGAGGACGCCGTTTCCCGGCAGAAGATCCTCGACAACATTTCCGCGTACTGGTTCACCGCGTCGGCCACGTCGTCGGCGCGCATCTACTGGGAGAACCGGCTCGAACGCCGCGGCTTCGGGGAGGGCGTCGGCGCGCCGTCGGGCATTTCGGTGTACCCGAAGGAGATCACGCGTCCGTCGCGACGGCAGGCGGAGAAGTACTACGCGGATCTGCGCTGGTTCGAGGAACTGCCGCACGGCGGGCACTTCGCCGCGCTCGAACAGCCCGAGTCCTTCGTGGCACAGGTGCGGGGGTTCTTCCGGCTGGTGCGCTGAAAAGAACCCCCGCAGCTGGAACTACAGGTTCACCACGGGACAGGTCAGCGTGCGGGTGATGCCCTCGACGTTCTGCACCTTCGCGACCACGAGCTGGCCGAGCTGGTCGACCGTGTCCGCGGTGGCGCGCACGATCACGTCGTAGGGACCGGTGACATCCTCCGAACTGGTGACGCCGGGGACACCGGAGATCTCGGCCGCGACCGCCGCCGCCTTGCCGACTTCGGTCTGGATGAGGATGTATGCGTGGACCACGGCGTGCCCCTTCGTCTGGATCGGCCTGCTCAGGTAGGAACTGGTGGTAGCGCCGGTAAACGTACCCCAGTTCGGTCAAAACATAGGGCTTCCGAATATCGGCCATCAACAGACACGAGCGCCAGTGAGAACGGGGGTGACGGGTGTCACCACAGCACACGCCGACTGGGGGGACGGTCGGTGAGGTCGGGGAATTCGGGCTGATCCGCGCGGTCACCGAGGGCCGCGCGCAGCCGCCGACCACGCTGCTGGGCCCCGGCGACGACGCCGCCGTGGTCGCCGCCGCCGACGGCAGGGTCGTCGCGTCCACGGACGTCCTCGTCCAGGGCGTGCACTTCCGGCTCGACTGGTCCACTCCGGACCTGGTCGGCCGCAAGGCGGTCGCGGTCAACCTCGCCGACATCGCCGCGATGGGCGCGACGCCGACCGCGGTGCTGGTCGGGCTCGCCTGCCCGAGCGACACCGGCGCGGACGTGATCAAGGACCTGACCGACGGCATGTGGGCCGAAGCCTCGCGGGCGGGCGCCGGTGTCGTCGGCGGCGACGTCGTGCGCGCCGACCAGCTCGTGGTGAGCGTGACCGCGCTCGGCGAACTGGGCGGGCGGCCGCCGGTCACCCGGTCCGGCGCGCGTCCCGGCGACATCGTCGCGGTGCACGGCAGGCTCGGCTGGGCCGCAGCCGGGCTGGCCGTGCTCGGCAGGGGTTTCCGGTCACCGGTGAGCGTGGTCAAGGCGCAGCGCGCGCCGGAACCCGAGTACGCGGCGGGCCCTGCCGCGGCGAAGGCGGGCGCGACCGCGATGATCGACGTCTCCGACGGCCTGCTCGCCGATCTCGGCCACATCGCGGAGTCCTCCGAGGTCGGCATCGACCTGCAGACCGAGCGGATCGAGGTGCACCAACGGCTGGTCGAGGTCGGCAAGGCGCTCGGCGCGGACCCGATGACCTGGGTGCTCACCGGTGGCGAAGACCACGCGCTCGCGGCGACCTTCCCGTCGTTCGCCGATCTTCCCGACGGCTGGGTCCGGATAGGATCGGTGACGATGCCCGACTCCGGTGTGACCGTCGACGGTGCCGCCTACGAGGGGGGAACGGGCTGGCAGCACTGGAGGTAGCCCGTGATCATCGAGCCGGTGTCCTACGACCACCCCGACGCCGTGCTGTTGATGGAGCAGGTGCAGCGCGTCTACGAGAAGCTCTACGGGGAAGCGGACGCCACCCCGCTCGATCCTGACGAGTTTTCCGCACCGCACGGGCTTTTCCTGGTCGCCTATGACGACGACGGCGCACCCGTGGCTTCCGGAGCGTGGCGCGCGCACGACGGCCCCGCCCCGTTCTTCCGTGCGGGCGACGCGGAACTGAAGCGGATGTACGTCACCGAAGCCGCGCGGGGCCGCGGGTACGCGCGTGGCGTGCTCGCCGAACTGGAGCGCGCCGCGATCTCCGTGGGCCGCAAGCGTTTGGTGCTCGAAACCGGGCTGCGGCAGCCGGAGGCGATCGCGTTGTACCGGTCCTGCGGCTACACCGACATTCCCCCGTTCGGCCTCTACCGCGACGAACCGGATTGCGTGTGCCTCGCGAAGGAACTGGTCACGGACGGTCTTGTCACGGGCGGAGCATGAGGACGCGGACCCCGTGCGCGGGCACCGAGAACTCGGTGCCGCCGACGTCCTGGTGCGCCCAGAGATCGCGGATCCGCCACTGACCCGGTGTCCGCGCGGACATCCGGGTTCCGGCGTCTCCCCGGTTGAGCAGCGCGACCGCGTACCCGCCGCCGGACAACGGTTTCCGCCACACGTCCGTCGTGGCGGTGCCCGCGATCTTCCTGCCCTGGCTGCCCGCGAAATCCTGGTCCAGTGCGAGGACTTCCGGGTTCGTCAGCGTCTGGATGTCGCTTGTGGACAGTGCGCCGAGATCGGTGCCCGCGAACAGCGGCGCGTTCAGCATTGCCCACAGCGAAAAATGCGCCCTCGCCTCGTCTGCGGTCAGCGCGCCATTGCCGAGCTGCAGCATGTCGGGGTCGTTCCAGCCGCCCGGCGCACCGCTGTAGGCTGCGACGGCGGCCTGCTGCTCGATCACCGACGAGATCGACGCCCAGTCCGGGGTGAGGTCGTAGGTGGTGCGCCACAGGTTCGCGACCGGCCGCGCCCAGGTCCAGGGACTTGAGACACCGTATTCTGAGATCGAATACAGGATTTTCCGGTTCGTTCTCGCGAGTTCGTCCCGCATCTTCTCGAACGCGGGCTGCCGCTGGAGACCGTCGTTCGTGTCGGCGTCGCACCAGTCGTACTTCAGGTAGTCCACGCCCCACGCCGCGAAGGTTTCGGCGTCCTGCCGCTCGTGGCCGAGCGAGCCGATGCCGTGCGCCGGGTAGCCGTCGTTGGCCATCGCGCAGGTCGACGAGCCCGGCACGGAGTAGATGCCGAAGAGCAGCCCGCGCCGGTGGACGTATTCGGCGAGTGCCGCGATCCCGCCGGGGAAGCGCTGCGGGTTGGCGCGCAGCTCGCCCCGCGCGCCGCGCGTGAAGTCCTGCCAGCAGTCGTCGACCACGACGTAGCGGTAGCCCGCGTCGCGCATCCCGGTGCGGACCAGCGCGTCGGCGGCTTCGCGAACGGCCCGCTCGGTCAAGCCGTAGCAGCGGGTCTGGTTCCAGCTGTTCCAGCCCATCGGCGGCGTGCGCGCGAGCCCGTTCGCCAGCGGCGGTTCCGGCAGCGGGGAGGCCCAGGTCAGTGCGGCCGCCAGTACCGCGAGGACGAGCACCGCGCGCCCGATCCTGGCATGCGGCGAGTGGCCGGTCGTGACGGTGTCGATGCCCGTGATCCAATCGCAGGGGACGTGAGCTGACCGTAGGAGGGATACCGCGATGGCGATCTACGCGCTCGGTGACCTGGAGCCGACCATCCACCCCGACGCCTACGTGCACCCCGACGCGACGGTCATCGGCGACGTGCGGATCGCCGCGAACGCCTCGGTGTGGCCGCAGACGGTGCTGCGCGGCGACCACGGGTACATCGAGCTGGGCGAGCGCTCGAACATCCAGGACGGCTGCGTCGTGCACTGCACCCGGCGGCACCCGACCGTGCTCGGGCCGTCATCGGCGATCGGGCACGCGGTGCACGTCGAGGGCGCGGTGATCGGCACCGGCTGCCTGATCGCCTCCGGCGCGGTGGTGCTCAACGGCAGCGTGGTCGAAGACGGCGGGATGGTCGGCGCCGGCGCGGTGCTGTCCTACGACTCGCACGTGCCGTCCGGGCACGTGGCGCTCGGCGTGCCCGCCAAAACCCGCCTGAACACCTCGTTCGGGCCGGACAAGATCGCCATGGTGGTCGACTCCTACGTCGAGCGCGCGGCGTGGTTCCGTACCGCGCTTCGGCGCCTGGACCCAGGGCGCTAGGCTCGCACGCCGTGACCGCACGACCGCTGGCCGAGATCGTCGAAGAAGGCTGGGCGCAAGCCCTCGAACCCGTCGCGGACCGCATTTCCTCGATGGGGGAGTTCCTCCGCGCGGAGATAGCCGCGGGGCGGACCTACCTCCCCTCGGGGGACAACGTGCTGAGGGCGTTCAAACAGCCCTTCCACGGCGTCCGCGTGCTGATCGTCGGGCAGGACCCGTACCCGACACCGGGGCACGCGATCGGGCTGTGCTTCGCCGTGGCGCCCGACGTGCGCCCGCTGCCGAAGAGCCTGGTCAACATCTACAAGGAGTACGCCGAGGACCTCGGGCACCCGCTGCCCGCGAACGGCGACCTCACCCCGTGGACCGAACAGGGCGTGCTGCTGCTCAACAGGGCGCTCACGGTGTCGCCAGGCAAGCCCAACTCGCACCAGGGCAAGGGCTGGGAAGAGGTCACCGAGCAGGCGATCAAGGCCCTCGCCGCGCGCAACGAGCCGATGGTCGCGATCCTGTGGGGCCGCAACGCCCGCAACCTCAAGCCGTTGCTCGGGCAGGTGCCGTGCATCGAATCGGCGCACCCGAGCCCGCTTTCCGCGCACAACGGCTTCTTCGGCTCGCGCCCGTTCAGCAGGGCCAACGAACTCCTCGAAAAGCAGGGCGCGGCCCCGGTCGACTGGAAACTGCCCTAGCCCTCGCGGAAGAAGCCCCGCACGTACTGGTCGTCGAGCGCCGCCACGGCCGCTGCGGAGTCCGCGGCGACGACCCGTCCCGCCCGCAGCACGACCATCCGGTCCGCGGCTCCGATGGCGGCGAGCAGGGGCACGTCCTGCGTGATGACCAGCACGGCGGCCCCTTCGTCGGCGTACTCGCGTAGCGTTTTCCACACCCGGTAGGCGTTTTCCGCGTCCAAGGAAGCGGTGGGTTCGTCGGCCACGAGGAGTTCGGGTGACGGCAGCAAGGCCGCGGCGAGCGCCGCGCGCTGGATCTGCCCGCCGGAATGCTGCTGCGGGAGCAGCTCGGCCACGTCCTCGGGATAACCGGCCGCCGTGCACGCGCGCTCGACGCTCCATCGCCGGTGGAGCCGTTCCAGCTCGCGCAGCTGAGTGCCGACGGCCTGATCGGGCTTGAACGCGGTCACCCCGGACTGGGGCACGTAACCGAGGGTGCCGGTGACGCGCACCTGCCCCGAACTCGCGGCGGAGGCGGGGAGCCGTCCGGTGAGCGCGGCGGCGGTCATGGACTTGCCGCAGCCCGATTCACCGATGAGCGCGGTGATCCGTCCTTCCGGGACAGTGAGGCTCACGGCGTCGAGGACCGTTTCGCTCCACCGGCCGGTGTCGATGTGGACGGTCACGTCGCGCAGTTCGGCCGCCACCATGCGCTACTCCTTCACGGCGCAAAAGAATGGCGGGTGCTCGCTGTGCGAGCACCCGCCACCCTGAAAAAGCTGTGGTCAGCCCCGAACGACCTTGCCCGCCTTGAGGCACGAGGTGCACACGTTCAGGCGCTTGCGCTGGGACACCCCGACCTTGGCGTGCACGGTCTGGATGTTCGGGTTCCACCGGCGGTTGGTACGGCGGTGGGAGTGCGAGACCGACTTGCCGAAGCCGGGTCCCTTGCCACAGACGTCGCACACGGCAGCCACGTCGAACTCCTTTGGATCAGGTAAGTCGAGACAGCCCAGCTTGGCTGGGCAACTCGACCATAGTAACGAGTGCGTTTCCGGCCCAGGGAACGGGGTGGGTACCGGGTCGATACCGTGGGCGGACCAGCGAGGAGGATATCGGGTGTTGGACGAGGCCGCGGTCGCGGCATGGGCCGCGGCGAGCGTGCGCAGCCTGGACGTGCTGCGCCCGGAGATCAACGGCATCAACGTCTACCCGGTGGCCGATTCCGACACCGGCTCGAACCTGCTGCACACGTTCTCCGGCGCCGAAACCGCGCTCGCGGCCGACAGCGGTCACGGCGCGGGCCGTGCGCTCGCGGTGCTCGCGAAAGGCGCCGTCGAAGCGGCTCGTGGCAATTCGGGCGTGATCCTTTCGCAGGTGCTGCGCGGGCTCTCCGACGCGGTCTCCGACGCCCCCGAAATCGGCCCCGGCCTGCTGGCCGAAGCGTTCGTGCTGGCCGACGAAGCGGCGACGGGCGCGGTGGCGCGGCCGGTCGCGGGCACCATGCTGAGCGTCATGCACGCGGTCGCCACCACGATGAAGGCGCTCGCCGAACCGGTCTCGGTCGAAGCCGTCGCCGAGGCGGCGGCGTCGTCCGCGCGCGACGCGCTGGCCCGGACGCCGAGCCAGCTTCCCGTGCTGGCCCGCGCCGGGGTCGTCGACGCGGGCGGACGCGGGCTGGTCGCCGTGCTCGAAGCGCTGCACGCGGTCGTCACGGGAGCCGAAACCGCCGCCGGAGACGCGCACCACCACGCGCACGTCGCGGTCGAACGGGAGCCGGTGCCCTACGCGTGGGAGGTCATGTACCTGCTCGAAGGCATGCCGGAGGCGAAGCTGCCCGGTCTGCGGCGGGCGCTGTCCGCGCTCGGCGACAGCGTCACGGTCGCGGCCGACGGTGACGGCGGGCACGCCGTGCACGTCCACTGCGCGGACATCGGGGGCGCGATCGAGGCCGGGATCGAAGCGGGCCGCCCGCGCCGGATCAGGGTCGAGCCGCTGATCACGCCCGCGCCGCTGGAACCGGCGGGCGGTATCGACCGGACCGTGGTCGCCGCCGTCCACGGCGACGGCCTCGCCGAGGTGCTCAGGGCCGAGGGCATCGCGGTGCTCTCGGTGCCCTCCGGCGCGGCGCCGAGCATGGAGGAGATGCTCGGGCTGATCACCGAGACGACCGGTGGCCACGTCACCGTGCTGGCCGGTGGGGCCGCGCTGAAGACCGCGGCGGACGCGGCCGCGGGGCACGCGATGGTCGGCGAGCGCGAGGTCGTGGTGATCCCGTGCGCCTCTGGGGTGCAGGTGCTGGCGGCGCTCGCGGTGCACGACAAGGACCGCCGCGTTTCGGACGACGTGGTGGCCATGGCCGAGGCGGCCGCGGCGACGCGGCGTGGCGAACTGCTTGTGGCGCAAGAGGAATCGATAACCTGGGTCGGCCGCGCGCAGGCCGGTGACGTGCTCGGCCTCGTCGACGGCGAGGTGGTGTCCATCGAACCCGCGCCGGCGACGGAGACGAACCTGGTCGCCGCGGCGATGTCGGTGCTGAACCGTATGTTGGCGGTCGGCGGGGAACTGGTGACCGTGCTGCTGGGCGCGGACGCGCCGCCGGGGGTGCCGGTCGAGCTGGCGGAGCAGCTGCGGCTGGAGCACCCCGAGGTCGAGCTGGCCTGCTATCCGGGCGGCGCGACCGACACCGTGCTGCTGATAGGTGTGGAGTAAGGGACATGATCGGGCTGCGGGAAGACCTGACGAAGGTGCTCGGCGCCAAGACGGCCAAGGCGCTGGCCTCGGCGCTGAAGATCGAGACCGTGAGCGATCTCGTGCGCCACTACCCGCGCCGGTACGCCGAGCGCGGCGAGCTGACCGACATCGCCGGCCTCGAGGTCGGCGAGCACGCCACGGTGATGGCGCGCATCGAGTCGGTGAACAAGCGCCGGATGCGCGCGAAGCACGGCACCATCCTCGAAGTGGTGATCACCGACGGGCAGCGCCGCCTGCAGATCGCGTTCTTCAACCAGGCGTGGCGGGAAAAGGACCTGGTGATCGGGAAGACCGGCCTGTTCGCGGGCAAGGTCAACCAGTTCCGCGACAAGCTGCAGCTGGCCAATCCCGAGTACGAGCTGTTCGACTCGCTCGAACATTCCTCTGTGGACAGTTTCCTGGCGGAGATCATCCCGGTCTACCCCGCGGCGCAGGGCATGCCGAGCTGGGTGATCGCGAACTGCGTCCGCCAGGTGCTCGACATGCTCGACGTCGTCGACGATCCGATGCCGATGGAACTGCTGGCCATGAACGGGTTCGCCGGGCTCGAAGACGCGTTGCGCAACATCCACCGGCCGTCGGGGTGGGGCGCGCTGGAGAACGCGCGCAAGCGGTTGAAGTGGGACGAAGCGATGGCGGTGCAGCTGATCTTCGCGCAGCGCCGGTCCTCGATGGTTTCCCGGCCCGCGCGCGCGTGCACGCCTCGTGAGGACGGGATCCGCGCCGAATTCGACAAGCGCCTCCCCTTCGAGCTGACGGCGGGCCAGCGCGAAGTCGGCGAGGCCATCGCGAGCGATCTTTCCGGTGTGCACCCGATGAACCGGCTGCTGCAGGGCGAGGTCGGCAGCGGTAAGACGATCGTGGCGCTGCGGGCGATGCTGCAGGTGGTGGACGCGGGACGGCAGGCGGCGATGCTCGCGCCGACCGAGGTGCTCGCCGCGCAGCACGCCAGGTCGCTGCGGGAGATGCTGGGCGATCTCGCGCAGGCGGGCGAACTCGGCGGCGCCGAAAACGCCACTCGCGTCACGCTGCTCACCGGGTCGATGGGCGCGAAGGAGCGCAAGCAGGCGCTGCTCGACGCGGCCAGCGGCGCCGCCGGGATCGTGGTGGGCACGCACGCGCTCATCCAGGACACGGTTTCCTTCGCCGACCTGGGTTTCGTCGTCGTGGACGAGCAGCACCGGTTCGGCGTCGAACAGCGGGACGCGCTGCGTTCGCGCGGCGCGGACGACACGTCGCCGCACGTGCTGGTGATGACCGCGACGCCGATTCCGCGCACGGTGGCCATGACCGTCTACGGCGACCTCGAAATCTCCGCGCTGCGCGAAATGCCGGTGGGCCGCTCGCCGATCGCGACGACCGTGGTGCCGGTGGCGGAGAAGCCCGCGTGGCTGGACAGGGTGTGGCAGCGGGTCGTCGAAGAGGTCGGCAAGGGGCACCAGGCGTACGTGGTGTGCCCGCGGATCGGCGACGAGCCGCCGTCGGACAAGAGCGACAAGCGCCCGCCGCTCGCCGTGCTCGAACTGGCCGAAGAGCTGCAGGCGGGCCCGCTCGCGAGCCTGAAGCTCGGCGTCCTGCACGGCCGGATGCCGTCCGATGAGAAGGACGCGGTGATGCGCGAATTCACCGCGGGCAGGCTCGACGTGCTGGTGGCCACCACGGTGATCGAGGTCGGCGTGAACGTCCCGAACGCGACCGCGATGGTGATCATGGACGCGGAACGGTTCGGCGTGAGCCAGCTGCACCAGCTCCGCGGCCGCGTCGGCCGTGGCAAGGTGCCCGGCCTGTGCCTGCTGGTGACCGAAGCACTCGACGGCACCACCACCCGCGAACGGCTCGCCGCCGTCGAGTCCACAACGGACGGTTTCGAACTGTCCAGATTGGACCTGGAGATCCGCCGCGAAGGCGACATCCTCGGCGCCAGCCAGTCCGGTAAGCGGTCGAGCCTGAAGCTGCTTTCCCTGCTGCGCGACGAAGAAGTGATCGTGCACGCGCGGGAAACGGCGCAACAGGTCGTCGGCGAAGACCCTTCACTCGCCAAATACCCCGGCCTAGCCACCCTAGCCGCCGACGTAGTCGACGCCGACCGAGTCGACTACCTAGAAAAAACCTAAGTTCGCGCCCCGGCTCGCGATGCCCCGAAGGTGACTTTCAGGGCATCTACGTCCCCGAAGGTCACCTTCGGGGCATGCCTCCGGCGAACGCGCCCGCCTTCGCCGCGACCACGGCCACGCGCGCGGCGTTGTCGGCCACCGAATCGTCCACGGCCTCCCTGGACACGAACAACCGGTAGAACACCGGCGCCGTCGCCGCACGAACCACCTCGACGGCATCGATGTCGGCAGGAACCTCCCCACGCGCGACCGCACGCTCCACCACGACAGCGCACCGCGCATGCCGATCCTCGTAATAGGCGCGCAACGACTCGGCCGCCCGCTCGGACAAGAACGCCGCGGAAATCGACGCCATCGGCAACGCGGACAAGGAAGGCTCCGTGAAGTACCGCACCAGCTCGCGCCCGATCCCCGCGAGATCCCCTTGCAACGACCCGGTATCCGGCGGCGTCCACTCGCTCTCGGCCCCCATCGCGAGCGCCGCCGCGACCAACCCCTCCGCCGACGCCCACCTCCGGTACACCGTCGTCTTGTGCACCCCGGACCGCGCCGCCACCGCCTCCACGGTCAACCCCGCGTACCCGCGCTCCGCCAACTCGTCGAGCGTCGCCATCAACACGGCCACCCTGGTGCGCTCGGTCCGCCCACCCGGCCGCTGCGTCCCCGGCTCACTCAACTGCCACTCCCGTCGCATTAGGGGACCCCAGTGTGCCACTCGCGGCATCCTCTGGCGGTGCCAGAACGCACCAGTGCTCCCGGGGCTCCCGGTGGTGATCCGGGTTAGGCTTGCCGTCATGGTGGAAGCGAACCTCGAGCAGCGGGTAGCCGCGTTGGAGGAACAGGTACGGGTGCTCACGGGCAAGATCGCGGAGGTGCGCGAGGACGCGGCCGCTGCGCGCGTGCTGGCGAAGGGCGCCGACCGGGACGTTGCCGAGTTCCGCACCGTCCAGCGTAGCCATACCGACTTGCTGAACGCGATGCGCGAGGACCTGACGGACTTCCGTGGTGAGGTTCGGGCGGGGTTCGCTGCGCAGACGCAGGGAATGGAGCGAATCGTGCAACTCCTGACCGAGCGCGGGTCCGAGGCTACCGAGTAGTCACGAGGTCCCACGACCCTCTTGTTCGTTGGTCGGTCGAAGCGTCGAAAGCGGCCGAATGGTGGTTCCCCACCAGCTCTGGTACCGGTTGGTTGGGTTATGACGAACGACCCGAAGGTGGGATTGTTCGGGCACCGATCGAGGGGAACGCTGTCGACCATGAAAATTCGCTGGTCAGGCCCGATACTCGCGGCCGCACTCGTCATGCTCGCGACGCCCGCCTACGCGGATGGCGGCGAGCAGCCGAATCCGCCCAACGCGGGGCTCGACCGGATCGACCAGCGCACCGGGTTGGATCACGTGTACCACTACGAAACGACCGCGGACCAGGTCACGGCGTACGTGATCGACACCGGGGTCGACGCCGCGAACCCGGATTTCGAGGGCAGGGTCGAGAAGGGCAAGGACTTCGTCGACGGTGACGACGACGCCGCCGACGGCAACGGGCACGGCACCCATCTGGCCGGGATCATCGGCGGCAAGGACTTCGGGGTCGCCAAGAAGGTGAAGATCGTTCCGGTCCGGGTGCTCGACAACACTGGCAGCGGCGCGACGAACAACATCCTCTCCGGTATCAACTGGGTGACGCAGAACGCCAGGCAGCCCGCGGTCGCGATCATGGGTATCGGGGGCGCGCCCAACCAGCAGCTCGACGAGGCGGTCCGCGCGCTGGCCGCGGTGGTGCCGGTGGCGGTGCCCGCGGGTGGCGAGGGCGTCGACGCTGGCGGGTTCTCCCCGGCAAGGGAGCCCTCGGCGCTGACCGTCGGCGCGTCGGACAACACCGATCGGGTGGCACCGAACAGCAACACCGGCGCGGTGGTCGACCTGTTCGCACCCGGGGTGGACATCCCGGGGCCCGCGGCGACCGGGATCGGCTCCGGTCCGATGTCCGGCACCTCGATGTCCGCCGCGTTCGTCACGGGCGCGGCCGCGCTCTACCGGGGGCTGCATCCCGAGGCGAGCGCGCCCGACACCGCGGCGGCGCTGGTGGCCAACGCCACGAAGGACGTGCTGAACCCCGTGCCGCAGGGCACCGGGAACCGCCTGCTGTACACCCTGACGCCGCAGCCCGCAGCGCAGACCCCGTAAGGGGCAACCCCACCCCGGAATGATGTCCATCACCTGGTACTGAACTCCCGGGCAGCGAGACAATCAGGGTACCGTGCCTGCACCTACCGATCCGAAACCGGAAGGACCGGGCATGTTCCGCAAGGTGCTGGTCGCCAACCGCGGCGAGATCGCGATCCGTGCGTTCCGCGCGGGTTACGAGCTCGGCGCGGGCACGGTGGCCGTGTTCCCGCACGAAGACCGCAACTCACTGCATCGCCTCAAGGCCGACGAGGCCCACGAGATCGGCGAGCCGGGCCATCCGGTCCGCGCCTACCTCTCGGTCTCCGAGATCGTGAAGGCGGCCAAGAAAGCAGGCGCCGACGCGGTCTACCCGGGGTACGGGTTCCTCTCCGAGAACCCCGACCTCGCGCGCGCGTGCGAAGAAGCGGGCATCACGTTCGTCGGCCCCAGCGCCGAGATCCTGGAGCTGACCGGCAACAAGGCACGTGCGGTCGCCGCGGCGAAGGCGGCGGGGGTCCCGGTGCTCGGCTCGTCGGAGCCGTCGACCGATGTGGACGCGCTGGTCGAGGCCGCGGGCGAAATCGGGTTCCCGGTGTTCGTCAAGGCCGTCGCCGGCGGTGGCGGGCGAGGCATGCGGCGCGTCGAGGACCCGAAGGCGCTGCGCGAGTCCATCGAGGCGGCCGCGCGCGAAGCGGAGTCGGCTTTCGGTGACGCCACGGTGTTCCTGGAGAAGGCCGTGGTGGAGCCGCGGCACATCGAGGTGCAGATCCTCGCCGACGGCGCGGGCAACGTCATCCACCTCTACGAGCGCGACTGCTCGGTGCAGCGGCGGCACCAGAAGGTCGTCGAGCTGGCGCCAGCGCCGAACCTCGACCCCGCGCTGCGCGACCGGATCTGCGCCGACGCGGTCGCGTTCGCGCGCAAGATCGGCTACCGCAACGCGGGCACCGTCGAGTTCCTGCTCGACCGCGAGGGCAACCACGTCTTCATCGAGATGAACCCGCGCATCCAGGTCGAGCACACGGTGACCGAGGAGGTCACCGACGTCGACCTGGTGCAGTCGCAGCTGCGGATCGCGGCCGGGGAGACGCTCGACGACCTCGGCCTCTCGCAGGACAAGGTGTACCTGCGCGGCGCCGCGCTGCAGTGCCGCATCACGACCGAGGATCCCGCCAACGGGTTCCGGCCCGACACCGGCATGATCAGCGCGTACCGCTCGCCCGGTGGCTCTGGCATCCGGCTCGACGGCGGTACCGCGTTCTCCGGCACCGAGATCAGCGCGCACTTCGACTCGCTGCTGGTCAAGCTGAGCTGCCGCGGCCGCGACTTCAAGACCGCGGTCGGGCGCGCGCGCCGGGCGGTCGCCGAGTTCCGGATCCGCGGCGTGGCCACGAACATCCCGTTCCTGCAGGCGGTGCTCGACGACGAGGACTTCCGCAACGGCAACGTCACCACGTCGTTCATCGAGCAGCGCCCGCACCTGCTCACCGCGCGGCATTCCGCCGACCGCGGGACCAGGCTGCTGACCTACCTCGCCGACGTGACGGTGAACCGCCCGCACGGTGAGCGGCCGCGGCTGATCAGCCCGCTCGCGAAGCTGCCGAAGCTGCCGGAGAGCGAGCCTCCCGCGGGCTCGAAGCAGAAGCTCACCGAACTGGGGCCCGAGGGTTTCGCGCGCTGGCTGCGCGAATCGCCCACGATCGGCGTCACCGACACGACCTTCCGCGACGCGCACCAGTCGCTGCTGGCGACCAGGGTGCGCACGAAGGACCTCCTCGCGGTCGCGCCCGTGGTGGCGCACACCGTGCCGCAACTGCTCTCGGTCGAGTGCTGGGGCGGCGCGACCTACGACGTCGCGCTGCGCTTCCTCGCCGAGGACCCGTGGGACCGGCTCGCCGCACTGCGGGAGGCGATCCCCAACATCTGCCTGCAGATGCTGCTGCGCGGCCGCAACACAGTTGGCTACACGCCCTACCCGACCGAGGTCACCAGCGCCTTCGTCGAAGAGGCCACGAAGACCGGGATCGACATCTTCCGGATCTTCGACGCGCTCAACGACGTCGAGCAGATGCGGCCCGCGATCGAGGCGGTCCGGGAAACCGGGTCGGCGGTGGCCGAGGTCGCGCTGTGCTACACCTCGGACCTGTCGGACCCGGGGGAGAAGCTCTACACGCTCGACTACTACCTCAAGCTCGCCGAGCAGATCGTCGGCGCCGGCGCGCACGTACTGGCCATCAAGGACATGGCGGGCCTGCTGCGGGCGCCCGCCGCGGTGAAGCTGGTTTCCGCGCTGCGCAAGGAGTTCGACCTCCCGGTGCACATCCACACGCACGACACCGCCGGTGGCCAGCTGGCCACTTACCTCGCCGCGGTGCAGGCGGGCGCGGACGCGGTGGACGGCGCGGTGGCGTCGATGGCGGGCACGACTTCGCAGCCCTCGTTGTCCGCGATCGTGGCCGCGACCGACCACTCCGACCGGCCGACCGGGCTCGACCTGCAGGCGATCGGCGATCTCGAACCGTACTGGGAGATCGTGCGGAAGATCTACGCGCCGTTCGAGGCGGGGCTCGCCTCGCCGACCGGCCGCGTCTACCACCACGAGATCCCCGGCGGTCAGCTCTCGAACCTCCGCACGCAGGCGATCGCGCTCGGCCTCGGCGACCGGTTCGAGGAGATCGAGGCGATGTACGCCGCCGCCGACCGGATCCTCGGGCACCTCGTGAAGGTCACGCCTTCGTCCAAAGTGGTCGGTGACCTCGCGCTGCACCTCGTCGGCGCTGGCGTGTCACCGGCGGACTTCGAGGCGGACCCCGCGAAGTTCGACATCCCGGACTCGGTGATCGGGTTCCTCCGCGGCGAGCTCGGCGACCCGCCGGGCGGGTGGCCGGAACCGTTCCGCACCAAGGCGCTCGAAGGCCGTGCCGACGCGAAGCCGATCGCCGAACTGTCCACAGAGGACCACGACGCGCTACAGACCGACCGGCGCGCCACGCTCAACCGGTTGCTGTTCCCCGGCCCGACGAAGGAGTACGAGACCCACCGTGCCGCCTACGGCGACACGAGTGTGTTGCCCAGCAAGGACTTCTTCTACGGCCTGCGACCGGGCGAGGAGTACTCGGTCGATCTCGAACCCGGCGTCCGCCTGCTGATCGAGCTGGAAGCCATCGGTGAAGCGGATGAGCGCGGCATGCGCACCGTCATGTCCTCTTTGAACGGTCAACTGCGACCGATCCAGGTTCGTGACACCTCGATCGCCTCCGACATCCCGGCGACGGAGAAGGCGGACAAGGCGAACCCGAAGCAGGTGGCCGCGCCGTTCGCGGGCGTGGTGACGCTGCAGGTGGCCGAGGGCGACGAGGTCGAGTCCGGTGCCACGGTCGCCACCATCGAGGCGATGAAGATGGAAGCCGCCATCACCGCCCCGACCGGCGGGAAGATCGGCCGCCTCGCCATCAACGCCGTGCAGCAGGTCGAAGGCGGCGACCTCCTGGTCGTCCTGGAGTAACCCCTGAAGGTGGCTTTCGGGGCATGGAGCGCCCCGAAAGCCACCTTCGGGGCATCGTGGACCCCGGTCGATCAGCGGATCGCCGGGTCGAGGTGGGATTCGACGAGGGGCCGTAGCGGGCGCATGCGGGCGCGGGTGTAGCCGACCGCCAGCACGAGCAGCACGATGAGCGGCGCCTGCGACAGCAGGAACGACTGGTCGATCTCCTGCGCGCTGTAGCTGAGCACGATGATCGTGCGCAGCACCGCGTCGGCGAGGAAAGCCGCCGCCCACACTGCGGTCACCCCGCGCACGGTGCCGCGGAACCGCGCCGAGCGGTCCCACGCCCGCTCGTACGCGGCGAGCATCGCGGGATCTCCCTTGGTGGCGAACGGTTTCCCCGACTCGTACACCAGCGGTTTGCCCGCGAAGCAGGTCACCAGCGCGTAGATCCCGGCGACGCCGATCAGGAAACCGGGTTTGAGCAGGATGATCCTCGGGTCGTCGGTGACCACCAGCAGCACGAGCGAGAGCGCCAGCTCGATCAGGATCAGCAGCCCGAAGGCGTCGATCTTCCGCGCTCGCACGGTGTTGACGATCGTGGCGACGCCGGTGGCCATGCCCGAGATCGCCAGCGCCCAGATCTCGGCGACCCCGAAAACCTTGCTGAGCAGGAAATAACCGCCGATCGGCACCACGAGATCGAGGAGCAGTGGCAGGGTGGCGCGCAGTTTCGGGCTCATGACGGGACTCCTGGGACGAGCGAGCGCGCGGCGGCGGCCGAGGTTTCGACGGCTTCGAACGCGTATTCGCGCATTTCCTCCTCGTAGGCCGCGATCGCGGGCACGAGTTCCGATTCGCCGCGGTCGACGGCGGCCAGTGCGCGGGTGAGCAGCGCGGCATCGCGCAGCGCGGTGTTCGCGCCGACGCCGCCCGCCGGGCTCATCGCGTGGATCGCGTCGCCGAGCGCGGTCAGCCGCCCGCTCGGCCACGGCCCGACGCGGGTGGAGGTGCGGATCGTGATCGGGAAGGTCGCCCCGACCTCCGCGCTCGCCACGATGTCGCGCAGCGCCGGATCCCAGTCCCGCACGACGTCGAGCGCGTGCCGGTGCAGCTCGGCGGCGTCCTCCGGCAGGTCGTCGGTGGTGATCAGCGCCCACATCAGGTACCCGTCGACCGGGTCGAGCGCCACGCCGGTGTCCAGCTCGGCGATCGGGTGCCGCGGGTCGTAGGCCGCGAACACCAGTGTCGACCCGGCCGGGCCGAGCGCGGCGGTGAACGCGGTCCGCTCGTTCGCCCGCAACGGGGAGCGCCCGTAGACGCACCGGAGCCCGGTGTCGGCGACCTCGGCTGCCGGTGCGATCGCGGCCCGCAGCGCCGATCCGACGCCGTCCGCGGCCACCAGCACGTCACCGTCCACATGCGACCCGTCGGCGAGCAGCGCGCGGATGCCGTCTTCCCGTTCCTCGGCACCGGTGACCCGCGAGCCGAACCGGACCGGCAGGCCGTCGAGCAGGATCTGCCGCAGCGTCTGCCGGTTCACCGCGGTGTGCCGGACCGGGCCGTCGTGCGGCGGCAGGTCGATCACGTGCAGTTCGGTGCCGTGGTGGTCGAGCGTGACGATCCGGCGCGCGCCCGCCTTCGTCGACGTCGCCTGGTAGAGGTCGAACAGCCCCGGGGTCAGGACCTGGTTCAGCGCGGCGCCACCGTTGTCGTCGATGTGGATCCGGTACCCCTGACCGCGGATCGCGGGCGACGGGTCGCGTTCGAGGACGGTCACCTCGATCCCGTTGCGCCGCAAGCCCTGTGCGAGGGCGAGGCCGCCGATACCCCCACCGGCGACGATCACGTGCATACTCATGCGATCGCCTCGCTTCGCGAGACAGCGTCCGATCCCTTTTGGCGCATGATGTCTTCGATTCGCTCGCAAGCGTCGCTCATGACTTCCCCTTTTTCTGCCAGCGCCGTCCGCCCGGGGTTGCTTCCCTGGCCTTCGTCGCGGCGATGGACTCTTCGAACTTGGTCAGCAGCGACCCGAACTGCCGGACCTCCTCGGCGTCCCACGATTCGAGGAAGTCCGCGAACCGGTCCAAGCCGAGCGCGGTAAGCCTGCGTACCTCTTCCCAGCCCGCGTCGGTCAGCGAGATCAGGCACGAGCGCCGGTCGTCGGGATCGGGGTCGACGTTGACGTGGCCCGCGTCCTCCAGCACGCGGGTGGACCTGGCGATCGAGGACTGGTGCAGCTCCAGGTCGGAGGCGATTTCCGACGGCCTGACCTTGCCCTTGATCCCGGCCTCGCGCAGGATCGCGATCTTGGTCGGGTCGAAGTTGCGCGCCTGCGCCCGGCGCATCCCCTCGGCGATGCGGGTGAGCGGGTAGACGATCCGTTCCAGGTCCTCGTTGCTCGGCCTCATGGACGACACCGTAGATCTATTTGCGCGACGCAAACAAGTGGTTGGCGAGAAAATCAGGGATGACCCCGAGGCTTCTCAGGGCTACGTTGGGCCGATGCTCATCAACGCCGTGCCGCAGCGCCTCGGTTCGCTCGTCCCGAACTCCGCCGGGCTCCCCGGCGGATGCCGCGCACTCGCGAGCTTCGCGGGTGAGGTGCTCGGGCAGGACGTGCACGAGGTGCCGATCGCGGGCACGGAATCGTCCACTGTGGACGGAATCGCGCACAGGGAAGCGCTGGTCGCCGACCGCGCGCCGCAGCTCCTCGCGCTCGAAGCGCCGGAAGGTCCGGTGCTCACCGTCGGCGGCGACTGCGGGGTCGAGCACGTGCCGCTCGGCGTCGCCCGGTTCCGGTACGGCGCGGGCCTCGGCGTGCTGTGGCTCGACGCGCACCCCGACCTGAACACCGCCGAGTCGTCGCCGTCGGGTGCGTTCCACGGCATGGTGCTGCGGTCCGCCTTCGGCGACGGTGACCCCGAGTTCGCGGCCAGCCCGGCGCTCACCCCGGGACGTGCCGTTCTCGCCGGCACCCGCTCCTTCGACGACGGCGAGCGCGCCGCCGTGGACGACGGGCTCGTGGTGCTGGCCGAGTCCGCCGATCCGGAAACCGTGCTGGCCGCGCTCGCCGCGACCGGGGCCGACCGCCTGTACCTGCACCTCGACCTCGACGTGCTCGATCCCACCGAGTTCGCCGCGCTCAACTACCCGGTGGCGGGCGGGCTCACGATCTCCGCGCTCACCCGGCTGCTCGCCGCGCTCGGCGACATCCCGGTCATCGGCGCGGGCATCACCGAATGCGTCGCGGCGGACCGGGCGGAAGTGGTCGCGCTCCGTCCCGTGCTGACCGAGATCGGCAGGCTGCTCGACGATGCGGCATCCGGTCCCCCTGGGTGACGGCCTTTCGGACCAGCCGCCGGGATAGTTGTCATCCGAGCGCCGCGAAGCCGGGTGATTTTGTCACGACCGGACAAGAAATCGGTTTCTTGTGCGGGAAGTGACACATTCGTGGCTAGTTTTCCGATGTGTTCGGTGTCACCCCGGTGAGCATCGGGGCGGCCGCGCTGGGGCGGCTGGGACATCGAGGCGAGGAGTTTTCGTGGGCCTGGAGCGAGGGATCGACGAAACGCGGACACCCGGCCCCCTTCCCCGCAAGCTCGCCGATCTGCTGCGGCCCGAACTCGGCAGCCTCGCCGACGAGATCGTCGAGGAGATCCGCTCGACGATCCCCGCCTACGCGCGCCCGCTCGACGGCCCCTACGGCAAGGCGATCAGGGCGGGCGTGCAGTACGCGATCACGTTGTTCGTCGAACAGATCGCCGATCCGAGCGTGTCCAAGGAGGATTCGCACGACGTGCACCACCGGCTCGGCCAGTACGAGATGCGCGCGGGCCGGAGCCTGGACACCCTGCAGGCCGCTTACCGCGTCGGCGCGCGGGTTTCGTGGCGGCGGATCATGCGCGTCGGGCGGCGCAGCGGGCTTTCCTCGGCCGTCATGTCCCAGCTCGCCGACGCGATGCTCGCGTTCATGGACGAGCTGGCCTCGGTCGCGCTCGACGGCTACCTGGAGGCGAAGGCGAGCACCGCGGACGCGCTCGACACCTGGCGAAGACGGCTGCTGCAGCTGGTCCTCGAGGTCCCGCCGGTGCCGGCGAAGGCGATCGCCGAACTGGCGCACCTGATTGGCTGGGAGGTCCCTGCCGAGGTCACGCTCGTCGCGGTGCGGCCGCTGCCCGGTACTCCGCACGTGCCGGCGCGCTCGCTGCTCGACTCGGACGTACTGGCCGAATTGGACGGTGCCGAGCCGCACCTGCTCGTTCCCGGTGAGATCACGCCGTCGAGGGTGGCGTCGTTGCAGATGATGCTGCCGCGCTGCTGCCTCGCGATCGGCGCGCGCGTGCCGCTGGCCGCTGCGGGCGATTCGCTGCGCTGGGCGCGCCGCACGCTCGCGCTCGCCGAGTCCGGGGTCATCGCCCAGGCCGCGGTGCTGCGCAGCGAAGAGCACCTCGCGACGGTGCTGCTGCACGGCGACGAACTGCTGGTGAACCACTTGCGCGCCAAGCTGTTCGCGCCGCTGGCCGGTCTCACCGCGAAGCAGCGCGACCGGATGATGGAGACCCTGCGCGCCTGGCTGGACAGCCAGGGGAACGTCGTCGACATCGCCGAGCGGCTCGACGTGCACCCGCAGACCGTCCGCTACCGGATGCGCCAGCTGCAGGCGACCTTCGGCGCGAAACTGGAGGACCCGGCCGCCCGGTTCGAAATGGAACTGATCCTGCGCGCGGATTCGACCAGCGCACCGGCACCCGTGCAGCGCGGCAGTTCGTGGGACGGCTACCGGATCGCCGACCTGCTCCCGAGCCGCACGGAACCCGCCAGATAACCGCTCAGCACTTCGGCGCGTCGGGATTCGGCGGCAGGCTGAGTCCCCTGCCCGCGATGCAGATCTGGTTGTCAGGGCCCGAGTTGAGGCCGCTGATCAACGGGCTGAGCGGTTCGGTCCGGCCGCAGCCGGTGAACTCCGGGAGGGTGAACCCGCGGTACTTGGGGTCCTTGGCCTTCGGGTCCGTGTAGAGGATGCCTCCCTCGACCGCGTCCCACTGGGTGCTCATGAGGTCGATCGAGGCCGGTGTCGCGGTGCGGCAATCCGGGCCGACGTCCAGCGGCACCCCGTTCACCTTCACGTTCTTGATGCGGACGAAGTTCTCGAGATGCGCGGTCACGTCTTTTTCCCGGAGGATGACCGAGATGGGCACCATCTTGTTGTCTCCGGCGAAGTCCACCGGCAGGAGTTCGACGTCCGCACTGGTCGGGACGAAGTCGAAGCCGAGCAGGTTCGCCTTCAGCGTCGGGAAGAGCACGTCTCCGTTCTCGGTCAGGGGAAGTCCCAACTCGAGCGGCTGACCGAGCACGCCGTTGACCATCACGGTCTCGATGTTCAGCCGGGTTTTCGCCTTCTTCACGGTGGAATAGCCGTTGACCTTCAACGGTTCGAGTCCGATGTAGAGGTAGCGAGGATCGCCCAGTGCCTGCGCGATGGTGCCCGGGCCCGGATTCTGCTTGCCCGCGGGCGGTTTCGGGGACTCGGGCAGCTTGCCGTCGGTGGTGCGGACGAGAACCGAGGTGAGTGCGGCGGGATGGTCCGCGGTGCAGGTGAAAGTGGCTTCCGCCGTGCCGGAGCCGATGGTGATGACCGGCGCGCCCAGGTCCAGCGAGATGGCGCCCGTCGCGGCACCGGTGGTGATGGTCGCACTTCCCCTCGCGGTGAACGCGGTGTCTCCTGCCGAATTCACCGCGGTGTCGCCAATGGACAGTTTCACCGGGGTGGTCCCGCGCTTGCCCGTCATGGTCGCGCCGATGTCGATCGTGGCCGAGCCGCGTGCGGTGACCACAGTGGACGGTTCGCCGCTCGTGCCCGTCGGCGGTGGTGTCGTGGGGACGGCATCGCGGGCCAGTGCGAAGCTGAGCGCCAGGTCGCCCAGTTTCACCGGTTCGCCCGCGCCGATGGTGGTCGGCACGGTCGCGGTGATCTCTGCGGGGAGCTTCTGGACGGTTTTGCCCTCGCCGGAGGTGCAGGCGTACTCGGTCTTGACGACCACCTGATGCTGCCCCGAGTCGCTGGCCGGTTTCGGCGGGCTCGCACCGGCCGCGGCGCCCGCGGCCAGCGCCAACCCGCCGACTCCCGCGGTGAACGCGGTCAGTGCCCTGCCGAACCGGCGACGAGATCTCATCTGCACTTCCTGACGATCATGGCTTGATGGTGATCTTCGGCGAGAAGTCCGGTGCGCCCGACTTGATCGTGCACTTGAACTCCCACCGCGTTACCCCGCCCATGGTCTTCACGAACTCGACGGGCAGCGTGACGGGAGCGCCGGAGGTGGCCGACACCCGCAGCTCGGCCTGAGTACCAGGCGCTCCGGTCACGGTGAAGGCCGGAAGTGCCGCACCTACGTCGTCGATGGTGAAGAAGGGCTCAGGGGGAGGAGCGAAGTAGGGCTGGGTCGGGATGCGGAGTCCGCTGAGGACAGCAGAGGTGGGGCTGAGCCCGACAGCGGTCACCGGCACGTTCGCAGCCCCCTGGATCCCGCTGTAGCCCCAGTTGTGGAACGCGTTGACGAGGGCAGGCCCCATCGACGCGGTCGCCTTCGCCGCGGCCGGGGTGATGACGTCCCCGGCCGAGACCTTGTCCGGGGCATCGAACTGCATCTTGTACGCCACGGGCTGGTTTCCGAGAAGGGGGAAGAGGCAGGTGAGGGTGATGTCTCCGGTCTGGTAGGTGGTCGTGGTGGCGGCCGACGCCGTTCCCGCGACGCTCGTGCCGATCGCCGCGACGATCACGGCGATGGTTCTCCCCAGCATGCTTCCTCCCCTTGGGCGCACGGAAGCCCCGGCCGGTGGTCACCCACCGGCCGGGGCGCCGGATCAGCTGATGGTGACGTTCGGCGAGAACGCCGGGGTGCCGGACTTGATCGTGCACTTCATCGTCCACGGGGTCGATCCGCCCGCGGTCTTCAGCAGTTCGATCGGGGCGTTGAACGTGCCGGACAGCGTGACGCTGGCCTGCGTGCCCGAAGCACCGGTCACCGTGAAGGCCGGGATGGTGGCGCCGGTGTCGTTGATGTTGACGTCGATCGCGCCGCCAGGCGGGTAGGTCTGGGTCGGGATGTTCAGGTTGCTCAGGCTCGCCGGGCTCGGGCTGAGGCCGACGTTGGTGACCTGTGCGTCCGCGTGGCCCTGCACGCCGTTGTAGCCGAGGTTGGTCAGGGTGTTGTGCAGTGCGGCGGAAATCGTCGCGGTGGCCTTGACGCTGGCCGGCGTGATGACGTCCCCGGTCGCGACCGCGTCCGGCGCGTCGAACTGCGCCTTCAGCAGCACCGGCTGGTTTCCGATGAGGGGGAAGCTGCAGCTGAGGTTGGTGTCCCCGGTCTTGTAGGTGATGGTGGTGGCGGCCGAAGCCGTGCCAACGACGCTCATGCTGACCGCGGCCGCGACCGCGGCGGTCACGGTGATGGCCCTGCCCAGTTTGCGCGACATACTTGCAATCTCCTTTGACGCTAAGCCGTCTCGACTTGGTATATCAACTTCGCCGTGCATCGAAGTGCATTCCGTATACGGACGAAATGAGCGCGTGGCGCGCTGTCCGCCGTGGCGCGAACGGGCACCCGGCGGGGTCAACTCTCCCCAATCGGCCGACACTTCGCCGATGGTCGCTATGTTACTTACCAGTTGGGTAAGGGACAAGATGATGTCGATACGTCTTTCGGGGCGGCCTCCTGTGTACTCCCTTTTTGCACAAAGGTCTCCGTGGTTCTGTCGGAAGTTGACAAAAAATTGATCGAATATCCGGGGAGTGAGCGGTCGAGGGTTACCATCCGGCGCGGATATCCCCGCCGGAGTTGGAGGGCGAACGAATGAGGAAACGGATCTTTCGCGGGTGGTCCGCGGCGGCGCTCGCCGTGCTGGCCGTGACCGCCGCGACGCCGCCTGCCGCGGCCACCACTACGGGGCCCGTTACACAGTGGGGACTGGAGGTGTTCGACCTTCCCTCGGTGCCCGCGGCAGCGGCTTCCGGGGTTTCGCAGATCTCCGCGGGCGGGATCAACGCGCTGGCGCTGAAGAACGGCGGCGTGATCGTGTGGGGGGACAACCAGTACGGGCAGCTGACCGTCCCAACCGGACTCGACACCGGTGTTTCGGCCATCGCGTCCGGATGGGGCCACGAGCTGGCGCTGAAGGCGGGACGCGTGCACGCGTGGGGAAATTCCTGGTACGGCCAGACCGCCGTGCCCGCGGCGGCGACCTCCGGGGTCACCGCGATCGCCACGGATGTGTTCCACAGCCTCGCGCTCAAGCAGAACGGCCAGGTGCTCAGCTGGGGTTCGCGAACCGACGTGCCCGCCGCCGCGCAGTCCGGGGTGTCGGCGATCTCCGCTGGCGGGGACCACAGCCTCGCGCTGAAGAACGGCGCGGTCCTCGCGTGGGGCGGGAACCGGTACGGGCAGAGCACCGTGCCCACGGCGGCGACCTCGGGGGTGACCGCGATCGCTGCGGGCTACCAGCACAGCCTCGCGATCAAGAACGGTGCCGTCCTCGCCTGGGGAGACGACCAGTGGGGGCAGACGGATGTGCCGCCAGGGCTGGGATCCGGTGTCGTCGGGATCGACAGCGGCGGCAACTTCAGCGTGGCGTGGAAGGCCGATGGCACCTACTACGCGTGGGGGTTCGACGACCGCGGCTCGGTGAGCAACTCGCCGGGGTGCGACATCAGCCCGCAGGACGGGTGCCGGATGACCCCGGGCATGCTCGCGATTTCGGCGGGGCAGCAGCAGATCGTGGCGCTGCAGGCCGCCGCGTGAACACCGTGCGGTGCGCCGGGGACCGGCGCACCGCACCGCGTGGTTCAGTTCTGGTTGGACACCAGGTCGAGTGAGATCGTGTTGCCCGGCCCGGAAACCAGCGCGCCGAGCGCGAGATCGGCGATGAAGCAGTCCTTGAAGGACGGAATGGTGTAGCTGCCGGTCACCGTGATCTTGGGATCGGTGAACACGTCGACGTTCTTCGCGGACAGGTCGAGGTTGATCGGGCTGACCGTCTTGCAGCTGCTCGGTACCGTCGGCAGCGGGAAGATCGGCACGATCGGGCCAGCCCAGATGTCGCTGATCTCCATGTTGGCCTGCGCGTGGGTGTTCAGGTCGCCGTTCTTGAGCGTGCCGGTGACCTGGCCGACCGGGACCACCTTCACGGTGGCCTTGATCCGGAACAGCCCCGCCACCAACGAGATGTCGGCCTTCGAGGTGGGCAGCGACAGGTCGCCCCTGATCCCGAGGCTCGTCTCGGTCACGATGAGCGCTCCGTCGAGCTTGCCCGGCCCGAGCTTCATCGCGCTGCCGGTCTTCTTGACCACGGTCGACCCGGTCACCGCGAACGAAACCGGGAATTCGACCGGGTCGTCGGCGGCGGCGGGAACCGCGGCCAGCGCGCTGGTGGCGATCGTGGCCGCCGCGGTGAGCGCGGCCAGCCTGCCCATTCTCTTCCGGTTACCCTCGGTGCGGAGACGGCGTATCATCGCAATTCTCTCCTTCGGTTTTCTCGCCATTGAGACTTTCGGGGAGCGGAGCGGGCAAAATGCCAGGCAATTCGTGCTACCTCGGCACGAGATCGGTGATCACCCACGACGATCCGGCGCGTTCCAAGGTCACCGAAAGCTGCGAAGCCGCCGCTTCCGCGGAACCCTTGTCGGCCCTGGTCGCCGATTGGTCGAGAAACGCGAGCACGCGCGCGCGGTCACCGGTCAGCGAGGACACCGCGGATTCCACGACGCGGGAGGTGAGCACGAGCTTCTGCTGCGGGGCCAGTTCGCGCACGCGGGCGAAGAGCTGGTTGTAGGCGTCGAGCGCCTTGCCGCGCAACACCTCCTTCGCGGCCTGCTCGGTGACGCCGGTCTTGTCGTAGGAGTAGGAGAAGATCTTGTTGAGCGAGTTCGTCGCGGCGGCACTGACCTCTGCCGTCGTCGCGGCATCGAGCTGTGCCGTGTTGTCGGAGCCTTCGACGGTCTTCGCGGCGTGCGCCTCGACGAGGACCCAGCCGCCCGCGCCCGCGAGCACGAGCGCCACGGCGACGAGCAGTGCGGGCAGCTTCGGCAGCCGTGCCCACCACGAACGGGGCTCGTCCGCGATCGCCGTGTCGACCGGCTCGACCTCGACTTCGGTTTGCGTGCTCATGCCGCCCCCACCGGGATCGGGTCGAGCGCGCTGAGCTTCCAGCCGGCCGGGGTCCTGGTCAGCGCGACGGCGAACCGGTTGCGGTTGGTCGTCGGCGCCGTCCCGTCCTTCGCCACGGAGATCTCGACGGAGGCCAGCATCCGCGCGGTCCCGCTGTCCTTGTCGAGTTCGCTCACCGCGGCGTCGAGCACCTTGCCGGTGGCCACCCCGCCGTTGCCAGCCAGTGTCTTCTTGGTGGCTTCGTCGGTGGTGGCGAGCCGGTCGCGCAGCGCGCCGGTGGACTGCTCCAGCCACCTCGCGATGCCGCGGTCGACGTCGTGGTAGTCCAAAGTGGTCAGTTCGGCGATCTGGGTCCGCCCGGTTTCCAGCACCGCGGCCCGTGTCCTGGCGTAGTCGAGCCCGTTGTCCGTTCCCGCGTCGAACCAGGACCAACCCGCCCAGCCCGCGAATCCCGCGGCCGCCACGACGGCCGCGACCGCCGCGTAGAGCGGCCGCTTCGTCACTTCTTCAGCCACAGCATCTCCTCCAACGTCTTCGACACCCGCAGCGGCGGCCCGAGCAAACCGGAGCCGGGGACCGTCGCAGGTGGGACGCCGCCCTTCGGCGCGTTCTGCGCGCCGCGGACGAGGCTCGGGTCGCCGTGCGGCAGTGCGCACTTCGCGTTCAGGTTGAACGGGGCCGGCGATGTGTCGTACGGGCTGCGCCGTTGCGTCCCGCCATAGCCGGAGGTGCAGGGCGGCGGGTCGGCCCAGGTGAGCACGATGGACAGGTGCCCGGTGTCGTGCGAGATCGCGTTCGTCAGCTTGTCGACGGCCTGCGGCGTGAACGAGAACAGCTGCTCCAACCCGTTCATCCTGGTGTGGACCAGGTTCGAGGTGGTGAGCAGGTTGGCCAGCAGCACCGACAGCCCGGGGTTGGTGTCGCGCAGCAGCCCGGTGAGCTGGGTCGCGGCCTCGGGTGCGGCACCGATGAGCTTGCGCAGGTCGCCGTCCGACTTCGCCAGCTCGGCGGCGAACTTCTTCGCGTTGGAGCTGAAGGAACGCCACTCACCGGACGAGTCGACCTGCGTGCTCAGCACGGTCCTGCCGTCGTCGAGCAGCGAGGTCGTCTGCGGTAGGTGCTGCGACGCGGTCTTCGTGAACTCCGATGCCGAGTCGATCAGCTTCTGGAGATCGCCGCCGGTTCCGGTGAACGCGGTGCCCAGCTCGTCGACGACCGTGCGCAGCGAACCGGTCGGCACCGAGCCGGTGAACGCGCTGAGGTTGCCGAGCAGCGTCTGCACGGGCAGCGGGACCGCGGTCGACTCCTTCGGGATCGTCGCGCCGTCGGTGAGGAACGGCCCGTCACCGGTGCGGGGCTGCAGATCGACGTACTGCTCGCCGACCGCGGACCGGTTCGCCACCACGGCGCGCGAGTTCACCGGGATGTCCGGTGCCGACGAGTCGATGAGGAGATCGGCTTCCATCCCGGCGTCGGTGAGCCGGAGTTCGCCGACCCTGCCGACCGCCACCCCGCGGTAGGTGACCTCGCCGTTGGTGAACACCCCGCCGCCTTCGGCGAGTTCGAGCTTGACCACGTAGCCGCCGCCGAACGCCCTGCCGAGCCCGGCGTACTTGGCACCGATGAAGGCGACCACGACGAGCGCGATCACCACGAACGCGATCACCTGCACCCGCACCTTGACGCTGATCATCGGCGGCCCCCGTCGATCTTCTCGACCGGTCCCGAGGCGGGCAGCGGCAGCGCGGCCGGGTCGGGCGGCTGGACGATGACGCCGGCCCCCGGTGCCATCCGCACGAACATGTTGAGGTAGTCGCCCTTGTTCGCGGTGAGCACCTCGTCGGTGAACGGGAAGGTGGGCAGGATTTCCAGCGCCCTGGCCAGTTTCCCGTCCTCGCTCGCCCTCGCGAGCCGGTCGAGGATCGGGGACAACGCGGTCAGGTCGGCGATCATGTCGTCCTTGCTCCGGTTGATCGTGTCGACCGCGACGCCGGAGAGCTGGTCGAGCGACTGGAGCATGGTGACCAACGCGGTGCGCTGGTCCGAAAGGGACTTCAGGCCCGGCGTCAGGTCCGTGAGGGCGCCGGAAACCTGCTGCTGCCGGTTGGCCAGCGTGGTGGACAGCTTGTTGAGCCCGTCGAGCGCGGCGGTGATGTCACCGCGGTGGGCGTCCAAATCGGACACCAGCTTGTCGGTACCGGCCAGGAACGACCTGATCTCGCTCTCGTTGCCCTTGAGCACCTTGGTCAGCTCGCGGTTGATCGTCTGGAGCTGCCCGATCCCGCCGCCGTTGAGCAGCAAGGAAAGGGCACCGAAGATCTCCTCGACCTCGGGGTTGCGGTTGGTGCGCGAAACCGGGACCACCGCGCCGTCGGCGAGCTTTCCTTCGCCACCGGAGTCCGGCGGCGCCAGCTCGACGAACTTCTCACCGAGCAAGCTCGACTGGCGCAGCCTCGCGACGGCGTTGGCGGGAAGGGAAACCCCGCCGTTCACCGCGACGACGGCCTGCGCGGTCCACCCGTCCGCGCCGAGCCCGATCGATTCGACCCGGCCGACCGCGACGTCGTTGACCTTGACCGCGGCCTGCGGCACCAGGTCGAGCACGTCGGCGAACTGCACGGTGACCCGGTAGGCGTGGTCGCCGAGATCGGCGCCACCGGGCAGCGGGAGGTCGTAGACGCCACCGAACTCACCGGACGAGTCCGACGAACACCCGGTGACCGCGCCGAGGCACAGCACGGCCGCGACGGCGGCGGCGATCCCGCGCCTCACTTCGTCCCTCCGGGCACCGCGGAAAACGGGTAGAACTCCGGGATCACGGTCCTGCCCTGCAACGTGCCGGTCTTCGGGTCGAAGGCGTTGAGCACGTTGGACACCGCCAGCGGCAGCGAATCCAGCGCCTCGCCGAGCGAGGCTCGTTTGTCCACAAGGGTCTGGGTCGTCCGCGCGAGATTGTCCACATTGGTCTTGATCAGCGCGCGGTTCTTCCTGATGAAGTCCTGGACGTCGGCGAGCGCGCCGCCGAGGGTGGTGAGCGCGCCGGAAAGCTCCTTCCGGTCCGCGGACAGG
The DNA here is from genome assembly GCF_018736145.1 of Amycolatopsis sp. CA-230715. Lineage (GTDB taxonomy): Bacteria > Actinomycetota > Actinomycetes > Mycobacteriales > Pseudonocardiaceae > Amycolatopsis. Next base: position 6,641,226 of record NZ_CP059997.1, read on the forward strand.
GTTTCCAGCACGGTGGTCAGCTGCTTGTTCACCCCGCGCACCTTGTCGTCGTCGCCTGCCAGCATGCCGGTGAACTTCTGCAGCTCGTCCACCGTGCCGAACAGATCGTCCTTCGACCCGGCGAGCGTCTTCGCGAGATCGGCGAAGTTGCGCACCGTGTCGTTGAGCGCCTTGCCGTTGCCGCCGAGGTTCGCCGCGCCGGTGTCGAGCAGCTCGCTCAGCGCCCCGTTCGCGTTGGCCCCCTTGGGGCCGAGCGATTCGGTGAGCGTGTTGAGGCTCGCGTACAGTTCGTCCAGCTCGACGGGGGTGGCCGTGCGGTTGACCGGAATCACCGCGCCGTCGGGCAGCACCGGGCCGCGCAGCGCCGGTTTCGAGAACTGCACGTACCGGTCCGCGACCACGCTCGGCGCGACGACGAGCACGTTCGCCGAGTCCGATACGGACACGCCTGCGTCGATGGTCATCGCGACCTCGACCTGTTCCCCGCGCGGGGTGACGCTGTCGACCTGGCCGATCCTGACCCCGAGCAGCCGCACGTCCGATCCACTGTAGACACCGACCGCCCTGGTGAAGTACGCGGTGACGTGCCGGTCGCCGGTGCCGGAGAACAACCACCACATGCCGCCGATCACGACGAGCGCCAGCACGATCGCGAGGGTGACCAGCCTGGTGACCCGCAGCCCGAATCTCGTGTCGGTCACCGTCCGCCTCCCTTCGGCGGCGCGCACGGCGCGCGGTTGTCCGGGACGAGACCGCACACGTAGCTGTCGATCCAGTGACCCGAGCCGCCGATGTTGGTGACCACGCGGAAGTACGGCCCGGCGACGGTCAGCGCGTGGTCGAGATCTTCGTTGTGCCGCCGCAGGATCCCGGTGACGCTGCTGAGCTTCCCCAACGCCCGTTCCAGCTGCCCGGTGTTGTCCGCGACCAGTCCGGACAGCTGCTTGCCGAGGTCCTGCGCACCGACCAGCAGCGCATGGATCGCGTCGCGCCGGTTGGCCAGCTCGGTCAGCAGGAGGTTGCCGTCGCCGAGGAGCTTGTCGAAGTCACCGCTCGAATTCGCGAGCGTGCCGCTGATCTTGCGCGCGCTCGCGAGCAGTTCGGCGAGCTGGTCGTCCCGCGACGCGATCGTCTTCGACAGCGCGGAAAGCCCGGTGAGCGCGAGTTTGACGTGTTCCGGCGAATCCTTGAAGGTGTCGGAGATGCTGCGGAAGCTTTGCGCGAGCTGGGCGGTGTCGATCGAGCCGACCGTGTTCGCCAGCCCGTTGAACGCCTCGGTGACGTCGTAGGGCGTGACCGTGCGGGTGCGCGGGATCGCCGCCGCCGGGTCCTGCTCGGTGTCGCCGAGCGGGCGCAGCGCGAGGAACTTGCGGCCGAGCAGGGTCTTGATCTTGATCTCGGCCGAGGTCTTGTCGCCGAGCCACGCGCCGGAGACCCGGAACCTGACCACCACGTGGTCGTCGGCGAGATCGACGGCGCTCACCTCGCCGACCTTGATCCCGGCGATCCTGACCTCGTCGTCCGGCTGCAGGCCCGCCGCTTCGCCGAATTCCGCGGCGTAGCTCGTGCCCGAGCCGACGAGCGGCAGGTCCTGCCAGTAGAAGGTGCCGGTCACCACGGCGGCGAGCACCACGCTGCCGACCGCGCCGATCGTGATCGGGTTGCGCTCCTTGAACGATTTCATCGCCTGCACCTCGCCGCGTCGCTGATCACCGACTGCTGCGGTGTCGAGGTGAGCACGGCCTGGCACAGGAAGAAGTTCGTCCACGAGCCGTACGAGCTGGCCTTCCCGACCGTTTCGAGCTTCTGCGGGAGCAGGGTCAGGAACTTCTCCACCGCGCCGGAGGACTTGTCGAGCTGGTCCGAAAGCGCGCCGAGCCCGGTGATCGTGCCCTTCAGCGGCGGCCGCGCGCCGGAGAGCAGCCCCGCGGTGGCGGTGGAAAGGTCGGCGATGCCCTGGACGGAATCGCCGATCGCGACGCGGTCACCGGCCAGCCCCGACACCAGCTCGCGCAGTGTCGTGATCAAAGTGGACAGTGCGTCACCCTTGTCGTTGATGTTCTTCAGCACCGAGTTGAGATTCGTGATCACGTTGCCGATGACCTTGTCCCGGCCGGCCAAAGTGGACGTCAGCGAACCGGTGTGCGCGAGCAGGCTTTCCACCGTGCCGCCCTCGCCCTGCAGCACCTGGACGATCTCACCGGAGAGCTGGTTGACGTCGGTCGGGGACAGCGCTTGGAAGAGCGGCTTGAACCCGTTGAACAGGTCGGTCAGGTCGAGTGCGGGCGTGGTGCGCTCGATCGGGATCTCCGCACCGGGGGCGAGCGTTCCGTTCGCGCCCTTGCCGCGTTCGAGCGCGACGTAGCGCTGGCCGACCAGGTTGCGGTACTTGATCACCGCGGTCACGTCCGCGGGCAGTTTTCGCCCGTGGTCCACCGAAAACGTCACGTGCGCGAGGTGCTGGTCGACGATGTCCAGCGCCTCGACCTGGCCGACCCGCACCCCGGAGATCCGCACGTCGTCGCCGACCACGAGCGCGGTGGCGTCGGTGAACCGCGCGCCGTAGGAGTCGGTCTGGCCGATCCCGGTGTTGTTGATGGACAGTGCCAGCACGACCGTGGCCAGCCCGGTGACCAGGACGAACACGATCGCCTTGACCAGCGCGCCGGTGATGTTCCTCATTTCAGGGTCACCTCCGTCCCGCGGTAGAGCGGTCCGATGAGGACACTGCCCCAGGCCGGGACGTCCGAAGTGGGCACTCCGATCGACGGCGCCACGAGTGAGGCGAGGAGTTCGCGCTCCTGCGGCGAATTCGCGAGCCCAAGCCCGTCGGCGGTCGTGGCGCCGAGCGGGTGCGCGGAACCGCCCGCGACGGTGGCGCGCTCGGTCGGGGTGACCCCGCCCGGGTAGCACTTCGGGCCGCCGCCCGCGGTGTACGCCGGATCGTCCTTGCCCGGCACGTACTTCCCGCGCGACTGGGTCACGATCGCGTCGACGTGCATGCCGGGTTCGTCGGTGCCCTTGCCGAGCACCTTGTCCATTTCGGGCACGAGCGCGGCCATCGCGGTGAAGGTGCAGGGAAAACTAGGGGAGTAGCGCGCGGTCAGTTCGAGCGGCGCCCTGCCCGACGCGGACAACCGGATGATGGTGTCCTTGTTCTGCTTGAGGAACGTGGTGATGTCCTGTGCGGACGTGGTGACCTTGCCGTACAGCGAATCGAGCTGGGTGCGCTGGTCCTTGACCGTGTTCAGCGTGACCGCGCTCGAGGTGAGCGCGTCGAGGAGATCCGGCGCGATGTCGCCGTACAGGTCGCTCACCTTGGCGAGATCGCGGATGTTCGCGTTCAGCTCGGGCAGGTTCGGGGTGAACCGCTCCAGGTAGTCGGCGGCGGTGGTGAGGGTGTCGCCGATCTGGGTGCCGCGGTTCTGCAGCGCGGTGGACACCGCGGTCAGCGTGGTCGCGAGCTTCTGCGGCTGCACCGCCTTCAGCACCGGCAGCAGATCGTCGAACACGCGCTCCAGTTCGATCGCGTTCGCCGAGCGGTCCTGCCCGATCACGTCACCGGCCGCCAGCGGCGCCTGCCGCCCGGTGTCCGGAATAGACAGTTGGACGTAGCGCTCGCCGAACAGTGTCTTCGGCACCAGCAGCGCCGAGACGTTCTTGGGCAGGCGCGCGAGCTTGCCGGGTTCGAGCGCGAGGTCGATCTCCGCGCCGTCGCCGGTGCCCCTGATCGCGCGCACCTCGCCGACCACCACGCCGCGCGCCTTGACCTCGGAGGTCACGTGCAGCTGGTTGCCGATCCGGTCCGTGCGCAGGGTGACCGGCACCGAGGACTCGAAGTCCTTGTCGTAGATCTTTATCGACAAGGTGATCAGCAACCCGATCACGACCAGGAAGACGACCCCGGCACTACGCCGGACCCCCTTGCGCTCCGCCAGCCCCGTCATCCGGCCACCTTCACCGTCGTGGTGGCGCCCCAGATCGCGAGGCTGAGGAAGAAGTCGAGCAGGCTGATCGACACGATCGCGGTGCGCACGCCGCGGCCAACGGCCACACCGACCCCGGCGGGCCCGCCGCTCGCGCGGAACCCGTAGAAGCAGTGCGCCAGCACCACGACCACGCTGAACACCAGCACCTTCCCGAACGACCACAGCACGTCGATCGGGGGCAGGAACAACTGGAAGTAGTGGTCGTAGGTGCCTGCCGACTGGCCGAACGCCCACACGGTGATCTGGCGCGAAGCGACGTAGGAGGTGAGCAGGCCGATCGCGTACAACGGGATCACCGCGACGAACCCGGCGATGATCCGGGTGGTCACCAGGTACGGCACGCTCGGCACGCCCATCACTTCCAGCGCGTCGATCTCCTCGGAGATCCGCATCGCGCCGAGCTGCGCGGTGAACCCGCAGCCGACCGTCGCCGAAAGCGCGAGCCCGGCGACGAGCGGCGCGATCTCCCTGGTGTTGAAGTAGGCCGAGACGAACCCCGCGAACGCCGACGTGCCGACCTGGTTCAGCGCGGAATAACCCTGCAGGCCCACCACGGATCCGGTGAACACGCTCATCCCGACCATCACGCCGATCGTGCCGCCGATGACCGCGAGCGCACCGCTGCCGAAGCTGACCTCGGCGAGCAGCCGGACGATCTCCTTGCCGTAGCGGGAAAGCGCACGGGGTATCCAGCCCAACGCCCTGAGCGCGAAGAAGATCTGGTCGCCGAGCGTGTCGAGGAAGCCGAACCGGCGGTCCACCGCCTGGCGCACGCGCTGCTGGGTGTTCGTCACCATCGCGCGTCACATCCCCTTCGGCGGCACCAGCTGCACGTACAGCGCGCTGATCACGAGGTTGAGCAGGAACAGCAGCAGGAACGTGATGACGACGGACTGGTTCACCGCGTCGCCGACGCCCTTCGGCCCGCCGCGCGGGTTCAGCCCGCGGTAGGAGGCGACGACCGCGGCTACGAACCCGAACACGACCGCCTTCAGTTCGCTGACCCACAGATCGGGAAGCTGGGCGAGCGCGGAGAAGCTCGCGAGGTAGGCACCGGGGGTGCCGCCCTGCATGATCACGTTGAAGAAGTAGCCGCCCAGCACGCCGACGACGCTGACCATGCCGTTGAGGAAGGCCGCCACGCCCATCGCGGCGAGCACCCTCGGCACGATGAGCCGCTGGATGGGGGAGACGCCGAGCACCTCCATCGCGTCGATCTCCTCGCGGATGGTGCGGGAACCGAGGTCGGCGCACATCGCCGAACCGCCCGCGCCCGCGATGAGCAGCGCGGTGACGATCGGGCTCGCCTGCTGGATGATCGCGAGCACGCTCGCCGCGCCGGTGAACGACTGCGCGCCGATCTGGGTGGTCAGCGAGCCGAGGTGCAGCGCGATCACCGCGCCGAACGGGATGGCGACCAGCGCGGTCGGCAGGATCGAGACGCTGGCGATGAACCAGAACTGCCCGACCAGCTCGCGGAACTGGAACGGCCGCTTGACCAGGCAGCGCAGCACGTCGAGGCCGAGCGCGTAGAGGCGCCCGGTCTGCCGGAGCGCGGCCGCGCCGGGCAGCGCCCTCGTCCTTCCCGACGGAACCGCCACGTCACCTCCCGGATCGCCCGTGTGCAGCATCGATTACCGGGTTCGACGCATTCTTTGGGCCATTCGGAGGAATGGCTGACGTAGGCCCCGGTAGTTAGCGTGCGACGCTATTACTGGTCGGTACGCTAACTTCGGGCCTGGTCAGACGGCAAGCGGCCGTGCTTTTCTTGCGTAGTTGTGACAATTTTGCCGGTGGTCGCTGTCGGAACCGACAAACAATTCCGGCGGTTTCGGGAAACCGCTCAGCCGGCCAGTTCGGCCACCAGTTCGTAGGAGCGGACGCGGTCGGCGTGCCCGTGCACCATCGTGGTCACCATGACCTCGTCGGCGCCGGTGTCCGAGACCAGCCGGTCCAGTCCCTTGTGGACGGTCTCGGGCGAGCCGACGATGTTGCTCGACATGCGCTCGGCGATGAAGGCCTCGTCGATCTCGGTGTACGGGTAGTCGGCCGCCTCCTGCGGGGTCGGCAGCGGGATCGGCCTGCCGCGGCGCAGGCTCAGGAACGACAGCGCGCTCGGCGCGGCGAGCCAGCGCGCCTTCTCGTCCGTCTCGGCGCACACCACCGAGGCCCCGAGCATCACGTACGGCTCGTCGAGGACGGCCGACGGCCGGAAGGAGTCCCGGTACAACTGCAGCGCGGGCTCGGTGTTCTCGGCGCTGAAGTGGTGGGCGAAGGCGAACGGCAGTCCGAGCATCCCGGCGAGCTGGGCGCTGAACCCGCTCGACCCGAGCAACCAGAACGGCGGCTTGTTGCCCTCGGCGGGCACGGCGCGCACCGCGCGCCCCTCCTCCGGCTCGAAGTAGGCCATCAGCTCGGTGAGCTGCTGGGGGAAGGCATCCGCCGACAGTGCGGCCCCGGAGCCGCGGAGCGCGATCGCGGTGCGCTGGTCCGTGCCGGGCGCGCGCCCGATGCCGAGGTCGATCCGGCCGGGATGGAACGCCTCGAGCATGCCGAACTGCTCCGCCACGATGATCGGCGCGTGGTTCGGCAGCATGATCCCGCCGGAGCCGACCCTGATCTTCTCGGTCGCGGTCGCCACGTGCCCGATCAGCACCGCCGTCGCCGAGCTGGCGATCCCTGGCATGTTGTGGTGCTCGGCCACCCAGTAGCGGTGGTACCCGAGCCGCTCGGCGTTGCGGGCGAGGTCGATGGTGTTGCGCAGCGCGGCGCCGGCGTCGGAACCGCTCTCGACGGGCGAGAGGTCGAGCACGGACAGGCGCACGTCAGGCAGAGAAGTCACGTCAACGTGCAACGCGTGGCACGCCGAGAACCTTCCCGGCGTGCCGCGCGGGTCACACCGCGGGTCAGGAACCCGGCACGGATCCGATCGCGGGCGGCGCGGGCGCGTCCCCGAGCACGACCGTGCCGAGCGACTTCTTCCACGCCGCCTGCCACAGCCCGTTGTCCTCGATCTTCTTCAGCCAGGTGTTGATGAACTTCTTGAACGAGGTGTCGCCGTGCTTGATGCCGATTCCGTACGGCTCGTTCGTGAACGAGCTGTCGACCACCTGGATCTTCTTGTTGAGCTGCGCCGCGCCCGCGAGCACGGTCAGGTCGTGCACGTAGGCGTCGGCGGTGCCCTGTTCGAGCGCCGAGACGCACTCCGCGCCGGTGTTGTAGGTGGTGAGCTTCGCGTTGGGCGCCTGCGCCTGCACGGCGGCGGCGCTCGTGGTGTTGCTGACCGCGCACACCTTCTTGCCGGCGAGATCGGATGGCTTGCTGATGTTCTTCGTGGTTTTGAGCGTGGCGATGGCCTGCCCCGACGTCAGATAGGGCCCCGCGAAACTGACCTGCTCCGCTCGCTTTTCGGTGATCGTGTAAATGCGGATCACGACATCCACGGTGTTGATCTTCAATAGCGTTTCCCTGATCTCGGGGGTCAGGGAAGTGATCTTGGTATTGGGAGTACCCATGATGTATTTGGCAAGCATCTTGCCCAATGTCGCGTCGAAACCCTCGGTTTGTCCCGTGGTCGGGTTCTGCTGCGAGAGCAGGGGCATGTTGAGATCGCCGCCGACGATGAGCTGCCCGCGCTTCTTGATCGCCGCCGCCGTCGAACTCTGCGCGACTTCTTCGTCGCTGGCCACGGGTGCCTGGTCGATGAGGTCCGGTTGCAGCGCCATCTGGTGCGCCGCGGGGCCGGCGGTCTGCGGGTTCCCGCAGGCCGCGAGGGAGGTGGCCGCCGCCACCGCCGCCGTGGCCGCCGCCAGCAGGCGTCGCGTGCGCGACCTCATCTGCACCACTCCATTCCTTTCGGCATGCCCCTATCGCATGTGGTGAATGAACCGAACCCCTCAATTCGTTTGTCGTGCATTGAAACCCGTAGGGGAGAATTAGTAAACACCGGAGCGGAAATCAGGTTACCCGGCCGCGGTGAGGAATAAACTAACTGTGCGCCTACATAGGAATAGACTAACTCAAAGATACGATCAATTACGGCCCGATAAAGGAAATGTGGCCGGGAAATCGGTTACTCGCTGCACGGGGTCCCGATGCGGTCACCCCGTGCGGTCGGGCTCGCGGTCACCGCGCCGACGGCAGCCAGTCCGGGTCGGAGGCCAGCACGGTCAACTGCTGCGTCGCCCGTGTCAATGCGACGTAGAGCACACGCCGCCCCGTCGTCGATTCCGTGACGAGGTCCATCGGCTCCACCAGAACCACCGCGTCGTACTCGAGGCCCTTGGAATCCAGGCTGCCGACGACCTTGAGCCGCTCGTCGGCGTGCCCGGAAAGCCAGCCGGACACCTCGTCGACCCGGTCCATCGCGGTGATCACGCCGACGGTGCCCTCGACCGCGGCGAGCAGTTCCTTCGCCGCGGCCTGCGTTTCGTGCTCCAGCGCCGCGACGTCCACGGACCGCACCTCCGGGGTCAGCCCCGTCGTCCGCACCGCCTTCGGCAGCTCGTCCGCACCGGCCTGCCCCACCACGACCTTCGCCGCGAGGTCGAAGATCTCCGCCGAGTTCCGGTAGTTCGTGCGCAGCGTGTAGCGCCGCCGCGCGGTCCGCGCGCCGAACGCCTGGTCCCGCGCCTGCGCGGCCTCGGCGGGGTCCGGCCACGAGCTCTGCACCGGGTCGCCGACCACGGTCCAGCTCGCGTACTTCCCGCGCCTGCCGACCATCCGCCACTGCATCGGCGAGAGGTCCTGCGACTCGTCCACCACGATGTGCGAGTACTCGTCGTAGTGCTCGGGGCGCTGCGGCCCGGTGCCGGTGCTCCCGCGCGGCGTCGGCTCCGCCTCCAGGTCCACCGGGCGGTGCCTGCGCTTCGGCGGCGGGCCAGCCAGCACCCGCAGTTCGTCGAGCAGCGCCACGTCCGCCACCGACCAGCCGTGCGAACGGTCCGCCATGGACGCCGCCAGCATGCTGATCTCGTCGCGGTTCAGCAGTTGCTTCCCGGCACGCGCGAGCCGCTTCTCGTCGGCGAGCCAGCGCAGCACCTCGCCCGGGTACAGGATCGGCCACCACACCACGAGGAACCGGTGGAAGTCGATCCGCTCGCCGAGATCGGTGATCAGCTCGGCCCGGTCGATCGTCTTGCCGTCCGCGGTCGCGTACTCCTCCGCCTTGTCGGCGAGCGCGTCGAGCAGGGTCTCCGCCGCGCGGACCCGCGACCGGTTCGGCGGCCCGCCGTGCGTGTGCACCTTGCGTCGGACCTTCTCCAGCTCCTTCGCGGACAGCTTGAGCACCTCGCCCTTGTAGACGATGCGCATCTCGCCGGGAACGTCGGGCGGGGTGTCCCGCAGCGCGCGCAGGAGCACCTTCCGCATCCGCAGCGACCCCTTGATCGCGGCCAGCGGCGCCGGGTCCTGGTGGCTCCCGTCGGCGCCGTCGAGCAGTTCGCCGAGCGCGCGAAGCTCCACATTGGTCTCACCCATCGACGGCAGCACGCGGGAGATGTAGCTCGTGAACACCCCGGACGGCCCGACGACAAGCACTCCGGCGCCGCCGAGCTGACGCCGGTGGCGGTAGAGCAGGTACGCGGCGCGGTGCAGCGCGACGGCGGTCTTCCCGGTGCCGGGCCCGCCGGTGATCTCGGTGACCCCGCGCCACGGCGCCCTGATCACCTCGTCCTGCTCGCGCTGGATGGTGGCGACGATGTCGCGCATCTTCTCGCCGCGCGACCGGCCGAGCGCGGCCATCAGCGCGCCCTCGCCGACGATCGGCATGCCGTCGGGCACCGCGTCCGCGATGAGCACGTCGTCGTCCACATCGAGCACGTTCTGCCCCGAGCAGCGGATCACGCGGCGGCGCACCACGTTCATCGGCTCCTCGGCGGTGGCCTGGTAGAAAGCGGCCGCGGCCGGTGCGCGCCAGTCGGTGACCAGGTTGTCGAACTCGGCGTCCCTGATCCCGAGGCGTCCCACGTAGACGGTCTCGGCGTCGACGTGGTCGAGCCTACCGAACACGAGCCCCTCGTATTCGGCGTCGAGCGTCTGGAGCGTCTGGTTCGCGTGGAACACCATCATGTCGCGTTCGAACAACATCGACGCCTGCTCGAAAACGGCTTCGCGCTGGGCACCGTGGCCGATCTCGTAGCCCTTCGCCCGCATGGCCTCCGCCTGCGTGCGGAGCTCCGCGAGCCGGGTGTAGACGCGATCGACGTGGTGCTGTTCGACAGCGATCTCGGCCCGCCTGACCCGAGGTTCCGACAACTCTGTGCTCCTAGCAGCTCTAAAACCCGAAGGGGAAGAACGACTCTACCCTCTATCGCGCGTCAGAATTCGCGCTGCCGGGGGCGCGATACTTGAGGTGAGTCACTGTGAAGTGGCGGGGCGCCCCCGCCATCGCGAATTCAGGGAGCCTAGCGGCTCCGCGCGCGACTTGAACGCTCCCCGGCGCGCTGCGCGCACCGGCTCGCGGTGGATGGTTGGCCTGGCAATGGCCGCGCCTTCGGCGCGGACCTCGCGGCACTCGGGAGGTAGGCGGGCGTCGGGGCGGGTGCGCGGGTACGGGTGCGGTCGCGGGAGAGACAATTCACTCCATGACCAGGATCGTCGCGGGGGTTGCGGGCGGGCGTCGGCTGAAGGTGCCGCCGAAGGGGACGCGGCCGACGTCCGAACGGGTGCGCGAGGCGTTGTTCGGGTCGCTGGAGACCGCGGGGGAGCTGGACGGCGCGAAGGTGCTCGACCTGTACGCGGGTTCCGGCGCGCTCGGGCTGGAGGCCCTTTCGCGCGGCGCGGCGGAGGCCTACTTCGTCGAGGCGGACCGGGGGGCGGCCGAACTGCTCCGCGCCAACGTCGGCGGTGTCGGTCTCGGCGGGACGGTGCGGCACGGACGGGTGGAATCGGTCGTGGCCGAACCGGCGCCGGTGGCTTTCGACCTGGTGCTCGCCGATCCGCCGTACGCCGTCGACGCGGCGGCGCTCGGTTCGGTGCTCGCGTCGTTGTCGTCGGGTGGGTGGGTCGCCGAGAACGCGCTCGTGATCGTGGAGCGCGCGATGCGGGACGGCGACCCCGACTGGCCGGAGCCGTACCGGCCGCTGCGGACGAAGAAGTACGGGGACACCGGGATCTTCCGCGCGGAGCATGTGACCGACCTATCTTGATCGTGTGGCCGTGCACGCGGCTTGGTAGCGTCCGCGCATGCGGCGTGCGGTCTGTCCCGGCTCCTACGACCCGGCGACCAACGGACATCTCGACATCATCGAGCGGGCTTCGCGGCTCTTCGACGAGGTGGTCGTGACGGTCATGATCAACAAGAGCAAGAAGGGCCTGTTCTCGATCGAGGAACGGATGGAGCTGCTGCGGGACACCACCGCTTCGCTGCCCAACGTCCGCGTCGATTCCTGGCAGGGCCTGCTCGTCGACTACTGCCGGGCCAACGGCATCGCGGCCATCGCGAAGGGCCTGCGCTCGGTGAGCGACTTCGACTACGAACTGCAGATGGCGCAGATGAACCGCGAGCTGTCCGGCGTGGAAACGCTGCTCATGCCGAACAACCCGGTGTACGGCTTCCTGTCCAGCTCGCTGGTGAAGGAGGTCGCCACCTACGGCGGCGACGTCACCAACCTGGTCCCGCAGCTCGTGCTGGAGCGCCTGAAGGAAAAGCTCCCCGCACTGGGGTGACCCTCACGCGCTTCCTGCTCGCCTCGCCGCGTAACGCCCCCAAGGCCACCTTCGGGGCCTCTAGCGTCACGATCTCGGCCCTCGCGGCAGGCAGTCATCGCGGGCAGCCTGCCGCCCCCGGCGCCCCCGTCCCCGAAGGTCACCCTCGGGGTCCTCAACGCCGCAAACTCCCCCCTCGCAACAACTCCTCGCGGCTCGCGGGCCGCTCCGCGCGGCCTGCGGCAGGCCTCTCGGGCGCCCCGAAGGTGACCTTCGGGGAATTGAGCGCCCCGAATGTCACCTTCGGGGCATCGCCCGCCGCGCCCGCGAAGCTGCGAGGGCCGAGATCGCGACGCTAGGCGCCCCGAGGGTGGCCTTCGGGGAACACGGCGCCCGCAGCCCGCAGTTCTGTTGACCCGAACGGACGCGGCCATAAGTAGGGATTTCCGCCGGTCGCTCGAGAGTTCACGCGACGGTCTCCCGACGATCACTTGATCGGGTTACGGTCCGAAAATGACTAACCAACGATCCCGCGTAGTCGGTGTACTGCTTGCGTTCGTCGTCACCCTGTTGAGTGGTATCGGCATCGCCACGACCGCATCGGCGAGCGCTCCCGCGACCGGAGCCGTGGCCATCGCCGCGCCGGGCTGCGGCGACACGTCCAGCTACAAGAAGACCCCGCTGTCGACGCTGCCCGCCGAGGCGGGCCAGACCTACGACCTGATCAAGAAGGGCGGCCCGTTCCCCTACCCTGGCAAGGACGGCTCGGTCTTCACGAACAAGGAAGGCATCCTGCCCTCCTGCGCGAGCGACTACTACCACGAGTACACGGTGCCGACCCCCGGCAGCCCCGACCGCGGCGCGCGCCGCATCGTCACCGGCAGCGCGGGCGAGTTCTTCTACACCGGCGACCACTACAAGACCTTCTCGATCATCACGACCGACGGCGGCAACCCCACCCCGACGCCGAAGTGCGGTGACACCTCCGGCGTGGCCAAGGTGAAGCTGTCGACGCTGTCGGCGGAGGCCAAGGCCGCGGTCGAGAAGGCGAAGAGCGGCGCGGCGGGCACGGTCTACGAAAACCGCGAAGGCGTGCTCCCGAAGTGCGACGCCGGCTACTACCACCTCTACAACGCGGGTGACCAGGACCGCGTGATCTCCGGCAAGGGTGGCGAGATCTTCTACACCCCCGACCACTACGCGACGTTCAAGCTGGTCGACCTCGGCGGCTGACCGGGTGCCCCGGGTACGGCGGGCCGGGCGTGCGCAGGACACGCCCGGCTGAGCCCTCGTTCACCGTTTCGGGCTGCTGAACGGGCAAACTGGGCGGTAGCCAAATTCGGGGAACAGGCCAGCTAGGGAGTTGCCGTGTACCGGGTGTTCGAGGCTCTCGACGAGCTCGTCACGATCGTGGAAGAGGCTCGCGGCGTTCCGATGACGTCGAGCTGTGTGGTCCCGCGCGGCGACATGCTGGAACTGCTCGACGACGTGCGGGACGCGCTGCCGGGCGAAGTGGACGACGCGCAGGACGTGCTCGACAAGCGCGACGACCTGATCGGCAAGGCGCGCAGCGAGGCGGACAACACGGTCAGCGGGGCGAACGCGCAGGCCGAGCGGACCATTTCCGACGCGCAGGCCGAGGCCGAGCGCATCCTCGCCGACGCGCAGGCCCGCGCCGACCAGATGATGGCCGACGCCCACGACGAGGCCGAGCGCATGGTCGCCGGCGGGCAGGCCGAATACCAGAACCTCACCGAGCGCTCGCGCGCCGAGTCCGAGCGCATGATCCAGGCCGGGCGCGACGCGTACGACAGGGCGATCGAGGACGGCCGCAACGAGCAGGCGCGCCTGGTCGCGCAGACCGAGGTCGTGCAGGCCGCGCACGCGGAGTCGGCCAGGATCGTGGACGAGGCGCACGCCGAGGCGGACCGCCAGCGCGCTGACTGCGACGCCTACGTCGACGGCAAGCTCGCGGAGTTCTCCGAGCTGCTGGCCACCACGCTGCGCACCGTCGACTCCGGCCGCAACCACCTGCGGGCCCCGAGCCCGATGAGCGGTGGCCGCACCACCCTGTACGACTACCAGGCGTAGGGGACGCGTAGGCTGGTGAGGTTGCGCGCGGAGTCGCGCCCCGATTCAGCCACCACTATTCGCAGGTGCAGCCCGAAAATGCCTGAAGAAAAGCCCGCCGCGCATCTCGACGCGCGCGATCCCTGGGTGCTCGACACCCGCGAACTCGGCCGCCGCGCCGGGCTCAGCCGCGCGGTCCAGCGGACCGTGACGGTCGACGAGCCGCTCGGCGTGCCCGACGTCATCACCGTGCCCAAGGGCGCGGCGGTGAAGGTCGACCTGCTGCTCGAATCGGTGGTCGAGGGCGTGCTCGTGAGCGGGACCGCGGCGGCGCCGCTCGTCGGCGAGTGTTCGCGCTGCCTCGACCCCATCTCGGACGAGGTCGAGGTCGAGCTGACCGAACTGTTCGCCTACCCGGACTCGACCACCGACGAGACCACGGACGAGGACGAGGTCAGCCGCCTCGTCGAGGACAAGATCGACCTCCGCCCGCTGGTCCGCGACGCGGTGGTGCTGGCGCTGCCGCTGGTGCCGCTGTGCCGCGAAGACTGCGAGGGGCTGTGCTCCGAGTGCGGCGTGAAGTGGGCCGATCTCGAGCCCGGACACGGGCATGAGACGATAGACCCTCGGTGGGCCGCGCTGGTCGAACGTTTTGACGGCGATCAGCCGAACGGTCCCGAGAACCAAGCCTGACCCAGCAAGTTTGTACGCGCTCGCGCCAGCGGGCAGTTAGTCGATGAGGAGAACCAGCCGTGGCTGTCCCGAAGCGGAAGATGTCGCGATCCAACACGCGCGCCCGCCGTTCGCAGTGGAAGGCGGCTCCGGTGCAGCTGGTGCCCTGCTCGAACCGCGCCTGCAAGCAGCCGAAGCCGCAGCACGTCGCCTGCCCCAACTGCGGACAGTACGACGGCCGTCAGGTCGTCGAGCCCGCCTGAGGCGCGAGACGATAATGGGGGGTAAGTCGACAACGGGGCCCACGGCCGACCCGGCTACCCTGCTCGAAGCGCTCGGCGTCGAGATGGACGCCGAGCTGCTTCGGCTCGCGCTGACACATCGCTCGTACGCGTACGAGAACGGCGGCCTGCCGCCGAACGAGCGCCTCGAGTTCCTCGGTGACGCCGTGCTCAGCCTGGTGGTCACCGATCACCTGTACAACGAGCACCCCGACCTCCCCGAAGGTCAGCTCGCGAAGCTCAGGGCCAGCGTGGTGAACATGCACGCGCTCGCCGGGGTGGCCCGCGACCTCGGTGAGGGCGGGCTCGGCGCGCACCTGCTGCTCGGCAAGGGCGAGGAGCTCACCGGCGGCAGGGACAAGGCGAGCATCCTCGCCGACGGGCTCGAAGCCGTCATCGGCGCGGTCTACCTCGCGCACGGCATCGAAGGCGGCCGCACGCTGGTGCACCGGCTCTTCGACGGCCTGCTGGCCGAGGCTCCGCTGCGCGGTGCCGGGCTGGACTGGAAGACGAGCCTGCAGGAACTCACCGCGTCCTCCGGGCTCGGCGTCCCGGAGTACCGCGTCGAGGACACCGGGCCGGACCACCGCAAGGAGTTCAGCGCCACCGTGCTGGTCGGCGGGCGCGATCTCGGTCACGGCGACGGCACCACGAAGAAGGAAGCGGAGCAGAAGGCCGCGGAGACGGCATGGCGCTTCCTGACCAAGGAGATCGAGGCCGCGAAACCGGCCGCCGACCAGGAAACCCCTTAGCGCGGCATGCCGGAGCTTCCCGAGGTCGAGGTCGTTCGAGCCGGGCTCGAAGAGCACGTCGCCGGTCGCGTGATCAGCGAGGTCGAGGTCCTGCACCCGAGGGCGATCCGGCGGCACGTGCTCGGCGCCGCCGATTTCACCGGCAGGCTGGCCGGGGTCGAGATCGTGGCCGCGAGCCGTCGTGGCAAGTACCTGTGGCTGGAGCTGTCCAGCGGTGAGGCCGCGCTCGCGCATCTCGGTATGAGCGGCCAGATGCGGGTGCAGCCCGGCGGCGCGCCGGACGAGAAGCACCTCCGTGTCCGCGTGCGCTTCGACGACGACGGGCCCGAACTCCGGTTCGTCGACCAGCGGACGTTCGGCGGGCTCGCGCTCGACGACCTGGTCTCCGCAGACGGCTCCCGCGTCCCCGGCACGATCGCGCACATCGCGCGCGACCCGATGGACCCGCTGTTCGACCCGGCGGCCGCGGTCCGCGCGCTGCGGGCGCGCCGCACCGAGGTCAAACGGGCGCTGCTCGACCAGACGCTGGTTTCCGGCGTCGGTAACATCTACGCCGACGAAGCGCTGTGGCGGTCCAAACTGCACTGGTCGCGGCCGACCGAAAAACTCACGGCGGCGCAAGGGAAGAGCGTGCTCGCGGCGGCGACCGACGTGATGTCGGAGGCACTCGCCGCGGGCGGAACCTCCTTCGATGCCTTGTACGTCAACATAAACGGCCAGTCCGGCTACTTCGAGCGCTCGCTCGACGCGTACGGGCGGGGTGACGAGCCGTGCCGCCGCTGCGGCACCGCGATCGTCCGCGAGCCGTTCATGAACCGTTCGTCGTACTCCTGCCCGCGCTGCCAGCCGAGGCCGCGCCGCCGCTGAACGGTCCACTGAGGACAACACCGGTTCTGCCTCAGAGCCCAGTGCTGTCCGCACTACTGCGCATTGCGTGGTACTGTCCATCGTGTTCAACCAGGAGGCACCGTGGAGATCAGTCAACTGCTCAAGGGCGTGCTCGATCTCGCCGTCCTCGCGGTGCTCCGCGAGGACGACGGATACGGCTACGACGTGTTGCGAAGGCTCAGACAGGCGGGCCTCGACGAGGTGGGCGACGCGTCCGTGTACGGCACTTTGCGGCGGCTCTACAAAGGGGGCCTGCTCACGTCGTACGTGGTGCCGAGCGAAGAAGGGCCGCACCGCAAGTACTACAGCATGAACGAACTGGGGCGTCGGCGTCTCGCGGAGTCGGGGAACACGTGGCGGACGTTCGCGAAGACGATGGACAACCTGTTGGGAGAGGCATCATGACCACGCCGACCGCCGTGCGTGACTACCTGGCCAGGGTCCGCACCGCACTGGCCGACCTGCCGGACGCGGAGATCGAGGAGATCCTCGAAGACGTCCGGCCGCATCTGCAGGAGATCGCCGGGGAACTGGGCGAAGACGCCCGCGTCGACAGCATGATCGAACGGCTCGGCTCACCGGAGAGCTACGCCGCCGAGATCAGGGCCGCTGGCGACTACCCGGCGGCACCGGCGTCGCCGCCAAAGGCGGACGGGAAGAAGCTGTTCGGCAATCCGCGCCTCGTGCCGAGGATCGCGTTGTGGAGCTTGGCGGGTTCCGCGCTGTTCATCGCGGTGCTCGGCTTCGGCGTGGGGGTGTCGCGGCGCAGCGGCCTGCTGGGTTTCCTGGTGGTGCCCGGTATTTTCCTCGTCTTCGGCGCGGTGCACGTGGTGAAGCACGGGCTCGGCCCGGTCAAGGAACTGCCGGAAGTCCGCGCCGTGCTGGGATATTTGCGCTCGGAGGACAGGACCGAGCCCCAGCGCAAGGCGATGGCGTACGTGCGTTCGCTGCAGCCCGCGTGGTGGCTCGTGTGCACCGTCATCCTCGGTGTGCTCGGGGTGGTGCTGGTGCGCCGCTCGACGTTCGCGGTGCTGATACTGCTCGCGCTGGTCGTGCTCGGGGTGGTGGCGATCGTCGTGTCGCCGATGCTCGCGAAGGATCGGCGCTGGCTCTGGTACAGCCTGCCGGTGTCGGCGCTCGCGGCGGGCGCGGTGTTCGGCACGAGCGCGCACCTGGTGGATTCGTGGAGCTTCAGCGGCTCCGGTTACGGCTACAGTTCGACTTCGTACAACTCGAACCAGACACCGGACGGGAAGCCCGCGCTGTCCTACGGCACGGAAACGGTCGAGAACATCTACGCTTTCGACGCGCAGGGAAAGCCGCTGCGCGACGTCTACCTTTTCGACGAGAACGGCAGGCCGCTTTCACTGCCGCGCTATGCGTGTGAGCCGTCTTCGGGCGGTAAAGCCGCGCGGGGCAACGACAATGTGTACCCGCGTCCCCGGATCGACCAGGGCACGACGGACGACCGCGGCAACCGCAACGGCTACTACGGGTACCGCGCCTACTGCCAGGAGAACGCGGAAACCCCGTTCGCGGCGGCGCTGCCGAAGGTGCCGACGAGCAAGACGCCACCGTCCACAGTGTCCTCGACACCGGCTCCGCCACCAGCGACACCGGCCCCGCCGCCCGCGCCGTCGGAGCAGCCGAAGCCAAGCCCCGCGCCAACGCGCTGAGGGCAGCCGAAAAAAGCAGGGAGCGGTGTCGGGGCCGCTCCCTGCTTTTCGTTGCTGATAAGGGGTTTTACCCGAGCGCGTGCGCCCGCATGGAGAACCTGGCCAGTATCTCGCGGCCCTGTTCGGCGTTGCGGGGCTGCGTCAGCACGTCGTAGCGCTTCGCGACCAGCTGGCTCGTCGAGACGAAGCTGCGGCGGCCTTTCGTGGCGCCGTAGCCGATCGCGGCGAAGACGAGGCTGAACACGATGCCCGCGCCGAGGCCCATCACGATGGGCAGCAACCCGGCACCGGGGGTGAACATGCTCAGCAGCAGGCCCACGAACAACCCGAACCAGGCACCGGACATGGCCGCGCCGCCGAGCACCTTGCCCCACGACAGCTTCGCCGAGACCCGCTCCACGAGCATCGGCTCGACGCCGACGATCGTCACGTCGGTGACCGGGAAGTCGTTGCCAGCCAAGTGATCGACCGCGCGCTGCGCCTCCTCGTAGGAGTCGTACGACCCGATCGGCCATCCGCTCGGGAGGGTCGGCACGCGCGGGGTCCCCTGTCCGCCCGCGAAGGCGGCACCTGTGAATGCTGTGGTCATTGTCCTCACCTCTTCACCCCGTCCAACGTGGCAGAGTGCGGAGAAATGCCGGATACCGTGAGTTCACAGGAACTTATCAGGGTCTGTGTTGTCTATCGGGCGGCAGAATTTGCGCTGCCAGGGCGCGGCACTCGTGATGAGGCGTCGGTCGGTTGCGGGGTGCGCCCTGCCATCGCAAATTCAGAGGGCCTTGGCGGTCCTGCGCCCGACTGCACGCTCCCGGCGCGCGGGGCGCACCGGATCGCCGGGTGCCTGGCTGGGTTGGCAATGGCCGGACCTCCGGTCCGGACCTCGCGGCACTCGGAGGGTAGGCAGGCGAGCGGCCTTGCGCTTTGGGTGCGGTTCGGGGGCTCAACGTCGAGTACAGAGCACCGGGGTCGGGCGCGCGGTGTCGGCGCTGCTCATCGCCGAGGCGAAGAAATCCGGCGCCGCGAAGTTCGTCGCTTCCACCACCGTTGACAACGCCGCCGCGCGCTCCTTGCTGACCGGTTCCGGCGCCGAGTTGACGGTGGCGGGTGACGCCGTGGAGAGCGAACTCCGCCTCCGGTAGCCTCTGCGTGGCCTGAAAGTCTTCGGTACCAACGAACTTCTGGGGAGTCCCATGTCGCGCAAGGTCGGAGCGGTCGTTCTCGCGGTCGCGGGATTGGTGGTGACCTCCGTCGCGCCCGCCGCCGCGGAGACTTCGTCGGGGACCAGGTGTTCGGTGGCCAAGCTGCCGTACCCCGCCGGGACGACCAGCGCCTCGGTGGCCGCGGTCGGCGATGACGGGTCCGCGGTGGGGATCGCGGCGGGCAAGGCGGGGGTGCACGGGTACTGGTGGCGCGCCGACGGGTCGATCACCGATCTCGGCGACTTCGACCCGACCGCGATCGGGCCAGGCGGGACGATCGTCGGCAGCACGCCGGGCAAGGACGGGCAGGGCCGCGCCGCGGTGTGGCGCGACGGCGCCGTCACCGTGCTGCCCGGCGCGGCGGACCGCGGCTCCGACGCGGTCGACGTCAACCGGGCCGGGGACATCACCGGTGTTCTGTCCACATCGGACACAACGCAGCGGGCCGTGGTGTGGCCGCACGACCGGCCGCGGAGCGTGGTGTACCTCGACAGCGCGGAGGGCTTCACCACCGCCGTGCACCTCGACGACAGCGGGTACGTGATCGGCCAGGCGGGGGACGTCCCGCCGAACATGTCCGAGGTCGTGTGGGGCACCGACGGCCGCCAGGTGCGCCGCTACGGCCCCGGCCAGCAGGGCGAGCCCGCGGTCGTGCTCCACGACATCGCGCGCGGGCGGATCGTCGGGATCGACCGCACGGGCGGCGACCCGCGCATGGTGGTGATCGACGCCAGCACCGGCCGTAGCGCACCGGTCCCGCTCGCCGAGCACGGCAGCCCCAACGCGATCAGCGACCGCGGCGCGATCGTGGGCAGCGAGTCCACCGGCGAGCACGGCGTCGACATCGTGCCGACGATCTGGTCCGGCGGCGCCAAGGCCGCGCTGCCCGGCCCTGACGGCGCGCTGTTCTTCACCCCGGTCGGGATCAGCGGCAGCGGCCGGTTCGCGGCAGGCAACGGCCACGACGCCGCCGCGAACTTCGCCCTCCGCTGGACCTGCCGCTGACGCTGACCCATGCCCCGAAAGACGCTCCTATAGAGGTCGAGTAGGGCCGCGGGGTGCCGCCGAAGGCTCCTCTCGGGGCGCTGAGCGTCACGATCTCGCCCCTCGTACCACGCGCTCGCCACCCGCACGACCCCACAGCAAGCCTTCGGGTGCCCCGAAAGTGACCTTCAGGGAATCCAGCGCCCCGAACGTCACTTTCGGGGCAGGCGTGTCGCGGCGGTCGGGCGTGCGAGGGGTGGATTTGCGGCGTTGAGCGCCCCGAAGGCCACCTTCGGGGCATGCGCAGCCCTGCCCGCACGTGAGCGAGGGCCGAGACAGTGGCGCCAGGGTCCCCGAAGGTGGCCTTCGGGGACCAACGGGGAACCTCCGCCGCCGATCACCGCGCCACGCACCCGACATCACTGTGACCTTCGGGGCATCTACGTCCCCGAAAGCCACTTTCGGGGCGTAGCGAACCTGGGGCGAGTGCTCAGTCGAGTTGGAGCTCGGGGGAGTACAGGTCGATCCAGTGGTACAGGTCCAGTGCGCGGTCGATGCCGTTCCTCGTGGTGCCGGGCATGGTGGCGGCGTCCACCTCGACCGCGTCGGTCAGCCACGCGCGGTCGATCAGCGCGAAGACCGGGTTGTCCTGCTCGGCGAGCACCTCCTTCGCCTGCTGTTGCAGCGCGGCCGCGTAGCCGGGGTCCTGTGTGGACGGATACGGGCTCTTCACGCGGTCGCGCACCGAGTCCGGCAGCACGTGCTTGGTGGCGTGCCGGAGCAGGCTTTTTTCCCTGCCGTCGAAGGTTTTCAGCGACCACGGCGTGTTGTAGACGTACTCGACGAGCCGGTGGTCGCAGAACGGGACGCGGACCTCGAGGCCGACGGCCATCGACGCGCGGTCCTTGCGGTCGAGCAGGGTCCGCACGAACCGGGTCAGGTGCAGGTTGCAGATGGTCCGCATGCGCTGTTCGAGCGGGCTCGCGCCGTCGAGCTGGTCCACCGCGTCCACCGCGGTCTGGTACTGGTCGGCGACGTACCCGGGGACGTCGAGCACCTTCCGCAGTCCCGGTTCGAGCATGGCGTGCCGGTCGGTGGTGATCGCGTTCTGGAAGGCCAGCCACGGGAAGGTCTCCGCGTTGACCGCCGCCTCGTCGTGGAACCAGCGGTACCCGCCGAACACCTCGTCGGCCGATTCGCCGGACAGCGCCACGGTCGACTCGCGGCGGATCGCCTTGAACAGCAGGTACAGCGAGGTGTCCATGTCGCCCATGCCCGCCGGGATGTCGCGGGCGGTGATCACCGCGCGGCGGACCGCGGGATCGGTGAGGTCACCGGGGTTGAGCATGACGTCCTGGTGCGCGGAGCCGACGAGCCCGGCGACGTCGCGGACGAACGGTGAGTCCGGGGTGTCGCGCACCTCGTCGGGCTTGAAGTTCTCCTCCTGCCCGAAGAAGTCGACGGAGAAGGTGCGGACCCGCTCGCCCTGTTCGGCCAGCGCGGCCGCGGCGAGCCCGGTGACCGCGCTCGAATCCAGGCCGCCGGAGAGCAGCACGCAACGCGGCACGTCGGCGACGAGCTGGCGGCGGACGATGTCGGTCATCAGCTCGCGCACGCGCCCGACCGTGGTCTCCTGGTCGTCGGTGTGCTGCCTGGCGTCGAGCTGCCAGTAGGTGCGGGTGCGGATGCCGCCGCGTTCGACCACCGCGATGGTGCCGGGGCCGACCTCGTACATGTCCTTCCACAGCGACCAGCCCGGCGTCTTGGTGAAGCCGATCAGCTCGCGGAACCCGTCGGCGTCGACGATCTTGCGCGCGAGAGGGTTCGCCAGGATCGCCTTCGGCTCGGAGCCGAACAGCACGCCGTCGCGGGTCGGGTAGTAGTAGAACGGCTTGATGCCCATCCGGTCGCGGATCATCACGAGCTTCTCGTCGCGCTCGTCCCAGATCGCGAAGGCGTACATGCCGTTGAGGTGATCGGCGACGGACTCGCCCCATTCGAGGTAGCCGTGCAGCACGACCTCGGTGTCGCTGTCGGTCTCGAACTTGTGGCCCTTGCCCGCCAGTTCGTGGCGCAGTTCGGAGAAGTTGTAGGCCTCACCGCTGTAGACCATCGAAACGGCGCCGTTCGGTGTCGGCACGGACATCGGCTGCTTGCCGCCGGGGAGGTCGATGATGGCGAGCCTGCGGTGGCCCAGTGCGGCGTGCGGGCGCACCCAGGTGCCCGAGTCGTCGGGGCCGCGGCACGCCATGGTGCCGGTCATCGCGTCGATGGTGTCCTGGCGCTGCGTCAGGTCCGAGTCGTAGGAGACCCAGCCGGTGATGCCGCACATTGGCGCCCTCCGAGAAAGATAGTTAGCAATTACAACTATGCGTAACACTGTTGTAACGCAGATCGCCGCCGTTGTCTGCCCGGATTGCACGCTCCGTCCGAACTCGGTTACTTCGTGTGAGCCGGGTCACCGAGCCTCAAGATCCCGTAAAGGCCGTCCTCCGCCGCGTCAAGGAGCCGTCAGACGCCCTCCAGCACGGTGGGTGACCGGCGCACAGTCGGGAAGGTTGTGGTCGCCAAAGGGGTGACCCGTCTTGGCAGGTGCCCATTTCGGAAGGAAAGCCGTGGCCGATTTGCTCTACGCCGTTCTCCTGATCGGCGTTTTCGTCGTGCTCGCGCTGACGCTGCGCGGCATGGAGAGGTTGTGACCGGCGTCGGCACCGTCGCGAACATCGTCGGCGGTGTGCTCGCGCTCGGCCTGATCGTCTACCTGTTCATCGCCTTGATCCGCCCGGAGAAGTTTTGATGGCGGGGCGCCCGTTTCGTGAAGGAATCCGATGAGTGACACCACGGCCGGCCTCTTGCAGGTCGGCCTTCTTCTCGTAGCGCTCGGGGTGGCTTACAAGCCGCTGGGCGACTACATGGCGCGGGTCTTCTCCAGTGAAAAGCACTGGAAGGTCGAACGCGGCCTGTACAAGCTCTTCCGCGTCGACCCGAACTCCGAGCAGCGGTGGACCACCTACGCCGCCGGCGTGCTCGGCTTCTCGCTCGTGTCGATCGTGCTGCTGTACCTGTTGCAGCGCCTGCAATCCCTGCTGCCGCTCGATCTCGGCCGCGGCGCGGTGGCGCCCGGTATCGCGTTCAACACCGCCGTCAGCTTCGTGACCAACACGAACTGGCAGTCCTACACCCCGGAGACGACGCTCGGTCACTTCGCCCAGATGGCCGGGCTGACGGTGCAGAACTTCCTGTCCGCCGCCGTCGGGCTCGCGGTCGCCATCGCGCTGGTGCGCGGGTTCGTCCGCTCGAAGACCGACCGGCTCGGCAACTTCTGGGTCGACCTGACCAGGGGCACGATCCGCGTGCTGCTGCCGATCGCGTTCGTGTTCGCGATCGTGCTGATCTCGCTCGGCGTCGTGCAGAGCCTCAAGGCCGGTGTCGCGGTGACCAACCCCGACGGCAGCGGCAGCACGATCGCGCTGGCGCCCGCCGCGAGCCAGGAGGTCATCAAGGAACTCGGCACCAACGGCGGCGGCATCTTCAACGCGAACTCGGCGCACCCGTTCGAAAACCCGAACGCGTGGACGAACCTGATCGAGATCTTCCTGATCCTGGTCATCCCGATTTCGCTCACGCGCACGTTCGGCAAGCTCGTTGGCAACCGCAAGCAGGGTTACGTGCTGCTCGCCGTGATGGGTGCGCTGCAGGTCGCCACGATGGCGATCACCTGGCTGTCCGAGGCGCACGCCGGTGGCCCCGCCGCGCTCGCCGCGGGCGGCAACTTCGAGGGCAAGGAACAGCGCTTCGGCATCAGCCTGTCGTCGATCTTCGCGAACATCACCACCGGCACGTCCACCGGCGCGGTCAACTCGTGGCACGACAGCTTCAGCGGGCTCGGCGGCGGAATGCCGTTGCTGAACATGCTCTTCGGCGAGGTCACCCCTGGCGGGGTCGGCACCGGGCTCTACGGGATCCTCGTGATGGCGATCATCGCGATGTTCCTCGCCGGGCTGATGGTCGGGCGCACCCCGGAGTACCTCGGCAAGAAGCTCGGCAAGCGCGAGGTCACCTGCGCCGCGATCGCGATGCTCGCGATGCCGACGGTGGTGCTGCTCGGTACCGGCGCCGCGCTGATGATGCCGGACACCGCGGCCGCGATGACCAACAGCGGCCCGCACGGCCTGTCCGAGGTCCTCTACGCCTACGCGTCCACCGGTAACAACAACGGCAGCGCGTTCGGCGGGCTGACCGTGACCAACGACTGGTTCGAGTCGACGCTCGGCGTGGCGATGCTGCTCGGCCGGTACGTGCCGATCCTCGCCGTGCTGTGCCTCGCGGGCTCGCTCGCGTCGCAGCGCAAGGTGCCGCAGACCGCGGGCACGCTGCCCACCACGGGCCCGCTCTTCGGCTCGATGCTCACCGGCACCGTCGTACTCGTCGCCGCCCTCACCTTCATCCCCGCGCTCGCGCTGGGACCCATCGCGGAGGCACTCGCATGACCACTACAACCGAAAAGCCACAGCGTGACGCGGTCGAAGAGACCCGGCATCACGTGGAAAACGCCGGTCGCATCGGCGCGGGCATCTTCAACCCCCGGCAGCTGCTGATCTCGATCCCCGACGCGCTGCGCAAGCTCAACCCCCGCCACCAGCTCGGCAACCCGGTGATGTTCGTGGTGTGGGTCGGTTCCATCCTGGTGACCGTTTTCGCGATCACCGATCCCAGCGTGTTCACCATTCTCATCGCGGTATGGCTCTGGTTCACCGTGCTGTTCGCGAACCTCGCCGAGGCCGTCGCGGAAGGACGTGGGAAGGCACAGGCGGAAACCCTGCGGAAGTCCAAAAAGGAGACTGTCGCGCGCAGGCTCACCGAGGACGGCTCCGAGGAGAGCGTGCCCGGAGTCGACCTCCGCATCGGCGATCTCGTCGTGGTCGAAGCGGGCCAGGTGATCCCCGGTGACGGTGACGTCGTCGAGGGCATCGCGACCGTCGACGAGTCCGCGATCACCGGCGAGTCCGCGCCGGTCATCCGCGAGTCCGGCGGCGACCGGTGCGCGGTCACCGGCGGCACCACGGTGCTCTCGGACCGGATCGTCGTGAAGATCACGACGAAACCCGGTGAGTCCTTTGTGGACCGCATGATCGCGTTGGTGGAAGGCGCTTCGCGGCAGAAGACGCCCAACGAGATCGCGCTGACCATCCTGCTGGCCACGCTGACCATCATCTTCCTGCTCGCGGTGGTCGCGCTGCAGCCGATGGCGGGGTATTCCGGCAGCCAGCAGTCGGTGATCGTGCTGACCGCGTTGCTGGTGTGCCTGATCCCGACGACGATCGGCGCGCTGCTGTCCGCGATCGGGATCGCGGGCATGGACCGGCTGGTGCAGCGCAACGTGCTGGCGACCTCGGGCCGCGCGGTCGAAGCGGCCGGTGACGTCTCGACGCTGCTGCTGGACAAGACCGGCACGATCACCTTCGGCAACAGGAAAGCCACCGAGCTCGTCCCGGTTGGACAGTCCACACCGGACGAACTGGCGCGCGCCGCGCGGCTGTCGAGCCTCGCCGACGGGACACCGGAGGGGCGCAGCATCATCGAGCTGATCGCCCGCGAGAACGACCTTCCCGCCGAAGCGAGCGAGGACGAGAAGCTCGCCGAATTCGTCCCGTTCACCGCGCAGACCAGGATGAGCGGGATCGACATCGGCGACCGCGAGGTCCGCAAGGGCGCCACCGCCTCGGTGCTGACCTGGGTCCGCGATCGCGATGGTGAGGTGCCAGCCGAAACCGAGCGCGTCGTCGACGAGATCAGCGGGCAGGGCGGCACGCCGCTCGTGGTCGCCGAATCGGGACCGGACGGCACGGCGGTGCGCGGCGTCATCCGGCTCTCCGACGTGGTGAAGCCGGGGATGAAGGAGCGCTTCGTCGAACTGCGCTCGATGGGCATCAAGACCGTCATGATCACCGGGGACAACCCGTTGACCGCCAAGGCGATCGCCGAGGACGCGGGTGTCGACGACTACCTCGCCGAGGCCAAGCCCGAGGACAAGATGGCCCTGATCCGCAAGGAGCAGGAGGGCGGGCGGCTGGTCGCGATGACCGGTGACGGCACCAACGACGCGCCCGCGCTGGCCCAGTCCGACGTCGGCGTCGCGATGAACACCGGCACGTCGGCGGCGAAGGAAGCCGGCAACATGGTCGACCTCGACTCCAACCCGACGAAGCTGATCGAGATCGTCGAGATCGGCAAGCAGCTCCTGATCACCCGCGGCGCGCTCACCACGTTCAGCGTGGCGAACGACCTCGCGAAGTACTTCGCGATCCTGCCAGCCATGTTCGCGGCGATCTACCCGCAGCTCGGCGGCCTGAACGTGATGCACCTCGCGACGCCGCAGTCGGCGATCCTGTCCGCGGTGATCTTCAACGCGCTGATCATCGTGGCGCTGATCCCGCTCGCGCTGCGCGGCGTCCGGTACCGCCCGTCGTCGGCTTCGGCGCTGCTGCGGCGGAACCTGCTCATCTACGGGCTCGGCGGCATCGTCACCCCGTTCCTCGGGATCTGGCTCGTCGACCTGCTCGTCCGTCTCATTCCCGGAATGGGTTGATCCACATGAAGGTGTTGCTGAAGCAGAGCATGGCGGGGCTGCGGGTCCTGGTCGTGCTGACCGTGCTGCTCGGGGTTCTGTACCCCCTCGGGGTATGGCTGGTTTCGCGCGTGCCCGGTCTGCAGGCGAACGCCGAGGGCTCGGTCGTCGAGCGGGACGGGGCCGCCGTCGGGTCGTCGCTGATCGGGGTCGACCCGGTGGCGCAGGACCCCGCGCACGACCCCTGGTTCCAC
Source organism: Amycolatopsis sp. CA-230715 (assembly GCF_018736145.1). Classification (GTDB taxonomy): domain Bacteria; phylum Actinomycetota; class Actinomycetes; order Mycobacteriales; family Pseudonocardiaceae; genus Amycolatopsis. The sequence goes on from NZ_CP059997.1 coordinate 6,668,206, forward strand.
AACCGGCCTTCCGCTGGTTCGAAGGACGCACTCGGCCCCGGCGATCCGTCCACTTCGGGCGGTTCGAACAAGGGCGCGACGAACGAGGACCTCGTCAAGACGATCGTCGAGCGCCGTGACCTGATCGCCAAGCGCGAAGGCGTGGCAGCGGAGTCGGTGCCGACGGACGCCGTCACCGCGTCGGCCTCGGGGCTCGACCCGTCGATCAGCGGGGCCTACGCCGCGCTGCAGGCGCCCCGCGTCGCCGCCAACACCGGGGTGCCGATCGAGAAGATCCGGCAGCTCATCGACGCGAACACGCACTCGGCGGGCATCGGCGTGCCCGGGGTGAACGTGCTGGAACTGAACCTCGCCGTGCAACACGCACGGTGACGACGTACACAGCGACGAGTGCGCGTTCAGGGAGCAGACTGATCGGGTGGACGTGAGCGAGGAAACCGGCGAGGACGAGGGCACCACCTCGCCGCAGCGGCGCCGAGGAGAGCTGAGGATCTACCTCGGCGCCGCGCCCGGGGTCGGCAAGACCTACGCGATGCTGGGCGAGGCGCGGCGGCGGCTCGACCGCGGTACCGACGTGGTCGCGGCGCTCGTCGAGACGCACGGGCGGAAGAAGACCGCCGAACTGCTCGACGGGCTGGAGGTGCTGCCGCGCCGCCACGCGTCGCACCGCGGCCACGAGTTCGAGGAGCTCGACGTCGACGCGGTGCTCGCGCGGGCGCCCGAAGTGGCCGTCGTGGACGAGCTGGCGCACACCAACGTGCCGGGCTCCCGCAACGAGAAGCGCTGGCAGGACGTCGAAGAGCTGCTGGTCGCCGGGATCGACGTGCTGTCCACGGTCAACGTGCAGCACCTGCAGAGCCTCAACGACGTGGTCGAGCGCATCACCGGGGTGGCACAGCAGGAAACCGTCCCGGACGAGGTGGTGCGCCGCGCCGAACAGCTCGAACTCGTCGACATCACGCCGGAGGCGCTGCGCAGGCGCCTCGCGCACGGCAACATCTACAGCGCGGAGCGGATCGACGCGGCGCTCGGCAACTACTTCCGCCCCGGCAACCTCACCGCGCTGCGCGAGCTGGCGCTGCTGTGGGTGGCCGACCAGGTGGACGTCGCGCTTCAGCGGTACCGGGCGGAGCAGCAGATCACCGACACCTGGGAAGCGCGCGAACGGGTCGTCGTCTCGATCACCGGCGGGCGCGAAAGCGAGACGCTGATCCGGCGCGGCAGCAGGATCGCGACGAGGGCGGGTGCCGAGCTGCAGGTCGTGCACGTGCTGCGCGGGGACGGGCTGACCGGGCTCGGGCCCGCCGCGCTCGGCAAGTACCGGAAGCTCGCCGAAGAGGTCGGCGCGACTTTTCACACGGTCGTCGGCGACGACGTGCCGAGCGCGCTGCTCGACTTCGCGCGCGGGGTCAACGCGACGCAGCTGGTGATCGGCACATCCAGCCGGACCAGGCTGGCCCGGTTGTTCGACGAGGGGATCGGCGCGGCCGTGGTGCGGGACTCGGGACCGATCGACGTCCACATCGTCACGCACTCGCGGGCGGGAGGCCGGTTGCGGGCCAAGCTGAGCGCGAGCCCGCTCACGCCGTCGCGGCGGGTCGTCGGCTGGTCCCTCGCGGTGCTGGTGCCCGCGCTGGCCACCTTCATCGGTGTCCTGTTGCGACAGTCGCTCGACTTCTCCACGAACGTGGTGGACTACTTCCTCGCCACCGTGGTCGTCGCGCTCGTCGGCGGGCTGGGGCCCGCGCTGCTGGCTTCGGTGTTTTCCGCGCTGCTGCTGAACTTCTTCTTCACCGAGCCGTATTTCACGCTCACCGTGGACGCACAGCGCAACGTGGTCACGCTGATCGCGATGGTGCTCGTCGGGGTGCTCGTGGCACTGGTTGTGGACAGGGCGGCCCGCCGGGCGGCGCAGGCCGCGCGGGCGCGCACCGAGGCCGCGCTGCTCGCTTCCTACGCGAGGACCGTGCTCACGCATTCTGCTCCGCTGGAGCGCCTGCTGGAAAAGGTGCAGGAGAACTTCGCGCTCAGTTCGGTGGCACTGCTGGAAAAGCGCGGCGGCGCGTGGAAGCGCGTGGCCAAGGTCGGCACCGATCCGTGCGGTGACCCCGACGAGGCCGATGTGGACATCGCGGTGACCTCGGACGTGCACCTGACCCTGCGGGGCCGCGCGCTGCCCGCCGCGGACCGCAGAGTGCTCGAAGCCGCGGCGGGGCAGGCGCTGCTCGCGTTGCGGCAGCAGCGGATGGCGTCGAAGACCGCGTTGGCCGAACGGAAGGCGGAGGCGACCGAGCTGCGGACGGCGCTGCTGTCCGCGGTGGGCCACGACCTGCGCACGCCGCTGACTTCGATCAAGGCCGCCATCGGCAGCCTGCGCGCGCCCGATCTGGAGTTCTCGCAGGAGGACACGGACGAACTGCTCGCCACCATCGAGGAGTCGGCGGACCGGCTCGCCGGGCTGGTGGACAACCTGCTCGACTCGTCACGGCTGGCGACCGGTGCGGTCCGCCCGCACCTGCGCCCCGTCGGCTACGACGAGGTGCTCTACCACGCTCTGTCCACTGTGGATGGTTCGAAGGCGGTGGCGATCTGCGTCGACGAGCGGCTGCCCGCGGTGCTCGCCGATCCCGGCCTCCTCGAACGGGTGATCGCCAACGTGGTGGACAACGCGCTGCGGCACGGCAAGAGCGACGAACCGGTGTCGGTGCGCGGCAGCGTGCACGCCGATCACGTCGAGCTGCGGATCGCCGATCACGGGCGCGGGTTGAAGAAAGGTATGGCAGAGTCGGCTTTCGCCCCGTTCCAGCGCCTCGGCGACCGCGACGCGACACCGGGCGTCGGGTTGGGGCTGTCCGTTGCCAAGGGGTTCACCGAGGCGATGGGCGGCTCGATCCGGGCGGAGGACACCCCTGGCGGCGGGCTGACCGTGGTGATCTCCCTTCCCGTTCAGCACAGCAACAACAGTGTGGAGCCGATTCGATGAGCCCGGTAGACAGCAGCACCGTTCTCGTTGTCGACGACGAGCCGCAGATCGTGCGCGCGCTGCGGATCAACCTCTCCGCGCGCGGATACCGCGTGATCACCGCGCACGACGGCGCGGCCGCACTGCGCGCTGTCGCCGAGACGAAACCGGATGTCGTGGTGCTCGACCTCGGGCTGCCGGACATGGACGGCAACGAGGTGATCGAGGGCCTGCGCGGCTGGACCCCGGTGCCGATCATCGTGCTGTCGGCGCGCGGGGACTCCTCGGACAAGGTCAAGGCGCTCGACGCGGGCGCGGACGACTACGTGACCAAACCGTTCGGGATGGACGAACTGCTCGCGCGCCTGCGCGCGGCGGTGCGGCGCTCGGCGACGGCGAAACCGGGCGACGCCGACGCGGTGGTGGAGACCGAGGCGTTCACGATCGACCTCGCCGCGAAGAAGGTCCGCCGCGACGGCACCGAGGTGCACCTGACGAAAACCGAATGGGGCGTACTGGAACTGCTGGTGCGCAACCGAGGCCGCCTCGTGGCGCAGAAGCAGCTGCTGCACGACGTGTGGGGACCCAGCTACGAGACCGAGTCGCACTACCTGCGGGTGTACCTGGCGCAGCTACGCCGCAAGCTCGAACGGGAGCCGTCCCGGCCACGGCACCTGCTCACCGAGCCGGGCATGGGCTACCGCTTCGAAGCTTGAGTCGTACTAGGGCGTGGTGGACGTGGTCCCGCTACCGCGTGGTGGACGTGGTCCCGCCGCCGCTGGACGGCGTCGTCGGGTCCGTGGGAGGCGACGTCGGATCCGTCGGCTTGGTGGTCGGTGTCGTCGGTTTGGTCGACGGCGTCGTCGGTTTCGTAGACGGCGTCGTCGGCTTCGTCGGGCTGGTGCCGGGCGGCGGTGTCCACGGCGGTGTGCCGGTGCCCGGCGGAAGCTCCGTTCCCGGCGGCGCGGGCACGCCGGGCTTGGCGGGCGGCGGCAGGATCGTGGTGGTCGGCTGGCCGTCGGTGCCGATGGTCACCACCGTGGTCGGCGCTGCCGACGACGACGGCGCGTTCGGGTCGCCCGGCACGGCCTCGCCGTTGATGGTGACGCTGCCCTGGCCGGGCTGCGCGTTGCCGGGGATGCGCTGCGGCCCGCCCGGCCCGCGCTGCGGCGCGGTGGCACTGGACTCGGCGTTCGGGCTGGAGATCTGCGCGACGGCGGCGAAACCGGTGGTGAGCACGAGCCCGCTCGCGGCGAGCAACAGGAACCCGGTGCGGTGCAGGCGGGCACCGGATTCGCGCGGTGGTGCGGCTTCGGCTCGACCTTCCTGTGACCCCAGTCGGGTCATGCTTGCTCCTCGTACGTCCGGCAGAGTTGCCTGAGCGACACCCAGGCGAGTTAGCCCAGGCGGCGGACCCCGGCCGGGACCGTACCACTATCGGTGAACATTCCACGAACGCGCCCGCGAACCCCGTTGACTCTCCGCAGTGATCCCGGCCGGGCGTGATCCGGCAAAATGGCCGGGATGACGGGGAAAGACGAACAGGTGCGGCTCAACGCCTGGGTCCGCGGCACGGTCCAGGGCGTCGGTTTCCGCTGGTGGACCCGGAGCAGGGCGCTCGAACTGGGTCTGGTGGGCAGCGCGAGCAACCTGGCGGACGGCCGTGTCGAGGTGGTAGCGGAAGGTAGCCGAAACAACTGTGAGCGGTTGTTGGCGGCGCTCCGGTCCGGCGAGTCACCCGGAAGTGTGGATCACGTCGCCGAACGCTGGTCTGAACCACGAGGCGGCCTCACCACCTTCGTAGAACGCTGACCGGGCTTCGCCGCGCGGCCCGCCTGTGCCCCGAAAGTGACGTTCGGGGCGCTCAGGTCCCCGAAGGCCACCCTCGGGGGCACTAGCGCCACTTTCCCGGCCCTCGCAGGCGTCCGGACACGGCTGCGCACGCCCCGAAAGCCACCCTCGGGGCGCTAGACGACACAAATCCACCCCTCGCACGCCCAACCATCGCGACGCGCATGCCCCGAAGGTGACCTTCGGGGCGCTAGATGCCCTGAAAGCCACCTTCGGGGCACCAGGAAGATCCCCGCCGAGGCAGCAGAAGCCCCCTACCAGAGCGAAGTTCGCGGCACCGGAGTCGCTGAAGGCCGCCCCATGACATCTATAGGAGCATCCTTCGGGGCGTGCGTCGGCGACCGCGGCAACCACGTCATTCCGCCCGCGGTGTAGGAGTGACGGTTGGGGCGTTCGGGGACGGGTGTTGCTTGTGTGGTGTGATCCGTGGTAAGGCGCGCCGAAGACACCCCGGCGTCCCACGGCGCCCGGCGGCCGGTGGGTAAACTCGGCCGACCGGCACTCAAGACCGCCACACTGGAGAAGGAAGTCCCCCGCGGTGCACCTCAAAAGCCTGACGCTCAAGGGCTTCAAGTCCTTCGCCTCGGCCACGACGCTGCGGTTCGAGCCCGGCATCACCTGCGTGGTGGGGCCGAACGGCTCCGGGAAGTCGAACGTGCTCGACGCGCTGCGCTGGGTAATGGGCACGCAGGGCGCCAAGGACCTGCGCGGCGGCAAGATGGAGGACGTCATCTTCGCCGGGACGGCCGGTCGCGCGCCGCTCGGCCGCGCCGAGGTGACGCTGACCATCGACAACGCCGACGGCGCGCTCCCCATCGACTACACCGAGGTCTCGATCACCCGCCGCATGTTCCGCGACGGCGCGAGCGAGTACGAGATCAACGGCAGCGGCTGCCGCCTGATGGACGTGCAGGAACTGCTGTCGGACTCCGGTATCGGCCGCGAGATGCACGTCATCGTCGGGCAGGGGCAGCTTTCGCAGATCCTGGAGGCCAAACCCGAGGAGCGCCGCGCCTTCATCGAAGAGGCCGCGGGTGTGCTGAAACACCGCAAGCGCAAGGAAAAGGCGCTGCGGAAGCTCAACGCGATGCAGGCGAACCTCGACCGCCTCGGCGACCTGACCACCGAGCTGCGCCGCCAGCTCAAGCCGCTCGGCAAGCAGGCCGAGATCGCCCGCAAGGCGCAGACCGTGCAGTCCGAGTTGCGTGACTCGCGCCTCCGCCTGCTCGCCGACGACCTGGTGACCCAGCGCGCCGACATCGCCCGCGAAGAGGCCGACGAGAGCGCCGCGCGTGCCCGCAGGGGCGAGGTCGAGCTGGCACTCGAAACCGTCACGGCGGAAGAGCAGCATCTCGAGTCTTCGCTCGCCGAGGACGCGCCGAGGCTCGCTGCCGCCCAGGACACCTGGTACAAGCTCTCCGCGCTGGCCGAGCGCCTGCGCGGCACGGTCCGGCTCGCGGTCGAGCGCCAGCGGCACCTGTCCGCCGAGGTGCCGACCGGCTCCAGCGGACGGGACCCGGAGGAACTGCTCGCCGAGGCCGAAGCCGCGGCCGAGCGCGAAGAGGAGCTGAACGAGGCCGTCGCCGAAGCTCGGTCGATGCTTTCGCAGACCGTGCAGCGCCGCGAGCAGCTCGAACACGCCGTGCAGGCCGCGGAAAAGGCGCACATGGCCGCCGTCCGCGCGATCGCCGACCGGCGCGAAGGGCTCGCCAAGCTCACCGGTCAGGTCGAGGCGCTGCGCAGCAAGAACGGCGCCACCTCCGACGAGATCGAACGGCTCACCGTCTCCATCGACGAGGCGAACGCGCGCGCCGAGCAAGCCGCCGAAGAACTCGAAGAGGCGCGCGCGGAGGGTGGCGTCGAGGAGTCCGACGACGCCGGGCTCCAGGAACGCCACGACAGGGCGGTCGAAGCGAACAACGCGGCGAAGGCCAGGGTCGAGGAACTGGTCAAGGCCGAGCGCACCGCCGAACGGGACATCGCCTCGGAAAAGGCCAGGGTCGACGCGCTGTCGATGGGCCTCAAGCGCAAGGACGGCGCGGGCGCGCTGCTCGGCGCCGCCGACACCCTGCCCGGCCTGCTCGGCTCGGTCGCCGCGCTGCTGACCGTCGACGCGGGCTACGAGGTCGCGCTCGCCGCGGCGCTCGGCCCGGTCGCGGACGCGGTCGCGGTGGCGGGCGGCGAGGACGCGATCGCCGCGCTGAAGTACCTGAAGGCGGAGGATTCCGGCCGCGCCGGCGTTTTGCTCGGCGGCCAGGAGTACACAGTGGACACCGGCGGCCTGCCGTCGCTGCCGCCCGGCGCGCGATGGGCGCGCGAGGTCGTCAACGCGCCGGAGCAGCTGCGCCCCGCGGTCGAGCGCGCGCTGGACCGGGTGGCCATTGTGGACGGTCTGGACGAGGCGCGGCGGCTCGTCGCGGTGCATCCCGAGATCAGCACGGTGACCGCGGACGGCGACGTGTTCGGCGCGCACTGGGCGGTCGGCGGATCGGCGCGCGCGGAGAGCGTGATCGAGGTGCAGGCCGCCGTCGACGAGGCGCAGGACCGCATGCTCGCCGCGGAACGCGCGCTCGAACGCACCACCGCCGAACTGGAAGGCGCTCGCGCGGAGCAGCAGTCGCGCCGCGACGAGGTCGGCCAGGCGAAGGACGCGCTCGGCGAGGCGAAGGTGCGGCGGGCCCGGTCCGGCGAGCGGCTCAACCGCATGCAGCAGGCGGCGCGATCGGCCGAGGCCGAGGTCACCCGCCTGCGCGAGCAGCGCGCGAAGGTGGAGAGCAGCAGGGAAGAGGCGCTCGCCCGGCTCGCCGAGCTGGAGGACAGGCTCAACGCCGTCGCCGAGGAACAGGACTTCGAGGAAGACCCCGACACCACCGAACGCGACCAGGCCGCCGACGAACTCGCGGTGGTGCGCCAGGAAGAGGTCGAGGCGCGGCTTTCACTGCGCACCGCGGAGGAGCGCGTCCGCGGTATCGCGGGCAAGGCGGATTCCCTGCGCCGCGCGGCTTACGCCGAGCAACAGGCCCGCGAACGGGCTGAAAAGGCCCGCGTGGCAAGGGAACGCGGCGCCGCGATCGCCGCAGCCGTGGTCAACGGCGGTGAGCTCGCGTTGCAGCGCATCGAGGTTTCGGTGCAGCGCGCGGCCGCCGAACGCGATCAGGCGCAGGCGATGCGCACCGAGCGGGAGTCCGCGCTGGCGCAGATCCGCAGCCGCGTCCGCGAGCTGACCGGTGAGCTGGAGAAGCTGACCGACGCCGTGCACCGCGACGAGGTGCTCCGCGCCGAGCAGCGGCTTCGCCTGGAACAGCTGGAAACGAAGATCTCCGAGGAGTTCGGGATCGGGCTCGAAGACCTCGTCACCGAGTACGGCCCCGATGTCCCGGTGCCGCCCAGCGCGGGTGAGATCGCCGAGTACGAGGAGCTGAAGGAACGCGGCGAGGCCGTGTCGGCACCGCCCGCGATCCCGTACGACCGCGCGACCCAGCAGCGCCGGGCCAAGCGCGCGGAGAAGGACCTGGCCTTGCTGGGCAAGGTGAACCCGCTCGCGCTCGAAGAGTTCGCCGCGCTCGAAGAGCGGTACAAGTTCCTCTCGACGCAGCTCGAAGACCTGAAGGCGACGCGAAAGGACCTCCTCACCGTCATCAAGGAGGTCGACGACAAGATCCTCGAGGTCTTCAGCTCGGCCTACACCGATGTCGCGCGCGAGTTCGAAATCGTGTTCTCCGTGCTGTTCCCCGGCGGTGAGGGGCGCATGGTGCTCACCGAGCCCGACGACCTGCTCGCCACCGGCGTCGACGTCGAAGCGCGCCCGCCGGGCAAGAAGGTGAAGCGGCTGTCGCTGCTTTCAGGTGGCGAGAAGTCGCTCGTGGCGGTGGCGATGCTGGTCGCGATCTTCCGCGCCCGCCCGTCGCCGTTCTACGTGATGGACGAGGTCGAGGCGGCGCTCGACGACACCAACATGCGGCGCCTCATCAGCCTCCTCGAGCAGCTGCGGGACGCGTCGCAGCTGATCATCATCACGCACCAGAAGCCGACCATGGAGATCGCCGACGCGCTCTACGGCGTGAGCATGCAGGGCGACGGCATCACGAAGGTCATCTCGCAGCGCCTGCGCGCCGAAAAGGTCGAGCAGTCCGACAAGAGCGAGGCCGTCGAAAAGCCCGAGTCGGCCGAGCGGACCGAGCCGTCCACCACTCCGAGCTGAGATCCGCGGACCGGAGCCGCACGCCCCGAAGGTGACCTTCGCGGCGCTGGCTGCCCCGAAGGTCACCTTCGGGGCAGGGAACAGGCGGGGTCCCGCCCGCCCGGCATGCCCCCCGTTCGGGTGACCCCCGAGGTGAAGGTCGCCCTGTCAAGGGCTGACTCACCCATGTGGCGCTAGACACATTGCTTAACGTGCTTTTTACTTCGAGAAATCGATTACTCGTCTCTCTGACCCCATCCCGACGATCAGGAGTCCTCGCCGTGACCTGGATACCCCCTGCCCAAAAACGGCCGCCGAGACCCCGGCGTGGCCTCGTCACGCTCACCCTCGCCGCGCTCGCCGCGCTGACCGTCGTGGCGGCCCCGTCAGCGCTCGCCGCACCCAACGACGCCGCCGCCGCGCGCGCGACCCCGCTCGCGAAGGGGCCGATCGGCTGGGACGTCTACCGCCAGCTCGACGGCATGGAACGGATGCGGCCTGGCGAGCAGGTCCGCCAGTTCTCCAGCTTCGACCGCACCGGCGGCAACGAGGACGGCTTCGCCGGTGCCTACTCGTGCCTGACCCACGAGACCGACGGCCAGTGCGTCATCGCCGACGCGCACGGCGCGGGCGAGATCTCGTCGATCTGGTTCACCTATGCCGCGAACTCGGTCGCCCCGATCGGCAACATCAGGATCGAGCTCGACGGCCGCGTCGTGCTGCAGGCCAACCTGCAGGACCTGGTGAACGGCAGGAAGGGCGCGCCGTTCGTCTGGCCGCTGGTCGGGAACTCGCAGGACACCATGGGTGGCACGGTGATCAAGGTGCCGATGCCGTACACCCGCTCGATGCGGATCGTCACGCAGAACAACCCGCACTTCTACCACGTGGCGTACCGCCAGTTCGCCGACGCGGCGGGCGTCCGCACGTTCGACCCGTCGGACAAGGCGCTCGACGTGGTCAACCGGCTGCGCGGGTACGGCGTCAACGACCCGAAGCCGCCCGCGCCGGGCGCGCAGACGGACACCGCGGGCATCGCGCTGGCGCCGGGCGCGTCGATGTCGATACCGGCACCGGACGGCCCGCGCCAGATCAGCCAGCTCCAGATGCGGCTGCCGCAGGCGGTCGCCAGCCCGATGGTCTACGACGACGGCAGGGCGTTCGCGCCCGGCAGCAGCTCGTTCACGATGGGCATCTCGCCGGCGAACCAGGGCATCCGGCTGACGCGGCGGTACGACCAGGGAATCGGGCACCAGCGGGCGAATCTGCTGATCGACGGCAAGCAGGCGGGTGAGTGGACGAGCGGGCCCTCCGTCGGGGGACGCTGGGGCGAACAGACCATCGAGGTTCCGCCGTCGCTCACCGCGGGCAAGTCCAGGATCACCGTGACCAACACGTTCGTCTCGTCCGACTACGACGTCAACGAGTTCCGCTACGTCGCGCACAGCAAGCTCGGCGGTGGCTGGGTGCTGTCCGACATCATGGACGTCGGCCCGAACCACCCCGGCGAGGAAGCGGCCCACGGCTACAAGATCCTCGGTGGGACATGGGAAGGGCTCGGCAGCTCGCGGTTCGACGTGCCCGCCGCGCAGGTCACCGCGACCGACCAGTTGCTGGAGGGGCTGCGGTTGCGGATCACCTTCGACGGGCAGACCACTGTGGACAGTCCGGTCGGCGAGTTCTTCGGGTCGGGGCTCGGCAAGTACGCCACCAAGTCGCTGATGACCTCGATCGACACCACCGAGAACGGCGCCTTCACGTCGTGGTATCCGATGCCCTACGGCAAGAACGCGAAGATCGAGCTGGTGAACACCTCGCCGGTCGCGGTCACCGCCGGGTCGGTCGCGGTCACCTCCGCGCCGGATCCGTCGTTGCCCGCCGATCTCTCGAAGGGCGGCACGCACGGGTACTTCAACGCCACGCACCACCGCGCGGACACCGTGCAGGGCCAGGAGTGGAACTTCCTGACCGCGCAGGGCCGGGGCGTGTTCTACGGGGTCACCACGAACATGCGCGGGCACATCCCGCCGGGCCCGGTACACCAGATGAACTTCCTCGAAGGCGACGAGCGCGTCTACGTGGACGGGTCACGGAGCCCGAGCGAGATCGGCACCGGCACGGAGGACTTCTACGAATCCGGCTGGTACTTCATGGATGCCGAAGCGGGCAACCGGGAAGGCGTCACGTACTCGATGCCGCAGGCCGGTCTGGTGAGCCACGAAACGGCCGCCGACGGCTGCCAGTACGTGTGCCTCAACGCCTACCGGACGCTGATGGCGGACGCGGTGCCGTTCGGCAAGGGCATCGAGTTCGACATCGAGCACGGCGGCGATTCGGACCAGCCCGCGGAGTACAGCTCCACCGCCTACTGGTACGGCAACACCGGGCCGTCACTGGAGCAGTCCGATTTCGTGGACATCGCGGACCCGGCGAGCAGGGCGTTGCACGGGTACACCGCGGACGCCGAGGAAACGGCGTCGCTGACGTCGACCTTCGAAGGCAAGGAAGACCGCAGCCCGGTCACCGGAACGGTCTCGTCGTCGACCGGCCCCGTGCAGTTCACGGTCGCGGTTTCGAAGCCGAACTCGGGCCTGCGGCTGCACCGGGTCGGCGACCAGGACGCCGGGTTCCAGCGGGCGAACGTGTTCGTGGACAACCGGTACGTCGGCGAGTGGTACCAGCCACTGAAGAACAGCTTCTCCCGGTGGCTGGAGGATTCGTTCGACGTCCCGGCTTCGTTCACCGCGGGGAAGGCGGCCGTGCAGGTGCGGTTCGAACCGATCGACGGCGCTCCCGCCTGGACGGGTTCGCGCTACACCGCCCTTTCCCAGCTCGGTGACAACGCGAAGGGAGCTTCTAGACCGTCCAATCAGGACTGATCTGAGTGGAACGGCGGGCGCCTTCGCGAAGGCCCCGCCGTTTTCTCCTCACTGTGCTGACGAGAAAAGTGCTTCCGCGTCGGCGATCGCCCGCGCCAGCACCGCCGGTTCGGTGGTGAGGCTTTGGACGATCGCGTCGACCTCCCGCAGCCCTGCCCGAGCGAGCAGGGTTTTCTCGTTGGTGACCCATTCCCCGCGCGCGGCCAGTACGGCGTGCGCGGTCTGCGTCGCGGCCGTGGCGAGCGCGCCCGCGACCTCGGTGAGCCGCCCGCGGGGCGCGTGGTTCGCCTTGGCGTAGGTCAGGGTCATCGCCGCGGCGCCCCGCCAGTGCTCCGGCGCGGTTTTCCGCAGTGCGTCCGGGTATTCCGGTTTTGGCAGCGCGCCGCGCAGGACCTGGTTGATGGCGAGTTCGCCGACCACGAGGTAGCTCGGGATCCCGGCGAGGTGGAAGGCGAGCGGTTCCCAGTGGAACCGGCCCCGCTCGGCTTCGGCCAGCTCGTGCTCGACCACGTCGAGATCCCGGTAGTGGACGTCGACGGCGCGGCTGTCGACCGTGAGCCAGGCGCCGCCGTTGAAGACGCCACCGCCCCAGCCGCCGATCTCGGACACTTCGCCTTCGTGGCCGAGTGCGCGCAGTGTGGCGGGGGAGAACTCGCCCCGGTAGTAGATCGCCAGGTCCCAGTCGCTGTCCGGCCGCTCGGTGCCCTTGGCGCGGGAACCGCCGAGGGTGACCGCCCGCACCGCGGGCAGCCCCGCGAGCTGGTCGGCGAGCCGGTCGAGGAATTCCTGGTCGGTGTTTTCCGGCATGGGTAAAGAAAAACCCTTCGGTGAAGTGATCGATGTGGACACGCGCCATCAGCGGACGGAGAGGACACGTCCGCGCGGGGATGGCCGGTGATCACTTCATGCCGGACACGATAGCACCGGCCGGAGGCTCCTCCGGCCGGTGCGCGTGCGTCAGGCCGCTTCCTCGGCGGCGGTCTCGTCCGGCTTGGTCGACAGGGCTTCCGCGGCGCGCGGGTCGTCGCCGCGGTGGCGGAGCGAGAGCAGCCCGCCGACCACCAGCGTGATGAGCACGCCGAGCAGCGTGTACCACGGGAAGGCCAGCACCACCGGCTTCCCGCCCGGGGACGGCGCGATCTTCACGCCGAGCACCACGAACGCCATCACGGCCACCGTCGCGATGAACGCGATGATCGCGTCGAGCTGGCGCGCCCGCTTGATCCACATGCCGAGCAGGAAGGCGCCGAGCAGCGCGCCGTAGGTGTAGCCGGTGATCGCCAGCCCCTGCTCGATCACCGGATTGTCCTTGCTGGTGAACAAGGACGCGAACACCGCGAACACCACCGCCCACACCAGCGTCCAGATCCGGCCGTGGCGCAGCAGCTTCGAGTCCTCGGCCTTGCGCTTGGTGAACCGCTGGTAGAGGTCGGCGACGGTGGAGTTGGACAGCGCGTTGAGCGCGGAGGCGAGCGCGCCCATGGTGGAGGCCAGGATCGCCGCGATCAGCAGCCCCGCAACGCCGACCGGCAGCTCGCTGGTGATGAACCGGGTGAACACGTCGTCGCCCTTGAGGTTCAGCTCCTTGAGCGTCTTGAACCCGTTGTGCGCCCACAGCATCGCGCCGACGAGCAGGAACAGTCCGAATTGGATGGTGACCGCGATCCCGCTGCCGATCAGCGCCTTGCGCCCGTCCTTGATGCTCCGGCAGGCCAGGAACCGCTGCACGATCAGCTGGTCCGCGCCGTGCGAGGCCATGGTGAAGATCGCGCCGCCGACCACCGCGGTGAGGAACGCGTACTGGCTGGTGAGCAGGTGCGCGATGTCGAAGTTGAAGTCGAAGAGCTTGAAGATCCCGGCGTCCGAGGCCTTCGAGGTCCAGCCGGACGGCAGCTTCTGCGCCAGCACCACGACCGCGATCAGCGCGCCGAGGATGTAGACGCTCAGCTGGATCACGTCGACCCAGACGACCGCCTTGATCCCGCCGACGAGCGCGTAGATCAGGGTCAGCGCGGTGAGCACCACGACGATCTGCCAGTACTGGGTGTGCAGGCCGTAGCTGGAGAGGATGTACTGGATCGGGATCGCGCCCGCGAACAGCCGCACGCCTTCGGCGAGCAGCCGCGTGATGATGAACGCGACCGAGGACACGCCCTGCATGGCGCCGCCGAACCGCTCGCCGAGGAACGCGTACGCCGTCGACTGCTTTCCCTTGAAGTAGCGGGGAAGCATGATGAACGCGACGAGCGTGCGGCCGATGATGTAGCCGAACGGGAGCTGCAGGTAGGTCAGCCCGTTGTAGTTCCCGGACGCCGCCCAGATCAGCCCCGGCGTGCTGATCACGGTCAGCGTCGAGGTTTCGGTGGCCACGATGGAAAAGCACACCGCCCACCACGGCAGGCTCCGCTCGCCGATGAAGTAGTCGGCCGCGGAGCGCTGCTTGCGGCCGACCAGCACGCCGATCAGCGGCATCGCGGCCAGGTAGACCACGATGATCACGAGATCCACTGCGTTCATGCGTATCTCCTCTGATTGCTCCGGCTCACGTCGCCCCCAGGCACCGCGAGGAAAGGGATGAGCTTAGTCAGCCGCGGTCTCATCTCGGCTTTTTCCCCCGCCGGTCACCCGTTCGACCCGCAGCCGGGTGACCGGGACGGGGCGCGGTGGCGGCAGGACGAGCGGTGCGGCGCCGGGCGTGATGCTGCCGAGCAGCCGCGGCCCGCGCGCGCCGGTCGCGTCCGGTCGGTTCGCGGGCAGTCCGTGCCAGGTCAGCCAGCCGAGAATCGCGGTCAGGTAAGCCTCTTTGGCGTCACCGGGAATCCCCAGATCGTCGCTCGTGGACACCGCGGCGTCCGGCAGCCGTCGCGCCAGCGCGGCCATCAGCACCGGGTTCCGGACGCCGCCGCCGGAGGCCACGATCGTGCGAACCCCGTGTGCGCGCGCCGCGTCCGCGATCGTCACCGCGGTCAGTTCGGTGAGCGTGGCGAGGAGATCGGCGCCGGAGACGTCCAGCCCGCCGGTCGCGGCGGCGAGGTACCCGGCGTGGAACAGCTCCTTGCCGGTGGATTTCGGTGGTGCGGCGCGGTAGTAGGGCTCGGCGAGCAGCCGCTCCAGCAGATCCTGGCGGCAGCTTCCGGAGGCCGCGATCACCCCGTCGACGTCCTGCCGCCGGGCGCCACCGGTCACCTGGCTCGCGGCGAGGTCGAGCAGTGCGTTGCCGGGCCCGGTGTCGTAGGCGAGCACCGACCCACCGGGTTCGACCACGGTGAGGTTCGCGATCCCGCCGATGTTGAGCGCCACGGCGGGCGCGCCCGAGCGCTCGGCGAGGTCGGCGAGCCACAGCGCGTCCATCGTGCTCGCGAGCGGTGCGCCGTGCCCGCCCGCGGCGACGTCGCGGGCGCGCAGGTCCGCCACCACCGGCAGGCCGGTGCGCTCCGCGATCCAGGCGGGCTGCCCGAGCTGGAGCGTGCCGTGGACGCGTCCGCCCTCGACCCAGTGGAACACCGTCTGGCCCAGTGAGCACACCAGGTCGGCGCCGCCGAACTCGTCGAGGCACTGGGCGACGGCGTCGGCGAAGGCCTGCCCGACACCGGTGTCGAGCTTCGTCAGCTCCTCGGCGCTCGACGGGTTCGGCGGGAGCGCGGCGAGCAGGCGGGTCGCGAGGTCCGGCGGGTAGGGGAGTTCGCGGTACCCGAGCGGGGTCAGCACCAGCTCCGGTCCGTCCGCGCGCAGCTCGGCGACGGCCACGTCGATCCCGTCGACCGACGTGCCGGAGAGCACACCGGCCACTCGCCCACCCGTCACCCGACCACCGCCCCCAAGGAAACGCTCCGCGTTGCGGTGCCCATCCTCGGCTCGACATCGTTGTCCGCCACGGACAGGTGGTCTAGTCCCTTTGCGCGAGGTGGCGCAAGCGCTCGCGTGGGACCTTGACCAAACCGAGTTGTTCCCGGTGGGCGGCTGGCGGGGTCGGGCGGGGGTGCCCACGCCACCGGCTCGCGGATGCGAGGATGTCCGCGTGTCGAGCAACCTCTGGTTCTGGATCGTCCTGCTGGCCGTCATCGTGCTGGTGATCGGTCTCGTCAGCGGGCTGGTGATCGCGCGCAAGCGCAAGATCAGCCTCGGCGAGCCCGACCAGCAGGAGGCCGAGCGGAAGCCGAAGGCCACCGGGTACACCGCCGGTGGCGGGATCGCCCTTGCCCCCGGCGGGGAGAAAACAGCCCCCGGTGGGGAGAAAACCGCCCCCGGCGAGGAAAAACCCGCCCCGGAGGAGGAAGCACCGGAGCCCGAGCCGCATCCGGCCGGTGAGCGGACCGAGGTCGACGGGCAGCCCGCCGTCGGCGACGACGCGTCCGTGCCGAGGGACTCGCCCCAGCGGAGCGTGGTCGACGTCGGCCTGCCTCCCGAACCCGAAGCGGCGCCGGAACCCGTCGAGGAGATCGAGCCAGCCACGGGCAGGCTCGAGCGGCTGCGCGGCAGGCTGTCGAAGTCGCGGTCGATGTTCGGGCAGAGCCTGCTCGGCCTGCTCGGCGCGGGCGACCTCGACGAGGACTCGTGGCAGGAGGTCGAGGACACGCTGCTCGTCGCCGATCTCGGCGCGGCCACCACGAACGAGATCGTCGAGAAGCTGCGCGCCGAGTTGAACCGGCGTGCCGTGCGGTCCTCGGAGGAAGCCCGCGGCGTGCTGCACGAGGTGCTCACCGAGGCGCTCGGCCCGGACAGCGACCGGTCGGTGCGCGCGCTGCCGCACATCGTGGACGGGCGCAAGCAGCCCGCGGTCGTGCTGGTCGCCGGGGTCAACGGCACCGGGAAGACCACCACCACCGGCAAGCTCGCGCGCGTGCTCGTCGCGCAGGGCAGCCAGGTCCTGCTCGGCGCGGCGGACACCTTCCGCGCCGCGGCCGCCGATCAGCTCCAGACCTGGGCGGAGCGCGTCGGCGCCGAGGTGGTCCGGGGCAAGGAGGCCGCCGACCCCGCGGCCGTCGCGTTCGACGCGGTCAAGCGCGGCGTCGACGCCGAAGTGGACGCGGTGCTCATCGACACCGCGGGTCGCCTGCACACCAAGACCGGCCTGATGGACGAGCTGGGCAAGGTCAAGCGCGTGGTGGAAAAGCAGGCGAAGGTCGACGAGGTGCTGCTCGTGCTCGACGCCACCACCGGCCAGAACGGGCTCGCGCAGGCGCGGGTGTTCTCCGAGATCGTCGACGTCACCGGCATCGTGCTGACCAAGCTCGACGGCACCGCGAAGGGCGGCATCGTCTTCCAGGTGCAACGCGAACTCGGCGTTCCCGTCAAGCTCGTCGGCCTCGGCGAGGGCCCCGACGACCTCGCTCCCTTCGAACCCTCGGCCTTCGTGAACGCCCTGCTCGGCTGAACTGCGGCCGGTCAGTCCGGCGGGGTGAGGTCGTCCAGCAGGGTCAGGTCCGGCGGGACCAGGGTGGTGGACAGCAGGAGTTCCTTGAGCAGGTTGTCGTTGAGCGTGTTGCCGACGGGCTCGCCGACCTCCTCCCTGGTCAGCCCGGGGACCCCGCCGCGGGAAAGCCGGTTCCGCACCGCGACGACGACGTGCTCGACCCGTTTCGCCGTCCAGCCCGCGTCGGGGTGCAGGAGTGCGAGCTGCGCGGCGGCCTGGCGCCACGAAAGCGGTTGCGGGCGCAGCTCGTGCAGCAGGTAGCGCTGGCCGAGCACGATCAGCGCCAGCCGTTCGTCGGCCTGCAGCAGCCAGGTGCGCGGCGGCTGCGTGATCTCCGCGTGCCTCGGCGGCGGTTTGATGCCGGTCGACCCGGTCACGTACGCCTCGAGCAGGTGCTCGCGGTTGTGCGAGCCGCGGACGAACAGGGGTGTGTACCCCTCGGCGAGCGGCACCGGCTCCTCGTCGCCGAAGAGCAGCCGCGAGCCGGGCAGCCGGATCGGCAGCTTGCCGGTGTTGGCGATCCACCACGCCCCTTCGTGGTGCGCCAGCGTGCCGTGCTGCCTGCTCACCTTCGGATCGTCTTCGCCGAGGCACACGTGCACCTCGGGCCGGTTGCGGCCGAAGATGATCGAGCGGCCTTCCTTCGGGCCGAGCGTGATCCCCCCGGCGAGGCTGAGCGCGAACAGCGTGCCCACCGCCGAGACGGGCACACCCCGCGCCAGGCTGCCGTACGCCGCGGGCAGCGGTCGCCCGACGTCCATATCACTCTCCGAGCTGGTTTCAGGTTGCGGGCATCTTGCTCGCCACGGCCGCGGCGAGCGTTTTCGTCCGGTCGCACAGGATGGTGGTGGCCGAATCGCCTTCGACCACGAGCTGGGCGAGTTCGGTGGTCTGTTCGCCGCCCGCGTTCGTGTAAGTGCGGTGCACGATCTTCGCCATGCACGTGGTGTCGCCGTCCCCGTTGGGTTTCAGGTACACGGTGTGCCCGGCGAGCTGGGTGCGGTCACCGTCCTCAGTGGACAGTGGGGGGTGGCGGTCGAACTTCACCTCCACGTACCCGTCGGGGGTGTTCCAGCGGCAGGTCCAGTTCCCGAACCCGGCGTCGCCCCTCGGCTCCGCGCCGGGCACGTGGACGAGCGCGGGCGGGTCGAGCAGCGCGCAGGCGTCGGCGTGGGCGATCGAGTTCGGGGGCGGAGGGTTGGTGCGCCGCGCGAGCTGTCCCTTCGACACCGCTTCGACGGCGCTGCCGGTGGCCGTGTCCGCCGCGGCGCACACGTCCACCGGCGTCTTCCGCACCTGTTCGACGAGCACCGAAACCAGGTACTGGTCGGGCAGCACCAGCGTGCGCTCGCATTCGTCGCCGGACCGCGGGTTCGCGATGACCGTGGTGCCGCCGCGGCGCTCGATGCGCTGGCCCGGCCCCGGTTCGGGGGCGGACGGGTTCTTCAGCTGGATCTTGACGTCGGCGACGTCGTTGTGCTCCTGCTGGATCATCACGTCGCACCGGCTGAAGTTGGCGGCGTCCCCGAAGACCATCGCGGCGCCGAACCGGCTCAGCGCGGCCGCGTCGGTCAGCGCGCAGGGATCCACCGTCCTCGGGTCACCGATCACGCCGCTCGCCGCGGGCGCGGGCTGCTGCGGCGCGGACGGCGGTGCGGCCGTCGGCGGCGGGGACTCCCGCTGGGTGACCAGCACGACGGTGGTGATCACCGCGGCGGCCACGACCGCGGCGCCGATCGCGATGAACCGCTTGCGGCCGTGCCCTTCGGGCGGTGGCTCGTCGACGTCCTCCGGGCCGGATTGGGCGGTGCCGTCGAGGAGTGCCACCGTCTCGGCCGCGGTCGGCCGGGCCGCGGGGTCGACCGCGAGCAGGCGCGACAGCGTGCCGCCGAGCCGCCCACCCACGGTCGGCTCGGCGATCTGCCCGCCCGCGGACCGGTGCACGAAGGCGAGCGGGTTCCCGTCGGCGCCGAGCGGGGAAACGCCCTCCGCGGCGGCGAACAGGGTGGCACCGAGGGAGAACATGTCCGAGGCGCGCGACAGCTCGCCGCCGGTGGCGATCTCGGGTGGAAGGTAGGCGGGGGTGCCGCGCACCAGACCGCTGTCGGTCACCGTCTCGTCGCTCCACACCGCGCGGGAAATCCCGAAATCGGTGAGCTTGGCGGTGCCGTTCTCGGCGATCAGCACGTTGCTCGGCGCGACATCGCCGTGGACGATGCCGCGCGCGTGCACCGTTTCCAGCGCGCTCGCGAGCTGCGAGCCGATGCGGGCGACCTCGTCGGCGGGCAGCTTGCCGTCGGCGTCGAGCACCTCACCGAGGTTGCGCGAGGGCACGTACTCCATCACGAGCCAGCAGGCCGACTCGTCGAGCACCAGGTCGAAGAGGGTCACGATGTGCGGGTGGCTCAGGCCCGCGGCGATCTTCGCCTCCTCTTGGAGGCGTCTGAGCCGGGCGTCGTCGTGGTGGGAGTGGGCGAGTTTGACCGCGACCACCCGGTCGAGCTCGGAGTCCGTCGCTTTCCACACGACGCCCATCCCGCCCGAGCCGATCTGCTCGTCGAGTCGATAGCGCCCCGCGATCAGGGCACCGGCGCGTACCGTCACCCACCACATCGTAGTGACGTGGTGACACGGTCCAGTCTCGCGCGGTGAAATTTGGCCTGAGCCTGCCAGGCGCGCGCCGGGACCCCTCCCGGGCGACGGCCCTAGCGTTCCGCCCGGTAATGATCAGAGGGGAGCGAGATGAGCAAAAAACGAGCATTCTCCCTGGCGGCCGTCGCGGTCTTCGCGATCGCGGTGGCGCAGGCCCCGCTCGCGTCGGCGGCACCGGCCGCTCCGGGAGCGCGGGACGCGGCGGGACCGGCGTGCACGCGGCAGGCCACCACGCAAGCCGATCTCGACGCGGTCCGGCCCGGTGACGTCGTGTGCACCTCGGGCGGGCTCGCGTCGTCACGGCTCAAGATCAGCAAAGGCGGTACCGCGGAGAAGCCCGCGGTCTACAACGGCGAAGGCAAGGAAGTCGGCGGTATCGACATCGAGGCCGACAACGTCGTCGTCCAGAACTACAAGATGACGAAACCGAAAGCGCCCGGCATCGAGCTGCGGGGCGACAACATCACCATCAAGGACAACACCATCACCAGCCCGACCGGCGGTGACGGCGACGGCATCCGCTTCTTCGGCAACGACCTGAAGATCCTGCACAACACGGTCAGCAGGACCAGCAACAGCAACGGGCACGCGGACTGCATGCAGACCTTCGCCAGCGACACCCCGTCGAGCACCGGCGTCCAGATCGACGGCAACCGGTGCGAAAAGATCGACAACATGTGCCTGATGGCCGAGGGCCCGAACGACGGCGAGGGCGACGGCGAAGGGCACAGCGGGAACTTCACCATCACGAACAACTTCTGCGAAACGCTGAAGGCGTCGCAGACGCTGATGTTCGAAGACATCCAGCACGCCACCATCACCGGCAACGAGTTCGCCGCGTCGCCGGACCACGCGATCGGGCTCGCGATCGGCTCGACCTACGCGAAGGTCAAGGACAACAAGGTCAGCCCCGACATCGGCTACGAGGTCGGTATCGACGACTCGTCGAAGGAGGGCTACGAAGGGCCGGAACCCGGCGGAGAGCCGTGATCGGCACCTGACGAACCCCGGGGGCGTGCCCCCGGGGTTCTCTTCATTCCGGCCTGGTCAGCACGAGCTGCGCGGCCAGTGTCTTCGCGATGCGCTGCACCACGGGCGCGATCCGCCCGACGGCGTCCTTCGTCAGCCGCCCTTCGGGACCGGACACCGAGATCGCGGCGGGGGTCGGCACGCAGGTCACCGGTACCGCGACGCAGCGGACCCCCAGCTCCTGCTCGCTTTCGTCGAGCGCGTAGCCCTGCGCGGCGATCTCGCCGAGGTGCTCCAGCAGCCGGTCGGGATCGGTGTGGGTGTGCTCGGTGTAGGCGGGCATACCGGTGCGCGCGAGCAGCACGCGCACGTCCTCGGCTGGCAGCTGCGACAGGATCGCCTTGCCGACGCCGGTGCCGTGCGGCAGCAGGCGCCTGCCGACCTCGGTGAACATGCGCATCGAATGCTTCGACGGCACCTGCGCCACGTAGACCACCTCGTCGCGTTCGAGCACCGCGAGGTTCGCGGTCTCGCCCACCTCGTCGACGAGTTCGCCCAGCAGCGGCCGCGCCCACGCGCCGAACTGCATGCTCGCCTGCTCACCCAGCCGGATGAGCCGCGCGCCGAGCGCGTAGCGCCGGTTCGTGTTCTGGTGGACGTAACCGAGCGCGACCAGGGTCCGGATGAGCCGGTGGATGGTCGGCATCGGCAGCCCGGAGCTGGCCGCGAGCTCGGAGAGGCTCGCCTCGCCACCGGTGTCCGCGAGGTGTTCCAGCAGCTCGAAGGCGCGTTGCAGCGACTGGACGCCGCCGTCCCTCCCCGGTTTCTCCGCCACCACGGGATGACCCTCCTAACGCTCGCATTGAGCTTCCGCTATGCGGTAACTATAGTCCGAGATGTAAAAAACGTATGGACGTCTTCTATCAACACACGGTGGTGTTCCGCATGTCAGAAGTCCAGGTGCTCGGCGACGCTGTCGATCGTGGCGACGAGATCCTGACCCCCGAAGCGCTCGAATTCCTCGCCGGTCTGCACGACAAGTTCGCGGGCACGCGCGACGAGCTGCTCGAAGCGCGCAAGGGCAAGCGGGAAGAGGCCAAGCGCACCGGCAGGCTCGACTTCCTGCCGGACACCAAGGAGATCCGCGAGTCCGACTGGCAGGTAGCCGGCGCGCCGCCCGCGCTGCGGGACCGGCGCGTGGAGATCACCGGGCCGACCGACCGCAAGATGACGATCAACGCGCTCAACTCCGGCGCCAAGGTGTGGCTCGCCGACTTCGAGGACGCCAACACCCCGCACTGGGCCAACGTGGTCGGCGGTCAGGTCAACCTCCGCGACGCGATCCGCGGCGACATTTCGTTGGAGAGCAACGGAAAGAGCTACGCGCTGAAGGACGACGTCGAGCACGCCACCATCGTGGTGCGCCCGCGCGGCTGGCACCTCGACGAGCGCAACCTCACCTTCGGCGGGCGCAAGGCGGTCGGCGCGCTGGTCGACTTCGGCCTGTACTTCTTCCACAACGTGCGCGCGCTGCTCGCCGCGGACAAGGGCCCGTACTTCTACCTGCCGAAGATGGAAAGCCACCTCGAAGCGCGGCTGTGGAACGACGTGTTCAGCCACGCGGAGAAGGAGCTCGGCATCGAACACGGCACCGTCCGCGCGACCGTGCTGATCGAGACCATCCCGGCCGCGTTCGAGATGGAGGAGATCCTCTACGAGCTGCGCGAGCACGCTTCGGGCCTCAACGCGGGCCGCTGGGACTACCTGTTCAGCGTCATCAAGTACTTCCGCGACGCGGGCGAGAAGTTCGTGCTGCCGGACCGCAACTCGGTCACCATGACCGCGCCGTTCATGCGCGCCTACACCGAGCTGCTGGTGCGCACGTGCCACAAGCGCGGCGCGTTCGCGATCGGCGGCATGGCCGCGTTCATCCCGAGCAAGGACCCCGAGGTCAACAAGGGCGCCTTCGACAAGGTGCACGCGGACAAGGCGCGCGAGGCCGGTGACGGGTTCGACGGATCGTGGGTCGCGCACCCCGGCATGGTCGACATCTGCCGCGAGGAGTTCGACAAGGTCCTCGGCGAGCAGCCGAACCAGCTCGACCGCAAGCGCGAAGAGGTGCGGGTGACCGCGGACGAGCTGCTCAACGTCGCGGCCACGGAGGGTTCCGCCACCGCGGCGGGGCTGCGCGCGGCGGTCGACGTCGGCATCCGGTACATCGCTTCGTGGCTCGGCGGGAACGGCGCCGCGGCGATCCACAACCTGATGGAGGACGCGGCGACCGCCGAGATCTCCCGGTCGCAGGTGTGGCAGTGGGTCAAGAACGGCACCACGCTCGACACCGGCGAGCAGGTCACCGAGGCGCTCGTCCGGTCCACTGTGGACGAGGTGAAGAAGGAACTGGCCGAGGTCGTGCCAGCCGAACTGCTGGAGCAGGCCGTCGAGCTGTTCGAACAGGTCGCGCTCGCGGAGCAGTTCGCGGACTTCCTGACCCTGCCCGCCTACGAGAAGATCAAGTAACGGAGATGGGTGGTGGCGGCCGGCTTTCCGGCGAGTTCTACGACGCGATCGACGCGAGCCTGCGCGATGCGGACGCGCGCGTCGAAGCGAACTACCCCGGCGGTCCCGCCGGCCGCCAGCCCGTGCACACCGTGTACGTCCCGGCGAGCGGCTACCACGAAGGGCTCGTCGGGGAGTGGGGTGCGCGGGCGAGTGCCGCGCTGGAGGAGCACGCCCGCGACCTCGCCGAGTTCGCGGGTGTGTTCGGTCCACAAGCGACAGTCGAGATTTACGACAGGGTAAGGGAAAAGCTCCGGCGGGAGCCGATCGAAGACCTGCGCATCGACTTCGAAGACGGCTACGGCAGCCCCGGTGACGAGATCGAAGACGCTGCCGCGGTGTCGGCCGGTGCGACGCTCGCGCGGTCGGTGGCGGCCGGGACCGCGCCGCCGTTCGCCGGGATCCGGTTCAAGAGCTTCGAACGCGCGACCCGCAGGCGCGGCATGCGCACGCTGGACCTCTTCCTCGGCGCGCTGCTCGACGGCGGCCCGCTGCCGCCGGGATTCGTGGTGACGCTGCCGAAGGTCACCGCGGTCGAGCAGGTCGCGGCGGCGGCAAAGGTACTCGGAGAGCTGGAACGCGGGTACGGCCTGCCCGCGCGGTCGCTGCGCTTCGAGGTGCAGATCGAAACTCCGCAGTCCATTGTGGACATCGAAGGCGCGGTGGCGGTGGCGCGCATCGTGCGGGCGGCGGACGGCCGGTGCTCCGGGCTGCACTACGGCACCTACGACTACAGCGCGGGCCTCGGCATCAGCGCCGCGTACCAGAGCATGGAGCACCCCGCCGCCGATTTCGCGAAGGCGCTGATGCAGGTGTCCGCGGCGGGCACCGGCGTCCTGCTCTCGGACGGTTCGACGAACAAGCTGCCCGTCGGCGACCGGGACGCCGTGCTCGGCGCGTGGCGCGAACACGCCCGCCTCGTGCGCCGCTCCCTCGAACGGGGCTTCTACCAGGGCTGGGACCTGCACCCGCATCAGTTGCCGAGCCGGTACGCGGCGACCTACGCGTTCTTCCGCGAGGGTTTCCCCGCGGCCGCGGCACGCCTGCGGAACTACGTCGAGAAGACCGAGGGCGGTGTCCTCGACGAACCAGCCACCGCGCAGGCGCTCGCGGCCTACCTGAGCCGGGGCCTCGACTGCGGCGCGCTCACCGAAGCCGAGGTCGTCGACCGCACCACGCTTTCGCGGGAGGCGCTGGACCGCCACGTCCGCCGCCTCACCTGAGCGACGCGGCGGTGCGAATGGCAGCGCCTACGATGACCGTGGTGAGGGAAGGAGTGCGGTGATCGACCTCAACAGCGACCTCGGCGAGGGATTCGGCAACTGGCGCCTCGGCGACGACGACGCGTTGCTCGACGTCGTGTCGAGCGCGAACGTGGCCTGCGGGTTCCACGCGGGCGACCCGACGATCCTGCGGCGCGTGACCGAGCGGGCGGCCGAACGCGGGGTCACGATCGGCGCGCAGGTGGGGTATCGCGACCTGTCGGGTTTCGGGCGCCGGTTCATCGACATGGCGGCCGAGGAGCTGACGAACGACGTCATCTACCAGATCGCCGCGCTCGACGGGTTCGCGCGCATCGCGGGCACGAGCGTGAAGTACGTGAAGCCGCACGGCGCGTTGTACAACGCGATCGTGAGCCACGCGGAGCAGGCCGCGGCCGTGGTCGAAGCCGTCCGCCGCTACGACCCCGCGCTGCCGGTGCTGGGGTTGCCCGGGTCGGAATGGTTGCGGCAGGCGGAAGAGGCCGGGCTGCGCACGATCGCCGAGGTGTTCGCCGACCGCGCCTACACCGCGGAGGGCACGCTGGTGCCCCGGCACGAAGAGGGTGCCGTCGTGCACGATCCCGAGGTGGTCGTCGAGCGCAGCGTACGCATGGTGACCGAGGGTATCGTGGTCGCGAAGGACGGCACCAAGGTCGAAGTGACGGCCCGTTCCTTGTGCGTACACGGCGACACGGCGGGCGCGGTGGACATCGCGCGCCGGATCCGCGCCGCGCTGGGCGACGCGGGCGTGCCGATCGAACCCTTCGCCTGAGCGAACCGGCGCCGGGCGCGGCATCGCCGGAAGCTGTCGGCCGCCGGAAACTGTCGGTGCCTCGCGGTAACGTTGAATCAAGGGCGCCCCTGAGCGAACGAAAGGTCGAGGTCGTGTGTTCCGCCTGGCGGAAGCGTCATTCCGCCAGCAGCGCCAGGTGGATTTCGACCTGGCTGGCGAAATCGGTCAGGTCGGTGCCGAGCAGTTCGCCCGCCTTCGCGATGCGGTAGCGCAGGGTGTTGACGTGCACGTGAAGCTCCTTCGCCGCCTGCGCGGGGGAGCCGTTGCACCGCAGGAACGTGCGCACGGTGTGCACGAGATCGCCGCGCTGCGCCGCGTCGTGCGCGAGCAGCGGTCCCAGCACGCGGCGCCGGATCGCCGCCCGCAGCTCGTCCGGCGCGCCCGCCACGAGAAGGCTCGCCACGGTCAGCTCCTCGGCGGAGACCACCGGGTGCCCGCGCCGCGCCGCGTCCACGGCGTGCCGCGCTTCCTGCGCCGCGCCGCGGAGTCCGGCAAGGCTCGCCGCACCGCTGAGTCCAATGCGGACGGACCCGGTGCTCAGAAGCTCCACAGTGGACACCGCGGCTGCCGCGCCGGTCACCCAGTCCGAAGGCCAAGCGCCCGCGGTGTCCACGATCGCCCACGCTTCGCCGTCGCGTTCCCCGAGCACGGCTGAGCCGGTCACGAGATCGGCCAGCAGTTCGCGCGCGAGACCACCTGGCGCGCGGGCGATCACCACCCGCAGCTCGGCGTCGGCTGGCAGGTCCGTCCCGCCGAACGCGCTCGCCAGCTCGGGTTCGCCCGCGGTCGCGCGGGCCAGTACCGCGATCAGGGGACCGGCCGCGAGGTTCACCCGATCGGCACGGGCGCGCGCGGCTCCGAGCAGCACCGCCAGCTCCTCGCCGACGGTGCCGGTTTCCCCCTGTGCCACCAGCAGCCACGGCAGCGCCGCGCCGCCCGCGACCGGCCGCACGGTGTAGGCACCGTCGGAAAAAGCGTCGCGCACCTGCGCGTAGCGCTCGACGAGCGCGCGGGGCGCTGGCAGGTCCGGTCCCGCCGACGCGAGCACCTTGCCGCTGCCGGAAAGCAGCCAGCACGGCATCCCCAGCTCTTCCGCGCCGATTTCGAGCAGCGCATCCGGCGGTTCGTCGGCCGCGGCGGACAGCTTCCGCCGGTCGGCGGCGAGCGCGAGCACCACCCGCTCGGTGACCACCGCGAACGAAAGGTCGGGAGGCACTTCGAGCAGCGGGATCCGGTGGCGCTCGCAGGCTTCGACCAGATCGGCGGGTATTCCGCCGGAATCCGCGCCCGACGCGGCGAGCGCCGCGCTGCCCGCGTGGCCGAGCGCGGCGACGAACGGCTCGGCGTCACCCGGCGCGTGCCACCACAGCAGGCCGCTGAGCACCAGCTCGCCCGCCGAGAGGTACCGGCCCGGATCCGCAAGTTCGGTGCCGTAGATGCGCGTGACCTCGCGATCGAGGAACGCCGAGCCGGTGCGCAGGCGCAAGCGCAGCTCGGGGATGTCCAGCAGAGTTTTCACGGCGGTCATAGGCTTTGTAGGAAACCACAACACGAGCGCGATTCGCTGGCGGAGTTTCATACTCCGGCGCCGTTGCCGGGGTGTGTGACCGATGTGTGTACTGGACCGACGCCCCCCCAGCCGCCGAATCCCGAGGAGTTCCCGTGGATTTTCTCCGTCCGAGCAGCCTCGGCGAGGCGCTGGCCGTCAAGGCCGAGCGCCCCGGCGCGGTGCCGATCGCGGGCGGCACGGACGTCATGGTCGAGCTGAACTTCGACCACCGCCGCCCCGCCGCGCTGCTCGATCTCACCGGCGTCGCCGAACTCGGGGAGTGGTCGGCCGAGCACGGCACGATCCGGCTCGGCGCCGGGGTGCCCTACGTCAGGGTGATCGGGGAACTCGGCGGGAAACTGCCCGCGCTCGCGATGGCGTCGCGGACGGTCGGCTCACCGCAGATCCGCAACCGCGGCACGGTCGGCGGCAACCTCGGCGCGGCCTCGCCCGCCGGTGACACCCACCCGGTGTTGCTCGTTTCGGGCGCGAAGGTCGAGGCCGCGTCCGTGCGCGGCACGAGGCTCATCGACGCGGAAGACTTCTACCTCGGCGTGAAGCGCAACGCGCTCGAGCCGGACGAGCTGATCACCGCGGTGCACCTGCCGGAGGCGCCGGGGCCGCAGCAGTTCGCCAAGGTCGGCACCCGCAACGCGATGGTGATCGCGGTGTGCTCGTTCGCGGTCGCGCTGCACCCGGAGCGCGAGGCCGTCGGCGCCGCGGTCGGATCGGCCGCGCCCACCCCGCGCCGCGCCACCGCGGCCGAGGAGTTCCTCGCCGCCGAGCTAAGCGACACCGGGCTCTGGACGACGCGGGCACCGATCGCGGACTCGGTGCGCCGCCGCTTCGGCGAACTGGCCGCGTCCGCGGCGGCCCCCATCGACGACGTCCGAGGCAGCGCCGACTACCGCAAGCACGCGCTTTCCGTGCTCGCGCGGCGGACGCTGACCTGGGCCTGGAACTCCTACCAGGGAGGTGCGCGGTCATGCGCGTGAACGTGACGGTCAACGGCGAACCCCACCAGGCGGACGACGTGTGGGAGGGCGAGAGCCTGCTCTACGTGCTCCGCGAGCGGATGGGCCTGCCCGGGTCCAAGAATGCTTGCGAGCAGGGCGAATGCGGCTCGTGCACGGTCTACCTCGACGAGGTGCCGGTGTGCTCGTGCCTGGTCGCGGCTGGCCAGGCCGAGGGCAGGCAGGTCCGCACGGTCGAAGGGCTTGCCGACGGCGACGCGCTCGACCCCGTGCAGCAGTCCTTTGTGGAGACCGGTGCTGTCCAATGCGGATTCTGCACGCCCGGACTGGTGGTGGCCGCGCACGACCTGCTCAACCGGGTCGCCGCGCCGAGCGACGAGGAGATCCGCGAAGCGCTGGCCGGGAACCTGTGCCGGTGCACGGGGTACGAAAAGATCCTCGACGCCGTGCGACTGGCCGCCGCCAGGGGTGTCTCATGAGGACGGTGATCGAGCACGCCGCGGTATCCACAGTGGACGCCGACGGGACCGAGTACCGGTCGGGGCACGTCGTGATCGAGGACGCGCACATCGTCGCCGTCGGGGAAGGTCCGGCGCAGGGGGAGTTCGACGAACGGGTCGACGCGCGCGGGTGCCTGGTCACGCCCGGCCTCGTGAACACCCACCACCACCTCTACCAGTGGGCCACGCGCGGCTACTCGGCCGACTCGACCCTGTTCGAATGGCTCGTCGAGCTGTACCCGGTGTGGGGCGGGCTCGACGCCGGGATCACCCACGCGGCCGCCTCCGCGGGTCTCGCGAGGCTCGCGACCACCGGGTGCACGACCGTCGCCGACCACCACTACGTGTTCCCCTCTGACGCGGGCGACCAGATCGCCGCGCTGGTCGAGGCGGCGAATCGGATCGGCACGCGCCTGCACCTCGTGCGCGGGTCGATGGACCGCGGCGAGTCCGACGGCGGGTTGCCCCCGGACAACCTCGTGGAAACCACCGAAGCGGCCTTGCTCGGCACCGAAAACGCCATCGACACCTACCACGACCCGTCACCGGAAGCCCGCGTGCGGATCGCGGCTGGCCCGTGCTCCCCGTTCTCGGTCAGCGAGGAGCTGATGACCGGCGCGGCGGAATTGGCTCGCCGCAAGGGAGTTCGCCTGCACACCCACCTCGCCGAGACGCTCGACGAGGAGAAGCAGTGCCTCGCCGAAATGGGCTGCACGCCTGCCGAATACGCAGACAAGCTCGGCTGGGTCGGCGAGGACGTGTGGCTCGCGCACACCGTGCACC
Source organism: Amycolatopsis sp. CA-230715 (assembly GCF_018736145.1). Classification (GTDB taxonomy): domain Bacteria; phylum Actinomycetota; class Actinomycetes; order Mycobacteriales; family Pseudonocardiaceae; genus Amycolatopsis. Next base: position 6,697,532 of record NZ_CP059997.1, read on the forward strand.
TCGCGCCAGGCGCGATCCGCAGGCTCGGTGCGACGCGGACCGGATCGGCGCACTGCCCGACGTCGAACGGCAGGCTCGGCACCGGGATCGCCCCGGTGCGGGAACTGCTGGACGCGGGCGCCCCGGTCGGGCTCGGCGTGGACGGCGCCGCGTCGAACGAGTCCGGTGGGCTCGGCGAGGAACTGCACCAGGCGTTGCTGCAGGCGCGCCAGCGGGGCGGCCCGCGCGCGCTAAGTACCCGCGAAGCGCTATGGCTCGGCACCATGGGCGGGGCGAAATGCCTTGGCAGGGAACGGGAAATCGGTTCGATCGAACCCGGGAAGCTGGCCGATCTCGCGGTGTGGCGGCTCGACGACCTGCGGTACGCGGGCATCGCCGACCCGGTTGCCGCGCTCGTCCTCGGCGCGACGCCACCACTGGCGCGCCTGTTCGTCGGCGGGGAGACCGTGGTCTCCGACGGCGTGCTGCGGACCGAGGACGAGGCCGTGCTGGCAGGCGAACTGCGCTCGGCGAGCGCGAAACTCCGGGAGACGCGATGACTGCTTCGACGGAAACCGGTCAGGTCAGCGGGACCGCGAACGGGGTCGGCGACAGCCCGCAGCGCCCGGACGGGACGATCAAGGTGCGCGGCGAGTTCGCCTACTCCTCGGACCTGTGGCACGAGGACATGCTGTGGGGCGCCACTTTGCGCAGCCCCCACCCGTACGCGCGCATCACCGGGATCGACATCACCGAAGCGCTCAAGCTGCCCGGCGTGTACGCGGTGCTCACGCACGAGGACGTGCCAGGGGTGAACCGGTACGGGCTCGAACACCCCGACCAGCCGGTGCTCGCCGTCGACGTGGTGCGGTACCAGGGCGAGCCGGTCGCCGTCGTGGCGGCGGACCACCCGGAGACCGCGCGCCGCGCGATGGAGCGCGTCCGCGTCGGTTACGAGGTGCTGGATCCGGTCACGGATGCGGAAACCGCCGTCGACGGGCCCGCGCCTTCGTTGCATCCAGGCGGAAACGTGGTGCGCCACGTGCCGATCCGCCGCGGCGAGATCGGGGAAGCGGCCGTCGTCGTCCGGGGCACCTACGAGGTCGGCATGCAGGACCAGGCTTTCCTCGGGCCGGAATCCGGGCTCGCCGTGCCGGCCGAGGACGGCGGCATCGACCTGTTCGTGGCCACCCAGTGGCTGCACGTCGACCAGCAGCAGATCGTCGCCGCGCTCGGCCTGCCCGCCGACAAGGTGCGGCTCACCCTCGGCGGCGTCGGCGGCGCGTTCGGCGGGCGCGAGGACTTGTCCATCCAGGTGCACGCCTGCCTGCTGGCGCTGCACACCGGCAAACCGATGAAGATGGTCTACAACCGCGAAGAGTCGTTCTACGGCCACGTGCACCGCCACCCGGCGCGCATGTACTACGAGCACGGCGCCGACGAGAACGGAAAACTGCTCTACGTCAAGGCGAAGTTGTACTTGGACGGCGGAGCGTACGCGTCTTCGACCGGTGCCGTCGTGGCGAACGCGGCCACGCTCGGCGTCGGCCCGTACGACGTCCCGAACGTGGAGATCGACTGCTGGGGCGCGTACACGAACAACCCGCCGTGCGGAGCCATGCGCGGATTCGGTGCGGTGCAAGCGGGTTTCGCCTACGAGTCCCAAATGGACAGACTCGCCGAGGCGTGCGGGCTCGACCCGGTGGAGGTCAGGGTGCGCAACGCGATGCGCGAGGGCACCCTGATGCCGACCGGTCAGGTGGTGGACTCGGCCGCGCCGGTCGAGGAACTGCTGCGCCGCGTCGAGCGCAAATCGCTGCCCGCGGAACGCTCGGGCGAAGTCGATCTGCGCACGCTCCCCGGTGGCGTTTCGAACACCACGCACGGCGAAGGGGTGGTACGGGGCGTCGGTTACGCCGTCGGGATCAAGAACATCTGCTTCTCCGAAGGGTTCGACGACTATTCGACCGCGCGGGTGCGGCTGCAGGTCGTCGGCGGGGAGGTCGCGGCCACCGTGCACACCGCGGCCTGCGAGGTCGGCCAGGGCCTGGTCACCGTCATGCAGCAGATCGTGCGCACCGAACTCGGCGTCGAGCAGGTGACGATCCTGCCGATGGACACCACGATCGGCAACGCGGGATCGACCTCGGCCTCCCGGCAGACCTACGTGACCGGTGGCGCGGTACAGGCCGCGTGCCTCGCGGTGCGCAAGTCGCTGTTCTCCCGAGCCGCCGGACGGTTCGGCGGCGCCGAGTTCACCGTGTCCGGCGGGAAGCTGGTGTCCAAGAAGGACGGTGTGCTGGCGGATCTCGTCGAAGTGCTCGGTGACGACGCGCTGGACGAGACGGTCGAGTGGCGGCACCGTCCTACTGAGACACTCGACCCGGAGACTGGCGCCGGCGACGCGCACGTGCAGTACGGGTTCGCCGCGCACCGCGCCGTCGTCGACGTGGACGTGGAACTGGGCCTGGTCAAGGTGATCGCGCTCGACTGCGCGCAGGACGTCGGCAAGGCGATGAACCCGCAGGCCGTGCTCGGGCAGATCCACGGCGGCTCGGCGCAGGGGCTCGGCCTCGCGGTGATGGAGGAGATCCAGACCGAGGGCGGGAAGATCCGCAACCCGTCGTTCACCGACTACCTGATCCCGACCGTGCTCGACATGCCGCCGATGAGCATCGACGTGCTCGAACTCGCCGACCCGAACGCACCGTACGGGCTGCGCGGCGTCGGCGAGCCGCCGACCATCTCCTCGACGCCCGCGATCGTCGCGGCGATCAGGCAGGCCACCGGGCTCGCGCTCTCGCGGGTCCCCGTCCGGCCCGAACACATCACCGGTACCTAGATTTCCTTGGAGTGAGACGAATCATGGGGACAGCTGTGTCCACTGAGGACCAGAAGTGGCTCGGCGAGGCCATCCGGCTCGCCACCGAGAACGTCGAGGCGGGCGGTGGCCCGTTCGGCGCCGTCGTAGTGCGCGACGGGTCGGTCATCGCGACCGGCACCAACCAGGTGACGCCGACGCTCGACCCGACCGCGCACGCCGAGGTGGTTGCGATCCGCGCGGCCTGCCGGGAGGTCGGCGACTTCCAGCTCACCGGGTGCGTGCTCGTCTCGTCGTGCGAGCCGTGTCCGCTGTGCATCTCCGCCGCGCTGTGGGCGCGCGTCGACAAGGTGCTGTACGCGGCGGACCGCGACGACGCGGCCGTCGCCGGATTCGACGATCGCGCGTTCTACGACCTGTTCACCACCCCACGGGAGAGCTGGCCGGTACCCGTGGCCCGGCTGTCCACTGTGGATCATCGAGCCCCGTTCGACGCGTGGCTGTCGAAACCCGACAGGCTGGCGTACTGACACCGGGGCTCCGTCCGTGCCGTCCACACCGTCGTGGAGGACCGAATGACCCAGCTCGACACCGAACGACCGCAGTCCGAACCCGCGCCGCGCAGGCGCCCGCTCGACCGCTTCTTCCGGATCACCGATCGCGGCAGCACCTTCGGCAGAGAGGTCCGCGGCGGGCTCACCACGTTCGTGGCCATGTGCTACATCGTGCTGCTGAACCCGCTCATCCTCGGCGCTTCGGCCGACATCACCGGGGTGCGGCTGACCACCGAGCAGGTCACCACCGCGACCGCGCTCGCCGCCGGGATCACCACGCTCCTGATGGGGTTCGTCGGCAACGCCCCGCTCGCGCTCGCCGCGGGGCTCGGGGTCAACGGGATCGTCGCCTTCCAGATGGCGCCGACGATGACGTGGGCGCAGGCGTTCGGCCTCGTCGTGCTCGAAGGCGCCTGCATCGTGCTGATGGCGGTGTCCGGGATCCGCGAGCGGATCATCAACGCGATCCCGATGCCGCTCAAGACCGCCATCACGGTCGGGATCGGCCTCTACATCGCACTCGTCGGGCTGGTCAGCGCCGGGTTCGTGACCAGGACACCGGATGTCGCGCATTCCACCGTCCCGGTGCGGATGGGCCTCGACGGGCACCTCGCCGGCTGGCCGATCGCGATCTTCTGCCTCGGGCTGCTGCTGATGATCGTGCTGATCACCCGCGGCGTGCCCGGCGCGGTGCTGATCAGCATCCTGGTCGCGACCGTGCTCGCGGTGGTGGTCAACTCGGTGTTCCACGTCGGCGGCTGGGGGCTGGTCGAGCCGAAGGTGCCCGACCACGTCGTGGCGTCACCGGATTTCAGCCTGCTCGGCCAGGTGGACCTGTTCGGCGGGTTCGCCTCCGCGGGCCCGGTCACCGCGGGCGTGTTCCTGTTCACGTTGGTGCTGTCCGGTTTCTTCGACGCGATGGGCACCATCACCAGCGTCGCCGACGAAGCGGGCCTGACCAAGGACGGCAAGGTCGAAGGCATGGGTCGCATCCTGCTCGTCGACGGCGCGGGCGCACTGGCGGGCGGGCTCTCCGGCTCGGCGCCGAACACGGTGTTCCTGGAATCGGCGGCCGGTGTCGGCGAAGGCGCGCGGACCGGCCTCGCGAGCGTGGTGACGGGCGCGCTGTTCACCGTGACACTGTTCCTGACCCCGATCGCGGCCGTGGTCCCGGCACAGGCCGCGGCACCGGCGCTGGTGGTGATCGGCGGCATGATGATGGCCCAGTGCCGCCGGATACCTTGGCAGGACATGGAATTCGCGATCCCGGTGTTCCTCACCGCCGCGCTCATCCCGTTCACCTACTCCATCACCAACGGCATCGGCGCCGGGCTGATCGCGTACGTGGTGATCAAGCTGGGCAAGGGAAAGGTCCGCGAGATCGGCTGGCTGCTCGGGGCACTCGCCGCGGTGTTCGCCGTCTACTTCGGAATCGAAGGGGTCATGTCGTGGTTCTGATGTTCCTCAACGGCGGTGGCATGCGCGGCGGGCCGCTCCACGAACAACTGCGCGGCGCCCCGCTCGTCGGCGCGGCCCGCAGTGCTCCGCGGTACCGGTACTACTCGGTCGGCGACCGGTTCCCCGCCATGCACGAGGTCGCCTCGGGCGGGGTGTCCGTCGCCGGCGAGGTCTACGACCTTCCGCTGACGGTGCTGCGGGAGCACCTCGTCCCCGCCGAGCCACCCGAACTGGAGCTGGGCGTCATCGAACTGGCCGACGGGGCGTCGTGCCTGGCGACCGTGCTCAGGGAATCCGCGTTGAGTTCGCGGGAACTGCTGGACATCACGTCGTGGGGCGACTGGCGCGCTTATCGCGCCGAGCGGGGGCTCGACTAGCGTTACCGTGGCGGTATGGGGAACGACGGTGTCGACCACGTCGTGGACCGGTTCTGGGCCGGGGTCTTCGGCGTCGGCGAGGACGAGGTGTGGCGTCCGGGAGCGCACCTTTCGATCGACGAGACCGCGTGGCCGGGCCTGCTGGTCGTGCGGTTCGGGGAGACCGTGCGAGTGCGTGCTCCGGAGCCGCTGCTGGGCCGGGCGCGCGCGGCGATCGGCTCGCGTGCCACCGATGCGCTGTTCGACCCCGCGGTGTGGCTGGAGGTGCTGGCGGGCCTGGACCCGAAGGTGCTGGGACCGAGTGTGCACGCGTACTCCGGTGGCCCGGTACCGAGGGGCGCGGGCGAACGCCTTTCCCGGGGCGAACTCGATGCGCTGGCCGCAGGTGTACCGGAGGAGGAGTGGCAGGAGGCGGGGATGGACAACGCGGACGCGGTCCTTTTCGGACTGCGCCGCAACGGAACCCTGGTCGCGGCCGCCAACCTGACCACTTGGGACGGTGCGCACACCGATGTCGGCGTGCTGACCGCGCCGTCCGCGCGCGGCCGCGGTCACGGCACGGCGATCGCGGCCACCGCCGCCGAGCACGCGATCGAGGAACGCGGGATCGCCCGCTGGCGCGCACTCGCCACGAACACCGCGTCTCGGGCGATGGCGGCGCGCCTGGGTTTCGTGGCCAGGGGTGCGCACCTCGCCGTGCCGGTCGGCCGGTTGCCCGAGCCGGTTGCCCGAGCGCCGCGTGATTCTGGTTGATTCACGGTGGGGTGACCGTCGCGGCGCACGTGTGGTCGTCGTCACACTATTGTTCTTGGGTGGGGATGTCGATTCGGATCGGCCTCGTTCGTCCATTACCCGGCGCGGCCATCCGCGGCCGAGTGCCCGTCGAGTGCGACCAAGGAGCAATTGGTGGAGTATCTGGTGTCGATTTACCGTGATGAGTCGAAGGATGGCGAGGTCGATTGGGAACGACTGGGTGTCGAGTACGCCAACTACGCCGCTGAAGTGACCGAGGCCGGTGTGATGAGGGGCGGCAAGAAGCTCCAGCCGTCGGCGTCCGCGACGACGGTCGCGATCCGGGAGTCGGGCCGACTGGTGACTGACGGGCCGTTCGCGGAGGCTCGTGAGCAGTTGGGCGGATTCTTCGTGCTGGAGTGCGCGGATCTGGACGAGGCGCTGGAGTGGGCTGCCCGGTGCCCCGGTGCGAGGCACGGCACGGTGGAGGTGCGGCCCGTGATATCGGACTGACGTGCGCGATCAGCTCAGCGAGACCTTTCGGGCCGAACACGGCCGGGTACTCGCTCGTCTGGTCACCCTCCTCGGCGACCTCGACGTCGCTGAGGAGGCGCTGGCTGACGCCTACGCGACGGCGATGCAACGATGGCCTGTCGAGGGCGTACCGGCGAATCCGGCTGCATGGCTGATCACGGTGGCTCGCAATCGAGGCGTGGATCGGATCCGCCGGGAAACAGCCCTCGCCCGGAAGCTCACCCTGACGAGACGCGACACGTCGTCCTGTCGGCAAGTCGTCGCCGACGGTGGCGACGGTGATCCGTTCGACGACCAGTTGCGGCTGTTCTTCACCTGTTGTCACCCGGCGCTGTCGGTCGCCGTGCAGGTCGCGTTGACGTTGAGGTGCCTGGCCGGGTTGTCGACGCCCGAGATCGCGCGACTGCTGCTGGTCAGCGACACGACCGTCGCCCAGCGCATCGTCCGGGCCAAGCGGAAGATCCGGGACGCGGCGATTCCGTTTCGAGTGCTTCGGCCATCGGAGTTGCCCGAGCGGTTGCCACCGGTTCTCACGGTTCTCTACCTGCTGTTCACGGAGGGATACGTGGCCACCTCCGGTCCCCGGCACACTCGCGACGACCTGTCGGCCGAGGCCATCAGGCTCACGCGCCAGCTGCACCGACTGCTGCCCGACGACGCCGAGGCCACCGGTCTCCTCGCACTCCAGTTGCTCACCGAAGCACGCCGCCCGGCCCGGCTGGACGAACAGGGGCGGCTGGTCGTCCTCGAAGACCAGGACCGCACCCGCTGGGACCGCGAACTCATCCACGAGGGCCAACAGCTCCTCACCGCTGCCCTCGCCGGAGCACCAGCCGGTCCCTTCGCGGTTCAAGGCGCGATCGCCGCCCTGCACGCCGGCGCGCCGACCGCGCGGCACACCGACTGGCGGCAGATCGCCGCCCTCTACCGCGTACTCGGCCGGCTCGCGCCCAGCCCGATGGTTCAGCTCAACCACGCGATCGCGGTGGCCATGGCGGACGGACCCGACACCGGTCTGCGACTTCTCGACCGGCTGCGGTCCGTCGACGCGTTGGCCCGCACGCATCTCCTGCCAGCGGCCCGTGCCGATCTCCTTCGGAGGCTCGGACGCGTCGAGGATGCGATCACCGCCTACGACCAGGCACTGGAACGGGTCGGAAACGACATCGAACGCGACTACCTCACCCGGCGGCGCCGGCAACTCCTCACGGACGGAGCACCAACCCCATGACCCCTGACGACCTCTTCGACGCCATCGCCGACGAACTGGCGAGTACCGGAGTCACCACGGGCGCCATGTTCGGCAAGCGCTCGCTGCACGCACACGGCAAGGCCGTCGCCTGCCTGAAGGACCACGAACTCGCCTTCCGCCTCGGCCGCGACACACCAGCACACCACGACGCCCTCCAATTACCGGGTGCGCACCTGTTCGATCCCTCGGGAAAGGGACGTCCCTTCAAAGACTGGGTCGCCGTCCCGGACGCCCACGCGGCCGCGTGGCCTGAACTGGCCGAGACAGCTCGCGACACCGCCTGACACCTCGTGGCCACCCTCAACGGGCTGCGGCGCATGGCCAGCACACCAGACTCGGATGTGAAAGTCGGGGCTTGCACATGACGAGTCGGATGCGCCACAGGTCGGGATCGACGCCATGGCCCTGCGGGGCGATCACCGTGGGCCGTGCACAAGAGCACCGTTGGCCGACGGCGGCGAAGCGCCGAGGCCCAGTCCGATCGTGCTCGACAGGCAGAAGCCGAGGGCGGTGCCCCAGACCCGTTGCGCGGCGTTTTCCCGGCCCCACCGCCAGGTTCGGCCATCGGGACCGGTCAGCTCGACGCGGAACGGTTCCGCCGAGAACGAAGGTATGGGGTGGTCCTTACTCGGGTCATCGTCGACGTCTGGTGACCATGGATCCGTGTGCGAGGCATCGCGAAATGTTGTGGAGAAAGGAGAAAACGCGAGTGCTGGTCACGGAGGACGAAAGGGGCACGACCTCACCCTCGTCCGCGCCATCGCGGTACCGCCCCCCGATCCCGGCGGGGGCCTCGCCGCGAATGCCAATGCCATCCCCGTTCCCAGTGGCATCGAGCGGCCATGTCGCCGGGCGAGCGCTGGAGCTAAGGTGGTGCGAAGTGCTGCTATCCGGGTGAATCGAGGTCGTTGTCCGAAGTGGACATACGCGGGGAACCGGTTCGGCGGTGGTGGCGAAGCGACTGGAAACTGGGGAAGAGATGACAGACCACGGCATGATCACGATCGCCAGCGGCTGGTCGGTCCGCGAGACGACCGACCGCTTGGAGACCGCGGTCACCGGCGCGGGCCTGTTCGTGTTCGCCCGGATCGATCACGCGGGCAACGCGGCTCGGGCCGGGTTCGAGCTCCGGCCGACGGAACTGCTGATCTTCGGCAACCCGAAGGGCGGCACCCCACTCTTGCGGGACAACCAGACCAGCGGCATCGACCTGCCCGTAAAGGCCCTCGCCTGGCAGGACGAAGCGGGGCGGACCTGGCTGACCTACAACGACGCGAGATGGATCGCCGCGCGGCACGGGCTCGGAGCCGGAAGCGAGCAGGCGGTCGAAGCCATCGAGGCGGGTCTGGCGCGGCTCGTCCGCGGAGTGGTCGCTCGGCCGCCGGACGCGGAAGCGCCGGACCAGGGTGTCACCGCGCCAGAACCTGGTGCATGAACTCGATCAACCACCGTTGCGGCGCACTCCGCGCATGCGAATGGCGAGCATAGATGGAGACCCGCACAGGTTCGATCTCGAAAGGAAGTTCCAGTAGCCGCACGGGATGGTTCCCGGCGAACACGGTGGCGACGTCGCGCGGCACCATCGCCACCAGTTGGCTGTTCTGGATCAGGTAGGGCAGCGACGCGAATCGGGTCATCTCCAGGACCACCGACGGCAGCAGGCCGCGTGCTTCGAGTGCCTTGCGCGGGCCTTCGTGGCCGGTCGGGCCGAAAACGGTCACGTGCTGCTCGGCGTCGAGCGCGGCGGTGGTCAGGCGTTTGCCGCGCAGGCGCGGGTGGTTCGCGGCGACGACGCCGACGTAGTCCTCGTCGAAGAGGGGCACGCGCGCGATGCGGTGGGAGCTGATCAGGGGTGACGCGATGAAGGCGTCGATTTCGCCGCGGCTGACCTGGTCCTCGGCGTTGACGACGTCCAGTGCCCGCACGGTCAGGGTGATTCCCGGTGCCTGCGTGCGCAGCGCGGCCATCAGCCTCGGGAGCAGGGAAACCTCGCCGAGGTCAGAGAGGCACAGCGTGAACCCGGCGCGCGCGGTGGCCGGGTCGAACGTCTGCGTGCCGCTCACCGCCGCTTCGATCGACGCGAGCGCGGCGTGCAGTGGTTCGTACAGTTCGCGTGCGGTCGTGGTGGGGGCCAGCCCGGCGCCGGTGCGGCGGAACAGTTCGTCGCCGAAGCGGCGGCGCAGCTTCTGCAGGCTGTAGCTGATGGTGGGCTGGGTGACGTGCAGGGCCTGTGCGGTCGCGGTCACGCTGCGGGTTTCGTAGAGCAGCACGAACGTGCGGACGAGGTTCAGGTCGAAGTCCGCCATATAGATCCCATCGATACTGCTTCAGTGAAACATTTATTGGAACATACCCGCCGCCGTGCTTAGGGTCGAGTCACTCTCATCGCCGAGGAGGACGCTGAACCATGACCACGGCCCGCCGGATCGCGCACGAGTTCCTTGAGCGGCAAGGGCTCACGACGATCTTCGGCAACCCGGGCTCGAACGAGCTGCCGTTCCTCGCGGAGCTGCCCGGCTCGTTCCGCTACGTCCTCGGTCTGCACGAAGGCGCCGTCGTCGGCATGGCCGACGGCTACGCGCAGGTGACCGGGCGCCCGGTGCTCGTCAACCTCCACGCGGCGGCGGGATCGGGCAACGCGATGGGCGCGCTCACGAACGCCGTCTACTCCGCTTCGCCGCTCGTGCTCACCGCGGGCCAGCAGGTGCGTTCGGTGATCGGCATGGAAGGCATGCTGTCCAATGTGGACGCGGCGCAGCTGGTGCGGCCGCTGGTGGGGTGGTCGGGGGAACCCGCCTGCGCGGCGGACGTGCCGCGATCGCTTGCGCAGGCCGTGTTCGAGGCGAAGCTCCGGAAGCGCCCGACCTACCTGTCCGTGCCTTACGACGACTGGGAAACCGAGATCGACCCGAACGCGGCCGCGGTGCTCGACCGCGAGGTGCGCCGGAGCGCGGCCCCGAGCGAGCAGGATCTGGACTGGCTCGCAAAGCAGGTGACCGAGGCGAAGAACCCGGCGCTGGTCCTCGGCGGGGACATCGACACCGCGGGGTTGTTCGACCGCGCGGTGGCCCTTGCCGAACACCTGGCGCTGCCGACCTGGGGCGCGCCGTCGCCGTTCCGGCTGCCCTTTCCCAATCGGCACCGGTTGTTCCGCGGGGTGCTCCCCGCCGGGATCGCCGACATTTCGAAGGCGGTGGAAGGGCACGACCTCGTGCTCGTGCTCGGTGCCCCGGTGTTCCGCTACCACCAGCACGTCCCCGGCCGGTACCTGCCGGAGGGCACGCGGCTGGTGCAGGTGACCGGCGACGCGGAGGCGGCGGCGCGAGCGCCGATGGGGCGAGCGCTCGTCGCCGATCCCGGCGCGGTGCTCGAAGCGCTGCTGGCACTCCCCGCGCGCGAGGGCGCGCGGACGGACTTCGTGCCTGCCCCGGAACCCGCGACCGCCCGCGACGCGCTGCATCCCGAGCAGGTGTTCGCCGCGTTGCGGGACACGCAACCCGAAGACACGCGGTATGTCGTCGAGTCGACATCGACGAACGCCGCGTGGTGGCGCCAGATGGACCTCCGCCACGGCGGTTCGTACTTCTTCCCCGCTTCCGGTGGGCTCGGATTCGGCCTGCCCGCGTCGGTCGGCGTGGCGATGGGCGATCCCGGCCGCCCCGTCGTCGGCGTGATCGGGGACGGTTCGGCGAACTACGGGATCACCGCGCTGTGGACCGCCGCCCAGTACCGGGTCCCGGTCACCTTCGTGATCCTGCGCAACGGCAGCTACGGCGCGCTGCGCTGGTTCGCGGGCTTGCTCGGCACGCCCGACGTCCCCGGCACGGAAATCCCCGGCATGGACTTCACGAGCATCGCGGCCGGATACGGCGTACCCGCGACCACGGTGCGGGAGCTCGGCGAGTTGCGCGCGCAGCTCGCCACGGCGCCGGAAGGGCCGAGGCTGATCCAGGTCGACACCGCGCTCACGACTCCCGAATAGAGGACGGACATGGCCGAAACACTGCTCGACAGCACGATCTGGCAGGACAGGATCCACGTCGGCGCGTGGACGGCGGGCGGGGGCGGCACCCGGCCGGTGATCGAACCGGCGACCGGCGCCGCACTGGGCAGCGTCGGTATCGCGAACCCCGCCGACGTCGAGCGCGCCGCCGCGCAGGCCGCCGAGGCGCAGCGCGCGTGGGCGTCGACGTCGCCGCGGGAACGGGCCGCGGTGCTCCGGCGCGCGGGCGAACTGTGGGAGCGGCACGCGGGCGAAGTCAGCGACTGGCTCGTGCGCGAAGCGGGTTCCACCAAGGCGAAAGCCGGGATCGAAACCGAGATGGCGGCGGGCATCTGCTTCGAAGCGGCTGCGCTGCCGACGCATCCGAGCGGCGAAGTGCTGACCTCGGAGGAGCCGCGCTGGTCGTTCGCGCGGCGGATGCCTGCGGGCGTGGTGTCGGTGATCGCGCCGTTCAACTTCCCGCTGATCCTCTCGATCCGGTCGGTCGCGCCCGCGCTGGCGCTCGGCAACGCGGTGCTGCTGAAGCCGGATCCGCGCACGGCGGTGTGCGGCGGCGTCGCGTTGACGCGGGTGTTCGAGGAAGCGGGCCTGCCCGCCGGGCTGTTGCAGCTGGTGCCCGGTGACGCCGCGGTCGGGGAGGCGGTGGTCACCGCGCCCGAGGTGTCGGTGGTGTCGTTCACCGGGTCGACCGCCGCCGGGCGGAAGGTTGGCGAGGCCGCCGCGCGCGGGCTCAAACGCGTGCACCTGGAACTGGGCGGCAACAACGCGCTCGTCGTGCTGCCGGGCGCGGATGTCGCCGCCGCCGCTTCGGCTGGCGCGTTCGGTTCGTACCTGCACCAGGGCCAGATCTGCATGGCCACCGGCAGGCATCTCGTGCACGAGTCCCTTGTGGACGATTACGTGGCCGCGCTCGCGAAGAAGGCGCGTGCGCTGACCCCCGGCGACTACCTCGGGCCGATCATCGACGGCAAGCAGCTCGCGAACATCGGCAGGATCGTCGACGAGAGCGTCGCCGCGGGCGCGACCGTCGCGGCGGGCGGCAAGGCGGAAGGGCCCTACTACCTGCCGACCGTCCTAACCGGACTGAACGCGGACACGCCTGCCTGGCGCGAGGAGATCTTCGGGCCGGTGGCCCCGGTGCGCGCCTACCGCGATCTCGACGAGGCGGCCGCGATGGTCAACGAATCCGAGTACGGTCTTTCGGTCGGCATCCTCGGCGACGTCGGCACCGCGATGCGGCTCGCCGACCGGGTGCGCTCCGGCAAGGTGCATATCAACGAGCAGACCGTCGGCGACGAACCGAACGTGCCGTTCGGCGGTGTCGGCGACTCCGGGAACGGGTCACGCTTCGGGGGAGCCGCCGCCAACATCGAAGCGTTCACCGAGGTCCAGTGGCTCACCGTGCGTAGCGAGATCGCCCGCTACCCGTTCTGACTCCCGCGATCGAAGGAGCGAGGCAATGACGCCTGCCCGATCGGTGTGGCCTGCCGTGCTGTGCTGGCTCACCGTCCTGATCGAAGGCTACGACCTGGTCGCGCTCGGGGCCACGATCCCGATCGTGCTGCGCGGCGGCCACCTCGGGTTCACCCCCGCCGGTGCCACCGCGGTCGCGACGATCTCGTTGTGCGGGGTCGCGATCGGCGCCGCCGGGGTCGGCCCGCTCGCCGACCGGTTCGGCAGGCGCGCGCTGCTGCTCACCTCCGTGCTGGCGTTTTCGGTGTTCACCCTGCTGACCCCGATGGCGCCGAACGTGCCGGTGTTCGGCGTGCTGCGGTTGCTGGCCGGGGTCGGCCTCGGCGCGTGCATGCCGGTCGCGCTGGCCGTGATGTCCGAGCACCTGCCCGAGTCGAAGCGCGCGTCGGCCAACACGCTGACGATGACCGGCTACCACGTCGGCGCGGTGCTGACCTCGGTGCTCGCGCTCGTGGTGGGCGAGGACTGGGAAATCCTGTTCTACGCGGGCGGGATCGTCGGGCTGCTGGTGCTGCCGGTGATGTGGTCGCGGCTGCCGGAATCGGCGGCTTTCCTCGCGGCGAAAGGGAAATCGCGCGAACGCCGGGTCGTGCTGAGCCCGCGGTTCCGCCGGGCGAGCATCGCGGCGTGGGTCGGGTCGTTCATGGGGCTGCTCCTGGTCTACGGGCTCAACACCTGGTTGCCGCAGCTGATGCGGACCGCCGGGTACGCGATGTCGACGTCGCTGACGTTGCTGCTGGTCCTCAACGTCGGCGCGGTGCTGGGGCTGCTGCTGGCCGGGCGGATCGCGGACAGCCGCGGCATCAAACCCACCGCGCTGGTGTGGTTCGCCGCGGGCGCGGTGCTGCTCGCCGTGCTGAGCCTGCGGATCGGCAGCAGCCTGCTGCTCAACGCGGCCGTGCTGCTGACCGGGGTGTTCGTGTTCTCCGCGCAGGTGCTCATCTTCGGCTACGTGGCGAAGACCTTCCCGACCGAAGCGCGGGGGACGGCGTTGGGCATGACCTCGGCGATCGGCAGGCTCGGCGCGATACTCGGCCCGTTCGTGACGGGCGCGCTCGTCACGGCGGGAGTGGCTTACCCGTGGGGTTTCTGGTTCTTCTCGGCGGTGGCGCTGCTCGGCTTGGCGGCGATGTCGTTCGCGCCGGTGATCCGGGACGCCCGGGTGGAGTAGCGCATCGCTTCCCGTGACGGGTTTCGCCGGGCGGATGCATCCGGTGGGGTGTCTTGTGCGCGTGGTTTTCTTGCGAGGGATGAGAAATCCCTGTTCGGGTCGTCAGCCGAGCGGGTGTGCCGAGGTGGGTGAGCGGTCACGGACGGGGCATCACCGTGGACGGCACCGGATCCGCGTGTGAGATTTGTGACGCTCTGGTCACCATGTGTCTTTCACGAAGGTAGGTCCCGTCATGCGCCCCCGAACCGCGCTGTGCGTCATCGCGAGCGCCGTCGCCCTCGGTTCCGCTGTGCCCGCCGCCGCGTCCGCCGCTGAGGGCGGCTTCACGTACCGCTACTACGGCGAAGGCGAGATCCAGGTGGGCCTGCTGATCAACCCGCCGAGCGGTCAGTGCATCGACCTCCCGGAGGTCATGGACTTCTACGACGCCTACGCGTTCCGGCCGCGCAACTTCACCGACAGGTCGGTGACCGTCTTCAAAGCAGGCGGCTGCGAAGGCGACGTGTTCTTCACGCTCCGGGCTGGCGGCCGCGCCTCCGACCGGCTCCTGATGAGGTCGGTGGTGTTCAGTTGACCAGCCTTCTCCGCCCAGGAGGAACCAGGGTCACCAGCTGAAGTCCACTTCGGATGGTCGAAGCCGTACGAGAAGTCCCTTTCGTACGGCCAGGGGGACCCCCGATTTCAACGCTACCGCGCGCGACCGACACTTTCGGCGTGCACGGCGCCGGCACCACTCCTGAAGCGTCCGCTGAGCGGACAAACGCTGCAGGAAATCGACCGTTCGTGGGTTCACGCGGGCCCACGGACGGGCCAGAATCGGGGCATGCCTGACTTCGAGCCGATCCACGGCAAGCCGTACGTCGCCGTCCCGTACCGCCCGGACCGGATGCCCGCCGACGAGTCCGTGACCAAGGCCGCCGAGCTGCGCCGCCGCATGGACGAGCGGCGCACCGTGCGGATGTTCTCCGCCGATCCGGTACCGGAGCAGGTCGTGCTCGACGCCATCGCGGTCGCGTCGACGGCCCCGAGCGGCGCGCACCAGCAGCCGTGGACGTTCTGCCTGGTCACCGATCCCGAAGTGCGGCGGCGGTTGCGCGAAGCCGCCGAGGCCGAGGAACAGGTCTCCTACGACGGCAGGCTCGGCGAGGAGTGGCTGACCGCGCTGCGGCCCATCGGCACCGACGCCGTGAAACCGCACCTGACCGACGCGCCCTACCTGATCGTGGTCTTCCAGCAGCGCTACTTCCTCGACGAGACCGGCGAAAAGCACAAGCACTACTACGTGGACGAGTCGGTCGGCATCGCGGTCGGAATGCTGCTGACCGCGCTGCACCTGGCCGGACTGTCGGCTTTGACGCACACACCGTCGCCGATGCGGTTCCTGGGCGAACTGCTGGGCAGGCCGCGCAACGAGAAGGCGTTCGCGGTGATCCCGGTCGGCTATCCGGCGCCGGACTGCGTGGTGCCGGACCTGACCAGGAAGTCGCTCGACCAGGTGCTGGTCCGGGTCTAGAGTGGCCACGGCACCACTGGGGGGAGAGATCCGAACATGAGCCCGAAGCTTCGTGGGCCGCTGGACGTCAGCGATTCCGCCGCTACTCTCCGCTCCGCCGCCCGTGTGCTGCGGGAGACGGCGGCCAAGGCCACGCCGGGGGTGTGGGCGGCGGAGCCGGTCCGCGAACAGGCTTGGACAGTGGTTCAGGTGGACGGTTGCCTCGGTCCGATCCAGCTCAGACGTGGTGACGCCGAATGGATGGCCCTGATGTCCCCGTCCATGACCGAACCACTGGCGGCGTGGCTGGACCAGGTTGCCGCGCAAGTGGAGGTGGCACGACGGGAACGGCGGACCGTGCGCGAGGACTGGCTGCTCGCCGACCGCGCCGCCCTGGATTTCGCCACCAGGATCCTGTCCGCCTCCGGTGTTCCCGACGAGCCGGACGCCGAAGTGGCGGAAAGCTAGGCCATCCGCGGTTCGCGCTTCCCGAAGATCAGGTTCAGCACGACCGCGGCCACGCAGCCCGCGCTGATTCCCGAGTTCAGCACCGTTTGGACGGCGGCGGGGAAATCGGCGTAGAACTGCGGCGCCGCGATCGGGATGAGGCCGATGCCGAGTGACGCGGCGACGATCGCGACGTTCGCGGGGTGGTCGAACGCGGCCTTCGCGAGCGTGCGCACGCCGCTGACCGCGACGCTGCCGAAGAGCACGAGACCGGCGCCGCCCAGCACGGGCTGCGGTACGAGCGCCACGATGCCGCCGCTGATCGGGAAAACGCCCAGCAGCACCAAAATGGCTCCGCTCGCGGCGACGACGTAGCGGCTGACCATCCTGGTCAGCGAGACCAGCCCGATGTTCTGCGCGAACGCGGTGCACGCGAATCCGCCGAAGATCGTGCTGACGGCGGTGGCGAAACCGTCGGCGCGCAGGCCGTCGCCGAGTGTCTTCTCCGTGGTCGGGCGGTCCACGATTTCGCCCAGTGCCAGCATGTCCGCGGTGCTTTCGGCCATCACCACGAGCATCACGATCGCCATCGACACGATCGCCGCGAGGTCGAACGCGGGCGCGCCGAAGTGGAACGGGGTGGCGATGCCGAACGCGGGCGCCTGCGTGAGCGTGCTCGTGTCGACCTCGCCGAGCGGCCACGCCACCACCGTGCCCACCACGAGCCCGAGCAGCAGCGCGACCCTGCTCCAGAACCCGGACAGGAACCGGTTGAACGCCAGCACCGCGAGCATGGTGACCCCGGCGAGCAGCAGCCCGGATGGCCGCACCGTGTCCTGCTGGTGCGACACCCATTTCACCGCGACCGGCAGCAGCGAAACACCGATGAGCGTGATCACCGTGCCGGTCACCAATGGCGGGAAGAACCGGGTGAGGCGCGAGAAGAACGGTGCCGCCAGCACCACCAGCGCCCCGCCGATGAGCGTCGCGCCGTAGACCACGCCGAGCGCGTTCGAGCCGTGCTGCTTCGCGATCGACAGCACCGGCGCCACCGTCGCGAAGGTGACCCCGTTGACGAGCGGCAGCCGGGCACCGAAGCGCCACACGCCCAGCGTCTGCAACAGGGTCGCCAGCCCCGCGGTGAACAGGCTCGCGCTGATCAGCAGGCTTAGCTCGCTCGCGCTCAGCCCCACCGCGGCGCCGATGATCAACGGCGGCGCGACGACGCCCGCGTACATCGCCGCGACGTGCTGGATCCCGCCGACGACGAGCTGGAAGGCGGGAGGTTTCCGATCGACCGGGTGCGTGGTGGGGAGCGTGGTGGTCACGGGGGCCGTCCTTAGAACGTGGTCTGCCAGGCGGGGCCGGGGTCCGGCGCGCCGTCGCGCAGGACCGATCCTTCGATGAGCCCGTACGGGCGGTCGGCGGCGTAGAAGACCTCGTTGTCGTTGGTGAGGCCGAACGGGGAAAGGTCGACGAGGAAGTGGTGCTTGTTCGGCAGCGACAGCCGTACTTCCGCGAGTTCGGGACGCGCTTCGAGCGCGGCTTCGCCCATCGCGTAAAGCGTTTGCTGCAACGAAAGGCTGTGCTTGCTCGCGAACTTCTCCAGCAGGATGCGCCGGGTCTCGCCGAAGCTCTTCGCCCAATCGCACTCGGCCGCGGTGTGCCGCCAGCGCGCGGTGACCGCGGTCGCGAGGATGCGGTCGCTGGTTTCCGCGAGCGTCGTGTACTGGTCGCGGGGGAAACCGTGGAACTCCGAGCCGGTCGACTTCAGCACGGTGAGCCCGGTGAGCCCGGAAACCACCCACGTCCGTCCATCTTGGATGGTGACCGCGGTGGTGCGGCGCTCGTCGCCCGCGCCGGAAAACGCGTGGTCGTGTGGCTCGCCGTCGACCGGGATCCGGTTCCAGCCGTGCTCTTCGACGAGGATCCGCGCCCCGGTGATGTGGCTGAACTCGCCGACGAAGTGCCGCGCGAGGCGCAGCGCGAAGTCCTCGATCTCGCCGACGCCGTGTTCCTTGGCGAAGGCGTACACCGTGTTCTTCTGCGTGTCGGTCGCGACGACGTCGGCGTTGTCGCCGGTGAGGTGCGTGCTTTCGAGTCGCCCGCGCAATGCCGTCGACACGGTGAGGTCCTTCAGGTGGTGCACCGGCCCGGCGCGGTTCACCGTCACGAGGCGGATTTCGGCCTTGCCGTACTGGTTCGGGCCCAGCGAGATGCCCATGATCAGCTCCCTCGGTAGGTGGAGAAGGCGAACGGGCTCAGCAGGATCGGGACGTGGTGGTGCGCGGCGGGATCGGTGATCCGGAAGCACACGGTGATCTCCGGGAAGAACCCGTCGGCGCCCTGGTACGCCTCGGTGTCGAAGACGAGCCGGTAGACGCCCGCGGCCAGCGTTTCGGGGCCGAGGTCGCGCACCCTGCCGTCGTCGTCGGTGCGACCGGTGGCGACGGATTCCCAAGCACCGTCCCGTTTTTCGAGCTTCACGCCGATCCCGGCCGCAGGCTTGCCCGCCGCCGCGTCCAGTACGTGCGTGGTCACGAGACTCATGCAGTCACCGCTTTCCGTAGTCGCAGTTTCGCGATCTTCGCCAGTTCCGCGCCCGCCACGGCCAGCTCGGTGCCGGGATCGTTGGTCAGCCGCGCGCGCAGGTCGGCTAGGAGTTCGGCGCCGGATCGGCCGCTGGCGCACACCAGGTAGACGTGTCCGAACCGGGTTTCGTACTCGGCGTTGGCCGTGCGGAACAGCGCGGCCTCGGCATCGTCCACTCCGGACTGTTCGCTGCTCGACCAGCTGTCCTTTTCGGTCTTCGCGCCGATGCGGGGATGCGCGGCGATCGCGACCTCGATCTCGTCGGCGCGCAGGGGTTCCGCCGCCTCGGCCGCCTTCGCCAGCGCGTCCACGTCCGGGTAGGGCCGCCCGCCAAGCAGGGCGCCGACCCAGCGGGGGACGGCGAGGCAGGCGGTCAGCAGCGGCCGGACCTCGTCCTGGGGGGCGGAATTGAACCGGGACAACTCCATTGATGCTCCAAGATTCTGCATCGCGGAAGTAAGTTTTCTGTTCTCGAAACGGTACGACCGGGTTCGCCGGGCGTCAACAGTTTGTTGAAACGCGTGCTCAGGACTCGTCCCGGTGCAGGTAGTTGTACACGGTGAACCGGGTGACCCCGAGCGCTTCGGCGACCGTTGCCACGGATTTACGCAGCTGAAACGCGCCGCGCTCCTCCAGCAGGCGCACCGCGCGCTGCTTGCCTGGCCGGTCCAGGTCGCCGAGGCGCGCGCCCAGTTCGGCCTCGACGGCGCGGATGAACCCGCCGAGCACGTTCGGGTCGCCCGTGCTCGCCGGGCGCGGGGCGTCACCGGTGTTGAGCCGCAGGGTCACCTGGGTCGCGCCGCCGTCGAGGGCGGCGCGCACGATCGACGGCAACGCGTCCAGCACGGCGTCGTGCTCGCCGTCGGCCGCCGTGCCGAGCGGCCCGAAGTCGGTGCGCAGCCCGGCCCGCTCGGCCGCCTCGCAGGCCAGGACGGCGTGTTCCGGCGGCGGTCCTTCGCCGCGGAACGGTTCGCTGGTGAACTCGGCGTGCAGCTCCACCCGCGCACGGTATCCCGCGTGCGGGCCGTTGACGAGACGAACCGGCGCGAGTTACTGTCGTTATGCGAAAACAAAATTTCACGATACGAAATCAAGCGGAGGTGCTCGTGCCGCACTCCCTGCGCTACGACGTGAACCTGTCCATGCTCTTCAAGGAGCTGCCGCTGCTGAGGCGACCCGCCGCCGCGCGGGACGCGGGGTTCGGCGCGGTCGAGTTCTGGTGGCCGTTCGCCGAGGCCGTGCCGGGCGACCGCGCGGTCGACGACTTCGTGCGCGCGCTGTCCGACGCCGGGGTTTCCTTGGCGGGGCTCAACTTCTTCGCCGGTGACATGCCGGCGGGTGATCGCGGGCTCGTCTCGTGGCCCGGTCGGGAGGCCGAGTTCGCGGACAGCGTCGCGGTCGCCGTCGGGATCGCCGAGCGCACCGGCTGCCGCAGCTTCAACGCCCTGTACGGCAACCGGATCGACGGTGTCGAGCACCGCGCGCTCGCACTGTCCAATCTGGACCTCGCTGCCAAGGCGGCGGCCGCGATCGGCGCCGAGCTGGTGATCGAGCCGCTCTCCGGCGCGGACCGCTACCCGATCAGGACCGCGGCCGAGGCGATCGCGCTGATCGACGAAACGGGCCACGACAACGTGAAACTGCTCGCCGACCTGTACCACCTCGCCGTCAACGGCGACGATCTCGACGCGCTCCCTCGGCTCGTGGACCGCATCGGGCACGTGCAGATCGCGGACGCGCCGGGCAGGGCGGAACCGGGAACCGGCGAACTCGACTTCGAACGCCACCTCGGCGCACTGGAAGCCGCCGGGTACCGCGGGTTCGTCGGTCTCGAGTACGCGCCCAGCGGCGATCCGTTCGGCTGGCTGCCCAAGGAACGAAGGGGAACCGCATGACACGACTGGCTTTCATCGGGCTCGGCATCATGGGCCTGCCGATGGCGAAGAACCTCGTCGCGGCCGGGTTCGAGGTGACAGGGTACAACCGCAGCAGGTCCAAAGTGGACGCGTTCGCGGCGGCGGGCGGCCGTGGCGCCGATTCGGTGCGCGAGGCGGTGCGCGGCGCCGAAGTGATCGTGACGATGCTGCCGGACTCGCCCGACGTCGAAGAGGTGGTCCTCGGCGGAGTGCTGGAGCACGCGGAGAAGGGCGCGCTGCTGATCGATTTCAGTTCGATCCGTCCCGACGTCTCGCGCCGCGTTGCCGAAGAAGCGGCGGCGAAGGGGATCCGCGCGCTGGACGCACCGGTTTCCGGCGGGGAGCAGGGCGCGATCGACGGCGCACTGTCCATTATGGCCGGTGGCGCCGCGGCGGACTTCGAGTCCGCGCGCCCGGTGCTCGACGCCGTCGGCGGGACCGTCGTGCACGTCGGTCCCGCGGGTTCCGGTCAGACCGTCAAGGCGGCCAACCAGCTCATCGTCGCGGGCACCATCGAGCTGGTCGCCGAAGCGCTGGTGTTCCTGGAGGCGCACGGCGTCGACACGGCCGCCGCGATCACCGTGCTCGCGGGCGGGCTCGCCGGGAACCGGATCCTCGACCGCAAGGCGGAGGCCATGGCCAAGCGCGAGTTCACCCCCGGTTTCCGGGTGGAACTGCATCACAAGGACCTCGGCATCGTGCAGTCGGCCGCGCGGGACGCCGGTGTCGCGATCCCGCTCGGTGCCGCGGTCGCCCAGCTCATGGGCGCGCTGAACGCGCAGGGACACGGCGCGCTCGACCACGGCGCGCTGCTCAAGATCGTCGAACAGCTTTCCGGCCGCGGCCGGGGAACGGAGTAGTGCGATGGCCAGGATCCCCGTCATGCGCGCCGTCGTCGACGTGCTCGAGAGCGAGGGCGTCGACACCGTGTTCGGCTGCCCCGGCGCCGCGATCCTCCCGCTGTACCAAGCACTCCAGGGCAGCGGGGTGGAGCACCTGATCGTCCGCCACGAGGAGGGCGCGACGCACATGGCCGACGGGTGGGCGCGCACCACCGGCAACGTCGGCGTCGCGATCGGCACCTCGGGACCGGCGGGGACGAACATGATCACCGGGCTCTACACCGCGCACGCCGATTCGATCCCGATCATCTGCGTCACCGGGCAGGCGGATTCGCGCAAGCTGCACACCGAGGCGTTCCAGGCCGTCGACATCGTGGAGATCGCGAAACCGGTGACGAAATGGGCGGTCCAGGTCAAGGAAGCCGCGCAGATGCCGTGGGTGTTCCGCGAGGCCTTCCGCGTCGCGCGGTCCGGCCGCCCCGGCCCCGTCCTCATCGACCTCCCGATCGACGTGCAGAAGCAGGACATCGAGTGGGACGCGAGCATCGACGGGCCGTTGCCGGTGAGCGCGCCCGTGCCCGCACCGGCGCGCGTCGAACGCGCGCTGGACCTGCTGTTGGCGGCGGAACGCCCGCTCATCCTCGCCGGTGGCGGTGTCGTGCTGGGCGAGGCGGGGGAGCGCGTGCTCGCGGTCGCCGAGCGGCTCGGGGTTCCCGTGCAGGTCACGTTGATGGGCAAGGGAAGCGTGCCCGAGGACCACGAACTGTTCGCCGGGATGGCGGGGATCCAGACCTCGCAGCGCTGGGCGAACGCGGCCTTCCTCGAATCGGATTTCGTGCTCGCGCTCGGCGCGCGGTTCGGCGACCGGCACACCGGTCAGCTCGACGTCTACCGCGGCGACCGCAAGTTCGTGCACGTCGACATCGAGCCGACGCAGCTCGGCAAGGTCTTCGGTCCCGACCTCGGCATCGTCTCCGACGCCGGCGCCTTCCTCGACGCCTTCGCCGCCGCGATCGACCGCAGGGGCGCCCCGGCGGGCAACCGGGCGTGGATCGAGCGGGTCAACGACCTCAAGCGCCTGCTGCCGCGCCGCGAGGACTTCGACGACACCCCGGTCAAGGCGCCGAGGGTGTTCAAGGAGATCAACGAGTTCTACGGCGAGCAGACCTACTTCGTCACCGCGATCGGGCTGTACCAGATCTGGTCCGGCCAGTTCCAGCGCGCGCACCTGCCCCGGCACTACCAGGTGTGCGGCCAGGCCGGGCCGCTCGGCTGGGAGATCCCGGCCGCGATCGGGGTCAAGAAGGCCAGCCCCGACGCCGAAGTGGTCGCGGTGGTCGGCGACTACTCGTTCCAGTTCCTCGTCGAAGAGCTGGCCGTGGCCGCGCAGTACGACGTGCCGTTCGTGCTGGTCATGCTCAACAACACCTACCTGGGGCTGATCCGCCAGGCCGAGCGCGGCTACGAGATGAACACCGAGGTCGACATCCACTACGACACCGTCGGCACCGACAACGTCAAGATCATGGAGGCCTACGGCTGCTCCGGGCGGCGGGTCACCGAGGCCGCGGACATCGCCGAATCGCTCGCCTGGGCGCGGAAGGAGGCAGGCCGCACTTCCCGTCCGGTACTCGTGGAGGTCATGATCGAGCGCGAAGGGAACGCCGCGATGGGCACGGCGCTGGACAACGTGCTCGAATTCGAACCTGTTCCCTAGGAGGTGCGGATGGAGCTGGTGCTCAGGGCCCGTCGAGCGGTGACGGGCGCCGGAGAAGGACCCGTCGCGGTCGGCGTCGACGGCGGGAAGATCGTCGCGGTCGAACCGTACGACGCGGACCTGCCCGGCAGGCGCGAGGTGGCGCTCGGCGACGACGCGGTGCTGCTGCCGGGGCTCGTGGACACGCACGTGCACGTCAACGACCCCGGCCGGACCGAATGGGAGGGCTTCGAAACGGCGACCGCGGCCGCCGCGGCGGGCGGGGTCACCACGATCGTGGACATGCCGCTCAACAGCCTGCCGCCGACCGTCGACGTGGCCTCGCTCGAGGTCAAGCGCAAGACGGCCGAAGGGCGCGTGCACGTCGACGTGGGGTTCTGGGGCGGCGCGGTGCCCGGCAACGCGGGCGAGCTGGCCGCGTTGCACGAAGCGGGCGTGTTCGGGTTCAAGTGCTTCCTGCTGCACTCGGGCGTGGACGAGTTCCCGCCGCTGGATCCGGCCGGGTTCGGCGAATCGATGGGCGTGCTGAGCGGGCTGGGCGCGTTGATGATCGTGCACGCCGAGGACGCGGGCACGATCGACGGCGCGCCGCACGCGCACGGCGCCGCCTACCGCGACTTCCTGGACTCGCGGCCGCGTGCGGCGGAGAACACCGCGATCGCGCAGGTCATCGCGGTGGCAAGGGAAACCGGTGCCCGCGCGCACATCCTCCATCTGTCCTCTTCGGACGCGATCGAGCTGGTCGACGGCGCGAAGCGGGACGGGCTGCCGATCAGCGCCGAGACCTGCCCGCACTACCTGACCTTCACCGCGGAAGAGATCGGCGACGGCGCGACGCAGTTCAAGTGCTGCCCGCCGATCAGGGAAGCGGCGAACCGGGAACGGCTCTGGCGCGCGCTCGGCGCGGGCACGATCGACTGCGTGGTGAGCGATCATTCCCCGTGCACACCCGAGCTGAAGCGCTTCGACACCGGCGATTTCGGCGTCGCGTGGGGCGGGATCGCGAGCCTGCAGCTCGGGCTGCCCGCGGTGTGGACGCAGGCGCGCCAGCGCGGGTACGCGCTCACCGACGTGGTGCGGTGGATGGCCGAAGCGCCCGCGGACCAGGTCGGCCTGCGCCACAAGGGACGGATCGAAGCGGGCCGGGACGCGGATTTCTGCGTGTTCGCGCCCGACGAGGCGTTCGTGGTGGACAAGGCGAAGCTTCGGCACCGCAACCCGGTGAGCGCCTACCACGGTCGCCCGCTCGCGGGTGTCGTGCGCCAGACCTGGTTGCGGGGCAAGGAAATCGACGGGGAGCCCGCCGGAAGGCTGCTCACCCGAGGCTAGGAGGAACACGTGGACCGTCCTGAGTGGACGAACCTGCCCGATCTCGCGTCGCGCCGCTTCGGCGGCACGGTGATGTGGGCGACCGACGAGCTGTTCGCCGAGAAGGAGAACCTGATCAACCCGTGGACCCCCGCGCATCAGGCGGAGACGTTCGGGCCGCGGGGCCAGGTGTACGACGGCTGGGAGACGCGGCGCCACCGCGAACCGGGCGACGACGTCGCGGTGATCCGGCTCGGCCTGCCCGGCACGGTTTCCGGTGTCGTGGTGGACACCGCGTTCTTCAAGGGCAACTTCCCGCCGCACGTCTCGGTCGAGGGTTGCGCGGTGGACGGCTACCCCGACGCCGCCGAACTGTCCGAAGTGGACTGGCAGCCGCTGGTGAAGCGCGGTGCCGCGGCGGGGCACACCGAGAACTTCTTCGAGCTGGCGCCGGGGCGCCGCTTCACCCACGTCCGGCTGACCATGCACCCCGACGGCGGCGTGGCCAGGCTCCGCGTGCACGGCACCCCGATCGCCGACCCGCGCCTCGTCGACCTCGGCGCGCTCGACCTCGTCGCGCTGGAGAACGGCGCCGTGGTCACCGGGTGCAGCAACATGTTCTATTCCTCGCCGAGCAACATGCTCGCGCCGGGACTCGCCGCGCATCAGGCCGAAGGCTGGGAAACCGCCCGCCGCCGCGACGACGGCAACGACTGGGTCACCGTGCGCCTCGCGGGGACCGGCGTCGTCCGGTTCGCCGACCTGGACACCAGCAACCTCAAGGGAAACGCGCCCGGCTGGGCGTCGCTGTCCGGTCGCGTCGGCGGTGCCGAGTGGTTCGAACTGCTGCCGAAGACGCGGCTGCAGCCCGACACCCGGCACCGGTTCGTGGTGCCCGAAGCACGCGAGGCCGACGAGGTGAAGCTGGACATCTACCCCGACGGCGGCCTCGCGCGCCTCCGCCTGTTCGGCTCGCTGACCGACCAGGGCCGCACCGTTTTCACGGACCGCTACGAATCCTCCGCGGGCTGAGGCAACGATCACGCTCGCGCGGGTTGCCGGACACCGAACCAGCGCGCGGCCGCGTCGTGGAGGGCGGCCAGTTCCGAGGAATCCGGTGTGTCCGAAGAGGACGCCCAGGCGACGTAGCAGTCCGGGCGCAGCAGCAGTGCGGTGGCCGGGCCGGAACCGGGTGCGGCCACCACGTCGACGCGCTCGCCCCACGACGCCGCCTCGGCCGCGAACGAGCCGGCCTCGGTCAGGTCGACCAGCAACGGCTTCGCGTCGCGGGTCAGCTCGGCCAGTCTGCTGTCGCCGACCGCCAGATCGGGCGCCCACGCACCGGTCAGCGGGTGCTCGTCGCCGAGGTCGTAGCGGATGTCCGCGCCCGACATGAGATCCGCGATGCGTTGCACGTTCTTCGGCTCGCCGAGCATCTCGGTGAACAGTTCTCGTAGCGCGGTGACCTCGCTGCCGGGCGCGATCAGTGCCGATTGCGCCTGGCTGTGCATGACCACCCGCTCCGCGACCGGACGCCGCTCGGCCTCGTAGCTGTCGAGCAGGTCCGGCGACGCCCAGCCGGTGACCGCCGCGGCGAGCTTCCAACCGAGGTTGATCGCGTCCTGCAGCCCGAGGTTGAGCCCCGGACCGCCGATCGCCGAATGGACGTGCGCGGCGTCGCCGACGAGGAACACGTGGCGGTCGCGGAACTTCTCCGCCAGCCGCGTGTTGACGCCGGCGAGGCGGCGGAGCAGATGCGGGCCTTCGCCTTCGGGCGGCCCGAGCGGGAGGTCGGCGCCGAGCACCCGCCGCGCGCTGGCGGCCAGTTCGTCCAGCGTCATCGGTTCCGCCGGTTCGGACTGCCCCCATTCCATGGTGCTCACCAGCGTCGCGCGGCCGGGGAAGGGCGCATAGGTGAACAGGCCGTGCTCGGTGCGGTAGTGCTGGAACGCGGGGACCGTCCCGTGGCCGGGGACATGTAGCGCGAGGGTGGCCGGGTCGATCCAGCCCTCCGGCACGGTCGCGTGCGCGCTGCGGGAAACCGAGGAATCGGTGGTCACGCCGGGGAAGCCGATACCGGAAAGCTTGCGCGTCACGCTCTTCCCGCCGTCCGCGCCGACCAGGTACCGCGCGTCGAGCCGGTACGGTCCGTCCGGCCCGGTGACGTCGAGCGCGACGCCGTCGTCGTGCTGGGTGAAATCGGTGAGTTCGTGGCCGTAGCGGATTTCGACGCCCAGTTCGAGCGCGCGTTCCTCCAGCACCGCGAGGACGTGCCGCTGCGGCACACCGAGGATCGTGAGGGGGTTGTCCGCCAGCACGCTCAGATCCAGGGGCAGCGCGCCGAACACGAACCGCGGCGCGGGCTCGGGCGGGCCGGGGTGCCCGC
Source organism: Amycolatopsis sp. CA-230715 (assembly GCF_018736145.1). Taxonomy (GTDB): domain Bacteria; phylum Actinomycetota; class Actinomycetes; order Mycobacteriales; family Pseudonocardiaceae; genus Amycolatopsis. The sequence goes on from NZ_CP059997.1 coordinate 6,724,586, forward strand.
TGAGGCGTTCGTACAGCCCGCGCCGGTCCAGCATGCGCACGACCTGCCCGACGAGCCCGTTCGCCTTGGGCTCGATGCTTCGCGCGGGCAGTGCTTCCAGTACGAGCGGCCGGACCCCGCCGAGGCTCAGCTCGCAGGCCAGCATGAGCCCGTTCGGTCCGGCGCCACTGATGACGACATCGTGGTTCATCGCGAATCTCCTTGGTGTGGAAGGAAAAGGGCAGAATTCATCGCCCCGGGTGCGCCGGGGTGTCGTTGTGTCCGATGTGGACTATTTCGGCTCGGGCAGCCCGGCCGCGAACTGCGCGAGGGCGTCGCGCAGGAGTGGTTTCATCGCCAGCGGGCGATCGGAGACGAGCCAGTGCTGCATGGTGGCGGTGATCGCGGCGCCGACCGCGGCGGCCACCAGCTTGGGGTACAGGTCCTTGGTGGCGTCGGTGCCGGTCCGTTCGGCGATCGCGGCCGCCATGGCGGTCTCGGCCGTCGCGTTCGCCCTGAGCAGTTCGCCCCGCAGCGAGGGCTCGGCGACCATGAGCCGGACGCCGTCCACCCACTGCTGGTCCGGCGGTTCTTCCCCGCCCTGCTCGACGCCGAGGGGGAAGCGGTCCTCCACCGCAGTGGCGATGGCGGTCCACAGTGGTTCGTCGGCCGGGCGCAGGCGCAGTTCTTCGGCGATCTCCAGCGCGCGGTCGAGGTGCCTGGCGGCGATCGCCTCGGCCTTGTTGGCGAAGTAGTTGCGGAAGGTGCGCAGGGAAACGCCCGCCTCGGCGGCGATGTCCTCCACCTTGACGTTCGCCACCCCGCGCTCCACCACGAGGCGGACCGCCGCCCAGCTCAGCGCGATGCGCGTTTCCCGCTTCTTGCGCTCGCGCAGCCCCTCGGTGCTCATGACACCCACCCTACGCGAACTTGCCTAAAGTGCAACTTTGCCTTTTGGGCAACTATGGCTTCGACTGGCGGCGGGAGCTGATCACGCCGGTGTTGAACCCGGCCAGGTGCAATCCGCCCGCGAAACGCGCGTGTTCGATCTTCACGCAGCGGTTCATCACGACGTCGAGACCGGCCGTGCTCGCGCGCTCGGCGACCTCGTCGTGCCAGAGCCCGAGCTGCAGCCACAGCGTGCGCGCACCCGCCGCGATGACCTCCTCGGCGACGCCGGGCAGGTCGTCGTGCTTGCGGAACACGCTCACCAGATCCACGTCGGGCACATCCGCGAGCCGGTCGTACACCGGCTGCCCGAGCAGTTCGTCGAGCCGCGGGTTCACGAAATGCACCCGGTACTTGCTCGACGAGAGCAGGTACGCGGCGACGAAGTAGCTCGGCCGCGCGGGGTTGTTCGAGGCGCCGACGATCGTCACCGACCGGGTGCGGCGCAGCAGGGCGAGCCGTTCCGTGGCGGAAGGAGAAATCATCGCGCCACCGCCTTGTCGAGAGCCTGGTCGATGTCCCAGAGAATGTCGTCGGGATCTTCGAGCCCGATCGACAGCCGGACCAGATCGGGCCCGACGCCGCCCGCGCGCAGCTGCTCGTCGGAAAGCTGCTGGTGCGTGGTGGACGCCGGGTGGATCACCAGGCTGCGCGCGTCGCCGACGTTCGCCAGGTGCGAGAGCAGTTCGACCGACTCGACGAACTTCTCGCCCGCCGCGCGGCCGCCCTTGACCCCGAACGAGAACACCGCGCCGGGGCCGCCCGGCAGGTACCGCTTCGCGAGCGCGTGGTGCCGGTGCGAGGGCAGGCCCGCGTAGCTGACCCATTCCACGCGGCTGTCCGCTTCGAGGTACTCCGCGACCGTGCGCGCGTTCGCGACGTGCGCCTCCATGCGGTGCGGCAGCGTCTCGACTCCTTGCAGCAGAAGGAAAGCCGAGTGTGGCGAAAGGACAGGCCCGATGTCGCGCAGCTGTTCGGCGCGCAGGCGCGTGCAGAACGCGTACTCGCCGAAGTTCTCCCAGTACTTCAGCCCGCCGTAGCTGTCCACGGTCTCGGTCATCCGGGGGAACTTCCCGTTGCCCCAGTTGAACTTCCCCGATTCGACGACGACACCGCCGAGCGTGGTGCCGTGCCCGCCGAGGAACTTCGTCGCCGAGTGCAGCACGATGTCGGCGCCGTGTTCGAGCGGGCGGCACAGGTACGGCGTCGCGAGCGTCGCGTCGACGACCAGCGGGATGTCGTGCGCGTGGGCGAGTTCGGCCAGCCCCGCGATGTCGGCGATCGAGCCGCTCGGGTTGCCGATCAGCTCGGTGTAGATCAGGCGCGTGCGGTCGGTGATCGCGGCCTCGTAGTGGTCGAGGTCGTCGCCGGGAATGAAGCTCGTGGTCACGCCGAACCGGCGCAACGTGCCGTCGAGCTGGGTGACCGTGCCGCCGTAGAGCCCCGTCGCCGCGACGATGTGCTCACCGGCTTCGGCGAGCGCGGAGAAGGTCAGGAACTCGGCTGCCTGGCCGCTCGACGTGGCGACTCCGCCGATCCCGCCCTCCAGGCTCGCGATGCGCTCCTCGAAGGCGGCCACCGTGGGATTGCCGATCCGGCTGTAGGTGTTGCCGTACTTCTGCAGCGCGAACAGGTTCGCCGCGTCCGCCGTGTCCTCGAAGACGAAGCTGGTGGTCTGGTAGATGGGCACCGCACGCGCGCCCGTTGCCTGGTCGGGCGTACCACCGGCGTGCAGTGCGCGGGTGCGGAAGCCCCAGCTGCGTTCGCTCATCTTCAGGCACGGTACTTCATCCATTCGTGCTATCCACACGCGTCCCACCGGCTGAGGCGAAAACCGGTTGCCGCGCCTGCGACCATGGTGGAGTACCGCACCTTCGAGCATCAGGGGATGCCTCATGCCTGACGCCCTCAGTGGCGTCGCCTAGGTAGCACCACGGCGGCGCTCAACGCTGTCCTCATTCCCTTTTTGCTCGAAAGGTCTTCAATCCAGTGTCTGCTCTGCAGTCCTACATTCGCACGAACGCGGCCACCGGCCGGGAAACCGAGCGGATCGGGCCGTTCCTGGCCACGTTCTCGCCGCGTTCCGCCAACCGATTCGTCAACTACGCCGTCCCCGACGACGGCGCCGTTCCTACGACCTCCGACGTGGTGGCGCTGATCGAGGCGTACCGGCGGCGGAACCTGGTGCCACGCCTCGAATTCATGACCGACACGGCACCGGAGGCGGAACCGGCGCTGCGCGGGGTGGGGTTCACCGTCGAACGGCGGATCCCGGTGATGACCTGCCCGCCGGGCCAGGTCATCACCCAGCCGGAGCCGGTGGGCACCACCCTGGTGGTGCCCCGCACCGACGCCGACTACGCGGCGATGCTGGCCGCGCAGCACGAGGCGTACGACTCCTTCGAGCCCATCACCGATGACGACGTCGCCGACGCCAAGGACAACGTCGCCAGGGGCGGGCTCGCGGTGGTCGCGTACGACCGCGAAACCGGCGAAGCCGCGGGCGGTGGCGTCGCGGACGTGATCACCGGCGGGTTCACCGAACTGGCCGGGTTCGGGGTACGGGCGCCCTACCGGCGCCGGGGTATCGCCGCGGCGATCACCGAGTGCCTGACCAGGCGCGCGCACGAACGCGGCGCGCACCTGCCGTTCCTGACCCCGGCCGGCCCGCCGGAGGAGCGGATCTACGCGAAGGCCGGCTACCGGCCCGCGCACGAAATGGTGCACCTGAGCAGGGAAAGCGCCTGATCGACGGCCGTGCCCCCCGGTTCGCGCCGGGGGCACGGCCGACGTGAACTCAATGAACTAAACGGTGACACAGCTCACGCTCGGGCGAATCGTGCACGCATCCGCGACGATGGTGACGCGACAGGCTGGAGGCGGTCATGCCGAGGTTCAGGGTGGTAGGGCTGGTGGCGGCGGTCCTGGTGGGACTCGCGAGCGCGCCGGCGAACGCGGCACCCGGGATCGTGGACACCCCGATCCCGTCGCGGGGCTGCGGTCACGCGAGCCCGTACCCGGTGGGCGAGACCGTCACCGGGACCGTGGATTCGGGTGGGCTGGAGCGCACGTACACGATCCACGTGCCAGCGGACTACCGGCCGTGGCGCCCGTACTCGCTCGTCCTGTCCTTCCACGGGCACAAGCGCACCAGCGCCTACCAGGAAACCCTGTCGGAGTTCTCGTCGACGCAGGCGATCGCCGTCTACCCGCAGGGCCTCGTCGGCACCGACGGCGAGACGGCGTGGACCGGCGCCCCGTACTCGGCCGCGGCCGACGACGTGCTGTTCACCAGCGACCTGCTCAACCGGCTGCAACGGCAGCTGTGCGTGAACCCGGCGCGGATCTACGCCGCGGGCAAGTCCAACGGCGGCGGGTTCACCGGCGTGCTCGCCTGCCGGATGCCGGGCCGCATCGCCGCGTTCGCACCGGTTTCCGGCGCCTTCTACCCGCAGTCGGGCCCCTGCGAGCCGTCACGGCCCGCGTCGATCATCGATTTCCACGGCACCGCGGACACCACGATCCCGTACGCCGGTGACAGCGCGCGTGGCCTGCCGTCGATCCCGGACTGGCTCGACGGCTGGGCCGCGCGCGACCGCTGCCACGGCGAACCGGCGGTGCGGGACGCCTACGGCGGGGTCGTCCGCATCGAGCGCTGGCAGCACTGCCGCGCCGATCTCGTGCACTACCGCGTGACCGGGCTCGGGCACGACTGGCCGAGCACGCACCCGAACCCGGACTCGGACACCCCGGCGGTGTTCGACGCGACGCCGCTGATCATGCGCTTCTTCGCCGAACACCCGCTCGGGGCGCGCTAGCAGATGCCGAACTCCATCGGCCTGATCTCGATGTGCAGCGGGCTGAGCACGCGCGCGAACCTGCGCCCCCACTCGAGCGCCGCGTCGAGATCGGCCGCCTGGAAGACCGTGAACCCGCCGATGTGCTCCTTCCCCTCGACGTAGGGCCCGTCGGTGGTGAGGGTTTCGCCGCCGTTGTGCTGGACCACGGTCGCCGTGCCCGGCGGGCACAGGCCACCGCTGAAGACCCAGTTCCCGGACGCCCGCAGTTCGGTGTTCACCTTGTCCAGCTCGCGCATGATCGGGTCGAGCACCTCGGGCGGGGGCGGATCGCCGTCGGGCTGGTAGATGCTGAGCAGGTACTGCTTCATGGGTGTTCTCCTTCCTCTCACCCTCGATACGAACGGACGTGCGCCGGATCGACACCCCGTCGGGTGTGGTTCTGGTCACGGGTGGTTGCCGGGAACAGTAAGGGGTACCCGGCGGTTGCCGCCCGTGAAGGACGATCGACGCGCAGGGAGTGATGGACGTGGCCACGACGAAGACGCCAGGCGGAGTGTTCGAGCTGGGCGGGGACCTCCCGGTGCACCGGCTCGGCTACGGCGCCATGCAGATCACCGGCAAGGGGATCTGGGGCGAGCCGAAGGACCGGAAGGAGGCCGTCGCCGTGCTGCGGCGCGCGGTCGAACTCGGCGTGAACTTCATCGACACCGCGGATTCCTACGGCCCGTACGTCAGCGAGGAGATCATCCGCGAGGCGCTGCACCCCTACTCCGAAGACCTGGTGATCGCGACCAAGGGCGGCCTGGTGCGCACCGGGCCCGACCAGTGGATCCCGGTCGGCCGCCCCGCCTACCTCCGCCAGGAGGTGGAAATGAGCCTTCGCCGCCTCGGCCAGGAGCGCATCGATCTCTACCAGTTGCACCGCGTCGACCGCGAAGTGCCGTTCGAGGACCAGATCGGCGAGCTGAAGAAGCTCCGCGACGAGGGCAAGATCCGCCACATCGGACTGTCCGAAGTGGACGCTTCGCAGATCGAAGCCGCCTCGGCGATCACCGAGATCGCGAGCGTGCAGAACCTGTTCAACCTCGCCGACCGCCACCACGAAGCGGTGCTGGACCACGCCACGGAACAAGGAATCGCGTTCATCCCGTGGTTCCCGATCGCCACCGGCGAACTCGCCAAACCGGGCAGCGTCCTGGAGCAGGCCGCGAAGGAACACGGCTCGTCGCCGGCCCAGCTCGCGCTCGCGTGGCTGCTGCGCCGGTCGCCCGTGGTGCTGCCGATTCCGGGAACCTCTTCGGTGGCACACCTCGAAGAAAACGTCGCCGCCGCGGACATCACCCTCACCGACACCGAATTCGACCAACTCACCGCACTGGCGAGCTGACCCCCCGGCCTTGCCCCTGATGGCCACCTTGACGGCACTGAACACGGCACTCAATGCCGTCAAGGTGGCCTTCAGGGACTTCGGGGCCGCGCCGGCTAGCCCAAAGCGGCGCGGAGGCGGCGGTTCCGTTCCGACGGGGTCTGGCGCGGGCAGCTGACGCATTTCTGGCCGCCCGGGATTTCGTAGATCAGGCAACAGGAAGCGCGCCGCACCGCGTGCGCGCGGCCCACGTCCGCGTACCGGGGCCGCGGCATGCGCGGGCCGACGCCGTCGGCGATCCGCCCGGCGAGGTCCATCGCGGCCGCCTCCGAACCGGCCGCCGAACCCGCCCACAGCAAGCGGTTCGCGATCGAATCGGCGGCGATCGCCCAGAACGCGGGTTCGCTCGCACTCGCGATCGGGGCGGCGGCCGCGATCACCTCGGCGAGGGCGTCGCCGAGTGCGGCGCCCACCTCCTCCGGCGAGCCGTCGAGCACACGGGCCGAGCGCGCGCCCGCGTACCGCCCGTCGGGGTGCACGTCGAGCGTGACGGCGCCGAGCGCGGGATCCAGCGCCGCACCGGCGAGCACCAGGGACTCCAGCGCGGGCGCCACCAGCACCGACGACGCCGAGTACCAGCGCACGGTGCCCAGCGTCCGCACGGGGCAGCGCCCGTACATCCGGCGCGCGGTGTCGAGGTCCTCCCGCAACCAGTCGCCGGTCGCGAGCGCGGCGGCGGGTACCGGCATCAGGCCGCCGACGCTGCCCGCGTGATGCCGCATCCGCGCCGCCACCACCGCGTAGATCTCCTCGGTTCTCACCCGTTCAGCCTACGAGGCCGGTAGACCGAAACCACGAAAGACGCCGTGACGTCGAGCGGTTCGGCCACAGCCGCGAGGCGCTCGGCGAGCCCGTCCCGGTGCAGGTGGAACGCGTTCGGGCCCATGCCGACGGCTTGGCGGACCTCGTCCGGCGACAACGTCAGCGCGGCGCGCACCGGCACTCGCTCGGCGAGTTCGAACTGGTCCGCGAGGCTCGCGTCGAGGCGGTCCTGCTTGCCTTCGCCGACATCGAGCAGCCCGACCGCGGCACGCAGTTCCGCCAGGTGCGCCCCATCGGGTAACGCGACGACGAGCAGGCCACCGGGTGCCAGCACGCGCCGGAACTCCGCGGGGTTGCGCGGCGCGAACACGTTCAGCACCACGTCCGCGACGCCGTCGGCGACCGGCCACGGCTCCCACAGGTTCCACACCGCGGCGCCGAGCCTCGCATGCGCGCGAGCCGCGCGGCGCAACGCCATCGCCGAAACATCCAGCGCGAGACCGGTCGACTCCGGTGCCGCGTCGAGGGTTTTCGCCAGGTAGTACCCGATTCCCGCACCCGCGTCGACGATCAGGCCGGGCACCGCGGCCACGCGCGCGATCTCCTCGGCGAGCGGCGCGTAGTGCCCCGCGCCGAGGAAGGCGATCCTGGCCGCCACCATGTCCGCCGTGTCGGCCGTGCCGCTGGGGATCTTCGCGGTCAGCAGGTTCACGTAACCCTGTTTCGCGAGGTCGAACGCGTGCCCTGCGACGCAGCGCAGAACACGGCCGACGAGCCCGAAGGAAGCACTGCAGACGGGACAGCGCAAGGCCGCGACGACCGCGTCCGGCAGTGAACCGCTGTCGGGACGAGGCGCGTTCATGGGGTTATTCGACCATGACGTTTCGTAAACGGACACCACACCCCGGGTATCGGGAAACGCGCTCGTAACATCGCCGGACCCGGGGTTCACAGGCTGGAAACCTCGGAAGTCATCCCGTGCAACACGGTTTTCCGATGCTTTTCCTCCATCTGGAGTTCGCCGTCAACCCAATGGAGGAAACGTGGAAGGGAACACGGCCTGGTTGCTGACCAGCGCCGCCCTGGTGCTGCTGATGACACCCGGGCTGGCATTCTTCTACGGGGGTATGGTCCGCGCGAAGAGCGTGCTCAACATGCTCATGATGAGCTTCGGCGCGATGGGCCTGATCGGTGTGCTGTGGGTGGTCTTCGGCTACTCGATGGCCTTCGGTGACGACGTCGGCGGCGGCCTGCTCGGCAACCCCGGCGAGGCGATCGGCCTGTCCGGGCTGATGGGCGGCGACACCTTGAGCGGCACCGGGTTCGTCGCGTTCCAGGCGATGTTCGCGGTGATCACGGTGGCGCTGATCTCCGGCGCGGTCGCGGATCGCGTGCGGTTCGGCGCCTGGATGGTGTTCGCCGGGATCTGGGCCGTGGTCGTGTACTTCCCGGTGGCGCACTGGGTGTTCGCCTTCGACGCGAAGGACGCGAACACCGGTGAGGTCACGAAGGTCGGCGGCTGGATCGCGAACAAGCTCGGCGCGCTCGACTTCGCGGGCGGCACCGCGGTGCACATCAACGCCGGTGCCGCGGCGCTCGCGCTGGTGCTGGTGCTCGGCAAGCGCGTCGGCTGGCCGAAGGAGCCGATGAAACCGCACAACCTGCCGTTCGTGATGCTCGGCGCGGGCCTGCTGTGGTTCGGCTGGTTCGGGTTCAACGCGGGCTCCGCGCTCAAGGCGGACAACACCGCGGGCGTCGCGTTCATCAACACCTTCACCGCGACCGCGGTCGCGATGCTCGCCTGGCTGCTCGTGGAGCGCATCAGGGACGGTCACGCCACGAGCCTCGGCGCGGCTTCCGGCGTGGTCGCCGGCCTGGTCGCGATCACCCCGGCCTGTGCTTTCGTCGACACCTGGGGCGCGCTCGCCATCGGTGTCGTCGCCGGCGTGCTGTGCGCGCTGGCGGTCGGCCTCAAGTACCGGCTCGGCTACGACGACTCGCTCGACGTCGTCGGCGTGCACCTCGTCGGCGGGATCACCGGCACCTTGATGCTCGGCCTGGTGGCCACCGGTGGTGTCAAGGAGGGCAGCCCGGACGGGCTCTTCTACGGCGGCGGTTTCGCCCAGCTCGGCAAGCAGGCGATCGCCGCGCTGGCGGTGCTGGCCTACTCGTTCGTGCTGGCACTGGTGATCGGCTTCCTGATCAAGAAGACGATGGGCTTCCGGGTGACGGCCGAGGACGAGGTCACCGGTATCGACGAGGCTGAGCACGCGGAGACCGCGTACGAGTTCGGCGGCGGCCGTGGCGGCCGCGCGACGAACAGCTCCGGTCTCGTCGGAACCGCGAAGAAGCTGGAGGGAAGCAAGTCATGAAGCTCATCACCGCTATCGTCAAACCGTTCACCCTCGACGACATCCGCTCGGCGCTCGAACAGCTCGGCGTGCTCGGCATGACCGTCAGCGAGGTGCAGGGCTACGGGCGGCAGAAGGGCCACACCGAGGTCTACCGGGGCGCGGAGTACTCGGTCGACTTCGTGGCCAAGCTCCGGATCGAGGTCGTCACCGACGACCCGAACGTGGAGAAGGTCATCGACGCGATCGTCGCCGCGGCGCACACCGGGAAGATCGGCGACGGCAAGGTGTGGGTGACGCCGGTCGACACGGTGCTGCGGGTGCGGACCGGAGAGCGCGGCACGGACGCACTGTAGCCATGCCGACGGGGGAGCTGGTCAAGGCGGTCGACAGGCTGCTGGAGGGCCGCCACGGGCGGCTCGGTGCCGCCGCGTTGCGGGCGGCCTTGGTGGACCTGTACGAGTTCTGGCTGGGAAAGGGGGCCGCGGCGGCCGGTGTCGACAGCGCCGAGCCCGGTGTCGCACTGGTCGCCGTCGGCGGCCTCGGCCGCCGCGAACTGGTCCCGTTCTCGGATCTCGACCTCGTGCTGGTGCACGACGGGAATCCGGACGTGGCCAAGATCGCCGACGCGCTGTGGTACCCGCTGTGGGACGCCCGCGTCGGCCTCGACCACGCGGTGCGCACGCCGGGCGAAGCGCTGAAGGTCGCCAACGAGGACCTGCGCACGGCGGTCGGCCTGCTCGACGCCAGGCACATCGCGGGGCAGCCCGCGCTGACCGAGCGGCTGGCCGCCGCCGCGCGCGATCAGTGGCGGCGGACCGCCCGCAAGCGGTTGCCGGAACTGGCCGAGTCGGCGAAGGCGCGCTGGCAGCGCAGCGGTGAGATCGCGCAGTCCGCCGAACCCGATCTCAAGCACGGAAGGGGCGGGTTGCGGGACTTCGGCATCCTCGAAGCGCTCGCGCTGGCCCAGCTCACCGCCCGCCCCAACGAGGAACTCGCCGACGCCAAGCGCCTGCTGCTGGACGTCCGCACGGAAATGCGCCGCGAACTGCACCGCGACCGGGACGTGCTGAGCGCGCCCGACGCCGAGCTGGTCGCGGCGGAGCTGGGCTTCGGCGACCGGTTCACCTTGGCGCGCAAGCTTTCCGGCGCGGGCAGGGCGGTCAGCTACGCCGTCGATGTCGCCTTGAGGTCCACTGTGGACGATCGGCCGCGGTCCCGGTTCGGGCGCAAGCCGAGCCGCACCCCGCTCGCCGACGGCGTCGTCCTGCACGGCAACGAGGTCGCGCTCGCGCGCGACGCCGTGCCCGCGCGGGACCCCGGCCTGCTGCTGCGTGTCGCGGCGGCCTCCGCGCGGTCGGGCAAGCCGATCGCGCACGGCACCCTGCGCACGCTCGCCGACTCCGCGCCCGAACTGCGGGAGCCGTGGCCGGTGGAAGCGCGCGAAGCCCTCACCGAACTGCTCGGCGCGGGGGAGGGCCTCGTCGACGCCGTGGAGGCGCTCGACCGGACCGGACTGTGGGCGCGGCTGTTCCCCGAATGGGGCGCGGTGCGGGATCTGCCGCCGCGGTCGCCGGTGCACGCCTGGACCGTCGACCGGCACCTCGTGCGGACGTGCGTCGAGGCGGCCGAGCTGACCACCACGGTGGCCAGGCCGGATCTGCTGCTGCTCGGCGCGCTGCTGCACGACATCGGCAAGGGCCGCGACGCGGACCACTCCGAACTCGGTGCCGCCATCTCGGCACAGGTCGCCGCCAGGATCGGTCTGTCCACATCGGACGTCCGGCTGGTCTCGGAGCTGGTGCGCCACCATCTCCTGCTGCCGCACACCGCGACCAGGCGCGACATCGGCGAAGCGGCCACGGTGGCGCGCATCGTCAAGACCGTCGGCAGCGACCCGGTGCTGCTGGAGCTCCTGCAGGCGCTCACCGAGGCCGATTCCCTCGCCACCGGCCCCGGCGTGTGGACGGACTGGAAGGCGGGCCTGGTCGCCACGCTCGTCGCGCGGTGCACGGAAATGATGCAGGGCAAGGGGTTCAGCGCCCCGGAGCCGCTCGAACCGCGCTACCGCGAACTGGTCGGCAAGGCCGTCGCCTCCGGGCACGGCGAGGTCCTGGTCAGTTCGGAGGGCAAGGTCGCCACCGTGGTGCTCGCCGTACCCGGGGCCGCCGAGCTGCTCGCGCCCGCGGCCGGAGTGCTCGCGCTGCACTCCCTCGAAGTGCACACCGCCGTGCTGCGCGGTCACGAAGGCGGCAGGGCGGGCATCTTCACGGCTTCGCCGAAGTTCGGCTCGCTGCCGGACACCACGTTGCTGCGCGAGCAGTTCGGCCGTGCCGTCGCGGGCGCGCTCGCGCTCACCCAGAAGCTCGCGGCCAAGGAGCGGGACTACTTCTCGGTCACCGCGGTGAAGACCACGCCAAAGATACTGTGGTTCGACGACGAGACGAGCGGATCGCACACCGTGGTGCTCGAACTGCGTGCCGCGGACCGGATCGGGTTGCTGTTCCGGGTCGCGGGCGCGTTCCGGCGGTGCGCCGCGGAAGTCAAGTGGGCCAAGGTCGCCACGCTCGGCGGTGTCGTCGTCGACTCGTTCGCGATCGCCCCGCGTGACGGCGTCCTTGACGAGGAGTGGCGGCGGAAGGTGGAAAACGAGGTCCGCGACGCGGCTTCCTGACCGCACCGGGGTGTCCTCCCGCGACCGCGGGCCGTGCGGCAGTATCGTGCCGATAGTTTTCCAGCGATGCGAAGGGCGGTGGCGGTGGACGACCCGGCACTGCCGTTGACGATCGCCGCCGCGCATTTCGCCGCGTGCGCGGAGGAACTCGCGGACGGCACCCGAGACGTCGGCAACGCGACCGATGTCTCGGAGATCGTCGAACACCTCCTTTCCGGGCAGCGCAACATATCCCGCGCGCTCGCCAGACTTTCCGGTCTCGTGCGGTCCGGGCACGAGACCGGCAGGCTCGCCGCCGTCCCGTCACCGGATCTGGTCGCGCTCGCCGAGGTGCTGCGCGCCGCGGGCAGCGCGGCGGGGTACTCGGCGGAGGCGCTCGCGGAGTGCGGCCCGGCGCTGGACGTATTGGTCCATTCGACCGACGAAGACACCCGTTTGTAGCTGCTCGCACGGTCTTCCGCGCGGTTAACCTTGACCGATGCGGGCGATGTGGAAGGGAACCATCGGGCTCGGGAGCTTCGGCATCCCGGTGCGGGCGTACAGCGCGATCGAGGAACGCGGCGTCGCGCTCCACCAGGTCCACGAACCCGACGGCGGCCGGATCCGGCTCAAGCGGGTGTGCGAGGTCGACGGCGCCGAGGTCGACGCCGACGCGACCGCGAAGGGCTTTGCCTTGCCGGGCGGTGACGTCGTGGTGCTCAGCGAGGCCGATCTCGCCTCACTTCCGTTGCCCACGGCCAGTTCCATTGAGATCTCCGCGTTCACGCCGCTGGACCGGATCGACCCGCTGTACTTCGCGCGCGGCTACTTCCTCGAACCGGAGGTCGCGGCGACCCGTCCGTACGTACTGCTCAGCGAAGCGATGCAGCAGTCGGGGACGGTCGCCGTGGTGCGGGTGGCGTTGCGGCAGCGCGAAACGCTCGCCGTGCTGCGCGTGCGGGACCAGGTGATCGTGCTCCAGACGATGCTGTGGCCGGACGAGATCCGCACCCCCGATTTCCCGTTCCAGCACACCGAGACCGACGTGCGCGCCAATGAGGTCCGCACCGCCGTCGGGTTCATCGAAGAGCTCGCGGGAGATTTCGAACCCGCGCGCTACACCGACCGGTCGCGGGCCGCGCTGGAAGCACTGATCGAAGCGAAGGCCGAGGGCAACGAAGTCGTCCAGCCGACCGCCGCCGAACAAGACGCTGGCGTCGACGCGCTGCTGGCCGCGCTGCGCGAAACCGCCGAAGAACCCGCCGTGCTCAGGGCGAAAGCCGCCGCGCGCAAGGCCGCCGCGGCGAAAGCGGCCGCGACCAGGGCCGCGCGCCGGGCCGAAACGGCCGCGCGCGCGACTGAGTAGTCCTACCCACCCTCGGTTGGGGGTGTTCACGCTGCCGGAGCGCCCCGGCGGCGCGGCATGCTGGTGCCCGGCACCGCGAGAAGCTCGCCATCCCGCCCGGCACCTGGGGGTTTGGGCGGCCTGGCCAGCGTTTCCCGGTCTCCGGCGGGGTGGCTCGACGAGGGGACGAGCCACCCCGCCGGGCTCGTTTCACCAGCCGACGAGGCCGTCCGCGTCGTACAGCCTGCCGCTGGGGCCGTCGAAGGACGCGAGCGCGAGCCTGACGATCGTTCGCGCGCTTTCCCCGGCCGACCGCGTTCCGGTGTGGTTGTTCAGCGCGGTCGCGGTGAACCCCGGGTCGACCGCGACGACCCGGAACTCCGGCAGCGCGCGGGCGTACTGCAGCGTCAGCATGTTCAACGCGGTCTTCGATACCGGGTAGACGAGCCCGAGCAGCTTCGACTCCATCCGCTCGGGATCTTCGGTGATCGCGAAGGACCCCCGCCCGCTCGATACGTTGACGATCCTGGGCAGATCCGCCTCGCGCAGCAACGGAAGCAGCGCGTGCGTGGTGCGGACCGCGCCGAGCAGGTTCACGTCGAGCACGGCGCCGAAGTCGGCGGCGGTGGTCGCCTCCACCTCGGGACGGCTGCCGCCGATGCCCGCGTTGTTGACGAGCACGTCCAGGCTGCCGCGCTCGTCGGCGATCCGTTTCGCGGCGGCGTCAACCTGGGCCTGCTCGGCCACGTCGAGCTGGACGAACCGCACATCGCCGCCGAGTTCCCCGGCCGCGGCCTTGCCCCGGTCCGCGTCGCGGGCGCCGAGGTAGACGGTCATGCCCTCGGCGGCCAGCTGTGCGGCGATCTCGCGCCCGATCCCGGTGTTGGCGCCGGTCACCAGCGCCGTTTCCCCATTCATGTCCCTGTTATACGCGAACCGGCCTCAGGAGCGGTACGGCCACCGGGAACGCGCGATGGCAATACCGTCCTGGTTGATTCGAACTGGCGATGGCGCGAAATGATCTTCGGCTCGAATCCTTCCCGGCTGAACCGCGGGCTGGACAAATCCACGTGCACGGATCGGTGATGATCCGTGCACGTGGATTCGCGGAACGAATATCGGTGTTCGGCCGCCCTCCCCGGCGACTCGAACTCTCCGGATATCCGACATCGACGGTAACCCTTACCGCACCGGCTGTTCACTCGCGATTTCCGATGTCATCCGAACGGGGCGGTCGGTGCTCACGGTGATTAGTGCGCATTCTCCGGGGACCCGTGCGGTTCGACGAAGAATTCCCGCGATGCCGGTGCCGGGTACTCCGAATGGTGGGTCAGGCGTCGGCGACCTTGGCGAGCAATGTGGACGCGAGCCGCAGCAGTTCCCGTTCCGTCGGTGACAGCACGGCGTCCATCGCACCGGCCAGCCAGCGTTCCCGGTCCACGCTGTACTTCCGCAACGCGGAGAGCCCCGCTGGCGTGATGTCCACAAGCGACTGCCTGCCGTCGGCGGGGTCTGGTTTCCGCGTCACCAGCCCGTCGTCCACCAGGGAAGCCAGCACCCTGGTCAGCGACTGCGGGTGGATCCGCTCCGCGTCGGCGAGCGCCTTGGGCGTGTGCGTGCCGCCCCGGTAGAGCCTGCTCAGCACCGCGAGCACCAGCCGGGGTTGTCCTTCGCCCTGCGTCTCGACCCGCATCCGCCAGGTGAGCCGCCCGACTCCCTCGCGCACCTGGTAGGCGAGGTCGAGGAGTTCCTGTTCGGCGTCCACGGCGCCAGCCTAGAAGGTTTCGCCCTCCGCGCCGCGCACCAGCCGGGCGTAGCGCCCGTCGAGTGCGAGCAGTTCCTCGTGTGTGCCGCGCTCGGCGATGCGGCCCTCGTGCAGCACGACGATCTGGTCCGCGTGCCGCACGGTCGACAGCCGGTGCGCGATGGCGATCGTGGTCCGGTGCTCGGCGAGCCGGTCCAGTTCCGCCTGCACGGCGCGTTCGGTGCGGTTGTCGAGCGCGCTCGTCGCCTCGTCGAGCACGAGGACCGGCGGGTTGCGCAGCAGGATCCTGGCGATCGCCATGCGCTGCTTCTCGCCGCCGGAGAACCGGTAACCGCGTTGCCCCACAAGGGTTTCGTATCCGTCGGGCAGTGCCGCGATCGTGTCGTGGACGTGCGCCGCCCGCGCGGCCGCTTCGATCTCCTCGTCCGTCGCTCCCGGTTTCGCGAACCGCAGGTTCTCCCTGACCGTGTCGTGGAACAGGTACGTCTCCTGCGACACCAGGCCGACGGCGGTCGCGAGCGAGTCGAGCCGCACGTCGCCGAGGTCGGTGCCGTCGATCGTGACGGTGCCCGTCGACGGTTCGTACAGCCGCGCGACCAGGTAGGCCAGCGTGGTCTTCCCCGACCCGGTGGCGCCGACGAGCGCGGTGGTCGTGCCGGGCGCGACCTCGAGATCGATGTCGCGCAGCGTCCACGCCTCGTCGTAGCGGAAGGAGACCCGCTCGAACCGGACGGCGCCCCCGGTGACGGTCAGCTCGCGGGCGCCCGGCCGGTCACCGATTTCGACGGGAAGGTCGAGCACCTCGAAGATGCGGCCGAACAACGCGCGCGACACCGAGACCTGCTGCCCGATCGACTGCATCGCCGAGGCGGGCGCGACGAGCCGGTTGAGCATGCTGGTGAACGCCACCACGGTGCCGATGGTGGTGGGGTTCGCGCCGTTCGACAGCTCCATCCCGGCGATCCAGTACACGATCGCCGGGATGATCGTCAGGCTCATCGTCCTCGACGCCGTCTGCCAGCGGCCCGCGAGCGCCGACTGTCGTTCCAGTGCGGCGATCTCCTTCGACTCCGCGGCGAACCGGTCGCGCAGCCTGCCCGCGTTGCCCATGGTCTTCGTCAGCAGCACGCCCGCCACCGACAACGACTCCTCGACCACGGTGGTCAGCCGCGCCATCCGCCGCTGCCGCCCACCGGCGAGCCTGCGGCGCTTGCGCCCGAGCCGGAGGGTGAACAGCAGGAAGAGCGGCACCACGACCAGTGACAGCAGTGCGAGCTGCCAGTCCAGCACGAGGGTGGCCGTGGCGATCGCCAGCACGGTCGTGGCGTTCTGCACGATCGAGCCCGCGGTGCCGGTGATGACGTTGTCGACGCCGCCGATGTCGTTGAACACGCGCGAGAGCACTTCGCCGCTGCGGGTGCGGGTGAAGAACGCGAGCGACATCCGCTGCAGGTGCGAGTACACCGACACCCGCAGGTCGTTCATCACCCGCTGCCCGATCGTGTTGGACAGGCCGGTCGTGGCGACGCCCATCGCGCCGGCGCCGAGCGAGGCGGCGATCATGCCGCCCGCGAACAGGCTCAGCAGCAGCGTGTCACCGCTGGGCAGCGCCGTGTCGAGGATCGCGCGCAGGAAGAACGGCGGCACCACCCCGAGCCCGCCCTGGACGACGAGCAGCACCACGAGCAGCGCGAGGCCGCGGCGGTGCGGCCCGAACAGCGCGAAGATCCGCCGCAGCGGTACCGGGGTGTCGTCGTCGGTTTCGCGTTCGACGAGCGACGGGCGGACGACAACAGAGGAAGTCATAAACATGAGCGTACTAATTTGACGGCAGATCACGCGGCAGAGTTTCGAGGGCAGTGGAATTTCGATCGTTCAACTCGGACAAACTGGTAAATGTCGGTTGATCAACCCGGTTCGCGGGGATCCCGGTGCCCGCACCGGGGGCGCGGTGGTGCGGCTACCCTCGAAGGAAGCCGGACCGGGCCTCGCCCGCGCCGGCGGAGCAACCACGACCAGCTGGAGCGTGCACACCCGTGTTCGACACCCTCTCCGATCGGCTCACGTCCGTCCTGCAGAACCTGCGGGGTAAGGGCAAGCTGTCCGACGCCGACATCGACGCCACCGCGCGCGAGATCCGCATCGCGCTGCTGGAGGCGGACGTGGCGCTGCCCGTGGTCCGCGCCTTCATCGGACGGGTCAAGGAGCGCGCCAAGGGCGCCGAGGTCTCCGCGGCCCTCAACCCGGCGCAACAGGTCATCAAGATCGTCAACGAGGAGCTCATCGCGATCCTCGGCGGCGAGACCCGCAGGCTGAACCTCGCGAAGAACCCGCCGACCGTGATCATGCTCGCCGGTCTGCAGGGTGCCGGTAAGACCACCCTCGCGGGCAAGCTCGCGATGTGGCTCAAGAAGCAGGGCCACGCGCCGATGCTGATCGCCTGCGACCTCCAGCGCCCGAACGCGGTCACCCAGTTGCAGGTCGTCGGCGAGCGCGCGGGCGTGGTCACCTTCGCGCCCGAACCGGGTAACGGCGTCGGCGACCCGGTCGACGTCGCGCGCCGTGGTATCGAAGAGGCCCGCCGCGCCCAGCACGACGTGGTCGTCGTCGACACCGCGGGCCGTCTCGGCGTCGACGAAGAGCTGATGAAGCAGGCCGCGGACATCCGCGACGCCGTGCAGCCGGAAGAGACCCTTTTCGTCGTCGACGCGATGATCGGTCAGGACGCGGTGACCACCGCGGAGGCCTTCCGCGACGGCGTCGGCTTCACCGGCGTGGTGCTGACCAAGCTCGACGGCGACGCCCGCGGTGGTGCCGCGCTGTCCGTCCGCGAGGTCACCGGCCAGCCGATCCTGTTCGCCTCCAACGGCGAGAAGCTCGAAGACTTCGACGTCTTCCACCCCGACCGGATGGCCAGCCGCATCCTCGGCATGGGCGACATGCTGAGCCTGATCGAGCAGGCCGAGCAGGCCTTCGACCAGGAACAGGCGGAGCAGGCCGCGCAGAAGCTCACCAGCGGGCAGCTCACCCTGGAGGACTTCCTCGAGCAGATGCTCGCGGTGCGCAAGATGGGCCCGATCGGCAACCTGCTCGGCATGCTGCCCGGCGCGGGCCAGATGAAGGACCAGATCGCCGCCGTCGACGACAAGCAGCTCGACCGGCTGCAGGCGATCATCCGCGGCATGACCCCGGCCGAGCGCGCCGACCCGAAGCTCATCAACGGGTCGCGGCGGCTGCGCATCGCCAACGGCTCCGGCGTCGCCGTCCGCGAGGTCAACGACCTGGTAAACCGCTTCTTCGAAGCGCGCAAGATGATGTCGCAGATGGCGGGCCGCTTCGGGTTCGGCGGCGGTGGCGGTGGCAGCAAGAGCCGCAAGGGCAAGAAGGGGAAGAAGGGCAAGGGGCGCGGCCCCACGCCCCCCAAGGTGCGCGGCGGGATGCCGGGCGGCATGCCGATGCTGCCCCCCGGTGGCATGCCGGGCGGTGGCGGCGGGATGCCGGACCTGTCCCAGCTCGGCGGCGGGCTCAACGACGTCCCCGGCTTCGACCCGTCGAAGTTCAAGCTGCCGCCGAAGAAGAACAAGTAGCCGATGGACCTGCACCTGCGCGGGGTCGTGCTGCCCGGCGGGGACGAGCGCGACGTCTGGGTCAGCGGCGGGACCATCGTCGCGGAGCCGGTGCCAGGAGCGTCCGAAGTGGACGGTGGATTCCTGGTGCCGGGCCTCGTCGACGCGCACTGCCATCCCGGGATCGGCGTGCACGGCCCGACCACGCTCGAAGAGGCCGTCGAACAGGCGGAAACCGATCGCGACGCGGGCACGCTGCTGATCCGCGACTGCGGCGTGCCGATCGACAACCGGCCGCTGCAGCGGCGCGCGGACCTGCCGAGGATCATCCGCGCGGGCAGGCACCTCGCGCTGACGAAGCGGTACATCCCCGGCCTCGGCATCGAACTGGACGAGCCGTCGCAACTGCCAGCCGCCGTGGCCGAGCAGGCGGCCGACGGCGACGGCTGGGTCAAGCTCGTCGGCGACTGGATCGACCGCGGCATCGGCGATCTCGCGCCGTTGTGGCCGGACGACGTGCTGGCCGAGGCGATCGCCGTCGCGCACGACGCGGGCGCGCGGGTGACCGCGCACGTGTTCGGCGAGGACGCGCTCCCCGGCCTCATCGACGCCGGGATCGACTGCCTCGAACACGGCACCGGCCTGTCCGCGGACCAGATCGACGACCTCGCCCGCCGCCGCGTCGCGCTCGTGCCGACGCTGATCAACATCGAGAACTTCCCCGGTATCGCGGACAGCGCGAAGAAGTACCCGACGTACGCGGCGCACATGCGGGCACTGCACGCCCGAGTCGGCGAAACGGTCTCGAACGCCATCGAGGCGGGAGTCCCGGTGTACGCGGGCAGCGACGCGGGCGGCATGGTCGAGCACGGCAGGCTCGTCGACGAGATCGACGCGTTGCGTGGCGCGGGGATGAGCGCCGAGCAGGCACTCGGCGCGGCTTCGTGGGACGCGCGGGACTGGCTCGGCGCCGCCGGGATCGAGCCGGGCGAGTCCGCGGACTTCCTTGTGTACCACCAAGATCCGCGCCTGCACCCCGAGGTGCTCCGCTCACCGGCACATATCGTGCTGCGCGGGCGGCTCGTCCGCTGACCCGCCTTCCCACACCGCGCGCGTGCCACCTAACGTGACGCGTGGACGATCACGGTGGAGGTTCGGTGGACGAGGGGCGGGAACCTCCGGCTCGTGCGGGCCTCGTACTCGGCGCGCACTGGGGATTCCTCGCGTTCTTCGGCGGTCTCGGCGCCTACTACCTCGTCACGATCCTGCTCGCGCTCCTGATGCCGGGCGAGTTCGGCGGGTTCGATCCGACCGATCTCCCCGACGGGGGCCCGCTCGTCCTGCTCGCGTTCCTGCCCACCCTCGTGCTCGGCCTCGGGCCCGCGATCGGGTCCTGGCTGTGGGGCCGCGGCCTCCGCGCCGAATTCGGCCTGCTGCCCACCCTGCGCGATCTCAAGGTCGGGCTCGTCTGCGGCGTGGCCGCGCTCGTCGCCGGATACCTCGCGAGCCTCGTGCTGCTGTCCTTCGACGGCGACGGCAGGGGCCAGGACGACCCGGTCACCGAACTCGGCGACGGCAGCGCGCTCGGCTGGCGGATCCTCGCGGCGGTGATCGTCGTCTTCGCCGCTCCGCTCGGCGAGGAACTGCTCATCCGCGGCGCGCTGTGGAACGCGCTCGCGCGCTACCGCGTCCCGGAGTGGACGCTGGTGGTGCTCACCGCGGTGGTGTTCGCGCAGCTCCACGGCGAGCCGGACCGCACGGTCGTGCTGGTGGTGCAGGGTGTCGCGATCGGCGTGGCGCGCTCGATCACCGGGCGGTGCGGCGCGAGCCTCGTCGCGCACGCGGCGAACAACCTGCCGCCCGCGGTGTTGCTGTTCGTCGGCGGCTGAGCCACGGTGAGTGGCGACGTTCTAGGCTCCCGGTGAGAAGTTCGCGAGAAGCTGGAGCCCCTATCGGAGGATCGGCGTGACCACATCACGGCCAAAGGAGCCGATCGCCGGGATCGGCGACGGCCAGCCGGATCCGCCGCCCGCCCGCTGGGGGTTCGGCGCGTTCCTGCTCGTCGAGGCGGTTCTGCTGGCGTCGGCGGCCTTCGTGAGCGTGCTGATCGCGCCACCGGCCGGTGGCCCGCTTCCGGTGCGCGACGTGCTGATCGGCACCATCGCGCCGACCGTCATCGCCGCGGCGACCGCCGTGCTCATCACCTACCTGCGCGGGAACGGGCCGTTCACCGACCTGAACCTGTCCTGGCACTGGCCCGACGTCAAGGCCGGCTTGAAGTTCGGCCTGCTCGGCCTCGTTTTCACCACCGTCGGCGCGTTCGTCTGGACCCAGGTCGTCGGCGAGAACAACGCCACGTCGGCGATCAGCGCGCTGGTCGAGAACCGGCCGATGTCGCTGGCCGCCGCCGTGATCATGTTCCTCTACGTGTGGCTGCTCGGGCCGATCTGCGAAGAGCTGATCTACCGCGGCCTGCTGTGGAAGGCCGTCGAACGGCTCCAGTGGGGCAACGAGCGCTACGGGCGGCTCGCCGCGTTCCTGATCTCGACCGCCGTTTTCGCGGTCAGCCACCTCGAACCGCTGCGGACCACGCTGCTGCTGGTCATCGCGATCCCGATCGGGCTCGCGCGGTTGTCCACCGGGCGGCTGCTGAGCAGCGTCGTCGCCCACCAGATGAACAACTTCCTTCCCGCGCTCGCCATCCTCCTCACCACGCTGAACGTGATGAAGTTCTGACGACCGGGTGAAATCGGCGACCGGGCCGTCTGGCACAATGGTCGCTTGCCTGCCTCGGCCGGACCCTCTCACCGCGCCCGGGGCTACGAACCTGACCTACGGGCGTCGCTTTCGGGATCCCCACTCCGTTCGCGCGGCCGAACCTCGTACCGAGAGAACTGAGGAGTACCCACACCCGTGGCCGTCAAGATCAAGCTGCAGCGTCTCGGCAAGATCCGTGCGCCGTACTACCGCATCATCGTCGCCGACGCGCGTACCCGCAGGGACGGCAAGGCCATCGAGACGATCGGCAAGTACCACCCCAAGGAAGAGCCGAGCCTGATCGAGGTCGACTCCGACCGCGCCCAGCACTGGCTCAAGGTCGGCGCCCTGCCCACCGAGCCCGTCCAGCGGATCCTCGAGATCACCGGTGACTGGCAGAAGTTCAAGGGCCTGCCGGGCGCCGAAGGCACCCTGAAGGTCGCCGAGCCGAAGCCGTCCAAGCAGGACCTGTTCAACGCCGCGCTGGCCGCCGCGGGCGAGGAGCCCTCGACCGAGGCCACCACGCCGAAGAAGAAGTCCGCCAAGAAGGCCGACACCGAGAAGGCTGACTCTTCAGCGGCCAAGGCTGACGAGGGCGAGAAGGCCGAAGCGTGAGCTTCCTTGCCGACTCTCTCGAGCACCTGGTTCGCGGGATCGTCGACAACCCGGACGACGTCCGCGTCGACCTGATCACGACCCGCCGCGGCCGCACCCTCGAGGTGCACGTGCACCCGGACGATCTCGGCAAGGTGATCGGCCGCGGTGGCCGCACCGCCACCGCACTGCGCACCGTCATGGGCGGTATCGGTGGCCGCGGCGTCCGGGTGGACGTCGTCGACACCGACCGCTGAGCGCGCTTTCGATGGAGGTCGTGGTCGGACGCGTCGCCAAGGCGCACGGCATCACCGGCGAACTCGCCGTCGACGTGCGCACCGACTCGCCGGAGCAGCGCTTCGCGGTCGGCGCGGCGGTGACGACCAGGCTCCGCGACGGCAGCACGCGCGAACTCACCGTGGCAGCCGCCCGCCAGCACAGCGGGCGGCTGCTCGTGCGTTTCGAGCAGGTTCTCACCAGGGACGTCGCCGAGACGCTCCGCGGCGCGCTGCTGCTCGCCGACACCGGCGACCTGCCGCCGACGGACGATCCCGACGAGTTCTACGACCACCAGCTCGAAGGCCTGCGCGCCGAGCTGGAAGACGGCACGGTCGTCGGCAAGGTGCTCGAGGTGGTGCACTCGCCCGGCGGCGAGCTGCTTTCGCTCGACCGCGACGGGGAAGCGGTGCTCGTGCCGTTCGTGCGCGCGATCGTCCCGGTGGTCGACATCGACGGGGGCAAGGTCGTGCTCGACCCGCCCGAAGGACTGCTCGACGGGAAGTACGAATGAAGCTCAGCGCGGTGCTCGGAGCGGTTCTCGTGCTGGTGACGGCGGCGCCCGCGCACGCCGAGGCCGAAACCTACGCCGACTACACGATGATGTTCCAGCGCTCGTTCGGTCAGTACGCGCCGGCCGACGGCGCGCCGGGCCAGTGGGCGTGGTCGCCCACTTCGCCCACCGAGTCCGACATCTCGTGGGGCGACCCGAAGACGTGGCCGCCCGACTACGCCGAGCACTTCGTGCACGCCGGTGACTGGGTGCTGCTCGACGGCTGGCGCGGCAACGGCACCTACTACCGGCTCCGCGTCACCAAAGAGACCTACTGCGCCCCCGACTGCGTCACGCTGCCTTCCGACGGCGGCCGCCAGCACTACGCGCGCTGGACCGTGCCGACGGCGGACTACCGCCTCGAAGCCGCGGGCACGATCACCGAGGAAAGCTCGGGCAAGGTCTTCGACTTCACCCACACCCAGACCTGGGGCGCCCCCGCGCCGTGCCACAACCAGCGCTTCGCCGATCGCACCTGCGTGACCCAGTCCGAGGCGTGGGCGGACAACCGGACCGCGCCGGGCACCCCGGTGCAGGAGAACCTCCGCCGCGACGTCCGGATCGCGAAGGGCCTCGGCATGGCGTTCCTGATCGACAACCCGCCTCCGAAGCCGTGGCACGCCGAGGCCATCGGGTACGGGAACTGGTAGCCCGTGCGGATCGACGTCGTCACGATCTTCCCCGAGTACCTCGACCCGCTGCGCGCGGCGCTGCTCGGGCGCGCCATCGACCGCGGCCTGATCGAGGTCGGTGTGCACGATCTCCGGAACTGGACGCACGACGTGCACCGGGCCGTCGACGACGCGCCCTACGGCGGCGGGCCGGGCATGGTGATGAAACCCCAGATCTGGGGCCCGGCACTCGACGACGTCTGCGGCGAGCGCACGCGGCTCGTGGTCCCCACCCCGGCCGGGAAGCCGTTCACCCAGGCCATGGCGCGCGAGTACGCCGCCGAGGAGCACCTGGTGTTCGCCTGCGGCCGCTACGAGGGCATCGACCAGCGCGTGATCGACGACGCCGCGCGCCGGATGCCCGTCGACGAGGTCTCCATCGGCGACTACGTGCTCGTCGGCGGGGAGGCCGCCGTGCTGGTCGTGGTGGAGGCCGTCGTGCGGCTGCTGCCCGGCGTGCTCGGCAACCCGGTGTCCGCCGAGCAGGACTCGTTCTCCGACGGCCTGCTCGAAGGCCCCAGCTACACCCGCCCCGAGGTGTGGCGGGAGCTCGCCGTGCCCGAGGTCCTGCGTTCGGGCAACCACGCGCTGATCGACCGCTGGCGCCGGGACAGAGCGCTGGAACGCACCGCCGAGCGCAGGCCGGACCTGCTCGACGCGCTGCCCGAAGGTAGCCTGGACAAGGCGGACGAGGCCTTGCTGGCCGCGCTGCGCGAGCGGTCCTGAGGGTCGCCGCGTGCCGGTCACCGGCCGTCTGCCATACTGTTTCGGTTGGCGCGTGCGGACCAGCCCGCCATACCAGCCCCCGGGTCGATCGCAGGAGCAGTACGGCGCGCCCGGAAGTACGTAAGCCACACGAAGGACGAGGACGGACCCGATGAACACCCTGGACGCCCTGGACGCTCAGTCGCTGCGTTCCGACATCCCGGACTTCCGGCCGGGCGACACGCTGAAGGTGCACGTCCGCGTCATCGAGGGCAACCGCGAGCGCAACCAGGTCTTCCAGGGCGTCGTGATCCGCCGCCAGGGCGGTGGCGTGCGCGAGACCTTCACCGTGCGCAAGGTGTCCTTCGGCGTCGGCGTGGAGCGCACCTTCCCGGTGCACACCCCGAACATCGCGAAGATCGAGGTCTTCAAGCGCGGTGACGTGCGGCGCGCGAAGCTGTACTACCTCCGCGACCTGCGCGGCAAGGCCGCCAAGATCAAGGAGCGCCGCGAGGCCCCCCGCGAAACGACCTCTGCCTCCTGAGTAGTCCTCCGGTTACCGTAGCCTGGCGACGTGGTCGAACCTGTGTCCCAACACGCTGCCGAGGATGAGCCCGACCGTTCCGAGTCGGATCAGGCGGATCAGCCCGCCGGTCACGAACGGGGTCGCAAGGGCAAGCGGCGCAAGGCGAAGAAGCAGCGCTCGTTCTGGGTCGAACTGCCGATCCTGATCGTCGTCGCGCTCGTGCTGGCGTTCGTCTTCCAGCAGTTCTTCGCGAAGGTGTACACCATCCCGTCGGGCTCGATGGAGAGCACGCTGCACGGGTGCCCCGGCTGCTACGGCGACAAGATCCTGGTCGACAAGATCGTCTACGACTTCACCGAGCCGACTCCCGGCGACGTGGTCGTGTTCAAGGGTCCCGACCCGTGGGTCGAGAACGAGGCGCTGCCCGAGCAGTCGTCGAACGCGTTCGTCCGGTTCCTACAGAACATCGGTTCGGTGTTCGGCCTGGCGCCACCCGACGAACGCGACTTCGTCAAACGGGTCATCGCGACGGCGGGCCAGACGGTCCAGTGCTGCGACGCGAAGAACCGCGTGATCGTGGACGGCAAGGCGCTCGACGAGCCCTACCTGCACTGGGAGTCGGAGTCCAAGAAGACCCAGGAGCCGTTCGACCCGGTGAAGGTGCCCGCGAACTCGGTGTTCGTGCTCGGCGACAACCGGAACGACTCGTGCGACTCGCGCTGCCAGGGCGGCGGTGGCGAGCGCGGCACCGTCCCGGTCGACAACATCATCGGCAAGGCGCGGATCATCGTGCTGCCGCCGAGCCGCTGGGGCGGGGTCACCGATCACAACCCGCAGGAGAACTCGCAACCGGTCGCGGTGGCGTCGGGCCTGAGCGCGCCGTCGTGGCAGGAAGGCATCCCGATCGGGTTCGGTGCCATCGCGGCGTGGCCCGCGCTGGCAGGCGGCCGGCGCGTCGCGTCGGGTGTCCGCAAGGTGGTCAAGCGAAGGCGATAGCGGCGTGAGTCCGGTCCGGTCCCCCAAGGTCAAGGTCAAGAAGCCCAAGGCACTTGCGCTCGCGCACCTGTACCGCCCGCCGCGTGCGGTGGTCCGGGGTGACAACGCGTGGAGCCTGCAGTCCGCGCTGGACCGGCGCGGGCTCGGGCCGGTCGCGGGAGTGGACGAAGCGGGGCGGGGCGCTTGCGCCGGACCCCTCGTCGTGGCGGCCTGCATCCTCCGGCCGGGTGACGCGGCGAGGATGCCGGAGCTGACCGATTCGAAGCTGCTGACCGCGGCGGCACGCGAGCGGGTCTACGACCGCGTGCTCGCCCGCGCCGTGGACTACGCGATCGTCGTGATCCCCACCGAAGAAGTCGATGCGCTCGGCGTGCACGCGGTGAACGTGGAGGGCATGCGCCGCGCGGTGTCCGGGATGCGAACGCCGCCGGGATACGTGCTCACCGACGGGTTCGGCGTGCCGGGGATGCCCGCGCCGAGCCTGGCGGTGATCAAGGGGGACCGCGTCGTGGCCTGCGTCGCCGCGGCGTCGGTGCTGGCCAAGGTCACCAGGGACCGCATCATGACCGGCCTGCACGACGAGCATCCCGGCTACGGTTTCGACGTGCACAAGGGCTACAGCACGACGGAGCACGTCGAAGCGCTCACCGCCAACGGGCCGAGCGCGGTGCACCGGTGGTCGTTCGTGAACGTGGCCGCGGCGGGGGTCGCGCACGGCCGCCGGGCACCTCACCGGGTCGTGTTGAGTGCGGCGGCGTTGGAGGTGGCGAGCGCGCCGTTGCGTGCCGTGGAGGACGGCTTGGGTAAGAATGGACGTTCCGCCGCACGATCGCGAGGAGGGGCGCGGATTTCATGAGCGCAGAGGATCTCGAAAAGTACGAGACGGAAATGGAGCTGTCGCTGTACCGCGAGTACCGCGACATCGTCGGCCAGTTCTCGTACGTGGTGGAGACCGAGCGTCGGTTCTACCTCGCCAACGCGGTGGACGTGCAGGTTCGTGACGGGGGCGGCGAGGTGTACTTCGAGGTCAGGATGTCCGACGCGTGGGTGTGGGACATGTACCGGCCGGCCAGGTTCGTCAAGAACGTCCGCGTGATCACGTTCAAGGACGTCAACGTCGAAGAGCTCGACAAACCCGATCTCCGGCTCCCCGAGGACGGCCCGTTCGGCGGCTGATCCGCATAGCACGCGGTACCGACACTCCGGTGCCCTCCCGGCCGATCCCGGGCCGGGTTGTCCACAGCACCCCACTTGTCCACAGGTGTCCCGTTGGGCCCTTGGCTGCCCGCTTCGTCCCCTGGGACCGTGGGTCGCACACGAAACGTGAGTGTGCCGACCCTGGGGGTAACCGTGGAAACGCTGATCAGACCCGAACCCGCCGAGCACCTGCGGCTGGGCCGTGCGGGCGAGGAACTGGCCGTCGGTCATGTCCGCTCGCTCGGGCTCGTCGTGCTGTCCCGAAACTGGCGTTGCCGTGACGGCGAACTGGACCTGGTCGCCACCGACGGCGCGCAGCTGATCGTCTTCGAGGTCAAGACCCGCTCCGGCGACGGCTTCGGCCAGCCCGCCGAGGCGGTCACGCCGGAGAAGCAGGCCAGGATCCGGCGCTGCGCGCACCGCTGGCTGCGAGAGTTCCGCGTCGGCTGGTGCCCGATCCGCTTCGACGTCATCGCGATCGTCTGGCCCGCTGGCGCCCGTCCGCGCCTGCGCCACCTACCAGAGGCGTTCTGACATGCCTCTGGCACGCACTTGGTCGGTGGCGCTGCTCGGGATCGACGGGAAGCCCGTGGAGGTCGAGGCGGACATCGGTGGCGGGGTCCCGAAAGTGACCCTCGTCGGGCTGCCCGACGCGGGGCTGCGCGAAGCGAAGGACAGGGTCCGCTCGGCCATCCGCAACGCGGGGGAGCCGTGGCCGGACGGGAAGGTGACGCTGGGCCTTTCCCCGGCGAACCTGCCGAAGCTCGGGTCGGCGTACGACCTGGCCATCGCGGTGGCCGTACTCGCGGCCTCGGCACGGGTGCCCTCGCTCAAGGCGCTCAACTCCGTGCTACTGGGCGAGCTGGCACTCGACGGCAGAGTCCGGCCGGTGCGCGGGATCCTGCCGGGGTTGCTCGCCGCCCGCGCGGCCGGAATGCGGCGAGCGGTCGTGCCACGCGAGTCGCTGTTCGAGGCCGCGCTCGTCGATGGCGTGGACGCACAAGGCGCCGGGCACCTTCGCGATGTCGTCGCCTGGTTGCGCGACGAAGGGGAGTTGGCGCCGCCGTCGGAACCGGGAGAACCGGTCGAGGAGCCCGCTCCGGACCTAGCCGACGTGGTGGGCCAGCCGGAGGCGCGCTGGGCGTTGGAAGTTGCTGCCGCCGGTGGGCACAACCTGCTGCTCACCGGTCCGCCAGGGGTCGGAAAGACCATGCTCGCAAGGAGATTGCCGGGCCTGCTGCCGGTTCTGTCCAGGGCTGAGTCGCTGGAGGTCACCGCGGTCCAGTCCGTCGACGGCTCGTTGTCGGTGTCCTCGCCGCTGGTGAAGGTGCCGCCGTTCGTCGCCCCGCACCATTCGGTTTCGGTCGCCGCACTGATCGGCGGTGGCAGCGGTCTCGCCGCGCCCGGCCTGATCAGCAAGGCGCACCGTGGCGTCCTCTTCCTCGACGAAGCCGCCGAATTCGGTGCGCACCGCCTCGAATCCTTGCGGACCGCGCTGGAAGACGGCGAGGTGCGCATCGCGCGGCAGCGGGGATCGGTCTGCTACCCGGCGCGGTTCCAGCTCGTGCTCGCGACCAATCCCTGCCCGTGCGCGCCGCCACGCGAGACGGACTGCACGTGTTCGCCCTCCGCACGCCGCCGCTACCTGGCGCGGCTGTCGGGACCGTTGCTCGATCGGGTGGATCTGCGCGTCCGGCTGCGCCCGCTGACCGCGCTGAGCTTGCACGAGGCAGGCACGCCCGAACCGACGGCGGCGGTGCGCGAGCGGGTCCTCGCCGCCAGGGAGCGCGCGGCCGATCGCTGGGCGGAGCGCGGCTGGCGCACCAACGCCGAGGTGCCGGGGCCGATCCTGCGGCGGGAGTTCGCCTTGCCGGGCTCCGTCACGAGCCTGCTGGATCGCGGCCTCGACCGCGGCGCGGTGACCGCGCGGGGCGCCGATCGGTGCCTGCGCATCGCTTGGACACTGGCGGATCTGGCCGGGCTCGGCCGCCCGGAGGCCGAACAGGTCGCGAGCGCGCTCGAATTCCGGGATCGGAGGGCGGCGTGAAGTACTTGCGGAACGCGCCTTCTCCCACCGGCTCTCCACCACGGGAATGGCTGCCTGGCCCGAGGGAACGGGTCATCTGGTGCGGTCGGATCGCCGCTTCCCAGGACGTTGCCGAGTCGTGGCCGTCGCCTCCGCCTCGACGTGTGCCGATGCCGGTTCGCGGTCGAGCGTGGCGCGGTGTCGTCGCACGGTCCCATGGCGTCGTGTTCGTCCCGGTGCTTCCCCGGTGGCCGGGCCGTGGTGCCGATCCCGTCCGGTACGCGATGCCGTCACCCGATGCGCCCTGGGCGCGGCTCGTGTTCGCGGGGTGGGTGCCCGCGGCGGCGTCCGCGATCGCCCGCTGGCGTCGGCGGGACGGTGCGGCATGACCGGCGCGGTGGACGAGGAACGGGTGGCGAGGGCGTACCTGCTGAGGGTGGCTGAGCCGCCCGCGCCGTCGCTGGTCCGGTTCGTCGAGGAAAACGGGCCCGTCCTAGCCGCGGCGCTGGTGCGCGCGGAACGGTGCCCGGCACGGGTGCGCGACGAGACGGTGGCCAGGAAGGACCAGGCACTCGCCGAGCACGATCTCGCCGAGGCGAGCCGCCTCGGGGCCCGGCTGGTGATCCCCGAGGACGACGAGTGGCCTGCGTGGCCGTTGCTCTCGCTGGAGCAGGCATCCGCACGCGGGCTCACCGGTGTCTCGCCCCCGCTCGGCTTGTGGGTCCGGGGCGACGAACGGCTCGACGAGGCCGCGGACAGGGCGGTGTCCATCGTCGGCGCTCGCGCGGCGACCAGCTACGGCGAGCACGTCGCGTCGGAGTTCGCCTACGAACTGGCCGGCAGGGGAGTCCCGATCTTTTCCGGCGCCGCCTACGGCATCGACGGTGCGGCGCATCGCGGTGCGCTCGCCGCCGACGGCACCACCGTGGCGGTGCTCGGATGCGGCCTCGACGTCGGCTACCCGGCGGGCCACGTCGCCCTGCTCGAACGGATAGCCGAACGAGGGCTCGTGCTCACCGAGTACCCACCGGGCACCCCGCCCGCGCGGCACCGGTTCCTGGTCAGGAACAGGCTCATCGCCGCCCTCACCGAAGGAACGGTCGTCGTCGAGGCTGGTGCTCGCAGCGGCGCCCGCAACACCGCGTGCACGGCAGGGGCGCTCGGCAAGGTGGTCATGGCCGTGCCGGGGCCGATCGGTTCCGCGATGTCGGTCGGTTGCCACCAGCTCATCCGGGACGCGAGCGCCACGCTCGTCGCTTCGGTGGCCGATGTCGCCGAGACGGTCGGCCGCTTCGGTGACGGCGGCGCAGCAGGCGACGAGGGACCGCCCAAGCCGCGACGCCCGACCGATGGCCTCGCCAAGGACGCGCTCCGCGTTCACGAGGCGCTCGGTCTGCGCAAGGGGAAGTCCGCCGAACAGGTCGCCACCGAGTCGGGCATCGAGGTTTCGAAGGTGCGGGCGATCTTGCCCGCGCTCGAAATCGACGAACTCGCGGAACGGTGCGACACCGGTTGGCGAAGACGGAAGGAGGCCCGCTGAAACCGGAAGCTTGTTGACACGACGGCAAAAACCATCGGAAGGAGTGCCCGGGTATCGAACTGATGCCGATTACCGCGAGCGAGCAGGGCGGAGGTGTGGCGATGCTTGACCAGCGGCCGTTGATCGCGCAGCGTAATGGTTCATGTCGTCTTCCCACGGTCGCGACCACCCGCGGCGACCCGACCTCCGGCGGGTCCGTGCCGCGTTGCCGCGCGCTTCGGCCGAGGTCGTCGACGACTACGAACGCCACCTGACGCTCGAGCGGGGGCTGTCCGAGCACACGGTGCGGGCCTACCTCGGCGATGTGGTGCTGCTGCTGGCCTACCTGCACGGCATCCCCGTCCACGGCGAGGAGCCCGGCGGGGTCACCACGACGCTCGAAGACCTCGACGTGGCGGTGCTGCGGTCCTGGCTCGCCGTGCAGCACACGTCGGGGGCGGGCCGGACCACGCTCGCGCGCCGTGCGGCGGCGGCTCGGACGTTCACCGCGTGGGCGCGGCGCCGGGGAGTGCTCGAGAAGGATCCCGGGGCGCGCTTGGTGGCACCGAAACCGCACCGCAAGCTGCCCGGGGTGCTGCGGCCCGAGCAGGCGGACGCGGCGCTCAGCGCGTCGGAAACCGGGGCGGGCGAGCAGGATCCGATCGCCCTGCGCGACCACGCACTGCTCGAACTGCTCTACGCGACCGGCGTGCGGGTGTCCGAGCTGTGCGGCCTCGACGTCGACGACGTGGACTTCGAGCGGCGCGTGATCCGCGTGCTGGGCAAGGGGAACAAAGAACGCACTGTGCCGTTCGGGCAACCTGCCGAGCGGGCGGTGCGGGCTTGGCTGAGTGGTGGCAGGCGTGTGCTGGCGGTGCGGCGGGAAGGGGCGGGTGGCGCCCTCTTCCTCGGTGCCCGCGGTGGGCGCGTGGACCAGCGGACGGTGCGCAGGGTGGTGCACGACGCGGTCGGTTCGGTGCCGGGCGCGACCGAGATGGGCCCGCACGGCCTGCGGCACTCGGCGGCTACGCATCTGCTCGAAGGCGGTGCGGACCTTCGCAGCGTTCAGGAGTTACTCGGTCACGCTACGCTTGCCACCACGCAGCTCTACACTCACGTGACCGTCGAGCGGCTGAAGGCTATCCATGACCGAACGCATCCCCGCGCCCGATGATCGCGGGCGAGAACCGGTGCAGGCCGGTCGGCAGCCGGTGCGCGTGGACGAGCGTGCCCGGAAAACGCCGAGCCCCCGTGAGGGAGGCGGTGCGCGCAGGAACCCCTACGAGCCTGGAGACCGAACTGACCCCGCCGCCGAGAACGGCCTCCCCGTGACCGCCGACCTGCGGGTGACCGATACCCGCGAGCCGGGCGCGGAGCCGCCAGCGCCCGTCGCGCCACGAGACTCGGGCACCGAGGTCGACGTGGCCATCCGCGCGCTGTGGCGCCAGTTCGTGGACGAACCGCAGCAGCGGATCCGCGATCGGCTCGTGCTGCACTACGCGCCGCTGGTCAAGTACGTCGCGGGCCGCGTCGGCACCGGCCTGCCGACCCATGTCGACGTCGGCGATCTCGTGCAGTCCGGCATCTTCGGCCTCGTGGACGCCATCGAGAAGTTCGATCCCGAGCGCGGGCTGCGCTTCGAGACCTACGCGATGCAGCGGATCCGCGGCGCGATCCTCGACGACCTCCGCTCGCAGGACTGGGTGCCGAGGGTGGTCCGCAGCAGGGCGCGCGAGGCCGAGCGCGCGCTGGAGCGGCTCGGTGCGCGGCTGCACCGCACGCCCACCGACGCCGAGCTCGCCGCCGAGCTGGACATCTCGCTCGACGACCTGCGCGATCTCTACGGCCAGCTCCAGCTGACCAGCGTGGTCGCGCTCGAAGACCTCGTCGCGGTGGGCAAGGAGAGCGGCTCGCTCGTCGACACCCTGCCCGACGACGACGCGGTCGACCCGGTCGCCGCCCTCGTCGACCAGGACAACCGCCGCCAGCTGGCCGAGGCCATCGCCCAGCTCACTGAGCGCGACCGGATCGTGGTCAGCCTGTACTACTTCGAAAGCCTCACGCTCGCGGAGATCGGCAAGGTGCTCGGCGTGACCGAGTCCCGCGTCAGCCAGCTGCACACCAGGGCGGTCCTGCGGTTGCGCGCCAAGCTCGTCGAGCAAGCCGGAGTCTGAGCCGAATCGGTAACGGTCACAAGCCCTCCCAGGGTTTCAGGCGGATCTCGGTGTCGGTCATGACCAGTGCCAACGGGTCGAGATACTCCTCGCCGCGCCGGACGCCCCAGTGCAGGCACACCGCGACCGCGCATTCGGGGTGGCCCGCGATGACGGTGCCGAGCGGCTGGCCGCGGTAGACCTGGTCGCCCGCCGCGACCGCCGGGACGACCGGCTCGTAGGTGGTGCGGAGCCCGCCGTCGTGGTCGACCGAGACGACGCCGCGCCCGGCGACGGTGCCCGCGAACACCACCACGCCCACACCGGCCGCGAGCACCTGCTGGCCTTCGGCGGCCGCGAGGTCGACGCCGCGGTGGCCGGGGCCGTACGGGTCGGCGGGCGCCTCGAACGTCCTGGTGACGGACGGTTCCGGGGACAGCGGCCAGGCGAACCGCGGCTCCGGCTCGGCGCCCGCGCGCAGAGGCAGGGTGAACGCGCAGGTGAACACCACGATCGCGACCGCGAGCCCGAGCCGTGAAGACCGCGGTCTGGCGCGGCGGTGCCTGCCTCGCCGCGACGGCTTGGGGAACGGGAAATGCGCTGGGACAATGCTCATGGCTCCTCCGTCGGGGAGCGCACGTCGTCGGTACTCATGGGACCAGCGTCTCGGGCGGGCGGCGGTTACGGGGCGGCCGCGCGGCATCTGTGGACAACTCGGGGGCGTGTGGACAACCGGCCCGTTCGGGACCGCCGGTGCGGCCCCCTTCGCGGCCCCGGCGTACACTATCCGGCGCAGCCTGTGCAAGCGGGCTGACTTCGCGTGCAGTGCATGTTCCGGGTCTTCGCTGGTCCTGTCGTTCGAACGGACCGGCTTCCGGAAACACGGCGCCCGGCGGTCCCCGAGGTCCTCTCCCCGGGGTCCGGGCACCAGCACCGCACCAGGGCCGCCGGTCACCTGACCGGTAGCGATAAAACCGACACGCGAGCCGGTGCGGACGCCCGGCTCGCACGACAAAGAAGAGGTTGATCTCGGCCATGGCCGTCGTCACCATGAAGCAGCTGCTCGACAGCGGCGTGCACTTCGGGCACCAGACCCGTCGGTGGAACCCGAAGATGAAGCGCTACATCCTCACCGAGCGCAACGGCATCTACATCATCGACCTGCAGCAGACGCTGACCTACATCGACCGTGCGTACGAGTTCATCAAGGAGACCGTCGCGCACGGCGGCACCATCATGTTCGTCGGCACCAAGAAGCAGGCGCAGGAGGCCATCGCGAGCGAGGCACTCCGCGTGGGCATGCCCTACGTGAACCAGCGCTGGCTCGGTGGCATGCTGACCAACTTCCAGACGGTGCACAAGCGGCTCCAGCGCCTCAAGGAGCTCGAGTCGCAGGAGCAGACCGGCGGTTTCGTCGGGCTGACCAAGCGCGAGATCCTGACGCTGACCCGCGAGAAGGACAAGCTGGAGAAGACCCTCGGCGGTATCCGCGACATGTCCAAGGTGCCCAGCGCCGTGTGGATCGTGGACACCAAGAAGGAGCACATCGCGGTCGGCGAGGCGCGCAAGCTCAACATCCCGGTCGTCGCGATCCTCGACACCAACTGCGACCCCGACGAGGTCGACTACCCGATCCCGGGCAACGACGACGCGATCCGGTCGGCCGCGCTGCTGACCAAGGTCGTCGCCGAGGCCGCCGCCGCCGGTCTGCTCGCCCGCTCGGGCCGCAACGGCTCCGCGGTCGAGGGCGCGGACAAGCCCGAGCCTGGTGTCGCCTCCGACGAGCCGCTCGCCGAGTGGGAGATGGAGGTCCTCGCCGGTTCCGAGGCCGCCGCCGGTGACGCCGAGAAGGCCGCCGACAAGGTCGAGTCCGCCACCGAGCAGACCACCTCCGCCTGAGTGACCGCCGACGTGCGGCTCGCCCGGCACGGGCGGGCCGCACGTCGCGAGGCTGTACCCGAACAAGATTCCGCGCGTACCGAAGAAGGACGGACAACGCACGATGGCGAACTACACCGCCGCAGATGTGAAGCGCCTGCGCGAGCTCACCGGCGCCGGCATGATGAACTGCAAGAAGGCGCTCGAGGAGAACGACGGCGACTTCGACAAGGCCGTAGAGTTCCTTCGCATCAAGGGTGCGAAGGACGTCGGCAAGCGCGCCGAGCGCGCCACCGCGGAAGGGCTCGTCGCCGGTCACGGCGGCGTGCTCATCGAGCTCGACTCCGAGACGGACTTCGTCGCGAAGAACGAAGAGTTCCAGCAGCTCGCCGAGAAGATCGTCGCGGTCGCCAAGGCCACCAAGACCGAGGACGTCGAGAAGCTGAAGGCCGCCGAGCTCGACGGCAAGACCGTGAACGAGGTCGTGCAGGAGCTGGCCGCCAGGATCGGCGAGAAGCTCGAGCTGCGCCGGGTGGCGTCCTTCGAGGGCACCACCGAGACCTACCTGCACCGCCGCGGTGCCGGTCTGCCGCCCGCCGTCGGCGTGCTCGTCGAGTACACCGGTGGCGACGCGGACGCCGCGCGCAACGCCGCCATGCAGGTCGCCGCGCTCAAGGCGCGCTACCTCACCCGCGACGAGGTCCCGGCCGAGATCGTGGAGAACGAGCGCAACATCGCGGAGAAGACCGCTCGCGAAGAGGGCAAGCCCGAGCAGGCCATGGCCAAGATCGTCGAGGGTAAGGTCAACGCCTACTACAAGGACAACGTGCTGCTCGAGCAGCCGTCGGTGACCGACAACAAGAAGACCGTGAAGGCTCTCCTCGACGCCGCGGGCGTGACCGTCACCCGGTTCGCTCGCTTCGAGGTCGGCCAGCAGTAGGTCGCCAGTTTCACCAGCAGCACCGCACTGTGCCCCGTCTCCGTCGGCATCGGGGACGGGGCACAGTCGCGAAAGACGGACGAACGACCAACGAACTCCAACGACGCGGAGGCGGCAGAGCATGAGTGCGGAGCGACCCAGCGGCGGCTATCGGCGGGTACTGCTCAAACTCGGTGGGGAGATGTTCGGCGGAGGCGCCGTCGGTGTCGATCCCGACGTCGTGCACTCCGTGGCCGTGCAGATCGCGGATGTCGTCCGCACCGGCGTGCAGATGGCGGTGGTCATCGGCGGCGGTAACTATTTCCGCGGTGCCGAGCTTTCGCAACGCGGCATGGACCGCGACCGGGCCGACTACATGGCCATGCTCGGCACCGTGATGAACTGCTTGGCGCTGCAGGACTTCCTGGAAAAGGAGGGCCTGCCAACGCGCGTGCAGAGCGCGATCACGATGGGCCAGGTCGCCGAGCCCTACATCCCGCGCCGCGCGGAACGGCACCTCGAGAAGGGCAGGGTCGTCATCTTCGCCGCCGGGGTGGGGATGCCGTACTTCTCCACCGACACCGCGGCCGCCCAGCGCGCCCTCGAGATCGGCTGCGAAGCGGTGTTGATGGCGAAGGCCGTTGACGGCGTGTACACGGCGGACCCGAAGAGCGACCCCGCCGCGAAGATGTTCCACGAGATCACGCATCGGGAGGTGCTGGAACGCGATCTGAAGGTGGCCGACGCGACCGCGTTCAGCCTCTGCATGGACAACAACATGCCGATCATCGTGTTCAACCTGCTCACGGAGGGGAACATCGCCCGCGCGGTGGGCGGTGAGAGGATCGGCACACTGGTGAGCACCCCCGCCGGTGGGCCGTCGGCCTAGACCTGCTGGGATTCTCCCCAGCTGGAACAAACCACTCACTCAACGGGAGTAGAGCCGTGATCGACGAGACCCTCCTCGATGCAGAGGAGAAGATGGAAAAAGCGGTGTCCGTCGCGAAGGAGGACCTGGCGTCGGTGCGTACCGGCAGGGCCACTCCCAACATGTTCAACCGCATCGTCGTCGAGTACTACGGCGCGCCGACGCCGCTCAACCAGCTCGCCAGTGTCAACGTCCCCGAGGCGCGGATGGCGATCATCAAGCCGTACGACGCCACGCAGCTCGGTGCCATCGAGAAGGCGATCAGGGAGTCGGATCTCGGGGTGAACCCCGGAAACGACGGCACGATCATCCGCATCGTCATCCCGCAGCTCACCGAGGAGCGGCGCAAGGAGATGGTGAAGGTCGCCAAGGGCAAGGGCGAGGACGCGAAGGTGTCGATCCGCAGCGTCCGCCGCAAGGCGAAGGAAGAGCTCGACCGCATCCAGAAGGACGGCGAAGCGGGTGAAGACGACGTCGTCCGCGCCGAGAAGGAGTTGCAGAACCTCACCGACTCCTACGTCGGCCAGGTCGAGGAGCTCGTGAAACACAAAGAAGCCGAGCTTCTCGAAGTCTGATGTCCCAGGTGAGCGACGAAGAGCGCGAGGAGGTGGCGGGAGACGGCGGCCCCGCCACACCGCGTTCCGGCGAGCCGGTGAAGCCGTCGGAGGAGAGCCCCTCCGACGACCCGGAGGAGAAGCCGGTGGAGAAGAAAGCCTCGCGCGCGGGCCGGAACCTGCCCGCGGCCATCGCGGTGGGTGTCGTCCTCGGCGCCGCGATCATCGTTTCGTTGCTCACCACCCGATTTCTGTTCATCGCGATCATCGCGGCCGCGATCGCGGTGGGCACGATCGAGTTCGCCGGTGCCCTGAAACGGGCGGCGAACATCGAGGTCGCGCTGATCCCGCTGCTCGCCGGTGGCCAGGCGATGATCTGGCTCGCCTGGCCGTTCGGGCGCGAGGGCGCGCTGACGGCGTTCGTGCTGACCGTGCTCGCCTGCCTGCTCTGGCGGCTTCCCGGGGGCACCGAGGGCTACCTGCGCGACGTCAGCGCGACCGTGTTCGCGGCGGCCTACCTTCCCCTGTTCGCGTCGTTCGCCGCGATGCTGGTGCCGCCGGAAGACGGGGCGGGCCGGGTGCTCGCGTTCATGATCGGCGTGGTCGCCTCGGACACCGGCGGGTACGCGGCCGGTGTGCTGAAGGGCAAGCACCCGATGGCGCCTTCGATCAGCCCCAAGAAGTCCTGGGAGGGCTTCGCGGGGTCGATGGTGGCCGGTCTCGTCGGCGGCGCGCTGACCCTGACGCTGCTGCTCGACGGGCACGTCTGGCAGGGGTTGCTGTTCGGTGCCGCGATCGTGCTGACCGCGACGCTCGGCGATCTGGTCGAGTCGCTGATCAAGCGGGACCTCGGGATCAAGGACATGGGCACGATGCTGCCGGGGCACGGCGGATTGATGGACCGTCTCGATTCGCTGCTGCCGTCGGCCGTGGTGTCGTGGCTGTTGTTGTCAGCCTTCGTCCCGACGCCCTGAGCGGTCGGGTCACTCGCGGGTAGCCAGGCCGCGTCGGTTTCCGGGATGCCACCGGCCGCGCGCGACAGTTCGTGAGCCGCCGAAGCGTTCGCGGGATTCACTCGGCACATGATCACCGCACCCACGGCGGCCGGGAGCAGGCTCGCGCTCACGGCCGTCTGCCTCGGCTTCCTGATGATCACCCTCGACGCCACGATCGTGAACCTCGCCCTGCCCGCGATCGCGGACGACTTCGGTGGCACCGGAATCGCGGGCCTGCAATGGGTCGTCGATTCCTACACCATCGCGCTGGCCGCGTTCCTGCTGATGTGGGGCTGGGCTGGCGACCGGTTCGGCGCGCGGCGCGTGTTCGTGCTCGGCACCGCGATCTTCGTGGTCGCGTCGGCGGCCTGCGCGGTGGCGACCGGGCTGGCGGTGTTGATCGTGGCGCGGGCGGTCCAGGGTTTCGGCGCGGCGGCACTGCTGCCGTCCTCGCTGGCGCTGATCGTGCACCAGTTCCCGGACGCGCGGGAGCGCGCGCGGGCGCTCGGCGTGTGGGGCGGGATGAGCGGGATCGGGCTCGCGGCCGGGCCGGTGCTCGGCGGGCTGTCGGTCGGGTTGCTCGACTGGCGGCTGGTGTTCGCGGTCAACGTCCCGGTCGGACTGGCCGGGATCGGGCTGGCGCGGCGGCACGTGCTGGAAAGTGAGCCGTACCAAGGAAAACGCGTCGACTGGACGGGTCAGCTGCTGGGCACCGCCGCGTTGGCGTGCCTCGTCGCCGCGTTCATCGAAAGCGGTGCGGCCGCCATCGCGCTCTTCGCGGGCGCGTTCGCCACGACGGTCGCGTTCGTCGTGGTGCAGCGGCGCATTCCCGAGCCGCTGGTGCCGCCCGCCGTACTGCGGATCAGGGCGTTCTCCGCGGCCACCGCGATCGGCTGGCTGTTCAACTTTTGCCTCTACGGAGTCCTTTTCTGCCTCGCGCTCGTCCTGCAGCGCACCTGGCAGCTCTCGCCGCTGGCGGCGGGCATGGCACTGGTCCCGGTCACCGTCGCCGTCGGCTGCGGTGCTTTCGTCAGCGGCAGGCTCATCGCGCGCTGGGGGCCGAAGGCCCCGATGTTCGCCGGGGCGTCGGCGGGACTGGTCGGTTCGGCGGGATTGGCTTTGGCAGGCCACGAATTGGCGTGGTTCTTCGCGGCCTCGGTGCTGTTCGGCTGCTGCTCGCTGGCGATGCCCGCGATGACCTCCGTCGCGATGGGCGCCGTGCCGGACCGGCCCGGCCTGGCCGCGGGCGTGCTGAACGCGGCCAGGCAGACCGGCGGTGCGATCGGTGTCGCGGTGGTCGGCGGTTTCGCCCCCGAGACGGGGATGTGGCTCGTCTCGGCGGGTTACGTGCTCATCGCGTGTCTTGTGCCCGCGACTAGTCGACGTACGGATCGTCCACTTCGGCTCTCCCGTAGCCTTCGACGACCTGGGAGTGGTCGATGATCGAGAAGACGGCGCCGTCCGGGTCGGCGAGGACGGCGATCCGGCCCCACGGGGTGTCGTACGGCTGGATGACGACCGTGCCGCCGAGCATGATCGCGTGGCCGGCGGTGGCGTCGGTGCCGCGGGCGGGGGAGACCTCGAAGTAGACCATCCAGTGCGGCGGCGTGTCCGCGCGGTACTCGGGCCCCATCACGTACCGGTACAGCACGGACTCGTGGTCGAGCCGCCATTCCGCGTAGTCGATGCTGTGCGCGTCGCCGATCTGCTGTGCGGTGTAACCGAAGAGGCGGCAGAAGAAGTGGTCCGCCGAGTTGCCGTCGTGGGTGTTGAGATCGGCCCCGGTGAACGTGGCGGGCATGTCGGTGCCGAACTCCCAGCTGTCCGGCGGCTGCCAGAACACCACCGGCGCGCCGGACGGGTCCAGCGCGTGCAGGATGCTGCCGCGGTCGGGGATGTCGATGG
This sequence comes from Amycolatopsis sp. CA-230715, assembly GCF_018736145.1. GTDB lineage: Bacteria > Actinomycetota > Actinomycetes > Mycobacteriales > Pseudonocardiaceae > Amycolatopsis. The sequence continues at coordinate 6,764,333 of NZ_CP059997.1, forward strand.
GACCGAGCGTGGTCCGGCCGCCGAGGTGCTCGACCCACTCGGCCGCGGTCACGATGTTGCGCACCGACAGGTGCAGGATCCACCCCGGCGGCTGGCTGCTTCCCGCGCGGTAGAGCCCGCCGACCGAGATGCCGTCGAGGCTGGCGATCGAGTAGCGCCCCGTCGGCGTGGCGGGATCTCTGTTGACCTGGTACTTCCAGCCGAACAGGCCGCCGTAGAAGTGTTCGGCCGCGGTCTCGTTCCTGCTCGCGAGCTCGACCCAACACGGGAGCCCGGCTGGTAGAACCGACACCGTCCTCGGTGACATCACCGACATTGCTGCCCCTCTCACGCGCCGTCGTGAGGTTGTGATCCTACGTCGAACCGGGGACGGTGCTGGCTCATATGACACCGTTCGCAATACGACAGTGTCTCTTCGGGTACCGCGCGTGGTCGGGTCAACCTCAGCGGGTGAGAGTCGAATATCCTTCGCGGGTGAGGAAATCCGCCCGCAGGGGCCGCAAGGCGGACGTGCTTCCCAGTCCCAACATCTGGTACTACCCGAAGGCCTACGAGGTCGAGAACCGCGCGCAGGACGTCGGCGGTGAGATCTGGCGCGTGCTCGGCGAAGAGGCGCCCTGGGCGGGGCGGGACGTTCTCGACATCGGCTGCGGCGACGGGTTCCACCTGCCGCGGTTCGCCGAGACCGCGCGGTCCGTGCTCGGCGTCGAGCCGCACGCGCCATTGGTGCGGCGCGCGGCCGAGCGGGTCGCCGAAGCGCCGAACGCGAGCGTCGCCGCCGGTTCGGCACAACGGCTCCCCGTGCCGGACGCGAGCGTGGATGTGGTGCACGCTCGTACCGCGTACTTCTTCGGGCCCGGCTGTGGCCCCGGGCTCGCCGAAGCGGATCGCGTGTTGCGTCCCGGCGGGCGGCTCGCGATCGTCGATCTCGACGTGTCGAGCGAGCCGTATGGCAGGTGGATGCGCGAGGACCTCCCGGACTACGACCCGCCAGAAGTCGAGAAGTTCTTTGCCGCACAAGGGTTTTGCTGTCGCCGCGTGCGCACCGAGTGGCGTTTCGACGACACCCGCGCGATGGCGGAGGTACTGCGGATCGAGTTCAGCCCGCGCGTGGCCGAGCTCGCGATCGCGGAGGTGCTACGGATGAACCCGGCCACTTCGGCCGGAGTGACGATGCCGGTGGGCTACCGCGTGCACGTGCGCGCGCGGCCCGCCAGCATCGTCCTCGGTCGTCACTCGGCGTCCTCGTCCGAGGCTTCTTCGATCTCGCCGAGAATGGCGTAGATCGACCGCCGCGCTTCGTTGAGCACCTCGATCGCCTTCGCCTTCTGGCTCGGCGTGCCCGCCTGCGCGACCTGCATGATCGCGGCGAGCAGCGGCCCGCCCGCCTTGCGCAGGTTCAGGTCGTCCGGGTCGGCGTCGTCGGCGATCTGCTCCCACGGCGGCGCGCCTTCGTGCGCCTTCGCGGCTTCCTGACCGGCTTCGGTCAGTTCGAAGAGGCGCTTGCCGCCCTCTTCCTTGCTGATGACGAGGCCTTCGTCGGTGAGCAGCTGGAGGGTGGGGTAGACCGAGCCGGGGCTCGGCCGCCACAGCCCGTCGCTGCGCTCGGCGATTTCCCTGATGATCTCGTAGCCGTGCCGCGGGGACTGCTCGGTGAGCAGCGCGAGGATCGCCGCGCGGACGTCACCGCGCCTGCCCCGCCTGCCGCCGCCACGACGGTGCGGCCCGTGCCCGCCCCTGCCGCGGCCACCGGGGCCCCAGCCGGGAGGGAACTCGCCGAACCCGCCACGTGCCCACGGGCCGAAAGCGCCGCGGACGTGCGGCGGGGGAAATTCCTGGTTGAAGGGGTTTCGCATGATCGGAGTCCTTTCTCGATGTTGTTCCGACACGTTGACGATATATCGGAACCGGTCGCGATGCAACTAGCGACTGTCGACGCAGGCGAGCAGGCAGGCTCCGACCTCGTGCAGGTGGGCGAGAAAAGCGCTGGTCGCGGGGCTGCTGGGGGCGTTCGGCGGGCAGCGTCACGCCGACGGAATGACGTACGCCGGGCAACGGTGTCGGCAGCACGGCGAACCTGTCGTCTTCCTCGGCGACGAGTGCGGGCAGCGCCGCGACGGCCTCCGTTTCGAGTACGAGCTGTCGCAGCGTGAGGATCGAGTCGCAGTCGACGCGATCGGCCGGGAGCGCGACGCGCTCGTGGACGAACGCGTCCTCCAATTCGCGTCGAAGGTCGGTGCCGGGCAGCGGGAACACCCACGGCAGCCCGGCGAGCGCGGCCAGCGCGGTGTCGCCGCCGAGCACGGCGTGCCCGGTGCGCACGACCAGCCGGATCGGCTCGTCGTAGAGGCATTCCTGGGTCAGCGGGGAGGGCGCGGTCATCGGGCCGAGGCGGCCGACCACGACGTCGAGGCGGCCCGTGAGGAGATCTTCGTGCAGCACGGAGAGCCGGTCCTCGCGCACGACGACGGTCAGCTCGGGGTGGTCCCGCTTGAGGCGCGCGATCGCGCGCGGCACCAGGAGGTTCGCGCCCGCGAGATGCGTGCCGACGGTGACCGTGCCGCGGTCGGCGCCGTTCAGCTCGGCGACGTGCCTGCTCGCCTGCCGCAGATGTCCCAGCACCGCGCGGGCGTGCTCGACGACGGCGCGGCCGACCGCCGTGGCCGTGATCCCGCGGGGCCCGCGGTCGAACAGGCGCGTGCCGACGATCTCTTCGAGCTCGCGGAGCGCCCGCGTGGCCGCGGGCTGGGTGATGCGCAGGTGGTCCGCGGCGCGGACCACGCTCCCGTGTTCGGCGAGCGCGTCGACGAGCGTGAGGTGGCGGATCTTGAGCCTGCCGTCGAGGAGCTGGGGTGGCTTCATGACCGCACGCTATGCCGATTTCGGTATGGCTGGCCAGAAATCGGCATTTGCCGGGCATGGCGCGTGCGGGTCACGATCGGGGCGTGAACTGGGAACTGATCGACGAGGCCCTCGCCGCGGAAGTCGACGCGGGACGGCTGCCGGGTGCGGTGATCGGGATTCTGCACCGCGGCGAGGTCGTGCACCTGAGCGCGGTCGGCTACCGCGATCCGGTGGCGAAGGCGCCGATGACCGCGGACACGCTGTTCTGGCTGGCGTCCATGACGAAACCCGTGACCACCGCGGGCGCGCTCCAGCTACTGGACCTCGACACCGAGCTGGGCGATCTCCTGAGCGAGTTCGCCGGCCGCGCCCCGCAGCCGACCGTGCTCGATCTGCTGCGCCACACCTCGGGCATCGTGGAGGGACTGCTCGGATCGACCGAGGTGCACCGGCGGTACGCCGACGTCGTCGGCGACGGCATGACCGCCTTCACCGGTGACGAGTTCGCCGGACGGCTCGCGCCCCTGCCGTTGTTGCACGCGCCCGGCACCAGGTGGCACTACGGCTGGGGGCTCGACCTGGTCGGGCTGGCCGTGGAGCGGCGCACCGGCGGACGACTCGGCGACTTCCTCCGCGACGCGGTGTTCGAGCCGCTGGGGATGACCGGAACCGGGTTCGGCGTCGCCGATCCGGACCGGTACGCCAGGCCGCTGCCGGGCGAGAGCCTGCCGGACCTCTCCCGGGCGCGGTTCGATTCCGGTGGTGCCGGGCTGGTCGGCACCGCGGCGGACTACCTCGCCTTCATCGCCGCGCTACTGGGCCATCGGCCGCTGTTCGCGCCGTCCATCGTCGACGGGATGACCACCGACCGGCTGGACGCGGGCACCGAGGTGCGCGACCTGGAGGAAATGCGGCCGGGCCACACCTTCGGCCTCGGCGTCGCGGTGCACCGCGAAACCGGCGCGTTCACCTGGCCAGGCGCGGGCGGCACGACGTGGTGGGCGGATCCGAAGCGGGATCTCGGCGTGGTGTTCCTCGCCCACGCGCCGGGGCGGGCGAAGCGGAACCACGCGCTCATCGGCGAGCTGGTCGAGCGGGTTTTCGATACAGGTCGGTGAGCAGCGCGACGGCGGCGTGCGTCAGCGGGTGCGGGTCGTGACGGCGCCAGACCAGGCGCACGTCGATCGGCGGGGCACCGCGCAACGGCACGAACTTGACGCCCTCGCGGCGGTACTGGGCGACGGTGCTTTCCGGGGTGATGCCGACGTGGCCGCCGCCCGCGACCGCGGCGAGCCAGTCGTCGACGTCCTGGCTGTACTCGATCTTGGGCCTGCGGTCCCGCGGCCACAGGTCGACGGTGGTCGTCCCGGTGCGCCGGTCCACGAGCACGGTCCTGGTCAGCACGTCGTCGAGCGAGATCGATCGGCGGGAAGCCCACGGATCGGTCACGGAAACGGCGCAGTACCGGCGTTCGCTGCCGACGACGGCGCCCGCGAAGCGCCGTTCGTCGAACGCCGTGCGCACCACGGCCAGATCGCAGTGGCCTTCGGCAAGGCCGCCGGTGGCCGAATGGGTCCGGATGAGCCGCAGTTCGACGTCCGGGTACCGCTCCGCCCACTGCCGTTGGAACGCCAGCGTGCGGCGTCCCATCGCGGCCCAGGCGTGCCCGATCCGGAGCCGGGTGTGGCCCGTGGTGGCTTCGAGCACCAGTTCGTCGGCATCGGCGAGCAGGTGCCGGGCCCTCGTCAGCACTTGGACGCCCGCCGTGGTCGGCAGGACGCTCCGGCTCGTCCGGTGCAGCAGGCGCACGCCGAGCACGTCTTCGAGCGCGATGAGCGTGCGAGAGACCGCGGCCTGGGACACGCCCAGTTCGATGGCGGCGTCGGTGAAGCTGCCCGCGTCCGCGACGGCGACGAGCGCCCGCAGATGACGCAGTTCCAGATCCATGCGTTCAGCGTATAGCAGCGTCGTTCTATGCATTTTGGTTATGTGGCGCGCCAGTGCACGCTGCGGTGCATGGAGACGCGTGCGACGGAAGGGCGGCGCTCGGCTGGAGTGGCGCTGATGCTCGGAAGCGGGATGGCGAACCAGGTCGGCGCCGGTGTCGGCGCACTGGCCTTCCCGGTGCTCGGCCCGCTCGGCGTGGTCGCGGTGCGGCAGTGGGTGGCCGGGATCGTGCTGCTCGCCGTCGGCAGGCCGTCGCTGCGCTCGCTCACCTGGTGGCAGTGGCGGCCCGTGCTGGCGCTGGCCGCGGTCTACGCCACGATGAACCTGTCCCTCTATGCCGCGATCGACCGCGTCGGGCTCGGACTGGCCGTGACACTGGAATTCCTCGGCCCCCTCGCCGTGGCGCTGGCGTCCGCGCGGCGCCTGCTGGACGGCGCCTGCGCGATCGCCGTCGGCGTCGCCGTGCTCGTGCTGACCCGGCCGAAGCTGAGCACCGACTACGTCGGCATCGCGCTCGCGCTGATCGCCGCGGCTTCGTGGGCGGGGTACATCCTGCTGAACCGCGTCGTCGGCGCCAGGGTGCCCGGGGTGCGGGGAAGCGCCGCCGCGGCCGGGACCTCGGCGCTGTTCTACCTGGCGGCCGGGATACCGGTTCTCATCCAAGCGCGCCCGTCCCTGCTCGTGCTCGGGTGCGCGGCCGTCGCGGGCCTGCTTTCGTCGGCCGTGCCGCTGCTGTTCGACCTGCTCGCGTTGCGGCGCGTGCCCACCCGGTTCTTCGGCGTGTTCATGAGCGTCAACCCGGTGCTGGCCGCGCTCGTCGGCCTGGTGGTGCTGCACCAGCCGCTGGCGTTGATCGACTGGTTCGCGATTGCGGTGGTCGTGCTGGCGAACGCGGTCAGCCTCGTCACCGTGCGGCCGTCGGCCCAGGTCACGCCGCCGCGCCCCACCTGTCGCGCGGCACGCTGACCATGGGACACTATGGAGTCGTGTCGACTCTTCCTTTGGTGTTCGAGGCCCCTCGGCGTGGGTTGCCGCCGAGGCACCTCGCCGATCTTTCCGCGAGCGAGCGCGCCGCCGCCGTCGCCGAACTCGGCGAGAAACCCTTTCGTGCCAAGCAGTTGTCGAACCACTACTTCTCGAGGCTGACCGTCGACCCGGAGGCGATGACCGACATCCCGGCCGCCTCGCGCCAGCGGCTCGTCGACGAGCTGATGCCGCCGCTGCTCACCGAAGTGCGCGCGCTGGCGTGCGACGACGGCAGCACGCGGAAGACGCTGTGGCGCGCGCACGACGGCACGCTGCTGGAAAGCGTGCTGATGCGCTATCCAGGGCGGGCCACGCTGTGCATTTCGAGCCAGGCGGGCTGCGGCATGGCCTGCCCGTTCTGCGCGACCGGGCAGGGCGGTCTCGACCGGAACCTGTCCACCGCGGAGATCGTGGACCAGGTGCGCTCGGCGGCCGCCGTGATGCGGGACGGCCTGATGCCGGACTCGTCCGGGAAACCGAACCCCGGCCGCCTGTCGAACATCGTCTTCATGGGCATGGGTGAACCTCTGGCCAACTACAAGCGTGTGGTGGCGGCGGTGCGGCGGATCACGGAGCCCGCGCCGGAGGGGTTGGGCATTTCGCAGCGTTCGGTGACGGTCTCGACCGTGGGTCTTGCTCCTGCCATTCGGAAGTTGGCGGATGAGAAGATGCAGGTGCGGTTGGCGGTGTCGTTGCATACTCCGGATGACGAGTTGCGGGATACGTTGGTGCCGGTGAACAACCGGTGGTCGGTGGATGAGGTTCTTGAGGCTGCTCGTTATTACGCGGACACTTCGGGTCGCCGGGTTTCGATCGAGTATGCGTTGATCCGGGACATCAATGATCAGCCGTGGCGGGCGGATTTGCTGGCGAAGCGGTTGCGGAAGCATTTGGGTCATTTGGTGCACGTGAATTTGATTCCGTTGAATCCGACGCCGGGGTCGAAGTGGGATGCGTCGCCGAAGCCGGTGGAGCGGGAGTTCGTGCGGCGGGTCAACGAAGGCGGTGTCGCGTGCACGGTGCGGGACACTCGCGGCCAGGAGATCGCCGCCGCCTGCGGCCAGCTTGCCGCTGAGGGCTGAGCTGTTCGATTCGGTACTGGACTTTACCTGACCATGCTAGCATTGACTGCAATGACAGCATGGGAGGGTGCTGGATGGCGAGCCTGACTATCCGTGATTTCGACGAGGGCCTGAAGGCGAAGCTGCGGGTTCGCGCTGCTGAACACGGCCGTTCGATGGAGGCCGAGGTCCGCGCGATCCTTGCCTCCGCGCTGACCAAGCCAGCACCCGGGCCGGGGATGGGGTCGAGGATCCGGCAGCGTTTCGACGGCGTCGATGAGCTGGCATTCGAGCCTCCGCGACGGGTAGAGCAACCACGAGCCGTGGAGCTTCCCGAGTGATCGTGCTCGACACCAACGTCGTCTCCGAGTTGATGAGACAAGCTCCCGACGACGCCGTGGTCGGCTGGGTCGATCGGTACCCAGCCGATGAAGTCTTCATCTCGGCTGTGACGGCTGCCGAACTCACCTATGGCGTTGCTCGGCTGCCAGACGGCCGACGAAAAGCCGTACTCGCGGCGAAGGTCACGGAGTTGCTGTCCGAGGACTTCCACGATCAAATCTTGCCGTTCGACGTGGTGGCTGCCAGGTACTACGGCGAGATCGCCGCCGAGCGCGAGGAGCAATGCCTTCCGATCAGTATGGCCGATGCGCAGATCGCCGCTGTCTGCCGACGCTTCGTAGCGTGTCTCGCGACGCGCAACATCAAGGATTTCGTCGGCACCGGTATCACGGTGCTCGATCCTTGGGGCGACGCGTCCGAGTTGTAAGACGCCGGGGTCGAAGTGGGATGCGTCGCCGAAGCCGGTGGAGCGGGAGTTCGTGCGGCGGGTCAACGAAGGCGGTGTCGCGTGCACGGTGCGGGACACCCGCGGCCAGGAGATCGCCGCCGCCTGCGGCCAGCTCGCCGCTGAGGGCTGACTCACGAGACCGATTGACGAGCCTTGAAAGCGCAGTCCTGTGGTCGAGGACGACGTGGCGGCGGTCGACCCTGGCGTGTCAACACTGTCGACCTGTATTGAAGCAGGTCGCCGACGGCCGATTCGACCGAACGGATGGGCCTTGCGGTCGTGCGGAGCGGATCATGGGGTATCCAAGGGAAGTGATCGCGACGCGCTGAGGGGTGCCCTGCTGCTTGGCGATGTTCGGGCGGGTAACCGATTGTCATGCTGCACCTTTTTCGTCACTCCGTGGGCTTCTGTTGCGCATGCACCGAAGATAGCCGTTGCGTCCTTTCATCGGCATGAGCGCGCCTTCGCGTAGAAGCCCGATCAGCGGCGGAAGAGTGCGATTGGGTGCCGAGATCCCGCGGATCTGTCATTCGGTCTCGATAGCTCGGTTTATCTGCGACGCGTCGGCATCGCGAAAAGTGTGGCATTGTCAAGCAGGCGCGTCCCCCGACGACCGTTTGTACGGGTTGGCGCGGATGCGCAAGGGGTCGGGGTGGTCGGGCCCCAACGCCCGCAGTCGGTCGGTGAGCAGTTCCTCCAACGTGGCCTCCGCGCCGGCGGGGTTCCCAGCGTGTCCACGCCAATAGGCGAGGTAGTGGCGGGTGGTCAGGGTGTTGGGGTGATCAGGACCGAATACCCGCAGGTAGTCGGCGAACAACTCGTCGAACGTGGCGGCCGCGCCAGCGGGATCCCCGGCCTTCCCACGCCAGTGGGCGAGGTAGTGGCGGGTGGTCAGGGTGTTGGGGTGATCAGGACCCAGCACCCGCACCTCGTTGGCGAGCAACTCCGCGTATGCCGCTGCCGCGCCGGCGGAGTCGCCAGCGTGTCCACGCCAGTAGATGAGGTAGTGGCGCGTGGCCAGGGTGTTGGGGTGGTCAGGACCCAGCACCCGCACGTAGTCAGCGAACAACTGCTCCAACGCGGCGGCCGCGCCAGCGGAGTCGCCGGCGTGTCCACGCCATCGGGCGTGGTTAGCACGGGTACCCAGGGTGTCCGGGTGATCAGGTCCCAGCACCCGCAGGTAGTCGGTAAGCAGTTCCTCGTACGCGGCCGCCGCGCCGTCGGGGTCCCCAGCCTTCCCGCGGAAGGCGGCGAGGTGGTTGCGGGTCATCAGGGTGTTGGGGTGGTCAGGACCCAGCACCCGCGCCTCGTCGGTGAGTAGTTCCTCGTACGCGGCGGCCGCGCCAGCCGGATCCCCAGCGGTTCCACGCCAGATGGCCACGTAGTCGCGGGCGAGCATGGTGTCGGGGTGATCGGGCCCCAGCACCCGCAGGTAGTCGTCGAGCAACTCCTCACAGGCGGCCGCCGCGCCCGCCGGGTCCCCCGCATGTCCGAGCCATAGGGCGATATTGGTGCGGGCGAGCAGGGTGTCCGGGTGATCAGGACCCAGGCGTTCGGTCGCTGTGGTACGCAAACGTTGGAAGTAGTCGCGGGCTTGAGCGCTCCCATCGCGTTCTCGCAGGCTACGTCCAGCGCGAAACAACACCGGGTGGGCGCCAGACTCCCACAGGTACTGGCCCCCGGCCACGGCCAGAGCATCGGTATTGGCGCGCAACACCTGCCCAAGGGTGATGTCGCGTTCGATGTCCGGCCACACCCACATCACGGCGTCCGCTCCCGCTCGCACCATCACTGCCAGCCGATCCGGAAGCAGGCTGTCGCGGATGGCGCGCTGCACCAAGGCATGCACCCGCACTGCCCGGCTCGGTGAGTCAGGATCCAGCGTGATCAAGCTCAACCGCTGCAAACACCCCAACCCGTCCACCGCATCGTCCTCGGAAACCGCCCGGTCCGCAGCCGTGGTGAGCACCTCCAGCACTGACGGCGCGGTGAAGACTCCCAACGGGATGCGGTTCGCGTCCAGCACACTGGCCACCGCCAATAACGTGCCCGCCAGCCTGGTCGGGGCGAGCCGGTCGGCCTGCTCCACCGACAACGACCATGTCACCGCCACCGTCGCCCGGTGCTCATCCGGCAGGCCTTCGCCCTCGGGCACCAGCGACGCCAACCGGCGCAGACGATCAGCGAACCGCCCCCGATACGCCGCACACGTCAGGTTCCGGTCCACCATGTACGCGGCAGCCTGGGCCAATGCCAACGGCAAATACCCCAAGTCCCGCGCCAACCCCCTTACCCCATCACCATTCCGAGGATCATCGAGTGCGTGCGGCTGCCCGGCCAGCACGCCCCGGAGATAGCCGTCAGCTTCGTCCGGGGTGAAGACGCCAACCTCGATCACTTGGCGTCCCGGGCCTCGCAGCGCGGCGTCATGTCGCCGAGTAGTCACCACCACTCGGCCGGTCTCCGTCGCCGGCGGCCACAAACCCCGCAGCTCCTGTGGCGACTGCAGGTCATCCACGACCACCAACCATCGAACCGACGTCGTGGCGAGCCATTCCAGCAACCTCCGCGCACCGCGTTCGGGATCGCGGTCCTCGATGCCGGTCAGATCCGTTGCCAGATGGGCGTAGCTGGACACGATCGCCTCCCGCGACCCCGCCCATACCCACACCCACACATCCACCTCACCTGCCACCCACAGACGCTCGGCGTAGTCCAACGCCAGCTGGGTCTTGCCCACCCCACCCAACCCCGACACCACACACGCCCGCACCGCCCCGTCAAGGCCGGCTACCGCCGCGCCGCCGCGGTCCAGAGTCTGCGCCAACAGCCGCGAATCGATCCGATCCTGGAAGGCCACCGCACGCGGCGGAGCGATCCCAGCCCGATACGGCAACGCGACCACTTGTCTGGACGGCACGTGCAGGTGCACCCCACCCTCGACCACACCGGTCTGTACGACGCCCCCGGACACGGCGCCCCGTACGACATTGCGTGTGCCTCCCGCGGGACGCTCAGGCTCCTGACTCACCCGCCAATTGTCTCGGTGCCACACGTCGGCCATTCGGTCCAGCCGACGACAGCGACCCGAATGGAGCACCCGCCCACCATGGACTCGGCGGCGTCCGCCACCCACTACGCGAACCGCACTGTCATCGGCAAGACAGGATGTTCGGGCGAGTTCAGGTACCGGATGCCATGTAGGCCGCGAGGACATGGTTCGCCGAGACACCGTGGACGGTTTGAACCGGTGGACTTCCTGCATCCACCGCACGTACCGCACACGCGAGCTACCCGTGAACCGCGCCAAGTACGCAGACGTCGCCAACCGCAACACCACACCATCGCCGTCCGGCGACACATCTGAAGTAGTCATGCCCACGACGATGCCTACGGTGTCTCGCGGTGAACTCGACCTTGTCGCCGTGGCCAGAACTGCATCACCCAGTGCTCGTACGGACCGCCGCCGAGATCTGGACGGTCGCCGCCGACCTTGGCGGCTTCCCGCCCGCGGCAGTACACCCTCAGCCAGTACTCGCCGGCCGGCCCGACAGCGATAGTGTTGTCGGACACGCCCATCGTGACGAAGGCCAACCGCAGCACGCCGGACGTGAGCGGAATCGTGCCTGCCCACACCACGTCCCACGTTCCCTCCGAAGCGGGCGGCTCGGCATCCCAGGACTCCAGGCGTACCGGCGCCATGTGGCTGACGCCAGCACTCCGGAACACCGCGCCGTTCTTACCGGTCAGCATCGTCTCCGGCGACCCCAGCGCAGCCCAGCCGAGTTCACCGGGCTCGACCCGGTCGTCATCGATGAGTCCGAACTTCGCCCATTCGACCGTGGCGAGATCGTCCAGCGTGGCCCGTGGTGTTGCCATCATTCTCCCTCCGAGTACGTCAACCCGATCAACCTCCGCAGTGAGTGTGACGGCCTGCATGTGCTGAACGGCAAGCCGGAACGCTTCGAGCACGTTGGCCGGGAGCCGTGGCCCGTACCCGTGCCCGATGTCGATGCTGACCCGCGTGAGCCTGACGTCGAGCTGATGCACGCTGAGCAGGAAGTGTGGGACGCCTCCGCCGGCGCGGAACAGGACCAGTTCAGCCGACCGGGACCCGCCACGATGGTGTGGCGGAAGGGGGGAGGTGAGTGATCACGTGTCGGTAGCTTGGGACAGGTGAGTCGCCCAAGCTACTGAGAACCGTTCGTTTGTCCGGGGCCTTCGCACACCGGGAGCGGCACGGTCAAGTTGACCTGTACCTGCCCGAAGCCGATGACCCGCGTCCGGCGGTTGTGTTCGTCCACGGCGGACCCATCCCCGTCGATCTCACCCCCACACCACGGGAGTGCCCACCTACGTCGGATACGGGAACGCCGTGGCAGAGCGAGGATTCGTCGGTGCCACAGTCGACCACGGGTTGCGCGACTTCGCGGCATACCCGCGTGCGGCCAAGGATGTGGCCGCCGCCGTCGATCTGGCCCGCAATGATCCCCGGGTCGACCAAGACCGCGTGGCCCTGTGGTTTTTCTCAGCAGGAGGGTTGCTGCTGGCCGATTGGCTTCGCGACCCGCCGCGATGGCTGCGCTGTGTTGGGGCGAGTTACCCGATCCTCGCCCCGCGGCCCGGACGCGGCATCGATCCCCGGTTCAGCCCCGCCGATGCCGTCGCCGCCGCCGGCCAACTCCCCGTCATCCTGACCACCGCGGGCCGGGAACGAGACGAGATCGCCGTCACGGTCCCGCCATTCATCAAAGCGGCCCGCGAGGCCAACACCCGGCTTGAGGTGATCGACGTGCCCGATGGCCAGCACGGCTTCGACCAACTCGACCATACCGAGCAGTCCATTGCCGCAGTCGAACGAGCGATCGAGGCTGTGCTGGCGCCCCTCCGATGAGATGAAGGGCTCACCGGCCAACGACGCCCGCGCAACGCCTACACACCAGCGGGACAGCGTGTCGCGGCATGTGCGGATGTTCTGTGTCCAGCTGTGTCGGCGATTGCCCGGTGGCCTCACGATGGGGGCTGGTGCTGTGGCCGGGGTCGCTCCTTTCGCCCCCGGTTGTCGATGGCCCCCACCGGCGAGGAGCGTGGTGCTTAGCGGGGCCCTGAGCGGTCCCCGGAGTGGCGCAGCGGGGCCAGTGCTTGTGCGGCGTGGGAGAAGAGGACGTAGTGCCCGCCCTCGACGAAGTGGGGTGTCACGTTGGGCAGTCGGGATGTGATCTCGCGTCCGGTTAGCGGCCGGATGTTGGTGTCCTGCTCGCCGTGCCACCATTCCACCGGGCCGGTGACCTCGCGCAGGTCGAACCCCCATGGATGGCACAGGGTGGCGAAGTCTTGTGTCGGGCCGGAGGAGCCCTGCCGGTATCCGTCGCCGAGCGCCTCCATCGCGATCCGGGTCTGGTCGGGGAACGTCCTGGCGAACTCGGCGTCCGCTGACGTCCCGCGCATGGCCAGGTTCATGAGGCGGTCCACCGCCTTCGCCGACCGGGGCGCGCTAAGCCGACACAGGGCGCCGAACAGCCGGGGCGTGTGGACAGCCAGGCCGTTGTAGAAACGCGATATGCGCGACATCATGCCGTCGGCGCGGGTCCAGTCTTCGCTGTAGGGCGGACTCCCTGCGCCCACTACCGTGCAGGACACACGGTTGGCGAGCCGGTGCGCGACGGCGAGGGCATAGGCGCCGCCAGCGGAGTGGCCGAGCAGCCCGAAGCGCTGCAGCCTCAGGTGGTCCGCCAGTTGCTCGACGTCGCCGGCCCAGTCGGCCAGCAGCCGCCGGGGTGCCGGGTCGGAGCGCCCCATGCCTGGCCGGTCCACGGACAACAGTCGGATTCCGCTGGCTGTGGCAGCCGCGTCCAGCGCGGCTCCCGCGTGCCCGGAGGTCGCCGACCCGGGCAGGAACACACACGGCCGGCCAGCCCGGTCCCCGTGCTCGTGCCAGCTGAGGTTTCGGCCGTCGTGGAGGGTCATCGATTCCGGTATGAGGTGCTCACCGTGGTTCACAAGGGATTCCCGTCTGTAGTTCGGTGCAGTTCCCGCCACTCCGCGAGCAGCCGCGGCAGGCGCTCGGCGAGGAAGTCGCCGAGCGAGGCCATCTCCTCCAGCTGCTGGCGCCGTTCGGGGCTCTGGTCGTCCAGCAGCCGCATGCCTTCACGAGCGAAATCGGCCACTTCGCGATAGGGCGCGGGGTCGAACCCGCGGGATTCGTCGATGGTTACCCGGACCCGATCGACTCGCTCACCTGCTGCTCGTTCACGTTGCAACACGCCGATCGCCGCCAAGTCCTTCACCGCCAGCGCGGCAGCACTGCGACTCGCCTGCAACGCGGCGGCCAGCTCGTCGATGCTCTGCCAGGCCGGTTCGCACACGAGCAGGTAGCCGACAACCCGCCCGGCCATGGGGGAGACGCGGTACCGGCGCACCCACACCCTGGCGACCCGGTCGGCGTACCGAAGCTGTTCCTTAGTTGGCACGGCCATCAGGCTAGTCTAGGTTATCTAATATGACAATATTTTCTGTCAAACCTACGAATTCGCTGATCAGGCATGCTTCTGAGCCCACGTGGCGGGCCCAAAGACCTCGAGATCTCCGCTGTGCGACTCGTCGGTGGCGTCCGGAAGTGGTGGGCGGTGGCGTCGGATGGGACGTCGGCTGCGTGGGCCTCCGACCAACCGGCACCGTGGCGACAAGATCCCGTCCAGGCGGTGGGTGCGGGCGCCCCCCAGCCATTCCTCGTCCAGTGGCGGGCCGCCCATCGCACGGCCGCGAACATGATGGCGCCGAACTTCGTGGGCGGAACGCGCTGTCATCGGCATGAGCGGATGTTTGCGGCTGCAGATGACGGAGGAGTTGTGTGGCATGTCGGTCGCTATGGTTCCGGGTGATCGTGTGTCGTCATGGCGCACGGCGATTGGCTACATGTTCAGGTATTTCTTCGGATTGAAGATGTGGCTCTTGGCCCGTTGGGTGGTGTCGGGCCTCGCGCGCGGCGACGTGCCAGGGTGTACGTTGCTACTGAGCCGACGCCGGGCAAAGATCAGCCTGCGATGGCCACAAGCGTGATGGTGAAGGCCGCGAAGACGATGGTCAGCAAGAGCATTCGGCGGAATCGTTGGTGATCACGTAGGCAGTCGTCGACGATGCTTGTCCATGACGGAGATTTTCCGCCTGACGGCTCACCAACGATGATTGCGAGGTGGGTGCCCCACACCCTCTCGCCGACAGCGGGAACGTCTGGGTGTGTTGAGCGCCGTGACCGGGTTGCTGTCCGAGGACTTCCGACGGCGACGCCTGCCGAGGACAAGCGAATCACCGCACCCGTTCGACCCTCCACAGTGGACGCAGGCGGCGGGTGGCGAGGTAGAGCGCGGCCGCGACGACGGCGGCCACGATCATCGCGATGTCGCCGAAGGCGGGGAACGCGCGGACGAACGAGCCCACGTACACGCTCGAATTCCAGAACGGGACCGAGGCGAGCACGGCGACGGCCCACGCGACCGCGCCCCATTCGAGCCTGCGGCCGGTGTCGTACAGCTCGGGGATGCGGGCGCGGTCGGACCGCCCGCCGAGGTAGAAGTCGGCCAGCAGGATCGCGGCGAAGGGTGCGATGAAGTACGAGGTGAGGTTGAGGAAGATGGAGAACTTGTCCTCGACGCCCGCCTCGCCCCACAGGCACACCGCGAACGACAGCACCGACATGACGACCACGCCCTGCGTTCGCGTGACCGGGATGCGCAGCGTCTGCACGGAGATCGCGCCGCCGTAGATGTTGAGGAAGTTCTGGGCCAGCACCGAAATGACGATCGCGATGAGCGCGGGGGTGGCGAACGGTCCGGTCAGTTCGCGCAGCGCTTCGACCGCGTCGGTGCCGCCCGCCCCGTTGCCGACGAGCACGCCGAGCGAACCGAGCCAGAACAGGGTGACGAAGTTGCCGATCCCGGTGAACCACGAGGTGCCGCGGGCGACGGCAGGGGAGTCGGGCAGGTAGCGCGAGTAGTCGGAGGCGAACGGAGCCCACGCGACGAGGAAGGCGAGGAAGAACCCGGCGAAGGTGATCCACCCGCCGCTGCCCGAAGCCTTGAGCGCCGGCGCGTGCCCGGTGCCGATCGAACCACGGGAGATGGCCACGACGGTGATCAGCACGAAGAGCGCGGCCAGCACGAACGACAGCAGCCGCTGGAAGTAGTGGATCATGTTGTAGCCGTAGATCGAGATGATCATGACGAGCACGGTCAGCCCGAAGGCGCCGGTCCAGAACGGCGCGCCGGTAAGCGCGCTGAACGCCTTGCCGCCGAGGATGACGGTGACCGCGGACCAGCCGATGCCCGCGAACACGTTGATGTAGGCGACCGGTAGCACGTTGCCGAGGAAGCCGAGCGGGCCGCGGGCCTGGATCTGCTGCGGCACGCCGAGCCGGACGCCCATCCGGGACATCACGGCCATGAGCAGCGACCCGAGCGCGGTGCCGACCGCGATGGCGATGATGGCCGAGGTGACGCTCAGGCCGTACGCCGTGGCGCTGAAACCCAGTAGCACCACGGGGAAGTTGAGCCCGGCGGCGAACCACACGAAGAACTGCGAGCGCGGTTTGCCGTGCCGTTCGTGGTCGGGGATGTGGTCGACGCCGAAGGGCTCGACCTTGCGCAGCGAGGTTCCGTACTGGGCCGTGGCGTGCTCCACCGGTGGGGTGGCCTGGCGGCTGGGATGGGACATCGACGTCCTCCGGAAGGTCAGGACTGGGGATCCGGGATGAGGTGGTGCTGCCCGTGCGCGGTGACCGACAGGTGGGTCATCGAGTCGGTGGCCGCGGCGAGATGGCGGTGCCAGTGACCGCGCGGGACGGTCACGACGTCTCCCGCGTGCAAGGGATGGACGCCTTGCTCGTCCTCCAGTGCGCCCGTCCCCGCGGTCACGACCAGCGTCTGGTCGGAATCGTGGGTGTGCCACGCGGTGCTCGCGCCGGGATCGAACGTGGTGGCCATGACGGTCAGTTCGCCGGTGGCCCGTGCCTGGCGCGCGATCCGCGCGCGGACCCGGCCGCGGAACATCGGCTGGTCGCCGCACTCGATCTCGGGTGGCTCGGGCCGGAAGCGCACGAAGAACTCGTCGCGTGGGGGCATCGTCAACTCCTCGGCGTTGAGGAAGGGGCGCCGATTTTCACGAGGACTCTTGCATGCATCAAAGGGTCCGTCAACACCTGACTATCTTGCCGCCGCCTCGGCATAGTTCCTGGAAAACCAGTTGACCGGCCACCAGTGGCGAGACTGTTGACTCGGCCGGTGGCATGCAAGTACGTTCCTTGCATGCAACAGGACGCACCTGAGGACTCGAACGGCCGTGGCGCGCAGGGCCGGGTGCTCGACGGCCTGCGACGGGCGATCGTCGCCGGAGCCCACCAGCCGGGGCAGTCGTTGTCCGAGACGGCGCTCGCCGCGGAGTACGACGTGAGCCGCACGCCGGTACGGGAAGCGCTCAAGCAGTTGCAGATCGAAGGGCTGGTCGAGATCCGGCCCAGGGTCGGGACGTTCGTGCGGGCGCCGAGCCGCCGCGAGGTCGTGGAGCTGTTCGAGCTCAAGGAAATGCTCGAAGGCATGGCGGCGCGGCTGCTGGCCGCCCGCGGTTCCGTCCCGGTGCTCGACCAGCTCGGGGAGAACGTCGAACGGTCCGGTGTCGCGGTCGCCCGCGGTGACGGCGAGGGGTATTCGGCGCTGGTGCACGAGTTCCACGAGCTGCTCGTCACCGGTTCCGACAACACGCAGCTGCTCGCGCACTACCGGACCCTGATGAACCAACTGGCATACCACCGGCTGGTGTCGGCGTCCCTGAGCCGTCCGGGACGGCTCGGCGCGTCGCTGTCGGAGCACCGCCGCGTGCTGGAGCTGATCCAGGAGAAGGACGGTTTCGGCGCCGAATTCGCGATGCGCGACCACGTCCGTTCGAGCGAGCGGGCGACACTGGCCTCCGCGGACCCCCTGCTCGGTGGCCGCCCACTCCGGAAGGAGCTGTAGGAAATGCGTTTTTCGATCTTCCACAACGTCGGCGCGCCAGGCAGGCTGCACGAAGTGGCTTCGGTGCTCGACGAAATGCGCGAGGTCGCGACCTTCGCCGACGACGCGGGCTACCACTCGATCTGGTACACCGAGCACCACTTCGGCCACGAGGGTTTCGAGCTGGTGCCGAACCCGGTGCAAATGGGCACCGACATCGCGGCGCGCACCTCGCGCATCCGCATCGGGCAGGCCGCGAACATCGTGACGTTCTGGAATCCGTTGCGGCTGGCCGAAGATCTCGCGATGCTCGACCAGCTCTCCGGCGGCAGGCTGGAAGTCGGTGTCGGCCGCGGGCTCTACGGCCGCGAGGCGATGAACCTCAACCCGGCCGCCGATCCGCGTGACCAGGAACAGAACCGCGCGGTGTTCGACGAGACGATCGCGTTGCTGCGCAAGGCGTGGAGCGGCGAGTTCTTCTCGCACGACGGCGAGTTCTACCAGGTGCCCGCGCCGGGATTGACGTGGAACCACCCGCTTTCCCCGGCGTCACCGGAATTCATCGGTGAGGACTACACCATCGCCAAGCTCAAGGTGGTGCCGCAGTCATTCCAGCGGCCGCATCCGCCGCTATCGCAGGTGATCGACTCGCCGCGGTCGATCGAAAGCGCGGCGCGCGCGGGGATGAAGGGCATCTTCTGGATGCCGCCCATTTCCGAGCTCAAGGGGCGTTTCGACCTCTACCGGACCACGCTTTCCGAGGCGACCGGCACGGAACAGCGGCTGGGTACCGGGCTGTCGCTGGTGCGCGACGTGTACGTGGCGGACACCATGGAGCAGGCCCGCGCCGATTTCGAGGAGGCGCTGATGACCTCCTACCGCTGGATCTGCCACTGGCGCGGGCTCGGCAACCTGCGCGAAGTCGGCGAGGACATCTCCGGCCGCGAGCTGGACTACGACTTCCTCGCCGAGCGGAACCTCCTCGTCGGCACACCGGACTACGTCGCGGAGAAGGTGCACGAACTGCGCGAGGAGCTCAACCTGCAGGACCTGATGCTCTGGACCACGCATCCCGGTTTGGCGCACCGCAAGGCGATGCGCAGCTTCGAGCTGTTCTCCGAGAAGGTCATGCCGCAGTTCACCGGGGACGCCGCGTGAGTGGTCCGATCCGCCGCATCGTGACCGTGGTCGAGGAGAGCCTGCTCGAACTCGGCGAACCGGTCCGGGTGCCGGTGCGCCGGGCGGCCGCGGTCGCGGTGGTGGCCAATCCGTGGCTGGGCAAGGGAATCCAGCACGATCTCTCCGCCGAGGTCGCCGAGCTGGCGCCGCGTATCGCGCACGAGCTGTCCGACCGGCTGATCGCCGCGCTCGGCGGCGCGGCGCGGGTCGAAGCGTTCGGCAAGGCCGCGATCGTCGGCCTCGACGGGGAAATCGAGCACGCGGGCGCGTTGATCCACACCCCGTACTTCGGGGACGTGCTGCGCAGCCGCACCGAGGGCGAGTCGATCATCGTCTTCTCCGACCAGCGCGCCGCCGCCGGGACGACGTTGAGCGTTCCCTTGTGGCACAAGGAACACGCCTCGACCCGTTCGCACTACCAGACCCTGCCGGTCCGCGTGCCCGACGCCCCGCGGCCCGGTGAAATCGCCGTCATCGCCGCCGTTTCGGACGGGCCCCGCCCGAACGCGCGGATCGGCGACCGCACGACCGACGCCGCGCTGGCGGCCGAGGTCCTGTCCCGGCCCGAATTGGAGAACGCCTGATGCCCCTGTCCGTCCGCAGCATCACCACCGTCGTCGACGAGATCCACGTCGAAGGCGGCCGCCCGGTCGAACCCGCCGCGCGGGTGGCGGTCGTGCTGGCCACCATCGAGAACCCTTGGGCGGGACGGGGTTTCGTGCAGGATCTGGCCCCGGTGATCGACGAGGTCGCCTCCGAGCTGGGCAAGCTGCTCGCCGATCGCGTCGTCACCGCGCTCGGCGCCCCGGTCGAGGCGTACGGCAAGGCCGCGATCGTCGGCCTCGACGGCGAAATCGAGCACGGTTCCGGCTTGATCCACACCCTGAAGTTCGGCAACCACTTCCGCGAAGCCGCGAACGCCACGACGCTGTTGCCCGCCGTGGAAAAACGGGCGGCGGCGGGCACCGTGTTCGACATCCCGCTCAAGCACGTCACCGACGCGACGATCCGTTCGCATCACCAGACCGTCGAGGCGCGGGTGCCGGACGCCCCGCGCGCCGACGAGATCGTCATCGGGCTCGCGGCCGCCGCGCAGGGCAGGCCGCAGGCACGCCTGGCGCCGCTGGCGAGCGAGCAGTGACCGCCCCGGCGGACGTGGTCCTGCTGCACGGTGTGGGCCTCGACCACACGATGTGGGACCGGGTCTCGCCGGGCCTGGCGGAACATCATCGCGTCCACGCGCCGGATCTGCTCGGGCACGGCAGCGCGCCGGATGTCGAATCCGGTGTCACGCTGACCGATTTGGCCGCTCCGGTGGAGAGACTCGGTGAGGGGCCACGACATCTGGTCGGGTTCTCGCTCGGGGCACTCGTCGCGACCAGGTTCGCGCTCGACCACCCCGGCGAGGTCGCGTCGCTGACACTGGTCAGCGCGGTGGCGAACCGGTCGGAGACCGAGCGCGCCGCGGTGGCCGCACGGCTGGCGGCGGCGCGGCGCGATCTCCCCGCCACGTTCGACGCGGCGGTGGACCGGTGGTTCTCCCCGGCGTGGAGAGCCGGGGAACCCGAACTGGCCCAACGGATCCGTGCCGTGCTGGCCGCGAACCGGGCACAGTCCTATTTGGCCTGTTACGGGATTTTCGCCCGGGGGGACGAAGAACTGTGGCCCGAGCTGCCGCGTCTCGCGTGCCCGGTACTGGCGGTGACCGGCGCCGACGATCCCGGTTCGACCCCGGAAATGTCCCGCGCCCTCGCCGAACGGGTGCCCAGTGGCCGAGCGCGCGTCGTTCCCGGCGCACGGCACCTGCTCCCGCTCGAACGTCCCGAGGCCGTCGCCGACGCCGTTCTGGCGAACGTCCTCCGTTAGGAGTGTTTTCTCATGACCACCGAACACCTTCCCCGGCACGAGCACTACATCGGCGGCGAGGCCGTGCCGCCCGCCGACGGCGAGTACTTCACCAGCGACAACCCGACCACCGGGGAACCCTGGTACGAAGCCGCCCGCGGCACCGCCGCCGATGTCGAGCGCGCGGTCGACGCGGCGACCAAGGCATTCGAAAACCCGTCCTGGCGAAGGCTTTCCCAAACGCGCCGCAGTGCGCTGCTGCGCCGCGTCGGCGAGCTGATCGGTGAACACGCCGAGGAGCTCGCGCGCACCGAGACCACCGACAACGGCAAGCTGCTGCGGGAAATGCGGGCCCAGCTCGCCGGGCTGCCCGAGTACTACTTCTACTACGCGGGACTCGCCGACAAGATCCACGGCGAGACGATTCCGGCCAGCAGCACGGATGTCCTGAACTACACCGTGCGCGAACCGGTGGGCGTGGTCGGCGCGATCACGCCGTGGAACTCGCCGCTGCTGCTCACCACCGCGAAGCTCGCCCCGGCGCTGGCGTGCGGCAACACAGCGGTGATCAAACCGTCCGAGTACACCAGCGCTTCGATGCTGGCGCTCGCTCCGTTGTTCGACGAAGCGGGTTTCCCGCCGGGCGTCGTCAACGTCGTCACCGGGTTCGGGGCCGAGGCCGGTGCGCCGCTCGTCGACCATCCCGGGGTCGGGAAGCTGTCGTTCACCGGCAGCACGGCGACCGGGTCCCACATCTCCGAGCGCGCCGGGCGCCGTCTCGTGCGGGCGGGGCTCGAACTCGGCGGCAAGTCCCCGCAGCTGGTCTTCGCCGACGCGGACGTGGCCAGCGCGGCGAACGGTGTGGTGGCGGGGATCTTCGCCGCCGCGGGCCAGACGTGCATCGCGGGCAGCCGCGTGCTGGCGCACCGGTCCGTGTACGACGAACTCGTGACGAGGGTGGCCGAGCGGGCGAGCACGATCCGCATCGGCGACCCGACCGACCCCGGCACCGAGCTGGGGCCGCTCGCGATGGCGGCGCAACTCGCCAAGGTCGAGGAGTACGTGGCCGCCGGCCGCGCGGAAGGCGGCGAGGTCGTCCACGGCGGCGGGCGCCCCGATGTCGGCTTGGGCGGCTGGTTCCACGAGCCCACCGTGTTCACCGGGCTGGGCAACGACACCCGCCTGTGCCGCGAGGAGATCTTCGGCCCGGTCGTCGCGATCATCCCGTTCGACGACGACGAGGAAGCGCTGCGCGTCGCGAACGACACCAGCTACGGGCTCGCCGCCGGGATCTGGACGAAGGACCTCGGCAGGGCGCACCGCGCGGCCGCCGCGCTCGACGCGGGCACGGTGTGGGTCAACATGTACCGCGCGATGTCGCCGATGTCCCCGCGCGCCGGGTTCAAGACCTCCGGCCTCGGCGTGGAACACGGCACCGAAGTGGTGCGCGAGTACACGCGCTTGAAGAGCGTGTGGATCAACACCAGCGACGAACCGGCTGGCGACCCGTTCGTGATGCGGTCCTGAGGAGTTCACCATGACGGAACTGATCCTCGCCAGGGGCGCCGACGGCGCGATCGACACCCCGGCGCTGCGCGAAGCCTTCGGGCGCTTTCCCAGCGGTGTCACGGCGATGTGCGCGCTCGGCGACGGCGGCGAACCCATCGGAATCGCGGCGAGCTCGTTCGTCGCGGTGTCGCTCGACCCGCCGCTGGTCGGGGTGTGCGTGCAGCACACGTCCACCACCTGGCCGCTGTTGCGTGATCGGCCCCGCATCGGGCTTTCGGTGCTCGGCGACAGCCAGGACGCCGCGTGCCGCCAGCTCGCGTCGAAGACCGGTGACCGGTTCGCCGGGCTGGCCTGGCACACCACCGGCGGCGGCGCGCTGCTCCTGCGCGGAGCGACCGCCTGGCTCGACTGCTCCGTGGAAGAAACCGTGCCCGCGGGCGATCACGTGCTCGTCTTGTTCCGCGTGCACCGGCATCGCGTCCACGCGGACAACGCGCCGTTGGTGTTCCACGCCAGCGGGTTCCACGTGCTGTCCGGTTTGGACCGTGCGTCGTGACGGCCGTCGCCCCGCCGCGGACGAGCGTCGAGACCGCGCTGGAGTCGTTGCGCGCCGGTCGCCCCGTCCTCGTGGTCGACGAGGAAAACCTTGCGCACCAAGGAGAAGTGGTGCTCGCCGCCGCCGTCGCGGACGTGGCGCAGGTGGCGTGGACCGTGCGGCACACGTCGGGCCTGCTGTGCGCCGCGCTCCGCGACGACCGGGCGGACCGGCTCGGACTCCCGCTGATGGTGCCGCGGGCCACCGATCGGCCCGCCTGCACGGTGTCGGTCGACGCGGCGGAGGGGAACGGCACCGGGATCAGCGCCACCGACCGGGCCCGCACCGCGCGGATCCTCGCCGACCCCGGCTCGGTCCCCGACGACCTGCGGCGGCCGGGGCACCTGCTCGGGCTGCGGGTCGATGCCGGTGGCGTGCTCGCGCGCCGCGGGTACGGCGAAGCGGCGGCGGACCTGTGCGAGCTGGCGGACCTGCCGCCGGTCGGACTGACCGCGGCACTGGTCGACGGGCACGGCTTGGCCGACGCCGGGTACGCGGCGGAACTCGGGCGCTGCCACGGAATCCCGGTGGTGGCGATGGCTGACCTGATCGTCCATCGAACCATCCACAATGGACTGTCGCGACGAGACCGCGGTGAGTCCGTGTCCACACCGCACGGCCGGTTCACCGCGTACTCCTATCGCGAAGCGGGCACCGAGCACCTCGCGCTCGTCGCACCGGGACGCGCGCGTTCGGTCGCGGTGCACGTCGAATGCACCGCGGGCGACCTCTTCGGCAGCGGCGACTGCGCCTGCCGCGCCAGGCTGGACCGGTCACTGGCCGAAGCCGCGCGTCACGGCGGCGTCGTCGTATACCTGCGCGGCATGCCCGCCCACCGGACCGCGATGGATCCGGCGCTGGCGCCGGTGACCGCCGCGATCCTCGCCGACCTGGAATACCGCGACCACCCGCCGGAGTTGGGACTGGACGGCGGATCCGGTACCTGACGGGGAGATCCTGACATGGGCAGCAAGTTCACGGAGCTCGCGATCGACTGCGCCGATCCACGGGAGCTTTCCCAGTTCTGGTGCGCGGTCCTCGGTTACGAGGTGCGCGAAGAGGAAGACGGGCTCGTCACCATCGGCTCACCCGAGGTACCCGAGGGCAGGAATCGCCCCGGCCCGGTGCCGCCGACGTTGACCTTCGCGCGCGTGCCCGAGGGAAAGACGATCAAGAACCGGCTCCACCTCGACCTCAACGCGACCGATATGGAGCAGGACGAGGAGGTTCGCCGCCTGCTCGCCCTCGGTGCCAGGCGCGCCGACGTTGGCCAGACCGGCGAGGAGAGCTGGGTCTGCCTCGCCGATCCGGAGGGCAACGAGTTCTGCGTCCTGGCGGGCCGTCATCCCTGACCGAATGTCCTTTGTGGACGTCGGGCGGGGTCCACTTCGGACACGGCGGCGTTCCGGTCCAGTTCCCAGCCCTCGTCGTACGCCGCGGCGAAGGCCGCTTCGCCCAGCGCGGCCCGCCCTCGGTGGGTGAGGTCGTGTACCCACCGGTGCGCGGGGTCGTGGGCGCCGCGCAGCCGGGCGGCGGCGCCGAGCAGGACGGCGGCTTCGCGGTGCCGCCCGTGCGCGTCGGCGACCGCGGCCGCGTTCACCGCCACCAGTGACAGGATCGGCAGGTCCCGGGTCTTCAGCGCCGCCGCGTACGCGTTTTTCAGTGCCTTTTCCGCGCCGCTCAGGTCGCCCGTTTCCAGGCAGAGCCAGACCCGCGTGCTGCCGGCCAGCGTCCGCGCGTGGCCACTGGGGAACGCGGTGCCGCGCAGGCCGTGTTCGGCCGCGTCGAGCAGCTCCCGTGCGCCGTCGAGATCGCCGAGCCGCACCCGGAAAACGGCACCCCACGCGTCGACGAGGGCCAGCATGTCCGGCGAATTCGTGCGCAGCGCCTGCTCCCTCGCCGAGACGATCATCGCGTCCGCCCGGTCGATATCGCCGTTGCGGAGGCACAGGTCGATCCAGCGCAGGTCCATGAAGACCTCGTCCCCGCGGTCGAGCGAACCGAACTCACCAGCCAGCGACCGCGCCTCGCGCAGGTCCGCCAGCGCGCCGTCGAGATCGTCGTACTGCCGGAGCTGCGCGCGGATCGGCAGCACGTTCGCCCGGCCCCAGCCGTCGCCCGCCTGCTGGAAGCAGGCCAAAGCCGCCTCGACGTCGGGGCGGAGCTTGTCGAGTTCGCCCGCGTTCTCGGCGAACTCGGCCCGGAACATGCTGACCAGCCCGGACAGCCAGACGTCGTCACCGCCGTCGAGCCGCGCGAGCGCGCTCTCGTCGTCCTGGAGTATCGCGAGCGTGCCCGTGACGAGAACGCCGTAGAGGCGAGGCAGGCCGGAGTACCCGAGCAGCCGGCCGGCCAGTTCGCGCAGCCGCGCCCGGTCGCCCGCGGTCTCCTCGGCGGTCCCGCCGGGGAGGTCGGTCCGGCTGAGCAGGTGGATCGCGGTGGCGCAGTCGCGCTCCGGCGTCGGCTCGCCGCCGGGCACCGCCAGTGCTTCGCCGAGCCAGTAGGCCGCGTCGCGGTGGCGGCCGAACATCTGCCAGTACCAGGCCAGGTTCAGGGCGAGCGCGATCGCGCCGGTGGCGTCGCCGATGTCGCACCGGCGGCGCAGGGCGGCCAGCGCGTTGTCGTACTCGGCGCTGATGTCGTGCACCGCCGCCTGCTGGCCCGGTCCGCGCAGCCGCGGATCGCACCGGGCGATCAGCCCGGCGAAGTGCCCCGCGGCCAGGTCGCGGACGGTGCCGAGGTCACCCGACTCCGCCAGGCGGTCGGTGCCGTACTCGCGCAACGACTCCAGCATGCGGTAGCGACCGGGATCGGGTGCGAGTTGCAGCAGCGACCGGTCGACCAGGTTCGCGAGCAGTTCGGGGACCTCGGCGGCCGGCACCGCGGTGCCTTCGCAGACCGCGGTGGCCGAGGACGGCGTGACACCACCGGGCAGGATCGAGACGCGGTCGGCGACCGTGCGCTCGTGGTCGCCGAGTAGGTCCCAGCTCCAGGCGATGACCGCGCGCAGCGTGCGGTGCCGGGGAAGCGCGGTGCGGCTGCCGGTGGTGAGGAGCCGGAACCGGTCGGACAGCCCGGCCGCGAGCTCGGGCAGCGACATCGTCCGCAGCCGGGCCGCCGCCAGTTCGAGGGCAAGCGGCATCCCGTCGAGGCCGCGGACCAGCAGCCGGACGTCGGGCAGCGAGGTCTCGTCGACCGCGAAACCGGGACGCACGGCCGCGGCCCGTTCGGCGAACAGGCGTACCGACGCCGCTTCCCTTGCCTGCTCGACGGCGTCGTCCTCGCCGGGGAGCGCGAGCGGGCCGAGCGGTGCCAGCGCTTCACCGTCGATCGCGAGGGGTTCCCGGCTGGTGGCGAGCACGCGCAGGCCAGGGCAGCGAGCCAGCAGTGCCGCGACGAGATGCGCCACGGCGTCGATCAGATGCTCGCAGTTGTCGACCAGCAGCAGGCTTTCCCTGCCGCCGAGCCGATCCACGAGCACGTCGAGTTCGTCGCCTTCGGACCGCGACCTCGCGTCGAACATCGCGCCGCCGCGCAACCCGATCCCGGCGAGCACGGCCGCGCCGATCTTGACCGGCTCGGTGACCGAGGCGAGGTCGACCATCCAGGTCCCGTCGCGGGTCCAGGGGCGAGCACGGCGGGCCGCTTCGACGGCGAGGCGCGTCTTTCCCGCGCCACCGGGACCGAGGACCGTGACCAGGCGACCGGAGGCGAACAAGGCGTCGATCCGGGCGAGGTCGTCGTCACGCCCGAGGAAACTGGTCAGCGGGGCGGGTAGCGTGCTCGCGCCGGCCTCGGGCGTGCGTCGTTCGGCGCGCAGCAGGCTCAGGTGGCGCTCGCGCAGGGCGGCACCCGGGTCGGTGCCGAAATCGTTGGCGAGTCTCGCGCGGATCCGTTCGTACAAGGCCAAAGCTTCGGCCTCGAGTCCTTGCGCGGCAAGCGAATCCATGAGCAGCCCCGCCGCCCGCTCGTGGACGGGCTGCTCGGCGAGCAGGGCGGCCAGGCGAGCGGCGGCCTCCTCGGCACGGCCGAGGAGCAGTTCGGCGGCGGCGAGCTCGGTGACCGCGTCGACGGAGGTGGTGGCGAGCCTGGTCGCCGTGGCGGGCGCCACCGCGGCGACGACCGGGGGCTCGACGCCGGGGCGATCACCCCACAGCGCCACGGCTTCGCCGAGTACGGCGGCCTCGGCGATCGGGTCGCCGGTGCGCGCGCGGCCGGTGGCCGCGAGCTGCTCGAACCGCAGCGCGTCCACATCGGACGCTTCCACGTCCAGCCGGTAGCCGCCCGCGACCTGCGTGACGGCCGCGGCCGAGCCGAGTACCCGGCGCAGCCGCGAAACGAGCGCTTGCAGCGCGTGGACGGGATCGGCGGGCGGTTCCTCGGCCCAGACCGCGTCGATGAGGGCGCTCTGCCCGACCGGGCGTCCACCGGCCAGCGCCAGCCTGACGACCAGGCCCCGCAACCGCGCGCCGGGAACCGTCAGCACGGTGTCGCCGCGGGAGACCTGGAAGGTCCCGAGCAGCGTGACGCGAATCCGCGCACCCCCGGTCATACCCCGATCTTCGCGCAGGACTCGGGTGTGAGCGCGATGCGCCCCCGTGTGAGCGCGGTGTGAGCGGCGCGCCACAGCCTTGGGGAAACGGCTTCGAAAGGGGATTTCTGATGGACGACGTGGTGATCGTGGGCGCGGGCCCGGTCGGTCTCTTCCTCGCGGGTGACCTGGGGCTCGCCGGCTGTTCCGTGGTGGTGCTCGAACGGGAACCGGAGCCGGGTTCCCCGTGGCGGGCGGATCCGATCGGAATGCGGGGCCTCTCGACGGCCTCGGTCGAGGCCTTCTACAGGCGCGGCATGCTGCACTCGCTGGCGACGGCGTCGGGCGCCGACGAAGACCTCGGCGGGGACCCGCGCAGTGCGGGCCACTTCGGGGGCATGGTTCTCGACCCGGCCGATATCGACCTCGCCGCACTGCCGTTCCGCCTGCCCACCCCGGCGGCGCAGGGCATGTTGACGAGCCTCGAAGCGGTCGAGTCGGTGCTGGCCGAGCGGGCCGTGAAGGTCGGGGTGGAGATCAGGCGCGGCGTCACCGTGGACGATCTCGCGCAGGACGAGGAGGGCGTGGTCGTGCGGGCGGGGGAGCGCGAGTACGCGGCGCGCTGGGTCGTCGGCTGCGACGGCGGGCGCAGCGCGGTGCGCAAGCTCGCGGGCTTCGACTTCGTCGGCACCGAGCCGCAGCTCACCGGGTACGTCATGCTCGCAGAGGTCGCCGATCCGGAGAAGCTGAACCCGTTCTTCAACCTGACGCCGACGGGCATGTACGTGCGGATGCGCGCCGAAGGGCATCTCGGCGTGATGGATTTCGATGGTGCCGCCTTCGACCGTTCGCAGCCGCTGACCCGTGACCACCTCCAGTCGGTGCTGCGCCGCGTGTCCGGCACCGACGTGACGCTGACCGACGTACGCCTCGCGTCGAGCTTCACCGACCGGGCAATGCGGGCGACGACCTATCGGCGGGGACGCGTCCTGCTGGCGGGCGACGCCGCGCACATCCACTCGCCCCTCGGCGGGCAGGGGCTCAACACCGGTCTCGGCGACGCCGCGAACCTGGGCTGGAAGCTCGCGGCGACCGTGCGCGGGCACGCGCCGGACGGGCTGCTCGACACCTACGAAGGCGAGCGCCGTCCGATCGCCGCGCGGGTGCTCGACTGGTCGCGCGCGCAGGTGGCGGTGATGCGGCCGGACCCGTACGCCCAAGCGCTCCAAGGATTCGTCCGCGACCTGCTCGGAACCCGTGACGGGACGACGTACGCGTTCGAGAGGACCTCGGGGGCCTCGATCCGCTACGACCTCGGCGGCGAGCACCCGCTCGTCGGCCGCAACGCTCCGGACTTCCACCTCGACGACGGCACCCGCC
The DNA here is from genome assembly GCF_018736145.1 of Amycolatopsis sp. CA-230715. Lineage (GTDB taxonomy): Bacteria > Actinomycetota > Actinomycetes > Mycobacteriales > Pseudonocardiaceae > Amycolatopsis. The sequence goes on from NZ_CP059997.1 coordinate 6,793,023, forward strand.
TCGGCGATCTGCTGCCGGAAGGACGCGGCGTCCTGCTCGATTTCAGCGGCGACCAAGCCCTGCGCTGTTCCGCGACGGGCTGGGAAGGCCGGATCCGGTACGCCGCGGGCACGGCGAGGAACAACCTCGGCCTGGAGGCAGTGCTCGTCCGGCCGGACGGCTTCGTCGCCTGGGCGGGCGCTGCGTTCCCCGAAGCGTTCGAGCCCGCCGCGAGCCGGTGGTTCGGCAACCCGGTCGCCTGAATCCCTTTTGTCCCAACGAATTCGAGGAGTACCTGATGACAATCACCCTGCGCGACGGGAGCACCGTGCTGTTCACCGGCGATTCGATCACCGACCGCGGGCGGCTCGCCAGCGAGGAGGGGCTCGGGTCCGGTTACCCGCTGCGCGTCGCGGGCGAATGGGGGTTCCGGCACCCGGAACGCACCATCACCTGGCTGAACACGGCGATCGCGGACAACAAGGTGTCGGATCTCGAAGCCCGCTGGCAGGCGGACGTGCTCGACGCGCGCCCGGACGTGGTGTCGATCCTCGTCGGCATCAACGACGTCGGCTGGCACTCGTACGACCCGGACGGCCGCGTGATCGGAGCGGCGGAGTACGCGGCCGGGTACGACCGCCTGCTCGCCCCGCTGGCCGAGACCGGCGCCGAGCTGATCCTCATCGAGCCGTTCCTGCTCCCGATCCGCGGCAGCGTCGAAGTCGGCGACGCGCACCTCGGCGAAAAAGTCAGGAAGGAGTGGCGCGCGGACCTGGACCCGAAGATCCAGGTCGTGCGCGAACTCGCCGCCAAATACGGCGCGCACCTGCTCGCCGCCGACGGCATGTTCGCCGGGCTCGCCGCGAAGACCGGGCCGGAGTACTGGGCGGCGGACGGCGTGCATCCGACACCGGCCGGGGACGCCGCGCTCGCCGCAGCCTGGTTGCACTTGGTGGATTAGACGATCCGGCGGAGCGCTTCCTCGTCCCTGCCGACCACGGCGGTCTGCCCGTCGACCAGGATCGGCCGCTGGATCAGCACCGGGTTGTCCGCCAGCAGCCCGATCCAGCGTTCGCGGTTCGCGGCGTCGCGCGGCAGGTCCGCGAGGCCGAGCTCCTTCGCGACGGGTTCGGCGGTGCGCGTGATGTCCCACGGCTCCGCGCCGAGCTTGCCGAGGACCTCGGTGAGCTCGGCCGCGGTCGGCGGGGCGTCGAGGTAGCGGCGCTCGGTGTACTCCGCGCCGGAGTCGTCGAGCGCCTTCTTCGCGGCCCGCGACTTGGAGCAGCGCGGGTTGTGCCAGATCTCCATGCCACCATCATCGGTGGTCACGATGGGCGGCACCGCACCGGGTTCTGCAGATCGGCGCACGGGCGGTGGCCGTGGGAGCGGATGATGTCCATGCCGACCTGGTTGGTCAGGTAGCGCAGGAAGCTGGCGGCGAGGGAGTCGGACTTGGGCTCGCTGAAGGTGTAGGCGTATTCGGTCTGCCAGAAGGGGAACATCCCGCGGTCCGTCGTGTCCAAAGTGGACTGCTGGCCGTCGATGCGCACCTTGACGACGTCCTGCTTCGTCTTCTGGCGGTCCGTGGCGGCGCCGAGTTCGACGTACCCGATCGAGCCGGGTGTGTTCGCGACGGCGTTCAGCACCGCGGTCGTGTCCCCTTGGCGGCAGCGGGTGACCTGGCCGCGCAGGTCGGTCTTCGGCTGCTCGCAGTCGGTGGAGTTCTCGCCGGGCTCGCTGAACCCGAGGACGCGTTGTTCCAGGGTGGCCCTGGTGCCGGACGAGGATTCCCGGTCGACGAGGCGGACCGGCAGGTCGTTCTTCGCCCCGATGTCCTTCCACGCGCCGACCCGTCCGCCGAAGACGTCTTTGACCTGAGCCAGGGTGAGGTCCTCGACACCGGTGTTCTTGTTGGCCACCAGGGTGAAGAGCTGGAGCGCGACCGGGCGCTGGATCAGCTCGGGGAGCTTCTGCCCCTTCACCTCGGTCTTCAGCCCGTCGGAAAACGCCACCACGTCCGGGCTCCTGCTGTTGTTCAGCTGCTCGAGGCCGTTGGTGCTGCCGGTCATCTCGGCCTGGAAACCGCTTCCCTGGCAGGATTTCGCGTAGGCGGCCATGGCCTCCCGCACGATGGGTTCGAAGGCCGTCGAGCCGGTGACCGTGAGCCGACCCGTCGCGCAGTCCAGCGGCGCTGGTTTGTCGCTGAACTGATCGAGGACGAAGGGTTCGGCGGAGGCGATGGCCACGAGCGCGACGATCAGCGCGACGATCCACCGTGGTATGCCGGTGAAGCTCTCGGTCTTCTTGATCTCCCCGCTCCCGAGACCGGTCTTGATGCTGCCGTCGACCGTGGGGTGGGCGAGTTCGCCGCCGTCGGGGCTTTCGAGAACGGCCAGCACCTTGTAGTGCTGGCCGGGGTTCAACGGGACCCTCGGCAGCTCGATGACACCTTCGGTCTGTCCCGGACTCTCGACGTTTCGCGTGTTCAACCCCGAATCGGGACTGAAGTGTGCGGTCGAAAGCGTCTTGTGGAGATCGGCCACCACCAGTCCGGCCACGGTGCGTCCCGGGAACTTGAACCTGATCCCGACTTTGGATTCGTTGGGGCTGGCGTAGTCGTGGGTGTCGATGTTCGTCGTGCCGGTGTTTTCTATGCGCAGCAGGACGAACGACGGGTTCTGCAGCGGTGTTTCGTCGTCGTTCTCCAGTTGCAGCTGCTGCCACGCGCCCGCGTGCTCCCTGCCGACGTCGGTCGCCGTCGCGTTCATCTGGATCCGGTAGCCGAGCTGCTTGCGGCCGACGAAGGCGAACTCCCACAGGAACGCGACGATCGGGACGAGCGCGCCGACCAGCGCCAGGACCAGTTCCCAGGGAAAGTCGGCCACGACCGCCTCCGGTATCGGGGGAGCACGCAAAGGACCGAACCACCGTAGTGAGCGCGCGGGACGTCACACCGCGTTCCGGCGGGCTTTTCGCCTGCTGTTCACCGGCCGTTGTCCGCGCACCCGCGCTGACACCGCGTGCCAGGTCGGTACCAGGCGGGTGTGCGCGCCCTGCCAGCGCGCGGCACCAGTCTCGGGGGCATGCCTCAGTCAACTCATGTCACGATCATCGGCGCCGGTCTCGCCGGCCTCACCCTGGCCAGGGTCCTGCACCTCCACGGCATCCGCGCCACCGTCCACGAAGCCGAACCTTCCCCGGCCGCGCGCGCTCAGGGCGGCATGCTCGACATCCACGACTACAACGGCCAACGCGCCGTCGAAGCGGCGGATCTGATGGACGAGTTCCGGGAACTGGTCCTGGAGGGCCGCCAAGCGATGCGGTTCGTCGGCAAGGACGGGACCGTCGTGTTCGAGAAGGCCGACGACGGCACCGGCGGCCGTCCCGAGGTGCAGCGCGGCGAGCTGCGCCAGCTGCTGCTCGACTCGCTCCCGCCCGGCACCGTCGAGTGGGGCCGCAAGGTCGACGGCGTCCGCGACCTCGGCGATGGCCGTCACGAGGTGGGCTTCACCGACGGCACCACGACCGAAACGAGCCTGCTGGTCGGCGCCGACGGCGCCTGGTCCCGCGTCCGGCCGCTACTGTCCGGTGCCGTACCGGCGTACACCGGGGACACGTTCGTCGAGACCTGGCTGCACGACGCCGACGAGCGCCACCCGGTCGCCGCGAAGACCGTCGGCGGCGGGACCCTGATCGCGGCGGAGCAGGACCGGGCGATCAACGCCCATCGGGAGCGCGGCGGGACCCTGCACACCTACGTGATCCTGACCAGGTCCCAGGAGTGGTTCGCCGCGATCGACTTCACGGACCCCGTCGTGGCCACCGCCCGGATCGCGGGCGAGTTCGACGGCTGGGCACCGGAGCTCACCGCGCTGATCACCGACGCCGACACCGCACCCGTTCCGCGCCCGATCTTCGCCCTGCCGACCGGGCACCGGTGGGACCGGCGGCCGGGGGTGACCCTCATCGGCGACGCCGCCCACCTCGCGGCCCCGGACGGTGAAGGCGCCAACAACGCGATGCTCGACGGCGCGGAACTCGGCGCCGCTCTCGCCGCGCACCTCGGCGACGTCGAAGCGGCTCTCACCGAGTTCGAGGACGCGATGTCCACCCGCAACGCCACGCCCACCGACGGCGCCGAGTTCGTCGAGGAGGTCTTCGGCGGCACCCTGCCCCAGGAACTGAGCGACCTGATCACCGGGTTCCAGCAGCAACCTTCGTGATCCGGTTCCGGTCGACGGGGACGCCGGGCCTGCCGCGGACAAGAGGGAGCGACAGGGTGGCACAGAACCCGCGGAGGCAGGGGACATGACGCTGGGACAGGTACTGGCGAACGAGGTCGGCGCGGCGGTGGTGACGGTCGCGGTGCACGCGTCGGATCCGTTGACCGGGCTCGGTGCGGCGAGCATCTTGGACGCCGACGCGCGGCTGAGACTGCTCGGCGGCGGCGAATCCGCCTCCGCCGAGGTGATCGTGGTCGTCGAAGACTCCGTCGACGACGGCACCTTCGCGCTCCTGCGCGAGATCCGCGACGCGTCGCGGCTCGACCACCCGCCGCGGTGCGTCATCGTCACCGACCACTTCCGGAGCGAAGTGCTGATGACGGCGATCGAATGCGGGATGTCCGCGTTGCTGCCGCGGCGCACGATGACCGGGGAGGACCTGGCGCAGGCCGTCGTCGCGGTCAGCAGGGGCGTGGCCCAGCTGCCGCCGCGGCTGCAGGGCGATCTCCTGGAGCGGCTCGACCGCATGCGGCGCGATGTGCTCGAACCCCACGGCCTGACGCTGCTGGGGCTGTCCGTGCGCGAGCGGGAAGTGCTGCGGTTGCTGGCCGACGGGCACGGCACCGAGGAGATCGCCATCAGGCTGACCTACTCGGAGAGCACCGTGAAGAACGTGCTCCACGGCCTCATGCGCCGCTACCACTTCACCACCCGGGCCCACGCGGTCGCCTTCGCCGTGCGGGCCGGCGTGATCTAGCTTGCGAAAGCGGCCTCAGCTCAGCCCGGCGCGGCAGCACCGCGGCGACCCGGCACGGATCTCGCGCAGGACGGTCAGTCCTCAATGGACGCTCGGCAGGGCGGATCCTTCGGATGGAGTAAGAGCCGGGCTCGCCCCCGCCGTATCGCCGCATCCGATCGAGTGATGGCGGTAGCGCGGCCGGTCGCTGCTGCTAAAGAGGTGACATGCGATTCCTCCCCGCTGTTCTATCCGCCTTGTTGTTGACCGCTACGACAGGTGTCGCCGTCGCGGCCCCGGCGCGATCCGCCGGGCACGGGCACGGTCACCACATCTACGCTCGCGGCACGTTCGCGCTCTACACGCCGGGCGCGAACGCCATCACCCACGACCCCAAGCTCGCCCCCGTCGGTTCGAAGGTCGTCGTTTCCGGGTACACGAACGCGCACCGGACCAAGACCAGGCTGTACGTCAAGGGCCTGCTCCCCGACCGCGAGTACGGTTCTCACGCGCATTCCAAGCCCTGCGGTGAGAAGGCGGCCGACTCCGGCCCGCACCACCAGCACGTCCAGGACCCCGTGCAGCCCTCGGTCGACCCGAAGTACGCCAACCCGGACAACGAGATCTGGCTCGACTTCACCACCGACCACGACGGCACCGGCTACGCGGAGTCCACAGTGGACTGGGGATTCGACGGGGAGCGGCACGCCCAGTCGGTCGTCATCCACGAAACGCACACCCACACCGAGCCCGGCCACGCCGGAATGGCCGGAGCGCGGCTCGCCTGCATAAACGTGGGCTTCTGACGAGTGCTTCGGAAACAGCGCGGGACCGCGGCGACCACGCCGCGGTCCCGTCTCAAGCCGGTACGGCCCGCAGCGAGTCGGAGAGGGTGACCAGTTCGCGGACGTCGTCGTCGAGGCTGTCGCCATCGGGCATCGCGACGGGCATCGCCTCCGGTGCCACCGTTTCCCCTCGCGCGTGCGAGCGCAACGCTTCGCCGAGCCGTTCCGCCAGGTCGCCGTCGTCGCCGAGGTGCGCGAGGTACGGGCTGAGCCGGACCAGCCCGTCCCGGCATTCGATCGCCCGCCGGTAGTACCTGCGGTGCACGCCGCGCAGGCTCAGCGCGTCCCGCCACGGGTTGAGCGGCGCGCGGCTCAGCGCGTCCTCCGGGAAGGCCTCGTGCAGCGCGGTCCACAGTGGACCGAGCCGGTGGTAGGTCCGCAGGTGCTGCCGCCACACGCGGCCCGCGGCGAGCCTGGTCGCGACACCGGGGTAGGACAGGCCGATGACCAGCAGCAGCGCCCCGGGGAACACCAGGAACACGGTGCCCTGCACGAGCAGCCACGGGATGGCCGCGCCGGTCCAGTGCACGAGGACCACCGCGACCAGCGTCGACCCGCCGACCGCGGAGATGGCGAACCCGACGGAAGCCACCCGCAGGCCACGTGCCAGCCGGGGCCCGGCGCCGCGCGCGTAGCGCCGCGTGAAGAAGTACGCGCTCGCGATGCCGTAGGTGAGGTAGAGGTCGGCGGCGAGGTAGAACGTCAAGACCCCGGCGAGGGGGTACCGCGCGGGCGGGACGTCCGGCATGAACACCGCCACGAGCACCATCACCAGCATCGCGACGGCGAACGGGATCGCCTCCAGCAGGGCGCGCCGCCGCGCTTCGGCGACCGGGAGCGCCGAGAACAGGAAGAAGCAGGCCAGGGTGTAGACCAGCCCGCACAGGAAGAAGTGCTGGAACAGCAGCGGCACGATCGGGCCGGGGTTCGGCTGGTTCACGTTCCCGGCGAGGAAGCCGAACGGGTACGCGGCCGCGAAGCAGGCGAGGCACGCGGTGACCATCCAGCGCGCCACGTCCTTCGGCGCGCGGGTGAGCTGGTAGATCTTCCACAGCAGGGCGGGGTAGAGGATCACGCCCTGGAGCACCGTCAGCGCGACGTTGGAGTTCACAACCAGCCCAGCCGTTCGCCCAGCGCGGTCTCGATCCGCCGCGCGGTGGCCTCGTTCGAGGACTCCGGGGTGACCCGGTCCAGCACGGACGCCCATTCCAGGATGATCGTCGCCACCGTCTCCGCTTCCCGCTCGTGGTCGGTGTCGTAGGAGGTGCGCCGCAGCGCGTGCCGGACCGATTCCGGTTCCAGGTCCGGGTACTGCTCGCGCGGGTGGCCCGGCGGGGGCGCGCTCGGGGCCAGCTCCGTGACCAGGCCGTCGTCCTCCGCGGTGGCCACGTGCCCGGCCAGCATGTGCCCCAGCTCGTGCAGGATGATGTGGCACTGGTGGGCCTTGCTCGTGTCCTGCTGGTACACGATGTAGTCGGCCTTGCCGGTGGCGATCCAGGCGCCGAACGGGCCCGGCACCGGGATCCGGTGCGCGATCAGCCGGATCGGGCGGCCGCGCTGCTCCCCGACCTTGCGGCACAGTTCGAGGACGTCGAGCGGCGGGCGGATGCCGAGTTCGTTCAGCAGCCGCCTGCAGCGGCGCCGCAGCTTGCGTTCCTGCACCAGTCACCCCGCCGTCGGTGTGAGTGGCCCCGTCCTTCGAAGCATCCCTTAAACGGTAGCGACCTGAACGGGGGCCGTTCACCCCCGACCCCACCTTCACTCGTTCGCCAGCCCGCCGATCCGGATCTTGGGCGCGCCCGGAACTTTTCCGGCGCCGAGGCGCGCGAGCCGTAGCGGGCGTTCGCGCGCCCCGAAGGTGGCATTCGGGGAATCCAGTGCCCCGAAGGTCACTTTCGGGGCAGGCGTGTCGTGGTGGTCGAGTGTGCGAGGGGTGGATGTGCGGCGCTAGGCGCCCCGAGGGTGGCCTTCGGGGACCAACGACAGGCTCCGCCGCCGATCGCCCCGCCGCGCACCCGGCATCACTGTGACGTTCGGGGAATCCAGTGCCCCGAACGTCACAGTGGGGGCATCGGCAGTCGCTTCTCCGGGGCAGGTGCTCCGATGAATGGCACACGATCCCTTCCCGTCAAGGTGGAACTCCGCGCAGCGTTGACAGTACACAGCGCTACTCATATTTTTAGCTCCGGGAAGACATCGGATGTTCCTTCCGGGGCGCGTGGCCCGGCGGGACTCCGCCGACCGATGTGCCCCCTGTCGAACTGCCGTCAGGAAGGACACACCGATGAGGACGAACCCGTCGCACAGCGAACTCACCCGGCGCACGGCCCTGCGCACGCTGGCCGTTTCCGCGCTCGCCGTTCCCGTCGCGCTCAGCCCGCTCGCCACGGCCGACGCGGCCCCGCTCTGGCACCCCGACCCGGCGACGGACGGGATGAAGGCCTTCGAAGGCGTCGAAGCCGACCGCGGCCACCACCACCCGGACCGCAGGTACGCCTATCCCGAAGGCGACCACTACCGGTTCGCCATCTGGGCCGACGACCGCGACACCACCGGCGGCGGCGACCGCCAGCGCACCGAGGTCAAGGGCATGGTGCAGAACGGCACCGCGCTGAAGATGCGCGACGGCGAGACGTGGACGATCTCCTACGAGACGTACCTGCCGTCGACCCTGCACGGCACCAGCAAGTTCACGCACTTGTTCCAGACCAAGACGCCGTCGACCAACGGGGGCCCGTGGGTGACCCTCGACCTGACGCGCGACGGCGGCACCGAGATGATCCGCGCACGCGCCTACGCGAACCCCGGCTCGCCGTCCATCGCCTCGACCGCGCTCGCCCCGTTGCGGGACAAGTGGATCACCGTCGAATGGACGCTGACCCCGGGCGCCGCGGGGGTCGCGGCGTGCGTCATCCGCGACGGCACGGGACCGGCCGCGCCGATCGCCGCGCAAGGCAGGCGCACCGGCGTGAAGATGCCGGGCCAGGGCGACTACGTCCGCCCGAAGTGGGGTATCTACCGCTCGGTCGAGAGCGCGCGGTCCGACATCGTCGACACCTACCTGCTCTTCCGCGCCTTCAAAGCCACCCGTACCTGACCGTCCACTGTGGATTTTCAGGCCGCCGCCCCGATCCGGAGGAGCAGACATGACCCGAACCGTGCCGAGGAGGCTCGGCGTAGTGGCCGCGGCCGGGCTGTTCGCCGTGTGCGGCGTGCAGTCCGCGTCGGCGGGCGTGACGGCGCCGCGCACGCTCGCCGTGTCGTCGTCGAGCCAGCTGGCCGAGGCGCTGGCGCAGGCCAGGCCGGGTGACCGTGTCCAGGTGGCGGCCGGTGTCTACGACGCGGGCCCGATCAGGGTGGGCCGCTCGGGCACCGCCCAGGCGCCCATCACGATCGCCGCGGAGACGGGAACGGCCCGGTTCACCGGGGCGGGCGGGCTGGACCTGACCGGCGCGTCCCACGTCGTGGTGCGGGGGTTCGTGTTCGACAACGACGCCGGGCTGACCGTGCCGGGCGACGCGCTGGGTGACCGGGTCACGCGCAACGTGTTCAAGGGAAATCCAGGAAAGGCCGACCTGACGGTGAAGGCCGACGACACCGAGGTCGACCACAACAGGTTCGAGAACCGCACGGAGGCGGGCGTCTACCTGCAGGTCGTCGGGCCGGGGGCGAAGGACATGGCGAAACGGGTGCACGTGCACCACAACTACTTCTTCAACCACCAGTTCCACGGCACCAACGGCGGCGAGTCCATCCGCTTCGGCCTGTCCGGCAGGCAGCACGCCGTCGCGGACGGGCTGATCGAGCACAACCTGTTCGACAAGGCGGACGGGGACTCCGAAGCGATCTCGATCAAGTCGACGAAGAACGTGGTGCGGTACAACACGATCACCGACAGCCACGGCACGATCTCGTTGCGGCACGGGTGGAATTCGGTCGTCGAGGGGAACATCCTCACCGGCGGCACCACCGGGATCCGGTTCTTCGGCAACGACCACGTCATCGTCAACAACATCGTCAAGGACACCGCGGGCACCCCGATCGAGTTCGGCGGCGGCGAGGTCCGCGACGACACCACCAGCGGCACGAACCACGAAGCGGCCGACCACTGCCTGGTCGCCTTCAACACGCTTTCCGGTACCGACAAAATCGTCTGGTTCAACGACGGGAAGCCGTTCCCGCCGTCGGACGGCACGCTCGCCGACAACATCCTGCTGGGCAAGGGAAAGGACGCGGCGAAGGGTGCGGGTGAGGGGTCCCATTTCACCGGCAACATCCTGTTCGGCGCACCCGCGGGAAGCCTGCCGTCGGACGCGTACCGCACGATCGACCCGAAGCTGGTGCCCGACGCGCACGGGTTGCCGCGGCCGACCGCGACCAGCCCGGTCATCGGCGCGGCGACCGGCTCGTTCCCGAAGGTCGCACTCGACATCGACCAGCAGACCCGGCCCGGCACCAAGGACGTCGGCGCCGACCAGTACGCCAAGGCGGCGCCGGCGAGGCCGCTGACCCCGGCCGACGTCGGCCCCGACGCGCCGTAGCGGTGCTCAGCTGCGCGCCGCCAGCACGTTCGGCACCCGGTCGGGGGCGGCGGCGCGCAGCAGGCCGTAGCCGATCCCGGCGGCACCGGTCATCAGTCCCGGTACCCACGTGCTGTACGGGGTGTCGCACCGGGTTTCCCCGGCCAGCACCGAATTCGCGACGGTGCCCGCGACCCGTTTCGCGGTTTCAGCACTGGCGGGATCGCTCAGCATGGTCTCCACCAGCCCGAGCGTTCCGTGGCACAGCGAGTCATGCGTGAACCCGATGACCGAGGTGCCGGTCTCGTCGAGGAGGTCGCGCCGCGCGGCGTCCACCGCCCGGTCCAGATCCACCGCGACCGCGGGATCGCCGAGCAGTTCGGCGCGGGCGATCCCGATTCCGGCGGCGCCGTGGCACCACGCGTTCATGAAGGCGTCGTCCGGCGTGCTTTCGCGGCGGTCCGGCCAGCCGCGTGCCACGTGGTCGAACTGGGCGTGTTCGTAACGGAGCACGGCGGCGGCCGCTTCGGCGAACCGGTCCTGCCCGGTGGCCAGCGCGATCCTGGTCAGCGCCAGCACGACACCGGACGCGCCGTGGGAATAGCCGAGTATCGGCACGCGGGTGCCCATCGTCGGCACGGTGAGTCCGTCCGGGTGCGGTTCGGCCCGGTCGAGCAGGACGGTGCCCGCCGTCAGCAGTGCGCGTTCCGTGCGCTCGTCCGGCCGGATCGCGTGCAGCGCGGCGACCGCGAGTGCGGCACCCGCGGTGCCGGACATGACATCCAGTGCGGTGTCCTCGGCGAGCTTCGCGGTCAGTGGCGGAACGAGGTCCGCGGCGGCGTCGAGCAGCGCGTCCGAGTGCCAGAGCGAACCGAGCGTGGCCAGCGTGTAGACGGCGCCGCCGAGTTCCGCGAACATCCCGACGGGCTGGTCCGCCAGGCGGTCTGTGGCATCCGCAATCCTCGCGGCGATCGCTTCGGCGGTCTCGCGGTACCGGTTCCGCCCACTCAATTCGCTGAGCCAGGCCAGGAACAGGGCGATACCCGCGTTACCGTCGTACAGGTCGAGTTCGGTTGGCGCGAGCACCCAGTGCTGTTCGGCGGCAAGACGCAACGTGAGCCACCCCGGCTCGCCGTCGTCGTGAAGCGCGGTGTCGAGCAGCCGGTCGCCGATCAGGGTGGCCGCCTCGACCGCGGTGGGCACGTCGATCGGAGACGCGAGCGGGCGTGGCACTACCGGCGTACCGGGTGCGACGCCGTCACCGGCCAGCGCGGCGAGCGATGCTTCGATGCACCAGCGCTGCCTGGTCAGATCGGCTTCGCCGAGCTCGGAGAGTCCTTCGCGGACCGCGTCGAGCCCGGACACGGGGTAGAAGTCCGGTACCAGCACGCCGGTTTCGTCGCGCAGGTCGCGCGAGCCGACGGTGATGGTGAACGCGGGGATGTCCCGGTCGGTGAGCTGCCGGATCTCGCTGGCGATCAGCTCCTCGCGACCCTCGACCGCCTGGTGCCCCTTGGCGAGCAGCTCGAACAGGCACGATCGGTCGAGCGCGTCGCCGAGTACGTCCGGGTGCCATGACTCCAGCAGGATCCGGCCGTAGATCATCGTCGAGCGCAGGATCGGCCGCGCCTCGGCACCCGAAAACGCCGCGATGGGGCCGTTGTCGGCGAGTAACTCGGCCCGGTTCCTTGCGAGCAGCCGGTAGGCGTCGGTGAACCCGTCGAGCAACTCGGCCCGATGATGCCACGGGTCTACTGTGGACGATTTGAGCGTCGCGTGGTTGTCGGCGGCTGGCATCGTCAAGTGGTCGCGTTCGCGCCGCATCCGGTCGGTGCCCGCGTCGACCCAGTGCGGCAACGGCATCGGCGTCGGCGTGCCCTGCGCGCCGGTCATCCCGCTCATGTCCACCGCGCGGACGTTGCCGGCATCCTCCTTGACCGTCCGGTTCGGGAGCAGGCCGACGCGGAGCACGGTTTCGGTGGCGTGCGGCCGGATCGGCGGCACGAAGACCGACTCGAGGTCCACGAACACCGGGTGCTCACCGGCGGCGATCAGGTTCTCCGCGTGCATGTCCTGCGCGCGGAGCGCGTGCAGGAGCGCGAGCTGCGCTCCCTGACGCCAGAAGAACCGGGCGACCTCGGCTTCGGTGGTGCAGCTCGCGGCCTCGGCGAACTCCGTCCAGCCGTACTTGCCGCGATCGAAGACCTGGAGGTGGCGAAGTGGATGGCGGAGCCCTCGGTCGTTCGCCCAGGCCAAGAAGGCGGAGAAGTGCCGTTCCGTGGCCAATCCCCGTGGTTTGTAGACGATTCGCCGTCCGTCGTCGAACGTCACCACGGCGACGCTCCGGCCGCCGCGGTGGGTGTCCCCAGCGCCGAAGTCGACCGCCGTCACGTCATTCGCGGTCAGGCCGGGCGCGATCGACGGCAGGTCGTCTCGCAGCCGTGCGGCGAACTCGGCGCGGACGGTCGCCCACGAACCCAGCTCGGCCACCAGCTCCCTGGCGAGCACGGGGTGGCGCGAGAGGATTTCGAGCGAGGTTTCCTTGTCCCGCAACAGGTCCACGAAGGACGAAAAGCGGGCTTCCGGGGTCTCCCCGGTAAGGCGGTCCCGTGCCGCGTGCATCTCTCGCACCAGCGTCGGGGTGACCATGGTGGTCAACTGCTTGGCGTCGCGGACGAACAGAGGATGGTCTGGCGACAGCCAGGCGACATCCCGCCGGAGCTGGCGTTCGAAATGGCCGAGCAGCGGTGCGGCGAGCGCGAGCACACCGTCCACAACGGCCGGTTCCGGGTGGGCCCATGCTTCGACGAGCACGGTCAGCCATGGTGGTTGCTCGGGAAGCCGGGCGCTGAGCTGGTCGGGGGATTCGCCTAGCAGCACCAGGTATTCGTCCTCTTCCCAGAGGTCGAGGTCGACTTCGACGCCGCCGGTGACGAGCTTGTCCCGCCGCCACGCGGCGAGCCTGCGCCTACCGCGCTCGCGGGCGTCGTCACCGGCGGTCACCGGCGCCGCCCTGCGTTCGAGCAGGGACAGCGCCGGTGACCAGTTCGGAGTCAGCAGAACCCTCCGGCGGAGTGGCACTGCATCGTGGTCTCCTGGCATTGGGAGCCGGTACAAGCCATGGTCACGTGCGCGACGTCGGCCGTGCTCGCGGTCTCTCCCAGATCGAGGTCGGTGAGTTCGATTCTGCCGATCGGGTCGGCGATTTCGGTCAGCATTCGGTTTTCTCCTTGGTTTCGATGACGGATCTTCGAGGGTCAGCCGGTGACGCTGGTGATCCAGTCCCGGTAGGCGGGGGCGCTGGTGTTGATGTCCGGGGTCTGGCCGCAGATGTCGCCGGGCGCCCGGCTCTGCACCCCGGCCAGCTCGAACCGGCCGTAGACGAGCTGGAGGACGGGCGAACCGGAGTCACCGCCGCAGGAGCCCGACACGTGGTCGCGGGACTCGGCGCAGAAGTCGCCCTTCCGGATGCCGTAGGCGTCGCTGCCTGTGGCGGGGTCCTGCACGCACTGCTTCGTCGACGGGAGCACCACGGGCAAGTCGAGCCGGTGCAGCTGCTTGGGCAGCTGGGTCGGGTTGTTCTGCTTGATATCGGTGTAGCCCCAGCCAATCAGCCGGACGGCGTTACCCGGTGCGGGAGTGATCCCCGCGAGCGGGATCGGCTGCTTCGACACCGCGTGGTCGAGCCGCACCAGCGCGATGTCCTTGCCGTCGTTGCGGTCCGCGCTGTTGACGTAGCCGGGGATGATCTCGAACCCGGCGACCTTCGCCGTTTCCCCGCCGGTGGTGCGGTCGTTGGAGCCGACCCGCACCTGGTAGATGCCGGGATCGACCGGCGTGTAGGGCGCGCCGTTCGTGCCCGCCTTGGTAACGCAGTGCGCCGCGGTCACCACCAAGGTCGGCGCGACGAGGGCACCACCGCACCACTGCGTGGTCGGGTCGCCCTTGTATTCGCGCTGGATCGAGGTGACGAACGAGTAGTCCTCGGTCGCGACGGTTCCGTTGATGATCGCCTGCGCGGGCGCCGCGACCGCGGCGCTGCTCAGGAAGGCGGCGGCGACGGCCGCGCCGCGCCACCAGGTACGTGTTTTCACTTCCGGGTTTTCCTTCCCCCAGGTGAAGGTGTTCCGACGCGATCATCCTGCCAGCCGGAGCCCTCGTCCGGGGCGAAAATCCGCAAAATGTACTAGACCGTGTGCTCCTACCCGGCCCAGCGCCGCAGGAAGTCGTTGCGCTGCTTGGCGTCGACCGCTTCCAGCCGTGCGCCGGAGGCGGGAGCGTCGGCGTAGAGGAAGCGGCGGCCGTGGTCGCGGCCGTCGAAGCAGGGGAGCGCGCCGGCCGCGTCCCAGCTCTGCGGCAGCGCGTCGAGGCAGTCGGTCCACCAGCCGAGGTGGTGGAAACCGGGCCGTTCGGCGTACCACGGGGATCCTTCGCCGCCGCTGATCAGCTCGATGTGCGGGAACTCGCGGGAGAACACCAGCGAATACGGCCAGTCGCCGAGTTCGCTGTGCACCGGTTCTCCCCAGCTGAGACCGGCCAGCTCCGCGAGTTCGTCCATCGCGGCGCGCAGATCGGGCACGGCGAAGCACACGTGGTAGAAGCTGCGGCGGTCCGCGGGGGTTTCGGTCGTCATCGGGCCTCCGGTCGGTAGTCGGCGATGGCGCGCCCAGCCTAGGACGGCCGCCACCTCGGTGGCTTGTGCGTCCTTCCCGGACCGCACTACGTTGCCGGTATGGATCTCTTCTCGCGCTCGTGGGCGGCGTTGCGCGCGGCGGTCGCCGATCTCCGGGACGAGGACTTCGCACGGCCGTCCGGGTGCGCGGGCTGGCTCGTGCGGGACCTGGTGTGCCACCTGGTCATCGACGCGCAGGACGTGCTGATCACCCTCGTGACCCCGGCCGAGACCGAGCCGACCCGTGACGCGATCACCTACTGGGCCGTCGCCGAAGAGCCGCCGACCGGTGACGATCCGCTCGACGCGCTGATCGTCCGGCTGGCCGCCGCGTACGAGGATCCGGGGCTGCTGAAGTTTCACCTCGACGACGTCGGCTCCGCCGCGGGACGGGCCGCCGATCTCGCGGACCCCGGGCTCCGCGTCAGCACGCAGGACCAGGTTCTCACCGCAGGCGACTACCTCGCCGCCTACGTTCTGGAATGGACGCTGCACCACCTCGACCTGGTCGCGGACCTTCCCGGGGCGGCGGGTCCTCCCGCCGAGGGGCTGGCCAAGACGCGCGAGATGGTGGAGAAGATCGCCGGTGCCGCGTTCCCGGAATCCTTTTCGGACGAAGACGTGCTGCTGGTCGGCACCGGAAGACGCGCCCCGACGGACGCGGAACGGGCGGATCTCGGTGGCCTGGCGGCGAAACTCCCGCTCGTTCTCGGGTGATCGGCAACGCGCACGGGGAGTCGTGCGTGGACAAGGAGAATGGCACTCGTCGGGGGTGTCGTCACGACAGGGTGGAGGAAGAAGCATGCGGCGAATCGGTTCGGTCCTGCTCGGCACGCTCCTGCTGGGCGGCGTCTGCACGGCGACGGTGGGCACGGCGGCGGCCGCGGAACGCCGCGCCGACGTGAAGCTGACCGCCGCACCGTCCACAGTGGAGGTTCCGGCGGGCAAACCGGGCACCGTCAAGCTCACCTACTCCAACATCGGGAACGTGCCCAAGGTCGGCAGCTCGATCACCGCCCCGATCCCGAAGGGCCTCACCGCCACCGCGCGCCCGGCGCCGGGGTGGACCTGCCACATCGACGACTGGCCGTCGCTGGTCTGCGACACCGACGGCAAACTGGACCCTGGCGCCGTCGTCGTCCCCGCCGAGGTCGACCTGTCTGCCGCCGCACCCGTTTCCGCCGGGGTCGAGTTCGGCACGCTCGGGTTCTACCGCGACCCCACCGAGAACCCGGCCGACAACTACTCCACCGTCCAGGTCCGCGTTTCCTGAGCCGGGGAACTACCGGATCCACCGGACTGCGGTGTGGCTCCGGCGAGCGAACGTCGCGCGCGGTTTTCCCCGACGATGACTGGATCCAGGCCGGGGTGGGCTTCGTCGGCGCGCGCCCAGAATTCCGCCGCTACCTCGCGTTCACCTCGTGCGGCCGCGAGGTTGCCGAGGCCGGTGTAGGCGCGGGCTGTTTCGTAGTCGCTTCCGCAGGACACGGCTCGGGTGACGGCATCCTGGTAGGCGGCGGTCGCAAGATCGTCGCGTTCTGTGTGGAACCACGCCCAGCCCAGGCAGTTCTGCGTCATGGCGGCGTCGAGCGGGAGCCCGAGTTCGTCGAAGATCGGCAGGATGTCGATGGCGACGGTGGCGGCTTCGACAGCCTGACCGAGCGCGGTCATGACCAAGGCGATGCCGCGATTGGTGATGGCTGCGTTGCGGCGGTTGCCGGTTCGTTCGTAGCAGACACGTGCGAGACGCAGATCGTGCAGCGCATCGTCGTGGTGGCCCCGGTAGTGGGCTACCCAGGCGCGGTGCGCGAGCATAGTGCTCTCACCATGACCGTCGCCGAGATCGCGGTACAGGCCGAGCGCTTCGCGGTAGTAAACGGTGGCTTCGTCGAGCTTCCCTTGGTCGACCATGGCGACCCCGAGATTGGCTGTCACCGTGGCGAGTGCCCACCGGTTGTCGAGCGCGGCGGCGGATTCCCGTGCCCACCGGTTGGTTGCGATCCACGCGTCCCACAGCTTGCTGGTGAAGAAGAAGCCGCGCAGGAAGTATGCCAACTGCCAGCACCGGTCGTGTTCGCCGCGTTTGTTGGCGGCGCGGCACAACGCCACCAGGTTCGGCCACTCGGCCTGGAACCAGGTGAGGGCCATTTCGTCGTCGTCCAGCCTGACCCGCTCCGGGAGGTCGGGTTCGAATTCGATGGCGGGCTGGAACCGCTGTGGCGTGAGCAGGCGATCGGCGTTGGCGGTGTTTCGCACCGCGTAGCCGGCGAGCCTGCGGAAGGCTCTTGTGCGATCCTGTTCCGCCGAACCGTTGAGCAGGTCCTCGCGAGCGAATGTTCGCAGCAGGTCGTGGAACCGATAGCGCGCCACGTCCGGTTGCACGAGCAGGTACGTGTCATGGAGCCGTTCCAACGCCCGGTCGGTTTCACGCAGGCTGAGCCCGCTCACCGCACTCGCGGTGTGGACGTCGAAATCGTCGCCGGGATGCAGGGCGAGCAGTCTGAAGAGCTGGGATTCGGCGGTGGTGAGTTGCCGTACGGAGAGCCGGAACACCGCGGACAGGGTGCGTTCGCCGTCATCGAGCTCGTCGAGCCGGGTGGCTTCGGCGTGGAGCCGCCGGTCCAGTTCACCGAGGTTCCAGGCAGGATGGGCCCGTAGGCGCGCCGCGGCGATCCGGATCGCCAGCGGGAGCCTGCCGCAGCACTCGACCACTCGCGCGACATCGTCCTCCGGCGGGAGCCCGGTGAGCGCGCTGAACAGCTCGACGGCAGCGGGTGCGGGCAGCACGTCGAGCGAGACGTGACAGGCATCGTCGATGGCGGGCAGTCTCGACCTGCTGGTGATCAGTACCCGGCACTTCGGCTCGCCGGGCAGGAGCGGCCGGACCTGCGCCGCGCTGACCGCGTTGTCCAGCACCAGCAACATGCTTCGCCCGTGCAGCCGAGACCGGTACAAGGCGGTGCGGTCGTCAGGGTCCGCCGGGATCAGCGCGGCCGGGACGCCGAGCACTCGCAGCAGCCGATCGTGCACGGCGTCGGGGCTCGCGGTGGGTTCTTCGGGATCGTATCCGCGCAGGTCCACGAAGAGGCAGCCGTCGGAGAATTCCGCTTCCAGCCGGTGCGCGCACCGGACCGCGAGCTCGGTCTTGCCGACCCCGCCCATTCCTGACACCACGCAGAGACCGCTGTCGGTTCGCAGGGCATCGCGGACGCGCCGCAACTCCGTGCTCCGACCGGTGAAATCGGTGGCGAGAGGGGGAAGTCCGGAGGGGCGGGTGTCCGGCCGCGTGCGGCGGCGCTTGGGGCCACTGGGCAAGAAGCCGATGAGCGCTCCTGGTATGCCCAGTTCCGTTTCACAGAGGGCGGCCAGCGCCGCGTTCGGCGTCGCAAGCCCGGTCTCGACCTTGCTCAGGTAGCCCTTGCTGTAGTGCGTGCGCTCGGCAAGCCAGGTCAAGCTGAGGCCAGCCGCGACGCGGTGGCGCCGTAGCTCGGCGCCGAAAGTCGCTCGTTCGCTCATCAGCCCCCATCGTCGTCGGATGACCAGTATGACCGTCCTGAACGCGACGCGATACTGGTCGGGAGTTGTCCGGGAGCCGGCCGGACCACTGGATTCGGCCGGCCCCCGACGATGTGATGTGCGGTTTCGCCACATGCGCTGCCTCAGCCGCACGCGAGGGTCAGCAGGGTCACGATCAGCCCGAGCACGTGGGTCTGCATGTCACCGCACCTCCTCTCCGTGCGTCCGGACCACGGACCGGCTCTTCACCTCGGGCGCAGGCGTTGGCGCGGCGGCGAGCAGGACGCCCGCTAGCAGCGCCGATACCGACAGCCAGAGAAGCAGTCGGAGGAGCAAGGAAAACGAACAGGTGACCGTCATTTCGGCTCCTTCGGCGAGCGCGCCATGGCAGCGCTCGAGCAGGCGAGCTCCGCCGAGGTCTTCCAGTGTTTTCGCCGCGGAATCGTTGCGGCTCACCAAGAATGCGGTCGCCGGTGCGGCGAGGACAACGAGTTTCCCGTTTCCACTATCGGCAGGAAAGGAAACCGCGGGGTAACGATCGCGGAGGTGTCGCGTGATCGACTGGACATCGAGATCCACGGTGACGCAGGATTGACCACCGTGCGTGAACCTGCTTGGGAGGACTGGTGAACGTGAGCGCGCTGGAAGTGGTCGAGGAGCTGAAGCGGCTCCGGCGCGGGCGGGGAATTGCTGCCCCTCAGCTCGGCGATCATGTCGGACCCGCATTGCGTGTGGTCTGCGATATTTACGAAGACGAGGACTCGGAGTCGATTCGGGGAAAGGTTTCCGAGCGTTTGCAAGCCCTTGTCACGTCGCTGGCGGACGATCTGCGCATGGCCGTACTCGCCGCTTTCGGGCTGCACGAGCAGGCGCGGAGCCTGTTCTACAAAGACCGGGTGCGGTGGCTGGCGGAGAAGCTCGACCGCGACGACCGGACGATTCGCCGTCGAATCGACCAAGGCATCCAGCAGGTGGCCGCGTTGGCCATCGCCACCGGGCGCTCGACGGACCTTCCTCACCCCAGCCGCAGCTGGCATACCGAGGACCTGCGGGTGACCTTGGCGCTGGACCAGCCGGTACCGGAGGCGTTCGAGTTCCGCCGGGTGGTCGCCGACGCCGACGACATCGACGAGCTGGACTTGGCTCTCACCTTGACCACGCCCGACGCGCGGGTGCCGGTGGACGAGGCGGACCTCCAAGTAGACGTGTTCCACGGCGGGTCGTTGACCCGGCGGATGATGGAATCCAGTGACCGCGTCGGTCTCGCGCTGCGACTGCCGTCCCCACTGCGACGTGGGGAACGGCATGAGGTCGCGTTGCGGTTCAGGGCCGCACTGCGGTACCCGCACTACGTTTGCGTTCCGCGGCACCCCGTCGACCATTTCGAACTGCACGTCCGGTTCGCGCGGCCGACTCCGGCAGAGATCGTGCTGCTGGACAACGTGTTCCAGGACGACGCGCGAAACCACGCGGTGCGGGGGCCATCGTTGTCACCGGACGGATCCGGTGAGGTCCACGTCGACTTCCGTAAGCTGGCGCCCGGCTTCGCCTACGGCGTCCGCTGGCAGGACTGACCCGGGCGCGATCATCCCGTCAACGCGCGGACGAGGCGTGCGGCGAGTTCCTGGGCGATGCTTCGAGCGGAAGTGCGCAGGTCCTCGGCCGCGACGGCTTCGTCGGCGTCGAACCTGACCTCGTGCGGTTGTGCCATGGGCACCGACACGGAGGTCGCGGCGGCTTCGCCCAGCTTGCCGACGCGGACGAAGTCGGTCGGTGTCATCCCGATCGTAGGCGCGATCTTGCCCGGCAGGGACAAGCCGAGATCCGCCAGCAGACCGAGGTGATCGGTGAGCTGGTCGATCAGGTCGTCCCGGTCCAGCAGCCAGCCGATCGTCGCCGGGGTAGCGGGGAACCAGCACGTTCGCTGCCCGGACCGGTACACGGCGAGTCCGGTACTGCCGTCGCGGTTCGACGCGTACGCCCAAACCGCGTCGTGCGACGAATCGACGGTGAGGCCCTCGGACGGGGAGAAGAGCCGCCGCGACCGTCCGACGGAGGGCAGCTCGTCGCGAAGTGCTTCGAGCTGCCGGACGCGCAGCCGGACGGGTGGGTCGACCGGCACCAGGTGCAGCTCCACCAAGGGCGGCTGGGCGGGACCCTGCCGGGGGAGCAGCTCCGGTAGCCAGTTCACCGGCACGGCTTGGGACAGCACCGACCACGTGGCGTCGGGCATCGAACCCGGACCCGTCTGTGGCGGTAGGACGAGTGGGGGGCCGAGCGGCGGACGAACGTGACGCGGTTGGCTGGTGATGACGCGAAGAAGGTCCTCGATCCCTTCCGGGGTGATCGAGTCGACGGCATACCGGTCGGCGGCGTTGGGTTGGAGGAAGAGCGGGATCCCGCTGATGTCCTGGCCCGGCAGGATCACCGGCAGGATCTTCACCGTCCAGGCCTGCCGGTCCCCCTGCAGGAGATCGCGCAACAGGGCCGCTTCCGACTGCCCGCCGAGGTTGAGGTCGTTGGGGCCGTTGCCGTCGCCCATCCGCCGGTAGTCCTTCGAGGCGATCACGATGACGTAATCGCACTCGGTCATGCCCTTTACCGCCCACGCCTGCCAATCCCGTCGCCGATCGCTCGCCCACCGGTCGAGCGTGACGGCGATTCCGCTGTTTTGCAGCACGGTCGCGAACTTGAGGACGGCTCGGCGGTGGTCTTCGTCGTCGTGGGTGTAGGAGACGAAAACCGTCGGGCCGGTGCCGAGGCGTTCTTCGATTGGCATGGGAGTCCCCGTCGTTCTCGCGGTAATGGCGTCGTTCTGGCGGAGAACGATAGCAACGTTCATCTCTGTCCATTTGTCGCGGTGGTGCGCGAAAACCGGACAGAACAAGGACATTTCATGGATTGCCCTGCGGACGTGATACGACCCGTGACAAGGTTCTTGCCTTCGTTGATCATCTTCCGTTCGCCGAAAGGACGACGATCGTGCCGGATCCGGATAGCGCCGCCAGCCGGCCACGGGTGTACGTCTCGTACGCGTGCGAAGAATCGGATGAACACGTGTCGCTGGTCCGCGAGTTCGCCGCGTTCTTGCGCACCGAGGCCGGAGTCGACGCGCATTTGGATCAGTGGTATGCCGACGGCAGGCGGGATTGGGTCGCGTGGGCGAGCGACCAGTTCCAGCAGGCCGATTTCATCGTGGTCATCGCGTCCCCGGGATACGGGCTGACGATGGGGATGCTCGACACGGCGATGCTGCACGACAAGCTCGGCCGGAGCCTGCCGGACGCGACGCACCAGATCCTTCCGGTGGTGCTCCCCGGCGGCTCCGCCACGGACATTCCCCACGTGCTTTCGGCCTTTGCCGCCACGCATTACGTGGTGCGCGCGTTCAGTCTCGACGAAGTGCAGGGACTCCTCCGGGCGATCCACGGCTCGCCTGCGCACGCGATGCCGCCGCTCGGGGCGTTCCGGCCCCCCGACGTCGAAGCCGGTCCGGTACTCGTCGCGACGCCGCGAAGCCCGCCTCGCACCGGCAGGCACCTCGGCCCTGGCGCCGAAGTGGTCATCGGAGACGACCATTACCTGGTTCACGCCGGCACCTACGAAGAGACGACCACTTCGGACGGTGCCGCGGTGTTGCGCGGGGCGCGAGCGCTGTCGGTAGGCGGGCCGCGGCCGCAGGTCTGGTTGAGGCAGCTCGAGATCCGGCAGGACACGCCGATGGCCGAGGAAGCCGCGACGGCGCTGACATGCGAACGGACACTGCTCGCGTCGCCTGCCGGACGATGGCTCGGGATTCTCGTGTCTCCCGCGCTCGTCAGGGAGCCCGGCTTGGTGACGTTGGTGACCGGCTGGCCGCTGTCGGGCCGGACTCGCGGGCCGTGCGACACGCTCGCGTCCTTCGTGCCAGAACGCGGCGAACTCGCCGATCCGCTCCGGACAAGGGCAATCCTGCGCGGACTCGGTGGCCTGTGCCGGAAGCTCGCGGCGCTGCACCGGATGGACGCCTCGCACCGGTGCCTGGCCCCGGCGGCGATCATCCGGCTCGACGACGGCGCGCTGGCGCTCCGCGATCTCGGGCTCGCCACCACTTCGTACGAGCCAGGAGAAGGACCGGAGCTGTACCGGGCTCCGGAACAGGGGAGGCGCCGCCGCGGGAAGGCCGGCCCGTGGACCGATGCCTACCAGATCGGCGCGATCGCGTACCACTTCGCGACCGGGCACCCGCCGCCGTCGATACCGGTGCCGGTCCGCGGTCTTGCTCCGGACCTGCCCCCGGCGGCGACGGCGGCGATCGATGCCGCGCTCGACGCCGAACCCTCCCGGCGCCCCGGCATTTTGGCGCTGGGCGCCGCTTTCGACAGTTCGCGCTGAAAACCATCCCGAGGAGGGGACCCGGTGCGGTCCATCACGCTGCCCGGCCCGATCGCGCTCGTGCCGGCCAGGTCACTCGACGGCAAGCTCCGTCAGCTGAGGGAGGAATTCCCCGGTGTCCTGCCGAACGGGGTGACGCGAGTCGTCGACGACTTCAACGCGCACCCGCAGGGAGTCGCGGCCACCATCAGCGAGCCGCGGAACGGGGGCGACCGCAGCCTGGTCTTGTACACCGCCGCCTACGTCGTCTACCTGTACGCGAGCGGGCGAGGAGACGCCTACACGGTGGCTTCGATCAAACCCCTCCGGCTAGCCGATCACGACCGCCTGGCGAAGGGCTGCCTGCTTGTGCGCGCGCAGTGGCAGGCGGTGTTCGAACTTCGCCACGTTCCCGCCGGGTACCAGTCGCGGTGGGACCAGATCCAGCGCGGGTGGGCCGAGCTGACCCGGCAGCTCGGTGACGAGCGCGCCGTCCCCGAGCTGAGCCCCGCGCACGCCGAGTACCTCGACACGGTCGACCGGCTGATCGACGGTACGCAGGAGGTCGGCGCGAAGCGGGACGCCGACCTTCCGGCATATCCGTACCGCGAGGTGAAACCGGTTGCCGAGCGCCGGGTCAGTGCCTCGGCGATCTACGCCTTCGACATCGTGGGCGGCCAGCTTCCCGAGCGGAACCGGTACGTTCAGCTCCGCGGCGCGCCTGCCCAGCGCGGCCAGGTGTCCCGGGTCGAGGACGAACGGGTGTTCGTGCGGTTCGACCAGCCCGTCGACTGGGCACAGCTGCCCTCGGTAGGCGAATTGGAAGAGACCGTCAGTGACGTCGTGTTCGCCAAGCAACGCGCCGCGGTCGAGACCTTGCGCACGCGGCAGGCCCGCCACGAGTCGCTGCTGCCGGTGCTGGTGGAACATCGGGTCCATTCCTTCCCGGTCTCGTCCGAATCGCCGGCGGAGCGATTGGACGAGGACCAGCTCACCGCCTTCCGGAAGGCGCTCGGGGTGCGGGACATGTTGCTCGTGCTGGGGCCGCCCGGTACCGGCAAGACCCGCACCATCACCCAGATCGCCCGGTCGCTCGCGCTCGCATCGGACCGCGGGCCCGTGCTCGTGTCTTCGCACACGAACCGGGCCGTGGACAACGTGCTGGCCAAGTTGCCGAAGGAGGTCGTCCTCGTCCGCGTCGGCAACGAGGGCAAGATCGACCCGGAGGGACGGCCCTACCTGCTGGAGGTGCTGGCCGCGGACCTCCGTAGCGAAGTCGTCGGCAGCGTCACCGCGGCGCTCGGCGGTTATGCGAGCCTGCCGCTGGCACGTCAGTGGACTCATGAGCTGGGTCGCAGGATCGAGGCGTTCGCGATGGCGTGTGACGCGGCCGTGCGCGCTTGGAGCGAACTCGACCGGACCCGATGTCTCGTTGGCGGGCCTGTGCAAGAGCGAGTGGCGCACGCGCGGGCGGAGCTGGCGGCCCAGGAAGAACGATCGGCCCGGCACAACGGGAAACTCGCCCGCCTGGTCCGGCGTGACGAACGCGCCCGTGCACGCCGGTGGTGGCCGCCCTTCGCCTCGTTGGCACGGGTGACGGCTCGGGCGAGGGCGCGACGGATCGAGGCGGGACGGACGACCTCCGCGGAATGGGCGGAGGCCGTCGGCGGGCACCGAGCGGCCGTGGCAGAGGCGGAACGCGCGCTGGAAGCCGCGACGCGGGATACACCTCAGGTGCGGGCGGCCGCGCAGTCTCTCGACGAAGCGCGACGGCAGGCCGAAAACCACCGCGCGAATGTGGCCGACGCTCTGCGGGCAGTACACCTCGCGGTCACGCCGGTCGACGTCGTGCCGGGGATCCAGTGGCAGGAAGACCCGGTCTCCGTGGTGACCGCGTTGCGACGACTGCACGCGTGGCTGGGCCCGCGATTGGACCTTCTGGAGATCAGGGCCGGGGTTCTCGCGCAATGGCGTGAGGAGGTGTCCGGCGCCGTCGAGCAGCTCTATCCCGAGCTGATCCGGTACGCCGATGTCATCGGTGCGACGTCCACCGGCGTCGCGACGTCCAAACACCTCTCGGGAGTGGACTTCGATCTCGCGATCGTCGACGAGGCAGGGCAGATCGGGGTGCCCGGCTTGCTGGTGCCGCTCGTGCGGGCGAAGCGGGCCGTGCTGGTGGGCGACCATCGGCAGCTGCCCCCGATCGTCACGAGCGAGGTGGCCGGCTGGGCGCACGAGATCGGTAACTCCACAATGGACACATTGATCGAGAAGAGCGCGCTCGAGATCCTCGTCGGGGAGCTGCCGGACACCCACATCGTGCGCCTGACCGAGCAGCGGCGGATGCCGAAGGTCGTCGCGGACTTCATTTCGGACACGTTCTACGAAGGAACGTTGAAGACGATGGTCGACCGCTCGCACGATCCGTCGCTGTTCGCCAGTCCGCTCGCGTTCGTCGACACCTACCGGCTGCCCGAACACGAGCGTGCCGAATCCCCGTCGGGCGGCCTTTCCCGCAGCTGGGTCAACCATGCCGAAGCGCGCCTGCTGGTGCTGCTCGCGTCGTACTACCACCGGCGAGGGGTCGAGTGGGCGGCGATCGTTCCTTATGCGGCGCAGGCGAAAATGATCTCGGAGCAGCTCCGCGCCCACGTCCGCGACGCCGACACGATCGACGCGAACGTCGGCACCGTGGATTCCTTCCAAGGCGGGGAACGCGACGTGATCCTGTACGGGTTCACCCGGAGCAACAGTGAAGGCAGGGTCGGATTCCTCGAAGAACTGCGACGGGCGAACGTCGCCTTCACCAGGGTGAAGCGGCAGCTGGTACTGGTCGGCGACATGGGCACGCTGGCGCGAGCCGACGACGACGGGTTTCGTGAGTTGGCACGTTCGTTACGCGACCACGTGCTCGACACCGGTGACAAGCGGGAGTATGCGGAGATCATGGCTCTGCTGAAGGGAATGCCGGAATGAACGGCAGGAACAAGGTGATTCCGTACCCGCAGGAACGGGCGTTGGAGGACGCCATGTTCGGCAGGGGACTGGTGCCGACGCGGATCTTCCCGCTGTTGCTGCCGGTATGGGAGGTCGAGGTCAAGGCGACGGTCACCGACGGCAGGCCGTACCAGCTGATCGACCGCTACCTCGAACGCGGAATAGCCGAAGGCGGATTGGGGACCAGGGCGGAGCTGGCCGGATTCTTCGCGTTGGACGTCTCGCTCGTCGACAGAGCGGTGCGGGTCCTGGGCGCGATCGGACACCTCACGGAGCACGACGGTAGGCTGGCCCTGACCGAGCTCGGCCGCAGATCCCAGCGGGACCAGGTGTGCTACCTGATCGAGCGAGAAGACCGCCGCAAGCTGTACTTCGACGGTTTCCTGTCGCGTCCGCTGACCAGGCCCTACTACCAGGCCAGTGTCGTCACGCTCATGTCCCAGCCGGAAGCGCGCGCGGCGACCGTGGCCAACGCGTACCCGAGGTTCGGGATGCTGTGGACCGCGACCGGGTTCCGTCGGGAAGCGCTGACCGAGCTGGCGAACCAAAAAGATCGCGATCGTTACAATTTGCCGACACGAATTGAGAATCCGGAGAGCGTCGGCGAGCAGCTCGTCCATCTGCCGCTTTACGTCGTGCGCGCCACCGACCGGCAACGGCGTGTTCATCATCTCGCCTACAGCCAGGTCGGTGACACGGCCGATCCGGAACTGAGCGAGCTGTGCGAACTCAGCCCCGAGATCAACGGAGTGCTGAACAGCGAGGAAATCGCGGCAAAGCCGAATGTCCAGGAAACGCACGTTCACAACTGGCTGAAGGGCAAGAACCTCGGAGGCTTCCGCCCTGAACCGCTCGCGGACGGCGATTGGCGGATCACCTTGCCCGCGAACGCTTTCGACCCCGGTGGCCCGGTGCCGCCGAGCAAGCTCGGCTCGTACGTCGTGTTGAGCTCGTGCCTGCTGCGTGTCGATTGCGATGACGAGGAAACCAGGAAGCGGACGTTGCTCACGCGGGTGGAGAACTACCTGGCGGGTCGCTCCCGCGTCACGGCCGCCGATGTCGAGGCGCGCATCGATCGCGTCGCGCGCCAGCTGCGGCTCTCCGCGGACATGCGATCCGTGCGTGAAATGGCTTCCGGGGACGGGCGGAGCGGATTCGCGAGGCGGCTCTCGGGTCTGCTGGACGGGACACTGGAATAGAATACGATTCGCCCACTGGGCAATTGGTGGACAGAAGGTGGCGGCCTTGTACTGTCCATAGCGGACTTCGTGCACTGGGGCTACATTTCCAGTGTTATGATGAACCAGAACCAGGATTTCCCGATCCCGCCGTTGCGTCTCGTCGACCTGAAGCCGTACGTGTCCGTGGTTCTGCTGGAATGCACGGATGACGATCCCGCGCGAGCGTTCGAGACGCTGCGGCGGTTTCTACGCAGGAACGCCGGTGATCAGGGTCGCGCGGACCGGGTCCATGTCCGCGCCGAGATCGCATCGCGCGCGGAAGAGGTCGTCGACGGCGCCGGGCCGATAGGGGATTTCGGCGTCGACGAGGTCCACAGCATCGTTCGCGAGGTGCGGCGCGTGCCCGAATGGGTGGAGCGGGACGCTGGTTTCGTGGACGTGGTCCATCAGATGTCGGTCGCGGTCCGCCGGGACCGGCTCGTCGCGGTCTACTCGGGTTTCACCAGTGATGCGAAGTTCAGCAGGTGGATTCACCGGGAGGCAGCTCCGTACCGGTTCGTTTCCGCCGATCTGCTCGCCGGGGTGTTCCGGGGTGACGGCAGGATGCTGTGGGTGCGCGGAGTGCACCGCCGCCGCACCACCAAGTCGGACAGCAAGGCACTCGGGGGCTTGCGTCTCCAGGACGCGCTGGACGCCATCGAGGACAGCACGTACGCGATGACCGCGGCCAAGGTCGCCTACCTGCCCGGCGATCAGAACGCGGTGCTGCGCGACGTCGTCACGGTTTCCCCCGGGGCGTCCCGGATCTCGTGGAAGCGGACTTCGCATTTTCCGATGTTCGTGGCCGCGGTGGGCGAGGTACTGGACATCGTCGAAAAGGCGCTGGTCTCCGGTGAGGAGCCGGAGCCGCAGTTTGCCGAACTCGCGGTGCCCGAGTCCGATCTCGGGCGAGTGCGGGGTGCCTTCGAAGCGCTGGTGGCGGAACCGGATCGGGTGGGCGGAGAGCCCGAGAACGACGAGGAATCCAGTGCGCGCGCGGAATTCCTGCGTTCGGCCATTATCGCGGTGCACGGCGAGCCGACTTCTGCGAAGACCTACCTCGACGTCGGCCACGACGGCGCGGTAACCGGAACGTTGGTCGTCAAACCGGTCGAATCCGCTGGGAGAGTGTGCTTGGACGTGCGCTATCGCGGTACGCCCACCGCGGAGGCGTTCACCCGCGAAGTGAAGGAGGTGATCGCCGAGGGCGATCTGCTCACCGTGTACTACGAATCGGGGCACCTGTTCAACGGAAGCCAGGTGGTGCGGCAGAAACCGGTTTCGAAGCCGTTCCCCAATCTCGAATTCGAGGACTTCTCCGGCTACTCGGTCACGAAAGAAAAGCCCGCCCCGCGGAAGGGCGGGCACCTCCACGACGCCATTTCGCGGGACGGAGACGACTCGCTGTTCGCCTGGGTGGTGCAGCGCTTCGGCTCCGACTGGCTGCTTTGCGACGACGGCGCCGGTGAGGTCGCGGACTTCCTCCACCTGACCGACGACGGGACGCTGACCGCGATCCACGTGAAGGCGGCGGCGAACGCCAGCCCCGTCCGCCGGATCGCGGTCAAACCGTTCGAGGAACTGGTCAGCCAGGCCGAGAAGAACATCCGGTTGCTCAGCGCGGAGCGCCTGGAGGATCGGCTCGCCAGGCCGCGGGCGGTGCGGTCCGCGGCCTGGCACGCAGGCCTGCGGATCACGAGTGCCGAGTTCGCCCAGCAACTCCGTGCCAGGGTGGCAACCGACCGGACCAAGGTCATGATCGTCCAGCCGCACCTCGTGCGCGTCTCCTATGAGCAGGCGCGAGCCGCCGTGGCGGCCGGCCAGCAGACGAGGGACAGCCTCAGCCTCGCGCTCCTCGACAACCTCCTGCACAGCACCCGGCGAACCGTCACCGCGCTCTGGGACGACCTGACCGTCATCGGGTGCGCGTAACCGGACGCTCAGGACAGGGTGGGATTCCCCCATGCCAGCTCGGGAAGCCGACCGGAACGGAGTCCGCTGTTCGGCGGCTTCGAGTGGGTGGACGAGGTCGTGACACCAGGACGGGACGCCTCGAGTCGCAACATCAGCGCGCCGGTGACGTCGAGGTCGACCGCGTCCGGTTTTCGGAGTGCCGCAAGGTGCTCTGAACGCGGACGCCCGTCGAGGGACACCCGGAAACGCCCCACTTGGAACGGCTCGATGGCGTCGTCGAGGATCCCCACCACCGCGGTCAGCCGCCGGTAGGCGGCGCCGAGGTCGATCTCGACGAAGCTCACCGCTTCCACCATGCCGGTCGGGCGGACCAGGATGCTGTCCGCGTAGTGCACGCCGTCGATCCGGGCGGATCCCGGCCGGATCTGCGCGCTACTGGCCAGCCAGCGCAGGCCGGTGACGCGGGACGCCTGCTGGGACGTCGGCTCGTCCGGGTGCGCGGCTGGCCACGGGCCGCGTTCGGGCAGCGGATGCCGCCCGCGCCCGGTGATCGCGGCCATCAGCTCGGCCACTCCCGCTTCACTGAAGGTGTCCACGTGGAATCTCGTGGTGGAATGCGCGTTGAGAAAACGGGGGATGCCGTTGGCGTTCTGCCCGGGCAGAACGACGGGAAGGATCCGCTCGGTCGCGCCGCGCAGGTCCTTGGTCAGATCGTCGCGGAGCATCGCCGCCTCGAGGTGCGAACCGCGTCCTTCGAGCGGACCCGTGGACCCATCGGCGCGACGCCGGTACTCCGGGGAAGCGATGACCAGGACGAATTCCGCTTCGGTGAGATGTTCGATCGCCCACACGGACCAGTCGCGTCGTTTGTTCCGATACCACTGGTCGAGTTCCACGTCGAGTCCCATCCGGGTTCTCAGGAACCCGGCGAACCGGAGCACCAGTTCCTGGTGCTCCGGCGAATCGTCCGCGTAGGTGACGAACACGCGTGGCGCCTCGTGATCGGGCATCGGGGCTCCTTGGGGAAAGATCCGTGTCGAGATACGCATTGTCGGTGACAAACCGGTGCCGGACGAGCCCGGGCTGCGCGTTGACCGGTTTCTGTCCAGTTTCCCTGCCGTCAGCGTTTTTCCGCCCGAAACGCCTTCCGGTCCGGTCATGACGACGTGGCCAAGGAATGTCCAGTTTTTGTCAGCTTTCGTGTATGTTTTTGGCTCCTGGCGCCGACTTACCATCAACGCTCTTGACGACGGGCGCGAAGGGGCGATGGCACGCGTGTACGAGTATGACGTGTTCATCAGCTATCAACGTGAGAGCCCGTTCGTGCCACTCTGGGTGCGCACCCACTTCTACCCGTTGTTGCGGGATCTCCTCGACGAAAACCACCATCGCGAGGTGAAGGTCTTCTTCGACAAGAACCTTCGCGGTGGCGCGCGATGGCCGCACGAGCTGCGGGCCGCCCTGCGGCGCACGAAGATCCTGGTGCCGGTGTGCTCGCCCAAGTACTTCCACAACGAGTGGTGCCTCGCCGAGTGGCACTCCATGGCCCGTCGTGAGGAGCTGGTCAGCCGGGCCTCACCGGAAAGGCCGACGACCCTGATCTACCCAGTGATCTTCTGTGACTCGAGGAACTTTCCAGAATACGCGCACGAACGCCAGATGCAGGATCTCAAGGAATGGAATGCTCCCTACGAGCACTTCCAGGCGTCCCAGGCGTACCTGGATTTCCATCAAGAGGTGGCTCGGATCGCGGAAGAGCTGGGGGAGCTCATCGACGACGCGCCGGAGTGGCGGTCCGATTGGCCAGTGGAAACGCCTTTGCCCGAAGCCCCCGCGACGCCGCTCGTGCCGAGGTTCTGACGGATGCCGGGCACAGTCGTGACCTTCTACTCCTACAAGGGTGGCGTCGGCCGGAGCTTCGCATTGGCCAACATCGCGGTCCTGCTGGCGCGCTGGGGTCATCGCGTGCTGTGCGTGGACTGGGATCTGGAGGCGCCCGGCCTGCGTGACTACTTCCGGCCGATGCTGGCCGACGAGCCCGCGGGAGGGGTGGTGGACCTGGTCGCGGACTTCCTCCGCGGCCAGGTCCGACCCACCGCCCATGTCACCCGGCTGACCGGCGTCGGCACGCTCGACTTCATCGCGGCGGGAAGGGACGAGCCGGACTACGTCCGCAGGGTCCAGGGCATCGACTGGGAAGCCTTGTACGAGAACGGTTTCGGCCAGTACCTCGAACAGTGCCGCGAGCGGTGGACGGCCGACTACGACTACGTTCTCCTCGACAGCCGAACCGGAATCTCCGATATCGGTGGCATCTGCACGGCGCACCTCCCGGACAGCCTCGTCGTCCTGTACACGGCCAACACGCAGAGCGTGCGGGGTGCCGTCGAGATCGCCAAGCGCGCCAACGCGGCCCGCGACGGCTTGCCGTTCGACCGGCCGCAGCTCGCGGTGCTGCCGGTGTTGTCCCGGTTCGACACCCGCGAAGAGTACGACCGGTCCGAGAAGTGGCGGAGTGTTTGCGTCGAACAGACCGCGGGCTTGTTCCGCACCTGGCTCGACCACACCGTGCCGCCCGAGGTCATGTCACGTCACCTGACGCTGCCGTACGTGTCCTACTGGAGCTTCGGTGAGCAACTGCCGGTCCGGTCCGAGTCCAGTCCTGGCGCCGACCAGATCGGCTTCGCGCTGGAGACGGTCGCGGCGGTGGTGGCGCACCAGTTCGACCGCACGGACCTGCTGGCGGAGAACCGGGATGCCTACGTCGCCGCGGCGAGGACGGCCAACCGCGATTTCGCCTACGACCTCAGGGTCAGCACTCCGAGATCCACATTGGACTTCGCGGAATCGCTGATCGCCGATCTGGCGCAACGCGGTGTGCGGGTCGTCAAGTCGATGTCCGGTGACAGGTCGTTTCTCGACAAGGTGGAAGACGACGCCAGGCATTTGTGCCTCGTCGTCGACCGGAAGGTGAGCCGCTGGCAGTCCGCGGAGGTCGAGTTGTTCCTGCACCGGACGCTCGGCCAGGATCGCAGGGTCATCCCCGTGCTCACCGCGGATGCGGAGCCCAACGCGCTGCCCGGTTACGTGGGCAACCTGCGCTACCTGCGGCTCGGTCCGTCGCAGGGGCCGTCCGAGGTCGCGCTCGGACTGGTGGACCAGCTCAACGGCGACGTATCCCTCGTCGACGTCGGCGAGGTCGACCCGGTCGGTGTGCTGCGCCAAGCCATCAGCGCGTGGCTGCGCCCGCTGATGTGGGAACTCGTGGACGAGACCGTTCGCGAACTCGTCGTCGCGGTAGGCGCCGGTGACGCGGTGAGAACGCGCGAACTCACCGCCGACCTCGCAGTGGCGACCAGGCCCCGCGGTGACTCGATCGCGGACGGGCGGCGCACTCCCGTGCCTCTGGCCACCAAGGCGACGCTCGAACAGGTGAGGCAGGTGCTCGAGGTGCGGGCCAAGGGCCCGGACGGTAGTCGTCACGAATTCACCAGGTTTCCCCGCGAATAGGCCCATTTCAACGAATCCGGTGGTCGCGAGCGCGCGGTCACACAGCCCACGGTGTGGAAGGAACTCGGATGGCCGATCGATTGGGACACAAGCAGACCGCGGCGATGTTCACCCTGATGGTGCTCGACCGCGAAGTGTCCAATCCCGAGCTGGAAACCATCGTGGGCTTCACGCTCACCGGAAACGAGCGGACTGAGCTGAACGACCTCGGATACGTCGTCAGCACCAAACCAGGGCGCGCTTTCTGCCATCAGCTGACCGAAAGCGGGTGGGGGTGGTGCGAAGCCGAGTTGGGGGTGAAGACACCGCCACCGCACTCGCGAAGCAATCTGATCGGCGGATTGTACGTACTTCTTGGCGGCTTCGACGACTACTTGCGGCGGCAGAACCTGCGCCTCGCGGACCTGTTCGCGCGCACCGTCGAGCCGACCAAGGCCGACATCGAGAGCCGGATCCGCACGGCCTACCGCAAGCTCGCCAGGTCGCCTCGCGACTGGGTAGGACTGGTGGACCTTCGGCCGATGCTCGGCGGTGCTTCCGCGGACGCCGTGGACGCGTTGCTCAAAGAACTGAGCCGAGCCGGGAAGGTGCACCTGGTCCCGGAGTCCAACCGCAAGGTGCTCACTGCCGCTGACCACAAGGCAGCCATCCGCATCGGCGGTGAGGACAACCACCTGTTGTCGATCGAGGCGCCATGATGGAGCCGTTGGCCGCGTTGGCCGCGCTGCGCTTCGACTGGGCTGACACGCCGGACCATGTGTGGACGGACTCGCCGTACCACGTGGACGGGCTGCACGCGGAGGTGGTCGCGGCCATCGACGCGGGTTTGCGCAACGCCACCGCCAGCGATGGGCCCAGTCCGATCGGCGTGGTGCTGCAGGGCCAGAAGGGCGTCGGCAAGACCCATTTGCTCGGCCTCGTTCGGCAGCGTGCGCATCGTGCCCGCGGGTACTTCTTCCTCGATGATCTCACCGCGGGCGATGCGTTCTGGGAAAACACCGCTGAAGCCTTGCGTCAAGGACTTTCCCGGCCGGACGAGTCCGGTTTCTCCCAACTCGTGAGCTTCCTTCGTCGGGTTTGCCTGCGGGTCGGCGTCGATGCCGGGGCCACCAAGGCGATCCTTGGCGGACGTGGCCTCACCAGGACGCACGTCGAGACCTTCATCGACGGGCTACGTGCCCTTGACAGACAGGTCGCCGTCGAGTGCGCCGACACCGCGCGAGCACTGGTGCTATACGCGAGTGAGGAGACCGGGAAGAACTACATCGGCGAGGACTATCTTGGCGGATTCGAAGAATCGAAGTCGGGAGAACGGCGAAAGTGGGGAATTCGCCCAC
The DNA here is from genome assembly GCF_018736145.1 of Amycolatopsis sp. CA-230715. Classification (GTDB taxonomy): domain Bacteria; phylum Actinomycetota; class Actinomycetes; order Mycobacteriales; family Pseudonocardiaceae; genus Amycolatopsis. Next base: position 6,826,845 of record NZ_CP059997.1, read on the forward strand.
AGCCGAAGCCCGCGCACACACAGGTTCGGGACATCACGCGATTGTTGGCCCTGACGGGGCCGATCGTGATCGGCGTCGACCAACTCGACACGCTCATCGCACGTTCGACTCTGGGTACGCAAAGCGATGGGCGGGGCGTGGACGGTGATCTGCTGGTGGCTCAGATCGCCGACGGGTTGATGCGGTTGCGCGAAGTGACCCGCCGCACCGTGACCGCACTCGCCTGCCTGCCCGGCACCTGGACTCAGATCAGGGACAAGGCCGCCGACACGGTTCCCGATCGTTTCCGCGAATCGTTGATCCTCGGGCGAGTGACCGATGCCGCACTGGGCAAGGCGTTGGTGGAGAAGCGGCTTGGCGTCGCTTACGAAGCGATGGGTTTCGTGCCGCCGCACTCGACCTGGCCGGTCGCGCCGTCCGCGTTCGAGGGGGTGTGGGATGAGCTCACGCCGCGCCAGTTGCTGCAGCGCATCGGTGCCCACATCGACACGTGCTTGCGAACAGGTGAGGTTCGCGAGCTGACCACCTTCGGCGACCACACGCCCCACGTTCCCGAGCCGTCGCGTCCCGCTCCCAGGCCAAATCGCTTCGCCGAACTCGACACGTGGTTCGAAGAACTGCGGTCGGAAGCCGACGCGTCGATGCTGCTCGACCAGCGCGCGGAGGACGAAGTAATGCCCTCGCTGCTGTCCGCCGCGCTCAAAGGGTGGATCACCGAGGTCGGGGACGACAACATGGAATGGACTTGTGAAACCAGAACCGAGCGGAACGAGGTGCACGCCTGGCTGACTCGCACCGTTGACGAGGCGTCCGATCTCGAGGAGCACTGGGCGTTCAGGGCGATCGCCGCCCCGCATCACCTGGCTGTGCTGCACCGCTTCCGCAAAGCGAGGTCAGCCGCGGGACTGCGGCAGGGTGCCGACAATCGGCATCTGATCCTCCTCCGCAACGCGTCGTGGTCACCCGGACCGACGACCCAGGCGGAGCTCAAGGCGCTCGAAGCCGTCGGCGGTCAGCGGCTCAAGCTTTCCGAAGCCGATGTCAGGACCTTCTGGGCACTGGAAAAGATGTTCGTGCGGGGCGGCACCGAGCTGCACGAGTGGCTCGTCGAGCGGCGGCCCGCCGGACGGTCGCAGCTCTTGTCGGCAGTGCTGCCCGAGGTGCCGACGGGGCAGCGCGCGGAGGGGAGGCACCCACCACCCGCGGACGGGGAAATAACCCTCGGTGCCGTTGTGGGCACGGGAGAACCGGTGCGGGTCGAACTGGCGGCGCTGCGCAAGCACGCTGCGGTGTTCGCCGGTTCCGGATCGGGGAAAACGGTTCTGCTCCGGCGAATCGTGGAGGAGTGCGCCCTGCTGGGCGTGTCCGCGATCGTGCTGGACCCGAACAACGACCTGGCCCGTCTCGGGGACCCGTGGCCTGATCCACCCAAGGGGTGGGGACCCGATGACGCGCGGCTGGCCAAGCAGTACCTGGCCGAGACAGACGTCGTCGTCTGGACGCCGGGACGAGCCACCGGCAGGCCGCTCGCCTTCCAACCACTGCCGGACTTCGAGGGCGTCCTCGACGACGAAGACGAGTTCGCCGCCGCCGTGGAGGTGGCCGTGGCGACCTTGGCGCCGCAGGCCCGGCTCACCGGGAGCACCGTCAAGGCCAACATCGGGCTGGCGGTGCTGAGGCAGGCGGTCATCCACCACGCGCGCACTGGCTCGCGTAGCCTTCCCGAACTCATCGAGGTGCTTTCCGATCTGCCCGAGGGCGTGAGCAACCTCAACAACGGCAAGCGCATCGCGGGCGATCTCGCCGAGGTGCTGAAGGCCGCCATGGTCAACGACCCTTTGCTGGCAGGCGACGGCCACCCCGTGGACCCCGGCGCGCTCCTCACGCCGGAGACGGGAAAGCGCGCGAGGGTGTCCGTCATCAGCTTCATCGGTCTGCCCGCGGAGGAACAGCGGCAGAACTTCGTCAACCAGCTGCAGATGGAACTGTTCGCCTGGGTCAAACGTAACCCGGCAGGCGACCGCCCCCTCGGCGCTCTCTTCGTGATGGACGAAGCGCAGACCCTCGCCGCGTCGGGGACTTTGACCGCGAGCACCCGCAGTACCATCGTGCTCGCCTCGCAGGCCCGCAAGTACGGCCTTGGTCTGTTGTTCGCGACCCAGGCACCGAAGGGACTGCACAACCAGGTGGTCGGCAACGCGATGACCCAGTTCTTCGGCCGCCTCAACAGCCCGGCCCAGATCGCCGCGGCCAATGAGCTGGCCAGGGCGAAGGGCAGCACGGTCGACGACATTTCTCGGCTGGAGCGCGCCCAGTTCTATGTTGCGGGCGAGACCTTCGGCTTCCGCCATATCGCTACACCGATGTGCTTGAGCAACCATCCGGCCAGCCCGCTCCGCATTGAGGAGGTGATCGACCGCGCTCGAGGCCGCCGCCCTCGATGAGGACGACACCCAACCGAGCCACCCGCGTCGGTCGGCGTTCAATGCTCTTCGCCCCAGCAGTCGGCCTGCCGTAAGGTGCCCAGGGATCGAAGCCGATGGGCTGGCAATGGGGAAGGGAATTCGCATGGGGCGCAACGGTTCGCTGTCGATCGTCAACGCGAGGGTGTTCGACGGGGTGTCGGACGAGCTGACCGACGGGCCGGTCCACGTCGTCGACGGGCGGATCGCCGAGGTCGGGCCGGGGGCTTCGGCCACGGCGGACCGCGTGCTCGACGCGCGGGGCGGCACGGTGCTGCCGGGGCTGATCGACGCGCACTTCCACGCGTACGGGATCAGCCTCGACGGGCTGCGCATCGAGTCGACGCCGCCGAGCTACATCGCGCTGGCCGGGGCGAAGCGGCTTTCCTCGGCGCTCGCGCGCGGTTTCACCACGGTGCGCGACGTCGCGGGCGGGGATCCCGGTCTCGCCGCCGCGATCGACCAGGGGCTCATCGCCTCCCCGCAGTACTTCTACACCGGTGCGGCGCTGAGCCAGACCGGTGGGCACGGTGATCCCCGTGCCGCGGACAGCGACCTGTGCGCGTGCCATCACCACACCACGGAGGTGGTGGACGGGGTCGACGCGCTGCGTCGGGCCGTGCGCGACCGGTTCCGCCGCGGCGCGCACGCCATCAAGATCATGACCTCGGGCGGGGTCATGTCGCTCACCGACCCGATCCGCATCCCGCAGTACGCCCCGGAGGAAATCCGGGCCGTGACCGAAGAAGCCGCGCGGCGGGGCAGTTACGTCGCCGCGCACGCCTATTCGCCGGAAGCGATCCGGCATTCCGTGGAAAACGGTGTCCGTTCCGTCGAGCACGGCAACCTGCTCGATGCCGAGACGGCGAAGGTGATGGCCGAACACGAGGCGTTTCTCGTGCCCACATTGGCCACTTACGACGCGATGGAGCGGCGTAGCGACGAGGTGGGCCTCGCGGCGGTTTCGCGGGGCAAGAACAGCGAGGTCCTCGACCACGGGAAGACCGCGATCGAACTGGCCCGCGCGGCGGGTGTGCGGGTCGGCTTCGGCACCGACCTGATGGGAGCGCTCGAAGACGAGCAGCTCCAAGGCGTCCGGTTGCAGACCGAAGTGGACGGTGCGCTCCGCGCGCTGCGATCGATGACCTCGGTGAACGCGGACCTGCTGCGGCGTCCCGATCTCGGCCGCGTCGAAGCGGGCTGCGTCGCCGATTTCCTCGTCGTCGACGGCGATCCGGTGAGCGATCCCTCTCTGCTGTGGGATTCCTCGAAACGGCGCGTCGTGGTGCAGGCCGGGATCCCGCTCGGCTGACACCGGCGCGCGGAATTGTCGGTCCGCCGTATTAGGCTCGCCCGCAGCTCGGGGAGGGAGTTGCGATGAGCAGGAACAACAGGGAAAACCGCGCGGCGAAGCAGAAAGCGCGGGCCCGGCGGGCGCACCGGCAGCAGGAGGGCGTCCGGCAGGACGGCGGCGAGCAGCACGCCGCGGAGGTCAACTTCAGCGGCCGCGTGCTGTGGGAGGCGGCGTCCAGCCAATCGGCTGGCGAGGCGCGAATGGTCGCCGCCGAGCTGGCGAGCGGCCGGCACGGCAGCAGGCGGTCGGTGGACACGGCCGTCGATCTCGTGCTGCGCCGGGCGCTCGCGCACGTGTGGACCGGCGGCTGGCAGCCGTACGACGTCTTCCAGATCGCCCTGCGGCGGCTCGGCGAGGCCGAGGCGGGGCTGCTGGCGGACGCGATCGCGGGCGAGCTGGGGCAGCGCGCGGCGGCCTCGGTGCACTGGCGGTGGCGCGCCCAGCTCGACGAAATCGGTGCGTCCGTGTGGTGGGAGGCCGATCGACCTCAGTTCGGGCAATGGGCGGAGAAGCACGGCCATCCGCACGAGGCCGCGCTCGGCGCGGCCATTTCCGGGCTCTCCCTGCTGATGACGCTGCCGAAGCTGGCCGAGATCCCGCTGCCGGAGGAGGGCCGTGCCCGCACCGGGGTCGACGAGCGGATGCTCGCCAAGGTGCGCGGGCTGCTGGCGAAGGCCGAGTCGAGCCAGTTCCCCGAGGAGGCCGAGGCGCTCTCGGCCAAGGCGCAGGAGCTGATGAGCCGGTACTCGTTCGAACGGGCACTGGTGGACGCCGAGGAGGGCAGGGGCGCGCGGGGGACGGGGCGCCGGTTCTGGCTCGACAACCCGTACCTCGGCGCCAAGGCGTCACTGGTGTCCGCGGTGGCACACGCGAACCGGTGCCGCGCGGTGACGTACGAAAAGCTGGGCTTCGTCACGCTCATCGGGCACGAGGTCGATCTCGAACTGGTGGAACTGCTGTCCACCTCGCTGCTCGTGCAGGCCACCGAGGCGATGCTGACGGCGGGGCGGCAGGTCACCCGCGCCGGCCAGTCCAGGACGAGGTCGTTCCGGCAGTCCTTCCTGCTGGCCTACGCCCAGCGGATCGGGGAGCGGCTCGCCGAGGCCGATCAGGCGACCAGCGAGCAGATCTCCGACGAACGCCTGCTGCCGGTGCTCGCGCAGCGCACCAAGGAGGTCGACGACCTGTTCGAGGTCATGTTCCCCGATGTCGTCCGGCGCGCCCGCACGGTCAGCAACCACGCGGGATGGGACGCGGGCCGCGCCGCCGCCGAGACCGCCGAGCTCGGCGTCGACCGCAAACGCGTCACCTAGCGTTGTTCCGGAGCCAGGAAGCGAGCGCGCCGAGCCCGGGTTCGGGGTTCCGCCGCCCGATCCCGATGCGGAAGCGGTCGGTGGGGGTACTGGTCAGCTCGGAGCGGTAGAGCCCGGCGGGCAACAGCAATATCCCGGCGTCTTCCACCACGCTCGCGCAGAACCGTTCGACCCCGTCGCGGCCGAGGTAGCGGGGGAAGGCCACGCAGCCGCCGTCGGGCGCCTGCCAGTCGAAGAGGTCGGCGAACTCGGCGAAGAAGGCGTCGAAAACGGGCAGGTTTTCGGCGATGATGGCGCGGTTGCGGGAAAGGATGTGCGCACGGGCTTTGACCGCGATGCGGGCGAGTACCTCGCTCGGCGCGGAGTTGCAGATGGTCGTGTAGTGCTTGGCGCGTTCCAGGCGCGAGCGCACCAGCGGATCGCGGCAGGCGATCCAGCCGATCCGGAGGCCGGGCAGCCCGAGCGACTTCGAGGTGACGTTCAGCGAAAGCGCCCGGTCCGAGAGATCGGTCGCCTGCGGGAGCGTTCGAGCGGGATCGAGTTCCAGGCCGCGGTAGACCTCGTCGCTGAACAGCCGGATGCCGCGTTCGTCGCACAGTTCGACCAGCCGCGCGAAGTCCTCGGTCGCGATGACCTTGCCGGTCGGGTTGTGCGGGAAGTTGACGGACACGACGCGGGTTTCCGGCCGGATCGCGGCACGCACTCGGTCGAGGTCCAGCGCCCAGTCGTCGTCGGGGTCCAGCGCGACGCCGGTGACCTCGCACAGCGCGAGCGGGACGGTCTCGGCGGCCTGGTAGTTCGGGGTCACCACGACGGCGTGGTCGCCCGGTTCGAGCAGGGCCTGCATCGCCAGGTAAAGCGCTTCCTCGGCGCCGGCGAAGCAGATCACGTCCTCCGCGCTCGCCAGCGCGTAGGTCTCGGCGATCGCTTGCCGCAGCGCGGGATCGCCGAAGATCTCGGTGTAGCCGAGCGCGAGCTCGTCCCACGCCCGCCGGTCCTCGTCGTCGGCGAGCGCCAGCAGCTCGGTCATCGTCATGGTCTGGGCGTCCGACGCGGTGAGGTGGTACCTCGCGGTGAATTCCCAGCGGGAGAAGTAGGTTTCCAGCCGGAATTCGGGCAGCATGGTCACGAATCACTCCTTGAGGTCCTGATTTCGGCGAGCAGGGCGTAAACGGTCGAGCGCGACACCTTCAGCACGTCGGCGACCACCGGGACGGCCCGGCGCATCGAAAAAACTCCCGCCTCATCGAGTTCGGCGAGGACGGCGAGGCGGTCTTCGCGGCCGAGGCGTTCGACGGGACGGCCTCGGGTGCGCACGAACGTGCCGACGACGTGGTGCACGCGTTCGGTCCAGTCCTGCTCGAACAACGGCTCCGGGCGCTCGGTCGCCGGGGCGCCGAAACGCGACAGCAGCGCGGCCGCCTGGTCGAGCGTGGACCGGTCGAGGTTGACGCACAACACGGCAGCCGCGTCCCCGTCGGCGTCGCGCAGAACGGCGCTCACCGAAGACAGGCGCCGTCCGTCGGCGAGCAGCTTTTCGTACGGCCCGTGCACGTCGCGTCCCGCCAAATCGCCCAGCTCGCCGAGCAGCGATTCGTCGCCGGGGCCGCGCTGGGTCATCGGATTCCAGATGGCCAGCACCCGATCCGTCACGGCGTCGTGCAGCACCACTTCGGCGTACGGCCCGAGCAGGGCCGCCACCGCCTCGCACACCGGCGACCACGTCCGCACCCGCGGATCTTCCTTCGACACGAGTTGGACTCTATGTCCAAGCTGGACTAAATGTCCAGACGGGCGCAGCGGGCGAGGAACATGGTCTCGGCGAGGCAGGCACGGGCGAAGTCGCCGAGGTGCAGGTTCTCGTCGACGGTGTGCGGATTCGCCAGCGGATCGCCGCCGGGACTGGTGACCAGGATCGTGGCGGCAGGGAAGGCGCGCGCGAAATCGGCGACGAACGGGATGGCGCCCCCGCCGCCGATTTCGGCGACCTCGGTGCCGTAGGCCGCCTGCCACGACTCGCGCGCGGCGCGGTACACCGGGCCGGACGCGTCGATCACGTGCGGCTGCCCCGTTTCGCCGCCGGTCACGGTCACCCGCACACCCCACGGCGCGTGTTCGCGCAAGTGGCCAGCCAGCGCCGCCGCGGCCGATGCCGCGTCATCGCCAGGGGCCACGCGGACCCCGACTTTCGCCCGCGCGGTCGCCTGGAGGGCGTTCGGTGCGGAGCAGGTCGCGGGCGCGTCGATGCCCAGCACGGTCACCGCGGGCTTGGCCCAGAGCCGCTCCGCGAGCGTCCCGCCGCCGACCAGGCCGACGCCGTCGAGCAGGCCCGCTTCCGCGCGAAACCGGTCCACCGGATAGGAAATCCCCGCGATCGTCCCCCGGCGGAGCCCGGCGACGGCGACCTCGCCGCGATCGTCGTGCAGGGTCGACAGCAGGCGGCACAGCGCGGTCAGCGCGTCCGGGGCCGCACCGCCGTACGAACCGGAGTGGACCGGGCGCCGCAGTGCGCCGACTTCGACGGTGCACGAGGCGATTCCGCGCAGCGTCGTGGTGAACGCGGGCACGCCGGTGGCGAAATTGTCGCCGTCGGCGAGCACGATCGCGTCCGCGGCGAGTTCGGCGCGGTGGCGTTCGAGGAACGCGGCGAGCGTCGGGGAGCCGATTTCCTCTTCGCCTTCGACGAAAACGGTGACCCCGACCGGTGGCCTGCCGCCGAAGGCGCGGATCGCCGCGAGGTGCGCCGCGATCCCGGCCTTGTCGTCCGCCGTCCCCCTGCCGTAGAGGCGGCCGTCGCGCTCCACCGGCTCGAACGGGGGCGTCGTCCAGTCCCGCACGGCACCGGCGGGCTGGACGTCGTGGTGCGCATAGAGCAGCACCGTCGGCATTCCCGGCGGTGGTGGGTACCGGGCGAGTACCGCGGGGCGCATGCCCGGCACGTCGTCGAGGACCGCGACCTCGGGCATCCCGGCCTCGCCGAACAGCCGCGCGGTCAGTTCGGCGGACCGCCGCACCTCGCCCGCCGCCGCCGGGTCCGCGCTCACCGACGGGATGCGGACGAGCGACTCCAAATCCGCCCGCACGCCCGGAAGTACCTTCGTCACCGCGAGTTCGAGCCGGTGGTCCATACCTGTTTCCCTTCCCGTCGATCCACGATGGCCGGGACCAGCGCGACGGCGAACAGCAGCGCGACGCCCGCGAGCCCCATCGCGTAACCGGTCGCGCCCGCGACGGCGCCGAAGCCGACCGCGCCGACCCCCATCCCCGCGTCGTAGGCGAGGTTCCACAGCGCGCTCACCTGGTCGAAACCGGATCTCGGCACGCGATCGAACAGCAGCGCCAAGGTGACGTTCTGCGCGACACCGAACCCGATCCCGAACACCACCATTCCGGCGACCACCACGGCCGGGCTGCCGGTGAACGCGGTCCCGGCGGCGCCGCCGGCGCAGGCGAGCACCGCTGGAACGAGCAGCACACCCGAGCCCCGGCGGTCACCCACCCGTCCGGCGACCCATCGCGCCGCGGGGGTGACCGCCGACTGCGCGAGCAGCGCGGCCGCGGCGGTCCCGCGGGACTCCGCGGGAACCGCCAGCGCCAGGAACGTGACGAACACGCCTGCCGCGAAGGTCACCACGAAGAAGATCGCCGTGGGACGGGCGAGGCCGCCCGTGCGGAGCGCGGCCAGCACCGGTTCGTGCCGGGCGGCGCGCGTCCGCTGGGACGGCAGGCCGAGCGCGAGCGGCAGCACGGCGAGGGGGAGCGCGGTCGCGAGCAGGAACAGGGCGTCGAACCCGATGCGGTCGATGAGCCAGACCCCGGCGGGCAGCCCGATGACGGGCGGGACGCCGACCGCGACACCGTAGAGGCCGAGCCCCTCGCTCCGCCTCGCCGACGGCACCGACGCCGCGACCACGGCGGTACCCGTGACCACGAGGATGCCGAGTCCCATGCCGCGGGCGAAGCACACCGCCACCACCACGGCGAGGTTCGCGGACGTGGTGAGCACCGCGGTCGGCGCGGCGAGCAGCACGATGCCGAGCCCGAACACCGCCCGGTAGCCGAGGCGCGCCGTCAGCCGGGGCACCACGAGCTCGATCAGCACCGTCGACAGCATCATCGCGCCGGTGGTGAGACCGGCGCCGATCGCGCCCGTTCCGGGGGCGACGTAGAGCGGCACCGCCGAGAGCAGGAGGTTGAAGCCGGTCAGCGAGCCGGTCGAGGCGAGGAGCAGGGACACCATCGGGCGGGTCAGCAACCGTCCATCTCGGACAGTTCGGCCGGGAGAGGTGAGCACGGCGCCAGTGTGCGGCACGCGCGGGCGGTGACGGATCGGGCGAACGCCGTGGTTACCCGCCCTAGGTATTCCTCGCCGGGTACCTAGGTGTGCCAGCCTGGCTGGTATGAGCGACGCTTGCGAGCGAATCGAGCGCACCGGGGATGTCGTCCTGCCCGGCAGACAACAGGAACTGGCGACGCTGGCGCGCGTGTCCGGCACGGTCGGGACCGGCGGGGCGGCGACCGTGCTGGTCGTCGGTGAGGCGGGGATCGGGAAGTCGCGGCTGGTCACCGAGTTCGTCACCGGCCTGCGCGACGCGACGGTGCTCGTCGGCGCCTGCCTCGATCTGTGCGGTGACGGGCTGCCGTTCGCGCCGTTCACCGCCGCGCTGCGCCAGCTCGTCGAACAGCGGGGTGCGGAGGCCGTCGTGCGCCTGCTGCCCGGCGGAGACGCCGGAGAGCTGGCCAGGCTGTCGCCCGCGTTGGGGCCGGTGCCGCCGGTCGGCGAGTTTTCCCGGCCGCGGCTGTTCGAACAGGTGCTGGCGCTGCTGCGCGCACTGGCCGACGCCGGGCCGGTCGTGCTCGTCGTCGAGGACGCCCACTGGGCCGACCGGTCGAGCCGGGACCTGCTGAACTTCCTGGTGCGCAGCCAGGATTCCGTGCCCGGCCTGCTCGTCGTGGTGGTCGCTCGTGACGGGTCGCCGCTGGCTCCGCTCGGCAGGCTGCCGTGGGCGACCGTGCTCGAACTCGGCCGCCTCACGAAGGCTTCGACGCGTGCCCAGATCAGGTCGGTGCTCGGCGGGGAACCGGATTCGGGCCTCGTCGAGCGCGTCCACCGGCGGAGCGAGGGGAATCCCCTGTTCACCGAGGCGCTGCTGGCCTGCGGCGACCGGCCCGGCCCCGCGGTGCCCAGCACGATCGGGGACCTCCTGCGGGCGCCGTTGGAAGACCTGCCGGGGGCCACCTGCGAGGTCGTGCGCGCGGTCGCCGCCGGGGGCGACCGCGTGGACCACGCGCTGCTGCTCGCGGTGACCGGGCTCGGGCACGCGGACCTGTCCGGCGCGGTGCGTCCCGCCGTCGCGGCGCGGCTGCTCGTGGCCGACGAGGACGGTTACCGGTTCCGGCACGCGCTCGCCTGCGAAGCCGTTTACGCCGACCTGCTCCCGGGCGATCGGGCGCTGCTCCACGCGCGCTACGGCGAGGCGCTGGCCGACGACAGATACGGCGGCGAGGGGTGTGAAAGCCAACTGGCCCAGCACTGGTACGCCGTGCGGGCCGAGCACCCCGGCCGCGCGCTGAGAAGCTGCTGGCTGGCCGCCGTCGCGGCACGGGAAGTGCTGGCACACGCGGAACGGCTGCGGCTGCTCACCCGCGTGCTCGAGATCTGGCCCTCGGTGCCGGACGCGGCTTCGCTGGTCGGCGCGGACCGGGACGCGGTACTGGAGCAGGCGGTCGAGACGGCTGTCGTGGCGGGCGAGCTCGACAGCGCGGAGTCCCTCCTCGTAACCGCGCTGGCCGGGGCTGACCCCGTTCGCACCGCACGGCTGCTGCTGCACCGGAGCACCGTCCGCCAGACCGGCGGACGACCGGGCGACATCGCCGACCTCGAAGAAGCGGCGAAGCTCGTCCCGGAAGGCGACCCGCTGCGCGCGACGGTCCTGAACGCGCTGACCGAACGGCTGCTCACCGTGCCCCGCGAAGCCGAAGGCCTCGCCGTCGCGGAGACGGCCAGTGCGGCCGCGCGCACCGAACCCGAACTGACCGTCGCCGATATCAACCTGGCCTACGCACGGGCTCGTGCCGGGGACCTCGACGCCGAGCTTCCCCGCCTCGCCGAGGCGCGCGAACGGGCCGCTCGCCGCGGCGACGACAAGTCGGTGCTGCACGCGCTCCGATGCGAGTCGGACGTACTGCAAGGGGCAGGCCGCCACGAAGAGGCCGCGCGCGCCGCGAGGCTCGGCATCGCGGCGGCGACGACCGCCGGGCTCGGGCGCACGGCGGGGCCGACGCACGCCGGGAACCTCGCCGAAGCGCTGATTTCCCTTGGCAGCTGGGACGAAGCCGCCGAGATCGTCGACCACGCGATGGAACTCGACCCGGTGCCGAGCCTGCACGCCTACCTGCTCGTCCTTTCCGGATCCCTTTCGCTCGCGCGCGGGGACCTCACGTCGGCGGAGTACGCGGTCGAATTCGGGAACCGGGTACTGACCCGTGGCACCGCCTACGACCAGGATGTGCTGCAACTCGTCGCGCTCGAGGTCGACCTGCTCGTGGCGCAGGGGCAGCGGCGCGAAGCGGTGGCCAAGGCGCGCGCCGCGCTCGCCCCCTGTGCCAGCCCCCGGTACGCGTGGCCGCTGCTGGTCGCGGGGGCGGCCGCGGCGGGCACCACGGCCGAGGCGCTCGACTTCGCCCGCGAATCCGCCGGGCTTCCCGTGATCGGCCCGGTCCAGGATGCCCACCGGAGCACGCTTTCCGCGCTGACCGGATCGGCGGGCTGGGACGGCGCCGTCCGCGCGTGGACGGACCTGCGCCAGCCCTACCCCCGCGCACGGGCGCAGCTGCACGCGGCCGAATCGGCGCTGGAGGCCGGTGACCGCGCGGCAGCCGCGGCACTGCTGGCCCCCGTACGGTCCACAATGGACGAACTCGGCGCCGAGTCGCTCCGGCCGCGACTGGACCGCCTCGAACGCCTCGCGAACGTCCGCGCCCAGGTACCCGCGGGCGCGCCTGCCGCGCGCCACGGCCTCACTCCGCGTGAACTCGACGTGCTGCGGCTGCTCGCCGACGGGCGCAGCAACCGGCAGATCGCCGAGGCGCTGTTCATCTCGGTCAAGACCGTGGGCGTGCACGCCTCGGCCATCTTCGGCAAGCTCGGCGTCACCAGCCGCGTCCAGGCCGCCACGCTCGCGCACCGCCTCGGCATCGTGGCGTGAGGATCAGGGGGTCCGGCCGGTGACGGCCACGATCCGGTCGATCAGCGGCGCGCCCGCGGCGGTCTCGGCCGGGGTGCCCCACAGCTCGGGTACCGGCGCCTTCGGGACGAACTCGACGACGTGCTCGAAGCAGGCGCGCAGGGTTTCCTCGGGCAGGCCGAAGGGCTGGCCGGTGGCCCGCGCCAGGTCCCAGCCGTGCACCACCATCTCGGTGAGCGAGATCCGGCCCCACAGCGCGTTGGACATTTCGAGGTCCCCGGCCGAGGTGCTGCCTTCCCACGCCGCCGGGTCGTCCCACGCCTCGCCGAGCACGCGCACGTGCTCGGCCGTTTCGGCGCGCCAGCCGTGGCCGAAGGCGAGTTCGGCCTGCTCGTCGCCGGTCTTGCGGGCGAGCGCGGCGAACCCCTGCGCCACGCCGTCGACGTGGGTGACGAGATCGGCCACGGTGTACTCGGCGCACGGCGTCGGCCCGGTGAGCTGGTCGTCGGTCACTCCCGCCAGCAGTTCGGCCATCCGGTGGCAGGCGGGTTTCAGATCGATCATGAGCACTCCTCGGTTCGGTCCTACGCGGGGGAGTCGCACGCGGGACCCCGTGCCGGACATCACCGCCGGAATCCGCCGCTCGGGTGCGATGATCGCACCCGAGCCGAAGAGGGAGAGCATGAACGACACGACCGGATTCGCGACCGTCCCGCCGACCACCCTCGCCGACCTGCTCGGCCGCGAGCAGGTCATGGACATCGGCATCCGCCCGCTGTGGCCGTCGGCGCCGAGGGTGGCGGGCCAGGCGTTCACCGTGCGGTGCCCTCCCGGCGACAACCTGATGCTGCACGCCGAGATCTACCGCGCCCAGCCGGGTTCGGTCATCGTCGCCGAGGCGGGCGACGTGGACTACGCGCTGGCGGGCGGGAACGTCTGCGCCGTCGCGCAGCGGCGCGGGATCGCGGCGTTCGTGATCGACGGGGTGATCCGCGACCTCGCCGAAGTGCGGGAGATGGGCTTCCCGGTCTTCGCCAGGGGCGTCATTCCGATCCCCGGCACCAAGGCGGCCGTCGCGCCGCTCGAACGCGAGGTGCGGTGCGGCGGAGTGCGCGTGCGCAGCGGTGACATCGTGGTGGCCGACGAGGAGGGCATCGTGGTCTGCCCCGGCGCGGACCAGGACCAGGTGCTCGCCGATGCCCGCGCGAAACTGGCCAAGGAAGCGGAACAATCGCTCGACGAGTGGGAGCGAGCGCACCGCGCGCGGGTCGAAAAAGCACTGGCGGAGCACGGTTTTCCCGGCTGAGGGCGCCGCGGCCGCCGTCTCGGAAGCGGCAGCGGGTGGTGCAGAATTCTTCAACGGAAATATTTCGTTTGGTGCTTTTCACCCGGCGCGTCACCGGGTGACCTCGTCGCCCCGCTGCTGGTGAAATGCTGCCAAGATCCAGTGGTACCGGAGAGTACCGCCGAAATCGGTACCGGTACTTTTCAGTAAGACCACGAAATTGTCTTTCAACGTTCGTTCCGCGTTCTCGCCGCGCGGTGTCGACCGGTCGGGGTCACGTTCCACTCTGGTGGCCGATTGCCGCGCATCCGCGGTACGGAGAATGATTCATGTTGTCGCCCTTCCCGCTTGACCACGGGTGCGCGGGGCGGACGCAACTCCTGTGCGACGAGGCCGGGGATTCTCGCCGCGATCTCCTGGTGTGGATCGCAAAGGAAAGGATGTCATGAGAGACCTGCATGTCGTGCCCGCATGCGTGGTTCGCAGGATACTGGACGAATTCGCGCCCGAGGTGGTGGAGATCGTCCGCAGCGTGTACCTGAACCACGGCGTGGACGAGGACGCATCGCGGGTCTGCGGGTTCACCCGCTCCGTCGCGGCGGGCGCGCAGCAGGTCGCCGCGTTCGACGCGCCTTCGGGATCGGGCGCGAGGTGGGTGGTGAGCGTGGCCGCCGAACGGGATTCCGCCCCGCAGACGCGGGGGATGCTGGTACTGGCCGACGGGGCCGACGGGCATCCCGCGGCGTGCATGGAGGCGACCTGGGTCGGCGCCGCGCGCGCGGCCGCGTCGGCCGTGGTGGCGGTCGCGGAGCTCGCCCCGGCCGACCGCGCGCTGTCCGTGGGGTTCGCGGGCGACGGGGCGGTGGTCGCGCAGCTCGCGAGCTACCTCACACGATCGGCGAACGTGGCGCGGACAATCGTTCTCGGAACGGGTGACGAGGATCTCGCGCGCATTTGTTCCGAAGCCGAAGTCGTTCTCGACCGGACCCCCGAACTGACCGGAATGCTCGACGCCGACGTGGTCGTACTCGCGAAGCGGGAGAAGGATCCTTATGTGCCTTCGGAAGCGCGGCTGAACGCGGGGCAACTGCTGCTCAACGTGTCGCTGCGCGCTTTGCCGGTCGAGCTCGTCCTGACCGCCAACAATGTCCTCGACGACATCGACGAGTGCTTGCAGGCGTACACCTCGCCGCATTTGGCCGAACACGCCACCGGCGGGCGGCGGTTCGTCACCGGCACACTCGGCGAGGTCCTGCGCGGCGAAGTGCTCGTGGACGGGGCGAAGCCGACCGTGTTCACCCCGTTCGGGATGAGCCCGCTCGACGTCGCGGTCGGGCAGTTCGTGCTCGAGGTGGCGACGGCGCGGGACGAGATCGTCGCGGTCCCCGACTTCTCGGCGAATTCCGCCTACGCCGAACCCGCGCTGCTCTGACCGGCGTCACGGCTCGGCCACGAGGAGGCATCGGGGCACCCTCGCCGAGGTGCTGGCGGAGGCCGAACGCGATGCCGTGACCCCGTACGCGGCGGCGCGTCGACCGTGCGGTCCATTGTGGATAGTCGAAGCCGGGGCTCGCCTTTTCCGGGAATTCATGTTAGGAAAGTTTCCTAACTAGGAGGCGGCATGGGGCGAACAGGTGCGATCGCGGCGGCGGTGCTGGTGGTCCTCGGCGGCACGGCGGCGGCATCGGGGTCGACGGTGTCCTCGGGGTCCTCGGCGAGGACCGCGCGGAACATCGTCTACATCCAGGGTGATGGCATGGGGCTCGCGCAACGCGACCTGATCCGGCTCGCCACCGTCGGCAAGCGCGGTGACCTGGTGATGAACCGGATGCCGGTGACCGGGCTGGTGCACACCGATCCGGACGACCCCGACGAGGTGGTCACCGACTCGGCTGCCGCGGCCACCGCGCTCGCGACCGGCCACAAGACCCGCAACGGCGCCGTCGGCGTCGACGTGCACGGGCGGCCGCTGCGAACCGTGCTGGAACGGGCGAAGCAGGCGGGGAAGTCGACGGGGCTGGTCACCACCGCGCAGGTCACGGGCGCTTCCCCGGCGGCGTTCGCTTCGCACGTGCCGAGCCGCGACCTGCAGAGCGACATCGCCGAGCAGTACCTCACCGCCAGCAGGCCGGACGTGCTGCTCGGCGGCGGCGAGGACTGGTGGTACCCGAAGGACGAGCCCGGCGCATGGCCGGACCGCGACGGCGAGCAGAGCCGGGGCACGCACGGCAACCAGGTGGAACGGGCGAAGCGCGCCGGATACTCCTACGTCCGCAACGCCGACGAACTGCGGGACACCCGGTCGTCGCGCATCCTCGGGCTCTTCGCGAACGAGGACATGGTCGACTACGGGCCCGACGGCAAGGGCGCCTACCGTCCGAGCGTCCCGCTGACCCAGATGGCGAAGAAGGCACTGGACACCCTGTCGGCGAACCCGCGCGGGTTCTTCCTCTTCCTGGAGGAGGAAGGGATCGACGGCATGGCGCACGAGAACAACGCGCACGCCGTGATCGACGCGGGCCGGGCGCTGGACGCCGCCGTGGCCGAAGTGCTGCGGTTCGTCCGCTCCCACCCCGACACGCTCGTGATCGTCGGCGGCGACCACGAAACGGGCGGGATGACGATCGAAAACACCGACGGCCCCAACGAAGGCGACGAAGACGGCCCGTTCCCGGTGCCGGGCTCGCGGCTGAAGCTTACCGTCGACTGGACGACGGGGGAGCACACCGGCGCCGACACCCCCGTCACCGCGACCGGCCCCGGCGCGGAGCGGCTGGGCGGGACCATCGACAACACCGACGTCCACCAAGCTATGCTCGCCGCCTCCGGCCTCTGAGGCCCCGGCGCCGAACTCCCCTGATGGCCATCACGACCCCGCTCCGTGCCCCGAAAGATGCTCCTACAGCGGTCGGGTCGGGCTGCGGGTGCCGCCGAAGGCTCCTTTTGGGGCGTTGAGCGTCACGATCCCGGCCCTCGCGGCGGGCTGCCGCCACCTGCACGAGTCCCCGAAGGTGGCCTTCGGGGCGCTAGACGCCGCGAACTCGACCCTCGCACCACAACGCCCACCACCCGCGCGCGAGCCCGCAGCGGGCCGTCACGTGCCCCGAAAGTGGCTTTCGGGGAATCCAGCGCCCCGAACGTCACTTTCGGGGCACACTCTCGCCAGCCACCGCGCGCACCGCCAGCCGCACGCCATCCCTGTGGCTTTCGGGACACGGCACTCGGAGAGGGCGCCGCCGGAGAAAGGTCGGAATGGTGCCGGGTGTTTCTTCGGGGCGTCATCGGGATTTGTGCGTTTTTGCCAACTTTTCAGAAAACCGCTGGTCAGGGAAACGTCCAAGCGTTACAGGTGTATTTCTCACATGACGCACCGTGGTCGCCGGTGATTCGTTCGTAGGATCACCTTTACAGGTGGCGCTTCGCGTTACCCGCCAACGGAAACCGGAGTTCGACACGGTAAGCGACCGTTTTGCGGCGGCGATCTCGGACGAACGTCATTCGATCGGGTGGCGGTCGCGGCGCGGCGACTACTGATTTCGATATCGCCGCAGAACGGGGCGATGGTCGCGGTTTTCCTTGGCGTGCCCGCGCTTGATAGCTTCCAGGCTCTCGCTCCCGTTGGTGCCTTTGTAACGCGTCGGGGATCGGCACGTCCACGTGCGAGCGCTCTCACGATCATCGGAAGGACAGTTCATGCGGGTAGACCTGCTGCGTACCGGGGGTGCGGCCGCCGTGGCCGCGACGGCGCTCCTCCTCACCACCGCGCCGGTTTCGGCGGCGACGGCCGCCGGGTCCGGGTCGGCCTACGGCGCGTCGGCCAGCGTGTCGTTGCTGCCGGGCGTGCTCGGGGACAAGGGGCTGACGGTCGACACCGGGAAGCTCGCCAAATCCACCACGGAGGGCCCGAATTCGGCGTCCGTGGCCGACGCCCCGCTCAAGGGCCTGCTGACCGCGAAGGCGATCAGCAGCACCTCGAAGCACGCCGAAAGCGGCGGTGTCACCTCGACCGCGTCGATCGTCGACGCGACGCTGCCGGTGCTCGCCCCACTCGCGGGCGGCGACGTTTCCGCGCGGGTGCTCAAGGCGCAGTGCGCCTCGACGGCGTCCGGTGTCACCGGCAGCGCCGAGATCGCGGGCCTCGACCTCGGCAAGATCGGCAAGGTGCCGGTGGCCACCGAGCCCAACCGGTCGGTCGGCCTACCCGGCCTGGTGCAGGTGATCGTCAACGAGCAGATCAAGCACGACGACGGCAGCCTCACCGTGAACGCGCTGCACGTCAAACTGCTCGGTGGCAAGGAAACCGCCGCGCTCGGCAGCGGTGACGTCGTGCTGGCCTCGGCCACGTGCGGCAAGGCGACCGGCAGCAAACCGAGCACGAGCCCCAGTCCCAGCCCGACCACGAGCCCCGGAGCGCCCAAGCCGGGCAAGCAGGTCACCGAAATCCCCGTCGGCGCGCCGCAGACCGGTGACGGCAGCCTCGCCGTCACGAAGGGCTGAAGCCGGTGAAGCGCTGGCTGGTGGCACTCCTGGCCATTCTGCTGCTCGGCGGATGCGGTTCCGAAGTGACCGCGCCCGCGCCCGAGGCACCCGTCGCGGCGAACGCCGGTGCGACCACGTCGCTGCCGGACTGGGTCGAGGTGCCGAGCATCGCGGCGAAGTCCTCGCTCGTGCCGCTGGGGCTCAACCCCGACAAGACGGTCGAGGTCCCGCCGGTCGACAAACCGTTGCAGGCCGGGTGGTACGAGAACAGCCCGCCGCCGGGCCAGGCCGGTCCCGCGGTCGTGCTCGGCCACATCGACGGCAACCACCAGAAGGGCATCTTCTGGCGGCTGCGCGACGTGAAGGCGGGCGACAAGGTGTTCGTCGGCACGAAGGACGGCAAGAAGCTCGGCTTCACCGTCAGCAAGGTCGACCAGGTCGCCAAGAGCGCGTTCCCGACCGACGCGGTCTACGGCGACACCGCCGATCCCGAGCTGCGCCTCATCACCTGCGGCGGCGTGTTCGACCACGAGACCGGCAACTACCGCGACAACATCATCGTCTACGCCAAGCTCGCGAGCTGACCAGGACGCGGGTGGTCCGGTCATGCCGGACCACCCGCGTTCGTAAACGGTCCACAAAGGACAAAAGGGTAGAAGTAAGGGCGGGGTCAAGCCTTGCCCGAACTGTGACCCGGCTCTCCGCAGACCGCCGCCAAATTCGTTGTCTACCACAAGTAAGTTACTTAGCATTGCTAAGCGACGGCGGTGTGGGAGGTTCGATGGCGGCGGGTGTGGCGCAACGGGACGGAAGACAGCGGTCCGCGGACGAACTGGGTCCGCGCTACAAGTGGGTCGCGCTGTCGAACACGACGCTGGGCATGCTCATCGCGACGATCAACTCGTCGATCGTGCTGATCGCGCTGCCCGACATCTTCAAGGGCATCGGGATCAACCCGCTCGAGCCCGCGAACACCAGCTACCTGCTGTGGATGATCATGGGCTTCCTGGTGGTCACCGCGGTGCTGGTGGTCAGCTTCGGCAGGCTCGGCGACATGTACGGCCGCGCGCGCATGTACAACATGGGCTTCGCGGTGTTCACGGTCTCGTCGATCATGCTCGCGATCACCTGGTTCGACGGTGACGCCGCGGCGCTGTGGCTCATCGGCTGGCGCATCGTCCAGGGCGTCGGCGGTGCCTTCCTGATGGCGAACTCCTCCGCCATCCTCACCGACGCGTTCCCCTCGAACCAGCGCGGCCTCGCACTCGGCATCAACGGTGTCGCCGCGATCGCGGGCTCGTTCCTCGGGCTGGTGATCGGCGGCGTGCTCGCGCCGGTGAACTGGAACCTGATCTTCCTGGTGTCCGTGCCGATCGGGGTCGTCGGCACCATCTGGGCGTACCTGAAGCTGCACGACACCGGCGTGCGCCAGCACGCGCGGATGGACTGGTGGGGCAACATCACCTTCGCGGTCGGCCTGATCGCGGTGCTGGTCGGCATCACCTACGGCATCCAGCCTTACGGCGCGTCGTCCACCGGGTGGGGCAGCCCGTTCGTGTTGTCCTGCTTGCTGGGCGGGCTCGTCGTGCTGGTCGCGTTCGTGGTCATCGAGACCAAAGTGGACAATCCGCTGTTCAAGCTCTCGCTGTTCCGGATCAGGTCGTTCTCGTGGGGCAACCTGGCGAACCTGTCCGCCTCGCTCGGCCGCGGCGGGCTGCAGTTCATCCTGATCATCTGGCTGCAGGGGATCTGGTTGCCGCAGCACGGGTACACCTTCGAACAGACCCCGTTGTGGGCCGGTATCTACATGCTCCCGATGACGGTCGGGTTCCTGGTTTCCGCGCCCGCGTCCGGCATCCTGTCCGATCGCGTCGGCAGCAGGCTGCTCGCGTCGTCGGGGCTGCTGATCACCGCGGTCACCTTCGCGCTGCTGATCGTGCTGCCGGTGGACTTCGACTACTGGGCGTTCGCCGGAATTCTGCTGCTCAACGGGATCGGCATGGGCATGTTCTCCTCGCCGAACCGGGCCGAGGTGATGAACAGCCTGCCCGCGGACGCGCGCGGCTCCGGCGCGGGCATGATGACCACGTTCCAGAACGCGGCCATGGTGCTGTCGATCGGGTTCTTCTTCAGCCTCATCATCGCCGGGCTCTCGACGAACCTTCCCTCGGCGATGGGCGCGGGGCTGCAGGCGCACGGAGTGCCCGCCGCGTCGGCGAACCAGCTCGCGCACCTGCCCGCGGTCGCGGTGCTCTTCGCCGCGTTCCTCGGCTACAACCCGATCCAGCAGCTGCTCGGGCCGCAGCTCACCCAGCTCCCGCCGGACCAGGCGAACTTCCTGACCGGGCGCAGCTTCTTCCCGAACCTGATCTCGGGGCCGTTCCAGGAGGGCCTGCAGATCGCCTTCGCCTTCGCGATCGCGGTGTGCCTCGTCGGCGCGGTGGCTTCCTTGCTGTGCAAGGACAAGAAGGTCGAGAACGGCGAGACGGTCGGCTCCGAACTGGCCGCGGTCGCCGGGGAGGCCTCCGGGACGAGCGAACTCGTCGGCCCCGCGCGCGAACGTTGAGCGGGCGCGCCCGCTCAACGTTCACCTTCTCAGCAGCGGTGGACGAAGACGTGCAGGATGCGCACGGGCTTGGCGGGCGCGCCGTCGAGCGGGTCGGTCTCGCCGGGGATGATGCCCGCCTTGACGATCCGGTCGAGCACCCCCATGCCCCTGGTCACCTTGCCCAGGACCGAGTAGTTCGGCTTGATGTTCGCGAACGAGTGCACGACGAAGAACTGGCTGCCGTTCGTGCCGGGGCCCTGGTTGCCCATCGCCACGGTGCCGCGCGGGTACTTCTCGGTGCCGTCGACCTCGTCGGCGAACTTGTAGCCCGGCCCGCCCTTCTCGACGGAGTAGATGTCGCCGCACTGCAGCACCCCGAGCCTGGCCGAGTTCGTCAGCCGGAAGCACTGGGTGTGGTCGTAGAAGCGCTGGCGGATCAGGCTGATCATGTTGTGCACCGCGCACGGGGCGTGCCCGGCGTGGTCGAGCTCGATGGTCACCGGGCCGTAGTTGGTCAGTAGGGTGACGTCGGTGGTACCCCGCGTCGACGCCTTCGGGCGCGGCGGGTGCACCGGCTTCGCGGCGGGGTTCTCGGGGGTGGGGGTGAATTCGCAGCTCACGGTCGGCGGCGCGGGGGCGGCTTCCGCGGTCGTCGCCCCGATCAGAGGCGTGACCAAGGCGGCGGCGCAGGCGACCGCCGAAAGGATCCATCGGGATTTCATAGCGGACAACCTAGCCGTGCCGAGCACACTCCGGAATGCCGCGCGATCTGGCGCTGGTGAATGACCAGCCGGACCACGCTGGGTCAGCAGAAGCTCGCACTGTGGGGGTCCGGGGGCTCGGCCCCCGGGTAGATACCGCGGGCACCGGGAGCGTCGCCGAAGGCGAGGCGAACAGCATTCGCCGCCTCGGCGGGGTTACTTCCGCCAGGCGGTGCGGCGCTTGCGCATGTCCAGCACCAGCAACAGGATCAGGAAGAGGCCGAGCCCGACGAGCCACACGTTCTCGGTGTTGTTCTCGTGGTTGCCGATGAGCATCAGGAACAGCACCAGCGCGGAGAACCAGCCCGCGATCCTGGTGGCCTTCGGGAAGGTGCCGTGCCAGCCCCATGCGGCCGACGGCTCGTCGCGCGGGTCCACCGCGGATGCCGCGGACACCTCTGCGGGACGCTTCTTCTCGACCGCCTTGCCAGCCACGACCACTCCTTGAAGACCGGACACTGCCCTTGCCAGCCGATGATCCCATACGCGGTGACGATCCCCGGAGACGACCCGCGGCACGGGCGCACGCGACAATATGCGCCATGGACTCACCACGCACCGTGCTCGTGCTCGGTTCGACCGGCTCGATCGGCACCCAGGCGCTGGACGTCGCGGCCAGGAACCCCGCGCTGTTCAGGGTCGCGGGCATCGCGGCGGGTGGTGGGGACCCGGCGGCGCTCGCCGCGCAGGCGCTCGCGCACGGCGTGGACGCGGTCGCGGTGACGAAGCCGACCGTGGTCGAGGACCTGCAGCTCGCGCTGTACGCGGAGGCGCAGCGCCGCGGCTACTCGCGCGGGGAGTTCCGGCTGCCCAAGATCTTCGCGGGCGCCGACGCCGTCTCGGACCTGATCGACGCCGTTCCGGTGGACGTGGTGCTCAACGGCCTGCCCGGCTCGCTGGGCCTGCCGCCGACGCTGCGGGCGCTGGCCACCGGCGCGACGCTCGCGCTGGCGAACAAGGAGTCCCTCATCGCGGGCGGGCCGCTGGTGCTCGCGGCCGCGAAGGAGGGCCAGATCGTGCCGGTGGACTCCGAACATTCGGCGCTCGCGCAGTCGCTGCGCGGCGGCGGCCGTGACGAGGTCGACAAACTGGTCCTCACCGCGTCTGGCGGCCCGTTCCGCGGGCGCACCAGGGCCGAGCTGGCCGAGGTCACCGTCGAGCAGGCGATGGCGCACCCGACCTGGGCGATGGGCCCGCTGGTCACGATCAACTCGGCGACGCTGGTGAACAAGGGGCTCGAGTTCATCGAGGCGATGCTGCTGTTCGGCGTGCCCGCGGAGAAGATCGACGTGGTGGTGCACCCGCAGTCCGTCGTGCACTCGATGGTGACCTTCCGTGACGGCGCGACGATCGCGCAGGCCAGCCCGCCGGACATGCGGCTGCCGATCGCGCTGGCGCTGAACTGGCCGCACCGGGTGCCCGGCGCGTCGGCCGCCTGCGACTGGTCGACGGCCACTTCGTGGACCTTCGAGCCGGTGGACGAGGAGGCCTTCCCCGCGATCTGCCTCGCCAGGCACGCGGGATCCGCTGGCGGCTGCCTGCCCGCCGTGTTCAACGCGGCGAACGAGGAGATGGTGGCCGCTTTCCTGGCGCAGAACGCCAGCTTCACGTCGATAGTGGACACTGTTGCGAAAGTCGTCGAATCGGCTGACGAGTGGCGTCGCGAGCCTCGTGACGTGGAAGATGTACTGGCAGCGGAACAATGGGCACGCGCCCAAGCGGTTTCCATGAGCACCGGAGGGAAGTAGGGGCGTGCTCGCCAACATAATCGGAGTCGTGCTCTTCGCGCTGGGCATCTGCATCTCAGTGGCGTTGCACGAAGCGGGGCACATGGTCGCCGCCAAGTCCTTCGGGATGCGCGTCCGCCGGTACTTCGTCGGCTTCGGGCCGACGATCTTCTCGTTCCGGCGCGGCGAGACCGAGTACGGGCTCAAGGCCATTCCGCTCGGCGGGTTCTGCGACATCGCGGGCATGACCGCGCTCGACGAGGTCACGCCGGAGGAGTCGTCGCGGGCGATGTGGCGGTACAAGGTCTGGAAGCGGACCGTCGTGCTGGCCGCGGGCTCGTTCACGCACTTCGTGCTCGGGTTCGTGGTGCTCTACCTGATGGCCGCGACGATGGGCCTGCCGAACCTCGAGCAGAAGCCGGTCGCGTCCGCGGTTTCGGACTGCGTCACGAACGCCAAGACTGTCGACGAGGTCAACAACCCGAAGTGCGCGCCCGGCGCCGCGGGGCCCGCCAAGGTCGGCGGCCTGCTCCCCGGCGACGAAGTGCTTTCGGTGGGCGGCAAACCCACCCCGACCTGGCCCGAGATGGTCAACGTGGTCCAGGACGCGGGCGGTCCGACCCAGTTCGTGGTGCTGCGCGACGGCCAGCGCAAGACGCTCACGGTGGACGTGCCGAAGGTCGAGCGCCCGTTCAAGAAGGACGGCAAGGACGTCATCATGAGCGTGGGCGCCATCGGCGTCTCGGCCACGAAGAACTTCCAGTACGGGCCGATCGGCGCGATCGGCGGCACCCTGACCTTCACCGGTGACGTGTTCGCGCGGACCTGGGAAGGGCTGATGAACTTCCCGAAGCGCATCCCGGCGGTGGTGAACTCCATCTTCGGCGGCGAGCGCGACCCGGACACCCCGATCAGCGTGGTCGGCGCGAGCCGGATCGGCGGCGAAGCGGTGGAAGCGGGCCTGTGGCAGCTGTTCCTGCTGCTGCTGGCGAGCCTGAACTTCTTCATCGGCGTGTTCAACCTGCTGCCGCTGCTCCCGCTCGACGGCGGGCACATCGCGGTCGCCTGGTACGAACGCGTCCGCGACTGGATCAGAAAGCTGCGAGGGCGTGCGGCCGGTGGTCCCGTCGACTACACGAAGTTGTCGGCGATCACGGTCGTGCTCGTGCTGATCGGCGGCGCCGTAACCCTGCTCACCATCACCGCGGACATAGTTAACCCGGTCAGGTTGATGCAGTAGCGTTTTCGCAGTTCACGCGCCGTGATCACGATTCACGGGTGGAGTAGCGGGCGGATTGGGCCGGCCGGCGTAGCGGTATCGTGGCGTTGTGACTGTCCCGCTTGGCATGCCAGCCCTTCCCGCCCCCGTGCTCTCGGAGCGCCGCAAGACCCGGCAGCTGCAGGTCGGGCCGGTCGGCGTCGGCAGTGAGCACCCGGTTTCCGTCCAGTCGATGACCACGACGCTCACCGCGGACGTCAACGCGACGCTGCAGCAGATCGCCGAGTTGACCGCGTCGGGCTGCGACATCGTGCGCGTGGCGTGCCCGAGTGCCGATGACGCCGAGGCGTTGCCCGCGATCGCGAAGAAGTCGCAGATCCCGGTGATCGCGGATATCCATTTCCAGCCGAAGTACGTGTTCGCCGCGATCGAGGCCGGGTGTGCCGCGGTCCGCGTGAATCCCGGCAACATCCGCAAGTTCGACGACCAGGTCAAGGAAATCGCGCAGGCCGCGAAGGATCACGGCACGCCGATCCGGATCGGCGTGAACGCGGGTTCGCTGGACAAGCGGTTGATGGAGAAGCACGGGAAGGCGACTCCGGAGGCGTTGGCGGAGTCGGCGTTGTGGGAGGCGTCGTTGTTCGCCGAGCACGATTTCCACGACATCAAGATCTCGGTGAAGCACAACGATCCCGTGGTCATGGTGCGCGCCTACGAGATCCTCGCGGAGCAGTGCGACTACCCGTTGCATCTCGGCGTGACCGAGGCGGGTCCGGCGTTCCAGGGCACCATCAAGTCCGCCGTCGCGTTCGGGGCGTTGTTGCGGCAGGGCATCGGGGACACGATCCGGGTGTCGCTGTCCGCGCCGCCGGTCGAAGAGGTCAAGGTCGGCACGCAGATCCTGCAGTCGCTGAACCTGCGGCCGCGGAAGCTGGAGATCGTGTCGTGCCCGTCGTGCGGGCGAGCGCAGGTCGACGTCTACAAGCTGGCCGACGAGGTCACCGCGGGCCTGGAGGGCATGGAGGTCCCGCTGCGGGTGGCCGTGATGGGCTGCGTCGTGAACGGGCCCGGTGAGGCACGCGAAGCGGATCTCGGGGTGGCCTCGGGGAACGGCAAGGGCCAGATCTTCGTCAAGGGCGAGGTCATCAAGACAGTGCCCGAGCACCAGATCGTGGAAACCCTCATCGAAGAAGCCATGCGCATCGCTGAGGAAGCGGGCGAGACCACCGAGAGCGGCGAGCCCGTCGTGACCGTCGGCTAACCGAGCGCATGCCCCGAAAGTGGCCTTCGGGGCATCTACGTTCCCGAAAGCCACCTTCGGGGCACCAGCCGCCACGCGGGGCGGAGTTCGCGGCGTTCAGGCCCCCGAAAGCCACAGTGATGGCGGGCGCGCGTCGCGGGGGGTGCCGCGAGATTGGTGGCGGGGCGGGGGCTCCGCTTGGTTCCCCGAAGGCCACCCTCGGGGACTCTAGCGCCACTTTCTCGGCCCTCACAGGCATGCGGGCGGGGCTGCGCAGCAAGCCAGGGTGAAGTTCGCGGCGCCGGAGTCGCGAAGGCCACCCGTTGACAGCTCTAGGAACATCGTTCAGGGTGTCCGCGGCCCGTTACGCTGGGGAAATGACCGGCGAGTGGGTTGTCGCGCGGCCGCACCAGGCGCTGCGGCCGCTGGTCGAGCGGTACATCGGCTACACGCAGCACGGGCTGCCCGCCGGTGTGCACCGCGGGCTGCCTTCGAGGTTCGCCACGCTGGTCATCAGCCTCGACGAGCCGATGCGCGTGCTCGGCATGCCGCTCCCCGGGGAGAACCCCATCGCGGCGCGCGGCATGGTCGGCGGCATGCACACCGGGCCCGCGCTGCTCGAACAGACGCCGTTCCAGTCCGGAATCCACCTCGAACTGAACCCGCTCGCCACGCACGCGCTGCTCGGGGTGTCCGCGGCCGAGTTGAGCGGGCAGCTCGTCGGCCTCGGGGCCCTCGGCTCTCCCGCGCTCGCGGAGTTGCCGGACAGGCTGACCGAGGCGCGGACTTGGCGCCGCCGCTTCGAAATCCTCGACCAGACCCTCGGCGACTGCTTCGGCGACGGCGCCGCGGTCACCCCGGAGATCGGCTGGGCGTGGCGCCGCATGCGCGCCGCGGCGGGCCGGGTCAGGGTCGACGCGCTCGCGGACGAAGTCGGGTGGAGCAGGCGGCATTTCGGCGAACTGTTCCGGCGCGAGCTGGGGCTGCCGCCGAAACAGGCCGCGCGGGTGCTGCGGTTCGAACGCGCGGGCGCCGTGCTGCGCGCGAGCGGGCGGGTCGATCTCGCCGCGCTCGCGGCCGACTGCGGCTACTACGACCAGGCCCACCTGACCCGCGAATGGCGCGCGCTGGCCGGGTGCACGCCCGGCGTGTGGATCGCCGAGGAGCTCCCATTTCTGCAATACACCGAACCGGAGGCGGAGACAGACTCCGTGGCATGACTGAACAACAACCACAATCGACGGTCTGGCCCGCTTTCCACTACGACGACGCGCACGCGGCGATCCGGCTGCTCGTGGACGTCTACGGGTTCCGCGAGGCGCTCGTCGTGCCTGGCGAACAGGGCGGCGTGCTGCACGCCGAACTCCGCTGGCCCGAAGGCGGCGGCGTCATGCTCGGCTCGGCGAAGTACTGCGACGCCAAGTACGCCAGCGTCGAACCGGGAAAGAGCGGCGTCTGCGTGGTCACCGATCACGTCGACGCGGTGCACGAACGCGTTGTCGCGGCGGGTGTCGAAGTGATCGACGAGCCGTTCACGACGAATTACGGCTCGTATTCGTTCACCGCGCGCGACACCGAAGGCAACCTCTGGACCTTCGGCACCTACCGAGGCGCCCCTTAAAGTACGGGCATGGTGACGATGACCAGGGTGACGGAACTCGACGACGCGCTCGTGGCGGAGCTGCACCGGATCCTCGTGGACCTGGTGCGCGACGGCGCGCCGCTCGGCTGGCTCGAACCGCCGTCGTTCGAGGAGATCGCCGCGCTCCTCGGCGACGTCGTCGCGGCCGCCGGGAAGGGTGACGCCGGGCTGGTCGTCGCCCGTGCCGACGGCGAACTGGCCGGGCTGGGTTACTGGCGCCGCTACACCCGCCCGACCAATCGCCCGCACGCCGACCTGGAACGGGTCGCCGTGGCGGGGAACGCGCAGGGCAAGGGCGTCGGCAGGGCGCTGACCACGGCGCTGGTGGCGGACGCCCGCGCGGCCGGGGTCGAGATCCTCACCCTGGACGCCCGCGGGGACAACGAGACGGCCCTCGGCCTCTACCGGTCCATCGGGTTCACCGAATACGGCCGCCTGCCGGATTTCGTCGCGGTCGGGACGCGCCGCTACGACAAGGTGTTCTCCATGATCGACCTGCGTTCAGCCGACGGGCCGCTCGAAGGTCAGCAGTAGCCCTTCCACCCCTCCCGGCCCGATCCTGCCCTTGACCTCGGCCGCGGTGATGGCCTTGAGCTGCCACCCGTCCTCGGCGTGGTCGTTGAGGACCTTCTCCAGCCGGTCGCCGGACATCTTGCCGCCGATCATCTTTTCGCGGAGTTCGACGACTTTGTAGGTGTATCGCTGCATCGCCCGATTCTCACACCCGGTGCGTGCCGGGGCCTGCTCCGTTCGGCCGCTCGGGTGCTTGGCAGCGTGTGAGAGGGCCTTCTTTTCCGTTAGCGGTGATTATCTGGCAGGCTTAGGCCCGTGTTGCGGCTTGCTGGTGCGCGGCTGCTCGATGATCGGGACTATCCGGCGGTTCGCGCCGCCTTGGCCGCCGATCCGGTGGCCAGCTGCATGGTCAGCGCCAGGGTCGAGGTTGCCGGGCTCGACCCGTGGCGGCTAGGCGGCGAACTGTGGGCCGCCGAGTCCCGCACGCCCAGACCCGGTCGCGTGCAGGGGCTGTGTTTTTCCGGCCCCAACCTGATCCCGTTGCGCGGCACCGTTTCCGCCATCCGTTCGTTCGCCGATCGGGCCCTGCGCCGCCAGCGCGCGTGCTCGTCGCTCGTCGGCCCCGCGGAGCAGGTGATGGCGCTGTGGGACGAGTTGGTCGTCGAATGGGGGCCCGCGCGGGAGGTCAGGGGCGACCAGCCGCTGATGGCGATCGACGCGCTGCCCTCGGTCGCGCCGGACCCGCTCGTCCGGCAGGTCAGGCCGGACGAGATCAACCGGTACCTGCCCGCCGCGATCGCGATGTTCATCGAAGAGGTCGGCGTCGACCCGCGTGCCGGCGATGGCGGCGTCAGCTACCGCGCGCGCGTGGCCGAGCTGATCGCGAGCGGCAGGGCGTTCGCCAGGTTCGAAGGCGACCGGGTGGTGTTCAAGGCCGAGATCGGCGCGCTGTCGACCACGGTCGGGCAGATCCAGGGGGTGTGGGTGCACCCGGACCGGCGCGGCCACGGGCTCGGCACCACGGGCACCGCCGCCGTCGTGACGAGGCTCGTGCGGGGGATGGGCCGCACAGCGAGCCTGTACGTGAACTCCTTCAACTCGCCCGCGCTCGCTTCGTACCGCAAGATCGGGTTCGAGCAGGTCGGCCAGTACGCCACGGTCCTGTTCTGACGGTTCCGGTGCGGCTACCCGTGAATCGGGGCCGCGCACGGCATACTCCTTCGTCGTGGGGTCGGCTTTTTTCCGGATGGCGGTACTCGGTGCCGTCACGGCGCTGACGGTGTCCGGCTGCGCGCTGTTCGGCGGCGAGGACGGCCCGGACGAGGTCACCGGCGAGTTCCTGCACGCGCTCGCCGACGGGGACGTCAACCGCGCCGCCGATCTCACCGACGCGCCGGATTCGGCTCGCGCGGTGCTCGGGCAGGTGCGTGCCGCGCTCGCGCCGGAATCGATCGGCGTGACGGTCGGCAGGGTGCACAGCGCCACCGGATCCGGGAAGGCCGACGCCGCCTTCGACCTCCAGTGGCACCTGCCGCGCGGGCGGACCTGGGCGTACTCGAGCGCGGCCCAGCTGTTCGACGAGAAAGGCGTCTGGAAGCTGCACTGGCTGCCGTCGGTGCTGCACCCCGAACTGGCCGCGCAGCAGACGATCGCGATGCGGGAGGTGCGCCCCGAGCCTGCGCCCGTTGTCGACCGCGACGGCATGGCGCTGCTGTCCCCGCAGTCGGTGATCGGGGTCGTGCTGGACCCGGCGAAGGCCGGCGACGTGGCGGCGGTCGCGGACCGGCTGGCCACCGTGCTGCACCCGCTGGACGGCACCATCACCAAACAGTCCCTTGTGGACAGTGCGAAGGCGCTGAAGCCCGGCGAATCGCTGCCGGTGGCGAGCCTGCGGGCCACCGACTACCAGCAGATCAAGCCGTCCATCTACGAGCTCCCCGGTGTCCGGTTCGCCGAGCAGACGCGGCTGCTGCCCGTCGACAAGGCGATGGGCGCCAGGATCCTGCCCGCGCTGCGCTCGGTGGTCGAACACCAGGTGCTCGGCGAGGCTGGCTGGCGTGTGGTGACGCTCAACGCGGGCGGCGGCGAGGTCACCGAACTGTTCGCGCAGCAGCCGAAAGCGGCGGACGCGGTGGTCAGCACGCTGAGCCGGAAGATCCAGTCCGGCGCCGAAAGCGCGCTGGCGCCGATCGCGGGGCCCGCCGCGCTGGTGGCGATCCGGCCCTCGACCGGCGAGCTGCTGGCCGTGGCCCAGAACGCGAAGGCCGACGAGCAGGGCATGATCGCGCTCACCGGCCGCTACCCGCCGGGATCGACGTTCAAGCTGGCGACCGCCACCGCCGCGCTGACCTCGAACCTGGTCAGGTCCGACACCCCGTCCGAGTGCCCGTCGACCGTCACGATCGACTCCAGGGTGGTGCCCAACGACGACCTGTTCTCGCTCGGCACCGTGCCGCTGTCGAGCGCGTTCGCGCACTCCTGCAACACGACCTTCGCCAAGCTCGCCACCCGGCTCCCGCCGTCGGCGCTCACCGACGCCGCCCGCGACCTCGGCATCGGCGCCGACTACGTGCTGCCGGGGCTCACCACGATCACCGGTTCCGTGCCGCCCGCGGACACCTCGGCGCAGCGCGCCGAAAACGGGTTCGGGCAGGGCACCGTGCTGGCGAGCCCGTTCGGCATGGCGGTCGCGATGTCCACCGTCGCGTCGGGGCACATCCCGGTGCCCACGCTGCTGCGCGGCGTCGGAGTGCAGTCGAAGAACCTCGGCAACCCGATCCGGCCCGACGTGCTCGCGGCGCTGCGCTCGATGACCCGCGAGGTCGTCACGGCGGGGACCGCGGGCGCGTTGAAGGAACTGCCCGAGGTGCACGGCAAGACCGGGACCGCTCAGTTCGGCGACGGCGCGCAGTCGCACGGCTGGTTCGTCGGGTACGAGGGCGACCTCGCGTTTTCGGTGCTGCTCGTGGGCGGCGGCACGTCGAAGCCCGCCGTCGAGGTGGCGCACCGGTTCTTGACCTCGGTGGGCTGATCGTCGCCGCGGCCCGCGTCGTAGGCTGGGGGACATGTCCCAGCGTGCTCCGTTGAAGCCCGGCGTGCAGTCGGCGCGCCGTCCCGTTCCCGCCAGCATCGAACGTCCCGAGTACGTGGACAAGCCGGCACCGAAACGGGACACCGGCAACGGCGTTCGCACGCCCGAGGTGATCGAGGCGATGCGCGTGGCGAGCCGGATCGCCGCGCAGGCGCTGGAAGAGGGCGGCAAGGCGGTCAAGCCGGGCAACACCACCGACGAGGTGGACAAGGTGGTGCACGAGTTCCTGCTCGACCACAAGGCGTACCCGTCGACGCTGGGCTACCGGAGCTTCCCGAAGTCGTGCTGCACCTCGCTCAACGAAGTGATCTGCCACGGCATCCCGGACTCGACGGTGATCGAGGACGGCGACATCTGCAACATCGACGTCACCGCGTACATCGGCGGCGTGCACGGCGACACCAACGCCACCTTCCTCGCCGGTGATGTGTCCGAGGAGGCGCGGCTGCTCGTCGAGCGGACGCACGAGGCGACGATGCGCGCGATCAAGGCGGTCCGGCCTGGCCGCCAGCTCAACGTGATCGGCAGGGTCATCGAGTCCTACGCGAAGCGGTTCGGCTACGGCGTGGTGCGCGACTTCACCGGCCACGGTGTCGGCCCCGCGTTCCACACCGCGCCGACCGTGCTGCACTACGAAGAGCCGTCGGTGACCACGGTGATCGAACAGGGCATGACCTTCACGATCGAGCCGATGATCACCCTCGGCACCATCGACTACGACATCTGGGACGACGACTGGACGGTCACCACCCAGGACAAGAAGTGGACCGCGCAGTTCGAACACACCCTGGTGGTCACCGAATCCGGCGCCGAAATCCTGACCCTGCCGTAGTTCCCGGGGACGCTGGCGCCGCGATCTCGGCCCTCGCATCGCACTCCCGCCACCCGCGCGAGCCCGCAGCGGGCTGTCGTATGCCCCGAAGGTGGCTTTCGGGGAATCCAGTGCCCCGAACGTCACCTTCGGGGCATGCGTGTCGTGGTGGTCGAGCGTGCGAGGGGTGGATTTGCGGCGTTGAGCGCCCCGAAGGTGGCCTTCGGGGCACGCGCAGCTTCGCCCGCGTGTGAGCGAGGGCCGGGAAAGTGGCGCTAGGGTCCCCGAAGGTGGCCTTCGGGGACCAACGGAGGGCCTCCGCCGCCGATCACCGCGCCGCGCACCCGATATCCACGCACCCGACATCACGGTGACCTTCGGGGTACGCGAGCCGCTCGGGAGGGTGGCTCCGGTCAGGTGGCCTGGTCGGGGAGGGCGGCGAGCAACTCGTCGAGGAAGCCGCCCGCTTCGGCGGTGGCCCGGTCGGCGTCCTTCGCCTCGATCGCTTCGAGCAGTCCTTTGTGGCCGATGTCGGCGATGTCGCCGCTCGGTTCCGCGGTGGCCGCGACGCTCGCCATGACCACTTCGGTGAGCCCGAGGTACAGCTCGGCGAGCAGCGTGTTGTGTCCACTTCGGACAACCGCGAGGTGGAATTCCGTGTCGATGTGGGCGAAATCCTCGGTTCGGCGTTCGGTGTACGCGTGGTCCCGCTTGGCGAGCAGGTCGGTCAGCGCGGCGACGTCCTCTTCGGTGCGGTTGAGCGCGGCGAGCCTGGCGCCTTCCATTTCGAGCGTGCGCCGCACCTGCAGCACCTCGCGCAGTTCCGAGCCGCACAGCCTGCGGATCGCGCCCGACACCTCGCTGGTCGCCCTGACGTAGGTGCCGTCGCCCTGGCGCACTTCGAGCAGCCCGCTGTGGGAAAGCGCGCGCACCGCCTCGCGGACCGTGTTCCGCCCGACCCCGAGCGAGGCGACCAGTTCCGGTTCGGTGGGAATGCGCTCGCCGACCGGCCACTCACCCGCGGCGATGGCCGCGCGGAGCTGCCCGATCACCTCGTCGACGAGGCCGGAACGTCGTGCGGTGGCGAGTGGCATGGGCTGCACCCCTTCTCGGCGGACCAGCAAGTGAGAATACCGTCACGGTCGTTTCATCCAATCATCCCATGTCTGCCATAGTAGGCGCATGACGTCGCCGAAGCTTGCCTCCGAAAGTGGCCTGGAGCTGGAACTCGACGGTGCGATCGAGACACCGCCGTCGAAGGACCGCTCCGCGGTGCTCGCGGGAACCGGGCTGCTCGCGGTGGCCGTGGTGCTGACCGCGCTCAACCTGCGGCCCGCGATCACCAGCGTCGGGCCGCTGCTCGGCGAGGCGCAGGAATCGCTCGGCGCGTCCTCGACCTGGGCCGGTGCGCTCACCACGCTGCCCGCGCTGTGCTTCGCGATCGCCGGGCTCGCCGCGCCGGTGCTCGCGCGCCGCGTCGGAATGGGTCCCGCGGTCGGCATCGCGCTCGGCGTGCTCGGCGTCGGGCTGCTGCTGCGCGTCCTCGACGGCCCGCTGGTGGTGCTCGGCGGCACGCTGGTGGCCTCGGCCGGGATCGCGTTCGCCAACGTGCTGGTGCCGGTGGTCGTGAAGAACTCGTTCCCGGCGAAGGTCGGATTGATGACCGGCGTCTACACGGCGGCGCTGCAGGCGGGCGGTGCCATCGGGTCCTCGGTGACGCCGCAGCTCGACACCGCGTTCGGCGGCTGGCGCCCCGCGCTGGCGAGCTGGGCGGCGCTGGCCGTGCTCGCACTGGTGGTGTGGATCTTCGCCGCGCGCCGCAAGGCGCCCGCCGCGAAGGGTGGCGAGTCCACGGTCGAGGCCGCGCGGTCGCTGCTGCGCAGCCCGCTGGCGTGGATCATCACGCTCTTCTTCGGCATGCAGGCGTTCCTCGCCTACGTCGTGATGGGCTGGCTGCCCGAGGTCCTGATGGACGCGGGCGTGTCCAAGGCGAACGCGGGCCTGATGCTGGGCCTGCTGTCGATCATCGCGGTGCCGATCAGCCTGATCGTCCCGCCGATCGCGGCGCGCCAGGGCAGCCAGTCGTGGTGGATCGTCGGGCTGGGCGTGTTCGGGCTCGCCGGGATGTTCGGCCTGCTGCTCGCGCCGTCCGCCGCGCCCCTGCTGTGGACCGTGCTGGTCGGCTTCGGCATGAGCGTGTTCTCGCTCGCGCTGACCACGATCGCACTGCGGGCCCGCACCGGTGCGGAGACCGCGAAGCTTTCCGGCATGGCGCAGGGCTTCGGCTACCTGATCGGGGCGACCGGCCCGTTCCTGTTCGGCTTCCTGCACGACCTGACCGGCGCGTGGACGGTCCCGTTCATCATGCTGATCGTCGTGCTCGCCATTCAGATGGTCTTCGGTGGGTTGGCCGGTCGCAACCGCTACGTCTAGTCCAGCTCCAGGTTGAGCAGGGCGTTCTCGATCAGTTCGGGCATGGCGGGGTGGATCCAGTACTGGCCCCTCGCCATGCTCCGCGCGTCGAGGCCGAAGCTCATCGCCTGGATGAGCGGCTGGATCACGGTCGGCGCCTGCGGGCCGATGATGTGCGCGCCGAGCAGTTGCCCGGTGGCCGGGTCGGCGAGCAGCTTCGCGAACCCGCTGGTGTCCTCCAACGCCCAGCCGTAGGCGATCCCCGCGTAGTCCTGTTTGGACGTCACGAACCGGATGCCGCGGTCGGCGGCCTGCGCTTCGGTGAGCCCGACCGACGCGATCTGCGGCGAGCTGAACACCGCGTGCGGCACGAACCGGTGGTCCGCCGCGATCCGGTCCTCCGGGTTGAGCAGATTGTGCTGCACCACCCGGGATTCGTGGTTCGCCACGTGCTTGAGCTCGTAGGTGGACGACATGTCCCCGAGCGCGTAGATGCCCTCGACCGAGGTCTCCTGGTACTCGTCGGCCACCACGTGCCCGCTGTCCAATGTGGATACACCGGTGGCCGCGACGTCGAGCAGGTCCGAGTTCGGCTTGCGCCCGGTCGCCACGAGCAGCACGCCCGCTTCGACGGTTTCCGCGCCCTCCGGACCTTCCAGGTCCAGCGCGACCCCGGTCCCGGTTTTGCGCGCGCGCAAGGTCTTCCGGTGCAGGCGCACGTCGAAGCGGCCGCTCGCCAGTTCGGTGAAGCGCTCGCTGATGTCGGCGTCCTCGGCGCGCAGCAGCGCACCGGAGCGCGCGATCATGGTGACCTCGACGCCGAAGGACGCGAAGACGTGCGCGAACTCGGCCGCGATGAACCCGCTGCCCAGGATCACCATGCGCGACGGCAGTTCGTCGAGCCGCATCACGGTGTCCGAGGTGTAGTAGGGCACCTCGTCCAGCCCCGGCACGTCGGGGGCCACCGCGCGGCCGCCCGCGGCGAGCACGAACTTGTCCGCGGTGATCGTGACCGGCTCGCGCCCGTCGGAGTAGGTGACCCGCAGTTCCTTGTGCCCGACGAACCGGCCCTCGCCCTCGTGCACGGTGACGCCGGCGTTGTCCTCGTGCGAGATCCGGTACTCCCGGCCACCGGCGGCGATCGGGTCGATGCGGCCGAAGATCCGGTCGCGCACGTCCGTCCAGCGGACCCCGTCGAGCGTTTCGTCGACGCCGAACAGCGAGCTCTTAGCTGGCGTGGCGGCGATGTCGGCGGTGTGCACGAACATCTTCGTGGGGATGCAGCCGACGTTGAGGCAGGTGCCGCCGAACACGCCCTTCTCCACGATGGCCGTCTTCCAGCCCGCGAACCGGCCGTCCAGGATCGAGTTCCCGGAGCCGGTGCCGATGATCACCAGGTCGTAGTGGATCGCTTCGCCGCTCATACCAGCGAAGGTACCCGGCCCTCGTGCCACCGTCCCCGTGACCATCGCCAACCCCGATCCGGGAATTTCGCGTGCTCCTCGCGGGGACGCGATGCTAGAAGGAACGGCATGGACCTTCCTTCCTTGCACAGCCGTTTCCTCGACGAGGTGCTTCCCCGGATCCGGCAGGATCCGCGGGTGACCGACGTCGTCCTTTCCGGGTCGATAGCCGGGGGACAGCCCGATGTCTACTCCGATGTGGATCTCATCGTCGTCGTCGAAGACGCGGCGTTCGACGCGATCATGCGGGAGCGCCTCGATCTGATCGGGTCGTGGACCGACCTGGTCGTGGGGTTCACCGGTGAGCACGTCGGCGAGCCGCGCCTGATCATCACCCTGGTCGGGCCGCCCCTGCTGCACGTCGACTTCAAGTTCGTGCGGGCCACCGACTTCGCCGAGCGCGCCGAGGAGCCGCCGCTCGACCTCCAGTGGATCGAGGACCGGTTCTGGGTCTGGGTGCACTACGGCGCGACGAAGATCGGCCGCGGCGAGCTGTTCGAGGCGATCGGCATGCTGGGCTTCCTGCGCGACGCCGTGCTGGGCCCGCTCGCCGCTCGCCGGGTGGGCGCGCCGTCGCGCGGGACACGGCACCTCGAAAACATCGCGCCGGAAGAGGCACGCGCCTTGCGGGCGACGCTCTGCGGGTACGACCGTGCCGACGTGGGCCGGGCGCTCCTCGTGGCCGTCGACCTCTACCGGCAGTGGCTCGGCGACGCGCCGGTCGAACGACGCGGTGAGGCGGAAAAGCTTGCCGTGCAATACCTTCACGACGTGCTCGCGGAAGCGAGCTGACTTCAGCCGCCGGTCGCGGAGAAGTGCATGATGTCCTTGGGGCTGGTCCAGCTGCCGCCCCAGGTCCAGCCGATCGCGGTGAAGGCGCGCACGGTGGCGTCACCGGGCAGGATCATGCCCGGCCGCACGGCGGTGCGGTCCTTATAGGCCGAGGCCAGTTCCGGCACCACGATGTCGCCCTTGAGGTACGGGTTGCAGAACGGGTCGAGGTCGATCGCGAGCCCGTAGGCGTGCGCCGACCAGTTCTTCTGGCCCCGGGTGGGGCGGCAGACGAACGCGCTGGTGTTGTTGCCGTCGCCGGTCGGCGCCGCGTCCAGTTCGGCGGCACTGGTCACCCGCATCTCCTCGAACGGGAACTTGTGCGCGTAGAGCTGCCCGAACACCTTGGTCACCGAATCGGCGACGCTGGCGTTCACGATCATCTCGCCGGTGTGCGGCTTCCCGTCGAAGCCCCAGAACGACATCGTCAGGTAGGCAAGGTCCGCGGCGGCCACCGGGCACGCCGATTGCCAGGTACTGCGGGCGAGCACGCTCGCGGGCACCGCGCTCGTCGTCGCGGCGTACTTCCCGTCGGCTGGCGGCGGCAGAATGTCCTTTGTGGGCAGCTTCCGGTTCACCAGCACGGCGGGCGTCGGCTGGATTTCCCCGTAACCGTCGGAGCGGCGGGGCAGCGGATGCGCGCCGACGACCCAGGCCGCCACCGGGACCGCCGACGACGTGGTGGGCGGGCGCGACGAGGTGCTGGCGGGTGGTGAGGAGGCCGTCGTGAGCGGCGCGGAGGGTGACGGCGGCGCGGTCACCGGTGCCGGATCGCCGCCGCACGCTGCCAGTACGAGCGCCGCCGCGGTCGCCGCCCCCAGTTTGAGCCATCGCACCCCTCCAGCTTGGCAGAACGCTCGGTGAGGACAACGTCCACCCGATTCAGTGACACCACGGGGGTGATGTTCCGTCTAGGGTGTTTCGGGCCGCACCCCGCACGCATCGGAGCGTGTCGACCACACGAGGTCATCTCGGTGCGGCGGCGTTCCCGATCTGGGATCGAACACGCATCCGGTGAAGGGAGCATGGAGCATGCCCGAGAAGGCACGGCGCACGGCGGCCTACGCCGCGACAGCGGCGGTGATCGCGGCGGCGACCTTCCTGCCAGCGGCCGCCTCGGCCGACACCACAGCACCCGGGGCACCCGGCACCCCCGGGTCGCAGGCGCAGCCGCGCATCGTCGGCGGCGGGAAGGCCTCCGTCGACGACTACCCGTACACGGTGTACCTCGCGGACAGCAACGGCAACCAGTTCTGCGGCGCCGTGCTCGTCGACCGGTCCGCGGTGGCCACGGCCGCGCACTGCGCGAAGGCGTTCCCGCAGTCGGAGCTGCGCGTGGTCGCGGGCCGCGACGACAAGCGCACCTCGGTCGGCGCGGTGTCGACGGTGTCGGGCGTCTGGATCGACCCCGGCTTCCGCGACGCGGGCCAGGGCAACGACATCGCGGTGCTGAACCTGCCGTGGGCGCTCCCGTTCGAGCCCGCGAAGCTGCCGAGCAGCTCGGACCGCTCGCTCTACGACGAGGGCACCAAGGCCACCGTGCTTGGCTGGGGCCGCATCGCCGACAACGGCGCCAGGTCCGACTACCTGCGCAGCGCCGTCGTGCCGGTGGTGAGCGACCGGAGCTGCGCGGGCAGCTACTCGAACTACGACCCGAAGAGCATGGTGTGCGCGGGCTACCCGCAGGGCGGGATCGACGCCTGCCAGGGTGATTCGGGCGGCCCGCTCGTGGTCGGCGACACCCTGATCGGGATCGTCTCCTACGGCGAAGGCTGCGCGGAGCCGAACAAGCCGGGCGTCTACACCCGCGTCTCGTCCTTCGTCGACGAAATCGAAAAGCACATCCGGTAGCTCTCGTGCTAGGCATGTGCCGTGAGTGTTCTGGAACGTCGCGGCACCGAGCTGACCGCTGAGCAGCTGTACGAAATCCTCCGCCTGCGCTCGGCGGTGTTCGTCGTGGAGCAGGAAAGCCTCTACGCGGACATCGACGGGCGCGATCTCGCCGAGGACACGCGCCACCTGTGGTTCGCCGGTCCGTCCGGAGTGGACTCCTACCTGCGGGTGCTCCCCGAGCCGGACGGCGCCAGGATCGGGCGCGTGGTCACCGCGGCCGAGGCGCGCGGTCGCGGGTTGGCGGGCAAGCTGATGGAAGCCGCGCTCGACCTGATCGACGGCGCGCCGTGCGTACTGGACTCGCAGACCTACGCGCAGGGCTTCTACGCGAAGTTCGGGTTCGTCGCCGAGGGTGAGCCGTTCGACGAGGACGGCATCGACCACATCACGATGCGGCGGGCGCGCACGAGCTGATCACCTTCACCGCGGTGTCCACATCGGACTCGGTGAGACCGGCGTGCGCGGTGAGCCGGAGCCGGGAGACACCGTCCGGCACCGACGGCGGGCGGAAGCAGCCGACCCGCACGCCCTGCTCCGCGCACCGGGCGGCCCACGCCACCGCGGCTTCCGGGGAGGGCGCGCGCACCGAGATCACCGCCGCGTCCGGCAGGCTGACCGCGAACCCGGCGTCCTTCAGCTGCATCGCGAGCGTGCCCGCGGCGGTCAGAGCGCGCGAAGGCAGGTCGGGCTCCGAGCGCAGCACGCCGAGCGCCGCGAGCGCGGCCGCCGCGCTCGCGGGCGCCAGCGCGGTGTCGAACGCGAACGAGCGCGCGGTGTCCACGAGGTGCTTGATCACCCGGCGCGGGCCGAGCACCGCACCTCCTTGCGCGCCAAGGGATTTCGACAGCGTGATGGTGGTGACCACGTCCGGCGCGCCCGCCAGGCCCGCCGCGTGCACGGCGCCCTGACCGGCGTCGCCGAGCACGCCGAAACCGTGCGCGTCGTCGATGAGCAGCGCCGCGCCGTGCGCGCGGCAGACCTCGGCCAGCTCGGGCAGCGGTGCGAGATCGCCGTCGGCGGAGAACACCGAGTCCGTGACGACGAGCGCCCTTTCCTTGCGGCGCGTGGACAGCGCGTGCTTGATGGCCGCGAGGTCGGCGTGCGCGACGGCGGCAAGATCCGCCCTGGACAGGCGGCAGCCTTCGATGAGCGACGCGTGGATGTACTTGTCCGTCACGATCGCCGCCTCGCTGCCGGACAGCGCGGTCACCGCGCCGAGGTTCGCGGTGAACCCCGACGAGAACACCAGCGCGGCCTGCGCGCCGCAGAAGCGCGCCAGCTCGTGCTCCAGCTCGGTGTGCAGCTCCAGCGACCCGGTCACCAGGCGTGATCCGGTCGCGCCCGCTCCCCATTTCAGCGCGGCCGCCGCGGCGGCTCCGGCGACCCGCTTGTCCCGTGCCAGCCCGAGGTAGTCGTTCCCGGCGAGGTCGAGGTCCTGCTCGCCCGCGGCGCGAGGGCGCAGCTGCCGGACGAGCCCGGCGTCGGCGCGCTTGCCCGCTTCCGCGTCAAGCCAGTCGAAGGTCTGCTCGGGGGGAGTCGGGGCCGGGGAAGTCACGTCCCGCAGTGTCGCATCGCGCCCGCCCGCGCTCGGCACCGACACCCCCGCGAGACGTCGGTTTCGGCTCCGCGACAACGAAAAAGCGGCCGGTGCCCGAGAAGGACACCGGCCGCTTTCGCGAGGAACGGATCAGTCGTGCGCGTGGCCGCGACGGGCCGGGCCCCGGTTGGACCGCTGCTGCGGGCGCCCGCCGCCGCGGTTGAACCCGCCGCCCTGCCTGCCACGGCCGCCGCCGTAGCCGCCACCGCCGTGGCCACCGGAGCCGAAGCCGCCGGAACGGCCGCGCGGGCCGCCACCGCGACGCGGCGAGGGCTCGCGGCGCCGCTCGATCACCGGCTCGCCGCTGGGCTCGCGGGCACCGGTGATCCGGCGCAGCTCGGCGTCGCCGGGGCGCACCATGGTGCTCTCCGCGCGGACCCCGGCCCGGTCGGTCATCCGGCGGACCATGCGCCGCTGGTCGTTCGTGATCAGCGTGACCACGGCGCCCGAGGCACCGGCGCGCGCGGTGCGGCCGGAGCGGTGCAGGTAGTCCTTGTGGTCTGCGGCGGGGTCTACGTGCAGCACGAGGCTGATGTCGTCGACGTGGATGCCGCGCGCCGCGACGTCGGTGGCGACCAGCACCGGGGTGTGGCCGTCCTTGAAGTCGGCGAGGACCCGGTTGCGCTGGCCCTGCGTCTTGCCGCCGTGCAGCGCCGCCGCGTGCACGCCCTGCTCGCGCAGCCGCTCGGTGAGCCGGTCGACGTGGTGCTTGGTGCGGACGAACATGATCGTCCTGCCGTCGCGCGCGCCGATCTCGGTGATGATCTGCTGCTTGTCCTGGCGCTGCACCTGGAGCACGTGGTGGTCCATGGTGGTGACGCTCGCGGTGACCGGCGCGACCGAGTGCTCGACCGGGTCGGTCAGGTAGGAGTCGACGAGCTTCTTGACGTCACCGTCGAGCGTCGCGGAGAACAGCAGCCGCTGCCCGCGCGCCGGGGTGAGGTCGAGGATCTCGCGGACCTGCGGCAGGAAGCCCATGTCCGCCATCTGGTCGGCTTCGTCGAGCGCGACGAAGTTGATGTCGGAGAGCACCGCGGTGCCCTGGCGCACGTGGTCGGACAACCGGCCCGGCGTGGCGATCAGCAGGTCGACGCCGCGGTTGAGCGCGTCGGCCTGCCTGCCGAAGGCCATCCCGCCGACGGCGGTGCGGCACCACAGGCCGAGCGCCTTCGCGAGCGGGGTCAGCGAGTCGGCCACCTGCATGGCCAGCTCGCGGGTGGGCACCAGTACGAGTGCGCGGGGCCGCTTCGCGCGCGCCTTGCCGCCGTCGAGCCTGGTCAGCAGCGCGAGGCCGAAGGCGAGGGTCTTCCCGGACCCGGTCTGCGCGCGGCCGAGCACGTCGCGGCCGGCGAGCGCGTCGGGCAGCGTGGCCGACTGGATCGGGAACGGCTTGTCGATACCGGCCTCGCGCAGCGCGCGGAGCAGCGGCTCGGGGAGGTTCAGGTCGGCGAAGGACTTCGTGGGCCCGGTGCCGAGCGAGGGGGTCTTGGCCGATTCCTGGGCGGGGCGCTGGCGCGGCTTGCGGGCCTGGCGCGTGGAGTTGCCGGAATCGAAAGCGATGGTCACGAACTGCCTCTCGGACGTGGCACGTCACAAGGAGGCCCCGGCTGCCCGCGCGCAGGCGGGCGAGATGGTGTGCGATGGGCGTTCACAGGGACGAACCCGGCACACCACGGTGATGCGCCATTGGTTTACAGGATTGCCGCGAGCCGTTCAGGGTGGCTCTGGAGGCGACGGACACACATCCACGCCGCCGGTTGCGGTCTGTGATCAGCCTACCGGATCGCCTGCTCGGCCCTCAAACCGAGGCGCGGAGTGTGACTGAAAACGCCTCACTCCGCGCCCCGATCGTGGCTGGGATCACGCCAGTCCGGCGACCTCGCGCAGCTCGGCCACCAGATCCGCCTCGGGCGGGATGGAGACGCCCCGCCCGGAGAACCACTTCGCGAGGTTCCGGGCGTCGCGGGCGAGGAACTCCCCGCCAGCCGGGTTCGCCACGACGTCGACCACCTGCGGCAGGTCGATGAGCATGAGCCTGCCGTCGTGCACGAGCACGTTGTACGCGGAGAGGTCGCCGTGCGCGAGTCCCTCCGCGGCGAGGGCCTTCATCGCTTCGACGGCCTGCGCCCACAGGTCGTCCAGGTCCGCGTCGGACGGTCGGATCTGGGCGAGCCTCGGCGCGGCGGTGCCGTCTTCCGAGCCGAGGAATTCCAGCAGCACCTCGGTTCCGCCGCGCTGGACCGGGTAGGGCACCGGGGCGCCGACGGTCCACAAGCGACTGAGCGAGGCGAACTCCGCGACCGCCCACTGCTCGGCGATCAGGTTGCGGCCGAACGAAGTCCGGTTCTCGATCGCGCGCATCTCGCGGGACCGGCGCATGCGCCTGCCTTCGAGGTATCCGGCGTCCCGGTGGAACATCCGGTGCTCGCTGGCGCGGTAGCGCTTCGCCGCGAGCAGCGCGCCGGGCCCGTCCGGCAGCTCGCGCCGGATCAGGTGGACGTCGGCTTCCTTGCCGCTCTTGAGGACACCGAGCTCGGTGTCCACCGCGGCCAGTTCGGTCCGCACCCAGTCCGGCCGCGGTTTCGGGCCGTGCTCGGCGTCGCCCCAGGTGGAGTAGCGGTCGGCGCCGCCGGGGATTTCCGGTTGCTCGTAGGCTTCGTCGCGCAGCCTGGCGAGCCTGCCGCGCTCTTCCTCGGTCATCCGCCCGCTGCGGGACCGTTCGTCGTCGAACTTCGGCTTGCGCTTCCGGCGGGCGGGCTGGTAGTTGAGATCTTCGAAATCGTGCTCGCGCACTGGTGGGTCTCCTGAGTAAGGGATCCGCCGGGTGCGCGCGAACGCGGCTCAGACCCGGCGGGCGGGTGGACGGGGGACGGCAAATCCCCGGACAGTCCTCGACACGGGGCACCTCCCTCACGACATCCACCGGCTCCCTGCCGGATCGCGGACAGCCTGCCCGGCCGGCGCGGGCGGCCGCAACCGAATTACCGCGACGCGGTCACCAGTTCGCCGCGCGAAGAGACCTTGAGCTTGCGCAACACGCTCGCGACGTGCTGTTCCACGGTCCGCCGCGACAGGAACAGGACCTCGGCGATCTCCCGGTTCGTGTGCCCGTCGGCGAGCAGGCGCGCGACGTCCTGCTCGCGCGGGGACAGTTCGTCGCCGTAGCCGCGCCTGCCCCGCCGCGACGGGGCGACCGCGCCGGTCGCGCGGTAGGTGTGGCGGCAGCGCGCGGCGTCGCGAGTGGCGCCGAGTTCGGCGAACACGTCCGCCAGCCCCGAGAACGCCTCCGCCGCATCCGATTCGCCCATCGTGAGGCGGCACTGCGCGAGCCGCTCCTTCGCCAGCGCGGCCGGGTACGGCGCGGTCAACCGCTCGTACCCTTCGGCCGCTTCGTGGAAGGCCTTCACCGCGTCGACGTGGTCGCGGCGGTGCGCCGAGATGATGCCGCGGCAGCACACCAGCGCGACGATCGACAGCGGTGCGTCCAGTTCGTTCAGCTCGCGTTCGGCTTCGGCGACGAGCGCGATGGCGGCTTCCTCGCGGCCGGTGCGGCAGAACGCTTCGACGGCGACCGGGAGCAGCTCGCCCGCCCACGGCCAGACTCCCTTGGTGCGCAACAACTCCAGGCCGGCTTCCGCGCGGGCGGCGGCCTCCTCGTCTTCGCACTGGGACAGCAGCATGCCCGCGATCCCGGCGTGCGCGGCGAGCACGACCGGGGTGACCGCGTTCTCCGGTTCGTCGGGGCCGATCGCCGCGAAATGCGCCGCGGCGCGGTCCCATTCACCGCGCGCGGCCGCCAGCAGGCCGAGCACGAGGGACAGTTCGCTGGTCATCGGCAGCAGCTCGCGGT
Source organism: Amycolatopsis sp. CA-230715 (assembly GCF_018736145.1). Classification (GTDB taxonomy): domain Bacteria; phylum Actinomycetota; class Actinomycetes; order Mycobacteriales; family Pseudonocardiaceae; genus Amycolatopsis. Next base: position 6,870,523 of record NZ_CP059997.1, read on the forward strand.
ACTCCTCGAACAGCGCGCGCGCCTTGTCGTCGAGCGCTTCCCACCTGCCGGTGAGCCAGTCGACGTGCACGCCGGTCGAGCGCGCGATGCCGATCAGGTACGGCGCGCCGCAGTCCGACGCGAGTTCGACCGCGCTGCGCACCATGCTGCCCGCGCGCCGGTAGTGGCCGATCCACGCGCAGGCGTCGGCGAGGTTGGCGTGCAGGCGGGCGAGCTGGCGCTGCTGCTCGGCGGAGGACACCGCGGTCGAGACCCGGTCCATGGTGGCCAGTGCGCGCGGGTCGCCGGTGTGCAGCCGGGACGCGAGGTTGTTCGCCTGCAGGGTCAGGGTGAGCGTGCGGTCGGTTGTCGTCGCGATGACGCTGTCCACCTGGTCGAGCCACCGCAGGTGCTCGGCGAGCGGGGTGGTGCCGATCCACGGCTGCGCCAGCACCGCCATGCCGCGACCGGCCAGGTCGGGCCGGTGCCCGAGATCGTTGACCGCGAGTTCGACCTGGGTCCGCGCGGCGTCGAGGCCGCCGGTCTGCCGCATCAGCAGCAGGCCGAGGCTGAGCCGGATCTGCCCGCTGTGCGTGCGGGAGAGCCGGTCGTCGGACAGCAGCCGTTCCAGCGCCGAGGTCACGTCGTGCTGGGCGACGCCGTTGTTGGCCAGCCTGCTCAGCTTCACCGCCATCCGGTCCACATCGGACGAAGCGAGGCCCGGTTCGGACAGCAGCGCGCACAGCAGTTCCGTCGCCGTCGCGAGGTCGCCGATCCCCGCCGCGGCATCGGCGGCGGCTTCGCCGTAGGACAGCGCGTCGGCGAACGCGCCCGCCTTCCGGCTGTGGTGGGCGAGCTGGACGAGCGGTTTCGGGCTCTGGTCACGGAGCAGGCACGCCGCGCGGCGGTGCAGTTCCTGGCGGTCGGGCCCGGGGACCGCGCCGTACACGGCCTGCCGCGCGAGAGCGTGGCGGAAGCCGTAGCGGCAGTCCTCGACTTCGAGCAGCGCGTGGCGGTCGAGGGCGAGCACGAGCGCCTGCCTTGCCCGCTGCGGGGTCAGCCCCGCGATGGCGCCGAGGAGTTCCGCGGTCGCGGGCACGCCGAGCACGGCCGCGGCTTCGGTGATCCGCCGCGCGATCACCGGGAGCCCGGCGAGCCGTTCGACCGCGCTGTCCCGGAGCAGGGCGGGCACTTCGACGGCGTCGAGCAGGCGGCGCGCGGCCATGCCGTCGGCGTGCAGCGCGCCCTGCGGGTCCAGCGCGCGCAGCGTTTCCTCCACCACGAAGGGGATTCCGGCGGTGCGCTCGTGCAGCAGCGCGGCGAACTCCGTGGACACCTCGCCGCCGAGCAGTGCGCACGCCAGCCTTCGCACGCCGTCGGCGTCGAGCGGGCGGAGCTGGAGCACCGTGCTGGTGGTGCCGGCGACGGGCCGGTAGGCGCCGCCGAGCGGGATCCCGCCCGGCACCTCTTCGCGCCGGTAGGTCAGCAGCAGGCTGGTGTCCCGCGTCGGTTCCGCCAGCAGGAAGCGCAATAGCTGGCGCGATCCGTCGTCGCACCAGTGCAGGTCTTCGACGACGAGCAGCACCGGGCTCAGCGCGTCGAGCAGTTCGCGGACCGCGCGGAAGAACCGGTGCCGTTCGGCGCGGTGGTCGCCGAGCGGGGGCGGGGCGGCGGGCAGGTGCTCGCCGAGTTCGGGGAGGTGGGGCCGCAGCACTCCGGTGACGCCGTTCAGCGGGCGCGCGTCGGGCAGGTAGCGCCCGGCGTCGCGGAGCGCTTCGAGCACGACGCCGTACGGGAAGGGCTCTCGCAGCGGCTGGCTCCGCCCGGTCAGCACCCGGCGGCCTGCCAGCTCGGGGCTGCCGAGCAGTTCGGTGACGAGCCGCGTCTTCCCGACGCCCGCCTCGCCTTCGACCATCATCACCGACGGCGGGCGGGTGCCCGACGACACCAGCGAGCGGAGTTCGTCGGCCCGTCCGACGAGCACCGCGGAACTCGTCCTGCCAGCACTGCGCACCATGGCTGCTCCCGATCCAAGGCTGCTTCCGATCCGGGACCGCGTTCGATCCCGGAAATGCGGCACAGAACCCAAATCACCCCGACGTGTGAACGGAGCTTAGAACCCGACGGGGTGACTACGGAACCCGCTCGGTCGGTTACCGAACTTTCGTATGGCCCGGTCAGGCGGGGGTCCCCGGCATTAGTTACGTACTCATACGGACCGCAGCCTCGCTTGTTCGGCCAGGCGTTTCCCCCAAAAGTGAGGAATGCGTGGCTCTCAGTCACAAAGTTCCCGTCGACGTGAATCACCTGTTCGAGTGAACGGAGCTGTTGAATGCGTGAAGCTCATCGAAGGCGGCGCGCGCTGGCAGGCGCCTCGGTGGCCGCCGGTGCCTGCGCGGCCACCGTCATGGCGCTCGCCGGTCCCGCCGCCGCCGCGCCGACCGGGCACATCCTCAACGCGAACGTCCCCGGCGCTGTCGCGGACTCCTACATCGTCCTGCTGAAGGCGCCTGCCGAGGCGAGGGGTCTCGCCGCGGCCTACGGTGGCGAGGTGCGCCGGACCTACGACGCCGCGGTGCACGGGTTCGCCGTGAAGATGTCCGAAGCGCAGGCGAGACGGCTCGCGGCCGATCCCTCGGTCGCCTCCGTGGAACAGGACGCGGTGGCGCACGTCAGCGACACGCAGCAGAACCCCACCTGGGGCCTCGACCGGATCGACCAGAAGGACCTGCCGCTCGACAAGGCGTACAGCTACGCCAACAAGGGCGAGGGCGCCACGGTGTACGTGGTGGACACCGGCACCGACCTGAAGCAGTCGGAGTTCGGCGGGCGCGCGAGCAGCGGGTACGACTTCATCGACGACGACAACGACGCCTCGGACTGCCAGGGCCACGGCACGCACGTCGCGGGCACCGTCGGCAGCGCGACCTACGGGGTGGCGAAGGGCGTCAAGATCGTCGCCGTCCGGGTGCTGAACTGCCAGGGCACCGGCCAGTACTCGCAGATCATCTCGGGGATCGACTGGGTGGCGAAGAACGCGAAGGGCCCGTCGGTGCTGTCCATGAGCCTCGGCGGCGGCGCGGATTCCAGTGTGGACCAAGCCGTGCAGGGCGCGATCCGCGCCGGGATCACCAACACCGTCGCGGCGGGCAACGAGGGCCAGGACGCCTGCAACGTGTCCCCGGCGCGCACGCCGGAGGCGATCACGGTCGCCGCGAGCGACGCGCAGGACAAGCGCTCGATCTGGAACTCGTCGCAGTCGTCGAACTACGGCCGCTGCACGGACATCTTCGCGCCGGGGTCGAACATCACGTCGTTGAAGAACGGCGGGGGGACCACGCAGATGGGCGGCACCTCGATGGCCACCCCGCACGTCGCGGGCGCGGCGGCGCTCTACCTCACGGCGAACCCGAGCGCGACCCCGGCGGACGTCGCGAAGGCGCTGACCGACAACGCGACGCCGGGCAAGATCTCCGACGTGAAGGGCTCGCCGAACAAGCTGCTCTACACCGGGTTCATCGGCGGCGGCACGCCGAACCCGCCGTCGTGTGCTGGCGGCACGAACGCCGACCGAGTGTCCATTCCGGACGCGGGCGCGGCGGTCACCAGCACGGTCACCATCGGGACGTGCGACGCGAAGGGCACCGCGACCACGAAGGTCTCGGTGGCGATCAAGCACGCCTACACCGGTGACCTCAAGATCGACCTCGTCACGCCGGGCGGGAAGACGATCCCGCTCAAGCAGGCTGGCGGGATCGGATCCGTCGACCTGTCCACCAGTTACACAGTGGACACTTCGGCGGAGAACCGCACCGGCGCGTGGAAGCTCCAGGTGCAGGACGTCTACCAGTACGACAGCGGCACGATCGACAGTTTCGGGGTGAGTTTCTGATGCGCAGGACGGCAAAGGCGGCGTTGGCGCTGACATTGCTGGGCTCGATGGCGGCCGTCGGCGCGGCCACCGCGGCGGCGGCGCCGAGCACGGCCGAAGGCGTGGTGGTGCAGGCGAAGCAGCACTACGGCGACCAGTACATCGTGGTGCTGAAGGACACCTTCGGCGTGCAGTCGTCGGCGGCCTCGCTCGCGCAGCGCTACGGCGGCGAGCTGCGTTCGACCTACACGGCCACGATCCACGGCTTCTCGGTGAAGAAGATGACCGAGCGGCAGGCGCGCAGGCTCGCCGCCGATCCGGCCGTCGCGACCGTCTACCAGGACGGCACCGCGAAGGCGGCGGACACGCAGAAGAACCCGACGTGGGGCCTGGACCGGATCGACCAGAAGAGCCTGCCGCGCGACAACTCCTACACCTACGGCAACACCGGTGAAGGCGTCACGGCCTACGACCTCGACACCGGGATCAAGCCGGACAACCCCGAGTACGAAGGCCGGGCCAGCATCGGCAAGGACTTCGTCGGCAGTGACGGCGTCGACTGCAACGGGCACGGCTCGCACACCGCGGGCACGATCGGCAGCAAGACCTACGGAGTGGCGAAGAAGGTCAAGATCGTCGGGCTGAAGGTGCTCGGCAAGGACTGCTCCGGCAACGGCCCCGACTCCGCGGGCGTGGACGCGATCGAGTGGGTGACCGCGAACGCGGCCAAGCCCGCGGTGGCCAACATGAGCCTGACCATGGACCAGGTCGGGGTCGGCGACGACGCGATCAAGAAGTCCATCGCCTCCGGGGTCGTGTACTCGGTGGCCGCGGGGAACTCCTCGACGGACGCGTGCAACACGAGCCCGGCCCGCGTGCCCGAGGCGATCACGGTGAACGCCTCCGACGAGAACGACAACCGCGCGTCCTTCTCGAACTACGGCAAGTGCACCGATATTTTCGCGCCGGGCAACAACATCACCTCGCTCGGGCTGTCGAACGGCAGCAGCGCCAACATGAGCGGTACGTCGATGGCGACTCCGCATGTCACGGGCGCGGCGGCGCTCTACCTCGCGGCGAACCCCGGCGCCACCGCGCAGCAGGCGCGCGACGCGCTCGTGGGCGGCGCGGTCGACGGCGTGATCAAGAACCCGGGCAGCGGCTCGCCGAACAAGCTGCTGAACATCTCGTTCATCGGCGGCACCGGCCCCGGCCCGAAGTGCGGCACGAAGTCGAACACCACGCCGGTGTCCATTCCGGACGCCGGGGACGCGGTGACCAGTTCGGTGACCCAGGACGGCTGCGACGGCAAGGCTTCGGCGAGCCTGCCGGTCAAGGTCGACATCGCGCACACCTACACCGCGGACCTCGCGGTGGATCTCGTCGGCCCGAGCGGCGCGGTGTACGCGCTGCGGAAGGCCGGCGGTATCGGCGAGGCGGCCGGGGTGCACACCACCTACACGGTGAACGCCTCCGCCGAACCGGCGAACGGCACCTGGAACCTGAGTGTCAAGGACGTGAACCGGTTCGACACCGGCTCGATCGACGGGTTCTCCATCACCTTCTGATCCGCGCTTGTTCTTGGCGGTGCGCCGCGGCCACGATGGTCGCGGCGCATTCCCATGCTCGGAGGAGGACAGGTGGACAGCTACGACGCGGTGGTCGTCGGCGGCGGGCACAACGGGCTGGTCGCGGCGGCCTACCTCGCCCGCGCGGGCAGGTCGGTGCTGGTGCTGGAACGGCGGGACGAGGTGGGCGGCGCCGCGGTGTCCTTCCGCGCGTTCCCGAGCGTCGACGTGCGGCTGTCCCGCTACTCGTACCTGGTGAGCCTGCTGCCCAAGAGGATCGTCGCCGATCTCGGGCTCGGGATCGAACTGCGGCGGCGGCGCACGTCGTCCTACACCCCGGTCGGCGACTCGGGTCTCCTTGTCGACACCGGCGACGACGAGCGGACGGCGGCCTCTTTCCACGCGGTCACCGGGTCCACATCGGACTTCGACGCGTGGCGGCGGTTCTACGGCATGGCCGCCTCCGTCGCGGACGCGGTGTTCGACACGCTCACGGAACCGTTGCCGCGCAAGGAAGACCTCCGTGGCCGAGTTGACGAAGAAGCGTGGTCGGTGTTGTTCGAGCGCCCGATCGGGGAGGCGCTCACCGCGCGCTTCGCCGACGACACCGTGCGCGGCGTGGTCCTGACCGACGCGCTGATCGGCACCTTCGCCGCCGCGGACGATCCCGCGCTGCGGCAGAACCGGTGCCTGCTCTACCACCTGATCGGCAACGGCACCGGCGACTGGGACGTCCCGGTCGGCGGCATGGGTGCGGTCACCGGCGCGCTGGCCGACTCCGCGCGGGCGGGCGGCGCCGAGATCGTCACCGGGGCCGAGGTGCTCGCGATCGACCCGGACGGGGCGGTGCGCTACCGCGTCGGCGATCGCGAACACACCGTCGACGCCGGGCACGTGCTGGCGAACGTCGCGCCCGTGGTGCTGGCCGAGCTGCTGGGCGAGGAACCGCCGGAGTCACCGGAAGGCGCGCAGCTCAAGGTGAACATGGTGCTCTCGCGCCTGCCGCGACTCCGGGACTCCACTGTGGACCCACGCGAAGCGTTCGGCGGCACCTTCCACGTCAACGAAGGTTACGAGCAACTGGCCGCCGCTCATGCCGAGGCCGACGCGGGGCGGATCCCGTCGCTGCCACCGTGCGAGATCTATTGTCATTCGCTGACCGACCCGTCGATCCTGGGGCGCGCCGAGCGCGTGGCGGGTGTGCAGACGCTGACCCTGTTCGGCCTGCACATGCCAGCGCGGCTGTTCCGCGGCCGCAACGACGAGGCGAGGGCGGAAGCGTTGCGCGCGACCATGGCTTCGCTGAACAGCGTGCTCGCCGAACCGATCGAGGACTGCCTGCTGCGCGACCCGGGCGGCTCTCCCTGCGTCGAGGCGAAGACGCCGCTGGACCTCGAAGCCGAACTGGGCCTTCCGGCCGGGCACATCTTCCACCGGGACCTTTCTTGGCCGTACTCCGACGAATTCGCGGGAAGGTGGGGCGTGGAAACCGCGCACGAGCGCGTCCTGCTGTGCGGCGCGGGTGCCGTGCGGGGCGGCGGTGTCAGCGGCATCCCCGGCCACAACGCCGCCATGCACGTCCTGCACGGGTGATCTTCAGTGCCGCGAATTCTGCTCTGGTAAGGCCTTCTGCTGTCTCGGCCTCCGAGACAAGCTGGAGCCCCGAAGGGGGCCTTCGGGGCGTTGAGCGCCCTCAAAGCCACCTTCGGGGACCAAAAAGCGGGGTCAGCCGATGGTGAGGGTGTAGGTGGTGGTGCCGGTCTTGCCGGTGGAGTCGGTGGCGGTGATGGTGATCGGGTAGGTGCCCGTTTGGAAGGGGGCGATGATCTGCATGGTGGAGCTACCGCCGGAGGAAATGGTCTGGGGGTTGAAGAACGGCGGGATGGGCAGGCCGGAGCCGGAGGCCGACAGCTTGATCGAGCCGGTTCCGGTGGCGGAGACGGTGGCGTTGGTGAACATGCCGGGCCTGCCTGAGCCGCTGCCGGGGGTGACGGTGACCTTGACGTCGCCGGTGGGCGGTGTGCCCTTGCCGACGGTGAGGGTGAGCTTGGTGGTGGCGGTGTCGGTGGTGCCCTTGCCGGAGATCGTTACGGTGTAGTCCTTTTCGGGGGTGTTGGCGGCGGTTTCGATGGTGAGTTTGGCGGTGTCGCCGGAGTTGATGGTGGCGGGCTGGAAGGTGGCCTTGGCGCCGTCGGGCAGGCCGGAGGCGGTGAGTTCGACCTTTTCGGCGCCGTTCTTGCCCGCCTTGCTGGTGACGCTCGTCGAGACGTACTTACCGGGATCGACCTTCACCGAGCCGGGCGTGACGCCGAGGGAGAAGGTGTCGGTGTTGACGTCCCCGATCTGCTCCTTGACCCAGTCGCCCATGTCGTTGTTGAGGCGGCCGTAGACGCTGTACCACTTGAAGTCGCTGCGGCTCCACGAAGCGACGCCGACGACCTTGCCGTCCACGATGAGCGGGCCGCCGCTGTCCCCTGGCAGGATGGTCGGGTCGCCGTTGGAGTAACCCGCGCAGATCATCGTCGCGTCCTGGAAACCCGCGCCGACGCCCTGGCAGTTGGAACCCTCGCGGATCGGCAAGGTCGCCTTGTCGACAGTGACGTCCCGCGAGTCGTCGTTGAAGTCCTTCTTGCCGTAGCCGACGCCGACTCCGTTCTTGCCCGGCTTGTTCAGCTCGGTGTCCGCCGAAGTGGCGACCTTGGCGAACTGGCCGCTGGGCACCGGGATGTCGGCGTCCGTGGTGACCACCGCGACGTCGTAGCCCTGGTCGAAGTTCACGTACTTCGGGTGGGTCTCGTAGCTGACGACGCCGACGCGCGTGCCCCCGCTCGCGTTCAGGTCGTCGAGTCCGTACAGGAAGGTTTTCTTGCCCTCGGCCGCTTTGCAGTGCGCGGCGATCAGGATCTTGCGCGGCGCGACCACGGAACCGGTGCACGTCTGACCCTGCGGGCGCGGGCCGCCTTCGCGCAAACCCCCGATGATGAACGGGAATTCCTTAACCGAGCTGTCCTGCCCGTGGTAGAACTGCGTGCGCATGACGTCGGGAATGTGCGCGTCACCGGTGGGCGCCACGGCGGTCGCGTTCGGTGCCTCGGATGCCTCGGCGGTGATGCTGAGCAGCGGAGCGGAAAGGGTGGCCAGCCCGACGGCGAACAACCCCAGTACCCGTTGAGTTCTCTTCACAGCGGTTCCTTTCCAGTGGCTGGAAAGTCACCTTCCGGCGCGGGCGGGGGCGCTAGCAATCCGGGAGCGGGCCCGTATGGGTACGGATCTATCTTCCCGTGACCTTGCCGGGCGCCCCGGCTCAGTTCGTGAGCAGCACCAGTTCGCGGTCACCGTCGCGTTCCACGGTCATCCCGGCCTTCGAGATCACCGTCGCCAGCTTGTCCACAGTGGACGGATCGGCGCGCGAAGCGACCAGTGCGGCGGCGAGCCTTCCCTTGTAGGCCTTGTTGAAGTGGCTCACCGTGGTGCGGTTGCCCCGCTCGTCCTCGGTGACGACGCGAACGGTGACCGAGTTCGGGCCGGTCTTCGCCAGCGCCGAGTACGAGCCGGAGCGGAGGTCGACGACGAGGCCTTCGACGCCGGTCAGGACGGGTTCGAGCGCGGGCTTCCAGACGCCGCGCAGCGTGCCGAGCGACGGCAGCGTGGTGCCGCCGGAGAGCCGGTAGGCGGGGATGCGGTCGGTCGCCGAGACGATCCCGAACAACGCGGAGGCGACGGCGAGCCTGCGCTGCGCCTTCGCCAGCGTGGCCCGCGTGAAGCTCTTGATGTCGAGCGCGTCGTAGAGCACCCCGGTGTAGCGGCGCAGCGCGGGCATGGTCGGTGACGTCCACAGCGCCGCGTTGCGGGCGACCTCGTCGGACTGCCGTTCGGAGATGCCGAGCGCGGCCAGGCTCGCGGGCACGTCGGCGGCGAGCTCGGTCAGCGCCTCGGCCACCTTGCGCCTGGTCGGCCCCAGTTCCGGATGGGACAGGGCGTCGAGGTCGAGCGGCGGGCCGTCGCCGCCGTCGGCCTTGGTTTCGGAAGGAGGCAGGAGCACGAGCACCCCTGCAGGGTAACCAGCGGCCGTCGCCGCCCGCGCGGGTTGGGTAGTGTGGAACGTCACGGGCGGTGCACGGTGACCGGGGGAGCAGCATGGTGGCGGCGGGGCGGGCCGCGGGGGTGGCGCACGCGAGCTGGCAGGACCTGCCGATGCCGGTGCGCGCGGCGGTCGAGCGGAACGTCGGGGCCAAGGTCGTGCGGTCGCTGCGGCAGACACCCGAGTTCGACGGCGGGCTCGGCGCGAGGCTCGTCCTCGACGACGGCAAGCGCGTGTTCGTGAAGGCGCTTCCCGCGGAGAACCCGCGCGTCGGCGGCTACCGCGCGGAGGCGGCCGTGATGTCCCTGTTGCCGGAAAGCGCGCCGGTACCCCGACTTCTGTCCACAGTGGATGGAGCGTGGTTCGCGCTGGTGTTCTCCGACATCGAGGGCACGAGCCCGAGGCTGCGGCCGGGCTCACCGGAGCTGTCCGCGGTGCTCACCGCGCTCGGCGCGCTCGCGCGCACGCTCACCCCGTGCCCGGTGCCGGGCGCTCCGGACGCGCTCGAAGACCTCGGCCCGCTCCTGCGCGGCTGGCGCGAGCTGAGCGCGGACCTGCCCGGCGACCTCGGCGACTGGGCGGTCCGCAACCTGGAGTCGCTGCTCGCGCTGGAACCGTCGTGGCACCCGTGGGCGGCGGGGGACACCTTGCTGCACAACGATCTCCGGCCGGGCACCCTCGTGGTCGGTGGTCCAGGGCGGGTGCAGGTGGTGAACTGGCGGTACCCGGCGCGGGGCGCGGCGTGGCTCGACCTCGTTTCGCTCGTGCCGCATATGCTCGCCGCCGGGCACGAACCCGCCGGGGTGGACAGGCTGCTGAAACGGCGCCCGGTGCTGGCGGGCGTCCCGGCGTGGGCGGTGACCGCGTACGGCGTCGCGCTGGCCGGGCACTACGAGCGGGTTTCGCGCCTGCCGGAGCCACCCGCGACCAGCGGCGTCCGGGCGGACCAGCAACGACTCGCCGCCGTCACCACGGCCTGGCTCAAACACCGCACCGGCTGGCGCTAGAGACTGTTTCGAAGTGCTTTGCGTGGCGGTGCGGGTAGCGGAACCTCAGCCGCCTTCTCGCTCCGGGATCTCCAACTCATGAATAACCGATTCACCACGTTGAAGCTGTCCTCGCGAGAAGACGGCTGAGAACCCGCGGCGGTGCCGGTTGGCGGCCCACTTAAGTGGCTGCGCCACTTCGATACAGACCCTAGCGGCCGGGCCCAGGCCCCGAAGGTGGCTTTCGGGGCGCTGGACGCCCTGAAAGCCACCTTCGGGGCACACGCGAACCCGCTCCGGCGGCACTAGGTCACCACGTTGAGCAGGGGGTCTCCGGCGGCGAACCGGGCGAGCTGGGTTTCCACCAGGCGTTTCGCCCTCGGGGAGAACGACGCCGAGCCGCCCGCGATGTGCGGGGTGATCAGCACGCCCCGCTCCGTCCACAGTGGATGCTCCGGCGGCAGCGGCTCCGGGTCGACGACGTCGAGCGCCGCGCGCAGGCGTCCCTTGCCCACTTCGGCGACGAGCGCGTCCGTGTCGATGGCGGTGCCCCTGCCGACGTTGACCACGAGCGCGCCGTCCGGCAGCGCGGCCAGTTCGTCGGCGCCGAGCAGGCCGCGGGTCCCCTCGCCGCCCGGCACGATCAGCACGACGATGTCCGCGGTCGGCAGCAGCGCGGGCAGCTCGTCGATGCCGTGCACGCCCTCGCGCGCGGTCCTCGCCACGCGGACGACCTCGGCTTCCCCCGCCAGCAGATACCGTTCGATGGCCTTGCCGATCGAGCCGTGGCCGACGAGCAGCACGCGGCTGTCCGCGAGCGACGCGGTGTGCGCGCGTTCCCAGGTCCGCCGGTCCTGCTGCCGGAACCAGCGCGGAAGATCGCGCTGCGCGGCGAGGATCAGCGCCAGCGCGTGCTCGGCGACACTCAGGTCGTGCAGGCCCCGCCCGTTGGCGAGCTGCACGCCCGCGGGCACGAGCGGGCGGACGTTGTCCACGCCCGCGCTCAACGACTGCACCGCGCGCAGCGACGGCATCGAGCCGATCAGCTCGATCGGCGCGCGGCCGCTGTCGTACGGCAGCACGTACAGTTCGATGTCGCCGAGATCGCCGGGTGGGGCCGCGGTCCCGTCGTAGATCGTGACTTCGAGGCCGGGCGGCACGGTGAGGCCGGGCCAGGGGAGCAGTACTCGGGTCATGATTTCCTCAGCGGTAGTAGGAGCAGCGCGCCGCCCGCCATGGTGAGCGCGAGCATCAGGAATGAGGCGGCCGAGCTGCCGGTCGCCTCGTCCAGCCAGCCGACGAGGTAGGTCCCCGCGAACCCGCCGAGCCCGCCCGCCGCGTTGACGATCGCGACGGCGACCCCCGCGGTCCGCCTCGGCAGCAGTTCGGAGATCATCGCGAAGAACGGCCCGTACGGCGCGTACAGCCCGATCGCCGCCACCACGAGCAGCGGGAACGACAGCCAGAACGCGTCCTTGCCGATCAGGTACGAACCGTAGAACGCGAGCGCGCCGAGCAGCAGCCACGGCCACACGAACGGGCGGCGGGTGCCGCGGCGGTCCGAGCGCCGCGAGTTGACGACCATCGCGAGCACCGCGAACCCGTACGGGATGGCGGAAAGCAGCCCGGTGGCGCCGATTCCCGCCGACGAACCCGCCTTCACGATCGACGGCAACCAGAACACGAACCCGTAGACGCCGACGCTCCACAGCAGGTACTGCGCGGCCAGCAGCAGGACCTTCGGGGTGCGCAGCGCGTCGACGACCGGGCTGCCACTCGCGGCGGCGGGCAAGTTCTCCTGCTCGGCCTCGATCGAGCTTTCGACGGCGTCGCGTTCGGCCGCGTTCAGCCACGGCGCGTCACGCGGGCGGTCTCGCACCTGCGAGCGGAACACGAACGCCCAGATCACCGCGGGAACACCCTCGATGATGAACATGCCGCGCCACGAGGTCGCCTCGATCAGGTACCCCGACGCCGCCGAAAGCCACAGGATCGTCACCGGGTTGCCGAGGATCAGGAACGCGTTGGCGCGCCCGCGCTCCGCCTTGGTGAACCAGCGCGCGAGCAGCACGACCAGCGCGGGCAGCACGGCCGCCTCGACGGCGCCGAGGAGGAACCGCACCACGATCAGCGCGGTCGCCGAGCTGAGCAGGCCCTGCGCGGTGGCCAGCACGCCCCAGGCCAGCACCGAGTAGAAGATCAGCGTCCGGACGCTGTGCCGGTCGGCGTAGCGGACGCCGGGAACCTGCAGGAGGAAGTAGCCGAGGAAGAACGACGCCCCGATCAGCCCGGAGGTGGCGCTGGTCAGGCCGAGTTCGTCGGCCATGCCCCCGGCGGCGGCGATCGAGAAGTTCGACCGGTCGAGGTAGGCGAGGCTGTAGGTCACGAAGACGACCGGGATCAGCCGCAGCCAGCGCTGCCGTCCCATGGCCTGCGCGGAAACGTTCACCGGTCTCTCCCGTCGGCGTTGACTTCCGATCCGGTCTTTCCGTAATATGGAAAGCAATTCCGTGATGCGGTGAAGCTGACGACGAGTGTCGGCCGAGCCGGTCCTCACGTCAAGAGGGGAGTGCCGAGTGGCGGACATGGTGTCCAAGGCGCTGCGCCTGCTGTCCATGCTCGGCGACTACCCGGACGGCGTGGCGCTGTCCGATCTTTCGCGGGCGACCGGTTTCCCGGTGAGCACCACGCACCGGCTGCTGAGTTCGTTGCAGGAACAGGGTTTCGTGCGCAGCGACCCGGCGTCGAAGCGGTACGCGCTGGGCTTGCGGCTGTTCGAACTGGGCCAGCAGGTCTCGCACGCGCGCGGGTTCGCCGGTGTCGCGCTGCCGGTGATGCACGAGGTGTCCGAGCGGACCGGTGAGCCGACCCTGATGGCGGTGCTCGACGGGCACCACCAGGTGTACGTGCACGCGGTGCGCGGGCGCCAGCAGGTCCAGATCCGGGGTGAACCGGGGCGGCGGGGGCCGGTGCACTGCACGTCCATGGGCAAGTGCCTGATCGCCTTCGCTCCCGCCGAGGTGCGGGCGAGGCTGGTCGCGGAGGTCGAACTGGCCGGGCTGGCGCCGGGGACCATCACCGACCGCGCCGCGTTCGAGGCCGAGATCGACCGGGTGCGCGAGCGGGGGTTCGCCATCGCCGACGAGGAGCACGAGCCAGGGATCAGGGCGGTCGGGGTGCCGGTCACCGGGCCGGACGGGATCGCGATCGCCGCGGTGTCCACCGCCGCGCCCGCCTACCGGATGTCCGTGGGAGAGCTGGAGGAGTTCGTGCCGGTGCTGCGGGAAGCCGCGCGCGAACTGGCCGCGCTGCTGCCGCGCTGAGTCCACAATGGACTTGGTGGACACGGTGGACTCCGGCGCAGTGCGGGCTTTCCCGTTCCCCGAAGGTGACCTTCGGGGAATCTAGCGCCACTTTCCCGGCCCTCGCAGGCGTGCGGGCAGGGCCACCCACGCCCCGAAGGCCACCTTCGGGGCGCTCACATCCCCGAAAGCCATCCTCGGGGCAGCACCAGATCCCCTCCGAGACAACAGAAGGCCCATACCAGGGCTAAGTTCGCGGCGCGGGTATCGCTGAACGCCACCCCTGGACATCTATAGGAGCATCCTTCGGGGCATCGACAGCCGTCTCAGGCACCCGGCGGCGCCGAGTGGGTGGCCACGCAGAACTCGTTGCCCTCCGGATCGGCCATGACCGTCCAGGCGAGGCCGGGTGCCTCGTGCTCGGCCTTCTCCACCGCGCCGAGTGCGACGAGGCGCTGGACCTCGCCCGCGCGGTCATCGGAGCCGAAGTCGAGGTGCAGGCGGTTCTTGCCGGAACGGGGCTCCGGCACGCGCTGGAAGCCGAGCGCGGGCCCGTCCGGCTTGGCGGGGGTGAGGAACAGGAATTCCCCGTAGTCGTGCGAGATTTCGGTGCCGAGCGCGTCCGCCCAGAACGCGGCGAGCCTCTGCGGGTCGGCGCAGTCGATGGTGATCATGCCCAGTTCGAGAGTCATGCGCGGCAGCTTATGGGCGGGCACCGACAGAACCCGATAACCGGTTGAAGCCGGGGGCGGGGGGTTGACTACCCTTCCGGAAACGGCTATCGAGGAGTGCCCAACGTGATCACCAGGATGTCGTCGCTGTTCCTTCGCACGCTTCGCGAGGATCCGGCGGACGCCGAAGTGCCGAGCCACCGGCTGCTCGTGCGTGCCGGCTACGTCCGCAGGGTGGCGCCGGGCGGGTTCTCCTGGCTGCCGCTCGGGCTGAAGGTGCTGCGCAACATCGAACGCGTGGTGCGCGAGGAGATGGCCGCCATCGGCGCGCAGGAGATCCAGTTCCCCGCGCTGCTGCCCCGCGAGCCCTACGAGACCACCGGCCGCTGGACCGAGTACGGCGACGCGCTGTTCCGGCTCAAGGACCGCAAGGGCGCCGACTACCTGCTCGGCCCCACGCACGAGGAGCTGTTCGCGCTCACCGTGAAGGGCGAGTACAGCTCGTACAAGGACTACCCCGTCCTGCTGTTCCAGGTGCAGACGAAGTACCGCGACGAAGCGCGCCCCCGCGCCGGGATCCTGCGCGGCCGCGAGTTCGTCATGAAGGATTCGTACTCGTTCGACCTCGACGACGAGGGCCTGGAACGGTCCTACCAGCTGCACCGCGGCGCCTACATCAAGATCTTCGACCGGCTCGGCCTCGACTACGTCATCGTCGCGGCCACTTCGGGCGCGATGGGCGGTTCGGCGTCCGAGGAGTTCCTCGCGGTGGCGCCCACCGGCGAGGACACCTACGTCCGCAGCACCGATTCGGACTACGCGGCCAACGTCGAGGCGGTCACCACGCCCGCGCCGCCCGCGCATCCCGTCGACGGGCTGCCCGACGCGCAGGTGCACCACACGCCCGCCACGCCGACCATCGAGACGCTCGTCGACTTCCTCAACGGCGCTTCGCTGGGCCGCACCTTCACCGCGGCGGACACGCTCAAGAACGTGCTGCTGAAGACGCGCCAGCCCGGCGCGAAGGAGTGGGAGCTGCTCGGCGTCGGCATCCCCGGCGACCGCGAGGTCGACATGAAGCGGCTGGAGGCGTCGCTGGAGCCCGCCGAGGTCGCGCTGCTCGAAGAGGCGGACTTCACCGCGAACCCGTTCCTCGTCAAGGGCTACATCGGCCCGAAGGCGTTGCAGGACAACGGGATCCGCTACCTCGTCGACCCGAGGGTGGTCACCGGCACCGCGTGGGTCACCGGCGCGGACAAGGCCGACCACCACGTCGTCGACCTCGTCGCGGGCCGCGACTTCACCCCGGACGGCACGATCGAGGCCGCCGAGGTCCGCGAAGGCGACGCCTCGCCCGACGGCAAGGGCACGCTCGTCGCGGCGCGCGGTATCGAGATCGGGCACATCTTCCAGCTCGGCCGCAAGTACGCCGACGCGTTCGAGCTGGACGCGCTCGGGCCCGATTCGAAGCCGGTCCGGATCACCATGGGTTCCTACGGCGTCGGCATCTCCCGGCTGGTCGCGGTGATCGCCGAGCAGTACTGCGACGAGATCGGCCTGGTGTGGCCGCGCGAGGTGGCGCCGTTCGACGTGCACGTGGTCATCGCGGGCAAGGACGAGGCGGTGGCCGCGGGTGCGGAGAAGCTCGCCGCCGAACTGGACGCGGCCGGTGTCGAGGTCATCCTGGACGACCGCAAGGCGACGCCCGGCGTCAAGTTCGCCGACGCCGAACTGGTCGGCGTGCCGACGATCCTCGTCGTCGGGCGCGGGCTGGCGAACGGCGTGGTCGAGGTCAAGGACAGGGCCAGCGGCCAGCGCGAGGAGATCGCGGTCGACCAGGTCGTCGCGCACCTGACCGCGCTCGCCGGGAAGTAACCGGCGGTGGGCTGGGGGCGGCGCCGTTCGGAACCGGGCGGTTACGAGGACAACGCGGCGCTCGACGGCGTCGGCGGCTACCAGCCCGCCGACGGGTCGAACCCTTCCCCGGTCCAGCAGCCGCCTCCCGGGCAAGCGTTTCCCCCAGTGCCGCAACGCCCGCGACAGCCGAAGTCGAAGGCACCGATCATCGGGCTGGTCGTCGTGCTGCTGTGCCTCGGGCTCGGGTTCGTCGCCACGCGCATGGCGAAGAACTCCTCCGAGGACAGCGCGGCCGCGCCCACCACGAGCCGCACGCCGTACACGCCACCGCCGCAGGTGGTCGTCCCGCCCGTCGTGCCCGGCTGGCAGTCGGTCGCGGGCGGCAAGGGCACCTACGCCTACGACGTGCCGCCGTCGTGGCAGCCGAAACCCGGCATCGTGCACGGCTGGGAAAAGGACGAGACCGGGCCCGGCCTTTCGATGGCCACCAGCGCGTTCGTCGGCAAGAACTACTGCCCGGCGGACGCCACGCGCACCCGCGGCGGCAGCGGGGTCACGCCGGTGGCCCAGCACGACTACGTGCGCGCCGCCGCCGAGACCGCGGAACTCGTCGCGAAGTACGACTTCACCGCGAAGGGCGGCCCGCCGCCGACGGTCACCGTCGCGCCACCGGTACCGCTCAAAGTGGACTTCGGGGACGGCAAGTCCCGCGACGGCAGCATGACGCTGGCCGACGTCGTCCCCGCGCCGGGGGCCGACTCGTGCACGCCGCCGAAGGGACTCGTCGGCGTGGCCGCGATCAAACCGGCGGACGATCCCCCGGACGGCGCGGTCGTGCTCGTGGTGCACACCGACCAGGGCTATCCGGGTGAGACACCGCGTGAGCAGGTCGTGCAGATCCTGAAGAGCTACCGCGCGGTTCCCGCGTCGAAGCGCACCACGATCACCCCGACCACGCGCTGACCCGTTCCGCGTGCCCCGAAAGTGGCTTTCGGGGAATCTGGTGCCCCGAAGGTCACAGTGATGTCGGGTGCGCGGCACGATGATCGGCGGTGGAGGTCCCCGAAGGCCACCTTCGGGGACTCTAGCCTGGGTGTTTCATGGGTGGTGGGGTGTCGTGGGGGTTGAATGCGCGAAAGTGCCTGTCCTGTAGGGGAAACTGGGACTTGTCTAGGGTCCGGTTTCTCGAACGGGAAGGCACTTCGCGGGTGAAGGATAGCAAGCGTTCTGGTCGGGTGAAGGTCAGCGCGGATGGTGCTGGTGTCGTGTCGCATGCTGGTGTCGGGTTGTTGCGGGAGATGGCTGAGGTCACGGGTTTGGTCGGGGCGGTGAACTCGGCGTTGGCTGATACTTATCGTGGTGTCGCGGTGCATGCGCCGGGGCAGGTGTTCGCTGATGTGGCGGTGGCGATCGCGGATGGCGCGGACGCGGTGTCGGGGATCGCGGTGCTGCGGGACCGGGAGGATCTGTTCGGGCCGGTCGCGTCGATGCCGACGGCGTGGCGGTTACTCGAGCGGATCGACGAGGCCCATCTGCCCGCGGTGCAGGCCGCCCGTGCCGCCGCGCGGCAACGGGCGTGGGAGGCCGGGGCTGCCCCGGACCTGTCCGAGGAGCTGTGTCTGGATTTCGATGCCACGATCGTGCTGGCGCACTCGGACAAGCAGGACGCGGCAGCGACGTGGAAGCACACGTTCGGGTTTCACCCGCTGTTGTGTTTCCTCGATCGCCCGCAGATCGCCGGCGGGGAAGCCTTGGCCGGGTTGCTGCGCCCAGGCAACGCGGGGTCGAGCACCGCGGCCGATCACGTCGCCGTGCTCGATGCGGCGCGAGGTTGTCAAATTTTCTGTGTAAGCAGGGTGACTTTGTGTCCTTCTTGTGACTTGAACTTACGGGTTTGACTACGTTCTGTACTTGTCGGTCAGAGTGGTAGCCGGTCGCCGAAGCGGGTTGCGAACGCGTTCAGTGCTCGTTTCCACCCGTAGGTTCCGGTTCCGCGTTTCCCGGCGAACTGTCCCTCGCCGTCGATGTGTCGTCCGGTGATGTTACGGACACCGAGGTAGAGCAGTTTGATCGCGGCGTCGACAGAGGGAAAATGACCTCGTGTCTTACTAATCTTCCGTAGTTGGTAATTGATGGACTCGATCATGTTCGTCGTGTAGATCACCTTCCGGATGGCCGGGTGGAACTCGAGGAATGGGATGAACTCCTCCCAGGCGCGTTCCCAGGTCGAGATCAGACCCGTGTATTTCTGACCCCAAGTGTGTTTCAGCTCGTTGAGAGCCTGCTGTGCGGCTGCTTCGTTAGCGGCCTCGTAGATCGGTTTGAGGGATTTCGCGACAGCCTTGCGGTCGTCGAGGGACACGAACCGCATCGAGGCGCGGATGAGGTGCACGACGCAGGTCTGCACGATCGCTTTCGGCCACACGTTGCCGATCGCATCAGGCAACCCGGTCAAGCCATCACAGCAGACGATCAGCACGTCGTTCAGGCCGCGGTTGACCAGCTCGTTGAGCACGTTCTGCCAGAACTTCGCTCCCTCGTTCTCGCCGATCCAGATGCCCAGGACGTGCTTGAACCCGTCCGTGTCGACCCCGACGACCAGGTGCGCGGACCGGTTGTCGACCGTGCCGCCCTCACGGATCTTGACGACCACCGCGTCGATGTACATAATCGGATAAACCGCATCAACCGGGCGATTCTGCCATTGGGTGATCTCCTCGGCCACCACATCTGTGACATTCGAGATCAACGCCGGGGAAACCTCGGCATCATACACCTCTGCCAAATGTTCCTTGATGTCCCGAGTCGTCATTCCCCGCGCATACAACGACAAGATCATGTCATCGATCTGACCAAGCCGACGCTTCCGCTTCGGCACGATCCGCGGCTCAAAAGTACTCGCCCGGTCCCGCGGCACATCCAACCGGACCGGACCGGAGTTGGTGACCACCGTTTTCGCGCTCTTCCCGTTACGGGAATTCCCCGAACCATAACCAGCGGGATCACCTTTATCGTAACCGAGATGGTCGGCCATCTCAGTTTCCAGCGCCCGCTCCAGCACCGCCTTCGTCAGCTGATTCAGCAAACCCTGCGCGCCATCCAGGCCCATCCCCGAAGCCTCGGCGTCTGCTACCAGCGCATCGATCGCCGCCGGCGACAACAGCTCCGCCACACGCCGCGCCGCCGCGTCATCGCCACCGACCTCCACGGCACCCTCGTCCGCGCCCGCCGACTCCACCACCACATTCTCGCTCACTCAGAGTGTCCATTCTGGCAGGTCAGACCCAGCCGCCTGCCGGTCAGGTCACCCGCTTACACAGAAGATCAAACACCCCCTGCGGCGCTGGCGGCGTTGCCCACCTACGCCCGGCCCCGCCCCGGCGACCCCGATTCGCCGCGGCTGCTCGCGCGCAGTGATTCCGCCGGGGCCAGCCACACCTTCGCCCAGACCTGCCGGGACCGGGGCGTCGGGTTCTCCTTCGGGTTCCCGGTCGACGCGCGGGTGCAGCGCATCGTCGACGCGATCCCGGCTTCGTGCTGGCATCCCGCGGTCGAGCCTGGGGACGGGATCCGGGACGGAGCCTGGGTCACCGAGATCAGCACCGCGATCGACCTGTCGAAGTGGCCCGAAGGGTCACGGCTGATCCTGCGCAAAGAACGCCCGCACCCCGGCGCGCAGCTACGATTCACCGACGCCGACGGGATGCGGATCACCGCGCTGCTCACCGACACCGCACCCGGGATCATCCCCGGCCAGGCCGCCGGGCTGGAACTGCGACACCGTCAACGCGCCCGGATGGAAGACCGCATCCGCGAGGCCAAAGCCACCGGCCTGCGCAACCTGCCCTGTCGCGGACTCGCCGAAAACACAGCCTGGCTACAGGCCGTGCTCACCGCGATCGACCTGGTCTGCTGGAGCCAACTGATCGGCTTCACCGACCAGCCCGACCTCGCCCGGATCGAGATCACCACCTTCCGTTACCGCGTCCTGCACGTCGCCGCCCGCATCACCCGCAGCGCACGCCAAACCCATCTGCGCATCGACCGGACATGGCGCTGGGCCCCCGCAATCGCCACCGGATTCCACCGCATCCGCACCGCTTTCCCCTAACCCACACCACCCCTGACCCGACAACCCGAAAGACCCCGGAGCAGCCGATACCCCAGCAGATCGGCAACTACAACCTGCCCACACCCAAAACCACACCCAACAACATCAACATCTCCAACATCAACATCACCTACAGATCACCATGAAAGACCGAGGCTAGTGCCACTTTCTCGGCCCTCGCTCACGTGCGGACAGGGCTGCGCATGTCCCGAAGGTGGCCTTCGGGGCGCTCAACGCCGCACATCCACCCCTCGCACGCTCGACCACCACGACACGCCTGCCCCGAAGGTGACCTTCGGGGCGCTGGATGCCCTGAAAGCCACCTTCGGGGCGCCCGAAGGCCCGCCGCGGGTTGGAGCGGGCGGCGGGAGTGCGGTGCGAGGGTCGAATTCGCGGCGTCTACCGCCCCGAAGGCCACCTTCGGGGACGCGCGCAGGTGGCGGCGGCCCGCCGCGAGGGCCGAGATCCTGACACAGACCGCCCCAAGAGGAGCCTTCGGCGACATACACGACCTGACCCCTCTATAGGAGCATCCTTCGGAGCACACGCGCGAAAGACTTCCGCGCGTGTGAAGCCGTAGGGTGGGGCGCCATGGGGTGGCGGACGTGGTGGGAGGCGTTGCGCCGCACCGTGCTCACCGGCGTCGAGCCCCAGGTCCCGCCGCGGTCGGCCGGGCTGCGCCGGATCAGGGCCGTCGCGGTCGTGGGCGCCGGGCTGTGGGCCGGTTTCGTCGCCGTGCTGACCACATCGGCCGCGTCGCACGTCGAAGCTCCCGCCATCGTGCTCGGCATCCTGGCCGTTTCGCCCGCGGTCGTCGCGGTCCGCTCCCCGCTGTGGGCCTGGCGGATGCTGGTGGTGTTCCTCGCGGTGACCCCGGCGTGGTACCACGGGTTCGGCAGGCTGTGGGGCTGGACGTGGTCGCCGGGACTCGCGCTCACCGCCGCGCTGGTCTTCTTCCTCGTCGGCGCGGCGCACGCGCAGCCCGTGCTGGTCTGGGTCGCGGCGCTGTCGCTCGCCGAATTCGCGTTCTTCGTCGGCGACTGGCGCGATCTGGTCCTGCTGGCCGCGGTTGTCACGGCACTGCTGCTGCTCGGCAACACCGGGCGGCAGCGCAGGCTCGCCGAGCATGACCGCCTCACGCAGCAGCGCAGGCGGCTGGCCGAGGAGACCAGGGCCGCGGTGCTCGAAGAACGGGCCAGGATCGCGCGCGAACTGCACGACGTCGTCGCGCACCACATGTCGGTGCTCGCACTGCGCGCCGATTCGGCGCGCTACCGCTACCCGGGGCTGGACGAAGACGTGCTGACCGAGTTCTCCGGCCTCACCGAAACGGCTCGCGAGGGCATGGCCGAACTGCGGCGCCTGCTCGGCGTGCTGCGCGCGGAGGACGACGGCAGCCCCACCGCGCCGCAACCCGGTGCGGCCAGGATCGCCGAACTCGTGGACCGGGTGCGGGCGCTCGGCACTCCTTGCGCGTTCGAGGTGACCGGGTCCTTCGACGGGTTGCCCGCCGGTGTCGCGCTGTCGGTGTACCGGATCGTGCAGGAGGCGCTGAGCAACGCGGTCCGGCACGCTCCGGGCGGCGCGATCGAGATCGGGTTGCGGGTCGAACCCGGATCGGTGCGGCTCACGGTCCACAATGGACCAGGTGACCACCCTTCCGACGCGGCCGAACCCGGCGGGATGGGGCACGGCCTGCTGGGTATGCGGGAGCGCGTGGCGATGCTCGACGGCACGCTCGTCGCCGATTCGACGGACGAAGGCGGGTTCCTGATCGTGGTCACCGTGCCGCTCGAGGAGAAGGAGAGTGCCCCGTCGTGATCTCGATCGTCGTCGCGGACGACCAGATGATGGTCCGGCAGAGCTTCCGCGCGGTGCTCGACGCGCAAGCCGACATGCGGGTGGCCGGAGAAGCCGAGAACGGGCTGGCCGCGATCGAGCTGTGCGCGCGGCAGGCGCCGGACGTGGTGCTGATGGACGTCCGGATGCCCGAATTGGACGGACTCGAAGCGGCACGGCGGATACTGGCGGCCGGCGGAGCGACCAGGGTGCTGATGCTGACCACGTTCGACATCGACGAGTACGTCTACGGCGCGCTGCGGGCGGGCGCGAGCGGGTTCCTGCTCAAGGACGCGCCGCTGGACGACCTGGTCACCGCGGTGAGGGTGGTCGCGGCGGGCAACGCGCTGTTCGCGCCGACGGTCACGCGCAGGCTGATCGGGCAGTTCGCCACCCGCGCGCCGCTCGGCGACGCCGGGAAGCGGCTGGCCGAGCTGACCGCGCGGGAGACCGAGGTGCTGCGGCTGGTCGCGAGTGGACTGTCCAATGTGGAGATCGCGGCGGAGCTGGTGATCGCCGAGCAGACCGCGAAGACCCATGTGAGCAGGGTGCTCACGAAACTCGGCGTCCGCGACCGGGCCCAGGCCGTGGTGACCGCGTACGAATCGGGGCTCGTCGTACCCGGCGCCGGGTGATACCCCGGCAGCACGCGCGATCCGCCGTGATACCGGGGTAGCGTGCCGGAACGGCTCCGTGGCCGGACGATCCGCCGCCGCTTTTCGGCAAGGCTTGCGGTCATGGAAAACCGTGCGCACCGGCTGGTGGTGGTGGCCCTTTCCGCGGGCCTCGGCGTTCTCGCGGTGACGTGGTGGCTGCTCGACCGCCCGCTCGGCGTGGATTCCGCCGTGTACCGCGCCGCCGGATCCGCGGTGCTGCACGGCGAACCGCTCTACGGCCACTTGACCGCGCTGCCGGGGTGGGCGCAGGATCTGCCGTTCACCTACCCGCCGTTCGCCGCGCTGCTGTTCACCGTGGGCACGGTACTGCCGTGGCAGCTGTGGTGGGGCGTGCTCGCGGTGGCCGCGCCGCCCGCGGTGTTCCTCGTGCTGCGGGCGTTCCGGGCGCGCCGGTCGCTGGTGCTGCTGCTCGGCGCCTGCTGCCTGCAACCGGTGTGGCAGAGCGTCGGGCTCGGCCAGCTCAACCTCGTCCTGATGGCGCTCGTGGTGCTCGATGTGCTGGTACTGCGCGGTTCCCGGTACTGCGGGATCGCGATCGGGCTGGCCGCCGCGATCAAGCTGATCCCGCTGGTCTTCATCGTGCACCTGCTGGTCACCGGGCGTCGCGCGGACGCGATGCGCGCACTGGCCACCTTCGCGGGCGCGAGCGCGCTCGCCCTGCTCGTGCTGCCCGGCGACACCGTGCAGTACCTGGCGACGGGTATGTTCAACGACCACTTCGCGGCGGGGAAGGCATGGGCGGGAAACCAGTCGTGGCAAGGGTTCCTGGCCAGGACCGTGCCCGACGGGTGGGCGCTGCCGCTCACCGCGCTGTTCGTCGCGGCCTGCGTGGCGGCGACCGCGTTCCTGGTGCGGTGGCTGCACCGGTCCGGTGACGCACGAGGCGCGCTGTTGGTGACCGCGGGCTGCTCGGTACTGGTTAGCCCGATCTCGTGGACCCACCACTGGGTGTGGATCGTGCCCGCGCTGGCTTACCTCCTCGCCCGCGGGCTGCGGTGGCAGGCCGCGGCGGTCGCGACCGTCTACACGGGATGGACGATGGCGGTGGTCCCCGGCGGCGGTGGCAGGGAACGCGGCTGGACCTTCGCGCAGGTGCTCGTCGGCAACGCCTACCTGCTCTCCGCGCTGCTCGCGGGCGCGCTGCTGCTTCGAAAAGCCTTGCGCGAACGCGCCGCTTCCGCGTCGCGCGTGGGATCACCGGGTGCCGAGTAGGACTTCCAGCACGGTCGGGGTGTGCGACAGATCCGCCAGCACGGCGTGGGCGCCCGCGGCCCGAAGCTCTTCCTCGGTGTGGTGCCCGGTCAGCACGCCGACGGTGGTCGCGTCGTGTTCGAGCCCGGCTTCGATGTCGAGCGGGGTGTCTCCGACGACCACCACGGCCTCGGGCGCGAACCGCGCGTCGTGCTTCTCCGACGCCTTGCGCACCGCGTCGCGCACGAGATCGGGCCGGTGCCCCGAAGACGAGCCGTATCCACCGATGGCGAAGTCGATGTGCTCGTCGAGGCCGAACGCGGTCAGCTTGTGGCGCGCGATCTCGGGCAGGTTCCCGGTGACCAGCGACTGCACCACGCCGTCCTGACCGGCCACTGTGGACAGTGTGGCAGCGGCACCGGGCAGCGCGCTGCCCCGGCCAGCCATTGTCGGCAGTTCCTTTTCGGACAGCAGGACCAGTTCGGCCCACAGCTTCCGAAGCGTCTCGGGGGCCGGATCGACCCCGTGCATGCGCAGCAGCTCGGTGGAGATCCCGACCTCGGTGCGACCGGGGAACTTCGGCATCTCGCGCAGCTCGATCCCGGCGACGTTCGCGAGCGCGCCCCGGTAGAGCGCGCCGCCGAGGCCGCGGAGGTCGACGAGGGTCAGGTCGATGTCCCACAGGACCAGGCGATGGGGAGTCGTCACGAAGACGACCGTACCGGCACCGAATTCACCATTCGTTGACTTCGCGGCCGGGCTCGTCGTAGTCAGCCCGCGAGGAAGCTGAACCGCACGCGGCGCACCGGGTTGTCGACGTTGGTGTCCACCAGGCACACCGACTGCCAGGTGCCGAGCGCCATCACGCCGCCGAGCACCGGCACGCTCGCGTAGGGCGGCAGCAGCGCGGGCAGCACGTGATCGCGCCCGTGGCCCGGCGTGC
The DNA here is from genome assembly GCF_018736145.1 of Amycolatopsis sp. CA-230715. Lineage (GTDB taxonomy): Bacteria > Actinomycetota > Actinomycetes > Mycobacteriales > Pseudonocardiaceae > Amycolatopsis. The sequence goes on from NZ_CP059997.1 coordinate 6,895,599, forward strand.
CGTGCTGGTGCCGCCAGCGGCCGTCCCTCGGCAGCAGGGTGTCGATCGCGGCGAGCAGGTCGTCGTCACTGCCCGCGCCGGTCTCGAGGATCGCCAGCCCCGAGGTGGCGTGCGGCACCCAGACGTGCAGGAGGCCGTCCTCGGCGTCGGCCTCGGTGAGGAACCGTTCGGCGTCCTTCGTGAGATCGTGCACCACGGCCTCGCCGCCGGTGCGGATCTCGAGCTCGGTGGAGTACATGCCCCAACCGTATGCGCACGGGTCCGGGCGGCGCAGCGGACGCCCCGAAGGTGGCTTTCGGGGCCTCGAGCGCCCCGAAGGTCACCTTCGGGGCACGCGTGTCGCGGTGGCCGGGTGTGCGAGGGGTGGATTTGTGTCGTCTAGCGCCCTGATGGCCACCTTCGGGGCATCGGCAGCCCCGCCCGCGCACCCGCGAGGGCCGAGAAAGTGGCGCTAGTGTCCCCGAGGGTGGCCTTCAGGGACCAAGCGGAGCCCCCGCCACCGATCTCGCGGAACCCCTGCGACGCGCGCCCGTCATTACTGTGGCTTTCGGGGCGTAGATGCCCCCGAAAGCCGCCTTCGGGGCATGGGCAAGACCCGCGAAGCGGCGTCGAGTAGGCACTATTCTAGTGCTAGAATAGCTCGATGGACCTGACGCCCGCCGAGCTGACGCTCCTCGGCCTGCTCGTGGAGAAGCCTCGTCACGGCTACGAGCTGGAGGAAGTGATCACCGCGCGCGGCATGCGGGAGTGGACGGAGATCGGGTTCAGCTCGATCTACTACCTGCTCGCGAAGCTCCGCGGCCGCGGCCTGATCGCCGAGGACGGCGAACCCGCGCGCGGCAAGGCGCGCAAGGTGTTCGCCCCGACGCGGGACGGTCGTCGCGCCTGCGCGGAAGCCGCCGAGGAGGCCATCACCACCCTCCGGCCGATGACCCCGCCGGTGCTCGTCGGCTTGGCGAACCAGCCGGTCATCCCGCGGGCACGGCTGCGCGCCGCGCTGGCGCGGCGGGCGGAGGCGCTGGCGGGCAAGATCGCCGAGATCCGCGCCGCCGCGCGGCCGGAGTCGCCGCCGTTCGTCCGCGCCATCTTCGACTACTCGCTCACCCAGCTCGAAGCCGAGCAGAAGTGGCTCGCCGCCTACCGAGGAGAACTCGATGCCCTATGACGTGAAGCGGGAGCTGAAGGAGTTCTACGCGCCGAAGAATCGCGAGTGGACACTGGTGGAGGTGCCGCCACAGCAGTTCCTGGCGATCGACGGCGCTGGCGATCCCAACACGTCACCGGAGTACGCGCGCGCCGTGGAAGCGTTGTACTCCGTGGCGTACACGGTGAAGTTCGCGAGCAAACGAGCGGGCCGGGATTTCGTGGTCGGCCCGCTCGAAGGGCTGTGGTGGGCGCCGGATCCGGCTGTGTTCACCGCGCGCGCCAAGGAATCCTGGCAGTGGCGGATGCTGATCAGCCTGCCGGACCCGGTGCGCGCGGACGAGGTGGCGGAAGCCGTCGATACCGCGCTGGCGAAGAAGAAAAAGCCCGCGATCGCCGAAGTCCGCCACGAGACGTTGCGGGAAGGCACCTGCGCCCAGGTGCTGCACATCGGTTCGTACGACGACGAAACCCCATTGCTGGCCACCCTCCACGACGAGTACGTGCCCGGCAACGACCTCGCGCTGGCCGGGCCGCACCACGAGATCTACCTCGGCGATCCGCGCCGGAGCGCACCGGAGAAGCTGAAAACCGTGCTGCGCCAGCCGGTCAGACCGTTGCCGCGAGCCGGGTCGCCTGGTTGATCGCGCGCTTAGCGTCGAGTTCGGCTGCCACGTCGGCGCCGCCGATCAGGTGCGTGGTGATCCCCGCGCCGGTCAGTTCGGCGGCCAGGTCCCGCATCGGTTCCTGGCCCGCGCACACCACCACGGTGTCGACGGCCAGCACGCGTTCGGCGCCGGTGGAATCGGTGATGTGCAGGCCGTCGTCGTCGATCCGCCGGTAGGACGCGCCGGAGATCATCTCGACCCCCTTGTCCTTCAAGGTGGTCCGGTGCACCCAGCCCGAGGTCTTGCCGAGCCCGGCGCCCGGTTTCCCGGTCTTGCGCTGCACCAGGAAGACCTGTCGCGGGGACGGCGCGGTCTTCTTCCCGTCGAGCGCGAGGCCGCCCCTCGCCTCGGCTGGGTCCGCCACACCCCATTCGGCCCGCCACTGGGCGACGTCGAGCGCGGTCGCCGTTTCGGTGGTGAGGAATTCACACACGTCGAAGCCGATCCCGCCCGCGCCGATCACGGCGACCGAGCCGCCCGCCGGTGCTCCTTTGAGGACGTCCACATAGGACAGCACCTTGGCGTGGCCGATGCCATCGATGGCGGGCACCCTCGGCGTGACGCCGGTCGCCAGCAGCACTTCGTCGTACTCGCCGGTGCTCAGCTCGGCGGCGGTGGCGCGGGTGTTCAGCCGCAGCCGGACGCCGAGGAGATCGAGCCTGCGCCCGAAGTAGCGCAGCGTCTCGCTGAACTCCTCCTTGCCGGGGATCCGTTGCGCGAGCTGGAACTGCCCGCCGATCTCCTGGCCCGCTTCGAACACGGTGACCGTGTGGCCGCGCTGCGCCAGCGTCGTCGCCGCCGCGAGTCCGGCCGGTCCCGCGCCGACCACAGCGACGTTCTTGTGCTTCGGCGTTGGCGAAAGCACGAGCTCGGTTTCGTGCGCGGCGCGCGGGTTCACCATGCACGTCGCCCTGCGGTGCTTGAAGACGTGGTCGAGGCAGGCCTGGTTGCAGGCGATGCAGGTGTTGATCTCGTCCGCCCTGTCCTCTTCGGACTTGCGGACCCACTCGGGATCGGCGAGGAACGGCCGCGCGAGCGAGACCATGTCCGCTTCGCCGCGGGAAAGCACGCCTTCGGCCACCGAGGGCATGTTGATCCGGTTGGACGCGACCACCGGAATGTCCACATGCGACCGCAGCTTGCCGGTGAGCTCGGTGAACGCGGCCCTCGGCACTGAGGTGACGATGGTGGGCACCCGCGCCTCGTGCCAGCCGATACCGGTGTTGACGATCGTGGCGCCCGCATCCTGCACCGCGCGCGCCAGCTCCACCGTTTCGTCCCAGGACTGGCCTTCCGGCACGAGATCGAGCACGGACAGCCGGTACACGATGATGAACTCGGGCCCGACCGCGGCGCGGATCCGCCGCACGATCTCCACCGGGAACCGCATGCGGTTCGCCCAGCCGCCGCCCCAGCCGTCGGTGCGCCGGTTGGTCCGCGCGGTGAGGAACTGGTTGACGAGGTACCCCTCGGATCCCATCACCTCGACGCCGTCGTAGCCCGCCTTCTTGGCGAGTTCGGCGCAGCGCGCGAAGTGGTCGATCGTCCGCCGGACACCGCGTTCGCTCAGCGCGCGCGGGCGGAACGGGGTGATCGGCGACTTCACCGACGACGCCGAAACGCTCAACGGGTGGTAGGCGTACCGGCCGGCGTGCAGGATCTGCAGCGCGATCTTGCCGCCGGAGTCGTGCACCGCGCCGGTGACGCGGCGGTGCTCGCGGGCCTGGCCGTGCGTGGTGAGCGAGGCCGCGAACGGGAGCAGCCAGCCGCGCGCGTCGGGGGCGTAGCCGCCGGTGATGATGAGCCCGGCGCCGCCGCGGGCGCGCTCGGCGAAGTACTCGGCGAGCTTGCCGAGATCGCGCGTGCGGTCCTCGAGCCCGGTGTGCATCGAGCCCATCACCACCCGGTTGCGCAGGGTGGTGAACCCCAGGTCGAGCGGTTTCAGCAGTTCGGGATACGCACGGCTCATACCCGAAAGCGTAACCTACCCACGAGTAGTAATGCGAGGGTCTGAGCGCTCCAGCAGGTGCCGGGATGGGTCACGCATGCCCCGAAGGTGGCTTTCGGGGCACTGGGCGCCCCGAAGGCCACCTTCGGGGACTTCCCCACACGCGCCAGTCGCGCATCTCCGCCACCACGCCCACGGAGCGGCGCCCCACACAGCATCACGATGACCTCTGGGCGCTCAGCCTCCCGAAGGTCCCCCTCGGGGAACCTAGCCTCACAATCTCGGCCCTCGCGGCGGGCGGCCGGGCTCGGCACTGTCCCCGAAGGCCACCCTCGGGGCATCTAGCGCCAGGATCTCGGCCCTCGCAGCAGATGGCCGGGTCCGGCGCCTGCCTCGAAGGCCACCTTCAGGGACTCCAGCGCCCCGAACCCGGCCCTCGTGCCGCCACCCGCTACCGAACCCGACCCGCGAGGATCAGTCCAGCGGGGGTTCTTCGCGGTGGTCCGCCTGCGCGCGACGAGACGCCTCGCGCATCTCGATGAACTCGGTGAGCCAGTCGCCGGTTTCCCGTGCGATGTCGCGGACCGCGCCGGTGATGATGGTCGCGATGTTGCCGATATGCGTCGCCGCCGATTCGGTGACCACCTGAATCGTGTCCTTCTCGCTTTCGAACTTCCCGACCATGGTCCTCGTCCCTACGCCGCGAGTGCCTTCTCGCGCTTCAGGGTAGTGGGCTCCGGGTTCGGCGCCGTCGCACCCGAACCGGGCAGTGCCAGCTTGATGATCTTCTTCGCCACCGAGAAGAGCTGCTTGCGCAGCGGCCCGGTGTGGTACGGCAGCCCGTACTTCTCGCAGATCGCCCGCACCTCACCGGCGATCTGCGGGTACCGCCGCGCCGGGATGTCCGGGAACAGGTGGTGCTCGATCTGGTGCGAGAGGTTGCCCGACATGATGTGGAACAGCTTGCCGCCGGTGATGTTCGCCGAGCCGAGGATCTGGCGCAGGTACCACTGGCCGCGCGTCTCCTGCTCGGTTTCCTCCTCGGTGAAGCTTTCCACGTCGGCGGGGAAGTGCCCGCAGAAGATGATCGCGAACGCCCACAGGTTCCTGGTCAGGTTTGCGGTGGCGTTGCCGAGCAGCGTCAGCGGCGCCATCGGCCCGGTCAGCAACGGGAACAGGAGGTAGTCCTTGCCGATCTGGCGCGAGGCCTTGCGCCAGATCTTCGCCCACACGGGCTTGTTCTCCTCGAAGGTGCGCTCGCCCTTGACGACCCGTTCGACCTCGAGGTCGTGCAGCATCACGCCCCACTCGAACAGGATCGCCAGCAGCACCGCGTACACCGGGTTGCCGAGGTAGTACGGGTGCCACTTCTGCGCGGGATCCATGCGCAGGATCCCGTAACCGATGTCCCGGTCCTTGTCGAGGATGTTCGTGTACGTGTGGTGGATGTAGTTGTGCGAATGCCGCCAGTTCTCCGCGGGCGCCACGTTGTCCCATTCGAACTTCTGCGAGCTCAGCGCCGGGTCGCGCGTCCAGTCGTACTGGCCGTGCATCACGTTGTGGCCGATTTCCATGTTGTCGAGGATCTTCGACAGCGAGAGTGCGCCGACGCCCGCGATCCACGCTGGCGGGAAGAACCCGGCGAACAGCAGCCCGCGGCCGAGGATTTCCAGGCCGCGCTGGGTTTTGATGATGTTGTGGATGTAGTCGACGTCCGCGGCGCCGAGATCGGCGACGATCCGCTGCCGGACCTCGTCGAGCTCGCGGCCGAACTCCTCGACCTGCTCGGGGGTCAGGCGGTCTTGCAGGCCAGTCATCTCAAAACTCCTCACGCGTTGATCTCGACGTCCCCGACGGGGACGGAGATGCAGAGCTGGATTTCTTCGTTCTCTTCGTCGGAAAGCTCGCCGGACTTCGCGTTGCGGACGCAGCCGGAGGTCTTGACCTTCGTGCAGGAGAAGCAGATCCCCATGCGGCAGCCGTGCTCCGGGTTCAGCCCGGCGTCCTCGGCCTGCTCCAGCAGCGGTTTGCCGGAGTTGGCCACCTCCTTGCCGCTGTGCGCGAAGCGGACGTTGCCCTCGGCCGTCTCCGGCGAGTCGAAGGTCAGCGCCGGTGGCGTGAACTCTTCGGTGTGCAGTCGTTCACTCAAACCTTCGGTGTCGTACAGCTCGCGCACCGAGTCCATCAGCGGCTTCGGGCCGCACAGGAAGGTCTGCGCGTCGCGGTACCACGGCGCGGCTTCCGCGAGGTGCTCGCGGCTGAAGAAGCCGTGCACGTCCGCGCCTTCGTCCTCCAGCGTGTAGCCGAACACGACGTCGAGCTGGGGGTGCCGCCGCCGCAGCTCGGTCAGCTCGCGGCGGTAGAGCACGTCGTCCGCGGTGTTCGCGTAGTGCAGGAACGAAATCGGGCCGGGGTGGCGTTCGTCGACGAGCGTGCGCAGCATCGACAGCACCGGCGTGATCCCGCTGCCGCCGCTGACCAGCAGGATCCGCTCCGGTCGCGGCGACGGCAGGGTGAAACCGCCGTCCGGCTGGGAAAGTCCGAGCACGGTGCCCCGTGCCGCGGTGCGGAAGAGGTGCCGCGAAACGAGCCCGTTCGGATCGGCCTTGATGGTCAGCTCCAGCGAGCCGTCCCGGTCGTGCTGCGAGCAAGCCGGCGAATAGCAGCGCGTCCGGCGCACGCCGTCGATGTCGACGGTGACGCGGACGTACTGGCCCGCGGTGAACCCGCGCCACGCCCTGCTCGGCCGGATGGTCAGCGTGACCGTGTCCGCGGTCTGCCTGCGGACCTCGGTCACCGAGCCCCTGATCTCCCTGCGGACCAGCATCGGGTCGATCAGTTCGAGGTACCGGTCCATGCCGTGCGGGGTGAGCAGTGCTTCGGCCAGTGAGGCGAGCCTGCGTGCCCGCCGCGGTACGAGCGCTGTCATCACACCTCCTGACTCCAGTGAACAGATGTACACTGAATAGTGCAGTGCATGACCGCGCTGGCTGTCAACTCGGAGAACTGTGACGTGGCCGATATCGAGGAAGTGCGTACGCTCCCGCGGGTGAGCACCGACCAGGGGGCGCGCGCCGGGGAAAGCACGGCGACGCGACGGGAGCGCAAGGAGAAGACGCGCCAGTCGCTGCTGGCCGCGGCGCTCGACCTGCTCGCGGACCGGGGGTTCGCGAGCCTGAGCCTGCGCGAGGTCGCCAAGCGAGCCGGGATCGTGCCCACCGCGTTCTACCGGCACTTCGCTTCGATGGACGAACTCGGCGTCGCGCTCGTCGAGGAGTCGATGCGCACGCTGCGCACCATGATCCGGACCGCGCGCGCCGATCCCAGCGACGCGGCCTTCGGCGGGATCATCCGCGCCTCGGTGCGGACACTGCACCGGCACGTCCGCGCGCACGAGGACCACTTCCGGTTCCTGACCAGGGAACGCTACGGCGGTACCGGGCCCGTGGCACGCGCGATCGCGATGGAACTGCGGCTGTTCTCCAGCGAACTGGCGGTGGACCTCGCTCGGTTCGAGTTTCTGCGCGAATGGAGCACAGCGGACTTGCACATGATGGCCGAGCTGATCGTCACCTCGATGCAGGCGACCGTGATGGACCTGCTGGAAGTGCGGCCAGGTGACGGCGAAACGGACCAGGCGATCGTGAGGACGGCCGAGAAACGGCTGCGCTTGATCGTTCTCGGTGTCGCGAACTGGCAGTCCAAGCACTGACCCCACGCCGGAAAACCCGCGGAAGGTTCCGGATCGGACTCGGGGACTCACGTGGCGGTGATCACGCGTGGTAAACCTGTGCGTGATCCGGGTTAGCATCCGGTCCTCGGGGCAAGAGGACGGCAGGAGGTCGCACGGTGCCGGTGACGATCGGTGTGGTCAAAGAGTCACGAGCGGGCGAACGGCGGGTCGCGCTCGTGCCGAAGCTGGTCGAGCGCCTGGTCAGGGGAAGACCGGGCAAGGTGCGCGTGGTGGTGGAGCCGGGTGCCGGCGCCGCTGCGATGGTGCCGGACGACCTGTACGAAAAGGCGGGCGCCGAACTCGGCGACCCGTGGGGCGCCGAAATCGTGCTCAAGGTCGCGAAACCCTCGGACGACGAGATCGCGAAGCTCGCGCGCGGCACGGTGCTCATCGGCTTCCTCGATCCACTGTCCTCAAAGGACACAACGGAGAAGCTGGCCGACGCGGGTGTCGTCGCGTTCGCGGTCGAATCCATCCCGCGCATCTCACGCGCGCAGGCGATGGACGCGCTGTCGTCGCAGAGCAGTGTGGCCGGGTACCGCGCGGTGCTGCTCGCCGCGACGCGCCTGCCGCGGTTCTTCCCCATGCTCACCACCGCGGCGGGCACCGTCCCGCCCGCGAAAGTGCTGGTGCTCGGGGCGGGTGTCGCCGGGTTGCAGGCGCTGGCCACGGCGAAGCGGCTCGGCGCGCAGACCACGGGCTACGACGTCCGGCCGGAGGTCGCCGATCAGGTGCGCTCGGTCGGCGCGCAGTTCCTCGAACTCGGCATCGAAGCGACCGGTGAAGGCGGGTACGCGCGCGAGCTGACCGACGAGGAACGCGCCGAGCAGCAGCGAAGGCTCACCGAAGCGATCACCCGGTTCGACGCCGTGATCACCACGGCGCTCGTGCCGGGCCGCCGGGCGCCGACGCTCGTCACCGCCGACGCCGTGCGCGGGATGCCGCCGGGCAGCGTCGTGGTGGACCTCGCCGGGGAGACGGGCGGGAACTGCGAGCTGACCGAGCCCGGTCAGGACGTGGTGGTCCACGATGTGACGATCAGCGCGCCGTCGAACCTGGCCGCCGAAATGCCGGCGCACGCCAGCGAGCTGTACGCGCGCAATCTCACCGAACTCGTGGAACTGCTCGTCGACGACGAAGGCGCGCTCGCGCTCGACTTCACCGACGAGATTGTCGCGGGCGCCTGCGTCGCGGGTGGTCAGAAGGGAGACGGCTGATGCTGGTGCAGAACCTGGCGATCCTCGTGCTCGCCGGATTCGTGGGATTCGCGGTGATCTCGAAGGTGCCGAACACGCTGCACACACCGTTGATGTCCGGTACCAACGCGATCCACGGCATCGTGCTGCTCGGCGGGCTCGTCGTGCTCGGCCTCGGCGCGGACGGCGTGCTCAACAAGATCCTGCTGGTGATCGCGATCGCCTTCGGCACGATCAACGTCGTCGGCGGGTTCCTGGTCACCGACCGGATGCTCGCGATGTTCAAGGACCGCAAGCCCGAACGCGAGCGTGAGGACTCATGACCAGTTTCATCGCGGTTCTGTACATCATTTCGTTCGCGTTGTTCATCTACGGCCTGATGGGGCTGACCGGGCCGAGGACGGCGGTGCGCGGCAACGCGATCGCCGCCGTGGGCATGGGCATCGCGGTCGTGGCGACCCTGCTCACGCCGGGGATGAGCAACTGGGTGCTGATCGCGCTCGGCGTCGCGCTCGGTGCCGTCGTCGGCGTGCCCGCGGCGCGCAAGGTGAAGATGACCGCCATGCCGCAGATGGTCGCGCTGTTCAACGGCGTCGGCGGCGGGGCGGTCGCGCTCATCGCCTGGGTCGAATTCCGCACCAGCGAGGGATACGCGCACGAGCCGAAGCACGTGGCGATCGCGTCGCTGTTCGCGGCGATCGTCGGGTCGATCTCGTTCTGGGGCTCGAACGTCGCGTTCGGGAAGCTCCAGGAGATCTTGCCGGGCAAGCCGATCACGCTCGGGAAGCTCCAGCAGCCGGTGAACGCGCTGCTGCTGGTGGCCGCGCTCGTGCTCGGCGTGGTGATCGCGATCGGCGGGGACGCCGAGCTGCTGATGATCGGGTTGCTGGTCGCGGCCGCGATCCTCGGCGTGATGGTGGTGCTGCCGATCGGCGGCGCCGACATGCCCGTGGTGATCTCCCTGCTCAACGCGCTCACCGGGCTTTCCGCCGCGGCGATGGGCCTCGCGCTCGACAACACCGCGCTCATCGTGGCGGGCATGATCGTCGGCGCGTCCGGTTCGATCCTGACGAACCTGATGGCCAAGGCGATGAACCGGTCGATCCCGGCGATCGTGGCCGGCGGTTTCGGTGGCACCACGGCGGTTTCGAGCGGGAGCGGCGGCGAGGCCAAGCCGGTGCGCAGCACGAGCGCGGCCGACACCGCGATCCAGATGGCCTACGCGGGCAAGGTGGTCGTGGTGCCCGGGTACGGGATGGCCGTGGCGCAGGCGCAGCACGCGGTGCGCGAAATGGCGCAGTTGCTGGAGGGCAAGGGAATCACGGTCGACTACGCGATCCATCCGGTCGCGGGCCGGATGCCGGGCCACATGAACGTCCTGCTCGCCGAGGCCGACGTCCCGTACGAACGGCTCAAGGAAATGGACGAGATCAACTCGGAGTTCGCCCAGACCGACGTGGCGCTGGTGATCGGCGCGAACGACGTGACGAACCCCGCCGCCGAGACCGATCCCGGCTCGCCGATCTACGGGATGCCGATCCTGAAGGTGAACCACAGCCGCTCGGTGATCGTGCTCAAGCGCGGGATGAGCTCGGGTTTCGCCGGGATCGACAACGCGCTGTTCTACGACCCGAAGACGAGCATGCTCTTCGGCGACGCGAAGGCCTCGGTCGGCGAAATCGTCGAAGAACTGAAGTCCCTGTAACGCGGGAATTCCTGCCCTGAAGGCCACCTTGAGTGCCGTCAAGGTGGCCTTCAGGGCGTCAGCGCTATTCGGCGGCGGAGAAGAGCACCGGCGGTGCCTTGCGCGTGGAGCGCTTCGGCTTCGCGGGCGAGCTGGTCTTCGCCGCTGCGGGCTTGCGGGCCGTGGCGGTCTTCTTTTCGGTGGCCGCCTTCGCCGCGGTCTTCGGGGCCGCCTTCGCGGAAGCCTTGGCGGGCTTCACCTTCGCCGCCGCGGCCTTGGCGGTGGCCGAGGTCTTCGGCGACACCTTCTTCGGCGCCGCCTTCGTCGTGCCACCGGCGGCCTTCGCGGTTTTCTTCGGCGTGGCCGCCGTTTTCGCCCCGGCGGCGGCGCGCCTGCCGCGCTTCGGCACCGCGAACGTGCGGGGCCTGCGCTTGCGGCCGCCGGTCCGCCGCCCGTTCCCGACGTAGGCGTCCAGGATTCCGCGGAGGTTCGCGGCGTTCTCGGCGGACAGGTCGATGTCGTACTCGACTCCGTCGAGGGCGAAGCTGACCGTCTCCTCGGCCGGCTCCCCGTTCAAGTCGTCCAGGACGTGAACGGCTGTATTTCTGGCCACGTAAGAAACCTCCCGTGCTCGATCGTTGTCGAAGCGCAATCGGCACGGCGACCCTCGTCGAAACCTTCTCGCCGTCCTTGAGCTCGGGGCAGGAGAATACCGGTTTCCCTTTTCCCGCGCGCACAGGTGGTTGGGGTTGCGCGTCGCCGCGCGCTGGTGTGCGCTGAAGGCATGGCGGAAGAAACGTTCGACGTGGTGGTCATCGGCGGCGGGCCGGTCGGGGAGAACGCGGCGGGACGGGCGGCCGCGGCCGGTCTGTCGGTCGCGCTCGTCGAGCACGAGCGCTTCGGCGGCGAATGCTCGTACTGGGCCTGCATCCCGAGCAAGGCGTTGCTGCGCCCCGGAAATCTGCTCGCCGCGGCGAAGCGGATGCCGGGTGTCGAGGTCGGGGCGAAGCTCGATCCGGCGAAGGTGTTCGAGCGGCGCGACTACTTCACCGGCAAGGGCGACGACACCGGCCAGGTCGACTGGGCGCGCGGCGCCGGGATCGAGCCGGTGCGCGGGCGCGGCCGGATCACCGGTGAGCGGGAAGTGACCGTCGACGGCGATCGCGTGCTCCGCGCGAACCACGCCGTCGTGGTGTGCACCGGAAGCGTGCCGAGGACACCGGACATCCCGGGGCTCGCGGACGTGAAGACCTGGGGCTCGCGCGAGGCGACGTCGTCGAGCGAGGTGCCCGGCCGCCTCGCCGTGCTCGGCGGCGGAGTCGTCGGGGTGGAGATGGCGCAGGCGTGGGCGCGGCTCGGCTCCGAGGTGGACCTGATCATCACCGGCGAACGGCCGTTGCCGAAGTACGCCGACTTCGTCGGTGACGCGGTGGTGAAGGGGCTCGGCGAGGACGGCGTGCGGGTGCGCGCCGGTTCCGGCGTCGACTCGGTGTCCGAAGTGGACGGTTCGACCGTGCTGGCGCTGACCGGCGGCGGCACGCTCGCGGTCGACCGGCTGCTGGTGGCCACCGGCAGGGCGCCCGCGACCGGCGACCTCGGCCTCGACTCGATCGGCCTCGAACCGGGAAAGGCGCTGGCCGTCGGCGATTCCGGCACCGCGACCGGCATCGCCGGGAACTGGCTCTATGCGGCAGGTGACGTCACCGGACGCGCGCCGCTGACCCACCAGGGCAAGTACGCGGCGAGGATCGTCGGTGACGTGATCGCGGCGCGCGCGAAGGGGGAAGCACTCCAGAGCGCGCCGTGGACCGCCTACGCCGCCACCGCCGACCACTACGCGGTGCCGCAGGTCGTGTTCACCGATCCCGAAGTCGCCTCCGTCGGCCTCGCCGGTGCCGAGTCCGACGTCCATCGCGTGGTCGACATCGACATCGCGGTAGCCGGGTCTTCGCTGCACGCCGACGGGTACGAGGGCAGGGCCAGGATCGTCGTCGACACCGAACGCGAGGTCCTCGTCGGGGTCACCTTCGTCGGCCAGGACGTGGCGGAGCTGCTGCACTCGGCGACGATCGCGGTCGCGGGCGAAGTGCCGTTGCGCCGCCTGTGGCACGCCGTCCCGGCCTTCCCCACGATGAGCGAGGTCTGGCTCCGCCTCCTGGAGGAGTACGGCTTGTAGCGCCTACGGGCCGATGGGGACGGTGAGGGCTGCCTTCGCGGCGCGGACGAGCGCCGGATCCTCCGGTGTGGACGTTCCCGCCGCCCACACCGCCTGCACGAGCCGCACCGACTTGCCGTCGAGCGCGCTCGCGTAGGCGGCGCCTTCGAACCTCGGCACCGCACCGTCCCATTTGGACTGCTCGGTCGCCACGTCGATGATCCCGCCGCCACCGGGGTTGTCGGCGACCTTGCGGAACTCGTCCGCGGTGCGCGTGTCGGGGAAGGACACCACCGCGACCGAGACCGCGGCCTTCTTGCCGTCGACGGTCGCGTCGAAACTGCCTCGGCGCACCTCGCTGCAGCTCGTGCGGCCGAGGCTGGCCTGAACGTCGCCGAAGCCGTGCGAGGCGCACCGCGCGTCCGCGCTCGAAGCGCGCGAGGTGAGCGCGACTTCCGTGGAAGGCGCGCTGGTCGGCGCCGGAGCCGACGTGGTGCGGGGCGGCTGCGGTGCCGACGTGGCGGGCGGGGCCGACGACGCGGCGACCGGCGCCGGATCGTCCCCACCACTGGTCGCGGACACGATCGCGGTGCCGACCAGCACGACGAGCAGCCCGATCGCGGCGATCGGGAGCCAGCGCACCGCGGCCTTCCGCGGCTTCGGCGCTTTGGCTTCCCCGTGCGGTGCCACGGCAGCGGCCGCCACCGGCTCGGGCGCGACGGGCTGGGGTGCGACGGGTTCGGGGCCTCGCGAGTCCGCTTCGCTCGGCCACAGGATGGGCTCCAGCTCCGGCTCTTCGGCCACTTCGGACTCAGCGACGGGCTCGGCTGCGGGCTCAGCGACGGCTTCGCCAACGGACTCGGCAGCAGGCTCGGCGACAGCCTCAGCGGCGGGCTCTGCGGCGGGCTCCGCGGGAGTTTCCGCCACGGCGGGCGGTTCTTCCCGTTCGGTCGGCGCGGCGGCCGCCAGCGCCGGCTCGTCCTCCGCAAGCGGCTCGGAGTCCGGTGTGGACGGTTGGGGGCTGGCCCAGCCGCCGTGGGTCTGGCGGGGGACCGGCGTGACCGGCACGGTCGCGGTGGGTTCGGCCAGGGCCCGCGGCTCGTTCTTCGCCGCGGCGTAGAAGCCTTCCGCGAACAGGACGTCGTCGTCGAGCGCCGGGGTGTCCGGCGCGAGGAGGTCGAGCAGGGCGCGCGCGGTGGGGGCCGAGCAGGGCCGCTTCGCCGACGCGAGGGACACGGTCGCGGCGAGCATGCTGGTCGGCGTCGGGTGCAGCACGCGCACCGGCCCGGCCAGGTCCGACGGCGGCTGTTCGACGTCCGCCACGAACGGGCCCACCGCCACCACGGTCCCCACGGGCGGGCTGGACGGCAGTTCGGCGGCGATGCGGGCCCCGATGGCTTCGGACAGGGCGAGCGCCTCGGTCGCCGGGTTGGTCGCCTCGTCGGTGCGCACGAGCGGCCAGCCGTCGGCCTTCCACTGCCCGTGCAGCGGGGCTTCCAGCCGCATGGCGGGATCGGGCAGATCGACGCCGATGACGATCAGGACGCCCTTCGGCAGGATCAGGATCGCGTCCACGGGCTCGGCGCATCCCGCTGGCTGGGGGCCGATGAGGGCGATCCCGCCGCCGACGGTGCTACCGCGGCCGAGCGAGGCGAGCGCGGCGCGGATGTCGTCGGCGACCCGAGCCGGCTGCTTGCCGAGACGGACGAGCCGCAAGAGGCACCTCCCCGAGTCGACATTCTTCGGGTGCACACGCTAGCGCGGGCGCTCGGTACCTCTGCGTATGCCGCGTGCGGCCTGTCGGATGACCCCCGGATGGGGGATGCGCCCTTGACCGGTTCGCCCAAGGTGGGAGTGGACGGTGACCGCTCGCTCCCCTGCGGAGGTGAGACTTCTGGTGTTCCTGTGGCAAATGGGGCAGCGGGCGTGCACAATGAGGACCAAGCGTCACGGGTCCGGGCCACCGGAGTTCGCCAGGTCGTAGGGGAAGACGCACCTGGTCGAGCAGCGGAGGTCAGCAGTGAGCACTCGTGGCACCACGCGTGGCGTGGTCTACGTCCACTCGTCGCCGTCTGCGGTCTGCCCGCACGTCGAGTGGGCTATTTCGGGCACCCTCGGGACCCGAGTGGAACTGAAGTGGACGGCACAGCCGGCCGCTCCAGGGCAGTTGCGCGCGGAGTGCGGCTGGAGCGCGCCCTCCGGGGCCGGTGCCAAGCTGGCCTCCGCGCTGAAGGCATGGCCGATGGTGCGCTTCGAGGTCGCCGAGGAGCCGAGCGCCGGTGTGGACGGTGAGCGGTTCTGCTACGTGCCAGGCCTCGGCCTTTGGCATGGCCGCACCAGCGCCAACGGCGACATCGTCGTCGGCGAGGACCAGCTGCGCGCGCTCGTCGCGCAGACCAGGGCGGGCGAACAGTTCGCGCACAAGCTCGACGAGCTGCTCGGCGCGAACTGGGACGAGGCGCTCGAAGACTTCCGGCACGCGGGCGATGGCGCGCCGGTGACGTGGCTGCACCAGGTCGGCTGAGCGGCGGCGACTACTCTTTCGGGTGTGTCCCGCCCGATTCAGCCGCCGCGCGCACGTTGGCTCATCCCCGTACTGGTCGTGGTCGTCTCGCTCACCGTGGGTGGTGGCCTGCTGACCCGTGAGCTGTACCGCCAGCCGGACCGCCAGGAGGTCGCGGGCGTCACCATCGGCACGACCAAGCAGCTCCCGCCCGGCGAGCAGCCGGGGCCGAGAGCCGTCGAGCTGACCCCGGACGCCGCGGCGCATCCGCAGGACGACACCGTGCGCAAGCTCCTGCAGGACTACTTCGACTCGATCAACGACCGCAACTTCGAGCGGTACCGCACGACGGTGACGGTGGCGCGGCTGCAGATCATGGGTTCGTCCGAGTGGCACGAGAGCTTCAAGAGCACGCGCGACGGCAGCATCCTGGTCTACCGGATCGAGGCGGCGAGGCCGGAGCTGATGAACGTGCTGGTGTCCTTCACCAGCACCCAGGACCCCGGCGACGCGCCGCCCGAGCTGCCGGAGCGGTGCATCCGGTGGAGCCTCGTGCTGCCGGTGCGGCAGGAAGCCGGGGCCTGGAAGGTCGACGCGCTGCCTTCCGGCGCGCCCGTCGAGTTCAAGGCCTGCTGAAACCGTTACCGGACAACGAAAAGGGGCGCCTCCACAGTGGAGGCGCCCCTTTTCGTGGATCTTCGCCGGGGTCAGGCCGGGGTGAACGCCAGTGCGACGTTGTGCCCGCCGAACCCGAACGAGTCGCTGACCGCGGCCTTCAGGTCGACCTTGCGCGCTTCGCCCGCGACGATGTCCTGCACGACGCCGGGATCCGGGTTCTCGAGGTTCAGGGTCGGCGGGATGACGCCTTCCTTGATCGACAGCACGGTGGCGATCGCCTCGACGGCACCGGCGGCGCCGAGCAGGTGCCCGAGCGCGCCCTTCGGCGCGGTGAGCACCGGGTGCTCACCGATGGCCTTGCGCACGGCCACGGTTTCGCCGACGTCACCGACCGGGGTCGAGGTGGCGTGGGCGTTGACGTGCCCGATGTCCTCACGGGACAGTCCGGCGCTGCGCAGCGCCGCGGTGATGGCGCGTGCCTGGCCGGTGCCCTCCGGGTCGGGGCCGGTGATGTGGTACGAGTCGGCGCTCGTGCCGATCCCGGCGAGCTTCCCGTAGACGCGCGCGCCGCGTGCCTTCGCGAACTCCTCGCGTTCGAGCACGACGATGCCGGCGCCCTCGCCGAGGACGAACCCGTCCCGGTTGACGTCCCACGGCCGCGAGGCGCGTTCCGGGTCGTCGTTGCGGGTGCTCATCGTGCGCGCCTGGGCGAACCCGGCCATGGTGATCGCGGCGATCGCGGCCTCCGCGCCACCGGCCACCACGACGTCGGCCTCGCCGGTGCGCAGCATCCGCCAGCCCCACGCCAGTGCCTCCGCGCCCGACGCGCAGGCCGACACCGGGGCGTGCACCCCGGCACGGGCCTTGAGTTCGAGCCCGACGTGCGCGGCGGGACCGTTCGGCATCAGCATTGGCACGGTCAGCGGGGAGACCTTGCGCAGACCGGTGGTCTCCAGCAGGTCGTCCTGGTCGAGCAGGGTGGTGGCACCGCCGATCCCGGTGCCGATGATGACCGCGAGCCGCTCGGGCTCCACGCCGCCATCGGCACCGTTCTCAGCGCTGAACCCGGCATCGGCCCATGCCTGCCGCGCGGCGATCATGGCGACCTGCTCGCTGCGGTCGAGCCGCCTCGCCTGCACCCTCGGCAGGATCTCGGTTGGCTCCACGGCGAGCCGTGCTGCGATCTTCACCGGCAGGTCGAACTTCCTGACCCACTCGGTGTCCAAAGTAGACACACCACTGCGGCCGGTCAGCAGTCCCTGCCACGTGGTCTCGACGTCTCCGCCGAGCGGAGTGGTGGCACCCAGCCCAGTGATCACGACGTCGTTGCTCATCATGAAGCTCCCCGAGTCGTAGAGCGGAACTACTTGGCGTTGGCGGCGACGTAGTTCACGGCGTCACCGACGGTCTTCAGGTTCGCGAGCTCGTCGTCCGGGATCTTGACGCCGAACTTGTCCTCGGCCTGCACGGCGATCTCCACCATCGACAGCGAGTCGATGTCGAGGTCGTCCACGAAGGACTTCTCGGCGGTCACGTCGTCCTGCGCCACACCGGCGACCTCTTCGACGATCTCGGCGAGACCGGACAGGATTTCTTCGTTGTCAGCCACTTGCGGGTTTCCTTCCTGGGTTTTCGCTGATGTGCTCCGCCGGGGGCGACGGTGCCCTCCGGGGAATTGGTATCACGGACAGATGATGACCTGCCCCGCGTAGGACAGACCGGCGCCGAAACCGACGATGAGCGCGACATCGCCCGATTTCACCGTGCCCGCCTTGCGCATGTGGTCCAGTGCCATCGGGATCGACGCCGACGAGGTGTTGCCGGAGTACTTGATGTCGTCGGCGACCACCATGTCCTCGCGCGCGCCGGCGGCGCGCAGCTTCTTCGCGATCGCCTCCACGATACGGAGGTTCGCCTGGTGCGGGATCAGCACGTCCACATCGGACGGTGTGAGCCCCGCGGCCTTGAGCACGTCGAAGGCGATCGGCGCGATCTTCGTGGTCGCCCACCGGAAGACCGCTTGGCCCTCCTGGTAGATGTAGCGGTGGTCGCGCATGTAGATGGTCTCGACGAGATCGCCAGCGCTGCCCCACACCACCGGGCTGATGTGCGGCTCGTCGCTCGGCCCGACGAGCGCGGCACCGGCGCCGTCGGCGAAGATGATCGCGTTCGCCCTGTCCGTCGGGTCGACCGAATCGGTGAGCTTCTCGGCGCCGATCACCAGCACCTTCTTCGCCGAGCCCGCGCGGATCAGGTCGGAGGCGACGCCGAGTCCGTAGCAGAACCCCGCGCAGGCGGCGTTGAGGTCGAACGCGCCGGGCGCCTTCACCCCGATCCGGTCGGCGACCTGCGCCGCCGCGTTCGGGATGGGCGAGGGCATCGTGCAGTTCGGCACGATCACGGTGTCCACTTCGGACGGATCGGCGCCCGCGTCGGCGAGTGCGCGGGTGCCTGCCTCGACGGCCATGTCGACGAGCAGCGTGTCCTTGTCGGCGAATCGGCGCTCGATGATGCCGACGCGGTCCCTGATCCACTGGTCGCTGGTGTCCATGATCTCGGACAGGTCGTCGTTCGTGACCACGCGCTCCGGCTGGAAGCTGCCCACGCCGAGGATCCGGCTGGCCTTGGCGCCGGTGGTGAGTCGCAGTTCGGTCACTTGCTCGCCTCCTGCCCGGTGAGCTTCGCGAACTCGGCCGGGGTCTTCAACGCGGTCGGGGTGGTCACGACGCCTTTGAGCTGGCGCTTCACGAGTCCGGTGAGCGTGCCCGCGGGCGGCAGCTCGACGGTTTCGGTGACGCCGAGCGAAACGAGGCCGTCCATGGTGAGGTCCCAGCGCACCGGGCGCGTGACCTGCTTGATCAGCCGCTCCAGGTACTCCGCGCCACTGGTCACCACCGCACCGTCCGCATTGGACAGCAGTGGCCGGGTGGGGTCCTGCGGCGCGATGCCCGCGGCGTGCGCGCGCAGCGCTTCCTCGGCCGGTGCCATGTACTCGGTGTGGAAGGCGCCGGCGACCTTGAGCGCGCGCACCTTCGTGCCCGCGAGCGGCTCGGCGACGATCTTGGCGATCTTCTCGGCGGAACCGGAGGCCACGATCTGCCCCGCGCCGTTCTGGTTCGCCGCGGTGAGCCCTTCGCCGTCGAGCCACGCGACGATCTCGTCCGGCGTCCCGAGCATCACGGCGGCCATGCTGGTGGGCTCGAGCGCGCACGCCTTCGCCATTTCCGCGCCGCGGACGGCGGCGAGCCGCACCGCGTCATCGGCGGTCAGCACGCCCGCGATGGCGGCGGCGGCGAGCTCGCCGACCGAATGGCCAGCCACCGGCGCGTCGTCGGCGACCGGGGCGACGCGCCGCAGTTCGTCGAAGGCGAGCAGGGAGAGCGCCACGATGAGCGGCTGGGTGATCGCGGTGTCCTGGATGTCCTCCGCGCCCGCCTCGGTGCCGAGGTGCACGAGGTCCAGTCCCGTCAGCTCCGACCAGCGGCGTACGCGGTCTTCGGTGCCTTCCAGCTCGAGCCAGGGAGCGAGCATGCCGGGCGCTTGGGAGCCCTGTCCGGGGGCGAGGACTGCAATCACCCCTCTAGGGAACACGGTGCCCGCCCATCGTCGTGATGTCGCCGCTCACCAAGTTAACGCGGTGATGTTGGAGGGTTCCTACAAAGGTTGCCGCCGGATTAACGCCCTTAACCAGATTGCCTTGTCGGGTTTCGGCACTTTTTGCCGTGAAGTGGGTCACCCCGCCCGGCGTGTCGGCTGGTGCCGGTTCACCACCGTTGTCCGTTCACCACAGCCCTCGTGCTTTCGCCAGCCGCGCCACGGTCAGCGCGATGCGCAGGATGAGCGCGTCGCGGGGGTCGGCGGGATGGCGTCCGGTCAGGTCCGCCACCCGCCGGAGCCGGTATCGGACGGTGTTGGGGTGCACCACCAGCGTCCTCGCGCAGGTTTCGAGCACCCCGCCGCCTTCGAGATAGGTCTCGACGGTCTGCAGGAGCGTGCCGCCCGCCGCTTCGAGCGGCCTGGCGATCTCGTCGACCAGGAGGCGTTCGGCGTCCGGGTCGCCCGCGAGCGCGCGCTCGGGCAGCAGCTCGCCGGAGCGCACCGGCCTCGGCGCGGACGGCCAGCCGACCACCGCGCGCAGGCCGGACAGCGCTTCGACGGCGCTGCGGTGCGCCTCGGCCAGCGTGCCGACGGTCGGCCCGGCGACCACCGGGCCGTCCCCGAAGGCGACCGACAGCTTCGCGAGGATCTCCTGGTCCTTGAGGCTCCCGTCGGTCGGGCCCGCGACGACGATGACGAGCCGGGAGCCCTGCACGCTCAGCAGCACGGCGCGGCCGACGCGCGCGGCCCTGCTGCGCACCTCGAACACCACCGTCGGCGGGTCGTCGGAGCCGGGGTTGCCGACCAGCACGGTGGCCGCGGTCGCCGGATCCCAGCCGAGCGCCGCGGCGCGCGAAAGCACGGATTCCTCGGCGTCGCCACGCACGATGCCGTCCACGACGAGCGCTTCCAGCCTGGCGTCCCACGCGCCGCGCGCCTCGGCCGCGGCGGCGTAGGAGTTGGCCGCCGCGAACGCGATTTCCCTGCCGTAGCGCAGAATTCCCTCGATCAACGCGGCGCGCTCGGCCTCGGTCGCGGCGAACGCGGGGAGCTGTTCCTCGAAGACCTCGATGGCGAGGCGGACGAGGCCGACGGCCTGGCGGAGGCTGATCCAGCGGGACAGCTCGGTCGGCGCGCCGCGGAACGCGTCGGCGGTCAGCTTCAACGCCTCTTTGGAGTCGCGCAACCACGCGACGAAACCGGCGGCACCGGTCTGCGTGATGAGCAGGACGCTGGCCCGCTGGTCGGCGGGCAGCCTGCCGAACCAGGGCAGCCGTTCTTCCATCGCCGCGACGCTCGCCGACGCGAGGCTCCCGGAGGCGTGTTCGAGCCGTTTCAGCGTATTGGCGGAAAGTCCATGTCGTTTCGGCACGCTTTGTCGCGGGGCTTCTGAAGTCATGACATGCTCATGGTACTGGGCGTGCCATGGGGAGAAGACAACTCGCGGAGCACGGCCCGCAACTTAGGTTGCTAGCCGGTACCCGCCACCCGTTCCTACGCTGGCACGATCAGCTCCGTTCGCGTGATGCCGCGTGCCACAGGGGGTGCGGGGAGAAAGGGAAAAGCCTTGCCGGAACAGAAACTGGAGATCGACAAGATCTCGAAACGCTACGGCGACGTGGTCGCCTTGCGGGAAATGTCCTTCGAAGTCCGCGCGGGCGAGCTGTTCGGTTTCGTCGGCAGCAACGGCGCGGGCAAGACCACCACGATGCGGATCGCGCTGGGCGTGCTCAGCAGCGATTCCGGGGAAGTGCGCTTCGGTGGCGAGCCGGTGACGCTGGAAACACGGCGCCACATCGGGTACATGCCGGAGGAGCGCGGGCTCTACCCGAAGATGAAGGTCGGCGAGCAACTGTCCTATTTGGCTCGTTTGCACGGCCTTTCCGCGCGTGCCGCGGCCAAGGCGAGTGACGCGTGGACGGAACGGCTCGGCGTCGAAGCCAAGCGGAACGACGAGGTCGAAAAGCTCAGCCTCGGCAACCAGCAGCGCGTGCAGCTCGCCGCGGCGCTCGTGCACGACCCGCGGATACTGGTGCTCGATGAGCCGTTCTCCGGGCTCGACCCGGTCGCCGTCGACGTGATGAGCCAGGTGCTCAAGGAAAAGGCGGCCGAAGGCGTGCCGGTGGTGTTCTCCAGCCATCAGCTCGATCTCGTCGAGCGGCTGTGCGACCGGATCGGCATCGTCCGCAGTGGACAGATGGTCACCTCCGGCACGGTCGCGGAGTTGAGTGTGGACAGTGCGGTGCGGTTGCTGGTGCACGCGCCGGACGCGCCAGCTGGCTGGGCCGACGGGCTGGCCGGGGTGAAGGTGCTGCGGCACGAGAACGGGCGCACCGAGCTGGAACTCGCCGCGGGCACCGACGACCAGGCCGTGCTCAAGGCGGCGCTGGCGACCGGGCCCGTGCACGAGTTCGCCCGCAGCAGGACCTCCTTGACCGAACTGTTCCGCAACGTCGTCACCGAGCCGGGGGAGTGAACGTGAGTACACCGATCCAGGACAAGTCGAGCGGATGGTCCTCGGTGTGGCTGGTGGCCTCCCGTGAGATCACCACCCGCCTCAAGTCGAAGGCGTGGCGGATCAGCACGGTGGTGCTGATGCTGCTGATCGTCGCGGGCGCGCTCGTGATGAAGCTCGTCAGCGGCGGCTCGGACGCGACGGTCGGCGTGCTGCCGCAGAGCGCGTCGCTGTCGGCGCCGCTGCAGGCCAGTGCGACCAGCATCGGCCAGACGGTGACGGTGAACCCGATCGCCGACGAGGCCGCCGGCAGGGCCAAGGTCGCCGACGGCTCGCTGGACGCGCTGCTCCTCGACGACCCGAAGGCGCCGGGCAAGGTCTCGGTCGTGGTCAAGAAGGACCTCGACGGCAAGCTCAAGAACGCGCTGAACGTGCTCGCCGGGCAGGTGGCCTTCAACGACCAGGTCCAGAAGCTCGGCGGGGATCCCGCCGCGGTGAACAAGGCCGTCGCCGGGGCCGCGGTCAACATCGAGCCGATGGAGACCCCGACCGAGTACAGCGGGCAGCAGATCGCGATCGGGTTCATCGCCGGGCTGCTGATCTACCTTTCGCTGATGCTCAACGGCCAGATGGTCGCGCAGGGCGTGGTCGAGGAGAAGACGAGCCGGGTGGTCGAACTGCTGCTGTCCACGGTCCGCCCGTGGCAGCTGATGACCGGGAAGGTGCTCGGCATCGGCGCGGTGGGGCTGTTGCAGATGGTGTTGATCGGCGTCGCCGGGTTGGCCGCGGCGTTGGGGACGAACGCGTTGTCGGAAGTGTCCATTTCGGCCACCGTCGGCGCCGTCGTTTGGCTCGTGGTGTGGTTCCTGCTCGGGTTCCTGATGTACGCGATCGTGTTCGCCGCACTCGGCGCGCTGGTCTCGCGGCAGGAGGACGTCGGCGGCGCGGTGACGCCCGCGCTGATGTTCGTCGTCGCCGGGTACATCATCGGGGTCACCATCGTCCCGTCGAACCCGGGCAGCAAGCTCGTCGAAGTGCTTTCGGTGATCCCGGTGTTCTCGCCGACGCTGATGCCGGTGCGGCTGGCCATCGGCGGCGTGCCGGTGTGGGAAACGGCGCTCTCGGTGGTGCTCACCCTCGCCGCGCTGCCGGTGCTGATCTGGTTGGCCGGCCGGATCTACCGCAACGCCGTCATGCGGACCGGCGCCAAGGTCAAACTGCGCGACGCCCTGACGGCAGCTTGATCCCGAAATAACTCGAGGCCGCCCGGCTCGGCGTTTTCGCCTGGCCGGGCGGCCTCGTCTCCCCGGTCCCCACCGGTGGTTCAACTATGGCCCAGTGGATCTTCATCCGCTACGGGTCTCACCCAATCGTGGACCAGTCGAGTTGCTGCCCCCGCGCCGCTGATAAACGATTCCGCCAGGAATTGAATTTCGCGGCGAGCGAGGAGGATGTTGTGGGACAGCAGCTCAAGGACGGACTCGGCCAGGCGTGGGGGCTGATCGCGACCTTTGTGCCCAAGCTCATCTTCTTCCTGATCGTCCTGCTGATCGGGTGGTTGATCGCGAAGGCGATCTCGAAGGGCCTGGGCCTGGTGCTCGGCAAGCTCGGATTTTCGAAGATGATCGACAAGACCGGCCTGTCCGGGATGCTGAAACAAAGCAGCGTCGACGCGACGGGCATCATCACGAAACTCGTCTACTACTTCATTCTGCTGATCGCGCTGCAGCTCGCCTTCGGCGTGTTCGGGCCGACCAATCCGGTGAGCCAGCTGCTCAACGACGTGATCGCGTTCCTGCCGCGGATCGTGGTCGCCGTCGTGCTCGTGATCGTCGCCGCGGCGATCGCGAAGGTCGTTCGCGATCTGGTCGGCAGCGCGCTTTCCGGGCGGCCCGCCGGCAGGCTGCTCGGCACCATCGCCTACTGGCTGATCATGGCCTTCGGCATCATCGCCGCGCTCAACCAGGTCAACATCGCCACCACGGTGACCACCCCGGTGCTGATCACCGTGCTCGCCACCATCGGCGGCGTGCTCGTCGTCGGGTTCGGCGGCGGCCTCATCAAGCCGGCCCAGCAGCGCTGGGAGGGCTGGATGGGCAGCCTGCAGAACCAGTTCAGCCGCGACGGCGGCGCGAACCCCGGCGTCGGCTCCGGCGGCAAGCACGACCAGCCCACCGCCGTCGACGCCCCCACCCCGCCTCATGGGTTCAAGCAAGTTTGATATCGGTCGGCAAAATTTGCGCTGCCAGGGCGCGGCTCACGAGGTGAGTCGCGCCCTGGTGTGTTGGCGCCCTGCCATCGCAAATTTAGAGGGCCCAGGGGGCCCTGCGACCGACTGCACGCTCCCGCCGCGCGGGGCGCGTCGGATCGCCGGGTGCGTGGTTGGGTTGGGAGTGGCCGCGCCTTCGGCGCGGACCTCGCGGCACTCGGGAGGTAGGCGGGCGAGCGCCGAATGGAGTAGTCGGGCGGGCGTCGGTTGTTGTAGGCGGGAGTGGCTGCGAGGTACAGCTGTTTTTCGGCTCACAGTTTCTAGGGAATGGCGGGCCCGCGGGAGCATGTTGACCCGAGAGACGAAAGGGGTGGGCCGGTGGAGTTTCTGCTGCGGCACGGTGTCACGGTCTTCGGTCAGTGGATCTCGATCGCCGAGCTGGCCGGGCAGGTGTTCGCGCTCGCGGTCGTCTTCCTCGCGCGGCGGCGCACCCTCTGGACGTGGCCGGTGCAGGTCGGCGCCACCGCGCTGCTGTTCGCCGTGTACGTCTCCGCCCACCTCGGCGGGCTGGCCAGCCGCCAGATCGCCATCCTGCTGATCTCGCTGTACGGCTGGTGGGCGTGGACGCGCAAGGCCGATCCCGTCTACGGCATCGCGGTCCGCGACGGCCGCGCCATCGAACGCGTCGCGATGGCGTCGGCGTTCCTCGCCGGAACCACCGCGATGGCCCTGCTGCTGCAGGCGCTGAACGCGTCGTGGGCGCCGTGGCCGGACGCGGCGATCTTCGTCGGCACGCTGGTGGCCTTCGCCGCGCAGGGCGCGGGGCTCGTCGAGTTCTGGCTGGTGTGGCTGGTCGTGGACGCGATCGGCGTGCCGCTGCAGATCAGCTCCGGGCTGTACTTCTCGGCCGCGATCTACCTGGTCTTCGCCGGGCTCGTGGTGCACGGCTGGTGGAGCTGGCACAAGACGGCGAAGCAGGTACGCCTCGAAGCCGCGCCGGTGGTCACGGCAGCAAAGTAACGCTGTTCAGCCGAGGTCAGGGCAGGACGGCGTGCGAGGGGCGCAGGTCGCCGATCGTCCGGACGCCGAGCAGCTGCATGGTGCGGACCAGCTCGGTGCGCAGGATGTCCACGGTCCGCTGCACGCCGCGTTCGCCGCCCGCCATCAGCCCGTACAGGAACGCGCGCCCGATGAGCACCGCGTCGGCGCCGCGGGCGATCGCGGCCACGATGTCACCGCCGGAGAGGATGCCGGTGTCGAGCCACACCTCCGCTTCGCCGCCGACCGCGTCGAGCGCGGCTGGCAGCAGTTCGAGCGGGGTCGGCGCGCGGTCGAGCTGGCGGCCGCCGTGGTTGGACAGCAGCACCGCGTCGGCGCCGTGCGCCACCACGTCGCGGGCGTCGTCGGCGTTCTGGATGCCCTTGACCACGAGCTTGCCCGGCCAGGTGGCGCGCACCCAGTCGAGGTCGTCGAAATCGAGCGTGGGGTCGAACAGCTGGTTGAGCAACTCGGCGACGGTGCCGTCGAAATGGCTCAGTGAAGCGAAGGTCAGCGGCTCGGTGGTCAGCAGGTTGAACCACCACGACGGGTGCATCGCGCCGTCGACGAAGGTCTTCAGCGTCAGCGCGGGCGGGATCGTCAGGCCGTTGCGCACGTCCCGCATGCGCGCACCGGCGACCGGCGTGTCGACGGTCAGCAGGAGGGTGTCGTATCCGGACTCCCACGCCCGATTCATCAGATCTTCGCCCGCGCCGTGGTCGTTCCAGACGTAGAGCTGGAACCACTTGCGCGCCTGCGGCGCGGCCTCGGCGGCGTCCTCGATCGACGTGGTTCCCATGGTGGACAACGAGAACGGGATGCCGTTGCGCTGCGCGACGCGGGCCACCGCGCGCTCGCCCTCGTGGTTCATCATGCGGGTGAACCCGGTCGGCGCGAACGCGAACGGCAGCTCGGAGCGCTTCCCGAGGATCTCCTTCGAGGTGTCCACATCGGACACACCGCGCAGCACGTTGGGGTGGAATTCGATGCTGCGGAACACTTGTCGCGCGCGGCGGAGGCTGTCTTCGAGCTCGGCGGCGCCGTCGGTGTAGTCGAACGGCGCGCGCGGCGTCCGCTTGCGGGCCAGCGTGCGGAGATCGGCGATCGTGTGCGCGCCGGCCAGCCTGCGGTCGGTGGGGTTCAGCACGACCGGTTTCGGCCGCAGGATCTGCTTGAGCTCACTGGGCCGGGGCAGGCGGCGCTTCGTCACTCGGTCACCCTCCTTACGCGCATACATCCGATCTTTACCCTAACGGACTGGGGGCCGCCGCGGTATTCGCGGCGGCCCCCAGTCCGTGTTCCGGTCAGGCGTTGCCCGAGTCCGAGGTCTGCGGACCCGCCGCGGCGACGTCGTCGATGCGGTACTGGCGCGCCGCCTCCACGACCTTCGACTGCGGCACCTCGTTCCGCTTCGCCAGCGCGGACAGCGTGCCCACCACGATCGACTCGGCGTCCACCAGGAAGTGGCGCCGCGCCGCGGGCCGGGTGTCGGAGAAGCCGAACCCGTCCGTGCCGAGGGTGAGCATGTCGGTGGGCACCCACGGGCGGATCAGGTCCGGTACCGCGCGCATCCAGTCCGACACCGCCACCACGGGGCCCGCGACGTTCGCCAGCGCGCTGGTCACGTACGGCACGCGCGGCTCGCTGCCGGGGTAGAGCAGGTTGTCGTGGTCGACCTCCACCGCTTCGCGGCGAAGCTCGGTCCACGAGGTCGCCGACCACACGGCCGCCCGCACGCCCCACTCGTCGGCCAGCATCCGCTGCGCCTTGAGCGCATCCGGCATGGTGACGCCGGAGACCAGGATCTGCGCCTCCGGGCCGTCGCCCGCGGGCGCGTCGGCGTAGCGGTACAGGCCCTTGAGGAGGCCGTCGACGTCGAGGTTCTCCGGCTCCGCGGGCTGCTGGTACGGCTCGTTGTAGATCGTCATGTAGTAGAAGACGTTCTCGCCGTTGCCGTCCGGCCCGGACTCCCCGTACATCCGGCGGAGGCCGTCCTTGACGATGTGCGCGATCTCGAACGAGTAGGCCGCGTCGTAGGCGACCACGGCCGGGTTCGTCGCCGCCAGCAGCAGCGAGTGCCCGTCCGCGTGCTGCAGGCCCTCACCGGTCAGCGTGGTGCGGCCCGCGGTGGCGCCGAGCACGAACCCGCGCGCCATCTGGTCCGCCGCCGCGTAGAGCCCGTCGCCGGTGCGCTGGAACCCGAACATCGAGTAGAAGATGTAGATCGGGATCATCGGCTCGCCGTGCGTGGCGTACGCCGTGCCGACGGCGGTGAACGAGGCCGTGGAGCCCGCCTCGTTGATGCCCTCGTGCAGGATCACGCCCTTCTCGGATTCCTTGTACGCCAACATCAAGCTCGCGTCGACCGAGGTGTAGGTCTGCCCGTGCGGGTTGTAGATCTTGGCCGTCGGGAACATCGAGTCGAGGCCGAAGGTGCGGGCCTCGTCCGGGATGATCGGCACGATCCGCTTGCCGATCTCGGAGTCCTTCGCCAGCTCGCGGACCAGCCGGACGAACGCCATCGTGGTGGCGACCTCCTGCTTGCCGGACCCCTTCCGGATGCCCTCGTACACCTTGTCGCCGGGCAGCACGAGCGCCTTGGCCGTCTTCGGGCGCCGCTCGGGGAGGAACCCGCCCAGCGCCTTGCGGCGGCCGATCAGGTACTCGATCTCCGGCGATTCCTTGCCGGGGTGGTAGTACGGCGGCAGCTTCGGGTCGCGCTCGAGCTCCTCGTCGCTGATCGGGATGCGCTGGGCGTCCCGGAACAGCTTCAGGTCGTCGAGGGTGAGCTTCTTCATCTGGTGCGTGGCGTTGCGGCCCTCGAACGCCGGGCCGAGGCCGTAGCCCTTGATGGTGTGCGCCAGGATCACCGTCGGCTGGCCGTGGTGCTCCAGTGCCGCCTTGTAGGCCGCGTAGACCTTGCGGTAGTCGTGCCCGCCGCGCTTGAGGTTCCAGATGTCGGCGTCGGACAGGTCGTGCACCAGTTCCTTGGTGCGCGGGTCCCTGCCGAAGAAGTGCTCGCGGACGAAGGCGCCGTCGTTGGCCTTGTAGGTCTGGTAGTCGCCGTCCGGGGTCACGTTCATCAGGTTGACCAGCGCGCCGTCGCGGTCGGCGTGCAGCAGCGCGTCCCACTCGCGGCCCCAGATGACCTTGATCACGTTCCAGCCCGCGCCGCGGAAGTACGACTCCAGCTCCTGGATGATCTTGCCGTTCCCGCGGACCGGCCCGTCGAGGCGCTGCAGGTTGCAGTTGATCACGAAGGTCAGGTTGTCCAGGCCCTCGCCCGCGGCCACGTGGACCAGCCCGCGCGACTCCGGCTCGTCCATCTCGCCGTCGCCGAGGAACGCCCACACGTGCTGGTCGGAGGTGTCCTTGATGCCGCGGTCGCGCAGGTACCGGTTGAACCGGGCCTGGTAGATCGCGTTCATCGGGCCGAGGCCCATCGACACCGTCGGGTTCTCCCAGAACTCCGGCATCAGCCGCGGGTGCGGGTACGACGGCAGCCCGCCGCCGGCGCCCGCGTGCGAGTACTCCTGGCGGAAGCCGTCGAGCTGCTGCTCGGTCAGCCTGCCTTCGAGGAACGCGCGGGCGTAGATACCGGGCGAGGCGTGGCCCTGCACGAAGATCTGGTCCCCGCCGCTGGAATGGTCCTTGCCGCGGAAGAAGTGGTTGAATCCGACTTCGTAGAGCGCCGCCGACGAGGCGTAGGTCGAGATGTGCCCGCCGACGCCGACGCCGGGCCGCTGCGCGCGGTGCACCATGATCGCCGCGTTCCAGCGGATGTACGCGCGGTAGCGGCGCTCGATCTCCTCGTCACCGGGGAACCACGGTTCGTTCTCGGTGGGGATCGTGTTGACGTAGTCCGTCGAGGTCAGCGCGGGCACACCGACGTTCCGCTCGCGGGCGCGCTCCAGGATGCGCAGCATCAGGTACCGCGCGCGCTGCTGACCACCCCTGGCCAGCGCCTCGTCGAAGGAATCCAGCCACTCGGACGTCTCTTCCGGGTCGATGTCGGGCAGGTGCGCCGCCAGTCCGTCACGGATGACACGTACGCGGGCCGGGGCCTCCTGACCGGACGCGCCGCCGCGGCCGGTCTCGCTGCTCTGGGGGGCCAAGGGGTCTCCTCGCCATTCTGCTAGCTGTGGTTGCTCGCGCACGCCTGCCTTCGCGGAGGTGTGCGCAACTGCCATCGTCGTCGCCTTCGTGGCTCACGTCATCGCTACTGATCGGTAACGTTTGCCCACCCCGCTGCGGTGGTTTCCGGCTGCGGTTGTATCGCGCGCGCGACTGCACTCACCCTAAACGAGCGGCCGCTGACCTCGTCGGCCACGCCGGTCGAAGCGGGGTGAACACCCCTCGCGCGAGGGGTCGGGAAGGCCTTACGCTGCGATACGAGTTGGCAGAGATCCGGTGTGGACGGTTGCGCCAGAAGCCGCACCAGTGTTCGCTAGCTCCATCGTTGTACCCGAGTGGGCCGGGATGACCGGCACACCCAGTCGCAGTTGGAGGAGTGACAGTCGTGGTCGCCGCGGGAGATGCTGAACAGACCAGCATCGCCGAGAGGCTTGGTATCAAGCCGGACATGGTGGTTCAGGAGATCGGCTGGGACGAGGACGTCGACGACGACGTCCGCGCCGCGATCGAGGACCATATCGGCGGCGAACTCCTCGATGAGGACGCCAACGAGGCCGTCGACGTCGTGCTGCTGTGGTGGCGCGAAGACGACGGCGACCTGGGAGACGCGCTGGTCGACGCGCGCGGGTTCCTCGGCGCCGACGCCGTCATCTGGGTGCTCACGCCCAAGACGGGGCAGCCGGGGCACGTCGAACCGAGCGAGATCGCCGAAGCGGTGCCGACGGTCGGGCTGTCCCAGACCTCCAACGTCAGCGTCGGCCCCGGCTGGTCCGGCAGCAGGCTCGTGCCGAGGGCGAAGACGAAGCGCTGACCTGCCCGGATGGCGGGCCGGGTCCAGCTCATGGGACCCGGCCACCGCACGACCGGCGCCGCGCCCGCCACACGATAGGCTGGCGCCGCAGGTGAAGTTCCTACGCGGGAGAGGAAGCGCATGGCGGTCGAGGTCGGCTCGAAGGCCCCCGATTTCACGCTCAACGACTACAACAAGCAGCCGGTGACGCTGTCGTCGTTCCAGGGCGACAAGCCGGTCCTGCTGGTGTTCTACCCGTTCGCGTTCAGCGGGATCTGCCAGGGCGAGCTGTGCCAGCTGCGCGACGAGTTCGCCGAGTACGAAGGCAACGTCCAGGTCATCGGCGTCTCGGTGGACACCCCGTTCTCGCTCAAGGCGTGGGCCGAGCAGCAGGGCTACCAGTTCCCGCTGCTGTCGGACTTCTGGCCGCACGGCGAGGTCGCCAAGAGCTACGGCGTGTTCAACGAGGGCGCGGGGCTGGCGAACCGGGGCACGTTCCTGATCGACACCACCGGCGTCGTCCGCTTCGCCGAGGTGAACCAGCCGGGCGAGGCACGCGACCAGGAAGCCTGGAAGAAGGCCGTCGCCGAACTCGGCGCCTAGTTTTACCGGCGGTGCCACGGCACCGTTCCCGGGCGTATAGCTCAGCGGGAGAGCACTCGGTTTACACCCGAGCGGTCGCAGGTTCGATCCCTGCTGCGCCCACCCTGCCTTCTTTGCGCTTGTGGCCTTCGGGAGGCTAACGCCGCTTTCTCGGCCCCTCGTGGCTCCGTGGTTCATGCCCCGAAAGTGACCTTCGGGGCGCTCAGGTCCCCGAAGGTCACTTTCGGGGCGTCGCGGGAGGGCTGGGCGCGTTGCGCGTGCGGTCCGGGAAGAGCGGCACGGTCACTTCGGCCTTCTGGCACAGGGTGATCAGCCAGCGGTCGAGCACGGTCAGCGCTGAGCCGACGTCGTTGGCGAGGTCGAGGATGAGCGCGTACGCGACGTCTTCGCGGCGTTCCTGGACCCTCCCGTCGCTCACGTAGGTCAGCCAGCCGGTGAGGTACCGGGTCGCATCATCGGCGTGGCAACGGAAAAGCCAGTCGTCGAGCGCGCCGAGGGTCGGAGCGCGGTGGCGCCAGGCGTGGATGTCCGCGTGCACGTCGGCCATCGTGAAGTGCGGATCAGGCATGGCGGTGATCGTCCTCGCTGATGTCGCGAGACGTGCACAGCATCGTCAGGCCGGTGGCATCCACCCGGACCGGGAACGTCTTGCTGTCCCACTGGCCTTCGTAATGCACGACGGTGCCTGTTTTCCCGCGGTAGCGGGTGTTTTCCGTGATCGTCACGCGAGTCCCAGGACGAGGCCGATCGAACGTGCCCCGCTCGTGCTGATCCCACCAGGCATCGCCAAACCACTCTGCTGGCTCCGATGTCATGGCAGTGCCGTCCAGGTTGCGGCGGCAGCGACGAATGCTGGCAATGTCATCGCAGAGTCCGTTCCCGTCTGT
This sequence comes from Amycolatopsis sp. CA-230715, assembly GCF_018736145.1. Taxonomy (GTDB): domain Bacteria; phylum Actinomycetota; class Actinomycetes; order Mycobacteriales; family Pseudonocardiaceae; genus Amycolatopsis. The sequence continues at coordinate 6,926,960 of NZ_CP059997.1, forward strand.
TCTGGTGAGAAGCGCGCCTTCGCCGGAAGCTTCAGCGGCGCTCGGTACCTGAACTGCAGGATCGTGTGGTTGACTGTTGGAAGTCGAGTAATCACGGACGGTTGTGAAGAACTGTCAAGGAGAAGGTGATGCCAGGGGACGCCGCGCTCGGTACGTTGCTACGAGACTTACGACGTGCCCGGCGAATGACCCTCGCCGCAGTGGCTCGACGAGCCGGGTGCGCCGAGTCGCAACTCTCCTACGTCGAGTCCGGCCGACGGCAACTGCACTCATGGCTTGCCGAGAAGCTTGACGCCATCTACCAGACCGGTGGTGTGATCGGCAGTTTGCTGTGTTCGCGCACGGCGAAGCCGTGTAGCGAACAGGAGCAGTGGGTATCCGAGTGCGAGGTGCTGCACGTGCAGTTGCCCCGAGGAGGTGCACCGGTGCCAATTTCAAGGCGTGAGGTGTTGGCAAGTCTCGGGGTAGGTGTGTTCGTAAGTCCTGCGCTTGCCAGCTTCGAACGTGCCCTTGGCGCTGTGGAACCGACCCGTGATGTTCTCCAACGAATCGAAGGCGCCTTCGACAATTATCAAATAGCGGGTCGAGCGCTGCCGCCGTCTCGCTTGATCGATGCGATGACAGGCCAGGCTGCGGTACTCGACAATCTTCGTCAACGTGCGACGGGAGTATTGCGAACCCGCTACCTCGCGCTGCAGTCGCGGTACGCGGAGTCGTTGAGCTGGTTTAGTGAAGAAGCTGATCTCGCCGACGATGCCCTGTTTTGGACGGATCGAGCCAGCCAATGGGCGCAGGGCAGCGGTTGGACCGCCATGAGTGCCTACACTTTTGTTCGCCGCTCGATGATGGCTGTGAGTTTCACCAGTGACGGACGGCGCGCTGTCGATCATGCGCAAGCGGCCTACCGTATGCCAGGAGTTCCTGAGCGGATCCAGGGCTTGGCAGCTAAACAGATGGCGTTCGGCTATGCCCTATCTCGAAAGGCCGATGACAGCGCGCGAGCGCTCGATCAGGCTATGACGCTTCTGGGGAAGGACAGCGACGGTGGAAACGAACTCGGACAACGCAGTGTCGTCAATGACGACCTGTACGCGATCTTCCGTACTACCTGCGATATCTACCTCGGAAAAGGTGAGGCTGCGATCAACGTGTTAGAACCCCGGCTCACGACCCTGTCCGGGGCCTCGGCTCGCACCGCTACGATCACCAAAGCCAAGCTCGCGCGGGCTTACGCCAACGTCGGCCAGCCGCACGAAGCTGCCCAATTCGCTCGGCAGGCCCTCGTTGAGAGCGCCGCCATTCAGTCGCTGTCAGCTCGGAGCGAGCTTCGACGAGCTGTTCCCGTACTGGGGCAGTGGCGCTCGCGCGACGATGTATCGGATGTTCTGCATTCTCTGAATGCCACAACTAGGAGCGTGTGAGACGGCGGACATCGAGGGAGTTTTCGACCGCAGCCCCTTGGTCCCGGCGTTCTACCAGGTATGCACCGGCGTTCTTGCGGTCGCTGATGGCGGCGACCAGTTCGGTGCCCTCGAAGTGCAAGCCCGCTCCGGCGTCGGTGGCGTACCCGGTCGGCAGCGTCCCGTCCGCGATCAACTGGCGGAACTGCGTACGCCGGTCGGCGTAGTGCACGGCGTTGGCATAGGGCAGCAAACCGAGTCCGTCCTTGATGGCTTGCACGTCGCCGAACGAATCGGTGGTACCACCCGCGAACCAGCACAGGGACCCCGCGGATTCACCGGCCAGCACAGTCCCTGCCTGCCAGCACTCGCGAAGTACGTCTTCGAGGTGGTGTGCTCGCCATACTGCCAGCAGGTTCACGAGACTTCCCCGGTCGATCCAGATCACATCCTGAGCGTGGAGATGCGTTGCCACATCATCGACGTTGGGCTTGTCGAACAAGGTCAGGAACGACAGTTCAACCGCTGTGCTCGCGAAGGCCCGCTCGAATTGCTTCAGCACGCTCAGTTGGTCACCGTTGGCGGTTGTCAGCACACAAAGTCGGGGCACGCCTGCTGGGCACGCCACTTCGAAGGCGTAGTCGAATATCGGGCCCGGTCGCCAAAGCTCGCTGGCGCGGTTCAAGCCCATCGAGGTGGCGAGGATGGTCGGCCGTGTAGCAGACATGGGGGAGACGATAGACGCAACAGGCGTCTCCAACGCCCGAGCGATCGAGGTGCCGTACGTAAGCTGACTTGCGACCAGACGGGCCAGTCCGTGAAAGGAACCGATGTGGCTGAGCGCGTTCTGTACCTGGTGATCACCGCCGCGGGTCCGGCTGAGCGCATCGACGTGATGATCGAGTTGGCGCGAGCGGAGGGGTGGTCGGTGTACTGCATCGCGTCGCCGTCCGCGGTCGAGCACTTCCTCGACCTGGACGCGGTGCGGGAGCTGACCGGGCACTCCGTGCGCACCGGGTACCAGGGCCAGGGGCAACCGGCGCTGCCCAACGCGGACGCGGTGATCGTGGCGCCTGCGACCTACAACACGATCAACAAGTTCGCGCTCGGGATCGCCGACACGTACGTGACGACGCAGCTGGCTGAATTGAACGGGCTCGGCGTGCCGATCGTGGTGCTTCCCTTCGTCAACACCGGTCTTGCGGGAAACCGGTCGTTTCAACGCAGCGTCGAGGAACTTCGCCGATCCGGCGTGCGTGTTCTCTTGGGGGAAGGGGAATTCGAGCCGCATCCGCCGCGGACCGGTGACCGCGCCATGGCCACGTATCCGTGGAAGCTGGCGTTGGAAGCCGTGAGCGGGTCATGACCACCAGAAGCCGCAGTGGTGGTGGGCGCCGATGTCGTTCGCCCGGATACCGTCCGGCGCCGAGTTCATCGTCAGTCCCTCGGACACGGTGGGGGTGGTCGGGGGCCACGGCGGCGGAGTCTGGACGTTCGGGTCGCCGGTGCGCGCGAACGCGGTCCAGTAGGCGATCAGCCGGTCGCCGAGCGCGTGCTGGGCGGGGGTGAGCAGCTTGTCGTTCGGGTCGGCCAAGAACAGGTACGGCAGGTCGGCACCGTGCGTCGACGCCGGTCGGTTCCCCGGTTTGATCTCGTCCCCTTCGACGCTCTGCGCCTCCGGTTCGTCGAACACGTAGGTCCAGGTCGGCGCGGTCTTCGCGTAGACGCGGTTCGCGTCGACGGTCGCGCAGATCCAGTCGCGGTCGGTGAAGGCCCGGTCGAGTGCTTTGGCCGGGGTCGCATAGGAGCCGAGCGGGTAGAACCGTTCGACCTCGGCGGCCTTCGCGCCGAAGGCGGTGGTCATCACCTTGTGGTAGGTCTCCGGGGTCGCGTTGGCGTACGCCCTGGTGATGGTGAGCAGGTGCTCGTCGCTGGTGTTACCGGCCAGCACCGGGACGGGCGCGCTCCACGGCTGGCGCAGGCTCTTGCCGGGGTCCTGGGGGAGCACGTCGGTGTCGAACGGCACGAAGGTGAACGCCGCCGAGGTGGGCACCAGCTTCTCCGGTGGCACCGCGCGCAGGCAGGCCAGCGCCGTCTTCGGGTCCGTGCAGCCGAGCCCCGTGGCGATGGACTGGGAGATTCCGTCGATCTCCTCGCGCGACTTCCAGGTCGACACCGTCGGCAGTTCCGGGGAAAGCGCGCCCGCAGGGTGGTTCGTCACGCACGAACCGCTGGCGATGATCGCCTTGTGGAACAGCCCCGCCGCGGACGGCGAAGCCAGCTGGGAGCACACGCTCATCGCGCCCGCGGACTGCCCGGCCAGCGTCACGTTGCCCGCGTCGCCGCCGAGCGCGGCCGCGTTCGCCTTGACCCACGCCAGCGCGGCCTGCTGATCCTGCAGGAAGAACGAACCGGCGCGGCCGAGCGCGGGATGGGTGAACCCGCCGAACACACCGAGCCGGTAATTGGGGGTGACCACGATCAGATCACCCCGCTCGGCCATCCGCCGCGGATCGGTCTCGCCGCCACTGCCCCCGACGAAACCGCCGCCGTGCAGGAAAACCAGCACCGGGCGCGGTTTCGCCGACGGTTTCGACGGCATGGTGACGTTGAGGTAGAGGCAGTCCTCGCTGGGCTTTTGCCCCGGGCGCAACCCTTCTGACGGCTGCTCGCAGATATTGGCCGGTTTCGTGGCCTCGCGAACGCCGGACCAGGAGGCAGGCGGAGCGGGCGGTGCCCAGCGCAGGTCGCCGACCGGCGGTGCGGCGAACGGGACGCCGGTGAACCGGCGCACCGCACCCTCGGTGACCCCGTGCAGGCGACCCTGCTCGACTTGGATTTCGTCGGTGGAGCCCGCTTTCTGCTCCTGTCCGCCGCACGCGGCCACGCCCGCGGCGGCGACCAGGGCGACCGCGGCGACGACGGCCTTCTTCCCACCCGTTCTCATCTCTGGCTTCCCCTCAGGGTGTTGTGGACGGATCCGCGGCCGCGGTCGGAAACGTACCGACGGAATGCCCAGAGCGCGGGGGATTCAAACGGGCCCGCCTATTTCTCGATCTCGTACCGCACGAGGGCCAGGCCGTTCTCGAAACCGGTGGCCTCGACCAGCTTCAGGTCTCGGCGATCGGAGAAGAGGTGCGTTCCCTCGCCCCGCGACGCGGGGCAGACCAGCATCCGGACTTCGTCGACGAGGCCCGCCTCCACCAGGGAGCGCATGAGCGTCAAGCTTCCCCACAGCACGATGTCCCCGCCGCTCTGCCCCTTGAGCTCCCGGATGGTCGCGGCCGGGTCGCGGGTCACGGTCGCGGCGGGGAAATCGCCCCACGGGGCGTCGTCCAGCGTCGACGAGGCGACGAACTTGGTGAGACCGTTGACCTTCCTGCCGTACTCGCCCTGCTCCTCGGCGTACGGCCAGTAGCCCTTGAACTGGCCGTAGGTGTTCGCGCCGAGGATCACCGTGTCGACCGAGCCGATGAAGGCCATCATCTCGTTCTGGAACGGGTTGTCGGTGACTTCGTCGTCGAACGGCTCCCCCGACACGAAGCTGAGGCCGCCGTCCTCCTCCGCGACGATGTTGTCGACGGTGACCCACTGCTGCACGATGAGCTTGCGCATGGCTGTCCTTCCGGTGCGTGCGGCCCAGTTCGGCCACATCTGACCAGGGGACGGAGCCGCCACGCCGGTCTCGACATCCGAGTCGAATCTTTTTTGCGGAAGTTTCCGCTCAAGGGGCGACCGTGAACTCCAGTGCGGTTCGTCCTTCCGACACCGGGCCGGAGGCGACGAGTGAGAGCCCGCTGCCGACGGCGAGTTCGGTCAGTTCGCCGACCGTTCGTTCCTTGCCGTTGAAGCACATCAGCATGAACAGGTTCATCGCGGTGCCCACCTCCGGGCCCGGCTCGATCACGACGACGGTTCCGTTCGGGGCGGCGGCTTCGCGGCACCGGGTCAGGATTTCGCGAGCGTGGTCGTCGTCCCAGTCGTGCAGGATGTCGGACAGGACGTAGGCGTCGAAGCCGGTGGGCAGCGGGTCGAAGAAGCTGCCGGAGACAGCACCGGCCCGGTCGGCGAGACCGGCTGCCGCGAACCGGGCCGCGCTCGGGGCCAGGTCGAGGACCTGCCCGCGGACATCGGGGTGGGCCCGCAGGATCGCGGCGAGCACGGTGCCGTCGCCGCCGCCGACGTCGAGGATCCGGGGGAAGCGGCTCCAGTCGAAGCGTTCGGCGATCTGCGGCGCCTGCGTTTGGAAACGCCAGTTCATCTGGGCGTCGAACGAGCTCCGCAGCTTCGGTTCGGCGTCGAGGTCCGTCCAGAAATCGCGGCCGTACCGGTGTTCGTAGGCCGGGGTGCCGGTGGTGATCGTTTCCAGCAGGTCGGCGAAGGCGAGTTCGGCGCGCCCGCCTGCGCACGTGATGTCCAGCAAGGGTTTGATCCCGCCGGGCGCGTCTTCGTGCAGTTGGGCGCCGAGGTCCGTGGGGCGGTAGCGGTTCGAGTCGACGGCGAAGGCGCCGATCGTGACCAGGTGATCGAGCAGGCGGCGCAGCGCGACGACCGAGGCGCCGGTCTCGGCAGCGAGGTCCTCGGCCGTCGCTCCCGCGCTTCCGGCGCGCTCGACGAGGCTGAGCGTCGCGGCCACCCGGATCGCCATCGGGGTGGCCAGATCGGCCATGGTCATGATCGAGGGAGGGAAGTCCACCGGCCGAGGTTATCCGGGCGCCGCAACCGAATTCCGGGGCCGGGCGAGCGCGCCGAGCGCCAGCGCGGACAGTACGACGAACGCGAGTACCACCACGGCCGTGGACAACGCGGTGGTGCTTCCGAACAAGCCGGGGAGCGGGGCCGCCGCGGCGGCGAGGACGAACTGCGCGCCACCGAGCAGACCCGAGGCCGCGCCGGGTGAATCGCCGCCGAGCGCGAGGACGGTGGTGGTCGCCGCGGGGAGCACGAACCCGAATCCGGAGGTGAGGCCGAAAAAGCAGACCCAGGTGGTGGCGAGGGCGTCGACGCCGACAACGAGCAGGAACACCAGCGTGGCCGTGGAAACGGCGACAACGGTGACACCGGCGACGAGCAGCGTGGTGGTGCGCACCCGCCCGGCCAACCGTCCAAAAGCGACACTGGAGAGCACGGTGCCGACGGCGTTCGTGGCGAAGACGAAGCCGTATTCGGTGGGGGACAGGTCGTAGCCGTGCTCGAACACGAACGGCGAACCGGTGATGTAGGCGAACAGGGCGGCCAGACCGCATCCCATGACCAGGAGGTACCCGACCAGTTCGCGACGGCGCAGCAGCCCGCTCATCGCGAACAGCGCGGTTCGCACGCCTCCTGTGCGCCGCCGCTCGACGGGCAGCGATTCCGGGACCCACGCCCAGATCGCGGCCAGCAGCACCAGCCCGGCCGTGGCGAGCGCCACGAACACCATGCGCCACGAGCTCGCACCGAGGACGAGGCCGCCGAGCACGGGCGCCAGCACCGGCGCGGTCATCGCGATCGCGCCCAGCGTCGCGAACTGGCGGGCGGCGGCGGCGCCGGTGAACCGGTCGGTGACGACCGCGCGCCCGATGACGAGACCCGCGCCGCCCGCGAATCCCTGCAGTAGGCGGGCGATGTCGAACACGACGATGGACGGGGCGGCCGCGCAGATCACGGAGAACGCGGTGAACAGCCCGGAACCGGCCAGCAGCAGGCGTCGCCTGCCCGTCGCGTCGCTGACCGGCCCGAGCACGACCTGACCGGCGGCGGTCCCGATGAGGCACGCCGTCAGTGACAGCTGGACGGCCGAGCCCGAGGTGCCGAAGGAACCGGCGATCTGGGGGAAACCGGGCGCGTACATGTCCGTGGCGAACGGTGATACCGCGGAAAGCCCGGCGAGGACGAGGATGAGCACGGCCTCGATCGTCGGTGCTCGGGCCGCGCCGCGGTGTGGAGCGCGAAGCCCGGTGCTGTGGAGCGCGGTGCGTCAGGAGTGCGCCCGCCTGAACCGGGCCGGGGTGGTACCCCGGTCGCGGCGGAAGGCGTACCCGAAGTTGCTGGCCGTGGCGTAGCCGACCTCGTGCGCGATCTTCGCCACCGGCCAGTCGGTCTCGACGAGCAGCACCGCGGCCCGGTCGAGACAGCGCCGTCGGTGGTGCTCCAGCACCGGCGCGCCGAACAGTGCGCGGAATCCGGTGGTGAGGCGCCGGACCGACATCGACGACGCGCGGGCGAGCGCCGCCAGCGTCGGCGGCGCGTGGCGTTCCTGCCAGAGCAGTTCGGGGACTCGCCGCAACGCGGCCAGTTCGTGCTCGTCGAGTTCCGGGACAGCGGGAACGGCGGCCGTGAGTCCGTCGACGAGCGCCGCCAGGGCAGCCACGAGCCGTGACTCCAGGAACAGCAGGCGCCCGGGGGACGAGCGCCGGTGCACGAAGATCTCTTCCAGCGGACCGGCCGCCGGGCGCAGCGCGGCGGATCCGCTCAGGTACTGCTCGCTCGTGAGGCTGTCCGGGAGGGTGCCGAGGTAGGAGGTCAGCCCCGTCCAGGTTCCGGTGATCGACACCGCGCGGTAGCGTTCGCCGTGCTCGACGACGCCTTCGGTGGCGCACCGGGGGCTCAGTGCGACCGAGCCCGCGTGCAGCCCGCCGGTGCCGCCGTCGGCCGCGTCGACCCGCATGCGTCCGTCGAGGCAGTGCTCCAGTTCGAAGTGGTCGCCGGGAAACGCGTAGCCGAGCCGGTGCCCACCGGTGAACGCGACGTCGTAGCGGACGATGTCGATCCCGTTCCGCAGCGGCGTCACTTCGATGGTGCCGTCGCCGATTTCCGGGCGGAGGCGGTGCCGGACGGTGCCGTCACTCGTCTCGCTCTCCGCGATCGACGCGTAGTACGCCGCGTGCGTCGCGGTGAATTCGGGGGAGCCGACGGTGCCGGTGAGCTGGTGAACGCGGACCACGAACTTAGGTTAGCCTAAGTCCGTGGAGCCCGGGTGCCCGTCGGCTGGGGGTGGCTCCGGCGGGCACCCGGGAGATCGGGGAGGGAAAGCGGGTTTCCCTGTGTCGTGCGTCACCGTCACAGTGTGAATGCCGGAAACCTGGCGAAAAGCAAGAAAGCCCGCGCTACGGTGCGCCGGGAATCGTTTTTGGGGAGGTTTTCGTGCGCGTTGCCGCGGTCGTGTTGACGTGCCTGGTCGCCGTGCTCGGCTTGGCGGGGTGCTCGGGCAAGAACGTCGCGTTCGCGACGGGGGACTGCCTGCGGGGACCGCTGGGCAGCAGCCAGCAGGACCTGGTCAAGGTCGCCTGCGGCGCCGGCGACGCGCTCTACAAGGTCGAATCGGTGGCCAAACCGAACCGGTGCCCGCGCGATTACGACGGGAGGGACATCTCGGACGGCACCAGTGCGCGGAAGTCCACCCGGATGTGCCTGTTCATGGATCTCAAACCCGGTACCTGCATTCGGCTGTGGGATCCGGCCAAATCGGCGAGCGATCCGGTCGTCGTGCCGTGCGGTCCCGACGCACTGCGCGTCGGACAGCGGCTCGACGGCGTTTCCGATCAGCGCAAGTGCCCCGCCGGTACCTCGTTGACCAAAACGTATCCGCGCAATCCCGTTTTCACCCTGTGCATGGAAAAACCGCATTAGCGATCCCACTCGGTAGGAGCGTTCGCGGCGCCCGGCGGGCAGCGCGCATCATCCTGGTTGCCCCCAGCCGCAGCGAACCGGGAGTACGCGAATGTCGCTGACCGATGTCATCGAGGGAACCGAACAGGCCTTCACCGGAAACCCCGCCGCCGCCAAGGCGTCTTTCACCGTCGAGCACGCGCTCGTCCCCGGCGCCGCGACGGCGGTCGACGTCCGCGCGCGCGACCACGTCTTCTCCGTGGACGAGCCCGCCGCGCTCGGCGGGACGGACACCGCGGCGAACCCCGTCGAATACGCACTGGCCGCACTGGGCTCCTGCCAGGTGATCACGTACCAGTTCTGGGCCGCGAAGCTCGGCATCCCGCTCGACTCGGTGAAGGTCACCGTGGACGGCGACCTCGACCTGCACGGTTTCTTCGGGTTCGCCGACACCCGGCCCGGATTCACCGACGTGCGGGTGTCCGTCGAGCTGACCGGGCCCGCGGAGCGCGACCGCTACGTGGAGCTGAAGCGCCAGGTCGACGAGCACTGCCCGGTGCTGGACCTGTTCCGCAACCCCACGCCGACGAGCACGGATCTCCTCAAGCCGTAGCGCGCGTTCCTTACGGTTGGATTGCGAGGTGTAGCGCGGCAGGAGCCGCCGCGACTTCCGGGAAAGGTGGCTCGGACACATCCCCGGAGGAGCAATGGCGCGAGTTCTTGTCGAATACACGCACAAGATCGGCGACGATCATCGCAATCCGCACCAACGGATCCGTGGCATCGGCGGGAATGGCAGCCAGGGCTGGTACCTCGGAACAGCCGAGGTGATCGCCGATATCAGAGCGGGCCGCAACAGCTACTACGTCACCGACGCGGGACGACAGCTCGACGTGGTCCTGGCTTCGTACGCGGGCGTCGTCTACCTCAAGACGACGGCGGACGGCTACGCGCCGAACAAGCTGCTCGGCCTCCCGGAACCGCCGGTCCGGTTGATGCACTGAGTACGTTCGGCCAATTGTTCGACCCCGCGGGGCACTCTTACGCCGGCAAGCGGGTGACGGACCGGATTTTCCCTACGATCGGCGCCGTGTTCGGGTATCGGATGTGGTGGCGTGCCGGGGATTCCGCGGAGTGGGAGCCGGGCCACCGGTTGCTGGTGCGCGTGGGCGACGGCGAAACCGTGAAGCCGGAGCAACTGTCGTGGAGCACCGCGGACGGCGCGCTGTCCACTCTCGGCTTCGCGCCGGACATGTCCGCGTGTTACGGCCACCGCGCCGCGGGCGGTGACGTGGTGGAGCTGCGGGGAGAACTCGGCGACCCGCCGCGGGACGCCGGTGGGCGCCGGTACGAGTTCGACGCGGAGACCGACGACGGATCGGCGGGGCGGCTGCGGCTGCTGGTCGACGACGGTGCCGAGACACCCCTGCGCTGGGTGGCCTGGCGCGACCGGGGCGGCACCTGCTCGGTGGCGCTGCGCTCGGCGGGCCCCGCCGGGAACGCGGACGTGACCAGTCTGGTGCGCGAGGTCTGGGCGGACGCCGAACACCCCGGCGCGGGCGAGGTGGCCGCGAACCTCGTCGACGGTACGCGCAGCAAGTGGTTCGCGCCCCAGGACCGGGCCTCGCTGGAATTCGAGTTCCCGCAACCGATCGCGGTGGACCGGTACGCGCTCACCTCGGCGAACGACGCGGACGATCGCGATCCGGCGGTGTGGATCCTGCGCGGCTCAGTGGACGGGATCCGGTGGCGGACCCTGGACTCCCGCGCGCACCAGTCGTTCGCCGACCGGCACCAGGCCAGGACGTACCGGATCGCCGCACCGGGGTCCTTCACCCACTACCGCCTCGACATCCTCGGCACCAACGGATCCCCTGACGTGCAACTGGAGTCCGTCCGGTTTTTCGCCGACAGCACCGGGTTCACCGGCTACCGGCAGCGCGCTGGCCACGACCCTGTCGCGTACCGGGGGCGTCGAGTCGAGCCCGAGTCCGTTGGCGTGGCGGGAGAATCGTTGCCGGAGGAGCTGCCCGCGAGGCGCCTGCGCCGACTGTCCGACTGCGACACGCTGCGAGCCGGGACCGAACTGGTCTCCCCGTCAGGGCGGTACGCGCTGCGGTACGGCCCCGACGGAGTCCCGGTCGTCATCGAGCGCGCCACGCACCGCTTCACCTGGCGAGCCGGTGACGATGATCAGCACCCAGCCGCGGGTGAACTCCGGCTCAGCGGCGGGATCCAGGTCGAACTCCACAGTGGAGGGACTTGGGAGTCGTCGGTATGCGCCGCGGACACGGGCTTTCTGGTGGTCACCGACGAAGGAGAACTGGAACTCCTCGATCGCCTCGGGGTGAGCGTCTACAACTCCGGGCGCGGATTCGTCGGCCCCGAACCGGTTTTCCGGGATTCCGCGCCGGTCGCCGAAATCGCGCTCAAGCGCTATCTGTACCGAAAGGACCGGAAAGGCGCGGTGGCGGCCACGGTCCGGCGCCTGCCGGACGGTGGGCTGTGGGCGACCGAGAGGAACTGGTCCTATCCCGCCGCGGACCCGTCGCTGGCGCGATGGCTCGCGCAGGACGGCACGGTGCTGACCTGGCGTCCGCTGCCGGGCACGACCACCGGTCTGTGCCTTGTGGACGATGGGGGAACCCCGCTGTGGCAAGCGAATTTTCCCGCCGTGCCCACGACGCCGCCTCCTACGGAGCCGCACGACCACGGCGGACCGGCGATGGGGCTGGGGGCGCGCCTCCGCCTCCAGTCACTGACCTCGCCGTCCGGCTCGCACACGCTCTCGCACCGCAGCGACGGCAACCTGGTGCTCTACTGCGCCACCTCGGGCGGTCCGGTGTGGACGACCGGCACGGACTGGCTCGGTGCCAGCTGGGTCGATCTCGCGCCCGACGGCGATCTGGTCCTGCGCACCTCGTGCGGCGCGCCGGTCTGGCGTTCGGGTACCGCCGACCTCGGCGTGGCGCGGCTGGCCGTCCGCGATGATGGTTCCCTGGTCCTGCTGGACGCCGGGGGAGCGGTCCGGTGGGCGGTGGACGGGCACGCGCTGTGCACCGCGCCGGGACGGATTCCGCCGCGCGGCGCGGTGCTCCGGCGCGGGCAGAGCCTCCGGCACCAGTCGCTGACCTCGTCTGACGGCGGCACCGTCCTGAACCACGAGCCGGGGCACGGGGTGCGCCTCTTCGGCGCGGACGGGATCCAGGTTTGGTACGCGGATTCGGGCGAAGACGGCGCCGAACTGGCGCTCGGCGAAGACGGGTGCCTTCGGGTCCTGGACGAGGACGGCGCGGTGCTCGATCACCTCGCCGGTCCTGGTGACCACCTCGTCGTCGTGCCAGGAGGCGAAATCCGGCTCTGCGCCGAGGACGGAACCGTGGTGTGGCGCGAAGGACATCACGTCTTCGACGATCCCGTCACGATCGGTTCCCGCACCGTCGCGCCCGCCGCGCTGGCGGCGCTGGTCAATTCACCGTCCACCCCGATCGTGCGCACCGACTTCTCCGATCCCGACGCATGGGAAACCACGTGGCGCGACATAACCGAACCCCGCGAGTACTGGGGTGACGAGGTAGTCCTCGACGCCACGATGATCACCGACCCGGAGTTCGACGGCTGGACAGGCGAAGACCTTGTCTCCTTGCTTCTGTCTCTTGTGGACGATCCGGATCTGGTGTTCGTCGTGGACACCGCCGCGCTGACCTCCCCGGAACACCCCGTCCTCGTGCTGGAAGCCGACCCGTCCCACACCCGCCCACGCTCGTTCCGTGCCACCCCGGATGCGCTGGTGGACGTGGAAACCCAGCTGTCGATCGGCAACATGGACTGGGAGGACTTCAGCGAATCCGTCGATTCCGATGGTGTGCTTCGAGTGCCTACTGTGGACTGAATTTCGACCGGCGGATCTGCGATGGCACCGGTCGTATCTGTGCCGCGTTACGTGACGCAGTTGTCGGAAAACCTTGTGTGTCAACGGGTTTCGCGGTGTTGCTCGCGTGGTTCGCTTGGATGGTGGACGAGTCAGAAACCAGGCCCCGAGGCGATCCGGACGGCACCGGTGGCGCATGCCGACGAGGCCGGGATCCGGGTCGAAGGCAAGACGTGGTGGCTGCACGCCGCCTGCACTCACGCGGCCCGCGATGCCGGTCGCGGCGTTACCCTCGCCAAGAAGGATTTCCGGCGGCTGGTGCACCCGCCGCGGCGCCCGCATGGGGTTCGTGTCCGCGCTTCACAAGAACACCATTCGCTTCCTCTGCGCATTTGGCGACAGCGTCGTCGAAAACCCTTGTGTGCCAACGGGTTTCGCAGTGTTCCTCGTGCGGTTCGCCCGATCGGCCTATCGAACGTGCGTGCGATTGGCGGTAGACTGGTGGGGTGTCCGAGACTTCTCCTTCCCTTGTGCCGCAACAGGAATTGTGGCAGCTCCCTGCGGGTGAGCTGGCAGCGCTGTTGCGGGAGGAGTTCGTGTCCTGGTGGCGGCAGGAAGCTCGTATTCACCGCGTCATCGCACTCTTGGACAACGGTGGTGCCCGCGAGCTGGGGTATACGGGCGTGGCCGGGTTGGCGGCTGATATCGCGCGGTGTACCGGACCTGAGGTGAAGAGGCTGGTGAAGCGGGCGCTGGTGACCAATCCCAGTCAGGGAATTGACGGTACCGAGATTCCTGCTGCGGCGCCGCTGGCCGGTGATGCTGTCCGGGCTGGTGAGATTTCGCCGGAGCATGTGGATGGGATCGTGCGGGTGCTGGAGAAGCTCCCCGCCACGACACCGGTTGAGGATCGGGAGTTCGCGGAGCGGTCCCTGGTCGAGCTGGCCCGCACCGCGGGCACGCGGGAGATCTCGAAGTTGGGTAAGGAGATTCTCGGCTACCTCGATCCCGACGGACCGGAACCTCGCGACACCCCCCGAACCCACCCGGTCCCTGAACTTCCACCACCGCAAAGACGGTTCAGCCAAGTTCGACGGCTACCTCGACCCCATCTCCGCCGCCAAAACCCTCGCCTTGCTCGATCCTCTCGCGACACCCCGCGCTGAGGAGTCCGATGGCACCGTGGTGCGGAGCCGTGGGGAGCGGTACGGGGATGCGTTCATGGAGATAGTCGCGCTCGCCGGAAGTCATCCCGAGTCGCCGAACCGCAGCGGCGGCCGCGCGGACCTGATCGTGACCATTCCCCTGGCGGACTTGAAAGCCGAGCTGGGCAAGGCGTGTCTGGACATGGTCACCGATATCACCGCCAGCGAGGCCCGGATCCTGGCGTGTGAGTGCAGGATCATTCCGATGATGCTCGACGGCAAGGGGCAGCCCCTGGAGGTCGGGCGGGCGAAGCGTCTGGTCACCGAAGCGATCCGGTACATGCTTGCCGTGCGCGATCGCGGTTGCTCGTTCCCCGGTTGTTCGCGCGCGCCGCGTCATTGCCAGGCGCATCATGTCGTTCCGTGGGCACACGGCGGCACCACCGATTTAGGTAATCTCGTGCTGCTCTGCGCTGTCCATCATAGGCTGCTGCATCGCAGCGACTGGAAACTCCGCATGGTCAACGGCCTCCCGGAGTTCACCCCACCCGAATTTGTTGACCCGTGGCGAAGATCCCGGACCAACCGCCACACCGCCCAACCCCGCGCCGCCTGAGCAACTCCGCCGCCTCCGGCGGCCTGGCAACCTGCTGTGTCCACAACGGACTCATCGAAACCCTGGTCCTTCGCTCGCTATCGGGCGAAGAACGGAATTTCCGTGCCTGGAGAGTACTTCAGAGCTAGTGACGCCGGGTAACCTCGTACCGGCGCGGGGATCCGCTGGTGGAAGGTGCCGAGGCAGAATCCGAGTGCCTACCGCGAACCAGCCGGGCACAGCCGCTGCGAGTGTCGCCACCAAGCGCCGCCACCAAGCGCGGAGCAGAACGACGTCACCCGTGTTTCAGGGTGCGGCGCAGTAGCTTGCCCGATTCCGTCCGCGGCAACTGTTCGCGGAATTCGATCTCCTTCGGCACCTTGAAACCGGCCAAAGTGGTGCGGCAGTGGGTTTTCAGCTCGTCGACGAGGTCCGTGCCCGCCACCGCGCCGGGTGAGAGCTGGACAAGTGCGAGCACGCGTTCGCCCCATTCGTCGTCCGGGACGCCGATGACGGCGGCGTCGGCGACCGCGGGGTGGGCCAGCAGGCGGCCTTCGATTTCGGCGGGGTAGATGTTCACGCCGCCGGACAGGATGAGGTCGCCGCGCCGGTCGCCGAGGAAGACGCGGCCCTGCGCGTCGACGTGGCCGAAATCGCCGACGGTGACGAAGTCGCCGATGCGGTTCGCCGCCGTCTTGTCCGGATCTCCGTGGTAGGTGAAGTTCGTCTGCGCGGAGCGGTAGTGGATGGTGCCGGTCGTTCCGGCGGGGACCTCGTTCCCGTCGTCGTCGAAGACCTTGACCTCGACGCCGGGCAGCGGCGCGCCGACGGTACCGGGCGCTTCCAGCCACGCCGCCGTGTCGACGGTGCTGATCAGCCCTTCGGACGCGCCGTAGTACTCGTACAGCACGGGCCCGAACCACGCGATCATCCGTTCCTTGACCTCGCGCGGGCAGGGTGCGGCGCCGTGCAGCACGCTGACCAGGCTCGAAACGTCGTACCGCGCCTTGGTTTCCTCCGGCAGCCGCAGCATGCGGTGGAACATGGTGGGTACGAGATGGGTCTCGGTGATGCGGTGTTTTTCGATCAGGCGCAGCGTTTCCTCGGCGTCGAACCGGTCCATCAGCACGAGCGTGTGCCCGAGGTGCAGCGAGCCGGTCGAGAACGTACCCGGCGCGGCGTGGTAGAGCGGGCAGGCCACGAGGTGCGCGCCTTCGCCGGGTGGGATGCCGAGCCCGGCGAGACCGGCGAGCTGGAGTTCGCTGATCTCGGGCGGTTCGCCGGTGAGCGGGCGGCGGACGCCTTTCGGCCGCCCCGTGGTGCCCGAGGTGTAGAGCATGATCTGCCCCGCCTTCGGGCCCGGCGGCGGTGTGACAGGCTGTTCGCGGCCGAAGTCCTCGTAGCTCAGCCACCCGGGCACGTCGCCGCCGATCGCGAACCGGTCCGGGACGTCGAGCGGGGTGGACGCGGCGATCTCGGCGTCGGCGAACACCGCGCGCGCACCGCTGTTCGCGACGATGTAGGCGATTTCGTCGGCGGCGGACCGGTAGTTGACCGGGGTGAAGTACAGCCCGGTTTCCCACGCCGCCAGGTACAGCTCGTAGTACGGGATTCCATTGTGGACAATGGCGACGATGCCGTCCCCTTCGGCGAGGCCGAGCCCCCGTAGCGCGTGCGCCAGCTGGTGCACGCGCCGGGTGAGATCACCGAAGGTGACCGATCTTCCCGCCGGATCGAGCACCGCGACGCGATCGGGGCGGGTGGACGCGATATCGAGGTACGAACTCACCTGACCTCCTCGTGGCCAGGATGCCACGAGAACGCGCCTCTGCATACTGAGCGGTCGCTCAGGTCACCCCCTGGCGAACCGGGAGACGAGTTCGGCGAGCGTGTCGATCTCCGCCTCGGTGTTGTAGTAGTGCACCGAGGCGCGGGCCAGCACCGGCAGGTTCCGCCCGGTGAAGTCGTACTGCGCGGATTCGCGGTAGGTCACCGAGGTGTTGACGCGTTCGGCCGCGAGCAGCTTGTTCAGCTCGGGCGAGGGCAGGCCGTCGACGCTGAACGTGACGATGCCGCAGCGCCGCTCGCCGAGGTCGTGCACGGTGACCGCGTCGATCTCGCGCAGCCGCGTCCGCAGCGCTTCGCCGAGCGCGGCGACTCGCGTCTCGATGCGGCGCAAGCCGAGCCCGAGCGCGTAGTCGACGGCGGCGCCGAGCCCGAGAACCGTTGCCGTGGACCGTTCCCACGCCTCGAACCGCCGAGCCGATTCCACCACTTCGTAGCGGTCCGGCGCGGTCCAGACCGCCGAGTGCAGGTCGAGCATCGCGGGCTCCAGCCGTGCCCGCAGCGACGGCCGCGCGTACAGGAACCCGGTGCCGCGCGGGCCCCGCAGGTACTTCCGGCCCGCCGCGGTCAGCGCGTCGCAGCGCAGCCGCTCGACGTCGAGATCGAGCTGGCCAGCCGACTGGCAGGCGTCCAGCAGGTACGGGATCCCGGCCGAGGAGGCCACCTCGCCGACCGCTTCGGCGGGGTTCACCAGCCCGCCCTGCGTCGGCACGTGCGAGATCGAGATCAGCTTGACGCTGCCATCGATGCGGCGCTTGAGGTCTTCCACGTCGAGCTGGCCGTGCTCGTCGTCGTCGACGACCTCGACGATCGCGCCGGTCCGCTCGGCGACCTGCAGGTAGGCGATCGCGTTGCTGGCGTACTCGGAGCGGCAGGTGAGAATGCGGTCCCCGGCGCCGAACTCGATGGCGTAGAAGATCGCCTGCCACGACCTCGTGGCGCTGTCGGTCAGCGCGATGTCCTCCGGCGCGGCGTTGAGCATTCTGGCGAGCGAACCGTAGACGGCTTCGACCCGCTCGCTCGCGGCGGCGGTGGCTTCGTAGCCACCACGGCGTTCCTCGGCGCGCAGGTGCTCGATCACGGTTTCGGTGACCTGCCTCGGCGGCAGCGAAGCACCGGCGTTGTTGAAGTGGCGGATCTCCTGGCATCCGGGGGTGTCCTGGCGCACGCGCTGGATCTCGGCACTGTCCATGAAATCTGCATACAGTACTGATCAACTGTATGCAATTATGATCCCCGTGACAGCCAAAGCCCCGTTGCGACGGGACATCGCGGACGAGGTCACCGCGCGCGTCCTCGACGGCAGGCTCGGTCCGGGCTCGCGGGTCAACGAAGTGCGCCTCGCCGCCGAGCTGGGGGTGAGCCGGACGCCGCTGCGGGAGGCGCTCGTCGCACTCGCGGACCGCGCGTTGCTGATCTCCGCGCCGGGTCGCGGTTTCCTGGTGCCGGAGCTGGACAGGGCCGAGGCGCACCGCCTTTACCAGTTGATCGCCGAGCTCGAGGCGCTCGCCGTACGCTGGACGACGCTGCCCGAACTGGCCGCGCTGACCGACGCGCTCGACGAATGCGCCGACGCGATGGCGGGCGATGACCCGTCCACTGTGGACGAACGATGGCACGCGCTGCTGCTCTCGCGGTGCGCGAACCCGCATCTGGTGCGGCTCGTCGAGCAGACGAAACCGCTCATCAAGCGGTACGAGATCGCCTACTTCCGCTCCGTGGCGGGCACCAGCCGCAGCATCGAGGAGCACCGCGCGATCGCCGCCGCGTTGCGTGCGGGCGACCTTTCCGCGGCGACGGATCTGCTGGTGCGCAACTGGGTGCGCACCGCCGAGCACGAGGAGGGCGCTCGATGATCTTCATCGCGCACATCAGCGACCTGCACCTGGACGGCGGCGAACGCAGCGCCGCCCGCGCGGAGAAGGTACTCGCGGCGATCGACGCGTTCCGCACGCCGCCGGACGTGGTGCTGGCCACCGGGGATCTCGCCGACCACGGGGAAGTCGCGGAGTACGACCAGTTCGCGAAGCTGTTCGAGGGCAGGGGCCCGGTGCTGCACTGCCCAGGCAACCACGACGAGCGGCGGGCCTACCGGCAGGTGCTGCTCGGCGAGGAGCCGAGCGCCGGGCCGATCAACCGGGTGCACCGGATCCCCGGCGCCACGTTCCTCCTGTGCGATTCGTCGATTCCCGGGCGCGGCGCCGGTTTCCTCGACGACGAGACGATTAGCTGGCTCGACACCGCACTCGGCGAGGTGCCCGGCGGCGAGCCCGCGTTCGTGTGCTTCCACCACCCGCCGGTGACGATGCACAACCCGGTCGTCGACGTGCTGCGCCAGACCGGCGAGGAGCGACTCGAAGCGGTACTGGCCGGGCATTCCGTGGCGGCGCTGTTCTGCGGGCACACGCACACCGCCGCGGCGACCACCTTCGCCGGGATCCCGCTGCACATCGCACCGGGCGTGGTGTCGACGCTGCTGATGCCGTGGGAGGAGAACGGCACCCGCGAATGGGCCGACGGCGGGCCGGTGGACCTCGACGGCCCGCCGTCGCTGGCGTTCCACGTCTACGACGAGGGCCGCCTGATCACGCACTACCGCGTGGTGTCCTGACCGATACTGGCCAGCACCTCGGGTTTGAGCAGGCGCGCGAGTTCTTCGGCAGGCAGCAGGCCGCGTTCGATGACCAACTCGGCGACGCCGCGGCCGGTGGCGAGCGCCTCCTTGGCGATCTCGGTCGCCGCGGTGTACCCGATCGCCGGGTTCAGCGCGGTGACCAGCCCGATCGAATGCTCCACAAAGGACCGGGTGACCTCCGCGTTCGCGGTGATCCCGGTGACGCACCGCCGGGCGAGCACGGTGCACGCGGCCTTCAGGTGCGTCATGCTCTCGGACAGCGAGTGCAGGATGATCGGTTCGAACGCGTTGAGCTGCAACTGGCCCGCTTCGGCCGCCATGGTGATGGTGACGTCGTTGCCGATCACCTCGAACGCGACCTGGTTGACCACCTCGGGGATCACCGGGTTGATCTTGCCGGGCATGATGCTCGACCCGGCCTGCACCGGCGGCAGGTTGATCTCGTTGAGCCCCGCCCTCGGCCCCGACGAAAGCAGCCGCAAATCGTTGCAGGACTTGGAGATCTTCACCGCGATCCGCTTGAGCACCCCGGACAGGTGCACGAACGCGCCGCAGTCCTGGGTGGCCTCGATCAGGTCCGACGCGGTGACGAGCGGCAGCCCGGTGATCGCCGCCAGGTGCCGCCGCGCGGCCTCGGCGTACCCGGGCGGCGCGTTGAGACCGGTGCCGATCGCGGTCGCCCCGAGGTTGATCTCGTGCAGCAGCGCCGCGGCCTCGGCCAGCCGGGCCCTGTCCTCGTCGAGCATCACCGCGTAGGTGCCGAACTCCTGGCCGAGCGTCATCGGCACCGCGTCCTGGAGCTGGGTGCGGCCCATCTTCAGCACGTCGTGGAACTCGACCGCCTTGGTCGCGAACGCCTTCTGCAGCTCTTCCATCGCCTCGGACAGCTCGCGCGCGGCGATGATCGTCGCGACGTTCACCGCGGTCGGGTAGGCGTCGTTCGTGGACTGGCTGCGGTTGACGTGTTCGTTCGGGTGCAGGTGCGCGTAGTCGCCCTTCGCGTACCCGAGCAGTTCGAGCCCGCGGTTCGCGATCACCTCGTTCGCGTTCATGTTCGTCGAGGTGCCCGCTCCGCCTTGGATGACGTCGACCACGAACTCGTCGTGCAGCTTCCCGTCGCGGATCTCCTGGCACGCTTCGGCGATCACCCGCACCCGCTCGTCGTCGAGCAGGCCGAGTTCGCCGTTCGCGCGCGCGGCGGCTTCCTTGACCGCGGCGAGCGCCTCGAGCAGGTGCGGGTACGCCGAGATCGCGGTGCCGGTGATCGGGAAGTTCTCCAGGGCCCTTGCCGTCTGCGCGCCCCAGTAGGCTTCGGACGGCACTTCCTTGTCGCCGAGCAGGTCGTGCTCGATGCGATGGCTCACGAATTCCCCTTCAGCCGGCCCACCACGCGCGCGTTCGCGTCGGCGAGTGGAGGTACGTCCACACCGGACAGTTCCAGCGCGGCGAGCAGTACCGGCAGGCGCGCCCGGTCGGAACCGTCCGCGATCTTGATACCGATCGCGGTCCCGTCGGGCATCGCCGCCACTTGGACGGCCTCGAAACCGTCCTTGGCGATCAGCCCCGGGACGGCGCGCATCAGCGCGGTGACGTCGCGCCTGGTCCCGGCGATCATCTCCGGGTGCTTCCGGATCCCTTGCGCGACAAGGCGTTCCGGCCCGTCTCCGGTGGCGACGCGGCCGATCGCGGTGGTGAGCCCGCACAGGGACACCGAGAACAGCGGAGCGCCGCACCCGTCCGTGGCCACCTTCGCCACCGTCTCGCCGCTCAACGCCTCCACGGTGCGCCGGATTTCTCGCTGCAGCGGGTGTTCCGGGTCGAGATAGTCCTCGAGCGGCCAGCCGTGCGCACGCGACACGGCCAGCATCGCGGCGTGCTTGCCGGAGCAGTTGTGCCCGATCCGGCTGGGTTTCCGGCCCGCGGCCACCCACGCGTCCCGCTCGACGGGGTCGAACGGGAAGTCCTCCGGGGTGCGAAGGTCCACTTCGGACAGCCCGGCGCCGTCGAGGATCCGGCGTACGCCGTCGAGGTGGATCTCTTCACTGGAATGGCTTGCCGAGGCCAGCGCCATCAGATCGGGGTCGAGGTCGAGCCTGAGCCCGGACATCGCGGTGGCCTGCACCGGTTTCATGGCCGAGCGGGGGTAGCACGGGACGCCGGGATCGCCGGCTTCGAAAAGGACGGAACCGTCCGGCCGGAGCACCACCACGGATCCGAAGTGGACGCTCTCGGTCATGCCCTCGCGCAGGATGTGCACGAGCGGCTCGTGTGCGGGGGCAGCGGTCATTCCTTCTCTCCCAGCTCGGCGAGCGCCTTGCCGGTGTCCACCCGCTTGCGGACGACGAACCAGCCGAGCACGAGCGCCAGCGCGATCAGGGGCAGCGCGAGCACCGTGTAGCGGCCGTTGGGCACGTCGAACCACATCAGCACCACGACGGTGGCGAGGAAGGCCAGCGTGACGATCTCGGTCACCGGGGAGCCCGGCAGCCGGAAGCTCGGCCGGTTCAGCTCACCGGCCTTCGCCTTCCGGACGAACAGCAGATGGCACAGGATGATGATGGCCCAAGTGGCGAGGATGCCGATCGCGGCGAAGTTCAGCACGATCTCGAACGCGTCCTTCGGCACCAGGTAGTTCAGCCCGACACCGAGCACGCAGACCGACGCGGTGAGCAGGATCCCGCCGTAGGGCACCTGGTTGCGGTTCATCACGCCGGTGAACTTCGGCGCCGAGCCCGCCACGGACATCGAGCGCAGGATCCGGCCGGTGGAGTACAGGCCCGAGTTCAGGCTCGACATGGCCGCGGTGAGCACGACCAGGTTCATGATGTCGCCTGCCGCGGGCACGCCGAGGTGCGAAAGCACGGTGACGAACGGGCTTTCCTTCTTCGAGTAGGCGTCCCACGGCATCAGCATCGCCAGCAGCACGACCGAGCCGACGTAGAAGACCCCGATCCGCCACATGATCGAGTTGATCGCCTTCGGCATGATCTTCTCGGGGTTTTCCGTCTCGCCCGCGGCGACGCCGACCAGCTCGACCGAGGCGTAGGCGAACACGACGCCCTGCACGATCAGCACCATCGGCAGCACACCGGCGGGGAAGAAGCCGCCGTGGTCGGCGATGAGCTGCGGGCCGCCCGCGACGCCGTCGATCGGGTGCTGGGTCACCAGCAGCACGATCCCGATCACCATGAACACCACCAGCGCGGCGACCTTGATGATGGCGAACCAGAACTCCATCTCGCCGAACAGCTTCACCGAGACCAGGTTCAGCGTCAGCACGATGGCCAGCGCGATGAGCGCGAGCACCCATTGCGGGATCGGCGTGAAGAAGCTCCAGAAGTGCGCGTACAGCGCGATCGCGGTGATGTCCGCGATCCCGGTGGTGGACCAGTTCAGGAAGTGCATCCAGCCAGCGACGTAGGCGCCCTTCTCACCCATGAACTCGCGGGCGTAGGAGACGAACGCGCCGGAAGAGGGTCGGTGCAGGATCAGCTCGCCGAGCGCGCGCACCACGAAGAACGCGAACATGCCGCACACCGCGTACACGATCGCGAGCGCGGGGCCCGCCTGCGCGAGCCTGCCGCCCGCGCCGAGGAACAGGCCGGTGCCGATCGCCCCGCCGATGGCGATCATGTTGATGTGGCGCGCTTTCAGGGATTTGCTGTACCCGGCGTCGCCCGCGTCGGCCGGGGCGGCCTGCTGCTCGGCGCTGAGCGTTTGGTCGGTCAAGGTGCTACTCGTTCCTGTCCTGGGTGGCGGTTTTGGAGACGATCTTGGTCAGGGCGTTTTCGACGTGGTCGAGATGGGCGGCCATCGCTTCGACGGCGTCGGTCTGGGAGCCCGTCGCGATCGCGGTCACGATCGTCCGGTGCTCCACATTGGACTGGGCGCGGCGGTCGCCGAGCTGGTTCAGGAACGCCGACTGCCTGGCGAGCGCGTCCCTGATCTCCTCGATCACCTTGCCGAACACGGGATTCCCCGATGCCTGGGCGATGGTGATGTGGAAGAGCGAGTCGAGCGCGACCCACGCCGTGTTGTCGCGCTCGACCTCCATCCGCGCGAGCAGGTGCTCCAGCAGGTCGAGGTGCTCGCTGCCGCGCCGCAGCGCCGCGTAGCCCGCCACGGGGATTTCCACGTGGCGGCGCACCTCGAACAAGTCGCGGGCGGAGTAGGGCCCGAACCGCGGGTTCTGGGCGGGGCCAGCCGCGGTGACGAAGGTGCCCTTCCCGGTGCGGGACTCGGTGAACCCGAGCGCCTGCAGCCCGCGCAGGGCCTCCCGGATCACCGAGCGGCTCACCTCGAACTCCTTGCCGAGGGCGGCCTCCGACGGCAGCTTCTCGCCCACCTCGTATTCTCCACGCTCAATGGCGCCGCGGAGATGGGCGAGCACGGCTTGCATCGCGCTCACCCGCCGGGGAGGTCCGGCTGTCTGGCTGTCAGACAGGTTCATGGCGGGAATGGTGATCGGCACCGCCGCACCTTGTCAAGAGTTCACCACCCGGCACTGGCGAACGGCCAGGACGGGGCTGACAAACGGGACAGAACCCGGCTCGCGTGTTGCCCCCGCGAATCGGGTGTCGGTAGCGTCACGGTCAGTGCTTTGACAACGTTGTCACATGGAGGACGCCGCATGCGTGCCCGGAGACTCGTCCTGTGCCTGCTCGGTACCGGCCTGCTGGCCGCGACGGCGGCCCCGCCGGTTTCGGCCGCGCCGCGCATGGTGGCCGACCCGGTGTCCTCTGTGGACCCGATGATCGGCACCACGAACGCGGGCAACGTCTACCCCGGTGCCACGAAACCGTTCGGGATGATGGCGTGGAGCCCGACCACCACGAAGGGGAACCAGGCGGGATCCGGCGCGGCGGGCGGCTACCAGTACGACGTGACCCGGCTCCGCGGTTTCAGCCTCACCCACCTCAACGGCACCGGCTGCACACCGGGGGCCTCCGGCGACATCCCGATCATGCCGTTCCCCGGCGAGGTCCGGTCGTCGCCGTCGGCGGACACCAAGGACGAGGTCTTCGCGAGCGACTTCTCGCACGCGGACGAGACCGCCGAGCCCGGGCACTACCGGGTCGGCCTCGACAACGGGGTGGGCGTCGACCTTTCGGTCACCGACCGGGCCGGGCTCGGCCGGTTCAGCTTCCCTGCGGGCAAACCGGCGAACCTGCTGTTCCGGACGTCGAACTCGTTGCCGGGCAGTGCGGGCGCCTCGATCCGGATCGATCACGCGCACAACCGCGTGACCGGCTCGGTCGACTCGGGCGGGTTCTGCGGCCGCACCGAGGGTGGCGCGGAGAACCAGCGTTCGTATTACACGCTGCACTTCACCGTCGACTTCGACCGGCCGATCGTTTCGCAGGGCACCTGGGTCGACGGCGCGCTGCGGCCCGGCACCGCCGCGGCGAGCGGCGGCGAAGGCTTCGCAGACGCGGCACGGCCCGGCAAGGGTTCCGGGGGATACGTCGGGTTCGATCCGGCGGGCGGCCCGGTGACGGCCAGGATCGGCATCTCGTACGTGAGCGAGGCGAACGCGCAGCGCAACGCCGACGCCGAAATCCCCGCGGGCACCGCGTTCGGCAAGGTGCTCGCCGACGCGCGCCGGGCGTGGCGCACCGAGCTGAACCGGATCTCGGTCGGCGGCGGCACGCACGCGCAGCTCACCACCTTCTACACCGCGCTGTACCACGCCTTCCAGCAGCCGAGCCTGTTCAACGACGTCAACGGCGAGTACCGCGGCAGCGACGCGAAGGTGCACAAGCTGTCCGCGGGCCAGAAGGCGCAGTACGGCACGTTTTCCGGCTGGGACGTCTATCGCGCGCAGGTGCAGCTGCTGGCGTTCCTCGATCCGGCGCGCGCGAGCGACTACGCGCAGTCCCTCTACAACTTCGCGCGCCAGAACGGCGGGGAGTGGGATCGCTGGCTGCACAACCAGGGCGGCACCCACGTGATGAGCGGCGATCCCTCGGCGCCCGCGCTCGCCGGGATGGCCGCGTTCGGCGCGACCGGGTTCGACGTCGGCGGTGCCTTCGACTCGCTCGTCCGCGCCGCGACGGTGCCCACCGCGAACGACTCGCGCGACAACGGCTGCCCGGTGCAGTGCGCCGGGCAGCGGCCGGGCCTCGCGGACTACCTGAAGCTGCACTACGCGCCCGAAGGTGCTTGCCACTGCTGGGGTTCCGCCGCCGAAACGCTTGAAGACTCCGTCGCCGACTTCGCGTTGTCGGACTGGGCTCGCCGGCTCGGCCGCGCTCCGGAGCAGGCGGCCTTCCTCGACCGGTCCGGCTACTGGCGGAACGTGTTCAACGCCAAGGACCACGGCGGTTACCCGCAGGCGCGCCGGGCCGACGGCACCTGGGTCGAGCCGTTCAAGCCGACCACCGACACCGGTTTCGTCGAGGGCAGCAGCGCGCAGTACACCTGGATGGCCTCGCACGACGTCACCGGGTTGACCGGTGCGCTCGGCGGCACGGACGCGACAGTGGCCAGGCTCGACGCCTTCTTCCACGACAAGGCGGGGAACTGGGCGCTGAAGGGCACCGACGACGAGCGCTACAACCCCGGCAACGAACCCGACATCAACGCGCCATGGCTGTACGACTACCTCGGGAAACCGTGGAAGACGCAGGAAACCGTGCGCCAGATCGTCACCACGGTCTACGGCGCGGGCACCGACGGGCTGCCCGGCAACGACGATCTCGGCACCATGTCCGCCTGGTACGTCTTCGCCGCGCTGGGCATGTTCCCGCAGGTGCCGAGCCGCGCCGACCTCGTGCTGGCGAGCCCGCTGTTCCCGAAGGCCGTGGTGCACCGGGGGACCGGCGCGACCATCACCGTCGACGCGCCCGCCGCCTCCTCCGGCACGTTCTACGTCCAGGGCGCGCGGGTCAACGGCGCGCCGACGAACCGGCCGTGGGTCTCGGAATCGTTCGTCGCGAACGGCGGCACGATCTCCTACGACCTCGGCGCGAAACCGAACACCGGCTGGGGAACCGCTCCGGCCGACGCACCCCCGCAGGCCGCGCTGCCGCCGTTCCCCCGCTAGCGGACGAACGGGGCTGCGTATGCCCCGAAGGTGGCTTTCGGGGACTTGAGCGCCCCGAAAGCCACCTTCACGGCATGTGTGTTGTGGTTGGCGGGCGTGCGAGGGGTGGATTTGTGTCGTCTAGCGCCCCGAAGGCCACCTTCGGGGACCGTGGGTTCTCACCCTCACTGCTGATCTCGCCGGAATCGCTGCGACTCGCGCACACCGTTGTGACCTTCGAGGCGTGCGGCGCTCCCTGAACTAGACGGTTTTCAGGACGCCGCCGTCTACGACGTAGTCGGCGCCGGTGATGTTGGCGGCGTGCGGTGAGGCGAGGAAAGCGACGAGTGCGGCGGTTTCCTCGGGTTCGGCGAGCCTGCCGGTGGTGATGCCCATCCGCGCGGGCAGGCCGGTGAGGAAGGTGTCGAGGTCGACGCCCTGCTCGCGCGCGAGGTCACCGGCCATGCCCGCCGGGTCCGACCAGTTCCGGGTGCGGGTGGGGCCGGGGCTGACGGTCGTCACGCGGACTCCCCGCGGGCCCAGTTCCTCCGACAGCGCCTTGCTCACGTTCGTCAGCGCGGCCTTCGCGGCGCCGTACTCGACGGGCGGGTGCGCGAACCGCGCGCCGATCGAGGAGATGTTGATGATCACACCGCGGCGCGCGACCAAGCTGTCGAGTGCCGCGCGGGTAACCCTAACCGTGCCGAAGAGGTTGAGGTCGAAGGTCCGCTGCCACGCTTCGTCGGTGATCGACGCGAAGCTCTCGCCGTGCGCGATGCCCTGCCGGACGCCGCCGACGTTGTTGACCAGGATGTCGATGCCTCCGAGCGCTTCGAGCGCGGTTTCGACGACGGTGGTGGCGCCTTCGGCGGTGGCCAGGTCGCCGAGCACCGGGATCGCGTCCAGTCCGGGCGTGACCGTGCGGGCGGCCGCGGCCACGCGGACCCCTTCCCCGGCGAGCCGCCGCGCGATGGCGAGGCCGATTCCCTTGCTGGCGCCGGTGACCAGCGCGGTCTTGCCTTCGAGACGCAGATCCATGATCCACCTTTTCTTGAACTAGAGTTACAAAATAAGGGCACGCCTCACCGATGCGTGAGGAAGTTCAGAGCAAGCGCAGTGCGGTCTCCGCGAGCGAGGACAGGCGGGCCGGATCGGGATCGGCTTTCGCCAGCACCCTGATCCCGTTGAACGTGGTCAGGAAGAAGGCCGCCAAGGCGCCCGCGTCGGCTTCGCGGTCGATCTCACCCGCGCGCTGCCCCTCTTCGATCGTGCTCTTGAGCGCCGCGTGCTGCCGGTCGAGCGCCCGGCGTACGAGGTGGCCGACGATCTCGTCCTTGCCGCCGAATTCGATCGCCGCGTTGGTCACCATGCAGCCGCGCCGCTCCTCGTCGTCCAATGAGGCAGCCAGAACGAGGTCGACCGCGGCCTTGATCCGCTCGCGCGCCGGGCCGTGCCCGTCGAGGATTTCGATCAGGCGCGCCGTCTCGCGCTCGTGGTAGCGCCGCAACGCGCGTTCGTAGAGCGCGTGCTTGCTGGTGAACGCGTTGTAGAGGCTGCCGCGCCCGATGCCGAGCGCATCCACGAGCTGCTGCGGCGTGGTGCCCGCGTAGCCGTTCGACCAGAACACGTCCATCGCCGCGTCGACGGCGGCGTCCGGGTCGAAGCCCTTCGTTCTGGCCATGGGGCGACCCTAGCCTCTTTTGTAACTAGAGGTCAAGAATACGATCTGTCATGTCACGATCACCCGCGCGAGGGGGTATGTCGTACCGGCGTCCGGGAGGGGGCGAGGGGCAAAATCTCCCCTGGGCGCCCAGACTAGTGTGGTACCTCCCGGGTCGCGCCGATACTCCCGGGCCAAGGTCTCTACGGGGAGGTTTTCGCTGGTGTCGAACGATTCTTTCGTCCACCTGCATGTGCACACCGAGTATTCGATGCTCGATGGTGCGGCGAAGATCGGTCCGTTGTTCGCGGAGGCGGCGCGGTTGGAGATGCCGGCGGTGGGGATGACCGACCACGGCAACATGTACGGGGCGGACGAGTTCTATCAGCAGGCTCGTAAGCATGGGTTGAAGCCGATCATCGGGATCGAGGCGTATGTCGCGCCGGAGTCGCGGTTTCACAAGAAGCCGGTGTTCTGGGGGCAGTCGAGCCAGCGTGGTGCGGATGAGTTCGGTGAGGGTGGTGACGTCTCCG
Source organism: Amycolatopsis sp. CA-230715 (assembly GCF_018736145.1). Lineage (GTDB taxonomy): Bacteria > Actinomycetota > Actinomycetes > Mycobacteriales > Pseudonocardiaceae > Amycolatopsis. The sequence goes on from NZ_CP059997.1 coordinate 6,955,258, forward strand.
GTGGTGGTGCGTATACGCATATGACGATGCTGGCGGAGAACCCGGTGGGGTTGCGGAACTTGTTCAAGTTGTCGTCGCTGGCGTCGATGCAGGGGTATTACCGGAAGCCGCGGATGGATCGGGAGATCATCGCGGAGAACGCGGCGGGGATCATCGCGACGACGGGGTGCCCGTCGGGTGAGGTGCAGACCCGGTTGCGGCTGGGGCAGAAGGACGCGGCGGTGCAGGCGGCGTCGGACTACAAGGACATTTTCGGGCCGGACAACTTCTTCCTGGAGTTGATGGATCACGGGTTGCCGATCGAGCGGTCGGTGCGGGAAGGGCTGCTGGAGATCGGCAGGCTCCTGGACCTCAAGCCCTTGGCGACGAACGATTCGCATTATGTGACCAAGGATCAGGCGGACACGCACTCGGCGTTGTTGTGCGTGCAGGCGGGTAAGACGCTCAACGATCCGAACCGGTTCAAGTTCGACGGGGACGGTTACTACCTGAAGTCGGCCGCGGACATGCGGGAGTACTGGGACAAGGAGGTTCCGGGCGCGGCGGACTCGACCCTGCTGATCGCCGAACGCGTCGAGTCCTACGAAGAGGTCTACACCCACAAAGACCGGCTGCCCTTCTTCGAGGTCCCCGAGGGGTACGACCAGGGCACCTGGCTGCGCGCCGAGGTCGACCGCGGCCTCAAGTGGCGCTTCCCCGACGGCGAGCCCGAGGGCTACCGCGACCGCATCGAGGTCGAGCTCGACGTCATCATCGGCAAGGGCTTCCCCGCCTACTTCCTCATCGTCGCCGACCTCATCAACTACGCCCGCAGCGTCGGCATCCGGGTCGGCCCCGGCCGAGGGTCCGCCGCCGGGTCGCTGGTCGCGTACGTGCTCGGTATCACCAACCTGGACCCGATCCCGCAGAAGCTGCTGTTCGAGCGGTTCCTCAACCCCGAGCGCGTCTCGATGCCCGACATCGACATCGACTTCGACGACCGCCGCCGCGGCGAGATGATCCGCTACGCGACCGACAAGTACGGCGTCGACAAGGTCGCCCAGGTGATCACGTTCGGCACCATTAAGACCAAGGCGGCGATCAAGGACTCCGCCCGCGTCCACTATGGACAGCCGGGGTACGCGATCGCGGACAAGATCTCCAAGGCGCTGCCGCCGCCCATCATGGCGAAGGACATCCCGCTGTCGGGGATCGTCGACTCGAAGCACGAGCGCTACGCCGAGGCCGCTGAGGTCCGCACGCTCGTGGAGACCGACGACGAGTGCAAGACGATCTTCGACACCGCGCGCGGCCTGGAGGGCCTGATCCGCAACGCGGGCGTGCACGCCTGCGCGGTGATCATGTCCAGCGAACCGCTGACCGACGCGATTCCGTTGTGGCAGCGCGACGACGGGTCGATCATCACCGGCTGGGACTACCCGTCGTGCGAGGCCATCGGCCTGCTGAAGATGGACTTCCTCGGCCTGCGCAACCTCACCGTCATCGGCGACGCGATCGACAACATCAAGGAAAACCGCGGCGTCGACATCGACCTCGACACCCTCGGCGTCGACGATCCCGAGACCTACAAGCTGCTCGCGCGCGGTGACACCCTCGGCGTGTTCCAGCTCGACGGCGGGCCGATGCGGGACCTGCTGCGCCGCATGCAGCCGACCCTGTTCGACGACATCGTGGCGGTGGGCGCGCTGTACCGCCCCGGCCCGATGGGCATGAACGCGCACAACGACTACGCCGACCGCAAGAACGCGCGGCAGAAGGTCAAGCCGATCCACCCCGAGCTCGAGGAGCCCCTGAAGGAGATCCTGGCCGACACCTACGGCCTGATCGTCTACCAGGAGCAGATCATGCACATCGGCCAGAAGGTGGCCGGGTACTCGATGGGCCGCGCGGACGTGCTCCGCCGCGCGATGGGCAAGAAGAAGGCCGAAGTCCTCGAGAAGGAGTTCGAGGGCTTCCACGCCGGGATGAAGTCCAACGGCTTCTCCGACGAGTCGATCAAGGCGCTGTGGGACACGATTCTCCCGTTCGCCGGGTACGCGTTCAACAAGAGCCACGCGGCCGCGTACGGCCTGGTGTCGTACTGGACCGCGTACCTGAAGGCGAACTACACCGCGGAGTACATGGCCGCGTTGCTGACTTCGGTGGGGGACAACAAGGACAAGTCGGCGATCTACCTCTCGGAGTGCCGCAGGCTCGGGATCAAGGTGCTGCCGCCGGACGTCAACGAGTCCGCCATGCGCTTCGCCGCGGTCGGCGACGACATCCGCTTCGGCATGGGCGCGGTCCGCAACGTCGGCGCCAACGTCGTCGAATCCATCATCAAGACCCGCCAGGAAAAAGGGAAGTACTCCTCCTTCACCGACTTCCTCGACAAGTCCGAACTACTGGCCTGCAACAAACGCGTCATCGAATCCCTGATCAAAGCCGGCGGCTTCGACTCACTCGGCAACACCCGCCTGTCCATGATCCAAGTCCACGAAGACGCCGTGGAAGCCGTCGTCCCGCTCAAACGCCAGCAGGCCATGGGCCAGTTCGACCTCTTCGGCGGCGGAGACGACACCCCCGCCGAGGAATCCTCCTCACCGCTGGCGCACCTGAAGTTCGGCGAAGAGGAGTACCCGCGCAAGCAGCTGCTCGCCTACGAACGCGAAATGCTCGGCCTCTACGTCTCCGCCCACCCCCTCGACGGCGCCGAACGCATCCTGCGCAAACACGCACCCCGCCCCATCGCCGCCATCCTGGCCGACCCGCCCAAGGAAGGCGAGGTCGTCATCTCCGGCCTCATCACCTCCCTCGAACGCCGCGTCAACAAAAAAGGCGAACCCTGGGCCATCTGCACCATCGAAGACATGGACGCCTCGCTCGAAGTCCTGTTCTTCCCCCGCTCCTACGTCCTGTTCGCCGCCGACCTCGTCGAAGACAACGCCGTCCTCGCCAAAGGCCGCGTCAACTGGCGCGAAGACAAAATGTCCATCTTCGGCGGCGGACTCGTCCCACTCGACCTCTCCGACGCCGCCATCGGCGAGGAGGAGCCACCGCTGATCCTGCTCGCCGCGGCCGAGCGGCTCGACCGCAGCGTCGTGGGCGAGCTGAAGTCGACGCTGCAGGCGCACAAGGGGGACACCCCGGTGCACCTCAAGCTGATGGGGGCGAAGCGGCAGACCGTGTTCGCGCTCTACGATTACCCGGTCAAGGTGACCTCGATGCTGATGGGCGAGCTGAAGAGCATTCCGGGGATCACCGCGGGCACATGATCGGCTTCGGCGTGCTTCGCGCGCCGGAACGGGTCACGATGGACTGGTGACCACAACCGAGCCCTACCAGCCCGATCCGCGACGCTGGAAAGCGCTCGCGGTCACCTTGACCGCGGGGTTCATGGGCCTGCTCGACGTCAGCATCGTCAACGTGGCGCTGCCGTCGATCCAGCAGGGGATCGGCCTGAGCACCGGCGGCGTGCAGTGGGTGGTGTCCGGGTACGCGCTGACGTTCGGGCTCGTGCTGGTCTCCGGCGGGCGGCTCGGCGACACCCTCGGCAGGCGGCGGATGTTCCTGATCGCGCTGAGCGCGTTCGTGGCCACCAGCGCGCTCGCGGGCGCGGCGCCGAACGAGCTGATGATCGTGCTCGCACGCCTGCTGCAGGGCTGCGCGGCTGGCATGCTCACGCCGCAGAACACCGGGCTCGTCCAGGACCTGTTCCGCGGCCCGGAACGCGGCAAGGCGTTCGGCCTGTTCGGCGCCGTGGTGGGGATTTCCACCGCGGTCGGGCCGGTGCTCGGCGGGGTGATCATCTCGGTGTTCGGCGAACCCGACGGGTGGCGCTGGATCTTCTTCGTCAACGTGCCCATCGGCGCGTTCGCCTTCGCGCTCGCGTGGCGGCTGCTCCCGAAGGCGCCGCGCCGCGAACGCTCGCTGCGGTCCGAGATCGACTTCGCGGGCGTCGTCCTGCTCGGTGCCGCCGTGCTGTGCGTGCTGCTCCCGCTCGTCCAGTCCGAACAGGGCGGGCTGGCGAAGCTGTGGTGGCTGTTCCCTGCCGCCGCGGTGTTCGGGTTCGCGTTCGTCCGCTGGGAGCGGCACACCGTGCGCCGCAACCGTTCCCCGCTGCTCGACACGCGGCTGTTCACCACCACGCCCGGGTACTCCTCCGGTGCCGCGCTCGGGTCGATCTACTTCTGCGGGTTCGCCGGGATCTGGCTCGTCTTCTCCACGTTCTTCCAGCAGGGCCTGGGATATACGGCGCTGCAGTCGGGGCTGGCGGTGACTTCGTTCGCACTGGGCTCCTCGGTCTCGGCGGCGATCGCGGGGCGGCTGGTGCCGCGCTGGGGCCGCCGGATCACGGTCTCCGGGCTGGCGCTGGTCGTGCTCGGGCTCGGTGGCGTAGCGGGGATCGTCCAGCTCGCCACCCCGTCGGCGACCGGCCTCGCCGTCGCGTTTCCGTTGCTGGTGGCCGGAATCGGCGGCGGCATGGTGATCTCCCCGAACACCACGCTGACCCTGGAAAGCGTGCCGACCGCGATGGCGGGCGTCGCGGGCGGTGCGTTGCAGACCGGCCAGCGGATCGGCACCGCGATCGGCACGGCGGTGCTCGCGTCGGTGTTCCACGCGGTGGTGGGCGCCTCGGACTCTGCGGCCGAGCGGTATCCGCTCGCGTTGTCGGTCTCGATGCTGTGCGCGATCGCGCTCGTGCTTGTCGCATTGTGCTTGGCAGTGCTCGAACTCCGGGCGCGCCGGAATCAGACAACGCCGTTGTCCAAAGAGGAACGAGAACGGCGCGATGCCGAGTGCTCGTCGGCGGACGTCCAGCGAAGCTGACGGATCTTCACCCCGGTGGCCCTGTCTTATTACGCTATGCGACAAGTGTTGCTCCATCTGAGTGATGCTCGTCGTATTGGTCTGGCGCTACTTAGAGCAACCGGGTAGACCTAATGTCGCCTCGTTGGTGGAAAATCAACTACCTACAGTGGCAATCCGGCGGCGAAGTTCGGGGATGGGGCGTCGCGCCGGACGCACCCGAGTCCAGGGGGCCCCAGGCCTTGTTCGGACACTCAGGGTGACCTTCAGCTGAGGGCCGTCGGCGTCCGCGGGGGACCGTGCGGCGGCATCGCTGAAGGGGCCGAGTGGTTGAGGTGACAGCGAAGGCGCCTGCTCAGGTGGGCCCGGACGAGGGGGAACCGGGCCCACCTGAGCTTCCGGTGGCGAACCGGCGGCACGCGTGCAGGAACCGCTCGATCAGCCCCGTGGTCTGTCCCTTCGTCCACGCGAGCGCGAGGTCGAACGGCGGCGCGTCGGAGACTTCCACCCACGACAGCACGGGTTTCGTGAAATAGCTCGCGGTGGAGGCGGGTGCCAGCCAGACACCGCGTCCGCTCGCCACCTGGATCAGGCACTCCTCCGGCGTTCTCGCCGACGGTCCATAGTGGACTTCGCTACCGTCGGGGCGCGGGTCGACCGCCCAGCGCGCCCGCACCTCGGCCGGGATCGAGTCGTGCGGCCCGACCACCGGCTCACCGGCGAGCTCGGCGAGCCCGATCGCGGTTTCGCCTGCCAGCCGGTGATTCGTCGGCACCGCGACGACGGCGGGTTCGCGCAGGATGCGGGCGGCGGTGAGCCGGTCGTCGCCCGCGGGCAGCCAGAGGAACGCGGCGTCCGCGTCGCCGAGCGCGAGCAGTTCGACCTCCTCGGACAGGCTGCTCACCGACACCAGGTCGACGGTGATGCCGGGTGCTTCGGCGCGCAGCGCGGCGAGCACGTCCGGGATGAAGTGCGCTGTGCTCTGCGCCTTGAACGCGATCCGCAGCGAGCCGCGCACGCCCGCCTCCACCGAACCGATCTCGGCGAGCATGTCCTCGGCCGCGGCGAGCAGGTCCTCCCCGCGCGCGGCGATCACCTTGCCCGCCGGGGTGAGCGCGACCCCGCGCGAAGTGCGGACGAGCAGGGTCGCGCGCGCGGTCCGTTCGAGCTGGCGGATCTGCCCGCTCACCGCCTGCTGCGTGAGGTTGAGCCGGCCGGCCGCGCGCGTCATCGACCCTTCGTCGGCGACCGCGAGCAACGTCTGCACCAGCCGTAGGTTCAGCTCCACCGCAGCAGTCTCCCCGCTGGTAACGGCACCGGCATCCCCCTACCGGGTCGTGTAGCCGCCGTTGAGGAAGATCGTCTGCCCGTTGGCCCACCAGCCGTCGGTGAGCAGGAACTCCAGCCAGGGCACGATGTCCTCGATCTTCGTCAGGTCCCCGTTCATCGCCGAGGACTTGTGGAAGGCGACGGATTCGTCGGTTTCGGCAGGGTAGAAGAACGGGGTGTCCATCGGCCCCGGCGCCACCGCGTTGACGGAGACGTTGCGGCCGAACAGTTCCTTCGACAGCGCGCGCGTGAAGTGCTCCACGGGCGCCTTGCTGCCCGCGTAGACCGAGTACAGCCCGGTGTAGGCGGCCAGCAACGAGGTGAGAATCGTGATGATCTTCCCGCCGTCGGTGACCTCCTTCGCCGCCTCGCGGAGGAAGAAGTAGGCGGCCTTGCTGTTGACCGCGAACATCCGGTCGTACTCGTCCTCGGTGACCTCGGTCACCGGCTTCTTGAGCACCATGCCCGCGGTGTTGACCGCCGCGTACGGTGCGCCGAACCGCTCGCGCGCCGCCGCGAACAGGCCTTCGACACCGGCGACCGCGGTCAGATCCGCTTGGTGCACAAGGGATTCACCGCCCGCTTCGCGCACGGCCGCCGCGGTGTCCTTCGCCTGCGCGGCGGAGCTGTCGCTGTTGTGGTGCACGACGACCTTCGCCCCTCGCGCGCCCACCGTCCTGGCGAGCAGGCCGCCGAGGTTGCGCGAAGCGCCGCCGATGATGATCACTTTGCCGTCGAGGTCGGCCATGGGTTCCCTTCCGTGGGTGGACTTGCGTTCTCCTCCCACCCTCGGCCGCGACCGCCGCCGCGCGCCAACAGAACTTTCCTGTCCGCGGGCACAAGCGACCTTTGTGGCGCCCCGCTCGCTGATCTTGCCGCGACGTGCTGGGATGGTCCCCGACCGTGTGAAGATCGCAGACGAGGAGCGGTGATGTCCGAGCAACCCGCCCCCTCCGGCACCCGGATCCGGGTCTGGTACCGGCCGATGGTGGCCAGGGGTGAGCACGAGCAGCACCGGGTGGCGACCACCCTGGAGCTGCTGTTCGACCTGTGTTTCGTGGTCGCCGTCGGGCAGATGGCCTCGGCGCTGCACCACGCGCTTTCGTCCGGCCACATCGGACACGGTGTGCTGAGCTTCCTGATGGTGTTCTACGCCGTCTGGTGGGCGTGGTTCCAGTTCAGCTGGTTCGCCACCACCTTCGACACCGACGACGTGCCGTACCGGCTCGCGGTGCTCGTGCAGATCGCGGGCGGGCTGGTGATCGCGGCCGGGGTGCCCCGCGCGTTCGAGCGCGAGGACTTCACGGTCATCGTGATCGGGTACGTGCTGATGCGGCTCGCCGGGGTCACGCAGTGGCTGCGCGCGGCGCGGACCGACCGGATGCGGCGGCCGACCTGCCTGCGCTACGCCGGCGGCATCGTGGCGGTGCAGATCCTCTGGATCGCCAGGCTGGCGCTGCCCCACGACTGGCTGCTGCCCTCGTTCTTCGTGCTGTTCGTGTTCGAGTGCCTGGTGCCGATCTGGGCGGAGCAGGCCGTCGGTACCACCTGGAACCGGCACCACATCGCCGAGCGGTACGGCCTGTTCACCATCATCGTGCTCGGCGAGACCGTGATCGGGGCGAGCGCGGCGATCCAGCACGGCATCGAGGACGGGCAGCACCTCGGCGGGCTCATTTCGCTCGCCGTCGCGGGGCTCGTGCTGGTGTTTTCCTTGTGGTGGCTGTACTTCGACCAGCCGGGGCACAAGCGGCTCGGCTCGTTCCGCACCGCGATCGCCTGGGGCTACGGGCACTTCCTGATCTTCGCCTCGGCCGCCGCGCTCGGTGCCGGGATGGAGGTGGCCGTCGACTACGACGCGCACCAGACCGCGCTTTCGTCGCTGCCCGCCGGGATGGCGATCACCGTGCCGGTGGCGGTGTTCCTGTTCTTCGTGTGGCTGCTGCACATCGGCCCGTCGAACGCGTGCCGCCCGATCGCGATCGGGTTCCCCGCCGCGGCCGTGCTCGTGCTGGCGTCGTCGTTTTCCCCGGCGCCGGTGCACTTCGCGGCGGGGATCACCGCCGTGCTGGTCGCGGTCACCGTCATCGCCACCAGGGGGCACCCGGTCGAGTGACCGGCGCCGCGCCGATGCCGCGCAGGGCGGGCAGCCAGCGGTTGCCGCCCGGCGCCGCGCCGAGCGCGACCAGCCCCGCGCAGTACTTGCTGAGCCCGGTTTCCCGCAGGCGAAGCCGTTTCAGCGCGAGTGCCGCCCCGGTGGCCGACTTGACCTCCAGCAGCACCAGGCCCTGCGCGGCGCGCCGCGTCATCGGCCCGCGGGACCAGAGCAGGCTCGTGTCGCAGGTGATCCTGGTGAGCCGGTCGGCGGTGACCAGCGTGGTCCTGCGGTAGTCGGTCACCAGCGACGCGGCGAGCGGGCGCGGTGCGGGCAGGCCGAACCGGGTGCCGAGTTCGCGGTCGAGGAAGGCGAACGAGTCCGCCGTCATCGCGTTCGCCTCGCCGGGCGGATGGGGACGGCGGCGCTTGACCGTCATTTCGCGGCGCCCGCTGAGCTTCAGCTCGCAGAAGGTGTCCGCGGTGTCGACGTAGGTCCTGGTCCTGATCTTGTAGCGGCGCCTGCGCCCTTGCCGGTGCGCGTGGTAGACGGCGAGGCCGGGGGTGTCGAAGTAGGTGGAGGAGTAGCCGAACGAGCGCCTGCCGTCGATGTCGAGCGCCAGCAGGCCCCCGATACCGTCTACAAAGGACAGGAAATCCGCGTGGCCGACGACGAACTTGCGGTCGACCCTGCTCATCAGGCCGGTCGTGTCCAGCACCTCGGGCAGGGAAATACCGGGCAGCGTCGCGGCCACGGTGCCCACGAGCGCGGTCGCGCGGTCCTCGCTCATCGGACGCCCGCGATCGGACGGCGGTCCGGCGCGGGGTGCGGGCGCAGCCGCACGTCGACGACCGTGACCTCCCTGACGTAGTCCACTTCGGACACGCTGTGGCGCACCACGGTGCCGCCGAGTCGGTGCTGCAACTCGGCGACGAGCGCGCGGTCGTCGGTCACGGCCATTTCGAGCACCACGGTGCACCGCGTGGTGGCGGCCGTCGCCGACGGGTGGTCCGTGAGGTACAGCACGGCGGGCAGCAGCACGTCGAACACCGCGACCAGCCGCCAGTCCGCCGACGGGACGCCGTTGACGAGGCCGACGACGAGGGCCACGAAGTAGTACGCCACCTCCTGCTGGGTGATCGAATCGGAGCGCAGCCGGATGATCGAGAGCACCCCGAACAGGCCGAGGCCGAGCGCGCTGGCGGACGAGATCGACAGCAGCAGCGAAACGGCGACGCAGACGCCGAGGCTCAGCGCGAGATAGGCGCAGGCGAGATCGCGCCGGTGGTGGCGCCTGGCGTAGATGCCGTAGGCGAGCACGACCATCGTGACGAGGTCGGCGGCGAGGTGGAGCAGTGTCGTGGTCATGCGTCCCACCTTGGGCCGCCACGGCGAGACACCCGTGAGACGTGCGTGAGAGAGCTTTCATCCGGCCAGGAGCCGGTATCCCATCCCGCGCACGGTTTCGATGCGGTCCGCGCCGACCTTGCGGCGCAGGTACCGGATGTAGACGTCGACGACGTTCGAGCCGGGGTCGAAGTCGAACCCCCACACGCTGTTCAGCAGCTGCTCGCGGGACAGCACATGGCCACGGTTGCGGATGAGCGTTTCCAGCAGCGCGAACTCGCGCGCGGTGAGGTCGACCTCGGCGCCGCCGACCGACGCGCGGCGGGTGTGCAGGTTCAGGCTCAGCTCGCCAGCCTTGAGCAGCGCGGGTTCGGCGTCGGCGCGATCGCGCAGCCGGAGCCGGATCCTGGCGAGCAGTTCCTCGAAGGCGAACGGCTTGGACAGGTAGTCGTCCGCGCCGCCGGAAAGCCCGGCGATCCGGTCGACCACGCTGTCGCGCGCGGTCAGGATGACCACCGGTGTCGTGCGCCCGGCCGCGCGCAGCGCGCGGAGGAGATCCGTGCCGTCGAGATCGGGGAGGCCGAGATCGAGCACGACGAGATCGTGGGCGCCGGTCAGCGCTTCGGCCAGCCCCGTCGCGCCGGTGCGGGCCCATTGGGTGGTGAAACCGTGTGCCCGCAAGCCTTTCTCGACGAAGGCGCCGAGCCGTGCCGAGTCTTCCACCACCAGGATGCTGGTCATCGCGGGGCCTCCTGCGGCGCTCGTTCGGATATCGGCAGCTCGATGGTGAACAACGCGCCATCACCCGGTGTGCTGTCGAGCACCACCTGCCCGCCGTGCGCCTCGGCGATCGCCACCACGATCGGCAGCCCGAGCCCCGATCCGTCTTCGTCGCGGGCGTTGCTGCCCCGTTTGAACCGCTCGAAGATCCTCGCACGCGAATCCGGCGGCACGCCTTCGCCGGTGTCGCGGACCCAGATCCGCGCGGTGCCCCCTGCCGCCGACGAGCCGAGCGCGATCTCCTGGTCCGGCCGCGTGTGCCGGACCGCGTTGGACACGAGCTGCAGCAGCGCCTGCGCCAGCCGCTGCCCGTCGGCGCGCACCACGACCTCGGCGACGCCGTCGAGCCGCCACTGCCGGTCGGCGAGCGGGCGCGCCTTGGTGAAGGTTTCGACGGTGAGATCGGCGAGGTCGACGCGTTCGGGCACGAGGAAGTCGGGGCGCCCCGACTTCGCCAGCACCAGCAGGTCGTCGACGATCCGCTGCATCCGGCCGAGCTCGTCGAGCACCAGCGCGGTGGTCGCGCGCCGGTCGGCGGGATCGTCGCCCATCAGCTCGAGATGGCCGCGCACGATGGTGATCGGGGTCCGCAGTTCGTGGCCCGCGTCGTCGATGAACTCCCGCTGGTCCGCGAACGCCCGCTCCAGCCGGTCGAGCATGGTGTTGAACGTCCTGCCGAGCGCCGCGACGTCATCGGAGCCGCGCACGTCGATGCGCCGGGTGAGATCGGATTCGCTGATCTGCTCCGCCGCGAGCCGCATTTCCCGCACCGGCGCGAGGATCCGCCCCGCCGCCAGCCAGCCGACCAGCCCGGCCACCAGCAGCGCCGCCGCCGACATCGCCGCCATCACGCGGATCACGTCGTCGATCTCGCCGGCGGCGTGGTCGACGAACTCGACGATCACCAGCGCGCCCCGCCGCGGATCTCCTTGCACCGTAACGGGAACGACGCCGTAGCGCGCCGAGCCGACCGCCGTTTCGACCGTCCCGTACGCGGGCACGGTCGCCTTGGCCAGCTCGGCGACCAGCGCGCGGTCGCCGTCGAGCCGCGCCGGCGCGTCGGCCGCGCTCCGCTTAGCCGCAGCGCCGTCGACGATGGAGAAGAACGTCTCGTACTTCTCCGGCAGGTTCCGTTCGAGGTAGCGCGCGAGCAGGGTGTCGACCGTGTTCGGCGCGCCGGGCGTCATCGCGTCGGCCGAGGTCAGGTAGGCGCGGAACTTCCCCGTCTCGTGGAAGATCTCGCCGTCGAGACGGTGGTCGAGCTGACCGCGGAGCACCGCGTGCGTGGCCACGAGCGCGCCCGCGAGCGCGAGCAGGACGACCAGCAGGACCCAGCCCAGAATGCGGGCCCTCGCACTCACGGTCGTCCCGCGTCAGTCATCGAAGTCTCCGTCGTCGTCGGGTTCGTCCGATTCGCTGTCATCATCCGGGTCGGCATCGGTACCGGCCACCCGGGGCGGCACCGGGACGGGCGCCGCGCCGCCCGGCGGGACCGCGGTGGTCGACGGCGCGACCGCGGGCGCCACCACCGGCGGCCCGAGCGGGGGACTGGGGCTCGCGGGCAGCGCGCGGACGACCACGATCGCGGCCGCCGCCACGAGTACGGCGGCCGTGCCGACGAGGACGGTGACCCTGGCGCGCATGGCCCCACGATGTCCGAGGCGGGTGAGGCCGGGATGAGGATCGGATGAGAAGGCTCTCATCCGATTCCTTTGCGGCGGTGTCCTGGTCTCAACCGGTGTACGAATCGCGGAAAGGACACTCCGATGCGGAAGCTCAAGGTGGCGGCGTTCATGACCCTCGACGGCGTCGTGGAGGACCCCGGCGGGTTCGGCGAGCGCCAGGACGGGGGATGGTCGCTCCCGTTCTTCGACGACGAGGCGCGGCGGTCGGCGATCGACGAGCTGGCGACCTGCGACACCTTCCTCACCGGCAGGGTGACCTACGAGATCCTGTCGAAGGCGTGGTCGGCCAACACCGGCGAGTACGCGGAACGCCTGAACGCGATGTCCAAGCTCGTCGTCTCGACGACCTTGGCGGGGCCGCTCGACTGGAACGCGCGCGTCCTCGAAGGGGAGGCCGCGGACGCGATCGCCGCGCTGAAACGGCAGCAGGGCAAGGACATCGTGGTGTACGGCAGCGCCACGCTGGTGCGGACGCTGCTGCGGCACGACCTGGTGGACGAGTTCCGGATCTCGGTCTTCCCCCTGGTACTCGGCGGCGGGAAGAGGCTGTTCCCCGAAGGGACCGAGCAGGCGCGCCTGACGCTCGTCTCCGCGAAAGCGCTGGCTTCCGGCGTGACCGCGTTGACCTACCGGAACCGTTGACCCGGAACGAGAAACGGCGGGCGCGGATCCGAAGATCCGTGCCCGCCGTCGTGGTGGCCGTGACTACTTGATGGCGCTGCCCGCCTGCCACTTGTCCCATGGCACGGACCAGTCGCCGTAGAGGTCCCACACCGGCAGCTGCGGGCCGCCGGAGTTGGTCACCTCGACGACGTCGCCGAGGCCGAGGTTCTGGTAGAACCACTTGGCGTTCGCGTCGTTGAGGTTGATGCACCCGTGCGAGACGTTCGAACTGCCCTGCTGGCCGACGCTGTTCGGGTTCTCGTGGACGAACTCGCCGTCGTTCGAGATCCGCTGCGACCACTTCTCGTTGGACTTGTAGTAGCCGGGCTGGCCCTGGCACACGCCGTAGGTGCACGAGTCCATCGTGTAGTTCTCGTGCTTGTCGGAGATGACGTGCGGACCGAGGTGCGTCGGGGTCGCGTCCTTGCCCATGGAGATGTCCATGGACTTCACCATCTGTCCATTGTGGAAGATCTGCATCTGCTCGGTGCCGCCGTCGGCCTTGGCGACCCAGGAATCGTGCACCTTGTAGCTCTCGGTGCGGTCCGTCGCGCCGTAGACGCCGTTCCCGAAGTCGACGCCATAGATCTTCGCCGACACCTTGAGCTGGGTGCCCGCCTTCCAGTACTCCTTGGGGCGGTAGTGGACGTTCTTGTCGTCGATCCAGTACCAGCCGCCGTCCTGCTTCGGCGTCGATTCGACCGAAAGGTGCTTTTCCACCTCGGCCTTGTTCTTCACCGGCTGGCCGAAGCTGAACACGATGGGCTGGCCGACGCCGACCCCGGTCTGCGCCACCGCGCCCGGTGCCGGGATCAGGTTGGGGTTCGCCTGCTGGCGGGGGGACAGCGTGCTGATCTTGCCCTGCTGCTCCGCGGTCTTTCCCTTGCCGTCATTGGCATGCGCGACGATCTGGTACGTGCTGCCGTACCCGAGCGGCTCGGAGGTGGTCCAGCTCGTCTTGTCGGCGGAGAAGTCTCCCTTGACCGGTTTGTTCTTCGCCGTGTTCGACACGGTCACGTCGGCGAGCGTGCCGTTGGCCGCCTTCACGGTGATCGGCTTCGCCGGGTTCAGGTCGGTCCCGTTCGCCGGATCGATCGTGATGGAGACCGGGGAATCGCCGGAATCACCGCCGTTGTTCGAGGCGCCGGGCGAACCGCCGCCCTTGTCGTCGCCGGAACTGCACGCGGACAACGTCAGCGCGGCGAGCAAGAGCCCGAGAATGGCGCCGCGGCCGGAAAGTAAAGTCTTCTTTGCGAACATGTGGTCTCTTTTTGAAAGTGTCAGTGGGAAAATCAGGTGAGCGGGCATCGTCATCAAAAGTACGCGATGAGGAAGACGCCGCCGCGTCCGGAATGTTGTGCGGTAGTGGCGTGGGTCACGCCACCAGGCCGGGTCCACCATAGAGCCCGGCGCCGTCGACGCTGATCCCGGCCAGGTAAGCGGAAGCGGCCTCGTACGCGGCGGCCGAAAGCTGGTCCGTCCGGGTGAAGTCGAGCGGGCTCAACCGGATCGGCGCCGGCCCCGGCAGGTACACCACGGGCACTTCAGCCGCCGCGACGGGCGCCTCCAGCACGGCCTGGTTGCGCATGCTGATCATCGCGGTGAACATCATCACCTCGGCGAAGGTCTTCGGTGCGGACGGCAGCTTGCCGGGGAACGCGCAGTCCAGCACCACGAGCGACTTCGCGCCCATCGAAAGTGCTTGGCGCATCGGCACGTTCGCCACCAGCCCGCCGTCGTAGAGCGTCTTCCCGTCGTGCTGGACCGGCGGGAAGATGCCCGGAATGGCGCAGCTCGCCAGCAACGGCGAGAGCAGCGGGCCCGAGCGCAGCAGAAGCGGTTCCGCGGTGTCGACGTCGGTGGTGACCACGCCGAGCGGCAGCGTGAGGTCGTCGAAGGCGGTGTCCGCGCCGACGTGCTCGGCGACGATCGCGGCGAGACCGGTGTTGGGGAAGAGGTTCGTCTTGCTGTGCCGCAACGTCCGCACCTGGCTCAGCACACCGCCGGGGAACGCCTCGCTCTTGGTCATGTGCGCCCAGATCCGTTCGAGCCTGGCGAGCGGATCGCCCTCGCCGAGCGCGAGCACGGCGCCGTTGAGCGAGCCGACGGACGTACCCACCACGAGATCCGGCGCCACCCCGTGTTCGGTCAGCGCACGGAGCATGCCGACCTGCATCGCGCCGAGGCTGCCACCCCCGCCCAGCACGAACCCGACCGGACGCGGAAGCACCAACTCACCCATACCCGGAAACCTAACCGGCGCCCACCCGACTCGCCTCCCGCGGAAGGCGTCGAGGAATTAGAGTGAGCGGAACCGAACAGAGTCCAACAATCTCAAACGGTGACGGTGGGTGTCCCATGAAGCGACTTCGTGCCCTGCTGGCCTTTCTCGCCTCGCTCGTGCTGCTCGGCGCGGTGCCCGCCGCCGCGGCGGACGCGAAACCCGTGCGCACGAACGCCACCTGGTTCAACGACGCCAAGACGCCGGGCGCCGATCCGTACGTCCGCTTCGACGAAGCGAGCGGGTACTACTACGCGTACTCGACCGAAGGCGCCGACGACGGGTACTACTTCGGGGTCTACCGCTCGCCCGACCTCGCCACCTGGGAGCACCTGCCCGGCGGCGCGCTGCGCGCCGATGACGCGAAGAACTGGGCGCACGACTGGTACTGGGCGCCGGAGGTGTACTTCAACGCGAAGACCGGGCTGTACTTCCTGTTCTACGCGGGCCGGATGAACACGCACGTCGCGGAGCACTTCAAGTACGCCGATTTCGAGGAGCCGTCGAAGGTCGGGGTCGCGGTGTCCCGCTCGCCCGCGGGCCCGTTCCGCGACATCGCGGCCCAGCCGATCGACTACTTCCCGTACGACCCGGTCTACCACGACGTCAACCTGATCATGGACGCGACGCAGAAGAAGCCGCCGTCGACGCGGGAAGAGGGCGAGACGGCGCCGCTGGGCACCTACATCCCGTTCATCGATCCCAACGTCTTCTTCGACGACGACGGCCGGATCTACCTGTACTTCTCCCGCAACGCCTACCGGAACTGGGTGTGGGACACCGATCTCGGCAAGTACATCGAGGAGTCGAACATCTACGCCGTCGAGCTGACCGGCGACTGGTGGAACGACCCGACCGGCCGCACCATGCCCGCGATCCAGCCGCGCTACCGCAACGCGAACCGCGCGCCGGGTGAGAACGCGCGCAAGGACGGGTTCACCCCGATCCTGTCCTACGCGGGGCAGAAGCAGCCGTGGGAGAACGCGCACGTTGACGACTACGCGAAGTCCGGCGGCCAGAAGAAGGACCGGCGCTGGGAAGAGGGTTCGACGACGTTCAAGGCCTATCCGGGGCACGGCAGGAAACCCGTCTACTACCTCACCTACTCGGCGAACAACTTCGAGAACGAGTTCTACGGTGTCGGGTACGCGGTGGCGGACAGCCCGCTCGGCCCGTGGAAGAAGAGCGCGGCGAACCCGGTGCTCTCGCAGGACCCGGCGAAGGGCCTGTACTCGACCGGCCACGGCAGCGTGGTCGCCTCGCCGGACGGGCGCGCGCGGTACTACGTCCACCACGGCCGTCCATCCACAAAGGACGATCGGAGGATCTACACCGCCGCGCTGGACGTCGACCCCGCGGCGAAGGGGCTGGCCATCTCGTCGTCGACCTCGGACGAGCCGATGCCGCCGGGGGTGGCGCCGTTCGCGATGCGCGCCGACCGGGGCGTGCTCGTCGGCCCCCGTGGGCGTCCCGCGACCACTTCGGTGACGGTCAGCGCCGCGGACGGAGCCGCGTTCGACCTCGCCAACCCGCTCAACCGGGTGGACGCCAGGCTCTGGCCACCGTCGGCGGGCATCGTCCAAGTCACGGGCTCGCGGGTCGTGGTGACGCCGTCGAAGCCGGGCGCGGCCGTGCTCACGGTGACCTACCAGCGCGCCCGCGCGGCAGGCGGCTACTTCGACGTGACGCAGGGCCGTGACCACCCGGTGGCGGTTTCGGTCCCGGTGATCGCCTGGTAGAGGGCTGCGCCGAGACGATCGATGCGTGACACTCGTCACAAGGGCAATGGCCCTTCGACGAGGAGGTACTCGTGGTCGACCAGCCGAAGGTGACGGAGAAGGAAGCACGTGCGGTCGCGGAGGAGGCCCGGGAGAGCGGCTGGCGCAAGCCGTCGTTCGCGAAGGAGCTCTACCTCGGCCGGTTCCCGCTGGACCTGGTGCACCCCCATCCCAGGCCGGAAGCCGACGCGGCGGCGAAGGCGGACCGGTTCCTCACCGCGTTGCGCGAATACTGCGAGACGCTCGACGGCACGGTCATCGAACGGGATTCGCGGGTGCCGGACGAGTACGTCGACGGGCTCGCGAAGCTCGGCTGCTTCGGTATCAAGATCCCGGAGGAGTACGAAGGGCTCGGGCTGAGCCAGGTCGCCTACAACCGCGCGCTGATGCTCGTCGGCTCGGTGCATCCGACGCTCGGCGTGCTGCTCTCGGCGCACCAGTCGATCGGGGTGCCGGAACCGCTCAAGCTCGCGGGCACACCGGAGCAGAAGGCCGCGTTCCTGCCGAGGTGCGCGCGCGGCGCGGTCACCGCGTTCCTGCTCACCGAACCGGACGTCGGTTCGGACCCGGCGAGGCTGGCGACCTCGGCGACGCCGACGGAGGACGGCGAGGCGTACGAGCTGAACGGCGTGAAGCTGTGGACCACCAACGGCGTGGTGGCGGAGCTGGTCGTGGTGATGGCGCGCGTGCCCAAGTCCGACGGCAGGCGCGGCGGGGTCACCGCGTTCATCGTGGAGACCGATTCGCCGGGGATCACCGTCGAGCAGCGCAACGCGTTCATGGGGCTGCGCGGTATCGAAAACGGGGTCACGCGCTTCCACAACGTGCGCGTGCCCAAGGAAAACGTCGTCGGCGGCGAGGGGCAGGGCCTGAAGATCGCGCTCGCCACGCTCAACACCGGCAGGCTCTCGATTCCGGCGATCTGCACGGGCGCGAGCAAGTGGTGCCTGAAGATCGCGCGGGAGTGGTCGGCCGAACGGGTGCAGTGGGGCCGCCCGGTCGGTGAGCACGCGGCGGTGGCGAAGAAGATTTCGTTCATCGCGGCCACCACGTACGCGCTCGAAGCCGTGCTGGACCTTTCGGCGCACATGAGCGACGAGGGTCGCAACGACATCCGCATCGAAGCGGCGCTGGCGAAGCTGTGGGCGAGTGAGATGTCGTGCCTGGTCGCGGACGAGCTGATGCAGATCAGGGGCGGGCGCGGGTACGAGACGGCCGAGTCGCTCGCGGCGCGCGGTGAACGCGCCGTCCCCGTCGAGCAGCTCGTGCGGGATCTGCGGATAAACCGCATCTTCGAAGGCTCGTCGGAGATCATGCACCTGCTGATCGCGCGCGAGGCGGTCGACGCGCACCTGTCCGCGGCGGGTGATCTCGCGGACGCGGACGCGGACCTGAAGGCCAAGGCGAAGGCTGCGGCCAAGGCGAGCGGGTTCTACGCGAAATGGCTGCCCCAGCTCGTTTCGGGCAAGGGGCAGGTGCCGACCTCGTTCCGCGAGTTCGGTCCACTTGCGACACATCTGCGCTACGTCGAGCGGACGGCCCGCAAGCTCGCCAGGTCGACCTTCTACGGCATGGCCCGCTGGCAGGCGGGGCTCGAACGCAGGCAGGGGTTCCTCGGCAGGGTCGTCGACATCGGCGCGGAGCTGTTCGCGATGGCGGCGGTCTGCGTGCGGGCCGAGATGCAGCGCGCCGACGGCGAAGGCGGGGCGGGCGCCGACCTCGCCGAAGTGTTCTGCCGCCAGGCGAGGCTGCGCATCGAGGCGCTTTTCGACGCGTTGTGGGACAACACGGACGACGTCGACCAGCGGCTCGCCGGTGAAGTGCTCGACGGCCACTACACCTGGCTCGAGGCGGGCGTCCTCGATCCGAGCGAGGGCACCGGGCCCTGGATCGCGCACTGGGAACTCGGCGCGACGAAGGTGAAGAACCTTTCACGTCCATACGTTCGACCGCGGTGAAAACGCGGTGTTAGGGAACTGAAAGCGCCGATGGGTAGAAATGAGGTGATCGGACTCGAACGGAATGGACGGCGTCGATGAGGGTTTCGGAACGGGGCATGCGCAGTGCCGGTATTGGCACCGCGTTCACACCGGCGGACGGTGGTCTCGGATAAGAAAGTGACTGTTCGCGTGGTGGTGTCACACCAGGATCACTGTGACGAATCGGCGGTGACCTTCTCCGGCCCGGCTCCCAGTGCCTTCTTTTTCTTCCAGCGGAGCAAGAAGAAGACGCCCACCACCGCGAGCACCCCCACCACGATGAGACCGCCGGTGCTCATCGCGCCTTCGATCTTCTTCGCCGCCTCGCCTAGCGCGGCACCGATGCCGATGTGCAGGGCGGACCAGCACATCGCCCCGGCGGCGACGGCGGGCAGGAATTTCCGGTACGGCAGCCCCGAGGTTCCGGCTGCGGCCGGGGTGAGCGTGCGGACCACCGGCAGGAAGCGGGCGAAGAACACCGCCCACGCGCCGCGTCGCTGGAGGATTCCGGTGGCCTTGTCCCACGCGTCGACGCCGTACTTCTGGATCAGCTTCGTCTCGCGCAGGCGCGGCCCGAAGCGCTTGCCGATGTAGTAGCCGAGCGAGTCGCCCAGCGCGGCGCACACCGTCACCACGGCCCACAGGACGAGGAACCGCGGCACCGAGGTCGCGGTCGTGGCCGCGATCAGCAGCCCGCCTTCGCCCGGTGCGATGAAACCGAGTCCGATCGTGCACTCGGCGAACACGAGCCCGCCCGTCGCCCCCACGAGTGCCGGCTGCGGCAGTGCCTGTAGCCATTCGAGCACTTCGCTCACCACTGCCACGGTTGATCCCCCGTCTGATAGATCCCAGCTTGTCTGGTTTCACCCTATCTGGTGGCCGCGGGGGACCGCGTTGAACTTTCGTCAGGTGTTGGGGTCGCCTTCGGTTACCTCGCGAGTCGTTCGAGGAGGCTGGTGGCTTCCTGGGCGGCGGGTCCGGCCGTGGACAGGTGGGCCAGGTTCGCCGGAAGCTGCTCACCGCGATGCGCCACGGTTTGGGCGTACAGGCGCCCGGCCCGGTAGGAGGACCGCACCAGCGGTCCGGCCATGACTCCGGCGAACCCGAGTTCTTCGGCGGTTTTGGAGTGCTGGACGAACTCTTCGGGCTTGACCCAGCGTTCCACCGGGTGATGCCGCGGCGAGGGCCGCAGATACTGGGTGATCGTCAAGATCTCGCACCCGGCCTCGACCAGATCCCGCATCGCCTCGGTCACCTCGTCCGGGGTTTCACCCATGCCGAGGATCAGGTTCGACTTCGTCACCAACCCCGCCCGCCGGGCCTCGCTGATCACTTGAAGGGAGCGGGCGTAGCGGAACCCGGGACGGATCCGCTTGAAGATCCGCGGCACCGTCTCCACATTGTGCGCCAGCACCTCCGGCCGCGACCCGAACACCTCCGCCAACTGATCCGGGTCGGCGTTGAAATCCGGGATCAGCAACTCCACCCCGGTCCCCGGATTCAACGAATGGATCTGGCGCACCGTCTCGGCGTACAACCACGCGCCGCCGTCAGCCAGGTCGTCGCGGGCGACGCCGGTGACCGTGGAGTAGCGCAAGCCCATGGCCTGCACCGACTCCGCGACCTTCCGCGGCTCCTCGCGGTCGAGATCGGCGGGGCGTCCGGTGTCGATCTGGCAGAAATCACACCGCCGCGTGCACTGATCACCCCCGATCAGGAAGGTCGCCTCGCGGTCCTCCCAGCACTCGTAGATGTTGGGACAGCCCGCCTCCTCACACACGGTGTGCAGACCCTCACGACGAACCAGGCCCTTCAACTCCGTGAACTCCGGACCCATCTTCGCCCGCGTCCGAATCCACGACGGCTTCTTCTCGATCGGCGTCTCACTGTTACGAACCTCGAGCCGCAACAACTTCCGACCATCCGGTGCAGCAGTCACGCCGTTCAGCGTACGCCCGGACCGGGTGCGGTCATGATCACGCGGGGTCGGGCGTGACCTCGGTCAACCGGGCGGTGAGCTCCCACAGTCCGGACCCCAGTTTGCGGTCCAGCGCCGCGCGCAACGGCGTCACGATCGTCGGGTACCCGCGAAGCCCGCCGAAACTGCGCGGCCCGACGTAGTCGCCGCCGTTGACGCCCTCCGCGGTCGCCGCGTACAGCTGCGGAAGCACGCCGATCTCGGCGTCCTGGGCCAGCACCAGCTCGCCGATCCGGTTGCCGAGGCCGATCACGGTGCTCAGCGCCTTGTTGCGGTACGCGCTCGCCATCGACGAACCCAGCGAGGTCGCGGTGTACCCGGGGTGCGCGGCGACGCTGGCCACGTCGGCGCCCGCCTCGCGCAGCCGCCGGTCGAGTTCCAGCGCGAAGACCTGGTTGGCCAGTTTCGACTGGCCGTAGGCGCTGCCGGGGTTGTAGCGCCGGTGCTCGAAGTTCGGGTCGGCGAGGTCGAGCCGGGCGCCGTAGGCGGCCACGCTCGACAGCGTGACGACCCGCGCACCCGGTTTCGCGCGCAGTGCGGGCATGACCAGCCAGGTCAGCGCGGCGTGCCCGAGGTGGTTGGTGCCGAACTGGCGCTCGAAGCCGTCGGCTGTGCGCTGTCTCGGTGACGCCATCAGCCCGGCGTTGTTGATCAGGACGTCGAGGCCGTCGCCGGTGCTCTTCCGCACCGTCGCGGCGGCCGCGCGCACGGAGCCGAGATCGGCGAGGTCGAGCCTGATCAGCTCAGGCTCGGCCCCGCCGGTCGAAGCCGTGCGCACCGTCGCCAACGCCTTCTCGCCGCGTTCGAGCGAGCGGCAGGCGAGCAGTACCTTCGCCCCCTTGGCCGCGAGCGCCTCCGCGCTGCGCAGGCCGAGGCCCGAGTTGGCGCCGGTGACGAGCACCGTCCGCCCCGACTGGTCGGTGATGTCGTCCTCGGTCCAGTTCTGTGCCATGGCGAGAAGTTAACGCGGTTACGCGCTCGGCGCGAGCATCCTGAGCAGGCTGCCCATCGTGCTGCGGCGGCGCGACGGCCGGACCTGCGGCCCGTGCCGCAGCAGTGCGAGGAACGCGGAGCCGATCTGGGTCAGCTCGCCGGCTTCTTCGTGCGGTTCGGCGAGGCCCGCGGCGATCGCGAGCATCCGCAGTTCCGCTTCGTGCCTGCGCATCAACGCGGGGGACGAGTCGATGTGCTCGTCGATGAGCGTGCGCAGGACTTCGTGCTCGGTGACGGTGGCCTGCCAGGCACGCGTGACCGCGTCCACCTGGTCGGTGCCCGTGTCCCCCTCGGGCTCGGCCAGCTCGGCGCGCATCCGGCCGCCGAGCAGCTGGCTCCACTTGTAGTGCAGAGCGAGCAGCAGTGCTTCTTCGGACCCGAAGGTCTCGGGTACGCCGGGTACCCGGTCGAACGGCAGCGTGCCCGGTTCCTCGGCCGCCTGCCGGAGTACGGCGTCCATGAGATCACGCCGTCGGTAGAAGTCGTTCCAACTCATGGCTAGTCCCCTTCCGTGACCGTGGCCATACCGCGGGTTTGCGGCATACTCTTGGTACGGACCTGACACGCACAACATACCACGGGTATGGCAGCCCTCGGTGGCGTAAGCTTGTGAGGGTGGTGACATTGAGGTCCAGGCGCGCCGACTATTCCGAGTCCACTCGTTCCGCTTTGGTGGACAGTGCGGTGGAACTGTTCACCAAGCGTGGTTACGCGGGTACCTCCCTCGATGAGGTCGCCAAGCGCGCTCGGGTCACGAAAGGCGCCCTCTACCACCACTTCAGCGGTAAGCAAGCGCTCTTCGAAGCCGCCTTCGACGCCGTCGAAGGCGAGGTATTCGACCGCCTCACCAAAATAATGCAGGGCCCCGGCGCGCCGTGGGAACGCGCATTGGATGGTTTACGCACATTTATCAAAAGCTGCCTCGATCCCGCGTATCAGCGGATCGCCATTCACGAGGGCCCGGTGGTGATGGGCTGGGAGCGCTGGCGCGAGGCGGAGGACCACTTCAGCTTCGGTCTCGTGCGCACCAGCCTCGAGGACCTGGTCGCCGCGGGCGAGGTCGACGAAGTGCCGGTGGAGATCACCGCGCGCCTGCTCTTCGGCGCGCTGTCCTCGGCCGCCACCGCGATCGCGGGCGCCGAGGACCAGAAGAAGGTCGGCGCCGAGGTCGAGGCCGTCATCATCCAGCTGCTGAACCGGATCCGCCGACCCGACAGCGAACGACGCGATCGTGAGGTCTGAGCCGAAGTTGACCTAAGGGCGTTTCAAAGTGGCGTAGCCACTTGAATGGGCCGTCAACCGGCTCCGCTACCGGCACCGCCACGCAACGGGATCGAAACTGTCTTTAGGCTGGGCTCGTGGACTTGAGGATCTTTACCGAGCCCCAGCAAGGGGCCAGCTATGACGACCTGCTCCGTGTCGCGAAGGCTACCGAGGACGCGGGTTTCGACGCGTTCTTCCGCAGCGACCACTACCTGAAGATGGGCGAGGTCTCCGGTCTTCCCGGCCCGACCGACGCCTGGATCACGCTCGCGGGTCTCGCCCGTGAGACCTCCCGCATCCGCCTCGGCACCCTGGTCACGGCCGCGACCTTCCGGCACCCGTCGCAGCTCGCGATCTCGGTGGCGCAGGTGGACCAGATGTCCGGCGGCCGGATCGAACTCGGCCTCGGCTCCGGCTGGTACGACGCCGAACACACCGCGTACGGCTTCGCGCTGCCGGAGATCAAGGAGCGCTTCGACCTGTACTCAGAGCAGCTCGAGATCGTCACCGGGCTGTGGGAAACGCCGGTCGGCGAGACGTTCTCGTTCGAAGGCGAGCATTACCGGCTCGCCGATTCACCCGCGCTGCCCAAGCCCGCGCAGAGCCCGCGCCCGCCGGTGATCATCGGCGGCGGCGGCAAGAAGCGCACCCCGGCGCTGGCGGCACGGTTCGCCGACGAGTTCAACCTGCCGTTCGTGTCGCCGGAGATCGCGAAGGCCCAGTTCGAGCGCGTGGACGCGGCGGCGACGGCCATCGGCCGCGATCCCAAGGGGATCCTCAAGTCGGTGGCGCAGGTCGTCGCGATCGGCAAGGACGACGCCGAAGTCGCCCGCCGGGCCGCCGCCATCGGCAGGGACGTGGCGGAGCTGCGCGAGAACGGGCTCGCGGGCACCCCGGCCGAGATCGTGGACAAGATCGGCCACTGGCGCGAGGAAACCGGGATCACCCGCCTCTACCTCCAGGTGCTCGACCTCAGCGATCTCGACCACCTCGACCTGATCGCCTCGGAAATCGCGTCCCAGCTCTGAGTTCGCGACGTCTGGGTCCCCGAAAGTGACCTTCGGGGACCCAGACGGCCCGAACGTCACTTTCGGGGCATGCGTGCGCCGTCGGCTTACGGCTTCACCAGGTCGAAGTAGTTGCTCGCCAGTGGAGCGCCGTGGAAGGCGCATTCCTTGTACACGTCACGGCTGAACACCGAAGACTCCACCGTGGGGCCGGAAACGGCGTACGCGGTGCATATCCACGGTGCGGCGTTCCTGGCTTTGACCTTGAAGACCTCGGATTTGCCCTTACCCCATTTCCCGGTGCACACCTCGTCCGAATCGGTCTTGACGCAGATGTTGGCGACCCAGTAGCTGAACTGGGACATGCGGAACTCGTAGACCGTGTCGGCCTGGCTGACGCCTGCGCCGACCAGCAGAGTCGTGCCGATCAATGCGGAGGTGACCGCGCCTGTGATGAGCTTGCCCCCGACGTTCATGAACCCCTCCGTGGCTGTGGGTGGCTGGACATCGAGAGCGTAATGGTGATGATCGCGGGCGCGAACGCGAACAGAACAAAAGAGTATTCCGGTCAGTACTTTCGGGCAGAATGCACAGGCAAAACGGTGGGCCCGCGCTTATTTTGCCAAAAGTTTCACGTTTCCCGGTTTTCTCCTGGATAGCTGCGCGCGTGCCCCGAAAGTCATCTTCGGGGCATCGCGACGCGGTCACCTGTCAGCGCGCGCCCCTGGGAAGTCCACTGTGGACTTCGTCGGCGGACAGCGGGCGGAACGTGAGCGAGTAGTCGTAGTCGCGGTCAGGGCGGACCTGGTACCGCTCGCGAACCGGGTTCGGGGTGTCGCCCATCCCGGTCACCGCGTGATCGGCGTGCAGCGTGAGCCAGCCGTCGTTGCGCACCCGCTGGAACGGGTAGGCGGCCCGGTCGAGATCGTCGTACGGGGTCGCGCTCACCTCGGGCGCACCGGAGACCAGCAGCCCGCCGGAGCGGCCGTCGGTGAGCAGCGCCCAGCGGGTGTCGGTGTGGTTGCCGTGGTCCTGCGGCCGGTAGTAGTCGACGTACTGCTCGTCGACGGTGCTCGAATGCACGCCGATCGGGGTGCCGTCCTTCCGGTCGACGTAGCTGTCCTGCGGTCCGCGCCCGTACCAGGCGAAGCGGTCGAAGGTCGACGGCACGGCGAGCGAAACCCCGATCCTCGGCAGGTACGGCAGGGTGCGGACATCGCCGACCGGGTGCACCTGGTGCCCGAGCCGGACGGTGCCCGCCGCGTCGACGCGGTAGGTCATCGCCTGCTCGAACGACGCCGTGCTCACGTCCGGCGCGGCGACCTTGCTGCGCACGACGACCTTCGCTTCGCCCTGTCCCGGTTCGACGGTCACGGAGTCCACTGTGGTCTTGAGCCGGTCGAGCCCTGCCTTGCGCCAGTCCTCGCCTTCGGCCCTGCCCCCAGTCGTAGGTTTCGTTGCTCGTCGGCGGGCGCCACGCGTCGAGCTTCGGCCCGCCCTTGAGCAACTCGGTCCCGCGTGCCCGCATGGACGACAGCGCACCGGTCGAGCGGTCGAACGCGTAGCTGAAGTCCTTTCCGGACACCGTGATCCGGCCGCCCGAGTCGGCGACCTCGACCCGGCCGCGTGCCTCCGGCGGCGCGGCGCCAGGGACCCTGGTGCCGCCGAGGGTGAACTGGTCGTGCGCCACCACGTGCCCGGCGGGCACCATCGGCGTTCCCGCGGTGGTGACGGCTTCGAGCGTGAGGAACCGCTCGATGTCCTTGCCGTTCGGCAGCTTCGGCCGGATCGTCGCGGTGCTGCCGGGGCCGATCCGCAGCGGCTCTGACCCGGACGCGACGGTCTTCGCGCCCTCGGTCACCTTCCAGCGCAGCGCCATCCCGTCGGTTCCCGCGAACTGCCGTTCGTTGAGCACGGTCACGGCGCCGCCGGTGTAGGAGAACCGCAGTGGCTGGTGCGCCCAGGCGAGTTCGGCGGTTTCCGGCTGCAGGTACCGGTCCGACCCGACCAGTCCGTCCACACCGGACAGGCTCTCGCCGTAGGACAGGTAGCTGCCGCGATCGTCGACGCGGTCGAAGTCCAGCGCCAGCAGCGATTCGCGAACCGGGTCGGCGGCGAGCTTCGCTGGGCTGAGCGCGTGGTCGTAGATCCGGACGTCGTCGATCGCGCCGTGCGCCATCCGGCCGGTGTACTGGTCCTGCATGGTTTCGGAGTTGCGGCCGACGTTCACCGGGTACGAGGAGGCGTCGATGGCACCGGTGAATGGGGTGCTGCTCGCCTCGACGCCGTCGAGGTAGAGCTTCAGCGCGGTGCCGTCGTAGGTGCCCGTCACCCGGTGCCAGGAGTCGAAGAAGCCCGCTGGCACGGGCACGTGCACGGTGCGCCAGGTTCCACTGTGGACGAAGAATTCGAGTGTCTTCTCGTCCTTCATCTTCAGCGCGTACTGGTGGTCGCCCTTGGCCAGGATCGTGAAGTCACCCGTCCACGGGCGGGCGGGTTTCACCCAGGCGTCGAGCGTGAGCCCGTGCCCGGTCAGGTCGAGCTTGGGGTCGCGGTAGACCTCCACGAAGTCGTCGAGACCGGAGAACTCCAGTGCCTTGCCCTGCTTGCCCGGCCGCGAAGGGACGGTCGCGGGCTTCCCGCTCAGATTGGCCATGATGCCGTTGCCGGAGGCGTCCGGCGTGGTGCGCAGCCGCTGGCGGACGTTCTGCTCCGCCCAGTCCCAGATGAACCCGCCCTGCAGCGAGGGATTCGCGCGGATGGTGTCCCAGAACTCCTTGAAGTTGCCGAGGCTGTTGCCCATCGCGTGCGCGTACTCGCCGAGGATCACCGGTTTCGTGGTGCTCTTGGCCTGCCCCGCGAGCTTCTCCGGCGACGGGTAGCGCGGCCCCCAGACGTCGGCGAACGGCGCGTCGCCGTCGGGCGAGTTCGACTGGTGGTAGAGCGGGCGGCTCGGGTCGTGCTTCTTCGCGTAGTCGGCCATCGCGAAGTGGCTCGCGCCGAGCCCGGCTTCGTTGCCGGTGTCCCACAGGAACACGCTCGGGTGGTTGCGGTCGCGGGCCAGCATCGCGGTGAACCGGTCGAGGAACGCGTCCCTCCACTCCGGACGGTCCGCGAGGCACACCGACGGGCAGCTCTCGTGGTTGTGGGTCTCGATGTCCACCTCGTCGTCGATCCACAGGCCGTTCCGGTCGGCGAGGTCGTAGAAGTAGGGATCGGACGGGTAGTGCGAGGTGCGCACCGCGTTGACGTTGAGCTGTTTCATCAGCGCGACGTCCCGCTCCTGCGCCGCGCGCGGCACGTGCCTGCCGTGGTCGGGGTCGGTCTCCGCGCGGTTCACCCCCTTGAACAGCACGCGTTTGCCGTTGACCAGGAGTTGCTTGTCCTTGATGGTGATCTCGCGGAACCCGACCGATTCACGCGTGACGTGCACGACCCGGCCGTCCGGTCCCTTCAGCGACAGCACCAGCCCGTAGAGGTTCGGGCTCTCGTCGCTCCACTTCGCCGGATTTCTGACCACAGTGGACAGATCGAGGTCCGCGGCCGCCCCGGTCAGCTCGGTTGCACCATCCACTTTGGCCACTTCGGTGCCGCGCGCGTCGAGCAGGCTCCCGGTCACCGAATAGCGCCCCGCCGGGGCGTTCTCCTTGCGGGACAGCGAAACCCGGGTGTTCAGCGTCGCGTCGGTGTAGGTCCCGTCGAGATCGGTGGTGATCGCGGCGTCGCGGATGGCGGCGTTCGGCGCCGAGTAGAGCGACACCGAGCGGAAGATGCCCGCGTACCGCCACTGGTCGTAGTCCTCGAGGTACGAGCCGGAGCCCCAGCGGTGCACCTGCACGGCGATCCGGTTGCGGCCGGGGTGCAGCGCGGGGGAGATGTCGAACTCGGCCGGGGTGTAGCCGCCCTGGTCGTAGCCGGCGTACTTGCCGTTGACCCACACGAAGTAGCCCGAGGTGACGCCTTCGAACCGCAGGTAGGTGGACCGCTGCTGCCAGTCCGCCGGCAGGTCGAAGTCGCGGGCGTAGGCGCCGGTCGGGTTCACGTCCTTCGGCGCGTGCGGCGGGTCGTCCGGGTGCACCTCGCTCGGGATGTTGCGGAACATCGGGTGGTCGAGGCCGTCGGTCTGCCAGGTGTGCGGCACGCTGACCGTGCGCCAGCGCCCGACGTCGTAGTCCTCCGCGTAGAACCCGGACGGCACGTCCTGCGGGCGGTCGGCCATCGCGATCTTCCACTGGCCGTCGAGGCTGCGGGTGAACGGCGTCTGCTCGGCACCGCGGGCGGCCGACCCGGTGTCCGCGTACGGCCGCAGCTCGGCGTGCGGGCTCTGCTGGCCCTCGCCGGTCATGCGGGGGTTGTCCAGGTAGGCGTAGGCGTCCGGGGCCGGGGCGACCGCGCTGGCCGTGGACGGTGGGCTGACGAGGGCGGTGAAGAGGAGAACAGGCACAAGAGTCCGCACGACCCGCATGGCAAACCTCCACGTTCGCACAACTTCGAACAACAGCAAACAGGAACGGGGAGGTTCTGGTCAATACGCCAAAAGTCGGGCGCCCCGACGGAGGCTCCGCTAGCGGCAGGGCGGACGCCCTGAAGGTGGCTTTCGGGGCATCTATCGCCCCGAAAGCCACTTTCGGGGCATGCGGAAGTGGAAGAGGGTCAGTTCTGGAGGGCGAAGGTGACGCCGGGGGCGCTCGGCGCTTCGGGGCGGGGCAGCCAGCGGTCGTCGCTGACCCGCAGGTCGCCTTCGATCGCCGCCAGCACCGCGTCGCGGGCGAGCGGGAGCGCCTCTTCGACGGTGACGTCGCGGCCCAGTTCCGCCGACAGCGAGGTGACCCCGGCGTCGCGGATGCCGCACGGGACGATCTTGTCGAAGGCGGCGAGGTCCGCGTCACAGTTCAGCTCGAAGCCGTGCATGGTGACGCCGCGCTGCACCCGGATGCCGATCGCGGCGATCTTGCGTTCGATCCCGCGCTCGTCGGCGGGGATCCACACGCCGCTGCGGCCTTCGACGCGCCCGCTGTGCACGCCGAACTGGTCGCAGACCCTGATGAGCGCTTCTTCGAGGCGGCGCACGTAGTGCACGACGTCGATCGGATCGGCGAGCTTGAGGATCGGGTAGCCGACGAGCTGGCCCGGCCCGTGCCAGGTGATCTTGCCGCCGCGGTCGACGTCGATCACCGGGGTGCCGTCGGAGGGGCGGTCCGCGTCCTCCGTGCGCTTGCCCGCGGTGTACACCGACGGGTGTTCGAGCAGCAGCATGGTGTCCGGCGCGGTCTCGTCCGCGCGGGCGTTCACGTGAGTGCGCTGCAACTCCCACGCTTCGAGGTAGTCGACTGTGCCGAGGCGGCGGACGTCGACCGGATCGGCGCTGGCACGGCAGGAAACGGCTCGGGGACTCACTCCAGCAGGCTACGCCGAGGTTTCGCCGGCCGGTAGCCGAGCGGTCCGTGACGGGAGCAACCCCACACCGGTGGCCACGAGCAGCCCGACACCGGTCACCGCGAGCGCCGCGCCGACGGTGTCGCTGAACCAGTGCACGCCGAGCACGATCCTGGCGGCGGCGCAGAGCGCGGTCGCCACCACGGCCGCCGCGGCGACCCAGCGCACCGCACGCGGAAAGAGCCACGCGCACAACAAGATCGCGACGAGACCGGTGGACGCCACGGACACGACGTGCCCGCTCGGGTAGCTCAGCTCCGGGTAGGCACGCGGCCGCTGCCGGTCGAACGCGGGCTTCAGCAGGCTCGTCAGGCGGCACGCCAGCAACACCAGAAACAGTCGCATGAGGACACCGGCGTGCCGTCGGCGCAACGCGGCGGCGATCAGCAATCCGATTCCGGACAGCACCGGCAGCACGGGTCCCAGCACGTCGCTGACGATCCCGGCCGCCGTGCCGAGCGGTTCCCGCCACACGCCGTCGAGCCCGCGCGCGATCGCGGCGTCCAGCGCGAGCGGAGCCACGCGGACGGTCAGTCCCAATGCGACGAACGCGGCGACGAGCACCACGCCGAGCACGGCCCAGCGGGCGCGGGGGACGGTCACAGCACCGCGCGCAGTGCCGAGCCGAGGTCGCGGTGGGCGTGGGCGAACCCGGCCCGCTCCAACGCGGCGGGCACCGCGTGCTGGCCGTACAGCGCCATTTCCTCGCCAGCCTGCCCGAGCACGGTCTTGAGCGCGATCCCCGGCACCCACCACGGCGCGGGACGGTGCACCGCGCGGCCGAGCGCGCGGGTGAACTCCGCGTTGGTCACCGGCGCCGGTCCGGTGAGGTTCGCCGGACCGGAAAGCTCCTCGTGCTCCAGTGCGAAGTGGATAGCGGCGGTCTCGTCGTCGAGGCTGATCCACGGCATGTACTGCCTGCCGTCGCCGAGCCGTCCGCCGAGGGCGAGCGAGAACAACGGCTTGAGCGGGCCGAGCAGCCCGCCCTTGCCGGACAGCACGAGCCCGGTGCGCAGGTTCACCACCCGCGCGCCGCCGGTTTTCGCGGGGATGGTCGCGGCTTCCCACGCCTGGCACATCTCGGCGAGGAAACCGCGGCCCGGTGCGGCGGTTTCGTCCACAGGGGACGGTCCGGCGTCGCCGTAGTACCCGACCGCGGACGCGTTGACGAGGACGCCGATGCCCCGTTCCGCCACGGCTTCGGCGAGCACCTCGGTCGGTTCGACGCGGCTGTCGAGCAGGACCTGCTTGCGCGCCCCGCTCCAGCGTCCCGGCAACAGCGGCGCGCCGCACAGGTTCACCACCGCGTCGACGCCGTCGAGCGCGCCGTCGCCGATGGTGCCCGCAGGCGGGTTCCACCGGTGCTCGTCGGCGTTTTTCGCCTGTCCGCGCACAAGCCTGCGCACCTCGTGCCCCGCCTCGCGCAGCCGTCCCAGTAGGGCCGTGCCGATCAGTCCGCTGGAGCCTGCCACGAGAACGCGCATGCGTCGATCGTCGCGCAGTGCGTTTCCGCGCGCACGGCAGGGTCGGGCACGGGTGAGCCAGGAAACGCCGAAGTCCTCCGCCGCGGGAGTACCGCGGGGGAGGCCTTCGGCGTCGGAAGGGTTACAGACCCAGCTCGTCCTCGAAGTTGCCCTCTTCGAGGCGCTGCTTGATCGTGGTGAGGAAGCGGCCCGCGTCCGCACCGTCGATCAGGCGGTGGTCGTAGGTCAGCGGCAGGAACGCCATCGACCGCACGGCGATGGTGTCGTTGCCCTCGGCGTCCGCGATCACCACGGGACGCTTCACGACCGCGCCGGTGCCGAGCATGCCGGACTGCGGCTGCATGATGATCGGCGTGTCGAACAGGGCGCCGTTGCTGCCGATGTTCGTGATCGTGAAGGTGCCGCCGGCCAGCTCGTCCGGCTTGATCTTGTTGCTGCGCGCACGGGCCGCGAGGTCCGCGATCTTGTGCGCCAGCCCGGCGAGGTTCAGGTCGCCCGCGTTGTGCATGACGACGTTGAGCAGACCCTTCTCGGTGTCCACGGCGAGACCGAGGTGGACGTCACCGTGGTAGGTGATCTCCTTGGTCTCCTCGTTGTAGGACGCGTTGATGTTCGGGTGCTGCTTGAGCGCCTCGACCGTGGCCTTGGCGAAGAACGGCAGGAACGTGAGGTTGATGCCCTCGCGCGCCTTGAACGCCGCCTTCGCGCGCTGGCGCAGCCGCGCGACCTTCGTCACGTCGACCTCGTGCACCTGGGTCAGCTGCGCGGAGACCTGCAGCGACTCCTTGGTCTTGATCGCGGTGATCTGGCGGATCCGGTTCGCCTTCTGCACGGTGCCGCGCAGCGCCGCCTTCTCCGGGGAGACGGTGGGCTGCGACGGTGCGGCTGGTGCCGACGGCGCGGCGGCGGCCGGGGCGGCAGCGGCGGGCGCGGGCTGCGCCTTCTGCTGCTCCTCGACCGCGGCGAGCACGTCCTGCTTGCGGATCCGGCCGCCGACCCCGCTGCCCTTCAGCGAGTCGAGCTCGATGCCGTGCTCGGAGGCGAGCTTGCGCACCAGCGGCGTCACGTACGGGCCGCTGCCGGAAGAGTCCGAAGTGGACGCTGCGGGAGCGGGCGCGGCCGGGGCGGGCGCGGGCTGCGGCGTCGGCTCCGGCTTGGGCTCGGCCTTGGGGGCCTCCTGCCGGACCGGCTCGGGAGTGGGCTCGGGCTTCGGCTCCTCCTTGGGCGCGGCCGGGGCCTCCTGCTTGGCGGCGGGCGCGGCACCGGCGTCACCGATCACCGCGAGCTGCCCGCCGACCTCGACGGTCTCGTCCTCGTCGACGCTGATCTCGAGCACGGTGCCCGCGACCGGGGACGGCACCTCGGTGTCGACCTTGTCGGTGGAGATCTCCAGCAGCGGCTCGTCGACCTCGACGCTGTCGCCGACCTGCTTCAGCCACCGCGTGACGGTGCCCTCGGTGACGCTCTCGCCCAGCTCGGGCAGGGTGACCGAGGTCCCGCTCGCGGAACCGCCACCGGACGGCGCTGGCGCAGCCGCGGGGGCCGGGGCCTCCTGCTGCTGCGGCGCGGGAGCTTCCTCCTGCTGGGGCGCTTCCTGCTTCGGGGGCTCGGCGGGCGCGGGCGCGGCACCGCCGGAACCGTCGTCGATCACGGCGAGTTCGCCGCCGACCTCGACGGTCTCGTCCTCCTGCGCACTGATCTTCTGCACCGTGCCGGCGACCGGGGACGGGACCTCGGTGTCGACCTTGTCGGTGGAGATCTCCAGCAAGGGCTCGTCGACCTCGACGCGGTCGCCCTCTTTCTTCAACCACCGGGTGACGGTGCCCTCGGTGACGCTCTCTCCGAGCTCCGGCAACGTGACGGAGTAGGCCATCGTTCGCTGACTCCCTTTGTTTCTGTTCTGGTCTGCTTCTTCGGAGGTACGTCAGCTGTGCACGTGCAGTGGCTTGCCCGCCAGGGCAAGGTGTGCTTCGCCGAGGGCCTCGGTCTGGGTCGGGTGGGCGTGGATGAGCGGCGCGACGTCCTCCGGGAAGGCCTCCCAGTTGTAGATCAGCTGCGCCTCGCCGATCAGCTCGCCGACGCGGTCGCCGACCAGGTGTAGCCCGACGACCGGGCCGTCGGGCGCCTTGACCAGCTTGACCGCGCCGGAGGTCTTGAGGATCTGGCTCTTGCCGTTGCCGCCGAGGTCGTAGGTGAAGGTGGTGACCTCCGCACCGTACTTCTCCTTGGCGGCGGCTTCGGTCAGGCCGACGGAGGCGACCTCGGGGTGCGAGTAGGTGACCCGCGGGATCCCCGCCTCGTCGATCGCGCGCGGCTGCTGGCCCGCGATCTCCTCGGCGACGAAGATCCCCTGCTGGAAGCCGCGGTGCGCGAGCTGCAGGCCGGGCACGATGTCGCCGACGGCGTACACGTTCGGCAGGTTGGTGCGCAGGCGGTCGTCGGTGAGGACGAAGCCGCGTTCGATGGAGACCCCTGCCTCCTCGTAGCCGTGGCCTGCCGAGTTGGGGCCGCGGCCGACCGCGACGAGCAGGAGGTCCGCGTCGAGGGTCTCGCCGGATTCCAGCGAGACGCTCACGCCGTTCTCGTCCTGCTTGGCGCCGGTGAACCGCACGCCCGTCTTGAAGCCGATCTTGCGGCGGCGGAAGGCGCGCTCGAGCTGCTTCGACGCGAACTCGTCCTCGTTCGGGACGAGCCTCGGCAACGCTTCCACGATGGTGACCTCGGCGCCGAAGGAGGCCCACACGCTGGCGAACTCGACCCCGATCACGCCGCCGCCGAGCACGACGACCTTCTTCGGGATGTAGTCCAGCGACAGCGCCTGCTCGCTGGCGATGATCCGCCCGCCGAGCTCCAGGCCGGGCAGCGTGCGCGAGTACGAGCCGGTGGCGAGGAGGACGTTCTTGCCGGTGTACCGGGTGCCCTCGACCTCGACGGTGGTGCCGCCGACGAAGGTGCCGGTGCCCTCGACCAGGGTCACCTTGTGCGCCTTGGCCAAGCCCTGCAGGCCCTTGTAGAGCCGCGCGATGATCGAATCCTTGTACTTGTTGACCCCGGCGATGTCGACGCCCTCGAGGATCGTCTTCACGCCGAACTGCTCGCCGTCGCGGGCCGAGTCGGCGACCTCCGCCGCGTGCAGGAGGGCCTTGGTCGGGATGCAGCCCCGGTGGAGGCAGGTCCCGCCCAGCTTGTCCTTCTCGACCAGGATCACCGAAAGTCCCAGCTCGGCCGCGCGGAACGCGGCGGCATAGCCGCCCGATCCGCCACCAAGGATCACTAGGTCGGCGGAGGTGTCGGTCACTTCATTAACTCCTCGGCAAGGCGACATGTGGCGTCGCACGCCTGTCTATCGCGCGCGCGACTCACGCCATCTTGTCACTACGCAGTTCAGGCTTGCGACTTAGCCGGGTGGTGTGGCCGTGGTCTCAGGGCCGTACCCCGATAATGGCGAGGGACACCGAGTGGAAGGTGAGGTGGTCGAGGTGGGTCTCTTCGACTCGCTGCGACGCAAACGCAAGGGCGAGGGCAAGCCCGGAACGCTGCGCAGGGCCAGCGCGGGGGACACCAAGCACCTTGAGGATTGGGCCGCGTCCCGGCACGGCGTCGAGGCCTATGTGGAGCCGAAGACGACCGTGACCGAGATGACGGTGGTGCTGATCGCGCACGACGGCGAGTGGACGCGCCGCCGCGTCGAGAGCTTCGCCGCCGCGCAGCAGTTCGGCAGCAAGCGCTCGATCCCGGTCTACGAGGTCGCGAAGGTCGGCTATCCAAAGAGGATGCGCGAATACACCGAGCGCCAAAAGCGCGCCAAGGGCAACTAGACTCGCGGCCGTGCCTCGCGTCGTGATTCTTGACTACGGTTCCGGCAACCTCCGCTCCGCCGAACGGGCCGTGCAGCGCGCCGGTGCCGAGGTCGAGGTGACCGCGGACCCGCATGCCGCGATCAACGCCGACGGATTGGTCGTGCCGGGCGTTGGCGCTTTCTCGGCGTGCATGGAGGGTCTGCTCGCGGCCGGTGGCGAAAAGATCATCGGCACCAGGCTGGCCGGCGGGCGTCCGGTGCTGGGCATCTGCGTCGGCATGCAGATCCTGTTCTCCCGCGGCGTCGAGCACGGCGAGCGCACCGAGGGCACCGGCGAATGGCCGGGCACCGTGGAGCGCCTGCACGCGGAAATCCTGCCGCACATGGGCTGGAACACCGTTCGCGCGCCCGCCGGGAGCGCGCTGTTCGCCGGGCTGGACGAGGGGGAGCGGTTCTACTTCGTGCACTCCTACGCGGCGCGCGAGTGGGAACTCACCTCCGGGCTTTCCGGCAGGCAGCCGCTGGTCACGTGGGCGAACCACGGCGAGGACTTCGTCGCGGCCGTCGAGAACGGGCCGTTGTGGGCCACCCAGTTCCACCCCGAGAAGTCCGGCGACGCCGGCGCTCACCTGCTGCGCAACTGGCTCAACACCCTGTGACGGCCGCCGGCGCGCGGCTCTTATAGTTGCCGGGTGACTTTCACCCTGCTCCCCGCCGTCGACGTGGCCGATGGCCAGGCGGTGCGTCTCGTCCAAGGCGAGGCGGGCACCGAGACCTCCTACGGCAGCCCGCTCGAGGCGGCGCTGCAGTGGCAGCGCGACGGGGCGGAGTGGGTCCACCTCGTCGACCTCGACGCCGCGTTCGGCAAGGGGTCCAACCGCGAACTGCTCGCCGAGGTCGTCGGCAGGCTCGACGTCGGAGTGGAGCTCTCCGGCGGGATCCGCGACGACGCCTCGCTCGAAGCCGCGCTCGCCACCGGGTGCCGCCGCGTCAACCTCGGCACCGCCGCGCTCGAGGATCCCGAGTGGACGGCCAAGGTCATCTCGTCCTACGGGGACAGGGTGGCGATCGGCCTCGACGTGCGGATCACCGAGCAGGGGCACCGGCTCGCGGCCCGCGGCTGGACGAAGGACGGCGGCGACTTCTGGGAGGTGCTCGACCGGCTCGACGCCGACGGCGCCGAGCGGTACGTGGTCACCGACGTCAGCAAGGACGGCATGCTGCAGGGGCCCAACGTGGACCTGCTGCGCGAAGTGTGCGCCCGCACCGACGCCGCCGTGATCGCCTCCGGCGGAGTGTCCAGTTTGGACGATCTGCGCGCGCTGGCCGCGCTGAGCCGGGACGGCGTCGAAGGCTCGATCGTCGGAAAGGCGCTCTACGCGGGAGCCTTCACACTCCCGGAAGCGCTAGCCGCCGTTTCCTAGCGAGATCGCGACGCCGACGGTGCGGTCCTTGGGGCCGCGCAGCTCGCTGAAGAACATCGTCACCCTGCCGACGATCCCGTACTTGCGCGCGATCACCTGCCGCACGCGCGCGGTGTCTTCGTCGTTGAGCAGCCGTGCCTGCCCGGGTACTACGGCGCCGTGGGTGTTCTTGCCGCGCACGTCGCACGCCTGCACGTCGACCTTGCCGTTGTTGCGGATCCGCTTGACCTTGCCGGACGCGCGCACCGTCCACAGCACCAGTTCGCCACCGTCGCCCGCGGCCCACACCGGGGTGGGCACCGGATCGCCGTTCTTCCGGAACGTGGTGACCATGACGTACTTCTCCGCCGCGAGGCGGTCGAACTCGGGTGAGGTCATGAACTCACCGTAGCCGGTTCGTCGTCCTTTCCTCGGTCAGCGCCTCGAGCCATGCGGCGGGTGGCGGACTAGCTGGTAGCTCCGTGGCGGGCGGCGGGGATGGCCGATAGCGGACGGTGCCGACGCCGGCCGCGCGGGCGGCGTCGAGATCGGCTCTCGTGCTGCCGACGAACATGCACGACTCGACCGGTACCGCGTCCGCGTGGATCGCCGCCGTGATCAAATCCGAAACCGGCGGGAGCTTCGCCGGGTCCGAACCGGTGCGGCCCGCGAGGTGGCGGACGTGCTCGGCGAGCCCGTTCAGCACCAGGAATGCTCGTACCGTTTCGACGGCCAGGCTGCTGACCACGGTGAGGTGGGTTCCTGCCGAGGCCAGGCGAGAAAAGGCGTCCAGTACTCCGGGGACGGGTCGCGCGAGGCTCGCTACCTCGGCCTCGAGTCGGCACAGCTGCGCGTATACCGCTCGTTCGGTCGTCGGGCCGATCGTCGCCGCGTAGGCCAGCACCACGAAGGGATCCTCGGTCCGCGCCACCTTCCGCGGTAGCGGACCTTCGGCCACCAGCACCCGCAACCGGCTGGCCACCGAGTTCGCGTTCGGGAGTTCGGCGACTGGTCCGTCGAGCGCGACCAGTACGTGATCGCGTTCGGTGAGCAGTTCCTCGGCGCGCACGATGCTTCCCCCATCTGCTGCTGGCCGGTGAACGGTATCGCCTCGGCGGCCGTGCCGTCGATGTCCGCGGCTGGCAGCATCGGGGCATGACCGCATCGACCAGAACGGAACCGGCGACCGTCGTCGTCGAGTTCCTGAACGCTTTGGCGCGCTACGACGTCGACGCCGCGCTGGACCTCGTGACCGAGGACCTCGCCTACACCAACGTTTCGCTGCCCACGATCCACGGCCGCGAGCGGCTCCGGAAGCTCGCCGTTCCGGTGCTGCGGCCGGGCAGGATGGGCTTCGGCGTGCACAACCACCACGTGGCGGCCGACGGCGACGTGGTGCTCACCGACCGGACCGATGAGCTGCGGTTCGGCCGGTTCGCGGCGCGCTTCTGGGTCTACGGGCGCTTCGTCGTCCGCGACGGCCGCATCGCCGTGTGGCGCGATTCGTTCGACTGGGCCGATATCACCGTCGGCGTCGTGCGCGGGCTGCTCGGCATCGCGCTTCCTTCGCTCAACCGCAAAATGCCGTGATCCACTTCGTCCGTCCGAAACGGACGGACGAAGTGGACGCCGGT
This sequence comes from Amycolatopsis sp. CA-230715, assembly GCF_018736145.1. Lineage (GTDB taxonomy): Bacteria > Actinomycetota > Actinomycetes > Mycobacteriales > Pseudonocardiaceae > Amycolatopsis. The sequence goes on from NZ_CP059997.1 coordinate 6,992,980, forward strand.
ATCAGCGCCAGCTCACCGGGCGCGCGCCCGAGCTGCCGATGATCAGGCCCGCGCGGTTGATCGCCGAAGCGAAGGTGATGGTGCCGGGACCGGAACTCGGCAGGATGCCGAGATCGGTGACCGTGCCGTCGAGGTTCCAGCGCACCGGCTGGTACTTCCCGTCGGCTCGCAGCGACATGCCGACGGCGACCCCGTCGGCGTTGATCGCGTTCGCCTCGCTGTCCGGGCGTTCCGTCGCGCCTTTGAGCCCACCGAGGTCGGTGACCGTGCCGTCCGGGTTCCAGCGCACCGCGAACACGCCGTAGCTGCTGCCGACGCTGGCCTGGGCTTCGCCCACGATCGCCCCGCTCGCGTTGATCCCGTTGGCGGCGCTGTAGTAGGCGTCGCGGTAGCTCGCGAGTGGCGTGATGGTGCCGTCGGGGGACCAGCGCACCGCGCGCTGCCCGGAATCGCCCGATGCCCAGCCGACGACGGTGCCGTCGGGGCCGATCCCCTTCGCGTTGCTCAGCTTGCCGTTCGGTAACGCGCCGAGATCGGTGACGTGGTCGCCGTCCGGTGTCCAGCGCACGGCGCGGCCTTCGTAGATCGCGTAGGTGTTCGAACAGCTTCCGGCGATCTCGCCACGCGCGTTGATCGCCCTGGCTTCGCAGTAGGTGGTGCCGGGGAGCGCGGCCAACGCCTTCACCTTGCCCGCGGGCGTCCACATCGCCGCGCGCTGCCCGTTGGCGTAGTAGGAGTCGCCCACCACGGTGCCCGCGTCGCTGATCGCGTACGCGTCGGCTCCGGTGTCGCCGCTCACCGGCGCGAGATCGGTCACCCTGCCGTCGGTTTCCCAGCGGACCGCGTGCGAATGCGCCGAGTTCGAGTGGCCGACCGCCACCCCGCGCTCGTTGACACCCCAGCCGTTGCCGCTGGTGCCGCCCGGCACCGGTGGGAGCTGCTTGATGGTGACCGTAGCCACCGACGCCGAGGCCGGTACGGCCACGGCCAGTGCGAGCGCGGCGCAGACGACAGTGCCCAGTCTTCGTTTGGTGCGCACGATTTCTGACCCTTCCCCAGTCGCGGCCGGACGCCGCGGATCATCGCGATCCTAGTGAACGGGCGGGTGGCTCCGCTCAGGTTTTGACCGGCGGCGCCGCGGGTTCACCGAACCTGGCCAGCGCGAGCGCGGCGGCGATCGCGAGCACGAACCCGACGACGGCGACCGGGGCGAAGCCCGCCCGCGTCTGGTCGCCGAGCACGAAGATGCCGATGGCCGACGGCGCGACGGTTTCGCCGATCACCATCATCGCGGTGGCCCCGGTGACGCTCCCGCGCTGCAGGGCCGTCGCGTAGAACAGCATCGCGAGCACACCGGCGATCACCACCGCGTAGGTCGCGGGATCGGTCAGCAGGCCGGGGACGTCCGCGCTGGAGATCACCCGTCCCGACACCGCGACGAGGCCGAAGAGGAGCCCGGCGATCAGCCCGAGCGCGGTGGTCCGCACCCGGCGGGACGCCTTTCCGGCCAGCATCCCGATCCCGCCCAGCACGACCGCGGCCACCGGGAGTGCGATGTGGAACGCGGTGGCGACGGGCTGGGAGCTTTCCCCTTCCGCGGCGGTGCCGAGCAGGCCCAGCCCCACGCACACCGCGGCGGCCGCCGCCCATTCGCGGCCGCTGAGCCGGACGCCGAGCGCGAGCGCGGCGACCGCGGTCACGGCGAGGCTCGCGGCGAGCGCGGCCTGTACGACGAACAGCGGCAGCACGCGCAGCGCGGCGAGCTGCGCGACGAACCCGAGGAAGTCGAGCCCGAGCCCGAGCAGGTAGCGCCACTGCTTGAGCACCCGCAGCAGCAGCCTCGGGTCGACACCGCCCGCCGATTCCTCGGTGCCGCGCGCGGCGGCGGCCTGCATGACCGAGGCGGCGCCGTACGCCACGGCCGCCAGCAACGCGCACACCAGTCCCCACCACATGGGACTGACTCTAGGACGATGATCGTCCCTGGCGAGGCCGCGGCGGGTGAAACGTAAACTGGACGCCATGTCGGTCGCGGTACGAGTCATCCCCTGCCTTGACGTGGACGCCGGGCGCGTGGTCAAGGGCGTCAACTTCACCGATCTCGTCGACGCGGGCGACCCGGTGGAACTCGCCCGCGCCTACGACGCGGAGGGCGCGGACGAGCTGACCTTCCTCGACGTCACGGCCTCCTCCGGCAACCGGGAGACCACGTTCGACGTCGTGCGCCGCACCGCCGAGCAGGTGTTCATCCCGCTGACCGTCGGCGGCGGCGTCCGCACCAACGACGACGTGAACCGCCTGCTGCGCGCGGGCGCCGACAAGGTGAGCATCAACACCGCCGCGATCACGCGCCCGGAGTTCCTCCACGAGTCCTCGCGCCGGTTCGGCTCGCAGTGCATCGTGCTGTCGGTCGACGCCAGGCGCGGCGGGGACACCCCGTCCGGATTCGAGGTGACCACGCACGGCGGCCGCGAGGGCACCGGTATCGACGCCGTCGAATGGGCGGCGCGCGGCGAGGAGCTCGGCGTCGGCGAGATCCTGCTCAACTCCATGGACGCCGACGGCACGAAGGCCGGGTTCGACCTCGAACTGATCGAGCTGGTGCGCAAGGCGGTGCGCGTGCCGGTGATCGCGAGCGGTGGCGCGGGCGCGCTGGAGCACTTCGCCCCCGCCGTCCACAGCGGAGCCGACGCGGTGCTCGCCGCCAGCGTGTTCCACTTCGGACAGTTGAAGATCGCCGATGTGAAGGAAACCCTTCGCGCGGGCGGAATCGTGGTCAGGAGCCAGACATGACCCTCGACGCGGCCATCGCCGCCAGGCTCAAGCGCAACGCCGACGGGCTGATCTGCGCGGTCGTGGTCGACCACACCACCTCCGACGTGCTGATGGTCGCCTGGATGGACGACGAGGCCCTCGACCGCACGCTCACCACCCGCCGCGGCACGTACTACTCGCGCAGCAGGCAGCGGCTGTGGGTGAAGGGGGAGACCTCGGGGAACGTGCAGCACGTGCGCGAAGTCAGGCTCGACTGCGACGCCGACACCGTGCTCGTGCGCGTCGACCAGGAAGGCCCCGCCTGCCACACCGGCACCCGCACTTGCTTCGACGCTGATATTTTATTGGGCGGCGAAATTTGAGCTGCCAGGGCGCGGCACTCGAGGTGATCCGCCGGTTGGTCGCGCTGGGCGCCCTGCCATCTCAAATTTAGAGGGCCTGGCGGCCCTGCGCCCAACTTGAACGCTCGCCGCCGCGCGGGGTGCGTTGGCTCGCCGGTGGGTGGCTGGGTTGGCAATGGCCGCGCCTTCGGCGCGGACCTCGCGGCACTCGGGAGGTAGGCGGGCGAGTGGAGTTGCGGTGCGCCTGGCGAGGCTCATGCTCCTACAGAGATCTCTCGCGTGCCCCGAAAGTGACCTTCGGGGCACCCAGCGCCCCGAAGGTCACTTTCGGGGCAGGAGCCCGGCGGCAGTTGAGCGTGCGAGGGGTGGAATCGCGGCGTCTAACGCCCCGAAGGTGGCCTTCGGGGCATGTGCAGCCCGGCCCGCACGCCTGCGAGGGCCGGGAAAGTGGCGCTGGGGTCCCCGAGGGTGGCCTTCGGGGACCACGACACCCTCCTCGGTGGACGACCGATTAAGAAATTGAGCCGGTTATGTAGCGTTGCATGTTCGGGGCGACGGCGGTGACCACGGTTTCGATATCGGTCGACGCGAGCGGCTCGAACCGGGCGACGTAGCGGACCATGCCCATGCCGATCAGCTGCGAGGCGCACAGGGTGGCGCGGAACTCCTTGTCGTCCACGTTGAGCTTCGCGACGATCCTGCTGAACACCTGCTTGAGGAAGAAGTCCTTCAGCACGTCGCCCGCCTGCTCGTGCCCGGCGACGCTGCGGACGAGCGCGGGGAAGACGCCGCCCTCGGTCTCGTCCCAGCGGGTGAGGAAGGTGCGCACGATGCGTTCGCCGAGGTGCTCGACGTCGCCCGCGAGCAGGGCCGCGATCAGTTCCTGCGGATCGAACGGCAGTTGCAGGACGGCTTGGGCGAACAGGTTCTCCTTCGAGCCGAACCAGTGGTTCACCATGGCGGCGTCCACGCCCGCCCTGGTCGCGATGGTGCGCACCGTGGCGCCCTCGTAGCCGGATTCGCGGAACACCGCGCGCGCGGCCTCGACGAGGGCGGTCCTGGTGTCCTGCCCGCCGGGGCGTCGTCCTCGCCGCTTGGCGGGTTCGTTGCCATCGCTCACGGGCTCATCATGACCCGCCGTGCCCAATAATTCAACACAGTATGAATTAGCTCGGCGATAAACACGGGGTATGGGCGCGAATAAGGGGGCAGGGCACAATGCTCGCATGGCCAGTGCCCCTTCCGCGAACGCCAGCACCGCCGGTCTCGGACCGGTGAGCCCGGCGAGAGACGAGTTCCGAGCCCTCGCCGAGGGCAGGCGCGTCATCCCCGTGGTCCGCAGGCTCCTCGCCGATGGCGAGACGCCGATCGCGGTCTACCGCAAGCTCGCCCAAGATCGTCCCGGCACCTTCCTGTTCGAATCGGCGGAGAACGGCGGGTCGTGGTCGCGCTGGTCGTTCGTCGGTGTGCACAGCCCGGCCGCGCTGACCGTCCGCGATGGTGCCGCCGTCTGGGAAGGCACGCCGATCGCGGGACTTCCCCGCGGCGGCGACCCGCTGCGGGTGCTGCGGGAGACCGTCGAACTGCTGCACACCGAGCCGTTGCCCGGTATGCCGCCGCTGACCGGCGGAATGGTGGGCTACATCGGCTACGACGCGGTCCGCTGGCTCGAACGGCTGCCGGAACTCGCCGAGCGGGATCTCGACATCCCCGAGCTGACCATGCTCTTCGCCACCGATCTCGCCGCGTTCGACCACCACGAAGGCACGGTCACGCTCATCGCGAACGCGGTGAACTGGGACGACTCGCCGGAGCGCGTCGACGCGGCCTACGACGACGCGGTGCGCCGCATCGAGGAGATGACGGTGCGCCTGCGCGCCGCCGCGCCGTCGACGACAGCGGTGTTCTCGCGCCCGGCACCGGAGTTCCTCCGCCGCCGGAGCAGGGAAGAGTACGGCGCCGCGGTCGAGAAGGCGGTCGAGGCGGTCCACGCGGGCGAGGTGTTCCAGGTGGTGCCCTCGCAGCGCTTCGAGATCCCCAACAAGGCCGACGCGCTCGACATCTACCGCGTGCTGCGCACCTCGAACCCCAGCCCGTACATGTACCTGCTGCGGCTCGACGGGTTCGACATCGTCGGATCGAGCCCCGAATCGCTGGTCACGGTCAGGGACGGGCGCGCGACGACGCACCCGATCGCGGGCACCCGCTGGCGGGGCCTCGACCCGGAGGAGGACGCGCAGCTCGCGAAGGACCTCCTCGCCGACGAGAAGGAGCGCGCGGAGCACCTCATGCTCGTCGACCTCGGCCGGAACGACCTCGGCCGCGTGTGCAAGCCGGGCACGGTGCGGGTCGTCGACTTCTTCGAGGTCGAGCGGTACAGCCACGTGATGCACATCGTGTCGACCGTCACCGGGGAGCTGGCCGAGGGCAAGACCGCCTTCGACGCGGTCACCGCGTGCTTCCCGGCAGGCACCCTGTCCGGTGCGCCGAAGGTGCGCGCGATGGAGCTGATCGAGGAGCTCGAACCGACCAGGCGCGGGCTCTACGGCGGCGTGGTCGGGTACCTCGACTTCGCCGGTGACGCCGACACCGCGATCGCGATCCGCACCGCGCTGGTCAAGGACGGCACGGCGTTCGTGCAGGCCGGTGGCGGCGTCGTCGCGGACTCCGAGGCCGAGTACGAGGACACCGAATCGCTCAACAAGGCGCGCACGGTGCTGTCCGCGGTGGCCGCCGCGCAGACGCTCGCCCCGGCCGAGTCGCCTGCTGGAGACGACACCGGTGTCTGACGAAGCGCCGAAGCGGAACCGGTCGCTGTGGCTGGTTTCGCTGCTGCTCCTGCTCAGCGCCGCCGCCTTGTGGGGGTCGTCGAGGCTGGTCTGGGTCGCGTCGGCGCGCGACGCTGGCGTCCGCGGGATCGTGCTCGACCAGCGCACCGGCGCCGAGGAAGCGAGCGCCGTGGTGCCGCTGGCGCTGCTCGCGCTGGCCGGAGTGGCCGCGATGATCGCCACCGGGGGCTGGCCGCGCCGCGTGTTCGGCGCCGTGCTCGCGGTGGCGGGACTGGCGGCCTGCTGGACCGCGGTGAACGGCGTCCGGTTCGGCGGTTTTCCCGATGGCGCACCGGTTGCCGAGATCTACGCCGGGCGCGCGCTCGCGCTCGCCGGGGGAATTCTGATGGTCGCCGCCGGGTTGGCAGGGTTCAAGGGCGCGGGCCGGATGCCACGCCTCGGCGCGCGCTACTCCGCGCCGGGCGCCAAACGGACCGTGCGCGACCCCGACACCGAACTGTGGGAGTCACTGTCCGATGGGGAAGATCCCACCGCTTCGCGGTAATCGCTCCGGTATCGACCCGAAGCCACTACTGAGTGTTGCCCGGGTTAGCATCATTCAGGCGGGAAGGGGAAGGTTTTTGTGAGGCACCTTGCGAGTGAAGCTGTGAACACCTCAAGCGTTTCGGCCGGCGAGGGCGCCCGGTGAGCGTGCTCGAGGAAATCGTCGAAGGCGTGCGTGCGGACCTCGCCGAGCGCGAAGCCGCGCTGCCGTTCGACGAGTTGAAGCGCAAGGCCGCGGACGCTCCGGCGCCGCGGGACGCGATGGGCGCGCTGCGGGATTCTTCGGTCGGCGTGATCGCCGAAGTGAAGCGCCGCAGCCCGTCGAAGGGCGCACTGGCCGACATCCCTGATCCGGCCGCGCTGGCGAAGGACTACGAGGACGCGGGCGCGCGGGTGATCAGCGTGCTGACCGAGCAGCGCCGGTTCGGCGGCTCGCTCGCCGATTTCGACGCGGTGCGCGCGGCGGTCGACGTTCCCTTGCTGCGCAAGGACTTCATCGTCAGCCCGTACCAGGTGCACGAGGCGCGCCTGCACGGCGCGGACATGGTGCTGCTGATCGTCGCGGCGCTGGAGCAGAACGCGCTCGTTTCGCTGCTGGACAGGGTCGAGTCGCTCGGGATGGCCGCGCTCGTCGAGGTGCACAACGCCGAGGAGGCCGATCGCGCGCTCGAAGCGGGCGCCAGGATCGTCGGCGTCAACGCGCGGAACCTGCACACGCTCGAAGTGGACACCGACGTGTTCAGCAGGCTCGCACCCGGGCTGCCGATGGACGTGGTCAAGATCGCCGAGTCCGGTGTCCGCGGGCCGGGCGACCTGATGTCCTACGCGGGCCACGGCGCCGACGCGGTGCTGGTCGGCGAAGGGCTCGTCGCTTCGGGCGACCCGAAGGGCGCGCTGGTCAAGCTGGTCACCGCCGGGTCCCACCCGGCCTGCCCGAGGCCCTCGCGGTGACCGACGAGAAGAAGCCGAACGGCCACGACCCCGACGAGCGCGGCCACTTCGGCCCGTTCGGCGGCCGGTTCATGCCGGAGGCCCTGATCGGCGCGATGGACGAGCTGTCGGCCGAGTACGACAAGGCCAGGCTCGACCCGGAGTTCACCGGCGAGTTCGCCCGGCTGCTGCGGGACTACGCGGGCAGGCCGTCGCTGCTCACCGAAGCGCCGCGGTTCGCCGAGCACGCGGGCGGTGCGCGGATCTTCCTCAAGCGCGAGGACCTGAACCACACCGGCTCGCACAAGATCAACAACGTGCTCGGCCAGGCGCTGCTGACCAAGCGCATGGGCAAGAAGCGGGTGATCGCGGAGACCGGCGCCGGCCAGCACGGCGTCGCCACCGCCACCGCGTGCGCGCTGCTCGACCTCGACTGCGTCGTCTACATGGGCGAGGTCGACACCGAGCGGCAAGCGCTGAACGTGGCGAGGATGAAGCTGCTCGGCGCCGAGGTGATCCCGGTCAAGACCGGGTCGCGCACGCTCAAGGACGCGATCAACGAAGCGCTCCGCGACTGGGTGTCCAATGTGGACACTACGCACTACCTCCTCGGCACCGCCGCGGGCGGGCACCCGTTCCCGGTGATGGTGCGGAACTTCCACAAGATCATCGGCGAGGAGGCGCGCGCGCAGATCCTCGATCTGACCGGTAGGCTGCCCGACGCGGTGGCCGCGTGCGTCGGCGGCGGGTCCAACGCGATCGGCATCTTCCACGGGTTCATCGACGACCCGGACGTGCGGCTGGTCGGGCTGGAGCCAGGCGGCAAGGGCCTGGACTCCGGTGAGCACGGCGCGACGCTGACCGAGGGCACCCCTGGCATGCTGCACGGCGCGCTTTCGTACCTGCTGCAGGACGAAGACGGCCAGACCATCGAGGCGTACTCGATCTCCGCCGGGCTCGACTACCCGGGCGTGGGCCCCGAGCACTCGTGGCTCAAGGACACCGGGCGCGCCGAGTACCGCGCGGTGACCGACGCCGAGGCGATGGACGCGATGCGGCTGCTTTCGCGCACCGAGGGCATCATCCCGGCGATCGAGTCCTCGCACGCGCTCGCGGGTGCGCTGAAGCTGGGCCACGAACTCGGCGAGGGCGGCCTGATCCTGGTGAACCTCTCCGGGCGCGGCGACAAGGACATGGACACCGCCGCCAAGTACTTCGCGCTGGTCGACGAGGAGAAGCTGTGACTCTGAGCGATGTTTTCGCGCGGACGAAGGGCGAAGGCCGCGCGGCGCTCGTCGGGTACCTCCCCGCGGGCTATCCGACCGTGGACGGCTCGAAGGACCTGCTGTCCGCGATGGTCGACGGCGGCGCGGATCTCGTCGAGGTCGGCGTGCCCTATTCGGACCCGGTGATGGACGGCCCGACGATCCAGGCCGCCGCCGACGCCGCGCTCACCGCGGGCTTCCGGCTGAAGAACGTGTTCGAGGTCGTCGAGTCGGTCTCCGCGCGGGGTGGCAGCGCCGTCGTGATGACGTACTGGAACCCGGTGCACCGCTACGGCGTGGACGCGTTCGCGCGCGATCTCGCCGCGGCGGGCGGGCTCGGCATGATCACCCCGGACCTGACGCCCGACGAGGGCGACGACTGGATGGCGGCTTCGCGGGCGCACGGGCTCGACCGGATCTTCCTGGTCGCGCCGTCGTCGTCGGAGGAGCGGATCGACCGCACCGTGCGCGCCAGCTCGGGTTTCGTCTACGCGACCGCGGTGATGGGCGTGACCGGCGCGCGGGACACCGTCGGCGCCGGTGCCGAGGAACTGGTCCGGCGCACCCGCGCGCACACCGACCTGCCGATCGGCGTCGGGCTCGGCGTGCGCTCCGGCGAGCAGGCCGCCGAGGTCGCCGCGTTCGCGGACGCGGTGATCGTCGGCTCCGCGCTGGTGACCGCTGCGGCTGAGGGCACCGACGCGGTGCACGCGCTGTCCGGCGAACTCGCCGAAGGCGTCCGAAAGGCCGTCAGCCCGGCGTAGAGCGTTTGTACGGATCCTGTACGCGGCCGTCTCACGATGGCGCGCATGGCTGATCATGTGTGGGACCGCAGGAACCTGCTCCGGTTCGGGGCGCTCGTCGCGGGGACCGGAGCGGCGGGTCTGCTGCTGCCCGGTACCGCTTCGGCAGCACCTCGCGTCTACGGCTGTGCGGAGTGGGGTGCGCGGGCTCCGAGCGACCAGCTCGTCACCATCGGGCACAAGGCGAACCGGATTCTGGTGCACCACATCGCGAGCGCGAACAGTACCGACTATTCGCGCGAGCACGCCTTCGAGGTGGCGCGCAACGACCAGGCCGATCACATGGACAACAACGGCTGGTCGGACACCGGGCAGCACTTCACCGTCAGCCGCGGCGGCTACGCGCTGGAAGGCAGGCACGGCAGCCTCGACGCGCTGCGCTCCGGGCAGCGGGTGATCAGGGCGGCGCACTGCCCCGGCCAGAACGACAACGCCATCGGCATCGAGAACGAGGGCACCTACACCTCGGTCGTGCCGCCGAAGGCGCAGTGGGACGCGCTCGTCGCGCTGTGCGCCTACATCTGCGCCCAGTACGGCATCCCGACCGCCGAGATCAAGGGGCACCGGGACTTCTACAGCACCGAATGCCCAGGTGAAAAGCTGTACGCCAAGCTGCCGGAACTGCGGAAGGCGGTCGGCGCCGCGCTGCGCTGATCGTGCTGCTTGAGCGTGCTCAGTGGCGGCACCTCACCGGGCCGAGACACCGACACGTTACGGTGGCCTCGTGATTTCCGCCTCGGTCGCACATCTCGCCAGCATTCCCAGCCCCGACCATGGGGTTTGGCATATCGGGCCGATTCCCCTCCGCGCCTACGCCATTTGCATCATCGCCGGCATCATCGTCGCGATCTGGTGGGGCGAACGCCGCTGGGTCGCGCGCGGCGGCACCAAGGGCGCGGTCGTCGACATGGCGGTGTTCGCGGTGCCGTTCGGGCTCGTCGGCGGGCGGCTCTACCACGTCATCACCGACAACCAGCTCTACTTCGGCGAGGGCAAGAACCCGCTCAACGCGCTGAAGATCTGGGAAGGCGGGCTCGGCATCTGGGGTGCCATCGCGCTCGGTGCCGTCGGCGCGTGGCTGGCCTGCCGCCGCCGCGGGATCCCGTTGCCCGCGATGGCCGACGCGATCGCGCCCGGCATCGTCGTCGCGCAGGCGATCGGCAGGCTCGGCAACTACTTCAACCAGGAGCTCTACGGCGCGCACACCGATCTGCCGTGGGGACTGGAGATCTACCAGCGCTTCGACCCGAGCAACCCGGGCATCCCCGACCAGGGCCCGACGGGCGTCGCGATCGGGCACATCCCGCTCGAGGGCAGCCCGGTGCACCCGACGTTCCTCTACGAACTGCTCTGGAACCTGGCGGTCGCCGGGCTGATCGTGCTGGCGGACCGCCGGTTCAAGCTCGGCCACGGCAGGGTGTTCGGGCTGTACGTCGCCGGATACACGCTCGGCCGCACGTGGATCGAGATGATGCGCTCCGACAGCGCGAACCACATCTTCGGGGTGCGCGTCAACGTCTGGGTCTCGATCCTGGTGTTCATCGGCGCGGTCGTCTACGTCGTGCTCGCCAAGTCCCGAGGGCCTCGTGAGCTACCGGAGTCGTTGCGCAGCAAGGACGATCCGCGGAACGAACCCGGGGGCCAACCGTCCGAAGAGGACAGTGCGGCGGAGAAACCGGACGACGAAAAGCTCGCTGCCGCCGGGGGAACCGCGACCGGCGGGACCGCTGGGGCGGGCGGGACCGCCGCGGCCGAAGAGAAGGCCGACAGCGGCAACCAACCAGAATCCCGGTAACCGCGCCGACCAGCTGCCACGAAAGATGCCCCTAGCGTGGGTGGCTGCCCTTCTGCCTGCCCCGAAGGTGACGTTCAGGGCATCTACCGCCCCGAAGGCCACCTTCGGGGACCCTGGCGCCACTTTCTCGGCCCTCGCTCACGTGCGGAACGGCGAAATCGCGCCGAAAATCGTGAGATCCGCTACCTCGCGCCCCAGCGGGAAACGAGACTCTAGGATCGGGCCCTGTGACTGCCACGCTGACCCGCCCGCACGGGGATGATCCTGAGGTGTTGCGGCCGCCGTCGGATCGTGAGGCGGCGTTGCTGGGGAGTCCGATGCCGCAGGATCGGGTGCGGGCGCTGGTCGTGACGATCGTGCTGACTCTGATCGGCGGGTTCGTCCGGTTGCAGAACCTCGGCGTCCCCACCGACAAGGGTTCGCCCGTCTTCGACGAAAAGCACTACGTCCCGCAAGCGTGGCAGGTGCTGCGCAACGGCGGTTTCGAAGACAACGCGGGCTACGAGCTCGTGGTGCATCCGCCGTTGGCGAAGCAGTTGATCGCGGTGGGTGAGGCGTTGTTCGGGTATGGGGGGTGGGGGTGGCGGATCGTGCCCGCGATCGCGGGCACGGTGTTGATCGCGTTGACGGTCGTGATCGCGCGGCGGTTGACGCGGTCGACCTTGTTGGGTGGGATCGCTGGGGTTTTGGTGATCTGCGACGGGGTGTTGCACGTGCAGTCGCGGATGGGGATGCTCGACATCTTCATCGCCGTGTTCGCCCTCGCCGCGTTCGCGTGTCTGCTGCGGGATCGGGACCAGGTACGGGAGCGGCTGGCGACCGCGGTGCGCCAGGGCTGGGTGCACGAGACCCGGTTCGGTCCGAAGCTGGGGTTTCGGTGGTGGCGGTTCGCGGCCGGGCTGATGGTCGGGCTGACCTTCGCGATCAAATGGTCCGGCCTGTACTACATGGCGGCGTTCGGAGTGTTGTGCGTGGCCTTCGACGTCGCCGCACGACGCGCGGCCGGGGTGGAACGGCCCTGGGTGGGCACACTCCGCCGCGATGTCGCACCCGCGCTGTGGGCGATCGTCGCGATCCCGGTGTTGACGTATCTGGCTAGTTATTGGGCGTGGTTCGCCAGTGAGACCGCTACCGACCGCTACTACACCGAGATCAAGAACGTCGACCCCGGACTGTTCGGGTTCCTGCCCGCCGCGCTGCGGTCGCTGGGCGAGTACACCGCGAACGTGCTGCACTTCCACGCCACCCTGTTCACCCCGAAAGACCACCCGCACCCGTGGGAGTCCAAACCCTGGACCTGGCCGATGGGCCTGCGCCCCATGCTCTACTCCTATGAGTCCGGGGCGTCGGTGTCGGGGTGTGGCGGGTCGGAATGCGTGCGGGCGACCATGCTCATCGGCACCCCCGCCCTGTGGTGGCTCGCGCTGCCCATGCTGGGCTGGAGCCTGTGGCGCACCCTGTTCCGCTTCGACTGGCGCTACGCCGCGGTCACCGTCGGCTACCTGGCCGGGCTGCTGCCCTGGTTCATCAACCTCGACCGCCAGATGTACTTCTTCTACGCCACCCCCATGGCCCCGTTCCTCGCCTTGGGCCTGACCCTCATCTGCGGACAGATCCTCGGCGCCGCCCGCCGCGGCGCCGAACGCCGCGGCACCGGACTACTCGCCATCGCCCTCTACACCGGACTCGTCGTCGCCAACTTCGCCTGGCTCTGGCCCATCCTCAACGCCGACCCCATCACCACCACCCACTGGCAAGCCGAAATGTGGCTCCCCTCCTGGCGCTAACCACCCCCACAAGCCCCGAAAGTGGCCTTCGGGGCGGTAGACGCCCCGAAGCCACCTTCAGGGCGTCAGCCACCGCCGAACGTTCTAGGTCGGGAAGGGTGAGCCGCCGAAGTAGTCGTCGTCATCGTCCGGACGCGCGTGCCGGGGGCCCTTCGGTTTCGGCGCGGGGCGGTCGTCGCCGGAGCCGAACACCGGGCGCTCTTCGAAGGAGACGTCCTCGTCGTCCGGCGACGGACCGGCGGGCGCCGTGCTGCCCGGACCGACGTTGGTCATCGCGCCGGAGATCCCGCGTGCTTCGAGGACCTCGTCGAAGGTGTGCCCTTCTTCGAATTCCTGGTAGACCTCGCGGAACTGGCCGAGATCGGTTTCCATCGCCTCCTGCACGCGGGGGTGCGCGTAGGCCTTGCCCACCACGACGTCTTCCCAGGTGAACTCGCCCTCGCCGACCAGCTGCTTGATCACGCGCATCGCCGGGACCGCCTTCGGGTCGTCGGCCTGCGCCTTGACCGCCTCCACCTGTTCCTCGGTGGCGACCCTCGGCTCCAGCGGCGGCAGGTTCATCTGGTCGATCTCGTCCTGCAGCTCGTCGGAGCGGACGAGCGCTTCGCCGAGCTGGGCCTCGGCTTCCCGCAGCGCGGGGGTCTTCCAGGAGTCGTCGTCTTCTTCCGCGTACTCGCTCACGTCAGATCTTCCCGCTCATGTGGCCACTGCGCTCCGGCATCTTCTTCGGTACCCGCGGCTTGTCGTGATCGGGCACGGTGTCCTTCGTCCCCGCCGCCTTGTCCTTGATGTCGGTGGCGCCTTCGGTGACTTCCTTGCCCTTGTCGTAGGTTTCCTTGCCCGCCTTCGCGGTTTCGAGCGACCACTGCTTCAGGTCGCCGACGTTGCGGATCTCCTTGATCTTCGCGAGCTGGGAGCCGAGCGACTTCAGCGAGTCCCACAGCTCGCCGATCTTCTTGATGATGTCCTTGACCATGTCGATGATGTCGACGATCTTCTGGTACAGCTCGAAGGCGTCCCAGATCATCGAAGCGGCCGCGATCCAGCCCGCCACCGGCACGCACAGCTTCGCCAGCGCCTGCAGGATCTTGTCCACCAGCCGCTTGAGGAGGTCGAGGGCCTTACCGCACAGCTTCTGCGACTGGTCGGCGAGCGTTTCGAAACCCTTGCCGATCGTGTCGGCGATCTTGCCTTCGACGGTGAGCCCGATCTTCCAGTACCGGTCGACGTACTCCTTGTGCGCCTGACCGGCGGGGCCCCGCCAGGTCTGCGTGATGATGTCGGCGTTGCCGCTCATCGTCGCCGAGAACTGCTTCATGCTGTTGGAGATGGTCTTCCACGCTTCGGCGTTCTGCTGGATCTTGTTGAAGTCACCGGTGATCGGCATGATCACGGTCTCCACTATGGAATGCCCGGTGACCTTCTTGAACGCCCAGTCGACGCCGGCGACCTCCCAGCCCGCCTCGTTGACCAGCTCCTGGATGTTCTTCCCGTCCGGCGGCGGCGGTGGCTTGAGCACCTCGATGATTTCGCTGCCGTCGGAAAGCGCGCCCGCGGGTTTGCTCGCCTTGAAGTCCTTCGGATTCGACTCCTCGGACGTGCGGCCGTCGGTGCGCCGCCGCTGACTGTTGTCGTCGGCCTTTTCCTGCTTCTTGAGCGCCTTGTCGTGCTCTTTTTCCTCGGGGGTCTTTTCCTTGTTCTTCGTGCCGCCCGAGCCGCGCTTCGCCATGTCGTCCCCCGTTCTCAGCCGGCTGCCGGTGCGCCGGTGTCGAGCCCGCGAGCGAGCTCTTCCAATGCCTTCGCGACGGCCTCGTCGTGCTGCTCGTACGCCTTGCCCGCGTTCTTCACACCGTCGGAGAGGGAGGTGAGCCGTTCGCGGCCGAACTTGAGCGACTCGTCGTAGAGCGACTGGACCAGGTCGACCGCGGGGTGCAGCACCATCAGCAGGCCGGTGAACCCGGACTTGTCGCAGCCGTAGGTGTGCATGTAGTCGGAAATCTTGTCGACCACGCGGTTCATGTTCTGGATGTTCTGGGCATATTCAGCCACTTTGTCCGTATGGACGTCGATACCGTCGCCGCTCATGTGATCCCCTCCCGGGCCGCTGGTGTCTCGGCTTCCGCTCACGAGACCGCGATTATGACAGTCCGGGGCCGGCCCCGGTTCCGCTCCCGGCGAAGATGGTGAGAAATTCGCGTGACCCCGGGTTCGGTATCACCGCTTGCGGGTGGGCACCACCACGAGGTTGCCGTCGGTGCCCTGCAGGATCTCGGTCTCGGCCCCGTAGTAGGCGGCGAGCGCGCCGGGGGTGAGCACCTCGCGCGGTGTCCCGCCGGAGACCACCTTCCCGTCGTGCACGAGCAGCAGCTGGTCGGCGAACTGCGCCGCGAAGGTCAGATCGTGCAGAGTGGACACCACGGTGGTGCCGTCCTCGCGCCGCAACCGGTCGACGAGTTCGAGCAGTGCCTGCGCGTGCCCGATGTCGAGGCCGGTGGTGGGCTCGTCGAGCAGGAGCAGGCGCGTCCGCTGCGCGAGCACCCTGGCGAGCACGGTGCGCTGCCGTTCGCCGCCGGAAAGCGTCCGAAGTGGACGCCCGGCGAGCTCGCCGAGGTCGAGCCTGGTCAGCACGTCCTCCACTATGGACAGATCATGCCTGCCCTCCCTCGCCAGTGCGCCGAGGTGCGGGGTCCGGCCGAGCAGCGCGTAGTCGGTGACGGTGAGCCCGTCCGGCATCGACGGGTTCTGCGGCGAGTAGCCGATCTCCCTGGCTTTTTCCTTGTGGGACAAGGAGTTCACGTTCGACCCGTGCAGCGTGATCTCACCGGATCCCGGCAGCAGACCGGCGACCGCCTTGAGCAGCGTCGACTTGCCTGCCCCGTTCGGGCCGACGATCGCGAGCCAGCCGCCCTCGGGCACCGATGCGTCCACACCGGACACCACGGGGTCGCCGCCGTAGCCCGCGCTCACCCCTTTCAGCCGGAGCGCGATCACGAGTGCCGTCCTCGGGAGGAACGCAGCACCAGCACGAAGAACGGCGCGCCCGCGAACGCGGTGACGACGCCGAGCGGGAGCTCTCCCGGCATGATCGTGCGGGCGACGTAGTCCGCGACGATCAGGAACGCCGCGCCGCCGAGGAGCGACAGCGGGATCACCACGCGATAGCTGGCTCCCGCGAGCATGCGGACGATGTGCGGCACCACGATGCCGACGAAGCCGATGAGCCCGCTCACCGCGACGGCGGCCGCGGTCGCCAGCGAGGCCGCGACGAGCAGCAGGAGCCGGACCCGTCCGGGGTGGACACCCAGCGACGCGGCTTCGGCGTCGCCGAGGCTGAGCACGTCGAGCAGTCGTGCGCACAGGCACAGCACGACCGCCGCGAGCGCCACGTAGGGCAGTGCGAGCCACACCTCCTGCCACCCGCTGACGTTCAGGCCGCCGAGCATCCAGGTGTAGACCTGTTTGATCGTCTCGGTGTTGAGCTGTTGCACGAAGGTCTGGACCGCGGTCAGGAACGACGCCACCGCGACACCGGCCAGCAGCAGCGTCGCGGTCCCGGTGCGGCCGGCGGACCGGCCGAGCAGCCAGCTCAGCCCGACGCCGCCGAGCGCGCCCGCGAACGCGGCGATCGGCAGCGGTCCCACCACCCAGCCGGTGGTCGACGGCGCGAGCACCACGACGAGCGTGGCCGCCATCCCGGCGCCCGCCGCCGCGCCGAGCAGATACGGATCGGCGAGCGGGTTGCGGAACACGCCCTGGAACGCGGCGCCCGATCCGGCCAGCGCGGCGCCGACGAGCCCAGCCAGCAGCACGCGCGGCACCCGCAGGGCCCAGACGATCGCGGCCTCCCGTTCGGACAGCGGTGACCTGCCGCCGGTGAGCTGTGCCCAGATCTCCCCGAACACCCGCTGCCAGCCGAGATCGCCCGCGCCGAGGAGCACGGCCAGCACGGTCACCGCGACCAGCACGGCGAGCGCGGTCAGCAGCACCGGGGGCCGCAGGGTGGTGCGGGCACGCACCTACTTGCCCGCCTTGGCCACCGCGGCGGCCACCGCGCGCACCAGATCGGTGACGCGCGGACCCCACCGCGACGCGATGTCGTCGTCGAGCGCGACCACGTTGCCGGATTTCACCGCGCTGAGCGTGTTCCAGCCGGGGCGCGCGCCGACCGACTGCGCGTTTTGCCCGCAGCACTTGGTGTCGCCGAGGAAGATCAGCTTCGGGTCTGCCTTGAGGATGCGTTCCGCGGACAGTTGCGGGTACCCGCCCGCGGCGTGCGGGTCGCCGGCGTCGGCGATGTTCACCAACCCGAACCGGCTGTAGACACCGCCGATGAAGGTGGCCGAGGTGAGGCTGTAGAAGGTCTGGTCCAGCTCGTGGTAGTAGGTGAGCGGCGCGGTCGGTTTCGGGGTGTCCGCGACGATCTTGTCGATGTCCGCTCGCGTCCGCTTGGCGAGGTCCTCGCCTTCGGCGGGATGTCCTGTCACCTTGCCCAGCAGGCTGAACTGGGCGAACGCGTCGTCGAGGGTTTTGGCGTCGGAGAGCACGAGCGTCTTCGCGCCGAGCTTGTCCAGCGCGGCGGTGAGCTTGCCGCCCGCGTCGGCGGAGACGATCACCAGATCCGGTGCGTAGCCCCCGATCGCGGCCGGGTCCGGCGTGAGCGCGGACAGCTTGCTGTGCGGCGCGCCTTCGGGAAAGTTCGACAAGGAATCCACGGCGACCACCTGGCGCCCGGCGCCGACGGCGAACAGGGTTTCGGTCGCGGTCGGTGACAACGACACGATCCGCTGCGGCTCGCGGTCGAACTTCAGCGGTTTCCCGCCGGGCGGCGTCACTTCCAGCGGGAATCCGGTGCCGACTTGGGGCGGCGCGGCTTCGTCCCTGGTGGCGCACCCGCTCAGCACGCTCGCGCCGAGAAGGGCGGCGAGGAGCAGGAGCAGGGGTGCGGTGCGGCGGGGCATGATCACCTCGAGTGGTCCGGCGGGGCGCTTTCTGCGCTCGTCAGGACGCTACCCGGCGGTGGTCCGGGGGCGGCTCGCCGGTGACGACCGGGTGACGTTCGCGGTACCCGTTCGGTGGCACCGGGGTGATCGGGTGGGCCATCCGGGGTAAGCTCTTCCGAGTAACCCGTTGGCGTTACTTAGCGCAATCAAGTAGTCGCGCCCCATCAGGAACGTCGTCGTTCCGCACACCCAGATCGTTACATTTCGCAGCGCAGCGGCCTCCTGCGCGGGATGCCGTCGTGTTTCCTGGGTGTTAAAGTCGCGCTAACGACCGGGCCATCGTCGTCCCGTGCGCCACGTCCTTGGGGGGATGTCCCGAACACGCACGAAGACGACGAAGGAGGTCCCTGATGATCTTCTCCGCCAATCCAGGCAAAACGGGCCTTTACGACCCGTCCACCGAACAGGACTCCTGCGGCGTGGCCATGGTGGCCGACGTCGGAGGCCGCCGTTCGCACGACATCGTCACCGACGGCCTGACCGCGCTGACCAACCTCGACCACCGCGGCGCCGCGGGTGCCGAGCCGACCAGTGGTGACGGCGCGGGCATCCTGCTGCAGCTGCCGGACCGGCTGCTGCGCGCGGTCGCGGGGTTCGCACTGCCCCGGCCGGTGGCCGGGCACCACACCTACGCCGCGGGCATCGCGTTCTTGCCGACCGATGCCGAGCAGCGGCGCAAGTCCGTCGCGCTGATCGAGCGGATCGCCGACGAGGAAAGCCTCGACGTGCTGGGCTGGCGCGAGGTGCCGACCGACGCGGACAAGGCCGACATCGGCCCGACCGCGCGCTCGGTGATGCCGCATTTCTCGATGCTGTTCGTGTCCGGCAAGGCGGACGCGGACGGCGCGCGGCCCAGCGGGCTCGAACTCGATCGGCTGACGTTCTGCCTCCGCAAGCGCGCCGAGCACGAAAGCGCGCGCAGCACGCCGGGGGAGAACGGGCTCTCCGGCGAAGGCGTCTACTTTCCTTCGCTGTCTTCGCGCACGCTCGTCTACAAGGGAATGGTCACCCCCGAGCAGCTGCCCGCGTTCTTCACCGATCTCACCGACGCGCGGCTGGAAAGCGCGATCGCGCTCGTGCACTCCCGGTTCTCCACCAACACGTTCCCGTCGTGGCCGCTGGCCCACCCGTTCCGGTTCGTCGCGCACAACGGGGAGATCAACACGATCCGCGGCAACCGGAACCGGATGCGGGCGCGCGAGGCGCTGCTCGAATCCGATCTGCTTCCCGGTGATCTCACGCGGCTCTACCCGATCTGCTCGCCGGACGCCTCGGACTCCGCCTCCTTCGACGAGGTGCTCGAACTGCTGCACCTCGGCGGCCGGAGCCTGCCGCACTCGGTGCTGATGATGATCCCGGAGGCGTGGGAGAACCACGCCACCATGGACCCCGCCCGGCGCGGCTTCTACCAGTTCCACGCGAGCCTCATGGAGCCGTGGGACGGGCCCGCCTGCGTCACCTTCACCGACGGCACGCTCGTCGGCGCGGTGCTCGACCGCAACGGCCTACGCCCGGCGCGGTGGTGGCGCACCGCGGACGACAAGGTGGTCCTCGCCAGCGAAGCGGGTGTGCTCGACCTGCCGCCGGACGAGGTAGTCGCGAAAGGACGGTTGAAGCCGGGGCGGATGTTCCTCGTGGACACCGAAGCGGGCCGGATCGTCGACGACAACGAAGTCAAGGCGGGGCTGGCGAAATCGCTGCCGTACGAGGGCTGGCTGCACGCGGGCCTGCTGCAGATCGCCGAGCTCGCCGATCGTGACCACATCGTGCAGAGCCACGATTCGGTGCTGCGGCGCCAGCTCTCCTTCGGCTACTCCGAGGAGGAGCTGAAGATCCTGCTGACCCCGATGGCGGTCAACGGCGCGGAGCCGATCGGTTCGATGGGCACCGACACCCCGCCAGCCGTGCTGTCGAAGCGGTCGCGCCAGCTCTACGACTACTTCAAGCAGGGCTTCGCGCAGGTGACCAACCCGCCGCTGGACGCGATCCGCGAAGAGCTGGTCACCTCGATGAGCCGGATCATGGGCCCGGAGCAGAACCTGCTCGAACCGGGCCCGGCCTCCTGCCGTCACGTCCAGCTGCCCTACCCGGTCATCGACAACGACGAGCTCGCGAAGCTCATCCACATCAACGACGACGGGGACCTGCCAGGGTTCGCCTGCACCGTCTTGAGTGGACTGTACGAAGTGGATGGTGGCGCCGCCGCGCTCGCGGAGGCGATCGAGCGCGTGCGCCGCGAGGCGTCCGAGGCGATCGCCGCGGGCGCGCGCACCCTCGTGCTGTCCGATCGGGACTCCGACCACCGGATGGCGCCGATCCCGTCGCTGCTGCTGGTTTCCGCGGTGCACCACCACCTGGTCCGCACCAAGGAGCGGTTGCGCGTGGCGCTCGTGGTGGAAAGCGGCGACGCGCGCGAAGTGCACCACATCGCGCTGCTGCTGGGCTACGGCGCGGCCGCGGTCAACCCGTACCTCGCCTTCGAGTCCATCGAGGACTTGATCAGCCAGGGCATGATCACCGGGATCGAGCCGCGCGCGGCGATCCGCAACTACGTCGGCGCGCTCGTCAAGGGCGTGCTGAAGATCATGTCGAAGATGGGCATCTCGACCGTCGGCGCGTACACCGCGGCGCAGGTCTTCGAATCGCTCGGCCTGTCGCAGGAACTGCTCGACGAGTATTTCACCGGTACCAGCTCGAAACTGGGCGGCGTCGGCCTCGACGTGCTCGCCGAGGAGGTGGCGCTGCGCCACCGCAGGGCGTACCCGGACAACCCGACCGACCGCGTGCACCGCCGCCTCGACACCGGCGGCGAATACGCCTACCGGCGTGAGGGCGAGCTGCACCTGTTCACCCCCGAGACGGTCTTCTTGTTGCAGCACGCGAGCAAGACCCGTCGCGAAGAGGCGTACCGGGCCTACAGCGACGAGGTGCACCGCCTCGCCCGCGAGGGCGGCGCGCTGCGCGGGCTGTTCAAGTTCCGCGAGCGGACGCCGATCCCGGTCGACGAGGTCGAGTCAGTCGAGTCGATCTGCAAGCGGTTCAACACCGGCGCGATGTCGTACGGGTCGATCTCGATGGAGGCGCACCAGACGCTGGCCATCGCGATGAACCGGATCGGCGGCCGGTCGAACACCGGTGAGGGCGGCGAAGACCCCGAACGGCTCTACGACCCGGAGCGCCGGTCCGCGATCAAGCAGGTCGCGAGTGGACGGTTCGGCGTGACGAGCGAGTACCTCGTCAACGCCGACGACATCCAGATCAAGATGGCGCAGGGCGCGAAACCGGGCGAGGGCGGTCAGCTGCCGCCGAACAAGGTGTACCCGTGGATCGCGCGCACCCGGCACTCCACACCGGGCGTCGGGCTGATTTCCCCGCCGCCGCACCACGACATCTACTCCATCGAGGACCTCGCCCAGCTCATCCACGACCTGAAGAACGCCAACGAGCGCGCGCGCATCCACGTGAAGCTGGTGTCCTCGCTTGGCGTCGGCACCGTCGCGGCGGGAGTGTCCAAAGCGCACGCCGATGTCGTGCTGATCTCCGGGCACGACGGCGGTACCGGGGCGTCGCCGATGAACTCGCTCAAGCACGCGGGCACGCCGTGGGAGATCGGGCTCGCCGAGACCCAGCAGACGTTGCTCCTCAATGGACTGCGCGACCGGATCACCGTGCAGGTGGACGGTGCGATGAAGACCGGGAAGGACGTGGTGGTCGCCGCGCTGCTCGGCGCGGAGGAGTACGGCTTCGCCACCGCGCCGCTCATCGTCACCGGCTGCGTGATGATGCGGGTGTGCCATTTGGACACCTGCCCGGTCGGCGTCGCGACCCAGAGCCCGGAGCTCCGCAAGCGCTACACCGGACAGGCCGAGCACGTGGTGAACTACTTCCGGTTCGTCGCACAGGAGGTCAGGGAAACCTTGGCGGCATTGGGTTTCCGCAGCCTCGACGAAGCGATCGGGCGGGCGGACGCGCTCGACACCGACGACGCGGTCGAGCACTGGAAGGCGAGCGGGCTCGACCTGGCGCCGATCTTCGAAATGCCTTCGGAGACACCTTACGGCGGCGCGCGGCGGCGCACCAGGGGCCAGGACCATGGGCTGGAGCACGCCCTCGACCGCACGCTCATCCAGCTCGCGGAGGCCTCGCTGGAGGACGCGCATCCGGTGCGGCTCGAACTGCCGGTGCGCAACGTCAACCGGACGGTCGGTACGCTGCTCGGCTCCGAGATCACCCGGCGCTACGGCGGCGAAGGCCTGCCCGACGGCACGATCCACGTCACGCTCACCGGTTCGGCGGGGCAGTCGCTCGGCGCCTTCGTGCCGCGCGGCGTGACGCTGGACCTCATCGGTGACGCGAACGACTACGTCGGCAAGGGGCTTTCCGGTGGCCGCGTGATCGTCCGGCCGCATCCCGGCGCCCCGTTCGCCGCGGAGAACCAGGTGATCGGCGGGAACACCATCGGCTACGGCGCGACCTCCGGCGAGATCTTCCTGCGGGGACAGGTCGGCGAGCGGTTCTGCGTCCGCAACTCCGGCGCGCTCGTCGTGTCCGAGGGCGTCGGGGACCACGCGTTCGAATACATGACCGGCGGGCACGCGGTGGTGCTCGGCCCGACCGGGCGCAACCTCGCCGCGGGCATGTCCGGCGGTGACGCGTTCGTGCTCGACCTCGATCGCGCGCGCGTCAACGAGGACATGGTCGAGCTGCTCAAGCCGGACGCCGCGGATCTCGCGTGGCTGCGCGAGATCGTCGTCCGGCACCACGAACTGACCGGGTCCGCCGTGGCGGCCTCGCTGCTCGGGGACTGGACGCGGCGCTCGGCCGCGTTCACGAAGGTGATGCCGAGGGACTACCGCCGCGTGCTCGAAGCCGCGAAGTCGGCGCGGGCCGAGGGACGGGACGTGGACGAGGCCATCATGGAGGCAGCTAATGGCTGATAATGGCGGAGCCCCGGCCATTAGTGCCGACCGGGTGCGGGTGTCCCGCATGAGCAGGGAGGCCGCAAATGGCTGATCCCCGTGGATTCCTGAAGTACGAGCGCAGGGAGCCGTCGAAGCGGTCCAAAGAGGACAGGCTCGGCGACTGGCGCGAGGTCTACGCCGAGGTCGATCCCGCGGAGCGCAACGAAGAGGTGCGGGAGCAGGCGTCGCGGTGCATGGACTGCGGTATCCCGTTCTGCCACTCGGGTGGCTCGGGCTGCCCGCTGGGCAACCTGATCCCGGAGTGGAACGACCTGGTGCGCCGGGGCGACTGGGAGGCGGCGAGCGATCGCTTGCACGCCACGAACAACTTCCCCGAGTTCACCGGGAAGCTGTGCCCCGCGCCGTGCGAGGCGGGGTGCGTGCTGGCGATCTCCCCGGCCTCCGGTGGGCCGGTGGCGATCAAGCGCGTCGAGCAGACGATCGCCGACCAGTCGTGGGAAATGGGCATCGTGACCCCGCAGGTGTCCGCGGTGTCCTCGGGTCAGCGCGTCGCCGTCGTCGGATCGGGGCCCGCGGGGCTCGCCGCCGCGCAGCAGCTGACCCGCGCCGGGCACGAGGTCACCGTGTTCGAGCGCGATGACCGGCTCGGCGGCCTGCTGCGGTACGGCATTCCCGAGTTCAAGATGGAGAAGAAGGCGCTCGACCGCAGGCTCGCGCAGCTCCGCAAGGAGGGCACGCGGTTCGTCACCGGCTGCGAGGTCGGCGTCGACCTGACCGTCGAGCAGCTGCGCGAGGACTACGACGCGGTGGTGCTCGCGGTCGGCGCGCTGCGCGGGCGCGACGACCGGACGACACCGGGGCGCGAGCTGGACGGCGTGCACCTCGCGATGGAACACCTAGTGCCCGCCAACCGGTTCGTCGAGGGGGACGGGCCGCCGGAGATCGACGCCGCCGGCAAGCACGTGGTGATCATCGGCGGCGGTGACACCGGCGCCGACTCCTACGGCACGGCGACCCGTCAGGGCGCGCTTTCGGTCACCCAGCTGGACCAGTACCCGGAGCCGCCGTCCACACGGGACGATGACCGCTCGCCGTGGCCGACGTGGCCGTACATCCTGCGCACCTACCCCGCGCACGAGGAGGCGGGGGAGCGGCGGTTCGCGGTGGCGGTCAAGCGTTTCGTCGACGACGGTGACGGCCGGGTGCGCGCGATCGAACTCCAGCGCGTGAAGGTGACGAAGGATCCGGAAACCGGGCGCCGCGAGGTCGTTCCGACGAGCGACGAAATCGAGGAGCTGCCCGCCGATCTCGTGCTGCTGGCGATCGGGTTCGAAGGCGTCGAGCACATGCCGCTGCTCGACGGGCTGGAACTGAGCCTGACCCGGCGCGGCACGCTTTCGTGCGGCGCGGACTGGCAGACCTCGGCGCCCGGCGTGTTCGTCTGCGGTGACGCGCACCGCGGCGCTTCGCTGGTGGTGTGGGCGATCGCGGAAGGCCGTTCGGTGGCGAACGCGGTGGACGCCTACCTGACCGGCGATTCGGACCTGCCCGCCCCCGTGCACCCGACCGCCCTCCCACTCGCCGTCGTCTGACTTTCACAGCGCTACGAGCCAGGTCGTTCAGGCTCCGGAAGGCCACAGCGATGGCGGGCGCGCGTCGCGGGGGTTCCGCGAGATCGGTGGCGGGGAGCGCGCTTGGTCCCCGAAGGCCACCTTCGGGGACTCTAGCGCCACTTTCTCGGCCCTCGCGGTGTGTGCGGGCGGGGCTGCTGGTGCCCCGAAGGTGACCTTCGGGGCGCTCAGGTCCCCGAAAGCCACCTTCGGGGCACAGCGACCCGAGCCTGCTCGCAGCGCAGTGAACTCCCTAGAGCGGAAATCCCTAGAGCGGGCGGGAGTAGCGCACCAGGGGCAGGGGCGGGCTGCCGCCGACGGATTCGTCTTTCGCGGCGCCGTCGAAGTGCCAGCCGCGTGCTTCGTAGAACCGGCGCGCGGGCTCGTTGCCGTCGAGTACCCACAGGGCGGCGCGGTCCTGGCGGGATTCCCGGAGCGCGTCGACGGCGCGGTCGTGGAGTTTCGTGCCGATGCCGTGGCGCCAGTGCGCGGGGTGCAGGTAGATCGCGTACAGCTCACCGGTTCCCGGTGGCGTCCGGGTGTCCAGCGGTGGTCCCGCCGCGGCGAACCCGACCACGACTTCGTCGTGCGTGGCGACGAAAACGAGGTTCCCGTCGAGGATTCTGGCGCGCCAGATCGCTTGCAGTTCCGGCACCGAGAGACCGTCGAGGAAGCTTTTGGGCAGGAAGCCCGTGTAGGCCGCTTGCCAGGACAGGACATGGGTTTCCCCGATCGCGTCGGCGTCGGCCGGGGTGGCTGGCCTGATGGTCACCGGCGCAGTATGCCCGTTGACCGCGTGCCGTGGCAGGTAACGGGAAAGCGGGATGAGCGCCGTTCCGGCGAGGGCGCCGCACGTGCCGACGATCAGCCACGGCAGCCAGGATGCGACCGAAAACAGGCCGACGATGCCCGGTGCGGCCACCCCGGCGACGGTGAACGCGTATTGGAACGCCGCGAGGTACCGGCCTCGCAAGGGGCGTGGCGCGGCGGCTTCGGCGAGCGCGTTCGCTCTGGCGCCCATGAGGTTGGACGCGGCGATCAGCACCGTCGTGGCGAGCAAGAAAACCGGCCGCGATTCGGGCGGCACCCACACCGCGGCCGCGGAAGCGAGGCACCACAGAACGGCGAGCGCGGCGCCGTAGGCCATCGCCGTGGTGCGGGGAAGGCGGCGCGTCGCGCGCACCGCGAGCGTCGCGGCGAGGCAGCCGACGGCGGTCACCAGCGCCACCATCGCGCCGGGCAGCCAGGACGGCCCGCGCAGGGTTTCCAGCACGTACACCGGGATGCCGACGAGGAAGAAGTCGACCGCGAGCCCGAGTAGCGCGCCGACCACGATCAGTGCCAGATACGGCCGGTTCCGCAACACGTTCAGCGAGGCGTGCCCGCTGCGGTGGCAGAGGTGCGGCAACCGCAGCCGCGTGAGCAGGATCGCCCCGGCGGCGAGGAAGGTGACGCTGTCGGCCGCGACCGCGAGGCGGAAACCGGTCGGCCCCGCGCCGGCGAGGAGCGCGCCGACGCAGAGCCCGCCGAGCCCGAACGCCGCCGACCGCACCATGCCGGCGAGCGCGAACGTGTGATCCTTGGGGCCGGGGCCCGCGGTGTCACCGATCAACGCGAACAGCGAGCTGTAGAACGCTTGCTGCCCCGCGGCGAGCAGGATCGCGCCGAGCAGGACGAGCAACGGGCCGGTGGCGGCGAAATAGGCCATCGCCGCGGCGGCCTGAACAAACTGTGCGCAGATTACGACGGCCCTCGGGCCGAAACGGTCGACGAACCTTCCCGCGATCGGGGGAATCACGAGACCCGCGGTGGTACCGATGGTGATGATCGCGCCGGCTTCCCCGATCGGCAATCCGGCTATCCGGGTGGCGTAGACGACCGGCAGCGGCAGGAAAAGCCCGGAACCGAAGTTGTCGATGCCCAAGGCGAAGAGCAAGGCCGTCCGGTTGCGGCGCAAGGTGAGCTCCGAGGATCTGAGCTTCACGGCGCTGATGGTCAAGGCGAAGCCTTCCCGCTCGCGGCGAAAACATCCGGCGATGCACCACGGTGACACGAGACCGGTGCGAATGCGCCCGCTGTCCACCAGTCGGCGCAGAGACCGTTAATTCCTGCGCGGTAAGGGTTTCCTCTAACGGAGCAACATCGCGCCAGCGGTCCCGACAGGACTCTCGGCCGGCGCGGGCGAGCCACGTGGGCGCGATGACCGCGAACCCGCGGACCACGTCCACTCCGTGGGCATGCCGTCCCAATAACGGGTCGGGTGTCCTGCTTCGTATGCTGGGGTGGTGAACTGGACCGTGGACGTCCCCGTCGACACCCTGCCCGAACTGCCGCCGCTGCCGCCGGAGCTGCGGGACCGGCTCGATGCCGCGCTGGCGAAGCCCGCGGCCCAGCAACCGCCGTGGCCGGACGACGCGCTGACCCAGCGCGTGCGCGGTGTGCTCGAAAGCGTGCCGCCGATCACGGTGCCCGCCGAGATCGACCGCCTCAGCGAACGCCTCGCCATGGTCGCCCGTGGTGAGGCGTTCCTCTTGCAGGGCGGTGACTGCGCGGAGACCTTCGAATCCAACACCGAGCCGCACATCAGGGCGAACCTGCGCACCCTGCTGCAGATGGCCGTGGTGCTCACCTACGGCGCGAGCCTGCCGGTGGTGAAGGTCGGCCGGATCGCGGGCCAGTACGCCAAGCCGCGGTCCGCCGCGACGGACGCGCTCGGTCTTCCGGTGTACCGCGGCGACATCGTCAACTCGCTCGTCGCCAAGCCGGAGCTACGGGTACCGGATCCCGGCCGGATGATCCGCGCCTACGCGAACGCGGGCGCCGCGATGAACCTGGTGCGCGCGCTGACCGGGGCCGGGATGGCGGATCTGGCGCAGGTGCACGACTGGAACAAGGACTTCGTGCGCACCTCGCCCGCGGGCGAGCGGTACGAGGCCCTCGCCGCCGAGATCGACCGCGGCCTGCGGTTCATGTCGGCGTGCGGGGTCACCGACACCTCGTTGCACTCCACCGAGATCTTCGCGAGCCACGAGGCGCTGCTGCTCGACTACGAGCGCGCGCTGCTCAGGCTGGACAGCCGCGACAACGAGAACCCCAAGCTGTACAACCTCTCGTCGCACTTCCTGTGGATCGGGGAGCGGACGCGGCAGCTCGACGGCGCGCACATCGCCTTCGCCGAGTTGCTGTCCAACCCGATCGGCCTCAAGATCGGACCCACCACGACCCCGGACCAGGCCGTGGAATACGTCGAGCGCCTGGACCCGCGCGGCGAGCCGGGCAGGCTCACGCTGATCTCCAGGATGGGCAACGGGAAGGTGCGCGACGTGCTGCCCGCGATCGTGGAGAAGGTCGAGGCGTCCGGGCACCGGGTGATCTGGCAGTGCGACCCGATGCACGGCAACACGCACGAATCCTCCACCGGGTACAAGACACGGCACTTCGACCGGATCGTCGACGAGGTGCAGGGCTTCTTCGAGGTGCACCGCCAGCTCGGCAGCTACCCCGGCGGGATCCACATCGAACTCACCGGCGAGGACGTCACCGAATGCCTCGGTGGCGCGCAGGACATCTCGGACCTCGACCTGTCCGGCCGGTACGAGACGGCGTGCGATCCCCGCCTGAACACCCAGCAGTCGCTGGAGTTGGCCTTCCTGGTAGCCGAAATGTTGCGCGGCTAGCGGACACGCGAAGCGGCCCCGGCGGGATCTCCCCGCCGGGGCCGCTTTTCGTTGATCGGCGGGGATCTTCCGCCGAAGCGGGTTCTCGTGTGCCCCGAAAGTGACCTTCGGGGAACTCAGCGCCCCGAAGGTCACTTTCGGGGCATGGGGCCCCCGCCTCGGGTCAGAGGCGTTCTTGGAGTGCGTCGGCGGCGGCGAGCAGATCCGCCGCCCAGCGCGCGCCTGGCTTGCGCCCGATGCGTTCCACCGGACCGGAAACCGAGACGGCGGCCACCACGGTGCCCGAGGAATCCCGTACCGGCGCGGAAACGCTGGCGACGCCCGGCTCGCGTTCGGCCACGCTCTGCGCCCAGCCGCGGCGGCGGACTTCGAGCAGCGTCCGCTCGCCGTAGACCGCGTCGGACAGGATCGTGCGCTGGGTATGGGGATCCGACCACGCGGCGAGCACCTTGGCGCCGGAGCCGGCCGTCATCGGCAGCCGCGAGCCGATCGGCACGGTGTCGCGCAGGCCGCTCGGCGGTTCCGCGGTGGACACGCACACGCGCTGCACGCCGTCGCGGCGGTAGAGCTGCACGCTCTCCCCGGTGATGTCCCGCAGTTTGGGCAGTACCGAACCCGCCGCGTCGAGCAGCGGATCGGTGCTGCCGCCCGCGAGTTCGGCGAGCGCGGTGCCCGGCCGCCATCTGCCGTCGGGCCCGCGCCGCAGCAACCGGTGCACCTCGAGGCCGACGGCGAGGCGGTGCGCGGTGGCGCGGGGGAGGCCGGTCCTGGTGCACAGTTCCGCCAGCCCGCAGGGATCTTCGGCGACCGCCTGCAGGACGGCGACCGCCTTGTCCAGAACGCCGATACCGCTGTGCTGAGTCAAAGGGCTATGCTGTCCCACGAAGCGATACTAGCGTCTCGAAGTTTGGGATGTCCAGATTCTGGGAAAATCGGACCCGAGGCGCCCGCCGCGCGGTTCGCGCGGCGGGCGAGTTCCCCCGAGTTCCTTTGCTCCCAAGACCGAGTTCAGCAGACCTCACGGGACCTCATTGGGAGGAGCGAAAGATGACCGCCACCGGTGGCCGTACGTTGGCCGAGAAGGTGTGGGACGCGCACGCGGTGCGCCGAGGCGAAGGCGCCGAACCGGACCTGCTCTTCATCGACCTGCACCTGGTGCACGAAGTCACCAGCCCGCAGGCGTTCGACGGGCTGCGGCTCGCGGGCAGGCCGGTGCGCCGCCCGGATCTGACGATCGCGACCGAGGACCACAACGTGCCAACGGTGGACATCGAGCTCCCGATCGCCGACCCGGTTTCCCGTACCCAGGTGGACACCCTGCGCCGCAACTGCGACGAGTTCGGCGTCCGGCTCTACCCGATGGGCGACGCGGAACAGGGCATCGTGCACGTGATCGGGCCGCAGCTCGGCCTGACGCAGCCGGGGATGACCGTGGTGTGCGGCGACAGCCACACCTCGACGCACGGCGCGTTCGGCGCGATGGCGTTCGGCATCGGCACCTCCGAAGTGGAGCACGTGCTGGCCACCCAGACGCTGCCGCTCCGTCCATTCAAGACGATGTCGATCACGGTCGACGGGACACTTCGGCCAGGTGTCACGGCGAAGGACATCATCCTCGCGGTGATCGCGAAGATCGGCACCGGCGGCGGGCAGGGCTATGTGCTGGAGTACCGGGGAAGCGCGATCGAAGCGCTGTCGATGGAAGCCCGCATGACGGTGTGCAACATGTCGATCGAGGCGGGCGCCCGTGCGGGCATGATCGCCCCCGACGACGTCACGTTCGCCTACCTGGAAGGCCGTCCGCACGCGCCGAAGGGCGCGGACTGGGACGCCGCGGTGGCCGCGTGGCGCGAACTCCGCACCGACGACGACGCCGAGTTCGACGCCGAAGTCCACCTCGACGCCGACGAGCTGACGCCGTTCGTCACGTGGGGCACCAACCCGGGACAGGGCCTGCCGCTGGGCTCCTCGGTGCCGGACCCGGAGCGGATCCACGACGAGAACGAGCGTTTCGCCGCCGAGAAGGCCCTGTCCTATATGGACCTGAAGCCGGGCACGCCGCTGCGTGAGATCGCCGTGGACACCGTTTTCCTCGGCTCGTGCACGAACGGCCGGATCGAGGACCTCCGTGCCGCAGCGGACGTCCTGAAGGGCCACAAGGTGGCTTCCGGGGTCCGGATGCTCGTGGTGCCCGGCTCGATGCGGGTGCGCAAGGCCGCCGAAGCCGAAGGGCTGGACGAGGTCTTCACCGCGGCAGGCGCCGAATGGCGCCAGGCCGGCTGCTCGATGTGCCTCGGCATGAACCCGGACCAGCTGGCGCCGGGCGAGCGCAGCGCGTCGACCTCCAACCGCAACTTCGAAGGCAGGCAGGG
Organism: Amycolatopsis sp. CA-230715; assembly: GCF_018736145.1. GTDB lineage: Bacteria > Actinomycetota > Actinomycetes > Mycobacteriales > Pseudonocardiaceae > Amycolatopsis. Next base: position 7,023,589 of record NZ_CP059997.1, read on the forward strand.
CAAGGGCGGCCGGACCCACCTGGTTTCCCCGCTCGTCGCCGCCGCGACCGCCGTGCGCGGCACGCTTTCCTCGCCGGAAGACCTGCTCGCGGGCGCCACCAGCTGAGCGAACCGGCCCGAACCCGAACGGAGACCCACCATGGAACCCTTCAAGACCCACACCGGCATCGGAGTGCCCCTGCGCAGGTCCAACGTGGACACTGACCAGATCATCCCCGCCGTCTACCTCAAGCGCGTGACCCGCACCGGGTTCGAGGACGGCCTATTCGCCGCCTGGCGCGGAGACGAGCAGTTCGTGCTCAACTCCGACGCGTTCAAGCGGGGCTCGGTCCTGGTCGCTGGACCCGACTTCGGCACCGGATCCTCCCGCGAGCACGCCGTCTGGGCGCTGATGAACTACGGCTTCCGCGTCGTCATCTCGTCCCGCTTCGCCGACATCTTCCGGGGTAACTCGGGAAAGCAGGGCCTGCTGGCCGCCGAGTGCGAGCAGTCGGACGTTGAGCAGCTCTGGAAGGTGCTCGAGAACGACCCCGGCGCGGAGGTCTCGGTGGACCTCGAGGCGAAGACCGTACGGGCCAAGGACTTCACCGCGCCCTTCCGGATCGACGACTACACCCGCTGGCGGCTCCTCGAAGGGCTGGATGACATCGCTCTCACGTTGCGACACGCGGGGGACATCGACGAGTTCGAGTCGAAGCGCCCGTCCTGGCTGCCGGTGACCACCGGCTAGGGGCACCCGATCGGGTACGGATTCCCTGCTCAGCAAGGGAATCCGACCCGGTCGGCGGTCGGTCCGAACCGGCCTCGAACCGCGTCGTACAGCGCCGAAAAGGGGTCCCGAGGGGGTCCCTCAAGAGGCGGAACAGGGCTTCCGTCAAGGAAAACTTCCGCGCGCCGTTTGGAATTTGTGCTGCATTGGTAATACCGTGTGCGCAAGTCGGCCGACGTGGGCCGTGTAGAAGTAGTTCTTCTTGGAGGACTGGAATGGCCAACAAGGCCCAGCTGATCGAGGCGCTCTCCGAGCGTTTGGGCGACAAGAAGGTTGCGTCCGAAGCTGTCGACGGTCTCGTCGACATCATCATCCGTACGGTCAACAAGGGCGAGAAGGTGAACATCACCGGCTTCGGTGTGTTCGAGAAGCGCGCCCGCGCTGCCCGTACCGCTCGTAACCCGCGTACCGGTGAGACGGTGCGGGTGAAGAAGACCAACGTGCCCGCCTTCCGCGCGGGGACGACCTTCAAGGACGTGGTCAGCGGCACGAAGAAGCTGCCGAAGGCCACCGCCGTGAAGCGGGCGACCGCCACGAGCCGGGCCACCGGCACCGCGGCCCGCGCCACGACCACCCGCGCCGCGGGGACCAGGGCGACCGCCAGCCGTCCTACCGCAACCCGCAGCACGACGACGCGCACGCGCGCCACCACGACGCGCGCCACGACGTCCCGTGCCGCCGCGACGAAGGCGGCCCCGAAGGCCGCGGCGAAGCCCGCTGCCAAGACCGCCACCAAGGCGACGGCCGCGAAGGCGACCGCTGCCAAGAAGACCGCCACCAAGGCGGCTCCGAAGGCCGCGGCGAAGACCGCGACCAAGGCGACCGCGGCGAAGAAGACCACCGCCGCCGCCAAGAAGAAGAAGTAAGCTTCTCGAGAGCGACTTCTCGGCAGGGCCCCGCGCAGTGCGCGGGGCCCTGCCGCTCGTTCGGGGGTATGTTGTCGCCAACCAAGACCGTGGAGACGGACAGGGGGGAGCAGCGCCACACATGGCAGGCGATATCGAGATCCGCCTTCTGGGGCCGTTCAAGGTCATCGTGTCCGGCACCCCCGTCGTCATCACCAGCGCGCGCCAACGGGCGCTGCTGGCGACACTGGCGCTCGCCGCGGGCAGGCTCGTGTCGATCGACGCACTCGGCACGCGGGTGTGGGGAGAGCAGCTGCCGGAACGGGTTCGCGGCAGCCTGCACACCTACGTGATGCGGCTGCGGCGGTTGATCGGGGACCACGCGGTGGTCACCGAAGCGGAGGGCTACCGGCTCGACATCGACCCCGCGCGCGTGGACGTCCACCGCTTTCTCCGCGTTCTCGAAGAAGCCGCGGGGCAGCAGGCGTCCTCGGTGGAACGCGCGATGCTCGGCGAGGCATTGGCGTTGTGGGCGGGCACGCCATTGGAATCGGTGCCTTCGCCGGTACTGGCCGACGAATGGACGCCGTTGCTCGTGGAACGGTTTCTCGTCGCCGTCGAACGGCGAATCGATCTCGACACCGGGGTCGTCGCCGACGCCGATCTGGTGCGCGAGCTGACCGAGCTGACCGGCAGGCACCCGTTGCGGGAATCCCTGTGGGAGCGGCTGATCAGGGCGCTCGCGCGCGCGGGCCGCGGCACCGAGGCGCTCGCGCGGTACGCGAAGCTGCGAGAGCTGCTCCTCGACGAGCTCGGCGTGGAACCGGGTCCGCGGCTGCGCGGGCTCCACCTGGAATTGCTGACCAGCGACGAAGAACCGGCACGCGAGCCGATCCGGTCGCGCCCGCAGCAGCTCCCGTACGACATCCCGCGGTTCACCGGGCGGCAGGCCGAACTCGCCGAGCTGGACCGGTTTCTGGCCAACCACACCGGTGACTCCACCGCGATCGCGGTGATCGAAGGGACCGCGGGCGTCGGCAAGACCTCGCTCGCGGTGCACTGGGCGCACGCGGTGCGGGGCCGGTTCCCCGACGGGCAGCTCTTCCTCGACCTCCGCGGGCATTCCGACCGGATCCCGCTGCAGCCGGACGCGGCGCTGGGCACTCTGCTGCGCGCGGTCGGCGTGTCCGCCGACTCCATTCCCTCCACTGTGGAGGAACGCTCGGCGATGCTGCGCACGAGGCTGTCGCACACCAGGATGCTCCTGCTGCTCGACAACGCGCACGACGCGAGCCAGGTCCGCCCGCTGCTGCCGGGTTCCGGCAACCTCGTGGTGGTCACGACGAGGAGCCAGTTGCGCGGCCTGGTGGCGCGCGAGGGCGCGCACCGGCTGAGCCTGCACTCGTTCGACCGCACCGAGGCGAACGCGTTGCTGGCGAGCAGTGTTGGCCGCGGCAGGCTCGCCGCCGAACCCGACGCCGCCGCCGCGCTCACCGAGCTGTGCGGCAGGCTGCCGCTCGCGCTCGCCCTTGCCGGGGAACGGGTCTCGCGCTTCTCCGAGATGTCGATCTCGGCGGTGGTGGACGAACTGCGCGAGCAACGGCTCGACGTGCTCCGCGACCCGCACGACGACGGCACCGATCTCCGCGCCGCGTTCTCGTGGTCCTACAAGGCATTGCGGCCCGGCGCGGCGAAGATGTTCCGGCTGCTGGGGAACTACCCCGGGGTGGACATCGGGCCCGCCGCTGCGGCCGCGCTCTACGGCACCACGGTCACCGAAGCGCGCTCGCTGCTCGACCAGCTCGCCGCGGCGCACCTGTTGAACCAGCCGAGGCCGCGCCGCTACCAGTTCCACGATCTGCTGCGGGTCTACGCGGCGGAACTCGGCGAGCGCGGAGACGCGGCGCAGGATCGCCGCGAGGCGTTCGGCAGGCTCGCCGACTGGTACTTCGCGGTGGTCGCCGAAGCGACGAAGTGGGTGCGCGTCGATCTGGTGACCGAGGACATCGAGGTGCCGCCGATGCCGGAGCCGAAGGTCGAGTTCGCCGATCTTTCCGAAGCCGTCGCGTGGTACGCCGACGAGCGCGCGTCGCTCGTGGCGATGGTGGGCACGTTCGCCGATCTCGGCTGGGCAGCGCGGACCTGGCAGCTCGCCTGGCTGCTGCGCGGGTTCTTCGCACAGCGGCACGACCAGGACGACTGGATGGAGACCGCGCGGCTGGCCGTCGAAGTGACCGCGACGGGCAGCGATCCCTTGGCGCGCCAGTACGCGGCGATGAACCTCGGCACGGTGTACCTGGTGAGTTCGCGCATCGAGGACGGCATGCGCGCGCTCGACGACGGCCTGCGCGCTTCCGGTGAGATGGGCGGGAGCGCGCTCACGGCGGGGATACTGAGCAACATCGCGGGCGCCTACTACCTCCGCAAGGAATACGAACAGGCGCGGCTCTACGGCTGGCGCGCGCTGGACAGCGCGCGCCGTCGCGGGCAGGCGAACTACGTGGCGCACGCGTCGGTGAACCTCAGCGCGAGCTGCATCGGGCTGGGCAGGCACGAAGAGGCCGCGGGGCACGCACGGGTCGCGCACGAGGCGTTCAACGAGATGAACGACCTCTACCATTCGGCGCTCGCGCTCGGGAACCTCGCGGAAGCCTTGTACGGCACCGGTGATCTCGCCGCCGCGGAGGAGCACGGGCTGCGCTGCCTCGCGCGGATGCGGGACCTCGGCGCCGACTACGGCGCGGCGGACGTGCTCATCACGCTCGGCCGCGTGATGAGCACGTCCGGCAGATCCGGCGCCGCTCGCGCGTTCTGGCGCGAGGCGCTGGAAACGTGCCAGGCGCTGAAGGACCCGCGTGCGGCGGAAATCCAGGCGCTGCTCGACTCGCTTCCGGCGGATCCAGCGGATGCAACCCGCGCGGATGCGCCGCACCCCTAGACCGGCGCATCCGCGACGGAGCGGTTGCGGGGTCCAGTACACCAGCCTGGGCTGTCAGCCTGCTGTCATCAAATGAGCGGGCATCCCGGCAAATCGGGCGGGCACTGCACGGTCGGTAATGGATTACGCGCGGTCCGTTGAACCGTGTTCAACCACGGGCCGATTTCGGGGCGGGAAGCGCGCTCGGGAAGTACGTCGCCGCCACCAGACGGGCCCCGTCCGGGCCCGAGGCGGGCAGGAACGACAGCAGCCACACCGAGCCCTTCTTGCTCGCCACCGAACCGCCGTGCGCGGTCGGCAGCGTCACCCCGTCGCGGTCGGCGAGCGCGGCCACCACGTCCGGGATGACCCCGCCCTGGCTGGAGACGACCGGCACCCCGCCCTTGCCGACGATCAGCAGCAGCCTGGCCAGCCCCGCCGACGGATCCTGCCAGTACCCCTCTTCGGACAGCAGCGGCTCGTGCTCGATCTCGGTGCCGAGATCGTCCGCGACGCCCTGGACCGTCTGCACGCACCGCAGCCTCGGCGCCGAGTACACGAGGTCCGGTCCGAACGCCTTCGCCAGCTCGCGCACGCCGGCGGCCTGCCGCAGCCCGGCGTCCGACAGCGGGCGGAGATCGTCGTCGCCGCGCCACTCGTCGCGCTTGCCCGCCTTCGCGTGCCGCACCAGCAGCAGCGTGGTCAGCTCGGGCGGCAGGGTGCCGAAGGTGCGCAGGACGTCGATGTCGGTCGCGCGCGTCAGCACGGTTTCCGCCTGCTCCGGCGAAAGCCAGCGCAGCGCGTCGACCTCTTCGTTCAGTTCGAACTCGCCGCCGCGCGCCTCGGCGCTGAAGTAGTCGACGACCTTCGGCGCGGTCTTGCCGTCCTTCGCGGGCACCTCGTAGCGCACCGCGCCGAGGTGGCGGCCGAGCACCGCGTCGAACCCGGTCTCTTCCTTGACTTCGCGCACGGCGGCCGTCGGCACCGTTTCGCCGTCGTCGAGCTTGCCCTTGGGCAGGGACCAGTCGTCGTACCGCGGCCGGTGCACCACCGCCACTTCGACGTCCCCGGTCTCCCGCCGCCGCCACAGCACGGCACCGGACGCGTGGATTTCGGGATGGCTCATCCGGTCGCACCGTGCTTCTCGATGAGTTCGGCCTGATGGTCGCGCACCTTGGAACCGTCGGACGGCGACGGCGCCCATTCGCCGGTGGAGGTCAGCACCCAGCACCGGGTCACCGGGTCGAGCGCGGAGTCCAGCACGTGGTCGAGCTGCGCGGTCAGCTTCGGGTCCTTCACGCGCACCATCGCCTCGATTCTGCGGTCGAGGTTGCGGTGCATCATGTCGGCGCTGCCGATCCAGTACGAGCCGCCGCCCGCGAAGTGGAAGATCCGCGAGTGCTCCAGGAAGCGCCCGAGTATCGAGCGCACCACGATGTTCTCGCTCAGCCCCGGCACGCCCGGTTTCAGCGCGCAGATCCCGCGCACCACGACCTCGACTGGCACGCCCGCCATCGACGCGTGGTAGAGCGCGTCGATGATCTGCTCGTCGACGAGCGAATTGCACTTGAGCCGGATCCCCGCAGGGCGCCCCGCCTTCGCGTGCTCGATCTCTTCGGCGACCATGCCGAGGATTCCGCGGCGGATCCCGTGCGGCGAAGTGAGGATGTTGCGGTAGGCGTCCTGGCGCGAATAACCGGTGAGCACGTTGAACAGATCGGTCAGGTCCGCGCCGATCGTCGGGTCCGCGGTGAGCAGGCCGACATCCTCGTACAGGCGCGCGGTCTTCGGGTTGTAGTTGCCCGTGCCGATGTGGCAGTAGCGCCGGATCGTCGAACCCTCCTGGCGCACCACCATGCACACCTTGCAGTGCGTCTTCAACCCGACGAGGCCGTAGACGACGTGCACGCCAGCGCGTTCCAGCGTCCGCGCCCAGGTGATGTTGGCCTGCTCGTCGAAGCGCGCCTTGATCTCGACGAGCGCGACGACCTGCTTGCCCGCTTCCGCCGCGTCGATCAGCGCGTCCACGATGGGCGAGTCGCCGGAGGTGCGGTACAGCGTCTGCTTGATCGCCAGCACCTTGTCGTCGTGCGCGGCCTGCTCGATGAACCGCTGCACGCTCGTGGAGAACGAGTCGTACGGGTGGTGCACCAGCACGTCGCCGCCGTCGCGCAGCGTGCCGAACACGCTCTTCGGCGTTTCCCGTTCGCCGAACGCCGGGTGGGTCGCGGGCACGAACGACGGGTACTTCAGCTCCTTGCGGTCCACACTGGACAGCTGCATGAGGCAGGTGAGGTCCAGCAGGCCCGGCACCTCGACCACGTCGTGCGGATCCACCTCCAGCTCGCGCAGCAGCAGTTCCAGCATGTGCTCGCTCATGTCCTGCGCGACTTCGAGCCGCACCGGCGGGCCGAACCTGCGCTGCGCCAGTTCGCGTTCGAGCGCTTGCAGGAGGTCCTCGTCGCGGTCCTCTTCGACCTCGAAGTCGGCGTTCCTGGTCACCCGGAACACGTGGTGCTCGGTGACCTCCATCCCGGTGAACAGCTCGCCGAGGTGCGCCGAGATCAGGTCCTCCAGCGGCAGGAAGGTCGCTTCGCGCGCGCCGCGCTGCTGCTCGATGCGGATGAGCCTCGGCACGTTGTTGGGCACCTTGACCCTGGCGAACCGCTCGGTGCCCGCGTCCGGGTCCCGCACCGTGACGGCGAGGTTGAGCGAGAGGCCGGAGATGTAGGGGAACGGGTGCGCCGGGTCGACCGCGAGCGGGGTCAGCACCGGGAAGATCTGGTCGCTGAAGTAGTTCGACAGGCGCAGGCGCTCACCGTCGTCGAGGTCGGTCCAGCTGACGATCCGGATGTCCTCGTCGGCCATGGCGTTGCGGAGCCCGCCTTCGAACGCCTCGGTGTGCCGCTCCACCAGGTCCTGGTTGCGCTTGGCGATGTAGGCCAGCTGCTCGCGCGGGGTCATCCCGTCGGCGCTGCGCACGGAGAGCCCGGTCTCGTCGCGGCGTTTGAGCCCCGCCACCCGCACCATGTAGAACTCGTCCAAATTGGACGCGAAGATGGCGAGGAACTTGGCCCGCTCGAGCAGGGGGAGCGAGGTGTCCTCGGCGAGGGCGAGCACGCGCGCGTTGAAGTCCTGCCACGACAGCTCCCGGTTGAAGTACCGGTCGTCGGGCAGGTCGGTCATCGGCGCGACCGTCGCGGGGGTGACCGCGGGCGGTGCGGACGGGACCGCGTGGATCTCCTGGACGCGGCCCACTTCCGTCGCTCGCCCGCCCGGAACGTCGCGTTGCCTGACCGGTGGGGGGTTCGCGCTCTGCTCGTCGTTCACAGTGGGCATTGTTCCGTACTCGGCGCCCGGATGCCCGTACCGAGATTCGACGGGTCGGTGAACTTCCTAACTGAGCAGGCACAGCTCGCCGACCACGGCCGCGGTGCGCGGGCCGAGGCCGAGGTTCCGCGCGAGCGCGAGATCGTCCGCGGTGTCCACGTCGCTGCGCAGCGAGGGCGCCGTCACGCCCAGCGCGACGGCGCCGGAAGCCACGTGCGCGCTCGCGGATCCTTCGCCGAACCGCGGTTCGAGCTCGCCGCCGGCCGAGGACAGCAGCAGCGTCGTGCCGGTGCCCTGGCGGTCCGCGGTGAACGCGCGCCTGCCGTCGGCCTCCGCGATGGCGGCGTCGAGATCGTCGGAGAGCAGGGACGGCAGGTCGGCCTGGAGCGCGCCGATCACCGCGTGAGGATCGTCACGCCGCAGCGCCTGCGCGCCCTGGCGCAGCGCCGCGTTGAGCCCGCGTGGTCCGTTTTCGGCCACGATCTCCACGCCGAGCGCACGCAGGGCGACGACCGCGGCCGGGTCCGAAGCCACCACCAGCACCCGCCGCACGCGCGCGCTCGCGGTCGCCGCGGCGAGCGTGTCCTCGGCGAGCGCCAGCACCAGCGCCTCGTGGTCACCGTCTCCCGACGGGTAGCCGAGGCCGCCGCGCAGCCGGGACTTGCCCGCGCGCGGAGGTTTGAGAGGGACGACGAGGTCCACGTCAGCTGCCACGTCACCCATCTTCCCCAAAACGTGGCCTTCGCGCCGCCAGGCCACCCTTCCTTTACCCTCGCCGGGGCACAAGGGCAGGATCAACGGGATCGGCACGAGCCGGGGAAAACCGAGGAGGAGTCTTGGCGAGGCGTGAGAAGGGCGGGTTCTGGGTCGGCGCCGCCGCGGCACTGTTCTATCCGGCAACCGCGATCGGCAAACGTGTCTACCGGAACAAGGAGCGCATCCCCCGGCAGGGGCCCGCGCTGCTGGTGCTGAACCACGTGTCGCATATGGATCCCGCCGTGGACGCGGTGTTCGTGCACCGGCAGAAGCGGGTGCCGAGGTTCCTCGCCAAGGAGAGCGTCGCCACCGCGCCGATCTTCGGCAAGATCTTCCTCGGCTCGGGCGGTATCCCGGTGTACCGGGGTTCGGCGAGCGCGGGCGACAGCCTCCGCGCGGCGCACCAGGCCCTGCGCGAGGGCAAGATCGTGGTGATCTACCCCGAGGGCACCATCACGAAGGACCCCGACGGCTGGCCGATGCGCTCGTTCACCGGCGCCGCGCGCCTCGCGCTGGAGAACGACGTTCCGGTCATCCCGATCGCGCGGTGGGGAACCAACGAGATCTTCAACGGCTACACCAAGAAGTTCCGGCCGTTCCCGCGCAAGACGGTCACGCACCTGGTCGGCGAGCCGATCGACCTGTCGGAGTTCCGGAACGGGAACACGCGCAGCGCGTCCGGGCTGCGGAAGGTCACCGACGTGATGATGGGCGAGATCGTGGCGCTGCTCGCGGAGATCCGGGGCGAGCAGCCGCCCGCCGGGGTCGGGGAAAGCTCGGAGAAGGCCGATTCCGACGACGTGGACCTCGGCAAGGCGGACGAGAGCTGATGGCGGTCGACGTCCAGCGCGTCACCGTGCTCGGCGCCGGGTCGTGGGGCACCGCGTTCGCGAAGGTGCTCGCGGACGCGGGCCGCGACGTCACGATGTGGGCCAGGCGAGCCGAGATCGCCGCCGAGATCGCCGCGGAGCACACCAACGGCGGGTACCTGCCCGGCGTCGGCCTGCCGCCCGGTCTCACCGCGACCTCCGATCCGGCCGAGGCGCTGGACGGTGCCGAGGCCGTGGTGCTGGCGGTGCCCTCGCAGAGCCTGCGCGCGAACTTGACGTCGTGGAAGGGACTCCTGCCGTCGTCGGCGATCCTGGTGTCGCTGGCGAAGGGGGTCGAACTCGGCACGCTCAAGCGCATGAGCGAGGTCATTTCGGAGATCTCCGGCGTGCCCGACGGTGACGTGGTCGTGGTCTCCGGGCCCAACCTGGCCAAGGAGATCGCGCACGAGCAGCCCGCCGCCGCGGTGCTCGCCTGCGCCGACCACGACCGCGCCGTCGCCGTGCAGAAAGCGAGCTTCACCCCGTACTTCCGGCCCTACACCAACACCGACGTCGTCGGCGTCGAGCTGGGCGGGGCGTGCAAGAACGTCATCGCGTTGTCGTGCGGGATGGCGGCGGGGATGGGGTTCGGCACCAACACGATGGCGACTTTGATCACGCGCGGGCTCGCCGAAATGGCGCGGCTCGGCGCGAAACTCGGCGCCGACCCGCTGACGTTCGCGGGACTGGCCGGGCTCGGCGACCTGGTGGCCACCTGCTCGTCACCGCTTTCGCGCAACCGGTCCTTCGGGGAACGGCTCGGGCGCGGCGACACCCTCGAAGAGGCGCAGCGCGCCGCCGGGGGACAGGTCGCGGAGGGCGTCATGTCGTGCTCGTCCATCCGCGAGCTCGCTTCGTCGTTCGGCGTCGACATGCCGATCACCGACGCGATGCACCGCGTCTGCCACGAGGCCGTCGACCCGCGCCAGGTGGGCGCCGAACTCCTTGGCCGCGAACAAAAACACGAGTGGTCCTAGCCGCGATTCTCGCAACTCGCGGGCGGGGCGAACTGCCGTGAAGGCCACCTTGACGGCACTCACTGCCGGCACTCACTGCCGTCAAGGTGGCCTTCACGGCATGCTGCCTCACCGGATTCCTAGCGGGCGACGGGGCCGGTGAGGGGATCGAGGTCGTAGGTCCGCATTTCGCGCCCGCCTCGGTAGACGTGCACGGAGATCGCCGGGTCCGGCCCGTCGTTGCGCACCTGGTGCACGTAACCGGGCCCGAACACCCGCGACTGGCCCGCGGTCAGCGAATGGACCTCGGTGACCACCCTGCCGTCCGGGGCGCGCCTGCCGACCGTTTCCGTCAGCAGGCCGCTGACCACCGTGAACGCGCCGGAGGAGTGGGCGTGGTCGTGCAGGTCGGTGTGCTGGCCCGGCAGCCAGCTCATGAGCCAGATCTCCTGCTCCCCGTCCGAGGAGACGAGTGCGGAGAACCGCTCGTCGGGGTCGTAGCGGAGCAGGCCGCGCCAGCGGTCGCGGTCGGCGGCGAATTCGAGCGCGACCCGGACCGGGTGGCGCAGGGCGGGGTTTTCGGTGGTGACAAGCGTGTTGTCGGGAACGGCGAACATGCGATGTCCTCGTGAAGGAGAAGGGTCGACGGGCCGGGGCTGGGGTTCACCGACAACAGCGACAGGACGCGCACGAAACCGGGCGGGAGGACCCCCGCCGCACGGTCACCTGGTGCGCGAACATGCGACAAGCAGACCAGCCGAAGCCTGCCAGGTCAACCCGTCCCAGCCCGTGAGCGGGATACGAGTACTGCGCGAGCACGAATCCTCACCTTTCGTGAGCGGACAAGGAGTCCACAGTGCACTGTCGATCAAGGCACGGCTGCTGAGGGACCGTCCTGAGTGGGCAGCCCGGCCGCCTTCCACGCGCGGTAGCCGCCGTCGAGATCGGTGGCGCCGGCCAGGCCGAGCCGCTTGAGATCCGCGGCCGCGAGGCTGGAGGCGTAGCCCTCGTTGCACATCACGACGACGCGCAGATCGGGCCGGACTTCGGGGAGCCGGTGCGCGCTCGCCGGATCGAGCCGCCATTCGAGGTGGATGCGCTCCACCACGACCGAGCCGGGGATTTCCCCTTCCGCGGCGCGATTCGCCTCCGGCCTGATGTCGACGATCAGCGCGCCGTCGTCCTGCAGTGCCTTCGCCGCCGCGGGCCCCACTCTGTCCAAAGTGGACCGAGCAGAGTCCAGGAACTCGTTGATACTCACGGCCGCACGATAGCGGGCAGCGGCGGGATCTCCGACGGCACGTCGCGCAGGCTCTCGTAGTCGCGGGTCGGCACCAGCGGCGGGGAGTAGGCGTGCACGCTCGCCGCCGGTCCGCTGCCCGCGCCGGTCACCTGATGCGCGCGGCCCGCGCCGAACCCGAGCCCGTCGCCCGCGGTGTGGTGCCGGTCGCGGATCGGGCCGCCGGGGTAGCGGTACTGCTCGTCCAGTTCGCCGAGCAGCACGGTGAACGAGCCCGAAGCGCCGCCGTGGTCGTGCGGTTTCGTGTGCTGGCCGGGTAGCCACGACAGCAGCCACAGCTCGACGCCGTCGGTCAGCCCGAGCCGCGCCCACCACCGCTGCTCCTCGTCGTAGCGGACGAGGCCGTGCAGTTCGGGGGCGAGGTCGGCGGCGACCGTCTTGGTCAGGTCGACGAGTTCGCGCGGTGTCCACAGGAGCCGCTCGGGGTGCAGGAGCCCGGCGAGCGCGGACTCCGTGACCTGGGGGTGGACTTCCAGATCGGGGCGGGCGATGGACTGGGTCATGACGGGTCTCCTCTGCGACGCGGGTGGTGTCGGGCACACGACGCGACGCGGCCGCGATACCCGCGGCGAGCGGGCACGGCGAAGAAGGCTCAGCGGCCGGGTCGCGTGGTGGTACACCCGCAGGAGGCGACGAGGAGGAGATCGATGGTGCGGTCACGCCAGAGCTCGCGCCCGAATACGGGCGCCTGCAGCAGCGGTGACCTGATCACGATCGCGATCGTGCCATACGCGCGGCCGCGGCGGTGTCCCGTCTCACGTCCTGGTATCCGCGACACGGGGGTGCCGCCGAGACATGATCAACTTCGGTGGCCACAATGGGTTCGTGAGCGAGCCGACGCAGACCGACAACCTTGACGATCTCGTGGTGCGGATGGCCGGTGTCGGCGTCCGCCGCGGGCGCAACGAGCTTCTCGCCGGCCTCGACTGGGCCGTCGAACTGGACGAGCGCTGGGTGGTGCTCGGCCCGAACGGCGCGGGCAAGACCACGCTGCTGCGCCTCGCCGCGGCCGAGCTGCACCCGACCACCGGCACGGTCGACCTGCTCGGTGAACGCCTCGGCCGGGTCGACATCTTCGAGCTCCGTCCCCGCATCGGGTTCACCTCGGCCGCGCTGGCCGCCAGGGTCCCCGCCGAGGAGATCGTCCGCGACGTCGTGGTGAGCGCCGGTTACGCGGTGCTCGGGCGCTGGCGCGAGGTCTACGACACGCTCGACACCGAGCGCGCGGCCGAACTGCTGGGCGCGCTGGGCATCGCCCACCTCGCCGAGCGGACCTTCGGCACGCTGAGCGAGGGCGAGCGCAAGCGCGCGCTCATCGCCCGCTCGCTGATGACCGACCCGGAGATGCTGCTGCTCGACGAGCCCGCCGCCGGTCTTGACCTCGGCGGCCGCGAAGACCTCGTCGCCAGGCTGTCCACGCTCGCGCTCGACCCGGACGCCCCGGCGATGGTCCTGGTGACGCACCACGTCGAGGAGATCCCGCCGGGGTTCACGCACGCGCTGCTGCTGCGCGACGGAAGTGCGGTCGTCTCCGGTCTGATCGACGATGTGCTGACGGCGGAGAACCTGTCGAAGACCTTCGACCAGGACCTGATGCTCGAACGCTCCGGCGACCGGTTCTTCGCCCGCCGAAGGTGATCTCGGCTACCGCCCGGTAGCCTGCGGAGAACCAGCTTGCACGGCGTTGGATGGAGGATGGCGTGGCAGAGTTCGTGAGTATCGAGGTCGACGCGGGGGTGGGCACGATCCGGCTGGACCGGCCGCCGGTGAACGCGCTCAACAACCAGGTGCAGATCGAGCTCGCCGACGCCGCGGCCGAGGTCACCGAACGCGACGACATCCGCGCTGTCGTGCTCTACGGCGGTGAGAAGACCTTCGCGGGCGGTGCGGACATCAAGGAGATGGCCGCGCGGACCTACGTGGAGGTCTCGACCTTCGGCACCGCGCTGCAGGGCTCGCTGGCCGCGCTCGCGAACATCCCGAAGCCGACCGTCGCCGCGATCACCGGGTACGCGCTCGGCGGCGGGCTCGAACTCGCGCTCACCGCGGACCGCCGCGTGGCTGGCGACAACGTCAAGCTCGGGCAGCCGGAGATCCAGCTCGGCATCATCCCCGGCGCCGGCGGCACCCAGCGCCTCGCGCGGCTGATCGGCCCGAGCAAGGCGAAGGACCTGATCTACACCGGCCGTTTCGTCAAGGCGGAAGAGGCGCTCGCGCTGGGCATCGTGGACGAGGTCGTCGCACCGGACGACGTCTACGCCGCCGCGCGCAAGTGGGCGGCGCAGTTCGCGAACGGCCCCGCGGTGGCGCTCAAGCACGCGAAGGCCGCGATCGACGCGGGCCTCGAGGTCGACCTCGCCACCGGCCTGAAGATCGAGACGCAGCTGTTCACCGCGCTGTGGGCCACCGAGGACCAGGCGAACGGGATGAAGTCGTTCATCGACAACGGGCCGGGCAAGGCCACGTTCGAGGGAAAGTGAGCACGGACGTGACCGACCCGGCACCGAACCCGCACGCCTCCGAAGAAGAGGTCAAGGCCGCCTACGCCGACCCGAAGCTCGCGAACGTGCTCTACCACGACTGGGAGGCGGGCACCTACGACGAGAAGTGGTCGATCTCCTACGACGAGCGCTGCATCGACTACGCCACGGACGTGTTCGCCGCCGTCGCCGGCACCGACGGACAGCCGTACCCGACCGCGATGGAACTGGGCAGCGGCACCGGGTTCTTCCTGCTGAACCTCATGCAAGGCGGGGTGATCAAGAAGGGCTCGGTCACCGACCTGTCGCCGGGCATGGTGCAGGTGGCGCTGCGCAACGCCGAGAAGCTCGGCCTCGACGTGGACGGCAGGGTCGCCGACGCCGAGCGGATCCCGTACCCGGACAACACTTTCGACCTCGTCGTCGGGCACGCGGTGCTGCACCACATCCCGGATGTGCCCGCCGCGTTCCGCGAGGTGCTGCGCGTGCTGAAGCCGGGCGGCCGGTTCGTCTTCGCCGGTGAGCCGACCAAGATCGGCGACACCTACGCCCGCAAGCTCGGCCAGTTCACCTGGTTCCTCACCACGAACGTGACGAAGCTGCCCGCGCTGCGCGGCTGGCGCCGTCCGCAGGAGGAACTGGACGAGTCCTCCCGCGCCGCCGCGCTGGAGGCCGTGGTCGACATCCACACGTTCGACCCCGCCGATCTCGAGGCGAAGGCGCGCGGTGCCGGTGCGCAGGACGTCCGCGCGGTCACCGAGGAGTTCGCCGCCGCGCTCGCGGGCTGGCCGATCCGGACCTTCGAAGCCGCCGTGCCGCAGGAGAAGCTGACCGTCCGGTGGCGCCTGTTCGCCTACAAGCTGTGGCTGCGGCTGTCCGCATTGGACAAGAAGGTGCTGGCGAAGGTGCTGCCGCGCGAGCTGTTCTACAACGTGATGATCACCGGCACCAAGCCGCCGGTCAGCTCCGACTGAGTTGGCCTACCGGTTTTCCCTCGCGGATGTGGCGTTCCTCCGCTCCGCCGGGGGCGTGGCCGCGTTGTCGGCGTGCGCCGAGCTGCCGCTGACGGATCGCTCGCGGATCGCCGACGTCGCCGCCGCGCGCGAGGTCGTCGGCACCGAGTTCGCCGCGGCGGTGCTGGAAACGGTGCTGCTGCGGCGGAAATCGGTCTCCAAAGTGGACTCGGCGACCGGCTGGCTGTTCACCGGCGACGCGCTGCAGCAGGCGAGCGCGTCGCCGGTCGCCCGGCACCGCGCGCGGCGGCTCGCGGGCAGGGACGTGCACGACGTGACCTGTTCGATCGGCGCCGATCTCGTGGCGCTCGCCGCGACCGCTTCGCGCTGCATGGGGTCCGATGTGGACGAAGTGCGGCTCGCCATGGCCGCGCACAACTGCGCCGAGGCGGGCGTGGCGCCCGCGCTGGCCCGTGCGGACGCGCTGCGGCCGGTCACGAAGGACACCGTGGTGGTCGCCGATCCGGCGCGCCGCGATGCCGCGGGAAGGCGCGCGTGGCGGCCGTCGGACTTCACACCTCCGCTCGACGAACTGGCCGAGGCGTACCGCGGGCGCGATCTGCTGGTGAAGTGCTCGCCCGGGATCGACCCGGCGCTGGTGCCGTGGGCGGGTGAAGTGGAACTCGTGTCGCTCGACGGCGGTGTGCGCGAAGCCGCGTTGTACGGGGGAGGGCTCGCGGGCGTGGCGCGGCGGGCGACCGTGCTGCGCGGCGATGGTACACAGTGGACGATCACCAGCGAGGACCCCGACGACGTCGGCGCGGGCGAGCCGGGGGAGTGGATCGTCGACCCGGACGGCGCGGTGGTGCGCGCGGGTCTCGTGCGCCATTACGCGGCGCGCCACGGGTTGTGGCAGCTCGACGAGCGGATCGCGTACCTCACCGGTGACACCCCGCCGCCGGGTGTCCGCGCGTTCCGCGTGCTCGAACACGGGCCGTACACCGAGAAGGCGTTGCGGGCGGCGCTGAAGAAGCGCGAGGTCGGCAGGCTGGAGATCCTCGTCCGCGGCCTCGACGTCGACCCGGATGCGTTGCGCCGCAAGCTCAAACCTCGTGGTCCCGCCGAGGCGAGCGTGGTGCTCACCCGCATCGGCCGGTCACCCGTCGCCTTCGTCTGCCAAGCCCAAAGTGGACAAAATTAGCGTTTCGGGTGGAACGAACCGGTACTACCGTCTAGGTTTCCGCGGACGTGGAATTTTTTCTGAGGGAGAGCCGATGTTGCGCAGCAGTACCCGTGTGTCCGGTCTCGTGAAACTCGCCGCGGCGGCGGCGATCGGCGCCACCGTCGCCGGTGGTGCCAGTGCGATCGCGTCGAGTGACGACGCCGCCCGCGCCCCGAAGGAACCGGCCAACATCGGCCAGGTCAAGAACGACGTCAAGGCCTACTACGGCGATTACCTCGACGCCGCGGGCAAGCACCACTACTCGGACACCGGGAAGTGGGCCGCCGAGACGGCCAAGCAGGTCGACGCCGCGAAGCGGTACCTGTCCAAGCGGCTCGTCGACGGGGTGAAGAACCCCGCGATCGTGCTCGACATCGACGACACCTCGGAGAGCACCTACGGCTGGGAAGCCGACAACGACTTCGGGTTCGACCCGGTGAAGCAGCAGAAGGCCATCGACAGCGGCGAGTTCACCGCCATCAAGCCCACCCTCGGGCTCGCGCGCTGGGCTTCCGAACACGGCGTGAAGGTGTACTTCCTGACCGGCCGCAAGCAGAGCCAGGGCCCCGCCTCGCTCAAGAACCTGGCGAACGAGGGCTACCCCACCCCGGCCGAAGCCTTCTTCAAGCCGGAAGGCGCCGCGCCGCCGTACCTCCCTTGTGGACTGACCTGCAACACCGTGCAGTACAAGTCGGGCACCCGCGCGCACCTCGCGTCGACCGGCACCACCATCGTGCTCAACCTCGGTGACCAGTTCAGCGATCTCGAAGGCGGCTACGCCGAAAAGCCCGTAAAACTCCCCAACCCCATGTACTACCTGCCGTAATTTTATCGGTCGGCAAAATTTGCGCTGCCAGGGCGCGGCTCTCGAGGGAGTCGCGCCCTGGGTGCGTTGGCGCCCTGCCATCGCAAATTTAGAGGGCCCAGGGGGCCCTGCGACCGACTGCACGCTTCCGGCGCGGACCTCGCTTCGCTCGGGGCACAGCCCGGGTCCGCGGGATCAGCCCGAGTAGGAGGCGAAGAGCTTCGAGAATTCGTAGGGTTGCTGGGAGATGTTGGTGCACTTGTAGAGGGGACCGTTGCAGGCGTTGGCGTCGCGGCCCTGTTCCCAGAAGGACAGCATGCCGAGGTGCACGGTCCTCGCGAAGTCGATGAGGGTGCGCGCGTCCTTCTGGTAGAAGATCTCGTTGCCGGAGTCGTTGACGCCGAGCATCGGGGTGACGCCGATCTTCTTCCACGCCGCCGCGTCCGACAGCCCGAGCACGGATTTCACCTGCGCCTGCGTGGACTTCGCCGCGGCCACCGCTTTCGCGCCCTGGTCGCCGGGGCCCTGGTAGTAGTCCATCGCCATCACGTTGACCAGGTCGAGGTCGACGCCCGCGTTCTTGGCCGACCGCACCACGTTCACCCCGTCCTGGGT
Source organism: Amycolatopsis sp. CA-230715 (assembly GCF_018736145.1). GTDB lineage: Bacteria > Actinomycetota > Actinomycetes > Mycobacteriales > Pseudonocardiaceae > Amycolatopsis. The sequence goes on from NZ_CP059997.1 coordinate 7,041,406, forward strand.
CAGCCCGCTCGGCAGCACGGGCAGGGTCAGCGAGACCTTGAGCCCGGGGTTGTTCCGCTGCACGATCGCGAGCGCCTGCGAACGGCGTTGCACGGACGCGGGGTCGGCGACCGCGGCGCCTTCGATGTCGAGGTCGATGTAGGCGAGCTTGTACGTCTTCACCACCGCGTCGTACTCGGCGGCCACCGCTTCCGGCGTGCCGCACGCCTGCGCGAGTTCGATCCCCGACGCGCCGCCGAACGACACCTTGACGTCACCGCCCCCCGCGCGGATCTTCGCGATTTCGTCCGCCTGCCAGCCGGTTCGCGGATCGTAGGCGGCGAACCAGCTCGCCTTGCACCCGTACGAGGTGACGAACCCGAGCGTGAACGCGCGCAGGCCGCCCGCCTGCGCCATCCCGGACAGGCTCGGTGTCGGCCAGGCGCCGAGGTCGACGTACGGCGCGACCGGAAGCGGCGCACCCGGTGCCGCATCGGCTGGTACGGCCGTGGCGCCGAACGCCAGCGCGAGCAGACCACCTACCACGGGAAGTTTGCGGAGCAGGGACATGGGGACCTCCGGGGACCGGACTCGGGAGGCGGCATTGCCTCCGTAAGTGGTATAGACCACTGGGGCGGACGGGGCCATAGTCCGTTCGGAGGACGGCGCGCCGGGCTACCGCGGGTAGGGTCGGGGCCCATGTCGGTCAACAGCGGCGGCGATCCCTCGTCGGCGCCAGCAGGGCTAGAGGACACCGCCAGGCGGGCGGCGAGCATGAACGGCGAGCCCAGTCCCAGGAACATCGAGTACGTGATCACCGGTAGGTATGCGCTGTCGCGCACGGACGGCAGTCGGCCCGCCGCTGACGATCCTACGTACTTCGTCCAGATGACCGGCGATTTCGTCAACTACTACGCGCGGACACCCCGGGGGAGCAAGGCGCCGAGGGGCACCGTGCTGACGGTCATGGTCGACGTGGCCACCGGCCGGATGCTGGGGCAGTCCCTTGGTTCGGCTCCGCACGACCTTTCGCGACTCGGGACGGTCCGAACACTGCCATGACGGCACCAGCTCACCGCGCCCGCGTCAGTACCGGATGAGGCGTTGTCCCGGTCCCTCCGCCTTGACGCCGATCGCGCGGAGCGTGGCCCAGATCCCGGCCTGGTTGGCGGTGACGATCGGCTTGCCGAGCCGTTGTTCCAGCGGCGCGATCAGATCGTAGGTCGGCAGCAGCGTGCAGCTGACGAAGAGCGCGTCGGCGTCCGGGTGGTCGCCGCCGGTGATCAGGTCCGCCGTCGTGGCGTAGTCGACGGCGCCGATCACCCGGGATTCGAGGCCGAGTCCGCGGCTGCTGAGCACGTCGATCCCGGCCTCCGCCAGGAAATCGGCGAGCTTGGCCGCGATCGGTTCCACGTACGGGTGCACGACCGCGATCCGGCGCGCGCCGAGCACCTCGAACGCGGTCAGCACCGCACCCGAGGTGGTCACCGCTGCCGGAGCGCCCGCCTCCGTCATCGCCTCGCGGAGCGCGCGTTCGCGGGCGAGGCCACCCACGAAACTGCCCGCCGTGCAGCAATAGTGGACCACCGGCGCGCTGATCGGGACGCGCGTGACTTCCCGGGTCGGGCGGGTCAGCATCGCGGGATCGTTGAGCCGCGACACGAGTTCGAAGCTGTCGTCGAGCGGCACCGAGTCCGTTCTGGACACGTAGAGCGAAACGTCGGCCGGAACCCAGCGCCACAGTTCCCGGTCGCGCGTGAAGTCGAACGAAGCCACCACTCCCACCGGGGTTTGGCGGCCCGGCCCCGCGGGGATCAGGTATTTCATGGACTCATCCTCACCGCGCAGCGCGGTGGCGGTCCAACACCTGATCGGCGACGATTTACGCCGTTCGCGGGTAAGTCTGGTAGAACGCCGGTGTGCCCGAAGACCTGGACATCCGGCTGCTGCGGCATTTCATCGCGGTCGCGGAGGAACTGCACTTCAGCCGCGCCGCGCACCGGTTGTTCATCGCGCAGCAGGCGCTCAGCAGGGACGTCAAAAAGCTCGAGGACCGGGTCGGGAAGCCTTTGCTCGACCGGAACACCCGCCGCGTCGCGCTCACCCCGGCGGGCACCGCGTTGCTGGCCCGCGCACGGGAACTGGTCGCCTTGCACGACACCACCGTCCGCGAACTGCGCGAGGAGACCGAAACGCTGACGGTCGACGTCGTGGGCCCGGCGCTCACGCCCGCGGTGGTGCTGGCGCGGGCCCGCCGCCTGGCACCGGAACTGGAGTTCTTCGGCCGGTTCCACACCGGGGACGAATCCGCGCTGCTGCACGCCGGCGGCCTCGACGTCACCTTCGGGTGGGCGCGGGATCTGCCGGACGGGATCCGGCATCGGCTTGTGCGGTATGAACCACTCGCCGCGCTCGTCCCCGAACGGCATCCGCTCGCCGCGCTCGACGCCGTGCCGGTGACCGCGTTGCGCGGCACGGTGCCGTGCTGTCAAACCGGGGACCACGTGACGCCGGGCTGGACGGATTTGGTCACGCGGTTGTTCACCGCGTTCGGTATCGAATCGGCGGCGAAGCACCCGCATTTGCGTGGTGCCGACGAGTTGGCGGAGCATGTGCGGCTGCGTGATTTCCCGGTGCTCGTCCTGGCGAGCCAGGCGCCGGTGCCGGGTGCGGTGCTGCTGCCGGTGGTGGATCCGGTCCCGGTGTTCCCGTGGGCGATGATCTACCGCGAGTACCGCGGTCATCCGGGTTTGGCGGCGCTGCACGCGGCCGTCGAGGAACTGGCCGGGGAGAAGGACTGGCGCCTACTGCCCGCCGACGCCTGGGTGCCCGACCCCTGAACCGGTCTTCTCGGACCAGTAGGTGGGGTCGCGGCCGTAGTCGGGGGTGGTGAACGCGCGGTCCCACGCCGCCCCCGGGGCCAGGAGTTCCCGCCACGGCGCGACTTCCGTGTACAGCACGCGCAGGGAGTTCAGTGCGGCGTGGTGCAGCGCGGGGCCGTCGGTGGACACGGCGTCGTCCGGGACGGCGACCTCGAAGTTGCGGGCGAGCGCGGCGCGGGCGGTGGCTTCGACGCAGACGTTGGTCTGCAAACCGGCCACGATCAGCCGCCGCACACCGAGGTTGTGCAGAAGCGGTTCGAGTTCGGTGTAGTCGAACAGGCTCGCTCTCGTCTTGGTCAGCACCACGTCATCGGCTTCCGGGGCGACGGCGTCCATGATCTGGCGGTTCCATTCCCGTTGCGCTGCCGTCAGTTCGGGCATGCGGTGCGCGCGATGGGCGAGCAGTCTTGCCGAGCGCGGGTGGGTGCCGAGCCCGCCGGCCGCGCTGCCCACCGAGCGGGAGTAGATGATCCGGAGGCGCTGGCGACGAGCCGCGGCGAGCAGTTCCGCGCACGCGTCGATCGTTTCGGGCAGCCGCCAGATCGGCGGCCAGCCCAGCGCCTCCCGCACCCCGTCGTCGGCGAGGTACGAGTTCTGCATGTCGATCATCAGCACCGTGGTGGCGGTCATGGTCGCCTTCCCCGCTCGTCGTCACAGGTCCTCGACGCCTCATTGTGTCGAGGGGGTCACGACCAGCAAACCGCCGCGTCAGGGAATCCGGAGTCCTTGACCGCGCAAGGCCTCTTCGACGCGGAGCCGCTCGATTTCGCGGCCGGTGCCTTCGGGAATCGTGGCGAGCCGTTCTTCGACGCCGACCGCGGTGCACGCCTCGGCGAGCAGCGTGTCGTAGGCCTGACGGGTGCCCGCGCGCCGTGCGGCCGGCGTGCCCGGCGGCGTTTCGGCGAGAATCCGGTGCACGCGGCGGAGATCGGCGGCGAGGCGCTGGATCGGTGGGCCCGCGGGTACCGGTGCGGGCGGCCGGAACCGCGCGAGAACCCGTTTCGCGGGACCCGAAACGTGCAGGATCGCCCAACCGGCCGCCGTCGGCGCGATCGCGACCACCGCGTACAGCAGCAGGTTGGCCAGCGGGACCCCGGCCTGCCCGGCCATGCCGACAGTCTAATCCCCGGGGTCCCGCTGATTCCCGTTCAGTTTTCCGGTTCGCCGAACCAGGTGCGCAGCGCGGCGTCGAGACCGGTTTCGCCGCCCGTACCGACCCAGCAGACGTACCCGTCGGGGCGGACCAGCATCGCGGCGACCTCGGGAAGACCGGTCGCCTCCACCGCGTCGACGCGTCCGCGCCACGGCAGGGCGAGGTCGAGCAGGGCGGGGTCGCCGCTGAGCAGTACGCCGTGCCCGGAGTGGAAAAGGCTGCTCGCCCAACGGGTTTCGCCGTCCACGCGCAGTTCCACATCGGGAATCCTGGCCCCGAGCAATGGATGCGACGGCCCGTCGAACGGGTAGCGGATGTCCAGGCCGGAGATCATCCCGGCGAGTTTCCGGTTCACCTCGGGCATTTCGGCGATCTCCCGGAACAGTTTGCGCATTGCCCGGCTGGCGGGTTCGTCGCCGGTGAGCGTCATCTGCGCGCGCGTGTTCTCGATGACGCGCTCGCCGACCGGGTGCCGTTCGGCGTGGTAGGTGTCGAGCAGCCCGTCCGGCGCCCAGCCCTTGAGGTCGGCGGCGAGCTTCCAGCCGAGGTTCACCGCGTCCTGCACGCCGAGGTTGAGCCCCTGGCCGCCCGCGGGGAAGTGGATGTGCGCCGCGTCGCCCGCGAGCAGCACCCGCCCGACGCGGTACCGCTCGACCTGACGAGAAGTGTCGGAGAACTGGGAGGCGGACCGGACTTCGACGACTTCGATCTCGTCGCCGTGGGCCTTCTTCAGGAACCCGATGACCAGTTCGTCGGGCACCTGCGTATCGCGGTCGAGGCGTTCCTCGTCGGCGAGCCGGACCAGCACGCGGAACAGGCCCGGCTCGCCGAGCGGGATCGTGCCGGTGACGGCCTGCCTGCCGAAGTCCTCTTCGCCGAAGATGTCGCGGACCGAACGCCACGTCGTGGTCATGGTCGCGGGGATCTTGCCGAGCAGGACATCGGCCACGATGGCGTACCTGGTGGGATCCGTGCCGGGGAACGCGACGCCGAGCAGTTTCCGCACGCGGCTGCGCCCGCCGTCGCAGCCGACGAGGTAACCGGCCTCGATCTCGTACTCGCCGCCGTCGTCGCGCACCTTCGCGACGACGGTGTCCTCAGTGGACTCGAACGACACGAGTTCGTGTCCGCGGCGGACCTTCGTGCCCAGTTCGGCGAGCCGTTCCTCCAGCACCTGTTCGGTCTGCGCCTGGGGGATCCCGACCTGGTACGGGTGCCGGGTCTGCCAGCCGTCGTAGCTCAGCGGGATCCCGCTGAAGTGCCCGTCGCCGACCGTCGACATCGAGCGGGATTGCGCGCTGTCGAACAGCTCGCGCAGATCGAAGACCTCGGCGGTGCGCGGCTGGAGGTTGAGCGCCTTCGATTGGCCGCTGCGCTCCGCGAGCCGTTCGAGCACCACCACCTCCACGCCCGCGAGCGCGAGTTCCGTCGCGAGCGCGAGCCCGACGGGCCCACCGCCGACCACCACCACGTCCGTGTTCACCTTGCTGTCCATCCCCATCCCCTTAACGTTGTTAAACGGTGATTTCCACAGTGCCCTTAATGTTGTTAAGGTGTCAAGGGCCGGCCGGGTGAGAGGTAGTGGACATGGCGCTGAGCAGGCAGGACATCGCGCGGGCCGGGTTGCGGCTGCTCAACGACGTGGGGTTGAACGGGCTGACGTTGCGGTTGATCGCGCAGGAGCTGGGGGTGAAGGCGCCCGCGCTCTACTGGCACATGAAGAACAAGCAGGAACTGCTCGACGAGATGGCGACCCAGATGTACCGCGATCGCGAGGACCTCGCGGCGTTTCCGGACGGTGGCTGGGACGACGTGCTGACCGAGCGCGCGCGGGGTCTCCGCCGGATGATGCTCGCTTACCGCGACGGGGCGAAGGTTTTCGCGGGTACGTTCTTCACCGACCAGGGCTCGCCGAACGAGGAGGTGGTCCGGTTCCTGGTCGGCCAGGGCTTCGACCCGGCGCGCGTCGGCCGCGCGATCTTCACGGTGTACACCTACGTCGTCGGGTTCACCATCGAGGAGCAGGCGGTGTACCCGCTGCCGGGCCAGGTCGACGAGCGCTACCCCGCCAGGATGGAAGCGCTGGCCGAGCGGATCGAACCGCCGATGCTGGCCGTGGTGACGTCGGCGCTTCCACTCGGCGATCCGGAAGGGCAGTTCGAAGACGGGCTCGCCATCGTGCTCGCCGGGATTCGGGTGTGGCTAGCGCACTGAACTGTCCACAATGGCCACTTCGCAGGCTTCGCAGTCACCCACAGCGGGCGAACGCGGGCCGCGGTGCACTTTCCACCGCATTTCGCACAGTGTCTTGAGATCGGTTCCGTCCGCCGGGCGGGCGCCGAGCGCGGTGCGGTGCCGAAGACCGCCGATCACCGGCCGGTATTCGGTCACGCGCGGCGCAACCACACCGCGCAGCCGGGGCACAGCGGTGCGTCCCGCCGGTCCCGGTTGCTGAGCTGGTCGCACCGGTGCGCGTGATCGCCGAGCGCCATGTCCGCGCACCGCGGGTACACCGCCCGCACCGCGGGATCCTCGACCGCGGCGAGCGAGTAGGCGTGCCGCTGGCAGTCGCCCGCGTACACCCGGATCAGGACATCGGCCGGTATCCGGTTCACAGCCGCACCTGGCGCCGGTGGAACGCGCGCCGCACCCGGAACCGCCACCGCCCGCCGCACTGCAGCGGCGGCGGCATCTTCGGCTCGACGAGGTGCACGCGGATCCGCTCACTGTCCGCTTTGGACTCTTCGATCGAGTACACGGGAACGGGATTCATCGGGACCTGCCCATGGCATCGAGGCGCGCCTTCTCGGCGATCGCGGCGTACATGTTCTTGATGTGTTCGGAGACCGCTTGCGCGGGGAGGAGTACCGCTGGGGTGTCGTCGCCGACTTGGATGACGACCTGGAAACCGGCGTCGGTCTTGATCAGCCCGACCACGACTCGGCTCGGTGCGCCGGTCAGTGCGCGTGCCGGTGTGATCAGCAAGAGCCGCCAGCCTCGGTCATCCACGCTTGTCTCCCCGGTGTATTCTGCTGCGACAGCGGCCGCTTGTTGACATCAACAGTGTCAACGCCGGAAGCGGCGACGGGCAAGGGCCTGATCGGGTGACAAGTGGATGCTGTGCGACCTGCATTAGCATGTGTTGCATGAGTGGTAGCACCCGCACGTCAGCGTCTCTCAACCTCGGCGAGCGGCTGCGGAAGGCGCGCGAGGCGCGAGGTTTGTCGCTGCGCAAGCTGGCCGAAGTGATGGGCGAGAAGCCGAGCTACTCGGGTGTCATCTCCCGTTGGGAGACCGGTGACCGGTTGGCCAAGGCCGAAGATGTGGCCAAGATCGTCGAAGCATTGGAACTCGATGCGGACGAAGCAGCTGAGCTGACCGAGTTCGCGAGTGCGAGCGCCGCGGGAAGCAAGTCGTCCTGGCTTGCGGTCACGTTGCCGGAGCGCCGACAGCAGCTGAACGCTTTGCTGGCCGCCGAAGCCACCGCCACCAAGGTCACGCACGTCGCGCCGCTGCTCATCCCCGGCGTGCTGCAAACCGCCGATGTCATCCGCGCCATCATGGTCGACGGCGGCGTTCCTGACGACGAAATCGACGAGCGGGTGTACACACGACTTGGTCGCAGGGATCTGATTACCAGAAAGAACCCCGCCCAGCTCGATGTCTTGCTTGAGGAAACCGCGGTGCGCCGTGTCGTCGGGAGCCGTGAGATTCAGGCCGACCAACTGCGGTACTTGCTCGAACTCGCCGAACTGCCGAACGTTGACATCCGCCTTGTGCCGTACTCGGCGGGTTGGACTCGGGCGGCGACCGGCGATTTCATCTTGCTCGAATCCGACCAGGCATCGCCGCTGGTGAGTCTCGACCTGCATGGATCCGGGCTCATGTTGCACGCTCGCGACGATGTAGCGCTTTACCGGCGCGTTGCGGCAGAGGTGCGGGAGAAAGCGATCAGCCCTGCGGATACGGCGGAATTCATCGCGCGAGTGATCATCGAATTGGAGGAAGAAAAATGACGGTGTCCCAAGATCTCGGCGGCTGGTTCAAGTCGAGTTGGAGTCCGGAGAAGGCGAACTGTGTTGAGGTACGACTATCGCCGACCGTAGGCGTTCGTGACACGAAAGACCGCGATAGTGGGCATCTTGATCTCGCGCCGACTGCGTGGGGTGCGTTCCTCGCTCAGCTCGACTCCTGATCTTCGATTGTTCGGCACCCTCGGCATCGTCTTGATGCCGGGGGTGTTTTGCGTGATGCTGGATGTGTTGCCGAGTTGGAGGTGCGGGAATGATTATTGACCGAAGCCTCGATGGCTGGTTCAAGTCGAGCTGGAGCCCGGACAAGGCTGACTGCGTTGAGGTGAGGCTTGAAGCGGCCGTCGGCATGCGGAGCACCAACGACTGGTTCAAGTCGAGTCGTAGCAAGGAGACGGCCGACTGTGTCGAGGTGCGGCTTTCGCCGACCGTCGGCGTTCGTGACACCAAGGATCGCGATGGTGGGCAGCTTGACCTCGGTCCGCGGGCGTGGGGTGCGTTTCTTACTTCACTCGGCGCCTGAGGTTGGACTGTCCGGCGGTGGAGTGGGGTTGCGGAAGGGGTCCGGGGGTTCGGTGTAGCTGTGGCCGTCGGGGGTGGTGACGGTCAGTTTTCCGGTCGCGTCGGTGGTGAAGGTCCAGCCGGGTTCGTCGCGCAACTTGTGGTGCACTCGGCACAGCGGCCGCAGGTTCACTTTGTCGGTGCCGCCGCCGTCTTTCCAGGCGGTGGCGTGGTCCAGGTCGGTGTACTGCGCGGGTCGGGTGCAGCCGGGCATGCTGCAGGTCCGGCGGGCGACCTGGAGGTACTTTCGCATCCGTTTGGAGGGTCGGTAGTTCTTGTGGCCGATGTCGAGGGGGAGGCCGGTGATCGGCTCGTCGATGATGCGGTTCCAGACGGAGTTGGCGTCGAAGGCGATTTCGCGGGCGAGTTCGGGGGAGATTTCGCCGCAGCCGGTGAGTTCGGCGGGGTTGTCGCGCAGGCCCATCAGCGTGGGCATGTCGATGTGGAGGAAGATCTGGGCTTTCGGCTTACCGCAACACGCCTCGCCCAGACACCGTTCGACCAGGGCATCGAGCCTCAGTTGGTCCATCGTGCGCTTGTCGCCTTGGCGCTTTTTCTCTAGCGCGTCTTGGTCGCAGGCGGCGTAGAGGGCTTGCGCGCGATCCGAAGGTAGCTCGGCGAACAGGGTCGACGAGCCGTGGTCCCCGTGCCGGATTTCCAGCATCCGCGCTGCGGCTTTGGCTTTGCGTCGCTGTTCGTAGCCTTCGGGGTCGATGCGCATGAGCAGCGAGTTGGTCATGCGTCGCAGTGCGGTTGGGTTGCGGTGTTCGAACTTTCCGGCGAGCCGAGCATCCACTTCGGACGCTACATCCTCAGAAGCGCACGACGTAGCCTCGAACACCCGCGAGGCCGAGTACTCGTCGATGAGCCCGTTCTCCATCGCCGCCAAGGTTTCGGGTAGGTACGAGGTCAAGGCGACAGCGAGCGCCGTCTTCCGCTCCGCCGCAGACTGAGTCAAGGAGCACAGCAGTGCCACCTGTCCCACGGTCGATCTTCGTGACGACTCTTGCTCTATATCGGCGATATCCCGCAGCAGCATCGCCTGCTGATACCGAATAATCGCCACGCGACGCTGGATAGAATCAGATTTGGAAACCAGTTTTGTGGTCATAAACACAATTCTACCGACCAGCAAAGAAGCGATCGTCACCCGATCGTGTACAAAAGATCACTACCTGCCACAACGCGCCCACGGCAAAACGGAAGATGAAAAAGAATCGGGACCGACAGTGCGTCGGGGACGCTACCTCAAGGCGACCAAAGGTTTTCGTTCCGTGGGGAACTGTCGCTGGTGACCAACGACGCGACCTGCACCGTGGAGCGACAGTTCCCCACGGCGCGCCGAAGGCGTGCCCGTGACTCTCACCGTGTCAACAAAACACGCCCGCCATGGGAGAGAACCACCCCAATCCCCTCCCGAAGATCCCGCACGAAATACTCGGGAACCTCCAGCGCCGCGAAATGCCCCCCGGCTTCGGGCGTCCGCCACCGCACGATCTGCCGATACCGCTCCCGCGCCCAAGGACGCGGACACTTCTCGACATCACGGGGATACATGGTGAGCGCTGCCGGAACGTCGACCCGGAGTTCAGGATCGAGCGAGTTATGGCTTTCGTAGTAGATGCGGGCCGCCGACGCACCGGTCCGCGTCAGCCAGTACAGGGTGACGTTGTCGAGGATGCGGTCGAGGGAAATCCGCTCGAACGGGCTGTCCTCGGTGTCCGACCACTCGGCGAACTTGTCGAGGATCCAAGCGAGAAGCCCGACCGGGGAATCGACGAGCGAATAGCCGATGGTCTGCGGCCGGGTCGCCTGCTGCTTCGCGTAGGCCGCGCGGTGGCGCGTTGACGATCCGTTCCAGAAATCGCGGGTTTCCTCGACCCATTCGCGCTCGGCCGCGGTCAGCCCGTCCGTGGTCGCCCCGGGCACTGCCTCCGCGAACGTGCTGTGGATACCGAGAACGTGCTCCGGAAACCTGCCCGCGAGAACCGTGGTGATGTTGCCGCCCCAGTCACCGCCGTGTGCGGCGAACCTGTGGTAGCCGAGCCTTTCCATCAGTTCCACCCAGGCGGCCGCTATCTTTTCGGTTCCCCAGCCGGTTGTCGTCGGCTTGTCGCTGTAACCGAAGCCGGGCAGCGAGGGAACCACGACGTGGAAGGCGGGCGTGCCTGGATCGCCGGGATTTGCCAGCTCCTCCACCACGTCGACGAACCGGACGATGCTGTCCGGCCAGCCGTGCGTCAGGAGCAGGGGCGTGGCGTCCGCGCGCGCGGACCGGTGGTGCAGGAAGTGGATTCCCAGCTCGTCGATGGTCGTGCGGAACTGGCCGATCCGGTTGAGGCGCTCTTCGAACGACCGCCAGTCGTACTCGGTGCGCCAGTAGTCCACGACGTCGACGAGGTCGGCGAGCGGAACACCTTGGTCCCAGCGGCGAGGACCGGAGACCGTCTCGGCCTCCGGTAGCCGCGCCGCGGCCAATCGCGAGCGCAGATCGTCGAGCTCGGCGTCGGTCGCGTGAGCTTCGAATGCTTGGACGTCGCTGATCGACATGAGACCTCCTGACTGTGGTGAACCGGCTAAGACGGTTCTAGCAGGCGACCGCGCCGATGCGCAACCTGCTAAGGTGGTTCCATGCGTGCCGAGTTCCCCGACTTTCGCCTCGGTACCGTGCTGGCGACCAGCTTCACGGCGACTCTGACGGAGCGTCGTGGCGACGCCGTGGAGCGCATTCCCACGCCGCAGCGGCTCATCGACTGGCTGGCGGTGAGCGGCCTCGCCGTGGACTCCTGCACCGCCGCCCAGCTCGATCTCGCCAAGGAGTTGAGGGAGTCGATCCACGCCGCCGCGACGGCGGCCGCGGTCCAGGACGCGCTCCCCGGAGCCGCCGTCCGGGTCATCAATGACCGCAGCGCGCAGGGGCGGGCCGCCGCCGTCCTGACGCCCGATGGCAGGCGGCGATGGCAGCTCAGCTCGGCTTCCCGCGTGGAAGACGCCCTCAGCGTGATCGCCGCCGACGCGATCAGCATCATCTCGGGCGAACGAGACGGAAAACTGGCCCTGTGCGCATCACCGACCTGCCAGGCCGCGTTCTTCGACACCAGTCAAAGCCGCACCCGGAAATGGTGCGACATGAACACGTGCGGGAATCGCCAGAAAAAGGCGCGTTTCAACGCCAACCGGCGCAAAAGCACCAGCACGGCGGAATGAACGGCTCAGTTCGGGCGCGTGGCTCCGAGGCGTTCGAAGGTGAAGGGGCGGACCGAATCCGGCCGCTCCCCGTCCAACGCCCAGTTCGTGAACGCCTCGGCCACCGCTGGAGCGAGCGCGAACCCGTGCCCGCTCCAGCCCGTTCCGACGAAAACCGAAGCCATCCCCGGAACCGTGTCGATCACCGGGATGAGATCGGTCGTGCTCGTGTCGGCGCGGTTGTTGTCGACCGCCAGAACGTCCACATCGGACAGTGCGGGCAAGGTGGCGGCCAGATCGGCCAGTGCGGTCCGCAGCACCACGGGATCGGGGGTGCCGACGCCGGTCACCGGGTCCCAGCCACCGGGCCTGCCACCGGAGAGCATCACGGAGCCTTCGTCGGTCATCTTCACCGACAGCGATCGCCGGGGATGGCCGACGGCGTGGTTGAGCGCGAATCCCGTTGGTGCGGCGACAAAAGTGACCTGCGTGGCCTTCTCCCACATCGGCAGGGTCACCCCGGCCGAGTCCAGCAGCAGCCGTGGTATCGACCGGTTCGCCGCGAGGACCACTCCCCGGGTCGCTTTCAGCCGGTCGCCACCGTCCAAATGCAACACCACCGAGCCGTCCTCGTTCGGCGAAAACCGGGTCACACCCGTGTGTTCGGCGATGGTGGCACCCCGTTCGACCGCGGCCTTGGCGAACGCCCTCGTCGTCGCGGGGTGATCGGCGGTGCCGTCGTTCGGCGTGTACAGCGCGAATTCCACCTCGTCGGCGATCCCCGGCTGCATCTCGTCGAGCCGTGCCCGGTCGACGATCTCGCACGGCACGCCTGCCGCCTGCTGCGCCTGGACCTTGGCCGGAAGGCTCTGCCAGCCCGAGGTACCGGCGATTTCGACGTCGTAGAGGCTGAGCCTGCCGTCGCGCTGGTAGCCGGTCGGCGCGCCGAGCAGGGTGTCCAGTTCGGGCCACAGCTCCTGGGCGCGCCGGGCCAGTGGAAGCTCCCGCAAATCGCGTCCGCCCGCGCGGACGCCGCGACGGCCGGGACCACCGGACGCGCCGGACGCGAGTTCGTTCGCTTCCAGCAGGGTGACCTCCGCGCCGCGGCCGGCGAGGCTCCACGCGGTGGCGGTGCCCACCACGCCACCGCCGACGACGACGTATTCGGCCGATTCCATGAGCGATCCCTTCATCTCAGCTGACCCTGTCCAGAAAGCGTTTCGTGCGTTCGTGCTTCGGCGCGTCGAGTACTTCGGCGGCGGGGCCGTGCTCCACGATCCGCCCCTGGTCCATGAACACCACGGTGTCCGCGACCTGGCGCGCGAAGCCCATTTCGTGCGTGACCACGAGCATCGTCATCTCGTTCTTCGCGAGGTCCCGCAGCACATCGAGGACTTCGCCGACCAGTTCGGGATCCAGCGCGCTGGTCGGCTCGTCGAACAGCATCACCTTCGGCCGCATGCACAGCGCACGCGCGATCGCGACCCGCTGCTGCTGGCCGCCGGAAAGCTGCGCCGGATAGTCCGCGTGCTTGCCCGCGAGCCCGACCCTGGCGAGCAGCGCCTCGGCGCGCTCGACCGCCTCGGCACGCGGGGTGCCCTGCACGTGGATCGGTGCCTCGATCAGGTTTTGCAGCACGGTGAGGTGCCCGAAGAGGTTGAACTGCTGGAACACCATGCCGATGTGCTGTCGCGCCCGTGCCGTCTGCTTCGGCGTGGTCTCGACCAGGTCCGCGCCGAGCCGCCGGTACCCGATCAGCGCGCCGTGCACCTCGATGATCCCGGCCTGGATCTTTTCGAGGTTGTTGATGCACCGCAGCAGGGTGCTCTTGCCCGATCCCGAAGGCCCGATCAGGCAGACCACCTCACCCGGCGACACCACCAGGTCCACCTCGTGGAGCACGTGCAGCGAGCCGTAGAGCTTGTGCACACCGCGGATCTCGACCGCGGGCGCCTCGACCGGTTTCGTCATCGTCCCTCCGCCAAAGCCAATCGGGACCGCTTCCGGGAAGCAGCCGTCGCGACGCCTGCCCGCCCGCGGTTGAAGTACTGCTCGACGTAGCGCTGGGCGACGGTCAGCAGCGCGGTCAGCACGAGGTACCAGAACGTCACTACCAGCAGCAGCGGGATCGTCTCGTACGTTCGGGCGTAGATGATCTGCGCGCTGTAGAGCAGTTCCGGCATGGAGATCACGCTCACGATCGAGGTCGTCTTCACCACGTTGACGAACTGGTTCGTCAGCGGCGGCACGATCGCGCGCATCGCCTGTGGCAGGACGATCCGGCGCAGCATGAGCGCTCCCGAAATGCCCAGCGCCTCGGCCGCTTCGCGCTGACCGTGGTCGACCGAGACGAGCCCGGCCCGGAATATTTCCGCGCAGTAGGCCGATTCGTGCAGGGTGAGGCCGAGGATCGCGGCGCCCGCGACCGTGATGACCGTGTTCGTCCCCACGGTGACCAGATCGGGTCCGAACGGGATGCCGAGCGAGATCTCGGGGTAGAGCGCCGCCAGGTTGTAGAGCAGCAGCAACAGCACGAGCAGCGGGGTCGCGCGGAACAGCCAGATGTAGGCGCTCGAGACCGCGTTCAGCACCTTGTTCGACGACTGCCGCATCACCGCGAGCAACACTCCGACCACAATGGACAGTCCCATCGCGATCAGTGCCAGTTCGACGGTCCGCGCGAGGCCCAGCAGGATCGCGGGATCGAAGACGTAGTGCGCGAACGCGGGCCAGGAGAAGTTCTCGTTGGTGATCGCCGACCGGAGTACCAGTGCGACGGCGAGTGCGACGAGGGCACCCGCGACCCAGTTCCCGTACCTGCGCCGCGGGAGGATCCGGGACGGGACCTCGGGGGCGACTACTTCCGGCATCGTGGTCACGACCTTCCCTTCAGGATTTCAGCGGTCTTCAGGTCGTTGTCCTGCAGGCTCCACTTCTCCAGGATCTTGCGGTAGGTGCCGTCGGCCATCAGCTTCTGGACGGCTTCGTGGACCGGGACGGTCAACGGCGAGTTCTTGGCGAGCCCCACCGCGACGAGGGAGCGCTTGTACTGACCGGCGAGGTGGAACAGCGTCGGTGACGTGTTCGCCACGTACTTCGTCAGCGAAATGGAGAAGTACAGGACATCGATGCGCCTGCTCCGGAGCGCGAGCACCGAGGCGCTCCCGTCGGGGAAGAGGTTGAGCTGCCAGTCGGGCTTTCCCGCACGGGCGCAGACACCTGCCGCCTGGTCCAACTGTCCTTGTTGGACGGACCCGATGATCACGCCGACCTTGCGCCCGCAGAGGTCGAGGTAGTCGCGGACCGGGTAGTCCGTGCCGGTCCGGACGAGGAAACCCTGCCCGCCGTTGTAGTAGGTGACGAAGTCCGCGTTCTTCCGCCGTTCCTCGGTGGGGCTGAGGGAGGCGAGCACCATGTCGTACCGCCCGGCGGCCAACCCGGGCACGATCGCGTCCAGGCTGGTCGGGATCGGCTTCGCGGTCAGGCAGAACACGTCGGCGATCGCCTGGCTCATGTCGCGGTCGAGGCCGACGATGGTCTCGTTGTCTTCGGCGTGGTAGGCCATCGGCGGCGTGTGCGGCACCATCGCGACGCCGACCGTGCCGCGTTCGCGCACCGGAGCGGGCAGGGTCGCGGCCAGTGCCGGATCGCACCGGCCGTGCGGCCTGGCCAGCAGCGCGGGGTCCGCCGGGCCCGCCGAACTCAGCCCGCATCCCGCCGGTGCCAGTGCCAGCACCAGCAGACACACGATCGACCAGGGAGTTCGTCGCATTGCATCACCTCCGAAACCGGATGATGTAGTGTGTACTTCATGAACTCACGAATGTCTAGTGGTGACTAGATGGAGTCGTTGACGAAACGGATCGCCCAGGTCCGGAACCAGCTGGGCGCGAGCGGTTTGCGCGTGGTCGACTTCTTCGCCCTGCACCCCGCCGAGGCTTCGGTGTTCTCCGCGCAGGAGATCGCCCGCCGCGCTGAGGTCAGCGACGCGACGGTCATCCGCACCGTCAAGCAGCTCGGCTATGCCGGACTCGGGGAACTTCGCCGTGCCGCGGCGGATTTGCTCAACCCGGCTCGCGATCCGGAGCAGGCGCTGGCGGACCGGCTGACCCAGTCGGACGACAGCAACCAGCTCCTCACCAAGATGAGCCTCGACGCCGCGCAACTCGCGCGTTCCCTGCCGCGCACGCTCCCCACCGAGACGTTCGAGGCAGCGGCCCGGATTCTCGCGGACGCTTCGCGCACGGTGATCGCCGGTTACGGGTCCGCGCATCCGATCGCCGACTCGCTGGCGCTCGGCCTCCGCCGGATCGGCAGGATCGCCGCCGCCACTGGACTGACGGGGTACAACTTCGCCGACGAACTCGGCCAGCTCGCGCCCGACTCGGCGCTCGTGCTCATCGCGCCGCTGCGGCACGTGCGCGAGCACGACGTCGCGATCAGCGAAGCGACCAGGATCGGCTGCCCGATCGTGCTGATCACCGAGGTGCTCGCCAGCCACTTCGCGGATAGGGTGACCACCGTGCTGGTCACGCCGTCGACCGAGAACGTGTTGCCCAGCAGCCAGATCGGGCACCTCCTCGTCGTCGAAGCGCTGCTGCTCGCCGTCGCCGCCCTCGACCCGGACCGGGCACTGGACGGCTGGAAGACCACCAACCGCCTGCGCGCCGAGATCGTCGACGGCAACATGGACGTGCCGCTGAACCGGTCCACGGCGTCGCGGGCCACGTTTTCCCGCGCGGGCGAATAGCCGAATCAGTCAGGAATGGAAAGGTGATGCGGATCACTCCGCATTGAGAACCATTTCCGCGGTGCCGCCGTCTAGCTGGGCATGATCGACCATCGAGTGCTGTCCTTCCCTGGCGCCGCAACGGTTTCGCGGCGGACGGTCGTGGTGGCCGGGCTGCTCGTGCTCGTGCTGCTGGGGTTGCTGGATCTCGCCTACCGCAGCCGTTTCGGTGATTTGCACAGCTTTTACGAAGGCGTAAATGCCTGGTGGCGCGGCTCGGATCCCTATGGCCAGTTGCCGGGAACCTATGCGGGTGGAACTCCGGGGTTCATCTACCCGCCGTTCGCGCTGCTCCCGCTTTCGGTATTCGCGGCGCTGCCGTTCCCGGTCGCCGCGATCCTGAGCGTGGCGATTTCGGTGGCTTGCCTGGCTTTCACCTGCTTCGCCGTGCTGCGCGCGGTGTGGCCGCGAGGTGGTGTCGCCGGTTGCCTGCACGTCACGGTGGTGGCCATGCCCGTGCTGGTGCTGCTGGAGCCGGTCCGCAACACGATCGGGCAGGGTCAGGTGAACCTGTGGCTGATGGCACTGGTCGCGGCCGACTGCCTGGTGAAGAGTCCGAAGTGGCCACGCGGCCTGCTGGTCGGGCTCGCGGCGGCGGTCAAGATCACGCCGGCCGCGTTCGTGCTGTTCTTCTTGGTGCGCAAGGACTTCCGCGCCGCCGTTATCGCCACGGTGACGGCAGCGTCGTCCGCGGCGCTCATGTTCGTGTGCACGCCGGGGGAGTCGGTCCGGTTCTGGTTCGGCGGCGTGCTTTCCGGTCCGGCGTCGATCGTCAACCGCGACAACCAGTCCATCGCGGCCGGGCTGAACCGGCTCGGCCTGCCGGACGGCTGGCACCGCGCGGTCTGGTTCGCGCTGCTGGCACTGGTCCTGGTGACCTCGGTGGTGATCATGCGCAGGGTGGGCGCCGGATGGTCGATGCTGACCAACGCGGCATTCGCGCTGCTGGTTTCGCCGCTGTCCTGGAGCGCGCACTGGGTGTGGGTCGCACCCGCGCTGGTGGCGTTCGCGGTCACCGGAAGTTCAGCGACGGCAAGGAAAAGCGGCTGCTACGCGCTCATCGCGTGCACCGCGCTGCTCCTGCTCGGCCCGCAGATCCTGACGCCTGCCGAAGGGCCGTGGGCGAGCTGGCAGCACGTCCTGGTCAACACCTACCCGTTGCTCGCGCTCGCGGTGCTTTCGGTGGCTGCCCACCGGCTGGTTCGCCGTCGCGAACGCGGACCGCTTGCTCTGTACCTATTAGTATGTACACTGCGGGTGTACGAATCCTGACTACAGTCACCGCGGCCCCTGCTCCGGACGAATGGATCACCGGCGATGCGTGGATCGAACCGATCGCCAGCGCCGAATCCCCGTCGCGAGCGCAGATCGACCGCGTCACCTTCGCCGCGGGTGCCCGCACGGCATGGCACCGGCACCCCCTCGGCCAGACCCTCGTCGTCATCGACGGCACCGGGCTCGTGCAGCGCCGCGGCGGGCCGGTCGAGGCGATCCGGGTCGGCGATGCCGTGCGCATCGAACCCGGCGAATGGCATTGGCACGGCGCCGCTCCCGGTACCGCGATGACTCATCTCGCGATCGAAGAACTCCCGGAAGACGGCTCCGCGGCCGAACTCGGAGATCCCGTGACCGAGGCGGAATACCGTTCAGGCGAGCATTCCGCCGAAACGCCGATAACCCGCACGGTTCTGCTCGACCAGTCGCTGGCGGCACCGCAGGAACTCCACGGTGTCGAGATCCGCCGCATCACGATCGCGCCGGGCTGCGCGGCGGGACTGCACGTGCACAACACCCCCGTCTTCGGCAACATCGAACGCGGCTCAGTCATATACCAAATCGAAGGGGAGGCGCCTGCCGCGCTTGGCCCCGGCGATGTGTTCTACGAGCCGAAAGACGTTCGCATAGCGCGTTTCGACGCACAGGACGACGGCGTCACGTTCCTCGGCTACTTCCTGCTCAATGCCGGGCAGACCGCCGAGATCGAATTCCCCACCACTTAGTCAGCGAGGAGCGGCATCATCCCCGTGTTCGGCTTCCAGGAGTGCGAGCAGTCCGGGAAACCTGCTCTCGACGTCCGTGCGTCGTAGGCGGATGCCCTTGCGGTTGCCGTAGTCGATCTCGTCGATGAGGCCTGCTTCGCGCAGGACCCGGAAGTGGTGGGTCTGGGTCTGCTTCGAGATCGGGAGAGCGAACGAGTTGCAACCTCGCTCGCTGTCGGTGTGGTCGGCGGCCAGCTCCGTCATCACCGAACGACGGTGCTCGTCAGCGAGAGCGCGAAGCACCACGCCCAGATCGAGCGCGTCGACCTCGGGACCGGCCAGGTTCGTTCCAGCCACGGACACCTCCTTCAGGTACGTCTTGCATCGTACCTCGGTGATGTGTTCTCCTTCGAGTACGAAATCCATCGTACCTAGGCGGCTGGGAACGCGGTCGTCGACGCTTCGAGAGGTCTTGTCATGCAGAAGCCCGAGGTGCTGATAGTCGGCGCCGGAATCGCCGGGCCCGCGCTCGCGTACTGGCTCGCCCGGAACGGATACCGGCCGACCGTCGTCGAGCAGGCCCGGCGGCTGCGCTCCGGTGGCAGCGCGGTCGTCGTGAAGGTGCCCGCGACACCGGTCGCCGAGCGGATGGGCATTCTTCCGCGGCTGCGCGAACTCGCCACCCGCAACCGGTCGCTGACCCTGCTCGACCCGGCGGGCAACCGAGTCCTGCGCCTTCCCTCCTCCTCGGGAGGGGCGCCGACGGTCGAGGTGACCAGGGCCGACCTGTCCGAGGTGCTCCACCGGTCGGCGCGGGGCGATGCCGAGTTCGTGTTCGACGACACGGTCACCGCACTCGATCAGGACGAAGGCGGAGTCGACGTCACCTTTCGACGGTCCGCGCCACGGCGTTTCGAATTGGTGATCGGTGCCGACGGGATGCACTCCACCATCCGGCGTCTGGTGTTCGGGCCCGAGCGGCGGTTCGTGCGCGACCTGGGTCTCTACGGCGCGACCGTCCCGCTGGAACCCGACGCCATCGACGACCCGAGCGAGCTGACGATGCTGACCGCGCCGAACCGGATGCTGGTCGTCCACCCCTCGCGCACCACGCCGCTCGCGATCTTCACCTTCCGGCCCGCCCGGCCCGCGCCCCACGATCGCAAGAACATCGCTCTCCACAAGCAAACCGTGGCCGACGCGTACGCCGACGTGCGGTGGCGGGCGCCGGAACTGGTGGCGGCGTACCTCGACCACCCGGCCCCGTTCTTCGACCCCCTGACGACCGTCCGGATGCCCTCGTGGTCGCGCGGACGGG
Source organism: Amycolatopsis sp. CA-230715 (assembly GCF_018736145.1). Classification (GTDB taxonomy): domain Bacteria; phylum Actinomycetota; class Actinomycetes; order Mycobacteriales; family Pseudonocardiaceae; genus Amycolatopsis. Next base: position 7,061,284 of record NZ_CP059997.1, read on the forward strand.
TCGTACTGCTCGGGGACGCGGCGGCGGCCACCGCCCTGCTGGGCGACGGGTCCAGCATGGCGATGGCGGGAGCGTATGCCCTGGCGGAAGAACTCGCCTCCCATCACGGCGATCACGCCCGCGCCTTCGCCGCTTACGAGTCGCGGCTCCGCCGCGAAGTGCGACCACGGCAGCGACGCGTCGGCCTGCTCTCCAGACTCATGGTGCCCAGCACCCGGCGAGGCCTCGTGGTGCGCAACACGGTGGGCCGCGCGATCGGTCGCGCGAACCGGATCACCGCTCGCGAAACCGCGAACGCGAAGACCGGGTAGCGGAGACGCTAGCGGGCGGGGTCCGCTTTTCCGATCAGGGCGGCGAATCCGGTCAACAACGCGGTGAGCCCGACCTCGAACTCTTCGTCGCTGCCGACATCCGCGAGGACGTCGGCATGGTCGACGAGCAACGGAAAGGCCGCGGCGTCGCGTGAGCGGTAGAGCTGTCGCCGGTGACGGCGCTCTTGCGGATCCCGCGTGTCGAGTCCCAGGTTGAAGTGCACCGAGCCGATCACGAAGGTGGCCAGTGACGACGCGGCGGCGGACGCGCGCCGGGGGCTGAGGCCCGCGTCGATGAACAGTCCGAGCGCGTATTCCATCCCCGCCAATGAATTGGGGCCGAGCCGCTCGGTTCCGCGAAGGAGCGAGGCCACGCCCGGATGTCGGCGCAGGTGCGCGCGGAAGCGGCGTGCGGACCACGCCGCCTTCTCGGCCCAATCCGCGTCCTCGGGGGGAGCGGCGCTCGCGACGTGGACCGCCCGGTCGACGAGCAGCGTCACGAGTTCCTCGCGGTTGCGCACGTGGCGGTAGAGCGATGCCTGCGTGCAGCCGAGCTCGTCGGCGACGTTGCGCATGGTCAGCGCGGCGGCACCGCGTGCGTCGAGCAGGGCCATGGACGCGTCGAGGATGCCGTCGAGGGTCAGCGATCGGCGCCGCCGCTGCCGCGCGGGTTCTTCTTCCCTGGCCAGCCACCATGCCGCCGTGCCAGGTCGAGGTAACTCCGGTGGTTCCTGCACCGGACAAGGATAAGGGCTATGCGAACATCTATCACTTAGTATAAGTTAACGTTGTTCGCATAACAGTCGCTGAAGGGGTTCACCATGCGCGCCGTACGCAACACCGATCAGGGCATCCTCGTGGCCGAGGCCGAGGAGCCGGAAGGTCCTGGGATCCGCCTCTCCGTCGCCTCGGTGGGCGTCTGCGGGACCGACGTCGGCTTCGTGGCGGGCGGCGTGCAGGGCTTCACCTACGGCCACGAGTTCGCGGGCACGACCGCCGACGGCCGGTCCTGCGCCGTCGAACCCACGGTCTACTGCGGACAGTGCGGGCAATGCCGCACCGGCCACGTCCAGCGGTGTGCCGCACCGGAGCACGGCACGCTCGGCATCTTCCGCGACGGCGGTATGTGCGATGCCGTAACGGTTTCCGAGGACATGCTCGTCCCCCTTCCGTCCGGTCTGGACGTGCGCGACGCCTGCCTCGTGGAGCCCGCGGCGGTCGCCGGGCACGGTGTCCGCAGCGCGTCGCTCGAACCGGGCGAGCGGGTGGCGGTCGTCGGCGGCGGCAGCATCGGGCTGCTCGCCGCGGCAACGGCGCGCCAGCGCGGGTTCGACGTCGACGTCGAGGTGCGCCACCAGCAGCAAAGGGTTGCCGCGGAACGCCTCGAAGCCGGTGAGGTGTCCGGGGTCTACGACGTCGTGATCGACGCCGCGGGCAGCGAGGAGGGCCTCGCCAGGTGCGCCGATCTAGCGCGTCCCGGCGGCCGGATCGTGCTCATGGGGGTGTATCAGCGAACCGTTCCCGTGCCGGGGATTCCCAGCCTGGTCAAGGAACTCAGCTACGTCAACTCCATCGCGTACAGCAGGCACGACGGCGTCCGCGACACCGAGCAGGCCGCGGCGCTGCTCGCCGGGAACCCCGAGATCGCGAAGACCGTGATCACCCACCGCTTCCCGTTGGACGACGCCGCCGAGGCCTTCCGCGTGGCGGGCGACCGGGCTTCTGGAGCCATCAAGGTCGTCCTCCACCCTTGACCACGGGCAAAGCCAGGGTGAGCAGCCACCGAGGGTGGTCCTGGATGCCGGCTACGACGCGGTGATCACTTCGTCTTGATCGCGTCGATCGCCTTGTCGATCCGGCGCTGGCGGGTGGCATCCGTTTTGGCGTCCTCGATCGACCGCACCCATTCCTTCCGGTGCGTGTAGGCCATCTTGTCGAACGCGGCCCGGATCCCGGCGTGATCGAGCGCGGCCGCGAAGTCCGGGGGAACCGCCACGACCCGGGGTTCGGTGTCCAGTTCGATCCGCACGTCGACCTCGTCTCCCGCCGCCACCCCGCAGGCCGTGCGGTTGTCGGCGTTCAACGGGATCAGGTAGCGACCGTTCATCCTGGCCACGGTCGTGCGATAGGTGAACCCTTTGATGGTCACCGTCACCGCCGGCCTCTTGCCCGTGTCCAGGCTGTCGACCACCTCGTCGGGGACGGCGAAACCGGTCGCGGTCTTGCCGTTGAGCTCGATCGTCGTACGGAACTTCATCGCGCTTCTCCTCGGTACAACCGCAGCGAGACAACCGACAGCCACACCGAAGCCAGCACGACCGCGGCGGTGAAGGCCAGGTTGAGCGCCACGTTCCCGGCCCCCGACGCTATTCCGGCGAACGAAGCGAAGAACACCACGCCGGTGATTCGAGAGAACCACGGCAGGACCGTACGCGCCAGCACGAAACACGCCGCGATCAGACACAGGAACCCGACACCAGCGACGACGAGGTGCAGCATCCCGTGCCACGACACCGATGTGGCACGGCCAGCGGGTGTGCCGAGCGGGAACCCGTCGGCAGGGTCGGCGGCGAACACCCCGGCGCAGACCAGGCCGATGCCGTAGCCGGCCAGCAAGACGGATCCCCATTTCAAGCCGGTCCGACGGACCCCGGCCGCGCCGGCGACCACCATCAAACCGCTCATCACGACATTGACGACCTGGATCCACCCCGACGGCCCGGTCGCGAGCAAGCTCCACTCGTGCCGGGTCAGGTCGAACCCAGGCCGGGTGAGTGCCTGCACAAGCGAGACGACGACGTAGAACGGGCCGGCGATGATGCCGTAGCCCAGCAGGGATCGGGTGACCCGGGTGGCTGGATCACAGGTCGGTGCGGCGGATGCCATGCCTTCCTCCTTCGGTACTAGACCGTACAGTACTAGTCGGGTACTGACCCGTCCAGTACTATCCCCGCAGGAGGTTCGAGATGACCGTGACCGAGGAAGGCCGCTCAGCCCGCAAACGCCGATCGATCATGGAAGCGGCGGCGACGCAGTTCCTGCGCAACGGCTACCAGGGCACGAGCATGGACGAGATCGCGGCGCTGGCTGCGGTGTCCAAGCAGACCGTGTACAAGAACTTCACCGACAAGGAGCGCCTGTTCCACGACATCATCATGGGCGTGGTCGGCACGGTCGAGGACTTCCTCCGCTCGGTCGGCGACACCCTGCGCGACACCGAGGACCTGGCCGCGGACCTGCACACCCTGGGCCGCCAGTACATCCAGGTGGTGATGCGCCCGCAGGTGCTGCAGATGCGCCGACTGCTGATCGGTGAGTCGACGCGGTTTCCGGAGCTGGCTCGCGCCTACTACGAGAAGGTGCCTGAACGCGTCCTCACCGCGTTGGCGCCGGAGTTGAAGCGGCTCCACGACCGGGGCCTGCTCGCGGTGGCAGACCCGGACCTGGCGGCGAAGCACTTCGCGTTCCTGATCCTGGGAACGCCGTTGGACAAGGCGATGTTCGTGGGCGACGACACCGGGTTCACCGCAGAGGACCTGGATCGGATGGCCGACGAAGGGGTCCGGGTGTTCCTCGCGGCCTACCGCCCCACCACGGTCGTCAACCAGGGACCGCGCTCATGACCGACCGTGCGCGAGCCGGGCAGGTACCTGTTCCGGTTGTCGGGTAGCCCCCGGTCAGTGCTGCTCGCCCCCCGGGTCCTCCGGCAGGTCGAACCACGCCTTGCTGGGTGCGGAAAACTGGAGCGCGATCGCCGGGAGCACGAAGATGACCGGCCACAGCGAAAAGCAGCTCAGTATGCCGAGCACCGTCAACTGGACGCGTGCCGCGCGGGGAACGAATCCGGGTGATGAAGGGGTAGGCATCGGCGCTCTCCCGGCCTCGGCATTCCGGTGGCGGCACGGTATCGCCAGCGGAACGGGACTGGTCCCCAACTCGGCACGGGGACTGGTCCCGGCGGAACTTCGTACGCTGCGGGTGTCCAGGGCAACAACATCACACCGAGAAGAACCAATTCACAAGATTGGAATTTCGTCATGGTGAAAAAGCCCATTCGGTTGTGTTCGCGCACCGTGTTCCGCGTTTCGGCGGCCGCTTTCCTAGCCGTCGGCTGCATCGGCGTCGCGGGTGCCAGCGCGGAGGCGGCGCCCGGCCCTTCGGCGGGTTTCAGCGCCCAAACCGCTGAGCGGGAGGGATACGTTCTCGAAGGCACGTACGGAACGCAAGACCGCTGCCTCGACGTCGGCGCCAGCGGACAGCGCAACGGTGACTGGGTCGACTACTACTGCTCGCCGTCGGAACCTTCGAATGCCTGGGACCTGTGGGTGAGCTACGACTTCGCGTGATGGTTTCTTCGCTTTTCCGCTGACGAAGTAGCCACGGGGGCCTGCCGCATCCGCGGTGGGCCCTTCTTATCGCGTGCCAGCAGAACGGGCGAGAAATCCCGTCAGCAGAACCGACAGTGTTTCCCGTAGCGTGGAAACGAAATCGATCCGCCAAGCGGCCAGCTCGGGATCCGCCTCGTAAGCGGCCAGCACCGCCGCGGACGGCCGCGCGTGCGTCCAGATCGTGCCCGCCACCATGCCGCCCATTGCCACGAAGCGCATCGCGTCTTCGCCGAGTTCGGGGACGTGGCGCAGGAGCACCGTCGCGAACTGCGAAAACTGGTCGGTGAGCGCGTGCTTGTACTTCGCGACAGCGGCGGGCGAAACGTTGTGCTCCAGCACCGAAGCCTGCGCGCTCACGAGATCGCACAGCCGCGGGTGCGCGGCGAGCGAGTCCGCCATCACGGCCGCGACCTGGTCACCGCGTTCGCGAAGCGGCTTCTCGGCGTCGACGCCGTCCTCCAAAGCCGTCGTGATCGCGATGAGCCATTCCCGCGTCGCACGGTCGAGCAGTTCGAGCAGCACCGCCTCGCGCGATTCGAAGTAGCGCAGCACGTTCGACTTCGCCAGGCAGACGCGGCGGCTCAGCTCGTTGAGGCTCAGCTGGGAGACCGGCATCTCGGCCAGCATCGCGTCCGCGGTGTCGAGGATCTTGCGCCGCCGCTCGACGCGTTGTTCCTCGCTGCGCGCACGCTTGAAAGAGGTCACCGGCACAGTCTACAGACCGCCGGTCTCTTGTTATCAGACCAGTGGTCTGTTATCTTCGAAGACAACAGACCGATGGTCTTTTAACTTCGACGAAGGAGTTCTCGTGTACGAAGTCCCTGATCAGGGCGGCAAACTCGCCGTGGTGACCGGGTCGAACAGCGGCACCGGCAAGGAAGCCGCGAGCCGCCTCGCGGCCGCGGGCGCGCACGTGGTGCTGGCCGTCCGGACCCCCGAGAAGGGGGAGCGAGCCCGTGAAGAGATCCTGGCGAAGCACCCCGGCGCCCGGCTCGAAGTCCGTCGCGTCGACCTCGCCGATCTGGCCTCGGTGCGGGAGTTCGCCGACGGCCTGATCGCCGACGGCGTCCCGCTCGATCTGCTGGTGAACAACGCGGGCGTGATGCACCCGCCAACCCGGATCTCCACAAAGGACGGTTTCGAGCTGCAGTTCGGCAGCAACTTCCTCGGCCCGTTCGCGCTGACCGTGCGGTTGCTGCCGCTGCTGCTCGCGGCGCAGGAGCCGAGGGTCGCCACCATGACCAGCGGGATGGCGCGGTTCGGCAAGATCCACTTCGACGACCTGAACTGGGAGCGCCGCTACAACCGCTACGGCGCCTACGCCCAGTCCAAGCTCGCCGATCTCATGCTGACGCTGCGCCTGGCGGACCTGGCGACCGAGCGCGGGTGGAACCTGCTCAGCACCGGCGCGGATCCCGGTTACACCAGGACGAACCTGCAAACCGCCGGTGCCGGACTCGGCCGCGACAAACCATCCAAAGTAGACCCGTTCACGATCGCCACCAAGGTGACGCCTTCGCAAGGGGTCGAACAAGGCACCGAACCGCTGCTCTTCGCGGCGACGAGCCCCGACGCGGTGCAGGGTGGTTACTACGGCCCCGGCGGGCGGTTCGGCCTCGTCGGCCCCACGACCAGGCTCCGCCCCACGCGGCGCGCCATGGACGGGGCGGCGCGCGAGCGCCTGTGGGCCGAGGCCGAACGCCTCACCGGGGTCTCGCTCGCGGCCGCCGTCCGCTGATCCCGTCATCCGGCCAGCCGGTGGACGTCGAGACCGGTCTGTCCCGGCTCGATTTCCGGGCGCAGCACGAGGTGTTCGTCGTAGTCGCCCCCGTTCTGGTACCGGAACGGGATCGGCTCCTCCCACGGCAGCGCGACGAGCCGCTTCCGCAGCGCTTCGACGGCTTCGTCGTACTGCCGCGCGGAAAACCGGTCCGCGCCGACGACGGCGAGCGGCGGGAGCACGGACATTCCGGCGTACCACAGGGTTCCGTGCTGGATCGGGAACAGCAGCCCGTCGAGTTCGCCGTTCACCCCGCGCGGGCCGATCGTCGAAGCGGGCGCGCCGAGCGTCACGATGATCATGGCGCGCTTGCCGGCGAGCTTGCCTTCGCCGTAGCGCAACGTGTTCCCGGTCTCGCGGTCCTGCACTCCGTAGGCCAGGCCCTTCACGAAGACGCGGTCGAACCAGCCCTTGAGGATCGCGGGCATTCCCGCCCACCACAGCGGGAACTGCAGGATCACGGCGTCGGCCCAGTCGAGCTTCTCCTGTTCGGCGCGGATGTCGTCGCTCAGCTCGCCTCGGTCGAACGCCTGGCGGGACCGAGAGCCGACGATGAGCCGGTCGGCCGGGTCGTGGGCGAAGTCGCCCGCGTCGACGACCGGGTTCCAGCCCATGGCGTACAGATCGGACAGTTCGTGTTCGTGCCCGTGCTCCCGCAGCGTGCGGAGCCCTTCGGCGCGGAGCGCGCCGCTCAGGGACCGCTGTTCGGGATGGGCGAATATCCACAGCACCTTCATGCCTTCGAGGATGCGAGCGGCGGCCGCGCGCTTCCAGTGGCCGAAAAGACAACATGTGAAAGAATCGGGCCATGACTGTTTTCGTGCATCCCGGGCGGCACCGGGTCGCGGTCCTCGCCCGCGACGGCCTGCTGCCGATCGAGCTTGGCATCGTGCACCGCCTGTTCGGGCAGGCGGCCGATTCCGCCGGCGAACTCCTGTACGAGGTCGTGACGTGCGGGCTCGCGCCGGGTTTCGTTTCGACGGACGCCGATTTCACGATCACCATCGAGCACGGTCCCGAAGCGCTCGGGGAGGCGGACACCGTGGTCGTCCCGGCGTCGCAAGCGGACTACGCGGCGACCGGCGGCGACCTCGATCCCGAACTCGCGGACGCCTTCGCGCGGATCAAGCCGGGCACCAGGATCGCCTCGATCTGCACGGGCTCGTTCGTGCTCGCCGCGGCGGGCCTGCTCGACGGCCTGCGCGCGACCACGCACTGGAAGTCGTCGTGCCTCTTCCAGGAGTTGTACCCGCGCGTCGCGGTCGACCCCGACGTGCTCTACACCGACGAGGGCCGCGTGCTGACGTCGGCGGGTGTCGCTTCGGGGATCGACCTGTGCCTGCACATGATCCGGTGCGATCACGGTTCCGCGGTGGCCAACGACGTCGCGCGCGGGACCGTGGTGTCGCCGCACCGCGAAGGCGGGCAGGCGCAGTTCATCCAGCGGCCGGTGCCGCAGCCGGAGGTGGCGTCCACCTCGGCGGCGCGCGCCTGGGCACTCGACCACCTCGACCGCCCGCTGACCCTGCGCGAGCTGGCGGATCGCGAGTCGATGAGCACCCGCACGTTCACGCGCCGGTTCCGCGAGGAGGTCGGCATGTCACCGGTGCAATGGCTTACCTTGCAACGGATCGAGCGCGCCCGGCGCCTGCTCGAGGACACCGGGCTGCCGATCGACAAGGTGGCCGAGGACGCCGGGTTCGGCACCGCCGCGTCGCTGCGGCAGCATTTCCAGGCATCGCTCGGGGTTTCGCCGAGTGCCTACCGCTCGACGTTCCGCTACCGCGCCGCGGAGGCCAGTTCGGTGTGACGGGGTGAGCCGTGCCAGCGGCGCAGGGCACTCTCGAGATCCGCACTGTCCAGATCCGCACTGTCCTGATCGGACGGTTCGTCGTGCGCGGCCCACGCCGTGTGGCCGTCGGGGCGGAGCAGCACGGCGCGGGGAGCGAGCCCGGATGCGCCGACCAGCGCGATCCGGTCGTGCCAGCCTTCCGCCAGGGAAAGGAAGGCGCGGTCTTCGGTGCGGTCGATCAGCACCCCTCGCCCGGACGTGAGCAAGGATGCCAGCCGCGTTTCGCCCTTGTTTGTCCACAGTGGAACGTCGCGCGCGAGGCGGCCGAGCAAGGGGTGTTCCGCGGAGAGATGCATCGGGTAGCGCGTGTCGAGACCGGTGAGGGTTTCGGTGAACGCCCTGTTCCCGCCGGGATGGCTCGCGACGCGAGTCAGCAGTTCGACCAGCGGCGCCAGCCGGCCGTCGGGTTCGCCGAGGAGAACCTGCGCGCGGGTGCTCGCCAGCAACTGGACGCCCACCGCGTGGCGTTCCTCGTGGTAGCTCGCGAGCAAGCCCTCCGGCGCGTCGCCCCTGACCGTCGCGGCGAGCTTCCAGCCGAGGTTGAACGCGTCGTCGAGCGCGACGTTGACGCCGATCGCGCCTGCGGGCGGGTGGATGTGCGCGGCGTCGCCGGCGAGGATCACGCGACCCTTCACGTACTGCTCGGCCTGCCGCGCCGCGTTGCCGAAACGGGTGAGCCAGCGCGGCGCGCGTACCGCGACGTGCCGCCCGAGCGCGCGGTCGAGCGCGGCTTGGAAGCGTTGGAGGGTAACGGGTTCGTCGCGGTCCGGTTCGGGGTCCTCGGTGACGATCCGGACGTAGCCGGGCCGGGGAATGGTGAACACGGATCCCGTCATCCCGAACGGCAGCGCGCCTTCTTCTGCCAGTTCGACGTCGCCGAGCAGGGTGAACCGGGTCGACGCGGTGCCGGGGAAGGCGATACCCGCGCTCTTGCGAACGTCGCTGCGCCCGCCGTCGCAGCCCACCACGTACTCGGCGCGGATCCGGTACCCGGTGCCGACGTGCACGGTCACGCCGTCGTCGTCCTGGTCGAGCCCGGCGAACGCGTGCCCGCGCCGGATGTCGGCACCTAGTTCGATGGCGCGTTCTTCCAGGATTTCCTCGACCCTGGTCTGCGGAATGCCGAGCGAGAACGGATGATCCGTCGCGGTACCCGCCAGGTCGAGCGTCACCGGCAGCCCGGAGAACGCGGCGTGCCCGACCTGCCAGCCCTCGTCGACGAACCGCCGGTCGAGCCCGCGCCGCGCGAGGAGGTCGAGCGCGCGGGCGTTGAGGTTGAACCCGCGGCAGAATCCCGGGTGTTCGGCGTGCCGCTCCAGCACCACGGTGTCGATCCCGGCGAGGCGGAGTTCGGCGGCCAGCAGCAGCCCGGCCGGTCCGGCGCCGACGATCACGACTCGGCCCGTCACGGTGCTTCCCCCTCGGTCCAGGTCCAGCCTTCCTCGGTGCGCTCGACGATCGGCCAGGCCAGCGAGCCGTCGCGGATCTCCTCCGCCGTCCTGCGCGTCCAGTCCAATTCGGACTCCAAGGCGTGCAGTTGGTACTCGGCCTCGATCATGAACAGGCGGGGGACCAGGCCCGCGCCGACCGTGTCCGCCAGCGCGGCTTCGGTTTCCTCGATGCGCTGGACGAGGTGCTCGGCTCGCTCGGTCAACGCCGCCGCGGCCCGCTCGGCACCCAGCGCGCCGAGGTAGGACACGGCGGCGACGAACTTCGGGTACTCGGCGACCGGTTCTCGCACCAGCTCGTCGAGCCAGGCGACGAACTCCTCGTGCCCGAGCTCGGTGTGCCGGTAGACCGTCCGCTCCGGGCGCTTGCCGTCCTTCACGGTTTCCTGCGGCTCGATCCACCCGTGCCGGACGAGCGCGCCGATCGTGTCGTAGAGCGAGCCCGTGGTGATCTTGAAGCTGCTGCCCTTGCCGCGTTCCCGCAGCGTGGCAGCGATTTCGTAGGGGTGCATCGCGCTCTCGTGCAGCAGTCCCAGCACGGCGAGCGCGAGCGTGTTGGTGATCTTCTTTCGCATGGTCGCTCCCTATTAGTCGGGTCCGACTATATAGATATTTCGCCGGAGATGTCGAGCACGGGGGAGCGGCTACTACGTCCTGGGTGAGAGGCCCTCGCGCCGAGGGCCGGAACCGAGGAGAACCACGATGCGTAAGCTGGCAGCGGGCCTGTTCATGTCGCTCGACGGTGTCGTCGAGAGCCCGGGGGACTGGACCGGCCCGTACTTCACCGACGAGATGGCCGAGGGCATCGCCGAGGGGATCAAGGGCGCGGACGCGGTGCTGATGGGCACCACCACGTACCGGATCTTCGCCGAGATGTGGCCAGCCCAAGGGGAGAGCAACCCGATGGCGGCCTTTCTCAACCGCACGCCGAAGTACGTCGTGTCGAGCACACTGGACACAGTGGACTGGGAGAATTCGGTGCTGGTGAAGGGAAATCTCGTCGACGCGGTCACCGAGCTGAAGGAGTGCGACGGCGGGGACATCAGGGTGCCCGGCAGCCCGAGGCTCGTGCGCTCCCTGCTCGTCGCCGGGTTGCTCGACCGGCTCGACCTGACCGTGTGCCCGGTCGTGGTCGGCGGCGGGCTGAGGTTGTTCGACGACGTGGTGGCCGGAACCGAACTCGAACTCCTCGCCTCGACGGCGTCGGCGACCGGGGCGGTCGGCCTCAGCTACCGGCTGGCTGCCACAACTCGACCCGATTGCCCTCGGGATCGGTGACCCAGCCGAACCGGCCGACCCCGGCCATGTCCTGCGTCCCGTCGGACACGTCCGCGCCCTTGGCGCGCAACTGCGCGAGCATCGCGTCCAGGTCGCGGACCCGGAAGTTGAGCATGACCTGCTGCGCGCGGGACCCGAAGTAGTCGGTTCCCGACTCGAACGCGGCGAACACGGTCGGCCCGGTTTCCTGGTGCCACAGTCCGTCGCCGTCGGCGTCGAGGCCGAGGCATTCGCGGTACCAGGCGCCGAGTGCCGCCGGATCCGCGGCGCGCAGGAAGTACCCGCCGATTCCCAGCACACGTTCCATCCCGCCATGGTGCCAGCCCGGCCACCGGTTCGGCGCCGCGCGCGGTGAACCGTGACCTCCGCGCCCGGGACGGCTCCGAACCCGTACGAGAAGTCCCTTTCGTACGCCTGGGGGAGCCCCTGATTTCAACATTACCGCGGTGCACCGACAGTTTCCGGGCTCGGTCTTCGCGCGGTATCAGCCCGCGACGATGTTCGCCGGGTGCCGGTCCCGCACGGCACCCAGTTCGATGCCGTGTTCGAGCAGTGCTTTCAGCGCGCACAGTGCGATGGTGAAGCCGCCCGTCGAGTCGCGGACGTGCTGCACGAGATCGTCGCCGGTGCCGGTGGCGCCGGTTTCGGTGACCTCGACGAAGGTCGAACCGCCTTCCCAGGGTGTGAAGCGCAGTTCCACCGTCATGGTCTCGTTCCAGCGGAAGACGATCCGGCGGTCCTCCTCGATTTCGAGCACCGTCACGTCGGCGTGCGCGCCGTACATTTCCCAGTCCCAGCGCACCCGTGCGCCGGCCACCAGTTCGCCGCTGCTCTTGGTGAACCAGAACCGGGTGGTGATCGCGGGATCGGCGAAGGCCCGGAACGCCTCGTTCGGCGGGCGGCGGATGAGCATCGCCGTGTGGACGGCGGGTGCCTCGGTCAGCTCCAAAGTGGACATTTGTTCCTCCTGGTGGGTCAGGACCGCAGCGGCTTGCCGGTTTCGAGCAGGGTCTTGAGGCTGGCCAGCAGAGCGGGCCAGCCCTGCGAGATCATGGTCCGCAGCGTGCTGCCCTCGTCGAAGTTCCCGTGCACGACCGTGAGCTTCACCGAACCCTCCTGGGGTTCGATGTCGAAGGAGACCGTGGAGCGGCGCTCGGCGGCCAGCTTCGCGAGCACGTCCTCGCCCACGCCCGCGTTGTCGGCCCATTCCTTCGTGAACGTGTGCCAGGCGTAGACGAGTCGTTCGTACGGCTTCGACTCGAGCACGACCTGCTCCTCGTCGCCGGTCCGCCCGTTGTCCGACCAGGTCATGGGCGAGCCTTCCGCCCAGTCGGATTCGATTTCGAGCCCCCAGTACTGGCGCGTGAAGGCCGGGTCGGTGAGCGCCCGCCACAGCTGCTCCGGGGTGGTGTCGATGTAGGTGGTATAGACGAAGTCGTTGTCGCTCAAGGGTTTCTGCTCCAATGCTTGCTTCAGGTCGGCGAGCGCGCGCACCCGCTTGCGGTCGTACTGGTTGATCCAGCGTTCGGCGATGGCGTTGATCGGCTCGGCGTTGACGTAGTGCAGCTTTTCCCTGCCGCGCCACACCGTGGTCACCAGGTTGGCCGCGGCCAGCACGGCGAGGTGCTTGCTGACGGACTGGCGCGCCATGTCCATACCGGCGCACAGCTCGCGCAGGGTCTGCCCGCTGTTCGCGTTCAGGCTGTCGAGCAGCAGGCGCCTGCTGGGGTCGGCCAGCGCCCGGAACACCTCGTCCATCGCACCCTTCCTGACATGCAGCCGTCCGGCTGCCTTTCACGATAGGCAGCCAACCGGCTGCATGTCAAATCTCGGGCGGCTTGGTGCCCCGAAGGTGGCCTTCGGGGCGTCTGGCGCCACTTTCCTCCCTCTCGTGGAGGGCGGGCTCTGGTTGCAGGTGCCCTGAAGGTGGCTTTCGGGGCGCTGGATTCCCCGAAGGTCACTTTCGGGGCACGCGACAGCCTGCTGCGGGCTCGCGCGGGTGGCGGGATTGTGGTGCGAGGGCCGAGTTCGCGGCGTCTACCGCCCCGAAGGCCACCCTCGGGGACACGCACAGGTCGGCACCCCGCTGCGAGGGCCGAGATCGTGACGCTCAGCGCCCCACGAGGAGCTTCGGCGACGCCCGCGGCCCGGAACATCTTCCGCGGCCCGCCGGGGTCACTCCGACCGGAAAGTCGCTTGTGGACGGTCGAAGACGCGGTTGTCGATCACCACGTCGACCCGGCCGCGCGGATCCGCTTCGGCGAGGTAGATCCGCTCGGCCACCAGGTAGCGGTCGCGATGGATGGCCTCGGCGTTCGAACCCGCCCAGTTCTGGTCGCGCACCGCGCCCCGTGCGACGGAAAGGTCGCCGTCGATCTCGATCCACACGCGGTAGTCCCAGTAGCGGTCGATCTCCGGCCGGAACGCGAACACCCCGTCGACGATGAGCACCGCGTCCTCGGCCGCCTCGACGCGTTCGGCGCTGTGGTCGATCTGGGTGAACGGGTCACGCAGGCACAGCGCGCAGCTCCCGGTGCCTTCCGGCCCGGCGGGGGCCAGCAGCAACTCCGCTGCGGCGGAGTAGTCGTATGCGTTGCGGTAGTAGCCTTCCCCGGACTCGCGGTCGTAGAGATGCCTGTCGCGCCACGGTTTCTTGAAATCGTCGAGGCACGAGCGGAGTACCGGTCTGCCCGCTTGCGCGATGCGCTCGCCGAGCTCGTGTCCGAAGCTCGTCTTGCCCGCCGCGGTGAACCCGTCGATACCGACGCGGAGCCGGTTTTCGCCCAGCGCCAGCACCCTCGCCGCGATTTCGGCGACGAGCGCGTCCCGCTCGGGGCCGCCCGGTGGCGGAATCGGTTGCTGCCACGTCGATACCGAGCGTCGCACCGCCATGGCCCGAGTATGCCCGATCAGGCCCGTTTGCGGGCGCGGAGCACGGTGTCGTGCACCGTGATCTCCGCACCGTCGGGATCCGGAGCGGTGCGCGGCCTCGTTTCGGCGAGGACTTCCCAGGCGTCCGCGTCGAGCGCGCTCGCCAGTTCGCTCGCGGTGTAGTACATCTCGGGCAGGTTCGGCCGCCCCGCCGAGGTCTGCACGTCGGAGAAGTCGTGGCCGACGATCAGCAGGGTGCCGCCGGGCGCCACGGCGGTCGCGAGCCGGGCCACCAGTGCTTCCCGCTCGGGGTTCGGCAGGTGCATGAACTGGGCCGAGACCAGGTCGAACCGGGTCTCCGGCACCCAGGTGAGCAGGTCGGCGTGCACCCAGCGGACGCGGTCGCCGACCTGCGCGGCGTCGGCGTGCGCCGCGGCGCGCTGGAGCGCGGTGGTCGCGAAGTCGATCCCGGTGACCTGCCAGCCGCGCCCGGCGAGCCAGATGGCGTCGCCGCCTTCGCCGCAGCCGACGTCGAGCGCGGTGCCGGGAGCCGCGTCCTCGACCTCGGCGACGAGCTGCGGATTGGGCCGCCCGCTCCAGATGGATTCCCGGCTGCGGTACCGCTCGTTCCACGACGCTTCGTCGAACGGCGGGAGCCCGTGGTCCATGCCGTGACGCCGGCTTCCGAGCACGCGCTCGGTGTTGTCGCGTTCCATCTCCGCGGAGAACGGCTCGGGTGCGTTCTGCTGCGTGCCGGTCATGGTGCTCCCTCGGTCTCGGTGATCCCTCGGCGACACGATCCGCCCGCGCCGGACCGGAGGCCAAAGTTCGTTGCCGGAACGGCAACAGCTGGCCGCGGCCGTCGCGCCCGTGCTAACGTTTCCGGCGAGCCCCGTATGGGCCTACGCATGGAGGTAGCGGCTAACTCAGCCATCACCGAGAACGGCACGATCCGTCTCGCGCAATTCACCGTTCCTGTTCAGGGGACAGTTGCGCTCTGCTACCTGTGCGTGGCCTCGCGGGGTTTTGTCGTGCGCGTTTCCGGTGGTCTCCGGCGTCAATTCGACCGGGAAAGGACTACATGACCGAGGATTTCGACGTGCACGCGTTCCAGCGGCAGGTCATCGCGGAGTTCAGGGAGAACGAAGGCAAGCTCAGCGGTATGTTCGAAGGCTGGTCGCTGGCGGTGCTCACGACCACCGGCGCCAAGACCGGACTGCGCAGGGAAAGCGTTCTGGGCTACCTGGAAATCGACGGGAAAGCCGTCGTCGTCGCGTCCGCCATGGGCGCGCCGAAGAATCCCGACTGGTGCCACAACATTCGGCACGACCCGATCGTCACGGTGGAAACCGGTAACGAGACCTATACCGCGATCGCGGCACTTCCTTCGGGCGCGGAACGGGACGAGCTTTTCCGGAAGGTCGTCGAACAGGACCCCGGATATGGCGACTACCAGGCCAGGACCACGCGCGTGATCCCGGTGGTCGTACTGCACCGCACCGACCGGGTGAACGGCATGGGCGACTGGCTCAAGGGCGTGCACGACTGGCTGCGCGACGAACTCGCCGAACTGGGCAAGCAGGCGGACGCGCTCGTCGATGGCACCGCCGCGAAGATCGAGCGCACGCCGCCCGATCTCGGGCACGAAATGCGCACGCACTGCCTCAGCTTCTGCACCGCCTTGAAACGCCACCACACCGGTGAGGACGCCGCGACCTTTCCCATGCTGGCGCGGCAGTTCCCCGCGCTCGCCCCGGCGCTGACCGAACTGGGGCAGCAGCACGAGGTCGTGGCGCGGCTGCAGGACGAGATCCAGCGGCTCGTCGACGGGTACGAGCCGGGAAAGAGCGATCCGGTGCGGCTGCGCGATCGGCTCGGCGCGCTCGCGGCCGAACTGGAGCGCCATTTCGACTACGAGGAACGGACGATCGTCACGGCGCTCAACGCGCTGGCCGAGGCGCCGTCCTTCGCGTGATCGCCGGGGCTGGTGACCGATACGTACTAGTAGGTACAGTGAGTTCCGTGGACACTTCGGAACGCCTGATCGAAAGCACGCGCGAACTGCTGTGGGAGCGCGGGTACGTCGGCACCAGCCCCAAGGCCATCCAGCAGCGCGCGGGCGCCGGGCAGGGCAGCATGTACCACCACTTCGACGGCAAACCCGATCTCGCGCTCGCCGCGATCACGCGCAGCGCCGAGTACCTGCGCTCCTCCGCGGAGGCCGAGTTCACCGCATCCGGCACGGCCGTCGAACGGATCACGGCCTACCTCCGCCGCGAGCGCGAGATCCTCAAGGGCTGCCCGGTCGGGCGGCTCACCCAGGACCCGGACGTGATGGCGGACGCCACGCTTCGCCGTCCCGTCCAGGACACCTTCACGTGGGTGCGCGAGCGGCTCGCCGAGGTGCTCGCCGAAGGCGTTCGGGACGGCGAGTTCGACGCCGGGCTCGATCCCACGGCCACCGCCGCCACCATCGTCGCCGTGCTCCAAGGCGGCTACGTGCTCGCGCGCGCCGCCGATTCCCCCGCTCCGTTCGAGCAGGCCGTCGACGGCGTGCTCGGGTTGCTGACCGCGAAAGCGGCGGGCTGAGCGGTCATGGCCGATCGCATCCTCGTCTACGGCGTCACCGGATCGGGCAAGAGCACCATGGCCGCGCGGATCGCGGAGCGGACCGGTCTGCCGTGGCATTCCGTCGACGACCTGACCTGGGAACCGGGCTGGGTCGAGGTCGCGCCGGACGAGCAGCGGCGGCGGATCGCGGCGATCTGCGCGGGAGAGCGCTGGGTGCTCGATTCCGCGTACGGCAAGTGGCTCGACGTGCCGATGGCCAGGGTGGAGCTGATCGTCGCGCTCGACTACCCGCGGTGGCTCTCGCTCGGACGGCTCGTGCGCCGGACGATCGCGCGCGCCGTGGACCGGCGCGAGATCTGCAACGGCAACACCGAGAACCTCGGCCAGCTGTTCACCCGCGACTGGATCGTCTGGTGGCACTTCAAGTCGTTCGCCCGCAAACGCGCCCGCATGCGGGCCTGGGCGGCGGATCCGGCCGCGCCCGCGGTGATCCGGCTGACCTCGGTCGCCCAGACCCGGCGCTGGCTCGCGAGCCTGTGACCCGTGCCGGTCGGTGGAGGTTCGGGCGCTGATTCATGCGAACCGGTGAATCGCGCGTCGACCGACCGTGTTGCGCTCTGCGACGGTGTCGGGGGCGGTTCTTGCCGATGGGGTGACGTGAACGCCCGGAAGAATGCCGTGGCGGTGGCACTGGGCACCATCGCTCACCCGCCAGGGCAAACGCCTGCGGCAACCGGGCGGCATTCCGAATCAAACCTGCCGATCCGTTCGTTTCTCGCGGGTTTTGGTTCGCGCGGTTGTCTCATGTCACCATCAATTCCGGCCACAGCGAGAAATGGCAGCGCGCTCCTCAAGATCAATTCAGGGATATTTCCTCGAGCTACGGGAGTCGTCATGAAACGCAGAATCGCCGGTTTGGCTTTCGGTGCCCTTTCCCTGCTCTTCGTCGCGGCCGCCCCGGCCTCCGCGTCCCCGGAACCCGGCGGTGTCTCCGCGACCCGGTCTTATCCCGGCTGTTTCGGGGAGCGCTACGACATCGTGTTCGGCGAGGCGATCGCGGTGCGCTGCGGTGCCGGCGCGGGCGGTGATTACGGATACCGGGTCGTCGCCCACTGCTCGGCGGGCAGTGCCTACTGGTATTCGCTCGGCACGTTCGTTCCGCACGGCTTCGGCCCGTCGGTTGCGGAATGCCAGGGCGGACTGCTTTCCCCTGCCTTCGTCGGCGGATACCACGTGATTGACGACTGATTCCGAATTCGGGCTAACGGGACAGCGGAGCGGTCAGCGGGAGCGCGCGGGACGAATCACCGACGTGCACGGTGAACGTCCCGCGTGCCTGGCGCCAGTCGTGCGCGGCGGTGTCCCAGATGGCGAAGGCGCGCGGATCGAGGCGCACCGTCACGTGCCGGGACTGCCCCGGTGCGAGCTGCACACGCTGGAAACCCTTGAGCTGCAACGGTGGTTCGCCCGCGGCAGCGGGGAAGCCGAGGTAGACCTGCGCGACGTCGGCACCCGC
Organism: Amycolatopsis sp. CA-230715; assembly: GCF_018736145.1. Lineage (GTDB taxonomy): Bacteria > Actinomycetota > Actinomycetes > Mycobacteriales > Pseudonocardiaceae > Amycolatopsis. The sequence continues at coordinate 7,079,299 of NZ_CP059997.1, forward strand.
GCGGTGCCCGGTGTTGCGCACGTCGAACGAAACCGCGGCGCCGCCGTCGGGCTGGCGGCGCACGGCCAAGCCCGAGTAGGCGAACGAGGTGTAGGAAAGGCCGAATCCGAACGGGAACAACGGTTCCTTGCGCTGCGCGTCGAACCAGCGGTACCCGATTTGCAGTCCCTCGGTGTAGCTCGCGGTCCCGTCGACACCGGGATACTGCGCCTTCGTGCTCGCGGGGGTGTCGTCGCCCGAGGCGGGGAACGTGATCGGCAACTTCGCCGACGGGTTCACGTCGCCGAAGAGCACGCGCGCGACCGCGTTCCCGTCCTCCTGTCCGGGGTACCACGCTTCGAGGACGGCGGCGACCTTGCCGACCCACGGCATCAGCACCGGCGCACCGCTCTTGACCACGACCACGGTGTGCGGGTTCGCCGCGGCCACCGCTTCGACGAGCGCGTCCTGGTTCCCGGCGAGCGCGAGGCCCGGCCGGTCCTTGCCCTCGGTTTCGTCGTCGCCGACCATCACGATGCTCACGTCGGCACCGGCCGCGGCTTTCGCCGCACGGGCGGGATCGGTGCCGTCGTCCAGCGTGATCTCGGACTTCGGCGCGCGCGTGCGCAGGCCGGTGAGCGGGTCGACGGTGTAGGTGGGGATCACCGCGGAGCTGCCGCCGCCACCGGTCTTCGCCTTCGTCGCGTACGGGCCGATCAAGGCGATCTTCCCCGCCTTCGCGGCGTCCAACGGGAGCGCGCCGTTTTCGTTGCGCAGCAACACCATTCCGCGTTCGGCGAAGTCGCGGGCGGCGGCGCCGTCGCGCTCGACGGGGAGCGGGGTCGCCGTGGGCGGGTGGTCGAACTGGCCGAACCGGAACATCGTGGTGTACCGGTGCGAGAGCAGCCCGTCGATCGTCTTCTCGGTGACCTTTCCCGCCGCGACCGCCTTTTCCATCGCCTCGCCGTAGTAGGTCCCGTCGATCATCTCGAGATCCATCCCCGCTTCGGCTGAACCGACCGTGCTGTGCGCGGCGCCCCAATCGGACTGCACGAACCCGTCGAAACCCCAGTCGCCGCGCAGCTTCTTCTTGAGCAGCGCCGGGTTCTCGCAGGTGAACACCCCGTTGATCTTCGGGTAGGCGCACATCACCGCGCCCGCACCGCCTTCGCGGACGGCCCGCTCGAAATGAGGCAGGTAGATCTCGTTCAGGGGCCGTTCGCCGATCGCTTCGTTGATCGTGAACCGGTTCGTCTCCTGGTTGTTCGCCGCGAAGTGCTTGACCTCAGCGATCGTGCCGTTGGCCTGGATGCCGCGGATGTCCTCGACGGCCATGGCGCCCGCCAGCACCGGATCCTCGCCCATGCCCTCGAACGTCCTGCCGTTCACCGGAACCCTGGCCATGTTGATGTCGGGGCCTTCCGACACGTTGTGCGCGAGCGCGCGCGTCTCGGTGCCGATGAGGTGACCGTAATCGTGCGCGAGACCGGGATCGAAGGTGGAGGCCAGCGCCATCGTGGCGGGGAGCGCGGTCGCGGGCTTCTGCGGTTTGTCGTCGGCGGGGCCCATCCCGGCCGGTCCGTTGGCGATGCGGAAGTCGGGAATGCCGAGCCTGGCGATGCCCGGCACGACCCGCTGGTGCGCGGCACTCGGCTGCAGGTGCAGTTGTTCGATCTTCTCGGTGAGCGTCATGGCCGCGATCAGTTCGGCGGCCCTGCGTTCGGGCGGCAGAGCGGCGTTGCGCCACGGTTGGGCAGCCGCCGCGGCGGGGGCGGGGGCCAATACGGTCGAGCCGACGAGGGCGGCGACGAGCGTCAACTTGATGCCACGCAACGGTTCTCTCCTTCGAGGCCGGGTCACACCGAGCGAGCCCACGGTAATCCATAGTTGTGAACAAATCCAGATAACTGTTCGATGTTCACATTCATGAATGGTGTTTGCGTGGGATGAGTGGGCTGCTGTGTGGTCCCCGAAGGCCACCTTCGGGGACTCCAGCGCCTCTTTCTCGGCCCTCGCAGGCGTGCGGCCGGAGTCGCGCATGGCCCCGAAGGTGGCCTTCGGGGCGCGCGAGAGCCCGATCGGCAACCCCGAAGCCGCTCTCGGCGCAGTCACAAACCAAATGCAGGAGCCAGCCACCGCTCGATCTCTACGGGAGCAGCTTTCGGGGACGGGGTGGGAGCCGCTGCTTCGTTTGGATCCCTTCGGTCACCAGCGCGGCGGGCCCTGCTCGATCCGGCGGAGGATCGGGGCGAGCTCGTCGAGCCCCGGTTCGTCGATGTGCCGCCGTTCGTCCCACCAGGTCGCCCCCGCCTCCGCCAGCGGCGCGATCAGATCGCGCGCGGCGGCGGGGTCGGTGGGGCTCGTGCCGCCGACGACCACGTCGAAGGGCTTGTCGTCCGCGCGGTGTTCGCGGACGTAGGCGACCAGATCCCGGACTTCGCCGACCGGTGGCGCGTAACCGTGGTTGGCCGAGCGGAACAGCGGGAACACGCCGTCCCACTGCGCGGCACGGCGCATCGGACGGCGGTTCGGCCAGTACCCGGCGACCCACACCGGAACCCTCGGCCGCTGCACCGGCGTCGGCAGCAGCGCCACGTCGTCGACGCGGTAGTGCTTGCCGTCGTGGTTCACCGCTTCACCGGACCAGTAGCGGTCGAGCAGATCGAGGCCCTCGTCGAGCATCTCCGCGAGCGCGACCTTGTCCGTCGGTTCGCCGAAGCTGCCGAACTCGTCCGCGACGGGGGCGCCGAGCCCGGCGCCGAAGATCACCCTGCCGCCGCTCATCTGGTCCAAAGTGGACACCTGGCGGGCGAGCTGGTGCGGCCGCCGCCTCGCCACCGGGGTGACCATGGCGCCGAGCTTGATCCGGCTCGTGGCCAGCGCGGCGGCGGTGAGCAGCATCCACGGTTCGCCGAAGGTGCGCCGCGCGCTCTTCTCGTGCACGACGTGGTCCCACAGGAACAGGCCGTCCCAGCCCGCCTCCTCGGCCGCGGTGGCCACGGAGGCGACGGTCCTGGCGTCTGCGAAAGCACCGAAATTCGGGATGTTCACGGAGAAGCGCATGTTCCGCATCCTCCGGCACCGCGTGATCGCGGAGCAACCGATTTCACGCGAAATGGGCCGACAGCCGCTTCAGTACTTCGTGGGGTACTGGCATCGCGGCGATCCGCGTCGCCACGGCATCGGCGGAGTCCCGGAAGGACGGACCGGCCACGACGGTACGGAGGGCGTCGCGCACCGCCTCCGTCGAAGCCTCCGCGACCACCCCGGCCCCGGCCCGCTCGACCTGGTCGGCTGCGTCGAACTGGTCGGTCGCCAGCGGGGTCGTCACCAGGGGAACGCCGTGGGCGAGCGCGCCGAGCACGGTGCCCGCGCCCGCGTGGCACACCACCACATCGACGTGGGGCAGCAGCCGTTCCTGCGGTACGAAGTGCTCGATGCGCACGTGGGCTGGCTGGGTGCCGAACCGGTCGCGGTCACCGTTGCGGCCGATGGTCGCCACGACGTTGACCTGTTCCTCGCGCAGCGCCTCGACCATCGCTTCGAGCACGCCGGGCCGGGTGTTGTGCGTGGTGCCCGAGGTGACGTACACGGTCCGCTCGTACGGCAGGCCGGACAGCGCCGGATGCGGTTCGCCCGCGACGGGCACCGCCGCTTCCGGTCGCAGCGGCCACCGCGTCGGGTACTCCCATGCGACGCCGTCCGGGTAGAGCGCGTCCGGCCAGATGTCCAGGTACGGCACGTCGTCGCGCGGGGGCAGTTCGTCGACCCCGAAGTCCCGCACGACATCTCCGGCGACGCGCCAGGCGTCGGCCATCAGCGCCGCGGATTTGGGCGGCCCGATCGCGTGCATCGCGTAGGGCACCCCGGCGGCGACGGCGGCCATCATCGCCGCGCGCTCGGCGAGGTTGGTGATCACCAGGTCCGGCCGCCACTCGCGGACGAAGCCGAGCAGGTCCGCGACCCGCGCGGCCGCACCCATGCCGACCATGTAGTGGGCCAGCATGTGCGCGAGCTTCTCGTCGCGCGTGAACCCGTCGAACGTCTCGGGTGGGAACTTTTCGAGGTACGGCGCGAACGAGCCCTCCGTCTCCGCGCCGATGGCGACCGTGCGGACACCGGGCAGTTCGGCGTGGTGCACCGCGGACGGGCCGGTGACGAACGCGACCTCGTGCCCCGCGTCCCGCGCCGCCGCGGTGAGCGGCAGCATCGGCGCGATGTGGCTGTGACCGGCCCCGGAGGAGAACAGCAGGCGCATCACGCGACGGTACCGCGCGGAACGGCCGTCAGGGCCGGGTTTTCCCGAACAGCTCGACGATCTCGGCCGTGGTCCCGGTTTCGCCGAGGCGGGGGAAGATGCGCTCGATGCTGTTGCGGTGCGCGTCTTCGTTCAGGTCGGTCATCGCGTCCGTGGCGAGCGTGACGTGGTAGCCGTGTTCGTGGGCGGCCCGTGCGGTCGACTCCACGCCGATGCTGGTCGCGATGCCGGCCAGCACGATCTGCGTGACGCCGCGGCGGCGCAGCTGCAGGTCGAGGTCGGTGCCGTGGAAGGCGCCCCAGTTGCGCTTGGTCACGACGATATCGCCGGGGTGCCCGGAAAGTTCGTCGACGATGACGTCCCAGCCTTCCGGCGGCGCCTCGCCGGGGCGCGGCCTTTCGGTGCGGCCTGGTGCGGCGTCCGCGCCGTCGGGGGCGAAGGTCACCCGCACCAGTACGACCGGCGCGCCGTTGGCGCGGAAGGCGTCGGCCAGTTCGGCCGACCGCCGCACCACCTCGGCGCTGGTAAGGGGCGTCGTCGGCGCCCCGGTGATGCCGTGCTGCAGGTCGATCAGCACCAGTGCGGTGTTCGGGTCCACTGTGGTCAGTGCCATCGGTTCTCTTTCCCCGGGTCGGCGCGGGTCACGGCTCGGTGATCCGGTAGAGCAGTGCCAGCGCTTCGGTGATGGTTTCGCGTTCGTCGTGGGTGTAGCGGTCCTGCAGTGCGCGCGCGAGCCATTCCTCGCGCAGCCGCCGCCAGTTGCGCAGGTCCTTCTGCGCGGCGGCGGTCAGCGAGAGCAACTGCTTGCGCCCGTCGTGCGGATCGGCTTGGCGTTCGATCCACCCGCGCTCGTCGAGCGCCGCGATCACGGCTGCCATCGACTGCGGGCGAACCCGTTCCGCGGCCGCGAGATCGCTCGCGGACAAGGGTCCCTGCCGGTCCAGTCTCCGGACAACCGATTCCTGCGACGGGGTCAGCTCGCCGTCGCCACCCGCTTCCTTTACCCTGCGGCGAAGGCGGCCGATCAGGATCCGTAGATCGTGTGCGGCGCGCACGGCGGTTTCGGAGACGCGTTCCGGCATACCGCCCACCCTAATTCCTTCAGGCAAAACTGTCCAGTTTAAGCTGACTGTCATGTCCCGAAGAAGGATCCTCCGGAGGCCGGGCGATCCGTGTCCGATGCCCCGAAAGCGGCTTTCGGGGACTTGAACGCCCCGAAGGCCACCTTCGGGGAATGGTGGGCAATGTTGCGGTGCAGCGAAAAGTGGTGCTACACGGCCGCGGTCTCCCGGGAAGCCTTTTCGTCGGCATCGGCCAGCCAGAAGTAGACCGGCGGAAGGGCGAACTCGAGCACCGTCAGGACCACCTGGAACCACTGCGGCTGACCGTGCACCGCCATCGAGAGAACCCGGCCGAACGCGCCCAGCAGAAAGATCCCGGCGAGCCATCGGACGACCTTCGCCGGTATCGGCGACTGCCGGGCCGTCCAGATCCAGAGCAGGCCGTAGCCGAGGAAAACGGCGCCGTAGTACCGCTCCCTGCTGTCCACAGTGGCCCCCGCCGAACCTTCGCCGGGCACCGAGTCGATGCCGAGGACGAAGTGGAACGCGCCGATCGCCACGCAGGCGACACCCATGATCAGCAGGAGCGATTTGAGGAGCCTGGCCATGACCTTCCCCCTATTTGACACTTGTCTACTAGGCGGAAGGTACGACGCTGGTAGACACGTGTCAAGTAGGGTCGGCGCATGGCTCCCCGCAGTAGACTCGCCCCCGCGGAGCGGCGCGACCAGTTGCTCGAAGTCGGCGCGCGGTTGTTCGCGGCGAAGCCGTACGACGAGGTGCTGATGGAGGAAGTCGCCGAACGGGCCGGGATTTCCCGCGCGCTGCTGTACCGCTACTTCCCCGGCAAGCGCGAGCTGTTCGCGGCGATCTACCAGCAGGCAGCCGACCGGTTGCTCGATCAGGTGCGGATCGATCCCGCCTTCCCCGTCGTGGAGCAGATTCACGCCGGGCTCGAAGCGCATTTCGACTACTTCGTGGCGAACCGGAACACGGTGCTCGCCGCGAACCGGGTGCTGGCTGGCGATCCGGTGATCCAGGCGATCATCACCGACGAGTTGGCGGAACTGCGCGGACGTGTCCTCGACGCCACCGGCCTCGAGGACTCGGCGCGCGACATGGCCTCCGCCGCGTTGATGGGCTGGCTGGTCTTCGTCCGCGTGCTGTGCGTGGAATGGCTGACGCACGAAGCGTTCTCGCGCACCGAACTGCGCGAAATGTGCATGGGCGCGTTACTCGGCGCGCTGCGCCCGGTAGTGGACCTCGAAGCGCTCCTCGGCTAGCCGACCGTCACCTTCGCGCTCGCGGCGATACCGCCGCTGGCTGTCGAAATCGTTGCGGTGCCAGGGAAGTGGGCGACGACCTTCCCGGTGCCCGCGTCGACCGAGGCGACCCACGGATCGGTCGACGACCAGACGTGCGAAGCGGGATCGGCGATCGGCATGGACGCCGGGGGAAGGTTGTCCCCGCCGACCTCGGCGCCGGTCGCCGTCGCGGTCTGCGCCGTGCCGGGGCGCATGGTCGCGGCGGGCAGCGCGACCGTGATCCCGGCCAGGACCGGTTCGACGGTGAACCGCACCTCCCCGCGCGGCGTGGTGTTGATCAGTCCGAAGTGGTAGAAGCCGCCGCGGTCCGGCGGGGCGTAGGCGGGCATGCCGAGATCGGCGAAGGTCAGCTGCGGGATCCCGCCCTCGGCGGGGGAGGCCGGTTTGCCGAGCGGATCGATGACCTGGTCGGCGAATCCGCGCGCGTGGCCGTAGAGCATCAGCACGTGCTTGCCGGGATGGGTCTGCTGGTACCGCTGGACCAGCCGCACGTACATGCGGGCCTCCCAGCGGTCGCTGAACTGGCTGTCCGCCACCGGGTGCGGGTCGTAGGCGGGCATGTGCGTGGCGACGAGCACGGTCGGCGCCGTCGCGTCGGTGAGCTGCCGCACCAGCCACGGGTACTGCGGCTCGGCGGGAACCTGGAAGGCGTCGGAGGACCGCAGGCTGCCGTGCGCGTTGTCGGTCACGATCATTTGCGTGTCACCGGCGCGGTACGCGTAGTGCGTGTCCCCGAACGTCTTGGCGAAGTTGCCGTTTTCCGGCAGCGCCCCCTGGCTGATCTCGTGGTTGCCGACCATGTCGTGGAACGGCACGCCGAACGCGGCGAGCTTTTCCTTGGCGTAGGCCAGATCCGCGGGCTGGCCGTCATCGGGCATGTCGCCGAGCGCCTGCACCACCGACGGTCTCGCCTGCGCGGGCAGCGCGGGGATCCGGTCCTTGACCGCGTCCAGCACGTGGCTGCTCGCCGAGCCGGGATCGCTCGCGAGGAGATGCGCGTCGTCGCCGACGAGCACCGTCGATCCGGTGCGGTCGAACTCGGCGGCGTTTTCGGTGTACCGCAACCACGACGGGTTCCGCGGGATCGGGTCGTACGGCGGCGCGACCACCGGGCGCGGTGAGTACAGCGCCTGCAATCCGCTCACGTTGAGCGTGCCCGAGTACGCCGTGCTCGGGTTGATCGCGAGGAAGTCGACGAAGCTGATGCGCAACGGGAAGTTCAGGCCGGGCGGCAGCGTCGCGACGACGAGCCGCCAACCGCGCCACGTGACCGAGGTCGGGTACAGCGTGGTGGTGGCGCCATCGACACCGAGGTAGGACTCGGCGAGCTGGATCCCGGTGCCGTCACCCTTGACCCACAGGCCGATCCCGGTCGGGTTCTTGCCGTTCTGGTCCGCGCTCGCCAGCAAAGTCTTCTTCGGGGACAGCACGAGCTGCTTGACACCGCCGCCCGCGGGCATCGAGTAGTCGAGCTGGAGCGAGCCCGGTGCGCTCGAACCGGGCGGCACCACACCCGTTGCCGCGCTCACCGCGGCGGGAAGGCCCGTGGTGTTGCGGAGGTTCCACGCGGTGGGATCGCTGAAGTCGTCGATCGGCGCGCTCGCGCTGCCGACGGCGATCGTGGTGGAAGCTGTTGCGCCGCCCGCTTTCGCGGTCACGGTGACGAGCCCGGTGCCGTTCTCCGCGGCGGTGAACCGTCCGGCGCCGTCGATCGTGCCGAGCGCGCCGGAGTCCGTCGACCAGGTCGCCGCGGCGCCCGGGATCTGGACCGCTGTGCCGTCCGAAGTCGAGCCGGACAGCGAGAACTGTTGCGCGGCACCGTTCGCGAGATCGGGGTCCGCCGGGGACAGCGTCAGCTTCGCCAACCGGTCGGTGATCCTCAGTGGACGGACCGACACCGCGCGCCCCGCGCGGGCGACGAGCGCGCCGAATCCCGGCCGCGAAGCGGTGAACTTCCCGTCGCGCCAGGTGCCGAGCCACCGCGGGACCACCTCGACCGACGCGCTTTCCTTGGCAGGGTTGCCGAGCGCGTCGAGGCCGGTGGCCGCCACGGGAACGGTCGCCCCCGGCGCGGTGTCCAGTTCCTTGCCGCCGTTCAGCACGACCGAGGTCGCCGGGCCGGGCGCGGGCGCGGTGGTGTAGACGAACAACCCGTTCGCGACGGGGCGTTCGTGGCCGTCCGAGGGCGTGTTGACCACCGACACGCGGGAATCCCCTTGCTCGCGGGCGACCATTTCGGTGGAACCGCCGCCGTCGAACAGCACCGCGGTCTCCGCGCCGTGCGCGACCATGTACCCGGCCACCTGCGCCGGGCTGACGCCGGTGGCGACGCCAGCGCCGAGCCTGCCGTCGAGCGTGGCGATGATCGCGTGCTTGCCGTCCTTGGTCAGCCCGATCACGGTCTCCGGGTTCACCCCGGACGGCGGAGTTCCGGTCGGGTCCTGATACGGCGCGCCGTCCTTGACGAGCATGGTCGAACCGCTGATGAGCTGGCGCAGCCCGCCGTCGGGCGCGATCGCGGTGCCGACGGACACCGTGTCTCCACTGTGGACGGTGTCGGCCAGCCACTTCCCGCCGTCGCCACCGCCGAGGAGGCCGAGCTGCCCCGCGGTGAGCGCGGGCGCCTCGGTGACACCGGTTCGCACGCTGTCCACGACGAATCCGCCGGGGCGCTCGTGGCCGACGGCCAGCGTTCCGGCGGGAAGCCCGGTCGCGCCGCCGAGCGCGGGCGTGACCTCGGTGATCCCGCCCGCCGCGACGTCGTTGACCACGTTGACCGAGGTGAGCGGGCGGGACGCGGCACCGTCGGTGACGGTGCCGGAGAACTCCTGCGGCCCGAGCACCATCGAGCCGTCGGCGCGGACGCCGAGCTGCGCGTTGAACCGCGGCCGCGGGCTCTTGAGTACCTTCCCGTCGGTGATCACGCCACCGAGCGGCCTGCCGCTGGCGTGGATTTCGAAGAAGTCGCCGTTGACCCCGGCGACGGCGTGCGTGCGGTTCGCCATCGAACTGACCGTCTCGTCGGCGGGGTTGGTGAGGGTGTCACCGGCCTCGACCACGCCGAGCCGCACGTTCGGGTCGCCGAGGTTCACGTCCATTACCTGGGTGTGCTGCCTGCCGCCGACCGTGTCGTAGGTTTCCGAGTACCGGGTCACCCCGCGCGTCACGGTCTCGGGCGCGGTGGCGTCGCGGTCCACCACGAGGCCCCAGCCCGCCGGGGTTTCCGGAAGCCACGGCCGCGCCGCGGTTTCGGCCGCCGCCGCGTTCATCGTGGTCGCCGCGCTCGCCACCGAGACGACGGCAGCGGCCAGCACCAGGATCTTCCGACACGGGTTCGCGCGCATGGGACTCCTCGTCAGGGGATGCGCCCACCTCAGCACCGCACCGTGTCCGGCAGATGTCGAAATGTCGACGGTTCGGGGTGCACCGGGGTACGGCATCGTCGCATTCGGGCAAAACGCACGAGTGGTCCAGACCTCGATGGTCCGTTCGGCGCAGCGGCGGCGAGCAGCCCTGCTCCGGTGGCCCAAAAGATGCTCCTATAGAGGGGTCGGGGCGCGGGTGTGGCCGACGGCTCCTCTGGGGCGGTCTGTGTCAGGATCTCGGCCCTCGCGGCGGGCTGCCGCTATCTGCGCGTGTCCCCGAAGGTGGCCTTCGGGGCGGTAGACGCCGCGAATTCGGCCCTCGCACCGCATTCCCGCCGCCCGCTCCACCCCGCGGCGGGCCGTCGGGCGCCCCGAAGGTGGCTTTTCAGGGAATCCAGCGCCCCGAAGGCCACCGTCGGGGCAGGCGCGTCGTGGTGGTCGAGCGTGCGAGGGGTGGATGTGCGGCGTTGAGCGCCCCGAAGGCCACCTTCGGGGCATGCGCAGCCCAGCCTGCACCGCGCGAGGGCCGAGAAAGTGGCGCTAGGGTCCCCGAAGGTGGCCTTCGGGGACCTCCGCCGCCGATCATCGTGCCGCGCACCCGACATCACTGTGACCTTCGGGGCACCAGATTCCCCGAAAGCCACTTTCGGGGCACACGAACGCCCGCCGCGAAAAGGCGAGCCGCGTCCGCTTCGGGGCACGCACCGGCCGGTCACTAGCCTGAGCGTGTTCGCCGGGAGCAACGGGAGGCGCGAGTGATGGATCGGCACGATCGCGACGTCGCCGAGCAGTGGTTCCGGCGCAGGGGACTGCCCGCCGTGGTCAGGGGGAAACCGGCGCAGCTGCTGGTGCGCATCGTGCCTGGCGAGGTGTTCCTGCTGCTGTTCCTGGGGTTCGCCGCCGGGCTCGCCGCGATCCTCGACCGGAACGAGGAGGAGCTCGACCGGCTGATGCACGGCGGCGCGTTCGCGCTGTTCGCACTCGGCATGCTGGTGTGCTTCGCCGTGCTCCCGCCGCTCGGCGCCTGGCTGGCCGCGAAATGGGTCCGCGTGCGGGTGCTCGACCGGCGCGGCACCGCCACGGCCGCCGTGGTGGCCGCGTTCTTCGTCGTGGTCAACCCCGTCGTGGACTGGCTGACGCCGCCGTACTACTCGCTGCCCGGCGGGTTCGCGGTGCAGGTCGGATTGCTCGTGGTGCTGCTGGTGGCCGCGTTCTTCGGCGGCGGCTCGATACTCGGCTGGGCACTGCGCGCGGCGTTCCGCCAGCTCGGCAGGCTCGGCGACCTGACCAGCCGCGCGCTCCCGCTGCTGTTGCTGTTCACCGTCTTCGGGTTCTTCACCACCGAGCTCTGGCAGGTCGCCGCCGAGCTGAGCAGGCACCAGATGTGGCTCGTGGTCGGGCTGTTCTCGGTGATCGCGATCCTGTTCCTGATGTCGACGCTGTCCGACGAAGTCCATTCGCTGACCGGAACCGACGCGGTCGAACCGGAACCGGGCAAGCTCGTGGGCACCCCGTTCGCGGACGGAGCCGCGTCCGGGGCGCCCACCGTGCCGTTGCGGAAGCTGGAGCGCTGGAACCTGGTGCTCGTGCTGGTGCTGACCCAGATCCTGCAGACGCTGGTGCTGTCCGTGCTCACGTTCGTGTTCTTCGTGGTGTTCGGGATGATCACCATCAAGGACTCGGTGATCAAGGCGTGGGTCACCCACGACCCGACCACCGGGAAGCTCTTCGGGTTCGAGGTGCCCGCGCCGAACGAACTGCTCCAGGTTTCGCTGTTCATCGCCGCGTTCTCGGCGCTCTACTTCGCCGCCGCCGCGGTGACCGATTCGAACTACCGCAGGTCCTTCTTCGACCCGCTGGTGCGGCACATGGCGACCAGCCTGCTGGCGCGGGACGTCTACCTGTCCCGGCTGCCGCGAAAGCAGCGGGACCCGGAGGTGGACGAGATCAGCGCTTGAGCGTGAAGGTGAAGGTTCCGGAGAGCTTGTCGCTCAGCCGGGCGGTCGAAACGAGTTTCCCTTCCCGCAACAGCTTTTCGACCTCGGCACGCGGAAGAGCGCATCCTTCGGCGACCAGCCGGACCGGGATCCGCGCCGCGAACCGGACCGAAATGTCGGTCACGTCGCGGCCGGAGTAATCGGCTCCGCCGGTGTCGCCCTGGTCGAGTGCGGTGCACAGCGCGCGTAGCCAGGCGTCGATGAGCTTGTGGTTGGCGTTGAAACCTCAACCGACGCGCCGCAGCGCTCGTTCCCTGCGGTCCGCGACGCTCGAACCCGATTCGCGGCGTGCCATGCGGCGCAGCACGACCGGGGCCACGAGAATGCCGAGTACCGCCCACAAGCCCAGCACGCCAACGGTTTCCAGGTGCCGCCACGATTCGCCGATCTCGATGCCGACGGCGCCGTCGGGCAGCAGCGCGGAGCGCATCGCGAGGCCGAGCCAGTAGATCGGGAACGCCTGGGCGATCCACTGCAGCCACTCCGGCAGCGCGGTGATCGGGTAGAAGATGCCGGAAATCGCGATCACGGCCAGCACCGGCAGCGTGATCATTCCCTGCGCCCGTGCGCTGGTGAACACCGAACCGAGCATGGCCCCGATCGGCAGGGCGGCGACCAGGCCGAGCGCGAGCGCCCACACCAGCGTCAGCCACGCGCCGACGCTGCCGACGGTGAGGCCGGGGACGATCAGCATCGCGGGCACCAGGAAGATCGCGAGATCGACGACCAGCCCGCCGGAAACCGAGATGATCTTGCCGACGAGGTATCCGGTCATCCCGTTCGGCGTCGCCTTCGCGCGCAGCAGCGTGCCGTCCTCGCGATCGGCGGTGAGCTGCTGGCTCAGCATCACCAGCGCCATCGACGCGTTCATGCCGAGGATGCTGGGCAGTGCCAGCGTGCCCAGCGCGAACCCGGTGCCGCCGAAGGAAACATCGCGCAGGAAGAAGGTGACCACGAGCATCAGCAGCGGCCAGAAGCAATGGCCCCAGATATCGGCTCCGTTGGTGAAGGACTGGCGCAGTTCGATCAGGCCGCGGGTCCAGCCCGCGCGCAGCACCGCGGAATTCATCGTTCGGCTCCTTCGGATTCGGCGTGGCGCACCAGTGCCAGGTAGGTGTCTTCGAGCGAGGTTCGGCGGACTTCGAGGTCTTCGACCTCTTCGCCGTAGCGCTTGAACAGTTCGAAGGTGAACTTGGTCGACTCGGTGGTCGAACGGGAAAACCGCTCCCCGCCGCGGCTCCAGCGCACCTCGTCCTCGCCCGCGATCTCCTTAGCCAGTTCCGCAGCGGTGCCGTCCGCCGTGATCCGGCCACCGTCGAGGACCATGATGCGGTCGGCGAGCATCTCGGCCTCGTGCAGATCGTGCGTGGTGAGCAGGATCGTCGTTCGTCCCGCTTCGGCGAGATTCCGCACCAGCGAGTGGAATTCGCGGCGTGCCACCGGATCGAGCCCTGCGGTCGGCTCGTCGAGGAAAACCAGTTCGGGACGCCCGACGAGGCCGATCGCGACATCGAGCCTGCGCCGCTGCCCGCCGGAGAGCGTCCGGATCTTCTTGCCGGCCTGCTCGGTCAGCCCGACCGCGGCGACGAGTTCGTCCGCGTCCCACGGCCGCTCGACGTGTTCGCTCGAATAGGGCGCGTAGTAGGAACCGAGATGGGCGAGCAGTTCCCGCACCCGCCATTTCCCGTGGTCCCGCCACGACTGGAGCACGACTCCCACCCGTGCCCGCCAGTCTTCGCCCGCATGGGCCGGGTCGGTGCCGAGTACCTCGACCCGGCCCGCCGAACGCATCCGGAACCCTTCCAGCACTTCGATCGTCGTGGTCTTGCCGGCCCCGTTCGGCCCCAGCAGGCACAGCACCTCGCCGTGCCACGCGCGGAAGCTCAGCCCGTGCAGGACGTCGGTGTCGCCGTAGCGCATGCGCAGGTCGTCGACGTCGATCACGGCCGCGTTGTTCTTCATGGCTGGAACGCTATGAAGTGTTCAGGGTCTCGTCAATTGTCGAAAACCTGTTTTTCGGTGTTATGCCTGCAAAAAGCTGGTCGATTGGTGCAATCGTGCTGTCTGTGAATGCAACGTTTTTCGGTATTGTCGTTGCAATGCGATGACCATGAACGCACACTGGTGGAAACGGGAAGGGGGAGCCGATGCCGGGAGGCAGGCTGACGAACCAGGAGCGCAGGCGCATCGCGTCGGGGCTTTCCGACGGGCTCGGCTACGCCGAGATCGCCAGGGAGCTGGGCAGGCCGACGTCGACGATCAGCAGGGAGGTGGCGCGCAACGGCGGGCCCGGCGGCTACCGCGCCGGTCAGGCCCACCAGGCCGCGTGGCGCCGCGCCCGCAGGCCGAAACGGGGCTGGTCGCCGGAACCGCCGGAGGGCGGTGGCCGCGACCCCGAGGCGGCGAGCGAGTTCGTCGACCGGCTCGCGGCGCAGATGGTGCGGTCCGGGTTGCCGAGGATGGCCGCGCGCGTGTTCGCCTGCCTCATCACCACCGACTCCGGTGCGCTGACCGCGGGCGAGCTGGTGCGGGGGCTCCGGGTCAGCCCCGCGTCGGTGTCCAAGGCCGTCGCCTATCTCGAGGAGCTGGACCTCGTCGACCGCGCTCGCGTTCCGGGGCGGCGCCACGAGACCTACGAGATCGACGACGACGTGTGGCTCCGCACCTGGCTGACCAGTGCCAGGACCAACGAGGTGTGGGCGGACACCGCGCAGGAAGGCGCCGAGCTCTTCGGCGCGGCCACCCCTGCCGGCGCCAGGCTCGCGCGGATGAGCCAGTTCTTCACACGCCTCGCCGAAGACATGAACGGGGGCGTCAGCGCGGTCGCCTTCGACGACGCGCTGACCGTGCTCGCCGCGCTCGTGCACGCCACCACGCCGCGCACCGCGCGCGAGCTGTCCGTCGCACTGGGCTGGCCGCTCGAACGGGTCGAGAACGCCTTGCGCGACGCGGAAAAACGCCCCGATCTCACCGACCCGGTCGTGCTCCGGCACACCGGTTCGGGCGCCTGCACGGCCGTCGTCGCGCCAGACCGGCTCACCGCGGCCCAGCGTGGCGCGCTCGCATCCCCGCTCGGTCAGCTCACCGTCGGCGCGGGATCGTGACGCAGCACGGCGAGGTACTCGTGGTGCTCGCGCAGCAGCGCCGCGGGATCCGGTGACGCGGGCCCCGCGTCGGGATCGCCCACCACGACGCCGGAGAGCGCGAGCCCGGTCCCGGTGAGCAGCAGCGCCAGGTCCGCCGGGGTGTAGCAGCGCAGGTGCTGGCTGAGCACGCGGCCGGGGTCCGCGGTGTCCCACCAGGTGTCGGTCGCGGTGCAGGTGACCGGGTCGAACGTGGTCCGCTCGCGGAGCTCGTGGTGGTAGCCCGCCGCGGGATCCGGTTCCAGGTGCTCCTCGTCGCCGTGCCACGAAGCCCACACGAAAGGGTTGAACACGTCCACCAGCGCGGCACCTCCTGGCCGCAGCCAGGAGGCGATCCGCGTGAGCAGCCGCCGCTGGTCCGCGTCGGAGCCGATCCCGAACCCGTTCCAGTAGCACACCGTGTCGAACGGCCCCGGCAGGTCGACGGTGTAGAAATCCGCTTGGTGCACGACGAGCGAGCCGGAGCCGACGTCCTTCGCCAGCTCGCCGGTGGCGTTGGCGCGGTCGCTCAGCTCGACGGCCGTCACCGCGTAACCCGCGCTTGCGGCGGCCACCGCCGTCGTGCCGTAGCCGGAGCCGAGTTCGAGCACCCGCGCGCCTTCGCCGCCGTGGGTGCGCAGCAGCGAAACCCTGCGGTGGTCCCGATCGGTGACCACCGCGTCCGCCGCCGCCCACCACGCGCCGGTCGTCGAATAGAACTCGCGCACCCAGTCCATTCCCGAAGCCAAGCAGACATCCCCGAAGATTCGCGCGTCATTTTCGGTGCGCGGCAACCGGAGGAAGGCTTCATCGGCGGTGCTCGGCGGAGTCGCTCGCCGCGTTGGCGCGATCGATGTCGGGCATGTGCGCTTCGGCCCAGTCCCGCACCGCGGCGAGCGGCGCGTCCAGCGAAAGCCCCAGTTCCGTGAGCCGGTAGTGCACCCGGGGCGGTACCACCGGTTCCACGCGCCGCTCGACCAGCCCGTCACGGCCGAGGCCGTGCAGCGTCGTGGCGAGCATCTTCTGCGAGATACCCGGCATGCGGCGGCGCAGCTCGGCGAAGCGCACTTCGCCGGGGTGGGCCTCGGCGAGCACCTTGACCGCCATCGACGTCCACTTCGTGCCGATGCGGTCCAGCAGGCGACGGGTCGGGCAGTCGGGATCGAACAGATCGCCGCGCACGCCCTTCGCCGGACGACGGGAGGTCACCTCGGGCTCACCACCTGTCTCGGAAGTGCGGTCTTGGCACGACCGCGCTGGTTACCTACCGTTTCATGGTAACCAAAGGTGACCACCGAGAGGCGACACGCCCATGTCCGAAATCGAACTGCGCCGCGTCGTGGCGAACGGCATCGGGATCAACACGGCGATCGCCGGGAGGGGCGAACCCGTGCTCCTGCTGCACGGGTTCCCGCACACGTGGCAGCTCTGGCGCGCGATCATGCCCCGCCTGGCGCGCACCCACCGGGTCATCGCACCGGACCTGCGCGGGCTCGGGGCCACCGAGCGTCCCGCGGACGGCTACGACGCGGGCACCCTGGCCTCCGACGCGGAGTGCCTGCTCGACGCGCTCGGCGAACCGGCCGCGTCGGTGGTCGGCATCGACGCCGGCGCGCCGCCCGCGTTCCTGCTGGCCATGCGGCGCCCGGAGCGCGTGCGACGGCTCGTCGTGGCCGAATCGCTGCTGGGCCGGCTGCCCGGTGCGGAGGATTTCCTGCGTGCGGGCCCGCCGTGGTGGTTCGGCTTCCACGCCGTCCCTGGGCTGGCCGAGACCGTCCTAATCGGACACGAGGCGGAGTACGTCGACTGGTTCCTCGACACGGGCACGCGCGCTCGCGGGGTTCCGCCGGAGCTCAGGGACCGGTTCGTCGAGGCCTACCGCGGCCACGACGCGCTGCGCGCCGCGTTCTCCCATTACCGCGCGATGCCCGACTCCGCCGAGCAGATCGGTGCGGCCGTCGCGTCCGGCAGGCTCACCGTGCCCACCATGGCGATCGGCGCCCATCCGGTGGGGAACGCGCTCGAACGCCAGCTCCGCCCGATCGCCGACGACCTCGTCGCGCATCTCGTCGAGGACTGCGGCCACCTCGTCCCGCTGGACCGCCCCGAAGTCTTCGGCGCGCTGCTGGAGGATTTCCTCGCCGGGCAGCGGGCTTCCGCGCCGATGGTGTGAACTGCTGTGAGGTACCTGTGGATCGTGGGTCACGGGATGCGGCCGCGGCGGCACTGTGATGATCTGACACCGTGGCGTTCAAGAACTTCCGGCCCGCGATGGTGGCCGCGGCAACGGTGTTGCTGGTACTCGGCGTCGTGGTCAGCACCGACACGACGACCGGGGACGCGATCGACGCCGAAGCGACCGCCAACGACGCGTACACCACGTCGATCGCCGCGAAGACGGCCACCACGACGCCCGCCGCCAGCCCGTCCGTCGGCGCGTTGTTCAGCGACGGCGAGCACTTCTGCAGCGGCAGCGTCGTGCACAGCCCGGCAGGCGACGTCGTGCTCACCGCCGCGCACTGCGTCAACGACGGCGACGGCACCGGGAACCACGACGGGCTGACCTTCGCACCCGGTTACCACGACGGCGTCGCCCCGTACGGGATGTGGACGGCCACCGTCGCCGCCGTCCCCGCCGGGTGGGCCTCCGGCGGCGATCCCGATCTCGACTTCGCGTTCCTGACCGTGCGCCAGGAGGGCACACCGGCGAGCGTGGAAAGCCTGACCGGCGCGAACACGCTCGGCACCCACCACGGGTTCACGAACCTGATCACCCTGACGGGCTACCCCGACGACGCCGACGCGCCGGTGGTCTGCCAGGGCGTCACCACCCGGTCCGGCACCTACCAGCAGCGCGTGGAGTGCCCCGGTTTCCCCGACGGCACCAGCGGCGGCCCGTGGGTGATCGACGTGGACGCGGCCACCGGCGACGGCACGGTGATCGGCGTGATCGGCGGCTACCAGTACGGCGGCGATTCGCCCGACGTCTCCTACAGTTCCTACTTCGACTCCGACATCAAGGACCTGTACGACTCCGTCACCGGCTGACGCGCGGGCTCGGGGTGGGCCTTCGTTGGCAGCCGGGGCCACTTTCGGGGCAAGGGGTCCGGCGGCGGTCGAGGGTGCGAGGGGTGGAATCGCGGCGTCTAACGCCCCGAAGGCCACCTTCGGGGCACCAGGCAGCTCCGCCCGCACGCCCGCGAGGGCCGGGAAAGTGGCGCTAGGGTCCCCGAAGGTGGCCTTCGGGGCATCGGGCACCCGTCAGGCCAGTGCGTCGTAGATCGCTGTGACGTAGGCGGCGCTGCGGTCGGAGCCGATGATGCCCGGCCCCATCCGGTTCATCACGTACGAGATCGTCGTGCGCCGGTCGAGGTCCATGATCATCATCGACCCGCCCCAGCCGCCCCAGAAGCAGATCCGCTCGTCGGGGATCCACGGGAGCGTGTCGAGCCGGGGGAGCGCGTAACCGGTTCCCCAGCGCAGCGGGATGCCCAGCCCCAGATCGACGCCGTTCGCCTGCTCTTCGAAGATGAGGTCGATCGTCTTCGGCCCGAGCAGCCGGACGCCGTCCACCTCGCCGCCGCGGGAAATCACCGAAAGGATCCTGGCGAGGGACCGCGCGTTGCCGTGCCCGTTGAGCGCGCCGATGTCCGCGCGGCGCCACGCGGGGGTGTTGGCTTCGGTCGCGTCGATCGCGGGGCCGGTCAGGGTTTTGACCATCGGGTCGTCCTCGCCGAGCGCGTCGACGTCCAGGTTCGCGGGCGGCGGCGGGGTCACGTCCGCGATCCGGTGCCAGTCCCGTTCGGCCGCGCCGAGCTGGAAGTCGGCGCCGAGCGGGCCCGCGATTTCCTCGGCGACGAACCGCTTCAACGGTTTCCCGCTCACCCGGCGCACGACTTCGCCGATCAGGTGGCCGAAATTGGCGGCGTGGTAGCCCGACGCGGTCCCCGGCGTCCACCACGGTGCCTGCGCGGCCATCCTCGCGGTGGCGGTGTCCCAGTCGTAGAGGTCTTCGAGCACGGCGGGCTTTTCGAGCCCGGAAACCCCCGAGGTGTGGGAAAGCAGGTGGCGGATCTCGACCTTTTCCTTGCCGTTGGCGGCGAACTCCGGCCAGTACTCCGCGACCGGCGCGCGCACGTCGAGATCGCCGCGGTCGACGAGCACGAGCGCGGCGAGGCTGGTCACCGTCTTCGTCGACGACCACACCGTGGTGATGGTGTGCTCGTCCCACGCGGAAGTGCGCGCCTCGTCGCGGAAACCGCCCCAGAGATCGACGGCGATGTCCCCGTCGACGTCGACGACGAGGGACGCCCCCAGTTCTTCACCGGATTCGACAGCGCGTTCGAACACCGCGCGCACCGCGTCGAAACGGGCATTGTTGTTGCCCTGCACCACTTTGTCTCCTCGGTCGGTCCGGATGCTCACGGCGCTACGCTAAAACCTGACGCCGGTGTGAGAGGCAAAGTCCTGTGACGCGGCTCATGGAGGAGAGGTTCGATGCGGATCGGTGAACTCGCCGAGAAGACCGGCGTGAGCGTGCGTTCGCTGCGGTACTACGAGGAACAGGGACTGCTGCTCCCCGCACGCAGTCCGAGCGGCCAGCGGCACTACCGCGAAGGCGCGGTCGACCGGGTCCACTGGATCCGGCAGCTCTACGCCGCGGGCCTGTCGAGCAAGACGATCGCGCGGTTCCTGCCGTGCGCGGCCAGCGGTGCGGCCACCCCCGAAGGGCTCGCCCACCTGGCCGCCGAACGCGAGCGCATCGACGCGCAGGTGCGCGATCTGGTCCAGACCAGGGATCGCCTCGACACCGTCATCGCGATGGCCGCGCGAACGGTCGCCACGGGCGAGCACTGCGCATCGACTGTGAAGATGTAGTGATTGCACTTTTGCAGTTGCTATGAGATCGTGGTCAACGGGAGGTCGTCGTGGCCTCCTGCTGACCACGAGGAGCCGTTGATGGGGTCGAACGAGCACTGGGACGTCCGGCGGCTGCCGAGGGCGGACGGCAGGACGTTCCTGGTCACCGGCGGCAACGCCGGGATCGGCTACTTCGTCGCCGAACAGCTCGCCGGCACCGGGGCCACCGTCGTGATCGGCAGCAGGGACGCGGCGAAGGCCGAAACCGCGCTGACCTCGATCCGGTCCCGGGTCCGGAGTGCCGACGTCCGGTCCGCGCGGCTCGATCTCGCCGACCTTGCCTCGCTGAAAGCCTCGGTCGACGCGATGGGCCTCGATCGGCTCGACGCGGTCGTGCACAACGCCGGGGTGCTGCTCGACGATCCGCCCCGGCGCGAAACCGCCGAAGGCAACGAGCTGATGTTCGGCACCAACCACCTCGGGCACTTCGCGCTGACCGCGTGGCTGCGGCCCCTGCTGACGCCGGGCAGCCGCGTCGTCGTGACGGGCAGCTTCGCGGGAAAGCAGGAGCGGCTGGATCTCGACGACCTCCAGTCCACACGCGACTACCGGCCCAAGCGGACCTACGGGCGGTCGAAGCTGGCGCAGATGGTGTTCGGCTTCGAATTCGATCGGCGCCTGCGCGCGGCGGGCAGCGAGACCGCGTGCGTGGTGACCCATCCCGGCGGCGCGCTGGATTCGCTGACCCCGGCGCGGCCGCCGCTGCACGAGCGGACCGCGGGCGAGCGCTTGCGCGGGCTGCCGCTGGGGCTCGTGGTGCAGGGGAAGGAAGCCGCCGCCTGGCCCGCCGTGCGCGCGGTGCTCGACCCGGCCGTGTCCGGCGGGCAGATGTGGGGGCCGCGGGCTTTCGGGCTGCGCGGCCTGCCGGCGCGCGAACCCGTCCGCGAGCACCTTTCCGATCCCGATGGCGCGGCGCGCCTGTGGGCCGCCAGCGTCGAGCTGACTGGTGTCGATCCCTCGATGTGACGAACGGGTTCGTGACGAACATGTTCGCTATCATGGGCACATGACATCCGAAACCCCGCGCAGTCGTCGCGAACGTCCCGCGAAACCGGCCCTGACCAGGGCGGGCATCGTGTCCGCCTCGATCGGGGTCCTGCGGGACGAGGGACTGGCGAAGGTCACCATGCGCCGCATCGCGCAGGAGCTGGACACCGGACCCGCGTCGCTCTACGTCTACGTCCGCAACACCGCCGAGCTGCACGCCGCGATCCTGGACGAGCTGCTGGGCACGATCGAAACGGCGCCTGCCGGGGGAAGCTGGCGTGCGCGCATCGAGCAGGTGCTCGGCTCGTACACCCGGATGCTCCTCGAATACCCGAGCCTCGCGCGGTCCGCGGTTTCGGCCCGCCCCAGCGGGGTGAACTACCTGAACCTGTGCGAACGGCTGCTCGCGCTGCTGGACGCGGGCGGTGTCCCGCCCGCGCAGGCGGCGTGGGGCGTGGACGTGCTCCTGCAGCTCGCCACCGCGACCGCGGCGGAACACGCCACCCAACACGAAAACAGCGACAGCGCCGAGGAATGGGACGCGCTCACCCGTGCCCTGCGCGGCGCGTCCGCGGACACCCACCCGCGCATCGCCGCGCTCGGGCCCCAGCTCGTCTCCGGCACTCCGGAGCAGCGGCTCTCGTGGGGCTTCCGAAGCGTGCTCACCGGCATCACGCATACCCCTGTGCCAGAAGGAGAACCGGAATGACCGCACACCACCCCATCGCGATCATCGGGGCCGGGCTCGGCGGCCTCACCCTCGCCCGCGTGCTGCACGCGCGAGGCATCGACGCCGCCGTCTACGAACTCGAAGCTTCACCGGCCGCACGCACGCAGGGCGGCATGCTCGACATCCACGAGGAGAACGGCCAGCTCGCCCTGCGCGCCGCGGGCCTGCACGACGAGTTCCGCGAGCTGGTCCACCCCGGCGGGGAGGCCATGCGGATCCTGGACTCGCGCGCGGTCGTCCGCATGGACGAGCCCGACGACGGTGACGGCGGCCGCCCCGAGGTCGATCGAGGGCGGCTGCGCGATCTCCTGCTCGGCTCGCTCCCCGACGGCACCGTCCACTGGGGACGGAAGGTCACCGGTGCGCGCCCGCTCGGCCACGGCAGGCACGAGGTGGTGCTCGCCGACGGCACCTCGTTCAGCACCGATCTGCTCGTCGGTGCGGACGGGGCGTGGTCGAAGATCCGCCCGCTGCTGTCCGCCGCCACGCCCGTCTACAGTGGATTTTCCTTTGTCGAGGCGGATTTGCGGGACGCCGACGCGCGCCATCCGGTCAGCGCGGCCGTCGTCGGCGGGGGCATGCTGTTCGCGATCGGCCCCGGCAAAGGCTTCCTCGCGCACCGCGAGCCCGACGGCAGCCTGCACGTCTACACCGCGCTCGAAGCGCCCGAGGACTGGGTGTCCACTATCGACTTCACGGACGCCGAGGCCGCGAAAACGGCCGTGCTGAGCCATTTCGACGGATGGGACCCGAGCCTGCGCGCACTGCTCGCGGACGCCGACGCGCCGCTCATCCCGCGCCCGATCTTCGCGCTGCCCGTCGGGCACCGCTGGGACAGGGTGCCGGGGGTGACGCTGCTCGGCGACGCCGCCCACCTGATGTCCCCGTTCGCGGGCGAGGGCGCCAACCTCGCCATGCTCGACGGCGCCGAACTCGGGGAAGCCATCGCCGCACACCCCGACGACGTCGAATCCGCGCTCGTCGCCTACGAGGGCGCACTTTTCCCGCGCAGCGAGGAATCGGCTGCGGAGTCCGCCGCGAACCTCGTCCTCGCCTTCGCGGCGGATTCGCCGCAGGGCCTGCTCGACCAGTTCGCCGCACACTGAAACCCCAGGAGAGCCCGATGACACCACCCTTGACCCGCCGCGTGCTCGAACCGCGGCCAGGCCTGTCCGTGACCGCGCGAGAGGCGGGTGACGGTCCCGCCGCGCTCGTCCTGCACGGCGGCGCGGGACCGGACAGCGTGACCCCGATCGTCGACCACCTCGCCGCGGGGCACCGCGTGCTCGCGCCGACGCATCCCGGTTGGGACGGAACCCCGCGCCCCGACTGGTTTTCCGGTATCGGCGAACTCGCCGCGACCTATCTCGACGTGCTCGAAGAGTCCGGAATGGACGAAGTCACCGTGATCGGCTCCTCGTTCGGCGGCTGGGTCGCCGCCGAGCTGGCCGTGCGCGATCGAGGCACCCGTATCGCACGGCTCGTCCTGATCGGCGCCCCCGGCCCCGAGATCCCCGGGCTTTCGATCACGATGCCGGGGCAGGGCGGTCCGCCGCCGGGACGGGGCCCGTCGCCGGAGGCCATGGCCACCCTGCGTGCCTACACCGGGCCGGTCATGGCGGATCCTGAGCTGGGGCCTCGGCTCGCGGACGTGCGCGTCCCCGCCCTCCTGCTGTGGGGCGAGGACGACGTGGTGGTCCCGCCGGACTTCGGCCGCGCCTATACCGAACTGTTCGCCGACGCGCGGTTCGAGCTGATCCCCGGCGGCGGGCACCTCCCGTACCGCGACGTGCCGGACGCGACTTTCGCCGCGCTGGACCGGTTTCTCGTCAGCGGCCGAGCAGTTCCCTGATCGCCTTGAGCACTTCGGCGGGTGCTTCCTCGGCCATGAAGTGCCCCGCGCTCGTCGTGCGGTGGTCCACTTCGGGTGCCCACGCCCGCCAGATCTCGGCCGCCTCGAAACCGAGCGCGGCGCCCCAGTCCTGCTGCAGGACCGTGACGGGCATGCGGAGCCGGGTGCCCGCCTGCCGGTCCGCGGTGTCGTGCTCGATGTCGACGGTCGCGCTCGCGCGGTAGTCGGCGACGATCGACGGCACCGCTTCGCGGGACGCGCGCAGGTAGGCGGCGCGGACCTCGGCGGGGATCGCGTCCGCGGACCCGGCCCACGCGTCGAGGAAGTACCCGAAGAACGCGTCCGGGGCGGCGGCGATCATTTCCTCCGGCAGGCCGGGCGGCTGCGCCATCAGGTACAGGTGGAAGGCGACCGCGGCGCTCGCGCCGTGCAGCACCTCCCACATGTCCAGGGTCGGCAGCACGTCCAGCGAGGCGAGGTGGGTGATCGCGTCCGGGTGGTCCAGCCCGGCGCGGATGGCGACCAGCGCGCCGCGATCGTGCCCGGCGAGCGCGAACCGGTCGTGCCCGAGCGCGTTGGCGAGCGCGACCACGTCGGCGGCCATGGTGCGCTTGGCATAGGCCAGCCCGGTCGGGTCGGCCGGTTTGCCGCTGTCCCCGTAACCGCGGAGGTCGGGGCAGAGCACGGTGTGGTCCGCGGCGAGGTCGGCGGCCACGTGCCGCCACATCAGGTGGGTCTGGGGGAAGCCGTGCAGCAGCACGATCGGGCTGCCGGAGCCGCCGACGGCGACGTTGAGCGCGACGCCGTCGGCGACGGTCACACGCTGGTAGTCGAACCCGGGAATCTGCATGTCGACCTTTCGGAAGTGGGTGCTGAGGACACCAGCGTCGCCGACGCCGATCAGCAACCGGTCAGCACCGGCTGAGCGCGTACCGGTCCGTACGCAAAACCGCTCGTGCCCCGTGCGCGCAAGTTCGGCGCGGGGTGACAAAAAATTGTGCCCGCGCGGAGAATAGTTGACCGGGAACGGTCTTTGTGTTTCGCTTCTCGCGCGCCGCGAAATTGCTGGCGAATATGCATTCGACATGTCTTTGATCAGTTTATCCGGCTCGACTGGGAAATGTGGAGACCATGCGAATACGGAGCAAGGTGGCGGCCGCGGTGGCCGCGCTCGCGGTGCTCGGTTCGGGTGTCGCGTCCGCCGACGCCAAGCCCGCTGCCGACAATCCCTATCAGCGTGGTCCCGATCCCACGATGGGGAGCATCGAGGCGGACCGGGGGCCGTTCGCGGTGACCCAGGCGCCGGTGCCCGCTGGCGACGGGTTCGGCGGGGGAACGGTGACCTACCCGAACGACACCAGCCAGGGCACCTTCGGCGCGGTCGCCATCGCGCCCGGCTTCCTGGAGCCGGAACCGCTGCTCGGCTGGCTGGGCCCCCGGCTGGCCTCGCAGGGCTTCGTCGTGCTGACCATCGCCACCAACTCGCTCGTCGACTTCCCCACCGCCCGCGCGGACCAGTTGCTGGCCGGGCTCAAGTTCCTGGCGGAGAAGAGCCCGGCCAAGGACCGCATCGACAAGTCTCGGCTGGCGGTGATGGGCATTTCGATGGGTGGCGGTGGCACGCTGGAAGCCGCCGAGCGCGATCCGGCCCTCAAGGCGGCCATCCCGATCGTTCCGTGGGACATCGGCCGGAGCTTCTCCGGTGTTCGCACGCCGACACTCGTCGTCGCCGGTCAGGGCGACATCATCGCGCCGACCCCGATGCACGCTAAGGCGTTCTACGACAGCCTGTCCCCGGGGCTGAACAAAGCCTACGTCGAGATCGCGGGCGGAGGCCATTTCGGACCGCCGCTGCCGAACGTGCCGACGGCCAAGTACAGCATTTCGTGGCTGAAGCGGTTCGTGGACGACGACACCCGGTACGAACAGTTCCTCTGCCCCATCCCGAAGGATCCCCAGGCGTCCGCCTTCGAAGGGAACTGCCCGCACACCTGATCCCGGTCCACCCGCCTAGAGTGCTGGTGTGGACGAAGGCCTGGTGCGGTTCGGAGTGCTCGGTCCGCTGGTGGCCGGGGACGCGCGCGGCGCCGCGGACCTGAAGGGGCCGCGGCACCGCGCGGTGCTCGCGCGGCTGCTGGTGGCCAGGGGCAAGGTGGTCCCGGTGGACCGCCTCGTGGACGACCTGTGGGACGACCCGCCCGACGGTGCGATCGGCGCGATCCAGACCTTCGTGTCCGCGCTGCGGCGCGCGCTCGAACCCGACCGCCCGCCGCGAACGCCCGCCCGGCTGCTGGTGACCGCGGCGCCCGGATACGCGGTGCGCGCCGAGCCCGACGCCGTGGACGCGTGGCGTTTCGAGGCGCTCGTGGCCGCCGCCGGGAAGTCGCTCGACGGGCGCAGGCCGGGTGCCGCGCTGTCCGAAGTGGACGAAGCGCTGGCACTGTGGCGCGGACCCGCTTACGCCGAGTTCGCCGACGAGGCGTGGGCGCGCGCGGAGATCGACCGCCTCGACGAACTCCATCTGCTGGCGGGGGAGCGGCGCGCGGAGGCGTTGCTGGCACTGGGACGCGCCGTCGAAGCGGTGCCCGATCTGGAGGCGGCCACGGCCGCGCACCCGTGGCGCGAAGACGGCTGGCGGCTGCTCGCGGTGGCCTTGTACCGATCGGGACGGCAGGGCGGCGCGCTCGGCGCGCTGCGCAGGGCCCGGCGCGTGCTGGCCGACGAACTCGGCGTCGATCCGGGGCCCGCTCTGCGGCGTGTGGAGGCGGACATCCTGGCCCACGAACCCGCGCTGAGCGCTCCGGCCGTCGACGCGCCTGGCCCGCGGCTCGTCGGCAGGGAGGGGGAGACGGCGCGGCTCGACGAGGCGGCCGCGACGGTGGTCGAACGGGGAAAACCGGGGCTGGTCCTGGTTTCCGGTGACGCGGGGGCGGGCAAGACCGCGCTCACCGAAGCGTTCGCGGCCCGGCTCGCGGCAGCAGGCTGGATCACCGCGTGGGGGACCAACCCCGAGGGCGAGGGGCTCCCCGCGGCTTGGCCGTGGACGCGGATCCTCGGCGCGCTCGGCGCCGGAGACGCGCTTCCGGACGGTGCCGAAGACCGGTTCCACTGGCACCGCGCCGTCGGCGCGCGGCTCGCCTCGGCCGCGCACGGGTCCCCGGTGCTGCTGGCGCTCGACGACCTGCACTGGGCGGGCGAGGAAACGTTGGCGCTGCTGGCTTTCCTCGTCGCCGAGCCGGTCGGGCCGGTACTGGTGGTCGCCACCTACCGCACCACCGACGTCGGCGCGCCGCTGGCGGACTTCCTCGGCCGCGCGGCACGCGTGGAACCGGTGCGGGTGTACCTCGGCGGGCTGCCCGTGGCGGCGGTGTCCGAACTCGTGCATGCGACGAGCGGCCTCGATCCGGACGAGGCGACCGTCGAAGCGATTCGGCGGCGCAGCGGCGGCAACCCGTTCTTCGTCCGCGAACTCGCCCGGTTGCTCGCGACCGATTCGTTGGCTTCGGTGCCGCCCGGGGTGCGCGAAGTCGTCCGGTACCGCGTCGCGAAGCTGCCCGAGCCGGTCAAGGCGGTGCTGCGGCTGGCGTCGGTGATCGGCGCAGACCTCGATCTGGATCTGCTGGCCGAGTTCAACGGCGGCGACGCGCTCGACGAGGTGGAAACCGCCACGGAGCGCGGATTCCTGACCGAGCGCGGGCCGCGGCGGTTCCGGTTCGCGCACGCGCTGGTACGCGAAACGCTGTACCACGACCTTTCGCGGTCACGGCGGGCCCGCTGGCACGACCGGATCGGGGAGGCGATCGAGCGGGTGCGGCCGGATGACGTCGATTCGCTGGCGCACCACTTCCTCGCGGCGGAGAACCCCAAGGCCGTCCGGTATGCGCGTGTCGCGGCGGAACGCGCGGAGCGCCGCTTCGCCCCGCACGAAGCGGCGCGGCTCTGGCAAGCCGCACTGACCGCGCACGACAACTTCGGTGACCACGACGTCCGCTCGCGGCTGGACCTGATCATGGGACGGGTGCGCGCGCTCGCCGTGACCGGGGCGCTGGCGGAAGCGCGCCGCCACCGCGGTGACGCGATCGCCACCGCCGACGGCCTCGGCGATCCCGAACTGACCGCCCGCGTGATCGGCGCCTTCGACGTGCCCGCGATCTGGACCGAGCACGACGACCACGACCTCGCCGCGCGGATCGCCGAGGTCACCGAACGAACACTCGCCGCCTTGCCGCCCGGCCCGACCGCGGAACGCGGCAGGTTGCTCGCCACGCTGGCGCTCGAATTGCGCAACACCGGCGGGGACCGCGCGAGGGAAGCCGCGGCCGAAGCCGAGCGCATCGCCCGCGAACTCGGTGAACCGACGTTGCTCGCGTTCGCCCTCAACGCCGCGTTCATGCAGTCCTTCGACCGCGCCGGGCTGGCGCCGCGGCGGGTGCGGATCGGCGAGGAACTCGTCGACCTCGCCACTCGGCACTCGCTGGTGGGCTTCGAGGTCCTCGGTCATCTCGTTCTCGTGCAGGCCCATTCGGCGCTGGCCGAGTTCGCCGCCGCCGACCGGCACGCCGAGGCCGTCGCCGCGCTCGGCGCGGACCACGAACTCCCGCTCGTGGGCGTGTTCGTCGACTTCTACGCCGCACTGCGCGCCGCCGTCGGCGGCAGGGCGGCCGAAGCCGAGTCCGCGTACCGGAGGGCCGGTGCGCGGCTCTCGGGCAGTGGGATGTCCGGAATGGACAACGGCATCCTGCCCTTCGCCCTGCTCTGCCTCCGGCTCCAGCAGGGCCTTGCCCCCGATACCGACGGGGTGGACTTCGGCGCATACCAGCCCTGGTGCCGCCCCGGGAATCCAGCGGAAATCCCGGTTTCCCCGGACGATCTGCTGCGGGAGGCACGCGACTGTCTCCATGCGACTGTCGCGATAGGACTGGATGACGGATCGGCGATGGCCGGTCTGTACGCGCGGTTGCTGCCCGCCGCCGACGAGGTGGCGGGTGCGGGCAGCGGAATCCTCACGCTCCGGCCGGTCGCGCACTACCTCGGTGATCTCGCGTCGGCACTCGGGCGCCGGGAAGACGCGGCGGACCACTACCGCCACGCGCTGGTGGTCGCGGAGCGCGCGGGCGCGGCGCACTGGGCAGAAGCCGCCCGTGCCGCCTTGCGTCCCGGGACCTGACACCGGTCAACACCACGGGTATTCGGGGTGCTGCGCATAGGCTTCCGTGAGCTGGAGCAATGTCGAGTCCCGCAGCTGTCGCGCTCGGCCGATGGCGGCGAGGCGATCGTGGTCGTCCTGGAAGCTGTGCCATTCGGTGAGCATGACGAGGTCGTCCAGATCCGCGAGGAGGCCGTCGAGCGCCAGGCCGAGCGAGTGCCGCTCGTTCGCGAACATCCGGAGCAGGAACCTCATTCGCTCGCGAACCTCCTCGCGCGTGAGTTCGGTCGGTACGCCGCGCACCGCGGGGGAGGTCGCCGTTTCCATGAATGCCTCCAGTGTTACATATCACTACTTGTTGCGTACCATTCTGGACCATGAGTAACGACGATGCAAGCGGAGCGCGGTCATCCCGGCGGCCTGGCTGGCAGAACGAGCGAAGGTGTAGGGTCTGGTACATGCCACGTAACACGCCGGAAGGCGCCGCCTGGACAGCGCGCGATCGCGTCCTGTCCGGTGCTTTGTCCGAGGCGTACGCGCGACGGAAGAAGGAGTCGAAGCTCAACCTTCGCGACCTCGGTGAGCGAGTCGGCGTGAGCCACGCGACGCTGTCCCGCTGGTTCAACGGCCAGAACGTGCCGGGCTACGAAGACGTGGTATCCCTCGTCACCGCGCTCGGCATCGTCGGCGAGGAGAAGGAACGCATCGTCGACCTGGTCCGCAATCCCGGACCGAACCTCTTCTCCACCGGCGCGGCCGGTGTCGGCCAGCAGCTCTCGGGCGTCATGCAGTTGGAACGCACCTCGTCGGCGATAACGAACTGGTCGCC
Organism: Amycolatopsis sp. CA-230715; assembly: GCF_018736145.1. Taxonomy (GTDB): domain Bacteria; phylum Actinomycetota; class Actinomycetes; order Mycobacteriales; family Pseudonocardiaceae; genus Amycolatopsis. The sequence goes on from NZ_CP059997.1 coordinate 7,108,870, forward strand.
AGCGGTGGTGCCCGGTCTGCTGCAAACCCGCGACTACGCAACCGCGATCATGCAACACGGCGACCTGCCGACCAGCGAGATCGAACACCGGGTCACGCTTCGCATGGCCAGGCGTGACGCGATCATGCGCGCCGATCCGCTGCGGCTCGACGCGTTTGTCGGAGAACCCGCGCTGCAAGGCCGGGTCGGTGGCGCCGAGGTAATGAGCGAGCAGTTGCGGCACCTGCTCAACATGGTCGATCGGTTCGACAACGTCACGGTGCGGATGATGACGCTCTTCGGCGACTGGCATCCGGGCTTGATGGGGCCTTTCGTGGTGTACGACTCGCACGAGATGCCGCCGATCGTCCACCTCGAACACCACGCAAGTAGCGGGTTCCTGTATGACCGCAAAGACGTTGCGGCGTACCAAGAAGCGGTACGAGTGCTTCGTGACGCCGCAATGAGCCCGGACGAAACCCGGGTGATGATCGAGGATCAGATCAGGCAATGGGAGGCGACAGGATGACCGGCGCACGCTATGACACGTGGCGAAAGTCCAGCCACAGCGGCCAGGAAACGGATTGCGTCGAGGTGCGGCTTGCGCCGACCGTCGGTGTGCGGGACACCAAGGACCGCGCGGGCGGGCACCTCGATGTGGCCCCGGCGGCGTGGGTGGCCTTCACGTGCGAAGCCGCGCGCTGAACACAGGACACGGACCGACGGCCCAGCGATCAGCTCAGGCAATGGGAGGCGACAGGATGACCGGCGCACGCGACATCACATGGCGAAAGTCCAGCCACAGCCACCAGGAAACGGATTGTGTCGAGGTGCGGCTCGCGCCGACTGTCGGCGTGCGGGACACGAAGGACCGCGCGGGCGGGCAGCTCGATGTGGCCCCGGCGGCGTGGGTGGCGTTCACCCGCGAAGCCGCGCGCTGAACACAGGACGTACCCGGAGGGCCCAGCGAATCCGCCAGGGCCCTCTGTCGTTGTCGGCCGTATCCTCGAACCCATGGCCGAAGCGAGTGCGACGGAAACGATCGCCTGCACGCCGGGCGAACTGCTCGAGTTCGTGCTCGATCCCGAGCGGTACGCGGAGGTCGACCGCAAGATCGGCCCGATCGACTGGGTGCGGCGCGAGGCGACCACCACGACGTTCCGGTTCCGCGGCCGGGTCCCCGGACTTCCCGGGCCGATGCCGAAGATCGAGTCGCGCATGACCCTCACCCCCGGCGAGCGGGTGGACGTCGTGCTGCCGCGCGTGCGCGCCAACCGGCTGGCCAACCTGATGTCGGAGTTTTCCGCGAGCTGGGTGTGCGTCCCGGCCGACGGCGGCACCACGGTGACCAGAACCGTGCGGTTCGCCTTCAAGGGCCCCGCCAAGTGGCTGCTCGAACCCGCGCTCGACCGGGTGCTGCCCGCCGACCTCGTCGACGAACTGCACCAGGCCAAGGCATACCTGGAATCCGGCGGTCCTGTCGGTGGTGCCGCTTAGGGTACGGCCATGACGATGGCCATCGAACTCGCCCGGTTCACCGTGCACCCCGGCGAAGAGCGGAAACTGATCGCCGAGCGCCCCGCCATGGTGGCGGCGATGCGGGACCGGTTTCCCGCCTGCCTCGCCGCGTTCCTGACCAAGGAGGACGACGGTGGCTGGCTCGACGTGGTGCTGTGGCGGACCCGAGCGGAGGCGGAGGAGGCCGCGCGGCTGATCGACTCGGTGCCGGAATGCCACGCGTGGTTCGCGCACATCGCCGACTCCGGCGGCCTGCGGCACGTCGAGGTGGTGGATTCCTGGGTCGCTTCAGACGCTGCGCAGCACTGACACCACGGTGCCGAGGATGACCGCCTCGTCGCCGTCGATGACCTCGTAGGCCGGGTTGCGCGGTTCCAGGTACACGTGGCCGTTGCGGCGGCGGTACACCTTCACGGTGGCCTCGCCGTCGATCATCGCGGCGACGATCTGGCCGGAATGCGCCTCCGACTGCTGGCGCACCACCACGATGTCGCCGTCGCAGATCGCGGCGTCGACCATCGACTCGCCGCGCACGCGCAGCCCGAACACGGTGCCGCGCCCGGTGAGTTCGCGCGGCAGCTTCAGCATGTCGTCGACGTGCTCCACGGCCGAAATCGGCGTGCCCGCGGCGATGTCGCCGACCACGGGCACGGGCACCGCGTCATCACCGGACTCCCGCGCATCCGGCTCCTGGAGGAACGCGCGCACGTCGATCGGGCGGGACATCGTTTCGCCGCGGCGGAGGAAACCCTTCTCCTCCAAGCTCGCCAGGTGCTTCGACACCGACGACGAGGACCGCAGGCCAACGGCGTCGCCGATCTCCCTGGTACTCGGGGAATACCCGTGCCGGACCACCCAATCCCTGATCGTGACCAGGATCCGCTGCTGGCGCGGCGGCAGGGTCGAGGTGTCCAGGTGCTCGAAGCGATCGTCGTAGGTGGTCACCCGCCGAATGGTAAACGCAGGCACCGACAACGGGCGCCCCGCACCGCCGTCACTCGCGGGTGAGCGGGTGCACGGCCTCGGCGCGGTGCAGCTTGTCCGGGTTGCGGATGCCGTACAGCCCGGTGACCCTGCCGTCGCGCACTTCGAAGGCGAGCAGCCAATCGAGCGCGTCGCTGGCGAGGAACCGCACCGCGGGCAGCCCGTTGTAGGCGGCGAACTCGATGCCGGGATTCCCCGCGGCGCGGTTCACGCGGAGCACGAACCGGGCCACTTCCTCGCGGCCGGTGATCGGGCGCCGCACCGCGGCCACCTTCCCGCCGCCGTCGGAGATCACGACCACGTCGGGTGCCATCAGATCCATCAGCGCCTGCACGTCGCCGGTTTCGGTCGCGCGCAGGAACTGGCGGACGACGTCGCGGCTGGCGTCGGTGTCGGGTTCGAAGCGGCGGCGGCGCGCGTGCACGTGCTGCCGCGCCCGGTGCGCGATCTGCCGGACGGCCACCTCGGTCTTGCCGATCGACGTGGCGATTTCGGCGTGGCTGTAGGCGAACACGTCGTGCAGGACGAACACGGCCCGTTCGGCGGGGTTCAGCGTTTCCAGCACGAGCAGCATCGCCATCGACACCGACTCGGCCAGCACCGCGTCCTCGGACACGTCCGGCCCGGTGCGGACCGGCTCCGGCAGCCAGGCGCCGATGTACTCCTCGCGCCGCGCTTTGGCCGCGCGCAGGTGGTTGAGCGCCTGTCGCGTGATCAGCCGGACGAGGTAGGCGCGCGGATGCGCGACCGTCTCCCGATCGACGTCGCGCCACCGGAGGTAGCCCTCCTGCAGCACGTCCTCCGCGTCGGCGACGCTGCCGAGGATCTCGTAGGCGATGGTGAACAGCAGCGGACGGTGCTCCGCGAAAGCGTCCTCGGTCGGCATCGTCGGCTCCTCTCGTCGTGTCCCATTCAGACACGCGGCGGGCCTCCGACGTGACAGCGGCCGGTGTGCGCTCCGTCACGCGACGGGCGGACAGCTAGGCTGAACCATGAAATCCGTCGACTTGAACCTGCTGGTGGCGCTGGACGCGCTGCTCGACGAGGGCAGCGTCACCGGTGCGGCGGAGCGGCTGCGCACCTCGACGCCGACGATGAGCCGCACGCTCGCCAGGCTGCGCCGGGCCTTGGGCGATCCGATCCTCGTCAGGGCGGGCCGGACGATGGTGCCGACACCGCGCGCGGCGGCGGTCCGCGACCAGGTGCGCGCCGTGCTCGAGCAGGCGGAGCGGGTGTTCGTCGAAGGCGCCGGGCTGGACCTGGCCGCGCTGCGCCAGACCTTCACCGTCGAGGCCAACGAGCTCGTGATGGCGATGGTGGCGCAGCCGTTGCTCGCGGCCGTGCGGGCGCAGGCGCCGCAGGTGGTGCTGAGGTTCTTGGCCGCCCCGCCCGAGAACATCCCTTGGCTGCGGGACGGCGCCGCCGATCTCGCGGTCGGCGTGCTCGGGTCCCTCGGCGCGGAGACGTCCAGCGAGCTGCTGCTGACCGACCGGATGGTGGGAATGGTCCGAAGTGGACATAAGCTGACCCGGGGGCGGATGACCTTGAAGCGGTTCGCCGCCGCGCAGCACCTCAGCCTGTCCCGGCGCGGAAAACTGGCAGGCCCCGTCGACGACGCGCTCGCCGAACACGGGTTGCGGCGGCAGGTGGTGTGCACGGTCGCGAGCTGGAGCGCCGCCACGCGGATGGTCGCGCACAGCGATCTCGTGGGCCTCGCACCGGAAAAGCTCGGCAGGGAAGCACTTTCCCAGTTGGGCCTGCGGACCTTCCCGGTGCCGGTGCCGCTGCCCGCCGTCGCGCTCTCGCAGGCGTGGCACGTCCGGTACGACGCGGACCCGGCGCACGCGTGGCTGCGCCGCACGCTCCGGGACGTCGTGGCGAAGATCGCGGATTGACTTCAGCGGCAACACTGAGTTGCGATAGTTGCTATTTCTGATTTCTCTCCGCTTCATTACGGTGAAGTGCATGGGAAATCTTCAGGGGAAAATCGCACTCGTCACCGGCGGCAGCCGCGGCATCGGGCGGGCCATCGCGCACCGGCTGGCGCGTGACGGCGCACTCGTCGCAGTGCACTATGGAAGCAACAAGGCGGCGGCCGACGAGACCGTGACGACCATTGTGGACAGTGGCGGCCGGGCGTTCAGCGTAGGCGCGGACCTGCGCGCTGCCGACGGCGTGGACGCGCTCGTGGCCGCGCTGGATTCGCACGGGGAGTCCGCAGTGGACATTCTCGTGCACAACGCGGGGCTCAATTTCATGGGCAGGCCGATCGAGGTGCTCGCGGTCGACGAATTCGACCAGATGATCGCGGTCAACGTCCGCGCGCCGGTGTTCCTCACCCAGCGACTGCTGCCCCGGATGAGCGACGGCGGCCGGATCATCGCCATCTCGTCGGTCTCCACGCGGGTGGCGTCGTCGGGAGGCAGCATCGGTTACCCGCTCACCAAGGGCGCGCTCGACGTGTTCAGCCGCACCCTGGCCAAGCACCTCGGCCCGCGCGGGATCACCGTCAACGCCGTCGCGGTCGGGTTCACCCGGACCGACATGACCGCCGACGCGCTCGCCGATCCGGCCCACCTGGAACGCACCATCGGCCAGACCGCGCTCGGCCGGATTGGCCAGGCCCCGGACATCGCCGACGCGGTCGCCTTCCTGGCCTCCGACGACGCCCGCTGGATCACCGGCACCAAACTCGACGTCACCGGCGGCGTCAACCTGTAGGCGCTTTCCCTTGAAGCGCAAGCCTTTGCGACGTCCTGGCTCGCTGCGCCCCGAAAGTGGCTTTCGGGGCGCTGGATTCCCTGAGCGTCGCAGTGATGTCGGGTGCGCGGCGCGGTGATCGGCGGCGGAGGCCCCCATCGGTCCCCGAAGGCCACCTTCGGGGACCCTGGCGCCACTTTCTCGGCCCTCGCTGACGTGCGGGCAGGGCTGTGCATGCCCCGAAGGTGACGTTCGGGGCGTCTAACGCCACTTTTCTCACTCTCGTGGCAGGCGGGCCCGGTTGGTCGGTGCCCCGAAAGTGACCTTCGGGGCGCTGGATGCCCTGAACGTCACTTTCGGGGCACGCGAAGGCCTGCTGTGGGGTCGTGCGGCGGGCGGGAGTGCGGTGTGAGGGTCGAGTTCGCGGCGTCTACCGCCCCGAAGGCCACCTTCGGGGACAGGCGCACGGGCGGCAGCCCGCCACGAGGGCCGAGATCGGGACGCTCAACGTCCAAAGAGGAGCCTTCGGCGGCACCCGCGGCCGCCCCGATCTCTATAGGAGCATCTTTTACGGCATGGAGCGGGTCCTCGCCAAGGCTCGGTTCGGACATGGCGAGCGCGTGGTCAGCGGGCGCGGGTTCCGTCGAAGGTGTACTTCCCCATGCCGTTGACGGTGATGTCGCCGTAGACCGAATCGCCGTCGACGGTGCCGTCATAGGCCACGTCGAGCGTCACCGGCTCGGTCAGCGCGGTGGTGCAGGAGAACCGCGGCCCGTCGGCTGTCCCGTCGGTGATCGTCGTGCTGATGCCGTTCGCCCGGTTTGCCACCGAGCCGGTGATCCGGCCGTCGTGCACCGCCATCACCAGTGTGACGTCCTGGTCGCCCGCGGGGTGGTGGAAGACGATGTCCCAGGTCCCGTCCGGTGATCCGCCCGCGCCGGTCGCCGTGCGCGCCGGGCGTGGGGCCGGTGTGGACGGTGCTTCGCCGAAACCGGGCCGCCCCGGTTCGGGTTCGATGCCGATCGAGTTCAGGACGCCGGCCATCATCCGGTAGTAGCCGACGAGCATCAGGAACTCGATGATCTCTTCTTCGGCGTAGTGGGCGCGCAACGCCGACCAAGTGCGTTCGGACACGCAGTCGTCGGCGCACAGCTCGTCCACCGCGCTCAGCAGTGCCGCGTCGGCGTCCGGCCACGCCGCCTCCGGGTCGTTCACCGCGCGGATCTCCGCCTCGGTCGCGCCGGCGCCGAGCGCGCCGAGCGTGTGGTTCGCCCACTCGTACGCGGCTCCCGCGCGCAGCGCCACGCGCAGGATCGCCAGTTCGCGCGCCCGCGCGGAAGTCCGTTGGGAGAACAGCAAAGCCTGGCCGAGCGGGCCCATCGCGGTGACCAAGTCGTCGCGGTGCACGAGCGTCCTGATGACGTTCGAGGCCCCGACGCCCGCCAGCGCGCGCTGCGCCTCGGTCATGTCTTCGAGTGCGACCGCGGGGATGCGGGGTTCGGTGGGGCGGTCGGTGATGTCACGGGCGATGCGCGTGGTCATGCGGGATCTCCTTCGGTACCGAGGTAAGGGGCGAGCACCTGCTCGACCATGTCCATCGCCTCGTCGACGATCGGCCGGTCGGCGTCGAACGACCAGACGAGGGAGGTGCCGACGAGGCAGTTCTGGAGCTGTTTCGCCAGCGCGCCGGGATCCGCGCAGGTGATCTCGCCGTTCGCGGCGGCCCGTTCGAGCAGCGCGGTCGTGCGCTTGACCGCCGACGCGAGCCGCGCCCGCGTCATCCGCGCGATCGCGGGATCGTCTTCGAACTCGATGAGCGGGGACATCGCATGGCGCATTTGTTCCGGCGTCTCGATGAAGCCGACGGACTCGCGGGCCATCGCGCGCAGGGCGTCGAGCACGGATCCTTCGCGCGATGGTTCGTCCCGGCCCGATTCGAGGCGTTCGGTGTGCCAGGCATAGAAGGCGGCGAACAGCTCGCGCTTGGCGCCGAACCGTTGCCGCAGGGCCGCAGGGGTGACCCCGACCTCGGTGGCGACCTGCCCCGTGGTCATGCGCGCCCACCCGACGCGGAGCAGCACCTTCGCCATCGCGTCGAACACGGCCTCGTCCTCGACCTGGCGGGGGCGCCCTAGTGCACTCATTACTACCTCCTGAGGTAGATAGTAATGATCTCGCGGCGGGAACGCGAGTGGGGTCGGCGCCCGGCTCGAAGCCGGGCGCCGAGCGCGCTTCTACCGGTACCGGAACCGGATCCGGCCGCGGTTGAGGTCGTACGGGCTCAGTTCCACCAGGACCCGGTCGTACGGCAGGATCTTGATGTAGTTCTTCCGTATCTTCCCGCTGATGTGCGCGAGCACCACGTGCCCGTTTTCCAGTTCCACCTTGAAAGTGGCGTTGCGAAGGCATTCGGTGACGGTGCCTTCGACTTCGATCCCGCCCGAGGTCTTCGACATGTCAGCGGATCACCAACTCGAGGTTGCTGCTCGCGCGCCGGGCGCCGATGCCCTCGAACAACGCCGTCGCCGCCGCGTTGGCTTCGTGCACCTCGGCGGCGGCCGTGCCGATCCCGGATCGGTGCAGCGAACCGAGCGCGTGGGCCAGCAACGCCCGTGCGATGCCGCGGCGGCGCTGTGCCGCCTTGACCGCGACCAGTCCGATCCTGGGCAGCCGGGTCACCCGCACCACCCGCGCGAATCCCGCGTAGCCGCCCGGCGTCGCCGCCACGACGTACTTCGGCAGGTCCGCCGCGGTGATCCCGTCCGGGCGGAGCACCACCTCGGCGGGCAGGTCAGCCCAGCCGACCTCTTCGCGGATCTCACGATCCACTGTGGACAGTTCGGTGAGCACCGCGTCGCCAGCGGGCACGATCGTCACGCCGGAGGGCAGTGGCGCCGAGCCGAGCCCCGTGACCGAGGGATCGGTGGGCACGAGGTACTCCCACTCACGGCGCCGGGTGGTGAAGCCCGCTCGTACCCAGTTGGCCCGCAGGTCGGTGTCGGCCTCGTCGACCACGGTGTGCAGCGGCCTCGGGAGATCGGCCAGCATCGCCTCGGCGAGCCGGTCGAACACCGCGTCGTGCCACGAATCGATGCTGAGGAAGATCCGCCCGTCGGACCGGCGCGAGGTCTCGCCCCTGCCGACCACGCGGTCGTCTTCCAAAGCGTGCCAATGGGTCTCCGCGACGCGAGTGAGCACGATCGCGTGCTCGCCCGTGTCCGAAGGGAAATGCACAGAATTCATAGGTCTACCTTTCGGGAATGCCTCGTCGTGGCGCTCCCGGCGACCCCTATGTCAGTCGCTCGACCGTGATGACGAGGGGAGCACCCGCCTCGATGTTGCGTTCATGGGTTCCCACCTCCTCGTGTCGTGTCACGGCCAGGCGATGCTAGCAGCCGGGCCTTGCCCCGCCCACCGAATTTCCGCGCAGCTTGGCGAAGAACCCGCGGATGTCGCCGGCGAGCCGCACCGCCTCGTGCACTCGGGCAGGCGCTGGTACCTGATCGCCTGGGACGTCGACCGCCGGGACTGGCGTACCTACCGCGTCGGCCCGCGCACGCCGACCGGTCCGCGGTTCACCCCGCGCACCCCGATCTCGGCGGGTACACCGCACGGGCGATCTCCACCTCGGCCTACCCCTTCCAAGCCCGGATCACGCTGCGCGTCAGCGTCGAGACGGCGGCCGAACGGATCGCTCCCACCACGGGCGCGCTGGAGCCGATCGACGAGCGCGGCTGCACACTGCGGACGGGATCCAATTCGCTCGACGAGCTCGCGATCTACGTGGCGGGCAAGGGATTCGACCTCGAGGTGCACGAGCCGCCGGAACTCGTCGAGCACGTGAAGGAACTCGCGGCGAGGTTCACCCGCGCGACGGGCTAGCGCCGCGTCGCCGCACGGTGCGTTCGAGGATCCCGAGGGTGGCCTTGAGGGCGGACTCGGGGACCACCGGGAAGGTCAAGCGCTCCTTCCACTCCGGCGCGACTTCCGACCAGTCGTAGTACGAGGTGACGACGGTGCCGTCCTCGACGGGTTCCAGCCGGTAGCCGTAGATGTGGCGGGCGTGCGGCCGGACCCTGCCTTCGACGGTCCAGGCGATTTCCTTGCCAGGACTGAACTTCGTGATGACGACCTCGACCTGGTACTTGCCGAGCGGGACGTCGCCGAGCGCTTCCCGGTCCATGTGGACCCGGAACCGGTCGCCTTCCCGCTCGACCGGGTCTCCTTCGGCGTCGAGGAGCATTCCCGACGCGTCGATGTCCACGTGTCCCTGCGGATCGGCCAGTACCGCGAAGACCGCCTCGGCGCTCGCGGGGATGCGCCGGGAGACCTCGATCCGTTCCGCGCCAAGGGTTTCCGCGGTGCCGACCAGGGTGGCGCGGCCGAGGACGTGCGAGGCCATGGTGAAGCCGAGAACGGCGGGCGTGCTGTCGGCGGGGATCCCGATGTCTTCGACGTCGAGCGCGTGGACGGTGACGAAGTAGCGGTGCGGACCGTGCCCGGCGGGCGGTGCGGCGCCGACGAACCGGGTGGCGCGGGCGTCGTTGGGCAGTTGGAACGCGGGCTCGGGAAGCCCCGATCCGGTGTCGTCGCCCGCGCCCTCCGGCAACGATGTCACGTCGGCCGGGATGTTGGCGACGGTCCAGTGCCAGAAGCCGGACATCGTCGGCGCGTCGGGGTCGTACACGGTGACGGCGTAGCTCTTCGTGCCCGCCGGAGCGCCGCTCCAGGACAGCTGCGGGCTGGCGTCCACACCGGACAGTTGGGCGGCTGGCAACGGCTCTCCGTCTCGCACGCTGGTGCTGGTGACGGTGAAGGCCGGTACTTCGGGCAGCCGGGCGAAGGGGTCGTTGGCGCGCATCGCGTCGTTCCTTTCAAGCGGGAGGCAAAATCGACCATAGCACTAATTATCGATTATCTGCCGGATCGTCTATGCTCAGGCGATGGCCACCTCGACTCCGCCGGGGAAGCAGATGCTCTCCGAGCAGGTCTACGCGCAGCTGCGGGACGCGATCCTGCGCGGCGACTACGCCCCTGGTGACGCGCTCAAACCGCAGGACCTCGCCAAGGAACGGGACGTGAGCCTCGCCGTCGTGCGCGAGGCGCTGGTGCGGGTCGTCGGTGACGGCCTCGCCGACCGGCTGCCCAACCGCGGGTTCGCCGTCCCGGAGTTTTCCGACCGCCGCTGGCAGGAGATCGCGGAGGCGAGGCGGACCATCGAACCGGTCGTGCTGCGCATGGCGATCGCGCGCGGTGACGTCGAGTGGGAGGCGCGCGTGCGGGCCACCCACCACCGCCTCGCCCGCACGCCGCCGTTCGCGGCGGAAGAGGGCGAGCACCTCAGCGCCGCGTGGTCCGAAGCCCACCGCGCCTTCCACCGCGCACTGCTGGACGGGTGCGGAAATCCCGTCCTGCTGGAGACCTTCGACCGGATGTGGACCGCGAGCGAACTGGCGCGCCGCTGGTCCGCGCAGCGCACCCCGGGCCGGGACCACCTCGGCGAGCACCGCCTGCTGGAGGAGGTCGCGCTGGCCCGCGACGCCGACGCCGCGGCCGAGGCGCTGGCCCGGCACCTCACGCTGACCGCGGCCGGGCTGACCTGAGCCGGCTCAGGTGATCGCGGTGACCACGACGACGGAGCTCGCCGCGGCGATCGCGGCGGCTGTCCTGGTCACCGCGGTGCCCACGGCCGCGGCTCCCCAGTTGCCGTTTTCCAGTTCTTTCGCGCGCTTGGCGACCTTGCCCGACCACGCGTGCGGAGGCCGCAGCGACGGCAGCGCCCCGCTCGCGGAGAGCAGCGCGATCACCGCCGCGGTGCGTGCGTCGGGGCTCGACCCGTTTTCCAGCACCGCGCGGACTTTCCGCCGGAGCGCCGCCTCGTACCCGGTGTCTTCGGCGGGCAGCACCGTCCTCGAAAACACCCCGAGCGTCCGCTTTTTCTCCAGGCGGATGTTCTCTCGCCGGTTTGGACCTGTTGTTGACACCGCCCGGTTCACCCCGCGTCGAGGTATCGCACGGCTTCCAGCACTCACACCAGCCGAGTTGCTTCGGAGAGAAGACCGCAGTGACCGAATGTTCGCGCTCAGCCCGTCGTTACCTCTTCGGTGCGTTAGGTGAACTAATTGATGGTTAGTCGCGGGAAGCCGGGATCGTTATTGTGCGCAGTTTATAGAGCAGTGTTTTGAGTTCGTCCTCGTCGATCCTTGGCGAACTGTTCAGGTATACGGCGAGTTCGCCGAGAATGTTCCAGCAGGTGGCTTTGTCTTTTCATCGGAGTTCGGCAATGAGGTCAGCAAGCGCATCGCGTGTGACCGTGTAGGGGTTGCTGGCGGCGCGCCGATCACGGATCGATGCGGCCGTCTCGACGATGGTGTCCGTGAGCTGCTCGCCAACCGCCAGGGTGGCCGTACGAAGCACTACACGCGATGACCCAGTCGGTCACCGCAACCCTGGAAACCAACTAACCCGGTCCCCACCAAACCCGGTACTTGACACGCTCACGACCAACCCACACTATTCGCCAACAGACTCTGAGGGAGGAAGTCGTGCGAGTTCTTTTCACGTCGTCGCCGGGGCTTGGCCACCTGTTTCCGATGATCCCGCTCGCCTGGGCGCTGCGGACCGGGGGGCACGACGTGCTGGTCGCCAGCACCGGCGACGTCGTCGAGCGCGCCGCGCAAGCTGGGCTGCCCGCGGTGGAGGCCGCGCCGGGGCTGGACGTGATGAAGTTCTTCGAGACTACAATGCGGGAGAACGAGCGGTTCGGCGACTTTGCCTCGCTCCGCGAGCTGTTCGTGGAGGACCCGCGGCGGGCGATGGAGCTCGTCGCGCGGGTGTTCGCCGCGCTCGGCGACCGGCTCACCGAGGGGTTGCTCGCCGCCGCCCAGGGTTGGGGGCCGGACCTGGTGGTCTTCGAGCAGATGGACTCCGCGGGCCCGTTCATCGCCGCGAAGCTCGGAATTCCCGCCGTGCAGCACAACTTCGGCTCGGCGCGCGGGACCGACGAGCTCGCGCTGTACGCCAAGTACACCGACGCCTACGACCGGCATGGCGTGACGCGGCCGACCGAGGCCGACGCGATCATCGACATCGCCACCGAGGGGCTCGGCACCCCGCAGATCGGGTGGCCGATGCGCTACGTGGCGTACAACGCGGGCGGGGTGCTGCCGGGGTGGCTGCTCGCCAAGCGGGAACGGCCGAGGGTGTGCGTCACCCTCGGCACCGCGGTCGGCCTGATGTCCGTCGGCGCGCTGGGCCAGATCGTCGAGGCGGCCAAGGAGATCGACGCGGAATTCATCTTCGCGCTCGGCGACTCCGACGTCGCGGAACTGGGCGAGCTCCCGGAGAACGTGCGCCTCGTCGAGTGGATCCCGTTGAACGCCCTGTTGGAGCACTGCGACGCGATCGTGCACCACGGTGGCTCCGGCAGCACCTTCACCTCGCTGGCCGCCGGAGTGCCGCAGTTGCTGCTTCCGCACAGCGCCGACCAGTTCGACAACGCGACACTCGTCCGCGACGCTGGCATCGGCCTGTGGCTCGAAGACACCACTGTGGACGCTTCGCATCTCACGAAGCTGTTGGAGGACAAGGAGATCAGGGCGGCGTGCGAGCGACTCCGCGCGGAAAACGCCGCACGCCCCCTGCCATCGGAGCTGGTGTCGAAGCTCGTCGCGCTGGTGAGCTGATCCGGCTTGGTGATCTGGGCCTCGACCGAGCTCAGCGCGCCGGAGTGCTGGTAGGCCTGCGGCCGAAATGTGTCAGTCGGACGTATGCCAGACAACCGTGGTTGCGTTTGCTGATCTTGGATCATTCCTCAGCCTTATGAGACGTTCTGAATGGTGTGACGGAGGCGTGCCTTGCGGCGTGCTGGTCGCGGAGGTCGGGGTGTTTCTGCGCGACGACCCAGTATTTGACGTCGGCTTCGACCGCGAGTTGGACGGTGGAGAGATTGCCGGTGGAGCCCTGTGGCGAACTGGCGAGCAGCCGGTCGGCGGCGTGGAGGATGGCGATGCGTTGGTGGCGGGGTGATGGGGCGAGGAAGTCGCCGAGGATGCTCTCCAGCTCGGTTGCTTGCTGGCGCAGGGCGGCGATGTCGCGATCGGTGTAGGCGAGGTTGCGGCAGGTGGGTCGGCAGTCGTCCTGGTCGGGGCGGCGCGGACGTCGCCTTGGGCGCCGCGGATCTGACATAGCGCCTTGGCTTGGTCGAACACGCAGGTCATGGCTCGTCCGGGATAGATCTGCAGCAGTGGGTTGGCGAGCATGTCGTGGGCGTGGCTGGTGTTGGTGAGAACTCGACCGGCGAAGGTGCGGTGTGCTTCGGTGATCCGGTGCGCGTAGGTGGCGGCGGCCGGGCCGCTGACCCGCTCGCCTGCGGTGAGTCGTTCGTGGTCGTCGGCGAGGCGTTCGAGCCGGAACAGTTCGGGCGAACCCATGACGTGGCGTCACTGTGCGCGCCACCAGATGCGCCCGGTGATCAGCTCGTCGAGATCGGAGAGGACGTCGGCCGGGGTGCCGGGAGATTCGAGCGCGTCGCGGAGGTCGGTGGTGAGGTAGGCCGCTTGGCGGACTTCGCATTCCGCGCGAAGGACGTCCGGCGAGGTCGCCGTCGCCTCGGTGATGACGTCGAGGACGGTCTGCAGGTGCGGGCCGCTGAACCCGGCCAGGAAGACCCAGTCGTCGACGGGGTCGCCGAAGCGGGCCCATTCGAAGTCCAGCAGCGCGGTCACGGTCCGGTCGTCGGCGAGCCAGTTTCCCCAGTGGCAGTCCGCGTGCACCGGGACGGCGGTCCGCGCGTGCGACGGCGCGCGCTCCGCGATCGCGGTCAGGCCGTCGAGCACGCGGCGCGGAACGACGCCGTTCCGGTCCAGGGCCGTGAGGGTGTCGATCTCGGCGACGAGCGCGTCCTTGCCGACGAACCCGCCGTGGTCGAGGGTCTCCGCCAGTGTTTCTTCCGCACGCCCCGTCGGCGTCCACCCGTGCAGCGCGGTCAACTGCTGGACGGCCTGCTCGGCCAGCAGGCGCGCGGTCGAGTTGGTCGCCGAGGGCAGGCCGATTCCGGGAGCCGTTCCCGGCACGCGCGGGTAGCAGGCGTAGCGGATTTCGCGCCGCCCCAAGGTATGCCGTCCACTCGCGAGCAGCGGGGCCGTGAGGCCGTCGGGCAGGTGGGGCGCGAGTGCGATCTCGCGGTCGAGCCGCTGGTGCCCGGTCGCGTCGATGATCTTCACGACGAGGTCGGCGCCGACGTAGACGCGGTGGGATTTGCTCTCCGCGGCGTCCATCGGACCGGGGTCGCGGCCGAGCGCCACCTCGGCGATCGCGCGGGCGTCGGCGTCCATCCGAAGGTCCTCCGAAATTTCTTCGACGATTTTCGCCCGCGATGTCGATCTGGGCCGGTGCGGTTCGACGGAAGGGTGACACGGCACGAACGAGACCTCGGGAGACGACGATGATGGCAGGACGACGCGAGTGGCTGGGGTTGGCGGTGCTGGCACTGCCCACGCTCCTGTTGTCGCTGGACATGAGCGTGCTGCACCTCGCGGTACCGCACCTGGCCGCCGATCTGCGGCCGAGCAGCACGCAGCTGCTGTGGATCATCGACATCTACGGCTTCATGATCGCCGGGTTCCTGGTCACGATGGGCACGCTTGGCGATCGGATCGGCAGGCGGAAGCTGCTGATGATCGGCGGCGCGGCGTTCGGCGCGGCGTCGATCGCGGCGGCGTTCGCCACCAGCCCGGAGATGCTGATCGCGGCGCGCGCCGTGCTGGGCATCGCCGGTGCGACGCTGATGCCGTCCACGCTGGCGCTGATCAGCAACATGTTCGGAGACCCGAAGCAGCGCGGGACCGCGATCGCGGTGTGGATGAGCTGCTTCATGGGCGGCATGGTGATCGGGCCGGTGGTCGGCGGCGTGCTGCTGGAGCACTTCCGGTGGGGCTCGGTGTTCCTGATGGCGGTGCCGGTCATGGTGCTGCTGCTGGCGACGGCGCCGAAGCTGTTGCCGGAGTACCGGGACTCCGGCGCCGGCCGGCTCGACCCGGCGAGCGTGGCGCTGTCGCTCGGCGCGATCCTGCCGATCATCTTCGCGCTCAAGGAAACTGCGAAGGACGGCGTGTCACCGGTCAACGCGGTCGTGCTCGTGGCGGGCCTCGCGGTGGGCGTCGTGTTCGTCCGGCGTCAGCGCGGCCTCGCCGACCCGATGCTGGACCTGCGCCTGTTCCGGGTGCGGGCGTTCAGCGCGGCGGTGAGCATCATGCTGGTCGGCGCGGTCACCATGGGCGGGGTCTTCCTGCTGGTGAGCCAGTACCTGCAGATGGTCGCCGGGCTCAGCGCGGTGGAAGCGGGGCTGCTGCTGGTGCCGCAGGCTGGTGCGGTGGTGGTCGGCTCGCTGATCGCGCCGCGGCTGGCGCGGCGGTTCCGGCCAGAGTTCGTGCTCGGTTTCGGGATGCTGGTCGCGGCGGCCGGGATCGTGCTGTTCACGCAGGCCGCCGGTGCGAGCGGGGTGGCGTTCGTGGTGGTGGGCATGGCGATCGCCAGTTTCGGGATGGGGCCGCAGGGCGTGCTGTGCACCGAAATGGTGGTGAGCTCGGTGCCGCCGCAGAAGGCCGGTGCTGCTTCGGCGATGTCGGAGACCAGCGCCGAATTCGGCATCGCGATGGGCATCGCGGTGTTCGGCAGCATCGGCACGGCCGTCTACCGCGACCAGGTCGCCGTTCCGGCGCACGTGCCCGCCGGTGCCGCCGCGCAGGCGACGGACAGCATGGCGGGTGCGCTGCAGGCGGCGGGCACCCTTCCCGGTTCCGTCGCGCACGATCTGCTCGCGACCGCCCGTGACGCCTTCTCGTCCGGGCTGCACACCGTCGCCGGGATCGGGGCCGCGGTGGTCGTGGTGTTCTCGGTGGTCGGCATGCTGGCACTGCGCAGGCCTCGTGCGGCGGCTGCCGAAGAACCCGTTCTCGTAAACCACTGAACTCCGGAGCTTGACGATGAACTCCTTTTCCACAGCCGACGACATCACGCTCGGCGTCGAGCACTTCGGTGACGCGGCGGCACCCCTCGTGCTGCTCGCGGGCGGCACGACCATGTTGTCCTGGCCGGATTCCCTGTGCGAGGTGCTCGCTCGCGGCGGACGTCATGTCGTGCGCTACGACCTGCGCGACTCAGGCACCTCGACGACCGTCGATCCCGAAGCGCCCGCGTACACGTTGCGCGATCTCGCCGCCGACGCCGCCGCGCTCGCCCGCGGGCTCGACGACCGGCCCGCCCACCTGGCCGGTATCGGCGTCGGCGGGATGGTCGCCCAGGTCGCCGCGCTCGACCACCCGGACGCGTTCTCGGCGCTCACCCTCGCCGGGACGCGGCCCGTCGCACCGGGTCCGGTCGACGCCGATCTGCCCGATCACGACGGGGCGGCGATGCAGCGGCTGTTCTCGCGTCCGATGCCGGACTGGGCCGACCGCGCGGCCGTGGCGGAGTACGGCGCCGCGGGTGCGGAGATCCTCGGCGGTGACCCGGTCGCGGCGCGCGCGTTCGCCGAGCGCGTGTTCGACCGGACGCCGAGCACGGAACCCGCGGTCCAGCTGGCGAACCAGCTGGGCATGGTGTTCTCGAAGCTCGACTGCGGACCTCGGTGGCGCGAGCGCCTGCCCGAGCTTTCGCTACCGGCGCTGGTGGTGCACGGTCGGCGCGACCGGTTTTTCCCGGTGGGCAACGGCGAAGCACTCGCTCGCGAGATCCCCGGCGCGCGGCTGCTCGTGCTCGAAGAGGCCGCCACCGCGATTCTCGACGCGGCAGCCGGTGAAGTCGCCGCGGCGATGCTCGCGTTGTGAGTGAACGGCCGTGGTGGACGACGTCACCGTCCACAAAGAACTGTCACCGGTCGAGGATGAGGTCGCCAGCGCGGGCGAGCACCTCGGTACGGGTGCGGCCGGGGTGGTCGGCGGCGAGGAAGTGGCTGCCGATGGCCGCGCAGAACGCGAGCAGCGCGCGGGCCTCGATCTCGTCGGGGTCCGTGCAGAACGTGCCGATCGCGTCGCGCGACAGCTGCATCCGCCGGTTGTCCACGCGGCGAAGGCGCTCGGCGACGGCGTGGTCGCGGCGGGCCCAGTCGCGGACGGCGAGGTCGATGGGGAGCAGGCGGTCGCTGGAGAAGGTGAGCTGCCCGGCCAGCCGGACCTTGTCCAGCGCGTCGCCGCCCTCGCGCTCGATGCGGTCGAGCACGTCGTCGACGCATTCGCGTTCCCAGGTGTCCAGCATTTCCGCCAGCAGGGCGTCGCGGTCGGCGAAGTACCCGTAGAACCCGCCCTTGGTCACCCCGAGCGCCTTGGCCAGCGCCTCGACGCGCACCGCGTCCACCCCGCCTTCGGCCAGCGCTCGCAGGCCCTGTTCGACCCACTTCTCGCGCGGTGTGCGCAATGCGCCCATGCTGTGCTCCACCTCACCTCTCCGGCCATTGTACGCCACCGTACAACGGGTCTAACCTCCGTCTTGTACGCCAGCGTATAACTCTGGAGGTGGCGATGCGACTCCCCAAGGCGGCGCACACCGACCGGCCGTGGCGAATCCACGAGATCGCTCCCGACTTCCCGGTGGCGGACGTGTGGGCGTTCCGCGCTCCCGGAGCCGGGCCGGACGACTTCCCCGCCATGCTCACCGCGCTGTGGGCGACCGGTGGGCAACCCCCGCTGGTCCGGCTCCTGTTCGCGGCGCGCTGGAAGCTCGGCGCCCTCTTCGGCTGGGACAAGCCCGAGACCGGCCTCGACGGGCGGATCCGTTCGCTGTGCGACCGCCTGCCGGACGACCTTCGCGGGCCGCTCGCCGCCACGGCGGTGCCGGGCACTCCGTTCACCGCCGTGTACGAACTCCTCGACGAGTGCGCCAACGAGCTGGCGAACAAGACCGTCCACACCGTCATGCACCTCGGATGGGTCCCGGCGGACAACGGTGACCACGAATTGCGGATGGCGGTCCTGGTCAAGCCCAACGGCCTCTTCGGACGGCTGTACATGGCCGCCATCGCGCCGTTCCGCCACCTGGTCGTCTACCCCGCGCTCACCCGGAAATGGGAACGCGCATGGCGGGACCGCGCGCGTCTCGGGAACGGAGAGATCGGATGATCAAGTGGGCTGGATGGCTCATGGTGCTCTTCGGGGCCGCGCACACGCTCGGCGCCCTGACGGTGGAAAAGGCCGCGAGCCACGCCGGCGCGTGGTTCAGCGGGGCGCTGTGGCGGGACGACCTGGCCGCGATGAGCCAGGCGAACAGCGCGTTCTGGCTGAGCGTGTACAGCTTCGGCGTGCCGCTCGTCGTGGTCGGCCTGATGGTGCTGTGGCTGGACCGCAACGGCATCACGCCACCGAGGTTCATCGCGTGGGTACTGGGTATCTGGACCGTGGTCGGCGCCGCGGTCCTCGTGATCACGCCATGGCCGATCCTGTTGGCCGCGAACGTCTTGCTGCTGCTCGGAATCCGCCGAGCAACCCGGCCCGCACCCGGCGCGGGCTCGGTCTCCCCGGCGACGAAATGACCTCACACACGGGTGGACGGTTTTCCCGGGGGCGGTTCGGTCAGCGCGTGCCGCCAGTGGCGGGCCCGGTCGATCATGTCGTTGGTGAGCTGCCGGTGGAACCGGCTCAGCGCGTGAAGCCGGGCGCCGACCGGTGTGGTGCGGCCGAGCAGATCGGATCCCCGGCGGGCCGTGTCGGCGATCCGGTGGTTCCGCTCGGCGCTGGCGAGGATCGCCTGGAACCACGCGTCGGGGTCGAAGACGTACCGTTCGGCCCGGCGGTGGGCGACCCGCTCGCGGCGGAGAACCCCTTGCCCCTCCAGGTATCCGACGGATTTCGAGATCGATGACGGGCTCACCCGCAGGTGCTGCCCCAGCTCCGCGGCGCTCATGCCGTTGCCGTCGGCGGTGATCAGGGCGGCGAGCACCCTCGCGGACATGGCGGGCAGGCCGGTTCCGGCCAGGGTCGCGGCCAGCTGCCGTTCCACGGTGTGGATCGTTTCCGGCGTGCGGTGGGCGTCCGCCGTGGTGTCCGCGCCGGGCCTGCGGTGGCGTACCCGCCGTTTCGCCGCTCGGTGGGCGGTGTCCGGGGCGTAGCCGTCGCGGCCCCCGTTGCGGAGGACCTCGCGGCTGATCGTGGAGGTGGGCCGCGCGAGCCTGCGCGCGATCTCGGCGTAGCCGAGTCCGTCGGCCAGGCCGGTGGCGATGGCTCGACGGTCGCGGTGTGTGAGTCGGGAACCGGGCATCGGGACCTCCTTGTTGCAATAATGCTACCGCTGGTGCAACGATTTGGCGCGGCTGAACTGGGGAAATAGGTTAAGTCCAGCGAGTTCGACATTTCCTTGATCGGCAATCTTCTGCCTAGGCTATGACCGTTCATCGACGCCGTCGAGTGCGTGCGGGGTACAGCACCGGAAATGGGGGAGGGCGGTTTCATAGTGGCACAAGCCGTAATACGCGTGCGGGGTCTGGAGAAGTCGTACCAGGAGCTGAAAGTGCTGCGCGGGGTGGACTTCACCGTGGCGAAGGGCAGCATCTTCGCCCTGCTCGGTTCGAACGGGGCGGGGAAGACCACGGTCGTGAAGATCCTGTCCACTTTGCTCAAGGCCGATGCGGGAATCGCCAGCGTCCACGGATTCGATGTCGTCGCGCAGGCCACGAACGTGCGGGAGTCCATCAGCCTCACCGGGCAGTTCGCTGCCGTCGACGAGGTGCTCAGCGGCAGGGAGAACCTCGTGCTGGTCGCTCGGTTGCGGCATCTGAAGAATCCGGGTGCGGTCGCGGATGAGCTGCTCGGACGCTTCTCGCTGACCGATGCGGCGGCGAGGAAGGTGTCGACGTATTCGGGTGGCATGCGGCGTCGGCTCGACATCGCGATGAGCCTCATCGGGAACCCGCCGGTCATCTTCCTCGACGAGCCGACGACCGGGCTCGATCCCCAGGCGCGCATCGAGGTGTGGCAGGCCGTCAAGGAACTCGCCGGGCGCGGCACCACGGTGCTGCTCACGACGCAGTACCTGGACGAGGCCGAGCAACTCGCCGATCGGATCGCGATCCTCCACAAAGGACGGATCATGGTGAACGGCACCCTCGCGGAACTCAAGCGGCTACTCCCGCCCGCCAAGGTCGAATACGTCGAGAAGCAGCCGACACTCGAGGACGTCTTCCTCGCACTCGTCGAGGACGACGATGCGGTACAGAAACGGAAGGAAGAGAAATGACCGCGCACTTCTTCGGCGACACCGCCGTCTTGCTGGGACGATCCCTTCGCCACATCACGCGCAGCGCGGACACTGTCATCACCACCGCGCTCCTGCCGATCGCCTTCCTGCTGTTGTTCGTCTACGTGTTCGGCGGCGCGATCAAAACGGGGTCGGATTCCTACGTGAACTACCTGCTGCCCGGAATTCTGCTCATGACCATCGCCTCGGGCGTCGCCTACACCGCGCTCCGGCTCTTCACGGACCGGAAAAGCGGTATCTTCGAGCGGTTCCGGTCCATGCCGATCGCGCGGTCCTCCGTGCTGTGGGCGCACGTGCTGACCGCACTGGTCGCCACCCTGGTTTCCCTGGTGGTCGTCGTGGGTGTCGCACTGCTCATGGGGTTTCGCTCCGGAGCGGGGGTGCTGTCGTGGCTCGCGGTCGCCGGCGTCCTGGTCCTGTTCACGCTGGCGTTGACCTGGCTCGCGATCGTCGCCGGTCTTTCCGCGAAGTCCGTGGACGGCGCGAGCGCGTTCTCCTACCCGCTGATCTTCCTGCCGTTCCTCAGTTCGGCATTCGTGCCGACCAGCACCATGCCCGGCCCGGTGCGCGCCTTCGCCGAACACCAACCGGTGACCGCGATCGTCGACGCCCTCCACCACCTGTTCACCCAGCAGGCTGCCGGTGCCGACATCTGGATCGCCGTTGCCTGGTGCACCGGCATCCTCGTCGTCACCTACCTCGCCGCCACCGTGGCTTTCCGCCGCGAGGTTTCCTGACCGTGCCGCCGATGGTCGGGAATTGATCGCGAAGCCAGGTCCGTCCCGTTGCGGGAATGTTGTGGGTTCTCAGTGGCAGGCCTGTTGTTCCGGCGTGCAGAACGTGACCTCGGGGTACCGCGGCGATGGCCGGTCCAGCAGGGGGCGCGGCCGGTCGCGCAGGTGCCGGTCGAAGAAGGCGGCGACGTAGGGGCGGATGATCTCCGCGGACCGGGTTCCGGCCAGCTTGCTGCCGAAGTCGAGGCCAAGCTGCTGGGTCAGCAGGTCGTAGTCGGCGAACGAGGCGTGCACCGCTCCGGTCACCTTGAACCAGCGCTTCCACCCGGTCAGGCGTCGCCAGTCCCGGTTCAGGGTGGCGTCGTCGGCGTTCTGGGTGAAGAACAGGAACGGCCGCGACAGCCCGCTTTCGGGCAGTGGCTTGAACATCGTGCCGTCCAGGTCGGCGCCCGCACGGACCCTCGGGTCGGTCAGCATGGTCTCGCCGACGCTCGCGCCGCCGAGGGACATGCCCGCCATCGCGATCCGCGACGGATCGATCAGCGCGCCCCGCTTGCCGATCAGCTCGTCAAGCACGAAGGAGACGTCGCGGGCTCGGCTCTCCACTACGCGCCTGCCGAAGTCCTCGACTTCCCCGTTGCACGTGGCGCACGTGGTGACCCTCCCGTCGGGGAAGGTCGTGGCGAGGTTCTCGTAGGTGTGGTCGATTCCGGCGACCACATAGCCTCTGCTCGCCAGTTCCTCGGCCAGCGCGGTGAGCGAGCTGCGGAGCCAGGCCATGCCGGGCGAGAGCACCACGAGGGGATGCCTGCCTCCTGTCGGCCGCACGTCGGTGTACGCGTTGGTCTTGGTCCTGCTGAAGCTGTCGGGTGGCACGCTGGTGATCCCGTGGCCCTTCAGGAGGAGCTCCGACTCCTTCGGTGTCATGTACGGCGCGCGCCGCTCGCCACGCGATTTCGCGGGATACCACAGGGAAACCATCAGTTCCCGCGCCCCGGCCCGCGGAACCCAGGGGTCCTGGCGCGCTTTGTCGGTCAGGTGGAGGAACTCGGTACCGACCGGATGCGGACCGGTCGGCGCGGGCAGATACGGCGTGCCGGGGGACGCGGCCGCGGCCGTGCACATGGAGGCGGCGGCCGCGACGACGAGCAGTACGACCAGACCGCGAGCGCGTTGGCGGAACCGCTTGATCGGGTTGACCGCCGGAGTGGCGTGTTCAATGGACATGATCCCGATCCTGGGCGTCGCGGTGGCGCCGGAACATCGGGCCAAAGCAGGGTTCACGCCGTTCCCAACCGTACTTTTGACCGATACGGCCAGCGGGCGGAATTCCTAATCTGCACCACGTGGATATTCGGTCGACCGGTCTGCCGCGCGTCGCGGCCGATGCGGGGCTCATCGTCGTGCACGCCGCGGCGCTGGTCGTCACGGCGGTCGCGGTCGCGAACAGCTGGGGCGGCGGCTACTGGGTGTTCGGCTGTGCCGCCGGGCTGGTGATGGGCGTGCTCGCCCTGGCGCGGCACCGCCACCCTCGATGGGCCGCCGGTGTGGCGCTCGCCGTCGCAGGGACCGCGGTCGCGGTCGCCCGGATCGCCCACCTGCCTGCCGAGCCGGGGCCCGCCGCCGCGCTCGGGCTGTCCGTACTCATCGGCTCCGCGGTCAGAACGCTCCCGATCCGCTCGGCGGCCGTCATCGCGACCACGGGGCTCGTACTCGTCGTCGGCGCCGGGCTCACCGCACCGGCATCCTCGTCCGGAGTTCCGGCGGTGACGACGTTCAACGGCGCCGGCTGGCTCGCCGCGCTCGCGACCGGGCTGGGGCTGCGGCTGCTCGACACCCGCCGCCGCACGCTCGCCGAGCAGGTGCGCCGCGCCGAACGCCTCGAACTGGCAAGGGAACTGCACGACGTCGTCGCCCACCACATCACCGGCGTCGTGCTCCACGCCCAGGCCGCTCAGATCGTCCGGCGCAAGTACCCGGAGAAACTGGGCGATTCCCTGGCCGGTATCGAAACCGCGGGCTCCGAGGCGCTGGTCGCGATGCGCCGCGTCGTCGGCGTCCTGCGCGACACCGACGACGCGGCCCCTTTCACGTCCGGCCCCGAACAGCTCAGCGAACTGGTCGAACGCTTCACCAGGCACGGCCCCGTCGTGCACCTCCGGTTGCCCGACGGCGAACCGGAATGGCCGCCGGAAGTCACCAGCACGGTGTACCGGGTCGTCCAGGAATCCCTGACCAACATCGCCAAGCACGCCCCGCACGCCCGCTCGGTCACCGTCCACGTCACCCACGACCACCCGGCCATCACCGTCGAGATCACCGACGACGGCCCGCCACCCCCGGCCCGGCCCCATCGCGGCGGGTACGGCCTGGTCGGTATGCGCGAACGCGTCGAGGCTCTCGACGGCACCTTCTCCGCTGGTCCCCGCGCCAGTACCGGGTGGTCCGTGCGCGCCGTCCTGCCGCTTCCCGGCCGGGAACTCCGATGACCGCGCCGATCAGCGTCCTGCTGGCCGACGACCAGGCCATGGTCCGCAGCGGCCTGCGGCTCCTGCTCGAGGACGAGCCCGACATCCGCGTGGTCGCGGAAGCCTCGGACGGCGTCGAAGCGGTCGAACTGGCCCGCCGGCTCCGCCCCGACGTGTGCCTCGTGGACATCCGCATGCCCCGCCTGGACGGCATCGAGGTCACCCGCGCACTGGCCGGCTCGCACCGGGTGGTCGTGGTCACCACCTTCGACACCGACGAATACGTCTACGGCGCACTCCGCGGCGGAGCGGTCGGCTTCGTCCTGAAGGACGCCGGACCCGCCCTCCTCGCCGAAGCCGTCCGCGCCGCGAACATCGGTGATGCCCTCGTCTCACCCTCGGTGACCCTGCGCCTGCTGCGTCACGTCGCGGACACCCACGCCACTCCCGCCGGAACACTTCCCTTGTCCGAACGGGAAACCGAGGTCGTCCGTGCCATCGCGCGGGGCCGCACCAACCGGGAAATCGCCGCCGAACTGTTCATCTCGCTGAGCACGGTCAAAAGCCACGTGTCCGGCATCCAGACCAAGCTCGGCGTGCGCAACCGGGTCCAGATCGCGGCCTGGGCATGGGAAACCCGGACGGTGCACGCATAGCCGGAAACGGCGCCGCTGCCCCTTGGGCGAACGGGAACCGCGCGTCAGGCGGTGGGGCGGCCCGCACCGGCGAAGTCGTCTCCCGCCTTGCGGTAGGTGTGCACCTGGACGGCCTGGCCGAAGGTGGGCGCGTCGATCATCTGCTCGTTGCCGATGAAGATGCCGACGTGGTGGATCTTCGTGGCCGGGTTGCCGTAGAAGATCAGATCGCCGAGCTGCGGTGACTGGCTGGTCGGCACCAGCGGCACGCTTTCGTACTGCCAGTGCGCGGTGCGCTTGAGCGTGATGCCCGCGGTGCCGTAGGCGGCGGTGGTCAGCCCGGAGCAGTCGAACCCGAGATCGCCCTTCTCCTCGCCGTTCCCGCCCCACACGTAAGGCAGGCCGATCTTGTCGATCGCGAACGACACGGCTTTGAGCACGGCGGGGTTCGGCGGCGCCGGGTTCTTCCCGACGGTGCCGTAGACGTTGGCGGTGGCGAGGATCCGGTGCAGGAACAGGGGCGCGCTCTGCAACGTGGACACGCCCTGCCACCACGCCTCGCCCTTCGCGAGATCGCGGCCGCCGTCGCACAGCGCCCTGCCCGCGGCGAGGGCGGCGGCGTCGATGTTCTGCGCGTCCGGCTTGCCGGGACCCTGCCACTTCTTCCACACCGCAGCCGAAAGCTGCATCGGCCCGCTGGCGTCCTTTGTGGACACTACGTGGCCGTAGAAGTCGCGCACCTCGAGCGCGCCGATCGGCTTGCTGACGCGGCCGTCGGCGCCGAGCTGCCCGCCGCCGGCGCGGCCGTGATCGGTGGTGACCTTGCCGACCGCCGCGAGCGTCACCCACGAAAGGTGGCAGCCTGGCTGGTCCTTCGACAGTGCCACGGTGGCCTTCGCGTAACCGGTCATCGCGCGCTCGGGGATGTCGAGCCACCCGGCGACCTTCGTGACCCAGCCCTCGAACTCCTGCCCCTCCTTGGGCGGCACCGGCTGGGGCGCGGCCTGCGGCGGCATCGTCGGCGGCTCGGCGGGCGCCGGCGGCGCCGCGCTCGCGGTGCTCGCGACCGGTTCGGTCTGCTGGGGCGCCACCGCGATCACCACGGCGAGCGCGGCGATGGCCACCACGGCGGCGCCGAGGATCACCAGCCGTTTGCGCAGCGGGTTCGACGCGGCCTCGTCCGGCAGCGGTTCGGTCATCGGCTGCCTCCGGTGATGCCGTCCAGCATGAAGGAGCGGAGCCCGTCGAAATCGGTGTCCAGCGCGATGGCGACGACGCGTGCCGAGGACTCGCGCCGTGGGGTCCGCCGGTCGGCGAGCGTCGCGCCGCGTGCCGGTCCGAGCCCGATGTCGACCTCGACGGGGTAGCTCTCGGTGGCCAGTATGCCCGGTTTGATCGCTTCGGCGATCGCCACCGCGTCGTGGATCACGATTCCTTCGAAACCCAGTGCCTGGCGGTAGTAATCGAGGTAGTCACCTGTCATCGACTTGAGCGCCGCGCCGACCACACCGGACTCGCCGAGCCGCTCCAGCCACGCGGCGTCGACCGCGCACTGGTGGGTGAGATCGAGCGGCACGAGCACGAGCGGCACCGACTCCTCGACGAGCACGCGGTGCGCGGCCTCGGGATCGGCCCAGATGTTGAACTCGGCGACCGGGGTGATGTTGCCGAACCCGAGCGCGCCGCCCATCGCGACGATCCGGCCGATCTTCGACCGGATCCCGGGGTGCGCGGCGAGCAGGAGCGCGATGTTGGTCATCGGCCCGATCGGCGCGAGGGTCACCGGCTCGTCGGCGGCCTCCAGCAGCGACAGCAGCAGGGACACGGCGTCGGTCTCGTCGGCCGCGCGCACCGGCGCGGGGAGCGAGACCGCCTGCCCGGACAGCCCGTCCTCGCCGTGGATGCGGCGGGCGAAGTCCGGGTTCGCGCGCACGAGCGGGCGTTCCGCGCCCTGCGCCACCGGCACGTCGGGGCGCCCGCACAGCTGCAGCAGGCCGCGCGCGTTGCGGGTGGTGGTCGCGACCGGCACGTTGCCGAACACCGTGGTCACGCCCAGCAGGTCGACGTCGGGGTTGAGCGCGGCCAGCGCGATCGCCAGCGCGTCGTCGACGCCGGGATCGGTGTCGATGATCAGCTTCACGCCCATGCGTCTCCCTTGCCTCCGGTCGCTCCAGCCCCAGGTTACGTGCCGGGCACCTGGCCTCGGCGGTGACGTCTCGGCGCCTGTATTTTCTTCTGGCATGACTTCCATGTGGGGCTCGCCCGCCCTCGCCAGGCTCAAGGCGTGGGGGCAGGCGCGCCGGGATCCCCAGCAGGCGAAGTTCCTGACCAAGGAGTCGCTCCGCTGGGTGCTGCGCAACCGCGCCTACACGCCGTGGTACCTGGTCCGGTACTGGCGGCTGCTGAAGTTCCGGGTGGCCAACCCGCACATCGTGCTGCGGGGCATGGTGTTCCTCGGCAAGAACGTCGAGATCCACTGCAGGCCCGGCTACGGGCGGATGGAGATCGGCCGCTGGGTGCACATCGGCGACGGCAACGCGATCCGCTGCCACGAAGGCTCGCTGCGCATCGGCGACAAGGCCGTGTTCGGCAGGCAGAACGTCCTCAACGGGTACCTCGACATCGAACTCGGCGCCGCCACGCTCGTCGCCGACTGGGTCTACATCTGCGACTTCGACCACGTCACGGCCGATATCACGCGCCCGATCAAGGACCAGGGCATCGTGAAGTCGCCGGTGCGGATCGGGCCGGACACCTGGATCGGCACCAAGGTGTCGGTGCTGAAGGGCACCAGGGTCGGCCGCGGCTGCGTGCTCGGCGCGCACGCGGTGGTGCGCGGCGACATCCCGGACTTCTCGATCGCCGTCGGCTCCCCGGCACGGGTGGTCCGCAACCGCGAGGACGACTACGCCGCCGACGCGGCCCGCCGCGAAGCCGTCGAAGACATGGCGCGCAAGGCGAACAAAGCGCTGCAGAAAACCCTCGACTCCCAGTAGGCGGCAGCCGCTCGGCTTCACGAGGACTTCGGCACCGCCGGATACGGCACGAAAGTGCTGGTGTTCTCGTCGACGGTGAGCTGCTTGCCGATGGTCGGGAACGCGCGCTGCGGGCAGGCGGGGCGGTCGCACACCTTGCAGCCCATGCCGATCGGGGTGGCCGCGGTTCGGTCGTCGAGGTCGAGCCCCGCCGAGTACACGAGCCGCTTCGCGTGGCGCAGTTCGCAGCCGAGGCCGACGGTGAACATCTTGCCGGGGCTGCCGTAGCCGCCGATGTTGCGCGAAACCGTGCGCGCGATCCAGAAGTAGCTCTTCCCGTCGGGCATGGTGGCGATCTGGGTGAGGATCTTGCCCGGCATGGTGAACGCCTCGTAGATGTTCCACAGTGGACACGAGCCGCCGACGCGGGAGAAGTGGAACCCGGCCGCGGACTGGCGCTTGGACATGTTGCCGGCGCGGTCCACGCGCACGAACGAGAACGGCACCCCGCGCGCCTTCGGGCGTTGCAGGGTGGACAGCCGGTGGGACACCGTCTCGAAGCCGACGCCGAAGTGGTCGCAGAGCCGTTCGATGTCGTAGCGGAAGCGTTCCGCGGCGGTGTGGAACGGGCCGTAGGGCAGGATCAGCGCGCCCGCGAAGTAGTTCGCCAGCCCGACCCTGGCCAGTGACCGCGCGGCGGGCCCGGAAAACGCCCACGAGTCGGCCAGTTCGGTGATCAGGTCGTCGTATTCGAGCAGCGCGATCTGCGAAGCCATGCGGAACGCCTGCTGGCCGACGCGCAGGCTCGGCGCGAGCCGCAGGACCTTCGCGCCCGGCTCGTAGCGGTGCTGCTCGCCAGCCGGTTCGTCGATGCCGTCGCTGGTCACCTGCACGCCGTAATGGTCGCTGAGCCTGGCGCGCAGCGAGCCCAGCGCGTCGCCCCTGCGCAGGGGGAGTTCGAGCGCCATGCGCTCGGCGCGCTCGTCGAGTTCGGCGACGTAGTTCTCCCGTTCGTAGAAGAAGTCGCGCACCTCCTCGTGCGGCAGGGGAGCGGCGGCGCTGCCGTGCACGCCCCTGCCGTCCTCGGTGACCAGCGCGGCGGTGTTCTCCACCGCGTTGCGGTAGCTGCGGTGCAGCTTGACCAGCGCTTGCGCGATCGAGGGCAGGTTCGTCGCGAGGTCGTTCAGTTCGCTCGTCGTCGCGTCGATGCCGACCGCCTCGTCGAGCAGCGCTTCCTTGACGTCGGCGACCAGGCGCGCGGTGTCGTTGCTGGCGAAGAACTCCGTGTCCACGCCGAAGGCCTGCGTGATGCGAAGGAGCACGGGCACGGTCAGCGGGCGCGAGTTGTGCTCGATCTGGTTGAGGTAACTGGGTGAGATCTCCAGCACACGTGCCAGATCCGCTTGGCTCATCGACCGGCTTTCGCGAAGGTGCCGCAACTTCGCCCCGGCGAAGGTTTTGTCCATCTCCCGTACTCCTGTCCGCAAGATTTCCGGCCCTGAACGGTTCAGTAAACGATCAAGTACGCGGATTCTCACCGTGTTGCCAAGCACTCGTTGGCAACCTTCGCAAGATGCTACGGAACCTTCGCACAAATTGGCAAATTGGCGCTCTGGATCTGTTTTCCCAGCACATGCCATGGTTTCGGCAAGCAGGCGAGTAATCGCAAAGTTCGCAACGTTGGAGAGTTCGATGACTGAGCAGGCCAAGCGGTTGGCGCAGGAAGCAGCGGAGCTGACCAAGCAGTGGGAGACCGACCCCCGCTGGGCGGGCGTGCGGCGGTCCTACTCGGCCGAAGACGTCGTGAAGCTCCGCGGCAGCGTTGTCGAAGAGCAGACCCTCGCCCGTCGCGGCGCCGAGAAGCTGTGGAACCTCCTGCACACCGAGGACTACATCAACTCGCTCGGCGCGCTGACCGGGAACCAGGCCGTCCAGCAGGTCCGCGCGGGGCTCAAGGCCATCTACCTGTCGGGCTGGCAGGTCGCCGCCGACGCGAACCTCTCCGGCCAGACCTACCCCGACCAGAGCCTCTACCCGGCCAACTCGGTGCCCGCGGTGGTCCGCCGGATCAACAACGCGCTGGGCCGCGCCGACCAGATCAACTGGGCCGAGGGCAACACCGACATCGACTGGTACGCCCCGATCGTCGCCGACGCGGAGGCGGGCTTCGGTGGCCCGCTCAACGCGTTCGAGCTGATGAAGGGCATGATCAACGCCGGTGCCGCGGGTGTGCACTGGGAGGACCAGCTCGCGTCCGAGAAGAAGTGCGGCCACCTCGGCGGCAAGGTGCTGATCCCGACCAAGCAGCACGAGCGCACGCTGAACGCCGCCCGCCTCGCCGCGGACGTCGCCGGTGTCCCGTCGGTCATCGTCGCCCGCACCGACGCGCAGGCCGCGACGCTGCTGACCAGTGACGTCGACGACCGCGACAAGCAGTTCCTGACCGGCGGCCGCACCGCGGAGGGCTTCTACGAGGTGCGCAACGGCATCGAGCCGTGCATCGAGCGCGGCCTCGCCTACGCGCAGTACGCCGACCTGCTGTGGATGGAGACCTCCGAGCCCGACCTCGAGGTGGCGCGCCAGTTCGCCGAGGCCATCAAGGCGAAGTACCCGAACCAGCTGCTGGCCTACAACTGCTCGCCGTCGTTCAACTGGAAGAAGCACCTCGACGACGCGACGATCGCGAAGTTCCAGCGCGAGCTCGGGCACATGGGCTACAAGTTCCAGTTCATCACCCTGGCCGGTTTCCACGCGCTGAACTACTCGATGTTCGACCTGGCGCACGGCTACGCCCGCGAAGGCATGACCGCCTACGTCGAGCTGCAGGAGAAGGAGTTCGGCTCGGAGGACCGCGGGTATACCGCCACCAAGCACCAGCGCGAGGTCGGCACCGGCTGGTTCGACCAGGTGAGCACCGCGCTGAACCCGGAGAGCTCGACCACCGCGCTCAAGGGTTCCACCGAGGAAGCCCAGTTCTGACCTGACGCGGGCGGTGACGGGTCGGCCCGTCACCGCCCGCCCCTCTTCTTTTCCTTCCGCACCTGGAGGCACGCCATGGCCAGCAAGCTCAACTACCGCGTCGACGTCGCCGGTCCGGCCGGTCCGCGGTTCGACGAGATCCTCACCCCGGCTGCACTCGACTTCATCGCCCGGCTCGACAACGCGTTCGCCGGCCGTCGCCGCGAACTGCTGGACGCGCGCAGGCTGCGCCGCGAGAAGCTGGCCTCCGGTGAGGAAAACCTGGAGTTCCGCCGCGAAACCCGTTCGGTGCGGGAGGACCCCACCTGGCAGGTGGCCGGTGCCGCGCCCGGCCTGGAAGACCGCCGCGTGGAGATCACCGGACCGACCGACCGCAAGATGACGGTCAACGCGCTCAACTCCGGCGCCAAGGTGTGGCTCGCGGACTTCGAGGACGCGACTTCGCCGACGTGGCACAACGTCGTCGACGGCCAGCTGAACCTGTTCGACGCGATCCGCCGCGACATCGACTTCACCACGGAGAACGGAAAGCGCTACACCATCGGCGACGAGCCCGCCACGATCGTCGCGCGCCCCCGCGGCTGGCACCTGGTGGAGAAGCACATCCGCATCGACGGCCGCCCGGTTTCGGCGAGCCTCGTCGACTTCGGCCTGTACTTCTTCCACAACGCGCGCCAGCTCCTCGCGCGCGGCAGCGGCCCGTACTTCTACCTGCCGAAGCTGGAAAGCCACCTCGAAGCGCGCCTGTGGAACGACGTTTTCCGCCTGGCGCAACACGAACTGGGCATCCCGCAGGGCACGATCAGGGCGACGGTGCTGATCGAGACGATCACCGCCGCGTTCGAGATGGACGAGATCCTCTACGAGCTGCGTGAGCACGCGGCCGGGCTGAACGCGGGCCGCTGGGACTACATCTTCAGCGTCATCAAGAACTTCAGCGAGCACGGCGCCGATTTCGTGCTCCCGGACCGCGCGCAGGTCACCATGACCGTGCCGTTCATGCGGGCCTACACCGAGCTGCTGGTGCGCACCTGCCACTCGCGCGGCGCGCACGCGATCGGCGGGATGGCCGCGTTCATCCCCAGCAAGGACCCCGAGGTCAACAAGGTCGCGCTGGAGAAGGTCCAGCAGGACAAGGAACGCGAGGCCGGCGACGGCTTCGACGGTTCGTGGGTCGCGCACCCCGGCCTGGTTCCGGTGTGCGAGAAGGTTTTCGACGAGGTGCTCGGCGGCTGGCCGAACCAGCTCGGCAAGCTCCGCGAGGACGTCGTGGTCACCGCCGACGACCTCCTCGACGTGGCGAGCGCGGGCGGGGAGGTTACCGAAAAGGGCGTGCGCGCCAACATCAACGTCGGCCTCCGCTACATCGACGCGTGGCTGCGGGGCACCGGCGCCGCGGCGATCCACAACCTGATGGAGGACGCCGCGACCGCCGAGATCGCCCGCTGCCAGGTGTGGCAGTGGATCCGCAACGGCACGAAGCTCGAAGACGGCACCGCGCTCACCCGCGAGCTGGCGACCTCGTACCTCGACGAGGAACTGGCGAACGTCAAGGCGGAAACCCCGGGTGAGCACCGGCTCGACGACGCGCGCGCGATCTTCGTGGAGACCGCGCTGGGCGAGAAGCTGCCGAGCTTCTTCACAACCAGCGCCTACGCGCGGTACCTGACCGATCTCGGCTGAGACTCCGGTTTCCCTTTCCTGACGGGGGAAATCGGCGAGGCGGGCCGGGGAGGAGTGGTTCCCTCCTCGCCGGCCCGCCTTTTCTTGCCCGGGTTTCACCGGTCCGCGGCGCGGGAAAGCCGGGGGCATGACCGAGTTCGTGAGCACCGCGGATCTGGAAATCGGATACGAGGTGGACGGCCCTGCCGCGGGACCGGTGATCGTGGCCGTGCACGGGTGGCCGGACGACGTGCACTGCTGGGACGGCGTGGTACCGCGACTGGTGGCGGAAGGGTTCCGGGTGTACCGGCCGCATCTTCGCGGTTTCGGCCCCACCCGGTTCCGCGCGCCGGGCAAACCCCGCAGCGGCCAGGCGGGGGCGCTCGGCGCTGACCTGCGCGACTTCCTGGACGCCTTGGATCTCGAGAACGTATTGGTGGCAGGGCACGACTGGGGAGCGCGAGCCGGGTACGTCGTCGGCGCGCTGTTCCCCGCTCGCGTGCGCGCGCTCGTCGCGATGTCGGCGGGGCACGGCGCGAGCGGCCCCGACGCGCCCTTGCCGTACCCGCTGGCGCACGCCTACTGGTACGAGTGGCTGGTCGCGACCGCGCGGGGGAGGGACATCGTGCGCGACGACCGGCGCGGGTTCGGCCGCTACCTCTGGGAAAGCTGGTCGCCGGGATGGC
The DNA here is from genome assembly GCF_018736145.1 of Amycolatopsis sp. CA-230715. Lineage (GTDB taxonomy): Bacteria > Actinomycetota > Actinomycetes > Mycobacteriales > Pseudonocardiaceae > Amycolatopsis. The sequence goes on from NZ_CP059997.1 coordinate 7,141,436, forward strand.
GGTTCTCCGAAGCCGAGTTCTCCCGCGCCGCGCAGGCGTGGGAAAACCCCGACTGGCCGGACATCACGGTCAGCGCGTACCTGCACCGCTGGGGCGAGGAGCCGGGGGACCCGGCTTACGCCGACCTCGAACGGGAACTCGCCGCGATTCCCCCGGTGCGCGTGCCGACGCTGGTGCTGCACGGCACCGGCGACCGCGACAACCTCCCGTCCACCAGCGAAGGCAAGGACGACCTGTTCACCGCGCACTACCGGCGCGCGGAATTCCAGGGCGTCGGCCACTTCCTGCCCCGCGAAGCACCCGCCAGGGTCGCCAGGGAAATCCTCTGGTGGTCCTCGACCGCTTAAGTCTGCGGGTGGCGCCGGTGCCCTGTGGCTTTCGGGGCACTGGATTCCCCGAAGGTCACAGTGATGTCGGGTGCGCGGCGATGTCGGGTGCGCGGCGCGGTGGTCGGCGGCGGGGGCCCGTCGTTGGTCCCCGAAGGCCACCTTCGGGGACCCTGGCGTCACTTTCTCGGCCCTCGCTTCCGTGCGGGCAGGGCCGCGCATGCCCCGAAGGTGACCTTCGGGGCGCTCAACGCCGCACATCCACCCCTCGCGCGCCAGACCTCCCGCTTGCCGGTGCCCCGAAAGTGGCTTTCGGGGCACCGGATTCCCCGAAGGTCACTTTCGGGGCAGCCGAAGGTCCGAGCGGGAGCGGGAGTGCGGGTGCGAGGGTCGAGTTCGCGGCGTCTACCGCCCCGAAGGCCACCTTCGGGGACGAGCGCCGTGGCGGCAGCCCGCCGCGAGGGCCGAGATCGTGACCCTCAACGTCTCGAGAGCGGCCCTCGGCGACATTCACACACCATCATGGTGGCTTCGCGGCCGCCGAGAATGCGTGGTCCGGATGGTCTACGTAGTGAATGACCGGGGGCAATACCTACCGTTTCCCGGATTGATTGCGTGGTATTCGCCCCGGCAGGCTGCTGGGATCAGGCACTCCGCTCCTCTTCACAGGAGTCTTGAGATGAGAATGCTTCCCGCGGTCGCCGGTCTGCTCCTGCTCGCGCTCGTCTGCGGCGCGCTGCTCACCCCCGTCGGGGACAGTGGCACCGGGCCCGCCTATTCCGACTGCGCCCGCCCGAGGTGCGGCGCCTTCTGAGCCGTTCCGCTCTCCGGTTCCGCGCTGGTGCGATCGGGTTGTCTGCTACAGCGAGTGTCGAATCGGATACGGAAAAGTTCTAAGGTGGTGGGCACACCGACCGGACTCCCCCTCAGCGGTCGGGAGGCGCACCCTCGGAGCAACCCCCAGGGCTCCGAGGGTCGCGCGTGTCCGGGCACCGATGGGAGGCGGTCGACCGTGGCGGGAGGCGGAAGACGAGCCGCGAGAACGAGGCGGCGCACGGGTGACGGGGCATCGTGTCCACCGGGTATGGGCCGGGTCGCGAAAGCGGCGTGAAGGCCGTGGCGGCGCGCCCGTCGTTCGCCTCGGTACTCCGCCTTCGCGAGTTCCGCGCCCTGTGGTTCGCGGAATTGCTGTCGGTGTGCGGTGATCAGCTCGCCCGTGTCGCACTGGCCATCCTCGTCTTCCAGCGCACCGATTCCGCGGCGCTGACCGGGCTGACCTACGCGCTCACCTACGTGCCGACGGTTATCGGCGGGGTGCTGCTCGCGAGCTGGGGCGATCGCCGGTCCCGCCGCGACGTGATGGTGTGGACCGATCTGGCGCGCGCGGTGCTCGTCGGCGCGATGGTCGTGCCGGGGATGCCGCTGTGGGCGCTGTGCGCGCTGGTGGCCGTGATGACCTTGTTCGGCGGACCGTTCAAGGCCGCGCAGCAGGCCGTGCTGCCGGAGATCCTCACCGGCGAGCGGTACACGGTCGGCATGGCGCTGCGGAACGTCACGATGCAGTCGGCGCAGCTGGTGGGCTTCGGCGCGGGCGGCATGCTGGTGGCCGCGGTCGGGCCGGGCGTCGGGCTGACCGTGAACGCGGCGACGTTCGCCGTTTCCGCACTGGTGACGCGGTTCGGCGTCCGCTACCGGGAGCCGGTCGCGCGCGCCGCGGAAACCGGCTGGCGCGCGTTCCTGCGGTCCACCACCGCGGGTGCGCGCCTGGTGTGGCGGGACACCGGGTTGCGCACGCTCGTCGCGTTGAACTGGCTGGCGGGTTTCTACGTCGTCCCGGAGACGATCGCCGCGCCGTACGCGGCCACGCTCGGAGTGGGCACCGCGACCGTGGGCTGGCTGATGGCCGCGGACCCGATCGGCAGCGTGCTCGGCGGGATCGTGTTCGGCAAGTGGGTGCCGGAGCGGGCGCAGGTGCGGGTGCTGGGCCTGCTCGGCATCGCGGCGGGCCTCCCGCTCGTGCTGTGCTTCGCCCATCCCGGCCTGCTGCCCTCGATCCTGTTGTTCGCGACCTCGGGCCTGCTGGCCACCGGCTACAACATCCAGGGCGTCGTGCAGTTCATGCGGCGGCTCCCGAACGGCCAGCGCGCACAGGGTTCCGGCCTGAACTCGACCGGTCTGGTGACCGTGCAGGGGCTCGGCGCCGCGGCGGCGGGTGGGCTCGCCGATCTCATCGGCCCCGCCAAGACCATCGCCGCGGCCGGCACCGCCGGGGTGGCGATGGCGGTGCCGATCGCGCTCGCGTGGGGTCGGACCCGCCAGGAAGGGCGGGCCGAATGACGGTCAGTTTCCACGGTCGCTCATGGCGTCCTCCTTCGCACAGTGGTCGGATGCCCTGCGGAGAGTTAGCAGGTGGTACACGGTGAGTATGCGGGACGAAAGCCACGATCAGGTTGCGGCCAGGCAACCGAGTCCCTTTTGGCCGCGCGGCCCCGCCGCGCGGGAATGGGTGGTTCGCGGCTGGGGGATCCGCGAGTGGGCGCTCTGGCAGCAGCCGCCGCGGGTCGTCGCCTACTGCCTTGCCTGCGCCGCGGCGGTCGTGTCGCTCGGTTTCGTCTGGTTCCCGGTCGCGGCCGGCGGCGCCGACCTGATCCGCCTCGCGGTACTGGCCGGGCTGGGGATCCTGCAGGCGGAGCTGGGCCGCCACGTCGAACGGGTGCGCCGCAGGCTGTCGGGGAGCCCGCACATCACGATGAGTTCGGTGTGGACGTTCGCTGGCGTGCTGATGATGCCGATCGGGCTGGTCGTCGTGCTCACCGCGGTGCTCTACCTCCACCTCGGGCTGCGCAGCTGGTACCGGCTGCACCGGGTGCCGCCGTTCCGCACGTTCAACAACGCGTGCTGCGTGATCCTGTCGTCCTGCGGCGCGGCGTCCACATTGGACCTGATCGGGGTGCCGACGATGCGCGCGGCCACCACGATGGCGGTGCACGGCGCGATCGCCGTGCTCGTGGTGATGGCGGTGCAGTTCGGCTTGAACGCGGTGCTCATCCTGCCCGCGCGCGCGAAGGTCGGGCGGACGCCGCGCGCGTGGTTCGGCGGCTGGTTCGACAACGTGCTCGACCTCGCCACCCTGTGCCTCGGCGCGCTGAACGCGCTGGCGCTCGCGATCTCGCCGGTGCTCGTGGTGGCGGTCTTCCCGCCGGTGCTGCTGCTGCACCGGACCGTGCTCGTCACGCAGCTGGAGGCCGAGGCCAGGCGTGACCACAAGACCGGCGTCTTCAACATCGCGGGCTGGCAGGCGCACGCCGAACGCGTCGAGGCGAGGGCGAATCGCCTCAACGCGAACTTCGGACTGCTCATGATCGACCTCGATCACTTCAAGCGCGTGAACGACACGTACGGCCACCTGGCGGGCGATGCCGTGCTGAAAGCGATCGCCGACGCCATCGTCCGCAGCGTGCGCGGCCACGAGGACGCGGTCGGCCGGTTCGGCGGGGAGGAATTCGTCGTGATACTCCCGAACGTGACCGGGGACGGGATCGCCATGGTCGCCGAGCGCATCCGCACCGCGGTGCACGAACTCACCGTGCGGATCCCGGTCGGGGACCGGGGCCAGGTGGTCACCGGTTTCTCCGTTTCGGTCGGCAGCGCGCGCTACCCGTCGGCGGGTACCACCGTGCAGGCGCTGCTCGACGCCGCGGATATCGCGCTGTACCAAGCGAAGCAGGCTGGCCGGAACCGCGTGGTGGCCGCGACCGCGCGGGCGTGAGCACCGGAAGACCGCGCTACCACGGGACGACTTCGCCGGTGCGGTCCAGGAACTGCAGGCCGGGCGCGCCCGCCTGCGCTTCGAGGACGTCGACGACGGCCGGGATGCTTTCCTCCGGGGTCAGCGGCGCGTCGGGGCCGCCGAGTTCGGTCTTGTTGTGGCCGGGGTCGATGAGCAGCTTGGTGTGCCCGTCGTCGGCGTGGCGCGTGGTGTAGCTGCGCATCAACTGGTTGAGCGCGGCCTTGCTGGCCTTGTAGAGCTCGTAGCCGTCCTCGGTGTTCCGCGAAATGCTGCCCTGGTCCGACGACATGACCGCGACGGTGCCGCCGGGGGCGACGAGCCCACGGAGTGCTTCGAGGGCGCGCAGCGGGCTCAACGCGTTGGTGATCATCACCTCGGCGAAGGTGTCGTCGGGGACCTCGTGGATCGGCTGGTTCCCGCGGTTGATCGCGGCGTTGACGAAGAGCAGGTCGAGCCGGCGCCCGGCGAGGCGCTCGCGCAGCGCGGCCAGTTCTCCTGGACTGGTCATCTCCAGCGTCTCGACGGTCAGGCTTCCGTTCGAGGCGGCGGCTCTCAGCTCGCCGCCGTTTTCCCGTGTCGTGGCGATGACCCGCCAGCCGCGCCGGGCCAGTTCGGTGACGAGGACGAGCCCCAATCCCCTGGAGGCTCCGATGACGAGGGCTTGGCGGGGGGAGGTGGTGGACACGATCGCTCCTTGTCGGAATTTGTCTAGACTGGACGTTGCGTCTAGACAGTAGCACGGCGCGGACGGCGGAGCGCGGCTCAACCGTCGGATAGGTTCCTCCCATGCCCGCCGCGAATTCCCAGCCCCGCAGGGCGCGCTCCGGCAACCGGCGAGACGAGGCCGCGCGCCTCGCCGTGCTGCACGCCGCGGACGACCTCCTCGTCGAGCACGGTTTCGGCGCGCTGACCGTCGAAGCGATCGCGCGCCGCGCCGGTGTCGCCAAGCAGACGATCTACCGGTGGTGGCCGTCGAAGGTGGAAGTCCTCCTCGACACGCTCATCGCGGACAGCGAGAAGAGCCTTCCGGTCCCGGCGGAGCAGGTCACGGCCGACGACATCCGCGGCTACTTCCGCGGTTTCGCGCGGTTCGTCACCCGTGATCCCGCGGGCAAGGTGCTCCTCGCGGTCATCGCCGAGGCACAGCACGATCCCGGCACGGCCGCGAACCTCCGCGAGCGCTACCTCGAACCGCGCCGCAAGCAGGAACGGGAAATGCTCGCGCGCGGTACCGACGCGGGCGAGATCTCGCTGCGGCTCGGCCCCGATGCCACGATCGACGCCCTGGCTGGCCCGATCGTCTACTGCGCGCTGACGGGTTCGAGCGTTCCTCGCGGTTTGCTCGACACCCTCTTCGAAGACCTCTTGAGGCCTCGAACCGACTAGTGTCGCGATCTCGGCCCTCGCGGCACGCGGCTACGGCTGGAAAGCGTTGCCGGTGGCGATCTTCGGGCGCCCGAGTTCCACCGGCTCGCCCGGTTTGGCGCGCCGGTAGACCGCGGCCGTGGCTTCGGCGATGTGGCCCCAGTCGAAGTCGGCGGCCAGCCGGGACTTCGCGGTGCGGGCGCGGCGCGCGGCGGCTTTGCGGTCGTCGAGTACGGTGCCGACGGCCGCGGCGATCGCGGCCACGTCGCCGGGTTCGAAGGCGAGCCCGGTTTCCCCGTCGATCACCACTTCGCCGAGGCCGCCCGCGGTCGAGGCCACGAGCGGGGCCTGCGCGGCGGCGGCTTCGAGCGCGACGATGCCGAACGGTTCGTAGCGGCTGGGCAGCACCACGGCGTCGGCGGCGGCGAGCGCGGCGCGCAGCTCGCGATCGGAAAGGTGCCCGACGAAGTCGACGGCGCGCCGGATCCGGAGCTTCCTCGCCTGCTCGACGAGTTCGTCGAGGTGCCGTCCCTTGCCCGCGACGACCACGCGGGCGCCGGGGTGGGCGCGGCGGATCCTCGGCAGCGCGGCCAGCAGGTCCTGCACGCCCTTTTCCCATTCGAGCCTGCCGAAGTACAGCAGCAGCGGCGCGCCGTCGGGGCTGTGCGCGGCGCGCGCCTCGGCGATCGCGGCGGCGGGCACGCGCCAGCCGCGCTCCTCGATCCCGTTGTGGATCACCGTGATGTCGGCGGCGTCGAGGTCGAAGAGGTGGGCGACCTCGGTGCGCATGGCCTGCGAACAGGTGATCAGTGCGTCCGCGCGGTTCGCGAGCCACCACTCGGCGGAGTGCACCTGCTGGTTGAGCGGGTGCGAAAGCCAGCCGGAATGCCTGCCGGCCTCGGTCGCGTGGATCGTGCCGACCAGCGGCACCGCGGCCTGCTCGGCGAGCGCGATCGCGGGATGCGTGACGAGCCAGTCGTGCGCGTGCACCACGTCCGGCTGCCAGCCGCGCAGCAGCTCACCGCCCGCCCTGATCATCGCGTGGCCCATCGCGAGCGTCCAGGCGACCAGGTCGCGTTCGAACGTGACGTGCATCGGGTCCTCGGCGACCCTGATCACGCGGACGCCTTCGACCACCCGATCGGTGGTCGGATGCGTGTGCGCGTCGGTGCCCGCGACGTGGCGGCACAGCACGACGACCTCGTGCCCGTCGCGGACCAGGTGCCTCGCGAGTGCGTGCACGTGCCGGGACAGGCCCCCGACCACGACCGGCGGGTATTCCCACGACAGCATCAGTACGCGCATGTCTGGAGGTTACTCATCAGTCGCTTAGGGCGCTCCGGTACGGGGTCGCTCACCAGCGGCCGAGACGGGCGGTGACGAGATGTCATGACCGGATGTGACCTGGCCGACAATTCACTCGAATGGACCATGACTTCACGAATGTCGTTGGTCACTCTTGTGCAGTGATGTTGAATTCCGTGCGAAGAAGACGTCCCGCCGCCCTCGTCGCCGCGCTGCTCGCCGCCGTGGCGTTCGGGACCGTTCCGGCCACCGCCGCCGAGCCCGCTGCCCAGCCGCACCAGAAGGCATGGGAGCCCAAGACCCCGCCGCTGTCCACGCCATGGACCTACCAGGTCGGGCCGGACAACGCGCTCCCCGAATACCCGCGGCCGCAGCTGTCCAGGCCGCGCTGGCAGAACCTCAACGGGTTGTGGGAGTACACCGGCGGACCCGCCGCCTTCCGCGCCTCGGCACCGTCCACTTCGGAGTACAAAGAGCAGATCCTGGTGCCGTACCCGCCGGAATCGGCGCTGTCCGGCGTCCAGCGCCACGACGACCAGATGTGGTACCGCAAGGTCTTCCAGGTGCCGCCGGACTGGCGCGGCCAGCGCGTGCTGCTGCACTTCGGCGCGGTCGACCAGATCGCCACCGTCTGGGTGAACAACCAGCAGGTCGCCACGCACTCCGGCGGCTACGCCGAGTTCACCGCCGACGTCACGAAGGCGTTGCGCAGCGGTGGTTCGCAGGAACTGACCGTGCGCGTCGAAGACCGCAACGACATCAACACGTTCCCGGTCGGCAAGCAGCGCAACAGTCCCGGCGGGATCTTCTACACCGGCTCGTCCGGCATCTGGCAGACCGTGTGGATGGAACCGGTCGCCGCGTCCCATGTGGACAAGCTCGACATCGTTCCCGATCTCACCAGCTTCGCGGTGACGCCCAAGGCAACGGGCGCCGACGGGCAGCGCGCCGAGGTCGTCGTGTCGCAGCCGGGCGGGCCGGAAGTGGCGCGCTCGCAAGGGAAACCGGGCCAGGCGATCCGCGTGCCGGTGCCGAACCCGCACCTGTGGAGCCCGGACGATCCGTACCTTTACGACCTCACCGTGCGCCTGCGCGACGCGGGCGGCCGCGTCACCGACGAGGTCCGCAGCTACGGCGGCCTGCGCACGATCGGCACCGTCAACGACGCCCAGGGCAGGCCGAGAATCGCGCTCAACGGCAAGACCACGTTCCTGCACGGTCCGCTCGACCAGGGCTTCTGGCCGGACGGGATCTACACCGCGCCCACCGACGCGGCGCTGAAGTTCGACCTCGAGCAGATCAAGAAGCTCGGGCTGAACTTCGTCCGCAAGCACATCAAGGTCGAACCGGCGCGCTGGTACTACTGGGCCGACAAGCTCGGGCTGATGGTGTGGCAGGACATGCCGTCGCTGGTGGTGTCGTTCGACGGCCCGCCGGGACCGGCGCCGGACCCGGTACCGGAGGCGAAGGCGCACTACGAGCAGGGCCTCACCGCCATGGTCGACCAGTTGCGCAGCTCACCGTCGATCATCGGCTGGGTGCCGTTCAACGAGGGCTGGGGCGAGTTCGACACCCAGCGCATCGCGGACAAGGTGAAGGCGCAGGACCCGTCGCGCCTCGTGAACGCCTCCAGCGGCGTGAACTGCTGTCTGTCCAGACCGGACACCGGTGCCGGTGACGTCTACGACGACCACACCTACGTCGGCCCTGGGCGGCCGCAGGTGAAGGACGGCAGGCCGATCGTCGACGGCGAGTACGGCGGGCTCGGGCTGGTGCTCGACGGGCACGTGTGGCCGGGTCCGCCCGGCGCGTACGAGATGACGAAGAGCCAGGACGAACTGACCCGGCGCTACGGCGAGGTGAGCGACGACCTGCTGAAGGTGGTGCGGGACAACGGGTTGTCCGGTGCGATCTACACCCAGACCACCGATGTCGAGAACGAGGTGAACGGGTACCTCACCTACGACCGCAGGGTGATGAAGCCGAACCTGGGCGTGGTGGCCGAGCACAACCGCGCGGTGATCGCCGCCGGATCGCAGTAAAAAGGGGAACAACGGTGTCCGAAGTGGAGAAGACAGGACTGAGCCGCCGCGGCGCGCTCGGCACGATGCTCGCCGCCGGCGCGGTCACCGCGCTGGGGGCGGCGTCACCCGCGGCCGCCGCAGGGTCGAATGTGTCCGATGTGGACGGTTCGGCGGCGCGGGGGCAGACCGCGAGCGGACGGCTGTACGAGCTGCGGTGCGGGAACGCGCGCGCGGTGATCGCGGGTGTGGCGGCGACCGTGCTGTCGTACCAGGTGGACGGTGAAGAGCTACTGCTCACGCACGCCGCGGACGACGTCGGCGAGGGCTACCAGGGCAAGACGATCCTGCCCTGGTGCAACCGCATCGACCACGGCAAGTACACCTTCGGCGGCAAGCAGTACGCGGTCCCGATCAACGAGCCGGACCGCGACACCGCGCTGCACGGCCTGCTGAGCTTCACCGAATGGCAGCCGGTGCGGCACACCCGGGACAGCGTGGTGCTGGAGGTGCAGCAGCACCCGCACTACGGATACCCGTTCCACGTGGCGTTCCGGATGGAGTTCGCGCTCGGGCGGCGCGGGCTGTCCAGCACGCTCACCGCGCGCAACATCGGTTCGGGGCCCGCGCCGTTCGGCACGGCCAACCACACCTACGTGAAAGCGGCCTCCGGCACGATCGATTCGATCGAACTGGAGCTCGGCGCGAGCACGTACTACGTGGTGAACGACCGGCTCATCCCCACCGGGACCGCGCCGGTGGCGGGCACGCCGTACGATTTCCGCACCGCGAAGAAGATCGGCGCGACCAAAATGGACACCGCGTTCAAGGATGTGCGGCGCGGCGAGGACGGGCTCGCGACGGTCACCTTCCGGCGGCCGGGCGGGCACACCGTGCGGTTGTGGATGGATTCCTCGTACGGATACCTGCAGTGCTACACCGACGACGGGCCGACGGGGCATCCGCCGCGCTCCGGTCTCACCGTCGAACCGGTGAGCTGCGCGCCGAACTGCTTCAACACCGGTGACGGCCTCGTGGTCCTCTCACCCGGCCGCGCCTGGCGGGGTACCTGGGGCCTTTCCGCGAGCTGAGTCGCCGATTGCTCGATGCCCCGAAGGTGGCTTTCGGGGCATCGAGCGCCCCGAAAGCCACCTTCGGAGCGTCAGGCCGAGGTCGGCAGGATCGCTTCGATCGCCTCGGTGACGGTGGCGTCTTCCGGTTCGGTGCGGGGGCGGAAGCGGCCGACGATCTTGCCGTCCGGGGCGATGAGGAACTTTTCGAAGTTCCACTGCACATCGCCGGCCGCGCCGTCGGCGTCGGGCGTCGCGGTCAGCTCGGTGTAGAGCGGGTGCCTGCCTTCGCCGTTCACGTCGATCTTCTCGAACAACGGGAAGGTGACGCCGTACGTCGTCGAGCAGAAGGTCTGGATCTCCTCGGCGGTACCGGGTTCCTGGCCCGCGAACTGGTTGCACGGGATCCCGACGACCGAGAAGCCGCGGTCGCCGTAGCGCTCCTGCAGCTTCTCCAAACCGGTGTACTGCGGGGTCAGCCCGCACTTCGACGCGACGTTCACCACGAGCAGCGCCTTGCCGTCGAGGGAACCGAGCGACGAGTCCTCACCGGACAGCGTCCTAAGCGGGATTTCCTTGATACTCAAAGATTTTCCTTCCTCTGCAGATCGCGGGCGTCGAGGCGCCCGAACGGGAGGTCGTCCGCGCGGAACCGGCGGGCGAGGTCGTGCGCGCGGTCGCGATGGCCGCCCCGCAGGAGCGCGGCCAGTTCGTCGAACCGCTCGGTGTGCACCGCGGCACGGCGGCGCGCGTAGTCGGCGGCGGAATCCTTGGTGACCATGAACGCCCAGTCGCTCGACAGCGCGAGCATCGCCTCGGTGACGGCCTGATCGGCGACGCGGTCGCGGCCCGCGCTGCCGGGAAGGGACAGCAGGCGCTCCTGCAGCGCGGCGTTCGCGGTGACCAGGTCGGCGACCTGCTCGCCGTCCCACACCCGCCAGTCCTTGCCGGAGCCCCACGAGGACGCGGGAAGGTCGACGCGGCCGCCGAGGTGGCCCGCCTCCAACGCGCCTTGGAGCGTGGTGACCCGCACCCCGGCCTCGGGCAGCGCGCGCAGCACGCCTTCGAGCCAGGCGGGACCCTCGTGCCACCAGTGCCCGAACAGTTCCGTGTCGTAGGCCGCGACGACCAGCGGTTCGCGTTCTTCGCCCGCGCGCAGCGAGCGCAGCCGCGAAACCACGGTGTCGACGAAATCCTTGACGTGCGAGCGAAGCGTGTCCGCGGCGAGCGCCGGATCGTACGGCGCCTTCTCCCACGGCGGCACCTGCTTGCCGGTCACGCGCGACGGTTTCAGCCCGACTTCGTGGTCCCAGGTGTGGAAGTCGCGGTAGGCGCTGTGCCCCGGATAGCCCGCCTTCGGGGACCACACGCGGTAGGTGACTTCGAGGTCGCGGCCGAAGCACACGACGTCGGAGTCGCCGACGGTCCGCGCCGCGGCCGTGGTGCCGTGCAGGGACGGCCCGTCGACCAGGAACCGCTGGACGCCCGCCGCCGCGTACCCGGTTTCCATGCCGGGCGCGTAGCCGCATTCGGGTGCCCAGATGCCCGATGGCCGCGTGCCGACGCGGAGTTCGGTGTCGTCGAGGCCGCCGCGCAAGGCGAACGAGCGGATGCGCTCGTCGAGCAGCGGCTGGAACGGGTGCGCGAGCGGCCCGCCGAGCAGCTCGATCGTCCCGTCGTCCACAAAGGACCGGAGGATCGGCGAGAACCCGTGCCGCCAGCGGGTTTCGAACTCTTCGATCGCGCTGGTCGCCGTGCGGTACTCGCGGGCGCCGAGCTCTCGCAGAAGCGGGTCGTGGCCCCACAGCGTGCTCGCCTGCCGTGCGCGCAGCTGCCAGTTGCCGAGCCACTCGTGGAAGGAGCGCAGGCTGTACGGGTCGTCGAGCTGCGCGGCGAGCACGGGCGTGACGCCGAGGGTCAGCACGTCGCGCTTGCCCTCGTCGGCGAAGCGCCGCAGAAGGTCGACCACCGGCAGGTACGAATGCGCCCACGCCTGGTACAGCCATTCCTCGCCGACCGGCCACGAGCCGTGGTGTGGCAGCCACGGCAGATGGCTGTGCACGACGAGGCAGAAGGTGCCTTCCGAAGAGCTCACGGACGCACCGCCACGGCGACCAGGTCGAGGCTCGCGTCGAGGTCTTCGGCGTCGACGGCGAAGTCGTCCGCGCGGATCGCGGCCACGTCGGCGAGTAGCGCTTCGGGCCATTTCGCCTGGCCGGGCAGGCTGCCCATGACGACGTCGAGCTGGGCGTCGATGATCGACCCGCCGTAGCGCTCGTCGAGCGCGCGCACCCCGCCGCCGTGGCGCAGGCCGTCGAGCCGCTCCACTTCGAACCCTGCCTCTCGCAGCAGTTCGTCCATTTCGGACGGTGCGAGTTCCCTGGTGTGGAACGGGTTCAGCGGGGTGTCGCTGTCCGGGGTGAAGGTCAGCCGGTTCGGCGTGGTCACCAGCAGCCGCCCGCCGGGGCGCAGCACGCGGTGGCACTCGGCGAGGAACCCGGCCTGGTCCCACAGGTGCTCGATCACCTGGAAGTTCGCCACGACGTCCACAGTGGACGAAGCGACCGGCAGGAAGGCGAGGTTCGCCCGCGCGACCCGCACGTTCTCGTAGCGGGCGGAGACGTGCGCGACGGTGTGCTGGTCGTAGTCGAGCGCCAGCACCCGCTGCGCCTTACCCGCGATCAACCCGGCACCGTAACCTTCGCCACACCCGGCTTCGAGCACGGTGCCTTCGCAGTAGGGGAGCAGTGCCAAATAGGCCGCTTCGTGTCGGCGGAACCAGTAGTTTTCCTCGGGCACACCGGGGACGGTGCGCTCCCCGGTGAGGTGCAGGTACTGGGCCTCACCTGCGGTTCTGGCTGGCACTGGCGCGTTCTCCCCGGGGGCAGGCGGTGTTGGTGGTCTCGCTGCGAAACTACCTTGTCCCGCGCTCGGCGCCAGCGTCGTAGCGGTCGCGGTTTTGTGGTGCGCTCAGCCCGCTCGTCCGGCGGCGATCCCCCAAGGCGTACGAGAAGTCCCTTTCGTACGCCCAGGGGAGCCCCTGTTTTCAACATTACCGTGGCGCACCGACAAAAACGGGGCGCGCGGTGTCAGCGCTTCCGGTACCCCTTGGCGCGCTCCTGCACCTTCGCCAGCGCGTCCTTCGCCTGCTGGCGGCGCTTCGGGTCGTTCGCGAAATCCTTGGCCTGATTGATCATCCGCTTGCCTTGCGGACTGCTCGCGAGGTGGGCGATCCGGCTGAACAGCGATGCCATGGCTGTCGTCCTCCGTGCTGGGCGCGTGACGGTATGTCCGTTTCGTCTGTCCAACGTGCCATGGCGATCCGGAGTTCCGCCAGGCTCAGGTGGGTGAAACGGTGATGCCGAGCGCCCCGGGGCCGACGTGGGCGCCGATGATCGTGCTCGCCTCGACGATCATGTTGTCCCGCATGTCGGGAAGTTGGGTCCGCAGCCGGTTCGCGACCTCGTCGACGCGTTCGTCGGTGGAGCCGAAGCGCACCATCGCGACGTCGACCGGTCCGCGCCCGGCGCGCTCGCCGGCCAGATCGGTCAGGCGCTGCAGCGCGCGCCGGGTGCCCGGCACGCGCGCGAGCGGCGCGACCTCCCCGTTGGTCACGGTCAGCAGCGGTTTGATGGACAGCGCACTGCCCAGCACGGCCGCCGCCGCACCGATCCGGCCGCCGCGGCGCAGGTATTCGAGGGTGTCCACGTAGATCAGTTCCGTGCTGCCCCGGTACCGGCGTTCGGCGGCTTCGATGACCCGCCGCGGGTCGGCGCCCGCGGCCGCTGTCCGCGCCGCGGACAGCGCGGCGAACCCGAGGCTCATCCCGGTGGTTTCGCTGTCCAGTACGTGGACGGGCACGTTGACCTGCTTCGCGGCTTCCTGCGCGGCGCGCACGGTCGCCGACATCCGGCCGGAGATGTGCACGCTCACGATGGCGGTCGCGCCATGGGAAACGGCGTCCTGGTAGGTCCAGAAGAAGGCGCCGGGATCGGGGGGCGAGGTGGACACCGGGGTGCCCTGGCGCAGCGCTTCGACCAGCTCAGGGCGTTCGAAGCGGTGTTCGTCGTCGGTTCTCGATCCCACGTGGAGCTGGACCTGGACGACGGAGATGCCCCACTGGGAGACGAGCTGCTCGGGGAGGCAGGCGGTCGAGTCGGTGACTACGGCGACGGTCGGCACAGTTCCGCAGGCTAACCCGAATCACTCGACAGGAGTACCCGCAGGTTCCGCCAAGCGGGGTAACACACACCTGGGGTAACCTGAGGGCGAGGAAAGTTCTGGGACGATGGTCCCGATAAAATGTGATTCCAGGTGAATGGCGTCACCTCGGCGCGCCAGCACGCCGGAACTTCCCTAATCTACCGGCGAGTAGTGCAGGGCAAAGCCGTATTCAGGGCGCGCGAGCGTCCCAGTAACGGGAGGTCGAAGAGGACCCATGACCAATATCGTCGTCCTGGTCAAGCAGGTGCCGGACACCTATTCGGAGCGCAAGCTCTCCGACGGTGACCACACCCTGGACCGCGAGTCCGCCGACGCCGTACTCGATGAAATCAACGAGAAGGCCGTCGAAGAAGCGCTGAAGATCAAGGAAGCGGGCGAGGGCGAGGTCACCGTGATCTCGGTGGGCCCCGACCGCGCGACCGACGCGATCCGCAAGGCGCTTTCCATGGGGGCGGACAAGGCCATCCACGTCTCCGACGAGGCGCTGCACGGCTCCGACGCGATCGCCACCGCCAAGGTGCTCGCCGCCGCCGTCGGCAAGGTCGAGGGCTACGACCTGGTCATCGCCGGCAACGAAGCGTCCGACGGTCGCGGCGGCGCGGTCCCCGCGATCCTCGCCGAACTGCTCGGCGTGCCGCAGCTGACGCACGCGCGAGTCCTGACGGTCGAGGGTTCGACCGTGAAGGCCGACCGGGAGACCGAGGACGGCATCACTCACCTCGAAGCGAGCCTGCCAGCCGTGGTGAGCGTCGGCGAGAAGATCAACGAGCCGCGCTACCCGTCGTTCAAGGGCATCATGGCCGCCAAGAAGAAGCCGGTCGAGACGCTGACGGTCGCCGACCTCGGCATCGACGCGAGCGAGGTCGGCCTCGGCAACGCGTGGAGCTCCGTGCTCGAAGCCACCCCGAAGCCGCCGCGCACGGCCGGTGAGCGCGTCGAGGACGAGGGCGACGGCGGCTCGAAGGTCGCCGAGTACCTGGTCGCGCAGAAGATCATCTGAGCCCCGCCGACAGAGATTTCGAGGAGGAAAGACGAATGGCTGAAGTACTCGTCCTCGTCGACCATGTCGACGGCGAGGTCAAGAAGGTCACGCTGGAGCTGCTCACCGCCGCCCGCGCGCTCGGCGAGCCGTCCGCGGTGGTGGTCGGCCAGACCGGCACCGCCGCGAAGGCGAAGGAGTCGCTGGCCGCGCACGGTGCGGCGAAGGTGTACGTCGCCGAGGGCGACGACGCCGCGAACTACCTCGTGACGCCGAAGGTCGACGTGCTCGCCGCGCTGGCCGAGAAGTCGTCCCCGGCCGCGGTGCTCGTCGCCGCGTCGTCCGAGGGCAAGGAGATCGCGGGCCGCCTTGCCGCGCGGCTCGGTGCCGGTCTGCTCACCGACGCCGTCACGGTGAACTCCGACGGTTCGGTCGAGCAGTCCATCTTCGGTGGCGCGTTCTCGGTGAAGTCCAAGTCCGCCAAGGGTTCCCCGGTCATCTCGGTGCGCCCCGGCGCGGTCGACGCCGAGCAGGCCGAGGGTGCCGCGGCCGAGGAGACCGTGGAGATCCCGGCCACCGACCCGGCGAAGGCCGCGAAGATCACCGGTGTCGAGCCGGTGACCGGTGGCGACCGCCCCGAGCTCACCGAGGCGTCGATCGTCGTCTCCGGTGGCCGCGGTGTCGGTTCGGCCGACAAGTTCGACGTGGTCGAGAAGCTCGCCGACTCGCTCGGCGCGGCCGTCGGCGCTTCGCGTGCCGCGGTGGACTCCGGCTACTACCCGGCACAGTTCCAGGTCGGCCAGACCGGTAAGACCGTTTCGCCGCAGCTCTACGTGGCGCTCGGCATTTCCGGCGCGATCCAGCACCGGGCCGGCATGCAGACCTCGAAGACGATCGTCGCGGTCAACAAGGACCCCGAGGCCCCGATCTTCGAGATCGCCGACTTCGGCGTCGTGGGCGACCTGTTCAACGTCGCCCCGCAGCTGACCGAAGAGGTCGCCAAGCGCAAGGGCTGACCCTTTTCGTCCCCTGATGGCCACCATGACGGCACGCAATGCCGTCATGGTGGCCATCACGGCATTCAGGGGTCCGCACCCGGGGCTACCTGAGAAAACACTGAGAACCCGTTATTAACGGAACGTGCACCAAGCGGACATTCGATCGCACTCTCCGCGGTTTCTTCCCGGCGGGTACACCTAAGCCATGACGCGGTCACAGCTACTCGTCAGCACTGATCAGGCGGGTGCGGAGCTTCCTGCGGACGCTCCCCGCTACTCCCTGCTCGTGGCGGGCGACGCCGATGAGATCCTTGCCGCACAACGACTCCGCTACCGGATCTTCGCCGAGGAAATGGGCGCGAAGCTGCATTCCGAGCAGCCCGGCCTCGACATCGACGAATTCGACCAGTTCTGCGACCACCTCGTGGTGCGGGACGACAACAGCGGCGACATCGTCGGCACCTACCGCATGCTCCCGCCGGAACGGGCCAGACAAGCCGGCGGGCTGTACTCCGACACCGAGTTCGACCTCTCCTCGCTGTCCGCGCTGCGGCCCTCCCTCGTGGAGACCGGCCGCTCGTGCGTCCACCCCGACCACCGCAGCGGTGCCGTGGTGAGCCTGGTGTGGGCCGGGATCGCCCGCTACATGCTGCTTTCCGGCCACCGCTACCTCGCGGGTTGCGCCTCCGTCCCGCTCGCCGACGGCGGCGCCTACGCGGCCGGAGTGTGGGATGTGCTGCGCGCCAAGCACTACGCCCTGGAAAGCGAGCGGGTCGCACCGCTGCACCCGTGGGAGAGCGACGGGATCGACCGCCCGGCGCGTTCGCTGCTGCCGCCGCTGATCAAGGGGTACGTGCGGCTCGGCGCGAAGGCGTGCGGCCCGCCCGCGCTCGACGCGGATTTCGGGGTCGCCGATTTCTTCGTGCTGCTCGACCTGCAGAACATCGACGAGCGCTACCTGAAGTTCTTCCTCGGGGTCCAGCTGTGACCGCACACCCGTACATGCCGACCTCGCCGTGCGGCGACGCGTGCCTCACGCCGGGCGCCCCGACCGTCGCGTTCGGACGGAGGGTGCTCCGGTTCACCGCGGCGATCGGGCTCGTGCTGGTCACCGTCACGGTGGCGGCGCCGTCGATGCTGGTGCTGCGCGGCAAAGCGCGGGAACGCGTGGTGCGCATGGTTTTCTCGAACGTGCTGCGCGCGTTCGGGGTGCGGCTGCTGGTGCACGATCCCGAAGGGTTCGCCTCCGCCGAAGCGGGTCGCGGCGCGCTCGTGGTGAACAACCACATCTCGTGGCTCGACATCATGGCGATCAACGCGGTGCGCCCGATGCGCGCGCTCGCCAAGAAGGAGATCGCGGGCTGGCCGGTGCTCGGCGGGCTGGTCGCCAAGGGCGGCAGCATCTTCCTCGACCGCGAGCGGCTGACCACGCTGCCCGGCACCATCGCCGAACTGGCCGAAGCGCTGCGCGGCGGCGCGCTCGTCAACGTGACGCCGGAGGGCACCACGTGGTGCGGGCTCGCTTCGGGGCGGTTTACCACGGCGACGTTCCAGGCCGCGATCGACGGCGGAGCCGGTGTGCGCCCGATCGCGATCCGCTACCGGCTCGCCGACGGCAGGGAGACCTCGCAGCCCGCGTTCATCGGCCCGGAGTCGCTGATCGCGTCGCTGCGGCGGGTGGCGCGGCTGCGCGGCCTGGTGCTGGAGATGTTCGTGTGCCCGGAGATCGCGCCGGGACGCGCCGCCGACCGCCGCGAACTGGCGGCGATCGCCGAAGCGGCCGTGCACTCCGCGCTCGGCACCGTCCGGATCCCCGCGCAGCAGCGGAAGCGGGTCGTCGCGAAGAAGCCCGACACCGCGAAGACGACAGCCGCCTAGAGCGCTCGCCTACCATTGCGACGACGGCGGGGATCCGCCGTCCACGGGCGGTGGGAGGGGCGGGAACCGATGAGCCTTCGTCAGTACGAGTACGCGCTGGCCGTCGCCGAGCAGGGCTCGGTGACGGCCGCGGCGGAGCTGCTGCACGTCGCCCAGCCTTCGGTGTCCCAGCAGATCCGCGCGCTGGAGCGGGAACTCGGCGTGCAGTTGTTCGCCCGCACGCCGACCGGGCTCGTGCCGACGGTGGTCGGCCGCGCTTTCCTGCGGGAGGCGGAGGTCGCGGTGAGCGCGTCGCGGCGCGCGAGGGCGACGGCGCGGGCCGGTGCCGACGAGCTGGAGGGCGAGCTGCTGGTCGCGGCCCAGATGGGGCTGGGCGCTCGGCAGCTGCCGAGCGCGCTGGCCGCGCTGCGCCGCCGGTTCCCCCGGCTGGAGGTCACCGTCTTCGAAGAGCCGAACCCCGCCGAGCTGGAGCGGCTGGGCCGCCGGGGCGTGCTGGACCTCGTGCTGGTGGCCGCGCCGTGCGAGGAGAACGCGGCCGACGCCCACCACCTCGGTGACGAGGAGTTCGTCGTGGTGCTGGGCTCCGGGCACCGGCTGCTCGCCGCGGACCGGGTGGAGCTGCGCGAGCTGGCGGGGGAGCCGTGGGTGCGGTTCGGCCGCGACAGCGCGCTCGACGGCGTGCTGCGGGATGTGCTGCGCGACAACGAACTCACCCCGGTCACGGCTGCCCGCGTGTCTCAGACGGCGACCGCCGTGCGCTGGGCGGGCCACGGGCTGGGCGTGACGCTCGTCCCGGCTTCCGCGGTGCCCCAGGGCTACGAGTACCTCGCGCGCCCCGTGTTCCCCGTCGTGTCCCAGCCCATCGTCGCCGCGGTCCGGCGCGATCCCGGCCCGGCGGAGCTGGCCCTGCTCGACCTGCTGCGCCAGGAGACCTGGCACAAATCCGCTTCCTTCGCGCCGGGCGCGAAGGAAGCGGGTGCCGCCTGATCAGAGCTGGGTGCTGCCGCCGTCCACTACGAACTCGGCGCCGGTGGTGTAGGTGGCGTCGAAGGCGAGGAACGCGGCCGCTTTGGCGATCTCGTCCGGCGTACCGAGGCGCCGCATGGGGTTTTCCGCGGCCCGCTCCGCCTTGAACTGCTCGGCGGCCTCCTCGGTCAGCACCCCACCGAGGATTCCCGTGTCGATGGGACCGGGGCTCAGCGCGTTGACCCGGATCCCGCGCGGGAGCAGCTCGCTGGCGAAGCTGCGGGCCATCGAGCGCAGCGCCGCCTTGCCCGCGGAATAGACGCTCGCGGTCGGCATGCCGATGACGTTCGCGGTCGACGTGGTGAGCACGACACCGGCACCCGTGTTCAGCAGCGGCGCGAGCTTCTGCACCGTGAAGTAGGCGCCCTTGGCGTTGATCGCGAACAGGTCGTCGTAGAACTCCTCGGTCGTCGACTCGAAGGGCATCGTGCCCACGACGCCCGCGTTGACGAACAGGGCATCGAGCGCGCCCAGTTCACCCCGCACCCGATCGGCCAGAGTGTCCAAATCAGACAGTGCGGCCACGTCGCCCCTGACGGCCACCGCGTTCTCTCCGAGCCGTTTCAGCGCGGTGTCGAGCGTGACCTGGGAACGACCGGTGATCACCACGCGCGCGCCGCCGTCCACCAGCATTTTCGCCGTCGCGAAACCCATTCCGCTGCCGCCGCCGGTGATCAGGGCGTTCTTGTCGCGGTACCTGTCCTCAGCCACGGTGGAACTCGCCACCGTCCACGACGAGACTGCTCCCGGTAAGCCAGTTCGCCTTGTCGGACAACAGGAACAGCACCGCGTTGGCGATGTCCTCGGGACGGCCGTCGCGTCCCAGCGGCACGGCGGGGATGTCGCCCTGGTCCGACGTCCCGGCCATCCGCGCCCACTGCTCGCGCGTCGCCTCGCCGCCGGGAGTGGCTGTCCTGCCGGGCGTCACGACGTTGACCCGGATCCCGGACGGGGCCAGTTCCAGCGCGAGCCCGCGGCTGTAGTTCTCCAGTGCCGCCTTCGCCGCCGTGTAGTGCAGGAACGGGGCCACCGGGGTGGGGACCGCGGCCGAGGAGATGTGCACGATCGCCCCCGAACGCCGTTCCCGCATCAGCGGCGTCAGCAGTGCGTCCAGCCGCACCGAAGCCAAGAGGTTCAGTTCCAGTGCCTCCTGCCACTCCTCGTCGGGGATCTCCGAACTGCCCTTGTGCGGTCGTGCGCCGCCCGCGTTGTGGACCACGATGTCCACGCCGCCAAGCGCCTCCTGCACCGCCGCCGCGAGCGCCTGCGCGCCGGCCAGCGTCCGCACGTCGGCCGCCACGAAGGTGGCCCCTTCCGGCACCGTGCTGGCCGCCGATCTGGCGGTCGCGACCACCTCGGCGCCCGCGTCGAGGAGCTGGCGCACGATCGCCGCCCCGATCCCGCGAGAGCCACCGGTGACCAGAGCGCGCTTTCCCGCGAGTTCTTTTGCTCCGTTTTCGGGCATGGTCATGCCACGAGGTCCTTTCCAAGGTGAATTCGAGAATTGTCGCTGTGCGAACTTCTTCACGGTACTGCCGGGAAATCGCGATGGGCAAAGACGAAATGTCAGCAGGCGCCATAGGGAACCCCTATGCGCCGAGGTGCCCGCGAAAACGAGTTGACCTCCATCGCGGTGGAGGTTGCACGCTGGCGCTCATGACCCAGACCTCGCAGGCACCCCGCCGTGGTGTGTTGTGGACGCCCGATCACCGCGTGACGACGGTGGCGCTGCTGCTCCTGGTCACCCTCATCGCGTTCGAGAGCATGGGTGTCGCGACCGCGATGCCGACCATGGTCGCCGCGTTGCACGGCGAGGCGCTGTATTCGTGGCCGTTCACCACGTTCCTCGTCGCGAGCGTGGTGGCGACGGTGCTTTCCGGGACGCTCGGTGACCGTCGCGGCCCGGGGCCCGCGCTGCTCATCGGCCCGGTCCTGTTCCTCGGCGGCCTGCTCGTCGGCGGGTTCGCGCACGACATGGGCACGCTGCTGGCCGGGCGCGCGCTGCAGGGCTTCGGCGCCGGGATCCTCCTCGTCGCTACGTCGCTGCTGATCGCGCTGACCTACGACGACCGCGAGCGGCCGGTGATCTACGCGGCGAACGCGGCGGCCTGGGTGCTGCCCGCGGTCGTCGGGCCCGCGGTCGCCGGGTTCGTCACCGAGCGGTTCGGCTGGCGCTGGGTCTTCCTCGGGCTGGCGCCGCTCGTCGTGCTCGGCGCGGGCCTGCTGGTCGTGGTCGTGCGGCAGCTCCCCGCGCACCTGCCGAGCCCCCGGCAACGACGGGCGGGGCTGGTGATCGCGCTGGGCGCCGCGGGCGGGGTCGCCGCACTCACCTGGGCGGCGCAGCACCCGTCCGCGCTCGCCGTCGTGTACGGCGCCGCCGGGCTCGTCGTACTCGGCGTGACGCTGCGCCGCCTGCTGCCCGCGGGCACGCTCCGGGCGCGGCCGGGGCTGCCGACGGTGGTCGCGTCCAGGGCGTTGATCGCGGGTGCCTACGCGGGCATGGAGGCCTACCTGCCGTTGACCATGACCTCCGTGCACGGGTACAGCCCGGCGGGCGCGGGCCTGCCGCTCACCGTCACCGCGCTGGGGTGGTCGGCGGCTTCGCTGGCGCAGGGCCGGTATCCGGACTGGTCGCGGGAACGCATGCTGCGCCTCGGTTTCGTGCTGGTTTCGGTGGGCCTCGTGCTGTTCTGCCTCGTCTCGCAGCCGTGGGTCCCCGGCTGGGCCGCGTTCGCGGGCTGTGCGGTCGGCGGCGCGGGGATGGGCCTGGCGATGCCGTCGATCTCGGTGCTGCTGCTGCGGTACTCGCCCGAGCCCGAGCGCGGCTTCAACACCTCCGCGATGCAGCTGGGGGACTGGGTCGGCTCGGCGCTGGCCATCGGTTTCGGCGGCGTGCTCCTCGGCCTGCTCGGTTCCGCGGCGCGGCCAGCGGTGCCGATGGCCGCGTTCGCCGTCGTGCTGGTGGCGGTCGCGCTGGTCGGGGTGCTCGTCACCGGGCGGTGGCCGGACCGGTGACCACGGCGTGTGCCCGCACACGTCACGGTGAGGGCACGCTTCCCCGACGCGCGCGCGGGGCTACCCTGGACAGGCGATGACCTATCTAGATCACGCGGCGACCACCCCGATGTCGCCGCAAGCCGTTGCGGCGATGACCGAGGCGATGTCCACCGTGGGCAACGCCTCCTCGCTGCATTCCTCGGGCAGGCGCGCGCGGCGCGTCGCCGAGGAGGCGCGCGAGACGGTCGCTTCGGCGCTCGGCGCCCGGCCGTCGGAGGTCGTTTTCACCAGCGGCGGTACGGAAAGCGACAACCTCGCGGTGAAGGGCATCTACTGGGCGCGGCGGCAGGCCGATCCGGCGCGCCGCCGGGTGCTGGCGAGCGCGGTCGAGCACCACGCGGTGCTCGACACCGTCGAGTGGCTGGTGGCGCACGAAGGCGCCGAGGTCACCTGGCTCGAGGTCGACCACGACGGCGCGGTCCGCTCGGAGGTGCTGCGCGCGGCCGTCGAAGCGGATCCCGGCAGTGTGGCGTTGGTCACCGTGATGTGGGCGAACAACGAGGTCGGCACGGTCAATCCGATCCGGGAGCTGGCGGGGGTCTGCGCCGAGCACGGCATCCCGATGCACACCGACGCGGTGCAGGCCGTCGGCTCGGTGCCGGTGGACTTCGCGGCGAGCGGCGTCGGCGCGCTCACCGTGACCGGCCACAAGCTCGGCGGCCCGTACGGTGTCGGCGCGCTCCTGCTCGGCAGGGACACCCCGTGCGTGCCGCTGCTGCACGGCGGCGGGCAGGAGCGGGACGTCCGATCCGGCACCCTCGACGTGCCCGCGATCCACGCCTTCGCCGCCGCGGTGCGCACCAGCGTCGACGAGCGCGAGGAGAAGGCGCGCGAGCTTTCCGCGCTGCGGGACGACCTGATCGCGGCGATCCGGCGTGAGGTGCCGGACGCGCTGCTCAACGGCGCGGGCGGCGATCGCCTGCCCACCATCGCGCACTTCACCTTCCCCGGCTGCGCTGGCGACAGCCTGTTGATGCTGCTCGACGCGAAGGGCATCGAGTGCTCCACCGGCTCGGCCTGCACTGCTGGTGTGGCGCAGCCGAGCCACGTGCTGCTGGCGATGGGCGCGGATGCCGCGTCGGCGCGCGGTTCGCTGCGGTTCTCGCTCGGGCACACCTCGACGGCCGCCGACGTGGCCGCGCTCGCCGGGGAGATCGGCACGGTGGTGGCGAGGGCGCGCCAGGCGGGGCTTTCCGGGATGAGGAAACAGGGTCCGAAACTGACCGAACCCGATCGAGACAGGGCTGAGGTGTAGCGGGTATGCGCGTACTGGCCGCGATGAGCGGGGGCGTCGACTCCGCGGTGGCCGCCGCGAGGGCCGTCGACGCCGGGCACGAGGTCGTCGGCGTCCACTTGGCGTTGTCGGCGAAGCCGGGCACGTTGCGCACGGGTTCGCGTGGCTGCTGCACGATCGAGGACTCGCACGACGCCCGCCGCGCCGCCGACATCATGGGAATCCCGTTCTACATCTGGGATTTCGCCGAGCGTTTCACCGAGGAGGTCGTGGAGACCTTCGTCGGCGAGTACGCCGCGGGCCGCACGCCCAACCCGTGTGTCACCTGCAACGAGAAGATCAAGTTCGAGGCGTTGCTGGAAAAGGCGATGGCGCTCGGCTTCGACGCGGTGGCCACCGGTCACTACGCTCGTCTGTCCGTTGTGGACGGTGTGCCGGAGCTGCGCCGCAGCGCGGACGAGGGCAAGGACCAGTCCTATGTGCTCGCCTCGTTGACGCCGGTGCAGCTGCGCCACTCGATGTTCCCGCTCGGTGACTCGTGGAAGACCGAGGTGCGCGCCGAGGCGGAGGAGCGTGGCCTGTCGGTGGCGAACAAGCCGGACAGCCACGACATCTGCTTCATTCCTGACGGCGACACCAAGAAGTTCTTGGAGTCGAGGCTCGGCGAGCACCCCGGCGAGCTGGTCGACGCCGAGACCGGCGCCGTGCTCGGCAAGCACACCGGCGTGCACGGTTTCACCATCGGCCAGCGCAAGGGCCTTGGAATCGACGCCCCCGCCCCCGACGGCAAGCCTCGCTACGTGCTCTCGCTGGAGCCGGTCTCGGGCACCGTGAAGGTCGGCTCCGCCGACAATCTCGGCGTGCACGAGATTGTCGCGAACCGCCCGATCTGGCCCAGCGAAGCACCCCTGGAAGGCCCGACGGAGTGCGCCGTCCAGGTCCGCGCCCACGGCGGTATCGCCGACGCGGTCGCCGAGGTCGTCGGCGACGAGGTGCGCGTCCAGTTGCGCGAGCCGTTGCGCGGCGTGGCACCGGGCCAGGTGGTCGTGCTGTACCGCCCCGACGCCGACGGTGACTTGGTGCTCGGTAGCGCGAAGATCGCCGCCACCGCCTAACACTTCCGACGACCGGGTTCTTCGGTGTAGCTGCGCCCGTCGGGGGTGGTGACGGTCAGTTTTCCGGTCGCGTCGGTGGTGAAGGCCCAGCCGGGCTCGTCGCGGAGTTTGTGGTGCACCCGGCACAACGGCCGCATGTTGGCCTTGTCCGTACCGCCGCCGTCGGCCCATGCGGTGGCGTGGTCGAGGTCGGTGTACTGGGCGGGTCGGTTGCAGCCGGGCATGCTGCAGGTGCGGCAGGCGACCTGGATGTACTTGCGCATGCGCTTGGCGGGCCGGTAGTTTTTCCGACCGACATCGAGCGGTAGCTGTGTCATCGGTTCGTCGATGATGCGGTTCCAGACGGAGTTGGCGTCGAAGGCGATTTCGCGGGCCATCTCCGATGAGATGTCGCCGCATCCGGTGAGTTCCGCGGGATTGTCTCGCAGCCCCATCAGGGTGGGCAGGTCGATGTGCAGGAAGATTTGCGCTTTCGGCTTGCCGCCGCAAGCCCCGCTCAAGCACCGTTCGACCAGCGCATCGAGCCTGAGTTGGTCCATGGTGCGCTTGTCACCCTGTCGTTTCTTCTCCAGTGCGTCTTGGTCACAGGCCGCGTAAAGGGCCTGCGCGCGATCCGAAGGAAGCTCGGCGAACAGTGTCGAAGACCCGTGATCCCCGTGGCGGATTTCGAGCCTGCGCGCCGCCGCCTTGGCCTTGCGTCGCTGTTCGTACCCCTCGGGATCGATGCGCATCAGCAGTGAGTTGACCATCCGCCGCAGCGCGGGCGCGTTCCGGTTCTCGAACTTCCCGACCAGTCGAGCGTCCACTTCGGACGCTACCTCCCGAGAGACACACGCCGTGGCTTCGAACACCCGCGAGGCCGCATACTCGTCGATGAGCCCCTTCTCCAGTGCTTCCAGGGTGCGTGGCAGGTACGAGGTCAACGCGTCAGCGAGCGCCGTCTTCCGCTCCGCCGAGTTCTGGGTCAAGGCACACAACAGGGCCACTTGACCCACAGTAGATCTTCGCGACGACTCCTGCTCTATATCGGCGATATCCCGCAACAACATCGCCTGCTGATACCGAATAATCGCCAAACGTCGCTGAATAGAATCAGATTTAGTGTTCATAAAACAATTCTACCGCCCCGCAAAGAAGTGAGCATCACTAGATCGTGTACTCAAAAGATCACTACCTGCCACAACGCGCCCACAACGGCAAAGAAGATGAAAAACAATCGGGACCGAAAGTGCGTCGGGGACGCTACCTCAAGGCGACCAAAGGTTTTCGTTCCGTGAGGAACGATTGCTGGTGACCAACGACGCAACCCGCACCGAGGAGCAATCGTTCCTCACGGCGCGCCGAAGGCGTGCAGTAGACCCTCACCGTGCCCCCGAAAAAAGGTAGGTGTATCGCACCCATCCATCGCCCGCACCACACAAACACTGGCGCCCTTGCAGAAAGCCGGAGCCGAACCGTTCGTCGCCCAGCCGACCGACCACACCGCCCTGACGGAGGCCTTCACCGGGGCACACGGGGTGTACGTCATGGTGCAGCCCAACTACATCCCCGACAGCCCGGATTTCCTGGCCCACCAGAAGCGGATCGTCGACACGATGGTCACCGCACTGGCCAGCGCCGGGATCCGCCGGATCGTCACGCTGAGCAGCTGGGGTGCCGACAAGCCCGAGGGTACGGGCCCGGTCGTCGGACTGCACTACCTCGAGGAACAGGTCGACTTCCTCGACGCGGCGGTGACCCATCTGCGGGCCGGGTACTTCATGGAGAACCTGCTCGGGTGCGTTCGCCCAGAAGGCGTCGTCGCACCGTTCGACGCCGACATCGCGATGCCGTTCGTCGCTGCCGCAGACATCGGCCATGCCGCCGCGGAAACGCTGATCGCACCGACGCAAGCGATCCCCGGACACCCGGAGATCGTCGAAATCCAGGGCGAGCGCGACCTGAGCATGCGCGAAGCAACCCAGGTGATCGGCAAGCTGACCGGGCGCCCCGACCTTCGGTACGTGCGGCAGTCCACCGACGAGTTCGCCGCGGAACAACGAGCCGCCGGGGTGTCGGCAGGCGTCGCGGTCCTGATGGTCCAGGTCGCCAACGCGATCAACTCCGGCCACACCCGCGCATTGCAACCGCGCTCGGCCCGCACCACGACACCGACCAGCATCGAGTCCTTCGTGACGAATGTCCTTCTGCCACAAGGGATCAAAGCACCAGCTTGAACCCCACGTGCGTACCGGCAAACCCCAACCGCTCGTAGAACCGGTGCGCGTCCTCCCGAGAAGCGTTGGAGGTCAACTGCACGATCCGGCACCCCCGCCTCCGCGACTCGTCGATCGCCCACTGCATCAACGTGGTCCCCAACCCGCTACCGCGATGACTCCCGGCAACCCGCACGGCCTCGATGAGCCCCCGCGAAGACCCCTTGTGCGACAGCCCCGGAATGATCGTGAGCTGGAAGGTGCCGACCACCCCGGCGCCGTCGTCGGCGACCATCAGGAGCTGGTTCGGATCGGCCTCCAGCGAAGAGAAGGCCCGCAGGTAGGGGCCGAGGTCATCGGTGGATTCACGGGTCGCGCCGAGCTGGTCGTCGGCGAGCATCCGCACGATCGATTCGACATCGGACGCCGTGGCGCGTCTAATCTGGATCTCGCTCACGACCGCCGATTATTGCAGGAGGCACCGGGATGGGACCGCGCACGAGCACCGTCGACGATCTCCTCCGCCGCAGCGCGGCGAAGACCCCGGCGAAGACCGCGCTGCGGTTCGCCGGTCGCGAATGGACCTACGCGGAGCTGGACGCGGCGGTGACGAACGCCGCGGCGTTCCTGCTCGGGCTCGGGCTGGACAAGGGCGCGCGCGTCGCCGCGTACGGCAAGAATTCCGACGCGTACCTCATCGCGTTCCTCGCCTGCGCCCGCGCCGGACTGGTGCACGTGCCGATCAACTACAACCTCGCCGGTACGGAGCTGGCTTACTTGCTGGAGCAGTCCGGCAGCTCGGCCGCGCTCACCGATCCCGCCCTGCGGTCCGTTTTGGACGGTTCGGGCGCGGCGCCGCCGATCGTGGTGCCACTGCGAGACGACCCCGAGTCCCTGCTGGACGCCGCGACCACCGGTTCGACGCCTGACCTCGACGTCGAAGTGGCGGACACCGATCTGGTGCAGTTGCTGTACACCTCCGGCACCACGTCGCGGCCGAAGGGCGCGATGATGACGCATCGCGCGCTCGTGCACGAATACGTGTCGAGCATCGTCGCGCTGGATCTCACCGCGGACGACGCCCCGCTGCACGTCATGCCGCTCTACCACAGCGCGCAGATGCACGTGTTCCTGATGCCGTGGCTGGCGGTCGGCGCGACGAACGATCTGATGGAGACGCCGGACCCGGCCGAGATCCTGCGCCGGATCGAAGCGGACGGGCACCGCGCGTTCTTCGCCGCGCCGACGCTGTGGGTGGCGCTCGCGCACCACGGCGATTTCGGCAGCCGCGACCTCTCCGCGCTGAAGAAGGCGTACTACGGGGCGTCGATCATGCCGGGGCCGATCCTCGCCGCGCTGCGCGACGCCATGCCGGGGCTCGGGTTCTACAACTGCTTCGGCCAGTCCGAGATCGGCCCGCTGGCCACCGTGCTCGGCCCGGACGAGCACGCCGAACGGCCGGAATCCGCCGGACGCGCGGTGTTGTTCGTCGAGGTGCGCGTGGTCGACGGCGAGGGGAACGACGTCGAGCCCGGCGGACTCGGCGAGGTGGTCTACCGCTCGCCGCAACTGTGCGAGGGCTACTGGGACAAACCGGAAGAGACCGAAGAGGCGTTCCGCGACGGCTGGTTCCACTCCGGCGACCTGGTGCGCATCGACGAGGAGGGCTACCTCTCGGTGGTCGACCGGATCAAGGACGTGATCAACACTGGCGGGGTCATGGTCGCCTCGCGCGAGGTCGAAGATGCCTTGTACACCCACGATTCGGTGGACGAGGTCGCGGTGGTCGGGCTGCCCGACGACAAGTGGATCGAGGCGATCACCGCGGTCGTGGTGTCCAAAAAGGACCACGAACGCGACGCGGCGGCACTGGTCGCGCACCTGCAGGGAAGGCTGTCGTCGTTCAAGGTGCCCAAGGCGATCCACTTCGTCGACGAGCTGCCGCGCAACGCCTCCGGCAAGATCCTCAAGCGCGAGCTGCGGGACCGGTTCGCCGGGTGACTCAGCCGTAGCGCCCGGCCGTGGCGTTCGCGCGATCGGCCAGCGCGCGGCGAAGCTCCGCGGGGGCGAGAGCCTCGGCGTCGGGGGCGAGCCCCCACAGCACCGACTCGGCGTGCACGAGATCGGCGAACTCGACTTCCAGCAGCAGCCAGCCCCCGCTGTCCGGCTGGTCGGGCCCGGCGCGCAGCGTGGCGTCGACGAGTTGCCGTCGCCGCCTCGCGCGCACCCTGACCGTCGCGACCACGCGGGGTTTGGTGGCGTGGAAGCGTTCCCGCTGGTTCCGCCAGACGGTTTCGAGGTCGACGCCTTCGCGGTGCTCGACGGGCTCGCTGAGTTGTTGTGCCGCACTGATCCGGGACAGGCGGTAGGTGCGTTCGGCGTCGTCGCGGTAGGCGAGCAGGTACCACTGGCCGCGCACGCGGACTAGCCCGATCGGATCGACCGTGCGCCACCGCGGCGACGCATCCCTTGCGGTGTACCGGATTCGCAGCTTCCGGCTGGCGAGCACGGCCTCCCGCACCACGTCGAGGTGTTCCTCTTCGGGGCGGGAATTCTTTGCCGCGCAGGGGTGCCAGCCTTCTTCCGGCTGGACGAGGATGCGTTCGGCGGCGCTGGTCGCGCGTTCGCGGTGCGCGGGCGGGATCGCCGCGGTGACCTTGCGCATCGCCGAAGCGAGCGCCGGGGCCATGCCCAGCAGGTGCCCGTTCCCCGGCGAGCCCGCCGCGATCAGCGCGAGCGCTTCCTGCTCGGTGAGCCCGGTCAGATCGGTGGTGAACCGGCCGAGCAGCGCGTAACCGCCCTCCCGCCCGCGTTCGGCGTAGACGGGCATACCGGCGGAGGCGAGCGCTTCGATGTCGCGCTGCACGGTGCGACGGCTGACTTCCAGCTCGCGGGCGAGCGCGGAGGCGGACATGCTGCCGCGTTGTTGCAGCAGGAGCAGCAGCGAGATCAACCGGTCGGCGCGCACGTGTTCGATTGTTCCAGGGATATACGACAGAAGGTGTCGTATATCCGGTGCAGGATGGGGGCATGACGAACACTTCGGATCCCCGCCCGCTGTACGACCGCGCACTGACCTGGGTGCGCAGCCTCGCCGCCGAGCTGCCGACCGATCTCACCGGACCGACGCCGTGCCCCGAGTTCGACGTGCGGAGCCTGCTCGGGCACCTGGTGGCCACCGTGGACAGGGCACGGGTGATCGGGGAGGGCGGCGACGTGTTCAGCTGCCCCTTCGTCGTCACCGGTGTCGACGACTGGGCAGGCGCACTGGCGACAGCCGTGGAGAAGATGCAGGCGGTGTGGCAGGACGACGCGGTGCTCGACCGCGAAGTGACGGTCCCGTGGGGCAAGGTGCCGGGACGGGCGGCGCTGTGGGGCTACCTCAACGAAGCGCTCGTGCACGGCTGGGACCTCGCCGTGGCCATCGGGGCGGACGAGGAGACCGACCCGGAGCTGGCGGAGGCCGCGCTGACCGTCGCCGAGCAGTTCATCCCGGCCGAGCGGCGCGGCGGGGAAATCCCCTTCGCGCCCGTCGTCGTGCCGAGGCAGGGCGCCGGTCCGACCGAACGGCTCGCGAACTGGTCCGGCCACCGCAGGCCGTGATCAGCCGAATGCCACGCCCAGCAACGGGATCCGGCGGATGTCGTCGATCGTGCAGGTGAGCCCGGACAGGGTGCACACGGCGCGCATCGCGATCGAGTAGTCGGCCTCACCGGGTTCTAGGTAGTCGAGGTCGACGGTGCCCGCCGCTTCGAAGGCGGCGCGCAGTTCGGCGGGCATCTCGGGGAGATCGGTTTCTAGATCGAGATCGTCGATGTTGACCCAAGCGAGCTGTTCCCCGTCGACGGCGTAGGTGAGGCTGGCATCGGCGTTGATGGAGAAGTAGCTCGTGGCCGCGGATCGGCCGCCGTCCGACAGCGCGAGCAGGGTGTCATCATTGGTGTACCCGGAGTCGTCGTAGACGAACGTCCAGTCACCGATGCGGCCCGCCAGCAGTGCGGCGCCGGTTCCCGGCTCGATCCCCAATGCCGTACTGGGCAGGGAATGGTGGTCGCTGGGCTTGCTGTCCGGCAACTCGACGGATCGGAACGACTCCGGATTGGCGCCCAGCCTCTTCAGTGCCTCCGCCGGTTCGAGGTCGCGCACGACGTGCACGGCGTGGTTCGGGTCGGCGTTGGCCAGTTCGTCGATCCAGAGGGGATTTCCCTCGTCGCTCAACGTGTTCGGGGGGAAGTCGGGCTTCGGCATCGGGAGACCTCGCGGGAGAAGGTGGGTAGCGCCGTCACGGTAGCCACCTTTCCCGCTGACCGGGCGACAACTGCCTTGATGACCCGCGAAACGGGTTCGAAGGGGCAGCGTTGTCATACAACGAGAGCCACGGCTAACCGGGTGTCCGCATAGGACTGTCCGATCTCGACTTGGTACTCGCCGGTGACGAGGCGCCAGCCGGAGTCCCAGACGGACGCGGCACGTTCGGGGATCGCTATGTCGACTTCGACACTCTCGCCCGGAGACGCCTCGACGACGGCGAACCCGGCGAGCCAGCGCTTCGGCCTCGGCAGCTCATCGGTGTCCTCAGTGGACAGATAAGCCTGCACGACCTCCCGGCCCGCTCGCGAGCCGGAGTTGCGCAGGCGGACCCGCACGCGGGCGAGATCGCCGTCGGCAGGGGCCACCGCGACGGATTCGTAGGTCCAGTCCGTGTAACCGAGGCCGTGCCCGAACCAGTACGCGGGCGTCGCGCCCGCTCGTTCCCACGCCCGGTACCCGATGAACACGCCTTCCTCGTAACGCAGCACACCGTCGACGGGCGTCACGTCGAGCACCGGCGCGTCGGCCGTGCGAGCGGGCCAAGTGGTCGGCAGCCGCCCGCCCGGTTCGGCCGCGCCGGAGAGCACGTCGGCGAGCGCGGCGCCACCGGACTGGCCGGGGAACCAGGTCAGCAGGACCGCGTCGACCTCGCTCGCCCACGGCATTTCCACCGGTGAGCCGGAGTTCACTACGACGATCGTGCGCGGGTTCGCTTCGGCCACACGTGCGACCAGCTCGTCCTGACGACCGGGCAGCGCGAGGGAAGTGCGGTCGAAGCCTTCGCTTTCCACCTCGTCGGTGGTGGCGACCACGACGACGGCCACCTCAGCCCCGGCGGCGGCCGCGACGGCGCGCGCGATCAGCTCGTCGGCGTCCACGGCGGGGCTGGAATGCCGCAGCGAGAAGGAAATCCAGGTGAAGTTGCCGCCACGGGCCGCGTCCGGGAGCGAGTAGCTGAGCCGCACGTCCACCGGCTCGCCCGCGGTGAGTTCGGTTTCGACGCGGAGTTCGCTCACCCGCATGACGGCGTCCATGAAACTGCCGTCGGACGGGAGGTTCGGGCCGTCGAACAAGGTTTCACCGCCGACGGTCAGCGTCAGATGGCCGAGGCCGGTGATGCCGAACTCGTGCGTGCCGCTTTCGTCGGGGACGTAGGTGCCGCTGATCTCGACCGTGCCCAGTTCGCCGGGGTCGAGGCCGTACGGCAACGCGCCGATCCACTGCACAGATCCTTCGGTGAGCCCGAACGACACCAGTTCCGCGCCGTCCTCGCCGACTGCCCTGCCGGTGAGCGTGAACCCGTCCTTCGCGGGGCGCAGCGTGGTGCGGGGATCCGCGCCCAGTTCGTACCGGACGTGATCGAAGGCGTCGCGGAGGCCGTCGAGCGGGGAGGTCACCTCCGACGGGAACACGGTCGCACTGCCGCCGCCCAGTATCCGCGCTTCGGCAGCGGCGGCGCCGATCACCGCGACGCTCCGGGGCTTGCCGAGGGGGAGCAGGCCGTTTTCGTTGCGCAGCAACACGAACGACTTGCTCGCGAGCTCGCGCCCGATCGCCACACCGTCCACTTCGGACTTATCAGGTGTGCTATCGCCGAGCGCGCCCGTCCTCGATGCGAGCACGAGTACGCGCCGCACCATGGCATCGACGACCTCTTCGCTAACCGCCCCGGCGCGCACCGCTTCGGCGAGGTTCGGCCCGAACACCGTCTCCGGGCCCGGCATCGCGACGTCCAGCCCGCCGTTCGCGGCGCGGACCGTGTCGCGCGCGGCGAGCCAGTCGGACACCACGAACCCGTCGAATCCCCATTCCCCGCGCAGTATCCCGTTGACCAGCTCGTCGTGCTCGGTCATGGTGCTGCCGTTGACCTGGTTGTAGGCGGCCATGATCCCCCACGGCGCCGCGGTTTTCACGATCTGTTCGAACGGCGCGAGGTACAGCTCGCGCAGCGTTCGCTCGTCGGCGCGGACGTCCACGGTGAACCGCTCGGTCTCGGCGTCGTTGGCGACGAAGTGCTTGACCGTGGTGGCGACCCCGCCCTCCTGCACACCGGAGACGTACCCGGCGCCGATCGCCCCGGTGAGCAGCGGATCCTCGGAGTAGCACTCGAAATGCCTGCCGCCGAGCGGGCTGCGGTGCAGGTTGACGGTCGGCGCGAGCAGCACGTGCACGCCCTTGCGCCGTGCCTCCCGCGCGAGCGCGAGACCGGCGCGGGCGGCCAGCGACGGGTCCCAGGTGGCCGCGAGCGCGGTGGGGCTCGGCAGCACGAGCGACGGGTCGTCGGCCGACCACCGCGTGCCGCGCACCCCGACCGGCCCGTCGGACATCACCAGCGAGGCCAGCCCGATCTCGTCGAGCGCGGGCAGCGTCCACACGTCCTGCCCCGCCAGCAGCCGGGTCTTGGCGTCGAGGTCGAGGGTGGCGAGCAGCTCGTCGATCGTCATGCCCCCATGCTGCCGAAGTGGGGCCAGCCCCACCACCGTTCGGCCGGGCGCCCCCAGTGCCACGGGTGTCGTGTTCCGGAAGCCTGAGCGGGTACTTCACAGGGATTCGGGGGACGTTTCATGGCACAACCGACGACGGCGCGGATCGCTCGCTGGAGCGCGAACCATCCGTGGCGCGCGATCGTGGGCTGGGTGGTGTTCGTGGCGGTCTGCTTCGCCGCGGGATCGCTCGCGGGCAGCAGACCGCCGGAGAACAAGGACTTCTGGATCGGCGAGGCTGGCCGCGCCGAGGCGGTCGCGACGCAGGCCGGTCTGATGCCGCCGCCGGTCGAGCAGGTGCTGATCACCGCGCCGGGCGGGGTGGACGACCCGTCCGCCACCGCGGCGGCGGCTTCGGTGACCACCAGGATGCGCGCGCTGCCTTCGGTGTCCGCCGTCGCGGCGCCCGCGCGCTCGGCAGACGGGTCGACGCTGATGGTCGCCGTCACGCTCAAGGCCGACGACCGGACGTCGAAGACCGTGGTGCCCGAGGTGAGCGCGCAGACCGCCGCGGTGGCCGACGCGTTCCCGGGGCTCCGGGTGGAGCAGACCGGCAGTTCGTCGATCTCGGTCGGGATCAACAAGCAGTTCGGCGACGACCTGGCGCGCAGCGAGATGATCACGCTGCCGGTGACGCTGGTGATCCTGTTCCTGGTGTTCGGCTCGATCATCGCGGCCGGTGTGCCGCTGCTGCTCGCGCTGTCCTCGGTCGGCGCGGCCACCGGGCTGTACGCGATCGCCTCGCACTTCTTCCCGGACGCGGGCGGCGCGGTGTCGAGCGTGATCCTGATGATCGGGATGGCCGTCGGCGTCGACTATTCGCTGTTCTACCTCAAACGCGTGCGCGAGGAACGCGAGCGCTCGGGCGGGGTGCTCAGCAGGACCGCCGCCGTGGAACTGGCCGCGGCCACGGCGGGCCACGCGGTGGTGGTGTCCGGGCTCGCCGTCCTGGTCGCGCTCGCCGGGCTGTACTTCGCGGGCGACGTGGTGTTCTCCTCGATCGCGACCGGGTCGATCATCGTGGTGCTGGTGTCCGTGGTCAGCTCGCTGACGGTGCTCCCGGCGCTGCTCGCGAAGCTCGGCAAGCGCACCGATCCCGGCCGGTTCGCCTGGCGCGGTGGCACTTCCCGGTTGTGGCCGGTCCTGCTGCGGCCCGCGCTCGAGCGTCCACTCGCGACACTGCTGGCCGGCGTGGTCGCGCTCGGGCTGCTCGCCCTGCCCGCGACGGCGCTCCAGCTCAAGGTCGAGGGCAACGACACGTTTTCCCGTGAGGTCACCGAGGTCGCCGCCTACGACCGGCTGACCTCGTTGTTCCCCACCGAAGGCGTGGCGCATCTCGTGGTCGCGAACGGTGGCGGCGCGACGGCGGGCTTGACCGAACTGGCTTCGCGCGCTCAAACCGACCCGGCGTTCCTGCGCACGGACACGCCGCGGATCCGGACCTCGTCGGACGGTCGCGCGGCCGCGCTGGAGCTTCCGATTCGCTACGACGGGAACTCGCCGGAGGCCGCGAAATCGTTGCAGCACCTGCGAAACGACCTCATTCCTTCGTTGCGCGGCACGGACGTCACCTATGCCGTGTCCGGCGGGGTCGCCCGCAACACCGACTACGTCGAGCACCAGAACGAGCGGCTGCCGTGGGTGCTCGGGTCCGTGCTGCTGCTGACCTTCCTGATGATGTTGTTCTCGTTCCGCTCCGCGGTGCTCGCGCTCGCCGGGATCGTGCTCAACGTGCTGTCCGCGGCGGCCGCGTTCGGGGTCATGGTCGCGGTGTTCCAGCACTCCTGGGCCGAACCGCTGCTCGGTTTCACCTCGTCCGGTTTTCTCGGCGCGCACCTGCCGCTGTTCGTGCTGGTGGTCCTCTTCGGACTGTCGATGGACTACCAGGTGTTCGTGGTGAGCCGGATCAGGGAGGCCGCCGGGCGGGGTCTGCCCGCGCGGCGCGCGGTGTTCGACGGCGTGGTCGGCTCGGCGGGCATGATCACCAGCGCCGCGCTGATCATGGTGTCGGTGTTCGCGAGCTTCCTGTTCGTCGACCGGCTCGAAATGAAGCAGATCGGGTTCGGCCTCGCCGTCGCGGTCCTGATCGACGCCGTGCTGGTGCGCGCGCTCGTGCTGCCCGCGGTCATCGCGCTGTTCGGCGAGAAGACCTGGTGGCCGGGCAGGCTCAGAGCACCGAGTAGTGGCGCACACCGCCGGTCTGCGCCGCGGTCAGCTTTCCCTGCGCCACCAGCAGATCGAGATGCGCCGCTGTCTCGAGGACCGCGAGCATCCGGTTGAACACGTCCATTTCGGACAGTTCCTTCCGGCGCCGAGTCCAGGTGAGGCGTTGCGCCGCGTCGTAGGCCGTGGTCGCACCGTCGGCGATCTTGCCGCCCATCACGTCGAGCCGCTCGGCGTGATGGGCGAGCAGCTCGTCCACCCGCGCGTGCACGCTCGCGGTGACCGGGCCGTGCGCGGGCAGCATGCGCCGGTCCGGGCGCTCGCGGACGACCCGCAGCGAGTCGAGGTAGTCGCGAAGGGGCAGTTCGACCGTCGCGGGCTCGAACCCGATCGACGGGGTGATGCGGGGCAGCACGTGGTCGCCGGTGAACAGCAGCCCTGCCGTGCCGTCTTCGAACACCAGATGGCCCGCGGTGTGCCCGGGGGTGTGGACGAGGTCGAGGTCGCGCCCCGGCAGCACGGTCCGCTTGCCCGGCTTGAGCCACTCGTCGGGCTCTTCCCAGATCGACGGGTCCGGCCGGAGCTTGCCGAACACCCTGACCAGTTCGTCGATCACCGGTTGCGCACCGGCCAGCGCCAGCAGGCGGCCCTGCGCGTTCATCCGCTCACCGTCCGGATCGGACGACAGCTTCAGCGAAGCCTGCTCGCCTTCGCCGAGCCCGATCCTGCCGCCGTACTCGCGCCGCAGCGTCACGGCCTGCGTGTAGTGATCGCGATGGACGTGCGTGATGAGGTACTCGCGAATGTCTTCGAACCCGGTCCCGATCGCCCGCAGCGCTTCCGCGAGCTGGTCCTTGGCCTCGTCGAGCGACCACCCGGCGTCGATCAGGACCACGTCCTCGCCGCCGGTCAGCGCGTAGACGTTGACCGCGCGCAGTCCGTCGTTGGGCAGGGGAAGGGGAATCCGGTGGACCCCCGGCGCGACCTCGTACACACCGGGTTCGGTCCAGTCGCGACTGCCATCGTCGTTGAAAGCGTCCACTTCTTCACCTTGAGCGCCTCTTCGCCCGATGTCCACGCGAACGCACTGAGACCCCGGTCACCCAGAAGCATGTGGAAAGGGCTTGCGTGGCGGTGCGAGCTGACGGCCCACTCAAGCGGCTTCGCCGCTTACGAAACGACACGGGTTCAGTCGTCGCCGCTTTCGTTGATGAGGCGTTCCAGTTCGCGGCGCAGCAGGCCGAGGCGCGCGTCCGCCAGCAGCGGGATTTCCCGGCGCCGCCGCCGCACAGCGCCCGGATCGATGTCGACGATGGTGAGGTTCTCTTCCCAGGTCGGTGCCGTCGCGACGACGGAACCCCACGGATCGATGACGCGCGAGCCGCCCCAGAAGCGGACTCCCGCCTCGTCGCCGACGCGGTTGACGAAGACGACCCAGCACTGCTGCATGCGGGCGGTGAAGGTGAGCAGGTCGTGCCAGTACTCGGCGGGGTCGAACGAGCCGCCGGTGAGCTTCGCGGCGCTGTTCGTCGGCACCACGAGCACCTCGGCACCGTCCTGCGCGGCGAGCCACGGCAGCATCGGCTGCCACGCGTCGTTGCAGATCAGCGTCGCCATCCTGGCGTGCGGGGTGTCGAAGGCGCGCATGTGCTGACCGGGGCTGGCGTGCTTGCGCTCCTCCCAGATCAGGTAGTTCGGCAGGTACAGCTTGCGGTGGTTGTGCACGATCATGCCGTCGGACAGGTACAGCGCGGAGTTGTGGCGCCGGATGCGGCCGTCCTCGAGCAGTCCGATCACGACGTCGGGGCCGTGCTTCGACAGTTCGGCGAGCCGTTCGTCGTCCGGCCACAGCGAAATGTCGTCGGCGAGCTGACCGAGCGCGTACCCGGTGAGGCTCAGCTCGGGGAAGACGACCAGGTCCGCACCTTCCGCGGCGGACTCCTTCACGATGCGCTCGGTATCGACGAGATTCCCCTCCACGTCGCCGAGCCGGCAGTCGGTCTGCGCCAGTGCCACTCTCATCCGTTTCACCTCCCTGTGCCGTGCCTGCGGATTATTACGAAGGTACGGGATCGGAAGCGCCGGGCGCGAGGCGAAGTCAGCCAGGCGGGGCGATCGTTAACCGGGTCGAAACACCTAGCACAATCAAGGATGTGACGGAACGAGTGTGGGCCGCTGGCGCGGCGACCGGGATCGGGTCCCTGCCGGGGACGGACGCGCGCGAAGCGGCCGAGGTCGTACTGGGCGAACTGCCGCAGTTCCCTTATCTGCCAGAGCTTCCCGGCCGCGGGGTCGGCGCCGATCTGCTCGGCAGGAGCGCGGCGCTGCTGGTCGATCTCGCGGTCGAGGTGGTGCCGACCGGGTACCGGGTGACGGCGCGGCCCGGCCACCACCACCGGCGCGCGACCGATCTGCTCCGCTGGGACGTCGACGGGCTCGACGAGGCGGTGGACAACGCCGGCCGCCCGCCCGTGGTCAAGACCCAGGTCGCCGGGCCGTGGACGCTCGCGGCGGGGATCGAGCTGGCGAGCGGGCACCGGGTGCTCACCGACCGCGGCGCGGTCCGCGAATTCTCGGAGTCCCTTTTGGAGGGTCTGCGCGCGCACGTCGCCGAGCTGACCGCCCGCACCGGGGCGCCGGTGGTCGTCCAGTTCGACGAACCGAGCCTTCCGTCGGTGCTCGCGGGCGCGTTGCCGACGCCGTCGGGCTACGGGACCGTGCCGTCGGTGCCCGAACCGGAAGCGCGCGATCTGCTGTCCACGATGATCCAGGGCGCCGGAGCCATTACGGGTCAGCCGGTGATCGTGCACTGCTGCGCGGCGCGGCCGCCGATTTCGCTGCTGCGCTCGGCAGGCGCCGGTGGGATCGCGATCGACGCGACGCTGCTGTCCGGGGCGCCGTCGGCGGTGCTCGACGAAGTGGGCGAGGCGTGGGATTCCGGTGTCGCGTTCCTGCTGGGACTGGTTCCGTCGACGGATCCGGGGAAGCCGGTGAGCTTGCGCGAAATCGCCGAACCGGCGCTCGGGCTCGTCGACCGCCTCGGTTTCCCCCGCACGCTGCTGGCCGAACGAGGCGTGCCGACCACGACCTGCGGCCTCGCGGGCGCCACCGGCGCGTGGGTGCGGCGTGCACTCGAACTGTCGCGAGAACTCGGAAGGGCGTTCCTCGAACCCCCCGAAACGTGGTAGCGAGTACGGCGCGGTACGCGCTTACGATGGTGGGACCCGAGCTGTGCTGAGGTAGATGAGGTCCCCGCTCCATGCGATTCTTCCGCCGTCACAAGAACGATCCGCCCGATCCGCGCACCGAATGGCCGCGCCCCGAGGTCCCGGACGATCCCGGCCAGGCCGCGGTCGCCTTCTGGCGGCGCTGGTTCGAACTGCTCCCGACGATCAACGGCGCGCTCGGCGACCGCGAACCGCAGCGCGTCGAGCACGAGCTGTGCGAGGCGATCGCCCGCGTCCACCCCGATCTGCACTTTTCCCTCGAACGGGGCCAGCGCGCGATCTACGCGCTCGTCGTCACCGGTCAGGAATCGCCGGAGCTGCGGCCCTTCACCGACGCCTGGATCGCGGCGGCGCCGGAGGAGGACGCGATCTGGGAGTACCACGACTCGGTGCCGGGGGTCCCCGATCCGAACGACGTGACGGTGAACCTCGGCGAGCACAAGATCGCGCTCGCCGACGTGCGGGTGGCCGCGCAGGTGGACGAAGCGGAGGCGGTGGTGGACGTCGCCGTGCACCATCCGCGGTTGTCCTCGCTCGAAGAGTCGGCGCGGTCCGCGATGACGTTCTTACCGCTCGACGCCACGTTGGGTGAACGCCTCGCCGCGGAGCGGTTACGCCGTGTGGAGACCGCCGAGATCGAGCCCGCCGGGTCGATTTCGCTGCTGGAACTTCGTGACCTGGTGCGGAAGCTCGCGGAGCGAAAGCCGGAAGATGTCGGGGGTACTGACTAAGCTCACCCCTCGTGAGCGAACTACCCCAAGACCCGGTCTCCCCCGAAGCAGCACAGGACCTCGGTGACGTACCCGCCGAGGCCCGCGAGCGGCATGCCGCGCTCGCCGAGGAGATCAGGGGCCACCAGTTCCGGTACTACGTGCTGGACTCGCCGACGATCACCGACGGCGAGTTCGACGTGCTGCTGCGCGAGCTGGAGGGGCTCGAGGAGGAGCATCCCGGCCTGCGCACCCCGGACTCGCCGACGCAGAAGGTCGGGGGCACCTTCTCCACCGAGTTCACCGCGTACGACCACCTCGAGCGGATGCTCAGCCTTGACAACGTGTTCGACCCCGAGGAGCTGGTCACCTGGGTCGAGCGCGTCGAGAAGGAGATCGGCGCCACCCGGTACCTGTGCGAGCTGAAGATCGACGGGCTCGCGATCAACCTGCTCTACGAGGACGGCAGGCTCACCCGCGCGCTGACCCGCGGCGACGGCCGCACCGGCGAGGACGTCACGCTCAACGTCCGCACGCTCGAACAGGTCCCGGACAGGCTGACCGGCACCGACCGGTTCCCGGTGCCCGCGCTCGTCGAGGTCCGCGGCGAGGTGTTCTTCCGGGTGCAGGACTTCCTCGACCTCAACGCGCGGATGGTGGAGGCGGGCAAACCGCCGTACGCCAACCCGCGCAACACCGCGGCGGGCTCGCTGCGGCAGAAGGACCCCAAGATCACCAAGGAGCGGCGGCTGCGGCTGATCTGCCACGGGCTCGGCCGCAGGGAGGGCTTCGAGCCGGAGCGGCAGTCCGAGGCGTACGACGCGCTGGCCGCGTGGGGGCTGCCGGTTTCCCCGCACAGCAAGGTGATCTCGTCGGCCGAGCTCGCCGAGCACGTCGAGTACTGGGGCGAGCACCGGCACGACGCCGAGCACGAGATCGACGGCGTGGTGGTCAAGGTCGACCAGGTGGCCCTGCAGCGCAGGCTCGGCAGCACCTCGCGCGCGCCGCGGTGGGCGATCGCCTACAAGTACCCGCCGGAGGAGGCCACCACCACGTTGCTGGACATCCAGGTCAACGTGGGCCGCACCGGCCGTGTCACGCCGTTCGCGGTGATGGAGCCGGTCAAGGTGGCGGGCTCCACGGTCGCGATGGCCACGCTGCACAACGCGGAGGAGGTCAAGCGCAAGGGCGTGCTGATCGGCGACCGCGTGGTCATCCGCAAGGCGGGCGACGTCATCCCCGAGGTGCTCGGCCCGGTCGTCGACGTCCGCACCGGCGAGGAGCGCGAGTTCCTGATGCCGATCCGCTGCCCGGAGTGCGACACGCCGCTGGCCTACCAGAAGGAAGGCGACGTCGACATCCGCTGCCCGAACGCGCGGACCTGCCCGGCGCAGCTGCGCGAGCGGCTGTTCCACCTCGCCGGGCGCGGCGCGTTCGACATCGAGGTGCTCGGCTACGAGGCCGCCGTCGCGCTGCTGGAGTCCGGTGTGGTCGCCGACGAGGGTGACATCTTCGACCTCGACGAGGA
The DNA here is from genome assembly GCF_018736145.1 of Amycolatopsis sp. CA-230715. GTDB lineage: Bacteria > Actinomycetota > Actinomycetes > Mycobacteriales > Pseudonocardiaceae > Amycolatopsis. Next base: position 7,182,441 of record NZ_CP059997.1, read on the forward strand.
GAAGCTGGGCGAGGTAGAGCTGTTCCGCACCAAGGCGGGCGAGCTGTCGGCCAATGCGAAGAAGCTGCTGGCGAACCTGGACTCGGCCAAGGACCGTCCACTGTGGAAGGTGATCGTCGGGCTGTCGATCCGGCACGTCGGGCCCACCGCGGCGCAGGCGCTGGCCCGCGAGTTCGGCTCGCTCGACCGCATCGAGCACGCGACGGAGGAGGAACTGGCCGACGTCGACGGGGTGGGACCGACGATCGCGCACGCCGCGCAGGAGTGGTTCGAGGTCGACTGGCACCGCGAGGTGGTCGAGAAGTGGCGGGCCGCCGGGGTGCGGATGGCGGAGGAGCGCGACGACTCGATCCCGCGCAACCTCGAAGGTCTGTCCATTGTGGTCACCGGCTCGCTGGAGACGTTCTCGCGCGACGAGGCCAAGGAGGTCATCATGGCCCGCGGCGGGAAAGCGGCGGGTTCGGTGTCGAAGAAGACCGCGTTCGTGGTGGTCGGGGAAGCACCGGGGAGCAAGTACGAGAAGGCCGTCCAGCTGAAGGTGCCGGTGCTCGACGAAGCCGGTTTCCGCGTGCTGCTCGACGAAGGCCCCGAGGCCGCGGCGGAAGTGGCGCTGCCTGCCGAAGAGCCCGAGGCCGATGAGTGAGTTCGAGGTCCGGCTCGCCAGGCCGGACGAGTTCGCGGCGATCGGGGAGCTGACCGTCGCCGCGTACCGCGAAGACGGGCTGCTCGAAGGCCACGAGGACTACGCCGACGAACTGCGCGACGCCGCCGGGCGTGCCGCGGGCGCCGAACTGCTGGCCGCCGTCGACGCGGCTGGCACCGTGCTCGGTTCGGTCACGGTGGTGCCATCCGGTTCGGCGTACGCGGAGCTGGCCAGAGCGGACGAGTTGGAGTTCCGGATGCTCGGCGTCGCCGCCGCCGCGCGCGGCCGCGGCGTCGGGGAAGCGCTCACGCGCGCGGTGCTCCGCCGGGCGGGGGAGCTGGGCCGGGCCAGGGTGGTGCTGGTGAGCCTCGATCGGATGAAGGCGGCGCACCGGTTGTACGAGCGGATCGGGTTCGCCCGTCTCCCGGAGCGTGATTGGGCGCCGTACCCGGGTGTCCTGCTGCTCGCCTTCGGGTACGAGGTCGCCTGATCGGGCCAGTGACCGATCGGCTGCCGCATCTCGGTCATCCGGCCGATGTACGGCGCCTTCGCCGTCGCCGAGGATGGCGCGGTCGCAAGGAGGTCTGGGGAGATGGAAACGTTGTTGCGCACCGCGGATCGGTGGCACGCCTCGGTCACGGGGCATCTCGTGGTCCGCCGGTTCGCGGTCGTGGTCCGGGTGCTGCTCGCCGTCGGGTTCGCGATTCCCGGCGCGATCAAGGTGCTCGGCCTGCCGTTCACGAAGGAGTCGGCGGCCTCGGGGCCGGTCGGGTTGTTCTTCGATGTGCTGGAACGCTCGGGGGCGTTGTACGAGTTCGTCGGCGTCGCGCAGGTCGCCGCCGCCGTGCTCCTGCTCGTGCCCCGCACGAGGACCGTCGGCGCGCTGATCTACCTGCCGGTGATCAGCGGCATCGTGGTCCTCACCACCACGATGGACTTCGCCGGGACGTGGGTGATCACGAGCCTGATGCTGCTGGGCGTGGTGTTCCTGCTGTGCGCGGACTGGCCGCGGCTCCGCCCGCTCTTCGGGACCGCGCCCCGCGAGCGCGCCGCCTGAGCCCGGCGTCCGATTGCCGCCGGTGCGGGCGTGCGCGGGCGGGCAGGCTCGGCGGCATGACGAGTTCGGTAGAGGTGCTGACCCGGATGTACGCGGCGGAAGCGCGGTACCTAGCCGCGGGCGGGCCGGGGGTGGCGAGCTTCGACGAGCTGGCCCCGTTCTTCGACGAGAACATGGTGCTGCACCAAGCGGAAGCGCTGCCCTACGGCGGAACCTGGCGCGGCCACGCCGGAATGGAACGGTTCTTCGCCGCGATGAGCCGGACGTGGGAGTCCTTCGACATGGTGGCGCAGCGAATCCTGTCGGCGGGCGACCCGCTGGTGGTGCACACCGAAGTCAGCGCCCGCTCCCGCGCGACGGGGCGGCACCTCGCCTTCCCGATCCTGCAGACCCTGACCATCCACAACGGACGCATCACCGAAGTGCATCCGTTCTACTGGGACACCGCCAAGATCGCCGCCGCCTGCACCCCGTGACCACACCGGCGGCGCGGCTCGCCCTGATGGCCGCGCATCGCCTGCCCCGAAAGATGCTCCTATAGAGGTCGTCGGGGCGGGTCGCGGGTGCCACCGAAGGCTCCTCTTGGGGCGCTGAGCGTCACGATCTCGGCCCTCGTGGCGGGCTGCCGCCACCCGCAGCTGTCCCCGAAGGGCCTTCGCGTGCCCCGAAAGTGACACTCGGGGAATCCAGCGCCCCGAACGTCACTTTCGGGGCACCGACAGCCGGGACCGCACCTCCACGAGAGTGAGGAAAGTGGCGCTAGGCGCCCCGAAGGTCACCTTCGGGGACTTCCGCTCACTCGCCAGCCACGACACCACGGCGCGTGCCGCGATCCACACGCCATCACTGTGATCTTCGGGAACTTGCCCCCGACCGTCACTTTCGGTGCGGGCGCGTCGTGGTGGTCGAGCGTGCGAGGGGTGGATTCGCGGCGCTAGGCGCCCCGAAGGTGGCCTTCGGGGCATGCACAGCCCTGCCCGCACGGGAGCGAGGGCCGAGAAAGTGGCGCTAGGGTCCCCGAAGGTGGCCTTCGGGGACCAGCAGAGGACCTCCGCCGCCGATCACCGCGCCGCGCACCCGACATCACTGTGACCTTCGGGGCATCTATGTCCCCGAAAGCCACTTTCGGGGCAGGGGCAGGGGCAGGGGCCAAGCGGCACCCGCCCGCGACGAGGATGCGGCGTCCGATTTCCGCCAGCGCAGCGGCGCCCCGGCCAGAACGATGGTGCCATGCGAAAGTTCAGGTTCGGAGTGCTCGGCGAGTCCGTGCGGGACACCGCCGGTCTGCTCACCACGGCCACGCGTGCGGAAGAACTCGGGTATTCGACGTTCCTGCTGCGCGACCACTTCGTCACGGAGCCCTTCGGCGATCAGCTCTCGCCGATGCCCGCGCTCGCCGCCGTCGCCATGGCCACGACGAAGTTGCGCTTGGGCACGTTGGTGCTGGCCAACGATTACCGCCATCCCGTGCTGCTGGCCAAGGAGGCCGCCACCCTCCAGGAGATCTCGGGTGGCCGGTTCGAACTGGGCATCGGCGCGGGCTGGCACCGCGACGAGTACGAGCGCGCCGGGCTCGCGTTCGACGCCGCGGGCACCAGGGTCGGCAGGCTCGCCGAGGCGGTACCGATCCTCAAAAGCCTGCTCGACGGCAAGGAGGTCACGGCCGACGGCGCGCACTACCGGATCGACGGCCTCGCCACCTTCCCGAACGCCGCGACGGCAACGCCGATCCTGATGGGCTCCGGCGGACCGCGCATGCTGCGGCTGGCTGGCCAGACAGCCGACATCGTCGGCATCCTCCCGATCGCGCTCCCGGAAGGCGCCATCTCGGGCGCGTTGTCAGAGCGCTCGTCGGCGGCGATGGCGCGCAAGATCGCGCTCGTCGCCGAAGGCGCGGGCTCTCGGTTCGACGACATCGAGCTGACCCAGATCCTGACCGTGCACGTCGTCGACGACCACCGCGAAGAGGCCGAGCGGATCGCGCGCACGCGCGGCTGGGGAGACGGCGAGGTCGTGCTGGACATGCCGTCGAAGGTCGTCGGCCCGGTGGACCGGATCGTGGACGAACTACTCGACCGGCGGGAGCGCTTCGGCCTGTCCTACCACGTGGTTTCTGACACCGACCTGGAGCGGTTCGCCCCGGTCGTGGCGCTACTGGCCGGGAAGTAGCCTCAGCCGTCGAGCACGACGGACACGATGCCCGCGAAGTGGGCGAGCCGCGCGACTTCGGCGGCGCGGAACATCGGCCCGCCCGGCCGCCCGACGAGCAGTGCTTTGTCCGGTTTGCCCAGCGGGGTGGCGGCGAGTTCGGTGCCCAGCTCCTGCCAGGTCTCCGGGATCCACGCTTCCTCGGAGTCCAGGATCGTGGCCCGTTCGAGCGGCAGCCACGGCAGCTCGGTGATCTCCGCCTCCGGCGCGGCGCTCGACGAAGCGAGCCGGTGCACACCGTCCTGCGAGTACTTCACCACGAGCGCCCAGCCCGCGCGGATGATCCTCGGCACGCCTTCGACCAGGATCGACAACCCCGCGCCCGGCTGACCGGCGATTTCCTCGACGAGTTCGAGTTCGCGATGCGTGTCCAGCACGCCAGCGTACGGGCGGACGGCGTCGACCTCGACGCCTTCGACGCTCTCGGCCGCGGTGATCAGCGAGTCCGGCAGGCGACCGGACGGCAGCTCGACGACCAGGTCGTCGATCGCCACACCGCCGCCGCGTTCGACGACGTCGACGCTGAGGATGTCCGCGCCGACGGTGCCGAGCGCGGTGGCCACCGCGCCGAGGGTGCCCGGACTGTCCGGGAGCTGCACCCGGATCAGGAACGACAACGTCGCACCCCTCTCGTCTCCTCGGCAGGACGGCGCCGGCCGTCCCGCTGCCGGTCGATGATTGTGGCAGACCACGAGAGCCAACCCGATCGCCCGTCCGTCTGGCGGGATCTTCGCGAGCCGTAACCCAGTCGAGATGACGTCGGCCGCCGCCATAGACTTGGCGCTTCGAGAAGCAGTCGCAGACACCCCCGGGGAGCCACCCGCGTGACCAATATTTCCCGTGACGAGGTCGCACACCTCGCCAAGCTGGCCAGGCTGGCCGTCACCGATGACGAGCTGGACGTCTTCGCAGGCCAGCTCGACCAGATCCTGGACTCGGTGGCCAAGGTCAGCGAGGTCGCCGCGGACGACATCCCGCCGACCTCGCACGCCGTGCCGCTGACCAACGTGTTCCGCGAGGACGTCGTGCGGCCGGGGCTGAGCCAGGAGCAGGCGCTCTCCGGCGCGCCCGCGGCCGAAGAGGGCCGGTTCCGGGTGCCGCGGATCCTGGGGGAGGAGTGACGTGACCGAGCTGACGAAGCTGACCGCCGCCGAGCTGGCGGAGAAGATCCGCACGCGCGAGGTGACCTCGGTCGAGGTGACGCAGGCGCACCTGGACCGCATCGCCGCGGTCGACGACCACGTCCACGCGTTCCTGCACGTCGACACCGAGGGCGCGCTCGAAGCCGCCCGCGCGGTCGACGGCGACGTGGCCGAGGGCCGCGAACTCGCCTCCCCGCTCGCGGGCGTGCCGCTCGCGCTGAAGGACGTGCTGACCACGAAGGGCATCCCGACCACGGTCGGGTCGAAGACGCTCGAAGGCTGGCTCCCGCCCTACGACGCCACGGTGACGCGCAAGCTGCGCGAGGCCGGGGTCGTCATCCTCGGCAAGACGAACATGGACGAGTTCGCGATGGGCTCGTCCACCGAGAACTCCGCGTTCGGCCCGACGCACAACCCGTGGGACCACGCGCGCATCCCCGGCGGGTCCGGCGGCGGTTCGTCGGCCTCGATCGCCGCGTTCGAAGCGCCGCTCGCGATCGGCACCGACACCGGCGGTTCGATCCGGCAGCCCGGCGCGGTCACCGGCACCGTCGGCGTGAAGCCGACCTACGGCGGTGTCTCCCGGTACGGCCTCGTCGCGTTCTCGTCCTCGCTCGACCAGGCCGGTCCGTGCGCCCGCACGGTGCTCGACGCCGCGCTGCTGCACGAGGTGATCGGCGGCCACGACCCGTTCGACTCCACCTCGATCGACGCGCCGGTGCCGCCGGTGGTCGCCGCCGCTCGCCAGGGTCTGACCGGCGACTTGTCCGGCGTCCGAGTCGGCGTCGTCAAGGAATTTGGTGGGGACGGCTACCAGGCAGGTGTGCTCCGGTCGTTCGAGGCCGCGGTCGAGCAGCTGCGCGAGCTCGGCGCCGAGGTCGTCGAGGTGTCGTGCCCGCACTTCACCTACGCGCTGCCCGCCTACTACCTGATCGCACCGAGCGAGTGCTCGTCGAACCTCGCCCGGTTCGACGCGATGCGCTACGGCCTGCGCGCCGGTGACGACGGCACGCACAGCGCTGAAGAGGTCATGTCGCTGACCAGGGAAAAGGGCTTCGGCGCCGAGGTGAAGCGGCGGATCATGCTGGGCACCTACGCGCTGTCGTCCGGCTACTACGACGCCTACTACGGCTCCGCGCAAAAGGTGCGCACGCTGATCTCGCGCGACTTCGACTCGGCCTTCGAGAAGGTCGATGTGCTGGTGTCGCCGACCACGCCCACCACGGCGTTCAAGATCGGCGAGCGGGTGGACGACCCGATGGCGATGTACCTCGCCGACCTGTGCACCATCCCGTCGAACCTGGCTGGCAACGCCGCCATGAGTGTCCCGAGTGGACTGTCCGATGAGGACGGTCTGCCGGTCGGGCTGCAGATCATGGCTCCTTCGTTGGCCGACGACCGGCTCTACCGGGTCGGCGCGGCGTACGAGGTGGCGCGCGACGCGGCCGCCGGAGGTTCGCTGGTGCACCAGGTGCCCGAGCTGGGAGGAAAGAAGTGACCGCCGTGGCTGAGCTGATGGACTACGACGAGGTCGTCGAGCGCTACGACCCGGTGCTCGGGCTCGAGGTGCACGTCGAGCTGAACACCGACACCAAGATGTTCTGCGGCTGCCCGACGACGTTCGGCGGCGAGCCGAACACCCAGGTGTGCCCGACCTGCCTCGGGCTGCCCGGTTCGCTGCCGGTGGTCAACGGCAAGGGGATCGAGTCGGCGATCCGCATCGGGCTGGCGCTGAACTGCGAGATCGCGCAGTGGTGCCGGTTCGCGCGGAAGAACTACTTCTACCCCGACCAGCCGAAGAACTTCCAGACCTCGCAGTACGACGAGCCGATCGCGTTCGACGGCCACCTCGACGTGACGCTGGACGACGGCGAGGTCGTGCGGGTCGAGATCGAGCGCGCGCACATGGAGGAGGACACCGGCAAGTCGCTGCACATGGGCGGCGCGACGGGCCGTATTCATGGCGCGGACTACTCGCTGCTCGACTACAACCGCGCGGGCGTGCCGCTGATCGAGATCGTCACGAAGCCGATCGTCGGCACCGGCGCGCGCGCGGCGGAGGTCGCCCGCGCGTACGTGACGGCGTTGCGGGCGCTGATGTCCGCGCTCGACGTGTCGGACGTCCGGATGGACCAGGGCTCGTTGCGCTGCGACGCGAACGTGTCGCTGATGCCGAAGGGCGCCACCGAGTTCGGTACGCGCACCGAGACGAAGAACGTCAACTCGCTGCGCAGCGTCGAGCGCGCGGTGCGGTACGAGATGTCGCGGCAGGGCGCGCTGCTCGCCTCGGGTGGCACCGTCACGCTGGAGACGCGGCACTTCCAGGAGTCCGACGGCACCACGTCTGCCGGGCGTGCCAAGGAAACCGCGGAGGACTACCGGTACTTCCCCGAGCCCGACCTGGTGCCGGTCGTGCCGTCGCGGGAGTGGGTCGAAGAGCTGCGCAAGACGCTGCCGGAGGACCCGACCGAGCGCCGCAAGCGCATCCAGCGCGAGTGGGAGCTGAGCGACGAGGAACTGCGCGACCTGTTCAACTCCGGTGCCGTCGAGCTTGTCGCGTCCACTGTAGACGCCGGGGCGAAACCCTCTGACGCGCGCGGCTGGTGGGTGAACTTCCTCGCGCAGGAGGCGAACACCCGCGAGGTCGATCTCGCCGGGCTCGCGATCACGCCCGCGCAGGTGGCGAAGGTGATCGAGCTGGTCACCTCCGGCGAGCTGACCAACAAGCTCGCGCGCGAGGTCGTCCGCGGTGTGCTGGACGGCGAGGGCGAGCCGGCCGAGATCGTCGAGAAGCGCGGGCTGAAGGTCGTTTCCGACGACTCCGCGCTGCTCGCCGCCGTGGACGAGGCGCTGGCGTCGCAGCCGGACATCGCGGACAAGATCCGCGGCGGCAAGGTGCAGGCGGCCGGTGCGATCGTCGGCGCGGTCATGAAGGCCACCAAGGGCCAGGCCGACGCCAAGCGCGTGCGCGAGCTGATCATCGAGCGGGTCGGTTCCTGAATTGGGGTGGTCGTTCGATCGCGTCGGGTGGCGCGCGTGGTCCGGTCTCGGTGCCGGGCTGCTCGCGCTCGCCTCGACGTTCCTGCCGTGGACTGTGCTGACCGCGGACACCAGGGAACTCGACGACGCGTTGGCCGCGCAGGCGCATTCCGACGTCGTCCGCACCGCGTGGCATTCGGACTTCTTCTCGTGGTGCCCGCCGATCCTGCTGCTGCTCATCGGCGCGGTGATGGTCGCGTTCGGACAGTCCTCGCGGGCGCGGGCGGCGGGGCTGCCCCAGCTGTGGCTGGTGGGCGCCGCGGTGTCGCTGCTGCTCGCGGTGCTGGGCTGGTCGCTCATCGAGCTGCAGTTCGGCGACGACGAACGCGAGCTGTTCCGGGTCGCCGGCGTCTCGATCAACGGCGGCTTCGGCCGCTACGTCAGCATGCTCGCGGTGATCGCCGCGGTGGTGTTCCCGGTGTGGGACATCCTCGCCGCCCGTGCCGAACGCCGCGCCGCGGCGGGCCGCAAACGCCGCCGCTGACCGGTTTCCCGTGCCCTGAAGGTCACTTTCGGGGAACGCGACAGCCTGCTGCGGGCTTGCGCGGGGTGGCGGGAATTGTGGTGCGAGGGCCGAGTTCGCGGCATCTACCGCCCCGAAGGCCACCTTCGGGGACTCGCGCGGGTGGCGGCGGCCCGCCGCGAGGGCCGAGATCGGGACGCCCAACGCCCTAAGAGGAGCCTTCGGCGACACCTGCAGCCCGACGACCTCTATAGGCGCATCTTTCGGCTTTCGGGGCGTGGCGACCCGGAATCACGGCGCCAGGAAAGTGCGTCAGTCCGTTTCGGCTTCGGTGTCCGGGAAGGTGAAGAAGCGCGTGTGGACCGGCCTCGCATCCGGCGGCGCGTCTTCCTTCGGGCTGCCGTACTTGTTGAGCAGTTCGATGTGCTCGTTCGTCAGCGCTTTGACCTCGTCGAGCGTGTAGTAGTCGTAGCTACGGGACACCTGCACCCAGCCGCCGTGCTGGTTGTACTCCCGCACCAGTCGTTGGAAGAGCGCGATCTCGCCGGGCATCCGCAGCCTCGCCCACGCGTCGTAGGCCGCTTTGTCCTCTTCGGACAGTGAGTCGTACTCGGGTGCCCTGCGATCGGTCGGCACGGTCCGATACCAGCGTTCGCGGCCGGTCGCGCGTTCGGGCCGCTCCTCGATGATCCCGGCCTCGGCCAGCACGCGCAGGTGGTAGCTCGTGGTGCCGGTGTTCTCGCCGAGCGCGTCGGCGATGGTCGTGGAGTTCGCTTCTCCGTGCTTGCCCAGCTCCTGCAGGATCCTCGCGCGCCGCGGGTTCGCGAGCGCTTTGAGCGCCTTGCCGTCACTGGTCACCCGGCGGGGCGGGGTCTTCGCCATGACCAGCACCGTACCCCATGGGCCGAGAAAGTTCTGCACAAAAAAGCTTGCAGAAAAAGTTCTGCAACTCTATCGTGGTCGGCAGGGGACACACAGGAGGAGACATGGCAGTACTGACGGTGGCCCGGCGCACGCGCCTGGGGCCTCGGGGGATCGCCGCGCGCACCTGGGCGCCGCGCGTGCTCGGCGGCGTGGCGGCGGCGATGGTGCCGTGGGTGGTGGTGCTGCAGCAGACTTTGCCCGCCACTACCGTCGTGCGGCACTGGCAGGCGGTGTGGGTCGGGCTCGACCTGATGATCGCGCTGGGCTGCGCGGTGACGGCCGTGCTCTACGGCAGGGGAGACCGGCGGGCGGCGCTGAGCGCGTCGGCGGTCGCCGCGCTCGCGGTCATGGACGCGTGGTTCGACGTGCTCACCGCGCAGGCGGGCGGTGAGCTCGCGCTGGCGCTCGCCTGCGCGGTTCCGGAGCTTTCGCTGGCCGGGTTCTGCGCGGCGATCGCGCTCCGCGATTCACGCGAGGCGACCTTCGCCTGAGGACGCGGGCGCGAGGCCGATCGAAGAAACCCGGCGAGCCGCGTTCACCGTGGCGTCGACGAAGTCGCGGAGGTGCTCGCCGCTGAACCGCGTGGTGGGACCGGCGAGGGCGAGCGCGGCCACGACCTTGCCCTCCCGGTCCCGCACCGCCGCCGCCACGCTCGACGCGCCGATTTCGCGCTCGCCGTGGCTCACCGAGTACCCGTCTTCGCCCGCCTGCCGAGCCTGCCTGGACAGCTCGCCGACCAGGTCCTCGCCGTGGGGCGAGGTCGCGGAGACGCGGCGCAGGAACTCGTCCTCGGCCCCGGCGAGCAGCACCTTGCTCGCCGCGCCCGACCACAGCGGCAGTTCGTCGCCGACCGGCACCACGTGCCGGATGGTCCGCGGCCCCTCGTGCTGCGCGACGCACACGCGGTGCACGGTGCTGCGGACGTAGAGGTTGACGGTTTCACCGCACCGCGTGGACAGCGTCGCCATCGCCTCCAGCACCGGCCCGGGGAGGTCCCATGCGGTGTGCGCGAGCCTCGCCCAGCGCAGGAGGCCGGGACCGACCGTGATCATGCCGTCCTCGCCGGACCACAGCATCCCGCGCTGCTCGCACGTCGCCACGAGCCGGATCACCGTGGTCTTCGGCAGCCCGCTGGCGCTGGTCAGCTCCCGCACGGTCCAGGCGCGCCGGTCCTCGGTGAACAGCCCGAGCAGGTCGATCGCGCGCAACACGCTCCGGACGCCGTTCTCGTCGTGCTCGCCCTCCGTCATCGCTGCCACCCCCGTGTGCGGTCGGTAGCGGGTGCGCTACCGAGAATCGCAGCCAACCAGCCGGGTGGGCGGACCGCAAGCGGTTCACCCCGCGACGTGATCGCGGTAGGCGCGGATGACCTTCGCGAGCACCTCGTCGCCGGGTTGCCGCCACAGTTCGGCGTTGAACACCTCGACTTCGATCGGCCCGGTGTACCCGGCCGCCTCCACGCGGGCGCGGAGCATGCGGTGATCGATCGGGCCGTCCCCTGGCAGCGCCCTGCCGAGCAACGGGTCGGGGAGCGGGACCAGTTGGTCGCACACGTGGAACCCGGCGATCCGGCCCGCCGCGGCGGCGATGCTCTCCGCCAGGCGCGGATCCCACCAGACGTGGAACTCGTCGACGACCACTCCGACCGCGTCGGCGGGGTGCTCCGCCGCGATCGCCAGCGCCTGATCCACAGTGGACAGCACGGAGCGTTCCGCGCACTGCATGGGGTGCAACGGTTCCAGCCCGAGCACGACGCCCCGCTCGCGCGCGAGCGGGGCGAGTTCGCCCACCGCGTCGGCGACCCGCTGGCGCGAGGCGGCGAGATCGTTGCCCGCGATCCCGCCGACGACGAGCACGAGCACCCCCGCGCCGAGCCTGGCGGCTTCGCCGATGGCCTCCTTCGTCATCGCCACACCGTCCACAGGGGACCCGTCCGGTTCGACACCGGTGAGGAAACCGCCGCGGCACAAAGAAGACACGCCGACGCCGTGCTCGCGCACCAGCCTCGCCGCTTCGTCGACGCCGACCTCGGCGACCTTGTCCCGCCACAGGCCGATCCAACCGACGCCCGCTTCGGCGCATCCCCGCACCGCCTCGGGCAGCGACCAGGCCTTCGTGGTGATCTGGTTCAGGCTCAACCGATCCATCACCGCACGCCCGCGGTTTCCAGCAGCGGCCGCATCCGCGCCACCGCGAGCTCGGGGTCCGGCAGCACCCCGGCGGCGTCGGCGAGCCGGAGCACCTCGGCCAGGTGCACGATCGACCGCGCCGATTCGAGACCGGCGACCATCCGGAAGTGGTCCTGGTGCCCGGAAAGGTAGGCGAGCAGCACCACGCCGACCTTGTAGTGCCGGGTCGGCGCGCGGAAGATCTCGCGCGCCAGTGCCACCGTCGGGTCGAGCAGCGCGTGGAAGCCCGCCGTGTCCCCGTAATCCAATGCGGCCAGTGCGGCACCGGCCACCGGGGCGATCGGGTCGAAGATGCCGAGCAGCGCTTCGGAATGCCCCCGGTCGTCCCCGGCGATCAGCTTCGGGTAGGAGAAGTCGTCACCGGTGTAGCACGCGACCCCGTCCGGCAGTGCACGGCGGAACTCCGTTTCCACCCCGGCGTCGAGCACGGACACCTTCACCCCGGCGAGCACCGGCGCGTGGTCGGCGCACAGGTTCGCCAGTTCGCGCGCCGCGTCGCGCACGTCGTGATGACCCCAGTAGCCCGAGAGCGCGGGATCGAACTGCTCGCCGAGCCAGTGCAGCAGCACCGGTCCGTCTACATCGGACAGCAGCTTGCCGTAGGCAGACCGGTAGTCGGCGGGGCCGGTGGCGGCCGCGGCGAGCGCCCTGCTCGCCATCACCACCGGCGTAGCGCCCGCGCCGAGCACGAAGTCGAGCTGGTCGCGCCACGCCGAGACCACTTCGTCCACTGTGGACAACCCTGGCGGAAGCTGGTCGGTGCCGACCCCGGCCACCCAACGCCCTCCGCCGTCGCGGGCTGCTTCGCCGGTGCGGCGGATCAGTTCGCGGGTGGTCGTCCAGTCCAGTCCCATCCCGCGCTGCGCGGTGTCCATCGCTTCGGCGACCCCGAGTCCGCAAGACCACAGGTGGTGCCGGAAGGCCAGCGTAGCGTCCCAGTCGAGGACCACCTCGTGCGCGGGATCGCCCGCGGCGAGCGGATCGGCCACCACGTGCGCCGCGGCGTAGGCGATCCGGGCACCCGGCGGCGACGACGGGGGTGCGGGCGGGCGCGCTCCCGACGGCGCCCACGGCGCGAGCGTGCCGTCGCGACGGGGGAGCCGAAGTGCGGTCATGAGCTGCCCTCCGCGTGTGAAAGCGCTTTCTCGGTCCACCGTAGGCCACTGTGGTGGCGGTTGACAAGAGTGCTCTGTCGGGCCGGGGAGTTCGACGCCGGGTGGCATGGGTGCGGTTGCCTTGGGCACGGGGCTTGCATGCGGGGGCCGGGTCGCCTGCCGGGAGTTTCGTCGATCTCTCCCGTGATCAACTCTCGTGCCGACACAGGACGGGTGACATGGTGTTGTCCATGCGAGGCGGGGCTTCGCGAACCCGGAAACCGTCCGGGTCCTACCCGTATTCGCAGCCATCGACTGGTGAATTCAGTTGCTGGCCGACTGAGCAAAGGAGATATCTGATGACCTTGAAGAAGACGGAGCCGAAGCCGGTCAAGATTTCGCTGAACGCTCCGTACAACCGCCCGTTCGCTGGGAACTGATCCGTGTCACGTGGGTGCGGCGGCCATGCGGTGGCCGCCGCACCCACTTCGTCCATCGGTTTGATCATCTTGAGGAGGGTTCCGTGCGAACTGTTCGCTTCGTGGCAAATCGTGGACTGGCGACCCATACTTTGCTCAAGGTTCTGCTGCGCGAAGCTGATTTCGTTCCGCAGACTGCGCGTGAACGTCTCGCTCTTCGATTCCTTTATCCACTTGACAGCACGTACAGGGTGGCGGCTGACGAGGTCAGCATGTCTGATGGGGCGGAGTTCGCGGAACAGATTCGGTTCTTCTCGGTCGAACGGTGCCGACGACATCTACGGCTGCTGGCTGAGCGCGTGGTAGGGACTCTCGGGCCGGTCCGAGTGGAGATCGACAACGCGGTCGTACTGGACGGGGCGTCGCAAGACTTCGTGCGAACGGTGAGCCGTTCAGGAATCGAACTCGAGTTCGTACTACACGGCCGTGAAGGAATTCCTGGCGACGCGGCGGTGGTGAGTTATGTCTCGACCGGCAAAGAAGCTTTGGTGCACCGTCTGGTCTCTCGATCCGGCCCGCTGGGATCGGAGGACCGAGCGCAGGTTCAGGAGGCGGCGGAATGCTATTTGAATGTCGGCGACGGATGGTCGGTTGTTCCGCTGTGCACTCGGTTACTCGACGAGTCCGACGACGCCGAGTTGCATCGAATGATGGGTATTGCGCTTCTTCTGCTGGGCAGGAATCACGAAGCTGAGGCGTATTACCTGTTGTGGAGGTCGCACGGTCCTCGCGCGCGGGCAAACGCCGATTACGCGCTCGCTATGCTCTACGCCAGACACCACGCGAATCACCTGCGCAGCCTGGACAAGGCGGAGGCCTATCTGGAGGAGTCGTATACCATCCTGCAGGAGTTGCCGGCCGATGACGCGCAGCAGCGCACCTTCGACCAGGTTTTCAACCGCAACGGTCTTGCCCTCGTCGAATACAAACGAGGTCTGGTGGGGCAAGCCGCACGTCGTGTACAGGTCGGTATCGACATGTTGTTGAGCGAGACCCCGCGGGATGCCTTGCACAAGGCTGTACTCATCTACAACGTGGCTTTGTGCTACCAAACGCTAGGGAAGCTGTCTCAGGCTCGCGCCACGTTCAGCGAACTCCTCCGCCACGACCCGAGAATGCCCGACTACCATCTCGAGTTGGCCCGAGTGCATCTGGCGTTACACGACCCGATAGCAGCTCAGGAGAGTATCGACGCCGCAATCGCCCTGGACGAGGCCATTTCCGAGGCGCACAGTCTGCGCGGATATGCGTTGGCGAAACAGGGACGTACCGATGAGGCGATCGCTGCCTTGCGACGTGCGTTCCGGCTCGACGAATCGTCCTCAGCCTACGCTTATGATCTGGCCTATCGCCTCAACGAGGCGGCACGGCTCGACGAGGCTCTGCAGGTGCTGAACACCCATATCCGACATGTCGGCGCTGGAGAGGTGTCCCCGGACATGTGGAGTCTGCGAGCGGAAATCGTCAGCCATGTCACGGGCCTCGAAGCAGGCCGCGACATCCTGCGAGAAGCACTCGAAATCCATCCTGACAACAGCGACTTGCGCGACAATCTCGCGACGATGGAGACGGCGCTGAGCGACAGCGGTGTCCCAGCGTCGTGATCCGCCCCGGGGCCGCGATGGTGCGGTTGATGCTCGCGCATCTACTGCTCTACAGCGGTATGTCCCTGTCGAAGACCACGTGGTCGCTGTACCTCGATCAGAAACACGCCTTACCACTGCTGGCCGTCACCTACACCGCTATGGCCGTTACGGGTGTTGCAGGTGCCGCAGTCACAGGCTGGCTCGTGGATCGGGTCGGGGTCGCCGGTGTGATCTCGGTGGGGAGCGTGATCTACGCTGCCGGGTTGCTGCTACGGCTGCAGCACACCAGTTGGCTGCTCGCGGTCGTCAACGGAGTCGTCATGGGTATCGGTGCGTCGGTGCTGACTACTTGCTTGCGGCCATGGTTGGTGCAGATAACCGACGACGACACCCGGCCTCGTGCCGTGTCGTATCGCACCGCGACCACCGATATCGGAATTGCACTGGGATCCGCGCTGCTCACCCCGCTGCTGCTGTTCACCCCGGACACGCACACCGGTTACGTCGCCGGCCTTGTGCTGCCCGCACTCATCATCGGCGCCATCGCCGTCCTACGACCTCGTCATCTGCTCAAACCTCGGAACACGGACACCTCGGGAACCGGCCCCTCGGCAGTTCCCAAGCCCATGGCAATGGGGGTTCTTGCGCTGGGTCTGCTTTCCGGATTCGGCCTGAGCATGCTGGTGCCCTACGCCCCCCTCATCCTCAACCGAGCCGATATCACGCCGAGCCTCGTCGGCTTGAGTATGAGCGGACTCGCCGTGATCCGGGTCCTGGTCGCGGTCATCGCCGGACACTTCGACCGCAAACGCCATCGGCTCACCGGTCTCGTCGCCGCCGAGCTGTCCATCGCCGCGGCGTGTCTGAGCACCGCCCTCCTCCGCATCCCTCTGGCCACGGTGCTTTTGCTGACGCTCGTCTACGCCGGACTGGCCGTCGCCGCCTACAGCGAAGAGCTGATCCAGGCAGACCTTTTCCCCGAACACCTCCGCGGCCGGCTCTTCGGTTTGTCCTCCAGCGGGTTCCTGGCAGGGGACGCCCTCGGCGGGCTCACCGGCGCGCTCATCCTCGCGCACACCGACGTGACCGGACTCCTGGTCACGTGCGCCGCTGCCGCGCTCCTCACGGCCTGCGCCTACCCCCTGTTCGTCAATCGTATGCGTGCTCAGGCTGCGGCAGGGAAAGGGAGAGCGCCCGAACGCTGACGAGCGCTCATCGAAGCGGATGCGCGGGCGCACATCTTTCAGCGCGGGCGGGCGGTGCTCGCGCGCAGCACGACCTCGCCGCCCAGCCGCTTGACCCTGCTCCGGCTCTTCGTGCCGTTCGCGGCCAGCTCCATCGCCTGCGCGCCCAGTTCCTCCAACGGCAGTGCGACGGTGGTCAGCGGTGGCGTGAGGTCCCGCACCACCGGGATGTCGTCGAACCCGGCGAGCGAGACGTCCCCGGGTACCGACACGCCCGCTTCGCGCAGCGCGGTGAGCGCGCCGATCGCCATCACGTCCGTCACCGCGAACACGCAGGTCGGTTTCCGCCCGGAGGCCAGCATCGCGTTCGCCGCCGCGTAGCCACCGTCGCGGGTGAACGCCGCTTCGAAGATGTCCTCTTCGGCCAGTTCGATCCCCGCTTCGGCGAGCGCCTCGCGGAAACCGCCGAGCCGGTCGACGACGGTGGTCAGCGCGCGCGGGCCGCTGAGCACCGCGAAGCTCCGGTGTCCCATGGCCAGCAGCGCCTTCGCCAGTTCGGCGGCGCCCTCGCGGTTCTCCGGCTGCACCGTGTCGACCTTGAGGCTGCGGTGCCTGCTCACCACCGCGACCTGCCCGCCGCCCTTGCGGTACGGATCCAGCTCGGCGGCCATCGCCTGTTCCCAGGCGCGGTCCTCGAAACCGGACCCGATCAGCAGGATCGCCGACGCGCGCTGGGCGCGGAACATCGACACGTAGGCGATTTCCTTGCCGGGATCGCGAAAGGTGCTCGCCAGCATCACCAGCAACCCGTTCTCCCCGGCCACCCGCATCACGCCGCGCGCGATCGAGGCGAAGTACGGGTCGCTCACGTCGTGGCAGATCACGCCGACCGTGCGGTGCGAGGCGCCCGCGAGCGCCTGCGCGTGCGCGTTCGGCGTGTAGGCGAGGTCCGCGGCCGCGGAAACCACCCTGTCGCGCAGGTCGGGGCGCACGTTCGTGGTCCCGTTGAGCACGCGCGACGCGGTCGCCAGCGAAACACCCGCGCTCCTGGCGACGTCTTCGAGCGTCACGTGCGGCTGGCCGTTCATCCCGCCTCCTCCACCGGTGTCCCGTCTTGACCGTGCTGTTCGGCCGTGCTTACCCTACCGGACGAGGACGTTCTGAAAGCGCATTCAGAAAGCGCATTCAGCCCGTCGTGGCCCGTTTTTTCGAGAAAGGGCGCGATGCCGTCACCACACGAGCGGTCCGTCGGGATCGTGCTGAACGGGGTCACCGGCCGCATGGGCTACCGCCAGCACCTGGTGAGATCGGTACTGGCGATCAGGGAGCAGGGCGGGCTGCGCCTCGGCGACGGGACGACGCTGTGGCCGGAACCCGTTCTCGTCGGCCGTAACGAAGCGAAGCTCGCCGAGATCGCGAAGCGGCACGGGCTCGACGGCTGGACGACGGATCTCGACGAAGCCCTGTCCGGCGCGGAGATCTACTTCGACGCGCAGGTGACCAGCGGGCGGCCGGACGCGGTGCGCAAGGCGATCGCGGCCGGGCTGCACGTCTACACCGAGAAGCCGATCGCGGAGGACACGGCGGGCGCGCTGGAACTGGCGCGGCTTGCGCGTGACGCGGGCGTCCGGCACGGCGTGGTGCAGGACAAGCTTTTCCTGCCGGGGCTGCGGAAGCTGAAGCGGCTCGTCGACGGCGGGTTCTTCGGCCGGATCCTGTCCGTGCGGGGCGAATTCGGCTACTGGGTGTTCGAAGGCGACTGGCAGGAGGCGCAGCGGCCGTCGTGGAACTACCGCGCCGAAGACGGCGGCGGGATCATCTCCGACATGTTCTGCCACTGGCGCTACGTGCTCGACGAGATCATCGCGCCGGTGCGCTCGGTGCAGTGCCTCGGCGCGACCGGGATCCTGGAACGGATCGACGAGCGCGGCGCGCGGTACACGGCGACCGCGGACGACGCGGCGTACGGGATCTTCGAGCTCGACGGCGGCGTGATCGCGCAGATCAACTCGTCGTGGACGACCAGGGTCTTCCGCGACGAGCTCGTCGAGTTCCAGGTCGACGGCACCGAGGGCAGCGCGGTCGCCGGGCTGCGCCGCTGCCGCGTGCAGCACCGCGCGACGACGCCGAAACCGGTGTGGAACCCGGATCTCCCCGCCACGGAGGACTTCCGTGCCCAGTGGCAGGAGGTGCCGGACAACGCGGAGTTCGACAACGGGTTCAAGGCACAGTGGGAACTTTTCCTCCGGCACGTCATATCGGGCGAGCCGTTCCCGTGGGACTTCCTGGCGGGCGCCCGCGGTGTGCAGCTCGCCGAGCTGGGGCTGCGGGCGTGGCGCGAGGGGCGGCGCGTCGAGGTCCCCGAGCTGACCTTGTGACGACGATCTTCACGACGGGCACCGGGTCATCCCGGTGCCCGTTTTCCGTCGTGCCGGAAAATTTCCGCTGAACGCGCCAAAACCCTTCTGCCCCAACGGATTGTGGGCACATCACCAACCGTCGATCGCGGGTACCGGCGTCGGTTCTGTCGGTGCCCGGGTCCACAATGATCGAGACGGGGGAACGATCATCGCCGACACCACGAGATCGGTGTCGTGGCGAACCAAACGACCTCGCTCGCGCGTGTAGCGCAGCGAGCGAAAAAAGGGGGACTGTTCGATGGACGAGCGAAGACGGGTCGGCCTGTGGCTGATCGGGGCGCGCGGTTCGGTCGCGACGACCGCCGTCACCGGGTTGCTGGGGTTGCGGTCGCGAGTGGTCGAGCCGATCGGGTCGGTCAGCTCGGCGCCGGCGTTCGCGGGGGTGGGAGTACCGGAGTGGGAGCAGTTCGTGGTCGGCGGGCACGACATCGCCGCCACCCCGCTCGACAAGCGCGTCGAGCAGCTCGTGGACGCGGGTGTGATCCCGCACAGGGTGTTCGAGGCGGTCCGGCCGGGACTGTCCGCAGTGGACGCCGAGATCCGGCCCGGCTACCACCCCGCGACGCACGACGGTTCGCAGCGCGAAGCGGCGAGCCGCATCACCGAGGACATCACCGGATTCGCCGCGCGCCACGCGCTGGAACGGGTGGTGGTCGTCAACGTCTCCTCGACCGAACCGCCGTTCCCTTCCCTGCCCGAGCACGAGGATCTCGGCGCGCTGGAAGCCGCGCTCGCCGAACCGGGCCGCACGGTACTACCGCCGAGTTCGATCGCCGCCTACGCGGCCTTCCGCGCCGGGTGCTCCTACGTCGAGTTCACGCCGTCGACGGGCCCGCGCCTGCCCGCGCTCGCGCAACTGGCCGAACGGCTCGGGCTGCCCTACGCGGGGTCGGACGGCAAGACCGGTGAGACGCTCGTGCGCAGCGCGCTCGCGCCGCTGTTCACCACGCGTTCGCTCGAGGTGCGGTCGTGGGCGGGCACCAACCTGCTCGGCGGCGGTGACGGCAGGACGCTCGCCGACTCCGGGCACGCGGGCAGCAAGCTCGCCTCGAAGGGCAGGGGCCTGGCCACCCTGCTCGGCGGCGAGGTCACCGCGCCGCTGCACATCGACAACGTGCCCGAGCTCGGCGAGGAGAAGATCGCCTGGGATCACGTGTCGTTCCGCGGTTTCCTCGGTGCGCGGATGAGCTTGCAGTTCACCTGGACCGGGTTCGACTCGTCGCTCGCCGCGCCGCTCGTGCTCGACCTCGCCCGGTTCGCGGCGGCCGCGCACGCGGCCGGCCGCACCGGCGCGCTCGGTGCGCTGGGGTTCTTCTTCAAGGATCCGCTCGGCAGCGACGAGCACCGGCTCGCCGAGCAGTATTCGGCGCTGGTTTCCTGGGCGGCCGGGCTGTGAACGCGCGCGCCTTCGTCGAACTCGTTCGCGCGCCCGCGGCGCTGACCGTGCTCGGGGACACTGTCGCCGGGGCGGCGGCTGCCGGGGAACCGTTGCGGCGCAAGCGTTTGCTCCTGCCGTTGGCTTCGGCGTCGTTCTACTGGGCGGGGATGGCGCTCAACGACTGGGCCGATCGCGGAATCGACGCCGTCGAGCGGCCGGAGCGCCCGATCCCGTCCGGGCGGGTCAGCCCAGGCACCGCGCTGGGCGTGGCGAGCGGGCTCACCTTGGCCGGGCTCGGCATCGCGACGGCAGCGGACGGCAGGCGCGGATTGCGCGCCGCGGTACCGGTGGCCGGTGCGGTGTGGGCGTACGACACGTGGTTGAAGCGCACCGCGGCGGCACCGCTGGCGATGGCGGCCTGCCGGGCGTTCGACGTGCTGATGGGTGGCCGCGCCCGGCTGGCCGCCGCCACCGTCGGGCTGCACACGCTCGGCGTCACCGCGTTGTCGGCGGGGGAGGTGCACGGGGGATCGCGCGCGGTCGCGCGGGCGAGCGTCGCGGGCACGGCCGTGTCGGCGGGGCTCGCGGTGAGCGGCGAGGCCAAACCGGCGCACCGGGCGGCCGCTGCCGGGTTCGCCGCGAGTTTCCTCGCCACAGCGGGAAAACCCCAGCTCGACGCCGCGACGAAACCGTCGGCGCGGCTCGTCCGCAAAGCGACCGTCGGCGGTATCCACGGGATGGTGCCGTTGCAGGCCGCCCTCGCGGCGCGGCACGGGGCGGTGCGTTCGGCCGCGCTGCTGGCGGGAGTTTTGCCGCTGGCGGGAAAGCTCGCGAGGAAGGTGAGCCCCACATGAGGTTCGGATACGGCACCAACGGGTTCGCGAACCACCGGCTCGACGACGCGCTCGCGATCATCGCCGATCTCGGGTACACCGGCGTCGCGCTGACGCTCGACCACCACCACCTCGATCCGTACGGCGAAGAGCTGGCGAGCGAAGTGCGGCGGGTCGCCGCGCGGCTCGGGGAACTGGGGTTGTCCACGGTGATCGAGACCGGCGCGCGGTACCTGCTCGACCCGCGCCGCAAGCACCACCCCACACTCGTCTCCGCCGATTCCGCGCCGCGTGTGGACTTCCTGAAGCGCGCGATCCGGATCGCCGAGGAACTGGGGTCGGACTGCGTGTCGTTCTGGTCCGGCGTCGCCGACGACGGGATTCCCGCCGGACTGGCGTGGAAGCGGATGCGGAGCGCGCTCGAACCGGTGCTCGCCGAAGCGGCCGGGCGCGGGGTGCGGCTGGCGTGCGAACCGGAGCCGGGCATGGTCGTCCAGCACGTCACCGAGGCGTTGCGGCTGCGGGAAGAACTCGGCTCACCGGAGCTGCTCGGCATTACGCTCGACGTCGGGCACTGCGTCGCGGTGGAGCCGGTGAGCGCGGCGGAATGCGCACGCCTCGCCGGGCCGCTGCTGTTCAACGTCCAGCTCGACGACATGCGCCACGGCGTGCACGAACACCTCGAGTTCGGGGAGGGCGAGCTCGATCTCGCCGCGACGCTCGGGGCGCTCGCCGAAATCGGGTACACCGGGCTCGCCGCCGTCGAACTGCCCCGGCACAGCCATGCCGCGCCGGTGGTCGCCGAGCGGTGCATCGCGGCGCTGCGCGCGGCGTCGCCGGAAAACGCGTGGCTCACCGCGCGCGTGGCCGCGATCGAGGACGATCCGGTCGAGATCAGGACCGCTTTCCCCGCCGTCGGCCGCGAGATCGGCCGCCGCCCGCTCCACGGGGAAACCGACCCGGACGGGCTGGTGCACGGCACGGTCGACGACGCGGCCCGCGGGAAGCTGCTGGCCGCGCTCGGTGTCGCGCTCGACGGTGAAGACCTCGCCAAGGAAGTCCGCGAGCTGTACCGCTACGGCGACGACGCGGAACGCCGGGGTGTCCTGCGCGGCCTGCACCTGCTGCCGGAGTCCGATCTGGACACCGTGCACGCCGGGCTGGAGCTGGTCGCGGATGCCTTGCGCAGCAACGACACCCGGCTCGTGGCGGCCGCGCTCGGGCCGTTCGCCGAAGCGCGGCTCGATCAGCGAAGCTGGCGGCACGGGGTGTTGAAGTGCCTGTTCATGGGGGTGCCGCTGGCCGCGGTGTCCGGGCTCGATCGACGGCGGGACGCCGAGCTGAGCCGGATGGCCGCCGACTACGCGGCCGAACGAAAGGCGGCGGGCCGCGTGGTGCCCGCCGATGTCGACCTGATCCTGGAGGGTGGCGCCTGATGCGCATCTTCGATCCCCACATCCACATGACGTCGAGGACGACGGCCGACTACGAAGCGATGTACGACGCCGGTGTCCGCGCGCTCGTCGAGCCCGCGTTCTGGCTCGGGCAGCCGAGGACGAACGTCGGCTCGTTCACCGACTACTTCGACGGCCTGATCGGCTGGGAGCGCTTCCGCGCGGCGCAGTTCGGCATCCGCCACCACTGCACGATCGCGCTCAACCCCAAGGAGGCCAACGATCCGCGCTGCACCGAGGTGCTCGACGTGCTGCCGCGGTACCTGGCGAAGGACGGCGTGGTCGCGGTGGGCGAGGTCGGCTACGACTCGATGACCGAGGCCGAGGAGCACGCCTTCGCGCGCCAGCTGGAGCTGGCGAAGGAGTTCGCGCTCCCGGTGCTCGTGCACACGCCGCACCGCGACAAGCTCGCGGGAACCCGCCGGACCCTGGACGTGGTGAAGGAGTCCGGGGTGCCGCCGGAGCACGTGGTGGTGGACCACCTCAACGAGGTCACCGTGGGCATGGTCGCCGAGTCCGGCTGCTGGATGGGGTTCTCGATCTACCCCGACACCAAGATGGACGAGCACCGGATGGTGCGCATCCTCCGCGAGTTCGGCACCGATCGCGTGCTGGTGAACTCGGCCGCGGACTGGGGGAAGTCCGATCCGCTCAAGACCTACCGCACCGGGGTCGCCATGCTCGCCAGCGGGTTCGGCGAGTCCGATGTGGACACAGTGCTGTGGGGGAACCCGGTGTCGTTCTACGGGCAGAGCGGCAGGCTCATGCTCGACGAGGTCCCGGCGGGCGAGTCCACCTTCGAGGGCAACTCCGTGCTGCGCGGTGCCCGTCCGGACGCGGTGGTCTGATGCTGTCCTACTGCACCAACGTCCACCCGGCGGAGGATCTCGACGGCGTCCTGCGCCAGCTGGACGCGTACGCCGTGCCGGTGCGCGAGTCGCTCGGACACGACAGGCTCGGCCTCGGGCTGTGGCTGGCGGCCCCGGTCGCGGCCGCGCTCGCCGAGGACGGAACGGCCCGGCGCAGGCTACGGGCCGAACTGGACGCGCGCGGGCTCGCCGTGCGGACGATGAACGCGTTCCCGTACGGCGGTTTCCACGACGAGGTGGTCAAGCACGCCGTCTACCATCCGAAGTGGACAGACGCGTCGCGCCTGCGGTACACCGCCGACTGCGTGGCGGTGCTCAGGGACCTGCTCCCCGACGACGCGGCGTTCGGCAGCATCTCGACGCTGCCGCTCGCGTGGCGGACCCCGTGGAGCCGTGCCGACGACGAAGCCGCGACAGCCGCGTTCACCGCGCTGACCGGCGTGCTGGGCGGTGAGCGGCCGGTCAAGCTCGCCGTCGAACCCGAACCGGGCTGCGTTCTCGACACGGTCGCCGACGCGGTGGGCTGGCTCGCCGGGCGGGTCGATCCCGAGCACATCGGCCTGTGCCTGGACACCTGCCACCTCGCGGTGTCCTTCGCGGACCCCGCCGAGACGGTCGCGTCGATCTACCGCGCGGGTCTGCGGGTCATGAAGGTCCAGGTGTCGGCCGCGTTGCACGTCGCGGATCCCGGCAGCGCCGGGGCGCGCGCCGCGCTCGCCGAGTTCGTCGAACCGCGGTACCTGCACCAGACGCGCGAGCTGTCCCCGTCCGGTGCGGTGCTGGCCGCCGACGATCTGCCGGAGGCGCTGGACCGGTTGCCTGCCGAGGGCCCGTGGCGGGTGCACTTCCACGTTCCGTTGCACACGCGGCCGTTCGCCCCGCTTTCGTCCACAACGGACGTCATCGAGCGGAGTGTCGAGGCGCTCGGGCGCGAGATCGGTGATCCGGCCGAGTTCCCGCATCTCGAAGTCGAGACCTACACCTGGCACGTGCTGCCCGAGGCGCACCGCCAGGACCTCGCCGGCGGTATCGCCGACGAACTGCGCTGGGCGCACCGCACCCTGCTCGCCGAAAGGGCACCCGCATGACCGCACCGCTGATCGTGCTCGACGTCGTCGGCATGACACCGAAGCTGCTCGACCACATGCCGAACCTCGCCGCGCTGTCCGACTCGGGCTGGCGCGCCGAACTCGGCACCGTGCTGCCCGCGGTCACCTGCAGCGCCCAGTCCACCTTCCTCACCGGGCTCACCCCCGCCGAGCACGGGATCGTCGGCAACGGCTGGTACTTCCGCGATCTCGGCGAGGTCCACCTGTGGCGCCAGCACAACAAGCTCGTCGGCGGCGAGAAGGTGTGGGAGACCGCGCGCGCCCGGCTGCCCGGCCACACCGCGGCCAACATCTGCTGGTGGTACGCGATGGGCGCGACCACCGAGTTCACCGTGACCCCGCGGCCGGTCTACCACGCCGACGGCCGCAAATCGCCGGACTGCTACGCGCGCCCGCCCGCGCTGCACGACAGCCTGACCGCGGAGCTGGGCCCGTTCCCGCTGTTCCAGTACTGGGGCCCGACCGCGTCCATCGCGTCGAGCCGCTGGATCGTCGGCGCGGCCAAGCGCGTGCTGTGGGACCACCGCCCGGACCTGCTGCTCGTGTACCTGCCGCACCTCGACTACGACCTGCAGCGCTTCGGTCCCGATTCGGCGCAGGCCGTCGCGGCGGCGAAGGCGCTCGACGCCGAGGTCGCGCCGCTGCTCGACCAGGCCCGCCGGGAAGGCGCGACGGTCGTGGCGCTGTCGGAGTACGGCATCACCGCCGCGAGCAAGCCCGTCGACATCAACCGCGCGCTGCGCGCGGAGGGACTGCTCGAGGTCTACGTCCAGGAGGGGATGGAGTACCTGGACCCGTGGACCTCGCGCGCCTTCGCCGTCGCCGATCACCAGGTGGCCCACGTGTACGTCGCCGACGAGGCGGACAGGGCGAAGGTGCGCGATCTCGTCGCCGGGCTCGCCGGTGTCGACGAGGTGCTCGACCGGTCGGGGCAGGCGCGGTACGGGCTCGATCACGAGCGCGCGGGGGAGCTGGTGGCCGTCGCCGAGCCCGATGCCTGGTTCACCTACTACTACTGGCTCGACGACGACCGCGCGCCGGATTTCGCCCGCGGCGTCGAGATCCACCGCAAGCCCGGGTACGACCCCGCCGAGCTGTTCTTCAACCCCGAAGACCCGCTGGCGAAGGCGAAAGCGGGCCTCAACCTGGTGAAGAAGAAGGCGGGCCTGCGGTACGCGATGAACGTCGTCCCACTCGATCCGCGGTGGGTTCGCGGTTCGCACGGGCGCCTGCCCGATGCCGCGGAAGACGGCCCGGTGCTGCTGTGCTCGTCCGAGCAGGGGGCGCCACGGGATCGGATCGCCGCGACCGAGGTGCGCGACCTGCTGCTCGACCTCCAAGGGGTGCCGCGGAATGCGAAGGAGGGGCGCCGTCGTTAGCGTTGGTTGACCGCTACGAACAGGAGCAACCGCATGCTTTTCGGTGACGAACACGTCCGCCGGTACGAGGAGACCAACGGTGAGGTCGGCCACGACTGGGAGAAGGGCGCGCCGATCCTGGTGCTGACCACCAAGGGCCGCAAGACCGGTCAGGACCGCAAGTTCGCGCTGATCTACCAGGAGGTCGACGGCGACCACGTGATCGTGGCGTCGAAGGGCGGCGCCCCCGCGCATCCCGGCTGGTACCTCAACCTGCAGGAGGACCCCGAGGTCAAGGTGCAGGTCAAGGCGGACAAGTTCACCGCTCGCGCCCGCACCGCTTCCGGTGAGGAGCGGGCGAAGCTGTGGGAGAAGATGGCCGCGGTGTGGCCGGACTACAACGACTACCAGAAGAAGACCGACCGGGAGATCCCCGTCGTCGTGCTCGAAAGGCAGTAGTTCCCGGCGGATTTCCGGGTTTTTCCGGGGTGCCTGCCCGAACCGGGCGCGGTCCGGTGTCGAATGACCGGTGTGCTCTTACTTCGCCGGAAGACACCGCGCTGGATCGCGCTCGACCCGTCCGGGCGGGCCCCCGCCCCACTGACCCTGCGGGAGATGGCCGCCTTCGGGCGCCGGTTCCCGCGCGAGGGGCGCGGGTTCTTCTACGCGCTCGCGATCAACGCGATCTGGCCGCTGCTGGTGCTGTGCACCCGCTACCGGATGCGCGGAGGCGAGCACATCCCGGCCTCCGGCGGCGTGGTCGTGGTGAGCAACCACCTGTCGTTCGCCGACCCGACCACCCTCACCTCGTTCGTGCTCGGGTGCGGCCGGGTGCCCCGGTACCTGGCGAAGGCGAGCCTCTGGAAGGTGCCGCTGGTGCGCTCGATCGTGCGGTCGGGGCGGCACATCGCCGTGCACCGCGGCGCGGTGACAGCGGGTGAGGCCTATCGCGACGCCGTCACGGCCGTTCGCGCGGGTGAATGCGTGGCGATCTTCCCCGAGGGCACCTTCTCCGATCACCCCGAAGCGTGGCCGATGCGGGGCAAGACGGGCGCCGCGCGGGTGGCGCTGGAGACGGGCGCGCCGGTGATCCCGGTGGCGAACTGGGGCACGCACCGGGTGCTGCCCGCGGGTGCGTGGCTGCCGAGGCCGCTGCCGGTGAAAACCGTCGATCTGATCGCGGGCCCGCCCGTCGACCTGCGGGACCTCGCGGCGTTGCCGTTGTCGAAGGAAGTGCTCGACGAGGCGACCGCGAGGATCATGGCGGCGGTGACCACCCTGCTGGGCGAAGCGCGTGGGGAGGCGCCGCCCGTCACCCGGTAGAGGCATAGGCTGCCGGTATGAGTGCACACTACGACGTTGTCGTCCTGGGCGCCGGAGTCGGCGGGTATGTCGCGGCGATCCGGGCTTCGCAGCTCGGCCTCTCGGCCGCCGTGGTCGAGGAGAAGTACTGGGGAGGCGTGTGCCTGAACGTCGGGTGCATCCCCTCGAAGGCGCTGCTGCGCAACGCCGAGATCGCCCACCTCGTGAACAACGAGGCGAAGACGTTCGGCATGGAGATCGACGGCTCGGTCCGCTTCGACTACCGCGCCGCCTACGAGCGCAGCCGCTCGGTCGCCGACGGGCGCATCAAGGGCGTGCACTTCCTGATGAAGAAGAACAAGATCACCGAGTACTCCGGGCACGGCACCTTCGTCGACGCGAACACCCTCCGCGTGAATGACGAGACGATCACGTTCGGCAACTGCGTCATCGCGACCGGTGCCACCACCAAGCTGCTGCCGGGAACCCAGCGCAGTGAGCGCGTGGTGACCTACGAAGAGCAGATCCTGTCGAGCGAACTTCCCGGCAGCATCGTCATCGCGGGCGCCGGCGCGATCGGCGTCGAGTTCGCGTACGTGCTGCACAACTACGGCGTGAAGGTCACCATCGTCGAGTTCCTCGACCGGATGGTCCCGCTGGAGGACCCCGAGGTTTCGAAGGAACTGGCGCGGCGCTACCGCAAGCTCGGCATCGAGGTGCTCACCTCGACCCGCGTCGACTCGATCGACGACTCCGGCCCGCAGGTCCGCGTGACCGTCTCGAAGGACGGCCAGCAGCAGGTGCTGGAGGCGGACAAAGTGCTGCAGGCCATCGGTTTCCAGCCGCGCGTCGAGGGCTACGGCCTGGAGAACACCGGTGTCGAACTGACCGAGCGCGGCGCGATCGCGATCGACGGCCGCGGGCGCACGAACGTGCCACACATCTTCGCGATCGGCGACGTCACCGCGAAGCTCATGCTCGCCCACGCCGCCGAGTCCATGGGCGTCGTCGCGGCCGAAACCATCGGCGGCGCGGAAACCATGGAACTCGACTTCCCGATGATCCCGCGCGCCACCTACTGCCAGCCGCAGATCGCGAGCTTCGGGTGGACCGAAGAACAGGCCCGCGAAAAGGGCTACGACGTCCAGGTCGCCAAGTTCCCCTTCACCGCCAACGGAAAAGCCCACGGCCTCGCCGACGCAGGCGGCTTCGTCAAAATCCTCAGCGACGCGAAGTACGGCGAACTGCTCGGCGCGCACCTGATCGGCCCCGACGTGACCGAGCTTTTGCCGCAGCTCACTTTGGCCCAGCAATGGGATTTGACCGTGAACGAAGTCTCCCGGAACGTCCACGCCCACCCGACCCTGGGCGAAGCCGTCAAGGAAGCCATCCACGGGCTTGCCGGTCACATGATCAACATGTAGTCGTCTTGTTGCTGTCGCGTTTTGAGCGCCCCAAAAGTGGCTTTCGGGGCGCTCAAGTCCCTAAAAGTCACAGTGGCGTGAACGGGACCCCTGCGCGAAAGCGGAACGGTGCGCAGGGGCAACGAGAAAGTGCGTCAGCGCTCGTTCGTGCGCCGTCGGAGCGTGTAGGCGGTGGCGATCGCGCCCAGCAAGGCAGCGGCCGCGGCGGCGCCGATGCCCGCGTGGTACCCCGTGATGCTGCCGCCGACGCCGGGAGTGGTTGCCGCGGCGGCGATCGCGGTGACCACGGCGACGCCGAGTCCGGCGCCGATCTGCTGCATGGTGATGTTGAACGCGCCCGCCACGCCGTGGCGTTCGGGGGCGACGCCGGTCAGCGACGCGACCGTCATGGTGGTGAACACGAACCCCTGGCCGACGGACATGAGCACGATGCCGGGCAGCAGGCCCGTCCAGTAGCCGGTACCGGTGCCGGTCATGAGCCACGTCGCCACCCCGACCGTCATGAGTAGCAGGCCGCCGGTGAGCAGCCATCGCATGCCGACTTTGGGGAGCAGCGCGGCGGCGGCGCGGGCGCTGAGGATCACCGTCGCGCTCATCGGCACGATCGCCAGGCCCGAGGCCATCGGGCTGTAGGACAAGACGTTCTGTAGGTAGAGCGGCGCGAAGTACAGCAAGCCGTTGAGCGCGGTGAAGAACACCAGCCCGGCCGCGGTGGCCGCCCGGACGGGCGCGCCGGTGAGGATGGCCAGTGGTAGCAACGGTTCTCGCGCCATTCTTTCTCGCACTACGAATCCGGTCAGCAGTACCAGTCCGATGAGGACGAAGACGAGTGTCGAGCCGACGCCGAGTACGAGCGCGATCAGGCCGGTCGAAACCAGGAGGCCGCCGGGCAGGTCGAGGCTTTGCCGAGG
The DNA here is from genome assembly GCF_018736145.1 of Amycolatopsis sp. CA-230715. Taxonomy (GTDB): domain Bacteria; phylum Actinomycetota; class Actinomycetes; order Mycobacteriales; family Pseudonocardiaceae; genus Amycolatopsis. The sequence goes on from NZ_CP059997.1 coordinate 7,211,507, forward strand.
CAGCTGAGGTGCCGGGGGCAGGAGCACCGGTGCTACTGCGGTCACCAGTAGCGCGACCGCGGCCAGCACCCCGAACACGCTGCGCCACCCGGCCAACTCGGTGAGCACACCGCCGAGGACGAGGCCGCCGCCGAAACTTCCCGCGCCGACGGCGGTGTACACGCTCACTGCCTTCGCCCGGCGTGCCGGGTCGGGGAACACTTCGGGGATGAGCGCCAGCGCCGGTGGGCCGCACACCGCCGCGCCGGTTCCCTGGAGCAGGCGCGCGATCAGCAACAGCGCGCCGGTCGGTGCCGCCGCGGCGCCCGCCGAACCCACCGCGTAGATCGCGACTCCCGCGACGAACACGCGGCGCCTGCCGAGCACGTCGGCCAGCCTGCCGCCGGGAAGCAGGAAACCGGCGAACGCGACGGCGTACAGGGTCATCACCCACGGCAGCGCGCCATCGCCCATGCCGAGATCGGCGCCGATCACCGGCAACGCGGTGTTCACCACCGCGATGCCCATCACGTCGAGCCCGACGGCGGAGGCGAGCACGATCAGCGCGAGCCAGGGGCGCGGCGGCGTTTCGCGGCGACGGGTGGTGGTCACGGAGCGCTCCTTCGGGGTCGTCGTTCGACACCAACCGTCGCCGTGCAGACCCCGCGCCGTCCAAGATTTCCGGTGCACCGCCCGATAGACGGCGTCTATCGTCGACGGCGTGGAGATCCGGGAACTGCGCTACTTCGTCGCGGTGTGCCGCGAACGCCATTTCGGGCGCGCGGCCGAGGCGCTGTACATCAGCCAGCCCTCCCTCAGCCACGCGATCAAGAAGCTGGAAACGCGGCTCGGCGTGCGCCTGCTCGACCGGCACGCCCGCGGCGTCGACCTCACCCCGGCCGGTGCCGATCTGCTGGCCGAGGCGCACAAGGTGCTGCTCGCCGTCGACAGGGCGGCCGCGGCGGTCGGCAAGCACCGCACCGGGAAGGCCGGGACGCTGCGGCTCGGCTTCCAGGCATCGGGCGCGGGGGCCTTGCTCACCGAGATCCGGGCCGCGTTCCAGCGCGACCACCCCGAGGTGACCGTGGTCCCGCGGCGTTACGACTGGGGCCAGGAGGTCGACGCGTTGCGTGCGCGCGAGATCGACATCGCGGTGGTGTGGCAGCCGCAGGACCTGCACGGGCTCGAAAGCCTGCCGCTCACCACCGAGGACCGCTACCTCGGACTGCCCGCGGCGCACCCGCTCGCCACGCGAACCTCACTGTCCATAATGGACGCCAAAGAGGTGCCGCTGACCTGGACGAGGCAGGCCCCGCCAGCCTGGGTCTCGTGGTGGGCGGTCAATCCTCGCCCGGACGGCAGCCATCCGGTCTGCGGCGCCGAAAACCGCAACGTCGAAGAGCAGCTCGAAAACGTGGCCTCCGGCGCGGGAGCCGCGATCAGCCCCGCCAGCATGACCACCTACTACTCGCGTCCGGACATCCGCTGGGTCCGGTTGCACGACGTCGAACCGCTGCGCATCGATCTCGCGTGGCATCCCGGCGAGCGCGATCCGCTCGTGGCCGAATTCGTGGAGGCGGCGCGTGCCGGGTGCTCGACCCGGTAGGGGTGGTGGCTCGCCGGGCCGGGCCGGGGCAGGATGGGGCTTGACCGATACACCTGGCTTGAGGAGTGAAATGACCGCGATCGCACGCGTCGTCGGACGGCAGGTCCTGGACAGCCGCGGCAACCCGACCGTCGAGGTCGACGTGGAGTTGGCGGACGGTTCGGTCGGCCGCGCCGCAGTGCCCTCGGGCGCGTCGACCGGGACCAACGAGGCGGTCGAACTGCGCGACGGTGACAAGAGCAAGTACCACGGCAAGGGGGTCCGCAAGGCCGTCGCCGCGGTGAACGGGGAGATCGCCGACGCGGTCAGGGGCGTCGAGGCCGAGGAACAGGCCGTCGTCGACCGGACGATGATCGAGCTGGACGGCACCCCGAACAAGGCGAGGCTCGGGGCCAACGCCACGCTCGGTGTTTCGCTCGCGGTGGCCAAGGCGGCCGCGGCGGCGCACCGCCAGCCGCTGTACCGCTACGTCGGCGGCGTGTTCGCGCACGTGCTGCCGATGCCGATGATGAACATCATCAACGGCGGCGCGCATGCCGACAACGCCATCGACTTCCAGGAGTTCATGATCGCGCCGGTCGGCGCGGAGAACTTCGAGGAGGCCGTGCGGGTGGGCTCCGAGGTGTTCCACACGCTGCGCAAGACGCTGCACGAGGCGGGCCACAACATCAACGTCGGCGACGAGGGCGGGTTCGCGCCCAACCTGAGCTCCGCGGACGAAGCGCTGGAATTCGTGGTCGGGGCGATCGAGAAGTCCGGCTACACCCCCGGCGAGGACGTGGCGCTGCTGCTGGACCCCGCGGCTTCGGAGTTCTACGCCGACGGCGTGTACGACTACCAGGGCGAAGGGCGCAAGCGGTCGGTCGAGGAGCACGTCGGCTACCTGACCGAGCTGGTCGGCAAGTTTCCGATCGTCTCGATCGAGGACGCGATGGCGCAGGACGACTTCGACGGCTGGAAGCAGATCACCGACGCCATCGGCGACCGTTGCCAGCTGGTCGGCGACGACGTGTTCTGCACCAACGTCGAGCTGCTGCGCAAGGGCATCGACCTCGGCATCGGCAACTCGATCCTGGTCAAGGTGAACCAGATCGGCACGCTCACCGAGACGCTGCTGACCGTGGAAACCGCCTTCAAGGCCGGTTATTCGGTGGTCATGTCGCACCGCTCCGGTGAGACCGAGGACTCCACCATCGCCGATCTCGCGGTGGCGGTGAACAGCGGGCAGATCAAGACCGGTTCGCTGTCCCGCTCCGACCGCACGGCCAAGTACAACCAGCTGATCCGCATTGAGCAGGAGCTGGGTGCGCAGGCCGAGTACGCGGGCGCCCGCGCGCTCAGCGGTCGTCGCTGACGGCGAGCGAGGGGATCCGCCGAGGACCGGCGGATCCCCTCGCTAGAGCGGGCAGTACATGACGTGGAGGCCGACCCTGCCCAGTGTCGGGTGCTCGAACGCGCCGGGCACGGTGCCGACGATGTGAAAACCCAGGCGCTCGTACACTTTCACAGCGCCCACATTGGACTCGGTGACGGCGTTGAACTGCATTCCGGCGTAGCCGCGGGAGCGGGCCCAGTCGAGGGCGTCAGCGCACAGCGTGCTGCCGACGCCGCGTCCGCGCGCGTCGGCGGCGACCATGAAGCTCGCGGTCGAGATGTGCGAACCGGGACCGGGGCGGTTCGGGCCCATCTTCGCGGTGCCGAGCACCTCTTCACCGTCCACGGCGACAACGGTGCGGCCCGGCGGGCTCTCGATCCAGATCTCGCGGGCGTCCTCGGCCGTCAGGTCCGGGTCGTAGGTGTAGGTGTCCCGCGCCTGCACGACCTCGCGCACGATCGGCCACACCCGCGGCCAGTCGGCGTCGGTGAACTCCCTGATCTCCACGGCAGGCACCTTAACAGCGCGTCAGCGCAGCAGCGCGCGAATTTCGCCGAGGCTCGCGCAGGTGGCGCGCCAGTCACCGCCGGAGATGAAGGCGATCTTTTCCGCGCCCGCTTCGGCGAATTCGGCGATCTCTCCGGCGACTTCGGCGGCCGAGCCGGTGATGAACCGGTCGCGGATGTCGGCGGGGCGGAAGCCGAACAGATCGGCGAAACGGTGCAACGCGTCCTCGCGGGATTTCTCCCCCGCAAGCACTTCCCCGGCCACCACGGCCGCGACCGCCGGGGCGGGGCGGCCGTGTTCAGCGGCGAGTTCGCGCAGCGTTTCCCGGTGCTCGCGCACTTCTACCGGCGTGATCAAGTCGGCCAGCCAGCCGTCGCCGAACCGCGCCGTGCGACGCAGCGCGGCCATCGAGCTGCCGCCGATCCAGATCGGCGGTACCGGGACGGCCGGAGCGAGCTTCAACGGCGCTTCACCGGCCAGAAGTGACGGCAGGTCGGTCAGGAACCGGTCGGTGCGACGGCCGCGACCGGTGATCCCGAGCGCGTCGAACTCGTCACCGCCGCCGAGGCCGACGCCCAGCAGCAGCCGATTTCCGCTGAGGTGCTGGAGCCCGCCGATCTGCTTCGCGGCCCATTCGGTACCCCGCAGCGCGGGCAGCAGCACGCCGAGGCCGAGTTCGATCCGCTCGGTCACCGCGGCGGCCGTGGCCAGTGTGAGGGTGGCGTCGATGATCGGGGTGGCCCCCATCGACAGGTTGTCGCCTGTCCACAACGTGTCCAGGCCGGTTTCCTCGGCGAAGCGGGCGGCCTCGGCGAGGTTCTGCGTGCTCGTGGCGTCGCCGAGGTAGGGCAGGAACAGTCCGATGTCGACGGTCATGACACCACTGTGCACCCTCGACCTAGGTGAAGGTCCAGTCCTTGACCTCCAGTGCGGTGGAGATGTGAATGTGGTGGCAGCACACGAGAAACCCGTGGAGGGAACGATCATGAAGGCAGCGGCGTTCACCACGCCAGGCCCGCCGGAGAACCTCGTCCTGACCGAGGTCGACACGCCGGAAGCAGGCGAGGGGCAGGTGCGGGTGTGGATCAGGGCCGCGGGCGTGCAGCCGTTCGACGCCGCGATCCGCCAGGGCTGGGAGCCGTCGATGGCCGAACTGACCTGGCCGCGGATCCCCGGCAACGAGTTCGCCGGTGTCGTCGACCAGGTCGGGAAAGGCGTCACCACAAGCGAAATCGGTGACGAAGTGCTGGGCTTCACGGTCCTGCGTGCCTACGCCGAGTACATCGTGGTCTCCGCGGACCAGGTCACCCCGAAACCCGCCGAAATGCCGTGGGAGGTGGCGGGTGGGTTGACCGGAGGAGCGCAGACCGCGTACAACTCGCTGGACGCACTGGCTGTCGGCGAGGGGGACACGCTCGTCGTGCACGCGGCCGCGGGCGCGGTCGGCACCATCGCCGTCCAGCTCGCGAAACTGCGCGGTGCCACCGTGATCGGCACGGCCAGCGAGGCGAACCAGGACTACTTGCGGGGTCTCGGCGCCACCCCGGTCGTCTACGGCGACGGGCTGCTCGACCGGCTGCGGGAGGCCGCGCCGCAAGGGATCGACGCCGCGCTGGACGGTGCCGGGGGCGCCGCGCTCGACGCGTCGCTGGAGCTGGTGAAGGACCGCGACCGCATCGTCACGTTGTTCGAACACGCCAAGGCCCCGGAACTCGGCATCAAGACATCACCGGCGATTCGCACCGCGGCCAGGCTCGCCGAGATCGCCGCGCTCTACGCGGACGGCAAGGTGACCGTCCACATTCGACGGACGTTCCCACTCGCCGAGGCCGCGGCCGCGCACCGGGAGATCGAAACCGGGCACGGCCGCGGAAAGCTGGTGCTGGTGGTCAACGGCGACTGACCTTCCGCACGACTCCCCTGACCACCAGCGGCGTGACGATCGCGACGAACAGCACCAGCGCCGCCCACGCGCCGAAACCGCCGAACCCGTCGCTGCCGTACGCGGCGGGTTCGGCCGCGCGCCAGTTCTTCGAGCCGCCGTTGGCGAGGTCCTCGTCGGAGCCGCCGTTCGCGTCGGCGGTCGCGATCCCGGCGTTCTGCGATGACGCGGACGCGGCCGGTCCGGCGGCCGCGGTCTTCTGGGGATCGCCGCTGTGCCCGCCGTTGGTCAGTTTGTCGACACCGCCCAAGGCGATGAACGGGTCCGGCGGGCTCGACGCACCGGCGCCGAGGCTGCCGTGGAACGTCGGGTTCGCGCAGTTGCCGGGGTTGAGCTGTTTCGGGGGCTGCCCGGTCATGCGCGAGATCGAGTTCATCATTTCCTGCGAAAGGTTCGGTGGCAGTGGTGAGAACCCGATGGCCGCCATGTTGATCTGGCCCTGGCAGGCGATGTGGTCGAGGAATCCCGACATGGTCTCGGTCTTGCCCGCTTCGGAATACCCGGAGCGGCAGGTGTCGCGATCCGGGGTGGCGTTGCACGGTGTCATCACGTAGGAATACGCCGAGATCGGGTAGGTCTTCGGATCGCGGTTGGCGTAGACGCCGCTCAGTTCCTGGCTCAGGTCAGGGCGGAGGTGCGCGCCCCGCAACGCGGCCGCGATGTTCTCCGCGTAGGGCTGCACCCACGCACCCGAGGCGTTCTGCACCCAGACGCTCTGCACCCCGTACAGCTTGGCGTAGGCGAATTCGTCGTAGCCGATCGTCCACTGCTGACCGCCGATGAACTCCGCGATCTGCGAGGAGTTCGCGAGGAACTGCATGTTGTAGCCCGCGATCCCGGCGCCCTCCAGGTTGATCGGGCGGGTGTCGGGGAGGAACTTGCCCATCCCGGAGCGCTGCATGAACGTCGTGTACGGGCCGGGGGCCGCGTGCGCGATGTAGTCGTAGAACAGCGCCGTGGTGCCGGAGTTGCCGCTGCGCACGACGAGCCGGATCGGCTGGTCCGGCAACGCCTTCCCGCCGTTGGTCGCGCTGATCGCCGGGTCGGACCAGCGGGTGATGTCGCCGGTGAAGATCCGGCCGATGGTCGCCGCGTTGAGGTGCAGGTAGTCGACGTGGCGACCGGACGCGTCGGCGACGTTGTACATCACCGCGGTGGCGCCCGCCACGTCCGGCACGTACTGGAACCCGCGTTCGCGCGTGGGCTGGCCGCCGACGCCCGCCGCTTCGAGCGAGCTGACCTCGGCCTCGGTGCCGCCGAAATCGGCCGTCCGCAGGCCGTACCTGCCGATGCCGTCCGGTGAGTTCGTCGGGGTGTAGTCGACCGGCAGGCCCTTGGTCTTCGCGGCGCCCTTCCAGTCGTCCATCGCGGGGCCGACGTAGCTGGACCCGAAGCCGAACACGCTCGTGGCCGCGGCCGCCGCGGGGGCGAGCAGCACCTGGCCCGCGAGCACCAGTCCGGTGCACACCAGCGCGGCGAAGGTGGAACGTCTCATCGGATTCCCTCGCTCAGCCGAAGCGGCCGTTGACGTAGTCGTAGGTGCGCGGGTCGTCGGGTTCGGCGAAGATCTTCTCGGTCGGGCCGTGCTCGATGACGCGGCCGGGCTCGTTCTCCGCGGCGAGGAAGAACGCGCAGTGATCGGAAACCCGTTGGGCCTGCTGCATGTTGTGCGTCACGATCACCACGGTCACCTCGTGCCCGATCTCCGCGATCGTCTGCTCAACGCGCCGGGTCGAGGTGGGGTCGAGCGCCGAGCACGGCTCGTCCATCAGGAGCACGTTGGGCCGCACCGCGAGCGACCGCGCGATGCACAGGCGCTGTTGCTGGCCACCGGAAAGCGCGCCGCCGGGGGAGCCGAGCCGGTCGCGCACCTCGCGCCACAGCCCCGCGCGTTCGAGGCTCTGCTCGACGAGCGCTTCCTTGTCGTCGCACTTGAGCCCGGCGAGCTTCAGCCCGGCGAGCACGTTGTCCTTGATGGACATCGCGGGGAACGGGTTCGGCTTCTGGAACACCATGCCGACCCGCAGGCGCACCTGCTGCGCGCGCGTGCCGTCGGCGTAGATGTCCTGGCCGTCGAGCAGCACCTCCCCGGCGAGGCTCGCGCTCGGCACCAGTTCGTGCATCCGGTTGAGGATCCGGAGAAAAGTCGACTTCCCGCAGCCGGACGGGCCGATCAACGCGGTGACTTCCTTGGCGGGCATCAGCAACGAGACGCCTTCGAGCACCAGCCGGTCGCCGAACCAGGCACCGACGTCCCGCGATTCGAGCGTCGCGGCGCCGACCGGCGGCCCGCCGATCAGGCGCACCTCGCGCGTGCTGGCGGCGGGCCCGTCGGCGTACTCCGCGTCGAGGTAGTCGATACCGTCCATTATGGACGTATCAGTGGATTCGGTCACCGAGTCTCCCTGGTCCTCGTCCTGCGTGGCTTGCGCGTGGTGCGGTTGCGCCCGACGATCCTGGCGAGCGCGAACAGCACGAAGATGATGATGATCAGCACGAGCGCGCCGACGTACCCGCGTTCGCGCTGGGCCTCCACCGAGGTCTGCACGTACCGGTAGACGAACAGCGGCAGCGCTTCCTGCTGCCCGACGAACGGATTGAGGTTCAGCAGCGTCGACCCGGCCGCGGTGAACAGCAACGGCGCGGTTTCCCCGACCACGCGGGCGATGCCGAGGATGATCGCGGTGGTGACACCGGTTCTCGCGGTCGGCAGCACCACCGACCACACCGTCCTCGCCCTGCTGGCCCCGAGTGCGAGGGACGCTTCGCGAAGACCGTCGGGGACGAGCCGGAGCACCACGTCGACGGTGCGCGTGACGGTCGGCAGCATGACCACGGTGAGCGCGATGCAGGCCATGAAACCGCTGTAGTTGAAGAAGGACGACCCGCGCACGGCGCCGGGGATGATGAGCGCGGCATACACGAAAAGACCGGCCACAATGGACGGAAGGCCGCTCATCGCGTCGACGAAGATCCGCACCGGCTTGCGCAGGCGCGACCGGGTTTCGTTCAGGAAGATCGCGGTGAGCAGGCCGAGCGGGACGACGAACAGCAGTGCCATCGCGGTCTGTTCGAGCGTGCCGATGATCGCGTGCTGCCCACCGCCCTTTGTGGACGGGTCCACAGGGGACACCGCGGACTGGTCCTCGACGAAGAAGTTCAGCCGGAGATGCGGCGCGCCCTTGACCACGATGTAGACGAGCAGGAACAGCAGCGGCACCAGCAGGCCGAGCGCCCCGGTGAACACGATCGTGGTGACCAGCCGGTCCATCGCGGCGAGCTTGCCGAGCCGGTCGCGGAAGACCAGGTACAGCATGCCGAGGAAGAGCGCGTAGGCCACGACGAGATCGGCGAGCCAGCCGGGGGAGTCGAGCAGCAGGTGCAGCACGAACCAGGTCAGCAGGCTCGCCGAGGCCGCGCAGCCGATCGTGACGAGCCGGTCTTCCGGGGTGCTGGCGGCGGTGCGGCGCTTCACCTTCGGCGCACCGCGCACCGGTACCGGTTTGTCGAGCAAGGTCGCCATCAGGCATCCACTCCCGCCCCGGAACGGCTCCGGGAAATGATGATCGACGCGGAGAAGTTCGTCGCCAGGGTGAACAGGAACAGCACCAGGCCCGCCGCCATCATCGCGTTGAGCCCGAGCCCGGAGATCCCGGCGTTGTGCGCGATGAAGCCGGAAATCGTGGCACCGCCGCTTTCTAGCACGTGCGTGACGATCGCGGGAAGTTGGGGCAGCAGCAGGGAAACCGCGATGGTTTCGCCGAGCGCGCGGCCGAGGCCGAGCATCGCGCCGCCGACGATCCCGCCTCGTCCGAACGGCAGCACGACCGAACGCACCATGCCCCACCGGGTTCCGCCGAGCGCGAGCGCCGCTTCCTTTTCCCCCGGCGGGCTCTGGGCGAACACCTCGCGGATGATGGATGTGGTGATCGGCAGGACCATCAGCGATACCACCAAACCCGCGACGAACATCGATTGCGTGAGCGTCGCGTTCTGCTGGGTGGCGAACAGCGGGATCCACGAGAAGTTCCGGCTCAGCCACGCCGCGACCGGTTCCACCTGGGGCGCCAGGAAGCTGAACCCCCACAGGCCGTAGAGCAGGCTGGGGATCGCGGCGAGCAGGTCGACGAGCCCGGTCAGCAGCCCGCGCAGCCGGGCGCCCGCGTAGTTGGTGATGAACAGCGCGGCGAGGATGCTGATGGGCACCGCGACGAGCACCGCGACCAGTGCGACGGTGATGGTGCCGGTCAGCATGCCGAGCACGCCGAAGACCGGGGAGTCCGCGGTGGTGTTGAACTCGACCGTGCTGAAGAAGCCGAACCCCGCGTAGTGCAGTGCCGGTGCGGCTTGCAGCGTCAGGAAGAACCCGATCACCACCAGCAGCACGAGCACGGTGATACCGCCGCCGGTGGTCACTCGCCGGAAAGCTTTGTCCACACGGGACGGTGCGTCGGTGATCGGCCGCTTGGCCGGTGGCGGTTCGCCCGCGCGGGCCGTCGTCGTGGTCACGGCAGGTCGTCCTTCGTTCTCGGTCGGGGATTTTCGGCAGGACCAGGAGGACCTCGCCCCCCGACGGCCACCGAAAGTATGCGAGCGGAGGCGGCGCCATAGGTGTGCGGACGGTGAACGCCCGACGGGGCGGTGGTGAATCCACCGCCGAACGGCCGGTTCTTCGTTGACCTTCGGCGTCGGAATGGCCGACCGTGGGTGCCACGCCGACCGGCCGTGTCTGCCGGTGCTCGCGCTCGATCCTGGTTCCGAGAGGGAGAAGTCCTGTGGGGAGATCCGCCGTGAAGCGGGTGTGCTTGGTCGTGCTGTGCGCGGTGCTCGGCACCGCGTGGCTGGCCGTGGTGAACACGGCGCAGGCGGCGCCCGCGTACACGATCAGCACGCAGCCCGGTGACCTGTCGAAGGTGCGCGACGGCGACATCGTCAAGATCAGCATCGCTGGTCTGCCCGAGGGCGCGCAGGTGCAAGCGTCGCTGTGCCCGAAGGAGCTTCGGGACAGCCAGGTTCGCAACCGGACCCCGTTAACGCGGTACACCGCGTACTGCCGATTCGTGCAGGGCGCGCAGAGCCTGTCCCGGAGCCTGCCGATCGCCGATCAGCCGCGCGACGGTGCCACCCACATGGTCGACATCGACTACCCGGTTTCGCGAGGCGAAACCGAGCCGGTCTCCGTCCAGAACGATCCCGAGTACTCGGAGATGTACGTCGACGAGCACGGCAACGTCGTGCACGTGCCGAACCCGAAGAAGTACTCGTACCGGTGCGACGAGGCGAACCCGTGCGCGATCTGGCTCAAGATCGTCGTGCCGCACCCGAACGCGAAGGCGGACATCACGCTGGACGGGAGCATGGTGGTGGCCCCGGGGGAGAACACCGGTCTGCCACCGGGGTGCAAGGACCCGGTCGCGGGTGCCGCGGTGACCACCGCGCTGCCCGAGCGGATGGCGAAATCGACGTCGTCGTGGAATTCGCTGCTGTGCTCACCGACCCGAGCGCCGAGCGTGATGCAGCCACTCGCGACCCGTGAGGGCGAAGTGCTCGCCGGGTTCGACCGGGGAGCCCGCGATCTCGCCTTCACCGGTAGCGGTACCGCTCTCAGCACGGACAAGCGGCGCGAACGGGTATTCGTGCCGACGGCACTGAACGCCGTCGTGCTGGTCGCGGTCGGCAGGCAGCCGAAGGGGGTCAGCGACCGCGGATATCCGTTTCTCGGCCCGATCAAAGACGCTCTGAAGTTCAGCCTCGACGACGTAGCCGATCTCGTCTCCAAGCGGCGGATGGATGGCAATACCCCCGGTTCGGTGATGGCGGACGGCTCCGCGCTGGTCGAGCGGAACCCGGTGCTCAAAGCGATGTATCCGCACCACCGGCTGATCTACGAATTCGGGCTCAGCGGGCTCGCCGGCCCGGACACCGGCCCGCTGCTGCTGAGCGACCTGCTCACCACGGAGGCATCGGCGCACTGGCAGTTCAAACGCGGTACCGAGCCACCGGTACCGGTCGGGAGGGTCACCGACTACCTGCGGCTCAACGCGGGGGCGGGAGTGGACGTGAACGTCAACACCGCGCCGACCCGGAGTGATCTGCGCAAGCAGCTCGACAACCTCACCCAGGGGTTCTGCCCGGGTGGTTCGAGCCAGCCGTGCGCCGGGTACGTGCTGACCGATCTGGCGACGGCGACCGAGTACGGCTGGACACCGGTGGCCCTGCGCAACGCGTCGGGGGAGTACGTCGCGCCCACCCCGGCCTCGATGGCGGCGGCCGCCACCCACTTCGCCGACGCCGGTGACGGCACGGTGCGGCCCGGTGCCACCGGCGCGGACCGGAACGCGTACCCGCTGACCTTCGCCGAATACGCGGTGGCGCCGAAGAACCCGCTCGTCGACGGTCCGTGCAAGCCGAGAAAGGAAGCGCAGCAAGCTCTTTCGGCGGTGCTGCGGACAGCGGTCGATCCCGGCGGGCAAGGCGCGCTCGGGCCGGGGCTCGTCCCGTTGCCGGAGCCGCTCGCGTCCGTGGCGAAGGACCGGCTCGCCAAAGTCGGTTCGGGAGCCCTCGCCGACGCGTGCAAGGAAAAGGACGAGCTGAAGAACCCGCCGCGGGGCGCTGGTGTGGGCGGCCCCGGCGGTGACGGCGGCGCGGTGCCCCCGAGCGGCGTCCCAGGAGGCTCCGGCCCCGCCGCGGGCGCGGGTACGGGAGCGGCGAACGGCTCGCCGACCGGCGCGCCGGCACAAGCGCCGACGCCCGCCAGCGTGCAGGCCGCGAAGAACCTGGCGGCCGCCGTGTCGATCCCGCCGTTCCCCGGCTCGGGGCTCCTCGGCCCGCTGATCCCGTTGCTCGCCTTGGTGTTCCTCACGATCCTGCCGTCGGCTACCGCGTACCTGGCCGCCGGCCGACCCGTGCCGCCGTGGCTGGCGAGGACGACACGGCGGCTGGGCGGCGCGGCGAGCAGGCTCGGTGATCGCGTTCGTGGCGGCCGGTTCGTACCCGCCGGAGATCGCGCGTGAGCGTCCACACCGAAGGCAGGCACGCCGCCACCGACGACGAACCGACCGACGTCCTCATCCACCAGCTTCCCCCGGAAGACCCGCCGCCGGAACCGGAGTACGAACCGGCCGAAGCCCGGTTCGGTCCACTGTGGATCACCGGGGTGGTGGTCGGCTGGGTGCTGACCTCGCTGCTGTGCTTCGCCGTGGTGGTCTACGCGCTGGGGCCGATGATCCAGAACAGCGACCAGCGGGCCGCGCTCACCGACATCCGCGGGCAGATCGACCGCGCGCTCGGCGAGACGCAGAGCCTCCTCGGTGCCACCACACCGAAGAAGCCCGCCGAATTCGGTACACCCGTCGCGGTCGTGGAGTTCCCGACGCTGGCGCTGCACCAGGTCGTGCTGGAAGGTGTGGCCCCTGGCCAGACCGCGTCCGGGCCGGGGCACGTTCCGGGGACCTCGGGACTCGGACAGCCGGGCAATTCGGCCGTCGTCGGCCGCTTCTCCGGATACGGCGGGCCGTTCGCGAGGCTCGCGGAACTGCGTCCTGGCAACGAAATCGTCGTCGCGACCACGCAGGGCAAATCGGTCTACCGGGTCACCGAGACCGCGGAACGCCCGCTCGACGAGAGCAAGGACTACGGCAAGACGGGCGACGACAGGCTGACGCTCGTCACCTCGACCTCGTGGTGGCCGCTGGCCTCCGAGACGGCCACCGTCGTCACGGCGGTCCTCGACGGCAAGCCGTTCTCGCCGACTCCGCAGAACGGCAAGGCGGACGCGCAGGACGGCCGCACCGGAGACACCAGCGCCTGGCCGACATTGGTGCTGGCACTGGGCGGGTTCGCCGCCGTGGCCGTCGGCGCGACCTGGCTCTACCGCCGCTGGCGTCCGGTTTCGAACTACGTCCTGACCGCACCCGCGATGCTCACGCTTGCCACGCTCGCGGCCATGGCCCTGTGGCGCCTCTTGCCCGCCTGGGCCTGAAAACCCCTACCTGAAAAGGAATCCGCTGTGAACCGATGGGAACGCCGCGCCGAAGTCCGCCGCCGGAGAGCCGCCGCGGCCCGTCGCGCGAAGATGGCCTGCCTCGCCGCGGGCTCGCTCGCGCTCGTGCCGTTCGTCGGAGGTGGTACCGCCGTCGTTCCGGTCGCGCTGGCGGCGCAGCAGGCGCCGTCCGTTCCGATGCACGACGCCGACGGCAGTGTCGCCGCGCAGACCTCGCCCTCGCCGGAACTGCTTGCGATCGCGGGTGACGCGCAGCTGCTCGCCCAGCAGGCAGGGCCGTCCGCGGACGTGCCGATCGTGCCGCTCGGTGCCCCTTCGGGCACCGGTGGATCGGGTGCCGGAATCCCGGCACCCGTGCTGGCGGCCTACCAGCGCGCGGAGCGCTCGCTCGCGCAGAGCGCGCCGTCGTGCCACGTGTCGTGGGCCCTGCTCGCGAGCATCGGCCGGATCGAGTCCGGGCACGCGCGCGGCGGACGCGTCGACGCCACCGGGCGGACGCTCACCCCGATCCTCGGCCCACTGCTCAACGGCTCCGGCGGGTTCGCCGCGATCGCCGACACCGACGGCGGCCGGTACGACGGCGACCCGGTGTGGGACCGCGCGGTGGGCCCGATGCAGTTCATCCCCAGCACCTGGGCGGGTTATCTCGGTGACGGTGTGCAGGACCCGAACAACGTCAACGATTCGACCGTCGCGGCGGGCCGCTACCTGTGCGCCGGTGGAGGAGACCTGAACGATCCGCAGCAGCGCGCGAAGGCGGTGTTCCGGTACAACCACTCGGACGATTACGTGCGCACGGTGCTGCTGTGGGCCGACGCCTACGCGCACGGGGTGACCGCCGTCCCGGTCTCCGGCTCGCCGTCGCCGATGGCCGCGCCGGTGCCGCCGCCTGCTCCCGTCACGCACCCGGCTCCGGGCCCGGTGCCGCCGCCCGCACCACCGGTCGGTCCCGTGGGGCCGGTACTGCCGCCGGTCGGGCCGAAGCCGCCAACGAAGCCGCCGACCGGTTCGCCGACCGGCTCGCCGACATCCAAGCCGCAGACGAGCGGGTCGCCTTCCTCGTCGCACTGCGCCACGCCGTCGAGCACGTCCTCGATGCCGAGTTCCACGACGGCGAGCACCACGCCTTCACCCACCTGCTGATCTGTCCGTTTCGGACACTTTTGCACCAGGGCGCCTTCCCAGGATATGGGCGTCCACACGGTTTCCCGACTTTGGTGGGTGTCCGGCACCGCGCCGGTTTCTTAGGTTTTGAGCAGGTCGCACCCGCCCAGGGTGTGTCGGGGCCTGTCACTTCCAGGGAGTCCATTCATGGTGCGGTTGAACCGTGTCACCCGCTACGCGGTGCCGTTGGCTGTCGGCGCCGTTCTCCTTTCCGCCTCCGTGTCCGTCGCCGCGCCGTCGCAGGCCGATTCCGACGCCGCGCGGACCGAAACCGGGATCAGCGCGCTGCAGGGCATCAAGCAGACGCTGAGCCCCGCCGAACGGAAGCAGGCCAGTTCCCTCGTCGTCGAGAAGCGCCTGCGCGCCGACCAGGGCCTCGCGAAGAAGCTGCCCGACTACCGCACCTCCGTGCCGGTGTCCGGCGCGGGCACCGTCTCGGTCGACATCACCGCTGCTGGTACCGGACAGGAACTCGCGCGCGCGGTCATCGCGTCCGGCGGCACCGTGCGGGCGAACACCGGCGGTTCGGTGCGCGCCGAGCTGCCGCTGACCGCGGTCGACGGGATCGCCGCGCGGACCGACGTCGCCGAGGTGGCCCCGGCAGGGCAGGCGATGACCTGGCGCGAGCAGGCACCGCAGACCGGTTCCGCCCGCCAGCAGCTTGCCGCGAACGCCGTCGCCGCCGCCACAGTGTCCGAAGGGGACAAAGCGCACGGTGCGGATGCCGCGCGCACCAAGTACGGCGTGTCCGGCAAGGGAGTCAAGATCTGCGTGCTCTCCGACGGCGTCGACTCGCTCGGCAAGTCGCAGTCCTCCGGCGAACTGCCCACTGTGGACGTCCTTTCCGGACAGAAGGGCAGCGGCGACGAGGGCACCGCGATGCTGGAGATCGTGCACGACCTCGCACCCGACGCGACACTCGGCTTCGCCACCGCGTTCACCAGCGAAGCCAGCTTCGCCGCGAACATCAGGGCGCTGCGGAACACGGGCAAGTGCCAGATCATCGTCGACGACGTCGCCTACTTCGACGAATCGCCGTTCCAGGACGGCCCGGTCGCGCAGGCGGTCAACGACGTGACCAAAGCGGGCGCGCTGTACTTCTCGTCCGCGGGCAACTCGGGCAACCTCACCGACGGCAGCAGCGGCTACTGGGAGGGCGACTACCGCGACTCCGGCCAGAAGCTGAGCGGGATCTCCGGTACCGCGCACGACTTCGACCCCGGTTCGGGCACCCAGCTCTACGACCCGCTTTCGGCCGGTTCGCTCGGCAAGCCGGTGACCCTGTTCTGGTCGGACCCGTGGGGCAAGTCGAACAGCGACTACGACCTGTACGTGCTGAACGCCTCCGGCAGCGTCGTCGCGTCCAGCCAGGACCCGCAGGACGGCTCGCAGAACCCGTACGAGATCACCCAGGTGCCGAGCACCGGCTCCGGCTACAAGGTCGCCGTGGTGAAGTACAGCGGAGCCGACCGGTTCCTCGCGCTCAACGTGATCCGGGGCCGTTTCACCGCTTCCAATGGTTTGAAGGCCTTCAGCACCGCGGGCGTGACTTCGGGCCACTCGGCGGCCGCGGCCGCGTTCAGCGTCGCCGCGGCACCGGCCGCCGCCGCGTTCGGGCGTCCGCTCGAAACCGGTGACCCGGCGAACCCGACCGGCCCGTTCCCGTCGACGTTCAGCGCGTCGAGCAAGTGGGAGCGGTTCAGCTCCGACGGCACGCGCAAGCAGTTCTACAACGCCGACGGCACCGCGATCACGCCGGGCAACGTGTCCAGCACCGGTGGCGCCGTGCGCCAGAAGCCGGACATCACCGCCGCGGACGGCGTGACCACCACGGTCACCGGGTTCCAGCCGTTCTTCGGCACCTCGGCCGCGGCACCGCACGCCGCGGCGATCGCCGGGCTGCTGCTGTCCGGCAAGCCGACCGCCACCCCGGCGGACATCCGCTCCGCGCTGGTGTCGAGCGCGACCGATCTCGGCGCGCCCGGCTACGACACCGTGACCGGCAAGGGCGTGATCCTCGCCGCGCCCGCGCTCGCCGCGCTGGGCGTGCCCGCGAAGTAGCGCACTGGAACGAGCGCGGGGCCCGGTGGCGTGCTGCCACCGGGCCCCGCTTTTCCGTAGTGCGAGGGGTCAGGACTTGTCGCAGGTGACACCGGTGGAGTCGGCGGCGAGTGGCTTGAAGCCGAAGTGCTTCAAGGTCGCGTCGAGATCGCCGTTACACAACGGGCTCGGGCCCGCGTCGTCGAAGCCGACGCCGCGCAGCGCCTGGCCGTAGGACTTCGAACGGTTGTCGAGTACGTGGTATACGGTGCGGGCGCCGCGGAAGCCGTCGGTGAACGCCGGGGCGTAGTCGCCGGAGGTGCCCGAAACGGGAGCGGCGTCGGAGCCGGCGCCGGTGAGCGTGCCCGCGAAGAAGCCAGCGCGCTTGTCACTGACCGCGTTGTTGCCCTGGGCGACCCACTGGGCGATGGAGTACGGGGCGATCGCGGTGTCGCGGTCGGCGGCCGGGATGGTGTCGCCCTCGTTCTCCTGGAACCGGTTGACCGTCACCGGCTTGGTGGTCGGGTCGAAGCCGAGCACGGTGCCGGTGAAGAACGCCAGCGTGCCCGAGTTCACCTGGGGGAGGTAGATCTTGATCGGGGCGTTCTTGCCACCGACCTGGCTCCAGTTGGTGATGGTGCCGCTGTAGATGCCGCGGAGCTGGGTGAGCGTGAGGGTGCGGCCCGCACCCGCGCCCGTGCCGGACGCGGACCAGGTCACGCCGTCCTTCGCGAACCCGTAGTACTCGAAGCTCGCCGGGTCGGTGGCCGCCCGGCCCGAGGACGAACGGGCGATGTCGATCGCGCCGGTACCGGCGTCGGCGGAGGCCTTCAACGCGGCCTTGCCCGCTCCGGAGCCGTTCGGGGGCAGGTTCCCGGGGTTGGTGTAGGTGACGGGGCCGGCGAAGGCGTCACCGGGGACCGTGAACGAGCCGTTCGGCGGGAGCACCGGCGGCACGTTGACGAAGTTGTCCGGGTCGGTGTTGCCGGGGTGGCTGTTCGCGGCGGTGAAGATCGCCCCGGTCACGTCGAAGATGGTGTCCGAGCCCGCGGCGGCCAGCACCTCCTTGAGACCGTTGGGATCCGGCACCGCGGCGGCGGTACCGGCCAGCAGGACGCACGCGCCCGCGGTGAGGGCGGCGGTGCCGAGAAGTCGAGTCGTACGAACTCGCATGTTCACTGCGCTCTCTTCCTGTTCTCCGTCTTGCCACTGAACAGTGTCGTTTTTCGACGACGTGTGGCTCACCCAATTCCGCCGGATCAGCCTGGCCGGATCAGGTGCTTTTCGTTCCCGCCCGACGGCACGTCGGTTAAGCACCGACGAATGCACGGACCGTAGTTGCCGGTCACCGAAGCGGCGCCTCGGGAGAATCGACCTTATATTTCGTTCGCCAGTCCGCTATGCTCGCGCTGCCGGTGAGCACGACGGCGCCGGGAGTGGCCGCGAGAAAGCGCTCCAGTCCGTGTTTCGCCTCGATTTTCCGGCCGTAGGCGTGGCTGGCCATGGCCAGGAGTTCCGCGTCGGCGTACAGCAGCCACCGCCACTTCCCGCCGCTGGCATGGCTGAACTCGGCGCGTGTCTTCGCCAGGTTCTCCTTGAGCCACTGAATTGCGGTGAGACATTCTTGCGGGCCCCGATAGCTGCCCGCGCCGGTGCCGAGTGACGCGTTGTTTCCGCCCAGTAACCGCCAGCGGACTTTGTCATTCGCTGCACCGATCAGTTGAAATCTCGGCGTTTTCGTCATTCCCCGCCTGTCCGGTTCGCATCCGCGGGTGGAAAAGTCCGCCCGTTCCCCCGCCGGGTAAATCGTCGCCCCGGCGCGCGGAAGTTACCGTCTACGGTGAAGGCGCGACGGCCACGAAGTGAACGTTGCGAGGCGAATCGGACGAACGGAGTAGGGCATGGCGATCGCGGTGGTGACCGGGGCGGGATCCGGCCTTGGCAGGTGCATCGCGCGGGCGCTGCTCGGCGACGGCTACCGGGTGGCGCTGGCGGGGCGCAGGGCGGACGCGCTGCACGAGACCGCGGGCGCCCACGACGGCGCGCTGGCGGTGCCGACGGACGTCAGCGACCCGGCACAGGTCGAAGCGCTGTTCGCCGCCGCACGCGACCGCTGGGGGCGGGTGGACCTGCTGGTGAACAACGCGGGCGGGTTCGGCCCGTCCGGCGACATCGCCGACATCGCCGTCGACGACTGGCGCGCCACCGTAGACGTGAACCTCACCGGCTCGTTTCTCTGCGCCCGCGAAGCCGTCCGGGTGATGAAGGCGCAGGACCCGAGGGGCGGCCGGATCATCAACAACGGCTCGATCTCCGCGCACGCGCCCCGGCCGGGCAGCGTCGCCTACACCGCGACCAAGCACGCGATCACGGGGCTGACGAAGTCACTGTCCCTGGACGGGCGCGCCTACGACGTGGCGTGTGGCCAGATCGACATCGGCAACGCCGCGACCGACATGACCGCCGGGATAGCCGAAGGCGCGCGGCAGGCCGACGGCCGCACCATGCCGGAGCCGACGTTCGACGCCGAACACGTGGCCGCGGCCGTGCTCTACATGGCCGGCCTGCCGCTCGACGCCAACGTCCAGTTCCTCACCATCACCGCCACGGCGATGCCGTATATCGGCCGTGGATGACCTCCGCGTAGCCGCTGGGACACGAGCAAGAGCCTTCTGGTCCCCATGGTGGCAGGTTTCGAGGTACTTTGGGAGGGTGAAGCGCCGAGCGACCGAGGACCCGACCCGCGTGGGTGGCCCGTCCCGTGTGCTTGCTCTTGCGAATATTCCCAGCTCAGCGGGCGTCCGCACCCTCAGAAGATCAGGTGTGTAACTCTCCGGCCGCTTGCGCCGATTAGACTCGCTGAGACGGTTCGACACCGCGCCACGCGGGTCCGCACATCGGGG
Source organism: Amycolatopsis sp. CA-230715 (assembly GCF_018736145.1). Taxonomy (GTDB): domain Bacteria; phylum Actinomycetota; class Actinomycetes; order Mycobacteriales; family Pseudonocardiaceae; genus Amycolatopsis. The sequence goes on from NZ_CP059997.1 coordinate 7,231,025, forward strand.
CAGTCGAGCTGGCTGGCCCTCGTAGCTCAGCTGGATAGAGCAAGAGCCTTCTAATCTCTAGGTCGCAGGTTCGAGTCCTGCCGGGGGCACCACCAGGGAAAACGCTGTCGGCGGTACCGTCGCGGCGGTTGTACAGCTAGAGATTTCGTCGGGTGCGGGGGCCTCCTGCACCGGCTGCGAGTGTCCGATGACGGCAGGTTCGTTCGTCCGGTGAGCCCCATGCGTGTCCTGACCGCCCAGCTTCCGCCGTATCCCGACAGCGCCGACAAGATCGTGACCACTGGGAGTGCGGTGATCATGCTGGATGGCGCGTCGGCGTTCGTCCCTGTGCCGGTGCCCGTTTCGGATTACGCCGACCACCTGGCGCGGTGTTTGCGACGCGGTCTTCAGCGGGACCCGAAGTGTGAGCTGGTCGGGCTGTTGGCCGAGGGAATCGACGCCACGGCGAGGCGTTTCGGGTTGACGCCGGGGGAGTCGCCGTCCAGCACGGTGACCATCCTGCGCGAGTTGGATGGCTGTGTGGAGGTCGTGATGCTGGGGGACAACCTCGTGGTGTTCCCGGATGCCGAGGTGACCGACAGCAGGATGGATGAACTCGACCTCGCGCCGAGGCGGGCGTACCAGGGTTACCTTGCCGCTGGGGGAGGGTACGACGAGACGCTTCGAAGCCTGCTGAAGGAACTTCAGACTGAGCAGGCCGAACGGCGGAACCGTCCCGGTGGCTACTGGATTGCCGAAGCAGACCCGTCCGCGGCCGAACACGCGGTACAGGTTCGCCGAACCATCGAAACCACGCCATGGGCAGTGATGTCCACGGATGGCGCGTACAACACGATGCGCCATCTTGGACTGTCCAACTGGGACTCCCTGATTCAGTCCTCATCGGACAGTCTTGCCGAGCTGCTTGGGTGGTGCCGTCGTTGGGAAGCGGAGAACGATCCGTCCGGCGAACACCTGCCCCGTGCGAAGCGGCACGACGACAAGTCCATCGCCGTCGTTCGGTTCGACCGCGGCTGAAGGTTGAAAAAAACAAGTACTCACTCTTGAATTTCAAGCGTCGGTCCAGCATGGTTGGGCCATGCGTTCCTACGGTCACTACTGCGCGGTCGCGAAAGCTCTGGACGTGATCGGCGACCGCTGGACCCTCCTGGTGGTCCGCGAGCTTCTCCTGCAGGGCGGGTGCCGCCACGCCGACCTGATGGCAGGGTTGCCCGGAATCGCCACCAACCTGCTCAGCGACCGACTGCGAAAGCTCGAGGCGAACGGGCTGGTGAGCCGAGAGGTGGCGGCTCCGCCGGTGGCCGCCACCCTCTACCACCTGACCGACGCGGGCCGGGACCTGCGGCCGGTCCTTCGTGCGCTCGGCTTCTTCGGCGCGAGGTACATGCCCAACCCCACCGGCGACGAGGAGATCCGCAGCCACTGGGTGGCGTTCCCGGTCGCGGAGTTGGAGTTCATCGAGGACGCCCAGCCCGACGGACCACCTGTGGTCATCGAGATCCGAGTCGGGGACAGGCCCACTTTCCTCGAACTGAGCCACGGCGAGCTGCGATCGACGTTCACCGCTTCCCGAGCACCCGATCTCGCGCTGGAAGGCCCCGCACCACTCGTCCTCGGGGTGCTCACCGGGCAGCTCAAGCTGACACAGGCTCGTCAGCTGGGGTTGCACACCGAGGGGTCGACCGCCCCGCTGCGGCGACTTCGCTACCTCGTCCCGATAACCGAATCGGAGGTCAAAGCATGACCACGCGACAGTCCGCGGGCGAACGTCCACCGTGGGTCGTCGACGCCCTTTTCCCCTTCACGAGCCGCTTCGTCGACGTCGACGGCCACACCATCCACTACGTGGACGAAGGGTCGGGCCCGACGCTGCTGTTGCTGCACGGCAACCCGACCTGGTCGTTCGAGTACCGCGACGTCATCCGCGCCCTGCGGGAGGAGTTCCGCTGCGTCGCCGTCGACTATCCCGGCTTCGGGCTGTCGAGCGCGGCACCGGGCTACCGGTACCTGCCCGAAGAGCACGCCCAGGTCGTCACCGCCTTCGTCGACAGCTTGGCCTTGAGCGGTGTCACCCTGGTGGCCCATGACTGGGGCGGTCCCATCGGCCTTGCCGCCGCCCAACAGCGGCCCACCGCCTTCGAGAGCCTGGTGCTGGCCAACACCTGGGCCTGGCCGATCGGGGACCTGCCCATCAAGGCCATCTCCCACCTGTTCGGCAATCCCTTGGGACGGTTGCTGGTCCGGCGATTCAACCTGTTCGTCAACGCGATGATCCCGGTCGGGTACGGGCGGCGGAAGCCGACCGCCGCCGAGATGGCCCACTACCGGAAACCGGCCACCGTCCCCGACGCGTCGGCGGTGCTCCCCGGGCGCATCACCGCCAGCCGCGACTTCCTCGCCGAAATCGAGGCCGGTCTCGCCGACCTCGCGTCGCTGCCGACGCTCATCGTGTGGGGCGACGCCGACTTCGCCTTCCGGGCCAAGGAACGACAGCGCTGGGAGGACACCTTCGCCGACCACCACACCGTCATCGTCGAAGGCGCCGGCCACTTCGTGCAGTCCGATGCGCCCGAGGAGTTCGCGGCGGCGATCCGCGGCTGGCGGAAAACACCGGAAGAGTCGTAATGGCCTACGACGAGCACCTTGCCGACCGTGTCCGGGAGTTGCTGGCGCCCGGCTCGCCGGTGACCGAACAGAAGATGTTCGGCGGACTCGCCTTCCTTGTCGCGGGCAAGATCGCCGTGGCGGCGAGCAGCCGAGGCGGCCTTCTGGTGCGGGTCGACTCCACGCGCGCCGACCGTCTCCTCGCGACCACCAACGCGCGCCCGATGGAGATGAACGGCCGAGTGATCCAAGGCTGGCTCCATGTCGACGGTGACGACCTGCGTACCAAGCGCCAGCTGACCCGATGGATCGAGATCGGCACCGCAACCGCGGAAAGCTTGCCCGCCAAGGGATTCGGTCGACGATGAGCGCCTCAAGTCCCGATGACGGCCGGGTCCGCTCGGGCGCGCAGGAACCGCCAGGACAGGTAGACGCAGAAGCCCAATGCGGGTGCACCGCCCAGCAGGGTGGCGGCGATGCCGAGCGGAGCCAGGGCACCGGCCAGGTACAGCGGTAGCAGCACCATCGTCGCGATGCCGTACTTCGCCAGGAAGATCGCCGTGCACGCTTGATAACGCCGTCGCCGTGCGGGGTCTCGCCGCCAGCCGAACCGGCCACCGCGTGCCGCCCCGATCGCCAACCCGATCACCGGCCACCGCACCAGAATGGACACCCCGAACACCGCACCCCCGGCCACCTGCCAGAGCAGGGTCGGAAGGTAGAAGTCGACCGCGTGCCCGGTACTCCCGGCCAGCAACGCGGAAGCCCCCACGATGATCAGCCCGACCGCTGACTGCCAGTACTTCCGGTCGGTGAACACCCGAACCACGGCGAACACCACCACGCCACCGACAGCCACCAGCGCGGCGGTCGAAACCTGGCCGGTCACCAGATAGGCGACCAGGAACAGCACCCGCGAGGCGACTCCTTCGGCGACCGTGCGCCAACCGCCGACCGCGGCGAACAAGGACAACGACTTCTGGGTCAGCAGGCTGAAACTCATGCGCCCGCCTTCGTCGCGACCGGCGCGGAGAAGGTGTTGCGGCGCATAGTGTTCTCGTAGACGCCGATCGCGTCGATCAGGTCGAGCCGGCCGTGATAGGTCTGGACCAATGACTCGCAGAGGTGGTGCGCATCCCGCATCGCCAGGTTGCCGCCGAAACCCGGAGCCAGGTGGATGGCGTCACCGATGACCGTCACCGGGCCGGCGGGCCAGCCGGGTATCGGCGGGATCGTCCCGCCGCGCAGTGCGCGCGTGCTGTCCGGCCATGCCTCGGCGACGACCGACCGCAGGGCCGGGGGCAGGTCCGCGGTCAACTCCTTGGCGCGGCGCCACACCGCGGCCGGTGATCCGGCCGAACCGAGCTGTTCCCGGGTGATCGGCAACGCCCACATCACGTAGTCCTCGACCTGGGCGACCGCGTTGAGCGGTAAGGCGGGCAACCACCGCTGCCGCGCGGCCACCGGCGACTCGGTGAACCGCAGCGCGCCCAGCACCATCATCGTGCCGTTCACCCGCACGCTGGCGGGGCTGTGGCCGATCAGTTCGAGCAGCCCGGTATCGGCCACCGCCCGCAGGGCGGTCGCGCCCATGAGCATGCGCCGTCCCGTGTTGACCACCCTCGCGTGCGGCAGGTACTGACGGCGGACCGCCGACCCGATCCCGTCCGCGCCGACCAGCACGTCCGCCGTGTCGGTGCCGCCGTCGGCGAACCACGCACGGACCGTACCGTCGGCTCGCTGCTCGAACCGCGTGAACTCCGCCCCGAATCGGACCACGTCCTCCAGGCCCGTCAGCAGGACCGCGCGCAGCAACGGACGATGGACCTGCCGCCCCGGCCGCGCCCGGCCAGCCACGCCGTCGGACGGCTGAGCGCCCGCGACGGTGAGCGCTCCGTCCACTTCGGACAACGTCAGGGTCTGCTCGCGTGGCCCGCCCATCGTGGCCTCGACCATCGCGGCGTGTGCCGAAGGCAGGCATGCCCGCAGTGCTTCGGTGCCTCGGTCGTCGACATGGAGGCTCACGCCCTGCGTACGTACCAGCGGGTCGTCTCGCTCGTACACGGCGACGTCGATCCCCGCGCCGCGCAACCCCTGCGCCAGCGTCAATCCGGCCAAACCGGCGCCGACCACGATCACCCTCATCCCGGCCCCTTTCTTCATCACTGATGAAGTTCACGCTACCGAGCTTTGGCAGGAAACTCCACCAACGATGAAGAAATCTCCGATAGACTCGTCCGGTCATGGCAGAACACAGTTCCCCCGCACGGCCCGGCCGCTGGCGAACCGGTGCGGAGAGCAAGCAGCGGATCCTGGACACGGCACGCGCGTTGTTCGGCGAGCACGGCTACGGCGGCACCACGGTGCGCGCGATCGCTGCCGGCGCGGGGGTCGATCCGGCGATGGTGTTCTACTTCTTCGGCACCAAGCAGAGCCTGTTCGCCGCGGCGATCGAGATGTCCGCTCAGGTCCCGCCCGCCCTCGAATCGATCTTCACCGGCGGCCTCGACGGCATCGGCGAGCGCATGATCCGGACGCTCCTGGAGAACATGGACGCCTCGGGCCGCACCCCGCTCGCGCTACTCACCCGGTCGCCCCAGGCCGACGGCCAGACCGAAACACTGCTTCGCGAATACATCGACCGGGAAATCACCGGCCGGCTGGCGGCACTGCTCAACGGCCCGGACGCCGCGTTCCGGGCCGGCATGGTCAACGTCCAGCTCTTGGGCCTCGCCGTGGCGCGCTACCTCGTACGGATCGAACCGATCGCGTCATCGTCCGTCGACGAACTGGTCAGCCGGTTCGGGCCGCTCGTGCAGCACTGCCTGACCGGGCCCTGAGCCGCCGCGTCCGAGCTGGAGCTGGCGGCCGGGATCGGCGAACTGCCGCTGCCACGCGATTTCGTCCACTGCCAGCCATTCCTCGCCTGCCACGGTCGTCGGAGTCACGCCGGTGAACGCCCGGACGTCTCGATGCAGGTGGGACTGGTCGACGTAGCCGCTGTCCGCCGCGACCCTGGCCGCGCCTTCGCCAGCGGCCAGGCGATGGGCGGCGTGGTCGAAGCGGACCAGTCTCGCGGCGCGTTTCGGGGGCAGGCCGATCTGCGACCGGAACCGGGTCCACAGGCGCTTGCGGCTCCACCCGAGCTCGTCGGCCAGTGCGTCGACCTGGACCCGGCCGTGGCTGCTGGCGATCCGGTCCCAGGCCCAGCTCACCTGGGGGTCTGCCGACGGCCCTGTTGCTGTCCGCCGGGCGAGCGCCACCTCCACCAACGCGAAGCGGTCCCGCCACGACGTGGCATCGCCGAGCCGCTGGCAGATCCGTGCCGCGTCCTGGCCCCACAGGTCGTCGAGCGCGACCGCGGCACCGTCCAGCTCCGCCGGGGAGACGCCCAGTACGGTGCGGGCGACCGTCGGCGCCAGGCGGACCTGCACGCACTCGACGTTCTCGCCCCGCACGCGGATCGCGTCGTGCATGAACCCGACGACCAGGTTTCCCCGCTGCTCACGGCCGGTGGCGACGTCGACGACGAGCGGGCCGTCACCGAACGCCAGTGCCAGTGTGACCGCCGGGTGCGGCACCGCGCGCACGTCGACCGAGCCCGCGCCGCGGCTGCGGAACCCGGCCATGCCGACGCCCGCAATCCGTCCGGGCCCCGCGGGCCGTGCGACCTCCCACGCGGCCAGGTGCTCGTGCGCGGTGGATCGCATCGCCCCATGCTACGGGGCACCGGCCGGAACATTCGCCCAAGACGCCCTTTCGACTGTCCAAAGAGGACGATCGGTGTCGGATCGCCTCGCCGGTCAGGCGTGCTGACACGGCGGCGATCAGTCGTCGTCGGGCTCGAGCGCCGCGGCTGCTTCCCGGTGTTCCGGCGGTGGGCGGCGCGGCTCGCGGACGCCGCCAGGATCCCCGTCGTCGGTGACCCAGACGGTCACCGTGCCCCACCGCGCCAACTCGGTTCCGGCCGAGGGGAGCTGGGCCACGACGCGGCCGTTCGTCAGCGGGTGGGGGCTGTCGGGATCGGGTCCTTGCAGGAGCAAGCCGGCGTCATGACCGGAAAGCCATGCGTCGAGTGCTTGTTTCCCCGCGAAATCCGGCACCACGACCGGCCGCGCGTCCCGTGAATGTCCGTCTGCCAACGCTTTCACCCGCAGCCAGGGTACCGCGAGCCGGTTGCCAGGTGAAGACCGAGATCAGGGCAGGTGGGAAAGCACGTTGACGACCGTGCCGCCGGGATCTTCCACGAAGAAGCGGCGCACGCCCCACGGCTCGTTGGTGCGGGGGTAGGCGATGCGCAATCCGCGCCGCACGGCCTCGGCGTGCGCCGCGTCGACCGCCGCCGCTCCGTCGACCTCGATCCCGAAGTGCGGCGAAGGGTACTCGGCTCCGTCCGGGATGACGATGACCTGCGCCGTGGGATTGGCCGGGGACCGCAGGCACAGGACCGGATCTTCCATGGCGATCTCGAGCCCGAACATCGCGACGTAGAAGTCCCGGGACGCGGCAAGGGCTTTTCCGTTGGCGTAGGGGTGAATTCTCCTGATCATCGGCACAGCGTCGCAGTCACGGCCACCGGCTGGCTTGGACGAATGGGAAGCGGCTCACTTCCCGGGATCGAGGACGTACGCCAGTGACGCGCGGGCCGCCGCCGTGGAAGCGCCGGTGACGACGGCAAGGAGCGCGGCGCGCCACGCGGCGGCCAGTATGTCCGCGGCGGGTGCCTTGTGCTTCGTCAGCAGCGGGCGCAGTGCGGCGGTGACCGGGTCCTCGCGCTCCACCGGCGACTGTTCGCCGAGGATCCGGCACACGGTGAACCGGACGGCGGCGTCGAAGGCCACCAGTAGCGCGGCGCGCACCGCGGGGCGCCCTTGGTTTCCGGCGGCCTCGGCGGCTCCTTCCATGCGTTCGACGATCCGCTTTTCCATGTCCTCCCGCACCGCGGTGTACAGGCCGAGCTTCGAGCCGAAGTGGTGGTACAGCGCGCCCGTGGTGACGCTCGCCTTGCCCGCCAGTTCGACGACGTTCACCGCCTCGTACCCGTCGAGTTCGAACTGGTGGATGGCCGCCTCGATGAGCCGAGCCTTGGCCGAACCCGGTACCGGGACCCATTCGCGCATCGGCCGAGCATAACAGGTTGACGGTGGCCCGTAATCAGTTTACGTTCGCGGCCATGAAACTGACCTTCCTGTACCAGCCCGTGAAGGACCTCAAGGAGTCGGTCGCCTTCTACCGCGACACGCTCGGATTCGACGAGTCCTGGCGGGAGGGCGAGTCGACGGCCGCGTTCAAGATCCCCGGTACGGAGGTCGAGTTGATGCTCGACGTGCCGCCGAACGCCGAGCCGCGGTGGGGCGCGGGCGGTTTCTACGCCGTCGACGACGTGGACGCCTTCCGGCAGTCGCATCCGGAGCTCGACTGGCAGGGCGAGGTCGAGATGCCGGGAGGCAAGGGCGCGACCTTCCTCGACCCGAGCGGCAACGCGGTGCACCTGTTCGACCAGAGCGCCGCCGGGCCCGAATAGGCCCGGTCAGGGGATGACCGGAACGAACAGGTGCGAGGCGTGGTCACCGCCGAGGTGGATGGTCGCGCCGTGCCCGCTCCTGCGGTCGTCCGGGTCGTTGTGGGCCAGCAGTCCCAGGTTGTCGTCATCGGCCCGGATGCGGAGCTGAAGGCGGTGCTCCGGTTCGAGCGTGATGGAGGCGGGCCAGATCTCGACTTCCAGCAGGGTCGGCACGCCGGGTTCGAGGGGCTGGATCTCGTCGTGGCTGTGCCAGGGCCGGTACGGCAGGCTGCGGTCCTGGTCGAGTTTGCGGTGCGAGGCGCGTAGCCAGCCGACAGCCATCGGTACCGGGGTGGAGGTCCCGCCGGGGCCGATCGCGGGGATGCGCTCGCCGTCGGCGTCGTACTGTTCCAAGTGGACGAACACGTCGAGGTCGTCGGCGACGTGCGAGACCCACAGCCGCAGTGCGAACGGGCCGGTGAGTTCCAGCCGTTCGGTGGCGGTGAAGTCGAAGGCCGCCGGGTAGGGCGTCCGGTGCGCGGCGGGCCGGTTCCAGCTGAGTTCCTTGTGCGCCAGGTAAAGCGCGCGCCACCGGGTGCGGGGGAGCGGCCAGTCCTGTTCGTCGCGCCATTCGACATCGTGGCCGCGGCGGATCGCGAGGCGCACGGGCGGGACACCGTCCATTGCGGACTGGTCGCCGACGAGGAAGCGGCGCAGGAACCGCAGTTGCAGCTCCTTGGCCCAGTCCGCGTAGTACGGGTCGATGTGCGAGCCGACGTGGACGACGAGCCACTTGTGCTCGGACGCGGCGCCGAGCCACCCTTCGATGTTGCCGCGCAGGTGCAGGTGGATCGAGCCCCAGTTCCCCGCCGACAGCACGGGCACCCGCACGCGCGCGAGGTCCACCGTCCGCTCGCGGTACCAGTCGTCGAGCAGTTCGCGCGAGCCGAGTTCGGCGGGCATGCTCGCGTACTCGCCGCTCAGCTGCGGGATGATCTGCCGCTCCCACCAGTTCTCGGTGGCGTTGGTGTAGATACCGCCCTGGCGGCCCCAGTCCCGGTAGAAGTCGGTGCAGCCCTCCCACGCGACGACCGCCGCCAGGTGCGGCGGCCGCAGCGCCGCGACGCGCCAGCCCAGCATCGCGTACCAGGAGATGCCGCTGCTCGCGACCTTTCCGGTGGACCAGGGCTGCACGCCGCACCATTCGATGACGTCGTAGAAGTCTTCGGCGTCCGTGGGGCTGAAGACGTCGAGGCGGCCTGCCGACTTGCCCGTGCCGCGCGCGTCGGCGCGGACGACCGCGTACCCGCGTTCGGTCCACCACTCCGGGTTCGGGGTCTCCCACACCATGTGGTCGCCCTGGTCGACGAGTTCGTACAGCGGGAAGCGCTCCGGCCAGTGCACGTCCTTGCCGTAGGGGCTCATCGACGCGATCACGGGGACCGGTCGCTCGTCGTCTGGCCGGAACACGTCGAGGACGAGGCGCGTGCCGTCCCTGGCGGGCACGGTCACGTCGCGGTCGATGCGCATGGGTCTTCCCTCCGATGAGTGAAATGTGAACGCAAATTATCATTCGCATCGGGGTGACCGCCACCTCTCCTGAACCGGGCAGTACCGTCGGATCGGTGAGCGACGCCGATCCCGCCTTTCGCCCTCCGCAGCAGGCCCGCAGCCGGAAGTCCCTGCGGAAAGTGCTGGCCGCGGCCGAGCACGTGCTGGCCACCGGCGGTATCGACGAGTTCACGGTCGCCGCGGTCGCCGAAGCGGCCGGGATGTCCGTCGGCACGATCTACCGGCGGTTCACCGGTAAGGAGCAGTTGCTGCACGCGGTCAAGGACCAACTGCTCGGGCGGCTGGAAACCGGTGTCGCGGAGGCGCTCGCCTCAGCGGAGGAAGGTTTGGAGGGCGCGCTCTCCGCGTTCACCCACGCGATGGCGCGCACGTTTTCCCGCCACGACCGGATCTTCCCCGCACTGCTCAGCGGCCAGCAGGAGGAAGGGGTCGAGCGCGGCTTGCAGGCGCTCGCGGCCATCCAGGACGCCCTCACCGAGGCCGCCGGACCGTACCTGGACGACGCCCGCGCGCTGCGGTTCGCGGCACGCACCATCATCGGGTCGTGCGTGCACCGCGCCGCCACCTGCCGCTCCTGGCCGGACGGGGTGAGCTGGACCGGATGGGCCGACGAGACCACCAAGCTGGCTGTGGCCTACCTGACGTGAACGCTTTCGCTTCGGCGGCAAGGGTTTCCGGCGGAATACAGTGCGATCATGCGAAGCGTGGTGATCGATTCCCGAGGAACGTTCCAGCTGGCCGAGCGGCCGGATCCGGTCGCAGGCCCGGGAGAGGTGGTGCTCCGGGTACGGGCCGCCGGGCTCAACGCCGCCGACCTGCAGCAGGCGCGAGGGGACTACCCGGCGCCGCCGGGATGGCCCGCCGACGTGCCGGGGCTGGAGGTCGCGGGCGAGGTCGAGCAGGTCGGGCCCGGAGTCGCGGACGTGGTGCCGGGCGACCGGGTGATGGCTCTGGTCGGGGGCGGCGGACACGCCGAGCGGATCGCGGTCCCCGCCGAGATCCTCCTTCCGGTGCCCGACGGCCTGCCGTGGGAGGAGGCCGCCGGATTCCCGGAGGCGTTCAGCACCGCGTGGGACGCCTTGGTCGGCCAGGCCGGGATCCGCGCTGGCGACCGGGTTCTGGTCACCGGGGCGGCGGGCGGGGTGGGCACGGCCATGGTGCAGGTCGCCGCGATTTCCGGGGCGCACGTGGTGGCCAGCGTGCGCAGGCCGGAACTGCACGACCGGGTGGAAACGCTGGCCCCGATTGAGGTCGTGACGCCCGATCGGGAAGCCGAGCACAAGCCGTACGACGTGATCGTGGAACTGGTCGGCGGCGAGGACTGCCTTCAGCGGGTCGCGCTGCTCCGCGCCCGGGGCAAGGTCCTCGTGGTCGGAGTCCAGGCGGGCGCCACGGCGCCGCTGCGGATGTTCGACCTGATGCTCGCGCGTGCCCAGCTGATCGGCACCACCATCCGAGGGCGCTCACCCGCGGAGAAAGCGGTCCTCGCCGCCACCGTGCGGACTGCCGCGGTGCCGCTGCTGGCGCGGGGGCGGTTGCGGGTCCCGGTCGACGCCGCCTTTCCGCTGGACCGGTTCTCCGACGCCTACGCCAGGTTGGGCGGGCAGGGCAAGTTCGGCAAGGTCGTGCTGATTCCTTAGTGGACGGTCACGTCGCGCCACGCGTTCGTCGTGCAGTGCACTTCCCCGCCGCCTTCGTGGGCCCACGAGAAGTCCTCGGCCCACTGCACCCGGACACCGTGCGGGGCCAGCGCGCTTTCGGTCGCCGCGCGGAACAGGTCGCGGCCCGCGACGACCGGGCCGTGCGGATCCGGCGCGGCGAACTCGTGCGCGGTCACCGACAGCCCGTTCGGGATGTCCGGGGTGAACGCCAACAACAGCGGTAGTCCCTCGAGTTCGCGGAACAGCACCGGGACCCGCACCAGTTCGTCGGCGCGCAGGCCGGTTTCGGCGAGCAGCACGGCGAGCTCGCGATCGATGTTCGCGGCGGCCCTTTCGTTGGCATCGTTGAGTTTCCGGTCGTCCAGCAGCTCGTCGACGGTCGGCTTCTTCGCCGCGTCCGTGCCGGAGAACAGCGTCGCCGAGCCCGCGCCGCGGGCCTTCGCCGTGGCGAGGATCCCGCGCGCCGACCGGGGATCGGCGACCATGAGCGTCCAGCCCCGCGCGTTCGGCGCGGGGATCACGTGCACGAGTTCGTCGACGTGGCCGACCGCGAGCCACGAAGTGTCGATCGCGAGCGGCGGCTGCACCCGCTGGCTTTCGAGCAGGCGCACGAAAACGGGATCGGGGTGCCGCCTGTTGTCGCGACCGGACCCGTACAGCACCCTGCCCTTCGGGAATCCCGGATACGGCGGGAGCGATTCGAAGTTGCCGGTCCCGTTGAGCAGATCGATCCCGGGGATGCGGGGTGCTTCGCTGAACGCCTGCACCACCGCGACATCGGGGCCGCGCAGATCGCGGAAGGCGAGCCTGCCGGCGGGACGGAGCGTCGCCGCGCCGCCGACCTGCCACAGGTTCGGCGAGCGGAGCATCACCCGCATGGTCTGCACGCCGTGCGCGGTGGGCATGCTCGCGGTCGCGGGTTCGAAGAGGTCCTGCGTCCAGGTGTCCGCCCACCACGCGGGGCCACCGGTGAGGTAGCGGACGCGCTGGCCGGTGGCGCGATCGAGTGAGGCGCTGAACTCCGGCCAGCCGCCGGGGATCCGGTCGCCGGGCAGCCCCGGCACACCGCCGGGACCGCTGCCCGGCGCGGCGGCGAAGACCGCGGTGGCGGGCTGGAGGTCGTTCTGCAGCACGAGCGGCGCGGTCCGCAGGCGGTGGTGCGCCCGCCGCGTCGTGCCGCGATCGGTCACCGCCAGCGCGACGGTCACCGAGCCGTCCCCTGTGGACAGATCGCGCACGATGTCGCGCCCCTCCACGGCGAGCCGGACCCCGTGGCGCAACTCGGCGGCGGACAGCGCGCCGTTGCCAGGGGCGATCGACTCCCAACCGCCGCCGCGGCGGACGAAGACACGGGCGCGGTCACCGCGGTCGACCGTCAGCCGTCCCGTGGCGCCGTCGCCGAGCCACGGTTCCGCCGCGATCTCCACCGGGGTGAGGTCCTGTTCGTCCGCGGGCCCGTTGACCCGATCGTCGGCCGCGTCGTTGCAGGACGCGAGCCCGCGGTCGGTTTCGAGCCCGACGGCGTCCAGGTCCGCCGGCGTGACGACGCACCGGTGTTCGTCGTCGTCGAGATTGGCGAGCATGACCTCGCCGCCCCGCAGCCGCGGTCCCGTGGTCACTGCTACCGCGGGCACCGTGAACGCCATCGCGCTCACCGTGACCAGCACTCCCCAGCGAAGCATGACCTCTCCTTATGTATCTCATGTGTGATAAATAGAAGGTAGCACGGCCGAAGCGCCGCGTGGCATGCTCGTCGGAGTGAACGGCCGGAGGTGAGCGCATGACGGGCTACCTGGCTTGGCGCGGTCACCTGAGCAGGGCGACCCTGTGGCGGGTGGTCAGGGGAAGCGGCGAGCACCGGGTGCTCCCCGACGGGGTCATGGACCTCATGGTGCACCGCGGGCGGTTCGTCGTCGCGGGCGCGGACACGGCGGCGTGGCACGACGCCGAGTCGGAACCCGGCGAGGTGACCTGGGGTTTGCGCCTGCCACCCGGTGCCGCGTGCGCGGTGCTGGGCCTGCCCGCGAACGAGCTGACCGATCAGCGAATCGACCTGGCGGACCTCGTGGAGCTGCCCGCTCCGGCGCTCGACGCGGCCGAACTCGACGCTCCCGCCGCACTGGAACGGGTTTTCGTCGCGTTGTGGCGCCGAACGTCCCCGGACGTTCCGACACTCCGCTTGGCCGCCTCGCTGGACAGGGCCGCGCGTGGCGGTGCGACGGTGCGCGAAGTGGCGGACCGGCACGGACTGTCCGAGCGCTCCCTTCGCCGGGCCAGCGACCGGCTGTTCGGCTACGGCCCGAAGACCCTCATGTCGATCCACCGCTTCCAGTACGCGCTCCAGCTGGCGAACGCGGGCGTGGCGCTGGGCGAAGCCGCGGCGACCGCGGGTTACGCGGACCAAGCGCACCTCAATCGCGAAGCGCGGCGCCTCGCGGATGCGACGCCCACCGCGCTCGTCCGCTGAGCGGGCTTGGCCGAAACGTCCAAGCGGCGGGCGGGCGGGCGGAGCAGACTTCCCCGCATGACGATCAACCTCGACCGCGCCGCGTCGTTCATGGCGACCCACGCGCGCATCCTCGACAGGCGGCGTTTCGACCTGGCTCGCGGCGGCGGTGACGCCGATCGGGCCGCGGTCGTCGCCGCGGTGGACGGATACCGCAACCCGGACGGCGGCTACGGCTGGGGCCTCGAACCCGACCTGCGCGCGCGGGAAAGCCAGCCGGGTGGCGCACTGCACGCCTTCGAGGCGATCGCGGACGCCGGTCCCGCGACCTCGCCCCACACCACCGCCCTGCTCGACTGGCTCGGCTCGGTCAGCCTGCCCGACGGGGGCGTGCCGTTCGCGCTGCCCGTCGCCGATCCCACCGCCTGCGCCCCATTCTGGGTGCAGGCCGACGCGGGCACGTCCTCGTTGCAGATCACCGCCGCCATCGCGACCCAGGCCCACCGGGTCGCCCAGTGGGATGCCGCCGCGAAGGACCACCCGTGGCTCGCCGCGGCGACCCGCTACTGCTTCGACGAGATCCGGCGGATGGACGAACCCCCGTTCGCCTACGTCCTGATGTTCGCCGTCCACTTCCTCAGCGCCGCCGCCGGCAACTACCCGGAAGCCCACGAACTGGTGGCACGGCTGGGAAAGTTCATCCCGGCAGACGGCGCGGTTCCCGTCGCCGGTGGTGCGGAAGGCGAATCCCTGCACCTGCTCGATCTCGCGCCGGAGCCGGACCATCCCCTTCGCGCGCTGTTCGACGACAGCGCGGTCTCGGCCGATCTCGACCGGCTGGAGGGCAACCAGCAGCCCGACGGCGGCTGGGTCGTCGACTTCACCAGTTATTCCGAGGCGGCCGCACTCGAATGGCGGGGCTATGCGACGGTGAGCGCGATCTCCGTGCTGGAGGAGAACGGCCGCTGAACCACGAGAAGGGGAGCATGAGCCTCGATCACGCGCTGTCGGCGCGATTCGACCGGAACCTCGCCGAACACGCCTGCTACCTGCACGGCGCACTGCCCCGCTCGGTGGTCACCCGCACCGAGGACCTGCTCGTCGCCGACAGCGGGATCGACGACGACACCTTCAACATCGTCGCCACCGCGGACTTCGCCCCGGATCTCGCGAAAACGCGGATCGCCGAGACGATCACCGCGCTGCGCAGGACCGGGCGGCCGTTCTCGTGGTGGGTCGGCCCGGCGTCCGGCCCCGACGACCTGCGCGATCTGCTGACCGGCGCGGGATTGGCGGAGTCCGAGCGCGAAACCGCGATGTGGACGCGGTTGAGCGAGCTCCCCGACGGCGGGACCGTCGCCGATCTCGACATCGTTGGAGTGACCACGGCCGCTCAGGTCCGCGAGTTCGCCGGGATCCAGGCCGCGAACTGGAACCCGCCCTCGGCTGGGGTGCACGAGTTCTACACCGCGGTGACCGACCGGGTGCTCGCCCACGGCTGCCCCGGCAGGCTGCTGCTCGGCTACCACGACCGGGAACCGGTTTGCGCGGCCGAAATCCTCCTGCACGACGGTATCGCCGGGCTGTACAACGTTTCCACACTTCGCGCCTACCGCAGGCGGGGTTTCGGCGGCGCGATCACGCTCGCGGCGCTGCGCTCGGCGCGCGACACCGGGTGCGACCTGGCGGTGCTACAGGCGTCTGCGGACGGGGAACCGGTGTACCGGCGGCTCGGGTTCCAGGCTTACGGGGAGTACGCGGAGTTCGCGATCACGCCGTGAACGGGGAAGCGAAACCACTTCGCTGCCCCGTTCTTCAACGCTGCCCGACTGTCCTTTCCGGACTCAGCAGCTGCTCGTTGAGCCGTTGCCGTGCGGCGTCCACGTCGAGGACCGGTTCCGCGGTCATGATTTCGGCGAGTTCGGCGCACGCCCGCGCGCCCGCGGTGGCGCGGGGCAGCATGACGCTTTCGTAGGCGCGAACGGCTTCGTCGAGGCTCGCGTGCGTGGCGACGGCGGTGGCGAGATCGGTGCCGTCGACGAGGGCGAGATTGGCGCCGATGCCGAACGGCGGCATGAGGTGGGCGGCGTCGCCGACGAGCGTGATGCCGGGGACGTGGTCCCAGCGGTGTCCCACGGGCAGCACGTACAGGGGCCGGTTCACGAACTCGCCGTCGTGGCGCAGCAGATCGAGCAGGCTCTCGTGCCAGCCCTCGAACTGGGCCAGCAGGTACGCGCGCACGGCCGACGCGTCCGCGAGGTCCACACCGGCGGCCTCGTGCCAGTCCGGCGGCACGTCGAGCGCGGCGTAGACGCGGAGGTGACCGCCACTGTTCCGTTGCGCGGACAGCATTGTGCTGCCGACCTTCGCGACCAGCGTGCCCTCACCGACCAGGCGGGCGAGCGCGGGGTGGCCGGTGTCGACGTCGTCGATCCAGGTCTCGACCATGGTGGTGCCCAGGTGCGCGGGAACGGCGCCGGACAGGGCGGGGCGGACGCGGGACCATGCGCCGTCGGCGCCGACGACGAGGTCGAACTCCTCGGCGGTGCCGTCGCCGAAGCGCAGGCGGGCGGTGCAGTCGTCCAGCGAGGTGGCCGAGCGGATCGACTGTCCCCAATGGACAGTTCCGGGTTCGAGGGAGCCGAGCAGCAATCCGCGGAGCTGGCCGCGGTCGATCTCGGGCGCGGAGCGTTCGTCGTCGGCGGGCGCTTCGTGATGCAGCACCGCGGCGGTGACCGGGTCCAGCGCGCGCAGTTCCTGCGCCTCGGGCCTGGCCAGCGCCAGGAACTCGGGGAAAAGACCGGCGGCGCGCATCGCGGCCTGCCCGGTGGGGACGTGCAGATCGAGCATGCCGCCCTGCCAGCGGGCGGTCGAGGAGGTCTCCCGCTCGAACACGGTCACCGAGAGGCCGTGGAGCTGGAGGCCGCGGGCGCAGGCGAGACCGCCGACTCCGGCGCCGACGATCGCGATACGGGGGCTGCGGGCAGAGTTCATCGCAGTGGGGTCCTTCGAGGTGGGTGGGTGCCGGGTTTGGCGTCCGGCGTGACACCAGAAAACCACATCGAGTAAAAAAGTTCAACGGATAAATCTTTTGTTCGTTACACCTTTGGTCGGATAGGGTGGGGTGGTGCAGGAGCAGATCGGGCGCCGCGAGCGCAAGAAGGCCCAGACCCGCAAGGCGCTCGCGGACGCCGCGCTCGAACTGTTCCTGGAACGCGGCTACGACCAGGTCGGCGTCCGGGAGGTGGCCGACGCGGCGGACGTGTCGGTGACGACGCTGTTCAAGTACTTCCCGAGCAAGGAGTCGCTGGTCTTCGATCTCGACGAGGACATCGAAACGGCGCTCGTGTCCGCGGTGCGCGATCGCGCGGCGGGGCAGCGCGTGCTGCCCGCCCTGCGCGAGCACGTCCTGAGCAGGACGTCCGCGGTCGCCAGGTTCCCGCACACCTCGGCCTTCGGCCGCATGATCGAGGAAACCCCCGCGCTGCGCCACTACGCCCGCCGTATGTGGTTGCGCCACGAAACGGCGTTGGCGAAGGTGATTGCCGAGGAAGCCGGCGCACCCGAAGGCGATCCCGCCTGCGCCGCGCTCGCCCGGTTCGCGCTCGAAGCCGTCGACCTGGCGCACCGGGACGCCGATCCGGACACGGCGATCGACGCGATCTTCGGCCTGCTCGACCGCGGGTGGTCCGACGCCCATCCGGGAATCTGAGCGCTTCGCGGTCTGCTAGGAATACCCGTGCTCGCCGGAAGAGGTCCGGCGGCTGGGGAAAGGTTCTGGGGATGCTCTACTTCGACGGGTTCGTCGGACTGGTGACGCTCGGGCTGTGGATCTTCTGCCTCGTCGACGTGATCGTGACGGACGAGGCGTCGTGCCGCAACCTGCCGAAACTGCCGTGGCTGCTGCTGGTGCTGCTGATCCCGCTCGTGGGGTCGATCGTGTGGCTGATCGCGGGCAGGCCGCAGCGCGCCCCCGGTGCGCCGACCGGCCGGTACGAGCGGCAGGCGCCGGGGTTCCCCGAGTACGACCGGCCGGGCCGGTTCGCCGCGACGAGCTCGCAGGACGACGAGGAATTCCTCCGCAGGTGCCGTGAGCGGGCCGAGGCGCAGCGGCGCAAGGCCGCCGAAAAGCGCGACGAGGACTGATCCAAGCGCCTCGGTCGCGAGGCGTTTTTTCGACAGCGCTGGGACCGGCTCTGGTCCCAGCGCTGCGCTCTGACCTGCCAACATGACGGTACTATCAGTCTGTTCTAGTTAATCATCCATCTGTTTGATAATGTACTCCAAGACCTTGATAAACCGGATCTGAACGCGCGCCCGAGCCAGGGTCGGCTCCGGTGCGCGGGACCGAGGACAGGAGTACTGATGACCGAACCGGCCGACCTCAGAACCGCCGTGCTTGTCGTCGGCGGCGGCACCACGGGCTTGTCCGCGGCGCTTTTCCTTGCGCGGCAAGGGATTGATGTGCTCCTCGTGGAGAGGCACCCGTCGACGGCGATCATGCCGCAGGCGCGTGCGTTCAACCCGCGCACGATCGAGCTCTACCGCCCGCTCGGCCTCGAGGCGAAGATCCGGGAACGCACGTCGATACTGGCCGAGCTCCCCGAAATGATCGGCGCGGAGACCTTGGCTGGCGAGGAACGCTTCCGCGTGGACGTGCTCGACCAGGTCCGGCCCTCCGCCGGGCTCAGCCCCACGGACTGGGCGCTGATCGACCAGGACGAGCTGGAGCGCGTCCTGCGCGAGAGCGCCGAGGACAACGGCGTGGACGTGCGGTTCGCCACCGAGCTGGTTTCCCTCGACCAGACGGCCGACGGTGTGCGCGCCGTCGTACGCGATCTCGGCAGCGGCGACGAATACGGTATCCGCGCCGATTACCTCATCGCCGCGGACGGCCACCGCGCGGGGATCCGCCACCGCCTCGGCATCGAGGTGGACCAGATCGGGCCCACCCGGTACAGCGCGCACTTCCTCTTCGAAGCCGATCTCACGGTTCCGTTGCGGGGCAGGCGTTTCCTCCTCGCCTATCTCGACCGGCCGACGACGGGCACGGTACTGGTACCGATGCAGGACTTCGGCAGGTGGATGCTCGCCTCGCCGTACGACCCGGAAGGGCGAGACTCGCCGGAGGACTTCACCGAGCAGCGGTGCGTCGAAATGGCCCGTGCCGCGATCGGTGACCCGGACCTGGAACTCGCGCTGGTGCCCCCGGTGCCGGGATGGCCCGACAAGGTTTCCCACACCAAGAACGGCGCCTGGATCGCGCGCCGGTACCGGGCAGGGCGGGTGTTCTTCGCCGGCGACGCGGCGCACGTCTTCCCGCCTGCCGGCTCCTACGGGGCGAGCACCGGAATCGCCGACGCGCACAACCTGGCGTGGAAGCTCGCCGCCGTGCTCGACGGTCGTGCGGGCGAAGCGCTGCTGGACACCTACGAACCCGAGCGCCGTCCCGTCGCCGAGACGACGCTCCGTACGGCGATCCAGCTCTTGACCAGCCGTCAGCGGGGTGACGGCGCGGAGAGCGAGGAGATCGACGACCTCACGATGATCTTCGGCTACCGGTACGGATCCGGTGCCGTGCTGACCGAACCGTCCACTCCGGACAGTCCGGTCGAGGATCCCCGTAGGCCGAGCGGGCGGCCGGGTCTGCGCGCGCCGCACGTGTGGCTGGACAGGGCCGGGGAGCATTTGTCCACAGTGGACCTGTTCGACGGCGCGTTCACGCTGCTGGCCGGTCAGGACGGCGCGGAGTGGCGCGCGGCAGCCGAAAAGGCCGCGGCGGCCATCGGCGTCGACCTGCGCGTGCACCACGTAGGTGCCGAGCTGGGGGACCCGGAGAACTGCTTCACCGACGCCTACGGCATCACCGGTACCGGCGCCACCCTCGTCCGGCCGGACGGGTTCGTCGCCTGGCGTGCCAAGGTCCAGCCGCCGGAACCCGAGCGCGAACTCCGGCAGGCGCTCACCGCGGTGCTGGCACGGAGCTGAGGGACGCGTTCACCGCCCGGTAGCCGTGCCGGGCGGTGAAGTCCGCGCCACCCGCTGCTGGAAGACCTGCCCTGGCCAGCCGTTCGCGTCGAAGGTGGCCGTCTTCTGGAAGCCCTGGCGCTCGTAGTAGCGCACCAGCTCGCCGTCGCCGCCCGCGTAGCAGTCGACGCGCACGAGACCGATCCCGCGTTGCCGCGCCTGATCGAGCACGTATTCGATGAGGCGCGAACCGACCCGTTTCCCGGCGAACCGGCGCGAGGTGATCAGCAGCCCGATGTAGATCTCGGGTTCCTCGGCGGTGGCGATGTGGGGCGGCGGACCGGAATTGAGCGTGACCGCGCCCGCGGGCACGCCGCCGATCTCCGCGATCACCAGGTTGCCACCCGCGGCCTGGGCGCGCACCCTCGCGGCCTTGTCGGGCCGCGACGACCACGGTTCGGTACCCCACTGGCCGGTGTTGCCTCGGGAGTTCATCCAGGCCACGGCGTCGTCCACGAAACCGAGCAGGACGGCCGTGTCCGCCTCGTCCCCCTGGCGCAACTTGAGTTCGTCCACGAATATCGGAGTGTAGCCGGATGATCGGGCAGGATGTGGCGGTATGGCCACGATCGCCATCGTCCGCTCTGCGGCGGGCGTCCTTCAGTCCACAGTAGATGGATAGCGGGCCGTCGTGTCGCGCCGCAGGAGCACGAATGCGACGGCGAGGCCTGCCAGGGTCAGCGCGGCGCCGGCCGGGTAGAGCGCGCGCGGTCCCGCGCCGTCGACGATCCGGCCGCCGAGCCACCCGGCGAAAGCGGCCGCGAGCTGGAAACCGGACGCGTTGACGGCGATCGCGAGGGTGGGGGCCGCGCCGGCGGCGGTCAGCACGCGGGTCTGCATACCGGGGATGATCGCGAAGGCGAGCAGGCCGAGCAGGAAGACGAGGAGCACCGCGCGGGGACCGAACCGGCGCTGAACCCGCTGAAATCGGTGAGCAGCGGCGAAATGAAGGTGAACACGGCCAGTACGCCCACATTTCCCAGTGCGGTCATCGCGATCGCGAGCTGGACGTCGCGGCCGGAAAACACGCGCAGTTCCCGCAGCACCGGCCCGGTCGCGGTCGGCGGCTGAGCGGGGACGTACCGCAGCACCAGCAGCACGGCCACCAGTACGAGCGCCGCGACGGCCGCGAACCGCGACACGAGGAGCACGGGATACCCGGGCGACGGCGGAACCCGCGTTCGCGAGCACCGAAACGCCGACGAGTCACACGATGAGCCGTTTCCGGGCGACCCGCGCGGTCAGGACGGTGACCACCGGGCCGCCGATGATCATGCCCAGTGCGTACGCGGTCGTCAGCAGACCGGCCGAGGCCACCGACACCGACAGGTCCGCGGAGACGCTCGGCAGGATGCCTGCGATCACGAATTCGCCGGTGGTGAGGCCGAAAACCACGAGCAGGAGCGAAAAACCGGAAGCGCCATGGTCAAGATCGTCGGTTGTACGCTTACCCGTGGACAAGTACCCCACTAACTAGTGGGGTACTTACCTGGTGGTGAGTGTGGCATGGCGGAGATGCAGACGTTCGTGTGCGGCCTCGACGCCGCCATCGACGTGGTCGGCGGCAAGTGGAAGGTGCTCATCCTGTGGGCGTTGAAGGACGCTCCCGCCCGGTTCGGTGAGCTCAAACGCGCGCTCGACGGGGTCAGCGAGAAAATGCTGATCCAGCACCTGCGCGAGCTGGAACGCGACGAAGTGGTGCACCGCGAGGTCTGGCACGTGGTGCCGCCGAAGGTGGAGTACTCGCTCACCCCGCTGGGCCGGTCGCTCATCGAGGCGCTGGGGCCACTCGGTGCGTGGGGGTGCCGTCACAAAGAACGCCTCGAAGGCATCAGGAACACCCCGGTCGAGCAGTCGGATTCCGCGCGCTGAAGCGTACGGAATCCGATCGTCCCGCGTTCGACGGGAAATACGGCGTCATTCCGCCACGTAGGTGCGGTGCGTCCAGGAGAACACGCGCAGCACGGTGCCTTCGTGGTCGACCTGCTCCGCGGTCGGCTTGAAGTGCTCGTAGCATCCGCCGGATTCGACCTTCACCTGTTCGTCGAGGTCGGCGACGTGCCGGACGCGGGATGCGCCGGGCATGAAGTGGTCGGGCCCGCCGTGCAGGACCGCGTTGGGAACGTTCGTCGACATGATGGCAGCACTCCTTCGCGATTGGCTGTTCCGAGGTGGGCACAGAACGCGTCCGGAATTCCGTGGGCCAATTCCACCGGCATTTCCATGCACTGTGACGCAGCTAATAGTACGCATTTCGAAGCAGTGCATAACCCCTAATGCGCGGCCGCGCGTCTGGGGTTGCCGGAAGGGCGGGTTGTGAGCTACGGCACATCTAGGGGTGCCGGGTCCGGTCGCCGCCGGACCCGGCACCGCGCTAGGCCGATCGCTGGTAGCTGCGGAACACACTGGTGGCGAGCCAGCACATCACCACGGCGAGCGCCAGCAGCAAGCCGCCCCTGCCGAGCACGACCGACCAGTCCGGGTCCGCGCCGAGCGCCGCCCTGCTGGCCACCGCCGCCCAGTCCACCGGGTTGAACCTGGCCACGTCGGCGACCCAGCCCGGCATC
This sequence comes from Amycolatopsis sp. CA-230715, assembly GCF_018736145.1. GTDB lineage: Bacteria > Actinomycetota > Actinomycetes > Mycobacteriales > Pseudonocardiaceae > Amycolatopsis. Next base: position 7,253,405 of record NZ_CP059997.1, read on the forward strand.
AGCGCCGGGGACATCATCACCGAGGACAGGAACGCCAGCGGGAGCGCCAGGAACTGCGAAATCCCGATCAATGCCTCCTGCTGGCGCACCAGCAGCGCGATCGCGTCCGAAAACGCCGCGAACGACACCGCGAGCAGCACCGAACAGGCGAGGACCACCAGCACGCCGAGCACGCCGCCGTCGTAGCGGGCGCCGACCGCGAGCCCGGCGCCGAACACGACGAGCGCTTGCACGATCGTGGTGATCCCTTGGTGCAGCACGGATCCGGTGATGATCGCGCCCCTGCTGACCGGTGAGGTGAGGTCGCGGTCCATCACCCCGCGGTCCATGGCCTGGATGAACGTGGTGCCGCTCCAGCCCGCGCTCATCATCGCCGTCATGACGACCACCCCCGGTGTCAGGTAGGCGACGTACGAGCCGCTGCCGAAACCGGGTAGTTCGGCGATGCGCTTGAACAACTGCCCGAACAGCAGCAGCCACACCATCGGCTGCACGAGGGTGAACAACAGGTACGCGGGCTGGCGCGTCACCGTGCGCAGTGCGCGCCCGGTCAGCAGCCCGGAATGCGAAACGAAGGTGGTCATGCGATCGCCTCCTGATCGGCGTTGCGGAAGGCGCGGCCCGCGTGCCGCAGGTAGACGTCGTCGAGCGACGGGCGGGACACGGTGACCGAGGCCAGTTCGACGCGTTCGGACTCCAGTGCGGCGAGCACACCCGGCAGCGCGGCCGCGCCGTTGGCAACGGTCGCGCGCAGGTTCGCGCCGTCGACCCGCACGGCACTCACCCCCGGTACCGCGCCGATCGCACTGGCCAGGCTGCCGTCCGCTCCGCCGGTGACCAGTTCGGCGTGGATGGTGTCCCCGCCGATCCGGCTCTTGAGCTCGTCCGGGGTGCCCTCGGCGACGACCTTGCCCTTGTCCACGATGACGAGGCGGGACGCCAGGTTGTCGGCCTCTTCGAGGTAGTGCGTGGTCAGCAGGACGGTGAGCCCGTCGTCCTTGGCGAGTCGCGCGATCTCGTCCCACATGTCCGCGCGTGCTTCGGGGTCGAGGCCCGTGGTGGGTTCGTCGAGGAACAGCACGCTCGGCCGGTGCAGCAGCCCGGCCGCGACATCGAGCTTGCGCTGCATGCCGCCGGACCACTTGCCCGCGAGCCGGTTGGCCGCCTGCGCGAGACCGAACCGTTCGAGCAACTCGTCCGCGCGCCTGCGCGCCTCGCGGCCCGGCATGCCGTGGATGCGGCCCTGCAGCACCAGGTTTTCCCGGCCGGTGCCGATCGGGTCGAACGCGGGTTTCTGCGAGACGTACCCGATCACCCTGCGCACCTCGTCGGGCCGGCGCAGCACGTCGACCCCGGCGACGACGGCCGCTCCCGAGTCCGGTTTGGACAGTGTGGTGAGGATCTTGACGGTGGTCGACTTGCCGGCGCCGTTCGGGCCGAGCAGGCCGAACACGCCGCCCCGCTCGGCGGAGATGTCGAGCCCAGCCAACGCGTGGACGGCCGCTTCGCCCTTGCCGTAGGTCTTGACGAGCCCGGCCGCCTCGATCGCGGTCTCCCTGCTCGTCATCGTTTTCGTGCCGCTCGTGGTTGTGGACACGGTGGTTCCCCTCCTCTGTGGAAGGAGCCGACCGGCGACGGAGAAGAGCTCAGCTACCCTTGCGGTGCAGGCGCGCGCGAGGAGCTGTCTCGTCCGTAGGCGGTGACTCCGGGTGTCGAACGATCCCCGGCCGGTGTTGGCGCACCGGCCGGGGATCCTTGCTACTGCGGTGGTTCGTCCGATGGCTTGGCCAGTTCGGTCAGCCAGCGCACCTCCTCTGCGTCGAATTCCTCGGTGACGAACGCGGTCAGGTCCTCGGGCAGGGTGCCCGCCCGGTGCAGTTCGTGGATGCGCCGCCACAACCGGAGATCGGCGAGTTCGCCGCGGCGCAGCTCCCCGACGAGCTTGTCGACGAATTCGATCTCGGCACGCAGCAGCGCGTGCGCGAACTCGGCTTCGATGAGGAACAGCCGCGGTAGCTTCCCGCCCACGTCGCGGAACCCCGCCTCGGTGACCCGGTCGGTTTCGCGAAGTGCCCCGAGCCGGGTTTCGAGCAGATCCACCGCGCGGTCGGGCGGCAACACGGGCAGCAGGGACAAGGCGGCCTCGAACTGCGGGTACTCCTTGACAGGGCGTGCGATCAGGTCGGTGAGCCAGTCGTGCATCTCCTCGGCGCCCGCTTCGGTGATCGCGTACACCGTGCGCGCGGGCCGTCTGCCATCGCGGACGGTCTCCGTCGCTTCGATGAGCCCGCGCTTCTGCAGCGACTCGACCACGGCGTACAACGAGCCGTAGTTGAGCTTGATGCTGTCTTCCTTGCGACGTTCCCGCAGCGTGGTCGACATTTCGTAGGGGTGCATCCGTCGCTCGGTGAGCAGCACGAGCACGGCGAGCGCCAGCGGGTTGCTTCGCCCTTTCCGCGCCATGCGACCTCCACTCTGACCAAAGTACTCGAATCAGAGTACCCGAGTTCGGGTGGTCGATGTCAACCGGCTCGCCGCGCGCGCCTGGCTATCATCGGGTCGTCTGCGGAACGGGGGACGGCGGCGCGATGGACCTGGTGCGGCTACGGGGAGTGGGGAAGCGCTACGGCGCGGGCCCGTGGGTGATCGAGGGCGTCGACCTGCGGGTGGACGCGAACGAGGTGGTCGCCATCGCGGGCACAAACGGCTCGGGGAAGTCGACGCTGCTGCGGATCCTCGTCGGCCTCTCCCGGCCGAGCGCCGGTGAAGTGCTGGCCCGGCCGCACGCCGTCGGGTACGTGCCAGAACGGTTTCCCACCAAGGAGCGGATGACCGCGATCGCCTATCTGCGGCACATGGGCCGGGTGCGCGGACTGTCCACAGTGGAGGCGGACGCCGGTGCGCATCAGCTGCTGGACAGGCTCGCGCTAGTCGGCGGCGCCACGACCCCGCTGCGGGAGCTGTCGAAGGGCAACGCGCAGAAGGTCGCGCTGGCGCAGGCACTTCTGCCGCGGCCGAAGCTGCTCGTACTCGACGAACCGTGGTCGGGTCTCGACGTGTCCGCGCACGGCGTGCTCGCGGACCTGCTCGCCGAGGTAGCGGGCGACGGCGGCGCGGTGGTGTTCACCGACCACCGGGAGGCGGTGGTGCGCGCTACCGCCTCGACCGCCTACCGAATCGACGGGGGACGGCTGGGCGTGTGGCGCGAGCGCGGGCGGGTCGCCACGGTCGACCTGGTGGCCGCCGCGGAGCCAGAGCCGGTCGACTGGGCAGGGCTGCCCGGCGTGCGCAGGGCGGATCACGGCGCGGGTTCCGTCACGGTGGTCGTGGACGGCGAGCACTGCGACGAGTTGCTGCTCACCGCCATCCGGGGTGGCTGGTCGGTGGCCGCGGTGCGCCGCGCCGCCCTGCCCGCGGAGGAGGTCCGGTGAGGGCGCTGGTCCGCTACACGCTGCTCGACGCGCTGCACTCCCAGCGGTACTTCCCACCGGTGGCGCTGTACATCGCCGCCGTCATGGTCCTCACCAGCAGCGGCGAGAAGGCCGTGGCGCCGCTGTTCGCGCTGACGGCCGCGGCGCTCCTCGTCTGTTCGACGTGGCTGACCGTGGCCGTGCACAACAGCGAAGACCCGGTGCAGCGCGCGATCACCGCGGTCAACGCGGGTTCCCCGCGCCGCGTGCTGCTCGCCGGGATCGCGGTGGCGCTGGGGTCCTCGGTGGTGCTCGGGCTGATCGGCCTCGCCTACCCGCTGCTGGTCGTCGGGCACGCCGCGCCGCTGACCCTGCTGGCGGGGCTGGAGGCCGAGCTCCTCAGCGCCTTCGTCGGGGTCGCGATCGGCACGGTCTGCTGCCGCCTCGTCGTTCCCCGGCTGGGACACGCGGTGATCTGCGCCGTGGTCGCGCTGGTGATCGCCGGGCTACCGCCGTGGCTGCCGCTCGTGCACCCCGCGTTCCGGCTGCTGGTGCGGGACGCGCCGCCGGGCGAGCTCGCCGGCTCGATGCTGCCGTTCCTGCTCTGCGGCGCGTTCGTGCTCGCCGGGTGCGCCGCCGTCACCGATGCCGTGGCACGCCGCCGCGACTGACCTCGCCCAGGAGAGTCCCTTGTGGACGGTCAGGCCGCGGTCTTTCGCCGTCCCAGCAAGCGTTCGACGAGCGGCGGGAGCAGCAGGAGGAACAGGGCGTAGTAGGTCACGCCGGGCACGAACGCGACCAGTAGCACGGCGACCAGCAACGCGGCGGCGGTGCTCACGCTCGAGTGCAGGAAGCGCGCGGGCAACGGGTTGCCCTCGACGGCGAGTGCGGGGTTGCGCCAGACGATCACGGTGAGCGTCGTCTGGCACAGGCTGCTCGCCAGCATCGTCCCGATGTAGAAGACCGCGGTGAACCGGTCGTTGCCGTACGCGCCGATCATCTCGGTGGGGAAGGGCAGCACCACGATCGTGAGGACCCACAGCGTGTTCCACAGCACGACCGGCTCGCTGAGCGCCCCCACGTGCTGGAACAGCTTGTGGTGCACTCGCCACAGGCGTGCGATGACCGCGAAGCTGAGGAGGAAGCTGTAGATCAGCGGCAGGTTCTCGCTGAGCACCTCCGTCGATTCGTGGTGCTTGCCGAGTGCTTCGGGAACCGCGTCCACCAGCGGCAGCACGAGCAGGGTGATCGCGATGGCCACGACGGCGTCGGTGAAGAAGACCAGCCGCTCTTGGCCCTGGGATGTGCGCACGCGGTCAAGCTAGACGATCCGGGCGGCACGTCCGTCCACGGCCCGGCGGTCCCGCCCGATAAACTGACAGTCCACATCGGAACGTCCGGTTTCGACGGTCGTGGCCGTCGGCGCACCCACGTGGTTTCGGGGAAAGGCGCTCGAATGTCCGTTTCGGAATCGGCCATCGTGGCCGTGCTCCGCGGCGCGGGCTGTGTGTTCGCCGAGGACGAGGCGCGGCTCCTGCTCGGTTCGGCGCGTGACGAGGACGAACTCGCGCGGATGGTGCGGCGGCGCACCGAAGGCGTGCCGCTCGAGGTCGTCGTCGGCTGGGTGGAGTTCCACGGCCGCAGGATCGTCGTGGAACCCGGGGTTTTCGTACCCCGCCGCCGGACTGAGCTGCTCGTGCGGCACGCCGTCGAGCTGGCGGGACCCGGCGCGGTCGTGGTCGATCTGTGCTGCGGCACGGGCGCGCTCGGCGCCGCGGTCGAAGCGGCGCTGGGCGGCCGTGTCGAACTGCACGCCGCCGACATCGATCCCGTGGCGGTCCGGTGCGCGCGCCGCAACGTGACCACGGGCGAGGTGCACGAAGGAGATCTCTACGACGCGCTGCCCGAATCCCTGCTCGGCCGCGTCGACCTGCTTCTCGTCAACGCGCCGTACGTGCCGAGCGAGGACATCGCGCTCATGCCGCCGGAAGCCCGCGAGCACGAGCCGCGCGTGGCGCTCGACGGCGGTCCCGACGGCGTCGATCTGCACCGGCGCGTCGCGATGGATGCGCCGCGCTGGCTCGCACCCGGCGGGTACCTGCTGGTGGAGACCAGCGAGCGCCAGGCGGAGCGGACCGCGGAAGCGCTGTCCTCCAACGGGTTCCGCCCACGTGTGGTGACCGCAGATGCACTGTCCGCGACCGTCGTGCTCGGACGGTTGGGCTGATCGGGGCACTCGGACGGCACCGGGATAAGGTCGCTCCGGGGTAGCACGGAAGGGGGAGGCCGTTGTCGGGGGAAGCGGAGACGACCACCATCCACCGCGCGCGCCGGGTATTGGCGTTACGACCGTTTCGGCGGCTTTGGCTGGTCACCGGCGTGTGCAGCTCGGCGGACTGGCTCACCATCCTCGGCCTCGCCGCGCTCGCCAGCGCGATCGCACCCGGGAGCACCGGGCTGAACTTCGCGTTCAGCGGTGTCCTGTTCGCGAACCTCCTGCCGGGGCTGCTGTTCGCCCCGATCGGCGGCCTGCTCGCGGACCGCTTCGACCGCCGCAAGGTGATGGCCGCCGCCGATCTCGTCCGCTGCGCCCTGCTCGTGTCCATCGTCCTGATGGACACCTACTGGTGGATCTTCGTCGGTACGTTCCTGACCCAGGTCGCCAGCATCATGTGGATCCCGTGCAAGGAAGCCGCGCTGCCGAACCTGCTCCGCAGGCCGGACCAGGTCGAATCGGCGGCGCAGCTGGGGCTGGTGATGACCTACGGCTTCTCCTTCGTGGTCGGCGGGGGCCTGTTCGTCGCGGTCTCCGGCGCGGGCACCGCACTGCACCTGCCGCAGAACCTCTTCGGCGCCAACGGTTTGCTCAAGCTCGCCGTCCTGATCGCCGCCGCGCTCTACCTGACCAGCGCGGTGATCATCGCGACCCGCCTGCCCGAGCTGTCCCTGCGCGGCGCCGCCCCGCCCGGCACGGCGGCCGCGTCCGAGGACGAGAAGCAGGGCGTGCTCGCGATGCTGCGCGACAGCGTCCGCTACATCCGGGGCACCCCGCTCGTCCGCGGTCTGCTGATCGGCATGATGGGCGCGTTCGCCGCGGGCGGCGCCGTGGTCGGTGCCGCCCAGCCGTACGCGCTCAGCCTGCTCGGCGGGCAGGCCACGTTCGGGCTGCTGCTCATCGCGTTGTTCGTCGGCCTCGGCGTCGGCATGATCGGCGCGCCGAAGCTGGCCCGCCGCCTCCAGCACGAGCGGCTGTTCGGTGTCGCGATCGTGGTCGCCGGGATCGCGCTGCTCGGCGTCGCGCTGTCACCGATGCTCGCGTTCTCCCTCGTCGTCGTCGCGGTCGTCGGGGCGTGCGCCGGCGCGGCCTTCCTCACCGGTATCACGATCATCGGCTCCCGCGTCGAAGACGGTATGCGCGGCCGGATCAACGCGGTGTACCAGGCCATGCTCAAGGTCGTGGTCGGGTGTTCGATCGCGGTCACGCCGCTGCTGGTGACCCTGGTCAGGCCGTGGACGACGACGGTGTGGGGCGATCCGATCCGGATCGACGGCACGCGCCCGGTGATCCTCTGCGCCGGCGTGCTGGCGATCGCGGCCGGCGCGCTGGCCCATCGGCAGATGGGCGCGGCCACGCGCCGCGAACCGATCCTGCGTGCCATCCGCGACGCGATGAGCTGGCGCGCGAAACGGGTCACCGGGATGCTGATCACCGTCGAAGGCACCACCGCGGCCAATACCGGCGAGCAGGCCAAGCGGCTCGCGGACTGGCTCGGCGCCGGTGAACGGGACGTGCTGCTGGCGAGCGATCCGGTGCTCGACGACGACCGGCTGACCGCGCTCACCTCGCTCGCGTCGCTGTCCGGGCCGCGGGCCCGCGCGCTCGCCGCCGCGGCGGTGCGCGCCGATATCGTCGACCGGTCCGTCCAGCCCGCGCTGGACGCCGGGTCGATCGTGGTGATGGAGCGGTTCGCCGATTCCTCGATCGCGCACCTGAGCGTGTCGACCGGGCTCGACGCCGGTGAGGTCGACGGACTGGCGTTCTGGGCCACGGGCACGCTGCGGCCCGATCTGGTGGTGCTCCTCGACACCGCTCCCGAGACGGCATCGAGCGGTGATGTGCAGTGGCGGGTGCGGGACGTGCTCAGGGAGATGGCCACCACCAGCCCCGCCAGGTACCTCGTGGTGTCCGGAGACGGTGCCGAGGAGGAGGTGGCCGAGCGGGTCCGGTTCGCGGTGTGGGCCGCGTTGACCGGCCGGTTCTCGGTGCCCACCCCCGCCTACGATCCCGCGCTTCCGGGATAAGCCCCCTTCGACTGTCCTTTGTGGCCGGTCATAGGTACTGACCCGCCATCGGGTCGCTGTTGGTGGTGGGCGTCGGCGGCAGGTCTTCGGGGGTCAGCAGGCGGATCTGTTCGGTGCCGAGCGGGGTGCTGTCGGTGGTGATCCTGCTGGCCTGCAGGGCGATCGCGCGGTCGAGGAGGTTGCGGACGTAGCGCCCGTTGCCGAACGAGGTGTCGCGCGCGGTCGCTCGCAGGAGGGCGCGGACCCCGTTCTCGACCCCGTCGGCGAGCGCGAGGCCTGCTTTGGCCGCCATGGTGGTGAAGATCGCGACCAGTTCGTCGTCGGTGTAGTCGGGGAAGTGCAGCGTGGTGGGAAACCGCGAGGACAGTCCGGGATTCGAAGCGAGGAACTTCGTCATTTCGCGTTCGTATCCCGCGACGATCACCACCAGGTCCTCCCGGTGCTCCTCCATACCCTTCAGCAGTTCGGCCAACGCGTCCTTTCCGTAGTCGTCCCAGGTCGCCGCGGGCGTCAGCGCGTACGCCTCGTCGATGAACAGCACGCCGCCCAGCGCGCGGGTGACCGCCGCGCGGACCTTCGGCGCGGTCTGCCCGAGGTACTCGGCGATCAGGTCGCTGCTGGTGACCTCGACCAGGTGTCCCGAAGACAGCAGCCCGAGCTGACCGTAGACCGCGGCGACGAGCCGGGCGATCGTTGTCTTCGCCGTGCCGGGGTTACCGGTGAACACCAGGTGCCTCGTCGGCGTGGACAGCGGGATCCCGGCGTCGCGGCGCAACCGGTCGACCTTCGCCTCGGCGACGAGCAGCCGCACTTCCTGCTTCACCGCGTCGAGCCCGATCAGGCCGTCGATCTCGGCCAGCGGATCGCTCGGCAGTTCCACCCTGGTCGCCGGCATCAGGGTATCGGGCACGTCCTCGACGAAGATCTCGTGCAGCGACTCGTCCTCGTCGACCACGCCGTCGGCGAGGATTCGCCGCGCCTGCAACGCGATCGTGCGGTCGAGCAGGGTGACGGCGGTCCGCGCGTTGCCCGCCGTGCCGGTCGTGGTCGAGTCGAGCAGGCCGCGGACCTTCTCGAGCACGCCGTCGCGCAGCTCGAATCCCGCCTCCTCCGCCTTGCGCGCGAACACTCCGGCGAACTCGCCCGCACCGAGGTTCGGGAACCTCAGCACCTTCCCGAAGTGCACGGCGAGATCCGGCTCCGCCTTGAGCAGGCCGTTCACCCCGGCGTCCGGACCGGTCAGCACGACGAGCAGGTTGTCCGAATGCGCCTGCACCGCGGCGAGCAGCGTGTTCATCGCCTCGCGCGGCCTGCTGTCGTCCGAGCTCGTGGCCTGCAGCGCGTGCGCGTCCTCGACGCACAGCACGCCGCCGAGCGCGCGGTCGACGACCCGGCGGACACCGGCGCTGATGTCACCGGTCCACCCCGTCACCAGGTCGGTCGCGTCCACCGTGACCAGATGCCCCGCTGGCAGCGTCCCGAGCGCGGCGAACATCCGGCCGACGATCCTGGCCACCGTGGTCTTCCCGGTGCCCGGCCCGCCGGTGAACACGAAGTGCCGTGGCCGGGAGGTCGCCGCCATCCCCGATTCGCGCCGCAGCTTCGCGGCCTTCTCCTCGGCGACGAACAGCGCGATTTCCCGCTTCACGGATTCGAGGCCGACGCAGGCGTCCAGCTCGGCTTGGGGGTCCGCTGCCCCGGAGCCGCCTGGCACCAGCCGCTGCGGCAGATCGGCCGGGCTCACCCGCACCGTCCTGGCACGACCGCTCTTCGACCGCTTGCGCGCCGCCGCGACCGACCGCTCCGCCAGGTGCTCGGCGAGCCGCGCGCCGCGCAGGTTGCCGAACCCCGGGGTCCGCGAGAGCAGGACCCCGCCCGTCGTGGCCACCGCAGGGGAAAGCGTGCCGCCGCGCTCGCCCACCGCGCGGGCGAACAGCTCGCCGAACGCCTTCTCGGTGAACTCCTTCGTTCGCGCGACCCGGAAACCCTGGTGCAGAGCCGGGTTCGCGTCGAGCACGCGCTGATCACCGCCTGGTCCACAAAGGACCATCACGTGCTTCCGGTTGCGCCGCAACTGCCTCCGCAGTTCCTCGGCGGCGGCCGCGCCGCACCGGTAGCCCAGCAGCCGGTCGAAGCCGTCGATGACGAGCAGCCCGCCCTCCGCACAGTCGGCGACCGCGGTCGCCAGTGTCTTCACCGCCATGGTGGTGTCCATGTCGGTGAACACCTCGTCGTGCAGCCACACCGCCCCGCCAGTGCCACCGCGGAAGCGGAGTTCGCGGTCGAGCAGGTCCGCCGCGGTCCGTCGGCCGCTGCCTTCCGGGCCCGCGACGAGCACCCGTGCCGGCTTGCCCTCGGCGGCGTCGGCCGCCGCGGCGCGCAGGGCCGTGGTCAGCGCGGGCTGCCCGATCAAGCGAGTCAGCGGTTCTTCCGGTTTCGGCGGCGCCACCCGCGCCGCGGTGGTGTCGGCCGCGAACCGGGCGGCCAGCCGGTTCACCACCGTGCGGCGCTCACCGAACAACTGGCGGAGATCCTTCTGGAACTGCATGACCGGGATTCCGCATTCGGTGGTGAAAGTCGGGAGGCCGGGCAGGCCCTGCACGGTCGCCGTCAGCCGCACCGCCATGTCGAGCCAAGCGCGGCAGGTGTCCGCCTCGCCCGCCAGCAGGCACCTGGCGAGCCAGTTCCGGATCTCCGATCGCCAGCCGAACGGGTCGAACCCGGGGGCGAGCCGGTTCAGCTGCTCGTGGACCGAGCCTTCGAAGCCCTGGTTGTCGATGACGCTGAGCTCGACGGGTTCTTCACGGATCCCCGCGTGCAGCAGGAGCCTGGCGAGCGCGACGTCTTTCGTGTCACCGGGGAAGAACGACCGCAGCCGGTCGTGCGCCGCGAAGAAGCCCTGGCACACCCACTCGAAATGGGCGACCGGGCCCGCCAGCTCCGGGAGCACGGTCAGGATCTCGTCATCGGCGGCGCTGGCCCAGAGTTCGTTGACCCGTGCCGTCGGCGCGGTCAGCACCCGCTCGTAGAGTTCCGAATCCGCGGTGACCTTCCGGTGCAGGGCGAGCAGCGCGCGCCGCCGTTCCTCCAGCGGCGTGATTCCCGCGAAGACCTCGAGGCAGTCGGGGAGGAGAGAAAACGCCAGCTCGCGCCGATCCCGGTCGGTACCGGCGGCGATCAGCAGCCAGTTGGCCGGCGGGCGGTACTGGTCGTCCGCGACCGAGTACCACAGGTTCGGGTTGCGGTCCGGGGTGTACCTGGTGGCCGCGAACCCGCCGAACAGCTCCCACTGGATGTCGCCCCTGCTCCCGGACCGCACCGAGCCGACACCGGGGAGGTGGTTCAGCACCGTGACCAGTTCCGCCCCGGCGGCGGTCGTGCCCTCGCGGTAGAAGTCGATCAGTTCGCACGGCAGCTCGGCCAGTCTCGGGTCGCGGTTGAACTCCTCCGCGCGGTCGCTGACTTCCTCGTAGCAGCCGTCCGGCACTCGCCACGGCCCGTGCGCGTACACGTCGAGCACGGGCTCGTCGGTCAGCAGCAGGTCGAGATGGTCCGGCAGGGCAGAGCCCGTCATGTGTTCCCCCGCGATCGTCCGGTGCAGTGGCACTCTAGGACGGCCGATCGGGAGGGGTACCGGGAACCGGCGAACTACCGGGGCTGCTGGCGGTACCGAGCGACGTACCTGGCGTGGATTTCGGCCTCGGCTTCTTCCTTGGCCAGCGCGCGCTGCTGCTTGCCCGTGCCGTAGGCGAACCCGTTCTTGCTGATCCGGTGCTCGCAGCTCTCGTCCATGTAGGCGAACGAGTAGAAGTAGCCGACCAGCGCGGCCATCAGGCACAGCGCGAGCCGCAGGCCGAGCGGGCCGGGAAGCAGCAGCCAGACCAGTACCAGCGGGGCGATGAGCACCGTGGTGCGCGCGGCGTGCCGCCACATCCAGGTGCTGGCCGTGATGTCGTGGAACACCCAGCCGCGGTACTTGGCCGGCAGCCTGCCGCCGAAGGCGTACCAGAGCCACAGCAGGGGGTTCGGGCGTACGCGTTCCAATTCGCACCTCCGTGGTCCTTTTGGATAGTACACTAATCATTAGCGCACTAAGTAAAAGTGACCACCGTCGCCCTGGGTAGGGTGGTGCCGGATCGCGAGGAGGTGACGGATGGCGTCGATCGATCTGGGGCCCGACCCGCTGGCACTGGACCGGCAGGTGTGCTTCGCGCTTTCGGTGGCCTCGCGCAGCGTGATCGCGATCTACCGGCCGTTGCTGGAACCGCACGGGCTCACGCATCCGCAGTACCTGGTGCTGCTCGCGCTGTGGGAGTCCTCGCCGCGCTCGGTCAAGGAGTTGGGGGAGGTGTTGCGCGCCGAAGCCGCCACCCTTTCTCCGTTGCTGAAACGGCTGGAGTCCACCGGTTATGTCACGCGGACCCGCAGCACCACCGACGAGCGCCAGCTCCTGGTCGAGCTGACCGCGAAGGGCAAGGAACTGCGCAAGGAAGCCGAAAAGATCCCATACCGCGTGGTCGAGGAGCTCGGGATGGAGCTCGTCGAGCTCGAACGCCTGCACGCCGCGCTGTCCGGCGTCATCAAGGCGACCAGGAAGGCGGACGCGCTCTGACCCCGTGTCGTTTCGGCCGCGGCCGAAACGACACGGGAGACAATCGGCGGTATGACGTCCAGGAGCGCGGAGTTGGCTCGCCTCGCCGGCCTGCTCGCCGACACCACCAGGGCCGGGTTCTGCCTCGCCCTGCTCGACGGCAGGGCGTGGACGGCGGGAGAACTGGCCGCGCAGGCGAAAGTCGCCGCGTCGACCGCCACCGAGCACCTCAACCGCCTCGTCGAGGGCGGTCTCCTCGTCGAGCGGCGGCAGGGCAGGCACCGGTACGTCCAGCTGGCCAGCCACCAGGTGGCGGCCATGCTGGAAGACTTCGTCGCGTTCCTCGGTCCCGTCGACGAACGCGGGAACACCCTGAAGGCGGCCACCGCTTCGGCCGCGCTCGCCCGCGGCCGCACCTGTTACGACCACCTCGCGGGGCGGCTCGGCGTGGCGATCACCGACGCGATGACACGGCGAGGCCTGATCGAGGCCCGCGACGGTTTCGCCTTGACCCGAGCCGGAATGGACTGGCTCACCGGTCCGCTCGACATCGACGCCGACCGCCTGCGAGCCACCCGGCGCCCGCTCGCGAAAGCCTGCCTGGACTGGACCGAACGCCGCTCGCACCTCGCCGGTTCCGCCGGCGCGCAGATCTGCCGCAGGCTCCGGGAGAACGACTGGATCCGGCGAAGCGGGACGGGGCGTGCGGTCCGCCTCACCCCGGCGGGAGCCACCGCGCTGCGCGATCTGCTCGGCATCGAGGACGACGCGCTGCTGGCATGAGCATCGTTCATGGCCGGGGTGAGAAACAAGCCTTGGACTCATCACGGTGGCCTGCCCGATGATCAGATCATGCACAAAGCGCGCAACGTCGCACTCGTGGTCGGCGCCAACGGCGTCATCGGCCGCAACCTCATCGAGCACCTCCGCGCACTGGACGACTGGTCGGTCATCGGACTCTCCCGGCGCGGCGGCGAGTCGGACGACCGGGTCCGGTACCTCGCCGTCGATCTGCTCGACGCCGAGGACACCCGCGACCGGCTCGCCGGTCTCACCGAGGTGACCCACGTCTTCTACGCGGCCTACCAGGACCGGCCGACCTGGGCCGAGCTGGTGCCGCCGAACCTGGCGATGCTGGTGAACGTCGTCGACGCGATCGAACCGGTGGCCACCGGCTTGCGGCACGTCAGCCTCATGCAGGGGTACAAGGTCTACGGCGCGCACCTCGGGCCGTTCAAGACTCCCGCGCGCGAGTCGGACGCCGGGCATATGCCCCCGGAGTTCAACGTCGACCAGCAGGACTTCCTCGAACGGCGGCAGCGGGGCAAGGCGTGGACCTGGTCGGCGATCCGGCCGTCCGTGGTGGTCGGCTTCGCGTTGGGCAATCCGATGAACCTGGCGATGGTGCTGGCCGTCCACGCGTCCATTTCGAAGGAGCTCGGTGTCCCGTTCCGGTTCCCCGGCGCTCCTGGCGCCTACGACAGCCTGCTCGAGGTGACCGACGCCGGGCTGCTGGCACGCGCGACCGTCTGGGCGGCCACCGACGAGCGCTGCGCGAACCAGGCGTTCAACATCAACAACGGCGACCTGTTCCGATGGAGCGAAATGTGGCCGAAGATCGCCCGGTTCTTCGAGCTCGAAGTCGCGCCCGGTCTCCCGATGTCGCTCGACGTCGTGATGGCCGACAAGGAACCCGTGTGGAACGCGATGGTCGAGAAGTACGGGCTCGCACCGACCCCGTACGCCGACGTGTCCTCGTGGGCGTTCGGCGACTTCGTCTTCTCCTGGGACTACGACATGTTCGCGGACTGCACCAAGGCGCGCCGGTTCGGGTTCCACGAGTTCATCGATACCGAAGCCATGTTCATGGCGGTCTTCGCCGATTTCCGCCGCCGCAAGATCATTCCGTGACGGGAGGCCGGCATGTCCTACCTCGATGACCTTCCCCTGGCCGGGAAGCTCACCGGTGTGCGGTTCGACGGCTGGGAAGACTGGCTGCGCGAGGAGTTCGTCCGCAACGACCACAACGGCAGAGTGGGCGGCACGCTGCTCGACGAGTCCTCGCACGCGCGGGTGTGGGAGATCCGGTTGGCGCCGGGCGAACGCGTCCCCGCGCACCGGCACGTGCTGGACTACTTCTGGCTCGCCCATGCCGAAGGAAGGAGCCGTCAGCACACCCACGACGGGACGACGCGGGAAGTCGCCTACCGTACGGGCGAGATCCGGCAGTACCACTTCGGATGCGGGGAATTCCTCTTGCACGACCTGGAAAACATCGGGACCACCGAGCTGTGGTTCACCACCGTCGAGTTCCTGCGGAGCGCGAACGCGCCGCTCCCGCTCGGCGAACGGTGACGAACTGTCGGTGGCTCCGGGTATGACCAGAGGATGCGAAAATCCCCGCGGCAACCCGATGAAAGCGGCGAGCCGCTCATCGGCGTGCAGGAAATCCGGCCGCCGAAATGGGCCGCCGTCGACCAGCAGGTGATCGCGGCGGGTTTCGGGCAGGCGCTGCGGACCCTGCCCGCGGCGGTGGCCGTGGTCGCGCGGCTGGCGTGGCGCACCTCGCCGCGGCTCGCCACGCTCGCGGCGGTCACCCATGTGGTTTCCGGGTGCGTGACCGCGTTCGGGCTCTTCGCCACCGCCAACGTGTTCACCGCCTTGCTGCAGCAGGGGCCCACCCCGGAGAAGGTGCTCGTCTCCCTGCCGGCGATGGCCGTGGTCGTCGGTTCGTACGTGCTGCGCGCCCTGCTGGACACGGCGGTGGCCGCGGTCGAGGGCACCCTGCGCCCGCAGGTGGTCCGCGCCGCCGACGACGAGGTCACCGCTGCGGTCGTGCGGGTCCGCCTGCTCGCGTTCGAGGACGCCGACTTCCGCGAACTCGCCAGGCAGGGCGCGAACCAGGGCGTGCGGTCGATCGAAACGAGCCTGCGGCAGCTCGCCGATCTGCTGTCCGCGTCGGTTTCCGTGCTGGCGGCGCTGGTCACCGCGACCGTGCTCAACCCGTGGCTCGGGCCGGTTCTGCTGCTCGCCGCCTTCGCGGACGGGTGGGCGGCGGGCCGGGTCGCCCGGCTCAACTACCAGCACTTCCTGGACACGGTGACGCGGCGGATGCGCAAGAACGTCGTCTCCGAAGCGGCCACCTGGCGCCCGCTCGCACTCGAACGGCATGCGCTCACCCTGCAGGACCGGCTGCTCGCCGAGTACCGCAGGATCGCGAAAAGCCTTGCCGGGGAAGAGATCCGGCTCGCCAGACGCAGCAACCTGGTCCGGTTGACCGGCCGTGCCGCGGCCGGTCTCGGCACCGCCGTGGCGTACCTGGTGCTCGGCATCCTGCTCTACGCCGGCGCCATGCCGCTCGCGCTCGCCGGTACCGCGGTGCTCGCCATGCGCACCGCGTCCACCGCGCTGTCCAACGCGACCCGCACGGTCAACTTCCTGTACGAGGACTCGTTCTACATCAGCTTCTACAACACACTGCTCGCCGAGGCCGAGAACAACCGCGACCCCGCGTCGTCGATCACCGCACCGGCCGATCCCGCCGAGATCACGCTCGATTCCGTGTCGTTCACCTATCCCGGCCGGCGCGAGCCCGCGGTGGACGGGGTCACGCTCACCATCCGGCGCGGTGAGGTGGTGGCGCTGGTCGGGGAGAACGGTTCCGGCAAGACCACGCTCGGGAAACTGATCACCGGTCTGTACCCGCCCTCGGCGGGGTCCGTGCGCTGGGACGGTGTCGACCTGGCCGACGCGGACCGGCGTTCCGTGCACGACGCGATCGCCGTGATCGCGCAGGAGCCCGCGCAGTGGCCGATGACCGCGAAGCACAACGTGATCGTCGGCAGGCTCGACCGCGTCGATCCGGATCTCGCGGCGTGGACCGAGGCCGTCACGAAGTCCGGTGCGGACGAGGTGCTCGCTTCGTTGCGCCTCGGCGAGCAGACCGTGCTGTCGAAGCAGTTCAACGACGGACAGGACCTGTCCGGCGGGCAATGGCAGCGGATGGGGATCGCGCGGGGCATCTATCGGGACGCCGCGATCCTGGTGGCCGACGAGCCGACAGCCGCGCTCGACGCCAAGGCCGAGGCGCGGGTGTTCGCCGGGCTGCAGCACGCCAGCGGTGACCGTGACCATCGGCGCACCACGGTGCTGGTGACCCACCGGCTCGCGAACATCCGCACCGCGGACCGGATCGTGGTGCTCAACCGGGGCCGGATCGCCGAGCAGGGCACGCACGCCGAGCTCATCGCGCGGCGCGGCCGGTACTTCGAGCTGTTCGAGATCCAGGCCGCCGCCTACCGGCACGGCGCACCCTGAAATCCTTTGTGGACAGTCAAGGTGGCCGGAGTGGGCGAGGACGGGCCCCGGATGGCACGGTGGAAGCACAACGGCAGAACGCGAAGGGAGTCCGCAGTGCCTGACGAGGTACACCCGCGACCGCAGCTGGTCCGTCCCGGATGGCAGGACCTGGGCGGAGTCTGGGACTTCGCCTTCGACGACGACGATGCCGGTCGCACACGGGAGTGGTTCACGCGAGGCCGGGCGCGGGACGAAGCCTACGACCGGACGATCACCGTGCCCTACCCGCCGGAGTCCCGGCTGTCCGGTGTGCACGTGACCGAACCACACGAGATCGTCTGGTACCGGCGTGACTTCAAGGTCGGCGAGGTCGAAGAAGGCCATCGCGTCGTCCTGCACTTCGGCGCGGTCGACCACGAGGCCATGGTCTGGGTCAACGGACGGCTCGTCGGTGTGCACGAAGGGGGCCAGACTCCGTTCGCGCTCGACATCACCGATCTGCTCGACGATTTCGGTCCAGCGCAACGGATCGTCGTCCGCGTGAAGGACCCGATCGCGGACGGGACGCGTGCACGCGGCAAGCAGGACTGGCAGGACGAGCCGCATGCCATCTGGTACCACCGGACCACCGGCATCTGGCAGCCGGTGTGGCTGGAGGTGGTGCCGCCGGTGCACCTGACCCGGCTGCACTGGACGCCCCATAACGCCGCCGCTTCCGTGACCTGCGAAGGCGAGTTGTCGGCCGCGGCGGCCGGGGGCACCACCGTTCGCGTGCGCCTCAGGCTCGGCGAGGAAACGCTCGCCGACCAGTCGGTGTGGGTGGACGGCACGGCCTTCCGGTTCGAGGTCTCCGTCGCCGCGCTGCGGCACGGAGAGGACCGGGGCAGGCTGCTCTGGTCGCCGGAGCAGCCCGTCCTCATCGACGCCTCGGTGGACGCCGGCGAGGACGCCGTGCGGAGTTATTTCGGGTTTCGTGAGGTCGGGGTCGCGGACGGGCGCTTCCTGCTGAACCACGTGCCGTACTTCCTTCGTATGGTGCTGGAGCAGGGTTATTGGCCGGATTCGCACCTCGCCGCGCCGAGCG
Source organism: Amycolatopsis sp. CA-230715 (assembly GCF_018736145.1). Lineage (GTDB taxonomy): Bacteria > Actinomycetota > Actinomycetes > Mycobacteriales > Pseudonocardiaceae > Amycolatopsis. The sequence continues at coordinate 7,271,091 of NZ_CP059997.1, forward strand.
GGGACGCGCTGCGCCGCGAGGTGGAGCTGATCAAGGAACTCGGGTTCAACGGTGTGCGGGTGCACCAGAAGGCGGAAGACCCGCGCTTCCTGCACTGGTGCGACCGGTTGGGACTGGTGGTGTGGGGTGAAAGCGCGGCCGCCTACGAGTACTCGTCGGTCGCGGTGAGCCGGTACACCGCGGAATGGCAGGAGATCGTCCGGCGTGACCGGAGCCATCCGTGCGTGGTCGCGTGGGTCCCGCTCAACGAGAGCTGGGGTGTGCCCGATATCGCCTCCGTTCCCGCGCAGGCGCATTTCGCCTCCGCGCTGTACCACCTGACCAAGGCCGTCGACCCGTCGCGGCCGGTGATCTCCAACGACGGCTGGGAAATCGCCGACGCCGACTTCCACGGAGTGCACGACTACACCCCGAGCGGGGCATCGCTGCGCGCAAGGTACGGAGACGCGGATTCGCTCCGCCGGACATTGGAGTCGGGCAGGCCGGGTGGCCGCCGCCTCCTTCTCGACTCGGGCGGGCAGGCCGCGGTACCCGTTCTGCTGACCGAGTTCGGCGGCCTTTCCTACGCGCCGGGTGCCGACGAGAAGTGGTTCGGGTACTCGACCGTGCGGGACGAGGAAGACTTCGCCGAGCGGCTCGCCGAACTGGTGTCCGCCGTGCTCGGTTCACCGGAGCTGGCCGGGTTCTGCTACACCCAGCTGACCGATACGGAGCAGGAGCGCAACGGCCTGCTGACCGCGGCCCGTGAGCCGAAGCTTTCCCCGGACCGCGTCCGCGCGATCCTGCGGCGCCCCGCGGCGGCGGTGGCACCGGAGGAGGTCAGCGCCCACCGGCCGGAGGGGCACTGATCGATCGGCGGGTGGGCGGGCGCGCCGCCGAGGGGCGGCGCGCCCGCCGCGGGGCTGGGGCCGAACCCCGCCGATGCCGTGCGACCGGACTCCCCGTCCCCGGGGGGAGGCGGTCACGGCATCCGTCCGTTGGAGCCGGTCACTCCCAGATCTGGATCGCCCTGATCACGTAACGGGCCTGCGGTACGAAGGTGCCGTGCCCCGGATAGGTGGTGAAATCACCTTCGGTGGAACAGTCCCGTCCCTGGTAGACGGTGACGTCGCGGTCCATCCGGTTGACGAAGGACCTCGCCTCCAGTTCGTTCGGCAGTGGAATGCATTCCCCGGGATTGGCGATGCGGAGGTCGAACCGTTCGGAGTGACCGCCGTAGAACTCGTCGGCCCAGGAACAGAACTCGCCCTGCGTGCAGGCAGCGGGAGGCTGTTCGGGGGCGGCTTGGGCCATCCCGCCGCAGCACAGCAGGCCCAAGGCCGTGAGCACCAGTACCCGCGGCAGCCTCGCGCGCAGGATCGGTTTGGTTCGTGACATGACAGTTCTCCCCGGATAGCTGGTGGAGGTGGCCCCGTCTGGCGGGGTTCCCGGATGAATTCGACGTTGTCAACGATGCCGGTGAGTGAGCGGTTTGTCAGCGGCGTTTCCGCTTTTGTGGACAAAGTGGTGTCACCCGAAAAGTTGTCCACAAATCGGCGAGAATGGTTGTGCCGCGACCAGAAAAGCGCTAAGCACGCGGCGACGCGGTGGAACCCCGCACGACGAGATCGACGTCCAGCGTCACCGGCGGCGGTGCCTTCTCACCGCCGAGGAGCCGCACGGCGAACTCACCGGCGAGCCGTCCTTTCACCACGAGGTCCTGCCGGACCGTCGTCAGGCCGGGATCGGCCCACGCGGCGCCCGGTGCGTCGTCGAATCCCACGATCGACAGGTCGACGGGCACCTCGAGCCCCAGCTGGCGCGCGACGGCGAGCGCGGCCAGCGCGAGTTCGTCCGACATGCACAGCAGCGCGGTCGGCCTCGGCTCGTGCGTCAGCAGCGCTCGCGCGGACGCCATCGCCACCTCGCGGGAAGTCCCCGAGGTTTCCCTGATCAGCACGTCGTGTTCGGCGATTCCGGCCGCGGCGATCGGGTCGAGGTAGCCGGCGAAGCGTTCCCTGTTGTCCCGGAACAGCGACCGTTTCGCCGCCGCCGGCGACAAAAGCCCGCTTCGCGGAGCGGAAAGGCATTGTGCGGAAAGAACCGCGAACCGGCGATGTCCGAGTTCGACGAGGTGCCGTGCCGCCAGCTCGGCGCCGCCGCGGTCGTCGACGCTCACCCTCGCCGCGCCAGGGACGTGGGGCTGGTCGATGACGACGAGCGGGAGCCCGCGCTCGCGGATCGCGGTCAGCGCCGGCGCGCGATCGGCGAGTGAGTACGCGACGGCCAGATCCGCCTGCGCGGCCAGCACCCGCTCCGCGTTGGGCCCGCCGTCGTCGCCGCCGGGCAGGATCAGCAGCGCGTGCCCGCCGGGGTCCACCGCACCGGCCAGCGCGTCGAGCGTGATCGAGAGGGCGGGATCGGAGAACGCCGCGGAAAGTCCGGTGTCGAGCATGACGGCGATGGCGCCGGTGCGGCTGGTGGCGAGGCTGCGCGCGACCGGGTTCGGCCCCGAGTAGCCGAGTTCCTTCGCCACGCGCAGGACTTCGGCCCGCAACTCGGCCGAGAGCTGGTCAGGCCGGTTGTAGGCGTTCGAAACGGTCGCTCGCGACACCCCGACGGCGTCCGCGACGTCGTCGAGCGTCGGCCTCCGGCGACGTGGGCTGGTCACGCGCAGAGTCTACGTCGGGCCGGAATCACTGGACTTTCTGAAGCGCTTAAGACATTCTGGGGCAATGCTTTCACCGCGTACCGCCGTCATCGTGGTCTTCGCGCTCAACGGTGCGGCACTCGGCTCGTGGGCCCCGAGGGTGCCCGCGCTGGCCGCGCAGATGCACACCGAGCCAGGGCCGCTCGGGCTCGCGCTGCTCGGCTCGAGCGTCGGCATGCTGCTGGCCGCCGTGGTCTCGGGCAGGCTCGTCGAGCGGACCGGCCCCCGGTTGATGATCGCGGTGTCCGTGGTGGTCGCGGGCCTGCTGCTGCCCGCGATCGGGGCCACCACGTCGGTTCCGCTCTTCGGTGTCGAACTGCTCGCGCTCGGCGCCGCGGTCGGCGTGCTCGACGTCGCCATGAACATCGCGGCCGTGCAGGTGGAACGCGACGAGGGCAAGCCGATCATGCCGTTGTTCCACGCCGGTTTCAGCGTCGGCGCGCTCATCGGTTCCGCCGCCGCGGGGCTGGCCGCGTCCCACGACTGGTCACCGGAACGGCATCTCGCGGTCGCCGGCGCGTTCGCGATCGTGGTGCTGCTCGCGGTACTTCGCGATGTTCCGGGCACCAGGCCGCCGCGCCACGAGAAGGCGACCGCGCCCCGCGTCGCGCCCGCGCGGAGGCCGGTGCTGTGGCTGCTCGCGGCGATCGCACTGGCCTCCGCGATCGCCGAAGGCGCCAGCTCGGACTGGTCGGCGATGCTCATGGTCAACGTCCACGGTGTCGGCCAGGGCGCGGGCGCGCTCGCGTTTTCGGCGTTCTCGCTGGCGATGGCGTGCGCGAGGGTCGGCGGTTCATGGCTCCAGCGGAAGCTGGGACCGACGAGGACACTGGCGTTCGGCGCGCTGCTCGCGGGGGCGGGACTCGTGAGCGCGGCGCTGATTCCGTTGCCCGCCGTGGGTTTCGCCGGATTCGTCCTCGCCGGTGCCGGGCTCGCGGCGTCTTTCCCGGTGGCACTGGGCCTGGCGGGAGAGGCGGGGAAGCGTGCGGACGGCAGCGGCGGCGAGCGGGAGATCGCGTTCGTCACCGCGATCGCCTACACCGGCTTCCTCGCCGGGCCGCCGATGATCGGCGGCATCGCCCAGGTCACCTCGTACGCCGGGTCCTTCGTCGTGGTCGCCGTGATCGCACTGCTGATCGCGCCCGCCGCGATCGGTGCCGTGCGCGCCAGGGCGGCCGAGGGCGAACGCGCGGAGTCAGCCCTGCCCGGAGCCGTCCGGTGATTCGCGCCATTGCGCGAACGGACGGTCGAGCTTCCAGCCGCCGCCGTCGGTGGTCAGCGTCCTGACTTCACAGGTGTCCGGATTGGACAGTGACTCGAACAGGTCGATGCTCCAGGCGAACACGCGGCGGCACAGCAAGCGGATGGTGAGCCCGTGCGAGACCACCAGAACGGTCCGCGGGTGGCTGTCGGCGTGCGCTTCCAGCTCGCTCAGGAACGCCGCGACGCGGTCGTCGACATCCGCGCCGGACTCCCCGAACGGCAACCGGTAGAAGAAGTGCCCGAACTCGTGCCGCCGCAGTTTCTGGACCTCCTGCTCGTCCGGGTCCTGCAGGTTCCCCCAGTCCTGCTCGCGAAGGCGCGGTTCCGGTACCACGCGCTCGCACAGGTCGTCGATGCCGAGCAGCCGCAGCGTTTCCGTGGTGCGCAGGTACGGGCTCACGTACACCGCGGCCGGTTCGTCCCCGATGAGGTCCCTGATCCCGGCGCCGGTGCGGACCGCCTGCGCGCGTCCAGCGCCGGTGAGGGGGAGCGCGTGGTCGGGGATGCGGGTGTAGGCGAGTTCGTCGACGTTCCCGAGTGATTCGGCGTGCCGCAACAGGATGATCCTCACCGGCCCCATCTTGCCGGGTGCGACGCGGGTCTCGCTCGCCTCGGGCCTACCCTCGTGACGTGCCAGCAGAACGTGTATCGACCCCGACGCCCGCCTCGGAGCCCGTGCGGCGGGCGAGTGTGCTCCCGCTGGTCCTCGTGTGCGTCGTGCTGGCCGCGCTGCTCGCGGTCGGGCTGGTGGCCGCGACCGGCGGCGCCGGGTTCGTGATCGCGGGCCTGCCGGACCCTGGCCTTGTCACGCGCTACGGCATCACGATCGTCCGCGTGCTCGCCGAGGCGGCCTCGGTGGTGACGATCGGATCGCTGCTGGTGTCCGCGTTCCTGGTGCCGCCCCAGCAGTCCGGGACGCTCAGCGTCGACGGCTACGCGGCTCTTCGTACGGCGGGCGTCGCGTCCTGGGTCTGGTTCGCGGCTTCGCTCGCGTCGGTGTACTTCACCGCAGCGGACGGCGCGGGCAAGCCGGTCGCCGAACTGCTGTCGCCGACGGTGCTGCTCGATCTCGTGGACGCGATCGAGCAGCCGAAGGCGTGGCTCATCACCTCGTTGATCGCGCTCCTGCTCGCGCTCGGCTGCCGCCTCGCGCTGTCGTGGGGCTGGTCGACGGCGCTGTTCTTCCTCGCCGTCTTCGGGCTCGTCCCGGTCGCGGTGACCGGGCACTCCGCGAGCGGCGGTTCGCACGACCTGGCCACGAACAGCCTGCTGTTCCACCTCGTCGGCGCCGCGGTTTGGGTTGGCGGCCTCCTCGCGCTGCTCGCACTCGGCAAGCGCCGTGCGGCGCACCTGACGCTGGCCGCGACGCGGTTTTCCAAGATCGCGCTCGTGTGCTGGATCGTGATGGCGGTCTCGGGCGTGGTGAACGCGCTGGTCCGGATCGCGCCGAAGGACCTGTTCAGCACCGATTACGGGCTGCTCGTCGTCGCCAAGATCGTCGCTCTGCTCGTGCTCGGCGTCTTCGGGCAGCAGCAGCGGCAGCGCGGCGTGAAGGGCCTCGTCGACGGCGCCGGGGGCGGTCAGCTCGTACGGCTCGCCGGGGTCGAAGTGCTCGTCATGTTCGTGACGATCGGCATCGCCGCCGCGCTCGCGCGTACTCCGCCGCCGCAGGAGACGTTCACCCAGCCGTCCAACACCGAGTTGCTGATCGGGTACGACCTCGACGGACCGCCGACCCTGCTGCGGCTGCTGCTGGACTGGCGGTTCGACCTGCTCTACGGCACCGCGGCGCTCGTGCTGGCCGTCCTGTACATCGCCGGTGTGCGGCGCCTGCGCCGCCGCGGCGACGCGTGGCCGGTCGGCAGGACGGTTTCGTGGCTGGCGGGATGTTTCGTCCTGCTGATCGCGACCTCGTCCGGGATCGGCCGCTACGCGCCCGCGATGTTCAGCGTGCACATGGGCAACCACATGCTCCTGTCGATGGTGGCGCCGGTGCTGTTCGTGCTGGGCGGCCCGGTCACGCTGGCGCTGCGCGCGCTGCCGGTGGCGGGAAAGGGGGCGCCACCGGGGCCGAGGGAATGGCTGCTCGCCGCGGTCCATTCGAAGGTTTCGCGGGTGCTGACCCACCCGATCGTCGCGCTGGTGCTGTTCGTCGGGTCGTTCTACATCCTGTACTTCTCGGGCCTGTTCGACTCCGCGCTGAACTACCACTGGGCGCACCTGGCGATGAACGCCCACTTCCTCCTGTCCGGGTACCTCTTCTACTGGCCGCTCATCGGCGTCGACCCGTCGCCGCGCCGCCTGCCGCCGCTGGGGAAGCTCGGCCTGATGTTCGCGTCGATGCCGTTCCACGCGTTCTTCGGGGTGATCCTGATGAACATGCAGACGGTGATCGGGGAGACCTTCTACCGCTCGCTCAAGCTTCCGTGGGTCGGCGATCTGCTCACCGACCAGCGGCTCGGGGGCGGGATCGCCTGGGCGTCCGGTGAGGTGCCGGTGCTGCTCGTGCTGATCGCCCTGCTGGTGCAGTGGGCGCGCGCGGACGAGCGGGAGGCGCGTCGCAACGACCGCCGCGAAGAGGCGAGCGGTGACGCCGACCTGGCCGCCTACAACGCGATGCTGAAACAGCTTTCCCAAGGCAAGAGCCCGGCCGAGCGGCAGCATCCCGAGTAGCCGCGCCCTATAGCAGAACCCACCGACACGACCGCCGCGGCACCGGCCGCGCCGGGCCGAGTTGTGCACAGGCTTCCGCGCTGTCCACAGATTCTCCTCGCTCTCGTCCGCACGTCCCGCGGACGGCCACCATTGCCGGAGGACGACGAACTCCGGCAGGAAGGCGGTAAGGCGATGGCAGTGGGAGAAACCCCGATCACCGTGGTCGGGAACGTGCTCAGCGAGCTGACCAGGCGCACGGTGCCCAGCGGGCACGAGGTGGTGTCGTTCTGGCTCCGCAGCAACGAACGGCGGTACGACAAGGAAACCAACGACTGGGTGGACGGGCGCCAGCTGACCGTGAAGGTGACGTGCTGGCGCAAGCTCGCCATCGGCGCCTTCGCGTCCATCGGGAAGGGCGATCCGGTGGTGGTCACGGGGCGGCTGTCCACCTCCGAGTACGCGGCGGACGGGCAGACTCGGTCTATACCTGAGGTTGAGGCATCGGCCGTCGGGCCCAATCTCGCCCGCTGCACCGCGACCGTGCGGCGGAACTCCCGTGACGCGGTGCCGGACACTCCCGGGCTGCCGAGCTTCGAAGCGCCCGCGCCGCGCGCGGGTTCCGATGAGTTCGGTGCGAACGCCCTCGTCACGGGCGCGGTGCCGTCGGGGGCGCGATGAGCCCTGCCCCCAGGTCGGCTCGGCGTGTCGCCACCGGGAAGCCCGTCACCGCCTGCTGATCAGGCCCTCACCCGGGGTACGTGGGTGGTGACCGGCGTTCGGGCGCCCGCGGCACCGCTCTACGATCGCAAACATGGCCGAGTACATCTACACCATGAAAAAGGTGCGCAAGACCGTCGGGGACAAGGTCATCCTCGACGACGTCAGCACCGCGTTCTACCCCGGCGCGAAGATCGGTGTCGTGGGTCCGAACGGGGCGGGGAAGTCGACCGTCCTGAAGATCATGGCGGGGCTCGACCAGCCGAGCAACGGCGAGGCGTTCATCCAGCCCGGCGCCAGCGTGGGCATCCTGCTGCAGGAGCCGCCGCTGAACGAGGAGAAGACGGTACGGGGAAACGTCGAGGAGGGCCTCGGGGACACGAAGGTCAAGCTCGACCGGTTCAACGAGATCGCCGAGCTGCTGGCCACCGACTACAGCGACGAGCTGATGGAGGAAATGGGCCAGCTGCAGGAAGAGCTGGACCACGCGGACGCGTGGGAGCTCGACTCCCAGCTGGAGCAGGCGATGGACGCGCTTCGCTGCCCGCCGCCCGACGAGCCGGTCACCCACCTCTCCGGTGGTGAGCGCCGCCGGGTCGCGCTGTGCAAGCTGCTGCTGTCGAAGCCCGACCTGCTGCTGCTGGACGAGCCGACGAACCACCTGGACGCCGAAAGCGTGCTGTGGCTCGAGCAGTTCCTCGCCGCGTACCCCGGTGCCGTCCTCGCCGTGACCCACGACCGGTACTTCCTCGACAACGTCGCCGAGTGGATCATGGAGCTCGACCGTGGCCGCGTCGTCGGCTACGAGGGCAACTACTCCACCTACCTCGAGAAGAAGCGCGAGCGGCTCGCGGTACAGGGGAAGAAGGACGCGAAGCTCGCCAAGCGGCTGAAGACCGAGCTCGACTGGGTGCGGTCGAACGCCAAGGCACGGCAGACGAAGTCGCGGTCCCGGCTCGAGCGCTACGAGGAGATGGCGGCCGAGGCGGACAAGCACCGCAAGCTCGACTTCGAGGAGATCCAGATCCCGCCCGGTCCGAGGCTGGGCAGCGTGGTGGTCGAGAGCGACCACCTGCGCAAGGGTTTCGACGACCGGTTGCTGATCGACGACCTGTCGTTCAACCTGCCGCGCAACGGCATCGTCGGCGTGATCGGCCCGAACGGTGTCGGCAAGACGACCCTGTTCAAGACGATCGTCGGGCTGGAGCCCGCGGATTCGGGGGAGGTGAAGATCGGCGAGACCGTCAAACTGTCCTATGTGGACCAGGGGCGGGCCGGGATCGACCCGAAGAAGACCGTGTGGGAGGTCGTCTCGGACGGGCTCGACTTCATCCACGTCGGGCAGACCGAAATGCCTTCGCGCGCCTACGTCAGCGCGTTCGGGTTCAAGGGGCCGGACCAGCAGAAGCCGGCGGGCGTGCTCTCCGGTGGTGAGCGCAACCGGTTGAACCTCGCGCTCACCCTGAAGCTGGGCGGGAACCTGATCCTGCTCGACGAGCCGACGAACGACCTGGACGTGGAAACGCTCGGTTCGCTCGAGAACGCGCTCGAACAGTTCCCCGGCTGCGCTGTGGTGATCTCGCACGACCGGTGGTTCCTCGACCGCGTCGCGACGCACATCCTGGCTTGGGAAGGCACCGACGAGGACCCGGCGAAGTGGTTCTGGTTCGAAGGGAACTTCGAGGGGTATGAGAAGAACAAGATCGAACGCCTCGGCGCCGAGGCGGCTCGGCCGCACCGGGTCACGCACCGCAAACTGACCCGCGACTGACCATGTTCCCCGTGCGCGCGGCCGGATGGGTGCCACCACGCGGTGGGCGGGACGAGGCCACGACTCGTCCCGGTCACCTGCGGGCGGCCGCTCCGCCCGTCCACGCGCGCACGGCATACCCAAGCGCAGAACCACGGTTTCGCAACACGTCGTAGGCCCGGATCGTGTCACCCCGTCGAGGCGACAAGCGCGATTCGGCCGCCGGTTTCGCGCTTCGCGGTAGGACGCTAGAGCGATACTGAGCGGAGTCCCCAGTGGTACCCAGCAAGCACATCAGACCAGGCCCGCCCACGGGTGCGCGGGCGGGCGAGCACGTGATGCCCGGTGCCGGTGGAACTCGGCAGGTCGAACGGCTGCTCGACGAAGCGGGCGGCCTGTCCCTGCGCGCGCCGGAGCTCGCCATGGTGCTCGGCGAGCACGCCGCCGCGCTCGCCGAGACGTCCGGGTCCGAGGCGTTGTGGATCCGCGCCGAGAGCGTCGTGGTGTCGTCCAGGGTCGGGCTCGGCAAGAGGGCGTCCACGGTCGCCCGTGCGGTCGCGGCACTGCGCGCGGCCGAGGAGGCGGGGCACCCGGTGCTCGCGGCCAGGCTGCGCGCCGATCTCGCCGTCTGCGCGCGCAGCGTCGGCCTGCCGTTGACCGGTCTGACCGTGCTGCGTCCGGTGCTCGCCGAGCGCGAACTGGCCGCGCCGCACCGCGCGGCCGCGCTGTGCCATCTCGTCGGTGTGCTGGCCGGGGTCGGGCGCAAGGCCGAGCTGGACCGCACGCTGCTGGAAGCCGACCGGCTGTGCGTCGCGGACGAGTCGCTCACCGGTGACGAGCGGTTGCTGGTGCGCGGACTGCTGCGGGTCGCGACCTCCTCGCACCGCAGGCGGCACGCCGATCTCACCGGTGCCGCCGACGCGGCCAGGACCGGGATCGGGTTCCTCGACCAGGTTTCGGACGAACGCGCCGACGGCGGGGTGGTGCGGATCAGGCTGGTACTCCAACTGGTCTGCACGCTGCTCGACCGTGGCGATGCCGAGCTGGCGCTGGAAATCGCGCAGCCGCTGCTCGACGCGCCGATCAGGGCCGCGGCGGTCGCGCCCGCGGGCTGGCTCCGGCTCGCGATCGCGACCAGGGTACTGATGCCCTCGGGCGCCGGGGAGGCGGCGGCGTTCTTGTTGCGCGACGCCGTGCACAGCACCTCCGAACACGACCTGCACGCGCTGACCGCCCGGTTGTGGCTGGAGCTCGCGCACGTCGAGGAGCAGGTCGGCAGCGCATCGGACGCGATCGACTGCCTGCACCGCGCCCGCGCCGCCGAGCACGTGCATTCGCGCGTCCGCAGGCAGGCGTGCGCGGTGCTGGCCAACGAGTTCGGTTCGAGCGGCGCGGCCACCGTCGACCTCGACGAGGTGCTCGCGGTGACCCAGGACCAGCCGCGGCCCAGCGCGGCTCGGGAACCCGCGCTCGCCGCGCAGGTGGTGCGCATGCCGGTCGCGGCGGAGCCGGTGGTCGAGGAACCGGTGACCACCGAACCCGTGCAGCGGCTCGCCGTCGCGCCGCTTCCAGTCGAATCCGCTCCGATCGAGGCGCGCGAGCCCGAACCCGCGCCGGAACCGGTTCGCGAGCCGGTGCGGGAGAAGCTCCCGGAAATCCCATGGGAGCGGGCGATGATGCCCGACGAACGGCCCGAAGTCCGCGCGCGGGCGGAGGAACGGGCCGCGGAGCAGGCGGCGGCGAAGACCCGGCACGACTCCGAGCACGGTTCGGTCGCGGCGAAGTCCGTCCTCGACCGGCTCGGCATCTCGGCGGGTGGTGGTGGCGGACGGCGAAGGGCCACCGCCGATGAGGCAGCGGAAGGCAGCGAGCGCGCGGAGCGTTCTCGCGCCGAGGAGCCCCTTGCCCCGGAACCCGCAGTCGAGAACGGAAACCGGAGCCACTTCACGAACGGCACGGCGAAGACCGGCGGCGACGCCGGGGCGGGTTCGGAGAAACCCGATGAGCCGTCGTTCGACGACAACTGGTTGCCGCGGCTGCAGTTCCCGCCCTCGCTAGAGCCGACCCGCTCTCCCGAACCCGATTGGGAATCCTCTTCGAAGGAGAACGGGTTCGGTGGGTTCAGCGAACCGTTCCAGGGCTACTCGTCGGTACCGGAGGAGGAGGTTCCCGCGGACGCCGGTCTGGCCGACCTGCTGGCGCGGGCGCTCGCCGAGCACCAGGCCGGTACGTCCAGCGCGGCCGCGCTGGTCAAGCGGCTCGGTGCCGGGCAGGCCGACGGCGCATCGCTGAACGGGCACGGGAGGACGCCGGAAGGACCGGACAGCGGGCGGCACCGCAACGAGGGCTGACCTCGCGGCGGCGGAGTGTCCGAAGTGTCCGCGAGCCGGGCCGGATACGATGTCTGCACGCGCGTTTTCCCTGCGTGACCTTCTTGTCTGCACCGATTCCGAATGATGACGGTCTTGTGCGGGTGCGCGGTCCGTTCCCTCTAGGCTGGGGTCGTTCGGCACATCGCGGTGTCCGTACCTAGACGAGAGTCAGTGGAGAGTTGCCTGAAATGAGCTCGACGGGAGTTTCGCACCGGCCCGGAACGGCCATCGGAGCCGAGGGCGGGAGCACCCCGCGGCGACCGGCAAGTCCTGAACAGATCCGGGACGAGCTGATCGACGCAGCGGCCGCGCACGCGCCGGACATCGCCGACCTGATTCGCTTGTACTACCGGCACATTCCGGCCGAGGAGATACTGGGCGACGACCCGGTGAACCTCGTCGGCGCGGTGCGGTCGCACCAGCAGCTCGCGCAGCAGCGCATGCCGGGCCGTCCCGCGGTCCGGTTGCTCAACCCGACCACCGCCGAGGACGGCTGGACGCGGGAAGCCACCGTGGTGCAGGTCGTCACGGACGACATGCCGTACCTCGTCGATTCCGTCGCCGCCGAGTTCGCGCGCGACGGCGTGCAGGTCCAGCGGATCGTGCACCCCATCGTGACGGTGACCCGCGACCTGACCGGCGAGCTGCAGGCGATCCACCCGACCGCCGACGTGGCCGAGCCGCCGGAAGGCTCCGCGCCCGAGTCGTGGATGTACGTCGAAATCGATCTGGTCACCGACACGAACCGCGCTCGCGAGTTGGACAACCGGCTCACCTCGGTGCTCGGCGACGTGCGGGAGGTCGTCGAAGACAGCGACAAGATGGCGGAGTCCGCGCGCAGGCTCGCCGCCGAGCTGGACGAAAACCCGCCGCCGCTGTCGGCGGAGGAAGTGGCCGACGGCGCGAAGTTGTTGCGCTGGCTCGCCGACGGGCACTTCACCTTCCTCGGGTACCGGCAATACGAGCTGGTGGAGCACCCGGAGCCGGACACCGAGGAGCCCGCACTCCGCGCGGTGCTCGCGTCGGGTCTCGGTGTGCTGCGGCAGGACAGCCTCGCCGCCAGGGGCCTCACCGCGGGACCGGACAGCGCCGCCAACGCGCTCGCCCCGACACTGCTGGTGCTCACGCAGGCGAGCGCTCCTTCGACGGTGCACCGCCCGATCTACCCGTACTACGTGGGTGTGAAGACGTTCGACCAGAACGGGAAGGTCACCGGCGAGCACCGTTTCCTCGGCATGTTCACCACGACCGCGCTGCACGAGGACGTGCTGGACATCCCGGTGGTGGCGGGCCGCGTGCGCGAGGTGATCCACCGCGCCGGGTTCCCGATGGCGTCCTACTCGGGCCAGCGCATGCTGGAAGTGCTGCAGAACTGGCCGCGGGCGGACCTGTTCTCGGCTGACGTCGATTCGCTCTACTCCACCACGACCGGTGCGATCACGTTGTCCGATCGCAGGCGGCTGCGGCTGTTCCTGCGTCGCGATCCCTACGGCCGCTTCTACTCGTGCCTGGTCTTCCTGCCGCGCGACCGCTACACCACCCGGTCGCGGCTGGCGATGCAGGACGTGCTGCTCGACGAGCTGGAGGGCACGCATCTCGAATACGGCACGCGGGTCGGCGAAACCGTGCTCGCGCAGGTGCACTTCGTGGTGCACACGGATCCGTCGAGCCGGATCGAGCCGGACACGCTGCGGATCCAGGAGCGCCTGAACGCCGCGGTCCGCAGCTGGGACGACCGGTGCGTCGAGGCGATCCTGTCCGAACGCCGGGAACGCGCCGGTGAAGGTGGCGCGCCGGTCAACGCGATGGGTGAGGAATCCGCGACCGAGCAGGGGCAGCGCGTCGCGGGGATCTTCCCCGAGGCGTACAAGGAGGACTTCAGCGCCGAGGAGGCGTTGACGGATCTCGGCAAGCTCGATTCGCTGTCGGACGACACGGATCTGGCGATGACGTTCTACGTGCCCGCCGACGCCGAGCCGGGGGAGCGGCGCTTCAAGCTGTACCTGCTCGGCGAAGGCGTGACGTTGTCGACGGTGCTCCCGCTGCTGCAGCAGATGGGCGTCGAGGTCGTCGACGAGCGCCCGTACGAGCTGTTCCGCGAGGATGGCCAGCGCTCGTGGATCTACGACTTCGGCATGCGCATCGAGCAGCGCGTGCTCGACGAGATCGGCGGCCAGGGCCAGAGCGACCTGAAGGTCCGGTTCCAGGACGCGTTCGCCGCGGCGTGGCACGGATACTGCGAGACCGACGGTTTCAACGCGCTGGTGCTGCGCGCGGGATTGACCTGGCGCCAGGCCGCGGTGCTGCGGGCGTACGCGCGCTACCTGCGGCAGGCGGGCAGCCCGTACTCGCAGGAGTACATCCAGAACGCCGTGCTCGCGCACACCGACATCGCGACCGCGCTGGTGCGCCTGTTCGAGCAGCGGTTCGACCTCGCGCGCCCGGAGAAGCACCGCCAGGAGCACACCGACGCGCTCGCGGCCGAGGTCTCGGCGATGATCGACGAGGTCACCAGCCTCGACGAGGACCGCATCCTGCGCAGGCTGATGGCGGTCATCTGCGCGACGCTGCGCACGAACTACCACGTGACCGATCCCAACGGCGGGGTGCGGCCGTACCTGGCGATCAAGCTGGACCCCCAGGGCGTGCCGGACCTGCCGGAGCCGCGCCCGCGGTTCGAGATCTTCGTGTACTCGCCGCGCGTGGAGGGCGTGCACCTGCGCTTCGGCGCGGTCGCGCGCGGCGGGCTGCGGTGGTCCGACCGCCGCGAGGACTTCCGCACCGAGATCCTCGGCCTGGTCAAGGCGCAGGCGGTGAAGAACGCGGTGATCGTGCCGGTCGGCGCCAAGGGCGGGTTCGTGGTCAAGCGCCCGCCCGCGGCGACCGGTGACGCCACGATCGACCGCGACGCCCAGCTCAACGAGGGCATCGCGTGCTACCGCATGTTCATCTCCGGCCTGCTCGACCTCACCGACAACCTCAACGAGGGCAAGACGGTGCCCGCGCCGAACGTGGTGCGCTACGACGGCGACGACAGCTACCTCGTGGTGGCCGCGGACAAGGGCACCGCGAAGTTCTCCGACATCGCCAACGAGGTCTCGGCCAGCTACGGGTTCTGGCTCGGCGACGCCTTCGCCTCCGGCGGTTCCGTCGGCTACGACCACAAGGCGATGGGCATCACCGCGAAGGGCGCGTGGGAGAGCGTCAAACGGCACTTCCGGGAACTCGGCGTGGACACCCAGTCCGAGGACTTCACCGTCGTCGGCATCGGCGACATGGCCGGTGACGTGTTCGGCAACGGAATGCTGCTCTCCGAGCACATCCGGCTGGTCGCCGCGTTCAACCACATGCACGTGTTCCTCGACCCGAACCCGGACGCGGCGAGTTCTTTCGCCGAGCGAAAGCGCCTGTTCGACCTGCCGCGCTCGTCGTGGGACGACTACGACCGCTCGCTGATCAGCGAGGGCGGCGGGATCTACTCGCGTGCCGCGAAGACGATCCCGATCACCCCGCAGGTGCGCGCCGCGCTCGGCCTGCCGGACGGCGTGCAGAAGCTCGCCCCGATCGAGCTGATGAAGGCGATCCTGCTGGCCCCGGTGGACCTGCTGTGGAACGGCGGGATCGGCACCTACGTCAAGGCAGAGTCGGAAAGCCATGCCGACGCGGGCGACAAGGCCAACGACGCGCTGCGGGTCGACGGCAAGGACCTCCAGGTCAAGGTGGTCGGCGAGGGCGGGAACCTCGGGCTGACCCAGCTCGGTCGCATCGAGTTCGCCAGGAACGGCGGCAAGATCAACACCGACGCGCTGGACAACTCGGCCGGGGTGGACTGCTCCGACCACGAGGTCAACATCAAGATCTTCCTCGACCACCTGGTCAGCACCGGGCACCTGGAACGCGAGCAGCGCAACGAACTGCTCGGCGAGATGACCGACGAGGTCGGCGCGCTGGTGCTCGCGGACAACTACCGGCAGAACGCGGTGCTCGGCATCAGCAGGGCGCACGCGGGCCCGATGGTTTCGGTGCACCAGCGCCAGGTGGCGGCGCTGGAACGGGCGGGCGCCTTCGACCGGCACCTCGAAGC
This sequence comes from Amycolatopsis sp. CA-230715, assembly GCF_018736145.1. Classification (GTDB taxonomy): domain Bacteria; phylum Actinomycetota; class Actinomycetes; order Mycobacteriales; family Pseudonocardiaceae; genus Amycolatopsis. The sequence continues at coordinate 7,286,621 of NZ_CP059997.1, forward strand.
GCTGCCGTCGGACGCCGATTTCGCCCGCCTCGAAAAGGCCGGGCTCGGGCTCACCTCGCCGGAGCTCGCGACCTTGCTCGCGCACGTGAAGCTCGATCTGAAGGACGAGTTGCTGGCGAGCGAGCTGCCGGATGTCGAGGTCTTCGCGCGCAGGCTCGGCGAGTACTTCCCGAAGCCGTTGCGGGACCGCTTCGGCGAGGCGATCGCGCAACACCCGCTGCACCGCCAGATCATCACCACGCTGCTGGTGAACGAAGTGGTCGACGGGGCGGGCGTGTCCTACGCGTTCCGCCTTGCCGAGGAGATGAACGCGACCGCGACGGACGCGGTGCGCGCGTACGCCGTGGTGACCTCGGTGTACGACCTGCCGTCGATCTGGAAGGCGATCGACGCGCTCGACAACAAGGTGCCCACCGAGGTCGCCGACCGGATGATGCTGGAAACGCGGCGGCTGCTGGACAGGGCGGCGCGCTGGTTCCTGACCAACCGCCCGCAGCCGCTCGCCGTCGGCGCGGAGATCGCCCGGTTCGGCGACACCGTCGGCCAGCTCGTCCCGCAGGTCAACCGCCTGCTCCGCGGGCGCGAGATCGAGACGGTCACCGAAAACATCGACCAGCTCATCAGCGACGGCGTGCCGGAGGAGCTCGCGCGCCGCGTCGCCGAGCTGCTGCACACCTACGGCCTGCTGGACGTGACCGAGGTGGCCGAACTCGCCGAACAGGACGGCGATGTCGAGGCCGAGCGCAGCGCGATCGAGACCGCCGAGCTGTACTACGCGCTCTCAGACCACTTGGACGTGGACAAGATGCTCACGTCCATCAGCTCGCTCGAGCGGGGCAACCGGTGGCACGCGCTGGCGCGGCTCGCGCTGCGCGACGATCTGTACTCGTCGCTGCGGGCGATCGCGCTGGACGCGTTGCGGCACAGCGATCCGTCCGAACCCGCCGACCAGAAGATCGACAAGTGGGAGCAGGCGAACTCGTCGCGGCTGGCGAGGGCCAGGGTCGCGCTCGACGAGATCACCAGGTCCGGCAGGCTCGACCTGGCGACGCTGTCGGTGGCCGCGCGGCAGATCCGCAGCACGGTGCGGTGAGCGCGTGTCCAGAGTGATGATGGTCCGGCCGCGCTGGTCGGACATGGACTCGTTCCGGCACGTCAACCACGCGAAAATGGTGACACTGCTGGAAGAGGCGCGCGTGCCGATGCTGTTCGCCGACGCGGGCGCGGCCGGGCTCTCGGAGTTCGCGAAGGGGATCGTGGTGGTGAGCCTGACGGTGCACTACCACGCCCCCGTCGTGGTCAACGGCGAGGACATCAGGATCGAGATGTCCATGCGGGAGCTGAAGTTCTCCTCCTTCACCCTCGGTTACAAAGTCCACAATGGACCGTCCGAATCGGACAAGGTCGCGGTCACCGCGACGACGAGGCTGGCGCCGTACGACACCGCGACCGAGCGGCCGCGCCGCCTTTCCGACGCCGAGCGGGACTTCCTGCAGGCCCATCTCGACGAGGACAACGCGTGACCGAGCTGCGTATCCCGGACGTGAGCGAACGCGACACACTGGCCGCGTTCGTGGCCAGGGCGGTCCGGCTCGACGGGCAGGCCGCCGTGCGCCTGCGGCGGCGTGACGACCGGATCGTCGAAGCGTGGGTCGCGACGCCGTTCGAGGTGCTCGCGACCCGCGCGGTCGAAGGGACCGTGACGCCGGGAGACGTGACGGTGTCGGGCAGCGAGCTGCTGGCGGCGCTGACGGTCGCGGGCGGCCCCGTGATGGACCCGGGGCCGCCGCGCGATCTGCTGTGGCATTCGGAACTGCCCATCACGAACCGGTGGCAGTACGTGGACGAGCTGCCGGTCGGCGTGGTCGCGGACCTGGCCGACCGCGGGGTGGCGCTGGCACGGGACAACGTCGGCCCGCACGGGACCCCGCCCGCGTCCTTGATGGACCAGTCGGTGCTGACCGTCAGCGAAGGAACCCTCGAGGTGAAGGTGCAGCTCCGCTGCCTGTTCGCGATTTCGGGGATGGGTTTCGTCGACTCGTCGATCGACGGCGACGTGGTCCGCGTGACGGCGACGGATTCCTGGATGCGCCTCGACGCCAGGTACGGCGCGGTGTTGCGCCGCCGCCACGCGTTGCTGCCACTGCTTTTCTAGAGCACTGCTGCTCCCACCATCCTCAGAGCAGCCGGGTTCCGGTCACCGACCACGCGCGGGAGATCTTTTCGCCCGAGACGAGCAGGATGTCGATGCCGCCGACCGTCCTCAGTGGACCGTCGGCGGCGTCGCGCGCGTCGGCGAGCCAGCGGCCGGAAACGTGCCCGTCACCGGTGAACGGGCCCGCGTCGATCCGGTAGCGCAGGTTCGCGAAGCGGGCGCGGAACTCGCCGATGAACCGGGTGAACTCGTGCGGGCCGCGCAGCGCGTCCGCGTCGGCGAGGTTCGCGGCACCGAACTCGATGCGGAAGTCGTCGGTCAGGATCCGCGCGCCGTCGGCGAGTTCGCCGTTCCACAGCGCGGTCCACTGGTCCCAGAGGTAGGTCGTCATGGGAGCCAGCATCGAGCGGGGCGGCGACAGCGTGCTGTCGGTGTTCAGCGCAATTCCGCGAAGGCTTCGCAGAGCAGTGCCACGCTCCGCGTGAACTTCGCGTCCTCGTCGCGATCGCCGACGCTCGCGAGGGTCAGCGGGAACCGGTCTTGGAGTTCGGCGAACCGGGCCGGGGTGATCTCGGGGACGATCGAGGAACTCTGCTCCTGCAGCACGAAACCGGTGACGTGGCTGAGCAGGGTATCCGCGGCGACGCCGAGCCGCGCGGCGGGAACGCCCGCGTCGGCGAGCGTGTGCAACAGCCGTTCCATCAGCGAAAGCGCGCCGTTGCTGAGCGTCTTGGGGCTCTCGGCGAGCAGCATCGCGCCGCCGGGATGCGCGCGGATGCTCGACCGCAGCGTGGCGGCCTGCGCGGCGATGCTCGCGCGCCAGTCGCCGGGATCGGGGAGCGCGGCCAGCGCTTCGGTGCCCGCGTCGTAGGCCTGCTGGGCCACCCGGTCGGCCATCAACTGGAGCAGGACGCGCTTGTTGGCCACGTGGTAGTAGAGGCTGCCCGCCTGCGCGCCGAGGCGGTCCGCGACCTGCCGCATGGACAGGTCGTGGTAGCCGACCTCGGCGAAGGTGGCCATGCCCGCGTCGACGATCCGGTCCTTGGTGAGCTTCACGGCACCACCATAGCCGATCTTTCTAACGCTGTTTGAAAACGAGCCGGGGCTGGGCTACAGTCGGATCCGGCGCGAATTCAAACGGTGTTAGAAACGGTGGCGGAGATGGTGTACAACCTGGTCACGGCGGTGCTGATGGCGCTGATGTTCAACGCAGGGGTGGTGCTGGTCGACCCCGCCACGGTGCCGGGCCGCCGGATCCCCTGGGGCGCGGTCGCGCTGACGGTGGTCGCGATCGCGGGCGTGGTGCTCCAGCTCGCGTGGTCCGGCGCGATGGACGCGCTGGACAACGATCCCGCCAAGAGCGGCTGGTGGCGCCCGCTCACCTCGGTCTTCCTGCAGAACGGTGGCGTCGCCGGCGCCGTGTACAACCTGGTGACGCTCGCGGTGCTGGCGGCGCTCGCCGAATGGTTCTGGGGCACGCCGGTGCTGCTCGCGTCGTTCGCGGGTGGGATGTTCTTGCCGGGATTGATCGGCAAGCTGTTCGCGAGCACCGACGTCAGCGCGGAAGCGCGCAACTTCGCGGGCAGTTCGGGTGCGACCTACTTCCTGGCCGCGACCCTCGCGGGCGCGCTCGTCGTTTGTGCGGGCGAACGGAAGCACCGCGTACTGGCCGTCGCCGTGCCGGTGCTCGGCCTCGCGACCTGGTTCGCGCAGGACAACGCGCATGGACTCGTTGCCGTGTACGGGTTCTTGCTCGGCGTACCGGTGTGGTTCGTTCGCCGCGGGCTCCTGCGCCCCGGACGCACGCCGAAGATCACGGTGGGCTCGCTCGTCGGCAAGCGCTAAACGAGCCAGGCCGCCGCGTCGGGCGGTAGCTTCCCGTCGACGAGCTCCTCGCTGGCCAGCACCAGCTCGCCGGGCGGCAGTGCGATGGGCGTGGCCGAGGTGTTGAGCGCGCAGACCAGCCCGCCGGGTTCGCGGCGGAACGCGAAACACCCGGCGGGGGCGCCGTACCACCGCAGTTCGTGGCCGGTGAACGCCGGGTGTTCGTGGCGGAGTTCGAGCGCTTCGCGGTACAGCGACAGGGTGGACGCGGTGTCTTCGAGCTGCGCTTCGACGGTCAGCGCCGACCATTCCGGTGGCATCGGCAGCCAGGTCTTTTCGTTGCGGGAGAAGCCGAACGGCGGTGCGTCGCCCTCCCACGGCAGTGGCACTCTCGCGCCGTCGCGGCTGTGCTGCGGCCCGCTCGTCCGCGCGCGTGGATCGGCCATCGCCTCGATCGGAATGTCCACATTGGGCAGTCCGAGCTCTTCGCCGTTGTACAGGTAGACCGCGCCGGGCAGGGCCAGTTCGACGAGCGCCATCGCGCGAGCGCGCCGGACGCCCTGCGTCCCGCCGCCGTACCGGCTCACCTGCCGCCAGACGTCGTGGTTCGACAGCGTCCAGGTGGCGGGTGCGCCGGCCGCCGTCGCGACGGACAGCGAGTGGTCGATGGAGGCGTGCATGGCGTCGGCGTCGAAATGCGTGAGCACCAGCCGGAAGTTGAAGGCGAGGTGCAGTTCGTCCGGCCGCAGGTACTTCGCGAGCCGCCGGTGGTCGGTCACCCAGATTTCGCCGACCGCCATCGTCCCGGCGTAGGTGTCGAGCACTTTCCGGATCATTTGGTGGATTTCGTGGACGCCGTCGTTGTCGAAGCGCGGGTCGAAGTGCTCCGAGCCGGACAGCGGGTTCGCGCGGAGGTCCATGTCCGGCAGGCCGGGCGGCTTGGCCATCCCGTGCGCGACGTCGATGCGGAAGCCGTCGACGCCGCGGTCGAGCCAGAACCGCAGTGTCCGTTCGAGATCGGCGCGCACGTCCGCGTTGGCCCAGTTCAGATCGGGCTGTTCGGGGGCGAACAGGTGGAGGTACCACTGACCGTCGGGCACTCTGGTCCACGCGGGTTCGCCGTAGGCGCTGACCCAGTTGTTCGGCGGCGCGTCCCCGGTGACGCCGAGGCCGTCGCGGAAGACGTACCGGTCCCGCGCCGCGCTGCCGGGCGGTGCGGCGAGCGCTTCGACGAACCACGGGTGCGCCCTGCTGGTGTGGTTGGGCACCAGGTCGATCGTGACGCGGATGCCGCGCGCGTGCGCGTCGGCCACCAGGTCGTCGAACGCTTCGAGATCGCCGAAGACCGGGTCCACCGACCGCGGGTCCTCGATGTCGTAGCCGTGGTCCGCCATCGGCGAGCGGTAGAACGGGGTGAGCCACAGCGCGTCGACGCCGAGCAGCTCCAGGTAGCCGAGCCTGCTGCGGATGCCGCGGAGATCACCGATCCCGTCGCCGTCGGAATCCGCGAACGAGCGGACGTACACCTGGTAGAAGACCGCGTTCCGCCACCACGGCGGCATCGCCTCGGGCACCGGGGGTTACTGCCAGCTGTTCATCATGCTGTGCGCGGCCATCTCGAGGTAGGCCCACAGCTGCTCGCGGTGCGCGTCTTCGAGTCCCGCTTCGTCCAAGGCGATCCGCATCGCGCGCAGCCACGCGTCGCGTTCGATCGGGCCGATCTTGAACGGCGCGTGCCGCATCCGGAGCCGCGGGTGCCCGCGCTGGTCGGAGTAGGTGTGCGGGCCACCCCAGTACTGCATGAGGAACAGCACGAACCGCTCCTCGGCCGGCCCGAGGTCCTCCTCCGGGTAGAGCGGGCGGAGCACCTCGGTGTCCGCCGCGACCTCCTCGTAGAAGCGGCCCACGATCTTGCGGAACGTCGGTTCACCGCCGACGGCCGCGAAGAAGGTCTGCGGGTCGCTCATCTCTGCCACACCTCCATTGTGCCTTCGTGGGTCAGTTGGCGGCAGGGCCGCCGGTGAAGAACCGGCCGAGCGGCGGCTCGAACCCGGCGTCCTCGAGCGCCGCGATGAGCTTGCCTCGCAGCGCGCGCTGCACGGTCCACTGCTTGCCTGGCCGCACCTTGATGGTCAGGCGCAGCTGAATGCCTTCGGGCGTCACGCTTTCCACGCCGAGCACCTCGGGCGGTTCGAGCACGTTGGCGGACAGGGGTTCCTGGGCGACGGCGGCCGTCGCCGTCTCGCCGAGCACCTCGGTCGCGCGGTCCACGTCCGCGCTGTAGCTCAGCGGGACGTCCACCACGGCGACCGCGAAGCCCTGGCTGGAGTTGCCGACGCGGACGACCTCGCCGTTGCGCACGTACCAGACGGTGCCGTTGATGTCGCGGAGCGTGGTGATGCGGAGGCCGACCGATTCGACCGTGCCGCTGGCTTCGCCGACGTCCACCACGTCGCCGACGCCGTACTGGTCTTCGATCATCATGAACATGCCGGACAGGAAGTCCTTGACGAGGTTCTGCGCACCGAAGCCCAGCGCGACGCCGACGATGCCCGCCGACGCGATCAGCGGCCCGATGTTGAGCCCGATCTCGCTGAGCACCAACACGAACGCGGTTCCGTAGACCAGGAAGCTGGCGAGCGACTTCAGCACGGAGCCGATGGTCTTCGCGCGCTGCCGCCGCCGTTCGACGACGATCGGCCCGAGCATGTCGGGCGCGCGTTCCCGCAACGGGCGGAGCAGGGCGGGGAGCTTGCCACCGCCGCGCGGGATCGTGGTCACGCGGTCGATCACCCTGCGGATGAGCCAGCGCACGACGAACGCGACGACCACGATGAACAGGATGCGCAGGGGCTTTTCCACCGCCCAGATACCGGAGGTGGCGAGCCATTCGTTGTGCGTGATGTTCCACACCTGCTGGCACCAGCTGCCCCCTTCCTTCGCGCAAGTGGGAGCGGCGGTATCGCTGAGCAACGGCAACACTTCGGTGCGTGATCCCTTCTGTGGTCCGGCTTTCCCAACTTCACGGGAATCTTCGGTCTCGACCGCATGACGAGCAGGTGACCGCACGCCGCACGGTACGGGGCCAGGCAGCGCCCTCGGCTCGGTACGGCGCCCTGACCTCGGGGAGAATCGATGTCGGGCCGTCGCCGCGCGCCATCGCGGCGGCCGCACGAGCCTACCGGCAACGGTACTTCTCGGTGACACGTCTCCTAACACACGTGCCAACCAGGGGTGATCTGTGGTCGACTATGGCAGCACCCCGGTGGAGGTGGTCGAGTGCCAGACCGACAACCGATCCCCCTCGGCGCCCAGAACCGGTATCCAGCCGGTGAGGCGCCGGAGGTCGTCCTGCGTGCCTATTCGGGTGGTCCACATCCGACCGGGCCTCCTTCGCGCGGTGGCCGGGCGGTCCGCTCGCACGGCCAGCGCAAGGGCAGGGACCCCGGGGGTGGCGCGCATCCCGTCTCGTGGGGCAGGCGCAGGGTGCTCCTGCTGAACGCGACGTTCGAGCCGCTCACCGCGCTGTCGCTTAGACGCGCCGTGGTGTTGCTGGTCTGCGGCAAGGCCGAGGTCGTGCACGAGGATCCCGCAGGGCTGACCCTGCACGCGGCGACCTATTCGGTGGAAGTGCCCTCGGTGATCAGGCTGTCCACCTACGTGCGCGTGCCGTACCGGGCGAAGGTTCCGCTGACGAGGGCGGGATTGATGCACCGCGACCACTACCGGTGCGCCTACTGCGGCGGTAAGGCGGAGACCATCGACCACGTGATCCCGAGGAGCAGGGGTGGCGCCCACGCGTGGGAGAACTGTGTCGCCTGCTGCGCCCAGTGCAACCACCGCAAGGCCGATCGGATGCTGTCGGAGATCGGCTGGCGGCTCCGGGTGGTGCCGAGAGCGCCGCACGGCCCGCACTGGCGTTTGCTCGCGCACTCCGGTGAGGCCGATCCGCAATGGCTGCAGTACCTCGGGATGCCCGCCGCCTGAACGGGGCCGGACATATCGGCGCCCCGGTAGCCGGTCGGCTTCCGGGGCGGCCCGAGGTGGGGAGGGGTCAGGCGGTGACGCGCGTGCCGCGCGTGACCCTCGTGCCGCGCGTGACCCTGGTTCCGCAGGTGACCCTGGTGCCGCGCGTGACCCGGGTGCCCCTGGTGACCCGGGTGCCTGCCGTCACCCTGGTGCCCGCGGTGACCCTCGTGCCCGCCGTGACGCGGGTGCCCGCGGTGACCCTCGTACCCGCCGTGACCCGGGTACCGCGAGTGACGCGCGTGCCGTTCGTGACCCTCGTACCGCGGGTGACTCGTGTACCCCGAGTGACCCTGGTGCCCGATGTAACCCTCATGCCGTGGAATTCGATGATCTCGATGAGTGACGAAACCGACTCGATGTTCGCCTGAGTGGCGGTGGCGGTGGCAGTCATGGCAGGGCCTCCTGGAACCGGTGCGTGACTTCTTTGGGGGTGGGGAGACGAGCGCAAGGCCCGTACAGGTGAAAAAGCTACGAGGATTTCACGCACCGGACAAGACGGGGGCGGCGGGTGCGGCCGCCTGTACGTTGAGTTGCCATCTTTCGCGCGGGCCGCTTCGCCCCATCGTTCGAGTGCCACCGGGCCACTCGGCGGACGGCGGCCCTGTCGCGACGAGCGGTCCCTCGGCATGGCCGATGATCAGTGCTCGCGAATCTGCTCGTGCATCCCTGCCGGGCGGTTAACCGAGTGTCTTCAGGACCGCGTTCCGGGCCATCAGATACGCTGCGCGCGTGAACTTGGTCGAGACGATCCTGGTCTTCGCGCTGATCCCGCTGGCCATCTACGCCCTGGCCGGAGTGCTGACCCTCCGGTCGAAGGGCAAGGGCGCGCAGCGGTACCGGCCTGGCCAGCCATGGGAGTACGAGCCGATGTGGTGGAGCGCCAACCCGGACGGACTCGGCGACGCGGCGCGCCCGTCCTCCGACGGCGGCGACGCGGTCGCGTCGGGAACTGCGGCTGGAGGTGCCCGTGGGAACTGGTGAAGTGGCAACGCACGGTGGCGCGACCGAGATCGCGCAGGCGGACCTGCCCTTCGGTGCCGTCGTCACGAACAGCGGCCGGATCTCCGCGGCCAAAATGTACGAGCCAGCCGCGCCGACGAGCCCGTTCACGCCCGTGCAGCTCGCCCGTCTCGACGAGGCGCTGACGCTGGCGACCAGGGAGACCGGTCTCGGGTTCAGCATCTACCTCGGTGGACTGGGCGAGGACAGCCGCGCCGCGGCCGAGGGCCTGCACGCGTCGATCGGTGACGAAGCGGGCCACGCCGTGCTCGTCGCGGTGTCGCCCGGCGAGCGCGTGGTCGAGGTCGTCACCGGCAAGGACGCGTTCCTGCGCCTGCCCGACCGCGGCGCCAAGCTCGCGGTGATGAGCATGGTGGCCTCCTTCAAGGAGGGCGATCTCGTCGGCGGGCTGGTGAGCGGCCTGCGCATGATGACCGACCAGGCCGGTCCCGCGCCGCAGCACTGAAGCCGTTACGAAGAAGCGGGGCCCCGACGCCGAGTCGGGGCCCCGCTTCTTCGCTGTCTCAGCTCTCGTCGAATTCGCGTGCCGCCAGCGCGCGCACGATGCCTGCCCTGCCTTCGGACACGAGCCTGCGCAGTGCCGCGGGACGGTTCGCGTCGGCGAGCCAGCTGTCGGCCGCCTCGACCGTCGGCTTCTCGACCGCCCACGACGGGAACAGCCCGACGACCGTCGGCTGCGCGCGCTCGCTCGACCGGCGCTGCCACACCTCGTCGATCACCTCGAAGTACTTCGGGGTGTAGCCGGCGAGCAGGTGCTTCTGGCCGGGATGCGCGAAGCCGACGATGAGGGAGTCGCTCATCGCGTTCGGCAGCTCGTCGTCGTAGATGGCGCGCTGCCACGCGTCGGCCTTCGCCTCTTCGGTCGGCCGCAGCGCGCGCGAGCGCTCCGCGTGCCGCTTGCCCGCCGCGGTGTTGTCGCGGGCCAGCTCGGCCTCGATCTCGGTCTCGTTCGCCTTCCCGTGCGCGACGAGCGCGTGCAGCAGGCGCCAGCGCAGATCGGTGTCGACCGTCAGGCCTTCGAGCGGGGCCGAACCATCGAACCAGCCCGCCAGTACGGACACGGTTTCGTCGTCGAGCACCACCGAACCGCTGAGCGCGTTCACGTACGCGAGCTGGTGGTCGGAACCGGGTTCGGCGGTCTTCGCCAGTTCGAGCACGCGGTGGGTGTACGCGGGCCAGCCGTGCTGTTTCGCCCACGCGGGTTCGGCGTAGGAGTTGAGCGCGGTCTGCGCCTGCAGCAGCAGCCGCTGCACCACGCCGACCTCGGTCTCCGCCTGGATCCCGCGTTCCACGATGGTGACGAAGTCGCGTGCCTTCAGCTCGGCCTCGCGGGTCATCTCCCACGCCGCGGACCAGCACAGCGTGCGCGGGAGCGGGTCGGTGATGTCGGCGATCCGGTCGACGAGCGTGGTCAGCGAGCCGGGGTCGAGCCGCATCGTGCAGTAGGTCAGGTCGTCGTCGTTGACCAGCACGAGCTTGCCCGCCTTGGTGCCGACCAGCTCGGCGACCTCGGTGCGCTCGCCGTCCACGTCCAGTTCCACGCGGCGGACCCGGGTCAGCTTGCCGTCCGCGTCGTCGTCGTACACGCCGACCGCGACGCGGTGCGTGCGCAGTTCACCCTCGCCCGGCTTCGCGCCGCTCTGCACCACGGCGAACGAGCTGTAGCTGCCGTCTTCACCGACTTCGAAGCGCGGGCTCAGCGAATTCAGGCCGGTGGTCTCCAACCATTGCGCGCTCCACCACGAAAGGTCGCGGCCCGACGCCTTTTCGAGCGCGCCGAGCAGATCGGACAGCGTCGCGTTGCCCCAGGCGTGGTTGCCGAAGTACAGCCGGAGCCCGGCGAGGAAGTTGTCCAGCCCGACGTAGGCGACGAGCTGCTTGAGCACGCTCGCGCCCTTGGCGTAGGTGATGCCGTCGAAGTTGACCTCCACCGCGTGCAGGTCGACGATGTCGGCCGCGATCGGGTGCGTGGAGGGCAGCTGGTCCTGCCGGTACGCCCAGGACTTCTCGATGTTCGCGAAGCTGGTCCACGCGTTCTTGTACTCGGTGGCCTCGGCCTGCGCGAGCACGCTGGCGAAGGTGGCGAACGACTCGTTCAGCCACAGGTCGTCCCACCAGCGCATGGTCACCAGGTCGCCGAACCACATGTGCGCCATCTCGTGGAGCAGCGTTTCGGCGCGCCGCTCGTAGGAGTAGCGGGTGACGCGGCTGCGGAACACGTAGTCCTCGAGGAAGGTGACCGCGCCCGCGTTCTCCATCGCGCCCGCGTTGAACTCGGGCACGAACAGCTGGTCGTACTTGCTGAACGGGTACGGGGTCTCGAAAGCCTTGTGGTAGAAGGCGAAACCCTGCTTGGTCTCGACGAAGAGGTTGTCCGCGTCCATGTGCTCGGCGAGCGAGGCGCGGCAGTAGATGCCGAGCGGGATGGTGCGGCGGTCGTCGGAGAACTCGTCGTGCCAGTGCGCGTACGGTCCGGCGATCAGTGCGACGAGATAGGTCGAGATCCGCTCGGATTCGGCGAACTTCGTCCGCTTCGCCCCTTCCGCGGTGTCCTCGGTCGATTGGGGGAGCGCGTTCGAGACGACCTGCCAGCTCTCCGGCGCGATGACCGTCAGGCGGTACACCGACTTCAGGTCCGGCTGGTCGAAGCAGGCGAACATCCGCTTGGCGTCGGCGGTTTCGAACTGCGTGTAGAGGTACACCGCGTCGTCGACCGGGTCGACGAACCGGTGCAGGCCCTCGCCGGTGTTCATGTAGCGGCAGTCGGCGACGACCACCAGCTCGTTGCGCTCGGCGAGATCGGTCAGCGCGAGGCCGTCGTCCTCGACGTACCCGGAAACGTCCAGCTCGGTGCCGTTGAGCGTCGCGGAGCGCACCCCGGCCGCGACCACGTCGATCCACGAGCTCGCACCGGCTCGCGCGCTGGCGAACCGGATCGTCGTCGTCGACGTGAACGTCTTCTCACCCGGGCCTCCGGCGCCGTCGGTGAGGTCGAGTTCGATGTCGTAGGACTCGACGTCGAGCAGTTCGGCACGCTGCTCGGCTTGGTCGCGGGTCAGGTTGGGCGCGGGCACAGGCAACCTCTGAAAGCGTCTAGGGGGTGAATGGTCTGCTCCTGGCATCCAATCATGGGTGGACCGCGAACGGTGACCCGGAACAAGTCGGGTGGCGGCGCTGTTGGCCCCGAATAGGGTGGGTTCACCCTGCACACGACCCCGGCTCAGGAAGAGAATCATGACCGACTCCACCGACGTGACACGCGTTGACTTCTACTTCGACCCGGTTTGCCCGTTCGCCTGGATCACGTCCCGCTGGATCCTCGAGGTGGAGAAGCAGCGCAACCTCGACCTGCGGTTCCGGATCATGAGCCTGTCGGTGCTGAACGAGGGCAGGGACAACCTTTCCGAGGACTACAAGAAGCTGCTCGTCAGCGGGTGGGGCCCGGTGCGCGTGGCCACCGCGCTCGCGCAGGCGAAGGGCGAGGAAGCGCTGCGCGACTACTACACCGAGTTCGGCACGCGGTACCACAACGGCGGCAACCACGATCGCGAGCAGGTCATCAAGGAAGCGCTCGACGCGATCGGCGCCCCGCCGGAGCTGTTCGACGCGGCGCACTCCACCGAGTACGACGAGGCGTTGCGGAAGAGCCACCACGAGGGCATGGACCCGGTCGGCATGGACGTCGGCACGCCGACCATCCACATCGACGGCGTCGCGTTCTTCGGCCCGGTGCTCAGCTCCATCCCGCGCGGCGAGGACGCGCTGAAGATCTTCGACGGCGCCAGGCTGCTCGCGGGCTACCCGGACTTCTTCGAGCTGAAGCGCACCCGCACCGGGGACCTCAAGTTCGACTGATTCCGTGTGGTGGTGCGGGCTACACCGCCGATCGGGCTGCCCGCGCCACCGCGCTTCGTGGTTCCGAATTCCTACGCTCACCTGGTGATCGAGCGAAGGAAAAAGGACATTTGGTGGTTCCTCGTGCTGGCGTACGGGGGCGCGTGGTTGTGCATGATGCCGTTGTGGCTCAGCGGTTTCCGGCGGGAGAGCACCGCGGTCGCCGACGGATTCGGCGTGCAGGCGTCGATCTGGGCGATGATGCTGATGCCCGCGCTGGCCGCGGTGGCGGTGCTGCTGCGTGGCGGGAACCGGCCGCGAGAGCTGCCGGGGCTGCTCGGGATGACGGCGGCGGGCGGGGCCCGCGGTCTGCTCGGGTGGTGTTCGTTCGCGTTCGCCGCGACGGTGCTGGCCGTGTTCGCCTCGGCCGCGCTTTCGGCGTTCGCCGGGACGTTCGAGTTCGATTTCGCCGGGTTCCCCGGGCGCGCCGACTTCGCCGGGTGGGCCATCGGGCTGGTGGTGACGATCCCGCTGTTCCTCGGTGAGGAACTGGGGTGGCAGGGCTACCTCCTGCCGAGACTGCTTCCGTTCGGCACCCGTCCCGCGCTGCTCGTGATGGGGCTGGTGTGGGGAGCGTGGCACCTGCCGACCGTGTTGCTCGGCGGGCAGTTCCCCGGGCATTCCGCCTGGCTGGCCGTGCCCGCGATGCTCGTCGCCGGGTGCCTGATCGGCGTGTTCATCGGCTGGATCCGGTTGCGCACCGGCTCGGTGTGGCCGACCGTGACGGCGCACGCGGTGATCAGCAATCTGGCCCCGTCACTGCTGGGGGCGCTCGGGAAACCCGGCCAGGTGGTCGATCCGCTGCACACCGGCCCGATCGGCTGGACGGGCTGGGTGGTGTTCGGGGTGATCGCGGCGGTGCTCAGCGTGCGGGGCGTCGCGCCAGCGCGGCACGCGTGACCTCGGGCGGCAGGGCCGAACCGGCCACGATCTCGTCGTCGCTCGCACCGCTTTCGACGAGCGCGACGAGATCGGCCAGCAGGCGGTGCTGCCGGACGACGAACGCGGTGTCGACCGGCTCGCCGTGACCGGGGACGACGACCGGGAAGTCCAGCGCGGCGATCGCCGCGAGTGCGGGCGGCCAGCCGTCGAGCACGGTGTCGGTGCCGAAGGAGTCCGTGGTGAACGTGCCTTCGGGACCGTGCTCGACGAGATCCCCGGCGAACAGCACCCCGGCGTCGGGCACGCGCACCGTGAGGTCGTGGCCGCTGTGCGCGGGCCCGTGGTAGGCGAGCACGACCGCGCGCCCGCCGAGCGGCAGCTCTTGCTCGTCGTCGACCAAGTGCTCCGGCAGCACGAGTTCGGTGGCGGCGATGGCGTCGGCGATCGCGGGCTCGCCGCGATCGCGGTACCACTGCGAGCGCTTCGCGCGCGCGTTTTCGCCGTCGGTGATGAGGTCTTCGCGACAGCCGGGATGGGCCCAGACCTCGCACGGCCCGAAGGCGGCGGTGCCGAAGCTGTGGTCGAAATGGGAGTGCGTGATCGCGATCGTCCACGGCAGCGGCGTGATTTCGCGAACCGCGGCGGCGAGTTCGGCACCCTGGACGGTGTCCCCCCGCGTGTCCACGACGAGGCACTTCTCCCGCCCGACCACGAGCCCCACGGTCAGGTCCAGCTCGGCGTACCTGCGCGCGTACACGCCTTCCCCGAGTTCGAGCCAACGGTCAGTCATCGCGCAGCGTTCCTCCGGTCAGCACTGGCGCCGCTCCGCTCGCGTCGATCCGGGCGGCGAGGTCGATGTCGCCGCGGTGCCCCGCGGTGTCGAGTTCGCGACCGGACACGCAGCCGTGCAGCGCGGCGGGTAGGTCGGTGCCGCGGAAGGCGGCTGCGGCCAGCGTCGCTTCGGGTGAGCCAGCCAGTCCGTGCGCGAGCAAGGCGTTCGCGATGGCTCCGGCGCCGAGGTGGTCTTCGATGCCCGGCCGCAGCGGACCCGTCTTGGCGTCGCCCGTGAAGCCGACGCCCCATTGCTCGCCCGCGGGGACGATGCCGATCGCGCCGCCACGCGCCCGGCGATGCGCGGCCGCCGCCACCGCGGTCGCGTTGCGCAGGCAGCCCGCGAAAACGATTGCCCCGGTTCGTTCTGCCGCCGCGCACAGCCGTGCGCCGTTGGGGGAGGGCAGGCCGAGTACGGTCCCGACCGGGATCCCGGTCACTGACGACGGCCGCAGCGTCCACGGGCCCGTTCCGGCGAGTACCACGCCGTGCCGCTCCTCCGGTTCGAGGAGCGGCACGACCGCCGCGCCCCTGCCGACCGCGATGTCCACCGTGGTGCAGAAGGAAAGCACGTCGACGACGATCAGCACCGCGCATTCGGTGCCGAGCGCTTCGACGCCCGACGGTCCCCATTCCAGGCGGACGGCGGAGCCGCTTTGCCCGAGGAACCCCATACCCGCATTCTGCCGGTGCGGGACCGGGATGGCAGACTCCGGGCCGTGCGTGTCTACTTGGGATCCGACCATGCCGGCTTCGAACTGAAGAACCACCTCGTCGCTCACCTGGCGAGCCAGGGCCACGACGTCACCGACGTGGGGCCGTTCGTCTACGACGCGGCCGACGACTACCCGGCCTTCTGCATCGAGACGGCCCGTCGCGTCGTGGCCGACGAGGGCAGCCTCGGCATCGTGATCGGCGGTTCCGGCAACGGCGAGCAGATCGCCGCCAACAAGGTCGAGGGCGCGCGGGCGGGGCTCGCCTGGAGCACCGAGATCGCGAAGCTCACCCGCGAGCACAACCACGCCCAGCTCATCGGTGTCGGCGCGCGGATGCACACCGCGGAAGAGGCCACCGAGATCGTCGAGGCGTTCCTCGCCACGCCGCCGTCGCCCGAGGATCGCCACGCGCGGCGGGTCCGGCAGCTGCTCGACTACGAGCGCACCGGGACGCCGCCGCCCCTTCCCGAAAGCTGATGCCGGAACAGTCCGGGCAGTCCCGGTTCCGGTGGTTGCTGACCCCACTGGTCGCCGCGCTCGTCACCGTCGCGGGCGCGATCGCGTTGTTCAAGGTCCAGGCGGATCACACGCTGTGGCTCGCCTCCTGCAACAGCACGCTGTTCATCGGCTGCGGGCTCGCGTCGGTGTTCTTCTGCGCGGCGGCCGTGGTGATCGCCTTCGGGATCGGGGCCGGGATCGCGCGGCGGCGGGTGACGGTGTCCGTGACCCGTGCGATCGTCCGCGGGCTCCTGGTCGCGGCGGGGTGCCTGCTCGGCCTGTTCGGGTTCACCGTCGCCGCCGCGGGGGTGCTGGCCTGATGCCGGAAGGGCACACGCTGCACCGCCTCGCGCGGCTGCACAAGCGCCGGTACGGCGGCGCGCCGGTCGAGGTGTCCAGCCCGCAGGGCAGGTTCGCCGCCGAAGCGTCTATTTTGGATGGACAGGTGCTGAAAACCGCCGAGGCGTACGGGAAGCACCTTTTCCACGACTACGGTCCACACGGGACAGTCCACATCCACCTCGGGTTGTACGGCACCTTCACCGAGGCGGAGCAGCCGGTGACCGATCCGGTCGGCCAGGTGCGGCTCCGCATCGTCGGAAGTACACATTGGACGGACCTGCGCGGCCCGACGCGCTGCGAACTGCTCACACCCGGTGAGACCGACGCGATCAAGGCGCGCCTCGGCCCCGATCCGCTGCGCCGGGACGCCAAGCCCGACCTCGCCTTCAAGCGCATCTCGCGGTCGCGTACTTCGCTGGCCGCGCTGCTGATGGACCAGTCCGTGCTGGCCGGGGTCGGCAACGTCTACCGCGCCGAAGTGCTGTTCCGGCACGGGATCGCGCCGATGCTGCCGGGCACCGCGCTCGACGAGGCGGCATGGAAGGACATCTGGGCCGACCTCGTCGCGTTGATGCGGGACGGCGTGAAGAAGGGCCGCATCGACACGGTCGCCCCCGAGCACCTGCCGGAGGTCACCGGCAGGGCGCCGAGGCAGGACCGCCACGGCGGCGAGGTCTACGTGTACCGGCGGGCTGGCCAGCCGTGCCTGGTGTGCGGCACCCCGGTGGCGCACAAGGACCTGGCTGGCCGGAACCTCTACTGGTGCCCCACCTGCCAACCCGCCTGAGTCCGGCGGCGAGGGCGTGGATCCCGGGGGAGCGTACGGGATCCCGGGGAGCGAGATGCCGTGAAGGTGGCTTTCGGGCCATCTACGTCCCCGAAGGTCACAGTGATGGCGGGTGCGCGTCGCGGGGGTGCCGCGAGATCGGTGGCGGGGGCTCCGCTTGGTCCCCGAAGGCCACCCTCGGGGACACTAGCGCCACTTTCCCGGCCCTCGCAGGCGTCCGGGCACGGCTGCGCACGCCCCGAAGGCCACCCTCGGGGCGCTAGACGACACAAATCCACCCCTCGCACGCCCAACCACCGCGACGCGCATGCCCCGAAGGTGACCTTCGGGGCGCTAGATGCCCTGAAAGCCACCTTCGGGGCACCAGGAAGATCCCCGCCGAGCGGCAGAAGCCCCCTACCAAAGCGAAGTTCGCGGCACGCGTACAAACTTGAAGGCCACCGTGACGGCTTGACAGCCGTCACGGTGGCCTTCAAAGGTGCGGAAGAAGCGTGCGGTCAGAAGTCGAAGCCGCCGAAGTCTCCGCCGCCACCGAAGTCGCCTCCGCCGCCGAAATCGCCGCCCCAGTCGGCTCCGCCGTCGCCGCCGAAGTCGCTGCCGCCCGCGTCGCCGCCGAAATCGCCGCCACCGTGGTCCATCGCGCTTTCCTGCCCCGCGTCGAAACCGGACTCCCACGCCGACGCGCTGGCGATCCCGCCCATCCCGGAGAACATGGCGCTGAACAGGAACATCGACCCGAGGCCCCAGGCACCGGCCACGAGCGCGGGCTTCCACCACGGCTCGCTGTACCAGCCCTGCGGCACGGGACGGCCGGCGACGCGGCCACCGGGGTAGTAGTGCGGCGTGTTCTCGCCGGGCTCGGGCGAGGCTTCGTAGGTCTGGCCTTCGACGTCCACCCTGCGGTGCTCGGACACCTTGCCTGCCCGCTCGCGCTCGGCGTCTTCCGGCAGCGCGGGGCCGGGGTCCATGTCCATCGCCACGCGCGCCGCGCGCACGTAGTAGAGACCCTCGATCGCGGTCTCCTTCACCAGCCTGGCCTGCTCGGCGGTCGTGGCCTGTTCGAGCTGCGAGCCTGCCGCGTTGTAGCGCTCGGACGCGTCGGCCATCGCCTGTTGCGAGGCGGTGTTGGTACCGGTGAGGTTCAGCACCTGGCCACCGAGCCGTTCGACGAGCCTGCGCGCGTCCGCCTTGGCGTCCTCGAGCTGGTTCTGCCTTGCCTTCGCCTGGTTCTTGGCGAAGTACACGCCGCCGCCGACGACGAGCACGACCAGCACGATCAGGACGATCGCGGTACCCATGGGTCACTCCCCGGTTGTTGGGTTTCTTGAACCGGACAACGCGGACAGTACGCTGTCGGTTCCCCGGGTGTGACGCGGCACTCCGCAAGCGCCGGGGACCGGTCCCCTCGCGACGGCCGTACGGTCGCCGGGATCTGTCGGGTGAGCGAGGGGACCGAGATGTATCGCCGAATCGCGCTGGGCGCCGGTGTGCTGCTCGCGGTGACCGGGTGCGGCGGCGGGGCGACCGGTGGTGAAACCGGTGCGCCACCGCCGCCCGCGGCCGGAAACCCGGCGAGTGCCGCGTCGAGCAGCCCCGCCAAGAGCACGGGTCCCGCTGCCGCCGACGGCACCGATTTCGCCGCGTGCGCCGACGGTGTCTGCGAGGTGCTGGTCGCACCGGGGGACAAGATCAAGATCACCGCGAAGCTCGGGCTCGACACGGTGACCGTCGACTCGGTGTCGCCGGAGACGGTCAAGTTCTCCGGCGACGGTCCCGGTATCCACCTCGGCATCGGCGAGCCGCCGGGACCGGGGTCCACGATGAACAAGCTGCGGGTCACCGTGGTCTCGGTCGACGGCGGCAAAGCCGTCGTGCGGCTGGCGCCGAAGTAGGGGCTACCAGGCGCGGCCGACGGTGTAGGCGTCGGTCCAGATGTTCTGCAGCCGCACCACGTCACCGGATTCCGGCGCGGCCCACATCTTGTTGTCCCCGGCGAAGATCCCGGCGTGGTAAACGCTGCCGCCGTTGGCGAAGAACAACAGGTCGCCGGGTTTCATGTCGCTCTTCGGCACGTCGGCGAGCGCCGCGCGCTGATCGCGAGAGGTCCGCGGGAGGTCGATGCCGACCTGCTTGTGCGCGAACTGCGTGAGCCCGGAGCAGTCGAACCTGTCGGGGCCCGCGGCGCCGTAGGAGTAGGGCTTCCCGGCCTGCGCGGCGGCCGCGTCCACGACGCGCTGCCCGGCGGGCTGCTGGGACTGCACGCCGACGACCGGGGAAACGGCGGGATCGTTGACACGGGTGCCGTGGTAGCTGATCCGCCATTCCGCGCTGACCGTGATGGTCGCCGGGATCGCGGCCCTGCCGTTCGCGTCGGTCGTGCCGCTGCTCGACACCGACCACGGCTGGTCCTGGCCGCCGCGCCATTCGAGATCGACCTTCTGCTTGGTGAGCGGGCGGTCGCCGAGACCAGTGAGCGCGCCGGTGAAGGTCACCTCGGCGCCGGTGGTCACCGGAGTCGGCGCGGCGTCGAGGGTCTGCTGGGTCTTGACGATCGCCGCCGCGTCGGGGGCCGCGGCGAACAGGGCGCCGGCTCCCGCGGCGCAGGCGATGCCCGCCGAAGCGAGCCTTCGCTTTGCTGACGTGGGCACGGGGGTCCTCCGTCGGAAAGGGGGTCGGGGTCACGGAACGGTAAACACGCGAAAGGACGAATTGCGAGCACGGTTTCCGCGGGCCCCGTGATCCGTGCAACAACGCGGGAAACCGTTATACGGCAACGTTTTCCCGGTCGACCTCGGCGCGCGCGGATGCGACGGACGGTGACCGGGTTGCGCTTCGGTGGCGTGGATCACGCTCGAACGGTGGTCTGCCTCACGCGGAGAAACCGGCTTGCACCGGGGTCGTGCGGATCGCAGGCTCTTGGCATGGCCGCCGTCCTGTACTGCCGCGATCCGTTGTCACCGCGTCGAGTCGACCCGCACTTCGCCGCGGAGGCCGCGGCGGTGACCGAGCGTGGCGGAGTGGTCGGGAAACTGGATCACGACGCCGCGATGCGCGGTGACGTGGCGGAGGCCGTCGCCACGGTGCCGCGCGATCTCGGTGCGGCCTGGTACCGCGGTTGGATGCTGCCGGTCGACCGGTACCGCGCCGTGGCCGAGGCGGTGGCCGACCGCGGCGTGCACCTGTGCACCACCGCGGCGGAATACCGGCGGGCGCACGAGCTTCCCGGCTGGTACGAGGTTTTCGCTGAGCTGACTCCGGCGAGTGCGTGGTTTCCGTCGCGGCCCGGTGAGCTTCCCGCGCTCACGGTTCCCTTTGGTGGCAAGGGAATCGTCAAGGACTACGTCAAGTCCCGCAAACATGAATGGCACGAAGCCTGTTACGTGCCCGATCTCGCCGATACCGCGCGGCTGACGGCGGTCGCGCGCAGGATGGTCGAACTGCAGGGCGATTTCCTCGCGGGCGGTGTCGTGGTGCGTGCCTACGAACCGTTCACGGGGCCCGAGGCGCGGGTGTGGTGGCTCGACGGCGAACCGGTGTTCACCGGGGCCCATCCGGACACTCCGGACGAGTTCGCCGAACCGGATCTCACCGGTGTTCGCGCCGCGGTGGCCGCGCTGGGCTGTCGCTTCGTCACGACGGATCTCGCCGCGCGGGCGGACGGGGTGTGGCGCGTGGTGGAGGTCGGCGACGGGCAGGTGAGCGATCTGCCCGCCTCGGCCGATCCCGGCGCGCTGGTCGAAGCACTCCTCGCGGCCACGGAGCGGCGAGCACTGGCCGAGTAAACTAGAACACGTTATAGTCCGGCGGTATGAAGTTCTCCCTCTCCGTCGCGATGAACCCCGTCGATCAGCTCACCGAGCTCGCGCGCACGGCTGAGGAGTGCGGGTTCTCCTCGATCGTGCTGCCGGACTCGCTGTTCTACTCCGAGGAGGTGTCCGCCGACTACCCGTACACCCCGGACGGCAGCCGCTTCTGGACCGAGGAGACGCCGTGGGTGGATCCGCTGGTCGCGGCCGCGGCCATGGGGGCGGTGACCGAGCGGATCGGGTTCTACACCTCGGTGCTCAAGCTCGGTTCGCGGAACCCGGTCCTGCTCGCCAGGCAGGTCAACTCGGCCGCCGCGCTCACCGGCGGGCGGTTCGGGCTCGGGCTCGGCGTCGGCTGGTCGCCGGAGGAGTTCGAGTGGTGCGGCGCGCCTTACGAGCGGCGGGGAAAGCGCGTCGACGAGGCGATCGAGGTGCTGCGGCTCATCCTCGACGGCGGCATGGTGGAGTACCACGGCGAGTTCTTCGACTTCGGGAAGCTGCGCATGAGCCCGACGCCGCCGTCGCGGGTGCCGTTCTACGTCGGCGGGCACACGGAAGTCGCGCTGCGGCGGGCGGCCAGGGTCGGGGACGGCTGGTCGTCGGCGATGATGAAGCTCGAGGACCTCCGCACCACGATCACCAGGCTGGGTGAGCTGCGCGCCGAACAGGGACGCGCCGACGAGCCGTTCGAGATCCAGGCGGTGTGCATCGACCGGTTCGGTCTCGACGGGTACCGCGAGCAGGCGGAAATCGGGGTCACCGACGTGATCACCATGCCGTGGGTGTTCGACGGGCTCGGCTTCGACGCCGATCTGGCCGCGAAGAAAGATTCGCTGCGCAAGTTCGGCGCGGAGATCATCGCCAAGTTCTGAGCCAAGTACCGAGCCGAGTTCCGAGGAGGCCGTCGTGGGCGTGGAAGTGTGCTGGGACCCGGAAGCCGATCAGCCCCCGGCGAGGGTCGCCGCGTGGCGGTCGATGGACGCCGTGACGCGGGGTGCCAAGGAAGAATGGCTCGCGCTGTTCGCCCCGGACGCCGTGATCGAGGACCCGGTGGGGCCTTCGATGTTCGACGAGGAGGGCAAGGGGCACCACGGGCGCGAAGGGATCTCGGCGTTCTGGGACCTGACCATCGCGAACGTGGAGCGGTTCGTGTTCACCATTCGCGATTCGCACGCCGTGGGCGACGAGGTGGCGAACGTCGGCACGATCACGACGTTCCTGCCCGGCGGGTACCGCGTCGACACCGACGGCGTGTTCGTCTACCGCGTCGGCGAAGACGGCCTGGTGCGGTCGATGCGGGCCTTCTGGGAGACCGAGCGCGCGATGGCGACCGCGCGCGAGGTGACGGACTGACCCCGGATCGGGGCCCACGGCGCGGGGCCCCGATCCGCTCAGAAGTTCTGGTCGCTGTTGCGCGGCTGCGACTGGCGCCTGCCGACGGCCCTGCCGATGAAGAAACCGAGCAGCAGGCCCACGATCAGGCCGATCGCGATGAAGAAGATGATGGTCGCCGCGGCGATCTTGCCGACCGTCCCGAGGAAGCCCTTCGCCTCGAGGTCCTGCGCCAGGATGGCCGCCTGGTTCAGTGCGTGGTAGGTGGTCATGGCCGCCAGCGTGCCACGTCCGGCCGGGCGGCACAGCGCAAGGGCCATCTCGCGGGTGAACGCGTCACTCTGCCGACGGCCGTGCCCTGCGCCGGAGCACGAAGGCGAGTACGGCCACCAGCGCGATTCCGAACGGTACGGCGGTCCCCGCGTGGTCGCGCGCGAGGTTGCCGACGAGCCCGATGAACAGGGCGATGGACACCGGTGCCCACATGGGTTCCTCCATTCCCGTCGGGTGGCGGCCCGGTTGCCGAGCCAGCCGGTCCAGCCGAGCCTCGCCGGGATCCGGCGGGGCGGCAAGCGGTGACCCGTGGACGATTCCGGTAATCACCTGGACCGCGTCCGCCTCGGGAACGCCCGATGGCCGCCGCACGTGCGCTCTGGTGCTGTTCCGCTCCATGCTGTTCACTCGCCGCACGGGTTTTTCGTTGGTGCGCGGAGTCTTCCGCGCACGCTGGAAGGTGGCAGAAAGCAAGTCATGCGTCCCCCGAACCGCGCTGAACTGGACGAATTCGCACGGGTGCTGGGTGAGGAGCTGCGAGCGAGCCGACGTGCGCGCGGGTGGACCAGAGTGGAACTCCAGCGGCGGTTGCACCCCGAAGAAGTCGTTTCGCTCCAAGCGTTGTCGACCTACGAACAGGGCATCCGGCGACTGACCGTGGCGCGGTTGGTCGGGATCTGCGCGGCGATGGACGCGTCGCCGCATGACGTGCTCCATCGCGCCACCGAGCGGGCCTTCTTCCGCCGTCCCGGCGACGACGTCGAGGTCGACCTGTGGCGGCTCGCGACGAGTTCCGATCCCCGGCTCGCCGGTTTGCGGCACTGGGCCGCGGTTCGCGCCGCCCAGGACAGTGGTCTCCGGTGCGGTGTCGAGTCGCTCAGCGCGCCCGCGCTGGCCGCGCTCGGGGAGGTGGTCGGGATGACTTCGGAGCAGCTCACGGCCGTGTTGGGCGCGCTGCGGGAATGCGAGGAACCGCGGCTCGTCTGACGACGGGTCAGTGCGGTTCGTCGGAACGAGTCCACGGAGGACGGACCGGGAACGCTCCGTCCGGCTCGGGTTCCGGTACCGCCCTCGCCGAAAACGCGGGCAGGATCCGGCGGAGCTGGTGGGTCAGTGCGAATTCGGGGTAGGCGCGGAGTCGTTGTTCGGTGTGCTTGACCTCGCGCTCGGTCCGCACCGATCCGACGCTGTGGGCGATGACGAGCGCCTTTTCGGCCGTGTGGGCGGCTTCTTCCACCAGGTCGGCTTCCAGCTGTGCGCGGGCGTACCGGCCGAGTGCGAAGCCGCGGCAGCGTCGGTACGCCGGTGCCAACGACGGCAGCGCCGTTTCGTAGAGCGCGACCGCGCGCGAGGGTTTGCCCAGTTCCGTCCAGAAGTGCGCCCGCTGCAGCTCCAAAAAGGACTCGGTGCAGAACGCCCCGTGGCCGCGCGGCTCGCCGGAGGAGTGCAGTGCGGCGAATTCGTGCGCCACGTCGAGGGTTCGGTGCGCGAGCAGCTCCTCACCGGCGAGCGCGTAGCCGTGCGCCTCCTGCTGCGCTATCGCCGCCCGTATCGGTGACGGCAGGTGGTCCTTCCAGCGAGCCGCGGCCTGTGCCAGCCTGATCGTCTCCGCGGCGTCGCGAGCGTCGGCGGCGTGGCTGCCGCGCCGGAACACGCACCAGGCCTGCAGAAGTTCGTCGCCCGCTTCGTGTGCCCATTTCGCGGCCTGCTCGACCCAGTACCTCGCCGCGGGCATCCGTCCCGCGTCCTGGCAGAGCCAGGACAGCGATGCCGCGTAGGTGGCGGCCACCGCGACGAGTCCTCGGCGATGCCGGTCGGGTGCGCTCTCGAGCAGGTCTTCGGTCACGGCGAGATGACCGCGCGCGAAGGACATGGCGATCCGGGGGCCGAACGTCCGATCGGTCCGGAGCAGGACGTGCCACTGGTCCTTCAGGTGCGCGACGAGATGGTCGAGGTCGTCCGGCGAGTTCGCGCCGCGGCGAACGGGTACGGCGTCGTCCGTGCTTCCCCGCGTGCGCGGCCGGGGCATCGGTGCCCGCGGTCGCAGCATCGTGTCGAGCCGGTCGAGGGAAACCGCGAGTGCTTCCGCCAGCGCGGGCCGCCGCCACGGCTGGGGAGTCAGGGTGCCGCGTTCCCAGCGGCCGACGGTCGAGTGCTCGACGCCGAGCTTTTCGGCCAGTGATTCCTGTGTGTAGCCCATCGACTCTCGGCGTGCGACAAGCGCGTCTCGTCTTGTGCGGGGTGTCATCGCGTTTTCCTCCGACGTATCTCGCCGAAGAGTACTCGCTCTTTGGTGCGCCGATTGTGCCCCTCGCGGAATCCACTCTCGGTGGCGTCGCGACGGGAGTTTGCCTGGTTATTTTCCACGATGGTGTCAGATCGCTGTGATAGCCGGTTTGTCGAGGTCAACCGGGTTGCCGCCGGGTGATCGCCGCGCTGCCGCCACAGTGGCGCCCTGGTGTGAAACCGGATCTGGCTGCTAATGGGTTTCCGTGGAAAATCCCGGGATCACCCTTGACCCGACTCCGGGTTCGGTGCACAGTAATTGATGCGTGCCGCAACTCGAATTCGTGGGCAAGGGGTGTTCCACATCGCGTATCACGGCAGTTTCCGTGAGCACTTCGACACAATTCGCGGGAACGTGATGGCCGGGTTGCGGCACGCGCTTTCGTTCGCCCTCGCGACTCAACCCGCTTCGAAGGAGTCCACTTCGGACTGGAGCCGGAGAAGCCGGGTGTACAGGGCGATGCGGTTGTTTTCCATGGCGTACAGCAGACGCGAGTTCTGGTATGGGGCGAGTGCGCGCGCGAGCCGGTCGTCGGCCGCGGACCGGTGGCGGTAGAGGACGCCCAGCCCGAACACCGCGGGCACCACGACGAAGCGCCACGAGGAATCCGTCAGCGTTCGCAAGGTGTCTTCGACGGCGGTGAGGACGCCGTTGTGCTCACCGCCGGCCCGCTCCGCCGACGTGAACACGCCGAGCCCGGTGAAGCCGGTGGGGGTGAGTTCGTCGTGCCAGACGGTCGGGCCGTCGGTGCTGTCCGGCTGCCGTTCGTCCGGCCGCAGCGGCGAAGGCTGGTAGTACAGGTCGCGCCGGGCGCACGGCCACAGCACGTGGTGCACCACCACCAGCGAATCCGGTGCGGTGGCGGTGATCCAGCCGAGTTCGCCGCGGACGGTGGCGTGGTTGTGGTCGCCGTCGAGCACGTACAGGTCGGCCGCGGGGAGCGTGGCCAGCGCAGCGGGCGACGGCGTTTCGACGAGGCGCAGCCGGGGGTTTTCGTCGACGGCGCGGCGCAGTTCGGCCGAGGGGTGCGGCTCGACGCAGTGCACGAGGAGCGCGCCGAGATCGGTGTACCGGGAACTGCTCGCGGCCGACTCGACGCCCACTTCGACGACATCGGCGATCCGTCGGTGGGCGAACAGGATCTCGAAGATCTCTTGGAACGCCGAAAGGGAATCCAGGAGCAGGGGAGCCTCGCGGGCTTGGCGCGCCTGCGCGTGCGGGTCCTGCCTGCTGCCGTAGCCGGGCGTCACCGGAACCGCTCTGTCCACTCGGGAACGAACACCGGGTTCGAACAGGTTGTCATCGTTGAACTTCAGTCGTACACACGCACCCACCTTCGCTCTGCGCGGCGACCGGCGTAAGTGTTGATCACGCGACGGTTCGGCGAAACAGGGGAGTCTTCAGCGGGTCCTGGACCGCAGACCGGCCACCGCCCACCACGAAACGACAAGGAGGACCCCCGCGCCGATCGCGGCCGCCGCGGTGACGCCACTGGTGAACGCCGTGCGAGCGGCGGTGGCGAGCGCGCCGCCCGCAGCGCCTCCGACGGTGTCGGCGGTGGTCAGTGCCGCGCCGACGGTGTCGCGTGCCGCGTCCATCGACACGGGATCGATGCCGGGCACCGCGCCGAGGCCGGTGCGGTAGAAGGCGGTGGCGATGGTGCCGAGGATCGCGACGCCCAGTGCGCCGCCGAACTCGATCGCGGTTTCGGAGATCGCCGAGGCCGCGCCCGCGCGGTTGGGCGGCACGGTGGCCATGATGACGCTGTTCGTGAGCGTCATGGCGGTGGCCGCGCCGATCCCGATGAGCGCGAAGGCGATCAGGGTGAGCGGGATCTGGCGCGCCGAGCGCAAAGCGGCGACCAGTGCGAGCCCGGCCGCGGTCAGCAGCAGCCCGGCGCCGACGAGGGGGCCGAGACCGATCCGCCTCGCCAGTGCGGCGGCCGCGAAGCCCGCGGCGATGGACAGCGCCGCGCCGGGCACGAGCAGCAGCCCGGCGGTGGCGGGCTCGATGCCCTGCACGAGCTGGAGGTGCTGGGGCAGGAACAGCAGCATGCCGGTCATCGCGAACACGACGGCGAGATCGGCGCCGATCGCGGTGGTGAACCGGCGGACGGAGAACAGGGACACGTCGAGCATCGGATCGGGGAGGCGTTTCTGCCGTCGTACGAACACGAAGCCGAGTCCGAGCCCGAGCGCGATCAGCGCGAGCGACAGCGGTACGTGCTCACCGGTGGCGGCGGTCTTGATGCCGTAAATGACCGGGAAGACCGCGGCGAGGGACAGCACGACGCTCATCGGGTCGAACCGCCCCGGTGCGGGGTCGCGGTACTCGGGGACGAGGAGCCGCACCGCGATCAGGGTGAGCGCGATGACGGGGAGGTTGACGAGGAACACCGAGCCCCACCAGAAGTGCTGCAGCAGCCAGCCGCCGAGGGTGGGGCCGAGCACTTCGCCCGCGGTGAACGCGGAGCCCCAGGTGGCGATCGCGAACAGGCGCTGGCGCTCGTCGAGGAACATGTTGCGCAGCAACGACAACGTCGAGGGCATGAGGGTCGCCCCGGCCACGCCGAGCAGCGCCCGCCCCGCGATGAGCATCTCCGGGCTGGAGGAGTAGGCGCACAGCGCCGAGGCGAGGCCGAATCCGGCCGCGCCGAACAGCAGCAGCCTGCGCCGCCCGATCCGGTCGCCGAGCGCGCCCATCGCCACCAGCAGCCCGGCGAGCAGGAACGAGTAGACGTCGACGATCCACAGCAGTTCGGGGCCGCTCGGCCGCAGATCTGCGCTGAGGAACGGGATCGCGAACCCGAGCACGGTCATGTCGACCGAGATCAGCAGCACGGGCAGCATCAGGACCACGAGTCCGACCCACTCGCGCGTGCCGGCCCTCGGCGTGGCGGATTCGTCCGCTCCGGTCACGGCGGCCTCATTTGTGTACTAGCGTACAGATCGATGTGGACTATAGTACACATCGTGCGGAACGGCCGGCCGGAGCGAGTCCTGTGCCGTGATGGAGGTGCGTGATGCCGGGGCGACGGGGACAGTCGGATCCGGGGCGCCGGGAAAAGATCCTCACCGCCGCCGAAACGGTGGTGGTCGCCTCCGGGGTCGCGGGGCTGACGCACCGGGCGGTCGCCAAGGAAGCGGACGTCCCGCTTGGCTCGACCACCTACTACTTCGCCACGCTCAGCGAGCTGCGCCAGGCCGCGTTGCGGCGCCTGTTCGCCCAGTACCGCGACTGGTTGCACGACTGGGCGGAGGGTCTCGGCGAGATCGCCGCGGCGGATCTCGCGGAGGAACTGGCCGATCTGATGCGTCAGGCGGTCGGCGAGTACCGCGAGCACATCGTCGTCGAATACGAGTTGACCATCCTCGCGCTCCGCGACCCCGCGATGGCGGAGGTCTCCGCCGAATACTCCGAGTACACCACGGCGGTGTTCGCGGAGTTGGTCGGCAAAGAAAAAGCGATCGCGCTCTCCGCGCTACTCGACGGGCTCTACTTGAGGGTGCTCACCGAGCGGACCGCGCCGTCGCGGCGGGAGATCGTCGCCGCGCTGACCACCGTCCTGCGCCCCTGAGGCGCCGCCGGATCGTGGGCAGGCGGCTCCGCGGCAGGACATCCGATGTCCTCGCCCCTTCCGCGAAACCACTTGCCCGGCGTCGACGTGGCCGGCACTCCGCTCCTCTGCCACCAGTGTTGATCGGGGGAGAAAACGCGGAAAATCGGATCGCGGTCAAGGTCGTCCGTCGCGCATGAGTCCCTGAAGTCGGCCGCGGACTATTTCAACGGTTTTCGCCAGGTGTGGCACCGCGGCCTCGCCGGAACCGATCGCGGTCACCACGACGGCGATGTCGCGTACCTTCAGGTTCAAATCCTGCGACAGCGTCCGCAATATCCCGAAAGCGGTATCGGCGTCGCAGCCCCGTGCGAGCATCAGCATGCCCTTGGCCTGTTCGATCGCGGGCATGGTGGGCGGCGCCGGGTGCACGAGCGTGGTTCCCGGCTGGTCGTGGTCCTGGTGTGGTGTGGTCTCCATTTCGGTTCTCCGCCGTACGAAGTGGGCGTGGTGTCTCGCAGTAAAGCCGAGCGCAGCGGGAACGCGCCAGAGCGCGCTCACGGCGTCGAAGGGGCGTGCGTGCGGCGTTCTCCGCAGTGCGCGGTCGCTATCCTGGCGGCCGCGTCGGCGGCACGGGGATCGTCGAGGCTTTCGTACAGGATGAGTGCCGCGTGCCATTCGTCGCAGGCGTCCTGGTATTGGAGCAGCTCGTCGAGAATGTCGCCGCTGCGCAAATGGACGTCGGCTTCACCCCAGTAGTCCTGCAGTTCTCGGCGGACGTCGAGGGAAAGGCCCAAGTATCGCAGCGCTTCCCGTGGTTTTCCCCGCGATCGGTGGATCTCCGCGATTTTGACGAGTTTGCGTCCCCTGCCGTGGTCATTGTGGAGTTGTTCGCACAGTCGCAACGCGCTTTTGATGGTTTCGAGCGCGGTGTCGTGATCGCCGGTCCGGCTCTGCACTTCGCCGAGCGTGGCCAACGCGGCGGCCTGGCCGTCCCGTTCGCCAAGGTGCTCGAACAGCGCGAACGCGCGTTCGGCGTGGGTGCGCGCCCGGTCGTATTCGGCCGTCTCGCAGGCGACGCAGGCCAGTCCGTACGCCGCCCATGCCTCCCCGTGCTCGTCCTCGGTCCGCAGGGCGATGTCGAGGGCGTGCTCGTAGAGGTCCCGGCTCCGCGGGTAGTCGCGCAGGAACAGGTGGGCCAGCGCGAGCTGCGCTTGCACCCACCCCGCTTCGCGAGTGCGCCCGGTCGCCCTCGCGGCGCGCAGCGCGATCTCATCCGCGGACATCAGGACCGCCCACGGCTTGCGGACCACGAAGTAGTCGTACAGCGCCAGCGGCAGCTTCCAGGCGAGATCGCCCAACCCGTGATCGAGGGCGAGCCGGGCCACCGGTGCGAAGTTCCGCAGCTCAGACTCGCACCACTGGTATGCCGTGTGGACATCGGCGAACGGCATCTCGCCGGAGGCCTGCGCGGGCAGCGTGACCGCGTGCGCGACGGTGCGGTACGGCGCGATCCGCGCGGCGGCCGCCATCGCCATCCGCAGGTACCACGTCACCAGGCCGCGCACGGCCTCGGTGCGCTCGGCCTGCGCGTCCACGGCCGTGGTGAGTTCCCTGGCGTAGCGCTGCAGCAGGTCGTGCACGTGGTAGGTGTCCCTGCCGGCGGTTTCCACCAGGTGCGCGCTGACCAGCGCGCCGATCAGCCGCTGCGCGTGCGCTTCGGAGGTGCCGGTCAGCGCGGCCGCGGCCGCCGTGCTGACGCTCCGCCCCGGGTGCAGGCCGAGCAACCGGAACATTCGCGCGGACTCGGCGGGCAACGCGCGGTACGACCAGGAAAAGACCGTGCGGACGGCGGTTCTCTCGTCGAGGTCGAGCAGGTCGAGACCCCCGGTGCGCATCTGGGCGACGAGCTCGGAAACGTGCTGGTCCAAACCGGTGACCACGCGCTCCGCGGCGATGCGCAGCGCCAGCGGCAGGTGCGCGCATTGCTGGGCGAGTGCGCGCAGGGCCTCCGGCTCGGACCTCGCGTGCTCTGCCCCGGCGACGGTGCTGAGCATCGCGAACGACTCCTCCTCGGACATCGGCCCGACCGTGACCCGGCGGGCGCCGGTGAGCACGCCGAGGCCGAGCAGGTGGCTCCGGCTCGTCACGATCACCGCGCATTCGCCGGTCCCGGGCAGCAGCGGTTCCACCTGGTCGAGATGGGCCGCGTTGTCGAGCACCACGAGCACCCGCGAGCCGGACAGCAACGACCGGTAAAGCCGCGCGCGGCTCTCCGCGGCGCTCGGGATCTCGCTCGCCGGCATGCCCAGCGCGACGAGGAACTCCTCGAGCGCGTCCCCGGCTCGTACCGGCGGCCCGTCGTAGGAGTAGCCGCGCAGGTTCACGTACAGCTGTCCGCCGGAGAACCGCGCGGCGTTGTCATGGGCCCACCTCAGCGCCAGCGTCGTCTTGCCCGCACCCGGTGAGCCGTCGATCGCGACGATCCTGGACGCGCCGGACCACAGCGGGGTGGTCAGTGCCTCGTCCAGCTGCCGCAGCTGCCGTTCGCGGCCGGTGAAGAACGCGGTGACCGCGGGAAGGTGCGCGGGCCGTTCCGGCTTCGCCTGCGCGAGCGCGATCAACCGGCCCGACGCCTCCAGTACCTCGTCGCAGCGTTGAGCCAGTTCCGCGGAAGGCGGGGCGCCGTTCTTCACCTTGCTCAGCCAGCTCGGTGTGTAATCGACCAGATCGGCCAGCTTGCGCCAGGACAATCCACGTTGCGCGAGCAATCGGGCGACCTCGCGGCTGAACGCACTACCGCCGCCGATGTTCAACTCCGTCCCGGGCATCAAAACTCCCCCGCGTGGGGGAGAGGAAATGGGAAACCGGCGCGGAAATCTGATGAAAATGTCGCAGTACGCGTGCGAACGGGAACAGGGAAAACCACGGGACTAGCCAATTCTCCTTGACTCGGCATGACCGCACGGCGGTCATCAACGGGTTTCACGGTGTGGCGCGGAGGTGCTCGTCGCGCGGCCGGCGGCGGACGGTGCGCCCATCGTACCTGTACAACAGTACACAACGCTTGTGGACCTGAATCGCTCATGTGACGACTGTCAACGCAGGTGAAAGGCCACCACGAGGTTACTTGCGAGTATCGCTCTGCTCATCTGAGCACACCATAATCGAGGAGTGTGGCGGCGCGAGGATCTGGGTGGAGCGATCGTGTCCGGGGTGTGCGTGTCACAGCGGCGACCGCTCACTCCGTCCTCGAATACCGGTCGGTTGTGTCCACCTGTGCGATCTGGCCGAAGGCCTCCCCAGCCCTTCGCATCCGCTGTGACACGCACTCGTCCAGTATTCGGCGCTTCTCGTCGCGCGGACAAGTGTTGACCATGCGACGTTTCCAGGAAACAGTTTCCTGGAATTGTCCTCGAATCAGAACTGGTGGGTCGCGGGAATATCGGCGATCGTGGCGGTGCGTGTCACAGCCCGATCGGTACGACTACGCGCCGAACTCGTGAAAAGGCTGTCCGTGCTCTCATCCTCTCGTGGCTGCTTCGCGGGTGGCCGGTCGCGGCTGTGACACGCCCATCCGGCCACGTTCGGGTGAACTCGGTGCACGCTCGCACCAGTGGGAGCGTGAAAGGGGTGGCGGCGCGGTCCGGCGCCCCTGGTCCCCTTCCCGAGTTCGAGAGGATTTTCACGTGGCGATGTGCTTGGTGACCGCCGTCGCGACCGTGGTCACGGTGCTGACCGGTCGGCGGCTGTGGCGGATGTCCGCCGCACTGGTGCGGTCGGCGGTCTGGCTGGCGCAGCAGCGGCGTGCGGTGGCGCTGGCGGTGCGGGTGCTGGCCGCGGGCGGACAGGTCGAGCTGCGGGTGAAGACCGCGAGCGTCGACTTGCTGGTGCGCGGTCGCGGGGCTTCGGGGACGTGAGTGCGGGCCCCCATCCGTTTCCGCACTGCGCCAGGACCGCGCGAGATCTGGCAGCGTTCCAGGAGTTCTACGAAGAGCACCGCGACGCTCTCGTGCTTTACGCGCAAGGGATAGCGCCGTACCACGACTACGCGGCGATCGCCGCCGAGGCGCTGTTCGTGCTCTGGCGGAACTGGACCGCGATCAAGGGGAACCGGTTGGCGTGGACGAAGAAGGTGGCGCACAACCGGGCGTGCAGCGCCCTGCGCCGAGCCCGTGAACTGCCGGTTGAACCCGATGAACGGGACCAGCCGCTGTGGAGCGCGGTGGTGAGCGCGGAGGACCACTACGAGATGCGGACGGCGTTGCAGCAGCTGACCAAGCTGCCCCGCGAACAGTTCCTCGCGCTGTTGCTGCCGTGGTTCGGCTGCAGCCCGGCCGAGGTCGCCGACGAGCTCGGTGTGCGGCCGTCCACCGTCCGCCGCTACCGGGCCGAGGCCCGAAAGAAACTCGCGGCGATGGGCCGCGGACCGTCCTCCGGAGGTGGAAACCGATGACCTTGTTACGCCGCCTGCGCCGCCGCCTCCTGCGCGCCGATCCGGACCACGGGATCGAACTGCTGGTGCGCATGGTCACCGCGCCGTCCACGTCGGCCGAGCGCGCGTTGCTCGCCGCTGTCGAGCGCGACCTCGCCGAGCCCGCCGCCAAGGGCGCCGATGCGGGGGCGCCCCGGACCGAACCCGCCCCGGAAGCCGGGGTGGTGCTGGTGATCCGCATCCCCGCGCTGCCGCGGTGGGACGCCGCGGTGCCGGGCCCCGTGCTGTCCGCGGTGGTCCGCCCGGTGCTCGCCGACCGCGTGACGGCGGTACTGGGACCGCTGTTCCCGATCCAGCTCGGCGGCGACGGCCGGGACCTCGTCGTGTCGATGTGGCCTTCGCACCTCGACGACCTGCCCTCGGCGCTGCGGGCGCTCACGGCCGGGTTGTCGGAGCCGTTCTCGCTCGGCGGCAAGCAGGCGGTCGTCCAGCCGCAGTTCGGACTCGCGCCGGTCGTCACGACCGAGGAGGACGCGATCGCGGTCGCGCGCGTCGGGCTGCCGGAGACCAGTGTGCTGCGCTGGACGGCGGAAGCCGCACCGGGCACGAGGGCGGTGACGGGGTTGCTCGCGGAGCTGACCGCGGCTCGCGCGGCACTGGCGGCGGGCAAGTTCACGTTGCTGCACAAGCACATCCGCCGCGTCGACCGGTTCACCGTCGCGGGCACCCGCGCGATCCCGGCCTGGACGGACGAGACCGGCGAAGCGCGTCCGCTGGACGTGCTGGGCGATCTCGCCGACGCCACCAGGTTGTCGCACCACGTGCTCGACCACACCCTGCCCGCGCTCGGCCACGACCTCGCGCTCTGGCACACCGCCGGACGGGGCCCCGAGGATCCGGACCTGTTCTGCCTGCTCGACGTGTCCGAGCAGATCCTGCGGGACCGCTATCTGAGCGAGGAGCTGCCCGCCGCGCTCCAGCGGAGCGCGGCACCACCGGAGCTGTTCGTGCTCGGCATCCCGCACACCGCGCTGAGCGACGTCGCGGGGATCGACGCGCACCTCGCCGAACTCCACGGCCTCGGCGTCGGGCTCGCGCTGACCGGGTACGGCCATCCGGACACCCCGTTGTCGGTGCTCGCCCGGCACCCCTGGCGGCTCCTGGTCATCCGCTCCGACATCGTCGGCACCCTCGCGGAATACAGCACGAAGGACCTGCCGCCGCCGGCCAACTGCAGCGAGGAGAAGAAGCGCGCCGACCGCGAAGAGTTCCGCAAGACCGTCATCCCCAACGCCCTGATCCGCACGGCACGCGCACTGGGCATCCAGCTGCTCGCCGAGGACACCACGATCGGCACCGCGCGCCACGGCCTCGGCAGGGGCGACGATCTGCACACCACCCCGCACGGAAACCCGGTCACCGCGGCCGGGATCACCGCCAACCAGCTCTGGCGGGGCCCCGCCGACGCGGAACCGGGGCCGTCGCTGGGACTGCCCGCGCAACGCGGCCTGCCCGGCGCGGCGCAGTGACGCCGCCGATCACCGGAAACCGGGGCCAGCGCGCGTTGTTGCCGCGCGCCCGCGGGGGTAGTGTCGGTCGAACGCCGGAACGCGGTGCTGTGAAGGTGCGACGTGCTGGACATCATCGGTCTGCGGGAAGTCGACGTCGAGGTCTACGCCGCCTTCGCCGGCACCGGGCCGAGGACGCTGGCCGAACTCAGCGGCGAAACCGGGATGAGCAGGCAGCGGCTGACCCCGGTCCTGCGCGCACTGGTCGAAAAGGGTTTGCTGGCAACGCTTCCCGGTACCCCTCGGGCGTACGCGCCGATCCGGCCGGAGATCGCGGTCGAGGCACTGCTCCGGCGGAAGGAACAGGAACTCGCCGGGGCGCGGGTGATCGCCGAGCACCTGCGCGACCGGTACGGGGCACCGGGCGGCCTGCGCCCCGCCGATCTCGTCGAGGTCGTCAGCGGCACCGACCTGATCGCCGAACGGGCCGACGAGTTGCTGCGTTCGGCACGGCACGAAGTCGTCTTCGTCGACAAACCGCCCTACGCGCAGCCGCCGAGCGTCCTGCACCCCGCCGAGCGGGATCTGCTCGGGCGCCGCGTCCGGTTCCGCGGGATCTACGACCGGACCGCGCTCGAACTGCACGACCTCGCCTCGGATCTGGAGGAGGGGCTCGCGCTCGGCGAGGAGGCCAGGGTCGTCACGGGTGCCCCGGTGAAGCTGATCGTGGTGGACGGGAAGGTCGGCCTGGTGCCGTTGCGCTCGGACCAGGCCATGATCGGCGCCGCGCTCGTGGTCCACCCCAGCGCGCTCCTCGACGCGCTCACCGCGCTGTTCGGATGCCTGTGGCGGGACGGGCTTCCGTTGCGGCTACCCGGTTCCGCGAGCCAGGCACCGGACGCCGTGCCGGTGGAGGACGCGCGGCTGCTCGCACTGCTCACCACCGGGATGCCCGACCGGAGCATCGCCAAGCAGCTCGGCCTGAGCTACCGGACCTACCAGCGGCGGCTGCGGGCGCTGATGGCCGCGCTCGGTGCGCACACCCGGTTCCAGGCCGGCCTCCGCGCGGCGGCGCGTGGCTGGGTCACCCTGCCGGAAGCCCAGCCACCGCAAGGAAAGAAGGTCACCGCGAACCCGGTTGGCCGCTGATCGCGTAGGCCCGTTGGACGGTCTGCTCGACCGTGTTCCCGGAGCCGTCGCGGGCTTCGGCCCGCAACCACACCGCACTCCCCGCCGTACCGGGGTTCGCCACGGTCACCGACCACCGTCCGCCGCCCTGCGGTTTGGCGGTGGCATCGGACCAGGTCGCGCCGTTGTCGGCCGACGACGAGACCCGCAGCGAGGTCACCGGGCCGCCGCCTTTCGCCCCGGAGTGGGAAGCGGCGACCACGTCGAAGGTGAATGGAACCCCGGCCGGTGCCCGGTCGGAAAGGTCGAGCGGCAACCGGTAGTCCAGCTGGATGAGTGGCTGGAACGCACACGAACCCGCGCCGTAGCAAGAGAAACCCGGTGGTGGCGCGGCCGTCGACCTCGCCGAGGCGAAGGTCCACGACGTGTCGGTACGGGTGGCGTTTCCGAACAGCACCGTGCTCGGCGCGCCGACCTGCGCCTGCGGGGAGAACACGTCGGTGACGTCCAGCCGGTACACCCCCGGCGACGGCGAGAGCCGGAACACCGGGAACAGCGCGAGCGGGTCGTTCCCGTTGTCGCGCGGGATTTCCGCCCCGTCGTGGAACATCCTGGCCGTCGTCGTGGTGAAGTACCGGGCGTTCTCGTACGGACTCGTGAAGTGGCCAGCCGACCGGCCGTCCGCCCACTGCAGCGCCGGGACGAACAGGTCGGGATCGGTCCCGCCCCGGCACAGGGAGCACAGCATCGTCCATCCGGCGGCGGTGGCCGGGTAGCGGGACGGGTGGTCCGGTGCCAGTTCCGCGGCCGTACTGTGCACTGTGGACTGGAACCAGTCTTCGCCAGGCCTCGGCGGCTCACCCGCGCGGTAGATGTTGTAGTCGTTCATCGACAACGACGCGCGCTTGCCGGTGTCGTCGTTCCCGGACAGGGTCACCACCCGCTTCCAGACCTGCCGGTCGTCACCGGGGCCGGTGTACTCCGTCCACGTGCCGGGCACGGGGATCTTCGTACCCTGCACCGGTTGCGTCTTCCACAGCCCGGTCGGGAAGGCGTACCAGTTCTTCTGCCCGCTCAACCCCGGCCGGTCGGCGTGGTAGCTGGTCTTCGTCGCCACCAGTGCCTTCGGATCGACCTGGCGGACGTGGTCCTTCGGCACGCCGTTCCCGTCGAGGTAGCTGAGGTTGTACATCGCGTCGGGAGCCGAGCGGATGAGCAGGTCCACCGAAGTGGCGCCGGCCGCCGCCTTGGCGCGCAGGCCCTCGCCTTCGGCCTGGGAAAGGGAAAGGACGGTACCGGTGAGACCGGCGATGGGCGACGAGTTCGCCGCCTCGGCGTAGGGCAGCACGACCGCCGCACCGGCGGCCGCCGCCGCGCGAGCCGCGTTCGTCGCGCCGAGGAAGACGTCCGACGCCGGGTCCGCCGCGACCGGGATCCGCACCAGAACCGCCTTTCCTCGCACATCGAGACCGTTCAGCGCCGCCGCGCTGCCGTCCCCGCCGAACACGACCGGCAGCGTGCGCTTGCCCGGCAGGCTCGCGGTCAGCGACGGCACGTCGTACGCCGGGTGCAACGCGGTCGTCGTGCCCGCGACCGACAGGTCGACGGCCGCCTGTGCCAGCGTCGCGGAGTCCTGCAACGAGATCGCGCCCTTCTTCGCCGGTGCCGACGGGGTCACGCGCACGTCCCAGTCGCCGCTGCCCGCGGACAGCCCCGCTTCCCCGACGTACCCGTTCCCGCCCGGTGCCGCCGGGATCGCCCGCCGCAGCATGACCGTGCGGTCCCGCTGATCGGTCGGCGTGGGCGTCACCAGCCGCACCGGGACGGCGCCCTGCGCGCTCAGCTTGATTTCGGTCGGTGCGGACACCGGGACCTCCGCAACGCTCAGCGCGGACCAGCGGCGCTGCGCCGAACCGCTTTCCACCACCCAGCCCAGCGCGGAGTAGGACCCGGCGGGCACGGCGACCCTGCCGGTGCCGTTCACCAGGTCGACCTGCTGGCTGACCTGGTCGAGGAACGGGTCGTTGCGGTTGCCCGCACCGTTGGCGTCGTCGATCAGCTGCATCGCGGCCAGATCGGCCGGGGCGCCCGCGGAATCGGTCACCCGCAGCGTCACCGGGAACAACGGGGCCGCGTTGTAGGTGCTCATCGCGGTGCGCACGGTAACCTTCCCGTCCGTCGTCGCGGCCACCACCGCGCCGCCGTAGACACCGGACCGGCCTTCGCCGGGATCGTTGGTGAGGGTGACGGTCTTGGTGGACTTCGGCGGGACCGTGACCTCGGCGCTCGACAACCGCAACCCGGTGACGGGCTTGGCGTCGCCGTCCCAGGAACGCACGCTCAGGTCGAGCTTGAGCGACAACGGCTGGTCGCCGGTGTTGGTGTAGGTCAGCGGCCGTGCCGCGGGCGCGGCACCGGTCGCGCGGTCGAGGCGGCCGAAGCTGGCCACCGCGGTGCCGGTCGCCTCCTGGCCGACGGCCTTGGCGATGTCGAGCAGCCCCGATCCTTGCTCGTACCAGCGCAGGCCCACGTCCTTGGCAGTGCTGACCAGGATGTCCTTCAGCGCGCTCCCGGACAGGCCGGGATGCTGCTGCAGCAGGATCGCCGCGGCACCCGCGACGTGCGGGGTCGCCATCGAGGTACCGGATTGCCTGGTGTAGAAGTCGTCCACCGGTTCGCCCATCGACGTGCCCGCGGCACGGGCGGCGACGATTCCGACGCCGGGAGCGGAGATCTCCGGTTTGACCAGCGCGTCGCGCAGGCGAGGCCCGCGGCTGCTGAACCAGGCGATGG
This sequence comes from Amycolatopsis sp. CA-230715, assembly GCF_018736145.1. Lineage (GTDB taxonomy): Bacteria > Actinomycetota > Actinomycetes > Mycobacteriales > Pseudonocardiaceae > Amycolatopsis. The sequence continues at coordinate 7,324,717 of NZ_CP059997.1, forward strand.
AGTTGTCCCGGTCCACGGCGCCCACGGTGAGCGCGGCCGCGGCGGAACCGGGTGTGGTGACGGTGCGCTCGCCCGGCCCCGAGTTGCCCGCGGCGACCACGAACAGGGTGCCGTTCTTGGCGGATAGCGTGTCGACCTGTTCGCTCAGCGGGTCGGCGCCGTCGCTGATCCCGGCGCCGAGGCTGAGGTTGACCACCTTCGCGCCCTGGCCGACGGCCCAGTCCACACCGGACATCACCTGCGCGGTGTCGCTTTCCCCCGATGCGCCGAACACCTTGGCCACCAACAGTTTCGCGTCGGGAGCCACGCCGCGGTACTTTCCGCCGGACGCCGCGCCGGTGCCCGCGATGATCGACGCGACGTGCGTGCCGTGCCCGTACCGGTCCACGATGTCGCCTTCACCGCTGAAGTCCGCGGATCCCACCGTCTTCCCGGCGAGGTCAGGGTGCTGCTCGTCGATACCGCTGTCGACGACCGCGACCGTGGTGCCCGCTCCGGTGAGCCCCTTGGCCCACGCGGCGGGCGCGCCGACCTGCACCGTGCTCTTGTCCAGGGCTGCCCGGATCTTCCGGTCCGGCTGGATGCGCGAAATACCGTTGCGCAGCGCGGGTTTGCCGCCGGGACCGGCCGTGACGAGCGAACGCCAGAACTCGCCGGTACCGCTCTTCTCCACCAGCAGGCCCACACTGTCCACAGTGGGCAGTGGAAGGAGTCGCCTGACGTGCGGGAGCGGCCGTGCCTTCGCGTCGAGCGACTGCGCGGACAGGCCGGTCCCGGCGCCGTACCTGGCGATGATCGGGATGGTGGGGTTCTTCGCGTCGTCGCGCCCGTCGGCGACGAGTTCGGTGAGGTTGAACAGATCCCGGCTCAGCAGGCCGCTCGTGATCAGCGGCAGCGCGTCCGACGGGTACACCATGAGGCCGTCCGCCGTGGTGAGGATCTGGAACGCCGGACGCGGCCGGTCCGGCCGTTCGGCGGCTTCGATCTGCGCGGAGCCGTGCCCCGCGCCGTCCGGCTGGTAGGTCACGACGTCGCCGGTGAGCAGGGTGACCCGGCGGGCGTCGGGCTGAGCGCTCCGAACCGGTGCCGCGGTGGGCGAGGTGGGCCCGGCCGCCGCCGGGGAGAACGGCGACAGCAGCAAGACGGCGGTAGCCACCAGGCAGGTCGATCGACGCGGGCGGAGGGCGGGGCGAGCGGAACGCCTTGGCACCATGTCACTCTCCTCGGGTACCACCTGGCCAACTGAGTAGCCGGTGCGGAAGTGGTTTTCCGAGGATGAGCCAGGTGTTACCGGAAGCACATGATTTTTACTGGCGGGTTGTCGCCGTTGGCGACATCCCGCCAGCGAACGGGCCCGAGCCGCTGGTGGCGGCTCGGGCCCTGATTCGCGGGGGTGCTCGGTGGTTCCCCGCGGGTACGGGAGTCGGTCAGTTGATCTCGCCGGGGGTGCGCACGTGCAGCGAGAAGTCCACGCGGTTGCTGTCGGTGTCCGTGCTGACGATGTCCCTGGCGTTCGACGCGGACAGCTGCTCGGTGATCGCCGTTTCGGGCAGCGCGGGCTGGCCCTCCTTGGCCGCGGTCACGCCGGCGCTGAACGCGACACCGTCGAGCTTGCTGCCGACCTGGTTGTGGATCGCGACGCCGCCGTTCGACGGGATGCCCTCGACACCGTTGAGGTAGAACGGAAGCGTGTTCGTCTGGTCCGAAATGGTGCCGGAGAAGTTCTGGCCGGTCAGCACGACGAACTGGCCCGCGTTGCCCTTGGGCTGCAGGACCATGCCCGCGGGCAGCTGGATGGTGTCCAGCACGGTGTTCGACGAGCTGTAGACGCGAATGGTGTACCCGGTCAGGTCGACCGTTCTGTTGGAAACGTTGCGGAGTTCGATGAACTCGTCGAGCGGGCCGTTCACGCCGCGGGTCGAAACCTCGTTGACCACCACGGAGGACGACACCATCGGCTGCACCTCGGGGCCCTTCGAGCCGGTCTGGTCGGCCGCGCTGGCGGCACCGGCCACCGAGCCCATCGCCACGATCGCCAGCACCGCGGACGCACCAAAGATTCGACGCATGACAAATTCCTTTCCAGAACATCGTCGGTGTTTTGTTCGCCGGGGGGCACGCAGTAAAAAAGGAAAACCTGGTGAAGGTTTCCGTTTCCGGCTTGATCAGTATGCGTGCACCGGGATCCTGCCGGTAAGGGGCCAATCGGCAGGTACTCCGCTGTACTGCCGCGTATTCTTCCGGTCAGTCGTCCTGGCAGCGGCGGTGGTTCCTCGCTACGGCGGCCGCCAGTTCGAGCTCATGGCAGGAGGTGTCCAGTGCGTTGCTGAGCCATTGTCGCCAATAGGGGCCGGGAATTCGTTTTCCCCGCTCCCAGCGGGAAACCTCCTCCCGGGTGACGCTGTCGTTCCCGGACATGGCGTGTAACTTCGTCGCCAGCTCGCACTGGGACCAGCCTTTGGCGATTCTGCGCGTGGCGATCAGTTCGCACACGGGGTGGCGAACCCGTCCTTTCCGGCCCGTACTCGTTGCGGGCACAACGATTACCTTTCTCGTCGGGGTGGCCAGGGTGATTCCGGGGACGATTCTTCTCCGGTGGTGCTCTCGCGGCGCCGGAGAGGTGAACGGCACGTCCACCGTCGGTGAATTCGCCGGACACGGTGACTCGTCACCCTTCCACCTCGAGGAGACCGGATGCCACGGGCTCAGTCAGCCGGTGGCACGAACGGGAAATCAGTTCGGTGGTCGTCGGCGTCCCCTGCGACGCTGTCGGCGCGCGTCCGCCGCCGGTCCAGCACCTCGTGGATCTCGATCAGCGGACGACCGGCCCCCTCGGCGGGGGCCCCGGCGAGCGGGAGGACCAGGAACGGTGCACTGAACATGGCCACGTGCCCATCCTCCCGCGAGCGCGACGACCACACACGGGGCCAGTTTTCCCTTGGTACGCGGGTTTTCGGCGAACCCGTCACCGTCGTCGGCCGCCTCGCGCGTGGCCTTCCCTGCTGATGCGCTCACCACGAAGAGGTTACGAACAGGAGACGATGTGCACAGGACGCGATGAGTACCGGACGCAGCGTCATCCGGGTACCGCGGGTCCCGTTCGGCGGCCGGTGCGTCAGTCACCGGCTCCCAGCCGTTCTTCCGGCCCCGGCGCCGGGCACGGGTCCAGGTCGGAGCGGAGCGAGCGGAACAGCTCGCGCCTGCTGCCGAAGTCCAGCTTCCGCAGGATCCGGCTGACGTGGTTCTTCACCGTCTGCCTCGCGAGGTGCAGTTCCGCGGCTATTTCGTCGTTCGACCACCGGCAGAGCATCAGCGCGAGCACTTCTTCTTCGCGCTTCGTCATCGCGCTCGAATACCGTGCGGCTTCTCCCGCCGGTGAGGACGTGCCGCCGCCGAGCACCCAGACCCGGCGACCGGCCAAGGTCGACCGCACCGCCGAGATGAGCTGCTTGCCGCTCACTGACTTGTGCACGAAGCTGTCCGCGCCCGCGTTCAGCGCCGTGGCGACGGCCGCGGGGGAGGAGTCACTCGCGAACACCAGCACCGCCGCCCGGTCGAGGTGTTCCTTCGCGAACTGGCAGATACCGGCGCCGGCGGGCTTTCCCGATATCGACAGCTCGGTGATGACCATATTCGGGCTGCTGTTCTCGCACTGGCGTATCGCCTCGAGTTCCGTGCCCGCTTCGTTCACCACACGCGCTTCGGTCGAATCCTCCAGCAGCAGGCGGAGTGCGTACCTGATGAGTGGCTGGTCGTCTACTACGAGAGCCGTGACGCTGTCCATGGCTTTCCTTGTTTTTTATCGCCGGACACCCTGCCTGGGCTGTGAAGTCGGTCGCACCCCATGCCCGGCACCAAAACGAAAGCCGCCTCGCTCCACCGAAAGTCACTCCTCACCTGGACGAATCGCCGTGATTAGCCCACCCTCTCGCGTCGGGATTGGGGGTGGCAACCGGTGATCGAGTGAATCGATGGGCATAAGACGAAGGAACGGTATAAAATTCAACCTGTCGGACGAATGTGCATATGTTCGTGCGGATGCGGGTCCTTCTGCGCCCGAACAGCGGAATCAGTTGCGCTTTCCGGGCGCGTCCGCCGTCAATTTCTCCGGCCGGTTGCCTCCGGCGTCGGCGTGGGACAGGTCGTCCAGGTGAGCCGGAAGGTCGTGGACTCCAGCGTCGCGAAGTTGGTCCTCGGATCGGGGGTGCTCGGGGCCAACCGCGTTTCCGCGGTGGAATCGAGAACGGGTGTCTCCCCGCAGGGAACAGGGGACGGGATATCCGGTGCTTTGACGATCTGCCATTCGGTCGCGAGCGGGCCGGTGAACGAACGGGTCACCGGTGGCGAGGGTGCGCCCCGGAGGTAGTAGTTCATCGACAGCGCGGCCCGCACTCCGTTGTCGAGGAAGAGATATCCGCGGTAGTCCGCTTCGGTGATGGTGTAGGTGAAACCCGCTGGTGGGTGGATCAGAAGACGGACCTGGCAGTTGTGCCGTTCGTCGGCCGCCGAGGCGGCGCCGGGATATGTGACGACGACGCTCGTGTTGTCGGACGCGACGGCGACGGAGGCCATTCCCGGTGGGCAACCGCTGCCATTAACGGTGATGATGTCGATGACGACCCTGCCGGTCGGCGGTCCGGTGGCCGGTGGTGGCGGGGCGAGCAGTGAAGTGATTAAACTGGCGACCGTCATGATGGTGGTCATGGCGTTCCCTTCCGCGGGTAAATTGAGTTATTTTAGCGCTCGGGCGCGGCGAAAGAATTGTCCTCCATTCGGTTCACCGCACTGGCGCCCCGTGTCGACGGGCCACTGAGCCGGTCGGGCGCCGCAGCCTCGGTGCGGCTGCCCCGCGCCATCGCCGCGAATAGGCGACTTCTACCTACTCGCCTACCGACGCGCGCCGCCCGCGCCCGGTGCCATCGTGCACGAGCGGGCTTGAGGAAGGAGTCTCATGCGGGGTTCCCCAGTGCTGACACGACCGGTCTCGCCGGTCACGGTGGTCGGAGTGGCCGTGTGCGCGTCGGATCCGGTGACCGAGTTCGGGGTGAAAACCCTTCTCGGTGCGGACCCGCGGGTCAAGGTGCTCGCGGAAGACGAGTTCGCGCTCGCCGAGGTGATCGTGGTGGCCGAGGCCGGTACCGCCAGAGGAGTGCTTCCGCTGCTGCGCGAGGTTCGCGCGGCGGCGCGGTCGAAACCGCTGCCGCGGTGCGTGGTGGTCACCGACTCCTTCCGGGCCGACGCGGTGGTCGCGGCGATCGACTGCGGTATGGCCGCGCTGTTGCCGTCGTCCAGGATCACCGGTGACGCACTGGTGCGGACGATTCTCGCCGTCCTGAACGGGGACGGGGTCTTCCCGTCCTGGTTGCAGGCGCAGCTGCTGGACCAGCTGGAGACGATCCGGCGGGACGTGCTCGAACCGCGGGGGTTCACCCTCTCCGGCCTGTCGGTACGGGAGCGGGACGTGCTGCGGATGCTGTCGGAAGGGCACAGCACGGAGGAGATCGCGACGGGGCTCAACTACTCGGAAAGCACGGTGAAGAACGTGGTGAACGAGGTGACCGCGCGCCACGGCCTCCGCAATCGCGCGCACGCCGTCGCCTTCGCCCTGCGCGCCGGTCTCATCTGAGCGTCAGCGGACCAGGTCGCGGAGCTGGCGGCGCGAGGAGATGCCGAGCTTGCGGTACACGTTGCGCAGGTGCGCGTCGACGGTGCGGGTGCTGAGGAAGAGCATCGTGGCCACTTCCTTGTTCGTCGCCCCGCCGACCACCTTCTCGACGATGAACTGCTCCTGGGCGGTGAGCTGGTCGAGCGCGCCGCGGTCGGGTCTGAGCGACTGCTCGCCGGTCGCCAGCAGCTCGCGGTTGGCCCGGTCGGCGAAGGCGCGGGCACCCGCGCGCACCAGCATGTCGTGCGCCGTGCGGAGTTCCTCCCGCGCGTCGGCGCGCCGGTTCTCGCGGCGGAGCCATTCGCCGTAGGTCAGGTGGGCGCGGGCGTGCAGCACGGTGATCCTGGTGCGGGCGAAGTGGTCGATGGCTTCCCGGTACAGAGGTTCGGGGTCGTCGTCGAGTTCGAGCAACGCCCGTGCCTGCAGCCGCTCGGCGACCGCCCAGGGGACCGGGTTCGCGCGCACCAGGGCTTCCAGGTGGTCCATGGCGTAGGCGGCGTCCGCGGCACGGCCGAGGCGGGCCGCGGCTTCGACGAGCTCGGGGTAGACGGCCCAGATGGAGTAGAAACCGGCCCGGTGCCTTCGCTGCGCGGCCAGCGCGGACTCCAGTGCCGTTTCGTAGTCGCCCAGCCCGTTGTGCAGGACCGCCGACGCGTATTGCTCACCGGCGATTTCGAGCGGTCTTTCGCCACGGCCCATCGGCTCGGCGAGCCGGCGGAAGCGCTCGACGTCCCCGCGGAACCCGGCGAGCACGAGTTCGGGCCCCACGACCGGAATGGTGCCCGCCGCCTCGTCGATTGTGCGCGCTTCGTCGAGGCTGGCGGCCGCGTCGTCGAACCGGCCGAGCGAGACCCTGGCGACCGACTGGTACCGCAGTGCCTGCGGCAGGGTCGCCAGCACGCCGTCGCGGCGCGCGACCTCCACCTGGCGATCGGCGATCTCCTCCATCAGCACGTCTTCGTGCAGGTCGATGGCGATCTGGCAGGCGAGGTTCACGCGCCAAGGGGCCGTCTCGCCGTACGCGCCGCGGCAGGCGTCCGCCGCGATGCGCATCGCCGGTACCGCTCGGTCGACCGGCAGCATGATCTGGTCCAGCAGCGCGTCGAGCAGGAACTCCGCCGGGCGGTCCGGGGTCCGCCCGGCCAGCCGCTCGCGGATGCGGGTGCCGAGGTCGTTGAGCCTGCCTGGCTCGTTTTCGTTGTACATGAACGAGGTGAACGCTTCCAGGTAGGCCTCGCTCGCCTGCTCCGGCGCGGATTCCGAGATCACGTCGACGAGTGCGGCCGTCGCCTGCGGGCTGTGGCTGACCTGGAACTCGATCCGCGCGCGCAGCAGGCGGGCCATCGCGCTGCCCCGGTCGTCCAGCTGGTGGCGTTCCGCGCGGGCGACGAGTGCGCGCGCCTGGTTCGGCGACCCGGCCTGCAGCCGCAGCCGCGCACCGGCGAGCAGGCGCGCGGCCCTGCGGTCTGCGGCGGGGGTCAGCTCGCCCGCTCGTTCCATGAACGCGGCGGCCACCGCGTACCCGCCGCGGTGGCGCGCGCGGTCGGCGGACTGCTCCAGTTCCGCGGCGAGGCCCTCGTCGGCATCGACGACAGCGTGGGCGCGATGCCATGCCCGGCGGTCGGAGTCGGTGTCCGGATCGGTCACGTCCGCGAGTGCGCCGTGCACCCTTCGCCGCGTTTCCGCCGACGCCGACGCGTACACGGCCGAGCGCACGAGCGGATGCCGGAACCGCAGCCGCGGGCCCAAGCTCACCAGCCCGGCGTCCTCCGCGAGCGTGAATCCCTCGTCGGTCAGCCCCAATCGCTCAGCGGCACGCCTCAGCAGGCCGATGTCACCGACCTGCTCCGCCGCGGCGAGGACGACCAGCGGCCGCGCGCTTTCCGGCAGGTGCGCGAACCGGGTGGCGAACTGCTCTTCCAGCGCTTCCACCACGCTGGTGCGGGAACGGTGCGGGCCAGGCACGCCCAACGGCCCGCCGTGGCGGGCGAATTCGAGCAGCGCCAAGGGATTCCCGCGCGCTTCGGCCAGGATGCGCTCGACCACGTCGTCGTCGATCCCGGCTCGCGCTTCCCCGCTCACCAGCGAGCGGGCGTCCTCGTCGTCGAGACCGGCCAGCGTCAGCCGGGGAAGATCGGCGATCCCGGCGACCGAACCGGCGTCGCGCAGGGCGAACACCAGCGCGACCGGCTCCGCGGTCACCCGCCGTGCGACGAAGACCAGCGCGCGCCGGGAGGCTTCGTCCACCCACTGGGCGTCGTCCACCACGCAGCACACCGGCCGCTCGCGCACCGCCTCCCGCACCAGCCCCAGCACGGCGAACCCGATCATCAGCGGATCGGGCGGGGTGCGGGTGCCGAGGCCGAACACCGATTCGAGGGCCTGCTGCTGCACGTCGGGGAGCTTGTGCCGGTGTTCGAGCAGTGGAGCGCACAACTGGTGCAGTACCGCGTAGAGCAGGTCCTGTTCCAGCTCCGTGCCCGTGGCCCGCAGCACCGTGAAGCCGTCGAGCCCCTCCACCGCCGCGTCGAGCAGCGTGGACTTCCCGATACCGGCCTCGCCCGCGACCACCACGGCACCCCCGCGCCCCGCGGCCGCCGCGCTCGTCACCCGGCCGATCTCGCGAAGTTCCGCTCGGTGGCCAACGATTCGCACCAGGACTTGCCTCCGCTTGAACCCGGGAGCCGCGGCCCCGGGCAGTTGTCAGGTGAACCGCTGCGAGGCTACTCCGGCCGTGCCGCGCGAGCCCTCGAACGCTCGTCCCGGCTACTTGAAGATCGCGATCGGGTGGACGATCAGCTCGCCCGAGGCCGGGTCCCAGTCCTCGACGCGGCCGAGGCACTGGGCTTGGAACGTGCCTTCGGGAACTTCGTCGGCGTCGCGGAACCCGCTGTTGCGGCACCGGAAGCGCACGCGCGGGCCCTGCATCGGGTCGGGCGGTTCGCCGTAGGGCGCGATGAACACCGTCCGGCCGTCGTCATCTGACCGCACCCGGCGGAACAGGCCCTTCATCGACACGTACGCGTCGATCCCGCGCAGCCGCGCCGTGCGCAGCCTGGTGCTCTCCGGGCCGTCCGCCCAGCCCAGCGCGTTCACCAGTGCCCTGTTCTGCACCAGCTCCTGCCGCACGAGGTTGACGTAGACGATGCCGTCGCGCTTGTCGAGCACGTCGATGATCATGCCGATGACGGTGATCGGTTCGGCCTTCTGGATGTACTTCTCGAACACCTCTTCGGTCTTTTCGCGCTGGCCGCCCGCTTCGACCGGCGAGACCTTGACCGACACCTCGCCGCGGCCCGCCCGCTTGGTCCGCTTCTCGGTCTCGATCTCGAGCGCCTTGCTGTAGCGGTCCTGCTGGTAGAGCCCCATCACCGAACTGCGGTGCAGGTAGAACGCGATCCCGCTGATCGGGCCGTTTCCCCTGCGGTCGCGGTCGCGCCGCCAGTGCCGGACGAAGATCACGGCCGAGACCACGACCATGAGCAGCGCCGCGATCCAGACGCCCCACCAGATTCCCCAGACACCCCAGTAGTTATCGGCAGCCACGGATCTCCTTGAATGCGTCGAGCAGGGACTTCGTCGTCGCGTCCACCATGTGCCCGCCGGTGGCGCGCGCGGCCCTGTCGAGTTCGGCGGCGTTCGCGTCGCCGAACCGCACCGCGTAGGTGTGCACGCCCGCGCCGGTGTGGCCGCGGAGGAATTCGTCGAGACCCGTTCCCGCGTTGTTCTCGCCGTCGGTCATCAGCACGATCGACACCGGCCGATCCGGTTGTGCCTTCGCGATTTCCGCGGCCTTGTCGTAGGCGTGCGCCAGTGACGACCAGATCGCCGTGGTGGCGTCGAAGTTCTCCGAGGCGAGGAAACCGCGCAGTTCTTCGAGACCGGCGGGGCCGGTGACGGTGAAGTCCCGTTCGTCGAGAACGCGGCCGCCGAATCGGATCATGGTGATCCGCTCGCCTTGGTAGAACCGCTCGAACTCGGCGGCACCCGCGCCGCTGAGCCCGGCGAAGGTCGCACGGAGCGCGTCGATGCGCTGGCCTTTCATCGAACCCGAGAAATCGAGCACGAAGATCACCTGTCCCGGTTTTCGGCCGCGGGGATCGGCGTAATCGGCGAGGAGCCTGTCGACGACTTCCTGATCGTCGGGGAAGTACAGCGAGTTCCCGACCGATTTCGCCAGCCGCGGATCGAGCGCGACGCCTTCGGTGAACGGGCGGCGCAGCGTGCGTTCCATGATCTTCTGCTGGCTCGACGGCCGTTTGAGCCAGGCGACGACGCGGTCGTACGCCTCACGTTTGGCGGGATCGAGCAGCAGCAACGGGTATTCCGACTGCATGATCCCGTCGCGCGGGTAGATCAGTTCCAGCGGCTGGGCGAGCTTCCCGCTCGCGTTGAGCGACAGCAACGTCGATTCGTACCCGATGATCGCGTCGGTGCCGGACCGCTGCGCCGCGAACGCCTCGACCAGTTCCGTCGAACTGCCCGCCGTGAGCGACTGGCCGGTGCGGAATCCCTGGAGCCGGTCGCAGGCGACGTCCGAGGGTCGCAGTGCCGCGCCGGTTCCCGCGGCCGCCGTGGCGACGCCGACCAGTGCGGACAGGCCGCTCGCCGATCGGGCCGGGTCCGCCATGGCGAACCGCAGCGTGCCCGCCGCCGCGGCGTCCGCGAAATCCGCCCACGAGACCTGCGGGCCGCGGCTGCGGAGCGCGGCCGCTACCTGCGGTCGCACGCCGATGACGATGGGCGAGGACATGATCCGCGTGCTCGCCGGGCGTTCGCCGGTGAAACCGGACTTGCGCAGCTTGAGCTGGAAGTACCGGTCGGTGGACAGCCAGGCCAGGTCGTGGCGGTATTGGCCGGGGGTGAGCGCGGCGCCGGCGTCGATCGTGCCCTGGGTGTCCAGCGCGAGCTCGATCCCGGTGTCCGCGCGCAGCTCGGCGAGGACCGGCGCCAGATCGGCCAGCTCGGAGCTGGCCAGCACGGTCAGCTTCTCGGTGCCGGAGCCGGAGGTGCACGCGGTGGCCGCGAGGACGGTGCACAGCGCCGCCGCGAGCAGGCGCCTCATCAGCAGTCACCGGCCGTCTTGATCATCTCTTCCAGCACCGGCAGCGCGGGCAACGGCGTCCTGCTGTCGTTGTCCGCGGTCTCCGGGGTGGGAACTCCTTGCTGTGCAAGGAAGTCGTACAGGTGCTGGCTCTTGTTGCTGACCGGCGGCGTCGCCACGCCGAAGCCGAGCTCCATCGCGCGGCGCTGCAGTTCCGGGTCGAAGGTGATGAGGTCGCCGAGCTTCTCCGCCGTCGAGTTCAGCGGGACGAACTGCGGTTTCGTCAGGATGTTGTCCTTCGGGTACAGCAGCACGCGGTCCGTGTCCGGATGCCCGGTGGCCGCCTTGACCTCCAACTGCCGTGCCAGGTACTGGTGCTCGTAGATCACCACGATCGGTTTGTCGCCCTCGGCCAGGTTCCAGTAGGACTCCGACAGATCGGCCGAGGCGTAGCCCTGCGCGTTGAGCAGCGGCTTGATCTTGTTGCCGAGCGCGTGCGCGTCGTTCAACGTGACCGGCCCGGCGGGCGCCCCGCCCCGTGGCGGGTCGGGTACCGGCACCCTGCGGGCGTTTTCGAGGTAGGCCACCAGGGTCAGGTACGTGGCGCCGGAGTTGGAGTCGCACACGTTCGACGTCTGCGCGAGGACCTGGTTGCTGTTCCTCGCGTGCGCGGTGTTCGACGGGACGTCGGCGATGCCGAGGGAGTCCCAGGTGGCTTTGTTCTTGATCTTCGCGACGAACTTTTCCATGTCCAGCGAGTAGTAGAGCGGGGTGGTGCCGTGCACCGCGGTGGCGATTCCGTTGGCCTCCAGCGCTTCGGCGTAGCGGCGGAAGGTCGCGAGCACGATCGGACTGGTGAACGGCTGGCGGACGGCCCCGACGAAGACGTTGGCGCGCGCACCGCGGACCAGCCCCGCCGCGGGTTCCCCGGAGAGCAGGGCGAAGTCGAACTTGTCGAGGTCGTGCACCGCGGTGTCGCGGGAGCCGGTCCTGGTCACGTGCACCCGGATGTGGTGGCGCATGAGGATTTCCTGGACCTGCGGGTCCTCGAAGAAGTCGGCCTTGGAGCCCATCTTCCCGGACAGTTCCAGGGTGGGTTCGAACGGGACGACGACATTCCCGGAAACCAGCAGGACGACCAGGAGCGCGATCGCGGCGACGGCGGCCGGGCCGAAGGAACGGAGGAAACGACGGCGCAGGAAGAACGCCGAAGGCGGGGGCTGGATGGTGAGATGGGGTTCTTCGAGGGTCGGGCTTTCGGTTGTCACCGATTCGTCCTCCGGAAGGGAACCGTGCGATTCGTGCCCCGAGTCTATCCGGGGGCCACGACAGTTCTGGCCCGCGTTGGGAACTTTCGAATTCGCGGTGAATCTCGGCGGTGTCCGGTGATTGATCATTTTCCGTGCGGGCGCGGACAAGAACTGATCGTGAACGTCTGGTTGCCTTTGGCTTAACGACGTATCTCGAACACGGATCGAGGACATCCGGGCCCCGCGGTGGCGGGAAGAGAGCACGGCTTCGCGGTGGCCTTGGTACTCGTGGGATCATGAGTGCTCGACTGGGGGTGAACAACGTTCAAGACTGCCCCGAGTGATCGAACGCGCGACCTGGGGAGCCGGGGCGAGGTAGGGAGGGGTTATGCGGCGATCGCGTTGGGTTCCGGCGGCCGTGCTGCTGACATCGGTGAGCCTGCTGGCTGCCTGCGGGGGCGGCGGGGCCAGGAGCGATTCCACCGTGACGGTGTTCGGCACCGAGCCCCAGAACGGCCTGGTGCCGTCGAACACGAACGAGGTCGGTGGCAACAAGGCGTTGGAGCCGATGTTCACCAAGCTGGTGAGCTTCGATTCGCAGACCGGCGCGCCGTCCAACGCGATGGCGGAGTCGATCGAGTCGTCGGACGCGAAGACCTACGACATCAAGCTCAAGCAGGGCTGGAAGTTCCACGACGGGACCGAGGTCAAGGCGAAGAACTTCGTCGACGCGTGGAACTGGGCGGCCAACGCGAAGAACGGCCAGCTGAACTCCTCGTTCTTCGAGCAGATCGAGGGCTTCGACGCGGTCAACCCCGGTAAGGGCAAAACGCCGACCGCGGACACGATGACCGGGCTGCGGGTTGTGAACGACTACGAGTTCAAAGCGGTGCTGAAGGCGCCGTTCTCGGTGTTCCCGACGAAGGTCGGCTACGGGGCGTTCGCGCCGTTGCCCGACGTGTTCTTCAAGGATCCGAAGGCGTTCGCCGAGCACCCGATCGGCAACGGGCCGCTGAAGTTCGTCTCGCGGACGCCGAACGTGGACATGAAGCTGACCCGCTTCGATGACTACAAGGGCCAGGACAAGGTCAAGTTCAAGGACTTGACGATCAAGATCTACTCCAGCCAGGAAACCGCCTACCAGGACCTGAAGAGCGGTCGCCTCGACTTCATGGAGGCACTGCCGCCGTCGGCTCTCGCGGACGGCAAGTACAAGGCCGATTTGGGGGAGAACCTGGTCGAGGGTCACCTGCTCGGCATCAGCACGATCGCCGTCCCGTACTACGTACCGGGATACGACAACATCCACCTGCGCAGGGCGATCTCGATGGCGATCAACCGCGAGCAGATCGTGCACACCGTCCTCCACGACACGTACCTGCCCTCTGAGGGGTGGGTTCCGCGGGGCATCGAGGGCTACCGCCCGGACGTGTGCGGTGAGGCGTGCAAGTACGACCCGGTGAAGGCGAAGGCGGAGCTGGCGCAGTCCGGGTTCACCGGCAAGCTGACCATCACCGCCAACGCGGATGGTGGCCGCAAGGAGTCGCTGGTCGCGGCGTGCAACAGCGTCAGGAACGCGCTCGGCATCGAGTGCGACTTCGTGCCTGCCACGAACTTCGGCCAGTTCCGCGACGCCCTCAACAACAAGCACCTCACCGGCATGGCCCGGTCCGACTGGATCGCCGACTACCACTCGATCGAGAACTTCCTCAACCCGACCTACAAGACCAACGCCAGTTCGAACGATGCGGCCTACTCCAACGCGACCACCGACGCCCTGCTGACCCGGGCCGACTCGACCAGGGACAAGGCCGCCGCGATCGCGCTCTACCAGCAGGCCGAGGACCAGATCGCCAAGGACCTGCCGCAAATCCCGGTGTGGGAGCAGAAGGGCGTCGCGGCGAAGTCGAAGAACCTCAAGGTGGCCAAGCTCGACTTCCGGCGCATTCCCGACTACCCGTCGATCGAACTGGGCTGACCCTCGCCCGCGTCCGCGAGGAGGTCCAGCACCTGCTGGTGCAGTGCGGGCACGTGCTGCTCGGTCTCGGGTTTCATCAGCACGCTGCGCAGGATGCGGCCGCGGTCGAGGTCGGCGCGCACCCGGTGGCCGCGGGCGGCCAGCTCGGCGGCGTCGACGGTGTAGGTGGCCACGAACAGTGCCTGCGCCGGGGGCAGGTGCATACCGCGGGTCAGGACGTGGGCGCTGGCGCGGTCGATTTCGGACAGGCGCTCGCGGGTGGGGTAGTAGCCGAGGATGTCCAGTTGCGGGCGCTGGTACAGGGTCAGCTGCTCGCAGCCGTCGATGCGGCCGGCCCAGTCCAGTGCCGCGCGACGGCACGCGCGCAGCACCGCGCCGAGGCCGTCGGGGGTCAGCGGCAGTAGCCGCAACGTCAGCCAGAGCGCCGCCGCGGACGCACCGGCACGCGAGCATTCGAGGGAGATTTCGCCGAGGTGCAGCTCGTCCGAGGTGAAGTAGGTGTAGGGCGAGTCGTGCAGGAAGTGCTTGGCCACACCGGGATCGCGGAACAGCACGGTGCCGCAACCATAGGGCTGTAGCCCGTGTTTGTGGGGATCGATGACGACGGAGTCGCATTCGGCGATGGCGGTGAAGGGCGCGGCGGCCACGCCGTCGGCGCGGTCGTCGGCGATGAGGCGGAAGAATCCACCGTAGGCGGCGTCGACATGGATCCGGGCCCCGTGGTTCCGGGCCAGCGCGACGATGTCGTGGATGGGGTCGATCGCGCCCAGCCCCGTGGTGCCCGCGGTGGCCACCACGGTCCCGATCGTCCCGGTCCGCAGCAGTTCCTCCAGCGCCCGCGGATCCATGGTGCCGTCGGCGGTCGTGGGTACCGCGATGCCGTCCACGCCAAGGAGATGGCACATGCGAGCGTGCGTGTAGTGCGCGTCCGCGCTGTACGCCACGGACTTGCCAGGGTGGGATTCGCGAGCGACGAACAGCGCTTCGAGATTGGCGATGGTGCCACTGCTGGTCAGGTGCCCGAGGTGCTGGTCGAAGCCGAACATCGCGGCCAGCTGCGCCACGACGTCCTTTTCCATCGCGGCCGTCGCTGGTCCGCCGTCGAGTGCGTGGTTGTTGGGGTTGACCAGCATCGTCGTCACGTAGCCGAGCACCGCCGCCGGGTGCGGTGGCTTGAGCATCTGCCCCGCGTAGCGCGGGTGGAAGAACGGGTAGTTGTCCCGCAGCCTGGTGCGCAGTTCCTCGGTGGCTTGCCGCAGCGCGGCCATGTCCACGTCCTGCGACGGGTGGGGCGCGAAGTCCCCGTACTCGCTCATCCAGCGAGCCATCTCCGCGACCGCGGCTCGCAGTTGCGCACCCAGCTCGGCTGCCCCGGCCGGGCCACCGTGCAGCGGGCCCTCCGGGATGGCCGCCATGCCCCACTCCGTTCGCCCGCGTTCGTGCTCGGTTTTTCCTTTATAGCATCGGAAGAACGGCACGAAAGTAGGGTAAGCGGGCCCGCGTAGTGAGACACGCACTCGTGCCGCTTCGCTGGATCGGGTGCGTTTTCGCGTCGGCCTTCATGGACTGTGCTGGCGTTGGGTGCGGGTGAGGTCGTGGGGGCCGAGGTCGTGCACGGTCCAGCCGTGGGGATAGGTGCGCGGTTCGGGGACGTAGGGCCGATCGTGCGGGCGCGGTGGCAGCATCCGGAGCAGTTTTCCCCGTGCCCGTACGACGGTGCGGATCAGTTTCCGCTGCCGGTGGCTCGGTGTGGTCAGGCCGATCAGTTCGGGGAGTGGTGGTTCGAGCAGCGCGGCGACCGCTCGGGGCACCGCGGCTCGCGTGAGCGGACGCAGCGGGCGGGGAGCCCAGTCGGCGAACAGGGTGTAGACGGCTTCGGCGATTTCGCGGTTGGCGGGGTCGAATTCGGCTCGTTCGCGGCGGGTGGTTTCCAGTACGTCGCGGAAACCCGCGTGGTTGGGAGGGATGTTCTTGATGCCCATGAGCTGGCCCATTCGCCTGCCGGTGAGGATCAGTGCCCGTACTTCGCCCTCGGACAGCGGTCGCCAGCCGTAGGTGGTGATCCAGTCGATCGGGCCGAGGGTCTGGGAGGCGAGCAGGTAGCGGAAGTCTTCGTTGCTGATGTCGTAGTGGCCGTGGATGTAGTTCATCTTGCGCAGGGCGGCGCGGCCGTCGGGGGAGTCCAAACCGGACTTCTTGGCTTCGTGTTCGAAGAGCATGGTGTCGTCGAAGCGCTTCTGCCCCTGCCGGGTGAACCGTCCGGTGGCGGCGAGCAGGCGGCTGACCGAGGGCACGACGATGTCGGTCATCAGTGCCAGTTGGAATCCGATCCGGTAGTCCCACGGGAATTCGTACCGGGTGATCAGGTGCTGGATTTCCGGGTAGTCGGTTTCGGGGTCGAGGGTGCGGATGTAGCGCAGCCGGTCGTAGCGTTTCATCGGAGGGTTCTTCCTTACTCGGCGATGCGGGTCCGGTGGGTCCAGCGGAATACGATGGCCGCGCGGTCTTCGATCATTTCCCGTTCGTCGGTGCGGTTGAAGTGCTCGTTGTGGCCGCCGTGGCTGACCACCAGCCTTTCCGGCGGTTCGGTTCCGCTGAGCTCGCGGACCCGCATCAGGCTCGCCGGGCCTCCGGTCAGTGCGAGCAGGATGTCGTCGTTTTCCCTGGCGGACATGGTGTTCTCCGTTCGGTCGGGCGGTTCAGCGGGGCCAGAGCCAGCCGGGCATGTCGGCCGGCATGGGGTCGGTGCCGAGCAGGGTGGTGTTCATGGAGATGAGCATCCAGCCGAACATCACGAGGTTGGTGAACCCGATCGCGGACAGGATGCGCAGCCAGTTCCGCGCTCGTGCGGGGAATGCGGTGACGCCGCGGAACAACGGGATTTCGCCGCCGTGCCGGTTCGCGTAGTGCCACACCATCGCGGTGGGGGTGGACAGGAGAATCCCCGCGATCACGTGTCCCAGCGGGATTTGGTACCAGTGCCCGCCGAACAGCGCGAGCTCCTGGTTGGCGGAGGGGTAGTTGTACATGCCGAGGCCGACGACGAGCACGATTTCGAAGATCGCGTCGAGCAGGGCGCCGGTGAGCAGGAAGATCGGTGTCAGCCGGAGCATGCCCCACTGCGGCCGGTGCCGGGAGACGCGGGTCATGAGCCAAAGCTGGGCCCATACCCAGGTGATCACCGGGATGTACATCAGGATGCTGGCCGCCACCACGGTTTCGACTTGCAGCTGCGGGGCGGGGCCGTCCCAGCCGGGAAGGTAGGGGCCCCACGTGGTGACGTTGAGCGCGTACCGGTTTCCGATGGCGATGAGGTCCCGTGCGTTCGACAACGGGGCCAGCCAGAACGAGAGGCCGAAGCCGATCACGATGGTCGCGTCGAAGGTTATTTCCCCCGCTTTCTTGCTGCGATAGGTGACGACCGCGACGCAGGTCAGAATGATCGCGAACATCAGGGCTTGCCCGACCCAGGTGAGCGCGGCTCGCCCGGTGGAGATCTGGTAGTCGCCGTCGGGCACCGCGTGCAGTCCTCCGGCGGCGATCCAGCGGCCCAGTACGACGGCCTGGAACAGCAGGACGGCGATGCCGAGCGCGGACCAGAGGCCGACGGGGCTCACCCAGCGGGCGGCTCGCCTCGGTTCTCCGTGGTGGTGTGGAACGAATTCGAGTTGTTCGGACATGCTGCTGCCCTCCTCCGCGGTCACGGCTGGGACTGTCCGGCGAGGCCGGTGTGGTCGAGCAGCCATTCGGCGAGGCTCGCGGCGGTCGGTTTGACCCAGATCACGCCCGGTTTCATCTCGGTTTTCAAAGCCCGCTGGAGCTTCTGCTGCAGTTGCACCGCGCCGAGCGAGTCGAGGCCGAGGATGACCACGCTGGTGTGCGCGGTGATGCGGCGGCTGGTGCCGCCGAGCAGCTCGCGGACGGTGTCGATGATGAAAGTTTCCAGGTGTTCGCGCCGCGCCCCGGGGTCTTCGAAGTCGGCGAGTTCCGCGCGAATGTCGTCTTCGCTCTCAACGCCGGTGTCGGTGAGCATTTCGGCGAAGAGCGCGGAATCGGACAGCCCCGGGTACGGCGCGATCCACTGGGCGATGTCCAGCGGGGAGTAGGCGATCTGAGGCAGGTTCGCGGCGAGGATGCGTTCCAGCGCGTCGATCCCGTCGGTGGGGCTGATCATCAGGAAACCTCGCTCCGCGAGGTGGCGGCCGCGGCCGACTTCGCTCCACGGTCCCCAGTGGATGCTCGTCGCGGGCAGTCCTTCGCGGCGCCGCTGCACGGCGAGGCCGTCGAGGAAGGCATTGGCCGCGGCGTAGGCGGTTTGCCCGGGTGAGCCGATGAGAGCGGCGACCGAGGAGAAGAGCACGAAGAAGTCGAGGTCGGTGTTTCCGGTTACCTGGTGCAGCGTCCACGCCCCGGTCGCTTTTCCTTGCCAGACGCGGTCGATGAGCGCCTCGTCGAGGGTGGCCAGGGTGGCGTCCTCCACGACACCGGCGCAGTGCAGGACGCCGCGCAGCTCGAGCCCGTCCTCGCCCGCGCGGCGCACCGCGTGCTCGGCGATCGCGGGGTCGGCGATGTCGCCGCGCACGATGTCGATCTCGGTGCCCGCCTCCTTCGCGGCGTCGAGCACGGCCCGCGCGTCGTCGGACGGCGCGGAGCGGCCGCTGATCACGACGCGGCCCGCGCCGCGCCGGGCGAGCCATTCGACGGTGCAGAGCCCGAGCCCGCCGAGCCCGCCGGTGACCAGGTAGGCGGCGCTGGTGCGGATCGGGGACCGCGGGTGCGCGTCGATCCGGCTGCCGGGTTGCGGGCCCGCCACGACACGGGCGATCCGGCGGTCGTCGGGCCGCAGCGCGATCTCGGTGATCGGTTGCCCGGTGTCCAGGAGTTCGTCGACGACCGTGCCGTAACCGCGATCGGGGTCGAGTTCGAGGTAGCTGGCGTCGAGATCCGGGTGTTCGTAGGCGAGGGTGCGCAGCACCGCGCGCGGCGCGGCGGCACTCAACGGCCCGGGATCACGCGCCAGCAGCCACACCCGCGGTGCCTGAGGGGATTCGGCGAGCCGCCGCAGGATGGCGATCACGGTGCGGATCCGTTCGCGGGCCGTCGTGGCCGGGTCGTCGGTGCGATCGTCGCCCGCGAGGGCGAGGACGACGCCACTGCTGTCCGGTGGCGTGTCCGCGTCGATCGCGGCCGAGCAGGGCAGCACGCGGCACCCTGCGGTGCGCTCGTCGAGTTCGCGGCCGAGTTCTTCCGGCCACCCGGCTTCGTCGGTGGTGATGACGGTCCAGGTGCTTTCGCCGTCGTGGTGGCGTTCGTCGGGGGCGGGCTCGGAAACCCAAGCCAGGCGCGAAAGCCGGGTGGTGAACCGGTCGACGGCCGGGGTGATGTTGGCGACCCGCAGACCGCGGATCTCGGCGACGACGGTGCCGTCGGCGGTGGCGAGCCGGGCCGATGCCGTGCAGCCGAGGTCGTCGGCGTCGGTGACGGTCGCCGCGACGACGCGGGTGTGCGCGGTGGGGCGGTACACGGTGATCTCGTCGAACCCGGCGACCACGACGGGCCCTGGGCTGACCGAGTAGCACGCCAGCCAGACCGCTACGGCGGTCTGCACCACCTGGTCGGTCAGCGCGGGGTGCACTGCCATGGCTCCCGCCGAGACCTGCGCGGTTTCGTGTGTGTGTACAAAGGACAGTCCGAGGTCCTCGTCGGGGTGGATCCGGATCCGGTCGATCGCGGTGAACGCGGGCCCGTGGAAGACGTTGTGCCGTTCGCGGAAGGTGTGGTGCAGATCGGCGGGAGCGGTGTCGTGCCAGCCCTCCGGCGCGCGTTCGGCCTCGGTCAGCGGTGGCGGGCACGGGTGCTCGGCCGGGGTCACGGTGCCGCGGGCGTGCACGGTCACCTCGCCTTCGCCGACGGAGACGACTTCGACCTCGGCGGTGTCGCCGTCGCGGGTCAAGCGGGTCGTGACGACGGGCTCGGGGTCCAACAGCAGCGGGGCCGCCAGTGCCACGTCGCGGGCGGTCACCTGGTCGGTGCCGAACACCCGGCGGCCTGCGGCGAGCAGCATCTCGCCGAACGCGGTGCCCGGCAGCACCGGCACGTCGGCGACCCGGTGATCGGCGAGCCAGGGCAGGCGGTCCGGGCCGATCGGGGTCTGCCACGAGTGCCGGTCGGGCCGGTCGGGATCCTGGACGTGCCCGCCAAGCAACGGATGCTCCGCCGCCGCGGGCAGCGCGGGAGCGACCAGCCGGTACGGCGCCTGCTCGCCGCCGAACCGGGTGCGGTGCCACGCGGTGCCGGGCACGTCGACGAGGTGCCCTCGGCCGTAGCGGCGGGCGAAGTCGATGCCGTCGTACCCCGCCACGTGCAGCGCCGCGATATTGGCCAGCAGCGCGCGCTGATCGTCTTCGGGCTGCCGCAACGTACCCACGGCCGCCACGTCGGACACGTGCAGGTGCGCCGCGGTGTCCAGGATGGGGCGCACGGCAAGCGGATGGGCCGGGCACTCCACGAACACGCGGTGCCCCGCCGACAGCGCGCTGCTCACCGCGGCGTCGAAACGCACCGGGTCACGCTGGTTGCGCACCCAGTACTCGCCGTCCAGCGCACCGTACGCTTCCGGATCCGTGCTGACCGTGGAAAAGAACGGAATACGGGGATGCGCCGGTGCGATGTCGGCGAGCGCGGTCCGCAGCTCGTCGAGGATCGGGTCGACCTGCGGCGAGTGCGAGGCCACGTCGACATCGATCAGCTTCGCGACCACCCCGTCGTCCTCCAGCTCTTCGACGAGCTCGGCGATCTGCTCCGCATCGCCCGAGACCGTGGTGATCGACGGGGAGGTCAGCACGCCCAGCGACACCCCGTCCGCCCCCGCGGCCTCGATCGCCTCCCGCACCTGGTCCGCGCCGGTCATCACCGAGGCCATCGCGCCACCGGAAATCGTGGCCAGCAAAGCGGAACGACGGCAGATCACCTTGGCGCCGTCAGCCGCGCTGAGGCCGCCCGCTACGACGAGCGCGGCCACCTCACCCAGGGACTGGCCGATGACCGCCGCGGGTTCGACGCCCCACGACCGCCACACCGCGGCCAAGGCCACCTGCACGGCGAACAGCGTCGGCTGGATCTTGTCCACACCCACCACGAGGTCGGGCTGTTCGATCATCTCCCGCACCGAGAAACCCGCTTCCGCGGCGATGAGCGGTTCCAGTTCCGCGATGGCCTCGGCGAACACCGGTTCGTTTTCCAGCAGCCCCTGGCACATCCCCGGCCGTTGTGAACCCTGGCCGGTGAACACGAAAACCGGCCCGGCGTGCTCCGGGGGAAGCACCGGCGAACCGGACACCAGCGAGTCGTCGTCCTCGTCCGCGGCGAACCGGCCCGCCTTGTCCGCGAGTTCCCGGCTATCGCGGGCGGTGACGCACAGCCGGTGGTCCCACGGCGAGCGGCGCGAGGTCAGCGTGTGGGCGAGGTCGAGCAGATCGGTGCCGGAACCGGGCCCGTCCAGCCACTCCTGGAGCCGGGATGCGGTCAGCCGCAGCGATTCCGGGGACGTGCCGGACAACGGAACACCCGTACGACGTCCTCTGTGGACGGTCGCTTGCTCGCGGCGCGCTTCGGCAGGGGCGCGGATTCGAGCACGACGTGGGCGTTGGTGCCCGTGACACCGTAGGAACACGCCGCCGCGAACCGGCGTTCCCCGTCCACCGGCCACTCCGTCGGCTCTTCGGGGACGAACAGCCGCGAACCGTCGTCGCGGGGGATGGCCGGATTCCACTCGTCGAAGACCGCGTTCGGCGCGATCACACCCCGCCGCAGGCATTCCACGGCCTTGATGACCCCGGCGATCCCCGACACCGGTTCCGAATGCCCGATGTTCGTCTTCACCGACCCCAGCGCGCACCGACCCTTTCCGCGCCCGTACACGGCGTTGACCGAGGTGTACTCGACGGGATCACCCACCGCGGTACCCGGTCCGTGCGCTTCGACCAGGCCCACCTCGCCGGGATCGATACCCGCACTGTCCACAGCGGCACGGAAGAGCTGCTGCTGCAACGCGCTCGACGGCGCGGTCAACCGGGTGGCCTGCCCGTCGTTGTTCACCGCGCTGCCCCGGATCACCGCCAGAACCCGGTCCTCGTCGCGTATCGCGTCGGAAAGCCGTTTGAGGACCAGCATGCCCGCACCCTCACCGCGCACATAACCGTCGGCGCGCGCGTCGAAGGCGTAGCAGCCGCCGCGTTCGGACAACAGCAACGGCGCTTCGTGGAAATGCGTTTCCGGCGACAACATCAACAACGTCGCACCCGCCAACGCCGTGTCGCAGTCCCCGAGGGTCAACGCCCCGCACGCGGTGTCCAGCGCGACCAAACCCGACGAGCAGTGCGTGCTGATCACCATCACCGGGCCCCGCAGGTCCATCGAGAACGCGACCCGACCCGCCGCCCCCGCGGTGAAATTCCCGAACAGATAAGGACTGTTCGGAGCGTCCTGCACCGGCCGGGCTTCACGGAAGAGGTTGTCCGGCGCATATGTGCCCGCATAGACGCCGGTCCGCGACCCCCGTAAGCGGTCCACCGGAATCCCCGCGTGCTCGACCGCCTCCCACGCCACTTCCATCAGCACCCGGAACTGCGGATCCACCCAGTCCCGCTCCAACGGCGCCACCGAAAAGGCCTCCGGGTCCCATGCCCACATGTCGCCGTCCAGGAAGCACCCCCGTCCGGCGCGCAACGCCACCTCCGGACTGTGCAGCGCGCCGAGCCGGGCGGAATCCCACCTCTCCGGCGGCACCGGCCCCATCGTCCGCCGCCTTTCCGCCGCCAGCCGCCACAAACCGCCCGGGGTTTCCACCCCGCCAGGGAAACGGCACCCCATGCCGATTATCGCGATCGGCTCCGAAGCTGACGCGCTCACAACACACTCCTTAAGGAATAACACAAAACGTATGATTAAATACAGCTCAGGAATGCTCGCTGGAAACAGAGTTCAGTTTCATTCTTGAGTGCGGGGAAACGAGGTTTTGACTCTTTGTTAAAACGTCGGTGAGTGCTTTCGTCGCGACAGGTACCCGGTAGCCGGTACGGCGAAACGCCGCCAAGGGAAACTGGGTCGAAGAATTGATCTTCGATTGGCGGTGAAGTGGTGACGATGAGTGAAAGAGAATCCCGTTCACCGGAAATTTCGGGGGTGTGGAACGATCATTGTCGGCCATGTGCCTGATCGGAAAAGGTCAACAACTACGCGCCGGGACCACCGCGGTCCACGCGGGTGAACCTTGGCGCCGGTGTTACCGCGACGGCGGAAGAGCCCGGTCGCGGATGATGTGGGTCTTCCGCCTCTGTGGGTGTGCATGGCCGCATCGACGCTGAAGTGGGTAACCGGTCATCGGCTTCGGGGGCGGTACGGACTCCGTGGTCGGTCCCTCGTCTCCGGTGCGGTCACTTCTCGCAGATATTGATCAACCCGACACGACTGACCGCGGTCACAACCCGCGAACATCTGCGGTCGATTCACCCCCGTCACAATCAACTCGCACCGATTCGGGGCCCGAATCCCGTTCAGCACCACCTGACCGGGGGCGAGTCACCCCCCCGCTCTGACCCGCCGTCACCACCAGCGACAACGGCTTCTGGCCCTGCTCGACGACCAGGTGAAACTTGGTGGCCCAGCCACCGCGCGAGCATCCCAACCCGTTGAAGCAGCACTAGACGACGTTGCGGCCCTGTTGCTCTGCACCGAATTCGATCGGCCAACCATGTGCCCAACCTCCCGGGTCAGTACACGGACCGCGCGACCGTGACGTTCGGTAGCCTATATGCACTCTGCATGGTTCAATGCGGTATGCGCGATCTGCGGGTGGCGAATCTTCTGGGGGCGACCGCACTGGCGGTGACCGACCTGGTCGCCGAGTTACCGGGTGCCGCGACAGGGCTCAGCGTGCGGAGATCGGCGGCCCTGGTCACGCTCTCGGCCAGTCCGGACATCAGCGTGAGCGAGCTGGGGCGCCGGGTCGGGTTGACGCAGTCGGCCACGGTGAGACTGGTCGACACGTTGGAGGGCGACGGCCTGGTAGCGAGGTCTCGGGACCGATTCAATCCCAAGTCGGTGACCGTCGCTGTCACTGCCACCGGCGAGGCGATGGCGGGGCAGGTGCTGCGAGA
Source organism: Amycolatopsis sp. CA-230715 (assembly GCF_018736145.1). Lineage (GTDB taxonomy): Bacteria > Actinomycetota > Actinomycetes > Mycobacteriales > Pseudonocardiaceae > Amycolatopsis. The sequence continues at coordinate 7,348,811 of NZ_CP059997.1, forward strand.
ACGAACCGTGGGCCTGGCCGACGTGGTGGATTCGTTGGATCCGGTGGACCAGCGGATCCTCGGCCCGTTGCTGAGCAAGCTGTTGTTCCGCTTGTACCAGCAGCGTGGACGAGCGCAGCACATGTGCCGGTTGTGTGACCGGAATGCGTGTAACACCGCAGCCGAGGTGTGTCCGGTGGGGGAAGCGGAGCGGCGGAGCCAGGACCTGGCGGCGCACGGTGATCCGGCGTGAGTCGCACGCGAATGCTCTGGCTGGTCACCGGGCTCGCCATGGTCGCCGCGGTGGCGTCGGGCTTCTCCCGGTTCGCCTACGGCCTGGTGCTGCCGGCGATGCGGTCGGCCCTGGCGTGGTCCTACACCACCGCCGGCGCGATCAACACGGTGAGTTCGGTGGGGTACCTCGCCGGCGCCGCCGTTGCCGCCCCGCTGGCCACCCGCGTCGGCGAGCGGCGGCTCGTGATCGTCGGTACCGCCATCACGGCGGCCACGGTGCTGGCCACTGCCGCCAGTGGGAACCTCGTGGTGATCGGCGTACTACGAGCACTGGGCGGTGCCAGCGCGGCCACTTCGTTCGTAGGAGGCGCCGCGATGGTGGCGCGGCTCAACAGTGCCGCCTCTGCGCGCTGGAAGGCGATGACCTTCGGGATCTACTTCGGTGTCGGCGGTGGACTGGGCATGGTCGTCCCCGGCGTTGTCGTGCCCTTCGTTCTGGCGCACGCTCCATGGTCGATGGCGTGGGTGGCGCTGGGGCTCGTGTCTTTGGTGGCGTTCGTGCTTTCCGCCGTTGCCACTGCCGCGGTTCGCCCCGCCCAGCCGGTCCCGCAGGATCAAGATCGCACCCGCCGCGGTTGGCTGATCCGCGAGATCACTCCGCTGCTGCTGGCCTACGGGCTGTTCGGCGCGGGCTACATCGTGTACATGACCTTCATCGTCACCTACCTCGACCAACGCGGCATGGGACAAGGGGAGATCGGGGCTTTCTGGGTACTGCTCGGCCTCGCTGCGATGGTGAGCGGATTCGCCTGGAGCCCGGTCTTGAGTCGTACTTCCGGCGGACGTGGCCCTGCGCTGACCCTGGTGACCGGCACAGTCGGCACTCTGTTCCCTCTTCTTTCCGATGCTCCCGCTGTCTCCTACCTGTCGGCGACGTTGTTCGGATTTTCCTTCCTGGCGACGGTGAGCGCGATCACTTCGTGCGCACAGGACGTGCTCGCGCCCCGGTACTGGACCAGTGCGATAGCTGTGCTGACGGTGGTGTTCTCGCTGGGCCAGTCGGTTGGCCCGGTCCTGTCGGGCATGGTGTCCGATGGTGGACGAGGCGTCCGGATCGGCCTGCTCATCGGTGCGATGTTCCTCGTCGTGAGCACCGTAGTGGTGCTGTTCCAGCGCGCGGAGCCCCGCGGAGACCGGGTCGAACGACGGCAGGCTCTCAACGGTGTGCTTGCTCGCAAAACCGGTTCCACCGTCGCGAAAAAGGGCTGAACCCTCAGACCCAGCCCTTGCGGTCGGGATGACAGGATTCGAACTCGCGACCCTCAGCTCTCAAAGCGGGAGCGGCTGAGCGCAGCGCTACCCCAGTGGAACTGCTGGTGGGCCGCGAGCGAAATCCGCAAATCGGAGGGGCGTAGGTCGATCATGTGCGCCACCGTCACGGGAGTTCCCCGCTGAACCGATACCGAATGTGCGAAGCGAGGCGACGTGGCTGTCACGTACGTGCTGGCGCGCGGTTGGAGCTGTCGTTCAACTGGTGGACGTGCCACCTTCAGTTGGCTCCGCTCCGCCGGTGCGACGTCTCCGGGCACCTCGACGTACGAGTGCCACTCGCGGATTGCTGGCGAGCACTTGCACGAGTACGCGAGCTGCGACCGCTCCGCGCTCCCCGTAGTTGTCTTATCACCCGCGACGTGTCCGGGCGGGTTGGCGCGGATCATGTCGAAGGGTTCACCGAGTGCGGTGGCCGTTGTGGTTAAAGGGTTCGGACAGTAATGCTGGGGCGGCCGCACGAGGCTATTTGCGCCTTCTCTTGCGTTCGTATTCAGCATGAGCTGCGCGGCATGATTCGCATCGACACCGATGTTTGGCATATCTAGAGTTATTGCCGTGCGGGGAAGGATTCTGATCACTTTTTCATTGGTGAGTATGTCGCGTTCGTCGGGTGAGAGGCTGCCTCAGATTCCGCAGGGGTCACGTATTTCCATCGCTTGATCCGACCTTGGCCACGTGTGGCCCGTATCGGGCGGCGAATCACTGGTTCGGCCCATTGCTGTGCGTTTCCCCCGCCGATAAGCAGGAGAAAGGCCATGGTTGAAAACAGGGTCGATCATGAACCGGCAGGGTCTGCGCGGTGGTCCGAGACGCCAGCCATTCGATCAAACGCGCCGTCGGGCTCGGCTCGGCCGTCATGGGGCGTCGAGCGCTCCGATGAAGTCGACGGTGTGCTGGATCAGTGCCGTCGCGTGGTGCCGAGGGTGGCGGTAGCGCGGTGGGAGCGGGGCGAATTTCGCGTGCCGCATTCGATTGGCCCAGGTCCGTGCGATGGCGATCGGGTGCAGTGGATCCTCTTCGTTGCCGAGTACCAGGACGGGGCACCGTACTTTCGCGAGCGATTCGGGCCGGTCGTAGGGAACCGAGGCGGGGACGGTGCGCAGCAGGTCGGCGAGTCGACCCGGGTCGGGTGCCTCGAACGAGGACAGCAAGGCCATGGCCGCCTCAGGAGCGTGGACGTACATGGTCCGGTAGGGCTGGGAAGAGGTGAAGGCGTCCGGGGAAGTGCCGTCGAGGTGGTCGGCGACGGTGCGCAGGACGTCCAGGTTCGGCGGGTGCGGTTCGTGCAGCCACGCCGGCCGGACGCAGATCGCGGCCCGCACGGCGCCGGGGTCCCGCAGCGCCAGGCGCACGGCGACCCCGGCGCCCATCGAAATGCCGAAGACGAGGAAGTCCCTTGGCAGTCGGAGGTGGTCGACGAGGGCGAGGACCTCGTCGGCCATGCTGTCGAAGTCCCGGCCGTCGAGGTCGGGCGCCAGTACGGTCCGGTTGGCGAGCGCCTCGTCCCACGGCAGGCCCAGCACCTGGCGACGATCCGCGCCCAGTCCGTGCAGCAGGACCAGCGGAGTGGTGCCGGGGACCCGGCGGCAGTGGTGGGTCATGCCGGGTCCCGGTGCGACAGCACGAATTCGCGGGCTTGCGGGAGGTCCGACGGCGCCACGTCGTGGATGACGACGGGGACGGGTTCGGGGAGCAGGGCCCATCGGCGGAAGAAGAGGCCGAAGTCGACCAGGCCCGAACCGAGCCCGTGCCGGGGGTGGGAGTCCTTGGCGTGGACGCTCACGATCCGGTGGCCGAGCGTGTCGAACGCTTCGTCGAGGATGTCGGCTTGGTGACCGGCGTTCTCGGGGGTGATCAGGTTTCCCGGGTCGAGGATGACGCCGACCGTGCCGTCGACGTCTCGGAGCAGGCGCCGCGCCGCGCCGGCGCTGTCGATGACGTTGCCGGGGTCCGGTTCCACCCCGAGCCGGACCCCGGCCTCGCGCGCGGCGGGGACGAGTTGCCGCATCGTGGCCAGGAGGTCGGAGTAGGCGCGGGGCGAGGCGTTGTCGGGATGCCAGGCCCATTTGTCCGTGGGGTGGCGGCTTCCCGTGCACAAGCTGATCATCCGCACCCCGAGCGAGGGCGCCTGGTGGATCAGCGCCACGGCCTCGGCGGTGCTCCGGTGCCTGCGGTCCGGATCGGGGTCGATCATGTTGTACGTCGCCGACATGCTCGTGATCGCGACGGCGGCCTGGTCGAAGGCGGCGCGGACGGCAGTCGCCCCTGGCGCGTCGAGTTGGTTCAGGCCCGCGCTGGCGAGGTTGAAGTGCACCTGGCCGAAGCCCGAATCGCTGACGGTGTGCGCGAGGTCGGAGGCGTTCATCGGCGGCCAGGTCCGGCTGAAGACGCCGAGGTCGTCCTCGGTGAGAATGTGGGGCATGCGGGCCTACGCGCTACGGGCCGCGTCGATGAACCGGCGCGCGCGGTCGGGGTCGACGGGATTCCAGGTGTGCCCGTCGACCTTGAGGTCGCTGCCGACCACGCAGCCGTCCGCGTGGGGGAGGTAGCCGGCGATCGTCGCGGCTTTGGCGCCGGTGTTGAGCAGCACGGGGAGGTCGGCGGGGACCGCGTCGCGGACGGACGCGACGGTCGAGACCGCCGGTTCGGCCCCGGCCATCGGGCCGGAGACCAGGATCGCGTCGGGCAGGCTGGAGACGGCTGTGGACCGGGCGACGTCCGCGGCGGAGCGCTGGCCGATCGCGGAGGCGAACTCCGGCGTGACGTTCATGAAGATGCCCAGATCCGAGCGGTCCAGCCGGCGCCGCTCCCGCAGGACCTCACCGGCGTCCGGGCTCCACAGTCCCATATCGGACTCCCAGGTCCCGGAGACGACCTCGCGCATGAAGCGCGCGTCGGTGGCGACCGAAACCGCGAGCGCGCAGCGCGGATCCCACAAGTAGTCCACCCCGTACGGTCGGTCTGTCGGGTGGGCGTGCGCGACGACCCTGCTGAGTGCCGCGGCATCGGCCAAGCCCGCGTTCAGGCGGTACGGCCGATCGTTTTCGTTGCAGAACAGGATCGCGTCGAAACCGGCGTCGCACAGGACTTCGACGTCCCTTCGCACGGCGTCGAGCAGGCCGTTCATGCCGAGATCGGCGTCGTAGAGCGGTGTCCCCGGCAGAGCCGGTACGTGTGCCATGGCGATGAGGGGTTTCGCGATGCCGGGGAAGATGTCGGTGAAACGTCCCATCGGGACCTCCGAATGCGGTGTCGAGGAAGGGGTGTCGAGGAAGGGGGAATCAGGCCGCGGCCTTGTGCACGGCTTCGACCAGTTCCAGCGCGGCGACACCGTCGTCGATGCCGGGCTGCGGGTCGGTGTCGTCGCGGATGGCGTCGGCGAACGCCTCGAGCTGCCGCCGGTACGGGTCGCGGTACCCGAATTCGGGCCGCGTGGACGTGCCGGCCGGCTCGTCGAACAGCGTCACGGCACTGACGTCGCGGGTGAACGGAAACGGCACCGCGATCCTCAGGTGACCGCGGTCGCCGTAGATGTCGAACCCTTCGGTCCAGCGGCCGTGCACGCTCGCGGTGACCTCGAAGGCGGCCACCCCGGCCCCGGAGCGCAGCCTGCCCAGGCCGTGCCAGCTGTGGTCTTCACCGGCCACGGCCAGTTCCGCGGAGGTGACCTCGATGTCCCCGACGAGATAGCGCAGCAGGTCGAAGGTGTGCACGGCGTGCGTGCGGAGTAGGTGCTCGGTCCGGCGCGTCCGCTTGAACTCGGCCTCCCGCTGCCGCACCTCGGGATCGATCGCCATCGCGGGGAACAACGCGTCCTCGGTCGGTGGGCGAAGCGCCGACATGACCCGGTACCAGGCGCTGACCGTGTACACGTCGCCGATGCGCCCGTCCGCGACGGCCTCGGCCGCGTACTGCAGCCCGGGGTCGTGGCGCTTCATGCTCGCCACCTGGAACTTCCGGCCGGATCGGACCACGAGTTCGCGCAGCCGGTGTGCCTCGTCGGCGGTCGCGGCGGCCGGTTTCTCGACGAGCACGTGCCGGCCCGCCGCGAGGGCGGCACCGCTGATCTCGAAGTGGGCCCGGTCCGGGACCGCGATCAGCACGGCATCGATGTCCGCGGCGAGGAGGTCGTCGAGGGCCGGATGGACCGGCACCCCGTACCGGCGGCCGATCTCACCGGACAGGTGCGCGCTGGGGTCGTACACGCCGGCCAACCGCACGCCGTCCGCCTTGGCGAGTGCCGGCAGGTGGGCCGCCTGCGCGATCCGGCCGCAGCCGACGAGCCCGATCCGGACTTCCTGGTCTGTTTCGTTTCGCTTGTGGAGTCGCACTCACCGAGCCAAACATGCACAGTTCCGTGCAGTCAATGCCTGATAGCGTGCAGTCAAACTTGCACGGTCCGCAGGGCTGGGCCGTAGGCGTCGCGGTGCTCGGCTGGCAGGGCGTCGTCAGTCAGGATCGTGTCGAACTCGGCGAGCGGGCACACCGGGGCGAGCGCGCGGCGGCCGAACTTCGAGCTGTCGGCCACTAGGACCGCGCGGTCGGCGGCGGCGATCATGGCCTGTTTGACGGGGACCTCGATGACGTTGATGTTGGTGACGCCCGCCGCCGGATGGATCGCTTCGGCGCCGATGAAGGCCCAGTCCGCGTGCAGGGCGGTCAGCGCGGCACCGGTGTCCGGTCCGACCAGAGTGTAGACGGTGTCGACCAGGAAACCGCCCGTCACGTGCAGGCGGTTGGTGGGGTGCCCGGCCGAGCGCACGCCCACCATCAGGTCGTTGGTGATCACGGTCAGGCCCTGCCGGGCGCGCAGGGCGGAGGCCAGGTGGTACATCGTGGAACCGCTGTCGACTATGACGCTCTGGCCGTCGCTGACCAGGTCGGCGGCGGCCTGGCCGAGCGCTTTCTTCGCCGGCGCGTTCTCCACGCGCCGGACGCTGTAGGGCAGATCGACCGCGTCCGCGGGATCGGCGGGCAGCACCCCGCCCCTGGTCCTCCGGACCAGCCCGGCGCGCTCCAGGTGCGCGAGATCCCGGCGGATGGTGGAACCGTCGACGTTCAGTTCGCGGGCCAGGCCGCGCACCCCCAGGTAGCCGTGCGTCCGCGCGCGTTCGAGCAGAATCCTGCGCCGGTCGGTCGATGACACCGTGCGTCCCCTCCCTGGAGTGTGCAATCTCGACTGCACACACTAATACCTTGACCACGCTTTACGTGCAGTTCAGACTCCCTGCAATGCACGTTATCGTGCAGTTTGTGCGCTCAAGCAGGCATCGCGGGCACTCGAACCCACCTTGGTCGAACCCACCGTGCGCAGCCCACCAGGAGGTCGAAGATGACGCATCCATCGCCACCCGAAGGGCGGCCGACGACGGCCGCCGAACCGGTGTCGCTGCGGTCCAACGCTGTCGGGTTGCTCGGGTTGACCGTGCTCGGGGCCGTGATGATGTCACCGGCGATGGGCGTGTACGGCACGTGGGGCCCGATGGAGGGACTGGTCGGCAGGATCGTGCCGCTCGTTTTCCTCGCCGCACTGCTGATCTCGTTGCCCAACGCGATCAGCTACGTCATCGTCAACCGCGAGATGCCCGCGACGGGCTCGGCGTTCACCTGGACGTCGCGCACGTCGAACCCGGTGGCCGGGCTACTGGTCGGCCTGGTCATGGTGACCTACTACATCATCCAGGTGATCGTGCAGCCCGTGCTGTTCGGCCTCTTCTTCAACGATCTGCTCGCTGAGCTCGGCTTGCCGACCGGGACGGGGACGCTGCTGCTCGGCGCCGCGCTGGTCACCGCGGTCGTGTGCCTGACGACCTACCGCGGGATCCAGGCATCGACGCGCTCGGCGGTCATCTTCCTGGTGGCCGAAACCGGGGTGCTGCTCGCCCTGTGCGTGACGGTGATCGCGACCCGCGGCGCGCACCACGAACTGAGCCTCGCTCCGTTCGTACCGTCCCAGGGGAGCGGGAACCTTTCGACGTTCTGGGCCGCCGTGCTGCTCGGTGTGCTTTCCTTCACCGGTTTCGACGTGATCTCCACGGTCGCCGAAGAATCCCGTGCTCCCAAGAAGCTCCTGCCGAAGGCCACCTTCCTCGCCGTCACCGTGGTCGGCCTGGTCTGGGCGGGCGCGACGTGGGCCTTCTCCCTGTCCGAACCTCCGGAAACGGTGGCGAAGTACAACGAAACCGGGCTGACGGCGGTGACACCGATGGCCCGTGACTACTGGGGATGGGGGTCGATCCTGATCATCATCACCGCCCTCACCGCGTTGACCGCCATTTACGTGACGACCGTCGTCGGGGCATCCCGCGCCCTCTACGCGATCGCGCGCCAAGGTCTGCTCCCGCGACGGCTCGCGCAGCTCCATCCGCGCACGCGCGTTCCGCACCACGCCATGACCGTGGTCTACGTGGTGAGCCTGACCTGCGGGGCCGTAGTGGTCGCTGCGCTGCGCAACGGCGTCGACGCGTTCGTGTGGTGGTCGCAGGCGGCGGTGTTCTTCGCGCTCGTGCTGTACAGCAGCGTCAACCTCGCGAACCTGCGCTACTTCCTCCGCGTCGCACCGGAACGGCGCCGGTGGCTGCCCAACGTGGTCCTGCCCGTCGTGGGGATCGGTATCAACGGCTACGTCATCTGCCGGAGCTTCGTGGTATCCCTGTGGGGCTCCGGATTCCGCCTCGGTCAAAGCGTCGTGATCGCGGCGTTCGCCCTGCTCCTGCTGTGCGCGGGCTACACGTTCGCCCTGCGGCGGCGCGCCCGTGAAGCCGAAAACGAGGTCCCCGCGTGAAGATCAGCGTCATCGGCAACCTCGGGCTCGACGTCGTGGCGGCACAGGTCGACCGCATGCCGCCGCCCGGCACCGAGGTCATGATCGACACCATCGACGTCCGTCCCGGCGGCAGCGCGGGAAACACCGCGATGGCACTCGCCGCCCTTGGTGTGCGGCACGAACTGCACGCCTCCCTCGGCGACGACACCACCGCGACGCTCGTCCGAGCCCTGCTCACCGAAGGCGGTGTTGACTGCTCCCACCTGCGCACCACCCCCGGTACGCCGACAGCGGTGTCGATCGCCGTTCAGAGCAACCGGCGCGACCGAGGTTTCCTGGCCACCGACGGCCACCTCCGTTCCTACGACCGCGATTCCGTCCCCCGCGAAGCGCTCACGGCCGATCTCGTGCTGTTCACCGGTTACTTCACCACCCCGGCGCTGCAGGGACCGCCGACGGAGCAGATGCTGCGCCAGGTCAAGGCCTCCGGCGGACGCACCCTTTTCGATCCCGGCTCCGACCCCGACGGCTGGCGGCCCCACACCCTGACCACGCTGAAGTCCCTGCTGCCACTCGTGGACGTCTTTCTGCCGAACGCGCGGGAACTGGCGGTCGTCGCCGGCATCGAAGATCCCCGGGCCGCGACGAAGGCACTGCACGAACTCACCGGAGGCCATGTGATCGCCAAACTCGGTGCCGACGGCTGCCTTGGCATCGGCCCGGGAGAAGACTTCACCTGCTCGGCTCGGTCGGCGCGAACCGCGGACACGACCGGCGCCGGCGACGCCTTCAACGCCGGCCTGCTCTACGGCCTCGCCCACCGGTTGCCCTGGCCGCGCGCCGCCCGCGACGCGACGATCGTGGCTACCGAAGCCGTTTCCCGCACCTCGCCCCACCGGCACATCCGTGAACCGGACCTGATCGACCTGCGGAACCACCGAAGCTGACGCGCGGGGCCGTCCATTCGGGACAGTCGGTCGTACAGGGCGGGGGAGTGGAGCCAGTCGCGGATCGATGCGGTCGGCCTTTCGGGCTACCACACCCACGCGCGGCACTCCGGCGAAAACAGCACCGAGATCCATGTCCCGCATGCTGCAACTCCGGGTCGGTACATTCTTCCGCCCTGATAAAATCGACCGCGAAAACGCATTCAAATACGACGAGGTGTAGCGGGGAATGCTTGACCGTGCCGGGCGCGACGAGTTGCATTACGCGGCCGCGGACAACGACGTGGTAACGGTGAAGGAACGGCTCGATGCCGGGGTCGACGTCGACCTGGCCGAGCGCCGCTCCGGTTTCACCCCGCTGCACTTCGCCGTGCAGGGCGGCGCGCTCGACACCACCGTCGCTCTGCTCGACGCTGGTGCGGACATCCAGGCACCCACCGTGCCGCGAGGAGCGTCGCCGCTGCACCTGGCGGTGTCGGGCTGGCGGCTGAACCCGGACGGGGCGATGATCGATCTGCTGCTCGCCCGCGGTGCCGACAAAACCGCCCGCGAGAAGAACGGGTGGACGCCGGACGATCTCGCGAAAGGCGCCTTCGAGTTCCCGGCCGCCCTCGCCGCGAAGCTGCACCCATGACCGATCCTCGGCTCGCCGAGGCGCGTCATCGGCCAGTTCCGGCGTGCCGGTCCAACGCGGTGAGGACGTTCCGGAGCGCTGGCCGCGTACAGTTCCGCGGCCAGGCTGGTCCGACATCCGGCAGTTCTCGCCCGGAGGAACGACTTCCGCGTCGGCGAAACCATGATCGGGACGCCGAACCGGGTTCTGATCGCTTGGAGCGCGGTCAGCCGCCGTTCGAAGAACCGCTCCAGCGCCGCCAGTACCGTCCGCGCATCGGTGCGCACCTTGGTCGCGGGTCCGTGCCGCTGCACGGAGTGCATGACGATGAGACGGCATCCGGTGTCGGCCAGCTCCGCGTACCGGTCCGGGTCGGGAAATCCTTGGATGTCGTTGAGAAACGTGGCACCACGAGCGGCGGCGAACCGGTGGGTCCGGGGTTGGCACGAGTCGATCGACACCGGGACGCCGTCGGCGACCAAGCGGTTCAGGGCCAGGTCCAGCCGCCGCATCTCCTCGTCGGCGGTCACCGGCTCGGCGCCAGGATGACTGGCCGCGGGCCGAGTTCGACGACATCGGCGCCCGCTGCCAGCAATCGGTGAGCGTGCGTGAGCGCGGCGGTGGGCGCCAGGAACCGGCCACGGTCGGCGAACGAGTCCGCGGTGACGTTGACGACCCCCACCAGCCGAGGCCGACACTCGGACACTCCCGATGAGGTCAGTGCGGAATCGAGCCGCCGTGGTGGCACCGCCTTTTTCCTCGTCGCGTGAACGTTCGGATCTCACCGAGCTCGGCCGAGCGGATGAGGTGTGGGATCTGAGCGAGCCGTTGGCATTCGTGGTGGCCGAACGCCTTGTCGCGGGGTGAAGCAGGCGATCCGGCCGATGCGGCGGCCGCGTCGGAGGAGTTGCTCGCCGACCGATCGCGAGAGCTGTCGACGTGAGCCTCCGAACCGGTAAGCCCCGACGGCGCCGCCACCCCAGACCCGGCAGGAGGGCTCCGGGTCTTCATCGAACCGGGCCTCTGGAGACCGACCGGATTTCCTTGGTGCGCGGAGTGCGCACGGTGGATGTGAACGCTTCTCGGTCACGTAGTGCCGCGGGTGTGCGCCGAGACGCATCTTCGCCGAGTGACGCGTAGCGGAGCGCTGCCGCGCACGGGCATCCGCGGCGACGCTCGCGTCAGTCCCTGCCGGCGTGCACGATCTTCTCGGCGAGCAGCCGGGGGTTGGTGAAGACGACCTCGTGGCTGCCGGGCGATTGCACCAGGCGGTGCAGGCCGAGCCGTCCGGACATCCGCGGATGCCATCCCCACTCGCCGGGCGGGAGCGCGGTGTCGTCGGTGCAGTTCAGGTAGCTCTTGGCGATCTCCAGCCGGGGGAACTTCGACAGGTCGAGCCGATCCACGAAGGGCTGGTACGGCGTCGGCGACAGCTGTTGGTAGGCGGCCGTCGCGCGGTCGAGGTCGGCGTCCTGGATGAACGCCTCCCGCCAGATCGGGAACGGCAACATCACCGTGTTGTCGTCCGACTCGCCGGCCAGCCGCGCGAACAACTCGCGATAGGCGGGCGGGAGGTCGTCGTTGACGCTGGTACCCGGCAGCGGCACGAAAGCGCCCCAGAAAACCAGGCGGCGCAGCCGCTCCGGGATCTCCTCGGCGACCCGCGCGATCACCGTCCCGCCGAAGCTGTGGCCGACCAGCACCACGTCCGCGAGATCGTGGTCCACGATGAACCGCCGGATCGACCGCACGCAGTCGTCGTGGTCGACCGCCTTGTCCGCCCCTTTGCCATGACCGGCGATCGTCGGACTGTGGGCGACGTGACCGAGTTCCGCCAACCTGGGAACGACGGCGTTCCAGGCCGAGCCGTCGTGCCAGGAACCGTGCACGAGCACGAACGTGATCATGATGGACCTCCGGTTGTCGGTGCGCGAACGGTGAACGGCGAGAGGCGCCCTCGGCGAGGGCTTCCGGGCCTCGGACGCATGACGACAGCACGGGCTAGAGCGGAGGTTGGCGAACCCGACCATCGCTTATCCTCCCCCGACGTCCACGTTTTCGAGGCTCGCGGGCGAAGGGTAGTACCGGCCCTGGGGGAGCGGTCCCGGCTTCTCTGGTACGCCGCCGACGACCGCGGCTGGGAAGGTGGCTTCGGCCGCTCCTGCTCAAGTCGGCTCGAGTCATCATGCTCGCGCCATGACCGAGAAATCCCGCTTCGCGGTTTCATTCGGTCCACCCTCCATTGTGGATCGTTCGGTCAGCGCGCGTTCGGGACCTCTCCCGGCGTCCGCGCGACATGGTGCGGAGCCAGACGACGTCCGCACGCCAGGGGACCTGCTCTCCGGCCAAGAACGCGGCCGTAGCTCCCAGCGCGGCTGATCTCCGTCCGCCCGGTCGGCTTGGTAGCGGGTGCCGAACCGGTGGGGGTTTTTGGGACGCGCGGACATAGTTCCGGCGGGCGGCTCCGGCGAGGGTGGGCGGATGAATCAGTTCAGCATCGGAGGTGTGGGGTGAGGCTTGCCGAAGTCGAGCTGCGGCGGATTCGACTGCCGTTGCTCGCGCCGTTTCGTACCTCGTTCGGGGCCGAGTTCGATCGGGACATCCTGCTGATCGGGGTGGTGACCGAGGACGGGGTCCGAGGCTGGGGCGAATGCGTCGCCGGGCACTCGCCGCTGTACAGCTCGGAACACGTTGCTGGGGCGCACCAAGTGATCCAGGACGTGTTGCTGCCCCGGCTGTGGCCCTTGCCGGACGTGCGGGCGCATCGCGCCGAGGCGGCGCTGGCGCCGGTGCAAGGGCATCGGATGGCCAAGGCGGCGATCGAGATGGCGCTGCTCGACGCCGAGTTGCGCACGGTGGGTGTGCCGCTGGCGGAGCATCTGGGAGCGGTGCGGGAGGCGGTGCCCGCCGGGGTTTCGGTGGGGATCGCCGATTCGCTGCCGGAGCTGCTGGACAGCGTGGCCGGGTTCCTGGACGCCGGTTACCGGCGGATCAAGTTGAAGATCGAGCCGGGGTGGGACGTGACCGCGGTACGGGCGGTGCGGGAGCGGTTCGGCGACATCGGGTTGCAGGTGGACGCCAACGCCGCCTACTCGCTGGCCGACGCCAACCACCTGGCCGAGCTCGACCAGTTCGGCCTGTCCCTGATCGAGCAGCCGCTGGCCGAGGACGACCTGCGGGGGCACGCCGCGCTGGCACGGCGGTTGCGCACGCCGATCTGCCTGGACGAGTCGATCACCAGCGCGCGGGCGGCGGCGGACGCGGTGGCACTGGGGGCCTGCCAGATCGTCAACATCAAGTCCGGCCGGGTCGGCGGGCTGCTGGAGGCGCGCCGGGTGCACGACGTGTGCGCGGCCAACGGACTGCCGGTGTGGTGCGGCGGGATGCTGGAGACCGGGATCGGGCGCGCGGCCAACGTGGCGTTGGCCGCGTTGCCGAACTTCCGGCTGCCAGGGGACACGTCGGCTTCGGACCGGTACTGGCGGCGAGACGTCGTGACCGAGCCGTTCGTCCTGCGGGACGGGTCGGTGCGAGTGCCGGAAGGTCCGGGGCTGGGGGTCGAGGTGGACGAGGCGTGGCTGGCGGAGTTGACCACCTCGGTCGACCGGGTACGGCCACCGGAACAGGGCTAAGCTCGGTGAATGGCGGCGGGCCCGGCGGCATGACCAGCACCCTCGGCGGACTGCTCGAGCACCTCGAGATCCTCCGGGTGCTGGCGGCCCCGGCCGGGCTGGCGGCCGAGGTCGACGATGTCCTGGTCTACGACCCGACGGATGACGTGCCGATCGCGGAGCGGGATCTGGTGCTGGGCGTCGGAGTGGACGAGCGCGGCGCGGTCGAGCTGGTGCGGGCGGCCGGCCGGGCGGGGGCCACCGGCGTGGCGGTGAAGGTGCGTGACGGTGCCGACGTCGGCGCGCTGGTGGCCGAGGCCACCAGCGCCGGGGTGGCGCTGTTGCAGGTCAACCAGGGCACCGCGTGGGGGCAGCTGTACACGTTGCTGCGCACCGCGGCGGCCGGGCTGGGCCTGACCGCCGAGTCCAGTGCGGGCGGGATCGCGGTCGGTGACCTGTTCACGCTTGCCAACGCGGTCGCCGCGATGGTGGGCGGGCCGGTCACCATCGAGAGCCCGCAGTCCGCGGTGCTCGCCTACTCCAGTCTGGACGAGCCGATCGACGAGCACCGGCAGCGCACCATCCTCGGCCGCCGGGTGCCGAACAGCTGGCAGCGCCGGCTCGAGGACGACGGGGTGTTCCACCGGCTGTGGGGCAGCGAGCAGGTCGTCCGGATCGCCTACGACGAGCCGAGCGACTTCCGGACCCGGCTGGCCATCGCGGTGCGCGCTGGTGGGCAGATCCTCGGGTCGATCTGGGTGGCCGAGGGGCGTAGTCCGCTGGGGCCGGAGGCGGAGCAGGCGTTGCGGGCCGCCGCCGGGATCGCCGCCCTGCACCTGGTGCGGCACCAGGTGGGGGACGACCTGCAGCGGCGGCGCAACGGCGAGTTGTTCCGGTCGGTGCTGGACGGGCGGCGGCCGGCGGAGTTGCTGGCCGAGCCGTTGAACGTGTCGCGGCAGTCGTTCACCACCGTGCTGGGGTTCGGGTTGCGCACCACGGCACGGGCGGACCTGGCGGTCCAGCTGGACCGGGTGGCCAGCCTGGTCACGATGTACGCCGAGGCGTACCGGCACCAGTTGGTCTGCACGGCCATCGGCAACGTGGTGTACGTGCTGCTCACCGATGCCGCCCGGCCGGACCCGGCGCCGTTGCGCCGGCTGGCGGGGGCGATCGTGGAGCAGAGCCGGGATTCGCTGGGGATCGCCGTGCAGGCCGGGATCGGCGCCACCGTGGCCGGGCTGGACGATCTGGCGCACAGCCACCACGAGGCCAACCTGACGCTGCGGGTGCTGGCCGAGCGGGGGGCCGGGCCGGGGGTGGCCACGCTGGAGGACGTGCGGGCCGAAGTGGTGCTGCTTCGGCTGCGCGACCTGGTGGGCCAGGAACCGGAGCTGCTGGCAGGCAAGTTGGACGTGCTGGCCGATATCGACGCGAAGAAGGGGCACACCTCCTACCTGCCCACGTTGCGGGCCTACCTCGACTCGCTGGGGGACCTGCCCGCCGCGGCGGCGTCGCTGGAGGTGCACCCGAACACCTACCGATACCGGTTGCGCCGGTTGACCGAGCTGGCCGGTATCGACCTGGCCGACCCGGTGCAGCGGCTGGTGCTACACCTGCAGCTGCACCTGCTGTCGGCGGACCCGACGACCGCGTCGGATCGTCGACCGGGACGAAGCCGGTCCGGTCAGTTGGGTGCGGACCACGATGAGTAGCCGCGGCGGGACCAGCAGCATGACCCTATGCGACGACACTCCCTCTCCCACCCGGCCGCACCGGAACGGGCCGCCGCCGCCGCGTCGGCCGCGGCGCTGCGTGCCGACGTCGAAGTCCGCGAGCTGACCACGCCGGACGCCACCGCCGGCGCCGAGCGGCTGTTCCGCGCGATCTGGCAGACCGGTCCGCGGTCCGCGCCGGTCGGCTCGGACCTGATGCGAGCGTTGGCGCACTCCGGTAACTACGTGGCCGGGGCGTACCGGGGGGACCGGCTGATCGGGGCCTCGGTGGCGTTCTTCACCGACGGCACCCCGGCCACGCTGCACTCGCACATCGCCGGGGTGGACCCCGGCGTGCAGGGCCGGCACGTCGGGTTCGCGCTCAAGCTGCACCAGCGGGCCTGGGCGCTGGCCAGGGGCATCGGTTCGATCAGCTGGACGATGGATCCGCTGGTGCGCCGCAACCTGTACTTCAACCTGGCCAAGCTGGGTGCCGAGGTCGCGGAGTACCTGCCTGACCACTACGGCCGGATGCGGGACGGGATCAACGCCGACGACCGCAGCGACCGGCTGCTGCTGGCCTGGCCGCTGGCCGCGGAGCGGGTGCACGCGGCGGCCGAGGGGACGCCGTGTCCGGTGGACCCCGGGGCAGCGGCGCTGCTGCTGACCATGGGACCGGGCGGAGCGCCGGAGCCGGGCGCCGCCGAGGGAACCGTGCTGATCTGCCAGGTTCCGCCGGACATCACGGCGCTGCGGACGGCCGACCCGGAGCTGGGCGCGGCCTGGCGGCAGGCCCTCAGCATCGCGCTGACCGGTGCGTTGGCCGTCGGCTACCAGGTGGTCGGGGTCGACGCGCAGGGGGACTACGTGCTGGCGAAGTGACAGGCGACCTGGTGCCGGTCCGATCCGGTCAGCGGTGGATCGTCCGTCCGGCACACCGCGCGGTCCGGGTGGGCGGCCGGGCCGATCGGGCAGCGGGGGTGGAACCGGCAGCCGGGCGGTGGCTGGTGCGGGTCGGGTGGTTCGACGTCCAGCACCTCGATGCCGGTCTCGGCCGAGGCCGCCAGCTGGGGCACGGCGGCGACCAGCGATCGGGTGTAGGGGTGGGCGGGCGCGGCGAGCAGGTCGGCGGTGGCGGCGTGCTCGACCACCCGGCCGAGGTGCAGCACGGCGACCGCGTCGCTGACGTAGCGCACCACGGCCAGGTTGTGCGAGATGAACAGGATGGTCAGGCCGAGGCGGCGTTGCAGGTCCCGGACCAGGTTGAGGATCGCACCCTGCACCGAGACGTCCAGCGCCGAGGTGATCTCGTCGGCGATCAGCACCCGCGGTCGCACGGCCAGCGCCCTGGCGATGGACACCCGTTGCCGTTGGCCGCCGGACAGCTCGCGGGGTAGCCGTCCGGCCAGCTCGGTGTCCAGGGAGACCAGGGCCAGCAGGCGGTCGACCTCGGCGGCGCGGTCGGAGCGGGAGACGTGCCCGGCGGCGGTGACCGCCTCGCCGATGGTTTCGCCGATCCTCATCCTGGGGTCCAGCGAAGTGCTGGGATCCTGGAAGATCATCTGGACCTGGTGCCGGAACTCGCGTCGCCGGCTGCCCTTCGGCCGGGTGACGTCCTGGTCGCCGAGCAGGACCTGGCCGCCTTCGACCGGGGCCAGCCCGACGATCGCCCTCGCCAGCGTGGACTTCCCGGAGCCGGACTCGCCGACGAGGCCGAGCACCTGCCCGCTGGGCACGATCAGGTCCACCCGATCGGCCGCGATCAGCGAGCGGGTGCCGGACCGGTAGCGGACGGTCAGGCCGGTGGCGCGCAGTGTGGTCATGGCCTCGATCCGTTTTCGGTGTGGTGCGGGTGCCAGCAGGCGACGCGGTGCCCGGTGGCCAGGACGCGCAGTGGGGGCCGGTCGGTTCGGCACCGGTCACCTGCCCGATCGCAGCGGGCGGCGAACGGGCAGCCGGCGCCGATCTCGTGCGGCAGCGGCGGCCGGCCGGGGATGGTGGCCAGCGGCTCGTCCCGGTCGCAGGCCAGGTCGGGCACCGAGGCGACCAGCGCCCGGGTGTACGGGTGCGCGGCGGCGTCCAGCGCCCAGGTGGGCAGGTCCTCCACAATGCTGCCGGCGTACATCACCAGCACTCGCTCGGCCAGTTGGCCGAGCATGGCGATGTCGTGCGTGATGACCAGGGCCGCGGCCTCGCGGTCCGTGTTGACCTGGCGCAGCAGCCGGAGGATCTGCTGCTGCACGGTGACGTCCAGCGCGCTGGTGGGTTCGTCGGCGATGATCAACTTCGGGTCGCCCATCAGGCCCATGCCGATCACCGCGCGTTGTCGCATGCCACCGGACAGCTCGTGCGGGTACTGCCGGGCCCGGCGTTGCGGGTTGGCGATGCGCACCGCGCGCAGCCGGTCCACGGCCAGTTGCCAGGCCGGGCCGCGCGGCTGGCCGCCGTGTACCTCGGCGACCTCGGCGAGCTGCCGGCCGACCAGCAGTGACGGGTTCAGCGAGGTGCCGGGGTCCTGGAACATCATGGCCAGTGAGGTGCCCAGCAGCCGCCGGGTGTCCGCGTCGGCCGGTTGGCGCAGGTCCCGGCCGAGTAACCGCAGCGAGTCGGCCGTGACCACGGCGGATTCGGGCACCAGCTGGGCCAGCGCGAGCGCGGTGAGGCTCTTGCCGCTGCCGGATTCGCCGACGATGCCGACCAGTTCGCCGCGGCGGAGCGTGAAGTCGACCCCGCGGACCGGGGTGAGGCCGCCGGGGAAGGTGATGGTCAGCCCGGAGACGGTGAGCACCGGGTCCGCGTCGCCGGTGTGTTCCGGGGGCGGTGGCGCCGGCTGGCTGACGCGGGCCGGGCGGCCGCGTACGCTTTCGGCCAGTGCCTCGCCGAGGCCGTTGAACGCCAGCCCGGCCAGGACGATCGCGATGCCGGGGCCCAGCGCGGCGGCGGGGGAGACGTAGATCCGGCCGAGGCCCTCGGACAGCATCCGGCCCCAGTCGTAGCTGGGTGCCTGCACGCCGAGGCCGAGGAAGCTCAGCCCGGACATGGCCAGCAGTGCCTGCCCGATGGCCAGCGTGAGGTTGAGGATCAGCGGCTCGGCCACGTTGGGCAGCACGTGCCGCAGCAGCACCCGCCCGCGCGGTACCCCGACCAGTGCGGCGGCGGCCACGTAGTCCGAGTCGGCCACCGACGCGGCCAGCGTCTGGGTCAGCCGGGCGATGCCGGGTGCCCCGGCGACGCCGATGGCCAGCACGGCCGAGGGCGCGCCCACGCCGAGTACCACGGCCAGGAAGATGGCCAGCAGCAAGGCGGGGAACGCCACCAGGAAGTCGATCACGGCGGTGACCGCGCGGGCGCCGCGCCGGCCGAGCACCGCGGGCAGCGCGCCCAGCGGGACGCCGATCACCGCGGCGACCACGATGCTCAACGCGGCCAAGGCCAGCGACGGGCTGGTCGCGACCAGCAGCCGGGCCAGGTTGTCCCGGCCCAGGTTGTCGGTGCCGAACGGGTGCGCGGCCGAACCGCCCTCCAGCAGGTGCTCGATGTCCCGCTGTTCCGCGGCGTCGCCCCAGATCAGCGGGCTGAGAATGGCCAGCAGCACGAACAGGACCAGCAGCACGCCGCAGGTCAGGCCGGTCGGGGTGCGCAGCGCGGCCCTGAGCCCGCGCCGCCGGTTGCCGTCCATCAGGTCCTCCGGATGGTGGATCGCGGGTCGAGCAGACCCAGCAGCAGGTCCACCGCCACGTTGACCAGCAGCACGGTGGCGCCGAGTACCAAGATCACCGCCTGGGCCAGCGGATAGTCGCGCTGCACCACCGAGTTGACCACCAGGGTGCCGACCCCCGGCCAGGCGAACACGTTCTCCACCAGCACGGTGCCGCCGACCAGTCCGGCGAGCAGCAGGCCACCCAGGGTGAGGGTGGCGGTGAGCATGTTGGGCAGCACGTGCCGCAGGTACAGCAACCGGGTCGGCAGCCGTTTGCCCCTGGCCACCCGCAGGTAGTCCTCGCCGAGCACGCGCAGCGTCTCGGCCCGCACGATCCTGGTCAGCGCCGCGATCGAACCGAGGGACAGCGCCGCGACCGGCAGCAGGTAGGACACCGGCCCGTCCTGTCCCGCCACCGGCAGCCACTGCAACCGCACGGCGAACACGAACACCAGGCCGACCCCGATCAGGAACTCCGGCACGGTGGCCAGCACACCGGTGACGCCGGTGAACACCAGCTCGGTGCCGCGTCGCCGGCCGGTCCGGGTCGCGGCGGCGACCAGCATGCCCAGCGGCACCGACACCAGCATGATCACCGCGAAGGCCAGCCCGGCCAGCAGCGCGCTGTTCGGCAGCCGCTCGCCGAGCACCTCGGCTACCGGCAGGTTGGTGGTGAACGAGGTGCCCAGGTCTCCGGTGAACAAGCCGTGCAGGTAGTGCCAGTACTGCTCGAGCAGCGGGCGGTCCAGCCACAGCGCGTGCTGCCGCGCTTGCACCAGCTCGGGAGTGGCCCGGGAACCCAGTGCGGTGCGCACCGGATCGCCGGGGATCAGGTGGATCATCGCGAAGGCCAGCGTCACCAGCACGAACAACGACACGACCAGGCGCAGCAGCCGGCGGGCCAGGAAGCTCAGCCACACCGGTGCCGCGCCGCGGGGTGTCGACCGGTCATCGACTTCGGGCACGGCCACCTGGTCAGCTCGCCACCATTCGGATGCTGGTCGGTTCCAGTCCCCAGATACCCGGTTGGTAGGTCGCCTTGTTGCCGAAGTAGTGCACCAGCCCGGTGGACACCGGCACTACGTCGCCCGCGCGCAGCAGCGCCTGCTCGGCCCGCTGCCACAGCGCGCAGCCCGCGTCGCCGGGGGTCTTGCCGGCTTGCCCGCTGAGGTTCGCGTACTCGGCGTTGTCGATGGCGCTGAAGTTGGTGCCGGCCGGTGGCTTGGCACCGGACAAGTAGCCGACCAGCTGGGACGGGTAGCTGACTCCGATGCCGAACACGGTCGCGTCCCAGGTGTCACCGTTGACGAACAGTTCCTGGTTCAACGCCGTGAGCTCCTTCGCGGCGAGCTTGACCTCCGCCCCCAGCGGTTTCCACCAGTTGCTGACCAGCTCCATGCCGGCGTCGTTGGCCGGTGACCCGGCCGAGTAGAGCAGCGTGATCGCGAGGCGCTGGCCGTTCTTGGCGCGGACACCGTCCTGGCCGGGCACCCAGCCCGCCTTGTCCAATGCGGACTTGGCCGCCTCGACGTCGTGGCCCGGCAGCGTGCCGGTCACCGAGTCGTAGTCGCACGGCCGGGGCTCGTTGGGTTCCAGATTGGTGGCGCGGCGCCCGTTGTTCTCGGTGAGCACCTTGGTCAGCTGGTCCAGGTCGAGGCCCGCGGTCAGCGCGCTGCGCACGGCAGGGTCGGCGCCGGGGTGGTTGGGCCGCTGGTTGAAGTAGAGGGTGTTGGGCGAGCTGGTCACCTGCATCTCGTGGTAGCCGTGCCCGGCCAGCCGCTGCCGGTCCTGGCCGAGCACCGAGATCCCGTTGAGCTGGCCGGACAGCAACAGGTTCGCCGCGGTCGACTCGCTCTGCACGATCTTGAGCACGACCTTCGCCGGGGTGCCGGGCGCGTCGGTCTTGGCGCCGTTCGGGCCCCACGCGTAGTCCTTGCGCACCTCGAACGTGTAGTGGTCCTCGGCCACCGCCTCGGTCAGCCGGTACGGGCCGGTGCCGTCGGTGCCGTGTGCGAGCTTGCCGCGGTCCGCGGTTCCCTTGGCGCACACGATCGGCACGGTGCCCGCGCCGGTGAGCAGGAACCCGAACGGCTGCGCGGTGGCGATCGTGACGGTGCTGGCCGCGTCGTCGGCGCGCACGGTGAAGTTGGCGTCCGGCAGGTTGTTGCCGATCAGCGGGGACTGGTTGGCGGGATTGCGGATGTACTCGAAGTTCGCCGCCACCTGGGTCGCGGTCAGCGGGCTGCCGTCCACACAGGTCACTCCTTTGTGGAGGGTGTAGGTGACGCTGTTGGGCGTGACTTCCCATTTGGTGGCCAGCTGCGGCACGGGGCGCCCCTGGTGGTCCATGTTGACGAGCGTGTCGTAGCCGAACGCGTCCACGATCGCGGCGGGGCCGCTTTCCGCCCGCAGCGGATCCAGGTTGCCGGGGTCGGCGCCCAGTGAGGTGCTGAAGGTGGCACCGTCCACATAGTTCTTCGGTCCGCCGGCACCGGCCGGATTGCCGGTACCGGCGCAGGACGCCAGTAGGAGTGCACCGGCGAACACCACGCCGGCGGTCGGGACGATCCTCATGACCAGGCTCCTTCGTCGCACGAGCCAGCCTGGCGAGTGAAGCTCGTCATGCTGACATCTTCTTGGCCCGCGAGTCTGCAACGGTGTCGCCGGACCGTGCTGGTGCCGGTCACTCAACCTCCGGCCGGTTTTGGTGCGTCCGCACGATCGCCGCTCAGCACCCGGGTGTAGAACGCGGCCTCCAGCTCCAACGACCGGGCGATGTGTTCGGCGCGCTCGAAGCCGTGCCCTTCGCCAGGCCAGGAAACGTAGCGCACGTCGCGGCCCAGCGCCCGCAACTCGTCGACCATCCGCTCGGTCTGGTCGGGCGGGCAGATCGGGTCGTCGGTGCCCTGCACGACCAGCAGCGGGGCGGTGATGCCGGCGATCTTGTTGATCGGTGAACGGTCCCGATAGGACTGTCGCAGGGTGTGCCAGTCACCGATCAGGTAGTGGTCGTACCCGGCCTCGTACTTGTGCGTCACCTGGTGCACCGCTTCCAGGTCGGCCACCGGGAAGTACGCGGTGCCGGCGGCGAACGCGGCGGTGTCGGCCAGCCCGCTCAGGGTGGTGAAGCCGCCGGCGGACCAGCCGCGCAGCACGATCCGCCCGGGGTCGGCGGCGCCGCGGTCGACCAGGTACTCCGCCGCGGTCACGCAGTCGGCCACGTCCAGTTCGCCCCAGCGGCCGTGCAGCGCGGTGCGGTAGGGGCGGCCGTAGCCGGTGCTGCCCCGGTAGTTCACGTCCAGCACGGCGTAACCGCGGCTGGTCCAGAACACCGCCGCCATCAACGCCATCACGCCGAGGCTCAGCGCGGCCGTGGCGGCCTTGACCGGGCCGCCGTGCGCGATGACCACCAGCGGCGGTGGGTCGTCCGTCCGAATTGGACACGGTGGGTAGTGCAGGGCGTGCAGCACGCCGCCGTCCGGTGCCGGCACCGCCAGCACCTCGGGCAGGCCGAGCAGCCGCGCGTCGATGGCCACGGCGCTGCCGGCGCGCAGCTCGTGGCACCGGGCCGGGTGCCACCGCCACACGCCGACCGGGCGGACCGGCGAACCACCCAGGAACACCACGTCCGAACCGGCGAACCGGGGCTGGGACACCTCCCAGCAGTCGGTGGGCAGCTCGGTGACCTCGCCGTCCGACCGGTTGATCCGGACCAGGCGGGCCCGCCCACCGTCGCGCACCGCGGCCACGACCTCGGTCGCCGACACGTCGTAGGGGACCAGGCCCATCGCCCCGGCAGCACCGACCTCGGCGGCCATCGGAGCGACCGGGCGCACCTCGGTACCGTCCCAGGCGTACAGGTTCCACCAACCGTCCCGATCGGACACGAAGTACAGGGTGCCGTCCGGCGCCCAGCGCGGGTGGCACACCGACTCGGTGTCGCCGCCGGCCACCAGCACGGCCGGTCCCGGCCTGCCGTCGGCGTCCAGGCCGGCCACGTACAGCAGGGTGCCGTCCCAGGGCATCCGGGGCAGGTCCCAGCACTGCCAGGCCAGCCGGTCACCGGCCGGGGAGACCCGGGGCGCCAGGTAGAAGTCGTGGCCCGCGCACAGTTCCACGGGTTCGCCACCGTCGAGCGGCACGGCGACCACGGTGTTCAGCGGCAGCGGGTCCGGCCCTCGGTGGTCCTCGCACACCGCGATCAGCCGGTCGCGCCGCCGGTCCGGTGCGAGGTCGGCGTAGCGGCGGGCGTCCGGCGGAGTCAGCGGCCGCGGTTCGGCGCCCGGCGGGATCTGGTAGATCCGCTGGTCGGTGGCGGCAACGAAGTACGGGACGCCCTCGTCGACCAGCACGCTGGCGCCGCCGTACTCGTGCACCAGGGTGCCCACCGACCACGGCGCCGGGGTCAGCTCGCGACAGCCGTCCGCGGCCAGCAGGACCGTCCGGCCGTCCGCCGGGCGCTGCTCCAGCCAGTACACTTCGGACCCGTCGGTGTGCAGCTCGACGAAGCCACGGCCGGCCTCGGCCAGCGCCGCGGCGGGTACCGGCTCGGGTGTCCTCACTCGGCCACCTTCGGCGTGGCACGGGCGCTCATGTGCAGGTATCGGGAACCGTCCGGAAGCCGGTAGAACACCACCGGCTTCCAGGGAGCCGTTTCGTCGCCTCGGGTGACGAACACGTTCTCGGTCACCGGCACCAGGGTCAGCTCCTCCACGGGATCGGAGCTCATCTCGGCCAGTGCGCCGGTTTCTTCCACCCGAGCGATCAACCCGGCCGGTGTGGCGGTCACCTCGATCCGGTTGCCCAGCCGTTCGTACAACCCGGTGTGCTCGGCGATGGGTACCTCCACCGGGGTGTCCGGCGGGGACAGCGGTTCGGGCATCGGCAGGTCGCACAACTCGGCCAGCAGCTCGCGGAACAGGTCGTGGTAGAGGCCCCTGGCGTATTCGCAGTTGGTGAGCAGGGCCAGCGCCACCCCGGCGTCCGGCACCACCCGCAGGAACGACGTCTGGCCGAGCGTGCCGCCGTCGTGGCCGAACACCGACCGTCCCGCCCAGTCGAACAGGATCCACCCGGCGCCCCAGTGCTGGCCCAGTGTCCACGGGTTCGGCACGGCCACCTCCGGCCAGCGCATCGCCGCCGCACCGGCCGCCGGGATCACCGGTGAGCCCGCGTCCAGGTGGGCGCGGGCGAAGGTGACGACGTCCGCGGCGGTCGCGCACAGCGAGGATCCGGCCGGCGCGCTGGAGGCGTGCAGGGTCCAGTTCGGCACCAGCTTCGGTGGTGCGTCGAGGGTTTCGCCAGGGTCGTGGCCGAACGCGACCCGGAACCGGATGGCCTGTTCCGGCAGCGCGGCTGTGTGGTCCAGGCCGAGCGGGTCGAGCAGCCGCTCCTGCAAGACCACGCGCCATGGCTGGCCGCGGAGCCGTTCGATGAGCCGGCCGAGTACCACGTAGCCGGTGTTGCAGTAGGAGAAGGTCGCCCCCAGCGGATGGTTCTGGCCCAGTTCGGCGCAGGTCTTGACGTACTCGGCGATGGCGTCGTCGCCGCGGCCGGTGTCCACGAAGTGATCGCCCTCGATGCCGCTGGTGTGGTTGAGCAGCTGCCGCACGGTGACCCGCTTGGTCACCTCCGGGTCGGCCACCGCGAACTCGTCCAGCACGTCGGCCACCGGCGAGTCCAGCGCCAGCCTGCCCTCCTGGACCAGCTGCATGATCAGGCTGGCCGTGTAGGCCTTGGTGATCGAGCCGATCTGGAACACCGAGTCCGGGGTGGCGGCCACCCCGGTGTCCACATTGAGCACACCGGCGGCGGCCTGGTGGATCTCGCCGTCGACGAGTACCGCCAGCGACGCGGCTGGCACCCGGTGCCGCTCGAGCAGTTCGGTCAGCCGACGCTGCCAGGCCGCTCGGTCCACCATCAGTCCTCCTCGGTTACCGGTGTCGCGGCGCGCACCGCGTTGATCAACCCGGCCAGCAACGCGGCCCGGCCGGGTAACTCCGCGACGATCACGTGCTCGTCCACGGCGTGCGCGTTGCCGCCCACCGCGCCCAACCCGTCCAAGGTGGGAACGCCTTGCGCGGCAAGGTGGTTGCCGTCCGAGCCACCGCCGACCGAGGTCCCGCGCGGCGGCGACGTGCCGAGGTCGGCGCAGACCTGACCGGCCAGCTCGAACAGCCAGGCGGACGCACTCGGTTCCAGTGGGGGCGCCGACATCAGCTCCCGCACCCGCACCCGGGCTCCCGGCAGGTGCGCGGTCAACGACCGCAATGCCTCGTGCACCCGGCGTTGCTCGGCGAGCGTGGGTGCCCTGCTGTCCACGCTCAGCGTGGCGGCCGACGGCACCGTGTTGGCCGTCTGGCCCGCGGCCAGCACGGTCGGCGTGACCGAGGTGCCCGGTGCGGCCAGTTCGGCCACCGCGAGCACCTGCCGGGCGATCTCCGTGGTGGCGTTCACCCCGCGCTCCGGTTCCAGCCCGGCGTGCGCGGCCCGGCCGGACACCGAGATCTCGTACTGGGCGATGCCCTTGCGCGCGGTCTTCAGCGCGCCGCCGTCCGCGCTGGGTTCGGTGACCAGCGCGGCGGCGCAGCCCCGGCCCGACTCGGCCAGCAGGTCCCGGGCGGTCGGCGAACCCAGCTCTTCGTCACCGCTGACGAAAACGGTGATCCCGTCGAGGTCGTCGAGCGAGGCGAGGGCGTGGAAGATCAGTACCAGGCCCGCCTTCATGTCGAAGCAGCCCGGCCCGGTGGCGATCCCGTCGGTCACCGCCCACGGCAGCTCCCGCAGCGTGCCGACCGGCCACACCGTGTCGTGATGCCCGACCAGCAGCACCTTGGCCTGGCCATGGCCGAACTTCCAGCGCAGGTGGGTGCGCCCGGACACCACCAGTGACTCCGGGGCCGCGCCGAGCAACCGGCGGCCCTGCTCGGCCAGCACTGCCGCGCTGTGCGCCAGCGCCGCCGGGTCGGTCGCCGGCGACTCGCAGCTGACCAGCTCACCGAGATCGTCGACCATGGCGGCCAACCGGCGCTCGAACCAGGGCACTCCGACCAGTTCCATCGGCCCAGCCTGCCGGTCGGGGTACCGCCGAAGTTGGTGCCGCCGCACATCTCACCACGCGAGTCTTCGGTGAAAGGTACGAAGTTCTGATCACCCGCTGGCGGCGAGGATTTCGGCACACCCGGCGCGGCCGGGACGGCAAACCGGACGGAGACGAATGACCAGCGCGTTTGACCGGTTCATGAGCCGGGCGTTGCACCGCGCGGCCGAGCCGCTGGTGCGGACCCGGCTGGTGCTGATGCGCGACGGCGTACAACTGGCCGCGGACGTCTACCTGCCGGACGACACCGGCGCGCCCGCCCCGGCGATCGTCACGGTCACTCCGTACGACCGGCGCAATCCAGGGCTGATCGTGGACGAGGCCCGGTACTACGCCGCCCACGGTTACGCCTTCGTCGCGGTGGACACCCGCGGCCGCGGTCAGTCCGACGGGGAGTGGGCTGCGTTCGTGCACGACGCCGAGGACACCTACGACGTCATCGAGTGGACGGCGGCGCAGTCCTGGTGCGACGGGGCGGTGGGGATGACCGGGCTGAGCTACATGGGCTGGGTGCAGTGGGCCGCCGCCGCGCTGCGCCCGCCGCACCTGCGGTGCCTGGTGTCCACTTCGGCCTGTGGTCGCTGGCAGCAGGAAATCCCTTACACCAACGGGGTTTTCCAGCTCTTCTTCGTCTGGTGGTGCTGGCGGTTGCGCGGCAGGGCGATCACCTCGCCCTCCTCGGACGACCCGGACTGGGACAAGGTGCTGCGGCACCTGCCGGTCGGCGAACTGGGTGAGCTGCTGGACCTGCCGGGGTCGACCTGGCCGACGCTGATGGCGCACGACGTGCTGGACGAGTTCTGGTCCCGGTTGCGGCTGGACGGCCGCTACCAGCTGATCGACGTGCCCTGCCTGCACGTCACCGGCTGGCACGATCTCGAGGACCTGCTCGGCGCCATGCACCACTACGAGCGGATGGTCGCCGATTCCCCCGCCGCGGACCGGCAACGGCTGCTGGTCGGACCGTGGAGCCATCTGAAGTCCCGGTTCCCCGCCTCCCAGTACGCCGGCGAAGATCTGGGTGAGGACGCCGCGGTGGACATGGACGCGGTGCACCTGCGCTGGTTCGACCACTGGTTGCGCGGCGCGGAAAACGGCGTGCCTGCCGAGCCGAAGGTGCGGGTGTTCGAGCTGGGCAGCAACCGGTGGCGCACCGCCGACCGCTGGCCACTGTCCACAACGGACACCTTGCTGCACCTCGGTTTCGATGGCGCCGAGGGCACGCTGACCGCGACCGGCCGGGGCGGGTACCGTCGGTTCCGGTACGACCCGGAGGACCCGGTGCCCACCCAATTCGACCTGGCCACCTACCCGGTGTCCGACGTGGCGCTGGACCAGACCGAGATCGAACGCAGGCCGGACGTGCTGACCTACACCACCGAGCCGCTGACCGAGCCGCTGACCGTGTCCGGGAAGCCGGAGCTGCAGCTGAACGCGTCGACCGACGGGGAGGACACCGACTGGCACGTCAAGCTCACCGACGTGCGCCCGGACGGCCGCTCCATCCAGGTCACCCGGGGCTGCCTGCGCGCCGCGCACCGCGACGACCCCGCTCTGCCGACCGCGCTGGTACCCGGCCAGGCGTACCGGTTCGACCTCGAGCTGTGGCCGACCCAGCACACCTTCGCGGCCGGCCACCGCATCCGGGTCACCGTCACCTCCAGTGACTTCCCGTGGTTCGCCCGCAATCTCAACCGGTTCGGCCCGATCGCCACCGCGATCGACCCGCGAATCGCGGTGAACACCGTCTACCCGTCCAGGTTGCGGCTGCCGACCGAGTCGCCTGGTGCCGAGCTCGGTACCCAACCTCCTGCGGAAGGACCCTCTGATGACTGACCTGGATCATGCGGCGCTCGGCCGGATGGTGACCACCGAGCTGGACCGATGGGGCGTCGCCGGGGTGGCGCTGGCCGCGGTGCACGACGGCGAGGTGGTGCTCGCCGACGGGTTCGGCAGGCGGGATGTGGACGGCGAACTGCCGGTCACCGCCGACACCCTGTTCGACCACGGCTCCACCGTGAAGGCGTTCACCGCGGTGCTGGCCGCCACCCTGGTCGAGGACGGCCTGCTGGACTGGGACACCCCGGTCCGGGAGTACTGGCCCGCCTTCGCGTTGCACGATCCGGTGGCCACCCAGCGGGTGAGCATGGCCGACCTGCTGTCCCACCGTTCCGGGCTCGCCCGGCACGAGTGGGCCTGGCTGGCCAACCCGTCGCTGCCGCTGGCCGAACTGGTCGCCAGGGCCCGTCACCTGCCCTCCGGCGCGGACCTGCGCACCACCATGGACTACACCAACATCGGCTACGCCCTGGCTGGCGCGGCGCTCGGCGAGCTGGCCGGCTCGGACTGGGCCAGGTCGATGACGGCTCGTGTGCTGGCGCCACTGGGTATGACCCGGACGGTCACCGCGCCCGAAGGAGCCGATACCGCCGATCGCGCGGTGCCCTACACCGAACGGGACGGCAGGCGGGTCGCGCTGCCGCCGAGGACGCTGGCCCCGGTCGCCCCTGCGGGCCAGCTCCTGTCCTGCGCCACCGACATGGGCCGGTGGTTGCGGTTCCAGCTTGGCGACGGCCGACCGCTGTTGTCCGCGGCGCGGCTGGCCGACACGCACCGGGTGCACATCCCGGTGGCGGTGCCCGACCCCGACCCGGCCGTGCGCTACCACGGTTACGCGCTGGGTTGGATGGCGGGCGACTGGCGCGGTCACCGGATGCTGTGGCACAGCGGCGGCCTGGACGGGCACCGGGCGGACATCCTGCTGCTGCCCGAACTCGGCATCGGCGTGGCAGCCTGTGCCAACCACAGCCCGACCACCGGCCTGCCGCTGGCCCTGACCTACCACGTGGCCGATCTGCTGCACGGCGCGCGGCCTCGCGCCTGGTCCGCGGAAATGCACGTCCAGGACCAGGAAGACGCCGCCGAGGCCCAGGAGACCGAAGAACCCGCGGCGGCGGAATCGCCGACGCCCGAGGCACTCGCCGAGTTCGCCGGTAACTACGAACACCCCGGCTACGGAAGGCTGACCGTCACGGCCGACGACACCCTGCGGGTCCGGCTCGGCGAACTGGAGCTCACCGCCGAGTACCGCAACCACGACACCTGGACGGTGGCGTACCGGTCCGGGGACGTCGTGCTGGACGCCAGTTGGCCGCTGACCTTCGGCCGGAACCCGGACGGCGAGCCGGTCGAGGCCGCGCTGCCGCTGGAACCCGACGTTCCCTTGATCAGGTTCACCAGGGTGGCGCCGCCGGCCAGCACGTCCGGTGCGGCCCGGCTGGACCGGGTGGCCTGGCAGCGCCGGCTGACCGAGCTGCTGGCCACCGTCAAGGCACCCGGCGCGGTGTTCGCCTTGCTGCGCGACGGAGAACTCACCGAGTGCGCGGCCGGGGTGGCCAACCTGGACACCGGCGCACCGGTCACCGCCGACACCCTGTTCCCCATCGCCTCGACCACCAAGCCCTACACCGCCACCCTGGTCATGCAGCTGGCCGACGAGGGCCTGCTGGACCTGGACGCGCCACTGCGCGACTACCTGCCGGACTTCGAGGTGGCCGACCCGGAGGCCACCGCCACGGTGACCACCCGGCAGCTGCTGGCGCACACCAGCGGTATCGACGGCGACAAGTACGACAGCTACGGCCGCGGCGACGACGCGCTCGAGCTGTACGTGGCCGGCTGCGCCACGCTGGACCAGATGCAGCCGCCCGGCGCCACGTTCTCCTACTGCAACAGCGGATACTCCATCCTGGGCCGACTGGTGGAGGTGCTGCGCGGCACCACCTGGGACGCCGCGCTGCGCACCCACCTGCTGGACCCGATCGGTGCCGACCAGACCGGCACGCTGCCCGAGGAGCTGATCTGGCGCCGGCTGGCCGCCGGCCACCTCACCAGCGACGCCGGGCAGGCACAGGTGTTGCGGGCGTGGGAGAACGACCGCGCCGAGGGACCGGCCGGTGGGGTCGTCGCCTCGGCCGGTGACCTGATTCGGTTCGCCCGGCTGCACCTGGACCGGGGGATGACCGACGGCACCCGCGTGCTGTCGGAGGCCGCGGCCGCCGCCATGCTCACCCCCGCGGTCGAGCTGCCGGACCAGGACGACTGCACGCACTGGGGCCTGGGCTGGGAGCTCCACCGCAGATCCGGGCCGCACCTGTTCGGGCACGGAGGCGACCTGATCGGGCATCACGCACGGCTGCTGTGCTGCCCGTCCGCCGGGCTTGCCATGGCGGTGCTGGTCAACGGCGAAGGCGCGGACGACGTCGCCGATCCGCTGTTCCGCGCGGCACTGGCCGAGGTCGGCGCCACCCTCCCGGACCCAGTGCGGCCGCCGCAGGTGCCGGCCCCGGTCGACCTGACCGAGTTCGCCGGTGTGTACCGGACCGTCGCGGTACGCGCCACGTTCACCCCGGCCGACGGCGGGCTGACCGGTACGTTCCGGGCGCTGTCCACGGAGATGACCGACCTGCTGCCGGAATCGCGGCACGAGCAGCGAATGCACTTCGTGCCCACCGGCGGTGGCCGGTTCGTCACCGGCCTGCCGGGGCACGACCGGTGGATGTCGGCGGTGTTCTACCGGTCCAACGGCCAGCGGTACCTGCATTTCGGCCTGCGCGCGATGCGTGCCGAGTAAGGGTGTTCACGACACCTGTCCCATCCGGTCGTTTCGTACTGGATTCCTTGCCCGGCAGGGCTTTCTGGATCTGTCCAGAATGGACTTGCACCGGCTGCCCGGTGAGCGCGGACGGAATCGGCACGCGGGGCCCGGCCGGTGCCGCCGGGTGGCCCTAGCGGGATCAGACAGCGGCGTCGATGGCGATGATGCCCACTCGCCGCGCGTCGACCAGCAGCAGGAATCCGTGCCGTGCCCACCATCGGGGATGTCCACGAGATCTTCCTGAATCGCTTGCGCCCCAACGCCCGGCGACATCTCCGGTTCGAGCTGAACAGGGCGTGCCGCGCCCGCGCCGCCGATCGCGTCCACTGAGGACGCGTGCGCTCACCGTGCCGATCGCCGGTCGGCGAGCGTTCGCCGACCGCGGGATGTGCGGCCCCACGGCTTCACGACCGACAGCACGGTGGTGAACAGCAGCACCGACGTCATGCCCAGCGAGCCGGTCAGGATCGTCGGCGACAGCGCGCTGAGATCCCTGTCCGGCCGCTCGGCGGTGATGGCGATGGCCTCCTTGACCCACTGCGACTGGTAGAACGTGGCGAACAGCATCGCGAGCACCGTCACCACCAGTTTCGTGGTCACCCAGTAGTGCTTCAGCACGCCCCACCGCGTGCCCAGCGACACCACCAAGCCGGTCGCCAGGCTCACCAGCGAAAGCGGAATCATCACGTACCTGTCGCACGCGTGGACCATCTCGAACGACGCGTGCCGCGCCACCGGTTCTGCCCACCCCGCGACAGCCCCCAGCACGGTCATCGCGTACGCCGTGCCCAGCCAGCCCACCGAACCGGCCACGTGCGCGACGAGCCACACCTTGCGCGAACGCGGTTTCAGCCGCCGTTCCTCCGGCCGCGTCGCGCTCTTCCACACCATCATCGGGCAGTCCCCCGGGAATCGATCAACACGGGACCACGCTAGGGAGATCCGGCCGTCACGTCGTCCGCCTGGCGTGCGGGCCCGCTACACGATTCGCGTACGCGGCGCGTTGAGTCAGCCGGGCGTCACCACACCCCACTGGTATGCGCACACCACCAGTTGCACCCGGTCGCGGACGCCGAGCTTGCTCGTCGCGCGGCTCACGTGCGTGCGCACCGTGGCCGGGCTGATCAGCAGCCGGCTGGCGATGTCGCCGTTGCTCAGCCCGAGTCCGACCAGCCGCATGACCTCCAGTTCCCGCTCAGTGAGCCGGGCCAGCTCCGAGCGGCCGGACACCGCGCGCGGCGGCGACGAGCGCAGGAACTCCCGGATCAGGTGCCGGGTGGCGGACGGTGCGAGCAGCTCGTCGCCGGCGGCGACCGTGCGCACGGCGGCGAGCAGCTGGTCCGGCTCGCTGTCTTTGAGCACGAACCCGCCCGCGCCGGCACGCAGCGCCGCGAAGACGTGCTCGTCCAGGTCGAACGTGGTGAGGACGAGGACGCGCACCGCGTCGAGCGCCGGGTCGGAGGTGATCAGCCGGGTGCCTTCGATGCCGTCGGAGCCGGGCATCCGCACGTCCATCACCACTACGTCCGGCCGGATGGCCCGCGCGACCGCGTGCGCCCGCGCACCGTCGCCAGCCTCACCGACCACCTCGATGTCGCCGTCGCTCGGCAGCAGCGTTCGCAACCCGGCCCGTACCAAGTGCTGGTCGTCGGCGACCACGACCCGGATCACCCGCCCACCACCGGAAGCCAGGCGCGCACCCGGAATCCCCCGGACGGGACGGGGCCGGCGCTGAGCCGTCCACCTAGAGCGACCACCCGGTCCCGGATGCCCGCGATGCCCTGGCCGGAGCCACCCGGCGACGGATTCCCACCGCCGGTGTCCACCACCTCCACGGTCATGTCGTCCTCCCCGTAGGTCAGCCGTACCGCGGCCGAGGCGTCGTCCGTGTGCTTGAGCACGTTGGTGAGGGACTCCTGCACCACGCGATAGGCGCACGTCTCCACCGCGCCCGGCATCGGTCGCACCCGGCCGATCACCTCCAACGACACCGACCGGCCGCCGCGCCGGACCCGGTCGACCACCTCGCCGAGCCGATCCAGCCGCAGGTGGTCCGGGGCCGTCGGTGCCGGCTCGCGCAGCGAGGTCAGCACCCGGCGCAGATCGGCGAGCGCCTCGCCGCTGGACTGCCGGATGGTGGTCAGCGCGGCACGGGCCTCGTCCGGCTGCCGGTCGAACAGGTGCACGGCCAGTCCGGCCTGCAGGCTGATCAGGGACAGGCTGTGCGCCACGACGTCGTGCACCTCGCGGCTGATCGCCAGCCGGTGCTCCACGGCGAGCCGCTCGGCGTGCTCGCGCTCGACCAAGGCCCGCTGCCGCAGACGCTCGTCTACGGCATCCCGGCGCAGTCGCGCGATCTTCGCCAGCAACGCGGGCAGCCCCAGCCACAGGACCACCGCGAACACGGCGGGCAGCACCTCGACCGGCCGCGCCAGGTCGGTCTGCGCACCTACCAATGCGGTGAACGACAAGCCGAGCGCACTCCATGCCACCGGTGGCTTGGTCGTGAGCGCTACCGCGTACGCGGTGACCGCGAGCGCGAGCACCACCGGCCCGTACGGGTAGCCCGCCACGAGGTACGTCCCCGTCACCAGGGTGATCGCGATCAGGGTCACCACCGGGCGGACGAGCCGCAGCGGTACCAGCGCCACGGCGAGCGCCATCAGCACCCAGGCGAACTCGTCCAACGGCACGCGTGGCGGGGCCTGCCCTGCCGCGGCCACGGGTGTACCGAGGGCGACCGCCGCGCCGAGGGCGGTCACCAGGAGAACCTCGCGTAGCGTTTCCTTGCGCCAACGCACGATTCGACTCTAGCGCGACGACGTTGAGCGCTGGAAGCACAGCGGGTACGCATCGTCGTTCTGGCGAGGCGCTCACCTACCACCGGACGGCCGCGCGGTTCGCGGCGCATTCGTCCTAAATGGACTCGGCAGGTGGCGCTGTTCGCGAGCCCGGCATACTTCGGTCGCGACGCGTGTGGGGAGAGCGGCGCTCGCCCGGTACAGTCACGCGGAGTTCATCCCGCACGACGTGACCGACGGTGGCGGGCTGGGGTCCGGTGAGGAATGAGATCGATGACCATCGTTGCACGGCATTCCACCGACGCCGACCGGGCGTGGAAGCAGATCGCGGCGCTGTCCCCGAAGATGGGCTTCTACCTCGACAGCGTCGCGGAGAACACCAGTGCCCTGTCCACGGTGTGGCGCCGGGCGCTGCTGCTCGGGCAGTACCGCACCGTCGTCGACCCGGGGGCCGAGTCCTCGGAAACCTGGGCGGACCTCGGTCTCGCCGCGCAGGCCGCGGCCGCCGTCTTCGCCGCGGCCACCGCGCCCGCTGGCGAAGAAGTCAACGCCGTGGTCGGCCGTCCCGTCACGTTCGCCGCCACCGGTCCCCATGACGACGCGCACCCCGGGGCGTGGGTCACCGCGGCCTGGCTCGCCGTGCTGCGGCGGGACAACGCGGTGATCCAGCAACTCGCCGCGGTGCCGCTCGACGTGCTGCGCGCGTCGGGCGTCGAGCACGACGCGTACCTGATGCCGTGGGTCGAGACGTTGCAGGCGTTCCTCGCGCACCGCGAGGTCACACCGGAGATGTTCGTGCCCGCGATGGACGGCACCGATCCGGACACCGCGCGGTTCACCCCGCCCTCGGCGATGCTGCAGCTCGTGTACCCGCCGATCCGGATGTTCTACTACGTGTTGCGCCGCGACACGGAGAAGTTCACCGAGGCCTACGTTGCCGCACTGGAACGGCACCGCGCGTTCTGGACCGCCGAGGGCAGGGAGGACGACCCCAGCGGCTTCCTCGCGCTGGCCCCGCTGGCGGTGGCGGTGCTGGCCCGCACCGTGGGCATGACGTTCGACGTGCGGTCCGATTACGCGCCGGCGAACCTGCTTTCGGGCGCCGTTCCCGCGCGGAACGACTGATCGCGGGCGCGGGTGTTCCGCTCGGCGCGGTTGTCGGCGTCGGGTGTACCAGTGGGGTCCACTAAGGACTTTTCGGCCCGACCTACGCCTCCTGGCCCAACCAGGTCGGATACTGCGCTGGAGGCGCTCGCCCCCATCGGAGAATCGTTCGACCCGCGGATCGGTCGACACGAAAAAGGGCTGGACTCGCAGGTCCAGCCCCGGCTGTCGGGATGACAGGATTTGAACCTGCGACCCTCCGCTCCCAAAGCGGATGCGCTACCAAGCTGCGCCACATCCCGGCGCCCCGAGGGGCGGTGTGCACCCAGCCTAGCGGCTACCGCTAAGCTACGTCCGCGCGGTCCTCGATCGCGCATGCGGGCGTAGCTCAATGGTAGAGCCCCAGTCTTCCAAACTGGCTACGCGGGTTCGATTCCCGTCGCCCGCTCGCAATCCGTCGTGTTCGGTGGCCAGATGCGAGGATCAGCGCCTGGCCACAGCCGGATCGGCTTCGGTGGCTTTCGCGCCGGACCGTAGACTCGAGGCCTTATGGTCGCCACTCTTGTCGCGAAGGACCTTGCTGCGGGGCACGGGGATCGCGTTCTCTTTTCCGGGTTGGACCTCGTCGTCGCACCCGGCGACGTCATCGGGCTGGTCGGCGTCAACGGCGCGGGCAAGTCGACGCTGCTGCGCACCCTCGCCGGGCTCCTGCCGGTCGAAGGCGGCACGGTGCGGGCGAACCCGCCCGCCGCGACGATCGGCTACCTCGCCCAGGAGCCGGAGCGGCTGGCAGGCGAAACCCTGCGGGGCTTCCTCGCCCGCCGCACCGGGGTGACGGCGGCGAAGCAGGCGCTCGACCAGGTCACCACGGCGCTGGCCGACGGTGAGCGCGGCGCCGAGGACGACTACGCCGAGGTACTCGACCGTTGGCTCGAACTCGGCGGCGCCGATCTGGACGACCGCGCGGGCGAGGTGGCCGCGAGCCTCGGCCTCGAGGTGCCCCTCGACCAGCCCATGACCGGGTTGTCCGGCGGCCAGGCCGCGCGGGCGGGCCTTGCCGCGCTGCTGCTGAGCCGGTACGACGTGTTCCTGCTCGACGAGCCGACGAACGACCTCGATCTCGACGGCCTCGAACGGCTCGAACGGTTCGTGTCGGGGCTGCGGGCGGGCGCCGTGATCGTCAGCCACGACCGCGAGTTCCTGTCCCGCACGGTCACCAGCGTCGTCGAGCTGGATCTCGCGCAGCAGCAGGTTCGCGCCTACGGCGGTGGGTACGAGGCCTACCTCGAAGAGCGCGAGGTGGCGCGACGGCACGCGCGCGCGGATTACGAGGAGTACGCGAACACGGTGGACGCGTTGACCGCCCGCGCGCGTGCGCAGCGCGCCTGGATGGAAAAGGGCGTCAAAAACGCGCGCCGCAAGGCCGGTGACAACGACAAGGTCGGCCGCAAGTTCCGCAGCGAGGCGACGGAAAAGCAGGCCGCGAAGGCACGGCAGACGGAACGGCTGATCGAGCGGCTCGAGGTGGTGGAGGAACCGCGCAAGGAGTGGGAGCTGCGGATGGAGATCGCGGCGGCGCCGCGCTCCGGCGCCGTCGTCGCCTCGCTCACCGGCGCGGTGGTGCGCCGGGGCCCGTTCGCGCTCGGCCCGGTGCACTTCCAGCTCGACTGGGCGGACCGGGTCGCCATCACCGGCCCGAACGGCGCCGGGAAGTCCACGCTCCTCGCGGCGTTGCTGGGCAGGGTGGAACTGGCCGAAGGGCACGGCGCGCTGGGGTCCGGCGTCGTGGTCGGCGAGGTCGACCAGGCCAGGAACCGCTTCCTCGGCGACGAACGGCTGGTCGACGCGTTCGCGGCCGAGGTGCCGGAGATAACACCGGCGGACGTCAGGACGCTGCTGGCGAAGTTCGGGCTCAAGGCGCCGCACGTGATCCGCCCGGCCGCGACGCTGTCGCCGGGGGAGCGGACGAGGGCGGCGCTCGCGCTGTTGCAGGCGCGCGGGGTGAACCTGCTCGTACTGGACGAGCCGACGAACCATCTTGACCTGCCCGCGATCGAGCAGCTCGAATCGGCGCTGGCGAGCTATTCCGGCACGCTCCTGCTGGTCACGCACGACCGCCGCATGATCGAAGCGGTGGAGACCACGCGGCGGCTCGTCGTCGAGCACGGGAAGGTCGCCGAGCTGTAGCGCGGCGGCCCTCCCGTGCCCGCCGCCGCGACCGGGGATGGGGGCCGCGGCGGGAGTGTCCTACTTGGACAGTGCGATCTCGAGGTCGCGCCCGGCGCTGTTGTTGTTGCCGGACAGGATCTTCGCGACCAGCGACGCCTCTTCGGAGTTCGGGCCGGTGGTCCACGGGTCGCACTTCGCGCCGCCGGTCTGCATCAGCGCGCCGCAGTCGCCGTCGTGGCCGAGGCCGAGCGCGTGCCCGAACTCGTGCGCCGCGGTGTGGACGTGGTGCTCCGGGTGCTGGGTGTTGAGGTCGTTGTTCCAGAGCGTGGGATCCAGCGAGATGGTGGTGCGCCCGTTCGACGCGCACTTGGTGGACCCGTAGGCGTCGCCGAGATCGCGCGAAACGAAGGTGACGTTCGGGGTGCCGGAGGTCGCCTTCACCTCGACGTCGGCGTTGGACGAGTTCCAATTCGACACCGCGGACCGGATGGCGTCCGCCATCGAGCCGTCACCGGTGTCGTCGCGGTAGGTGACCACGTTGGTGCCGTTCTCGTGGCTCGGGGTCACCCCGCAGCCGTCCCATTCCACGGCCGCGGACGCCGACGGTGCCACGACGACCCCGGTCGCGGTGACGGCGGCGAACACGCCGACCGCCCCGACATAGCGCAGACTGCTCAATTCTTCGATTCCTTCCACGAGCCACCGTCCGAAGTGGAACGGGTGGGCGGGCCCCGACGGCCCGTTTCGAGTGGTGACCCGGACCACGATCATCGGCGTGCTGGGCACGCACAATACGTATTTCGATAGGGGTTTCCGCGTGCCGCGGAGGCTCGGGTTACCGACGAAAGTACTGTTTCCGCTTTCCGCTCTTCCGGCTCCACGCGCGCCGACTTAGCATGACCGCTTACTGCCGCGTCGCCCCGGTATCGGCAGTGCGGGGAAAGGCGGGTGAGCCGGGAATGCGGACCGGATCGCCCGCGCTGGTGGGAAGAGCGGACGAACTCGCCGCGGTGACCGGGATACTCGCCGCCGGCGCCGGTGTCGTGCTGCTGGGCGGTGAAGCGGGCATCGGGAAGACCAGACTGGTCGAAGAACTGGCCGTTTCCGCGGAGCGTCTGGTACTCGTCGGCCGGTGCGCGCGATTCGACGAACCCGTCCCGTTCGGTCCCGTCGTCGACGCACTGCGGAACCTGGAAAACGAAAAGGCGATCGTCGAACGGGCCGCGCACCGCCCGATAACCGGGGCACTGCGCCGATATCTGCCCGAGATCGCCGATCGCCTGCCACCCGAGCCACCGGAGAGCGGGGACGCGCCGTCGGACCGGCACACCGTGTTCCGCGCGTTCGTCGAGCTGCTGCGCTGCGCGGGGCCGGTGCTGCTGGTCGTCGAAGACGCGCAGTGGGCGGACGAACAAACGCGACGGCTGCTGAGGTACCTGTCCGGGGACACGGCGGGACAGGTGAGCGCCGTGGTGACCTACCGGCCGGAGGAGGTCGACGGCGAGCACCCGCTCGCGAAACCGGGGAACCCCGGCGCTGCCGTGCCGCACGTCCGGCTGGGACCGTTGACGGCAGCGCAGGTGCACGAACTGGCGTCGGCGATCGCGGGCACGCATCGCATCTCGGGCGAGCTTGCGCGCGAGCTGTTCCGGCTCAGCGGCGGGAACCCGCTCGTGGTGGGGGAACTGGTGCGCGCCAAGCAGGATCCCGCGCCGCCGTGGGACACCTCCGAGCGGTTCGACGTGCCGCAGACGGTGGCCGACGCGATCCGCGCGCGGACGGCGGCGCTGCCACCGGACGCGAAGCGGGTGGTCGACTGCGCCGCGGTGCTCGACACGAAGGCGGGACCCGGTTCGATCACGACCGAGGTGCTGACGGCGCTGACCGGCCTCACCCCGGAGGCCACGCGAGCGGGTCTCGTCGCCGCGGTCGAAGCGAACGTGCTGACGGGCACGGCCGCGGGCGGGTACGGGTTCCGGCACGCGGCGGCGCGGCGCGCGGTCTACGAAGCGATTCCCGGGCCCCGCCGCGAAACCTCGCACCGGCACGCCTTCCACAAGCTCGAAGGCACGGCAGCCGAACTGGCCGAGCACGCCTTGCACGGCGGGCTCGCGCGCGAGTACGGCCGGTACGCCGAGCTGGCCGCGGACGAAGCGATCGCGCGGGGCGAGGGGACCGTGGCGGTGCGCGCGCTGCTGCGGCTGGCGCTCCGGCCGGGCACCGGGCGTGCCGATCTCGAGCGCATCGCGGGCAAGATCGGCGAGGTCGCGCCCTACTGCGACGACCGCGTCGAAGCGATCCGGGTGCTCGACCGGACGCTGGCGCTGCCCGGCCTGACGGACCGCTGCCGCGGCATGGTGCGGACCAGCCTCGGGCAGCTGCTGCTGCGCCAGGTCGGCGGTGTCGAGGCGGGGCGCCTCGCGCTCATCAGGGCGGCAGCCGAGCTGGCCGACTTCCCCGAACTGGCCGCGCGAACCGGTTCCTACCTGGCGAAACCGCTGTACGGTTCGACCCCGCTCGCCGCGCACCTGCCGTGGATGCGCAAGGTCGACGCCGCCATCCGGCGTGCCGAGGACACCCCCGGTACGACGTTCCTGCTGGCGAACAACGTCGGGTCGTGGCTCGACATCGGCGATCCGCACGGCTGGTCGTTGCTGGCCCGCCTGCCCGAAGCACCGCGCACGGACGAAGAACAGCGCGACGTCGAACGCGCCTACAACAACGCGGCCGACGCGTGCGCGTGGACCGGCCGGTACCGCGACGGGCTCCGCCTGATCGGGATGGCGTTCGGCTGCTCGACGGCGGGCGGTCAGAAGCAACGGGTCGCGAGCCGGTCGACGAAACTGCACCTCGACTGGCTCACCGGCGCGTGGGACGGGCTCGCCGCACGTGCTGGGAAACTGCGCGCGGGCCATCCCGAGATCCACGGCATCAGCAGCGAGGCCTCGCTGGTGCTCGGGTTCCTCGCCGCCGCGAAGGGGGATTGGACGGAGGCGTCGGTCCTGTTCGGTGAACTGCGCCTGGACCGCCCGGAGAACCTGTCGGCGCCGATCGTGCTGGCCGGGTATGGCGGTCTCGTCCGGTTGAGCCTTGCGCGCGAGCGGTTCGCCGAAGCGGCCGAGTTCGCCGATCGCGCGGTGGAGTTCTTGCGGCACAAGGGGATCTGGGCTTGGGCTGGGGAGGTCGCCGCCTGCGCCGCGGAGGCTTACTGCCGGGTGGGCCGCGCCGATGACGCCCGCGTGCTCGTCGGCGAACTGGCCGCGTCACTGCCGGGAATCGACGCCCCGGCCGCGGCCACCGCGCTGCGGGTCTGCCGCGCGGTCGTGCACGAAGCCGACGGGGAGCACGCGCGGGCGCGCGAGGAGTTCGATGCCGCGAGCCGGGACTACGACGGCTTCCCCGCGCCGTACTTCGCGGCGCAGTGCGCCGAGCAGGCCGCCGCGGCGGGGCTTTGCGCCGGTGACGACGAAGCGACCGAGGAACTGGCCGAGGTGGCCGCCCGATTCGAGGTGCTCGGGGCGACGCGGGACGCCGCGCGCTGCCGTCACCGGCTGCGCGCGGCGGGCGGGTTCACGCCGTCGAGGCGGGGCCGCAACGGCTACGGGAGGTCGTTGTCCCCGCGCGAAGCCCACGTGGCGGAACTGCTGGCGAAGGGCCACACCAACCGGGAGATCGCCGAGGTGCTCCTGATTTCGGTGCGCACGGTGGAACAGCACGTCGCCAGGGTGCTGCGGAAACTGGACGTCGATTCCCGCGGCGCCGTGCGCGAATCCGCACTCGTCGAACGGTGATCAGGGGCCGACCGCGACGAACGGGATCGAGCCGTGCGCGGGCGCGCGGAGCTGCGGGATGGCCGTCGGCAGCGAGGTGAAGTGGTTGTCGGCGGTGACCCAGAGCCGGAAGTCGCCGGTCTGGCCGAGGTTCGTGCCGTATTCGCGGCCGCCGACGAAGGCGGGGCTCTTGCCGACCCCGCCCATCACGATGGCGATCCAGAGTTCCTTGTTCATCGGCTGCGGCGGGACCTCGGTGGTCAACGGCGCCTTGATGATGCCGCCCGCCTGCAGCTGGGCCGAAATGTCCGCGGTGGTCGCGAGCAGCTTGCCGTCGGCGGGGTCGTACACGCCGAGGTAGGAGTTGGTGATCCCGGCGCCCCCGGTGATCACCGCGGTCATCGCGATCCGCGTCGGCACGGTCTGGTCGACGTACACCCGGTTCACGTAGATCACCCCGGGGCTCAGCCCCGGAGTGCTCGGCATGATCGCGGGATCGCCGGTGGCGGCGATCAGGTTGAGCTGAGCCGGTGACCACGCGCCCATCCTGGCCTGCGGCGGCGGGGAAGGCGGCGGGACGGGCGTCGACGAGCACGCGGTGAGTGCGAGCAGAACTCCGATGGCGGCGGCGACCCTTCTCATGCCGCGGATGGTACTCAGCAGGCGGGCGCCCCACGCCGGCCCGCCGTGCTGAACTCGAGCCGGACCGGCGCCGCGCGCGGGATCAGGATCGCCGACCCGGTGGCGGGATGCCACCCGGCGGGCAGGAACAGGTACTGGTCACCGGACTGCAGCACGAGCTTGAGCCCGTCATAGCGGAACTTGTAGGCGTTTTCGCCCGCGTGGCACGGCGTTTCCGTGACGCCTCGCACCCGCAGGCTGAGGCTGCGCTCGCTGTAGAGCACGGTGTCCGGTTCGTACGCGAGGTCGGCTTCGAGCGCGTGTGCCTGCCCGGTGCCGACGGCGGCGGAGTAGTCGGTGGCGAACCAGAACAGGCTCAGACTGACCAGCACGAACACCGCCGCCCATTCGGCGAGCGCGGTCCGCGTGCCGCCCGTGGCCCGCCGCCGCGAGGCGTACATCAGCAGCAGCACGCCGAACGCGAAGCTGAACGGCGGGACCGCGATCGCGAAGTCGAGGAACGGCACGCGCAGGATGTTCAGCACGCCGACGCAGGTGAGGAAGAGCCCGAGCACGACCGCGCCGATCTTGGCGATCCGCACGAGCAGCGGATGCGCGTCGTCGAGCGAAGGCCGCCGCACGAGCCGGTGCAGCCACACCACGGCGAGCCCGATCGACGCCAGCACCGCGAGCGGGACGAACAACCCGTCCGCGCTGCGCACGAGGTAGTCCTGTGTGGACAGTCCGAGCACGGTCGAGTTGACGCCGAAGTAGTAGAAGAACCAGTACGCGTGCAACCGTCCGAAGTAGAACAGCAGCGCGGTGAGCACGGTGGTCGGCGCGACCACCGCGCCCGCGGTCTTCAGTACCTGGCCGAGCCCGTGCGGTTCGGTCACGAGGTGGGCGAAGACGACGAGGTCTTCGTGGTCGTCGGCGTGCTCTTTTCGGTCGGTGGCTTGGTTTTGGCGCACGGCAGCCGGTTCACCAGGAACACGATCTGCGAGCCGTACGGTACTTGCTTGCCCTCCGGCGGGAACTCCACGATCAGGCAGTTCCCTTGCTCCTCGGCGAGCCGGTGCTTCGGATCGGCTTTCGGGACCGCCTTGAGGCACACCTTGTGATCGGCGCAGCCCTTTTCCGCGATCACCCGGTCGATGGCGCTTTTCACCTCGTAGAAGGGCTGGCCGTCGAATTCGAAGTGCGGGAT
Source organism: Amycolatopsis sp. CA-230715 (assembly GCF_018736145.1). Lineage (GTDB taxonomy): Bacteria > Actinomycetota > Actinomycetes > Mycobacteriales > Pseudonocardiaceae > Amycolatopsis. Next base: position 7,391,133 of record NZ_CP059997.1, read on the forward strand.
CCGGCCGGGGCTCCCGGTCGCCTCGTGAGAACCGTTCTGCGGTGGCGCTCCGAGAGCGGTTTCCTCGCCGTTCTGCGACGGCCCGCCCAGTGCGGAAGTGGGATCGCTGGAGGAGGAGAAGTCCGACGAGGACGAGGACGAGGATGGCGGGCTGTCGTCGGAGCAGGCCGCGAGCACGGCTCCGGCGGCGATCAGGGTGGCGGCGAAACAACGGCGAGAAGACATCGTGGCCTCCAAAAAGGACCCCGAGAACTCTAGGCGCGCTCCGGCCCTTCAGGTACCGCTTGCCCGGTGAACCGCCCCAAAGGGCAGGCCCCGCACCGGTTTTCCGGTGCGGGGCCTGACCCCCAGGTTATTTTCGGTCAGGAAACGGAACGAACCAGTACCGTTCCGCCACCGACCGCGGTGCCCTCCGCGGTCCGCACGGTCAGCTCGCCGCGCAGCACGCGCCCTTCGCCGGGAGCGCTCGCCGCCGTCACCGCGCCCGGCACCGTCCACGACGTGCCCGCCGCGTGCGGCGCGTCGGCGTCGGTCACCGCGACCGAGCCGAACGAGGGCGCGGTGAACACGTCGAGGTAGTCGTAGGCGGTGCTGCCCGACGGGATCGCGAACCCGTCGACCGCGACGACCCACTTGCCCGCGGCGGGGTTCGCGATCGTCACCGACTCCTCGGCGTCGCCGTCGGCGCTCTGCCCCGCGAGCACGCAGGTCCCGCTCGTGCAGTTGTAGACGCCGAGGTCGAGATCGGCCGCGGTGTCGGCGGGTTTGCCGATGGTCGCGGTGAACGAGGTCGATCCCGGTGCGATCGTCACGGGGTACTGCTGCTGCGCGCCGGTGGCGATGGTCGGCCGGTCGATCTTGGCGCTGCCCAGCGTGCCCCCGGTGAGCTTCCCGGTGAACGCGCCGAGCGTGTTGGCCACCGCGTAGCTCCGGTTCACCGGTGTCCCGATCTTCGCCGACGCGATGTCGTCCGGGTTCGGGGTGACGGTGGTGCCGAGCACGGTGGCGGCGAGCTTCCACGGCGCCACCGGCACATCGGAGGTCCGGCGCGCTTCGACGACCAGTTCCCAGACGCCCGGCAGCGGGTTCGTCACCGTGCGGCTGGTCGGGGTGCCGCCCGCGCAGCCCGCGCCGCCGTCGGGGTTGTAGCAGTTGGTCGTCGAGGTGATGTCGATCGGGACCCCGGTCGGGTCGTAGCGCAGGAACCGGACCTGGCCCTTCCCCGGCGGGCCGCCCGCGTCGAGGTCGATCTTCAGCGCGCTCGCGCCCTGCGGCACGCGCACGAACAGGCTGGTGGCCTGGTTGCGCGCGATGGTGCCGCTGTTTTCGACGCGGTACCCCTTGTCCGCGGTGAACTCGGTCGGCGCGAAGACCGTGTTCATGGTCTGCACGTCGATGCCGATGGTGAGCGGGTTGTCCAGCCGCAGCAACGCCGAATGCGCGCCGGGTCCGGGTTTCACCTGCACGTCGAACTTGACGGGTTTGTTGAGCGGCAACGAAAGGAAGTTGCCCGAGGAGAACGTGCCGTCGTTGCCGACCCAGCTCGCGAAGTACGGCACCGGCCGCGCCGACCCGGTCGTCCTGGTCACCGTGTAGGTGCGGGTGTAGGCCTTGCCCGCGGTGACGCCCTCGCGGTCGTGGATGCCGACGCCGACGTTCGGGGTGGCCAGCAGTCCGGTTTGGACGGTGTGCACCTCGACCGAGGTGGTCACCGCGTCTGGCCGAGGGTTCACTTGCAGGGCAACGAAAGCGGCGGCCACGTTGAACAGCCCGGCGCCCTGCGCGTTGGCGGAAACACCCTTGACGAACCGCGCGGTCGACTTGATCGCCGAACGAAGCTGCGCCACCGGCGGGCGCTGGCCGCCGTGCGTCGCCTTGTACGCGCTGATCAGCAGCGCGGCGGCACCGGTCGCCTGCGGGGACGCCATTGAGGTGCCCTGCAGCATCGCGTATCCGGCCGGAAGCGGGTAGGTACCCGGAATCGGGCTCGGCTGCAGCCACCTCGGCACCGTCGAGATCGCGGCACCCGGTGCGACGATGTCCGGCTTGAACCCGCCGTCCTCGCGCGGACCGCGCGACGAGAACGGGTGGAGTCCTTCCGGCGCCTGGGTTTTCGAGCCGTAGTTCGACAACCAGGTGTCATCGGTGATGTAGGACCCGACGCTCATCGCGTCCGTGGCGACCGACGGGTCACCGACCGAGTTGGCACCGGCTCCGCTGTTGCCCGCCGAAATGAACAGCTGCACGTTGTACTCGGCGATCGTGCGGTTGTAGAGCTCGGCGCGCGCGTTGTTGCCGTCGTTGAGCGCGGGGAGCCCGCCGATCGAGATGTTCACGACGTCGGCCCCGTGGCTGGCGGCGTAGATGACACCGTCGATCAGCCCGCTCGACGTGCACCCGCTGCTGGTGAGGCACACCTTGACCGAGAGCACCTTCGCGCCGGGCGCCGCGCCGTCCATCCGGCCGCCGAACAGGTCGTTGCCCGCGGCGATCCCGGCGACGTGCGAGCCGTGCTCGGCGCCCGCGATCCCGATGTTGACGTACCCGGCCTTGTCGGTCTGCACCACGAAGGCCATGCGCTCGGCGATGTCGGTCGCGGGGTTGTCGGTGCCGAAGAACCCGACGTCCTGGTGATCCTTGTAGTCGGTCATCGGCTTCTCATCGGTGAAGTCCCCGTCGCCGTCGAGGTCGACCCGCACCTGCTTGGTCGCGGTGTCGAGCAGCACGCCCCACGAGTCCTTGCGGTCACCGTCGCGGTTGACGTCGCCGCCGGTCTCGCTGTCCGCAGCGCCGAGGTCGCCCGCGGTTTCGGAGAACACGCCGAAGGTGTACGGGCCGCCGGTGGCGGGCGCGGTCCAGGTCCGGCCGCTGGCGTCGAACTTGCCGGTGTAGGTCTGCGCGGACTGCTTCACCCAGGTGCCGTCACCGGAGGTGGGGGAGTTCGCGGTGTACCAGTCGGTGATCTTGTGCTCGCCGTGGCTGGTGGTGGCGAGCGCGGGGTTGTCGAGGTCGACGCCGGAGTCGAGCACGGCGACGGTGGTGTCCTTGCCGTCCCAGGCGGGGAACACCTGCCCGAACTGCGCGGCGAAGGTGTCGCCGGTCGGCAGGTACGGGTTCACGCGCGGGGTGTTCTTGCCGGGCGCGGGCTGCGGGCTCGGATCGGCCGACCCTTCCGGGGCCGGGTCGTCGATCTTGATGATGCCGTCGACGTCGACGGCGTTGATCGAACCCAGCTTCGACGCCTTGTCCGCGGCGCCGACGGGGACCGTCACCTTGAGGTAGTCGAGCTTCGCGTCAGCGGACTGGACGACACCGCCGAGCGAGCGCAGTTCGTTCGCCGCGGCGTCGGTCTTCCCCCGCTCGGCCGCGACGAGCAGGGTGACATCGGGCTTGCCCGCCTGCTCGGCCTCGGCGACGAGCGCGCGGTCGTGCTCGTCGAGTTCCTTACCGGCGGCGCCGCCCGCGCCGGGGCTCGGCGGCGGGCTCGGCTGGGCGGAAGCGGTCGGCGCGGCGACGCCGACGGTGGCCGCGGCCAGCACCGTGGCCAGCGCCGCGATCGCTCCGCGTCTCCACCGCGTTCGCAGGGTTTGCTCCATCACGTGATCGGCCTCTCGAGAAGTGCAGGATGGAGTGAAAGCTCATCGTGCGCGCGGCCCTACGGCAATCACACGCTTGGCCTATTTATCGCAATTGGTTGTGAGCCGTTCGGCGCAGTCCTCTCCGCTGAATGTGGGGTATTGACCGCCGCAATTGTCTGTCCGTTGATTACCGGCCTCGATCGCGTGTTCGGCCCGCTGTCCCCGAAGGCCACCTTCGGGGACTCTAGCGCCACTTTCCCGGCCCTCGCAGGCGTGCGAGCCGGGCTGCGCATGCCCCGAAGGTGGCCTTCGGGGCGTTGGACGCCACAAATCCACCCCTCGCACATTCGACCGCCGCCGGGCCCCTGCCCTGAGAGCGACCTTCGGGGCGCTGGGTGCCCTGAAGGTCACCTTCGGGGCATCACCAGATCCCCGCCGAAGCGGCAGAAGCCTTACCAGCGCGGAATTCGCGGCGGGTTAGCGCGAGGTGCGGTCGCCGCCGAGCAGCTCGATCATCTTGGCGAGCTGTTCGGCGTAGTGCTTGGTCAGTTCCGGGGAGCCGGAGTCGCCGTCGAAGATGCCGCGGGCGAGTTGCGGGTACACCGCGAGCCCGTTGGCCGCGCTCATTGCGATGAGCAGCAGCGCGGCGGGGTCCACCCGGTCGTCGATCTCGCCCGTGCGCTGGCGCTCGCGGATCATCTCGACCTCGTGCCGGAGGCGGGCATTGCGCTCGTCGGCCTCCGGCCCGGACTCGCCGGTGTCGGCGAGGCCTTCCCACGCGAGGTGGCGCCCGCCGCGGTTGTTGGCGACGCTCACCTCGACATAGCGCTTGATCATGTCGGCGAAACCCATCTCCTCGGGAAACGCCTGCGCCTCGTATTCGAGCCACTTGCGGCCCATCTCCCGGTACAGGCCTTCTTTGCCGTCGAAGTAGTAGGAGATGAGCTGCTGGTTCACCCCGGCGCGCGCGGCGATCTCGGAGACCCGGGCGCCGGCGAACCCCTTCGCGGAGAACTCGTCGGCCGCCGCTTCGAGGATGCGCGCCTTGGTGCGCTCGGGATCGCGCTGCCGCTCGTGCGGGGCGGGCGAACGCCGGGCCCGGCGCTTGCCCTTGGCTGTCCCATCCTCTGCGGTCATGACCGGCATTGTGCCATCCGGGCAGCGAACTCAGTTATCCGTTCGGTTGACGTGGTCAGGGCAGCGGCTGCCACGAGGGCGTGGCGCCGGGGACGAACTTGCCGAACACCACGTCCGCGAAGTGCCCGCCGAACCCGATCGTGCCGGGCTGGGCCAGGTCCTTCAGCAGCTCGCGCCGGTACCGGGTGGCCTGCTCGGCGTCGTGATCGGAGGCCGCCGTCCATTCGGGATGGTCGGTTTGGATCGGCGAGTGCAGCGCGTCGCCGAGGACGATCAGCCGCTGGTCGCCGCCGGTGATCACGTAGGACGCGTGGCCGAAGGTGTGGCCGGGCGTGAGGATCATGCGGACCCCGGGGAAGATCTCCTCCCCGTCGGCGATGGTGCGCACGCGCGGCGCCAGCAACTCCAGGGTTTCCCGGCTCGTGCCGTGCGCCTCGACGAGTTCGCGGTGCGCCCACTCGGGCTCGGCGATCAGGTATTCGGCCGCGGTGAACGCGGGCTGGTCGCTGCCGGGCGCCGGGTGCCACGCCCAGCCGAGGTGGTCGAGGTGCAGGTGGGTGAACGCGACCGCCTCGATGGTTTCGGGGCGGCGCGGGAGGTTTTCGAGCAGCGCGCCGCCTTCGATCGCGCCGTTCGGTTGCCCCGCCACGGCGGGTACCGAGAACGGCCCGACCCCGGCGTCGATCAGGAGCGCGCGCTCATCGCGCTCGACCAGCAGGCCGCCGATGCTGCCCACCAGGTTGCCGGTTTCGTCGAGGTACTCGGGATGGTCGGCCCACACCTCGTCGGTGGTGCCGGGCAGCCAGCCGCGCGGCGTGAGCTGCACCGCGCCGTCGGGCACGTAGGTGACGCGGGTGTCGCCGAGGTGGAGGGAACGGAGGATCGCGGCGCGGCTGAGCCGGTTCGTGGTCATGTCTTCGACCATAAGCTTCTAACTTGAAAGATGCAAGCTTGAATAATTCTGACTTGACCGACCTTTGCTAAGCTGGGGGCCATGCCTTCCCGTGACACCGAAGCCGCCGCCGAACGCGAGCTGTGCGGCCTGGTGAACGGGCTCGCCAGGCAGATCGCCGAGCACGTGCGCGATCGCGCGGGCAAGATCGGCCTCACCGCGCCGCAGGGCACCGCGCTGCGCGAGCTGACCGGCCCGATGACGATGCGCGAGCTGGCCGAGCGGATGAGTTGCGAACCGTCGAACGCGACCTTCGTGGTCGACAAGCTGGAAGCGCAGGGCCTCATCGAACGGCGCCCGCACCCGACTGACCGCCGCGCCAAGCAGCTCGTGCTGACCGAGGACGGCGAAGCACTGCGCGACAAGCTCCTCGCGCTGCTGGTGCAGGATTCGCCGCTCGCCGGGCTGAGCGGAGCGGAGCAGGGCGTGCTGCACGCGCTGCTGGACAGGGCGGTGCGATGACCTTTTCCGATCTGCACCACGCTGAAACGCCGCTGGTGCTGCCGAACGCGTGGGACGTCCCGTCCGCGCTCGCGTTCGCCGAAGCCGGTTTCCCCGCGATCGGCACCACGAGCTTCGGCGTCGCGTCGAGCCTCGGCAGGCCGGACGGTGGACGGTCCACAAAGGACGCGAACCTGGCGCTGGCCGGTGCCCTGCGCGCGCTCGACGTGTACGTGAGCGTGGACATCGAAGACGGGTACGCCGACGACCCGGCGGAGGTCGCCGAGTACGCCGCGGCGCTCGGCGTCGCGGGCATCAACATCGAGGACAGCACGGACGAAGCGCTGATCTCCCCGGCGCGGCACGCGGCCAAGGTGACGGCGATCAAGGCACGCTGCCCCGGCCTGTTCGTCAACGCCCGCGTCGACACGTACTGGCTCGGCACGGAACCCGAATCCACTGTGGACCGCGCACTGGCCTATGTGGACGCGGGTGCCGACGGCGTTTTCGTGCCCGGCACCACCGATCCCGAAGTGCTGCGCGCGGTGACCTCGGCGGTTCCCGTCCCGGTCAACGTGCTGGCGAACCCGGCGCTGTCCCTTGCCGAACTCGCCCGACTCGGCGTGCGCCGGGTGAGCACGGGATCCCTGCCGTACCGGGCCGCCGTGCGGGCCGCCACGTCGGCGGCCGTCGCCGTGCGCGACGGGGGAGTGCCGCCTGCCGCGGCTTCGTATCCGGAGCTACAGGCGCGCCTGGTCCGCTACTCGGCGAACTCCTGATATTCGTCCGCGAACCGGAGGGCGGGCCCACCCGCCTGCAGGCCGAGCGGGACGGCGCGCCCCTTCGGCTCTTCCCAGTCCTCCTGCCTGCCGAGCGCCGTGAGGTCGAGGTAGGAGTTGGTGCCGCCGAGCACGTCGATGCCGCGGGCGTAGGCGGAATAGGTGTGGAAGACCTCCTCGCCGACGCGCAGGAACGCACTGATGCCAGGCCAGTCGCCGCGCATGCCCTCGCTCCACGGCGTCCCGGCTTCGGCGAGTTCGGCCTCGGTGCGGAAGTTGAGCAGCACGGGCGCGACCCGGTCGTCGACCGTCGCGTGGAAGTCGTGGTTGAACTCGGCGCTCGACGAGTACCAGGGGAACGTCCAGCCCATGCGCTCGCGGAACGCGGCGATCTTCTCGTACGGCGCCCGCGATGCCGCGGCCAGCGAGGTGTTGCGGACGTGGAGCTGGGTCAGCTTCGCGATTCCGTCGGCGGTCCCTGAACAGCTCGAACACCCGGTGTCGCGGGGGTGCTCGGTGCCGTCGGCGTCGATGTCGTAGGTCCACATGAAGTGGTGCAGGACGAGCTGCGACCGCCCTTCGAACAGGTCGAGCAGCCCGGCCTCGCCGTCCGGGCCGGTGAAGCGGTACGGCTTGTCGACGCGGACCATCGGCAGCCGCCTGCGCTCGGCGTTCAGCTCGTCTCGCGCCCTGGTGAGCGCCTTTTCCTTGACCAGCAGCTCTTTCCGCGCGACGAGCCATTCCTCGCGCGACACCACTTCGGGCAGGTTCATTCCGGCCATCTCCCCAACCGCTCTCGTTTTGCAAGTGGTATGACGCTAGGGCAGACTGGTGCGGAAACGCAAGCGGTTGGGAGTGGGTTCGTGCGGAAGGACGTTCGATCGGGCTGTCCGATCAACCTGTCGCTGGAGATCTTCGGCGACCGCTGGACCCTGCTGGTGCTGCGCGACGTGATGTTCGGCGGCGCCAGGCACTTCCGCGAACTGCTCGGCGGCCCGGAACGGATCTCGTCGAACATCCTCGCCGACCGGCTCGCCGTGCTCGTGGACGGCGGGCTGCTCACCAGGAGCGGCGATCCCGCGCACAAGCAGAAGGTCACCTATTCGCTGACCGAGCGGGCGATCCAGCTCGTCCCGGTGTTCGCCCAGCTCAGCGCCTGGGGCGTGCGGCACCTCCCGGTCGGCGACGAGTTCGCGGCGCGCGCGGGCGTGCTCGACCGCGGTGGCCCTCGCCTGTGGGAGGAGTTCATGGACGAGTTGCGCGAGGTCCACCTCGGGGAGGGCGCGCGGCTCCGGCCGCGGCCGAAGGGGCGGACCGTGCGGGATCGCATGGAGACCGCATACGAAGCGGCGCTCGGCTGAGCGCTACTTCTCTGGCACGATCGTGCACTGTGGACAGTTCGCGCGGATAGCCTGCTCCAGGTCTTCGTGCCCGTCCAGTTCGCCGGAGAACTTGAGCACCGCGCCGTCGCTGAACCGGATCGTGCAGGTGTAGTCCCGGACCAGTAGCCGGGTCAGCCACGTGCTTCGCTGGATGTGGACGGGTTTCATACTGGCGACCTCGTGCCACGGCCAGGCCCGGATCCGCCCTTTGGCCGTGTGCACGAGTCCCGCGCTGCGCGCCTCGAACGTTTCCTTGAGGCCGCGCAGCGCCAGGTACACGAACATCAGGATCGCCGCGAGCGCGGCGAACACCGTGCACCAGATGCCGATGTTGATCGCCATCGTGTACCGGTAGGAGTAGCCGGACCGCATCATCGGAATCGTGAGTGCGCAGACGATCCCGGCCACGACGAGGGCGCCGAAGCCGATCGGCAGCAGGCGTACGCGGGAGACGCGGTATCGGCTCAGCACCGCGCCGAGCGTGGCGGGATCGATTCGCACGGGCACCTCCAGCGAAGTCATTCGTCGACTGTGCGCCAGTCCGGGTTCCCGCACCACGGCATTGTCCGGTACCGGACAAGTCGGTGGTGGCGACCTCCGTCGGATTGACGCCTGGATGTCCGCTCGGCGAGGATCAGGGGGCAACCAGTTGACAACGTTGTCAGAAAGGGACTCCGCCTATGAGAACGCGCAGACGCGTGTTCGCCGCGCTGGCGACCGCGACCGTCGGTGCCGGTCTGGTCGTCGCGCCCGCCGCCGAAGCGTCCCGGTTCGCCGATCCGACGACGCTGGTGAACACCTCGATCGGCAACAACGGCGACGGCACCACGTTCCCCGGTGCGGCGGCGCCGTTCGGGATGGTGCAGCTCAGCCCGGACACCCAGCTCAAGAAGTACGCCTCCTACGACTACGCGCAGGACACCATCCTCGGCTTCAGCCACACCCACCTCTCGGGCGTCGGCTGCCAGACGATGGGCAACTTCCGGTTCATGCCCACCACCGGCGCGGTCACCTCGTCGGATCCCGCGCAGTACGGCTCGAAGTTCAGCCACGCCAACGAAAAGGCGTCCCCTGGCGCGTACTCGGTGAAGCTCGACAAGTACGACGTGCAGGCCGAGCTGAGCGCGACCGAGCGCACCGGGCGGCACCGCTACACCTACCCCGCGGGCGCTGGCACGCAGAACGTGCTGATCGAAGCGGGCGAGAGCAACGGTTACACCTATGCGGGCGACGTCCACGTCGTCGGGAACGACACGGTGGAAGGCTGGCTGCAGGGCGGAAACTTCTGCTGGGAGACGGAGAAGGAGCGCTACAAGGTCTTCTTCAGCGCGAAGTTCGACCGCCCGTTCGCTTCGTTCGGCACCTGGACCGACGGCAAGCTCGCGCCGGGCGCACGCGACGCGTCGCTCGGCAGCAAGCGCGCGGGCGCGTGGCTGAGCTTCGACCCGAAGGCGGGCAAGCAGGTCGGCGCCAGCGTCGGTATTTCATACACCGGCGTCGACGGCGCGCGCCTGAACCGCACTGCCGAGACCGAGCGGAGCTTCGACAAGACCAAGGACAAGGCCAACCGCGCCTGGCGCGAGGAATTGGAGCGCCTGCGCGTGGCGGGCGGCAGCACGGCGGATCAGCGCACGTTCTACAGCGCGCTGTACCGCTCGCTGCTGCACCCGTCGGTGGGGTCCGATGTGGACGGCCGGTATCGCGGCATGGACGACAAGGTGCACTGGTCGGATTCGCCGTACTACCAGATGTTCTCGCTGTGGGACACCTACCGGTCGCAGAACCAGCTCGTCGCGCTGCTGCACCCGGAGCGCGCCGCGGACATGACGAAATCGGTGCTCAAGATCTACCAGGACGGTGGCTGGGTGCCGCGCTGGGCGCTCGCGGGCGGCGAGACGAACGTGATGAGCGGTGACCCGGTGACCCCGTGGGTCGTCGACAACTACCGTCGCGGCCTCCTCGACGACAGGACCGCGCGTGCCCTGTTCGACGCGTTGTGGCGCAACGCGAACGAGGTGCCCGCCGATCAGTCGAAGTTCCGCGGCCGCGACGGCAACCCGAGTTACGTGAAGAACGGCTGGATCGGATATCGGGACGTCCCCGGTTACCAGTTCGGTGACACCAGGCAGGCCGGTTCGGCGAGCCTCGAGTACGGGCTGGCGGACTGTTCGCTCTCGCTGATGGCGCAGGGCCTCGGCGAGCGTGACAAGGCGAAGACGCTGGCGTCGAGGTGTGACAACTTCACGAAGCTCTGGGACAAGAGCGTACAGTCGAAGGGCTTCACAGGCTTCCCGCGTTCGCGAGCGGAGGACGGCTCGTGGGTCGGCGACCCGGACCCGGCGAAGTCGACCGGGTTCCACGAGGGCACGCCGTGGCAGTACCAGTGGCTCGCGCAGCAGGACCCGAAGGCGCTGTTCGGCCTGATGGGCGGCGCGGAGAAGGCGGAGCAGCGGCTCGACACCTTCTTCGACATGCCGTTGCTGCTGAAGGATCCGGCGAAGGCGGCGAAGGAGTCGTGGGTGATCGGCGCCTACGACTACCACAACAACTTCGCGTTCAACCCCAACAACGAGCCGGACCTGCACGCCCCGTGGATGTACTCGTGGACGGGCTCGCCGTGGAAGACCTCGGCGGTGATGCGCGCGGCGAAGACCCTGTTCACCGACACCCCGTACGGCATGCCGGGGAATGACGACCTCGGCACGATCTCGTCGTGGCTGGTGTTCTCGATGATCGGCGTGTTCGAGGCGACGCCCGGCTCGGGCGTGTACTCGCTCAGCGCGCCGATGTTCGAGAAGGTCGAGATGAAGCCGGAACACGGCCGGAAGGTGACCATCGAAGCGCGCGGCGCGGACGCGGCGAAGCTGCAGTCCGTGGCGGGCGCGAAGGTCGGTCACCGGGCTTGGGACCGGAGCTGGCTCACCCACGAGGAACTGCTGGGCGCACACAAGATCAAGTTCGACCTGGTCGAAGGACCGAGCTCGTGGGCCGTGAACGCGGCGCCGCCGAGGTTGCTCGACGCCGGGTAGGTCAGCGCACGACGAGGGCCGTGACGGCGGCGGACCAGGCACGACGCGAAAGCGCGAGCTGCCCGCCGTCACGGTCCTTCGTGTCGAGGACCCGGACGCGGCGATCTATGACTGTTCCGATCAGGTGCTCTCCCTTGCGATCAACTGCCGTGAGTCCTCCTCGCTTAGCGCGCGACTCAGGATGGTTTTCGCTGCGCGCTGGTAACTTTGCACGTCGGCGTTTTCGTAGAGGAATGCTCCGCCGCGGTAGTGCTCCAAGAACACGATCGGTGGTTGACCTCGGAACTCGTAAACCACGAATGCGCTGATCAGCGCGGGATACCAGTCCTCTCCCGCAGGCACCAGCCGAAGCGAGATGTTGGACCGCTTGGTCTCCTCCAGAAGGCGGTCCACCTGATCCGACATGATCGCCGGGTCGCCGACGTTTTGCTTCAGAGCCGACTCGGCCATGACCGCCACGAGATCAGGCCTATCGAACTTCCGCAGAACTTCCTGCCGCTGGATCCTACCGGCAAGACGGTGGTCCACTTCCGCTACGGAAAGGTCGCCGGAACTCAGGATGGCCCGTATGTAGTCCGCGGTTTGAAGTAGCCCGGGGATAAGGGTTCCAGTCCACATCGTGATGCGAACGGCGGTCTGTTCGCAGGCCACCATTCCCGTGATCGAATGTGGTAAATGCGGAAGGCTCGGTGCCAGCCAATTGTAGTCTCGGGTGTCCCGGGCGAGGTCGACTATGCGGTCTTTCTGCTCGCCGGTGACCCGGAGGCAGCCCAAGAGGTGGGCCACGTCCTCCGTTGTGGGTAGTCGGGTTCCCTTCTCCCAGTAGGACAGGAGTGGGTGAGGGACTTCGAGAAGCCGCGAGAGCTCGCGTAAGCCGACGCCGCGGCTCTCGCGCGCTTCGCGCAGAGCCGCCGCGAGAGTTCTCGCTCGGGGCGATGCGATGGGTGTTTTCATGAACGCATCGTACAAAGGGGCACCGACACTCTCAGCGCGGTACTTTCGGTGCAGAATTGCACCAGATTAAATCATCCTCGGGAACGTCTTCGGGGAGTAGACCGTGCTGAGATGGCAACAGGCAGAGGGAAAGCGGCATGCGATGGAGGGGCCCTTCGCGCCGCGTCCCGACGAGACCTTCCGGACCCTGTGTGGCTTGGAAGTGACGGTCGTCCGCGCGGACATCCCACAGCTCGGTGGCCGGTGGTTCGACGCGACCTGTCTCTCGTGCGAGAAAGCGTGGCTGGCGCGCACGTGATCGAACGCGACCTCCGGCTGCTGGATCGTCTTCGCGACCTCCAGTCCTCGCTCACCCAGGACATCCCTTGGCTCGTCGAGTCCCGATGCGACGGTGTGCCCCGCGCGGACGGCCTTCGCGATCTCGGCGAGCGCCTCGCAGACCTGAGCGCCGCCCTGCTCGCTCGCGCCGACGAACTGGACGCGGCGGCGCTCGCGAAACTCCCGCCCGACCGGTGGATCCCCGCCGTGGACTCCACCCGCCTCGCGCCCGGCCTCGCCCATCGCGTCGCCGAACACCCGCTGCGCCATGGTCTCGTGTACCTCGCCCTGTGCGGCGCGGCGTGCCTTCCCTTCTACGGCAAGGATCCCGACCGCCGCATCGACCGCCACGCCCGCTGCGGCCGGTGCGTCCACTGGTCGACGGTTTAGGCTCGCGGCTCGACGGTCTTGCGGCCAACGACATACCAGAGCAGGCTGCCCAGGAACGGCAGGGAGAGAATCACCAGGAACCACAGGATCTTCGCCCCGCAGCCGATTCGCGCGCCCAGCATGTCGACCAACGCGGCCAGGAAGAAGATCAGGTAGGCGGCGGAGACGGCGATCAAGAGGAGGCCGAGGATCCCCGGCCCCATGCTGATCGAATCGTGGGCCAGGTTGAGCGTGGTCGCGAGGTGGTCCGACATACCTGGAGGACGCGCGAGTCGTATCGTGGGTGATCCGTTCACGCGAACGCTGCCCTTTCATCCCCCGCACAATGACCTTTGTGCCAGCGACGGGTCGAGAACCGCGGAGCGAGACGACTCCTCCCACTCGGCTGTAGCGTGGCGGTGTGGACTGGAAGCGGGATCGGATCGGGACGGCGTTGCGCGGGACGAATCCCACCGTGCTGCGGCGGCTGAACGCGGGGTTCGCGAACATCGGAGACGTTCAGTTCCTTCCGGGGTACTGCGTCCTGCTCGTCGACACCCCGGACGTGCAGCGGCTGACCGGTCTTCCGCGCCGCCGACGGCGGCAGTTCCTCGCCGACATGGACCTGGTCGGCGAGGCTGTCGAGCGAGTCTGCGGCCGTCGCGACGCCGGATTCCGGCGAGTCAACCTGGAGATCCTCGGCAACACGGACCCTTACCTGCACGCGCACGTTTGGCCGCGTTACGACTGGGAGCCCCAGCAGCTCGTCGGTCGTCCGGTGTGGCTGTACCCGGCGGAGCGCTGGTCCGACCCGGCAACTCACCTCGGACCCGAACACGATGACCTCAGAGCTGAGCTGGCGGCCGAGATCGACCGGCTGCACCTCAGCACGGACTGAACGGGCGCAACGGCCGTTACGCCCCGGTTTTTCGCCAGGTGAGCAGGTACCGCCAGAAGACGAGCCGCCGCACCCGCGCGCCGGGCAGGACCCGAGTCGCCGTTTCCTGCACCGCTCGGGTGGTCAGGGTCGGGTCGAGGACCACGGGCATCTCGTCGTGCTCGGGTTCCCGCTCGTGCCAGCCGCCGCCTCCCGCCGCACGCGCCGCCGCGAACGCGAGCCCGAACACCCGCTGACCCGCCGCCGCGACCAGCTCGACCGGCAGCTCGCGGGGCAGGTCGGACTTCGGCAGCGCGATCGCCGCCAGCACACCACCTGGCCGCAGCAGTGTTGCCATCCGGGACAACGTGTATTCGAGCGGCATGTGGTGGATGGCGGTGACGGAAAAGATCGCGTCGTAGCTCCGCTCCGGGAACTCGTGCTCCAGGAAGTCGTCGAGGATGCAGGTGACATTGGCCGGGGCCACCGCTTTCGCGGCGTCGATCATCCCCGGCGACCGGTCGATCGCGTCGACGTGCCCGACCCGGCCCGCCAACTCGGCCGCGAACCGCCCGGCTCCGCAGCCGACATCGAGCACCCGTTCACACCCGCGAGGCAGGTGCCGCAGCAGCAGGCGGTGGTAGAAGTCGTTGTGGCTCCACTCGAAACTGCTCACACTTGCCACGGTAACTTAGTTCTGGTGCTGGGCACGGCCCGTTCTTGTTCGTCGCCGAATGTCGATGAACTCGGGTGGGGTGACTCCGGGAGGCCGTTGACCATGCGGAGTGTCCAGTCGCTGCGAAGCCGATGGTGACGGCCGCAGAGCAGCCTTGCCGGAGCGGGGCGACTGCGCGACCTCGCGCCGCGAATGGGTTATCTCTTCAGACGCGCGATAAAGCTCCACTTTCTGCGCGGAAACCACCGCGGTCAACTCGATGTGGACGATCGACGTTTTCGCTGTCGTCCGGTTGTCTTGACTATCAGGTTGTGTTGGTCCGAAGCTGATTGTGTTGGTGTGTGGCGGAGTTGCTTTGGCGTGCTCGGCCTGACGCAGGTGAACCAGAGCGTTTTTGAGGAAAGTCGACAATGCGTCCGGGGCGGTCCAGCGGCGGTGCGCATTCGGGTGAAGGTGTGCGGCATGGTGGCCCCGTCCATTCGGGTACGGAGGGTGGATACTTGCCGAATTTGGCCGGGAGCGCCACTCTGTACCGTTGTCTGGATCAACTCTGGGGAAAGGCAGACTTTTCATGAGACGTACCCGAAGACTTGTCGCCGCGCTGCTGCTCGCACCGTTGGTGGCCACCGCCACCGCTACTACCGCCGCGACCTCGGCCACCGCCGGTGAAGCTCCGGCCGGCACCGGCAAGGTGATCGCCTGGGGCGCCGGCGGTGACAGCAGGACGAAAGTTCCGGTCTCGGCGCAGTCAGGAGTGAGTGCCATCTCGGCGGGCCTCTTGCAAAGTCTCGCGGTGAAGAACGGCAAGGTTATCCAGTGGGGCTCGAATGAGTTCGGGATGGACCGCGTCCCGGTGCGGGCGTGGCGCAACGTCACGGCCGTCGCTGCCGGCTACCACAGCAACCTGGCGCTGCGTGAGGGCGAGGTGATCGCCTGGGGCGATCCCAGGCACTCGTCGAGCAAGGCGCCGGAGGAGACCAAGTCGGGGGTGACCGCGATCGCCGCCAGCAGCGACTTCGTCATGGCGCTGAAGGACGGCAAAGTGATCGCCTGGGGCGACAGCTTGTTCGGCCGGACCATCGTTCCGCCCGAGGCCAAGTCGGGGGTGACCGCGATCGCGGCGGGCGGAGCGCACATGTTGGCGTTGAAGAACGGCAAGGTGATCGCCTGGGGCAACAACGATCTCGGCCAGGTGGAGGTTCCCGAGGTGGCCCAGTCCGGGGTCAAGGCCATCGCCGCCGGGGTTGGCTACAGCCTCGCGCAGTTGGAGAGTGGCGAGATCATCGTCTGGAACTCCAACACCTACGGTGAGATGGACGTACCGGTGGAGGCTAACGGCGCCCGTAGCATCGCCACAGGTCCCTACCACCTGCTCGCGCTGACGTGAGCCCATGGCGAGGGCCCGACGTGGCCCTCGCCATTTCTATGCATCCGTCGATCGCAGCGAACTTGCCGATTCGACATCTTGTGCCGCAAGACTGGCTCATCCGCTGCCCTTGGCGTGCCGGCCAGTACTCACCGAACCCGCGTGCTGGGTACGAAACCCTTGCCCCCAAAGCGAACTAGCCAAGCACTCCACACCCGCACGATCATCCGGCTTTCTCAGGCCGCGCGATCGGTCGTGCAGGTGACCGGGTACTCCGGCTGCGCGGTCTGCGTGACGACCGCGGCGCCGTCGATTTCGATGACGCAGCCTCGCGGGTCCGGGCCCGCCATCACGCTCACGCTCAGGCCGAGGTTGCCGGTGTCCTCGGTGGCGAAGGAGGCCGAGTCCTGGCCGTTGCCCGGCATGTCGATGAGGCCGGTGTTGCCGAACACCGCGCCGCTCACCCGGAACACCGAGCCGACCGGTCCGTGCACCTTGACCGTCACCTGGTGGTGCCCGGCCGGTGCCGCTTGCGGGTGCGAAACCGGCGGCGGGGCGGCTGGCGCGGGGGCCGGTCCCGGCGCGGGAGCGGGTGGGGCCGAGCACGCGGCCATGCCGAGGCAGGTCGCGGCGAGTGCCGTCAAGACCTTCTTCATCCCGTGCTCCCCGCCGTCGTCGCCACGGTAAGTACCCGGTCGAGTATGAACCGTGACTCGCCCTTCGGGAAGAGGCGGGGTTGGCACAGCCTTGCTGACCAGCCAAAAGAGTCAAGCGGCCGCGAGGTGGAAGGCGACGGTCGGTCCGTCGGCGTTCGGCGGCGGCTCGACGACGATGGCGGTGGCGTTGTCCGAGCCGCCGACCGTGATGGCGGTTTCGACGAGCGCGGAGATCGATCCGCCGACCAGCACTTCGGCCATCGTCTCGGCGGTGAGGCGCTTGTGCACGCCGTCGCTGGTGAGCAGCATCCCGGCCGGGCCAGCGACGTGGGTCAGTCCGAACTGCTTCGGCGCGGCGGTGCGGACGCTGGTGGTGACCACGTGCTCCATCGGCGGGGTGGTCGGCTGGCCGCGGGTGCGGAAGAACTGGGCCAGCGTGTGGTCGGTGGTCAGCAGGCGGAGGCGCTGCCCGTCCCAGGCGTGGGCGCGCGCGTCGCCGACCCAGCCGATCCGGAAGCCGCCGTCCGGCGTCGGCATCGCGACCACGAGCACGCAGTCGCCCGCGGTCGCGTCGGCGGTGACGGCGGCCTGCGCGGCCTTGATCGCCACGACCGGGCCGAGGTGCGCGGGCGTGCGGGCGGCGGCGGAGGCGGCGAGACGCGCCGCGCGGGAGGCCGCCGCGTCGTCACCGACGCCGTCGGCGAGCGCGACGACGGTGGACCCGGTCAGCGGATCGGTGAAGGCGCCGACCGCGTCGGCGTTGACCGTGCGCGGCCCGCGCAGGCTCGCGGTGTGGGCGGGGAAGGAGCGTTCGGCTGGCATCGCGACCTCCTTGGTGGATACCTCCAGGATCACCGCGCTTCCTGTGGCCAGCCTGTGCCGGGCGTGAAGGATTTCTTTGTTTTCGCTAGGGTCGTGGTGCGGACGCGCGAAGACCATGGTCCGGTATGGGTTAGTCCGGAAAGCGCTTGTGCAGCACCACATCCCCGCGGGGAGGTGACCTGTGCGTCCCTTCAAACCGTCGTGTGCGAAGGGAAGTGGTCGTGATGCGTGTTGCCGTCATCGGTGCGGGGCTCGGCGGGCTGGCGCTCGCCCAAGGGCTCAAGCGCGCGGGAATCGACGTGCGGGTCTACGAACGCGATGCCGCGCTGGCGTCGCGGATGCAGGGGTACCGGCTGCACCTCGACGGCAGGGCCATGCAGGGGTTGCGCAGGCTGCTGCCGCCGAGGCTGGCGGAGTTGTTCGACGCCACCGCGTATGTGCCGTCGACGCCGTTCATGATGCTGGACGACCGGCTCGAAACCGTGCTGGCCGACGAATTCGACGGCGGTGGAGACGTCTCCATCGATCGGCTGGTACTGCGCCGGATCCTGATCTCCGGCATCGAGGACGAGGTCGAGTTCGGCAAGGAGCTGACCGGGTACCGCAGCGAGCGCGGGCAGGTCACCGCGTCCTTCCGGGACGGCACCGAAACCACGGCCGACGTGCTGGTCGCGGCCGACGGCATCAACTCCACCGTGCGCCGCCAGTACCTGCCGCACGCGCGGATCTTCGACACCGGCGTGTACCAGCTCTACGGCCGGGTCCCGCTCGACGAGCGGACGCGCGGCCTGTTCGACGACCGGATGTTCGGGATCTTCACCGCCATCGCCGGGCCGGACCGCACGCGCGCGGGAGTCGCCCCGGTCGAGTTCCCGGAGGATCCCCGGCAGGCGGCGGCGCGGATCGCGGGTATCGACCTGCACCCCGTTTCGAGCTACATGACGTGTTCCTTCAGCGCGCGCCACGACTGGTTCGAGCACGACTTCGCCGAACTGCGCACGATGCCGGGACCGGATCTCCACGCGCTGATGACGCGCGGCGTCCGCGACTGGCATCCGCGGATCCGCGACATCGTGGCGCACTGCGAGCCGGAGTCCGTGTTCGCGCTTTCCTTGCGCAGCAGCGTTCCCATCGAGCCGTGGCCGACCACGAACGTCACGTTGCTCGGTGACGCCATCCACGCGATGAGCCCGGCGGCGGGCGCGGGGGCGTGCGCGGCGCTGTGGGACGCGGATCTGCTGTCGGCACTGCTTTCCGGCGGCGGTGATCCGCTGGTGGCCTTGCGGAAGTACGAGGCGGAGATGATCGAGTACGGCTTCGCGAAGGTGCGCGAGGGCGCGTCCAACGGGCAGTACTACATCGGCCAGGACCCGCTCCCGGTGAGCTGACGCCGGGTCAGAGCCTGGCCGCCTCGGTCCCGATTCCGCGCAGGAGCGTGTCCATGATCGTCGCGGCCAGCGCGTCCGGGCCCTCGTCATCGACGCCGCCCCGGCAGGCTTCGTTGACGAGGGCCAGGTAGACGCGGCTCGCCCAGCGCGGATCGACGTCCGGTCGCAGCAGCCCGGCGCCGATCGCGCGGCGAAGCAGCTCGACGCATCGGGCTTCCGCGTCCGCGTGCACGGCGGCCGTGGAAGCGTCCGACGCGATCCGTCCCATGGCGAACCGCCAGCTGCTCTTGACCCGCAGCACGTTGGCGGTGACCTGGTACAGCGCGACGAGCGGGGGCGTCGATTCCGGCCGGGCCGCGTCGATCGCGCCCTGGAACTGCTCGGTCGCCCATTTGCTCAGCGCGTCGAGCAGTGCCTCGCGCGTGGCGAACCGGCGGTGCACGGTCGTGCGGGCCACTCCGGCGGCCTCGGCGACCTGCTCGATGGTGGCCGTCGGGTCGGCGCTGTACACGCGTTCGGCCGCTTCGAGGATGGTGCGCACGGTCCGCTCGGCATCCGCGCGCAGCGGGCGCTGCTGCGTTGTCACGTCGATGATGCTACGTCGTCGCTGCCATCACTTCATTAGTTGCGTCATTGGTGTTGCAGTTTGTAGAGTGAATGCATCGCGTTTGACGCATCACTGGAGGGAGTTGCGATGGACTTGCAGTTGACGGGGAAGACCGCGCTGGTCACCGGCGCCAGCAGGGGGATCGGGCTGGCGATCGTGCGCGCACTGGTCGCGGAGGGGATGACGGTGATCGGCGCCGCGCGCACCACCTCCGCCGAACTCGCCGAGAGCGGGGCGCGCGCCGTGGTGGCCGATCTGTCCACTCCGGACGGTCCAGCGGACCTCGTGCGCTCGGTGCTCGACGAGCACGGTGATATCGACGTCCTGGTCAACAACGTCGGCGGCGGTGAACTGAGCGAGCTTCGGCCGTTCTTCGGCTACGACGACAAGCAGTGGGCGCAGATCTTCGACCTGAACTTCTTCGCCGCCGTGCGCACCAGCCAAGCCGCCATCGACAGCGTGGTCCGCACCCGTGGCCTGGTTGTCAACATCTCCTCGATCGGCGCACGGGTACCGCAGGACGCGCCGGCTCCCTACACCACCGCCAAGGCCGCGCTCAACGTGTTCGGCAAGGCGATGGCCGAGGAATACGGCGGCCAGGGAGTCCGCGTCGCCACGGTTTCGCCCGGCCCGACGCGCACGTCTTTGTGGACGGACCCCGACGGTTTCGGCGGCGCGGTTGCCGCGGCACAGGGCGTTTCGCACGACGAACTGCTCGCCGGATTGGCCGCCGCGTCCGGGATCCCGTCCGGTGAGCTGGTCGAGCCCGAGCAGGTCGCGTCCTTCGTGGCCTACCTGGCTTCTCCGCTCGCGGCCAGCATGACCGGGCACGACTACGTCGTCGACGGCGGCGCGGTCAAAACGGCCTAGCCGTCTGAGGCGTGCCCCCGACGGGCGTTCCGGTAGAAGGGGGCGAAGTAGCGCGAGCTTGCGGGTACGACTGCGTGTCGCGGTTGCGGGGTGGGTTGCTTTGAAGGGGCCGCTACGCCCCGAAAGTGGCCTTCGGGGACCTAGACGCCCTGAAGGCCACCTTCACGGCAGTCAGTGTCCTGAACTCGGCTCAGGATGCTTGGAACAGAGCCAATATCTGCGCGCTGGCCCGCTTCGCCGACGGGAGGTGGTCGACCGCGCCGACGTCGACGACCTCCGCGGTGGCGTGGTTTTCCCGCAACTGTCCGGCGCAGGTGCGCGAGTTCCAGATCGGCACCGTGTGGTCCCCGCTCGCCGCGAACAGGTGCACCGGGACGTTCGGCCGCCAGTCGCACGTACCGTCGGCGACGCGGAAAGCGCGCCGCAGCGCGCTGGTCGGGTGCTTCAGCTTTTCGATGAACTGCGGCGTCAGCAGTTCGCCGACGGTGGCGGGAAGTTTCGGGAACACCTCTTGGTCGGGGTGGTTTCCGTCGAAGAGGTCGACGATCGCCGGGTCGCGGAACGCTTCCGCGGGCGAGTCGTACAGGTGGTGCAACCGGTTCCACGCCACGGTGAAGTACGCCGTGTAGGCGGTGGCGTTGTCTATTCCGCCGGACAGCGCCGTCGAAACGAGGCCGCTCAGGTCGTACGGGCCGCTGATCGGAGCCAGCGCGGCGAGCCTGAGGTGCGGGTCGGCGCCGCGCGAAAGGGCCCGCCCGAGCGCCATCGCCGCCGGGCCGCCCTGGGAAAACCCGGTGGCCAGCACGCGATCGGTCGTCCGCACGCGTTCGCGGGCCGCGAGCTGCTTCGTCGCTCGCAGCGCGTCGATCGACGCCGTGGTTTCCGAGTCGACGTCGAGGTACGGGTGCGTACCGGGGCCGGTGCCCAGCCCGAGGTAGTCCGGTGCGGAGGTGACGTAGCCCGCGGACGCGAACAGCGCCGCGTACGAGCGGGTGCTGTCGGTCGCGCTGACCGAACCGGCGTAGCCCCGGTAGATCATCGTGCCGTGCGCCCAGGACACGAGATCGGTCGCGGCGGGGTTCCCGTCCGGCCGCACCACCAGTCCACTTGCGACGGTCGGGCGGCCGTTCGGGGTAACCGTGCGGTACTCGATCCGCTCGGCGATCACCCCGAACTTCGCCCGAGACGGATCGAGATTGGCCTTGCGCAGGTATTCGCCGACCTTGTCCGCGGGGATCCGGTCTACGACGGTGGACGCGAGCAGCGCGCCACGGCAGCCGGTGTCGGCCGCTGCCGTGCCGATCCCCGATGCCGCCATGACCGCGGTGAGCAGGGCCGCGCAGAAGAATCTTCGCTTGATTGGCTTCACAGACCGGAACGTAGGGCCGCCACCGCGCGAGCGCACGGGGGCGGACCACCGGAAACGACGTGGGGCCGACCCTACGGCTGCGGGCCGAGCTTGCGCACCGCGCGCGCCCCGCAGGAAACCCCGCGCCGCAAGATGTCCACAGTGGACTCATCGGCGAGCCACGCCGACAGCACACCCGCGTCGAACGCGTCGCCCGCGCCCGTGGAGTCGACGCAGTCGGCCGGTTCCGCCGGGACGCTCGTGACCCCGTCGCCGTCGACCCAGGACGCGCCGTTCATCCCCGCCGTCAGCACGACCGAGCCCACCACGTCCAGCAGCGACTTCGCCGCGGACACCTCCCGCGATCCGGTGAGCGCTTCCAACTCCTCGGAGTTCGGCATCAGCAGGTCGACGCCGCGCACGTCGTCGAGGAACGCGGCGGGGTCCTTGATGTGCGCGGCCGCCTGCGGATCGACGGAGGTGGTCAGGCCCGCTTCCTTGGCCGCCGCGAGCGAAGCGATGCCCGCGGGCCGCGACGACGGGTCGAGCAGCACGTAACCGGACAGGTGCAGGTGACGTGCGCCCGCGAGGACCGCGGAATCGACGTCGGCGGGGGAGAAGCGGGCGTTCGCACCGCGGTCGGCGAGCATGCTGCGCTGGCCGTCGGCGCTGTCGACCAGCACCACCACGCAGCACGTCGCCGCGTCGGGGTCGACGGTGAAGGCGCAGCGCACCCCGGCTGCTTCCAGCTCGGACCGGATCAGCCGGCCGCCGGCGTCGTCGCCGATGCGGGCCACCAGCGTCGGCTCGACCTCGCACGCGCGCAGCCACAACGCGGTGTTCGCGCCGGAACCGCCGCCGGTGAACCGGATCCCGGCCCGCACGTCCCCGCCGTGCACGACCGGCCCGGCGAGCCTGGCCACCACGTCGAGGCCCGCGTCCCCGACCACGATCACCCCGGTCATGCGATCGCCTCGCTCCGCGAGACAGCGTCTGATTTCTTTTGGCGCATGATGTCCTCGATTCGCTCGCAAGCGTCGCTCATGCGAGTTCCACCGCGATCTCGGCCGCCAGCGCCACGTTCGCCAGCACGAGCGCTTCGTTCGCGTCGAGGCTCACCCCGCCGCTCGCCTCGTGGAAGTGCTCCAGCAGCACCGGGGTCACGTCGGAGCCCTGCACCCCGCGTTCGGCGAGCAGGTCGAGCCCGCCGCGGAGCAGCCGGTCGTGCAGGTCTTTGTCCATTTCGGACTCTTCGGGGACCGGGTTCGTCACCAGCACCCCCGAGCCGGAGTAGGCGCGGTGCGCGCTGATCACCTTCGCGGCGGTGGCGGGATCGTCCACCCGCCACGGCGCGGGATATCCGGACGAGCGCAGGTAGAACGCCGGGAAGTCGTCCGTGCGGTAGCCGAGCACCGGCACCGAGTTGGTCTCCAGCACCTCCAGCGTCGCCGCGATGTCGAGCACCGACTTGACGCCGGAGCACACGACCACGGTCGGCAACGCGCCGAGCGCGCCGAGATCGGCGGACACGTCCCAGGTCTGCGCCGCGCCGAGGTGGACACCGCCGAGCCCGCCGGTGCCGAACACGCCGATCCCGGCCGCGTGCGCGAGCGCGCTCGTGCTCGCCACCGTCGTCGCGCCGGACAGCCCGAGCCCGACCGCGGGCCCGAGATCGCGCAACGACAGCTTCGCGAGATCCTCGGCGCACACCCGTTCGAGCTGCTCGTTCGACAGACCTGCGAGCGGTTCGCCGTCGAGGACCGCGATAGTCGCGGGCACCGCGCCCGCGTCCCGGACCGCTTGCTCCAGGCGCCGCGCCACGGTGAGGTTCCGGCCGGACGGCAGGCCGTGCGAGAGCAGCGTGCTCTCCAGGGCGACGACCGCGCGCCCGCTGGTCAGCGCGTCGGAAACTTCCTCGGCGACGGTGATCGGGGGCGCCTGGGCTGAACTGGTCACGAGGGGACATCTTCGCCGAACGGCGATCTGGGGCATCATGGAGGGGTGAGTACACAGACTTTGCCCGAGGTCGACACCCGCCCGGAGGGCACCGACACCTCCGACGACGACGCGCCGAAGATGTTCCACTACGTGCGCAAGAACAAGATCGCGGAAAGCGCGGTCATGGGCACGCACGTGGTGGCGCTGTGCGGCGAGGTCTTCCCGGTGACGAAGTCGCCGAAGCCGGGTTCGCCGGTGTGCCCCGACTGCAAGAAGATCTACGACCGGATGAAGCCGGGCGAGTGATCGCGGGCCGCCAAGGTGAAAATTATTCACTTGGCGGCTACCCCGTCCCGTGCGCCGCTGGTATGAACCAACCACGCGAACGCACGGGACGGAGACCTCATGCGCAGGTTCGGAACACTGGTGGCGGTGGCGGCTCTGCTCGTCCTCGGCGCGCCCGCCGCTTCGGCCGCTGAAGGCTGGGTGACGGTCGGGTCCGACCGCGCCCGCCCGCTCGACGAGAGCCAGGGCCTCGCCACCGTCGTCCGGCCGGGCGGCACCACGATCCGCTACACCGGTATCGGCACCATCCCGCTCGACCTGCGCGTCAAGGGCTGGAACCACGTCGGCGACCCCGGTTCCGCACTGGGCTACTACGTCGAGCCGTACCAGCGCGACGACCGCGGCGCCAAGCTCTTCCGCGTGCAGGCGCCCGACGGCAAGACCACCGACTACCAGCACGCGCTGGAATCGTGGGAGGCGAACAACAACTCGTTCGCCGCGGTGTCCCCCGACGGCCGCTGGCTTGTCGCGGGCGAGTGGGGCACGATGGACCGCCTGCTCGTGCACCCGATGCCAGGGGTCGCGTTCACCGACCCGGGCAAGAACCTGCCCTACGCCTCGGCGATCCGGCTCGACCACCCCGTGCGCGACGTTCAGGGCTGCGACTTCGTCACCGCGACGCGCCTGCTCTGCTCCTCCGACGATCCCGATGGCAAGCTGTTCGGCGTCACCAAACCCTTGCTGCAGGTGGATCTTTCGGCGCCGGTGCACGGTTCCGACGTCACCGGGAAGGTCCGCTCGCTCGGCCAGCTGCCGCTGGAAAGCGCGTGCGGCGGCGACTTCGAGGCAGAGGGGATCGACTACGACGAGCGGGACGGTACGTTGCGCGTCGTCGTGGTGTCACCCGGCATCTGCGCGGCGATCGACAGCAAGACCTGGCGGTTCCGCGCCGCCTGACGGTTCCTGCTTGGCGTCGTCCGTGCTGTCTGTGCCCTCTTCGGGGGGCGTCGAACCGTTCTCGGACTTCGCCGGGCGGCGCAGCGGCAACGTCGCGCGCTCCCAGAGCTTCTTGCCCTCCTCGGACTTCATGCGCTCGTTGGCGCGCTCCAGTTCGAGGCGGCGCCACTTCCGGCGCTGCCGCCTGGTCGCCTTCGCCGGCCACAACTCCTGGATCGCGCTGTTGAAGTAGGCGCCGCCGACCACGGCGAGCCCGATGAAGAAGGTCAGCAGCAGGAACGCGATCGGCGCGGCCAGCGCGCCGTAGGTGTAGCCGGTCTTGGTGATCCAGGTCAGGTAGATCCGCAGGCCGATGCTGGAGAGCAGGAACACCACCATCGCCAGCACCGCGCCGGGCAGGCCGCGGTGCCACGGCAGCTTCCTCGGCAGCGCGAGCTTGTAGAGCGTGGCGAGCGCGAGCACGATCAGCACACCGAGGATCGGGTAGTAGAGCGTGCCGACCCAGTCCGACACGGTCGGCCGCCAGTCGGCGGGGAAGAACCTCGGCAGCAGGTCGGGGCCGATCGCCAGCAGCGGCAGCCCGATCACCAGCGCCACCAGCGCGCACATGTACAGCAGCAGTGCGAAGATCCGCTGCCACACCTCGTTGCGCACGCCGTACTGGTCGTGGGCGACGGTGATCGCGTCGACGAACGACGACATCGCGGACGAACCCGCCCACAGCGAGATGACGAAACCGATCGAGACGATCTCGCCCTTGCCGACGCTCAGGATGCTGTTGACGGTCGGCTCGATGATCTCCTGCACCGCGTTCGGGCTGAACACCTGGTGGCAGAACCGGATGATCTGGTCGTGCACCGAGGTGACCAGCGTCGGGCCGAACCAGTCGGAGAGGTAACCCACGCTGCCGAGCAGCCCGAGCAGCAGCGGCGGCAGCGACAGCGTCTGCCAGAACGCAGCCTCCGCGGCCTCGGAGAAGATGTTGCCGTCCCACGCCTTGCTGAAAGTGCGCTGGATCAAGCGCAGGGGGCCCTTGCGGGCCGTCTTCACCGCGGCGGGGCCCGGTACCCGCTCAGCCTCGTCTGCTCCGTCCATCGCAGGGTCCAGCATGGTGCATTTCGGTTCTTTTGGCTCGTCGCCCCGCCTGAACTCGGCGAGTTGGCGGACATCACCCGTGCCGATGCCCGCGCCCCGGCGGCGCCCGGGGTAGGCTCTTCGGAGCGCCCTCACTTCCGGTCCGGCACGGTAGCCGGGACTTTTCCGTGGGGGCATTCGCATGTTGTCGCAGGCCGCGAGAGGAGTTGGACGTATCCCGATGTCGGAAACGGCCCAACGCAATCGGACGGAACTCGGCGCGCCGCCGGCGGAGCAGGACTCGACGGCGCGGCCGCTGCGCGCATGGCAGCGCCGCGCGCTGACCAAGTACCTCACCAGCAAGCCGCAGGACTTCCTCGCGGTGGCGACGCCCGGTGCGGGCAAGACCGTGTTCGGCCTGCGCATCGCGGCCGAACTGCTCTCGGACCGGACGATCGAGTCGATCACGATCGTCACCCCGACCGAGCACCTCAAGCACCAGTGGGCGGTTTCGGCGGCGGGCGCCGGGATCGCGATCGACTCGAACTTCCGCAACACCACGGGCGTCACCTCGTCGGACTTCCAGGGCGTCGCGCTGACCTACGCCCAGGTCGCCGCCCATCCGACGCTGCACAGGGTGCGCACGGAAAACCGCAAGACGCTGGTCATCCTCGACGAGATCCACCACGGCGGCGACGCGAAGTCGTGGGGTGACGCGATCCGCGAGGCCTTCACGCCCGCCGTGCGCAGGCTCGAACTCACCGGGACCCCGTTCCGCAGCGACGACTCGCCGATCCCGTTCGTCACGTACGAACCCGACGGCGAAGGCATGATGCGGAGCAGGGCCGACCATTCCTACGGTTATGCCGACGCGCTCGCCGACGGCGTGGTCCGTCCCGTGGTCTTCCTCGCCTATTCCGGCGAGGCTTCCTGGCGGACGAGTGCGGGTGACGAGTTCACCGCGCGCCTCGGCGAGCCGCTGACCGCGGAGCAGAACGCGCGCGCCTGGCGTACCGCGCTCGACCCGGCTGGCGAATGGATTCCGTCCGTGCTGCAGGCCGCCGACACGCGGTTGAACCAGCTCAGGGCGGGCGGCATCCCGGACGCGGGCGGTCTGGTGATCGCCACCGACCAGGATTCGGCGCGCGCCTACGCGAAGATCCTGCAGCGGATTTCCGGCGAGGAGCCGGTGGTCGTGCTCTCCGACGATCCGAAGGCGTCCAAGCGGATCGGCGAGTTCTCCTCGTCGGACGAGCGCTGGCTGGTCGCGGTGCGCATGGTTTCCGAGGGTGTCGACGTGCCGAGGCTCGCCGTCGGCGTCTACGCGACGAGCGCCTCGACCCCGTTGTTCTTCGCGCAGGCCATCGGCCGGTTCGTGCGTGCGCGCAAGCAGGGGGAGACCGCGAGCGTCTTCGTGCCGAGCGTGCCGGTGCTGCTGGAGCTGGCGAGCGAGCTGGAAGCCCAGCGCGACCACGTGCTCGGCAAGCCGCACCGGGAAAAGGACGGCTGGGACGACGAACTGCTCGCCGCGGCGAACCGCACCGAGGACGAGCCTGGCGAGGAGGAGAAGGCGTTCACCTCGCTGGGCGCCTCCGCCGAGCTGGACCAGGTGATCTACGACGGGAACTCGTTCGGCACCGCGGTGTTCTCCGGTTCCGACGAGGAGCAGGAGTACCTCGGGCTGCCCGGTCTGCTGGAACCGGACCAGGTGCGCGCGCTGCTGCGCAAGCGCCAGGAGGAGCAGCTCGCGGACAGCAAGCGGCGCAAGCCGGAGGAGCAGGCGGAGCCCGCCCAGCCGAAGCCGCAGCCGGTCAGCGAGCGGATCGCGGGCCTGCGCAAGGAGCTGAACGCGCTCGTCGGCATGTACCACCACCGGACCAAGAAGCCGCACGGCGCGATCCACAACGAACTGCGCAAGGTGTGCGGCGGCCCGCCGACCGCGATGGCCACCATGGAACAGCTCGAGGAGCGCATCGTCACGCTCCGCTCTTGGTGAATCCCACCCCGTCAACCTGCGGATATGGTCATCCGCTGCCGTTGCCAAACCGTGTCCGAACGCCTTGTTCTGGATCGATCCAGTAATCTTCCCCACCGGCGGTCGCCGACATATGTTGTCGCCCACAACATTTGCGCGACGGTGCGCCGGGCCCGCCCGGATCCCAGGCCCGTCGGCAGGATCTGGAAGGACAGCGGATGCGCAAGAGAACCGTCGCCTTCGTCGCCGCGGCGATGGGCGTCACGCTCACTCTCACCGCGTGCGGCGCCAACAGCGACTCCGGGAGCGGCGGCAGCAGCTCGTCGAACAGCAGCAGCGGCAGCGGCGGCGGCGCCAACGGCAAGGTCGGCGTCATCCTCCCCGAGACGGCCACCTCCGCCAGGTGGGAGGCGTTCGACAAGCCCTACCTCGAGCAGGCGCTCAAGGCGAAGGGCTTCGACGCCGACGTGCAGAACGCGCAGGGCGACGTCCAGAAGTTCACCACGCTGGCCGACGGCATGATCGCCCAGGGCGTGAAGGTGCTCGTCATCGCCTCGATCAACAGCGAGGTCGGCAGCGCGGTCGCGGCGAAGGCCAAGACCGCGGGCATCCCGACCATCGACTACGACCGGCTCAACCTCGGCGGCGGCTCCGACTACTACGTCTCCTTCGACAACGAGAAGGTCGGCGCGCTGCAGGGCCAGGGACTCGCGGATGCGTTGAAGGACAAGAAAGGCGCGCAGGTCATCGAGATCGAGGGCGCGCCGACGGACAACAACGCGACCCTGTTCTACAACGGGCAGCAGAGCGTGCTGAAGGCCAAGTACGCCTCCGGTGACCTCAAGCTCGTGCGCAGCCAGCCCATCGACGACTGGGACAACCAGAAGGGCGGCAGCACCTTCGAGAACATCCTCACCGCCAACGGCGGCAAGGTCGACGGCGTCGTCGCGGCGAACGACGGGCTCGCCGGTGCGGTGATCACCGTGCTGAAGAAGAACGGCCTCGCCGGGAAGGTGCCGGTGACCGGGCAGGACGCCACCGCCGACGGCCTGATGGCGATCCTGCGCGGCGAGCAGTACATGAGCGTGTTCAAGCCGATCAAGGAAGAGGCGGAGAACGCGGCGAACCTCGCGGCCGCGCTTGCCAAGGGAGACAAGGCGGGCGCCGACGCGATCGCCACCGCGGTGTCGAAGGACCCGAAGGGCAACCGCACCGTCAAGTCCGTGCTCCTGCAGCCGCAGCTGACCACAAAGGACAGTGTGAAGAAGGTCGTCGACGAGGGCTACGTCAAGGCGTCGGAGATCTGCGGCGGCGACCTCGCGGCCGCCTGCGCGCAGCTCGGCATCAAGTAGCACCCCCAGCAGCCGGGGCGGGATGAGGTTCCCCCGACATCGCGTCCCGCCCCGGTGTCCAGTGCGCAGCAGAAGGACCAGCAGTGAGCGAACCGATACTCGAACTGAAACACCTGAACAAGAGCTTCGGCCCGGTCCACGTCCTGCACGACGTGGACTTCGCCGTGCGGCCTGGCCAGGTCACCGCGCTCGTCGGCGACAACGGCGCCGGGAAGTCCACTTTGGTCAAGTGCATCGCGGGCATCCACCCGTCGGACTCGGGCGCGATCACCTTCGCCGGGAAGCAGGTGCACGTCCGCGGCCCCAAGGACGCCGCCGAACTCGGCATCGAGGTCGTCTACCAGGACCTCGCGCTCGCAGACAACCTCGACATCGTGCAGAACATGTTCCTCGGCCGCGAGCGCGGGAGTTCCTGGCTGCTCGACGAAGCCAGCATGGAGAAGGCGGCGCGCGAAACGCTCGCGTCGTTGTCCGTGCGTACCGTGAAATCCGTTCGCACGCCCGTTTCCGCGCTTTCCGGCGGCCAGCGCCAGACCGTGGCGATCGCGAAATCCGTGCTGTGGGATAGCAAGGTCGTGCTGCTCGACGAGCCGACCGCCGCGCTCGGCGTCGCGCAGACCCGCCAGGTGCTCGACCTCGTGCGCCGCCTCGCCGAGCAGGGCCTCGGTGTCGTGCTGATCAGCCACAACATGGCCGACGTCTTCGAGGTCGCCGACCGGATCGCGGTGCTCTACCTCGGCAGGCTCGTCGCCGACGTCGCCACGAAGGACGTGACGCACGGCCAGGTCGTCGAACTCATCACCGCGGGCCGGTCGGGCGATCTCGGCCTCGCCCGCCCCGAAGCCGTCGCGCCGTGACCACAGAAAGAACCCGCAATGACTGAAACCTCGGCCAAACCGGAACGCACCGGGGAGCAAGCGAACGGTGTGCCGTCCGGCGCGATCACCGATTTCGGCATCGACACCACGTCGATGTCCACCGGGGAAGCCATCCGCGACTACGGGTCGCGGCTCAAGGCGGGCCAGCTCGGCGCGCTGCCCGCGGTGCTCGGCCTGCTCGTGCTCGTCGTCCTGTTCTCCGCGCTGTCGGACAAGTTCTTCTCCCTCAACAACATCGCGAACCTCCTCGCGCAGGGCGCGGGGCAGACGATCATCGCGATGGGCATCGTGTTCGTGCTGCTGCTCGGCGAGATCGATCTGTCGGCCGGAACCGCCTCCGGTGTCGCGGGCGCGGTGATGGCACTGCACTACGTGCGCAACGGCAACCTGCTCGGCGGCATGCACACCGGCGTGTTCTACGCCTTCCTCGCCGTGCTCGCGGTCGCCGTGCTGCTCGGGATCTTCCTGCGGATCTGGGCCGGTGCCGCGTTCGCGTTCGTCGCGATCGTGCTCGCGCTGTCCGGGGCCGCGGCGAACCCGTGGGTCGAAATGCTGCTCGCCATCAGCGTCGGCGCCGCGATCGGCTGCATCACCGGGTTCCTGGTGTCCAAGATCGGCATGCCGTCGTTCGTGGTGACCCTGGCGCTGTTCATCGTGTGGCAGGGCGTGATCCTGCAGTTCATCGGCCAGGGCGGCACGCTCGGGATCAGCACCTCCGAGGTGTTGTTCAAGGTGGCCAACGGAAACCTGTCCACGCTCGGGAGCTGGCTGCTGTTCGTGCTCGGCGCGGGCGGGTTCGCCGCGGTCACGCTCGGGCAGCACTTCTCCCGGCTCAAGCGCGGGCTCGTCACCCAGCCGACCCCGCTCGTGCTGTTCAAGGTCGGCGCGGTCGCGGTGCTCGCCGCCGTCGCCACGTACCTGTTCACGATCAACAGGGCGCCGAACCCGAACATCGTGATCTCCGGTGTGCCGTACGTGGTCCCGATCGTGCTGGTGCTGCTCGTCGCGGGCACCTACGTGCTCAACCGCACCAAGTACGGCAGGCACATCTACGCCGTCGGCGGCAACCGCGAGGCGGCGCGCCGGGCCGGGATCAACGTCGACAAGATCAGGGCCAGCGTGTTCGTGATCTGCTCGACCGTGGCCGCGGTCGGCGCGATCGTCTACTCGTCGAAGGTCGGCTCGGTCGACCCGCAGGCTGGCGGTCTCAACACGCTGCTGTTCGCCGTCGGCGCCGCGGTGATCGGCGGGACCTCGCTGTTCGGCGGCCGCGGCCGGATCGTGGACGCGGTGATCGGCGGCGCCGTGCTCGCCGTCGTGACCAACGCGCTCGGCCTGCTCGGACAGCCGCCCGCGGTGGTCAACGTGATCACCGGACTCGTGCTCATGCTGGCCGCCACGGTCGACGCGCTGTCCCGCCGTCGCGCCGCCACGGCGCCCCGCTGAGCCGTCCATGGAATGATAAGGCCCGTGACCAGCACGCCTGTTGCACGACCAGACGAGGTGCGCCGGCACAACCGCACGACCTTGTTGCGGCTCCTGCACATCGGGGGACCGGTCACCAGGGCGACGCTGGCCAACGAGCTCGGGTTGAACCGCAGCACCATCAAGACGCTGGTCGACGGCCTCGCCGAGGCCGGGGTCGTGGAGGAACGGGTACCTCGTCCAGGGCGGGGGGCCGGCCGCCCCTCGCTACTGGTGCTGCCCCAGCCGCAGGCAGCCGTGGTGCTCGCGGTCGACATCCAGGTCGAGCACGTCGCGATCGCGTTCGTCGGGCTCGGCGGGCAGATCCTCGGCCGCAACAGCTGGAACCTGCACGGCCGCAACCGCGAGCCGGGCGAGGTCATCACGCACATCGTCGACTCGGCGACCGTGCTCGCCGGCGATCTCGGCTGCATCCCTTCCGGCGCCGGGGTTTCGGTGCCCGGCGTGGTCCGGCGCGCGGACGGGCACGTGCACGAGGCGCCCAACCTGCGCTGGACCGACATCGCGCTCGGCGAGCGGCTGACGAGCGTGCTGCGGGTCCCGGTGCTGGTCGGCAACGACGCCGAGCTGGGCGCCGTCGCCGAGCACCTCCGCGGCTCGGCACGCGGTTCTTCGGACGCGGTGTACGTCTCGGCCGATGTCGGTGTCGGCGGTGGCGTGATCGCCGAGGGCGCCTCCCTGCGCGGGGCGGCCGGGTACGTGGGAGAGCTGGGCCACATGGTGATCCGGCCGGGCGGCCGTGGCTGCTACTGCGGCAGCAGCGGCTGCTGGGAAACCGAAGTCGGGGAGGCGGCGCTGTGCCGCGCGCTCGGCCTGCCCGAGGACACGCCCAGGGGAGCGATCCTCGTCGAGCTGAAAGAGCTCGCACAGGACGCCGAGGCGGCCGTACGGCGCCTCGGGGAGTTCGCCGAGTGGCTCACCCTGGGGCTGGTCAACGTGGTCAACCTGCTCGGCCCGCAGCTCGTCGTGCTCGGCGACCTGTTCACCATGCTGCCGCCCCCGGTGCTCGACTCCGTCACGGCGGCCGTGCGGCGCCGGAGCCTGGTCAGCAGGGCGGTCGGCGGCACGGACATCGTCTGTTCGAGCCTCGGCGCCGACGTGAAGCTGCTCGGGGCCGCCGAGGTAGCCTTCGAGCAGGTGCTCGACACGGTCTGAACCTGGCCCGAAAACGAAAGGTGGCGAGTGCTCTGGGAGCACTCGCCACCTGTCAGAGAAAGACTCTTCGTCAGCCTCGCTGAATGTCCGCTGCCATTTCCTTGAGCTTGTTCTCGTGCTCCCGAGCGTGGTGTCCGCAGAAGAGCAACTCGCCGCCAGTGCTGAGTACGGCGCGAACCTGTGCTGCGGCACCGCACCGGTCGCAACGGTCGGCAGCGGTCAGTTCGGGGCGGGTGAGCGTAGGTGATGTCATGGGAGTCTCCCTCCGTCCCGGCACCGGTTGCCCGATGCCATCGATCCAGCTACGACCACTTCGGCACTGACTCCGGGGGCGGGGTCGCCACCGGCTCCGCGGTGTTCGTTGCTTCCACTCTTGCAGACGTTCGGCGGGCCGCAAGTGTTCCCGCGCCGGTGGGAGGTGTGTCACGCCGAATTACCCCGGATGTCGTAGATCATTCCCGCGGACCGGGACGCGGAGTAACGGATTTTGCCGTTTCCCCAGGTGAAAGTGCCTGCGTAGGCGGGTACCGCGGCATCCGTCCGGCGTATCAAGTCCCGGCCCGCGCCGATCTTGTTCGTTCACAGCGGAATTCCGTGACGCGCTGTGGGGGATGGTCACAATGCGGGCTCTTCGGCGTGTCGCGACCTCCGGGCGTGTCGTCCCGGCGCGCGGGACGACCCGACGTAGTCACCGGACCACCGTGAGAGACTGCACCGCGATGGCGCTGCTCGACGAGATCCGGCGGTTCCCCGGTGCGCTCGCCCGGGATGAGATGGCCGTTGCGATGGCGCGCGGGCTGCCCGCGGCCGGGCTCGCCGACGCCCTGTCCGGCCCCGAGTTCCGGGTCACGCCGGTCTCCGGTGACTGGACGGCCGAGCGGCTGCGCGCGCTGCTCACGGCGTTGCACGGACTGGACGCGGTGGGTGTGCTCGCGTGCCTGTCCGCGGCAGACCTCGCCGCCGACGACACGCCCGACCGCGCGCTCCGGGACTGGCTCGAAGGCGGCATCCCTCCACTGTGGACATCGCAGCGGACGGGACGGCGATACGCCGCGCTGGATGGCACGCTCACCGCGGGCGACCGAACGCTGGTGTCCGTTGTGGACAGTGAGGCGCGGCTGCAACCGGCCGAACTGCTGGCGCACTCCTTGCGGGGCAACGGAATCCTGATCGTCACCCCGACCGCCGACGACGTGACCGAACTGGTCAGGTCGTCGGGTCTTCTCCCGTCGCTTTGGGCGTGACCTTTTCCGCCGCGGCGAGCTTGGAGTGCTTGCGGCCGTAGAAGAAGTAGATCGCGAGGCCGAGCAGGAGCCAGACCGCGAACCGGATCCAGGTGAGCACGTCCAGGTTCAGCATCAGGTACAGGCAGGCGAGCGCGGCGGCGATCGGCAGCACCGGCGAAAGCGGCACCGTGAAGGGGCGCTTGAGATCGGGGCGCTTCTTGCGCAGCACCGGCACCGCGAGCGCGACGATGATCATCGCCGACAGCGCGCCGATGCTCACCATGTCCGACAGCTCGCTGATCGGGACGAACGCGGCCAGCGCCGCGATCAGCACCGCGCCGCCGATCGTCATCCGGTGCGGGGTGCCCCATTTCGGGTGCGCCTCGCCGATCTTCTTCGGCAGCAGGCCGTCGCGGCCCATCGCGAACCCGATCCGCCCGATCGTCACCAGCTCCACCATCATCACCGAGGTCAGCCCGGTGATCGCGCCGACGGAGATGAGCGCGCCGACCCAGCGCTGGCCGACCTGGTTGAACGCGTCCGCGAGCGGCGCGCCCTCGTCGATGTCGGTGTAGTGCACCATGCCGGTGAGCACCAGCGACACGCCGATGTAGAGGATCGCGCAGATGCCCAGCGCGCCGAGGATGCCGACCCGCAGGTCCTTGCGCGGGTTGCGGGTCTCCTCGCCGAGGTTCGCCAGCGCCTCGAAACCGGTGTAGGCGAAGAACACCACCGCCGCCGCGGTGACCATGCCCGCGATCCCGTACACCGACTGCTGCAGCCCCAGCGCCGCTTGCACGACGGGCTGGTGCAACGTCCCCGTACCGGAGGTCGGCGGCTGCGCGTCCGGGATGAACGGGGTGAGGTTCGAGCCCTTGATGAAGAACACGCCGACCACCAGGATCAGCACGCACACCGCGACCTTCACCAGCACGAGCGCGTTGGTGAACAGGGAGGACTGCTTGATCCCCGCCACGGCGACCGTGGTCAGCAGCGCGATGATCAGCACCGCGCCGATATTGACCGTCGCGTCCTCGCCGAACAGGTTCTGCGGCAGCCCGAGCAGGTTCGCCAGGTATCCCGACCAGCCGCGCGAGACGACCGCGGCGCCGAGCGCGAACTCCAGCAGCAGGTCCCAGCCGATGATCCAGGCGAAGATCTCGCCGAGCGTGGCGAACGCGTAGGTGTAGGCGCTGCCCGCGGTCGGCACGCTCGACGCCAGTTCGGCGTAGCAGAGCGCGGCGAGCCCGGCGACCACCGCGCCGATCACGAAGGACAGCGTCACCGAAGGCCCGGCGTGGCTCTTCGCCTCCACACCGGCGAGCGTGAAGATGCCGGTGCCGATGATGATGCCGACACCGAAGCCGATCAGATCACGCCCGCGTAGCCGCCGTTTCAGCTCCCCGGAGTTCTGCCGTTCGAGAACGTCGTCGACATTGAGTGTCCGCGTCACGCCCATCCGGAAACAGTAGAAGGTCGGCGACCCCGGTGCAGGCCGACACGACCCCTAATCCGCCGGGTTTTTTCCCGGCCCGGTGAGGTCCTGCTCCTGGGCGAGGATCGCGGCCTGCACCCGCGAGCGGAGGCCGAGTTTCGTCAGCACCCTGGACACGTGGGTCTTGACGGTGGTTTCGCCGATGAACAGCCGGTGCCCGATTTCCGCATTGGACAGTCCGTCGCCGAGGCACCCCAGCACTTCCCGCTCCCGCTCGGTGAGCGCGGCCAGCTCGGCGGGTGCCTGCGCCGGTTCGGCGGGGCCCGCGGCGAACGCGGTGATCAGCTTCCTGGTCACCTGCGGGGCCAGCACTCCTTCGCCCGCCGCGACCAGGCACACCGCCTCCACCAGCCTCGGTGCTTCGACCGATTTGAGCAGGAAGCCGCCCGCGCCCGCGCGCAGCGCCGCGTACACGTACTCGTCGACGTCGAAGGTGGTCAGCACCAGCACCTGCGCCAGTTCGTCGGCCACGATCTGCTTCGTGGCGGCGATCCCGTCGACACCGGGCATGCGCACGTCCATCAGGACCACGTCGGGCCGCAGCGCCCGCGCCTGCCGGATCGCGGCCGCGCCGTCGGCGGCTTCCCCGACCACCTCGATCCCCGGCGCGTTGTCCAGGATGAGCACCAGCCCCGCCCTGATCGCGCCGTGGTCGTCGGCGACGAGCACCTTCACCGGCTCCTCGGTCACGAGCCCATCCCCGCGATCGGCAGCCGCGCCCGTACCGACCACGACGAGCCCGTTGGCCCCGCCGACAGCGAGCCGCCCACCGCGGCCGCCCGTTCCCGCATGTTCAACAGTCCTCTCCCGGTGCCGGACGCGGCACCCGCGTCCGGCGGCAGCTCGTTGGTCACCTCGACGTGCAGTGTCCCCGCCACCCTGCGGACGGTGACGACCGCGTCGGTGTTCGGCGCGTGCTTCACCGCGTTCGTCAGCGCCTCCTGCGCGATCCGGTACGCGGTCAGGTCGACCGCCGCGGGCAACGGGTTGTCCTCGTCCAGTTCGGTGCGCACGTCGACGCGCATCCCGGTGGCCCGCGCGGAGTCGACGAGCACGGACAGGTCCGCCAGCCTGGCCGGCGCGGTCTTCTCGTCCTCGTCCGCCCTGGTGGACTGCAGCAGCCCGATCATCGCCCGCATCTCCTCCAGCGCGTGCACGCTGTTCTCCCGCACGGCTTCCAGCACCTTCCGCGAGGTCGCCGGATCGGCTTCGTTGAGCGAAAGCGCGGCCTCGGACTGGATCGCGATCGCCGACAGGTGCCCGGCGATCACGTCGTGCAGGTCGCGCGCCATCCGCGACCGCTCGGCGACCACCGCCGCGTCGCGGTCCAGCTCGCTGATCCTGGCGAGCTGGGTGGCGTTCTCCCGCTCCTGCTCGGCGAGGTCCCGGAACTGGCGCATGCCCGTCGCCCACCACACCGGCGTGATCACGAACGGGAAGTTGGCGGCGAGGGTGGCCAGCACGGCGATCTTCCAGTCGCCGACGACCACACCCGTGATGGTCGCGGTGGCCACCGTGCTCAGCGCGGCCAGCGGGATCATCGCCCTGCTGAGCCCGCGCGAGCCGTACAGCGTCGCCGCGTAGACGTGGTCGAACAGCGACACCAGGATCGGCATGGTCAAGCCGATCGTCGCGTCCCAGGCCACCACGGCGATCGCCAGCGCGAGGCCGATCCCGGAGCGGCGCCTGCGCAGTAGCCCGAGCGCGCAGATCAGCGTCAGCGTCACCCAGTGCCATGGGTCCACGACGGTCTGCCTCGACCCGAAGATCGCGAACAGGCCGAACTGGTACAGCACCGCGCCCACCGCGAAGGAGGTGGTGCTGATGATCACGTCCTGCCAGGTTTCGCTCAGGCGCCGCAGCCGCTTGGGCAGCCTCGGTGAGGGCAGGGTCGAGGTGCGGCTGGACACGTGCCCATCACAGCACAGCCCGCGGGAGGCGACGTCATCCGAACTGATGACCTCATCCCAACTGATGACCCGCGAGTCCTGCCGATCACCGACGCGCCACGGCACGGGAGTGCGCGATCGTTCCTGGCGTGGACAAAGCATGGGATTTCCTCGCCGCCAACCCGATGGCCGTGGTCATCGCGGCGGGCGAGATCGGGTTCTGGGTGTTGATCCTGGGCGGTCTCCTCGCCAGGTACCTGCTGCGCTGGCGCCGGACCGGCGCGGTGCTGCTCGCTTCGACCGCGGTGGTCGACATCGGGGTGCTCGTCGCGACGATGATCGACCTCGCGGGCGGTGGCAAGGCCACCGCGGTGCACGGGATCGCGGCGGTGTACCTCGGCTTCTCCGTCGCGTTCGGGCCGCGCCTGGTGCGGTGGGCCGATCAGCGGTTCGCACACCGCTTCGCGGGCGGGCCGCCCCCGGACAAACCGCCCAAGCACGGTCCCGAACGGGTGCGCCACGAGTGGCGTGAATGGGGCCGCTGCGTGCTCGGCTGCGGGATCGCGGCCGCGGTGCTGCTGGTGCTGATCTTCGTCGTCGGCACCCCGGAGCAGACCAAGCCGCTCTGGGAGGCCACCGGCTGGTTGCCGCGGCTCGGCCTGATCACGGTCATCTGGTTCGTCACCGGACCGCTCTGGCAGACGTTGACTACGCGGTCTTCGCGCGGGACCGCTGAAAGGGAACGGGTTTCGTCATGATCGAGGCGTTCGGGATCCTGCTGCTGGTGCAGGGCGTCGGCGGGTTTATCAACCGGCTCGGCGACGGGTCGAGGAGCTGGTTCGTCCAGCTGTACGTGCTGCCGGAATCGCTGCACATCGCGGCGAGCGTGGTGATGGCCGTCGCGGGCGGCCTGCTCGTGCTGGCCGCCTCCGGTAAGCGCAAGATCAAGAACCGCTCCGGCGGCTGAGAATCGTTGCGGGGAAAGAAAACGCGGGTGCGTCCACAGTGGACGCACCCGCGTTTTCTTTCCCGGTCTGCTAGTCGAGGTAGTCGCGGAGGACTTGGGATCGGGAGGGGTGGCGGAGTTTGGACATGGTTTTGGATTCGATTTGGCGGATGCGTTCGCGGGTGACGCCGTAGACTTGGCCGATTTCGTCGAGGGTGCGGGGTTGGCCGTCGGTGAGTCCGAAGCGGAGGCGGACGACGCCTGCTTCGCGTTCGGAGAGGGTTTGCAGGACGGATTGGAGTTGGTCCTGTAGGAGGGTGAAGGAGACGGCGTCGACGGCGACGACGGCTTCGGAGTCTTCGATGAAGTCGCCGAGTTGGGAGTCGCCTTCGTCGCCGATGGTTTGGTCCAGCGAGATGGGTTCGCGGGCGTATTGCTGGATTTCGAGGACTTTCTCCGGGGAGATGTCCATTTCTTTGGCGAGTTCTTCGGGGGTGGGTTCGCGGCCGAGGTCTTGGAGGAGTTCTCGTTGGATGCGGCCGAGTTTGTTGATGACTTCGACCATGTGCACGGGGATGCGGATGGTGCGTGCTTGGTCGGCCATGGCGCGGGTGATGGCCTGGCGGATCCACCACGTGGCGTAGGTCGAAAACTTGTAACCCTTGGTGTAGTCGAACTTTTCGACCGCGCGGATCAGACCCAGATTGCCTTCCTGGATCAGGTCGAGGAACGCCATGCCGCGTCCCGTGTAGCGCTTGGCGAGGGAGACCACGAGCCGGAGGTTGGCCTCCAGCAGGTGGTCCTTCGCGCGTTCGCCGTCGCGGACGATCCATTTGAGATCGCGGCGCATCTGGGTGGCGAGTTTTTCGCCTTCTTCTTCGGATCCGCGGACGCGTTCGGCGGCGTAGAGGCCTGCTTCGATGCGTTTGGCGAGTTCGACTTCTTCTTCGGCGTTGAGGAGCGCGACCTTGCCGATCTGCTTGAGGTACGCGCGCACCGAGTCCGCCGAGGCGGTCAGCTCGGCGTCTTTACGGGCCTGCCGCAGCGCCTCGGACTCCTCCTCGTCCCACACGAAGCTCGACGAGGACTCGTCCGACGACTTCGCCCGCTTCCCGGCGGACTTGCCCGAGGCAGGAGCCTCCTCGTCGGCCTCTTCTTCTTCGGCGTCCTCGGCGGAGTCCTCGTCGGAGGTGAGGGTCGCGTCGACGACGTCGACTTCGACTTCTTCGAGGTCGGAGAGGTCGGGGGTTTCGAGGTCGGCCTCGTCGAGGTCTTCGGGGCCGTCGGCTTCGCCGGCGGTGTCCTCGCCCTTGGCCTTGGTCTTCGCGGGGGCCTTCTTCGCCGCGGTCTTGCGCGCGGCGGGCTTACGGGGAGCAGCCTTCTTCGCCGCCGTGCCGTTCTGGCCTTCGGCCTCGGGTTCGGCATCGGTGCTGGTCGCTGTCTTCTTGCCGCTTCGGCTGGCGGTCCTCGGGGCTGCCACAGACACCCTTTCGCAGTGGTCGATCACGACGAACCGGGGCAGGGAGCTGGCCTCGGCTGCCTCGGATTCGGACTCGTCCCTCGGCCTGCCGGCTTGCCGTCCGCAGGTCCAGGCCGCGTTCCATTGTAACGACGCCACGCCGCGTTCGCCGCCACTTGATCGGCTTCTGTGACCCGGCGAGACGGCGAAGGGGCCGCCGACCCGCAGGTCGACGGCCCCTTCGCCGGATGCCACCCTCAGTCGAGGTAGTCGCGGAGGACTTGGGATCGGGAGGGGTGGCGGAGTTTGGACATGGTTTTGGATTCGATTTGGCGGATGCGTTCGCGGGTGACGCCGTAGACTTGGCCGATTTCGTCGAGGGTGCGGGGTTGGCCGTCGGTGAGTCCGAAGCGGAGGCGGACGACGCCTGCTTCGCGTTCGGAGAGGGTTTGCAGGACGGATTGGAGTTGGTCCTGTAGGAGGGTGAAGGAGACGGCGTCGACGGCGACGACGGCTTCGGAGTCTTCGATGAAGTCGCCGAGTTGGGAGTCGCCTTCGTCGCCGATGGTTTGGTCCAGCGAGATGGGTTCGCGGGCGTATTGCTGGATTTCGAGGACTTTCTCCGGGGAGATGTCCATTTCTTTGGCGAGTTCTTCGGGGGTGGGTTCGCGGCCGAGGTCTTGGAGGAGTTCTCGTTGGATGCGGCCGAGTTTGTTGATGACTTCGACCATGTGCACGGGGATGCGGATGGTGCGTGCTTGGTCGGCCATGGCGCGGGTGATGGCCTGGCGGATCCACCACGTGGCGTAGGTCGAAAACTTGTAACCCTTGGTGTAGTCGAACTTTTCGACCGCGCGGATCAGACCCAGATTGCCTTCCTGGATCAGGTCGAGGAACGCCATGCCGCGTCCCGTGTAGCGCTTGGCGAGGGAGACCACGAGCCGGAGGTTGGCCTCCAGCAGGTGGTCCTTCGCGCGTTCGCCGTCGCGGACGATCCATTTGAGATCGCGGCGCATCTGGGTGGCGAGTTTTTCGCCTTCTTCTTCGGATCCGCGGACGCGTTCGGCGGCGTAGAGGCCTGCTTCGATGCGTTTGGCGAGTTCGACTTCTTCTTCGGCGTTGAGGAGCGCGACCTTGCCGATCTGCTTGAGATAGGCGCGCACCGAGTCCGCCGAGGCGGTCAGCTCGGCGTCTTTACGGGCCTGCCGCAGCGCCTCGGACTCCTCCTCGTCCCACACGAAGTCGGAGCCGCCCTCGGCG
This sequence comes from Amycolatopsis sp. CA-230715, assembly GCF_018736145.1. Taxonomy (GTDB): domain Bacteria; phylum Actinomycetota; class Actinomycetes; order Mycobacteriales; family Pseudonocardiaceae; genus Amycolatopsis. The sequence goes on from NZ_CP059997.1 coordinate 7,432,056, forward strand.
GACTTGCCGCCCTTCGCGCCGGACGCGCGCTGGCCACGGCCCGCGGCGGGCGCGTCCTCCTCTTCGGCGTCTTCGGCGGAGTCCTCGTCGGTGGTGACGGTGGCGTCGACGACGTCGACTTCGACCTCTTCGAGGTCGGAAAGGTCCGGGGTCTCCAGATCGGCCTCGTCGAGGTCTTCGGGGCCGTCGGCTTCGCCGGCGGTGTCCTCGCCCTTGGCCTTGGTCTTCGCGGGGGCCTTCTTCGCCGCGGTCTTGCGCGCGGCGGGCTTACGGGGAGCAGCCTTCTTCGCGGTGCCGTTCTGGCCGGCCGCCTCGATGCTGGACTCCGCGCCCTCGTCGGCGCTGGTTGTCTTCGTGCCGCTTCGGGTAGCGGTTTTTGCGGCTGCCACGTACGCCCTTTCGCAGCGGTCGATCAGGCGAGCCGGAGGGAGGGGACCTCCCGGCTGCCAAGGTTCGGGGGACGCCCCCGGCCTGCGGTTTTCCTCCCCGCAGCCAAGGGCCGTGTTCCATTGTAACGACGGCACGCCGGGGAGTTGCGAAGCGATCGCCACTCCGGGCGCGCCGCGCGCCCCCGATCGGTGATCGGCCGGCGTTCTCGATCAGTGCTCGATGCCCTCGGCCGCGGCCGCCGCGGCGCCCACGATGCCCGCGTTGTTCTGCAGCGAGGCGACGACCACCTTGGTGCGGATGTCGAGCAGCGGCACCCACTTCTCCGCCTTCTTGCTGACCCCGCCGCCGACGATGAACAGGTCCGGCCAGATCAGGTTCTCGAGCGCCGTCAGGTACCGGTGCACGCGCTTCGCCCACTCCGGGTACGACAGCCCTTCGAGGTCCTTGACCGACGCCGCGGCCTTCTTCTCCGCGTCGTGCCCGTCGACCTCGATGTGCCCGAGCTCGGTGTTCGGCACGAGCTTGCCGTCGTGGAACACCGCGCTGCCGATACCGGTGCCGAAGGTCAGCAGCGCGACGACGCCGGTGCGCGCGAGGGGATCGCCGAAGCGGATTTCCGCCATGCCCGCCGCGTCGGCGTCGTTGAGCATGGCCACGTCCTTGACGTCGCGGCCGAGCTGCTTGGCGAACAGCGCGTCGGCGTCCGTGCCGATCCAGCTCGGGTCGATGTTGGCGGCGGTGTGCGCGACGCCCTTCTTCACCACCGCGGGGAGGGTCACGCCGACCGGGCCGTCCCAGTCGAAGCCGCCGACCACTTCGGCGACGACTTCGGCGACGGCCTCGGGCGTGGCGGGCTTCGGCGTGTCGATCCTCAGCCGGTCGCCGATCAGCTTGCCCCGCTCCAGGTCCACCAGAGCGCCCTTGATCCCGCTGCCGCCGATGTCGATTCCGAAACCTCGGCTCGCCGTCATTGGCGCCGTCCCTTCCCTCATGCTGCCGTGCGTGCGGGCACGGACAATCATCCCGTCCAGGGCGCGCCCCGGACGGAGTCGGTGGGGAGTCGTAACTCCCACGATTCAGAAATGCGTCCCCGAGACTGTAGCGGGATGTGGTCCCATGTCGTCGTGGGAGTTCACGAGACAGAGCCGAAAACGTTGTCGGAGACAGCCGAATCGATCGCCGTCGAGGCGGCTGCCCTGGTCGGTGAGGTGTGGCGGGGCATGTTGCGCGGCAGGGCGGTGGAGGTCGGCACCAAGTCGACCGACACCGACGTGGTGACCGAGACCGACCACGCCTCCGAACGGCTCGTCCGCGAACTGCTCGCGGCGAAGCGGCCGGGCGAACGGATCATCGGCGAGGAAGGCGGCGGCACGGTCGCGGAACCGGGTGAGGTCACCTGGGTGGTCGATCCGATCGACGGCACGGTGAACTTCCTCTACGGCTTCCCGTGGTTCGCGGTGTCGATCGGCGCACAGATCGACGGCGTCTCGGTGGCCGGTGCCGTGGTGGAACCGGCCAGCGGGCGCCGCTGGACGGCCGCGCGCGGGCTCGGCGCCTGGCTCGACGGCGAGCCGCTGCGCATCGGGGCGGGGCCGGAGCGCCTCGACCTCACGCTCGTGTCGACCGGGTTCGCCTACCGGCGGGACCGGCGCACCCGGCAGGCGGGGTTCGCCGCGGACCTGCTGGGCAGGGTCCGCGACATCCGGCGCACGGGTGCGGCGTCGCTCGACCTGTGCGCCGTCGCGGCGGGCTGGACCGACGCCTACTTCGAACACGGTCTCAACACCTGGGACTGGGCGGCGGGCGCGCTCGTCGCGGCCGAGGCGGGCGCCATCGTGCGCGTACCGGGCGAGGATACCGAACTGGGCGAGGACGCGACGTTCGCCGCCGCGCCCAGCATCGCGAGCCCGCTCCGCGCGGCCCTGCTGGACTGCGGCGCCGCCACCGTCTGAACCGGCTCGGGCTGGTGCTGTCGAGTCGCCGTGAAAGCCGCCTTGAGGGCACTCAGCGCCGTCAAGGTGGCCTTCACGGCATACAGCCATGGCTGCTCCCGAAGAGAATGCTGGTGCGAAGGCCGCGTTTGGGGCACTCAGTGCGGTGAAGGTGGCCATCAGGGACTTCGCTCACGACCCCGCGCTGTACGAACTCGACCTTTCGTCCGCCCAGGGGATCCCCCGATTTCAACGTTAGCGCGGTGCACCGACATTTTCGGCCCGCGTGCGTCGCGAGGGACGAGCCCGCTCGAACGGGTTACCTCCCGCGGGGGAAGTCAGCAGGAGACGTTGCGCGCGGCGGCGAGCAGTGCCTGGTCGATCTTCGGGGTCTGCCCGGCGGACTGCTCGGCGCCGCCGGCGGGCTGCTGCGCCTTGAACGCCTTGAGCTGGTCGATCACCTGCTTCGCCTCGGGCTTCGGCTGGAGCTGGCCGAACGCGCTGCCGACGGCCAGGTCGACGGTCGCGTCCTTCCGGTTGTCCCGCACCAGTTCCACGCACGGCGCGACGAGGCTCAGCGTGCGGGCGGCGGAGACGCCGTTCTCGCCGAAGCGGATCTGGCCGCGGCACTTGGCCTCGTGGCCGGGCGGGTAGGCGGGATCGTTGTCCGGCGCGCCGGCCTGCTCGAACCCGAGCGCGCCGATGCTTTCGTTGGCGAGCGCGGCGGCGCCGCGCGTGCTGCTGGCGTTGAACACGCGGACGGCGACCTTGTCCGGCGGGACCGGGGCCGTGCTGTCGAGCGCGTCGTGGCTCAACGGCGTGTAGGCGACTCCCGGCGGCGGCTGCGCTGGCGGGTCGCAGCGGATCGCGGAGTCGATGTCGCCGCCTTTGCCCGAGATCGCGTTCACCCACACGACGAGCGCGCCGAGGCACAGCACCGCGATCACGATGAGCGCCGGAAGCGGGCGTCGTCTGCGGTACGGCCGTGCCGTGCGGTCCCCGAAACCCTTCCCCGACGCCACCTGCGATGTCCCTTCCCCGATCGACAGCCCCCGAAGAAGCCGGTACCGGCTTCTTCGTCTTTGATCAGCTTAGGTGTTACACCGCTCTAGACGCCGACAGCCGCGTCCGCGTTGCCTGCGGCTCCAAATCGGCAACCCGATCGGTCTAACCCGTCACGCAGGGTACGTTACCCCTGATGGGTGACGTGTGGAGCGGCAGGACTGACACGTTGCCGAGCTGGGTAACTCGTGAGCTACCCTCTGCGGGCTCCGGCGGCTGGAGCAGGTGACAGACCACGATGCACAAGAGAGATCTGGCTCACTGCCACGCCGGGCACAAACAGGGGCGCTGGATCGTTTACTAGCGCACGCGACGGACTCGCGCAGGTGTGCGGGGCCGGAGCAGTTTTGACATCAAGCTGATCGCAGGGGTGAGGGACAATGGCGACCGACTACGACGCTCCGCGCCGCAGCGAAGCCGACGAGCTGGCCGAAGACTCGTTGGAAGAGCTGAAGGCGAGGCGCAACGAGAACCAGTCCGGCGTCGTGGACGTCGACGAGGACGCGACCGCGGAGAACTTCGAGCTCCCCGGTGCCGATCTCTCCGGGCTCTCCGGTGAGGACCTGACGGTCAAGGTGGTGCCCAAGCAGGCCGACGAGTTCACCTGCTCGGTGTGTTTCCTGGTGCACCACCGGAGCCGGCTGGCCGAGGAGAGCGGGGGACGGCTGATCTGCCGCGACTGCGCCTGAGGGAGCGGGTGCGCCGGATCGGGGGTCTTCGTCACGGGCGTGGCGGTGTGGTCACGCCCCGCGGGCGGAACGAGACAGCGAGGGTGACCAGGCGACGCGCCTGGTCACCCTTCGTCGTCCACGGGCGTGTTCCGCGCCTGGCCGCGGAGCAGTTCGGCGAGCCGCTCCGGCCTGCGCGTGCTGATCAGCCAGTACGGCGTGGGATCGGCGGGGTCGGTGAGCCGCAGCCGCAGGAGCGGCCCGATCCAGCCGCGGTGCACCACGAACGCGGCAGGGTCCGATTCCGGGCCGAGCGCCCTGCGCTTGTCGTCCTTGGCGATCACCTCGACCTCGCCGACGAACGCGAGCGGGATGTGCGCGTCGCCGATCCGCAGCTCGGGGTCCCCGGTTTCACCGCCACCGGTGACGGTCAGCTTCATCCGGCCGAGCGAGAGCATGAGCAGCACGGCCAGCACCGGCAGTACCGCGAACGGCAGCCACTCCGGGACGGCACGGAAGCCCATCGGGATCTCCGCCGCCAGCAGCACCGAGCCGAGCAGCGGCAGCAGCCAGCCCCACCAGGAGACGTAGAGTCGCTCCCGGTAGCGCGGTTCGCCGTTCACTTCGCGCCGCTGTGCTTCACCGGCTTCATTGGCTTCACCGGCCTTGCTTGCACTCGTACCCACACCAGAAGGGTAGTCTCGCCGCCCGTGTCCATCGTGCAGGTCCCTCTCAGCCGGGTAGATCCCGGCGTACCGCTCCCGGCGTACGCCCGCGACGGCGACGCCGGCGCCGATCTCGTCACCACCGCCGACGTCGTGCTCGAACCCGGCGAACGGGTGGTGGTCGGCACGGGAGTGGCGATCGCGCTCCCGCACGGGTATGCCGGATTCGTGCACCCCAGGTCCGGTCTCGCCGCGAGGGCGGGCCTCTCGGTGGTCAACACGCCGGGGACGATCGACGCGGGCTACCGCGGCGAGATCAAAGTCTGTTTGATCAACCACGACCCGCGCGAGCCGCTGGTGCTTTCGCGGGGCGACCGGATCGCGCAGCTGATCGTCCAGCGCGTCGAGCAGGCCCGGTTCGTCGAGGTCGACGAGCTGGCCCCCTCGGAGCGCGGCGCGGGTGGCTACGGGTCCACCGGGGGACACGCGACGCTGAGCACTGCCGTCGGGCACGGGGAAGGAACGGAGAGCTAGTGGGGATTTTCGGACGCAAGAAGAGCGCCGCGCCGGAGCAGCGCCGGGGCAGGCATGCCGCGCCCGAGCCTGACGAGATCGAGGACGACTACGACGATTCCGGCGACTACGAGCCGGAAGATCTGCCCGATGGCGCCGAGGGGCCGTACGACCTCGAGCACGCGCCGGAGGACGAGATCGCCCGTATCGACCTCGGCTCGGTGCGGGTGCCGGTTCCCGACGGCTCGCAGGTGCAGGTCGAAATGGACCCGTCCAGTGGCGGGGTGCGCGCGGTGCACGTCGTCACCGAGCAGGGCCAGGTCACGGTCAGCGCCTACGCCGCGCCGAAGTCGGGCGGGCTGTGGAACGAGGTCGCGAAGGAACTGGCCGACCAGCTCAAGAACGACGGCGCGCAGGTCGCCAGCGGCCGCGGCGAATGGGGCACCGAGCTGTCCGCGATCGTCGGCGAGGTCGCGCTGCGGTTCGTCGGGGTGGACGGCCCGCGCTGGATGCTGCGCGGGGTCATCGCGGGCCCGCAGTCGCAGTCGGCCGCGGCACCGGGTGTGCTGCGCGAGATCGTGCGGCACACCATCGTCGACCGGGGGGATTCGCCGATGCCGGTGCGCACCCCGCTCACGATCACGCTCCCGGACGCCGTGGCCGAGCACATCGCCGCCCAGCAGGCCCAGCAATAATCCCGTAGGGAGCCGGAAAGCGGAACGGTACGGTCGTACCATGCCGACTTCCGCCGAATGGCTCGTCTTCCTCGGCACCGCCACGCTGTTCGCGGTGACGCCGGGGCCGGGGATCCTGTACGTGCTCGCCAGGACCCTTCGCGGTGGCCGCCGCGAAGGGCTGCAGTCCGTGCTGGGGAATTCGCTCGGCGCTTCGGCGCACGTCGTGGCGGCGGCGCTGGGGTTGTCCGCGCTGCTCGCCACGTCGACGGTCGCGTTCACCGTGGTGAAGTTCGCCGGTGCCGCCTACCTGGTGTACCTGGGGCTGCATTCGATCCTGCGCAGGCACGACGACGGCGCACCTTCTCTCGACGGTGGCGCACTGGGCAAGGTGGCGCGGTCGCCGTTCGCGCAGGGCGCGCTTTCGGAGGTGCTGAACCCGAAGACGGCGCTGTACTTCATGGCGCTGCTGCCGCATTTCGTGCACGAGGGCCCGGTTCCGGCGCCGCTGGTGTTCATGCTGCTCGGGTTGATCGCGGTGACCATGGCGACCGGGGTCGACCTCGTGGTGGCCGTGTTCGCGGACAAGCTCGGCGCGAAGCTGACCGGCAACCCGCGCCTGCGGGTCCGCCAGCGGATCGCCAGCGGCGCGGTCATGATCGGCCTCGGCGGTTACGTCGCCGTCGCGGACTGAGCGCGCAGGAAGGCGAGCACCGCGGCCCTGCCGAGTGATTCGCGGTCCTCGCCGAGCGCGGCGAGCGTGCTTTCCACGACGACCGCGCGCGGCAGCGCCGACGCCCACGCGTGCGCGATCGCGGCAGGGTGCACGGGATCGTCGACGCAGGCGGCGATGCCGACCGGCACGTCCAGCGTCGCCAGCGCGGACAGCGCGGGCGCCGAGTGGCAGGCGGCGGCCAGCAGGCTGTCCGCCAGATCGTCCCCGTGCCGCCGCCACGCCCGCGTGAGCTCGTCGGCGAGCCAGTGCGGCACGCCTGCCGTCGAAGCCCGCAGCGTCGCTTCCAGGCCCGTTCTGCGGACCAGATCGGCCGACGCGCGGGCAGCCAGCGAAGCGGGCGCGTCACCGGGCGCGCCTTGCCAAGCGGGCAGCGCGGCCAGCACCCCGGCGCAGCGGTCCCGGTTCGCCACCGCCCATTCCGCGGCGAGGTGCGCCCCGAACGAGATGCCGCCGACGAGGATCGGCCCGCGCGCCGCGGCCGCGTCGAGCGCGGCGAAGTAGCCGGGGATCAGCCGGTCGCCTGGCGGGGGCGGCGGCAACTGCGCGTTGACGCCGACGGCGGCCAGTGGACCTGCGAAAACGGCTCCCGCGAACAGTTCGTCGGAGCCGGTTCCCGGGAGCACGACGGCCGCTGAGGCCGGGATAGCAAAGGTCACGTTGCGATCTTCGTCCAAGTCGGTTTCCCTTGCCGTCGAAGGGTTACGCTTAATCACGCACGGGCCGTTTCAGTCGGGGGCCCCGGAGCACAGGAGCACCGCATATGCCCGCCAAAGACGGCGGCTACTTCAGCCGGTTGGTTCGCAAACTGACCACCGACGTCGAGCAGCTCGACGCCGATGACCTCTCGAAGGAATCCGAGGCGGGCGGGGCGCAGCGCGCCTGCGACTGCAGGTCCGGCCAGGAAGTGACCGTGCTGGGCAGACTCCGCAGCGTCGAGCTGTGCCCGACCAACGAGGCCGCCACGCTGCAGGCGGAGTTGTTCGACGGCACCGAGGGCGTGACACTGGTGTGGCTGGGGCGGCGCCGGATCCCCGGTATCGAACCCGGCCGTACCATCAAGGTGCGGGGCCGGATGGCGGAGCGCGACGGCCAGAAGGTGCTGTACAACCCGTACTACGAGCTGCAGACCACTTCCTGAGTGCCGTGACGGCGGCATTCACAGACCGCCGAGGGCATGAACCACGTGACTGAACCAGCCAAGGACGAGCAGGCAGAGCGGGCCGAGACCGAAGAGAAGCCGGAACCGACCCTGCTCGAGCAGATGGGCGGCGTGTCCGGCCTGTTCTACTCTTCGTTGCCGGTCATCGTGTTCGTGCTCGCGAACGCGTTCTGGGGGCTCACGGTCGGGATCTGGGCCGCGGTCGGCAGCGCGGTGGCGATCACCGTGCTGCGCGTGGTGCGCAAGGAGCCACTGCAGCCGGCCATCTCCGGTTTCTTCGGGGTCGCGATCGCCGCGTTCATCGCCTACCGCACCGGGTCGGCGAAGGGGTTCTTCCTGTTCGGCATCTGGACGAGCCTCGCCTACTGCGCGGTCATGGTGATCTCCGTGCTCGCCCGCTGGCCGCTGGCGGGGGTGGTCTGGAACCTCCTCAACCGCACCGGCACCGAGTGGCGCAAGGACAAGCCGTCCCGCCTCGGCTACGACATCGCGACGCTGGCGCTGGCCGCGGTGTTCGCGGCGCGGTTCGTGGTGCAGCGCTGGCTGTACAACGAGGACTACACGGGCTGGCTGGCGTTCGCGAAGATCGCGATGGGCTACCCGTTGTACGCGCTGGCGCTGCTCGTCGTGGTGTGGGCCGTGCGGCGCTCCGACAAGCGGCTCAAGGCCCTCCGCGAATCCGCGCCGCGTGAAGAAACCGATGCCGAGATCGAAGAACGCCTGCGCGCCAAATACAGCCAAACCCCCGCCACCGAAGCCTGACCTCCCCGCCCGACGCTGGACGGCGCGCAGCCATTCCGCAGTGCCCCGAAAGGGGCTTTCGGGGAAGTAGATGCCCCGAAAGCCACCTTCGGGGCATCTACGGCAGCGCGGAAATCCCCTTGGCGGGGGAGGGAAGTCAGTAGCCCAGTGCGGATTTGATGTCGGGTTCGATATCGGCCGACGCCACGAAGAGCAGTTCGTCGCCCGGCTCGAGCGGGTCGTCCGGCTGCGGCACGATTACCCGGTCACCGCGCAGGATCGTCACGAGCGCCGCGTCGCGGGGCAGGTTGATTTCGCTGACCGCCTTGCCCTCCAACGGGGTTTCCTGCGGCAACGTCAGTTCGACCAGGTTCGCCTGGCCCTGCCGGAACGTCATCAGGCGCACCAGGTCGCCGACGCTCACCGCCTCCTCGACCATCGCGGCCAGCATGCGCGGCGTCGACACGGCGACGTCCACGCCCCACGCGTCGGTGAACAGCCATTCGTTGGCCGGGTTGTTCACCCGCGCGACCACGCGGCGCACCGCGAACTCGGTCTTCGCCAGCAGCGACACCACGAGGTTGACCTTGTCGTCCCCGGTCGCCGCGATCACCACCTCGCACAGCTGGATGCCGGACTCCTCCAGCGTCGACACCTCGCAGGCGTCGCCGAGCACCCAGTCCGCCTGCTCGACCGTCTCCGGTTCGAACTGGTGCGACTCGCGCTCGATCAGCATCACCTGGTGGCCGCCGTCGATGAGCTCCGCGGCGATAGACCTGCCGACCGCGCCCGCGCCCGCTATCGCTACCCGCATCAGTTCTCCTCCTCGGGGGCGTGGCGGGCGACGCTCGTGACCTCGGTGACCGTGCCCGAATGCGCGGCGACGTACACGGTGTCGTCGGCCTGTAGGACGGTCTTGCGGTCCGGCAGCACGCCGGTGCCGAAGCGCATGATGAACGCGACCCGCGCGCCGGTGGCGTCCTGCAGCTCGCTGACGCTGCGGCCGAGCCACTCCTCGTGCAGCGAAAGCGGCAGCACCGCCACCGTGCCGGACGGATCGCGCCACGCGGCGGCCTGGCCGTCGGGGAGCAGCGTCCGCAGGAAGCGGTCCGTCGTCCACGGCACGGTCGCCACGGTCGGGATGCCCAGCCGCTCGTACACCGCGGCGCGCTTGTGGTCGTAGATCCTCGCCACGACGTGCTCGACGCCGAAGTTCTCCCGTGCCACCCGCGCCGAGATGATGTTCGAGTTGTCCCCGCTGGACACCGCGGCGAACGCGCCGGCGCGTTCGATCCCGGCCTCGATCAGCACCTGCCGGTCGAACCCGACGCCGACGATCTGCTGGCCGTGGAAGTCGCTGCCGAGTCTGCGGAACGACTGCTGGCTCTTGTCGATGACGGCGACGTCGTGGCCGAGCCGCTCCAGCGCCGCGGCCAGCGACGAGCCGACCCGGCCGCAGCCCATGATCACCACGTGCACGGGTGAGCCTCCTCTGTCAGTTCCTCAGGCATCCGGCAGGCCTTCTCCGAGGCGACACGCCAGCGGAGAACCTACCGTGTCGAGTGTGCCGTTACGCTTCGGCGGTGTCGAAGTTCCCGACCGCGCTGAAGAGGCTCGTCCTCGGCCGCCCGTTCCGCAGTGACCGGCTGGCGCACACGCTCCTCCCCAAGCGCATCGCACTGCCCATCTTCGCCTCGGACGCGCTGTCCAGCGTGGCCTACGCCCCCGAGGAGATCTTCCTGACGCTGAGCGTGGCGGGGCTGTCCGCCTACGCCTACGCGCCGTGGATCGGCGTGGCCGTCGCGCTGGTGATGCTGGTGGTGGTCGCCTCCTACCGGCAGAACGTGCACGCCTATCCAAGCGGTGGCGGCGACTACGAGGTCGCGGGTACCAACCTCGGCGGCAAGTTCGGGTTGACGGTGGCGAGCGCGCTGCTGGTGGACTACGTGCTGACCGTGGCCGTGTCCACTTCGTCCGGTGTGGCCAACATCGGATCCGCCATCCCGTTCGTGGCCAACCACAAGGTGCTCTTCGCGGTGGCCATCGTGGCGCTGCTGGCCGCGTTGAACCTGCGCGGCGTCCGCGAATCGGGCAAGGCCTTCGCGATCCCGACCTACGGGTTCATCATCGGCATCTTCGGCATGGTCATCTGGGGCCTGTTCGAGGTCTTCCGCGGCACCGAGATGAAGGCCGAGAGCGCGGGCTTCGAGCTGCACGCGGAGCAGTCGCTCGCCGGGTTCGCGTTCGTCTTCCTCATCCTGCGCTCGTTTTCCTCCGGTGCCGCCGCGCTGACCGGGGTCGAGGCGATCAGCAACGGCGTGCCCGCGTTCCAGAAGCCGAAGTCGAAGAACGCCGCGACCACGCTGCTGCTGATGGGCGTGCTCGCGGTGACGATGCTGGTCGGCATCATCACGCTCGCGATCGCGACCGACGTGAAGTTCGCCGAGGACCCGGCGCGCCAGCTGACCGGCACCCCGGCGGGCTACGAGCAGAAGACGATCGTCGCGCAGATCGCGCACGCGGTGTTCGCCGACTTCCCGCCCGCGTTCTACTACATCTCGTTCAGCACCGGGATCATCCTGCTGCTCGCGGCGAACACCGCGTTCAACGGGTTCCCGGTGCTCGGCTCGATCCTCGCGCAGGACCGGTACCTCCCGCGCCAGTTGCACACCAGGGGCGACCGGCTCGCCTTCTCCAACGGCATCCTGTTCCTCGCCGCGTTCGCGCTGGTGCTGATCTTCGCCTTCGACGCCGAGGTCACCAAGCTGATCCAGCTCTACATCGTCGGCGTGTTCGTGTCGTTCACGGTGAGCCAGGCCGGCATGATCCGGCACTGGAACCGGTTGCTGGCCAAGGAAACCGACGCGGGCGTTCGGCGGCGGATGCGGCGCTCGCAGACGGTCAACGCGATCGGGCTGACCATGACCGCGACCGTGCTGGTGATCGTGCTCATCACGAAGTTCCTGCTCGGCGCGTGGATCGCGATCGCGGCCATGGTGGCGATCTTCCTGCTGATGACCGCGATCCGCAGGCACTACGACCGGGTCGCCGACGAACTCGCCGAGGCAGATCAGGCGCCTGCCGTGCTGCCCTCGCGCAACCACGCGATCGTGCTGGTGTCCAAACTGCACCGTCCGACGTTGCGCGCGCTCGCCTACGCCAAGGCGGTCCGCCCCGACGTGCTCGAGGCGGTCACCGTCAACGTCGACGACGCCGACACCCGCGCGCTGGTCGCCGACTGGGACAGGCACAAGTTTTCCGTGCCGCTCAAGGTGATCGAGTCGCCCTACCGCGAAATCACCAGGCCGGTGCTGGAATACGTGAAGCGGGTGCGCGGCGCGAACCCGCGCGACGTGGTCACCGTGTTCATCCCGGAGTACGTGGTCGGCCGGTGGTGGGAGCAGATCCTGCACAACCAGAGTGCGTTGCGGCTCAAGGGAAGGCTGCTGTTCCAGCCGGGTGTCATGGTGACGAGCGTGCCGTGGCAGCTCGCTTCCTCGGAGAAGGCGAAGGAGCGCAACCGCAGGGTCCGGCCCGCCGCCGGTGACGTGCGCCGCGGCCTCTACGTCGCGGGGCGCCCCGCGACGGCGGCGAAGCCGAAGCCACCGGAGCCGCCGAAGCCGGACAAGGAGAAGACCGGATGACCGAGGCGGTCAGCTGGCTCGGCAGGGAACTGGAGCTGGAGGTCGGCGCCGTCGCGCACGGCGGGCACTGCGTGTCCAGAGTGGACGGACGTGTGGTGTTCGTCCGGCACGCGCTGCCCGGCGAACGCGTGACCGCGACGGTCACCGAGGACAAGGGCGGTTCGTTCTGCCGCGCGGACGCGGTGACCGTGCACGAGGCTTCCAGCGGCAGGGTCGAACCGCCGTGCCCGGTCGCGGTGCCGGGCGGCTGCGGCGGCTGCGACTGGCAGCACGCGGACCCGGCGCTGCAGCGCGAGCTGAAGGCGGCCGTGGTCGAAGAGCAGTTGCACCGGCTCGCCGGGATCGAGCGGAAGGTGCTGGTGGAGGAACTGCCCGGCGGCCCGCTCGGCTGGCGCACGCGGGTGCGGCTGGTCGCGGGTCGCGACGGGCGGGCGGGGCTGCGCGAGCACCGCAGCCACCGGGTCGTTCCGATCGACGACTGCCCGATCACCGTGCGCGGCGCGCTCGACGGCGTGCTGTCCGAAACCTGGCGCCCCGGCAGCGAAATCGAGGTCACCCGCGACGCCGACAGCGAAGTCCACGTGCGCGAGCAGAACACCTGGCGCGGCCGGACGCGATCGCACCGGATCAGCGGGGGAGAGGCCGTCCAGCGCGCCGCTGGGCGGGAGTGGCGGCTCGACGCGCACGGGTTCTGGCAGGTCCATCCCGAGGCGGCCGAGACCTTCGCCGCTCTTGTCGGGGAATGGGCGGACGCGCCGCGCGACGGGGTGGCGTGGGACCTGTACGCGGGTGTCGGGCTGTTCGCCTCGGTGCTGGCCGAGCAGGTCGGCCCCGGCGGGCGGGTGCGGGCGATCGAGTCCGGCAGGCGCGCGGTCGCCGATGGCGAAGCCAACCTCGCCGATCTCCCGCAGGTGAAGTGGTCGAGCGGACGCGTCGAGCACGTGGTGGCGCGCGCCGAGAAACCGGTCGACGTGGTGGTGCTCGACCCGCCGCGCAAGGGCGCGGGCCGCGAGGTCGTCGACGCGATCGCGGCGGGCGAGCCGGACCGGATCGTGTACGTGGCCTGCGACCCGGCCGCGCTCGCACGCGACCTCGCGTTCTTCGCCGGGCACGGCTACGGGCTCACCGAGCTGCGCGCGTTCGACGCGTTCCCGATGACTCACCACGTGGAGTGCGTGGCGCTGCTGCAGTGATTTTGTCGGTGCCTCCTGCCAGGCTGCGATGATGACGCCGAACCTGACGATCGACTGTGCGGATCCGGTACGGCTGGCGGAGTTCTGGAGGGAGGCGCTGGACTACCAGGCCGGTGACACGCCGGAGTCCATTGTGGATCCGGAGGGATGTGGGCTGCGGCTCCGGTTCCAGCAGGTTCCGGAGCCGAAGACGGTCAAGAACCGGATGCACCTCGATCTCACCGATGTCGGTGGCGGGCCGGGCGTCCCGCTCGCCGAGCGCACCCGGCGGGTGATAGCGAAGGCCGAGCGGCTGGTCGCCGCCGGTGCCACCGTGCTGCAGGTGCTCGACCCGCCCGGGATGGACTTCTACTCGGTCGTCCTGCGGGACCCCGAGGGCAACGAGTTCTGCGTGAAATGACGCCGCGGATTTTGTCGGTGCCCTCTGGGATGCTCCGGCCATGATTCCGAAAGTGACGATCGACTGCGCGGATCCGGTACGGCTCGTGGAGTTCTGGGCGGAGGCGTTGGACTACATCCCGCAGCCGCCGCCGGGTGGGCATGCCACGTGGCGTGCTTACTGGCAGGAGATGGGCGTGCCCCCGGAAGAACTGCCCGAGGGCGCTGGTGACACGCCGGAGTCCATTGTGGACCCGGAGGGGCGTGGGCCGCGGATCTGGTTCCAGCAGGTGCCGGAGCCGAAGACGGTCAAGAACCGGATGCACTTCGACCTCGAAGTCGGTGGCGGGCGCGAGGTCTCGCTCGCCGAGCGCACCGCGCGGGTGACGGCGAAGGTCGAGCGGCTGGTCGCGGCCGGTGCCACCGTGTTCCAGGTGCTCGATCGGCCCGGGATGGACTACTACGCGGTCGTCCTGCGGGACCCGGAGGGCAACGAGTTCTGCGTGGGGTGACCGACGTCCGAACGCCCCGCCACCTGCGCGGGGCGTTCGACCGGCGCAGGCGGCTCAGTCCGAGGTGAACCGGCCCGCGGCCCACGCCCGGTCACCCGGTTCCTTGATCTCGTCGACCACCACGCCCTCCACGACGTACTCGATCGGCTCGATCAGCCCGCGTTTGACCGCCTCGTGCCAGGCCTCGTGCGGGCCGACGCCCCACGGGTGCCACGGCACCAGGTCGTCGACCACCACGATCGCGCCCGGTTTGGCGATCTTCCTGCTGTTCTGGATGTCGGCGTAGGCCACTTCGTAGTCGTGCCCGCCGTCGACGAATACGAGATCGGGCTGTTCCCCGGTATAGGCGGGCACCGCCTCCAGCGAGTTTCCCACGATCAGTTCGTGGCGGCCCGGATAACGCGCGTCGATGAATTCCTTGGCGAGCTCCACCGAAAGTCGCCGGTCGATCTCGAATGAGACCACTTTGACCTCGGGAAGGCCTTCGAGAAAGGCTATCGCGGAGAATCCGACGTTGAACCCGATCTCGGCGACCACCCCGGCGTTCGTCTTGCGGGCAAGCTCTTGCAGGTAAACCGCTTCGGCCGCGGTCGCGCCGCCTTCGTAGACCGGAGCATGCCGTTGTTTGACGTACTCGTAAATTTCCCACATGAGCTTTTCGATAGCGCTCATGTCCTGGGTGGCGTCGGTTTCCATGACGTCTCCATCATCGTGTTCACCGCGATCGGCGCTGGACGAGAGTCAAGGAGTACTACAAAGCGCCTGGCAACTCCAGCGCGGCAATTTATGTATGACCGGGCTACTGATCGACGCCCACGCGCGGCTCATCCCCGTGACAAGTTCGGGTGCTCCCGGCGGCGGGCGACGTACTCGCCCGCCGCACCGGCCAGTATCAGCAGCCCGGCCGCCAGCAGGCCCCACGCGCACAGGCCCGGCTCGACGGTCCCCTGCGGGAACAGGGCGTCCGCGCCGCCGAGGCCGGAGACGAGGTACCACCCGAGCCAGACCGTGATGATCGCGCCGGGCACGGCCGAGATCACCGTGAGCCGCCAGCGCCCGATCATCAGCGCGAGCAGGGCGGGCCCGGCCGCCGCGGCCAGGCCGACGACGAACCACGCCGCCTCGTTCACGCGCATGAACCGCTCGACCACGCGCGGCGCGTCGCCGGCGAGCGCCGGATGCGTCCACACCGACAGCGGCCACAGGAACGCCAGGCCGCCGACGGCCACACCGACGAGTACCACGACGGCCGCCGCGCGACGACCGACCGCGTTTCCGCTCACCCCGAGCCCCATCCCCTCCGACGCCGAACTCCCCTGCCCGTGCGGCCTGGCGCCGGCTGTGGCCGGCGCGGGCACGGGGTTGCCACCAGTTTGCTGCAGGATTGCCCGGCAATCCAGGAGGTTATCCGTTGGCGTCATCAGTCAGCGTGTCGGCGCATTCTTCACCGGCCGTCGGCGGTCCCGGACGCCTCACGGGTAGCTGGTCAGATTGGCGACGTTGGTGCCGGGATCGGACGGTCCGCCGCGGTCGTTGAGCACGTGGTTGATCGTGCCGGTCCCGCCGAGCGACACCGTCACCATGCCGTGGAACCGGATACCGGGGGCCTCCGGCGCCTCGAAGGACCGTTCCGCGACGACGGCAGGGTTGGCGTTGAAGTAGCAGTAGCTGCCCAGCCCCCACGCCTCGTGGCTGGTGACGCCGTCGCCGACCTTGTAGGCCGCGTACCCCTTCGTCCCGCCGTCCATCCAGGCCGCCTGGTCGGGCGGGTCGTAGGGCAGTTCGTTCTGGTAGAAGTAGGTCCGCCCGCCGTTGCCGTTCCAGATCGTCTGGTGCTTCTGGTAGTGCTCGACGAACAGGCCGTACGCGGTCACGTCGTCGCCGTTCACCACGAGCCCGGTGTCCGCGGTGTTGGTGTCCCAGCCCACGCCGTCGCCGTGATCGGCCCGCCAGATCCACAGGTGGTCGCCGAGCACGTCCGAGCTGTTGATCACCAGGCTCGTGGTGGCCTTGCCGACGCCGGCGCCGCCGACCCGGAAGTACACGTCGTGCAGTGACACGGGGTTCGCCGCGTGCGACGCCGCGGAGCCGGCCGGGCCGACTTCCAGCAGCACCGGGGAGTTCACCGGCCCGGCGTCGAACAGCAGGCCAGCCACCTTCACCCCGTCGACGTCGGCGACCCTCATCGCCGTGATGCCGTTGCCGGGAACCAATGTCGCGAGGCCGAGCCCGAGCACCACGGTGTCCGGACGGTCCACTTCGAGCGTCTGGTCGAGGTGGTGGACGCCGGGGGCGAACAGCAGGTTCTTCCCCTGGGCGAGCGCGGTCTCGATCGTCGAGGCCGACTCACCCGGTTTCACGATGAAGAACTCGTCGATCGGCAGCGAAGATCCCGGCTGGTCGCCGCGAGACCACGTCGTGCCGCGCGCGTCGTGGCGCAGCGCCGGGACGAACACGTGGTACGCCCCCGCGCTATCGACGTGGAGGAACGGCTTCTCCCGCACCACGGGCGCACTGTCCACAGTGGTGAAGGGCGGGTCGGGGAAGCTGGTCGGCGGCGCGTTCTCGGCGCCGACGAACACCATGTTCCAGTTCGCTCCTCGCCAGCACCCCAGGTGCGCGTTCCGCGAAATCCACTGCTGCTGCGAGCCGGACCTGATCTGACCGTCCACAACGGAGTCGGCGAGGTAACCGCCGCTCGACCACCCGCCGTCGTCGAGCTGGAGCGAGCCTCGCACGTGCATGCGGCGGAACGGCGCGGCCTGCGAGACCGCCCACTGCGCGGTGCCGCCGTCCGGGTTCACCGCGAGGTTCTCCGCCGAGCGCCAGAAGTTCTGGGTCGCGTTGCCCTCGAACCAGCCGGCCTCGGCGCGCACCGCGCCGTTGATCGTGACGTCGTCCGGGTGCAGTCCCAGCCCGGCGATCTGGGTGTAGAACCCGACGTCGGCGTGCACGTCGTAGCTTCCTGGCTTGAACAGCAGCGCGAACCGGTCATCGCCGAACTGGTTGCTTTCCTGGCGCGCGAAGACGGTGTCGAGCTTTTCCTGGATCCGGGAAGCGGGCATCGACGGGTCGAACACGAGCACGTTCGGCCCGAAGTCGGGATACCCCGGCGCGCTGCCGGGAACGTCGGCTGCGCTCACCGCGGACGACTCGGCCGGTCCGCTGTCCGCAGTGGACAGTGCGGTGCGGTCTTCGCTCGCTCGGTGGACGAAATGGTGCGAGCCTCCCGCTTCCTCGACGACCTGTCGGCTGGCACAAGCACTGTAGCCCGACCGCGGCCATTTTTGTTGGTACTGGCAACAAAGTATCGCGGGTGTGGTCCGCCGGTGACAATGATCCATCCGGTGCTGCGCCGTCCGGGTGACGACCTTCGTCGGGCCGATAACCATTCGCGACCACGGGCACGGCGCCGGTACGGTGCGCCGGACCGATCGAGGAGGCAGCCATGCACTACGACGCCGAAGCGTCCTTTTGAGCCGACCAGCAAGCGCCGCAAGGGGTTCCCTCTAGCGAGACCAGAGTCAAACGCGGTGAGCGGACCGTCGGCTCCGGTAAGGAACTCGTCGAGAAGCTCGGCGGGAACGACCCCTGCCCGTGCGGTTCCGGGCGGAGGTTTCCGCCGGTGCTGCCGCGAGGGCGGCCGGTACGACGGCGTGAACGGCCACCACTACGTCCGTGACTGAGGTGTCGCGCTCGGCGTAGCCGGTGTCCCGTCGAGGGAACCGGCTACGCCGAGCCCGCTCTCACCTCCGCAGCACGGTCGTCAGGGCGGCGGCAAGCTCGGCGGCCGGATCGTCGCACGCCGTAGGGCAGTGCCAGGCGATGATCGCGTCGGGGCGCACGAGCAGCGCGCCGTCCGGCTTCAGGCCGACGTCGCCGAGCCAGCCGGACTCGTCGATGCGCGCGATGGCGATGTCCGTCCGCTGCGCCGCGTCCTCCCAGTGCTTCCCGTCCGGTCCGGCCAGCAGGGTGAACCCGGTGCCAAGAAGGTCCAAAGTAGACATTCGGGTGCCGTCGCGGTCCAACCAGCGGTGGGGGAGGCGGGTGCCGGGACGGCCTTCCGGCGCGTAGCGGTCCGATGGCGGCGCGCCGCGGTCGTCGGGGACGAACGCGCCCTGGTCGTACTGGGCGCCGAACATCGCCGCCGCCGGGTGCACCGCCTCGCTCTTCCCGTCGGTGAAGCTCTTGATCATGTCACCGACGTGCCCAGCGACGCGGCTGGAAAACTCGGCTGTGGCGTAACCGACGGGGTAGCGCTCGGCGTGGTAGGTCTCGAGCAGGTCCGGCCCGGCGGAACCGTCGAGCACCGCGGCCAGTTTCCAGGCCAGGTTGTGCACGTCGGCGATCGCGGTGTTGGCGCCCGCCGCGGCCATCGGCGGCATCGCGTGCGCGGCGTCGCCGGCGAGGAACACCCGCCCGGCGGCGAAGGACTCCGCGACGTGCATCCCGGACTCCCACGGCATGCTGCTGATGATCTCGACGTCGATGTCCCCCGCCCCGATCACCGTGCGGAGGATGTCCGCCCACCGGTCGGCGCCCAGTTCGTGCGCGCGCCCGTCGCCGACGGGGAAGTCGCTCGTGGAGAACAGCCAGCGGTCGGTGCCGTTGATCGAGACGAACGCGCCGGAAGCAACCGGGTTTTCGATCTGGCACAGGTTGAACGGCTTGTCGCGGACGAGCTCGGTGAGATCCGCGCGGAAGTACACGTCGAGGTTGTCGGCGAGGTGTCCGATACCGCCGCGGGCGATGCCGAGACTCTCCCTGATCGGGCTGCGGGCACCGTCGGCCGCGATCACGTAGTCGGCGGTGACGGTGATCGTCCCCGCGTCGCTCGCCAGCGTCGCGGTGACCCTGTCGCCGTCTTGCCGCAGCGCGCGAAGCTCGGTGCCGAAGCGGACGTCCGCGCCGTCGCGTTCGGCGGCCGCGCGCAGCACGGGTTCGAGCACGTCCTGCGGGCACAGGATGCTCTGCCCGGGGCTGAGGCTGAGCATCTCCTGGTGCATCGCGACCTTGGCACCGAGATCCGGTGTCAGCTCGGGCCACCGCGCGTCGACGAGCGTGCTCCCGCTGACCATGCCGTTGAACCCGGCCAGTTCCGCGCTCGCCAGCGCGATCTCCTCGGTGAGCCCGAGCGAGCGGTAGATCTCGGTGCTGCGCGGGTTGAACCGCCTGGCTTTCGGCTGCGGCGAAGTGTCGCGATGCTTCTCGGCCAGCAGCGTCGGCACGCCGTGCCGTCGCAGCAGCAGGGCCGCGGTGAGCCCGGCGACCCCGCCGCCGACGACCAGGACGGGAACGCGTTCCTCGGACATGAGCACTCCTCCGTGTACGACGTACATTTTGTGTACGTTGTACACGCTGTGTACGATGTAGTGCAATCGAGGAGGTGCGGTGGGCACGGACGGTGCGCCGGCGCCGCCGATCTGGTTCCTGCCGGAGGCGCCCGAGCGGAAATGGGGCCTCGGCAGGGCGGAGATCGTGCGGGTCGCGATCGAGATCGCCGACGGCGGTGGCGCCGAGGCGCTCACCATGCGCGCGGTCGCGACCAAGCTCGGCGCCGCGACGCCGATGTCCCTCTACCGGTACGTGCACAGCAAGGAAGGTCTCGTCGACCTGATGCTCGACGAGGTGGGCGCGGAAGTTCCCACGCCGGACGAGCCGGGGGAGGACTGGCGGGGCGAGCTGACCGAGCTCTGCCGGGCGGAATGGGCCATGATGCGGCGCCATCCCTGGTACGCGGCGCTGGTGCACAGCCGTCCGCCCGCGGGGCCGAACGCGTGCCGCCGCCACGAGTTCGTGCTCGCCACGTTCGCGAAGCTCGGGCTGGAGCCGTCGCGGTCACTCGGGTTTTCGCGGTTGCTCGACGGCTACCTCGCCGGGTTGGCGCTGCAGCAGGCCGAGGAAGAAAAAATGTGGCGGCGCAACAACTTCGGCTCGACTGACCAGGTCAGGGAGCAGGTTCGGGACTGGTGGCCGCGGTCGCGGGGCGATGCCGCCTACCCGCACCTCACCGCGCTGATGGAGTCCTTTTTGGACGGCGGAGGGATCGCGCCGGACGTGGACGCCCAGTTCGAGCTGGGGCTGGCCTGCCTGCTGGACGGTGTCGCCGCGCGGCTATGACCGCGTCGCGTCGTAGTGCTCGGCGATCCTGAGCAGTGCGCTCGTCATCGCGCCCGCGTCGGCGACGCGCGCGGCGTCGGTCAGTTCTTCCAGCTGTTTCGAAATCGCGTTGTGCACCTCGTGCGCGAGGCTGTCGCCCTCTTCGGTGAGCGCGATCCGGTTGACGCGCCGGTCGCAGTCGTCGGGAACGCGGCGCACCAGCGCGCGCCGCTCCACCCTGTCGACGAGGCCGGACAGGCTCGACCGTTCGAGGTGCAGCGACCTGCTCAGCTCGGTCATCCCGACCGGCCCCTCGGTCAGCTGGCACATCAGCTGCGCCTGCGGCGAGGTGAGCCCGAGTCGGCGGCTCTCTTCGCTGAACACCTGCTGGACGACGTGGGTCATGCGCACGAGCGCCTCGGCCAGTCGCAGGTGTTCCGGCGCGTCGGCCGAGCTCGTCGTCACGGTGACCAGTGTAGTTGACGGTTGTTCGTAGTACGAACTACAGTGCTTCGTACTACGAACAATTCGTACTACGAAGGAGTCTGCCTTGGCGGCACAATTTGTCTCAACGGCACGAGTGGTGGTGATCGGCGGCGGGTACGGCGGGGTTTCCGTGGCGAAGGGGCTGGACGAGGTCGCCGAGGTCACGCTCGTCGAGCCTCGTGACGCGTTCGTGCACAACGTCGCCGCGCTCCGCGGCCTCGTCGACCCGGACTGGACCGACCGGCTTTTCCTTCCCTACGACCATCTTCTGGCTCGCGGGCGGGTCGTCCGCGAGCGGGCGGAACTCGTTGAGCCCGGCGCCGTCACGCTGGGTTCGGGGGAGCGGATCGCCGCGGACCACATCGTGCTCGCGACCGGATCGGGCTACCCGTTCCCCGCGAAGTTCGCGGAAACAGAAAGCGCGGACGCGATCGCGCGCCTGCACGGCACGAGGGCGGCGCTCGAGCGCGCCGGGCACGTGGTCCTGCTCGGCGCCGGTGCGGTCGGGCTGGAACTGGCGGGCGAGATCAAAGCCGGGTGGCCGGACAAGCGGGTCACCGTGGTGGATCCGCAGCCGGACATCCTGTCCGGCGGCTACTCGGCGGAGTTCCGCGCGGAGATCCGGCGCCAGCTGGGGGAGATCGGGGTCGAGCTGCGGCTGGAGACCACGATGCCGCCGCCGTCGGAGCCGAGCGCCGACGAGATCTGGTTCCGGTGCTACGGCGTCGAACCGGCCAGCGGCTACCTGTCCCCGGAGCTCGCCGCGGCCCGCACGGCGAACGGCGCGCTCACCGTCACCCAGCACCTGAACCTGCCGGGGCAGCCAGGGATCTTCGCGATCGGCGACCTGACCGCGATCGGCGAGGGCAAGACCGCGATGGCCGCGGCGCAGCACGCCGAGGTGGTCGTCGCGAACCTGCGCGCCGAACTGTCCGGATCGCCGGAACGCGTCGCCTACCGGCCGGGGCCCGCGGCCATCCTGCTGCCGCTCGGCCCGGCGGGCGGTGCGGGTTACGTTCCGGAGCAAGGTGTGCTCGACACCGATGCCGCCGTCCAGTACAAGAGCGCGGGGCTGCGGCTCGACGCCACGCTGGAGCTGCTCGGCCTGGCGGCGGTGAGCTCCTGATCAGCGATCGGCCACCAGGTGGTCGAGCATCTTGCCGACCACGTCGGTGGCGCGCTCGCCGTCCGGCGCGCCCGCGATGTGCACGGCGTTGAAGGCGAGACCGTCGAGCATCGCGGAGACGAGTTCGGTGTTGGTCTCGATGTCGTGCACGCGCGCGCCGCGCAGGATGTGCCCGACCAGCACCCGGAGCCCGCGGTGCAGTTTCTGGGCGAGCACGCGGAGTTCGGGGTTCAGCCGCGACTCCGCGAGGAACGCGAAGCAGATCGTCGTTTCGTCCCGCCGCCGATCGTCGAGCGGCAGGAACTCGGAGAGCATCTTCATCACCGAAGCGCGCTTGTCGGCACCGGCGTCCATGGCGGCGACGTGTTCGCCGACGCGCTCGGTGACCCGCGCGTACATCGTTTCCGCGGCGAAGATCAGCAGGTCTTCGTGGTTCGCGAAGTAGTGGCGGACGGAACCGACGTTGAGCCCGGCCTCGGTCGCCACCCTGCGCAGCGAGGCGGCGTGCACGCCTTCGCGGGCGACGAGGCGGAACACGGCCTCGGCGATGTCGGTGCGGCGGAGTTCGGGATCGACGACCTTGGGCATTGACGCATGGTATCCCACGTGTGATACTTCGATTTATCTCAACTGGGATAAATAATGATCGTGGGGGGTCTTCGTGTCGAGCGTCTTCTGGGTCGTCGTGGTGGCCGTGCTGGTCGTGGTGCTCGTCGTCAGGCGGTTCCGCGGGAGTCCGCTGACCGCGCGCGACGCGTTCGTGTCCCCGGTCGTCCTGCTGGCGATCGGGGTCTACGAGCTGACCAAGGTGCCGGAGTTCAGCTGGCTCGACATCGGCTGGCTCGCGCTGGGCACCGTGGTCGGGCTCGCCTTCGGCGGGCTGCGCGGTACCACCACCGTGCTGTCCGAACGCGACGGTGGGCTGTGGCAGCACTATACGAAGTGGACAGTGGTGGTGTGGCTGATCTCGTCCGCGTCGAGCTTCGGTCTCGGCGTGCTCGGGGTCGCGCTCGGCGCGCACGAGGAGGCGCGGCCCATCGTGCTGTCGATCGGGATCAGCCTCATCGGCGAGGCGGCCGTGGTCGGGTTCCGGGCGAAGGTACTGGGGGTGCGCTTCGCCCCGGAACCCGACCGCCGCTGGGTCTAGCTCGTGCGGCGGATCGACACGTGACCGCGTCCCCGAAGGCGGCCTGTATGGCGCGAGCCGCTACCGCTGCGGAGGTCCTTGCGGCGGCCGGTATCCCGGTTGCGGGAACGGCGCAAACCCTTGTGGCGGCGGGAATCCCGGCGGCTGGGCGAAACCGGGATGCCCGCCGGGCGGGAGCTGCTGGGTGACCGCGTCGGAGCCGCGGTTCCGCCCGCGCCGCCGGATCGCGACGACCAGCCGCCAGCCGCAGCCGGCGGCGACCACCGCGCCGATCCCGAGCGTGATCCACCGGCCGCCCGACTGGAAGGCGTTCGCGTCGTCGATCGCTTCCTGGCGCTTTTCTTCGTAGCTCTTCCGGGATTTCGTGCCGTAAGAGGTCGTTTCGCAGTAGGTGCCGGGTCGCATGGCCTCGCTGCCGCACAGCACACCGCCGTTGCCGACCGTCCCGAACGCGCCGAGCGCCATCAGTGCCAGTCCGATCAGCAGCCCGACCGACCACCAGACCACGCTCTTCATCCCATGCCCCTTTTGGCTCGGCCCGGCGAGTCGGGACATATCAGACCACAGATCGAACTGTTACGCATCTCCTTCTGATGTCACATTTGAAACCGCGAGCCCGTGGAGTGCGGTCACGGGCGGCCTGCCGCCGGTGAGCAGGAGCGCGGTGATCCGGTCGGCGGTGCCCGGGGCGAAGCGCACGTGGCCGCCGGGGAGTTCGACGACCCTGCCCGTGCGGTCGAGCGGCACCCGCGCGATTTGGCTCAACCAAGCCGCGGACGCGTCCGGGTCGGGGGTTTCCACCACGAATCCGGCGAGATCGTGCACGCCGCGGTTGACGCGCCCCTCGGCGGCCTGCTGCGCGAGCACCTCCGGCGCCGGCGAGTACGTGATGAAGAACGGCGCCCAGTCCGGCGCCCCCTTCAGGATCACTTCGCGGAACGACACCGGTGAGCCGTCGAAGGTGAACGTGGTCAGCTCCGCGGAGTGGCCCTCCTGGCGCAGTCGCTCCGCGGTCTCGGCCGCGTCCGTCACGTGGATCGCGAAGTTGAGCGCGCCGCCGCCGCTGCCGATCAGCGAGTCGATCGCGGGCATCCAGTCGGCGATCGCGACCCCGAACGGCGAACCGGAGAACGTGGCGCGGTCTTCGACGGTCAGGATCTCGACGTACCGGGTGTCGAGCCGCCACGCCCCGTTGCGCATCCCGCGGTGCGGCGGGTTCACGTGCGCGGGGAGCCCGGCCGCGGTGTAGTCGCCGACCGCGCGGGGAACATCGGGCACGCAGTGCAGGAGATGGTCGAACCTCGGTGACTCGGACATGCATGAACCTCCCAGTTTAGGTAAGGCTCAGCTTACTCAATGCGGTCCAGTACGCGTTCGACGAGTGCGGTATCGCAATGCTCGATCACCTCGGTGAGGCGGCCGTTTCGCACGCGGAAGACGAAGCAGTACGTCTGGTGGTAGGCCCGGCCGCGCCGGGTGGTCCCGCGGCCGCGAGCCTGCACCGCGACGCGGTCGCCGTCGGCGAGGACGTAGTCCGCTTCCAGTCGGTAGCCGTCGTCGTCGAACTGCGCCATCAGCGGCCGGAGCAGCTTCGTCAGCACGGCCTCCTTCGGCTCCCACGTCCGCGACCACGACCAGTCGCCGGGGAACACCCAGCGGAAGTCGTCGGCCATCGCCTCGCTCAGCGCGCGCACGTTCCCCTTGGCCATTTCGTCGAAGACGCGGCGTAGCAGCTCTCGGTTTTCTTCGGTGCTCGTCATGGCGTCCAGCCTGGGGCACGCGCAAATATGCGACAAGCGATTGTCTGGCATATCTGGTATTTGTATTTCGCATGGCTGAGTTCACGGTGCTGGGGCTGCGCGTGGTCAGGGCGGCCGCCGCGCACGGGTCGTTCTCGGTCGCGGCCGAACGGCTGGGCTACACGCAATCGGCGGTTTCGCGGCAGATCGCGCTCATGGAGCAGGTCGCGGGCTGCCCGCTGTTCGAGCGCGGGGCGCGGGGCGTGCGGCCGACCGAAGCGGGCCTCCTCGTGGTCCGGCACGCCGAAGCCGTGCTCACCGAGCTCCACACGGCGCGGAAGGGCTTGGCGGAGCTCGGATCCGCTCGCGCGCCGCGGTTGCGGGTCGGCGCGTTCTCCACCGCGATGGCCGCACTCGTGCCCGACGCGATCGCGGCGTTCGTCGACCGGCAACCGCGGGCGAAGGTGTCGCTGCGGGAAGGGCTGAGCCCCGCGCTGCTCAACGCGGTCGCGCGCGGGCGGATCGACTTCGCGGTGGTGACGTCGCCCGGGGAACCGCCGCCGGGCGTCGAACTCACGGCACTGCTCGACGATCCGCTGTTCCTCGCGGTGCCGCGCTCGCATCCGCTCGCTTCGTCGCCGGGCGTCGGCGCCTCGGAGTTGCGGACGCAGCGCTGGATCGCGGGCAGCGCGGATCCGGGCTCGACCTTGCTCGGCGCGTGGGCAGGTTCCTCGTGGCAGCCCGAAATCGCGTTCGTGGCACGGGACTGGGTCGCGAAGTTCGGGCTGGTGTCCGCGGGCCTCGGCGTCACCATGGTGCCGGGCCTGGTGGTGCCGTCCCTGCCGCCGTCCGTCGTCGCGGTGCCGGTGGACGAGGCGGCCGCCGTCCGCGCCACGGCGGTGGCATACCGGACGACGACCGATGCGCACCGCGCCTTCGTGACCGCGCTGGAGGACACCGCGGCCGGACTCGCCGCGGAGGCCAGGCGGCGGGTCAGGGCGCGTTAGCGGGTCGGCGCGGCGGGGGTCGACGGCCCGCCGCAGGTGTCGACGCCGTCGACCGGCTTGTCGGGGTCGAAGACGTTGGTCTCATCCGTACCCGGGAGCGCGTCGTACGCGCGGGTTTCGCTGTACACCGGTGCCAGCAAGCCCTTGTCGCTCGCGCCGCAGGCCATCGAATAGGTCTCGCCCTGCGACTCCCCCGGTGCCAGGCCCTGGTCGGCGGCCTGGTAGCGCCCGCCCTTCCGGAGGTGGTAGTTGCCGTCCACCTTGTGGAAGGCCACGTGGTCACCGGGCCCGGTCAGCGAGTCCGGGTTCGGCGCGTCGAACGCGTACGCGACGACATAGGCGGTGTGCACGATCAGTTCTCCCGGGTCGTCGCCCTGGCGGGCGCTCAGCTTCCCGGTCAGGCGCGGCCCGGTGGGCAACAGGTGGAAACCGTCGGCCACCCTCACCACGAAGGCGGAGGCCAACCTGGGGTCGGTGCCGTCCAAGACCTCCTTGGTCCGCTTCGCCTCGTTCGGGGCGAGCAACGCCAGATACGCACTGGGGTCGTGGCCTTCGAGCATGCGGCGGTCGAGATCGGAGGCGGCGATCGCCTGCTTGACGCGTTCGTAGGCGTCACCGACCTCCTTCGCGCTGAACCCGCCGATCGCGACGGGCGCGGGGGCGGTGAACCCGGCGACGCCGTCACGCCACGCGTCGGCGGGCGTGTTCGCGAAGGGCGCCTTCAGATCGACGTTCGCGCGGTCGGGCAGCGCGTTCCGCGACGTGGACGGGCTCGGGTTCGCTGATCGTTGCACCAGGACGACCGCGATACCGACGAGCGCCACCGCGACGAGCCCGCCGACGAGCCAGCTCCGCGTTCGCAGCCCGGGTTTCCGCGGTGTGCGCGGCTTCATCCGCTTCAGGTTCCGGCGGCGCCGCGATCTTCGCACCTCGGTCCACGCTTCGCGCTCGGCGTGCTTCTGCCAGTCCGGATCCATCAGGTCCGGATGTGTTTCGATGTCCCGTTCATCCATCGTGGACGACCCCTCCAGTGCGACTCGACACCACCTCATCGCCGCGGAAGGCCTGCCGTTACGCCGTGCCCGCTGGGCCGGGTGGCGGAACGGCCGGGCTAAAGTGGCCTGGTGTCCGTTGCCGGGGAGCCCGAGGTGAGACCGAAGGCGGACCGGCGGCGGATCGCACTGGCGGGAGTCGCGCTGACCGCGGTCTCCTTCGTGGTGTTCGCGATCGTCGGCGGCGGTTTCCTCGATCTGCACGTCTACCGCGTCGGCGGATACGCGTGGCTGCACGGCATCGGCCTGTACTCAGACGAATTCCCGCGGCTGGTCCCGGTGCAGCCGCTGCCGTTCACCTACCCGCCGCTGGCCGCGATCCTGTTCGCCCCCGTCTCGGCGCTGCCGTGGCAGGTGGCGAAGTTCGCCATCACGCTCGTCAGCGCCGCCGCGCTGGTGACCACGACCGCGCTCGTCGCGCGGCGCCTCTACGGCACGGGCAGGGCGGCCGCGATCGCCGGGTTCGGCGCCGCGGCGGTGTCGCTGCTGTTCGAGCCCGTTCGCAAGACCGTCGAGTTCGGACAGGTCAACCTGCTGCTGATGGGCCTGGTCGCGCTCGACTGCCTGAGCCCGCGCACCCGGTGGCCGCGCGGGCTGCTGATCGGCCTCGCCGCCGCGATCAAGCTGACGCCCGCGGTGTTCGTGCTGTTCTTCCTGGTGCGGCGCCAGTACCGGCCGGCGGCCGTGTCGGTCGCCTCGTTCGCGGGATTCGGGCTGGCCGGGTACGCGCTCGCGCCGTCGGACACCGCCGGCTACTGGTTCGGCGTGCTGCTGCACCCGGAGCGCATCGGCGGTACCACCTACCCGTTCAACCAGTGCTACCAGGCGATCCTGCACCGGCTCCTGCCCGACGGGACGGTGCTGAGCGCGCTGTGGTTCGCGCTCGTCGTGCTCACGATCGGCCTCGCGGTGCTGGCGGCCGCGCGGGCCCGCGCCGCCGGTGACGACGTGACGGCGTTGCTCGCGGTCGCGCTCGGCGGGCTGCTGGCGTCGCCGGTGAGCTGGTCGCACCACTGGGTGTGGGTGGTGCCCGCCGGTATCGCGATGGTGCACCGGTTCGGTTCGACGTGGCGCGGCCGCGCGCTCATTGCCGCGGTTCTGGCGGTCTACGCGGTCGGTGCGCACGCGTTCCTGCCCGATCGCGGCGCCGAGCTGGACTGGTCGTGGTGGCAGCACCTACTCGGCTCGTCGTACGTGCTGGTGGGGTTCGGCGCGCTCGTCGTGCTCGCGCTGCGGCGCGACCGCGTTCCCGCGGAACCGGTGGCCCATGGCGGGGAAAGGAGTGTCGACCTTGCGTGAGCTGCCACTCGTCGGAGACCTGAAATCCGACTGCGCCAACTGCTTCGGCCTGTGCTGCGTCGCGCTCGCCTTCACCAGGTCCGCGGATTTCGCGGTGGACAAGGAAATCGGCGAGCCGTGCCGGAACCTGTCGGCGGACTTCCGCTGCGGTATCCACCGCGATCTCCGCGAAAAGGGGTTCTCCGGCTGCACCGTGTTCGAATGCTTCGGTGCGGGGCAACGGGTTTCCCAGGTGATTTACGGCGGCACGAGCTGGCGCGAGGAACCGGAAACGGCGCCGCAGATGTACGCCGTGTTCGGGGTGGTGCGGCAACTGCACGAACTCGAGTGGTACCTCGCCGAAGCGATGGCGCTGCGCCCGGCCGAGGACGTCCGCGACGCGTTGGCGGAAACCGAATCCCTCGCGGGGGAGAGCCCGGAAGCGTTGCTGGCGCTCGATGTCGCCGCGCACCGGGAGAAGGTCAACGCCCTGCTCCTGCGGACGAGCGAGGCGGTCCGCGCGGAGTTCCGGAGCAGGAAGAAGGAGCGCAGGGGCGCGGACCTCATCGGCGCGAAGCTGCGGAAGGCCGATCTGCGCGGCGCGAACCTGCGCGGGGCCTACCTCATCGGGGCGGACCTGCGCGGCGCCGATTTGCGGCTCGCCGATCTCATCGGCGCCGACCTGCGCGACACCGATCTGCGGGGCGCCGATCTCACCGGTGGTTTCTTTCTCACCCAGGCCCAGCTCAACGCGGCGAACGGCGATGCGGCGACCCGGATCCCCGCTTCGCTCGAACGTCCGGCGCACTGGTCCCCGAAGCGCCGTTGACCCGATGTCCACTATGGACTGAACGCGGCAGGGCCCGCTCGCCGGTGACGAGCGGGCCCTGCCGTGATCGGGGATATCAGGCCAGTTCGAGGCCGTACGCCTGGAGTTCGAGCGTCAGCGGGTAGAAGTAGCTGGTCTGGGTGTCGCCACCGGACAGGGTGCCGAGCCCGGTCGAGCCGTCGTAGGCGGGGCCGCCGGAGTCGCCGTGGTCGGTGTGCGCGGTGGTGCCGAACTCGTGGTTGAGCACGCCGACGTCGAAGTTCACCGACTCGTCGACCGAGGTGATCTGGCCGCCGCCACCGCCGGTGGTCGAGCCCTGCTTCTGCATCTGCTCGCCGACGGTCGGCTCGCCAGCCTTGTCGATCTTCTGGCCGGTGTTGATCTCACCGGGCCCGGTGCCGTTCGGGCGGGTCAGCAGGCCCGAGTCGGCGTCAGGGCAGTTGCTCTCGACGATCTCCGCGCCGCTCACGTCGCCACCGGACCAGGTGCCGCCGAGGTTGGTGCAGTGCCCGGCGGTGAGCAGGAACGGCGAGCCGCCCCTGGTCACGTTGAAGCCGAGCGAGCAGCGGCCCTGGTCGTTCTGGATCGCGTCGCCGCCGGCGATGTGGAGTTCGAGCTTGCCGGTCCGGTGCTCGACGCGGACCTTGTCGCCCTGCTGCCGCGCGGCCGCGGTGACCTTGGCCGCGGTCGCCGGGCTGGCGGCGTCGTAGATCTTCACCACGACCTGGTTGGTGCTGGTGTCGATGCCCCACGCGGTCTGCGGCACGCCCTTGACCGCGTCGAGCGCGTTCTTCGTCGCGGTCAGCGCCGCGAAGCTGTGCTTGACCTGCTTGGCGGTCAGCCCCGCCGCTTCCACCTTCCGCGCGGCCGCGCCGTCCAGCACGTTCACGACGGCCTTGCCGTGGTCGAGGTAGTAACCGCCGGATGCCGAGCCGAGCGCGTCGGTGACCTGGTCCGCCTGGCTGATCGCGAGCTGCTGTGCCTGGGCGAACGAGACGGTGGGGGCCGCGCTGGCCGACGGAAGGGACATGCTGAACGCGAGCGCGGTGCCCGCGAACACCGCGAAACCGGCGAGGGACTTCTTGGGAGCCATCAACATCCTCCTGAATCAGGGCAGGGTGGAGAACGTGCGCGAGGGGTCGCGCGGGTGAAGCAGGAGCACGTGAAAGCATGGAACTCGGGCCGTACCAGCCGCCACCGCCAAAGGTTGGTTATTAACCAAAGCTATCTATCGACTATTTTGCCGAACCTTTACCGTGAATTGATGGGTACTTGAACCGCGGCACGCAATTCCGCCGGAGCGCCGATCAGCTCAGGGTAAGGAGCCCGATCGCCGCACCGGCGCCCAACAGCCCCACCGCCTGCGGCCAGGTAAGCCGCTCGCGAAGTGCGGTGACGCCGAGCAGCACTGGGATGGCCGGGTAGAGCGACGACAGCACCACGGCGATGCTCACGATCTGGTAGCGCGCCGAGAGCAGGTAGCAGACGAGCGCGAGCGCGGCGATCCCTCCGTTCAGTGCCGCGGCGGCGCGAAGACGCGGCGGCGGGCGTTCCGCCGAGCGCGCCATCGGCAGGATCGCGAGCGTTGCCGCGAGCCGCCCGGCGACGATCGGCCAGAGCCCCGACGACGGCGCCGCCTGCGCGAGCGCGAGGTACTGCAGCGCGATCCCCGCGCTGGCGATCAGCGCGTCGGGCACCGCGGCGGGATCGGTGCCGGCGCCGCGCTTGCGGGAAACCAGCCACAGCGCGGGCAGCGCCACCACGATCCCGCTCCACGCGAGCGGTGTCGGCCGGTCGCCGAGCAGCGCGACGCCGACGAGCACCGGCAGTGCGACCCCGCCCACCGCGCTGACCGGGACGACAACGCTCATCGCGCCCCTGCTCAGTCCTTTGTAGAGGAACGCCATGCCTGTCCCGGTGCCGATCCCGGACAGTGCTCCCCAGCCGAGATCGGCGAGTCCGACGCCGGGGCTCGGCACGAACGGCGCGACGAGCACGGCGAGCGCGAACCCGCTCGCCTGGCCGATGAGCGCGACCGCAGCCGGGTTGGCGCGGCGGGAAAGCAGCCCGCCCGCGTAGTCCGCGATGCCATAGCAGAGCGCGGAAGCCAATGCCAGCAGCGCACCCATCACGGAGTCCCTTGTGGACACTCCGTCGCGTCGCGCTCGGCTTGGCCGACCGGGCAGACCGCGCCGGTCGTGCAGCTCGGCCGGTCGCACAGGCGGCACAGCAACTCGGCGTCGCGGACCCGGCCGTACGCACTGGCGAGCAGGGTTTCGAGGAGCCCGGCGAGGGTGTCGCGCTGCTTCGCGTCCAGGCCGTCGAGCAGCTCCGCGAGCGGAGCACCGCGCGCGGTGAGCGCCGCGTGTGCGGCCTTGCGACCCTCAGCCGTGAGCCGCACGGTCACGGCGCGGCCGCGCCCGGTGTGCCGCTTGGCGAGCCCGGCCGACTCCAGCGAATCCACCATGCGCGCCGAGGCGGACTGGGTGAGGCCGACGCGCTTGCCGAGTTCGGTGACGCCGACCTCGGCCGAGCCCGCCAGCACCACCAGCGCCGACGCGCCGCTCGCGCTCAGCCCGGTCGCCCTGGTGGCCTCGGCGACGGTCAGATCGGCCACCGCCAGCGCGGTGGCGCCGAGCAGGTTCGCCGTCCTATCATGCATGAGTCATGCATATCAAGGATGAGGCGGATCGGCAACCCGGAGATGTGTCGTGGACAGGTGTTTAAAATGAAGTGTACAGTCTGCTATAAACACTTCGTGGACGGACGACGGCTGCTCGGGCGCGCGGAACGGCGAGCGCAGATCGTGGCCGCCGCGACCGCCGCGTTCGCGCGCGACGGGTACGCGGCGACCGGCATCGGCAAGATCGCGGCGCAGGCCGATGTCACGGCGACGATCATCTACCGGCACTTCACCGGGAAGTCCGAGCTGTACCGGGCCGCGCTCGACGCCGCTCGCGCGCGGCTCGGCGAGGTGACCGAGGCCAAGGACGAGGGGATGGTCGAAGCGACCGTGGCCGCGGCCTCCGAGGATCCCGACGGTTTCCTGCTTTTGTTCCGGCACGCGGCGCGTGAGCCGGAATTCCGGGACTGGGTGGCCGAATTCGAGCGCGGCAGCGCCGAGATCGCCGAACGCGCGCTCGTGCCGAGGTTCCCGGGCGCCACGCGACGGCACTGGGCCGCGCACCTGCTCACCACGATCAGCGTCCAGACCATCCTGTCCTGGCTGGACGCGGGGAAACCGGCGTCGGTGGCGGAGGTCGTCGCGACGATCGACGCCGCCTCCGATGCGGTGCTGGACGCGCTTGCGGGAGGACACACCTGATGGACCAGCACAACATCGGCCGGTTCGACCGGCAGGCGGCCGGGTACGACCGCGCGTTCCTGCAGGCCTTCTTCGGGCCGGTCCAGCGGGCGGTGCTGGATTCGGCCGCGGCCGTCGTGCCGGAGCCGAAGCGGTTGCTCGACGTCGGCGCGGGCACCGGTCAGCTCCTGGCGGCCGCGCGTGAACTCTTCCCTGACACGGAAGCGGTCGGTGTGGAGCCCGCCGAAGCGATGCTGGCGAAAGCCAGGGACAAAGGTCTGCCCGTCGAACGCGGTGTGGCCGAGCGCCTGCCGTTCGAGGACGGCCGGTTCGACGTCGTGGTGTCCACGATGTCGTTCCACCACTGGGCGGACCAGCGCGCCGGGCTGCGCGAGGTGGCCAGGGTGCTCGCACCGGGCGGGGTGGCGGTGATCGCGGAGCACTTCGCGCAGACGTGGTTGCGCCCCGTGTTCGCGATGCTGCCGAAACGCAATCGCGCGCCCGGCCACCGCGAAGTCGACGCGATGATCGCCGAGGCGGGGCTGCTCGCGCCGCGCTGGGAAACCGTGTTCCACCTGGATCCCTTCCTGCTCTTCCGCGACGCGGGCGGGCGGCGGGCACGTGGCACGCTCCCGTTCGTCACGGCCGTGGCGGCGGCCAAACGGGCGTAGCGCGAAGCCCCGGATGGGCCGTTTCGAAACCAGACCGGTTTCACTTCCTTTCGCGGTGTTGACTCCGAATTTCGCCGATGGCAGATTTCCTGCTCACCTGGAGCAGAGACGACCAGCGGAGTCCGGGAGGGTTGCGCTTTGCGATCACTCGACGAATTCGAGCGTGAGCAGGGCATTCTGCTCGATCTCGAGGCTTCGGGCCGGGTCTCGGTCAACGAGCTGAGCGATCGCTTCGGCGTGTCGGCGGTGACGGTTCGCAAGGATCTCGACGCGCTGGAGCGGCGGAACCTGTTGCGCCGGGTGCGCGGCGGCGCGGTCGGGGTCGGGACCACCGACGAGGGCGCGTGGGCGATGCGCGTCCGGCACTCGCACGCGGCGAAGCAGGCGATCGCGCGCCGCGCGGCCGCACTGGTCGACCACGGTGACGTGATCGCGATGGACTCCTCGACCACCGCCTACCACGTCGCGACCGAACTGGTCGACCGCAGGAACCTGGTGGTGATCACCAACGGGCTCCGGGTGGCGACGCTGTTCATGGAGCAGACGAACTCGATGGTGCTGATGCCGGGCGGCGTGCTGCGCCGGTCCGCGGAATCCATGGTCGGCCCGATCGGGGACCTGCTGACCGGGCGCGGCCGGATCGACAAGGGCTTCTTCGGGCTCGTCGGCCTGTCACCGGAGAACGGGCTGATGGACGTCAGCCCCGACGAGGCGCAGACCAAGGCGTTCATCGCAGGCGTGTGCGATCGGGTCTACGGGGTCTTCGACTCCTCGAAAGCGGGTCGCTTCGCCATCCATCCGTTCGTGCGCCCCGACGGCGTGGACGCGCTCATCACCGACGATGGGATCGCGCCGAAGGTGGTCGCCGACTGGGCGGCGATCGGGGTCCCGGTGCGGATCGCCGAGGTCGAGCGGCCGCTCGGGGGCACCGCATGAGGACCGTGGCCGCGGTCGACCTCGGTGCCGAAAGCGGCAGGGTGGTGCGCGCCGGGTTCGATGGGACCCGCTTCGACATCGACGTCGCGCATCGGTTCGCGCACAGCCCCCGCACCGAGAACGGGATCCTGCGCTGGGACATGGACACCTTGCTGCGCGAGGTCACCGCGGGGCTCACCAGGCTGGACGCGGGCGGCGGCACGGTCGACTCGGTCGGCGTCGACGCCTGGGGTGTCGACTATGGACTGTTCCGTGTGGACGGACGAATGGTGGACCAGCCCACCTGCTACCGGGATCCGCGCCAGCTCGACGCGATGAAGCGCGCGGTCGACGCCGTCGGGGCCGACGCGATCTACGACGCGACGGGCGTCCAGCTGATGCCGATCAACACGATCTTCGGCCTCACTTCGGACCTGCACGACCACCCCGACCGGCTCGCGGCGGCGGAGCGGCTGCAGATGATGCCGGACGTCTTCCATCGCCTGCTTTCCGGCAGCACCGGCACCGAGTACACCGCCGCGTCGACCACCGGCGCGCTCGACATGCGCACCGGCCGCTGGGCCACCGGGCTGCTCGCCGCGCTGGGCATCCCGGACCACCTGCTGCCGGAGGTGATCCAGCCCGGTACCGACGTCGGCGCGCTCCGCGGCGGGTTCACCCGCGCGCTGTCGGAGACCAGGGTGATCGTGCCGCCCGCGCACGACACCGCGAGCGCGGTCGTCGCGGTGCCGTTCACCGAACCCGGCGCGCTGTTCATCTCGTCGGGTACCTGGTCGCTCGTCGGCGTCGAGACTTCTCGGGCGCGCGTCGACGCTTCGGCGAAGGCGGTCAACCTCACCAACGAAGGTGGCTACGGCGGCACGATCCGCTTGCTGCGCAACGTGATGGGGCTGTGGCTGCTGCAGGAGTGCCGCAAGCAGTGGCACCGCGAGGGCGCCGATCTGGGCTACGCGGAGATCGCCGAACTCGCGCGCGCCGAACCCGGCCTGGTCAGCGTGGTGAACCCGGATTCGACCGATTTCCTGCTGCCGGGCGACATGCCGCGCCGCATCCAGGAGTACTGCGCGCGGACCGGCCAGCCGGTGCCCGCGACGGTCGGCGCGATCGCCCGCTGCGCGATCGACTCGCTCGCGCTCGGGTACCGCCGGGTGCTCGACGCGATCACCGCGGTCACCGGGACACGCCCGCCCGCGGTCAACATCGTGGGCGGCGGCGCGCGGCACACCCTGTTGTCGCAGCTCACCTCGGACGCGACCGGTCTGCCGGTCCGATGTGGACCGGTGGAGGCCACCGCGATGGGCAACGCGGCGGTCCAGCTCGCCGCGCTCGGGGAGTTCGGCGGTGTCACCGAAATCCGGGCCGCCGTCGCGGACTCCGCCGACCTGACCGAGTACGAGCCGCGCGCCCGCCACGACTGGACCGCGGCCGCCGCGTTGCTGGACACCCTGACCAACGCCGATGGTCTGTACCACCGAGCTTGACCCACGTGACTCCGTCGAAGAGAGGGATGATCCGCATGAGGACAACGATCCGGAACACCGTGGTGGTGCTCGGCCTCGTCGCCACGCTGGCCGCGGCGGGCTGCACGCAAAAGAACAGCGGCGGCGACGCGGGTGGCAACGCCGGCGGGAAGCACCAGATCGCGTTCGTGCCGAAGCTGCAGGGCATCCCGTACTTCGAGGCGATGAACACCGGCGGAAAGGGCGCGGAGCAGGCGCTCGGCGACGCGACCTGGCTCTACCAGGGCCCGACCCAGGCGGACGCGGCCGCGCAGACGCAGATCGTGCGCTCGTTCATCCAGCGCGGGGTGCAGGTCATCGTGGTCGCGCCGAACGACCCCAACTCGATGGCGCCGGTGCTGAAGGAAGCGCAGGACAAGGGCATCAAGGTGATGACCTCGGACACCGACGCGCCGAACTCGGTCCGCGACGCGTTCGTGAACCAGGCGTCCACCGAGCAGATCGGCAAGGCGCTCACCGACGCGATGCTGAAAGCCATGGGCGGCAAGGGGAAGTACGCGATCGTCTCCTGTGGAGAGACAGCGGAGAACCTGAACTCGTGGATCAAGGTGCAGAAGCGGTACACCGCCGAGAAGTACCCCCAGGCGCAGATCGTCGACACCGTGTACGCGGGTGAGGACCAGGCCAAGGCGACCCAGATGGCGGCGGACCTGATGAACGCGCACCCGGATCTCACCGGCCTGATCGGCGAGTGCACCTCGTCCGCGCCCGGTGTCGCGCAGGCCGTCAAGGACTCGAACCGCATCGGCAAGGTCTTCACCGTCGGCCTCGGCACGCCGAAGTCGATGAAGCCGTACCTCGCGGACGGCTCTTCGTCGAGTTCGATCCTGTGGGACGTCGAGCAACTCGGCTACCTCACCGCGTGGGCGGGCGACCAGCTCGCCGCGGGCAAGCAGTTCCAGCCGGTGAACAAGGTGAGCGACAAGCTGCCCGCGGTGAAGTGGGACGCGGCGACCAAGACGCTGCTCCTCGGCGACCCGCTGGTGATCACCAAGGACAACGCCGACCAGTTCAGCTACTGACATGGGCGCGCCTCGTCTGTCCATGAAGGACATTTCGAAGCGGTACGGCGCGGTGCGCGCGATCGGGCACGCGGACCTCGTCGTGGAGCCCGGCACTGTGCACGCGCTGGTCGGGGAGAACGGTGCGGGCAAGTCGACGCTGATCAAAATTCTCTCTGGCGCGGTCACCCCGGACACCGGGTCGATCGAGTTCGACGGGGCGCCCGCGCGCATCGGCGCCACGGCGGACGCGATGGCGCTCGGGATCGCGACCGTCTACCAGGAACCGCAGCTCTTCCGCGAGCTCACGGTGTCGGAGAACATCTTCTTGGGCAGGGAACTCCGCTCCGGGCCGAGGATCGACTGGGCGGCGCAGCACGAACGCGTGGTGGACCTGCTCGACCTGCTCGGGCTGCCGTCTTCGGAGGCGACGTCCCCGGTCGGTGACCTTTCGATCGCCGAGCAGCAACAGGTGTCGATCGCGAAAGCGCTTGCGGGGGAAGCGAAACTGCTCATCCTCGACGAGCCGTCGGCCATCCTCACCGACGCCGAGATCGAGGTGCTGTTCGGCGTGGTGCGGCGGCTCAAGGAATCGGGTGTCGCGATCATCTACATCTCGCACCGGCTCGACGAGCTGTTCCGGATCGCGGACGAGGTGACCGTGATGCGCGACGGCGCCACGCTCGGCACCTACCCGATCGCCGAACTGACCGTGCGGCAGATCGCCGAGCTGATGGTCGGCGACGTGCTCGACGACGAACGTCCTACCAGGACGGTCCCGGACGGACCGCCGAAGCTCGAACTCTCCTCGCTCGGGCTGGAAGGCGAGTTCCACGACGTCGACGTCACGGTCAAGGCGGGGGAGATCGTCGCGCTGTACGGGCTCGTCGGGTCCGGTGTCTCGGAGATCGCGAACACGGTCTACGGGATCGACCAGGCGACGGCGGGGGAGATCCGCCTCGGCGGTGAACCCGTTCGCCCGACTTCGCCGAGGCACGCGCAGAAGCTCGGGATCGCGCTGCTGCCCGCCGACCGCAAGGCGCAGGGCATGTTCTCGTTCCAGTCCATCGCGTTCAACATCTCGGTCGGTCACCTCCCGCTGCTGTCGAAGTTCCGGCTGTGGATGGACCGGGGTCGCGAAAGGACGGTCGCGAAGGACCTGATCGACCGGCTCGCGGTGAAGACGCCGAGCGAGCGCCAGCCGATCGGCGCGATGTCCGGTGGCAACGCGCAGAAGGTCGTGCTCGCCCGCCAGCTCGTGCGGCGCCCCGACGTGCTCATGCTCGCCGAGCCGACCCAGGGCGTCGACGTCGGCGCGAAGGAGGAGATCCACCGGATCGTCACCGCGCTCGCCGACGAGGGCACCGCGGTGCTGGTGGTCACCTCGGACCTGCCGGAGGCGCTTCGGATCGCGGACCGGCTGCTGGTGGTGCGCGGCGGCACGACCGTCGCCGAGTTCGGCCACGAAGCGTCCCAAGTGGACGTTCTCGCGGCGGCCGCTGGCGAGAGCGAGGTGCGCACATGACCGCCATCGCCGTGCGGGGCAAGCGCGAGCGCGTCATCGCGCCGCTCGTCACCGGACAAGAGGTCGTGCTCCTGGTCGTGGTCGCCGCGCTCTGGCTCGTGCTGTGGTGGGCCACCCCGGCGTTCCTCTCCGCGGATTCGCTGCGGCCGCTGCTGATCGAGGTCGCGCCGGTCGCGCTCATCGGCGTCGGCATGACACTGGTCATCGTGTCCGCCGGGATCGACGTGTCCGTCGGCAGCGGCATGATGGTGTGCGGCGTGATCACCGCGCGCCTGCTCGTCGAAGCGCAGGTCCCGCTCGTGGTGGCGCTGCTGGTGGCGATCGCCGTCGGCGCGCTGCTCGGCGCGGTGAACGGCGTGCTGATCGCGTGGGGCAGGGTGCACGCGATCATCATCACCTTCGGCACGCTCAACCTGTTCCAGTTCGTCGGCAGGCAGATCTTCGGCTCGCAGACGGTCAACGGCATTCCGTCCACATTGGACCTGTTCGGGCGCGGCGATGCGGGGCGGACGTTCGGGCTGCCGCACAGCTTCCTGCTGATGGCGGTGATCGCTGCCGCGGTGTGGTGGTACCTGCGCCAAACGCCGGGCGGCAGGCACTTCTACGCGATCGGCGGCGATCCGGTCGCCGCCGAACTGGCCGGGGTGCGGGTGCGGCGCCGGGTGCTGCTGGCCTACGTGGTCACCGGCGCGCTGGTCGGGCTGGCCGCCGTGTTCACCATCGCCAAGGGCACCGCCACGCTCGACCAGAGCATCGGCTCCGGCAAGGAGCTCGCGGTGATCGCCGCGGTGGTGATCGGCGGAACCTCGATCATGGGCGGCAGGGGCTCGGTGCTCGGCACCGTCCTCGGCGCGCTGCTGGTGCAGACCGTCGCCTCCGGTGTCACGCAGCTCGGCTGGCCGAGCGATCTGTCCGATCTGTTCGTCGGCGTGTTCGTGATCATCGCGGTCGGCGCCGATCTGCTGCGGGAACGGGCGAGGAGGGCGAAGCGATGACCGAGGTCGACGTGAAGGCCGATCCGGGGCTCGGTTCGCGCGTGCTGCGCGCGGTGCTGACCCGGCGCGAGATCCTGCTGGTGATCCTGATCGTCGTCGTGCTGGTCTGGATGACGCTGCTGGGCTACGGCGGGTACCTGACCGGGCCGTACAACCCGGACTACCTCGCCGCTTCGCTCGTCGACGCGGTGCCGCTGGCGATGCTCGCGCTCGCCGAGCTGCTGGTGATCGTGTCCGGCCGCGGCGGGATCGACCTGTCCATCGGCGCGATCGTGTCGCTGACCGGCATGGTCTTCGGATTCGCGAGTGGACAGTGGGGCTGGCCGCTGCTCCCGGCGATCCTGCTCGCGGTGGTGGTCGGCGGCGCGCTCGGCGCGGTGAACGGATTCCTGGTCGCCCGCCTCGGTTTTCCCGCGCTGATCACCACGCTGGCGACCTACTACGCGTTCAAGTCGCTCGCCGTGGTGATCAACGCCCAGCAGCCGATCAGCACGCCGAGCATCCAGTCGCTGTACTCGCTCACCGCCTCGGTCGAGATCCCGGTGATCGGGCACGACATCCCGAACGTGCCGCTGGGCGTGTTCACCTTCCTGCTCCCGGCGATGGTGGTGGTCTGGCTCCTGTTGCAGCGCACCACGTTCGGGCGGCGGCTGTTCGCGATCGGCACCAACGACGTCGCGGCGACCTGGTCGGGCGTGCCGGTCGCGGCGACCAGGATGCGCGCCTACGTCCTCGCGGGGGTGATCGCCGGGTTCGTCGCGGTCTACACCACCGGGCAGTTCGCGTCGGCACGGCCGGACGCGGGCACCGCGGGCAACGGGCTCGCGCTGCCCGCGATCACCATCGCCGTGCTCGGCGGCGTCGCGATCACCGGCGGGATCGGCAGGGTGTCGGGCGTGCTGCTCGCGGCGATCCTCGTCACCTGGCTCAACGCCGGGATCCTGCTGCTGTTCGAAGGCAACGAGGGCACCCAGTTCCAGTTGCTCGCGCTCGGCGCGGTGCTCGTCTTCTGCGCACTGCTCAACGCGTACACCACGAGAAAGTACGGGGGGACCCGATGAGTGAGAACGTCCCGGACGCGGTCGGTGAGCTGCTCGCGCGCTCGAACCGGCTGGGCGCCGACCCCGCGGTGACCAACTACGGCGGCGGCAACACCTCGGTCAAGGTTTCGGTGACCAGCCCGGCGACCGGCGAGCCGGTGGAACTGCTCTACGTCAAGGGATCCGGCGGCGATCTCGGCACCTTGAAGGCGAAAGGACTCGCGGTGCTGGAGCGCGAGCGGCTCGTCGCGCTCGATTCCGTCTACAGGGGAGTCTCCCATGAGGACGAGATGGTGCCGCTGTTTTCCTACTGCTCGCACGGCACCGGCGGTGCCACGCCGTCGATCGACACCCCGATGCACGGGCTCGTCGAGCTGCCGCACGTGGACCACCTCCACCCGGACTCGGTGATCGCGCTCGCCTGCGCCGCCGACGGCGAGCGGCTGGTGCGCGAGATCTGGGGCGGCTCGGTGGCCTGGGTGCCGTGGCAGCGCCCGGGGTGGGAGCTGGGCAAGTCGATGGCGGAGCTGTCCGCGGAACCGGGGGTGATCGGCGCCGTGCTCGGCGGGCACGGGCTGACGACCTGGGGTGCCACCAGCGACGAAGTAGAGCAACGGTCGCTGGCGATCATCCGCGAGGCGGCCGAGTACCTCGCGCGCGCCTCGGTGGCCGAGCCGTTCGGGCCGGTTATCAGGTCCACTTTGGACACTACGGAACGCCGTGCTCGCGCGGCGGAGCTGTTCCCGCACCTGCGCGCGATCGCCTCGGTGGACCGGCGCCAGGTCGGGCACTTCACCGACAGCGAGGTGGTGCTCGACTTCCTGTCGCGGGAGAAGCTAGAACCACTCGTCGCGCTCGGCACCTCGTGTCCTGACCACTTCCTGCGCACCAAGGTCCGCCCGCTGCTGCTCGACACCGCGCCGGACGCTCCACTCGAGACGGTGGTCGCCAGGCTCGCCGAACTGCACGCGGCCTACCGGGACGAATACAGCGCTTACTACCACCGCCATGCCACCGCCGACTCGCCCGCGATGCGCGGCGCGGACCCGGCGATCGTGCTGGTGCCCGGCGTCGGCATGTTCTCCTTCGGCGCCGACAAGCAGACCGCGCGCGTGGCCGGCGAGTTCTACGTCAACGCGATCAACGTGATGCGCGGCGCCGAAGGCGTGTCGACTTATCAGCCGGTGACCGAGGCGGACAAGTTCGCCGTCGAGTACTGGCAGCTCGAAGAGAAGAAGCTCAAGCTCCGCCCGGCACCGAAGGCACTCGCGGGCAAGGTCGCGGTGGTGACCGGCGGGGCGTCCGGGATCGGGCTGGCCACCGCGAAACTGCTGTCCGAGCACGGTGCCAACATCGTCGTCGCCGATCTCGACCAGTCCAAATGCGACGGTGTGGCCGCCGAGCTCGGTGGACCGGACGTGGCTCGCGGCGTCGCACTGGACGTGACCGACGAGGACGCCGTGACCGCCGGGATCGACGCGGCCGTACTGGCCTTCGGCGGGGTGGACATCGTGGTCAACAACGCGGGCATCACGCGCGCGGGCACACTGGCCGACACCTCGGTGGCGGACTGGGACCTCCAGTACCGGATCATGACGCGCGGGTCGTTCCTGGTCGCGCGCGCGGCGGAGCGGGTGCTGCGGGCGCAGCGGCTCGGCGGCGACATCGTCAACATCTGCTCGAAGAACGCCGTGTTCGCGGGACCGGCCAACCTCGCCTACTCCTCGGCGAAGGCGGCGCAGGCGCACATGGTCCGGCTGCTGGCCGCCGAACTCGGCGACATCGGCGTCCGCGTCAACGGCGTCAACCCGGACGGGGTAGTCAGGGGATCCGGGATCTTCGCCGGTGGATGGGGTGCTTCGCGCGCGGCGACCTACGGCGTGGACGAGAAGGACCTCGGCAAGTTCTACGCGCAGCGGACCGTGCTGAAGGTCGAGGTGCTGCCCGAGCACGTCGCGTCGGCGGTGCTGACGCTGACCAACGGGTCGCTGCCGATCACCACCGGCCTGATCATCCCGGTCGATTCCGGTGTCCCACAAGCTTTTCTGCGCTAGGGGAGGAAGTCATGATCGGCATCCACGCACTGGTGTGGGCGGGCGGCTGGAGCGAGCACGAGGCGCGCCGCGCGATCCGGTCGTCGGCGGAGGCGGGCTACGACCTGATCGAGATCGCCGCGATCGACCCGGCGCTGTTCGACGCGCCGATGACCGCGCGGCTGCTGGCCGAGCACGGCCTTTCGGTCAGCGCCAGCCTCGGCCTCGACGACGAGACCGACGTGTCGAGCGACGACGAGTCCATTGTGGAGGCGGGGCGGCGGCGCCTGGAGTCCGCTGTGGACCTGGTCCGCGACCTCGGCGGCAGCTACCTCGGTGGCGTGCTCTTCGGCAAGCTCGGCCGCTACACCGCGCCCGCGACGCCGAGGGGCAGGGCGAACTCGGTCGAAAGCATCGCGCTGCTGGCCGATCGCGCCGCGTACCACGGGATCACGCTCGGGCTCGAGTTCTGCAACCGCTACGAGACGAACGTGCTCAACACGACCGCGCAGACCCTGGACTTCATCGAAGAGGTCGGACGGTCCAATGTGGTCGCCCATCTCGACACCTACCACATGAACATCGAAGAGCGGTCCTTCCGCGAGGCTGTGCTGGCGGCGTCGGTGGCGGGGAGGCTCGGCTACGTGCACGTGGGGGAGTCGCACCGCGGGCAGCTCGGCACCGGGTCCGTGCCGTGGGACGAATTCTT
This sequence comes from Amycolatopsis sp. CA-230715, assembly GCF_018736145.1. Classification (GTDB taxonomy): domain Bacteria; phylum Actinomycetota; class Actinomycetes; order Mycobacteriales; family Pseudonocardiaceae; genus Amycolatopsis. Next base: position 7,474,819 of record NZ_CP059997.1, read on the forward strand.
CTCCGCGCTCGACGAGGTCGGCTACGACGGCACGGTGACCTTCGAGTCGTTCTCGTCGGAGGTCGTGCACCCGACGTTGTCGTCCTCGCTGGCCATCTGGCGGAACCTGTGGACCGACGGGATGGAGTTGGCGGTCGGGGCGCGGGAGTTCCTGCGGGCGCGTTATTCGGGAGCGCGCTGAGGCGTTCCGTGTGACCATGCCGTCATGACCACCCCCACCACCTGGCACACGCGCGCCGAAACGAGTGCGGACATCCCAGCGGTCCGGGAGATCACGCTCGCCGCGTTCGAAACGGCCCAAGAAGCCGAGATCCTCGACGCCCTGCGCACCGACCCGTCCTGGATCGACGGTCTGTCCGTGGTCGCGGCGACACCGGACGGCGAGGTCGCCGGGCACGCGTTGCTCACCCGGTGCCACATCGACGACGTCCCGGCGCTGTGCCTTGGCCCGTGCTCGGTGCCCCCCGCGCACCAGCGGACCGGCGCGGGCTCGGCGGCAATCCGCGCCGCCCTGTCGGCGGCAGGTGACCGGGGCGAGCACTTCGTCGTGGTGCTCGGGCACCCGGCGTACTACCCGAGGTTCGGGTTCACCCGCGCGTCTGGTTTCGGGATCAGGCTGTCCGTCGAAGTGCCCGACGACGCGCTGATGGCGCTCAGCCTCGACGGCCACCCCATCCCCGGTGGGCTCGTGCGCTACGCGAGACCGTTCGGGATTTGAGTCGCGGCAGGAGTTCGGCACGGCCTCGCGGCCGTGCCGAACTCCTCACTTGCCTTCGCCGCGGGTGCGTTCAGCGGGTGGTGCTCGGGTGCCGGACGGCGGTGAGCTTCGCGTAGGACTTCGGTTCCCCGGCGGCCGCCATCGTCTGTACGGGGAATCCGTTCTCCGGCGTCGCGGCGGGTTTGGCCGAGGTGAACAGCCAGGTCTTGAAGAACTTGCCGAGGTTCTTGCCGGACACCCTCTCGGCCAGCGCGGTGAACTGCCCGACCGCGCCGTTGCCGTAGCGGTTTTCCCGCACCCAGGTGCGCAGGATGGTGAAGAACGCGTCGTCGCCGACGACGCTGCGCAACGCCTGCAGGGTCATCGCGCCTCGGGTGTAGACCGGGTTGCTGAGCAGGTTCGGGCCACCGGGGTTGCCCGGCTTGATCTTCCAGTAGTCCTCGTCCTGGTGCGCGTAGGTCCAACTGGCCAGCTGCTGCGCGGTGCCCTCGCCTTCGTGCTCGGACCACAGCCACTCGCTGTAGTTCGCGAAGCCCTCGTTCAGCCAGATGTTCGACCAGTCGGCGGGGGACACGGCGTCACCGAACCACTGGTGCGCGTTCTCGTGGACCACGATGTACATGTTCGAGTCCTTGAGGAACTCCCCGGCGTCGTAAACCGGCCTGGTCTGGAACTCCTCGGCGTCGTGATCGCTTCCGGTGTACTCGTCGACCACGCCGCCCGCCGCCTCGAACGGGTATTCGCCGAACAGCTCGGACTCGAAGTCCAGCACCTCGGGGGTGCGCTCCACCGCGGCTCGCGCGGCCGCCAGCAGGCTGGGCTCGGTGCGCAGGTCGTAGGCGGTGACGAAGGGACGACCGTTCGCGAGGGTCTGGTGGCGGACGTCGTACTTGCCGATGGTCAGCATCTGGTTGTAGGTGGCCTGCGGCTTGCTGCTGCGCCAGTTCCACCTGGTCCAGCCCAGCCGGCTGCTCTTGTCGGCGAGCACCCCGGTGGAGATCGCGGAGGTGCCGTCCGGTACCGCCACCGAGACCTCGAAGGTGGCTTTGTCGCTCGGGTGGTCGTTGCACGGGAACCAGGCCGAGGCCAGGTGCGGCTGGGCCACCGAATGCGCGCCGTCCGGGGTGGCGGTCCACACCTTCTTGCCGTCGATCTCCACAGTGGACGGCACGCCTTGGTAGCGCACCACCACTGTCACGGGCCGTTTACCCGGCACGCTGTGCTTCGGGGTGACCAGCAGCTTGTTGCCCCGTTTGGTGAACTTCGCCGGCACGTTGTCCACCAGCACCGAGGAGGCGTTCAGGCCGAAGTCGAAGGAAAACGAGCTCAGCTCGTGCTCGGTGGTGGCCAGGATGGTCGCGGTGCCCGCCAGGTGGTCGGCACCGGGCTGGTAGGTCAGCCGCAGGTTGTAGTGATCGACCTCGTACCCGGTGTTGCCGTCGTTCGGGAAGTACGGATCGCCGATGCTCGGTCTGCCGGGTGTGCCGGCGGCGGAGGCGGTGCCGGTCACCAAGACGGTGGCCGTCGCCGCGGCGACCGCAGCGAGCACGGAACGGGTCCATCGGGTCATCGGTGACCTCCTGCGACAGGCGAAATGGGCGAAATTGATGATGGGGCGGGGCGGTGCGGCCCGACAGCCACAACCTGTGCAATCCGATCTCCACCAAATTGCCCACTTTTTTCGTATTGCATTCCAAGCCGGGATAACTTACGGATGTGGAACGGCTCCTGCTCGCCTCCAACCCGGGTCCGGTGGACGTCGCCGCCTGCCTGCGGCTCTCCCCTTTCACCTCGGCCAAGGTGCTCACCGGCCAGGACCGGCTGGCCACCCCGGTGTCCTGGACATCGGTGATCGAATGGCCGGTGGAGGACTTCGTCAGTGCCGGTGACCTGGTGGTTACCACCGGTATGGGGTGCGACGAGCACCGGCTGCGGCGGATGGTCAAGGAGATCGCCGCGGCCGGGGCGGCGGCGATCTGCTTGTGCGTAGGCGAAGGCGCCCCGTTCGACCGGGTGCCCGAAGGCGTGGTCGCCGAGGCCGAGCGGACAGCCGTGCCGCTGATCAAGCTGCGCGGGCGGGTCCGGTTCTCCGATGTGTCCCGTGCGGTGGTCCAAGCCATCTACGCGCGGGACGCCGTCTACCCGCGTGACATCCGCGAGCTGCCACCGGAGTTCACCCGGGCGCTGCTGGAAGAGGACGGTGCGGTCGGGGTGGCGACCGTGCTGGAAAACGCGAGCGGCGCGTCGGCCGTGGTCTTCGACGCCACCATGACCGTCCGCGGCGCCGGACCGGCTGGGCGGTTCTGGCTCGCCGACGGCGCCAGGGAATCCGCGCTGGTCGCCGCGATGGCGGAGCTGGCCAGCAGCCGATGGGGCCAGACCACGGCGGCGGAGGTGATGATCGCCCCGCTGGCCGGGGACACCGAGGCGATGGCCGTCCCCGCGGTGGTCCGCGACGGCACGCTGGGCTGGGTGGTCGCGGTGCGGCACCGCGGCGAGGACGAGGAGCGGGACGCGATCACCCGGCGGGCGGTGCTGCACGCGGGCGTCGCGGTGGCCATCGAACTGCTCCGAGGGGTGACCGAAGAGGAGGCGGCCTGGCACGCCAGGACCGAGTTCGTCCTCCAGGTGGCGACGGGCAAGATGCGCTCAGCGCAAGACCTCGCGACGCGCGCGAGAGTGGTCGGTCTCGCCGAGGACACCCGGTACGCGGTCGGTATCGCGCTGGTGCACAACCCCGGCCCGGCGAACGGACCGGACAGCCCACCCGTCGGCATGCTCTCGGACCCGACCCGTGCGCTGGCCCGCCAGCTGCGCCGCCGGCTGTCCCACCCGGCCAGCACGGTGGCGGCGCACGGGAACGAGGTGCTGCTGTGCCTGCACGAGACGGACGCCGACTGGGCACGGGTGCACAAGCTGGCGGCAGGACCGCCCGGATGGCTGACCGTGTCCTTGGGCGCGGCCGACGCACCGGTCGAGCTGTCCGGGCTGGCACTGGCCACCGAACAGGCCCGGATCGCGCTTTCGGTGACCAGGAGGCTGGACGGGTCCGGTGCCTTCCGCGAGCCGGACCAGCTGGGCGCCTTCGTCGTGCTGCACGCCCTGCTCCGCGATCCGGCCGCGCTGGACCTGGCGGACCGCGTGCTCGCGCCGCTGCTGGCCGAAAGCCGCAGCCCCGACCTGCTGCACACGCTCGAGGTCTACCTGATCGAAAACGGCAACATCTCGTCGGCGGCGCGGTGCCTGTACCTCAACCGGCACTCGCTGATCTACCGGCTGCGCAAGATCGCCCAGCTGACCGGGCGGGACCTCGACCGGCACGACGACCGGCTGCTGCTGGACATCAGCCTGCGGTTGCACCGGCTGCGCGAGACGGGCTGACCACCGGGAGCCTCGGCGCACAGTGTGTGGGAACGGGGCCTTCGGTTCGCACACATCGTCGGTAGCTCCCCGCGTCGGGGCGCAGCACAGTTGTCGGCCAGAGGCAATCCTCAAGGCGGGTCACCCCGCCGTTCTCACGCGTCCGGAGCCGGTTCCCGCGCGCACACCATTCTGGAGAACTTCATGGCCGAACAGGTATTACTGGCGCCGCCCGGGATACGGGGGCAGATGCTGCGGCGAAAGCCGATGGACCAGTTCGACGGCGGGGAGACCGCCGGTTCCCAAGCCAAGCTGAAACGGTCGCTGGGCACCTTCCACCTGGCGATGATCGGTATCGGCTGCGTGGTCGGCACCGGCATCTTCTTCACCCTGTCCACCGCGGTGCCCAAGGCGGGACCGGCGGTGGTCGTCTCGTTCGTCATCGCCGGGATCGCGGCCGCGCTGTCCGCGCTGTGCTACGCCGAGGTCGCTTCCCGCATCCCGGTGTCCGGATCGACCTACACCTACGCCTACGCCTCGCTCGGCGAGTTCACCGCGGTGGCCATGGGTGCCTGCCTGCTGCTCGAGTACGGAGTGTCCACCGCCGCGTCGGCCGTCGGCTGGAGCGGGTACCTCGGCAAGTTGTCCGAGGACGTGCTGCACGTCCACCTGCCCTACTGGGCGATGCACGCGCCGTTCACCTCCGACGGTGACCAGCACGGGATCGTCAACCTGCCCGCGATCGTCCTGGTGTTCCTGTGCGGCGTGCTGCTCGTCCGCGGGGTCACTGAGTCGATGCTCGTCAACACCATCATGGTGCTGCTCAAGCTCGGCGTACTGGCACTGTTCGGCGTGCTGGCGCTGACCGCGTACCGCGCCGGCAATTTCGCCGACTTCGCCCCGATGGGCGTCGCTGGCATCACCGCGGGCAGCGCGTCGATCTTCTTCACCTTCGTCGGCGTCGACGCCGTCTCCACCGCCGGGGAGGAGGCGCGCGACCCGCGCCGGACCCTGCCGCGCGCCATCCTGATCGCGGTCACCGTGGTGATCGCGATCTACATCCTGGTGGCCGTCGCCGCGATCGGCGCGCAGGAGTGGCAGAAGTTCGACGGCCAGGAGGCCGGTCTCGCGGTGATCCTGCAGAACCTGACCGGGCAGTCCTGGCCGGGAGAGGTGCTTTCGCTCGGCGCGGTGATCTCGATCTTCTCGGTCACCCTGGTGACCCTCTACGCCCAGACCAGGATCCTGCTCGCGATGGGCCGCGACGGCATGGTGTCCCGCCGGTTCGCCAAGATCAGTCCGCGTACCCGCACCCCGGTGTTCAACACCGTGCTGGTGTCGGTGCTCGTGGCGCTGGCTGCGGCGTTCTTCCCGCTGGACGCGCTGGGTGACCTGACGAGCATCGGCACGCTGTTCGCGTTCATCGTGGTGGCGCTGACGGTGCTGATCCTGCGCCGCCGCGACACCGGCGACCACCCCGCCGCGTTCCGGGTGCCCGGCGGACCGGTCATCCCGGTGCTCACCGTGCTGATCTGCGGCTACGTGATCTACGGCCTCGGCTCGGTCACCCAGGTGATCTTCGTCGTCTGGCTGGTGGTGGCACTGGTCTACTACCTGCTCTGGGCGCGAAGGCACTCCGCGCTGAACACACCGGTGGAAGCCGAGCCGGAACTGGTGACCGACTGAAACGGGTCGTGTTCAGGACTTGTGGATGAGCCAGGTTCCGCCGTGCCATTGCAGGGAAAGGTCATCGCCGACGGTCATGGGCGGCGCGCCCCGGATGGCGGACGGCGGTACGACGACCTTGTCCTTGCCCGCTTCGACGATCTTCCCGGCGTCCACGGTCACCTTCTCGCACGCGGCGAGAGCGGCGGGGGAGAGCGCGTTGACGAGGCTGGAGAAGTTCTGCACGCACGTGGTCGCGCCGCCCTGGTCCGACCAGGCGGGTGCGCTGATCCGGCAGAGCGCGGGGACGTCCTTGGCGCCCAGCGCCTTGTAGTAGTTCTCCATCACGGTGGCCGCGCCCTCGGCGTCGTGCGAGATACCGGACGAGCTGGGCGGTGCCGGGGCGGTCGCGGCGGGACCGAGCTTCGCCTTGAAGTCGGGGGACATCAGTGCGCTGAGATCGCCGTAGGGCACGGTGATGTTCTTCGTGCCGCACGCCCCGGTGTAGCCGAGCTGGAACAGGTCGAGGAAGAACTCGACGCCGTCGGGTCCGTAGGCGATGGAGGTCGACGGTTGGCCGGAGTGCCCGGCCAGTGCCTCCTTGCTCAACACGGTGGCATCGCGTTCGGGGTGGTCGCCGGGGCAGAATCCGTCCGGGACGCGGGCGCGCAGGCGTTCGGTGACGGCGGTGAGATCCGGCCCGAACACCTGCTCCGGGCTGACCACCGCGCCCGTCTCGGCGTCCACTGTGGACGTCACGCTGGTGGTCCAGCTCGCGTGCCCGAGCACGAGCGAGTCCATCGAGAAGTCGTACCGCACGGAAATGACCTTCGGCCCGCGCATGCGGACGTCGGCCTTGCCCAAGGCGTGCGGGATGTCGCCGTCCGATTCCTTCATGTTCGCCGACACCAGTGAGCGGCGGACCTGGTCCACCCTGGCGTCGATCGGCCGCATCAGCTCGGCGTTGAGCTTCCGTTCTACGTCCGGGTTCGCGGCACCGGTGACGTGCGCGTACTGCATGTTGATGTCGAAATCGGGGCCGCTGAACCGTTCCGCCCTGGTCTGCAGCGCGACGTTCAGCGCGGGGGCCGGGGTCGTGGCCGCGGCGACCGGTGGCGCGGGGTCGTCCGGACCGGTCAGCGTGACGACCGTGACCACGGCGGCCGCGACCGCGAGCACGGACGCGATGACCCCGGCGATCAGCTTCCCGCCGCCGAGTGTCGCGCCGACGGCTCCTGTACCGCCCGTGCCCGCGCCGACGATCCCGCCGCTCGCGACGATCCCGCCACCGGCCGCGCCGCCCGCGACCAGCGCACCGGGCGCCAGCGCGGTGGCGGCGCCCAGCACCGCGAGCGGGGACAGCGCGACGAGTGCGGCCGCCCGCTGCCCGAGCCGGTGCCAGCCGCGGTCTTCCCAGTCTTCGCCGTACGCCTCGACGGCAACGGCTTCGAGCTCGGCCACGAACGCGGCCGCACTGGCCGGGCGGTCGGCCGCGTGCTTCGCCATGCCGCGCGCGAGCAGCCCGCGCACGGGCTCCGGCGCTTCGCCGACGGGCGCGGGTGCCGAGGTGTGCAGGGTCCGCAGGGTCGCGGTGTCCTGGGCCCGGAACGGCCGGTTCCCGGTGACGCACTGGAAGAACACGCACGTCGCCGCGTAGACGTCGGTCGCGGGGGTGGCGGCCTGGCCCGCCCACTGCTCCGGCGCCATATAGGCGGGAGAGCCGATCGGGGCGTCGGCCGCGCCCGCGAGCACCGCGAGCCCGAAGTCGACGAGCTTGCTCTGCCGGTCCGGGCCGACCAGCACGTTGTCCGGTTTGTAGTCGCGGTGCACGGTACCGGCGGCGTGCGCGGCGGCCAGCCCGAGCAACGATCCTTTGAGGACGGTGAGCGCGGCCTCGGGGGTCATCGCGCCTTCGACCGTCATGATGGACCGCAGCGAAACACCGGACACGGCTTCCATCACGATCGCCGCGCCGTACGGGGTTTCGACGAACTCGTACAGCTTGACCACGTGCGGGCTCGTGACGCGGCGCAGCATCCACGCCTCCTGGCGGAAGCGCGCGAGATGCCCTTCGTCGGCGAGGTACCGGGCGAACAGGTACTTGATCGCGACCGGGGTGCCGGATTCGGTGTGCTTGGCCAGCACGACCCGGCCGAAACCGCCTTCGCCCAGCGGTTCGATCTCGGTGAAGCCTGGTACCACCCAGTTCTGCACGGGTCCTCCGGTCACGGCGCCGCCTGAGGTGTGACAGATCGGGGTGATGCGTCACAACGGCGAGGTGAGGAAGTTATAACCGGCGGCGGGGACCGTCGCAACCGGTTCAGTGCTTTCGTGCCCGATCTGACGGGCCGAGCCACCCCCTCCGGCTCAGTTCGGCGCGGAACCGCTGGTAAGAGTCTTCCAGCCGGGTACCGGAGGGCTCGACGACGCGGCCGGGCCGCACCATCGCGGCGGTCGCCTCGGCGAGCCCGGGGTGCAGGGTGCCGGAAGCGGCCAGCAACGCGGCACCGAACGAGCTGTCCGCGTCGCCCGCGACCCGCAGCGGCATGCCCAGCACGTCGGCCCGGATACGCAGCCAGGCTTCGCTGCGGTTGCCGCCGCCCGCGGTGAGCAGCGGCGCGGTCACCTCCAGCCCGAGCCCGCGCAGGTGTTCCAGCGCGAGCCGTTCGCAGAAGGCGACCCCTTCGAGCGCGGCGCGGTACGAGTCGACCTCGTCGCGCGGCTCGCCGAGCGTGAAGCCCTCGGCCTTCGGCGCGACGAACGGGAACCGTTCTCCGTTGCGGCGCAAGGGATAGCTCACGACGGAAGCGGGGCCGTGCTCCGCCGCGGCGGAGTCGAGCGCGGCCAGCCGATCGCGCGGCACGGACGCCAGCGCTTCGCCGCCGGTGTTGCTCGCGCCGCCGGGCAGCCACAGCCCGTCGGGGTGCCGGTGACTGTACACCGCGCCCGTCGGGTCGGGCAGCAGCCGATCGCTGACCCCCTTGACGACCAGCGTGGTGCCGAGCACCGAGACGAACTGCCCCGGCGCCGCGGCACCGGTGGCGAGCTGGGCGGTGCAGCCGTCGCTCATCCCGAGCAGCACCGGGCATCCGGCGGGCAGCCCGGTTTCCGCGGCCGCGTTCGCCGAAACCGTGCCGACCGCGGTCGTCGGCGCCCGCACCTCGGGCAGCAGGGTCAGCGGGACGTCGGCCGCCGCCAAGGTCGCCTCGGCCCACTCGCCGCGTGATGAGTCGTAGCCCGCCTTGAGCGTGTGGCTCCAGTCCGCGGCGACCGGTTGGCCGCACAGGTACCAGCCGATCAGATCCGCGGTGTGGCAGAGCCTCGCCGCGTTCCGGTGGTGGCGGGCGAGCCAGGACAGGCGGCCGACGGTGCTCAGCACCGAAGGCTGCACGCCGAGCGCGCGCCACCGCGCCTCGTCGGCGGCCCAGCCGTCGCGGGCGGCGGCGGCCTGCCTGCTGTCGTCGTACATCAGCGCGGGGCCGACGGGTGATCCCGCGCTGTCGACGGCGACGACCGTGCCGCTGGTGGCCGTGATCGCGAGCCCGGCGACCGGGGTGCCCGCGGGCAGTTCGCCGAGCGCGGTGCCGAGCGCGCGGCGGGCCGACGGCCACCACGCGGTCGCGTTCTGTTCGCGGTGACCGGGTTCCGGGTGCTCCGGCGCGGGCAAGGGTGCGGACGCCGTCGCCAGCGTTGCGCCCGCCGCCGTCACGCAGCGCGCGCGGACCGTGCTGGTCGCGAAGTCGAGGCCGATCGCGACCGGCTCCATGGCCCCTCCGGAAGTCCTGGTGTCACATGAACGATGTGAACTTAACACACTTGACTGTTATATCCTAGTCGCGGGTCGCCGCGAAAGCAGTGGGTATCGCTGCGCGCGCGCCGACTTTCCTTGCTTTGCCTGGATAACAGCGGCTTGTTAAGTTCTCGGTATGGCGAACGAGAACGACCCGATCGGCGAACTGGTCGAGCTGTCCCACTGGCTCGGCGACCCCGGCCGCGACCTCGCCATCCTCGGCGAGGGCAACACGTCGGTGTCGCTCGCACCGGGCAGGCTCGCGGTGAAGGCCAGCGGTGCCGGTCTCGGCAAGGTGGGGCGAGAGCACTTCGTCGAGGTCGACCCCGGCCGGGTACTGTCCATTTTGGACCGTGCGGAGGTTCGCGACGAGGAACTGGCCGGGCATCTCGCCGCGTGCCGGATCTCCGGTGACCGGCGGCCGTCGATCGAGGTCGTGCTGCACGCGCTCGCAGTGCGGGAGGCGGGTGCGAAGTTCGTCGCGCACGCGCATCCGACCGTGGTGAACGGCGTGCTGTGCAGCGATCGCGCCGACGCGCTCGTAGCCGGGCATCTCTTCCCCGACCAGGTGGTGGTGCTCGGCAGGCATCCGTTGCTGGTGCCGTACGCCGAGCCTGGCCTCGAACTCGCGCGCACCGTCAAGGCGGCGCTGGCCGGACACCTGGCGTCGCATGGTGCGCCGCCGAAGATCGTGTACCTGCGCAACCACGGGATCCTCGTGCTCGGCGAGACCGCGACGGACGTCCGCCAAGCGGTCGAGATGACGGTCAAGGTGGCCAGGATCCTGACCGCCGCGCTGGCGGTCGGGGAGCCCGCCTACCTCACCAGCGACCAGGCCGACCGGATCGAGGGCCGCGAGGACGAGCACCACCGGCGCAGCGTGCTCGCGCGGCAGGGGTGACGCACGGGTTTCAGCGGAAGTAGCCGTCGAACAGCGTCCTGCCGATCCTGGTCGTGGTCTCCTTGCCGGTTTCGAACCCGTGCTGAATCACCTTCGTGTCGTCCATGATGGCGAGCGTGTAGCGCTGGGCGGGCCCGGTGAAGCCGACGCTGTTGGTGATCCACGAGCCGTCGTCGTTGTCGTCGGACCACCCGTTCTTGTTGCCTGGCTTGGCCGCCGCGCCCGCGCCCCACACGCCCCACTGCTGGTTCGGGTCGACGTGCTGCATCTCGCCGACGAGGTAGTCCCGGTGTCGCGGCGGCATGTTCAGCACGTAGTTGACGAGCCGGTCGAGGTCGTTCGCGGTGGTCAGGATCCAGCCCCAGTGGTGCGGGTGCTGATCGGTGAAGCGCATGTCGGTCATGCCGTAGGCGGGGAACCGCTTCGCGAAGTCCTCGCCCCCGTACCGGTTCCACAGCGTGTGCGCCGCGTCGTCGTCGCTGGAGTTCAGCATCTTGTGCATGAGCGCGCGGTCGTCCGGGGTCAGGTGCACGGCGCCGCTCTCGTCGCGCAGCAGCAGGTCCACCACCATCGCCAGCTTCGGGGTGGAACAGGCCCAGATGAGCGTGCCCGCGTCCGCGCTGCGCCACACCGCGCCGGTCCGCCGGTCCCGCAGCACGATCCCGGCCACCCCCGGCCGCCCCGCCACGTAGGCCTTCGTCGCCGCGATGCGCTTCTGCAGCTCCTTGTCGAACGGCGGCTGCCGCGCTGCCTCGCGCCAGTCGGCGACACCGATGCTGGTCGAGGAGGTCGCGACCGCGAGGACGACCGCGGTGGCGGTGGCGGCGAGCACGCGCCAGATCGAGGGCTTCACGGGGGAAGAACCTAGCCCATCCCGGCCACGGGGTGGAGCCGGAAATCCAGGTGGCGAGCTGATTTTCGATAACTGTCGGTGTGCCGTGGGATGCTCTGCGCAGTGGAGGACTGGGAGGGGACATGACCGATTTCCCGAAGACGAGCAAACCGGCGGAACGCGCGCTGATCAACGCCGGGTACACCAGCCTCGAGCACCTGACCGAGGTGACCGAGGCCGACTTGGCGAAGCTGCACGGAATGGGGCCGAAGGCGCTGCGCATACTCCGCGAAGCGCTCGCCGAACGCGGCCAGGGGTTCGCTCCGTTATGACCGAGTATGGCGAAGCGGCGCCGTTCGAGCACGGCATGCTCGACGTCGGCGACGGGCACCGCGTGTACTGGGAGCAGTGCGGAAACCCGGACGGGAAGCCCGCCGTCGTGCTCCACGGCGGGCCGGGCTCGGGGTGCACACCGCTGTGGCGGCGGTTCTTCGATCCGGCGCGGTACCGCGTGCTGCTGTTCGACCAGCGCGGGTGCGGTCGCAGCACACCGCACGCCGGTGCGCCGGAGGCGGACCTCTCGGCCAACACCACCTGGCACCTGCTGGCGGACATCGAGCGCCTCCGCGAGCACCTCGGCGTCGAGAAGTGGTTGGTGTTCGGCGGTTCCTGGGGTGCGACGCTCGGCCTCGCCTATGCCGAGCGGCATCCGGCACGGGTCTCCGAGCTGGTGCTGTTCAGCATCACCAACACCAGCCGTGCCGAAGTGCGCTGGGTGACCAAGGAGATGCGCCGGTTCTTCCCCGGGCAGTGGGCGCGGTTCCGGGCCGGTGCGCCCGGTGCGGACGAGGATGAGCTGGCCGCCGGGTACGCCCGGTTGCTCCGGGATCCCGATCCGGCCGTCCACGAGAAAGCCGCGAAGGATTGGTGCGACTGGGAGGACACCCACGTTTCGGTCGTGTCCGACGAGCACGACCCGCGCTACGACGACCCGGTCTTCCGGCTGTGCTTCGCCAGGTTGGTGACGCACTACTGGAGCAACGCGGCGTGGCTCGAGGACGGCGCGCTGATCAGGGACGCGACGAAACTGGCCGGGATCCCCGGCGTGCTCGTGCACGGCAGGCTCGACATCAGCGGGCCGCCCGATATCGCCTACGCGGTCGCGAAACGCTGGCCGGACGCGGAACTCCGGTTCGTCGCCGAGGGCGGGCACGGGGCGGGCGAGCCGGGGATGGCCGAGTTGCTCGTCGCGGCGACGGACCGGTTCGCGGGGAGGGTTGACGGCACCAGGCTCAGCTAATAGCGTCCGGAAATCGATTACTCAGGCTGGGGAACCCAGTCACGGCGGCGTTGCTGGGAAGTGGGTGATCATGTCGGGGGCACGACCGTGGTCGCGGCGCGCGGTGTTCCGCGCCGCCGCCGGTGCCGGTGCGCTGGCCACCTCCGCGCTCGCGGGATGCGCGCCGAGCCGCGATCCCGGCGAGATCACCTTCTGGAACTTCTACGGTCCGAACGGGACGCCGAAGTCGCAGGCCGACTGGTTCGTCAAGCTCGCCGACGACTGGAACGCCAGCCACCAGGTCAAGGTCCGGCTGCGGTACATCCCGCCGCAGGAGTACCAGACGGGGCCCACGCTGCAGACCGCGTTCAGCGCGGGTGCCGGGCCCGACGTGTTCCTGATCAGCCCCGGCGATTTCCTCCGCTACTACAACGGCGGCGCGCTCGTCGACCTCACGCCGCACCTGAGCGAGCAGGCCCGCGCGGACTTCCTGCCCGGTGTGCTCGGCACGCGCACCGTCGAGAACCGTGTGTACGGGCTGCCGATGGAGATCGAACCGCTCGCCCTGCTCTATTCGGAGCAGGCGTTCGAGAAGGCTCGTCTGTCCGAAGCGGACGTGCCGAAGACGTGGGAGCAACTACTCGACGTCGGGCGCAAGCTCACCACGCCGGACCAGTTCGGGATGCTGCTGGAGACCGCGCCCGGGTACTACCAGAACTTCACCTGGTACCCGTTCCTCTGGATGGGCGGCGGCTCGGTCCTGTCCGCGGACCAGCGCTCGAGTGCGCTCGACGCCGCGGCGCCGCGGGCGGCGATGAAGCTGTGGCAGGACGCGGTGACCACCGGGGCCGCACCGCGACGGGTGCGCGGAAAGGGCGCGAACGACTCGATCTCGAACCTGGCCCAGGGTTACGCGGCGATGCAGCAGATCGGCATCTGGGCGGTCGCGGAGATCGCCCAGCAGCAGCCGGACTTCCGGTACGGGGTGGCCCCGCTGCCCGTGCCGCCCGGTGGCAAGCCCGCGACCGCGCTCGGCGGCTGGGCCATGGTGGCCAACGCGAAGGGCCGCAACCCGCAGGCCGCGGCGGAGTTCGTGGCGTGGGCGCTCGCTTCCCTCGACGACGCGGGTGTCGAGCGGTGCCGCCAGTGGAACACCGTCGCCAAGACGAATTTGCCCGCGCGCGCCTCGGTACGGGACGCCGCGGCGGCGCACGGCGCGTTCGCCAGTGGCGTGATGCGGACCTTCGCCGACGTGATCGCCCCGACCGGCACCCCGGAGCCGCGATACCCGCCGGAGCTGTACCGCGCGGTTTCCGACGCGCTGCAGTCGTGCCAGCTCGACGGCGCGAACCCGGCGGAGGTGACGGCCGCGGCGTCCGACCAGATCAACACCTTCCTGTCCCGGTACGAGGGGGCGGCGATCCAGTGAGGGTGCCATGACGGAAGTGCTGCGACGACCGAAGACCCGCGCGCGCCGCGGGGAGGGCAGGGCGGCGTGGGGGTTCCTCGCGCCGGACGGGATCGGGCTCGTCCTGTTCGTGGTGGTGCCCGCGCTGCTCGCGCTCGCCGTCGGACTGTTCGATGTGGACGGTTTCGGCAACATCAAGTTCGCCGGGCTGCAGAACTTCCGGTTGATGGCGGGCGATTCCGTGCTGTGGAAGAGCTTCGGCGTCACCGCGCTCTACACGGTCCTGTTCGTGCCGGTCGCGTTCGGAGTCAGCCTCGGCCTCGCGTTGCTGGTGCGGGACCACTTCCCCGGGATCGGCGCGGTGCGGGCGGCGCTGTTCCTGCCCAACGTGATCAGCCTCGTCGTGATCGGCCTGCTGTGGCAGTTCCTGCTGACCGACAAGACCGGCATCGTCAGCAGGATCCTCGGCCCGCTCGGTCTCGGCGACGTCTCGTGGCTCGGCGATCCGGCGCTGGCGCTCATCACGCTCGTGCTGATCAGCGTGTGGTTCCTCGCCGGGTACCAGATGCTGATCTTCCTCGCCGGGCTGCAGGACGTGCCGCGCGAGCTCTACGACGCGGCGACCGTCGACGGTGCCGGCGCGTGGCGCAAGTTCCGCCACGTCACCTGGCCCGCGCTCCGCCCGACGAGCTTCTTCGTGCTGGTGACCTCGACGGTCAACGCGGTCACCGGGCTGCAGGCCTTCGACCTGGTTTTCGTGACCACCAAGGGCGGCCCGGCCAACGCGACCTCCACCATCGTGTTCTACGCCTACCAGCAGGCGTTCCAGTTCGGCCGGTTCGGGTACGCGGCGGCGATCTGCGCGATCGTGGTCGCCGCGCTGATCGTGATCACCGGCATCCTGTTCGCGCTCACCAGGGGAGGGCGGTTCGATGAGGACTGAAACCCCGCGCGGGCGGATCGGGCCGAAGGCGGTTTTCGCCTACCTGATCGCGTTCCTGACCGTGCTGCCGTTGCTCTGGCTCCTGCTGAGCGCGTTCCGGCCGGGCAGCGACGTGCTGTCCTCGTCGCTGCCGACGAAGTTCACCCTCGGCAACCTCGGGTACGTGCTGACCCAGATCCCGTTCGCGCGGTACCTGATGAACAGCGCGTTCGTCGCGGTCACGGTGACGGTGATCGCGCTGTTCCTGCACTCGATGGCCGCGTACGCGTTGGCACGCCTGCGCTTCCGCGGCCGTGGGTTCGCCTTCGCGACCGTGGTCGGCACGCTGCTCATCTCGCTGCCGGTGATCCTGGTGCCGCTGTTCCTGGTGGTGCGCCTGCTCGGGCTCGTCGACAGCTACGCCGGGCTGATCGTGCCGGGGATCTTCAACGCGTTCGGGATCTTCCTGCTGCGCCAGTTCTACCTGAGCGTGCCGCGCGAGCTGGAGGAGGCGGCGCGGCTCGACGGCTGCGGCTACTTCGGTATCTACTGGCGCATCATCCTGCCGCTGAGCCGTCCCATGCTGGCCTCGCTCGCGGTCCTGTTCTTCCTGGCCAACTGGAACTCCTTCCTGTGGCCCCTGGCGGTGACGCAGGACGAGAGCCTGCGCGTGGTGCAGGTCGGCGTTTCCGGGCTGCAGGGCCAATACGCGTCGCAGTACCAGTACGTGCTGGCCGGCGCGGTGCTGGCGGCGATCCCGACCGTGGTGGTGTTCCTGATCGGGCAGCGGCGGCTCATCGACTCGCTGAAGACGACGGGACTGAAGTAGACGGGAGTACACAGTGGACGATCGAGGCTACGGGACCTTCGGCAGCAGCCTCCGCGACCTGCCCCGCCTGCGCCACTCGCGCCGCGGCCGCGAGTCGAGCTGGGATCGCAGCGGTGGCAACGACGATCGCCTCACCGTCGGGCCAGGCGAGACAGCGGTGCTGGCCGATCTCACCGGCCCCGGCGCGATCACGCACATCTGGTGCACGGTGGCGCTGCCGGACGGCAAGGGGCCGAACCTCAGCGACAACGACTACCTGCGCAGGCTGGTGCTGAAGATCACCTGGGACGACCAGGAGGCGCCGAGCGTGCTGGTCCCGCTCGGCGACTTCTTCGGCATCGGGTTCGGCCGGACCGCGAACTTCGTGTCCGCGCCGCTGCAGATGAGCCCGCAGGACGGCAAGGGCTTCAACTGCTGGTTCGCGATGCCGTTCGCCGGGCGCGCCAAGGTGGAACTGCTCAGCGAGCTGAGCGAGGAACCGGTCTACTTCTACTACTACATCGACTACGAAACCTACGGGCGCGCCGAAGAGGGCCTCGGCTACTTCCACGCGCAGTGGCGGCGGGAGAACCCCGCCGACGGCATCGGCGACGAGGGCCAGACAAACCAGGAATACCTGCTGGAAGGCACCAATCTCGACGGTGAGGGCAACTACGTCATCCTGGACGCGGAGGGTCACGGGCACTACGTCGGCTGCGTCCTCAACGTGCAGAACCTGCGGCACACCGGCCAGTGGAACTGGTACGGCGAGGGCGACGACATGATCTTCATCGACGGCGAGCCGTTCCCGCCGCGCCTGCACGGCACCGGAACCGAGGACTACTTCAACACCGCGTGGTGCCCGGAGGAGGAGTACCACGCGCCCTACCACGGCATCACGCTGCCGGGCGGTCCCAACTGGAGCGGGCAGATCTCGTTGTACCGCTTCCACATCGAAGACCCGGTGGTGTTCCACGAATCCGTGCGCGTGACCATCGAACACGGTCACGCGAACAAGCGTTGCGACGACCTGTCCTCGGTGGCGTACTGGTACCAGAGCCTGCCGCACCGCCCGTTCGGGCTGCCGCCGGTGGCGGACCGGGTGCCGCGCTTCCCGTGACGGTGAGGTGAACCGGCGAGTAGGGTACCGGCCGGGTACTCCGCCGGATGGTAGTCCAGGCACCACCCGAAAAGTGGGGCTCACCCCATGTCGACGGACGGCCCCGACCCCTTAGTTTGAGCGGTATGACGACCATCACGACGACACCGCCGGTGCTCGCCAAGCCGCCCAAGGTGAAGCCGCCGAAGGCCGAGCGGCAGGTGGAATACCGCGCGCCGGGTGCGATCCGCCGTACCGCGACGCTGCTGCGCCGCAGGCTGCCGTTCACCACGATCGTGGTCGCCGTGATGCTGGTGCTGTCGGTCGCGAGCGGCACGTTGTGGAGCGCGGTCGAGGACCGCGCGATGTTCCCGTACGTCGGCTACGGGCTGCCGTCGATGGAGGCGGGCCACTGGTGGACGCTGCTGGTGGGGCCGTTCTTCGCCGTCGTTCCGCTGTTCTACCTGCCGATGGTCGGCAGCTTCGCGTTGTTCATCGGGTTCGCCGAATGGCGGCTCGGCACCCGCCGCACGATCGTGCTCTCGGTCGCGACGCAGATCCTGAGCGTGCTCGCGGCCGTCGAATTCCTCGCGCTGGTGCGCAATTCCGGCTGGGACTGGGCCGAGCGGACCGGCTCGCTGATGGACGTCGGCTTCTCCGGCGGCGCGCTGGCGGTGCTCGCGATCGCGGCCGCCGCGATCCGATCGCCGTGGCGGCTGCGGATCCGCGCCGGGCTGCTCACCTACGTCTCCGTCGCGGTGATCTACGTCGGGTCGTTCGCGGATCTCGTGCACTTCTTCGCGGTGGCGCTCGCGCTGCCGCTCGGGCCGAAGCTGGTCGGCAGGCACCGCGCGCAGCGGATGGGCAGGCCGAGCATGCGGGAGTGGCGCCTGTTCGCCGGCGTCGGGCTGTTCCTGCTGACGGTCGCCGAGATCGTGATGTGGCTGGTGCCCGCGGAGGGACCGTTCGGATCGTCGACGGCGGTGTCGCTGTCCGGTCTCGAACTGACCGTGCTCTGCGCGATCGTGCTCCCGATGCTGAACGGGCTCCGCCGGGGCAGCAAGCTGGCGTGGTGGTGCTCGATCGGGCTGACCGCGTTCGTCACCGCGCAGGGCGTGCTGCTCGCCGGGGTGCTGTCGCTGATCGACCTGTTCAGCGGCGGGTACGAAAGCGACGGACTTTCCTTGTTCTTCGTGGACAATCTGCTGTGGACCGCCGAGCTGATGCTGCTGATCGTGGCGCGCGGCGCGTTCCGGGTGCCGTCGAGGCGGACCCTGCGCCAGGCGTGGAAGCACGAAGCGGACGACTCGACGACGGCGCGCGCACTGCTGGCCAGGCACGGCGGCGGCTCGCTCTCGTGGATGAGCACCTGGCCGGAGAACTCGTACTTCGTCTCCGCCGACGGCGACTCGTACCTCGCCTACCGCCGCCACGCCAGGGTCGCGGTGGCGCTGGGCGACCCGATCGCCCCCGAGGGCGGCGGCGGTCGCACGCTCACCGAGTTCGTGGACCACTGCGACCAGGCGGGCCTCGTGCCGTGCGTGTTCTCCGCGACCGCCGGCGTGCTGGCGACGACGAAGGAGCTCGGCTGGCAGCACGTCCAGGTCGCCGAGGACACGCTGATCGACCTGGAGACCCTCCAGTTCCGCGGCAAGGCATGGCAGGACGTGCGGTCGGCGTTGAACAAGGCGGCCAAGGAGGGCATCGAGTTCCGCATGGTCACCCTCGCCGAGCAGCCACGTGCGGTGATTTCCCAGGTCCGCGCCATTTCCGAGGAGTGGATCAGCGACAAGGGCATGCCGGAGATGGGGTTCACGCTCGGCGGTGTCGACGAGGCGATGGATCCCCGCACCAAGGTCGGGCTCGCGATCGACACCAGCGGCACCGTGCACGGCGTCACCTCGTGGATGCCGGTGCACCGGCCGAGCGACTCCGAAACGGGCGTCGTCGGCGGCTGGACGCTCGACATGATGCGCAGGCGCACCGGTGGATTCCGCCCGGTGATGGAGTTCCTGATCGCGTCGTCGTGCCTGGCGTTCAAGGAATCCGGCGCCACCTTCGTCTCGCTGTCCGGCGCGCCGCTGGCCCGCAGCGCGGACGACGGCCCCGCCAACGCCGCGGAACGGGTGCTCGACTCGCTCGGTTCGATGATGGAGCCCTACTACGGTTTCCGTTCGCTGCACGCGTTCAAGGCGAAGTTCAAGCCGCGCTGCGAGCCGATGTACCTCGCCTTCCGCGACGAAGCGGACCTGCCGCGCATCGGGATCGCGCTGGGCCAGGCCTACCTGCCGAACACGGGACTGTGGCAGCTCGCGAAACTCGCCAGGACCGCCAAACGCTGAGCGGACCGCGCCGGGCGCTGCCGTTGGGGGAGACGGCGCTGCTCCGGCGCGGTGTTCTGGGGCCGGTACGGGGGCCGCCTCGCGGCGGATGGCGCGACACGGCTCGTGGTCGAAACCCGTATTCCGTGAAGGCGAGGGGTGAGGCCCGGGGGCACCGCCGTACCGACACCCTGTTCAACTCTCCGGCGCGGTCCGGTGTTCCGCTACGGTGCGTGACCTCAGTCTCCTCGGCGTTCGAGGATCCCGCGGACGAAAGCCGCCTGGCCCGCGTGCTGGAGATCGTCGGAAACCACGCTGACCAGCCGTACCGCGAGCGTGACCGGCGGGGCCCACGCCTCGTCGACGACCGCGTCCAGGTCCTCGTCGGTGAGCCCGCGCAGGTAACCGACGGTCTGCTCGTGCACCGCGTCGTGGTAGTCGACGAGCAGTCCGGGGGAATCCGGCCGCACCGCGGCGACCTCGTCGCTGCTGTGCCCGTACCCGATGGCCTCCACCGGGAACGGCAGGTCGAACCGCTCGGCCCAGCCGCCGCTGGTCCACACCTGGTCGAGCCCGGCGACCTCGGCGATGTGGTCGTCCTGGACCCGCGTGAGGTGCCAGACGAGCCACGCGATCGAGTTGGCCTCGTCGTCGAGGCGCGCGGCGAGGTCGTCCGCGGACAGCGAGCGCACACTCTGGTGGACGATCTCGCGGATCCGGTCGAAGGCGTCGGTCAGCAGTTCGGCGGTGGTCGTCACGGGAAGTCCTGTTTCTCTCCGGGGATCGTTCGCGGTCGATTGTGCCCGGATTCCCGGCCGAGTTCCCGGTCAAACCGCGCACTGTCGATCGACAAGGTGCGCGCACTGCCGATCGACAGGGTTTCCCGGTGCCGCAAGCGGAATGAGCCGCGACCGCGATCTTCCTAACGTCGTTCGCATGCTCGTAACCGAAAGCCTCTACCGGGACATCGTTGACGCCGCGAACGCCGCACCGGAGTTCGTGCAAGCCTTCGCCGCCATGGCGACACAGGGCCTTCTCATCCTGCTCGCCCTGGTGTGCGCGGTGAACTTCTGGCGCGCGCGATCGGCTTCCGCGGCGGCGATGACGACCGCGGTGCTCGCCCCCGTGGTGATTACCGCGGCCTACCTCGTCAGCGAGATGGTGAAGACCCTCTGGCAGGAGGACCGCCCGTGCCGCGCGATCCGGATCATCGCGGACTGCCCCGGCTACGGCGACTGGTCCTTTCCCAGCAACCATGCGGTGATCGCGGGTGCCGCCGCGGTCGCGATCGTCTTCGCGCACCGCAGGGCCGCCTGGTTCGCGGTGCCGGTCGCGCTGCTGGCGGCCGCGTCGCGGGTGGTCGTCGGTGTGCACTACCCGCACGACGTGCTCGCCGGTCTCCTGCTCGGCGCCGTGGTGGCGACGGCGCTTCCGCTGCTGGCACGGCCGTTGACCCCGGTCATCGCCCGCCTGCGGCCGCGGCTGCCCGTGGTGCTCGGCCGAGGACCCGCCCAGGACACGCCGACCGTGCGAATCCCGCGGGTGCCCGGTCGGCGATGATGGGCGGCGTGCGCATGCTGGTCGTCTTCGCGGTCGCCGCGATCCCGGTGCTGTGGGCCGCCGTGGTGTCCGGGCCCGGCCGGTTTTCCGTGGCGGAAACGGCGTTCGCGCTCGCGGTGCTCCTCGTGCTGGCGTTCGCGGTGCCGCGGCTACCCGCGACCGCGCTCGCGATCGGGATCGCGGGCTGGGTGGGCACCTACACCGCGCACGCGTCGGCCGATGCGACGATCGCGATGGGTGCCCCCGCGCTCGGGCTCGCCGCGGCCTCCTTTCTCGCCGGTCGCGGCGCGGCGACCGGCCGCGACGGCGTGGTCGTGCTCGTACTGGGCACCGCGGCCGCGATCGCCGTACCGCTCGCCGTGCTGGGCGGCCTGGACTCGGCGCTGTCCTCCGGTGCCGGGGTCGCCGTGCTCGCCGCCGTGCCGTGGGCGGCCGGCCGCTACCGGCGCCGGTACGAGCAGCTGACCCGTGGCGGCTGGGAGCGCGCCGAGCAGCTCGAACGCGAGGCGGAACGGACGCAGGCGCGGGAACGCGCGCGGCTGGCGGGGGAGATGCACGATCTCGTCGGCCACGAGCTGGCGCTGGCCGCGTTGAGGATCGGGGCACTCGAGGTCGACACGGGTCTTTCACCGGAACACCGCGACGCGGCGAAGGGCGCGCGAGCCGCGGTCACGTCGGCGGCCGAGCGCGTGGCCGACGTGGTGCGCATCCTCCGCACCGTGCAGGATCTGCCGGTCGAACCGGTCGCCGCCGTCGTGGACGGTGCGCGGGCCTCGGGATTGTCCGTGGATCTCGTCGAGGAAGGCGAACCTCCTCGGCATCCGATCATCGCGCGCACGATCCACCGTGTCGTGGTCGAGGCGCTCACGAACGCCGCGAAGCACGCGCCGGGAAGCGAAGTCTCCGTCCGGGTGGTGCACGGCGACGACGGCACGGACCTCCGGATCAGCGACACCGGGGCCGCCGGTGGCGAAGTGCCGGTCGGTGGCCACGGGCTCGTCGGGCTCGCCGAACGCGTCGGCCTGGTCGGCGGCCGCTTCGACGCGGGCAGGACCGCTGACGGGTTCGCGGTGGTGGCGTTCGTGCCCGCCGAGCCCGCGGCGCCCGCGACGACCGGTGCCCACCGCACGCGGATGCGCCAGGAAGTCCGGCGCAGCGCGCGGCGGGCGATCGCGGTGGCCGTCGGCGTCGCGGTGGGCGTGGTGGCCGCCGTGTGCGGGTACCTGGTCTTCGACGCCGCGTCCTCGATGCTCGACCCCGCGGATTTCGCCGGGCTCACGATCGGCCAGGACGAGGCGTCCGTGTCGCGCGTGCTGCCCGGTCGCACCAGGGTCGAACCGGCCGACCCGGCGTGCCGGTACTACAGCACCCACGCGAACCCGTTCGACGAACGGCACGGCGACCTCTTCCGGCTGTGCTTCCGCGACGGCGTGCTCACCGGCAAGGACCTCCTCGTGCACCGGAGCCGGTGACCACGGGAGGATGACCGCATGATTCGCGTGCTGCTCGCCGACGACGAGGCCGTGGTCCGGATGGGCGTCCGTGCCGTGCTGGCGTCCGCGCCCGACATCGACGTGGTCGCCGAAGCGGACAACGGGCATGACGCCGTCGAGGCCGTGCGCGCTCACCGCGTCGACGTGGCCGTGCTGGACATCCGGATGCCCGGTCTCGACGGGCTCGACGCGGCGGCCGAAATCCGGCGGCTCGGCACGGAGACCGCGGTGCTCGTCCTCACCACCTTCGCCGACGATTCCTACATCACGCGCGCGCTGGGCGAGGGCGCCGGTGGTTTCGTGCTGAAGACCGGTGACCCGAACGAGATCGTCGCCGGGGTGCGCGCTGTCGCGGCTGGCGCGGCGTACCTTTCCCCGCTGGTCGCGCGCCGTGTCGTGGACCGGCTCGCGGACCGTCCACAAGCGACCGAAGGGCTCGCCGATCTGACCGCGAGGGAGCGGGAAGTACTCGGGCTGCTCGGCGCCGGTCTGTCCAATGTGGAGATCGCGGACCGGATCAACGTGGTCGAAGGAACCGTCAAGGTCTACGTCAGCGCGATCCTGCGACGGCTCGGGGTGCGCAACCGGGTGCGCGCCGCGATCGTCGCCTACGAGGCGGGGCTGATCCCGAAAGAGCCGTGACGCCTCACTCGAAACGGCTCGTGTCACCTGCGCCGCGGCGGACGATTTCCGGTTCGTCGGTGGAGAAGTCGATGACGGTGGTGGGCTCGGTGCCGCAGTCGCCGGAGTCGATGACGGCGTCGAGCGAGTGGTCGAGCAGGTCCTTGATCTCCCAGCCCTGGGTCATCGGCTCTTCCTCGTCTGGCATGAGCAGCGTGCTGGACAGCATCGGCTCGCCGAGTTCGGACAGCAGCGCCTGCGTGACGACGTGGTCGGGGATGCGCACGCCGACGGTCTTCTTCTTCGGGTGCAGCAGCCGCCTCGGCACCTCCTTCGTCGCGGGCAGGATGAAGGTGTAGCTGCCGGGGGTGGACGCCTTGATCGCGCGGAACACCGCGTTGTCGACGTGCACGAACTGGCCGAGCTGGGCGAAGTCCTGGCACACCAGGGTGAAGTGGTGCCGGTCGTCGAGGCGCCGGATGGTGCGGATGCGGTCGATGCCGTCCTTGTTGCCCAGCTGGCAGCCCAGCGCGAAGCACGAGTCCGTCGGGTAGGCGATCAGGCCGCCGCCGCGCACGATCTCGACCACCTGCCCGATCGAACGCCGCTGCGGGTTGTCCGGGTGCACATCGAAGTACTTCGCCATGAACGCACCTTAGGAGCCCCGCCGGTGCGCCCCCCGCACCGGCCCCGGCGTGGCGTGCGCCGGGGCCGATGCTCGCCCGTGCCCTCGCACCGGGCGTGTCGTGAGAATCAGCCGAGCGAGAGGGTCAGGTCGAGCCGCATGCCTTCCGTCAGGACGACCGGCCACGGGAAGCGGATCACCACGCGGGTCCCGGTCACGCCCTCGCTCGTTTCGAACGCCGGTTTCGACGCGGTCAGCGCGGAGTCGACGGTGCCCGCGAGCGCGATGTCGTCCGGTTCGCCCGGCACTTCCAGCGCCAGCGTCGACAACCGGACCCTGCCGTACCTGACCTCGATCGTGCTCGTCTGCCAAGGGCCGTGGCGGCGCTGCCCGTACAGGCCCCAGCCCTCGGCCGCGGTGAACGCGCCGCGGAAGTTCTCCGGCGTGATCCTCGGCGCGAACCCGAGGTGCCCACGCGGCCCGTGGTGCTCGTACCCGCACGCCGCCAGGTAGGTGCCGAAGCTCATCATGGCCCTGACGTAGTGGTCGCTGCACTCGACTTCGTTGTACGGATTGCGTTTTTCGCCGTGGTAGCGGTTGTCGACGGCTTTGGTCACCGCCAGTGCTTCGGTGGTCATGCCCTCGGCGAACAGGTGGGCGGCGAACTGGTACTCCTGGCCCGTCCACACCTCGTTGAAGTATCCGACCGGTCCGTCCTTCCCCGACTCGGTCGACCCGCCGTGGGGCCAGGTGCACATGAGCGTGCCGGGTTCGCCCTTGGTCGCGTACACCCGCCCGATCGGGATGCCCGGCGGACGGTACCCGGCGGGATCGGGCACGAAGTTGTTCCGGAACACGCTGCGCAGGGCGGTCTTCGCCTTGTCCGCGTCGAAGACGCGCGGGAGCCCGAGCTGGGCGGCGAAGGTCTGGCCGTACATCTGGTCGATGTAGCAGCCGCGGTTGGAGTTCACCGCGGTCGGGTGGTTCGGGTCGACCTTCTGCACGAAGTAGCCGTACTCGTCGTCCCACAGCTCGTCGGCGAGGTACTCCGCGCCGCGATCGGCGAGCCCGCCGTACCGCCGCGCGGCCGCGCGGTCACCCACCTCGTCGGCCATCGCCGAGGCCGCGCGCAGCGCCGCGACGTAGAGACCGCTGATCCACGGGATCTCACCGAACCACTGCGCGTCGAGCGTGTTCCACTGGCTGCCCTCGAAGATCCCGTTGGGATCGCTGCCGTCCTGCTTGACGAGCCAGTCGACGGCCTTGCGCACCTGCGGCCAGTTGCGGCGCAGGAAGGCGCCGTCCGGCGACATCTGGTGCTCGCGGTAGATGCGCAGGACGATGCCGCACTGCCCGTCGGCGAACCAGCCGTCGGTGTTCTCGCCGCGGTTCTTGATCTCACCGGTGGGCAGCATGGCGATCCCGAGATCCACCCGCTGCCGGGTGTCCCGTTCCAGGTCGGGGAACAGCCTCGCCACCGACTGCGCGTAGTTCCAGACGTGCGTGCAGGTGCCGCCGCAGCAGTAGATGCCTTCGTTGGCGTAGAAGCGGCCGTTGTCGAACCGGTAGCAGGTGTTCGTGGCCAAAGTGGACGCCGTGGAGAGCGTGCGCTCCAGGAACCAGCGCGGCATCGTCGAGTCCTCGTACCAGGTCTGGACCCATTTGCGCGTACCGGATTCGAGCCGGTCTCGCTCGCGAGCGAGGTAGGAGAGCACGTCGCGGGCGGAGCCGAACCTGCTCGCGTAGTGGTGCTTCAGCTTGTCGGCGTCCTTCAGCCAGCCGAAGTTGTACTGGTCGATGATCGGGAAGTACCAGCCGAAGGCGAACCGGACCGTGCGGGACTGGCCGGGCGAGAGCGTGAACGGCACCGTCACCGAACCGTCCACATCGGACGCGCGAACGCTCGCGGCGTCTTCCAGCGCGGCGAGGGAGAACGTGCCGAGATCGGTCCACGACTCGACGGGCTTCCTGCGGATGGCGCGGTCGCTGAACAGGATCTTGCCGACGTTGACGTGACCCCACCCGCCGGTGGCGGTGTCGACGACCTCGATGTGCGCGGTCTTCCCTGCCCAGAGGTGGAGATCGGCGGACCGGGCGGCGAGGGCTTCGCGGTTGCTGCCGGTGAGCGCGGCGACCACCTGGCCGTCGACCACGACGTTCACGCAGGTCCCGGTGCGGTCGCTGCCGCCACCGACCCACAGGGTCACGAACCGCCGGTCGATCGTGAACGGCTTGCTGGTGAGCTTGCCGGTGTGCCGGTCGGCCTCCACCGAGCCGCCGCCGGCCCGGTAGTTGTGGGAGGTGACGAAGTAGGTGCCGGAGACGTTGAGGTCGGCGGGGTTGTGGAAGTAGTCCGGGGTGTCCTGCGGCCGGACGGGACTGTCGCCGAACGCGTCGCCGGTGACGGTCCAGCCCTCGTAGGTGCCCTTTTCCCAGTCCTCGAACACGATGTCGGCCGAGTCGGTGAACACGATCGCGTCCACGTTGACGTGTCCCCAGCCCTCGGAGGACGCGTCGACGATCTCGATGGCGGCGCGCTTGCCGAGGTGTGCGCCCACGTCGAGCATCGCGGGCACCATCGGTTCGCTGTTCGCCCCGGTCGCGCTCGCCACCACCTGACCGTCGACGAGCACGTTCAGGCAGGTCTTGCCGGGGTGGGCGCCACCACCGATCGAGGCCGCGACGTACCGGCGCTCGATGGTGAACTCCTTGCTGCGCAACGATCCCTGCGCCGCGTCGCGCTTGCCGGTGCGCAGGTCGAACGAGGTGACGAACCGGGTGCCGGAGACGTTGAGATCACCGAAGCGCCGCATTTCCCCCGGCAGGTCCTGTGCCCGGACCGGGCCGGTGCCGAACGCGTCGCCGGTGACCGTCCAGCCTTCGTAGGTCGTCTTTTCCCAGTCCTCGAACACGATGTCGGTGCTGTTCTGCCGCTCCTCGCTCGCGGAGAACTCGACGCCGCGGACACCACGGCCCCCGTACCGCTCGCCGTGCAGCGCGACCGGCTGCTCCCGCCGGGTATCAAGGCACACCGGGTTTTCCGAGCTGCCGGTCAGTTCGACCCTGATCCGGTCGCGCGAGGAGTTCCGGACGGTGAACGCGAGCACGGTCGCGGGCAGCGTGGAATCGTTGGTGGACAACGGGATGAACGGGGAGAACGCCTCGCAGACGACCTCCACCGGGCTGTCCGGCGCGCGATAGGTCGTGGTGCCGATCGGATACCTGCCGGTGAACCGCGTATCGGCGAACCCGTCCGAGTCCAGTGTCCTGGTGCGGTCCCTGCCGCGGGCGGTGGTGCGGATCGTGAAGCCCTGGTGGAACGGGGCGGTGGTGGACAGCGGGTACGCGTAGTGCGGTCCGTCGCCGCTGGCGCCGCCGAGCGGGTAGGCGGACGGGTTGAGGATGTCCCACGCCCAGAGCCTGCCGTCGCCCGCCAGGTAAACCTGACCACTGCAGGCGCCGCCGACCGGCATGCCGATCCTGCGCAGCGCCGCCCCGGAGTACTCGGTTGGCGTGCCGCGCGAAAGCAGTGCGTTCACCGCGTCGGGCGTGAGGTTCTTGTCCTCGGGGACGGTGACGAGCCGCGTTTCGTCGAGGCCGAGCGCCTCGGCGACACCGGGCCGGATGGTGAGCAGACCGAGCCCGGCTGCGCCGAGCGAAAGGAAGGTGCGGCGGGAAGGACCCGGCTCGCAGGAGCCGTCAGGGCAGCACGAATCGGACACGGGAGCCTCCACGCTGAGGCCAGCCGAGTAGCTACTGGCGGGTTGAGTAATCGATTACTCATGACGGTAATCAGGGCTGCTTGATCCGTCCATACGCCGAATGGCCCAGTTCCGCACCCGTGGCGGGTGGCGCCCCCGCGCGCCACCCGCCGGTGGATCAGTCGTGCTCCATCTCGAGCACCGCGCCGGTCGCCTGCGAGACGTCGACCTCGATCCGGCCCTGCTTGCTGTTGCGGACCTCGACCTCCCAGCTCGGTTCGCCCTTCGCGGTGTCGGGTTCGACGTTGAGCACCTCGCCGCCGTACTGGCCGGTGACGATCTTGCCCGCCTGGTCGGTCGAAATCTTCGGTGCCGTGGTCGATCCCGGCGTGCCGGAGCCGGGCTGCGGTGCGGCGGGCGGTGCCGGTGCGGCCGGTGGCGCCGGGGGCGAGGGCGGTGTCGGTGCGTCGTTGCCGCACGCGGCCAGTCCGAGTGCCAGTCCCAGTGCGACGGTGGCGGTGGTGATTCCGGCTGTCGTGCGGTGCATGGTCGCGGGCTCCAGTCTCAGGTTGCGTTCCGAACGGTTTCACCGTCTCTCACGCGCGCGGCCGCCGCATCGGTGAGACCCCTGAGGGTGACCCGTGGAGCGACCCCGAAGTGTGCCTCAGGGTGAGCGTTCGGATCCGGCCCGTAAGCCTCCGAGCAGGGCATTTGGCGGACAGTTGGTGAAACGGCAACGGCAATACCTGTCTCAATGAGAGCTTTGATGCTTTATGTCCGAATTATTGATGGAAACGACGCACATCGAATAGCCCGTGAGCCAGCGAAACCGAGTCGGAGGCGGTTAGGGTCACACCCCTGTTCATCCCAAGTGGCACGCATCCAGGAGGTCAGTGCGCGATATGGAAGAGGCGGCGGTGTCGAGGCCAACCGTGGACGAACGGACCCTCAGAAGGGCTGTTATCGCATCCGCGATGGGCAATGCGACCGAGTGGTACGACTACGGCGTGTTCACCTCCGGTGTCGTGCTGACGACGATCGGATCGGTGTTCTTCCCGGAAGGAACCCAAGCCGCGGCCGTGCTGAAGGGGCTGGCGCTGGTAGCGGTCGGCTTCATCGTGCGCCCGTTCGGCGGTGCGTTCTTCGGGCCGTTGGGCGACAAGCTCGGCAGGCAAAAGGTCCTCGCGATGACCATCCTGCTGATGTCCGGCTGCACCTTCCTCGTCGGCTGCCTCCCGAGCTACGACAGCATCGGTATCGGTGCCCCGATCCTGCTGCTCCTGCTGCGCATGATCCAAGGCTTCTCGACCGGCGGTGAATACGGCGGCGCGGCGACGTTCATCGCCGAATACGCGCCGACGAAACGGCGGGGGTTCTGGGGCAGCTTCCTCGAAATGGGCACGCTGGCCGGATACGTCCTCGGCAACACGGTGGTGCTCGTCGCGGCGTTGGCGCTGTCCACCGAACAACTCGAGTCGTGGGGCTGGCGAATTCCGTTCTTCATCGCGCTGCCGCTCGGCCTCGTCGGGCTCTACCTGCGGTCGAAGCTCGAGGACACGCCGGAATTCCGGCGGCTCGACGCGGCGGGGGAGAAGGCGGAGAAGGCGCCCCTCAAGGAGACCTTCGCGCGCAACTGGCGGATGATCCTCAACCTCATCGGCATCGTGTTGCTGCTCAACATCGCGGACTACATGCTGCTGACGACGATGCCGTCGTACTTCACCAGCACGCTGAAGATCGACGACAACACCGCGACGCTGATCGTGATCGGGGTCGAGCTGTTCCAGATCCTGCTGATCGCGCCGCTCGGTGCGCTGTCGGACCGGATCGGCCGGAAACCGTTGCTGCTCACCGCTGCCATCGGGTTCGCGGTACTGAGCTGGCCGTCGTTCAAGCTGATGCAGACCGGCAGCATCGCGCTGCTGATCGTCGGGTTCCTGATCGTGGCCACCCTGCTGGTGTTCATGCTCGCGGTGATCGGGTCCACGTTCCCCGCGATGTTTCCGACCAGGGTCCGGTACGGCTCGTTCGCGATCGGGTACAACCTGTCCACGTCGATCTTCGGTGGCACCTGCGGGGTGATCGTGACCGCGCTCATCCAGGGCACCGGCGACAAGGACTGGCCCGCGTACTACCTGATCGTCGCGGCGCTCATCGCGATCGTGCCGATCATCAAGATCCCGGAGACCTCGGGCGTCCCGATCGAACAGATCGACGACACCGCTCCGGACGCGAAGAAGGCCGCCGTCTGACGACGGCGACCTGAAAGTTCGACTCGGTTGGGCAGTGGCCGGCGGTCAAGGATGCCGTCGGCCCACTGCCGAACTTCGGTGTTACTGCACTTCGGTGTTACGGAGCGACGACCTCCGCCGGGGCGGCGGTGGCGGCCTGGGAAGCGACGTGGCGCCGGATCCACGCCGTCAGACCAGCGGCCACACCCACTGCCACCGCGGTCTCGATCGCCAACGCAGCGAACAGCATTTGCTTCCTCCTCGTAAGAGTCTCGGTTGGATTCCGACTCCCGGATCCACCCTGCATATCGCCGGAGGAGTCGTTAGTATTTCGCCCCTACAGCCCTGATACGGGTGATGTCCAACACCCTCCTCAAGGCCGTGCTAACGGCGTCTTTCCCCAGGGTTTGAAGACGGACAGCACGGTGCATGTGGTGTACATCGTGAGTGAGACGCAGCCCGAGCCGAGTAGTGCGCTCACCCCGGAGCTGCCGATGTCGGCGAGCTGGTCCGGCGGGGTGGCGTCCACCACGGCGGAGAAGTTCGCGTACCCGGGGACGAGTGAGAACGGGATCAGCACCAGCGCGATCGTGGTGAGCACCAGTTTCACCAGCACCCACCAGTAGCGCACCAGGCCCCACTTCGTGATCAGGCCCAGTGTCACCCCGCTCAGGAAAGCGAGCAGGCTGAGCGGGATCAGCGCCAGTTCGCCGAGCACCACCAGCACGCGGAGGATCGCGTGCTGGAGCTCAGGACGATCGGTGACCAGCGCCGTGACACCGAGCGTCAGGTCACCGATCGTCACCCCCAGCCAGCCGACCGAGAAGATCACGTGCGCGGTGGTCGTGGTACGGCGGAACCCGCGGGAGGCCAGGAGGCCCTTGCCGGATTCCGCCGCGGTCCGCTGACGGACCTCGCCACCTTTGCCCATGATGCGCGCTCCTCGGTCGTCCTCGTTCGGTACGCGTTCATCGTGGCCGGGCAGGCCGGGGGTGCGCGTCCGACGACGAGCGGCAGAGTGCTTACGCCCGTGGACGTAGGGGATCTACGCCACGGTCCTGAGCATCCCGCCGTCGACCACGTAGTCGGCGCCGGTGATGTTGGAAGCCTTGTCCGAAGCCAGGAACGCGACCACGGCCGCCACTTCGGCCGGCTCGCCGACCCGGCCGCTCGGGATCGACATCGACTCGGGGACCAGCCGGTCCATGACCTCCTCGGCGGTGACACCCGCCTGCGCGGCCATCATGTGCGCGAACCCGCCCTCGTCCATCCACAGTGGAGTGCGGACCGGGCCCGGCGACACGGTGTTGACCCGGATGCCCTGCGGCGCCAGCTCGTCCGCCAGCGCCTTGCCGAAGTTCGCGAGCGCCGCCTTCGCCGCGCTGTACGGCGCGATCATCCCCGCGGGCATCCGCGAGTTCACCGATCCCACCGTCACGATGTTCGCGCCGGATTTGCCCGCCAGCAGCGGAACCGCGGCCCGTACCGCGCGCACCGCGCTGAACAGGGTGATGTCGAAGATCCGGTACCACTGCTCGTCGGTGAAGGTCGCCGCCGACGCACCAGGCTCGCTCGCGCCGACGTTGTTGACGAGGATGTCCAGACCACCGGCCGCCGCGATCAGTTCGGCTGGCCCTTCCGCCGTGGCGAGGTCCACCTCGACCGCCGTCACGTCGTGCTCCGCGCAGAGCTTTTCCAAACCTTCGCTCGAACCACGCGAGCCGACGACCACCCGCGCGCCTTCCTCCGCCAGCGCCCGCGCCACCGCGAGCCCGATCCCCTTGCTGCCACCCGTAACCACCGCTGTCCTGTGCTGAAGCATGAGTTCCATGCCGCAAAGCCTGCCGTGGCACCGAATCCCGCGCTGGCGGCAATCGGACTGTGTTGTCTATCGGTCGTCAAAATTTGCGCTGCCGGGGGCGCGGCTCCCAGCTCGACCCGCCGGTTGGTCGCGTCGGCGCCCCCGCCATCGCAAATTTAGAGGGCCCTGGGGGCCCTGCGACCGACTGCACGCTCCCGCCGCGCGGGGCGCGTCGGATCGCCGGTGGGTGGCTGGGTTTTGCATGGCCGCGCCTTCGGCGCGGACCTCGCGGCACTCGGAGGTAGGTGGGCGAGTGTGCAGAAGGGAAGTGGGTGGGCGAGTGTGGAGAAGGCTGTGCGGCCGTGCGGGCGGGTGGGCGGTTGACACCACACCGGGCCGGCATGACCCCCATCGCGCCGGACCGGTGTGGTGTCAACCGGGTCTTCGTGATCTTGACTTCGCGACTCCGACGAAGCCTCACCCGCATCGGTTCCCCGGTGTGCCAATGATTTTGGGTGGATTCCGATCGTGGCTCCTCGCGCTGCGGGGCGATCGTGCTCCCGCGCCGGGTGGATGCCGGGGCCGTGGCTGGTGTACGGTTATGGCAACCACATGGTTGCAATGGAGGTCGTGATGACGGTGCCCGATCGGATCGAGCGGCAGATCGAACTCGCCCACCGGCCGGAGGCGGTGTGGGCGGCGCTGACCACCGCGGAAGGGCTCGGCGGCTGGTTCGGTTCCGAGGCCGACGTGGATCTGCGACCCGGCGGCGAGGCGCACGTCCGCTGGGGCGACGAGCATTCGGCCACGCTGTGGATCCAGGTCGTCGAGCCGCCGAGCCGGTTCGCCTACACCTGGGCGATCTACGGGCTTCCCGAGAGCGACCCGCGCCGGACCTACGTCGAGTTCACCCTGGTCCCCGATGGCGACGGCACCCGGTTGACGGTGGTGGAGACCGGTTTCGCGCAGCTGCCGGACGAGCTGAAGGCCACCTACGACGGGAACGTGTCCGGCTGGCGCAAGGAACTGGGCGAGCTGGTGGACTACCTCGATGCCGCCTGAGGACGACGCGGAAGCGGTCGCGGCGGCGGTGTTCGCCGCGCTCGCCGACCCCACCCGGCGCGCGCTGCTCGCCGAGCTGGCGAGCCGCGGTCCCGCCACCGCGACCGATCTCGCGGCACGCTTGCCGATTTCGAGGCAGGCGATCGCCAAGCACCTCGCGCTCCTCTCGGACGCTGGTCTGGTCCACGCGGAGCAGGGCGAGCGCCGCCGCGTGCGGTTCCACCTCCGCTCGGCGCCGATGGCAGTGGCGCAGTCCTTCCTCGCCGCGCTCGCCCGCGACTGGGATCGGAACCTGTCCTCGCTCGCGGACTACCTCGGTGCCCGACCGTCCGATTCGGACTGATGTGGTTCGATCGGGCGGTGCTCGTGTTTCGGTCGATCGCGTTGTTCGTGCTCGCGGCGGTACTGGAGATCGGTGGCGCCTGGCTCGTGTGGCAGGGGCTGCGCGAGCATCGGGGCTGGTTCTGGATCGGTGGCGGCGTGGTGGCGCTCGGGCTCTACGGCGTCGTCGCCACGCTGCAGCCGGACGCCCAGTTCGGCCGCATCCTCGCCGGGTACGGCGGCGTGTTCGTCGCGGGATCGCTGGTGTGGGGCATGGTCGCCGACGGCTACCGCCCCGACCGGTTCGACGTGCTCGGCGCGCTGATCTGCCTCGCGGGCGTGGCCGTGATCATGTACGCGCCTCGCGGGTGAGGTCGGCCCGCCGGTACTGCTCGCGCGCCCCGGGCAGACCGAGCCGCCAGATCCGGCGCCACACCCAGCCGGGCAGGACCCTGCTGCGCTCCTCGCGCGCCACCGATCCCCTGCGGTGCTCGGCGACCTCGACCTGGGCGGGGTGCCGGACCAGGCCGGTCACCGACACTACCGGTCTCTCGGGCGGAACCGGGTGCACTCGTGCGAACTCCGGCAGTCCGAATCGCGTCAGCTTCGCCGCTCACTGGCCGACGGGAAGGGCTGTCATGCGGGCAGTATATTAGATAGATGCCTCTATTACGACTGGAGCAGTGCCGTCACGCAGTCCGCGGCCAGCTCCTCGGCGTACTTGGGGATCTTCTTGCCAGCGCGGTAGTTCCGCCGCACCAGCGCGTAGGGGATGTCGACCAGTGCGATCCGCACCTGCTCGACGTCGCTCGGCGAATCGTGCCCGAGCGCGGTCGCCAGCTTCCTGATCTCCTTGGTGACCCGCCGGTTCGCGCGATCGAGGCGCTCGCGCTCGCCCTCCGGCCAGTCCGCTCTGCCGAAGTCGGCCGCGCTGTAGAGCAGGATCGCGGCGTCCCGCGGGTTTTCCCGGCTCCAGCCCACCACATGGGCCGCGCCCGCTCGCGCCGAGGTGAGGGGATCCCGGTCGGCGATCGCATCGAGGAAACCCGCCTGGAACCGGTCGAGCGAACGCAGCCACAGCGCGGCCAGCAGGTCCGGCCGCCCGGGGAACCGGTGGTACACCGATCCGCTCGGCGCGCCTGCTTTGCGGGCGACCGCGGCCATCGTGACCCCGCGTGGCCCTTCCTCTTCGGCGAGCTGCGCGGCGGCGTCGAGCAGGCTCTCGGTGTCGTGCTGTGGCGGTCGTCCCATGAGGCTATCCTAGCTTTTTAGATAGGCATCTCTATAATCGGAAACCGGGCGGAGAACGGAGGCTGAGATGGGAATCGCGACGGTGTGGGGCGCGACGGCCGAAGAGGTGGCCCGGGAGTACCCGTGCGACCGGTTCGTCGAAGGCGGGACCATGGGCTTGTTCCGCGCGGTGACGGCGCACGCCGCGCCGGAAACGGTGTTCCGCTGGCTGTGCCAGATCAAGGTCGCGCCGTACAGCTACGACCTCATCGACAACTTCGGCAGGCGAAGCCCGAGCGAGCTGACACCCGGCGCGGACGATCTCGCGCTGGGGCAGCGGTTCTCACGCATCTTCGAACTGGTCGACTTCGAGCCTGGGCACCAGATCACGTTGCGGATCGTCGACCGGGGCGCTTTGTGGGCGTTCGGGGAGCTGGCGATCACCTACGCCGCCTACGCCGAAGCGCCAGGGGTGACGCGGCTCGTGGCGAAGGTCGCGGTGTCCACGGCAGGGGGGCCGATCCGGGCGCTGTCCAGGCCGCCGCTCGTCTGGGGCGATCTCGTCATGATGCGGCACCAGCTGTACCGGCTCGCCGCGTTGGCGGAGAAGTCGGAGAAGCGGGCGGCCTGACGGCACGCCCGGCCATGGTGCAGGCTGGCGTGCATGGCAGGTAAGCACAGCGCGGGAATACTCCTCTACCGCAGGACAGCGGGCGAGGTCGAAGTCCTCATCGGACACATGGGCGGTCCCTTCTGGGCGAAGAAGGACGACGCGGCGTGGTCGATCCCGAAGGGCGAATGCGATCCGGAGGAGGCGCCCGGAGACGCCGCGCGCCGTGAGTTCACCGAAGAGCTGGGTCTGCCCGCGCCGGAGGGGGACTACGCCGAGCTGGGCACCGTGCGCCAGTCGGGCAAGGCGGTCACGATCTGGGCGGTCGAGGGCGACCTCGACCCCGCGCGGGTGGTGCCCGGCACCTTCGAGCTGGAATGGCCGCCGCGGAGCGGGAAAACCCAGGAGTTCCCCGAGCTGGACAGGGTGGCGTGGGTCGATCTCGCCACCGCGGGGGAGAAGCTCGTGAAGGGCCAGCGCGCGTTCCTGGAGCGGCTCAGCGGGCTGCTCGGCGCCTGATCCGGCCACGCCACGCGATCGGGTGATCGCGGGATCGCTGTTGTTTTCGCAGGTGAACCGCTCCTAGGATCCGGTTGTGGACCTGCCTGTGATGCCGCCGGTGAAGCCGATGCTGGCGAAAGCCGTGCACGAAGTGCCGAGGGCGCCGGGCCTCACCTACGAGCCGAAGTGGGACGGGTTCCGCTGCATCGCCTTCCGCGACGGCGACGAGGTGGAGCTCGGGTCCCGCAACGACCGGCCGCTGACGCGGTACTTCCCCGAACTGGTCGAGCTGCTGCGCGACGCGTTGCCGTCGCGCTGCGTCGTCGACGGCGAGATCGTGCTCGTGACCGGGTCCGGCCTGGACTTCGAAACGCTGCAGAACCGGCTGCACCCCGCCGCGTCGCGGGTGAACAAGCTCGCTGAGGAGACACCGGCGAGCTTCGTCGCCTTCGACCTGCTCGCCCTCGACGACCGCGACCTCACCGAGACGCCGTTCACCGAGCGGCGCCGGCTGCTCGAAAGCGTGCTGGACGACGGGTTCGCGCGCGTGGTGCTGACGCCGCTCACCTCGGACCCGGACGTCGCGGAGGACTGGTTCACCCGGTTCGAGGGCGCGGGATTCGACGGCGTGATGGCCAAACCGGGCGATCTGCCGTACGAACAGGACAAGCGCGCGATGTGGAAGGTCAAGCACGAGCGGACCGCGGACTGCGTGGTCGCCGGGTTCCGCTGGCACAAGGACGGTGCCGGGGTCGGCTCGCTGCTGCTGGGCCTCTACGACGACGACGGCGTGCTGCACCACGTCGGCGTCGCGAGCAGTTTCACCGCCGCTCGCCGCAAGGAACTGGTCGACGAGCTGGCGCCGCTGCGCGAGAACGCGGTCGAAGGGCATCCGTGGCGGGCGTGGGCCGAGGCGCAGATCGAGGCCGCGGGGCAGCGGATCCCCGGTGCGCAGAGCAGATGGGCTCCGCAGAAGGACCTGTCGTGGGAGCCGTTGCGCGCCGAGCTGGTCGCCGAGGTCCGGTACGAGCACGTGCAGGGCGGGCGGCTGCGCCACGGCGGCAGGCTGGTCCGCTTCCGGCCGGACCGCGAACCGGCTTCGTGCACCTACGGCCAGCTGGAAGAGGTCGCTCCGGCCGAGCTGACCGCGCTGTTCGGCGAAGGGGCCAGGTCGTGAGCGAAGACGTGCTGCTCGATCTCGACGGGATCGAGGTCAAGGTCTCCAGCCCGGACAAGGTGTACTTTCCCGGCCGCGGGGAGACGAAACTGGACCTGATCCGGTACTACCAGTCGATCGAGGGCCCGTTGCTGACCGCGCTCGGCGGGCGGCCGCTGCTGATGGAGCGGTACCCGGCCGGCGCGGGCGGGAAGTCGTTCTTCCAGAAGCGGGTGCCCAAATCGGCGCCGCCGTGGCTGAAGACCACCGTCGTGTCCACACCGAACGGCACCACGAGCGACGCGCTCGTCGCCGCCGATCTCGCGCACATCGTGTGGGCGGTGAACTTCGGCTGCCTCGGCTTCCACGTGTGGCCGTTCCACGCGGACACCCCGGAGTTCACCGACGAACTGCGCATCGACCTCGACCCGTCGCCCGGAGTCGGGTTCGACCAGCTCCGCGAGGCGGCCGCGCTGACGAAGGAGTTCCTCGACGAACTCGGCATCGAGGCCCACCTGAAGACCTCCGGCTCGCGCGGCCTGCACCTGTACTCCCGGCTTCAGTCCACATGGGACAGCTACCAGGTGCGGGCGGCGGCGGTCGCGCTCGCCCGCGCGCTGGAGCGAAGGCACCCCGAGCTCATCACCGCGCAGTGGTGGAAGGAGGAGCGGGGCGCGCGCGTGTTCGTCGACTTCAACCAGAACGCGCCGCACAAGACGGTGTTCGGCGCCTGGTGCGTCCGGCCTCGCGCCGACGCACGGGTTTCGACGCCGATCCGCTGGGACGAACTGGAAACCGTCGAGCCGGAGGCGCTGACGATCGCGACCGTGCCCGCCCGCGTCGCCGGATCCGGCGACCCGTGGGCGTCGGCGAGCCCGCAGTCCATCGAACCGCTGCTGGAGATGTCGCGCCAGGACCTGGCGAACGGCCTGATGGACGCCCCGTGGCCGCCGGTCTACCCCAAGCAGCCCAACGAACCCCCTCGCGTGGCACCGAGCAGGGCCAAACAGTCCTAACGCGACTGTCCCCAGTGGTCGAGGTAGGTGATCTCCTCGAGCGGTGGCCGTGCGGCAGGGCGGAACCCGGTGGCCGTGGTGTAGGCGACGGCCAGCAGGGCGATCTGCGTGACGTCATCAGGGATGCCGAGGATCTCCGCGACCTCCTCTTCCTTGCTGAGGTGGTAGCCGATGATGCTGCTGCCGAGCCCGCGCGAGTGCAGGGCGAGCTGCAGGCTCCACACGGCCGGGTAGGCCGAGCCGTAGAAACCGGACAGTTCGAGATTGCCGCCGGTCGGCCTGCCGTGCAGGCACGCGGCGACGTACACGGGGACGCGTTCGAGCACGTCGATCAGGTGGCGGCCCGAGGCCAGCGTGCGCGGTTCGACGAGATGGCCGTACTTCTCCTGCGAGGCCAGCCCGATTTCCCGGATCGGCCGCGCGAGCTGGTTCTTGACCTCCTGGTCGCGGATGAGCAGCCAGCGGAAGCCGGACAGGAACACGCCTGCGATGGGCGCCTGCTGCGCGATGCGGAGGCAGTCGTCGAGCACCTCGGGTTCGACGGCGCGGTCGAGGTCGAGCTTGCGCCGTACGGACCGGGTGGTGGTCAGCAGCGTGTCGGTGTCCATGCGCACTCCTTACTTACGGTGTAAGTATCAGCCTAGCGCGTCGGAACTTACGGTGTAAGTGCCTTGCGCGCGAATGTCCCCTGATGGCCACCATGACGGCGCTGAATGCCGTGAAGGCCACTTCACCTTCACGGCACGCCGCCCGCGGCAGTCGAGCGCGCGAGGGGAGGATTTGTCGCGTCGAGCGCCCCGAGGGTGGCCTTCGGGGCATGCGCAGCCCTGCCCGCGCACCGTGCGAGGGCCCAGAAAGTGGCGCTAGAGTCCCCGAAGGTGGCCTTCGGGGACCATGGCACGCGGGCCGGGAGCGGGCCCGAGGTTCCCGGCTACGAACGGTCGAATTCCGCGCGGACGCCGAGCAGGCGCACCGGTCTGCCGTGCTCGAAGCGGGCGGTGACCTCGAGTGCGGCGCGTTCGATCTCGGCCGGGTCGCTCGTGGGTTCCGGCAGGGTGAGGCTTCGGGTCTGGGTGAAGAACGGCGCGAACCGGATCTTGACCGCCACCCGTGCCGCGGGCCGCCCTTCCTCGCGCACGTCCTGCGCCACGCGGCGAGCGAGCACGACGATCTCCTCGTCGACGCGGGCGCGGTCGGTGAGGTTTTCCTGGTACGTGGTCTCGCGGCTCCGGGACTTGTTGACGTACGGGGTCGCGGAAACCTCGGCTTCCCCGGCGCCGCGCGCGAGTGCCCGGTACCACGGGCCCATCGTCGGCCCGAAGCGCGCGGCGAGCGCGTCGGGATCGGCGGCGGCCAGTTCGGCGACCGTGGTGTGGCCCAGTTCGGCGAGCTTCTTCGCGGTGCGGCCGCCGATTCCCCACAGCGCGTCCGTCGGCAGGTCGAACATCACCTCGGCCCAGTTCTCCTTGGTGAGCCGGTAAACCCCGGCTGGCTTGGCGAACCCGGTGGCGAGCTTGGCGCGCAGCTTGTTGTCGCCGATGCCGACCGAACACGCCATACCCGTCTCGGCGCGCACCTGGCGCCGGATGTCCTCCGCCAGTGCCTCGGGATCGTCGGTGTGCGCGCCGAGGAACGCCTCGTCCCAGCCAAGCACCTCGACGACCACCGGGAATTCGCGCAGGGTCGCCATCACGTGCTCGGACACTTCGTCGTAGGCGGGCGGGTCGGTGGGCAGGAACACCGCGTCGGGGCAGCGCTTCGCGGCCAGCCGCAACGGCATCCCGGAGTGGACCCCGAATTCGCGCGCCTCGTAGGAGGCCGTGGCGACGACGGCGCGCTGGGCCGGATCGCCCGCGCCGCCGACCACGACGGGCTTACCGCGCAGCTCGGGCCGCCGCGCGATCTCCACGGCGGCGATGAACTGGTCGAGGTCGACGTGCAGGACCCACCACGGTTCGGACACAGCGTCCATTGTGGCGCTACGAGACGGGTTCCGGCTCCTCGACGTGCCGGAGCACCAGCAGCATGCCGCGCTCGTCCACGTGCTCGGGATCGTCCTCACGGCACGCGGCGAGTTCCGCGAGCAGGGCGCCGGTGTCGATACCCGCGCCGATGAGCACCAGCTCGGTCCGCCGCCCGGACGGCCAGCGGCCGCGATCGAACCGCAGGAACCCGCCGACGGTGTGCAGGCCGAACCGGTCGTGCTCGCCGGACGCCCCGAAGTCGACGAAACCCTTCATCCGGTACAGCCCGGCGGGGCGGCGTTCCAGGAACTCGATCAGCCGCCGCGGGTTCAGCGGCTGCTCGGAAGTGAACGAGACGGTGTCGTACGCCGTGTGCAGGTGATCCGCGTGGTCGTGCTCTTCGGCGAGCAGATCGGTGAACGAGAGCTGGCCGTCGTCGGGGCGTTCGCGTTCGGCGTCGAAGAAGAGCGCCGGGTCGATGCGGCCGTGCGAGGTCGGCACGACCGGCTTGCCGGGGCTCAGCTCCTCGATCGTGCCGAGCAGGCGCTCGCGTTCGGCGTCGGTGATCCGGTCGGTCTTGTTCAGCACCACCAGATCCGTGAGCGCGACGTGCTGGTCGAGTTCGGGGTGCGCGGTACGCGTCCGGTCGAACTCGGCGCCGTCCACCACCTGCACGAGACCGCCGTAGGCGATTTCCTCGTTCTCGCTGGCGATCATCAGGCGCAGCAGGTCGCGGGGTTCGGCGACGCCGCTCGCCTCGATCACGATGACGTCGATACCGGCCGACGGCGCGGAAAGCTTGCCCAGCATCGCGTCGAGGCCGCGCGCGTCGACCGCGCAGCACAGGCAGCCGTTGCCGAACGAAACCATCGAGTCGACCTGGCCCGCGACCGACATCGCGTCGACGCCGATGCTGCCGAAATCGTTGACGATCACCCCGACCCGCGCGTCGCCGCGGGTCAGCAGGTGGTTGAGCAGCGTGGTCTTCCCGGAGCCGAGGAAACCCGTCAGGATCACGACGGGGATCCGATCCCTGCCCAAAACTGCCTCCGAATCAGGTCGCGGTGGACGGTGCCGACGCCGTGCTTCCCTTGCGCTGCAACGCGCGCGCCGCCGGTTCGACGAGCCGGGCCGCCGTCGGCCCGAGTATCGCCATCAGCAGCACGTAGGCCGTGGCCAGCGCGGCCAGCTCGCTGTCCA
Source organism: Amycolatopsis sp. CA-230715 (assembly GCF_018736145.1). Classification (GTDB taxonomy): domain Bacteria; phylum Actinomycetota; class Actinomycetes; order Mycobacteriales; family Pseudonocardiaceae; genus Amycolatopsis. Next base: position 7,515,014 of record NZ_CP059997.1, read on the forward strand.
CCGCACCGTAGCTGACCGCGAGCCCGGCGATCACGATGGAGAACTCGCCGCGCGCGACGAGCGCGGCACCGGCGCGGGCACGGCCCATCTTCCCGACGCCCTGGCGCCGGGCGGCCCACCAGCCGGTGGCCACCTTGGTCAGCGTCGTCACCACCGCGAGCGCGATCGCCCAGCCCAGCACGGGCGGGATCTGCGCCGGGTTGGTGTTGAGCCCGAAGACCACGAAGAACACCGCGGCGAACAGGTCGCGCAGCGGTTCGAGCATGTGCGTCGCGTTCTCGGCCGTGGAGCCGGAGATCGCGATGCCGAGCAGGAACGCGCCGACCGCGGCGGAGACCTGCAGCGCGGAGGCGGCACCGGCGACGAGCAGCGCGGCCCCGAGCACCTTGAGCAGGAACACTTCGCGGTCGGGGCTGTCCACGAGCGCCGAGACGTACCGCCCGAACTTGAGCGCCACCACCAGCACCACGGTGATCACCGCGAGCGAGATGCCGACGGCCTTGAGCCCGCCGAGGACGCTCACCCCGACCAGCAGCGCGGTGAGGATCGGCAGATACAGCGCCATCACCAGGTCCTCGAACACCAGGATCGACAGCACGACCGGGGTTTCCCGGTTACCGAGCCTGCCGAGGTCGCCGAGGACCTTCGCGATGATGCCGGACGACGAGATGTAGGTGACGCCGCCCATCACCAGCGCGCCGACCGCGCCCCAGCCGAGGATCAGCGCGACGGCGGCGCCGGGAGCCGCGTTGAGCACGATGTCGAGCACACCCGCCATCCACGACCGCTTGAGGCCGGTGAACAGTTCGGCGGCGGAGTATTCGAGCCCGAGCAGCAACAGCAGCAGCACGACGCCCATCTCGCTGGCGAGGTGCGTGAACGGGCCGATGTCGCCGAGCGGGATGAGCCCGCCCTGGCCGAAGCACAGGCCGCCGACCAGGTAGAGCGGGATGGGGGACATGCCGATCTTCGCGGCGAGGCGCCCGAGCGCGCCCAGCACGAAGAAGACCGCCCCGAGTTCGATCAAGGACAGCGCGGTGTGATCCATGGCGGCTCAGCCGTACTTGAGGATCTTGATGGCGGCTTCGAGCCCTTCCGAGGTGCCGACGGCCACCAGCAGATCACCCGAGGTGAACGTGAAGTCCGGGGTCGGCGACGGGTGGACCTGCCCGGCCCGCATGACCGCGACGATCGACACGCCGGTGCGCGTGCGCATCCCGGTGTCGCCGAGCGTGCGTCCGTCGAACGGGGACGCGTTCTTGATCGGGAGCTGCTTGGTGTTGATGCCGGGCAGGTCCCGGTGCTCCTCGGTGAGCTGCGCGACGAGCTGCGGCGCGCCGAGGAGGTTCGCCAGCGCGCCCGCCTCGTCGGTGCTCAGCGGGAGTGACGCGAGGCAGGCGTCCGGGTCGTCCGATTTGGACACGATCAGCTCGATCTGGCCGTCCCGGTGGGTCACCACGCCGACCCGCCTGCCGTTGCGGATGGCGAAGTCCTTGCGTACGCCGATACCGGGCAGCGGGGTCACTTCAACGTTCACGTTCTCCACGGTAACCGATCGGGGGAGGGTGATTCCCGATAGTCGGGTCTGGGCGTTTTGACCGATGTCACCCGGCACACAGTACGCGCGTTACGTAGACTCGGCCCCGTCGCCGCCCGTGATCTTCCGCGGACGAGGAGTGCGTGGCCGGTGCTGTCCTGAGCGAAGAAGAGGCACTCGACGACGATGGGTGGAAGCGCATGCTGGTGGCGATCGTGGCGCATTTCGCGGTCGCCGCCGCTCTGCCCGCGATCGCGAAGCGCTGGGGCCGCAACGCTTTCTACGTCGCCGCGCTGATTCCCGCCGCGTCGCTGGTGTTCGCGTTGAACCGGCTCGGCGGGGTGCTGGACGGCGCGGCGCCGCAGGAGAGCCTCGCGTGGGCGCCGGGGATCGGGCTGGAGATCAGCCTGCGCATGGACCCGCTCGCGCTGCTCATGATCGTGCTCGTCTCCGGCGTCGGCGCGCTGGTCCTGTGCTACTCGGCGCGCTACGCCAAGCCGGGCGGCGAGGGCATCACGCGGGAATCGGTGCTGCTGCTGGTGTTCGCGGGCGCGATGCTCGGACTGGTCCTCGCCGACGACATCTTCTCGCTGTACCTGTTCTGGGAGCTGACCACGGTCTGCTCGTTCCTCCTCGTCGGCGGCAGGGGACTGACCCCGGCCATCCGGCGCTCGGCGACGCAGGCGCTGCTGGTGACCGGGTTCGGCGGGCTCACCATGCTGCTCGGGCTCATCCTGCTCGCCACCGCCGCGGGCACCTACCGGATCTCGGAGATCATCGCCCACCCGCCCGGCGGCGCCGTCACTTCCGTCGCCGTGGTGCTGGTGCTCGTCGGCGCGCTCACGAAATCGGCGCAGGTGCCGTTCCACCCGTGGCTGCCCGCCGCCATGGTCGCGCCGACGCCGGTCAGCGCCTACCTGCACGCGGCCGCGATGGTGAAGGCCGGTGTCTACCTCGTCGCGCGCTTCGCGCCCGGGTTCTCGGACCTGACCGCGTGGTGGGTCCCGGTGGTGGTGCTCGGCCTGTGGACGATGCTGCTCGGCGGGCTGCGGGCGCTGCGCGAGCACGACCTCAAGCGCCTGCTCGCGTTCGGCACGGTGAGCCAGCTCGGGTTCCTGATGGTGCTCGTCGGCTCCGGCGGGTTCGTCACGGCGCTCGCCGGCGCGACCCTGATCCTGGCGCACGGGCTGTTCAAGTCCGCGCTGTTCCTCACCGTCGGCGTGCTCGACAAGGCCACCGGCACGCGGGACATCCGCGAGCTGTCCGGGATCGGCCGCCGGTGGCCGGTGCTCACCGCGTTCGTCGTGCTGGCTGCCGCTTCGATGGCGGGTTTCCCGCCGCTGCTCGGCTTCGTCGGCAAGGAGACCGCGTTCACCGCGTTCGGCTCCGGCAGTGCGCGCGACACCGTCGTGCTGGTGTGCCTCGTACTCGGCTCGGTGCTCACTTTCGCCTACAGCCTGCGCTTCGTCATCGGCGGATTCGGTACCCCGCAAGGGAAAGCGCCCATCGCCGCGACCTGGCCTGGCCAGGGGCTCGTGGTGCCGATGGCGATCCCGGCCACCGCGGGCCTGGTGTGCGCGTTCGCGGTGCCGTGGCTCGAACCGCTGCTCGCCGGGTACGCGGACGCCTATCCCGGCCACGACTACCACCTCGCGCTGTGGCACGGGTTCACCGTCCCGTTAGGACTGTCCGCGCTCGTCGTGCTCGGCGGGTACCTGGTCCACCGCGGTGTCCAGCGGGCCGGTCTTCCCGTCGTGCGGTGGCCGAAGTACGCCGACGCCCAGGCCGGGTACCGCGGCGCGGTGCGCGCGCTCGACGCGCTCGCCCGCCGGGTGACCGGGCGCCTGCAGGTCGGCTCGCTGCCGGTGTACCTCGGCGTCATCCTGCTGACCGCGATCGTCGTGCCGGGGGCCGGATTGCTCGCGGGCGTGGCCACGCCCGGCCCGCTCCGGTTGTGGGATTCGCCGATGCAGGTGCCGATCGCGATCCTCGTGCTGGTGGCGACCGCGACCGTGCTGCTGGCGCGCCGCAGGCTCACCGCGGTCCTGCTGACCGGCGTGATCGGCTACGGAATCGGCGCGCTGTTCCTCGTCGACGGCGGGCCGGATCTCGCGCTCGCGCAGTTCCTCGTGGAATCGCTGACGCTCGTGGTGTTCGTGTTCGTCCTGCGCCGCCTGCCGGAGCGGTTCGTCCAGGACGATCGCCCGCCGGGAAAGCGGGCGCGCTGGACGAAGGCGGTCATCGCGGTCGCGGGCGGGATCTTCGTCGCGGCGCTCGCGATGATCGTGTCCGCGAGCCGCGACGGGCTGCCGGACGTCAGCCGCGAGTACATCGAGCGCGCGCAGCCGGCGGCGGGCGCGAGCAACGTGGTGAACGCGATCATCGTGGACTTCCGCGCCTTCGACACCGTCGGCGAGATCGCGGTGTTGGCGGTCGCGGCGACGGGGGCGGCGAGCCTGATCCTCGGCGCGCACCGGGCGCGGCGAAGGCCGGAACGGGAAGAAACCGAGGAGGTGACCGAATGACGAAGTGGACGGAATGGGACGCGCCGAAGGAGCGCTGGCTGCTCACCGAACGCGAACGCGGCGGCTGGCCGAGGTCCCTGCTGTTCGAGCTGTGCACCAGGATCGTCTTCCCGACCGTGCTCGTGATGTCGGTGTACCTCCTGCTGGCCGGGCACAACGACGCGGGCGGCGGGTTCAGCGGCGGCCTCGTCGCCGGGCTCGCGTTCGTGCTGCGCTACCTCGCGGGCGGCAGCGCCGAACTGGCCGCGGTGCGCGCGCTGCGGCCGCCGGTGCTGATCGGCTCCGGCATGAGCATCGCGCTGATCACCGCGCTCGTGCCGGTCGCGTTCGGCGCGCCGATCCTCTCGACTGCACTGTGGACGGTCACGCTGCCGATCGTGGGCACCTTCAAGATCGCTACCAGCCTGTTCCTCGACATCGGCGTCTACCTGCTGATCGTCGGCGTGGTGCTGGACCTGCTGCGCACGCTCGGCACCGGGATCGAGCGGGGTGAGCTGGAGCCGTGACCATCAACCTGACCATGGCCGTTTTGTTGGCGTGCCTGTATTCGGCGGGCTTCTACCTGATCATGCAGCGCTCGCTGATGCGCGTGCTGCTGGGCATCGTGATCCTCGGGCACGGCGCGAACCTGTTCCTCCAGGTCGCGGGCGGCCCGCCGGGAGACCCCGCGTTCATCGGGTTCGGCGTGCTCACCTCGATGGTCGACCCGCTGCCGCAGGCGATGGCGCTCACCGCGATCGTGATCACCTTCGCGCTCACCACGTTCCTGCTCGCGCTGGCCTACCGCTCGTGGGTGCTGCTCGGTGACGACGAGGTCCGCGACGATCTCGAAGACCGCCGGGTGCGCGACAGCGAGGAAGACGCGGACCTCGCCCCGGAAGAGGAGGCGAGCCGGTGAACGTCCTCGTCGCGCTCCCGGTGCTGCTTCCCCTGCTCGCGGCCGCGCTTTCCTTGGTGTTCGGGCGTTTTCCCAGTGTGCAGCGCGCGATCGGGGTGGTGGTGCTGAGCGGGATCGTGGTCGATGCCGCGTTCGTGCTCGCCGAAGCCGACCGGCACGGCCCGCTCGTGCTGCAGCTCGGCGGGTACGCGCCGCCGTACGGCATCACGCTGATCGCCGACCGGCTTTCCGCGTTGCTGCTGCTGGTGTCCGCCGTGGTGACGCTCGCCGTGCTGGTGTTCTCGATCGGCCAGCGGATCACCGACTACGGCAGGGAAACCACCTCGACCGCGTTCCACCCGATGTACCTGGTGCTGTGCGCGGGCGTCTCGCTCGCCTACGTCACCGGTGACCTGTTCACGTTGTTCGTCGCGTTCGAGATCATGCTGTCGGCGTCGTACGTGCTGATCACCCGCCGCACCACGGCGCCCCGCATCCGCGCCGGGATGACCTACGTGATCGTCAGCCTGATGTCGTCGCTGCTGTTCATCACGATGATCGCGCTCGTCTACGCGGCGACCGGCACGGTCAACCTCGCCGACCTCTCCGACAAGGTCGCGCTGCTTTCACCGGGTGTCCGCACCAGCCTCGGGCTGTTCGTGGTCGTGGTGTTCGGCATCAAGGCGGCGTTGGTACCACTGCACTTCTGGCTGCCGGACAGCTACCCGACCGCGCCCGCCCCGGTCACCGCGGTGTTCGCGGGCCTGCTGACGAAGGTCGGCGTGTACGCGCTGATCCGCACGCAGACGCTGGTCTTCCCGCACGACGGCGCGTCCACGTTCCTGCTCGTGGTGTCGGTGCTGACGATGATCGTCGGCGCGCTCGGCGCCATCGCGCAGAACGACCTCAACCGGCTCATGTCGTTCCTGCTGGTGAGCCACATCGGGTACATGATCTTCGGGCTCGCGCTGTTCAGCGAGGTCGGGCTGACCGGCGTGATCCTGTACGTGGTGCACCACATCACCGTGCAGGCCGCGCTGTTCCTCGTCGGCGGGCTCATCACCCGGCACACCGGCACGGTGTCGCTGCGCGCGATGTCCGGGGTGGCCAAGGCGTACCCGCTCATCGCCGTGCTGTTCGCGGTCCCGGCGCTGAGCCTCGCCGGGATCCCGCCGTTCTCCGGCTTCGTCGCCAAGATCACGCTGCTGCAGGCGGGCGCGGAAACCGCCACGCCGGTCGCGTACGTCGTGACGGCGGGCGCCGTGCTCACGAGCCTGCTCACGCTCTACGCCGTCACGCGGATCTGGGTCGGCGCCTTCTGGGGCGAGGTGCGCGCGCCGCTGCCCGATCCCGATCCGACCGACGAGGTGACCGTGGGCACGGGATCCACCTCGCGCGGGATGATCGGCGCGACCGCGGTGCTCGTCGTCGCCGGGGTGGCGATCGCGTTGTTCGCGGGGCCGTTGTCGGAGCTGAGCGGGCGGGCCGCGGCCGATCTGCTCGACGGCGTGCCGTACCGGACCGCGGTGCTGGGGGCACGATGACCGCGATCCTGCGCAAGCTTCCGATGTTCCTGTGGCTGGTGCTCGTCTGGCTCCTGCTGTGGGGATCCGTCGACTTCGGACTGGGCGTGCTGGGCGTGCTCGTCGCGGTCGGCGTGCTCGCGCTGTACCCGGTGCGCCCGGTGTGCTCGAACCTGCGGCCGCGTCCGGTCGCGTTGCTCAGGCTCGTCGCCTATCTGGTCGCGGACCTCGTGACCTCCGCGGTGAAGGTGGGCTGGCAGGTGCTCCGCCACGGCCGCGCGGTGCGGGGCGCGGTGATCGCCGTGCCCGTACTGTCCGATGTGGACTGGCTCGTCGCGGCTGCGGCGAACCTGCTTTCGCTCGGTCCCGGCAAATCCGTGGTGCAGCTCGACCGGGCGGGCCGGGTGTTCTACGTCTACGCGCTGAACCCCGGTGATCCGGCGCGCGTGCGCGACGACGTGCTGCACCTGCAACGGCGTGTTTTGCGTGCCTTCGGCGCCAAGGAGGAGTCATGAGTGTTGTGTACTTGGTCACCTTCTCCCTTTTGGTGCTCGCCGGGCTCTTCGCGCTGATCCGGCTCGTGCGCGGTCCCCGCACGCTTGACCGGGTCCTCGCGATCGACGTGCTGGTGGTGCTGATCGTGGCCGGGGTCGCGGTCGAGATGGCGATGACCGGGCAGGGGATGAACCTGTCCCTGCTGGTCGCGGTGGCGCTGCTCGGGTTCGTCGGGTCCGCGAGCGTGGTGCGGCTCGCCGAAGCGAAGGAGGGACGACGGTGATCGACCTGCTCTCCGCCGTGCTGATGCTGCTCGGCGCGGTGTCGTGCGTGGTCGGGGCGCTCGGCCTCGTCCGGTTCCCCGACCTGTTGAGCAGGCTGCAGGCGGCCACGAAACCGCAGACGCTCGGCCTGCTGCTGATCCTCGCGGGCGTCGCGCTGCAGCTGCCCGCGAAGTACGCGGTCGGCCTGGTGCTGGTCGCGCTGTTCCAGGTGATCACCGCGCCGGTGCTGTCGCAGCTGTTCGGGCGCGCCGCCTACGCGACCGGTGCCGACGAACGGGACGCGCTCGAAACCGACGACCTCGGCGAGCGCCTTGCCGACCGGCCCGAGGCGTCCTGACCCGCGCCAGGCAGAATGGCGGCGCACGAACGGACGATTGACGGCGAGGAGCTGGAACGGTGGGAGCCCTACGCGGCGTGGTCGCGCTGGACGGACCTTCGGGCACGGGCAAGACCACCGTGGCCCGCACGCTCGCCGACCGGCTCAGCGCCGGTTACCTGGACACCGGCGCGATGTACCGGCTCGTCACCCTCGCCGTGCTGCGCGCGGGCGTCGAGCCTACGGACGCGGAAGCGGTGGCCGAGGTCGCGAGGCGGATCTCGTACGAGATCGGCACCGACCCGTCGGCTCCCCGGGTTTCGCTCGGCGGCGAGGACGTTTCCGCCGAGATCCGCGGCCCCGAGATCACGCACGCGGTGTCGCCGGTTTCGGCCGTGCCGAAGGTGCGCGAATTCCTCGTGGCCGAGCAGCGCCGGATCATCCAGGGCGTGCTCGAGTCCGTCGGCGGCGTCGTCGTCGAGGGGCGGGACATCGGCACCGTCGTCACTCCGGACGCCCCGCTCAAGGTGTTCCTGACCGCTTCGGCGGAGATCAGGGCCGCGCGGCGCAGCGCGCAGGATTCGGCTGCGGGCCGTGAGTCCACAGTGGACGATGCGAGGGCCTCGGTCGACCGCAGGGACAAACTGGACTCCAGCAGGGCCGCTTCACCGCTGCGCGCCGCGGAGGACGCCGTCGAGGTGGACACCACGGAGCTGAGCATCGACCAGGTCATCGTCGCGCTGAGCGAGCTGGCCTGCCGCCGCGGCTTGCTCGACGAGTGCACGAAGGCGGCACCGTGAGCACCAAGACGATGTTGCCGGAGGGCGCCACGACGTGGGTGCACCACTTCGGCCGGGGCATCGGCCGGTTCATCGTGCGCCCGGCGTTCCGGGTGAAGCTGCACGGCGTCGAGCGCGTGCCGCGTGACGGCGCGCTGGTCGTGATCGCGAACCACAGCACCATGGCGGAACCGCAGCTGCTGTTCGGAATGCTGCCGAGGCCGTCGGTGTTCCTGGTCAAGGCGGAGCTGTTCGAGGCGGCGGGCGGCCTGCTCGGCCGGTTCTTCCGCAAGCTCGGCCAGATCCCGGTCAAACGGGGCGAGGTGGACCGGAAACCACTGGTCACCGCGGTCGGTGTGCTCAAGGAGGGCGGCCTGGTCGGGGTGTTCCCCGAGGGCACGCGCGGCGCCGGTGACGTCGCCAACGCCGAACGCGGCGCGGCCTGGCTCGTGCGGTCGACCGGTGCGACCGTGCTGCCGGTGGCCACGCGCGGCACGCTGCGCCCCGAAGGCAGCGGGCGCCGGTTCCGGCCGAGGGTGGACATCATGTTCGGCGAGCCCTTCACGCCGGAGATCGGCAAGGGCCGCGCCGGGCTGGAGCAGGGGACCGAGCTGCTGCGGGGCGAACTCGCCGCGCTCGTGAAGACTTTGGACGGATGGCGCGCCGAAAACGGATTCGACGCGCCGAGGAGGCACAAGTGACCGAAGTGGACGGGGTCGACGGGACCTGGTCCGACGAGTCGGAGTTCACCGCGCTCGACGCGCAGGTGGCTGGCGACGAGGCGGAAGCCGAGGAGCAGCTGGCCCAGCCCGTGCTCGCGGTGGTCGGCAGGCCGAACGTGGGCAAGTCGACGCTGGTGAACCGGATACTCGGGCGGCGGGAAGCCGTCGTGCAGGACGTGCCGGGCGTGACCAGGGACAGGGTCGCCTACGACGCGCAGTGGGCCGGTCGCCGGTTCACCGTGGTGGACACCGGCGGCTGGGAGCCGAGCGCGACCGGGCTGCAGGCCTCCGTCGCGGCGCAGGCCGAGCTGGCGATGTCGACCGCGGACGCGGTGCTCGTGGTGGTCGACGCCTCGGTCGGCGCGACCGCGACCGACGAGGCCGTGGCGAAGGTGCTGCGCCGTTCGAAGCGGCCGGTGCTGCTCGCCGCGAACAAGGTCGACGACGAGCGCCTGCTGGCCGACGCGGCTTCGCTGTGGAACCTCGGGCTCGGCGAGCCGTACCCGGTCAGCGCGCTGCACGGCCGCAGCTCCGGCGACCTGCTCGACGTCATCGTCGGCGCGCTGCCGGAAGCACCGCGCGACGGCGACCGCCTCGGCACCGGCCCCCGCCGCGTGGCGCTGGTCGGCAAGCCGAACGTGGGCAAGTCGAGCCTGCTGAACAAGCTCTCCGGCGAGGAGCGCTCGGTGGTCGACTCGGTCGCGGGCACCACCGTCGACCCGGTCGACTCCCTGGTCGAGCTGGACGGGCAGACCTGGCGGTTCGTCGACACCGCTGGCCTGCGCAAGCGCGTGCAGACCTCGAGCGGTGCCGAGTACTACGCGTCGCTGCGGACCAAGACCGCGATCGACGCCTCCGAGGTGGCGATCGTCCTGCTCGACGCCGCCGAGCCGCTGGCCGAGCAGGACCTTCGGGTGCTGACGATGGTCGTCGAAGCGGGCCGCGCGTGCGTGCTGGCGTTCAACAAGTGGGACCTGGTCGACGAGGAGCGCCGCTACCAGATGGTGCGCGAGCTCGAACGCGGCCTGGTGCGGGTGCCGTGGGCGGAGAAGGTCAACATCTCCGCGCTGACCGGCCGCTCGGTGCGCAAGCTCGCACCCGCGCTGCGCACCGCGCTCGCCTCGTGGGACAAGCGCGTGCCGACCGGTCAGCTCAACGGCTGGCTCGCCGATCTGATCGCGGCCACCCCGCCGCCGGTGCGCGGCGGCAAGCAGCCGAAGGTGCTCTTCGCCACACAGGCCGGGATCCGCCCGCCCACGTTGGTCTTGTTCACCACGGGATTCCTGGAAGCGGGGTATCGCCGGTTCATCGAGCGGAAGTTCCGCGAGCGGTTCGGTTTCGAGGGCAGCCCGGTCCGCATCAATGTGCGTGTCCGGGAAAAGAAGCCCAAACCCGGCACGAAGAAGAAATGATTTCACGTGGCCGCGGTCACCTTTTCGGGTGATTTCCGGCCTTCGTTCGGCGGGAATTCCCTGAGCCTTCACGGAATCCGGGGCCGAGTTCTGATCCCGAGGCGTGCGCGGATGCCCTGAAAGTGGCTTTCAGGGCACTGAGCGCCCCGAAAGCCACTTTCGGGGCACGCGAAGGCTGGAGGCGGGCGGTGGGAGTGTGTCGCGAGGGCGGAGTTCGTGACGCTAAGTATCTCGAAGGTCACTCTCGGGAAATTTTCGAAGGTGGCCCCGGCTGACCTGGGAAGTGGTCGTGGTAACAATGCGCAGGTGGGCGGTAACGCGAGGCCGGTGATTGTCGACACTCAACCGAGACCCTCGGGATACCTGACGTTCATCTCGCGTATTCTGGCCGGTCTGAAGCGGGCGCCTCATTCGGAGAGCCAGCCCGAATGACGCTCGTCTGAAAGGTGAGTGATGGGCTTGCGCGCCCACGGTTCGACCATGTCCGCCATGCGAACGGGGGCTTCGCGGTGACCCTGACCGCGGACAGCAGTCCCTTCACCTGCGTCGCCGAAGTCACCGTCGCGCCGTCTCCGGCGCCGGTGGCCGATCGCGCGCTGTTCTGGTCCGGTCTCGCCGCCAGCGAGCGGACCCTGCTCGACGTGCTCGCGGAGACCGCCGCGCGCCATCCCAACGCGGCCGCGCTGGACGCCGGTGGCGTCGCGCTGAGCTACCGCAAGCTCACCGAGGAGATCGACGTCGTCCGCCACCGCCTCGTCGAGGCCGGGATCGGCGTCGGCGACCGCATCGGCGTGCGCATCTCGTCCGGCACCGCGGAGCTGTACATCGCGATCCTCGCCGTGCTCTCGGCTGGCGCCGCCTACGTCCCCGTGGACGCCGACGACCCCGACGAGCGCGCCGAGCTGGTGTTCGGCGAGGCGGGCGTGTCGGCCGTGCTCGGCGACGGCGGCGCGATCACCCCGCGCGCCGAGCCGGGCGGGCGCCGTGGCGCTCCGCTGCCGTCGGACGACGCGTGGATCATCTTCACCTCCGGGTCCACCGGCAAGCCGAAGGGCGTCGCGGTCAGCCATGGCAGCGCCGCCGCCTTCGTGGACGCCGAGGCGGGCCTGTTCCTCACGGAGGAGCCGATCGGCCCCGGTGACCGCGTGCTCGCCGGGCTGTCGGTCGCCTTCGACGCCTCGTGCGAGGAGATGTGGCTCGCCTGGCGCCACGGCGCGTGCCTGGTGCCCGCGCCGCGGTCGCTCGTCCGCACCGGCGTCGACCTCGGTCCCTGGCTGGTCGCCCAGCGGATCACCGTGGTGTCCACGGTGCCGACGCTGGCCGCGCTGTGGCCCGCCGACGCGCTCGAAGACGTCCGCCTGCTGATCTTCGGCGGCGAGGCGTGCCCTCCCGAACTCGCCGAGCGGGTCGCGGTCGAGGGCCGCGAAGTGTGGAACACCTACGGCCCCACCGAGGCCACCGTCGTCGCCTGCGCCGCGCAGCTGACCGGTGAGGAGCCGGTGCGCATCGGGCTGCCGCTGTCCGGCTGGCAGCTCGCCGTCGTCGACGAGGACGGCGAGCCGGTCGCCATGGGCTCGTCCGGTGAGCTGGTGATCGGCGGCGTCGGCCTCGCCCGCTACCTCGATACCGCGAAGGACGCCGAGAAGTTCGCGCCGCTGCCCTCGCTGGGCTGGCAGCGCGCCTACCGCAGCGGCGACATGGTCCGCGCCGAACCCGAGGGCCTGCTCTTCCTCGGCCGCGCCGACGAGCAGATCAAGCTCGGCGGCCGGCGCATCGAACTCGGTGAGGTCGACGCCGCGCTGCAGGCGCTGCCCGACGTCGTCGGCGCCGCCGCCGCGATCCGCAAGACCAAGGCGGGCAACCAGGTCCTCGTCGGCTACGTGGTGCCGAGGACCGGTACCGAGTTCGACGCCGACGGAGCGGCCGCGACGCTGCGCGAGCAACTGCCCGCGGCGCTCGTACCGCTGCTCGCGGTGGTCGACGACCTGCCCACCCGCACCTCCGGCAAGGTCGACCGCGCCGCCCTGCCGTGGCCGCTGGCCGGGGTGGACGCCGCCGCGGGCGGCCTGACCGCCACCGAGGCGTGGCTCGCCGAGGGCTGGGCCGAGATCCTCGGCGTGCCGGTGAAGAGCCCGAAGGCCGACTTCTTCAGCAACGGCGGCGGCAGCCTCACCGCGGCACAGCTCATCGCGCGCATCCGCGCCCGCCACCCGCAGGTGTCCGTTTCGGACATCTACGAGCACCCGAAGCTCGGCGCGCTCGCCTCGATGCTGGACGCGCTCGACGGCGCGACCACCCAGCGCCGCGACATCGCGCCGACCCCGCGCAGGACCGGCATCGTGCAGAGCCTGCTGATGGTGCCGCTGATGACGCTCGTCGGCCTCCGCTGGACGACCGTGCTCGCGGCACTGTCCACTGTGCTCGCGCTGACCGGGGTTGCTTGGGCCCCTTCGGTTTCCTGGTGGCTGCTCGCGCTGGCCTGGCTCGTGCTGTTCAGCCCGGCCGGCCGGATCGGCATCGCGGCCGGTGGCGCGCGGCTCCTGCTGCGCGGGGTGCGGCCAGGTACCTACCGCCGCGGCGGCAGTGTCCACATGCGACTGTGGGCGGCCGAGCAGCTCGCCGGGTTCAGCGGGGTCGAGGACCTTTCCGGCGCGTCGTGGATGACGCACTACGCCAAGGCGCTCGGCGCGAAGATCGGCAAGGACGTCGACCTGCACTCGGCGCCGCCGATCACCGGCATGCTCAAGCTCGGCCGCGGCGCCGCGGTGGAGCCCGAGGTCGACCTGTCCGGCCACTGGGTGGACGGCGACCGCGTGCACATCGGCAAGATCAGGATCGGCGCGGACGCGCGGATCGGTTCGCGCAGCACGCTTTTCCCCGGCACGCGGATCGGCAAGGGCGCGGAGATCGCGGCCGGGTCGACCGTGGTCGGCGCCGTGCCAGCCGGTCAGCGCTGGGCCGGTTCGCCAGCGGCCGTCGAAACGAAGGGCGCGCTGAAGTGGCCGTCGAGCCGCCCGCCGCGGTCGCGGTTCTGGATCACCGCGTACGGCGTCGCGTCGCTCGTGCTCGGCCTGCTGCCCGCGATCGCCGCGGTGCCAGGGGTGCTCCTCGTCGGGTTCGCGGTGGCGGGCACCGGCTCGCTCGGTTCCGCGCTCGGCACGGCGTTGCTGCTGACCCCGGCCGCCACGGTCGTGTACTTCGTGACCTACGCGCTGCTGGTGCTCATCGGCGTGCGCGCGCTCAGCATCGGCATGCAGGAGGGCTACCACCCGGTGCACGGCCGCACCGCATGGCAGGTGTGGGCCACCGAGCGCCTGATGGGCATCGCCCGCGACGGCCTGTTCCCGTTGTACGCCAGCCTGTTCACGCCGGTGTGGCTGCGGCTGCTCGGTGCGAAGATCGGCCGTGGCGTCGAGGCGTCGACGGTGCTCGCGGTGCCGAAGATGACCCAGGTCGACGACGGCGCGTTCCTCGCGGACGACACCATGGTCGGCACCTACGAACTCGGCCACGGCTGGCTGCACGTGGCGCCGGCGCGCGTCGGCAAGCAAGCGTTCCTCGGCAACTCGGGGATGACCGCGCCCGGCCGCGCGGTGCCGAAGCGCGGGCTCGTCGGCGTGCTTTCGTCGACGCCGCGCAAGGCGAAGAAGGGCTCGTCGTACCTCGGTATGCCGCCGCGGCCGCTGCGGCGCGCGGTCGAGCAGTCCGACACCAGCCGCACCTTCGCGCCGCCGCGCAGGCTGAAGATCGCGCGCGGGCTCGTCGAGCTCTGCCGGATCGTGCCGGTGATGTGCAGCGTGGCGCTCGCGGTGCTCGCCTTCGCCGCGTTGCAGGCGCTCTACCTCGCGGGCGGGCTGTGGCTGGCCGCGGTGCTCTCCGGTGTCGTGCTGCTGGCCGCGGGTGCCGCGGCCGCGCTGACCGCGACCGCGATGAAATGGCTGCTGGTGGGCAAGTTCCGTGAGGTCGAGCATCCACTGTGGAGCTCGTTCGTGTGGCGCAACGAGCTGGCGGACACCTTCGTCGAGGCGCTCGCGGTGCCGTGGCTGGTCGGCTCCATCGGCGGCACGCCCCTGCTCACCGCGTGGCTCCGGACCATGGGTGTCGAGATCGGACGCGGCGTGTGGCTCGAGACGTACTGGCTGCCGGAGGCGGACCTGGTGCGGCTCGGCGACGGCGCGACCATCAACCGCGGCTGCGTCGTCCAAACGCACCTGTTCCACGACCGGATCATGAGCATGAGCGAGGTCACCCTCGCCGAGGGCGCGACGCTCGGTCCGCACGGTATCGTGCTGCCCGGCGCCAGCATCGGCGCGCGCACCACGGTCGGCCCCGGTTCGCTGGTGACCAGGGGTGACGCGGTGCCCGCCGATTCCCGCTGGCTCGGCAACCCCATCTCGGCGTGGGCGGCAACCGGAGGACGCAGGGCTTGAACAAGGTATCGCCACCCGCACCGGGCGCGTCCGGGTCGGGTGACTCGTACCTGCCATCGCACGGCAACTCCGGCTACCGGGTCCGGCACTACGACCTGGAACTGGACTACCGGATCGTGTCGAACCGGCTGTCCGCGCAGGCGAGGATCACCGCGGTGGCCACGCAGGCGCTGTCGAGGCTGAGCCTCGATCTCGCCGGATTCCGGGTGAGCAGGGTGCAGGTCGACGGCCGCGCCGCGCGGTTCACCCGCGGTGTCGACAAGCTGCACGTCAAACCGGCGAAGTCGCTGCCAGCGGGCGCGGAGTTCACGGTAGAGGTCCGCTACGTCGGCAACCCGAGCCCGATCTCGGGGGAGTGGGGCGAGATCGGCTGGGACGAGCTGACCGACGGCGCGCTGGTGGCGAGCCAGCCGGTCGGCGCGCCGTCGTGGTTCCCGTGCAACGACCACCCGGCGGACAAGGCGTCCTACCGCGTCGCGATCACCACGTCGTCGCCGTACACGGTGCTGGTGACCGGGAACCTGGTGGCGCAGCGCCGTTCGGCGAGCACCACGACCTGGGTGTTCGACCGCCCCGAGCCGACCTCGACCTATCTCATGGGTGTCCACATCGGACGGTACGAGGAGGTGGACCTCGGCGGCGGCCGGTTCCCGCAGCGCGCCGCGGTGCCCGCGCGGCTGCGAAGGCCGTTCTCGCGCGATTTCGGGCGCCACGCCCAGATGATGGACGTGCTGGAAGGCCACTTCGGACCGTACCCGTTCGGCGAATACGTCGTGGTGGTCACCGACGACCCGCTCGACGAGCCGATCGAGGCGCAGGGCCTGTCGGTGTTCGGCGCGAACCTGATCGACGGCAGGCGCACCCACGAGCGGCTCGTCGTGCACGAACTGGCGCACCAGTGGTTCGGCAACAGCCTGTCGGTCGCGGACTGGCGGCACATCTGGCTCAACGAAGGCTTCGCGACCTACGCTGAATGGCTGTGGTCGGAGGCCTCCGGCGAGGTCACCGCCGCGGGGATGGCCCGCCAGTGGTACGGCCGCATGGCTGGTTTGCCCGCCGATCTGAAGGTCGCCGACCCCGGCGTGGACCGGATGTTCGACGAACGGGTCTACAAGCGCGGCGCGCTGACCTTGCACGCACTGCGCACCCGGATCGGGGACGAACGGTTCTTCGCGCTGCTGCGGGCATGGGCGCTCGAACACCGGCACGGCACGGTGACCACGGACCAGTTCACCGCCTTGGCGGAACAGGCCTCCGGCGAATCCCTGGCCGACCTCTTCACCCCGTGGCTGTTCGACACGACGCTCCCGCCGCTGCCCTGACCCTTCGTCGCTTCGGAGACGCTCCGCTGACGCTTCGCCGCGATGCCCCGAAGGCCACCTTCGGGGACCTAGACGCCACAGATGTTCCCCTCGTGGCGGAGTGCCGCACGGTGGTCGTATTGCGAGGGCCGAGTTCGTGACGCTCAAGTCCCCGAGGGTGGCCTTCGGGGCACGCGCGTCGCGGTGGTCGACCGTGCGAGGGGTGAATTTGTGGCGTCCAGTGCCCCGAAGCCACCTTCGGGGCAGGTGATCTCGCCGGAATCATCGCGACCTATGCACGCCACCATGGCCTCCATGGCAATCGCCTTGCGACTTCCCGATGACCGGCACAATCCGCCATACATCGGATGTATATCCAGGCGAACTATGGTCAAAATGGGGCTGTGTCTGTAAACATGCTCGTCGCCGATCCAATGATGGAGCGGAAACGTAGTATGACTGCGGAGGCGGCGATGGCGGAGCTTTCCCGGCGTGTGATCCTCAGAGGTGCCTCCGCGGCGGCGGGTGCGGCCGCTCTCGGTGGCCTCTGGGCCGCCCCTTCCGCGGTGGCCTCGCCCGAGGCCGATCTCGCGCGGGGCGGGCCGCACCGGGGGATCGTGGACGACGCGCGCATGCTGTGGAAGCGCTTGCCCGACAGCTGGCAGAACGCCCCGTTCCTGGCCAACGGCTACCTCGGTGTCCACGTGTACCGCGGCGCGACGCCGCAGGCGCTGACGTTCATGCTCAACCACACGCAGGTGCAGGACCAGCGCGTGCAGTGGGAGGCGGCGATCGGGTTGTCGCGGCTGCCGATCGGCTCGCTCGCGCTCACCTTCGCCGGTGCGGTCACCGCGGTCGACTGGCGGCTGGACCTGTGGAACGCGGAACTGTCCGGCACGATCACCACCACGCGGGGCAGCGTCGCGTTTTCCGCGCTCGTGCACAACGACAGCGGCGTCCTGCTGGTCTCGCTCGAACCGAGCGCGGGGGAGTCCGCGGCGAGCTGGTCCTTCGACCCGCTGCCGTCGTCGACCACGCGCAGCCAGCGCAGGCCACCCGACTACGTGGGCAACCCGGCGCCGAAGATCGCCGAAGCGGGTGGCGTCGGCTACGCGGAACAGCCGATGCTCGCCGGCGGCGGGTACACCACGGCGTGGTCGGAACGCCGCGTCGGCAGCAGGCGGCTGCTCGCGGCGACGATCGCCTACCGGTTCCCGGAAAAGACCTCCACCGCCGAGGCCGTTCGCGCGGTCCGCCGAGCGCTCGCAAGCGATCCCGACCACCTCGTCGCGGCTCACCGCCGTTGGTGGAACGTGTTCTACCAACGCAGCCTGGTGTCCGTTCCGGACAAGTGGGTGCAGCGGTTCTACTGGATCCAGCTCTACAAGATCGCCTCGTCGACGCGCGCGGACGGGCCGGTGGTGTCCGAATGGGGCCCGTGGTTCCCCGAGTTCGGCAACAACTGGACCGCGGTGTGGTGGAACCTGAACGTGCAGGTGGCCTACCCGGTGATCAACGCGTCGAACCACCCCGAACTCGACGCGGTCACCGAAACCTTCCGCCGCGATCACGAAAACCTCGCGCTCTCGGTGCCACCGTCCTATCGCGACGGTGAGACGTACGCGCTTTCGCACCCGGGGGACTGGCGGCTGAGGCCGGGCGGCACGAGGACGGTTGGCGTACCCGGCACGGCGAGCAAGACCGACCAGACCGGGAACCTGATCTGGGGCCTGCACAACGTGTGGCTGTCCTATCGGCACAGCATGGACGATCACGTGCTCCGCGACGTGCTGTTCCCGGTGCTGGCGAAGGCGGTCAACTTCTACCGGCACTTCCTGGCCGAGGGCACCGACGGCCGCCTGCACCTGCCGCTCACCAGGTCGCCGGAGTACGCGGACGCCCCCGACTGCACCTACGACCTATCGCTGATCCGCTGGGCCTGCGCCACCCTCGTCGATTCGGCGCGACGGCTGCGGATCCTCGATCCGAGGGTCCGGATGTGGCAGGACATCGCGGCGAGGCTGGTGCCGTACCACGAAAACTCCGACGGCGTGCTCATCGGCGACGGAGTCCCGCTCGCCGAGTCGCACCGGCACTACTCCCACCTGCTCTGGCTGTACCCGTTGCGGGAGAAGCGATGGGACGTTCCCGGTGACCGGGACATCATGCGCCGTAGCTTCGCGCACTGGACGAGCATGCAGACGGCGTGGCACGGCTACAGCTACGCGACGGCGTCGTCGATGTCTTCGGTGATGGGTGACCCCGAAGAAGCGTTGCGGTACCTGCGTTTCTTCCTCGACGGCAACATCGTCGCGGATACTCAGCTGACGCCCAACACGATGTACCGCGAAGGGAAGAACTTCGCGATCGAAAGCCCGCTCACCGCCGCGCAGTCCGTTGTGGACATGCTCGTGCAGGGGTCCGGTGGCGTGCTCAGGGTGTTCCCGGCGGTGTCGAAGACCTGGCGCGACGCGTCCATCTCGGGGCTGCGCGCGGAAGGGGCCTTCACCGTGGACGCGTCCAGAAGGGACGGTGTGACCGAATGGGTCAGGGTGCGCAGCGACGCGGGTGAGCCGCTGGCGCTCGCGCACGGCGTGCCGGGACCGATCGACGTCCGCGATGACTGGGGTTTCCCGGTGCGGTGGCGCGAAGTCGGACCCGGCGTGATCTCGGTGCCGTGCCGGCGCGGCCGTTCCGTCGTGGTGGCGAGGCGCGGGCACCGGCCCGATTGCGGGGCACGCGACGTGCCCGCCAACGAGAACGCCCCGGCGTGGGGCCTGCCCGGCTGAATCGGAGGAGCACGATGATCGAAATCCGCAGGCGAACCGCGCTCGGCGGCGCGGTCGCGGGCATGGCCGCCGGTGTGCTGGCCACCCCGGCGTTCGCGTCCGCCTCGGACGGTGGCGATCTCGCGTCCGGAGTGGACTGGGCCGCCTTCCTCGGCCAGTCCGACCTGTACTGGCGGCGGCTGCCGAAGACCTGGTACGAGGGGCCGTACCTGGGAAACGGCTATCTCGGCTCGGGGATCTACGCCGAGCCGGGCCGCAACGCGATCCGGTTCAACGTCCAGCACAGCCAGGTGCAGGACCACCGGCCGGAGTTCGGCTCGCTGTTCGGGCTGGCTCGGCTGCCGATCGGGTACTTCACGCTCGAACCCGTCGGCGCGATCACCGGGATCGACTGGCGGATGGACCTGTGGAACGCCGAGCTGACCGGAACCATCACGACCGCGGCTGGCAGCATCTCACTGCGCGCGCTGATCCACAGTGGACAATCGGTGCTCGCGATCGAGACGAGGGCGACCGAAGGCGAGCTGGGTTTCCAGTGGGTGTTTCACCCGGCCGAGGCGGTCAGCCCGAGGACGGCGCCGCAATTCGGGAAGCCGCCACCGCCCGGATACACCGCGAACCCGCCCGCGTCGCTGGAAAGCAGTGGCGACTGCCGTCTCGCCGTGCAGTCGTTGCTTGGCGGTGGTGAACACGCGACCGCCTGGCGCGAGGCGCATCGGGGTTCGCGTCGCACGCTGTACGCCGCGGTCGCCTGGTCGCATCCGGAACGGACGGCAGGCGGGCGAGCGCTGCGGATGGTGCGCTCGGCGAGCGAGCCGATCGACGTGCTCGCGTTCGGGCACCGGGAATGGTGGCACGGCTACTACCGCAAGAGTTTTCTGTCCATTCCGGACCGCAGGCTGCAGGCGTTCTACTGGATCCAGCTGTACAAAGTGGCCTCGGCGGCGCGTCGCGAGGCGCCGGTGATGGCGACCTCGGGGCCGTGGCTCGAACCGACGCCGTGGCCCGCGACCTGGTGGAACCTCAACGTACAACTGGAATACTGGCTCATCCACGGTTCCAACCACCTCGAACTCGACGCGGTGAGCCACGCGCTGGACGAGTACCGGTCCAGAGTGGTCGACCAGCTCGCGGCACCGTACCGGCCCGATTCGGCGGGGATCCCGCGCACCACGGACATGACGCTGCTCAACGGGATCAGCGACGGCACCAGCGGGTACGCGGTGGGCGTGCCGGGCAAGGACTCGCCGACCCCGGAGGTCGGAAACCTGACCTGGGCGCTGCACAACGTGTGGCTGTCCTATCGGCACACCATGGACCGGCGGCTGCTGCGCGACACCCTGTTCCCGTTGCTGCGCCGGGCGATCAACTACTACCTGCACTTCCTGGCACCGGGCGCGGACGGGAAGCTGCACCTGCCCGCGACCTTCTCACCCGAGTACGGCGTGAACGCGCCGGACTGCAACTACGACCTGTCGCTCATCCGGTGGGGCTGCCGGACGCTCCTGGAAGCCGTGCGGGAACTGCGGATCGGTGACCCGCTCGCCCCGCGCTGGCGTGCGGTGCTCGACACGCTCGTCGACTACCCGGTCGACGAAAACGGCTACATGATCGGCGCCGGGGTGCCGTTCGCGAAGTCGCACCGGCACTATTCGCACCTGCTGCAGGTGTACCCGTTGTACGAGATCACCTGGGAGCGCCCGGAATTCCGCGGCCTGATCGAGAAATCCCTCAACCACTGGGTCAGTTTCGAGGGCGCGTTGCAGGGTTACACGTTCACCGGTGCGGCGTCGATGTCCGCGCAGATGTTGCGCGGCGACAAGGCCGAGTTCTACCTCGGCGAGCTGCAGCGCCGGTTCATCCAGCCGAACACGATGTACAAGGAATCGGGCCCGGTCATCGAAACCCCGTTGTCGGCGGCGCAGTCGGTGCACGACATGCTGTGCCAGAGCTGGGGCGGGGTGCTCCGGCTGTTCCCCGCCGTGCCGTCGAGCTGGGGCGATATCGCGGTGCAGGACTTCCGCGCGCAGGGCGCGTTCCTGATCAGCGCGTCGAGGCAGGGCGGGAAGACCCGATGGCTGCGCATTCGCAGCGAGGCGGGCGAACCGTGCGTGGTGCGCCCAGGTATCGAAGGGGAGTTGGCGGTCCGCGACCGCGGGGGGAGGTCGATCCGGTCGCACCGCCTGCCGAACGGCGATCTGCGGATCGACCTGCGGCGCGGCGACGAGGCGTTCGTGCACCGCGCGGGCGACCGGCCGGACTTCCACGTCGGTCCCGTGCCCGCGAACGGAACCTCCGCGCCGTGGGGCCTGCCCGCCTAGGCCGAACGACCCGGAACCGTTGTCGCAGCGGGCAAACTCCGCGGTTCGCGATCGCCAGTGTCACGCTCGCGCGCTTACCGTGTCGGCGGATCATCCACCGCCGAAATCCAGGAGCCTTGACGATGCCCGAGTCGCTGCGCCAGTTCGAAACGTTGACTGAGCCGGTGATTTCGCCGTCGGGCGAGTGGGCCCTGCGCTACCACGCCGACGGCCGCGCGGAGATCAGCGACCGGGTTGGCACGGCTACCTGGACGGCGGGAGCGGTGGGCACCCTCCGCCTCGAAATGGAGAGTGTTTTCGCGGTCTACCAAGGCGATGAGGTCGTGTGGCGCGCCGACTTGCCCAAGCTCGACTACTCGTCGGTGCGGGTGACCGACGACGGGGATTGCGTGATCTACGACGAAGGGCTCCCGCGGTACAGCCTGCGGCACGGTCCGTTCGAACCGGTGTCACTGGGCAACAGGGCGCCCGTGGCGGACATCCAGGGCAGCCGTTTCCTCGAATCGGAAAACGGCAAGCGCACCGTGAACCGCAGTGCCGACGGGAGCGGACTCGTCTGCAAGACGCGGTTCGGCCTCGGCACCGGCAGCATCGTCGTCGTGCAGCCCGAGGAGGTCCGCGCACTCGAACAACCCGATACCTGGCTGACTTGGCGCTTCGACGAAACCGGTTCGGGTAACTGGTCGCTGGTGCTGGTCGGGCCCGGCGACGAGGTCCGCTGGGAGTTCGGCAAGGGGCACGCGGACGCCAACGGCGACTTCCCGGATGCGGAGCCCGTGGATCTCGACGAGCCCGGTGACGGCCCGGACTGGCTTGTCGCGCTGCGGGCGGAATCGGCGTACTGCGTGACGGTGATCCACGATGTCGACCCGGACGAGGCGCTGCGCCGGTTCGGGGCGGAGGACGAGCAGATCTGGACCGCGACGTGGACGCAGCTGTGGCAGCGGGTCAACTACGAAGAGTCCTATATGGACTCCAACGTGGTGGCGGCGTTCGCGATGGGCCCGCACACCCTGCTCGTCGAGGACAACGGATACGAGGCAGTAGATCGCCCGGACCTGTCCCGCGGTACGTTCGCGGTTTCGTCCTACTGCAGCATCAACGCCGACCACCGGTTCTCGGTGAGCCGGGGCGGTGAGACTCTCGCGCACTTCACGGACTTCTTCGCGAGCGACGCCGAAGGCGCCGATCCGGACGTGTTGACCGCGGCGCTCGCCAGGATGGGCATCGACGACATCGAGGAATTCGACTCCGACGACGACAACTTCCTGGCGGACCTGGAACTGCTCTGCCACCTCACGGATGTCTGGCCCGAGGTCGACGACGTCACGGGCCCCGCGCGGGTGGCGATCCTGCCCCGAGATGTCTACTAGGGCCTGTGTCAAAGTGCTTTGCGTGGCGGTGCGGGTGGCGGTGCCGGTTGATGGCCCACTCAAGTGGCTACGCCACTTCGATACAGACTCTAGGGCCGGGGAGTCGGCTCGCCGAGGAACACCTGATCCTCGGCCAGGTAGAACTCGCTGCGGCTCATGTCGATGAACCGCGCCTCGTCGGGCCGGATCGTTTCGAGGTAGTCCTTCGAGGTCATCAGTTCCTGGATGCCGCTCGTGTCGTCGAACCACTGGCGCACCACGGCGTCGAAGGTCGTGTCCGCCACCCCCGGCACACCGAAGGATTGCGGGTGGTCCACGGTGTACCGGCGCACGACGCGCCGCACCGTCTCCATCGAGACGAACAACGGCGCGTGGGTTTCGCGGTGGTGCTCAACGAACTCTTCGCGGGACAGCTCGGGCAGGCGTCGCAGCAAACTCACCAGGATGATCACGCTCCCGAGCGTAACCGCCACGTCGAACGAAAGCACTGGTCTACGGCTAATCGCCAACTTCGTCCGATGTGGATGGTCGGGGAGCGCGCAGTTGCAGGCCCGCGTCCTCCTCCAAGAGCGCGACGGCGAGCAGTTCCCCGTCTGCTGGGCCGTACCGGGCGAGAGCGCGTTGGTGGACACGAGCCACCACATCGGACAGTGCGAAAGGAGTCCCGTGGTCATGGGCGAGCTCGGTCAGCGCGGTCAGCTCCTCGCAGACCCGGTCCAAGCCGAAGGAACGCAGGTAGTCGCCGGCGAACAGGGCGTCGAGATCGTGGTGCAGGAAGCTGCCCGCGGCCGCGCTGTCGCGCAGGACGTCGCGCAGCACGCCGAGGTCGAGGCCCGCGCTCTTGCCCAGCAGCAGCGCCTCGGCGGTCGCCACCGCTTGCCCGAACCACAGCAGGTTCACCAGCAGTTTGGCGGTGTACCCGTGACCGTGTCCGCCGACCAGGGCGATCCGGTCCGGGTCTCCCAGCACTTCCAGCAGCGGCCGGAGCCGGTCGACCAGGTCGGCTTCCCCGCCGATGAACAGCTTGAGGCTGCCGTCCCGCGACTCGGCAGGTCCGCCGCCCACCGGCGCCTCCAGAACCCGCACCCCTCGCGCCAGCAGCCGCTCACGGATCGGTCGCACGACCTCCGGCGAGTTGCTCGTCATGTCCACCCACACCGACTTCGGCGGCAGGGCCTCGGCGACACCGCCTCGCAGCATCAGGTCCCGCACCTCCGGCGGCCCTGGCAACATTGTGATGAACACATCCGCGGTGGCGGCGACTTCCCCGGGGTCAGGGGACCACCGCGCACCACAGGCGATCGCCGCTTCCCGCTGTTCGGCTCGTACGTCGCAGGCGGTCACCTCGTGGCCGGCCTTCACCAGGTTCGCGCACATCGGGAGGCCCATCCGGCCGATACCGGCAAATCCGATCCGAGACACCCCGCCGAGACTAGCCCCGCGACAGGCCGAACTCGACCGTTCGCCCCAGGGCTCGACCCGTCTTTCCGGCGCGGGGCGCTATGCCGGACGTTCGCCGATGAGGAGGGTGAGCAGTTCGGCGAACAGGCCGTCCGGGACGGCGCCGGGTTCGATCCCGCGTTCCACGGCGAGGCCGTTGGACAGTGCGAGCATCGCGACGGCGAGGTGTTCGGCAGGGAGGGGAAGGGTGATTTCGCGCAGTTCCGCGATGTGGCGGATCGCGTTCGAAATGGCTTCGCGCAAGGCGTTCCGCCGTTCGGCGAGGCCGGTGCGGAGTTCGGGGTCGTGCATGGCGAGGCCCCAGTATTCGAGCAGCAGGCGGTGCCACGTCGCGTCCGAGCTGATGCCGTGCAGCAGCCGCGCGCCCGCTTCGCTGGTGGCGTCGCCGAGGTCGGCGATCTCGTCGAACACCCCGGTCGCGTGGGCCATTCGGTCCACGATGTGCTCCTCCATGATGGTGAGCACCAGTTCGTCCTTGCTGTCGAAGCTCGAATACACCGCGCCCTTGGTCAGGCCCGCGGTGCTCGCGATGTCGTTGAGCGAGGTGGCGGCGATACCGCGTTCGGCGAACACGGCGGCCGCGGCGTCCAGGATCTGGCGACGGGTCTGCGCCTTCGTGGGGCGCCGTCGGTCTGCGGGCATGACACGAAACGCTACCCCGTGCGCCATGATGTGGCGTGGACTTCGAGCCGTACCGGGGTGAACTGGTGGCCTACTGCTACCGGATGCTGGGTTCCTTTCACGACGCCGAGGACCTGGTGCAGGAGATCATGCTGCGGGCGTGGAAGGCGCGCGAGCGGTATGACGAGGCGCGCGCGTCGGTCCGGACGTGGCTGTACCGCATCGCGACGAACGTGTGCCTGACCGCGCTGGAGGGGCGGGCCCGGCGCGCGCTGCCGTCCGGGCTGTGCGCGCGCAGCGACGATCCCGGTGCGCCGTTGACACCCGCGCTCGACATCCCTTGGCTGCAACCCTTTCCCGACGCGCGGTTCGACGTCGAGGCGCGGGCGGATCTCCGGCTCGCGCTGGTGGCGGCGATGCAGGTCCTGCCGCCGCGGCAGCGCGCCGTGCTGGTGCTGCGCGACGTGCTGGAGTTCAGCGCCGCCGAAGTCGCCGAGCAGCTCGGCACCACGGTCGCGTCGGTAACCAGCGCGTTGCAGCGCGCGAGGACCGCGCTCCCGAACGCGGGCGAGGTGAGCGAGCCGGACGACCCCGGCACCCGCGAGGCGCTCCACCGCTACCTCCGGGCGTTCGAGGCCGCCGACGTGCCGGGGCTGGTCCGGCTGCTCACCGAAGACGCCGTCCTGGAGATGCCGCCGGTGCCGCTGTGGTACCGGGGAAGCCGCGATTACGGCCGGTTCATGGATCGCGTGTTCGCGATGCGCGGCACGGCATGGCGGATGCGGAACCTGACCGCCAACGGGCAGCCCGCGCTCGCCGCGTACGCACCGGACGCCGACGGGCTCCGGCTGCACACCCTGCAGGTCTTCACGGTCGTCGGGGGACGGGTCGCGCACAACGTCGTGTTCGCCGATCCCCGCGTGTTCTCCGCCTTCGACCTGCCGGAACGGATTTCTTCGGAGAATTTTCGCGGCGACCGATGAGTCCGGCCGGTGCCGCCGGTATGTACCGGTGAACCATCGACCGAGAGGACATCACCATGAGCGTCACCGTCATCGAATTCGCCACCATCGACGGCATCGTGTCGGACCCCGACGGGTCCGCGGGCACTCCGAACGGCGGCTGGGCCTTCCGGCACGGACCCGCGACGGTCGCCGGGGACAAGTTCAAGCTCGGCAGCCTCCTCGACGACGGGGTCATGCTGCTGGGCCGCGAGACCTGGCAGCTGTTTTCGAAGCTGTGGCCCGGCCGCGACGACCCGTTCTCCGCGCGCATGAACGCGATGCCGAAGCTCGTCGCGTCCCGCACCCTGACCGACGTGTCGGCGTGGCCGAATTCGGCGGTCCTCACCGGCGGTCTCGCCGAGGCCGTCAAGGCGGAGCAGCGGGACATCGTGATCACCGGCAGCCTGAGCGTCGTGCACACGCTGATGGCCGAGGATCTCGTCGACGAGTACCGGCTGCTCGTGTTCCCCACGGTCCTCGGCAGCGGTGAACGGCTTTTCCCCGAGGGCACCGCGCCGAAGTTCCTGGAGTGCGTTTCCGCCGAGCAGGCCGGAGCGGCGGTACTGACCCGGTACGGAAGGGCGGCTTGAGCCGCGCCGACCGTTCGAGGGAGAAACCTTGACTGTGATCCAGGACACCTGGTACTCAAGAGTATCCAATACCACTCGGTATCGAGTTGGAGGTTGCGATGTCCGCACCGTCGCGGCGCACCCGGAAACGATGGAAGCGGGTCCTTCCCGCGCTGTTCGCCTGTCTGCTCGCCACGGGGGTCGCCACACCCGCTGCGGCGGATCCGCTGCCCCCGAACCCGCGTGACGATCCGTTCTACGCCCAGCCGAGCCCGTTCCCGGACGCCCCGCCGGGCACCATCCTCGACGCGCGGCCGAGCACGGTGCGGGCGCTGACCATCCCGTTGCCGTTCCGGGCCTGGCAGGTGAAGTACAAATCCACCGACACCAAGGGAAAGCCGATCGCGGACGTGGCCACGATCATCCAGCCACTCGGCCCGCCACCCGCGGGCGGACGCAAGCTGGTGTCGTACCAGACCGCGCAGGACGGCCTGACCACGGACTGCGCGCCGTCCTACTCGATGGCGACGGGGCTCAACGTGCCCGCCGTCGAGCAGGCCGCGTTCGCGCCGCTGCTGATGGCGGGGCACACCGTCGTGACGGCCGACTACGAGGGCCCGGACTCGCAGTGGACGGCGGCGATCAACACCGGGCACGGCGTGCTCGACGGGATCCGCGCGGCGCAGAACTTCGCGCCCGCCGGGCTCGCCGGACCGGAGACGCCGACCGTGCTGTGGGGCTATTCGGGTGGCGCGCTGGCGAGTTCGTGGGCGAACGAGCTCCAGCCGAGCTACGCGCCGGAGCTGAAGTTCGCCGGGGTCGCCGCGGGCGGGGTGCCCGCGGATCTCGGCTACGTGGCGCGCAAGATCGACGGCACCGCACTGTCCGGTGTGTACTTCGGCGCCGCGGTCGGACTGTCGCGAGCGTATCCGGAGATCGACACCGACAAGTTGTTGAACGCCAAGGGAAAGGCGGCCTTCGAGCAGATCGGCAAGGGGTGCATCGCGCAGTTCTCGGTGGCCTACGCCTTCCAGCGCATGCGCGACTACGTCACCGTGCCGGAGCTGCTGGACGTGCCCTCGGTCCAGAAGGTGATCAAGGAGGTCACCATGGGGCAGCGCAAACCGGGCGCGCCGATCTACTACTACCAGGGCATTCGCGACGAGCTGACGCCGAGCCCGCCGGTGGACGCACTGGTGAAGAACTACTGCGGCAAGGGCGTTCCGGTGCAGTACCAGCGCTACCTGCTCGGTGAGCACGTGACGATCGCGGTCACCGGGATCCCCGGCGCACTGTCCTATCTGAACGACCGGCTCGCCGGGAAGCCCGCACCCAGCAACTGCTGACCCGAAACCGTCCGATGTGGAGCTTCGAGCAAGCTCCACATCGGACGGTTTGCTCAGAGCGGGTTCGGCGAGCCGAGCGGCGCGCTGCAGAACGGGCCGCCAACGTAGTTCGCGTCCGCGGACGGGGAACCGGTCACCTCTTCCGCGTACTTCTCGGCGTTGTCGAGCGAGCGGTACCCCAGTTCCTCGGCTTCGGCGAGCGAGTAGATCCGGCGCGTGTTGTCCGAGACGCCCCAAATCAGCCGGTACCCCGGCGACGGGTGGTCGAGGCACGCTTCGAACAGCCGCGCGCCGTCGTCGGGGGAGAGCCACGTGGTCAGCCCGCGTTCGCCGAGCTTGTGCGGGGTTTCGAAGCACGAGCCGATCCTGATCACGATCACGTCCATGCCGAACCGCGAGTGGTACAGGCTGCCGAGCGCTTCGATGGCGGCCTTGCTGACGCCGTAGTAGGTGTCCGGGCGCGGGGTCGAGTCGGCGGGCAAGCCGTGCTCGCCCGCTTCGTCGACGGTGCGGAAACCGACGGAATGGTTGCTGGAAGCCAGGATCACGCGCTTGATCCCGGCCGCGCGCGCCGCGTCGAGCACGATCTGCGTGCCGTTGATGTTGACGTCGAGCGTGGCTTTCCAGGTGTTTTCGCGGCTGTGCCCGCCGAGGTGGATGAGCGCGTCGACGCCTTCGCATGCCTTCGCTATCGCGTCGGCGTCGGTGACCGAAGCGGTGACGAGTTCGACGGCCTCGCCGTCGGCGGCGGGCGGTAGCTCGGCGACGTCCAGCAGGCGGAGCACTCGCCCGTCGCGGCGCAGCCGGGGCCGCATCAGCGTGCCGACGACGCCTGCCGCGCCGGTGATCAGGACGCGCTGGTCTGCCATGGGGTCCTCTTTCTGGTGGGGGAAGGGAACTACCGGATTCCGGCGCGGCGCAGCCGCTGGCCGAGTTCGGCGGTGGTCTCGGCGAGCAGTTCGCCCACGCGCAGCGCGTCGGCGTCGCTCACCTGGTCGGCCTGCATCGAGCAGCTCATCGCGTCGGTGCCGGGGATGCGGTAGGGGATCACCGCGGCGACGCAGCGGACGCCGGGGGTGCCTTCCTCCACTTCGGACGCGAACCCGCGCTCCCTGATCTCGGCGCACTGCTCGTGCAGCTCGCCGAGATCGGTGACGGTGTTCGGGGTCAGCGCGGGCAGCGGGGACGGCAGCAGCGCGGTGATCTCGTCGTGGGTCAGCTCGGCCAGCAGCGCCTTGCCGAGCGCCGTCGCGTGCGTGGGCAGCGTGCGCCCCACGCGGGACACGAGATGCGTCGAGCGGCGGGATTCGCGCGTCTCCAGGTACACCACCTCGGTGCCGTTGCGCCGCGCGTAGTGCGCGGTGAACCCGGTCTGCTCGCGAACCTGCTCCAGCGCCTCGGTGGCGTAGGGGACGATCGGGTCGCGGTCGAGGTACGCGGTACCGCAGATGAGCGCGCGCACGCCGAGCTTGTACTTGGTGGTCGAGCTGTCGGATTCGAGCCAGCCCGCCTCGTGCAGGGTGCGCAGCAGGCCGTGCAGGCTCGATCGCGGGAAGCCGGTGCGGGCGTGCAGATCGGACAGCGACAGCCAGACGTCGTTGGCCGCGAAGGTTTCGAGCAGCTCGATCGCGCGGCGCGCGGACTTGACGCCGGAGGGCTCGGTGCCGCTCACGGTGACCGCTTCAGTGTCCTCTGCCATCGAAGAGCGCTGTGTCATCGGAGAACCTCCAGCTGAATTCCGTGTCCGACTTGTGCCTTACGGGTGCGCCGAACGGCCGTTGACACGTGACTTGGGCCATATTAGCGTCCCCGAACAACGTTCTTGTAGGCGAACATAATCACTATAACAGATCCCGTTCATGAATATGAACAAGGAAGGGGTCCCGCGGTGCACGTACTCGACTGGACGATGGTGTGCGGTTACTTCCTGCTGATGATCGTCATCGGGGTGTGGTCCCACCGGCGCGTCAACAACGTCAGCGACTTCTTCACGGCGGGCGGCAAGATGCCGTGGTGGCTCGCCGGCATTTCGCACCACATGTCCGGGTACAGCGCGGTGCTCTTCGTCGCGTACGCGGGCGTGGCGTACACCGACGGCGTCACCGTGTACTTCTGGGGCTTCGCCAGCATCGGCATCGGCGTCGGGATCGGCAGCTGGCTGTTCGCGGGCCGCTGGAACCGGCTGCGCTCGAAGCTCGGCGTCGCGTCCCCGTTGGAATACCTGGCGAAGCGGTACAACGTGCCCACGCAGCAGGCGCTCGCCTGGAGCGGCAGCCTGCTCAAGATCTTCGACATCGCGGCGAAGTGGTACGCCGTCGCGACGCTGCTGCACGTGTTCGCCGGTGTCGACTACAACTGGGGCATCCTGATCACCGGCACCGTGACGCTGGTCTACTGCACGGTCGGCGGGCTGTGGGCCGACGCGCTGACGGACTTCGGCCAGTTCGTGATCCAGGCCGTCGCGGCGGTCGTGATGATCGTGGTGGTGTTCGGCAAGCTCGGCGGGATCTCCGCGCTGTGGACGATGTGGGACAAGCTGCCCTCGAACCACCTCAACCCGACGACTTCCAAGTACACCACCATCTTCCTGCTGGTCTACGTGCTGGTGAAGACGCTGGAGTACAACGGCGGTATGTGGAACCTGGCGCAGCGCTACATGGCGGCGCCGAGCACGGCCGAGGCGAGGCGCGGCGCGCGGCTTTCGTCGCTGCTGTACCTGTTCTGGCCGATCGTGCTGATGCTGCCGATGTTCGCCGCGCCGCTGCTCATCCCCGGCGTGAAGAATCCCAACGACTCGTACGCGATCATGACCACCACGTTCCTGCCGCCCGGCCTCGTCGGCCTCGTGCTCGCGGGCATCTTCTCGCACACCATGGCGATGGTTTCCTCCGACGCCAACGCGATCTCCGCGGTGATCACGCGCGACATGATGCCGGTGCTGTGGCGCAAGGCGCGCGCGTTCACCGAGGTGCAGGGCCTGCGCGCGGCGCGGATCACCACCATCGTGTTCGTCGCGATCACCATGTTCGTCGCCACCCAGGCCGAGGGCCTCGGCGGCGTGCTGCAGATCGTGGTCAACTGGGTCGCCGCGCTGATGGGCCCGATCTCGATCCCGCTGCTGCTCGGCATGCTGCCGTGGTTCCGCCGCTGCGGTTCGCGCGCCGCGCTGGTGTCCTGGGCTGGCGGCCTGATCGCGTACGCCTTGGTCTACTACGTGTTCGACGCGAACCAGACGACGCTGATCGCCACGCCGATCCTGGTTTCGCTGGTGCTGTACACCGGCCTCGGCTGGCTGGCACCGGAACGCGCGGAGACCACCGACCGGATCGTCGATGCCGTCAACACCAGGAGTTCCGCGTCGTCTCGGGCGCCCGAGGAGGGCGAGGCGGTGCGTGCATGAAACGCGACCAGTACCAGGTCGTGAACCGACGAGGACGAAAGAGCTGAATACATGAGCCAGCCCAAGATCGAGCTGGATGGCCTGCTCGCCTTCCCGCTCACCCCGTTCACCGATGATCTCGAGCTGAACCTCGACGCCTTCGCGCACCACGTCGAGGCTCATGTGGACGCGGGTGCCGGCGCGTTGTTCGTGGCGTGCGGGACCGGGGAGTTCAGCTCGCTCTCGCCGGACGAAATCGCCGCGCTGCTGCGCACGGCGAAGGACGTCGTCGACGGGAGGGTACCGATCTGGCTGGGCGCCGGCGGTGGCGCGGCGACGGCGCGAGCGGGCATCGCCGCGGCCGAGGCCGGTGGCGCGGACGGGGTGCTGCTGCTCCCGCCGTACCTGGTGACGGGGCCGCCCGCGGGGCTCGTCGACCACGTGCGGTTCGCGGTGCGGGGCAGCGGGATCCCGGTCATCGTGTACCACCGTTCGACGGGCGTGTTCACCGCGAACGCGGCGCGGGAACTGCTGGAGATCCCGTCAGTGGTCGGGCTGAAGGACGGGTTCGGCGACGTCGACCTGATGACCAGGATCGTCACCGCGATCAGGGCGGACGGATCCGACCGGGCGAAGGAGTTCTTGTTCTTCAACGGGTTGCCGACCGCGGAGATGTCGGCGAAGGCGTACGCGTCGATCGGGGTCGCCAGGTACTCCTCCGCGGTGCACTGCTTCGCGCCGGAGATCGCGCACCGGTTCCACCGCGCACTGTCCGAAGGGGACAGTGCCGTGATGGACGCGCTGCTGGACGGGTTCTACCTGCCGCTCGTGCAGCTGCGCGACGAAACGCCGGGCTTCGCGGTGTCGCTGGTGAAGGCGGCGGCGCGGCTGCGCGGGCACAAGGTCGGCGGCGTGCGCCCGCCGTTGACCGAACCGTCGGCGGATCAGCTCAACCGGCTCGAAGCGCTGCTCGACCGCGGCGCGTCGGTCCTCGCCGGGCTCGGTGACGGCAAGTGAAGATCACCGAGATCGTGCTGACCCCGGTGGCGTTCAGCGATCCGCCGCTGCTCAACGCGATGGGGGTGCACGAACCGTTCGCGTTGCGCGGTGTGCTGGAGCTGGTGTGCGAGGACGGCGTCATCGGGCTCGGCGAGTCCTACGGCGATCTCGCGTTCCTCGACCAGGTGCGCAAGGTGATCCCCGTGCTGCCCGGCCTGGACGTGTTCGATCTTCCGGAACTGCGTCGCCGCGTGGCGCGCACGCTCGGCGAGGCCGTCTTCGCCGACGAGCACGGCCTCACCGGCGGGTTCTCGGTCAGCAAGACCCTTGCCAGTGTCTATTCGCTGTTCGAGGTCGCCGCGCTCGACGCGCAGGGCCGGTACCTCGGGCGTCCGGTGGTGGACCTCCTCGGCGGCCGCGCCAGGGACGCTGTCGACTTCTCGGCATATCTGTTCTACAAGTACGGCGCGCACGTCGGCGCCGCGGAGGACTCGTGGGGCGAGGTGCTGACCCCCGAGGCGCTCGTGGGCGAAGCGCGTCGCATGGTCGACGAGTACGGTTTCGGCTCCATCAAGCTCAAAGGCGGCGCGCTGCCGCCGGAGCAGGAGGTCGACGGCGTGCTGGCGCTGTCGGAGGCGTTCGGATCGCATCCGCTGCGCATCGACCCGAACGCCGCGTGGACACCGGAAACCTCGTTCGGGGTGGCCGAGAAACTCGACGGGGTGCTCGAATACCTGGAAGATCCGACGCCCGGGGTCGAAGGCATGGCGCGCGTGGCCGAGCGCGCTTCCATGCCGCTGGCCACCAACATGTGCGTGGTGCGCTTCGCCGACGTGGCACCGGCGTTCCGGGTGGGCGCGGTCGGTGTGGTGCTCTCCGACCACCACTTCTGGGGCGGTCTCCGTGACACGCAAGCGCTTTCGGTGACGTGCGAGACGTTCGGCGTCGGATTGTCGATGCACTCCAACAGTCATCTCGGGATCAGCTTGGCCGCGATGGTGCACGTCGCCGCGGCGACCCCGCACCTGACCTACGCGTGCGACACGCACTGGCCGTGGAAGACCGCGGACGTGATCGAGCCCGGTGTGCTGGAGTTCCGCGAGGGCGCGGTCGCGGTGCCGGACGGGCCGGGACTCGGGGTCACCCTCGACCGCGACGCGCTGGCGAAGGCGCACGAAGACTACGTCCGATGTGGACAGACCAAACGGGACGACGTGACCTACATGCGCCGGTACGTACCGGACTTCGAACCCAACACGGCACGGTGGTGAGCATGCGGGTCACCGGATACGCCTACCCGTGGGACGTGCTCGACGCCCCCGGCTTCGCCGAACGCGCGCTCGAACTCGGCGTCGACGAGGTCGCGGTGGCGGTCTCGTACCACACGACCAGGGCCGCGACCCCGTACGCGCCCGACCGGAGCGCGGTGCTCGCCAGGCACGCCGCGCTCTACCGTCCCACGCGCGACCAGGTGTGGGAAGGCGCGCGGCTGCGGCCGGGCACCCCGGACTGGGTCGACCGCGAGGACAGCGCGGGCGGTGCCGTGGCCGCGCTCCGCGACGCTGGGATCTCGACCGCGGCCTGGGTCGTGTTGACGCACAACTCCAAGCTGGGCACCGAGTTCCCGGATGTCGCGGTGCGCAACTGCTTCGGTGAGAGCTACCCGTGGGCGTTGTGCCCGGCACAGGAGGAAGTGCGCGCCTACGCGGCGACGCTCGCCGCCGAATGCGTCGCCGATCTCGACGTGGCGACGGTGATCCTGGAGGCCTGCGGCCAGCTCGGCGCGGTGCACCAGTGCCACCACGAGAAGACCGATGCCGTGTGGGCACCGGCGACGGCCCGGCTGCTTTCGGTGTGCTGCTGCGCGCTGTGCCGTCGCTTGTGGACCGACGCCGGTCTCGAACCCGGCGAGGTCGAACGGAAGCTGCGCGCCGAGGTGCGGCGGCTGATCGAGACCGGCGATCTCGCCGCTGCCGAAGACAAGCTGCCGGGCGGGCTGCGCGACGCGCTGCTGTCCGCCCGGCAGCGCTCCACCGACGACCTCCGTCGCGAGGTACTGGCGGCGATCGGCGGTGGCAGGCGGATCGTGCTGCACGGCGCGGTGGATCCGTGGGTCACCGGCGCGCTGCCCGGTCTCACGCCATCGGCCGCCGACGACGTCGATGCGGTGGTGCTGCAGAACTGGGCACCCGGCAAGGCGAGCCTCGACGCGGTCTCGACCGCGCGCGCCGAGCTTCCGTCCACTGTGGACATCGGAAGTTACGTCACGGCGGTGGGGGCGAGCCCGGTGCCCGATATCGAGGCATACGTGAGCGAGCTCGGCAAGGCCGGTGCCGCCGAGCTGCACCTGTACCATCTCGGACTCGCGGGGCCCGGCCGCCGTGCCGACCTGCACGCCGCCGTCGGTGGTGCGCGAAACGTTGTCTAGCAAGGGGTTTTGATGACTGAGGAGACAAAGGCGAGCGAGCTGGACCGGATCGTGGCGGCCGCGGTGACCGCGGCGGCCGCGCTGGCCGTGAGCACGCCCGCCGAGCGCGCGGCGTGGCTGGCCGCCGGTGCCGACGCGCTCGACGCGGCCGCCGACGAGCTGATCCCGCTCGCGGCCGCGGAGACCCACCTGCCCGCGGCACCGAGGCTGAAGGGCGAGCTGGCGAGGACGACGTTCCAACTGCGTCTGTTCGGCGAGGTGCTGCGCGACGGCGCGTTCCTCGGAGCCGCCATCGACCACGCCGATCCGGAGTGGCCGATGGGACCGAGGCCGGACATCCGCAGGGCGAACGTGCCGATCGGGCCGACCGTGGTGTTCGCGGCGAGCAACTTCCCGTTCGCCTTCAGCGTCGCCGGTGGCGACACCGCCTCCGCGCTGGCCGCGGGCTGCCCGGTGGTGCTGAAAGCGCACCCCGGACATCCCGAACTGTCCACACGAACCGGTGAACTGCTGCGCGACGCGCTGGTGAAGGCCGGTGCGCCCGAGGGCGTGTTCGAGGTGGTGCACGGTGTCGACGCCGGGGTCGCCGTGTTGAAGGACCCGCGCATCCAGGCCGCCGCGTTCACCGGCTCGGTCCCCGGCGGGCGCGCGCTGTTCGACATCGCGGCGGCGCGGCCGAACCCGATCCCGTTCTACGGCGAACTCGGCAGCGTCAACCCCGTTGTCGTGGCGCCGGGGGCGATCGCGGCGCGCGGGGAGCAGATCGCCAAGGGGTACGTCGGATCGTTCACGCTCGGCGCTGGCCAGTTCTGCACCAAACCGGGGTTGCTGTTCCTGCCGGAGGGCCACGGGCTGGACGACGCGCTGCGCGAGGCCGTCGGCGCCACTTCGGCCCAGCCGATGCTGAACGAGCGCATCGCGACCGGGTTCGCGTCCGGGTTGGCGAAACTGCGCGCGCTGCCTGGTGTCTCGGTGCTGGCGTCGCCGGAATCGGACGGTCCCGATGTCGCCGCTACCTTGCTCTCCACGACCGCGAAGGCGTTCGCGGACGGCGGTGAGACCGCGCGGTCGGAATGCTTCGGGCCCGCTTCGCTGATCGTCACCTACGCGGACGCGGACGAGTTGCTCGCGCTGCTCGGCGAGCTCGAACCGGGACTGACCGCGACGGTGCACGGCGAGGAGTCCGATGTGGACTACGTCCGGCCACTGCTGCCCGCGCTGACCAGGCTGGCCGGGCGGCTGCTGTGGAACGACTGGCCGACCGGGGTGACGGTCAGCTGGGCGCAGCAGCACGGCGGGCCGTACCCCGCGACCACCGCGCCGACCACCACCTCGGTGGGCACCGCCGCGATCGAGCGGTTCCTGCGCCCCGTCGCCTGGCAGGGCTTCCCCGAGGCGCTGCTGCCGCCCCCGCTGCGGGACGACAACCCGTGGCGGCTGCCCCGCCGCACCGACGGTACCGCCGAACTGAACTGACCTAGTCCTGACCCGCCGCCGCTTCGGAATCCCTTTCCCCGCCGAGAGGAACGACAATGCCGTTGAACCGAAGGGCGATGCTGCGCGGCAGCGCGGTGGCCGCGGCCACGATCGCCGTCAGCACCGGATCCGCGACGGCGTTCGCGGCCGGTGCGCCCTCTGACGACTTCGCGAAGATCGTCGCCGGATACCGGGCGTTGCAGATCGGCACCGGTCGCCGGTCGAAGGAGCGCGACCAGGCGGTGCGCGCGCTCGACGAGGTGGCCACCGGGTACGACGCCTCGATGAACGCCGGCGCGGACCAGC
This sequence comes from Amycolatopsis sp. CA-230715, assembly GCF_018736145.1. GTDB lineage: Bacteria > Actinomycetota > Actinomycetes > Mycobacteriales > Pseudonocardiaceae > Amycolatopsis. The sequence continues at coordinate 7,551,287 of NZ_CP059997.1, forward strand.
TGTGGGCGGATCTCCCCGTGCAGCCGGGCAGCGACTTCTTTCCGAAGATGTACTACCGGCTGCGCACGATCGCTGTCGACTGGGCGACTCCCGGATCGGCGCTGTCCGCGAAGCCCGGCGAGGCGGATCGGATCAAGTCCGCTTTGGACACCCTGTACCGCTTGCAGTACAACGAAAAGGTCGCCGAAAAAGGCAACTGGTACGTGTACGAGATCGGCGTGCCGTACTGGTTGCTGCAAATCCTGCTGGCACTCGGCGACGAGCTGCCCGCGGCGGACCGTGAGCGGTACCTGCGCCCGGTGCTGCGGTTCGTGGCGGATCCGAACGTCAGGGCGAACAACCCGAGCGTGATCGAGACGGGCGCGAACCGCGCGGACAAGGCACTGATCGCGGTGGTGTCGGGTGCGATGCTCGGCGACGAGAAGCGCGTCCGGCTCGGGATCGACGCGGTGACCGATGTGGCGGGCGGCGGTGCGGCGAGCCTGGTGAAGCGGGTGACCCGCGGCGACGGTTTCCACACCGACGGCTCGTTCCTCCAGCACGAGGTGGTGCCCTATCCGGGGCACTACGCGCTCGTGCTGCTGCAGGCGGCGGCCAGCCTGCTGGAAATCACCTCGGGCACGGCGTGGGAACTTCCACTGCCGGTGCGGCAACAGGTCTACGACGTGCTGCCCGATGCCTGCGCGCCGTTCATGTTCTCCGGGTACATGATGGAACCCGCGCGTGGCCGCATGCTGTCCCGTCAGGGCGAGACCGGCCACGACGCGGGGCATCAGCTCACCGCGGCCGCGGTGCTGCTCGCGCGCACCGCGCCCGATCCCGCGAAGTCGCGTCTCGCCGGGCTCGCCGCGGATTGGATCGATCGCGGCAAGTGGGCACCCTTCCTCGATGTCCGTGACGTGCAACGGTTTTCGGGTGGTCTGCAACCGGTCGGCGTCCCCGAGGTCGAGTACGCGCAGGAGCTACTGGCCACCGGTCCGAAGCGCCCGCCGCTGGTGCCCCGGCACCGGATCTTCGCGCAGCAGGATCGCATGGTCCACGTGACGCGGGACTGGTCGGCTTCCCTCGGCGTCAGTTCGGCCCGGATCTGCCGGTACGAATCGGTCAACAGTATGAATTTGCACGGCTGGTACACCGGCGACGGGGCGTTGTACGTGTTCCTGCCCGGCGCCGAAGGCCACTACAGCGATGCGTACTGGCCGACGGTGGACGCGAAGCTGATTCCCGGCACCACCGAGAAGGACTCGGACCCGCCGAAGCTGGAGCAGGTCCCGGTGACCTCGAAGGCGCATTCCGGCGGTGTCCGGCTCGACGACGAACACGGCACCTACGCACTGGACTTCGCCTCGCAGGACGGCACGCTTTCGGCGAAGAAGTCTTGGTTCTTCACCCCGTCCGGCATCGTCTGCCTAGGCGCCGGGATCACGGACGCCTCGGGCGCGAAAGTCCGCACCACGGTGGAAAACCGCAGCCTCGACCGCGGCCTGCTGCTCGCCGACGGCTGGCCAGCCGACACCCGCCTCGGCAAGACGTCGACCTTGCACCGCCCCCGCTGGCTGCACCTGGACGACGTCGCCGGGTACGTGCTGCTCGACGACGCCGAGGTCACCCTGCTGCGCGAAGACCGCACCGGCGCCTGGCACGACGTCGACACGGGCGCCAACACCGGCGGCACCACGACCCTGTACACCCGCCGCTACCAGAAGATCGTGATCGAACACGGTGCCACGCCCACGAACGCCAAGTACGCCTACGCGGTGCTGCCTTCGGCCTCGCTGGTCGGCACCATCGCCTCGGCAGGCGCGTGGCGAGTCCGCTCGAACACGCCGACGGTGCAAGCGGTCCGCCTGTGGGACAACACTCTCCTCGCGAACTTCTTCGCCGCGGGCTCGGCCGACGAGGTCTCGGTTTCGGCGCCCGCCTCTGTCGCGTTAGGACGATCGCGAGCCGGTTGGCGGCTCGCGGTGTCCGATCCGACGCAGCAGCAGGACACGATCCGGGTGACGGTACGCCGCCGGACGGTCGAAGTGAAGGTGGCCGGGACGTTGGGCGCGACGCAGGTCATTCGCTTGTAGCCGGGCGAGGATTCCGATCCGCACCGGCTCGCGGCCGGGCCGGGACAGACTGCGCCCGCGGTTCGGATGTCGGGCGCGGTCGTTCTGCTCTTCGCCCGGATAGTGGCCGAAGAGCCGAGTTTCGCAGGTCGGTCTGCTGTGGACACAGCGACCGGCCCGCCAGCGGCGGCGGGTGCGCTTAGGCGGCGCGAGGTTGGGCGGTGTGGCGGTTTGTTCTGGATCTTCGCCAGGGGTCGATGAAGTCGGGTGGGGTGAATTCGGGGAGGCCGTTGACCATGCGGAGTGTTCAGTCGCTACGATGCAACAGCCGATGGTGGTGTCCGCATAGCAGCACGAGATTGCCCAGCTCGGTGAGGCCGCCGTGTGCCCACTCCACGACATGGTGTGCCTCGCAATGGCGCGGCGCGCACTCCGGGGAACGCGCATCCTTTGTCGCGCATGGCAAGCATGTATCGGATCGCTTCGGTGACCAGTCGCTTGGCCCGCCCGACTTCCAGGGGCTGTCCTTTGCCGTCGAGCATCATCGGGATGATTCTGCAGTCGCAGGCCAGGATGTGGGCTTCGCTGGCGGTGATGTCGGTGACCATGTCCAGGCAGGCTTTGCCGAGTTCGGCTTTGAGGTCGGCCAGGGGGATGGTCACGATCAGGTCCGCGCGGCCGCCGCTGTGGTTCGGCGAGTCGGGGTGACTTCCGGCGAGGGCAACGATCTCCATAAAGGCGTCGCCATATCGCTCCGCTCGGCTCCGCTGCACCGGTTCGCCCGTCGGGTCACCTTCACGGGATTGGGCGAGTGGATCCAGTAGAGCAAGGGTTTTCGCGGCGGAGATGGGGTCGAGGTAGCCGTCGAACTTGGCTGAACCATCTTTGCGCTGATGGAAGTGCACGGAGCGGGTGGGATCGGGAGTGTCGCGGGGTTCGGGGCCGTCGGGGTCGAGGTGGCCGAGGATTTCCTTACCCAGCTTGCCGATCTCTGACGTGCCTGCGTTCTGTGCCAGATTCACAAGGGACCGTTCTGCGAACTCCTGATCTTCAACCGGAGTCGTGGCGGGGATCTTTTCCAGCACCCGCACGATTTTGTCCACGTGCTCGGGCGAGACCGCACCTTCCCGCGCCGCGTCTCCGACGAGCGGTGCGGCGGCGGGGATTTCGGTGCCGTCGATGCTGTGGCTGGGGTTGGTCACCAGTGCCCGCTTCACCAGCTTCTTCACCTCGGGCCCGGTGCAGCGCGCGATATCGGCCACCAGTCCGGCCACAGTCGTGTATCCCAAGTCGCGGGCGCCGCCGTTGTCCAGGTGCGCGATCATGCGGTGGATGCGGGCTTCCTGCTGCCACCACGACACGAACTCCTCCCGCAACCGCGCGGCAACCTCACGCGCGTCAAGCCGCCACAGCTCATCCTGCTGCGGCACAAGGGAAGGAGATGTTCCTGGCACGCCTCCAGTTTACCGCGTTCGCACACGGGTTCGAATGACCCGATCGGGTGAGTGAAGAACGAGTCCATAATGGACATACATGGCAAACCTGAGCTGCACCAACAAAGTCAGCACCCGCAATCGAACTTGACCATAGGCAGACCGCCGCCCGGACGGCCAAAGCCCGGCCCCTCCTTCCCGTCCAAAGCCATCTTTGGACCGGAGCTAGACACGGCGAAGCGCCCAGGTCAGAATCCGCTCTGAGCAGAACGTGCCGACAAACAAGGGCCCGGCTAATAGGATCAAAAAAATGACCACACCCCAAGAAGTCCCCGTCACCGTGCTACCACCGAAAACCACCCCAGCCCCGGCCGTGGTCACCTGGCACATGCTCGACGCGCCCCGGAGCAACGAGGCGTTCGCGGCGGCGTTGCCGATGAACGGGGTGGACGCGTGGCGGATACACCTCGGCCTTCCAGGATGTGGTGCGCGGGGGACGGCGGAGCGGGGATGGGACGACGCCATGCTGGACTTCCTCGGGCCGATGGTCCACCAGGCAGCGGACGAGTTCGCGACCGTTTTCGCGAGGCTGAAGGAAGAGTTGCCGATCGCCGACGCGCCGATCGGGCTGCTGGGCGGGTCGGCTGGTGGTCTCGTGGCGCTGGAAGTGCTCGCGCGACAGGACTTCCCCGTCGCGGCGACGGCGCTGGTGAATCCGGCGGTGCGGGCGAGCACGGTCATCGAGCTGAGCGAGCCGGACATCGGGCCGTACCGCTGGACCGATGAGGCACTCCGCGCCGCCGACGAGCTGGATTTCTTGAAGAGGGCGGAACTCGCGTCGCCGTTGCTCGTGGTCAGCGGCGCGGAGGACTATCCCAAACTGCGAGAAGAGGCCGCAGCGCTGGTCGAGGCGGTCGGCGGCAGGTTCGAAACGGTCGCGGGCCTGGCGCATCCCCTTGCTGACCAGCCGGGTATCGAGCCCGCGCCGCAGCTGCCCGTGGCCAAGGCGGTGGACGACATCCTGACGGCATGGTTCACCGCGCGGTTGTCCACAGTGGAACGGGAATAGCCCGCCGCCAGCCGCGGGTTGTGTCCGTTGTCGGCCCGACCTCGGAGCCCTGGGAAGGAAAACATGACCCCCGAAGAACTGCTGACCACCACCCGAGCCGTGCGCAAGCGCCTCGACCTGACCCGTGACGTGCCGCTCGAACTGGTCAAGCGGGCGTTGACGATCGGCTTGCAGGCGCCGAGCGGGTCGAACCGGCAGCAGTGGCAGTGGCTGGTGGTCACCGATGCGGGGCAGCGGGCGGCGCTGAGCGACGTGTACCGCAGGGGCTGGCAGGAATACATGGATCTGCAGCAGGTGACCGACGATTCGGCCACCTACCAGCGCATCCGCAGCAGCAGCGAGTACCTCGCGGAGCACATGCAGGACGTGCCGGTGCTGCTCGTGCCGTGCCTGGACACCGGGTCCGCCGAGCTGCCGGAGGGCAACCAGGCCGGGTTGTGGGCCTCGCTGCTGCCCGCGGTGTGGAGCTACATGCTGGCCGCGCGGAACCTCGGGCTCGGCACCGTGTGGACGACGCTGCACCTGCGCCACGAGAAGGAAGCCGCGGAGGTGCTGGGCCTGCCGGAAACGGTGCACCAGGGCGCGCTCATCCCGACGGCCTACTACACCGGCACGGGGTTCAAACCGGCGGAGCGGAAGCCGATCGACGAGGTGCTGCACCTGAACCGCTGGTGAGCAGGCGCGCATCGAGCCCGCGGAGGAACGCCAGGCCGTAGGGCCCGTCTTCGAGGGTGTCGACGAGCACGGCGGGCAGGTCCTTGACGACCTGCCCGCTCCGGGACGCGGCGGCTAACGCGATCGTGGCGACGGTGTCGACGTCACCGGTGAAAGCGACACAGGCGCGCAGCATTTCGCTCAACGAGCCGCCGCGCGACACGACGGTGAGCGCCGCCCGCACGCTCATCCGCCCGCGCGAGCCGACCTTGCCGTGCCACGGGCGGGCCCAGCCGCCGACACCCGGCGGGAGCGTGTGCTCGATCCAACGGCCGATTTCGGCGAGCGGGCCCAGGTCGTGGTGGCAGTAGTGCACCGCGAGCGCGGCGGCCTGCGCCGACTCGATGCCGGACGGGGTGTCGTGCGTGATCCGGGCCTGCACGGCGGTGCGGTGCAGGATTTCGGGCACGTCCGGCAGCAGGCCGACCGGGCTCGCCCGCATCGCCGCGCCGCTCTTGTTGCTGTCCGGGCGAAGCCGGGCCAGCAGTTCTTCGCCATCCCGCATTTCGCTCAGCAGCTGGCCGAAGCTCGGGGCGTACCCGTCGCGGGGGTCGCGGCGGAACGCCTCGACGAACCGGTCGGCCAGCGTGGCCGCCGACCAGGGTTCGCCGGAGAGCAGCGCCTCGGCGACGGCGATCGTCAGCTGGGTGTCGTCGGTGTACGCCCCGGGCAGGATCCCGCGATGGCGCGGATGTTGTACGTAACCGAGCAGGGTGTTGTGGGCGGCGACGAAATCGGGATCGGCGTATTCGAACCCGGCTCCGTAGGCGTCGCCGATGGCGAGTTCGAGCAGCATCCCCGGCCTCAGTCCAGCTCGACGGCTTCGTCGATACCAGGATCGGGCACGCCCGCCCGGTCGTCGCGATCGGCCCAGTCGAGCAGCGGCGCCAGCGAAAACGGCGCGTCGTCGATCCCGGCGTGCAGATCGCCCAGCTCGGCGAACCGCTTCGGCACGGTGGCGATGGTGAAGTCGCCCGGCTCGACGTCGTCGATCTCGTCCCACGCGACCGGGGTGGAGACGGTCCCTTCCGGATTGCCGCGCACCGAGTACGCGCTCGCGATCGTGTGGTCGCGGGCGTTCTGGTTGTAGTCGACGAACAGCATCGCCGGGTCGCGGTCCTTGCGCCACCAGGTGGTGGTGACGTCGTCGGGGGCGCGCCGTTCGACCTCGCGCGCGAACGCGAGCGCGGCCCTGCGCACATCGGTGAAACCGTGCTCGGGCACGATCCGGACGTAGATGTGCAGGCCGCGGCCGCCGGAGGTCTTCGGCCAGCCGACCGCGCCCAGTTCGTCCAGCACCTCGGCCGCGACGTGGGCGACCCGCCGGACCCGGTCGAACCCGCAGTCCGGCATCGGGTCGAGGTCGATGCGCCATTCGTCGGGCAGCTCGGTGTCGGCGCGCCGCGAGTTCCACGGGTGGAACTCCACTGTGGACATCTGCACCGCCCACAGCACGTCGGCCAGTTTCGTGACGCACAGTTCGTCGGCGTGCCTGCCGTAGCGCGGGAAGTGCACGCGCACGGTTTCCAGCCACGGCGGCGCGCCGTGCGGAACGCGTTTCTGGTGCACCTTCTCGCCGCTGATCCCGGTCGGGAAGCGGTGCATCATGCACGGGCGCTCGCGCAGCGCGCGGACGATGCCGTCGCCGACGCCGAGGTAGTAGCGGGCGAGGTCCAGTTTGGTCTCACCGCGCGCCGGGAAGTAGACCCGGTCCGGATTGGACAGTCGCACCGTGTGGTCCCCGACTTCCAGCTCCACCGAGGGGGACTTTCCCTTTGCCGACGCCATGCGAGGAATGTACCCCGGTTCAGGGCGTACCGGTTGCCCTCGAAGTCGAAGCGCGCAGGTGCAGCACGGGATCGAGGACGAGTGCTTCCGTCGGCTCGGCCGCCCCGGCCAACCGGCCGAGCATGAGTTCGACGGCCTGCTTGGCGAGCCCTTCGTGGTTGAGGTCCATCGCGGTGATCGGCGGGCTGGCCAGCCGCGAGTGCTCGCTGTCGGTGAGGGAGGCGATCAGCAGATCCTCGGGGACGCGCAGGCCGAGCGAACCGGCGACTTCGGTGACGAGCGCGGCGAAATCGCTGGTGGCGACGACGACCGCGTCCGGGCGGTCGCGGCTGGCCAGCAGCGGACGGACCAGCTCGGCCGCGTCGGCGCGGGTGAGGCCCTCGCTGAGCGTGTGCACCCGTGGTTCGCCGCACCAGGCGAGGTAGGCCTCGCGGGTGCGGCGGTTCCAGGCGTTGTCCTCGCTCCCGGTCAGCAGCGCGACCCGTTCGGCGCCATGCTCGCGCAGGTGGTCGAGCAGCGCCGTGACGACGGTGGCGTAGTCGAGCCGGACCGCCCAGGCGAATTCGGGCCGCGACGGGTCCTCCTCGACGGTGACCACCGGGACGCCGCGGCGCAGCAGTTCGGTCAGCACGCTGTCGTCGCCGTACGGGTGCGCCACGATGCAGCCGTCCATCGGGACCCTCGCAGCCGAGGAATCGTTGATGTCGGGCACGTGCAGCAGTCCGGTCTTGTGCCGCAGCATCTCGGTGGCGACCGCGCCGACCAGCCGGTTGAACGTCTCCGCCCGGTCCGACGTGCCGACGAGGGCGTAGCGCGGGCGCAGGATCAGCCCGACGATCCCGGAGCGCCCGGTGCGGAGCGAGCGCGCGCTGGGGTTCGGGTCGTAGCCAAGCTCGACCGCGGCCCGCGTGACGCGGTCCTTGGTGGCCTGCGAGATCGGCCTGCTGCCGGAAAACGCGTGCGACACGGTGCTGATCGACACCTTGGCGCGTTCGGCCACGTCACGGATCGTGACGGCGCGCTTGGCGTCCACCGGTGCCCTCCCTCCTGGCCCTTGCTCCGAACGGGGTGCCGTCAGTATCGCCCACCCGGCGGATTCCCCTCGGCTCTTGACAGCGTTCGGGGCGCGCGCGTTTCATGTGGCGTCATCAAATCGTTTCGATGATCGGGGCGGAGTGCTATGGCAGCACCGGACGAACCGGCCGTCACCGGACCGCGCGGGTCCGTCGGCGAACTGTGCGACACCATGCGGCTGAGCAGGGCGCACGTCATCGCGGGCTCGGTGCTGTTCTTCACCTTCGTCATCGAGGCGTGGGAGCAGGTCGGTCTCATCTACGTCTCGACTCCGATCGCCGATGAGTTCGGCGTCGGCAAGACCGAGCTCGGGTGGTCGTTGTCCGCGGTCGCGTTCGGCATGGTGCCCGGCGCGCTGCTGTGGGGCGTGGTCATCGACCGGCTCGGCCGCCGCCGCGTGACCGTGTTCAGCCTCCTGCTCTACTCGGCGCTCGCACTGGCGGCCGGGTTGTCGCCCGCGTTCTGGCCCTTCCTCGTGCTGCGCTTCCTGTCCGGGATGGCCTTCGGCGGCGTCTATTCGGTGACCTTCCCGTACTTCCTCGAACTGCTCCCGACGCGGTGGCGCGGGCAGGGCGCGGTCGCGCTGTCGATCGGGTTCCCGGTCGGGACGCTGCTGTGCATCGCGGTCAGCCAGACGCTCGGCGCGGTGAGCTGGCGTGCGGTGGCGATCGTCGCGGCGCTCGCCGGGCTGTGGGCGCTCGCCGTGCTCCGGTGGGTGCCGGAGTCGCCGTACTGGCTCGCCGACCGCGGCCGCCACGACGAAGCCGCGAGCGTGCTGCGGCGGCTCGGCGGATCGGTGGCGCCGGGCACCCGGTTCGCGGTCGACGAGACCAAGCGGCGGGGGAACGTGCGCGCCCTGTTCCGCGGCGGGATCCGGCACCGGTTCCTGTTGCTGCTCCTGGTTTCCTTCACGTTCAGCTGGGGGTACTGGGGCCTGCAGACCTGGTTGCCGGTGCTGCTGCAGGGCAGGGGGATGAGCGGGACGGACGCGGTGTGGTTCGTCGCCGTCACCCAGGTCGTGTCCGTGCCGGGGTACCTGCTCGCGGCGTGGCTGACCCGGCGCCACGGCCGCAAGCGCGTCTTCCTGTGGTTCGCGTTCGCTTCGGCCGCGGGCGGCGTGCTCTTCGGCGTGGCCACCGGCAGCGGTCAGATGTACGCGGGCAATCTCGTGCTGGCCTTCTTTTCCCTTGGTGCGTGGGGGATCTGGAACACCTGGTCCGGCGAGGTGCTGCCGACGAGCCTGCGCGGCCTCGGCTACGCATGGGTCACTTCGGCGATCCTGCTGGCCAACACCGTTTCGGTCCCGGTCATCGGCGCGATGATGGACCACGGTGTGGCGTCCTCCCTCACGATCGGCTCGATCATGGCGTTCCTCGTCGTCGCGTTGGTCGCCGTGCTCCCGCTCCCCGAAACCGAAGGCCGCGCGCTCGACTGAAAGCGCCTACTGGCAAGGAGTTCCCATGACCTACCGGGTCGCCATGGACATCGGCGGCACGTTCACCGACGTGGTCACCTACGACGGGGCGTCGCGGCGCCTGCGCGCGGGAAAGGTCCTGACCACCCCGGACGACCTCGCGCGCGGAGTGTTCGACGCGCTCGAACGGCTCGAACTCCCTTACGCGGACGTCGGTTTCTTCGTGCACGGCACCACCCAGGGCCTCAACGCCCTGCTGGAACGCCGCGGCGCGAAGGTGCTGATCCTGACCACGCAAGGGATCGGTGACGTCTACCGGATCGCGCGCGGCAACCGCGACCGGTTGTTCGACCTGCACTACCGCAAACCGGAACCGCTGGTGGGACGGCACGCCATCGCCGAGGTCGCCGGTCGGTTCAACGCCACGGGCGAGGAACTCGAACCGCTCGACGAAGACGCGGTCCGGTTCGCGGCCAAGCGCGTGCGCGAAGAGGGTTTCGACGCCGTCGCGGTGTGTTTCCTGTTTTCCTATTTGGACGGTGACCACGAACGGCGCGCGGCACGGATCCTGCGCGACGAACTCGGCGAGGACGTGCTCGTCGTGCTGTCGCACGAAGTCGCCCCCGAATGGCGCGAGTACGAGCGGACGTCGACGACGGTGATGGAGGCCTACACCGGGCCGTCGGTGCACCGCTACCTCGACGAGATCGAAGCGCGCTTCACCGCCAAGGGGCTGCACGTCCCGGTGCACGTCATGCAGTCATCCGGTGGCCTCGTCAACGCGGACTTCGCCCGGCGGCATCCGTTGCAGACACTGCTTTCCGGGCCGGTCGGCGGCACCATGGGCGGGGTCGCGGCGAGCGCGCTGCTGGACCGCCCGAACGTGATCTGCATCGACATGGGCGGCACCTCGTTCGACGTCTCACTCGTGATGGACCACGCGCCGGACGTGTCACCGGACGGCAGCTGCGAAGGGTTCCCGCTGCTGATGCCGCTGGTGAACCTGCACACCGTCGGGGCGGGCGGCGGTTCGCTCGCCTACGCCGAGGGCACCGGGTTGCGCGTCGGCCCGGAGTCGGCGGGCGCGGTGCCCGGTCCGGCCTGCTACGGCCGCGGCGGCACGCGGGCGACGGTCACGGACGCGAACTGCGTGCTGGGCAGGGTCGATCCGGATTCGTTCGCGGGCGGCGGGATGCGGCTGGACCTCGACGCGGCGCACACCGCGGTGGCCGCGCTCGCCGGCGAGTTCGGCATGGACCCGGTGGAGCTGGCTTCGGGGATCTGCGACGTGGGCAATGCCAAGATGGCGCAGGCGATCCGCACCCTGACTGTCGAGCACGGCCGCGCGCCGTCGGAGTTCGCGTTGCTCGCCTTCGGTGGCGCGGGCCCGATGCACGCCGCGTTCATCGCGAAGGAGATCGGGGTGACCGAGGTGGTGGTTCCCCGCTTCCCCGGTGCTTTCTCCGCGTGGGGGATGCTCAACGCGGACGTGCGGCGCGACTTCACGATGCAGTTCTTCGCCACTGGCACCGATATCGACACCGCCGCGCTGTCCGCCGCGCTCGACGGGCTGCACGCACAGGCGGTGGAAGCGTTGACGGAACAGGGAATCGGCGAAGACGAGCGTTCCGTGAGCCACGGCATCGACATGCGCTACGAGAGCCAGGACTACACGCTCACCGTGCCCATTCTCGACGGCGACGACGTCGAAGGGCCAGGGTTCGTCAGTGTCCTCGAAGAGCGCTTCGCCGAGGCGCACCAACGAAGGTACGGGCACGCGACCCCCGGTGCTCCCGTGCAGTTCGTGACGATCCGCACCACCGGCACCGGTTCGGTGGCGCGGACCACCACCGCGGCCGCCGAGGCGGGCACCGGCGAGGAAATCGTCCGCGACGTCGTGTTCGACGGCCGCCCGCTGCCGACGACGATCGTCGAGCGGTCCGCGCTGCCCGTCGGCGCGCGGCTGGCGGGGCCCGCGATCGTCGCGGAGGAAACCTCGACCACGGTCGTCCCGCCAGGGGCCGAGCTGACGGTCGACGAGAACGGGTTCCTCGTCATCGCGCTCGCACCGTCCGAAGTGGAGGAACTGGCATGACACCGAGTCCGGTCACCACGGAGATCATCCGCTCGGCGCTGATCCAGGCCGCCGAGGACATGAACATGACCCTGATCCGGTCCTCGTACACGCCGACGATCTACGAGGGCAAGGACTGCGCGGTCGCGCTGCTCGACCGCGAGCACCGCGTGCTCGGGCAGTCGTCGGGGCTGCCGATCTTCCTCGGCAACCTGGAAGAGTGCACGCGGCACACCGAGGCCGAGTTCGGCGCCGGGGTGTGGCAGCCCGGCGACGTCTGGGTGCTCAACGACTCCTACCTCGGCGGTACCCATCTCAACGACTGCACGGTGTACGCGCCGATCTTCGTCGGCGGCGAGCTCGTCGGGTTCGCCGCTTCGCGCGCGCACTGGATCGACATGGGGTCGAAGGATCCCGGTGGTTCCATGGACTCCACCACGATCTACCAGGAGGGCCTGCGCATGGGCCCGACCAGGATCGTCGTCGGTGGTGTGGAAAACGCCGACGTGCTGCGGCTGATCGAGACGAACGTCCGGTTCCCCTACGTGACGCTCGGCGACATGCGCGCGCAGGTCGCGTGCGCGCGCATGGGCGTGCGGCGGCTGGGTGAGCTGTTTTCCCGGTACGGCGCGGAAACCATCGACGCGGCGCGCGCGGAGATCTTCGCCCAGACCGAGCGGATGGAACGGCAGCGCGTGGCGGAGATCCCCGACGGCACCTACGAGGCGACGGGGTACCTAGACAACGACGCCATCGACCTGGACACGCCGTTGCCGGTGACGGTGCGGATCACCGTCGACGGAGAGCGCATGACGATCGACCTGACCGACTGCGCGGACCAGGCCACCGGCCCGGTGAACTGCGGCCGCGCGCAAGCGGTTTCGGCCGCCCGTGTCGGCTACAAACTGCTGATCTCCCCGTCGGTCAGCCTCAACGGCGGTTCGTTCGTCCCGCTGGAGGTCGAGGTCCGCGACGGGTCCATGCTCGGCGCGCGCCTGCCCGCCGCGTGCCAGTACTACTACTCCAGCCTCGGCATGCTTATCGACCTGGTCGTGAAGGCGCTCGCGCCCGCGATGCCGGAGCAGGTCGCCGCGGCCAGCTACGGGGATTCGATGATCGTGCAGTTCGCGGGTGCGGTCCACCCGCGCACCGGCGAGCCGTTCGTCACGCTGGAGGCGACGGTCGGCGGCTGGGGCGCGTGGCGCGGCGGCGACGGCGAAACGGCGCTGATCAACAACGTCAACGGCTCGCTGCGGGATCTCCCGATCGAGGTCGTCGAGACGCTCTACCCGGTGCGGGTGAACGAATACCGGATCCGGGAGGGCTCGGGCGGGGCTGGCGAGTGGCGCGGCGGTGACGGGGTCGTGCGCGAGTACACGATGGAAGCCGACCAGGACCTTTCGCTGTGGTGGGAACGCTCGGTGACTCCGGCGTGGGGAGCCTTCGGCGGCGAGGCCGGTGCGCCGCCGCGCGTGGTGCTGAACCCCGGCACCGAGCACGCGAAGGAGATGCTGAAGGTCAACAGCCTGCGGGTGCGCAAGGGCGACGTCTTGCGGTGCGAGTCCGGCGGAGGCGGCGGCTACGGCGCGCCTTCCGGATCCGGCGTGCCCCGAAAGTGGCTTTCGGGGACGTAGATGCCCCGAAGGCCACCTTCACGGCATGACGCGGTCGCGGCGATGCGTCCACAAGCGACGGATCGCCGCGACCGCGTCAGGGCAGCGGGGCGAAGGTCAACCGGGGGTCGGTCTGGACGTACTGGCCGAGCAGTTCGTCGATCTGCGTGCGGGTTTCGAGGGTGAGGGTGACACCGGCGGCCTTGGCGTTTTCGCTGATCTGCCACGGCGCGGAGGCGCCGGTGGTCGCCGAGGCGACCTCCTGGTGCTGCAGGGTCCAGGCGAGGGCGAGCTGCGCCATGGTGAGCCCGGCCTGGTCGGCCACGCCCCGCAGGAGCCCCACCCGGTCGAGCAGGCCGGGGTCGAGCACCGGCCGGATCGCCTGCCTCGCGGCGTCGGAACCGCACGCCCGCGAACCAGCCGGGAGCACGCCGTCGCTGTACTTGCCGGTCAGGATCCCTTGCGCCAGCGGCAAGGACGCGAGCTGCCCGATGCCGAGCCGTTCGCTCGCCGGGATCACCTGCGCCTCCGCGACCCGCCACAGCATCGAATAGTGCGGCTGGTTGGCGATCAGCGGCACCCGGTACTCGGTGGCGAGCGCACCGGCCCGCATGATCTGCTCGGCGGTCCACTCGGCGGTGCCCGCGTACAGGATCTTGCCCTGGCGCACCAGATCGGCCAGCGCCAGGAAGGTTTCCTCGAGCGGTGTCCGGTGGTCGAACCGCTGGAGCTGGTAGATGTCGAGGTAGTCGGTCTCCAGCCGGTCGAGCGAGGCGTGCAGCGAGGTGACGAGGTGCTTGCGGCTCAGCCCGGTGTCGTTGCGCCCTGGTCCGTCCGGCCAGAACACGCCGCCGCACAGCACGAGCCCGTCGCGGCGCTGACCGTGCAGTGCCTTCGCCAGCGCGCGCTCGGCGTCACCGTTGCCCCAGGCAGCGGCCGTGGCGAACAGGTTGATCCCGGCGTCGAGCGCGGCGTGGACGCAGGCCGTGGAGGCCTCGACGTCCGGTGGTGAGCCGTGCGTCAGCCAGTTGCCGTAGGAGATCTCGCTGACCGTCAGTCCACTTCGGCCGATCCTGCGGTACTCCACGTGTCACCTCCTCGATCCGGTCGCGTCGGCGGTTTCGGCGATGGTGCGGTCGATCCAGCCGTCGGGATCGGCGGCCTTCGCGGCGTAGCGCGAGCGCACCGTCTCGTGCGGCAGCACGAGGAACTCCTCGCGGTCGATGCCGGTGACCGCCGATTCGGCCACCTCCTCCGGCGTCAGCAACGGGGCGGTGGCCGCGATCGCGACCGCGGCGGGGTGCCGCGCTTCGAGCCCGGGGGTCAGCAGATCGGTGCGCACCCCGAGCGGGCACAACGCGCTCACTTTCACCCCGCGTGGCCGATAGGTCACCGCGAGCCACTCGGCGAGGCCGACGGCGGCGTGCTTGGTGACGGTGTAGGGCGCGTCGCCCGGCGCGCTGAGCAGGCCCGCGGCGGACACCGTGAGCATGAGGTAGCCGTCCTTGCGCGCCAGCATTCCCGGCAGCGCCGCCTGCGCCGCGTAGACGTGGTGCATCACGTTGATCGACCACGACCGCGCCCACTGGTCCTCGGCGGCGTGGATCGTGGTGCCGAAGGCGGCGCCCGCGTTGGAGCAGAACAGGTCGACCCCGCCGAACTTGTCGTGCGCGAGCCGCACCAGGTCGCGCACCTCCTGGCGCATCGTGGCGTCCGCGTGCGCGGCGACGGCGGGGCAGTCGAGCGAGGCCGCGAGCGCCTCGGCGGCGTCCGCGTCCAGATCGGACACGACGATCCCTCTGACGCCCTCGTCCGCCATCCGACGCGCCATCGCGGCCCCTATTCCGTGGGCGGCGCCGGTCAGCACCACTACGCGGTCCGTCAGTTTCATAAATGGCTCCACAGAGTTTAGGAGGACATCGTTGGAAATATGCGTTCGGAGTTTGTCAGTCCGATGAGTGTCGCGGGTTCCGGTGTGCTTAGCGTGGTGCTAAATGTTCCTTCCTGACCTACGAAAGTGCTGGTGGTAATGGGTTTCTTCCTCGACGGTAGCAGGGCTAGGGCGGGTACGGGACCTTTGCCTTGAGTTTGTCACGAGAGTGTGGATGTGCTTTCATTACGCTTTGCCGGACCGGGGAGTCTTTCTTTCCCGGGCTACCGAAACCAGAATGTCGGCCCAAGTGGAAACGTGCGCGGGGTCTCGGTTGTCATGCCCGGACGAGAGCAGGAGGAATGCGATGGAGCGAGGCAACCCCGGCCAGCGGGCCGCCGTGCTCGGGGTCGGTCCTTTCGGGACGGTGGACCCGCTCCTCGCCGCCGCGGTCTCCCGTGGCGGCGGTTACGGGATCGTCAGCCTCGCCGGTGAGCAGGCGTTCGAGGCGCTGAACCGGATGGCCGAAGCGGGTGCCCCGTTCGGCGTGCGCGTGACGGCGGACTGCCCGGTCGGCCCTGCCGAGCTCGACGGCGTCGCCGGTCTCGGGCTGGTGGTGCTCGCCGCGGGCGCGACCTGGGAGCCCGATGCCGTCGGAGTCCCCGCGCTCGTCGAGGTCACCGATCTCGACGAGGCGCGCGACGCCGTGGCTCGCGGTGCGCACGGCGTGATCGCGCGCGGCTCGGAGTCCGGCGGCGCGGTCAGCGAACTCAGCTCCTTCGTGCTGGTGCAGCGCCTTCTCGACGAGATGGGCGAGGTGCCCGTGTGGGTATGCGGCGGGATCGGGCCGCGCACCGCGGCGGCGGCCGTCGCCGGTGGCGCGGCGGGGGTCGTGCTCGAAACGCAGCTCGGCCTGTTCCCCGACGCCGACGTGCCACGGCGGCTGCGCGACCGCCTCATCCGCGCCGACGGTTCGGAATCGGCGCTCGTCGACGGGCGGCGCACCCTGCGCGACGACCCGGAAATCCCGTGGGGACAGGACGCACCACTCGCGGCCCTGTTCGCGGAACGCTGGGAGACGGCCGAGGACGCGGTGCGCTCGATCGTCCGCGCGGTCACCAGCCGCCACGCCGTGCCGACGCCCGCCGAGCAGGGCGCGCCCCTGTGCCGCTCGACGGGGGCCGCGCTCCCGATCGCGCAAGGGCCGATGACGCGGGTCAGCGACCAGCCCGCGTTCGCCGAAGCGGTCGCGTCCCACGGCGGGCTGCCGTTCGTCGCGGTGGCGCTCGCCGACGAGGAGCGCACCGCGAAGCTCCTCACTGACACCGCGGAACTGCTCGGCGACCGTCCGTGGGGCGCCGGGATCCTCGGGTTCGTGCCCGACGAACTCCGTGAGGCGCAGCTGCGCGCGATCCACCGGACCCGTCCGCGCGCGGTGCTCATCGCGGGTGGCAGGCCCGCGCAGGCGAAGGCGCTCGAGGCCGAAGGCATCGCCACCTACCTGCACGTGCCCTCGCCCATCCTGCTCCGCCAGTTCCTCGACGCCGGCGTGCGGCGGTTCGTGTTCGAGGGCGCCGAATGCGGCGGGCACATCGGGCCGCGCACGAGCTTCACCCTGTGGGAGTCCCAGCTCGACGTGCTGGCGAAGTTCGTCGAGGAGGGGAACTCCGCCGACGGCGTCGAAATCTACTTCGCGGGCGGTGTGCACGACGCGCGGTCCGCCGCGATGGTGGCCGCGATGGCCGCGCCGCTCGCCGAACGCGGCGCCGGGATCGGGGTGCTGATGGGCACCGCGTACCTGTTCACCGAAGAGGCCGTCCGCCACGGCGCGATCACCGAGCTGTTCCAGCGGCAGGCCGTCGGAGCCGATCGGACGGCGACGGTGGAGACCGCGCCAGGCCACCTCACCCGGTGCCTGCACAGCCCGTTCGTGGCGGAATTCGCCGAGGTGGAGCGGAATCTGCGCGAGGAGGGCGTGCCGAAGCAGGAGCGCTGGGAGCGGCTCGAACGGCTCAACACCGGGCGCCTGCGGATCGCCAGCAAGGGCGTGCGGCGCGACGGCGACGCGCTGGTGGCCGTCGACGCGGACGGTCAGCTCGCCGACGGGATGTACATGGCGGGCCAGGTCGCGGTGCTGCGCGGCGCGACCACGGACATCGCGACGCTGCACCGCGCGGTCGTCGAGGACGCCGCCCGCCTGCTGCGCGGCGGAGAACCCGCGCGCGCCGAACCCGCGGCCGCGACCGTGGACGTCGCCGTGATCGGGATGGCGGGCGTTTTCCCCGGCGCGCCGGACCTTTCCGCGTTCTGGTCGAACGTGCTGCGCGGGGTCGACTCGGTGACCGAGGTGCCAGCGGAGCGCTGGGACGTCGGCACCTACTACCGCGAGGACGGCGCGCCGGGCAGCACACCGTCCAAATGGGGCGGCTTCCTGCCGGACATCCCGTTCGACCCGGTGTCGTTCGGGATCCCGCCGACGTCGATGGGCAGCATCGACCCGGCGCAGCTGCTGTCACTGGAGATCGCCAGGCGTGCGCTCGCCGACGCGGGCGCGGTCGTCGACCGGGAGCGCACCGGTGTGGTGTTCGGCGCCGAGGCGGGCGGGGATCTGCACAACGCGGGCGTGCTGCGCGCGTTGCTGCCCAGCTACTTCGAGGAGTCTCCGGCCGAACTGAGCGAACTGCTGCCGACGTTCACCGAGGACACCTTCCCCGGCACGCTCGCGAACGTGATTTCGGGCCGCGTGGCGAACCGGCTGGACCTCGGCGGCCCGAACTACACCGTCGACGCGGCGTGCGGGTCCTCGCTCGCCGCGCTCGACCTGGCGTGCAAGGAACTCGCGGGCGGCGGCAGCGATCTCATGCTGTGCGGCGCGGTCGACCTGCACAACGGCATCCACGACTACCTGATGTTCGCCTCGGCGGGCGCGCTGTCGCCGACCGGCCGCTGCCGCCCGTTCGACCGCGCCGCCGACGGGATCGCGCTCGGCGAAGGCGTCGCGTGCGTGGTGCTCAAGCGGCTCGCCGACGCCGAACGCGACGGCGACCGGATCTACGCGGTGGTGAAGGGCGTCGGCGCTGGCAGCGACGGCAAGGCGTTCGGGCTGACCGCGCCGCGGCCGGAAGGCCAGCGGCGCGCGCTGGAACGGGCCTACCGCAACGCCGGGGTCTCGCCGTCGCGGGTGGGGCTGGTCGAGGCGCACGGCACCGGCACGGTCGTCGGTGACGGCACCGAGCTGAGCACGCTGACCGAGTTCTTCGCCGAGGCGGGCGCCGAGCCCGGCGGGTGCGCGATCGGCTCGGTGAAGAGCCAGATCGGGCACACCAAGTGCGCCGCGGGGCTCGCCGGGCTGATCAAGGCGGCGCTGTCGCTGTGGACCGGTGTGGTGCCGCCGACCGCGCAGCTACGCGACCCGCACACCGTGTGGGAGGAGGGCCGCAGCCCGTTCTCGTTCACCACCAGGGCACGGCCGTGGCTGCGCCCGCAGCGGGACAGGGTGGCCGGGGTGAGCGCGTTCGGCTTCGGTGGCACCAACTTCCACGCCGTGCTCGCCGCCGGTCCCTCCACATCGGACAGCAGGCACCGGCTGCGGGACTGGGACGCCGAACTGTTCGTCCTGCGCGGTGCCGACGCCGCCGAGCGGCTGGCGGAGTTCGCCGGATCCGCGCCACCGGAGCTTCCCCTGTCCACAATGGCCTCGACGATGACCGGGACCGGGCCCGTCCGGTACGCGATCGTCGCGGGCGACCGAGGAGAACTGCTCGACGCCCTCGCCGAAATCTCGTCCGGCGCGACCTCCGGCAAGCACTGGTTCGCCGCCGGGGACCGCGATCCCGGCGAGGTGGCGTTCCTGTTCCCCGGCCAGGGGAGCCAGCGCACCGGCATGCTCGCCGAGCTGTTCACCTCTTTCGGCGAGCTTCGTGGCCTGCTCGAACTCGACCAGGCCACGGCGTCGCGCGTCTTCCCGCCGCAGGCGTTCGACCTCGCCGCGACAGCCGTGCAGGACGACGCGCTGCGCGACACCCGCGTGGCACAGCCCGCGCTGGGCATGGCGGGGGTCGCGGTGGCGCGCGTGCTCGACCGGCTCGGCGTCCGGCCCGGCATGCTCGGCGGGCACAGCTACGGCGAACTGGCCGCGCTGTCGGTGGCCGGTGCCTTCGACGCGCCGACCCTGCTGCGGCTGAGCGAGCGCCGCGCGGCGGCGGTGATGAACGCGGTGCACGGCGACCCCGGCGCGATGGCCGCGGTGCGGACCACCCCGGAGGCGATCGCCGAGGTGCTCGGCGAGCCGATGGACGTCGTCGTCGCGAACCACAACGCGCCGGACCAGGTGGTGCTTTCCGGCGCGACGGACGCGATCGAACTCGCGGTGAAGTCGTTGAAGGCACACGGGATCGGGGCGAAGCGCATCCCGGTCGCCTGCGCGTTCCACAGCCCGATCGTCGCGGACGCGGCCAACGAGTTCGACGCGGTGCTCGCGGGCGAACGGGTGCGCGACCCGAGGATCCCGGTGTGGGGCAACCGCACGGCGCGCCGGTACGAGCCGGGCGCGGTGCGCGCCGAACTGGCCGGGCAGCTCGGCTCGCCGGTCCGGTTCGCCGAGCAGATCGAGGACATGTACGCCGCGGGCGCGCGCACCTTCCTCGAAGTCGGGCCGGGCAGGGTGCTGACCGGGCTGGTGTCCTCGATCCTCGGCGACCGCCCGCACACCGCCATCGCGACCGATCCCGGTGCCGCGCCCGGTCTCCGCGGTTTCCTGACCGCACTGGCGAAACTCGCCACCGCCGGGGTCGAGATCGACACCGAGTGGCTCTTCCGGGGCAGAGTGGCGAAACCGGCAGCCAACCGTCCGGAATGGACGGTTAACGGCCAGTTGGTGCGGCGGGGGACCACCACGCCGCCGGGCGGGCTGCGGCCCGCCGAACGGATCAGGAGGTCGGCGATGGCCGAGAGCACGCGTCCCGGTGACCCCGCCGACGCGGTACTGGAGTTCCTGCGCGGCCACCGCGAGGTCGTGGCCGCGCAGCGGGACGTGCTGCTGGCCTACTTCGGTGGTGTCCCCCAGACCGCGCCCGTCGCGCCGGTCGCCGCCGCGCCCGTGGCGGTGCCCGCCACCGTGGTGGTCGAGGCGCCCGTGGCCGCGCCGGAGCCGGAGCAGTCCGCAGTGGACACCAGCGATCTGCTCGGCACCGTGGTCGGGGTGATCGCCGAGCGCACCGGATACCCCGGCGAGATGATCGACGGCGATCTCGACCTGGAAGCCGATCTGTCCATCGACTCCATCAAGCGCACCGAGATCGCCGGGATGCTGCTGGCGAAGCTGGGCCTTCGCGACCGGATCGACGACGCCGAACAGGACGAGCTGAGCCGCAAGCGCACCGCCGGTGCCCTCGCGGAGTGGCTTTCCGAGCACATCGGGACCGGCGACGCCGCGGCGGGAACGGCGGAACCGGACGAAGCCGAACCGGTCGCGACCGGGATCGCGCCGGGGCGGTTCGTGCTCCGCGCGGCACCGTCCCCTTCGGACCCGTCGGGTGAGCTGACCGGGCGGCGCGTGCTCGTGCTGCACGAGCCGGAGCAGTCGGGGCTCGCCGTCCGGGTGAGTGCCGAACTGGCGGCGCGCGGCGCGCAGGCGGTCGTGGACCCGAGGGCGGAGGCGGACGCGCTGATCTGCCTGAGCACGCTGACCGGCACCGAGGAGTCCGCCGCGCCGGGATTGTTCCTGGTGCTGCGCGACCTGATGGCCGGGATGGACGGGCTCGTCGTGGCCGCGCCGCTCGAACGAGGCGCGCGGACGGCCGGGCTGCGCGGCCTGCTGCGGTCGGTCGCGCGGGAGCACCCGGAGCGCCCGGTGCGGCTGGTCGAGCTGGACCACGAGGCGCCGTCGGCGGCGACCACGCTGGTCGCCGAGCTGCTCGACCGGACGCCCGTGCCGGTGGCTCGGCACACCACCGACGGCAGGGCGGCGTTCGAACTCCTCGCCGAAGACCTGCCTTCGGTCGCGAGGGCTGGCGCAGGCCCCGCCGGTCCCGGTGCCGCCGAAGCGGCCGCGATCGGACTCGGCCGCGATTCGGTGGTGCTGCTGATCGGTGGCGCGCGGGGCATCACGGCGCGGTTCGCCGGCACGCTCGCGCTCGCCGCTGGCTGCCGGATCGAACTGGCCGGGCGCACCCCGTACACCGGTGAGCCGGAGGACCCGGCGCTGGCCGGTCTCACCGACGCGCCCTCGCTTCGCCGCGCGCTCGCCGACAGCGGCGAGCCACTGTCCGAAGTGGAGCGACAGGTGCGTGCCGTGCTGGCCCGCCGCGAGATCGCGCACACCGTGGACGAGATCCGGCGAGCTGGTGGCGAGCCGGGGTACCAGCGGATCGACGTCCGCGACGGCGCCGCGGTGCGCCGCCTCGTCGAGGAGGTGCACGCGCGGCACGGCAGGCTCGACGGCATCGTGCACGCGGCAGGCGTCATCGACGACAAGCTGATGTCCGAAAAGGATGGAGAATCGTTCCGCACCGTGTTCGGCACCAAAGTGGACGGCGCGGTCGCGCTGCTCGACGCGGTGACGAGGCTGCCGGAGCCGCCGAAGTTCGTCACGTTCTTCGGCAGCATCGCCGCGGTGCTCGGGAACCGGGGCCAGACCGACTACGCCGCGGCCAACGACGCGCTCGACGTGCTCGGCGCGTTATGGGCGGAGCGGACCGGGAACAGGGCGCTCACCGTCCACTGGGGACCATGGGCCCCCTCGGCTGGCGGCATGGTGTCCGAGGAGCTGGCCCGCGAGTACGCCCGCCGTGACGTCAAGCTGATCGATCCCGACGAGGGCGCCGCCTGCCTGCTCGCCGAACTCGCCTACGGTGGGCCGTCGAGCACGTCGGTGGTGTACACGGCGTCGCCGTGGTGAGCGCGCGGGAGCCGGTGGCGATCGTCGGCATGGCCGTGTGGCTGCCCGGCGCACCCGATCTCGACAGCTACCGGCGCAACCTGTTCTCCGGCGTGGACGCCATCGCCGACGTGCCGGAATCGTTGAAGCTGTCGGGTTTCCACGACGCCGGGCACCGCGCGTCGGAGCAGGCGGACCCCGCGCGCACCTATTGCCACCGCGGCGGGTTCCTCGACCGCCCGCTGACCGTGGACGCGACCGCGTTCGGGATCATGCCCAGCTCCGTGCCGGGAATGGAACCGGACCAGCTTATCGCGCTCAAGGTGGCCGCCGACGCGCTCGAGGACGCGGGCGGGCGCGCGGCGCTCAGCGACACCGCCAAGACCGCGGTGATCCTCGGCAGGGGCGCCTACCACACGCCCGGGATCATGCGCTTCGAGCAGCGCGTCCGAGGGGTCGGCGAGATCCTGCGCGCGATCGGCGAGGTGCTGCCGTCGGTCACCGGCTCCGAGCTGGACCGCCTGCGCGCGGCGCTGCTGGAACCGCTCGGCTCCACCGATCCCGACGCGTCGATCGGGCTCGTGCCCAACCTCGCCGCGTCCCGCGTCGCCAACCGGCTCGATCTCGGCGGGCCCGCGTACACCATCGACGCGGCGTGCGCGTCCTCGCTGCTCGCGGTCGACCACGCGATGACGGAACTGGCCACCGGCCGGTGCGACGCGGTGCTCGCGGGCGGGGTGCACCACTGCCACGACGAGACGTTGTGGTCGTTGTTCACGCAACTGCGCGCGTTGTCGCCGAGCGAGCGGATCAGCCCGTTCTCCCGGCACGCCGACGGGCTCCTGATCGGGGAGGGCACCGGCGTCGTCGTGCTGAAGCGCCTCGCCGACGCGGAGCGCGACGGCGACCGGATCTACGCGGTGGTGCGCGGTACTGGGACGTCCAGCGACGGGCGCGCGGCCAGCCTGTTCAACCCGGACACCCGCGGCCAGGAACTGGCGTTGCGCCGCGCGTGGGCGGAGGCGGGGCTCGATCCGCTCGCCCCGCACGCACTCGGCCTGCTCGAAGCGCACGGCACCGCGACGCCCGCCGGTGACGCGGCCGAGATCGACACCATCACCAGGGTTTTCGGGCCGCCCGCCGGGGGTGGCGCGGTGATCGGGTCCGTGAAGTCGATGATCGGGCACACCATGCCCGCCGCCGGGATCGCCGGGCTGGTGAAGGCCGCGCTCGCGGTGCACCACACGACGCTGCCGCCGACGCTGCACTGCGAGGAGCCGAATCCGCTGCTGGCCGGAACCGCGTTCACCGCGATCCGCACGGCGCGGGAGTGGGACGCGCCCCGGGACGGCACACCGCGGCGCGCCGGGGTCAACGCGTTCGGGTTCGGCGGGATCAACGCGCACACGATACTGGAGGAACCCGCGCGGCCGTCGCGATCGCGCGCGGCGGTCCGCGAGCCGGAGCGCATCGTCCGGCTCGGTGCCGGAACTCCGGGCGAACTGGCCACGCTGCTCGCGAAGCAGGGCAGCGCGCTGCGCGCCGCGACGCCTGCCACCACCGGGCTCTGCCGTCTGTCCGTTGTGGACCCGACGGACCGCAAGCTCGAACTGGCGCGCCGGATCGTGGCGAAGGGCGAGCCGTGGCGGGGGCGCAACGACGTGTGGTTCGCGCCGGATCCGCTGCTGCTCGCCGAACCGTCGGCGAAGACCGCGTTCGTGTTCCCCGGTATCGAAGCCGAGTTCGCCTCCCGGTGCGCCGACGTCGCCGCCCATTTCGGGCTCGCGCCGCCCCCGACGGTGCGCACCGGCTCCCTTCTGTCGCATGTGGACGGACTGTGGTCCGCTGGCGTGACGCTGGACTTCGCGCTGCGGCGGCTCGGGATCGTCCCCGACGGGTTCGCCGGGCACAGCGTCGGCGAATGGACCGCGATGACGGTGGCCGGCATGTACCGGATCGACGAGGCGAAGACGCTGCACTCGCGGTACCTCCCCGGCGGGTTCGAACCGCCGGAAGCCGATTTCGTCGTACTGGGCTGCCCCGCCGCCGAGGCGGCCGACCGGATCGCGGACGAGCCGGATCTGGTGGTGTCGCACGACAACGCGCCGAGGCAGTCGATCGCGTGCGGTCCGCCGGAGGCCGTCGCGCGGCTCGCCGAGCGGTGCCGCGCCGACGGGGTGGTCGCGCGGGTCCTGCCGTTCCGGTCCGGGTTCCACACCCCGCTGCTGCGCCCGATGCTCTCCTCGTTCGAGTACCTGATCGGCGAGCTCCGGCTGACCCCGCCGTCGGTGCCGATCTGGTCGGCCACCACCACCGGCCGCTACCCGGAGGACCTCGACGAGGTCCGCGCGCTCTACCTCGAACACCTCGTCGCGCCGGTGCGGTTCCGCGAGCTGGTCGAGTCGATGTACGCCGACGGGTTCCGGATCTTCCTCCAAGCGGGACCTGGCCAGCTCGGGTCGTTCGTCGCGGACACCCTCGACGGGCGCGCGCACCTGATGGTCAGCGCGGACGCGCCCGGCCGCGACGGCATGGCGCAGCTGCGCCGCGTCGCCGCGGCGCTGTGGGCCGAGGGCGGTGACCCGCGGTTCGATTCGCTCGACCGGACCAGAACCGGTGCCGCCATCGCGATCGACACGTTCGGCGCGCCGATGTCGGTCCCCTCGGCGGCACGCGGGCTGCTCGACCGCCCCCGTGACCCGGACCTGCCCGCACTGCCGCCCGGCACCGCGGCGGAGGTCGTCGCGGAGTTCACCGAGCTGCTGGCCGACACCCGCCGCGCCGCCGCGTCCGTCGCGGCGGCGGCGCTCGGGGCGGCGACCGAAGCCGCGGCGGACGTCCTGCTCGACATCTCCCTCGACACCATGCCGTACCTGCGCGACCACCGGTTCTTCCGGCAGCGCGCGGACTGGCCGGACGAAGAGGACCACCGGCCCGTGGTGCCCGCGACCGCGCTGATCGAGCTCGCCGTCGGCGAGGTGGCGCGCCGCTGGCCGGACGAGGTCGCGGTGGCGGTGCACCACGCCGTCTTCACGCGCTGGCTCGTCGCCGCGCCCGCCCAGCGCGTGCCGCTGCGGACGAGGCGTGACGGCGACCGGGTCCGGGTCGAGATCGGCGAGTACGCGTCGATGACGGTCGAACTCGGCCGTGCCTACCCGGTACCGCCGGAGCAGCGAACCGTTGGCGCACCGGAGAAAACACCGCCGACGACCGCGGCGGGAACCTACGAGCAGCGGGACATGTTCCACGGGCCCGGCTACCAGGGCCTGTCGGTCCTGCACGGACTCGGCGCCCGCCACATCCGCGGCGAACTGGTGGTGCCACCGGCGCCGGGCGGGCTGCTGGACAGCGTCGGCCAGCTACTCGGCTGCTGGCTGATGGCGTCCGAATCGGACGGTCTGCTCGCGTTTCCCCGCAGTGTCAAGGAAATCAGGTTCCACGGCCCGCATCCCGGCCAAGGCGAGCGGCTCGACTGCCTCGTCGAGATCACCGAGGTCACCGAGGACCGGCTCGGCATGTCGGCCCAGCTCGTCCACAGGGGACGGACGTGGGTCACGATCGAGGCGTGGCGGGACGTCCGGTTCGCCTGCGACCACCACGCCCACCGGGCCTACGCCTTCCCCGAGCGGAACCTGCTGTCCACATCGGACTCCGGCGGCCGGATGGCGCTGAACGCACCGTGGCGCACGGCGGCGGGCCGTGACCTGTACGCGGGGGTGTACCTCGGATCCGGTGAGCGCGCGGACTACGACCGCTGCCCGCCGCCGCGGCGGCAGCGGTGGCTGACCGACCGGATCGCGGCCAAGGACGCCGCCCGCGCCTGGCTCGCCGAGCGCGGCACCACCGGGATCTACCCGGCGGAGCTCGTCGTGTCGGTGTCCGGCGGAGTGGCGGCGGTGCGGGGGCAGCACGGGGCGCCGGTTCCCGAGCTGACGGTCCACCTCGAACGCGACGGGGACACCGTGCGGGCGAGGGCGGGGGAGCGGTCAGGGGTCAGTACGACGAACTACGAACGCGGAGCACGACTATGAACACCGATACGGCCGTCTTCTCGAAGGTCACCGAACTGCTCGGCGAGATGGTCGGCGGCGCCGACCTGCTCGGCATCGAGATCACCAGCGGCACCACGTTCCACGAGGACCTCGGGCTGGAGAGCATCGACCTGGTGACCTTCGCGGGCATCCTCGCCGACCACTTCGGCACCGAGGTCAACCTCGCCGAGTTCCTCGCGGAGAAGGAACTCGACGAGGTGATCGGCCTCCGCGTCGGGGACATCGCCGACTACGTCGAGTCGAAGGTCCGCTGAGCGGTGGAGATCATGCTCGTCAACGGCCTCCGGACCAACGTCGGCCTGCTCCCGGCCAAGGAGTCGACGGGGGAGGCCGTGGTGTTCGTCCACGGGATGGGCACGGACAGCCTCGCGAGCTTCTACCTGACGCTCGCGTCGCCGGTCTCCGCCGCCGGGATCGACGTGATCAGCTACGACCTGCGCGGGCACGGCAAGACCGAGATCCCGGACAGCGGGTACACGCTCAAGGACTTCGTGGCCGATCTGGACGACCTCCTGCGCCAGGTCCGCCCGGACGCTCCCGTGCACCTCGTCGGGAACAGCTTCGGCGGCACGATCGCCTACAGCTACGCGCTGACGAACCCCGAGCGCGTGCGGAGCATCGTGTGCATCGAGGCCGAGCCGCCGACCGAGGTGTGGGCGGACAAGATGACCCAGATCCTGGACTACACGGCGGAATTCCTGTCCGCGGAGGAGAACTACGACTGGATCGAGTCCGCCTACAGCGCGCACCACCGGCGGCTGGCGAGGATGGCGGCCAAGCGCATCATGGCCACCAGCATCACCCAGGAGGTCCCGCTCGGGCCGTTGATGACGCTCGACGACGTCCGGTCGATTTCGTGCCCGGTGCTGTCACTGCTCGGCCAGAACGGCTACCAGTCCGACGACCTCGACGCGCTCACTTCGCTGCTGCCGCGCGGTGAACGGGTCGTCTTCGAAGGGCAGGGCCACTCGGTGCTCGTCGAACAGCATCGGCGGGTGCGGGAACTGGTGCTCGACTGGGTCGCGAGGCACGCCGGTGACTAGGTACCTGTTCGTCGTGCCGCCGCTGACCGGGCACGTCTCGCCGTTGCGGGGCGTGGCCGCGGAACTGCGCGCGCGAGGCGATCAGGTGGTGTGGACGGGGCCGCTACCGGAGGTGCCTCGGCTGCTCGGCGCGGGGGAAACCGTGTACCCGGCGGGGGATTCGGCCGCGTTCGAGGTCGCGCGGCGCCCCGGCGCGCTGCGCGGTTTCGCGGCGTTGAAGTTCCTGTGGGAGTCCTATCTCGTGCCCCTGGCGGACGCGATGGTCGACGGGGTCGCCGCCGCCGTCGACGCGTGCGAACCCGACGCGCTGGTGGTCGACCAGCAGGCGCTCGCGGGCGCTGTCGTCGCCGCGCGCACCGGCCTGCCGTGGGCGACCGCCGCGAGCACGCCGTCGGAGCTGTCCGATCCGGTGTCCGCGATGCCGAAGGTGGCCGCCTGGATCGACGGCCTGCTGCGGGGCCTGCGCTCGCGGCACGGGGTCCCGGCCAGTACCGGCGATCTCCGCTTCTCGCCCGGTTTGGTGCTGGCGTTCACCACCGAAGCGCTGGCGGGCGAGGCGATCGTGCGCCCGGCGGGCGAGCTGCGGTACGTCGGGGCCGCGCTCGCCGACCGGAACGCCTACGAGGACTTCCCGTGGGAACGAGTGCGGGGGCAGGCGAAACTGGTGGTGGTCACGTTCGGCACCGCCAACGGCGAGCCGGGCGCCCGGTTCCTCACCACGGCGCTGCGCGCCTTCGCGGACCTGCCGCCGGAGTTCCAGGTGGTCATCGCCGACCCGGACGGCGTGGTGCCCGCCGCGGGGCCGCCGAACGTACTGGCCGTCCGGTGGATCCCGCAGCTCGCGCTGATCCGGCGCGCGACCGCGGTGGTCTGCCACGGCGGCCACAACACCGTGTGCGAGAGCCTCAGCCACGGCGTCCCGCTCGTGGTCGCGCCGATCAGGGACGACCAGCCGCTGCTGGCGCAGCAGATCGTCGACTCCGGCTCGGGGGTGCGGCTTCGGTTCGATCGCGCGTCCGCCGAGGACATCCGCGACGCCGTGCTCGAAGTGTGCCGGAACCCGTCGTACGCGCACGAGGCAGCGCGACTGCGCGAATCGTTCGACCGCGCCGGGGGAGCGGCCGCGGCCGCCGATCACCTGGACCGCCTCGTCGCCGCGCCCATTCCCTGACGGCTTGGCCGCCGCCGACCGGCTAACGGGTGGCCGCCGGTCCTTCCACCAGGTCGCGCAGCCGCTCGATCAGGGTGGCCTCGTCGAAGCCCTGGGCGACGTGCTGGATGCCGCCGCTGATCTGCTTCGGGCAGTGGTCCGCGCCGTCGCCGTCGATCCGGAAGGCACGCACGCGTCGACCCGTTTTCAGCTCGTACACGACGAAGTCGTAGTAGGCCGACACCACTTCGACCGGCGAACCGGGGATGTTCGGCAGATCCAGGTCTCCGTAGGAGCATTCGCCGACCCGCCGGCCGGTAATGCGCGGATCGGACATACACAAGGCCAGCTGGGCGTGCGCGTAGGCGTCGGCGGAGTACAACGGGAGAAACACCCCGTTGGCAGGGGAGGCCCCGGGGGAGCCCGCCCATTCCGCCGGAAGTTCTGGCTGATCCGGGGGGAAGTACCGGGTGGCTTGGTCGTAGTCGCGGGCCTGGAACCCGATGAGCTTGTGCGGGCCTGCTCCGGCGTAGGGCGGACTTTCCGACTCGAACGGTTTGCCACCCTTGCATGCCTCGTCCGGCGGAGTGAACACCGGGCCGGTACTTGCCGGTGGAGCGGCTGACACCGGCGGCGGTGGGGGCGGCGAACCGCTCGAACACCCGACCGCCAGGAGTGTGGCCACCACCGCGGCAGTCGTTCGCACGATGCCCCACCCGCGGCGACTGGACACGACCCTCATCCTTTCCTCACCCCAGCAACCAGGGCACGCACCGGTAGTACCTCCTCGCTCCCGGAAGAAACCATACTGCCGGGCCATCAGCCCGCGGGCTCGACGATGTCCGGTTCCGGCCGCCGACCGGACGGCCCCATGCGCGAGCCCGTTGGCAGCCTCGGCGACCTGATCCCGGCACGATTTTCACATGGCGGCGGGGTGTGAAAACTCTTTCCGTGTTCTTTATGTACACAAACTTCCGGTAATCGTTTTCCTCGAGATGGGTGCTGGTATTTCGCGCGCGGGAACGTGGTTCCCCTTTGGCCGCCCGTTCACCGCCGGTTCAGAAAATCGCCGCGAGAACCCGTTCTTGGTCGGGCTTCAGGGCGAAAAGTTCCCCGGGAAACCCGGTTTCACTCGTTCGTGGGATGGGTGAGTGACTCCCGGTAATGTGCGTGGACCTGTGACTTTCCAGCGCATGCGCTTTGACATGACTTTTCCTTTACTGTACGTTTAATAACGAGGCTGATGCGCGACCACCGGTGATATCGGGGCGGTCGCGGCCCTCGGGTTGACTTCGGTGCCGCAGTCATCGGAAATGTATTCGGGTAATCCTCGAATTCTGAAAAGAATGGTAGGCGGTGTATCTGTCATGTCACGGCGGGAAAGACAAGTGATCGGCGTTTCGGGCACCCTGGTCCGCGGCGGCACGAGCAAGTGCTGGTTGTTCGACGTCACGGACGTGCACGGCCGCGGCGCCTCGCTCGAGGACGTGCTCCTCGCCGCGTTCGGTTCGCAGGACCACAGCCAGATCGACGGCGTCGGCGGCGCGACGTCGACCACGTCCAAGGCCGCGATCATCTCGCACTCCTACGAGTCCGGAGTGGACATCGACTACACGTTCGCGCAGGTCGGAGTCGGGGTGAACGAGGTGGAATGGGGCAGCAACTGCGGGAACTGCGGCACCGCGGTCGGGTTGTACGCGGTGCAGTCCGGGTTGGTCAGGCCGCGCGGCGAGCGGACGACGGTGCGGATGCGCAACACCAACACCGGATCGAGGATCGACGCGGTGGTCGACACCCCCGGCGGCCGCTTCACCCCATTCGGCGACGCGACCATCCCCGGGGTGGCCTCACCCGGTGTCGCGGTCGGCCTCGAGTTCCTCGACCCGGTGGGCAGCACCACCGGCGAGCTGCTGCCCACCGGCGCGGCGGTCGACGACTTCGCGCTGTCCGACCGGGCCGCGCCCGCGACGCTCGTCGACGCGGGCGCACCCGCCGCGTTGTTCGACGCCGAAGCACTGGGCCTGACCGGAAGCGAGACCGTCGCCGAGTTCGCCGCGGTGCTGCCGTCGGTGCTCGAGCTCCGGCACCGCGCCGGTGTCCACATGGGACTGGTCGCTCCCGGCGGGCCGATCAGCCACGCGGTGCCCAAGTTCGGCGTCGTCGGCGCGGCGCGGGACTACACGGCGACCGACGGTACGCGGATCTCCGCCCGCGACTACGACGTCTCGGTGCGGATGGCGTCGATGCACGCGCCCCATCCGGCGATCGGGCTCACCGCCACCGTCGCGGTGGCGGCCGCGGCCACGGTGCCGGGCAGTACCGTGCGCGCCCACGCCAAGGCCAGTGACGGCGAGATCCGCCTCGGCACCCCCGCGGGCGTGGTCTCGGCCAGCCTGGTGCTCGACGGCGAACGGCTGATCGGGGTCCGGCTGAACCGGTCGGCGCGCGTGATCGCCCGCGCCGACATCTTCGTGCCGAGGGCGCAGCGCGTGCCGGTGGCGGTGCCGTGACCGTCACGGCTTCGCGGCCGGCGACCGGGTTCGGCGGCCGCTTCCTGACCCCGCTCGTGCTCGGCACCCTGCTCAACGCGGTCAACTCGTCGATGATCGCGGTCACCCTGGTGCCGATCGGGCGCGATCTCGGCGTGGGGCCGCAGCACACCGTGTGGCTGGTGACCGTGCTGTACCTGGTGACCGCGGTGGCGCAGCCGGTGATGGGCAGGCTGGTGGACACCTTGGGCGCGCGGCGCGTGCTCACCGCGGGGCTGGTGTCGGTGCTCGCGGCGGGCCTGCTCGGCGCGCTGGCACCGACGTTCGGGGTGCTGCTGGCGTCGAGGATCCTGCTCGGCCTCGGTACCGCGACCGGGTTCCCCGCCGCGATGGCGCTGGTGAAGGCGCGCGCGACCGCGGCGGAGGTGGCGGTGCCGGACCGGGTCCTGACCGTGCTGGCCACCTCGACGCAGGCGAGCATGGCCATCGGCCCCACGCTGGGCGGCCTGCTGGTCGGGCTCGGCGACTGGCGTTGGACCTTCGCGGTGAACGTGCCGCTGGCCGGGATCGGCCTGGCGCTGGCGTTGTGGTGGCTGCCGCGGGATTCGCCCGGTGGCGCGAAATCCTCGCGCGCGCCGGTGGACGTCGGCGGGGTCGGGTTGTTCGCGGTGGCGCTCACCGCGCTGCTGATGTTCGTGATGCGCCCGGAAGCGGCGCGGTGGCCGTACCTGATCGCCGGTCTCGTCTCCGGCGGTGCGCTCATTTGGTGGGAGCTGCGGACGCGGCAGCCCTTCCTCGACCTCCGCGCGCTGGCGGGTAACCGGCCGCTGATCGCCACCTACCTCCGCCAGGGGCTCGGCTACCTCGTGATCTACGCCTTCCTTTACGGCTACCCGCAATGGCTCGCGCAGGGATACGCGCTGCCGGAGGCGATGACCGGGCTGGTGCTGCTGCCGATGTCGATCACCACCGTCACGCTGTCCGCGTTCGGCACCCGGCTCGGGCTCGGCGTGCGGGCGAGGCTGCTGCTCACCACCGGCGCGTTGCTCGTCGGCTCGCTGGCGCTGCTGCCGCTGTCCGTCGGGAGTCCATTGTGGATCGTCGTGGCGATCGGGTTCCTGTTCGGCATCGGGCAGGGCATGAGCACCGTGGCGAACCAGACCGCGCTGTACGTCCAGGCGCCCGCGGACCGCGTCGGCACGCTTTCCGGGTTGTTCCGCACCGCCCAGTACATCGGCGCGCTGGCGTCGACGAGCGTGCTCGCGTGGGCGTTCGGCGCCGAGGCCACCGATGGCGGGCTCACCCAGCTCGCCATCGTGCTCGCCGGTGTCGCGGCGCTGCTCACCTGCGTCACCGGGTCCGACCGGGCCCTGCGCACGGTCGGCGTCAACTGAGCTGCTGGTGGGTGTTGTTGAGGGTGCGCACGACGAGGTGGGGGCTGCCCGGCGTGAGTTCGACGTGGTCGTCGCCGGTGAGGTAGGTCAGGATGCGGCCCCGGCCGGTGAGGTCGATCGCGCTGATCGGCAGGCTGCGCTCGCGTTCACCGGCCGGGGTTCGCACCGCCGTGTAGAGCTGGTGGACCGCGTCGCGCGGCGCGCACATCAGGGCAGCCAGGTATTGGGCGTCACGGGTGTCGCCGGATGCCGTGTCCGTGCCGTCCATGAGCGCGCGGGGCACCGCGACCGTGCGCACCTCGGCGCCGGGCAGCTCGGGCAGCGCCTCCAGCAGGTGGGTCGCGAGGAACTCGGGTTCGACGGGATCGAGCATCACCACGTCCTCACCCACGACGACCCGCACCGCGTCGCGGCCCCGAGCGGCGACCAGGATCGCGGCCGTGGTGCCGTCCGCGAAGGAGTTCCAGGCGTAGAACTCCCGATCGGGGCCGGTGAGCACCGCGACGGTGTTCTTCCACACCGGGTGCAGCTGATCCCGGCGCGCGAAACCCCGGTCCCGCAAGGCATCCATGGTTTCCGCCGCGAGGGCGGTGCGAGCGTCCTCGGTCATCCAGTAGTGCCAGTTGGTGCCGATGACGGCAGGGAGGGGCCCGTTCGAGCCGGCCATTTCGCACGCCGTCACGAACACCATCTTCGGTAGCACCACCGGCTGGTCAATCACGAGACCCCCGCGATCAGGGCAGTGACACGAACAAGGACGGACGGATCAGGCGCCGATGGTGGGTGGCATCACCGGCAGCCCGGTCACCGGGTCGGTGGCGTTCTCGGCCTCGTCGTCCGTTTCGGCGATGGTGTCCGGCAGACCGTACTTCCGGTGGTGCTCGCGGTCGTCGTCCTTCCCCCGGCCGCCACCCGGCACGATCCCGCCCTCCGGCGCGCCTTTCGCACCACGGCCCCCGGCGGTGGCGCTCCGGCTCCCGGTTGCGCCGGGTTCGACGGCGGTGCCACCGGATCGGGCGCCCGGCGCGTGTCCCGTGCCTCCGTTCGCACCACCGCGTGCGGTGCTCCCCGGTGCGGCCGTCGTCCCCGGCATGCCGAACCCGATTCCGGTGCTCGTCCCGGTGGACATGGACGGTGTCGAGCCGGGTGGTACCGCTGAACGGGTGCCATCGGGAATCTCAGGAGGTACGTACCCCGCGGTCGTGGTGCCCTCCTCGGCCGGGTGGCCTCCGCCGACCGGTGTGCCCCCTGCGCCACCGGTCGGCGGAGGTACCCGGCCCGCACCATCGCCGCCGGTACCGGGGGACACCGGTGGACCGGCGGGACCGGGAGCGCCAGGGCCGGGCTTGCCGTGCCCGGGTTCGCTGGGGCCGGGTTGGCCGGGGTGCTTCACCACCGGTT
The DNA here is from genome assembly GCF_018736145.1 of Amycolatopsis sp. CA-230715. Lineage (GTDB taxonomy): Bacteria > Actinomycetota > Actinomycetes > Mycobacteriales > Pseudonocardiaceae > Amycolatopsis. The sequence continues at coordinate 7,584,796 of NZ_CP059997.1, forward strand.
CCGGCCCGCCGTGGCCCGTTGGTCCGTGAGGACCCGACGGCCCGTGCCGCATGGTGAAATCCTTGCCGTCGTAGGCGCCCAGCACCCCGTAGTCACCGTTGAGGCCGCTGGCGCTGGCACCGGTGTCGGCCGCGTAACGGCTGTAGAGCTCCAGATTCCGGTTCGCGGTCGCGTTGTAGCTTTCGATGGCGTCCTCGACGTCGGTGTTCCACGGCGTGATCTCGTCCCAGAAGTCCTTCTCCGGCGGCTTCGGCGGCATCGGCTCCAGATGGTGCTGAACGTAGTCGAACCCGTCCGCCGTCGCGCCGAGGTTGTCGGCGTTCGCGGTGAACCGCTCCGCCGCCGCGTTCGTGACCGCGCGGAACTTGTCGATCCTGGCGTCCGCGCTGTCCGCGCCCTGCCCGGTCCACGACGCCCGCAACGCGGTCAGCATCCTGCCGATGTCGTCACTGGCCTTCTGGTGCGCGGTGGCCAGGTCGTGTGCCCCGCGTGTGCCTTGGTGCCAGTCCTCCGAGCGACCGTTCTTGATGTCCTCCACGATCTGCGGCAAGCCCATCGCCTGCGGCAAGTCCGCGCTCCCGCCGAAGGTCAGCGGTTCGGACAGGAAGTCCCCGATCGCCCCGAACGCGTCTTCCACGCCCTCGGCGATCGTGCTGACCACTTCACCGAGCTGATCGAACGGAACCATGGTTACCCCCCGACTTTCTGCCGCAACGTCGACACCGCCGCGTCGGCCGCACGCACGGCGACGGTGCACGGATCGACCTTCCCGATCTTGCTGTCCCCCAGGAAAAGCCCGACATCCACCGTCGCGGTGTCGAGCAGTCCGACGCTGATGTTGCAATACCGATCGGGCTTGCCGCCCGACGGAGTCACGCTCGCGACGGCGGGAAAGCCTTGAATGGCGGACAGCACTTTCCACACCTCGGCCTTCGGCTGCACGTTCGCGTACAACCCGCTCAGGCCATGCCGTGGCTCGGTGTCCAGGGTCACGGCTATCGTCGCACCGCTATCGGTCGACCAGAAGCAGTTGGGACCGATACCCGAAATGTCGTCACGCTTCTGGCTCACTTTGTTCCCGAGAGCGTCCTTCACCTGCTGTGGCGTCAAGACGGTGCACGGATCGCCTGCCATTGCCGAGTCGGGGAGCGGGGAAGGTACCTTCGGTGCGCCCGCGAACGGCACCGCGGTCGTAGCTGTCTGCGGAATACTGTTGGCCGCTGGTGAATCCTGAGGCGCCGCAGGCGTTCCGCGCGAGCACCCCGCGGCCGCGGCAGTCATCGCGCAGACCCCGACGATCGTGGCGATCCGGTGGTGGCTCATCCGGCGTAGCCCTCGCCTTCGGGGGTCTTCCTCAGATGTCTCGCGCCGTCCTCATCGGTCTCTTCCGTACGCCCCACCGCTTGGCGCAACCGGCGGATGAGTTCTGCCAGGTAATCGACCTCGACGTGAAGATGCCCCGCACCGTAGGCGAAGGCGCCAGGCTGTTGACCCTGCCGGGTGAGCGAGCCGTGGTAGTCCGCGCTCGCCGGGTCGTGCGCGGGGGGCGTGAGGCTTTCCAGCTCATCGGCTTTGCGCTGCAGGTGCACCAACTCTGTGCGAATCCGGATGGTTTCGTCGAGAAGGTGGTTCGCCTGGTCCAGGTCGAGGGTGAAACCGGATCGGCCTGCGGAGGCTGCGGCCGCGTCGGCGTCGGCGATCGCCGCGTCCGCGATCCAGATGTCCATGCCATCCATCCAGCGCAACGAGCCCAGGGCACCAAGCGGCTGGGCGTTCGCGGGTTCGCTCATCGGCCGTGCCCTCCCCCGGCGCGCGCCTGCGCGTGCGCCGTTCCCCTCGGCGACACCTGGTGGAAGGACGCTGGTAACGTGAAGCCCTTCCACAGCATTCTCTACTGTAGCGGGCCGATCACGCTCCGGAAGGCTTTCTTCGCATAGAACGCCAATTCGTGTGAAATCACCCGAATGCACGAAGATCGTCAATCGCCGATTATTTTGATCTGGTGCGGTGCGTGGGTGCGGACCGTGCCGGTGGCGCTTGGTCTTTGGTGGAAGATCATACACCTCAAGGGTTATACAGACCTGCGTGCGCCTGATCGATCGCGTCCACAGTGGATTCACCTGATTCAGAATCGCACCGCTGGTTCGGCAGGAACTGTGCTCGATCGCTTGCCGTGAAAGGATTCTCGGGAAGTCTCGCGCGGCTCGTTCCGGTCAGTACCTTGCCGGTGAGGAAAGCGGACTGGGCCGACGCGGGGCCCGCCGGTCTGGCGACCCGGCGCAGCCGGTGCCAGTGCCATGCCGGTCCCGATCGGGTCGCGGGCGCGGGTGGCACCGGGACCGGTGTGCGGAACCGGATCGGGGCCGGGATGATGTCGCAGAGGACCAGTTCGCGCCGCCGCCGCGCCCACCAGCGGCGGGTGAGCAGTGCGCCGAGTGTGGCGCCGAGCGTGTTCAGCACGACGTCGTCGGTGGCGGCCACCCTGCCGGTGAGGAACAGGTACTGCGCCGCTTCGATCGCGGACGACAGCACGACCGCGCCCCCGGCGATCCTGCCCACCGAGCGCAGGCGCGCCGACCGAACCGGCATCAGCGCCCCGAGTGGCAGGAGCAGCAGGAGGTTCGCGGCCGCCTGCCACAGCGGGTCGCTGCTCGACGGCAGTTCGTCGAGCGCGTCGGCGATCTCGGTGCCCGGCGTGAGATCGGCGGTGCTGGCCTGGCCGGGGATGGGCTTGCCGACCAGGTACAGCACGCAGCACGCGGAGAACACCAGCAGCACGTCGCAGACCGCGGTGGCGCCGGGGTCGCGCTGGCCCGATCGCTTGCGGCGCATCGCGAGCAGGCCGCAGAACAGCACGGCGGGCGGGACGCCCAGCGTGGCGAGGGTGATCAGTTCACCGAATGTCCGGAGCAGCTGTGCCATTCGCGATTCCCTTCGGCCCCGGTGCCTCGGACGTCGGTTCAGCCGGACGTGCTGGCGCCCCCGGTGCTGGTCGTGGGCCCGGTACTGGTGGGCGGCGTGGTGTCCGCGGGCGGCTTCGACGGCGACGAGGTGGTCTGCGGCGGGCTGCTCGGCGTGGACGGGGTCGTCGTCGGCGGTTTCGGCGTGCTGGTGGCAGGCGGAGGTGTCGTCACCGGCGGAGTGGTGGGCGTGGTCGTCGGCGGCTTCGTCGGCGTCGACGGCGGGGTGCCCGGTGTCGACGGCGGCGTGGTGCCGGGCGGTGTGGTGCCGGGGGGAGGTGTCGTGCCGGGCGGCGGCGTCACCGGCGGCGTTCCGGGCGGCGGCACCGGTCCCGGGCCGGGCTCGGTGGCCGGGGCCGCGGGCACGTCCGGCGCGCCGACCGGGACGGGGCTGTCCGGCAGCGGGGCGACACCCTTGCGGTACGCCTCCGCCCAGCGGATCACCGTGTCGGCGTAGGAGGCGGAGTTGTTGTAGCGGAGCACCGCCGCCCGCAGCGAGGCGGGCTGGCTCAGATCGAGCCCGCCCGAACACAGGTAGCGCGCGGTGGCCAGCGCGGCGTCGTAGATGTTGTTCGGGTCGTTCTTCCCGTCGCCGTTGCCGTCCGCGCCGTAGGCGCGCCACGTGCCGGGGATGAACTGCGACGGGCCGACGGCGCGGTCCCAGACCGTGTCGCCGTCGTAGCGGCCGCCGTCGGTGTCGGCGATGGCGGCCACCGCGCCGAAGCCGTTGAGCACCGGCCCGAGGATCGGCCGGAGCGTGGTGCCGTTCGCGTCGACGTACCCGCCGCGCGCGTGGTTGGACTCGATGCGCCCGATGCTCGCGAGCAGCGCCCAGTCGAGGTGGCACCCCGGCCGCTCGGCCGCCATCAGATCGGCGGCCTTGCGGTAGGCCTTGAGCGCGGTGCCGGGGATCCCGAGCGGACCGCTCGGCAACGAGTACGCGACCGGGGCCAGCGCCGAGCCCGGTGCGCCGAGCGGCACCGGTGAGACCGGTTCCGGCAGGCTGCCGTCCACGGAGATCGGGCCGGACGGCACGGCCGAGAGCGGGTGCGAAGGCGGCAGGAGCGGCGTGGCGCCGGACGCGGACGGCTGGATCACGGCCATCGTGGTCGACGCCGCCGAGGCCACCGGGAGTATCGCGAGCGCGCCGCCGACCATGGCCAGTGCCGTCCGGTGCGGCAGCCCGGTCAGCCTCGCGGCGTTGCGGGCCGCTGCGGAAATTCGGCTTCGCATGGTCAAAGCTCCTTTGCTTTGCGGAGTGCGCGGTGCCCCTCGGTAATCGAGTTACCAGCCGGTAGGTCCGTAACGGTTATAGCAAACTTTGGCTGCGGTAAGGGAATTTCCCCGGTATTGCCCGGAACTTGTCACGATTACGCGAAAACCGGCTGGTGTTGTTGTCAGGTGATCAGAATGAATTGCGCCGGAAGTTCCTCCCCGCGAGCGCCGCGCCGGCGAGCGCGGCGGCCGCGGTCAGCGCGAGCGCGAGCCATACCGCGCCGCCGACGGGGAACCCGAGCGAGAGGGAGCGCACCGCGTCGATGGCGTAGGTGAGCGGGTTGACGGTGGACAGCGCGCGCACCCACGCGGGCAGGACGTCCGGCGGCATGTACGCGGTGGAGGAGAACATCAACGGGAACACCGCGATGAACGACACGGTCTGCAGGGTCTCCGGTTTGCGCGCCATCGTGGCGACGGCGAGGAAGACCCAGCTCAGCCCCCAGCCGACGACGAGGGTCAGCAGCACCGCGGTCACCGTGCCGAGCAGCCCGCCGCCGGGGGAGAAGCCGAGCAGCGCCACCCCGGCGAGCAGCGTCACCGCGAGCTGCACGGCCAGCCGCGCGGTGTCCGCCAGCGTGCGCGCCAGCAGCACCGACATCAGGCTGATCGGCATGCCCCGCAGCCTGCTCACGAACCCGGTGTAGGTCTCGGTGAGCAGGGCCGCCCCGGAGCTCATCGCCGTGGTGAGCGCGATGTTCACCAGCGTCGACGGCATCAGGAAGTCGATGTAGGCGCCGTAGCGCGCGACCTCGGGCAGGCGCCCGATCCCGTCGAAGACCTGGCTGAACAGCAGCAGGAGCACCACCGGTTGCAGCAGGCTGAAGAAGAACAGGCTCCGGTCGGCGAAGGCCGCGCGCAGCGAGCGGCCGGTGAGCACGCGGACCTGGGTGCCGAACCCGCTGCCACGCCAGGCGATTTCGGTCATGAGGTGCTCCACGCCTGCCGGTGCAGTGAAAGGTATACGTCGTCGAGCGACGGCTCGGTCATCGAGAGGCCCTTGATCTCGGTGCCCGCGGAGTCGAGGGCGCGCACCAGCGCCGTGACGTCGGACGGTTCGGCGATCGCCGCGGCGACGGAATGCGCGTGCGGGTCCCGCACCGGTGCGAAGCCGTGACCGTCGAGCGTGGCGAAGGCGCGCTCGCACGCGTGGGCGTCGCCAAAGGTGACCGTAACGCTGCGCTTTCCCAGCCGTGCCTTCAGCTCCGACGGCGTTCCCGCGGCCGCGACCGCGCCCGCGGCGAGGACCAGCACGTCGTCGGCGAGCCGGTCGGCCTCCTCGAGGTACTGCGTGGTCAGCACGATCGAGGTGCCGCCACCGGCGAGTTCGCGCACCATCCGCCACAGTTCGCCGCGGCTCACCGGGTCGAGGCCGGTGGTCGGCTCGTCGAGGAACAGGACTTCCGGCGCGCCGACGAGACCGGCCGCGAGGTCGAGCCTGCGGCGCATACCGCCCGAGTAGGTGCGCACCGCCCGGTCCGCGGCGTCGGCGAGGCCGAAGGAGTCGAGCAGTTCGCCCGCCCGCTGCTTCGCGGCCGCTTTGCCCGCGCCGAGCAGGCGCGCGACCAGCACCAGGTTGGCCGTGCCGGAAAGCCCGTCGTCGAGCGCGGTGAACTGACGGGTGGCGCCGATCCGCCGCCGCACTTCCACCGGTGCGCGGACCACGTCGTACCCGCACACCGTCGCGGTGCCCGTGCCGGGCCGCGTCCTGGTGGCGAGGATGTCCACGAGGGTGGTCTTGCCAGCCCCGTTGTGGCCGAGCACGGCCAGCACCTGGCCAGGCGGGAGCACGAGGCTCACCCCGGTCAGCGCGGTGACCTCGCCGTAGGTCTTGCCGAGTCCGCTCGCTTCGATGCGCGGACGGCCTGGCTGTGACGACATGGCACTCCTCCCGCGCGTTTTCCCCCGGTGCTGGTCATGGCCGAGCGGCCCCGCGGCGAACGTAGCCATTTCCGGGCGAACCGCGCAAGAACGGGCGCGGTTCCGCTCAGCCTGGTGACAGTTTCGAGGTGGCGGTACCTGGTCGCGGTGACAGTTCCGGTCGATTCCGTCCACAAAGGACTCTTCGAGGAGGCCGAAAGCGGGTGGTGGTGGATCTTTGTGCTCCGCACGATGGGCGTTTCCGGTGCCGCACTCACCTCGGTGACAAGAAGAATTGAATTTCGACGCGGCGCGGGCGGTTTTATTGGAGGTTCTTGTGTGGTCCGCACCACCTCAGTACCGTACTGGCCGGTAAGCGAAATGTATTTCGTGAATTCGTGTCCCATTGTTGTCTGATCGAGGAAGTCTGCCTTGTCAACGGTGACTCGACGGCGCACCCGTCTGCTCGCGCTCGCTTCGGCGGTGGCCGTCGCGGGCGTTTCGTTCATGGCGAGTCCCGCGGTGGCGGGCGCGGCCAGCGCGGTGGTGCCCGCGACCTGCCCGCTGCCCGACGGGCCCGCCGGGGTCACGACCGGGCTCACCGCGACCTTTCCGCAAACGACGGGACCGGGCCACGCGGTCGAGGTCAGCGGTGCCGGTGCGGAACTGGTGCTGCCCGAACCGGCCGTGGCCGCACTGAAGGCGTGGGGAGTCACCACCTTCGAGGGCGCCGTCGACGGCTCGCTGGTCGTCCGGCAGGGGACCGCGGCCGAGGAGGTCGCGCTCGCGCCGATCAAGATCCCGCTCACCAAGCTGCCCGCGTCGGGGGAGTTCCGGCTGCCGCTCGACGCGGCCGTACCGCCGGTGAAGGCGACCGGTGGCGGTGACGTGACGTTCGAGGTCACCAACCTCGCGCCGACGCTGAAGCTGCACGCGGTGCGGGACAAGTCGCTCGTGGAGAAGGACGTTTCCTGTACCGCCGAGCCGGGTTCGCCGCGCAAGCTGGCCACGGTCGGCATGCTCGCGGACGACAAGGCGCCAGGCCGGATCGAACCCGGTGCGCCGCAGCAGCCCTCGGCGCGCGTCGCGCTCGCCGACGACCCGCCGTACAACTTCCCGAAGACCGAACCGACCGGATGGCTTCGCTACGCGCTCTGGATCGACGACAGCACCACCACGATCAAGAAGCTCGGCTCGCAGGTGAAGTTCGGCCGGGGCACGTTCGATTCGGTGGTCCAGATCGCCACTTCCAAGGTACGGGGCAACTTCGGTCTGCCGCCGACGTCGAGTTACTTCGTGCCGTTCCGGATCACCCCGGCCACCTCGGATGTCGAAGTCGTCCAGACGGAGGAAGCCGTCGGATCCATCCAGGTGAAGTTCCCGACCTCGCCGGTGGACATCACGATCAAGGCCAATGTCGTCGTCCGCAACGCGAAGGTCGACGGGGTCCCGCTCGACGTCGGGCCGAACTGCCGCACCGCGACCCCCGTGAATATCCACCTCAAGCAGGAAATCGACCTGCGTCCGCCGAAGAGCGGTGGGAAGCCGACCCCCGTGTCGACCACGTACGAGATCCCGCCGTTCGCGGGCTGCCAGGGGAGTGAGGACGTCAGCAAGCTGCTCACCGGTCTGATCTCCGGTCCGGACAACCCGTTGACGATGACGCTCAACGTCCGGTGTACCCCGGCGGACTGTCCCAAGAACTGACGGATGCGGAAATCCGTGCCGCGAAAACAGGAGGTGTGATGGGCGTCGAGGTGACGGTCGAAGGGCTGACCAAGTCTTTCGGCCGCCAGCTGATCTGGCGGGACGTGACGCTGACGTTGCCGACGGGCGAGGTCAGCGTGCTGCTCGGCCCGTCGGGCACCGGCAAGTCGGTGTTCCTGAAGTCGCTGATCGGGCTGCTCCGGCCCGAGCAGGGGCGGATCATCATCAACGGCGTCGATCTGTGCTCGTGCCCGGAACGCGAGCTGTACGAGATCAGGAAGCTGTTCGGGGTGCTGTTCCAGGACGGCGCGCTGTTCGGGTCGATGAACCTCTACGACAACGTGGCGTTCCCGTTGCGGGAGCACACGAAGAAGTCCGAGACCGAGATCCGCAAGATCGTGCTGGAAAAGCTCGAAATGACGGGCCTCGCCGGCGCGGAGAAGAAGCTGCCGGGCGAGATCTCGGGCGGGATGCGAAAACGCGCCGGGCTTTCGCGGGCGCTCGTGCTCGATCCCGGGATCATCCTGGTCGACGAGCCGGACTCCGGCCTCGACCCGGTCCGCACCGCCTACATCTCGCAGCTGCTGATCGACCTGAACGCCCAGCTGGACGCCACGATCCTGATCGTCACGCACAACATCAACGTCGCGCGGACCGTGCCGGACAACATCGGCATGCTCTTTCGCAAGGACCTGGTGATGTTCGGGCCGCGCGAGGTCCTGCTCACGAGCGACGAGCCGGTGGTCAAGCAGTTCCTCAGCGGCAGCAGGCTCGGCCCGATCGGCATGTCGGAGGAGAAGGACTCGGCGACGATGGCCGAAGAGCAGGCGCTCGTCGACGCCGGGCACCACGACGGGTCCACTGAGGACATGCGCGGGGTCGTGCCGCAGATCGAGCCGACGCCGGGGCTGCCGTTCCGGGACGCGGTGCGCCGCCGCAAGGAGCGGGTGCTGCGCATTCTGCACACGCTGCCGCCGCTGGCCCAGCACGGCATCCTCGCCAGCCTGAGCCGCGAGGAGCGGGCCGCCTACGGCATCCGTCCACTCGCGACACATCGCCAACCGGCCACCGAACCCGGGGGCCCGCTGTGACCACGTTCATCGAGCGCGTGCCGTCGATGGCGGCGAACGGGATGCGCGAATTCGGGCGCATGTGCGCGATGGCGCTCGACGTGCTGGTGCAGCTGTTCCGCCGCCCGTTCCAGTTCCGGGAGTTCGTGCAGCAGTTCTGGTTCATCGCCAGCGTGTCGATCACGCCGGCGATCATGGTGTCGATCCCGTTCGGCGCGGTCATATCGCTGCAGCTCGGGGGATTGACCAGCCAGATCGGCGCACAGCAGTTCAACGGCGCGGCGAGCGTGCTGGCGGTGGTCCAGCAGGCGAGCCCGATCGTGACCACGCTGATCATCGCGGGCGCGGGCGGCTCGGCCATCTGCGCCGATCTCGGTGCGCGCACCATCCGCGAGGAGATCGACGCGATGGAGGTGCTCGGCGTTTCGCCGATCCAGCGCCTCGTGGTGCCGAGGGTGCTCGCCGCGATCCTCACCTCGGTGGCGCTCAACGGAATGGTGAGCGTCGTCGGCGTGGTGGGCGGGTACTTCTTCAACGTGGTGGTGCAGGGCGGTACCCCCGGCGCCTACCTCGCCAGCTTCAACGCGCTGGCCCAGCTGCCCGATCTCGTGATCAGCTCGATCAAGGCCCTGATCTTCGGTTTCCTCGCCGGTGTGGTCGCCGCCTACCGCGGCCTCCACCCGAAGGGCGGGCCGAAGGGCGTCGGCGACGTGGTCAACCAATCGGTCGTGATCACGTTCCTGCTGCTGTTCTTCGTCAACACCGTGCTCACCGCGCTGTACCTGCAGCTCGTCCCGGCGAAGGGAACCTGAGTCGTGACGTCCATTTCCGAACGCGCGAAGGCGGGCCTGAAACGGCCTGGCAACACCCTGTTCAACCTCGGCGACCAGCTCCTGTTCTACGTGCGGGCGCTCGCCGCCGTCCCGTTGACGGTGCGGCGCTACTTCCGCGAAGTGGTGCGGCTGCTCGCCGAGGTGACCTTCGGCAGCGGCGCGCTCGCGGTCATCGGCGGCACCATCGGCGTGATGGTCGGGATGTGCATCTTCACCGGTGTCACGGTGGGGCTGCAGGGATTCAGCTCGCTGAACCAGATCAACATCTCGGCGATGACCGGGTTCCTCACCGCGTACTTCAACACGCGCGAGATCGCGCCGCTGGTCGCGGGGCTCGCGTTGTCCGCGACGGTCGGGTCCGGGTTCACCGCGCAGCTCGGCGCGATGCGGATCTCCGAGGAGATCGACGCGCTCGAGGTGATGGCGGTGCGCAGCATGCCGTTCCTGGTCACCTCGCGCATCGTGGCCGGGTTCGTCGCGATCATCCCGCTGTACACGATCGGCCTGCTGATCTCCTACGTCGGCTCCCGCATCACGACGGTGATGTTCTTCGGCCAGTCCGGTGGCACCTACGACCACTACTTCACGTTGTTCCTGCCACCGGGCGACGTGCTGTGGTCGTTCGGGAAGGTGCTCGTGTTCGCGGTCGGCGTCATCCTGACGCACTGCTTCTACGGCTACCGCGCCAGCGGCGGGCCCGCGGGCGTCGGCATCGCGGTCGGCCGCGCGGTGCGGACCTCGATCGTGCTGATCAGCGTGCTCGATTTGTTCCTCAGCCTCGCCATTTGGGGCGCTTCTACGACGGTGCAGGTGTCGGGATGAGCGACGCTTGCGAGCGAATCAAGGACATCATGCGCCATAAGGAATTGGACGCTGTCTCGCGGAGCGAGGCGATCGCATGAGCGAGCGGATTCCCAAGCGCGTTCCGACGCAGATCGCCGGTGTGGTCTTCCTGGTGATCCTCGCGCTGATGCTGCTGCTGTCGGTCGCCATCTACGACAAGACGTTCGTCACCGTGGCCACCGTGAAGCTGGAGACCGACCGCGTCGGCAACCAGCTCGAACAGGGCTCCGAGGTCAAGGTCCGCGGCGTCCCGTTCGGCGAGGTGCGCGCGATCCGGCCCACTTCCTCCGGGGCCGAGATCGAGATGGCGATGGACCCGGCGAAGATCGGGCAGCTGCCGGACAACGTTTCGGCGCGGCTGCTGCCGAAGACCGCGTTCGGGCAGCGCTACATCAACCTGGTGCTGCCGGACAAGCCGCACGGCACGCTCGCCTCGGGCAAGGTGATCTCGCAGGACAAGTCGTCGAACGCGATCGAGCTGGAGAAGGTGCTCGGTGATCTGCTCCCGCTGCTGCGCGCGGTGCAGCCGCAGAAGCTCAACAGCTCGCTCGGCGCGATTTCCCAGGCGCTCGACGGCAAGGGCAAACCGCTCGGCGAGAGCATCGTCCGGTTCAACGACCTGCTCAACCAGTTCAACCCGCTGATGCCGCAGTTCAAGGCGGACATCAGCAGGCTGGCCGACGTGTCGGACACCTACAACAGCGCGGCGCCGGACATCCTGCGCGCGCTGACCGATCTGACCACGACCGGGCGCACGCTGGTGGACCGGAAGGCGGACCTGCAGGCGTTGTTCGCCAGCACCACCACGGCTTCCAACGACCTCAACGCGTTCCTGCAGAAGAACTCGGGCAACCTCATCGGGTTGTCGGAGTCGAGCAGGCCGACGCTGGAGCTGCTGGCGCGCTACTCCCCGGAGTTCCCGTGCCTGTTCGACTCGGTGAACCGGTTGAAACCGTTGGTGGAGAAGGCACTCGGTGTGGGCACCGGTGAACCGGGCTTGCACGTCAACGTGTCCGTGATGCCCGCGCGCGGCAAGTACGTCCCCGGCCGCGACGACCCGAGGTACACCGCGAACGCCGGGCCGCAGTGCTACGCGCCGGGCGCCGGGCCTGGCCAGGGCCGTCCCGTGGCGGCGAAGACGATGTCGACCCGAGCCGCGACCGACGACCTCGGCGTGGCGAACTCGCCGGCGGAACGGCGGACGGTCGCGGAGCTGATGGGGGCCGCGCAGGGCATCAGCCCGGCGGAGGTCCCGGACTGGAGCAGCGTCCTGGTCGGGCCCCTGTTCCGCGGTGCGGAGGTGACCTTGAAATGAAGGGACTGATCGGCCCGCTCACCAAGGGCGCCATCTTCCTCGTCATCACCGGGCTCGCCACGCTGGCGCTCGGCATCACCATCGCCAACGTGGGGGTGAGCGACACGCAGCCGTACGCGGCCCGCTTCGAGGACGCCACCTCGTTGAACCCCGGTGACGAGGTCCGCATGGCCGGTGTCCGGATCGGACAGGTCGACGAGGTCGACGTCGTCGACAAGCGGTACGCCGAGGTGCACTTTTCGGTGGACTCCAAGCGAAAGCTCTCCGCCGAGTCCATTGTGGCCATTCGGTACCGCAACCTCATCGGGCAGCGCTACCTCTCGATCGACCAGGGCGACAAGCCGAGCACGCAGAGCATGGCACCGGGCACGACCGTCCCGTTGGAACGGACGAAGCCCGCGCTCGACCTGACCGCGTTGTTCAACGGGTTCAAGCCGCTCTTCCAGGCGCTCTCCCCGAACGACGTGAACCAGCTTTCGTTCGAAGTGGTGCAGGTGCTGCAGGGCGAGGGCACCACGGTCAACGGGTTCCTCAAGCACACCGCCTCGCTCACTTCGACACTGGCGAACAAGGACCAGGTGATCGGCCAGGTGCTCGGGAACCTCAACACGGTGCTCGACACGATCAACGCCAAGGGTGATCAGCTCGCGCAGCTCGTCGACACCACCGAGCAGCTCGTGAAGGGGCTCGCCGCGGACGCGAAACCGATCGGGGAGGCCATCGGCGGGCTCGGCGAGCTGAGCAGCACCACCGCGGACCTGCTCAAGGACGGCCGCCAGCCGCTCAAGGACGGCATCACCGCGCTCGGCGACCTGTCGAAGAACCTCGCCGACAACACCCCGATCTTCCAGAAGTTCCTGGACAACCTGCCGGGGAAGATGAACGCGATCGGCAAGCTCGGCTCGTACGGCTCGTGGCTCAACTTCTACCTGTGCGCCGCCAAGTCCGACGCGCCGCCCGCCCCGGGTGGCCCGCCGGTCGGCGTGCCGCTGACCCAGCCGAGGTGCCGATGAAGAACCCGTTGCGAGACCTCAAGCCGTTCAAGGAGCGGGACCCGATCCTCGTCGGCGCGGTGACCGCGCTGATCATGGTGCTGATCGGCTCGGCGACGTTCTTCGCCGACGACCTGCCGATCATCGGCGGGGGCACCGAGTACGCCGCCGAGTTCAGCGAAGCCGCCGGGCTCAAGACGAGGGACGAGGTCCGCGTCGCGGGCGTGAAGGTCGGCGAGATCTCGGCAGTCGACCTCAAGGGCGACCACGTCGAGGTGCGGTTCAAGGTGAAGGGCGTCTGGCTCGGCGACCGCACCAGCGCCGCGATCAAGATCAAGACGTTGCTCGGCCAGAAGAACCTGCTGCTCGATCCGCGCGGTGGCAACGAAATGGATCCGTCCACGCCCATTCCGAAGGATCGGACGACCTCGCCGTACGACGTCACCGAGGTGTTCAACGACCTGGCGAACACGGCGGGCTCGATCGACACCGTGAAGCTGGCGCAGAGCTTCCGCACGCTCTCGGAAACCATGGGAGCGTCGGCGCCGCAGGACGTCCGCGCGGCGCTGGACGGCATGTCCGCGCTGTCCAAGACGCTCGCCTCGCGCGACGACGAGCTGACCAAGCTGTTCGACGGCACCAGCAAGGTGAGCAAGCTCCTCGGCGACCGCAGCGCGCAGGTGGAATCGCTGATCAACAACGGGAACGTGCTGCTGACCGAGCTGAACGCGCGCAAGGACGCCATCGCGAAGCTGTTCGGCGGCACGAAGGCGCTCGGCCAGCAGCTGCGCGGACTGGTGGCGGACAACGAAAAGACGCTCGGGCCCGCGCTCGACCAGCTCGACCGGGTGGGCGCCGTGCTGCAGCGCAACCAGGACAAGCTCACCGAGAGCCTGCGGCTCGCCGGGCCGTACTACCGGCTGCTCGGCAACGCGGTCGGCAACGGCAGGTGGATCGACACCTACATCTGCGGGCTGGTGCAGGCCGGTGGCGACTGCGCGCCGAAGGGAGGCAGCTGATGGCGACGACGATGGTGCTCGAGGACATGGGTGTCCACAAGCGACGGAGGCAGCTGCTGCGCTGGATCTCCGCCGGTGTGCTGGCCGCGTTGCTGGCGAGTGCGGTATGGGCGTTCATCGCGATCACGCCGGACCGGAAGGTGGTGGCGTACTTCTCCGCCGCGGTGGGCATCTACCCCGCCTCCGACGTGCGCGTGCTCGGGGTGGCGGTCGGCTCGGTCGATTCGGTCGAGCCGAGCGGCAAGCAGGTGAAGGTGACGCTGGACCTGCGCGGTGACGTCAAGCTGCCCTCGAACGTTTCGGCGGTGGTGGTGACGCCGAGCCTGGTGGCGGACCGGTACGTGCAGCTCTCCCCGGTCTACACCGGCGGTGCCGAGTTCGGCGAGGGTGCCGAGATCCCGGTGCAGCGCACCGCGACCCCGGTGGAGATCGACCAGCTCATGAAGAGCCTCAACGACCTGACGACCGCGCTCGGGCCGAAGGGCGCGAACGCGGACGGCGCGGTCAGCGAGCTGCTGAACCAGGGCGCGAAAACCCTTGACGGCAACGGGAAAGCGGCGGGCGAGGCGATCCGCCAGCTCGGTGACTTCGCGCGCACGCTCAGCGGGTCGAAGGACCAGCTCTTCTCCACAGTGGACAACCTGTCGAAGTTCACCGCGATGCTCGCCGCCAACGATGACCAGGTGAACAAGGCGGGCCAGCAGCTCACCTCGATCACCAAGGTGCTCGCGGACCAGCGCGACGAGTTCTCCGGCGCGCTGACCGAGCTGACCCAGGCGCTGGGCACGGTCAAGGGGTTCATCAACGACAACCGCGACAAGATCAAGTCCAATGTGGACAAGCTGGCCGAGATCACGAAGACGTTGTCGGCGCAGAAGGCTTCGCTGGCCGAAGCGCTCGACGCCGCGCCGAACACGCTGACGAACCTGCTGGAGGCCTACAACCCAGCCACGAAGACGCTCGACGGCAGGGCCAACCTCAACGAGTTCCGCGGGTTGCCGACGCAGTCCGGAGGCGCCTCGGCGCAGTCGTTCTGCCCTGGCGGATGCGCGCCGGGCGCGCGGTCGGACGGGCTCGTCACCGCGAAAGCGGATCGCACCGACCTGCCCGCGCTGCCGTTGCCGCCGTTCGGCGACGTGTACGCGACGCCGGAGAAGACAGGAGGCCGGTGATGGGCGAGCGCACGAAGACCAGGATCGTGGCGGTGGTACTCCTCGGCGCGCTGACCGCGGGATGCGGTGGCAGCGGCGCGGACAGCGTCTACGACCTCCCGCTGCCGGGCGGCGCTTCGCTCGGCGACCACCCGTTCACCGTCAAGGCGAGCTTCCCGAACGTGCTCGACCTGGTGCCGCAGTCCGGGGTCAAGGTCAACGACGTCGCGGTCGGCAGGGTCGAGCACGTCGAACTCGCCGCGGACGGCCGCAGCGCGGAGGTGACGCTGCGGATCAACGGCGACGTCAAACTGCCCGCGAACGCGATCGCGCGGCTGCGGCAGTCGAGCATCCTCGGCGAGAAGTTCGTCGAGCTGGCCCCGCCCGAGGTGCAGTCCCCGGCCGGTGCGCTGCGCGACGGCGCGGTGATCCCGCTCGCGGACTCCACCATGGCACCGGAGATCGAAGAGGTCTTCGGCGCGCTTTCGCTGCTGCTCAACGGCGGCGGCGTCGCCCAGATCCAGAACATCACCCGCCAGCTCAACGACGCGTTGGGCGGTAAGGAAAACGCGGCGCGCTCGCTGATCGGCAACCTGAACACCTTCGTCGGCGGGCTCGACGAGCACAAGGCGGAGATCACGCGCGCGCTGGACAGCGTGAACCGGCTGTCGGCGACGCTGAGCCAGCACAAGGACGAAATCTCGACGACCCTGTCCGATCTGACGCCGGGGATCAAGGTCGTTTCCGATCAGCGCGAGGCACTGGTCGGGATGCTGAAGTCGTTGGCGTCGCTGACGAACGTCGCGGTCGACACGGTGCACAAGAGCAAGGACGACCTCGTCGCCGATCTCCGCGCGATGGAGCCGATCCTGCGCCAGCTCGCGAACTCCGGCGCCGCGCTGCCGAAGGCGATGGAGATGCTGATGACCTTCCCGTTCCCGGATTCCGCGCTGAACACGATCAAGGGCGACTACCTCAACACGTTCCTCAACTACGACGCGAAAACCAGAAAGGCGCTCGCCGAGGCGCTGGCGGGGGGCCACTGATGCTGACGAAGCTCGTCCGGGGCCAGGTCGTGGTGTTCGTGGTGGTCGCCGTGCTCGGCGTTGCCTACGTCGGCGCGCGGTACGCCGGGCTCGACCGCTTGGTGTTCAACACCGGGTACACCGTGGTCGCCAAGTTCTCCACCGGCGGCGGGGTGTTCACCAACAGCGAGGTCACCTACCGCGGGGTGGCCATCGGCAGGGTCGGCGACCTGCGCCTGACCGCCGACGGCATGGAGGCCGACTTGCACATCGACTCCGGCACCGCCGAGGTGCCCGCGGACACCGAGGCCGTGGTGGCCGACCGCTCCGTCGTCGGCGAGCAGTACGTCGACCTCCGCCCGCGCACCGATCGCGGACCGTCCCTTCAGGACGGTTCGGTGATCACGCAGAAGAACACGTCGATCCCGCTGCCGGTGGACGTGGTGCTCTCCAGCCTGTCCTCGCTCGCCGACTCGGTGCCGAAGGAGGCGCTGCGCACCGTCGTCGACGAGCTGTACGACGCCACCTCCGGTGCGGGGCCGAACCTGCAGACCCTGGTGGACAAGGGGATCGAGTTCATCAAGACGGCGACCGACCACATCCCGCAGTCCACCAGCCTCGTCACCAGTTCGCAGACCGTGCTGGACACGCAGCTGCGCATGTCCGACGAGATCAAGTCCTTCGGCAGCAACGCGAAACTGCTCGCCGAGACGCTCAAGAAGTCCGACGGCGACCTCCGCGGCCTGCTGCCCGCGGTGCCCGCGGCGATGAGTCAGGTCAGCGATCTCCTGCACGAGTCGGGCACCGGCCTCGGCCTCACCCTGGCGAACCTGCTCACCACGTTCGACGTGCTGGAGGTGCGGCAGAAGGGGCTGAAGCAGCTGCTGATCACCGCGCCGCAGGCGGTCGCCGCCGGGTCCTCGGTGATCGGGCCGGACGGCGCGCGCTTCGGGCTCGCGCTCACCTTCTTCGACCCGCCGCCCTGCACCGCGGGCTACGGCGGAACCCAGGCGCGAGGCGGCCTCGACACCTCACCGGGGGCGCCGCTCAACACCGGCGCGCGCTGCACCCTGCCGTACGGGAACCCGACCGGCGTGCGCGGTTCGCAGCACGCGCCGTCGCCGAGCGGGCGCTGAGGAGCGCCACCGCAGAGAAAGGAGCCGATGATGGTCAAGACGCGCACCGCGCTGACCTCCGCCGCGGTCGCGGTGGCGGTGGGCGCCGCGGGGTGGTTCGGCTACACGTGGTGGGACGCGGCGCACGACGACGGCGTCCACCGCGCGGTGGCGAGAGACCAGGCGCTGCAGGCGGGCCAGCAGGGCATCGCGGGGTTCAACACGCTCGACTTCCGCCAGGCCGCGGCGGGCTACGACCGCTGGGTCGGGATGTCCACCGGCGAGTGGCGGGACGAACTGGTGAAGGACGCCGAGGCGAGCAAGAAGCGCATCGCGGACGGGAAGACCGTGACCGAGGCGAAGATCCTCGACGCGGCCGTGACCGATCTCGACGACACGGCGGGGACCGCGAAGGTGATCGCTGCGGTGGAAATGGTGGTGACCCCCGAGGGCGGTGGCCCGGTGACGAAGCGGCTCCGGTTCCAGGCCGGGGTCGCCAGGACCGATCAAGGGTGGAAGCTCAACGGTCTGAGTCCGATCCCCGTCGGCGACGCTTGAGGAAGGAAAGCGAACGATGGCCGAACAGCACGCCGTAGCCGAGGCGGACGAGCGGGAAGAGACCGAGCCGGTGGAAAATACCGGTGCCGGGGAAAAACCGGAAGGGGCCAGTTCCGGGGGAGACGCGGAACCGGCCGTAGCGACGAAGAACTGGCGCGCGGTACTCGCGGCCGGGCTCGTCGTCGTGTTCGGCGGGCTCGCCTGCTGGTTCGCGGTGGAGACGGCGCACGTGCGCGGTGGCGCCGCGGACAACGCCGCGTACGCCGACACCACCACGACCACCGAGGTGCTCGGCCAGGTCGACGACGCGCTGGCGAAGGTCTTCTCCTACGCCTACGACAACCCCGGCCCGACCGACGAGGCCGCGGCGCAGGTGCTCGGAGGCCACGCGAAGGAGCAGTACCAGCAGCTGTTCGCGCAGGTCCGCGCGCAGGCGCCGGCGCAGAAGCTGGCGGTGCGCAGCCGGGCGGTGCTCGCCGGGGTCAAGATGCTCGACGGCGACCACGCCACCGTGCTCGCCTTCCTCGACCAGAGCGCGACCAGGGGAGACGCGGGGACGGACGGCGCGAGCGGTGCCCAGCTCACCGTGACCGCCGAACGGCAGAACGGCCGCTGGATCATCACCGACCTCAAGTCGCAGTGATTTTTCGCACGAGCACGACAGGTCTCGGTGCCCGGCGATAATCCGGATGACAGTTTTAACCTCCGGTTGTCTTCTTCCGGTGGAAGTTCTTCGATTCGTATTGTCTCGCCGGACATCTCGCGGCTACGCTCATTGCAGGTAAAGAGAACTGTTCCGAAGCGGCAATTCGGCAGCATATCTCCGCATTCAATTTTGTGATTCTCGGGCACCGCTGCGCAGCGTTGAGGGGAGCGAAATGAATCGAGAAGGCGGGTAACCCCCTCCATCGTCCCGGTTGGTGGCAGCCCCCCGCGCCCGCCGGGACCGAGGTCCGCACGGGGATGCGCCGTCCCCGTGCGGACCCTCCACCGGCCGATCCGTGCGCCCAGCGAGGAAAACGATGTTGACGAGCTCCGATCCCACGCCTGCCCCGGCGGACACCCTGCCGGAGGCACTGGCCTGCTGGGCGCGCCGTCGCGGTGACCGCACCGCGCTCACCTACCTCGACCACCGCGTCACGCCGATGGGCTCGGCCGCCACCCTGACCTGGCGCGAGCTGGACGAGCGGGTGACCACGGTCGCCTCGGTGCTGTACGGCATGAGCTCGCCGGGCGATCGCGCGGCGATCCTGATGGCGCAGGGCATCGAATACGTCGTGGCGTTCCTCGCCTGCCTGCGCGCCGGGCTCGTCGCGGTGCCGCTGTTCGAGCCGACGATGGCCGCCAGCGTCGGCTCGGTGCTCGCGGACGCGCGGCCGAGCCTGGTGCTGACCACGCGCGACCGGTTCCGCGCGGTGCGCACCTTCCTCGACCGCGACGGGCGGGGGCCGCGGCAGGTGATCGCGGTCGACGGGCTCGCGGGCGCACCGGTCCGCCAGGGCGTTCCCGTGGTGCCCAGCCGTGACGACGCCGCGTACCTGCAGTACACGTCCGGATCGACGCAGTCGCCGAGCGGGGTCGTGCTGACCCACGGGAACGTGATGGCGAGCGCGGCGCAGGCGGCCAGGGCCTACGGCGCCGAACCGGACCGGGCGGTCTCGGTGAGCTGGCTGCCGCTGTTCCACGACATGGGGCTCGTGCTCGCGGTGGCGGCGCCGGTGTACGCCGGGATGGCCGCGGTGCTGATGGATCCCTTGGCGTTCCTGGAGAAACCGGTGCGCTGGCTGCACGCGCTCGCCGCCAGCCCCGGCGCGATCAGCGCCGCGCCCAGCTTCGCCTACGGGTACACCGCGTCGAGGATCAGCCCCGCCGACAAGGCGAACCTCGACCTCGGCGGCGTCAAGGCGCTCATCAACGGCAGCGAGCCGGTGCGCGCCGAGGTGATGGACCGGTTCCACGACGTGTTCGCCGAATGCGGCCTGAAACCCGAGACACACCGGTCCTCCTACGGGCTCGCGGAAGCCACGGTGCTGGTGTCGGTCACCGCGCCCGGCGCTCCGCCGCGGCGCGTGCGGTTCGACCGCGCCCGGCTCAGCGCCGGTGAAGCGGTGCTCGCGGACGTCGACGATCCGCGCGCGTCGACGCTGGTGTCCATCGGCCGCCCGGCGGGGCAGGAGGTCGTGGTCGTGGACCCGGTGCGGCGCACCGAGGTCCCGCCGGGCAAGGTCGGCGAGCTGTGGGTGAGCGGTCCCAACGTCGGCCAGTGCTACTGGCGGCAGCCGGTGCGCTCGTGCCACACCTTCGGCGCGCTGCTCAGCGGCGGCCCCAAATCGCTGCGCTGGCTGCGCACCGGCGACCTCGGCGTCCGGTTCGAGGGCGAGCTGTACCTGACCGGCCGCATCAAGGACCTGATCATCGTCGACGGCCGCAACCACTACCCGCAGGACGTCGAAGCGACCGCGGAGCGTTCGCACCCGGCGATCCGGCCGCACGCGCTGGCCGCCTTCGGGGTGCCCGGCCCCGACGGCGAACGGATGGTGGTCGCGGTCGAACGCGCGCGCTGGGTCGACGACGAATGGCTCGACCCCGGCGAGCTGACCGGCACCGTGCGGGTCGCCGTCGCCCGCGAACACGGGGTGGCGCCGTACGAGGTGGTGGTACTGCCGCCGGACGGGCTGCCGAGGACCACGAGCGGCAAGGTCACGCGGGCGGGTTGCCGGGCGCGGTACCTCGCGGGCACCTTCTCGCCGGTGGGGGCACGGTGAAGGAAGGGCCATGGGGTGAGGAGGAGGTACGCCGCTGGCTGCTCGACCGGATCGCGCTGCTCACCGGAGTGCGACCGGCACCGGAGGACACCGAACGGCCGATGCACGAACTCGGGGTGTCCTCGCGGGACACCGTCGAACTGGTCACCGAGCTCGGCGAGCTGATCGGGCGGGACCTGCCCGCCGGGCTGCTGTGGCGGCAGCCGACCGTGTCCACCCTCGTCGAATCCTTCGCGGGCACCGAACCGATCGCGGTCACCGGCGTCGGCCGCGCGTTCGCCGAGACGTCGCCGGACAGCGGTGGGCCGACCCCCGGCTCGGGGCGGCACCGCGCACTGCTCGACGCGACGAGGGCGGCGCTGTCGTGTGGTGGGATCACGGCGGGTTCCCTGCGGGACAGCCGCACCGGTGTCTACCTTGGACGGTCGGGCAGCGGGCCTGCCGCCGAGCAGCTTTCCAGCTGGCTCGAACTGCGCGGGCCCATGGTCACAGTGGACACCGGCGGCGCGGCCTCGCTCGTCGCGGTGCACCGGGCGGTCCGCGATCTCCGGTGCGGGGCAACGGAACTCGCGCTGGTGGTGGGCTCCGGCGTCGGCTGCGGGGTGGTGCTGCTGAAGCGGCTCGTCGAGGCCGAAGGGGACAGGGTGTACGCGGTGATCAGAGGCACCGCGGTGCGCGCGGGTGCCGAAGCCGCGCTCGCCGAGGCACACGCGGTCGGCGGCACCGATCCATCCACAGTGGACTACATCGCGTGCGCGCACGGACCGGTCGACGACTTCGGCACCTGCCACGTCCCCGAACAGCCGCTGCTGGTCGGTACTTCCCGGGGTGAGGACGCCGGGATCGCCGCGCTCATCACCACCGCGCTCGCGCTCTACGCTGGCCGCGTCCCGCTGCCGGACGTCGGAGAATGGCCGCGCTACGCCGGAACGCGCGCCGTCGCCGGGGTCGGCGCCGAGGACGCGCACGTCGTCGTCCAGGAATGGCTTCCCGCGGGACATCGCGCTCGCGCGCACGTGTTCGCGCTGTCCGGCCCGACGCCTTCGGTTCTGCGCCACCGCGCGGACGAACTGGTCGACTGGCTGGAATCGCCCAAGGGCAGGGCGGTTCCGGCCGCGGACCTGGCGGCGACGCTCGCGTGCCGCGACCACGACGACCACCGCGCCACCTTCGTCGCCTCGGAACGCCAAGGGGTGCTCGACAGCCTGCGCGCGGTCGCCGACGGGCTCGTGCACACCGAAGCCGCGAGCGCCGACGCACCGGCGTTCGTGTTCTCCGGGTACGGCTCCCAATGGCGGGCGATGGGCGGGCGTCTGCTGGCCACCGAGCCGGGATTCCGCGCCGCCGTCGAGGGACTGGAGTCGGTTTTCCTCGCACAGGCGGGTTTTTCCCTGCGCGCGCTGCTGCGCGGTGACCACGGCGGCATGGACGCGGCGACCGCGCATCCGGCCCTGTTCGGCATGCAGCTCGCGCTCGCCGGGCTGTGGCGCGCGCACGGCGTGGAGCCCGCCGCGGTGCTGGGGCACGGCACGGGCGAGATCGCCGCCGCCGTGGTCACCGGCGCGATGGCGGTCGAGGACGGGCTGTGGCTCGTGCTCACCCGCGCGCGCCTGTTCTCGGCCATGCGGGACGGCGGATCCGGCGCGATGGCCGTGGTCGATCTGTCCGAAGTGGAGCTTCGCGAGCTGGAGACCCGGTTTCCCGAGGTCTCGGTCGCCGTGTTCAGCACGCAGGAGCAGTGCACCGTCAGCGGGGACATCGCGGCGGTGAGCGCGCTCGTCACCTACCTCGACGGGATGGGGCGGCTGGCGCGCATGCTGGGGCGCGTCGAACCGGGGAGCCTGCCCGAGGTCGACGTCGTGCTCCGCGAACTCCGCTACGGCCTCGGCGCGCTCGCCCCGGGGCTGCCGCGCACGAAGTTCTATTCGAGCGTGCTCGACGATCCGCGCGGCGGGAAGGTGTTCGACGAGGAGTACTGGGTCGCGAACCTGCGCCGCCCGGTGCGGTTCCCCCAGGCGGTGGCCGCCGCGCTCGCCGACGGGCACCGCACGTTCGTGGAGATCGCGCCGCACCCCATCGCGGGCGAGGTCATCGCCAGGATCGCCGACGCGACCGGGCACACCGGCGTGCGCGCGCTGCCGACGCTCGCGCGCGGCAGCCACGACGACTTCCTGCACAGCGTGGCCGCGCTGCACGCCGCGGGGCACCCGACGGTGCTCGGCCACCGCTACCCCGGTTCGCCCGCGCTCGACCTGCCCCGCCCGCCCGCCGCGCTGGCGCCGCGGACGCCGCCGGACGCCGTCGTCGCCGAACTGGTGGCGGAGCACCGCTGGGAGGAACGGCCGCTGCCCGAGATCGACGGCGTGGGGATGCGGAGCTGGGTCCTGATCACCGACGACCAGCCGCCGAGCCTGGCCCGCTCGGTGCGGCTCGCCACGAAGCTGACCGCGGCGGGCGACGAAGCGCTCGCGCTGCCGATCGACCAGATCGACGAATTCCCCAGCCTGGTCGGGAACGCGTCGCGGTTCGCGGGCGTCGTGCTGCTGTTCGCGAACCCCGACCGGCACGACCGCGTGCACACCATGACCGCCACGGTGCTCCGGCGCCTCGGCTGGCTCCGGCTCTACCTCGCTGTCCACGGGGACGTGACCACGGACGAAACCGAGAACAGCGCCGCGCTACGGGGCCTGGTGCGGGCGCTGGCCGCCGAACACCCGCATGCCAGGCTCACTCTCATAGACATCGACGAGGAATCCGGCATGAGCGTGCTGGCGGCCGAACTGCGCGCCGCCTTCGAAGACGACGAAGTGATCTGGCGCGACGGGCACCGCTTCGTAACCTCCGAAACCGTCGAACGCTGATATTTCGGAATGCCCCGAAGGTGACTTTCAGGGCATCTACCGCCCCGAAGGTCACTTTCGGGGCATGACTGTCTACAAAGGACGCTTCAGGTGTCGCTACCCAAGCGCATGGACGAGCGCAGGGCCAGCATCAGTTCGAAGCGGAGTTGCGGATCGCGCAGTCCGGTGCCGAACAGCGATTCCAGTTCGTGCATACGCGCGCGGACGGTCTGCGGGTGGATGGACAGGCTGCTCGCGATCTCCTTGACGTTGCCGCGGGTTTCCAGCCAGGTCAACAGGGTTTGCGACAACCGGTCGCGGTGCGCGCCCTTCAGCTCCGAGAGCGGGGCGAGCACCTGGTTCGCGAGCTGGTCGATCAAGAACGACTCGTTCAGCAGCCACAGATCGGAAAGGTGGTCGTCGCACCAGGTCACCTTCGAATCCGGCAGCGCGCCCGAGGCGACCAGGTCCAGTGCGCGGCGCGCCCAGCGGTACGACTTCGCGGCCTCGGACAGCCGCACCCGAGGGCCGATCGCCATCCGGCACCCGGGCAGGAGCGTCTCGAGTTCGTGGACCTCGGTGGGGGAGGGCACCACGAGGCTCGGCGCGTCGGATTCGAGGTCCACCAGCACGTCGTCGGGCAGCGCGGAGGCGGGTTCGCCGGTCGGTTCGAGCGCGACCACGACCACCTGCTCCGGCAGCTCCCATTCGGCGGCACCGGCGAGTTCGGCGAGCGCCTGCGCGGAAACCGGCGGCTCGGCCATGAGCATGTCCATCAGGCGGCGGCGACGGCGGTGCAGTGCGCCGGCCTCGCGCGCCTGCGCGGCCGCGTGCCCTTCGATGGACAGCGCCGACATTTCGTCGAGGTAGGCGAAGATCGCTTCGGCGAGCAGGCACAGCGTGGGGATCGGGACTCCCGCACCGGCGCCGACTTCGGCCATCCGCCGCCACGCGACGCGCGCGCCGACGCGGTAGGCGGTCTGCAGCACGTCGAGGTTGCGCCCCTGGTTCAGCTCGTGCCTGCCGAGGAGCTGGAAGACCCTGCCGCGGTCCGGCGGCACGGCGGACGGGTCGCCGAGCCGGTCGAGGAAGGTCAGGATCGCCTCCTGCACCCCGGCCGTGATGAGCTTGCCGAACGCGCCTTCCACCGGGCGCGCGTACTCCGGCACCGCCTGCTGGATCTCGGTGAGGATCTCGCCGGCCACGTCACTGACCTTCGGCCGGAACACGGTCGAAAGCTCGCTCGGCAGCAGCGACCACAGCTGCACGATGCGGGTGCTGTCGCCGGGCGCGCGCGGCGGCGCCAGCATCGGGTCGAACGTGGCGTCCGGGGTCGGCGCCGACTCGTCCCGGTGGTCGGGCGCAGGGCTCACGCGAAGCGTCCTTTCCGCACTCCGCCGCACGCGGAATGCCGTCTCGGATTGCGCTGCCGGTGAAAACGATCTTTTCCGGCAGCTCGCGATTCACGATACAAGCTCGCCGGAGTCATTTTCAGGGTGAATTGGAAAGAGGTCGGAACTTGTCGTTCCGGTGATATTAATCGCCGTTCGGGTGTGCACGGCCATGACGAACGGCCGTACCGACGAAAAGCTCCCCGCCCGTGCCGGGCGGGGAGCCGTTGTCGTGGTGCTCAGTCGCGCGCGGCCAGTTTCTGGGCGCGCAGCGCGATTTCCAGGTGCAGCCGATCGTCCACATTGTGCAGACGGGCGCCGAACAGCGAGTCGAGCTGGTGCAACCGGTACCGCACGGTCTGGGGGTGCACCTTGAGCATTTCGGCGATCTCCGGCGCGCCACCGCGCGACTGCAGCCAGGCCAGCAGCGTTTCGCTGAGCCGTGCCCGCTGCTTCACGGTCAGTCCGTCCAACGGGGCGAGACAGCGTTCGCTGAGCCTGCGCATCAGGAACTCGTCGGTCAGCAGCCACAGCGTCGAAAGGTGGTCGCCGCACTGCGTCACCGGCCGTTCGGGCAGCACACCGTCCTCGACGAGCCGCAGCGCGCGCCGTGCCCACCGCAACGACGTCGTCGCCTCGCTCAACGGGATCGGCAGGCCGACGACCGCGCGCCAGCCGGGCAGCAGCGCTTCGAGATCGACGTCTTCCCCCAGCGCGCCGGGGAAGAGCAGGCACGGCTCGCCGCCTTCGAGATCGACCAGCACGTCCGCGTCGAGTTCGGGGACCTTGGCGCGGTGCTGGTCCGCGCGCGGCGCCAGCGCGACCGGCGTGACCGTGTCCGGGAGCTTCCAGTTCGCCTCGCCGGCGAGCTTCGCGATCGTCTGCGGTGACGCGGGCGGGTCCGCGAGGAGCAGTTCGAGGAGCCGCCGCCTGCGTCGTGCCACCGCGCCCGCGGCACGTGCCTGCGCGATCGTGTAGCCCTCGATCGACAGCGCGGAAATCTCGTCCACGTAGGCGAAGATGGCTTCGGCCGCGGTGCAGAAGATGTCGCTGTCCAGACCGAGTTCCTGGCCGAGCGCGGCGACGTGGCGCCAGGCGACCCTGCCCCCGACGCGGTACGCGGTCTGCAGGCTGTCGAGGCTGCGGCCCTCGGTGAACTCGACCTTCCCCATGTGCCGGTAGAGCGAGATCCAGTGGCCCATCGGCGCGTCCCCGCGGCCGAGGTTGTCGAGGCACTGGAGGATGCTCTGTTCGATGCCCTGGGTGAACACTTCGCCGAAGGCGCCGCGCAACGGCTGGGCGTAGACCGGCACCGCCTCCTGGATCGCCGCGATGATGTCCCTCGCCAGCCGGTCCGCGTGCGGGCGGAACTCCTCGGCGAGCCCACCGGGCAGGCGGCCCCAGAGCTGGCGGGCGCGTCCGGTGACGCGGCCGCTCTCCGCGGTCGGCACGCGGGGGAGCGGTGGTGCGGGCACGCGGTCGCGGGGCTGGCGCGGGGCGGCGTCGGCCACCTGTTCCCCTGGTGACTTTCCGTGCAGTGCCAAATCACTCGATCCAGGCATGTTGGGTACCTCAACTAGGGAACAAAAACGGTTCCGCCATGCGGCGAAGCCCGTGCAGATTTTGTAGCTCCCGTAACATAATTTTCACCCGGATGACTGTCAACCTGCACCCGGATGGCAGAGCGCTCGGTACCGAAGCAATCCACTCTTTGGAGTGAAAGGCGATCAAAGAGGTGACTGTTTCCCCGGGATGTGCGCTCAGTGTGGTGACAAAATCTGATTGCTACTGCCGGTAGCCGAATTCGGCCAGTTTGGTGACGATCAGCGACCGGATGTCGTCCCTCGACAGCCTGGCCGGCGTGGTTTTCGCCAGGAAGCTTTCGAGGGCGTCCGCGAAACGTGCCGGATCGGCGGCGTGTGGAAAATGTTTCGCGTTTTCGAACAGTTCGAACCAGCTTCCCGGCATGGCTTTCTGGGCCACCATTCCGTGCTTCGCCGGGATGATCGGGTCCTTGCCGCCCCAGACGATGAGGGTCGGCATCTCGCTGGACAGGTACAGGCGGTCGGTCGCGCTGGCGCGCTGGCCGCGCAGGTCGATCACGCCGCGCGCGGTGGTGACGAACGCGATCCTGCGTTCGCGGTCCGCGAGCGACCACCAGTGCGCCGCCAGTTCCCGCGCCTCCGCGGCCAGGTGGCCGCCCAGGGCGCGCCCCGCCTTCGAGAGCGCTCGGCCGATCGCCATGGTGAGCGGGTTCGCCGCGGCGGCGAGCACGATCCTGGTGCCGGGCAGCGCGGTCGCGCGCAGGATCACGGTCACCTCCTGGCCGAGCCCGCCGCTGTCGACCAGGACGAGCCGCCCGCACAGTTCCGGGAACTGGTAGGCGAACTGGAGCGCGACGCCGCCGCCGAGCGAGTGCCCGACCACGGTCACGTGCTCGTGCCCCTCGGCGAGCAGGAGGTCGCGCAGCCCGCTGGCGAAGGCGCCGAGGCCGTAGTCGCCCCGCGGTTTCGCGGTTTCCCCGTGGCCGAGCAGATCGGGGACGATGATCCGGTAGGGGAACTGCCGCGCGGCGAGTTCGTCGAGCAGCGGCCGCCAGGTCTTCCCGCTGCCCGCGATGCCGTGCACCAGTACGAGCACGTCGTCTTCGGGATCGGGTGGTGTTTCGGGGAGGTACTCCCAGAAACGGACCGCGTGACCGTGCAGGATCACGTCACGGGTGACGAGGCTCAATGCTTTCCCCTTTCCGTTTTCCGGATTGACGTTAGCGCATCGGCGGGCGGATGCGAACGATGAGATGAAACCGCTTAGTCGGGTGTGCAAAAGGCGCGCGGCGCTTCGTTCGCAGGTGACAACTACCGCGTAATAACGCCCTGACCTCGCGATTTGGCGGTTCACCTGCTTGCGGAGGGGGGCGTCGGTCAGTAACCTACTGGATCGGGGGTCACCGGGAAAACCTTGCGTCGTCGATTATCTCCGGCGCCGGGAAGATCGTGTCCCCGTTTTTTCTTCAATGATTCCGCTGTTCGATGTTGGTCATTGCCGATCGATTTTCGAGGAGAGCTGTCATGACGTCTGGTAGATGTGCTGCACGTGCCACCCGCGTGTTCGCCGCCGTCGCCGCGGCGGGAGTGCTGTCCGCGACCGGGGCCGTCTCGGCCACCGCGGCCGAGCCCACGGTGAGCGGCGCGGTCAGCAAACCGATCAGCTTCTCGTGCGACATGCCGCTGATCGGGGTCAAGAAGGTGAATGCCGTCGTCACGGTGACCTTCCCCGACAGCGGCAAGGTGGGCCAGGTCATCCAGGCCACCGACTTCAAGGTCGACGCCAAGCTCGACGGCGACACCTCCCAGGCCCTGCGGCTCATCGGCGCGGCCACCGTCGAAGGCACCGCCGCCGCCGACGTGGACGTCAAGATCAACGACACCGAACTCGGTGTCACGCTCAACGGGCTGACCATCCCGGCGGTCAAGGTCGCCGACAGCGGGGAATCCGCGTTGACCATCACCGGCCCGATCCCCGGCCTGACCGTCAAAAGCCCCGGCCAGGTTTCGTTCGCGATCGGCGCGAAGTTCACCAGCAAGGTCACGCCGAAGCGGGCGGACGGCACCGAGACCGGCCTCGGCACCTTCCCGATGGGCTGCACCCTCAACGCGGGCCAGGACCCGTCACTGGCGACCATTCCGGTCACCGCCTGAAACTCGGCCCGGTGGCGCGGTGACCCCGACCCGCGCCATCGGGTCCGTCAAGCCCCGATACTCGATCAGTTCGCCTGCGCGAGTTGTTCCGAGAGCTGTCGCACGCGCAGCGCCAGTTGCATGTCGAGCCGCGAGTCCGGGTCGCGCAACCGTTCCCCGAACAGGTCTTCGAGCTGGTGCAGGCGCGCGCGGACGGTTTGCGGGTGCACGTCGAGCCGTTTCGCGACCTCCGGTGCGCCGCCGCGGGTTTCCAGCCAGGCGAGCAGTGTTTCGCTGAGGCGCTCGCGTTGCTTTTCGGTCAGCGCGTCGAACGGGTCGAGGCTGCGCTTGGCCAGTTCCTCGGCGAGGAACCCTTCCGAGAGCAGCCACAGGGTGGCCAGGTGGTCCTGGCACCAGATCACCGGGCCGTCGCCGAGCAGCGCCAGCGCGCGGCGCGCGGTCCGCAGCGCGGCCGGTGCCTCGTCCACCGCCACCGGCGGGGACACGGCGGCCCGCCAGCTTTCCCACTGCCCGTCGAACGCGCGGAGATCCGCGACGGGATCGGTGCTGAGCAGGCACGGTTCCGCACTGTCCACAGTGGCCAGTGCGGAGGCGGGGAGCAGCTCGGTGGGGAGGCTGGCTTCCTCGTTCCGACACAGGGCGATCACGGTGAACCGCTCCGGCACCGGCCACGCCACCGCGTTCGCCAGGCCCGCGATGGTCAGCTTCGACGAGCCCGGCGCGGAGACGATCAGTTCGAGCAGCTGGTGACGGCGTTGCGCGGTGATGTCCACGCCCTGCGCGCTCGCCTCGTGGTACCCCTCGAGCGCGGTCACCGAAAGCTCGTCGACGTAGGCGAAGATCGCCTCCGCGGTGGTCGCCACGTCGGCGAGCCCGAACCCGCTCCGGTTCAGCGCGGCCGAAACGTGCCGCCAGGCGACCCTGCCGCCGATCATCGCCGCCGTCTGCAACGCGTCGAGGGTGCGGCCTTCCCCGAATTCGAGCCTGCCGCGCTGGCGGAACAGCGCGAACCAGGTCTCGTCGGCGTGGCCGGGCTCGCCGATGCGCTCGATGCAGTGGCGCACCGCCAGTTCGACCGTCTCCACCACGTTGCCGGTCGTGACGCTGTTCGCGGGGCGCGCGTAGGCGGGTACGGTCCGCCGGACCTCCTCCACGATGGCCCGGGAAATGACCCCCGCGTGCGGACGCAGCACGAGTGCCATCTCGCGGGGCAGCGAGGCCCACAGGTCACCGCTTCTTCGCCCGGTCACGGTGGCGTACCTCCGGAATCAGGTTGTCCCAGCGAATCCGAAACATATTCGTATTCACTGCTGGTCGAACGGGATGGGGTCAACCTACCGCACCTCGAACCGGTGCGGTGTAAGGAAAATGTTTCCATTCGCCGGATGACGGCGCGCCGTTTTCGGAAAGAGTATTTCTTAATAGGTGTTGTGGAATGCGGGCTCAGTTCTGCCGCGACCGTTGCACCCATGCGGCGATCTGCGTGCGGTTGGTGAACCCGAGCTTTCCCAGTATGTGGTCGACGTGCGTTTCGGCGGTGCGCCGCGCGATCACCAGCCGGTCGGCGATCTCGCGGTTCGTCATCCCGGTCGCGACCAGTTCGGCGATCTCGTTCTCCCGTTTGGTGAGCGGGTTCGCCACCACCGGCGGTACGGCGTCCGCTGCCACGTCTTCGCGGAGCGCGTACCGGACCGCGTCCTCGAACGACAACGCGGTCCCGGTGAGGAACTCCTCGGCGGCCTTCTCCGTGCCGAGCGCTCCGGTCACCAGCTCGATATCGCGTTCCATGGGCTTGATGAACGCGGTGTAGTTGGCGGGGGAGGCGCCGAGGGTCTGCCACACGGTGGTCGCGGCGCCGAGCAGCTTCGCCGCCCGCACCGGCTCGCCGAGATGCGCGGCGCAGCCCGCGTGCACGGTCAGGGAGAACGCGGTGACCGCGCGGTCGCCGATGCCGTGCTGCAGGCGCAGCAGGTCGTTTCCCGCCCGCACAGCGGCTTCGAGATCGCCGAAGAGGTACTCGGCGGCGCTGCTCGACCACAGCGCCCACGAGCGCCAGAACACCTCGCCCTGCGCGACGTAGCGGTCCACGCAGTCGCGCAGCACCTGCCGCCCGCGGTCCAGTTCGCCGGCGAGGCTCAGCGCGAGCCCGTAGTTGTAGGTCGACCACAGCTCACCGGCCAGGTCTTGGTGCTGCTCAAGGCTTTCCGCCGCGGTGCGGAACAGTTCGGCGGAGCGCTCGCCGTCGTTGCCCATCAGCGCCGCGTAGCCCCGCACGTGCCGGACGTAGGCGCGCGCGACGTCGTCACCGGTCCGCTCCGCGATCTCGTCGGCGATCGTCAGCGCCGTGTCGTAACCGTGTTCGTCACCCTGCACGAGCGCGAGGAAGCCGTACATCCACAGGGCGTCGGCGCGGCCAGGCGCCTCGTCCGGCGCGACGTCCATCAGCCTGCCGAGCCAGATCCTGCCCTCGGTGTTGAACCCCCGGATGAGCCAGTACTCCTTGATCACGCGGACCATCTCGAGCCCGACCACGGCTTCCTCGGGGCTGCTCGCGCAGAAGTCCAGCGCGCCGCGCAGGTTCGCGTGCTCGCGCACCAGCCTGCCGATCCAGCTCACCTGGTCCGGGCCGAACCAGTCCTCCTCGAAGCTCTTCGCCAGCTCGTAGTACCAGTCGCGGTGGCGCCGCCGCAGCTCGGTCAGCGTTCCGTGCGCGCGCAGCCGTTCCTCGCCGTACTGCCGGATCGTTTCGAGCATGCGGTACCGCGCGGTGCCCTGGTCCTCCTCCTCGCGGACCAGGATGGACTTGTCGATCAGCCCGTCGAGCAGGTCGAGCACCGCGGAGGCGGGCAGCCCCTCTCCCGCGCAGACGGCTTCGGCGGCGTCGAGGTCGAAGCTGCCGGTGAACACCGAGGCGCGCGCCCACAGCAGCCGCTCCGGCATCGTGCACAGCTCGTGGCTCCAGTCGGTCAGCGCGCGCAGCGTTTCGTGCCGCGACGGCCCCTGCCGGTACCCGCGCGTGAGCAGGGTGAACCGCTTGTCGAGGCGGTCGGCGAGCTGGCGGACGGACAGCGACCGCAGCCGCACCGCGGCGAGTTCGATGGCCAGCGGGAGGCCGTCGAGCGCCCGGCAAAGCCGCGCCACGTCGGCGATGTTGTCGTCGGTGAGCGCGAACGAGGGCACCACCGCGGTCGCCCGGTCGGCGAACAGCTGCACCGCGTCGAGCTTGGCCAGTTCGGCGGTGGACAGCGCGGTGTCCTCGTCGTCGGGGACTTCGAGCGGCGGCACCGGCAGCACCCGCTCGCCGACCACGCCGAGCGACTGGCGGCTGGTCGCCAGTATCACCAGCTCCGGGCAGGCCTTGATCAACGCGTCGGAGAACCACGCGCACGCCTCGATGAGGTGCTCGCAGTTGTCGAGCACGAGCAGCAGCCTGCGGGCGCGCAGGTTGTCCACCACGACGTCCACCCCGGACCTGGTCGACCGGTCACCGAGGCCGAGGCTGCTCGCGACCGTGCTGACGAGGAGTTCGGGCTCGCGGAGATCACCGAGCGCGACGAACACGGCCGAGCCGCCGAAGGCGGGCTTCACCGCCTCGGCCACCCTGGTCGCCAGCCGTGTCTTCCCCACTCCGCCCGGCCCGGTCAGCGTGACCAGTGAAGACGCCCCCAGCAGGCGTTTCGCCTCCACGATCTCCAGCTGCCTGCCGACGTAGGAGGTCACCTCGACGTGCGGAGAACCCGTCGTCGGACGTCCCTCGGCCACGGTAGGCACCGTCTCCTCACCACCAGTTGCTCTCGGGAAGATCATAGTGGCGCATCACCCGTTCCGGCGCTCGGCGGAGTCCCCGCGTACGTATGCCGGATACGTACTCTTCCCGATGACCCCTCGCGACGGAATGGGCACCCTGAAGAGCCGTCACGGCAACCAACGCGGGTTCCGTGGGCTCGGAGGAGGACCATGACCGTCATCGACGACACCGTCAGCCCTGTCAGCCCTGTCCCCACCCGCGGAGCAGGCGACTTCGCCGGATCACGGCGGTTGTGGTCGCTGATCCCACGCGACCTGGTCGAACGCTTCCGGCCGCACGCGGCGGCCATGGCCTCGGCCATGGTCCACGAGATCCGGCGCGCGATACCGGAGTACGCGCAGCCGCTCGACGGACCGGTGGGCGAGGACATCAAGCGAGGCGTGCGCGAAGCGATCCTGTGCGCCTTCAGCGAGTTGAACGGCATCCCCGAGCAGCGCGGCAGCCGCGGCGACTGGGTCAAGGTGTTCCACTACCTCGGCAGGGTCGAGTTCAGCGAGCGCGGCAACCTCGACTGCCTCCAGACCGCGTACCGCGTCGGCGGACGCGTCGCGTGGCGGCACCTGTCGCTGTTCGCCCAGCGCTACGGCGTTTCGACCGAGGTCATCTGTGTGTGCGCGGAAGCGGTCTTCGCCTACGTCGACGAGATCTGCACCCTGTCCAGCGCCGGGTTCGTGGCCGCGCAGGCCGAGGTCGAGGGCAGCAGGACACGGCACCGCCGCGTGCTGCTGGAGCGGATCCTGTCCGGCTCGGCCCACTCGCCGAGGGAGCTGGCCGACCTGGCCAGGTCGGCCAGCTGGGAGCTGCCGACCGAGGTCACCATGGTCGCGCTGTCCCGAGTGGACGGTCCACTGTGCCTGGTCTCGGGCGATTCGGGCGTGCTGATGGACCTCGACGGCCCGCAGCCGCACCTGCTGCTGCCCGGCGACACTCCGCTGCCCGACCTGGCGGCGGAGGTGCGCGCCGCGGTCGGGCCGAAGGTTTCGCTCGCCGACGCCGCGACCTCCCTGCGGTGGGCACGGCGCACGCTCGACCTGATGGACCGCGGCGTCGTGCCCGACGCCGTCGTGCAGCGCTGGGACGAGCACCTGGCCACGATGTGGCTGCACTCGGACGAGTTCCTGCTCTCCGCGATGGCGGCGCGCAACCTGTCCCCGCTCGACGGGCTGACGCCCAAGCAGCGTTCGAGGATGAGCGAGACGCTGCTCGCCTGGCTCAAGGCCAGGGGCGGCGCACCGGACGTCGCCGCGCAGCTCGGCGTGCACCCGCAGACCGCGCGCTACCGGATCCGCCAGCTCGAAGAACTGTTCGGGAAGAGCCTCGACGACCCCGCGCAGCGCTTCGCGCTCGAGATCACCTTGCGCGCGCAGCAGGCCGCCGAGGCGTCCGGTGATCAGCTCGCCGCCCGCCGCGCGACCGCGTAGCGGACCTGCTGCCGCATCACGATCGTCCCACCCGGCTCGCGGAGCCGGTCCAGCTCGGCGAGCACCCGGCGGCGTACGTCGTCGAGGTGCTC
This sequence comes from Amycolatopsis sp. CA-230715, assembly GCF_018736145.1. Classification (GTDB taxonomy): domain Bacteria; phylum Actinomycetota; class Actinomycetes; order Mycobacteriales; family Pseudonocardiaceae; genus Amycolatopsis. The sequence goes on from NZ_CP059997.1 coordinate 7,618,534, forward strand.
GCCTGGCACCATTTCCCAGAAGACCCGCTGCCCGTGCGACCACGACCACCGCACCCACTGCTCGGGATCGCGGAAGGTCACGTCGTGCGTCCGCGTCGTCGTCGTGACGTCTTCGAAGCCCGCTTCCACCGCGGCGCGGGCGAAGTTCTCGTTGGAGGCGAACGGGCTCGACGGGTTGATCATCGCCCAGATCATCGCCGGTGGAACGAACGGCCGGAAGATCTCTTCGACGCGCCCCCATCGCGGATCGTTGACCCCGAAGCAGGTCACGCCGAGCCGCCCGCCCGGTGCGAGCAACGCGTGCCACGCGCGCAGTCCCGCGGCGGGGTCCGGAAGGAAGAACACGACGGCGGCGGCCAGGACCACGTCGTAGGAAGCGGCGGGCAGCGCGGGCTCCTGCGCGTCCATCACGGTCGCGACGGCGTTCGTCAGGCCGCGGCGGTCGATTTCCTGCCTGGTCAGTTCGATCATGCGGGGTGAAAGGTCGATCCCGGTCACCGAGCCCTCGTCGCCGACCTTCTCCGCCGCGGCGAACAACGCCGCGCCACGGCCGCATCCGGCGTCCAGCACGCGGTCACCGCGGTCGATTCCGACGTCGGCGAGCAGTTGTTTGGCGAACACCGGGAAGAAATCGACGCCGACCGCGTCGTAGTTGTCCGAAGAACGGTCGAACAACGCGGCGACGGCCGCTCGCACGTCGCCTTGCTGGTAGGCCTCGTCAACAGTCATGGGGATTCGCCGCCGCTCGGTCGCAGGGGTGGAAAAAAGGGTGGAAAGCACGGAAACCCGCCCGGCCCATGGTGCGGCCGGACGGGTTTCCGCGGTACTTACTTCCTGGTCAGGTTGAGCTCGAGCGTGTTGCCGTCGCTCTTCACGAACCAGTTGATGTAGTCGTTCAAGCCGCCGCAGTCCTTGACCGCGGCCAGCGAGTAGGTGCCGGACAGCTTCCCGCCCTTGAGCAGGTCGAAGTCCGGCGCCGTCTTCAGGTCACTGGTCGACGGTGCGGTGGTCTGGCACTTCGGGTCCGAGCTGATCGGGATGCCGAACAGGTTGATCGTCGGCAGGAACACGTCGAACTTCACGTGCGCCACGAAACCCTTGTCGACGAGTTCACCGTGCTGCTCGCCGTTCTGCACGACCTTGATGTCCGAGCCGCCGGGCAGGAAGCCGAGCAGCTTGAAGTCGGTGTGCGAAGGGTCGAGCTTCAGGTCGCCAACGAAGGTCTTCTTGCCGAGATCCGCGTCCGCGTCGAAGGAACCCTTGATCGGCGCGGTGCTGCCGAGGGCCTTCAGCGCGGTCTGACCGGCGATGTTGTAACCGATCTTGGTGCCACCGGTGTTGGGCGGCGTCGTGGGGTTGGTCGGCGGCGTCGTCGGGTCGGTCGGCGGAGTGGTCGGCTCCGTCGGCTTGGTCGGCGGCGTCGTCGGGTCGGTCGGCGTGCCGCCGCCTTCACCGATCTTGATCGTCTTCAGCACGTTATTCTGACCAGCGTCCTGCTTGCACGGGGCGTTGATCGTGCCGTCGGGGGTGATCTCGGTGACCGAGCCGTCTGCCTTGCGGGGCGTGACCTTGAGGGCGATGTCGCCCACCGTGATCTTCGCGTCGCCTTCCTTCTGGAAGGTCAGCGACGGGGTCTGGCCCTGCACGTTGATCGGCAGCTCGCCGCTCGCCGGGACGTTGGTCTTCGGCACCGCCATCTTCACCGTCACCGGCAGGTTGATGCCGGGTGCTTCGACCTTGGCGCTGGCGTTCGACTCCCCTTCGAGGGTCGTCGCACCGATCAGGCCGAGGCCGTTCACGGTGTCGGCGTTGACCGTCGCGACCGCCTTGATGTCGAACACGCCGGTCGGCTTGCCGACCGGGACCGAGTCCGGCAGGTCGGTGTTGATGACGACCTTCATCCCCTGCGACCCGACGAGCGGGTAGTCGCAGTGGTAGTTGAGGGTCAGACTGACCGGCGACGCGGCACTTGTCTGCGCGCCGACGACCAGTGACACCGCGACCAGGCCGGTCGCACCAACAGCCGCGGCGGCCGCCAGCGCTTTCTTTCTGATAGGGCTACTCACGAATAATCCTTCCGTACGTATCAGCGGTGATACAAAACGGCGTGGAAATGCACGCGCACCGGGGAATCCGGGATGCGAACACAGTTAACGACCTAGCCGCTCGGGCGGCAAGGGTTATCGTGAGAAAAGTTACTTCCGGTTCGGAAATTATCATCCCGGTTCGTCCGGTTGTAGTGGCCACTAGCAACGCCACGAGGGGTTTTCCCGGCACGTGGACCGGCGGCGAAACCCGCTGCGCGATGACAAACCGGGATCGCGGAACTCGTGCCCGGATGACAAACCTGCGGTGGTGCAATTCTTTTGCCGTCGCGCCCACGCCGCTTTCGGTAGTGTTCCGCTGTGCTCCCACCCGTGTCGCCATTCGCGGCGCGGAGTGCGTTTCAGAGCAATGCGAACCATGTGCGCACGGCGTCGACACCGCCGGTGCCCAGTGCCACCATGAGCGCGCACCTGGCCTGCGACGGCGCCAGTCCGCGCGCGCTGATCGCGCCGACCTTCGTGGCGAGCCCTGCCTCGTACGGAGCCAGTTCCGCCGCGTCGGCGCGGGTGTGGGCGCGCGAGGCGAGCACCACCGGAATGTCCCATCCGGTCAGTTCGTCGATCGTGGTGAGCAGGTCCACCGGGACGTTCCCGGTGCCGGTTCCTTCGAGCACGATGCCGCGCGCGCCCGCGTCGGCGACCGCGGTGAGCAGTGCGGGTGGCATTCCGGGATAGGTCTTCAGCAATGCCACATCGGTTTCGGGAAGGTCCGTGGCGCGCGGGGGTCGCGGCGGTGCGAGCGCGGCGATTTCCACTCGCTCGCCGGTGACCCGGCCGAGCGGTGGCCGCGGCGCGGACGAAAACGGCGCCGCCGCCGTGGTGTCCACAAGGGACGCCCACCGGGCCGCGTGCAGCTCGCCGCCGGCGCACACGACCGCGCCGAGCCCGCGCAGCGCGGGATCCGCGGCGGCGAGGACCGAGTGCCGCAGGTTGGCCGTCCCGTCGTCAGGGGGACCGTGCCGGACGGCTCCGGTGAACACGATCCCGCCGCGCTCGGCGGCGGCACCGGCGAGCAGATCGGCCAGGTACGCGGTCTCGCACAGGGTGTCGACCCCGTGCGCGACCACGACGCCGGAGTAGTGCTCGTCGAGAACGGCCGCGCGAACTCGCCGTGCCAGCGCGAGCATCGTCGCCGCCGAGGTGTCCCAGCTCGGTTCGGCCATCATGTCCTCGGCGTGAACGTCCGCGCTGAGGACGTCGGGCCGGACACGGGCGACGAGGTCGAGGCACGGTTCGACGCCGCTGTGAAGCTGTGCGATGGTGTCTCCGGTCGAGACGACGAGCACGCGTTTCATCAGAACGCTCCTGTCACGATCGCGGTGAGCATGGCGAGCAGCAAGGTGGCACCGAGCACGGTGATCCGGGTGCGCACATCAGTCACCCACACCGAGTCCGGTGCGCTCTTCGAGCCTGGCCAGGCGATCCAGCACCGGCTGCAGTTCGGCGCGGATCGCGGCGGCCAGCGGGTTCGCGGCTTTGTTGCGGTGCAGGTGCGCGTAGCCGGTCAGCGCGGCGACCACCGCGCGGCGCGCGGAACGCTGATCGACCCCGAGTCCGCGCAGCACTTCCCCGGCCGCTCCGTCGGGCTCGGCGATCAGCCCGAGCAGCAGGTGCTCGCATCCGACGTAGTTGTGGCCAAGGGAAATCGCTTCGACGACGGTCAGTTCGAGGGCGTTCGCCGCGGGCCCGCTGAACCGGGTGGCCTCGGATTTTCCCGATTCGATGGGCAATCCGGTGGCGACCGCGGCGGGATCGACTTCGAGCGCGGGCAGGATCTGCAGTGCGAGGTTGGCTCCCTCGGCCAGCACTCCGTGCAGCAGGTGCTCGGTGCCGACCGAGGCGGCGCCCACCTCGCGCGCCTTCTCGATCGCGAGCCTGATCGAGGTGCGGGCCCGCGCGGTGAACTGGGTGAGCTTGGCCGTCGGGTCCTCGGTTTCCAGGTCGCCGAGCACGGTCGAGCGGATCGCGGTCACCCTGCGCGCCGACTGTTCGAGCGCCTGCTGGCAGATCGCGGACACCGGCAGGCCCGCCTCCTTGACGCTCTCGGCCAGTTCGTCCGGGAGGTACACGTTGATTTTCGGCATACCCCCATCTATACCCCCTCATGGGGTCATATTCAAATCGGTTGCGGTGCGGGGAGCTGAGGTGTGATCTTCCGGGGCATGCTGACCGAGCTGCACCTGCACTTCCACGGCTGCGTCCGCGCCAAGGTGCTGTTGCGGCACCTGGCGGAAACCGACGGCGAGCACTGGGACTGGTACGAGTCCGGGATGGCGGCCGCCTTCGGTGCCGTTCCGCCGACGCGGGAGATCGTCGAGCGGTACCGGCGCGGGGACGAGAGTGCGGAGGACGCCTTCGAGGAGCTGTTCGTGTTCGGCGACGAGGACGCCGGGGACTTCGACCGGTTCCAGGCGAAGGCCAACCTGCTGTGGGTCACCTCGGGCCCGTCCGCGGCGGGGAAGATCGCCGGGTTCGCCGCCGGGATCCGCGCCGACCACCGGCGGCAGGGCGTCGCGCACGCGGAACTGCGCGTCTCGGCGGACATGATGGCTGCACTCGACGGTGATGACGCGGAACGCTTCGCCATCTCGCTGGCGCGGTCGGATCCTTGGCACGACTGGGAAATCGTGCAGGACCTCGCGCTCGGGCCGCGCGGCCGAACGGTGACCGGGATCGACTTCGGTGGCAGGGAAGAAGGGCACCCGCCGAAGGCCAAGGCCGAGTTCTTCGCCGCCGTGCGCGAGTTCAACGCGGAGCACCCGGACCGCGCGCTCGCGATCCTTTACCACGTCGGCGAAAGCTTCCGTGACAAGAGCTTGGAAAGCGCCGTGCGCTGGGTGCAGGAAGCGGCCGAGCTGGGGGCGCACCGCCTCGGGCACGCGATCGCGCTCGGCGTGGACCCCGCGTTCTTCGGTACGCACAGCCGCTCCGAATCGGTCGACGAGCGCCGGGATCAGATCGCCTACGACCTCCGCCACGCGGCTGGGCTGCGTGCCGCTGGTGTGCCGGTCGAGGTGGCTTCCCTGCACGAAGAACTGGCGAGGTTGCCCCGTGAGGGGACCGTCGTCGTCGGCTACGACCACGCACGGCTCGATGAGGTGCGCCGTCGTCAGGGCTACGCGATCGAGCGGGTCCGCGCGACCGGTGCGGTGGTCGAGGTGTGCCCGACCTCGAACCGGCGGATCGGCGGCCTCGTCGACCCGGCGCACCACCCGGTGCACCGGTTCCTGTCCGCCGGGCTGCCGATCGTGGTCTCCTCCGACGATCCCGGCATCTTCGGCACCACGCTCGCCGCCGAACTGGACTGGGTGTGCGAGCACACCGGTGGCGGCGCGGACCTCCGGCGCGCACTGCTCGACACGGCGTGGCGGAGCCGATCGGAGGTGCTCACCGGGCGAATCGGGGCCCAGAAAGGACTGTCTCGGCGCTAGGCTGGCACGATGACGCGGAAAGCACTGGTCAGGCGGATGGCGGGGCTCGGCCAGTTCCACTGGTTCTTCGGCAACCTCTACGAAGCGGCGGTCGACGTGCCGCGGCTGCTCGCGGACGCCGCACCGAACCGCGAACCGGGGTTGCTCACCGCGGGAAGCCCGCTGCGGTACTACGGCCCGGCGGCCCCGGTCGCGCTCGCGGCGACCACCGCCGCGCTGACCTCGAACTGGCGGGAGGGCGGGGATCGGCGCGCCGTGGTGGCGGCCGCGGCCGGAACCGCGACGGCCCTCGCGCTGACCGCGCACCTCGTGCGTGCGGTCAACCTGCGCCTGCTGCGGGGCGGCGCGCCGTTGACCGAGGCACAGCTGACCGACCTCGGCAGGCACTGGCACCGGGCGAACGCCGTCCGGTTGGCCGCGCTCGCCGTGGCGATGGGGGCGCTGCGCCGCTCGGCGCCGCTCGGTCCGGCCGGGCAAGAATGGCGGAATGGCAGTGGAATTCACCAGTGAGCACCCGTTCGGCCCGCGAGCACCGGAACTGCGGTGGTTGGAGCTTGCCACGGAGCTGGCGGCGGGCTTCGCTGAGACGGCGGCGGAGTTCGACGACAGCGCCGAACTTCCGGTGGAGAACTTGCGGGCGCTGCACGCCTGCGGGCTGGACGCGGCGACGTTGCCGGTCGAGCACGGCGGGGAAGCGCTGAGCTACCGGACCTTCGGTGCGATCCTGCGGGTGCTGAGCGCGGCGTGCCCGTCCACCGCGTGCGTCTGGCTGATGCACATCGGCGCGGCGGGTGGACTGGTCCAGCTTTCCGCGCCCGAGGTCGCGCGGTTCTACGCCGACGAGCTGAAGGCGGGCCGCCGGTTCGCGAACGCGTTGTCGGAGCCGTCGGGTGGGAACTTGTTCTTGCTGCCGCAGCAGACCGCGGAGCCGGTCGACGGCGGCTACCGGATCACCGGGGCGAAGCGGTTCGTCAGCGGCTGCGAGATCGCGGACCACTTCCTGGTGAACGCGCTCGTCGACGACGTGCCGACGTTCTTCGGGCACGCGCCCGACGACACCATGCGGTACGTGCCGATCTGGGACACCATGGGGCTGCGCGCGTCGCGGAGCCAGCTCGTCACGTTCGACGGCACGGTGCTGCGGGCCGACCGCCGCTGCCCGCCCCCGACCGAGCGCAGGCCGAACCACATCGCCGCCGGGCTCGCCTTCCTTTCGCTCGGCATCGCCGACGCGGCACTGGCGGCACTCGTCGAGCACGCGCGATCGCGCACCATTCCGACCACCGGGGAACCGTTGTCCCACATGCAATGGCTCGGCTTCGAAGCAGCCGACGCCCGGCTCCGGCTGGACGCGGCGGCGCTGCAGTGCGGGCACTCGGCCTGGCTGGCGGACGAGAACTCGCCGGAGTTCGGACCGTCCACATTGGCCGCGAAGGCGATGGCGAACGAGGTCGCCCGGGAGATCGCGCAGTTGGGGGTGCGGGTCGGCGGCGGATCGGGCTATTTGAAGGCGTCCCCGATCCAGCGGATCTTCCGCGACGCGCAGGCGGGTGGGTTGATGGCGTATTCGGTCGAGGTGTGCAAGGACCGGATCGGGCGGGAGGTACTGGGTGCCTGACCGGCCTCGCATGCTGTTCAACGCGTTCCACATGGCCGCGGTGTCCCACCACGCGCAGGGGCTGTGGGCGGAACCGGACAGCAGGCAGCTCGAATACACCGACCTCGGCATGTGGATCGATCTCGCGAAACTGCTGGAACGCGGCGGGTTCGACACGCTCTTCTTCGCCGACGTGCTCGCGCCGTACGAGGAGTACGGGGGTTCGAGGGACGCGGCGGTGTACGAAGGAATGCAGTTCCCGACCTGCGACCCGTCGCTGCTGATCCCGGCGCTCGCGCACGCGACCGAACACCTCGGGTTCACCTTCACCCAGAACATCCTGCAGGAGCACCCGTACCCGTTCGCGCGCAAGATGTCGACCCTGGACCACCTGACGAAGGGGCGCGTGGCGTGGAACATCGTCACCACGTTCCTGCCTGGCGCCGGGCGCAACCTCGGGTTCGGTGGGCTGCCGGAGCACGACGAGCGGTACGCGCGCGCCGAGGACTTCGTGCGTGCCGCCTACGCGTTGTGGGAACACAGCTGGGATGACGACGCGGTCGTCCGTGATCGGGAACGCCGCCAGTTCGCGGACCCGGCGAAGGTGCGCGAAGTCGGCTACCGCGGCCCGTACTACACGGTGTTCGGCCCTCATCTCAGCGAGCCGTCACCGCAGCGGACACCGCTGCTGTTCCAAGCCGGGGTCTCCGCGACCGGTCGCGCGTTCGCGGGACGGCACGCCGAGGCTTTGTTCATCAATGCGACCGAGCCGGAAGCCGCAGCGCCCATCGTGGCCGACGTGCGCGCCGCCGCGGTGGCGGCCGGGCGTGATCCGAGGCAGGTGCGGGTGTTCGTGCCTCAGGTGTTCATCATCGGCAGCACCGAAGAGGAAGCGCGCAGACTCGACGCCGAACTCCTCGAACGGCAGACCGTCGAGGGAAATCTGGCCAGGATGAGCGTTTTCCTCGGCGAGGACCTCTCGAAGTACGACCCGGGGAGGCCGGTCGGTGAACTTCGCAGCAGGCCGGTCACTGATGTCGTCCGGAAACTGCTGGCGTTTTCACCGCGTGACGATTGGACGCTCGGTGAGCTGGTGCGGCGGTACGGGAATCAGCGTTCGGCCGGGACACCGTCGCAGATCGCCGATCGGGTCGAAGCCTGGCAGGACGCCGACGTCGACGGGATCAATCTGGGATATGTCGTATCACCGACATCGTTCGAAGACTTCGTCGATCATGTGACACCGGTGCTGCGGTCGCGGGGGCTCATGCAGCAGGAATACCGTGCGGGTACGTTGCGGGAGAAGTTCTTTCCCGATGGGGGACCTCGGTTGCCCGCTGGGCATCCTGCTCGGGTTCGACCGTCCGATTAGGATGGTTTGTGGGCCCGGATGGCCAGCATGGTAGGTGTCGGGTCGCTTCCTCCTTCTCCGAACCTGTCCAGTACGAGGCCCGCGTCGAGGAAGGCGTGGAGGAGTTCGGGAAGCGGCCAGTGGCTGGCACCCACCTTGTCGCGAATCCCTGGTCGGAGTATGCAGGTGACTTCGCGTAGCACCGCCCGGTGGTCGGACATGTCCGTGTGCGCCATGACGGTTACCGCCACTGGGACCGATTCGTTCCTCACGGGTAGGCGAATGGCGTCCGCTCGTGCTGATGCGAGGCGGTTTCGGGTGTACTTCAGCATTCCCGCGGAAAGGTCGATCCCGACGGGATGTCGGCCGAGTTCTCTGATCATCGGGCCGTTGATTCCGGTGCCGCAGCCGATTTCCAGGCAGACTCCTCCGCTGCGGCCCAGCAAGTCGTGAAATGCTCGTTCCAGGCCGATCTGCGATCTTGTCGTAGGGTGTGGTCATGTGGTCTGTTGTACACCGTCAGGGTCTCCGGGGTGTTTGCGTTTCGTCGTCGGCGTAATCTTTGCTCGCGTGTTTTGGTGGCGCGGTGAAGGTCTACGGCACGCCTGCGGCGCGCCGTGAGGAACGATTGCTCCACGGTGCAGGTCGCGTCGTTGGTCACCAGCAATCGTTCCTCACGGAACGAAAAGCAATTGGTCGCTTTGAGGTAGCGTTCCCGACGCACTGTCGGTCCCGATTGTTTTTCATCTTCTGTGTCGTCGTGGGCGCGTTGTGGCAGGTAGTCATCTTTTCGGTACACGATCAAGTGATGCTCGCTGCTTTGTGGGTGGGTAGAATTGTTTCATGAACACCAAACTGGTTTCCAAGTCTGATTCAATCAAGCGGCGGGTGGCGATTATTCGGTATCAGCAGGCGATGTTGCTGCGCGATATCGCGGATATGGATCACGAGTCGTCGCGAAGATCTACCGTGGGGCAGGTGGCGCTGCTGTGTTCGTTAACCCAGAACTCGGCGGAGCGGAAGACGGCGCTCGCTGACGCGTTGACTTCATACTTGCCGGAGACGCTGGCGGCGATGGAGAACGGGCTCATTGATGAGTATGCGGCCTCGCGGGTGTTCGAGGCTACTGCCTGCGTCTCTCGGGAGGTGGCGTCCGAAGTGGACGCTCGGCTGGCGGGGAGGTTCGAGAACCGGAACGCGCCCGCGCTGCGGCGGATAGTCAACTCCCTCCTGATGCGCATCGACCCCGAAGGGTACGAGCGGCGACGTAAAGCCAAGGCGGCGGCACGCAGGCTCGAAATCCGGCACGGGGATCATGGGTCGTCGACCCTGTTCGCTGAGCTGCCCTCCGATCGCGCGCAGGCCCTCTACGCGGCCTGTGACCAAGACGCATTGGAGAAAAAGCGGCAAGGCGACAAGCGCACCATGGATCAACTCAGGCTCGATGCCCTGGTCGAACGGTGCCTGGGTGGCGGCTGTGGAGGTAGGCCGAAAGCGCAGATCTTCCTGCACATCGATATGCCCACCCTGATGGGGCTGCGCAACAATCCCGCCGAACTCGTCGGGTGCGGCGAGATCTCACCGGAGTTGGCTCGCGAGATCGCCTTCGACGCCAACTCCGTCTGGAACCGCATCGTCGACGAACCCATGTCCAAGCTTCCCGTCGACCTCGGTCGGAAAAACTACCGGCCATCCAAGCGCATGCGGAAGTACCTTCAGGTCACGCACCGGACCTGCAGCATGCCCGGCTGCAACCGGCCCGCCCAGTACACCGACCTCGACCACGCGACAGCCTGGAAAGACGGCGGCCGCACCGACAAAGTGAACCTCCGGCCGTTGTGCCGGATCCATCACAAGTTACGCGAAGAACCCGGCTGGGAATTCACCACCGACCACAATGGACAACTCGTCGTCACCACACCCGACGGGCACAGCTACACTGGGCCGCCGCTCGACGAGGAGGTCAGGCGATCGCGCCCGCCCGCTTGACGTGGCGGGTGACGGGGGAGGTGTCGAGTCGCAGCACGCCGTCCAGTGCGCCAATGCCGGTGGTCAGGTAGTCGTACAGGCCATCCAGGTCGCGGCAGACCGCGAAGGCGGCGATGTTCGTCGAGCCGGTTGTCGCGGTGGCGTAGGCGATTTCGGGGTGTTTCGCCAGCGCGGCGGCGACGGTGGTGAGGCTGCCGGGAGCGACGGTCAGGTGCAGCACCGCCTGGCAGGTGTAGCCGAGCAGGGCCGGGTCGATGTCCACGTCGAAGCGGAGCGTGCCGGAATGGTGCAGCTCGGCCAGGCGCCTGCGGACGGTCGATTCCGAGGTGCCGGTGGTGGCGGCGAGGGCGGGATAGCCGGTGCGGCCGTCGACGGCGAGTGCGTGAAGCAGGGCGTGATCGGATTCGGTCAGGGCGACGGGATTTCGCGCGGCGGGGTGGTGGGGGCCGCGGACGCGGGCGATCTGGGCCGGGGTCAGCGCCGACGTGCGGGCCTGCCAGCCCGCGGTGCCCGCCAGCGGGCGCAGCATGCACTGCGCGGTCACCGAATCGATGCGCGGGGTGCGGGAAAGCTTGCGCAGCAACAAATGATCCGCACCCGACGGAGTGCGGGTGATGCAGGTCAGCTCGGTGCCACCGGAGGCGATCCCGACCCACGCGGTGTCGTCGCGGCGGGCGAGCGCGGTGGCGATCGCGGGAGCGGCGTCCGGGGCGCACCGGATCCGCACCAGCCAGTCCGCCATCCCGAGCCGCCGTTCGTCGGTGACCCCGACGACCCGCATCCCCGCCGCGCGCAGCCGCCGGTAGCGGTGCGCGACCGTGCGGTCCGACCGGTCCAGCGCGGCGGCGATCCGGCTGAACGGCGCACGGCCATCCACCGCCAGCGCGTGCACCAGCGCCAGGTCCAGTTCGTCGACCATGAGTGAATCCACCATCGAAGCGTAGATCCGGATCGAGATCCGGCAAAATCGACGCAAGCGGGGGCGGGAACCGCTCTCGGATGGCGACACTCGGGGCATGGCAGAACTCGACCCCGTCGCGCTCACCGGCAGGCTCACCGCCGCTCTGCGCGCGGAAGAAACCGACCGCCCCGACGCACTCTTCACCGACCCGTACGCGGCGAAGCTCGCAGGCGACTCCGGGAAAGCACTGCTCGCCGGGCTCGGGGAGAACCAGACGATCGCGGTCAGGACCAGGCACTTCGACGACCAGCTCGCCGGCGAACTGGCCGGGGGAGACCGGCGGCAGCTGGTGATCGTGGCCGCGGGGATGGACGCCCGCGCCTACCGGCTGGACCTGGCCGAGGACACGCGGGTGTTCGAGCTGGACCGCGAAGACGTGTTGCGCGTCAAGGAAGAACTGGTGGACGCCGCGCCCCGCGTGGCACGCACCCCGGTCGGGGTCGACCTCGCCGGGGACTGGGCACCGGCGCTCCTCGAAGCCGGGTTCGACCCCGCGCGGCCGTCGTGCTGGCTCGCCGAGGGGCTCACTCAATACCTGTCGCCGCCGGACGTGCTCGGCCTGCTCGACCGCATCACCGCGCTGTCCGCACCCGGCAGCACGCTGCTCATCGACATGGTCGGACAGTCCTTCTTGGACAGTCCGATGATGAAACCGATGCTCGACTGGTTCGCTGACCGGGACGCGCCGTGGATCTTCGGCACCGACCGGCCGGAGGACCTGCTCGCCGAACGCGGATGGCGGTCCGAAGTCACCCTGATCAGCGAGATCAGCAGCGCGCTCGGGCGATGGCCGTTCCCGGTCGTGCCAAGGGAAACGCCGGGCGTTCCGCAGGGCTATTTCGTGCGCGCCCGTCGCTGAACCGCCCACTTCGAGGCGGGGAGCAGAAAAGCGGGTACGAAGGCCACCGCGGCGAAGGCGAGCGCCCACCGGAACGCGGTCGCGAACGTGGTGGTCTGCAGGACCACGGCCAGCACCGCGGTACCGAACGAACCGCCGACCTGCTGCGTGATCCTGATCGCGCTGCTGCCGTGGGCGATCTCGTCCGGTGCGAGATCCTGGTAGGCACCGGCCATGATCGCCACGTTGGCCGCGCCGAGCCCGGCACCGCGGACCGCGAGCGCGACGCCGAGGAGCACTTCGCTCGTGCCGGGTCCGATCGCGGTGAACGGCAGCGTGCCGAGCACCGCCAGTGCCATGCCGCCGAGGACGATGGGTCTGGCGCCGATCCGGTCGGTCAGGCCGCCTGCCCAGCGGGTCAGCAGCGCGCCGAGGCCCTGCGGCGCGAGCACTAGCCCCGCCGCGAGCGCGGTGTGCCCGCGGACCTGCTGGAAGTACAGCGGCAGCAGCATCATCACGCCGTAGAGCGAGAAACCGTTGACGAACTGGAGCGCGGTCGAAGCGCCGAAGGACCGCACACGGAACAGGCGGAGGTCCAGCAACGGGTCCTGGCGCCGGAACGCGCGCGAGCCGAACGCGCTCAGCAGGGCCGATCCCGCGACGAGCGGAACGAGCACGGAGGCGTGCCCGAAGCCGCCGAGGGCACCGACCCGCGACAGGCCGTAGATCGTCGCGCCGAGACCGGGGGAAAGCATCAGGAGCCCGACGACGTCGAGCCGTGACGCCGGTTTCGGTGCCGACGACGGCAGCCCCCGCCATGCGAGCGCCATGCCGAGCAGGCACAGCGGCACGTTCACGAAGAAGATCCACCGCCAGCTGAAGTCGGCGACGATCGCCCCGCCGAGGACGGGGCCGAGGATCGGGGAAAGCACGGCGACCAGCGTCACCACCGTCATGATCCGGCCGAGCCGCTGCTTCCCGGCCGCCTTGACCAGCACGGTCTGCATGATCGGCTGCATTAGACCGCCGCCGAAGCCCTGCGCCACGCGGAACGCGATCAAGCTCCCCGCGTTCCACGCCAGCCCGCACAACGCCGATCCGCACGCGAACAACGCGAGCGAAAACAGCCACATCGGCTTTGCGCCGAAGCGGTTCACCGTCCAGCCAGTGACCGGGACGGCGACCGCCAGCGCGAGCAGATAGGCCGTCGTCACCCACTGGATCGTCACCAGCGAGGCGCCGAGATCGCGGCCGAGGCGGTCGAGCGCGACCAGGACGATCGTGGTGTCGAGCAGCGGCGCGATGCCCCCGACCATCAGGATCGCGGCGAGTTTGAGCAGCCCGGCGTCCAGCCGGTCTTCTGGTCGCATATCCACTCCGTTAAGAGACGTTGTGTATCTAACAGACGGCAAGGTAGCCTGAAATTCTAAGAAACACAACGTCTCTTACCGGAGGTGTGGATGGCGCCGCAGACGCGACGGCGTGGCGAAGCGCTCGAAGCGGCTTTGCTGGAGGCAACGTGGGCGGAACTGGGCGAAGTCGGTTACGCGGCGCTGACCATGGAACGGGTCGCGGAGCGGGCGAAGACCAGCCGCATGGTGCTCTACCGTCGGTGGCCGAACCGCGCGCGGCTCGTGCTGGCCGCGATGCGGCGCCAGGTCGTGCCGATCACCGAGGACGTGCCGGACACCGGTGAACTCCGCGGGGACGTCCTCGAAGTACTGCGCCGGATCGTGGCGCACTACCGGCAGATCGGCGCCGACATCACGCACGGTCTGATGTCGGAGTTCCCCGATCTCGCCGATGACGTGCTCACCGTGGTGCCCGAGGTGCTGGGCCGCATCCTCGAACGCGCTGCGGAACGGGGAGAAGTGCCGTCGCGCGAGCTCCCGGGCAGGGTGCTGACCCTGCCGGCGGACCTGGTGCGCCACGAGCTGCTGGTGACTCGGCGACCGGTGTCCGAACGCGTGCTCGCCGAGATCGTCGACGACGTTTTCCTTCCCCTGCTCAGTTCCGGGCGAAGTAGCGAAGGGTGACGATGCCGGAGCCGTGCGGCTAGCCGTGCACGAGTTCGAGGTTCGCAGGCCTGGTGAACAGGGGCTGTCCGGCACCGAGTGCGACCGGGTAGAGCTTGACCCTGTACTCGTCGACGACCCCGGCGTTGACGAGCTGCCGCCGAACAGGACCACGTCCTTTCCGGGCTTGTCCTTCAGCGCGGCGATCTCGGCGGCCGGGGTGGCCACCTCCCCGGGGCTCAGCGGGTGACGGCGCCCGTCTTCGGGTCGAGCGGCAGCTTCCCGCCGCGCGGCCACCAGAAGTCGAGCATGTTCCACATCCCGCCCGCGCGGGAGTCGAACGAGGAGTCGCCGACCCGGCCGGTGAACCAGTTGTCCTCGATGAACCGCAGCACCGAGGTCTGGTCGGTGTGCGTGTGGTCGACGAAGTTCACCTTGCTGAACGGCGAGATCACCAGCAGCGGCAGCCGGGGGCCGTACCCGCAGCGGTCGGCGTAGGAGCCCTGCGTGGTCGGCTTCCCGGTGCACACCGCCTGATCCTGCTCGGCGTCGTGCGAGCCGTTCAGGATCCGCGAGTTGACGTGGTCGTACCAGCCGTCGGAATCGTCGTAGGCGAGCACGACCGCGGTCGAGCGCCATTCCGGCGACTGCTGGATCCGGTTGATCTCCTCGGCCACGAACTGCTGCTCGTCCAGCGGGTCCGAATAACCCGCGTGCCCGTCCTGGTATTCGGGGGCCTTCAGGAAGCTCACCGCGGGCATCGAACCCGCCTTCAGCGAATCGTTGAAATCGCTGACGTCGTACTGGTGGTTCGCCTGGTCCGGCTGGCCGATGGCGTGCACCGACGACGGCGGCACGTGCTTCGGGTTCGCCGTCGACGGGTAGTACTGGAACGGCTCGTGGTGCGGGCTGTAGTCCACAGAGGACTGACCGCCGACGTTGGCGTGCTTCTGCCCGCACACGGCGTACCCGTTGGCGGTCCCGGTCGGCCGGAACCCGCCCTGGAACCAGCCCCAGGTCACGTGGCGCTGGTTGAGCAGATCGCCGATGTTGCGGCCGTGCATGGTGCCCAGGTTGTCCTTGGCGGTGTGGTTCTTGTCCGAGCAGTCGTCCCACGCCGGATCGGGGTCGTTGATCATGGTGCCGATGCCGTGCTCGTCGGGCGACTGGACCACGTACTTGTCGGAGACCGGCTCGTGGGTCACCGGATCGACGGCCTGCACGCCGTGCGTGTTGCCCGAGATCAGGTTGATCGCGCCGGGCGAGGAGGGCCCGAACACGGTGTTGAACGAGTTGTCGTTCAGCGAGTAGTGCTGTGCGTAGTTCCACATCCCGGTGACGGTGTTGCCGTCGTAGTAGTCCATCACCAGACCCGGTTCACCGAACAGGATCGGCTGGCCGGTGCACTTGTCCGTCTCGGTCTTCTCCACGAACTTGTCCATCTTGCCGCCGTTGAACGCGGCCTGCTCCGCACCGTAGTTGTGGTTCTGGTCGCAGGTCAGCGCCTGCTCGTGGGTGAGGCGCTTCGGGTTGTACGCGTTGGGGTTGTCGGTCAGCAGGTCGTGGCTCAAGCCGTTGACCTTCGGCGTGTGCGGCGCCGGCCGGAACGGGGTGCCGTCGGTGTTGGCCGCGTTCGGGTAGGTGCCGAAGTAGTGGTCGAACGAGATGTTCTCGCCGAAGATCACCACCACGTGCTTGATCGGGCTGACCGTCGGAAGCCGGTCCGCCGGCAACGCGTGCGAGGGTTGTGCGGGTACCGCGGTCGCCGCCGAACCCGCGGCGACGGCGAGCACGGCGACCGAGGCGAGCGCGCCGACGCCGTAGAGCCGGCGGCGTCGCCGCCTGCCGAATCCTTCGTCCACTGTGGATCCTCCTGGTGTGGTGGGGTGGTCAGGCGAGCATCGCCCTGCCGTAGTGGTCATCGGGGCCCGTCACGCCGGGCAGCGCGAAGAAGTAGCCGCCGCCGAACGGGGAGATGTAGTCGACCAGCGGTTCGTCGGCGAGCCTTGTCTGCACGGCTTCGAACTGGCGCTCGAGATCCCGTTGGTAGCAGGTGAAGATCAGGCCCATGTCCAGGTTTCCGTTGGCGTCGACACCGCGGTCGTAGTTCACCGACCGGCGAAGGATGCGGCTGGAGTCCGCTTCCGGGGTACGGGGATTGGCCTTGCGGATGTGGCTGGTCAGCGGGATCACCGTGCCGATCGGGTCCTCGGCGAACCGCGGCACGTCGTTCTCGTCGGCACCGTCGAGCGGGGCCCCGGTGTCGCGCCTGCGGCCGAAGATGTTCTCCTGCTCGGCGATCGAGATCCGGTCCCAGAACTCCACCAGCATCCGGATCAACCGGATCACCTGGTAGCTGCCGCCTTCGGTCCACCGTGGCTCGTCGCCGCCCGTTGTCCACACCAGACCGTCCAATTCGGACCCAGACGGGTTCGAGGTGCCGTCCTTGAAGCCCATCAGGTTGCGCGGCGTGCCGGACGGACGCGGCTGGGAGCTGAACCCGGCCAGCTTCCACCGCAGTTGCATCCCGCCGCGGGTCGCCCGCGCGATGTCGCGCAGCGCGTGCAGCACGGTGTCGGTCGAGCTAGCGGACAGGGTGAGGCTGAGGTCGCCGTGGCACTGCGCTTGCTCCAGCGCGTCGTTGACGAAGGTCGTCATCGGCTTGAGCTTCGCAGGTTTGCGCGCGGCGAGGCCGTACCGGTCGTCGAACAGCGACGCGCCGACACCGACGACCACCGACAGGTCACCCGAGGGCACGACCGGGCCAAGTACCCCGGAATCCGTTGGTGGCGCGGTGATCCCCATCGACGACGGTGCACCGCCGCTGGTGAGGAACCGGGCGCGATCGGTCGTGGCACGCAGGAGATCCGTCAGCTCGGCCCGGTTTTCCGCGACGACGTCGAACGAGGCCACGACGCTCTGCGCGGCTGGCTCGCGCAGGATGCCGCCCTGCCGGGTCCCGTGGAACGGCACTGGAACCGGGCCGGTGGCCGCGCTGCTCGCGGTGGCCGTGCCGAGCCCGATCGCGGTCGCCCCGGCGGCAGTCGTCCCCGCGGCGGCCCGCCGCAGGAACGACCGGCGGGGAAGGCCCGTCACGAGACCCTCCGAGGCTCGGCGATGGCGGCGATCGGGGCGAGCAGTTCGGTCAACTGGCTCACGTCGCCGTTGAGCTTGCGCCGCTGCTTCTCGCCGAGCTGTCCCACCGGCGTCCACGACCCGTCCGCCTTCCGCGCGCCGTCCA
This sequence comes from Amycolatopsis sp. CA-230715, assembly GCF_018736145.1. Lineage (GTDB taxonomy): Bacteria > Actinomycetota > Actinomycetes > Mycobacteriales > Pseudonocardiaceae > Amycolatopsis. The sequence continues at coordinate 7,636,062 of NZ_CP059997.1, forward strand.
AAGCGGACCGGGTGCGGTCCAGCCAGGTGTCCACGGTGGACAGTCCGGGGTAGCGCGGCGCGAGCAGCGGGCGGAGGACGTCGAGCACGGCGCGGGTGCCGTCGAGGTTGGCGCGCGCGGTGGCGAGGTTCGTTCCGCTGCCGTAGTCGGTGCGGCCGGTGAGTTCGAACTGCAGGGTGTTCTCCATGATTTCGTGTGCGCGCAGCGCGAGGTCGTTGCCGTCCACCTGGCTGTCGCCGAAGGACTGCCGCAGCGTCTGCGCGTCGGCGTCGAGCCGGTCGGCGACCGCGCCGAGCGCGCCCATGTCCTCGTCGTGCCACAGCCCGGATTCGAGCCGGTGGAACCCGGTGAACCCGGGATCCGACGCGCCACCGGGCAGCCCGGCCGCGGTTCCGTTGAGCGCGCCGTCGGAATCGCCGAACGCGCCGTAAGCGGCGCCGAGGCGTTCGTAGGTGAGGTGCGCGGTAAGCCATGCCGCACGGCTCGCCGCGCGGTCGCCCCGGTGCACCGCCTCCTTGACCGCTCCGGTGTTCGCGACGAGTTCGCCCAGTCCCGCCGTCACGTGCTCGTGGTACTTCTTGAGCGGCTCCAGCAGGTCGTTGCGCGTGACCGGGGCGACGCCGGGGGAGCGCTCCGCCCCGCCGCGCACGGTGGCGACCGGGCCGACGATCGCCGACGAGTCCTCCGGCAGGCAGCGGAAGGCGTAGGCGCCGTTGCCGAGCGTCACCTGGAGCGGGCGCGTCGTCTGGGCGCCGAGCCCCTCGACCTCGCCGTAGATCACCCCGGTCGCCGGGTCGATCAGGTCGACCTCCGCGGTCACCGAGCCGACGTTGTGCAGCCGGAAGGTCTGCGGTCCCGGCTTCGGATCGGCCCACCCGGTACCGCAGGCCGACCGCGAAACGGTGATCTCCGGGTCGCTGGCGGCGGCGTCCTCCGGCCACAGCGCGATCGCGACCACCGCCACCACGGCCGCGGCGATCGCGACACCCGCGATCCACCGGACGCGGAGAGATCCGGGCACGCACCTGCTCCTGCCACTCGAATGGGTTACCGGAGGCATTATGCGAGCCGGAATGGGGAAACGGGTACCCGCCATCGGGACCGTGCGCGGAATTCACCCGCTCTTCAACCGGATCAGGGAGCAATCGGCCGAATCGGACCGAATTCCCCGTGGGCTTTTTCGTCCGTTGGCGTGGATAGTCCCTTTTATCGGCGGCGTGCGATCGACTAGATTGGCGGGGTGTTCGACTCGCCCGACTTCGATCTCGCGCCGTACGCGGCGGATTTCGGTGCGTCGGCGCCGGTGCGGCGAAGCTACTGCAGCTGGACCGACGCCGGCTGGCGGTCGCTGCTCGTGCAGTGCTTCGAGCACGTGCCCGAGGTCGAGGAGCTCCCGGTGCCCGGGGTCGCCGATCTGCACCTCGTGCTGCACGTGGCAGGCGACGTGACCATGCGGACCCGCGCCGACGGCAAACCGGTCCAGGGGCGCTGGGCGCCCGGCAACCTGGAGCTGATGGTGCCCGGCCAGTCGGTTGTGCGCGACTACCGCGCGGCCAGCGCGATGCGCACCATCCAGGTGCACATCCCGTCCGCGACCGTCGAGCGGGCCGCGGCCCAGCTTGGCGGGCCCGCGCCGGACTTCGAAGCGCTGGCCGCCGCGGCGAGCGCGGGCGATCCGGTGGTCGAGAACCTCGTGCGCGCACTGCCCGCCGCCGCGGGCGCGGGCGAGCTGTACGCGGAATCCGCCGCGGCGTTCCTCGCGACGCACCTGCTGGCGCGGAGCGCGGAACCGCGTCTGCCCGGTCCCGAGCACGCCGCGGTCCGCGTGGCCACCGCCGTCATGCGGGAGCGGCTGGCCGAGCCGCTGACGCTGGCCGAGATCGCCGCCGAAGCGCATCTGAGCGTGTACCACTTCATCCGCGTCTTCCGGGAGGCCACCGGCGAGACGCCCCACCGCTACCTCACCCGGCTGCGGATCGAGCGGGCGCGGCGGCTGCTGTCCGGCAGCACCCTCACGATCGGGCAGATCGCCGAGCGCAGCGGGTTCGGCAGCCCCGGCTCGCTGTCCGCGGCCTTCCTGAGCCAGGTCGGCGTCCGGCCCTCGGTGTACCGCAACACCTGATCGACACTCCGCAATCCAGCGCATTTCCCCGGCGCGCCCGCCCGCTTAGTTTTGTTTCGTGCCAAGCAGTTACGCCTATGACGCGACAGCCACTTCGACCGCACCGCCCGCCGTGGTGTGGCGCTTGCTCCTCGACGCCCGCACCTGGCCCGTCTGGTCGGCCGTCGACGACCTCGACCTCGACCGGTCCACCGGGCTCGATCCGGACGGCAGGGACCCCGTCGGCGCGGTCCGCGCGTTCCGCACCGGCCGGACGGTGACCGGCGAGCGGGTGACCGGGCTCGTCGAAGAGCGGCAACTGACCTACGAAGACGCCTTCAACCGGGCGATCCACGACTACCGGGCGGTCGTCGACCTCGCGCCGGCACCGGGCGGGGGCACGCTCATCCACTGGCACGGCACCTACGCCACCCGCTGGGGGATGGGCTGGCTGATGCGACGCGTCATGCAACGCGTCATGCAGCGCATGGCCGACGGTCTCGCAGCCTACGCGGAGTCACGCTAGCCCGATGACCGTCCGAATCGGACTCAGGTCGGCCACGCCGTCGGCGGAGCTTCCGGCCGGAAGCCCAGCTGTCCCGAAACCTCCTCCGCGGCCAGCGCCGTGGCTCGGCCCGCTTCGGCGAGGCGGTCGCCGACGCGCTCGCCAGGAGCGGAGATGTTGAGCGCGGCCACCACCCTGCCACGGAAGTCCCGGATCGGCGCCGAGACGCCCGCGAGTCCTTCCTCGAACTCGTCGCGGACGCGGGCGTAGCCGTCGCGGCGGCATTCCTGGATCTTCGCCCACAGCTGCGGCAGCGTGCGGACCTCGGAGCGCGGGCTCGTCATCGCGGGCTCCGGGAACCGCACGTACAGGTCGTCGGGCGTGGCGTCGAGCAGCAGCACCCTGCCCGCCGACGTGCAGTACGTGGGCACTCCGCGCCCTTCCCAGCCGTGCACCCGGAACGAGTGCCCGGACACCGACAGCAGGGTCAGCACCTCCTGGTCCCGCAGCACGCACAGGTGACAGGTTTCCTCGACCTCGGCCGACAGCTTCCGCATCACCGGCTCGGCCGCCCTGGCGAGGCGGTCTTCGACGGTGCGGGCGACGAGGGAGAACAGGCGCCAGCCCAGCCGGTATTCGAGGGTGTCCGGGTCCCGCTCGACGACGCCTTCGTCGGCGAGCGCCTTGAGCGCCCGCGACACCTGGCTCTTCTCGCGGCCGGTCAGCTGGGCGATCCGGACCACGCCGAGCCCGCCCGCGTGCTGGGCCTCGGCCGAGGCCAGCGATTCGAGCAGATCGAGATCGCGGCGCAGGCCGTGGCCGTGCTGGCGGGAAGACCTCGGCATGGCCGCAGCCTAGTTGGCCTGTATCGAAGTGGCGGAGCCACTTGAGTGGGCCGTCAACCGGCTCCGCCGCGGGTTCTCAGGTGGTTCCTCGCGAGGACAGCTCCACCGTGGTGACCTGGCGGTCATGAGGTGGAGATCCCGGAGTGAGGGGCCGCCTGAGGTTCCGCTGCCGGCACCGCCACGCAAAACAGTTCGAAACAGTCTCTAGTTGGCCTGAGCGCAACGGAGGTTGCGATGTGCCGGGTGATCTTGCCCGGACGCGCGGCGCGCTGCGAGGCTCTGCGTCCCAGAGCCCCCGCGGAACTCGATCGTCCGGAGCCGCCCGTTGAAGATCACCGAAATCACCCTGGACCGGTTGCGGCTCGACCTCGACCCGCCGCTGCGCGCCGCGTGGGACCCGGAGCCCCGCCGCCATTTCGACGCGACGATCGTGCGCGTGCACACCGACGAGGGCGTGACCGGCATCGGGTCCGGCGACACCATGGACGGGTTCGCCGCGGTCGAGCACCTCTTCGTCGGCGAAGATCCGCTCGACATCGTCCGGCACGTGAAAGCGATCGAGACGGCGAACTTCCACGGCGGAAACTACTGGCCGCTCGAGGTCGCGCTGTGGGACATCATCGGGAAGGCCGCCGGGCTGCCGGTGGCCGCGCTGTTCGGCAATGCGGCGAAGTCGTTGCCCGCCTACGCTTCCTCCGCCGAGCTGAAAACACCGGAGGAACGCGTCGAAACGGCATTCGCGGCCCGTGAAGCGGGATTTCGCGCGATGAAGATCCGGATCGACCGCGACCGAGCCGACGAAGGCGTCGCCGCGGTCGCCGCGGTGCGGGAGGCGCTCGGGCCGGGTTTCGAGGTGATGGTCGATCTCAACCAGTCGTGGCGGATGGCGGGCGACACCGCGGACGCCACCGATCTGGTAAGCACGCGCAGGCTCGTGCGGCGGCTGGCCGAACTGGACGTGTTCTGGGTCGAGGAACCCTTGCCCTACGCCGATATCGACGGTTTCCGCGTGCTGCGGGCGGACAATCCCGGGGTGCGGATCGCGGCGGGGGAGATGCACCACTCGGTGCCCGAACTGGTGCGCTACCTCGAACAGGACGTGCTCGACGTGTACCAGATGGACGTGGTGCTGGCGGTCGGCATGCACCGCGCGCGCACGCTCGCCGAGCTGGCCGGGTTCAAGCACCGCGCGTTCACCCCGCACAGCTGGACCAACGGCATCGGCGTGCTGGCGAACCTGCACGTTTCGGCGGGTGTGGGCGGTGGGCCGTTCTTCGAATTCCCCTACGACCCTCCCGGATGGACATCCGAGCGCCGCGACTTCATGCTCGCGGAGCCGGTGATGGTCAACGGGGAAGGCGAAATCGAGGTGCCGGATCGGCCGGGGCTCGGTGTCGAACTCGACGAGGAGGCGGTCGCGCGGTGGCGGATCTGAGGGACCACGAGTACTGGCTGGCCGCGGCGAAGGCGATCAGCCCCGAGACGCGGCCGTTCATCGGCGGCCGGTTCGCCGAGCCGAGGTCGGCGGAGACGTTCACGAGCACGTCGCCGCGCGATGGACGGGTGCTCGCCCAGGTCGCCGACGGCAGTGCCGAGGACATCGATCATGCCGTCCGCGCCGCGCGGGAGGCGTTCGAGGATGGGCGCTGGCGGGATCTTCCGCCCAAGGAGCGCAAGCGAATCCTCTTGCGCTGGGCCGAACTCATCGAGGAAAACGCCGAGGAGCTGGCACTGCTCGACACCCTGGAAATGGGCAAGCCGATCAGCGAAGCGCTGCGGGTCGACGTCGCGAAGACCGCGGAGACGATCGCCTGGTACGCCGAAGCGATCGACAAGACCTACGACGAGATAGCGCCCACTCCCGGTGACGCGCTCGCGCTGGTCACCAGGGAGCCGCTCGGTGTCGTCGGCGCGGTGGTGCCGTGGAACTACGCCCTGCTGATCGCTTCCTGGAAGCTCGGGCCCGCGCTCACGACGGGCAACTCCGTGGTGCTCAAGCCGGCGGAGCAGACTTCGCTCGCGGCGCTCGTGCTGGCCAGGCTCGCCTCGGAGGCCGGGCTCCCCGACGGCGTGCTGAACGTGGTGCCCGGTCAGGGCGAGGTCGCGGGGCAGGCGCTCGGCAGGCACGCGAGCGTCGACAAGATCGCGTTCACCGGATCGGCCGAGGTGGCCAGGATGTTCCAGGTCTACGCGGGCGAGTCGAACGGCAAGCAGGTGGCGGTCGAGGCAGGGGGCAAGTCGCCCCAGCTCGTGCTGCCCGACGCCGATCTCTCCTCGGCGGCGACGGCGGTGGCCTGGGGGATCTTCTACAACGCCGGGCAGACCTGCAACGCCGGTTCGCGGGTGATCGTGCCCGCCGAGCTGAAGGACCGGCTGCTCGCGGAGATCGTCGACGTCACCACCCGGACCTTCCGGCTCGGCGACCCGCTCGACCCGTCGACCGTGCTGGGCCCGCTCGTGGACGAGGTGCAGCTCGAACGCGTGCTGTCCTATGTGGACATCGGAGTGGCCGAGGGTGCGAGCATCGCGCTCGGCGGTGCGCGCGTGCGGGAAGACGAGGGCGGCACGTACCTCGAACCGACCATTTTGGACGGTGTGCGGCCGGAATCGACCGTCGCGCGCGAAGAGATCTTCGGGCCGGTGCTGTCCGTGCTCAGCTACAGCGGCGACGTGGACGAGGGCGTCCGGATCGCCAACGACAGCGACTACGGGCTCGTCGCCTCGGTGTGGACGCGCGATGTCGCGGTGGCACACCGGGTCGCGAAGCGGCTGCGCGCGGGCACCGTGTGGGTCAACACCTTCGACGCCAGCGACGTGATCACCCCGTTCGGTGGTGTCAAGGCGAGCGGCGCCGGGCGGGACAAGTCGCTGCACGCGCTCGACGCGTACACCGCGCTCAAGACCACGTGGCTCGATCTCTCATGACCGTCGCGAGGTTCAGCGTCGAAGGCGGCGCCCGCGTCGAGTTCGGACCGGGCGTGCTCGCCGAGCTGCCCGATTTCGTCGCGGCACTGGGGAAAGCGCGGGCGTTCGTGGTCACCGATCGCGTGCTGCGCGCCACCGGGATCGTGGACAGGGTGGAAAAGGCGCTCACCCACGGCGGCATCGAACACGCGGTGTACGAGGACGTCGGCCCCAACCCGTCGACCGGGGAACTGGACCGGGGCGCGGCACGGCTGCGGGAGTTCGGCGACGCGGCGGTCGTAGCGCTCGGCGGCGGCTCGGCACTGGACGCGGCGAAGGGAATTTCCCTGCTGGCCGGGAATCCCGGTGCGGTGGCGGCCGATGCGGACTCGCTGTGGGACGCCGGTGCCGGGCTGCCGCTCGTCGCCGTGCCGACCACCGCGGGCACCGGTGCCGAAACGAACGGGTTCGGCGTGGTCGAGGACACCTGCGCGCGCCGGAAGGTCTACATCGGACATTCGTCGGTCCGGCCAGCGGTGGCCGTGCTGGACCCGGAGCTGACGCTGGGGCTTCCCGCGCGGGTCACCGCGTCGACCGGGATCGACGCGCTCGTCCACGGTATCGAGTCGCTGTCTTCTCGCGGGGCGACGACGTTTTCGACGGCCTACGCGGCACAAGCGATGGCACTGGTGAGCCGGTGGCTGCCGGTCGCCTACCGCGACGGCACCGATCTGGAGGCGCGCGCGAACATGCTGCTGGGCGCGCACCTCGCCGGGCGCGCGCTCACGTTGTCCGGGCTCGGCCTGGTGCACGGGATCGGGCACGCGCTCACCGCGCACACCGGCACCCCGCACGGCGTCGCGCTCGCCGCCGTGCTGGAGGAGGTGATGGTCTTCAACGCGCCCGCCGCGGACGCCGCCTACGAGCAGGCTGCCCGCGCGATGGGCGTGCCCTCCGCCGCCGGGGGATGGGCGGAGGCGGCGATCGACGCCGTGCGGGCGATCTCGGGTGCGGTCGAGGTGAAGCGGCCGCTCCGCGAACTGGGCGCCGAACGCGACCGGCTCCCGATCATCGCCGCCGACGCGATCGCCGATCCCGTCACGAAGAACACCCCGCGCCCACCCGACGAAGCGGCCGTACTCGACCTCCTCCACGCCGCCTACTGACCCACGGGCCCTCATGCCCCGAAAGTGGCTTTAGCCAGATTCTTACTTAGAGCGTGTCTCGTATGGGTTTTGTGGTTGGTGGTGCATGATCTGTGCTGTGGTCGATGCGTTGTCTCGGCGGTTGGTGCCGGATGAGTTGTGGGCTCTGGTCGAGCCGTTGATCCCCTCGTTTGCGCCGCGTCCGCAGGGTGGTGGCAGGGCGCCAGTTGACGACCGGGCCGTGTTCACGGCGGTGGTGTACGTGCTGACTAGCGGGTGCGCGTGGCGGATGCTGCCACCGTCGTTCGGCGTCACGGTGCCGACCGCGCATCGACGGTTCACCGAATGGACCAAAGCCGGTCTATGGCCTCGACTGCACCGGGCCGTCCTGGACGAACTGGGCAGCCAAGGCGAGATCGACTGGTCACGGGCAGTCCTGGACGGAGCATCGGTTCGCGCGAAAAAAGGGGACCCATGACCGGCCCGAACCCGGTCGACCGCGGCAAGGCCGGATCGAAGATCCACGTCCTGTCCGACCGGGCGGGCCTGCCGCTGGCGGTCGCGGTATCTGCCGCGAACACCAACGACTCCTACACTCTCAAACCCTTGGTCATGGCGATCCCCGCGATCAAGTCCCGACGCGGACCCCGCCGCCGCAAACCCAGCAAGCTGCACGCCGACAAGGCCTACGACCACACCGACCTACGGGACTGGGTCCGTGACCGCGGCATCGTCGTGCGCATCGCCCGCAAAGGCATCGAGTCCAGCAAGAAACTCGGCAAACACCGCTGGGTCATCGAACGATCCATCGCCTGGCTCTTCGGCTACCACCGGCTCGCCATCCGCTATGACCGCTACGCCAACCACTTCTGCGCCTTCCTCACCCTCGCCGCCACTCTCACCTGCTACAAGAAACTCGCCAAATGAGACATGCTCTTAGGTTCCTTTGCCCATGACTGGAACCCGAGCGATAGAAAGCGCTGGACCTGCGGCTATGCGGGTCCAGCGCTCCTCGTGCTGTTAGAGTTGATCTGCGTTTCGAAGGGTCCGATGGCGACCTGAACCCAGCGAGTGGCTGGGGGTTGTTTCATGGGTAAGGCGTTGACTCGACGGCTGGCGAAGACTGCCTCGGGGCAGCTTCCGCCGTTGCGGGCTGTGATCTACGCGCGGGCGTCGAAGGACCGGAAGGGCCGACAGATGTCGGTCTCTTCCCAGGTCGTGGTCGGCCGAAGATTCTGCAAGGAGCACGGCATCACCGTGGTGGCTGTGCTGATCGATAACGATCTGTCGGCGTCGCGGTACGCGACCGAGGACCGACCGGAGTATCGGGAGGCTCTGCGGCTGCTGTCGACCAGTGAGGCGAATCTGCTGTGGACGTGGGAGAACTCGCGGGCGCAGCGTGAGCTGGGGTCGTTCGTGCGGTTGCGGAACATCTTGGTCGAGGTCGGTGGCTACTGGGCGTATGACGACCGGGTGTACGACATGAACGACTCGGACGACCGGATCGACACCGCGGAGGACGCGGTGGATTCCGAGCGTGAGTCGGAGAAGATCCGCAAGCGCACCCGGCGCGGGGTTGAGGCGCGGGCGATGGAGAGCTTGTGGCACGGCCCGGCGTCCTACGGGTACCGCAAGGTGTTCGACCCGCGCACGGGTGAGGCTCTGCGGATGGAGAAGGACCCGGCGACGTCGAAGGTGGTCAAACGGATCGTGGACCGGTTGATCCAGACCGGGAACGAGACCGAGGTCGCGGCCGCTCTTGACGCTGATGGTGTGCCGTGTCCGCGTGAGCAGCACTGGCGGGCGGATCACGTGCGCAAGCTGCACGTCTTCTCGCAGGACGAGGAGGGGTGGGCGAGGTTCACCGCCGCGCTGTTGCCCGAGCAGCTCGATTCGGTGCACGAGGCGCTGGCGCTGGCGAAGGAGCACAGTGCGTCGCAGGTGGCGCAGCGGCTCAACCGGGGGCAGTGGCCGCAGGCGTTGCCGGGGCGGTGGAACGCGGCGAAGGTCCGCAACATCGCGATGAACCCTGTGATCGCCGGGTACCGGGTGCACCGTGGCCAGATCATCGGCAAGGGGGTGTGGGAGCCGATCATCAAGGCTCGTAAGCACGCGGTGCTGCTGGCGCGGATCGGTGATCCTGCCCGGTCGACGCGGAAGGACGGTATCCGGGTCAAATACCTGCTGTCGGGGATCATGCTGTGCGAGGTCTGCGAACGCGGCGTTGGCAGCAACGAGCGGGCTGGCCAGATGGTCTACCGGTGCCGCGATGGCCACCGGTCGCGGAACATGGCACGGACGGACGCCTTCGTGGTCGAAGCGGTGCTCGCTCGACTGGAGTCCGCGGACGCCGCCGAGCTGTTCCGGTTTCGTGGCAAGGAGAAAGACGCCACGAAGGCACTGGCCAAGGCCGCGGAGTTGCGCGCGCGCCTGGACGGGTTCACCGACCAAGCAGCAGAGGGGAATCTGACCCCGGAGCGACTGGCCAGGATTGAGGCGAAGTTGCTGCCGAAAATCGAGACAGCCGAGAAGCGCGCCAGCCAGATCATCGCGGCTCCGGCGGTGGCCGAACTGGTTGGCCCGCAGGCCCGGCAGGTGTGGGCGCGGATGTCGTTGACCCAGCAGCGTGAGGCATTGCGCCCGATCGTGCGGCCCCGCCTGGCCAAAGCCATCGGCGGTCGCAGCGCTTTCGACCCGTCCGCGATTCGGCTCTCGTGGCTGGGTGCCCCCGTGGCTGTGCCGGATTCCGAGCGGACGCGTCAGGACGAGGCGGGGCCGGTTGCCGAACTGAACCGACACGTGCCGGGAGTGGACGGGCCGGAAGTCGAGGTCTTCGAGCTCGACGAGTTCGAACTGGAAGACGCTGGCTAAACGCGAGCAAGGCCCCGGTACCACCCACGGTGGTACCGGGGCCTGTCACCGTAGCGAGACTACCCAGGGCGGTGATGAGCGTCGGGCGTGAAGACGTGCTCCTCCGCAATAGCGAGTGTTCGGCGAACGCGCGCTATGCGGCAGAAGAGGATGCTCGCCTGGTGGTGGATCGGCCCCGCCGGCGTGCCCATCCGAGAGCCGTGCCCGCACCGCCCCGGGGCTTTGCGCAGCGCCGGTCTGCCTGCACCTGGGAAGGCCGGGCCCGGCCGGCGCCAGGCCACTTGACAACACCCAGCACTTAACTGTGACTGATCTCAATTGATACCAGTATCACTTCGTGCGGTGGCTGACCGTGCGGAGTGTGGAGGAGCGATGCCCCAACAGTTGCCGCCGCCGGAGCGGGCGTGACCGGCCGCGCGCCGGCCGGTCTTCGGGACCGGAAGAAAGCCAAGACGAAGGTGGCGATCCAAGAGGCGACGCTGCGACTGTTCGCCGAGCGGGGGTACGAGGCCACGACTGTGGAGCAGGTCACCCAGGCCGCGGGAGTGTCCCGTGCGACCTACTTCCGCTACTTCGCGAGCAAGGCCGACGTGGTGCTGTACGACGTGACCGACATGCTGCTGGTGGACGCGCTGCGCGCGCTTCCCTGTGGCCAGCACCCCGTCCGCGCCCTGCGGGAGGCCGCCCAGGTCGCGCAGGAGCAGCAGACCGCCCAGCGCAGGGACTCAGACCAGCAGCGCGAGTACCTCATGCGCACGGTGCCCGAACTGCGCGCCAAGGTGCCCGAGCACATCCTCGCGGCGCTGCCGCTGCTGGCCGCTGTGATCGCCGAGCGCCACGGCCGCGACCTCGAGGACCTTGCCGTGCGCACGACCGCTGGCGCGATCATCGGCGTGGCGGTGGCGACCTGGACCGTGGTCGCCGACGATTTGTCCGAGGGCTTCGCCGAGCGGCACCTGGCCCTCGTCGACACCGCGCTCCAGCAACTCGAGGACGGCCTGCCCTTGTGACGATGGCGAAGCGGCGCCACGCCGCGCTGCCGCCGACGACCGTGGGCGCCGCAAGTATCGACAGGCTCGCTAAAGGAAGAAGAGGTCAGATGCGAATCCTCATCTCAGGCGCCAGCATCGCCGGGCCGGCGCTGGCCTACTGGCTCACCCGGTACGGGCACAGCGTGACGGTGGTGGAGCGCGCACCCACGCCACGCAAGACCGGCGGCCACGCGGTCGATCTGTTCGGGCCAGCGATGGAAGTCGCGGAAAAGATGGGAGTGCTCCCGCGCGTGGCGGAGATGTCCACCGGGACCACCCGGCTGACCGTGCACCGCGAAGGCCGCCGGCGGCCGGTGACCATCGACCTGACCAAGATCTTCGGCGCGGTGACCGACCGGCACGTCGAGATCATGCGCGACGATCTCAGCGAGATCTTCCACCACGCCACTCGCGACCACGTGGAATACGTCTTCGGCGACTCCATCACCGCCCTCGCCGACGACGGCCAGGTCTTCTTCGACAACGGGGCGGCACGCCGCTTCGACCTCGTGATCGGAGCCGATGGCCTCCACTCGAACGTGCGGCGCCTGGTCTTCGGCCCGGAATCGGGCTTCAGCGCGTTCATCGGGGCGTACCTGGGGGTGCTGTCCGTGCCTGATTCCCCGCACCGGGCCGGCGAGCTCGTCGAACACCTCGGTGTGGGGCGCACCGCCGGAATGTATGGCGCTGGACGCCCCGGCGACGCGCGGGCGGTGTTCCTCTTCCGCAGCCGGCACCAACTCGACTACCACCATCGGGACGTTTCGCGGCAGAAGCAGTTGCTGCGCGCGGCGTTCAGCGGCATGCACCCAGAGGTGGACGGCTGGCTCGACGAACTGGACCACACCCCGGCGTTCTACTTCGACTCGATCACCCAACTGCGCATGGACACCTGGTCACGTGGCCGGGTGGCGCTGGTCGGCGACGCGGGCTACTGCCCCGGTCCAGCCGTCGGAGGCAGCACCAGCCTCGCCGTGCTCGGTGCCTATGTGCTGGCCGGTGAACTCGCCGTGGCCAACGGCGACCACGAACGCGCCTTCGCCGCCTACGAACGCGAGATGACACCCCTCGTGCTCGGCAGCCGTGCGTTCGCGCGCAACGCCGCGAAAAGACTCATCCCCAACTCCCGCCTCGGCACCTGGGCCGTGCTGCGCGGCCTGCAACTGGTCTCCGCCCTGCCCACCGGCGCCAGCCGCGCCCTCGCCAAACTCAACGGCAAGGGCCTGCGACTACACGACTCCATGGTCATCAAGGACTACCCGGCCCTCGCCAGCAACAGCACGAACACGAGCAAGACCAACCGCTGACAGGCCCCAGCCACGCTCCCCCGGCCCGGAAACCTCGGCGTCAGCCGCCTGCTCATCACTTGCGCCACGCTGCTGCTCATGGCCGGGATGACGCTGCCAGCGGTCGGGCCGCGCTGGGAGCTGCGCCGCCACGACCGTGCGCTAGAACCGCTGTGGCGCGATCTCACCGACTGGGCACCCGACTACCGGTTCAACCCACCCGAAGCCGCGGGCAAGCCGGATATCACCGACCGAGTACGCAACCGGATCGTCGAGATCCGCGACGTCCTTTTCGAGCCCCTCCAGCCCCACCTGAATCCCGCCGTGGCCGAGGAAGCCCGCGACCTTGCCCGACGAAACCAGCTCGACGACGGACAAGCCGAAGCAGTCGCCCAAGCCGCTGTGATCGCCGTCGCGCTCGCCACCGCACGCCAGAACGCGCCAGTCGGAAACTCCGGCCCGGTGAGCTTCACCGGCCCTGGCACCGACGACTACCGCGACGACGCAACCTGGCTCGCTACCGTGGCCACTGCCTACACCGAATCACCCATCGTGAAAACCATCCTTGAGGAGACCACGCCCGATGCCGAGCCAGCCCACTAACCGCGAGGTCAACTCTCTGCGACGGCGTGGCGCGAGGCTGGCCACTGAAGTCCTTGCGCCCTGGGTTTGGGTGCTCGGCCTGCCGCTCGCCGTGGCCTGGCAGGTCACCGGCCACCATGTCGGCGAAACCCTGCTCTGGGGCCTGATCGTCAGCATCACCGGATCGATCATCCCATGGCCGTGATCAGCCACGGCGCACGCCAAGGCAAATGGGACAGCCACCACGTCACCAACCGCGAAGGCCGAGTCATTCCGTTCGCGGCCTGCATCACGTCACTGGCCGCCGGACTGCTGATCGTGACCCTCGGCGGCGCACCACACGAGATGACTGCGCTGGCCGGAGCCGGGATCCTCTGCCTGATCGCCAGCATCGCGATCACCTTCGGCCTGCACTTCAAGATCTCCATGCACGCCCAAGTCGCCGCCCTGGCCGTTGTCGTCCTCGCGATCGTGTACGGCCCAGTCCTCCTGCTGCTCGGCGTCCTTGTGGTCTGGGTCTGCTGGTCCCGAGTCGAACTCCGCGACCACACCACAGCGCAGGTCGTACTCGGCGCCTTGCTGGGCGTTCTTCTCGGGGGTTTCGGGTACGAGACGATTCTGCGTCCGCTCAGTTGATTATCGGTTTCGTCCCAGCAGACGGTTCGCGTTATGAATCCTCTAGGTCGTCAGTGCAATCGTCTTGCGGTTTGTCTTCTTTATTGCCGTTTTTAAATGGCAGAAAGGGAAGACTGTTTAATTGAAGAACCCCGATAGCTTGCAGGCTAACGTTAGCCCCATTTGCGGCCGAGTGTACAATGCCATTGTAAACGAGATCCCAGATTCGACGGTCGCGTTGGATCTCTTCGAAGCTGCGAGATAAGCCAAGGTCTTTATCATACAGAAATAAGTGAAAGGTTGTACCGCCATATGAAACGTCGATCCTGGTTAGATCGTACAAGTCAACCCAAAGCCGCTTCTTGATTCCCCATCGGGAGCGTTCGACCATGAACCAATCTGCTCCAGCCGCATAGGTCAAGTAGCTAAACGGGGCAACGATCAAGAATACTGTAACGATGATTACGGCCCAGATTTGCCAAAACTCGAACGCTTTGAGCCCGAAGTCATTCATGCTGGAGATCAGCGCTGTTCCGAGCAGGAATAGCCCCAAGGCTCCTAGTGCGGTAACGATTTTTCCTCGCCGACTCTCGCGATGCCAGGCCAGAACTGGCCCTAATCCAGGTGGCGGATCAGGTCGATATGAGACGCGAGTCTCCCGGTTCGGGTTATCTCTGGGGTAATCGCTCTCATCTCGGAGGTAACCTAGACCGTGGGGAGGAAACGGCTCACCTGTGATTGGGTCCGGACGCGGCGGGATATGGTTCATTGAAGCTTGCCCATGCATTGAGCCGTCGTAGGTCATCGAATACTACTCTCTGTTATTTCGGCACGAGCCAATCCGCCACGGCCTGTCCGCCAATGACACCAGCGAGGCCGCCCGCCGTGCCAACCACCAGCGATCCAATTGGACCAAGCGGGGCGCCAAGAAGTGCTCCTGCCCCAGCGCTCGCCGCAGCTCCTCCGATCGCTCCACCCGCGACTTGAGCTGCAGTGTCAGCCGCCGCCTTTCCCCAACTTTGTTCCCCCTTGGCGGCCCCGACGAACTCGTTTATCAGAGTCAGACTACTTCCTACGTAGGGCATTCCTTTCAGCAGTTTCTGCCCGGTCTGCAATCCTAATCCGGCCTCCGCGGGCAGGACGTGCAATACACTCTTTCCGGGATAGGCGGAAACTGTCTTCCGTACCCATTCAGGTACCTTCTCTACATATTTTCCGAATTCGCTTGCGCGAGTCTCATAGGCAACTTTGTTGGCGCGCGACTCGTCAATCGCCCACTTGAGATCCGCCTTGTTGGCCGCTGTGAGGGTAAGCTGCGTGCCATTTGCCCAGTTCTCATAGAACTGAGCGCTTCCCTCTGCTCGTGCAGCCTTGAGAAGGCTCTCTTTTCTAGGGTTCTCAAACGAAGAAATGTAACTGTTGACGCGGGCGATTACTGTAGTGCCGACCTTGTACGAGTCGATGTCAGGTCCGCCGGACGGCGGCGCCAAGGCTCGAAGAAGGGATTGATGTGCTTCACCCTCGGTATTGCGGGCGCCATCAACGATAGCTTTGCACTCGTTATATATCGCGACTTTCGCATTGTAATCTGATACTTGTGCGTTATATTGATTTATATCGCCTTTGTATTGCCCTATAACCTTGTGCATATTGTCTGCGGTGCAGACCTCGACCGGTGTTCCAGGCTTTCCCATCGGCAGAGGGGCAGGTTCGACGATAAAAGGGCCGTCAACCTGCAAGCCGCCGACCCTCGCCTTTCCTAATGCGTCTTGCATGCGAGCGACGATCGTGTCGAGTGAGGCCGCGAAGTCCCGGAGGCCATGTTCCGTCCGAGAAGCCCAGTCCGCCATTTGATCTGAAACTACGTCGATGTTGCCTATCGACTCCTGGAACGCAGAGCTGGCGGGCCCTTGCCAGTCCGCTTCGGCCCCGGTCAGGGCGGCGCGGACGTTTCCGGCTGCATGGTGCCCGGCGTCGGTCACCGTTCGCAGCCAGTCCGCGGCGGCCACGCATGTGCCGGACGAGCCGTTGACCGTGGTGTTGAGTGCTTGTCCCATGGTGGCGCCCCCTATCCGTGCACTTGTTGTTCGCGTCGCGCGTCCGGTGTGTCGCGCTTTTCGTTCAGCCGCAACTGTCCCGCGTGAGAGTTGTCGATGTCGTCGTATGCGCCGTTCGCGGAGTGGACCTTGCCTGCCGCTTCGCTCATGCTTTCCGCGGACGCGATCGCCATGCGCACGACGCTGTCCAGGACGTGGCCGACTGCTGCTGAAGACGCGCCCGCATCGACAGGAACACCGCCTCCGGCCACAGCGTCGAGGGCGCCTGCTCCTTCGCGCAGTTGTCCAACGATGCCGTTGAGTCCTTCAGGGGTGTATGAGTAGCCGCCGTTTTCTCCGTAGGCCGAGGTCATGTCATGACCACCCAACGATCGAGTGCGTATCCCAGTCGTGGACGGGGCCGGTGTGCCGGGATTGCTCGGCGAGCACAGGGTTAAGCAGCACGCCGTGCGCACCAGATTCCTCAATGGCGTTCGGCACGTCGTTGGCGTGTAACGCAACCCAGGGCTGGAATTCGCCGCAACCGGCGGCCAGTAGTTCCGGTGAGGTGTAGGCCAGCATCAGCGGACGGCCCGAGTTGTCCGGCTGTAGTTCGAGTTCGACCTGGTATTGACCTTCCCGCACAGGGCGGGACGGTACGTAGAGGTAGTCGTCGGGCTGGTCCAGCTGCTCGATTGGTTCTAGTGGCGGTTGCTCGCGGCTGTCGATGTCCGGATAGCGGGGTTGTGCATCGAGCACCACGTCGACGGCGATAGCAGCGATGCCAGTTTCGGTGCACAGGTCTTCCAGCTGATCGCGCCTCATTTGGACCCACGGCTGGCCAGATCCACACGCTGCGACGAGCCGATCGATCGAGGTATAACCGGCTGCTGCGAGCTCCTGGCGGTGTGTGCGCCGTAGCTCGATCCCGCCAGGTTGATCAGCAGCCCCGGGTGGAGTCACCAGGATGAACATCAGCTCCGGCAGTCGCCGCGAAAAGTCATCAAGCCGCACCAACGCATCACGGACAGCGCTGGGATCGGGCGGCATCGAACGCCCCGTGGACATAGCTCTCCCCAAGCTCGCCTTACATCTATCTCCCGACGCTGACGGTAGCCGGGTCGATGCAATGCGTCGAGGAGAACGCTACGGGTGTTTGCAAACGGAACGGGCATGACGACGTGCCGAAGACCTGATTTGGTGTTCGGCACGTCGTCTACTGGCCCAGGCGGCGCGGGGCGAGCTTTGGGAGATAGACCCGCGCCGCCTGGGGATGAGGCCCGGCCCGTGCGCCAGCGGGGGTGTCAACCCGTCGGGGATTACGGGCGTGCGCATGGACCGGGTGCATATTTAGTTGGGCTTGGTTCTCCCTGCGACTCCGGGAGGTGTGCCAACGCCGGGGTGCCATGGACGGTCTTGGCCGACCAGCGGAAGCAGCAATGCGCACAGCCCTGATTCGCAGCCTCCGCCGCTGACGGTCACGATCTCAGCAACATTGACCGAGCATGAGCAGCAGGTGGTGCGTAGCGTCGGGCCGCCGAGGTCTTTCTTCGCTGCACGGTGCACCCGCCCGTCGGGTCCGTCCAACGGACGCCAGAAATACATCACGCCGGGCACGTGCTCATCCGATGCCATGGTCTACCTCTGTTATGGCGTCCGCGGACGGCCAGGACATGAGGCGGCGATTGCAGACACCCGCGAAAGCCAACGCGCTCGATGCCAGCGCGATCGCGAACTCCTTTGCCACTGCCGCATCCGCATACTTCGGGCCTGTTAGCAGTACCACCTCCGCGTAGTCGTCAGCGATCATCAGGCCGGGGAGCCCCGCGGTACAACATCGATCTCGAACTGCACTGTGGTGTGATCTCGACGGCGAATCGCTCGTCGTGGCCGTGTTCATTCACCGGTATCACCGGCTTGCTTTAGGCCATCACCCACGTGTCCAGACGTAACCGGGAGCCCAGCACACACGCTGGCGGAGCGGTACCTATGACGCGCGCGGTGGTGAATAAGAAGGAACCGGCCGCTCACAACGAACCTCGACGCAGCCGACGCCAGATCGGGAGCGGCTCGTGGATCGTCAGAGTGGCGCAAGTCCAGTTACAGCAACAAGGAGACGGCCTGCGTGGAGGTCGATCTCGGCACGGACGCAGTAGGCGTCCGCGACACCAAGAGCAGGGCTACAGGGCACCTGACGATCGAACCGGCCGCATGGGCGGCGTTCGTGCGGGCCGCAGACCGCACGATGCGCTGACGATTCAGGAACAAGGCCCCGGTCTCACGAACCGGGGCCTTGTCATTCATCTAGGGCTCTGAGCAGCACAAACGGAGCTGGCGGATTTGATGCCCTAGATGAAACTTGACTTTCGGGGACTTGAGCGCCCCGAAGGTCACAGGGGCATGCGCCGTACGGAAGATGCCTACAAGGCGCCGAGGACTTCGGCGGAGGCGCGTTCCCCGGCGCGCACGGCACCGTCCATGTAGCCCGCCCAGTAGGTCGACGTCTCGGTGCCCGCCCAGTGCACGCGTCCGGTGGTGGCGCGGATCGCCTGGCCGTAGCCGGAGATGGTGCCGACACCGGTGATCGCGACCGGGCCGCCGGTGGACCAGCGCTCGGTGGTCCAGTCCTGTTCGAAGTAGTCGATCGCCTCTGCGGCCTTCGGCCCCACAGCCTTCGTGAAGGCGTCGAGCACGGCGGCGCGGCGTTCGGGCAGCGGCCGGTCGCCCCAGTCGCGCCTGCGGTAGCCGCCGATGAACGCGAGCAGGATCCCGGCCGAGTCGTCGGGCGGGCTGACGTCGAACATCGAGCGCACCGGCCCGTCGGTGAGCAGGCCCATCCCGCTGAGGCCGTCGGCGCGCCAGAACGGCTCGGGGTACACCGCGGCGCACTTCATCAGCGTGCCCATCGGCATCCGGCGCAGCAGCACGGATTTCGCGGCGGGCAGCACCGGATCCCATTCGATCGCCGTGGCCAGCGGTGGCGGGACCGCGACGATCACGCGGTTCGCTTTCACCGAGCCGAATTCACCGGAGACGACCGCGTGGTCGTCGTACTGGACCACGCGGCGCGCGGCCGCGTTCAGCACCACCCGGTCGCCGAGCTTTTCGGCCAGCCGCAACGGAATGAGCTGGGAGCCGCCGACGAACCGCGAGTCCTGCGCGCCGTCGCGGACACCGGAGGACCGGTCGAACGTGCCGGGGTTGGTCTCGTTGCCCGCGCCCGCCATCATCCACAGGAAGTAGAGCAGCGAGACGTCCTGCGGCTCGGCCCCGATCAACGGCTCGAGGAAGGACAGGAACAGGTTCTCGGTGGCCGGGTTCAGCGTGGTCGAGCGGAACCAGTCGTGCAGGGACATGGCATCCCATATGGCCGCTTTCGGCGCGGCCCACGGCGCGTCGACGGGAACCTGGGACGCCATCTGGTTGAGCCGGAGGTGCACGATCGTCGCGTCGGGCAGGATCAGCAGATCCGGCGGCAGCGTGCCGGTGTAGCGCGTGGCGTGCCCGCGGTTGACGTAGACGTTGTCCCCGTCGGCGTATTCCGGGAACGTGGCGACGCCGAGCTCCTTGGCGAGCGCGAGGATGTGGTCCTGGGTCGGGCCGACGAACGCGGCACCCGCCTCGGTCACGGCCCCGTTCGGCAGCGAGTGGTTCAGCACGCGCCCGCCGACCCTGTCCCGCGCCTCGAGCACCAGCACCGAGCGCCCCGCCTCGGCGACCGCCCTCGCGGCGACCAGCCCGGAGATGCCGGCACCGATCACGGCAACGTCCACTGTGGATTCCATCTGCGGTTTCTCCCCTGTTGTCCGGCCGTACCGGGGAAGTCTCCTCCGAACGGCACAGCGCGGGTAGACCTCATCGCGAGTCCGAACGGCGGATTCCGCTTGCCCGATCGGGCAGCGGAACGCGCACGGATGGACGGCTCATGAGCGGTGCCGGACACGACGTCCTGCCGACACAGTGGCCTTCGAGACAGCAGCAGTCCGGACTCCCGCTGGGGTTGACATGGCGCTCGGTATCGATATCTACCGGAAGTTCCAGACGGTCACCGACTGGAACGCGGTGCGGAACCACGGTGTCGGCTACGTGTGGACGAAGCTCACCGACGGCGGCGGTATCGCGACGGCGGGACCGGCGGACGCGATCGTGAACGGCGCGAAGTCGGTCGGCATACCGGTGGGCGGCTACCACTACGCGCAGCTTTCCCCGAGCCCGGAACGGCAGGCGGAGATCTTCATCGCCGAGGTGCGCAGGCTCGACGCCACCGGGCTGGTGCCCGCGCTCGACCTCGAAGCGCCGTTCGGGCCGAACGCCGGGGCACGCGATTTCGGGATCCGGTTCTGCCGCCACGTCGCCGAGCTCGGGTATCGGCCCGGGGTCTACATGAACAACGCGTTCGCGAAGGCGACGAGGCCGGACCAGTGGGGCATCCCCGGGCTGGCCATCTGGATCGCGCGCTACGGCGCACGCCCCGACCCGGCCGCCGGGCACTACGACGTCCACCAGTACTCCAGCTCGGGCCAGGTCCCGGGGATCAGGGCCAGCGGGGTCGACCTGAACGACTCGTACACGAACAACCACTTCGCGGGCGGTGGCGAGTTCCTCGGCGCGCTGCCGGAGGCGCAGCAGGGTCTCGTCGTCGGCGGCGTCTACGACGTCCGCGAGGACCTTTCGATCCCTTACCGGGAAAAGGGGAAGTCGACCGGCCGGGTGCTGCGGGACCTGATGTCGCTGAGCGAGCCCATCCAGTCCAGGGTGGTGCCAGCGAACTCCTTCTCCGCCGCGGAGATGCTGGCCTGGATCGACCTGAACACGGCGGGGAACCGGAAGGGGGTCGACGAGCTGGCCAAGCTGTTCGACCAGATCGCCGCCGATATCGAGGAACTCAAGCCCTCGTCGAAGTAGCGGCGGGCCGACCCGAAGAATGGGCGTCACACGTCACGACTTCGGGAGGTCCGTTCCATGCGCAGGTTTGTCGACATCTCGGTGGCACTCAAGGGCGGGATCGCCTCGGACCCGCCCGGTCACGAGCCGGAGATCGACTACTTCACGCACACCGACACGGCGGGCGACGTGGTGTCGTTCTTCCCCGGTGCGACCATCGACGACCTGCCGGACCGCGAGGGATGGGCGATCGAGCGGGTGCGGCTCACCACGCACAACGGCACCCACCTCGACGCGCCGTATCACTACTCGGCGGTGATGGACGGCGGCGCGCGGGCGATCACGATCGACGAGGTGCCGCTCGAATGGTGCCTGCGGCCCGCGGTGAAACTGGACTTCCGGCACTTCGAGGACGGGTACGTGGCCACCGCGGCCGACGTCGAGGCCGAGCTGAAGCGGATCGGGCACGAACTCCGGCCGTTGGAGATCGTGGTCGTCAACACCTCGGCCGGTGCCAAGTACGGCCAGGACGACTACGTCGCGTCCGGATGCGGCATGGGTCGCGAGGCGACGCTGTACCTGCTCGAGCGCGGTGTCCGGCTCACCGGCACGGACGCGTGGAGCTGGGACGCGCCGTTCGTGCACACTGCGAAGCGCTACGCCCGCGATCACGACGCGTCGGTGATCTGGGAGGGCCACCGCGCGGGCAGGGACATCGGGTACTGCCACATCGAGAAACTGCACAACCTGGAGTCGCTGCCAGCCGACGGGTTCGAGATCTCGTGCTTCCCGGTCAAGGTGCACGCCGCGTCCGCGGGCTGGACCCGCGCGGTCGCGATCTTCGACGAATGACCTCGGTGGCGGGCGGCGGGGCCGCCCGCCACCGGGCACCCTTTCAGTGCGCGAAATGCGCCGAAGATCCGCGCTGCCAAAGGAAAACGACGGCGGCCAGCCCCGCCGCGCACGGCACCAGCCCCGCGATCGTCACCAGCACCGGGTGCGGCTGGGTGAAGTTGTAGGCCGACAGCGCGGTCCCGGCGACGAACACCGCGGTCGCCACGACGCGTGACCACGGGCGCCCCCGGCCGCTCGCCCGCGCCAGCCACAGCCACAGCACGACACCGATCGCGGCGAGCGCGAACAGGTAGGTGAGGATGCTCGACCTCGCCATGTCGACCTTGCCGGGAGCGGTGGCATAGGCGGCTTGGAGCTGACGGGTGAGGGTGCGCTGGTCGAGCACGGTGACGATCACCGCCGCCACCGTGAGCGCCGCCCCCGCCCGCATCGCGGTGATCGCGTGCCGGATCGGCCCGGCCCCCTCGTGTTCGTGCGTTCGCATGAGATTCCCCTTGGTCGATACTGTGGATTCCGTAGTCCGGATTTCAAACTCTAAACTTGAAACATCATGTCTCAATGTAGAGTGATGGAGACCCCGAGGCAAGGTGAGGTGTGCGAAATGGCGGAGGAGTCCCAGCCCGCGCTCGGCAGGCGGCGGCGCAGGCTGTCGGACGACGAGACCGAGAAGCGCATGGTCGACGCCGCGATGGCGCTCGTCAACCGGACGGGGCTGACCGTCGGGCTCGACCACATCAGCTTCGAGGACGTCATCCGCGACGCCGGGGTGGCCAGGAGCGCGGTCTACCGGCGCTGGCCGTACAAGGACCTGTTCTTCAGCGATCTGCTCAAGGCGCTCGCGAGCGCCGCCGTCCCGGCCAGGATGCCGGACGACGAGGGCATGAACGTGATCCGCGAGGTGGCGCTGGAGCACTTCGGCTGGTTCGCCACCCCGCGAACTCGCCACGACCTGTGGAGCGAGCTGCTCCGCCACGCCGCGCTCGTCGAGTTCGAAGCCATCCACGGCTCCACCGACTGGCGCACCTACCTCGCCCTGCACGCCACTTTCGAAAGCCTTGCGAGCGGAGATCTGCGGGACGAGGTCCAGCAGGCGCTCGCGCGTTCGGAACAGGGATTCGTGGCGAGGATCGCCAAGGCCTACGAGTACCTGGCCGGTTTGCTCGGCTACCGCCTGCGGCCCGAACTCGACGCCACGTTCGAAACCGTCGCGCGCCTGGTCAACGCCACCATGCGCGGGCTGGTGCTCACCGCGCTGTCCACCCCGGAAGTGGCGGCTCAGCGCGTGCGCGCGAACCCGTTCGGGAGCAGCGCCAAGGCCGATTGGTCGCTTCCCGCGCTCGGCATCGCGAGCACCGTGTTCGCCTTCCTCGAACCGGATCCTTCGGTGGCATGGGATGGCGAGCGCATCGCCGCGGTCCGCGCGGAGCTGTCGTCGGAGTAGACCACTGCCGCCCGCTCGATCGCCCGATCACTACTGGTCAGCCCGTCGTTGCGGCATGATCAGCTGGCCGGATCGGTCTAGCGAGGAATGCCAGGGGTGTTGGCCGGGGTAGTGCGCATGACGTCTGCTTGAGCCCGGTTTCGTCCTACCGGCGTTCCCGGGTGAGGAGGGTGGCATGACGTCGTTGGCTCCCGGTAAGACCGGGGAGATCAGGGCCCGCCTGCTCGACCTCGTCGATCTCCTGCCGGAGGGCGCGCCGCTCCCTTCCGAGCGCGAGCTCGCCGCGAGGTGGCAGGTGGCGCGGATGACGCTGCGGCGCGCGATGGACGATCTGGTGCTGCAGGAGCTCCTGGTGCGGCGGCAGGGCAGCGGCACGTTCACCTCGCGGCCGAAGGTGAGCCGCAGGCTCGGCATGACCTCGTTCTCCGAGGAGATGCGGCGACGGGGGATGCGCCCGGCGAGCAGGACGCTCGAACTCCGCCGCCACCGCGCGGACCGGGCCCGCTGCCAGCAGCTCCGGATCCCCGCCGGGGACGTGGTGGTCGAGTTCGTCCGGCTCCGCCTCGCCGACGACGCGCCGATGGCGCTCGAACGCACCACCGTGCCGGAGCGGTACGTACCCGGACTGTCCATTGAGGACCTGCACAGTTCGTGGTACGAGCTGCTCGCCACGAAGTACCGGACCGACATCGTCAGCGGCACCTGCCAGCTGGAGCCCGCGATGCCGGACCGGCGCACCGCGGAGCAGCTGCGGATCCCGATCACCCAGCCGTGCATGCGGATCAGGGGCATCAGCCTCGACGCGCGCGGCAGGGTCATGGAGTACTGCGAAGCGATGTACCGGGGCGATCGCTACGCGATCACCGCGGAACTCCACCGCCCGGCGCGGCCCGCCGCGGGCCGCGCGATCAGCTGACGAGGAGCGGACCATGCGCGTACGCAGGACACGGACCATCCGGACCGCCGCCGCCGTCGGCACGGCGCTGGTGCTCGCGAGCGCGCTCGCCGCGTGCGGCTCGGGCTCCGGTGACGGCGGTGCGGTCACGTTGACCTTCTGGACCCACACGCACCCGCCGATGGTCAAGCTGAACGAGGCGCTCATCGCCGAGTACCAGCAGCAGCACCCGAACGTGAAGATCAAGTACCAGACGATCCCCAACGACGAGTTCAACACGAAGACGCTCACCGCGATGAGCAACGGCACCGGGCCCGACGTGCTGAACATGGACGACAGCGCGCTGCGCGGGGAGTACCTGCCGAAGGAGCTGGTCGCGCCGATCGACGCAGGTGCGCTCGGCGCCGCTTCGGCGGACGAGGTCAAGGCGCGCTACAACGCGGGCGTCCTGGACGGCGCGGCGAAGGACGGCCAGTACTACGGGCTCCCGAGCGAGTTCAACGCGACCGCGTTCGCGATCAACACCAAGCACTTCACCGACGCCGGGCTCGACCCGAACGCGGCGCCGAAGACCTGGGACGAGGTCGCCGCCGACGCGAAGAAGCTCGTCGCCGCCCAGCACACGCAGGCGTTCAGCTTCCTGTACCTGCATTCGGGCTGGTACTCCCAGCAGCTGCAAACGCTGCTGAACCAGACCGGCGGCACCCTGACCGATCCCGGTCACGAGCACGCCACCGTGACCTCGCCGCAGTCGGTCGCCGCGCTGCAGCTGTGGGTCGATCTCGCCGCGGGCAAGGACAAATCGGCCGATCCCAACAAGACTTCGCGCGAGGCGACCTCGCCGTTCAGCGATCTCGCCACCGGGCGCCAGTCGATGGCGATCGTCTACCCGTGGGCGATGGAGCAGATCCGGCAGAGCAATCCCGATGTGTACAAACAACTCAAAGTCGTGCCGCTGCCGCAGCTGAACCCGGCACAGCCGGTGAACCGGTGGTACGGCTACTACTGGGCGGTCGGCAAGGCGAGCAAGCACCAGGCCGAGGCGTGGAAGTTCATCTCCTACCTCGCGAGCAAGCACGAGCGCTGGCTGTCCGATGTGGACTTCATCCAGCCGGTGTCCGGCTGGGACACCGGGCAGGCCGCGAAGAAGGTCGACGCGCTGCCGGTGTGGTCTTCCGCTTACCAGAAGGGAAAGTTCGACCAGGTCGCGCCGCACTACTCGGAGGTGCAGGACGCGCTGACGGACATGGTCAACGACGCGGTGTTCGACCACGTCGCGGTTCCGGACGCGGCGAAGAAGGCGTCCGACCGCATCGACCGCAGCCTCGGGAGCTGAGCCGATGGCGGTGCTCGCGCTCCCTCGCCGCCGCGATAGCGCGGATCGGCGGCGGCACACCACCGGGATGCTGCTGGCGATCCCCGCGCTGGCGCTGTTCGCGGTGTTCGCGATCTACCCGATGCTGCGGGTGTTCTACCTGTCCGTCTTCGACTACAGCCTGACCACGCCGCCGAAGTTCGTCGGTATGGACAACTTCGCCCACCTGGCGACCGATCCGCAGTTCGGCGAAGCGGTACTGCAGACCGTCGTCTACGCGGCGGGCACCTACGTTCCCGCGCTCGCACTGGCGCTCGTGCTCGCGCACGCGCTGAACAACCGCACCAGGGCTGGCGGGCTGATCAGGCTGCTGTACTTCCTGCCGGTGGCCGCGAGCTGGGTCGCGGTGTCGGTGATCTGGCGCGTGGTGCTCAACCCGGACGGCCTGCTCAACCAGGCGCTCGGACTGCACCTCAACTGGCTCACCAGCTCGGACACCGCGATGTGGGGCCTTGTCCTGATGGGAGTGTGGAAGGAGACCGGCTTCTTCCTGATCCTGTTCCTCGCCGGGCTGCAGGCGATCCCCGGCGAGCTGTACGAAGCGTCCGAATTGGACGGTGCGGGCCGGTGGTCGCGGTTCCGGTACGTCACCTGGCCGATGCTGCGCCCGGTCACCGCGGTGTGCTCGGTGATGGCGGTGATCAGGGGCTTCCAGGCGTTCAGCCCGCAGCTCGTGCTCACCAACGGCGGGTTCGGCACCGAGGTGGTCAACCTGTTCGTCTACAAGACCGCGTTCGAGAACGCCAGGATGGGTCGCGCCTCCGCGGTGGCCGTGCTGATGTTCCTCCTGCTCTTCGTGCTGACGCTGGTGCAGCTGCGGGTGTTCGCGAGGAGGGACCGATGACGAAGCCCGCCACCAGGCCCCGCCCTCCCGCGGAAGCCGTCCGCGTCGCGACGCCCGTGCGGCGTCGCCGGAAGCGCCATCCCGGCCGTGTCGTCGCGCTCGTGCTCACCGGGCTCGGCGGACTGGCGTTCATCTCCGTGCTCGTGTACGCGGTGCTGACCGCGCTGAAACCCGCCGCCGAAGTGCTCGCCGTGCCGATGCGCTGGGTGCCGTCGACGTTCGAATGGTCCAATCTGGCGCTGCCGTTCACCGAGACACCGTTCGCGCGGTACTTCCTCAACAGCACGGTCGTCGGGGTCAGCGTCACCGTGCTGAACGTGCTCACGTGCACCGCCGCCGGGTACAGCTTCTCGAAGTTCCGCTACCGCGGGCGCGACGCCTTGTTCGTCATCGTGCTGGCGACGCTGATGATCCCGGTCGAGATCATCTATGTTCCGCTCTACAGCCTCGTCTACTCGCTGGGCTGGGTGGACAGCTTCGCCGGGCTCATCATCCCGGCCGGCACCAGCGCGTTCGGGATCTTCCTTATGCGGCAAGCGATCGACGGAGTCCCCGACGAACTGCTCGAAGCGGCGCGGCTCGACGGCGCCGGGGTGGTGCGCACGCTGGTGTCCATTGTGGTCCCGGTGGTGCGCGGCCCGATGGCGGCGCTGGCGCTGTTCGTGTTCATGCTCAACTGGGATTCGCACCTGTGGCCGTTGCTGGTCGCCTCCGACGACGACCACCGCACGCTGCCGGTCGGGCTCGCCGCGATGCAGGCGAACAACCTCGGCAGCGCCGGGGTGCCGATGATGCTCGTCGCCGCGCTGCTCGCGGCGCTGCCCACCGTGCTCCTGTTCGTGACGCTGCAACGGCGGTTCGTCGAGGGCGTGACGGCTTCGGCGGGGCTGCGATGACCGCCTGGCTCGCTGTCGACGGCGGGCAGACCGGCCTTCGACTGCGCACTTCGGACGGTCGGAACGGCACAGGACCCGGTTTCTCCTACGCCGACGGCGATCCGGTCGCGTCGATCACCGCGGCCGTGCGCACGGCCGCGGCGAACGCCGGAGTGGCGCGCCCCGTCGGCATCGCCTGCCTCGGGCTCACCGGATACCCCGCGCGCCGGGCGGATCGGGATCGGCTCGGCGTCGCGGTGGCGCGTGCGCTCGACGCCACCGAGGTGCGGTTGTGCGAGGACATGGTCACCGCGCACGCGGGCGCGCTGCCCGGCGGCACCGGCGTCGCACTCGCCGCCGGGACCGGTGTGGTCTGCCTCGCGATCGGCGCGGACGGCACCACGCGCAAGATCGACGGCGGCGGGCACCTGCTCGGCGATCTCGGCGGGGGCTTCGCCACCGGGCAGGCCGGGCTGCGCGCGGTGCTGGCCGCCACCGACGGCCGCGGGCCCGCCACGGCGCTGTCCGGTCTCGCCGCCGCCCGGTACGGCGGCGGCACCGACCTGGGGCAGCGCGTCGCGATGGCGGATTCGCCGGTCTCCGCGGTGGCCGCGTTCGCCGTCGACGTGTTCGAGGCGGCCGCCGACGGGGACGCGGTGGCCAGTGCGGTCGTCGGTGCCTCCGCCGCCAACCTTGCGCGCACCGCCGCCGCGGGTGTGCGCGCGCTCGGTTGCGACGCCGTCCGGATCGCTTGCGCCGGAAGGCTTTTCGACGCCGGTGACCTGCTGATGGCGCCGCTGCGCCAACGACTCGCCGAGCTGGCGCCCTCGGCCACGCTGGTGCCGCCGGCGGGCGATCCGCTCGACGGCGCCGTGCGGCTCGCCACCACCGCACTGGGGAGCTATGCCCCGCTCGTCCACGTTCACCGCGGCGACGCCGCGCCTGCCCCCGAGGAGTCCGTTGTGGACGGTCTGCCCTTTCCGGCTGGATCGCTGCTGGTGTCCTGCCAGGCCCAGCCGTCGAACCCGTTGCACGGGCCGGGCCCGATGGCGAGGATGGCCGCGGCCGCGGCGGCGGGCGGCGCCTGCGGCATCCGCGCGAACGGGGCGGCGGACGTGGCCGCGATCAGGGCCGAGGTCGCGCTGCCGGTGATCGGGATCAACAAGATCGCCGCGCCAGGTGGCACGTTCATCACCCCGACCTTCGACGCGGCGGCCGCGGTGGTCCGCGCGGGTGCCACGATGGTCGCGGTGGACGGCACCGCGCGCCCCCGTCCCGACGGCAGCACGCTCGCCGACCAGATCGCCCGCATCCACGACGAACTCGGCGTGCTCGTGATGGCCGATGTGGACAGTGCGGCCGCCGGGATCGCCGCGCGGGGCGCCGGTGCCGACGTCGTCGCCTCGACGTTGTCCGGGTACACGGGCGGTGTCATCCCGGAGGAACCCGACGTCGCGCTCGTCCGCGAACTGAGCGCGCTCGACTGCCCGGTGATCGCCGAAGGCCGGTACCGCACCGCGGACGACGTGCGGGCCGCGGTCGCCGCGGGGGCGTACGCGGTGGTGGTCGGGACCGCGATCACGAACCCGATGGACATCACCACCCGGCTCACCAAGGCGCTCCGGTGACGGCGTCGGTCGGCCACGGTTCGGTGGTCGTCGACGTGCCCGCCGGGACCGCGATGGGCGGGTACGCGGCGCGGACCGGCGGCAGCACCGGCACACTCGATCCGATCGAGGTGCACGCGTTCACCGTGTCCGACGGCGAACGCCGGTTCCTGTGGCTGGTCGGTGATCTCCCCGCGGTCAACACCGATCTCGCCGCCGCGCTCGTCGGCAGGCTGGCCGGTCCGCACCGCACGGATCCGGAGCTGGTGTGGTTCGGCGCGACGCACACGCACGCGGCCCCGGACGTCGGATGCCGTCCTGGCGGTGGGCGCACGCCACGAGAGTGGGCGCCCGTGCTGCTGGCGGCGGGTGAGCGGGCGGCGGAACTGGCCGTCGCCGCGGAAGCACCGGTCGACCTGACCGTCCACAAGGGACTGTTGACCGGGGTCGGCGGGCAGCGCAGCGGGCCTCGGCCGCGAAGTGACGTGCCGGTGACGGTGCTGGCCGCGCGGCGGGGCGCCGCGGTGCTCGGCGCGGTCGTCGTGCTTCCGGTGCACCCCACCGTGCTGGGCGCGGACAACCTGCTCGCCAGCGCCGACCTGGCGGGAGCGGCGCGGCGCGCGCTCGCGGCGCGCACCGGGGGATGGGCCGTGGTCGCCACCGGGGCGGCCGGTGACGTGAGTACGCGCGCGCACCGCCGCGCGCAGACCCCGGACGAGGTGCACCGGCTCGGTGAGCTGGCCGCGGACCAGCTCGTCGCGATCCTCGGCGAACCCGGCGTGCCGGTCGACATCGGGCCGGACTCCCTCGCCGGGTTCCGGACGTGGCCGCTGCCCCTGCCGGACCGGACGGCCGAGCCCGGCCCCGATCTGGACGCGCTTCGCGCACGGCTGGAGGTGGTGCTCGGTGCTGGCGACCCGGTGGCCGTGCGCGAGGCGGAAACCGCGGTGCAGGGCGCGGAACTGGCTGCCACCGCGCGGGTGCGCGGCACCGGGGTGGTGGTGGGCGTGGTGCGGTTGGGTGGGCTCCGGCTGGTGAGCATGGGCGCGGAACCTTACTTGGCGCTGGAAGCCGCCGTCGCGGCCGGGCTGCCGGGCCCGGCAGCGCTCGTCGGCTACACCAACGGATATCTGGGGTACCTACCCACCCGCACCGCGTACGGCACCGGCGTCTACGAGGTCAACATCTCGCCGGTCGCCGAGGGAGCCGCCGAACTCGCCGTCGCCGAAGCGATCCGGCTCGGCGGGGTCGTGCGCCGGTAACGTTTCCCTGTCATCGGAAACGGTGGGTGAAAGATTTTTGCAACGGGGACGTGACAGCGTTCGTCGCGCGCCGGTTCGTCCGCGAAGCGGAGTCCCGCGCGCACACCTGATCACAACCATGAACTGGGGATGATGACACCGTGGTGAAGAAGAACGCGCTTTCCCGGCGGAACCGGGTGCGCACCAGGGCCGCGATCGCGGTGCTGGGGGTCGCGGTGAGCACGCTCGCCGTCGCCGCACCAGCGAACGCCGCGCCGCACAAGCAGACCTGCGTCGGTATCCCCAACGGTACGCTGTGCCTTGGTGTGCTGCCGGGGGCCGGTGACTACGACGTCGCGGGAGTGACCTACCACAAGGACAGGGGCCCCGACGCCACCGTGTCGCTCTACTGGCTTTCCGGGCCGGAGGCGACCAACGTGTACACCGGCAAGGTCTGGGTGGGCGGGTCGGTCTCCGGCCAGGGCAAGGTGGTGCGGAACGTGTGCGGAAAGGGGTCCCTGTACCACCACGAGAGCGGCAACTCGTGGGAGACGCCGGTGATCTGCCCTCCGTGGTAGCAGCCTGACGGCGGTTCGGCTCCGGTGTGCGGGTTCACCGCAGGTGGGCGGCCAGCAGGCGGCGCGCGTCGCGGGTCCAGTTGTGCTCGATCAGCTGGGTGTACCGCGTGAGGCGGCGCACCGCCGGGTTCCGCGACGCCCGCAGCCGGGCCGAAACCGAGGGCAGGGTGTCCAAATTGGACTGGATGGCGCGCAGCTCGGCGATGCCGAGCAGGCCGCGTTCGAGCCGGTCGGTCAGCACGCGCGGATCCGCTTGCGCGGCAAGGGAGAAGTACGACTTGTTCCGCCCGTAGCAACAGGTGTGCAGGAACAGGAGGTCGTCGATGTCCTGCTCGGTGGCGGCGTCGCCGAGCAGCGCCTGCCCGAGCCGTGCGCGGAAGTCGGCGTCGGACAGTTCGGGGTTCTGCGCGTACTCGCGGAGCGCCACCCGGTTGACCGCGACGATCGGGTCGCGGTAAGGGTTTTCGTCGAGTCCGATGGTTTCGAAGCCGAACGGGTGCAGCTGCTGGCCGATAAGATTGGTCTCGTTGAACTCGGCGTGCTCGGCGACGAAGGTGAAGTACTCCTGCGACGGGAAGTAGGCGGCGAAACCGTGGTCGCGCACCCACCGCACGCTCGCGCGCACGTTCGCGGGCGGCTGGCTGATCACGTCGAGGTCGAAGTAGTAGGCCTTCGTGACCTTCGCCGCCAGGTCGAGGTTGACCGTCCACGGGCTGAAGATGATCGTCCACCGCTTGTCGTAGGGCAGGTTCGCGCCGTTCGGCCCGCCGACGAAGTAGTTGGGGTGCACCAAAATGTCCGCGTCCGGCTTGTGCGTCCACACCTCGTCGGAGATCTGGCGCACGAACTCGTACTCGATCTCGTAGTAGTGCTTCGCGCCGCCGCAGTCGCCGCCGGTGCAGATGTCGATGTCCGAGGATTCGATCAGCAGGCCGTCGGCGTTGGGGTAGAAGTCGAAGTACATCTCGCGGACGTAGTCGAGCATGAACCGCTTGGCGTCCGGTTTCGTCGGGTTGAGGTTGTAGCCCCACGAGTGGATGCCCTGCATGCGCGCGAGCGAGCCGTTCGCCTGCAGCCCCTTGAGATCGGGGCGTTCGAACGCGTACTGGTTCGTGCCGTCGTAGGTGTAGGGGGTGAACCCGAGCAGGATCCGGATGCCCAGCGTGTGCGCGTAGTCGATGAGCGCGCCGACGAAGTTCTCCCGCACGTTGCGGTGCCCGCGGTTGTACTGCCAGGTGATCGGGTACCGGCGCGACCGGAACGCGCCGCCCATCCACAGCACCACGTGCTCGACGCCGTCCTCGGCGAACGAGTCCATAATGGACTTCCAGGTGGCGAGTCCGGCGGTGGGGATCCGGCAGAACGTGAGGTAGTAGCCGCGCCCGACCGGGCCGGAGCGCGCCGGAGCCGGTGCGGCATCGGCCACCGGTGCGAGCGAAGGTGCCGTACCCGACAACGCGCCCGCCATCACCGCACCGCCGAGTCGAATCGCGTTCCGCCTGCTGACCATCGTGGCGCCCTCCCCGCTGGTGTCCGGCTCGTTCGACGGTAGGGCGCTCGCCGACGCGATGGGAAGGAACTCGCCTAGACCACTGGCGCTACGTGAGGCGCGCCGCCTTGCCGAAGAGGTACCGGCGTTGCGGAAGGCTGAGCGCGCGTTCGGCCGCCGCGAGGTAGGCCTCGCGCGCCGCGTCCGGCTTGCCGGACATCTCCATCAGGTGCGCGCGGACCGCCAGCGGGCGGTGGTCGGTGAGCGCGCCGTCGCGTTCGATGCGTTCGAGCAGTTCGAGGCCTGCCGAAGGGCCTTCCGACATCGCCACCGCGACCGCGTGGTTCAGCGACACGACCGGGTTGTCCGCCATCCGCAGCAGCACTTTGTAGAGCGCGGTGATCTGCGCCCAGTCGGTTTCCGCCGCGCTCGCGGCCTCGTCGTGCACCGCCGCGATCGCGGCCTGCAACTGGTACGGCCCCGCCTCGCCGCGCGGGAGCACTTCGCTGATGAGCGCGACGCCTTCGGCGATCTGGTCCGCGTCCCACCGGTTCCGGTCCTGTTCGGCCATCGGCACCAGCTCGCCGTCGTCACCCGTTCTCGCGAGCCGCCGCGCGTCGGTGAGCAACATGAGCGCGAGCAGCCCGGTGACCTCACCGTCCTGCGGCAGCAGCGCGCGCAGCATCCTGGTCAGCCGGATCGCTTCGACGGACAGCTCGGGCCGGCGCAGATCCGGTCCGGAGGTGCTGGCGTACCCCTCGGTGAAGATCAGGTAGAGCACGTGCAGCACGGCGGCGAGCCGATCGGCGCGATCGGGTGCCGACGGCATCCGGAACGGCAGGCCGCTGTCCTTGATCCGTTGCTTCGCCCTGGTGATCCGCCTGGTCATGGTCTGCTCGGGGACGAGGAACGCCCTCGCGATCTCGGTGGTGCCGAGCCCGCCGACCGCGCGCAGCGTCAGCGCGATCTGCGAGGCGGGGGTGAGCGACGGGTGGCAGCACAGGAACAGCACGATCAGCGTGTCGTCGCCGTCGGACTCCTGCCGGTCGGCGGCGGGCGCCAGGAGATCGCCGCCGGGCACCTGCCGGGCGACCGCGTCCTCCCGCCGTTCGCGCGCCTGCTGGCTGCGCAGCAGATCCGTCAGCCTGCGGGACGCGACCGTGATCAGCCAGCCGAGCGGGTTGGCGGGCAGCCCCTCGGACGGCCACTGCGTCGCGGCGGCCAGCAGCGCTTCCTGCACCGCGTCCTCCGCGGTGTCGAAGTGCCCGTACCGCCGGACCAGCGCGCCGAGGACCTGCGGCGCCGACCGGCGCAGCAGGTCCTCGAAATCGGTGCTGGGCACGGATCAGACGTCGTCCGGCGACGGGGCCTCGCCGATCGGTCGGATGTCGACCGGGCTGGGCTCGCCGATGGTGCCGCCGGGGCCGGGGCACAGCGTGACGCGCGCGGCGATCTCGGTGGCGCGGTCGATGCCCGACACGTCCACGATCCAGAACCCGGCGATCACCTCGGTGGTCTCCGCGTACGGCCCGTCGGTGACCACCGGCGCGCCGTCCTTGAACTGCACCCGCCTGGTGAGCGCGGGCGCCGCGAGGCCCTGCGCGTCGACGAGTTCGCCCGATTCGGCGAGGTCCTTGTTGATCGAGGTCATGTGCTCGACCATTTTGCGGATGTCCTCCGCGGACCAGGAGGGCTTGTCGTTCTGCTTGCCAGCCTGGACGTCGTAGTCCTGCTGCGAGCCGTAGAGCATGATCATGTACTTCATGGCCGTTCTCCTTCTCGGTGGTGGCACTGGTCGGGTGCCTGTTCACCGGGGACGTCGGTGCCGCGGACTCGCCCCGGACATCCGGGCCGAACTTTTTTTCGCGGCAGAGCCTAGCCGCAGATTCCGCCGCTCAGGTGGCGTTCGCCAGTGCTTCGGCCAGCTGCCGCGGAGCGGACAGGAACGGCGCGTGGTCGGCGGGCAACCGGTACACCGCGCGACACGGGGTCGCGGTGTACATCCGTCGTTGCGCCGACGGCCCGAGCGCGCGATCGGCGAGGCATTCGAGGTACACGCGGGGCACTCGCCCGAAGCGTTCCGCGGTCAACGCCACCGCGGGCAGATCGGGCGGCCCCGCGGGCTCCGGCACCAGCCTCTTCGCGGCCCACGCCGCGTCTTCCGCGGTGCAGGCGCCGAAGAAGACCTCCTCCGGGGCGCGCACGGTGACCAGCCCGGTCCGCTCATCGGTCACCAGGTGCTCGGTGAGGATCGACTCGGTGTCCGCGCCGATCACCTCTCGCGGGGTTTCGCCGCCGGGGAGCAGGAACGCGGTGGCGTAGGCGAGCAGGTGGACCCGGTCGGGCAGCAGTTCCGCGAGCGCGGAGATCGTCATGCCCGACGAGCTGTGCCCGACCAGGGGCACCGGCCGGTCCTGCGCTTCGAGCAGGGCGGTGAGCTGGGCGAAGCCGAGCCGGTCCGGCACGAGGACCTCGTGGCCGTCGCGGCGGAGCAGGTCCGCGACGCGGTCCCAGCACCACGCGCCGTGCCATCGGGCGTGCACCAGCAGGAAGGTGTGGTTCATCCTGGAAATATACGTGTGTTTTGCACGTATGGCTACTGGTCGTCGTAGCGGGGGAGCACGCTGTACACCCGCAGGTCCTTCGGCGCGCCCTTCGCCCGGAAGCGGCGGCGGCGCCGGGTGGTGAACCGGGTTTCCCCGATCGCGTCGAGCACTTCGCCGGTGATCAGGACTTCGCCGCTGTTCGCCGCGTCGGCCACCCTCGCGGCGACGTTGACGTCCACGCCGAAGTAGTCGCGCCCGACCCGCCGGGGCCGTCCCGTGTGCAGGCCCGCCCGCAGTTGCGGCCGGTACCCGTCGATGTCGATCGCGCTGACCGCGTTGCCCGTCTCGTGTGCGGCTTCCACGGCGTCGGTCGCGTCGGCGAACACCGCCATCAACCCGTCGCCGAGCCCCTTCACCACCTGCCCGCCGTGGCGGACGATGGCCCGCTCGCTGGCGTTGGACACCTCGCGGAGCAGCCGCAGCGCCTGCTTGTCGCCCACGTCGAGCGCCCAGGTGGAAAACCCGACCACGTCGGTGAACAGGATTGTCACGTCGGAGTCGGTCCCGACGCGGGGCGCGGTCACCGCCTGCCACACCTGGACCGCCGCCAGGCCGAGTTCCCGCAGCGCGCTCGGCTGGTCCTCACGGGCCTCCGCGAGCAGCCTGGCCACCCGATCCGACGGGTAGCCGCCGGTGGTGGACAGGGAGTCGCCGAACTGCCGGTCGCCCGGTACCAGTCCGCGCACCATGCGCGCGGTCCGGACGAGCCTGTGCTGCTGGTCGGTCCGGCGCAGCGCGTCGGCGACCTTCGACACCTTCGACGACCGGGGACGCGGATGCTCGTGGCCTTGGGTCACGCGGTTATCTTACTGACCGGTAGGGCGAGGCGCGCGTGTTCGTGGTCATGTTCGCGCGGACGGGGCCAATTGTCCACAATGGACCATGTGGGGGCGGCGGGTCGCGGCCGTATGCTGGAGAAGGAAACGGGGGTCGCCGTGATTCATCATGTTCAGGTTTCGTGCCCGGCGGGCGCGGAAGAGCGCGTTCGGGCCTTCTACACCGGCGTCCTCGGCTGGACGGAGTTGCCGAAGCCGCCGGTGCTGGCGAAGCGGGGCGGTTGCTGGTTCCAGGTGCCCGGGGTCGGCGGGCCCGACGGCGAACTGCACGTGGGGGTGGAAGCCGACTTCCGGCCCGCGCGCAAGGCGCATCCCGCCTTCGTCGTCGACGTGGACGCCGTGTCGGCCGCACTCGCGTCGGCCGGATTTCCGGTCCACTGGGCCGATCCCGACGAGATTCCCGGGCGCAGGCGCTTCCACACCGCGGACGCGGTGGGCAACCGGATCGAGTTCCTGGACGGCTGACGTCAGCGCGGGATCCGGGCCTCCAGGCCGTCGAGCACCGCGCGGAGCCCGTACTCGAAGCTGTTTTCGCGGAGTTCGCCGTCCTCGATCATCGTGTCGGCGCCGTAGCCGTTGATGCGTTCGAGCAGGCGCGGGTACGGCGCGGCGATCTCGCGGCCCTTCGCCATCAGCGCGTCGATGCGGGCCTTCGGGTCTTCGTTCGATTCCCGCAACTGGGTGTGCCACGCGGCCTCGCCGAGCGCGGATCCCAGCACGTAGGCATCGACGGTGCCCATCACCGAATCGAGTTCCTCGTCGGCGAACCCGGCCGAGGAGTAAACGCCGATCGTGTGGTCCTGGAACCGCGCCAGGTTGGGGCCGTAGTGCAGGCGCGTGGCGAACACCGACACCAGCCACGGGTGCCGCAGCACCATGGACCGCATGCCGTCGGCGAGGGCGGTCACCGCGGCGCGCCAGCCGATCTCCGCCGCGTCGGGTAGTTCGATCTCGCCGAACGCGTGGTCCGAGGCCAGTTCCAGCAGCGCGTCCTTGTTCTTCACGTGCCAGTAGATCGAGGTGGCGCCCGCGTCGAGCTTCGTGCCGAGGCGCCGCATGCTCAGGCCGTTCACGCCCTCGGCGTCGAGCAGTTCCATCGCGGCGCCGACGATCTGCTCGCGGCTCAAGGTGTCCAATGCCATGACCCCACCTTAGAGCAATCTCGCACAGTGTTCGAGATAACACTCGCACACTGTTCGAGTCTGTCGTACAGTGTGCGAGAAGACGGACTCGAACACTGTGCGAGAAGGTGGGTCATGAACGACTCGGTAGTGGCGGAACCAGCGGAGGAGAGAGCGAAAGCGGAGGTCAAGGTCCCGCCGAAGGCGTGGCTGAGCCTGATCGCGGTCGCGCTCGGCATGATGGTCGTGCAACTCGACGGGACGGTGGTCTCGATCGCCAACCCGGCGATCGCGGTCGGCCTGCACACGAGCCTCGAGGGCATCGGCTGGGTGACCACGGCCTACCTGCTGGTGCTCGCCGGCCTGCTGATCCCCGCGGGCACGGTGGCGGACAAGATCGGCCACAAGAAGGCGTTCCTGATCGGGATCGGGGGCTTTTCGCTCGCCTCGCTGGCGTGCGGGCTCGCGGGCTCGATCGAGGTCCTGATCGGCGGTCGCGTGCTGCAGGCGGTGTTCGGCGCGCTGCTCGGCCCTGCCGGGCTCGCGGTGCTCAGGGCGGCGTTCCCGCCGGAGAAGCTGGCGATGGCGTTCGGCTGGTTCGGCTCGGTGTCCGCCGTGGCGCTGGCAGGCGGCCCCGTTCTGGGTGGCGTGCTCGTCGAGTACGCGAGCTGGCCGTGGGTGTTCTTCGTCAACCTGCCCTTCGGCGTGGTCGCCGTGCTCGTCGGGCTGGCCGTGATCCCGGACAGCGCCGAGCGCTCGGCGCACCGGCTCGGCCTGCCCGGCGCGGTGACCCTCACCTGCGCCATGGTCAGCGCCATCTGGGGTGTCACCCGCGCGCAGACCGAGGGCTGGGGTTCGGTGAGCACGCTCGGGTTCATCGCGCTCGGCCTGGTGCTGCTGGCCGTGTTCGTGGTGATCGAGCGCCGGACCGCGAACCCGATGGTGCCGCTCGGCCTGTTCCGGAACCGGACCTTCGCGGTCGGCTGCCTGCTGATGCTGGTGACGATGTTCGCGTTCTTCGCGATCCTGTTCTACCTGACCTTCTTCCTGCAGGGCGTGCAGGGCAAGAGCGCCATCATGGCCGCGGTCGCGATGCTGCCGCTCACCGCCGTGTTCACCTTCTCCTCGCCGATCGCGGGCTGGGTCGTCGGCAAGCTCGGCCTGCGCGGGACGCTGGTGACCGGCGCCGCGTTCACGGTGGCTTCGCTGCTTTTGTTGCTGCGCCTCGAATCCGGGTCCGGTTTCATGACGCTCGCGCCTTCGCTCGTGCTGGCGGGGATCGGTGTCGGGTTCATGATGGTGCCCGCGATCCAGGCGATCGTCGGCAGCGCCCCGGTCGACAAGGCGGGTGTCGCTTCCGGTGTGCAGCAGTCGACGCAGCAGCTCGGGAGCACGCTCGGGATCGCGGTGTTCGGCAGCCTGCTCTCTTCGGTGGTCGGGTCCCGGTTCGCCACGGCGGTCCGCGAGGCGCTGGGCGGCGGGCCGGTCGCGGATCGGATCGCGGGCGACGAGCAACTGCGCAAGAGCGTCGAACTCGGCTTCCCGCCCGCGAGCCAGCAGGGACTTCCCACCGACATCGCGGGCGCGGTGACCCGTGCCGCGCACGAGACCTTCGTCGGCGGCATGCACACGGTGTTCCTCGTCGCCGCCGCGGTGGCGGTGGTGGCCGGGCTGCTCTCGCTGCTGGTCCGCGCGCCGGAAAACGCCTGACGCGTCAGGAAAGCATTTTGGCGAGCAGGTGACCGAGTTGCTCCTGCTCCTCGTCATCGAGGCGGGCGACGCGCTCGCGCGGGAACGTGAAGGACTTCGCGACCGCGCGACGAAGGCGTCGCCCGTCGGGGGTGATGGCGACCTGTTTGACCCGGCGGTCCGCCGGATCCGGTGTCCGCGACACCAATCCCCGCGCTTCGAGCCTGCCGACGATCTGCGTGACGTTCGAGGCGTCGCACAGCAGCAGCTCGGCGAGTTCGCTCATCGTGTGCCGATCGCCGGTCAGCGGGGTGAGCGTGCACGCCTGCGCCGCGCTCAGCCCGTTGTCCTCCGAAGCGCGGTCAAACGCGGCGTCGTAGGCGGAGACGAAGTCCCACAGCTGCTGTTCGAGTGCGCCCATCCTGGTCACCATGACACCGATATTACTTGACACCCTCAAGTAACGGTGCTTGCATTGGCCTTGGTCATTTACTTTATTCAATCAAGCATCTCGGAGGATCTCCATGACGCGCGTGCTCATCACCGGTGTCCGCGGCAAGACGGGGCAGCCCCTCGCCGAACAACTCGCCGCCCGCGCCGGAGTGGAGGTGCTGGGCGGCAGCGCTGATCCCGCCGCGGTGTCGATCGCCGGGGTCCGGCCCGTGGCGTTCTCCTGGGACGATCCGTCGACCTGGGGTCCGGCCGCGGCCGGGATCGACGCGCTGTTCCTGGTCCGGCCGGATCTGGAGCAGGCGCCCGAACTCATCGAGAAGCTGCTCGCCGTCATCCCGGCCGACGCGCGGGTGACCTTGCTGTCCGAATTGGACGCGGACTCGATCGGGGAGGGGAGCTGGGCCGTGCGCGCGGAGGACGCGGTGCGCCGGGGCGGGCACCCGTGGACGCTGCTCCGGCCGTCGTGGTTCATGCAGGTGTTCACCGATCGCCGGTACTACCGCGACGAACTGGTGCGCGACGCCACGTTGACCTTCCCGGCGAACGGCGCGGAGGTGGCGTGGATCGACACCAGGGACATCGCCGCGGTCGCGGTGCGCACCCTGCTCGAAGACGGGCACGACGGCAAGACCTACGAACTTTCCGGTCCCGCCGCGCTCACGCTCCCGCGCACCGCCGAACTGCTTTCGGCAGCGGTGGGGAAAACTGTTGCGCACCAAGACATTTCGATCGGCGAAGCGGTGGGCGGGTTTTCCGGGTTCGAGCGCGAGGAATTCACTGTGACGTTCGAGCGCATCCGGGACGGGGTCTTCGCGGCGGTGACCGGTGCGGTCGAAGAGGTGACCGGCGGTCCCGCCCGCTCGCTGGAGCAGTTCCTCGCCGATACCGGACCGCTGAACTGAAGCGGCGGGCCTTCGCGTGCCGTGAAAGTGACCTTCGGGGAATCCAGCGCCCCGAAGGTCACTTTCGGGGCATCGCGGCCCGCGGTCCGTCTAGGCGAGCGCCGGGACGAGCCGCCTGACCGTCATCGGTTCGGCCAGCACGAGATCGAGCACCTGCCGCACGTGCTCGAAGTGCGCGGTGCGGAAGTGCGCGTCGAGCGCGTCCGGGCCGGTCCACTCCTCGACGACGATCATGCGCCCGGTGTGGTTCGGGTCGGCGTACGGGCGGTAGGCGAGGCAGCCGGGTTCGTCGAGCGACGGTTCGATCATCGCTTCCAGCGCGGTGCGAAGCCGGTCCTCTTTCCCTTGTGCGGCAAGGCATTCCGCCACCACGAAGAGCGTCATCGGACCGGGCCGGTGCCCGCGCCGGACGCGGTGATCGCGGCCGCGATCTCGTCGAGGTCCTCGCCGGTCAGCTCGACCCCGCCCGCGTTCGCCCAGCCGTCCACCTGCGCGGCCTTGCGCGCGCCGACGATCGCCCCGGTGATCCCCGGCCAGGCGAGGACCCACGCGATCGCGGTCTCGGCGACGGTGGCACCGCGTCGTTCGGCGATCGGGCGCAGGGCGTCCGCCACCGCGAGATTGGCTTCGAGGTGCTCGGTGAAGTCGGGGTGTGTCGCCCGCCAGTCGTCCTCGGGAAGGTTCGCGACACGCGCGGCCGAGAAGGCGCCGGTGAGCAGGCCTGACTGCAGGGGCGAGTAGACGATGACGCCCGTTTCGTGCTGGTGCGCCCACGCGATCTCGGCCGCGGCGGACCGGTTGATCGCCGAGAACGGCGGCTGGATCGCGTCGACGTGGGCGATCGCTTCGGCGACGTCGAGTTGCTCCGCGGAGTGGTTGGACAGCCCGATCGCGCGGATCTTTCCTTCGGCCTTGAGATCGGCCATCACCTGCCAGTACTCGGCGAGCGGGGTCGCGTCGGGGGAGACCTCACCGCCGCCGACGCCCGCCGTCTCGCCGATCGGCGTGCCGGTGTCGGGCCAGTGCACCTGGTACAGGTCGATGTGGTCGATTTCCATGCGCCGCAACGAGTCTTCGAGTTCGCGGCGCACGCTGGCGGGTTTCATGGTGCGCAGGGGGAGCTGCGAGCGGTCTTCGGGATCCCAGACGAGACCGGCCTTCGTGAACACGTACGGGCGGTCGGCTTCGGGCAGACCGGAGAGGGCCTTGCCGACGAGCCGTTCGGCGTGCCCGAGCCCGTACACAGCCGCGGTGTCGATCCAGTTGACGCCCGATTCGACGGCGTGCCGGATCGCGGCGACGGACTCGGCGTCGTCGGTGGCGCCCCAGCCGAAGCCCCAGTCCGTGCCGGAAACCGCCCACGAGCCGAAGCCGACGCGGCTGATGTCCATGCCGGTACGGCCGAGCGGGCGGGTGGGGAGTGCGGTCATGTCTGCTTCCTTCGAGGTAGGCGGTGTT
This sequence comes from Amycolatopsis sp. CA-230715, assembly GCF_018736145.1. Lineage (GTDB taxonomy): Bacteria > Actinomycetota > Actinomycetes > Mycobacteriales > Pseudonocardiaceae > Amycolatopsis. The sequence goes on from NZ_CP059997.1 coordinate 7,677,132, forward strand.
CGTGCCATCGAGCCTGTCCGGTGGCGAACGGCCTACCCAGTGGCGCGCGCTGCCTGGGCACGGCAGGACCAGGTTCACGCGTGCGGGGTGGGCGAAGATGGGCGCATGGCATTGGACAGGCGCGCCGAGCTGGGCGAGTTCTTGAGGTCCCGTCGTGCCCGGCTGCGGCCCGAGGAGCTGGGTCTGCCGGACTACGGCGGCCGCCGCCGCGTTCCCGGGTTGCGGAGGGAGGAGCTGGCGAGGCTGGCCGGGGTCAGCGTCGACCACTACGTGCGCCTGGAACAGGGCCGCACGCTGCACTTCTCGGAAGCCGTGCTGGACGCGGTCGCGCGGGCGCTTCGGCTCGACCCGGTGGAGCGCGGGCACCTGTACCGGCTCGCCCGCCCGTGGTCCGGCGAGGAAACGGCCGCCGAGCCGCAGCACGTGCGGGCGGGCCTTCGCCAGTTGCTGGCCTCGGCCGGGGACGTGCCCGCCTACGTCGTCGGCCGGAACCTCGACCTGCTGGCCTGGAACCGACTGGCCGCGGCGCTGATCACGGACTTCGGCGCGTTGCCGCCGGCCGAGCGCAACCTCGCGCGCCTGATCTTCCTCGACGAGGGCGTGCGCGCGATGTACGCGAACTGGGAGGGCAAGGCTCGTGACGTCGCCGCCTACCTGCGGCTCGACGCGGCCCGCCGCCCCGGTGACCCGGAAACCGCCGCGCTCGTCGCCGAGCTGTCCGCGGTGAGCCCCGGTTTCCGGGAGGTCTGGTCCGCGCACCACGTCAAGGAGAAGACCCACGGCCGGTGCGTGTACCGGCACCCGGTCGTCGGGATCCTCGATCTGGGGTTCGAGACGCTGCGCTTTCCCGACGACCCCGACCAGGCGCTCGTCGTGCACACCGTCGAAGAGGGAACGCCGGCGCAGTCCGCTCTACGGCTGCTCGCCCAGCTCGCCGACGAGGGGGTCTCCGCGCGCTGAGCGACTTCCGGGTTGCTGCAAGCGAGTGTTCATAGTTGCTCGAAAGGTGATCACAATCTACATTTGTGCGCACCACTCGCCGCGGCCATGGATCGGAGATCTCCATGCGGCTCACCTCTCGACGTCTTCGCACCGGATTGCGCGCCACCACGCTGGGTGTGCTCGGGGTGCTCACCGCCGCGGCGCTCGCCCCGGCCGCGCAGGCTGCCACCCCGGCCACCGGCACGCTCTCGCTCGACGGCGACCACACCGTCACCTGGCAGAGCCCGCACTACGACAAGGCGAACACGCCGAAGCCGCAGGAGTGCGCGAAACCCGATCCGGACAACAAGGTGTGCGACCGCTTCGACCTCACCGTGGACGTCCCGGCGAGCTACTGGGCCGACAACCCGAACGGCGGCGTGCCGATCTCGATCGCCTGGGCGAACAAGGCGAACGACTTCGATCTCTACGTCTACGACTCGGCGGGCAAGAAGGTCGCCGAGAGCGCGGGCGCCGGGAACGTCGAGGCGACCGTCATCCCGAACGCGTCCGGTCTCTACCACGTGGTCGTGGTGCCCTACTCGGTGACGAACGACGCCTACACCGGCAAGGTGGACCTGCCGCAGCCGACCGATATCGGCGCGGTCACCGGGTTTTCGCGCACCGAGGGCACCTACGACGTCGCGGCGGGGGCGGCGAAGGTCAAAGTGGACTTCGTCGCCGACGACCGGTTCCGGCTGCGGGTTGCCCCGGACGGCGTGTTCACCGATCCGGCCGGCAGCGAGATCGTCCGCACCACGCCACCGACGATCAAGAACACGCGCTCGTGGGACGCGGGCGAGTACTACGCGATCGCCAGCGCGAAGCTGGTGCTGCGCGTCTACAAGCAGCCGATGCGGTTCGCACTGTACCGGACGGACAACCGGACCGTGGTGTGGCGCGAGGACAAGGGGCTGCGCTGGACCGAGCAGGGCATGCGGCAGAGCCTGGCGCGCGGCGCGAACGAGCAGTTCTTCGGCGCCGGCGAGCAGAACGGTTCGTTCTCGCACCGCGACCACGTGGTGAACGTCGCGAACAACACGAACTGGGACGAGGGCGGTTATCCGAACTCCCAGCCGTTCTACGTCTCCAGCGCGGGCTACGGGGTCTTCCGCAACACCTTCGCGCCAGGGGTCTACAACTTCGGCGATCCGGTGCGCACCGGGCAGCAGGAGAAGCGGCTCGACGCCTACTACTTCACCGGTGACGTCAAATCCGTCATCGGGCAGTACACCTCGCTCGTCGGAAAGCCTTTCATGCCACCGGTTTACGGCCTCGAACCCGGTGACTCCGACTGCTACCTGCACAACGCGAACCGGGGCGAGCGGCACACGCTGGACTCGCTCAAGATCGCGAAGGGGTACGCGGACAACCAGATGCCGCTCGGCTGGATGCTCGTCAACGACGGCTACGGCTGCGGCTACGAAAACCTGCAGCAGACCGGGGACGGGCTGCGCCAGTACAACGCGCAACTCGGCCTGTGGACCGAAAACGGCCTGCCCAACCAGAACGAAGAGGTCAAGGCGGGCGTGCGGGTGCGGAAACTGGACGTGGCCTGGGTCGGCGGCGGCTACCAGTTCGCGTTGAACGGGTGCGATCAGGCGAAGGCCGGGATCGAGCAGAACAGCGACGCGCGCGGGTTCGTGTGGCTGCCGGTTTCGTGGGCTGGCGCGCAGCGCTGCGGCGTGCTGTGGAGCGGTGACCAGAAGCTCACCTGGGACTACCTGCGCTGGCAGATCCCGACCTACGCGGGCGCCACGATGTCCGGGATCGCCTACAACACCGGCGACGTCGGCTCGATCTACGGCCACGACCCGAAGATGTACGCGCGCGATCTGCAGTGGAAGGCGTTCCTGCCCGCCATCATGACGATGGACGGCTGGGCGCCGAAGGACCAGCAGCCGTGGGTCGACGGCGAGCCGTACACCTCGATCAACCGGAAGTACCTGCAGCTCAAGGAAAGGCTGCTGCCGTACATGTACACCCTCGCCGAGCAGGCGCACCGCGACGGGGTCGGCCCGGTGCGCCCGCTGGCGCTGGAGTACCCGGACGACCCGGTCACCGCGACCGACGCGGCGAAGTACGAGTTCCTGCTTGGCAAGGACTTCCTGGTCGCGCCGGTGTACTCGGACACCGAGACCAGGGACGGCATCTACCTGCCGAAGGGCACCTGGGTGGACTACTGGACTCAGAAAACGTACCAGGGCCCGACCACGATCAACGGCTACCACGCCCCGCTCGACACGCTGCCGCTGTTCACCCGGGCCGGTGCGGTGGTGCCGATGTGGCCGAAGGGCACGCTGTCGTGGCAGAACCGGGACAAGTCCGAATTGGACTACGACGTGTACGCGCAGGGGAACTCCGACTACACCCTCTACGAGGACGACGGCGTCACCCGTGACTTCGCGAAGAACGCGTCGGCGACGCAACGGGTCGAAGTGCGCACGCTGGGCACCGGGCACGGCATCACCACGGTGTCGGTCGGCGCGAGTACCGGGAACTACCAGGGCAAGGTCGGCTCGCGCTCGTACCAGTTCACCGTGCACGCCGGTGCCGCGCCCGGCATCGTGCTCAGCGGTGGCACCGTCCTCAAGCGACAGTCCACTCAGGAGGGCTACGACCGGGCGGCGACGGGCTGGTTCGTCGACGCGAAGGGTGTGACCCACGTGAAGACGGCGAAGCAGTCCACCGACCGGGGCTTCGACGTGCGGCTCGTCGGCGCCGGAGCCATCGCCGGTCGCTGAGCATTCCTTTGGCAGAAAGGAAGAACGATGCGAAAAGCGCTACTGACGACCGTGCTCGCGCTCACCGCCGCGGTGACCGCCGCGCCGTCGGCCGGGGCGGACACCGCGGCGATCGGGCAAACCCCCGGTACCTACTCGCCGTGGTTGGCGCCGGGCAACGCGTCCTGGTTCACCATGCCGATGAAGCTGCAGCACGATCCGGGGAACTACAACGCCTACTGGTCGACGCAGTTCTCGTTCACCGGTGACGCCAGCGCCTACACCGGTTTCCAGACCCACCGCGACGGCGGCGGCATGTTCCTGGTGTCGGTGTGGGGTGGCACCGGCGCGGTCGCCGGGAACAACGGCTCGTACTGCCAGGACTTTTCCGAGGGCGGTACCGGGAAGACCTGCCGCAACAATGCCCGCCCCGTCGAAGGGCACCAGTACGAACTGAGCGGCGTCAAGCAGGGCGACGGGAGCTGGCGCTTCTCCTACGTGGACCTCACCGCGAACACGAGCACCACGCTCGGCACGATCTCCTTCGGCGGCGGCAACGACGTCGAAGCGGGCTCGTTCAACAGCTGGACCGAGTACTTCGACTGGAACGACCCGTCGACGGTGTGCGCCGACGCGAAGTATTCGAAACTGCTGTTCGGGCAGCCGCGGACCAGCGCGGGGCTCGGCAAGTACGGCTCGCCGTACACGTCGAAGACCTGTGCCGACATCGCGAAGGTCACCGTCGGCTCGGGCGGGGCCACGCACGAGGACGGCATCGGGCAGTAGTTTTCAGGCGCAGTAGTTCCTGGTCGACACACCGCTGTGTGCTTTTGCCGGAGTCGCCGACCGGGTATCAACGGGGTATGAACGATCGGCGCCTGGCGAAGTACCGGGAGATGCGCGACTTCTCCCGCACCGCCGAGCCGTCCGGGAGCGCGGCGGCGAAGGCGGGGAAGCGGTTCGTCGTGCAGCGCCACCGCGCCCGTCGCCGCCACTACGACGTGCGCCTCGAACTCGACGGCGTCCTGGTGAGCTGGGCCGTGCCGAAGGGCCCGACGCTCGACCCCGACGTACGGCGGATGGCCGTGCACGTCGAAGACCACCCGGTCGAATACGCCGATTTCGAGGGCGTGATCCCGGCGGGCGAGTACGGCGGTGGCGACGTCATCGTGTGGGACCGCGGCACCTGGGAGCCGGTGGACACCGACGACCCGCTCGAGGCGATCGAGGCGGGCAACCTGCACTTCGACCTGTTCGGCGAAAAGCTGGCAGGCCGGTTCGTGCTGGTCAGGCCGAAGCGCAGGGACGCGGACAAGGACCAGTGGCTGCTGCTGCACAAGCACGACGACCACGCGGAGAAGGGCTGGGACGCCGAGGACCATCCGCGCTCGGTCAAGAGCGGCCGCACCAACGACGAGGTGGCCGCCGATCCGGACGCGCTGTGGCGCGGTGACCTGCCCGCGGCCGAGGCCGAGATTCCGATGGCGCGCCAGCACTGGGCCGGTCCGACCAAGGAGGAGCTGAAGGAACTGGCTTCGCTCGGCGAAAAGGGCACGTGGCACGTAGACGGCCGGAAGGTCGCGCTGACCAACCTGGACAAGGTGCTCTTCCCGCCGCGCGGCAAGGAGAAGCCGGTGACGAAGCGCAACCTGATCCGGTACTACGCCGAGATCGCGCCGGTGATGCTGCCCTACCTCGCCGCCCGCCCGCTCAACACGCACCGCTTCCCGGCAGGCGTCGACCAGCCGGGTTTCTGGCAGAAGGCGGCACCGAGCCACGCGCCGGACTGGCTCAAGCAGTGGCACTACGAGCAGGCCGGTCCCGGCGATTCCCAGTACTACCTCGTGCCGGACAGCGTGGCGGCACTGGCCTGGCTGGCCAACTACGGCGCGCTGGAACTGCACGCCTGGACTTCGCAGGTGCTGGACGTGGAACGTCCGACGTGGGCGCTGTTTGACATCGATCCCGGCGAGCACACCTCGTTCGAGGACGTGGTGGTGCTCGCCCGCCTGCACCGCACGGCGCTGGAGCACCTCGGCGTCGAAGGCAGGCCCAAGGTCACCGGCCAGCGCGGCATCCAGGTGTGGGTGCCCGTCGAGCCGTGCTACACCTTCGCCGAGACGCGGGCGTGGGTCGAGACGGTGTCCAAGGCGATCGGCCGCACCCTGCCCGAACTGGTCAGCTGGGCGTGGACGCGGGACAAGCGCCACGGTCTCGCGCGCCTGGACTACACCCAGAACGTCCGCAACAAGACGCTGGTCGCGCCGTACAGCGTCCGCCCGCGGCCGGGCGCGCCGGTGTCGGTGCCGATCGAATGGGACGAGCTCGACGACCCGAAGCTCGCCCCGGACCGGTGGACCGTGCGGTCCGTCCTCAAGCGCGTCAAGGACAAGGGCGACCCGTTCTCGGCGCTGCTCGGTGCCCGGCAGCGCCTGCCGAAGCTGTGACCGGCACTTCCAACGGGGGAACAAGTTCCGGCTCCCGTCTGCCGAGTTAGTGCACGAAGGGTCAGCGAAGACGAGCCGCATGGGCGGTGGAGCGGTCCGCGACCGTAGGTCATACTGCGGGAGCGACTCGGAGCGGGAGGTATCACGATGACGGGCCGGATCACACCGGAGTCCATGGCGGTTTCGCTGAGCAAGATCGAGGCCAGCATCGGGGCGCCGAGCGTGGCCCGCATCTACGACTACATCCTCGGCGGCACCCACAACTACGCCGTCGACCGCGAGTTCGCGAAGCAGCAGCTCGACGTGTGGCCAGGCATCCGGAACGCGATGCGGGCCAACCGGCGCTTCCTCGGCCGCGCCACCCAGTACGCCGCCGAGCAGGGCATCCGCCAGTTCGTCGACATCGGCTCCGGCCTGCCCAGCGAGGGCCAGGTGCACGAGATGGCCGAGCTCGCCGCGCCGGGGGAGTGCTCCGTGGTCTACGTGGACAACGAGCCGATCGCGCACGCCCACGCCCAGATCCTGCTCGGCGAGACCGCCGATCCCGACCGGCACTTCGCGCTGTACGCGGACCTGCTCGACTACGCGGACCTGTGGAAGCAGGTGGCCTCGATCGAAGGGATCGACGTCCGCAAGCCGATCTGCCTGTTCGTGGTGGCGCTGCTGCACTTCATCCCGGACGACCGCGAGCCGCAGGCCGCGCTGGAGTTCCTGCGCTCGAAGCTCGCGCCGGGCTCGATGCTGGTGATTTCGCACGGCGGCGACGTCACCGACGAGGCGGTGGCCGAGGTGGTGCGGAACTACAACGCCCGGTCGACGGCCACCGTGCTGCGGTCCGCGGAGCAGATCCAGGAGTTCTTCGGCGATTTCGACATGGTCGACCCCGGGCTGGCCTGGGTGCCCACCTGGCGGCCCGACGGGGGAGAGCGCTGGCGCGGCAACCCCGCCGAGTCCGTCTACCTCGGCGGGGTCGGCGTCAAGCGCTGACGGTCAGAATTTGCACCGATCCGGTTTGCGTGGCGGTGCGGGTGGCGGAACCTCAGCGGTGCCGGTTGACGGCCCACTCAAGCGGCTTCGCCGCTTTTGAGGACCATGCCTCACCGGACCGGGAATTCCAGGCCGTGTTCCTCGGCGGGGCGCGGGCCGTGGATGCGGCGTTGTGATTCGGTGATCTCGACGTCGTTGATGCTGGCTTCGCGACGGCTCATCAGGCCCTGCGGGGTGAACTCCCACAGCTCGTTGCCGTAGCTGCGCCAGAACCGGCCGTCCGCGTCGCGGCATTCGTACTGGAAGCGCACCGCGATCCGGTCCACTGTGTACGCCCACAGCTCCTTGCGCAGGGCGTAGTCGAGTTCGCGCTCCCATTTCCGGCGGAGGAACTCCACGATCTCCGCGCGGCCGGTGACGAAGCGGTCGCGGTTGCGCCACACCGAGTCCTCGGTGTAGGCGAGCGAAACCTTCTCGGGATCTCGCGTGTTCCAGGCGTCCTCCGCCGCCTGCACCTTCTTGCGCGCGCTGTCCTCGTCGAACGGCGGGAACGGGGGTCGATCGTTCATCTGGCCTCCTCTGGTCCGTGGCACCAGGGTAGAGAACGGTCGTTCTCCGCGCGATGTCAGGTCATGATAGTTCCGGTGGCCGGAACGGTCCGCTGGCATCGGGCCGCGTGCCGGTGCGACTGTCCCGGTATGGCGCAGCAACGGGTCACGGCCGCGATCGTCGGGCCGGGCAACATCGGCACGGATCTCATGGCCAAGCTCCGGCGCAGTGAACTGGTCGAGGTCACGCACGTGGTCGGGGTGGTCGAGTCGGACGGGCTCGCCAGAGCACGAGCCGACGGCGTCGAAGCGTCGGCCGACGGCGTGGACTGGCTGCTGTCCAGGAGTCCCTTGCCGGATCTCGTGTTCGAGGCGACTTCCGCCGGCGCGCACCGCGCGAACGCGCCGAAGTACGCCGAAGCGGGTATCCAGGCGATCGATCTGACCCCGGCGCATCTCGGGCCGATGGTGTGCCCGCCGGTGAACCTCGGCGCTCATCTCGACGCCCCCAACCTCTCGATGATCACCTGCGGCGGGCAGGCGACGATCCCGATGGTGCACGCGGTGTCGCGCGTGACGGCGGTGCCCTACGCGGAGATCGTCGCGTCGGTCGCCTCACGCGGCGCGGGGCCGGGCACGCGCGCGAACATCGACGAGTTCACGCACACGACCTCGGGCGCGGTGGCCGAGATCGGCGGCGCGGCGCGCGGCAAGGCGATCATCATCCTCAACCCGGTGGAGCCGCCGATGATCATGCGGGACACGGTGTTCTGCGCGATCGGCCCCGATGCCGACCGCGACGCGGTGACCGGTTCGGTCCACGAGATGGTCGCCGAGGTCCAGCGCTACGTCCCCGGGTACACGCTGCGCGCGGAGCCGCAATTCGACGATCCCCGCGAAGACTGGGGCGGCAATGCCAGGGTCGCGATCTTCTTGGAAGTGAAGGGAAACGGCGACTACCTGCCCGCCTACGCGGGGAACCTGGACATCATGACGGCCGCGGCGGCGAGGGCCGGCGAGCTGATGGCCGCGCGCAAACTGGAGGCGATCGCGTGACGAGGCCCGAGCTGGCGCACGACGTCAGGATCACCGACACCACGCTGCGCGACGGCAGCCACGCGATGGCGCACCAGTTCACCGAGGCGCAGGTGCGGGACACGGTCCGCGCGCTGGACCGCGCCGGTGTCGAGGTGATCGAGGTGACCCACGGGGACGGGCTCGGCGGCTCGTCGTTCAACTACGGGTTTTCGCGAACCCCCGAACTGGACCTGATCACCGCCGCGCGCGAGGAGGCGGATCGCGCGAAGATCGCGGTGCTGCTCGTGCCGGGGATCGGGACCGCGGACGATCTCCGCCGCGCGCACGACGCCGGGGCGCAGCTGGTCCGCGTCGCCACGCACAGCACCGAGGCGGACGTGTCGCCGCAGCACTTCGGGCTGGCTCGCGACCTGGGCATGGAAACGGTCGGGTTCCTGATGATGGCGCACCGGACCGGGCCGGAGGAACTGGCCAAGCAGGCCAGGATCATGGTCGACGCGGGCTGCCAGGCGCCGTACGTCACCGATTCCGCGGGCGCTTTGCTGATGCACGAAGCGAAAGCGCGGTTCGAAGCGCTCGTCGCGGAGGTCGGGGACGAGGCGTGGGTCGGTTATCACGGGCACCAGAACCTGTCGCTCGGCGTCGCGAACTCGGTGCTCGCCTACGAGGCCGGTGTCCGCTACATCGACGGTTCGCTGTGCGCGCTCGGTGCCGGCGCGGGCAATTCGCCGACGGAGGTGCTCGCGGCGGTGTTCGACCGGCTCGGGGTCGGCACCGGACTCGACGTCGGCGGCCTCGTCGACGCCGCGGAAGAGGTGGTGCGGCCCTACCTGCCGCGGTGGCCCAAAATGGATCGCAACGCGATCGTCCAAGGCTGGGCCGGGGTCTATTCGAGCTTCCTGCTGCACGCCGAACGGGCCGCGGACCGGTACGGCGTCCCGGCACAGGACATCCTGCGCCGGTGCGGGGAACTCGCGCTGGTCGGCGGCCAGGAGGACATGATCATCGACGTCGCCGTCCAACTGGCCCGGGAGTCGCGTTAGGACGGTGCCTCATTTCTGTCGGTGCCCTACGGTAGCGTTGAAATCGGGGGTCCCCTGGGTGTACGAAAGGGCATTCTCGTACGCTGCGGGGCTCCTCTCCCGGTGGGGTAAGGGGCGCTCGCCAGCATCGCCCCTTCTTCTCGCGCGCATGCCCTGAAGGTGGCTTTCGGGGCATGTAGGTCCGTGAAAGCCACTTTCGGGGAACATGCTGCGGAGCCGGGAAAATCGGCGCCCCGAATTTGTCGGTGCTTCGCGGTAATGTTGAAACCGGGGGGTCCCCAGGCGTACGAAAGGGCATTCTCGTACGCCCAGGGAATCGTCAGCCGAGTCTGGCCTGGCCGAGTCCGGCCCTGCCGATCAGTCAGGCGAGCGGGACGGCGGCGCCGCTCACGCGGATCCTGGTGTCGTCCGCGCGCAGTTCCACGCCGAGTTCGCCCGGCCTGCCGAGGTCCTCGCCTTGGTGCAGCGTGATTTTCGCGGCCGGGGGAACCAGGTCCAGTTCGCGGAGGTAGGCGCCGAACGCGGCCGCGGCGGCCCCGGTCGCCGGGTCCTCGATCACGCCGCCCACCGGGAACGGGTCGCGCACGTGGTAGACCTCGGCCGAGGCGCGCCACACGAGCTGCAGCGTCGTCCAGTCCCGTGCCCGCATCAGCTTTTCGAGCCGGTCGAAGTCGTAGTCGAGGTCCGCCAGCCGTACCCGGCTCGCCACGGCGAGGACCAGGTGGTGCGCACCGGCGAAGGCGACCCGCGGCGGCAGCGCGGGGTCGAGATCGTCCGCGGCCCAGCCCAGCGCCGCGAGCGCTTCGGCGAGATCGGCGTCGGCGACTTCGGCGACCGAGGGCTCGACGCTCGTCAGCGTCGCGCGAAACGTGCCGGAGCCGTCCGTCACGACGTCGACGGGCACCGTCCCGGCCGGGGTCGCGAAGACCAGTTCGCCCTCGCCGATCCGGTCGGCGAGCGCGACCGCGGTGGCGACGGTGGCGTGCCCGCAGAACGGCACCTCCGCCTTGGGACTGAAGTACCGCGCGGTGAACGCCCTGCCCTCGGTGCCGAGACCGGGCGGTGGCGCGGTGAGGAACGCGGTTTCGGAGTACCCGAGATCGGCCGCGATCGCCACCATCGCGGCGTCGTCGAGACCGCTCGCGTCCAGCACGATCCCCGCGGGGTTGCCGCCGGCGGGATCGGTGGTGAACGCGGTGTAGCGCAGGACTTCGGTACGCGCGGAAGCAGTCATGCCCATCGCCAACGCGCGCCCCGCCGATTTATTTCCCAAGCACAGCCTTCCCGGCTCAGAAGACCTTGCCGGGATTGAGGATCCCGTGCGGATCGAGCGCCCGCTTGACCGCGGCGTGCAGATCGAGCACCGCGGGCCCCAGCTCGTCCGCGAGACCGGGCCGTTTGAGCAGGCCGACGCCGTGCTCGCCGGTCACCGTGCCGCCGAGGTCGAGCGCGCCTTCGATGATGTCGTCGAACGCGGCTTGCGCGGCACGCCTGGCTTCGTCGTCGCCCGGCGGCGTGATGAGGAGCGGGTGCAGGTTGCCGTCACCGATGTGCGCGATGTTCGCGATGGTGACGCCGTGCCGCTCGGCGGCCGCGTCGATGCGCGCGAGCATGTCCGGCACCCGCTGGACCGGCACGCAGACGTCCTCGGTGAGCACCGGTCCGAGGCGTTCGAGCGCGGGATAGGCCAGCCGCCGCGCCGCGAAGAGCGCGTCCGCCTCCGCCTGGTCCGTCGACCGCGCGGCCCAGGTCGCCCCCGCCCCTTCGAAGCAGCGCAGGATGGTCGCCGCTTCGTGTTCGCCGGACGCGCCCGGCGCGTCGCTCCTGGCGAGCAGCACCACGTCCGCGTCGGCGGACAGGCCCATGTTCTTCCACGCGTCCACCGCGGCGAGGCAGTGCCGGTCGACGAGTTCGAGCGCGGAGGGCACCACCCCGGCGGCGACCACCGCGGCGGCCGCTTCCCCGGCGGCGACCGTCGAATCGAAGAACCCGGCGATGGTGCGCTCCTGGCCGCGCAGCGCGCGCAGCCGGACGGTGACCTCGGTGAGCACGCCGAGCGTGCCCTCGGACCCGACCATCAGCCCGGCGAGGTCGTACCCCGCGACGCCCTTCGCGGTGCGGCGGCCGAGCCGCACCAGCTCACCGGTACCGGTGACCACCTGGAGCCCGAGCACGTAGTCGCGGGTCACGCCGTACTTCACGCAGCAGACCCCGCCCGCGTTCGTCGCGACGTTGCCGCCGATCGTCGACCACGGCGAGCTCGCCGGATCCGGCGGGTACCAGAGGCCCCGCTCCGCGCACGCCGCGCGGAGATCGTCGTTCACCACACCCGGTTCCACCACGGCGAGCCGTTCCAGCGGGTCGATCTCCTTGATCGCGGTGAGCCGGTCGGTCACCAGCACGACCCCGCCTTCGATCGCGTTCGCGCCGCCGGAAAGACCGGTGCCCGCGCCCCGGGTGACGAGCGGCGCGCCATGGCGGAGGCACTGCCGCACGGTGGTCCGGACCTCTTCCGCGGTGTGCGGCCGGACGAGGACGACGGGTACCGCGTACGGCGCCCATTCCGCTTCGTCGTGGGAGAATCCGCGCAGCACGTCGGGATCGCGCACGAGCCGGTCTTCCGGCAGCGCGGCCGCCAGGTCGTCGATCAGGGCCGTGTCCATCGGTACAGGCTACGACAGTCCGTTTTGGACGGTCGGGCTCAGAACGCGGTGATGCTCGACGGCGCCCGTTCGGCGCGGCTGAGCGCGCGCAGCACGGCGGTCGGGCCGTGACGGCGCACGGCGAGCCGCGAAAGGAGCGAAACCACGGTTTCGACCGCGCTCGGCGGAAGTTCGGGCGTGGCGACGCCCACGCTCACCGCGAGGTCGTCGGAGTGCACGGCCAGTTCCATCATCCTGGTCACGAGCAGGTCGTCGAGCGAAAGCGACCAGTCGCCCCAGATCGGCATGTGCACCGCGCGCTCCGGCGCCGTGGCGAGGCTGTCTTCCAACTCGTCGAGGACGGCGGCGGTGCGGGCCGCCAGCGCGGCAGGACCCTCGGCCGCGATCCGCGCGCCACCGTCGCGGATGCGGACGTTGATGTCGGCGTCGAGGCCACCGTCGATCCACTCCACCCGGCCGTAGTGGTCGAGCAGGCCGATCACCGGTTCGTTCGGTGGTGGCGCCGACAACGCGTCGGGGACGGCGAGGATCTGGTAGGCGAGGTGCCCGGCGAGCCCGGCGACGCTGAACTCCGGCAACGCGCTCGGCGAATCCCACGCGGCGGCCACCGCGGGATCGCGCAGCAGCCCCACCGCCGAACGGCTGGTGGCGAGGAAATCCGGTCCGACACCGCTCATCTCACCCCTCCTCGCGGGGTCCCGTGGTTCCAGGCTCTCACAGGAACCGGTGGCAGCGGGTACGTTCGGGTACGGGGGGTGATCATCGGCGAAGGGTGGAACTGGTGCTGGACCGCATTGCTGACCGGGTGCTCGGCCTGCCGCGGGCCGAGGGGCCCGCGCCCGAGGTGACCAAGGACCTGCGCGTCCCGATGCCCGACGGCGCGGTCCTGCTGGCCGACCGGTACGCCCCGCCCGGCGCGGGCCCGGCGCCGGTCGTGCTGATCCGCACCCCGTACGGCAAGGGCACCGTGCTGGGAAAGCTCTTCGGCACCACCTTCGCGCGGCACGGCCTGCAGACCGTCGTGCAGAGCACGCGCGGCACCTTCGGCTCCGGCGGCGAGTTCCGCCCCTTCCACCACGAACGCGAGGACGGGCTGGCCACCGCCGCGTGGCTGCGCGAACAGCCGTGGTGCGACGGGCGGCTCGCGATGGCGGGCGCGAGCTACCTCGGGCACACGCAATGGGCGGTCGGGCCCTACCTCGACCCGCCGCTGGAAGCCATGTGCCTCGCCATCACCGCGTCCGAGTTCGTGTCCACGTTCTACCCCGGCGGGGTGCTCGCCGCGGACAACATGGTGTCGTGGTCGGCGCTGATCGGCAGGCAGGAACTCCCGTTCGCGCAGCTCCCGAACCCGGTGCAGACCCGCCGCACCCGCAGGGCCATGGCCGCGCTCCCGATCGCGGGTGCGGATTTCGCCGCGATCGGGAAACCAGTCTCGTTCCTCCAGGACGTCACGGCGCACGCCGAACCGGACGACGAGTTCTGGGCGATGTCCGACCACAGCGCCGAACTGTCTACATTGGACACGCCGATCAGCATGGTCACCGGCTGGTACGACCTGTTCATCACCGCGCAGCTGCGCGATTTCCGCGCGCTCGCCGACGCCGGGAAGTCGCCCCGCATCACGATCGGCCCGTGGTCGCACGGCGAGCCAGCCAGCATCAGGACCCTGCTGCAGGACCAGCTCGGCTTCCTCTCCGCGCACCTGAACGGCGACCGCGCCCAGCTGCGCCGCTCGCCGGTGCGGCTGTTCCTGCAGGGCGCGAACACCTGGCTCGACTTCGACCAGTGGCCACCCGAATCGACGGCCACCGACGCGCACCTGCGCCCGCTCGGCCGCCTCGGCGACGCCGTCGACCGCGACACCCCACCGGACACGTTCACCTACGACCCCGCCGACCCGACCCCCGCCGTCGGCGGGCCGCTGCTGATGGGGAAGGCGAAGCAGCGCGACAACACCGCCGTCGAGGCGCGGCCGGACGTACTGGTGTTCACCGGCGAACCGCTCGAACACGATCTCGACGTGCTCGGTGACGTCGGCGCGACCGTGCACGTGCGCACCGATCTCGGGCACGCCGACGTGTACGTCCGGTTGTGCGACGTCGACCGCGACGGGATTTCCCGCAATGTCACCGACGGCATCCTGCGGCTGCGCCCCGGCGCGCCGGAAGCCAGCGCCGACGGCGTGGTGACCGCTCAGGTCGCGCTCGACCCCACGGCCTACCGGTTCCGGCGGGGACATCGCCTTCGCGTGCAGGTGGCGGGCGGCGCGTTCCCGCGGTTCGCCCGCAACCACGGCACCGGCGAACCGGTGGCCGAGGCCGTCGACGGGAAGCCGTGCCGGTTCGTGATCTTCCACGACGCGGCCCACCCGTCGAAGATCACGCTGCCGGTGTTCACCGGCTGAGCGGGCCCTTCAGGCGAGGACAACGCGGTTGCGGCCGCCGCGTTTGGCTTCGTACAAGGCGGTGTCGGCGGCACGGACGACCCGGTCGAGGACCGTGCCCGCCTCCGGGTACAGCGCGGCGCCGATCGAAGCCGACAAGCCGGTGATCGTCGGGGCGGCGTCGTCGTGCTGTTCGACGGCGACTTCGAGCGCGCCGATCGCGCCGCGGACGCGTTCGGCGATCCGCTCGACGTCCGCCCTGGCGACCTTGGGCAGCAGCACGACGAACTCCTCGCCGCCGAACCGGCCGACGCAGTCGCTGGTGCGCACGGCCTCGGTGATCGCGGAGGCGACCGCTTTGAGCACGGCGTCCCCGGCGAGGTGGCCGTGGGTGTCGTTGATCCGCTTGAAGTGGTCGAGGTCGATCATCAGCACGCCGATGGTCGAGCGGGTCACGTCGGCCCTGGCCAGTTCCTGCCCCGCGAGGTGGTGCCACCCGCTGGTGTTGAACAGGCCGGTCTTCTCGTCGGTCGTCGCGGCGATCTCGAGCTGCTTGACCAGCACGCCCCGGTGCAGGAGCAGCAGCGGCGGGACGACCGCGAGCGCGAGCGCGGGCTGCGTGGCCAGCGCGATCGCGGTGAGGACGCCGAGGCACAGCGTCGCGCCTTCGAGCAGGTTGTCGACCCAGCCGCCGAGCAGCGTCTTGACGCTGAACTTCGTGGTGTTCAGCGCGGGAACGATCAGCACGGCGCCCGCCACGAAGTACGTCACGACGGTCAGCGCGACGATCCCCGCGCCGCGCCAGCCGCCGTCCAGCGCGCCCCGCACGCCGTCCAGGCCGGTGAGCGCGAGGACGAGCTTGGCGCTGTAGCAGGTGAGGACGACGACGCTGCCGTTGAGCACGGTCCGGAACGCGGGCACGCGCCGCAGCCGGTACCAGCTGCGGATCGCGAGGTGCCAGTAGAGAACGGCGACCAGCACCGCGACCAGCGCGGCCGGGAGCAGCAGCACACCGGCGAAGGTCCACACGGACGTGAGGTTGATGTGCGGGGTGCCGTTCACGCGCCTTCGCACGCGCTCGACCTGGCGGCCCAGCTCGGCCGCCAGCACGCCCATCCCAGCGAGGGCACCCAGAAGGGCGAAGTCGGAGTGGCTGGCCGGAATCCGGAATGCCACGATCGCGGTGGTGACCAGCGCGACCGCTTCGACCGCGATGGCGTAGGCGATCAGCCGCGGACGCTGCGCCCACAGCGCCCATCGGCGGGGTGTGAGCACATCACGGATCGGCAGCGCATGTCTTCGCCGCCCGCGGTAGTCGCTCATACTCATCCACGAGCTCCCTCACGTGAGGTCACCACTCAATCACAGCCGGCCGTCGAGCGCGCCGAACGTGACTCGACCGGAGCAACGGGAGGAGGTGGCCCCGATGCGCAACCGCGACTCCTGAACCACGCACCTGCTCCTCATCATCCCTCGTCCCCCGCGTCGTGGCACGCGTGCGCCCTGGCGCGGGGGATGACCCCCACTGAGACGAATCCCACGGTCACCGGTCCCGAACTCCGTTGTGCCCCGTGCGGTCGAAGCGGCAAAGTGACCGTCGTGGTGACGCTGGCGTTCGTGATGACGTGCCTGGTGATCGTGATAGCGCCGGGCCCGACCTTCGCGGTGCTGCTCAACCAGTCGCTCCGGCACGGGCGGCGCGCCGGGCTGGCCACCGTGCTCGGCAACACCACCGGCCTGGTGTTCTGGGCCGCCGCCTCCGCGCTCGGCCTCACCGCGTTGATCCGCACCTCCGAAGTCGCGTTCGTGGTGCTGAAGGTGGCGGGCGCGGTCTACCTGTGCTGGCTCGGGGTGCGCTCGCTGATCCGCTCGCGGTCGCGTGCCGCGTCCGAGGAGGAACCGGAGCCCGTCGCCGGGGGCGTCGCCTCGGCGTTCCGCGCCGGTCTGATCACCAACCTGGCCAACCCGAAGGCCGCGGTCCTCTACCTCGCGCTGATCCCACAGTTCCTGCCCGCCGACGGCGATCCCGCGTTCGCCACCGCGGTGCTCGCCTGCGTCCAGATGGGCATCAGCGTCGCCTGGTACACCCTGCTCCTGCTCGCACTCGGGTTCTCCCGTCGCGTGCTGGCGAGACCCGCCGTGAAGGCCAGAGTCGACCAGCTCAGCGGCCTCGTTCTGGTCGGCCTAGGCGTCCGGATGGTCACCATGAGCAGAGCCGCGCTGTAACCCCGCGCCTGTGATCCAGGTCTCTGCAACCCCGCGCCGGGTTCGCGGCCTGTAGGCAGTGCGTGGCCGTTCCGCTGTGGACGGTCGCGTGCCATGGCCATTCCATTCGCGACAGTGAGGACGTCTTGCCGGAGGAACCTGTCCGCGGGACCGCGCCGAAGTGGGAGGGCGAGTTCGTCGCCTACTTCGAGGCGAGGTCGCCGTCGCTGCGCTCGACCGCGTTCGTCCTGTGCGGCGACTGGCACCGCGCCGAAGACCTGCTGCAGGCGACCTTCCTGAAGCTGTACCAGGTGTGGCCGCGGCTGGTCCGGCGCGGCGAACTGGACGGGTACGCCCGCCGCGTGCTCGTGCGGGTGTTCCTGCACGAGAACCGGCGCCTGTGGCGCGTCCGCGAACACGTCAGCGCCGAACCGCCGGACATCGCGGCGCCCGGCGATCCCGATGTGGCGCAACGACTTGCCGTGCGCGCGGCGCTCGCCGCGGTGCCGCCGAAGCAGCGCGCGGTGCTGGTGCTGCGCTATTGGAACGACCTCAGCGTCGAAGGCTCCGCCGACGCGCTGGGGTGCTCGGTCGGCACCGTCAAGAGCCAGACCGCGCGGGGACTGGCCACGCTGCGCAAGCGGCTCGGCCCGCAGCTCGACGACCTGGTCCGCGGTGGGCGGAAGGAGCACTGGGCATGAACGACGACGAAGTCCGCGCGCTGATCACGCTCGCGGGCCCCGGCGACGAGCCGGTACCGGCTGGCGCGGATCTGCCGCGCCTGCTCGCCCGCGGGCGGCGGCAACGGCGCAACCGCGCGCTGTTCGTGGTTTCCGGCAGCGCGCTCACCACGGCGGCGGTGGTGCTGTTCGTCGTGCTGGTGGCGGGACGGGCTCCGGCGGAGGAGCCGCTGCGGCCCGCGAACACCCCCGTCAGCACGACGGCCACGACCACCACGACCGCGAAACCCACCAGGACGACCGATGTCCCGGGCACCACGGGCACGGTGCCGAGGCGGTCGCCGACGGGGAGCGCGCCGGGGACGACGCACACCAGCACCGGCGATCCCACGACCCCGGGCGGGCACGTACCGACCACGACGGCGAGGTGACCGTGGTCGCCATCGCCGAGCCGGGCCACCTGATCCCGGAAAAGCCTTTACCGCCAACGGTTTCGCGGCTGCACCCCTTCGTCCGCGTCGCCGCGGTGTACCTGCTCGTCAGGGTGGTCAGCGTGGGGATGCTCGCCCTGTTCGCGGCCAGGGTCGACGCCCCGCTCATCGGCCGCCTCACCTCGTGGGACGCGCAGTGGTACCTGACCATCTCCGAGCACGGGTACGACGGCGTCACCACCGGCCTCTTCGACGCCGATGGCAACTACGCGCCCCACACCCCGCTCGCGTTCTTCCCCGCGTTCCCGGTACTCGTGCGGCTGGTGGGCGTGTTCACGCTGGGCAACGCCGTCGTGGCCGCGCTCCTGCTCAGCCTCGTCGCCGGTGTGGTCGCGGCCTGCGGGCTCTACCGCGTCGCGTGTCTCGTCGACGGCAGGCCGCGCGCGGGCATGGTGCTCGTCGCGCTGTGGGCCGGGGCGCCGATGGCGATCACGCTGTCGATGCCGTACACGGAGGCGCTTTTCACCGCGTTCGCCGCGTGGGCGCTCGTCGCCGTGCTGGAGCGGAACTGGGTGATCGCCGCGCTGTGCTGCCTCGGCGCCGGGCTCACCAGACCCACCGCCGTGGTGCTGGTCGCGGTGGTGGCGATCGCCGCCGTCGTCGCGCTGGCGAAGGGGAAGGCGGGCTGGCGCGCGGCGGTGTGCGTGGCGCTTTGCCCGGCCGGGCTGGCGTTCTGGTGGGGGTGCGTCGCGGTCCGCACCGGCAGCCTCACGGGCTGGTGGGATCTGGAGTGGAACAACTGGCGCACGCGGTTCGACTGGGGCGCGGAGACCGTGCGCTTCGCCCGTGACGTGCTGATCTCCGGGCGATCGGCGATGGAGACGACGAGCGTGTTCGTCCTGGCGTTCGCCGCGGTGCTCGGCGCGCTGCTGGCGGTGTTCGCGGTGAAGCGGGGGCTGCCGTGGCCGGTGGCCGCCTTCGGGATCGGGATGGTGCTGCTCGTCGCGGGCACCGCCGGTATCCCGCAGGCGAAGGCGCGGTTCCTGCTGCCGGGGTTCACCTTGCTGCTGCCGCTCGCGATCGGGCTGGCAGGCCGCCGCCGGAGCACCATGATCGCCGCCACCACGGGGTTCGTGCTGGCCGGCTGCTGGTTCAGCGCCTACTCGGTGACCGGCTGGCACTACGCGATCTGAGTCCACTGTGGACATGCGGACGGCACTGTAGGGTCGGGGGCATGTCTTCGCGCACCGCAGCAGAACTGATCGTCGAATGCCTGGAGAACGAGGGCGTCACGCACATCTTCGGCATCCCCGGCGAGGAGAACATCCGCCTCGTCGACGCGATTTCCCGGTCGTCGATCAGTTACGTGCTGACCCGGCACGAGCAGGGCGCGTCGTTCATGGCCGAGACCTACGGCAGGCTCACCGGCAAGGCGGGCGTCTGCTCGGCGACGCTGGGGCCGGGCGCGATCAACCTGCTGCTCGGCACCGCGGACGCGATCACGAACTCCACCCCGCTGGTCGCGCTGTCCGCGCAGGTCGGGATGAACCGCAGCTTCAAGGAATCGCACCAGGGCGTCGACCTGACCGCGATGTTCGACCCGGTCACCAAGTGGTCCGCGCTCGTGGCGACCGCGGGCGCGGTGCCCGAGATGGTCCGGAAGGCGTTCAAGCTCGCCCAGACCGAGCGGCCTGGCGCGGTGTACCTCGCGGTGCCGGAGGACGTCGAAAAGGCCGAAGTGGCCGAGGAATCCCGGCCGCTCGCGGTCAACGTGCCGCGCACCGACGAACCGTCACCGGCGCAGGTGGAACGGGCCGCGACGCTGCTGCGCTCGGCGCGCAACCCGATCGTGCTCGCTGGGCACGGCGCCGCGCGCGCCGGTGCGGGCGAAGCGCTGCGCCGGTTCGCGGAGGCGGTCGGCGTGCCGGTGGCGACGACGTTCCACGGCAAGGGCGTCTTCCCCGACGACCACCCCCTCGCCCTCGGCGCGGTCGGGTTCATGCGGCACGATTACGTCAACTTCGGCTTCGACGCGGCGGACCTGATCATCGCCGTCGGCTACGAGCTGCAGGAGTTCGACCCGGTCCGGATCAACCCCGACGGCGACGCCAAGATCATCCACGTCCACCGGTTCCCGGCCGAGGTCGACGCCAACTACGACGTCTCGGTCGGGCTCGCCTCGGACATCGGCAGGAGCCTCGACGCGCTCGCCGACGCCGTCGGTCCACGCGAGAAAACCGCGGGCGGTGAACGGATCCGCGCGTTGCTGGACGCCGAACTCGCGCGCGGCGCCTCCGACGACCGCTTCCCGCTGGCACCCGCGCGCGTGGTCGCCGACACCCGCGCCGCACTGGGGCGCGAGGACATCGTGTTGGTGGACACCGGCGCGCTCAAGATGTGGATGGCGAGGCTGTACCCGACCTACGAACCCAACACGTGCCTGATCTCGAACGGGCTGTCCACGATGGCGTGGACGGTGCCCGGCGCGATCGGCGCGAAGATCGCCTGCCCGGACGCCAAGGTCCTCGTCGCCACCGGTGACGGTGCGTTCCTGATGAACTCGCAGGAGATCGAAACCGCGCTGCGGCTGAATCTGCCGATGGTGATCCTGATCTGGGTCGACGACGCGTACGGGCTGATCAGCTGGAAAATGGACCTCGACATCGGCCACAACGTCGACACCGCGTTCGGCAACCCCGATTTCGTGGCCTACGCGGAAAGCTTCGGCGCAGTCGGGCACCGCATCACCGCCGCCGAGCAGCTGCTGCCCACCCTGCGCGAGGCACTGGCCGCCGACACCGTCTCGGTCATCGCCTGCCCCGTCGACTACCGCGCCAACCTCGAACTGATCGAATCGCTCGGCGACATCGACGAATCCCTCACCTGAGCGCTGGTCAACGGTGGTCTGACCAGTTCGGCTCTTGCCCAGTAAGCAGGCGACGGCTAACTTCTTTCACGTATCTGTCTACTGTTCATGTACGTGAATGGAGTAGCAGTGTCGCCACTCGACTGGTTCCGTTTCAAGCCTGGCCGCGTGACCGTTGCCGCACTGGTGGCCGCCGCACTCGTCGTCCCGGTGGACGCGACCGCGAGCCCGCGAGCCGGGTTCTGCGAGCGGGTCCCGGTGTGCGTGCCGGAAACCGTGGTGCTCGACGGGGCCCGGCTGGCCGGGAACCGGATCCGCCTGCTCGCCGGGGACCGCGTGGTGCGCGCGTCGCTCGGGAACCTGCTCACGCAGGCGAGCGCGGCGCTCGAGACCGGGCCGTGGACGGTCGTCGACAAGCCGCAGCTCCCGCCGAGCGGTGACCGGCACGACTACCTGAGCCTCGCGCCGTACTACTGGCCGAGCAAACCGTCCACTCCGGACAATCCGCAGGGGTGCCCGTACGTGGCGAAGGACGGTGAGCGCAACCCGGCGACCGACGCGATCCCGGACAAGGCGGAGCGGCTCAAGGCGTTCACCGCGATCTACCAGCTTTCCCTTGCGTGGTACTACACGCGCGACCCCGAGTACGCGAAGCGCGCCGCGCTCGACCTCCGCACGTGGTTCCTCGACCCGGCGACGAGGATGAACCCGAACCTGAACTTCGCGCAGGGCATCCCGTGCCAGACCGACGGCCGCGGGATCGGGATCATCGAGTTCTCCTACACCTTCACGCAGGTGCTCGACGCGGCGGCGATCCTGAACACCGGCGCTCCGGGATGGGGCCGCGCCGACGACGCCGGGCTCAAGACGTGGTCAGCGGAGTTCCTGAACTGGTTGCGCACCAGCAAGAACGGCACGGACGAGGCGAAGCAGCGGAACAACCACGGCACGTTCTACGACATGCTGTCCGCCGGGATCGCGCTCTACACCGGGAAACGCGCCAGCGCGAAGGCCATTGTGGAGGGTGCGAAGACGAGCCGGATCGACAAGCAGATCGCGGCCGACGGCAGCCAGCCGGAGGAGGCCACGCGCACCCGCAGCTACCACTACTTCACCTTCAACCTGGTCGCGATGACCAGGCTGGCCAGCGTGGGCAAGCACGTCGGAACCGACCTGTGGGCGTATCGCACGCCTTCGGGCGGCAGCCTCGCGAACGCCGTCGACTTCCTGATCCCCACCGCGACCGGCGGGCTTGCGCGCTGGCCGTACCCCGAAACGAACTTCACCCAGTATGCCGCGCTCGACGGCCTGCACGCGGCCGCCGACGCCGGTGATCGCAAGGCGCGCGCCGCGCTGCCGAAGGTACCGGCGCCACCCGGCGGGGATCTCTACCCGGTACGCCCCGCCGCCGAGCAACTCGACGACATTTCCGTTACCGGATAAGGAAAATCCGCATCGGCGGCGTCGTACGCGCCGCCGATGCGGATCCCCTGACCGCCTCAGCAGTTCGAGGTGGCCGGTTTGCCCGCGATCCGGTCCTTGATGAACGCCAGCACGTCCGCGTTGCCGTCGTAGATACCGGTGATGTGGTCGGTCTCGTAGGTCTTCCAGGTCACCTGCACCCCGGCCGAGCAGTACGCCTTGTGCAGGGTGTCCGCCTGGGCGAACTGCACGAGCTGGTCCTTCGTCGCGTGGTACTCGAACACCGGCACCTTGATCGGGGCGGCGCCGAGCTTGTTCTCGTTCAGCCGCGCGATCCACGCGGGCTTGATGTAGCCCGCGCTCGTCGTGTAGTCGGCGATCTTCTGGTTCGCGTACGTCGTGAGCAGTTCGAACGTGCAAGCGCTCTTCTGCATCTCGGCGAGCTTCGCGCGCCCGTTGTCGCTGAGGAACGAGTCCAGCTTCAGCTCGGGGTAGGCCCGATCGAGGCCGACCAGCGCGTAGGCGAACACCCCGAAGCCGAACTTGCCGTCGAGCTGGAGCGTCACCTGGACCAGGTCGGCGGGGATCCCGCCCGCCGCGACACCGGCGAGCTTCATTTCCGGCGCGTACGAGGGCTGGAGCTGGCCGGCCCACGCGGCCGCGCCGCCGCCCTGCGAGTAACCGCGGAAGATCACCTTCGCGCCCGGTGACAGGCCCGCCGCGCCGAGGCGCTGGGCCGCGCGCACCGAGTCGATCACGGCCGGGCCTTCGGACTTCCCGACGACGTAGGTGGTCTTCGGGTCGGGCTGGTAGCCCTCGTAGTCGGTCACCGCGACGGCGTAGCCCGCGTTGAGCAGGTCATCGAGGCCCGACTGCTCGTAGAAGGCGCCCATGTTGATCATCGACGACGGCGCGCAGGTGAAGGCGGGGCCGTGCGTGCCGGGTGCGAACGCCACGATCGGGGCGGTCTTGGGGTCGGCGCCGCGGGGGAGCAGCACGGTGCCGGTCACCGCGTCGGGCTTGCCGAGCGCGTTCGTCGACAGGTACATCACCTGCCACGCCTGCACGTCGTCCTTGCGCGGGCCCGCCTTCGACACCCGCCAGCGCAGCACGTCGCCGGGCTTGCCCTCGGGCAGCGGCGACGGCGGGACGTAGAACGAGTCGTCGAACGGGCCGGTCCCGTCCTCGGGCCCGGCGACGGGCCCCGCGGTCGCGGGCGACGCCACGCTCACCGCGGCGACCGCGCCGGACGCGGCGAGCACGAGCGCGCTCAGTATCAGCAGAATCCTGCGGGGGAACGAGTTCCGCACCGGTCGACCTCCCGAAGAAAGTGTGGGTCAGGGTGTGTTTCAAAAGTGGCGTAGCCGCTTGAGTGGGCCGTCAACCTGCACCGCCGCGGGTTCTCAGGTGGTTCCTCGCGAGGACAGCGCCGTCGTGGTGACCTGGCGGTCATGAGAGGGCGATCCCGGAGTGAGGGGCCGCCTGAGGTTCCGCTACCGGCACCGCTACGCAAAGCATTTTGAAACAGCCTTTACGCGTTGCCATAGACGCGGCGGCAGGTGGGGGACTCGTCGAAGGCGAGGTTGAGCTCGGGGTTCGCCCGCAGGTCCTTGATCGGGCCGCCCGGCTCGGACAGTTTGGCGAAGGAGGCGTCGGCGTCGGTCACGAGCTTCTGGAGGCTCTTCTGGTCGCCGACCTTCGCCTGTTCCATCTTGGTCTTCGTCTGGTCGAGCATTGTCTTGGTTTCCCCGAGCGTGCCCGCCGCCTTGTCCACGACCGCCTGTGCGTTCGGCACCGGCGGGGGACCTGCCGCTTTGATCCCGCCGGCCATGTCGTCGAGCGCGGAGGAGATGGAGGCGAGGAACTTGACGATCGCGTCGGCTGTCTTCGACGCGTCACCGGATTGCAGTGACGGCGGGTTGCTCAGCTTCGCCGAACCCGCCTGCACCCCGGTGCACACCTTGTCGGCCCAGGCGACCGCGGCGGGATCCGCGTGCTGGCCGGTGTCCTGCGGCGCAGGTTGCGGGGAGCTGCACGCGGCGACGGCGAGGCCGAGTGACGAAACCAGCACGACCATCGAACGGCGGGAGTTCAGCATGCCATCACCTTTGATGAATTGCGGACGGGGCGCGATACATGTGCCAGGCGGACGCTACTGGGACATACCTCGGCCCGACAAGTTCCGGAATACCATTCCGTCGTTCCTTGTCATTCGGGCACGAGCACCGCGGTACGGCCTTGTCATGCGCCTCAGCACTGCCGGGCCGCTGCGCTCTCTGCGGTTCCACTGATAGTTCTCGCACGGTGTTCCCGTAGTGCCATGACAATTTTGCCGACTCGCACGGGTTTTCGACCCGTCCGGCTTGCCGCCGCGCGGTGGTCGTAGTTAGTTTCCACGGCAGGTCGTTTCCGTGCCGTTGACGTATCGTCGTCGATACTACGAGGTGGTCATGAAAACCCGCTTTCTGTTCATGGTCGCCGCGGCGGCCCTCGCCGCCGTCGGGATCGCGCCGACCGCGACGGCCGCGCCCGCGAAACCAGTGCCCGTCGACAAGAAGCTGTCGTTCACGTGCCCGTTCCCGTTGATCGGGCTGCAGAAGCTCGACGTGGAGGTCAAGGCCAACTTCGAAGTGCCGGACGCGGTCGGCGGTGCCTTCAAGACCTCGGACCTGGCGATCGCGGTGACCGTGCCGGACAAGGCCGCGCGCGGGCTCAACCTGGTCGACGCGGCGACCATCGAAGGCACCGCGAAGGCGGGCGTGACGCTCACCAATGGTGACGGGAAGCCGCTCCCGCTGCAACTTCCGCTGACCGTCGCCAAGACGGACATCCCGAAGACCGGCAACTTCACCACGAACGCCACCGGCGCGGTGCCGACGGTGAACCTGCCGAAACCGGGCAAGACCACGCTGGTGATCGGCGATTTCACCACCCGCCTCACCCCGAAGAAGGCAGACGGTTCGTTCACCGGGATCGGCGCGTTCACCTCGGACTGCACGCTCGACGCTGGCCAGGATCCGGTGTTGCTGTCCTTCGACCTCGGTGGCGAGCCGCCCGGCGGCGGCTCGCACGACTACAAGGTTTCGGGCAGGACCGAGCTGAAGTCCCTCGGCAGCACCGCGCCGTTCACCGGGAAGGCCGCGATCACCGAGGGCGACGGCGGGTTCACCGGCACCTTCGCGATCGACCCGATGACCGTGGACTTCCGGCTGTTCGGGTTCATTCCCGGTACCGCGTCGGCGCGGATCACCCAGCAGGGGCCCGCGACCGGGGACCGCACCACCGCGCATCTCGGCTTCACCGTTGGGCTGCCTTCGATCAGTGTGCTCGGGTTGCCGGTCAGCGGTGACCCCGCCTGCACGACGGAGACGCCGGTGAAGGCGGATCTCGTTGCGGAGCAAGGGTTCGACCCCGCCACCGGTGGCACGCTGAACGGCACCTACAGCCTGCCCGCGGTCGCGAACTGCGGGATGTTCACCAGTTACGTCAGCTCGCTCGCGAAGAGCGACGGGAATACGCTCTCGTTCACGCTCGCCGTGTGACGACTACAGGGTCGAAAACATTTCTCGCGTATTCCTCGAAGATGGGAAAACCATGCCGCGTCCCGCGCAGGGGAACTCACCGCTCAAAAAGGCGGCCGACGCCACCCTCGGCCTCGGCGTCATGTTCCGCTCGGGGCTCGCGCCGTTCCCCCGCGTCGACGACGGGATCCGCTCGCTGCTGGCCGTGCGCCAGTACGGCCCGTTCGTCGGCGCGGTCCGGCACGCGGCGCGGCGGCACGGCGGGAAGACCGCGTTGGTCGACGAGCGCGGTGAACTCACCTACCGCGAACTCGACGACCTGTCGAACGCGCTGTGCCGGGCGTGGCGCGCGCGTGGCATCGGCGTTGGTGCGGTTTTCGCCGCGCTGTGCCGTGACCACCGGGGGCTGGTGATCACCATGCTCGCGGCCGGTAAGACGGGCGCGAGGCTGGTGCTCATGAACACCGGTTTCGGCGCGCGTCAGCTCGCCGAGGTCGCGGTGCGGGAGAACGTGGCGGCGTTGGTGTACGACCAGGAGTTCGCGGGCCTGCTGGCGGAGGTCGACCCGGCGCTGGACCGGTACCTGTCGTGGGTGGACGATCCGGAGGACCGGGCCACGATCGGTGACGCGGTGCCCTTGACCGAGCTGATCGACGGCGAGGTGAGCGACGCGGGTCCGCCCCCGGAGAAGCCGGGTGGGTTCGTGCTCCTGACCAGCGGTACCACCGGCACGCCGAAGGGTGCGCCGAGGGAGCGGACCTCGGCGCTGGCCTCCGCCCAGTTCCTGGACCGGATCCCGATGCGCCGCGGCGACACTGTCTACCTGGCCGCGCCGATCTTCCACGGCACCGGCCTTTCCCAGTTCGTGCTGGCCTTCGCGCTCGGCTGCAAGGTCGTGGTGCACCGCCGGTTCGACCCGGAGGTCGCGCTCGCCACGCTCGAACGCCACCGCTGCGACGTGCTCGTGGTGGTGCCCACGATGCTGCAGCGCATCGTCGACACCGCCGAGGTCCACAAAGGACGATTCGACACCGGGACGCTCCGTATCGTGTTCGCGGCGGGCTCGTCGCTGTCCCCGGATCTGTGCCGCCGTACGGCCGACGTGTTCGGTGAGGTGCTGTACAACCTGTACGGCTCGACCGAGGTTGCGGTGGTGACTGTGGCGACCCCGGAGGATCTCCGCCGCGCGCCCGGCACCGTGGGACGCCCACCGGTAACCTGCCGGGTCGCCTTGTACGACGACGAAGGCAACCAGATCACCGTCCCCGACCGCACGGGCCGCGTGTTCGCGGCGAGCGGTCTCAGCTTCGCCGGGTACACCGACGGCGCTACCAAGGAGATCGTCGACGGCCTGCTCGCGACCGGCGACGTCGGCCATTTCGACGCGGACGGCTTGCTGTTCATCGACGGCAGGGACGACGACATGATCGTGTCGGGCGGCGAAAACGTCTTTCCTCTGGAAGTCGAAAACGTGCTGGTGGAACGCGAAGACGTCGTCGAGGCAGCCGTGCTCGGGGTGCCGGACGAGGAATTCGGCCAACGCCTGAAGGCTTTCGTGGTGCCCACCGAAGACGCCTCGCTCGACGAGGAAGAGGTCAAGGCTTACGTGAAGGAAAACCTCGCCCGCTACAAGGTTCCCCGCGAAGTCGTGTTCCTGGAAGCTTTGCCGCGCAACGCGACCGGCAAGGTGCTCCGGCGCAAGCTGTCGGACTACTGACCATACCCGCCGAATCCGGTCGGCTTTTCGGTGTAGTTGTGCCCGTCGGGGGTGGTGACGGTGAGTTGTCCTTTGTGGTCGGTGGTGAATTCCCAGCCGGGTTCGTCGCGTAACTTGTGGTGGATCCGGCACAGCGGCCGGAGGTTGATCTTGTCGGTGCGGCCGCCGTCTTTCCAGGCTGTCGCGTGGTCGAGGTCGGTGTACTGGGCGGGCCGGTTGCAGCCGGGCATGCTGCAGGTCCGGTGCGCGACTTGGAGGTATTTCCGCATGCGCTTGGATGGTCGGTAGTTTTTCCGGCCGAGGTCGACGGGGAGTTTGGACATGGGTTCGTCGATGATGCGGTTCCAGACGGAGTTGGCGTCGAAGGCGATCTCGCGAGCCAACTCCGGTGAGATCTCGCCGCACCCGACGAGTTCGGCGGGGTTGTTGCGCAGCCCCATCAGGGTGGGCATGTCGATGTGCAGGAAGATCTGCGCTTTCGGCTTACCTCCACAGCCGCCACCCAGGCATCGTTCGACCAGGGCGTCGAGCCTGAGTTGGTCCATGGTGCGCTTGTCGCCTTGCCGCTTTTTCTCCAGTGCGTCTTGGTCGCAGGCGGTGTAGAGGGCCTGTGCGCGGTCGGAGGGCAGCTCGGCGAACAGGGTCGACGACCCGTGATCTCCGTGCCGGATTTCGAGTCTGCGTGCGGCAGCTTTGGCTTTGCGTCGCTGTTCGTAGCCTTCGGGGTCGATGCGCATGAGCAGTGAGTTGACCATCCGTCGTAGCGCGGGCGCGTTGCGGTTCTCGAACTTGCCGACCAGTCGAGTGTCCACTTCGGACGCCAGCTCCTTGCTTGCGCAGGCGGTAGCCTCGAACACCCGCGAGGCCGAGTACTCGTCGATGAGCCCGTTCTCCATCGCCGCGAGTGTCTGGGGCAGGTATGAGGTCAACGCGTCAGCGAGCGCCGTCTTCCGCTCCGCCGAGTTCTGGGTCAAGGAACACAGCAGTGCCACCTGGCCCACGGTCGATCTTCGCGACGACTCGTGATCCATATAGGCGATATCCCGCAGCAACATCGCCTGCTGATACCGGATAATCGCCACTCGCCGTTGAATAGAATCAGATTTGGTAGTCATAAAACAATTCTACCGACCGGCAAAGAAGCTCGCGTCACTCGATCGTGTACGCAAAAGATGACTACCTGCCACAACGCGCCCACGACGGCACAGAAGATGAAAAGCAATCGGGACCGACAGTGTGTCGGGAACGCTACCTCAAGGCGACCAATTGCTTTTCGTTCCGTGAGGAACGATTGCTGGTGACCAACGACGCGACCCGCACCGTGGAGCAATCGTTCCTCACGGCGCGCCGCAGGCGTGCAGTGAACTCTCACCGTGCCCCGAAAATCCGCACAGAAGCGAGAAAACCGACCGCAGGAAGCGCCCCCTCAGCAACCCGCCTCTCCTCGGCGCCCCGAAGAGCAGTGAGAGCATCGATGGTATGAGAAGACGATTCGACCCACGAACCACCACGTCCAGCAATCAGGCGCCACAGAATACTAGTATGCACAACCGCAAAATCGGCCCCGGTGCGATCGAGCGCCGCAATCATCGCGGATCCCCGATGAAGATCAGCATGATCGGCAACCCAAGTATCGAGCGGATCCCCGGAAGGAACCCCAGCATCGAGCAGTCCAACGGCAACCAGCATCGCACGATTGTCGGAGAGAAAATGTGCGGCAGCCTGATTCACTCGTTCCCACGCGAATTCCTCGATCACCAGTAGCCCGCCAGGAGTGAGCAAACTGGCGGCATGGCCCAGGATTTCGTCCAGGTCGTCGGCGTGATGAAGAGAGCGCGTGAACAACACGACGTCGTACCCCTCGCCCGGGGTGATGTCACGGATGTCCGCCTGAACGACGGGAACACCGCGGTCCCCGGCCGCGGCCGCCATCTCGGCGTTGCGGTCCACGCCGGTGACCCGGTAGCCCAGCTCCATCAACGCGACGGCCAGTGCGCCACGACCGCAGCCAACTTCGAGGAGGCGAGCAGGCGGCTCCGGCAGCAATGGCCGCAGCCGGTCGAGCGTATGGGGTACCGCGACGGTGGTCAGATCCATTTTCCCAGCATCGCGATCGTCGCATCCGGACAGCAACCTTTTAGAGCAAGGTTGAATCACCGTCGAGACGTCTTCGCTCGGTCCAGCAGCACGACCAACGCCACCGCGCCGACCACCACGGCCACGGCCACGATCGCCGAATGCGGCAGCCCCAGTTCCAGTGGGAACGCGAGCCACGGCTGCCACGAACCGCCACTGGAGTTGATCACGATGGCGATGAGCGGCGCCAAGCCCTCCCAGAACCCCACCAGCGCGACGATGGCCTGCCCGAGTTCGACGGTCTTCTTGTCCACGGATACCCCCTGAGTCTTTATGGTGCGATCGCATCATAAAACTCCCCGGCGCGGCAAGGCAAACCGGGTGTGCGAAGATCGACGGGTGCCGAAGCGGGTCGACCACGAAGAGCGAAGGATGCGGATCGCGAAGGCCGTGTGGCGCCTCGCCGCTCATCGCGGTCTCGAAGCGGTGAGCCTTCGCCAGGTCGCGGACGAGGCCGAGGTCTCCATGCGGCTGGTCCAGTACTACTTCCACACCAAGCAGCGGTTGCTCCAGGAGTCGCTGGGGTACCTGGACGCGTGGATCTCCGAGCGCGCGCGGCTTCGCCACTCGGGCACGGGCGAGGCGACGGGGAGGGCGCTGCTGCGCTTGGTGCTGGCCGAGTTTCTTCCGGTCGATGAGGACCGGCGGCTCAACCTGCTGGTACGGCTGGCCTACTTCACGCGCGCCCTGTCCGATCCGGAGGTCGCCGAGGTGTTCCTGGGCAACCCGCCCGAATTGCAGGACTACTTCGTCGACCAGCTGCGGGCGCTGCAGGAGCGCGGCGACCTCGACGCGGGGCTCGATCCGGAAATGGAGATGGAGACCTTGTTCAGCGTGGCGACCGCGCTCGGCATCGACATGCTGCTCGACCTGCGCGACGAAGCCGCCACCATGGCGATCCTGGATTACAACCTGGACCGCCTGTTCGGTCCTCGCTGACCCTGGCTCATATCCGAGAACATATTTCGCGTGTCCTTCGATCGTTGGTTCGCTGTTCATTCGGGTAATGCGGATCCACCGAAAGTAGGGACGGACGGTGACCCGCGCGGGCACCGCGTCCCTCGGATGCCAGTGCGGTCGTACTTCCGGGGACCGTTGCGGTCATCCCCTTTCTGATGCGCTGCGTAGCTGATAGCTTACGTTTCGTTGCGAAAACAAGTCCTGTGCCGAGAATGGGGAGTTCTCATGCGAAAGATATTTCAGACCCTGCTCGTGGCAACACTCGGCACGGTTTTTCTGGTGGCCGTGCCGGTAACCGCGTCCGCGGCCGAAGGGAAGGTGGTCGTCTTCGAGACGGAATTAAACGAGCTGACCACCTACATCGACCCGGAAGGGTGTCAGAAACTGCCGCCGCTGGCGCACGTGCTGGTCAACGATACGGATTCGCCGGTGCGGATCTACGCCGACCCGTTCTGCCTGACACCGTCGTTGAAGGTGCGGCCGGGCTACGGCTCCCACGTCGCGCCGATGAGCGGGAGCTTCTCCGCCTGACCTGGTCGTTCCACCTGGTCCAGACCCAGTTCGGGAGGCGTGGATGACGGTCGATGTCGCGGTGATCGGGCTGGGTTACGTCGGTCTTCCGCTCCTCGTGCAAGCGAGCAGAGCCGGATTGGCGGCGGTGGGTTTCGATATCTGCGCGGGGGTGGTGGACGGGCTGAACGCCGGTCGTTCGCATGTGCCCGATGTTTCCGACATCGATGTCCGGGAAATGGTCGAGTGCGGGTTCGCCGCGACGACCGATCCGGCGGTGCTGGCCAAGGCGGACACGATTGTGATTTGCGTGCCGACCGGTCTTTCCGCGGAACGGGAACCCGATCTCGGTGCGGTCCGCGCGGCGGCCGCGTCCATCGGCGAGTGGCTGCGGCCGGAAACGCTCGTGGTGCTCGAATCGACCAGTTATCCGGGAACCACCGAAGAGGTGGTGCTGCCGATTCTGGAGTCGATTAGCGGAATAATCGCGGGAAAGGAGTTCCATCTTGGCTACTCACCCGAACGGATCGATCCGGGTAACCGCCGGTTCGGGGTGGTGAACACGCCGAAGATCGTCAGCGGGATCACCCCGTTGTGCGCGAAGTACTGCGCCGAGTTCTACGGCCGGTTCGTCGACACCGTCGTGGTGGCGAGGGGCACCAGGGAGGCCGAGCTGGCCAAGCTGCTGGAGAACACCTACCGGTACGTCAACATCGCGCTCGTCAACGAGCTGACCGTGTTCTGCGAGAAGACGGGTGTCGACGCGTGGGACGTGCTCCACTGCGCGGGGACCAAACCGTTCGGGTTCGCCCGGTTCCGGCCGGGGCCCGGTGTCGGCGGGCACTGCGTCCCGATCGACCCGCTGTACCTGTTCAGCAGGGCGCGGGACGACGGGTTCACGTTCAGCCTGCTGTCGGCCGCCCGGAAGGTGAACGACGGCATGCCGGGCTACGTGGTCGAGCGTGCGACCGCCGCACTCGCCGCGCGTGGTCTCGACGCGCGCGATGCCGAGGTGCTCCTGCTCGGGGTGACCTACAAACCGGATGTGCCCGACGTCCGCGAGTCGCCCGCGATCGCCATCGCGGACGGCCTGCGCGCACTGGGGATCACCGTCGCGTACCACGATCCGTACGTGGCGGAGCTGAGTCTGTCCCGCGGGCAGGTGCTCCGTTCGGAGGACCTGGAAACCGCGTTGGCACGGGCCGATCTGGCCGTGCTGCTGCAGGACCACACGTGCTACGAGAGCGCGGAGCTGGCAAGGCTTTCCCGTTCCCTGCTGGACACCAGGGGCATCGTGGCGGGGAGCCGCGTGGAAATGCTGTGACAAACTCCAACCGAGGAAAGGACCCTGATTTCCGATGACTACCGCGATCGCAGGCAACCGGCTCAAGCAGCGCTTCGACCGGTGGGACGTGAACGGCGACGGCGTGCTGGAGCGCGCCGACTTCGAGCAGGAGGCCGAGCGCATCGTCGGCGCCTTCGGGCAGAGCATGAGCTCGGCCGAGGGGCAGGCCATGCTCAAGGCGCTCACCGGGTTGTTCGAGTACGAGGCGAACGAGGCCGGGGTCGGCCCGAACGGGTCCATCAACGAGGACCAGTTCCGGGCGGTCAACGAGAAGCTGATCTTCACCGACGGTGAGGCCACGTTCAACCGGGTGCTCCGGCCGGTGATGAAGGCCGTCGTCGGCCTGTGCGACAAGGACCACAACGGCATGATCGACCAGCAGGAGTTCGCGACCTACCTGCGGGCCATCGGGGTCGACCAGGCACAGGCGGAGTCCGCCTTCCAGCAGATCGACACCAGCGGTGACGGGCAGCTGTCGGTGGACGAGCTGCTGGCCGCGGTGCGGAACTTCCACTTCGGCAAGCTGGACGTGAACCTGCTCGGATGAGGGGTGTGGCGAGCGCCCCGGGGCCTTCCGGCTCCGGGGCACTCGCGGCGGTCAGCCCGCGCGGAACTCGATGGGCAGCTCCGGTGCCAGCCCCAGATCCTCGCCGCTGACCGGGGTGTCGGCGGTGATCAGGATGTTGTAGTGGTTGGGGAAGTGGCAGGCGTCGAACCCGAGCACGGTGCCGACGAACCTGCCGCCGACCCAGAACTCGTCGCCGCGGTCGAGCACCCCGGCGCAGCTCAGCTCGGCGAACCCGAGGAAGCCGACGCGGTCGATCCGGCTGCCCTCCTCGGTTTCGGTGTGGTCGGTGGTGACCAGCTCGTGCACCTCACCGGCTTGGACGCACCGGCTGGCATGCGGTTCGAGTGACATCCCGCGCTCGGTCCGCCGGTGCCGCAGCACCTTCACGAGCGCGCCGCGCACGATCCGTTTGGCGCCGTTCTCGTCCGCGGCGGACATGTCAGTTGCCTCCCGCGGTGCTGGCGATCTGTTCGGACCGGTAGGTGGCGCGCACGAGTTCCAGTGCGGCGAGTCCCGGCCGGACGGCGTCGATCCTGCGCTCCGCGACCGTCTCGGCGAACTCGGTCAGGATGCCCCGGTACTCGTGCCACAGCGAGTTCTTGAACCCGGGATGCCCGTCGAGCAGGTCCGCCCGCAGCACCGCGCCGCTGGCGAGCCGCACCTCGATGTCCTTGCGCTCACCGGCGTAGGACCAGTCGAGCAGCACGTGCCCGGTCCGGCGCCCCGCCCGAAGGCGGACGCTCGCGTATCTGTCCACACCGGACCCGTCTCGCCGGACGTTCGCCTCGGTCACGTGGACGTCGCCGAGGAACATCCGGACGAGGTCGAAGGCGTTGGGGCCATTGTCCGCGACACAGCCGCCGCCGCACCGCGCGGCGTCGAGGTACCAGGTGTCCGAGCCGACGTGGTCCTCGATCCGCTCGAAGTAGCGGACCGTGACGGCGGTGACCTTGGCGCCCGCGACCTTGTCGCGGAGTGCGAGCACGTTTTCGTTGTGCCGCCGGTGGAACGCGGTGTAGAGCGGTCGCCGTCGCGCGACGGCGAGCCTGGCTAGCGCGCGTGCTTCGGCGAGCGACAGCGTGAGCGGTTTCTCGACGCACACCGCGAGCCCGGCTTCCAGCGCGTCGCGGCAGAGGTTCGCGTGGGTGTCGTTGGGGGTGGTCACGACGATCGCGTCGAGCGGCTCGTTGTCGAGCATCCGCCGGTGGTCGGTGTGGCAGGCGACGGTGGCGACGTGCGGTGCCAGCGCGTCGGGCCGAACGTCGCAGACGGCGCCGAGCTCCACTTCGGACAGCCGATCGAGCGCGGCGAGGTAGTACTTCGAGATGACGCCGAGCCCGACGATACCGATGCGCAGTGCCATCACAGCCCCAATCCGACGAGTTCGCGGTGGAGCGCGCCGGGGATCGGCACGCCGTCGCGCCGGTTGGCCGCCGCGCGTTCCGCTTCCGCCCAGCCGGGATAGCGCACCGGGTTCCGTTCGTCGAGCGGCGGGCAGGCCAGTACGGTGCCGAACAGGTCACGGGCGAGATCCGCGAAGTTCTCCTCCGGCCGCAGGGTTTCCGGGCTGATCGCGAGCACGAGGAACCCGATGTCGTCGTCGCGGCCGAGGTCGCCGCCGAGCGCCTCCGCCGTGGGGCCGAGCCCGGCGCCGGGCAGCGCCGCCGCGAGCAGTTCCACCGCGAGGCCCAGCCCGAATCCTTTGTAGACACCGGTCGCGGGCGTCCCGCCCAGCCAGCCGAGATGCGCGTCGCCACGGTCGAACGCGGTCGGGTCGGTGACGGGTTCGCCGTCGTCACCGGTCAGCCAGCCGGGCGGGACGGGGGTGCCCGCCCGCGCGGCGGCGCGCACACGACCGGTCGGTACCACGGTGGTGCTCATGTCCAGCACGTACGGGTGGCCGTCGAGCGCGGGCGCCGCCACGCTCAGCGGGTTGGTGCCGAGCAGCGCGACCGCGCCACCCGGCGGCCGCGCGATGCGCTGTCCTCCGCAGTTGCTCGCGACCACGCCGATCATTCCCCGCGCGGCGGCGAGCGCCGCGTGGTGCCCCGCGCAGCCGAAATGGGTCGCGTTCCGGACCGACACGAGCCCGATGCCGTGCCGCGCCGCGCGCTCGACGGCCGATTCCATTGCTTCGGTGGCCGACCAGAGCCCGAGCGCGCGACGCGCGTCGACCACCGCGCACGCGCCGAGATCCCGCACGGCGCGCGGTTCGGCGTCCGGATCGACCCTGCGTTCGTCGAACAGGGGAAGGTATAGCCGGGACAGGTTGCACAGTCCGTGCGAGCCGAGCCCGGCGAGATCGCCGTAGCACAGCGCTTCGGCCGCGGCCGAAGCGCGCGCGGGCGGTACACCGCGTGTGCGGAACACGGTGGTGGCGAAGGAAAGCAGGGCTGCGTACGGCACGCGCACCGCGGTCGCGGTCGTGGTCGCGGTCATGCGGAGTCCTTTCGGGATCGGGCGGCGAAGCCGGTGAGCAGCCGGGAAACCGTCGCCGCGAAAGCGTCCAGTTCGGCGAGCTCGGCGAACTCGCCTTCGGCGTGGGCGTTGTTCTTGTCCAGTTCGCCAGGACCCAGCACGATCGTGTCGGCGCCCTGCCTGCCGTCCATCCAGATCGCATCGCAGGTGAACGCGGGTTCGACGGCGGGCCAGGCGGGGATCCCGGAGACCAGCGCCGCCGGGACCTCCCCGTGCAGGCACGGCAGGCCGCGCTTCGTCCACTCCAGCGCGGTGATCGAAGCGGCGTCGGCCGCGGTCATCGCGAACTGCCTGCTACCGGCGAAGCGGGCGGCGAACTCGGCGAGTCCACTGTGGAACTCCCGCTCCACCAACCGTTCCAGCCGCGCCCCTTCCGACGATCGCGAGTAGGGGAGGTTGAGCAGCAGTTGCCCGCTGCCGTAGACCCGGTTGTGGAAATCGCCCGTGTGCAGCCCCGCGACGCACACCGTGACCTCGTCCAGTGCCAGTGCGAAGTGCCGCGCGAGCGCGCCGAGCAGCACCGTCGCGTTGTGCCCTGCGGCGGGCCGGTCGTCGATCGCGCCTCGCCCCCGCACCCGGACCCGTGCGGTCATCGACGCGGTGGCGCTGGTCAGGTACCGCAGGCCGGTCGGCTCGCAGAACACGTTCAGCGCGCCGTAGAAGCCGCGGTCGAGCAGCGGGCGGGTGCCGATCGTGCCCATCGCGCCACCCTCCTCGCCGGACACGGCTTGGACGAGCACGCCGACGTCGTCGCCGAGCGCGGGTGCGGCGGCCCGGATCCCGGCGAGCAGCGCCACCGCGGGGCCCTTGGCGTCGATCGCGCCACGACCGGTGAACCGCGTGCCGTCGAAGCCGACGGGTTCCCCGCCCGCGACGGTGTCGAGGTGCACGTTGAACAGCACGGTGCGCTCGCGCGCCAGCTCCGGGCCGAGGCGCAGCACCATGCTCGGCTGTTCGTCCAAAAAGGACTGCCCGGCTTCGCGGACGGCCAGCGGCACGTCCGGCCGGTCGACTTCCTCCGCGGTGGCGCACGCGTGGTGCGGCACGGTAAACCCGATCAGGGCCGCCGCCTCCGCGTACGCCCGCTGCGCGCGCCACAAACCGTCTCCCCGCCCGCCTTCGAGCGGGGAGACGGTCGGGATCCGCAGCAGCCGGAGGAGGAGTTCCCGGTCCGCCCGCCCCAGCGCCGGGGTCACCAGGTGACCCGGTCGAGCAGTTCCCGGTCGACCAGGCGGCGCAACCGCTCACCCGCGGCGACGAACAGTTCCCGCGCGTAGCGCTCGTCACGGGATCCGGTGTGCGGGACCACCGCCAGATGGGGTTCGATCGACAGCGCGCCGCGGTACCCGGCGGTCAGCAGCAGGCTCACGCAGTCGGCGACGGCGGACTGCCCGTCACCGGGCAGCGTGTACCGCACTCCCTCCACAGTGGACACCGCGTCCTTGACGTGCACGTGCTCGACGCGGTCCACCACCTCGGCGAGCAGGTCGTAGGCGACGTAGCCGTGCGCGACGCCGTTGCCCGTGTCGAAGAGCAGCCGCAGTGACGGGCTGTCGATCGCGTCCAGCAGACGGACCATCCGGTCCGCGCTCGAACCGGCCCACCCGGAGCAGTTTTCGTGCACCAGCACGATTCCCGCGCGCTCGGCCCGTTCGGTGAGCCGCCCGATCCGGTCGAACACCCGGTGCCGCCATTCGGGTTCGGTGAGCCCGGCGTCCGGATAGGACATGACGCGCACGTACCGGGTGCCCAGCCGCGCACACCATTCCGCGAGAGTGTCCAGCTCGGCGAGGTCGATCGCGAACGGCCCGTCGATCGGATCCGACCAGCTCCCGATCCTGGAATCGAGGCACACCACGGTGATTCCGGCGTCGAGCACGGTGGCCGCGATCTCGCGGGCCCGCGCGCGGTCGAGATCGGCGAGCGCCAGCCCGTCGACGGTGCGCAGTTCGAGATGCCGCCAGCCCAGCAGCCGCAGCGTTTCGAGCTGATCGGCGAGCGACTGGCCCGCTTCGTCACCGATACCGGCGAGCGGGAGTTCGTCAGCGTGCATACTGCGGCTCCGCCCTGGACTGGACGGGAATGGTCGCGCACCGGCTCTTCGCCTCGCTCAGCAGCCGGACCGTTTCGCAGTGCAGCGCGAAGTCGAGGTGCTCGGTGTCGGTGGAAGGTCTGCCGAAGCGCCGGTACGTGCCGACGAAGAACGCGGTGAGCGCGTCGTCGCGGAAGGCGCGGTGCTCGCTCGGGCCGCCCGTGGTGACGGTCAGCTGCGCGTGGTCGTCGTCCTCGCCGACCGGGTAGTCCGCGGTCACCGTGCCCTCGGCGAATTCGAGCCGCATCCGGCGCTCCCGGATCGGTGAGGTGAGATCGGAAACCAGTTCGGTGCGCACTCCGCTGTGGTGTTCGAGCGTCAGCGACGCACCGCCGAGCCGCGGGATGGTGCCTTCCTCGCACGACAGCGTCCGCCACTTCGCCGCCGTCAGCTCGGCCGGGCCCGCGAGCCGCAGGACGACCGGGATCGCGTGCGGGATTTCGACGTCGAACGCGGTCGGGTGGCCCGAGGTGGTCAGCGACCGGTGGAACCGGGGCTTGTGCTGGTGCACGGTGATCGCCCGCAGCGCGCCGAGCGTGCCGTCGCGGACGATCCGCGCGAGCTTGCCGGTGAGCGCGGCCGCGAGCCACGGCGCGACCACCGCGAACCGGAGCCCGTTCCTGGCGCGCAGCCGCACGATGCGCCGCAGTTCCCGGTCGTTGGTGGCGATCGGCTTCTCCAGCACGAAGCGGCGGAAGCCCGCGGTGGCGAGTTCGTCGAGCAGCGCGGACCGCGAACCGGGCGGGGTGCACAGATGGGTCACGGCGCCCGCCGGGTCGAGTGACCGCGCCGCCCGTTCGATCGACGGCACGGAGACCACGCCCGGCGGCAGATCGCCGCTCTCGACCGCCGGGTCGAACACGAGGATCGGTCCGCCGCCCTCGCGGATTCTGGTCAGGATCGGGATGTGCAGACCCGCCCCGGCGCGGCCGAGTCCGATGACGAAGGTTCGCAACAGTGCTCCAATCACAAGACGGGTCCGGTGGTCCGTTGTGGTCGTCCGACGCGCTTTCGCCATCCGCGATATCGGTTGGGAGCGGGAGAACGTTAAGGCCGTTCGCCGTTCTGACCGCAACGGGTGAAATACCCGCGAGCCCCGTTCGGAGTCTTCTGCGGGTCCGGGGTGTCGGCTACGTTGAGTTTTGCCTCGAATATCCGGCGTAAGCGAAGGGGAGGGCTCTGCTTGCCTGCGGAAACGCCAGCGACCGTAAATGAAACGTTTTCGAACGACGTCGTTAGGAAAGTTCCTTTTTTCACGCAGTCGAGTACTTTCGCCGAGCTGTGGCCGACCATAAGCGCGGGCGTGGAAGCGATCTTCGAGAACGGGAAGTTCTCCCACGGCGCGCAGGTCGCGCGGTTCGAGCACCTGCTCGCCGAGTACACCGGCGCGCGCCACGTCGTCGGGGTGAACAGCGGGACGGACGCGCTCGTGCTGCTCCTGCGCGCGTGCGGTCTCGCGCCGGGCGAGGAGGTGCTGGTGCCCGCGTTCTCCTTCGTCGCTTCGGCGTCGTCGGTCGTGCTCGCGGGCGGGCTGCCGCGCTTCACCGACATCGATCCCGTCACCTACGCGATGGATCCGGCGTCGGCGGCGGACGCGGTCAGCGCGGCGACGCGGTTCCTGATGCCGGTGCACCTGTTCTCCCATCAGGCGGACCTGCGCGCGCTCGGTGACCTGGCCGGGCGGCACGACCTCGTCGTGGTGGAGGACAGCGCCGAGGCGATCGGGGCGCGGCAGGACGGCAGGCACGCGGGGCTGCACGGCGCGGGCGGGGTGCTCTCGTTCTTCCCGAGCAAGACGCTCGGTGCGATCGGCGACGCCGGTGCGGTGCTCACCGACCGGCCCGAGATCGCCGAACGGGTGGCCGCGCTGCGCCACCACGGCAGGGGCGGCCGCACACTGGATCATTTCCCCGGTATCTCGAACGAGACCGATGAACCGGGCGTGAACAGCAAGATGGACGACATCCAGGCCGCCGTGCTGATCGCGAAACTCGGCCGCCTCGAATCCGACATCGTCCGCAGGGCGGAACTGGCGAGCGCTTATTCCGAACGGCTGCGGGATATCCCTGGAATAATCCGGCTGCCGCTGGTGACTTCGCCGTCGGCAGATTGTCGTGACGTTTTCTACGTGTACTTGATCGAGGTGGAGAATCGCGACGCGCTGGCGGCCGAGCTGGCCGAGAACGGCATAGGAACGGAAACCTACTACCCGGTTCCGCTGCCGTTCCAGCCGTGTTTCGCCGATCTCGGCCACCGCGCGGGCCAGTTCCCGAATGCCGAAGCGGCGTGCGCACGCGCGCTCGCGCTGCCGCTCTACCCCGATCTGGAGCTCGCTGGAGTGGACCACGTCTGCGACGTCATCCGCTCCTTCTACCTCGGGCGTGCGCGATGACGGCCCGCGAGCTGCCCTTCTTCGCCCGTGATCTGTTCGAAGCGGACAAGGCGGTGCTGCTGCGCCTGATCGAGGAGATCGGTACCGGGGCGGACCAGCGGTTCATCCTGGGACGGCACACGGCGGCGTTCGAACGGATGCTGCGCGAGTCGCTCGACGCCGCCGACGTGGTGGCCTGCGGCAGCGGGACTTCCGCGCTCACGCTGGTGCTGCGCGCGATGGGAGTCGGCGCGGGGGACGAGGTGATCGTGCCCGCGTTCGGCTGCGCCCCGCTGGCCGCGACGGTGCTGGGCGTCGGCGCCACGCCGGTGTTCGCGGACATCACCCCGCACACCATGGTCGTCGACCCGGCGCGGATCGCGGAACTGATCGGACCCCGCACCAAGGCCGTGCTGCCCGCGCACTTGTTCTCGGTGATGGCGGACATGCCGGCCATCACCGAGATCGCGGAGGAACACGGACTGCGGC
Source organism: Amycolatopsis sp. CA-230715 (assembly GCF_018736145.1). Taxonomy (GTDB): domain Bacteria; phylum Actinomycetota; class Actinomycetes; order Mycobacteriales; family Pseudonocardiaceae; genus Amycolatopsis. The sequence continues at coordinate 7,717,739 of NZ_CP059997.1, forward strand.
TGCTCGAGGACTCCGCGGTGGCGCAGGGCGCGGTGCTGCGCGGGCGGCCCGCCGGGACGTGGGGCGAGGCGGGGGTGTTCTCGTTCGTGCAAGTCAAGTCGTTCGGCATGCCGGGGGAGGGCGGGGTGGTGGTGACCGCGGACCCCGAGCTCGGCGACGCGGTGCGGATGCTGCGCAACCACGGTCAGGACGGCGTGCACCGCTTCGTGCACCACCGGATCGGCTACAACAGCCGGTTCGACGAGATCCAGGCCGCCTTCCAGCAGTACCGGTACGCCCTGTTCCCCGCGCGGCTCGAGCGGCGCGCGCGGATCGCCGACTACTACACCGGCCGGTTCGCTGCACTGGCCGACGCCGGTGTGCTGCCGCCGCCGACCGGGCGCGACGGCCGCTGCTACTACGTCTACTGCCTGCTGTGCGAACGCCGTGACGAGCTGAAGGCGTGGCTCGCCGAGCGCGGGATCGGTTCGCACGTCTACTACCCGAGACCGTTGCCGCGGCAGACCGCGTTCGCCGCGCACGCGAGGCAGGGCGCGCGGTGGCCGGTGGCCGAGCACGCGGCGGACCGCATCCTCGCGCTGCCGATCTACCCGCACCTGACCGACGCCGAGGTCGAACGCATCGCCGATGCCGTGTGCGCCTTCGCGAGGTCGACCGCACCGAACCCGCTCGCCGAACCGGAAGGAGTCCCGTCGTGACCAGCAGCGCCCAGCACTGGCCCCGCGCCGTAGCCGGAGCACGGCAGGAGAGCAAGCTCCGCAGCTACGCGCGCCTGGCGAAGCTGGACGTCTACGACTACTACCTGAGCATTCTCGTGGTGCTGTCCGCGGTGCTGTTCCCGGCGCTCGACGCCATGACGGTGCCCGTCCTGCTGCTGTTCCTCGCCGGCGAAGTGCTGGTGACCGCGGCGATGGTCGCGCTCGACGACGTCACCGGCTACTACGACGGGAGCGACGCGGCGAACTACGTCCCGGACACGCCCACCCGCCGCCTGCTCCGCAAACCCCTGGTCGCGGGGACGCTCACGGTCGGGGAGGCGAAGTGGTTCGGCTGGCTGGCCGCTTCGGCGGGCGGAGTGCTGTGGCTGCTGGCGGTGTTCACCGCACCGCACCGTCCGGTGTGGACGGTCGCGTTGCTGGTGGTGACGTTCGTGGCGATGCCGCAGTACTCCTACGGCGTCAAGCTCAGCTACCGCGGATTCCAGGAGTTCTTCCTCGCCGCGCTTGGGCTCGCCCTCGTACTCGTCCCCTATGGACTGATCGCGGGGGAGTTCTCCTCGTTCGTACTGGTGCAGGGCTTGATCTTCGGCATGGGCCCGCTGCTGTTCGGCGTCTATTCCAATACGAACGACGTCGAGGGAGATCGCGCGGTCGGCAGGCCGACGATGGCGGTGCTGGCGTCACCACGGGGCAACGCGCGGTTCGTCGGGGCGCTGTCGGTCGCCGAGTTCGCGTTCGGCGCGCTCGGTTCGCTCACCGGGCTCGCGCCGTGGTGGTTCGTCCTGCTCATGCTGCCCACCACCGCGCTGCGCGCCGCGCAGTACCGGATCGGGTTCGCCGGTGCCGGTGACATCATGACCGCGCGCAAGCTCGGGTTCACCGTGCACCGGGTGAGCGTCGTGCTGCTCGTGCTGGCCAACCTGATCGCGGCGGCCACGGCATGACGGTGGACCTCGACGTCGCGGTGGTCGGTGCCGGGATCGGCGGGCTGGCCGCCGCGACCGGGCTGGCCGAGGCTGGGCTATCCGTGCGCGTCTTCGAGGCGGCAGACCGGGTGGGCGGGCGGATGGCCAGTTTCCGCCGTGCCGGGTACACAGTGGACGAAGGCGCCGAGCAGTTGTCCACGCGGGGTTACCGCGCCACGTGGGAGCTGATCCGGCGGGCGGGCATCCGGCGGGACGAGGTGCCCCCGATCGGCAAGCGCGTCGCGGTGTGGCGCGAAGGCGTCGCCCACCCCGGGCTGTCGGAGCCGGGTGCGGTCCTCACCGGTGCCGGACTGTCCAAACGCGCCAGGATCGATCTCGTCCGGTTTCTCGCCGCCATCAGGGATCCGCGCCGCTTCGACGCGGACCGTCCCGAGTGGACGCCGATCGGGACGCGGACCGTCGCGGACTACGCCCGCGGTTTCCACCCCGATCTGCACGACTACCTGTTCCAGGCGGTCGCGGGCTGCTTCTTCGGCTGGGACACCGGCCGCTCCGCGATGGCGCCGTTCGCCTGCCTGCTCCGGGAAATCGGCCCCGCGTCGTGCTGGGTGACCTACCGCGACGGCATGGACACCCTCGCCCGCCGCCTCGCCGGGAACCTCGACGTGGTCACCGGCCGCGCGGTGCGCGAGGTGGTCGGCGGCACCGACCTCGCGCGCGTGGTGTTCGACGACGAGACGGTGACCGCTCGCTCGGTGCTGCTGTGCGTTCCGGCGCCGGTGGCGGCGCGGCTCTACGTCAACGCGCCCGAGGCGGACGCGGAGTTCCTCGCCGCCTGCGCGTTCCGGCCGATGCTCAAGGTCAGCTGCTTCCTCGATCGCCCGCTGGCGGTCAAGACGAGCCGTCCCGCCTACGTGCTGCTGACCCCGTCCGCCGAGGAAGATGTGCTGTCCGGTCTCGTGATCGACCACGAGAAGCATCCGGAGCGGGCGCCGGCCGGTGCCGGGCTGGTCAGCCTGCTGGCCTCGCCGCGCGTCGTCCCCGAACTGTTCGACGCGGCGGATGACGACGTCGTGCAGGCGCTTGTGGACAGTGGGGAGCGGTTCGCCCCCGGTCTGGCGGGGGCGACCGTGCGGAATTTCGTGCACCGGTTCCGGCACGGCCTTCCCGAGGCGACGCCGGAAGCGCTGCGGCTGCGCGCCGGTTTCGCGGCGCGTCCGATCGGGACGGTCGATTACGCCGGTGACTGGGTGCTGCTGCGGCCGAGCAGCGAAGGGGCCGTGCGGTCCGCTGCCACGACCGTGTCGCGCGTGTTGAGCAGGCTGGACTCGGTGAGGGGAGCGGCGTGAAACCGTACGACATGGGCGTGCTGTTCGAGGAATGCGCCGATCGCGGCGTGCCGACGGTGGTGCAGGTGGACCGTCCGTTCGACATCGCGCCGGACGCGGGGCTCAGCCACGACATGCCCGCGCTCGCCAGGCTGGTGCGCGAGGCGTCCGGGTGGCTGGCGGCCGCCGGGGCGGGTCCAGGCGACCGCGTCGCGATCGTGAAGCGCAACCACTGGGACTACGACCTGCTCGCCTGCGCGGCGATCCGGCTCGGCGCCGTGCCCGCGCAACTGTCCGGGCACCTCGGGGCCGAAGCGCTCCGAGAACTGTTGAAGCGCCTCGATTCCGCGCTGCTGGTGACCGATGCCGAGATCCTGCGGCGCTGCCGCGACGAGGGCGTGGAGTTGCCTTCGCTGGCGCGGCGGGTGCTCAGCCTCGACGCACCGGAACAGGGCGCGCTGGTGCTCGCCGACGTGCGCGGGACGACGCCACCGGCGCCGAAGCGGCCGGTGCGCGACGAACCGCTGGTGGTCAACCACACCTCCGGGACCACCGGGGTGCCGAAGCTGGTGGTGCATTCCACCGGCACGATCATCGGCACGCTGGCCGGGCTCGAATCGAACCGGCTGCCCGTGGTGGGCGTGCGCCGCGACGACACGCTCGTCAACGCCAGTTCCTACGCGCACGGCAGGACCTTCTGCTGGACGGCCAGCGTGTGCTGCCTCGCTCCGCGCCGGATCGTCGTGCTCACCGGCTCCGATCCCGCCGCGGCGGACCCGGTGCTGCGGTCGGCGCCACCGACCGTGGTGGAGGCGCTGCCGTCCAGCTACGTGCGGTTCGCCCCGTTGCTGTCGCGTTTGGACAATCCGTTCCGCGACGTCCGGCTCTACATCAGCACCTACGACGCCGTGCACCCGCCGACGGTGCGCGCCTACCTCACCGCTTCGGCCGCGCGCCGTCCACTGTGGATGCAGGGCTGGGGCCAGACCGAGACCGGGCCCATCACGTTCCGGTTCTTCACCCGCCGGTCGGTCTCCTCGCGCGGCGACCGGCACCCGACCACCCGCAACCTCGGCAGGCCGGTGCCGGTACGCACCCGGCTGAAGGTGGTGGACCCGGAAACCTTCCGCCCCGTGGCCAGGGGCGCGGTGGGCCTCGTGCTGGTGCGCACGCCCGCGCGCTGCCTCGGCTACCTCGGCGAGGAGCGGCGCTGGGCTGCCAAGCAGGACGGGAACTGGTGGAACACCGGCGATCTCGCGCGGCGCGGTCGTGACGGTAGCGTCGTGCTGCTGGACCGCGAAGTGGACAGCGTGCCCGAGCTGAGCTGCCTGGAAACCGAGGACCTGCTGGAGGATCGCCTGCCGGAGGTGCTCGAATGCGTGGTGCTCGGCACCGCGGACGGCCCGCCCCTGCCAGTGCTCGTCACCGACGACGCGGTGCCGGGCGAGCAGTGGGACACCGCGACGCGCGACCTGCCACCGCTGCGCGAACCGGTCCAAGTGCGGTGGAAGGACGTGCCGCGCACCGGGACGGGCAAGGTCCGGCGGCTGGCACTGCTGCGGGCGCTGACCGGGCAGTCGGCGCCGACGGGTACCGGGCGCTGGACATGACGAGCTACGTGTTCGCGGGTGAGGGCGGGCTCCGGCGCGATCAGGAGGACTGCCTCGCCGCCGCCTACGACCCGGTGACCACGGCCAGGCTGGCGTCCACCGGTGTCGCCGACGGCTGGCACTGCCTCGAAATCGGCGCGGGTGGCGGCAGCGTGGCCTGCTGGCTCGCCGACCGGGTCGCACCCGGTGGGGACGTGGTGGCCACCGATCTGGTGCCGCAGCACGTTCCCGAGGCGCGCGGGCTGACCGCCGTGCGGCACGACGTGGTCGCGGATCCGTTGCCGGGCAAGGCTTTCGACCTCGTCCACACGCGACTGGTGTTGCGGCACCTCCCCGCACGCGAGGCCGTGCTCGACAAACTGCTGGCGACGCTGACCCCGGGCGGCTGGCTCCAGGTGGACGAGTTCGACACCACCTACCAGCCTTGCCTCGCCGCGCCGGACTCCGCGGCCGAGAGGCTGTTCCGCGAGTTCCTCGCGGCGAAGGACGCGGTGATGGCGAAGGCGGGTGTGGACGTCGCGTGGGGGAGCAGGGTGGGCGCGGCCATGCGGCGCGCGGGGTTCGTCGAGGTCGACGTGCGGCCGCGGATCGACGCGTGGCGACCGGGCTCGGCGGGGACGCGGCTGCTGGCGCACCACACGTACCGCCTTCGCGACGAACTGCTCGCCGCGGGGATGACGGACGACGGGCTCCGCCGCGTTCGCGCGCTGCTGGCGGATCCCGATTTCCTGGTCTGCTCCAGCGTTTTCTACTCGGTGCAGGGGAGGCGTGCGCGATGACGATGGCACCCGGTGCGCTGGACACCCTCGACTGGGCGGGGCCCGTCGACCTGCCGCTCGCCGACGAGACGGCAGTGCAGGCCGCGTGCGGGCTCATGCACGTCCACGGCCGGAAGTCGGGCCGCCCGCTGCCGCTCGGCATCGACTACACGACCACGGTCGCCGGGCTGCTCGCGAGCCACGGCAGGCTGGCCGTGGCGATCGGCCGCGAGCGCGGGCAGGAGGTGCGCGCCGCGCACACCTCGGCCGCGCAGGGCGCGCTGCTCGCCGTCGGCCAGTACCTCGCGGCGGCGACGTGCGCGGACGAAGGGGCCGAGCCGCACCACACCGGCGGGCCGCCGTTCGTTTCGGCCGACGGTATCCGGTTCGAGGTCGAGACGCTGGACGCCGAGGACTGGCAACGGTTCTGGGCGCGGCTCGACGCGGATCCGGTCGCCGTGCGGCAGGCATGGCGGCCCTTCCAGTTCCGGTTCGCGACCGCCACCTGCCCGCTGCCCGCCGAACTCGCCCGCGCGGCGCGGCGGTGCGCCTTCGCCGAACTCGCCAACGTCGGGCAGGCGTCCGGGCTGAGCGTGCTGCCCGTGCGGGACTCGCCCGTCCCGCCGGTCGCGGTGCCGCGCTGGGAAATCCAGCCGTGCGGGCGCCGGGGCCCGGTCGCGTCGTACCACCGCGAAGGGCTGCCGCTGTCCGGCGTCGTGGTCGTCGAGTCGACCAGCAGGGTCCAAGGCCCGCTCGCCGGCCACGTACTGCGCTTGCTCGGTGCCGACGTGCTCCGCGTCGAGCCTCCCGGCGGCGACCCGATGCGCGGCGTGCCGCCGCTCGCCGGCGCGTGCTCGGCCCGGTTCCGCGCGCTCAACGACGGGAAGCGCGCGGTCGAGCTCGATCTCAAGTCCCCTGCCGGGCGCGCGGCCGTGCTCGAACTCGTCGCCGACGCCGACGTGTTCCTGCACAACTGGCGGCCGGGGCGCGCGGCGGCGCTCGGGCTCGCCGCGGAGGACCTGATCGCGGTGCGGCCGGGCCTGGTGGCGGCGGCCGCGTCGGGCTGGGGCGGCCAGCTCGGGCCGAATCCGCCGCTGGGCACCGATTTCCTGGTGCAGGCCCACACCGGGCTCGCCGCCGCGATCCGGCCCGCGAACGAACCGCCCGCGCCGTCGCTGATGACCGTCACCGACGTGCTCGGGGGACTGGTGTGCGCCGAGGGGGTGCTGACGGCGCTGCTCGCGAGCCTGCGCACGGGAACCGGTTCGCGGGTGGAGTCGTCTCTGCTCTCCTCGGCACTCGTGCTCCGGCCAGCGAGCCGTCCGATGTGGACGGATTGGGACCGTCCACACGAGACCCAGGACGGCTACCTCTCCCTCAGCCCGGACGATCGCGAGAAGGCGGCGGCGGTGCTCGGCACGGCGAGCTTCACCGATCGCACGAGCGAGGACTGGGTGGCGAGGTTCGGTGACGCCGGGTTCGCCGCCACCGCGGTGTGCACGGATTTGCGGCAGCTCGGCGCCGACCCCCGGTTCGCCCGCGCCCTCGGCTGGGACGGATACGCTTTTCCGCGCAGTCCTTGGACCTTTTCGTGAGCGCGTGGACCTCCGCGGCCGGGATCGCGCTGGCCGACCGGGTGCCTGCCGCACTGCGCGCGGGCTGGGTCCGCCGGGGGCTGTGCCCGGGGCACGATCTCTACACGTGCTTCTCCCAGCACGTCCGGGACCATCCCGACCGGGAGGCCGTGGTGGACGTGGACGGTTCGCTCGACTACGCCGGGCTCGCTGCCGAAGTCCGGCGCCGCGCGGGAGAACTGGCTTCGGCCGGTGTCGGCGACCACGACGTCGTCGGTATCGCGCTGCCCGACGACCGGACCGCGGTGATCGCGGAACTGGCCGTGTACGCGGTGGGGGCGGTCGCCCTGCCGTGCCCGCCCGGCCACACCGACGCACCGCACCGCGCTCGCGCGAGCGTGCTGATCGACGGCGGGGTGCGGCGCCTCGCGCGCACCGGCGGCGCGCGCACCACCACCCGGATCGACGCGGAAGCACCCGCGCGCGTACTGGTGTCCTCCGGCTCCGAGGCGCGGCCGAAGCTCGTTGCCTACTCGCACAACGCGTTCGCCGGCGGCCGCGCCACCTACGTGCGCGCGTTGCGGCGCTCGGGCAGGCCGATGCGCAACCTCGTGCTGGTACCGCTCGGGTCTTCGTTCGGCTCGTGCGGGGTACCGGTCACCGTCGCCGCGCTGGGCGGAACCCTGTTGCTGCCCGGTACTTTCGACGCCGGAACGGCCGTGCGCGCGGCCTCCGAGTGGCGCGCGACGCACGTGTTCGGGGTGCCCACCATGCTGGGCAGGATGGCCGCCGTCCCGGCGGCGCCCCTTCCCGCGCTCGAAGCCGTGGTGTCCAGTGGCGCCGCGCTTCCCGATGCCGTGGCACGCGCCTGCGCTGACGCGTTCCCGTGCGAGGTGATCGCGGTCTACGGCTCGTCGGATGGCGTCAACTGCCACACCGCGCGGACGGGACTCGGCCCGTGGACCGGAAAACCGGACCCCGCGGTGACGTCGATCCGGATCGGCGACGACGGCGAGATCCTCGCACGAGGACCGATGACGCCACTGTGCTATGTGGACCCGTGCTATGTGGACGATCCGGGCCTCGACGCGCGGTACCGCCTCCCCGGTGGCTGGGTGCGCACCGGTGACCGCGGCGCGTTCGACGACCACGGCCGACTCCGCGTGCTCGGCAGGCTGAAGCAGATCGTGGTCAGGGGTGGGTTCAACATCAGCCCCGCCGAGATCGAGGACCACCTCGGCGAACACCCGGGGATCGCCGAAGTCGCCTGCGTCGGCGTGCCCGACGAAGATTTGGGCGAACGGCTGTGCGCCTGCGTCGCCCCGCGCGCGGGAGCACCGCTGACACTGCCCGCGCTCACGCGGTTCCTCGCACAGGATCGCGGTGTCGACCGCCGCAAGCTCCCGGAAGCACTGGTGGTACTGCCGGAACTGCCCCTCGGCGCGACCGGCAAGGTCTGCCGCCGCACGCTCACCGAGATCGCGAGCCGCGGGAGCATGCCCCGAAGGTGACTTGGGCATCTAGCGCCCCGAAGGCCACCTTCGGGGCGCGCACGGAGCGGGACTAGGCTGAGCTCGATCATGGCGTTGCCCGGGATCATGGCCACCAGGATCGCGAGCACCAGGAACAGGATCGGGCCGGGGCCGTCCCAGTCGAACCCTTCCGGCGCGGCGTCGCCGACGGCGTCGAGGAGAAGGCCCGCGAAGACGATCGTGGTGGCGATCCGGTTCGGGTTCTGGGCACCCAGCGGGGCGATGCGCGTTTCCGGGCGAGTCCGGTGGTTGTGCGGGATGGCGATCGCTCCGGCGACCGCGGAGATCGCCAGCCCGGTCATCATCACGATGTTCCCCACGACGAGGCCGGTGTTCGGACTGGACAGGTTTTCCTGCAGGTTTCCCCCGGCGAGACCGCCGACGGTGATCCACAGGGACAACGCGATCGCCGCCTACGGTGCCCAGTTGGACCGCCGGTTCAGCAGCACGATCGCGGCGGCGCCGAGCACGTAGAAGAGTCCTGGCGGGAAACCGAAGGACGCGAACAGGTTCGGCGCGGAGATCCACTGGACGACCAGTCCGGCGGCGCCGACGAGCTGACCGGCGACGGTCACGGTGACGGGTGTCGAGAGCGAAGTGGTTGGCATGCCCGAAGCATGGCGCCGACTCGCGCGCACGGCGTCCCGTCTGCGGCGGCATCGCCGGTACGCGCGGGCGCGTACCGCGGACGCCTGGCACTCCTGTTGTCGTATCAGTCCCGCACGAGCAAGGTGGCGACATAGCGGGAAAGCTCGTCGACCGACCACGGGATCCGGTCGACGACGAGCATCCGCGCGCTCGTCTCGGCGAGGCTCGCGACCAGCTCGGCGAGCACCGGGGCTTCGCGGTCGGCGTCGGCGTGCGGCATCACTCGCAGCTGCGGGTGGATGATGTCGCGGAGGCGGTCCACGAGCATCGCGCGCGCCGCTTTGACCCTGGCGCCGATCACCGTCCTCGGATCGTGCTGCGCGGAGAACACGATCCGCCACGCGTCGTCCGCTTCGGTCGCCGCGGTGAGGAAGGCCGCCAGCCCGGCGGCGACCAGATCGCCGAGCGCGTCCGACGTCGAGAGGGTCCGTGGCATCGCGGCCACCACCGCGTCCAGCAGGCGCCGTTCCTCCCGGTCGAGCAGTGCCAGCAGGAGCGCGTCCTTGTTGGGAAAGCATTCGTACACAACGGGTTTCGTCACGCCCGCCGCCGTCGCGACCGCCTGCATGGAGGTGCCGCGGTACCCGTGCTCCAGGAAGACGCCCAACGCCGCGTCGAGGAGGAGGGGACGCCTGCGCTCCGGCCCGAGATGAGCCGCGCGGCGCTTGCGCGCCCCGTCTTCGTCCGCTGTGACCCGTGCCACTCCCGAGGTACCCACTTGACTAATCTACCACGACGTAGGAAATTCCTACTTGTTAGTAGGAACGCGAGGAGGCGGTCATGGCCGGGCACCTGTCGAAGCTGGACGAGTTCTTCCTCCGGCTGACCGAGGATCCGTCGGCCGAGGCCGCGAACGTGGACGCCGTCGAGATCGCCGCCGCGGTCGCCGGTGCGGACCGCGACGAGCTGCGGGCGCGGTTGCGCGGCGGGATCGGCAAGGTCCTGGTGGACGAGGTGATCCGGCGGCTGCCCGAGTACGTGGACCCGGTCGCGGCGGCGGGGGTGAGCCAGGTGATCGGCTGGCACCTCTTCGGTGAGGACGGCGTGGTCGACCGGTTCGTGCTGCGGTTCGACGACGGCGCGGTATCGGTCGGCAGGGAACTCGATGGCGATCCCTCGGTGACGTTGCGGTTGGGTATGGCGGATTTTTTGGTGTTGGCGACGGGTAATGGGGATCCGGCGACGATGGTGTTGTCGGGGGTGTTGCGGATCGAGGGTGATGCGGGGGTGGCGTTGGATTTGGTGCGGTTGTTGAGGATTCCGTCGGCGAAAGGTGTCGTCGAGGTCGATGATCCGCGCGCGGTCGACGTCACCGGCATCGCGGCGCTGATCGGGGAGATCGAGCCGCGCAAGCTCGCCGAGCGGCTGCGCGGGCCGGTCGGCCGGATCGTGGTGGACGAGGTGATCCGACGGCTGCCCGAGTACGTCGACCCGGTCGCGGCGGCCGAGGTCGACCGGGTGATCGGCTGGCACCTGCTCGACGAGCGCGGAGCCGGGCATCGGTTCCTGCTGCGGATCGAGAACGGTCGCGCGTCGGCGGGGCGTGACGTGGAGGGCGTGCCTTCGGTGACGTTGCGGTTGGGTATGGCGGATTTTTTGGTGTTGGCGACGGGTAATGGGGATCCGGCGACGATGGTGTTGTCGGGGGTGTTGCGGATCGAGGGTGATGCGGAGGTGGCGTTGGATTTGGTGCGGTTGTTGAGGATTCCGTCGGCGAAGGGCGTCGTCGAAGTCGGCGACCCGCGCGCGGTCGACGTCGGCAAGGTCATCCGGCTCGTCGCGAGCACCTCGGACCGCGAGCTGAAGGAGCGCTTGCGCGGGCCGGTGCGCCAAATCCTGCTCGACGAGATCTTCCGCCGCATGCCCGCGTATCTCAACACCCGTCGAGCCGCCGGTGTGGACGGGATGGTCGCGTGGCAGATCACCGGTGGCACCGGGCGGTACGACGAATACCGCACCAGGATCGCCGGCGGGAAGGCGACCGTGGGCGATCTTCCCGGCAAGCCGAGCGTGACGATCCGGACCGATGCCGTGCTGTTCTTCAAGCTCGTCACCGGGAACCTCAACCCGGTGAAGGCCTTCCTGTGGCGCAAGCTTTCCGTGCGCGGTGACCTGGTGTTCGCCAGCAGGCTGCCCGCGATCTTCACCATTCCCCAGGCATGACACCAAGAACGGAGGCGACGATGACCCGCAAGCGCACTGTCGAGCCGCACGAGGACTACGGCTTCTTCGGCCCGGAATCGGTCACCTGGAAGGTGTGGAGCTATCCGACCTCGCTCACCGTCGGCTTCCAGCGCGCCGTGGTGGTGGAGGAGCTCGACCCGGCACTGGTCGCCTCGGTCGACGAGACGCAGGCGATCCGCACCCGCCCGCGCACCCGGTACGACCGGACGCTGCGGTACTTCGCGATGGTGGCCTTCGGCGGTTCGCGTTCGACGTTGAAGGCGGCCGACGTGCTGGTGAAGATCCACTCGAAGGCGATCGGGACCGAACCGCTCAGCGGCGAGCCGTACGACGCCAACGACCCGAAGTCCCAGCTCTGGATCCACCTCACCGCATGGCATTCGATCCTGTACGCCTACGAGAAGTACGGGCCGGGCAAGCTCACCCCCGCCGAGGAGGAGCGGTACTGGCAGGAATGCGCCGTCGCCGCCGAACTGCAGACCTGCGCGCCGGAAGACGTGCCGCGCGACCGCGTCGGCATCCAAGCCTACTTCGAACAGATGCGCCCGCAGCTCGTCGGCTCCGAGGTCGCGCGGTCCACAATGGACCACCTGCTGCACGCAGAGGTGATGCTCCCGCCGATGCCCGCGGTGCTCCGGCCGATCACGCTCGTCGTCACCAGGATCCTGCGCGCGGCCACCATCGCCACCATGCCGCGCTGGATGCGGACGATGTCCGGGTTGCGCCAGTCGCGGTTCACCGACGTCATGGTGACGCCGCTGCTGAAGCTCACGTTCCGGCTCGCGCACCTGAACCGGCGGCTCGAACTGCTGATGCTGCGGCGATTGTCGCCCGCGACCGTGCCGGTGGTGGCCCCCGTGCTGCTGTGCGTTCCGCCTGCGACACCGGAAACGGTCACACCGGAGGAAGGCCGTCGGCGCTACGGCTACGCGAAACCCGCCGAAGCACATCTCGAATGGCGGGCGAAGCAGCACGCCCGCGTCTTCGACAGCGGCACGGGACCCAGCGACGCCGGGATCGTGGAGTCGGAACCCATCCTCGGCCCGATCGCCTGAGGACTCACGGGCACCAGAAGCGCACCTCGGGGAACCTCGGCGACGGGCCGTCCAGCAGTCGTTGCGGGATGCCTCGCAGGTGCCGGTCAAGGAACGCGACGAGGTAAGCCTCGGTGAGCCGGATACCGCGGAGCGGGTCGAGTTCGACTCCTGGATCCATCCCGGCCTGCTGGACCAGCAGCAGCTGATCGGTGAACATGTTGTGGTTCCCCGAGTGGACGGTGAGCCAGCGCTTCCAGTCCGTCATTCCCGGCCACGCGGCGTCCCAGGACCGGTCGTGCCCGCCCGGCGCGTGCGAGGGTTCACCGAACTGGAGGAACGGGCGATCCAGGTCGGTGACCGGGAGGTAGTACGCGCCGTCGAGCATGGCGCCCGCGGTGATCCTGCGGTCGGCCAGCATGGCGGGCGCGGTGCTCGCGCCGCCGATCGAATGGCCGATCATGGCGATCCGGTCCGCGTCGATCCAGGGACCGCGGGCACGGGGCCGTTCGGTGAGTTCGTCGAGCACGAACGACACGTCGGCCGCCCTGGAGCGCACCAGTTTGGCGTCGTCCGGGACCGGGCAGACGACGCACTCCGTGGTGTGCCCATCGGGGAAGGTGATGGCGGTCGCTTCGTAGTTGTGCCCGATACCCGCGACCGCGTAACCGCGGCTGGCCAGTTCCTCCGCCAGCGAGGAAAGCGTCGCCCTCGGCAGTTCGAAACCCGGTGAGAGCACCACCAGCGGCAGCGGGCGGTGGAGCGGTTCGGCGTCCGCGGTGGAGTTCGTGCCGACCTTCGCCAGCATGTCTTCGGGGAGGTCGGGACGTCCGAGCTTGCGCATCATCAGCGCGGACTCCGCCGTGGTCAGGTACTGGGTCGGGCGCGCGCCTTCGGTCCGCGCCGGGTACCACAGCGTGACCATCAGTTCCCGCCGCTGCGAAGGAACCCACGGGTCGGCCCTGGATTCGTCGACGAAGTGGAACGTGCTCGTGCCGACCTTCGCCGGTCCGGTGGGACGCGGCAGTGCGAGTCGGGCCGGGGCCTGCGGTGCCGCGGTCGCGCTCGTCGCGACGAGGCAGGCACCGAGGGTGACAGCCGCGGTGATTACCGTTCGGAATCTCATGCGGTGATCGTTTCGCGGTGGCCCGGAGTCGCGCTATCGGTGATGTCCCCGAGAAAACCCTGATCGCGGTCAGCGGAGTTGGACGTCGTCCAGGCGCCAGTCGCCGTCCTGGTTCAGGACGGTCAGCTGCAGGCGGTTGCGTTCGACGCGCGGCTGCGGGCTGTTGGTGTTCGTGATGGTCTGGTCGACGAACAGGAGCACCACGGCGCGATCGGTGGTGGCTTCCGCGATCCCGGTCTGCACCACGGTGCTCTTCGCGACCGCCTTGTACTGCCGCATCAGCTGGGTCAGGTTGTTCGCGACGGACTGGTACTGCTTCGCGAACGAGTCCGTGGAGTCGCCGGTGACCTTCTTCAGGTTGTCGTCGATCTTGGTGAAGTCGTAGCTGGTGAGGTCGAGCGCGAACTGCCGCGCCGCACCGGTCGCGGCTTCGCGCGCCGAGTCGACCTGGGCGTGCCGGTACCACTGCCAGCCCGCGAACCCACCCGCGCCCAGCAAGAGCAGCACGAGCACTCCGGCGACGATTCGCCGCGGCCGTGGCAGTTTCTTCTTGGCAGCAGCAGGAGCAGGTGACGGGGTTTCCGGAACCGCGGGCTCTTCGGCGACGGTTTCCTCCGGCGTCTCGCGCGGTACCGGCGAAGGCCTCGGTGCTTTCTTGCCCGCGACCACGGGACGCTTGCGGGTGCGGTTCGGTGCTGTCATCCTCGCGCTCCTTGCGTGTACAGGGCGGCCCACGAGGGGCTGCCCGGTGGTGGCGCTCCACCGTCCTGGCCGGAACCCGCCGGTGCGGCCGGTAACGGCGCGTTCGCGGCACCGCGAACGCCCTGGTCCCCGCTCTTCCCCGGTGGGCAGTGGAAATCCGGTGCCGGTGGCCGCGGCGCCGTGTCGGTCGGCGTGCGCCGCTGCTGCGGGTAGTAGCAGATCCCGCCCTGCCCGAGGACGAGCGTGAAGTCGGCGTGGTCACCGCGGCCGATGGAGGCGAGGTCGCCGAGCCCCTTCGGTACGTCGGTGAGGAAGGCTCGCAAAGCGTCCGAGCGGCCCGCGACGAGGTCGATGGGGGAGACCAGATTCGCCATCAGCACGCCGACGTTCTGCTGGTTGTCCTTGAGCAGCGGTACGAGCTGGTCGAGCAGACCCGGCGCCTTTTCCAGCAGTGGCACGGCTTTCGGCTCCAGCGTGCGGAGCTGACCGGTCAGCTTGCCGAGCGACTCGACGAGCTTCGGCAGGCGCGCCGAGGTTCCTTCGCCGAGGAAGTCCTTCGCGCCGGTGAGCACGGTGGTCACCTGCGGGCGCATCGCGTTGAGGGCGTTGACGATCTGACTTCCTTTGTCGACAAGGCTTTCCAGCTGCGGCGAGGTCCCCGAAAGCCCGGTCGACAGTTCGTCCGCGACGGTGCTGAGGTCGTCGACGTTGATGCTGTCGGTCAGCTTCATCAGGTTCACCAGCACGGTCTGCAGCGGCAGGATCCCGGCTTCCTTCCCGGCGTGGACCACCGCGCCGTCGGCGAGGAACGGCGGGGCGTCCGTCGCGGGGCGCAGGTCGAGGTGCCGCAGCGCGACGGCGGTGTCCTGCGCCACGACAACGTCGGTGTTCGCCGGGACCTTCAGCGCGCTGTCGAGGTCCAGCGCGATTTCGACGCCGTCGCCGCGCAGGTTCACCGCGGTCACGCTGCCCGCCGTGACGCCGTGGTAGGTCACCGAAGCGCCGGGCGAGATGCCGCCCGCTTCGGGCATCCGCACCGTCACGTGCGTCGCGGCGCGGAATTCCGCCGGGCCGACCGCGGTCACCGCCAGGTAGACCGAGCAGCCGATGCCGATCAGCAGGAACGCCACGAGCTGCAGCAGCGGCAGCCGCCGCCCGAGCCGCCTGATCATCGGGTTCCCCCTTTCAGCAGTTGCTCGATACCGCCGGGAAACGTCGTGCCGGTCCCGGAAACGCCGGTGAACAGCGCGGTCAGCGCGCCCGGCACGTCGAACCGGGCGTTCAGGTTCAGATAGTCGCCGGGAATCGCGCGGCCGAGCAGCGCGTTCGCGGACTTGAGCGTGCCCAGTGCCGAGCCGAGGCTGCCGCTGAACCCGTTCAACTCGTCGAGGACGGGGCCGATTCCGTCCACAATGGATCCGACGGTTTCCTTGGTGCGCCCCAAGGTTTCGTCGGTCGTCTTCGCCAGCGGGGTCACGTTGGCGAGCAGCTTGTTCAGCGAGTCCTGCTGGCTCCGCAGCACGTCGACGGCCGGGTTGATCTGGGTGAACGCCTGGTCCAGCACTGCCCGGTTGTCCGAGGCGATCTTGGCGAGCCGGTTCAGCGAGCCGAGCGCGCGCGTGAAGTCGCCGGACCGTGCGTCCAAAGTGGACAGAATGCCGTTCGCTCTGGCGAGCAGGTCGCGGATCTTGCCCTCGCGGCCGCCGAGCGCGGTGTTCAGCTCGGTGATGATGGTGCGGGCCTGGTCGAGCCCGCTGTTGTTGAGCACCATGCCGAGCACCGCGAGGGTGTTCTCGATATCGGGCCCGCGAACGGTGTCCGCGACGGGAATGGTCGCACCGTCGGCGAGGCAGTCGGTGCCACCGCTCGCGGGCGGGCGGAGATCGATGTACTGGTCGCCGAGCGCGGTGCTGAGCTTCAGCTCCGCACGGGTCCCCTTCGGCAGGCGGACGTCCTGGCGCAGGCGCAGGGTCACCTTCGCCTGGAAGTGTTCGGACCTCGTCGCCACGACCCGCCCGACCGAGGACGGCCCCAGTTTCACTTCGCCACCCGAAGGCAGCCCGGAAACGTCGGTGAACACCGCGGTGAGTTCGTACGACGGCCCGTCGACCTCCTGGCCCGCGTCCATGCCCTGCAGGCTCAGTCCGCAGCCGGTGAGCGTGGCGGCGGCGAGCACGGCGACCCCGGCGAGTGCGAGCGTGCGCATCACTTGCCTCCCGTCTTCGCGGGCGGCGCGAGCACGGACGGCAGGCCGAGCGGGTCGCCTACCGACGGCGGGAAGCGCACCGGGTTGGTGATCCCGGCGCCGGTGCACAGCGGCAGCGGCAGTTTCGCGCAGAACTCCTTGCCGAGCGCGAACTGGCTGAAGTTCGTCGACACGTCGATCCGCGTGCGGAGCCGGTGGTCGGGGGAGACCGCGCGGCTGAGGTTCTGGCCCGCCAGCGGCAGCGTGTCCAGCAGCTCGGCGAGCTGGCCCTGGTGCTTTCCCAGCTCCGCGGACAGCGAGCCGAGCTGGGACACGTCCTTCGTCAGCTCCGCGCCGTGGTTCTTGAGCAGGTCGCCGAGATCGTTCATCGCGACCGACAGATCCTCCACAGTGGACGCGATGGAATCCTGCTGCTTGCCGAACATCTCGGCGGCGGTGGTGACCGAGCTGGTCACCGAGTCCACTGCGGACTTGTTCTTGTCCAATGCGGACACCAGCGTGGACAGGGTGTCGAGCAGCCCGCCGATGTCGGGGAGCTGTCCCGCCACCACCCCGGAGGCCTGGTTCACCTGGGTGATCGCGTCCTTGAACGCCTGCCCGCGCCCGTCGAGGAGCTTCGCGGCGGCGGCGAGCACGTCCCCGAGCGGCGCGCCCGCGGCGGGGTCGCCGGGGGCGAGCGTGGTGAGCAGGGTGTTGAGCGATTTCATCAGGTCGTCCCACTTCACCGGTGCGTGCGCACGGTCCGGCGGAATGACGCCGCCGTCGGGAAGCGTCTCGCCGGTCGTGTACGCCGGGGTGAGTTCGACGTACTTGTCGCTGATCACGGCTGGCGACATGACCCACGCCTGCGCCTGCGCGGGCACCTTCGTCCCGGCGGGCAGCGAGAGGGTCACGCGCACGCGCGAGCCGACCGGGTCGACCGCGCGGACCTCGCCGACCGGCACGCCGAGGATGTCGACCTTGCTGCCGGGGTAGACGCCGTCGGCCTGCCCGAACTCGGCGACGACGGTCGTCGTGGGCTCCGGGCGCAGCACGTAGATCGCCCCGGCGACGAGCAGTCCCGCGACGCACATCAAGGTGACGACCTTCGCGGCGGCGTTCTTCACTTGCACCCCCGTACGAGTCCGGTGACGCACAGGATCGGATCCGGCAGGATGGCCGCCGGGCCGACGACGTCGATCCACGGCCCGTTCCCGGTGGCGTTGGCGAGGTAACGGCCGGTCGGGGCGAGCAGGTCGATCGTGCGGCCGAGATCCGCCGCGTTGTCGGTCAGGGTTTTCACCGTCTCGCCGAGGCGCTGTACCAGCGGTTGGACGAGCGGGCGGTTCGTGTCGAGGAAGGAGCGGACCCGGTCGGCGAGGCGGCCGACGTCGCTGACGAGCTGGTTGAGCGTGTCCTTGCGGGCGATCAGCGCGCGGGTGACGAGATCGGTGTCGCCGAGCAGCTTCACCAGGCTGTCCTGCTGGCCGGTCAGCATCGAGGTCACCGAGCGGGCACCCGCGAGCAGGTCCTGGATTCCCTTGCTGTACTTGGTGAACACCGAGGTCGCCGAGGTGACGCCGGTGAGCGCGTCACCGGCGAGCTTGGCGTCCGGTGCGTTGTCGCGCAAGGTCGTGATCATCTTGCGCAGCGAGCCGAGGTCCAGTTGCCGCGTGGTGTCCGCCGCGGACCGCCCGAGGTCGTCGAGCGAGAACGGGACGGAGGTGCGCGCGAGCGGGATGGTTCCGCCGCCGGGCAGCGCACCGGCACCGCCGGGGCGCACGTCGAGGTAGCGCTTGCCGAGCACGGTCTGGATCTTGACCCCCGCCGTGGTCGCGTCGCCGAGCGGCTGGTCGCGGTCGAGGCGGAAGTCGACGCGCACCCGGTCGCCAGCCAGCGCGATCGTGCGGACGCGACCGGTGGGGACCCCGGCCACGAACACCTGGTCGTCCGCGCGCAGGCCGGCGGCGTTGGCGAGTTCGGCGGTGTAGGCGGCGGTGCGGGTGTAGAACACGAGCTGCGGCACGCCGATCGCGGCCGCGACGGCGAGCACCAGCGCGGTGACGCCGACGGCGGCGAGCTTGCGCGGATCGCGCTCCCGGAACGGCCTCCTCATCGGCACACCGCCGAATGCGGGCCGATGGCCGAGGACACCCCGAGCCCGCCGACGTTGATCCCGAGATCGCACAGGTAGACGTTCATCCAGCCGCCGTAGTCCATCGTCCCGGTGACCCTGCCGAGCAGGCCGGGCATATCGCGCAGCGCCCCGACGATCGGCTCGCGGTTGGCCAGCAGCGACGCGCTGAGCCGGTTCAAGGACGCGAGGTCCTTGGTGATCGACGGGGTGAGCCGGGTGGTGACGTCGGCGAGGGTGCCCGCGAGCTTCGCGCCGCTGTCGAGCGCGGAGGTGATCGTGTCCCGGTTCGCCGCGAGCCCGCCGACGAGATCCCCGAGACCCGAGACCAGCTTCCGGAAGTCCTGCGCGTGCCCGATCGTGGTGTCCAGCACCGGCTGGAGGTTCGCGAGCACCTCGCCGATCACCTTGTCCTGCCCGGCGAAGGTCTGGGTGAGAGTGACCACTTTGGACAGCAGCGCGTCGATCGTGGGGCCCTCGCCCTGGAACACCGCGACGATCTCCTTGGTGAGCTGGTTGACCTCGCTCGGCCGCAGCAGGTCGAAGATCGGCTTGAACCCGTTGAACAGCGCGGTGAGGTCGAGCGCGGGCGCGGTGTGCGCGACCGGAATCGTGCCGTTCTCCGGAAGCCGTTTCGAGGCGTCGCCGCCGGGCGCGAGCGAGACGTACCTGGCGCCGAGGAGATCCGCGTAGCGCACGGTGGCCTTCGCGTCGGCGGGGATCTCCTGGTCGTCGGCGACCTCGAAGGTGACCAGCGCGGTACGGCCGTCGAGCGCCATCCGCGCGACCTTTCCGACGCGGACGCCCGCGATCCGGACGTCGCTGCCCGGTTTCACGCCGAGCGCGTCGGTGAACACGGCGTGGTAGGTGACCGCGCGGCCGAACGGCTGGTTCAGCGTGTTCACCACGAGCGCGGTGCACAACGCGCACACCGTGGCGAACACGCCCAGTTTCAGTGCGGTGTAAGGAAGTTTACTCATGGCAGCAGCACCTTCGTGCCCCGAAGGATCGGCCCGGCGAGCAAGGCGAGGATCCCGTTCTGCGTCTCGGGGCGTTGAGCCTGCGGAAGATCGGGCAGCTTCGCGAGCGCGGCCGCCTCGTCATCGCTGCCGACCGGGCCGGAGGTACCACCGAGCACAGGCGGCGGTGGTGCGGGCACGCACGTGGGGCTGGTGAGCTTCCCGTAGCGCGGGCAGTCCGCGGCGGTGTAGGGCGTGTTGCGGTCGAAGGTCGCGGTCAGGTCCAGTGGCATCGGCGGCCCGTGGCTCAGCACGCTCTTCACCCCGGAGACGAGTTCGGTGAAGCTGTCGAAGAACTCGGTGAGCCCGTGCCGGTTGTCGTGCACGGTGCGCACCACCTCGCCCGCGCCGTCCACGAGGTGGATGAGCCGGTCGCGGTTGTCGCCGAGGAACTGCTTCGCCTGCCCGCTCAGCGCGAGCCCGCCGGTGAGCACCGCTTCGATGTTGCCCTTCTGCCGCACCACATCCGCGGACAACGCGGTGGCGTCCTTGAGCGCCTGCACACCGCCGGGGGCGACCGCGCTGAGCTGCTGGCCGAGATCGGCGACGAACCCGAGCGTGTCGCTGAAGGTGCCGACGAGGGCGGGCGCGTCGTCGGTCAGGTCGTGGAGCTGGTCGACGAGCGCGCCGAGCCGCGCGCCACGGCCGGACAGCGCCTTGCTGACCGCGGACAGCGCGGTGTCGATCTTCGCGGGCTGGATCGCCTGCAGGACGTCGAAAAGCCGCTTGTAGGCGGTGTAGAGCTGGATGGTGTCGCCGGAGGTGTCCGCCGGGATCGGTGCGCCGAGGTCGAGCGGGCCCGCCGAACCGCCGCCGGGTGGCACGAGGTCGACGTACTGGTCGCCGAAGAGCGTGCGGGGCAGCACCCGCGCGTGCACGCCCGCCGGGATGTCCGCCGCGTGGTCACCGGAGAACCGCAGGGTCAGCCGGGTCCGGGTGGCGTCGCTGTGCACCGACTCCACCGAACCGACCACGACGCCCCGGAATTCCACAGTGGACCGTTCGGCCACGCCGACGGTCTGCGGCGGGATGTCCGAGATGGCCGTCGGCTCGGCGCTGAGCCCGCCGGAGCCGTAGGCGACCACCAGCACGATGACCGCGATGCCCGCGGTGACGCCGACGACGCCGCGCCAGGCGAGCGCCGCGTGGCTGATTTCCCGCCGCCGGCTCATTGCGCGCTCCCGGTTCCGGGGATCGACGGGTAGACGCCCCAGAACGCGAACGTCACCAGGATGTCGGCGATCATGATCAGCACGATGCTGGTCCGCAGCGCGCGTCCCGCGGCCTTGCCGACGCCCTCGGGCCCGCCGTAGGCGTGATAACCGTGGTAGCAGTGCACCATCGTGACGATCATCGCGAGCACGAGCGCCTTCAGCAGCGAGAGCACGACGTCCTGGGGCGGCAGTACGAGGTGGAAGTAGTAGTCGTAGTTGCCGGGGGACTGGCCGTTGGCGTTCACCACGATCAGCCTTGTCGCGACGTAGGAGGCGAAGAGCCCGACGAGGTAGAGCGGGATGACCGCGATGAAGGCGGCGATCATCCTGGTGGTCACGAGGAACCGCAGTGAGCGGATCGACATCGCGTCGAGCGCGTCGATCTCCTCGGCTATCCGCATCGCGCCGAGCTGCGCGGTGAACCCGGTGCCGACCTTGGCGGCGAGGGCGATCCCGGCGACGACCGGCGCCAGCTCGCGGGTGTTGACGAGCCCCGACATCGCACCTGACAGCGGCGAAAGCCCCACCAGGTCGAGCCCGCGGAACCCTTCGAGCCCGATCTGCGAACCCGTCACGAAGCTCATCGCGAACACGACGCCGATGCTGCCGCCGCCGGCGAGCAGGGTCGCCGAGCCGAAGCTGATTTCCGCGACGAGCCGGACGATCTGGCGCCAGTGGTGCCGCAGCGTCGCGGGAACCGAGGCCAGCACCTGCACCGCGAAGGTGAACTGCGCGCCCGCCTCGGCGAGCCCTGCCGAGACGCGGCGCAGGTTCCTGGTCACCGCGTCCACCGCGGGAACGGTCATCAGAAGCCCCCGTCCGGAGGTGCCATCAGCGCGTACAGCTCGCCGATCCCGACGTTGGCGAGGAACACCAGGAGGAACGCGAGCACGACCGTTTCGTTGACCGCGTTGCCGACCCCGGCGGGGCCGCCCTTGACGGTGATGCCCTTGACGCAGGCGACGCCCGCGGCGAGCACCGCGAAGACGGCCGACTTGACCTGGGAGACGAAGAAGTCGCTGAGGTGGGCGAAATCCGTCATCGTGGTGAGGAAGCTGCCGGGGGCGACGTGCCCGGCGAGCACCTGGAACAGGAAGCTCGCGGTGATCCCGACGGCCATCACGAGGCTGTCCAGGAGCATGGTCACCACGACGGCGGCGACGATCCGGGGCAGCACCAGCCGTTCCAGCACGGACAGGCCCATCACCTCGAGCGCGTCGGTCTCCTCGCGGATGGCCCGCGAACCGAGGTCGGCGCACAGCGCGGACCCGCCGACACCCGCGATCATCAGCGCGCACACCAGCGGGGCGGCCTGCCCGACGATCAGCAGCCCGACCACGGCGCCGCTGTAGCTCTGCGCGCCGATCTGCCCGGTCAGCGAGCCGACCTGGGCGGCGACCACGACCCCGAACGGGATCATCACGAGAATGGAGGGCAGCGTCGTGACACCGGCGAGGAACCACATCTGGTCGATCGCTTCGCGCCACGCGAAGCGCCGCCGGAGCACGGCTTGACCTGCGGCGTAGGCGGTATCGGCTGCGAAGCCGAACAGCAGGCCGATTTCGGCCACCGAGCCCGATCTGCCGCGCGCCACCGCCATGCGCCCTCCTCGCCGCGTTCCTACCCTGGAGTAGATAACGAGTGTGACGTAACGCAGGTTACGAAACAAGCGTTACGGGTTTTAGCATGGTGGCATGCCCCGCCGCATCCGAGACCCCGAGAGCCGCCACCGCGTGATCGCGGCGGCCTGGCGCCTCGTCGCGGTGCAGGGGATCCACGCGACGACGGTGCGGGGGATCGCGGCGGAAGCCGGGGTCACCACCGGCTCGGTGACGCACTACTTCGAGGACAAGGCCGAGGTGATGGCCGCGGTCCTGCGCTACAACAACAAGCTCGCCGCCGAACGCGTGGCCGCCGCGGTCGGCGGCAGGACGGGGCTCGACGCGCTGAGCCGCGGCGTCGAAGCGATGCTGCCCCACGACGAACACCGCCTGCGCTGGTGGACGGTGTGGATGGCCTTCTGGGGCGAGCGCGGCGCGCACCGGATGGTCGCGGAAGAAGGCGCGAACGCGGGCTACGGCGCGCTGGAAATCTGGCTGCACCACGCTTTCGAGTCGGCGGTGGCCACCGGCGAACTTCCGTCCACAGTGGATCCGAGGTACGAGTCGGAACGGGTCCTGGTGCTCGTCGGCGGACTCGGGCTGATGTCGGGAGGAGAAGCGAGGCTGCTGCGGGAGGTGCGGCGGCGGTCGCGCCGCATGCTCGCCGAGCACTGGGCGAACCTCGCCAGCAGTCCGATTCACGGGTAGGCGGGCCGCGCAGTTGGTGACTTCCTCACCGTGAATTGAAAGCCACGTCAGTGAATTGTCCGTTTTAGTGAGAGCGGTCCGCATTCCCTCCAATGGCGTATTTACGGTGATCACCTCCTCAGTAGAGTGATGTCCGGGTTCGTCGGGGAGGGCCCAGCTTCGCTGGTGTTGGACGAACGAGGGGATCGAGTGGCGCCGCCCTGCCTGTCTTCAGGGCGATAGTTGTTCAGGTCGAACACATCATCGCGGTAGGGACGCTTTTGCTGGTGTGGTCGACCACGCCGGTGCGGACCTGCGTCCCGCTGTCCTCTGTGGACCCGAACGGTCGTCGCACCGATCTCGAATACGACGCGCTTGGCCGTCTGGTCAAGGTGTGGAGTCTTGGACGGTCGAAGGAGTACAAGGAAGAGCCGAACATCACCTACGGGTACGCCGTCCGCAACAACGGCCCTAGCTGGATCAGCACGAAGACCCTCAAGCCGGAGGGGAACTACCTCACCAGCTACGCGCTGTTCGACGGATTCTTCCGGTCACGGCAGACCCAGGCTCCGGTCCAGCGTGCCCGGGACTTGGCGAACAAGAAGCTGATCGATGTCGTGATCGAGGCCGGTGGGGAGATCCTGAAGGACTTCCTCGGCATCACCGATATCGAGGAGTGCTTCGGCGACGGCAACGTCGGCTCGTGCATCAGCATGGTGATCAACGCGATCCCGGTGGGGAAGGTCCTCCGGATCGGGGAGTACATCGGTGCGGTCAAACGCGCCTTCAAGGGCGTCATGGACTTCCTGGAAAAACTCCCCGGCGCCCGTTCGCTGATCTCGAAGGCCGACGACGCGGAGGCCGAGTTCAACGCGGTCAGCTCCGAAGCCAGGGCGGTGGAGGACGTCGGGGAGAGCTGTGCCATCAACAGCTTCACTCCGGACACGCCGGTGTCGATGGCGGATGGGACACGAAGACCGATCGAGGACGTCAAGGTCGGTGACCAAGTGGTCACCACCGATCCTGAGAGCGGTCGGACGGAACCTCATTTGGTGGCCCGTACGATCATCGGTACCGGGCAGAAGGACCTCGTGCAGCTCACCATCGATTCCGGTGACGAGCGCGCGCCGCAGGTCACGACGGTGACGGCGACCGCGAACCACCCGTTCTGGGTGCCCAGCCACCAGGAGTGGATGGACGCCGCGGACCTGCTGCCCGGCGACGTCCTGCTGACCTCAACCGGCACCTGGGTCCACGTCACCGCGATCAAGCACTGGACCGCGCTCCAACGAGTCCACAACCTCACCGTCGACGAGGTTCACACCTACTACGTGGCACCGAGCAGCACCTCCCTGCTCACCCACAACGACAGCTGCCCGATCAAGACGTACCAGACCTACATTAAGGACAACCTGGACGGTGGGGCACCGTATACTGGTCGCACCAGTGGGTACGGAACTCCAAGGGATGATCGACCACCATGGCGGGGCTAGGAGTGAAGGTGGCACTTCCGGAAATGCCATCCGGGGTATCAGTCGGCGAAACAAGCGAATCAATGACTATCTTGTCGAAGCGCAGAAAGTATTTGGGAATTGACTCTTGTTAAAAAGTTTACACGATGGGTGCCTGGCCTGGTGGTATTGGTGCCACGGGAAATCGGGGTCTACAATGTCGCCAGATTGTCGAATGATGTCAGTGTGGAGTTTTATGATTTAACCGTAACGGAGATTCGCCCGGTATCAGAGGTGGAGATTCGTGAAGCAATCATGCTGTTCAAAATTTCGGTTAACAAGCGGGCGCTAAAATCAGGAAGCTGGCCCGTGGTTGGAAAACTTCCCCTTACCGATGAAGAGAAGACTGTCAAAGATATCCTCTTTACGCAGGACTCTCTATCTGGAAAGATTTCCAAGTATATTTATGATCCAGTGACCAAGCAGTCCTTGGAGTCTCCAGCGACGGCTGAGGAGGTGGCTGACCTGGAAGCTGTCGCGGTATGGGATCCCACGCATGTGGAGGAGCGGCTTCGAGATCACTACGCTGGGCGTAGAAACAAATGGGTGGAACATTTTCGGCCAAAGTAGCCGCCAGGCAAGACGTCCCTGTATTCAGTGCGTAGGAGTGGGGCGTCGGGAAACTCGATTGGAAGTATAAGCCGACGGAATAGCAGGCTTGAGGAGTACCTCGATGCGGCTCATAAAGAGTTTGGAAATTGACTGCCGTAAGGAAATACACGCGTTGGGTGCCTGGGTTGGTAGTGCTTGTGCCCCGAGAAGAAGGCGTGTACAGCGTTGCCCGCTTGGCGAATAACATCTATATGGAGTTTTATGATTTGACATTGCACGACGTCCGACCTGTGTCCGGCCAAGAACTTCATGGGGTGCAGGTGCTTTTCAAGGTCGCTGTACACAACAAGGCGCTCAAGTCCGGTGAATGGCCGGTGGTGGGGAAGTTGCCGTTGACCGCCGAGGAGGAAACGGCAAAAGATGTATTTTTCATGCAGGACTCACTGTCGAATGAAGTCTTCAAGTATGTTTACAACCCTTTAACCAGGCGGGCCTCGCAATTCCCTGCAACCGCCGAAGATGTTAGAGCTTTGGAAGCGGTGGCCGTATGGGATTCCTCGCATATTGAAGAGCGATTGCGTGATCATTATGCGGGGCGGCCAAATAAGTGGACTGAACATTTTCGGGCCAAGTAGCGTTCGACTGTAACTGCAGAAAGCTAAAGCGGGAACGGAAGAGTGATCGAATGTTACGGTCGGCCCTTGAGGCTGCGGTTGAGCCTGTTTCCCCATGGTTGCGAGAGGGGACGATCGCTTCTTCTGTGACTCAGGAGGAGCTAGAGTCGAAAGCTCCCAAGAACATGTTCGTCACCAGTTTTGACTCTAGAAACCTTATCACTGCAGGTGAACTGTTTGACAGAATATCCAACCGTCTTCTTTTTCCTGGCTATTTCGGGCGCAATTGGCCGGCGTTCGACGAGTGTCTCTCGGATGTTTACGAGTTCGTTCACCGCCCCTGTGTCGTGCTGGCGTTTACGCACTCATCGTCACTGTTGAGTTGTGAGCCGTCCGACATTTCCATCTTGCTGAAGATATTTAAGAAAGTGGCAGCGGAGTTGTCGAAGCCAATTAATATTGGCGAGAATTGGGACAGGCCTGCGGTTTCATTCCATGTACTGTTTGATGTGGGTATCGATGTTGCATCCTATGGCTCTTGAAATGTCTCTTCTTGGGTTGCGCCTCCATATTGGGAGCGTTAGGTCGGGGTGATGGTTTTCCCGGTTTCGATGCTGCGGATTCTGATGCACCGCTTCGGCCAGCATATCCATGTGCCACCGAGTTGCGATCTCGACTGACCCGGGCGCTGAAACCTACCTGAGGAAGGACCTCGTCCGGACGAGGCGCCCGAGCATCCGGGTCGGACGGCCGGGCACCTCGTCATCGCGGCGGTCAGGCGGCGTAGATTTCGGCCAGTGCGGCGCCGAACGCCTTGGCCGAGTCTTCGGGCAGGCCTTCGGTTTGCCGCAGGTGGTCGGTGAGGATCTCGCGGGCCTTGTCCTTCGCGACGCCTTCGATTTTGATGCTTTCGATTAGGTCGGCCAGTGCCGGGGCGCCGGTTTTGATCAGCAGGGCGATCGGTTTGAGCACGGCTTGGGTGATCGGGCCGCCGATGCCGACGCCGGGGATGGCGGCGACCAGGTTCCCGATCGTTTCCAGCACGCTGGCCGCCACCGGGCCGCCGACCCGCAGGGCCTGGACGATGATCGGCTGGGCGAACTTCGCCAGCTTCTTCAGCGCGCCGATGATGTCGATGTCCTGAGCGTCCGCGTCGGCAAGGGCTGCCCTGATCGGGGCGAGCTGCTGTGCGGTGGTCGCGTCGCCCGCGGCGATCAGCGCGTCCACGTTCGCCGTGGTGACGATCTTCTGGAGGGCGGTTCGCTCCGCGGGCGCGATGACCGCGGACGGGGTTTCCGCCGCGGCCGTTGCGGCGGGGCCGAAACCGAGCGTCACAATTCCTGAGGTGAGCAGGACGGCAATGGGTCGCGAGTACCGGGAAAGGGTCATTTTTTGCTCATTTCCGTGCGGGGCGGGGTCGCTCGAAGACTATGGATCGCCCGAATTTTCGGTCAAGTGACTCGAAACACACGGTCGCCCGGCTGCGATCCGGCCTTCACTGCTGAGCAGTGCGAATCGTCCCGGTCGGTGTTAACTGTGAAATCCTGTGCTTACGGCGAGGCTGGTTTCTCGGTCGCGAACCGGTAACCTAGCCCGCGCACGGTTTCGATGGTGTGCGTGCCGAACGGGACGTCGATCTTCCGCCGCAGATACCCGACGTAAACCTCCACGACGTTCTCGTCGCCTTCGTAGTGCGCGTCCCACACGTGGGCGAGGATCTCGTTCTTCGCCAGCACTTCGCCCGCCCGCCGGACGAAGAACTCCAGCAGGCCGAATTCACGGGCGGTCAGGTCGATCCGCTTCTGTCCTCTGTAGACGGTTCGCGCGGCGGGGTCGAGCTGGATGCCGCCCGCGGTGAGCACCGCCGGTCGTACCGGGGCGGCGCGCCGGAGCAGCGCGCGCAGCCTCGCCACGAGCACCACGTACGAAAAGGGCTTGCTCAGGTAGTCGTCGGCGCCGAGGTCGAACGCGTCGGCTTCGTCGTGTTCGCCGTCCTTCGCGGTGAGCATCAGCACCGGGGTCCAGATCTCTTCGCGGCGCAGCCGCCGCAGCACCTCGTAACCGGACAGCTCGGGCAGCATGATGTCGAGCACGATGACGTCGTAGGTGTGCTCGGTCGCCGCCCACAGGCCGTCGGTGCCGGTGTGCGCGGTGTCCACCGTGAAGCCTTCGGCGACGAGGCCCTTGCGCAGGGTCTCGGCGAATTCGCGCTCGTCCTCGACGATCAGCAGACGCACCTAGTCCTCCTCGGTGCCGGGGCGGTCCAGTGCGGGCAGCTCCAGGCGGAAGTGCGCGCCAGGGTAGTCCGGGTCGTCAGGGCGGTCCGGGCAGCGCGCCGATCCGCCGTGCTGCAGCGCGATTCCCGTGACGATGGCGAGCCCGAGCCCGGTACCGCCGTGGCGGCGCTGGCGCGAGGCGTCCAGCCGGACGAACCGTTCGAAGATCCGCTCGCGGTCTTCCGGTGGCACACCGGGGCCGTCGTCGCTGACCTCGATCGCCGCGTGCTTGCCGTCCGTGGAACTGGCCAGCCGGAGACGGCGGCGCGCGTGGTCGCGGCCGTTGTCGACGAGATTCCGCACGGCGCGGCGCAGGTGCGGCTCGCTGCCGAGCACTTTCGCCGGCGCGGCGCGCACTTCGATCTCCAGCGAGGTTTCCGCGCGCACCCTCGCCGCTTCCGCCCGCACGATGTCGTCGAGGTCGACCTCGCGGTGGGACGGCCGGTCGGTCGAGTCGTCGGTGCGCGCGAGCACGAGCAGGTCGTCGACGAGTTCGCGCAGCCGCGCCGTTTCCGCGGTGACCACGGTGACCAGTTCGTCGGTGCCCATGCTGTCCGGATGCCGCGACGACACGTCGAGCGCGGTGCTGATCGTGGACACCGGCGAGCGCAGTTCGTGGCTCGCGTCCGCGACGAACCGGCGCTGCGCGGACTGCGCCGAAGCGAGCCGCGAGAGCATTTCGTTGAGCGTGGTCGCCAGCCGGTGCACCTCGTCGTGGCCCGGTGGCAGCCGGACGCGGGTGGCCAGGTCGTGGGTGGAGATCTCCGCGACGGTGCGCCGCATCTGCTCGACCGGGCGCAGCGCCGAGCCGACCGCACGGTACACGGCGAAGCCCGAGATGGCGATCAGCGGCAGCCCGATCACCACGAGCAGCAAGGTCAGCCTCGTCGACGCCTCGGTCACCGAGTCGAGCGAGCGGGCCGCGACCACGGTGTAGGTCCCACCGGGCCCGACCACGGCCTGCGAAACCAGGCGGTAGTCGCCGTCGTCGCCGTGGATGCCGAGCGGTTTCGTCTCGATGATTTCGCGGCCGGGCGCCGGTGCGGCGTCGGTGATCGGGGGACGGCCGATGATCGCGGGATCGCTCGCGATGACCCTGCGGGTGCCGTTGAGCACCTGCGTCACGGCCTCGGTGTCGCCGGTGCTCGCGACATCGCTCGCGGTCAGGTCCTTCGTGCCCTCCGCGGCGAGCTGGATCGCGACCTGGCGGCCGGTGCTGCGCGCGCTCTGTGTCACGCCCGCGTCGAGCGACTCTTCCAGCAGCAAGAGCACGACGACACCCGCGGTGACGAGCGCCAGCGCGAGCGCGATGATCGTCACCGCGGTCGTGCGCATGCGCACGCCGCTCGCGGCCAATATCCGTCGCAGCACGGAAAGCAGCCTAGGACCGGCGGGACCGGGTCGACAGGCGCTCCAGCCGAAGGTGGTCCACTTCGGTGAGTTCGAGCGGGGGCAGCGGGTGGCCGACGAGCCAGCCGAGCACCAGGTCTGCGAGGCCGGGGTTCCTGGCGAGGACGGGGCCGTGCAGGTAGGTCGCGACGACCTTGCCGGTGACCGCGCCTTCGTGGCCGTCGCCGTTGCCGGTACCGCGCACGATCCGGCCGAGCGGATCCGCCGACTGCCCGAGCCTGGTGCGCCCGAGGTGGTTTTCGAACCCGGTCAGCGGGCCGCAGCCCGGCTCGGCGAGCGCGGTGGCCACCACCTCGCCGACGGCGCGCCGCGGACCCGGTTCCGTGCTCACGTCCAGCAGGCCGAGCCCTTCGTGCCGCACGCCGTCGAGGCCGCGGAACGCGGTGCCGAGCACCTGCAGCCCCGCGCACACCCCGAACACGACGGCACCCGCGTCCACCGCGCCGAGCAGGCCCCGCTGCCCGCGGAGGTGGTCGGCGGCGAGCACCTGCGCGTCGTCCTCGCCGCCGCCGAGCAGGTAGAGGTCGAACCAGGACGGCACCGGCTCGCCGAGCCGGATCGTGTGCACCTCGGCGTCGATACCGCGCCACTGCAAGCGTTTGCGCAACACCCGCGCGTTGCCGGAATCCCCATACGTGCCAAGGACATCGGGCAGCAGGAGTCCGATCGCGACGGTCGAGTCCCCGGTCACGCCGGCAGCCTGCCGACGAGGTCGCGGAACGCGGTGTAGTTCGCCACCAGCTCGATTTCGCCACCCTGAAGCGAGTCGACCGCGCACACCGGATCGCGGTGCACCCGGTGGGCCACCTCGGCGTACCGCAGGCGCACCGCGAGATCGGCGCACCGCTCGCCGGTGGCGACGACCTGCTTGCCCCGCAACCGTTCGAACGGCACGTCCCACAGCCACGACGTGTCCCTGCCGTCGGCCTCGCGCGCGTTGACCGCGATGACGACCGGAGTGTCCTCGGCGAGGATCGGGATCGTCGCACCCCAGCCCGCCGGGTTCTTCGCGAGCATCAGCCGTACCGAGTGCCGCTGGCGCCGGACGACGCGGTACCGGCCGCCGATGTCGGAGATCTCGCGGATCCTCGCCGCCGCCAGCTCCGGCGGCACCCCGGCGCACGAGGCCGCGGCGATCGCGAGCGCCGCGTTGGCGCGGTTCGCGGTGCCGGGCAGGCGGAGCCCGAGATCGACGCCCCTGCCGAGCGGATCGACGAGCCGGTCCCCGGCCACCGACCACGACGGCGACGGCCGGGCGAGCCCGCACCGGCACGCCCAGCCGTCGTCGTGGTGGCGGATCGCGCCGCCGCAGCGGGGACAGCTCCCCGCGTCCTCGTGCCAGTGGCCGCCGGTGCCGACCCACACGGGGTGCGCGGCGTCGGCGGCCGCGGAGGTGATGAGCACGTCGTCACAGTTCGCGACGGTCGAGGTGAAGGGCAGCGCGCCGATCGCCGCGCGGATCTCGCGTTCGGTCGCCCTGACCTCGCCGACGCGGTCGAGCTGGTCGCGGCTGAGGTTGAGCAGCACCACCACGGCGGGGTCGACCTGCGCGGCCACCCACGGCAGGTACGACTCGTCGACCTCGAGCACGGCGCAGGGCGCGTGCGGGGTGGCGACGAGCGCGGCGAGCAGCCCGTCGGGCATGTTCGCGCCGTCGCTGTTCGACGCGACCTCCCCTGCCCCGCCGAGCGCGGTGGCGAGCATGAGCGTGGTCGTCGTCTTGCCGTTGGTGCCCGAGACGAGCAGCACGGTGCGATCCCTGCCGAGGCGCCGCAGTGCGTGCGGGTCGAGCTTGAGCGCGACGCGCCCGCCGATCATGCCGCCGCCGAAGCCGACTCGGCGCGACAGCCAGGCCGTCGCCTGTCCGGCGGCGATGGACGTGCGCGTACGCAACGGCTTGTGACTGGCCACGTGAGAAGGGTGCGATTTCGTCGCTGTGAGGACCCTGAGAGCGTGATTCAGCTCTCGGCGCCTGAGGCTCTTGTCACTTGCGCAAGTATTTGACTGTTGTGGGTGCGCTGC
The DNA here is from genome assembly GCF_018736145.1 of Amycolatopsis sp. CA-230715. Classification (GTDB taxonomy): domain Bacteria; phylum Actinomycetota; class Actinomycetes; order Mycobacteriales; family Pseudonocardiaceae; genus Amycolatopsis. Next base: position 7,749,105 of record NZ_CP059997.1, read on the forward strand.
GCTCTACTGGAGCGCGGAAGACGTTCGTGTGGAGGGAGGTGAGCCGGGTGACCGGCGAGGGAAGTAGTAGGCGCCGCGTCCGCGCGGGCATCCGGCCGCACCCGGCTCCGCCGAGGTAGGCCATGGGCCGTCCGCGTGGCTCCCGCTGCCGTCGATCAGCAGAGCACCAGCCTCACGGACAGGACCGACCCATGACCAGTACCCCGACGCCCACGACGCGCCCGCAGAGCGACGCGATGCTGCGCGAGCTGGCGGAAGCGCCCGCGCTGACCCTGTTCCGCGCCGTCGAAAGCACGCCGAAGGGGCTGACCGAGGCCGAAGCCGCCGAACGCGTGCGCGAAGACCGCGAAGACCGCGCCGGACTGGCCGCGGTCCGGGCTGCCGCGGTGGCGGCGACCAGCCCGTTCGTCGCGCTGCTCGCCTGCCTCGGGCTCGTGTTCGTGGTGGTCGGCGATGTGCGCGGCGCGGTCACCGTCGGTGTGATGGTCGCGGCGAGCGTCGCGGTGCGGCTGTGGCAGCACTCCCGGTCCGACCGCGCGGTGCGTGCCCTTCGCGACCGCGTGAGCACGACCGTGACCGTGCGGCGCCGAGCCGCAGAGGGCCATCCCGCTGTAGACCGCGAGGTGCCGCCGTCCGATCTGGTGCCCGGTGACGTCGTGCTGCTCGGTCCCGGCGACCTGGTGCCGGCCGACGTGCGCGTGCTCGCCTCGTCCGGGCTGCGCGTGGACCAGTCCGCGCTGTCGGGTGAGGGACTGCCGGTGGCCAAGCGCGCGCCGAAGCGCGGCCAGCGGCGCCGCGGCGCGCCGGAACTGGTGGACGCCCCTTCGCTGTGCTTCGACGGGACCTCGGTGGTGGGCGGCACCGCGACCGCGGTCGTGCTCGCGACCGGGAGCCGCACCCGGTCGGGGTCGGTCGCGGCGGCCCGCGCGCCCAAACCGGAATCCAGTTTCGACCTCGGGGTGCGCGCGGTCGGCTGGACGCTGGTGCGGTTCATGCTGGTGATGGTGCCGATCGTGCTCGCGGTCAACGGCACGGTCACCGGGGACTGGGCGCAGGCGGGGCTGTTCGCGGTCGCCGTCGCGGTCGGGCTCACCCCGGAAATGCTGCCGGTCATCGTGACCACGAACCTCGCGCGCGGCGCGGTCCGGCTCTCGCGGCGTGAGGTGATCGTCAAGCGCCTCAACGCGATCCAGGACCTGGCCGCGATGGACGTGCTGTGCGTGGACAAGACCGGCACGCTCACCGAGGACAGGGTCGCCTACGCGCACAGCGTCGATCTCGACGGACGGCCCGATCGCGAGGCAGCCGAGTACGCGAGCCTCGCGGTGCGCTCGCAGACCGATCACCACGATCGCCTCGACGCCGCGGTACTCGCGTACTTCGGTGACGAGGACCCGTTGACCGACGCGTTGTTCACGAAGGTCGACGAGCTCGGTTTCGACCACGAGCGCAGGCGCGCCACCGTGGTCGTCCGGCGCGCGGACGAGCACATCCTTGTCACCAAAGGAGATCCGGACGAGATCCTGCCGAGGTGCACGCACGCGCGGCGCGGCGGTGAGGTCGTCGAGCTGACCGCGGCGGGACGCGAATCCGCCGAAGGACTCGTGCTCACTTATGCCGGGCACGGGATGCGGGTACTCGCCGTCGCCGCGCGGGAAACCACGGCGAATCCGGGCGGCTACGGGGAAAACGACGAAACGGGACTTGTGCTGGTCGGGTTCCTCGGTTTCGTCGACCCGGTCCGCGACGGCTCCGCGGACGCCGTGCGCGCGCTCGGCGAGCACGGCGTGCCGGTGAAGATCCTGACCGGGGACAACCGCCACGTCGCCGCGCGGGTCGCGGCCGAGGTCGGCGTGCCGGTGGGGGAGGTCGTGCCCGGCAGCCGGATCGACGAGTGCGACGACGCCGATCTCGCCGCGCTGGTCCAGCGCACGACCGTGTTCGCCAAGCTCACCCCCGGCCACAAGGCACGGATCGTGGCGGCGCTGCGCGAGCGCGGCCACGCCGTCGGGTTCGTCGGCGACGGGGTCAACGACGTGCCCGCGCTGCGCGCCGCCGACGTCGCGGTCGCCCCGGACACCGCGACCGAGGTCGCCAAGGACGCGGCCGATCTGGTGCTGCTCGACCGGGACCTCGGGGTGCTCGCGCGCGGCGTCGTCGAGGGCCGCAAGACACTCGGCAACACGCTCAAGTACGTCGACATCACGGCCGCGTCGAACTTCGGGAACGTGTTGACAGTGCTGGTCGCGAGCGCGTTCCTGCCGTTCGTGCCGATCCTCCCGATCCAGCTGATGGTGGCGAACCTGCTCTACGACCTCGCGCAGCTCGCGCTCGCGTGGGACCGCGTCGACGACGGCTACCTCCGTCGGCCGCGGAGGTGGGACGCGCGCGGGCTCAGCCGGTTCATCCTCGTCTTCGGCCCGCTCAGCTCGCTGTTCGACCTGACCACGTTCGCGGTGCTGTGGTGGGTCTTCGACGCGGCAGGACATCCCGCGACGTTCCAGACCGGCTGGTTCGTCGAGGGCCTGCTGTCCCAGTTGCTGGTGGTTCTCCTGCTGCGCGGGCGTTCGCGGCCGGCAAGGCCGGTGCTGCTCGCGTCGGCCGGCGCGGCGCTCGCCGGTCTGCTGCTGCCACTGTCCCCGCTGGCGGGGCCGTTACGGATGCAGGCGCTGCCACCGGTGTACCTGCTGTGGCTGGCCGGGGTGCTTGCCGTGTACGGACTGCTCACCTGGGCGGTGCGGCAACGCTACGGCCGCACCGAGTGGTGACTCCTTTTCAGACAGTCCTTTAACGACTTTTCGGGTTTCGAGAACGGGGGACCGGCATGTCCTTGCTGCGCACTTTTCCGGGTCGCGGCGCGCTCGCACGACCGCGGCGCGGTGTCGCCGACGTGGCCGTGCTGTTCGGCGCGGCCGCGTTGCTGTGGCTGTTGGTGCGGCTCGCGCACGGGGCAACCGTCCCGTGGGACGAGGCGAGCGCACCGTCCACAGTGTCCACCGATCCGGCGGAACTGCCTTACTACGCCGCACGTTCGGTGCTGCGCATGTTCGCCGCGCTGGTGCTGTCGGTGGCCTTCACCTTCGTCTACGCCACCGCCGCCGCGCGGTCGCGGCGAGCGGAGAAGGTCCTGCTGCCGGTGCTCGACATCCTCCAGTCGGTGCCCGTGCTCGGCTTCGTTTCGGTGACCATCACCGGGTTCCTCGCGCTCTTTCCCGGCTCGCAGCTCGGCCTGGAATGCGCGTCGGTGTTCGCGATCTTCACCTCGCAGGCCTGGAACATGACCTTCGCGTTCTACCACTCACTGGTGTCCCAGCCCCGCGAACTCGACGAGGCGGCGCGGCTGCTGCGCCTGTCGCGGTGGCAGCGGTTCTGGCGGGTCGACGTGCCGGGCGGGATGATCGGGCTGGTCTGGAACGGGATGATGAGCTTCGGCGGCGGCTGGTTCTTCCTGGTCGCCTCGGAGGCGCTGACGGTGAACAACCGTTCCTACGCGCTGCCGGGGATCGGCGCCTACGTCGCCACCGCCACCGACGAGGGCAGGCTCGACCGGGTGCTGCTCGCGGTCGTGGCGATGATCGTGCTGGTGGTCGGCGTGAACGTGCTGTTCTGGCGGCCGTTGACCGCGTGGGCGGAGCGGTTCCGTGTCGAGGAGTCCGAGGCCGCCGAAGCGCCGCGCAGCATCGCCCTCGCCGTGCTCCGGCGCTCGCACGTTCCCGCGTTGCTCGGCAAGGTGTTCGGCCCGCTGGTGCACCCGCTCGACCGCGCCTTCGCCGTGTTCGGCCGCGCCGACCGTCCACTGTGGATTTCCGAAGGGCGGCGGCGCGCCGGTGACCTCGTCTTCGCGGTGGTGGTGTTCGCGCTGATCGGATACGGCGTGGCGCGGCTGGTGGCGTACATCGCGGGCACCGCCGGGTTCGGGGAGGTCGGGCACGCGCTGCTGCTCGGGCTCGTCACCTTCGGCAGGGTGCTCGTGCTGGTGGCGGTCGCGACGCTGGTCTGGGTGCCGGTCGGCGTGTGGATCGGGCTCAACCCCAGGGTTTCCCGGCTGGCGCAGCCGGTGGTGCAGGTCCTCGCGAGCTTCCCGGCGAACTTCCTGTTCCCGATCGTCACCGGTGTGCTCGTGGCCACCGGCATCAGCCTCGACTGGGGCGGCATCCTGCTGATGAGCCTCGGCGCGCAGTGGTACGTGCTGTTCAACGTGATCGCCGGGGCCAGCGCCATCCCGAACGACCTGCGCGAGGCGTCGGCGAGCCTGCGCCTGCCGCGCGCGCTGTGGTGGCGGAAACTGGTGCTGCCCGCGATCTTCCCGAGCTACGTCACCGGCGGCATCACCGCGGCCGGTGGCGCGTGGAACGCCTCGATCGTCGCCGAAATCGTGAGCTACCACGGTGTCACGCTCACCGCGACCGGCCTCGGCGCCTACATCAAGAACGCCACCGAAACCGGCGACGACGCCAGGATCCTCATCGGCGTCGTCGTGATGAGCCTGTTCGTCGTCGGGCTCAACCGCCTGCTTTGGCGACCCCTGTACGCACTGGCCGAGCGCCGCTTCTCACTGTGAAACCTGGAGGAATCATGACGTCCGCATCCGTTCTCGTCAGCGTGGACTCGGTGTCCAAGAGCTTCGGCGAACTGCGCGTACTCGACGGGATCGAGTTCGACCTGAAGGCGGGCGAAATCGTCGCGCTGCTCGGCAGGTCCGGTTCGGGCAAGTCGACCCTGCTGCGCATGATCGCCGGGCTCGTCGCCCCCACCTCGGGCGCGGTCCGCTACCGCGGGCAGGAGCTGACCGGTGCCAATCCCGGTGCCGCCATGGTGTTCCAGTCCTTCGCGCTGATGCCGTGGCTGACCGTGCAGGACAACGTCGAACTCGGTCTCGCGGCGCGCGGGATCGCCCCGGCCGAACGCCGCGAGCGGGCGCTCGCGGCCATCGACCTGATCGGCCTCGACGGCTTCGAATCCGCTTACCCCAAGGAACTTTCCGGCGGGATGCGCCAGCGCGTCGGGTTTGCCCGCGCACTCGTGCTCGAACCCGACGTGCTGCTGATGGACGAGCCGTTCTCCGCGCTCGACGTGCTGACCGCGGAGAACCTGCGCGGTGAGCTGATGCGGCTGTGGGCGGGCGAGGAGTTCCCGACGAAGGCGATCTGCGTGGTCACGCACAACATCGAGGAAGCGGTGCAGCTCGCGGACCGGGTGCTCGTGCTCGGCTCGAACCCCGGTCGCGTCCGCGCCGAGATCGCCGTCGACCTCCCGCGCCCGCGCGATCGCCGCGCGCCCGCGTTCACCGGGCTCGTCGACCTGCTCTACGGCCTGCTCACCGGGCGGGAACCGGAACGCGTCGAGCCGGAGACCGAGACGCCGACGGCCCGCCCGCTGCCCGCCGCCTCGGTCGACGGTCTCGCCGGGCTCGTGGAGATCGTGCACGCCAAGGGCGGGCGGGCAGGGCTGCCCGCCGTCGCCGCCGAACTGACCTTCGAGATCGACGACCTGCTGCCGCTCGTCGACGCCGCTTCCCTGCTGGACCTGCTCTTCGTCGCGGGCGCCGATCTGCACCTGACCCCGATGGGCGAGGCGTTCGCCACCGCGGACATCCAGCGCAGCAAGGAAATCTTCGCGGTGCAGGCGCGCCACCGCGCGCCGCTGATCCGCACGATCACGACCGCGCTGGGCAGCAGCGCGGGCGGCAGCCTCCGCGCCGGGTTCTTCCTCGACCTGCTGCGGCGCGGCTTCTCCCGCGACGACGCGCGCCAGCAGCTCGACACCGCGATCGATTGGGGGAGGTACGCGGAGCTGTTCGACTACGACACGGACAGCGGACATTTGAGACTGGAAACGTCGGTCTCCGTGTAGATGGCGTCGGTCGTTGATCGGTGGTTTCGCGAAATTGCGGGGCTGGTTCTGTTGGTGCCGCGGGATTCGCGCTGGCTTTCTCACCTCTCATGTCGTCGCTTCGGTCTCAATCTTCAGCGTTACTACGGCGTGGTTGGTTCGCCGTGTCGGGTTGCGGTCTAGTACTCCAGCCGTAGATCGTGATGTTCACGGTTCTTCGGCCGATTGTCGCTGGTAGTGGGCTTGCCGAGCTCGGTATTGGTGTCGTCTGCGCCAGTGTGAGCAGCGTAGGGCGTGGCTGATGTTTGCGACCGGTGCAAATGACGAGTGCGTTGTAGAGGTGGCTGACTTCGTTGAGTGTGAAGGGAATCAGCCCGGCAGGGGCCGGCCTGGCTCGGGAAGCGACGGTGGCGATGGCCAGGAAGGCGTGCGCGAGCAGCACGAGGGTGGTCCAGCGGTACCAGGACGTCCAGGTGCGGCCAGATGCTCGTCCAGTCCCGTCTGCCCCTTGGAGGTTTGAAATGATTCTTCGATTGTCCACCGTCGGCCAGCGACCCGCACCAGCGCGGTCAGCGGGACCCGTTCTGGTGCGTAGCAGCGGTAGTAAGCCAGTTCGCCGGGCAGTGGTTGCGTCGGATCCTCAGCCACCGGTGCCCGTGGGCTCGTCTGCGCCACCGGTGATGCCGATCCAGGCCCAGTCGTAGAACCGGTGTCCTTTCGCGCCTTTCCCGGCGGACAGGCGCTGCCAGGCACGTTTCGGGATCGCGTGGCGAGTTCACCGGCTTCGTGCGTGCCGGTGGCGGTGGCGACCCGGTGGTTGCAGGCCACCGCCAACACATGTCCGACCCGTCGTTTTTCCAGGTCACCGCGCAGAGCTGGGTTGCCGCCGTAGACCTCGTCACCGGCGCCCCACCGCGCGGGCACACCCGCGTCGAGGGCACGCAGAATCATCCGGGAAGCCAGCTTGGGTTTGGTCGCAAAGCCGGTGTCTGCGGGCACTCCGGCCGTGGCGCACCGACCCGGATCGTCAAGTCCAGGGGGTGTTTGATCTTCTGTGTAAGCGGGTGACCTGACCGGCAGGCGGCTGGGTCTGACCTGCCAGAATGGACACTCTGAGTGAGCGAGAATGTGGTGGTGGAGTCGGCGGGCGCGGACGAGGGTGCCGTGGAGGTCGGTGGCGATGACGCGGCGGCGCGGCGTGTGGCGGAGCTGTTGTCGCCGGCGGCGATCGATGCGCTGGTAGCAGACGCCGAGGCTTCGGGGATGGGCCTGGATGGCGCGCAGGGTTTGCTGAATCAGCTGACGAAGGCGGTGCTGGAGCGGGCGCTGGAAACTGAGATGGCCGACCATCTCGGTTACGATAAAGGTGATCCCGCTGGTTATGGTTCGGGGAATTCCCGTAACGGGAAGAGCGCGAAAACGGTGGTCACCAACTCCGGTCCGGTCCGGTTGGATGTGCCGCGGGACCGGGCGAGTACTTTTGAGCCGCGGATCGTGCCGAAGCGGAAGCGTCGGCTTGGTCAGATCGATGACATGATCTTGTCGTTGTATGCGCGGGGAATGACGACTCGGGACATCAAGGAACATTTGGCAGAGGTGTATGATGCCGAGGTTTCCCCGGCGTTGATCTCGAATGTCACAGATGTGGTGGCCGAGGAGATCACCCAATGGCAGAATCGCCCGGTTGATGCGGTTTATCCGATTATGTACATCGACGCGGTGGTCGTCAAGATCCGTGAGGGCGGCACGGTCGACAACCGGTCCGCGCACCTGGTCGTCGGGGTCGACACGGACGGGTTCAAGCACGTCCTGGGCATCTGGATCGGCGAGAACGAGGGAGCGAAGTTCTGGCAGAACGTGCTCAACGAGCTGGTCAACCGCGGCCTGAACGACGTGCTGATCGTCTGCTGTGATGGCTTGACCGGGTTGCCTGATGCGATCGGCAACGTGTGGCCGAAAGCGATCGTGCAGACCTGCGTCGTGCACCTCATCCGCGCCTCGATGCGGTTCGTGTCCCTCGACGACCGCAAGGCTGTCGCGAAATCCCTCAAACCGATCTACGAGGCCGCTAACGAAGCAGCCGCACAGCAGGCTCTCAACGAGCTGAAACACACTTGGGGTCAGAAATACACGGGTCTGATCTCGACCTGGGAACGCGCCTGGGAGGAGTTCATCCCATTCCTCGAGTTCCACCCGGCCATCCGGAAGGTGATCTACACGACGAACATGATCGAGTCCATCAATTACCAACTACGGAAGATTAGTAAGACACGAGGTCATTTTCCCTCTGTCGACGCCGCGATCAAACTGCTCTACCTCGGTGTCCGTAACATCACCGGACGACACATCGACGGCGAGGGACAGTTCGCCGGGAAACGCGGAACCGGAACCTACGGGTGGAAACGAGCACTGAACGCGTTCGCAACCCGCTTCGGCGACCGGCTACCACTCTGACCGACAAGTACAGAACGTAGTCAAACCCGTAAGTTCAAGTCACAAGAAGGACACAAAGTCACCCTGCTTACACAGAAAATTTGACAACCTCTCAGTCCACGAGACCGGCAGATAGAGCTCCCGATCGATCAATGTGTGTCCGGTTTTGGTGGTATAGGTCGAGAACACCCCGACCTGGGAGTTCTCGATCCGACCGGCGGTTCCGGTGTACTGCCGTTGCACATCGACCGTGCGCGACCCCTTCTTCACATCCCCGGTCTCGTCCACCACCAGCATCGCCTCGGCGTCCCCGAGTGTCTCCACCGCGACCTCGCGCACATCATCATGGACCGCCTCGGCGTTCCACACCGCCCGCGACAGCAAATGCCGCATCCCGTCAGGTGTCACGTCCCCAACATGCTCGGCGATCGTCCAGCAGTTCTTGCGAGGCAGGTCCGACAGCAACCCCTCCACGAACAACCCGGCCCGCTGACGCGGTTCCACCCGCGTGAACCGCAGTCACCGGCCGGGGTGCCCGGTGAGACCGGTGCTGGACCTGACTACGGGGTCCGCGCTGATCCTGAACGGCGCGGAGTGGATCGTGGAGCGGGTCGAACCCCAGATCGGCCGGGTGGTGCTGACCGCTGCGGACGGGCGGCGGATGCCGGTGACCACCCGTTTCCTGCTGCACCATTCCGATTGCCGGCCATCCACCCGAACCGGGGCGTCGACCTCCGCGGGCCGGGGACGGCAGGAGCCGACCCTGCACGACGTGACCGAGCACCAACGGGACCTGATCGGGTTGCGGCTGGCGCATCTGCTCGAGGTCGAAACCGGGTTCCGCAGCGGAGACCCGGCACGGGCCGTGCCAGGAGAACCGAGACCGGGCTACGACCCCGCGCGGACGACGGTGACGCAGCGACGGCACGCCAAGGTCGCGGAACTGGCTGCGCTTGACTCGGCGCAGGCCAGCCTGCTGGGGCTGAGCAAGGTCGGCTACCGAACCCTGATCCGGTGGGAGAACCGGCGCCGCCAGGTCGGGCCGCTCGGCTGCGCAGACGACCGATGGCTCCGCCCCGCAGGCGGGCATCCGAGCGTGTCCGACCGAGTTCATGAGGCGATCCACGTGGTGCAGGCCGAGTCGCTGCACCGGTCCCGGATGAGCCTGCGCACGAAACAACGCCTTATCCACCAATACATTCGCGAACAGCACGGCGCGGAGGCCACGGCGGAGATCCCGTGCTACGAAACGTTGCGCCTGGTGTGGTGGGAGTGGTTCGGGCCCGGTGGTGGCCGTCAACGCTACGTCCGGTCCGCGGCGAAACCGACCAGCGGCCAGCACGTGGTCATCCACGGGTGGCGCGTGCGAGAGCGCGGGCGGGCATGTGTTTGTGGAGTCCGTCGCTGGTGAGGATGAGTCTGCGGCGCGGCCCGTGAATGCGGGTGCGGCCGACGGTTTCCGGGGTGGCGGAGGCGACGGAGGTGGTCACGATGTGGTCGCTGGCGCGTGCGAGCGCTTCGAGGTCGTGTCGGCGGTCTCGGTAGCGGTCGGCGAGGGCGGTGCGGAGTTGCTGTCCGTGGGTGTGGTCGAGGGTGAGTTGTGCGCAGACATCGAGATCGGGGCGCACTTCGTAGGCTCGGCAGTCACCCACCCACGCGATGTCCCAGCCGCTGCCCTGCTCCGGCGGAAGCGGGGCGGCGACGACCAGGACGGTGTCGGCTCGGGGTAGCTGGGAGAGCGCGTGGGTGGCGGCCAGAAGCCCAGCGACGGCGCCGCGGTCGGCGGCGACGTAGGAGGCGATCGTCGCGGCGCTTCCGGCGGCGTGGGCGGACTGGGGCTGGTCGCCGATGCCGTCGGCTACCGCCCAGACTTGATGCTGTCCGGTGATGGACACGTGGACGCCGATGGCGTCGGCCTGGTGGAGGCGTCCGCCGATCCGGGTCGCGTGTGCCGGGTGGAAGCTGTTGCGGGCGCCGGAGAACTGGCGGTGATGGCGGGCGAGGACGCGGGCATCATGAGGCGACTCGGCGCACTCGGCCCAGCCGCAGCGGCATTCCGCCACAGCCCAGTGCGGCCCGGCCGGGAGCGGGCCGTGGGGCCAGACCGGATGATGGCGGGCGGGGCTGGTGCTGGTTTCGTGGACGTTCTGCGCGCAAATGGGAATGTGTGGGTGCATTGTGGACGGTCGCCGTTCCAGATCGATCGCGGAGCGGTGTCGGTGCCGGTGACACCTGAGGGGTGCCAGGCAGGGTGGCCCGGACGTGGCCAGTCCGGGCCACCAACGCAGAAATTTCGGCCGAAGCGCGGTTAGCTAACACATGGCTGGAATGCCAGGTCGCAGGAAGGTCACGCGTGGTGCACGGAGTAGTCGAGCCGTAGCCCACTGCGAACGGGATGGGTCAGGTTCAGGCCTCGGCCGTTCGGTCCGTTGTCGCGGTGCGGTCGCGGACGAACTTGCCGATCTGGTCGACCGCCGAGGCCGCTTCGGGCAGGAATGACCAGAAGAGGTGGAAGGTGTGGGTGGCGACGGGGTGGACCGCGGTGGTCACGTCGACCCCGCAGGCGCGGGCGTGTTCGGCGAGCAGGTGTGCTTCGGGCTGGACGGAATCGCCGGAGGCGGCATGGATGAGCAGCGGGGGTAGGCCGGACAGGTTGGTGCGCAGGGGATCCACGAGCGGGTCATCTTCGGGGTGGCCGTTGAGGTAGGCCTCGGCGTACCGGCGGGCGACCTCGGGCCGGAACAGGATTGGTGATTCCGACGGTGGCCGCTGCGTTTTCCCGGTGAGGTCGACCCACGGGCACAGCAGCGCGGCGCCCGCGGGCCGCGGAAGGTCGTGCGCGCCCAGCGCGAGCAGCAGCGACATCACCAGTCCGGCCCCTGAGGAGTCCCCGGCGATGGTGATCCGGTCCGGGGCCACACCGGAGTCGAGTAGCCAGCCGTAGGCGGCGAGCAGGTCGTGCAAGCCGGCGGGGTAGGGGTGTTCCGGTGCCAGGCGGTAGTCCACGACCAGCGCGGGCGTCCGCGCGGCGGCGGCGATCGCGCCCGCGAGGTGGCGGTAGCCGAAGGCGGATCCGGCGACGTGGCCACCGCCGTGCACGTACAGGATCGAGGCGGGCGGCCCGTCCTGGAGCGTCGCGGGTGTCAGGCGGAGCGCGGATGTCCCACCGGCGAGCACCGGGGCGGTCGCGATCCCGTCCGGTGGGGCGAACCTGCCGTGCAGTTCTTCCGTCGCGGCACGCACGGTTTCGAGGTTTCCGGCCTCTCCCGAGGCGTCCGTCCACGGTGCCCACAGGCGCGCCATGCGGCCGTCCAGCTCGCCCCCGACCGACCGGGTGGTCGTGATCGCGTCGTCCAGTTCGGTGAGCAGTGGCCTGGCGCGGGCGAGCAGTGCTTCGCCGGCGAGGGTGAGTTCCACGCGTTGGGTGGAGCGGCGGAACAGATCGCATCCGATGAGCCGTTCGAGGGTCCGGATCTGGCGGCTCAGCGCCGGTTGCGACAGGAACAGCCGTTGCGCGGCGCGGCTGAAGTTGAGCTCGCCGGCGACCGCGACGAACGCGCGCAGGTGCCGCAGCTCGATCGCGTCCGGCGCCGACGTGAGAGGCAGCACCGTCCCGTCCTCATTCATGCGGCCAGTCTGGCGCACCGCGTGGCGGTCCGTGATGCGCGACGCGCATCACGATCATGCACAGCCGGCCTTTCCCTTTTCCGCCGCCGGCCGCGAGGCTCGTCCTCACCGGGTCCACGAACGAGATGGGAACACGAAATGAGCAAGGAATTCGAAGTCGGGTTCGAAGGTGTCCTGCCCGCCACGCCCGAGCAGGCATGGGCGGCGATCACCATCGCCACGGCGGCGTGGTCGTGGCCGATCGTGTACGAGCCCCGGCTCGGTGGTGCGGAAAAAGGCTTGACCCACTACGGCGGCACGGTGACCGCGTGGGAGCCGGGCAAGCATTTCGCCACCCGGTGCGAAGCGCCGGACGGCTGGTTCAACGACCTTGACTACGTCCTCGAACAAGACGAGGGCGGCACGTTCCTCCGGTTCACCCACACCGGGATCTTCTTCGAGGATTGGGACACCAGCTACGACGCCTGCCGCCAGCACACCGCGCTCTACTACCATTCGCTCGGTGAGTACCTGGCGCATTTCCGGGGTTGCGAAGCGGTTTACGCGATCACCGACGCCCCCGCGGCGTCCTCGGAGCCGGATGGCTTCGCGAAGGTCAAGGCAGCACTGGGCGTTCCCGAGGACGTAGAGGTCGGCGACGCTGTCGAACTGGCACTGGGCATCACGGGCACCATCGACTACCGCACCCCGAACTTCCTCGGCGTCCGGACCAAGGACACCCTCTACCGGTTCTTCGGACGCAACGCGTTCGGGTGGCCGGTCGCCGTCGGCCGCCACCTCTTCGCGCCGGACGCGAACGCCGCGGAAGAACTGTGGCGGGACTGGCTCGACGCGGTGTTCACCTGACGTTCCGCCTCACCTCACGCCGGGCTGGAGCAGACCGCAGATCACCGGGTTTGCCGGCGACGCCACAAAAGGAGCCTCGGCAACCGCTTGAAACACCACGACGCCCGGCTGCAATGACCGTGGGTAGCCGGCGCGGCGGGGTGTGTCGAGGCCTCCCCGCATCGCACTGGGACGCGATCGCCGAACCGCTCAAACAAGCCCACGACGCGAACCGGCAGACCCGAATTCGCTCCACGACCGACTGGGGACCCCGCAAGCGCCACATCGCGATCCTGCTGCTCTGGACCGAACTCACCCGCGGTGATCACACCCTGGCTCCCCTGTACCGGCACCGCCTGCTCCACCACCCACTCGACCGGCCCTTCATGAGTCTCACCCACCGCCTCATGCACGGAGGTCAACCACAACCCCGGCATCCACGGACGCGGCAGCCACGTCACCCACCTCCTCCACGCCCTCGCGCCCTACCAGTCAACCTCGAACACCTTATCGACAACGCACCAGCAGTCGGCGCCGATCAGCCACTCGTCGCACGATCCGAACCACCTCCCCCCGCAGGGGTGAAAATTCTTAGCCGCTCCCGCGCAGGCCCCGGAGACACCTCCGCACCTCGGTCGGACACCACGCAGCGCCGCCTGACGACGAAGAAACCGCAGGACAACAGCCACACAATCGACTGAGCAGACGACAGCCGGTGACAGATGTCGCTGGTAAGTGACAGATATCGCCGGTCGTCACAAGCGCGATCGCGTCTTCTCCGTCGACGTCGTGTCACAGTCATGATCGAACAAAGGTTCGATCGCCTTGCTTCTCCCTCGGCGCATCGTCGAGGCGGCGTGGAGGGCTTGGTTGTCGTTCAGCAACAAACCGCAGTACCGGCACGAGCACGCCCAAGGAGAAGAAACAGGCGCTGGTGCCGCACAGCACGGCCTTCATGGCAGCTCGAAGAGCATCGCCGTCATGCTGACGTGCACACTGCCCTCGGCCCGGGGCGGCCCGGCTTGACGGCAAAGGCCAACCCCTGGAAGTCGGGCGGGCGAAGCGTCTGGTCACCGAAGCGATCCGGTACATGCTTGCCATGCGCGACAAGGGATGCGCGTTCGCAAGCTGTTCCCGCGCGCCCTGTCACTGCGAGGCGCACCAGGTCATTCCGTGGGCACACGGCGGCACCACCGATTTAGATAATCTCGTGCTGTTATGTTCCGCGCACCATCGACTGTTGCATCGTAGCGACTGGACACTCCGCATGGTCAACGGACTCCCCGAATTCACCCCGCCCGAGTTCGTTGACCCGTGGCGAAGATCCCGATCGAACCGCCACACCGCCCAACCCCGCGCCGCGTAGGCAATCTCGCCGCCGTCGGCGGCCCGGTAGCTGCTGTGGTCACAGTGGACTGGCCGAAATCCTGGCCCTTCAGCCATTACCCGGCGAAGGGCAGAATGACCGTGCCCACCACTGAGTCTTCGGGTATCAAACTATTCCAGCAGCCACCGCGCACTCACGAATCACCGAACTGATCCATTGTGGACGTTACGCGGCGCGAGGCCGGGCGGCTACCATGGGCGGCATGTCCGAATCGAGCGGCACGGCGATGACCTACGACGGCAAGCCCCTGCTGGGGCCGCTGCTCAGGCAGGCGTTCCGCTGGTTCGCCGACGCGACGATCGCCGACCTCGAAGCGAAGGGGATGCCGCCGCTGAGCATCACGCAGATGGACATCTTCACCAAGCTCGATCCCGGCGGGATCACGATCTCCGAGCTGGCGCGCCGCTCCGGTGTCGCGCGCCAGTCGGCGCACCAGGCCGTCGGTGAGCTGGTGAAGGCGGGCGTGCTGCGCATCGAGCCGGATCCGTCTTCGACGCGCAGCAAACTGGTCCTGCCGACGGAAGCGGGTTTGGAGCGCTTGCGGATCGCGCGCCGGACGCTGGCCGAGGCCGAGCGGCGACTGGTCGACCGGCTCGGCGAGGACGTGGTCGACCAGCTGCGGGCGGCACTGGACGCCGATTGGGGTCCGCCGCACCCGGCCGTCTGATCGGGGGACCTTCCTTGACGCGGTGACCACCATCAAAGTTAGTGTCAGGTGACCTGACAATCGGGGAAGGGGTGGTCGAGATGGCAGCCGATCCAGTGGACGTGCTGGTCGTGGGCGCGGGCCCGGTCGGGCTGATGGCGGCGGGGGAGCTGCTGCGCAGAGGGGTGCGGGTCCGGGTGGTCGAAGCCGCCGGAGGTCCCGTGCGGCGCAGCCGCGCGCTCGGCACGCAAGCCCGCACGCTGGAGATCTACGAGCAGCTGGGGATCGTGGACGAGATACTCGCACTGGGGCAGCGCGTCACCGGGTTCGTCCGGCACGTCGAAGGGGCCGACGTCCAGCGGTTCGACTTCGGGTACAGCGACGTGCCGACCCGGTACGAGTACGGGCTGCTGGTCGACCAGACGCGGACCGAAGAGGTGCTCAGGCGGCGCGTCGAACGGCTCGGCGGCACGGTCGAATGGGGCACCCGGCTCGATTCGCTGTCCCAGGACGAGAACGGTGTGCGGGCGGTGCTCGTCGGGCAGGACGGGGCCGCGGCCGCGGTGGAGGTGCCGTGGCTGGTCGGCTGCGACGGAGCGCACAGCGTGGTCCGCAAGCAGCTTGGCATCCCGCTCGAAGGCGAGTCCACCTACACCTGGCTCGTCGCCGACGCCGAAGTGGAGATCGGCCTCGACCCGCACGCGGTGCACTGGTTCTTCGCCGACGGCGGCGCGGTGATGCTGTTCCCGATGCGGGACAAGGGAAGGTGGCGGCTCCTCGACACCGCGGACGCGCTGCTGGACAACGAGCCGTCGAAGGTGGCGGAGCGGTTCCAGCGCCGCGTCACCGCGGCCACCGGTCTTCCGGCGCGGTTCGGAGTCCCGGACTGGGTGTCCGTGTTCACCATCCAGCAGCGCGCGGTTCCCGAGATGCGCCGCGGCCGGTGCTTCGTCGCGGGCGACGCCGCGCACGTGCACAGCCCGGCCGGAGGCCAGGGCATGAACACCGGCCTGCAGGACGCGTTCAACCTCGGCTGGAAACTCGCCTCGGTCATCGACGGCACGGCGGGCGAGGAACTGCTGGACAGCTACGCGGCCGAGCGGGTGCCGATCGGGAAGAAGCTGCTGGAGTCCACCGCGATGATCACCAGCTACGTGCTCGGCACCACCGATGAGCGCTACGGGCAGGTGAACGGGCGCGAAATCCTCGGCACGATCCAGGCCCTGTCCATCAGTTATCCCCGCAGCCCGCTGACGGTGCCCGACGACGGCGGTGCGACACCTCGGCCGGGGGAACGGGTCACCGCCGTCACCGCGGACCGCGCCGGGGGTGACGGCTGGCTGGCACTCCTCGGCCAGCTCCGGAATCCACAGTGGACACTGCTGCGCCTCGGCAACCACGGAGGATCCGACGCCGCGCCGGAGGGAGTGGCGGTTCTGGCGCTCGACGACGCGGAGCTGTCCGAGGACCTCGGTGCCGAGGGCGGCGGCTGGCTGCTCATCCGGCCGGACGGCTACGTCTCGGCGCGCGGCGGGCCCGAGGATCCGGTTTCGTGGCCGGAGTACGCGATCAGACGGTGAAGCGGTCGGGATCGGCTGCCGCCCAGTCCCGTGCCCAGGTTTCCGGTGCCTCCGCGATGAGCTGTCCAGGTTCGAGCCACTCGTACAGCTCGTCGTAGGAGCGCACGGTGATCGGGTCGAGCCGTCGCCGGAGCTGGTGCGGGCGCAGGTCTTCGGGGCGGTGCACGCCCATCGAGGCCATGATCTGCTGTGCCGAGCGGACCGTCGCGCGCTGGAACCGGTACACGCGTTCGGTCTTGTCCTCGACGTCGAGCGCCCGCGCGCGCCGGGCGTCCTGCGTGGCGACACCGACCGGGCAGTGGTTGGTGTGGCAGCGCTGCGACTGGATGCAGCCGACCGCGAACATCATCGCCCTCGCCGCGTTCGTGTAGTCCGCGCCCTGGATGAGCCGTTTCACGATATCGGCGCCGGTGGCCACCTTCCCCGCCGCGCCGATCCTGATCCGGTCCCGCAACCCCGCCCCGACCAGTGCGTTGTGGACGGTCATCAGCCCGTCCGTCAGCGGAACGCCGATGTGGTCGGAGAATTCGAGCGGCGCGGCACCGGTACCGCCCTCGGCGCCGTCCACCAGGATGAAGTCCGGGGTCACGTCCTCGGCCACCATCGCCTTGCACACCGCGAGGAACTGCCGCCGCGAGCCGAGGCACAGCTTGAAACCGGCGGGCTTGCCGTCGGCCAGCTCGCGCATCCGTGCCACGAACAGCACGAGCTCCCTCGGCGTGGAGAAGACCCGGTGGTACGGCGGCGAAATCACCGTTTTCCCTTGCGGGACTTCGCGGACCTTCGCGATCTCGGCATTGACCTTGCCGCCGGGAAGTACGCCGCCGATACCCGGCTTCGCGCCCTGGGAAAGCTTGAGCGACAAGCATTTCACGGCCTCGTGCGCGGACTTCTCGGCGAATTCGCCCCCGTCGAAACCGCCGTCGGGGGTGCGGCACCCGAAGTAGCCGGTGCCGAGCTCCCACACCAGATCGCCACCGTGGCGCAAATGATATTCCGACAAGCCGCCCTCGCCGGTGTCGTGCGCGAAACCGCCTTTGGCCGCGCCGCCGTTGAGCGCCAGTATCGCGTTCGACGAAAGCGACCCGAAACTCATCGCGGACACGTTCAGCAGGGCCATTTCGTACGGTTTCGCACAGTCCGGCCCGCCCACGCGCACCCTTGGCGGCTCGTCCGGCACCGGAACCGGGGCGAACGAATGCACGAAGGTTTCGTAGCCGTCCTCGTAGACGTCCCGTTCGGTGCCGAAGGGCGATTCGTCCTCGGTGCCCTTCGCGCGCTCGTAAACGATGCTGCGCACGTCGCGGTCGTACGGCCGCCCGTCGGTGTTGCGTTCGATGAAGTACTGCTGGAGCTCGGGCCGGATTGCCTCCAGCAGATAGCGGAAATGCCCCAGAACGGGGTAGTTCCGCAGCACCGAATGGGTGCGCTGGATCAGGTCGAAGCACCCGGTACCCCCGGCGGCCAGCAAGGGGACCGCGGCGAACAGCCACCACGGGGACACCACGAAAACGGCCGCCATCGCGACGGCCGCCAGCAGGCAGAGGACCGAAACGAGCACCACACGCGTCACACTCAGGACGGTAGCCCACCTGCTCGCCGCTTTCAGCACGGGCAGCGGCCCTCACGTCGCTGTGTGTTCCGGTATTGAGCGATAGCATCGCTGAATGGAGCTGCGGCAGTTCGAACACTTCCTCGCCGTCGTGCGCACCGGCAGCTTCACCGGGGCCGCGCGCGAGGCGCACGTCGTGCAGTCGGCGCTGAGCGCTTCGGTTCGCAAGCTCGAATCCGAGCTGGGCGCGCCGCTGTTCGAGCGGACCACCCGCAGGGTGATGCTGACCGAGGCGGGCCGCGCGCTGCTCCCGGTGGCGAACCGGGTGGTCGCCGACGTCGACGCGGCCAGGAGTGAGGTGTCCGCAGTGGCCGGGCTGACCCGCGGCGCGGTGGCCGTCGGCACCATCCAGGCGCTGACGGTCGTCGACCTGCCGCGCGAGCTGGGCGTGTTCCGGACGCGCCATCCCGGTGTGCGGATCCACGTCCGCGACGGCACGGTGCCGGATCTGGCGAACGCGGTCGCCGACGGCGAACTGGACCTGGCCTACCTCGCCGCCGACGGGCCGCTGCGGGAGGATCTCGTCAGTTTCGCGCAGTGGAGCCAGCGCCTGGTGCTGGTGAGCTACCCGGGGCACCGGCTCGCGCATCGCCGCCGGGTCCGGCTGGGGGAGCTCGACGGCGAACCGTTCGTCGGCTTCACCGGCAGCGTGCTGCAGATGATGATCGGCCGCAGGTTCGCCGACGCCGGGATCCGCTACCACCAGGTGTGCGAGGCGACGCACGTGCCGCTGCTCGTCGAGCTGGTGGCGGCGGGGCTCGGGGTGACCATCGTGCCGCTGCGGGTCGCCGAGCGCTCCGGGCTGCCGTTCGCCACGCTCGAACGGCCCGCGTTCACCAGGACGATCCACCTCGCTGGACGGGTCGAGGAGCCGGTCAACCCCGCCGCGCGCGCCCTGCTGGCGCACCTGACCCGCGGAAGCTCATGACCGAGGCCGTGCCGATGCGATGAGCAGGCCCGTGCCCGCACCGAGCACGGCGAGTGCCGCCAGCGTCTCGCCCGCGACGACGAGCACGAGGCCGAGCACCAGGAAGCGAATGCCGAAGGTGCGCATGAGGCGAGCCGTGTCCGGCGTTTCTGCGGTGTCCACGGCTCTCCCGTCCCGGTTCTTTTCCCTCCGCCCAGTATTGGTCTTCGCGATCATCGCGTCCAACACAAGAAAGAGCTGGGATTCAGCTCCGAAACAGCTCAATCGCGCGATGGCCTTGTCCTGCCACGCGTTCAGATACGTGGACGCGAGTCACTACCGTTGACAGCGGGCAACGAGCTGAACTACAAAGGCGGAAGCTCGCCCCCGGGTTACCGCCGCCCCTTTCCGCGCATCCGCCCCCGGAGGTTTCGGTGTCCCGCATCCCTGCCAGATCCCCACTTCGCGCGCTCGCCGTGGCGGCCTGCTGCCTCGTCGTCGGCGGTCCCGTCGGCACGGTCGAAGCCGCGCCCCCGCCCGACACGGTGGAGGTCGGCACGACCGCGCAACTCCAAGCTGCCTTGGCCGCCGCGTCGCCAGGGCAGACGATCAAGATGGCCGCGGGCACCTACCGCGGTTCGTTCCAGGCCACCAAACCGGGCACGGCGGCGAAACCCATCACGCTGACCGGCCCCGCCGACGCGGTGCTCGTGAACGACGGCCCGTCCGGTGAGGCGCCGGACTGCCCGGCCCCGACCCCCGGCTGGGACTCGGGATACGGCCTGTGGCTTTCCGGCGCCGCGTACTGGAACCTCACCGGGTTCACCGTGCGGGAGTCGAAGAAGGGGATCGTGGTCGACGCCTCACCGCACACCACGATCGACGGCGTGACGGTCGACCGCATCGACGAGGAAGCGATCCACTTCCGGCGCTCGTCGGCCGACAGCGTGCTGAAGAACTCCACGGTGACCAACACCGGACTGGTCCAAAAAGGATACGGCGAAGGGGTCTACCTCGGCTCGGCGAACTCGAACTGGGCCTGCCACGGCAATTCCGGCGGGGTGGACCGCGGTGACCGCATCCAGGTGCTGGGCAACCACATCGGACCGGGCATCGCGGCCGAGCCGATCGACGTGAAGGAAGGCACCTTCGAGGGCGTCATCAAGGGCAACACCTTCGACGGCAAGGGGATCTCCGGCGAGAACTCCGCCGATTCGTGGATCGACGTGAAGGGCATCGGCTACACCATCGAGGACAACACCGGCACCTTCTCGGAACCGGGCACGTTCGCCAACGGCTACGAGACGCACAACACGAGCACGAACCCGTCGTTCGACAACGGCTGCGGCAACGTCTGGCGCAACAACAAGTCCGATCTCGGCGGCGTCGGCGAGTACGCGATCAAGATCAGCTCGACGGCCAAGTGCAAGGCCAGGCCGAACGTCGTCTACGCCTCCAACACCGTCACCGGCGCGAAAGCGGGCCTGACCAACATCCCGGTCACCCCGTGAGCTGACCGCGTCGGCCCGGTGCGTCCGTACGGGCGGCGGGGCTTGACCGGATACCGAGGTTCTTGTTAAGAAGGTTTCTTAACAATTGAAGATCGCACGACTTCCTCACACCGCCGCCATGGTATTCGAGGAGTATGACGTGAACGCACGCCTTGCCACCGTATCCACCGCGGCGGCCGCCCTGTTGCTCACCCCGTTGCTCACGGCCAGCGCGCAGGCCTCAGACATCCTGCTCTCCCACGAAAAGCAAGTCGTTTCCTCCACCATGTCCGACGCCGCGTCCGGTGCCGACAACGCGGCGGACGGCGACACCGCGACGAGCTGGACGAGCGCGGCCCGGCCCGATCCACAGTGGATCAGGATGGACCTCGGCCAGCGCGCCGCCGTCCACCGGGTGCTCCTGGAATGGGGTGCCGGTCCTGCCACGGCCTACCGGGTCGAGGTGTCCGACGACGGCAGCCAGTGGCGGCAGGCCAGCCTGGTGACCGACGGCGACGGCGGTGTGGACGACCTGACCGGCTTGTCGGCGCACGGCCGGTTCGTCCGGGTCGTCGACCTGACTCCTGGCGCGGGGCATTCGCTCAGCGAACTGGCGGTCTACGGCGTCCCGGACTCCACCGGCGACACCACGGCGCCTTCGGTTCGTACCGGGTCGGCGGTCGGCGCGATCACCGCGACGACGGCCGAGCTGAGCTGGGCGGAGGCCACCGACAACATCGGCGTCACCGGGTACGACGTGCTCCGCGACGGGAAGGTGATCGCCACGACCACCACGCCCGCCTACACCGACACCGGTCTCACGCCCGGCACCGCGTACCGGTATTCGGTCCGCGCGCGCGACGCGGCGGGGAACGTGTCCACCTCGGCCGATGAGCTGAAAGCGACCACGCCACAAGGGAAAGCGGGTACCTACGTGCTCGCGGCCGCCGGGGACATCGCCGCCCAGTGCACCGCGAGCGACTCGAAGTGCGTGCACCCCAAGACGGCGGCGCAGGTTGGCGCGATGAAGCCCAACGCGGTCATCACGATGGGCGACAACCAGTACGACGACGCGCACATCGAGGACTTCCAGAAGTACTTCGACAAGACCTGGGGCAAGTTCAAGAACATCATGCACCCGGTCCCCGGCAACCACGAGACCTACGACCACACGCCGCTCGGCGCGTACAAGGAGTACTTCGGCAAGACCGCGACGCCGAACGGGAAGACCTACTACAGCTGGGAACTCGGCAACTGGCACTTCATCGCGCTGGACTCGACCCAGTTCGACAAGGGGTTCGCCGCGGGCAAGTCCGAGCAGCTCGCGTGGCTCAAGCAGGACCTCGCGGCCAACAAGAAGGGCTGCGTCGCGGCGTACTACCACCACCCGCGGTTCAGCTCCGGTGACCACGGCGACAACAAGACCGTCGCCGACATCTGGTCCACTTTGGTCAACGGCAAGGTGGACCTGGTGCTCAACGGGCACGACCACCACTACGAGCGGTTCGCCCCGCAGAACGTGGACGGGAAGAAGGACCCGAACGGCCCGGTGCAGATCATCGGCGGCACCGGCGGTATGGACCTCTACCCCGTGCACGCGGAGCACCCGTCGACCGAGAAGCTGCTGTCGACGTTCGGGGTGCTGCGGCTGGACCTGACCGACACCGGCTTCGCCACGAAGCTGCTCGGCACCGATGGGTCCACATTGGACAGCAGCCCGGCCTACACCTGCCACTGACACATGTACATCGCAACGAGCCGCAGCGCGGATTCCGCGGCGGGCATACCCGATCCCAAGGGCACCGCGCGCAGGGTGAGCGGCAACGTGCTCGCACTGGGCATGGTCAGCATGGTCACCGACATCTCGTCGGAGATGGTGACCGCGGTGCTGCCGGTCTACCTCGTGCTCGGGCTGGGGCTGAGCCCGCTGCAGTTCGGCGTGCTCGACGGGCTCTACTCGGGCGTGACCGCGCTCGTCCGGCTGGCCGGTGGGCACGTCGCCGACCGGTTCGGCCGGTTCAAGGCGGTCGCGGGGTTCGGCTACGGCCTGTCCGCGGTCTGCAAGCTCGGCTTGCTGGCCGCGGGCTCCTCGGTCGGTGCGATCGGCGCGGTGCTCGCCGCCGATCGCACCGGGAAGGGGTTGCGGACCGCGCCCCGCGACGCGTTGATCTCGCTCAGCAGCGAGCCCGAGTTCCTCGGCCGGTCGTTCGGCGTGCACCGCGCACTCGACACGGTCGGCGCGTTCCTCGGACCGCTCGTGGCGATGGTCGTGCTGTGGCTGAGCCTCGGCAGCTACGACGCGGTGTTCTTCACCAGTTTCTGCGTCGCCGCACTGGGCGTGCTGGTGCTGGTGGTGGCCGTGCGGGACCGGACGAAGCCGTCGCCCGTGCGCGCCAGGCCTTCGCTGTCCGAGTCCGCGGGCCTGCTGAAGATCGCGTCGTTCCGGCGCATCTGCTGGTGGGCGGCGCTGCTCGGGCTGGTCACCGTCAGCGACTCGTTCGTGTACCTGCTGCTGCAGCGCCGGTCGGACATCGCGCAGGTCTACTTCTCGCTGCTGCCCCTCGGCACGGCCGGGGTCTACCTGCTGCTCGCGGTACCGCTCGGCCGCCTCGCCGACCGGATCGGGCGGTGGAAGGTGTTCCTCGGCGGACATGTCGCGCTCGTCTGCGCGTTGCTGACGCTGGTCGGCCCGTTCGACGGCGTCCTGCTCGCGGTCGTCGCGCTGGCACTGCACGGGGTGTTCTACGCGGCCACCGACGGGGTGCTGATGGCCGCCGCGGGGCCGTGCCTGCCGGAGCACCTGCGGGCGAGCGGGATGGCACTGGTCCAAACCGGACAGGCGACTACGCGGATGATCTCCTCGGTGCTGTTCGGCTGGGCGTGGACGGCGTGGGACCTGTACCCGGCGGTGCTCGTCACCACGGGCGTGCTGGCGGCGGTGGTGCTCGCGGCCGCGGTGGTGCGGCCGTTGCGCAGGGTGGAGGTGCCCGCGTGACGGTGCGTTCCCGCTGGCTCATCGTGCTGGTGACCGTGCTCGTGCTGGCCGGGGCCGCGATCGGGTACACCTGGTACGCCAGGGAAAAGACCGCGCGGCACGGCGATGTCAACGTGGTCCCGGTGGTGTCGGGCCAGGCGCTGTCGGTGCCGTCGCCGGGGCAGGTCCTCTTCCGCAACACCGCGGCGGGACCCGACTACGGCAGGGTGGCGCAGGTGCCAGCCGCTTCACCCGGTGCGCCGCGGCACACCGCGGGCCTGTCGTGCGACCGGTTCGCGGCGGCGGGCGGGAAGGCGCTCTGCCTCGCCGCCCGCCCTGGCGTGCTGCCGCCCGTCACCGATATCACCGTGCTGGACAAGGATTTGCGCGTGCTGCGCACTTTCGACCTGCCGGGTTCGCCGAGCAGGGCGAGGCTTTCCCCGTCCGGGCGGATGGCGGCGTGGACGCTGTTCGTGACCGGTGACTCCTACGCCGCGACCGGGTTCTCCACCAGGGCGGGCATTCTCGACATCGAAACCGGTGAGCTGGTCAAGACGGTCGAAGAGATGCCGTTGCAGGTCAACGGGGAGCAGTACTTTTCGGCCGATGTGAACTACTGGGGGATCACCTTCGCCTCGAACGACGACCGGTTCTACCTGACGATGGCGAGCAAGGGCAAGACGTACTTGGTGGAAGCCGATTTCCGCGCCTATCGCGGGCGTGCGCTGCACGAGAACGTGGAATGCCCATCGCTGTCCCCGGACGGCAGCAGGGTCGCGTACAAGAAGCGCGTTTCGGCGGATCAGTCGGCGCCGTGGCGGCTGGCCGTGCTGGAACTGGCCAGTGGCAAGGAAACCGTGCTCGCCGAAACCCGCAGCGTCGACGACCAGGCCGCGTGGCTGGACGGGAAGACCGTGCTGTACTCGCTTCCCGGCCGGGACGGGAGCAGCGACATCTGGTCGGTGCCCGCCGACGGCACCGGTGCGCCAGCCCTGTTCGTCACCGGGGGCGCTTCCCCCGCCGTGGGTCGTTAGTGGACGGTGCCGCGCCCGCCGCGCATTGGGGTATCTTGCCGGGTGAGTGGACACGGATCTGGGGAGCGCGCGATGACCGATTCCTTCGAGCAGGGTCTTGCCCTGATCCAGCGGCTGGGCGGGCGCGAGCGGCCCGCGGTGCTCGACCTGTTCGCGAGCATCGGCGAACCCGAGTTCGGCGAGCGGTGCGTCGGGTTCATCTACGGCGAGGTCTACCACCGCGAAGGGCTTTCACTGCCGGAACGGCAGCTCGTCACCGTCGGGGCGTTGACCGCGCTCGGGTACGCGTCGGCCCAGCTGCGGTTCCACGCGGACGCCGCGCTGAACGTCGGGTGCGGTCGTCAGCAGGTCATCGAGGCGATCGAGTACGCGAGTGAGGTCGCGGGTTCCCCAGCCGGCGAGGTGCTTCCCCGTGGTTCGGATTCGCGCGGCCTGAGCCCCGTCGAACGGGAGATCGTCGCGGTCGCGGCCTGCGTCGCGATGGGAACCGAGCTGCCGCGGTTGGGCGCGCATCTGCGCACGCTGCTCGGGATCGGCGGTACGCGGAAGCAGATCGTCGAGACGGTGCTGCACCTGGCCTTCTACGTCGGCTTTCCCGCCGCGCTCAACGCGATGGGCGTCGCGAAGGAGGTGTTCGACGATCAGTCCGCCGGCACCGGTGGAGTCGGCTGACGCCCGGCCACGAGGTTCGTGGTCTGTGTGACGACCGTCCGCTGCCAGTTTTCGGGGGCTGCCGCGAAGACGCCGTCGTCGATCGTGCGCAGCGCCTGCTCCGCGACATCGGCCGGGTCTTCCCCCTCGGCGGACATACCGGTGGCGACGAGCGCGGGGCAGATCATGCTGACGCTCACCGGAGTGTCCGCGAGCACCATCGCCGCGTGCTGGGCGAGCGCGACGACGGCGTGCTTCGACGGGCCGTACGCGCCTCCGCCGGGGAACACGGTCAGCCCCGCCAGCGACCCGGTGATCAGCACGTGCGCCGATTCGCCCGCGGCGAGCAGGCGCGGAACGAAGGCGCGCAGGCCGTTGACGACGCCGCTGACGTTCACCGCGAAGACGCGGTCCCAGTCGTCCGGCGGGACCTCCCACGGGGCACCCAGCGCGGCGCCGACGATTCCCGCGTTGAGGCAGATCAGGTTCGCTCGCGGCGCCTTCTCCGCCAGCGCCGCCATGGCGTCCGGGTCGGCCACGTCGGTCGTGCAGGCGGTCGCGTCCAGGCGGGTGGCGGTCTCGGCGAGGGCGTCCGCGTTGACGTCGGCGAGGATCAGGCGGGCGCCTCTCGCGTGGAGCGCTTCGGCAAGGGCTCGTCCGATCCCGGTGGCGGCGCCGGTGATCACGGCAGTCGTGCGCATGGCGGTAGCTTACGCCGGGCTTTCGGTCGCTTTTGGACAGTGGGCCACGAGCCGTTCCAGCTCGGCGACGGCACCGGCCGCGCCCGGCGCGGCGGCGAACCGGGCGGCCAGGCTGCGCGCGGCGGTGGCGTAGGCGGGGGAGCCGACCACCTCGGCCACCGCTTCCCGGATTTCGGCGGGGGACGCGGCGTCCCCGTCGAGCGCGATCCCGGCGCCGAGCGCGCTCACGTGGGCGGCCAGCGCGTGCTGGTCGGAACCGGGGTTGGGCAGGCACACCACCGGAACTCCGTGCGCCAGTGCGGCGCACACGGTGCCGTGGCCAGCGTGGGTGACCATCGCCGAGGCGTGCGGCAGGACGGAGTCGTGCTGGAGGTACGGCACGACTGTGGCATTCTCCGGGACGGACAACGCTTTCATCTTGACCTCGGCGAGGGTGGCCAGCAGCAGCACGTCCTCGTCCGCGAGTGCGTCGAGAGTCCGTTGCACGCGCGAGGTCTGATCCCAGGCGGGGCCGGTGGAGAACCCGGCCAGGACGACGGGGCGCGGGTCGTCGAAGGGCGGTGTTTCGCGAGCGCCGGTTTCGCGGAGCGGCCCGACGTAGCGGAACGACTCGGGCGCGGAGTCCGCCATCGGGTCCATCTCGGGGATGCTCGTGCACACGGTGGTCAACGGGGTCCAGGCGTCCCACAACCTGGCGACCGCGTCGAGTCCGGCACGCTGCCGCACTTCGTTCACGGCGTCGAGCATGGCGTGCTCCAACGGGTCGCCGGGTGCGGCGAGCGCGCCGGGCGCGCTGTGCACCAGCACCGCGACCGGCAGGCCGGACGCTTCGGCGGCGGCCAGCGCGCCGAACATCAGGCAGTCCACCACGATCGCGTCGCAGGATCCGCCGGCCAGTACGGCAGGGAGGTCTTCGAGATGGGCGGGGCAGGCCCAGACCGCCGCGACGAGGCTGGGCAGCCAGCCCTCCGGCGGTGTCCGCTTCGGATACCCGGCGTCCGCGCGTACCAGCAAGCGGAACTCGAAACCCTTGCCCTCGAACAGTTCGCGCTGGTTCGCGTAACCGGCGAACACGATCTCGTGGCCGCGCTCGGCCATCGCGCGCGCGACCGCGATCGCGGGTCCCTGGTTGCCCGCGCCGTACCAGCTCACGAACAGCAGCCGTGCCATGTCAGGTCGCCTCCACGATTCCGGTGATCATCAACGCCATCGTCGCCTCCGCCTCCGGACGGGGACGGCCCATGTCGCGGCGCAGGAGCTTCCACGTGTAGACGTCGCAGGCGCAGACGAGCGCGTCCTCCACCCGGGCACGGCGCGAGGGCGGCACCTCGCGCAGCTGGGGCGCGAGCTGGCGCAGCACCCGCGCGCGGTGCCGCTCCCTGCCGATCGCCGCGATCCGGGCGACCGCCGGGGCGGACTCGTCGGCGAGATTGCGGGTCACGATCTCGCCGACCTGCTCGTAGTGGTCGAACCACGCCGTCACCGATCCGTCGACATCCCCGGGCTCGGCCTGGTCCAGCGCGTGCCCGAACTCCGCCAGCAGCTCCGTCAACGCCACCTCGAGCAGCTCGTCGCGGCTGCCGAAGGCCCGCAGCACGGTCTGCACGCTCACCTTCGCCTCCGCCGCGACGTCCGCGAGCCGGATGTCGGTGCGCAGCCGCGCCCGGAGCAGGCCGACCGCGGCCAGCAGGATCCGCCGTCGCGTCGCCTCGGCCGATTCGGCCCTGGCGCGCTGCGTGTAGGTCCGGCCGGATTTCATGTCAATGCAGTTAACATGAAACTGGCGGCGCAGGCAAGCGCGCCGGTGGTTACGGTGACGAGGTGAACTTGTCGTCGCGGTGGCTGCTGAACCGGCCGGAACTCGGGTTGTCACTCGTCGCGGGGGAGGCCGGTCTCGATCGGCCCCTGCGCTTCGCGCACAGCATCGACCTGGCCGATCCCGCCCCGTGGCTCTCCGGCGGCGAACTGGTGCTGACCACCGGTGCGCACCTGTCGGAGCGGCAGGCCGACTACGTGCGGGGCCTGGACCGCGCGGGGGTGTCCGCGCTCGGTTTCGGCGTCGGACTCTCCCACGACACCGTGCCGAGGTCCATTGTGGACGCCGCGGACGAGCTGGGGTTGCCGGTGCTGGAGGTGCCGTTGCCGACGCCGTTCGCCGCGGTCACCAAGGCGGTGCTGGACCGGCTCGCCGAGCTGCGGTACGAGGAAGTGCTCCGAGTCTCCCGGGCGCAGCCGAAGATGACCCGCGCCGCGCTGCGCAACGGTGCGGGCGGGATCGTCCGCGAACTGTCCGCCGCCACCGGCGCCGCCACCGTGTTCCTCGGTCCGGGCAAGGAAGTCGAGGCCACCTGCTCCCGCGCCGCGCGAGCCGACGTCGACGAGGTGGTGGCACTGGCAGGCGCGGCGACCGGCTCCGCTGTCGTCACGAAGGGGCGGGCGATCAGCGTGCACGCGGTCGGTGTCGGCGGGGCCGTGCACGGCTGGCTCGCCGTCGCCGGTGCACACCCGCTCGGCCCAGCCGAACAGGTGCTGCTCGGGCACGCGGCCTCGCTGTTGGCTCTGGACAAGGAAAAGCCGCGACGGCTGCGCGCCGAGCGGAACCGGCTCGGCGCGACCCTGCTCGGGCTGCTGCTGTCGGATCCCGCGCTGGAACCGCGACTGCGCTCGCAGTTCGCCGACGTGGTGGACCGCTCGGCCGGTATCCGCGTCCTCGCGGTGCGCACGGACGATCCCGAACGGATCCTCGCCGACATCGACGATGCACTGTCCGAATGCGACCTTCCCTTGCTGGCACGGGAATCCGCCGACGAGGTGATCGCCCTGCTGCCGGGCGGGTTCGCCGGGGCGCGGGTCGCCGCGCTGTCACCGGCCGCCGCGCGCGCCGGGCTGAGCGGCCCGCATCCGCTCTCCGAGCTCCACCATGCGCTGTCGGAGGCAAGGCTGGCGGCCGCCGCGAGCGAAGAACACCTCACCGAGTTCGACTCGCTCACCGGCGGCGCGCTCCTCACCGCCCCCGGCAGCCGAGCCGTACTGGACTCCGTCGCCGAAGGCACGATCGCGAAACTGCACGCCCACGATCCCGTCCTCGTCACCTCGCTGCGTGCCTTCCTCGAAGCCAACGGGCAAGGGGAAACCGCCGCAACCGCGATCGGCGTGCACCGGCACACCCTGCGCAACCGCCTGGACAGAGCAGCCGAAGTACTCGGATGCGATCTAGGCTCGGCCCGCGTGCGCGCCGAACTGCTGCTCGCCATCCTGGCCTGGGAGGCGCGCCCGCGCTAACCGCGGTCACTGGGTTTGGTTTTCGCTCGCAGTCTGGTGTGGACGCGGTGGTTGCCGGATCGCTGGGGGTGCCGTGTGATTTCGGGGCGTTGGCTGCTGTTGCCTGCTCGGAGGGTGGTGGCCACGGCGCGGGGTTGCGGTGCTGGTGCGGATGCGGGAGTGGTTTTCGCGGTAGTTGGTGATGCCGTGGATGGGTGTGGTGGTTCCCAGGGTGTCTGTGTCCCTGGACGACATGATCATCTCGCTGTACGCGGGCGGGAGTGTGGCCTTCGACAACCAACATGGTCACCACGACAGAGCCATGCCTGTAACGGCACGGCATAGCCAGAACCCTCCCCTTCGCTGGTAGTTGCTGAAGAGCCGGGTTTTGTTCCGGCAGTCTGTTGTGGACATAGCTGCCGCTGGATGGCGGCTGAGTTGTTTATGCGGCGCGGGGTTGGGCGGTGTGGTGGTTGGTTCGGGATCTTCGCCAGGGGTCGATGAAGTCGGGTGGGGTGAATTCGGGGAGGCCGTTGACCATGCGGAGTGTCCAGTCGCTACGATGCAACAGCCGATGGTGGTGAGCACACAACAGCACGAGATTGCCCACCTCGGTGAGGCCGCCGTGTGCCCACGCCACGACATGGTGCGCCTCGCAGTGGCGCGGCGCGCGGGAACAACCGGGAAACGCGCATCCTTTGTCGCGCATGGCAAGCATGTATCGGATCGCTTCGGTGACCAGGCGCTTCGCCCGCCCGACTTCGAGGGGTTGGCCTTTGCCGTCGAGCATCATCGGGATGATTCTGCAGTCGCAGGCGAGGATGCGGGCTTCGCTGGCGGTGATATCGGTGACCATGTCCAGACACGCCTTGCCCAGTTCGGCTTTGAGGTCGGCCAGGGGGATCGTCACGATCAGATCCGCCCGGCCGCCACTGCGGTTCGGGGATTCGGGGTGGCTGGCGGCGAGGGCGACGATCTCCATGAACGCGTCCCCGTACCGCGCCGCCCGGCTCCGCACCACGGTGCCATCGGACTCCCCGGCACGGGGTGTCGCGAGAGGATCGAGCAGAGCGAGGGTTTTCGCGGCGGAGATCGGGTCGAGGTAGCCGTCGAACTTGGCTGACCCGTCCTTGCGCTGATGGACGTGCAGGGCACGTCGGGGTTCGGCAGTGTCGCGAGGTTCGGGCCCGTCGGGGTCGAGGTAGCCGAGAATCTCCTTACCCAGCTTGCTGATCTCCGACGTACCCGCCTTCCGCGCCAGCTCCACAAGAGACCGCTCCGCGAACTCCCGATCTTCAACCGGAGTCGTGGCCGGGATCTTCTCCAGGACCCGCACGATCTTGTCCACATGCTCCGGCGAGATCGCGCCCTCCCTGGCAGCATCCCCGACAAGGGGTGCCGCGGCGGGAATCTCCGCACCATCGATCCCCTGGCTCGGGTTGGTCACCAACGCCCGCTTCACCAGCTTCTTCATCTCAGGCCCGGTGCAGCGCGCGATATCGGCCACCAGCCCGGCCACACTCGTGTACCCCAGATCGCGGGCACCACCGTTGTCCAGGTGCGCGATGATGCGGTGGATACGGGCTTCCTGCTGCCACCACGACATCAACTCTTCCCGTAGCAGTGCGGCAACCTCACGCGCGTCAAGCCGCCACAGCCCATCCTGCTGCGGCACAAGGGAAAGAGAAGTCTCGGACACGCCTCAATTCTACCGCGATCGCACACAGGTTCGACTGACCCGATCGGGTGAACAAGTTGTCAAGTCCACAATGGACAGGCATTGACCACGTTCTGCCCCAAGGGAATCTGACCTCCGAGATCTTACGGAACCGCCGCTCAACCGCGACCCGGGAAACGGAAGCGAGCCCGCTCCTTCCCGTCCAAAGCCATCGGTAAACCGCAACCCGACACGGCGAACCGACCACGCCGCAGTAACACTGAAGCTTGAGAGCGAAGCGACGACATGAGAGGTGAGAAAGCCAGCACAAACCCCGTGGCACCAACAGAACCAGCGCAAGCGATCTTACGGAACCACCGCCCAACCCTGACCCGGAGAACAGAAGCCGCTCCGCTCCTTCCCGTCCAAAGCCATCGGTAAACCGCAATCCGACACGGCGAACCGACCACGACCGTTGACCAGAAACCTAGCGATACGCCGGAATACCCGTCAAAGCCTGCCCCACCACCAACGTGTGTACCTCCGAGGTGCCCTCATACGTCAGCACGGATTCCAGGTTGTTCGCGTGGCGTAGTGGTGCGTATTCGGTGGTGATTCCGCTGCCGCCGAGGATGGTTCGGCATTCCCTGGCGATCGCGAGTGCTTCCCGTACGTTGTTCAGTTTGCCGGTGCTGATTTGTTCGCTTCGGATCGTGCCGCGGTCCTTCAAGTCTGCCAGGTGCTGGGCCAGTAGCATCGCGCAGTTCGCCGAGATTGCCATGTCGGCCAGTTTTCGTTGGGTGAGCTGGAATCCGGCGATCGGCTTGCCGAACTGCGTTCGCGTCTTCGCGTAGTCGAGTGCGCATTCGATCGAGTCCCGTGCTGCTCCGACGGCGCCGAACAGGATGCCGAACCTGGCTTCGTTCAGGCAGGACAGCGGGGCGGACAGTCCGCGGGCCAGTGGCAGCAGCGCGCTGCCGGGGAGGCGTACGCGGTCGAAGACGAGTTCGGCGGTGACCGAGGCGCGGAGGGAGAGCTTGTGGCCCAACGACCGTGCGGTGAATCCCGGGGTGCCCGCGGGGACGAGGAAGCCCCGTATGCCGTCTTCGGTGCGGGCCCATACCGTTGCCACGTCGGCGATCGAGCCGTTGGTGATCCACATCTTGGTGCCGTCGAGTACCCAGTCGGCGCCGTCGCGGACGGCGCGGGTGCGCATGCCACCCGGGTCCGAGCCGAAGTCCGGTTCGGTGAGGCCGAAGCAGCCGATGGCCTCGCCCGCCGCCATGCGGGGCAGCCATTCGGCCTTCTGCTCGTCCGAACCGTAGCGGTGGATCGAATACATCGCCAGTGAGCCCTGCACCGAAACGAAACTGCGGAAGCCCGAGTCGGCGGCTTCGAGTTCGAGGCAGGCTAAGCCGTACCCGAGCGCGCTCACTCCCGCGCAGCCGTATCCGTCCAGGTGCATCCCGAGCACGCCCAGCTTGCCGAACTCCGGTGCCAGTTCGCGCGGGAAGATCCCGGATTCGTACCATTCGCGGATACCCGGCCGGAGGCGGTC
Source organism: Amycolatopsis sp. CA-230715 (assembly GCF_018736145.1). Lineage (GTDB taxonomy): Bacteria > Actinomycetota > Actinomycetes > Mycobacteriales > Pseudonocardiaceae > Amycolatopsis. The sequence continues at coordinate 7,781,280 of NZ_CP059997.1, forward strand.
CGCGGCGAACCTCGCCACGGTTTCCTGGATGTCCCGTTCCTCCTGCGGGAGGGTCGACGCGATGTCGAGCAGGTTCAGCGGGTCGGTCATGATCGATCTCCTGTGGATAGTGGGGTGTCCAACCAGGACTCGAGGTCCTCGGTGTGCTCGCCGAGCCGTGGCGGCGGCCGGTGGTAGCCGGGCGGGGTCCGCGACAGCCCGATCGGGTTGGCCACGAGGTTGCCGTCCCGGCTCGGGACGAGCGGTCGCAGCCCCAGTTCTTCGGCGAGGGCGAAGGCGCCGTCGAGATCGTTGACCGGGCCGCACGGCACACCGAGCGGGCTGAGCGCGGCGAACCAGTCGTCCGCGGTACGGGCCGCGAGCCGCTCGGTGATCAGTTCAGTGAGTTCTTCGGCGTGCTCGACGCGTTGGGGGTTCGTCGCGAAACGCGGGTCCTCGGCGAGCCCGATTCCCTCGCACAGCGCGGTGAACTGGCGGTCGGTGCCGACGGCGAGCACGATCGGGCGGTCGGCGGCGGGGAACACCGCGTACGGCGCGATCGACGGGTGCCGGTTGCCCATGGCGGCGGGCACGACGTCGGCGAGCGTGTACCCGGCGCTCTGGTTGACCATGCCGGACAGCAGCGTGCTCAGCAGGTTCACCTCGACGAGCTGCCCTTCGCCGGTCCGCTCGCGGTGCCGCAGCGCGGCGAGGATGCCGACCGCGGCGTGCAGGCCGGTGAGCACGTCCACCAGCGCGACGCCGACCTTCACCGGTTCGCCCGGTGCGGGCCCGGTGACGCTCATCAGCCCGCCGACCGCCTGCGCCAGCAGGTCGTACCCGGGCAGCGCCGCGCCACCGCCCGCGCCGAAACCGGTCACGGAGCAGTACACCGCGCGGGGGTTCAGCGACCGGACGCGCTCGGGGTCGAGCCCGTGGCCCGCCATCGTTCCCGGCCGGAAGTTCTCGATCACCACGTCGGCGCGGCGCACGAGTTCGGTCGCCCGCCGGTGCCCGTCCTCGGTGCGCAGGTCGAGCGTCAGTGAGCGCTTGTTCCGGTTGACCGAAAGGAAATAGGTCGCTTCGTCACCGGCGAACGGCGGGCCCCAGGCACGGGTGTCGTCACCGCCGTCGGGCCGCTCGACCTTGATCACCTCGGCACCGAGATCGCCGAGGAGCATGGTCGCGTAGGGGGCGGCGAGCACCCGCGAGAAGTCGGCCACGAGCAGGCCGTCGAGTGCCCCTTCGATGGTCATGGATACCTCCTGTCGGCTGAGCCGGGTCAGCGTCGCCCGCGGGTGGCCGCACGGGCACTCGACGAGTCGTCCATCTCCCGGCGCCGACGGTGGACGACTCGTCGATCGTGCCGTCCCGGCCCGGCGCCTACCGTCGTCCGCGATTCAGCCGGAGAGACGGAGGTATGGCGTGGTCGAGCGGAAGAGCGGACCGGGACTGGCACAGGTCCGCCGGGTACGCACCGAGATCCCCGGGCCGAAATCGGCGGAACTGCTCCGCAGGCAACGCGCGGCGCTCCCGGCCGGGGTCGGATCCTCGCTGCCGGTGTTCGTCACCCAGGCGGGCGGCGGGGTCGTGGTCGACGTGGACGGCAACTCGTTCATCGACTTCGGCAGCGGGATCGCGGTCACCACGGTCGGGAACGCCGCGCCGCGCGTGGTCGAGCGAGCGGCCGAACAGCTGGCCCGGTTCACCCACACCTGTTTCCTCGTCAACCCGTACGAGTCCTATGTGGAGGTTTGCGAGAAGCTGAACCGGCTCGCGCCGGTGCCCGGCGAGAAGCGCACGTTCCTGGTGAACACCGGCGCGGAAGCGGTGGAGAACGCGGTCAAGATCGCGCGCGCCGCGACCGGCCGCACCGGGATCGTGGTGTTCGACCACGGCTACCACGGGCGGACGCTGCTCACCATGAGCATGACCGCCAAGAACGCGCCGTACAAGCAGGGCTTCGGCCCGTTCGCGCCCGAGGTGCACCGCGCGCCGATGGCGTACCCGTACCGCTGGCGCGGGGACAGGGAACGGTGCGCGGAAGAGGCCGCCACCGCGCTGGCCGACCTCCTCGACCGGCAGGTGGGCGCGGAGAACGTGGCCGCGGTGGTCGTCGAGCCGATCCAGGGCGAGGGCGGGTTCATCGTGCCGCCGCCGGGATTCCTGCCCGCGGTGGCCGAGATCTGCGCCGCCCGCGGCATCCTGCTGATCGCCGACGAGGTGCAGACCGGGATCGCGCGCACCGGCACCCTGTTCGCCTGCGAGCACGAGGGCATCCGCCCCGATCTGCTGGTGACCGCGAAGGGTCTCGGCGGTGGCCTGCCGCTCGGTGCCGTCACCGGCAGGGCCGAGCTGATGGACGCGGTGCCGCCCGGTGGGCTCGGCGGTACCTTCAGCGGCAACCCGGTCGCCTGCGAAGCCGCGTTGGGCGTGTTCGACGAGATCGAGCGGCACGACCTCGTGCGCAGGGCGGGCGAGATCGACCGCATCATGCGGCCCGTGCTGGAGGACCTCGCCGAGCGGTACCCGTTCGTCGGTGACGTGCGGGGACGCGGTGCGATGCAGGCGATCGAGATCGTCCGAGGGCCGGACGGGACCCCCGATCCCGCGCGGACCGCGGAGATCAGCGGGCGGTGCCACCGCGACGGCCTGCTCACCCTCACCGCGGGCAGCCACGGCAACGTGCTCCGGTTCCTGCCTCCGCTGTCCATTCCGGACTCATTGCTGGCGGAGGGGCTGGAGGTGCTGGCGAAAGCGCTCTAGTGGAGATCCGCCATTGTGCTGATGCGTTTCGAATACCGTTTTGATAAGGGAGTGTGGTAAATCGCGATGATCGTCGTCGTGGATGATTCCACAGAGATGACTGTTCCTGGCCTCCGGTGGCGGCTTTCCCGATTCCGGGCCACATTCACGCCACGTGGACGGTGGCGGAAATGGTCAGGGTGCTGATTCCTCACAGACAGTAGCGACCCGGTTCCCGCGCTATTTCGTGCTACGGAGAATCGCTTGCCGTGGAAACGCGGGGCTGCAAGAGTGGCCGGGTACACGAGTGGGGGATTTGGGAATGTCCGAGCACAGCACGCAACGGTCCTTGTCGGCTGCGCAGCGCGGCACGTGGCTCGCCCAGCAGCTGGATCCGGCGAACCCGCGCCACAACATCGCCCAGTACTTCGAGTTCACCGCGGGGCTGGACCCGGTGACGCTGGAGCGGGCGTGGCGGCACACCGTGGGGGAAACCGGGACGCTGACCGTCACGATCGCCGACGGTCCCACGCAGACACCGGGGCCGGTGCCGGGCAGTGCGTTCCGCCAGTTCGACCTTCGCGCGCGTCCCGACGCGGTCGCCGCCGCGCACGAATTCATGCGGGACGACCTCGCCGAACCCGTCGCGCTGCACGGCGGACCGCTGTTCACCACGGTCCTCCTGCGGCTCACCGATGAGCACTTCCTCTGGTACCACCGGTATCACCACGTCGTCATCGACGGCCGCGGGCTGGGCATGGCCGTGGAACGGGCCGCCGAGGTCTACAACGCGCTGGCCGAAGGCACCGCGCCGGGGCCGTCGCCGTTCGGCTCGCTGGACTCCCTGCTGCGGCACGAAGCCGACTACCGCGCCGGTGCGGAGTTCGCCGCCGACCGGGGGTTCTGGATCGGCCGGTTGGCGGATCTTCCCAGCGCGCCAAGCCCTTCCCGTCGCTCGGACACCCGGTTGCTTCCCTCCGTCCGGAGAAGCGCGGCGCTGGAGGTCGCGCGGCCCGCGCGCTGGCGCCGGGCCGCGCGGGCGGCGGGGGTGGGACTTCCGGCGATCGTGGTCTCCGCCGCCGCGGTGTACCTGCGGCGGATGACCGGTGCGCACGACGTCGTCGTGGGGTTCGCCGTCGGCGCGCAGCACGAGGCGGTCGCGAACGTGCCCGCGTTCGTCGCGAACGTGCTCGCCATCCGGATCGCGGTGCGCGACGACGTCCCGGTCGCGGCGCTGCTCGCCGACACCGAACGGGAACTGCGCCGCGCGCTGGAGCACCGGCGCTACCGGCTGGAGGACCTCCGCCAAGACCTCGGCCGGACCGGGCCTGGCGAGCTGGTCCCCGGGCTGACGGTCAACATCGTGCCCTTCGACTACGCGCAGCGGTTCGGCTCGGCCACGGCGGTCGCGCACCAGGTCAGCACCGGCCCCGTCGACGACCTGTCGGTCGGCTTCCTGCTCCAGCCGGGCGGGGGCCGGGTGGAGGCGTTCACCGCGGGCAACTCGGCGAGGTATGACACCGCCGAGGTCGCCGCCCATCACGACCGGTTCTTCCGGCTGCTCGACACCATCGCGGATGCGGACGGGGCCACCGCCGTGGGCGCGCTGGACGTCCTCACGCCCGCCGAACGGCACCGCGTCGTCGTCGAGTGGAACGACACCGCCACCGAGCCGCGGCCGGACAGGTGCGTCCACGAGATCTTCGCCGAACGCGCCGAACGCCACCCCGATCTGCCCGCGGTCGTCTTCGACGGGAAAGCGCTCAGCTACGCGGAATTGCACGTGCGGTCGAACCGGTTGGCGCACCGGCTCGTCGCCGCCGGGGTGACGGCGGAGTCCGCGGCGGCGCTTCTGATGGACCGGTCGCCGGATCTGGTCGTGGCCATGCTCGCCGTGCTGAAGGCGGGCGGTGCCTACGTTCCGTTGCACCCCGGCTCCCCGGCGGAGCGGCTGCGCTGGGTGGCGGCGGACGCCGGTGTCGTGGCGGTGCTCGCCGATCAGGGCAACCGGGCGGCGGCCGAGGCGGTAGGCGTCCTGGTCGTCGACGAGGACGATTCCGCCCCGGACACCCCGCCCGCGATCCTGGTCGACGCCAGGCAGACGGCCCAACTCGGGTACACCTCGGGCTCCACCGGTACGCCGAAAGGCGTCGCGATACCGCACGAGGCCGTGATCGGCTTCGCCCGCGACCGCCGCTGGGACGCGCACCGGCGAGTACCGCTCCACTCTTCGGTCGCCTTCGACGCCGTCACCTACGAGATCTGGGTCCCGCTGCTCACCGGGGGACAGGTCGTCGTCGCTGCCGGGGAGCTGACGGCGTCCTCGCTTCGGCGGCTGATCGCCGGACCGCGCATCACCGCGGCGTTCGTGACCACCGCGCTGTTCAACCACTTCGCGGACGAAGCGCCGGACTGCTTCGCCGGCCTGCGCGAGATTTGGACAGGTGGGGAGCAGGCGTCTCCGTCGGCGATCCGGCGCGTGCTGGCGCACTGCCCGGACACGAAAGTCGTCAACGGGTACGGGCCCACCGAGTTCACCACCTTCGCGGTCAGCCACGACCTCACCGGGACCGATGGCACGTCCGTCCCGATCGGCGCGCCGATGGACGACATCCGCGCGTACGTGCTGGACGACCGGCTGCGCCCGGTGCCGCCCGGTGTGCCTGGGGAGCTGTACCTCGCGGGCTGCGGCGAGGCGAGGGGGTACCACGGCAGGCCGGGGCCGACGGCCGCGTCGTTCGTGGCGAACCCCTTCGAGGCGGACGCCCGGATGTACCGCACCGGCGACCTGGTGGCCTGGACCGGTGCCGGGGTACTGGAGTTCCTCGGCCGCACCGACGACCAGGTCAAGATCCGCGGCCACCGGATCGAGCCGGGCGAGGTCGAGGCCGCGCTCGCCGCGCATCCCGCGGTGCGCCGGGCCGCGGTGGTCGTCCGCACCGACCGGCCGGGGGAGAAGCGGCTCGTCGGGTACGTCGTGCTCGACAGCGACAGTGCCGACGTGATCGACATCCGCGAGCACGTCCGTGCCGCGTTGCCGGACTACCTGGTTCCCTCCGCCGTGGTGGCGCTGCCCGAACTGCCGGTCACCACCAACGGAAAACTGGATCGGGCGGCGCTGCCCGCCCCCGATTTCGCCGGTCTCTCCGGTGCGCTGGCGCCACGAAACCCCGTCGAGCGGCGGTTCTGCGAACTCTTCGCCGAGGTGCTGGACGTGCCGACGGTCGGGGCCGACGACGGCTTCTTCGACCTCGGCGGGGACAGCATCCTGTCGTTGCGGCTCATCGGGCGCGCTCGTGCCGCCGGGCTGGTGATCGAGCCGAGGGACGTGGCCCTGTACCGGACTCCCGCCGGGCTCGCCAAGGTGTCCAGGGACGAGCGGCCGCACGGCGGTGGCGAAGCGGGTGACGGTGTCGGCGCCTGCCCGCGAACACCCATCATGGAATGGTTCGCCGAGATCGGCGGGCCGCTACGGGGATTCCACCAGTCGGTGCTGCTCGACCTGCCGGACGGCGTCGGCGAAGCGGATCTCACCGGCGCGCTGCGGGTGCTGCTGGACCTGCACGACGCGCTGCGCATCCGCACTGTCGACAGTGGACTGGTCATCGAACCGCCGGAAGCGGGAGCCGAATTGGCTTGCCTGCGCCGCGTCGAGCTGACCGGTCCGGATCCCCGTGCCGTGATCGACCGGGAAAGCGCTGCCGCGCAAGCGGAACTCGACCCGGACGACGGCGCGATCGTCCGGCTGGTGTGGTTCGACGCGGGCCGGGACCGGCCGGGCCGGGTGCTGCTGGCGATCCACCACCTCGCGGTCGACGGGGTGTCCTGGCGCATCCTGATCCCCCAGTTCCTCGCCGCCGTGCGGGGAATCCGGGTCCCCGAACCGGACGGAAGCTCGTTCAGGTGGTGGGCGAGGGCGCTGGCCGAGCAGGCGGCCCGGCCCGGTGTCGTCGCGGAACTGCCCCACTGGCGCTCGGTACTGGACGCCGCAGAGCCGGTGCTGGGCGACCGCCCGCTCGACCCGGCGAGGGACCTGACCCGGACCGGTCGCGCGCTCGTCCTGTCGCTGCCGCCGGAGGTGTCCGAGCGAGTCCTGACCGACCTGCCCGCCACGTTCCGCTGCGGCGTCAACGACGTGCTGCTCACCGGTCTCGCGCTCGCGATGACCGGCTGGCGCCGGCGCCGCGGGCAGGACGACGGCACCGGTGTGCTCGTGGACCTGGAAGGGCACGGCCGCCAGGAAGCGGTGGCGCCCGGTGCCGAGCTGTCCTCGACGGTCGGATGGTTCACCAGCCTGCACCCGGTGCGGCTCGAGGTCGGCGACGCCACCGGACCGGACGCGCTGGAGCGGGTCAAGGAACAGCTGAACACGGTGCCGGGCAACGGAATCGGCTTCGGCCTGCTGCGCCACCTCAACCCGGAGACCCGCGAAGTGCTCGCCGCGCTACCCGGCCCGCAGCTCGGGTTCAACTACCTCGGCCGGATCGAGGCTGGCCACAACTTCGACGGCGGCTCCCATCCGGACCTGCCGATGCGGCACGCGCTGGAGGTCAACGCGCTGGCGCGGCAGGACGACACCGGCCGCAGCCTGGTCGCGCACTGGTCGTGGCCGTCCGGAGTGCTGTCCGAACCGGACGTCCGGGAGTTGGCCGAGTCGTGGTTCCGGGCACTGCGGGACCTCAGCGAGTACCGCACCGCACCGGCGCGCCTGCCGTCCGACTTCCCGCTGGTGCGCGTGTCCAGGCAGGAGATCGAACAGTACGGCGACGGGGTCGCGGACATCCTGCCGATGACGCCGCTGCAACAGGGACTGCTCTTCCACGCCTACGATCGCGTGGACGCCGCGTACGTCGTCCAACTCCGGATCGACGTCGAAGGCGACCTCGACCCGGCCGCGCTCCTGGCGGCGGGCGAGGCGCTGCTGGCAAGGCACCCGAACCTGCGGGCGGGTTTCCACGCCCGCGAGTCCGGCGAACCGGTGCAGGTCGTGCCGTCCGAGGTCAGCCTGCCATGGACCACCGTCGATCTGTCCGAAGTGGACGACAGGCTGGCCGAACTGCTCGCCGCCGACCGCGCGGCCGGGTTCGACGTCGCCTCGCCGCCGCTGTTCCGCCTGACGCTGGTCAAGCTGGCGCACCGGCGGCACCTGATCGTGCTGACGCACCACCACCTGCTGCTCGACGGCTGGTCGATGCCGGTGCTGCTGCGAGAGCTGTTCGCCTTGTACGGCAAGGAAACCGAGCTGCCCTCGGCGCCGTCGTACCGCGACTACCTGGCGTGGCTCGCCGCTCAGGACCGGGTCTCGGCAGGTCAGGCGTGGAAAGCCGCGTTGGCGGGGCTCGCTGGTCCCGTGCTTGTGGCACCGCCTCGGACGCAGGAGGCGGCGACCCGGACGGTCACCCTGTCCGAGGAGCAGACGGCGGGTCTCGCCGAGACCGCCCGTGCGCACGGCGTCACCCTGAACACGGTGCTGCGGGCCGCGTTGGCGGTGCTGATCGGACGGCTCACCGGACGCGACGACGTCGTTTTCGGTGCCACCGTGGCCATCCGCCCGCCGCAGGTCCCCGGGATCGAGAACATGGTGGGCCTGTCCATCAACACCGTCCCCGTGCGGGTCCGGACGAGCCGCACCGAGCCGTGGTCCGAGCTGCTCGGGCGACTGCGCGACGACCAGGCCGAGCTGATCCCGCACCAGCACCTCGACCTGCCGTCGATCCAGCGCCTTGCCGGGTACGGCGAACTGTTCGACACCTTGCTCGTGTTCGAGAACTACCCCTTCGACCAGGACCGGCTGGCGGAGTTCTCGGATCTCCGGGTGCGGGACCTGGACGTCTCCGATGACACGCACTACGCGCTGACCCTCGCCGTCGTACCGGGAAGGCGGTTGTGGCTGCGGCTCGGGCACCGTACCGACGAGCGGTTCGCGGCCCAGTTCCTCGCCAGGCTCACCGGGTTGCTCGACGTCCTCCGCGCCACGCCCGCCGCACCGGCCACGCGAGCGGACGTCCTGCTGGAAGGCGAATACGACCGGGTGGTCCGCGCGTGGAACGACACCGCCGCCGAGCATCCGTCCGAGCGGTCGGTGGCCGAGTTGTTCGCCGACCAGGTGGCGGCGAGTCCCGGCGCGCCCGCCGTGTTCTTCGGCGGGGAAACGATTTCGTACCGGGAGCTGGACGAGCGGTCGAACCGGTTGGCGCACCGGCTGCGGGAAGTCGGCGTCGGCGTCGAGGTCCCCGTGGCCGTTCGGCTGCCGAGATCGGTCGTACTCGTCGTCGCCGTGCTGGCGACGCTCAAAGCGGGTGGTGTCTACCTGCCCGTCGACCCCGAGTACCCGGCGGCGCGTGCCGACTTCGTGCTCGCCGACAGCGCCGCACGCGCGGTGATCACCTTGCCGGGAGCCGTGGTGCCCGACGGCGTCGTACCCGTCTTCCCCGACGCGCTGCCCGAACACCCGAGCACCCCGCCCGAGGTCGTCGTTCCCCCGCTCGCGAGTGCCTACCTGATCTACACCTCCGGTTCCACGGGGCGCCCCAAGGCCGTCGCGGTTTCGCACCGGGCGATCACCGGGCACCTGTGCTGGATGCGGACCGCGTTCGGGCTCGGCGCGGCGGATCGGGTGCTGCACAAGACTTCCATCGGGTTCGACGTCTCGGTCTGGGAACTGCTGCTGCCGCTGCTGACCGGTGCCGGACTGGTGCTCGCCAGGCCAGGCGGGCACCGCGATCCGGAGTACCTGGCCGAACTCGTGAGGGACAAAGGCGTCACCACTGTCCACTTCGTACCGTCGATGCTCGGCGCCTTCCTCGACACGCCAGCCGCCGCGGCGTGCACGGGGCTGCGGCACGTGCTGAGCAGCGGCGAGGCGTTGTCCGCGGAACTTGTCGAGCGCTGGTACCGGACGCTCGACGTGCCGCTGCACAACCTCTACGGGCCGACCGAAGCCGCCATCGACGTGACCTGGTGGCCGTGCCGCGCCGGTGGCGGGACCGTGCCGATCGGCCGCCCGGTCGACAACACGCGGACGTACGTGCTGGACCGCGAACTGCGCCCGGTTCCCGTCGGGGTGCCCGGGGAGCTGTACCTGGCGGGCGAGCAGCTCGCGACCGGGTACCGCGGGCGGCCCGGCCTGACCGCGTCGCGGTTCGTGGCGAACCCCTTCGAGGCGGACGCGCGGATGTACCGCACCGGTGACCTGGCGCGGTGGTCCGCGGTGGGCGAGCTGGAGTTCCTCGGCAGGGTGGACGACCAGGTCAAGATCCGCGGCAACCGGGTCGAGCCGGGCGAGGTCGAAGCGGTTTTGGTAGCGCACCAGGGGATCGCCGAGGCCGCGGTGCTCGCCGTCGGCGAACCGCGGCGGCTGGTGGCGTTCACGGTGCCCCGCGGGCAGGCGCCCGCCGAAGAGCGGTTGCGCGAGTTCGTCGCGGCAAGGCTGCCCGCTTATCTGGTGCCGTCGGCGTTCGTCACCGTGGATGCCTTTCCCTTGACCACCAACGGAAAACTCGACCGCGCGGCACTCGCCGCGCTGCGGCCCGCGGTCGAACGAGAGTACGTGGCACCGCGTGACGACGTGGAGCGGCTGCTGTGCGCCGTGTGGTCGGAGGTGCTGGGCACCGAGCGGACCGGTGTGCACGACGACTTCTTCGCGCTGGGCGGGGATTCGATCCGCAGCATGCGGGTGGTGTCGCGAATCCGGGCCGCCCTCGGCGTCGAGCTGTCCCCGCGCGCGGTGTTCGACCATCCGACCCCCGCCGGTGTCGCCGGTGTCGTCGCCGGGCTGCGCGCGGAACGCGACACGCTCGTGCCGCGCGACCACCACGGCGACGTGCCACTTTCGTTCGCACAGGAACGGCTCTGGTTCCTCGACCAGCTCGCGCCCGGTGGCGTGGAGTACAACCTCAGTATTGGCTGGCGGCTGACCGGCGCGCTGGACCACGCCGCGCTCCGGGTGGCGGTGGACGGTCTCGTGTCGCGGCACGCCTCGCTGCGCACGACGTTCGAGCAGGTCGCCGGTCGCGGCGTGCAGGTGGTGCACGACGAGCTGACCGTACCGATCCGCGTGCTCGATCTGTCCGATGTGGACGAACCACGCCGCGAACTCGACCGGGTGCTGGACGAGGAGTCGGCGACCCCGTTCGAGCTGCGGACCGGGCCGCTGCTGCGCCTCCTGTCCGTGCGCACGGCCGAGGACGAGCGCGTGCTGGTGCTGTCGGCGCACCACATCGTCACCGACGGCTGGTCGATGGAGCTCATGACCGGCGAACTCGGCACGCGCTACGACGCGGCCGTCGCGGGAGAACCGGTCCTGCTGCCGGAAAACCCGGTGCGGTACACCGATTACACCGCGTGGCAACGAGATCGCTGGCGCACCGATCCCGACGGCCGGTTGGCGTACTGGCGCGCGCAGCTCGCGGACCTCACCCCGTTCGACCTGCCGACGGACCGGCCGCGCCCGCCCGTCCGGAGCACGGCGGGCGCGCTGTATTCGTTCCGCGTCGGCGAGGAGCTGACCTCGGCGCTGCTGGCACTGGGCCGGGCAGGCGGCACCACGTTGTTCATGACCATGACGGCGGTGGCACAGGTGCTGCTGGCGCGCTACAGCGGCGAGCGGGACATCGCGATCGGGACGGCGACCGCGGGCCGCGACCGGGCCGTGCTGGAAGACCTGGTCGGCTTCTTCGTCAACACACTTGTGCTGCGGTCGGACATCGACGAGTCGAAGACGTTCGCGGAACTGCTCGGGGAGGTCGGCGAGACCGTGCGGGCCGCCTACGCGCACCAGGACGTGCCGTTCGGCAAGCTGGTCGAGGAGCTCAACCCCGAGCGGGACACCGGCGGGACGCCGCTGGCGCGGGTCATGGTGGGGATGCAGGACGCGCCGTCCGCCCGGTTCGCCCCGGCCGGTCTGCGGGTGCGGGAGTTCCGGCTGCCGCGGCGGGCGACGCAGTTCGAGCTGGGCTTCCACTTCGAACGGCAGCCAGACGGCACACTCGACGCGGTGGTGCAGTACAGCACCGAACTGTTCGATGTGGACACCGTCCGCCGGATGACCGAGCACCTGGTGCTGCTGGCCGAACACGTGACCGCGAACCCCGGCAGGCGGCTTCGCGAGATCCCGTTGCTGACCGCGGAAGAACGCCACCGCGCGCTCGTGGAATGGAACGGCACCTGCTCGCGGGCGCACCCCGCGACGCTGCCCGCGTTGGTCGAAAGCAGGGTTGCGTCGGCACCCGACGCGCCCGCGGTCGTCGACGATCGGATCCGGTTGACCTACCGCGAACTCGACGCTCGCGCGAACCGGGTGGCGCGCTGGCTGATCGGGCTCGGCGTGGGGCCGGAGGACGTGGTCGCGGTGGCGATGCCGAGCTCGGTGGACCTGGTGACCGCGCAGCTCGCCGTGTGGAAGGCCGGTGCGGCGTACCTGCCGATCGACCCGGACCACCCCGGCGAGCGGATCGCGTTCACGGTGTCCGACTCGGGCGCGCGGATGCTCCTCGCCGATCCCGCCATCGCGGATCGCCTGCCGGGACCCGTCACCCCGTACCCGTCGCTGGACGATCTCGGCCATTCCGCGGCGCCGATCACCGACGAGGACAGGGTGTCCCCGTTGCGCGTGGACAACACCGCCTACGTCATCTACACCTCGGGTTCCACCGGGCGGCCCAAGGGCGTCGTGGTCCAGCACACCGGGATCGCCGCACTGGCCGCGGGTTTCGGCGGGCACCTCGGCACCGGGCCGGGCAGCCGCGTCCTGCGGTTCGCCTCGCCGAGCTTCGACGCCGCGATCGACGAACTGTGCCGGGCACTGGTGTCCGGCGCCTGCCTGGTGCTGGCCGACCGCGAGGCGCTGGCTCCTGGCGCGCCACTGGCCGAGACGATCACCCGGCACGCCGTCACTCACGTGACCCTGCCGCCCGCGGTGCTGCGGGCCCTGCCCGCCGGATCGCTGCCCGCGGGCACCACGGTGCTGAGCGCGGGCGAAGCGTTGCCCGCCGAGCTCGCGGCGGAGTGGTCGGGAAAGCACCGCTTGGTGAACGGCTACGGTCCGACGGAGGCGACCGTTTGCGTGAGCGCGAGCGCGCCGCTGACCGGTGACGACCACATCCCGCCGATCGGCAGGCCGGTCACCGGCAACCGGGTGTACGTGCTCGACGACCACCTCCGCCCGGTGCCGCCGGGGGTGCGCGGTGAGCTCTACGCGGCCGGTGCCGGGCTGGCGCGCGGGTACCTCGGCAGGCCCGGCCTGACCGCGGAGCGGTTCGTGCCGTGCCCGTTCGACCCGGCCCCCGGCGCGCGGATGTACCGGACCGGGGACGTCGTTTCCTGGCTGCCTTCGGGCGAACTCGTCTTCCACGGGCGCGCCGACGCACAGGTGAAGGTGAACGGCTACCGGATCGAACCGGCCGAAATCGAGGCGGCGCTGCGGACGCACCCGGAGATCACCGACGCGGCGGTGCTCGCGGCCGACGGCCCGTCCGGCAGGCGGCGGCTGGTCGGCTACCTCGTCGCGAGCGGTGCCGGGCCGGAGCCGGAAGAGGTGCGAGCGCACTTGGCGCGGTCGCTGCCGGACCACCTGGTGCCCCCGGTCTTCGTCGTGCTCGACCGGCTTCCCCTGACCTCGGCGGGCAAACTCGACCGCGCGGCACTGCCCGCCCCGGAAGAGACCGCCGCGGGAACCGGCCGCGCGCCGCGTGACGATCGCGAACGAATCCTTTGTGGACTGTTCGCCGACGTGATCGGCATCCCGGAAGCGGATCCGGAGTCGAGCTTCTTCGCACTCGGCGGTGACAGCATCCTGCTGATCGAACTGATCAGCAGGGCGAGGGCGGCCGGGCTGGTCGTCACAGTCGCCGATGTGCTGCGGCACAAGACCGTTGCCGCGCTCGCCGCCGTCGCGACCGCGGCGGGCCCCGCCGCGGCGCAGGTGGCGGACGAGCCGCTGATCGAAGTGAGCCAGTTCGAACTCGACGAGTTCGCCGGCCAGTTGGCCGTACCGGAGGAGCGAAGGTGACCCAGGGGATCGAGGACGTCCTGCCGCTGTCGCCGCTGCAGGAGGGATTGCTGTTCCACTCCCGCTACGACGAGGACGGCGTCGATGTCTACGTCGTCCAGATCGGCGTCGACCTCGACGGCGAGGTGGACGCGGACCGCCTGCGGCGCGCGGCCGAGGCGCTGCTGCGCAGGCACCCGAACCTGCGCACCGCCTTCCTGGAGCGCAAGTCGGGGGAACCGGTGGCGGTGATCCCGCGGTCGGTGGACCTGCCGTGGCAGGCGGTCGACCTGACCGGGCTCGACGCCGAGGGGCAGGCTGCCGCGCTGGACGAGGTGATGGCCGCCGACGGCGCGCGCGGGTTCGACGTGACCCGGCCGCCGCTGATCAGGTACACGCTGGTCCGCCTGGCACTGGACCGCTGCCGCCTGGTGCAGACCAGCCACCACCTGCTGCTGGACGGCTGGTCGGGGCAACTGCTGTTCCGCGAGCTCTTCGCGTTGTACGGCAACGGCGGCGACGAGACCCGGCTGCCGCCCGCGACCCCGTACCGGTCCTACCTCGCCTGGCTGGCCAAGCAGGACAAAGCCGCGGCGAGACAGACCTGGCGTGCCGCTTTGTCCGATGTGGATGGACCGACCCTGGTGGCGCCACCGGACCAGGGCAGGACGGGGCAGCGCACCGGAACGGTTTGGCTACCGCTGTCCCGCGAACTCACCGCGGCGATCGGCGAGGTGTGCCGCCGGCACGACCTGCGGCTCAACACGCTCGTGCAGGCCGCGTGGGGCGTCCTGATCGGCTCGCTGACCGGGCGGACCGATGTCACGATCGGCATGACGGCCTCCGGCCGGTCGCCCGAGATCGAGGGCGTCGGCGACATCGTGGGGCTGCTGGCCAACACCGTGCCCGCGCGGATCCGGTTCGACCCGCGCGAACCGGTGCGCGCCATGCTGATCCGGCTCCAGCACGAGCTGTCCGAGCTGCTCGTGCACCAGTACCTCGGGCTGACCGAGATCCAGCAGCTCGCGGGGACGCGGGAGCTGTTCGACACGGCGGCGGTGCTGGAAAACTACCCGACGGACCCGGCCGCACTGGCCGGTCCCGCCCCCGGTGTCACGGTGTCCGGGGTGACCGGGCGCGACGGCGCGCACTACCCGCTGGCGCTGATGGTGATGCCGGGCGAGGAGCTGCTGCTGCGGGTCGACCACAAGCCCGCCCTGTTCGACCGCGCGGCGGCCGAGGCGATCGCCCGCAGGGTGCAGACCTTCTTCGAAGCTTTTGTGTCCGATGTGGACAGGCCGGTCGGCGTGGTCGACCTGTTGCCGGAAGCTGACCGCGAAACCGTGCTCGTCGCGTGGAACGACACCGGCCGCGACCTCCCCGCGCGATCCATCGTCGAGTTGTTCGAGGCGACCGCCGATCGCGGTCCCGATGCGACGGCGCTCGTCGGTGACGGGTTCTCGCTGACCTTCGGTGAACTGGACGAGCGCGCCAACCGGCTCGCGCACCGGCTGATCGACTCGGGCGTGCGGCGCGACGACCCGGTCTGCCTGTGCGCCGAACGGGGCGCGGGGTTCGCCGTCGCCGCGCTGGCGGTGCTGAAGGCGGGCGGTGCCTACGTGCCGCTGGACCCGTCCTATCCGCGCGAGCGCCTGGCGTTCATGGTGTCCGACACCCGGTGCGGGCTGGTGCTCGCCGAGCGGCACCTCGTCGATCGGCTGCCGGACGGGGCGGGCCGGATCGTCGTGCCGGACGACGGCGCGAGCGAGGCCTACCCGTCCACCCGGCCCGGTGTCCCGGTGGCCGCGAACAACGCCGCGTGCGTGCTCTACACGTCCGGTTCGACCGGGACCCCCAAGGGCGCGGTGCTCGAACACCGGGCCGTGCTGCGGCTCGCCTGGGCGCCGGTCTTCGTCGACGTCGGGCCCGCGGACGTGGTGCTGCACATGGCATCCCTGTCGTTCGACATCTCGGTGACCGAGCTGTGGACCGGCCTGCTCAACGGGGCCCGTGTCGCGATCTTCCCGCCGGGGATCCCGTCGGTGGCCGAGGTGGGCGCCTTCTGCCGCGCGCACGGCGTCACCACCTCGTACCTGCCGAGCGGCCTGTTCCACGAGATCGTCGACGCCGACCCGGACGCGCTGGCCGGGCTGCGCCAGGTGGTCCCCGGCGGGGACGTGCTCTCCCCGGCGCACTGCGCGACACTGGCCGAGCGGCACCCGGGTCTGCGCGTCGTCAACGGGTACGGGCCGACCGAGGTCAGCGGCCTGTCCTGTTGCCACACCTACGATCCGGCGACGGCGACGGGCGGCCCGATCCCGGTCGGCGGGCCGATCCAGAACACCCGCGCCTACGTGCTCGACGCCGAGCTGCGGCCGGTCGCGATCGGGGCGACCGGAGAGGTGTACCTCGCGGGCGAGGCGCTGGGCCGCGGGTACGTGCACCGGCCCGGCCTCACCGCGGCGACCTGGGTGGCCAGCCCGTTCGGCGACGGCCGCATGTACCGGACCGGAGATCTGGCGCGGTGGGACGAGCACGGCCGGCTGTGCTTCGTCGCGCGGACCGACAACCAGGTCAAGGTCCGCGGCTTCCGGGTCGAGCCGAGCGAGATCGAGGCCGCGCTGGACGCCCATCCCGGCGTGGCGCATTCCGCGGTCGTGGTCCGCGAGGACGCGCCGGGTGACAAGCGCCTGGTCGGTTACGTCGTCCCGGCCGGTGCGCCGGAGGTCGACGGCGAGCTGGCGAAGGCGCAGATCGAGGAGTGGCGCGGCGTCTACGACGCGGTGTCGGATCCCGACCCGGCCGCCCACGAACTGGGCGAGAACTTCTCCGGCTGGGACTCCAGCTACGACGGCAGGCCGATTCCGCTGGAGGAGATGCGGGAATGGCGTTCGGCGCGCGTCGACCGGATCCGGGAACTGCGGCCGCGACGGGTGCTGGAACTCGGCGTCGGCACGGGACTGCTGCTGGCCGAACTCGCGCCGGACTGCGCGGCCTACTGGGGCGTGGACTTCTCCGCCCCGCTGATCGAAGCGCTCCGCGCGCAGGTGGCCTGCCGACCCGATCTCGCGGACCGCGTGGAACTGCGCACCCAGGCCGCCGACGCGGTCGACGGCCTGCCGCAAGGGTTCTTCGACACGGTGGTGCTCAATTCCGTGGCGCAGTACTTCTCCGATCACGAATACCTCGCCGCGGTGATCGAGCGGGCGATGGGGCTGCTCGTGCCCGGCGGCGCGATGTTCCTCGGCGATCTGCGCAACCTGCGCACCCGCCGGCACTTCCACACCGCCGTCCGGCTGGGCAGGGCGAAGGACTCGGGCGAGGCGGGCGCGCTGCGCCGGGCGATCGAGCAGGACGTGTTGCTGGACAAGGAACTCCTCGTCGCACCGGAGTTCTTCACCGCGCTGCGCCGCCGGGTCGCCGAGATCGGCGGGATCGACGTCCGCCTGCAACGCGGCACGCACCACAACGAGCTGACCCGCCACCGCTACGACGTCGTCCTGCACCGGAAACCGGCCGAATCCCTGGTGTCCCTCGGCGACCTGCCCCGGGTCCGCTGGGGCCGCGACGTCACCGATCTCGACCGGCTGGGCACGATGCTGGCCGGGGCGAGCGGCGGGCTGCGGGTCACCGATGTGCCCAACCGGCGGCTCGCCGTCGAAGTGGCCGCCACCGGGGAGCTTCAAGCGGGCACCGGCCTCGGCAAAGTGCTCGACGTGGCCCGTGGGCTGACCGACGCCGGTGCCGGTGCGGTGGACCCGGAGTGCCTGCACGCGCTCGGCGACCGGCTCGGTTTCTGGGTCGGGACCACCTGGTCGGGGACCGAGGCGGAACTGGACGCCGTGTTCGCGCCAGCCTCGCTGATCGGGGCGCGCGCACCGGTCGACGTGTACTCGGCCGCCGACCCCGGTGACCGTGAGCTGTCGCACTACACCACCCGCCCCGCGGTTTCCCTGGAGACCAGCGGCCTCACCGAGTCGGTGCTGGCGCACCTGCGCGCGCGGTTGCCGGAGCACATGGTGCCGGAGGCGGTCCTGATCCTCGACGAGTTCCCGTTGAACCCCAACGGAAAACTCGACCGGCGGGCGCTGCCCACCCCCGAGTTCGGCCTCGCCGCGGGCACCAGGGCACCGCGCACGCCGCGCGAAGAAATCCTTTGTGGACTGTTCGCCGAGGTGCTCGGCGTCCCCTCGGTCGGCATCGACGACGGCTTCTTCGATCTCGGCGGG
Organism: Amycolatopsis sp. CA-230715; assembly: GCF_018736145.1. Taxonomy (GTDB): domain Bacteria; phylum Actinomycetota; class Actinomycetes; order Mycobacteriales; family Pseudonocardiaceae; genus Amycolatopsis. Next base: position 7,799,220 of record NZ_CP059997.1, read on the forward strand.
CATTCGCTGCTGGCCACCCGGTTCGTCAGCAGGGCGCGGACGGTACTCGACGTCGAGCTGAAGGTCCGCGACGTGTTCGGGTCGCCGACGGTGGCCGAACTGAGCAGGCTGCTCGACGACGCCGAGACCGCGCGCACGCCGTTGCGCAGCTACCCGAGACCGGAGCGCCTGCCGCTCTCGTCCGCGCAGCGCAGGCTCTGGTACCTGCAGCTGCTCGACGGGGTCGGCCCTGCCTACAACATGTTCTGGAGCCTGCGGTTGACCGGTTCGCTCGACCGGTCCGCGCTCGGCGCGGCGTTGCGCGACGTGGTGGACCGGCACGAGGTGTTGCGCACGATCTTTCCGCAGACCGGCGGCGTCCCGGCCCAGGTGGTCCTCGACGAATCGCCGGTGGAACTACTGGTGGAGGAGGCCACCGAGGAGGAGCTGCCCGGCAGGCTCGCGGACGCCGCGCGGCACGAATTCGACCTCGGTCGCGAATCGCCGCTGCGGGTGCACCTGTTCGTACTGGGCGCGGACACCGCCGTGCTCTTCGGCGTCTGGCACCACATCGCCGGGGACGGGTGGTCTCTGGTGCCGTTCTTCCGCGACCTGTCCGAGGCCTACGCCGCGCGCTGCGACGGCGAGGCCCCGGCGTGGTCACCGCTGCCGGTCCAGTACGCGGATTACACGCTGTGGCAACGCGACCGGCTCGGCACCGAGGACGACCCCGGCAGCCTGCTTTCCCGGCAGCTGGCGTTTTGGCGCACCGCGCTGGCCGGGCTGCCGGACGAGATCGCCCTGCCAGCCGACCGGGTTCGCCCGCAGGTCGCCGACTACCGGGGCGACGTCGAGACGTTCGAGTGGCCGTCACGGGTCCAGCGGAGCGTCGCGGAACTCGCGCGCCAGACCGGCACGACCCCGTTCATGGTGCTGCAGGCCGGATTGGCCGCGTTGCTCAGCCGGATGGGGGCGGGCACCGACATCCCGATCGGCAGCCCGATCGCCGGGCGCACCGACGACGCGCTGACCGAGCTGGTCGGCTGCTTCCTCAACACACTGGTGCTGCGCACGGACACTTCGGGCGACCCGACCTTCCGGGAACTGCTCGCCCGGGTGCGCCGGACCGTGCTCGCCGCGTACGACAACCAGGACGTGCCGTTCGAGCAGCTCGTCGAAGCGCTCAACCCCCGCCGCTCCCAGGCCCGCCACCCGCTGTTCCAAGTCATGCTGACGGTGCAGAACAATCCGCGGCCCGAGTTCGACCTGCCCGGCCTGCGCTGGGAACCGCAACCGGTCGAGCTGAAAACGGCCAAGCTCGACCTGTCCATCGAGGTCACCGAGCAGGCCGACGGGCTGGCCTGCGTGGTGTCCTACCGCACCGACGTGTTCACCGGCGCGGGAGTGCGGATGCTCATGGACCGGCTGGAGCGCGCCCTGCTCGGCTGGACCGGTGACCCCGACCAGCGCATCGGGGAGCTGGACCTGCTGGACGGCGGGGAACGGCGCCGCCTGCTCGGGAGGCTGGTGGAGGGCAAGGCACCGGCGCGCACCCTGCCGGAGTTGTTCGAGGCACGCGTGGCGGCCGCGCCGACGGCCGTGGCCGTGGTGTGCGGGGAAAACCGGCTCACCTACGCCGAACTCGACGAGCGCGCGAACCGCTTGGCCCGCCTGCTCGTCGACCGCGGGGTGGGCGCCGAGCGCAGGGTGGGCCTGCTGCTGCCGAGATCGCTCGACCTCGTGGTCGCGATCCTGGCCGTGCTCAAGGCGGGCGGTGCCTACGTGCCGATCGACCCGGACTACCCCGAGGAGCGGATTTCGCTCCTGCTCGGCGACATCCGGCCGGAGGTCGTGGTCGCGACCCGCCCGGTGTCCGGTGTGGACACTGTGGTCCTGACCGCCAATGCCTTGGATAGCTTGCCCGGCAACGACTTCGCCTCTCCCGCCACACCGGACAACGCCGCGTACGTCATCTACACCTCGGGTTCGACAGGCACGCCGAAGGGTGTCGTGGTGACCCATCGCAATGTGGTGCGCCTGTTCGACTCGGCGAAGCAGCATTTCGACTTCGGCGCCGAAGACGTGTGGACGTTGTTCCATTCCTACGCCTTCGATTTCTCCGTGTGGGAGCTGTGGGGACCGCTGCTGCACGGCGGCAGGCTGGTGGTCGTGCCGCAGGAGACCACCCGGTCGCCTGCCGATTTCGTCGAACTGGTGCGCGCGGAGCGGGTGACCGTGCTGAACCAGACGCCGTCCGCCTTCGCCCAGTTCGCCACCGCGGAGAAGGAGTCCCGGCTCGGCGAGCACGCGCTGCGGTACGTGATCTTCGGCGGGGAACCGTTGGGGCTCACCAGGTTGCGGGAGTGGTTCGAGCGCCACGGCGAGAGCGCGCCGGAACTGGTGAACATGTACGGCATCACCGAGACCACCGTGCACGTCACCCGGCTCCGGCTGGCCGAGCGGACCTGCGCCGACGAGCACGGGAGCCTGATCGGCGAGCCGCTCGACGACCTGCGGGTGTACCTGCTCGACGAGCGGCTGCGCCTGGTGCCGCCCGGCGCGCAGGGCGAGATCTACGTGGCAGGGCGAGGACTTGCCAGGGGGTACCACGGCAGGCCGGGGTTGACCGGCTCGCGGTTCGTGGCCGATCCGTTCGCGGCCGACGGAAGCCGCCTGTACCGCAGCGGAGACCTCGCGCGCCGGCGCTCCGACGGGACCCTGGAGTACCGCGGCCGGTCGGACGACCAGGTCAAGGTGCGGGGTTTCCGCATCGAACCCGGCGAGATCGAGTCCGTGGTCGGCAGGCATCCCGCGGTGTCCCAGGTGGTGGTGCTGCCGCGCGAGGACGTGCCTGGCACGCGCCGCCTCGTCGGCTACGTGGTGCCGTCCGGGCAGCCGCCCGCGCCGGCGGAACTGCGCGAGCACGCCGCGAAGAGCCTGCCCAGCCACCTGGTGCCAGCCGGTTTCGTGGTGCTGGACCGCTTTCCGTTGACGCCCAACGGAAAGCTCGACCGGGACGCCTTGCCCGCGCCCGATTTCGGCGCACTCGACTCCGGCGGGCGTGCCCGCGACGAGACCGAGGCGATCCTGTGCGAGTTGTTCGCGGAAGTGCTCGGGCTGCCCGAGGTCGGTGTCGACGGCAGCTTCTTCGACCTCGGTGGTGACAGCATCCTGTCGATCCAACTGGTCAGCAGGGCGTGGGAGGCGGGCCTGACGATCTCGCCTCGCGACGTGCTCGTCCGGCAGAACGTCACGGGGCTCGCCGAGGTGGCCCGATCGCACGGGGAGGACGGCTCGGCGACCGAGGACGATCCGGTCGGGACGGTGCCCGCGACCCCGATCATCGCGCGCCTCGCCGAGCTGGGTGGCCCGATCGACCAGTACAACCTCGCCATGCTCGTCCGCACCCCGGCCGGGTTGTCGCGAACCGATCTGCTGACCGCGCTGGACGCGCTGGTGGACCGGCACGACGCGCTCCGCGCCGCGCTCGACCGGACGGGCGGCTGGACGCTGGAGGTCGGAGCGCCGGGAACGGTACCCGCACGGGACTTCCTGCACCGAGTGTCCACTGAGGACAGATTGGATCCGGTTACCGGTGCGGTGGACCCCGCGATGATGTCAGCCGAGTTCGCCGCGGCGCAGCGGCGGCTCGCGCCGGACTCGGGAGTGATGGTCCAGGCGGTGTGGTTCGACGCCGGGGACGACCGGCCGGGCAGGCTGCTGATGATGGCCCACCACCTGGTGATCGACGCGGTGTCCTGGCGGGTGCTGATCGCAGAGCTGGGCGTGCTCGCCGATGCCGCGATCTCGGGCGCGCCGGGACGGCTGCCGCCTCCGGCCACATCGGTGCGGCGCTGGGCGCAGGAACTCGCGGCGCAGGCGGAAACCCCGGCCAGGATCGCCGAACTGCCCCGGTGGACCGAGATCCTGCGGCGGCCCGATCCGCCGCTGGGCCGCCGGGAGCTGGATCCGGTGCGCGACGTGATGACGGCGGGCCGCGGTTTCGCCGTGCGGCTGCCAGCCGATCGCACCCGTGCCCTGCTGACCGCGGTGCCCGCGGCCTTGGGGGCAGGCGCGCACGACGCGCTGCACACCGCGCTGGCGCTCGCGGTCGCCCACTGGCGCACCGGGCCCGCGGCCGGGCTGCTGGTCGACCTCCAGGGGCACGGCCGTGACGCGATCGCCCCCGGTCTCGACTGCTCGCGCACCATCGGCTGGCTGGTGAACGTGTTCCCTGCCTGGTTCGACCCCGGCGATATCGAGTGGGACGAGGTGCTCGCGGCCGGACCGGCGCTGGGTGCGGCGGTCCGGCGGGTGCGGGACCAGCTCCGGGCGCTGCCGGACAACGGGTTGGGCTACGGGATGCTGCGCTACCTCAACCCGCGCACCCGGTCCCGGCTCGCGGCTTTGCCCCAGCCGAGGCTGAAGTTCAACTACCTCGGCCGGTTCACCGTCGGCGAGGACGCGCAGAACTGGGCGCCGACGGCCGAACTGGCCGGCGTCATGGGCGGCGGGCAGGACGAGGACATGCGGGTGTCGCACGCCCTCGAGTCCACTGTGTACATCGCAGAGCAGTACGGGCGCGCCGAGCTGACCGCCTTCTGGGGCTGGCTGGACGGGGTGCTCGCCGAAGACGCGGTGCGGGAGCTGGCCGAGCACTGGACGACCGCGCTGGAAGCCATCCTCACCCTGGCCGAAACGGAAGAATGACATGTTGATCCTGTCCTTCAAAGAAGGTCACGACAGTGCGGTCGCCGCGATCGAGGACGGCAGGCTGCTGTTCGTCCTTGAGTCCGAAAAGGACTCGTTCCCGCGGTACAACTCGCTCACCGCCGAGGTGCTGACGACCGCGATGGAACGGCTCGACCGGGTGCCCGACGTGGTCGCCATCGGCGGCTGGGTCAAGGGGAACTACTCGGTGGAAAGGCAGTCGCAGACCGGCTACTTCGGCGTCGGTCCCGGCTCGGTCACCGACGTGCCCGGTACCGCGTTCGGCCGCCCGGTGCGGCGGTTCTCCTCGACACACGAACGCTCGCACATCATGTGCGCGCAGGGCCTCGCGCCGCTGCCCGCCGGGCAGCCGGTCTACCACCTCGTGTGGGAGGGAAACATCGGGTCCTTCTACCGGGTCGACGAACGCGGCGAGGTCACCCACCTGCGCCAGGTGCTGGCCGATCCCGGCAACAAGTACGCGTACCTGTTCGCGCTCGCCGACCCGAAGTTCCCGGCGAACAAGGGATTGCTGCGGCTGCAGGACGCGGGAAAGCAGATGGCGCTGACCGGATTCGCCGAACCCGGCGAGCCGGACCGGGCCGAGCGCGAGCTGATCGACTTCATCCTCGCTCAGGACGGGATCATCCTGAACGTGGGCAAGGACGAGATGTCCTGGTCGCCGTACCTCGACATCGGGGTGGAGTCCCAGGCCTACAAGAACGTCGCGGCCAAGCTGTCGGACGCCATCTTCGAGCGCTTCCACGCGTACGCGGCCGAGCACCTCACCGAAGGGCTGCCGTTGCTGATCTCCGGCGGCTGCGGCCTCAACTGCGAGTGGAACCGCCGGTGGCGGGAGTGCGGCCTGTTCCCGGAGGTCTTCGTGCCCCCGTGCCCGAACGACAGCGGGTCCGCGCTCGGCACGGCGATCGACGCGCAGCTCCACTACACCGGGTCCGCCTCGGTCTCCTGGGACGTCTACGCCGGTGACCCCTTCGTCGAGGACACGACCTTCGACCCTGCCGAGTTCCACAGCCGCCCGCTCGATCTCGCCGAGGTGGCGAAGTTCCTCGCCGACGGCAACATCATCGCCTGGGCCCGCGGCCGGTGGGAGATGGGACCGCGCGCGCTCGGCAACCGGTCGATCCTGGCCGCGCCGTTCGATGCGGAGACCACGACCCGGCTCAACAAGATCAAGCAGCGGGAGGGGTACCGCCCGATCGCGCCGATCTGCCTGGAGTCCGACGCGGACCAGTGGTTCGAAGGCTCGGTCCCGGACCCGTACATGCTCTACTTCAGCAGCGTGCGCTCCGACCGGCTGCGCGCGGTCACCCACGTCGACGGGACCGCGAGGGCGCAGACCGTGACACCGCGGCAGAACCCGCGCATGGCGGGCCTGCTGGCGGCGTTCCGCGAGCTCACCGGGTTCAGCGTGCTGTGCAACACCTCGCTGAACTTCTCCGGCCGCGGCTTCCTCAACCGCACCAGCGATCTCATCGAATACGGCGAACAGCACGGCTTGGACGGGTACGTCGTCGAGGACACGTTCGTAACCCGCCGGACGGCATAGGAGGGACCATGGGGCAGGCAGTGACGGGGCAACGGGGCGGCGCGGAGTTCTTCCACTTCGCGGAGCGGGACGAATTCGATCCCGCACTGGTCGTGGAGGTGCTCCGCGGGCAGCGGCTCGGCGTGATCTTCCGCGACGTCATCCCGGCCGACGCCAGGAAGTGCGTCACGGCGAAGTTCTGGGACAGCCCGAGCAGGCGGCACCGGCCTGGCGAGCCGTCGCACTACGTCGGCGCCTACCACTGGAACAAGTCGGTGCGGACCTACCTCGCCGAGGCCGAGGAGGTCCGCGCGGACGTCGAAGACATCCTCGACGTGCCCGATTCCCCGTGGAAGTCCTTTCGCGACGGGCTTTCCGGTGAACTGGCCAAGGGCTCGGCGACCCTGCGCGTCGCCGGGATGGACGGGGCCGACGCGTGCCCCGCCCTGCTGCGGGCGTGGACCGGAGCCGGGGCGTTTTCCCTCGCCCCGCACGACGATCTGGCACAGTGCCGTGACCCGAGGCAGGCGGAGTTCGAGATCCAGCGGGCGGCCGACCACGAGATCTGCGCGGTGAACATGTGCGTCGAGCACGAAGAGGGCGGCAGGCTGGTGCTGTGGGACATCAGGCCGGACGACGAAAGCAGGGCGCGGCTCGGCCTCGAACTCACCGGCTTCGGGTATCCGGCCGAACTGCTCGAACCGTTCGAGGAAATCCGGCTCGACATCCACGAGGGTGACGTCTACGTCTTCAACGGCGCCCACGTCCACGCCGTCGACGAAACGCACGGCAACCGGACCAACATCTCGTTCCTGATGGGGTTCGTCGACAAGCGGACGGTCGTCAGCTGGACGTGAGAGCGTTCCTCTACCCGGAGGGCTGATCCACCGCGGCCATCAGGTCGGCCAGGTGCGGGCAGCCGCCGTCGGCGAGGTCCGCTCGCACCCGGTCGCGGACGTCGGGCGCCATGTCCTGGCTGAGCTTGAACAGGGCCTTGGCCTCGGTCACGTGCACCTTGAACGAGACCACGTGCTCCACCAGCGAGGCGAACTTCTCCCTGGACGCGGTCATGTCCCAGGGGGAGGTGCGCATGGATTCCAGTGTCCGCACGGTTTCCTCGACGACGAACAGCGACTCCTCGCGGCTGTCGGTCAGCTCGACCCGGCCCGTGAGGTGCACCGCCGCGTAGTTCAACGTCGGCACCGCGGGTTCGAAACCGTAGGTGCTGGGGGAGACGTACCCGTGCTGGCCGGAGAAGACGAGCAGGATCTCCGGTTCCGCCGCGAACTGTGTCCACTGTGGATTCTTGCGCGCCAGGTGACCGATCATCGTGACGCCGTCGAAGGAGCCGGGGACGGCGTCGTGGCGGGGGAAGATCACCGGGGCGTGCGTGGCGACCGGGGCGCGGCCCGGTTCGGCGCTGATCACCACGGCGAACGGGTTGCGCCGGACGAGGTCGACCTCCATCGCCGGGGAAGGGGCGACATAGGGCCCGTACACGCGCATGCTCAGCCCGCCGCCGCGCAGTGCCCGCCTGGCGAGGGCACGTCCAGGGTCGGGTTCCGGTCGAAGAAGCCGACCGGCCGGAGCACGAACCCGCAGTGGTCGACCGGCATCACCGGCCAGTCCTCCGGCCGAGGGAAGTGCGTCAGGCCGAAGGTGTGCCACAGCACGAGATCGGTGCCGTCGAGATCGCGGTCCGCCGCGGTGTAGGCGGGCAGGCCCTGTCCCGGCGGGCACTGGTTGACCAGGTCGCCCGCCGGGAACCGCTCGCCGGGGTGGTAGCGGGTGACCCACAGGTGCTTGGCCGCGAAGGTGGCCCTGCCGTGGATCGCGGACGCGTCGTCGGCGAGCAGGACCGGCTGGCCCTCGGGGATCAGCGCGTAGCCAGGGGCGTCGCCGAGCCGGTTGCGCCGCTCCGGGTTCACCACAAGCCAGGTCCGCCCGCGCACGGGATCGGCCATGCGCCGGGCTTCGAGTTCGGTCCGCAACCGGGTGGCGCGGCGGCGGAAAGCGTTGCCGTACGGGTTTTCCGGGCCCATCGGCATCCGCTCGGCCTCGACCTCGTCGACCGCGTTGAGGTCACCGTCGACCGCCATGTCCAGCCGCACGTTGAACAGGTGCTGGTGGTAGGGCGCGGCGAGATCCGGGGCGACCTGCGAGGCGTAGGGAGCGATCCGCTCGTCGTAGCGGGCGGTGAACACGACGCCGGTCGCCTTGGTCTTCAGTTCGATCGTGCCGTCGAGGTAGAGGTACCAGTAGAAGCCGTAGTCGTAGTTGCCGACGGTGACGAAGAAGGAGATCACCAGCCGCCGCTGCCGCCGCGTCTGCTTGCTCTTGTTCGACGGGTCGGTGTGCTTCCACAGCACGCCGTCGTCCTCCTCGTGGATGCAGATCGCGTTGGGCAGCACCACCGGCCGCCCGTCGCCGCCCGCCACCACGGCGTCGACGTAGGTGATGTCGCCGAGGCAGTCGCAGCCGAGTTCGAGCGCGTTGGCGAGCCTGCCGAGCTGGTACTCACCGGTGTCGAAGTAGTTCTGCCAGAACCGGATCGGGCCGGGATCGGCGTAGGGCACCACCATTTCGGCGACCGAGGCGCGGTAGACCACCGGGCGCACCCGGTCTCCGTCGAGGAAGCCGAGCTGGTGCAGGACGAGCCCTTCGCGCATGTCGTAGCCCAGCCGCACCTGCCAGTTCTCCCATCTGAGCACGCCGTCTTCGAGCGCGAAGCTGGGGCCGTCCGGCTGGGTGATCTCGATCGGCCGCTGGGAGGTCCGAAGTGGACCGCGCACCTCGGGATCGTCGTAGTCGCCCGACTCGGCGGGAATCGGGACGGCACCGGTGTCCACGATCTCGCACACCGACCGCTCGATCAGGTCCACATAGGCCACCAGGCCGTCCAGCGGGTGCGCCCAGACCATTGTGGACGGATCGGGGCGCCAGTGCGCGAGCACCCGCACCAGGCGGCGCCCTCGGTCCGCAATGGACTCGAACCGGCCCGCGGACAGCGCCGCGAGGTAGACCTGCGCGGGATCGTCGATACCGCGCTTGCGGAGCGCGGCGAGCCAGTTTTCGTCCACGGCCATGACTTCGCGGACGGTTTCGTGCTCCTCGGCGAGCACCGGGACCTGGCCCGCGGTGTCGGGGTCGATCGGACTCCGGGAGAGCACCGTCGCATCGGTGAGCCGGACGAGCACCTCCTCGGCCGCGCCGGTGGACACGTCCAGCAGCAGCGCGCGCAGGTCCCGCGGAACCGGCGTGCCGTCGCGGTCGTACCGCGCCACGAGCTCCTTTTCCGGTTCGGCGAGCCCGGCGTAGGCGAACCGCGTGCTTTCGGTCAATACCTCGGCGGTTTCGAGGATCTCCCTGGCGAGTTCGAATTCGGCGCCGGTCACCGGCGCGAGCGGGTGCGGCACCGGCGCGGGCGCGGGCGCGCGGTCCGCGGCGGGCGCACTCTCGGGTCGCGGGTGGCAACAGTCCGTCACGTGTTCTCCCTGCCTGCTGGGAAGCCGATCGAGCCGGAACGTTCCGGCATCGACGAGAAGACTAGCGGCGGACCGCGAGCCGGGTCAACACGCCGGGTGTTTTCCGTTGTTTCCCACCGAGATCGCCGGGGGTGGAGTGCGAAAGGGCCTTGACGGAACGGGGTGGCCATCGTTTAATCACTCCCCATGTCGGAACGTTCCGGCAGGACGAGGCGGTCCGCCCCGTGACCACCCGCGGTCGTGCGGGGGCACGGGCCCGCGGGAGACCGCCCGGAGAGTGAGGTCTCATGCGGATCCGACGGTCCATGGCCGTACTGGCCGCGCTGCCGCTGGCCGCCTCGTGCGCCGCGCAGCCGCCGCCGGAGCCGTCCGCGCCCGACCGGCCCGGCTACCTCGCCGTCGCGGACGAGTCGCTGCCCCGCGGCGGCACGCTCGAACTGCAACTGCCCGTCGACACCGGCGCGGTCTCCGGTCTCGACCCGCAGCTCGCCGACGTGGCGACGTCGTGGGAACTGATGTCCCTCGTCTACGAAACGCTCGTGACCGTCGGGCCCGGTTTCGAACCGCGGCCGGGGCTCGCGACGAGCTGGGAAACGCCGAGCCCGACCGAGTACGTCTTCCACCTCCGGCCCGGCGTCACCTTTTCCAACGGCCGCGCGATGACCCCGGCCGACGTGGTCGGCAGCATGCGCAGGCTGCTGGCGGGCAAGGGCGTGTGGCGGACGCAGATCGGCCCGGTCGAATCGGTGACCGCGACCGGACCGGACACCGTGCGGTTCACGCTTTCCCGTCCCTACACGCCTTTCCTGTCCGCGCTGGCGAACACCCCCGCCGCGGTGCTGCCGATGACCGAGATCGAGAACGGCTCGCTCGACGTCACCAAGACCATGCTCGGCACCGGCCCGTTCGTGGCCACCTTCCACCGCCAGGACGTGCTGTGGCGGTTCAAGCGCCACGATCGCTACTGGGCGCCGGGCAAACCCGGAGTGGACGGGGTGAACGTCGCGATCGTGCCGCAGGACCCGACCAGGATCGCCTCGTTGCAGAACAACAGCGCCGGGCTCGCGGTGCTCGGCAACGTGGATGCGCCGCAGGTGCTCGCCGGGGTGCGCGGGGTCCGCGTGCGCGCACAGTCCACAACGGACTTCTACTACCTGATGCTCAACAGCAACGCGCCGGGCGGGAAGTTCGCGGACAAGCGGGTCCGCACCGCGATCAACATCGCGATGGACCGCGCGCAGATCGCGAAGATCGCCACCAACGGGCTCGGCAAGCCGACCGGGGTCACCCCGGCTGACCTGCCCGACGCGTGCGACCCGGCGGCACTGCCCTCGGCGACCGCGGGGCTCGACCGCGCGCGGCAACTGCTGAAGGACGCGGGCGCCGAGCACCTGAAGTTCTCGATCACCGCCTACGCGACCGAGCCCGCGCCCGCCATCGCGCAGGTGATCCAGCAGAACCTGGCGCGTATCGGCATCGAGGTCACGATCGAACAGCTCGACGAGGGGAGCTGGGCTGGCAAGGTCTACGGCTCGGTGCCAGCGGGGTTCGACGCCGCGTTGTCCTGGTTCGCCGGGTACGCGGGCGCGGGAATGGTCGCGAAGTGGTGGAACCCGGAGGCCGCGGGGTTCAACCTCGGCTTCATGAAGCCGAATCCGGACCTGAACCGGGTGCTCGACTCGGCGACGTCCGAACCGGACGGTCCCGGCAGGGCGCCCGCGCTGCGCAAGCTGTGCGCCGCGGTCGACACCGACGCCCAGATGATCCCGCTGGTGACGCGGCCGGTGATCGTCGGCTACCGCGCGGATTCGGTGAGCCCCACCGTGTACGCCACCGAGGGCTACGGCAACGCCTTCCGCGGCCTGGCCGACTACCGGCTCTCGTCGCGCCCCTGACCGGAAGGAAGACGCACGATGCGGTTGTTTTCCTGGTGGGCCCGCCGGGTGCTGAGCGCGGTGCTGACCCTGTTCGTGGTGTCCGTCCTGATCTTCGGCGCCTCGCGGTTGATGCCGGGCGGGTTCGCCGAGGTCGTGCTCGGCCCGTTCGCCAGTCCCGACCAGCGCGCGGCGGTGTCCGCGAAGTACGGGCTCGACCAGAGCTTGGTGGTGCAGTACGGGTTGTGGCTCGCCGCCGCGCTGAAGGGCGACCTCGGCACGTCACTGCTGTCCGGCGAACCGGTGGCGGGTGAGTTCCTGCTGCGGATCCCGGTGACCGTGGAGCTGACCCTGCTCGGTATCGCCGCCGCGGTCCTGATCGGCATTCCCCTCGGCGTCTACACGGCCGTTCGCGCCGGTGAGCGTGGCGGCGGCGCGCTCGGCAGGCTGGCTGGCGGGCTCGGGGTGAGCGTGCCCGAGTTCGTGCTGGGCAGCCTGGTGGTGTTCGTGTTCTCCCGGTACGCGCTCGGCCTCACCGTCGGCGGATACCGGCCGCTCGGCGAGGACCTCGGAGCGAACCTGCGTTCGATGGTGCTGCCCGCCGCGGTGCTGTCGGTGTTCGCCATCGCCGTCACCGCGAGGACCACGCGTGACGCGGTGATGAACGTGCTCGTGGAGCCCTACATCACCGCGTCGGTGGCGCGCGGGGAAACCCCGCTGGCGATCATCGGCAGGCACGTGCTGCGCAACGCCTCGATCCCGATCCTGGTGGTGCTGACCACGATCACCGCGTACCTGCTCGGCGGCGCGGTGATCATCGAGAACCTGTTCAACCTGCCCGGGGTCGGCTCCTACGTGGTGCAGGCCGTCGGGCGCCGCGACTACGCCGTGGTGCAGGCGGGTGTGCTGCTCGCGGCCGCGGTGTTCGTCGTGCTGACCATGCTCAGCGACGCGGTCTCGGGTGTGCTTGATCCGAGGCTCGGGAAGGCGGTCCGATGACCACGTGGCGCAGGCTGGATGCGTTGTCCCGCACGGGTTTGGTATGCCTGGTCGTGCTGGTGCTCGCGGCGCTGGCCGGATCGGTGTTCGGGCTCGGCGGGAACCCGGACGGGATCGTCGGGCCCCGGCTCGCAGCCCCGAGCTGGCAGTGGCCGCTCGGCACCGATCAGCTCGGCCGGTCGATGCTGCCGAGGGTGCTCGAAGGCATCGGCACCACGTTGCTGCTGTCCACGCTCGCGGTGCTGGTCACCGCGAGCCTGAGCACGGTGCTCGGGATCGTCGCCGGGTACCGGGGCGGCTGGCTCGCGGAACTGGTGCTGCGCCTGGTGGACGTGCTCTATTCGTTCCCGACGATCGTGCTCGCGATCCTGGTCGCCGCAGTGCTCGGACCGGGCCAGGCGGCGACCCTGTGCAGCATCGTGCTGGTCACCATCCCGCTGATGACCAGGCTGGTCCGCACGGCCGCGATGACGGTGTCCCAACGGGACTACATCACCTCGGCGGTGATCAGCGGCGTCGGCTGGTGGCGGATCCTCGCCAGGCACGTGCTGCCGAACGTCTCGGGCACCATCGCGGTTCAGGGCACCTACGCGCTGTCCGTCGGCATCCTGGTCGAGGGCGGGCTGAGCTTCCTCGGTTTCGGCGTCCAGCCACCGGAGTCGTCGCTCGGCGTGCTCATCCAGCAGGGCGGCATCTACCTGCTCGCGGCGCCGTGGCTGCTCGCCTTCCCGGGCGTGGTGCTGGTCGTGGCGATACTGGCCATCAACGTGTTCGGGGACGGTTTGCGCGACCGGCTCGAACCGAGGGAGTCGAGGTCACTGGTATGACGCTTCTCGAAATCGACCAGCTCGTGGTCGACTACGGCGCCGTGCGCGCGCTCGACGGCGCCGCGCTTTCGGTGTCACGCGGGGAAACCGTCGGCATCGTCGGCGAAAGCGGCTCCGGGAAGTCCACTTTGGGCGCCGCGATCGGCGGCCTGCTGCCGAAAGCGGCCGAGGTGACCGGCGGTGTGGTCAAAGTGGACGATGCCGTGGTCGGCGCGATGGGGGCGCGCGAGCTGCGGGCGTTGCGGCGCACCAAGCTGGGTTACGTGTTCCAGGAACCGATCGGCTCGCTCGACCCGACGATGCGGGTGGGCAGGCAGGTCGCGCTCGCGTTGCGGGGCAAGGCGACCAAGGCCGACGTGCTCGACCGGCTCGCCACGGTGAAACTGGCCGATCCCGTTCGCGTGGCCCGCGGCTATCCACACCAGCTTTCCGGCGGGATGGCGCAGCGGGTGGCGATCGCGATGGCGATGGCCGCCGAACCGGAGCTCCTGATCGCCGACGAGCCGACCGCCGCGCTCGACAGCCAGGTCCGCGACGAGGTGCTCGATCTGGTGTTCGCGCTCGCCGCCGAGGCGGGCACCACGATCCTGTGGCTGAGCCACGACCTGCCCGCGGTCGCCCGCCGCTGCTCACGGGTGGCCGTGATGTACGGCGGGCGGGTGGTGGAATCGGGGCCCGCGTCGGCGGTGCTCGCCGAGCCGCGCCACCCCTACACCGCGGCGCTCGCCGCTTCGGTGCCCGGTGCCGTGCCCGAAGGGGAGCGGCTGGCGTCCATTCCCGGCCAGCCGCCGGTGCTTTCGGGCGCGGCGCCGGGGTGCTCGTTCGCGCCGCGCTGCCCAGCCGTGCTCGACTCGTGCGCGGGGGAGCGGCCGCTGCTGCACATCAGCGACGGCCGTGACGTGCTGTGCCACCGCGCGGCGGCACCGGAAGCGGTGGGGGCGGGCCGATGACACCGGTGCTGGAACTCGACGACGTGTCGGTGTCGTTCGCCTCGGGCCCGCCGTTCCGGCGCCGCACCACGCACGCGATGCGCGGGGTGTCGTTGCGCATCGATCCCGGCGAAACGGTGGGGCTGGTCGGCGAATCCGGTTCCGGCAAGACGACCACCAGCATGGTGGCGCTCGGCCTGCGGACCCCGTCGAGCGGCGCGGTGCGCTTCGAGGGCGAGCCCTTCCCGAAGCGCCGCCGCGCGCTGGCCGGGCGGATGCAGGCGGTGCTCCAGCATCCACAATGGTCACTCGACCCGAGGATGCGCGTCGGCAGATCGGTCGCCGAGCCGCTCGGTGTGCTCGGTCACGCCGACGCCGAAGAGCGGACGCTCGCGATGCTCGACGAGGTCGGGCTGGACGCCTCGTTCGCGCAGCGGTACCCGCACCAGCTCTCCGGCGGCCAGCGCCAGCGCGTGTCCATCGCGCGGGCCCTGATCACCCGGCCGCCGTTCCTCGTCTTCGACGAGGCGGTGAGCGCGCTCGACGTCTCGGTGCAGGCGCAGATCCTGAACCTGATCAAGGATCTCCAGGCCGAGTTCGGGTTCGCGGCCCTGTTCATCTCCCACGATCTCGGCGCCGTCCGGTACGTCGCGGATCGGGTCGCCGTCCTGCGCGGTGGTGAGATCGTGGAGACCGCCGAGGCCGCGGTCTTCTACCGGACACCGGCACACGAGTATTCACGACGACTGATGGAGGCACTTTGAGCACCGCTCCGGACGACCGGCTCGCGAAGCCGTCGGCCTACGCGCCGGGCGCGCTGACCAACGACGACGTGGCGCTGACCCCGCAGCGAAGCGAGGGGCGCGCGTCCGTCCCGTTCGACCTGCCGGGGGTGTCCGTCGGCACCGCCGAATACGCGGAGGGCCCGACCGGCTGCACCGTCCTGCACTTCCCCGAGGGCGCGCGCACCGCGATCGACGCCAGGGGCGGCGCGGTCGGCCTGTCCGGCGGGTACCGGTGGCACGAGGCGATCGTGCTCGCGGGCGGGTCCGTC
This sequence comes from Amycolatopsis sp. CA-230715, assembly GCF_018736145.1. Classification (GTDB taxonomy): domain Bacteria; phylum Actinomycetota; class Actinomycetes; order Mycobacteriales; family Pseudonocardiaceae; genus Amycolatopsis. Next base: position 7,814,626 of record NZ_CP059997.1, read on the forward strand.
TACGGGCTGGAAGCCGCCGCGGGGGTGGCCACGGAACTGTTGCACAGCAAGGAAAACCGCACGCACTGGGCCGCGCTGCAGCACGTGTCGGGCGCGGTCATCTACGACTTCTCCACCAGGGACACCGCGATCGCGCCGGACGCGGCACTGGGCAGGGCGGCGCTGCGCAACGCGAAGGCGGGCGAGTTCCCGGTCGGGCGCTGCGGCGCGGGGCTCGCCGCGTCGGTCGGCAAGATCGACTTCGGGCGCGCGGAGTTCGCCGGGCAGGGCGCCGCGTTCCGCGAGTTCGGCGGGATGAAGGTGCTGGTCGCCACCGTGGTCAACGCGGTCGGCGTGGTGGTGGACCGGGACGGGACCGTGGTGCGCGGCAACCTGCACGCCGATTCCTCGCGGCGCCGCCCGCCCGTCGAGGACTACGCGGCGGCCGCCACCGGCGGCGAACCGGTCGGCACGCTCGCCGGGAACACCACGCTCACCGTGCTGGTGACCAACGTCCGGCTGCCCGAGGTCTCGCTGAACCAGCTCGGCACCCAGGTGCACAGCTCGATGCACCGCGCGATCCAGCCGTTCCACACCGAGATCGACGGCGACATCCTCTTCACCGTGACCACCGACGAAGTCGACCTCGAAGGGGTCAGCGCGACCGGGCTCGGCGCGCTCGCTTCGGAGGTCGCCTGGGACGCCGTGCTGAGCGCCGTCGAATGAGTATCGCGACTTACGTCTCCACAGAACTGGATTCTGCCGAACGCGGCCGCGCTTTCGGCGAGGCGAACCGGGACGAGCTGCACGCCGCTTTCGCCCGCTACGCAACACTTTTCGAAGCCCTGGGCGGGCGAGAGCACCAGGTCGCCGAATGGGGTGAGCGGGCGCTGGCGGAAACGGCGGCGTGGGCCCCGTCGCTGGCCGAGGAGATCGCGGGCGTCGCCGACGGCGCCGGTCTCGACCGCTGGCGGCTCGGCGCGCTCAACGGGCGGACCGAGGTACTGGCCGCGCTCGCGGTCACCGGTGAAGGGGAGTGCTCGACCGCGGTCGTGCTCCCGCGCGCCGGTGCGCCGCGGACCGTGCAGACCTGGGACTGGCACGACACCTTCCGCGACGGCATGCTGCTCTGGTCGCTGGAGCCGAGCCGGGGCCGCCGGGTGCACACCTTCACCGAGTTCGGGGTGGCGGGCAAGATCGGCGTCACCAGCGAGGGGCTCGGCGTGCACTTCAACGTGCTGCGGCACGCGTCGGACCACGACGGCATCGGGGTCCCGGTGCACGTGGTCGCCCGCCGGATCCTGGACGAGGCGAACAGCGTGCGCGACGCCGTCGAACTGGCCCGTTCCGCGCGCCTGTCCGCGTCCTCGGTGATCACCGTGGTCACCTACGACGGCGAGCGCTCCGACGCGATCGGGCTCGAGCTGTCCCCGGCCGGGGTCGCCGAGCTTCCGGTCGGCTCGGACGGGGTTCTGGTGCACACCAACCACTTCCTCGATCCGGAGCTGGCCGGGGGCGAGGGGACCACCGCGGACGTGTCGACCACCTACGACCGGCTCCCCGGCCTGCGCGACCGGATCGAAGCGGTGGACACCGCCGATCGGACCGCGCGGGCGCGCGCACTGCATTCGCACCGCGACGGCGGTTCCGCCCTGTGCGCGCACGCCGATCGCGCGCTGCCACCCCATCTGCGGTGGGAAAGCCTGGCCACGATCAGCATCGACCTCGCCGAAGGACGGCTCCACGCGCACGAAGGCGGGCCGTGCCGGGTCGAGCGGGACGGCTGGCAGGCGGCACCACCGGAACCCCAGGAAGGACGAGCATGACCGCGGACCTCAGTTACCACCCCCGGACCGGCTGGAACTCGGGCGGCGTCGAGGCGAGTTCGGACGCCGAAGTGGACGCGGCGCTCGCCGCCGCGGCGGCCGCCGCACCCGTCGTCGCCGCCACGGCGCCTTCGGAACGCGCGCAATGGCTGTACGAGATCGCCGCCGCGCTCGACGTACCGTCCACAGTGGACGAACTGGTGACGCTCGCCGACGAGGAGACCGCGCTCGGCGAAGCCCGGCTCCGGATGGAGATCGCGCGCACGTCGGGCCAGCTGCGGTACTACGCGGACGTGGCGGTCGAAGGCTCCTACCTCGACGCCACCATCGACCGGCAGGAGCCGGGGCTGGCCAGGGCCGGGGTCCCGCTCGGGCCGGTCGCGGTGTTCGGCGCGAGCAACTTCCCGTTCGCGTTCAGCGTCCTGGGCACCGACACGGCTTCCGCGCTCGCGGCCGGGTGCCCGGTCGTGGTCAAGGGGCATCCCGCGCATCCCAGGCTCAGCCGCCGCCTCGGCGAGCTGACGCGGGACGCACTCGCCGGGACGTCGGCGCCCGAAGGGTTTTTCGGTCTGGTCACCGGGTTCGAGGCCGGGGCGCGGCTCGTGCGGTCCGAACACACCGCGGCGGTGGCGTTCACCGGTTCGCAGCGCGCGGGGCTCGCCCTGTGGCAGATGGCGAACGAACGCGAGGTGGTGATCCCGGTGTTCGCCGAAATGGGCACCGTGAACCCGGTCGTGGTGACCCCCGCGGCGACCGCGCGGCTCGCCGAACTGGCCGAAGGGTTCGTCGCCTCGTTCACCCTCGGCACCGGGCAGTACTGCACCAAGCCCGGCCTGCTGTTCGTCCCGAGTGGACACTCCGCGGCCGCGATCGTGGCCGAGGAGCTGGAAAAGCGCGCGCCGAAGTCGTGGATGCTCACGTCGCGGATCGCGCAGGACGCGAACGGCGGGGTCGACGAACTGGTCGCCGCCGGTGCGACGATCGCGGGGCGCGCGGACGGTCCCGGCGAGGGCTGGGCGGTTTCCGCGACCGTGCTGGAGGTGCCGATCGAAAAACTGGTCAGCGGGTCACGGCTGCTCGAAGAGTGCTTCGGGCCGGTGGTGCTCGTCGCCGAGTACGAAAACCGCGACCAGCTCCACGCGGCTTTGGCGCAGTTGCAAGGAACCTTGACGGCCGCGGTGATGAGCACGGCAACCCCGGACGACGATCCCGACGTCGCCGAAACGGTGGCGCGACTGGTCCCGCTTGCCGGGCGCGTGACCGTGAACGACTGGCCGACCGGTGTCGCGATCACCTGGGCGCAGCACCACGGCGGGCCGTGGCCCGCCACCACCGCGCCCGCCACCACCTCGGTCGGGGCGGGCGCGCTCGGCCGGTTCACCCGGCCGGTCGCCTACCAGCACGTCCCGGACGCCGCACTGCCCCCGGCACTGCGCGAGGCGAACCCGTGGCGCATCCCGCGCCGCATCGACGGCGTACCGGGCTGACCGCGGCTCACCGGGTGGTGGACCGCCGCTCGACGAGGCCGATGGGCAGCGAGCGCTCGGTCCCCTCCGGTGCCTTCCCGGCGAGGATGTCGAACAGCAGCTGGGCGCACGCCGCGCCCGCCGCGCGCGGGTGCAGGTCGATGGCGGTGATCGGCGGATCGCTGTGCTGCAACGGGACGCTGTCCACGCACGCGGCCAGCAGGAGGTCGCCGCCGACCTCGCGGCCCGCTTCGCGCAGCACGGGCAGCGCGGCGACCGCGGAGCCGTCCGGCGCGCAGACCAGCGCGTCGAGGGCGGGATCGTCGGCCAGCAGAGCGCGCACGTTGTCGCGCACCACCTCCGCCGACGACCCGAACACCTGCTCCCGCAACAGCACCGGCAGACCCTCCGCCTCGCACCAGGCGCGGAACGTCTGCTGCAGGCGCTTTCCCCAGTCGGTGGTCGAACTGGACGCGAGCAGCGCCGGGCGCCGCGCGCCCGCCGAACGCAGGTGGGCCAGCAGCCGTTCGAGCATCCCGGAGTGGTCCGACCGGACGACACCGGAGGGCACGGCCTCGCCGGTGAACCGCTCGCAGGTCACCGTGGGCACCGCCGCGCCGAGCAGGCCGCGGACCACCGGATCGGTTTCCAGGGGGTCGCCGAGGACCACCCCGTCCACCCGGTGGAAGGCGCCGGGCGACGGCACGTGCTTCGAGGTGATCAGCGTGACGTCGTAGTTCATTTCGGCGGCCTGGTCGACCACGCCGAACACGAACGACATGTAGTACTCGGACCGGGTCAGGATCTCCGGCACGTGCAGGCCGATCGCACCGGTGCTCGCCCGGCGAAGCGATTGCGCCGAGGCGTTGGGGGAGTAGCCGAGGCGGGTCGCCATGCTGGTGACCAGCTGCCTCGTCCGCTCGGACACCCGGCCGGAGTTGCGCAGCGCGTCGGACGCCGTCGTCTTCGACACGCCCGCGGCCTTCGCCACCTCGACCAGTGTGACCGGCCCATCTGTACGCACCCCAGCACGATAGCCGACGGGCGCCGCCGTCAAACTGTTGGTCAATTTCCAAGTCGGCGAAAGAATGCCTCGCGCATCCCGTTCTTCGCCGTGCTGTATAGGCTTTACCCGAAGCGGTGCGAGGATCGCGCGACGGAAAGTCGCCCGGCGCGCCGCTGCTGCTGGGGAGCAAATTGGGGACGCCGATGGCGACAACCGGTTTTGACACGACGGTCCGCGTTCCGGCTGCCGGGACACTGCCGCCGGAGGGGCCGCGAAGACGCACGCGCGCGCTGCTGCACGCCGCGTGGATCGGCGCGCTCGCGCTGGCCGCGGGCCTGCGCGTGGGCAGGTTCGGGTTCCACCCGTCGGACCAGGGGTTCATCCTCGCGCAGAGCTGGCGGGTGCTGCACGGCGAAATCCCGCACACCGACATCATTTCCGCGCGCCCGCTCGGATCCGCCGTGCTGCACGTGCTGGACTTCGCGATCCCGGCACCGTTGTTCGTGTCCTCGTCGGTGCTCGCCATGGCCGAGATCAGCATCGGCACCGTCGCGCTCGCCGTGCTCGTCACGCGCAAGCCGCTGCTGACCTGGGGGCCTGGGCTCACCGCGCTGGTGGCCGCGGCGGCGTTGCTCAACCTCAACTCGTTCCCGCTGATGGCATGGCACACGATCGACGGGATCGCGCTGACCGCGGTGGGCGCGTGGGCGCTCGATTCGGGGCTCCGCTCCGGCAGTCCGCTCGCGCGCCGGGCCGGGCTGGTGCTGCTCGGGATGGCGCCGCTGGTGAAGCAGAGCTTCGCGCCCGCCGCCGTGCTCGGGCTGGCGTGGCTGGCGATGCACCCGTCGACGCGACGGCCGGTGCGGTGGCCACGGCTGCTCGTGGACCTTTGCTGCCTCGCGGCGTGCGGCGCGGTCTACGCCGGGGTGGTGACCTTGGACGGCGGCTTCGCGACGATGGTCGATCAGCTGACCGGTGGCCTGCCCGCGTACGCCGAGCGCCTGTTGACGTTCTGGGACGGCGCGTCGATCCGGTTCGTGTGGCCGGTCCTCGCCGTCGGTCTCGCGGTGCTCGGGGTGGCGCTGGCTCGCCGCGGCGGCGATCGTTTTCGGGTGCTGCACGGCGTTTTCCTGCTCGCGGGCGCGGCCGTCGTGGCGCGCGTGGTCGTGCGCGGGGGTTTCTCCGCCGAACTGCGGTGGGCGGACCTCCTGTGGTGGGCCGCGCTCGCGGCGGTGCTGCTCGCGGGTGTGGTGCTGCACCGCCCGCCGTGGCCCGCGTTGCTGGTGCCCGCGCTCGGCCTGATGATCAGTCTTTCCTGGGGCCAGGACACGCCGACACTGCTCGCGGGCAGCCTCGCGCTGACCGTGGTCGTGGTGCTCGCCGACGGCATGCCTGCCGTGCCATGGCGAAGACGGGTGCGGCTCGTCGCCGCTAGCGCGCTCGGTCTCGCGGCGGTGGTGGCCGCGGGTGCGTTCGTCGTCGTGAAACACGACGAGCGCGCCTATCTTGATGTTTCCCATGACCGGCTGACCGAGGATCTCGGCACGCTGACACCCGCGATGGCCGGGGTCCGGACCAATCCGAGCACCTACGCCTACCTTGCCCAGATCGGAGACTGCGTGCGGAGGTTCCCCGCGGCCGAGGTCGCGGTGCTGGCGAACAACCCCTTCGCGTATCCCGCGTTCGGCCTGCGCAACCCGTTCCCGCTGGAATGGCCGCTGCCGCTGGAAATCATCGCCGACGCGCCGCAGCGCATGCTCGACACCGCGGAACGGCTGAATACGCGCGGCGACTACCTCGTGCTGTTCCAGACCGTCGACCCCGACGTGCTCGCCAAGGCCGGGCCGGTGCCCGCGACGGTGCCGCCGGACGCGCCGATCATCGACTACCTCGGTGTGGTGACCGGGATCCGCGATGCCCTGCACGGGCAGCCGGTGACGTGCGGGAGCTTCGTCGGCAGGTGGGAGCCGCGGCGCTGATCCTCAGCGTTCGGCGAGCTCGTCGAGCAGGGTCAGCGCGGCCTGGGGATCGCTGGTCCGGTCGAGCAGTTCCCGTTCGACCTGCCGGACCTTGCCCGCGACGCGCTTGTGCAGCGCCCTGCCGCGGGGACTGAGGTACACGCGCACGCGGCGCCGGTCGGTCGGGTCGACCTCGCGGTACACCATCGCGGTGGTGACCAGCTTGTCGACGACCCTGGTCAGGGTGGGGCCGGTGGCCATCGTGCGCTCGGCCAGATCGGCCATCGCGAGCCCGCGCTGCCGGGACAGCGCGTCGAGGGCCAGCCACTGGTCCAGCGTCAGGTCCTCGGTTTCGAGCGTGCGCGCGATCCGGGTGGTCACCGCACGGGTGGCCCTGGTCAGCGCCGTGCTCAGGGACTCGGTGCCGACCGTTCGCTCGAGCATCCCCGCCGTCCCTCCCTCTTGCGCAAAAGTGGGTCGATTGTAAAACTTCCACCTGAAACAAAGTCAACCCGACCCGCTCGCGGAGCCCCCATGACCGTTGGCGCTCGTCACCGCGACACCTGGCGCGTGGCGATGGTGATCCCGCTGCAGGGGCCCGCCGGGCTGTTCGGGCCGTCCTGCGAAGCGATCGCCGAACTGGCCGCGCGCGAGCTGAACGACGAAGGCGGTATCCTCGGCAGGGAGGTCACCTTCGAGGTGGTCGACGGCGGCGCCGAGCCTGGCCGCGTCGCGGGGGAGCTGGCCGATCTGGTCGCCACGGGCGCGGTGGACGCGGTCAGCGGCTGGCACATCTCGTCGGTCCGCAACGCGCTGGCGCCGGTGCTCGCCGATCGCGTTCCCTACGCCTACACCTCGTTGTACGAAGGAGGGGAACGGCGTCCCGGCATCTTCTGCACGGGGGAAACCCCGCGCCAGCAGATCGCGCCCGCGTTGCGCTGGCTGCGGGACAACCTCGGCGCGCGCCGGTGGTTCGTGGTCGGCGACGACTACGTCTGGCCGCGCGCCTCGGCGGCTGCCGTGCGCGAGTTCGCCCGCGAGCTGGGGCTGAGCATCGAGGGTGAGGCGTTCGCCGGTCTCGGCGGCGGTGACATGGCGAGACTGGTCGGCAGGGTCGAGGCGGCGCGCTGCGACGGCGTGCTGATGCTGCTGGTCGGTCAGGACGCGGTCGAGTTCAACCGGCGGTTCGCCGCGCACGGCCTGCACGAGCGGATGGTGCGGTTCAGCCCGCTGATGGAGGAGAACATGCTCCTCGCCAGCGGCAGCGCCGCGACCCGCAACCTGTTCGTCTCCGCCGCGTACTTCCGGTCACTGGTCAACGCCGACGCGCTCGACCTCCTCGGCCGCTACGTCGGCCTGCACGGCGCGGACGCGCCCGCGCTGAACAACGCGGCGGAATCCTGTTACGAAGGACTGCACACACTGGCGAACCTGGTGCGCCGCGCGGGAAGCGCGGCGCTGCCGGAGCTGAACGCGGCCGCCGACGGCGCCGCCTACCACGGCCCGAGGGGCACGGTGGAGTTCCGCGACAGCCAAGCAGGCCAGGAAGTCCACCTAGCCGTCGCGGATGGCTACGACTTCGACGTCATCACCCGCCTCTAAGGAGTGTTTGACAGTGGTCGGTTTGCGTGGCGGTGCGGGTGGCGGAACCTCAGAAGCCTTCTCGCTCCGGGATCTCCAACTCATGAATGCCAATTCACCACGTTGGAGCTGTCCTCGCGAGAAGACTTCTGAGAACCCGCGGCGGTGCCGGTTGCTTGCCCACTCAAGCGGCTCCGCCGCTTACGAAAACACGGTCTGAACCGAAACCCGGTACGGGTCGGCACTTGACGGCGGCGCCGTCCGCACATATTTTCACTTGAAATTATTTCAGGCGGAGGTGTGACGGAGACGGAGGAGAGTCATGGCCAACGTCGGTCTGCTCTACGTCGGTGCGGTGCTGCTGGTCAACGGGTTGATGCTGCTCGGCAGAGTGCCCGCGAAATCGGCGGCCGTGCTGAACCTGTTCGTCGGCGGCCTGCAGTGCGTGACCCCGACCGTGCTGATCATCCAGGCGAGTGGTGACGCTGACGGGATCCTCGCCGCGTCCGGGCTGTACCTGTTCGGGTTCACCTACCTCTACGTCGGGATCGTCAACCTCGCCGGGCTCGAACCCGAGGGCATCGGCTGGTTTTCGTGCTTCGTGGCCGTCGCCGCCGTCGTCTACGCCGGGATTTCCTTCTGGCACAACGGAGATCCGGTGTTCGGCGTGATCTGGCTGAGCTGGGCGCTGCTGTGGACGCTGTTCTTCCTGGTGCTCGGCCTCGGCATCGAGCGGCTGACCCGGTTCACCGGCTGGGTCACCGCGCTGCTGAGCATGCCGACCTGCGCGGTGCCCGCCTTCCTCGGCCTGACCGGTGGTTACCGCAGCGACGGCGGGCTCGCCGCGCTCGCCGCCGTGGTGGGCGTGGCACTCGTCGGGCTCGCCGCGCTGCTCGCCACCAGGGGCCGCCGCGCCGCGCGCGTGCCGGTTCCCGCCTGATTTTTCCCCAACCGTAAGGAGAACGCGATGCGACACGGTGACATTTCGGCCAGTCCCGACACGGTCGGGGTGGCGGTGGTCAACTACAAGATGCCGCGCCTGCACACGAAGGACGAGGTGCTCGACAACGCCCGCAAGATCGCCGACATGGTGGTGGGCATGAAGACCGGGCTGCCGGGCATGGACCTGGTGGTGTTCCCGGAGTACTCGACGCAGGGGATCATGTACGACCCCGAAGAGATGTTCGCGACCGCCGCCACCATCCCCGGCGACGAAACCGCGATCTTCTCCGCAGCCTGCCGCGAGGCGAACACGTGGGGCGTCTTCTCGATCACCGGCGAGCAGCACGAGGACCACCCGAACAAGCCGCCGTACAACACGCTCGTGCTGATCGACAACCACGGCGAGATCGTGCAGAAGTACCGCAAGATCCTGCCGTGGTGCCCGATCGAGGGCTGGTACCCCGGTGACACGACCTACGTCAGCGACGGCCCGAAGGGCATGAAGATCTCGCTGATCATCTGCGACGACGGCAACTACCCCGAGATCTGGCGCGACTGCGCGATGAAGGGCGCGGAGCTGATCGTCCGGTGCCAGGGCTACATGTACCCGGCGAAGGACCAGCAGGTGCTGATGGCCAAGTCGATGGCGTGGGCCAACAACTGCTACGTCGCGGTCGCGAACGCGGCCGGGTTCGACGGCGTCTACTCCTACTTCGGGCACTCCTCGATCATCGGGTTCGACGGCCGCACGCTCGGCGAAACGGGTGAAGAGGAGTACGGCATCCAGTACGCCCAGCTGTCGCTGTCGGCGATCAGGGACGCGCGCGAGTACGACCAGTCGCAGAACCACCTGTTCAAGCTGCTGCACCGCGGGTACTCCGGCGTACACGCGGCGGGTGACGGGGACAAGGGCGTCGCGGACTGCCCCTTCGAGTTCTACAAGCTCTGGGTCACCGACGCGGAAAAGGCGCGGGAGAACGTCGAGGCGCTCACCCGTGACACCGTCGGCGTCGCCGACTGCCAGGTCGGCGACCTGCCCGCCGAGAAGACGATGCGGGCCTGAGGGGGCAGGGCGTGCCGTTCCTGACCGACATGTACCACGAGCAGAACCGGCGCGCGGACGGCGAACCGGTGGCCGCCAAGGGCGCTGACGCCAAGCGGCCACCGGGGTCGTTCGACCCGGGGACGCTCGCGTCGACGCTGGGCGCGAAGGTGCTCGGCCAGGACGCCGCCGTGGAAGCGGTGGTGCGGGCGGTCACGCTCGCCACCGCCGGTGCGGCCGACCCCTACCGGCCGCTGGCGAACCTGCTGCTGGTCGGGCCGACCGGGGTCGGCAAGACCGAGCTGGTCCGCCAGGTGGCGGCGGAACTCCGCGCGGGGCCCGATGATCTGTGCCGGGTCGACATGAACTCGTTGGCACAGGAGCACTACGCGGCTTCGTTCACCGGCGCACCACCGGGTTACGCGGGCAGTAAGGAGGCGTTCACCGTCTTCGACCGGTCCACAGTGGAGGGTGACGCGTACCGGCCGGGGATCGTGCTGTTCGACGAGGTGGAGAAGGCGCATCCGACGGTGCTGCGCGCCTTGCTGCACGTGCTGGACAACGGCACGCTCCGGCTCGCGAACGGGACGGAGAGCATCTCGTTCCGCAACACCTTCGTGTTCCTCACTTCCAACCTCGGCAGCACCGAGCTCGCGAAGCGGCGCGGCGCGGGATGGCGCAGGGTCACCGATCGGATCGGCCGCCGGGCGGGCGCGGTGGCGGCCAAGGTGACCGCGCGCGGTCACCACGCGGTCGTCACCGGTGCCCTGCGCGACTTCTTCGACGCGGAGTTCCTCAACCGGATCGACGAGACCGTGGTGTTCTCGGAGTTCGACGCGGCCACCGCCGAGCGGGTCGCCGATCTCCAGGTGGACCAGCTGCGGCAGCGGCTCGCGCGCCGCTCGGTGCACCTCGAGGTCGACCGGTCGGTGCGCGCGCTGCTGGCCGAGGTCGGGTTCGACCCGGTCTACGGCGCGCGCGGGCTGGGCCGATCGGTGCGCACGGTGCTCGCCTCCCCGGTGGCCGAAGCGGTCGTGCGCGCTCGCCCCGCCGGGCGCGAACCGCTGCACCTGGTGGCTACGGCGATCGGGGGCTCGGTCGTGGTCGAGCCGTCGGAACCGGAGCGCTGACACCCTGACGGCGTAGCGCGGCGCAAACAGATACCCGCGTCCGGCGGTGCTGGTGGCCCGCGCGCCGGGGTCACCATGGCTGGCGTGTTCCCGGCGCCCGAGCTGGCCGCGGTGGCGCAACCGCGGATGGAGCACCGGGTGAGCCCGGTGCGGATCCTCCTCGGCGAGCTGCTGGTGCTCCCCGCCGCGGATCTGGACCGGCGCGTCGAGGCGGAGCTGGACGCGAACCCGGCACTGGAACGCCAGCCGGTGCCGTCCTGCCCGTCGTGCGGCAGGCCGTTGTGGCGGCGGCCGTGCGTGCACTGCGCGCGCGAGGGGTTCCGGGACCGGGTCGATCCGTCCGCCGGGCTCGCCGCCGGCGACGACGCGAGGCAGCGGCTGCTGAGCGACTCGGCCGCGGGGCTCGACCCCGCCGGGCGGGCCATCGCCGCCGCGCTGCTCGACGAAGTGGACGAGTACGGCGTGCTGCCGGAAACCGTCACCGCGATCGCGGGCAGGCTACGCGTGCGGCCGGACGCGCTGAAGCGGGTCATCGCGGTGCTGCGCGAGAACTGCCCCGGTGTCTGCGCGGTCAGCCTCGCCGAACGGGTGCGGCTGGAGGTCGAGGCGATCGCCCGCGTCGAACCGGTGCCGTCGTCGGTGTGGCGGCTCGTGGTCGATCCGCGCACGGCTGATCCCGCCGCGCAGGCGTGGATGCGCGCGCACGTCCGCGCCGAGCTGTTCGGGGCGGCGCGGACCGAGGTCGCGGTACCGCCGGTGGACCTCATCGTGTCCGTGCGGGAGGGGCGGCTCGTGGTGTCCACCGTCCCCGGCCCGTGGTCCGCGTTGCGGGTCGCCGACTCCTACCACGCGGTCGCGGCCGATCCGGCCGTGCGCGCGGAAGTCGAGCGCGCGGAACGATTCCTGGCCGCGATGGGCAGGCGCGAACGGGCGCTGTGGCGGGTCGCGGTCGCCGTGGTCGACGGGCAGCGGGAACGCGTGCTGCACGGGCCGAGGGCGCACCGCCGGTTGACGCGGTTCGAGGTGGCCACCTGGCTCGGCGTGCACGAGTCGACGGTGGGCAGGGTGGTGTCGGGCAAGCACCTGCTGCTGCCGACGGGGGAGACCGTGGCGTTCGAGAGCCTGTTCGGCGGCGCGCGCGGGGTCAAGGAGTGCTTGCGGGACCTGGCTTCCGGCGGTGGCATGACCGACAGCGCGCTGCGCGCCGCGCTCGCCGAACGCGGTCACGTCGTTTCCCGCCGTACCGTGGCGAAGTACCGCGCCGCGCTGGGCCTGCCGTCCTCGCGCGGTACCGACGCCAGGCGGAACTGACCCGAACCCTTTTTCGCCGCGTTCGCCCGTCCGCGAAGCGCTTTTCGTCCGTTCGCGGTCGCGGACCTCGCTGACCTCGTCTTTCGCCACCGTCGCCGAATGGCACGGAACTTGCCGGTGGGTGGTCATCCACGGAAGTCCCCTGGCGAGGAGATCACGATGCACGATCTGGACCGCGCGATGTTCGAGACCGGTGAGACCGCGCACGAGGGCGCGGTCGCCACGGAGAGCCGGGAACACCAGGAATTCCTCGAGGTGCTCGGCGAGTTCGCCGGGCACGACTCCGAAGCGGAAAGCGGCGAAGCCGAGCACGAGTACGCGAGCGAGCTGCTGGAGGTGCAGGACGAGGCGGAGCTGGACCGGTTCCTCGGCGGGTTGATGCGCCGCGCCGCGCGCGGTGTCTCCGGGTTCGCCAAGTCGAGCACCGGCAAGGCGCTCGGCGGAATCCTCAAGAAGGCGGCGGGGCAGGCGCTGCCGGTGGTGGGGCGCGCGATCGGCGCCAAGATCAATCCACGGTACGCGGGGCACGGAGCACGCGCGGGCAAGGCGCTCGGCACCCTGTTCGGGCTCGAGCTCGAAGGTCTGTCCAATGAGGACGCCGAGTTCGAAACCGCGCGCGCGTTCGTCCGGTTCGCCGACGCCGCCGCGAAACTTGCCAGCCAGGCGCCGGAAGGCACACCACCGGAAGCCGCGGCGACCGCGGCGGCGATCTCGGCCGCCCGTCGGCACGCGCCCGGCCTCGACATTCGCGCACTGCTCCGCTCGGCGGGCAGGCGGTTCCGTGGACAGCGCGGGAGACAGCCGCACGGCAGCAGGCCGCGCGGCGGGAGCGACGGAGGGTACGCACCGATGAACACCTTGGGAGAGCAGGAATGGGAAGCCGGGTACGAGTACTCCGGTGAGGCAGAGGGCGAAGCCTTCCTCGACGAGATCCTGTCCGGTGAGAGCGGCGAATACGAAGGGGAGTCACCGTTCTCCGCGGAGCAGGAAAACCAGCTCGCGGAAGAACTGCTCGAAGTCACCAACGAGGAAGAGCTGGAAGAATTCCTCGGAAAGGTGTTCCGCGGTGCCGCGAAGGCGGCGCGCGGGTTCATCAAGTCACCGGTGGGGAAGGCGCTGGGCGGTGCGCTCAAAGGGGTCGCCAAGCGGGCGCTGCCGATCGCGGGCGGCGCGCTCGGCAACTTCGTGCTGCCGGGGATCGGCGGGGCGATCGGGTCGAAGCTCGGGTCCTTCGCCGCGGGCCTGTTCGAGCTGGAGCTCGAAGGCCTCGACGAGCAGGAAGCCGAGTTCGAGATCGCGCGCCGGTACGTGCGCTTCGCCGGTGCGGCGGCCAGGAACGCCGCGCGCGCACCGAGGTCCGCTTCGCCCGCGACCGTGACGCGAGGCGCGTTGACCGCGGCCGCCCGCGCACACGCGCCGGGCATGCTGCGCCCGCCGGGCCAGCCCCCCTCGCGTCGCGGGCCGCGGCGCCCGCACCGCGGCGGTCCCGGCTACTACGGCGTGTTCGACGTGAGCGGCGCCGATCAGCAAGGCGGCAACGGGGACGGCGGTGACGAGGGCGAACCGCCCGAGCAGGGCCGCTGGGTGCGGCACGGTCGCAAGATCGTCCTCCACGGCGCCTGAGATGTCGTCCCCCGCCGCGTTCCTGCGCCAGGAAGCCGCCGCCATGCTGACCCGGCTGGACCGGGTGCGGCCGTTCGTCGTGCACGAGACGATGGTCGCCGCCGCGGCACCGGCTCCGGCCGCGATGTCGGCGGTGGAACGGCTCCTTCTCGACGGCCGTGGCGCGCTGCGCACCGGTATCGGGGCGTTCGTCGACTGGCTCACCGGGCCCGGCGCCACCGCGCCCGCGCACGAGCAGCAGCGCAGGTTCACCGTGCTCAGACTGGCGTTCAACGACATCCTGTCGCAGTTCGACCTGTTCACCGAGGCGATGACGCAGCGGAGCGAGCACGAGACCGGGGTGTGGCTGTCCGGGCTCGACATGCTGGCGGCGGACGCGTTGCGGCTGGCCCGCACCGAGTTCGCGGCGCCGCCGGTGCTGTGCTACCTCGCCCGGGGGCCGGGCGCGGCGATCCGGCGCGCCCGCACCAGGCTGCCCGGCGGGGCGGCGAACCCGGTCGCGTTGATCAGGGTCCCGCGCGAGCGCATGGTCGGGCACGGCATCGCGTCCTCGCTCGTGCACGAAGTGGGGCACCAGGCGGCGGCGCTGCTCGGGCTGGTGGACTCGTTGCGGGGCGAGCTGGACGGGAGGATCGCTCGCGAGGGTCCAGCCGCGCGCGAGGTGTGGAACGCTTGGCGTACCTGGGTTTCCGAGATCGTCGCCGATCTCTGGTCCGTCGCGAAGCTCGGTGTCTGCGCCACGCTGGGCCTGATCGGCGTGGTGAGCCTGCCGAGGCGGTTCGTGTTCCGGCCGGGCGGGACGGACCCGCATCCCGTGCCGTGGCTGCGGGTCCAGCTCAGCTGCGCGCTGGGCCGCGCGCTCTACCCCGACCCGCAGTGGGACGCGCTCGCCGGCCTGTGGACGCGGCTCTACCCGCCGGAGCTGATCCCGGAACCGCTCGCGCGGACCTACGCCACGTTGTCCCGCAGCGCGCCCGCCGTGGCGGACGCGTTGCTGGCGCACTGCCCGCCCGCGCTCGGCGGCGAGTCGCTCGGCGCGGCGGTGCGCGTGCCGAGCAGGGCGCCGGAGAAGCTGCTCGACCGCTTCGACCGGTGGCGCGCGCGGCCTGCCGGGCTCGTCGAAGCCGCGCCGACGCTGGCCTTCGCGGTGATCGGGCAGGCGAGATCGGCGGGGCTGATCACGCCGTCGCACGAGGCCCGCCTGCTCAGCGATCTGCTCACGGGGTGGGCCGTGCGCAGCTCCCTCGACACCTCCGTGTTGTGCGCCAAGGCATCCAGCCCACCCGTACCCCTTCTGATGAGGAGTTAGTCGTGACCGAATTCAAGATCCACGCGGAGCCGACCGAGACGGTGCAGCCCGGCACCGTGGTCCGTTTCGAGTCCACTGTAGACAACGTGACCGATCCGGCGGTGCTGGACGGGGACTTCCGGTTCACCTGGCGCGTGATCGGGCCGTTTTCCAACGACCGCGAGGACTTCGCGGCCGCCTCGCGGTTCGACTTCGACACCCAGGGCAAGGCACCCGGTGCCTACACCGTGGTCGGCGAACTGGTGCCGCGGCCGAAGCCGACGCCGGTCGCCGAACAGGGAGACCCCGCGGAGGAACCGCTGGCGGAGGGCCTGAAGACCGGTTCGCAGGAGCTCGACGCGAAGGTGGCCGTCCCGCCACCGGTCACCTCGAACCGCTGGACCGTGGTCATCCAGAACGCGGGGCCGCTGACCAGGGAGGGCAACCTGCCGGTCAGCCTGCAGCGCACCCAGGTCGCCGACACCACCGACCAGCTGCTGTGGACGCTGATCCGAAACCGCACCACGGCGATCTCGTTCCGCCGGTACCAGGCGTTCATCGACGGCGTGATGTGCGCGGCGAAGGACGTGCGCCGCAACCCGCGCGGCAACGACCGGCAGCTGCGGTTCACCGGCACGCAGGCCTACGACGTGCTCAAGCAGGCCACCGACGCGTTCCTGATGCAGGAGTGCGGTGTGGTGGACGCGCGCGACAACTGCGTGCAGCCCTCGGCGTTCCTCGACCCGGACCTGATGGAGCGGGAACTGGCCGATCCGGTGTTCGCCAAGGGTTTCTTGACCGAGGAGGCGCGCCGGTACGGGCGGCCCGGCACGGACGTCACCCTCGACGAGCTCAAGGATCTGCGCAAGGCCTACTACGAGCAGCTCGTCAACGAGAACGTCGCGGTGCTGCCGTACCTGAAGCTGATCAGGGACCGGTTGTCCGACATCCCGCTCAAACCCGCTGTGGAACTGCCGGACCCCAACTGCTACGGCATCCTGCGCAGCAGGCTGACCGGGCCGGTGGCGATGGAGCTGATCTGGCCGTACTGGCACGAGGAGGGCATGCTCGCGCAGACGCTCAACGCCATCCTCGCGCGGTTCCAGAACCGGGGCACCGGCGACAACGGGAGGCGCGATCCGCTCACCCGGTTCACCCTCGACCCGTTGCGCCCGCTCGCGAACCTCTTCTGGGGCTGGGCGGAGGACGAGTACCGCAGGCTCAGCGTCCGGCGGCGGGCCGCGGAGTACGGCCAGGAGTACGGCCTGGCCCTGCTCGGCAGGGCGCTGCCCGTCCAGCACCTCGCCGACACCAGGTCGACCTTCCTCGAGTCCTTCCACACCTTGCTGAACAGCTCGTACCTGTTCTTCAAGGAGGACGACGACACCACGGTGATCGCGGACGGCTTCCCGTTGCTCAACGCGCTGCGCGAGACGCACCTGATCCTCGCGGAGGGCGCGAACAACCAGTACGGCGACCTGCCGTCCGCGGCGCGTTCGGAGTTCATGGTCATGCAGTGGCTGCTGTCCAGGCCCGAAATGCGCGAGTTCCTCGGCGGCCGCGTGATGGTGCCGTACGAGGAGGCGTGGATGGACCGGGTCGACAGCATGAAGCAGATCCAGGGCTGGACCGACGTGAGCGTCACGCACTTCCGCGATCTCGGGGTGTTCGGGGAGCAGATCCTGCTTTCGGTGCGCTACGGCAACTGGAGCGTCGTCAACGACCCGCAGCAGGCGGCGAACTGGGCGCGCTACTGGCGTCCGGAGCTGCAGCGGTTCACCCACGCCTACCGGGCGGCCACCGGTGTCGACCTCACCGAGCGGGTCGACGTCACGATGCCGGGCGAGCTGCTCAAGAAACGCCTCATGACGAGGCGGCAAGGCGTGCGGTGAGCGGCGCCGGGAATGGATTTCACCTCGTCGCTGTACCTGGGCATGCGCCATCCGAGCGGGGAACTGCCGGGCTGGACGGCGGTGACCACCGGGCGGCCCGCGGCACTGGGCATCCCGCGGGCCGCCGTGGCGGTGGGGTCGAGGCTGGCCGCGCTGCAGGGGACCGAGCGGGCGCTGCTGACCCGGTCGACCCTGCACGCGTTCTCCGACTGCCTCGACGCGCTCGCCCGCCCCGGTACCGCGATCGTGCTCGACGGCGGTGCCTATCCGATCGCCCGCTGGGCCGTGCAGCGGGCGATCGGCACCGGGTGCCCCGTCGTCGTGGTGCGCCACCACGACCCGGTGGAGCTCGCGGGCGCGCTGCGGCGGATCTCCGCGCGCGGACTGCGCCCGCTCGTCGTCGCCGACGGCCTGTGCGGCGGCTGCGGACGGCGTTTTCCCTTGGCAACGGCCGATTCCGCGCTGCGCTCGGGCGAGGGCCTGCTGCTGCTCGACGACACCCAGGCGCTCGGCCTGCACGGTGCGCGGCCCCGCGCGGCGCACCCGTTCGGCTCGGGCGGGGGAGGTTCGCTGCGGCGGTCGGGCCTGGCCATGGCGCCCCGGATCGTGCTGGTCGCCTCGATGGCCAAGGCCTTCGGGGCGCCGGTGGCCGCGATCTCCGGCCCGGCGGCCCTGCTCGCGAAGATCTGGGCCGAGGGCGGCAGCGTCACGCATTCCAGCCCGCCGTCGGCGGCGGACATCCGCGCCGCCGCCCGCGCGCTGGACCGCAACGAAACCGAGGGCGACGGTCTGCGCGCTCGCCTCGCCGCGCGGATCAGGCAACTGCGCGACCGGTGCGCGGCACGGGGTCCTCGTCTGCGCGGCGGCCTGTTCCCGGTCCAGCGGACGCCCGTGGTGAGCGTGGCCGAAGGCCGCCGAATGCTCGAAACCCTGGACAGGGCGGGGATTCGCGCGGTGCTGACCCGCGACTGCGGCGGCCGCAGGGTGCTCGCGCTGGTGGTCACCGCGGCGCATTCACCGTCGGCGGTGCGCGCCGCGGCGGACGCGGTGACCGGCGCCTGGTTCGCGAACGTGGAGGAGTGCCATGTCTGACCGCACGCTTGTCGTCGACTGCCACTGCCACGCCGGTCGTGGCGACGGGCTCACCGGGCCGTGGGACACCTCGGCCCCGCTGGACGCCTACCTGCGCCGCGCCCGCGCGGCCGGGATCGACGCCACCGTCCTGTTCGCGCCGTTCTGCTCGGACTACGCGGCGGCGAACCGGGTGATCGGCGAGCTCGTCGCACGGCACCCCGACCGGTTCCTCGGCTTCGCCTTCGTGCACCCCGGCCGGGACCGCGGCCGGGTCGCGGCCATGGTCGAAGAGGCCGTGCGGGATCTCGGCCTGTGCGGGATCAAGGCGCACCGCCACGACGGCAGGCTGACCAGGGAGGTGTGCGCGGCGGCGCGGCGGTGGCGGCTGCCGGTGCTCTACGACGTGATGGGCGACGTCGCGCCGGTCGAACTGTTCGCGGCCGAGTACCCCGACGTGCCCTTCGTCATCCCGCACCTGGGCAGCTTCGCCGACGACTGGGCCGCGCAGCGCGCGTTCCTGGACGTGCTCGCGCGGCACCGCAACGTCTACACCGACACCTCGGGCGTGCGGCGGTTCGACCTGCTCGTCGAAGCGGTGCGGCGGGCTGGACCGCACAAGGTGCTGTTCGGCTCGGACGGCCCGTGGCTGCACCCTGGCCTGGAACTGGCGAAGGTGCGGGCGCTCGGCCTCGACGAGGACGCGGCCGCGCGCGTGCTCGGCGGGAACCTGCTGAAACTCCTTTGCCGGGTGCGGAAATCCCCGTCGGACGCCGTTGTCCCGGAAGGCGGCGAACCACCGCGCCCCGCCGATCCGTGGCACCCCGTGCCGCCCTAAGAGGCAGATTCCGCAACCCGTTGGACGAACCGTTCGCCCGCATTCCCCGTGGTCCGAAAGGAATACGGTTCCGTGGCGTCTCGAAGGGGACGCTGCGGCTATTCACAGTGGCCGCACCGGGTTTGCACGAAGGGGGCACCATGCGAAAGATCATTCGAAGGGTCGGCGGTGCGGTCGCCGCGACCGCGGTGGCCGGCGGCGTCACGGTCGCGGCCGCGTTGCCCGCACAGGCCAGCGAGGTCACGCCGATCTACGGAATGACCTGCGACAAGGGCTACACCTCCAGCTACCAGGCATGGGCGGTGTGCTGGGCGCCTGGCCCGGCGAAGTGGAAGCTGCGCGTCGACTGCTCGTTCGGCGGGACCTACGACACGATTTGGTACTACCCGCCGGAAAAGGAGTGGTTCCGGGTCGACCACCCGACGAGCTGCAACTTCGGCGTCAACGGCGTCTACATCGTCGAGGGGACCTGACCCGCGCGCCACAGCTGGAGCTTCCGCACGGTGACGCCGAGCCGCCGGGACGCGTCGGTGAGGTTGCCGCTCGCGGCGTCGATCGCCAGCCGCACCGCGGTGTCGGAGGCGGCGTCGCGGATCTCGCGGTAGCCGTCACCGGCGGCCAGCGCGGCGCTCACCGCGCGGCTCATCAGCTCCGCCACCGCGCCGTTCCCCGTTCCGTCCACAGTGGAGGTTCCGGGCCATTCCTCCTCCGGCAGGTCGCCTGGGGTGACCACGTGCGGGCCGACGTGCCGGGTGGCGACGCGGATCGCGAGCTGCCGCAGATCGCGGACGTTTCCGGGGTAGTCGCGGTGCCGGAGCAGGTCTTCGACGGCGGGATCGACGTCCATCTCGGCGCCGACGGCTTCGGAGAGGAAGTGCCGGAACAGCGGGAGCACGTCACCCGGCCGTTCGCGCAACGGCGGCAGCCGCAGCACGTTCGCCGCGATCCGGTGGTAGAGGTCGAGCCGGAACCGGCCTGCCCCGACCTCGGCGAGCAGGTCGCGGTTCGTCGCGCACACCAGCCGGAACCGGGTGCTGCGCCAGGTGTCCCCGCCGACCCGCTTGTACGTCCCCTCCTGGATCACGCGCAGCAGTTCGGCTTGCATCGACGGGGGCAGTTCGCCCACTTCGTCGAGGAACAGCGTGCCGCGGTCGGCGGCGGCGAAGGCGCCGTCGCGCGCACTGGTCGCGCCGGTGAACGCGCCCCGCTCGTGCCCGAAGAACTCGCTCCCGGACAGCGTCGGCACGATCGTCGTGCAGTCGGCCAGTATCAGGTCGCCCTTGCCGGAACGGGCGTCGAGGTGGTGCACGAGCCTGGCGAGCAGTTCCTTCCCGGTGCCGCTTTCGCCGGTGAGCAACAGCGCCGAGCCGGTGAACCTGGCCGTTTCCACCACCCTGCGCAGCAGCGCGAGCCAGGCGGGGCTCCGCCCGATCAGCTGGCGGCGGACGACCGGCCCATCTACGAGCCGGTCTATCTGGCGCCACCGGTCGAGGCGCGCCACGATCGATTCGCCCGCGCTGCCGTCCGGCGTCCACCGCACCACGTCGGCCACACCTCCCGCCAGCAGCGACCAGATCACCTTGCCCGGCGTGGTGCACTCGCACACCGCGAGCACCCGTCCCACGCCGGTCGACGGCGGTGGCACCGGCGCCAGCTGGAGGTCGCTCGCATCCCGTGCCACGCACAGCATCGGCAGCGCGGGGTCGAGTTCCTCGGCTACCCGCACGCCGCGTCCGGTCAGCTCGGTGTGCACGCGTTCGGCGAGTGCGGCGTTCCCCGCGCCGTCGAAGTGGATCGCGCAGACCGGCCCGCCCTCACCCACGATGCCAAAAAGTCATCGCCGTTCTCCCCTCGGCCCCACAGCAGCACTCCAGCCTGACAGGACGACGAGGGCGGGCGACAGGGTCTTGTTTCCCTATTCCTCGGTCGGGGGCGGCGCATCGGGGGAGCGGCCGTCGGGGGCAGGGGAGACCGCCGAACGGCGGCACGCGGAGTCCATCGTGGACATGGGACTCCGCGGCCCGCGCCGGAGGGGGAGAGCGCGGGCCGCGGAGGCGTCCGGGGTCAGTAGCCCCGGATCACAATGGTGCGGTCGAGTTCCGCCTTGGAGACGCCGTTGCGGAAGTTGGCGTCCGCCCTTGCCTTCTCATTGGCGTTCGGGTAGCTGTTCGTGCAGCTCGGGCCGGGGCCGCCACCGGACATCAGCTCGGAGCAGGGGCCGCTGTAGTGGTCGGGCAGCCCGAGGTCGTGGCCCGTCTCGTGGGCGGCGACCCGCACGTGGTCGTACTGCCCCATCTGGCGGATGTCGAGGTAGATGTTCCCGGTGCCGTGCCCGTTGCCGGTGTAGTACGAGCCGCCGGAGTAGTTGCCCTGGTGGTAGGTCAGGTTCGCCCGTCCGGTGGTCTCCTGGAACTTGACGTTCCGTAGCGTGCCCCAGCGCGAAACGCCGGTGCGGATGGCCGAAGCGTAGTTCGGCGCCGCGGAGAGGTTGTAGGTGATGGTCGTCGCGTTGATCGCGGGCGCGGCGTCGGCGACACCCGCACCGACGAACACGGTGGGGAGTGCGACGGCTGACGCGATACCGGCGGCCGAGACGAATTTGCGCAGGGACATACTCGGGTTCCTTTACTGGAAACCATTCGCGTCAGTGGACGCGAACGTGCGGGGTTTCGGGGAACGAGCGGGAAAACTGCGGATTCCGCACCAGGAGCGCATTGCTGTGCCGGGGCGCGCCTCCTGGCGAGATTAGTTTTAGCACGTTGTGTCCGAATCGACACCCTACGAAAGTGGGGTGCGATTGACCGTGAATACGCGGTTGTGGCAACCGGGTCACCGATGGCGTCGGCTCGGGCTACTTCCGGTTGCCGGACGAGGTCAACCCTGCGGGCCAGGGCCGACGAGCCGGTCCGCGCTCCGGCGAGTGGTTCAGCCGAAAGACTGGCCGAGGATTCGACCATGGGGTGATGTGTCCGGTATGCCTGGCCGCCTAGAGTTCGGCACATGCCCAGCGAGCAGCATGTCCTCCCGGCCGATGTCCTGCGCGGACTGACCGCGGCGGAGGTCGCCGAGCGGACCGCCGCCGGCCGGACCAACGACGTCAGTACCAAGGCCAGCCGGACCACCGGCGAGATCATCCGCGCCAACGTGTTCACCCGGATCAACGCGATCTACGGGGTGCTGTTCGCGATCATCGTGTCCACCGGGTACCTGGTGGACGGCCTGTTCGGCGGGCTGATCATCGTGAACAGCGCGATCGGCATGATCCAGGAGCTGCGCGCCAAGCGGACCCTCGAACAGCTCGCCATCGTCGGGCAGGCGCGTCCCCGGGTCCGCCGCGACGGGGAGAGCAAGGAGATCGACCCCGCGGAGGTCGTCCTCGACGACGTCGTCGAACTGGGTAGCGGCGACAAGGTCGTGGTGGACGGCGAAGTGCTCGCGGGCGAAGCGCTCGAGATCGACGAGTCGCTGCTGACCGGTGAGTCCGACCCGGTCGTCAAGCGGCCGGGCGACGAGGTGATGTCGGGCAGCTTCGTGGTCGCGGGCTCGGGCGCGTTCCGCGCCACGAAGGTCGGGAAGGACGCCTACGCGGCACGGCTCGCCGAGGAGGCGAGCAAGTTCACGCTGGTGAAATCCGAGCTGCGGGCCGGTATCGACAAGATCCTCAAGTTCATCACCTACCTGCTGGTCCCGGCTGGCGCGCTGACGATCTACAACCAGCTCGCCGGTGACCAGGCGCTGCCGGACGCGTTGCGCGGCATGGTCGCCGCGCTGGTGCCGATGGTGCCGGAGGGCCTGGTGCTGATGACCAGCGTCGCGTTCGCGGTCGGGGTCATCCGGCTCGGCAAGCGCCAGTGCCTCGTGCAGGAGCTGCCCGCGATCGAAGGCCTCGCCAGGGTCGACGTGGTGTGCGCGGACAAGACCGGCACGCTCACCGAGAACGCGATGCGGATGGGGGAGGTGCGGGAGCTCGGCGTGGACGGGGTGCCGGTGTCCGTGGCGTTGGCGGCGCTCGCCCGTGCCGAAGCGCGCCCGAACGCGAGCATGCAGGCGATCGGCGAGGCGTTCCCCGACGATCCCGGCTGGCGAAGTGACGCGGTGATGCCGTTCTCCTCGGCGCGCAAGTGGAGCGGGGCGAGTTTCGACGGCCACGGGAACTGGGTGCTCGGCGCGCCGGACGTGCTGCTCGACGCCGAGCACCCCGAGCGCGCGGAGGCCGAGCGCATCGGCGCGCAGGGCCTGCGGGTGCTGCTGCTCGGCCAGGCGGAGCGCAAGGTCGACGCGCCGGACGGGCTCGGTGCGGTGACCGCGCTGGCGCTGGTGGTGCTGGAGCAGAAGATCCGCCCCGACGCCAAGGACACTTTGGACTACTTCGCGCACCAGTCGGTGACGGTGAAGGTGATCTCGGGGGACAACGCGGTCTCGGTCGGCGCGGTCGCGGGCAAGCTCGACCTGCCCGGCGCGCAGGACCCGGTCGACGCGCGCCGCCTCCCCGAACAGTCGCACGAGCTCGCGGACGTGGTGGAGGGCTCCGCGGTGTTCGGGCGCGTCACCCCGGCGCAGAAGCGCGCGATGGTCGGCGCGCTGCAGTCGAAGGGGCACACCGTCGCGATGACCGGCGACGGCGTCAACGACGTGCTCGCGCTCAAGGACGCCGACATCGGGGTCGCGATGGGCGCGGGCAGCCCGGCGACCCGTGCGGTGGCGCAGATCGTGTTGCTGGACAACAAGTTCGCGACCCTGCCGCACGTCGTCGGCGAGGGCCGCCGCGTGATCGGCAACATCGAACGCGTCTCGAACCTGTTCCTCACCAAGACCGTGTACTCGGTGCTGCTCGCGCTGGCGGTGGGGATCGCGCAGGTGCCCTACCCGTTCCTGCCGCGGCACGTGACGATCACCGCCTGGTTCACCATCGGCCTCCCCGCCTTCGTGCTTTCCTTGGCGCCGAACAACGAACGCGCCCGCTCCGGCTTCGTCGGTCGCGTGATGCGGGCCGCGCTGCCCGCGGGCATCGTGATCGCGGCGGCGACCTTCGTGTCGTACCTGTTGGTGTACCAGGGTTCCGCGGCGTCCGAATTGGACAAGGAACAGGCGGGCACCACCGCGCTGATCACACTGATCTCGATCGCGCTGTGGGTGCTCGCGATCATCGCGCGGCCCTACGCGTGGTGGAAGATCGGCCTCATCGCGGGCATGGTGGCGCTGACGCTGGCGATGTTCCTCATCCCGTTCACCCAGGAGTTCTTCCTGCTCGACCCCAGCAACCTCGGCTACACCGGTATCGCGTTCGCCTGCGGTGCCGTCGGCATCGTGCTCGTCGAAGCCGCGTGGTGGATCAACCGCGCCGTCCTCGCCCGCCGCGCCGGACAGGGCTCGGAGATCACCCACATGGGCTGATCGGGTCGTAGGGTTGGCGCATGCGCTTTTCGATCTCCATTCCCCAGTTCCACGCCGACGGTGAGTTCGACTCCGACGCCCTGCGCGAGCACCTGCGTCGGGCGGAGGAGCTGGGCTTCGAGGGCGGCTGGACGCAGGAGCAGGTACTCGGCACCAAACCGCACCTCGGCGCGATCGAGACGCTGGCGTTCGCGGCCGCCTGCACGACGACGTTGCGGCTCGGGTGCTCGGTGTTCGTGCTCCCGTTGCGCAACCCGGTGCACCTCGCGAAGAGCATGGCGACGCTGGACCAGATGAGCGGCGGCCGGATCGAGGTCGGCCTCGGCGCGGGTGGGCGGAACCGGGACTTCGCCGCGTTCGGGCTCACCCCGGATGGCCTGGTCACCCGGTTCACCGAAGGGCTCGAGGTGATGCGGGCGCTGTGGGCGGAGCCGAGCGTCACCATCGACGGCCGGTTCTGGCAGCTCGACGGCGCCTCGATGGAACCGAAGCCGGTGCAGAAGCCGTCGCCGCCGGTGTGGATCGGGGGCAGCGCGCCCGCGGCGCTCCGGCGCGCGGCGCGGCTCGCTGACGGGTTCTTCGGCGCCGGGTCCACCACCACGGCGAACTTCGTCGGCCAGGTCGAGGCGGTGCGCGCGGAACTCGAGGCGCAGGACAGGGACCCGGCCGGGTTCCAGATCGCCAAGCGCGTCTACGTCGCGGTCGACGACGACGCCGCTCGCGCGGGCGAGCGGATGTCGCGGGCGTTGCGGGAGCTGTACGGGCCCTTCGCCGACGCGATCGGGAACGTGGCCGTCACCGGCACCCCCGACGACTGCGTGCGCGGGATCCGCGAGATCGTGGACGCCGGGGCGGAAATGGTGCTGTGCACGCCGATGTTCGACGAGCGGGAGCAGATGGAACGCCTGGCGGCCGAGGTCCTGCCGCACCTGGGCTGAGGCGGAGCGGGAGACGGACGCCCGCGGGATACGCAATTCCACCGATGTGACCGGTGCGTGGCCGGGCACATACTTCCGGTCACCGCCGAGCTGACGGGCGGTGTCTGTTCGCAACGACGCGAAGTCCGCAGAAAAAGGTGATCCCGCATGCGCTCCACCCGACCCTCTTCCCGCACGCCGAAACGAGTGGCGGCCGAACTGCTCGCCGCGACGATCGCGCTCGCCGGGGCGTCCGTCGTGATGGCGGCCCCCGCCGCTGGCGCCGCGAGCTGTTCCGACGTCGACGTCGTCGTCGCCAGGGGCACCGGCGAGCCGGGTGCGCTCGGCGTGATCGTCGGCGACCCGGTCTTCTCCGCGGTGCGCGGCAAGCTCGAAGGGAAGTCCGTGAGCAGTTACGCCGTCGACTACCCGGCGAGCCTGGCGACCGACTCGGCCTCGAAGGGGAACAAGGACCTCGTGGAGCACGTGACCAACCAGGCCGCCGCCTGCCCTGGGCAGCGGTTCGTGCTGATCGGCTATTCGCAGGGCGCGAACGTGGTGGGCAACTCGGTGGGCGTGAGCAGCGAAGGCGCCGTCGTCGGCGGGCCGATCGTCGCGACCATCCCCGCAGACCTCGGGTCGAAGGTCGCCGCGCTCGTGGTGTTCGGGGCGCCGATCGCCAAGCGCGGCGAGCACATCACCGGCGAGTACGGCGATCGCACCAAGGAGTTCTGCGCGAAGGGCGACGTGATCTGCGAGCCGGGCGGCGGCACCATGTTCCCGCATCTCGGTTACGGCCGTAACGCGGGCGAGGCCGCGGAGTTCGTCGCGGGCAAGGTCTGAGCCGCGGACAGTCCGGTTCATAACGGACCATCTCGGTTCCCGGTGAATTAGTTGCGTAGACCTACGGGCCGCCGCCCCGATTGTTCGCGAAACCGCGCTGGGCTTGATTTGGTGCGTCCAGTCCCCGCGAGTTTCGGAGTCTTCGCGATGCGCAAACCCACAATCCGGACGTTGATCCCAGCGGCGTGCTGCCTGGCGCTGGCCGCGGGGGCGATCGCCACCGCCCCGGCGACCGCGCTCGGCTCACCGGGACCGTCGACCATCCACGCGGTGCCCGGCGCCGCGGACCCGTCGACCCCGCCGTCGGCGTCGCCGAACATGGTCGGCGGGCACAAGGTGACCGAGGACGTCCCGTTCATCGCCGCCCTGCACGGCAAGGAGGACGGGAAGTTCCACTGCACGGCGTCGATCATCGCGCCGCAGTGGATCCTCACCGCGAAGCACTGCGTGTCCGACGGTGCGGCCAAGACCTTCCGCATCGGGTCCCTGACCAGGTCCAGCGGCGGCCAGACCGCCGACAGCGCGGACATCCAGACCGCGCCCGGTGCCGACGACGCGGCGCTGGTGAAACTGGCCAAGGAGGTCAAGATCAGCCAGTACGCCAAGGTCGGCGACGTGGGCGAGGCCAAGGTCGGGGTCGCCGAGCACGTGTTCGGCTGGGGCTACGAGAACCCCGACTGGACGAACCTGCCGGAGAACCTCAAGACCTCCAGCGGCGAGGTCAAGGAGACCGGCTGCGGCCAGGGCTTCGGCGACGCGTTCTGCATCCACAACGACGGCGAGACCTCCGGCGGCGACTCCGGCGGGCCCGCGATCGACGACGCGACCGGGAACGTCATCGGGGTCTGCTCGTTCGGCCACAAACCCACCCAGGGTGACGGTTTCGGCGGCTACCAGACCGTGGTGAGCCAGGAGGTCCGCGACTGGATCAAGCAGACCGCCGGGGTCTGACCGGGAAGGGGACCGATCGCGGCCACCCGGTGCCACGGGTGGCCGCGATCGCCGTGCCACGGCGTGACGTTCCGGCCGGGCGCCCCCGTTCGTGCCATCATCGAGCCCGATCACCGCAGGCGCGATTGGGAGGCCCACCGATGGCCACGACCGGGGCATCCGGCGAACGGGGAACCGGCGAGCCCGAGCTGAACACCGGAATCCTGCCGGGGAACGTGCACGCCGACGACTGGGTCATGCTGGCGCTCGCCGTGGTTTCGGTCGGGCTGCTCGGGTTCATGGCGTTCAGCCCGTCGGCGCGCGACACCGGGTTGTGGATCTTCTACGCCGACAGCGCGGTCTGCGCGCTGTTCCTCGCCGAATTCGCTTGGCGCTGGCGGAAACGGCGCTGGGACATGCGGTTCCTCGTCCGGAACTGGTACGAGCTGTTCGCGATGATCCCGGTCGCCCATCCCGGCCTCGCCGGGCACCAGTTCCTCCTGGTCGTCCTGCTCCTGGTGCGGATCGGGCGCGCGGCCGATCGCGCGGTCGGCGAGCAGTTCACCTACCGGCTCGTCGACAAATTGTCCGAGCCGATCGTGCGCGCGATCAAGAAACCGGTCACCATCGCCGTGCTCGACGAGGTGGTCAAGGTGCTCGAAACCGGGAACTACCCGGAGAACCTGGCGAGATCGCTCACCGCGAACCAGGACGAGCTGCGCGCGATCATCAGCGAAAAGCTCAGCGAGGACCGCCAGCTCGGCAAGCTCAGGCACATCCCGTTCCACGACGAGATCGTCCGCGGGGTCGTGGACACCTCGTTCCGCGTGGTGCTGGAGGTGCTCCAGGACCCGCGCATCGACGACTTCTTCTCGGCCGTGGTCAGGGACAACCGGCTGCAGATCAGGCAGGCGGTGGAACTCGGCCTCAACGAGGAGAACGCGGACGACGGCGACGGGAAACTGCCGACCCGCCCTCAGCGCGCCGCAGCGCGCGAATTCGACGAACGCCACGAGGAGAGGAGGCCGAGGTGACCGACACGGCGGTGGCCGAGGTGCTGGCCGAGCTGGCCGCGCTCGACGACCCGAAGGTGCGCGAGGCGAACGAGAAGCGCGGTGACGATCACGGTGTGAACCTCGGCAAGCTGCGCGCGGTGGCGAAGCGGCTGAAGACGCAGCAGGACCTCGCCCGCGAGCTCTGGGCGACCGGCGACACCGCGGCGCGTTTGCTGGCGACCCTGATCTGCCGTCCGAAGGCGTTCGAACGCGACGAGCTGGACGCCATGGTGCGCGACGCGCGGGCCCCCAAGGTGCACGACTGGCTCGTGAACTACGTGGTGAAGAAGAGCCCGCACGTCGAAGAGCTGCGCGTGGCGTGGTCCGCCGATCCGGAGCCGGTGGTCGCGAGCGCCGGATGGGCGCTGACCACCGAACGCGTGGCGAAGAAGCCCGACGGCCTCGATCTCGCGGCGCTGCTGGACGTCATCGAGGCGGAGCTGAAGGACGCCCCGGACCGTCTGCAGTGGGCGATGAACCACTGCCTGGCGCAGATCGGGATCGACCACGCCGAGCACCGCGCCCGCGCGATCGACATCGGCGAGCGCCTCGAAGTCCTCAAGGACTACCCGACCCCGCCGAACTGCACGTCCCCGTTCGCGCCGATCTGGATCACCGAACTGGTGCGCAGGCAGGAGGCAGGCTAGCCACCTCCTGGAAGCCGTTGCGCGCCATGACTTCCAGGAGGCGCGGGCGCTATCCGGCTTCGCCGCGGCGTACGCGGAGCTGGCCGAACACGGCTACGGCGCGTTCAGCCTCGACCCCGTCGCCGAACGCGCGCGCACCGGCAAGAGCTCGATGTACAAGCGCTGGCCGACCCGGCCGGAGATCGTGATGGCCGCGGTGCTGCGCGAACTCCCCAGCGGCACGGACGTTCCCGACATCGTCGACTCCGCGGTGCTTCCGCTCGTGGTGCGCTGAGGCGCGGACGAACGTGTGCTCGGCCGTTCGGCCGAGGCACATCGGGGGGTCGTCCGCTCTTCCTCGATCAAGTGGTCTAGACCTCCAGTGTTCCCGAGGGCTACCGTTTTCCTGTTGTGGTCTAGACCACAACGCCGTCCTTCTCCTTTCCTTGTCGCGCTTCGGGAGCATTCATGAGATCCGCCCCGCATCGACTACTCAGAGCCATTGCCGTGGCACTGCTCGCGGTCTCCGGGACCGTCGCGGTGTCCGGCCAGGCGCAAGCGGCGGGCAGCCTCACCGCCGCCTTCTCGCTGTCCGGCACCACCGGCCAGTACACGGTGACCAACACCGGCGGCGCCGCGGTCAGCAACTGGGCCATCAGCTTCGAACTGCCCGCGGGAGTGACCGCCAGCTCTGGCGAGAACGCCACGGTCAGCCAGAACGGCACCCAGGTCACGCTCACCCCGGCGTACTACATCGCCACGCTGCAGCCGGGCCGGTCGACCTATCCGTACAACCCGACGTTCCGGCTCAGCTCGGCCGCGAACCCGGTGCGCTGCCGCGTCGACGACGCGAACTGCGACGGTTCCGCCGATACCCCGCCCTCCGCGCCGGGGAACCCGAGGGCCACCGTGCGCACCACCACGACCATCTCGCTGGCCTGGGACGCCGCGACACCCGGCGCGCTGCCGGTCGTCGGCTACGACGTGTACCGGGACGGCAAGCTCGCCACCTCGGTCACCGGCACCACGGCCAGTCTCACCGGCCTGACCCCGAACACCGAGTACACGTTCACCGTCGCCGCCAAGGACCGCAAGGGAACGTCCTCGCCGCTCAGTGCGCCGGTGGCGGTGCGCACCAACAATCCGGGCGACGACACGCAGGCACCGACCGCGCCGAGCGGCCTCCGGTCGACCGCCGTGGACTCGGGGAGCGCTTCGCTCACATGGACGGCCTCGACCGACAACACCGGTGTGGTCGCCTACGACGTCTACCGCGACGGCACGCTCGCGACGACGGTGACCGGAACGTCGGCGAAGGTCACCGGGCTCGCACCGTCCACTCGCTACAGTTTCACCGTCCGCGCCCGCGACGGCTACGACAACGCGTCGCCCGCGAGCGCCGCGTTGTCGGTGACCACGACCGACGTCGTGAGCGGCTACGCGAAGGTCGGCTACTTCGTGCAGTGGGGCATCTACGGCCGCCAGTACTTCGTGCGCAACCTGGAAACCACCGGCGCGGCATCGAAGCTGACCCATCTCAACTACGCCTTCGGCAACATCGACCCGGTCAACCTGACCTGCCTCGGCGGCGTCACCAAGGGGACCACGGCCGATCCGCAGGATCCGTCGCAAGGGGACGGTGCGGGCGACGCCGAGGCGGACTACAGCAGGCCCATGTCGGCGGCGCAGTCCGTGGACGGCGTCGGCGACACCGGCTGGGAAAACCTGCGCGGCAACTACAACCAGCTCAAGAAGCTCAAGGCGAAGCACCCCGACCTGAAGGTGCTGATCTCGCTCGGCGGCTGGACGTATTCGAAGTACTTCTCCGACGTGTCCGCGACGGACGCCTCGCGCAAGAAGTTCGTCAGCTCCTGTGTGGACATGTACCTCAAGGGGAACCTGCCGGTGTACAACGGCGCCGGCGGACCGGGCACCGCGGCCGGTATCTTCGACGGGTTCGACCTCGACTGGGAGTGGCCGGGCGCCGAAGGGCACGCGGGCAACCACGTGAACCCGGCGGACAAGGCGAACTTCGCGGCGCTGATGACCGAGTTCCGCCGCCAGGTCGACGAACTGGGCGCGCAGAACGGGAAGCGGTACCAGCTGACCGCGTTCACCCCGGCGGACCCGGCGAAGATCGCGGTGGGCTGGGACCTGCCGAAGGCGGCGCAGTCGCTGGACATCTTCAACGTCCAGGGTTACGACTTCCACGGCTCCGGCAGTGACAACTCGTGGGAGCCGAACCGGACCGGGCACCAGGGCAACCTCTACCCGGATCCCGACGACCCGTACCCGTTCCACTTCAGCGTGGAGGACACGGTCAACGCCTACACCTCGGCCGGGATCAACCCTCGCAAGCTCACGCTGGGGCTGGCGTTCTACGGTCGCGGCTGGCAGGGCGTCACCGACGGCGGGCGCAAGGGCGAGTGGCAGGCGGCGAAGGGTGCCGCGCCGGGGCAGTTCGCCGAAGAGGCGGGCACGCGCGGGTACAGCAACCTGATCGCGAGCGTGCCGAACTGCACCGTGCAGCACGACGAAAAGGCCGTCGCCACGTTCTGCTACACCGGCGAGGGCGGCCAATGGTGGACGTTCGACGACGTGTGGTCCATCAACAAGAAGACCGCGTGGTTGAAGGAACACGGCATGCTGGGCGCGATGATCTGGGAGATGACCGGCGACACCGGCACTCTCATGTCCGCAGTGGACGGTGGTCTGCGCTGACCACCGCGTGACGAGGGCCCGGCGGGACGTCCCGCCGGGCCCTTCCGCTCAGCGCGCGGTCACGCGGGCGAGCGCCCCGATCTCGAGCGCCACCCACACCGCGCCGTCGGGCCCGAGGGTGAGGCCGTGCGGTTCCGAGTTCGGGGTCGCCAGGTCGAAGGTCTCGATCCCGCCGTCCGGCCCGACGCGCCCCACGCGGTTGCCACCCCATTCGGTGAACCAGCAGCCGCCGTTTTCGCCCGCGATGATCGCGTGCGGCCGCGATGCCCTGTCCGGCAACGGGAACTCGGTGATCTCACCGTCCACAGTGATGCGTCCGATCTGCCCCGCCGCGATCTCGACGAACCACAGCGCGCCATCGGTTCCGGCGGTGATGCCGACCGGTGCCGCGCTTTCGGTCGGCAGCGACCAGGTGGTGATGGCGCCTTCAGTGGTGATCCGGCCGATCGCGTTGGCCTGGTTGAGCGTGAACCACAGCGCGCCGTCCGGCCCCGCCGTGATGATCGAGGGAAAGCTTCCCTGCGACGGCAACGGGAATTCGGTGATCTCACCGTCCACAGTGATGCGGCCGATCCGATCGGCGTGGATCTCGGTGAACCACAGCGCGCCGTCTGGCCCGGCGGCGAGCCCGTACGGTCCCGCTTCGGGCGTGGGCACGTCGAAGGTCGTGATCTCGCCGTCGGTGGTGATGCGGCCGATCCGATGCCCCTGGTACTCGGTGAACCAGAGCGCCCCGTCCGGCCCGGCGACGATGACCGTCGGCTGACCGGTCGCGGGATCGAGCTGGTACTCGCCGGTGTGCTCTTCACCGGGGATCAGCCGCCCGATCCGGCCTTGCTGGACCTGCGTGAACCACAACGCCCCGTCGGGTCCCGCCGTGATCCCGTACGGCGCCGAACCCGCCCCGCCGATGGGGTGCTCCACAATGGACGTGCCTTCTGCCACGAAACCGCTCCTCACTGGTGATCTCCGGACCAGGTTACGGGGTGGCGTGCCGCTCGTGCCTTTCGCCTGGCGTGGTTGTGGTCATTTCGCCGTGTCGGGCCGCGGGCTAGGGATGGCTTTGGACGTAGCGGGGCGGCTTCCGTTGTCCGGGTTACGGTCGAATGGTGGTGTCGCGAGATCGCAGGAGCAGGGTTTGTTGGGACGGGCTGGCTTCGGCGGTGCTGGTTCCTGTTTCAGGTAGTTCATCTCCCGCGGGTCGCGTTAGCTCATGGCTTCGGCGCTCTTCCGGTGTGGTCGGTTCGCCGTGTCGGGTTGCGGTCTACGGATGGCTTTGGATGGGAAGGAGCGGAGCGGCTTCCGTTGGCCGGGCGGTGGTTGAGCGGTGGTTTCACGAGATCGCGGGGGGGGGGGATTCTGTTGGTGCAGAACGTGATTACTGTCTGTCCATTGCGGACTTGGTGGCTTGTTCACTCGAACGTATCAGTCGAACCTGTGTGCGATCGCGGTAGAATTGAGACGTGTCCGAGACTTCTCCTTCTCTTGTGCCGCAGCAGGATGAGCTGTGGCGGCTTGACGCGCGCAAGGTTGCCGCGTTGCTACGGGAAGAGTTCGTGACATGCTGGCAGCAGGAAGCCCGTATCCACCGCATGATCGCGCACCTGGACAACGGTGGCGCCCGCGAACTGGGGTACACGAGTGTCACCGGGCTGGTGGCCGAAATCGCACGCAGCTCCGGGCCCGGGGTGAAGAAGCTGGTGAAACGAGCACTGGCGACCAACCCCAGTCAGAGTGTCGGCGGTGCGGAGATTCCCGCCGCGGCGCCTCTTGTCGGAGATGCCGTGCGAGAAGGCGAGATTTCCCCGGAGCACGTGGACGGGATCGTGCGGGTGTTGGAGAAAATCCCCGCCACTGTCTCGGCTGAGGATCGGGAGTTCGCGGAACGATCCTTGGTCGAGTTGGCTCGTACGGCGGGCACGAGAGAGATCGGCAAGCTGGGCAAGGAAATCCTCGGCCACCTTGATCCCGATGGCCCCGAGCCCCGCGACACTCCCGATCCCACCCGGGCCCTGCACGTCCATCAGCGCAAGGACGGGTCAGCCAAGTTCGACGGCTACCTCGACCCCGTCTCCGCCGCGAAAACCCTCGCGTTGCTGGATCCTCTCGCGACACCGCGCGCCGACGAGTCCGATGGCACCGTGGTGCGCAGTCGCGGGGAGCGGTACGGGGACGCGTTCATGGAGATCGTCGCCCTCGCCGCGAGTCATCCCGAGTCGCCGAATCGCAGTGGTGGCCGTGCGGATCTGATCGTGACCATTCCTCTGGCGGACTTGAAAGCGGAGCTGGGCAAGGCGTGTCTGGACATGGTCACCGATATCACCGCCAGCGAGGCCCGCATCCTGGCGTGTGACTGCAGAATCATCCCGATGATGCTCGACGGCAAAGGCCAGCCCCTGGAAGTCGGGCGGGCGAAGCGTCTGGTCACCGAAGCGATCCGATACATGCTTGCCATGCGCGACAAAGGATGCGCGTTTCCCGGTTGTTCCCGCGCGCCGCGCCACTGCGAGGCGCACCATGTCGTGGCGTGGGCACACGGCGGCCTCACCGAGGTGGGCAATCTCGTGCTGTTATGTTCCGCGCACCATCGACTGTTGCATCGTAGCGACTGGACACTCCGCATGGTCAACGGCCTCCCCGAATTCACCCCACCCGACTTCATCGACCCCTGGCGAAGATCCAGAACAAACCGCCACACCACCCAACCCCGCGCCGCGTAAGCAACTCGCCGCCCCTGGCGGCCCGATCCGACCCTGCTGGACCCGTCTGGACCGCATGTCCGACAGGGGTGATCCACAATGGACACCGCTGTGTCGGTAACTAACGAGATTGTCGAGGTTCGTGCCGAATTTGTTCGGTGAGGCGGATACGCGAGTTCTTTTATGCTTCGCCGGAAGAGGTTCTTGCGGTTCTCCGTGAAATGGGTCTTGCGGACAACCTCGTCGACTACGTGCAGGAACCGGAAGCGCGAGAATGGCGTTCCAGCCAACGGATGGGGGCTACGGCCGCCGCCTCACAGCAGTGAACCTGCCAAGGACGCAAGCCCCCGCCCGTATTAGTCATCTTTGTCCACTTCGCTGGCCGGTTGGGGACATTCCGACGTTCGGCCCTGGTCGGGTTCCTTTTCCGGTGCCACGCTCATCGGCGTCACCGAGGGAAAAGAGGGTGCGATGAGGAAGTTCACCGTGCTGTCCGCGGCCGCGGTGCTCGTGGCCGCGGGTGGGATCGCGTCACCGGCCGTCGCGCAGGGGCGGCACGGCGCGCCGCATCGGGCGCACCACCGGACGCACCAATCGTCGAACTGGGCGGGGTACGTGGCTGGCGGAACTCACAAAACCGTGGTCACCACGTGGGTGAATCCCGAGGTGGACTGCTCGACGCGGGGCATCGTGTCCTGGTGGGACGGGATCGACGGGCAGGATTCGAACACCGTCGAGCAGATCGGTGTCGACGCGAACTGCGAATCCGGCAGTCTGCGGTACGAGCCGTGGTACGAGCTGTACCCGCAGGATTCGGTGTACTTCGACGAGCCGACCGAGGCCGGGGACACGATGACCGCGACCACCACCTACGACGGCGACCACAGGTACACGATGACGCTGGCGGATTCGACCAAGGACTGGTCGAAGACGTTCCACGGTACCGCTTCCGGCGATCAGGACGTCGACGCCGAGGTGATCGTGGAGGCGATCGGCTCGGGTGACATCCCGCCGTGCCCGGACTTCGGCACCGTCTCGTTCAGCAAGACCACTGTGGACGATCGCGCGTTCGCGGAGTACGGGCCCGGCAAGACCGACCTGGTGCGCGACGACACCCAGTTGACCGCGACCGGCGACCTGAGCGGAGGCGACTTCTCCGTGCGGTGGCTGCATTCCTGAGCCGTGCTCACGCGCGCAGGGTCGCGCCGCCGTCCACGAACAAGTCCTGCATGGTGATGTGCCGTGCCTTCGCCCGTTTCCGTCCGTCCATAGCAGACGCTGCATCGGGGTGTCGGTCGAGCCGGGGGAGACCACATTGCACCGGATGCCGTGCTCGGCGAGCTCCAGTCCGAGGCAGCGGGTCAGCATGGTCGCGGCCGCCTTCGACGCGGCGTAGGCGGCCATGCCCATCCGCGGCAACGCCCGCGGCGTTCGAACCGACGGTGACCAGTGCGCCGCGCCGTCGGGGCAGCATGTGTCGGGAGAGTTCCCGCAGCACCGTGAAAACGCCGGTGGAGTTGACCGCGAAGGTGGCGGCCCAGTCCTCGTCGGAGGTCTCGCGGACCTGACCGGGCACCAGGATCCCGGCCACCGATACACCGATGTCGATCGGCCCGAGATCCCGTTCCGCCGCTTCGACGACGCGCGTGAACGAGGCGGGATCGCCGACGTCGGCGGTGAACGGCACGACTCGTCCGTCGGAGCCTTCCGCGATCTTCGCCAGCCCAGTCACGTCGACGTCCACCGCGGCGACCGTGGCGCCTTCGCGGACCAAGCCAGCCACGACGGCCGCGCCGATCCCGCGCGCGGCTCCGGTCACCAGCGCGATCGATCCCGCGATGCCCGTGTCCCCGTGTCCTGGCCCCATGTCGCGCACCTCTCTACCGTTAAAAATTTGGTTAGGTTAACCTAATTTGAGAGCCGGGTCCGCTGTGACCCGGCCCGCGGCCCCGATCCACGCTGGAGCACGACGATGAGCACACCCGCCCTGTCCGCCGACCGCGTCCGCGCCGATGTCACGGAGCTCCTCGGCTGCGAGCCCGCCGAGATCGCGCTCGACGAGAACCTGTTCGACCGCGGCCTCGACTCGGTCCGGACGATGTCCCTCGTCGAACGGTGGCGCGCCGGGGGCGCGGCCGGGCTGGAGTTCCCCGACCTGGCCGAGCGTCCCGAACTCGGGCACTGGACGACCGTGCTCGGCAAGGCGTCGGCGTGAGCCGGGTCGATCACCGCGACCGGCACCTCGAGCGGATCGCGGAGGTGCGCGCGGGCACGAGCGCGGAGAAGGTGCCCTACCCGATCCGGATCCGCGAGACCGAGGTCGTCGGCACGCGCATGATCGGCGACGGCCTGATCAGGGTGACCCTCGGCGGTCCGGGAACGGCGGGCTTCGAGGCGCATTCACCCGACGAGCACGTCAAACTGCTCTTCCCGGATCCCGACGGGACGCTGCGCCTGCCGGAGCCGAACGGGCGGATGCTCCGGTGGCCGCGCCCGGCACCGGTTTCCCGCGAGTACACGGTCCGCCGGTACGACGCGGCGACGGGCGAGCTCGACATCGACGTGGCCGTGCACGACGGCGGTCTCGCGTCGGACTGGGCGAAGGCCGTCGAACCGGGCGCGGTCGTGCACGTGGCGGGGCCTCCCGGCGGGCTGATCGTGCCGCACACCTACGACCGGTACCTCCTGGCAGGTGACATCACCGCGCTGCCCGCGATCGCCCGCTGGTTGGAGGAACTGCCCCGCGCGGCGTCCGGCTGGGCGTTCATCGAGGTCACGGGTCCCGCGCACGAGATCGCGCTGTCCGCGCCGGAGGACGTCGAGGTGCACTGGCTGCACAGCGGGGAACGAACACCCGGTACCGGGGACGTGTTGGAGCGCGCGGTCCGCGCGGTGCCCGTGCCGGCCGGCGAGCGCGTCTACGTCTGGCTCGCCGGGGAAGCGGGCGCGCTGAAACCGTTGCGCCGCTGGGTTCGCGACGAGCTGGGGCTCGGCAAGAACGACCACGACATCACCGGCTACTGGAAGCAAGGCGTAGCCGACTTCGACGAAGACCACGATTAGGCGGTGTTTGACAATGGCTGGTTTGCGTGGCGGTGCGGGTAGGGGAATCTCAGCGGCCTTCTCGCTCCGGGATCTCCAACTCATGAATGCCAATTCACCACGTTGAAGCTGTCCTCGCGAGAAGACCGCTGAGAACCCCCGGCGGTGCCGGTTGCTTGCCCACTCAAGCGGCTCCGCCGCTTACGAAACACCACGAGCACTGACCAACTGTCCTTTATAGACAAGTCCATTGAGGATTCACTGATGAGAACTGCAGGAGCGCGCCGGATGCTCGGCGCCGCGGCCGTCGCACTCGTACTCGCCGCCACCGGCTGCGCGTCGAACGGGTCTTCCACGGCCTCGGGCGAGACCAGGAAGTTCGCCGCGGACAACGGCGAGATCACCATCCCGGCCAAGCCGCAGCGGGTGATCGCGACCGGCTACGCGGTGCCCGCGCTGATCGAAGCGAAGGCGCCACTGGTCGGGATTTCGAGCTGGGCGCGCGGTCTGCCGATGATGGACGCCGAGGGCAAGGCCACCTACGACAGCCTCAAGAAGGTCGCGGGCGAGCAGGCCGCCGAGACCAACTACGAGGCGATCGCCAACGCCAAACCTGACCTCATCGTCATCGGGGTCCCGGCGCCGGTGCTGAAGGACGTGGACGTCGAGCGGCTGAAGGCGGTGGCGCCGGTCGTCGCGATCGGCCCGACCGTTCCCGCGGCCTGGCGCGAACTCTCCCGCGAGCAGGCCGACGCGGCGGGCGCGCTCGCGAACTTCGACGCCGCGAAGAAGAAGTACGAAGCAAGGGCGGCCGAACTGGCCACCAAGTACAAGGCCGTGCTGCCGCGGCTCAAGCTCGGTCACGTCGGCGCGTACGGCGAGGTCGCGAAGGGCAACTTCCAGCGCGAGTTCGACGGCTCGTGGGGCACCAACATCGCGCAGGACGTCGGCGCGCACTACTACGGCCAGGTCAAGAAGAAGGGCGGCGGTTCGAAGGACGTCAGCGAGTATCCGTCCATTGAGGAGCTTCCGGCCGCCTTCACCGAGGCGGACGCGATCACCTACTCCGTCAAGCCGGACGGATCGGTTCCTCCCGCGGTCAAGTACGTCCTCGACTCCGAGCTGTGGAAGAACCTGCCCGCGGTGAAGGCGGGCAAGGTGTACCCGTTCCGCTACACCGAAGCCGCGACGTACCAGGCGGCGCTGATGACGCTGGACGCCGTCGACAAGGCGTTCGCGCCCCTGCTGGCCCGATGACGGCGAGCCCGCCGCGTGCGCGGGTGAAGCGGACGACCGTGCTGATCGCCGCGCTGGCGCTGCTGCTCGTGGTGGCGGTGGTGAGCATCGGCGTCGGCGCCCACGCGGTTCCCCTCGGCGAGGTCGTGCGCGCGCTCATCGACGGCGCGGGCGGGTCGAGCGACCGGACGATCGTCCTGGACGTCCGCGCGCCGCGGGCACTGCTGGCCGTCGGCGTCGGTGCCGCGCTCGCGGTGGCGGGCGCGATGATCCAGACGCTGTCCCGCAACCCGCTCGCCGAACCCGGCCTGCTCGGGATCACCGCGGGCGCCGGGTTCGCGGTGACTCTCGGCGCGGCGCTCGGCGTTGCCGTGTCGCAGGCGGGTCAGCTCGTCGCGGCCGTCGTCGGCTCGGTCCTCGCCGCGCTCTTGGTCTATTCGGTCGGCCGCCAGTCGCCGCTGCGCCTGGTGCTGACCGGGATCGCGCTCAGCGCCGTGCTGACCGGGGTGACGCTCGGGATGCGCCTGATGTTCCCGGACGTGTTCGACCAGTACCGCTTCTGGTCCGTTGGCTCGCTCGCGGGCAGGGAGCAGGCACCGGTGCTGCTGCCGATGGTGGCGATCGGGGTCGCCCTCGTCGGCGCGCTGGTGTTGAGCCGCTGGCTGAACGCGATCGAACTGGGCGACGCCGTGGCGCACACGCTCGGCGCGAACGTCGCGCGCGTCCGGCTCGCCGCGCTCGTCCTGATCACCGTGCTGGCCGGGGCGGCGACGGCGGTGGCCGGCCCGATCCTGTTCGTCGGCCTGATCGTGCCGCACCTGGTGCGGCGCCTCGCCACGGGTTCGGTGCCGTGGCAGCTTGCCTACGCGATGGTGCTCGGTCCGGTGCTGCTGCTGGTCTCCGACATCGGGTCGAGGATCCTGCTGCCCACCGGCGAGGTGCCGGTCGCGATCGTGACCGCGTTCGTCGGCGGCCCGGTGCTGATCTGGGCCGTCCGCCGGTACGGGGCGGCGTCGTTGTGAGCGCCGTGGTGCTGCGCGGGCGCGGGCGGTCGATCCGCGTCGAACGCCGGACGCTCGTCCTCACCGGATCCTTGCTCGTCGTCATCCTCTGCCTCGGGCTGCTCGGCCTGTGCTTCGGTGCCTCGTGGGCGAATCCGGGCGAAGTCGTCCAAGCGCTGGCAGGGTTCGGCGATTCCGTCGTCGTGGTGAGGGAATGGCGCCTGCCGAGGGTGCTCGCCGGGATCATCTTCGGTGCCTCGCTCGGCGTGGCGGGCGCGATCTTCCAGAACATCACCAGGAACCCGATGGGCAGCCCGGACGTCATCGGGCTCGACGCGGGCGCCTACACCGGCGCGCTGGTCGCGCTCACCGTGTTCGGCGGGACGGCGGGTGAACTCGCGCTGAGTTCGGTGCTCGGCGGGCTCGTCGTCGCGGCCGTGATCTACTTGCTTTCGGTGCGCGGCGGTCTTTCCGGGCTCCGGCTCGTCGTCATCGGGATCGCGGTGAACGCGATGGTGAACGCGCTGAACTCGTGGATCGTGCTGCGGGCCGATCTCGAAGTCGCGATCGCGGCGGTCGGCTGGAGCGCGGGGTCGCTCAACGGGATCGGCTGGCCGAAGGTGGCGCTGCCGTTCGCGATCATCGCGGTGCTGCTGGTGGTGATGGCCACGCGGTCGCACGCCATGCACCAGGCCGCGCTCGGCGACGCGCTCGCGGTGACCAGCGGGGTCGGCGTCGGCAGGCTCCGGCTGGTGATGGTGCTCGTCGGCGTCGGCTGCACGGCGACGGTGACCGCGGTCGCCGGGCCGATCGTGTTCATCGCGCTGGCCGCACCGCAGATCGGGCGCAGGCTGGCGAAGGCACCAGGGGTTCCGCTGCTGCCCGCCGCGCTGACCGGCGCCGTGCTCCTGCAGGGCGCGGACCTGATCGCGCAGATGCTGCTGGCGCCGGTCTCGCTGCCGGTCGGCGTGGTCAGTGCCGCGATCGGCGGGGTCTATCTCATCTGGCTGCTGACCAAGGAGGTGCGGAGCGCGTGACCACGCGACTGAGCGCACGGGAACTGACGCTGCGCTACGGCGAGCGAGTCGTGTCGACGGGACTGAGCCTCGACGTCCCCGACGGCGCCTTCACCGCGATCGTCGGGCCCAACGCGTGCGGGAAGTCGACGCTGCTGCGCGCGTTCGTCCGGTTGCTGCGGCCCGCCGAGGGGGAGGTGCGCTTCGACGGCCGCGCGGTGGGCGCCTACCCGGCCAAGGAACTGGCGAGATCGGTCGGGTTCCTGCCGCAGGATCCGCTGGCGCCGGAGAACATCAAGGTCTCCCAGCTGGTCGCGCGCGGCAGGTTCCCGCACCAGTCACTGCTCGCGACCTGGTCCGAAGTGGACGAACGCGCGGTCGCCGACGCGATGGCCGCGGCCGGTGTCGACGATCTCGCCGCCCGTGACGTGCGGGAGCTGTCCGGGGGACAGCGCCAGCGGGTGTGGGTGGCGATGGTGCTCGCGCAGCAGACCTCCTACCTCCTGCTCGACGAACCCACGTCGTTCCTCGACATCACGCACCAGTACCAGCTGCTCGGCCTGCTCGCCGGGCTGCGCGACGAGGGGCGCACCGTCATCGCGGTCCTGCACGACATCAACCAGGCCAGCCGGTTCGCCGACCACCTGGTGGCGATGAAGGAAGGCCGCGTCGTCGCCGAAGGCACCGCGGCGGACATCGTGGACGCGGCGCTGATGAAGGAGGTCTTCGACCTGCCGAGCATGGTCGTGCCCGACCCGGTGACCGGTACCCCGATGGTCGTACCAACCCGCTGACCCATGCCGCGAAGTACGAGCAGGATCGCGCATACTGGCGCGATCGACTGACCCCGTTGCCCGAACTCGCGGGCGATGGTGACGCGGGTTCCGGTGCACCGGAGGACATCCTGACCGCACGGACGGTGCTCCCGCCGAACGGCTCACCGGGCACGCGCGGTTGTTCGCGGTGACCAGGGCTTTCGGGAGTGACGACGGCCGCCTCGACGAAGACTTCGGCACTTTCGCCGACTCTCTTATGTCCACAGTGGACGATTAACGGGGAGTCGCACCGAGTGGACGAGGTCGTCGAGGCGGAGCCTGCGCAACGCCGCGGAACCGGGCTCCGAGACCGCGTCCGGAACGGGGGTGCGGACCGCGCACACGCAGCGCACCGGGCTGCCCGCGACCCTGCGGACCAGTGCTTCGAGCACCGCGAGCGAGTCGGGGTCGACCCAGTGCGCGTCGTCGATCAGCACGGCGGCGTTG
Organism: Amycolatopsis sp. CA-230715; assembly: GCF_018736145.1. Classification (GTDB taxonomy): domain Bacteria; phylum Actinomycetota; class Actinomycetes; order Mycobacteriales; family Pseudonocardiaceae; genus Amycolatopsis. Next base: position 7,856,321 of record NZ_CP059997.1, read on the forward strand.
CCGTCGCCGCGCAGCAGCGAGCCCGCCGCGGCGGCGGCCGCACGCCGGGCCAGCACGGGGTTGTCCCTGGCGCCCGAGATCGGGCCGATCGAGGACCACGGCTCGGCAAGCCGGGCGGACGCCTGCCCGAACCCCGCGGGTACCGCGGTGCCGTCCGGGGTGAACCGCAGCGACGAGACGGTGGTGCCGCGCCGGGCGAGTTCGTCGCGGAGCCGGGCGAGCAGCGTGGTGCGGCCGGCACCGGCGGGCCCGGTGACGAGGACGAGTGGTGCTCCCTCGGAGCCGACGGTGTCGAGTAGGTCCACCCCACCGTGATCGCACAGAACTTCGCGCCGGGTTGCCCACTTCGGCTCGTGAGGAGACTTTCGGGCCGAAACGGTGTCCGAACACCCGGCGCGTCGCGGCGGTTCCGGGCGCACTGCCCGATCTTCCCGGCCGCGGTGCACTAACCGCTCTTGCCGTGCGTGCCGGAGTGATGGCGAAATGGTGGCGCGGACCGACGAACCAGCGGCACCTCGGGGGAGTTCCGGCATGGCGTGGCGCGAAGCGAAGGGGAGAAAAGACTCGATGGCCGAAACCCTTGGCCGGGTGGTGGACCGATTCCTGCTGCTGGATCCGGCGTGGCGGCCGGTGACAGAGGGCGCGACGCCACCGGCAAGGGCGGTGGTGGGATCGTGGCCGGTCGAGGACGGCGGCGGCATCGGGAAGTTCCGCGCGAACCCGGCGTACCGGCCCGGCGATCGGAACTCGCCGTCGGACCCGCTCGACGCGGCGCTGCGGCTGCTGCTGCGCGGGCGGGTGAGCAGCACGCAGATCCAGCTGATGATGCGCGACACCGTGGTCGACATCGCGCTGCACGGCGACGGGCAGCCGCTGGTGGTCAGCTCGCCCGACGGCAGGCAGGCCGTCGTGGTCGCCACCGGCGAGCCGCACCGCGCGCGGATCGGCGCGCCGGGATGGCGCCGCGGTGCCGCGCTGGAGGACCTGGCGGAGCTGCTCGCGGACGAGGTCGACGTGCTGTTCAACCGCGGCGGCCCCGCGTCGGTCCGGCTGACCGGTGACTTCGTGCGCGAGGCGATGCTGATCGGCACCGGTGAGGCCGCCGAACTGTATGCCGCGCAACGGGATTCGCGCGGCCTGCGCGTGATCCCGTGGCGTTCCGGGGATACCCTGCGCGCCTGGTGACCGGCTGAGGCGTGCCCGACGGCCGCGGAGATACTCATTGACAATGAGTGCTCGTTCCGATCTACTCCGTGTCCGTTAGGCCGCTGTATCACAAGCTGGGGAGCTCGGTTACCTATGTTCGGTTCGTCAATTCGGCGTCCATCCACGCGAATCGCTGTCGTGCTGGGCGCGGTCATCATGGTCGGCGCGGCGGCTACCGCCTGCTCCGACGGTGGCGCGGTTCCCGGTGTCCACAACACCTCGCAGAGCATCTTGGACAAGGCGCCGGTGGCCACCGACGCCGACCTGGAGCAGAGTCCCACCGCGCAGGCCATCAAGAAGCGAGGGGAGTTGCTGATCGGCGGTTCGCTGGACACGCCGCTGATGTCCCAGGCGAACCCGAACACCGGCGAGACGGAGGGCTTCGACGCCACCCTCGGCAAGCTGCTCGCGAAGTACATCATCGGACAGCCGAACAAGAAGATCGTCAATTCCATCCCGCAGATCCGCGAAACGCTGATCCAGAACGCCACGGTGGACGTGGTGCTCCAGAACTACAGCATCACCCTGCCCCGCGCGGAAAAGGTTTCCTTCGCCGGACCCTATTTCATCTCGAACCAGGCGATCGCCACGCTGACCGAGAAGCCGGACATCCGCGGCGCCGACGAGCTCAACGGCAAGACGGTGTTCGCGGCGACCAACAGCACTGGCGCGCAGAAGGTCAAGGAGCTCGCGCCGAAGGCCAACCTGGTCACGTTCGGTACCGACCAGGAGTGCGTGGCGGCACTGGAACAGGGCCGCGGCGACGCCTGGGTCAAGGACCTCACCGTGGTGGCCGGGCAGCTCAGGCTCGACAAGAAGATCAAGCTCAACACCGGCTCCTTCGGCAACGATCCCTACGGAATCGGGATCGGGCGCGGAGATGAGAGCTTCAAGCGGTTCATCAACGGCTGGCTCAAGAAGATCCAGGCCGCCGGGCTGTGGCAGCAGGCGTACAAGGAGACGCTCGGCACGGTCATCCACGGCGACGTGCCCGCTCCGCCCGAGCCCGGCTCGGTTCCCGGTTCCTGAGCGCGACCCTGGCCAGGCTTGACCTCGATAATGGTGGAGGTTCGAGACTGGGAGGGCATCCGCTGCCGAGGAGAAAGGGTGCCGCGCTCATGGCCTCGAGTCCGGCAAGGGAGAACTTCGACAACGGCTACCGCACGGGGACCGCGCCGTGGGTGATCGGCGAGCCCCAGCCCGCGGTGCTGGAACTGGAACGCGAGGGCCGGTTCCGCGGCAAGGTGCTCGACGTGGGCTGCGGGGCGGGCGAGCACACGCTGCACCTCGCCGGGCTGGGCTACGACGTGCTCGGCGTCGACTTCTCGCCGTTCGCGCTGGAACTGGCCAAAGCGAACGCGGCCGCTCGCGGAATCGAGGCGCGGTTCGAGGTCGCCGACGCGATGCGCCTCGGCGGCGAACCGCGGTACGACACCGTGCTGGACAGCGCGCTGTTCCACGTGTTCGCGCCCGAGGACCAGCTGGCCTACGCGCGTTCGCTGCACGCGGTCACGAAACCCGGAGGGGTGGTGCACGTGCTCGCGCTGGCCGACACCGAGCCGTCGTTCGGGCCGCAGGTCAGCGAAACCGCCATCCGCACGGCCTTCGCGGAGGGCTGGGAAGTGGCGGAACTGGGGCTGTCGCGGTACCGCGGCTGGGTCAACGAGCGGGCCGCGCCACTGGTCGGCGAGCCGGTGGGCACGGTGGTGGACAGCGCGGCGTGGCTCGCCAGGATCCGGCGGACCTGACCGCGGCGCGCGGCGGAGCCTCGCGGGGCTCCGCCGCGCGGTGCGTCAGTAGTCGTCGCGTCCGGTGAAGGTCTGCTCGAGGATTTCCGCGGCGCCCGCGACCAGTTCGAGCGGGTCGAGGAACTCGTTGATGTCGAGGTTCACCAAGGGCAGCGAATGCCGCACGACGACGTGCTCGCCCATCACCGCCGCACCGCCGACCACCATGGTGTTGCCGATCTCGCGCAGCACGCTCAACAGGTCGACCTGGTGGATGGTGGCGAACGGGGTGGCGATCTGCACCCAGTCCTCCTTGCGGTCGAGCACCTCCCTGGCGATGATCATCACCTGCGCGCGTCCCTCAGTGTCCTCGTCGGCCTCGAACATAAGCCTGATCCGGATTTCGTCCGGTTCGTCCCGCACCACCCGGTAGCTCTGCCGGATGTAGGCCACCAAATCGCCCCACGTCGCCACGCGGACTCCTTTCCCGTCAACGGAAAGCAAAGCCTAGCGAGTCAGGACGCCCACGGTCCGATGCCGCCGACCTTGTCGATCCGGATGCGGGTGAGGTACCCCGGCGGCGCGTCCGCGGGCGGGAAACCGGCGTCGGGGCTGGCGAGTGTCTTCGCCAGTTCCGCGAGGAGTTCGGGCGCGCCGCCCTCCACGATGCGGGCGGTGCCGGTGATCGACAGGTACGGCCGCATCACCGTGCCCGGTTCGGAGGAGACGATCGTCAGCGCGACCCTTCCGTCGCGGCGGACGTTCCGGACCTTCTTGTGCTCGCCCAGATGCGCCGTCACGATCTCGTCCCCGTCCGGTGTCGACCGCAGCGCGACCCACACGACGGTGGCCTGCGGGCTGCCGTCGGGGTTGAGCGTGACGAGAGTGGCATCGGCACCCGCGCCGATGAGCGCGCGTGCGGTGTCGTCGAGTTTCATGCGACGTACTACCGCGACGGCGGCGCTTTCATTCCCGCGCCGCGGCTACCAGCGGTGTCACGGGGATTTCATCACACCTGGCTACTTTTCCGGCCATGGAGCGAAAAAGAGCAGGTGCGGTCGTCGCGGCCGCGGTACTGACCTTGCTGGCAGGCGGGGCGACTTCGGCGGCCGCCGAAGTCCACACGGTGCGGATCGGCGGTGGTTCCGGCATCGTGTTCGGCCACAACAAGCCGATTCCCGCGCAGAACGCCGAATGGTGCACGCTGACCGCGATCGGCTACGACCGGACCGGGGAACTGGTCGGCTTGACCAACGCGCACTGCTTCTACGACACCGACGGGAAGCAGACCCTCGGCGACAAGGTCTACTACGACAAGACCCCGGCAGGCACCGCGGCCGCGCCGTTGAAGACGTCCGAGACCGATCTCGAGACCGGCGTGATCGGCACCGTCGAGTACGTCAGCAAGAGCAACCCGGTCGGCAGCCCCAGCGACCCCGGGCTCGACTACTCGGTGATCAAGTTCGACAAGACGAAGGTCGTCCCGACGCAGACCGTCGGCGAAACCACGATCACCGGGATCGGCTCGCCGCCGGTGCCCGGCACCCGGATGTGCAAGCAGGGCCAGACCAGCGGGCTCACCTGCGGGTTCGAGCTGAGCACCAGCGGCCCGTACTTCGGGCACACGATCCTGGAGTTCCCCGGTGACTCCGGTTCGCCGGTGGTGCTCAACGGCAAGCTCATCGGAAACCAGTGGGCGGCGGGGCTCAGCACGTCGATGGTGGCGATCAAGGCGGATCTCGACAGCCGCGGGGGAATCGGCGCGGGCTTCACCGTCGCTTCCTGATATCTGGCCGGGGAAGTGACCACGCGGCTAGGGGTCGTGGTCACTTCCCCGGCCATGCCGGAAAGAATCTTGATTGAGGTCAGAAAGTGGCCGCTATCCTTCCTAAGCTGGTCTCAGACCGGAAAGAACAAGGAAGGCGGACACCATGACCACCGACGCGGCCACCACCGAGAACGTCGTCGACGAGCGCGCGGACCTGCTGGAAGCGCTCGCCATGCAGCGGTACTTCCTGCGCCTCACCACGCGTGACCTCACCGACGAGCAGGCCGGGCTGCGCACCACGAAGAGCGCGCTGTGCCTCGGCGGCTTGATCAAGCACGTCGCGTCGGTCGAGCGCCTCTGGGTGAACTTCATCGTCGAGGGGACGTCGGCAATGCCGGACTTCTCCGCGATGACCGAGGAGGACTTCGCGGCGCGCGAGGACGAGTTCCGGATGCTGCCGGGCGAAACGCTCGAAGGCTTGCTGGCGAGCTACGCGGAGGTGGCCGCCCGCACCGAGGAAATCATCTCGGCGCTGCCGCACCTGAACGGCTCCCATCCGTTGCCGAAGGCGCCCTGGTTCGAGCCGGACACCCAGTGGAGCGCGCGGCGGGTGCTGGCGAGCGTCATCGCCGAGACCGCGCAGCACGCCGGGCACGCCGACATCATCCGCGAGTCCCTCGACGGTGCGAAGTCGATGGGCTGACCGGCTCGGCGGTACCTCAGCGGCTGAGCCGGTCGCGCAGTGTCCTTTGTGGATCGGTCAGCCGCCGCATCGCCCCGCGCAGCCCGCTGCCGTGCCTTCGCGGCCGGGCGCCGCGCGCGGTCGTGACCCGGGTGCCTGGCATGGTTGCCACGGCTCCCGAGCCCGACAGCGCCGTCCGTTTCGAGTCTACTTGGGACAGTCCCATGACCACCGCCCGCACGAGGTGGCCCGCCGTCTCGTGCGAGGTGCCCGCGTGCCGCGCCACCTCGCCGACGATGACGGTTTCGCCGGTGCCGCCGTGGCGCGCGAGCGCGTGCAGCACCGCGTCGATGGCGTCCTTCGCGTGCTCGATGCGATCCGCCTCGCCCGGCCGTGGTCGTTCGACCGTGCCGACGTACTCCCCGTTCCCGATCATGCTGCCCTCAATTCGCCCCAAACCGACGCACCCCCGCATGTATCAGTTACCCCGTCCGGTCGTGGTCTACACCTGATCGGGCGGAAAATTTCACCGGGATCGTTGGCATAGTGGTCACTATGTGAGTAGCGTTGGCTATGTGACCTCTGACGCACCGAAGCGGCTCTCCCGTGGCGAAGCCAAAGCCCGCACGCGGGAGCTGCTGCTCGAAGCGGCAGCGAGCACGTTCGCGCGGAAGGGGTTCCACGGCGCGTCGGTGGAGGCGATCGCGGAAGCGGCGGGGTTCTCGATCGGCGCGCTGTACGCCAACTTCTCCGGCAAGGAGCAGCTGTTCCTGGAACTGCTGTCGAGCAGGGCGAGCAGGCACGTGCTGGCCGCCGAAGAGATCCTGCACGGCGACGCCACGGTGGGCGATCCGGGGGACGCGCTCGGCCGGTTCCTGGTCGACCTCGCCGACAAGGACACCGATTTTTCGCTCCTGCAGGCGGAGTTCTGGCTCTACGCGGCCAGGAACCCCGCCGTGCTGGACACCTTCGCCGAGCGGATGCGGGAGCCCCGCGACCTGCTGGCCCGCCTCGTGGAGGAGGGCAGGCACGAGCGGGAAGCGCCGCCGGGCGCGGCGTCGCCACCGTCATCGGCGGTGGCCACCGTGGTGCTGGCGCTGTTCCAGGGGCTGGTCCGCCAGCGGCGCATCGACCAAGACAGCGTGCCACCCGAGTTGTTCGGCCAGGCGCTGCGCTGGCTGTTCGCCGGGCTCGACGAAGAAACCCACCAGCGGAGGGAACGGTCATGACCGAAACCGCGGCTCCCGGCCTGCAGGCACTGTTCGATCCCGCGCACCGGGCCGACCCGTATCCGGCGTACCGGCACTGGCGAGAGGACGCGCCCGTCGCCAACCCGATGCCGGGGCTGGTCGTCGTCACCCGGCACGCCGACTGCGCCGCGGTGCTGCGCGATTCCCGGTTCGGCCACGCGGAGCCGGACGAGCCGAACCCGCTGCGGCCCACCCCGCCGACGGATCCCGAAACCGCGCTGGTGGACGAAAACGGCAACCCGGTGCGGTCGTTCCTCGGCCTGAACCCGCCCGATCACACCCGGCTGCGCAAGCTCGTGTCCCGTGCCTTCACCCGGCCGATGGTGGCCAGGCTGGCGCCGAGGATCGAGCAGCTCACGGCCGAGCTGCTCGACGGTTTCGGCACGGGCACGGTGGATCTGATCGACTCGCTCGCCTACCCGCTCCCGGTCGCGGTGATCAGCGAGCTGCTGGACATCCCGCACGCCGACCGCGACCAGTTCGTCGCCTGGTCGCATTCGCTGGCACGCGGGCTCGACCCGGATTTCGCGCTGCCGCCGGGAACGCGGGAGAAACTGGTCCGCACCCGCGGCGAGTTCGCCGAGTACATCCGGGGGCTCGCCGCGGTCCGGCGCGCCGATCCGGGGGAGGACCTGCTGTCCGCGCTCGTCGAGGTGCACGACAGCGGGGACGGGCTCACCGAGAACGAACTGCTTGCCACCTGCATCCTGCTGCTGATCGCTGGCCACGAGACCACGGTCAACCTGATCGGGAACGGCACGCTCGCACTGCTGCGCGCGCCCGATCAGCTGGCCGCGCTCCGCGCCGAACCCGAGCTGGTCGACCAGGCCGTGGAAGAACTGCTGCGCTACGACTCGCCGGTCCAGCTCACCATGCGCGCGGCGTTGGAGGACGCGGAGATCGGCGGTTTCGCGATGCCGCGCGGATCCGTGGCGATCCTCGTCATCGGCTCCGCCAACCGGGACCCGGAGGCGTTCACCGATCCCGATCGGCTCGACGTGCGGCGCGAGCCGACGAGGCACCTCGCTTTCGGGCAGGGCATCCACTTCTGCCTCGGCGCGCCGCTGGCCAGGCTCGAAGCGCGCATCGCGTTCCAGGCACTGCTCGCGCGCTTCCCCGATCTCCGGCTCGCCGCGGAACCTTCGTGGAAGGACAACCTCATCCTGCGCGGGCTCGCCACCCTGCCCGTGCACACCGGCTGACTGTCTATATAGGACTAGTCTGGCAGTGTTCCGGCCGCGGTGAGCCGCAGGGCGAGCGCTCGGGCGTCCTCGACGAGCGCACTGCTGTCGGCGAGCGAGCGGCCGTGCCGGACGACGGGGCGGCCACCGATCAGGACGGTGTCGATGTCGGCGCGGTCCATCTGGAGCACGACGGTGCTGTAGGGATCGTGCACGGGCGCGGTCCCCGGCCGGTCGGCGCGCAGCAGGACGAGGTCCGCTTCCTTGCCGGGGGTCAGCGACCCCGTCCGGTCTCCGAGGCCGAGCGCGGTGGCGCCGTCGAGCGTGGCGTGGCGCAGCACCTCCTTGACGGTCAACGGGTTCGGCGTGGGAGCGTCGCCTGTGGACAGTTCGTGGTAGCGGCCCGCCTGGTAGGCAGCACGCATCTGGGTGAACATGTCGGCGGCCGCGGTGACTTCGACGTCGGTGCTGAGGCTCACCGGCAGCTTCGCGCCGCTGGCCTGCCCGAACGGCGGATACCCGTGCCCCATCATCATTTCGATCGCGGCGGCGATGGACAAGGTGCCCCCGCTGCCCGCGATGAGCGCCAGCTCGCCGTCGGCCAGGCCGGTGCCGTGGATGAACGTGGTGCCGGGCAGCAGCACGCCGAGCTCCCGCAACCGCGTCACCGGGCGTTCGGCGGAGAACTGGACGGTGTGGCGCGCGGTGCGGAGGCCGAGATCCCTGGCGAGATCGGCATTGTGGCGTTCGGCCGCCTCGTCGCCGGGCTCGGTCAGCAGCGCCATCGTGACGAGGGCTTCGTCGTCGGGCAGCAGCTCGGTGCGGACGCGACGGGCGTCCGGCGACAGCGCGCTGCCGTGCGCATCGTGGCGCGGCAGGCTGTTGCCGTAGGCGAAGACCGCGCGCGAGCCCGAGTCCCGCAACGCCTGGACGAGGGCGTCGGAGTGCGCCGGGGTGTCCTGGATGTTGGAGATGTCCTGAACCGTGGTGATCCCGGCGTCGAGCGCGGCACGGGCGCTGAGGAGGTTTCCGAGGTAGAGGTCCTCGGGCGTCAGCGCGGGGCCGATCTCGCGGAGGATGGTGTCGAAGTAGTCGCGGAGGGTGTGGTGCGGGGCGCATCCGCGCAGCACCGCCTGCCACATGTGGCGGTGGGTGTCGACGAAACCGGGGATCGCGATGCATCCCGTCGCGTCGATTTCCTCGACCCGCTCGGCGTTTTCCAGGCGCGGCGCGACGGCCGCGATCCGCCCGTCCGCCACCAGGAGGTCGCCGGGATGGAGATCCCCGATCGCGGGATCCATGGTCAGGATGCGGGCGTTGCGGATCAGGATCTTCGGGCTGCTCACGGGGTCCTCCGGTTCGGTCGGCTGCGGCCAGCATCGGCGCCCGTCGGGACCCAAAGCCAGTCAACGCCGTTCCGGTGCGAGAATTTGACATCGAAGGAGGAGGGATGGTGGAAAGTCACGAGTACGACGAGTTGGACCGCAAAATCCTCCAGGCACTGCAGCTTGACGGCAGGGCGTCCTTCAGCGCCATGGCCGAGGTGCTGGACGTGTCCGGCCAGACCGTCAAGCGCCGGTACGCGCGGTTGCGTGCCACCGGGGCGGTGCGGGTCGTCGGACTGTCCTATCCGGACTCCGTCGGGGAGGACGAGTGGTACCTGCGGATCCGCGCCACCCCCGATGCCACCGAAACCCTCGCCCGCGCGCTGGCTCGTCGCGGCGAAACCACGTGGGTGCACCTCACTTCGGGGAGCACCGAGATCGTCTGCGTCACGCGGAACGATCCCGACGCGGAACCCGCGCTGCTGCGCAAGCTCCCGCAAACACCGCGCGTCACCTCGGTCAGCGCGCACTGCATCCTGCACACTTTCTACGGGGGCGAGCAGGGGCCGATCACGAAGATCGGCCCCCTCAGCCGAAAACAGGCCGAGCGGCTCCGCCCGCCCCCGGCGGACCGGACGGAGCCGCCGTCGCTGACCCAGGCGGACCGGCTGCTGCTTCGGGCGCTCGGCGAGGACGGCCGCGCCACCTACCAGGACCTCGCCACCGTCACCGGGTGGTCGCCATCCACCGTCCAGCGGCGCCTGACCGAACTGCGCCGCACCGGGGTCCTCTACTTCGACGTCGACCAGGACCCGCGGCTCCTCGGCCACCGCACGCTCGCGATGCTGTGGCTTTCGGTCACGCCCGCCTCCCTCGTCGCCGCCGGGCAGGCGCTGGCCGAACACGCCGAAATCGCGTTCGCGGCTTCGACTACCGGGCCCACCAACCTCTACGCGACCATCTCCTGCGACGGAACCCGCGCGCTGCACCGGTACCTCACCGGGCCGGTGGCGACGCTGCCCGGTATCACCGGGATCGAGACGGCACCCATCCACCGCACGCTGAAGCGGGCGGGGCTCGCGCCGCGGTGAGCCGTCACGCGTTGTCGGGATAGGCGGCGGTGGCGCGGATTTCGACGAGCAGGTCCTGGCTCGCCAGGCCGCTGACCCCGATGATCGTCCAGGTCGGGTAGGGCGGGCTGACGAGGCGCTGCTTGGTCTCGACGAAGCCGGGCAGGTGCTGGTGGATGTCGACGTGGTAGCTGGTGACGTCCACCAGCGCGGTGAGATCGAGGTTCTCCAGCCGGAGGATCTCCTCGATGCGCCCGATGGCGATCTCGGTCTGCTCCTCGATGGTTTCCGGGATGGTCCCGTCGGCGCGGCGGCCGATCGTTCCGGCGATGAACAGGTGGCCGTGCGCGCGGACGGCGGCCGAATAGCCGAAGTTCGCGAAGGCGGCGGTGGTTTTCCCGAACACCGCGTTGTTTTCGGGGATCTCGACGATGTGCTTGGTCATGATTCGATTCCTTGTCGATGTGGTGTCAGTTGCCCCAGCGGGACGAACCGCAGGCGTGCTCCATCCGGGTCCGGCCGTAGGTTTCGCGTTCGCGGAGGAACTCCCCGGGGATCGTGTACCTCGGTGCGTTGGCCGGGTTCTTTGCCGCTTGCGCGACGATCGCGTCGGTCAGTGAGCGGATCATCTCCAGTCGTGGGTAGGCGGTGTGGATGGCGTCGGCCTGCTCGTCGGTGAGGGCGTCGAGGTGGTTGGCGCCAGCCGGGCCGCCGAAGTCGAGTGCGACGCCTTCGCGGACCAGCACGCACAGCACGCCGCGTCGTTCCGCGATGCCGGGCGAGGTGTGCAAGGCGATCGCCTGCCAGACCTGGTCCGCGTCCTTTGTGGACACCCCTTGTCCGGTGAGGAATTCGGCCGCGCGGTCGGCGCCTTCGACCTCGAACCGCCGGTCGTGCCGACCGTCCGAGGCGACGCCGAGGTCGTGCATCGCGCACGCGGCGAACAGCAGATCCTGGTCGTAGTCGCGGCCCGCGAGCAGGGCGAGGCGCGCGGCCGCCACGCGGGCGAACAGGAAGGTGCGGATGCTGTGGTTGAACACCGACGGGGTTTCCACCGGCCGGACGAGGTTCACGACGGCTTCGGCGAGTGGCGTGCCGGGCAAGGCGATCAGGTCGGTTTCGGTCATGCGTCCAGGCTGCTCGGCAGGGGCCTGACCTGGCGAGTGGAAAATTTGCCTCATTCCGTTAGGATTTTGCCATGGCAGTGCATCGAGTCGCGGTACTGGTGCTGGACGGGGTCACCCCGCTCGATCTGGCGATCCCGACGCAGATCTTCAACTCCCGTCCGGAAACCCGGTACGAGATGACCGTGTGCGCGCTCGACGCGAAGGTCGCCACCACCGGCGGATTCGCACTGGTCGTCGACGGGGGCCTGGCGCAGGTGCGCGCCGCCGACACCGTGATCGTGCCGGGATTCGACCCGATCGTCCCGCCGCCCGAACCCGTGCTCGGCGCGCTGACCGAAGCCCGCGACAGGGGAAAGCGCGTGGTGTCGATCTGCACGGGCGCCTTCGCGCTGGCCCCGGCGGGCGTGCTGGACGGGCTGCGCGCCACCACGCACTGGAAGCACATCGACGCGTTCGAGCGGGACTTCCCGGCCGTCGCGGTCGAACGCGACGTGCTCTACGTCGACGAAGGCGACGTGCTCACCTCGGCCGGGGTGTGCTGCGGCATCGACCTGTGCCTGCACATCGTGCGCCGCGACCTCGGTGCGGTGGTGGCCAACGAGATCGCCCGCGGCCTGGTCGCCGCCCCGCACCGGGACGGCGGCCAGGCCCAGTACGTACCGGCACCCGTCGCGGTGACCGGCGACGCGTCGCTGTCCGGCACCAGGGGATGGGCCCTGCACCGGCTCGGCGACCCGCTCACACTGCCCGTGCTCGCCCGGCACGCGGGCCTCTCACAACGGACGTTCATGCGCCGCTTCGCCGAGGAAACCGGCACGACCCCGTTGCAGTGGTTGCTCAACGCCCGCCTCAGCCGGGCACGGGAACTACTGGAAACCACCGACCACCCGGTGGACCGGGTGGCACGGGACTGCGGACTGGGCACAGCCGCGAATCTACGGCTGCATTTCCGGCGTTCGCTGGGGACTACTCCTACCGCGTACCGGCGCACCTTCGCGTGCTCTTAAGGCTGATTCGATCGGGATTTCCTTATTGTGAAACGTACTTCGGCATGGTGTCTACTCTGGACTTCTGGTTAGTGCGGCAGCCGCACCTTGTGATCTTGGGTCACTCGCCGACTTCGCCGTCAGCGAGTTCACGCAGGAGGTCGAGGTGGCCGACGTGTCGGGCGGTTTCCTGGTTGACGTGCGCCATGATCCACCGGATGGTTTGTTGGCCATCCGCCGCTAGGTCAGCAGGTCCTTTGTCGGCGAGCGCGTCGGCGGAATGGGTCCACTCCGTCTGATAGGCGGCGATGACCGTCTGGGGTGTGTCGGTATCGGAGAGGTTCCACGAGGGGTCTGGGCTGCCTTGCCACAGGGAGGGCAGGTCGGCACCGGCAGCGGTGATCGAGATCCAGTACCGTTCCGCGGCCGTGAGGTGCTTGATCACACCGAGCGCGGTCGTGCGGGGTGAGGTGGCGAGCGGTGCCGTGGCGGCGAGTGCGTGGGTGAGCCCGGCGACTTTGCCGACCGCGGTCTGCCGTAGGAACTGAAGAAAATCTAGCTGGAGCCGCAGTTCGTCGGTCGCGAGTTTGTCTGGCCAGCGCCGATGGGGAATCGTCACGCAGTGCTCCCTGCTTGCCGCATGCTGTGCTCACGGTGTGTCGTGAACACAAGGACGGCCACGTGTGATCAATTTGAAGGTGTGTCAGAGCTTGAACAGAACACGGTGGCCGCGGCTCCCACGGTAGCCGATGATCACCTCGCCCGGTGGTACCTGTTGGGGCTGCTCTCGGGCGTTGATCGACGCGATTCCACTGGTGCGTGGCCGCCGTGGACGGCCTCGCCGGCGACTCTATGCCGACCGCGCCTACGACCACGACAAGTACCGCAAGCTTGTCCGCGCCAAGGGAATCATCCCGGTCATCGCCCGCCGCGGCGTCGAGCACGGCTCCGGTCTCGGCGTGCACCGATGGGGCGTCGAAGGAGCGTTCGCCCTGCTGCACTGGTTCCGGCCGCCTGCGCATCCGATGGGAGGTTCGCGACGACATCCACGAAGCCTTCCTCACCATCGGCTGCTCCATCATCTGCTGGGGGCTGCCTCAGAACCCACTCATTACGTTAGAATTCCTTATCGTGAAACATATTTCGACATTGTGTCCACTTTGGACTTCTGATTAGGTTCGCCTGGATGGACCAATCGAACCTGTGTGCGATCGCGGTAGAATGGAGTCGTGTCCGAGAACTCTTCCCTTGTACCGCAGCGGGAGCTGTGGCAGCTCGCCGCAGGCGAGAAGGCCGCGCTGCTGCGGGAAGAGCTGATGTCCTTGTGGCGGCAGGAATCCGTGGTCTGTCGCGTGATCGCCGAGCTGGACAAAGGCGACTCCGGAGAACTCGGATACCCCTCAACCACGGCGCTGGTGGCGGAGGTTTCGCGGACTTCCTCCGCCGCGGTGCGGAAACTGGTGGCGCGGGCGCTCGCGGTCAATCCCGGCCAGGGGATCGGCGGTGCGGAGATCCCTGCCGTCGCGCCGTTGACTGGAGAAGCTGCTGCCGAAGGCGCGCTCTCGCCGCAGCACGTGGACGGGATCGTATCGGCGCTGCAGGCCATCCCGGACACCGTGCCCGCGGAGGAGCGGGAGAAGACCGAGAAAACCTTGGTCGATCTCGCCCGGACCGCGACCACGGCCGAGGTCGCAACGGCGGGGCAGCGGTTGCGTGACACCCTCGACCCCGACGGCGCCGAACCCCGCGACACCCCCGAACCGAAACGTGCTTTCCGGTACCGCCAAGGCAAAGACGGCTCGGTCAAATTCGACGGCTACCTCGACCCCGTGTCCGGGGCGAAAACCCTCGCACTGCTGGAACCACTGGCCAAGCCCCACAAGGAAGACAGCCCCCTGGTACGCGGTAAGGCTGAGCGCTACGGGGATGCGTTCATGGAGATCGTGAACCTCGCCGCGAGCCACCCGGACGCGCCCAACCACAGCAGCACCCGAGGCGACATCGTCGTGACCATCCCCTTGGAACTGCTCCAAAAAGGACTCGGGCACGCCTGCCTTGACCTGGTCACCACGATCACCGCGAGCGAAGCCCGCATCCTGGCCTGTGACTGCAAAGTCATTCCCGCCGTCCTCGGCACCGACGGACAACCGCTGGAATACGGGCGCGCCAAACGAATCGTCACCGAAGGCCTCCGCCTCATGCTCGCAATCCGCGACGGCGGCTGCTCGTTCCCCGGATGTAATCGGAAGCCGCGCCACTGCGACGCTCATCACGTCTTGGAGTGGTGGAACGGTGGCAAAACCGACCTGGGCAACCTCATCCTGGTCTGCGGCTTTCATCACCGCCTCCTGCACAACAGCGACTGGAAAGTCCGCATGGTCAACGGGCTCCCCGAGTTCACCCCACCGGAGTTCCTGGACCCGTGGCGAAGACCCCGAACCAACACCATCCACACCGCCCAACCCCGCGCCGCCTGACAACCGACGCCGTCTCCACGGCGGCCGCGGCAAGGCCCCCGGAGGAATGCCTCCGCCGGGGCCCGTTTTCTCGCCCGAGGATCAGCGCATCGCGCGGTCTGCGGTCTGCACGAGCGCCGTCCAAGCATCCGGTGTCACGGTCAGGTGCCCGGCGGCCCTCCTCTGGAGACTCCGCGGACTCGGATGACGAACGGCTATTCCCAGCCTCGTCGCGGAGTCCGGGTGCCGACGCGTTCGCGCTCACGGCTCCGGTAGACGACATAGGGCCGTGTGAGGTATTGGATCGGGGCGCTGAAGGCGTGTACCAGGCGGGAGAACGGCCATAGTGCGAAGAGCAGCATGCCGAGGCCGGTGTGCAGCTGGTAGTCGATCGGGGCGTTTGCCATCAGTGACGGTTGCGGGTGCAGGAGCAGGATGCCGCGGAACCACGGGCCGACGGTCAGGCGGTAGTCGTAGGGGCCGCGGAAGCCGTTGTCGATCAGTGTGGTGGCGAGGCCGGCGATCAGGGCGAGCGCCAGCACGAGGTACATGTACCGGTCGCTGCGTGAGGTGGACTGCCGGACGGCGGGGGTGCGCAGGCGGCGCCACAGCAGGAGGGCGAGGCCGCCGATGGCCGCGAATCCGGCGACGGTACCGGCGGCGAGCGAGACCACGTGGTAGGTCTCCTCGTCGATGCCGAAGAACTCCGTCATTCCCTCCGGTACCAGCAGGCCGAGCACGTGGCCGCCGACCACCATCAACAGTCCGAAGTGGAACACCGGGCTGGCGACCTTGAGCAGTTTCGACTCGTGCAGTTGCGACGAGCGGCTCGTCCAGCCGAACTTGTCGTGCCGGTACCGCCAGATCGTCCCGGCGACGAGCAGTGCGATGGTGACGTAGGGCGCGGCGCCCCACAGCAACAGATTCATCGGCCACCTCCGGCGCCGGTGGGAAAGGGATCGAGGCCGACGAGTTCGGTCGGTGGTTCGGGCGCGGGCGCGGCAGGCGAAGACGGCATGGTCGCCAGTACGGCGGCGACCGCGTGTTCGTACGGCGTGCCGTGCGCGGAGAGGTTGTCCCGCAACAGGTTCAGCCCGGCGTGGAACCCGGTGAGCACTTCGTCGTCGCGGGCCGCGGCGGTGAACTCCAGCACCACCGGCAGGAAGTCCGGCAGCTCGTTTTCGGCCAGCGCGAACCCGTGCTTCCGGTACTGGGCCTTGAGATCGGCGAGCGCCTGCCCCCGGCGGCGCGTGTCGCCGTGGCTGAACCAGCTCAGGTGCAGGGTGCGCCGCGGCCTGCGGTCGAACACCTCGATGTAGTGCGCGGCCAGCTCGCCCGGCGCGCCGTCGCGGAGGTGGCGGAGCACGAGGCTCAGCTCCCGGTGCCCGGGGACTGCGGTGCCGATTTCGTCGAGACACGCTTGCAGGAGAACGAGTTTCGCGAGCACGGAGTCGTCGGGGTACTGCAGGCACCAGCCCGCGACCTGGCGTACGACCGCCCGGGTCCGCTGGTCGCCCGCACGCTTGCGGAGGCTCATCGACCACCGCGCAAGGTCGGGAAGAGCGATTCCGGCCGGGTGCCCGCGCGCCAGCTCAGCAGATCCACCTGGCCGTCTTCCGGGGCGGGGCCGCCCATACCCGGCCCGCCGTCGACGTCGAGGCTGCACTCGGTGGCGATGCCTTCGAGATCGTGCGCCTGGCCGATGCCCGCGGTCGGGATGACGTAGCGCTCGTCGTACTTGGCCAGCGCGAGGAGCCGGTGCATCGCGAACATCTCCTCACCGGTGAGCCCGACGCTGTCGAGAAGCTCGTCGTCGGGTTCGCGTCCGAGGTTGACCGCGCGCATGTACGACCGCATCGCCGCGAGCCTGCGCAACGACTTGCGCACCGGGCCGGGATCGCCCGCGGTGAACAGTTCCGCGAGGTACTCGACCGGGATCCGCAGCGCGTCGATCGCGCCGAAGAGGTTGCCCGCGTCCTCCCCGTCGAAACCGGTCTCGCTGACCGCCTCGGTGACCGGAGAAAGCGGCGGGATGTACCAGACCATCGGCAGCGTGCGGTATTCCGGGTGCAGCGGCAGCGCCAGCCGGTAGTCGTGGATGAGCGCGTGCACCGGGGAGCGCTGCGCCGCGGTGATCCAGTCGCGAGGAATGCCAGCCCGTTCGGCAGCGCGCACGACCGCGGGATCGTGCGGGTCGAGCATGATGTCGAGCTGAGCGGGGTAGAGGTCGTGCTCGTCCTCCACGGCGGCCGCTTCGCCGACCCGGTCGGCGTCGTAGAGCACCACGCCGATGTAGCGCAGCCTGCCGACACAGGTTTCCGAGCACACCGTCGGCTGGCCCGCTTCCACGCGCGGGTAGCAGAACGTGCACTTTTCGGCCTTGCCCGTCTTGTGGTTGAAGTACACCTTCTTGTACGGGCAGCCGGTGACGCACATGCGCCAGCCCCGGCACTGGTCCTGGTCGACCAGGACGATCCCGTCCTCCTCGCGCTTGTACATCGCGCCGGACGGGCAGCTCGCCACGCACGCCGGGTTGAGGCAGTGCTCGCAGATGCGCGGCAGGTAGAACATGAAGCTCTGCTCGAACTCGTACTTGATCTCCACGCCGAGCTGGTCGCGCAGCTTCTGGGCGATCGGGTCGGCGATCCCGTGCTCGGTCGAGCCGCCGAGGTCGTCGTCCCAGT
This sequence comes from Amycolatopsis sp. CA-230715, assembly GCF_018736145.1. Classification (GTDB taxonomy): domain Bacteria; phylum Actinomycetota; class Actinomycetes; order Mycobacteriales; family Pseudonocardiaceae; genus Amycolatopsis. The sequence goes on from NZ_CP059997.1 coordinate 7,873,783, forward strand.
TCGGTCCCCAGCCCGGTTGCGTGGGATCGCCGGTGATCGCTGACTTCGGCGCCGCGGTGGGCACGTCGTCGCCGAGCGGCGCTTCGATCAGCGTCGCGTACTCATACGTCCACGGCTCGTAGTAGTCGCTGATCTCGGGCAGGTGGGGATTGGCGAACACGGACGCGAGCCGTTTGAACCGGCCACCCGCGCGGAGCTTCAGGCGGCCGGACTTCGTCCGCTCCCAGCCGCCCTGCCACCGGTCCTGGTCCTCGTAGCGGCGCGGATATCCTTGCCCCGGCCGGGTTTCCACGTTGTTGAACCAGGCGTACTCGGTGCCGGCGCGGTTCGTCCACGCCTGCTTGCAGGTCACCGAGCAGGTGTGGCAGCCGATGCACTTGTCCAGGTTCATCACCATGGCCAGTTGCGCGAGTACCCGCATCAGTAGGTCACCTCCTGCGCGCGGCGGCGGATCACGGTGACCTCGTCGCGCTGGTTTCCGGTCGGGCCGAGGTAGTTGAAGCCGAAGGAAAGCTGCGCGTACCCGCCGATGAGGTGGGTCGGTTTCATCAGCAGCCTGGTCAGCGAGTTGTGCGTGCCGCCGCGTTTCCCGGTGGCTTCGCTCTTCGGCACGTTCACCGCGCGATCCTGCGCGTGGTAGAGGAAAACCGTGCCGGTGGGCATCCGGTGCGACACGATCGCCCTCGCCACCACGACTCCGTTGCGGTTCACCGCCTCGATCCAGTCGTTGTCGTGCGCGCCGATCGCCTCGGCGTCGGCGGGGCTCATCCAGATCGCCTGCCCACCGCGGGAAAGCGTGAGCATGATCAGGTTGTCCTGGTAGGTGGAGTGAATGGACCACTTGCTGTGCGGGGTCAGGTACCGCACGGTCACCTCGGCGCCGTGCGGCCCGATCCTCGGTTCGCCGAAGAGCCGGTGCATGTCCAACGGAGGGCGGTAGACCGGGAGCGCCTCGCCCAGTTCGTGCATCCAGTCGTGGTCGAGAAAGAAGTGCTGGCGGCCGGTGAGGGTGTGCCACGGTTTGCGGTGCTCGACGTTGATCACGAACGCCGAGTACCGCCGCCCGCCGCTTTCGCTCCCGGACCACTCCGGGCTGGTGATCACCGCGGCGGGCCGCGATCGCGTGTCGGCGAAGGAGATCCGCTTGCCTTCGTGTTCGCTCGCGAGGTGCGCCATCTCGGTGCCGACGCGGTCCTCCAGCGTGCGGAACCCTTGCGTGGCCAGCCTGCCGTTGGTGGTGCCGGACAGCGCGAGTACCGCGTCCGCGGCGCGGACGTCGGTGTCGACGAGCGGGCGGCCCTTGGCAGGCCCCGATTTCGCGGTCCCGTTCTTCGCCCGCAGCCAGTCCACTTCGGACCGGACGTCGTAGGTGATGCCCTTCGACGAGGTGCCCAGTTCCTCGAGCAACGGACCGAGCGTGGCCAGCTTCGCCGCCACGGCGGGATAATCGCGTTCCACCACGGTCAGGTTCGGCATCGTTACCCCCGGAACCGCCTCGACCTCGCCCTCGCGCCAGTCCCGCACGATCCCGCCCGGCTGAGCCAGTTCGCTCGCGGTGTCGTGCGTCATCGGCGTGGCCACGAGGTCCTTGCGGACGCCGAGGTGCGTCTCGGCGAGCTCGCTGAACCGCTTCGCGATGGTGTGGAACGCGTCGAAATCCGTTCTGGTCTGCCACGGCGGGCCGACCGCGGCGTTGAACGAGTGCACGAACGGGTGCATGTCGGTCGACGACAGGTCGTGCTTCTCGTACCAGGTCGCGGCGGGGAGCACGAGATCGGCGAACAACGTGGTGCTCGTCATCCGGTAGTCCAGTGCCAGCAACAGGTCGAGCTTGCCCTCCGGCGCTTCGTCGTGCCATTTCACGGTTTTCGGCCGCAGCTCCGGCGGAGCCTCGGCGCCGCGAAGGTTCGCGTCGGTGCCCAGCAGGTGCCGCAGGAAGTACTCGTGGCCCTTCGCGGAGGAACCGAGCAGGTTGGACCGCCACACGGTGAGCACGCGCGGCCAGTTCTCCGGCGCGTCGGGATCCTCCGCGGCGAACCCGAGCGTGCCCTCGCGCAGCCGCTCGACGACATGCGCGGCGGGATCGGCGCCCGCGGCCTCGGCCTCGTCGACGAGATCGAGCGAGCTGGTGTCGAAGGTCGGGAACGACGGCATCCAGCCAAGCCGCGCCGACGTGGCGAGCGTGTCCGCGGCCGCGGTCCCGGCGAGTTTTCCTTGGGCCAGCGGGGAAGCGAGCGCGTCGTTGCGCACGCCGTCGTAGCGCCACTGCCCGGTGTGCAGGTACCAGTAGGCGGTGCCGATCATCTGGCGCGCCGGACGTACCCAATCGGCCGCGCCAGCCAGCGTGGCGTGCCCGGTGAGCGGTCGCACCTTCTCCTGGCCGACGTAGTGCGCCCAGCCGCCGCCGTTGCGGCCCTGGCACCCGGTCAGCGTCAGCAGCGCCAGGAAGGACCGGTAGATCGTGTCGGAGTGGAACCAGTGGTTGGTGCCCGCGCCCATCAGGATCATGCACCGGCCCCGCGACGCTTCCGCGGTTTCGGCGAACTCCCTGGCTATCCTGGCCACTCGGGCCGCAGGTACCGAGGTGATCCGCTCCTGCCACGCGGGCGTGCACGGTTCCTCGGCGTCGTCGTACCCGGACGGCCACGAGCCGGGCAGCGCGTCGCGCCGCACCCCGTACTGGGCGAGCAGCAGGTCGAATACGGTGGTGACCAGCTTTCCGCCCACCCGCACGGCGGGAACGCCGCGGCGCAGCACCGCGCTTTCCCCGTCGGCGGCGTCAAAACGGGGAAGCAGCACGGTCACGTCGTCGCGGCCCTCGCTGCCGAGCACGCTCAGCCTCGGCACCACGTCGCCGAGTTCGAGGTTCCAGCGCCCGCGATCGCTGTCGTTCCACCGGAAGCCCGCGGATCCGTTCGGTACCACCGGTTCGCCGGTGCGGTCGTCGAGCAGGACCGTCTTCCACTCCGGTTGCGCCCCGGTACCGCCGAGATCGGCTTCGGTGAGGAACTTCCCCGGTACCAGCGCCTCGTCCCGCTCCTCGAGGGTGACCAGGAACGGCAGATCGGTGTACTGGCGGGCGTATTCGGTGAAGTAGGGGACCTGCCGGTCGACGAAGAACTCCTTCAGCAGCACGTGCCCCATCGCCAGCGCGAGCGCGGCGTCGGTGCCGGGGTGCGGCGCGAGCCATTCGTCGGCGAACTTGGTGTTGTCGGCGTAGTCGGGCGAGACCACCACGACCTTCTGGCCGCGGTACCGCGCCTCGGCCATCCAGTGCGCGTCCGGCGTGCGGGTCACCGGGACGTTGGATCCCCACATCACCAGGTAGGCCGCGTCCCACCAGTCCGCGGACTCCGGCACGTCGGTCTGGTCCCCGAACACCTGCGGCGAGGCCACCGGCAGATCGGCGTACCAGTCGTAGAAGGAGAGCATGGGCGCGCCGATCAGCGCCATGAACCGCGAGCCGACCGCGTGCGAGACCATGGACATCGCCGGGATCGGGGAGAACCCGGCGATCCGGTCCGGCCCCCTGGTCGCGATGGTGTGCACGTGCGCGGCCGCGGCCATCTCGGCCGCCTCGTCCCAGGACACCCTGACCAGCCCGCCCTTGCCGCGTGCGCGCTGGTAGCTCCACCGTTTCACCGGATCGTCCACAACGGACGCCCAGGCGAGCACGGGATCGCCGAGGCGGCGGAGCGCGTCGCGGTACATCTCGACGAGCACGCCGCGCGCGTACGGGAACCGCACGCGGGTGGGAGAGTAGGAATACCAGGAAAATGAGGCGCCGCGCGGACATCCCCTTGGCTCGTATTCGGGGCTGTCCGGGCCCACCGAAGGGTAGTCGGGGTCCTGGCTCTCCCAGGTGATGATGCCGTCCGACACGTACACCTTCCACCGGCACGAGCCCGTGCAGTTCACCCCGTGCGTGGACGGGACGACCTTGTCGTGGCTCCAGCGGTCCCGGTAGAACGCGTCGCCGTCGCGGCCGCCGACCCGGTGGATGGCGTGCAGATCGGCCGAGCTTTCCGCGCGGGTGAGGTACCGGCCGAGCCGGAGCAGGGCGTCCGAAGCGCGGTCGTCGAGTGCGGTGGCGACTTTTCCGGCTCGCCCGGTGATGCGACCAGCCAATTCTTTGGCCTCCATCGAAATGAACGCGATGAATGAGCCCGACCGGATGTGCGAATTCGGCCGGGTGCAGTAGGGGAACACTTCGACTGTAGCGCGGTTGACGGATGGTTCGCCGCCGGGGCGGGCAAGTGCGGCGCGGTTCACTCGAAACGACCATGCATTTCGGGGATCTTGTGCGGGCTTGTCCGAAATGGTCTGAAAAGCACTTCGGTAAGTATGGGTAGGGGTACTTACCTAAATTTCCCGTTAATAAACAAAAGTGCAGTGGAATATGTCCGGGCGTCGCGCGCGGGAAGAAGGGTTGCCGAAGGGCGCCGCGGGTGACAGGCGGCGGCGAAGACTGTTGCCGTAGGGCAACAGTTAGCGTAGGGCAATGGTTCGGGGCGGGTCGATCACCCCGTGGGGTGATCGGAAGCTCACACCTCGTCACCGGTGGAAGGGATGCCGCGCCCGGAACTGTCAGGGGTGTGAGAGGTGTAGTCCGCTCGCGTCGGCGAACGAGCGCAAGGCGCGTGCGACGGTCGCTCGCCGTGCCGGGGGCAGCTCCGCCATGACCGCGCGCAGCTGCCGCAGCCGCGCGGTGTTCACCTGGTCGAGCAGGCGCCTGCCCGCGGCCGAGATGCGCAGCAGCACCTCGCGCCTGCTCGCCGGGGACGTCCGGCGCAGGACCAGCCCCGCGTCGACGAGCTTGGCGCAGAGCCTGCTGGTCGCCGACGGCACGATGCCGAGCAACTCGGCGAGATCCCCCAGATTGGTTTCGCCGTGCTCGTCGAGCAGGGTCAGCGTCCGCAACTGCGCGGGCGACACCGCGTCCGCGGCCGCGGACGTCGCGCGGACGGACACCGCGACCATCACCTTCGCGGCGGCCAGCAGCGCCGCGTCCTCCTCCGCGGACCCCGCCGCGCGCTGATCGCCCATCCGGACACAGTAGGCGAACGGCGGGGTGGCCGCGCTGCGAGCAGCCTGCCGTGGCAAGCGAGCCCGGCCAGATGCGCTCCGAGGGTGGCCTTCGGGCGTGCTGTCGCCCCCTTCCCTTGTCCTGCAAGGAGTTTTCTTGCTGTGAAGGTGGCTTTCGGGGCATCTACTGCCCCGAAGGTCACTTTCGGGGCGTGAGCCCGCCGCCTGCCGGGGGAGTGCTATCGGTCGAGTGCGTCGAAGAGGTAGCCGGTGGTGCCGCTGATGACGAGCCCGTGGCCGTTCTCCTCGACGGTCATGTCGCCGCCCAGCGTGGTGACCGTGACCGGGAACGGCATGTCCCACGCGCGGTGCGCGACGTAGGCCGTGCCGCCGACCCCGGTGCCGCAGGCGAGGGTCTCGTCCTCGGTCCCCGGCTCGTAGGTGCGGATGGCGATCCGGTCGCCGTGCCGGTGCGCGAAGTCGACGTGCAGTCCTTCGGGGTGGTTGAGGCGGAGGCAGAGCTCGTGGTCGAAGCGCAGTGCCGCGCCACGGGTCTTGACGTCGACCGCGTCGAGGTCGTCGACGTCGAGGACGAGGTGCGGCAGCCCGCTGAAGACGAACCACCGGTCCTCCTCGACGCGGCGGAACTCGCGTCCGTGCCCGAGCGCGACCCTGATCCGGCCGTCGGCGGCCGACACCCATTTGAGGCCGTCGTCGGTGGCGATGAAATCTTCCTCCTGGCTGATGTGGTTCCGTTCGGCGCAGTAGCGCGTCGAGCACCGCAACGCGTTCCCGCACATCTGGGAATGCATTCCGTCGCCTTCGAAGTAGGTCATCCGCACGGGTCTGGACGCGGTCGAGAGGAAGGCGATCCCGTCCACCCTGATCGCGGTGAAGCTCCGGCACAGTGCACGCGCCAGCTCCCCATTTATGTCGTTTTCGGACAGTCCACTGCGGACGGTGTCCACGACGAGGATCGTGTTCCCGTTGCCGTGCATGAGGGCGAACCGCACGCGGTCCAGCTCGATCCCGCACGCCGTCCGCTGCCGCAGGGCGTGGTAGTCGGCGTCGAGCGTGTCGTTGTCGAGTTTGAGGGTGGTGGTCATCCTGGTTTCCTCCGCATTCGGGATGGTCACAGCGGGCGCGCGGGAATTCCGCGCCACGCACTGGTGTCGGGGAGGGTTTCGCCCTTCATCACCAGCGAATCCGCGTCGAGGAACGATCCGGCGGAGGCTTGGGCGTCGTAGAGGATCACGGCGTGGCTGCCGACCGAGGCGCCCGCACCCGCCTTCGAATACGACATCTTCATCACCCTGTCCTCGAACAGGTGCGTCTGGAGATCCGCTTCCTGGCCGATCATCGCGTCGTCGCCGATCTCGTTCAGGTCGAACTCGGTGAAGGACACGGTGTTGAGCCAGACGCGGCGACCCACCTTGATGCCGAGCAGCCGCACCAGCGGGCAGATCCACGGCGTGCCGGTGAAGTTCCCGATGAGTCCGGGCACCGCGACCGCCTCGTACAGGCCGGTGATCAGCTCGGTGCCGCGGACCCAGGTGCCCCAGTAGGGTTCGGTCCTCGGGCGGTACCTGCCCATCACGATCCACTTGAGCGCGACGACCACCAGGGTGGCCGCCAGCCCGACGGTCAGCGTGATCGCGGGCAGCAGCGCGACCACGGCCAGCGGCGGGAGGTGCGCGAACAGCTGCGCCATCGCGTAGAGGCCGGCGAACGTGCCGAGCGTGGTGAGCATGGACGGCAGGAAGACGCGGAACAGTTCGAGGAACAACCTGCTCGCCACCAGGCCCGGCGTGGGGGCGTAGGTCAGCTTTTCGGGGAACTTGGCGCTGAGCTGGCGGCGCGGCAGGAAGAACGACGGCGAGCCGAGCCAGGTGGTTTCCGGTTCCATCGGCTTGTCCGGTGGTACGGACATGACCCCGAGCAGGCTGTTGTCGCCCATCTTCGCGCCACCCGGTACCAGCGCGACGTTGCCGACGAAGCCCCGGTCGCCCAGCTCGGCGTGGTGCAGCGCGACCCGGCCGCGGTGGTAGACGGCGGGGGCGATCACCACGCCGCCCGCGAGGAAGCACTGGTCACCGAACCGGGCGAGGTCGACGTTGAGGTAGGTCGGCACGGCCACCTCGCACCACTTGCCCATGCGCAGCCCGAGCGCGCGCAGGAACGGGATGGCGTACAGCGTGCAGAAGATGGTGCGGATCTGCGCCACGATCTGGTCGAGTAGCCGGTTGGACAGCCACAGCCGCAGGCCGAAGGCGCCGCGGTCGGAGTAGACGCCGGGCCGGACCCTCGGCAGCACCGCGCGCTTGCACGCGATCAGCAGCGCGGAGGCGACCAGCACGAGCGCCGGTCCGGCGAGGGCGACGCTGGCCACCGCGAAGCCGATGCCGCCGCCGTTGAGTGCGCCCACCACGATCGCGCCGCTGGGGATCAGCAGCAGCGTCGGCAGCAGGAGCAGCAGCAGGCTCGCGGCGACGTACCCGGTGATGACCGACGCGCGCCAGCGGCGGGTGTCGGGGCTTTCGGCCATGGTGGCCAGCAGCGCTGGCACCGCGGGAAGGCGCCGCAACGGCACGCCGGCCCAGTGCTCGCCCGAGGGCACGCGGTGGTCGGCGTGCACGAGGGACTGGTGGCCGACCGTGGCGTTCGCCCCGATCTCCGCACCCGCCAGCACGGCGGTGTTCGTGCCGACGTGGACACCGTCGCCGATCCGGACGGGGGCGAGCCGGAGCCGCCCGCCGTCCACGACGAAGGTCTCGATGCGCGCCTTGTCGCCCATGCTCACGTCGTCACCGATTTCGACGAACTTCGGCAGGCCGATCATCGGGCTGGAGAGCTGGCAGCGCTTGCCGATCTTCGCGCCCATCAGGCGCAGGTACGGGGTGAGCAACGGGGACCCCGCGAGCATCGGAAGCGGTGCGAGCGCGGCGATCCTGGCGTAGAACCAGAAACGCAGGTAGGTCAGCCCCCACAGCGGGTACCAGCCGGGCCGGATGCCCGCCAGCACCAGCCGGCAGCCCAGCACCGGCAGGGCGAACGTGGTGGCCAGGAACCAGCCGATCCAGACCGGGACGAGGGTGCCGAGGTCGAGGCTGTTCATGGCGGTCGCCACGCTGGTGCCGGGTGCCAGCCCGGCGCCGACCTTGCCCAGCGCGAAGAACAGCAACGCCAGCGTGGGCGCGGACATCACCAGCAGCCAGCCGTACAGCAGCACGAACTGGGCGAGGCCGCAGGCCCATACGCGCAGCGACGAGTGCCGGATCGGCTCCGGTGTCCCCGTTGCGCTGCGGTCGGCGGTGATCGAGGCGGTGGCGAGGTCCGTTTCGACGTACTTGGCGAGATCTCGCACGGTCGGGTTGGCGTACACGTCTTCCATCGCCAGCCCCCGCATGGCGGGTAGTTCGCGCAGCCGCGACACGAGGCGGGCCGCGGTGAGGGAATGCCCGCCCAGATCGCAGAAGAAGTCCGCCGCCACTGACACCTCCGGCTGGTCGAGGACCTGCGCGTAGGCTTCGGCGAGTTCGGTTTCCAGCTTTCCCTCCGGCGGCACGTGCGCGCCGGCGACCGAGCCGAGCGGTCGTGACGACGGCGCCGGGAGCGCCGCGCGGTTCACCTTGTCCGCCGCCAGCAAGGGAAACCGGTCGAGCACTTCGAGGAACGACGGGATCATGTACGACGGCAGCCGCTGCCGCAGGGTCGCGTGCAGCCGTCCGCGCAGCTCTTCGTGTTCGGGGTCGGTCCCGTCGGGGGAGCGGAGCGTGAGGTAGCCGACGAGATGCGGCACCCCGTCCCGGTCGAGCGTGGTGACGACAGCGTTCTCGACGGCGGCGTCGTCGCGGAGAACCTGTTCGATTTCGCCGAGTTCGATGCGGTAGCCCCGGATCTTGACCTGGGTGTCCATCCGGCCGAGGAACTCGTATTCGCGCTCGGGCGTGCGCCTGCCGAGGTCACCGGTGCGGTAGATCCTCGGCACCTCGGCGCGGTCCCGCGCGACGGGGTTGGGGATGAACCGCTCCGCGGTCAGTTCGGCCCGGTTCAGGTAGCCGATGCCGACGCCGGGGCCGCCGATGCAGATTTCCCCGACTTCGCCGTCGGGGACCTCGCGCAGGTTTTCGTCGAGGACGTAGAAGCGGTAAGTCGGGAACGGGGTGCCGAGCGTGACCGGGCGGTTCGGCCGCAGTTCGGTGCAGCTCGACGAAACGGTGGTTTCGGTGGGGCCGTAGCAGTTGAGGATGCGGCGGCCGGGCCGAGACCACCGCCGCACCAGATCGGCGGGCATCGCTTCCCCGCTCACCAGCAGGCACCGCACCGAAGGCGGGTCTTCCTCCACTGTGGTCAGTAGCGTCGGAACGCTGCACAGCACGGTGATCCGGTGCTCGGTCAGGAAATCGGTGAGCCCGTTGCCGAACCGCCTGGCGTCGTTGGGCCCGGCGACGAGCGTGGCACCGGCGACCCAGGCCGGCCACATTTCCTCGAGGTGGAAGTCGAAGCTGATCGACATGCCCTGGTACACCCGGTCCGCGGCGGTCACGCCGTAGATCGGGGTGGCGACCCGGAGGAAGTTGGCGATGCTGCGGTGCGAGATCACCACGCCCTTCGGTTTGCCCGTCGACCCGGAGGTGTAGATGACGTAGCACGGTGCGGCCGGATCGATGGCGATTTCGGGGCGGTCACTGGAATGCGCGGTCAGCGCCGCGTTCGCGAGGTCGAGTTCGAGCACCGGGCAGCCGAGCGCCCGCGTCCGCTCCCGCGACTCCGAGGTGGTCACCAGATCGCTCAGCCCCGCGTCTTCGACGATGTAGGCCAGCCGGTCCTCGGGGAACGACGGGTCGATCGGCACGTACGCGGCGCCGGACTTGAGCACCCCGAGCACGGCCACGTAGGTGTGCATCGAGCGCGGCAGCAGGATCCCGACCGTGTCGCCAGGCCGGACCCCGCGTTCGATCAGCAACCTGGCCAGCTTGTTGGCTTCGCGGTCGAGTTCGCGGTAGCCGAGTTCGGTGGCGTCGCAGACGATCGCGACCGCGTCCGGGAGGCGGTCGGCGGTGTGTTCGAAGTATTCCGGGAGGACGCGCGCCTGCGCGGTGGCGAGCGCCGCGTCAGTGCGCGCCGGTACTGCGCCGGGGGAGATCCCCGGCGCGTCCAAGCTTGTCATGGTGGTCCCCTCTGAAGTCCCCTGTGCTCGGTTTTTCGGTGTGGTGGAGCCGAAACGCCGGTTACGGGCAGGCGTCCTCGATGGCGTCGAGGAGGATGTCGCAGGCGATGTCGACGACCTCGGCGGTCACGGTCAGCGGCGGCATGAGCCGGACCACCCCGTCGCCGCGGCCGCCGAGCTCGACGATCAGCCCGTTGCGCAGCGCCAGTGCCTGCACCGCGGCCGCCGCCGCGCTCGCGGGCGTGCCATCGCGCGGGTCGGCGAGCTCGATACCCCAGATCAGGCCGAGGCCGCGGACTTCGCGGACCCACGGGTGGTGCCTCAGCACGGCGAGCCGTTCGCCGAGCTGCGCGCCGCGCCGCCGGACGTTGCCGAGCACGTCGTCGCGCCGGACGACGCGCACTGCTTCGACGCCCGCGGCGAAGGCGATCTGGTTGCCGCGGAAGGTGCCGGTGTGCGCGCCGGGAGCCCAGGCGTCGAGCCGCCGGTGGTAGAACAGCAGCGCGACCGGCATCCCGATCCCGCTCAGCGCCTTGGACGCGACGATCACGTCGGGCTCGATGTCGTACTGCTCGAAGGCGAACCACGTGCCGGTCCGGCCGCAGCCGGTCTGCACCTCGTCGACGACGAGCGGGATACCCGCTTCCGCGGTGACGTCGCGGATCCGGCGCACGAAGTCCTTTCGTGCCGGGATGACCCCGCCTTCGCCCTGCACCAGTTCCAGCACCACCGCCGCCGGTTTCGGCATCCCGCCGTTGGCGTCGTGCAGCGACCGTTCCAGCACGCTCGCGCAGTTGGTCTCGCAGGTGTCCCTGTGCAGCCCGATCGGGCACCTCGCGCAGTAGGAGTACGGGAAGAAGTGCACCCCCGGCATGCCATTGGCGATCGGCTCCTTCTGCGACAGCAGACCGGTCAGCGCCATCGCGGCGTGCGAGGAGCCGTGGAAACCGCCCTGGAACGACACGACCTCGCCGCGCCCGGTCGCGGTCTTGCAGAGCTTGAGCGCCGCGTCGACGGCGTTCGCCCCGGTCGGTCCGCAGAAGTGCACCTTCATGGTGTCGCGCAACGGTTCCGGGAGCATGGACAGCTGCGCGTCGATGAACTCCCGCCGCACCGAGGTGGGGAAGTCCAGCCCGTGGGTCAGCGTGGCGAACTGGTCGGTCGCCGCTCGCAGCACCTCGGGATGGGAGTGCCCGAGCGAAAGGACCCCTGCCCCGGCGAGGAAATCGATGAACACGTTGCCGTCGAGGTCGCGGACGTAGCTGCCCTGCGCGTCGGCGATCGCGATCGGGAAGTGCCGCGAGTAGACCCTCGCGTTCGACTCCCACCGGTCCTGGTGCGCCAGCAGCTCGGCTGACCGCGGGCCGGGCAGGTCGCCGTCGACGTGCGGCCACGGCTGCCGCACCGCCCGTGCGCCGTCAAGGGTGCCGGTCATGCCGTTCTCCTCGCCGGGGCGCGCACGCCCCTTGTCGGGTCCATAGTGGACATCCAGGTAGCCGGGGGAGTCCGTCGCCGGGCTCACCGCGGAGTCCCCTGCGGCTGGTGCAGTCCGAACGCGCGGTGCAGCGCGCTGACGGCGGCTTCGAGCCGCTTGGCCGGTACCACGGCGGTGAGCCGGGTCGGCGAGGTGGCGATCGCGGGTACCGCGGCATCCGGTTCCGCCGCGGCGCGCAGCAGCCCGATCAGGTACCTCGGGTCGTCGAGCAGCGCGGTTCCCACCACCGAGATCGATCCGAACCCGTCGTCGACCTCGCACCGGGCGCCGACTCGCTCGGCCACTTCGCGCACCACGTCCGCGGGCGCCGGTTCACCGCGCGCGGTGAACCGCAGATCGGTGGGGGAGTGCCAGGTCAGCACGTCCGGCCGCAGCCCGATGCCGATCAGTTCGACGAGCGCGCGGGCGCACCGGCCGCGCGGCGCGTCGTCACCGGTGAGCCGCACGAGCCGCACTTGGCGCTCGTGTGCGATGCCGACGACTTCGGGCCCGCCTTCGAGAGGCTGCGCGTTCTCGACGACCGTGCCCGCCTCGCCGCCGGAGGAATGCGTCACCCGGAGCGGGACGGCGCGCCGTTCGGCCAGCGCCACCGATCTCGGGTGCAGCACGCGTGCGCCGTTGCCCGCCAGCTCGGTCATCGCGCGGTAGGACACCGAGGGCAGCGGCGTGGAATCGCGCACGATGCGGGGGTCCGCGGTGTGCACCCCTTCGACGTCGGTGTAGATCTCGCAGCTCACGCCCAGCGCCGCGGCGAGCGCGACCGCCGTGGTGTCCGAGCCGCCCCTGCCGAGCGTGCGCAGTTCCCCGTCGCGGTCGCGGCCCTGGAACCCGGCCACCACCACGACCTGCGCCTCGCGCAGCCGTTCGAAGATCCGGGTCGCGTCGACGCGCACGATCACCGCGTCGCCGGCCGGCCCGTCGACGACCACCCCGGCCTGGTCGCCGGACAGCGAAACCGCTTTCACACCACGGCGTTGCAGCGCCAGCGCCAGTACCGCGGCCGACACCTGCTCGCCGGTGGCCATGAGCTGGTCCAGTTCGCGGCGATCGGGGCGGATGGCGACCTTGCCCGCCAGTGCGACCAGATCGTCGGTGGTGGCGCCCATCGCGGACACCACCACGACGACCTGCTGTCCCCGTTCGGCTGCGGTCGCGATCCTGGTGGCGACCGCGCGGACCAGTTCGGGGGTGGCGAGTGAGGACCCGCCGTACTTCCGCACCACGAGAGCCGGTGGTGTGGCGATGCCGAGCCCGGTGGACGCGCGCGGATCCGGCGAGGCCGTTTCCGGCACCTCGCAAGAATTGTTCATGATCTGAAAACCCCTCGATGTGTGTGAGTTCCGCGCGCGACTGGACGAGCTTCGGCGCGGTGTGCTCGGCAGCGCTCCCCAATGGCGCCATGCCGGAACACGTCAAGAGGTGTCGTCATGGCTCGCTGCGGATGCCCCGGTGGTGGCGGAAAGGCCGGGGAGACAGTTTCGCGAATTAGCTTCGCGGCGGCGTGACCTGCGAGGTCGCCCGCGAATCAGGAACCCCTGTGCGCCTTACATCGGCGTGCTTCCTGACGGGGATGGCAACGCGGTTGCCCACAACGGGCCGGAGTCGGGCGCGATGTCTCGTTCGAGCCATTTATCCCGGATATCGTTGTTCGGCCCATTGTCGTGCCGAGGCGACTGGACACGGTTCTCCACTCCTGTGGCGGCGCAGGGATTTGCCGGGTGTGCCGGCTCAATCTTGTCTGAATGTAGCGCAATGGGCAACCCCTCGATACCTCCATAAGTGCTGCCGCAAATGGAGGTACAGGATACGCCGCAAATCAAGATCAGTATCACAGTATGGACGCTGTTTTGTCATCAATGGACTGGTTCGGGTGGCTTGTTTGGCATTTCTGCCCGCTTTTCGCGCCGGGTGGAGTAGTAGTGAACTGGTGCACGTGCAGAATGGTGTCGCCATTGGCGTGTCGCCGATGTGGGGGCGGAATGCCGTCACGGCAGGCGCAGGTGGATCCGGGTGGTCGTGCCGGACGGGCCGGTGTGCACCCGGACGAGATCGGCGATGTGGTTGACCAGCAGCAGGCCGCGCCCGTGGAGCTGGCGCGGACCGGCGGGGCGGCGCCCGGCGAGCGGATCGGTCAGCCTGCCCGCGTCCCGGATCTCGCACACCAGGTGGCCGTCGGCGGACCAGAGGCGCAGCACGCCGCTCCCGCCGCCGTGGGCGATGCTGTTCTCGGCGAGTTCGGAGGCGGCCAGTTCGAGATCGGCGACCCGCCGTTCGCCGAAACCGGCGCGGCGCGCGTGCGCGGTGACGAGCCGCCGCGCCTCGACGAGGTTCGTCGCGTCGACGGCGAGCCGGACGGCATCGGCGGGTTCGGGCAGCGGCAGGTTGTAGCCCGTGACGATCCGGCCGGGGTCGAAGCGCCCGCTCGGCCGCTGCCCGGCGGCGTCGATGACGACGGGATGGGTGGCGTGCGCGTCGTCAAGGACCCGGTCGTCGAGGCCGTCGGTGTCGTAGGGGCACAGGATCGTCGCCGCCCTGCCCGCGAACGCGAGGTTGATGAGCGCTTCGTGCTGCGCGCAGGCCGGGTACTCCGCCGCCGAGCGACCCGGCCAGATCGGTTCGCCGATGATGCGGACGCGTGCACCGGGATGGGCGTCGGCGAAGGCCAGCAGCACGCCGGGGATGATCCTGGCCGGGTTGCGGCCCGCTTCGGTCATGTCGACCAGGTGCACCCGCCCCGCCGCCGCGCCGAGCGCGGTCCGCAGCGCCTTCAGGTTCTGCTCCGGCAACGCCGCCGCGACCGGTTCGCCCGCGGCGAGACCCGCTTCGAGGAAGGGCACGATGCCGTCGAGGTATTCACGCTCGCCGCGGTAGAACAGCGCGGGGTGCGCGAACGGCTCCTCGATTCCGCGATCTCCCGCTGTGCTGGTTCCGGTCTCCGTGACCACCACCGCCTTCGAAACTCCGGTCGCCAGGGTAGGACTCCCCGCCGTCCTCGGCAGCGTGCGGGCGGGTCAACCGCGCGGCGAACCGGGGGCGGGCCGGAAAGCGACGAGCGGGAGCTGCCCGACCAGCCGCCGCCGCGCGGGTTCGGTGCCGTCGTAGGACCATCCCACGAGCTTGCTCAGCAACCGGTGGACCACCGGGCGCACCCACCGGTTGCGGTGCTCGTAGGCCGCGATCACCTCGGCGGCTTCGGTTTCGCCGAGTACCCGGTGCGCGGGCGTGAACCGCTGCCTGCCGACGGCGATCTCGACCGCGGGCGCGGACCGGATGTTGCGGTACCAGTCGGCGGAGCGGCCGAGGCCAGCCACGACCACGACCTCACCGGAACCGGCGCCGACCACCTCGAGCACGGTGCGGTACCGGCGCCCGGACTTGCGCCCGGTGTGGGTGAGGCACAGGAAGCGCCGCCCGAGCACCCAGCCGAGATTCCGGTCGTAGAGCCGGGCCGGGGCGCGGAAGAGCGCCCGAGCCAGTCCGTTCAACCGAGGCGGGCGCTGCTGAGCCGCGAGCTGTTTGACGAGACCGGTGGACTTCCCGGCCAGCGCCCCGGCGACGACGCGGTCGACCACCGGCAGCCGGGAAAACCGCAGCACCACGTGCCGGAGCCGGAGCTGCGCCGGTGACGCGGGCAGGAACCACCGCGCCCCGTCGCGCGCGACCTTCTGCTTCTCCGCCACCACCGGCCGCCAGATCCGTTCGTAGCGTTCGAGCCCGGCGCGGATCGAGCCCGCGCGGGTGAGCTGGTCCGCGAGCACGTACGCGCCCGCGATGCCCAGCGACGCGCCTTGCCCGGCCAGCAGCGACACGGCGAAGCACGCGTCGCCGACGAGCGCGACGCGCCCGCGGCTCCAAGCGGGCATGTCGACCTGGGCCACCTGGTCGTAGTAGACCTCGGACGGGGGAGGGCACTGGTCGAGCGCGTCCGGCACGACCCAGCCCAGCGAGCCGTATTCACGCCGCACCGCGGCGCGCGCGTCGGCGGGCAGCGCCGGGTCCGGGGTGCGGTGCACCGCGAACGCCGCGACCTCGCCGCCGCGCAGCCCGTAGAAGCCCATCTGCCTGCCGACGGTGTCGGTGAGGCAGAACCTGCCCCGCACCATCGCGTGCACCGCGGGATCGGAGAACCGGTAGGCCGCGGTGTGGAAACCGAGGTAGCGCAGGAACCGCTCCTCGGGGCCGAAAACCATGCGCCGCACCGAAGAATGGATCCCGTCCGCGCCGACGAGCAGATCGGCGTCGAGAACGGAGCCGTCGTCGAGCGTGACCCGCACTCGCTCGCCGTCATCCTCGATGTGCACCGGTGACGTCCCGAAGCGCAGGTCGACCCGGTCGGCGGGAAGGTGGTCGCGCAACACCCGTTCCAGATCGGGCCGGGTGACGCTGAGCAGGCGGTCGCCGATGGCCGCGGCGAACTGGTCCACGCGGATGCCCGCCCGCCGCCGCCCGTGCTCGTCGAGCAGGCTGGCTTCGTCGACCCGGTACGCGACCGCTTCGATCGCGGGTACCATGCCCATCGCTTCGGCCGCGTCGTACCCCGGCCCGAAGAAGTCGATCATGTACCCCTGCGCACGCGGTCCCGGTGCGTGTTCGAGGACGACGACCTCCCAGTCGAGTGCGGCCATCCGGTTCGCCAGCGCGAGCCCCGCGATGCCCGCACCGCAGATCACCACCTTCATCGTTCTGCCTCCTCACCGGTTTCCCTTGGTGCGTCGGATAAAAGCCTGCGCAGTACCGGGCCGATCGCGGTGGCGGTCAGGTCGGGGTCGAGGCCGCGGTGCAGCAGGAGCCCGTCGATCGAGGCGGCCACGACCGCGGCCGTGCCCGCCGGGTCGGGCACCCGCCATCCGGCGAGCGCGTCGGCGAACCGCTGCCGGAAATCCACCACGATCGCGGTCATCGCCCGTCGCAGTTCGTCGTCGCGCGTCGCGGCGAGGTATGCCTCTGTGAACACCATCGACGCCGGGTCGCGCCCGGAGTACTCCTCGAGCGCGGCGAGCAGCGTGTCCACGGCCTGTGCCGCGGTCTTCGCCCGGCCGAACAGCTCGTCGACGCCGGACAGCAGGTCCCGCATCATGCCGAGAGCCGCCTGGGACAACAGGTCCCGCACCGAGGAGAAGTGGTAGTGCACGACGCCGGGGGTGACCCCGGCGCGCTCGGCGAGCACCCGCGTGCTCACCGCGGACCAGCCTCGTTCTCCGATCAGCTCGATCGCCGCGCGCAGCAGCCGCTGCCGCACCTCCTGACCGCGCAGCGCGCCGGGGGAAGTCATGCTGCTCCTTTTGCTGGACGAGTGACTTGGTCAATCGACTTGGACGAGTGCCCAAACCGTATCAGGTCCTGCGCCGTTCGCGGCGAGCGGTGTGAGGAGTAAAACCCTTGCCTAAAGGTATTAGGCAATCTAACGTGGTGTGTAGGCAATCAAGGGAGAGGTTATGGCACGCGCGGGGTTGACCGCGGAACGCCTGACGCGGGCCGGTGCCGAACTGGCCGACGAGGTCGGTTTCGACGAGGTGACCGTTTCGGCGCTCGCGAGGCGGTTCGACGTCAAGGTGGCGAGCCTGTACTCACACCTGAAGGGTTCGCAGGACCTCAAGGTCAGGATCGCGTTGTTCGCGCTGGCGGAACTGGCCGATCTCGCGGCGGACGCGGTGGCCGGACGGGCGGGGCGGGACGCGCTCGTGGCGTTCGCCAACGTCTACCGGGACTACGCCACGGACCATCCCGGCCGGTACGCGGCCGCTCGATTCCCGCTCGACGCGGAAACGGCGGCGGCCAGTGCCGGGGTCCGGCACGCTCAGCTCAACCGCGCGCTCCTGCGCGCCTACGGCCTGGCCGAACCGGACCAGACCCACGCGGTCCGGTTGCTCGGCAGCGTTTTCCACGGCTACGTCAGCTTGGAGCTCGGCGGCGGGTTCAGCCACAGCTCGCCCGGATCCCAGGAGAGCTGGGAGCGCATCTTGGACGTACTCGACGGCCTGCTGCGGAACTGGCCCGCGCAGCCCGAAAACCAGTGACAGGAAAGAGAAAATGCACACCACCCCCATCACCACCGGCCTCCTGCGCGGCGCACTCGAACTGGAGCGCACCGCGCGCGGCGTGCTACCGCACCGGCTTCCGGCGCGGGCGCGCGCCCAGAACTCCGACCCGCGGCTCGCCATGGCGGAGTCCCAGCCTTCCGGTGTCCGGCTGGTGTTCCGCACCAGCGCCACCGTCGTCGAGCTGGAATCGGTGCCGAGCCGAATGGTCTATACCGGTGCTCCACCACGTCCGCCTGGCTTGTACGACCTCGTCGTGGACGGCCGTCTCGCGGGTCAGGGCAGTCCGGACGGTGGCGACACGTTGACCATCGACATGGCCACCGGTACGGCCGAGAAGCGGGAAGGCCCGTCCGGCACCGTCCGGTTCGCCGGCTTGCCCGCGCGGGCAAAGGACGTCGAGATCTGGTTGCCGCACAACGAAACCGCCGAACTCGTCGCGCTGCGCACCGACGCACCCGTCGAGCCGGTCCCCGCGCGCGGCCGGGTGTGGCTGCACCACGGCAGTTCGATCAGCCAGGGTTCCAACGCGGTGAGCCCGACCGGTATCTGGCCCGCGCTCACCGCGGCGGCCACCGGCGTCGAGCTGATCAACCTCGGCTTCGGCGGCAACGCGCTGCTCGACCCGTTCACCGCGCGCGCGTTGCGGGACACGCCGGCGGATCTGATCAGCGTCAAGCTCGGGATCAACGTGGTCAACGCGGACCTGATGCGGCTGCGGGCGTTCGCCCCCGCGGTCCACGGTTTCCTGGACACCATCCGCGAAGGCCATCCCACGACGCCGCTGCTGGTCGTGTCGGCGCTGTACTGCCCCATCCACGAGGACACCCCCGGCCCCGGCGCCTTCGACGAGGAAGCGCTGAGCGCCGGCGAAATCCGGTTCCGCGCCACGGGCGATCCGGCCGAGCGCGCGGCCGGAAAGCTGACGCTGCGCGTGGTCCGCGACGAACTGGCGCGCGTCGTGGCGCAGCGCCGGGCCGACGATCCGGAGTTGCACTACCTCGACGGCCGCGAGGTGTACGGCGAGGCCGATTTCGCCGAGGTGCCGTTGCCGGACCGGCTCCACCCGGACGCCGCGGGCCACAGCCGCATCGCCGAACGCTTCGCCAAGCTCGCTTTCGCCGGGACCGGCCCGTTCGCAGCGGGCTGATCGCACCTTGGCGGACGGGCGGCCGTGGCCCGGCTCCCGGCGACCATCCGGGGCCGGGTCCGTGGGCCGTTTGCCGGAAGGGGAACGGGAAACACGGACCTGCCGCCCGCCGCCGCGGTGTTCTAAGGTGGTGCCGGGGGGCCACATGGGACAGCTGTACCTGATCCGCGACGCGTTCGGGGCGCGGTACGCCGAGGCGTACGGGATCCCGCGACCGGATCTGCTGGCGTTCACCGATTCGTCCGTCGCCGCCGTGATCCCGCCCGCGGACGCGGTGGTCGCGGTGCACGCGGGGCGGGATGACGCGCTGCGCGACGCACTGGACCGGGCGGCTTTCGACCAGGGCATCCCGTCGGTCGGCGTCGCACTGCTGCCGACGGCGATCGTCTGCGGCCCTGCCGTCATCCCCGGCGCCACCGCGTGCTACTCGTGCTACCTGAGGCGGGAAGACGCGGCGTGGCCGTACGACGCGGATTCGGCGACCCGTGGCCTTGCCGAGGGATTCGGCCCGCAGCACCTGGCGATCGCGCACGGCCTGCTCGCACCGGCACTGGCCGAGCTGCGCGACGGCCCGGCCGGGATCGGCGCCACGGTGCGGAGTTTCGACCTGGTGACCGGAAGCCCGTCGTCGGTCGCGACGGTGGCGGTCGAGGAGTGCGCGCGCTGCGGCGTCCCGATGAGCGTGGCGGGGAGCGCGCGGAATGGCTGAGCTGAACGCGGAGATGATCGGCAGGGCCGTCGGCACGGACCCGCAGATTTCGGTGCCGGACAGGCCCGTGGTGCGCCTGGGTGTCCGGCTGCGCCGGATCGGCGACGCGGTGCTGCTCGACGGCGCCGACCGGCCGCAGGTGTTCACCGGGCGGTTCGCGCGCGAGTGCCTGGGCCCGCTCGTCGCCGCGTGCGACGGCGGCCGGACCCACGCGGACCTCGCGCGCGAGACCGGACTGGCCGAGGCCGCGGTTCGCAAGGCCGTCGCCATGCTGTGGGCGGCGGGTGTCGTCGAGGAGCGCGGGCGAAGCGATCGGCACGTCGCGCCGGAGTTCGCCTGTTTCCTTTCCCGGCTGGGGAATTCCACCGGCGCCAACCGGTCGTGGGCGGACGGTGCCGACCGGCTCGCGCGCACGACCGTCCGGTTGACCGGGGACCACCGCATGGTGGCGGCCACGGCGCGCGCCGTCGGCGAAGTGTGCACTGTGGACGATCATGGCGCGGTCCGCGTGTTCTTCGAGACCGCAGGGTCGCGATCGGAGCTCGCGGCGGTGCGGCACCGGTGCTGGGCGGAACGGCGGCCCCTGCTGCGGGTGCGGGTCGACGCGGGATCACTGATCGTGGGTCCTTACGTGGACCCGTCGTGCACGCCGTGCCTGACCTGCGCGACCGTGGACGAGGACGGCCCGGTCGGCGACCCGCCCGAACACGCCTTCGAACTCGCCGCGGGTCTGGTCGGCCACCACCTCGTCGCGCTCCTGTCGCGCGCGACGAAAACCTTCCTGCCGCGGGAAAAGTGCGTCGTCGACCTCGCGGCGTTGACCACGTCGTACCGCGCGGCCGTCACCAGGCCGGGGTGTCCCGCGTGCTCGTTCTCCGAGGGGCCGGTGGCACCCGCGCCGCCCGCTGCCGTCTACGAGGCGGCGGTCGCGTTGCCACCCCGCCGGTTCCTGGACCCCGTCGCGCATTTCGGGCACTACGAGTCGTCGAACCTCCGGCTGCAGGCGGAGTTCCGGGAGTGGCCGGCCAGCCGGAAGATTCCGTTGCCGCACCTGGACCTTTCGCGGTTGGCCGGGGAACCACGGGACCCCGCGGTCGCCGGGCTGGCGGACGTCGGGCTCGTGCTCAAGATCGCGTTCGGCGTCCGCGAGGTGGCCGAGGACGGCCGGGTGCGGCGGTGGACGGCTGCGGCGGGGAACATCGGGTCCGCCACGGCCTACCTCGTTTCGCGGGACGCGGAGGTGCTCCCGGTCGGCGTTTACGCCTACCTCGAACGGGAACACGCGCTTGCGCGGCTGTCGGCCGAAGCCCCGCCGGGCGGGCAGCGGCTGCTCCTCGTCGTCGGCGGGAACCTGGAGAAGGTCGCGCGCAAGTACGGCGAGTTCGCGCTCCGCCTCGTGCTGCTGGACGCGGGGTGCGCGATGAGCAGCGCCAGAGAGGTGGCCGCGCAGCTCGGCATCGCGTGCACGGTCGAGAAGGACTGGGACGAAGCGTCCCTCACCGGCGGGCTCGGCCTCTCGCCGGGCGAAGAACCCATCGTGGCCGTCATGGGACTGGGGTGACCCGTGCGATCCGAACCGTCGCCGATGGCCGCGCTGCTGGCGGGTTTCGGCACCCGTGCCGTCGAGGCGCCAGCCCGCCGGGCGATGCGCCCGTTCGAGCGCGCGACACCGGTTCCGGTGGATCTGGACGACGCGATGTTCGGCGAGGACCTGCTCGACACGTTGCTCCGGCGCCGATCGTCGTTGCGCTGCGCCGACGAGCCGGTCCGCACGGGCCTCGTGTTCGCGTTGCTCCAGGACGCGCTGCGGCGGGATTCCGCGGAATGGGGATTCGGCGACGGCGCGCTCGAAGCGTTCGTCTTCGCGCTGAAGAGCGAAGGGAGCTCGCCGGGCGTTTACCGCGTCACCGCGGCGGATTGTGCTTTTGTCGCGCCGGTTTCGGCCATCGGCGATGTCGAAGACCTCGTCGTGCAGCGGGAGCTCGCCACCGCGGCCGGGATCGTTTCCGTCCACGGCCGCCTCGACCACGCGGACGCGCACCGCTACCGCCTGTGCGTCACGCGCGCGGCGATGGCGATCTACGACTTCCACCTCAGGGCGCAGTCCCACGGCCTCGGCGGCTCGCTGTTCGCGGGGTTCATCGCCTCGGCCGTGCGGCACCTGGTGCGCAGCGACGGGGTGACGCGCCACCCGCTGATTTCCGCCACTTACGGCAAACCGTTGCCCTAGCAAGGTCTTTGCGTTCGACGCAACGCTCATGTGCAAACTGTGCAGTGGACAGCAAGTCGTTTCCGGCTGACACTGCGATCATGAGCAACGGGCAGAGGACTGGGCTGGCGAGGACCGTACGACCGACCGCCTTCGGCGTGCTGGTGCCATGACCGCGCCCCTCGGTGGCGGGAGCGGCCCGGTGGCGGAGGTCGCCGTGCTCGGGTGCGGGCCGGTCGGCATGACGCTCGCGGCGTTGCTGGGCAGGGCGGGGCATTCGGTCGTCCTCCTCGAACGCCATCCGGGCCTGTACGGCCTGCCCCGCGCCGCCAGCTTCGACGGCGAGGTGATGCGCGCGTTGGCGGGGCTGGGACTGGCCGGGGAACTGGCGCCAACGCTCTACGCGCAAGAGGCGTACGAATGGCGCAACGGGGCCGGGGATCTGTTGATCCGCCAGGAATGCCGGGCGGTCGGCGGCAGCGGCTGGGCGGACATCTCCATGTTCCACCAGCCCGCGCTGGAGAACGCGCTGCACGCGCTGTGCGCGTCCATGTCCACTGTGGACGTTCGGCTCGGTGTGGAGGTCACCGGGCTTTCCCAGTCCCGCGATGGGGTCGAGCTGACGACCGCCACCGGCGCGATCGTCCGCGCGAGGTACGCGATCGGGTGCGACGGCGGCAACAGTTTCGTGCGGCAGGCACTCGGCATCGAGCAGGACGACCGCGGTTTCGCCGAACCCTGGCTGGTGTGCGATTTCGCGCTGCGGCGCAGCGCCGCCGAACTGGGCCTGCCCCCGATGCTGCAGATCGGCGATCCGGCGGGGCCGACCACCGTCATCACCACCGGCACGGCGCGCCAGCGGTTCTGCTTCATGCTCGACGACGCCAGCCGCTTCGACGAGGAGCGCTCGGCCGACGATGCCTGGGAGCGGGTCCGCCCCTACCTTTCCCGCGAAGACGGCGATCTCGTCCGCGTCGCCACCTACACCTTCCGCTCGCTGGTCGCGCGGCGCTGGCGGGACGGCAGGGTGCTGCTCGCCGGTGACGCCGCGCACCAGATGCCGCCGTTCCTCGGCCAGGGCATGTGCTCCGGCATCCGCGACGCGCTCAACATCGCGTTCAAGCTCGACCTGGTGCTGCGGGGGATCCGGGAACCCGGCCTGCTCGACACCTACCAGAGCGAACGCGAGCCGCACGTTCGGAACGTCATGGAGGCGAGCATCGAACTGGGTCGCAGGCACACGATCCGGGATCCCGCGCTCGCCCGCGAACGCGATGCCGAACTACTGGCCCGCCGCGCCGCGTCGCCCGAGCCGGAGCGCATCCGGCTGCCGGATCTCGGCCCCGGTCTGGTCGGCAGTGGAGGGGGCGGGCTTTCGGTGCAGGGCAGGGTCAGCGACGGGGTCGGCACGGGACTGCTCGACGAGGTCGTCGGCGGCGGATTCCGCCTGCTGGTCACCGAAGAAGCCCTTGCCGCGCTTGATCTTCCCGCGCTCGAACGGGCGGGGATCACCGTCGTCGGCTTCGGCTCGTCCGCGGGAAAGGCCGTGGTGATCGACTCCGACGGCACGCACCGGCGGTGGTTCGCCGAACTGGGCGCCACCGCGGTGGCCGTGCGCCCCGACAACTACGTCCTCGCCGCCGGCCCCGACCCCGCGCGGGTCGCGGACGAACTCCTGACACTCCTGGCGCCCCGAAAGATGCTCCTATAGAGGTCGGGTCGGGCGGCGTGTGCCTCACGGGTCGTTGAGCGTCACGATCTCGACCCTCGCGCCACCTGCGCGAGCCCGCAGCGGGCGTTCGCGTGCCCCGAAAGTGACTTTCGGGGACACAGATGCCCCGAAGGTCACTTTCGGGGCGCGCTGCTCGGCGGCCGTGGAGGCATTCGGCGGGGTGGGACTGGGCCGGGTGGCGGTGCGCGGCCGCATCGTGACCCAGCGAATCCTCGCGGTCGCGCCATGAAGTGACCAAAGACCGCATCGGCGGGGGCGGACGGGCCAATACCGTCGGAGCCGCCGGTCCACCACGGCCGGCCCAGACGCGACGACGGGTGTCATCATGAACGCTCCCGCAGAGCACTGTCCGACGATCGCCCCCGCGGCCCACGAAGCGCGGCACGATGCCATCGCCGGCCGCCGGACGGGGGGAACCGTCGCGGGTCTTCATCGTGTGCGGTCCCGTCGTGGGCAACGTCCTCCCACCGGCGAACGGTGCCCGTCCGGGCCGGCCCGCTCGCGCGAGGTGGGAGCCAGCCGGGTCCGCCCCGTCCGCTGACGGGCAGCGGATCTCCGGGCGCGGCAAGGGAAGCACGGCCCCGAGTGAAAGGCTTCGCCATGCAGGCAAGGGACGTCATGACCCGCCCGGTGGTGCGGGTCGGCCCCGGTACCACGGTCAGGGAAGCGGTCGCCCTGCTCACCGAGCAGGGCGTGGCCGCGCTGCCGGTGGTCGACGGCGACTGGCACGTGATCGGCATCGTCACCGAGTCCGACGCGCTGCGTGCCGGGCTGGGCGAGCGCGGGCTCGAGCCGGCGTTGCCGGTGCGCGCGATCATGACCGAGCGGGTGGAAGTGGTCTCGCTCGACGCCGACGCGCGCGAAATCGCCGGACGGATGCTCGGCGACGGGCTGCGCAGCGTCCCGGTGGTCGACGACGGGGTCCTGGTGGGAATCGTGAGCAGGAGCGACATCCTGCGCTCGCTGGTCCGCGGGGACGACTCGATCTCGGCGCGGCTGCTGGCGTTGTTCGCGGACTACTCGGGCTACCGG
Organism: Amycolatopsis sp. CA-230715; assembly: GCF_018736145.1. Classification (GTDB taxonomy): domain Bacteria; phylum Actinomycetota; class Actinomycetes; order Mycobacteriales; family Pseudonocardiaceae; genus Amycolatopsis. The sequence goes on from NZ_CP059997.1 coordinate 7,898,343, forward strand.
AACCGGTGGTCGGTCGAGGTGACCGCCGGGGAAGTGACCGTATGGGGCGATTTCGCGGACGAAGCGGAGCAACAGGTCGTGCGGGCGCTGGCCGGCACCGTCGGCGGGGTCGTGGCGGTGGACATCCGCGCCCGCGTTCCGGAGGTGCTGGAGGCGGCGCGGTGAAGGTCATGGTCGCGGAACGACCGGGGCGGAAGTGAGGAAGCCATGAACACGGTGCCGTTGCTGGCACTGCCCGACGTGTCACGGGTGTGGGAGACCGAACCGGTCGAGATCACCGAGACCTACTACGACACGGCGGGCCTCCGCTTGTACGAGCGAGGTGTCACCGCGTGCCGCACGGTCGGCGGGGACGCACCGGGCTGGCACCTGGACCTCGGGGCCGAATCGGTGGCGGTGACGCCGTCGGCGGGCTCACCGGCGGTGCCACCGGAACTGCGGTGGCTGGTGACCGCCTTCACCGGCGGCGAGGAACTGGAACCGGTGGCGGCGATCAAGGTGCACCGGACGCGGGACCTCGCGCTGAACGACGACGGCGAGATCCTCGGCGCCGTCGTGATCGACGCCGTCACCGCGTCCTCGGTACTCGACCGGACGAGCGCGGCGTGGACGGAGCGCCACGTCGACCAGGGCATGGGTGGCCGCGTCTTCGCGAGGCTCGCCGGGCAGCGGTGCGCGGCAGGGCGCGCGTCGAGGATCGCGACGGTGGCGCGGGTGCTCGGTCCCCGGCGGCACCGGTCGTACCGCGCGCTCACCGGGCGGGACCTGGTCCTGCGGTACTTGCGGGCGCAGGTCACCGCGTTGCCGTTCCTCGACTGCGCTGTCCGCCGTGAGGAATCCGGCTCAGCGGCGCGAATGCGGGAAACGGTCCGCCGGATCCGGCTCGTGCTCGACCACTGCGCGCCGCTGATCGGCGGGAAGAAGGCCACGAGGGAGCTGCGAGCCGAACTCGGCTGGTTCGCCTCGACGTTCGCGCCCGCGTGCGACGACGAAGTGCAGTGGCCCCGGCTGCGCGCCGATCTCGGCGCGGCGCCGGACGGTGTCCGATCCGGCGACGCGGTGGCGCGGCTCGACGACTACTTCGCCGCCCGCGCTTGGGAGAACCGCGCCGTTGTCGTCGACGCGCTGGACTCGGCGCGGTACCTCGGCCTGCTGGACGCGCTCGACCGGTTCGTGCCTGAGTTGGCCGAGGAGCCCGAGCGCGACCGGCCCGATATCGCGAGGATGCCTGCCGGGCGGGTGCTCCCCGAATTCGTCGCAGGCGCGGCGGATCAGGTCGGCCGCCGGATCGCCGCACTCGTCGACGCCGAAGAGAGCGGCGCCCGCACCACCGCCGCGCACCGCGCGCTCAACGCCGTGCGGCGGTTCGGCTGCCTGCTGGAGGTGACCGGCCAGGACCGCCCGCTGCAGCGCGAGGTGCGGACCTGGCGGCGCTCGCTCGAGGAGCACCGCGCCGCCGTCCTCGCGACGCGGCACCTCGACGATCTCGCGCGGCTGGCAGGGGAAAAGGGCTTCCCCGCCTCGACCTTCTCGCTGCTCCGGCACCTCGAAGGGGACACCGCGGCCCGGTGCGCGGCGGATCTGGCGTGGCGCTGGCTGGACGGCACGCCCTCGTCTATCCACTGTGGACGAAATGGGCGCGTGGTCCCGCCGCGCGGCGAACGGCGCGGGTCTTGACCATCGCGTTCCCCTGCCACGGGTCGTACGCTCGGAGTGCAGGACCGCGCCGCCTGGCGCGTGCCCGCTCCGGGAGGATCGGATGACTCGGGTTTTCTTGGTCGATGATCACGAAGTGGTCCGCCGCGGCGTCGCCGAACTGCTCGACGAGGACGACGGGCTGACCGTCGTCGGGCAGGCGGGCAGCGTGTCGCAGGCACTCGCGCGGATTCCCGCGCTGCGGCCCGACGTCGTCGTGCTGGACGTGCGCCTTCCCGACGGCAACGGGATCGAGCTGGCCCGCGAGCTGCGGTCGAAGATGCCGGAGCTGTACTGCCTGATGCTGACCTCCTACACCGACGAACAGGCCATGCTCGACGCCATACTGGCCGGGGCGCGCGGGTTCGTCATCAAGGACATCCGCGGGATGGACCTGGTGTCCGCGGTGCGCGAGGTCGGGGCGGGCCGGTCGCTGCTGGACCCGCGCGCGGCCGCGATGCTGATGGACCGGCTGCGCGCCGGGCAGCAGAAACGGGGGCCGGTCGCGAAGCTCTCGGAGCAGGAGCGCACGCTGCTCGACCTGATCGGGGAGGGGCTGACGAACCGGCAGATCGCCGATCGCATGTACCTCGCCGAAAAGACGGTGAAGAACTACGTGTCCCGGTTGCTGACCAAGCTGGGCATGGAGCGCAGGACCCAGGCCGCCGTGCTAGCCACCGAACTCCGCGCCGACCGCACTTTCGACGAAGGCCGTTAGCCCGCCCGCACCCGCTCACCGACGATGACGTCGTGCAGCGGGCGGCGCGGCGTCGAGGGCACGGGGCCGCCGTACCCCACCCGCAGCACGATCTGCGGCCAGATGCCGCCACCGAGGACCTGGCGCAGTTCGGCCCGCGCCGAGGGCACTTCGACCGGTGGCGCGACGAACGACGCGCTCAGCCCGGCGGCCGTTGCGGTGAGCAGAACCTTCTGCATCGCCTGCCCGACCCGGATGCGATCGGCGTGGCCGTCTTCGACGGAGCCGATCACCACCACCGCCGGGGTGCCGAGCGGATCCGAGGCCCCGCATTCGTGGAGGACCCACTCGTCGCCGCCGCGGGCGTGCGCCACCACGGGGGCACCGCCCGTCCAGGTGTTTCGTTCGCGCTGCACGGCCGCGTTCCCGCGCTGGGCGCGATCGGCCGCGAGGACGAGTTCGCGGAGGCGGAACAGTTGTGCGGAGTCGAGCCGCGGCATCCAGGCGCGCTCGCTTTCCGCGGCGAAGCGCATCGCGTTGAGCGCGGTCGCCGGGACCGGGCGGGGCGAGAACGGACCGAGGTTCGTCCGCCGGGTGGCGACCGCACCGGCCAGCAGCGCGATCCTGGTGTCGATGGACCGCTTGGCGAACGGGCGGACGGTCGCCAGCAGATCGGGCTCGTCGCGGCGCGGGCAGAGGGTGGTCGCCGGGTCGATGCCGCGCGCGTGGATCGCGACGCGCAGGTTGAGCAGCGCCGCGCCGCACGACATCAGCAGCTCGCGCTGACCGGGATCGGTCGCGGGCAGGCTCCGCCCTGGATCGGCGAGCACGTCGATACCGTCCGGGGTGCAGCGGAACCGCCACGGCTGCGTGTTGTGCCTCGACGGTGCGAGCACGGCGGCGTGCAGTACCGAGGTCACGGTTTCGGCGGTGAGGCGGCCAACCGGGGTGATGGTGTCGGTCATGGGTTCCCCCTGATGAGCATGCGCGGCACACTGAAATGCCAGTGGCACGTTTACTCCAGCCTGTCTGCCACCCGGGCGCGGGAGACAGGGACGAAGGTCACCAATTCCAGGTGTTTCGTTCACCGGGGTGGTGCTGACAAAGGTGAGAGTTGACGCAGATGCGCGGGGCAGAAAAGTACGACGGGAACCGAGGAACGCCACGGGTGACCGGAACGCTGTCGCAGCTCCGGGTGCGCGAGGTGCTGCAGGACCTGCAGTCCAGGATCGAGCTGCTGATCGGGACGCGGGACATGATGGACGGCCTGCTCGACGCCGTGCTCGCGGTGGCTTCGGGGCTGGAGCTGGACGACACGCTGCGCCGGATCGTGCAGGCCGCGGTCGATCTCGGCGACGCGCGGTACGGGGCGCTGGGCGTGATCGCCGACGACCGGACGCTGGCGGAGTTCATCTATCTCGGTATCGACAACGAGACGCGGCAGGCGATCGGGCACCTCCCGGAGGGCCACGGTTTGCTCGGCCTGGTCATCGAGGACGCGAAACCGCTGCGGCTGGACGAAATCGCCCAGCATCCCGCGTCGGTGGGTTTCCCGGCGAACCACCCGCCGATGCATTCATTCCTCGGCGTGCCGATCCGGGTGCGCGACGACGTTTTCGGAAACCTTTATCTGACCGAAAAGAAAGGCGGGGAGAGTTTCACCGACGACGACGAAGTCGTGGTGCGGGCACTCGCCGCGGCGGCGGGGATCGCGATCGAGAACGCGCACCTGTACGAGCAGGCGCGCCTTCGGCAGCAATGGATGGGCGCCACCAGCGAGATCACCACCGAACTGCTGGCGGGCAGCGATCCGGCGGACGCGCTGAACCTCATCGCCAGCCGTGCGCTCGACCTGACCGGATCCGACACCACGATGCTGGCACTGCCGACCTCCGGCGGCCTCGACCTCGACGACGAGTGGGAGGAGGACGTCGCGGAGCTGACGGTGACGATGTGCGTGGGCGCGAACGCGCACGAGCTGACCGGTACCCATATCGACATCGCGTCTTCGGCGCCGGGCTCGGTCTACCGCGATCGCACGCCGCGCAACGTCCCGGAACTGGTGCTGCGCCTCGATCCGGCCGGGGAGTTCCGGTTCGGGCCGACGCTCGTGGTGCCGTTGCGGGCGGGGGATCGGACCGCCGGTGTGCTGATGACCATGCGCGACGGCGGTGCGGCGCCGTTCGACGACGCGCGGCTGAAGGTCGTCGCCTCGTTCGCCGACCAGGCGGCGCTGGCGTTGCAGCTCGCGGCGCAGCAACGCACCGCGCGCGAGCTCGACGTGCTCGCCGATCGCGACCGGATCGCGCGCGATCTGCACGACCACGTCATCCAGCGGTTGTTCGCGGTCGGGCTGAACATGCAGAGCACCCACCGGCGGACGAAGTCGCCGGAGCTGCGCAAGCGCCTGAGCGAGAGCGTCGACCAGATGAACGAGATCGTGCTCGAGATCCGCACCGCGATCTTCGACCTGCACGGCGGGCCCGCTGGCGAGGCGGGGGTCCGGTTGCGCAACCGGCTGCACAACGCGGTCGCGGACCTGACCGACGACACCGGGATCCGGGCGTCGGTCAGCATGGCGGGGCCGCTGGACACCCTGCCGTCCCAGCTGGCCGAACACGTCGAGGCCGTGGTCAGGGAAGCGGTGAGCAACGCCGTCCGCCACTCCGGGGCGGCGGGCGTCGCGGTGTCGGTCGCGGTGACCGGCGATCTGGTCCAGGTGTCCGTTCGCGACGACGGAAGCGGTATCCCGGCCGACGTCGTCCACAGTGGACTGCGGAACCTGTGTGACAGGGCCGCGCGCGCGGGAGGGGAGTTTTCGGTGCGCGGTGCGGACGACGACGGGACTCAGTTGACGTGGTCCGCGCCCGTCAAGTGAGGTCTCGTGCCGGAGACGGACAGCGCGAGGAGACCGGCGGTGGTCGCGTCGATGTCCGCGGCGACGGCTTCCAGCAGTTCCGCGGTGAGATCGGACAGCGCCCTCGCGACGGCGAGGTAGTCGGCGACGTGCGGGGTTTCGTACTCGGCCGAGCCGCGGCTGGCGAGCCCGATCCCGGTGAACCCGGTGGCATCACCGGTGGTGAGGATCGCGCGGGCACGGGTGCGGTAGGCCCCGTGCTCGAACGCGATCGAGAGCATCCAGCGCCCGTTTTCTGCGTTCATGTCTTCTCCGTTCCACCGATGACGTTCTCACCGCCACCGCCCGCGGGGACAGGGTAGGAAGTCCTTCGACCGCGGGCGGGCGACCTCGGAGATCAGGCGGTCAGGAGCGGTCGCCGGTGCCGCGGGGGAACCCGAACCGGCGGATCAGCATGGTGAGCAGCGGGGCCAGCACCACCCAGGTGAACGCGGCGGGGGTGTAGTTGAGGAACACCCGCCAGGCGGCGTTCGCGGGGGTGAACAGGTCTTCGAAGCCCAGTGACACGCTGCTCGCCCAGACGCGCACGAAGACCGCGATGTCGTTGGCGGGGTTCGCGCCGGTGGTCACCAGCACGATCTGCGCGAGCAGGACGACGGCGAACAGCCCGCACAGCACGCGGGTGACGGCGCAGGCCAGCCGCACCTGCTGGGATCTGGTCCGCCGCGGCGCGCTGGAATCGTCGAAGGCGCGGACGAAAAGCGGTTTCCCGGTCAATCGGACATCCCTGCCGAGGTATGGCTCCGGTCGGGTCATGACATCGATTCCCTTCTCCGCCGAGGAGCAGCGGGGCGTACTCCGGCGCGGCCGAGCCCGCGCCGTACCACTGCGCTGTCAAGGCATGAAGCACTTTCCGCTGCCGTTGAGCGGAGGGCCGAGACATCACTGTCCCCATTGTTCCGCCGATTAGTCCAACACCGGCAGAGTCGGAAGTCCCTGCCCTTTGTCACCCGTCCGGGTAATGTGAAAATGGATGTTTCGCCGCCGCTTCGATGGGATATCGATTTCCGCTGGGGTGAAACGCCGTGCTCAGCCGAGCCGGGGCGGAGTCCACCTCGCGTGCCGCAGGACGACACTGACAGCGGCGCGGGCGGGGGTGAGCCGGAACGCGGTGTTCCGCAGCGCGATGGCGACCGGATTGCGGAGCCCGTGCCCGAGCCGTCCCGCCTGCCGCGCGGCGCGGGCGACCGCCTGCGAACGCGGCCTGCGTTCGGCGTCGTAGCGAGCCAGCCCCGCTTCGACCGTCGGGCAGGCGGACAGCGCGGCGGCGAGGGTGACCGCGTCCTCCAGCGCCTGGCACGCGCCCTGCCCGATGTTCGGGGTCATCGCGTGCGCTGCGTCCCCGAGCAGCGCGACCCTGCCCGAGGTGAAGCGCGGCAACGGGGTGCGGAGCTCGTGGACGTCGTGGTGCAGCACGTCCGCCGGCCTGGTCGCGTCCAGCAGGGCGGGGATCGGGTCGTGCCAGCCGCCGAAGCGCGCGCGCACCGCGGCCAGCGGATCGGCGTGGCGGACACCGGCGGGGGCGTCGAGGACGGCGTGCCATTCCGCGCGGCCGTCGCGGAACGCGATGTGGCCGAATTCGGCGCCGGGGCCCCAAGTCAGTTCGAAATCGGTGCCGGGGTCGGCCGGTTCCGCGGTGATCGCGCGCAGCACGGTCGACCCGCTGTAGACCGGCCCGGGGTGGCCGGGGAACAGCAGCGCGCGCCACCGGCTGCGCACCCCGTCCGCGGCGACGAGCAGATCGGCGTCCACGATCTCGTCCGCCAGCCGGATCCCCGCCCTTCCGGGGTCCACTGTGGACACCGGCTCGGCCTCGGAGCCGACCCGCAGTGCCGACTCGGGCAGTGCGGCCCGCAACGCGCTGTGCAGCGCCGCGCGGGGGATCCCGGCGATCGGGGTGCCGAGTTCGCGTTCCAGCAGCGCGCCGTCCATCCTGGCGAGCCAGCGGCCTGCCGGGACTCGCGTGCCGCCGGTGTACTGGTACCGCGCGGCCTCGCGGACCGCGGTGCCGACGCCGAGTTCGTCCAGCGCCCTGATGCCGTTCGCGGCAAGGGAAATCCCCGCACCGGCGTCGTCGAGCACCTCGGCGCGCTCGACCACCGTCACCTCCCAGCCGATCGCGCGGAGGCCGATCGCGGCGGCCAGCCCGCCGATGCCCCCGCCGACCACTACCGCCGTGCTGCCCATCGGATCACCCTCCAGATCACCTTCTCCGCCCGGTCCGGAACCTACTCCGGCTTCTACAGGTGTAGAAAGGGGGTGTGACGAACCTCCGCCGCACCGTCCTCGCCGACGCCGCCATCGGGCTGCTCGCCGACACCGGGATGCGCGGGTTGACGCACCGGGCCGTCGACGGCGCCGCCGGGCTGGCGACCGGGACCACCTCGGCGTACTTCCGCACGCGCAAGGCGCTGCTGACCGCGCTCGTGCACAGGCTGGTCGAACTCGACCAGGCCGAGCTGCAGGCCGCGGGCGAGCGGGCGCCGGTGCCGCGCGACGCCGCCGAACTGACCGACGGGATCAGCGCGTTCATCAGGATGCGGCTCGAAGGCGAGGGCAGGCGGCGCTCGCTTGCGCGCTACGCCTGCGTGGTCGAAAGCGCGCACCATGCCGAGCTGCGCGAGATCCTCCTGCCGCGCGAGAACGCCGCGCGCGAGATCGTGCGGGCGTTCCTGACCGCGCGCGGGGTGTCCGATGTGGAGAGACGAACGCTGACGCTGCTCGCCTGCATCGACGGGCTGGTCTTCGACCGGTTGCTCGCCGGGGACGGCGACGTGCCGAAGCGGGAGGTGCGCGGGCTCGTCGCCGCGGCCCTCCGCGAGCCGGACATCGACTGATCTCAGGTTCCGGTGGAATAGACTCGGCGCGGGGAGGAGACGGTGAGCGGACAGACGCTTTGGCAGTGGCTCACGGCACGGGGGCGCGGAGCGCTCCTGTGGATCACCGTGGTGCCCTATCTGATCCTGGCCGTGCTCGTCGGGTTCACGGTGTTCCAGGAGCGGTCGGACGGCAGGGCCCTGCTCGTCGATCTCGCGCTGTGCGCCGCGCTGGCGCTGTGGACGCTTTGGATGTTCACCCTGCACCCCGCGTGGCGGGAGCGGCCGCGGGTGATGGGGGTGTTCTTCACCGTGGTGGTGGTGCTCACCGCGGTCCTGATCGCACGGCATTCCTGGTACGGGTTCCTGGTGATCAGCGCGTACGGCTACGCCTTCGCGCTGCTTCCGTGGCCGTGGCGGCTGCCCGGCGTCGCCGTCGTCGCGGTCCTGTCCGGGAGCGCGCAGGCGTACGACGTGCCCAGGTCGACCGCGTTCGGGCTGACGACCTACCTGGCCGTGCTCGCGCTCAACGTCGCGATCATGAGCGGTGTCGCCTGGTTCAGCTGGGCCGACGAGAAGGAGAAGGCGCGGCGCCAGCAGGTCCTCGCCGAGGTGAGCCGGACGAACCAGCTACTGGAGGCGGCGCTCGCCGAAAACGCGGGCCTGCACGGCAAACTGCTCGCCCAGGCGAGGGAGGCGGGCCGGATCGACGAGCGCCAGCGGATGGCGCGCGAGATCCACGACACCGTGGCGCAGGGGCTCACCGGGATCATCGCGCAGTTGCAGGCGGCCGAACAGCTCCGCGAGGTTCCCGCGGAATGGCGGCGCCCCTTCGAATCGGTGAAGAGGCTGGCACGGGAGAGCCTGTCCGAAGCGAGGCGCTCGGTCGACGCGCTGCGGCCGGAGCCGCTGGAAACCGCGCACCTGAGCGAAGCGGTCGCCGATCTCGCCGACCGGTGGTCGAAACTGCACGGGCTGGCCGTCGAGGTGACCACGACCGGGACGGCGCGGCCGATGGCGCCGGAGGCCGAGTTCGCGCTGCTGCGCACGGCGCAGGAGGCACTGGCCAACGTGGCCAAGCACGCGCGGGCGACCAGGGTCGGCGTTACACTGTCCTATTTGGATCGTGAGGTGGCATTGGACGTGCGCGACGACGGCGCGGGCTTCGACCCGGCGGTGCCCCGATCGGCGGAGCCCGGCGGGTTCGGCCTCCGCATCATGCGGCAACGGGTCGAAGACCTCTCCGGGGTGCTGCGGATCGAGTCCGAGCCGGGCGCGGGCACCGGGATCTCGGCGTGCGTCCCGAGCGCACCCGCCGGGAGCGCGGCATGACTCCGACGCCGATCCGGCTGCTGATCGCCGACGACCACCCCGTCGTCAGGGACGGGCTGAGCACGATGTTCGCCTCCGCGCCCGGATTCGAGGTGCTCGGCGAAGCCGCGGACGGCGCCGAGGCCGTCCGGCTCGCCGAGGAGCTGAGGCCCGAGGTGATCCTGCTGGACCTGCGCATGCCGGTGATGGACGGGCTGACCGCGATCACCGAACTGGCCAGGCGCGGTGTCTCCGCGCGCGTGCTGGTGCTGACGACCTACGACACCGACGCCCACGTGCTCCCCGCGATCGAAGCCGGTGCGACCGGCTACCTGCTCAAGGACTCGCCGAGGGAAGACCTGCTGCGCGGCGTGCGCGCCGCCGCCAACGGCGAGACGGTGCTGTCGCCGTCGGTGGCGGCCTGGCTGATGAACCGCGTCCGGACGCCCGCCCCGCAGCTGCTCAGCAACCGGGAACTGGAAGTGCTCCGGCTCGTCGCGGCCGGGAACACCAACCGCGAGGTGGCCGCCGCCCTGTTCGTCACCGAGGCCACGGTCAAGAGCCACCTGTTGAACATCTACGGCAAGCTCGGTGTCGGCGACCGCGCCGCCGCGGTGGCCGAGGCGTTCCACCGGCGGCTGCTCGTCCCGGAAACACCGGAATCGCGGTGACTCGGTTCAGCCGACCGGCGCCGTGGTCGCGCCGTTTTGCTTGCGCCGCTTGACATAGCGGACGCTCCACGCCACCAGTGCCAGCACGGCGATCGCCTGCAACGCGCTCGAAACGCCCATCACCGCGTCCGGGGGCAGCAGGTAGACGAACGGGATCCGCGCGACGGCTTCGGCGAGCAGTCCCCAGCCCCAGGTGAACGTCAACACGGTGAACGTGCGGCGCACGCCGGGCTCCGCGGTCCACCGGCTGTCCCATTCGGACGCCTGTGCCTCCCCCGACGCGCGCCGCGCCGCCAGGAAGACCAGCGGCCTGCCCACCGCGCAACTGAGCAGGAAACCCGCCGCCAGCCCGCCCGTGGTGAAGGAATCGCGCAGCAGCAGGAACCGCTCGTCGCCGCTCATCAGCGCGGTGAGGAACGAAAGCCCGTACACCGCCATCAGGAACGCCGCGAAGACGTCGAACCTGCGCGTTCGCACGGCGACCTGGACCAGGCGCAGACCCGCGACCGCGGTCGCGGCGAGCAAGGCCAGTTCGGTGCCGACGCCCAACGCGCGCAAGGCGAAGTACGCCACCGTCGGCGGCAGGACATCCAGTGCGATGCCGAGGATCGCCCCGCGTCGAGTGTGCTCCACAGTCATCCGATTCCCCTCCCCAGTGATTCACTGATGACTACTCTGACATGTCTAAAACAACATGTCAACTTCAACATGTTAGGTTTGGTGCACGACGGAAGAGGAGGCCGCGCATGTCGCTGCGCCACGCACTGCTCGGGCTGCTGGTCAGGGACCCGGCCAGCGGGTACGACCTGACGAAGGAGTTCGAGGGGGCGCTCGGCCAGTTCGCGTGGCAGGCGCGGCACAGCCAGATTTACCCGGAGCTGAAGCGGCTGACCGGGGACGGCAGCGTCGAAGTGGTGTCCGAAGGCGCGCGCGGGCGGAAGACTTACGCGGTCACCGAGGACGGCCGCGCCGAGTTCCGGGACTGGATGATGCGGACGCCCGAAACCGGGGCGCGCAACGAGTTCATCCTGCGCCTGTTCCTGGTCTCCTCCCTCGACCGCGAGGACGCGAAGGCGCTCTTGCGCGGTTACGCCGACGCGGCCGACGAGCAGGTGAGCGGGATCCGCGGTTTCCTCCGCGGCCGCGAAGACGACTGGGAGAGCGATCCGCTCGACCACGGGCACCTCGCCGCGGACTACTCGCTGCGGATAGTCGGCGCCATCCGCGACTGGGCGCTGGCCGCGCTCGACCGCATCGAAGCCGCCGAAGCCGGGCGCCGGAAACGCTGAGTGCCAAGGGATCCTGACTCGCGCAGGATCCCTTGGCAGGGAGTCAGCGGAAGTCGTTCGGGCAGAGCAGGCGCGTAGTGTCCGGCGTGCGCGCTCGCACGCATCCGCCCGGCAGCCCGTCGTGCGGACCGGTGCCGAAGTTCGCGGTCACCGTGAGTGTGCCGAGGGTCGTTTCTTGGACGAGGTGGTCGTCGGTGCGCCACCGGAACCCGCTCATCGCCTTGGTGCCCGCGTTCTGCTGGAGGAAGGCGAAGAACTCCTGCAGCCGCGCGATCTTCGGCCCGTGCTCGGCGATGGCCTTCCCGTCGAGCGCGAAGTTGAGCGGCGTGTTGTAGAGCATCGCGAGCAGGATCCGGGTGGTTTCCTGCCGGGGCAGCTTGTGCAGCGGCAGTTCCCACCGATCGGTGCTGACGACCGAGTCGTGGAGCACGGTCTGGTAGAGCGGCACGCGGTAGGCGGCGTCGAACATCGCCTTGGCCACGTTCGCGGGCAGCTCGGCCGGGGTGAAGAAGAACCCCGGCCGGTCGGCTGGCCAATAGCCGCCCCAGGACTTCGCGTCCCGTTCGGCCGCCCACAGCCCGTCCGCGACCGGTGTGCTCGAACCGTGGCTGTAGCTGACGACCTGGTTCGCCCAGCTGCCAACGCTTTCGGAACCGAGGACGAGCTTGCGCTTTTCGGTGAGCGCGGCCATGCGGCGCAACCGGTTCTCGCGATCTTCGGCCTGGGTCATGGGATGTGCGGGGGTGTAGTCGTCGAAGACCTCTCCGGTGGCGTCGACATCGAGGAAGTAACTGTTGGGCCCGGCGGCGGTCATGGCGTCCACCCGCTTTTCGAGGTAGTGCTGAGCCGGTTCGGCGCGGGCGAGCGCCTCGGAGCTGACGTAGCACCCGCGGCCCTTGAAGCCGGTGACCGGTTTCCCGTGCTCGTCGTGCACGCAGGCGTCCGGCCACACCGGAGCGGGCCACTTCGCCACCGGGGTGTCGGCCTGCTCCGGCGGTTGCGCGTTGTCCCAGCTGTCGTAGGGGCCGACGAGGTACCCGGCGTCGATCGCCGCCTTGGTCGCGTCGCGGTCGAGGGGCTTGCCGTCGGCGTCGTAGCCGAGCCACATCTTGGATATCCCGAGTTCCCGCAGCTTGCCGATCGCCCGCGCGCTCCGGCCGTCTCCCCACAGGTAGGCGTGGAAAGCACCGGTGAGCTTGCCGGTGTCGGGATTGTCCCGGATCTTCTGCTCCAAAGTGGACAGAAGACCGCGCTCGCCGAGCAGCCCGCGGTAGTCCTGCGCCGCCGCCGTCGGCGCCCCGGTGGTCAGGGACAGCAGCACGGTGTAGGCGCCGGTTCGCCTGGCGGGCTTGAACTCGTGCGTCGCCTCCGCGCTCAGCCGCTTGTCCGCGGAGACGAACCGCAGCCTCGTGCCCAGATCCGTCGGCACGAGGTAGCTCGCGCCGCCCGATGCCGTGCTCGTGCCCCAGAACGGCATCGTGAGGTCCTTGAGCTCGGTGTCGGTGAGCCCGCTCTCCGGTGAGTTCCAGAACGGGTCGGCGACCGGGATGTGCACCCCTTCCCCGCGCGGGATCTGCATCGCGGTCGTCTCGCGGTCGGTTCCGGTCACCGGCCAGGTCAGCGCGGTGTCGCCGCTGCTGCGCAGGTTCACGGCGAGCCGTCCGTGATCGGCGGAAACCTCGACGCCGAGCCCGCGGTCGGGGTAGGTCCAGGTCGTGACGCCGCCTCGTGCCGTGACCCGGCCCGGCGTGCCGAGCGGTTCCTTGGCGGGAGCCGACAACGTCACGGTACGGCCATCGGCGGTGTGCCCGGTCACCCCGAGCGTTCGAGTATCCACTGTGGCCTGTCCGCCCGCGATGGGGACGGTCACGACCTGCTGGTCCTGGCCAGCGCCGTACGCGCTGCCGGTCGTGAACACGGTCAGCGCGGCGAACGGTGCCAGCGCTTTTCTCAGTCTTGCCTTCATGGTGGAGACCTTCGCGGTCGAAGATGAGAGAAATATGAAGCTAGGCGAGCGTGGCGACGGCGGCGCGGTGGTCGCCGCCGAATGCATCAGACCACAGTGGACATTGACCGTGAGAGGTTCCTTAAAGCGCAGGGAAGGCGGCGGTCGGCTACTGTCGTCGGAGATGAACGAACGAGTTTCCGTGCTGGTCGTCGACGACGAACCCGCCGTGCGCGCCGCGCTCGCCGACGCGCTGGAACTGCAGTCCTACCGGGTGCGGACCGCGCCGGACGGGGAGTCGGCACTGCGGGCGATCGCCGAGGCCCGCCCGGATCTGATCGTGCTCGACGTGGTGATGCCGGGGCTCGACGGGCTCGCGGTGTGCCGTGCCGTGCGCGCGGCGGGGGACCGGACGCCGATCCTCGTGCTCACCGCGCGCTCGGCGTCGCGGGACCGGATCGACGGGTTGGACGCCGGCGCCGACGACTACGTGGTGAAGCCCTACGACCTCGGCGAGCTGCTGGCGCGGGTGCGGGCGTTGCTGCGCCGCGTGGGCGGCACGGGAACGGCCGTCCTCGGCTTCGCGGACCTGACCCTGGACGAAGCGTCGCGCCAGGGCAGGCGCGGGAGCAGGGTCATCCAGTTCACCGAAACCGAGTTCGCGCTGCTGGCGCTGCTGACCCGCAACGCGGGCCAGGTCCTCACCAGGGACGTGATCACCGACCGGGTGTGGGGCTACGACTTCGGCCCCGCTGGCAACTCCGTCGAGGTCTACGTCAGGTACCTGCGCCGCAAGCTCGAAGCGGACGGCGAACCGCGGCTCGTGCACACCGTGCGCGGGATCGGCTACCAGCTGAGGCTGCCGTGACCGGTCCGTGGCGGCTCAGAACCCGCATCGCGGTGCTGTCGGCGGTGTGCGTGGCACTGGTGGCCGCGTCGATGGCCGTCGCGGCGTACTTCTTCTTCGACCGGGAGCTTCGACGGCAACTCGACCTCGGGCTGGCGCGGGAGGCGAACCGGATCCAGCTGCTCGTCAAGGCGGGCCGGTGGGACGCGACCGGCACGGGTGACTGCGAGTGGATCGCGACTCCCGCCTGCAGCCAGGTGATCGCACCGGACCAGCAGGGTCCCGGCGCGGGGGACGTGCCGGGGCTGCCGGTCGACGCGCGAGTCCGCTCGGTCGCGGCCGGTACCGCCGAAGCCTTCCGGACCGACGTCGTGGTCGCCGGGCACCCGCTTCGCCTGCTGACGACACCGCTGCCCGGCGGGCGGGCACTGCAGGTCGCCGTGCGTTCGGACGGCGTGGAGCAAAGCCTCGCCCGTATCCAGGAGATCCTGCTCGCGGCAGGCGCCGGTGGGGTGCTGCTGGCCTGCGCCTTGGGCTACCTCATCGCCCGCACCGGTCTCCGGCCGGTGGCCGCCATCGTCGCGGCAACCAAGCGCGTGACCGCCACCCGCGATCCCGGCCACCGGATCGAGGTGCGCGGCGACGACGAACTGGCGCAGCTTTCGCGGAACTTCAACGCCATGCTCGCCGCGTTGGAGGACTCGGTCACCGCCCAGCGCCGCTTGGTCGCCGACGCCTCCCACGAACTGCGGACCCCGATCACCTCCCTGCGGTCGGACATCGACCTGCTCACCCTCGCCGGTCCCCTCGAACCGGACCGCCAGCAGCGCGTCCTCGATCGCGTCCACGCGCAGTTCGCCGAGCTGACCCAGGTGGTGAACGACCTGATCGAGCTCGCGCGGGGCGACGAACCCGGCGACATCGCCGAAGAGGTCCGGCTCGACGAGATCGTCGAGGGCTGCCGCGCCCGCGCCGACCGGCACTGGCCGGGTGTCGCGTTCACCGGCGACCTGGAGCCGACGATGCTCGACGGCGTCCCGGACCGGCTCGCCCGCGCGGTCACCAACCTCCTCGACAACGCCGCCAAGTTCAGCCCCGACGGCGGCACCGTGGCGATCCGCCTCCGCGACCGAGTCCTCACCGTGACCGACCATGGCCCCGGTATCGCCCCCGAGGACGTACCGAAGGTCTTCGACCGGTTCTACCGCGCCCCCGCGGCGCGAACCCTGCCGGGATCGGGACTGGGACTGGCGATCGTCGCCCAGGTGGCCACCGCGCACGGCGCCCGCGTCGAGGTCACCTCGCCGGAGGGCGGTGGAACGAGCATCGCTCTCCGCTTTCCCGCTCCCGCGGACGATCCCGGCTGACCTGGAGTCGCATGTGGACAGTGCGGGTCCGGATCAGCACGGCGGGATGGCGCCCGGCTCGGCGGGCAGGGTCCGTGCGCGCAACGGTTGGTCACCGCGCGTGGACACCGGGCAGATCCGCACCACGGGAGTGTGGTCGTCGACGCGGTTGCCGCTGTTGTCGAAGGTGATCGGCCCGCCTGCCCCGCGCACCGCCTGCTCGACCGAGGAGAAGCCGCTGATCGCGGTGTTGACCTCGCTGCGCTGCACCGGCCTGTTCGCGGGCAGCGTCCGCAGTGCCTCGGAGATGGTGGTCACCGAGTCGTAGGCGTTGACGCCCCAGCCGTCGTCGAGGTGCGCCGCGTCGAATCCGGCCTCGGTGAACGAGGCGACGAGATCGGCGAACCCGGGGTTGTCGGCGCGCTGCCGGTCCGCACCGGGCACGAGTGCCATCAGCGCGCGCAACCGGCCGTTGGCGAGACTGGGCGCGCGCAACGCCTTGCCGCGCAGGTCTTCCAGCGCCGGGTTGTCCTCCTGCGCACGGATCCGTTCGCCGTCGGAGGTGCTGACCACGGTCACCGACGTCGCGGCGCACTGCCCGCTCGAGAACGCCTCGTCGATGCTGAACAACAGCCGGGCGAGATCGCGCCCGCGCGCGATGTACATGACCGTGACGTCCTTGGCGCTGCTGCACAGCCGTTTCGCCGTTTGCGGCACCGTGCTCGCCTCGTCCGCGTCGAACCGCACCTTCGTCACGTCGCCGAACCGGCGTTGCACCATCGGCAGCGAGGTGCAGGTGTAGGGATCGGATCCCCCGTTCGGCACCATGACGAAATCGGGCCGGGCGGTGATGATCTTGGCGAGCCGGTCGATCTGCACCGAGTTCCGGTACGCGACGCGGTAGAAGTAGTCCTTCCCGATACCGCGGGAGTAGGTGATGTCCGGCGAGCAGGTGTCGAAGGCGGGATGATCCGCGGCGGAGCCGGTCTGGTCGAAGCCCTCGGCGGTGATCAGGTCGGACACCATCGGGATCTTGGCGCCCGCCAGCAGGTCCGCGATCTCGGCGGAGCGCTGCCTGCTCAGTCCGAGTCCCGCCACCGCGACGACGTCGGGCCGGTCGGCGAGCGCCTGCGCCACCTCGAGCCCGTCGTTGTCCTCGCCGTACGCGCCGATGTTCGCGACCACCAGCCGCATCGGGTGCAGGCAGCCGGTGCCGTTGGCGCGCCGCTGTCCCGCGGCTATTCCTTCGAGTTCGTGCACCGCGCGGCCGCCGGTCTCGCGGTCGGTCATGGTCATGAGCACCCCGACGACCACCGGCGTCCCGTCGGGCGCGCATCGGTCGGCGGCCGCGCGGTTCTGCTCGTCGATGACGTGCAGTGCCGGGGCGAAGGCGTCGTGCTCGAAGTCGTAGGGCGCGTCGCTCAGGCCGACGCATTCGCCGCCCGCCGACCACGCCGCCGTGTCGGGCCACCCGTCGTTGCAGGTGACCAGCCGGTGGAGGTCCTCTTTGAACACGGCGACCCCGGAGGCGACGAATACCAGCGCCGCCACGAGGAAGAGCCGCAGCCAGTCGGTCCACGGGCGGGGCAGGCTGCGGTCGGGCCTGGGGACGAACCCGAAGTAGTAGCGCGAAGTCACGAGCGGGCCTTCCCGGTCACCAGAATCGGTAGGTGTACTTGTCGTAGCGCTGCGCGCGCCGGATGAACGGCGTCCTGTCCTGCGCGGTTCCGGCCAGCCTCAGCAGGCTGTCCTCGGCGAGTGCCCGAAGGGTCACGGTCGCCAGTTCCTGGGTGAGGCAGGCTTCGTGTTCGAGCGCGGGCAGCACGCCGAGCAGGACGACGACGTGCTCGGCGGCGGTGGTCGGCCGCAGCGGGCCGCGGACGGCGGCGAGATCCCGCTCGCGCGGATCGCAGGTCGCGGTGACCTCGTCGAGCAGGTCCAGCCATTCGGCGGCGGGCAGGTCGGGCAGCAGCCCGGCCAGCTCGTCCGCGACCGCTTCCTTGCCGGTGAGCAATCGTTCGTGGTGCAGGCGGCCACCGCGGTCATCGGGTGCCACCTGAGCGCGCAACGTCTGGAACACCGCCCGCCAGTCGTCCGCGGGATCGGTGCGGGCCGCGAGCGCGCGGATGCCGAGGTACCGCACGAGCGGGTGCAACCGCTGCTGGTCGGCGGGTCCCGGCGGGGTCCACAACGTCGGTGACGTGAAGAGGTCGGAGCCGAGCCGCACGGGACTGGGCAGGAGCGGGGTGAGCCGCACTGCCTCGTGCTGGTGACGCGCGGCCGAAAGCGTGATGAGCGCTTCGAGCAGGTCCTCGTCAACGTACCGGTGCGGGCTCAGCCCGCGGACGAACGGGTGCAGCAGCGACCGCTCCAGCGGGCCGCCTTCGCCGGGGCGGCGCAGCAGGCCGTCGAGGTCGTCGGCCAGCTCGACCTCCTGATCGAGCTTGGCCAGTACGGTCGTGGTCGTCTCGGGATGCCCGCGGGTGAGCCGATGGGTGATCAGCGCGCGCCGACCGGCATCGGCCCACCCGGTCCGTTCGGCCATGCGGTGCACTTCGTGGCGGGTCAGGTCGGCCGCCGGGATCCGCAGCCACGGACGGCTCAATTCGATGCGGTGCCCCGGAACGCAGCGGACTCCCGGGCCAAGCAGGGCGAGCGCTTCGGCCAGCGGGCCCGCCGTGCTCACCACGAGGTTCATCGGGTTGGGCAGCAGTTCGGGCGCGGCGGCGAGCGCGGCCCGCACCTGGACGAGCGAGCCCAGAAAGGCCATCGCGGCGGGCAGATCGCCGTCGTCGAGCAGCACCAGCGCGTTCGGCGGGGTGCCGCTCACCCGCGCACGGCTGCGCCGCAGATCGGCCAGCAGCGCGGCGACGAGCAGGTCGTTCACGCCCTTGAGCGTGCCGTCGGCCGGAGTGCGGGCCCAGTTGCTGAGTTTGATCAGGGTCCACTCGGCGTCGAACTCGAGCCCCTTGTCCTGGTGTTCGAACCAGGACAAGGCGCTGCCCCAGGTGAACCGCGTCAGCGATCTGCGCCGGTGCAGCTGCGACACCACGGCGTCGGCGACCCGGTCGGTGACCGAGCTGATCGCGGGTGCGGCGACGTTGGCCGCCAGCCTGCCCGCCGACGCCACCAGATCGGCGATGAACCGCAGCAGGATGGCCTTGCTGCGATGCGCGTTCAGAACGGCTCGCAGGTGTTCGCGAGCGCGGTTCGGATTCATCTCGGAGAAGTTCTCGTGGAGGGCGATCTGCGCGATCACCGATCGCGGGAACTTCACGGGGTACCCGGGAATCCCAGGGCTCAGGCCGAGCATGATCGCGGCCAGCACCCGGGGTACCGCGGTTTCCGCGGGACCCGGGTCCTCCCACGGCTGGACCAGTACGGCGGGCGTGCTTTTCCGCCATCTCTCGGACGTTTTCGCGAGCGCCGTCGTCCGACCGGAACCCCCTGTCCCTTCGAGCACCAGGATCGGGGCCGTGCGCTGCGCCCCGGCCGCGGCCTGCTGCTCCATCAGACGGCCGACCAAGGTCGGCAAATCTTCGAGCACTCGTCGCTCCTTCGGCGATCCGGTCTCCCCGACCGGAAACGCCGTACTGTAAGCGTTCGTGCCGGGACCTGTCCCGGGTTCGCGGGGTTGAGGTGCTCGAATACCCGAAGATGACTCGACCGGATGAGGAGACCGGACGAGCGTTATCTGATCATTTCCACATCATGCCAAAATCTGCGGGGAAAAACTTTTCGACCGGTGTCGAAGGTGAATTCCTAGATCATTTTTGACACCGGTCCCGCGGGGTTTCCGCGGGCGGGCGCGCCGGTTCGGGTGAACCGGCGCGGCCGCGAGCGGGTCAGACGTGCGTGACCAGGAGGGCCACGCCCGCCTCGCCGCCGCAGTCGACGAGGACCGGGCCGACGCCGTTGCCGATGTTCTGCGCGAGCTTGGCCTTGGCGACGTAGTGGTCGGGGCCAGGGTCGACGATCTGCACGTCGACCAGCGACGGGTTCGCCAGCAGGCCGCCGACGACGGCCTTGAGCCCGGTGCCACCGCCGCAGTTGCCGGTGATGGTCACCTCCTGCCCGCGCTGGGCGGTCGGGTTCGGCGTGACCTCGACGGTCGCGCGAGCGCCCTTCGGCGGCTGGTTCCGCTGTGTTCCTTGGGTTTCGTGTCCGGCCGCCTTGGCGGCGGCCGCGTTCTGCTGGTCCACTGGGGTGCTCCCGGCTGTGGTGGCGGAATCCGCTGAAGCGACGGTGATCCCGAGCGCTCCGGCGGCGACGGCGGCCGCGCCCGCGGCGGCAAGGGCCGTGACGGTGCGGCGGTTGCGGTTCGTGCTCATGGCGTGCTCCCTCCTCGGGTGTCCGAACAGGACACCGGCCGTCCCCGTTGCTGCGGGGCTCTCATCCGGCTAGTCGCCGAGTGCGGAGGTGCGGTTCTCTCCCGCCGATATTGTGAGCGGAGTCACATAGTCCTCAGTGGACGGTGCCGGGCAGGGAGAAGCCGAGTGCGCGCGCCGCGTTCTCCGGTGTCGGGTCCGCCCAGCGGTCGAGCACGTGCGCGGTGGTGGACAGCGACCTGATTTCCGCGCGGTCGAGGTAGAGCACGCCGTCGAGGTGATCGGTTTCGTGCTGGACGATGCGGGCGGGCCAGCCCTTGACCTCCTCGTCGAGTTCGCGCCCGTGCTCGTCCTGCCCGCGCAGGCGGACGCGTTCGTGCCGCGTGGTCACGGCCTGCCAGCCCGGCACGCTCAAGCACCCTTCGAAGAAGGATGCGGAACCCGGATCCGACGCGGTGTAGCGCGGGTTCACCAGCACCCGGAACGGTTGCGGCACCCGGCCGCGGATCCGGAGCGATTCGGCCGAAGTGCCCGGCCGGAGCGTTGCGGGATCCTCGACGACCGCGACGCGCAGCGGCACCCCGATCTGCGGCGCGGCGAGCCCGACGCCCGGCGCTTCGCGCATCGTGGTGCGCATCAACGCGATGAGGCGGGTGAACTGATCGTCGGTGAGCTGGCCGTCGTAGGGCTGCCCCTGCTGCCTGAGCACCGGGTCGCCCGCGGTGACGATCGGGGCGGGGGAGGGCCCTGCCAGCAGCGCGTCGACGAGATCGCTCAGTGCTGCCGTGGTCACTCCGGTACCTCCCCGTCGATGCCGTCGGCCGGAGTCTACGGCCGGTTGCCCGCACCGGGTGAAGGCGCACGGGAGTGACAACACTCGGGGTCCGGCTTTTCCGCGGATGGTGAGCTGCGTCTCACTCCTTCAAGTGTCACCGGTCGCGACACTACGTTGCGCAGGCATGCGGAGTGCACTGATCGCCGGGACCGTACTCGGCACGCTGGTCGTTGCCGCTCAACCGGCTATGGCCGCTCAACCGACCGGAGCCGCGCTCGCCGTCGGGTACGCGTACGCACTTCCCGACCCGGAACCACCCGTGCCCGGCGCCGCCTACGCCACGTACTACGCGTCCCCGGGACCGCCGGGGACGAGCGGGCTGGACGATCCCGCGTACGCGCCGGAGATCGCCGTGCAGTACCCGCACCAGGACACGTCCAAGGCGTGGAAGCTGGCGGTGAACCCGGCGCACCGCGCGTTCCGGGCCATCGCCACCACGGCGTCGGGATCGGACGAGGTCACCGCGGAGGTCGGCACCGACTACCGGCTCGACGTGCCGGGCAAGGGGACCTACGTCGCGTTCGACGGCGTGCACAGCACCGCGAACTGCACCGGCTCCGCGGGCGGGTCGGCCACCGAGCTCGGCAAGCTGCGCATCCGGCAGCAGGGCGGCCAACTGTCCGATGTGGACGTTCCGGAGGGGACGGGCACGGTCACCGCGGCCAAACTGGACTTCCCGCCGCCGAACGGCGAGGCCGATCCCGCGCGCCCGCACCTCGGCGACCTGACCGTGCGCCGCGTGCTGGCAGCGGAGGACCTGATCAAAACGCCCGATCTCGAACCGGGTTACCTCCGGCGCGCGGCGGGCTGGCGCATCGACGTCGCCACCTACCGCCCCGACGGATCGGACCGGCACACCGAGTCCGTAGTGATCGGTACTGCCGCCTGCTAGCCGGGCCGCCTTCGGGGACAAGGAAAAGAAAAGCGTTCGCGTGGTGGGGAACGGTAGGGTGGCCGGTATGGACGACCGGCCGATCACGGTGGCGCAGCAGAACTTCCGGCAGCGTGCCGAGACGTTGGAGCGCATGGGGAAGCAGGAGCGCTTCACACACATCTTCGAGACGAACCTGTGGGGTTCGGATTCGGTTTCCGGGCCGGGATCCGACGCGGAGCAGACCCGCGCGCTGCGCGCCCGGTTGCCGGAGCTGCTGGCGGAGTTCGGCGTGCGGACGCTGCTCGACCTGCCCTGCGGCGACTTCGGCTGGCTCAGCGAGGTGGATCTCGGGCTGGCGCGGTACATCGGCGCCGACATCGTCGCCGAGCTGGTGCGGCGGAACACCGAACGGTACGGGCAGCACTCGGCGCGGGAGTTCCGCGTGCTCGACCTGACCGCGGACCCGTTGCCCGCCGCGGACGCGGTGCTGTGCCGCGACTGCCTCGTCCACCTGAGCTTCGCCGATATCCGCGGCGCCCTGGAGAACCTCCGCCGCAGCGGTTCCCGTTACCTGCTGACCACGACGTTCACCGAGCAGACGGCCAACGAGGACATCTCGACCGGGGACTGGCGGCCGCTGAACCTGTGCCGTGCGCCGTTCGGTTTCCCCGAGCCGCTGGCGATGCTGGTCGAAGGCTGCACCGAGGGCGGCGGCGCCTTCGCGGACAAGACGTTGGCGCTGTGGGAAATCGCCACCCTTCCCCGATGAACGCGCCGCCCGGAGAGTGGGAACCCGTCACGAACGGCGAGTCCGGCGCCACCGTTTTCCGCAGTGCCGACGGGGCGAGGTACGCCAAGTGCGTTCCGGCGGGGCAGCGGGATCTCCTTGCGCGGGAACGGGATCGCGTCGACTGGCTCGCCGCCACCGCGGTCAACGGGCCGGAGGTGCTCGACTGGGCCGACGGGCCCGAGGGGGCCTGCCTGGTGACCAGTACCGTCCGCGGGGTGCCTGCCGACACCGTGTCCTCGGCGGAACTCCGGCGGGCGTGGCCGTCCATCGTCGAGGCGGTGCGCGAACTGCACGCGTTGCCCGCGGGGGACTGCCCGTTCACGAGGGACCTGGCGCGGATGTTCGCGCTGGCCGAGGACGTGGTCGCGCGCGGTGCGGTCACCACCGGGTTCCTGCCGGTCGAGCAGCAGGGGACACTGCCCGCCGAACTGCTCGCCAGGCTGACCGAGCAACTCGACCACCGCCTCGCGCAGGAGCCAGCCGACACGGTCGTCTGCCACGGTGATCTCTGCCTGCCCAACATCGTCCTCGACCGGGACGCGCTCGAGTTCGCCGGTTTTCTCGACCTCGGGCGCCTCGGCCTCGCCGACCGGTACGCCGACATCTCGTTGCTGCTCGCCAATTCCAGGGAAACCTGGGACGACGACGACCAGGCAGTCGTCGCGGACCGGGAGTTCGCCGGCCGGCACGGCATCGCGCTCGACGCCGACCGGCAACGGTTCTACCTCCACCTCGACCCGCTCACCTGGGGCTAGTCCACTGTGGACAACGCCCCGCGCAGGTAGTCCTCGATCGTGGTCGTGGGACGGCCGAGCAACGCCGCCAGCGCGGGATCGGCAGGCCCGAAGTCCCCGCGCCTGCTCGCCTCGAACATGCCGACCAGCAGATCGGCCCTCGCCGAGGGCACACCGGCGGAAAGCAGGCCGTCCCGGTACTCGCCGTCGGAGACGACCACGTGCCGAATGGCCCTGCCGGTGATCTCCGAGGCGATGGCGGCCACCTCGCGCATGCCGACCGCGGCCGGTCCGGTCAGCGGCGGGGTGGCCCCGTCGAAGCCTCCGTCGAGCAGGACGCGAGCCGCCGCCTCGGCGAGATCGGCATGGGCGGTCCAGGCGACCGCGCCGTCTTCGGGCACGCGCAGTTCCCCGGAGCCGAGCGCCTGCCGCAGGAGCAGTGGGACGGTGGCCGCGTAGAAGCCGTTGCGCAGTGCGGTGAAAGCGGTTCCGCAGTCGCGAAGCGCGTCCTCGGTGGCGGCGTGGGTGACACACGGTGGGAACGCGGATTCCGGGCTCATGCCCAGATGGCTGGTGTAGACGATGCGCTTCGCGCCCGCGGACGCGGCGGCGGAGATCGCGGCGCGGTTGGCCCGCACCGCTTCGTCGCCGAGCTTGTTCACGGAGACGATCAGTGCCGTCGTCGCCCCTTCGAACGCTTCGTCGAGCGTCGCGGGTTCGTCGAAGTCCCCGCGCCGGACCCGGACGCCGCGCTGCCGCAGATCGGCGAGCCTTGCCGGGTCGCGGACGCTGACCGCGAGCTGCTCGGCGGGAACTCGGTCGAGGAGGGTGTCCACGACCGCACGGCCCAGCTGGCCACTCGCCCCGGTCACGATAATCATGGCGCACTCCAGGTGTTATCGATGGAATCGATGTGACTATATCACTGGTAATAACGATGAAATCAAGCTTGTGTTATCGTTGGTTGCATGGAAACCGCCGACGACTCGCCGCGGGAGCGCATCCTCGCCGCGACACTGGACCTGCTTGCCGACGGCGGACAGGACGCGGTCTCGACGCGAGCGGTCAGCGCGGCGGCCGGAGTGCAGCCCCCGACCCTCTACCGGTTGTTCGGGGACAAGGACGGGCTGCTCGACGCCGTCGCGGTCAAGGGGTTCGCGGACTACCTCGCGACCAAGACCGAGGCGGCGCGCTCGGACGACCCCGTGCGAGACCTCCGTGCGGGATGGGACAACCACGTCGAGTTCGGCCTGGCCAACCCCGCCCTGTACCTGCTGATGTACGGACGGCCGCGCACCGAAGCCGCTGCTTCGCCTGCCGGTGTCGCGGGTTTCCAGGTGCTGGCAGACCACATCGGACGCATCGCCGAGTGGGGCCGACTCCGCGTCGCCGAACACCTCGCCGCGTCGCTCGTGCACGCTGCCGGTTCCGGTGTCACGCTCAGTCTCATCGCCACGCCGGAGGACGAACGGGATCCGGCCCTCTCGGTCACCGCGCGGGAAGCCGTCATCGCGGCCATCAGCACCGATCGGCCGGTCGCGCGCGAACCGGGGCCCGTTTCCGCCGCGGCCGCGCTCCGCGCCGCGCTGCCCCGGATCGGCGCCCTCACCGCGGGCGAAAGCGCCTTGATGGGCGAACTGCTCGACCGCGTCACGGGGCACAAGCGGCGGCTGAGCGCCGAAGAGCTGGTCGACCGGCACCGGAAGCTACCGCGGGCGGACTCCAAGCGCCTGCGGCACGAAGCCGACGAGTTCTTCGGCACCGACGACCGCGTCGGCGCAGAGGATCGGTGAGGTCGTCGCCGTCTGAACCGCGCGTGGTGAAGACTGGGGGCATGGAGTTCTTCTGCTACCACCGTGATCGGGCGGGATCCCTTGCCCTGCGCGAAGAGCTGCGGGAAGCGCACTGGTCCTACATGGACCGGTTCGACGCCGAGCTGATCGCCCGCGGGCCGACCTTCGACGGTGCGGTGCTCACCGGCAGCGTGCACATCGTCGAGCTGCCGGATCCGGCGGCCGCCCGCGCGTTCGCCTTCGACGAGCCCGGGTACCAGGCAGGCGCTTACCGGGATGTGCTGATTCGCCGGTGGCGCAACGCGTTGGGGCGCACGATGTGGGAGTTCCCCGGCGGTCGCAGCGGTGACGACCGGTACCTCGTGCTCGGCCTCGGCGCGCCGAAACCCGCCACCGAGGACCTTTCCGTGCCGTCCGAACAGGACCAGCTCATCGCCTACGGGCCGCTGCTGTCCGACGACGGCGCCACCTGGCTGGGTACGGCGGCGTTGCTTCGCGCGCCGAGCCCGGACGCCGCGCGCGCGGTCCTCGGCGCGGGGGAGTACGCGGCCGTCGAAGTGCACCGCTGGCAGTTCGGCGGCAGGCGGTGATCGGGGCGTCCCTGTCTGCCCGTTAGGGCGCCCGATCGACCGTGGCCGCGCTCGCCAAGGCCCGGTTGGCTGCGGGAGACGACAGGGGGCACTGTGACGACTCCGGCCGAACTCGCGCCAGTACGGGTCCTGCGCAAGGAGGACCTGCTCGATCTCACGTTCAGTTTCCGCAACCTCAAGATCCGCAGGCCGCTGATCGGCACGCCGGTGCTCGTGCGCCGCGACCCCGCGAGCCCGGCGCAGCTGATCGCCACCTTCCCCCGCCAGCACGTGCTGGAGAAGGCGTACTTCGAGACCGCGGGCGCCATCAAGGTGGAGCCGCCCGATCCCGACGTCGGCACGGTCGCCGAACCGCTGGAGCCGCCGCCGGTGCGGTCCCTGCTGTCCGGCCGCACGGTGCTGGTGTTCGAAGTGGACGCCACCACCGAGATCCCGTACACCGCCAAGGGACTGGTGGCCGCGATGCGGCTGCTGCCGCCACGGCTGGTGCCGGTCGCCAGGGGAGCCGCGGCCGCGGTGCTGCCGCAGCCGAAGCACAACCGGACGGATCGCTGGGCGAGCAGCCTGTACGCGGGCGCCGCGGCGAAGAACCGGCACACCGCCGACGACATCGCCGCCACCATGCGCGTGCTGCGCAACGTCACCCAGCTGATGCCCCGCTTCGGGCCGGAGGTGGCGCTCGCGGCGGCGGCCGACGCCGACCCCGAGGTGTTCGGCGCGCTGCGCGCGGAGCTGACCGCGCGCGCCGAACTCGCGCCCGCCGCGCTCGAAAACCCCCTTCCCGCCGATCCTTCCGCGGTGCCGAGCACCGCGCTGGAACTGCCGTACCGCTTGCTGCTGTCACCGTCCGAAACGGCCGCGTGGGCGCACAGCGAGGACGTCGTGACCCATCCGGGCAACGACCGGATCGAGCTGTGGCACACCCGGCTCGGGATCCGGCGCGAGCACGACGACGGCACGCAGGAGGTCGACGAACTCGACGCGAATGGGCGGACCGTCCGTGCCGTGTGGACCCGTGACGGCGACGCGGCCACGATGCCTCGGCCGGATCCGGCGGCCAAGGACGCGATCGGCCGCACCCCGCTCAGCCCCTACGACCGGTACTCCCTGGTGCGCCTGACCGGGCACGAACGGCTCGCCCCGGTGCGCGTCGGCAACCTCGCACTGTCCACTTTGGGCGGTTGGCTGGACGTGCTCGGCCAGTGGGAACCGCCGCCGGGACTCGATCTCGAGGAATGGCGGCACGTCGCGACCCTCGGCCGCGACCATTACGTGCGCGTGCTCTACGCCGGGTACCTGTTCCCGTTCGGGCACCGCGCCTCGCTGGTCAAGGTCACCGAGCGCAAGTTCGACCCGGCGAAGCCGGGCGCGCCCGCGTACCTGTACCAGCGGATGTTCATCCTGGTCCGGCAACCCGTCCGCACCTACGAGTACCGGGGCGGCACCCCGCTGCCGAGGACCGGGGCGGAGCGGCTGGACGTCCAGTTCCCGTTCAGCTCGATCACACTCGTCACGTCGGTGACGCCCAACCTCGACGACCCGAACGCGGGGCCGCCCGGTCTGCCGGGAAACCAGAAGCTGTTCTTCCCCCACGTCGGCGGGCAGCGGTTCGAGTTCAAGGCCGTCGGCGTCGACCGCGACGGGCGCGCGGTCGAGTTCCGCACACCACTGCTGTTCGTGTCGAAGACGCTGAACACCCCGGCGGACCTGCCCGCCATCGTCAAGGCGTACAACCCGAATCCCGGTGCGCTCGCCGTCGAGGACCCCGGCCACCGCGCGGCCGCGGTCGCCGGGCAGGCGCTCGCCTTCGCGGAGAGCAAGAAACCCGACGACACCAGGCTCGACGTTTCGCGGCTGTTGTGGGCCGCGGCCGTTCCCGACGACCTCGGCTCCATTGTGGACGGCAAGGATCCCGCGCTGTTCCTGCCGAAGATCGACCAAGCGACCGGGGTCATCCCGTCGGTCGGCCAGCTGACCGGGGAAGCCGAGCAGGTCGTGGTGAGCTACGCCGACGGCTTCAAGCAGCACGCCTTCGACGCGGTGGCCAACCAGGGCCAGGTGTTCCTCAAGCTCGCGAACGACGCGAAAATGGAGTTCAGCAAGCAAAGCGACCGCGTCGGCGCGCTCGCCGCCCCCGATCTGTCGGTGGCGGGGCTGTCCAGGCTCACCGGCCCGGTCGCGGGCGATCTCGCCAAGCTCTCCGCTGGCGAGTTCAACCCCGCCGACTTCTTCAAGGCGTTCAACGCGAACATCTTCGGCGTCATCCCGCTGGCCGAACTGGTCAAGCTGGCCGGGCTCGACAAGCCGCTCAAGGTGCCCACCTTCCTGTCGCAGATCCTCAACGCCGTCTCGATGTTCACTCAGGACGTCGAACGCGCCGTCAAGACATTGCAGGAACTGCGCAAGACGGTGCCGCAGATCGGCACCGCCGTGCAGGACCTCGCAGACAAGTCCGAGACGCTGCTCACCACCGTCGGCGAGTTCCTCAAACCGGGCTCCGGCACCACGATCGAAGCCGTGCAAGGCGCGTTCGACGGTTTCAGCGCGTCGTTCACCCGGCTTCGCCAGGCGTTGCCGAAGGGCACCGATCCCGCGATCACCGGTCTGCTCGACCGGGTCGACCAGCAGCTCAAGGCATGGGACGACACCGGTGCCCAGGTGGTGTCGATCAAGCAGGCGCTGGTGAAAGCCGCGCAGGGCGCCAAGCTGCCGGACGTGGCGACGACCAGGCTCGAATGGTCGCCGGACCTGCAAGCGTGGTCGCCGTTCGAAAAGAACCCCGACCGGAAGAACGCGCTGTTCTGGCCGCACGAGGGCGCCGGGAAGATGACCATGGTCGTCGACCTGCGCGGCTCGCTGCGGCCGGACGTGTCCTCCGGCGCGGACGTGACCTGCACGCTGGAACACTTCGACATTCTCCTGGTACCAAAGGGATTCCCGGGACTGCGGCTGGAGTTCGAGCGGATCCGGTTCACCGCGAGGGCGGGGAAGAAACCGGATATCGAAGTCGTCTTCAACGGCGTCGACTTCGAGGGCCCGCTCCAGTTCGTGCAGACCTTGCGCAACCTGATCCCGCTCGACGGCTTCAGCGATCCGCCCGCGCTCCAGGTCACGCCGAGCGGGATCACCGCGGACTACTCGATGACACTGCCCGCCGCGGCGATCGGGGTGTTCAGCCTCGAAAACCTCAGCCTCGGCGCGTCGCTGCGGGTGCCGTTCATCGGCGAGTCGCTGGAAGCCGGTTTCCACTTCTGCACCAGGGAACGGCCGTTCACGCTGACCGTGTCGTTCCTCGGCGGAGGCGGGTTCTTCGGCATCACCGCGCGCCCCAACGGGATCAAGACGCTGGAGGCGGCGCTCGAATTCGGGGCCGCCGTGTCGATGAACCTCGGTGTGGCGAGCGGCAGCCTGTCGGTGATGGCTGGCATCTACTTCCGCCTCGAAAACGGGACGGACGCGGTGATCGCCGGGTACCTGCGCGCCCGCGGCGAGGTCGACGTGCTCGGCATCATCTCCGCGTCGATCGAGCTGTACATGGAGTTCCGCTACCAGAGCAGCCCGAGGGCGGTCTACGGCCGCGCGACCATCACGGTCGAAATCGACGTGCTGTTCTTCCACAAATCGGTGTCGATCACCTGCGAGCGCAGGTTCGCTGGCAGCGACGAGACGTTCGCGCTCGCGGCCGCCGCAGGCGCGCAACCGACCTTCGCCGAGTTGATGGCGCCCTACACCGAACCGGTCACCGCCCTGCGCCGTGACCCCGCACTCGAATACTGCACGGCCTTCGGGGGGATCGACTGATGCCGAACACGACCCAGCTCCTGCTCACCGCCGTGCCCAACGGGACGGCGAACGACGGCACCGCCAAGGTGTCCCTTGTGGTCGGTCCGAGGCTGGTGCCCGATCCGGCTTCGCCGAGACCGAAGCTGGCTGATTTTGTGTCCTTTTCGGACTGGCCCGCGGCACTGGCCGCCATCCTGCCGACACTGCGCCTCGAATTCGTGAGCGGCACGACGGTCACCAAGGTGCAGCCGGTGTTCGGCGCGCCGGAAGCGGATTCCGTGCTGTGGAAGGCTTTGTTCCCGGCCGCCACCACCCCGGTGGGACCGAGGACGACCGCCGCGGCCGCGATCGCGGCCGATCCGCCGCCGCCGAAATCACTGCGATCGTTCCCGGCCGCGGAGGTGCACCGCCACGTCGTCGAGCTGCACGGCGACGCGACGGCGCTGCTGGCGAACCGCAGGATCGCCGCCACCAAAGCGAACGGAAACGGTGGCTGCCCGCCTCCGCCGGACTACATTTCCTTGGGCTGGCTCAAGGAGAAGATCGGCCCGGACGTGCCGAAGATCGTCAAGGACCCGAACCAGGCGCACACGGCCGTCGACTCGGTGCTCGGCAAGGCCGACCCCCCGGTCATCGGTCTCGTGCCGGACCCCGATCCCGACCCCGGTGGTCCGGTCGGCCCGCTGCCGCCGGTGATCCCGCCGACCAGGATCATGCACCGCGACGACAAGGTGTACACGCACACCGGCGGCACCTTGGACCCGTCGAGGGTCAAGAAGCTCGCGTTCTCGGAGGCGTTCCGCTTCTACGACCGCACCCGCGTGCCGCCGGGTTCCGCCGCCGCCGAAGAAGCCCAGCCACCGCTGGAAAAGCCCGCACTCGACTTCCACAGCGCGTGCGCCGCCGTCGGCGACTACCCCCGGCTGCTGCGCAAGCTCGGCCTCGTCGTCGATGTCACCGTGAAGGTGCCTGCCGGGATCGCCGCGAACAGCTTGCTCCGCGTCGCTTTCGAAGGCGCGCCACCGGATCTCGGCAACCCGGCTGGGTTCAAACCCGCGCTGTGCCCGTTCACCGCGCTGGACCTGACCGGCGGGCAGTTCGAAGCGGCACCGTCGAGCACCACGTCGCCGATCGCCAAGCGCGTCCTGGACCTCGCCGACCAGAACCGCTGGCTGGTGACCGAACTGGACCTCGACGCGGCCGTGCAGAAGTACCTGACGTTCGCGCATTCGGTGAGCCAGCTGACCGATCCCGAGTTCGCCGACTCCGACGCACCCGCCGACGCGAGCATCCCCGCGCAGAGCGGCGGCGGGATCACCGTGCTGCGGAAGAACCGGGACGGCGTGGTCGGCCCGCAGGTCGACCGGATGACGGGTTACCAGGCGAGCGCCGAGCAGTACACCAATTCGACCGATCCGCGCGTCACCTTCGGGCCGACGCTGCACGCCGAGGACCTCGTCCGCGGGTTCCGGATCGACGTGGGGCTCGCGGATCCCGCCACCGGATCCGTGGTGGCGTGGAAGTCGTTGTGCCAGCGGGTGGGCAGCTACGTGCTGCGCAGGCCGGGCCAGGCGCCGTTGGACATCACCGGGATCGGCGAGGACGAGGGGTACGTCAAGAGCAGCGCGGTCGGGTCCGTGCCGGGCAAACCCGACGAGCTGTTCCTGCACGAGGCGATGTTCGGCTGGGACGGCTGGAGCCTGGTGGCACCTCGGCCAGGCAAGACGATCGGCGAGAACTCCGGCGCCGAGGTGCCCGACCCCGAGCTCGACGAGAACTTCCCGCTGGACGTGCGGTTCCGCCCGGCCGGCGGGTCGCTGCCCGCGTTGCGCTACGGCCGCACCTACCGGTTGCGGGCCCGCGCCGTCGACCTGGCAGGCAACAGCCTCGGCCCGGCCGACGCCATCCCCGACGCGCACGCGTCGGCGCCGATCACCTACCGCCGCTGGGAACCGGTGCCGCCGCCCGTCGTGCTGCCGTCGAAGCCCTACAACGAGGGCGAATCGGCCGAGCGCCTGGTGATCCGCAGTTCGGTGCACGACGACGGGCGCGCCATCCCGGCGTCGTTCTACGGCGCGCTGCGCAACGACCGGCTGCACGGGCCGTTCTCCGGTACCGACGGCCTCGACCGCGGCTACGAGGACTTCGACGAACGGCACCTCGCGCCGCCGAAGACCTCGGAGCTGATGGCGGAGCAGCACGGGATGTTCGACCGGTACCTCGGCGCGGGCAAGCCCGCGAGCGCCGCGAAGGCGTTCTACGCCGCCGCGTCACGGGAATCCGGGACCTTTTCCGACACCAAGGTGACCGATCCGCATCCGCCGTACTTCGAACACGATCTGCTCCTGGAGCGCAGCATCCACGTGGCGAAGCACACCGTCACCGACCCCGAGCCGCCCACCGAACTCCCGCTCCCGCACGGCGGCGCGCTGAAACAGGGTGAGTACATCGTCCACGATCCGCTGCTCGGCCTGAAGGTGCCGTATCTCCCCGATCCGCTGGCGAAGGGCGCCGCGCTGCGCGGGCTGCCCGCCGACGTGCCGAACCGCCGGGTCGCGTTCCCTGGCACCTGGCCGGAGGCGGCGCCGTTCCGGCTGCGCGTCGAAGAAGGCACGGGGAGTCCGGAGTGGACGGAGTTTTCCCGTACGCTCACGGTGTTCCTGCCCAAGGCCGAGATCGCGACGGTCAAGCTGAGCAGCAGCCCCGATCCCGGTGACGTCGGTGTGTTGAAGGTCTGGTCGCTGCTCACCGGCAAGGCGGGGCTCACCGCCGCGGACGGCGAGTTCGCGAGCCTGCTCGCGGTGGCCGCCGCCGGTGAGGACTGGATGGTCACGCCGTTCGTCGAGCTGACCCTCGTGCACGCGGTCGAGAAGCCGCTCGAACGCCCGCAGCTCGTGGCCGTGACGTTCGACCGGCTCGCGGAGGAAACCTTCGCCGCGCTGTCGGGAACCGTGCGCTCGCACGCCAAGAGCACCGGGCGGCTCGACGTCGAAGCCGCCTGGAGCGAATGGCTCGACGACCCGGCCGAGGACGCGCCGCGGCGCGTCACCAAGCAGGCGCACGTCGCCGACTTCCGGATCGAAGCCGTCGAGGGCACAGCCAGGATCGGGCGGGACGACGAGCGGGGCGGTCCGCGCGAGCCGTTCTTCCGGCACCGCGTCCGGCACGAGTTCGGCGACACCAGACACCGCACCGTGACCTACACCCCGGTCGCGACGACGCGGTTCCTGGAGTACTTCAAGCCGGAGGTCAAGAACGATCCGGAGCTGGTCACCAGGATCGGCGACGAGTTCGCGGCGAAGGTGCCGAGTTCGCGGCGACCCGAACCGCCCGAAGTGCTGTACGTGGTGCCGACTTTCCGGTGGGAGCAGGACAACCGCGTGCACCAGGCCGTCCACCGGCGGCGGCAGGCCGGTGTCCGGATCTACCTCGAGCGGCCGTGGTTCTCCTCCGGTGACGACGAAATGCTCGCCGTGCTGATCGACGACACCGCACCGGCGCAGTACGCGACGCGCTGGGGAACCGATCCGGTGTGGGGCGATCCCGCGACACCGGCCACCGCGGGGCCGAAGCCGGCGGACTTCCCGAACGCCGCCGCGCAGGCCGCCGGACTGACCCTCGTGGAGACGGCGGCGACCGTGACCGCGATGGCGTTCACCCCGGAGTTCGACCGGCGCAGGGGCCTTTGGTACGTCGACGTCGACCTGAACGCCCCCGCCGCGCGGAGCTACTTCCCGCTCGTCCGCTTCGCCGTCGCCCGGTACCAGCCGTACGCGCTGCCGGGCTGCGAGCTGTCGAAGGTCGTGCTCGCCGAGTTCACGCAGCTGCCGCCGGAGCGCACGACGACGGTGCGCGACGCGGGCGGCCGCAAGCTGGAAGTCACCGTCGCGGGCGCGTTCGCCGCGAACGCGCCCGGCACGGCGGCCGGCACCGGGCGGGACGCGGTCGCGGCCAGCAGGCAGGTGCTCGTCACGCTCCAGAAGCGCGGTCTGCTGGAAACCGACGACCTGGCTTGGAAACCGGCCGGTCCCGCCGTCGAACTCGGGTGCGCCGCGGCGGGCGATTCGTTCGTCTGGACGGGGGTACTGGCACCGTCCACATCGGAACTGCTGACGAACTACCGGATCGTGGTCGAGGAGCACGAGCTGTACCAGACCGACAAGGACACCGAGGAGTTCGCCAGAACCGTCGGCGGTCAAGCCGTTTCCGTCGCTCGCCGTCCGATCTATTCGGACACCTTCGGGCTCGGCATCGGGCTCGGCGGCATCTTCGACCTCGACATCACCCTCGAAATCTGACGAGACGCCCCGCTCCCGGGATCAGCGGGTAGCCATCGCCGGATATCCACGGCATCCTGGGACGATCACCGGATGAGGAGGGCCATGACCACCAGAGTGGATTCCGATGCCGTCGGCGAGGTGCTCGCGGCGCTGGGCACCGACGAGGGCAGGGCCGACCCGTACCCGCACTACGCGCGGTTGCGGGCGCTGGGGCCCGTGGTGACCGCCCCCGACGGCGTGCTGGTGATCACCGGGTACCGGCAGTGCTCGGCGTTCGTGCGCGATCAACGCCCGCTTAAGCAGTCGGAACAGCTCCTGCTCGCCGCCGGGTACCACGACTGGCGGGAGCGGCCGTCGCTGCGGCTGATGTTCACCAGCATGGTGATGCTGGACGGCCCCGCGCACACCCGGTTGCGTCGCCTGGTCTCCTCGGCGTTCACCGCGCGCAGGGTCGCGAACCTGCGCCCCGCCGTCGAGCGCATCGTCGGCGAACTGTGCGAACGCCTTGACGGGACCACGGATTTCGTCACGGAGTTCGCGTTCCCGCTCCCGGCCACCGTGATCGGTGAGCTGCTCGGCGTGCCGCGGGCGGACCGGCCGATGTTCCAGACCCTCGTGCGGGACTGGACGATGGTGTTGGACGAGCTGAGCCCCGCCGTGGTCGACCGTGCTGACTCCGCCGCGGTCACCATCCGCGACTACCTCGCGGACCTGGCCGAGACACGGCACGCCGAACCGGCCGACGACCTCATCTCCGCGCTGGTGGCGGCCGGGGACGGCGAGGAGGGGCTGGACGCGGAGGAACTGGTGAGCATGGCGGCCCTCCTGCTGTCCGCCGGTTTCGAAACTACGACAGGGCTGCTGGCGAACGGCCTGTTCGCGCTGCTGGAGGAGCCCGCGCAGGCGGCCAGGCTGCGCACCGAGCAGGCGCTCGCCGCGCCCGCGGTGGAGGAGCTGCTTCGCTACGACTCGCCCGTACACCTGGCGTCCACCAGGATCATGCCCACAGATCTCACGATCGCCGACATCGGCTTCGCCGAGGGACAGCGCGCCGTCGCCCTGCTCGGCGCGGCCAACCGTGATCCCGAGGTGTTCCGCGAACCCGACCGGCTGGTGCTGGACCGCGCCGAAGAGCCGCCGCTGTCCTTCGGCGGTGGCGCGCACTACTGCCTCGGCGCACCACTGGCCAGGTTGGAAGCGCAGGTCGCGTTTCCCTTGCTGCTGTCGCGATTCCCCCGGCTCTCGCTCGCGGGCGACCCCGTTTTCCGGCCGGGGCTGTCGCTGCACACCTACACGTCGTTGCCGATCAGTACGAACTGAACGGCTGCCCTTTCATCCCGTTCATGGGGATTTCATCGCCCGTGGCTACTTTGCGCGCGGTGGTTTCCGGTGCGGATGGAGGAGCGAGGATGACCAGAACGGGGATGCCGAGGTCGGTGGTGGCGCTGTGCGCTTTCGCCGCGGTCGCGACGATGGGCGCGCCCGCGTCGGCGGCGGAGCAAGCCGACGACCACGCGGGGGTCAAGGCCGTGCTGACGGCCTTCCGGGCGCACGGCGGACCGGGCGCCGCGGTGTACGCGGGTGACCTGAACCAGGGGTGGACCCTGCACGCGGGCCAGAAAGTGGTCAACACCAACCAGGTCATCGGCCCCGACGACGCGTTCCGGGCGGCCAGCCAGACCAAGACGTTCACGGCGGCCGTGGTGCTGCAACTCGTCGACGAGGGCAAGGTGGCGCTGGACGCCCCGATCGAGCGCTACCTGCCCGGCGTGGTCGCCGGCAACGGCTACGACGGCAACCGCATCACCGTCCGCCAGCTCCTCCAGCAGACCAGCGGGAT
Source organism: Amycolatopsis sp. CA-230715 (assembly GCF_018736145.1). Lineage (GTDB taxonomy): Bacteria > Actinomycetota > Actinomycetes > Mycobacteriales > Pseudonocardiaceae > Amycolatopsis. Next base: position 7,933,724 of record NZ_CP059997.1, read on the forward strand.
CAACGGCGGCAACGCCGGCGCGAAGCCCAAGTCCGACGGTACGTTCGAGCTGCGGGAGCTGGTCCGCGCCGGGCTGGCGGGCAACCCGCCCAAGCCGGACGGTTCGTGGAACTACACGAACACCAACTACTACCTCGCGGGGATGCTCATCGAGCAGGTCACCGGCGCGCCCGCTCGTGACGCGATCGCCGAGCGGATCATCAAGCCGCTCGGCCTGAAGCACACCAGTCTCCCGGCGCCGGGCGACAAATCGCTGCCCGGCGCGTACGTCCACGGGTACAAGGGCGGCAGCATCGGCGGAGTATTCCTGTGGCTGGACACCACCTTCGGCGAATGGGGCAGCGGCACGGTGGAGCCGTCGTACTGGAGCACCGCGGGCGGGCTCGTCTCCACCCTGGCCGATCTCGCCGTGTTCGACCGCGAACTCAACCGCGGCAAGGTAATCTCCGCGGCCGGTCTCGCCGAAATGCGCAAGACGGTGGACACCGGGTGGCCCGGCACCGAGAAGTACGGCCTCGGCCTGTGGGGGCACCAGCTGAGCTGCGGCGTGCGGGCGTGGGGCCTGCTCGGCGACCTGTCCACCGGCTTCTCCTCGGTGACCATGGCCACCGACGACGGCAGGAACGCCGCGGTGGTCACCAACACCTGGGTCGTCAACAACGACAAGCCGACCAGGATCGACGTCGTCGACGCCGCGCTGTGCGAAAAGAAGTGACCTACTCGGGCTCCGGCATCCCCGGCGGCGGGGCGCCCGCGCCGCACCTGTTCGGGCGTCCCGCCAGTGGTCTAGACATGCTACATTCCTTGCCATGCGAGCAGGTTCGACGAACGGTCGTACGAGGATCGCCAGAACACTCACGGCGTTGGCTTGCGCGCTCGCGCTTTCCCCGGTCACCACGGCGAACGCGGCGGCCTACGGCGGCTCGGCTTCGCACCGGTGCGAGTGCGCGAGCCCGTCGATCGACCGGCTGCAGCAGTGGCTCGCCAGCGGCGAGGGCACCACGGTGCCCGCGACCGGCAGCCTGCTCGTCCGCGAGGGCGACCGGTACGCGGCCAAGGTGCGGTTCCTCAAGGCCGAATGGCACGTGATCGTGGTGTGGCTCGGCAACCAGTTCGAGGCGCAGGCGGATCTTTCGAAGTCGTCCGGTTTCTGGCTGACCTACAGCGCGACCGACGACCTGTACGTCCAGTTGCGCCCGGCCTCACACTGGAGCGGCGGCGACAAGTGGCTCACGAAGGTGCCTTCGACGGGCGGGAAGCTCGAGAAGCGGTTCTTCAGCTTTTCGCCCGACGCCTGGACCTGGCTACCCGAGCTCGGCAAGCCGTCGTACTCGTTCGCCTCGGCACTGGGCGAGGCGCGCGGGCTGGTCTTCGTCGGCAAGACCCCGAACACGCTCGACTTCCGCGCTCTGCCCATCGACGGCTACCAGCCGCCCTGCCGCTAGAGCCAGCTCAGCTTTTCCGTCCCGCGCAACGGGTTTCGATTCCGTTCACTTGGTCAGCGGTACGGTCGCGGCCGCGCCGGGCACGTACACCGTGACGTTCGGCGGGATCGCCTTCATGATGTCGATCTGGGCGCAGGCAGGGCAGGCGTTGTAGCCCTCCTGGCGCAGATCGTTGTCGATCACCGGGCGGATGATCTGGTCGAGGAAGCTCGACCAGCCCTCGTCGCCGTCCCACGCGTCGCGGTTCGCGCCGTCCGCGCCGCGGAACTCCCGCTGCTGGGACGGGTATCGGTGGATGTTCGACCAGAAGCCGATCCAGGTCACCCCGGACGCGGGCTGGACGAAGTGGACGTCCGGCTCGGGGGCGAGCGGACGAAACCTGGGAGTTCGCTGGGAATACTGGCCGGTCCACCGGAGAACGCGCGCCGCTCCCAGCATTTCGTCATCCGGCGTCGGAACGCTGGTGGCATGAGTGAAACGATCGAGGCACGAGACCTCACCAAGCGCTACGGCGAAACGCTCGCCGTCGACGGGATCACGTTCACCGTCCGGCCGGGGCGCGTCACCGGGTTCCTCGGACCGAACGGGGCAGGCAAGTCCACCACCATGCGCCTCGTCGTCGGGCTGGACGCGCCGACCGCCGGGACCGTGACGGTGGCTGGCCGCCGGTACGCCGAGCTGGACCGTCCGCTGCACACCGTCGGCGCGCTGCTCGACGCCCGCGCGGTCCATCCGGGCCGGACCGCGACGGGCCACCTGCTCGCGCTCGCGCAGACCGCGGGCATCGGGCGGAAACGGGTCGGCGAAGTGCTCGAGCTGGTCGGCCTGGAGTCGGTCGCGCGGCGGCGGGCCGGAACGTACTCGCTGGGGATGAGCCAGCGGCTCGGCATCGCGGCCGCGTTGCTCGGCGATCCACCGGTGCTGATCTTCGACGAACCGGTCAACGGCCTCGATCCGGAGGGCATCCGCTGGATCAGGGGGCTCATGCGGGAGCTCGCCGCCGAAGGCCGCACCGTGCTGGTGTCCAGCCACCTGATGAGCGAGATGGCCCTCACCGCGCAGCACCTGCTGGTCATCGGCAAGGGCCGGATCATCGCCGACACCGGTATCGACGAGTTCCTCGACCGGCACAGCGCGGAAACCGTGCTGGTCCGTGCCGACGACCAGGAGCGGCTCGCGCGGGTGTTGCGCCAGGCGGGCGCGCGGCTCGACATGGACGCCGAAGGGTTGCTCGTCGAAGGGCTCACCTCGGCGGAGATCGGCAAGTTCGCCGCCGCGGACGGCATCGCGCTGGCCGAGCTGACGCCGAAGCGCGATTCGCTGGAGGACGTGTTCATGGCGCTGACCGGCGACGCCGTCGAGTACGGAGGTGCCGCGTGAACACCATCCGCGCCGAATGGACCAAGTTCCGCGGCCTGCGCTCGACCTGGTTCGCCGTCGCCGTGACGATCGTGCTCGGCGTCGTGATCAGCGCGCTCGCCACCTCGGGGCTGGCCAGGTCCTATCCCAGTATGTCGCCGTCCGACCGCGCGGCGTGGGATCCGACCGTGAACAGTCTCAACAGCATCCTGATCGCCCAGCTCTCGATCGGGGTGCTCGGGGTCCTGATGATCAGCGGCGAGTACGCGACCGGCTCCATCCAGCCCAGCACGCTCGCGGTGCCCCGGCGCGGCAGGCTTTTCACGGCGAAAGCGGTCGTGGTCACCGCGGTCGTGGCGCTGCTGGGTCAGCTGCTCGTGTTCACGTCCTTCTTCCTCGGGCAGGCGGTGTTCGCGGACGCGAAAGTGCCGTACGCGACGCTCGATCAGCCGGAGGTGCTGCGTGCGGTGCTCGGAGGTGGCCTGTTCCTCGCCGCCGTGGGATTGCTAGGCCTCGGGCTCGGGACGGTGCTGCGCTCGACGGCCGCCGCGATCGGCACCCTGGTTTCCTTGACGCTGCTGGTGCCGCTCATCGGGCGGACGCTGCCGGAACGGTGGGCGGAGTGGATGACCGCGTACTGGCCGACGGTGGCCGGTCAGCAGGTCTACACCGTGGTGCCGCCGGACGGTGCCGTCGCGCCGTGGCTGGGATTCGGGCTGCTGTGCGGATTCGTCGCGCTGATCGGTGCGGCGGGGTACGCCGTGATGCGCGTGCGGGACGTGTGAATGCCGCTCGTCAGCCGTATCCGTTGCTGGCATCGTCAACGCACATGACGACGGCCAGCCTGCTCGTGGTGGAGGACGACCCGACCCTGCGGGATCTGCTCGTGGCGAGCCTGCGGTTCGCCGGGTTCGAGGTGACCGCGACCGAGAGCGGTACCGAGGCGCTGCGGATCGTGTCGAACGGTCCGCCCGACCTGGTCGTGCTCGACGTGCTGCTGCCCGATCTCGACGGGTTTTCGGTGCTGCGGCGGATGCGGGCGGGCACGGCGCCGGCACGGGAGGTGCCGGTGCTGTTCCTCACCGCGCGCGACGCGGGGGACGACAAGGTGGCCGGGCTGTCCGCCGGTGGTGACGACTACGTGACCAAGCCGTTCCGGCTCGACGAGCTGATCGCCCGCATCCGGGCGATCCTGCGGCGGACCGCGGGCGCCACGCCGGAAGTGCTGTCCGCGGGCGATCTCGTGCTCGACCCCGCCGCACGGCTCGTCACGCGTGGCGGTGAGCCGATCTCGTTGTCGCCGACCGAGTTCACCCTGCTGCGGTTCCTGGTGGAGAACGCCGACCGGGTGCTGGACCGCGCGCAGATCCTGCACCGCGTGTGGCACTACGACTTCGGCGGCGACGCGAGCATCGTCGAGTCCTACATCAGCTACCTGCGGCGCAAGGTCGACAACCGGGAGCCGAAGCTGATCCACACCGTCCGCGGGGTCGGGTACGTGCTGCGCAGGCCGCGATGAATCGGCTGTCACTGCGGGCGCGGGTCCTGGTCATCTCGATGACGCTGCTGGTGGCCGGGATGACCGCGGGCACGGTCGCGGTACTGGTCGCGTTGCGGAAACCGTTGGTGGAACGGGTGGACGCGCAGGTGACCGCCGAAGCGAGCGCGCTGGCCGCGCTGCCGAGGGCGTTCGTCCAGCCGTTCGTGACGGCCGCTCCCGCCCAGGGCTCGAGGACCACGCTCGACGACCTGTACCTCGCCTACCTCACGGCGGACGGGCGCCTGACGTTGTCCGTGCGCGGAGCCTCGGCACCCGCACTGCCCGCGTTGGACCGCGGGGCGGTGGCGGCCCGGCACGGTCAGCCGTTCGAAGTGCCGGGCTGGCGGGTGCTCGCGCTCCCCGCCAAGGATGGGGGCGGCAGCGTGGTCGCGGCCAACTCACTGTCCTCAGTGGACGAAACGGTGAGTCGTGTCCGGTTGACCTGCCTGCTGGTCGGCGCCTGCCTGCTCGCCGTGCTCACCGCAGCGGGCTGGTTCTGGCTTCGGGCGGGGCTGCGGCCGTTGCGCCGCATCGAGGAGACTGCGGCCGCGATCGCCGGTGGCGACCTGTCACGGCGCGTTCCGTTCACCGCCGCACCGGCGACGGAGGTGGGCAGGCTGACGACCTCGTTGAACGGGATGCTGGCCCAGATCGAAGCGGCCGTGGGGGCGCGGATCCGATCGGAGGAGCGGCTGCGCCGGTTCGTGGCGGACGCGAGCCACGAGCTGCGCACCCCGCTCGCCGGGATCAGCGGGTTCGCGCAGCTCTACCGGATGGGCGGCGCCGAGATCGACACGACGATGGACCGCATCGAGCGCGAATCCGTGCGGTTGACCGGTTTGGTGGACGATCTGCTGTTGCTGGCGCAGCTCGACGAGCGGGGGGTGGAGCTGCGGCGCGCGCCGATGGACCTGCGGGCGCTCGCCGCGGACGCGGTGCACGATCTGCGCGCGCTGGATCCGGCGAGGCCGGTCCGGCTCACCGGCCCCGGTGCCGCCGCCGATCCGGAAACCGCGCCGGTGCTCGGCGACGAATCCCGGCTGCGGCAGGTGGTGAGCAACCTGGTGGGCAACGCGATCGCGCACACCCCGGCGGGCAGCGCGGTGCGGGTGGGCGTCGGCACCGGTGGCGGCGACGCGGTGCTGGAGATCGCCGACACCGGACCTGGACTGCCCGCGACGCGGGCGCGGCTGGTGTTCGAACGGTTCTACCGCTCGGACGGCTCACGCGCCCGCGCCGCGGGACGGCACGGTGGTGCGGGCCTCGGCCTCTCGATCGTGTGGTCGCTGGTCACCGCGCACGGCGGTACGGTCGAACTGGACACCGCACCGGGACAGGGCGCCACGTTCCGGATCAGGTTGCCGGTGGCACCGCGCTGACACGAGTCCATTGAGGACAGATCCTCAATGGACTCGTGTCACGGGTTGGTGGTCACGTGAAAACCGGCGCCGTAGACGCCGGGGTGCGCGGCGTCGCGGGCGCGCAGGTCGGCGAGGATGTTCGCCGAGCTGGTGTAGACGTACGGCGGCACGCCAAGCGCCCTGGCCTTGGTGATGCCCGCCCACGGACCGGCCGCCTGGAACTTGGTGCCCTCCGAGGGGTAGTCGCTGCCGGGGACGTGCCAGATCGCCGGGCCACCGGAGTCGTTCGCCTTGTGCTGGGCCCACGACTGGTAGATACCGTTGGTGTTGGCGGTGACGCGGCCGTACCAGACGCCGAGCTGTCCCGACACCACCAGCTCGTTGTTGTTGTTGTTCGCCGCCGCGCCGAGGAGTCGTTCCTCGTTCAGCGGCGGGTTCAGCGCGTTGGGGCTGGGTTGCCCGTCGGGAACCTCCAGCTGGCCCGTCTCCTTGAGCCACGGTCCCTGCGAGGACGGCGTCACCGCGGGCACCAGCTCGATGATCATGTAGTCCTTGGTGGCGTGGCCGATCGACGACCCTTCCGGGTCCTTGAAGTAGCGCACGTACCCGATGGGGCCGAAGCCGACGTCGCCGCGGTCGTAGACCGGCTGGACGTTCTCCGGCAGGTCCCGGTCGGCGTACCGCTTGTCCTGGATGCAGTGCCCCGCCGAGATGGCGATCTTCCGCGCCTGCTTGTCGGTGCCGACGGCGCCGATCGTGCAGAACACGTCCGGGTTGTCCGGGCTGAAGAGGATCTGCATGGAGTTGAAGACGCGCTTCCCCGGTTCGGCCGGCGTGGCGTGCGCCGCGGCGGGCAGGATCGCGGTCGCCGCGAGTACCGCGACGCCCGCCACCTTCGGCAACCAACTGAGTTTCATCCCCACCATGTCTCCTTCTCGGCGATCGGATTCGCGCGCGAAGGCTAGCGGTGGCCGATGAAATCCCGATGAGCGCCGCTCAGACCGGGCGGGTGCGGAACCGCATCCGGCAGACGACCACGTTCGTGCGGCGCCGCAGCGCGTGCGCGAGGACCGCGCCGCGCTGGTTCTGCAGCACCCGCTGCCACGCGTGTTCCGGCTCCACCTCGGGGATGAGGACGAACACCTGGAGGTCGCGCACCGCGCGGAGGTACTCGACGAGCGGTGCGGCGAGCCGGTGCCGCTCGTCGTGGAGGCGGACCATGGGGACACCGGGATCCCAGTCCTCCCAAGCGGAAAGGAAAGCGGCCTGCTCCGCGTCGTCGGGGTGGCCGACGTGTACTGCGATGACCTTGTTGCCGAGCGAAAGCCCGGCGGCGATCGCGTCGCGGGTGAGGCGCGAGACCGTCGCGACCGGGACCACGACCAGCGATTCGACCGGGCGCGGCGGCGTCGGCCGGTGGCCGAGTTCGAGCCGGGCGCCGATGTGCGCGTAGGAGCGGTGCACCACCTCCATCAGCAGGACGAGCGCGGGCAGTGCCACCGCGATGAGCCAGCCGCCCTCGCCGAACTTGGACACGGTGACCACGACCGCGGCGATCCCGGTGAGCAGCGCGCCGAACCCGTTGAGCGCGGCCTTGCGCGTCCAGCCGCGCGGCCGGTCGGTGAGCCAGTGGCGCACCATCCCGGTTTGGGACAGCGTGAATCCGACGAACACCCCGATCGCGAACAGCGGCACCAGCGAGTTCATCTTCCCGTCGGAGATCACCAGCAGCGCCGCGGAAGTGGCGGTGAGGAACGCGATGCCGTAGCGGTGCACCGAGCGGTCGGCGCGCAGGGCGAAGGCGTGCGGCAGGTTGTTGTCCTTCGCCAGCAACTGCGCGAGCACCGGCAGCCCGCCGAACGAGGTGTTGGCGGCCAGCGCCAGCAGCACGACGGTGGCGAACTGGACGAGGTAGTAGCCGAACCCGTCGCCGAGCGACGCCTCGGTCACCTGCGACAGCACGGTCACCCCCGGCACCGGGCGGATCGCGAACTTTTCGATCAGCGCGGCGATCCCGATCAGCATCACCGCGAGCAGCCCGCCGAGGACGAGTTCCGCGGACTGGGCCCGGCGCACGCGCGGCTTCCGGAACGAGGGCACCGCGTTCGCGATGGCTTCGACACCGGTCAGCGCGGCGCAGCCGTTGGCGAACGCCTTGAGCAGCAACAGGATTCCGACGCTCTGCAGCGTGCCGGTGTGCTGCGCGGCGGTGTTCGGGTCGACCGCGGGCCCGCCGCGGACGAGGCCGACGAGCACGACCACCACGATCGCGCCGACGTAGACGGCGGTGGGCAGCACGAACGCCCGCGCGCTGTGCGCGATGCCGCGCAGGTTGATCGAGGTGATCACGGCCAGCACGCCGAGGCACAACCACGTCGTGTAGGGGAACAGTTCGGGAAAGGCGGAGGTCAGCGCGGCCACGCCCGCGGCGACGGACACCGCGACGTTCAGGACGTAGTCGATGATCAGCGACGCCGCGGCCACGAGCGACGTGCGCCTGCCGAGGTGCCGCCGTGCCACCCCGTACGCGCCGCCGCCGTCGGGGAACGCGGCGATCACCTGCCGGTAGGAGAGGGTGAGCACGACGAGCAGTGCGGCGATCGCGAACGTGACCGGCAGCGTGAACCCGAGGCCGGTGCCACCCGCCAGCGCGAGCACCAGCACGATCGCCTCGGGACCGTAGGCGACCGAGGCCATCGCGTCGAGCGACAGCGCGGCGAGCCCGCCGACGACCGTCAGCCGGTGCCGCTCACCACGACCTTCCCGCGCCGGTGCCTCGGACTCGGGTGGCCGGATCGTCGCGGTCACGGGACGCGCACCGTGGGTGTCCACTGTGGATTTTTCGGGTAGCTGGGTGGTTCGGTCGTCCGCACATGTCCAGTGCACCGTCGTGCACGGCGGCGCGACCGATTCTTGCCGCCGTCACAACGGCGGGCGCGGAAACCTTGACGAACTCTTGACCCGTACCGGTGCTCGCCGGAGGTGGCTGAGCACCGCGGCCACCAAGTCCGCGGGTGCGCTCAGCGGGCCTCGGGAGCTCGGATTCGCTTGCACGAAATGAGACGACCGATCGCCGTAAGCCCGCTCGTCGTCGACAAACAAATATGTTCAACCGGTACCGGTCGTACGTTTTCACTGGTGCGAAGTGCTGGCAGGAACAAACGTTTCTCCGTTATTTCAGATTTATTATCGACGGTCACTGTTGCGACATTTGGGGGATAATTGCGACGAGTTGGCGTCCCTCACAAGTGTGATTGCGCGGTAAGTCGATTGCGGTTCTTGACACCGGTTTTGCGACCGGAGGAGCGTGGTGAACCGGTCGGCCCGGGGGGCGGTTTTCCGATCAGGACAGATGGGCTGTCTGTGATGTGCCCCAAGGCCGAGACGAGTGCCCTGTCGCGTCGATTGCGGTTTCGCCAAGGGGCCGCCGATGGGGCGTCGAGGAGGAAAGTTGAAATGATGGTCCATATTCGAGACGGGCGAAGAACCCGCGCGGATGGAGGTATTCGGTCGCGCTGGTCACTGCTGCGACTGGCGGTGTTGGTGATCGGTGGCGTGCTGAGCCTGGTCGCGATGGCCGCGCCGGCGCAGGCGGCGTTCCCCGGCGGCAACGGCAAGATCTTCTTTACCGGTACGAATACGATCTATTCGATGAATCCGGATGGCTCCGGGGTCACCGCGGTCACCAGCGGGCGGGCTCCGCGCGTGTCCGCGGATGGGACCAAGGTCGCGTTCGAGCGTGGCGTCGGCAATCCCAACCTGCAGATCCACACCATGAACCCGGACGGCACCGGTGTCACCCAGATCACGAGCGGTTCCACCGCCGACGGCCAGTCGCTGGCCTGGTCCCCGGACGGCACCAGGCTCGCCTACCGGAACGGCGGGACCTTGACGGTCATCAACGCCGATGGCACCAACCCGGTCTCCCTCGGTGTGCTTGGCTTCCAGGTCAACTGGTCCCCGGACGGGTCCAAGCTCGTCTACAGTTCGTCGTCGAGCACCATCGACACCATCAACCCCGACGGCACCGGGCAGACCACACTGGCCAGCATTCCCGGCCAGAACTTGTACCACCCGAACTGGTCCCCGGACGGTACCAAGATCACCTTCTCGGTGTTCAGCTTCGACCCGTTGGGCAATCAGGTGTACACGATGAACGCCGATGGCAGCGGCCAGACCAACATCGCCGGGAGCAACGAGGACCAGACGTCGGTGTGGTCCCCGGACGGCACCAAGATCCTGTTCACCGACAACGAGGGGCTGCAGGTGATGAACCCCGACGGCACCGGCAGGACGCGGATCTTCACCAACGACACGTTCTCCGCCACCGCTGAGGACTGGGCCGCGATCCCGTCCCCGACGCCGACGGTCACCTCGGTGAACCCGGCTTCCGGCCCGAAGACCGGCGGTACGGTCGTGGCGATCACCGGCACCAACTTCACCGGCGCCACCGCCGTGCACTTCGGCGCCACCGCGGCGACCTCGTTCACCGTGAACAGCGCCACCTCGATCACCGCGACCGCACCCGCCTCCGCGGTGGTCGGCGCGGTGGACGTCACCGTCACCACCCCCGCCGGAACCAGCGCCACCAACCCCGGCGACCGCTACACCTACACCTACAGCTTCACCGGATTCTTCCCACCCGTGGACAATCCGCCCTCGGTCAACGATCGCAACGCGGGCAGCACGGTGCCGGTGAAGTTCAGCCTCGCCGGTGACCAAGGGCTGGGCATCTTCCCTTCGGGTTCCCCTGCCTCGCAGCAGTACGACTGCACCACCGGCGCCCCGATCGGTGCGGCGCAGGCCACCAGCGGGGCCTTGAGCTACGACAGCGGCAGTGATCGCTACCAGTACAACTGGACCACCGACGGAGCGTGGGCCGGTACCTGCCGCCACCTGCAGGTCACCCTCATCGACACCAGCACCCACACCGCGGACTTCCGCTTCCACTGATCCCCGCCCCAGAAGGCTTCGCGGGGGCAGCGGCCCGCTGCCCCCGCGAAGTTCGCTCCATCCGTCCACAAAGGAATCGATCAGGACGAGCCCCCGCCCGCGCTACCGCCGGACCGGCGCGAAGGTGACGGTCTGCTCGGCCGCGGTGCGGGAGCCGCCTACGGCACTGCCGGAACTGTCGGTCCAACTCCGGATCGGGGTGGTTTCGGCGAGGCGGCCGGTCGTGGCGGACAGGCCCAGTGCGAGGCCGCTGTAGCGGTTGATCAGCCGGAACCCGCCGTGGGTTCCCTTGGCGGGGACCACGAACCACTGCTGGCCCGCGCTCGCGTCCGGTGTGGACACCACGGGACGGGTGCCCCACGCGCGGTTCGCGGTGGACACCGGCACGCCGAGGGCTTGCCCGGTGCGGTCGTTGGTGATCCGGAACGAGCCGTCGCCGTTCGCGGTGAACTTCCAGCCGTCGAGCGCGCCGTTCACCGTCGAGGTCGTTTCGCCGGTGCCGGGGACCTGGGCCAGTACGCGTCCCGCTCCGGTGCCGATCCGGTAGGTCCGTGCCGGGTCGACCGGTGCCGGGGCCGGGGTGCGGGAGGTGACGGTGATGTCGGCGTACTCGCCGTCGGATGTGGCGCACGCGATGGAGCAGTAGGAGCGGAACGTCTTGCCGACGATGGTGGAACTGGTTTTGTTGGCGCCGTCGAGGAACCAGCGGTACCAGGAACCGGACTTGTAGGCGCCCGAGTCGCCGATCAGGCGCCACTTCTGCGTGGAGAGGTCGTCGGTGACGTAGAACTTCTGGGGCTGCGTCCCGGAAACGACCTCGGGTTCGCCGATGTAGAGCCCGAGGTGGGCGTCGTAGGCGATGTTTATCACGAACAGATCCGATTTCGCCGGCAGTTCGCCCGCCGCCACCTGCTGGTCGACGGAGCCGGTGTTGGCGGGGTCGTAGTCGTCGGCCGGTTTCGTGTAGCCGCGGGGATTGGCGGCGGTGGCCGGGACCATGTTGCTTTCCTTGCCGCCGAGGCCGGGCTGGGACCACGCGCCGTCGTACCACTTCGACCAGGTGCCGCCGGCGAGCTTGCCCGACATCGGCGCGCGCGCCACGTGCGCGAGACCGCCCGCGCTGCCGCCGGTGCCTTCCTTCGGGACGATCCGCGAGCCGTAGTAGAGGTAGAAGTAGCCGGAGGCGGGATCGGCGAACAGGCGCGGATCGCCGTCGCCGTAGTCGAAGGTCTGGTTCGGGAACGCCTTGGTGTCGCCCCGTTTCGTGCTGTACGGCGAGGTGATCGCGTGCCCCTTGATCGCCCAGGTGTGCCCCTGGTCGGTGGAGACGGCGTAGTCGATCGAGTCGTAGTGGGAGAACGACGGCTTGCCGAACGGTTCCGGCGTGAATTCGTTGTGCACCAAGCCGTACCAGTCCCCGGTGTCCGGATCGACCCAGGTGCCGACGAGATCGCAGAAGTTCCGCTGCGAGTAGCCGGAGCCCGCCGGGGGCGGGGTGGCCTCCTTGCCGGTAGGGCTGGTGTTGCACCGCCAGGTGGTGTCGTTGTTGCGGTCACGCGGTTCCGCCGGGTTCACCGCGTCGCTCAGTTCGCCGGAGCGCTTCGCCGAGTCGAAATCGTCTCCGGTGTAGAACTCCCATTCCCGCGGCTGGTCGGCGCCGTAGAGCGCGGCGGACTGCTGGAAGTAGAAGGTCCCGTCCTTGTCGACGAACGTCCCCGCCGGGGTGTCGGTGGGATGCGCGTAGGGCGCCGTCGACCCGACCGAGATCGAATAGGCGGGCTCGGCGGACGCGGTGGTGGCCGGTGCCAGCAGTGCGGCCGCGGTCATCGCGACGGTGACGAGGGTCTTGCTCGAGCGTGGCACGGCTGATCCGCCCCTTCGCGTCGTCGAACGGGAACTGGACCACTATCTGACAGAAGATGCTCGAAAGTCAACACTTGTGAACAAGATCGAACATGGGCAAGGTGATTGTGTGAACGTACGACCTTCGTAGGCGTTTGCGCTCGAACGGATTGACTTTCGAACGGCAGTGGGCCAACGATGCGGCGAACCCTCGATCCGAAGCCTTGGAGGCGCCATGAAGCGACGTGACCTCTTGAAGGGCGCCGCGGCGCTGTCCGGGGTCGCGCTCCTCCCGGTGAGCGTGCGCGACGCGCTGGCCTTGGCCATGCCGGAGGGCGGTCTCGACGGCATCGAGCACGTGGTGATCTTCATGCAGGAGAACCGCGCCTTCGACCACTACTTCGGCACCTACCGCGGGACCCGCGGGTTCAGCGATCCGGCGGCGATCACCCTGCCCGGTGGCGACTCGGTGTTCCGCCAGCCGAACGGATCGTCCTACGTCCTGCCGTACCGCGTCGACGACCAGTTCATGACGGGGACGCCGCACGACCGCGAAACCGGGCACGCGGCGTGGCACAACGGCCGGTACGACGACTGGGTCAAGCAGAAGTCCACCAGGACCATGACCTATCTCGACCGCGACTCGCTGCCCTTCTACCACGCACTGGCCGACGCGTTCACCCTCTGCGACGCCTACCACTGCTCCGAGCTCGGGCCGACCAACCCGAACCGGTTCTACCTGTTCACCGGCATGCTCGGCGACGAACCGCTGACCGGCAAACGCGCGGTGGGCAACGATTCCTGGCAGAACCCGAAGCACCCCGGCTACTCGTGGAAGACCTACGCCGAACGGCTGGAGGCGGCGGGGAAGTCTTGGCAGGTGTACCAGGAATGGGACAACTACGGCGACAACTCGCTCGACTACTTCACCTCGATCATGGCCGTCGGCAGGAAGGCGCTCGCGAAGACCGCCGCCGGGTACACCAAGCTCGAATACTTCTACTACGACGTGCTGGCGGCGGACGCCGAGAAGCGGAAGACTCTGCTCGCGCAGCTCGACCAGGGCGTGAAGACGCTGACCGAGGCCGAACGCCGGATCTACGACCGGGCGCTGGCCAGGGTGGCGCCAGGGCAACTCGCCCCGTCGTTCCGCGCCGACGTCGCGGCCGGACGGCTGCCCGCCGTTTCCTGGATCGTGGCGCCGGAGAAGCAGTGCGAGCACCCGCAATGGGGCCCGAACACGGGCGCGGACCTGGTCAAGGACATCCTCGACGCGCTGGCCTCCGACGTGTCGGTGTGGAACAAGTCCCTGTTCCTGCTGACCTACGACGAGAACGACGGCTTCTTCGACCACGTCCCGCCGCCGGTCCCGCCGGTCACGAGCGACGACGGTAAGTCCACTGTGGACTTCGCGGTGGAGATGGCCGACGGCATCCCGATCGGGCTCGGCAACCGGGTGCCGATGATCGTCGTGTCGCCGTGGAGCCGGGGCGGCAAGGTCTGTTCGCAGGTCTTCGACCACACCTCGGTGCTCCAGCTGCTGGAGACCTGGACGGGCGTGGCGGAACCGAACATCTCACCGTGGCGCCGCACCGTCTGCGGGGACCTCACGAGCGCGCTCGACTTCGGTTCCACCGGCAGCTATCCGGATCTCCCGGAGCCGGTGCCGACCTCCGGGCCGGACAGCACCGATCCCAAACCGCCGTCGGACCAGCGGATGCCGGTGCAGGAACCCGGTGTCCGCACGGCCCGCCCGGTGCCCTACGACCTCGCGGTTTCGGCGAGGGTCACGCCGGAGCAGTTGTTGCTCGACTTCGCGAACCGGGGTTCCGCCGGTGCGCACTTCTACGTCTACGCGAAGGCCTTCCGATCCGACGGGCCGTGGCGGTACACGGTCGAGAAGGGGAAGTCCCTTTCGGACTACTGGAAGGCGGGCAGTCCCGACGGCGCCTACGACCTGAACGTGCTGGGGCCGAACGGGTTCGTCCGCCGCTTCACCGGGAACCGGATCACCGCCACCAGCGGTGGCAACGCGAATCCCGAAGTGACGCTGACCTATGCCCCGGAAACCGGGGCCGTTTCGCTCGCCATGCGGAACGACGGCGGCAAGGCGTGCGCGATCACGGTCACCACCAACAACTCCGCTGGCGGGCCGTGGCGGTACGAGCTCGCCCCCGGTAAGTCCACATCGGACTCTTTCGACACCGGGGGCGCGCTCGGGGGCTGGTACGACCTCACCGCGACCGCGGACACCGCCGACGGGTTCACCCGCCGGTTCGCCGGGCACCTGGAGACCGGCACCGAAAGCATCACGGACCCGGCCATCGGCTCCCGCGACCTGTCGAGCACGGTGGTCCGCTCCGCCGCCGGGGCCGCCCGCGAAGTCCGGTTGGACCTCGGATCCGCCCGCACCGTGACGGGAGTGCGGTCACGGGGAAGCGCCGGTGGAAGCTACGAGCTGTCGTTCTCCCTCGACGGCGCCACCTGGTCGACCCCGCGGGCGAGCGCCGCGCGGGCGGGGATGATCCCGTGCGCGCCGACGAAGGCCCGCTACGTCCGGTTGCGCTCGGTGTCCGAAATGGACGTACCGGAGGTGACTCCCGTCGGCTGGTGAAGCGGGATCACCGGACCGGGGCGTCCCAGTCGATGGTGTACCGCAGGTCGGGGCCGAGCGTTTTCTCCCCGCCGATCACCTTGAACGCCAACGGCATCACGATTTTCGTGACGCGCCTGCCGATCGGACCCGGCGTCTTGGCGCGGTTCGTCCTGGCGCCGCGCCGGGTGATCCGCTCGACCCTGTCCCGGCGGAGCCCTTCGTAGGCCGCGAACGCCGCCGACGGCTCCGGCAGGTCGCGAAGGCACCTGGCGAGCTGGACCGCGCTTTCGATCGCCATCGACGCGCCCTGCCCGGTGCTGTTGGACGGCGCGTGCACGGAGTCGCCGACGAGCACCATGCGACCGCGGTACCAGTGGGGGACCGGCGGCATGATGTGGAGCGCGCCCACGATGTCCAGGTTCTCCGCGGTGGTGCGGGCGGCGAGGGAGCCGCCGGGCACATCGTCCGCGTAGGTCTCGCGCAACTGCCACAGCCATTCTTCGGCCGGGATCTCGCGTGCCTCCTTTGTGGACAGGTACTTCTTCGATGGTAGGTTGACACCCCAGGTGATCCTGCCGTCGGCCAGCTTCCAGTACAGGTAGTAGGCCCGTTCCCCGAAGGCGAAGGTCATCATGCCGGGCTCCAGCGCGGCCAGTTCCGCGTCCGGTTCGACGTCCGGTTCGACGTAGCCCTGGAAGCCGAGCATCCCGGTGAAGTCGGCGTCCGGTGCGTCCGGATCGATGAGCTTCCGCACCGTCGAGCGCACGCCGTCGGCACCGACGAGGATGTCCGCGGTCGCGCTGCTCCCGTCGGCGAACCGCGCGGTCACGCCGTTTCGGCTTTCGTCGACACCGACCAGGCGCTTGCCGTACTCGAACCGGACCCCGGATTCCTCGGCCACTTCGCGTAGCACGGGGTGCAGTTCGCCGCGCTGGACGACTTGCTGGGGTTCGATCCGGGTCAGGGCGGGCAGGTCGATGCGCTTGCCGCCGATCGACATGGCGGTGTGGGTGATCGGCAGCGCGATGGCGCGCACGGCGTCGGCCGCGCCGATGGCGCCGAGCGCGGCGACACCGTTGGGTGCCAGCGCGAGACTGCCGCCGATCCCGTCGGACGGTTCCGGGTACGCCTCGTAGACGGTCGCGTCGACACCGGCGCGGCGCAACGCTGTCGCGGTGACGGGCCCCGCGATCCCGCCGCCGATGACCAGCGCGGTTCTTGCTGCGGACATGTGTTCCTCCTCGGTGGGGTGCGCGTTTCGCGCACCGGTTCGGCACCGATGCGGATGCGGAGGAGCAGGACACGGTTATCCTTGAGGTGCCACTCGTGACCGGGCTCGTTCGCGGGCATCGGTTCGGGGAAGGGCCGGTGGCGGTGCTGCAACACCGTCACCGGCCTGGTCTTACTGGTCGGGGGTCGACCCCCGTTCGGCGAGCGCGGCCCATTCCGGCGCCACTTCACCGGTTTCGTGCCACGCCTGCCAAGACGCGAGATCCGGGTGGGTCCCGGCGGTGAGTTCGGTCAGCAGGGACTCGGTCCAGCGCGCTTCCGCCTCGGCCATCGCGAGCCCGTACTCCTGTTCGGCCAGGAACAGCCGGGGGGTCTGCTCGGTTTCTTCGGCCAGTGCGTCCTTCTTGCGCGCGATGGACTCCTTCAAAGCCGCCAGCCTGGTGCTCAGCAGGTCGGCGACTTCTCCCGGCGGCAGCGCGGCGAACACGGACAGGCCCGCCGCGAACGAGGTGTGCTCCGGCATCGGCGTCGACACCAGTTCCCGCACCCAGTCCGCCAGCTCGTGCTTGCCCGCCTCGGTGATCCGGTAGACGGTGCGCTCGGGCCGCGCGCCCTGCCGCGTGTTGCCGACGACCTCGAGGAAACCGTGCTTCGCCATGTTCTGCACGACCGTGTACAGGGACCCCATCTTGAGGTCCAAGTCCTGGTCCTTGCCCCGCTCCCGCATGAGTGACGCCATTTCGTAGCGGTGCATCGGCCGCTGGTAGACGGTCGCCAGTACCGCCAGTGCCATCAGGTTGGCCACCTTGCGCTGTTTCGCCACCCCACGCCTCCTTGTTCGTCTACGAATATACGCACACGAACACTCGGGTGCAAACAAGCTTCCGCGGCTCGAACGGGCGGGGTGACATCATGGCGATCGTGAGCATCGACGAGACGCCGCTGACGCTGTACTTGGTGAAGCGGCTGGAACTGGCGATCCGCGCGCTCATGGACGACGCGCTGCGCGAACTCGGCTTGACCACGTTGCAGTACACCGCTCTGACGGTGTTGCAGGTCAGCGGCCCGCTTTCGTCGGCGCAGCTGGCGCGGCGGTCGTTTCTGCGGCCGCAGACGATGCATGAGATGGTCCTGACCCTGGAGAAGCGCGGCCTGATCGTCCGCGAAGCCAGGGACGGCAACAAGCGCGTCCTGCTGGCAAACCTGACCGAGGAGGGCGCCGACCTGCTGGCACAGTGCTCGCCCGCTGTGCTGGAGTTGGAGGGCGCCTTGCTGGACGGTCTTGCCCCGCGCCAGCGAGCCACGTTCCGCGACGGCCTGCAACGCGGAATCTCCGCGCTGGCTGACCTTTCCGCCACCCGGCGCTAAGCGAATCCGGTCGGCTCGTCGGTGTAGCTGTGTCCGTCGGGGGTGGTGACGGTGAGTTGTCCATTGTGGTCGGTGGTGAAGGTCCAGCCGGGTTCGTCGCGGAGTTTGTGGTGCACCCGGCACAGCGGCCGGAGGTTGATCTTGTCGGTGCGGCCGCCGTTTTTCCAGGCGGTGGCGTGGTCGAGGTCAGTGTATTGGGCGGGCCGGTTGCACCCGGGCATGCTGCAGGTGCGGCAGGCGACCTGGAGGTACTTGCGCATCCGCTTGGCGGGCCGGTAGTTCTTCCGGCCGAGGTCGACCGGAAGTTTGGACATCGGTTCGCTGACGATGCGGTTCCAGACCGAGTCGGCGTCGAAGGCGATCTCCCGCGCGAGTTCCGGTGAGATCTCACCGCACCCGGCAAGCTCCGCGGGATTGTTCCGCAATCCCATCAGGGTGGGCAGGTCCACGTGCAGGAAGATCTGGGCTTTTGGCTTGCCGTCACAGCCGCCGCCGAGGCATCGTTCGACGAGGGCGTCGAGGCGGAGTTGGTCCATGGTGCGCTTGTCGCCTTGGCGTTTTTTCGCGAGTGCGTCTTGGTCGCAGGCGGCGTAGAGGGCTTGCGCGCGGTCGGAGGGTAGTTCGGCGAACAGGGTCGACGATCCGTGGTCTCCGTGTCGGATTTCGAGCCTGCGCGCTGCGGCCTTGGCTTTGCGCCGTTGTTCGTAGCCTTCGGGGTCGATGCGCATCAGCAGTGAGTTGACCATCCCGCGCAGTGCGGGTGCGTTGCGGTTCGAGAACTTCCCCGCCAGTCGAGCGTCCACTTCGGACGCCACCTCCCGGGACGCGCATGCGGTGGCCTCGAACACTCGCGAGGCCGCATACTCGTCGATGAGCCCGTTCTCCATCGCCGCCAAGGTCTGGGGTAAGTATGAGGTCAACGCGTCAGCGAGCGCCGTCTTCCGCTCCGCCGAGTTCTGGGTCAAGGAACACAGTAGCGCCACCTGCCCCACGGTAGATCTTCGCGACGACTCGTGATCCATATCGGCGATATCCCGCAGCAACATCGCCTGCTGATACCGGATAATCGCCACGCGCCGCTGAACAGAATCAGATTTGGTAGTCATAAGACAATTCTACTGGCCAGCAAAGAAGTTGACGTCACTCGATCGTGTACGCAAAATATGACTACCTGCCACAACGCGCCCACAACGGCATGGAAGATGAAAAACAATCGGGACCGCGAAGGCGTGCAGTAGACCCTCGCCGTGGACCCGAAAACACACTAACCATACAACTTCCGAACCAAAGACTTACGCACCTTCCCCGACCCGGTAACCGGCAACGAATCGACGAACACGACAGACCGAGGAACCTTGTATCCAGCAAGTCGACCGCGCAAGAAAGCAAGCAACTCGTCCTCGCAAACCACAGAACCGGCTTCGAGAACGACGACAGCCAACCCCACCTCGCCCCACTTCTCATCAGGAACCCCGATGACCGCGCACCTGGAGACCCCGGGAAACGCGCCCAGCTCACGCTCCACCTCGGCAGGATAAACATTCTCCCCACCAGAAATGATCATGTCCTTGAGCCGATCCACGATGTAGAAGTACCCGTCCTCATCGACCACGGCCACATCGCCGGAATAGAACCACCCATCGCGCACCGCCGGAGCGGTTTCGCCCCAATACCCGCGCATGACGTTCGGCCCGCTGACGATCACTTCCCCTGGCGTACCGGCAGGAACGGGCGAGCCGTCGGAGGAAACGACCCGCACGTCGGTGAAGAACGACGGCACCCCGGCCGATCCGATCTTCGACCGGACGTGCGCGCGGTCCAGCACCAGCGCCCCTGGCGAGGTTTCGGTCATCCCGTAACCCTGGACGAAACTCAGGCCGCGATCGAGGTACCGGCGGATGGTGCCGACCGGTACCGGCGCCCCGCCGCACAGCAGGGTCCGCACGCTCGACAGGTCCGCGTCGGGCCATCGTTCGTGCGCGGCGATGGCGTCGAACATCGCCGGTACACCGAACATGAGCGTCACGCGGTCCCGTTCGATCGACTCCAGTGTCGCACCGGCGTCGAAGGTCGAATGCAGGATGACGGTGCCGCCCTTAAGCAGCGTGGGCAGGCAGATCATGCCCAATGCGGCGGTGTGGAACAGCGGAGCCGCGAACAACGCGCGCTCATCGGCGTGAAGATCGTTCTCCACCAAGACGTTGACGCTGTTCCAGGTCAGGTTGCCGTGGGTCAGCATCGCGCCCTTGGGGCGGCCGGTGCTGCCGGAGGTGTACATGATCAGGCACGTGTCGTCGAGGCTCACCGGTGTGTCGAAGTCTCCCGGGGTGGCAAGCAAATCCTCGTAGTCGTCGCCCACTGGGATCGCGAGGAAGCGCGCGGCGAGGCCGTCGACGGTGGTGCCGTGCTCCTCGGTGTGGATCAGGACGGTGGCACCGGAGTCGGTCAGCACGTGGTCGATTTCCGGTGCGCTGAGCCGGAAGTTGACCGGGACGAACACCGCGCCCAGCACCCCGCAGGCGAACAGCGCCTCCAGGTAGACCGGGTGGTTCGGGCCGAGGTACGCGACGCGGTCGCCGGTGCGCACCCCGGCCGCGGACAGGCCGTGCGCCAACCGGGTCACGCGCTCGTGGAGCTGGGCGTAGGTGGTGTCGCGGCCGTCGTGCCGGACGGCGACCGCGTACGGGGACATCCTGGCTCGCCTGGCTGGCCACGAGCCCAGACCTTGGTTGCGCAACGGCTTCGCCCTTTCGCGCGGGCTACTTCTCCGGGTCGAACGAGCCGAGGCCAGGACGGTATGCCTTGTCGTCGAGGAACTGCGAGAGGCCCTTGGCCCGCGCCCCGGCCCGATCGGCGAACTGGGACTGGTCCAGTTTCGCGTACAAGTAGTCCTCGGCCTGCTCCCACGGCATCTCCGCGGCGATTTTGTACCCGACCTTCGCCGAGTGCAGCACGACCTGGTTCATCGACGCTAGTTTCACCGCGACCTCCCGGGTGCGCGCTCGCAACCGGTCGGCTGGCACGGCCTCGTTGACCAGCCGCATCCGCGAAGCCGTGCGGCCGTCGAAGGTTTCCCCGGTCATGATGAAGTACAGCGCGTCCCGCTGGCTGACCGTCGCCGCGAGCGCGCGGCTGACCACGCCGCCGGGCGGGATGCCCCAGTTCACCTCCGACAGCCCGAACCGCGCTTCCTCGTCGGCGAACGCGAGATCGCACGCCACCAGCGGGGTGAACGCCCCGCCGAAGCACCAGCCGTTGACCATGGCGATGGTCGGCTTGCTCCAGTTCGACAGCCGCTTCCACTGCCATTCCGCGCTCGCGCGCCGCACCTTGAGCTGTACCGCGGTGCTGCCGGTCGCGTCGACCTCCCGGAAGTACTCCTTGAGGTCCATCCCGGCGGAGAACGACTCCCCGGTGCCGGTGAGCACGAGCACCCGGCACCGTTCGTCGCCTTCGAGGTGGTCGAGCACGCGGACCATCTCGTCGTTGAGCGCCGGGTTCATCGCGTTGCGCTTGTCCGGCCGGTTCAGGCTCACCCAGGCGATGCCCTCGTCGAATTCGACCAGGACCGTTTCTCCCCAAGGCTCTGCCCGTGCACCGCTGTCGATCGCCGCGCTCATCCGCCACCTCGCGTAGATATCAGGAACCCTGATCTACTTGTAGCAAGGTGCGCGCGGCGGCGTCAACGCTCAGACGGTGACCCGCCAGTTGCTGTTCGGCGAGGGGACTTCGAAGCGCAGCGTCGAGCAGTCGTAGTCGGCGGGGCGCGGGTTCGCGGTGGGCCGCAGCGGCGAGTTCGACGGTGTCGCCGCCGTCCACTGCCCGCCGACGCGCAGCTTCAGCGAACTGGACTCGAACACCGCGCCCCGCGCGTCGGCGCAGTAGTAAGCGTTGCCCGTGCTGGGATCGCGCGTCGAATAGAGTTCGAAGATGTCCCAGCCCTCGTTGAGATTGCTCTGGTCGCTCCCGCTCTGCGTGAACAGGGTGTCCCACGAACCGGTCTTCACGTTGTAGAGCGAGGCGGTCCAGCCGTTGGCCGAAGAATTGGTCCGGATCTCCTGCACGGTATAGGCGGGGTGCCCGTTCACGGTGCTCGTGTAGGAGGCGAGGAACGCGCTGTCGATCGGCACGACCTTCGCCGGGGAAACGGAATCGCACCAGTCCCAAGCCCAGACCTGCGCGCCTTGGCCGAGCCCGTAGGCGGTCACGACCTCGATGCACGAATGCCCGGTCGGCTTCATCGTCGGCGCGTACACGACGTCGGCCTGGTTGGAGATCCGCAGGTTCGGGGTGATGCTGTGCGTCACGACGATGCCGTCAGCGCCACTGGACAACTGCGGCTCCGGGCCCCAGAAGGTGTGCTTCTGCGCGGCGATCCGGGGTGTCTTTCCCGCTTGTTCGCGGCGCAGCTGGAGAAACCGGTCGGCGGCGGGTCCGGCGGCCGCCTTCGCGGCGTCGCCGGTCAAGCCGGGCACCACCCCGGCTGGCGCGGCCGAAGCGGGGGAAACCCCGGCGACGACTGCGGTCGTGGTGATCAGGGCAGCACAAACTACGGCGAGCAGCTTCCGCATCGAGCATCTCCTCGTACTCAGCGAAGGAAACGCGCGGACGGTGGGGGAGGGGAGTGATCCGGCCGCGGGGAAACCGATGGTAGGACCGGGTTTCCGTTGCGGGGCACCGACTTTAGGCGGGAATCAGCGGAACGCCCTACTTTGGTCCAGCCGCCGAACGGCGGCACGGGCGTGTCAAGTGTTTCGAGCGTTCTCGCAAAGGTTGCCCGCCTGGCGGTGCGAAGGGTCTGATATCGGCGGACAACGACCTGGCCGAGTGGCGCGGGTCGACGAACCGAGGGGGTTGTCCTGATGCGTTCGAAGGCCTTGACCTTTTTGACCGCGATCACCGTGGTGGGGACCTCGTTCACGGCTACTGCCGTCGCCGCACCGGCCGACGGCTGCAGCCCCAACTACGTTTGCCTGTACGAGCACGCCGATTTCAGTGGCCACTCGATCGTCTTCGAGGCGCCGAGGGAGGTTCCGTTCGACCTCGTCACGCTGGTGTGCCCGGGGTGCGTCAGCTCGAAGCATCCGGCGTCGAACGGCCGGTGGAACGATCAGATGAGTTCGTGGATCAACAATTCGGGCACCACCTACTGCTGGTTCTTCGACGAGGACTACGGGGTCGAGGGGCACGTCATGAACACCTACAGCGCGGTGCGCAGGCTGCCCGATCGCGAGAACGACGAAGCGTCGTCACTCGGCCCGTGCTGAAGCGACCGAGCGGGACGAGTTCGTTGGGGGACCGGCATTCGCCACCGCGCGAGCGAGTCCGGTTCGCCCCGAAGGTGGCTTTCGCGGACATAGATGCCCCGAAAGCCACGTTCGGGGCATGAACAGCCCCGGCTCACATACCGCGAGGGCCGGAAAAGTGGCGCTGGATTCCCCGAAGGTGGCCTTCGGGGACCAACGGCACGATGCGGGCTCGCGTGGGTGGCGGGAGTGCGGTGCGAGGGGTGAGTTCGCGGCGTCTAGCGCCCCGAAGGCCACCTTCGGGGCACGAGCAGCCCTGACCCGCGCACCAGCGAGGGCCGAGATCGGGACGCTCAACGCCCCAAGAGGAGCCTTCGGCGACACCCGCGGCCCGGCCCGCCTCGACCTCTATGGGAGCGTCTTTTGGGGCTGGAGAACGGTGGATTTCCAGCGGTCGCGTAGTGCGGCGAGGTGGTCGAGGCCGCCGAGGACGGCATCGGTGTCGGACACGAAATCGATGAGGCAGGCGAGGTCGTCGATGCCGACGGCGGAGAGCCGGTCCAGCATGCGCATGCCGTCGTCGACGGTGCCGAACAGGCCGCCGGTGTCGAAGTACCGGTCGAACGAGTGCTCAACCAGGAATTCCACGTCCTCGGGATCGAGGTCCTCCGGTTTGACGTCGGGCATGATGTCGCCGGAGGCGCGGGCGATGAGCCCGATCGAGCTGCGCAGGTAGGCGCAGAACGGGTCGTGCACGATTTCGCGGACTTTCTCGCGGTCGTCGCCGAGGAACGTGTGCAGCATCAGCGCCACATGACCACCGGAACCGTGGTGTTCGGCGTAGGCGCGGCGGTATTCGGCGATCTTCTTCGCCAGGTCGTCGAGGTCCTGACCGAGCAGGTGGGTGAGCACGCCGACGCCGAGTTCGCCCGCGGCGCGGAAGGTTTCCGGGCTGCCCGCGCTGGTGAGCCACACCGGCAGGTCCGCCTGCACGGGCGACGGGAACACGCGGACACCGGCCTGCGCGCCGGTGCCGTCGGGGAACTCCACGGTTTCGCCGCGCCACAGGCGTTTCACGGTCTTGATCGTGTCGCGGACGACGTCGCGGCGGCCGGCGTAGTTCTCCGGGCGGAGGACGAAGTCCACCGCGTGCCAGCCGGAGGCGAAGGAAAGACCGACCCGCCCGCCGGACAGACCGTCCACAACAGACCATTCCTCGGCGATCCGCACCGGGTGGTGCAGCGGCCCGACCACGCTGCCCGCGCGGATGCCGACGCGGCTGGTCACCGCGGCGACCGCGGCGCCGGTGACCGCCGGGTTCGGATACTGCCCGCCGAACTCGTGGAAGTGCCGTTCGGGCGTCCACACCGCGGCGAACCCGTGCTCGTCGGCGAAGCGCGCGCCGTCGAGCAGGAG
Source organism: Amycolatopsis sp. CA-230715 (assembly GCF_018736145.1). Classification (GTDB taxonomy): domain Bacteria; phylum Actinomycetota; class Actinomycetes; order Mycobacteriales; family Pseudonocardiaceae; genus Amycolatopsis. The sequence goes on from NZ_CP059997.1 coordinate 7,958,080, forward strand.
CCGGTACGGCTGCTCGTCCGCGGTGTTGCCGTTGGCGAAGTAGAACAGGCTGAAATCCATTGTGGTCTCCGGTGAGGTCAGGAGCGGCCGGGGCTGTCGGCGGCGAGTTCGGGAACGGTGGAGCGCGCGCGTTTCGTGTGGCCGCGCACGGCGAGGGTGCCGAGCGCGCCCGCGAAGAGGACCGCCACCGGCAGCAGGTAGCTGAACCGGACCGCGTCCGTGACGCCTTCGCGGACGGCCGCGCCGCGCGCCGAATCGAGCAGCGAGCGCGGTGCGCCCGCGAGCGCGCCGGTCGTGTCGAGGCGCGCGGCAGCCAGATCGGGACTGGCTGCCGTGGCGAACGCGTCGACGAACGGCTGGCGGTACGGCGCTGGCAGCACAGCGGCCGCGCTTTGCGCGGCGTCGGTGAGCGACACCGCCAGCCTGGCCTGCAGCAGCGCGCCGACGAGCGCGCCACCCAGCACGCTGCCGCAGAGTCGCATCATGTTGAACAGCCCGGACGCGGCCCCGGACATGGACGGTTCGATGTCGTGCATGGCGATCGCGGCCGGTGGCGAAAACACCACGCCCATGCCGATGCCGACGATGACGAGTCCGGGAAGCATGCCGAGCCAGGTCGAGTCACCTCGCGCGGCGAGCGCCAGGTAGCCGATCCCCACCGCGAAGAGGGCGAATCCGGCGAACATGACGTACTTGCCGCCGAACCGGTCGATGCAGCGCCCGGCGTAGGGCGCGAACGCGACGGACACCAGCGGCGCGGCGGCGATGGTGAGCCCGGCGGCCACCGGGCTCATGCCGACCGCGGACTGCAGGTGGATGCTGGTCAGCAGCAGCATCGCGCCGAGCCCGCACGGCAGCGCCACGACCACCACGGCCATCAGCGCGAAGTTGCGCTGGCGGATGATCTCGAACGGCACCAGCGGATCCCGCCCCTGCCGCCTGCCTTCCAGCACCGCGAACAGAACGAGCACGAGCGCGCCGAGCACCAGCACCACGGGCACCGAAACCGGGCCCCACAACGTCCCCCACCGGTGCGGCGGGCCTTCGATGAACCCGAACACGAGCAGTGCGAGGCCCGCGGTGAGCACCGCGGTGCCGAGCAGGTCGAGCTTGCGGCGCTGCTCGCCGCGCAGGTCCGGTACGACGATCGCGCCGAGCACGATGGCGGCCAGCCCGATCGGCACGTTGATGTAGAACACCCACCGCCAGCCGAACGACGAGACGATCAGACCGCCGAGCGACGGGCCGATGGCCGCCGACGCCCCGGCGAAGGCGCCCCAGACACCGAGTGCGGCGCCGCGCTTTTCCGCGGGGAAGACCTTCGACACCACCGCGAGCGACTGCGGTGTGAGCATCGCGCCGCCGACGCCCTGCAGCAACCGCGCGATGATCAGCTGCGTCGGGCTCTGGGCGAGCCCGCACAGCGCCGAGCTGATCGTGAACACGCCGAGACCGGCGAGGAAGGTCGCCTTCTGCCCGTAGAGGTCGCCGATGCGGCCGAAGGTGACCAGCAGCACGGCGTAGGTGAGGACGTACCCGTTGACCACCCACAGGATCTGGTCGAGGTCGGCGCCGAGCCTGTGGCTCATCGCCGGGATGGCGACGTTGACCACGGTGGTGTCCATCAGCGCCACCGCCTGCCCGAGGCAGAGCACGCTCAACACGAGCCACGGGCTGTGGCTTTTCTTCACGGGCCAACCCTCCTTTGTGGACTGGAGCTGGTCAGCGCCGCCGCTGCGCGTCGATCAGGCTCTGCGGGCGCATGTCGGTCCAGTGCTCTTCGATGTAGTCGAGGCACACCTGCCTCGCGTCGGGGCCGTACACGGTTTCCCAGCCATGGGGAACTTCGACGAAATCGGGCCAGATCGAATGCTGGTTCTCGGCGTTGACCAGTACGACGAACGCGGCGTCGGCGGTCTCGAACGGATTGGTCACGGTCGTACTCCTTCTGTGGTGTCGATCCGGGCGGCGAGTTCGCCGCCGATCCGGGCGAGGGGCTCCGGCTGGGTCATCCGGCCGTGCGTGCACGCGACGTCGACGACCTCCACCGAGCCGGTCAGGTACGGCTCCCAGTCGGCGGGGTCCGCCGCCGAAGTGCCGCCGGTGGCCCGGAAGTGCAGCAGGTCCCCGGTGAACCGGCCGGGGGTGAACCGGGAAGCGGCCGCGACGTTGCCCGCGAACACCGACGCCAGCGCGTCGAGGTGGGTCTCGGCGACACCGGCGAGCGGGTTGCCCGCGCGGTTCAGCGCGGCGAGGAACGCCTTCTCGTCGAGTGGTTCGTCCGCGGTGACTCCGATCGATTCGAGGATCGCGGTGAGCACGTCCGGTACCTCCTCTGGTTCGCTTGCGCCCGCCGGGTAGGCGTCCAGTACGGCGAGCAGGTCGACGCGCTCGCCATCGGCTTGCAGGCGCGTCGCCATGGCGTGTGCCACGTGCCCGCCGAACGACCAGCCGAGCAACAGGTACGGCCCGTGCGGTGCCACCGCGCGGATCGCCGCGACGTACCGCTCGGCCATCCGCTCGACGGAGGCAGGCGGGTTCGCCGGATCGGTCAGCCCGCTCGCCTGCAGCGCGTACACCGGGCGGTCGTGGCCGAGGTGCCGCAGCAGGCCGGAGTACACCCAGCCGATCCCGACGGCGGGGTGCACGCAGAACAACGGGGTCCGGTCTCCCTTGCCGCGCAAGGGAAGAAGCAGGTCAAGATCGCCGCCCGACGCGGTGCCCAGCCGCTCCGACAGCGTCGCCACCGTGGGCGCCTCGAACAGCGCGCGGAGTCCGACGTCCACGCCGAGCACCGCCTGGATCCGCCCGATCAGCCTCGCCGCGAGCAGGGAATGCCCGCCGAGGTCGAAGAAGTTGTCGTCGATGCCGACGCGCGGCAGGCCGAGCACGTCCGCGAACACCGCGGCCAGCGCGTGCTCGCGGGCGGTGCGGGGAGCCCGGTCGGACACGATGCCGCTGAGATCGGGGGCGGGCAGCGCTCGCCGGTCCACTTTCCCGTTGGCGGTCAACGCGATCGCGTCCAGCACCACGAACGCCGACGGCACCATGTATTCGGGGAGCACGGCGGCCGCGTGCGCGCGCAGCTCGGCCGGATCCGGTGCCGCGCCGTCCGCGACCACGTAAGCGACCAAGCGCTTGAGCCCCGGCTGGTCCTCCCGCGCGATCACCACCGCCTGCCGCACGGTGCCGTGGCTCGCGACCGCGGCCTCGACCTCGCCCAGCTCGATGCGGAACCCGCGGATCTTGACCTGGTTGTCGTCCCTGCCGACGAACTCCAGGTTGCCGTCGGCGCGCCAGCGCACCAGGTCGCCGGTGCGGTACACACGCCCACCCGTCGCCCGGCCACCACCCCCCACGGAGGCGCTTTGCGCCGCTGTGTCTATCGGCCCGCCGTACGGGTCGGCGATGAACCGCTCCGCGGTGAGGCCGCGGCGGTGCAGGTAGCCGCGGGCGAGCCCGGCGCCGGTGATGTACAGCTCGCCGGTGACCCCGTGCGGCACCGGCCGCAGGTTCGCGTCGAGCACCCGCGCCACCGCGTTGGGGATCGGCCTGCCGATCGGCGGCGCGTCGTCCTCGGCCGAGGCGGCGAGCGGATCGCTCATGGTGGCCACGACCGTCGTCTCCGTCGGCCCGTAGACCTGCATCATCGTGCGGCCGGGCGACCACTTCCGGACGAGTTCGGCGGTGCAGGACTCGCCGCCGACCACGAACCCGCGCAACGTCGGCAGGTCCCGCTCCGGTATGGAGGCGAGCATCGACGCGACCACGTCGGTGTGCGTGATCGCGTTGCCGTTGATCAGCGCGGCGAGGTCGTCGCCCGCGGCACGTGCCTCCGGCGGCGGCACGACCAGCGTGGCGCCGGCGAGCAGCGCCATCGCGATATCGGCCATCGACACGTCGAAGCTGATCGACACGACCAACAGGAACCGGCTGGACGCGTCGAGGCCGAGCCGGTCGATGTGGGTGGCGGCGACGTTGCCGATCCCGCGGTGGGTCACCGCGACGCCCTTGGGCCTGCCGGTCGACCCGGAGGTGTAGATGACGTACGCGGTGTTGTCCACCGACAGCGCGTGCCGCCGGTCGGCGTCGGTCACGTCGCTCGCGGGGCAGCCCGCTAAAGCGTCCACAGTGGACTCTTCGTCGATCACGACCGCGTCCACGCCGAACCCGGCCAGCTGCCCGGCCACCGCGCGCACGGTCAGCGCCCGCACCGGCTCGGCGTCGATGAGCATGTACTCGATGCGATCGGCGGGGTAGCCGGGGTCGATCGGCAGGTAGGCCGCGCCCGTCTTGAGCACGGCGAGCCACGCGACGATCAGCTCGGTGGAGCGGGGAAGGGCCAGCGCCACCAGGTCCTCCGGGCCGGTGCCCAGCCGGATCAGGTGGTGCGCCAGCCGGTTCGCGCGCTCGTTGAGCTCGGCGTAGGTCGTCTCGGTGCCGTCGAAGGACACGGCGACCGCGTCGGGGGTGGCGTGCGCCCGCGCCTCGACGAGCGTCGGCAAGGGCGCGAGCGGGGTTTCTTCGCGCGGGCCCATCCACTCGTGCAGCAGCTGCCGCTTTTCCGCCTCCGAAAGGATTTCCAGCTCGCTGACGGTCTTGTCCGGCGCGTTCGCCGCGTCGGTGAGCAACCGCACCAGCCGTGCCGCGAACAGGTCGGCGGTGGACTGGTCGAACAGGTCCGTGCTGTACTCCAGTACGCCCGCGATGCCGTCGCGCGTGCCGTCCGCCCCGGCGCGCTCGTGGAGGTCGAGGGTCAGGTCGAACTTCGCGACCCCGATGCCGAGCGTCTCCACCGACGCGGTCAGCCCCGGCAGGTCGACCGTGTCGCGCAGGGCGTTCTGGAACACCAGCATCACCTGGAACAGCGGATGCCTCGCCAGCGATCGCGCCGGCTGCAGGCGTTCGACGAGCCGCTCGAACGGGGTGTCCGCGTTGGCGAACGCGGCGACGTCGACCTCGCGGACGCGCTCGACCAGGTCGCGGAACGACGGATTGCCCGCGGTGTCGGTCCGCAGCACGAGGGTGTTGACGAACATGCCGACGAGATCGTCGAGCGCGTCGTCGGCGCGCCCCGCGACCGGGGTGCCGATGGGGACGTCGGTGCCGGCGCCCAGCCGGGTCAGCAGCGCGGCCAGCCCGGCCTGGAGCACCATGAACACCGTCGCACCGGACTTCCGTGCCAGCGCGACCATGGCGCCGTGCGGTTCCGGTCCGATGTGGATGGTCGCGGTGCCGCCCCGGTTGCTCAGCTCCGCGGGCCGGGGGCGGTCGGTGGGCAGTTCGAGGTGATCGGGGACGCCGGTGAGCGTCTTCGTCCAGAAGTCGAGCTGCCCGGCGAGCGCGCCGTCGGGACGGTCCGCCAGCATTTCGTGTTGCCACAGCGCGTAGTCCGCGTACTGCACCGGCAGCGGTGTCCACTCCGGACTCCTTCCGGAGCACCGCGCGGTGTAGGCCGAGGCGAGATCGCGCACCAGCGGGCTCAGCGACCAGCCGTCCACCGCGATGTGGTGCAGGACCAGCAGCAGCACGTGCCGGTCCGGTGCGGTCCGCACCAGGTGCGCGCGCACGGGCAGTTCGGTGGCCAGGTCGAAACCGGTGCGCGCGAAGGCCCGCAACGCCGCGCCGAGGTTCTCTTCGTCCACTTCGGACACGGTGAGCGCGGGGACTTCGTCCAGCACGAGCTGGTGCGGATCGTCGCCGCCCGCGGCGAACACGGTGCGCAGCGGCTCGTGCCTGCCCACCACGTCGCCCAGCGCGGCTCGCAGCGCTTCGACGTCGACCGTTCCGGACAGGCGCAGCACCACTGGCACGTTGTAGGTCGACGACGGCCCTTCGAAGCGGTTGAGGAACCACAGCCGCTGCTGGGTGAACGACAGCGGCACGTGCTCCGGGCGGGGGCGGCGGGTCAGCGGTGCGACCGCGTCGGAGACACCGCCGAGCAACCCGGCCAGCTTGCCGACGGTCGGGGCTTCGAACACCGTCTTGATCCGCAGCTCCGCCTTCAGCACCGCGCGCACCCTGCTGGCCAGCCTGATCGCCAGCAGGGAGTTCCCGCCCGCGCGGAAGAAGTCGTCGTCGACTCCGATCCCCGGGGTACCGAGCACTTCCGCGAACAGCTCGCACAGGACCGCTTCACGGGGCGTTCGCGCTCCCCGCGACGCCACCGTGCCGTTCGACGCCAGCAGATCCGGCGCGGGCAGCGCCGCGCGGTCGAGCTTGCCGTTCGGCGTCAGCGGCAGCTCGTCCAGCACGACGACCGCGGCGGGCACCATGTATTCGGGCAGCGAGCCGGCGGCGAGTGCGCGCAGCGCCGCGGGATCCGGCGCGCGGCCCGTCACGTAGGCGACGATCAGCTTGTCGCCTGGCCGGTCTTCGCGGACCACAACCGCACAGCGCACCACGTCGTCGTGAGCCGCGATCGTGGTCTCGATTTCGCCGAGTTCGATGCGGAACCCGCGCACCTTGACCTGGTGGTCCACCCTGCCGAGGAAGTCGAGTTCGCCGTCGCCGCGCCAGCGAGCCAGATCACCGGTGCGGTACAGCCGGGAGCCGGGCGGGCCGTACAGGCTCGCGACGAACCGTTCGGCGGTCAGGCCGGGGCGGCCGAGATAGCCGCGGGAAAGCCCGTCGCCACCGAGGTACAGCTCCCCGGTGACCCCGGTCGGCACCGGGCGCAGCGCGGAGTCCAGCACGTACACCTGGGTGTTCCAGATCGGCCCGCCGATGGTGGGCGTGCCGTCGGAATCGAGCACCGCCGCCGTCGACCACACCGTGGTTTCCGTTGGCCCGTATAGGTTTGTGACCTGACTGGCCAGCGCGCGCATGCCCGAGGCAAGACCGGCAGGCAACGCCTCGCCGCCGACCAGCATCCGCAGCCCGGTCAGGCTCGACGGCACGGTGGTCAGCAGCGACTGCCACAGCGACGGCGTGGCCTGCATGATCGTCGTGCCGGTGTCGCGGATCAGCGCTGCGAGCGGTTCCGGGTCGACCACGGTGTCCTTGGGGGCGATCACCACGGCGGCACCGGACAGCAGCGGTACGAAGATCTCCAGCCCGGCGATGTCGAACGCGATGGTGGTGACCGAAAGCAGCCGGTCGGTGCCGTCGAGCGGGAAGCGCTCGCGCATGCACAGCAGGAAGTTCCCGAACGCCGAGCGGGTGATCACCACGCCCTTGGGGCGTCCGGTCGAGCCGGACGTGTAGATCGCGTAGGCGGCGCTGTCCGGCAGGAGCGGGCCGCGCTCGGCGTCGGTGAGATCGCTTCCCGGGCATTCGCGCACCTTGGCGGACGTGGCCGGATCGTCCAGTGCGACAACGTTTCCGGGCAGGTCTCGGGCGAGTTTTGTGGTGGTGACCACCAGGGCGGGCTCGGCGTCGTCGAGGACGTAGCGCACGCGGTCGGCCGGGTAGTCGGGATCGATCGGCAGATAGGCGGAGCCCGCCTTGAGCACGGCGAGCAGCGCGACCACCAGGTCCGGGGTGCGGGGCAGGACGAGCGCCACGAAGCGTTCCGGCGCCGCGCCTTCGGCGATCAGCACGCGCGCCAGTTGGTTGGCGCGCGCGTTCAGCTCGGCGTAGGTGTGGCTCCGCGTCGGGGAAAGCACCGCGACGCTTCCCGGATTCGCCGCCGCGGTCCGCTCGAACAGGTCCACGAGATCGCCGCCGGGCAACGGGCGGGCGGTCTGGTTGCGGCCGGAGATCGCCAGTGCCAGGTCTTCCTCGCCGAGGAGCCGGAGCCTGCCCACCGGCTGGTGCGGGTCCTCGGTGAACGCTTCGAGCACACGCACAAGGCGCTGCCCCAGATCCTCGGCCTCAGCGCGGTCGAAGACACCCGGCCGGAAGCACAGCCGCATTCGGAGGCGGTCACCGGGAATCGCGTACAGGCTGAGCGGATAGTTGCTCGGGTAGGTGGTGGTCAGCTCGCCGACCTCGATCGCACCGCTGGGCGAGACCGGGTCAGCGGGGAAGTTCTCGAACACGGTGAGCGTGTCGAACAGCTCGTCCAGACCGGTCAGCCGGTGCAGATCGGACAGCCCGAGGCACTGGTGCTCGGCCATGCCCGACTGCTGGTCCTGCACCGCGGTGAGCAGTTCGACGAGGGAGCGCGCCGGGTCGAGCCGGACCCGCACCGGCGTGGTGTTGAGGAAGAACCCGATCATCGATTCGGCGCCGGGCAGCTCGGGTGGGCGGACCGAGGCGGTGGTGCCGAACACGACGTCGTGGCGGCCGGTGAGCTGACCGATCAGCACGGCCCACGCCGCCTGCACGACCGTGTTCACGGTGAACCCGGTGCGCCGGGCGATCTCGCGCAGTGCCGTCGTCGACGCTGGCGACAGCGCGGTGACGACCTGCTCGGTTTCACCGGGTTCGCGGCTGCTGCCGGGGGCGGCGACCAGCGTCGGTTCCTCGACCCCGGCCAGCGTCTCCGTCCAGGCGCGTTCGGCGGCCGCGCGGTCGAGACCGGCGAGCCAGCCGAGGTAGTGCCGGTACGGCGGGACGTCCGCGGAACCCTTGCCGGACAACCATTCGCGCACCAGCACCGGCGTCGACCAGCCGTCGATCAGGATGTGGTGGTGGGCGATCAGCACCCGCCACCGCTGCGCTCCGAGCCGGAGCAGGGTGAACCGCAGCAGCGGGGGCGCGGCGAGGTCGAACCGCACCGCGGCTTCGGCCTCGGCCAGCCGGTCCGCTTCGGCGTCGGGATCGGGCTTCCCGGTGAGGTCGATCTCGGCCCACGGCAGTGCGACGCGCGCCGGGATCACCTGCACCGGACGGTCGAACCGGTCGTGCGGGAACCCGGCGCGCAGGTTCGGGTGCCGGTCCAGCAACGCCTCGGCGGAGGCGCGCAGCGCGCCCGTTTCCACGTCGCCGCGCAGTTCGAAGGAAAGCTGCATGGTGTAGACGTCGGGCGCGTCCGAATCGAGGGAAGCGTGGAACAGCAACCCTTCCTGCAACGGAGTGAGCGGCAAGACGACGCTGCCGTCCGGGAGCGTCGAACTGTCCACTGAGGACAGAACCGGTTGCGCCGCGGCCGAGGCCACGGGCGCGAGCCGTTCGACGGTGCGCCGCACGAACACGTCGCGCTGGGTGAACGTGAGGCCGTGCCTGCGGGCGGCGCTGACCAGGCGGATCGCGGCGATGCTGTCCCCGCCGAGGTCGAAGAAGTCGTGGTCCACACCGACATCGGCGACTTCGAGCGCCTCGCTCACGAGAGCGCACAGGGTCCGCTCGACCGGGGTGACCGGTGCCCGGCCTTCGCCCGCCGTGACCTTGGGCGGTGCGGGCAGGGCGGCGCGGTCCAGTTTTCCGCTCGGTGACAGCGGGAACTCGTCGAGCGCGACGATCGCGGCGGGGGTCATGTGCTCCGGCAGCGAGTCCGCGGCGTAACGGCGAAGGCGCGCCGGATCGAACTCGTCCGTCGCGGGCACCACGTACGCGATGAGGCGGTGGCTGCCGGGGCGGTCTTCCCGCAGCGTCACGGCGACCTGCCCGACCGAGGGATCGGCGGCGAGCGTCGCTTCGATCTCGCCCAGTTCGATCCGCTGGCCGTGGATCTTCACCTGGTGGTCGACGCGGCCCGCGTACTCGAGCACACCGTCTTCGCGCCATTTCGCCAGATCGCCGGTGCGGTACATGCGGGAACCGGCAGGGCCGTACGGATCGGCCACGAACCGCTCCGCGGTCAGCGCGCTCCGCCGCAGGTAGCCGTCCGCGAGCTGCACGCCAGCCAGGTGGAGCTCGCCGATCTCGCCGACGGGCACCGGGCGCAGCTCCGCGTCCAGCACGTGCACCCTGGTGTTCCACACCGGACGGCCGATCGGGACCGAGGTCCGCCCCGGTTCGTCGGCGCATTCCCAGTAGGTGACGTCGACCGACGCCTCGGTCGGGCCGTACAGGTTGTGCAGGCCGACGCCGATCGTCTCGCGGAAGCGCTGCGCGAGATCGGCGGGGAGCGCTTCACCGCTGCAGATCACCCTGCGGAGCCCGGTGCACGCCGCGGCGGCGGGTTCGGTCAGGAACACCCGCAGCATCGACGGTACGAAGTGGACAGTGGTGATGCCTGCCGCCTGGATCGTCTCGGCGAGGTAGGCGGTGTCGCGGTGGCCGTCCGGGCGGGCCACGACGAGGGTGGCGCCGACGATCAACGGCCAGAAGAACTCCCACACCGAAACGTCGAAGCTGGAAGGGGTCTTCTGCAGCACCCGGTCGTCCGCGCCGAGCCGGTATTCCTCCTGCATCCACAGCAGGCGGTTGACGATGCCGCGGTGGGGGACGACGACGCCCTTCGGCCGCCCGGTCGAGCCGGACGTGTAGATCACGTACGCCGCGTCGTGCGGTGTCGGCCGCGGTGGCTTGTGCCCGTTCGGGTGCGCCGCGGTGTGATCGATCCGGTCCAGCAGGATCGTGCCGGTGCCTGCTGGGAGCACGGCACCGGTCGCCGTCGTCGTCAGCACCAGCACGGGTTCGGCGTCGGCGAGCATGAACGCGATCCGGTCGGCCGGGTAGTCCGGGTCGATCGGCAGGTAGGCCGCGCCGGTTTCCAGCACGGCCAGCAGGCCGGTGATCAGGTCGAGGGAGCGCGGCACCGCGACGGCGACGATCCGGCCAGGCCCCGCTCCCCGCGCGCGAAGAGCCGAGGCGAGATCGCCGACCCGCTTGGCGAGCCGCGCGTAGGTCAGCCGCACGCCTTCGAAGACGACGGCCGTCGCTCGCGGCGTGCGCGCGACCTGGTCGGCGAACAGGTCCGGCAGCGTCGTGCCGGGTACGGCGGCCGCCGTGTCGTTCCAGCGGGCGAGGAGCCGGTCGAGGTCCTGACCGGTCACGTCGGATGCCCCCATGCGAGATCCTCCAGCTGTCGCGGACCAGTCCATACCCCTGTGTGGACTGGTTGCACCGCTCAATGCTTTCCCACGCCCTGGCCCGCAGTCCCGGTCCAATACCGGGGAAGGTGGACTGGGTTGCTGCTTCCAGGGCGAAAAGCCCTGCGGGGAAGGAAAAAAGAGGTACCTTCGCAGCGGATGGGATGGCAGCAGGCCAATCGCGGAGTGGGGCGAGGCGAGTGGACCGTTCTGGTGATCTCGGGGCAGTCGTGGACCTGCTCGGCGACTGGACCGTTTCGCGGGCACCGCTGTACCGGAAGCTGGCCGGTGCGCTGGAACGCGCGATCCGCGCGGGCGATCTGCGCGCGGGCGAACGGCTGCCGTCGGAGCGGGAGCTCGCGCAGCGGCTGGCGATCAGCAGGGCGACCGTCGTGGCCGCCTACGACGCGCTGCGCGGCGCCGGGATGATCGACAGCCAGCGGGGCAGCGGCACGCGCGTGACCGCCACGGTACGGCCGAAGACGTTCGCCGCGGACGGCAGGGTGCCGGGCGGCAGGGCGACGTCGATCTTCCAGCGCATGGTCGACGGGCCGAGCGAACTGATCTCGCTGGCGATGACCATCGAGCCCGCGGTACCGGAACTCGGCGACGCCGTGCGCGAACTCGTCCGCACGGACCTGGCGGACCTGCTCGCCGACCTCGGCTACCATCCCCGCGGTTTCCCCGCGCTGCGCCGGGCCGTCGCCGCCTACTACGCGGCGGCCGAGCTGCCGACCGCCGCCGACCAGGTGCTGGTGACCACCGGCGCGCAGCAGGTGATGGGCCTCGTCGCGCAGATGTACCTGCGACCGGGGTGCGCGGTGATCGTGGAAACGCCGAGCTGGCCGGGGTTTCTCGACCTGTTCCGCGCGGCGGGCGCGCGCCTCGTCGGCGTTCCCCTCGACGACGAGGGCATCCGCCCCGATCTGCTCGCGCAGGCGTTCGCCGAACACCAGCCGGTGCTGCTCTACGTCATGCCGACCTACCACAACCCGACCGGCACGCTGATGTCCGCGGCCAGGCGCAAGCAGGTCGCGGACCTGTGTGTGCGGTTCAACGTGCCGCTGCTGGAGGATCACGCCTACGCCACCAGTTCGTCGGACAGCGGGTCGGTGCCGCCGCCGATCGCGGCGTTCGCGCCCCCTGCCGCCGAGGTGCTGACCGTCGGCTCGCTGGCCAAGGCGGTGTGGGCGGGGCTGCGCATCGGATGGGCCCGCGGGCCGGGGGAGATCATCGAACGGCTCGCCAGGTACAAGGTCCGCGCCGATCTGGGCACACCGGTGCTGGACCAGGCACTCGCCGCGCGCCTGCTCCCGGACATCGGCGAGATCGCGCGTGCTCGCGCCGGCGCGCTGCAGGCGCGGATGGACCACCTGCGCGAGCTGCTCACCGAGCACCTGCCGTCGTGGCGGTGGCGGACCCCCGACGGCGGTTCCGCGCTGTGGATCGAGCTCCCGGACACCAATGCGCAGGTGTTCGCGCAGGTCGCCCTGCGCCACGGCGTCGAGGTCGTCGCGGGGTCGACGACGGACCCGACCGGGGCGCACGACAACTACCTGCGCCTGCCGTGCAGTTTTCCGATCGACGTGCTGACCGAGCTGGTCGCCAGGCTGAGCCGGGCGTGGCTGGAACTGCAACGGCACGGGCCCGCGACCGGGTTAATGCAGCCCATCATCTGAAAAATTCGAAGGCGATGTATCTGTGCCGCGGTCGCGGACTCTGTCGCAGCCTTTGTGTTCAATGTGGTTGCGGCTGGGGAGCGGCTATTCACGGAGCGTAATGACGCCCGTTCCTTCGTATGGGATTATCGAACAGAAACCCGCACTCGGATTGTGGTAATTGGTCGTGACGCGGGTGTTACGCAGTGTAGGTGGCACCTGTCGGGTGGTGACGCGGTTGCGCCTCGCCGGATTCCGGGATTCGGCCGGTTCGTCCCCTTGCTCACGCGGACCGGTTCCGATTGGTGCTGTCGTCGGGTCGATGCGGCGGCGCGGAGCTGGCGCTCGATGGCGGGCGTGCGCCGACCTGATGCTCCCGGGATGTGAGAACCCCTTGTCTGGAAGGGGTTTCGGTGCTCGTCGCCGGGAGGTGGTCGAGCACGTGCCGGTCGTCGATATCAACTGACCGACCCGGCGGACAGTTGTTACGATGTGCCCGAAAAACGTTTTCGATCATGGTGGGAAGCGTCCCGGTCGCAGTCGATCGGATGTCGCCGTTGATCGTTTCCCGGAAAACACAATACTGTTGTGAATACCGGGAGTTATTTCGCCGGGCATCGCGTTGGCCCGTCTGCCGGACCATTATCGGGAGTTCGAACGGTCCACCTTAGCCTGAACGGGTCACGCGAAATGCTCCGACCGTCCGTCCCGATCAGCGGAAAACTGAAATAACCTTGCGTCAGCACCGAGGCGCGGGGAAACTCGTGGGGAGACGTGTCCGGGCAAGATCGAACTATTTTGTCAAACATGTTTCCTTTTCTCGTGGGGGATTTCTGTGCGACTCGGGCGGGCCGCCTCAGGCTGCGAAAATCAAGCTGGAAACGCGACGACCGACCGGTTGGTCGGGGCGATCGCGGCGCACGCGGCCGCGCGGCCCGAGGCGACCGCGCTGATCTGGCGTGACGAGGAAGTCGGGTACGGCGAACTGGTCCTGCGGGCGAGCCGGGCCCGTGCCGCGCTCGTCGCGCTCGGGCTCGAGCCGTGCGCGCCGGTCGCCGTGCGCGCCGAGAAGACACCGGACACGATCGCGCTGGTGCTCGGCGCGATGAGCGCGGGACATCCGGTGCTGCTGATGTCCACGACGCTGCCGCGTGCCACCGAAACGCACCTGCTCGACAACGCCCGCTGCCACGTGACGATGTCCGCGGCGCCGTCGCCGTCGGCCGGCCACGTCGTCGATCTGTCCACATCGGACGGTTTGGTCCCGTGGCCGCTCACGGACCACGACGGCGGACCGGACGCGGTGCTGTTCCTGCTGACCAGTTCCGGGTCGACCGGGGTGCCGAAGATCGTGCCGCTGACCGCGGGCGGGGTCGGCAGGTTCGTCGGCTGGGCGCGCGCCGCCTTCTTCGGCAGCGGCCCGAAGACCGCGCTGAACTACGCGCCGCTCAACTTCGACCTGTGCCTGCTCGACATCTGGACCACGCTCGCCGCGGGCGGCAAGGTGGTGCTCGTCGACGCCGCGCGCGCGACCAGGGCCGGTTACCTGCACGAGCTGCTCGACCGCCACCGCGTGCACCTCGTGCAGGCGGTCCCGATGTGCTTCCAGCTGCTGCTCGAATCGACCGCGGGCCCGCACCGCGCGGTCCGGCACGTGATCTCCACCGGCGACGTGCTGCCGCCCCGCAACGCGCACCGGCTGCGCGGCCTGTTCCCCGGCGCGCGGCTGTACAACCTCTACGGGTGCACCGAGACCAACGACAGTTTCCTGCACCACATCGACGGTGCACGGCAGGACGCCCCCATTCCGCTCGGCCGCCCGATCGACGGGGTCAGCGCGCTGCTCGTCGACGCGAACGGAGCCGTGGTCGAGGGGGAGGGCGTCGGCGAGCTCCTGGTCAACACCCCGTTCCAGGCGCCGGGATATCTCGACGCGGCGCTCACCGAGCGGGCTTTCGTGCCGCATCCGGAAGGCGCGGACCGGTTGCGCTACTTCGCCTCCGGCGACCTCGTCCGCCGCGACGCTTCCGGCGAGCTGACCCTGGTGGGCCGCAACGACTTCCAGGTGAAGGTCCGCGGCTCGCGCGTGAACACCCAGGAGGTGGAGCGGGCACTGCTCGCGCACCCCGACGTCCCGGAGGCCGTGGTGTTCGGTGAGCCCGACGCGCTCGCGGGGACCGTGCTGCACGCCGTGGTGCGCAGGCGCGCCACCGGCTCGCCGGACAGCCTGGCGCTCCGGCGGCATTGCGCCGCCCAGTTGCCCGCCGCCGCCGTCCCCGCCGTCCTGCACCTCGTCGACGCGGCGCTGCCGCGCACGTCGACGGGCAAGCCCGATCGCAAGCAGATCGCCAGCACGTATTCGAAAGGACACTGACGTGGACCACAGCTCAGCCATTCGCGCGTTCGTCGTCGAGGAGTTCCTCCCCGATGTCCCGCACGAGGACCTCGCCGCCGATTACGACCTGATCGCCAACGGCGTCATCGACAGCCTCGGCCTGCTCAAGCTGATCGCGTGGCTCGAAGACACCTTCGACGTCCCGGTCGACGACGTCGACCTGAACCCGGACAGCTTCCGCACGGTCACCGCGATCAACGCCTTCGTCGGCGCCGCGCTCGAAGCATCGGCGGTTCACCTGCCATGACCGAGCTGCTGTCGAGGTTGCTGGCGCGCACCGAGCCGATCGGCGTGCCCGCCTGGCGTGCGTTCTGGGACCGCCAGGCCGCCGGGAAGCTCCGGCGCGGGGAAGCCGCCGCCGTGCTCGCCTCGCTCGGCACGGCGATGCCGGACCGGGACACGCTGCGCGCGTTGTTCGACTCGCTCGACGAGCACCGGAGCACGCCGCCGGTGGCCTTCCCAGACACCGTCAACATCGTCGGCACCGGCGGCGGGCGGGGCACGTTCAACATCTCCACCGCGAGTGCGTTCGTGGCCGCGGCCACGGGTGTGCGCGTGCTCAAGACCGGGTCACGCGCGTACTCTGGCCGGGTCGGCTCGTTCGATCTCCTCGGACTGCTCGGCATCGAGCTGACCGGGTCCTACGAGCGGACCGCCGAATTGCTGGACCGGCACGGCATCGCGTTCGCGGGCAACTTCGTCTACCCGGCGCAGATCACCTCGCTGGCCAGGGACGTGGCGCCACTGGACATCCGCTCGGTCGGCCGGTTCCTCAACGCGGTGGGGCCGTTCCTGCCGACGGTACCGGTGTCGGCGCAGGTGACCGGCGTGGCGGTTGGGCAGCTCGCCGGGTATCTCGGGGTGCTCGCCGAGCGCGAGCGCCACAAGCGGATCCTGTTGTGCCACAACGAGTCCGGTGTGGACGAACTGACCACGGCCGGCCCCAACGCGGTGCTGGGCAACGACGGCAGGGCACCAGAGGTGCTCGACCCCGGCGCGCTGGGACTGGTCCCGGCCTCCGACGCCGATCTCGCCGCGGCACCGGAAACCGAAGCGGTCGAACGGTTTCTCGGCGTGCTCGCGGGAGACGCTCCCGACGGCGCCGTGCACACGGTGTGCCTGAACGCGGCCGCGCTGGCGATCGCGGTGGGTGCGTGCGATTCGTGGCCGGAGGCGGTGCGGGCCGCGTTGACCGCCGTGCACGACGGATCCGCCCGGCGGCTGGTCGACCGCTGCCGCCAGCCGGAGGTGGTCGGCGCCCATGGCTGAGGACGCCCGGCCCGGCTTCTTCGCCGCGCCACCGGGGAAACCGGGGCTCGCGCTGTTCATCAACGCGGGCGATCCGCCGCTGCCGGTGCTGCCCGAGTTGATCCGGATGCTCGACGAGTCCGAAGTGGACTGCCTGGAGCTGGCGGTGCCGTTCCCGGACTCCTGCACCGACGGACCGGTGGTCCGCCGTTCCGCGTCCCGCGCGCTGGCGGCCGGGACGGACCTGCGGGGCACGCTCGACGTCGTGGCCGAAGCGCGGGCGGGCCTCGAACACCTGCGCATCGCGGTGCTCGCCGATTGGAGCCACACGGTCAAACCGCTTGGCGTGGAGGACTTTCTCGGCCTGCTCGGTGACGCCGGTGCCGATGCGGTCCTCGTGCACGGGCTGCCGCCGCTGCTGCGCGAGAAGTACTACGAGGCGGCCGCCGATCGAGCGGTGCCGGTGGTGACGACCTGCTATCCGAGCTCCGACGAGCGGACCGCGCGCGAGTCGGCGCGCCACGCGTCGGCCTACCTCTACCTGGTCGCGCACTACGGCCGCACCGGGTCGGCGCCATCGGGTGGCCACGCGGGGCTGGCGCCGGTGATCGACGCGCTGCGGGCGAGCGCGACGGTGCCGATCGCGGTCGGGTTCGGTGTCAAGGGCGCGCGCGAGATCGACGGGGTCCGTGCCGCGGGCGCCGACGCGGCGATCATCGGCAGCGCGGCGGTGTCCGTGGTCGAGCGGGCCGCGGCCGAGGGGACGGACGTGGTCGGCGCGCTCGCGCAGTTCGTCGCGGAAATACGGTCAGGGCACGACGGGCAGGGATCACGTCGTGCCATTTCTTCCAGTGTCGGAAAAGAGGGGTAAGGATGATCGTCCGAAAGATCGAGGATGTGAAATCGGTCGACTGGGGGAACGGGGTGAGCCGCCGCTTCCTGCTCGACGACGACGGCCTCGGGTACAGCGTCACGGACACCATCGTGCACGCCGGAACCAAGTCGCGGCTCGAGTACCGCCGCCACCTGGAATCGTGCTACTGCATTTCCGGAAAGGGCGAGGTGGTCGACATCGACGGCACGTCCCATCGCCTCGAACCGGGAACGCTCTACGCGCTCGATCGCCACGACCCGCATTTCCTGATCGCCTCCGACGAGGAGGACCTGCGGCTGGTGTGCGTGTTCTCCCCGGCACTGCGCGGGGACGAACGGCACAGCCTCGACTCCGACGGGTTCTCCCAGTACTGAGCCGGGTTCTCGGAAACCGAGGGGATGACTCGTGATCGAGTGGAATGCGGACCAGCGGGAGCTGGCGGCGGGACTGAGTAAATGGTGCGCGGAACTGAGCGCGGGGCACGTCGAACGCGATCGCGCCGGCACGTTCGGCATGGACAAGTGGAAGCTCGTCGCCGAGTGCGGGATTCTGGGGCTCCCGTTCGACGAGCGCTGGGGAGGCCTCGGCCAGGACCTGCTCACCACGATGTACGTGCTCGAAGCGCTCGGGCGCGAGTGCCGCGACGGCGGGCTGAACTTCTCGGTTTCCACGCACATGGTGAGCACGGGGATCCCGCTCCAGCGCTACGGTTCGGACCACCTCAAGCGCACCTACCTGCCGAAGATCTGCGCGGGAGAGGTGATCGGCGCGCACGCGATCTCCGAACCGGGGGCGGGTTCGGACGCGCTCGGCGGGCGCACCGCCGCGGTGGCCGACGGCGACTGCTTCGTGCTCAACGGGAGCAAGACGTTCGTCAGCAACGGGCCGGTCGCGGACGTGTTCGTGGTGTACGCGAAGACCCATCCCGACGGCGGCCCGCTCGGCACGACGGCGTTCCTCGTCGAGCGGGATACCCCCGGTTTCTCGGTCGGCAACGCCATTCCGAAGATGGGACTGCGCACCTCGCCGCTGTGCGAACTGTACTTCGAGGACTGCCGCGTCCCGGCGGCCAACGTCGTCGGGCGGCGCGGCGCGGGTTTCCTGGTGCTCGACCACGTGATGAAATGGGAGATACTCTGCTCGTTCGTCATCAACCTGGGGGAAATGCAGCACCGGCTCGCGCGGTGCGTGGAATACGCGAACCAGCGCGAGCAGTTCGGCAGGCCCATCTCGTCGTACCAGGCGGTCGCGCACAAGATCGTCGACATGAAGATCGGCGTCGAAACGACGCGGAAGTGGCTGTACGACACCGCGCTCCGGTTGACCAGGAAAGAAAACGTGACAACGGACATCGCGATAGCGAAGCTCACCGCGAGCGAGTACAACGTGGCTTCGGCCATGGCCGCCGTGCAGATCTTCGGCGGAAACGGGTACATGGCCGAGTACGGGCTGGAAAAGGATCTGCGCAACGCGGTCGCGGGCACCATCTACTCGGGGACTTCGGAAATCCAGCACAACCGCATCGCCACGATGCTCGGCCTGGAGACGTGAGGGGACGGTCATGACAGCCGAACGAGCCGTATTGGCGGCCACGGAGTTCCTGGACCACGAGTCCGCTCCGGTGCGGGAATTCGTGCGACGGGTGCTGCCCGGTCCGGCGACAGCATCGGCGGACGCGGTCGCGGCCCTGTACCGGGCGGTGCGCGACGACGTGCGCTACGAGGTCTACGGCGCGGATCTGTCCCGCGGCGGGCTGAGCGCCAGCGGGGTGCTGCGCAGCGGTTCGGGGATGTGCCTGCACAAGTCGGTGCTGTTCGCCGCCGCGGCGCGGGCGATCGGCGTGCCGTCCAGGCTGGTGCTCACCGACGTGCGCAACCACCTGGCCTCGGACCGGTTGCGCGCACTGGTCGGCGGGGACGTCTTCCGGTTCCACTGCCTGGCTTCGGTCCGGATCGGGGAGCGCTGGCTGCGGGCGACGCCGGTGTTCAACAAGCGGCTCTGCCGGCTGTACCGGATCGCGCCGCTGGAGTTCGACGGCACCGAGGACAGCGTGTACCACCCCTACGACGCGGCCGGGCGCAGGCACCTGGAGTTCCTGCACGAGCACGGCGAATTCGACGACCTGCCCTACGACCTCGTCATCACCGGGCTGCGCGCCGCGCACCCGCTGCTCTTCTCGGGTTCCGAGACGTTCACCACCGGTTCGCTCGTCGCCGAAGCTCCGGCGAAACCCCCGAAACTCTATTGAGATCAGGAGAAACACGATATGGCCGAACAGGTCAAGTACCAGCTCAGCGAGAACGAACTGCCGGAGACCTGGTACAACCTCGCCGCCGATCTCATCGATCCGCCGCCGATGCTGCACCCCGGCACCGGCAAGCCGATCGAGGTGGCGGACCTGCTGCCGATCATGCCGGAGGAACTGGCGAGGCAGGAGCTGAGCCGGGAGCGGGAGATCGAGATTCCCGGACCGGTGCGCCAGCTCTACGCGCAGTGGCGGCCGTCGCCGCTGTTCCGGGCCAGGCGGCTGGAGCGGGCGCTCGACACGCCGGCGCGCATCTACTACAAGTACGAGGGCGGTAGCCCCGCGGGAAGCCACAAGCCGAACACCGCGATCGCGCAGGCCTATTACAACAAGGAAGCCGGTATCACGAAGCTGGCCACCGAAACCGGTGCCGGGCAATGGGGTTCGTCGCTCGCGCTCGCCGGTGCGCTGTTCGACCTCGACGTGCAGGTCTACATGGTGAAGGTGAGCTACCACCAGAAGCCGTACCGCAAGCTGCTGATGGAGACCTACGGCGCGCGCTGCACGCCGAGCCCCAGCGAGGAAACCGAGGCGGGCCGCGCCGTACTGGCCGCCGATCCGGACTGCCCTGGCAGCCTCGGCATCGCCACCTCCGAGGCCGTCGAAATCGCGGCGGGGGATCCGGCGACGAACTACGCGGGCGGCAGCGTGCTCAACCACGTCCTGTTGCACCAGAGCGTGATCGGGCAGGAGGCGCTCAGCCAGCTCGCGCTCGCCGACGACTACCCGGACGTGGTGATCGGGTGCGCCGGGGGCGGCAGCAACTTCGGCGGGCTGGTGTTCCCGTTCCTCGGGGCGCAGTTGCGCGGCGGCAGGCGCGTGCGGGTCATCGCGGCGGAACCGGCCGCCTGCCCGACGATGACGCGCGGCAAGCTCAGCTACGACTTCGGCGACACCGCGGGGCTCACCCCGCTGCTGAAGATGCACACGCTCGGCCACCGCTTCGTGCCGCCGTCGCTGCACGCGGGCGGCCTGCGCTACCACGGAATGGCGCCGCTGGTGAGCGGGGCGCTGGCCGCGGACCTGATCGAGGCCGAGGCCGTCGGGCAGACCCGGTGCTTCGAGTCGGGTATCCGGTTCGCACGGGCGGAGGGCATAATCCCGGCGCCCGAATCGACGCATGCCATCGACGTCGCAATCCGAGAGGCACTGCGCTGCAAGGAAAACGGCGTCGGCGAAACAATCCTTTTCGGACTGTCTGGGCACGGGCACTTTGACCTGAGCGCCTACGAGCGCTACCTGTCCGGGCAGATGCGGGACGACTCCGTCGACGAGGACGCGCTCGGTTCCGCACTCGCCGGGCTACCCGCCCTCGTCGACGCATGACCGGAATCGCAAGGGGGACTCATGTTGCTCAAGATCTGCGGGGCGACCCGCGTCGCGGACGTCGACCTGCTCGCCGCGGCCGGCGCGGATCTGATCGGGTTGTGGAGCGGGGTGCCGGACGGGCGCGCGCAGCTCGGCGACGCCGCGTTCGACCGGCTGGTGCGCGCGGTCAAGAAACGGGGCCGCACACCGGTGCTGGTGACCCTGTCCCGTGACGTGCGCGCGCTGCTCGCGCGCGTCGAGGGGTCCGGGGTGAACTGGGTGCAGTTGCACGGGTACCAGACCCCGGCCGCGGTCCGCGCGCTGAAGTCGCGCGGGCTGACCGTGGTGAAGGTCCTGCACGTGCGCGACGGGCAGTGCCTGGAACGGCTGCTGATCGACGCCTACCAGCGGGCAGGCGCGGATCTGTTCCTGCTGGACTCGATGGTCGGCGGCCGGATCGGCAGCACGGCGCACCGGCTCGACCCGGAGGTGGCCGCGTCGGTGGTCGGCGCGGTCGACCGACCGGTCCTGCTGGCGGGCGGGCTGACCGCGGCCAACGCGGGGCAGTTCCGCGCGACCATGCGCGATCACCGGTTCGCCGGAGTCGATGTGGACTCCGGGGCGCGGGACGCGCGAGGACGGTTCGACGCGGACGCGGTGCGAGCCATCCGTCGAGAGTGGACGGCGGCGGTGTCGGCGTGAGCGGTTTCGTCGAAGCCTTGGCCGCCGCGCCGGTGCCGGTGATCGCGGAGGTCAAGGCCCGTGATTCCGGGGGACGCGACCTGCTCGGCGGCCGCGGTCCCGCCGAGGTGGCGGACGCGTACCGCGAAGCGGGCGCGCCGTGCCTGTCGGTGGTGACCGGATCCTGGTTCGGCGGCACCGTCGAGATGCTGCGAGCGGTGCGGGAAGTGAGCGGGGTTCCCTTGCTGCAGAAGGATTTCCTCACCAGGGAACGGCATCTGCGGCGGGCCGCCGAGCTGGGGGTGTCCGCCGTGCTGCTGACCGCGCAGCTGCTGCCCGTGAGCGTCCTGCGCTCGCTGACCGAACGCGCGCTTCTGCTCGGGCTCACCCCGTTCGTCGAAGTGGTTTCGGAGGAGGAGATCGCCGACGTGGCCCATCCCGCCGAGTGCGTGATCGCGGTGAACAACAAGGACATCCGGACCGGTGAACGCGGTGACGGGGACCTCGCGCGCAGCCTCCGGTTGTCGGAGGCAGTGCTGGCCACCGGGACCCGGTGCGCGGTGAGCGCGAGCGGTGTCGGCACCCCGGCGGACGCGGCCGCGCTTCTCTCGGCGGGGTACTCCGGGCTGCTCGTCGGCACCGCGCTGCTCGACGCGGTGCGCCCGGCGAGCTGGTTCGCCGAGGTGGCGGGGATGACAGGAGCGGTGCGATGAGCAGGCCAGGGCTGTCGCTGCGCGCCGCGGCGGACTGGATTCGCGCGCATCGGCCGGACGACTGGGTGAGCAGGCCGGGCGCGTTCTCGCGGCAGGACATCGCGGCGGACTTCGCCGCGAACTTCGGCGGGATCCCGGCGAATTCCGCCGCCCGTGCGGAAAAGGCCGTCGAGTACCTGGTCGAGGACTCGTCGATCCCGGCGCTGCTCGGGTTGTACGGGTGCCGCGATCGCGTGCGGCGCTGGTTGCCCGGTCTGCCTTCGACGGCCAGCAGGGCGGCCGTGGACCGCGTGCTCGCGGAGGTGCGCCCGCCGGAAACGGTCGAGGATCCACCCGCGCAGGCGGTGCTCCGTCGACACGTCGACCTGACCGAACTGCCGGTGTTGCGCTCGACTCCTCGCGACGCGGGTCCGTACCTGACCATGGGGATGATCTACGCGGCTGATCCGGTCACCGGCGAGGTCGCCCTGTCGGTGCACCGGATGCTGGTGGTCGGGCCGGACCGGCTCGCGGTCTGGATGGTGCCGAGCAGGCGGTTGCGCGCGATGCACGAAGCCGCCGTCCGGCGCACGGGGCGGCTGGCCGTGTCGGTCAACATCGGGGTGCCGCCCGCGGCCATGATCGCCTCCGCGCTCAGCTCGAAAGTGCTGGCGGGTAAGGAAAAGCTCGCGATCGCCGGTGCGCTGGCCGGGGCCCCGGTCACCGTCGCGCCCGCGGTCAGCCAGGAGACCTCGGTGCTGGCCGAGTCGGAGATCGTGCTGGAGGGCTATCTCGACGACACGGTCACCGACGAGACGCTCAACGGCGCGCCGGACGTGTCGCTGCCGGAATTCCTCGGCTACGACGGGGAAGCACGCAACGATCTTCCCGTGCTCACGGTGACCGCGGTGACCAGTCGCGAGTCGCCGGTGTACCAGGCGGTGATCGGGCCGGGCCGGGAGCAGTCGGTCATTCTCGGCACCGCGGGCGCGTTGTCGGTCGCGCTGTCGCATGACGGCGACGACTGGAACCTGATCCACGACCTGCACTATTCCCCGGCAGGGGGCGGGATGCTGCTGCTGGTCGTGGCCGTGCGGAAACCGTCGCGGGAGGCGGACGGCAGGCTCAAGCACATCGCCCGCCGCATCTTCGACGACCACCCGTTCGTCAAGCTCATCGTGTTCACCGATGAGGATGTCGACATCACGTCGGGGGAGGACGTGCTGTGGGCGATCACCACACGGGCGAATCTCGACGCGGATTCCACCACGTTCGGCGGATTCCGCGCTTTGACCATGGACCCGTCGCAGGGGGACGGCTGGACCACGGCACGAGGCTCCGCCTCGCCACCGGGCCGCACCTACATCGACGCGACCGTCCCGTACGTGCTGCGCTCCATCGTGACGCGCAGCTTCGCTGGATGAGGACAGGAGTCGATCATGAAGCTGATCGTGGGGATCACCGGGGCCAGTGGCGCGGTTCTCGGCGTGCGCGTGCTGGAGGCACTGCGCGAACTGGGCGTGGAGACGCATCTCGTGCTCAGCAAGTGGGGAAGGGCCACGGTGGAGTTCGAGACGGACTGCACCGTCGCGCAGGTGCGCGCGATGGCGGACTACAGCTACGCGCCGGGGGACCAGTGCGCCGCGATCGCCAGCGGTTCGTTCCGGACCGACGGCATGGTCATTGTGCCGTGCAGCATGAAAACCCTTGCCGCGGTGCGGATGGGGTACGGCGACGATCTGATCACGAGGGCCGCCGATGTCGCGTTGAAGGAGCGGCGCCGTCTTGTGGTGGTGCCCCGTGAACTGCCGTTCTCGGAAATCCATCTGGAGAACATGCTCGCGCTGACCAGGATGGGCGCGGTGATCGCCCCGCCGGTGCCGGTGTTCTACACCAGACCGGCCACCGTCGACGACGTGGTCACGCAGCTCACCGCGCGTGTGCTCGACCAGTTCGGGCTCGATCTGCCGCAGGCGCAGCGGTGGACCGGTTTGCCGGATCAGCGCCTGCGCCCGGTCGCGAGCGCGCGATGACCGCTGCACCGGTGGCCCCGGACGCGCTGCGCGCGACGCTGGGCGGTTTGCCGACCGGCGTCACGGTGATCACCACGAGGACCGAACACGGCCAGGATGCGCGCACCGCCAACAGTTTCACGTCGGTGTCGCTCGAACCCGCATTGGTTTCCGTGTGCTTCCACCGGGACTCGCCGTTCACCGCCGCGTTGCGCGCCACCGGCCTGTGGGCGGTGTCGGTGCTCGCCGCCGACCAGCGAGCGCTGTCCGCCCGCTTCGCCAACCGCGCGACCGTACGCGAACTGGACGGCGTCGCGCACACGATCGGCTCTCGCACCGGCGCCGCCCTGCTCACCGGCGCGGTGGCGAACCTGGAATGCCGATCGGTCACCGCGCGCCCGGCGGGCGACCACGTGCTGTTCCTCGCGGAGGTGCTTTCCTTGCGCGCCAGGGGCAACACGCCCGCGCTCGTCTTCTACCGCGGCGGCTACCACGCGATCGACTAGCTAGGTCCGTTCGGTGTAGCTGCGCCCGTCGGGCGTGGTGACGGTCAGTTTTCCGGTCGGGTCGGTGGTGAAGGTCCAGCCGGGTTCTTCGCGGAGTTTGTGATGGACCCTGCACAACGGCCGGAGGTTCGTTTTGTTGGTTCCGCCGCCGTCTTTCCACGCCTGCGCGTGGTCGAGGTCGGTGTACTGGGCGGGTCGGTTGCAGCCGGGCATGCTGCAGGTGCGGCGGCAGGCGACCTGGATGTACTTGCGCATGCGCTTGGCGGGCCGGTAGTTTTTCCGACCGACGTCGAGCGGTAGCTGTGTCATGGGTTCGTCGATGATGCGGTTCCAGACGGAGTTGGCGTCGAAGGCGATTTCGCGGGCCATCTCCGGTGAGATGTCGCCGCATCCGGTGAGTTCCGCGGGATTGTCTCGCAGCCCCATCAGGGTGGGCAGGTCGATGTGCAGGAAAGATTTGCGCTTTCGGCTTGCCGCCGCAACTCCCGCTCAAGCACCGTTCGACCAGCGCATCGAGCCTGAGTTGGTCCATGGTGCGCTTGTCGCCCTGCCGCTTTTTCTCCAGTGCGTCTTGGTCGCAGGCCGCGTAGAGCGCCTGAGCACGGTCGGACGGCAGTTCGGCGAACAGTGTCGATGACCCGTGATCCCCGTGGCGGATTTCGAGCCTGCGCGCCGCCGCCTTGGCCTTACGTCGCTGTTCGTACCCTTCGGGGTCGATGCGCATCAACAGCGAGTTGACCATCCGCCGCAGCGCGGGCGCGTTCCGGTTCTCGAACTTCTCAACCAGTCGAGCGTCCACTTCGGACGCTACCTCCCGAGAGACACACGCCGTGGCTTCGAACACCCGCGAGGCCGAGTACTCGTCGATGAGCCCCTCTCCAGTGCTTCCAGGGTGCGTGGCAGGTACGAGGTCAACGCGTCAGCGAGCGCCGTCTTCCGCTCCGCCGAGTTCTGGGTCAAGGCACACAGCAGCGCCACCTGTCCCACGGTCGATCTTCGCGACGACTCCTGCTCTATATCGGCGATATCCCGCAACAACATCGCCTGCTGATACCGAATAATCGCCAAACGTCGCTGAACAGAATCAGATTTGGTGTTCATAAAACAATTCTACCGCCCCGCAAAGAATCGAGCGTCACCCGATCGTGTACACAAAAGATGACTACCTGCCACAACGCGCCCACGACGGCGCAGAAGATGAAAAACAATCGGGACCGAAAGTGCGTCGGGGACGCTACCTCAAGGCGACCAAAGGTTTTCGTTCCGTGGGGAACTGTCGCTGGTGACCAACGACGCGACCCGCACCGTGGAGCGACAGTTTCACACGGCGCGCCGCAGGCGTGCCTGTGACTCTCACCGTGCCCCGCATACACGTCAAGGCCGAAGACTGTAGATGGTGGCCTTACTGACGCCCGCGGCTATCCTCGATCGCTGAACGTCGTCACGCGAAGGAGCACGTGTTGCCGGAGAAGCTCACGGTGGATCTACACCCGGTGTTCCGCAACGATCGGGATATCGACAAAGCGGTGCGCAACGCGATCTTCCGTGCGGCGGGCGAGAAGGTGCCGCTGGTCGAGATCATCCCGGGCAAGGGCTCGGGAAAGCTCAAGAACCGCGTGCTCGCGATACTGAAGCAGCCGCACCTGAAGAAGCTGTACCGGCGGGTGGAAGTGGCGCCGGGCAACGACGGCATGGTGCTGGTCCACCTGCGGTAGCCGTCCGCGAACGCCCTCAAGCCTCGAACTCGATCTGCACGGACGAAGCGCCACGCAACGCAGCGAGCCGCTCCGCCTCCTCGTGCACCTGTTTCCGGACGCGGGTGCTTAGCGTCCGGAACGCGGTGATCGTCAAGGTCAGCTTCCGGCCGCTCTTGCGGGGCCGCCAAATACCGGCGATCGCGCCGTCGGCCAGTACCGTGCCGGGTTCGCCGAGCGTCTTCCACACCTCGCGGTGGTGCCGCTTGTCGACGATGGTGTCCCGGTCGCGCATCTGCGTGTACGGATCGCGAGGTGGGAGTAGCCGCACGCCGTGTGTTTCGGGCGGTGACTTCAGGGCGTCGAGGTCCTCGGCGAGAAGCCATGCCCGGTTTCCGCCGAAGTCGACCGGGATGAGGTCGAGCGCGGACCACCACGGGTCGGCGTCGCCGGAACGAACCCCGAGCCACGCGGCGAAATCCGCTCGCGTGGACGGGCCGTAGCAGTGCAGGTAGCGGCGCAGCAGTTCGGCGCGGGCGCGAGCGGGGTCGGTCTCCGGCAGGGGAGCGCCGAGCCATTCTTCGACCAGGACGAACGGCGCCTTGTTCCCGCTGCGCGGAGCGAAGCAGACGATGCCGCGCAGTGTCAGGATCCGGATGCAGAAGTGCACGACGGCTTCGCCGATCGGCTGGTTCTCGGCGTGCGGCCCGGCTGACCGCCAAACTTCGCGCTGGGCGGGCGAAAGCGCGCCCGCGATGCGAGCGGCGAGTTCCGCGCCGAGTTCGTTGATCGCGAGCTGTCGTCCCGCGAGCACGGCGCCGATCCCCGCTGCCGCATGGTCGACCGCTTCGTCGAGCCCCATGCCGAGTTCTTTCAACGAATGTTCGACGCCGACGATCAGGTGCAGGCGCGCCTTCTCGCTGGCGGGAAGGACGCCGGTGGTGAAGATCGGCGCGTCGGCAGTCGGGAAGAAGAACGGCGAGCCGCGCATGCACCACGTCTGCAGAAGGCTCTTCTCCTCGCCGACGAGCGTGTCGATCCGCTCTTGCGTCACGTCCTCGGCGCGCGCGTGCAGCGCGGCCGCCGCGGACCCCGGCGGACTGTTCTGGATCGCGCACGCACCCGCCACCTCGTGCAGCTCGGCGGCCGGTTTCCGGTTCGCGAGGTGGTGCGCCGCCAAGCGGAAACCGAGGACGTCACCGGTACGCACCTTGACCGCAGCTGTCATTGATCGCCGTTCCACAAGGTGATGCTAGGGGCAAGGACGGGGACCGCACGACACGACGGGCGAGCGCCCAGGTGGCGAGCGCGCACAACGAGAGCGCGGCGCCGAGGACGGCGGGGCCGGTCCAGCCCGCGGAGTCGAACAGCGCGGTGGTCGCGGTGGCGCCGGACGCGGAACCGAGCGAGTAGAACACCATGTACCCGCCGATCGTGGTGCTGGTGCGGTCGGCGTAGGTCGTGGTGAGGATGTGCTGGTTGCTCACGTGCACGGCTTGGACGGCGAAGTCGAGCGCGACCACACCGACGATCAGCAGGGCCAGCGACCAGCCGAGCTGCCCGATGGCGAGCCAAGAGCCGAGCAGGAGCACGAGCGCGACACCGGTGACCCGGCCGGCGTGCCCGGAGTCGCCCCAGCGGCCGGAGCGTGCCGCACCCAGCGCACCGGCGAGCCCGGCGATGCCGAACAGCCCGATCTGCGCTTCGCTCAGGTGCCACGGCGCACCGGCCAGCGGCAGCGCCATGCCGCTCCACAGGGTGCCGAACGAGGCGAAGAGGAAGAAGGCGATCAGCCCGCGGCTGAGGAACACCGGCCGGGTGAACAGCCGGCCGAGCGAGCGGACGACCTGGCCGTACCGCTCGGTTTCGGTCCGGGTTTCCGTTGGCAGCGCGAAGAAGCTGAGCACGCCGAGCGCGGCGGCGAGTACGGCCAGCACGAGGTAGCAGCTCCGCCAGCCCCACAGGTCCGCCAGGCTTCCGGTGACGATCCGGGCGCCGAGGATGCCGACCACCACACCGGAGGTGACGACGCCGAGATTGCGCCCGCGTTCGCCCGGCGGCGAGATCGAGGCCGCGTAGGCGACCGCGGTCTGCACCACGACCGCGAACAGGCCCGCGACGGCGAGGCCGCCGAACGCCACCCAGGCGACCGGGGCGGCCGCGGTGACCGCGAGACCCGCCGCCACCAGCCCCAGGTGCGCGGCGATCAGGCGCCTGCGGTCCAGCAGATCGCCCAGCGGCACCAGCAGCACCAGTCCGGCGAGGTAGCCGAGCTGTCCGACGGCGACGAACCAGCCGACCGAATCACGGGGAACGCCGAGGTCCCGCCCCATCGGCTCCAGTACCGGCTGCCCCGCGTAGACGCTCGCGACCGCCACCCCGCACACCACCGCCAGCAGCAGTCTCGTCCCTCGGCTCACCGCGACCTCCTCAGTTTGATTTCATTTTGCAACTCTTCGCACCGTAGGGCAGAATGGTTTCATTACGCAACTCATTGGAGGAGTGGTGGCGCGAGAGGGTGTGGCCGGGCGGCTGCCCGCGTGGACGGATCCGGAGTGCCCGGTCGCGCGGGCGGCCGACGTGATCGGGGACCGGTGGAGCCTGCTGATCGTGCGAGACGCGATGGACGGGGCCCGGTCGTTCACCGATTTCCAGCAGCGCACGGGAATCGCGCGCAACATCCTCGCCGACCGGCTCCGCAAGCTCGTCGCGTACGGACTCATCGCCCAGGTCGAGCCCGAATCGGGCAAGCGCAGGGTGTACGCGCTCACCGAGGCGGGCAAGGACCTGTTTCCGGTGATCGTCACGCTTCGCCAATGGGGTGAGCGCCATGCATTCGAGGCGGGCGAGGCGCATTCGGTCCTGGTCGACGAACGGGGCGAGAGCGTGCCGCGGGTCGTCCCCGTCGCCGCGGACGGAGCCCCGCTGACGAGCGACACGACCTCGGTGCGAAAGCTCGGGTGAAAACCGGAGAGATCAGGCTTGCTGGCAGGGTTCCGGGACCGAGTCGCCGAGCAGAAATCGCCCGCGCGAGAATAGCTTTGTCATCGCTGTGAGTGTGCGGAGTTCGGGACCCCGGCCGCGGATGAGCGCGGCAAGGTTCTTCTTGCTGGACAGGTTGAAGAACCGTAGAGTACGTGAAAGCATGCCGGTTCGAGGTCGGTCGAGAGAAATCATCGCCGCGGACTTGATAATTGGGATGTTAATGTCGTAGTGGCGAGGGCTGGCTCTTTTGCGTTTTGCCGCTGTGTCGCTTCCCGGTGTTCATTCGACGAGTAAAGGACGCAAAAGTGTCAGCAAAATCGGTTCCGGTTGCCGTGCGTCAAAAAGTGGTCAGGACCGGAATTCTGATGGCTGTCTTCACGGTCGTCCTCGGTGTGTTCGGCGCCGGCACGGCGCGCGCCGTGGACAAGACGCTGACTTGGGAGGGCGCCTTCCCGATCATCGGAACGCAGTCGGTCAAGTCCGTTGTGCACGTGGACGTCCCGGCGAAGGCGGCCCCTGGCCAGACCGTGTCGGTACCGTTCAGCATCGACGTGGACGCGGGCACCGCCGCGGCGGACGGTCTGCGGCTGGTGGGCGTGACCAAGCTCGGGGGAAAGATCGACGCCAAGGTGAACGTCACGGCAAGCGGCGGCAAGGTCGATCCGGTGCGGGTCACCCTCGACATCCCGGAAACGAAGGTGCCGGAGCAGGGCGGCCTGACCTTCACCGCGAACGGCACGGTCGACTTCACCGTCTCAGCGGGCACGCCCGCGGGCCCGGCGAAGTCCGCCGTCGACAAGGAAGCCGTCTCGCACATCACGACCGACGCCAAGGACCCGTCGCTGGCCAAGTTCGACGTGAACCTCACGCTCTCCCCGCCGGAGCAGGACACCGTCCTCGGCACCACCGAGGTCGGCTGAACACGAGCAGCCCGACAGTCTTTCCGCCACAGGAGGTGTCATGAACATACCGGGAGCGTCGGCAAGCGGTTTCGACAGTCGGCTGCAGGTGCCGGAGGCTCCGGGAAAGGCGCTGGCCCCTTCGGTGCGCACCGGGTTGTTCGCGCCGCTGTTGCTGATCTGCGGTGGGCTGTTCCTCGTGCTGTACCTCGGAAGCGGCGCGACGAACGTGTGGTTCGCGTGGACGACGGCGAATCCGCTCACCGCCGCGACGATGGGCGCCGGTTTCGGTGGCGCCTTCGTGCTGTTCCTGCTGGCCGCGCTGGAACCGGGCTGGGTGAACGCGCGGCTCGCCGCCATCGCCCCGCTCCTCCTGGCCGGTGGCAGCCTGGCCGTCACGGAACTGCACGTCGGCGTGCTGAACCAGGCGCGCGCGGTCACCGTACTCGGGTTCTCCTTCAGCGTGCCCGTCGCGGACGTGTGGCTGCTCGTCACCGGGGGCACGGTGCTGCTCGCGGTGCTGACACTGCCCGCTCAGCTCGCCCGCCGGGTGGACAACGAGCTCGACAGCCGGAGGCGTACCGCGCCGATGCCGGTGTGGGCGCGCCTCATCGCCGGGGTCGAGGGGATCGCGCTGGTCGTCACCGGAGTGGTGTTCTTCGCCCAGCCCGAGCGGTTCGCGTCGTGGTGGCCATGGCCGGTGACCGTGCTCGATCTGCGCGAGCTGTGCGTGCTGCTGGTCACGGTCGGCGTGGTGCTGCTGCAGGCCACTGTGGACGGTGATCTGCGCAGGACCGCGGCCGGTCTGGTCGCGCTGGTGGCGTTCGGGGTGCTGGTGCTCGTCGGCGTGCTCGTCTACGCGGACGCCCCGCGCTGGGATTCGTCGTCGGCGTGGGTCTTCCTCGCGGCCGCGGTGGTCCTGCTCGGCACCGGCGCCGTCGGCCTGGTGCTGCTGGGACTGTTGCGGGTGGTGCTCCCGGTCCTGGTCGCGGTGACCGGAGCCGATCCCGATGAACCGCCGACGGTCGGTCGCGTGTTGCGGCTCTCGCGCGGTGCTCGCTCGACGATCGTGCCGCACACCGACGGCGGGTTTTTCGGCCCCGGCTCGGTGACGTGGCGGGTGTGGACGTATCCGACCTCGCTCACCTTGGGCTTCCAGCGCGCGATCGTGGTCGAGGAACTCGATCCCGCGCTGATCGCCGCCGTCGACGCGACCAAGGCGATCCGCACCCGTCCGCGCACCCGTTACGACCGCACGCTGCGGTACTTCGCGATGGTCGCCTTCGCCGGTACCCGCGAAACCCTGAAGGCCGCCGACGTCCTGGTCAAGGTCCACTCGATCGGGATCGGCATCGAGCCGGGCAGCGGAAAACCCTACGACGCCAACGATCCCGAGTCCCAGCTGTGGATCCACCTGACCGCATGGCATTCGATCCTGTACGCCTACGAGAAGTACGGGCCAGGCAAGCTGAGCCCGGCCGACGAGGCCAGGTACTGGGCCGACTGCGTCGCCGCGGCCGAACTGCAGACCTGCGACCCCGCCGACGTCCCCCGCGACCGCGAGGGTGTGCGGGCGTACTTCGAGCGGATGCGGCCGCAGCTCGTCGGCTCCGCGGCGGCACGCTCCACAATGGACCATCTACTGCACGCCGAGGTGATGCTGCCACCGCTGCCCCCGGTGCTCTGGCCGGGCGCGCTGGTCATCACCACCGCACTGCGCATCGCTTCTATCGCGTCGATGCCGCGCTGGATGCGCGAGCTGGCCGGGATCCGCCAGAGCCGCCTGCTGGACGCGCTGATCGTGCCCGTCATGCGGATCTCCTTCCGCCTGACCAGGATCAGCCGCTGGTTCCAGCTGGGCGCACTGCACCTGCTGTCGCCGTCGACCACCTCCGTGGTGGCCCCGGTCCTGTTCGACATCCCCGCCACGAACCCCGGCACGCTCACCCCCGCCGCCGCGCGGGACCAGCACGGCTACCCGAAGCCCGCCGAAGCGCACCTGGACCTGCGCGCCAAACAGCGCCAGCGCGTGTTCGCCGACCACCGGGCACCCAGCGACGTCGGGTTGGTCGAATCCGAACAGATCCTGGGCACCCGCGCGCCCTGACCGCGGCACCGAGAGTCTATTTCGCGCCCATCGCCGGGACGACATGCTTTGCGAAGAGATCGATGCTGGAGCGGTCGTATGCGGCTTCGGGGAAGTTGAAGATCGCGTAGGTCATGCCGAGCGTTTCCAGCTTGGCCAGTCGCTCCGCGACCTGCTCGGGTGTGCCGATGCCCACCCCGGTGGTGAAGATCGAGTACGCGCGCTCGGCAGCTTCCGGGGACGCGTGCCTCGCGTAGTGGTCTTTGAGCCAGGCCAGCTTGTCCTGGACCTCTTTCTCGGTCTCGGCGATGACGCCGTTGTGGTTGGCCGAGCGCACGATCGCGCCGAAGTCCGTGCCGACGTCCTTGCAGTGCCCGGCCAGGATCTCCGACTTCCGGGTGAATGTGTCGATGTCGGCGGCGAAGTTGGTGTACTTCGCGAACCGCGCGGCGATCCGCAGGGTCTTCTTCTCACCGCCACCGGCGATCCATAAGGGGATCCCGCCGTCCTGCAGCGGTAGCGGGCGCAGGATCGCGCCGTCGGTGCGGTAGTGCTCGCCATCCACTGTGGACTTTCCGGTGGTCCACAGGTCCCGCATGATCCGGACGCCTTCGTCGAGCCGGGCGAGCCGCTCGCCGGCGCTCGGGAAGCCGTAGCCGTAAGCCCGCCACTCGTGCTCGTACCAGCCGGCGCCGATCCCCATCTCGACGCGCCCGCCGGAGATGATGTCGGCGGTCGTGGCGACCTTCGCCAGGTACGCCGGGTTGCGGTAGCCGACGCAGGTGCACATCTGCCCGAGCCGGATGGTCTCGGTGGCCGCGGCGAAGGCCGACATCAGTGACCACGCCTCGTGGGTGGCTTCCTCGGTCGGCTCCGGCACCGTGTGGAAGTGGTCGTAGACCCAGATCGATTCGAAGGGCCCGGCCTCCGCGTGCTTCGCGATGCCGAGCATGGTTTTCCAGTGGTCCGCGGGGTCGATGCCGGTCAGGTCCAGCCGCCACCCCTGCGGGACGAAGAGTCCGAAGCGCATGACCCTCAACCTAGCCCGCGGACTCCGCCATGCGGCGCGTTTGCCGGGATTTCCATCCGGACGAACTCCAGCTGCTCCAGACTCAGCTCACGTCGAACCTTCGAACTGGTGTTCGAAGTTCGATAGGGTGTGGCGCGTGCCCCGAAGGGCCTGCCGACGTGCTGGGGGAAGAGGGCTGAGCCATGATCCGCGTACTGCTGTGCCACGAGCAACCGTTGGTGCGCACCGGGTTGCGCACCGTGTTGACGAACGAACCCGATCTCCGGCTGATCGGGGACTACGACGCCGGGGACGCCGCCGCGGGGGCGATTCCCGGGCTGGCGCCCGACGTGCTGCTGGCCAGCCTCGCCTGCCTCGGCTACGGAACGGGCAGGCTGGTCGACGCGGCGTCGCGGAACCCGGTGCCGGTGATCGTGCTGGCGGGCGCGGGGGAAAAGGAATGCGTGGAACGGGCGCTGCGGACCGGCGCGCGCGGGTTCATCCTCGACGACGATCCGGTGGAGCAGATCGCCTACGCCATCCGCTCGGTCGCCGCCGGGCACGCGCTGCTCTCGCCGGAGGTGACCAGCGGGGTGATCGCCGGGTACACCGGGCGTGCGC
Organism: Amycolatopsis sp. CA-230715; assembly: GCF_018736145.1. Classification (GTDB taxonomy): domain Bacteria; phylum Actinomycetota; class Actinomycetes; order Mycobacteriales; family Pseudonocardiaceae; genus Amycolatopsis. The sequence continues at coordinate 7,991,915 of NZ_CP059997.1, forward strand.
CGAGGACCGAGCGGCCGGACCTGCACGAGTTGCTGAGCCCGCGGGAGCTCGACGTGCTGCGCCTGCTCGCGACGGGCGAGCCGGTGGCGCGGATCGCGAAGGAGCTGTTCGTCGCGGAGGTGACCGTGCGTTCGCACATCCACCACCTGTTGCGGAAACTCGGCCTGACCCGGTCGTTCCAGGCCGTCGCGCTGGCCTACCACACCGGACTGGTGGACCCGCTGTCCACAGTTGTTGAACCCGCGCCCGCGCTGGTCAACGGGAGTGGAGCGGATTCAACGGCACATCGATGACGGGCGGGGTCCCGGCTCGTTAGCGTCGGATCCGGTGGCGGGGACGGGATTTCGCGCGCTGCCGCCGAATTCGCCGAGACCGAGACCAGGGAGGGTCCGTGCCCACGTCCACGAACTCCGCCGCCATGGCGGAGCACCGGCAGGCCGTCGAGGCGCTGCGGCAGAGCTACCGCGCGCTGCCGGGGGACGCGCCGGTCCGCTTGGTCAAGAAGACCTCGAACCTGTTCCGCCCCCGCCGCGCACCGGACCGCGCGTCCGGCCTCGACGTGCGGCACTTCGACAAGGTGCTGCACATCGACCCGGACGCGCGCACGGCCGAAGTGCAGGGGATGACGACGTTCGAGGACCTCGCCGACGCGACACTCGCGCACGGCCTGCTCCCGCCGGTGGTACTCGACTTCAAGAAGATCACCTTGGGCGGGGGCGTGGTCGGCACCGGCGCGGAGTCCTCGTCGTTCCGCTCGGGCCTGCCGCACGACCAGGTGCGGGAGATGGAGATCCTCACCGGGGACGGCAGGGTAGTGGTGGCCACGAAGGACAACGAGCACGCTGACCTGTTCCGCGGTTTCCCGCACTCCTACGGATCGCTCGGGTACGCGCTCCGGTTGAAGATCGACCTGGAACCGGCGAAACCGTTCGTGCGGCTGCGGCACGTGCGGATGGACTCGATCGAAAGCTGGATCTCCGCGCTGCGGCGGATCGCCGAAGACCTCGCGTGGGACGGCGAACCGGTGGACTTCGTCGACGGTGTCTACTTCGGACCGGAAGCGGTCTACCTCGTGCTCGCCGATTTCACCGACCGCGCCCCGTACCGGTCGGACTACACCGGCGGCGTCTACTACCGGTCGATCCGGCGGCGCGGCGAGGACTTCCTGTCCACAAGGGACTACCTGTGGCGCTGGGACACCGACATGTACTGGACCTCGCGGCTGTTCGGCCTGGAGAACCCCGTGCTGCGGCGGTTGTGGCCGAGCCGCGCCCGCAACGCGGACGTGCTGCGCCGGATCCAGATGTTCGACCGCCGGTTCGGCCTCACCAGCCGGGTGCGGCGCGCGGTCGGCCGCCCGTTCGAATGGGTGCTGCAGGACGCCGACCTGCCCGCGGAGTCGGTGGGGGAGTTCATGGCGTTCTTCGACGCCGAGATCGGCATCAAACCGGTCTGGCTGTGCCCGATGCGGCTGCGCGAGCCGATTTCGCTCTACCCCATGGAACCGGGGAAGCTGTATGTCAGCCTCGGGTTCTGGTGGCTCGTGCCGACCAGCCCCGACCGCCCCGCCGACCACCTGAACCGGTTGATCGAGCGCAAGATCGTCGAACTCGGCGGGCACAAGCCGTTGTACTCCACCGCGCACTACGGCGAGGACGAGTTCTGGCGGCAGTACGGCGGTGACGGGGCCTACTGGTCGTTGAAGGACGCCTACGACGCCGGTCGCAGGCTGCCGGATCTGTACGACAAGTGCGTGCTGGCCAGGTGAGGCGCATGACCACCACTGAGCGTGCACCGGGTCCCGCGCTGCCGTTCGGCATCCGCCGGTTCCGCGACCAGGCCGCGCATCTCATGCTGCGGATGGCGCGGGAGCACGGCGACGTGACGCGGTTCCGGGTCGGCCCGGAGCTGATGCACCAGGTCGCCGGGCCGGAGGCGATCCGGGAAGTGTTGCACGACAACGAGAACTACCGCAGGGGGCGCGTCTACGAAGGCTTCGAACTGTTCTTCGGCAAGGGCCTGCTCACCACCGACGGCGAACAGTGGCGGACCCTGCGGCGCACCGGGCAGCCGATGTTCCGCGCGAATTTCCTGCACCCCAACGCCCCGGTCATCACCGCCGCCGTCGACGGCCTGATGCGCCGCTGGGAAGGGCTCGCCGCGCGCGGTGCGCCGGTCGACATCGTCCCCGAGGTGATGCGGCTGGCCTTCGACGTGGTCACCAGGGTGCTGTGCGACCACGACCTGAGCCACCGCGCGGACGAGGTGATCCCGGCGATCGTGCACGTGCTCTCCGCGATGTTCCCCGGCAGCGCCGAGCAGCTGCTGCCCGCATGGCTGCCGGGACGGCACCGGCGCAGGCTGCGCGCCACCCAGGCGGTGCTCGACGCGGCGGTGGGCGAGCTGCTCGCCGAGCACCACCGCGGCGCGCTGCCCGCGGACCGCATGGTGGGCAGGCTCGTCGCCGCCATCGACCGGAACGGGAACGGGTTGACCCGCGGCCAGATCCTCGACGAGCTGAAGACCCACCTGCTGGCCGGGCACGAGACCACCGGGTGCGGGCTGGCGTGGACGCTCCACGAGATCGCCGCGCACCCCGAGGTGGGCGACCGGCTCCGCGCCGAAGTGACCGCGGTGCTGTCCGGGCGCGACGCGCGCGAACTCACCACCTCGGATCTCGCCGCGCTGCCCTACCTGCGGCAGGTGGTCGCCGAATCGCTGCGGTTGCACCCGCCGATCCCGATGTTCCCCCGGCAGCCGATCCGGGACGTGCGCGTCGGCGGGTACCGGATTCCCGCGCGCAGCACGGTTTTCGTCTCCCCGCTCACCGTGCACCACGATCCTCGGCACTGGCCGGACCCGGAGGCCTTCGACCCCGGCCGGTTCGATCCGGACGGGCCGGGGCCCGCCCGCTACACCTACTTCCCGTTCGGCGGCGGCCAGCGGCGGTGCATCGGCGCCCCGCTCGCCGAGCTCGAAATCCAGCTCGCGGTCGCGATGATCACCACGCGGTTCCGGCTCCGGCCACGGCAGGGGCACCCGGTCGACCCGCATTCGCTGATCTCGCTGCGGCCGCGATCCGGGTTGCCGATGACGATCTCCGACACCGTGGGGGCACGATGACCGACCGAAAACCAGGCAGGATCGCCGTCGTCGGCATGGCCTGCCGGTATCCCGACGCCGCTTCACCTGACGAACTCTGGCAGAACGTCCTGGCAGGCAGGCGGGCGTTCCGGTTGCTGCCGGACGGGCGCACCCCGCTGGCCGACTACTACTCCCCGGACCGCGACGCGCCGGACCGGTTCTACTCGCCCTACGCGGCATTGCTCGAAGGCTACGAGTTCGACCGGGTCGGCTACCGGATCGCCGGGAGTACCTACCGGTCCACCGACCTGACGCACTGGCTCGCACTGGACATGGCCGCCCGCGCGCTCGCCGACGCCGGTTTTCCTGACGGTGACGGCCTTCCGCGCGAGAACACCGCCGTGATCGTCGGCAACACGCTCACCGGCGAGTTCAGCAGGGCGAGCCTGCTGCGCCTGCGCTGGCCGTACGTCCGGCGCACCGTGGTGAGGGCGCTGCGCGAATCGTCCCTTGTGGACACCGGAGTGGACGAGTTCCTCGACGGCCTGGAATCGGCTTACAAGGCGCCCTTCCCGCCGGTGGGCGCGGACACGCTCGCCGGCGGGCTCGCCAACACCATCGCGGGGCGCATCTGCAACTACTTCGACCTCGGTGGCGGCGGGTACACAGTGGACGGTGCGTGCTCGTCGTCGCTGCTGTCGGTGGCGCACGCCTGCACCGCGCTCACCGCCGGCGACGCGGAGGTCGCCGTCGCCGGCGGCGTCGACCTGTCCATCGACCCGTTCGAGCTGGTCGGCTTCGCCAAGACCGGGGCGCTGGCCGCGGGCGAGATGCGCGTCTACGACCGCCGCTCCGCCGGGTTCTGGCCTGGTGAGGGCTGCGGAATGCTGGTGCTCACCACCGAGGAGGCGGCGCTGGCGCGCGGGCAGCGGGTCTACGCGCTGATCGCGGGCTGGGGCGTGTCCTCCGACGGCAGCGGCGGTATCACCAGGCCGGAGGTCGCCGGACAGCGCCTCGCGATGGAACGCGCCTACGCCAGGGCCAGGTTCGGTGCGGGCACCGTCGGCTATCTCGAAGGCCACGGGACCGGGACCGCGGTCGGCGACACCACGGAGATCGGCGCGATCACGGCGACCCGCACCGCGGCCGACCCGGCGGCGCCGCGCGCGGTGCTCGGCACCGTCAAGGCGAACATCGGGCACACCAAGGCGGCCGCGGGCGCGGCGGGGCTGATCAAGGCGGTGCTCGCGGTGCACCGGCGGACGATCCCGCCGACCACGGGCTGTCTCGATCCGCATCCCGCGCTGGCCGAGCCCGGCTGCGCGGTGCGGGTGACCGACCGGCCGGAGGACTGGCCAGCGGACCGCCCGGTGCGGGCGGGCGTGTCCTCCATGGGGTTCGGCGGGATCAACGCGCACATCGTCATCGAGGACGCCGGTGCGGGTGACACCCGTGCGGACCCGAGGGCGACCGCGCTCGCTCGGTCCACACAGGACGCCGAGCTGCTGCTGTTCGACGCGGAAACCGTCGCCGAACTGCGGGCCGAGGTTTCGGCGGCCGTCGCCGTGGTGCGCGAGCTGTCTTACGCCAACCTCGCCGATCTCGCCGCGCGGTTGCACGACGAACTGACCGGTGCGCCGGTGCGGGGCGCGGTGGTGGCGGCGAACCCGCGCCAGGCGGCCCGCGCGCTCACCGAACTCGCCGAACGGATCGACGCCGGTGCCGTGCGCGTCGTCGACGACGGGATGTTTCTCGGAGAATCGTCGGTACCACCACGGATCGTTTTCGCCTTTCCCGGGCAGGGTTCGGGGCCGACGGGCGGCAGCGCGCTGCGCCGCCGGTTCGCCGAGGCCGACCGCTTCCACGCCGCGCTGGACCTGCCCGTCATGGCGGATGCCGGGGTGTCCACCGCCGCCGCGCAGCCCCGCATCGCCGCCGATTCGGCGGCGGCGCTCCGGGTGCTCACGTCGCTCGGCGTCGATGCCGACCGGGCCGTCGGGCACAGCCTCGGCGAGCTGACCGCGCTGCACTGGGCCGGGGTGCTGGACGCGGCGGCGCTGGTCAGGATCGCGGCCGAACGCGGCAGGCTGATGACCGAGGCGAGCCACGGGGAGGGCGCGATGATCAGCGTCGCCGCCGCCCCGGAGGAGGCGAAGGCGTTGTGCCACCACGATTCCGTGGTGATCGCCGGGCTGAACGCGCCACGGCAGACCGTGCTCGCCGGGCCCGCCGCCGCGATCGGGGACGTCCTCGCCGAGGCGGAGCGGCGTGGCGTCCGGGCCACGCGCTTGCCGGTGTCCCACGCCTTCCACTCGCCGCAGGTGGCGCCTGCGGCACGGTTGTTCACCGATTTCCTGTCCGGTGAACCGCTTCGCGCCCCGCGGCGGCGGGTGATCTCGACGGTGTCCGCGGCGCCGCTGACCGCGGACACCGATCTGCGCGACCTGCTGGGACGGCAGGTGAGTTCGCCGGTGCGGTTCGCCGAGGCGATCGAACTGGCCGCCGGCGGGGCGGATCTGATCGTCGAAGTGGGGCCGGGGCGCGTGCTGTCCGGGCTGGCGCGGGAGACAGTGCCGGTTCCGGTGGTTTCGACCGACGCGGGCGGTGCGTCGATGGCGGGTACGCTCCGCGCGGCCGCCGCGGCTTACGTGCTCGGCGCGCCCGTCCGGCTCGGCGTGCTCTTCGAAGGACGCTACGCGAAACCGCTGCCGGAGCACGTCAGCCTGCTGGAAAACCCCTGCGAAACCGGGGCTCCCGACCGCGAGCCCGTCGCGCTCGACGAGCCGGAGGTAGCCGCGCCGCGGGCGGAACCGGTGCCGCGCAACGGAAATCCGGTGGCGGGCACCGTGGAGCTGATCCGCGGCCTCGCCGCCGAGCGTGCCGAGCTGCCGGTCGACGCCGTCGACGCGGACAGCGCGCTGCTGGACGAACTGCACCTGAGTTCGATCACGGTCGGCCAGATCGTGCACGACGCCGTCCGTGCGCGCGGGCTCCCCGCTCCGGCCGCGCCGCTGAACTTCGCCACCGCGACCGTGCGGGAAATCGCGCAGGCGCTGGAAGATCTCGCCGAGACGGGCGTCGATGCCGAGCCGTCACCGGCGTCCGCCGCCGGGGTGGCGCCGTGGGTGCGGCCCTTCACCGTCGAGCTGGAACCGGCTGTCCGCGAGGCGGTGGCCGTGGCCAAAGTGGACGGTGCGTGGGAACTGCACGCGCCGCCGGATCACCCGGTCGCGGGGTCATTGCACCGCGTGGTGGCGGGTTCGGGCAGCGGCGTCATGGTCTGCCTCCCCGAACACGGCGGGGAAGACCTCAGCGAAGTCCTCGCCGCCGCGAAGACGGCGCTGGCCGAGCAGCCGAAGGGCACGTTCCTCCTGGTGCACCACGGATCGGCGGCGGGCGCCGTGGCGATGGCGAAGAGCCTCGCGCTGGAGGCGCCCGCGTTGACCGTGCTGGTGGTCGAGGTCCCACCGGTGCCGGAGGCGGCGGGCTGGATCGCCGCCGACGTGGCGAGCGCGTCCGAGGGCTACACCGAACTGCGGTACGACAGTACGGGCGCGCGAACCAAGCCGGTGCTGCGCGTGCTGGACCTCCCCGAGGCTCCGTCGGAGTTCCCGTTGGATGCTGGCGATGTCTTGCTGGTGACCGGTGGCGGCAAGGGCATTACCGCCGAGTGCGCACTTGACCTCGCCGTCCGGAGCGGGGCGAGCGTCGGCCTGCTCGGCAGGTCCGATCCGGAGCGGGACACCGAACTGGCGGAGAACCTGCGCCGGTTCACCGCGGCCGGGGTGCCGTTCCGCTACCTGCGGGCGGACGTCGCCGACGGTGCCGGGGTGCGGTCGGCGGTGGCCGAACTGCGCACCGCGTTCGGGCAGGTCACCGCCGTGCTGCACGGCGCGGGCCGGAACTCGCCGCGCGCACTGTCCGATGTGGACGATGTCGAGCTGGCTCGCACGATGGCGCCGAAGGTATCGGGCCTGCGCGAAGTGCTGGACGCGGTCGGCGCCGCGGAGCTGCGGCTGCTGGTCACCTTCGGCAGCATCATCGGCAGGGCGGGCCTGGCAGGGGAAGCGCACTACGCCGCGGCGAACGCGGCACTGAGCGCGGCCACCGAGGAGTTCGCCCGCGAGCATCCCGGCTGCCGGTGCCGCGCGGTGGAATGGAGCGTCTGGTCCGGCGTCGGCATGGGCGAGCGGCTCGGCGTGGTGGAATCGTTGCGGCACAACGGGATCACTCCGGTCTCCGCGGACGAGGGGCTGGCGCTGCTGCGCCGCCTGCTCGCGGCCGAGCGGGCGGCGGTGACCGTCGTGGTCGCCGGGCGCCTCGGCGCGTTGCCGACCGTGGAGGTCGGCGGGCGGGAGCTGCCGCTGCGGCGGTTCGCCGACCGGGTGCTCGTCGACTACCCCGGGGTCGAACTGGTCACTGAGGCCGAGCTGTCCGTCGCGGCCGACCCCTACCTGCTCGACCACGAACTCGACGGCGCGCTGCTCTTCCCCGCGGTGCTCGGGATGGAGGCGATGGCGCAGCTCGCCTGCGCGGTGACCGGACAGACCCGGCCGCCCTGGTTCACCGAGGTGGAGTTCAGCCGTCCGATCGTCGCGCCGCACCGAGGGCAGGTCACCGTGCGCACGGCCGCACTGGTCACCGGGCCGGGAGTGGTGGAGGTGGTGCTGCGCAGCGCCGAAACCGGGTTCCAGGTCGACCACTTCCGGGCGACCTGCCGGTTCACCGCACCCGATGATGTTTCTCCCGAGGACGCCGCCGGGCTGCCGTTGCTCGCGCTGGACCCGTCAGGGGAGCTGTACGGGCGCACCCTTTTCCAGGGCGGGCGGTTCCAGCGGCTGCGCGGCTATCGGCGCGTCGGCGCGACCTACGCCACCGCCGAACTGTCCGATGTGGATGAGGAAACCTGGTTCGGCAGGCACCTCCCCGCCGGGCTCGTGCTCGGTTCGCCCGGTGTGCGCGACGCGGTCATGCAGGCGATCCAGTGCTGCCGTCCGGACCAGACGCTGTTGCCGGTCGGGATCGAGCGGCTGCGGCCCGGCCCGCTCGGCTCCGGATCGGACCGGCCGCTGGTGCTCACCGGGGCCGAGCGGCTGCGGACCGCGGCGGAAGTGGTCTGGGACATCACCGTGTCCGACGCCGACGGCCGGGTCGTGGAAGCGTGGCGGGGGCTGCGGTTGCGCGTGGTGCGCACCGGCGAGCCGTGGCCGCTCCCGGTGCCGCTGCTCGGGCCGTACCTGGAGCGGCACGTCGAGGAACGGACCGGCGTTTCGCCCAGGATCGCGCTGGAGCCGCATCCCGAGGACTCTGACCGTCCTCAATGGACTTCGTCGGCGGTCGGCCGCCTGCTCGGCGCGCCCGTCGTCGTGTCCCACCGGGCAGACGGGAAACCGGAAACCCCTGGCGGGGAACGGATATCGCTGGCACATGGGGCTGGGATGACGATGGCGGCGCTGGACGCGACGTGCGATGTCGAGCCGGTCGTCCGGCGGGACGCGGCGGTGTGGCGCGGCCTCCTCGGCGAGTACCGCTACGAGGTGGCGCTGCGGCTGGCCCGCGAACTCGGCGAGGACCTCTCGGTGGCCGCGAGCCGGGTGTGGTGCGCCGCGGAATGCGCGCAGAAGGCCGGGCACGGCCCGGAGGAAGCGTTCGTGATCGCGGAGTCGTCCGTCGCGGGCTGGGCGTGGTTCACCGCGGGAACGGCCAGGATCGGTACCTGCTCGGCCACCGTTTCGCCGTCCGGCGACGCCGTGGTGCTCGCGGTGCGAGTGGCCGGTGCGCGATGAACCGGTACTTCGAATGGCGGCACGTGGTGTCGTTCGAGGACACGAACCTGGTCGGCAACGCCTACTTCGCGCGGTACGTGAGCTGGCAGGGCAGCTGCCGGGAAATGTTCCTGCACACCGTGTACCCCGGAATCGTCGACGAACTGCGGGACGGGCTGAAGATCTTCACGCTCGGCGTCGAATGCGAGTACCTGAACGAACTCACCGCGTTCGACGAGATCGCGCTCCGGCTCGGCCTGGAAAAGCTGACGCAGACGCAGATCGCGTTCGCCTTCGACTACGTGCGGCTCTCCGGGGGAGCGGAGGAACTGATCGCGCGCGGCCGCCAGCAGGTCGCCTGCATGCGCGTGGAAGACGGCGCGCCGGTACCGGTACGGGTACCCGGCCCGCTGCGAACGGCACTGGAACGGCTGCAGGCCGCGCCACCCGGCACCGTGCTCACCCCTACGTGACCGTCGTGAGCGCGTTCCCTTGCCCCGAAGGTGACCTTCGGGGCGCTGGATTCCCCGAAGGTCACAGTGATGTCGGGTGTGCGGCGATGTCGGGGGCGCGGTGCGGTGGTCGGCGGCGGAGGTCCTCCGTTGGTCCCCGAAGGCCACCTTCGGGGACCGTAGCGCCACTTTCTCGGCCCTCGCTCACGTGCGGGCAGGGCTGCGCATGCCCCGAAGGTGGCGGCAGGCTGCCGCGAGGGCCGAGAAAGTGACGCTCAACGCCCCAAGAGGAGCCTTCGGAGACACCGCGGCCCGACCTCTGTAGGAGCATCTTTCGCGGTACCGAGCGGCATCGCCCCTAAGCCTGCGGTTCCGCGTCGAGGGCTTCGGTGATCCTGGCGACGAATTCGCGCGCCTTCTGCCGGTCGGCCACGTCGTGTTCGGCGGCGGTGCGGAGGTTGTCGAGCCCGACTTGGGCGATGCCGCGCCGTCGCGGCGGCGCCAGCCGGTCCAGTTCGGTGACCACCGCGGCCAGCGCGTCCTCGGCCGCGGCGAAGTCGCCCCGGCCGAGGTGCGCCAGCACGAGGTCGAGCAGGATTCCCGGCCGCAGGTCCGGTTCGTCGACGGCCCGGCGCAGGCAGTCAACGGCCTCCGCGTGGCGCCCCATCCGGTACAGGCACCAGCCGCGCAGGCCGTTGCGGTCGGGATCGTGCGCGGAGACGTCCGTGAGCATCTTGGCCACGTACCGGTAGTGGGCGTGCGCGGTTTCCTCGTCGTCGGTCAGGTAGCAGGCGTTGGCGAATCCCTTGCGCGGCCAAGGATCGTCCTCGGGGGACAAGCGCATCGCCTGCGCATAGGCCTCTTTGGACTTCGCCTGGTCGGTGTGCTCGCCGTGCTGCAGGGCCCAGCCGAGCGCGAGGTACGCCGAGACATCGTGGCCGGGCAGGCGCACCGCCTCGGACGCTGCCGCTGCCGCATCGGCCCACCGGCCCATTTCCAGGAAGACCTCCGCCCGCGCGGTCAACGTCGTGGCGTCCGGCGGGAGGCGGTCGAGGGTGGCGAGTGCCGCGTCGAACTCGTCGTTGCGCGCTTGGGCGTACGCGAGGTTCAGCACCAGAGTGTTGTCGCCAGGAGCGAGGCTCAGGCCTTGCGCATACGCCGACACGGCTTCCGCGTAACGGCCCGTGCCGCTGAGGGTGTCGCCGAGGAGCCGGTGGACCTCCGGATTCCCGGGCGCCCGCCACAGCAGTTCGTCGAGCACGGTGAGCGCGAGCCGGACATCGCCCGCCGCGGTGAGCGCCTGCGCGTACTCGCTCAGGAGGCTGACGTCGCCCGTCGTCCGCCCCACGGCGTCCGCCAGTGCTTCGACCGATTCGTCGTACCGCTTGGCCGACAGCAGGAGCAGCCGGAGCTGGCGGTGGGCGTCCGCGTTGACCGGATCGTGCCGCAACGCGGCCCGGAGATCGGCCTCGGCGGCCTCGGGCGAGCCGCGGTCCGCGTGCACGGCGCCGCGAACGGTCAGCGCGAGCACGTTCTCCGGGTCTTCGGCCAGCGCGGCGTCGGCGTCGGTGAGCGCGCCCGCCAGATCGTCCGTGAGCCGTTTCGCTTCGGCCGACAGCGCGCGGATGTCGGCCGCGTCCTCGCCGAGATCGTGCGCGCGGTCGAGATCGGCGACCGCACCGGCCGCGTCCCCGAGCGCCAGCCGCGTCTCACCCCGGCACGCGTACGCGGTGGCGAGATCGCTCGTGGGCACGGCGTCCGTGGTGACCGCGTAGAGCGCGAGGGCCTGGTCGAACTCCGCGAGGGCGTCCTCGTTGTCTTCCTGCTGCCGCAGCGCTTGCCCGAGGTCGACGTGCAGCGAAGGGCTGTCGGGAACCGCCGTCACGGCCTGCCGCAGGTGCGCGAGCGACTGGTCGAGATCGGTCTTCGTGCCGTTTTCCGCGTAGTTCAGCAGATGCGCCTGCCCGAGCTGGCCGTGCACCCACGCCGGGTCGAGCCCCAGCTCCACCGAGCGCCGCAGCTCGGTGATCGCCTCGTCGCGGCGGCCGAGTTCGAGCAGCACCTCGCCGCGGGTACCGACCGCGTAGGCGTAATCGGGCAGCAGCTCCAGGGCCCGGTCCAGTTCGGCCAGCGCTTCGTCGAGTTTTCCTTGGCGGCGCAGGATTTCCGCGTGCAGCGCGCGAGCGTCCGCGGCCTGGCCGTCGAGTGCGATCGCCGCCACGACCACGCGCTCGGCGTCGCCGATCGTGTCCGGGCCATTGGCGCTGAGCAGGACGTTGACCAGCCCGGTCCGAGCGGACGCGTCCTCCGGAGCGAGTCGGATGGCGGTTTCGAACGCGTCGCGTGCTTCGGCCCACCGCGCGAGGCCGGTCAATGCTTCGCCCCGTTTCGGCCACACCCAGCCGAGACCGGGATCGAGGGTGAGCGCGAGCGCGAACTCGGTGTCGGCTTCGGCGTAATCCTCCTTACGGCTCAGCAGTTCGCCGAGCAGCGCGTGGCCTTCCGCCTGATCGGGTTCGAACGACAGCGCCGCGCGGATGTCCGCTTCCGCCTCGGCGAGTCGTTCGAGGTCCATCTTGGTCCGCCCGCGGAGGATGAGCGTCCACGCGTCGTCGGGCGCGAGGTCCAGTGCCTGGTCCAGCAGATCGAGCGCGGTGTCGAAGTGCTTCGTGTGCGCGAGCGCGGCACCCAGGTTCGCGAGGACGGCGGGCTGGCCAGGCATGATCTGGTCGGCGCGGCTCAGCGCCGCGATCGCGGTGACCGCGTCACCCGCGTCGAGTGCGGCGACCCCGCGCAGGTAGTGGGTGCGCGGATCCTCCGGGGCGAGGTCGGCGAGCTGGGTGATGATCGGCTCCGCGTCGGCGGAACGGCCCTGGTTCACCAGCAGCTGCGCGCGCAGTGTCAGTCCTTCCGGCTCGTCCGGTTCGACCGCCAGTACCGCGTCGGTCAGTTCGCCCGCTTCGGTGAACGCGCCGAGCTGGGCGAACAGTTCCGCGGCCGACAGGCGCTGCGCGGTCGTGGCCGTGCTTTCCCGCACGGTGTGCAGCTGCGCCAACGCCTGCGCCGTGTTCCCGGAGTCGGCGTGCGCCGACGCGAGCGCCAACGCCACGTCGGTGGTGAGCGCGGGCGCGAGTTCGCGGGCCCGCTCCGCGGCCGCGGCCGACTCCTCCGGGCGACCCGCGGTGAGCAGGGTGTTCGCCGCGTCGAGCCATCCGCGCGCGACGTCGAGCGGTGCGCCACCGTTGGCTTCGGCGAGTTCGGCGCGCGCCACCCGTGCCCGCCAGTCGTAGGGCGCGCGTTCGAGCACCAGGTCGAACGCGCGGAGCGCGTCGAACGGCCTCCCGATGTCGCGCAGGACCTCGGCGAGCGTGCGCCGGACGTCCGGGGTGTCCTCGCCGAGGTCGATCGCGGTCTCCAGCCGTGGCCTCGCTTCGTCGGGGGCGCCCGATTTCGCCAGTGCGATGCCGAGATCGGCGGCTAGGTCACCGCGCTCTTCGACGACCTCGCCCGCCCGTGCGAACTCCTCGATCGCCTCCTGGAACCGGTCCTGGCCGGACCCGGCCAGTCCCAGCAGGGTCGAGGCGGCCCCGGCCAGCGCGTGCAGGAGGTGCTCTTTCGGGTTGGGCAGGAGCAGCTTCCGTTCGATCTCGGCCAGCAACTCGCCCGCGGCCGCCGCGGCTTCGGCCACCCGGCCCTCGCGGAGATCGGCCCGCGCCAGGTTGAGCTGCTTCTGGACGTCGGTGGTGCGCATCGGCGGCGGCAACGGGCGCGCCAGGTGCTTGTTCGTCGCCCACTCGCCCGCGTACGGGTCGGGCACGGCGGGCTTACGCTTGACCACGGCGGCCTCCTCGAGGGGTGCGGCGGTTCGACACGGCCCGCCAGATGGTCTTCACGTTGTCGGTCACGCGTTTCGCCCACGGCCCGTCACCGGGGTTCTCCAGCCAGGTCGCCCACGCGGCGTTGAGCAGGACCAGCGCGCTCAGACCGGTCGGCGGCCGGTAGCCGGTGACGGCGGGCTCGCCGAGCTCACCGCGGATCTCGGTCACCTGCGCCCAGTGGGCCGCTTTGAACGGTGTCACCTCGTCTTCGGCCAGTTCCGCGCAGACGGCCGAGGCGAAGGGCCGCACCGCGTCCAGCGCCAGCTCCGGGTCCGCGTCGTCGTTGAGGCGCACCAGCGCCTCCTGCCAGTACTCCTTGGCCTTGTCGACGACGTCGCCGAAACCGGCGGCGGTCTGGGCGATCTGTTCGAGCACGCACAGGATCACCGCGGCGCGGTAGTGCTCGGACCGGTGGTCCGGCTGGAACTTCAGCAGCGTCGTCGCGCAGCCGTAGGCCGGTCCGATCGTGTAGGCCGCATAGGCGTCCGCGAACAGCGCTGGCGCGTCTTCTGCGTTCTCCCCGAGCAGTGCGGCGAACCGGTCGTCGACCCCGTAGCGCTCCACATAGGACTTGCCGATCTCCGCGCCGACTAGGGGGATGTTCCAGATCGTCCAGTCCGGGAAGCCGAGCCGCACCAGCTCGGTGAACGCGCTGGAGAACGTTTGCCTCCGCGCGGGAAGGGCGAGCAGTTTGGGATTTCCGGGGATCTCGCGCAGCACCGCGTCCGTGATCGCGCAGACCTCGTCGTCGAGCGCGTGGTCGCGCAGGGTCAGCCCGCCGAGGAAGTCGACGTAGTCGGCGAACAGTTCCTTGCACCCGTTGTCGAGGAGCTTTTCGTACCGCTTCCACACCTTGGCCGGTTCGAGCGCGCCGGTTTCGAGCTGGTCCTTCAGCTCCTTGACCCGATCGGCTTCCGCGCGGCAGCGCTTGACCAGGCTCCTTGTCATGTCCGGATCGACCTTGACGAGGAGGTGGATGTTGTCTTCGAGTTCTTCTTTCGCCCTGGTGAGTGCGTAGAACGCGTCGGGGAGCAGTTTCTCGAGTTCTTCGGCTTCGTCCGCGAGGCCGTGTTCCTCGATCCGGCTGAGCAGTTCGTAGTCGTTGCGGATCGAATCCATGATCATGCCGAACAGGTGCTGCGCCCTCGACAGCCTCCGTGACAGGGACTGGCTGTCGTAGGTGCCGATCAGGCCTTGGAGCTTGCTCAGGCTCTCGCTGCGCCGCCCAGCCGCGGCCGCCACGCGCTGCACCTTCGCGAGATCCTGGCCCAGTGCCACCAGGCGCATTTCGAGCAGTTCCTGCTGCTCCGGATGAGTCATCGACGGATCACTCCTTCACCTGCCGGCTCAGCGATATCGCCCGACGGCTCGCCTCGTCGAGCAACCAGGCAGGGCCGTCGCCCCGGTCGAGCCGCCACAGCCAGGCGGCGTTCAGCACGTCGGCGACCGTCGTGCCCGCGACGGGTTCCTGTTCCGGTTCACGGGGATCGATCACGAGGCTGTGCACCCGGTCCGGCATCGGGTAGCGCGCCCGTGCGTAGGCGTGTTCGGCCAGCAGCCCGGTCATCGCGCGGGCTTGGAGCCCGGCCAGTGCCTGCTCCGCCGCCGTGCCGAAGGTGTCCGGGAAGTTCGCGCGGGCGAACGAGGCCAGTTTCCTGGACAGGGCGCGGAATCCGGCGGCACTCGGGTGCCGGTCCCGGCCGAGCGCCTCCACCGCGGACAGGACCGTCCGCGCCCGCCTGCTCCACGCCGGGTGCGTCTGGGTGCCGGGACCCGGCCGCGCGGCGAGCACGAGCAGCTGCAGGGGATAGGCGGCGCCGAGGACGTAGGTGGCGTAGACGTCCGCGAACAGCTCGTGGAGGTGGGCCAGTCCGACCTTCCTGCCCTGTCCGCTGTTGTCCGCCTCCTCGCTGAGGTATTCGCGCACCGGCCGCGACTCTTCCCGCAACCGGGGATCGCTCTGCGACAGGTTCGCCGCGACGTGGTGCCCCAGTTCGTGCGCGAGCACCGGCAGGTTCCACACGGACACGTCGGGGAAGCGGTTGCGGATCATGCTGACCGTGTGGGTGAGGAACTCGCTTTCCGCGACCGAGCGCAGCACGCGCCGATCGATTCCGGTACTGCGGGCGAGGTGGTCGAGCAGCCGCTGCGAGACGTCGCCGATGCCATGGTCGAGCCCGGCGCGACGCAGGAGCTCGCCCTGGCAGTAGGCGAGGACTTCCCGCTTGAGGTCGAGCGCGGCCGCGCGGGCGGTCTCCAGCTCGGGCCAGCCGGTTTCCGGATCGGCCTCGGCGAGCACCGCGTCCAGCTCGCGCTCGACCCGGTCGAGCAGCAGGCCGAACCGGTCCACCACGAGCAGACCGGTCTCGCCTTCGGGCACCACCTCGGCCAGTACCGCGGCGAGTTGGTGCAGCGCCGCGACTTCCTGGCGGGTTTGGGCGAGCAGCAAGGGGCGGGTCGAGGGCCCGGCCATCGGGTCACCTCGTCGCTTCGCTGATCGTTTCGCCGATCTTGCCGACGTACTCGCGGCCGATCACGACGACGGTCCCGAGCAGGCCGAGGTGCGCGCCGAGGATCAGCACAGGCAGCACGCCGAGCCCGGTCAGCGCCGTGGCGAACCCGATGGCCGTGGCGATACCGCCGCACAGGTCCATCACCTTGCCGTGCCGGGCGGCCAGCGCGGTCAGCGCGGACGTCGCGGTGGCCAGCCTCACGGGATCGCCGGGACGGTCGTCGAGCGCCGCGTCCGCGGTACGGGCGGCTTCGTCGGCACCGAGTGCCGCGCTCACCATCGCGAGCGCGGGCGAGCCCGCGTCGGCGGTGGTCACGAGCCGCTCGACGCGGTCCTGGATGGCGTCGAGCCGGTCCGAGGGAAGCAGCCGGTACAGGATCCTCAGCGCGCCACGGAGCGCGCGCAGCCCCAGTCTCGCGAGCTTGCCGCCGATCTGGTCGAGCTTCAGGTTCTGCTTCGCCCAGCGCCAGCCGTCGGCCAGCGCGCCGGGGCCACCGTCGCGGATACCGGTGATCGAGGTGGCGACGACCTCGGAGGACCGCTTGACGACGGCGTCGAAGGCGGTGGTGACCCGCGACCGCAGCGCGTCGATCGCATCCTCCATAGTGGACGGTCTGGGGGAATCGTCCTGAAAGCGTCGCGGGGGAGCGGATTCCAGCCCGGTGAGCACTTCGACGGTGGTGCCGAGCCGACGGAGCGGCTGATCGAGCGCGGTCCGGTCCGGCGCTGCCCGTTCCCCCACCGCGCTGCTGGCCGCCAGCAGGGTGGTGGCGACGTCGAGCTGGCCCAGCGCGGCCGCGAGCACGTCCACGGTGCGTTCCCCGGGTGGTTCGTCACGGGCGGGTACGCCGGCGCTTTCGAACGCCTGTGCCGTGGTCTCGTCGAAGGCGCCGATGCTGCGTTCACCGGCGAGCGCGAGCCTGGTGACCGCCAGCGCGCGCTGATCGGGATCGTCGAGGGCGTCGCGAAGAACCCGGCCCGCGCGCAGTACCGCGGACGTGGAGAGCTGGATCGCGTCCTGGGGCATGACGGCCTCCCTGCCTCGGTGCCCGGACTTCCGGCACCAGCGCAGTCGCCCCGGTCGCGGTCCGTATTACACCGCACACCCGATGCTGCCCTTTTCGATACCAAGGCGATGGACCAGCGTGTCCTAGCCCGGTCGCAGGATCACCTCGGCGCCGATCGGGGTGAATCCGGCGGCGAGGAACGCGCGCAGGGACCGCGCGTTGCCCGGTGCGACCGCGGCGAACACGGGCTCGTGCCGGGGAACCACCGTGAGCGCGTCGGCGAGGAGCGATCGCCCCCGCCCCCGGCTACCGCCGTCCGGGTGATGCAGTTCGATGCTCAGCTCGGTGCGCCCCGCGAGCCCGGCGGCGACGGTGACCAGGCCGCGGTCGTCGCCGAAGACGCGGACGTCGGTGCGCAGGCCCCTGGCGTACCGGACGCGTGGATGTCCGTCGGCGTTCGCGAGCGGCGGCAGGCGTGGTGCGCCGCCGGTGCCGAGGCGGACGAGCGTGGCGTCGATGGTGCCGATCGAACCGGTGGGGCCCGCGAGCGCGCGCAGGAACTCCGGTGCCATGGCACCGCCGAAGCCGTCCGGCCGGTGCCCGAGAACCTCCACAGTGGACAGTGCGGTGGCGACGACCGCGTGCCCGGTGAAGGCGACCGAGCAGGCGAGGCCGCCGGGCAGATCCGGGAGCACGGTGACGCCGCCGTCGGCGGCGGGGAACCTTTCCCGCGCGGCGTCCAGGAAGAGGTCGAGCAGCGGATGGGCGGAGTTCGGCACCCTGCCATCCTGCCCTTGGCGAGTGGACAGGGGTGCGCGCGGCCCGAGATACTCGGGCATGCCCGTGACCGTGGATCGGCGTACCCACGCCACCGTGAGCACCGTCGACGTACCGGCGCGCGAAGGATTCGCCTACTGGCGGGACCTGATCTGCGCGACCTTCGTGCGCCTGACCGCGGAACCGGTCGACGACCGGCACTTCCACGGCAAGATCGAAAACGTGCCCTGCGGCGCGGTCGAGCTGTCCACGGTGGTGGCCGATCCGCAGACCGTGCGACGGACCAGGTCGCTCATCAACCAGGACGACGAGGAGTACCTGCTGGCGAGTGTCCTGCTCGACGGGTGCGAGCGCGTCGAGCAGGACGGGCGATCCGCCGTGCTGCGGGCCGGTGCGATGGCCTTCTACGACAGCACCCGCCCGTACTCCCTGCACGCCGTCGAACCGTCCAGCCAGCTCGTCGTCCAGGTGCCGAAGCGGGAACTGTCCATTCGGGACACCAGCGGGCTGACCGCACGCGCGCTCGGCGGTGGCACACCGGGGGTGGTGGTCGCGAAGTTCCTCACCTCGCTGCGCGACGCGACCAAGGAGGACGCGGCGCAGACGGCCGTGCTCGTCCCGCACGCCATCGGCCTGCTCTCCGCGGCGGCCTCGTTCGCGGCCAGCGCGGAACCGGGACCGTGCGCGGCGGACGCGCTCGCGCGGCAGCGGGTGGCGGAGTTCCTGCGCCGCAACTTCGCCGATCCGAGGCTCGACGCGAGCGCGGTCGCGCACGCGTGCAAGCTTTCCCGCCGCTCGCTGTACCGCGCGCTCGGCGCGGAGGGCGTCGCGGCGCAGCTGCGGCGGATCCGGATCGACCGCGCCAAGGAGGTGCTGCGGCACGCGGCGGGCAAGCCGATCGGCTCGGTGGCCGCGGCCTGCGGGTTCGGCAGCGAGTCCGGGTTCCACCGCGCGTTCCGCGAGGCGACGGGGCAGACGCCGGGCGAGTACCGGCAGGCCGCGAGGGAAGTTGGCACGCGGCGCAAGTGACCGCGGCACGGCGGGTCAGCCGTGACCGAGGGTGGTTCGGACATCCTGTGAGACCTCGGCTCCCGATCATGACGCAGGAGAACCACGATGCAACAGGCCGTGCGCGTTGCCGCAGTGCAGGCCGAGTCCGCCTGGCTCGACCTCGCGGCGGGGGTGGACAAGGTGATCGCCCTGATCGGCGAGGCCGCCGCCGGAGGCGCTCAGCTGGTGGCCTTCCCGGAAACCTTCCTGCCCGGCTACCCGTGGTGGGTCTGGCTCGACTCGCCCGCGGCCGGGATGCGGTTCGTCCCGCGGTACGCGGCCAATTCGATGACCCGCGACGGCGCGGAGATGTACCGGATCCGCCGGGCCGCTGCCGAACACGGCATCCACGTCGTGCTCGGGTTCAGCGAGCGGGCGGGCGGCAGCCTCTACATGGCGCAGGCGGCCATTTCCTCCATCGGCGACCTGCTCGGGGTGCGGCGGAAGCTCAAGCCGACGCACGTGGAGCGGACGGTGTTCGGCGAGGGCGACGGCAGCGATCTCCAGGTGCACGAAACCGCGCTGGGCCGGATCGGCGCGCTGAACTGCTGGGAGCACCTGCAGCCGTTGACGAAGTACGCCATGTACAGCCAGGGCGAAGAGATCCACGTCGGGTCGTGGCCGGCCTTCTGCGGGTACCGCGGCCTGGCGAACGCGCTCGGCCCGGAGGTGAACACCGCGGCGAGTCTGATCTACGCGGTGGAGGGGCAGACCTTCGTCGTCGCGTCGTGCGCGGTCGCCGGTACCGCCGCGCTGGAGCTGTTCTGCGACACCGAGCAGAAGCGGCGGCTGCTCCAGGCGGGCGGCGGGTTCTCGCGGATCTACGGGCCGGAAGGAACGCCGCTGGCCGAGCCGCTGTCGGAAACCGAAGAGGGCATTCTCTTCGCCGATCTGCCTCCGGAGCTGATCGCGGTCGCCAAGTCCACCGCGGACCCGGTCGGGCACTACTCCCGCCCGGACGTCCTGCGCCTGCTGGTCAACCGCAACCCCGCACCGAACGTGGTCGAGGTGCCACCGGAGGATCCGTTGTCCGCCAAGGACTTCTTGCCGAGCCAGGTCGCGCACTGACGGGCTTCGAGGACATCGATGGATTTCTCCCCGCCCCGGTGCCCGGCGCACGACGACCGCGCGCCGCTGTACACCCCGGAGTTCGCGGCCGATCCCGCAACGGTCTACGCGCGCCTGCGCGAACGGCACGGTGCCATCGCGCCCGTCGAACTCGCGCCAGGTGTTCCGGCGAACCTGGTGATCAGCTACGCCGCCGCGCTGGAAGTCCTCCGCGAACCCAGCACGTTCCCCCGCGACCCGCGGCGCTGGGAACAGGGACAGCCGCCGGACAACCCCGTGCTGCCGATGCTGGGCTACCGGCCGAACTACCTGTACACCGACGGCGCGGTGCACGCGAGGCTGCGCGGCGCGGTCACCAGCAGCCTCGGCAGGGTCAACCCGCACCTGCTCCGCGGATATGTCGAGCACACCGCGCGCGAGCTGATCGGCCGGTTCGCCCACCTCGGTTCCGCGGATCTGCTCGGCGCCTACGCCACCTCGGTGGCGCTGGAGGTGTTCAACCACCTCTTCGGCTGCCCGCCCGGTCTCGGCGAACGGCTCCTCGACGGCGTGCGGGGCCTGTTCGACCTGGACGATCCCGAGCAGGCCAACCTGAAGATGGGCCAGGCGATGGCGGAACTGATCGCGCTCAAGCGGCGCGAACCGGGCCCGGACCTGCCGTCCTGGATGATCGCCCACCCCGCCCGGCTCACCGACGAGGAGCTGTTGCACCAGATGATCCCCATGCTGGGCGCGGGAACCGAACTGGAGCAGAACCTGATCACCAACGGGGTGCGGCTCCTGCTCTCCGACGAGCGGTTCGCCGGTGACCTCGCCGGCGGCAGCATGCCGGTGGAGGAAGCGCTCGACGAAATCCTGTGGACCGATCCGCCGATGGCCAACTTCTCGGCGACCTATCCGCAGTCCGATGTGGACCTTCTCGGTGCGCGCCTGCCCGCGGACCAGCCACTGCTGATCAGCTTCGCCGCCGCCAACACCGATCCCGAGCTGGAAAGCTCGCACCGCGCGGGCAATCGCGCGCACCTCGCCTGGGGTGCCGGGCCGCACACCTGCCCGGCGCAGGTCCCGGCGCGGGTCATCGCGTCGGCCGCGATCGAGACCCTGCTCGACGTGCTGCCGGACCTGCGCCTCGCGGTGCCAGCCGAGCAGCTCGTGTGGCGGCAGGGGCCGTTCCACCGGGCACTGACCTCGTTGCCCGTCAGCTTCACCCCGGTCGCCATGCCCGCACCCGCCCCGGTCGCGCCACGGCCGGACGAAGGGCGTTGGGCCGCCCCGCCGGTTTCGTCGGCCGGGATCTCCACGGCGCAGGCGGACCCGGTGCCGCGTCGGCGGAACTTCTTCGCCAGGTGGTGGCGGGGAAACTGAGTCCTCAGTGGACGGAGGCGGCGAACCGCTCGTCGACCTCTTCCGCCGTCAGGCCGAAGTCCGCCAGTTCGTACCGGTGGACGGGTTTGCGCTCCCCGGATCGGCTGGCGGCGTGCACGGCCGCCATCGCCTCCCGCGCCCGCTCGCTCAGCGACAACCCGAAATGCCGGTACGCGCCTTCGACCGTGCCGATCGGATCGGCCACGAAGTCGTCGTAGGCGACGTCGTGGAACTGCGCGGGATCGTGGCGCGCCCTCGCTTCCCGGAACCGTTCGACGCCGCGCGCCCAGAGGTCGAGCTGCGCGCGCCCGACCACGTCTCCCCGGAACTTCGACGACCAGCCGTCCGAGGCCTGCTCGGTGAGGCTGCACACCGACGCGATGATCGTGCTCGGCGCCCGGTGAGTCTGGATGATCAGCGCGTCCGGGTAGACCGCCAGCAGCTCGTCGAGCGCGAAGAGGTGGCTGGGGTTCTTGAGGACCCAGCGGCGCCCGGCGTCGGGAAGCCCGATCAGCTGCAGGTTGCGCCGGTGCCTGCGGTAGGCGTCGGTCCAGTCCTGGCCGTCGAGCCAGCGCGAGTACGAAGGCACGTGCGCGAGGCATTCGTAGGACACCGATTTCAGCGACTGCCGCAGCAGCTGCCAGCACTCCTCGACCTGGTCGGCCGACATGTGGTGCAGGCCCATGAACTCGGGATGCGCGACGTGGTGCTGCTCGTAGCCAGCCTGGATCCGTTGGAACACCGGGTTTTCCGCCCAGGTCTGGCGCGGTGGCCGAGGCTGGGGCATCTCGGTCAGCCAGACCTCCAGCCCCTGGTGCGCGGGATCCTCGGTCAGCAGCCGGTGCAACGCGGTCGTCCCGGTCCTCGGCAGGCCCGTCACGAAGATCGGGCGTTCGACGGGAACGTCGGCGTACTCCGGATTCTGCTGCCACGCGGCCTCGCTCAGCAGCCGCGCCACCAGCGCGCCGCGAAGGAAGGCGCGGTGGACCTTGTTGCCGAACGGCGTCAGCTCCGCTTCGGCGGCATAGGAGTCCAGCAGCACCCGCAGCCCTTCGAGGTGGTCGTCGCCACCGAAGTCGGCCAGCCCGGTCAGCCTGGTGGCCGAGGCGTGCAGATCGTCCACCGTGCCGACGTTTTCCCGCCCTGGAAGCATGTTCTCCCCTTCAGTGGTGGTATTCGCCGCCGTTGACGTCGAGGCACTGCCCGGTCACGCACCGGGCCAGCGCCGAGGCGAGGAAGACGACGGTGTCGGCGATCTCGTCCGGTTCCGGGAGGCGGCGGAGGTCGATCGTCTCCGCGGTTTCCGCGTAGACCTGCTCCGGTGGCACGCCGCGTTCCTTCGCCAGATAGCCGAAATACCATTTCAGCGAATCGGCCCAGATGTAGCCCGGTGCCACCGAATTGACCCGGATTCCGCGCGGGCCGAGTTCCGAGGCGAGGCTCTGCGCGAGCGCGAGCAAGCTCGCCTTCGCCATCTTGTACGCGCCGAACGTCCGCCGGGAATGCCGCAGCACCGCCGAATTGATCATCACCACCGAGCCGCCGCTCTCTTCGAGCGCGGGCGTGCACAGGCGCGTCAGCCGGAGCGCGGCGAGCACGTTCGTCTCGAACCCCGCGCGGACGGCGTCCAAATCGACATCGGCGAGGTCGACGATCGGGGGGATCGCGAAAGCGTTGTGCACCACCGTATCCACTCGCCCGAACGCTTCATGTGCTTTTCCGGCGAGCGCTTCGGCGGAAGCGTCATCGGTGATGTCCGTCGGCACGGTGACCGCGCGCCGCCCGAGCGCGCGGATTTCCTCGGCCACCTCGGCGAGCCGTGACTCGGTTCGCGCGGCGAGGACGACGTCCGCCCCGGCGAGCGCGCTGCGCACGGCGATGGACCGGCCGAGCCCCGGTCCGACACCCGACACCAGGACCACCTTGTCCTGCAACAGATCCGGCACGGCTCACCCCAGCATCCGGGAGGCGACGGCTGCCTGCCGTGCCGCGATCCGCTCGGCCCATTCGGCGGGGGACACGCGCGCTCGCTCGTGGAACGGGAGCCGGTCGGGGAGTTCGTCGAACTTCACCACCTCGACCTCGGGGCCGTCCGCGGCGGTCAGTTCGCGGGACAGCCGCTGCCACCGGATCTGGACGTACCCGCGGTCGTGCCCGGTGCGTTCGAGCCAGTTGGCCAGGCCGGGATCGCGTTCGCTGAGCACGAACCGGATCTTCCCGTCGGGGTCCACGCGTGCCTGGTCGGCGGTGAGGCTGGTCTGGTGGTTGATGTAGTCGAGCGAGAGGTACCACATGCTGCCCAGCTGGATGCCCTGGTACGGCGCGTCCGACCGCGGCACGGTGACGATCATGACCTCGTCGTCGCCGAGTTCGTAGTGCCCGGCCGAGGAGTACTGGGTGGTCAGCCCGCCCGGGGTGGAGCGCGGTTCGGTCATCGTGTTCACCGGCAGGTTCAGGTAGAACCACTCCGGGAAGGCCAGGAAGGTGCGGAGCCTGCTCAGCAGGATCTTCCCGGTGACGCCGTACCGCTTCGCCATCGTTTCGCGCGACAGCGGCGGGGGAGCGCCGCCCGCGGTGTCCTCGCACCGGATCTGGATCGAACCGCGGCGCTCGGTCGCCCAGTCGCTGTGCACCTCGCGGACCACGAGCATCGCCGATCCGGGGCCGAGTACGAAGTAGTTCGGCCCCGGATCGGGTTTCGCCGGTCCGAAGCGGAGTTCGAACGTGCCGTCCTCGGCGATCTCGACCTGGCGGTCATCGAAGGCGGCGAGGCTGTCCGGCACGTCGACCGGCGAGTAGTCGCCGTTGAGCACCTGGAAGCTGAGGTCGGCGGTCGTCCCGCGCGTGCCGGTGACGACGTACTCGCGGTCGTCCCTGATGTTCGCGTTGAAGTACAGCGTGTCCGGGTTGTCGAGCCCCATCTTCGTGTACGGGCCGGTGGACTGGGTGAAGTACGGGAAGTCCCGTTCGTAGGCCCACGCCATCTGCAGCGACGCCCTGATGCTGCCCGCGAGGTAGTCGTACCCCTCGACCAGGTCCTGTTCGGTCCGGACGTGCGGCGCCCCGGTGATGACCTCTTCGGCCTCGGCGATGGCGTCGGCGAGCGGTTGAGTGAGCACCCGTGACTCCTCACACTGGTACAAATACGTACCGACCTGGTACGTTCTCATCTGTCGCAGAGTAGAACGTGTTCTAAGGATGGGTCAATGGCCGTCACGCGCCGTTCGCCGCCGACCGAACGGGTCGTGCGGCTGCTCGACTTCTTCACCGCCCGTCCCGGCGAGCGCTTCGGGCTCTCCGACCTGGCTCGCGGGCTGGGCATGGCCAAGCCGACCTGCCTCGGCATCGTGACCGAACTGGTCGCGGGCGGCTACCTCGTCCGGGACCCGCGGACGGTGACCTACCGGCTCGGGCCCGCGATGATCGCCGCCGGACGGGTCGCGGGTGAGGGCTTCGGTGCGGGCGAGGTCGCCGGGCGGCACCTGGAACGGCTGAGCGCGCGGTACGGCGCCACGTGCACGGCGTCGGCTGTGTCGGGTGACCGCATCCTGGTGCTGGCGAGCGCGGGTCCCGGCCGCGTCGAACTCGGCCAGACCTACCCGTTCGCGCCGCCGGTGGGCCTGATGTACGTGCTGTGGGACTCCGACGAGGCGTTCCGCGACTGGCTCGCGAAACCGCCCGCGGTGCCGATCCGGCTCGACGAAGCGCATCTGCACCGGGTGGTCGCCGAGTGCCGGGAGCACGGTTACCTGGTGGAAAGCCTGACCTCGACGGGGCGGCGGCTCTATTCACTGATGGCGGGTGCCGCCGCGGACGAACTGCCTGCCGAAATCCGGGATCTGGTCGGGAAACTGGTGTCCAGCCTCGGCGAGCGCGTGTACCTCGGCGCCGATCTGGCGCCGCGCCGCAAGCACGCCGTGAGCCTGCTGGCGGCGCCGACGTTCGACGCGTCCGGTCGCCAGGAGCTCGTGCTCACCCTGTCGGTCGGCGAATCGATCACCGGTGCCGAAATCGCCCGCCGCGGCGCGGAACTGGTCGCCGTCGCGGACGCGGTGACGGCGGAATCGGGTGGGCGCAAGCCGTGATCGGCGTGCGTCAGGCGGGCGTGCTCCAGCGGTTCGCGGTCAACTTGAACCCCGGCAGGTCGTCGAGCGGGGTCATCGATTCGTAGAGCCGGTCGTAGCCGGTATCGCTGATCAGCCAGGCGCCGTTCTCGCGCCGGTAGGTGTCCTCGTAGAACGCCGCGCCCTCGATGATCACGCGGTGCTCGGGCACGATCACCTTGTCCTGCAACAGCCAGGTGCCCCTCGCGGTGTCGCCGTCGACTTCGATCTCGGGCTGTCCCGCGAAGTGCACCGTGGTGATCCCGGGGCCGACCGTGGTCCGCAGGAATTCGATGATCGCCTCGCGCGAGTCGAATTCCAGTGCTTTGCCGTAGGACGGGGTTCCGTAGCGCGCGCGGGCGTCGGCGGTCAGCGTCTCCGCCATTTCGTCCCAGCGCTTCAGGTCGAGGCAGCGGAGGTAGCGGAACTTGACGCGCCGGATCTCTTCGAGTGCGATCATGTCCATGCCATCAGGGTCCCGCCGTCCTTGACCAATAGCAAGAACATGTTCTACTTTCTTGATCTCGAAACCCCGGAGGACGGATTCCATGGCTTCCCCGACGTACGAGCTCACCCACCTCGACGCGCTCGAAGCCGAGGCGGTGCACGTCTTCCGCGAGGTCGCGGCGACCTTCGAACGGCCGGTGCTGCTGTTCTCCGGCGGCAAGGACTCGATGGTGATGCTGCACCTGGCGGCCAAGGCCTTCTGGCCAGCGCCGCCGCCGTTCCCGGTGCTGCACATCGACACCGGGCACAACTTCGACGAGGTCATCCGGTTCCGCGACGCCACGGTGGCCGAGTACGGCTCGCGGCTCGTGGTCAGCCGGGTCCAGGACGACATCGACGCCGGGCGCGTCGTCGAGGACCCGAAGGCGGGCCGCAACCGGCTTCAGACGACGGCACTGCTGCGCGCGGTGAAGGAGCACGCCTTCGACGCTGTGTTCGGCGGCGCCCGGCGTGACGAGGAAAAGGCACGCGCCAAGGAACGGGTGTTCAGCTTCCGCGACGAATTCGGCCAGTGGGATCCCCGAAACCAGCGGCCCGAGCTGTGGAACCTCTACAACGGACGGCACCGCAAGGGCGAGCACATCCGCGTCTTCCCGCTCTCGAACTGGACCGAGCTGGACATCTGGCAGTACGTCGAGGCGGAGCGCGTCGGGCTGCCGTCGCTCTACTACGCGCACCGTCGCCAGGTGGTGCAGCGCGACGGGATGCTGCTCGCGCACACCCGGTTCCTGACTCTGGCCGAGGGGGAAAACCCTTACGAGGCAACGGTTCGCTTCCGCACCGTCGGCGACGCGACGTGCACCGGCTGCGTCGAGTCGACCGCCTCGTCCCCGGCGGAGGTGGTCGCCGAGGTCGCCGTCACGCGGCTCACCGAACGCGGCGCGACCCGCGCCGACGACCGGATCTCCGATACGGGCATGGAAGACCGGAAGAAGGAAGGGTACTTCTGATGAGTGCGCGCGTCACCACGCTCCGGCTGGCCACCGCGGGCAGCGTCGACGACGGGAAGTCGACCCTGATCGGCAGGCTGCTGTTCGATTCGAAGACGGTGTTCACCGACCAGCTCGAAGCGATCGAACGCACCAGCCGCGCGCACGGCGAGGCGTACCCGAACCTCGCGCTGCTGACCGACGGCCTGCGCGCCGAACGCGAGCAGGGCATCACGATCGACGTCGCGCACCGCTACTTCGCCACGCCCAAGCGGAAGTTCATCATCGCCGACACCCCAGGCCATGTGCAGTACACCCGCAACATGGTCACCGGAGCGTCCACAGCGGACCTCGCGCTGATCCTCGTCGACGCGCGCAAGGGCGTGCTGGAGCAGTCCCGCAGGCACGCGTTCCTGGCGAGCCTGCTCGGCATCGGCCACCTCGTGGTGTGCGTCAACAAGATGGATCTCGTCGGCTGGTCGCGGGAACGGTTCGAGGAGATCCGCGAAGAGTTCCGGCGGTTCGCGATGAAGCTGCGGGTGCCCGACCTGGCCTTCGTGCCGATGTCGGCGCTGCACGGCGACAACGTGGTGCACCGGACCGCCAGCATGCCGTGGTACGAGGGGACTTCCCTGCTGCACCACCTCGAACAGGTCCACGTCGCCTCGGACCGCAACCTCATCGACGCGCGGTTCCCGGTGCAGTACGTGATCCGCGAGCACGGCCGCGAGTTCCGGGGCTACGCGGGAACGATCGCGGGCGGCGTGTTCAAACCCGGTGACGAGGTCACCGTGCTGCCGTCCGGGTTCACCACGACCGTGCGGGCGATCTGGGGACCCGGTGGCACGGAGATCGCCGAGGCGTTCGCCCCGCAAGCGGTCACGATGGAGCTGTCCGACGAACTGGACCTCGGCCGGGGCGACCTGATCTGCCGTCCCGGCAACCGCCCGCACCTCGGCCGCGACCTCGACGCCATGGTCTGCTGGTTCTCCGAGCGGGGCGCGCTGGCACCCGGCGCGACCTACGCCGTGCGGCACACCACCCGCGAAACCGTCGGCGAGGTCCACGACCTCGACTACCGGCTCGATGTGTCGACACTGCACCGGGACGAGACCGCGGAATCCTTGTCCCTCAACGAACTCGGCCGCATCCGGTTGCGGACCAGGCAGCCGCTGATGTTCGATCCGTACCGCAGGAACCGGTCGACGGGCGGGTTCCTCCTCATCGACGAGCACTCCGGGGCCACCGTCGCCGCCGGGATGATCACGGGCCCGGCCACGACGCGGGCGAACGTGGTGTGGCACACCGCCGCGGTGACCAGGGCCGAGCGGGCGACGCGGGGCTGCACCGTATGGCTCACCGGGCTTTCCGCCTCCGGCAAGTCCACTGTGGCCGTCGAACTCGAACGCCGGCTCGTTGCCGCCGGGAGGCCCGCGTACCTGCTCGACGGCGACAACCTCCGGCACGGGTTGAACGGCGATCTCGGGTTCGGTGCGGCCGATCGCGCCGAGAACGTGCGGCGGACGGCCGAAACCGCGAAGCTGTTCGCCGACGCCGGGCTGGTCGCGGTGGTCTCGTTGATCAGCCCCTACCACGCCGATCGCGAGCGGGCCCGTGCCGCGCACGAATCCGCCGGGCTCCCGTTCCTGGAGGTGTTCGTCGACACCCCGCTGGAAGTGTGCGAGGACCGCGATCCCAAGGGCATGTACGCGAAGGCGCGCTCCGGCGAGATCACCGGTTTCACCGGAGTCGACGCGCCGTACGAACGCCCCGCGTCACCGGATCTGGTGCTGCGCCCCGAAAACGGGGATCCCGCCGCGATGGCCGCGCTGATCCTGGCCGCGCTGGACTGACCGCGCCGAGTTTCTCAGCGTCGCCACAGGCCGCGCTCGGCAGTATGGCACTCCCGGACGCGGCCCCTTTCCGAGTCCCCGCTCGGTCCCCGGTGTCCGGGCTTCCGGTGTTCCGAGACGCACCGGGAGACGGCCTTGTCCCGCACGCTGTGCCCACTCGTTCACGGACGTGCGGGACAAGGCCCCGCCGTGGTCAGGCGAGTTCGGCGGACACGACCGCCGGGAGTTCGCGAAGGTGGTCGAGCAGCGGTTCGGTCTCGTCACCGGGGAGCAGGACGGCGCACACCATGCTGCTTTCCCTGACCCCGTCGCGGATGTCGACGGACAGCTCGTGCACGACGTGACCCCGCTGAGCCAGCAGACCGACCAGGCGGGGGATTTCCGCGATGCCACCGACGAAGTAGGTGGCGATCCGGCGACGGACCAGGACTGCTGAAGTCGTGGGACTGAAGGACATGACGCAACTCCGCGGGATATCGGCTGGCTGGGAAACCGGGCCAGGTCCCGGGAAGAGTCCGCGATCGCCAACGCTGCGCGCCGGCGACCTGGCTCAGCCGGCGCGCCGGATTACGCGTCGCTCGGACGTCATGGGGCGCTGCACGGCGACAGACTAACATGACCGGCGGCGGGTTACGAACCCTCCGGGCGTTGACTCGGGAGCACTCTGCTGCAACCCATGGCCCCGCCGTCGGCTCGGCGACGTTCACCGGCCTCACCCCGAGCGACAACCACGGGGACATCCACAACACGACAAGCACGTTCACCAGCAACCGCGAGTGAGCCCGGGATGCCCGCCGGGAATTCTTTTCCCGGCGGGCACCGTGGCGAATCCGGTCGGATTTTCGGTGTAGCTGCGCCCGTCGGGTGTGGTGACGGTGAGTGCGCCGGTTTTTTCGTTGGTGGTGAAGGTCCAGCCGGGTTCATCGCGGAGCACGTGATGGATTCGGCACAGCGGCCGGAGGTTCACTTTGTCGGTTCCGCCGCCGTCTTTCCACGCCTGCGCGTGGTCGAGGTCGCTGTACTGCGCGGGCCGGTTGCAGCCGGGCATGCAGCAGGTCCGGTAGGTGACCTGAAGGTACTTCCGCATGCGCCTCGACGGTCGGTAGTTTTTCCGCCCGACATCGATCGGAAGCTTGGACATCGGTTCGTCGATGATGCGGTTCCAGACGGAGTTGGCGTCGTAGGCGATTTCGCGGGCGAGTTCGGGGGAGATCTCGCCACACCCGACGAGTTCGGCGGGGTTATTGCGCAAACCCATGAGCGTAGGCAGGTCGATGTGCAGGAAGATCTGGGCTTTCGGCTTACCCGCACAGCCACCACTCAGGCACCGCTCGACCAGGGCGTCGAGCCTGAGTTGATCCATCGTGCCCGGGGCACCTTGCCGCTTCTTCGCGAGCGCGTCTTGATCGCAGGCGGCGTAGAGGGCTTGCGCGCGGTCGGAGGGCAGTTCGGCGAACAGGGTCGAGGAGCCGTGATCCCCGTGCCGGATTTCGAGCCTGCGTGCCGCAGCCTTGGCCTTGCGTCGCTGTTCGTACCCTTCGGGGTCGATCCTCATCAGCAGCGAGTTGACCATCCTGCGCAGCGCGGGCGCGTTCCGGTTCTCGAACTTCCCCGCCAGTCGAGCGTCCACTTCGGACGCCATCGCTCGAGAAGTGCATGCGGTGGCCTCGAACACTCGCGACGCCGCATACTCATCGATGAGCCCGTTCTCCATCGCGGCCAGTGTCTCGGGCAGGTATGAGGTCAACGCGTCAGCGAGCGCCGCCTTCCGCTCCGCCGAGTTCTGCGTCAACGAACACAGCAGCGCCACTTGCCCGACGGTCGATCTTCGCGACGACTCCTGTTCTATATCGGCGATATCCCGCAGCAACATCGCCTGCTGGTATCGAATAATGGCAACACGCCGCTGGACAGAATCGGACTTGGAAACCAGATTGGTGTTCATAAATCAATTCTACCGACCCGCAAAGAAGCGCGCGTCACTCGATCGCGTAAGCAAAAGATCACTACCTGCCACAACGTGCCCACAACGCCATAGAAGACAAACAACGAACGGGACCGTCAGTGCGTCGGGGACGCTACCTCGAGGCGACCAAAGGTTTTCGTTCCGTGGGGAACTGTCGCTGGTGACCAACGACGCAACCTGCACCGTGGAGCGACAGTTTCACACGGCGCGCCGCAGGCGTGCCTGTGACTCTCACCGTGCCCCCGAAACACGCTCACTGCAGATGTTCATCGACAAACACGACTCAACACATCAACAGCCCGCCCCCAACGCCGCTCCTCGATCCCAGCCCGAGCCGTGATCCGAAGCCGCGAAACCCCATCCGGAACGGAAGGCGGCCGAAAACACCCCACACGAACACCACCATCGAGCGCGTCAGCCTGCGCAGCCAACGCAGCCCGCGGCGAAGGCATCGGCACCGACAACACCGCACCCGCCGAAGACGGCACCCCGAGCCGAGCCGCGAGTTCTTCGTTGCGCCGATGAACCTGCGGCGGCAACTCGGGATGGGCACGCAGCAGCCGCAGCGCGGACAACGCCCCGGCGGTAGGGGCGGGCGCCAGCCCGGTGTCGAAGATGAACGGACGAGCCCGATTGACAAGGTGATCGATCACCTCGGCGGACCCGAGCACCGCGCCGCCCATCGCGCCGAGCGATTTCGACAAGGTCGCGGTCATGACCAGGTTCGGGTGGCGGGCGAGGCCGTGTTCGTGCACCAGGCCGCGCCCGCCTTCGCCCGCCACGCCGAGCCCGTGCGCCTCGTCGACGAGGAGCAGTGCATCGTGCTCGGCGCACACGTCCGCCAGTTCAGGCAGCGGGGCGGCGTCGCCGAGTACCGAGAAGATCGACTCGGTGAGCACGATCGCGCGGCGCCCGCCTGCCGCGGCGAGCGCGTTCTTGACCGCGATGACGTCGTTGTGGCCGACGACCTCGACCGAGGCCCTGCTCAGCCGTGCGCCGTCGATCAACGAGGCGTGGACGTGCGCGTCGGAGACGATCAGCGACTGCTTGTCCAGCAGCGCGCTCACTGCGGAGAGGTTCGCTTGATACCCGGTCGAAAACACCAGTGCCGCCTCGTGACCGGTGAACTCCGCGAGCTCGGATTCCAGGTCGGCGTGCAGCGTGGTGGTGCCGGTGACCAGCCGGGACGCACCCGCACCCGGCCCCCAGGCAAGTGCGGCGTCCGCGGCTGCCCGCCGGGGCAGGGGATGGGTGCTCAGCCCGAGGTAGTCGTTGCCCGCGAGGTCGATGACGTCCTCGCCGACCGTGCGGGGCCGCAGCACGCGCTGCAACCCGGCCGCTTCGCGTGCCACCCGCTGCTCCGCGAACCAGTTCGCCCAAGCCCCGACGTTCCCCTGTGGACGGATTCGGGTTTCCTGACAGGGCCCCGTTTTTCGGTCCACCGACGGTCTCCTCGCCTGCTACACCTGAACACTGTTCACCTGAACGACGTTCAGGATAAACCCGCCGGAACAGTCCGTCAACGGCAACGTGCGCCACTCCGCGTCACGGGGCCTCGCCGGGCTCCCGCTTCGTCAGCGCGTCCAGTAGGAGGCGCGTGTCGCGTGCGTAGTCGGCGTAGGAAACGCCACTGCGCAGCACCAGATCGCGGAACCGCCCTTCGAGGGACGCCCGGCATCGCGCGGCCATTCGCTTGCCCGCCGCCGTGAGGGTCAACCGCCGCCGATTTCCCCCTGCCGGGTCCGGTTTCGCGTCGAGCAGCCCCATTTCGGCGAGCACGCCGGTCATTCGGCTCGCCGACGGTTCCGACACGCCCAGCTCCTCGGCCACCGCTCGCTGCGTGGCGGCGCCGAGCCGGTCCACGATCAGCAAGGTCCGGAAGCGGCGGTATGAGAGGCCGTGCTCGGCCTGCAGGATGCGGTCGGCCGATCGGTCGAGGCGTGCGGTCAGCGCGTGGAGGTCGAAGCTCAAATCCGGTGGCACACCTGGATATTAACATGCTAACTTAGCAAGGTAAGTACCTGCTGGCCGGGAAAGGTGCAGCACATGGTCCATGTCACTCTGCTCGTGGTCCACATAGTCACCGGGACGATCGGCCTGCTGCTCGGCCCGCTGGCGATGCGCCAGGACACCCGGCGCTTCGCTTCGGCCCAGCGCGGCACGGGTGTCCTCAGCGCCTGGTACCGCCCGGTGGTCCTCCTCGTCTGTCTCTCCGCGACGGGGCTGGTGGTCGAACGCCGCGGCGACCTGTGGTGGTTGGTGCCCGTCTCCGCGCTGACCTACGGCCTGGCCGTGCTCGCCAAGCTCTCGGCGCGCCAGCGGTGGCGCGGGTGGACTCACGGTTACGTGCACGGTCAGGGCGGGTCCTACCTCGCACTCGTCACCGCGCTGATCGTGGTCGCGCTGGTCGTCGACGGACCGGTCGCCGGTCCCGCCGAGCTGGTCCCGTGGCTCGCGCCGACGGCGATCGGCGTCGTTCTCATCGAAGTGTGGCGCCGCCGATTGAGCGGCACCCTGCCAGCCGGTGCCGACCGCGAAGGAGCGTCTACATAGGACGCTCAAAGGGTCAGGACTCGTCTACTGTGGACGGGTGACAGCTAGGGCTTGCGCGCGACGACCCCGGCGATGCAGCGCTCGACCTTGTTGAGCGGGTTGAGCTTCGGGCCGTCCGGCCACCAGTAGTCGCACAGCTGGAGCTTCGGCTCCTCGCCGGGGGCGGGCGGCATGATCTCCAGGCCGTCGATGAACTCGAGGAGCTGCTGTTCGGTCCGGAACATCCCCGAGCCCATGGGGCTGTGCACGAACAGCTCTTCCATCTTCCTGGCCAGGCCGCTGAGCTCGTCGGTCTCCGGGTCGAAGAAGTGGGCGATGACGACGAAGGAACCGCTGGGCAGCGCGGCGATGTACTCGCGCATGAGATCGGCGCCGTTGTCCGCCGTGTAGTGGTGCAGGGTGCCGACCTGGAGCAGTGCCAGCGGCTGGGTGAAGTCGATGTACTGGCGGACCGTCTCGTTGGCCAGCACCTGCGCGGGCTGGAAGATGTCCTCGGAGACGAAGTGGGTGTTCGGGTTCTCCTCGAGGATCGCGCGGCCGTGCGCGAGGACCACGGGGTCGTTGTCTACGTAGACCACCTGGGTGTCGGGGTCGACCCGCTGCGCGATCTGGTGGGTGTTCTCCGCGGTGGGTAGGCCGGAGCCGCAGTCGAGGAACTGCTTGATCTTCGCCTGCTGGGCGAGGAAGCGGACGGCCCTGGTCAGGAAGTTGCGGTTGGACCAGGCGAGGTCGCGGACCTCGGGTGCCTTCGTGGCGACTTGGCGCAGGACCTCGCGGTCGATCTCGTAGTTGTCCTTGCCGCCGAGTGCGGCGTCGTAGACGCGCGCGATGCTGGCGCGGGTGGGATCCACGCCGACCGGGACCGAACTCGGCGCCAGGTACTCGGACTGCGTCATCTCACCCTCGCAAACGGCCGTTGACCCGCTGGTCTCGCCAGAGTAGTGGCTCGGGTACGCGTAGTAAACTCAGGGGTTGGCCCGTTCGGGAAGATCGTTCCGGCGCGGAATTTCACCTCCGTGCCGGCCGTTGGACCGTGCGTGAAAGCCATCGGTGTCTTCGACTTCGGCGGCCCGGAAGCGCTGCGGGTGCTCGACCTGCCCGAACCGCAGGCCGGTCCCGGTGAGGTCCGCATCCGCGTGCACGCCGCCGCGGTGAACCCGACCGACGTGCTGCTGCGCACCGGCGGCCACGCCGTCCGCATGCCGGGGCGCGAGCCCCCGTTCGTGCCCGGTATGGACGCGGCTGGCGTGATCGACCAGGTGGGGCCGGGGGCCGGTGATCGGCTCGCGGTGGGGCAGCGGGTCGTCGCCATGGTGCTGTTCACCGGCCCGCGCGGGGGAGCCTATGCGGAGCGGATCGTCGTGCCCGCGGCGTCCGTGGTGCCCGCGCCGGAGGGTGCGGATCTCGCCGCGGCTTCGACGCTGCTCATGAACGCGCTGACCGCGCGCGTCGGCCTGGACGCGCTGGCGGTGCCGCGCGGCGGGGTCGTCGCGGTGACCGGCGCGGCGGGCGCCGTCGGTGGTTACGCGGTCGAGCTGGCCAAGGCCGACGGGCTGACCGTGCTCGCCGACGCCGCCCCGCACGACGTCGACCTGGTACGGGGTTTCGGCGCCGACCACGTCGTGGAGCGGGGTTCCGCGGTCGCCGAACGGATCCGCGAGCTGGTTCCCGGCGGCGTCCCCGGTCTGGTGGACGGCTCACTGCAGACGGCAGACGTGGTGCCCGCGGTCGCCGACGGCGGCGCGGTCGCCGAGTTCCGGGGCTGGGCCGGTCCCGCCGAACGCGGCGTCCGGGTGCACCCGGTGATGGTGCGCGATGCCATGGAGGACACCGGGAAGCTGGACGCGTTGCGGCGCCAGGCCGAGGACGGCGCGCTCACGCTGCGCGTCGCCAAGGTGCTCCCCGCCGACGAAGCACCCGAGGCGCACCGCCTGCTGGAGGCCGGCGGCCTGCGCGGGCGGCTGGTGCTGGACTTCTCCTGACCCGGTTGTCCGGAAGCGGCCATCACACCGAGGAAGTCCGCTTCCCGGGGGAGTGTTGGCGGCATGACCTATGTCGTGATCTTCCAGGACGGGCGGCTGGCCGAAGCGGTCGCGGCGACGTTGCGGACCGCGTTGTTCCGCGACGGCCGCGACGACGTGGTGCTGGTGCCCGCGCTCCGGGGCGCGGACTTCCTCGAAGCCGAACGGCGGCGTGGCGAGTTTTCCCAGGCGACCGTGATCGCCCGCGAGGGAGAAGGAGCCGACCGGCTCGGCCGGCCGGGATTCCTCGCGGTGCGCCCGTCCCGGCGCGGTCCGTCCACTCGCGACGGTGGGACCGTCCGGATCCCGGCGGACACAGTGGACGATCTGGTGCGGGGGATAGTCGCCTACCACCTCGTTCCCGTGCCGATCGGAAAGCGCCGTCGTACGGCCTTCTCGCTCGGCGGTGTGCTCGCCATCGGTAGCTGCCTGGCCGTTGTGCCGTCCCAAGCGGCCGCCGCGGAACCCGTGCACGAGGCCACACCACCACCGGCAGCGGTGCCGCTGTGCGTCAACGAACCCACCGCCGACCCGTGTTTCGGGTACTCGCCGGAAGAACCCGAGGCCGAGCCGCTGACGCCGGTGCGGCCGTCGCCCGCGCCGCCGGTCGATCCGTTCTTCCCCAGGAAGCAGTACGAGGACCTGAAGGAGGCCAACGCGGTGGCCAAGGGGATGGCCGGGGCCATCGGCCGTGTCGTCCTCGGCTACAGCGACGGGGCAGGCGCCTACGAGAAGGCCGAAGACGTCGCAAAACGCATCATGGTGGCGGGGTGCGCGGTGTGGAAGCCCGCGTGCTTGGGGGTGGAGGCCGTGCCGCCCGC
Organism: Amycolatopsis sp. CA-230715; assembly: GCF_018736145.1. Taxonomy (GTDB): domain Bacteria; phylum Actinomycetota; class Actinomycetes; order Mycobacteriales; family Pseudonocardiaceae; genus Amycolatopsis. The sequence continues at coordinate 8,027,626 of NZ_CP059997.1, forward strand.
GGTCGGCTGGGCGGCGGGTGCCGGTTCGGCCGCCGCGACGATCTTCCCCGAGTACGTGGCAGAGCTGCGCAAGAAGATCGAAGAAAAATGGGAAGAGGTCAAGAAGAACGCGCAGCGACCGGTGGTCGTGCCCCCGGGAGGCTACTGCAACGGGCCACCCGGTCCGTGCGAACGGCCGAAGAAGAAGCAGGAAGAAACGACCACGGTGACTCCGTCCAGCGACGTCACCAAGACCGTGCCCACGCGACCGCAAGCGCCGAAGCGGAAACCGGCTCCCGTCCTCACCGCGCCGTCGGTTCCGGTCCAGCAGCCTGCCGCGGTCCCTGTCGCGCCCGCGCCGTCCACTCCGGACCCGATTCCCCTCCCGTCCTACCAGGATCCGATGCCGAACCCCGTCCCGGCACCGGCGCCGTCGGCAGCCGCGCAAGCGCCCACCTATTCGTCGAACGGCCCGACGCCGTACGTTCCCAGCGGTGGCGGCTACCAGCCGCCCGACTACGGCCAGCCCGCGCAGACCGGGGGCAACGGACCCGGCTGGGGTGATGCGGGCGTGCCGCCGGACCGGCCGGGTGAGACGGTCGAGGTGAAGCCGTACCCGAAGCAGCGGCCGAGCGCTCCGGGCTACGACCCGCTCGCCTGACCGTGGTCCGCGCCGCGCAGCGGGGAGTGGGAGTAGATGGACGAGGAGCGCGACGAAATGATGGACATGGTGTTCTCCCGTACGGTCGCGGACGTGCCGAAACGGTCCGATGTGGACATCCGAAGAACGGGCGCTGGCCTCGCGCGGAGACGTGCCTGGTACTAGGAACCAGAGGCGAACGAGGCCGAGGACCCGTGGGGCAGGGGACGACTTCGCCCTGGACTGTTCTCGTGCACTGGGTCCCCACCTCCGCCCTTCGCTCGGTTCGTGCTGTCCCGGGGAGGGAAAACCCTTTCGCGGCAAGAAACCACGCACGTCGCCGGGACCGGTCCGTGTGCACCCAGTAGACCCTCCTGTGCGCTTACTGTCAAGTACTTGTGCAAGTGTTGTAGACAGCATTGGGGCGTGGCGTCCTCGCGGGGCCGTGTCCGGTTTCGCGCCGGGGGTGGGGTCGTGGTCCACTTCGGACGACGGAATCGCGGACGGCGTTCGTCTACCAGGGAGGAGCCGCGGGTGGGTGCGGACTCGTGAGCCGGTGGCATCGCCTCGGCGAACCCGATCGCGCTGCCCGGCTCCCGGTGCGGTTCGTGGTGGTCACCGTCCTGATCGGACTCGGTGCGGGTGCCGGTGGGGCGGGGCTGGCGTTGCTGCTGCACGTGGTGCAGCACCTCGCTTACGGGTACGCCGAGGGTTCGTTCACCGCCGGCGTGAGCGCGGCTTCGTGGTCGCGGCGGGTCGTGGTGATGGTGATCGCCGGGGTGCTCGCGGGGTTCGGGTGGTGGGCGGTGCGCCGGTTCGGGCGTCCGCTGGTGAGCATCGCGGCCGCGGTGCGCGGCGAGGATCACCGGATGCCGGTGCTGGCCACGACCTGGCACGCGTTGCTGCAGATCGTCACGGTCGCGCTGGGGTCGCCGCTGGGCAGGGAGGTGGCTCCCCGGGAGATCGGGGCGATGCTCGCGGGACGGATCGCCCACCGCGCGGGGCTCACGCCGCACCAGTGCCGGGTGCTGGTGGCCTGCGGTGCCGGGGCGGGGCTTGCCGCGGTCTACGACGTCCCGCTCGGGGGCGCGGTGTTCACGCTGGAGGTCCTGCTCGGCACGTGGTCGGTTTCCGCCGTGGTGCCCGCGATCCTGACAGCCGCGCTGGCGACCACGGTCTCGCTGGTGTGGCTGCCCGACACGGTGCAGTACCAGCTGCCCGATCTGTCGACTGGTCCCTGGCTGACCGTCTGGGCGTTGCTCGCGGGGCCGGTCGTCGGGCTGGCGGGGCACGGTTTCTCCCGTGCCGCGGCCGTCGCGCGGGAGAACGCTCCGCGCGGGCGGGCGTTGCTGCTGACCGCTCCGCTGGTGTTCGCGGTCGCGGGCGCGCTGTCGATCGGGTTCCCCCCAGTTGCTCGGCAACGGGAAGGGCCCGGCGCAGCTGGCGTTCGACAGCAGGCCGGGGCTCGTCCTCGCCGGGATCCTGCTCGTGCTGCGCGTGGTGGTGGTTCTGCTGTGCTTGCGCGGCGGCGCCGAAGGCGGGTTGCTCACCCCGTCACTGGCCAACGGGGCGCTGCTGGGGACGCTGCTCGGCGCGCTGTGGCCCGGTGTCGCGATCGGATCGTGTGCCGTGGTCGGTGCCGCCGCCTTCCTCGCGACCGCGCAGCGGATGCCGATCACCGCGGTCGTGCTGATTCTCGAATTCACCGGCGCACCACACGGTTTGCTCGTCCCGATCCTGATCGCGGTGGCCGGTGCGGCGGGCACGCAGCGAGTACTGACCGGGCCCGCGGTCAGAGACCGATGACGCGCGACGCGATCAGGACCTCGGCCAGCGCGGTGACGGTGACGACCGCCAGTGCCAGCGCGCCGACGAGGAACGGGCGGAACCCGCTCTGCCGCATGCGCCGCAGGTCGAAGTTGAGCCCGACCCCGGCGAAGGTCAGCAGGAAGGCCCATTTGGACAGGTTGCCGAGGCTGGTCACGTCGACCTTGGTGAACGCGCCCGCGGTGGCGAGCGCCGACACCGCGAGGAAACCGAGGACGAACTTCGGGAACTTCTCCCAGACGAACGCGGCCTTCGGCAGGAATCCCTTCCCGACCGCGGTGGCCTGGCCGCGCGTGGCCCAGTAAGACGCGAAGCCGAGTACCACGAATCCGATCAACGCGTTGCGGATGCTCTTCACCAGTACCGCCACGTCCTGCGCCTGCGGTGAGTACAGCCCGCCCGCGGCGGTGGTCTCCGCGGTGTTGTCCACCGCGAGCCCGGCCCAGTAGCCGTATTCCTGGTCGGACAGGCCGAGGCCGTGCCCGATCAGCGGGAAGGTGAACAGGGCGATCGCGCCCAGCGCGAGGATCGCCGCGATCGCGTACCCGGAGTCCTCCTCGTCCGCGTCGATCGCGCCACGGCCGGCGATGATCGCCGAGACGCCGCAGATCGCGGTGCCGATCGCCAGGAGCGAGGCGAGTTTTCCGCCCAGCTTCAACCACTTCGCGAGCAGCAGCACCACGGTGGTGGCGATCGAGACGTCGATCAGCACGAGCACGAGCCCGGTGCCGCCGAGCTTGACGACGTCGCCGAGCACGAAGCGCGCGCCGAGCAGCACGATGCCGGATTTCAGCCAGAACTCGTAGGTGCCGACGCCCGCCCGGAAGATCCGGGGGACGCCGACGGTGTTGCTGATGAGCGCGCCGAGCAGGATCGCCCACAGCACGTACTCGATGTCCGGGAGCTTGGTGCCGGTCGCCTTGCCGAGCGCGAGCAACCCGGCCTCGGCATACTTGCCGAACAAGCCGATGGCCACCAGCAGCACCAGGCCGGGCACCAGTGACAGCGCCCGCCGAGGAAGGCGGGACGGGGGCGCGGTGATCGCCGACATGGTCACCTCACCAGGGAATCGCCGGCAGCACGCCGAAGGCGGCGAGCACGACGAAGACTCCGGCCAGCGCCACCGCCGCCCAGTCCACTCCGACACGCCATGGGCTCTTGCTCATCGAGGTCTCCTCGCTCGGGTGCGCCCAGCATGGCCGAACCGTTGGTGTGCAAGGAAACCGTCCCGAATGGTGGACTACCGGCCCGATCACTCCGCTGTGGACCGAGTGGCGGGGCCGACGTGCGCCCGTAAGCTGGTGATCAGTCGTCCGGTCCTGCCTCCCGGGAGTGTGCATGCTCGACATCAGCGTTCTCACCTGGGTGGTGACGATCGGGTTCGTGCTGGCGCTGCTGGCGGTCGACCTGGTGCTGGCCGCGGTACGGCCGCACCGGGTCGGGTTCGCGGAGGCGACCGCGTGGTCGGTGTTCTACATCCTGGTCGCGGTCGGGTTCGGCGTGTGGTTCGCGCTGAAGTACGGGGGAGAGGCCGGTACCGAGTACTTCGCCGGGTACATCGTCGAGAAGAGCTTGTCGGTCGACAACCTGTTCGTGTTCGTGATCATCATGACCACCTTCGCGGTACCGGAGAAGCACCAGCACAAGGTGCTGACCTTCGGGATCGTGCTGGCGCTGGTGATGCGCGGCGCGTTCATCGCGGTGGGTGCCACGCTGCTGTCGTTGTTCACCTTCATGTTCCTGATCTTCGGGCTGGTGCTGATCTTCACCGCGGTGCAGCTGTTCCGGCACCGCGACGAGGATCCGGACGTGGAGAACAACGTGGTGGTCAGGGTCGCGCGGCGGGTGCTGCCGACCACCGAGCACTACGTCGACGGCAGGCTAGTGACCAAAGTGGACGGACGGCGGATGGTCACGCCGCTGTTCGTGGTGCTGGTGGCGATCGGCGGGGTCGACCTGCTGTTCGCGCTGGACTCGATCCCCGCGGTGTTCGGGGTGACCGAGGAGCCCTACGTCGTGTTCACCGCGAACGCGTTCGCCCTGCTCGGGTTGCGGGCGCTGTTCTTCTTGGTGAAGGGGCTGCTGGACCGGCTGGTGTACCTGTCCTCGGGGCTGGCGCTCATCCTGGCGTTCATCGGGGTGAAGCTGATCCTGCACTGGGCGCACGTGGACATCGACCCGGCCGTGCCGGAGATCCCGACCCCGGTCAGCCTCGGCGTGATCATCGGGATCCTCGTGGTGGTCACCGTGGCGAGCCTGATCAAGAGCGGCCGGGACCCCGAGGCGAAGGCGCATCCGGGTTCCCTTCGCGCTCGCGACGACGACGCCGACTGATCAGCGCGGTGCCTTGTCACGGTGCTCGCTCGGCCGCTCGCCGCGCAGCCGTTTGAACGCCACGCTCAGCGCGAAAGCGTTGGCATAGCCCACTTTCCGCGCGATCGCGTCCACCGTGTGGCCGGTCTCCCGCAGCAAGTCCGCGGCCAATGCGATCCGCCAGTTCGTGAGGTAGGCCATCGGTGGTTCGCCGACCAGCGCGGTGAACCGCCTGGCGAGCGCCGCCCGCGACACCCCGGCCTCGGCACCGAGGCCCGCCACCGTCCAGGGGCGGGCGGGTTCGTCGTGCAGCAGCCGCAGCGCGGTGCCCACCACCGGGTCGTCCAGCGCCCGGCACCAGGCGGGGGCGGTGCTTTCCGGGCGGCTGAACCAACTGCGCAGCGCGGAAACCAGCATCAGGTCGAGCAGCCGGTCCAGCACGAGCTGCTGCCCCGGCCGGTCACCGGCGATCTCCGCGGCCACCGCCTCCGCCGACGGCGACGGGTTGTCCTCGGATGGCACCGCCAGCACCGCGGGCAAGGCTCGCAACAGCCGCTCGCTGAGTTCGCCCCGGCGCTCGAAAGCTCCGCTGAGCAGCACGGTGGCCTCGTCGACGGGCGTGCCGCAGGTCCGTGCGCGCCCGGCGGCTCCGGCGCAGTAGTCGGCGCTGGTCACCACCAGCGAGGGCGGGGTCGCGGGATCGTCGGCCACCACGTACGGCACGTCACCGCGGACGACGGCGATGTCGCCCGTGCCGATGCGCACCGGTTCGTGCCCGTCGGACACGATCCACGCGTGTCCGCGCACCATCGTGGCCAGCGTCAGCGGGGCACCGCTGGCCATCCGCAGCGCCCACGGCGGCCGGATGACCGCCTGGCGGAAGACGGCGCCGCGGGCCCGCACGCCCGCCAGCAGTTCCGACACGACATCCATGCCGTCAGCGTAGACGGCCGGACATTGGAGGGAGCGTTCCAGCCATTGAGCATCTCATCTCCGGCCGATTGGCTGGGGGCATGTCAGAACAACCGATTCTCGTCACGGGCGCGACCGGCAAGTCGGGCCGCCGCGTCGTCAGCAGGCTGCGAGCCGCCGGGGTGCCGGTCCGCGCGGCGGCTCGCCACGCCGAGCACGTCTTCGACTGGGCCGACCGCGGTACCTGGGACGCCGCGCTGGACGGCGCGCGGTCCGCCTACCTCGTGCAGGTGGACGGCACGAAACTGGTTCGCCCGTTCGTCGAGCTGGCGGTGCGGCACGGGGTCGAGCGGATCGTGCTCGCCTCGGGGCGCGGGCTCGACGATCCGGACTACGCGAAGGACACCGGCGGTGTGCTGGAGGGCCTTCTCGACAGCGAAGCCGCGGTGCGGGAGAGCGGTCTGGAGTGGACGATCAGCAGACCGGGGTGGTTCGCGCAGAACTTCAGCGAGGGCTTCTTCGCCGACGACATCCGCGGCGGCGAGCTGCGGCTTCCCGGTGGCGACGGGGCGGTGAGCTTCGTCGACGCCGAGGACATCGCCGCGGTGGTGGTCGCCGCGCTGACCGAGGACGGGCACGCTGGCCGGAGCTACGAGCTGTCCGGCCCCGCGGCGGTGACGCTGGCCGAGGCGGTCGCCACGATCTCCGAGGCCGTCGGGCGTGAAATCCGCTACACGCCGCTTTCCACCGAAGGCTACGTAGCCGAACTCGTCCGCAAAGGACTGTCGCGAGTGGACGCCGAGGCCTTCGCGGACATCATCGAGCCGATCAGGTCGGGCACCGACGAGCACGTCTCCGACGGCGTGTGGCGGGCACTTGGCCGTCCGCCACGGACCTTCGCCGAGTTCGTCAAGTCCACTGTGGACGAAGGCGGCTGGCCGGGGTGACCCGGTGAGCGCGCCCGGAGTTCACCACACTACGCGCCGCCTGCCATGCGAGCAGGCTCGGGTTGCTACGCCCCGAAAGATGCTCCTATGGAGGTCGGGCCGCGGGGTGCTGCCGAAGGCTCATTTTGGGGCGTTGAGCGTCCCGATCTCGGCCCCCATGGCGGGCTGCCGCCCTGGCGCGTGTCCCCGAAGGTGGCCTTCGGGGACCAACGGAGGACCTCCGCCGCCGACCACCGCGCCCCGCACCCGACACCACTGTGACCTTCAGGGCACCGGCAAGCGGGAGGGCGGGCGTGCGAGGGGTGGATTTGCGGCGTTGAGCGCCCCGAAGGCCACCTTCGGGGCATGCGCGGCACTGCCCGCACGTGAGCGAGGGCCGAGAAAGTGGCGCTAGATTCCCCGAAGGTGGCCTTCGGGGACCAACGGAGGACCTGCACCGCCGACCACCGCGCCCCGCACCCGACATCACCGTGACCTTCGGGGACCTGAGTGCCCTGAGGTCACTTTCGGGGTATGCGCGCTGAGGCGGCCGTCCGCTACTCGCGGGGAAGCCATTCAGGGGCGGAACTGCCGAGGCGGGGAGTCGTTCCCGCCCAGCGGGGCGGGGTTTCGCTCATCCGGATGACGGGACCGAGGCTCTTGAGATCACCGTAGATCGTGTCGTCGTCCGTCGTGGCGTACCGCTCGAACTCGGCGGGGTCCAGGTGGCCGGGCGCGTCGGCGAAATCGTCCAGCAAACCTTGGCGCTGCAGGAACATCGCGGACCGGCAGAGCGAGACGTGCACGTGGTAGGAGCCGCCTTCGCGCACGCGGCGAGCCAGCGCGAGCATCGCGCCGTACGCGCCGAGGAACCCGGTGAGGAAGTCGCACAGGTACACCGGGGTGAGCCGGGGGCGGTCCTCGGTGCCCTGGACGTGGCAGACACCGGTGACGGCCTGGGCGACCTGGTCCCAGCCCGCGCGGTCGCTGAACGGTCCGCCGGGGCCGAAGCAGTCGACGGTCACGTACACCACGCCGGGGCGCAGCCGCGCGAGGTCACCGGGACCGAAGCCGTGCGCGGACATGCGGTGCGGACGGTAACCCTCGACGAACACGTCCGCATCGCCTGCCAGTTCCCGCAGCCGCGCGGCCTCGGCCGGGTTCGTGTAGTCGAGGTACGCGCTGCGCTTGCCGTGGCTGGTGTCGCGCACGAACGGCGGCACCTGCGGCAACAGAGGTGCGGTCACCATCAGCACGTCGGCGCCGTGTTCGGCGAGGCTGAGCGCGGCGGTGGGACCGGCGAGGATGCGGGTCAGGTCGAGCACCCGGACCCCGGACAGCGGCTGGCTTTCATCGCCGGGCAGGGGTTCCGGGGCGCTGTCGCCGATCTTGGTGATCTCCACGACCGGGCGTGTCGCGAGGTGCGCGCCGTGCGGGTGCGCCAGCCATTCCGCGGGTGTGCGGACGACACCGCCGCACGCGTCCGCGGCGGCGACGGCGTCTTCGAGATCGGCTGCCTTCCACTTCCGCACCGCGGCCCGCACCGAGCCGGGAGTGGGCTCGCAGCGCAGCACGTCCAGCACGCGCCGTTCGAGATGGGGGAGGTTGAAGTGCGGCAGGAACCAGCGGTCGTCCGCGGTCCGCCACGGCTGGGTGAGCGAGACCATGTGCTCGACGTCGGGCGACAGCGGGGCGGGGCGGTACCGGCCGTCCTCGCCGCGGACCAGCGTCATGTCCTCGCCACCGAGCGCGGTCGCGGCCGCGGCCCGGACGTCGACCGCGATCCGCTGGCGACGACCCGCGCGCAGCTGCCACAGGTCGTTCGCCGCGACCGCGCGCGCCGAGAGCGCGTCGGCGAGCGTGGACCCGATGCGGAACGGGGAGGCGAACAGCGGGTCCGAACCGGTGATCGCCACCTCGCCGCGCTCCGGGCGCGTGCCGCCGCGCAGGGCCATGAGTTCGTCGAACGCGTTGCCTGTGGTGTGCATTTCCGTTTCCTCGCTCGATCTTCCGGCCGGAGCCGGTGACCGTCCTTTTCGGAGCTTCCGCCGCCGGTTCCCACGGTAGGAAGCCGGAACTGTGCGGGGAAATGCTTCTCGCGGCGACGCCATGCGCGCGCGGCATGGCTGGGTAGGCTGCCGGTCGTGGAGATCGAACTGCGGCACCTTCGCGCGTTCGTCGCGGTCGCGACGCGCGGCACGTTCACCGCGGCCAGCCGCGAGCTGCTGATCACCCAGCCCGCGTTGACCCGGACGGTCCAGCAGCTCGAGGAGGCGGTGGGGGCGCAGCTGCTGGACCGCACGTCGCGCGGCGCCGAACCGACGGCGGCGGGCGGGGAGTTGCTCGAACGGCTGCGCGGCGTGCTGAGCGATCTCGACGCGGCGCTGGCGGCGGCGGGCGGGCACGCGGCACTGCGGATCGGTTTCCCGTGGGCGCTGCCGGATCCGTGGATCGGCGATCTGCTCTCCGCGTTCGAATCGGCCACCGGCGCGCGGGCGACCTTGCTGCGGCGCGACGACGTCGTGGCCGCCCTGCACTCGGGCGAGGTCGACGCCGCCTTGGCGCGCGGGGACGTCCGCGCACCCGGGATCGCGGGCGCGCTCCTGTTCGAAGAAGCGCGCCTCGCCGCGGTTCCGACCGGTTCGGACCTGGCGGCTCGTCCCGAACTGGACTGGGCCGAACTGGCCGGGCACCCGCTGGTGGTCAACACCGTCAGCGGGGCGACGAGCCCCGGCGACTGGCCGGCGGGGCACCGGCCCGATCGGCTCGTCGAATGCGGCAGCTACGACGAATGGCTCGTGCTCATCGCCTCCGGCAGGGGAATCGGCTCCACCACGACCTCGGCCGCCCGTGCGCACACCCACGCCCGCGTCACCTACGTGCCACTGCGCGACGCGCCCGCGGTGCCGCTCCGTCTGCTGTGGCCGACCCGCCGCACCACCGATCCGCTGCTGCGGCGCTTCCGCGAGCTGGCCCGATCCGTGCGCTGACCCCCGTCGTGGCAGCTGTGTCGGAGCAACGGCTTTGCCCCGTCGCGATCGTCCACTGTGTATCGACGGGGAGCACGGAACGCCGCCGTTGTCACGGCCGACCCAGATTCTGGGACGGCTGTCCTCGCCTCGCCCGGTACTGCATGTTGGGTACGGAAATCCGCGCTCCACAAGAGCATCCGCACCCGAGGAAAGGCCGGGCATGCCTGACGAGAACACCCCCGACACCCCCGAGACCGACGAGGTCGGTCTGCCGAAGCGCGCTGCGAACCGGAGACCGCTCCTGTTCGGCGGCCTCGCGGTGGTGATCGTCGCGGTGCTGGTGGTCGTGTTCGTGGTGGTGAACAACTCCGGTGGCTCCGCCGGTTCGAAGGACCGCGCCTCGGTGAAGATCGGGGTCACCGACGCGAGCAAGGAGTACTGGACCACCTTCAAGAAGCTCGCCTCGGACGAGGGCATCGACGTCGAGCTGGTCAACTTCAGCGCGTACACGGAGCCGAACCGCGCGCTGTCGCAGAAGCAGGTCGATCTGAACCTGTTCCAGCACCTGCTGTTCCTGGCCAACTACAACGTGTCCAACAACGACACGATCGCCCCGATCGGGGCGACCTACGTGGTGCCGTTGAGCCTGTACTCGCAGAAGCACAAGGATCTCGCGGCGGTCCCGGCGGGCGGCACGATCGCGATCCCGAACGACCCGACGAACCAGGCGCGCGCACTGCTGGTGTTGCAGTCGGCGGGACTGGTCAAGCTCAAGGGCGGCGGCACCGTGCTGTCCACCCCGGCGGAGATCGACACCGCGGCGTCCAAGGTCGGCGTGCGCGCGGTCGACCCGGCGCAGACCGCGGCCGCGCTGCCGTCGGTCGACGGCTCGATCGTCAACAACAACTACGCGCTCGACGCGCGGCTCGACCCGTCGAAGGCGCTGTACAACGACGATCCGCGCAACGCCTCCGCCGAGCCGTACATCAACATCGTCGCCGCGCGCGCCGAGGACAAGGGCAACCCGACGTACCAGCGGATCGTGGCGCTGTACAAGGACAAGCGGATCGCCGAGCAGGTGCAGGCGGATTCGAAGGGCACCTCGGTGTTCGTCGACCGGCCCGGTCCGGAGCTGGAAGGCGTGCTCGCCAAGCTGTCCGACACGGTGCGGGCCGCGAAGAAGTGACCGAGGCACCGCTCATCGAATTCCGGGGCGTCACCAAGACGTTCGACGCGGCGGGAGGGCGGGTCACCGCGCTGGACGCGGTCGACCTCTCGATCGGCGCCGGGGACGTCTTCGCGATCATCGGCTACTCCGGCGCGGGCAAGAGCACGCTGGTCCGGCTCATCAACGCGCTGGAACCGGTCACCTCGGGGCACCTCACGGTCGACGGCACCGAGGTGACCGCGCTCGACGAACGCGGGCTGCGCGCGGTGCGGCTCGGCATCGGCATGGTCTTCCAGCAGTTCAACCTGCTCCGGTCGCGCACCGTGTTCGGCAACGTCGCCTACCCGCTGAAGGTGGCGGGCTGGGACAAGGCCCGCCGCAAGCAGAGGGTCGCCGAGCTGCTGAAGTTCGTCGGCATCGCGGACAAGGCGTGGCACTACCCCGATCAGCTTTCCGGCGGCCAGAAGCAGCGGGTCGGGATCGCCAGGGCGCTGGCGACCAGCCCGAAGATCCTGCTCGCCGACGAGTGCACCAGCGCGCTCGACCCGGAGACCACCGGCGAGGTGCTGCGCCTGCTCAAGCGGGTCAACGCCGAACTCGGGGTGACCATCGTGGTGATCACCCACGAAATGGAGGTGGTGCGCGAGATCGCGGGCAGGGTCGCGGTGCTCGACTCCGGGCGGATCGTCGAACAGGGCCGAGTGGCGGAGGTGTTCGCCGATCCGAAGACCGAGACGACGCGGCGGTTCGTGGAGACCGTGCTGCACGACCGCCCGGCCGGGGAGGACCTGGAACGCTTGCGGCAACGGCACACCGGCCGGTTGGTCACGGCGAGGATCCGCGACGACCGGCGCATCGGGTCCGTGCTGTCCACCGCGCCGGGCAGGCACGACGTCCGGTTCGAGATCGTGCACGGCGGCATCAAGGAGCTCGGCGGGGAACCCCTCGGCAGGCTGACGCTGGAGCTGACCGGTTCGGACGCCGGGGTGGACGCGCTGATCGCCGAGCTGCGGGAGGTCACCGAGGTCGAGGAGCTGACGGCATGAACTGGGACACGCTCGGACCGGTACTGCTCGATTCCGTCGGCGAGACGCTGGTCATGGTGCTGATCACCATGGTGGCGGGCGGTTTCCTCGGGCTGGTGCTCGGCGTGCTGCTCTACACCACGCGCAAGGGCGGGCTGCTGGCGAACCGGTTCGTGTTCACCGTGCTCAACGTGCTGGTGAACATCGTGCGGCCGATCCCGTTCATCATCTTCATCACCGCGCTCGGGCCGGTGACGATGACCGTGGTCGGCACGACGCTGGGCACCCCGGCGGCGACCTTCGCGCTGATCCTCGCGGCCACGTTCGGGATTTCCCGGATCGTCGAGCAGAACCTGGTCACCATCGACCCCGGGGTCATCGAGGCGGCGAGGGCGATGGGTGCGAGCCCGGTGCGGATCATCTTCACGCTGCTCGTGCCGGAGGCGCTCGGGCCCTTGATCCTCGGCTACACGTTCGTCTTCGTCGCGGTCGTGGACATGACCGCCGTCGCGGGCGCGGTCGGCGGCGGTGGTCTCGGGAACTTCGCCATCTCCTACGGCTACCAGCGTTTCGAATGGACGGTCACCGCGGTCGCCGTCGTGATCATCATCGTGCTGGTGCAGGCCGCGCAGTTCCTGGGGAACTGGTTGTCCCGCAAGGCGTTGCGGCGCTGACCGAGGGCAGCGGCGAAGCAGACCGGGTTCGCGGCGGTGCTGTTCGGGGTGGTGGAGGGCGCGGTGTTCAACGCGATCGTCGCACGCGCTGGCGTCGAACCTCACCGGCGCTGCCGGTCCCGCGAACAAGAACGGAGCTGGAACGTGTCCGTGCTCGCCGCCGTGTTCATCGACGGGCGGCCCCGCGAGCACCCACCCCGGGTATCCGATCGGCCGGAACGGCCTTCGGAAGGACAACTCAAATGACCGATGCGCCGGGCGGGTGATCTCCCGTAGCGTGAAAACCCCAGTCGTCGACGTTTGCGAGGTCCGGATGGCTCAGGAACGCAGGAAAGCCGACAACGAGGTGACCGCCAGCGGTCTGTTGCTGAGCGTGGAACCGCTCACCGCCGCGGTGGATCGGGGCAAGGCCAACGGTGCGGTGGCCGACAACGACGGCAACGACTAGCCGTTGTCCCGCTCCGTGACGGAGATTCCCGGACTGGCCGACCTCGTTGCTCCGCTCGAGGTCGGCCAGTTCTTCGAAGACGTACTGGGGAAGGCGCCGCGACGCTTCCCGGGGGAGAAGGGCCGGTTCGCGGGCCTGCTCCCGTGGCCGGAGCTGGACAGGGTGCTTCGGCAGCATCGCATGGAGTTCCCCCGGCTGCGCCTCGCGCGCGACGGCGAGGTCGTCCCCGCGCACACCTACACCGAAATGGTGTCGACCCGGCGCAACGGCTTGGTGCCGCGCCTGCTGTCGGCCCCCTTCACCGAGCACCTGCGCGCCGGGGCGACGCTCGTGGTCGACTCGGTCAACGAGCTGGTCGACGGCGTCGGCGAGCTGGCCGGCAGGCTCGAACACGATCTGCGCGAGCGGATCCAGGTCAACCTGTACGCGGGCTGGGGCACCACGCACGGCTTCGACGTGCACTGGGACGACCACGACGCGTTCATCGTCCAGATCTCCGGGCGCAAGCGCTGGCGCCTGCACGGCACCACCCGGCCCTCGCCGCTGCAGCGGGACGTCGAGCTGCCGGAACGCCCGGAAGGCGAGCCGCACGAGGACTTCCTGCTGGAGGACGGCGACGTCCTGTACGTGCCGCGCGGGCACTGGCACGACGTGTCCGCCGTCGGCGAGGAGTCGCTGCACCTGACCATCGGGTTCACCGCCGCGACCGGCGTCGACCTGGTGGCGTGGCTGGCCGATCAGCTGCGGGCCGACGAGCTGTTCCGCGCGGACCTGCCCCGGTTCGCGGGCAAGGCCGCCCGCGACGAGCGGTCCGAGGCGCTGCGACGGCGGCTCGCCGAGCTGACCGCCGGAGACGTCGTCGACCGGTTCCTCGCCGATCGCGACGCGCAGGCACCCGCGCACACCCGCGTCGGCCTGCCGTGGGCGGCGACCCCGGAGCTGCTGCCGCCGGACGACGACTTCGAGGTCCGGCTGCTCGCGCCGCGTGCCGTGCTGGCGGACGGCGAGGGCACGGTGACCCTGCTCGCCGCGGGGAAGCGCCTGGTCTTCGCGGCGGCGGCGCGGCCGGTCCTCGCCGCGGTGCTGGGCGGCGGCCCGCAGCCGTTCAAGGTGCTCGCCGATGCTGCGCCGGGCGTGGACAGGGCGACGGTGCGGGCGCTGCTGGGCGAACTGGTCACCCAGGGGCTCGTGGCGCGGGCGTGACGTAACGCCGGAAATGCCCGGGTTTTGGCTCGATCGGGTGACCCTGGACGGCGAGCCGGTCACATCGGGCGGGTTGAGCCGCGTGATGTCGGGTACGCTTAGGCATGCCTAAGTCGAGGCCCATGGCTGAGGCGGGAATCTGCTCCTCCGGACGGACCACGGCGCCCGGGTGCGCCGCACTGACCCGCGAGCTCGGCGGCGAGCCAGCCGGAACCGCCGCGCGCATGACGTCCTGGCTGCTCGTCGAGCACCCGGGCTCCTGGGCGCCCGACGTCCTCGAAGACGTGATGGCGGAAGCGTTCCCCGCGTCGCGGCTCGATGCCGCGCGCGACGCGGGACTGCGCCCGCTGCTCATCCGGAAACCGGGTAGGCACGCGCGCGTCGAAGGTGCGTCGCGCGCGGTCTACCTCGCCAGCGGGCGACCGGGGCACCGCTGGCTGGAACGGCTCGATGTCACCGGCCTCGGCGAACTCGCCCACCTCGACCTCGAAGCCGTGGCCGCAGGGCGCCACGGCCACGGCGAACCGGTGTCCGGGCCGCTCTTCCTCGTGTGCACCCACGGCAGCAAGGATCTGTGCTGCGCGGTCTTCGGCCGCCCGGTGGTGGCCGGGCTGGCGCAGAACCACCCCGGCCACGTGTGGGAGGTCAGCCACGTCGGTGGCGACCGCTGGGCTGGCAACCTCCTGACCGTGCCCGACGGTTACCTCCACGGCAGCCTCGCGGTGACCGAGGCGGAACTGGTCGCGAAGGAGGCGCTCGGCGGCAACGTCCGGCTGGAGCAGCTTCGTGGCCGTACGTCCGCGGAAAGCCCGTGGTCGCAGTTCGCCGAGATCGAGATCCGCGGCCGCACCGGACTGCGCGGTCTCGACGCGGTGCTGGCGGTGGCGGAGGAACCGTCGGGAGACGCGCGGAAGGTCCTGGTCGCCGCGAACGAGCGGCGCTACGAGGTCGTGGTGCGGCGGACTCCGTCGACCGCGTCCGGGCACAGCCGGTGCTCCGCGCGCGTCGTGCTCTCCGGGTTCGAGGCGGAGTCGGTGCGCGAGGTGTGATCCGTCCAGTCGCGTGTGGACGGATGGTCGCTCCTACTCGGTGAAGCCGAGCGAGACGAACTTTTCCAAGGTGCGCCAGTGGTGTTCGTGGTCGGCGAGCGTGGCGGGCTCGCCTTCGAGGTGGGTGTCGAGCAGGACCTCGGTGACTCCGAGTTCGGCGAGCTCGGCCAGGTCCGCCTTGACCTGATCGGGATGTCCCTGACCGCAGGCGCGGTGTTCGTCGGGGAGACGCTCGTCGCTGAAGGCGAGCAGGATGCGCGGTGCCAGCGCGGGCAGCGGCATTCCTTCGGCATCGGCGGCTTTGCGGAGCAGGGGCAGGCCGTCGCGGCGCAACCAGCCAGCGGGGAACCGCAGCGGGTGCCACGCCTGGCCGTACCGGACGGTGCGGCGTAGCGCGCCGGCGCTGGTGCCGCCGACCCAGATCGGCGGGTGCGGTTGCTGGCGCGGCCGTGGCCGGGTGTCGACCTCGGGGATCGTGAAGTGCTCGCCGTCGAACCGCGCGTGATCGCTGCTCCACAACGTGATCAAGGCGCGCAGGTGCTCGTCGGTGACCGCGCCGCGGGCGGCGAAGTCGGCACCGAGGGCCGCGTACTCCTGGCGCGCCCAGCCGACGCCGACCCCGACGATCAGCCGCCCGTGGCTGAGCTGGTCGATGTTGGCCAGCATTCGCGCGGTCAGCAGCGGATGGCGGTACGGCGGGATCAGCACGGTCGTGCCGAGCCGGATCCGCTCGGTGCTGCCCGCGGCCCAGGCGATCGCGGACAGGGGATCCCAGAACGGCCCCGGGTACTGCTCGACGACGTCGCGGGTCAGCGCGACGTGATCGGAGAACATCGCGAACCCGAACGGGCCGTCCTCGGCGAGCCGGACCCACCGCTCGACCACCTCGGCCGAAGTGCCCGCGCCGAAGTTCAGGATGTTGACGCCGAACTCCACCAGATCCCCCTCAGCGGTCATCGTGTTGCCTTCGACCGCACCCTACCTCCCGCGGAACGGGGTCGATGGCGTCCTTGGTCGGCGTTTGATCGCGCACTGCGAGGGTCTCCTCCGGCGTCACGAAAGTGATCGGCCGTGAACCGCGAAACACCTTGCTGGGCAAGGAAATAGGCGTCTCGCCATCCGGAAATGCGTACTGTCCGGGAAAAGTCGTCGGCCACGAAGGACTTCGCCGGGGAAGCGCGGGAAAACCTGGCGACGAACCTCGATCTGGCCAAGGCGAGGCTCAGCGCGGCCGAACAGCAGGCGCTGACGACGTTGTGCCGCCTCGGGCCCGGCCGGTTCGACCTGCCCGCCGCGGCCGCGGCGCCCGGACGGCCCTGTTGAGACCGTCCTATCCGGACAGTCCGTCGAGCAGTGCGAGATCGGTGGGGACCAGCGTGGTGGACAGGACCAGCTCGCGCAGCAGGTTGTCGGTGAGGGCGTTTCCGACCGGCTCGCCGACCTCCTCCCTGACCAGCCCGTGGACACCCTGCGCCGAGAGTCGCAGGCGGACGTCGGCCACCACGTGCTCGACCCGTTTGGCGCGCCACCGCGTGGACGGCTGCAGTTCGGCCAGTATCTCCGCCGAGTGCTGCCGCGAGATCGGCTGCGGGTTCGCCTCGTGCAGCAGGTACCGCTGCCCGAGCACCACCAGGACCAGGTGCTCCTCGGAGGTCAGCTGCCACCGTTTGGGCGGCCGGGTCGGATCGGCGTGCCTTGCCGGGGGCTGCCCGCCGTGCCAGCCGACGACGTACATTTCGAGCAGGTGCTCCCGGTCCCGCGAGCCGCGGATGAACAACGGGGTGTAGCCCTCGGCCAGCGGAACCGGGTCCTCGTCGGGGAAGAGCAGCCGCGTGCGCGGCAGGCGGATCGGCAGCCGTCCCGTGTTGCTGACCCACCACTGGCCACTTCGGTGGGTCAGGGTGCCGTGCGTGCGGCTGACCTGCAGATCCGTTTCCCCGACGCAGACGTCGACGGTCGGGCGGTTGCGGCCGAACCGGAGGGTGCGCCCGTCGGCCGGTGCCAGGGTGAGCTTCCCGGACAGCGACAGCGCGACGATCGCCCCGGGAACGGCCTGCGGCACACCGCGGGCCAGGCTTTCGTGGTTCATGCCGACCTCCTCGTTTTCCGCCTCGCGGTCAGCCTTCCTGGTCGCGGTAGGGACCGGTCCCGATCAGCGCGGCAGCTTGGCCGCGATGGCCGCAGACAACCCGGTGGCCGTGGCGCAGTACTCGGTACCGGGCCGGTCGCCCTTGACCGTCAGCACCGCCACGTCGATCGCGCCCCGCCACTGGTGGCTCGCCGGCTGGGGCACGGTGACGGTGCAGCTCGTGCCGGAGTCCGTGTCCCGCTTGACGTAGCCGGTGTGGGTGCCGAGCGGGACGGGTTCTCCCGCGATCTTGTCCGTCGCGGCGTGCTGGTCGTAGCGGAGGTGGATCTGGGACGGGGAGCCGCGGCCGCGCCACTTGCACGACCAGTTGCCGAAGTCGGCCGTCGCGGTTTTCGGGTCTATCGCGGGGAGTTCGGCCAGTGCCGCGGCGTCCAGCAGCGGGCAGGTCGCGACGTGGGCCAACGAGTCAGGGGGAAACGGGACGGCGCGGCGCGGGAGGAGTTCGCGGCCGTCGGTGACCAGCTTGCGCACCGTGGCCACCGCCGTGTCGGCGATCGCGCACAGGTTCGCCGGGGGATTGGGCATGCTCGCGGTGATCCGGATCGCGTACCGCTCGTCGAGCAGCATGGTGCGGTCGCATTCGTCGCTGCCGGTGGGGGTCACGACGGCGATCTCCAGCGGTTTTCCCGGTACGTCGTGCGTACCGCGGTCGACGAGCTGCACCTCGACGTCCACCGATTCCTCGCTGCCGGTGTTGACCATGACGTCGCAGCGGTTGAAGTTGCCGCGAGTGGTCTGCAACTCCGTGGGGCCGAACCGCTCCAGCGCTTTCCGGTCGAGCACGGCACAGGGGTCGACCGTGTGCTCGTCGCCGACGAGCGCGACGGTGGCTGCCTTCGCCGGGCTCGGTTCGGGCGGCGGCGCGTCCTGCCCGAGGAACACGGCGGCGCCGATCCCGGCGATCACCACCGCCGCGGTGACCGCCTGGTACAGCGGGCGGCGCCAGAACGGGGCGCGCGCGGCGGAGGCCCGTACCGCGGGGGAAGGGGCCACCCAGTCGCGGGAAATCTCCCGGAGCTGCTGCCGCACCTCCTCGGCGGTCGGCCGTTTTTCCGGTTCCCGCACCAACATCCGCGACAGCAGAGGCGCGAGCGGGCCCGCGTGGCGCGCGGGGAGCATCTCGCCCCGGCGCACGTGGTCGAGCACCTGATCCGGCTCGCCGGTACCGAACGGCGGGCTGCCTTCCAGCGCGGCGAAAAGGGTCGCCCCGAGCGAAAACACGTCCGATGCCGCTGTCGCGGGATGACCGGTGGCCACTTCGGACGCGGCGTACGCGGGTGTTCCGCTGAAGGACCCGTCGTCGACCCAGGTGACCTGGCGCCAGATGGAGATGCCGAAATCGGTGAGCTTCGCGAAGTCCTGGTCGTCGAGGAGGATGTTGCCCGGTTTCACGTCCCGGTGCACGATGTTCTCGGCGTGCACGGCGGCCAGCGCGGCCGCGATCTGCACGCCGATCCTGGTGACCCGTTCCGCGGGCAACGGCCCCTCGTCCGCGAGCACCCTGTCCAGGCTCTTCGCCGGCGAGTATTCCATCACCAGCCAGCACTCGTCCTCGTCCACCGTGTCGAAGACCGAGACCGCGTTCGGGTGGTGCACCCGCGCCGCGATCTCGGCCTCCTGGCGGAACTGGAGCCGATCGGCCTGGCTGGCCACGGTGTGCGGGCGCTTGAGGGCGACGGTCCGCTTCAGCTTGCGGTCGAACGCGGTCCAGACGATGCCGCCGGAACCCGACCCTTGGGCGTCCTCGAGCCGGTACCGACCGTCAACGAGATCCCCCGTGCGCACACCGGGCAGTGTAACCAGTTCCGTCGCTCGTTCTACTCGTGCGTCACGGACAGTTTGTAGATCTTCACTTCGCCGTAGTTGCCGTCACTGCAGGGCGACGTTTTTTCGCAGTTGGCCTGCGTGTAGGCGCCCGCCTTGAAGTAGGCGCCGCTGAACTTCTTCGCCAGCGTGGCTTTCAGCTCTCCGTTGTAGTAGGCCTTGATCTTGCCGCCGCCGACCACGAACTTCGCCTCGAACCTGGTGCCCAGCACGTAGTTGTCGGTGATGAGGGTGTGCTTCTCGTCTTCATCGGTAACGTAGAGCTTCTTGCCCTCCAGCCGGAAGACCGAGACGTCGTCGTCGGCGTCGTGGATCTGGCCCGCGACGATGTTGGGCCGCCCCTTCGGCGTCGCCGTGATGGCCTGGTCGATCACCATGGTGTGCGTGCCCGAGGTCGACGACCAGCTCGCCTTCGTCTTCCCCGAACCGGTCATCTCCCGCAGTTCGGACCGCGGGTAGTCGGATCCGCTCGTGGTCACCCCGTTCACCGCGGCCCGGAACTGGACCGCCGCGCAGTCCGGGGTGGCGCGGAACCACGGGTCGATCGAGAACGTGGCCAGCTCCGGCTGCTCGACGTTCTTCGGGTGCTCCTTCTCGCCGATCGGCAACCCGATGTACCAGTTCCGCAGGTTCAGCACGTCAGCGGGGTAGGCGCAGGCGGCGGTCTTCGGCGGTGCTGCCGCCGCGGCGCCGGGGAACCCCGCCAGCCCGGTCGCGAGCACCGCGGCCACCACCGCTGGGCAAGCTCGTTTCATCGATCTTCTCCTTTTCCCGGTTTCCGGCAGTCTTCCGCCGCGCGAGTGGGACCGGTCCCACCCCAGCTCCGAAGCGGGCTTGATAACCCAGTGATAAGTGGGATCCATAGCCTCGGCGCAAGGCTTGAGTCGAGGAGTCGAGGAGTCGGTTGATGACCAATCCGTTCGAGGACGAAGACGGTACCTACCTGGTACTGGTCAACGACGAGGCACAGCGCTCGCTGTGGCCGTCCTTTGTGGACGTTCCGGCGGGGTGGACGGTCAGCCACGGCCCGGACACCCGCCAAGCGTGCTTGGACTACATCGAACGCACCTGGACCGACATGCGCCCGGCCAGTCTCGTCAGGTTCATGGAATCGGCGTCACGCGAGTAGAGACTGTTTCGAAGTGTTTTGCGTGGCGGTGCGGGTGGCGGAACCTCAGTCCCGCCCGTCGCCCAGCCGCCACCCCTCACGGAGGCGCTGCGCGCCGCGGTGTCTTTGGCTCCGGGATCTCCAACTCGTGAATGCCAATTCACCACGTTGGAGCTGTCCTCGCGAGGAACCACCTGAGAATGGCGGCAGCAGAGTGCGAGTTGACGGCCCACTCAAGTGGCTTCGCCACTTCGATACAGGCCCTAGAAACTGTTTCGCCGGATCGCGGCCGCCCTCGGGCGCCCGAGGCCGTTCACCCGCGGATCGAACCGCGGTTCCCAGCCGCGCAACGCTTCCGCCGCGCGCGGACGAATCGTCCAGCGGGTTCGGGCGGATGTGCCGAGCCTGCCCCATCGCGAAACCCGACACGGGGACGGAGTAGGAGATCAGCGGCATGGAAGCTCCGGCGACACATGCGTCACCTGCGGAACTGCGGCTGATGGTGGCCGCGTGGAACGACACGGACCGGGACGGTCCGGCCGAGTCGCTGATCGACCTGTTCGAGCGGCACGCCGCCCAGTGCCCGGACGAGCCCGCGGTGAGCGGGCCGGTCCGGCTGAGCTACGGCGAGCTCAACGGGCGGGCGAACCGGCTGGCGCGCCATCTGGTGTCGCTGGGCGTCGGCCCCGAGCAGCTGGTCGCCGTGCTGCTGCCGCATTCCGCGGACACCGTCACCGCGTTGCTGGCGGTTCAGAAGACCGGCGCCGCGTACCTGCCGATCGACCCCGGCTACCCGCCTGGCCGGGTGGCGTTCATGCTCGACGACGCGGACCCGGCCTTCGTGCTGAGCGAATCCGTTGTGGCGCAACGGTTTGACGGCATAGCGCGGCCGATCCTGCTGGACGCGCCGGGCACTTCGGGCGCGCTGGCGGACCGCGCGGAGACCGACCTGTCCGATGTGGACCGGACCGCCCCGGTGTCGCCCCGCCACCCCGCGCACGTCATCTACACCTCGGGGTCGACCGGCTGGCCGAAGGCGGTCGTGATCGAGCGCGGATCGCTCGACGACCACCTGCGCACCGCCCGCGAGCGCCATCCCGGCCTCGGTGGCACCGCGCTGTGGCACACGTCGGTGGCCTACTCGCTTTCCGTGACGGCGTTGTTCGGGCCGCTCACGGCGGGTGGGTGTGTCCTGGTCGCGCCGGATCTGGCCGGTGCCACCGAGGCCGTCGACTGCACGTTCGCCAAGGCCACCCCGAGCCATCTGCCGCTGCTGGGCTCGGTGCCCGCGGGCTCCGGGCCGAGCGACGAACTGGTGCTGGGCGGGGAAGCGCTGCTCGGTGACGCGCTGTCCCGCTGGCGCGAAGAACACCCGAAGGCCACCGTGACCAACGGGTACGGGCCGACCGAGGTGACCATCCACTGCGCCGAGTTCCGGCTGGAACCCGGCGCGCCGGACCCGTCCGGGGTGGTGCCGCTCGGCCGCCTGCTGCCCAACTCGCGCGCCTACGTGCTGGACGAGCGGCTGCGGCCGGTCGCGCCGGGCGTGGCGGGTGAGCTGTACTTGGCGGGCAGCGGCCTTGCCCGCGGTTACCTCCGCAGGCAGGGCCTCACCGCGGCGCGGTTCGTCGCGAACCCGTTCGGCGGGCCGGGCACCCGGATGTACCGGACCGGTGACGTGGCCAGGTGGACCGACGACGGCGTGCTGGAGTTCGCGGGCCGGGCCGACGACCAGGTGCAGATCCGCGGTCACCGGGTCGAGCTCGGCGAGGTCGCCGCCGCCGTGCTGGCCCAGGACACCGTGGCCGACGCCGCGGCGGTCCTGCGCGAGGACCGCCCCGGTGACCAGCGGATCGTGTGTTACGTGGTGCCTGCCGAACCGGCCCGCGCGGACCCGGTCGCGGTGCGGGCGCTGCTCGACCGGCTGCCCGAGCACATGGTGCCCGCCGCGTTCGTGGTGCTCGACGCCCTGCCGCTGACCCGGCACGGCAAGCTCGACCGGGCCGCGCTGCCGGAGCCGGAGGCGGTGCGCGTCGCGGGCGGCCGGGCACCGCGCACGGTGCGGGAAACCCTGCTGTGCGAACTGTTCGCCGACGTCCTCGGCGTGCCCGGCGTCGGCATCGACGACGACTTCTTCGCGCTGGGCGGGCATTCGCTGCTGGCGGTCCAGCTGGCCAGCCGGGTCCGCGTGGCACTGGGCGCGGAACTGGCGCCCCGCGCGGTGTTCGACGCACCGACGGTCGCCGCGCTGGCCGACCGGGTCGACCCCGCGGGGAGCGGCAGGCCGCCGCTCGTCCCCGTCGAGCGGCCAGAGTTGGTCCCGCTTTCGCCCGCCCAGCGCAGGTTGTGGTTCCTGCACCAGCTCGACGGGGTGAGCTCGACCTACAACATCGTGTGGGCGGCGCGGATCACCGGCGGGCTGGACGGCGGCGCGCTCGCCGACGCCGTCGGCGACGTGCTCGCCAGGCACGAATCACTGCGCACCGTCTTCCCCGAGCGGGACGGCGAGCCGTACCAGCTGGTGCTGGCCGCCGACCGGTCGAGGCCCGAGATGTCCATTGTGGACATTTCGGAGGACGGGCTGGACGACGCGGTGGCGGAGGCCGCCCGGCACGCCTTCGCACTGGCCACCGACATCCCGTTGCGGCCGACGCTGTTCCGGTTGTCCGACGACGAGCACGTGCTGCTGATCGTCACGCACCACATCGTCGCGGACGGCGGCTCGACCGTGCCGTTGGCGCGTGATCTGTCCGCGGCGTACCAGGCGCGGTGCGAGGGCCGTGCGCCGGACTGGGCCCCGCTTTCCGTGCAGTACGCGGATTTCGCGCTGTGGCAACGACAGGTGCAGGGCGGGGACGCGGCCTCGGCCGACCTGCTCGGCGCGCAGGTGGAGCACTGGCGCCAGCGGCTGGCGGGGGCACCCGATCTGCTGGAGCTGCCCACCGACCGGCCGCGGCGGGCGGAGGCGAGCTACCGCGGCGACCGCGTGCGCTTCCGGGTCGGCGCCGCCACCCACCGCGAGCTGGCTGAACTGGTCAGGAGCACCGGCACCACCGCGTTCATGGTGCTCCACGCCGCCTTGGCCGTGCTGCTGACCAGGATGGGCGCGGGCACCGACGTCCCGGTGGGCGCGGTGACCGCGGGCCGCAACGACGAGGCGCTCGAGGACCTGATCGGGTTCTTCGTCAACACCCTCGTGCTGCGCACCGACACCTCCGGCGATCCCAGCTTCCGCGAACTCCTCTCCAGGGTGCGCGAGGTCGACCTCGACGCCTACGACCACCAGGACGTGCCGTTCGAGCGGCTGGTGGAAGCGCTGAACCCGGCGAGGTCGGCGGCCCACAACCCGCTGTTCCAGGTGGTGCTGACCTACGAGAATGGCGTCGACGCGCAGCTCACCGCGCCGGGGCTGGTCAGCGAGACCTACTTCGTCAGCGCCGGTTCGGCGAAGTTCGACCTGTCCTTCTTCGTCTGGGAAACCCGCGACGACGAGGGCGGGCCTGCCGGGATCGAGGGCTATCTCGACTACGCGACCGATCTGTTCGACCGGTCCACCGCCGAGGCGCTGTCCGCTCGCCTGGTCCGGCTGCTGGACGGCGCGGTCGCCGAGCCGGGCGTGCCGATCAGCCGGATCGAGCTGCTCTCCGACGCCGAACGGCACGAGCTGCTGGTGACGGGCAACGACACGGCCGTCCCGGTGGCGACCGCGACGGTGCCCGACCTGTTCGCCGAGCAGGTGCGGCAGAACCCGGCCGCGCCCGCCGTGCTGTTCGACCGGGATCGGCTCAGCTACGCCGAACTCGACGCGCGGGCGAACAAGCTGGCCCGCGCGCTGGTGCGGTGCGGCGTCGGCCCGGAGCGGTTCGTCGGGGTGGCCGTGCCCAAATCGGTCGACCTCCTGGTGGCCATGCTCGCGGTGCTCAAGGCGGGCGCGGCCTACGTCGCGGTCGACCTGAGCTACCCGGCCGAGCGCATCGCGTTCATGCTCACCGACGTCGACCCGGTGCTGGTGCTGACCACCACCGAGGTGCAGAACCGGTTGCCGCAGGACGGAAACCACCTCGTACTGGACGACAAGAACACCATCGCCACCCTCGAATCGTTGCCGGGCGACGAAATCACCGACGAGGAGCGGACCCACCCGCTGCACCCGCACAACCCGGCGTTCGTCATCTACACCTCGGGGTCGACCGGCCGCCCGAAGGGCGTGGTGGTGGAGCACTACTCGCTGAGCCACTACCTGGCCTGGGCACGGCACGTCTACCCGGGAGTGACCGGGCGCGCGCTCGTGCACTCGTCGGTGTCGTTCGACCTGACCGTGACCGGGTTGTACGCGCCGTTGACCGCGGGCGGCGCGGTGCACCTGATCGAACTGGACGAAGCGGCCACCGCCAGGGTGGAGTCCGCGCAGCCGACGTTCGTCAAGGCGACGCCGAGCCACCTGCCGTTGCTGACCAGCCTGCCCGCCCAGTTCTCGCCGACCGGGCAGCTCGTCATCGGCGGGGAGCCGTTGCTCGGCGAGGTGCTGGACGAATGGCGCGCCAAGCACCCCGGCGTGACCGTGTTCAACGAATACGGCCCCACTGAGACGACGGTCGAGTGCATGGACTGCCGCGTCGAGCCGGGACAGCGGATCCCGCCGGGCGTGGTGACGCTCGGCAAGCCGAGCTGGAACACCCAGATGTTCGTGCTGGACGCCGCGCTGCGGCCGGTGCCCTTCGGCGTGGCTGGCGAGATCTACATCGCCGGCGACCTGGTGACGCGCGGCTACCACGGACGGCCGGGGCAGACCTCCACGCGGTACGTGGCGAACCCGTTCGGGCCGCCCGGATCGCGGATGTACCGGTCCGGCGATCTCGGCAAGCGCCGCCCCGACGGCGAGTACGAGTTCGTGGCCAGGGTGGACGACCAGGTGAAGGTGCGCGGTTTCCGCGTCGAGCTCGGCGAGATCGAGGCGGTCATCGGCCAGCACCCCGGGGTCGACCGGGTCGCCGTGATCGTGCGCGAGGACCAGCCGGGGGACAAGCGGCTGGTGGGCTACTTCGTGCCGGAGGACGGGGCCGCCCCGGACGCCGAGGCGCTGCGCTCCCGGTGTGCGGAATACCTGCCGGAGTACATGGTGCCGTCGGCGTTCGTCTCGCTGGACACCTTGCCGCTGACGCCGAACCGCAAGCTTGACAAGCGGGCGCTGCCCGCACCCGTCTACTCGGCCGACCCGCAGGGCAGGGCTCCGCGTACGGCCCGCGAGGAGATCCTCTGCGAGTTGTTCGCGCAGGCGCTGGGCGTCCCGCAGGTCACCATCGACGACAACTTCTTCTCGCTCGGTGGCCACTCGCTGCTCGCGGTGCGGCTGATCAGCCGGATCCGCGCCACCTTCGGCGTCGAGCTGGCGTTGCGGTCCCTGTTCGAATCGGCAACCGTCGCCACCCTCGCCGGCCAGCTGGCCACGGCCGGGGCAGCTCGACCGGCCCTGCGCCGGATGCCCAAACCCGAGGAGGTCTCATGATCCCGCTGTCCTTCGCCCAGCAGCGGCTGTGGTTCCTGAGCAGGCTCGAAGGGCCGAGTTCGACCTACAACGTGCCGCTCGGGGTGCGGATGTCCGGTCCGGTGGACCACGAGGCGCTGCGCGCGGCGCTGGGCGACGTGGTCGCGCGGCACGAATCGCTGCGGACGCTGTTCCCCGAAACCGGCGGCGAGCCGTACCAGCGGGTGCTCGCCCCCGCCGACGCGCCGGTTTCCCTTCCCCTGAACGAAATTCCCGCCGACGGCGTGGACGCGGCGATCGCGGCGGCCGTCGCCGAGCCGTTCCACCTCGACACCGAGGTTCCCTTGCGGGCCCAGTTGCTCGCGCTCGGTGCGGAGGAGCACGTACTGGTCGTCGTTACGCACCACATCATCGCCGACGGCTGGTCCACCCGGCCGTTGCTACGCGACCTGTCCACCGCGTACGCGGCCCGCTGCCGTCAGGAAAGTCCACAATGGACTGAACTGGAGGTGCAGTACTCGGACTACGCGCTGTGGCAGCGCGAAGTGCTCGGTGCCGAGGACGATCCCGACAGCATCATCAGCCAGCAGCTCGCCCAGTGGCGCGCATTCCTGCGCGGTGCGCCGGAAGTGCTGGAACTGCCCACCGACCGGCCGCGTCCCGCCGTCGCGTCCTACCGCGGCGACAAGGTCCCGCTCCGGCTCGACGGCGCGGCCCACCGCGCCGCGGTCCATCTGGCCAGGGACACCGGGACCACGGTCTTCATGGTCGTGCAGGCGGCGCTCGCGGTGCTGCTGACCCGGCTGGGCGGCGGCACGGACATCCCGATTGGCACCGTGGTCGCCGGTCGCTCGGACGAAGCGGCGGAGGACCTGATCGGGTTCTTCGTGAACACCCTGGTCCTGCGCACCGACACCTCGGGCGAGCCGACCTTCCGCGAGCTGCTGGCCAGGACGCGCGCGGTCGACCTCGACGCCTACGCGGCGCAGGACGTGCCGTTCGAGCGCGTCGTCGAAGTGCTGAACCCCACGCGCACCCTCGCCAGCCACCCGCTGTTCCAGGTGATGCTGGTGCTGCAGAACGCCAACGCCGACCGGGTCGACCTGCACGGCCTGCGCACGGAGGTGCTGCCGACCCCGGTGTCCGGGGTGGCCAAGTTCGACCTGTCGTTCGCCGTCGAGGAGGCGCTGACCGACGACGGGGAACCGGCGGGCCTCGAAGGCACCTTGGAGTACGCCGAGGACCTGTTCGACCGGGCGACCGCGGACGCCATGGCGGCTAGGCTGATGCGCGCGCTGGCTTCGGCCGTGGCCGAACCGGACCGCGCCATCGGGGAACTCGACCTGCTCGACGCGGGCGAACGGCACCGGATCCTCGCCGAGTGGAACGACACCGAGCGCCCCGTTCCCGCCGTCGACGTGGCGACCCTGTTCGAGCAGCAGGTGCGACGCGCCCCGCAGGCGCCCGCGCTGGCGGACCGGGGCACCACTCTGTCCTATGTGGAGCTCGACGCCCGCGCGAACCGGCTGGCCCACCGGCTGGCCGGGCTCGGCGTCGGTCCCGAGGCCCCGGTGGGGCTGCTGATGGAGCGGTCCGCCGAGCTGGTGGTCGCGATGCTCGCGGTGGTCAAGGCCGGTGGCGCCTACGTGCCGCTGCACGCGAGCTACCCACCGGCCAGGGTGGGCTCGATGCTGCGGGAGACCGGCGCGGCCGTGCTGATCACCGATCGCGCGCTGGCCGCGAACGCGGCCGACCTCGGCGCCACGGTGTTGGTGGTGGAGGAGCAGCGGCTGGACGAGCTGCCCGGTACGGCTCCTGGCGTCGGGCTGACCGGCGAAAACCTCGCCTACATCATGTACACCTCCGGCTCGACCGGTGATCCCAAGGGAGTCGGCGTCACCCACGCCGGTGTGGTCAGGCTGGCGGCCGACCGCGGGTGGCACGACGGCGGCGATCACCGGGTGCTGCTGCACTCCTCGCACGCCTTCGACGCCGCCACCTGGGAGATCTGGGGCGCGTTGCTGTCCGGTCACCAGCTGGTCGTGGCGCCGGAGGTCGACTTCGACGTCGACGCGCTGGCCGCCATGATCGCCGACTACCGGATCACCTCCGCGCTGCTGACCACCTCGTTGTTCAACCTGGTCGCCGAGCAGGCACCGGAATGCCTCGCACCGGTCCGCGAAATCCTGTGCGGTGGCGAAGCCGCTTCCCCGGCGGCGATGTCGTCGGTGCGGCAGCACTGCCCGAACACGCGACTGGTCAACGCTTACGGCCCGACCGAGGTCACGGTCATCGCGGCTTCGCACGAACTGGACCCGTCGGCGCCGGTCGGGAACCCGGTGCCGATCGGCGTGCCCGCGGACAACCTCCGTGCCTACGTGCTGGACACCGGTCTGCGCCTGGTGCCGCCCGGCGTCGCCGGTGAGCTGTACGTGGCGGGCCTCGGGCTGGCCCGTGGCTACGTCGGCAGGCAGGCCATGACCGCGGAACGCTTCGTCGCCGCGCCGTACGGCGAACCGGGCGGGAAGATGTACCGGACCGGCGATCTGGTGCGCTGGAACAGTTCCGGTCGCCTGGAGTACCTCGGCCGGGCGGACCAGCAGGTCAAGATGCGGGGACTCCGCATCGAACCGGGGGAGATCGAGGCGGCGCTGCTCGCGCACCCCGGCATCGCGCAGGCGACGGTGGTGGCCAGGGCGGACGGGCCGGGCGGCCGGATGCTGGTCGCCTACCTGGTGCCCGCGGACGACCGCGAGCCGGAGGCGACCGAGGTCCGGCGGCACCTCGCGCAGAGCCTGCCCACGTACATGGTCCCGACGGCCATGGTGTTCTTGACCGCGCTTCCGTTGAACTCCAACGGAAAGGTCGACCGCGCCGCGTTGCCCGCGCCGACGCTCGGCACCGGGTCGCCTGGCCAGGCGACCCACAGCGCGCGCGAGGAAATCCTTTGTGGACTCTTCGCCGAGGTGCTCGGGCTGGACTCGGTCGGGATCGACGACGGCTTCTTCGAACTGGGCGGGCATTCGCTGCTGGTGACCAGGCTGATCAGCCGGGTCCGATCGGTGCTGGGCGTGGAGCTCACGGTGCGCGAGGTGTTCGAGACGCCGACGGCGGCCGGGCTGGCCGCGCGGCTCGACGCCGCCGCCGCACCGGCGCAGCCCGCGCTGCGGCAGGTCAGCCGCCCCGAGCTGGTGCCGCTGTCGTTCGCGCAACGGCGGCTGTGGTTCCTGCACCGGCTGGAAGGGCCGAGCCCGACCTACAACATCGTGTTCGGCCTGCGGCTGCGGGGCGTGCTGGATCGCGAGGCGCTGACGTCGGCGTTGCGGGACGTGGTCGCCCGGCACGAAACCCTGCGCACGATCTACCCCGAGGTCGACGGCGTCGCGCGCCAGCAGGTGCTGGACCGGGCCGCGATCGAGCCCGTGGTGTCCGAAGTGGACGTGGCGGGGCTCGGGGAGGCGATCGAGCAGACGGCCAGGTACTCGTTCGAGCTGGCGACGGAGATTCCGCTGCGGGTCGAGCTACTCGTCGCGGGCCCGGAAGACTTCGCACTGGTCCTGGTGCTGCACCACATCGCCGCCGACGGTTCGTCGTTCACGCCGCTGGTGCGAGAGCTGGCGTCGGCGTACGAGTCGCGGTGCGCCGGGAAGGCACCGGAGTGGGATCCGCTGCCGGTGCAGTACGCGGACTACACGTTCTGGCAGCGGGAACTGCTCGGCGAGGAATCCGACGCGTCGAGCACGGCGAGCGCCCAGGTCGCCTTCTGGCGCAAGGAACTTCGCGGAATCCCGGAGCAGTTGAACCTGCCGTACGACCGGCCGCGGCCGACGGTGGCGTCGTACCGCGGTGACCACGTCGAAATCGCGCTGTCGCCGGAGGTCCACCGCGCCGTGGTGGCACTGGCGCGGTCGAGCAACGTCACGGTCTTCATGGTCCTGCAGGCCGCGCTGGCGTCGCTGTTGACGCGCCTCGGCGCGGGCACGGACGTTCCGCTGGGCACCCCGTCGGCCGGGCGGACCGACGACGCGCTGACCGATCTGGTCGGGTTCTTCGTGAACACGCTGGTGCTGCGCACGGACACCTCCGGCGAGCCGAGCTTCCGCGAGCTGCTCGATCGCGTGCGGGCCGTCGACCTCGCGGCCTACGCGCACCAGGAGATGCCGTTCGAGCGCTTGGTGGAGATCCTCAACCCCACCCGCTCCGCGGCGCACCACCCGCTGTTCCAGGTCATGCTCGGGCTGTTCCCCTATTCGGACACGCGCTTCGAACTGCCCGGCCTCGAAGTGACCACCACGGACATCAACACGCACACCGCCAAGTTCGACCTGTTCTTCCTGCTGAACGAGCAGCGGGACGAGGACGGCTCCCCGGCCGGGATCACCGGGGTGATCGAGTACGGCGCAGACGTGTTCGACCACGCGACCGCGGAGTCGATCGCGGTCCGCTGGACGGAGTGGCTGAACGCGGTGCTGGCCGATCCCGATCGGCCCGTCGGCGGGCACGACGTGCTGCTGCCCGCCGAACGCGAGCAGCTGCGAGCGTGGAACGACACAGCCGCCGAGGTTCCGCTCGCGATCATGCCGGAAATGTTCGAGGCACAGGCACAGCGCGATCCGGAGGCGATCGCCGTCGCCTGCGACGGGGTCGAACTGTCCTATGCGGACTTGAACACCCGGGCGAACCAGTTGGCGCGGCTGCTGATCGACCACGGTGTCGGCCCCGAGTCGATCGTGGCCGTGCTGACGCCCCGGACACCCGTACTGCTGGTCACCCTGCTCGCGGTGCAGAAGGCCGGTGGCGCCTACCTGCCGCTCGACCCCGGCTACCCCGAGGACCGCCTCGGCCACATCCTCGGCGCCGCGGGACCCGCCCTGATGGTGACCACAATGGACACCGCGGAGGTGGTGCCAGGTCATCCGGCGACGCGGCTGGTGCTGGACGACCCGGACACCGCGGAAATGCTGGCCGGGAAGGCGTCCGACAACATCGGCAACGGCGAGCGCGTCCGGCCGTTGCGGGTCGAGCACCCCGCCTACGTGATCTACACCTCCGGCTCGACCGGGGTGCCGAAGGGCGTCGTGGTTACGCACGCGAACCTGACGAACTTCCTCACCGCGATGCGCGAACCGTGCGCGCTGACCCCGCGGGACCGCTGGCTGGCGGTCACCACGGTCGCCTTCGACATCGCGGCACTGGAGCTGTACCTGCCGCTGGTCTGCGGGGCCAGGGTGGTGCTCGCGCCGGAGCACACCGTCCACGACCCGGACGCGCTGACCGAGCTCGCCGCCGACAGCGGGTGCACGATCATGCAGGCCACGCCGACGATGTGGCAGGTGCTGCTCGGCACGCCCGCGGAGACCTTCCGGGACGTTCGGATGCTGGTCGGTGGCGAGGCGCTGCCCGCGGGACTGGCCACGCGCATGCGCGAGCTGTCGGCCTCGGTCACCAACATGTTCGGGCCGACCGAAACCACGATCTGGTCCACGCTCGCCGCGGTGCCCGGTGACGATCGCACGCCGTCGATCGGCGGCCCGATCGCGAACACCCAGATCCACGTACTGGACGGCGAACTGCGCCCGGCGCCGATCGGCGTCGCGGGCGAGCTGTACATCGGCGGCGACGGCCTGGCCCGCGGCTACCTCGGACAGCCGACGCTCAGCGCGGAACGGTTCGTCGCGAACCCTTACGGCACACCGGGAACGCGGATCTACCGCACCGGCGACGTCGCGCGCTGGAACCGTGACGGGGAGCTGGAATTCCTCGGCAGGGTCGACCACCAGATCAAGCTCCGCGGGTTCCGCGTGGAACTCGGCGAGATCGAGAACGTGCTTTCGCGGCACCCCGAGGTCGCGCTGTCGGCTGTGGTCGCGGGGGAGAACCAGCAGCTGATCGCCTACGCCACCCCGCTCGACCGGCCGCAGTCGGCCGACGACGACGGCGTCGCGCGGCAGCAGGTCGACGACTGGCAGCAGGTCTACGATTCCGCGTACCAGGAAGAGGCGAAAACCGGGGAATTCCGGGAAAGCTTCTCGGTGTGGCGGAGCAGTTACGACGACGCGCCCATTCCGCTTCCCGAAATGCGCGCGTGGCGCGATTCGACGGTGACGCGGATCCGAGGGCTACAGCCGCGGCGAATACTGGAGATCGGTGTCGGCTCCGGTCTGCTGCTGTCCCAGCTCGCCCCGGACAGCGAGGCGTACTGGGCGACGGACTTCTCGGACGTCGCCGTGACGGAGTTGCAGGAAGTCGTCGCCCAGAACCAGGACCTGATGGACCGGGTCATGCTGCGGACGCAGCCCGCCGACTCGTTCGACGGCCTGCCGACCGAGTTCTTCGACACCATCGTGATCAACTCGGTCGTGCAGTACTTCCCGAACGTCGACTACCTCGTTTCCGTGCTGCGGCAGGCGATCCGACTGGTGGTCCCCGGCGGCGCGGTGTTCATCGGGGACGTGCGGAACCAGCGCCTGCTCCGGTGCTTCCGCGCGGCGATCGAGGTGACGCGTCATCCGAACGAGGATCCGGCCGAATGGTCGCGCGCCGTGGCGCAGGCCGTCCGGCGGGAAAAGGAACTGCTGATCGAGCCGGAGTTCTTCCCGGCACTCGGCGGTGTGCTCGACGACGTGCACGCGGTCGAGATCGGGGTCAAGCGAGGTGTGCCGGAGAACGAGCTGAGCCGCTACCGCTACGACGTCGTGCTGCGCAGCGGCGCTTCCGCTCCGGAAACCGAAGAGGAAGCGCGGGAACTGCGGTGGGGCAAGGACGTCGCGGATCTCGGCGCGCTGGAGGCCGAGCTGACCGGGTCCGGCGCGACGGCGGTGCGGGTGACCGGCATGCCCAACGCCCGCCTGCTACCCGAACTTGCGGCGCTGGCCGCTGTCGACGAAAAGCCTTCTGTGGCGCCGAGTTCGCCGGTCGACCCGGACGAGCTGTACGAACTGGGCGGCAGGCACGGGTTCCGCACCGGGGTCTCCTGGTCGCCGGACGCCGAAGACGGCAGTGTCGAAGCCGTTTTCACCCGTGATCCCTCGCCCGGTGCCGGTGCCGTCGGGATCGTGTACCCGGCCGTGGCGCGGAAACGGCCGCTCGCCGGGTACGGGAACGATCCCACCATGCCGTACCAGGCCGACGCGCTGGGCAAGTCGCTGCGGTCGTACCTGCGGCGCTGCCTGCCGGAGTACATGGTGCCGTCGGTGGTGACTGTGCTCGACGAGCTGCCGTTGACGGGCAACGGAAAGGTCGACCGGAAAGCACTGCCCGCGCCAGCGGTGGCCGGTGCGGCGGTGTCAAGGGGCCCGAGGTCGGCACGGGAAGAAATCCTTTGTGGACTGTTCGCCGAGGTGCTCGGACTGGACTCGGTGGGGATCGACGACGGGTTCTTCGACCTCGGCGGGCACTCCATCCTGGCGATCAGGCTGGCCAGCCGGATCAGGACGGTGTTCCAGCGCGAAATGCCGGTGTGGTCGATCTTCGAGGCGGGCACGGTGGCGCGGCTGGCGGCCAAGCTGGACGGCGCCGACGCCGGCCGCGCTGCGCTGGTACCGGTCGAACGGCCGCGGTACGTGCCGCTGTCATTCGGCCAGCGCCGGTTGTGGTTCCTGCACAAGCTGGAAGGCCCGAGCCCGACCTACAACATGCCGATCGCGCTGCGCGTGTCCGGCAACCTCGACCGTGCGGCGCTGGAGGCGGCGCTCGCCGATGTCGTGCGGCGGCACGAACCACTGCGCACGGTGTTCCCCGAACACGACGGAGTCCCGTACCAACGCGTTCTCGACATCGCCGAGGCACGTCCGGAGCTCTCGGTCGTCACCGTCGGCGCGGCCGGGTTGACCGACGCCGTGCACGAGGCCATGGGCCACGGCTTCGACCTCGCCGTCGAAGTCCCGATCAAGGTGACCCTGTTCGAGTTCGGCGAGCACGAGTACGCGTTGCTGCTGCTGATCCACCACATCGCGGCGGACGGGCTGTCACTGGGGCCGTTGCGCCGGGACCTCGCCGCCGCCTACGCCGCCCGCCGGGCCGGTGAAGCTCCACAATGGACCGACCTGCCCGTGCAGTACGTCGACTTCACCCTGTGGCAGCGGGAGGTCCTCGGCGCGGACGACGACCCGGAGAGCACCATCGGCAAGCAGCTGGACTTCTGGCGGGAGACCCTCGCCGAGCCGCCGAAGCCGATTCGACTGCCGATCGACCGGCCGCATCCGGCGACGCCGACGCACCGGGGCGACGACGTGCGCTTCCTCGTGGACGCCGCGACCCACGCCGGCATGGTGGAACTCGCGCGCGAGCACGACGTCACGATGTTCATGGTCGTGCAGGCCACGATCGCGACACTGCTGACCAAACTCGGCGCGGGCACCGACATCCTGATCGGCACCTCGACCGCGGGCAGGGCCGACATCGCGCTGGACGATCTCGTCGGCTTCTTCGCCAACAACCTCGCGCTGCGCAACGACATCTCGGGCGACCCGACCTTCAGCGAACTGCTGACCAGGGTGCGGCAGGCCAGCATCGCCGCGTACGCCCACCAGGACGTGCCGTTCGACCGGCTGGTCAGCGAACTCCGCCTGGAGCATTCGATGACCCACCACCCGCTGTTCCAGGTCACGATGTCCTACGCCGGGGCCACAGACGAGCGGTGGGAGCTGGCTGGCCTGCGGGTCGACGCTGCCGATTTCGGGGCCGGTGCGGCAAAGCTGGACCTGCACTTCGGGATGGCGGAAACCTTTACCGAGCAAGGACTTCCCGCCGGGCTCGACGGGGTCCTGGAATTCGCCGTGGACGTGTTCGACCGCGATTCGGTCGAGTGGATTTCCGCGCAGTTGATGCGGTTGTTGTCGGATGTCGTCGCGGCTCCCGACCGCCGGTTGAGCGCGCTGGAGGTGCTGCCGGGCCGCGAACGCCGCCGGCAGCCAGTGGAGGAGGAGTTGATGGACGGAGCAGCACCGGCGGCGACGATTCCGACGTTGTTCGCCGAGCGGGTCGAGCAGGGACCGGACATGCCCGCGGTGGTGTTCGGGGACGAAACCGTGACGTACCGGGAACTGGACGCGCGGGCCAACCGGCTGGCGCGGTACCTGGTCGGCCGCGGGGTCGGGCCGGAGCGGTTGGTCGCGGTCGCCCTGCCGCGGTCGGTGGAGCTGATCGTGGCGCTGCTGGCCGTGCACAAGGCAGGGGGAGCGTACGTGCCGCTGGATCCGGGTTACCCGGTCGACCGGCTCGAGTTCATGCTCGCCGACTCCTCGCCCGTGTGCCTGGTGACGACGCGCGAACTGGTGGACGCGCTGCCCAGGGTCGACGGGGCTTCGCCGCCGCCGGTGGTGATCGACGACCCGGCCGTTTCCGGGGCCGTGGCCGAACTCCCGGACGGACCCGTCCAGGACAGCGAGCGGTTGGCGCCACTGAGCGTGGACTCACCGGCGTGGGTGATCTACACGTCGGGGTCGACCGGCAGGCCGAAGGGCGCGATGGTCACCCACCGCGGCGTCAAGAACCTCGTCGTCGGGCAGGGCGAGCGGTTCGGCATCTTCCACGGCAGCCGGATGCTGCAGTTCGCTTCGCTGAGCTTCGACGTGGCGGCGGGCGAGATCTACGGGACCCTCCTCTGCGGCGCGTGCCTGGTGATGGCCGAGGTGAACCTGGCCGTGCTGCCCGAGGTGCTCGCGAAGCAGGCGGTGACGCACCTGATGATCCCGCCGGTGGCGCTCGGCGCGCTGCCGGAGGGGGCGCTGCCCCCGATGATGACGCTGGTGGTGGGCGGCGACGCGACGCCGCCGGAACTGGTGGCGCAGCTGGCTCCCGGCAGGCGGATGGTCAACGCGTACGGCCCGACGGAGGCCACGGTGTGCGCGACGATCAGCGAGCCGCTGTCGCCGATGGACAAGGTGATCCCGATCGGAAGGCCGATCGCGGGGACGAAGGTCTTCGTGCTGGACCGGCGGTTGAGCCCGGTGCAGCCGGGCGTCGTCGGCGAGCTGTACGTGGCTGGCGCTGGACTCGCCCGCGGCTACCTCGGCAGGCCCGCGCTGACCGCGGACCGGTTCGTCGCCAACCCGTTCGGCCCCGCGGGCACGCGGCTGTACCGGACCGGTGACCTGGCGCAGTGGAACCAGCGGGGCGAGCTGGTGTTCGCGGGCCGGGTGGACGACCAGGTGAAGGTGCGGGGCTTCCGCATCGAACTCGGCGAGATCGAAGCGGTGCTGCGGCGGCATTCCGCGGTGGCGCAGGTCGCGGTGATCGTGCGGGAGGACCGGCCGGGCGACCGCAGGCTGGTGGCCTACGCCGTGGCGAACGGCGAACCGGCCACCGCGGAGGAACTGCGCGAGCACGTCGCGGGCCAGCTCCCCGAGTACATGGTGCCCTCGGCGTTCGTGGCGCTCGACGCGCTTCCGGTGACTCCCAACGGAAAGCTGGACAAGGCCGGGCTGCCCGCGCCCGTCAACGAGGCAGCGGAGGAGGTGGCCGACGGTCCGCGCGACGCCCGCGAGGAGGTCCTCTGCCGCCTGTACGCCGACGTGCTCGGGCTGTCCCACGTCAATCCCGACCAGGACTTCTTCATCCTCGGCGGCGACAGCATCATCTCCATCGAACTCGTCGCCGCCGCCCGCCGCACTGGTCTCGCCATGACGGTGCGGGATGTCTTCGAACAGCGCACCGTCGCGGCGCTGGCCTCGGTGGCGACCTGGGAGGAAGCACCGCAGGCCCGAGCGGACGACGCCGACGCCGATGCGGAATTCGGTCCCCTGCCGATCATGGGGTGGCTGCGCGAGCTCACCGGCGAGTACGACGGGTTCAACCAGTCCGTCGCGGTGCGCCTGCCGCGCGGCATCCGGTCGGAGGACCTCGAAACGGCGCTGCGGGCCGTGGTCGACCACCACGAGTCGTTGCGCCAGCAGCTCACCGTCGGACCGGACGGCGAATGGACGTTCACCCTTCGCCCGGTCGGCGAGCCGCCGATCGCGGAGGTGCTGAGCAGGGTCGACCTCGCCGGGACGGCCGAAGCGGAGATCGAAGCGGCGACTTCGGCCGCGGCGGACGCCGCGCGCGATCGCCTGGCCCCGCGGGACGGCCTGCCGATGCAGGCGGTGTGGTTCGACTTCGGCGAAGAGCGCGCCGGCCGGCTCCTGCTCGTCGTGCACCACCTGTCGATCGACGTGGTGTCGTGGCGGATCCTGCTGCCGGACCTGGCACTGGCGTGGCGGCACGCGGCGGCGGGCAACACACCGCAGCTCGACCCGGTGCCGACGCAGGCGCGGACCTGGGCACGCGGCCTCGCCGAGGAGGCGGGCCTGCGGGACAGGGTGGCCGAGAGCGACACGTGGCAGCGGTTGCTGGAAGGCACGGAACCAGTGCTGGGCAAGCGAACCCTCGACCCGGCGGTGGATGTGGCGAGCTCGCTTCGCTACCTGTCGACCACGCTGCCGGTGGAGCACACCGAGCCGCTGCTGACCACGGTTCCCGGGGCGTTCAACGCCGGTGTCAACGATGTTCTGCTCACCGGGCTGGCCCTCGCGGTCAACAAGTGGCGGGACACGCCGGACAGCGCGGTCTTGCTCGATCTGGAGGGCCACGGTCGCCAGGACGTGGTGCCGGGCGCCGATCTCTCCCGCACCGTGGGCTGGTTCACGAACATGTACCCGGTGCGGCTGGAGCCCGGCCCCGCCGACTGGCAGGAGGTCAGTGCGGGCGGGCCCGCGATCGGCCGCGCGCTCAAGGCGGTCAAGGAGCAGCTGCGCGTCATTCCCGGCCACGGCATCGGATTCGGGTTGCTGCGCTACCTGAACACCGAGACCGCGCCCGCGCTCGCCGAACTCGCGACCCCGCAGCTCGGGTTCAACTACATCGGCCGGTTCGGGGTCAGCTCCGGTGACGGCACCGGCGAGGACTGGGGCCAGGTCGACGATGTCGGCAAGCCACCCGCCCTCGATCCGGCCCAGGCCGTGCCGCACGTGCTGGAGATCAACGCGGCGGCGCTGGACGGGCCCGACGGGCCCAGCCTGTCGGTGACCTGGGCGTGGCCGGAGGGCCTGCTGGCCGAGCCGGACGTGGCCGAGCTGGCCGAGGCGTGGTTCGACGCGTTGCGGGCGCTGGCCAGGCACGCGGTGGACCCGAGCGCGGGCGGCCTGACGCCGTCGGACCTGTCGATCGACCTCGGGCAGTCCGAGATCGACGAGCTGGAAGCCGAACTGGAAGCGGAACTGGGGGCGCTGGAGTGACCAAGTCGAAGCTCGAGGACGTAGTACCGCTCACGCCGCTTCAGGAAGGCATGTTCTTCCACGCCGCCTACGACGACGACGGCGTCGACGTCTACCAGGCGCAGTGCGTGCTCGCGCTGGAGGGCGGGCTGGAACCCGAGGTGCTCCGGACGGCCGCGGCGAGCCTGGTCCGCCGGTATCCGGTGCTGCGGTCCGGTTTCCGGGTGCGCAAGACGGGCGAGCCGATCCAGGTGATCTACCGCGAGGTCCCGCTCGATTGGTCCGAAGTGGACCTTTCGGGGCTCGGCGCCGAAGAGCGGGACGCCGAGCTCGGCGAGCTGCTGACCGCGGACTGGGCGAAGCGGTTCGACCTCGGGCGGCCACCGCTGCTGCGGTTCACCCTGGTCAAGATCGCGGCGGGGGAGCACCGGCTGGTGCTGACCAACCACCACATCCTGGTCGACGGCTGGTCCCTGGCGGTGCTGATCGACGACCTGTTCGCGCTCTACGCCAGCGGCGGTGACGCGTCGGGGCTGCCGAAGGTCACGTCACACCGAAACTTCCTGGCCTGGATGTCCGAACAGGACAGTGCGGCGTCGTCGCAGGCGTGGCAGGTGGCGCTGGCCGGGGTGGACCGGCCGACGCTGGTGGCGCCGGGCGCGGCCCCGCACTCCGAACTGCCCGCGCGCATCACCGTCCCGGCGGACGAGGAACTGGGCGGGCGGCTCCGCCAACTGGTCCAGACCACTGGGTTGACCGCGAACACCTTGGTGCAGGCGGCTTGGGCGAGCGTGCTCCACGCCGTCACCGGGCGCGAAGACGTGGTGTTCGGCACCATCGTGTCCGGCAGGCCGCCGGAGATCGACGGCATGCAGAAGATGGTCGGGATGTTCATCAACACCGTGCCGGTGCGGGTCCGGCTGCGGCCGGGCGCGAGCGCGGCGGAGAACCTGGCCAGGCTCGCCGACGAGCAGTCGAGGCTGATGGCGCACCAGCACCTCCGGCTGACCGACGTCACCAGGCAGACCGGCCTCGCCACCCTGTTCGACACGTTCGTGGTGTTCGAGAACTACCCGGTCGACACGTCCGCTCGGGAGATCGCGCCTGGCCTGCGGCTGGCCGAGATCACCGGCGACGACGCCGCGCACTACCCGTTCCGGCTCGCGGTCCGGCTGACCGGCGACCGGCTGCAGACCGTGCTGGAATACCGGCAGGACCTCTTCGACGAGGTCACCGCGAACTGGGTCGCGGACGCGTTCGAGCGCGCGCTGCGCTACCTGATCGACGCCGCGGACGGCCCGCTCGGCACGCCGGTCACCCTCGCCGACGCCGAGCGGATCGAGCTTTTCGGTGACCTGCTTCAGGAATCCGCCCCCGCACTGGCCGACGACGCGCAGGCGCCCGCTCGCCGGATCCGCGATCCGCGCGAAGAGATCCTGTGCGGCCTCGTCGCCGACGTGCTGCGCCTCGACCGGGTCGCGCCGGACGACGACTTCTTCGACATCGGCGGGCACTCGCTGAGCGCCATCCAGCTGTTGTCCCGCATGCGGTCCGTGTTCGGCGCGGAGCTGCCAGTCCGCGCGGTCTTCGAGGCGCCGACCGTCGCCGGCCTGGTGGCGCGGCTGGACGAGGCCGGGATGGCGAGGCCCGCGCTGAAGCAGGCGGTGCGCCCGGACCGGATCCCGTTGTCCTTCGCCCAGCAGCGGCTGTGGTTCACCTGCCAGCTCGAAGGCCCCAGCGCCACCTACAACCTGCCGATGTCGATGCGGCTGACCGGCGAGCTCGACCGGAAGGCACTGGTGGCCGCGCTCGGCGACGTGGTGGGCAGGCACGAGAGCCTGCGCACGCTGTTCGTCGAGGTGGACGGCATGCCGTACCAGCGAGTGCTGCCGCAGTCGCAGGCACGCCCCGCGGTCGAGTTCGTCGAGGTGCCGGGGGAGGGGCTGCACGACGCGATGCTCCGGGCCGCGACCACCACCTTCGACCTGGCCACCGAGCTGCCGGTGCGGGCGTGGCTGTTCGCGACCGGACCGCGCGAACACGTGCTGCTGATGCTGACCCACCACATCGCCAGCGACGGCTGGTCCGCCGGGCCGCTTGGCCGCGATCTCGTCGCCGCGTACACGGCGCGCCGCGACGGGCGGCGTCCCGACTGGCCGGAACTGCCGGTGCATTACGCGGATTACACGCTGTGGCAACGGGAACTGCTCGGCTCGGAGTCGGATCCGCACAGCCTCGTCAGCACCCAGCTGGACTTCTGGCGGGACAACCTGGCGCAGCTGCCGAACCAGCTCGAACTGCCGACCGACCGTCCGCGCCCCGCCACGCCGAGCTACCGGGGCGACGTGGTGACCTTCGAGGTGGACGCCGGCGTGCACCGCGGGCTGGCCGAGCTCGCGCGCGCCAGCCAGTCCAGCATGTTCATGGTGGTGCACGCGGCGATCGCCGCCCTGCTCACCAGGATGGGCGCGGGGACCGACGTCCGGCTCTGCACCGTGGTCGCCGGTCGCAACGACCAGGTGCTGGAGGATCTCGTCGGGTTCTTCGTGAACACCTTGGTGCTGCGCACGGACACCTCGGGCGAGCCGAGCTTCCGCGACCTGGTCGGCCGGGTCCGCCAGGGTGACCTGGCGGCGTTCGCGCACCAGGACGTGCCGTTCCAGCGCGTGGTGGCGATGGCCAACCCGACGCGGTCGGCCACGGCGCACTCGCTGTACCAGGTGATGCTGGTGTTCCAGAACAACGAGGGCCCGACGCTGGACATGCCGGGCCTGACCGTGGCGGCCGAGGACTTCGGCATCGGCGCCGCCCGGCTCGACCTGTCCTTCAGCGTCGCCGAGCGGTTCGACGACGGCGCGCCGAAGGGGATCCACGGCACGCTGGACTACGCGCTCGACCTGTTCGACGCCGAGACGGCGCAGGGCATCGCGGACCGGCTGGCGTGGCTGCTCACGCAGGTCGCCGACAACCCGGACCTCCACCTGGGCGGGCTCGACCTGCTGTCCGCGACGGAACGCGGTCAGCTGGTGGCCGCCGCCGAAGACGCCGAGCCGCCCGCCACGTTGCCCGCCCTGTTCGCCGCACAGGCCGAACGGACCCCGGACCGTCCCGCGGTCGAGTACGGCGGAACGGCGGTCAGCTACGCCGAACTGGACGAGCGCGCCAACCGGTTGGCACACCACCTGATCGGCCTCGGCGTCGGGCCGGAGCAGGTGGTCGCGCTGGCACTGCGCCGGTCCACCGAGTTCGTGGTGGCCGTACTGGCGGTCACCAAGGCGGGGGCCGCGTACGCGCCGGTCGATCCGGACGACCCCGCCGCGCGGTTCGACTACCTGTTGGCCGATCTCGCTCCGGCGGTGGTGCTGACCACCCGGTCCGTCGACGGGCCCGCCCCGCGCGGCGCCACGGTCGTCGAACTCGACGACCTCGACCTGACCGGGCTGCCCGCCACCGAGCCGGCCGACTCCGACCGCGGCGCGCCGCTGCGGCCGGAGCACCCCGCCTACGTGATGTACACGTCCGGCACCACCGGGAGTCCGCGCGGGGTCGTGGTCACCCACGCCGGGCTGACCGATCTCGCCGCCAACCAGCGCGCGCACTACGAGATCACGCCCGAGTCCAGGGTGCTCCAGTTCGTCTCGACCAGTTTCGACGTGTCCGTCGCGGAGCTGACCCTCGCGCTGCTTTCCGGCGCCTGCCTGGTGGTGCCGCCGCGGCAGCTGGCCGGTGCGAACCTGGCGTCCGAACTGGACCGGTCGCGCATCACCCACGTGCACGTGCCGCCGTCGGCGATGCTGGGCGTGCCGACGGTGCCGCTGCCGCACCTGCGCGCCTGGATCACCGGCGCGGAGCCGTGTCCCGAGAAGCTGATCGATTTCTGGTCGCGGGACCGGCTGGTGGTCAACGCCTACGGGCTGACCGAAACGACCGTGGACGTGACGTTCACGCGATGCCGTGCCGGTGAACGGAATTCCGGGATCGGACGGCCGATCCGCGGCGCGCGGACCTACGTGCTGGACGCGGCGATGCGGCCGGTGCCGCCGGGGGTGCCCGGTGAGCTGTACGTCGCGGGCTCCGGTCTGGCCCGCGGCTACCACGGGAGGCCGGCGCGGACCGCCGAACGGTTCGTGGCCAACCCGTTCGGTCCGCCGGGTTCGCGGCTGTACCGCACCGGGGACCTCGCGCGGTGGCGTCCGGACGACGGGCCCGGCGCCACGCGGTGGCGGCTGGACCTGATCGGGCGCGCGGACGACGAGGTCAAGATCCGCGGTTTCCGGGTCGAGCTCGGCGAGGTCGAAGCGGTGCTGCGCGGGCACGACCGGGTCGCCGCGGCGGCCGCGGTGGTGCGCGAGGACCAGCCAGGCGAACGGCGGCTGGTCGCCTACGCGGTGCCGTCGGGTGAACCGGTCTCGGAGGACGAGCTGCGCGCGTACCTCGCCGACCAGCTCCCCGACTACATGGTGCCTTCGGTGTTCGTGTCGCTGGCGGAACTGCCGTTGACGCCCAGCGGAAAGCTCGACCCGGCCCGGCTCCCCGCCCCGCCGTCGCGGTCCCGGTCCGCCGGGCGGGCGCCGAGGAGCCTGCGGGAATACGTGCTGTGCCGGTTGTTCGCCGAGGTGCTCGGTGTGCCTGAGATCGATCCGGAGGACGATTTCTTCGACCTGGGCGGGAATCCCCAGCTGTGCACGAGGCTGGCCGCGCGGATCCGGTCGGCGCTGACCGTCGACCTGACCGTGCGCGAGGTGGTCGACGCACGGACCCCGGCCGGGGTCGCCGTGCTGCTGACCGGCGCGGCCGGCGCGGTGGACACGTTCAGCCGGGTACTGCCGATGCGCGTCAACGGCGAGCTGCCGCCGTTGTTCTGCCTGCCCCAGATCACCGGGATGAGCTGGCGGTACGTCAACCTGCTCTGTGCGCTCGACCCCCGGGTTCCGGTGTACGCGCTGCAATCCGAGGGGCTCACCGGGGACGGTCCGCTGCCGACCACGCTCGCCGAGATCGCCGCGGACTGCGTCGAAACCATCCGCGGCATCCAGCCGGAAGGTCCTTACCACCTGATCGGCTGGTCCTTCGGCGGCAACCTCGCGCAGGCGGTCGCCGTGCGGCTGCAGGAGGCGGGCGAGCGCGTGGGCCTGGTGGCGATCCTGGACTCGTACCCGGGGGAGGACCCCGAGAACAAGGTTCCGCCGCAGGACCACCCGATGATGTCGGCCATGCTGGACGGCTACGCCCGGTTCTACGACGGCATCGAAGACGTGCAACCGCCCGACGATCTCGCCGAGCTGCGCGCGCAGTGCCTCAGCTACCTCGGCCGCGGCCGCAGCGAGTTGCGCTACCTGTCCGTCGAGCAGCGCTCCCGGATCCTGGACGTCATGCTCGCCAACGTGCGGACCCTCCTGCTCGAAGAACCGGAGCGCTACACCGGCGACGTACTGCTGATCGCCGCGCTCCGGGACGAAAAGCCATGGGAGACACCGGATACCTGGAAGTCCCGTGTGGACGGATCGATCCGGGTGACCGAAGTGGACTGCCGCCACGACGAGCTGATGGACCCCGGCCCGGTAGCCGAGATCTGCGCGGCACTGGCCCCGTACCTCGAAGAGGAGTGACCAGGAGTCCGTAACGAAGAACTGGTTCGAGGCGTGGCGGCGATGAGCCGCCACGCCTCGAGTCGTTGTCGCGGAACGACACCCGTTCATGACAAACGCGCCCGCCTCCAGCCGGAGACGGGCGCGTTCATGTCCTCAGTGGACAGAGGTCAGGTCGTGTCTTGCGTTGCCATGGAGAGGGTCGGGGCCGGTTCGGCGGGGCGGCGGCCGTCGGGTAGCAGGACGTCGTCCCCGTCCAGCGCGTGCGCCGCGTACCTGCCGAGGGAGCTGATGAGCAGCCGCATCTCCAGTTCCAGGCAGCGGACCAGCCGCACCAGGCCGTTCTCGGGGTCTTCTTGCGCCGCGAGCAGCGCCGCGCGGCCGAGGCCGACCGCGGTGGCGCCCAGCGCGAGGCACTTGACCGCGCGCGTGCCTTCCCACATCCGGCCGCTGACCAGCAGGCAGCGCGGCTGCCTTCCGATCCGGCACAGGCATTCGCCGAGCGGGAGCCCGACGTGGTCGGCGAACCCGCGCGGTATCCAGCCGGAACCTGCTTCGGCCCCGTCGACGGTCACGGCGTCCGCACCGCTTTCCCAGGCCACGAGTGCCGCTTCGCGGACGTCACGGCCGGGATGCAGCTTGACCCACACCTTGACGCGGGGGAAGTTGTTGCGCATCAACCGGATCTGCTGGCGGAGGATCTCCTCGGTGAACGTGCCGGGGCTGCTGCTGCGGAGCACGACGCCCGCGTCGGCACCGAAAATCGGGTCCACCGCGTACTGGTCGGCGATCCGGCCCGCCGATTCCGCGTCGACGACCGTCATCCCGCCGAGGCCGGGCTTGGCGCCCTGGCCGACCTTCAGCTCGAACGCGAGCCGACCGGTGTCCAGCAGTGGCTGCGCGGAAGGGTCGCTGTAGGTCAGGTTCCACACCTCGG
Organism: Amycolatopsis sp. CA-230715; assembly: GCF_018736145.1. Classification (GTDB taxonomy): domain Bacteria; phylum Actinomycetota; class Actinomycetes; order Mycobacteriales; family Pseudonocardiaceae; genus Amycolatopsis. The sequence continues at coordinate 8,072,047 of NZ_CP059997.1, forward strand.
CGTCGGCGTCCTCCGTGCTCTGCTGCACCACGACGCCACCGAGACCGTCGGGAACGGACTCGGTGTACGCCCTGATCCTGGCGAGCAGGGAACCCTCGGTCTCACTGGTCAGCCTGCCGTACCCGTTCATCGGCACCACGTTTTCGCCGATGACGAGGGGAATGCCCAACCGTCCCGCCTGACGGCTCACCGCGACACCGACGTCGCCCGCCGCGATCTGCGTCGAACCGAACGCCGACACGTACACCGGCATGCTCGCGCGCAGGCCACCGATCGCGGTGTCCAGCACGACGTCGCCGTAGAGCGGCTCACGGCCGAGTTCGATCAGCTTTTCCAGGCGCTGCGGCATGAACACCGGCGGGACGAGCCGGGCGTTGTCGATCAGGTCGAGCGGCGCGGGCGCGTCGTGCGCGCCCGCGCCGAACAACGCGGTGCCGTACTCGCCGTCCGGCGGGAACACCTCCGCGGGGCCCCGCCGCGCTCTCGCACGGACCGCGTCGGCGGGGAAACCCTTTGCGGTGAACGTGGTCACGGGGAGACCACGCCGGGAACCTTGGGGTACGCGCTGGCCTGCCACACCGCGTCCAGGCCGCACAGGTACCGGGTGAGCCGTTCGAGCCCGAGGCCGAAACCGGCGCTGTCGGGGATGCCCTCGCGCACCATGTTCAGGTACCACTCGTACTTCGCCGGGTTCTCCCCGGTTTCGCGCATCCGCGCCATGATCCGGTCGTACTCGAACTCGCGCTCGCTGCCGCTGCTCAGCTCGCCGTACCCCTCGGGGGCGATCAGGTCGAAGTTGTTCAGCTGACCGGGCGTGGTCTTGCTTTCCCGGTCGTAGAACCCGCGCGAGCCCTTCGGGTAGTCGAGGAGGAAGAACGGCACGGTGGCCTTCCTGGCCAGGATTTCCTCGCCAGGCCAGTCGATTTCCGCGTCCGGGCTCTGGTCGTGCTGGTCGTCCTGCAGCGCCTTGACCGCCTCGCTGTGGGTCATCCGGCCGAACGCGGTCCCCGCCAGCACCTCCTTCAGCGGGGCGATGTCGCGGCCCAGTGCTTCGAGCACGTCCGGGATGTCCTCGACCACCCGCCGCACGATGTGCGTGACGAGCCGCTCCAGCACGCCGGTGATCTGCTCGCGCGTCGCACCGGCCATCTCGACGTCGATCTGGTGGAACTCGGCGAGGTGCCGGTGCGTCGCCGAGGCCTCCGGCGGTTCGAGGCGGACGTTCGGCGCGATGTAGAAGATCTTGTCGAAACCGACGAGCGTGGCCTGCTTGTAGAGGATGACGCTGGCCATCAGCTTGTAGCGGTGACCGTAGTAGTCGATGTCGACCTGCTTGGCGCCGCGCACCGCGGGATCGGTGACCGGACCGATCAGCGGCGGCAGGAACTCCATGAATCCCTCGCCGCCGAGGAACTCCCGCGCGGACGCGACGATCTTCTGCTGCACCCGCACCATGTCGCGGGTGACCGGCGAGGACAGGTGCTCCTTCGGTGTCGGCAGGCTGAATCCGGCCTTGCCGTTGGTGAGCTGGGTGGTCATCGAACGCTCCCGTGGTACGTGTCGTGGGTGTGTCGGGTCCCGGTTTCCGCGCTAGCTGAGGCTGGCGGCAAGCCGCTCGACACCGGTGGAGAACTCCTCCGGTGTCATCGCCTGGAAGGGCAGCCTGAGGAACATCGTGTCCACTGTGGACTTCTCGGTGCTCGGGTAGAACGCCGATCCGGAGATCAGCTTGACGCCGGCGCCGAGCGCGCGGTCGAGGAACGCGTCCGGGTCGGACCCGGTCTTGACCCGCACGCCGACGTAGTAGCCGCCGTCGGGCACGGCCATCAGCGCGTCGCCGAGCGAAGACTGCACGCTTCGGACCGCCGCGTCGTGCCGCGGCCGGAGGAAGTCACGGGCGCGCTCGACGTTCTCGGTGACCAGACCGGACCCCAGCGCGCGGGCGGCGACGGCCTGGCACAGTCCGACGGGGGACAGGTACACCCCTTCGGACCTGGTGGCCAGCTCCAGCGCGGTGTCCGCGTCGCTGATCACGTAGCCGATCCGCAGGCCGGGGCTGAGCACCTTGCTCAGCGAACCGAGCGTGATCACCCTGGCCCCCTCGGCCAGTTCCGACAGGCTCGGCAGTGTCTCGCCGTGGAAGCGCAGGTCCCGGTAGGGGATGTCCTCGATGACGGTGAACCCGTACTCGGCGGCGAGGCCGAGCAGTTCCCCGCGCTTGGCCAAGCTGAGCGTGACCCCGCTGGGGTTCTGGAAGTCCGGCACCGTGTAGACGAACGCGGGCACCTCGGCACGGAGCCGCTCGCGCAGGTCCGCCAGGTCCATGCCGTCGGCTTCCAGCGGGATCGAGCTCACCCGTCCGCCGTGCCGTTCGAAGATCCGGGCCGCGCGGTCGTAGGTCGGTCCTTCGACGTACACCGCGGCCCCGCTACCGGACAGCAGGTGCGCGGCCAGCAGGTCCAGCGCCTGGAGCGAGCCGTTGGTCACCAGGATGTGGTCCGGGTCCGCGTCGTGCCGCTTCGCCAGTTGCTCGCGCAGGGTCGGGTCGCCGAGGTAGCGCCCGATCGGCGGGTACTGGAACAGGCGCGGGCCGAGTTCGGCCACCGCCGCTTCGGTGTGCTCGGCGAGTTCGCGCGCCGGAATCGCCTCGATCGGCGGAACTCCCCTGGAGAACTGCACCACGTCTGGATTCACCCTGTCACCGTCCTTCGTTCGCGCTCACCAGGTGAGCGGCGGCGTCGGCGCGGACCACGCAGTCGGGCCCCACCTCGTCCACCGACCCCAAACCCAGTTGCAGCAAGATGTTCTCGATCTCCTGGTGCAGCATGGTCAGCACCGCTTCCACCCCGGCCTGACCGGCGAGCCGCAGGCCCCACAGGTACGGCCTGCCGATGCAGACCGCGCGGGCCCCGAGCGCGAGTGCCTTCACCACGTCCGCGCCGGAGCGGATGCCGCCGTCGACCAGCAGCGCGCACTGGTCCCGCACGCGCGCGGAGATCGCGGCCAGCGCCGGGAGGGTCGGCACGACCCCGTCCAGCTGCCTGCCACCGTGGTTGGACACCACGATGCCCTCGGCGCCGATGTCGACGCACCGCTGCGCGTCCTCCGGGCTGAGCACGCCCTTGACCACCATGGGCACGGTCAGCCTCGACCGGATCCGCTCCAGATCGGGCCAGGTCAGCGGAATCCGGTCGAGCCTGGCGTCGGCCGGGGTGTCGCCGGTCAGGATGCCGAGCATGCGCAGGGTGCCGAAATCGGCGGATTCGGGCATCCGGAACCCCGCCCGGCGCGCGCTGATCCGCTGCGGCCGGTAGTAGGCGTCCACGGTGACCACGATTCCCTTGGCCCCGGCCGCCTGCGCCATGTCGACCATGGCGTCGACGCACGCGAGCGACTGGTACGGGTAGACCTGGAACCAGCAGGCGTCGCCGCCTTCCTTGGCGATGTCCGGGAACGCGTAGTGGGTGTCGGAACTGACCACCGACAGCGTTCCCATCCGCTGCGCGGCCCGCGCCGTGGCCAGCTCGGCCTCGTCGTGCAGGATGCGCTGCGGGCTGGTCGGGCCGAGGACGACGGGCATGGCCAGGTGGTGGCCGAGCACCGAAACCCCGGTCTTCGGCTGGTCGTCGGCGCCGGAGAGCACCCGCGGCCGCAACCAGACGTCCTCGTAGGCAGCGGCGTTCGCCCGGATGCTGCGCTCGGATCCGGCGCCGCCGGACAGGTACGCCCAGCTCGCCCTGTCCAGGCTCGTCCTGGTCGCTTCTTCGAAATCGGCAAGGGTCATCAACGCGGTCAGGTCCACAATGCCTCGCAGCCTCCTCGAGCCATCCGGTCGGGTCGACCGATTCGGCTCCCACGAGGCTAGTTCTTATGGTTTTCGTCTCTATTTTATCCCTATTTCATCGAACTTTTTCTGCTTGGGTATCTGTCGACGTGGAAATTCTTTCCGCTATGCCCGAATAAAATCGGGATGAAATCGATCAGGACTATGCTCGGTGGCACAGTTCGTATTTCCACCGCTGTTAGCAGACCTGGAGGTCGTCGTGACATCGACCGGTACCGAAATGCTCAGATACTCGCTGGACAGCGCTGAGCGGCGGTCGTTCCACGCGCTTGGGGTCGACCTGGCGCACCGGTTCGACAGCGTCACCCGGAACGGCAGGGTGCCCGTCGACGCCGTTCCGTCCGGCCTGCGCGCGTTCCTCCGAGACTTTTCGGACAACCCACCGCCATGCGGTTTCACGCTGATTCGCGGAATCGAGATCGACGAGCTGCCGCCCACCCCGGAAACCAGGACCGACCAGCTGCCGGCCGGGCACAACACCTCGGGCAACCTGCTGCTGGTCGCCGAGGTGCTCGGGTCGATGACCGGGTACGCCGACGAGAAGGACGGCGCGCTCGTCCACGAGGTGCACCCGGTGCGCGGCGAAGAGTCCAGGGTGGAGAACACCGGCTCGATGACCTTCGGCTTCCACACCGAGAACGTGCACCACCCGTTCCGGCCGGACTTCCTGGGGCTGCTGTGCCTTCGCCAGGACCACGACCGGACCGGCGCCGCTCGGTTGTCGTCGATCAGGGAGGCGGTGGCCGACCTGTCCCCGCGGACGATCGCCGTGCTGCGCACCCCGCGGTTCCGCAGCCTTTACCCGACTTCGTTCACCAGGAGCGGATCGGGCGAGCGCCCCTCCTCGCTGCCCCATCCGGTCATCTTCGGCGAGGCTCCCGACTACTTCATGCGCTTCAACGTCCACAACACCTACTCGCTCGACGACGAGGGAACGGCCGCGCTGGAGGAGCTGACCGCGGCGCTGGACCGCAACCTCCGGCAGATCCTGCTCGAGCCGGGGGACCTCGTCGTCATCAACAACCACATCGCCGCGCACGGCCGCTCCGGGTTCACGCCGAGGTACGACGGCTACGACCGGTGGTTGCGCCGCTTCTACTCGCTGCGCGCCACCCCGGACTGGGTGCGGGACAGCATGCCGATACCGCGCGTGCTGCCGCCGCTGTCCGAACTCGACACCGACCGGGTCGCGCGGGCGACCGCCTGAGAAGCGGTTCGTCGAGGTCGGCGGGCCGGAGCGGCGACCACCCTGCTGGGGCAGCGGCCGGGTCAGTAGTATCCCGGGCAGGCCGGATGCCAGAGATTGGCTACCAAGGAGTTGACACGCAGGTCGGGGCCTGCCGGGTGACGTCCCGTGGTGGGAACCACGGCCACCGGCGCCCTCCAGCTCGACCCGACCCGCGGTTGAACCACCCAGTTAGGACAGCATTGAACGAGAAGTTGCCTGAGATCTCCTTCGACTTCGTCGCCGATCTCTACCGGAAGTACGCCGACGACCTGCGCGCCGTTCGTGAGGAGCAGCGCGCGCTGCGCGCCGCGAACACCAGCGTCAAGGCGCAGCTGGACGATCTCGAAGCCGAGATCACCTACCTGCTGGTGCGGGACCGGCGCCCCGAGGTGGTCGTGGAGATCGGTGCCCTGCACGGGTGGTCCACCACGTGGATGCTGCGCGCGCTGCGGGACAACGGGACCGGGCACCTCTACACGCACGACATCATCGACAACGCCCGGCACAACGTGCCCGAGGAACTGGCCGAAGGCCGCTGGACCTTCGTGCACGGTGACGCCCGCGAGAAGCTCGCCGGCCACGAGCACAAGATCGACTACCTGTTCGTGGACGCGGCGCACACCGCCAAGTTCGCGCGCTGGTACGTCACCGAGCTGTTCCCGACCGTCCCGGCGGGGGTGCCGGTCAGCGTGCACGACATCTTCCACGGCAAGCGGCCGTGGCCGTTCAGCGAGGGCAAGGTCGTGCTGGCCTGGCTGGCCCAGCGCGGCATCGGCTACTTCACGCCGTCGCGCGCGGCCGCTCCCGACGTGAACCGGCGGCTGTTCGAGCTCAAGGACACCCTCGACCTGAGCGGGGCGGTGCACACCGGGCGGGACAACCCGATGCTCTACTTCCGCATGAAGTAGGCGGCGGAGCCGAGGAGCGAGCGCTGGGGCGATCCGCCCCAGCGCTTCTTTTTTCGCCGTCGATGCCGCACTCGATGAACACCTCCCTTTTCATCGGGACCGAGACGGCAAACCGAAATCGATATTCGCCCGATAGGTCTGGTAACTAGCTTGGGCGACGATATCGACAGCGCCTGCTGAGGCGTTACCCGTTGGGAGGACGGAATATGGCGGTGCCAGGTCGGCGTTGTCCAGCGCGTGCCGTTCCGAGTCCGGCATTTCCCGCGTTGACGATTCGGCGCGTGGTGACGTGACCGATCTCGCCGCGGCGGAGGAGTTCATCGAACTGTTCCACGCAGAAAATCCCAACGCCGGCTCGGTGCGCGATCGAATCGCCTGGGTCCGGGCGGAAATCGACGAGACCGGCACCTACCAGCACACCGAGGACGAACTCGCCTTCGGCGCCAGAGTCGCCTGGCGCAACAGCGCCCGCTGCATCGGCAGGCTCTACTGGAAGAGCCTGCGCGTGCGCGACCTGCGCTCGGCCGAGGACGCGAGCAGCGTCGCCACGCACTGCGCGGAGCATCTCCGCCTCGCCACCAACAAGGGCAAGATCCGCCCGCTGATCAGCGTTTTCGCCCCCGACCGGCCGGACGCCCCCGGGCCGAGGATCTACAACGACCAGCTCATCCGCTACGCCGGGTACCCCGAGCCGGACGGCAGCACCGTCGGCGACCCCCAGTACACCGGTTTCACCAAGACCGTCACGGCGATGGGCTGGCAGGCGCCGAAGTCCCGGGGCGCCTTCGACGTCCTCCCGCTGCTCATCGAGACACGTGACGAGGGCCAGCTCCTGTTCACCCTGCCGCGGAAGGTGGTCAAGGAGGTGCCGCTGCGCCATCCGGAATTCGACTGGTTCGCCGAACTCGGCCTGCGCTGGCACGCGGTGCCCGCGATCAGCAACATGCGGCTGTGCATCGGCGGGATCTCGTACCCGGCCGCGCCGTTCAACGGCTGGTACATGGGTACCGAGATCGGCGCGCGCAACCTCACCGACGCCGACCGCTACGACCTGCTCGGCGTCGTCGCCGACCGGCTCGGCTTGGACCGCTCGGACGAACGCACCCTCTGGCGCGACCGCGCCGCGGTCGAGATCAACCGCGCCGTCCTGCATTCCTACGCCGAGGACGGCGTGACCATCACCGACCACCACACCGAATCCCACCGCTTCCTCGCCCACGTCGCGAAGGAAGGGCGCGCGGGGCGCGGCTGCCCCGCCGACTGGAGCTGGATCGTCCCGCCCATGTCCGGCGGCCTCACCCCGGTCTTCCACCGCTACTACGACGACCCCGAGACCACCGGGCCCCAGTTCGTCCTCGACCCGGAGTCCGTCCAGCGCGGTCAGCACGGCGGGCCGCGGTGCTTCGCGGAACCGGAGCGCCCGCGCCGGGACACCGCGCCGGTGCTCGTCACGGGCGGCTCGGCAGGCTGAGCCGGCGGCGGGTCGTCATCGGGCCGCGCCCGATGACGACCCGGCGGTCAGCTCAGGCGCTCTGCGACGTGGCGCAGCATCTCGGTCTGGTCGTGGAGCAGGTAGAAGTGATCGCCAGGGAAGGCCCGGCAGGTGAAATCGGACGTGGTGACCTCGGACCAGTAGCCCATGTCCTCCGCCGAGACGTCCTGGTCCTCCGTGCCGACGAGTGCGTCGATCGGCGCCGTGATGGTGCGGATCGTCGACTGTGGACCGTAGTTCGCCACGAGTGCGTGGTCGGCGCGGATGGCGGGCAGGACCATTTCGCGCATCTCCGGGTCGTCGGCGAGATCGGCCTCCGCGTTGCCGAACCGGCGCAGCTCCTTGACCAGGTCGTCGTCGTTGAGCAGGTACGTCTCGTCGTGCGGCAACCGGTGCGGCGCGGGACGGGCCGACACGAACAGCCGGGTGATGCGGTGGTCGTACCGTTCTTCCAGCCGGGCCGCGAGCTCGTGCGCCACCGACGCGCCGAGGCTGTGCCCGAGGAAGGCGACCGGCACGGTCAGCAACGGCTGGATCGTCGTGCTGATCGCGTCGAGGAGGACGTCCATCTGCTCGATGGGCTCTTCGACGAGCCGGTCCTGCCGTCCAGGGCACTGGACGCCGACCACTTCGACGTCTTCGGGAAGGTCGTTGTGCCACAAGCGGAACACGCTCGCCGCGGCGCCCGCGTGCGCGAAGCACACCAGGCGGACGCGGGGCGCCGGAACCTTTCGGAAAGTGCGGAACCAGAGCGCCGTCGAGTCGGCGGAAATGTTTCCCATGTGTCCCCCTAGATTTCCTGCAGGGTAGCGCACAATGGCCGGATGGTCGATAGCGGGCCATCGGGAAAAGAAGCTGATAACGACCGGAAATCGTCGCGGATTAGCTTCCTCCCCGAAGCACTTCGTGCCCGTGTTCCCGCGTGGGACTTCGCTGCGCCCCGCGGTGACTGGAGGAAGCCTGTGACTGCGCTGTCCGAGGGTGGCGTGATACGGATTCCGCGTTGGGTCGCGGATCGGAACCGATCCGCCGACGAGTTCGGCGAATACACCGTCGGGGATCTCGACGGCCTCACGGCGGAGGTCCGCGAACTCGCCGGGGAATTCGCGGTGCCGGAATCCACCGTGCTGCTGGCCGCGCACGCCGCGGTGCTGCGCGTGCTGACCGGCGAACCGAGGGTGTCGTGCGGTCTCGCCGCCGGCGAGACGATCGTCCCGTGTGGACTGCCCGTGCCCGACGGGCCGTGGGCGGAGCTGATCCGCGCCGCGGCCGACGCCGGATCCGGCGTCGGCCCACCGGGGGAGACGGTCGTGGACGCGGCAGGCGTCCGGGATCGGCTGCCGGACGGGACGGTCCTCTCCGTCGCGTTGGACCACGGTTCGGCACGGCTGCGGCTGACCTACCGCACGGACGTCGCCGACGAGGCGTACGCGGCCCGGCTGGCCGGGTACCACCTGGCGGCGCTGCGTGCCATGGTCGACGACCCGGGTGCCGCGCGGGAGGCGCGGAGCCTGCTGTCCGCCGAAGAACTCGAGTACCAGGAACGGGAATTCGCCGGCCCGCATCGCGAGCTGCCCGATCTCCGCTGCCACGAGGTGTTCGAACAACGGGTTCGCGCGCATCCGGACGCGATCGCCGCGTCGTGCGCGGGAAACCAGCTCACCTACCGGGAGCTGAACGACAACGCCAACCGCGTCGCGCACGCGTTGCTGGGCAACGGTTCGCGGCCGGAGGACGTCGTCGCCGTGGTCACCGACCGCAACCTGGACTGGCTGGCCTGCGTGCTCGGGGTTTTCAAAGCGGGCGCCGCGTACCTGCCGATCGAACCGCACTTCCCCGCCGAGCGCGTCGCCACCATGGTGCGGCGGAGCGAATGCCGGTTCGTCCTGGTCGAACCGGCCCATTCGGCCGCGCTCGCCTCGGTGGCGGGCCCGACCGTGCTGGCCGTCGACGACTGCGTCGGCGAGGGCCCGACGCACGACGCCGGGGTGCCCGTGGCCGCGGACCAGCTCGCCTACATCTACTTCACCTCGGGTTCCACCGGTGAGCCCAAGGGCGCCATGTGCGAACACGCCGGTCTGCTCAACCACCTGTTCGCCAAGATCGACGACCTCGGCATCCGGGCGGACACCGTGGTGGCCCAGACCGCGCCGCAGTGCTTCGACATTTCGTTGTGGCAGCTGGTTTCCGCACTGATGGTCGGCGGCAGGACCCTCGTCATCGGCCAGGACTCGGTGCTGGACGTGAACCGCTTCGTCGACGAGGTCGTACTCGGTGAGGTCGAGGTGCTCCAGGTCGTTCCGTCCTATTTGGACGTCGTGCTGGCCGGGTTCGAAGGGCGGAACGGCGATCTCGGACGGCTGCGCGTCGTGTCCACCACCGGCGAGGCGCTCAAGGCCGACCTGGTGCGGCGCTGGTTCGCGCGGTTCCCCACGATCAAGGTGGTCAACGCCTACGGCCTCACCGAGACCTCGGACGACACGAACCACGAAGTGCTCGACGGCCCGCCCGCCACCGATCGGATCTCGCTCGGCCCCCCGGTCGCCAACGTGCTGCTCACCGTCGCCGACGAGTGGCTGCGGCCGGTGCCCCTCGGCGCGCCCGGCGAGATCGTGGTCGCGGGCGTGTGTGTCGGGCGCGGCTACATCAACGACGAGCAGCGCACCAAGCTCAGCTTCCTGCCCGATCCCGCGCGCGAGGGCGGGCGGCTGTACCGGACGGGCGATTTCGGCCGCTGGAGCCAGGACGGCAAGCTCGACTACCTCGGCAGGCGCGACGCCCAGGTCAAGATCAGGGGGTTCCGGGTCGAGATCGACGAGGTCGAGAACCGGCTGTTGCGGGTCGATGGCGTGCGGGACGCGGCCGTGGTGGTCGTCGGCGAGGGCAACGCGAGCCGTCTCGTCGCGTTCTACCGCACGGCAGGCGTCCCGGCCGAGCAGGTGCGGACCACGCTGGCGGGCTGGCTGCCCGAGTACATGGTTCCCTCGCTGTTCCACGTGCTCGACGTGTTCCCGTTGACGGGCAACGGAAAGGTCGACAAGAAGGCACTCGTCCGGGTGGCGGGCGAACTCGCCGACGACCCGGCGTCCCGCGCGGCTCCCGGCACCGAAACGGAGCGCAGGCTGGCTGGCGAGTGGGCGAAGGTGCTGGGCATCGCCGAGGACCAGATCGGCAGGCACGACGACTTCTTCGACCGCGGCGGCACCTCGCTGGCCGCGGTCCGGTTGATGATCGGACTGGACCGCGTCGTGTCGCTGCGCGACCTGTCCGCCCATCCGGTACTGGCCGATCTCGCCGCCGTCATCGACAGCCGGACCGCGGGCCACCCCGACAGCGATCACGGAGAGGAAGCATGACCGAATTCACCGTTCCGCCGTTCGCCGTCATCTCGGGCGGCCAGGTCCAGCGCGCGCTCGCCGGTGCCGAGAAGGACGTCGTCGAACTGATCGAGTACGCCTACCGGACGCACGGGGCAGGGGACACGGTCAACCCGCCGTCCTACTTCCTGCGGTTCCCCGACCGGCCGAGCTCGCGCATCATCGCGCTGCCCGCGTCGATCGGCGGTGCCACCGAGGTCGACGGTCTCAAGTGGATTTCCAGCTTCCCGGAGAACGTGTCGGCGGGGATCCCGAGGGCGTCCGCGGTGCTGATCCTCAACGACCAGAAGACCGGATACCCGTTCGCGTGCATGGAAAGTTCGATCATCAGCGCGACGCGCACCGCGGCGTCGGCCGCGCTGGCCGCGGACTGGCTGACCAGGACCCGGTCCCGGCCCGCCCGGCTCGGCATCGTGGGCAGCGGGCTGATCGCGCGGTACATCAGGTCCTTCCTCGCCGGGACCGGGTGGTCGTTCGAGGACGTCGGGATCTTCGACACGAACCCGGAGCACGCCGAAGGGTTCCGCGCACACCTGGAGCAGTCCGGTGAACCGGGGCGGATCACCGTGCACGAGCGGGCCGAGGACCTGATCCGCGGCTCGGACCTGATCGTGTTCGCGACCGTGGCGGGCACACCGCACGTGACCGATCCGGCGTGGTTCGAGCACGGCCCCGTGGTGCTGCACGTGTCCCTGCGCGATCTCGCACCGGAGATCCTGCTGTCCGCGGTCAACATCGTCGACGACGTCGAGCACTGCCTGAAGGCCGACACCTCGCCGCATTTGGTCGAACAGCGCACCGGGAACCGCGATTTCCTGGCGGGCACGCTGTACGACGTGCTGACGGGACGGGTCGATCTCCCCGCCGAGGGCACGGTGGTGTTCTCGCCGTTCGGTCTCGGCGTGCTCGACCTCGCCGTCGGCAAGAAGGTGTACGAGGACGTGCGCGCGACCGGGGAACTCGCCGTGATCGACGACTTCTTCCACGAACTGCGCCGGTACTGACGGTGGACCCCTCGATCGGATTTCGGCTGCTCGGCCCGCTCGAGGTGCGCGTGCGCGACGTGCCGGTCCCGATCACCGCGCAGCGCGAATCGGTGATCATGGCCGCGCTGCTGTGCCACGCGGACACCCTGGTGTCGACGGAGCAACTCGTCGACGCGGTCTGGGACGGCGTGCTGCCGGCCAACCCGGCCAACCAGATCGCGATCTGCGTGCTGGCCCTGCGCACCAAGCTCGCCGCGGCGGGCGCGCCCAAGGACCTCATCGCGACCAGGGCGCCCGGCTACTTCGTCCGGCTCGACGACGCACAGCTGGACACCCGGCTGGTGGACGAGTGCGTCGCGCGCGCCGAGGAGGCCGAGGAAGCGGGCCGGTTGGAGGAGGCGTTGGCGCACCTGCGCGCGGCGTTGGGCCAGTGGCGCGGTCCGGTGCTCAGCGGGATGCGCAGCCGCTGGCTGAAATCGGAGATCGTGCGGTGGGAGGAACGGCGGGTCGCGCTGTCCGAGTGGTGCATCCAGCTGGAGTTGGATCTGGGCCACCATCACCGGGTGATCGGCGAACTGTCGGCGATGGTGGCCGACGCCGGTCTGCGGGAGCGGCCGCGCGAGCAGCTGATGATCGCGCTGTACCGGGCGGGCCGGTCGGCTCAGGCGTTGAGCGTGTACCGGGTGACCAGGCGGATGTTCCTGGCGGAGCTGGGGATCGAGCCGAGCAAGCACCTGCGCGGTGTGCACGACGCGATTCTGGCCAGCACCCTGAGCATGACGCCGGCGGCAAGGAAATCGTGAGAAGGGTCGCCGTTCCCGCTGGGGGAGTACGAGAACGGCGACCGCATCGGAGCATTCGGCCGTGGTACGACCGAATGCGCGAAGGCTAGTGGCACCGGATATTGGATCTTGTTCGAATAACTCGTCGGGACCGCGATTTTTCGAAATCGTCGATATCTGCTCAATAAGTGTGATCACTAACGTCGGCGACGAGATGCCGAGCGAACCAGGGGGAGTCCGGTCATGACGAACGCGAGCCAGCAGGCGCTGCGGTCTTCGTTCGCCGAAACGCTTCCCGCCGAGACCGACCCGGGCGGCCGGGTCGTGGTGCGCGCCGACGGCATCGCCGAGGATTGGCTGACGGCGCACGGCGACGCGCTGCGCGCGGCCGTCACCGAGCACGGTGCCGTGCTGGTGCGCGGCCTGGACCTGCGGGACATCGACCAGGTCGTCGGCGCCTACCGGGCGCTGCCGGTCGAGCTCCTGACCGATCGGGAGGCGTTCGCCCCGCGGTCGGTGTACGCCGACGGCGTGTACTCGTCGTCGCAGTGGCCCGCCGACCAACCGATGTGCATGCACCACGAGCTCAGCTACGCGGGCACGGTTCCCGGCCTGCTCGCGATGGCGTGCCTGCGCGCACCGGAGGAAGGCGGGGCGACGGCGACCGCGGACGCCGCGGCGGTGCTGGCCGCGCTGCCCTCGGACGTGGTCGACCGGTTCACCGAGCACGGCTGGTCGCTGGTTCGCAGCTACAACGGCGAAGTGGGCGTTTCGCTCGCCGAGTCGTTCGGCACCGACGACCGGGCCGAGATCGAGAACTACTGCCGTGCCAACGGCATCGAGTTCGACTGGGGCGTCGACGGCGCGCTCCGGACCCGCCAGCGCCGACCGGCCGTGCTCCGGCACCCGGTGACGGGGGTGGACTGCTGGTTCAACCAGATCGCGTTCCTCAACGAGTGGACGATGGCGCCGGAAGTGCGCCAGTACCTCGTCGACGTCTACGGCGCGGACGGGTTGCCGTTCACCACGCGCTTCGGCGACGGAAGCCCGATCGACGAAGGCGTCGTCGAGGCGATCAACGCCGTGTACGAGGCGCACACGGTGCGCCACCCGTGGCAGGCGGGCGAGCTGATGCTGGTGGACAACATCCGCACCGCGCACAGCACCGAGCCCTACGCCGGTGACCGCCAGATCGTCGTCGCCATGGCGGAGCCGGTTCGACGCGATGCCTGATCGCCTGCCCGCGCGGCGAGCGTCCGGGCACCGAGGAGGAGTGACACCGTGCCGGTCATCTCGGCCCCCCAGGACTTCAACGAGGAGGACCTCTTCGTCGACCTCCTGCCGGTGTTCGGCAGGTCGCTGTTCCTGAAGTGCGAAGGGTTCAACTTCGCCGGCTCGATCAAGCTCAAGGCCGCGGCGCGCATGCTCGACGCCGCGGAACGGGAGGGACGGGTCACGCCGGACTCAGTACTGGTCGAGTCCTCGTCGGGCAATCTCGGCCTCGCGCTGAGCGTGCTCGCCGCGAACCGGGGCCTGCGGTTCGTGTGCGTCACCGACTCCCGGTGCAACCTCGCCACCAGACGGATGATGGAGGCGCTGGGCGGCACCGTGCACGTGATCGCCGAACCGGACGCCGACGGCGGTTTCCTCGGCGCGCGCCTCGACTACGTTCGCGCCCTGTGCGCATCGGACAGCCGATACGTGTGGCTCAACCAGTACGCGAACCCGAACAACTGGAAGGCCCACTACGAGACGACGGCGCCCGCCATCCTCAACCAGTTCCCCGATCTGGACGTCCTGTTCGTCGGCGCGGGCACCACCGGCACGCTCATGGGCTGCGCCCGGTTCTTCCGCGCCAGGAGCGAGCGGGTGCGGATCGTCGCCGTGGACAGTGTGGGCTCGGTCACGTTCGGCGGCCCGTCGGGGCCGAGGATGATCCCCGGACTCGGTACCAGCGTGCGGCCCGCGCTGCTGGACGAGTCCCACGTGGACGACGTGGTCATGGTGCCGGAGCCGGACACGGTGCGCACCTGCCACCGGTTGGCCGCGCGGGGTTTCCTGTTCGGCGGATCGACCGGAACGGTGGTCAGCGGGGCGCTGGGCTGGCTGGCCGAACGCCCGGACTGGCAAGGCGTCGCCGTGGCGATCGCGCCGGACCTCGGCGAGCGCTATCTGGATTCGGTGTACCAGAACGACTGGCTGCACGGTGTCGACGGAGAAGACGTGCTGCGCCCGAACGGCCTGACCGCGGGCACCTCCCTGGCCTGAACCCGGCGCGGTCCGGCGGGGCCCTTTTCGTGAATACGGTGCTGAAAAGCGCTCGGACCAGGCTTTATTGGCGACTCGGCAGGCGGCGGGGGCATTTCCTCGCGGACATTACTCCGTTGAGCCCATACCATGCCCCCTAATGTGGGTCCAGTCCCCTATGTCTGTATGCAGTGGTGGACAGCACCGGGGTTCTGCGTAGACTGATCGACATCGAGCTGTTATAGGGACTAACCGCTCGTAGTGGAGCGGAACAGGTGATCGATAGCCCATGGGGGGACGGTGATCGAGCGGCATTCGCTGTTTTCGACAAGACGAGTTCGATAATTGTCGGAGAGTGGCGCGGTGTCACTCCAGGTGCGGGTGTGTGACGGCTGGCGCCGATGACATATCCGCCGATAGTTCCGATCCATGGGGGCATAGATCGCAATCTGGCGAGGCTACGATTTCACGTGGTCATGCGGGACCGACGTCGTCGGCGCGGGTCTGATGACCACGGGGTGTTCGAGGAAGGGCCGGAGCCGAGCATGCGCCTGAACGTGCTCGGTCCGCCCGTCGTACTCGACGACGAAGGTCACGAAGTGCCCGTGCCGAGGGGCAAACCCGGCAGGCTGCTCGTGCTGCTGGCGGTCCGCCGCGGGCAAACCGCGAGCACGGACGCGTTGATGAGCGCGCTGTGGGGCGAGCGCCCGCCGCGGTCGGCGTCGGCGAACCTGCAGAGCTACATCTCCGCGCTGCGCTCGATGCTGGACGCCGCGACCCCGTCCGGTGGCCAGCGCCTTCGCTTCGATTCCGGCGGCTACCAACTGCGGCTGGAGTCCGAGGAATGCGACCTGTTCGAATTCGAACAGCTCTTGATCAGCGGTCGTCGCGCCGCGCGGGGCGGCGACCACCAGCGCGCCGCGACGACGTTGCGGCGCGCGGTCCGGCTCTGGCAGGGCAACCCGTTCGCCACGTCGACCTCCTCCGGCCTCGCCGGGCCCGCGTTGGTCACCGGCGAGGCCCAGGTGTGGGACGAGGTCTGGCTTACCGCGTACGAGGACTGCGTCGAGGCGGAGCTCGCGGTCGAACCGAGGACCAGCCTCGTGCCGGAGCTGCGCCGGATGCTGGTGGAGAACCCGGTGCGGGAGCGCCTGCACCTGTTGCTGATGGAGGCGTTGTGGGCCATCGGCGACTCGGCGGCGGCGTTGAGCACCTACGCCGACGCGCGCGCGACGCTGGTGGCCGAACTCGGGATCGAACCGAGCACGCCGTTGCGGGACCTGCACACCAGGATCCTGCGCGGGGAAACGCTGGACCAGGTCGTGCCGGTCGCCGAACCGGCCGCGCCCGCGAGCGGTGTGGCCGATCCGCAGGTCTGCCGCCAGCTGCCGAGGGACATTCCGGACTTCACCGGCAGGGACGCCGTGGTCATGTCGTTGTGCGCACAGCTCACCGACACCGATTCGGTCAGCGTCGCCGCGCTCACCGGTCCGGCGGGTGCCGGCAAGACGACGCTGGCCGTGCACATCGCGCACCAGGTGGCCGACCGGTTTCCCGACGGCCAGCTCTACGTCGGCCTCGGCGGGGGAGGCGGACCGGTCCGGGAACCGGACCAGGTACTCGCCGGTCTGCTGGGCAACCTCGGCCTGCCGAGTTCGGCGGTACCGGCGGGGCTGGAGGACAGGGCTGCCCTGTTCCGCTCGACGCTGGCCGGGCGCAGGGTGCTCGTCGTGCTCGACGACGTGGTGGACGCTCAGCAGGTGCTTCCGCTGCTGCCGGGAACACCGGGCAGCACCGTGCTGGTCACCAGCCGGAACCGGCTGGTGGACCTGGCCACGAGCGCCCGCGTCGAGCTGGGTGCTTTCACCTCGCAGGAAGGGCGGGCGCTGCTGGCCGCCGTGATCGGCGCGGACCGCGTCGATGCCGAACCCGCCGTCGCCGACGAACTGCTCGCGCTGACCGAAGGGCTTCCGCTCGCGGTCAGGGCGGTGTCCGTGCGGTTGGCGACCCGGCCGAAGTGGTCGCTCGGCTCGCTGCTGGCCCGGCTGAGGCAGGAGGCGAGATCCGCCGATCCGGGCAGGCTGCTCGACGAGCTGGCGGTCGGCGATCTGGACGTGCGGACCGGGTTCGCCATGACCTACATGGCACTCGAAGAGCCGAGGGACAAGGCCGCGTTCCGCCGGTTCGCCCTCGCCGGCGTCTCCGATCTCCCGCCGTGGGCGATGTCGGCGCTGGCCGGGTCGTCCGATTTCGACCGCACGCTCGGCAGGCTGCTGGACTGCCACCTGGTCGAACCGTTCCACGCCGCGGACGAGCGGTACCGCATGCACGATCTCCTGCGCCGTTACGCCGCAACGGAATGCGCCGCCGTCGACGGTGATCCCACCGCCGACAGCCAGGCCCGTGCCGCGCTGCGGCGGCTGTTCGACGCCACTCGCGCGCTGGTGGGGGTGGCGTACCGGGCGCTGCCGACCCCGGCGGACTGGCTCCCGCCGATCGGTCCCGAACCGTCCGGCCCGGTGCCGCTGGAGCGCGCGCTCGTCGCCGACGACCCGATGTCGTGGTGTGCCAACGAAATCGGGCTGCTGGTCGCCGTGCTGACCGAGGCGGCCGCGGCGGGCTGGCGGCACGAGGTGCTCGACACCGTCGAGCGGCTCGGCGGCTTTCTCGCCATGCGGAGCAGATTGGACGAGACCGAGCGGTTGTACTCGGAGCTGGCCCGGTTCCCCGAACCGGACCACCTGGTGACCGCGCACGTCCAGTACGGGCTCGCCATGGCCAAGATGATGGAGGGCAGGCTGGCCGAGGCGGCCGTGGTGTTCGGTGGCTGCGCGGCGCGGTTCGACCAGCTGGGCGAACCGGTGGGGCTCGCGCACAGCTTGACCTTCCTGAGCTTCTGCCGGAACTACGAGGGCCGGACCGAGGACGCGGACCGGCTCGCCCGGCGCGCGGTGGCCGTCTCGGCGGACATCGGCGACACCCGGTGCCGGATCAGGGCGCTGCGCCAGCTCGGCGCGGTGTCCGTCACGCAGGGGCGCGCGCAGGACGGTGTCCGGCTGCTCGAACAGGCGCTGGAACTGTCCACCGGCGCCGGTGTCCCGGACGTCGAAGCGATGGTGCTGAGCAGTTTGGCCAAGGCACTGGCCGAAACGCGGGAACTGGCCAGGGCCGACGAGGTGTGCCGCCGCGCCGCGGACCTGCTCGACCACCTCGCCCAACCGGCGGCCCGTGCCTATGTCCGGCTCATCCAAGGGGAAATCGCCGAACTGCGCGGCGAGCACCGCAGCGCCATCGAGGCGGCGGAGACATCGCTGTGGGCGTTCCGTGAACTGGGCGACCGGCGGGGCGAGGCGTCCGCGGGATTTCGGTTGGCCGCCAACGAACTCCGGCTGGGTTTTCCGGTGCGCGCCGTGCCGCTGCTGCGCTCCGCCGTGCGCATCTTCGACCAGCTCGGCCTGCGCGCGCTCGCCCGTCAGGCGGAGGACGCGCTCGCGTCCGCGACCGGAGCGCTCCTCGCGCACTGAGGCGCCGATGCCGTCATATGACGGCAACATCGCGTCATGTGGCTGCAATATGGGGCGTCTATGGCGGTACTCCTACGGTGGAAGTAGCGCTTCCGTTACTGGGGGTACGTAGGTGGAAGCCGGTCGCTGAAGGCTCTTCGCGGAGTTCGACGGCGACTGACGATTCCGCCCGGCGATCGACTGGGGGATGGGATGTCAGCCGAGCTGAGCTTCAAAATGCTGGGACCGCTCGAACTGGGGACGGGGGGCGAATGGGTGTCGATTCGCTCGCCGAGACAACGAACCGTGCTGGCGATGCTGTTGCTGTCGCCGGATCAGGTGGTGTCGGTGGACAGCCTGATCGAGGCCGTGTGGAGCGATCATCCACCGGCGACCGGGCGAACGCAGATCGCCATCTGCGTCACCGCGCTGCGCAAGATCTTCCGCGCCGCGCACCATTCGGAGGAGGTGATCGCGACCGTCGCGCCAGGGTACCGGCTCAACGACAAGGCGCTCCGGATCGACGCGGTCGACTTCGGCACTTTCGTCGACGAGGCAAGGGCGTCGGCCAGGCGCGGCGAAGCGGCCGCTGCGGTCGAGAAGTACACCAGGGCACTGGATCTGTGGCGGGGCCAGGCCCTGTCCGGGGTGTCCGGGTACTCGGTCGAGGTCGAGGCCGAACGGCTGGAACAGGAACGGCTCACCGTGTTCGAACAGCGGACCGAGCTGAAACTGGCACTCGGGCAGCACCGCGCGGTCGTCGGTGAACTCGCCGCACTGGTGCGGGAGCACCCGCAGCGGGAGACGGCCCGCGCGCAGCTGATGCTGGCGCAGTACCGCTGCGGTCAGCGCGTCGAGGCGCTGGAAACCTTCCACGAAGGGCGAAAGCACGCCATCGAGACCTACGGGCTGGATCCCGGCGTGGCGCTGCGAGAGCTGCACGAGGCGATACTCCAGGACGACGCGAGCCTCGCCGCACCGTCCACATCGGACACGGTGCGCCCGGTGCGCGCGATCGTGCCAGCGCAGCTGCCCTCGGACATCCCGGCGTTCACCGGCAGGGAGGTCGAACTGGCCAGGCTGGACGCGATGGTGGTCGAGCACGCCGACCACGAGCCGACACCGGTCGGGCTGGTCACCGGCGGGCCCGGTGTCGGCAAGACCGCGGTCGCGGTGCACTGGGCGCGGCGGATGGCCGGGAAGTTCCCCGGTGGTCAGCTGTTCGTCGACCTGCACGGGCACGACGGCCAGGAGGCGGCGGATCCGGACACGGTGCTGGCGCACTTCCTGCGCGCACTCGGCGTGTCCGAGGCGGCGATCCCGGCGGCGTCGATCGAGCGGGCCGCGCTGTACCGCAGCGTCATCGACGGCAGGCGGGTGCTCGTCGTGCTGGACAACGCGCGGGACTACCGGCAGATCGCGCCGCTCATGCCGGGCAGCGGTTCGTGTTGCGTGCTGGTCACCAGCGGCGAGCCGATTCCGGAGCTGCTGGGGCACTACTGCCCGGTGTCGGTGCGGATGACGCCGCTGCCCGCGGAAGCGGCCCGTGAGCTGATCGGCAAGGTCGTCGGCGACCGCAGAGTGGTCGAAGATCCGGCGGGGACGGGCAGGCTCGCCGAGCTGTGCGACCGGTTACCGTTGGCGTTGCGGGTTTCGGCGGCGAGGCTGACCGCGAAACCGCATTGGCGGGTGAGCGATCTGGTGTCGCGGATGATGGACCCGGCGCGGCGGTTCGACGAACTCGGCCAGGCGGGCCCGGATCTGCGGTCGCGGTTCCGGCTGAGCTACGGACGGCTGGATCCGCTCGCGGCGCGGCTGTTCCGGTTGCTGGGCTGGGTTTCGGTGCCGTGCGTGGACACCGCGGGCGCCGCGGATCTGCTGAGCGTGGGGCGGGTCGAGGCCGAGCTGGCCTTGGAGCGCCTCGTGGACGCTTATCTCGCCGAGGTGGTGCTGGGCGCGCGCACCGGCCCGACGCAGTATCGCGTCGGCGGCCTGGCGCGGGTTTTCGCCCAGGAACAGGATTGCGACGAATCGGTGACGTTCGCGGAGACCGCGTGCCAGCCGTGACGAACGCCGGCCGGGCGGATACCCCGGCGATAAGGATCTTGGTCAGTCTGGTCGTGGTGTCGGGAACGGCGGCTGTTCGGCAGTGATGCAAAGGATTTCCAGGTGGTTCGGACGGATGAGTACGCGATGCCGGGGTTGACACCGCAGCGAGGCGGTCGCCTGCCGTTGACGACGGTGCCGGTACGCGGCGGCCATGCGCCCTGTCACGTGGAAATGGTCCTGGTCTGGGCCGTGCTCGCCATGCTGGGGAGCAGGGCCGTGCTCGGCACCTGGGTGGACGCCTGGCCCCGCGTCGAGGAGCCGAACACCGGGCAACTGATCTCCGGCACGCTGTTCATGCTGGTCGCCTTGCTGCTGACGCTGTCGTTCATGGGGTCCACCATGAAGAGGACGGCGGCGGTCGTCGGCGGTCTGGGGTGCGGCCTGCTGATCGGCACCACCGACGATTTCATCGCGGCCTACGACGACGTCTTCTGGCGGTCGGTCGTCACCCTCATGTACGCCGCGTTCGTCGCCACCGTGATCGGCATGCGGTGCCTGCGCGACCGGCATTCGCCGACCTCGCGCGAGAACCTGGCGAGCGCCGCGGCCATCGCGGCGAGGGGAGTCGCGGACGGGCTGGACTCCGCGCGGCGGCTGCGGGCCCTGCGGCTGCTGGAGCGGGCGGCCAACCAGGGCGGTGACCGCTCCGCGGTCGTCGACCTGAGCAGGCTGATCAGCCGCTGCCCGGAGGCGGAACCGACGGCCACTTCGCACGCCTGGTGGAAGAAGCTGGCCACCGCGTCGCTGGCCGGGCGGATCCCGACGGCCCGCTGGGTGAGCTGGGCGGTGTGCATCGTCCTGCTCGTCAGGGCGATGCTCGCCGTGCTGGTCGCGGTCGTGGCGCCGGACCGGGACCGGTTCGTGGCGATCAGCGTGGTTTCCGACGTGTGCCAGGTGCTCAGCGGGATCAGCGTGGTCGCGCTGGTGCTCGCGGCGCTGGTCCGGTTGCGGCGGCACCGGCTGGTGGCGTTGCGGCTCGGCAGGTACGCCGCGCTGATCACGGTGCTGACCACGGGCCTGTTCGACTTCTCCGCGGAGGGTTTCGCGGTGCTCAGCGACATCATGATCGGGTTGCTCGTGCTCGCCGTGCTGATCCAGCAGATCCGGGTGCTCGCCCCGGATCCGCTCGCCTGACGCTCGCTGCCGCCTTCCGGCGTAACCACCGTCCCGCCACCGGTCCGTCCACAGTGGATTATGGAAATCGGCGGATCCTGGTGCGCTTGTTCCTGCCGTCGCGGCCTTTCGTCCGTTATCGATTCCCGTCCGCGGCGCGCGGCGTGCTGATAACGATTCAAAATTCGTGCCCACTAGCGTTGCCCGCAATGAACGGTGCGATGGCGCGCGGAGGGGCGCCGTCGACTGTGGACCAGCCCTCCGAAGCGACGACTGCGCACAGCCCAGTCCCTTGTTCCTCCGCGGTATCCGATGCCGCGGAAGAAGTTTCGCCACACAGCCGGACGGAACACGACCTGTCGAAGTCTGGATCCGACCGTAGCAAAGATGGAGCCGACCGATGGTATTTGCCTCGCCGTTGTCCGACCCGGGGATCGTGCCGAACCCCTATCCTGTCTACGCCGACCTTGCCAAGAACAATCCCGTTCACTGGTGTGAAGGGCTCGATGCCTGGGCGGTCATGCGGTATGAAGACTGCGCGGCGGCAATGAAGGACTCCCGGCTGAAGGCCGACCGCATGGAAGAGGTCCTTCAGGCGAAGTTCGAGGGCCGCGCGGTGCGGCCGGACAACATCTACCACCAGTTCACCAAGAACGTGATGATGTACACCGACCCGCCGGTCCACGACGCGCTGCGGCGTTCGACGGCGCCCGGTTTCACCCGCGCCGCGCACGAGTTCTACAGCGACGTCATCAAGAAGGTCGCGACCGACCTGGTGGCGTCGATCCCCACCAAGCAAACCGAAATCGACGCGGTGGCCGACCTGGCCCTCGAGATGCCCTACCGCGCGTCGGTGCACGCGTTCGGCGTCCCCGAGGAGGACCTGGACTTCATCGTGCCAAGGGTGAACATCCTGATGACCTACTGGTCGGGCACGCTGGAGCAGCCGGTGAGCTTCGACAGCCTGCTCGAGAACCTCACCGACCTGCACACGTACTCGCTGGAGCTGGTGCAGGGCAAGCGCGGCAAGGTCCTGCCGGACACGGTCATCGCCAGGCTCGCGGCCAGCCAGGAGACCAATGTCGATTCGACGTTGGAGCAGACCATTCACCAGCTGGTGCTGCTGCTCATCGCGCTGTACGCGCCGACGACGCCCGGTTCGCTCAGCAGCGGCATGAAGGCGTTCGCCGAAAACCCCGAGCAGATCGAGCTCTTCCGCACCGACCAGGCCTGTGCCGACAACGTCGGCAACGAGGTCGTCCGGTACAACGCCTCGAACCAGTTCACCTGGCGGCTCGCGGACACCTCGATCGAAATCGGCGGCGTCAAGATCGACAAGGGGCAGTGCGTCGCGCTGTTCCTCGGCGCGGCCAACCGGGACCCCAGCGTGTTCGAGCGGCCCAACGAGTTCGACCTGTCCCGGTCGAACAGCGGCAAGCACCTTTCGTTCGGCGTCGGCCTGCACTCGTGCCTCGGCAGGCAGATCGCCACGCTCCAGCTGAAGTGGTTCTACAACGCGCTGTTCTCGCGCTACTCGAAGATCGGCCTGGCTGGCGACCCGGTCTGGAACACCAACCTCGAGTTCCGTTCGCTGAAGTCCTTGCCGCTGGTACTGGGCTGACCGGCCGTCGCCCGCGGGGGCGACCCTTCGCTTGACCCGACTAGCTCCCCCAGCACCGCTGCCGGTGCTGGGGGAGTGGTCTTTGACCCGCTCTGAACCGGCCTCACCGCGACTCCGTCCGAATAGGACACGACGTGCGGGGAGCGCGCTTGGTCCCGAAGGCCGCTGCTGATGCCGCGAAGGTGACCTTCGGGGCGCTCAGGTCCCCGAAAGCCACTTTCGGGGCACACGCGGGATCAGCTGCCCTGTCAGTCCGCGCTTTCCGGTTCTCGGTGGTCTGGACTTTTTACTCAGTGGTCTAGACAATGGACCTCCCTTGAACTGGAGGTCCCGATGAGGCGTTCCAGACTGTCCACCGCACTCGCCGTCGTCGCGCTCGTGTTCTCCGGGGTGGTCGCCGCACCCGCCCAGGCCGCGAACATCCTGTCCAATCCCGGTTTCGAGGCCGGGTCGCTGTCCGGCTGGGCCTGCTCCGGCGGGACCGCCGTCACCACTCCCGTGCACTCCGGCGGCTACGCCCTCGCCGCCACGCCAGCCGGCGCCGACTACGCCCAGTGCGCGCAGACCGTTTCCGTGCAGCCGAACACCACCTACACCGTCTCCGCCTGGGTGCGCGGCAATCCCGTCTACCTCGGCATCACCGGCGGCGCCTCGACCTGGTCCGGCAACTCCGGTGCCTACAACCAGCTGAGCCTCACCTTCACCACCGGCAACCAGACCTCCGCCCAGCTCTACCTCCACGGCTGGTACGGCGCGGGCACCTACTACGCCGACGACGTCGTCCTCGACGGTCCCGGTGGCAACACCCCCGGCACTCCCGGTGCGCCGGGGGAGCCGTCGACGGGCAGCATCACCACCTCCTCCATCGCGCTCACCTGGGGCGCCAGCACCGGCACCGTCACCGGTTACCGCGTCTACGAAGACAACACCGTCGTCGCCACCGTCTCCGGGACGAGTACCACCCTGACCGGCCTGACCACCTGTTCGACCCACAGCTACTCGGTCGCCGCCTACAACTCCGCCGGTGAGTCACCGCGCAGTGCCGTCGCCACCGGGAGAACCGGCGGGTGCACCGAAACCGGGCTGCCGAAGCACGCCCTCATCGGGTACTTGCACTCCAGCTTCGCCAACGGCTCCGGTTACGTCCGGATGGCCGACGTGCCCGCCGCATGGGACATCATCGACCTCGCGTTCGGTGAGCCGACTTCGGTGACGTCCGGGGACATCCGCTTCACCCGGTGCCCGGTCAGCGAATGCCCGAACGTCGAAAGCGACGCCGACTTCGCCGCCGCGATCAAGGCGAAGCAGGCGCAGGGCAAGAAGGTGCTGATCTCCATCGGCGGGCAGAACGGCCAGGTCCAGCTGACCACGGCGGCCGCGCGCGACAAGTTCGTCAGCTCCGTCTCGGCGATCATCGACAAGTACGGGCTCGACGGCCTCGACGTCGACTTCGAAGGCCATTCGCTCTCGCTCAACGCCGGGGACACCGACTTCCGCAACCCGACCACGCCGGTGATCGTCAACCTGATCTCCGCGCTGAAGTCGCTCAAAGCCAAGTACGGCACGGGTTTCGTGCTGACGATGGCGCCGGAGACGTTCTTCGTCCAGGTCGGCTACCAGTTCTACGGCGGTTCCGGCGGGGGCGACGCGCGTACCGGCGCGTACCTGCCGGTGATCCACGCGCTACGCGACGCGCTGACCGTGCTGCATGTCCAGGACTACAACTCCGGCCCGGTCACGGGGCTGGACAACCAGTACCACACCATGGGCGGCGCCGATTTCCACATCGCGATGACCGACATGCTCAAGGCGGGCTTCCGCGTCGCGAACACCGGCCAGACCTTCCCTGGGCTGCGTCCCGAGCAGATCGCCATCGGCCTGCCCGCCGCGGTCAGCGCCGGGAACGGCCACACCTCGCCCGCCGACGTCCAGGCGGCGGTGAACTGCCTGGTCAAGGGCGCCGGTTGCGGCTCGTACTCGTTGCGCGGCGGCACCTCTCCCGCCTTGCGCGGGCTCATGACGTGGTCGATCAACTGGGACAAGTACTACGGCTGGGAGTTCCAGAACAGTCACGAGCCGTTCTTGAACGCGCTGCCGTGACAGGAGGTGGGGCCGCCGCACCGGGCGGCCCCACTCGCGCCGGCTCGATCGAGTCCGGAATGGACTGGCCGGATTCGCCCGTGTCATCGGGATTTCATGCGCCGCGGATAGCTTCGGGGCCCCTATGTGGTCTACGGAGTGAGGTTCCCTTGTCGCGTCAGATCAGCGCTGCCGACGAACAGGCGCAGCTCGGCGAGCACAGCGCCACCCACCAGCCGCGCGAGCACTCCTCGGGAGTGGTGATACTCAGCTTTGTCACCGTCCTCTGTGGACTATTCGGCTTCGGGTCGCTCGTTGCCGGTGGACCCGTGTTCTTGTCGATCGTCTTCATACCGCTGGCGATCGGCGCCGGGTGGTGGGCCGTCGAGGCCGGCCGCAAGGCAGCCAACAAGGACAGGGTGCGGCTCGACCTGTACGAGCACGGCATGACCTTCATCGACCATCGGGGAAAGCTGTCGGTTTTCCGCTGGGACTCGATGGAAGTGAAGCAGAGCATCCTCAAGCAGAAGGCGGACTTCGGCATCGTCAGCGAGACCAGTTTCTCGTACCGGATAATGGGCGACGACGGAACTTCGGCGACGGTTTCGGGGTCGCACGACGGGGACACCGATGTGGACTCGTGGGGCAGCGCCATCCAGCACGCCGTGACCAACGCACAACTGCCCGGCGCCCTCGCCCGGTTCCGGCGAGGCGAGACGCTGCGGTTCGGCGCCCTTTCGATCAGCTGGGATTCGCTTGCCGTGAAAGACAAAGTGACGCCCTGCGCGCACATCGAGACCGCCTACATGGCGAACGGCAATCTCCACATCCGGGAGCGCGGGAGCCGGCGGGGGAAGCTGCTCACGCAGATCAACCAGGTCCCCAACTTTTACGTGTTCTACGCGTTGCTGGAGCTTCGCCTCCGCTCCGGGGCGTGACACGGACGATCACGCCCGTCCGTCGCAGAGGGCCGAGTCGAGGACGGTGGTCATGCCGGCGCCCAGTGCGGGCAGGGGACTGTTGACGACGACGGTGGCGTGCCTGCCGTCGGCGGTGGCCATGGTGACTTCCCCGAATCCCGCGGTGCCCCCGTAGTGCCCGATGGCCTCACCGCCGCAGGACAGGTTGAGCTGGTAGAGCCCGAGCCCGTAGCCGTCGGCCTTCTGGTCGACGGTGATGGGCGTGAACCGGGTCATCTCGGCCAGCTCGGCCCGCGGCAGGACGGCGCCGTCGGCGAGGGCCTGCGCGAAGGTCGTCATGTCGCCGGGAGTGGAGACCATGGTGCCGGCGGCGCCGAGGTAGGAGGGCTCGTTGAGCGCCTCGGTGACATCGATCCACACACCGAGGGAGCGCACACCGATGTAGCCGTTGGCGTGCGGGGCGGGCATGGCTTTGTGACCCGCCGCCGGGTAGGAGGTGTGGGCGAGCCCGAGCGGCTTGATGAGCCGATCGGTGATCTCGTCGCCGACCCAGCGGCCGGTGACCTTTTCGATCAGCATGCCCGCGATGACGTAGTTGGTGTTCGAGTACTCCCACCGCGTTCCCGGCGCGAAGTGCGGCCGCTCGGTCAGCGCCTCCCGCACCAGTTCCGCGGGCGTCCAGGTGCGCTGGTGCAGCAGCGGGTTGTACAGCCCGCCGTGGTGCGGCAGCGGTGTCAGGTAATCGGCGATCCCGGACTTGTGCTGCAGGACCTGGCGCACGGTGATCGCGTTGCCGTCGTACCCGTTGCCGTCGACCAGCCCTGGCAGGTACGACTCGATCGGGTCGTCCAGCCGCACCCGGCCGTCGGCGACCAGTTGCAGCACCACCGTGGCCACGAACGTCTTGGTGTAGCTGCCGATCTGCACGTGGTCCTCGGGCCGGAAGGTCCGCTGGGCACCGACTTCGGCCGTGCCGGAGGTCAGCTCCCAGGTGCCGTCGCGGTCGCCGCCGACCACCTCGCCGCCCGGCGCGCCCGGCGAGGCACCCACCAGCTCGTCCAGCTTCCGCTGCGTGGCCGCGTGCGAATCGCCGGGTACCGCATGGGCAGGGCACGGGGCGACGGCGATGGCCGACCCCACGACCGCGGCGAGGATTCCGCCCCGCGTAACGTTTCCGCGCATTTTCTCGCTCCCATCCAGGTCTTCCAAGACAGGACGGGAACGCTAGCGACGCGTGATGAAACCGGGATGAAACTCGTTTTCGTCAGCTCGGCTCCCGCGACCACACCCGCTCGGCGCCGACCCAGGTCTGCTCGACCTCGATTTCGGTGAGCTCTTCGCCTGGCACGTGGAACGGATCGCGGTCGAGAACGACGAAATCGGCGAGCATCCCTTCGGCGATGGTGCCTTTGCGGTGTTCCTCGCCGGAGGCGTAGGCCGCCCCCGTGGTGTAGAGCGCGAGGGCTTCCGCTTGGCTGATGCGCTGGTCTTCGCCGAGCACGGTGCCGTCCGCGGTCCGCCTGGTGACGCAGGACCGGAGCGCGAGCCGCACATCGTAAGGGCCGCAAGGGAAATCCGAGGACCCGGCGACCGGGACGCCCGCGTCGAGCAGGGCGCGGTGGGGGAACATCCGCTCCGCCCGCTGCCTGCCGTAGTAGCCAGGCAGTTTTTCCCCGTGGAAGGCCACGTAACTGCCGAACGGAACGGCGATCAGGCCGAGCGCGGCGATACGGGCCAGCAGGCCGGGGTCGACCAGGGTGCAGTGCTCGATCCGGTGCCGCGCGTGCGGTCGTGGATGCGCCCGCTGCGCGGCTTCCACGGCGTCGAGCAGCAGCCGGATGGCGCGGTCCCCGTTGGCGTGCACGCAGACCGTGCTGCCCGCTCTGTGCACTGTGGACACGAAGTCGGCGAGTTCTTCGGTCGGCATCGCCTGGATGCCGTGCCCGCACGAATCCGCGTACGGCTCTTCGAGCAGGCAGGTGCCCCCGGCGACGGCGCCGTCCACGAACGCCTTGACCCCGCCGATCCGCAGTCGGGTGTCGCCGAGCCCGGTGCGCAGGCCGAGCGCGCCCATCGCGTCCAGCCCGGAATAGGCGAGCAGCATGCTCACCCGGAGCGTGAGCTCCTGCCTGGCGTGCGCCTCCTGCAGCAGGCGCAGGCCACGCGGCCACACGAGCGCGTCGCCGACGGAGGTGATCCCGGCGGCGTGCATCATCCGCTGGTAGCGGCGAAGTCCCGCCAGCCGTTCGTCCGTGCCGCGCTCCGGGATGGCCGGTTCCACCAGCTCGAACATCGCCCGCTCGTACACCGTGCCGTCGAGCCTGCCCGCCGCGTCGCGGCCGAGTTCGCCGCCAGGCGGGAGTTCGGTGGACTCGTTCAGCCCGGCCGCGCGCAGGCCCACCGTGTTGAGCACGCCCCAGTGCATGCCGATCTGGCGGAGGAACACCGGGTGGTCCGGGCAGACCCGGTCCAGTTCCGCCCGGGTGAGCACGGTGCCCCCGGTGCTCTTGGCGTGGTCGTAGCGGCAGCCGATGACCCAGTGCCCCGGTGGGGTGGTCGTGGCGCGCTCGGCCAGCTTGGCGAGCAGTTCCGCCCGTGACCCGACGAGTTCGGGCGAGCAGTCCACTTCGAGCAGTTGCTCGGCCATGATGCTCGGGTGCTGGTGCGCGTCGTTGAACCCCGGAAGCAGCACCGCGTTGCCGAAGTCGTGCACCTCCGCCTCGGGGAACCGCGTTCGTAACGTCGCTACCTCGCCCGTGGCCACGATCGTCTCGCCGAACGCGGCGAAGGCGGGCACCGTCGTTCCGGTCATCGTGTGCACGGTGCCCGCGGTGAAGATCCGGGTCTGGCTGGCTGTCATGTCCGGTGGTTCCTCCGGTTCTGCTCGGTCAGTCCTCGAACGCGCGCGCCGCGTCGAGCAAGGTGCGTTCGGCGAAAAACGGGGCCACGAGCTGGATTCCGCACGGCGACTCCCCGCGAGAACCGGCACCGGGCGGCACGCTCAGCGCGGGGTGCCCGGTGTGGTTGAACAGCGAGGTGCCGCGCACCATGGCCGTGGTCGGATCGGTCGCGATCCCGTCGACCATGATGGCGGTTTGGCCGTGGCACGGGGGTTCGACGGTCATGGTCGGCACGGCGAGCAGGTCCATCCCGGCGAACAGCGCGTCGACCTGACGGCGCAGTTCGCCCCTGGTCCGCTGCGCGTCCAGGTACTGCTCGGTGCTCACCAGCGCGCCGGCGGCGATCGCGTCCCGCATCGGTCGGTCGTACCTGTCCTCGTCCTCGCCGAAGCGGTGCCGGTGGTAGGCGGAGAGTTCGCTGGACAGGATGGTCCAGTGCGCCGCCTTGACCTCGTCGAGGTCCGGAAACCGCAGCGGGCTGATCCGCGCCCCGTGCCGCCACGCGCGGTCTACCACGGCGGTGAACCGTTCCCGCACCGCGGGCTGGTACCCGCTCAGGTCGTCGGGGATGCCGATCCGGTAGCTCGCCTGATCCGGTGTCCGCGGCCGGAATCCCTTGGGGCGCACGGGAAGCAGGGATTCCAGGAACAGCGCCGTGTCCTCGGCGGTGCGGGCCAGGGTGCCGACGTGGTCGAGGGAGGGGGCGAGCGGGATCACCCCGTCGGTCGGCAGCAGCCCGTGGGTCGGCTTCAACCCGGTGATCGCGCAGCAGTACGCGGGCACGCGCACACTGCCTCCGGTGTCGGTGCCGATGGCGGCGAAGCACATCCCGGCGCGCACGGCCGACGCGGAGCCGCCGCTCGATCCGCCGGGGCTGAGGCTTTCGTCGAGCGGATTGCGCGCAGGGCCGACCGTGGTGAGCGCGAACTCGTCGAGCGCGGCCTTGCCGACGACCACGGCACCCGCGGCGCGCAAGGACGCGACGACGGCGGCGTCTCGCCGCGCGGTGTTCCCGGCCAGCACTCGCGAGCCCGCCTCCAGCGGCATCCCCTCGACCGCGACGAGGTCCTTGACCGCGACCACGACGCCGTCGAGCGGACCGCGCGTTTCGCCGTGTGCCAACCGTTCCGTGGCCGCCCGGCTCGCTTCGAGTGCGTGTTCCGGCGCGACGTGGGTCAACGCGCCGAGGCTCGGATTTCGCCGTTCGATCCGCTCCAGTGCGGCTTCGGTCAGTTCGAGCGGGGACAGTTCGCCGCGGTCGAAGAGCCCGCGCACGGTGCGGATGGGGGAGCGCAGGACCTCCGCGAGGTCCTCGTTCTCGCTGGGGTGATCGGTCATGTCGGTTCCTCCGGACGGGTCGAAGCGGGTCAGAGCAGCCCGGTCAGTTCGGCGACGCGCAGCACCCCGGCACCGGCGAGGGTCGTCACGGTCATCGAAAACACGCAGCCGATGAACGGGTGAAAGTCCGAGGGCAGCCTGGCGCCGACCGCGGCGGCCAATGGCGGCCCGAGCGCCGCGCCGAACACGGCGGCGAAGACGATCACCGGCCAGCTCCCGCCGTACGCCAGTACCGCCGCGGGCGCGAGCGAGACCACCGGGACGAACGTCGGGTACCAGCCTCGATCGCGCCACCGGTCGGCGTGCCACCACACGGCCAGCGAAGCGGTGAGCACCTGGGCGCCGAGGATCTGGGGCAGCAGGTTCGAGGCGTAGCCGGGCAGGCCGGGATCCAGCGCCCAGGTCAGCAGCAGACCGGCGAGCAGGCCGAGGCTGGCGAGTTCGTTGCCGTAGAACTGCGCCTCGGTGAAATCGGCGAGCACCCGCCTGGGCAGCCAGGAAGACGAGGGGGCTCGCGAAGGTTCCTTCACGGGCGGTTCGGTCGCGCGCATCCACGGCAGCCACCGGCAGATCAGGAAGGCGGGCACCGCGCCCGCCCACATGCCGGTGACGTTGCCGATCACGTTCGGCAGCCCGAGCGGACGGCACACCAGGTCCACGGCGGCGATCGCGAGCGGGGCCGCCAGCACGGCGCCGAGCCCGCCCGCGGTCAGCGCGACCCGCCATCCCGCGCCGTAGACGAGGACGATCGACGGCGACACGGACACGAAGGCCACGAAGGTGGGCTGCCACTGCCCGGTGCGCGTCCACCACCACAGCAGATGCGAGAGCACGAGCCCGAGCAGCGCGGCGGTGAGCACCCACCGGAACAACCCGGTCCCGTAACAGATGTCGAAGCCGCGCAGGCGGTGGCGCCGGACGGCGAGCCGGTGCGCGAGCGCGGCCATGAGCAGCATCCCGATCCCGGCCGGGACCACGGCGTAGAACTGCGCCTCGGTGAGATCGCCGAACACCTTGCCGAGCCACGCCCTCGGGGCGAGCGGGCCCCAGTCGACGGTGCGCCCGCCGAGCGCGTCCTGCAGCGCCGCGAGACCTTCTTTCACCGCGACAGCCACCACGCAGCAGCAGGCCAGCGCGGGCAGGAGGCGTGCGCGCAGGCTCGACCGACCGGTCACCTCGCCGACGTCGGCCATGGCCCACCACCTTCACCTGCTCGCCGCGCGCACCAGCGGTCCCGGTGCGCAAAGGATTGGCTATAAGGTTTGCGCAATTGAACGAGGGCACGCGTCCGGTGTCAACCCCCGGCCGGGAGCTGTGCGAATATGGCCTGGTGAACGGGGAAAAGCGGGAGCAGGGGAGCGGCAGACCGCGGCGGGCGACGCTGGCGCAGGTCGCCAAGCTCAGCGGCTACCACGTCTCGACGGTGTCCCGTGTGCTCAACGGGTCGACCGTGCCCGGCGCGCGATCCGCCTCCGCCGTGGCCGCCGAGTTGATCCGCCAGGTCGCCAGGGAGGTCGGCTACCTGCCCAACGCCGCGGCGAGCGGCCTGCGCAGGCAGCAGACCCGCCTGCTCGGGGTGGTCATGGCCAGGCTCGTCGACACCGTGCTCGCCACCATCTACGAAGGGATCGAGCACGCGGCGCGGGACAACGGGTTCCATTCGCTCGTGATGAACTCGTGGGACGACGACGACACCAGGCGCACGTGCGTCGAAGCGCTGCTTTCGCACAACGTGGACGCCATGATCCTCGGCGATTCCCCGGTCGACGGCGGCTCGCTCGACCTGCTCGTCGCACGGCAGGTGCCGTTCGTCCTGGTCAACCGGTCGGTCGCGGGGTACCCGTCGATCACGTGCGACGACCGCGCGGGTGGCAGGCTCGCCGCCGAGCACCTGCTCGAACTCGGCCACCGCCGCGTCGCCGTGCTCGCCGGCCTGTCGTACGCGAGCAACGCGATCGAGCGCACCGAGGGATTTCTCGAAGCGTTCCGCGCCGCGGGGCATCCGGTGCCCGCGGAGCGGGTCGTGCCGAGCACCTTCGACGTCGCGGGCGGACGCCTCGGCGCGGAACGGTTGCTGCGCACCGAATCCGTGCCGACCGCGATCTTCACCGTGAGCGATCCCGCGGCGCTCGGTGTCCTCGGCTGCCTGCGCGACCACGGGATCGCGCCGGGCACCGGGATTTCCGTCGTCGGGTTCAACGACGTGCCGATGGCCGCCGAACTGCCGTGCCCGCTGACCACCGTGCGGTCGCCGATGCGCAGGATCGGTGAGGAGAGCGTGCGCCAGTTGCTCGCGCTGATGCGCGGGGAAGAGGTGCGCGACGTGCGGTTCCCCCCGGAACTGGTGGCGAGGGCGACGACCGCCCCGGTCTCGGTGCCCTAGACGCTTGATGTCGTGAAGGTGGCCTTCGGGGCGCTCAGGTCCCGCGAACGGTACCACTACAGTCAAACGCTTGCGCAACCGTGCGCTCGAAGTCATGCTGATGGGCGACGTGAAAGGATGCCGCTGTGCCTGTTGTCTCGCTGCCCGATCCCGGTGAGCCCCCGTCTCCGGAGTTGTTGCAGGACACCGCCGCCGTGTTCGGCATGCTGTCCGCGCCGGCGCGGCTGCACATCCTGTGGCTGCTGGCCTCGGGCGACCGGGACGTGGGCACGCTCGCCGCCGCGCTCGACCAGAGCGTGCCCACGGTCAGCCACCACCTCGCCAAGCTCAAGCTCGCCGGGCTGGTCCGCGCTCGCCGCGACGGCAAGCACCAGGTCTACGGGGTGACCGATCCCCGCATGGTCGAACTGGTCCAGCTCGGCCTCCAGCGCCAGGAACCCGCACGGGGCCGTAAGCGCTCCCGCGGCGCGTGACCGGTCCGCGTCATCGGCTTGTGTCGAGTCCGACCATGACCGTCCTGGCGTCGGCGATCGGCGGCGACACGGGATGCTCGACCGGGGGCGGTGTCGCGGCCGCCTGGGAGACCAGCGTCAGCAGGGCGAGCTGGAAGTAGCTGCCGAGCAGTGACGATCCGCCGTACGCCACGAACGGCAGGGTGATTCCCTTGAGCGGCAACAGTTTCAGCACACCGGCGACGACGAGGAAGACCTGCGCGACGAGGGCGAAGGCCAGTCCGCTCGCGAGGAGCTTGCCGAAACCGTCCCTCGTCTTCAACCCCGCCCGCAGGCCGCGCAGGCCGAGGACCAGGTAGACGAGCAGCACCGCGGTGAGGCCGGTCATGCCGAGTTCCTCGCCGATGGTCGCGGTCATGAAATCGCTGTTGGCGAAGGGAACCGTCTCCGGGCGGCCCCGGCCCAGCCCGGTGCCGAGCATCCCGCCGGTGCCGAATCCGAACAGGCCCTGGGCGAGCTGGTATCCGCCGCCGGTGTAGTCGGCGAAGGGGTCCAGCCAGCTCGCGACCCGGACGCGCACGTGGCCGAACAGGTGGTAGGCGAGCACGCTCCCGGCGGCGAGGAGCACGAAGCCGATCGCCAGCCACGACAACCGGGACGTGACCACGTAGATCATCACCAGGACGGTGGTGAACAGCAGCAGCGCGGTCCCGAGGTCCTTTTCGGCTGCGACCACGCAGATGGCCATCGCCCACACCGCGAGCAGTGGCCCCAGGTCCCGTGCCCTCGGCAGGGGAAGACCGGCCACGCGCCGCCCCATCGTCATGAGCAGATCCCGTTTCGCCATCAGCAACCCGGCGACGAAGACGACGAACAGCGGCTTGCCCAGTTCGCCTGGCTGGAACCCGAGGCCGCCCAGCCGGATCCACCGCTTCGCCCCGTTGGCCTCGGACAGGGCGCTCGGGAGCACGCCGGGCAGGAGCAGCAGGGCGAACCCGGCCAGCCCGCAGACGTAGAGCAGGCGGGTGAGCCGCCGATGATCGCGGACGACGGCGAGGATCGTGACGAACAGCCCGACCCCGGACACCGTCCAGGCGAGCTGCTTGACCACGTCCGCGCTCCCGGTCGCCAGGTCCAGCCGGTGGATCAGCACCAGCCCGAGCCCGTTGAGCATGGCGACGCACGGCAGCAGGACCTGGTCCGCGCCGGGCGCCCATCGCCGCAGGGCGAGATGGGCGCAGGCGAACAGTCCCCAGTGCGCGGCGCCGGCGAGCAGCGTGCCGAGGCCGACCGGCTGCTCCACGGCGGACCGGACCAGTACCAGCGCGACCGTCGTCACCGCCGAGGCGAGGCCGAGCAGCGCCAGTTCTCTGCTCCTGCGCGGCGCGGCGGCGCGGCTCCATTCCGGTTCGGCCCGTCTCGTCACTCAAAGAATCATGCAATTATCGAAGTGAAGGCGCTGTCAGCGCGCGGCCCGGCGGTCCGCCGCGACGAGATCGGCGTAGTGCCCGCCGCGGGCGAGCAGTTCGTCGTGCGTGCCCTGTTCGACGATCTCCCCGCGATCGAGCACGATGATCTGGTCGGCGTCGCGGACGGTGGAGAGCCGGTGGGCGATCGTGATGCTCGTCCGGCTGGCCATCATGGTGTCGAGCGCTTCGGTGATCGCGCGTTCGGTGCGGGTGTCGAGCGCGCTGGTCGCTTCGTCGAGCACCAGGATCGGCGGGTTGGTGAGGATGGTGCGGGCGAGCGCGAGGCGTTGCTTTTCCCCGCCGGAGAACCGATGTCCCCGTTCGCCGACCACGGTGTCGTAGCCGTCCGGGAGCGTGGCGATGGTCTCGTGGATCTGCGCGACCTTCGTGGCCGCGACGAGTTCGGCGTTGGTCGCGCTCTCGTTGGCGAACCGGAGGTTGTCCGCGACGGAGGCGTGGAAGAGGTACGGCTCCTGGGTGACGATGCCGAGAGTCGCGGCCAGTGAAGCGAAACCGAGGTCGCGGACGTCGACACCGTCGATGGCGACCGAGCCGGTGTCCACATCGTACAGACGGGCGAGCAGGTAGCCCAGCGTGCTCTTGCCGGACCCGGTCGCGCCGACGATCCCCACCCGGGAACCGCCCGTGATGTCGAGGTCGATGCCGCGGAGCACGGACGGCAGGTCCTCGGCGTACCGGAACGTGACTCCCTTCAAGCGCACGTCCCCTCGGACGCTCCCCGGCGCGAGCACCACCGGCTCGCTCGCTTCGACGATGTCGATCTCCCGGTCGAGGTAGTCGAAGATCCGGGCGAACAACGCGGTCGAGGTCCGGTACTCCACGCCGAGCCGCAGCAGTTCTTCCAGTGGGTAGATCAGGGCCTCCTGCAAGGCGATCATCGCCACCAGCGTGCCGATCGTGACCGGTGAGCCGGTGCCCATCAGGACGCCGCCCAGCAGGTAGGTCAACGCGGGCATGGCCGAGACGAGCAGGATCACCAGCGAGTATTCCCACTGCCCCGCGGTGTGCGAACGCACTTCGAGCGCGGCGACGTCCCGCGAGGTACGGGTGAACCGCTCGACCAGCCGGTGGGAGCGCGCCGTGGTGCGGCTCAGCACTATCCCCGAAACCGACAACGATTCCTGTACCAGCGAGGACATGTCCGCGAGTCGTTCCTGCTGCCGCGTCGTGATCCGCTGGCGCGCGTTCCCGATCCGCCGGTTGACCCAGAGGGAGAGCGGCAGTGCGAGGAAGGAGAACAGCGCGAGCTTCCAGTCCAGCACGACCATGGCGACCGTCGCCACGCACACGGCGCCGGCGCTGCGGGTCAGCTCCACCGCGGAGTTCGTGACGAGCTCCTGCATCCCGCCGATGTCGTTGGAAATGCGCGACTGGACCTCGCCGGTTCTCGACGCGGTGAAGAACTTCAGGGAAAGCCGCTGCAGATGCCGGTAGACGCGCACGCGCAGGTCGTGCAGCACCGCCTGACCGACCTTCGACGCGATCAGGATCTCCCCGACCTGGACCACCGCCACCACCGCCGCGCACCCGATCAGCGCGCCGACGAGGACCAGCAGCAGGCCGAGGTTCCGGCCGCCGAGCGCGTCGTCCACGATCGCCCGTACCAGGAACGGCTCGAAGAGCCCGATCCCCGAGGTGAACGCGATGAGTGCGGCGAGCCCGGCGAGCCGCCCGCGGTACGGCGCGAAGAGCCGCCACACCCGCTTCCGGTCGATCGCGACCGGTTCCGGTTCGTCGGCCGCGATCCCGCGCTCCGAGGTGCCGTCCACTGCCGATAATCCTTTCTGCGCAACACTTTACGGCGTGCCTCACCACACGCGGCGGCCACGCACCGAGCGCGGCGGCAGCACGACGCCGCCCGCCGCCACCGTGCGGACGAGCTGGGCCAGCTGTTCCGGCGCGGTGTCGGTGAGGACGACTCCGGCCGCGCCCGCGCGCAAGGCGGTCGCGACAGCGTCGCCGCCGGACGCGGTCAGCATCGCGACCTTCGTCCGCGGCGCTTCCCTCCGCAGCTCGCGGAGCACCGTGAAGCCGCTCTGGTCGAGCAAAACGACGTCGGGCCGGTGCAGGGCAACGACATCGATCGCCTTCGCGCCGGTGGCGGTGGCGACGACTTCGATGTCCCCGGCCGCGGTCAGCGCCCGCTCCAGTCCTGATCGGATGGAGGCGTCGTCGTCGACCACCACCACGCGGAGCACGGTCACTGTCCGGTTCGGACGGTCAGAAGTCGAAACCGTCGGGATCGTCGAAGCCGACGTACTCGGCTTCACCCGCGCTGGTACTCGGCGTTTCGGCGAACAGCCCGCCGAACAAGCCGCCGAACACCGCGGCCGCGCCGAGCCCCCACGCACCGCCGACGAGGGCGGGCTTCCACCACGGCGTGCTGTACCAGCCCCGCGGCACCGGGCGCCCCGCGACCTCACCACCGGGGTAGTAGTGCGGCGTATTTTCGCCCGGCTGCGGCGAAGTTTCGTAGGTCTGGCCGTCGATCTCGACGGTGCGGTGCTCGGTGACCGCGCCCGCCCGCTCGCGTTCTTCGCTGCCGGGCAGTGCGGGGCCGGGGTCGAGGTCCATCGCGATCCGCGCGGCGCGGATGTAGTACAGCCCTTCGAGCGCGGTTTCCTGTGCCAGCTCGGCCTGTTCCGGTGTCTGCGCTTGTTCGAGCTGGCTTCCTGCCGCGTGGTAGCGCTCGGACGCGTCGGAGAGCGCCTGCTTCGAGGCCGCGTTGGTGCCGGCGAGCTGGAGCACCTGGCCACCGAGGCGTTCCATCCAGCGGCGGGTTTCGGCCTTCGCGTCGTCGAGCTGGCGTTGCCGCGCGGCGGCTTGGGCGCGGGACGCGAAGATCGCGCCGATTACGATCGCCGCGAGCACGATCAGGACGATCGCGGTACCCATGGATGTCTCCCCGGCTGAGGTCACCGGGGGCAGCGCCGCCCGGGCGGCCAGGATCGGCCGCACGCCCAGAATCGCGGCACGGCCCCGGCGGCACCATCCGCTGATCGTCCGGAGCCCGCCCCCGGTCGGCGGGAATGCGGACGGTCAGTCCTCGCCGGTGGGCAGTCGCAGGTGGACCCGGTAGCCGCCGCTGTCGGTCGGCCCTGCTTCGAAGGTGCCGCCGAGGAGTTCGGCCCGTTCGCGCAGCCCGACGAGCCCGTGCTGCGCGCTCGGCAGGCGCACCGTCGGGTGGGTCGGCCGTCCGTTCTCGACGGTGACGGCGAGCCTGTCCGCACTGTGTCCGATGTGGACTTTCACCTTCGCGCCCGGTGCGTGCTTGCGCGCGTTGGTGAGCGCTTCCTGGATCGTCCGGTAGATCGCGCGCTGCTGCGGCGCCCCGAGATCGGCGGGCAGCTCGCCGTGCAGCTCTGCGGTGATACCGCTGGTTTCGACGAGCCGGTCGAGTTCGGCGATGGTGGGCTGCGGGGTCAGCTCGGTCGGCCCGCTGCCCGAGGCCCGCAGCAGCGTCACCATGTGCCGCAGCTCGTCGAGCGTGGTCACGCTCAGCTCGCGGATGGTCGACGCGGCCGCCTTCGTCCCGGGATCGGGCGCGCCGACCTGCAGCGCGCCCGCGCTCACCGCGATCAGGCTCACCTGGTGCGACACCACGTCGTGCATCTCCCGTGCCAGCTGGGTCCGTTCGCGGGCGAGCGTGGTCTGCTCGATCAGCAGCCGTTCGTGCTCGCGCGCCTGCTCGATCTCGTCGAGCCGCGACGCGAGTTCGGTGCTGGTGCGCCTGAGCCGCCCGAGGAAGATCGGCGCGGCCGCCGCCATGACCGCGTAGATCACGCCGACCAGGACGTCGTCGTGGGACACCTCCAGCATCGGCGGCCACGGGATGGCGTAGCCGAGTGCGACGACCGTGCCGCATCCGGTGAGCAGCCACCGGTTCCGGTGGTGCAGGGCGACGGTGTACAACGCGAAGACCGCGGGCAGGACCGACTGCGAGATCACCAGCGACGGAACCGTGATCGCGAGCACGGTGAGCGGGAAGAACCGGCGCAGCAGCAGGGCGAGGCTCGCGATCGCGGCGGTGCCGAACTCCACCGGCGTGGCGTGCCGCGCGCTGAGCCACGTGTCCAGCGCGGCGAGCACGACCGGCGCGAGGTCGAACACCCACGACGGCGGCCGGTACTTCACCGCCCGTCACCGGCCAGCAGGCCGGCCCGCTGCGCGAGCAGCGCCGCCTGCACCCTGCCGGTCACCCCGAGCTTGGTCAGGATCGCGCTGACGTGGTCCTTGACCGTGCCGGGGGACAGGTGGACCGCCGTCCCGATCTCGGCGTTCGACAACCCGTCCGCGATGAGCACGAGGATCTGGCGTTCTCGTTCGGAGAGCCTGCCGACGCTCGCGGTCGCGGCGGGGTCCTCGCTGCCGTCGAGGTAGCGATCCACCACCGACCGGGTCACCTTCGCCGACAGCACCAGCCCGCCACCGGCGAGCGTGCGCACGAAGTGCGCGAGCTGCTCGGGATCGGTGTCCTTCAAGAGGAATCCCGCCGCCCCCGAGCGCAGCGCGGCGGCGACGTACTCGTCGGAATCGAACGTCGTGAGCATCGCGACCGTCGGCGGATCCGGCAGCGCGCGGATGCGGGACAGCACGGTGAGGCCGTCGACGTCCGGCATCCGGATGTCGAGCAGGACGACATCCGGACGGTGCCGAGTGATCTCGTCCACCGCGTTCGCGCCCGCCGCGGTCGCGACCACCTCGATGTCCCCCGCGGCGTCGAGGATCAGCCGGAAACCGGACCGGACCAGCGCCTCGTCGTCGACCACCACCACACGGATCATTGCAGCGCTCCTGCTCGCCTCGGAGTGCCGACGATAGTCTCAGCCACCCGGCGGGTGCCGACCCCGCCGACCGGCGGGAACCGGGTGGCGGGGCGTGGCGTTGACGGGACATGGCGCGGGAAGGACCACCGGGCGGCTTGCACCGGAAACGGGTGAAGCAGCATCGGTGGCGGCGCCCGGCCTTCCTCGTCGTGCTGACGCTGACGCTGATCCTCGGCGTCCAGACCTTCGTCGCGCAGGCGTTCGTCATCCCGTCGGGTTCGATGGAGCGGACCCTGCACGGGTGCCCCGGCTGCGTGGACGACCGCGTACTGGTGGACAAGCTCGTCTACCGGTTCCAGTCGCCGCAGCCCGGCGACGTGATCGTCTTCCACGCCCCCGACGACGGCTGGAAGGAGAACCTGCCGCCCGGCGAGGACGCGCTGATCAAGCGGGTCGTCGCCGTCGGCGGGCAGACGGTGCGGTGCTGCGATGCGGGCAGGGTGGTCGTGGACGGCCAGCCGCTCGACGAGCCGTACCTGCTGGCCGGGGCCGGGCAGGACCGGCATTCGTTCGGGCCGGTGACGGTGCCCGAGGGCTATCTGTGGGTGATGGGGGACAACCGCGACGACTCGGCGGATTCCCGGTACCACCAGTACGGCCCCGGCAAGGGCGCGGTTCCCGTCGAGGAAGTCGTCGGCAAGGCGCGGCTCGTGATCTGGCCACCCGGCCGGTGGCAGCCGGTGCGCGGCGCCGCGGATCGATGACGGGGCTCACTCCGATCGCGGGTTCACCCGGCAATTGGTGTGGAGATACTGGGCAGGGCCGTTCGTGAAGTCGTAGATCGCGACCGTCTGGGTGTCTTCCAGCGGATCCGTCGGCGGCATCAGGAAATGCGTCCGGCTGATCGGGAGCAGTTCGTATCGGACGCGGTCCGGTTTGTTCAGGAATTCCGCCTGCATCGGGTCCATGGCCAGGGTCAGGTAGAGCTTTTCGTCCTCAGTGGATACCTCGTAGCGCGTGCCGGGGCGCTCGTAGACGCCTTCGTAGCGGGACAGGTCGAGGTTCAGCGTCGGGTCCGGTGCGGGCAGGTCCGGGATGGTGACGGTGCCGAGATCGGTCAGGATCTCGGTGAAAACCTTGCGGTAGAAGCTTTCCCGCGGTCCGCCGTTGGTCAGCATCGTGATGGCGGTGCTGGTGTCCGGAAGGAGTCGAAGCCGGGCGTTCTGGCCGATCGTGCTGCCGTCGGTGGCGTAGCCGGTCCGGCCGTGCCAGTCGCACACGATGAGGCCGAGCGCCCATTCCGGTCCGAACAGGTACGGATCCGGGACGGGCACCCGCGAACGCGTCATCTCGCGAATGCTTTCGGCCGAAAGGATGCGCTGTCCGTTCGGTGCCTTGCCTTCGTCGAGCAGGACGTGCGCCATGGCGAGCACCTCGCGGGTCGTCGAGGTGAGGTTGCCGCCGGGGCCGAAGGCACGCGGCAGGTGGTCCATCGGCGTGACGATCGGGCCCTCGTCCAGCGAGCGGATCAGGTGCCCGGTCGCCGCCCGGGTTTCGTCCACCTCCTCGTGCCGGGTGTTCGTGCTGGTCAGTCCCAACGGGACGAAGAGGCGCTCCCGCATGAGGTCGTCCCACGGTTTGCCGTCGTGCACCTCGAGGATCCGCGCGAGAACGGCGTAACCCAGCGCCGCGCTGTACCCGTGGGTGTGGCCGAGCGGGAAGACCTGCGGCGCGCCGGCGATGTTCGTGACCATGCGCTCGTAGACGTCGTCGTCTTCGCCGGGGTCGCCGTAGGCCTCCTCGATGCCGTTGGTGTGGTTCAGAAGGTGGCGAGGGGTGACCTCGGCGCTGGTTTCGGGATCGGCCACGGTGAAACCGGGCAGGTGGGCCCGCACCGGCTCGTCCAGGTCGACCTTGCCCTCGTCGACGAGTTGCAGGAAGGCCAGCGCGGTCCACGTCTTGGTCATGGATCCGCATTGGTAGACGGTGTCCGTGGTCACCGGTTCCCGCGTTTCCACGTTCTTGACGCCGACCGCGAGTTCGGTGACCTCTCCGCCGTGGAGCACGCCGATCGCGGCGCTCGGGATTCCGTACTCCGCAAGGAGTTCGGTGACTCGGGCTTGGATCCGCGGCACGGTGATGGTCATCGCGCGAGACCGACCGCGTTCTTGGCGTCGGCTTCGAAGTACTCGGTCGTGGCGTAGGCACCGGCGTGCGCTTCGAACAGTTCCCGGACCCCGTCGATGGAGTCGTGGGCGATGACGTTCACCGCCTTGGCCCCGTCCGTGCTGGCGACGGCCAGTGTCCACTTGGCACCCTTGGGAAGCTTCGCGTATGCCTTCTTCAGGCCACTCCAGAACTTGCCGTCGTCCGAGACGGTTGATACGGCCATTACCTGCATTGTTGGTTCCCTCTCTTTCCGGATGAGCAAAAGCTACGTTGCATTTCCGGGTGCGTCAATGAGAAGAGCGTGGAAAACGCCTATGCGAAGCCAATCGTTGCAACAGGTTTGTGAATAAATGCAATTACCCGATGCGGATCGTTGCACTGTACTGTTGCTGAACGCACGAGGTCGCCGAATGCGCAGGGAGGTGTGCCGGGTGCCGGGAGGAAGGCTGACCCACGAGGACCGCCGCCGGATCGCGGCCTGGCTGGCCGACGGGCTCGGGTACGCCGAGATCGGCCGACGGCTCGGCAGGCCGACGTCCACGATCAGCCGCGAGGTGGCCCGTAACGGTGTACCCGGCGACTACCTGGCCGACCAGGCACAGCAGGAGGCAGGCCACCGCGCCCGCAGGCGCAAGCCGACTCGGCCAGAACCGGCCGATGACGGGCAGCCGACCGAGGCGGTGCGCGGTTTCGTGGACCGGTTCGCGACGTCGCTGGCCGCGACCGGGCTGCCCCGGATGACCGCGCGGGTGTTCGCTTGCCTGCTCACCGCCGACGCCGATGGCCTGACCGCGGCCGATCTGGTGCGCCGGTTGCAGGTCAGCCCGGCGTCGGTGTCCAAGTCGATCGGTTACCTCGAAGCCATGGAACTCGTGCTGCGCCGACCGGATGCCGGTGGGCGCCGCGAGCGGTACCTCATCGACGACGAGGTCTGGCTCCGGGCGTGGCAGGCCGATACGGGCGCGCACGGCGAGATCGCGACCGCCGCCCAGCGGGGCGTCGAACTCTTCGGCGCCGACACGACAGCCGGCGCCCGGTTCGGCACGATGGGCCGGTTCTTCGCCCGGCTCAGCGAACAGATGAGCGGCAGCACTCTCGCCGAGCCCGTCGTGTACGACGCGCTGACCGTGCTCGCCGCCCTCGTGCACGCCGGGCAACCGCTCTCCGCGGGCCCACTCGCTATCGCGCTCGGCTGGCCCCGGGACCGCGCCATCGCCGCCCTCGATGCGATCCGGCATCGACCAAGCCTCGCCGATCCCCTCGCCCTGCGGGCCGTCGGGCCGAAGACCTACACCCTCGTCCCGAGACCGGACAGGCTGAGCCCCGCGCAACGGGAAGCACTCGACGAAGTCCGCTAGCTTCGTCCTTTGTGGACGCGACCAGAGGAGACCACGA
Source organism: Amycolatopsis sp. CA-230715 (assembly GCF_018736145.1). Lineage (GTDB taxonomy): Bacteria > Actinomycetota > Actinomycetes > Mycobacteriales > Pseudonocardiaceae > Amycolatopsis. Next base: position 8,115,149 of record NZ_CP059997.1, read on the forward strand.
TGTCGCTCGCAGGCGAGTTGATCACCGAAACCTTCGGGTACGACGGGGGCCGCCAGGTCACGGTCTACGTCCCGGCGGACCGGCCCGAGGCGGTCGTGTTCGCCGGTGACGGCGAGTTGATCGCGCAGTGGGGTGGTGACCTCGAAGCCGCCGACGCACCGGCCACGGTGATCGTCGGTGCGCACCGCTCGGCCGACGAGACCCTGCGGCTCCACGAGTACTCACCGGGCTTCGAGCCGGAGCGGTTTTCGGCGCACGAGAGGTTCTTCCTCGAAGACGTCGGCCCATGGGCACGATCGCGGTTCGGGGTGGACCTGCCCGCCGAGCGCACCGCGGTGTGCGGTGTCTCGGCGGGCGGAGAGCTGGCGCTGGCCATGGGGCTTCGGCATCCGGACGTCTACGGTTCGGTCTTGTGCGCCTCGCCCGGCGGAGGCTATCGACCTCCTGCCGCCATGTCGGGTTCGCTTCCGCGCACGTATCTCGTGGCAGGCACGCTGGAGCCGTTCTTCCTCCAGAACGCGACCCGGTGGCGGGACGCGCTGCGCGACGCGGGGGCGGACGTCGTGCTGCACGAGCGGGTCGGATCGCATGGCGACGCGTTCTGGCGCGAAGAGTTCCCGCTGATGGTGGCTTGGGCGTTCGGACGATGAAGAGAAGCCGCAGGCCGCACCGGCCGCGGCCTTGATGATGCGCATGGCGGCCCGCGGGATGTCCCCGCCCATGTGCAGGGTGTTCACCGAGTAGACCAGGCGGCGGGACAGGTCTGGCGTGGTGCCCATGCCGCTGGCGTAACCGGGCCGGTCGCCGGTCTTGCCCCAGAACACCACCCGGCCGATCTGCATCCGGGCGAGCCCGCCACCGAGGTGCGCCGGTACGTCGTTGCCGGGGTCGTTGTCGCCGTCGTAGTCGGGGACGTCCGGGACGGCGAAGAGTTCGGCGGTCTGCGCCGGTGGCAGCATCCGGCCGGACATATCATGACCGACTCGCACGTGGTCGACACGTGGTATCCGCGTAGTCGGTACGGATGTCCGCGCGCCCCGCTCGGGACAGGATCGGTGTCGTGGCCGGCGTTGAAAGGAGTGAGATGGTGTTCATCAGGCGGTTCGACCACGTGGGTATCACGGTGGCCGATCTCGACGCCGTGACGGCGTTCTTCGTCGGTCTCGGTCTGGAGGCCGACGGGAAGATGGCGGTCGAGGGCGAGTTCCTGGACACGGTGATCGGGATGACCGGTGCCCGCACCGAGATCGTCATGCTGCGTCCGCCCGGTGGGGGAACGACGGTGGAGCTATCCAGTTTCACGCGGCCGGACCACCTTCCGGGTTCGCCCGCCGCGCCTGCCAACGAGTTGGGCCTGCGCAACGTCGCCTTCGAAGTGCACGACCTCCGTGCCGCGGTCGAGCACGCCGCGGCCGCCGGGTACGGCTTGGTGGGCGGCATCGGCGAATATGAGGGCGCGTGGCGGATGGCCTACGTCCGCGGACCCGAAGGAATCATCGTGTCACTGGCCGAGCGCATCGAAAACGAGGAGACAGCATGACCACGACCGTCACCGACGAACAGATCCAGGCACTGGCCGCGACCGCGAAGCCCTACAGCCTCGCGATCCTCCGATGGGGGCCAGAGCGCACCATGGACGGCGCGGACGCGATCGAACTCGAACACCAGCGGCGCATGGTGTCGCTGCGCGCCGAGGGGGTGATCGCGGTCCTGTGCCCGGTCGCCTCCGACGACGTGGCCGGTGTCGCGATCATGACCGTGCCCGCCGAGAAGGCCGAGGAGATCATGACCGGGGACCCCTGCGTGCGAGCCGGGATGATGCGCTGCGAGGTCCACCCGTGCCACGGCTTCCCCGGAGACACCCTCCCCGCGTGAACGAGCTGTGCCGTGATCATCGGGTTTTCTGGCGCAACGCCGCCGCGTTGACCTGGTTCAGGTGCAGCAGGAGGTCGTAGGACCGGCCGGAGCAGGCACACCGCCGCCCAGCACACCGCCAGGGTCGTCGATACGACGATCGCGAACAGCACCGCGTTCGGCAGGTGGTAAACCCAGAGCAGCATGGGAAATGTCCTCAACGGATTCGGCGCCACCGGACCTACGGCGCGGAATGTTGTCGCCGGAAGTCGTCGGCGGTGTGGGCGCGCACGTTCATGGGAGTGGCACGATTATCCCGAGAATCCGCGACCTGGACCGCATGGCCCCTCCCGCTGTTCGCTGATCCGGCAATCCCACGGTGGCCCATCAGGCGCCGTCCGCACGACACCTGGTGGCATGAACCGGCATTCCGATCGAGTGGTCACCTACCGTCATCACCCCGCGCGCTCGACGACGGGTGTCGGCAGAATCGGCCCATGGCCTGTGCTGCCCGGTTGATGGTCGGTGTGGAAGAGGAGTACCTGCTCGTCGATCCGCGGACCCGGGCCGTCCGGCCCGCCGCGGAAACCGTGGTCGCCACCGCGGCGGAGCGACTCGGTGACCGGGTCGGCACCGAGATCACGCGCTTCCAGGTCGAGGTGCGCACGGACCCGTGCCAGGACCTGACCGCGTTGGCGGAGCAGGTGCGCGCGACGCGGCGGGCCACCGCGGCCGCGGCCGCGCGCCACGGGCTGCGGGTGATGTCCTCCGGCACCCCGGTGCTCGGGAACCCGATTCCGCCACCCATCACCGAAGGAGCCCGCTACGCGCGCAGCGTCGCCGCGTTCCGGGCCCTCGACGACGAGCAAAGCGCTTGCGCCTGCCATGTCCACATAGGACTCGATGACCAGGAGCTCGCGTTGCGCGTCAGCAACCACATCCGGCCATGGCTGCCCACGCTGATCGCGATCACCGCGAACTCCCCGTTCTGGGCCGGGCGCGATACCGGCTATGCCAGCTGGCGCACCATGATCTGGGCGCGCTGGCCGGTCGCGGGCCCACCGCCGGTCTTCCACTCGGTCGCGCATTTCGACGACCTGGTCGGGCAGCTCCACGCCACCGGCGCGATCCTGGATCCTGGCGGCCTCTACTGGGACATCCGGCCCTCCAGCCACGTCCCGACCATCGAAATACGTGTCGGTGACGCCGCGCCCACCGTCACCGACACGGTGTTCCTCGCCGCGATCGTCCGCGCGCTGGTGGACACCGCGATCACCGCGATCGCGGCCAAGGAACCCGCCCCGGATCCGGCGCAGCACCTGCTGCGGGCCGCGTACTGGCGTGCCGCGCTCGACGGCCTGACCGGATCCGCGATCGACGTGCGAACCGGCACCGCGGTCCCCGCGATCGGCATGGCGCACCACCTGCTCACCCACCTCGGCCCCGCCCTGCACCGCAATCACGACCTCGACCTCGCCCGCACGACCTGGGACTGGATCCGGGCCCGCGGCACCGGGGCCGACCGCCAACGCCAAGCACACCAGCGCCGGAACCGGCTCACCGACGTCGTCGACGCACTGATCATCGCCGCCGATCAGGCGAACCGGTCTCGCGCTTGACGTTGCCAGCGCCATCGGGTCGTGCGCGCCGGATTTCACCTCCGGCAACCTGTCCGGATTTCGGCTCGCCGCAGGAGTTCTTCGGTGCGGTGCACGGCGGCGGCCCGTTCGCTTCCATTGGCCGCCAATGCGCGGACCACGGGGTCATCGGGGCCGCGGCGGGCACGCAGCTCGGTCATCCGGTCGGCGAAGGTGACCGGAGCACCGTCCGGGCTGGTGGTCATGTCGCAGAACCACAAGGCGTCGCGGACCGCACCTCGTTCGTCCGGGAACTTCGCGAGCTCACCGGAGAGCCCGACCAGCTCCGCGACGGCGGCGGCGCCGGTGTGGTGGGCGACAAGAGCGCAGACGCGGTTCGGCACGCCGCAGGCGGCGAGGAATTCCGCTCCGTCGACGGGGTGGAAGCCGGTGCGGACGAGGGCGGGGGTGTAGCCGAGGTCGTGCAGCCACGCCGCGGCCACCAGGGTCTCGCGGTCTGTCGGTGGGAAAGCAGTGCCGATCTCGGCTGCCCGCCGGGCGACGCCTTGGGTGTGGGCCCAACGACGGGGTAACGCTTCGGAGAGCAGGCGGTGCGCGGTCAGCCGGGCCCATTCCGACAGTGCGCGGCCTGGCGCCGCGTTCCCGGCGATGGCCGGACACGACCTCCCGGACATCCCAGTGGTGAGGTCCAGGTGTGCGCGGACCCTCCGCTCGATGAGAATCGGAACGAACCTCAGTACCCTGGCGTGGGCGAACCGGGATCGGGCGTAAGCCACCATCCGGTGAATCAGCCCCGGCGGTATCCGGTCGTACCGGCGAGCCAGGTCTCTTTCCAGTTGCCGTATCCGCTCGTCGATCCGCGTGTTGTCCGGGCTGTCCACTCGCGTGGGCCGCACGTCGCTTCCCCCCACCGTCGATCGGGTTGCTCACCTTCTCAGGCCCGGTCCTCTCCGGTTACCCAGTTCAGCGTCGACGCAGCCATGCGCACCGCACAGAGGCGGAAGACCCACGTCAGCGACCGGGCCCTTCCGCCGGTAACGCTGGCAGGTAACAGGTTTTGGCGTAGGGTGGTGATTCGGTGTGCCGGGGGAGCCTGGTCGGCGTTGTCCCTGCCAGCCTGTCTCCAGGAGCCGCACATGAGTACCGCCGCCGCCCGGACGGCCCTCGGGCCGATGGTCATCGTCGCCGTGGAGCAGTACGAGGACGTCTCGTTGCTGCGTGACCCGGTGGCCGCGCGGTTGCTGCCGTCGAGCGGGCGAGCGGCGGTGCGCGCCGCGCGGTGGCCTGTGGTGCGGCGGATGCTGGTGGGTGCGACGGAGCGACGGATTCCGGGTTTGTGGGCGAGCATGGTGTGCCGCAAGCGTTTCATCGACGACGCGGTGGAGGCGGCGCGGGAGCGGGTGGAGGCGGTGGTGATTCTCGGCGCGGGTTTCGACACGCGCGCCTACCGGCTTCCCGCGCTCGCGAACGTTCCGGTGTTCGAAGTCGACCTCCCCGCGAACATCGAGCGCAAGCGGGCCAGGCTGACGGCACTGCACGGCGGTGTGCCCGCGGGGGTCACGTTGGTGCCGGTCGATTTCGAGACGCAGGATCTGGCCGGGCGCCTCGCCGGACACGGCTACCGGCCGCGGGCGCGGACGTTCTTCGTGTGGGAGGCGGTGACCCAGTACTTGACCGAGGCCGGTGTCCGCGCCACGTTCGCGTTCCTGAGCGGCGCGCCGCGGGGCAGCGAGCTGGTGTTCACCTATGTCCGGCAGGATTTCCTGGACGGTACCGCGTTGTACGGCGCCGAGTCCGCTTATCGGGAGTTCGTGGTGCGGCGGCCGTTGTGGCGGTTCGGGATGGCACCGGAGGCGGTGCCGGGATTCCTCGCGGAGTACGGCTGGGACGAGGTCGACCAGGTGGGGGCGCGGGAGTTCACCGATCGGTATCTCGTTCCGGCTGGCAGGGCGATGGCGGTGTCGGAGATCGAACGCGCGGTGCTGGCCAGGAAGAGGTGACCGGGTTTCACCGGCGCGGGCGGGCGGCGCGCAGCGCGAGTGCGGCGAGGACGAAGGCCACGATGAGGGCGATCGCGGTGACGAGGTGTTCCATGTCGGTCCCACTTCGTTGTGAGGAAGGCGGTTTCGAGGGTACGGCGGGCGGGGGTGTTCACGCGAGGACGAAGTACCGCAGCCAGAGGTAGGGCGCCGCGACCAGCACCGTGACGAGGGTGACGATCGCGCCTTTCTTGGTGAATTCCCAGAAGGAGATCGGGCTTCCGGAGCGGGCGGCGATGCCGAGCATGACGACATTCGCGCTGGCGCCGACGGCGGTCATGTTGCCGCCGAAGTCCGCGCCGATCGCCAGCGACCACCACAGCGCCTCGGAATGCGCCGGGTCGGGGATGTCGTTGGTCAGCGCCAGCACCAGCGGGCTCATCGTTGCCACGTAAGGGATGTTGTCGATGACCCCGGAGAGCACGGCGGAGACGCCGAGAATCAGCATGACGGCGAGCAGCGCGTTGCCGCCGGTGGCGTCGGCGGCGAGCTTCGCCAGTTCGCCAATGACGCCGGTTTTGACCAGCGCGCCGATCATGATGAACAGTCCGGCGAAGAACAGCAGGGTTTCCCATTCCACGCTGGCCAGGTAGTGCTTCGGGACCGTGCGGGAGATCAGCACCAGCACGCCCGCTCCGAGCAGCGCCACCACGGACGGTTCGAGGTGGATCGCCGAGTGGGTGACGAAGGCGGCGAACACCGCGAGCAGCACGATCCCGGACTTGACCAGCAGGCGCGGATCGCGGATGGCTTCGCGTTCGTTGAGCGCCATCACGTCGGCGACCCGGTCGGGGTCGACGGTGAACGAGCCGCGGAAGAGCCGGGGCAGGACCAGGACGAACACGAGCAGTTCGACGGCCACGATCGGGGCCAGGTTGAGCAGGAAGTCGTTGAAGGACAACCCGGCGCGGCTGCCGATGATGATGTTCGGCGGGTCGCCGATCAGGGTGGCGGTGCCGCCGAGGTTGGAGGCCAGCACCTCGGCGATGAGGAACGGGACGGGTTTGACGTCGAGCCGGTCGCAGACCAGCAGGGTGACCGGGGCGATGAGCAGGATCGTGGTGACGTTGTCCAGGAACGCCGAGGCGACCGCGGTGATCAGCACCAGCAGGACCATGACCCGCAGCGGTGAGCCCTTGGCGCGTTTGGCGGCCCAGATGGCCACGTACTCGAAGACACCGGTCCGCCGCAGCACACCGACGATGATCATCATGCCGAGCAGCAGGAAGATGACGTCCCAGTCGATTCCGGTGTCGTGGGAGTAGAAGGCGTCGTCGGCCTCGACCACGCCGGTCGCGAGCACGACCCCGGCGCCGGCGAGCGCGGCGACCATCTTGGGGACCTTCTCGGTCGCGATGAAGACGTAGGCGATCACGAACACCGTGATCGCGATGGCGGCGCTCACCGGCCGCCCCCGGTCAGTGCGGGGTGAGCGCCAGTTGCAGCAACCTCGACGCCGAGATCACGCCGAGCAGCTTGCTGTCCTCCATGACCGCGACCAGCGGGCAGCGGAGCCGGGCCATCATGGCGGCGACCTCGATGATGGTGTCGTCGGCGTTGGCCCTTGGCAGTTCGGCCGGTTCGGTGGGCAGCAGCGAGCGGACCGTCTTGCCGCTGAGCTTGTCCGCGACGCGGTCCGCCGTCGATTCGGTGAGCACCCCGGCCAGTGACGGGTCGTCGGCGACGTAGGAGGGCACCAGGAACCGCACCACCTGCGAGGCGGGCAGGACGGACCGCGGGCAGCCTGCGGAGTCGGTGACCACCAGCCCGGGGAGCCGGTGCTCGGCCAGCAGCCGCGCGGCCTCGAGCGCGTCGGAATCCAGTTCCACCACCGGGAACCGCTCGGCCATCTCGCCCGCGTGCATCTCGCCAGGTTACGGCGGACGGGGCGGACGCGCCGGGGTTCATGCGGTACTCCTGTCGTGTTCTTTACGGCCGGTGGGCAGGTTGTCCGGGGGATCGAAGCTCAGCGCTTCGGTGACCGGGAGGTCGGTCGAGGAGTGCGGCGCGCGCGGATCGGACACCAGCTCGGCGACGGGACGGCGATGCGGCCGACGGGGGAGCGCGGCACCGGACAGCGACTGCGACTCGCCGACCGGCAGCACCACACGGGAGGCGAGTACCAGCGCCATGAAAATCCGTCCACGAGTCGGGTTACTCCACCCCGTGCCGGAGTGGAGTGCCGACCAGACTTCCCGGCGCTCCACGCGTAAAGATGCCGCAAAGATCAGCTCGGAGCAAACCGGGGAGCGTCCGCGGCCCTGCCGAGGTGACCGCCGTTGGCGGGTGTCGGTCCTTCGGCTTGCCCTGGAGCGCGCTCCAGGTCCTAGCGTCGGCGGCGTTGGTCAGTCTTCGAGGTATCGCCCAGTCAGGAGTATCCGCGCATGATCACCCGAACCACGCTCGGCTCGTCCGGTCTCACCGTCAGCGCGATGGGCCTGGGGTGCATGGGGATGAGCGAGAGCTACGGTGCCGCCGACTGGGACGGCGGCCTTGCCACCATCGACCGGGCGCTGGAGCTGGGCATCACGTTCCTGGACACCGCCGACGCCTACGGCACCGGGCACAACGAGGTGCTGGTGGGCCGGGCCATCCACGGTCGCCGGGACCAGGTCCAGCTGGCCACCAAGTTCGGCATCGACCGCAGCGCCGGTGACCGGGCACGCCGCATCCGCGGTGCCCGGGACTACGTCCTGCGCTCCTGCGACGCCTCGCTGCTGCGGTTGGGTGTCGAGGTGATCGACCTGTACTACGCCCACCGCCCGCCGCAGGACGTGGAGATCGAGGAGACCGTCGGGGCGATGGCCGAGTTGGTCGAGGCGGGCAAGGTCCGCCGGCTGGGCCTGTCCGAGGTCGACGGCGAGCTGCTGCGCCGGGCGCACGCGGTGCACCCGATCGCCGCGGTGCAGAGCGAGTACTCGCTGTGGACCCGCGATGTGGAGGCGGTCACCCCGGTAATGGCCGAGCTGGCGGTCGGGCTGGTGCCGTACTCGCCGCTGGGGCGGGGGTTCCTGACCGGCGCGCTGGACCGTTCCACGTTGGGAGAGAAGGACTTCCGGCGCACCAACCCCCGTTTCGCCGGCGAGGCGGGGGAGGCCAACGAGAAGATCGCGCGGACCGTGTGCGAGGTGGCCGACCGGCTGGGTGCCACCCCGGCCCAGGTGGCGCTGGCCTGGGTGTACGCCCAGGCCGAGCGGCTCGGGGTGGCGGTGGCGGCCATTCCGGGCACCCGCAGCCCGGCCCGGCTCGAACAGAACGCGGCCGCGCTGGAGCTCACCCTGGACGCCGAGGCGCTGGCCGTGCTGGACCCGCTGAGCGACCAGGTGACGGGCGAGCGCTACATCCCCGCGCACACCGCCGAGGTCGCCCGGGGTTAGCCGTCACCCATGCTTGGCGACACGCGCACCCGTGTAACGGGGCCGTCGCGATCGGACCTGGTGAAGCGGATGCCAACACCATCGATCCTGAAGGCACGGTGCTGATCACCGGCGGCACCGGAACCAACGGTGGGATGCTCGCCAAGCACCTGGTGTCCGCCTTCGTGCGCGGGTTGGTCGCGTCCGTGCTCGGACACTCCACAGTGGACGAGTTCGGACACTCCACAGTGGACGAGTTCGGGGACACGGCTTCCTTCCGGGAGCTGGGGGTCGACTCCCTGGTTTCGGTCGACCTGCGCAACCAGCTCAGCGGACGGACCGGATTGCCGTTCCCGGCGACGCTGGCTTTCGACCCGCTCACGGCGGAACCGGGCCCGAGCTGATCTGCTTTCCCTCGGTCGGGGCGCTGTCCGGGCCACCGGACTACTTCCGCTTCGCCGACGCGAAATCACCGCGATCCTGCCCGACCGTACGCGCCGCGGAAACCGCCGCGATCGTGACCGAGTGGATCGACGGCCTCCCCTTCCTCCGATTCTGACGGAATCCCCATCAGTGTCGTCTGACGACTGAGTTGGCTGAAATGGAAATTGGTGGATGGCACGGCAGGGTCGCAGCAAAGGCGGCCGAATGCGGTACGAACACGATCGGACACCGTGCGCGAGATCGCCCCTTGTCGCCGTTATGTCGAAACCTCGGCCGCGTGGAGCCGGTCCGTCACCCGGTGCACAGGCACGGCAACGTCCAGTGCGACAGCTCAACTTCAGGGAAATTAGGGCCACTGTGGACAGAGCGGACCGGTCGCTCAGTGCGCATCGTAGAACACCGTGCGTGGTCCGCGACCGCCGCGCGGATGGACGTCGGCACTATCCGTCCAAGATCAATTCCCGTGGGTGACGGAATGGTCGGCGGAAACGTCGTTCTGGTCCGATTACGCAGTTTGCCGTCTTGACGCGTGAGAAGTTGGGAAGTTCCTTACATATTTCTGCGAGATTCGGTAATCAGGTAACGCGATGAGACCATTTTGTGACTTCACCGTTGCCCGCGACATGTGTTTTGTTGTTTCTTGCCGTGTAATTTACGAGGCTGCTTCGTAGCCGCGACGGGTCTCGCGTTTGCCGTGCGAAAAGGGGGATAGCTCGTGTCAGAGTCCAAGAAGGTACTGATCGTCGCGCCGGGTTCGCGGGGTGACGTCGGCCCGTACCACGGGATGGGGGTCCGGCTGCGGGAGGCGGGGCACCACGTGGTGTTCGCTTCCTACGGGCACTACCGCGAGATGGTGGAGTCCACCGGTCTCGAGTTCTACGAGATCGCCGGTGACGCCCGCGAGGACCAGGGCTCCGAGCTGATGCAGCACTGGCAGGACGCCGATTCGGGGGCGAAGAAGGCGGTGGACGGCCTGCGCGCCGCGCAGGGGGTCGTCCGCGAGTTCCACGAGCAGGGCATGGAGATGGTCGCGGCCGCCGAGCAGGACGTGGACGTGATGATCCCGTCGTTGCTGGCGATCGTCGGGTTCATGGTCGCGGAGAGCCTGGACATCGCTTCGGTCGAGGCGTTCGTCGGCCCGACTCAGCCGACCGGTGCTTTCCCGCCGCCCGTGCTGGGGATCGGCCGGTCGCTGGGCCGATTCGGGAATCGCGGCCTGTACACGCTGATCGACAAGGTGGCGAGGAGGACGGGCAAGGACCCGCTCGCGAAGCTGCGCGCCGATCTGGGGCTGCCGCCGGAGGAGAAGCCGGATCCCGCGAAGAAGCGGGACGTCTACTACGGCTACAGCCCGGAACTGCTGCCGAAGCCGAAGGACTGGCCGGATGGGTCGAAGGTCGTCGGGTTCTGGTGGCCCGCGACCACCGGCGGCTGGGAGCCGCCTGCCGAACTGGTCGATTTCCTCGACGCGGGCCCGCCGCCGGTGTTCATCTCCTTCGGCAGCAACGCGGGCGAAGGCCGAGGGGAGATGCTCAGCGGGATCGTCACCGAGGCGCTGCGCAAGGCTGGTGTCCGCGGCATCGTCCAGGCGGGCTGGGCCGGGCTCGAGGTCAGCGGGGACGACCTGCTGACCGTGCGGGGCGAGATCAACTACGACTGGCTGCTGCCGAGGACCAGCGCCGCGGTGCACCACTCGGGCGTCGGCACGATCGGCGCGGTGCTGCGGGCGGGTATTCCGCACGTGCCGGTGCCCGCGATCGCCGACCAGCCGTTCTGGGCCGGGCAGCTCGTGCGGATCGGGGTGAGCCCGGCCGTGGTGCCGTTCGCGAAGCTCACCGCGGACCGCCTCGGGGACGCGATCAAAGCCGCCGTGTCGAACCCTGCTTACCGTCAGCGCGCCGAAACGGTCGCCGCTCGGGTCGCCGAGGAGGATGGCGCCGCCCACATCGTCGAAGCGGTCAACCAGATCGCCTGACGCACTGCAGGGAGGCTGGCGCTCAGGCCAGGAGGGCGACTCCGATGAGACTGCCGCTCATGGCCAGGAACGATGCCGTGCCGAGTGTTCGGTAGGTACGGGGGTGTTGATCAGCTCGTCGTTGCACGCCAAGGGCAGGAACAATGCCGGGTTGAGCCAGGCTCCCGTGAGGAGCGGGGGGCCAACAGGATGTCTTCGACAACGAGCCTGCTGCGGATGAACGCCCGAGTAGGAGTCGTTGGTTTCGACGGCATGGGCCTGGTGGTTCGTAGTCCTTTGGTTCGGTTCTGAAATGTGTATTGCTTAAGGTCGCGTCGAGAGGTGTATCGCCTTTCGACGACCGTCGTCAAGCGCGTGCTGGCAGGGCCTGGCCTACCTCCCGCTCACGATGAGCACGTCGTTGCGCCCCAAGCGTTCGAGCGCCTCGTTCACCTGCTCGGACGGGAGCACCTCCACCTCGGCCGTGATGTCGTCCGCGGCGCAGAACCCCAGTATCGACGCGTCGCGGGGCGGAGACTGCGGAGACTCCGGCGGGGAGGATGACCACGCGGTGGGCGGCCGGTGTCGGTATGGTCGGGTACCTGCACGGAGACGAGTCGGATGAGGGGCGTGGGATGGGCGGGTTACCGGCCGGGAGCAGTTTGATGCCGCCGCCGCGCATGTTCGTGAACCGGGCGCTCGAGCGTGACGCGTTCGACCGAGAAGTCGCGGCCGTTCGGGCGGGCGGTGAGCAGGGTGTCTTCGTGTTCACCGGGTTGCCGGGGGTGGGGAAGACCTCGTTGGCGCTGTGGTGCGCGGGACGTCTCCAAGCCGATTTCGACCTGGCCCTCCAGGTGTCGATGGGTGCGTCGTCGCAGGTGTTGTCGGTCGAGGACGCATTGACGGTGCTGCTGCCACAACTGGGTGTGGATTCGCTGCCGACGACTTCGGAGGGCATGTTGGCCGCGTACCGGGCCGCGACGGCGGGGCGGCGGCTGTTGGTGTTCCTCGACGACGTCGAGACGCCGGCGCAGGTGAACAATCTCCTGCCGGCGTCGGTCGAGAGCATGGTGATCGCCACCAGCCGTCGGCGGGCTGAGGGGTTCGAGCAGTACGGGTTCACGACTGTTCCCGTCGACCTGTTCACGATGGAAAGCGCGAAAGAACTTCTGGCCAAGGGCATGGAACCCGCGGCGGCGGTGGGCGAAGCTCGGTCGTTGGAGGTGCTGGCGGAGCTGTGCGGTCGACTTCCGCTGGCTCTGCGTATCGCCCGTGCGCACCTGCGGACGCGGCATCGAGGCCAGGTCGGGCTGTACGTGCGGCAGCTTCAATCTGTGAAATCGGTGGTGACCGCGCTCGACATCGACGGCGAGCACCCGGTTGCGGCGATCTACGAGGTGTCGTACCGAGACCTGTCCGAGCGTGAACAGCGGCTTTACCGGTTGCTGAGCCTCCATCCGGGCAGCCGGTTCTCTGGTTGGGTCGCGGCTGCGTTGCTGGGGCCGGAGGGCGGTCATGCTGTCGAGAATGATGTGCGGTCTCTCGTTCGGGCGAGCTTGCTGACGGAAATCGACATCGACCGCTTCGAACTGCATACCCTCGTGCATGCGCACGCCGGTGTGCTCGCCGAGAAAGACCACCCGGCTGACCAGCGTGCCGCACTGGACCGGCTCGTCCGCGGGTATCTGGAGTTCGCCGTCGCCCGAGAGCAGGTGCTCAGTGGGCGGGCGCGGTTCGGCGAACTGTTCGACGGCCGGATTTCGCCGGCATACGAGGGCGCAGGTGCGTATGACAACGCGGTCGGTGATCTGGAACGAGAACGGGCCAACTTCCGGCGAGTGGTCCAGGTCGCGGCCGACGAGGGGTTCGATGATCTGGCCTGGCAGCTGTGCGAGGCACTGGCGACGTTCTTGTTTCAGCGTGAGTTGTTCGCGGACGCGATCGCGGTGCACAGCATCGGCTTGGCGGCAGCGCGGCGCTTGAGCGAGAGCGGTGTGCCGGATCCCCGGGCGCTCCTGCGGATGCACGCCGAGCTGGGTACGGCCTACTTCTCGGTGCAGAACCACGAGGCGGCTCTCGACCACTTTCGGCGAGCCGCGGATCTAGCGGGCGAGCTCACCAACGACGGTGTCGCGGTGATGCACCTGGCGAAGATGTTCGTGTGGAAGGCTTTCGTGCACCAACGACGGGGCGAAGCACGCGACGCGGTCGATGCCCTGACCAGGTCCCGTGACCTGCTCGCCGATCCTCGGTTCCCAGCCGAGCGGCGTCAGCGCGAAGAGGTGCTGCTGGACATGAACGGCGGTCCGATGCTGGCCGCGGTCGGCAGGCACGGCGAGGCGATCGAAGCTGGTCGTCGCGCGCTCGCGTACTTCACCGAGGACAAGGAACGCCACAACTACGTGAAGTCGCTGGCGAACCTCGGAGAATCTCTGGCGGCGGCGGGTGACGCGCACTACGAGGAGGCCGTGCGCGTGCTTCACGATGCTCTTGAACTCGAGGCCGAGGTGAGTCTCGACTCGTGGCGGGCACACAGCAGCCATGTGCTTGGCGGCTTGCTACTGCGCGCGGGACAAGGGGAAGAGGGAGAGCGGTTGCTCCGCACGGCCAAGGAACTGTTCGAGCGACTGGACGATCGCCGTGCGGCCGCGTTACGGGAGCAGCTCGACGGCCTCGGCCACCCGTAACCGAACGGTCGATCGCGTACCGCCAACGGTGATGCTCACTTCTTCCGGCGGGATGCTGCCGTCCCCAGTGGCGAGTCGCCATTCGTGCAGGACCGCGACGCCGAGTTCGGCTCGCTCACCAGCGATCTCGACGAGATTTCCGTCGCGGGAACAGACCAAGTAACCGTCGGAGCTGGGTAGCGCGAGCAACAGCGCGCCACGATGTCGGCGCACCGCCTTGCCGAACGCCGCTTTGAGGGTCTCGTCCGGCCCGGCCTCAGCCAGGAAGACCACGACCGCTTGGCTGAGCAGGCTCTGCTGCGGGTGGTCCTCGTGCACCATGAGGACGGCGTCGTCGAGGTGCCTCTCGTCCGCCTGATCGACCTGGAGCTCGGCGGGAAACCGGCCGATGACGTAGTGCGGGTGTTCTTCGCCGCTCGGCGTGCACACGATGTGGTCCGCCATGACGGGCTGGTGATGTGGACTGGCTACCGCTTCCGCGGGAACCACGGGGACGACCGGCTGACGAGATGGTTCAGGCAGGCGCAGGTGGCCGTAGCACAGTGCTCGTAATCGTTGCGCTGCTTCGCCAGGACATGACGTGACCAGGTCGCGAAGGGCGTCGAATCGGTTGGGGGAATGTTCGGTGAAGGCGCGTTCGACCTGGCGACGGAGCGGCTCGCGGCGGCTCAACCGCGGCGCGGTCCGTCCCAGCACGTCGCCGACCGAACCCACGGCGACGTCCTGTTCAGGGAACGCCGCCAGCAGTACCGGCGAGCCCAGCGCGGCGCCGTAGCAGGTAGTGGCACCGTGGTCCCCGAGGATCAGATCCGACGCGATGAGCGTCGCTTGCCATCCTTCGACCGGCGCGGGCAGCAGCAGCCCCGCGCGGACGCAGTCGGCCAGCCAGGTGTGGACCTGCCACGGGCCGTGGCCATGCCAGATGTTCGGGTGGATCAGGCCCGCTACCCGGTACTCGTCCCGGGGGAGGCAGGCGACGACTTCGCGGAAGAGCGACGGCCAACTGCCCATGAGCGAACGCTGCCACCAGGTGGTGCTGATCGTGACGAGTTTCTGATCTGGTGCGATGCCGAGCGATCGTCGATATCGAGCGCGCAGATGGCGACTGCGCAGCATCCGGTCGTAGGCGGGATCACCGGCGACCACACCGATGCCCGCTGCGGCCGGCGTCAGTTCCTGGAGCCGCGCCAGTTCGTTCTCATGCGCGAGTACCAGCGAATCCGCGACCGGCTGTCCGTTGTAGAGCAGCCATTCCGGAGAAAGGCCGAACACAGAACGGTTTCCGGTTTCCGGTTTCCGGTTTCCGGTTTCCGGTTTCCGGTTTCCGGTTTCCGGTTTCCGGTTTCCGGTTTCCGGGTGAATTCTTAGTATAGCCTACTCCGTGTGGAAGAATAACGAGGGGTGCGGTTATTTCCGTGAGTCCGCCGTGATTCGCGGCGATCGCGAGATCGAATTCTGTTTCGATAGCTTGGGACCACGGAATGACTACGACGCCGAGATCCGTCAGGTACTGGTCGAGCCCATGGCGGAACGGGTCGGAGCCGTTCCAGGTGAAGACCACCTGCACCCGCGGGTCGGAGTCGAACACGGGGAGCACGTCCATGAGCCGGACCAGTGAGGTGACGTGGTGGGCGATGATCAGGACATGCCGCTCTGGCTCGACTGTGGTCCAGTGCCGCGCCTGGAGGCCGATCGGGACCTTGACCGGAGGAACGGCGGACACGGAACTCCCTGTGGTGACGGATGGCGCGGTGCTGCTCAGACACCGTAGCTGATCGTCGGGTCGTGGAAGGGGGAGCCACGGAGCCGTTCTGGTGAGGAACTCGCGGACCGCGGCGGGGTGGTCGTAGTGCCGGAGTGCTTGTTGTCGTGCTCGTTGCCGGAAGGCGAAGCGCTGGTCGTGATCGAGATCGAGCGCCGTGGCGAGTGCCGTGGCGAGTGCGCTCGGCGTGCCGGGAGGGCAGTGGAAACCGGTGCCGCCGTCGATGACCTGGCCGGCCAGGCCCTGTGCGGTGGTGGTGATCACGGGAACCGCTCCAGCGGCGAACGCTTCCATCGGAATCCGGCCGAACGGCTCGACTCGAGACGGAACGACCACGCCCCGGAGCCCAGGGTGCCGCAGCAGACCTGGCACGTCCGAGGTGAACTCGGTCAGGACGGTCGCGTCGATGTCCAGTTGGGCCACGCGGCGGGCGAGGTGCTGTTGGTACGACGATGCTCCGGTTTCGGCTGTCGCGGCCAGGACCAGGTGCGGCAGATGATCGGTGCGGGCGCGCAGTGCCGCATAAGCGTCGAGGAGGTCGTCGAAGCCCTTGTACGGTTCCGCGCGTCCCATCGCCAGTACGAATTCCGTCGCCGGAGGCAGATCGGAAGCGCGGTGCGGCGTCGCGGACAGCCTTTCCCAGTCAGCGGGTGTCAGACCGTCCTGGAGGGTGATCAAGGATTCGCGCGGCACGTCGTACTCGTCCCGCAGATGCCTGCCCATGAACGAGGAGATGGCACCGACGAGCGTCCCGTCGGCCAAGCCCGCGTGCAGCCCTGATCGTTCCCACCCGATCCGGGCTGTGTCCCACGGCGCGTGGATCCGGGCGGTCGATCGTGGGACGAGCACGAGGTTCGCCAGGGTGTCGCGGGGGAGCAGCTTGGCCAATCCCAGGAACGGTGCGTCGAAGGCTATGGTCAGCAGTGGATCCGAGCCTGGCTGGACCGTGGTCATGATCCGTGCCGCCGTGTCCTGCGCCAGGTGCTCGAAGTTGGTCCAGGTGCCCCACCTGTCGAGTCCGTTGGTGCCGTTGTGCACGGGGTACACGGCCGCGTCGGCGCTGGCGACGAGAGCGCGGGCGCGGGCGTGCCAGGCCGGGTGGTACTCGGGGCTGGACGCGTCGAGGTACACCGGCAGGATCGCGAGGCCGACTCCGGTGGGCAGCAGCCGCACCAACGTTTCGAGGAAGCCGAAGTTGGCGTACCCGGCACCGGTCCCGCAACCGTAGAACCCGTCGTGCACGGCGACCGCGATGGTGGGCCGCTTCGTCATCCCGCAGGAGGGCTCGCGGCGCGGTGGGGCCGGGGGTGGTTGACCTCCGGCGGGAACGCGGTGTCGCCGTCGACGATCGCGGCAGCCACACCCGCGCTGGTGAGCCCGCGCGCGCCGCGGAGGTCCACACCGCGGAGATCGGCATCGGCGAGATCCGCGCTCCTCAAGTCCGCATCGGTCATGACCGCGCCGCGCAACCGCGCCCGTCGAAGCGAAGCGCCCCGAAGATCGGCGCCGGACAGATCCGCGTCGTACAGTTCGGCCCCGGTCAAGACAGCGTCGACCGCGATCGCCGTGGTCAGCTTCGCGCCGCTGAGCTGTGCCTCGTCCAACGTCGCACCGGTCAGGTCGGCACCACGGAGGTCCGCGTCGCCGAGTGTCGTGCCCCGCAGATCCGCTCCGGTCAAGCGGGTCCGACCCAGGCTGGCTTTGGGGAGGTGCAGTTGGGACAACGGCAACGGCCCAGGCTCGGGCCGGTCGGGACGCTCGCGCAGTGCGTCGATCGCCGCAGCGACATCGCGTTCCACCCGGTCCGCCGGCTCGGCGCTGCCGCGATCGGCGGCGCGCTGCCGGAGCACATCGCAGATCGTGTTCAGCACCAGGACGTGATCGCGAGGTGAATCCACCATGAGCCGGAACAGCGTGCGAAGCCCACCCGCCCGGACCACGGAGTCCTCCGACTCCAGCCTCCCGGTGGCGCTGTCGAAGAGGCCGGTCAGGTGTTTGTCCCGATCCAGCCGCTGCTTGTCCTTGTCGAGGTAGTAGCGGTACACGCCATACGCGCCGACGACCAAACCGGACAGCACACTCACCAGCGTCATGCACTGGCCGCGCACCGCGTTCACCGCAGCCAGCCGCTCCGGAAGCGGTAGCGCTTCCACCTCGGCACCCGCGGCCCAGCCGGGCAAGGGCACGACGACGAACCACCCCAACGCTCCTAGCGTGACCACGACCAGGAGCGCGCCACCAACGAGTCGATACCAGCGACTGGACATACGCCTTTCCTACACGTACCGGCTGGACCGTCGACGGCGGACTCGCGACTTGGGCTCCGGGGTGATGCCGACGCGGTTCCAGGCGCGAGTGCATGTTCGGGCGGCCGGGGTCGGCGACGCCGAATAACCATGTCTGGCTTATATAAGCCAGACATGGCATGATCTTGGTCGTGCACGCAATCGACATCCTCCTGGCCCAGCCGGCTGTCTCGCAGCAAGCGTGCATCTCGGACCTCAGGTGTTGGCAAGGCCGATCCGTCAGCGAAAGGAAGACGACATGAAGGACGTACTGGACGAACTGGCCGCTGCGCGCCGGACGATGGGCACGGCGACCCTGCCCGCCGGCGACGCGTACACGATTGAGCTGCGACGAAGCTACGGCGCGTCGGTCGACGACGTGTGGAACGCCATCACCGACCCCGAGCGGCTGGGCCGTTGGCTGAAGCCGGTGACCGGTGACCTGCGTCTGGGCGGGTCCTTCGAGTTGGACGGCGGTGAGCACGGGGAGATTCTCCGGTGCGACCCGCCGCGGCTGCTGCGGGTGTCCTGGCTCTTCGGGCCGGAGGCCGATGAGTGGCCAGGTACGAGCGAGGTCGAGGTGCGGCTGTCGCCGAGTCCTGCCGGGGACACCGAGTTCGAGCTGGTCCATGCCGCAGCCGTCGGGGAGCCGATGTTCCCGACTTACGGCCCTGGTGCCGGTGGTGTGGGCTGGGACCTGCACCTCCTTGCCTTGGCTCACTTCCTGGCCGACGGAAAGCCCCTCGACCACGATGAGTTCCGGGCCTTGCCTGAGGGCCGCGAATTCGCACGGCGCAGCGCAGCGGCATGGGGCCGAGCTCACCTGGCCGGCGGCGGCGACCCGGATCACGTGGCGGCCGCGGTGGAGGCCACCACCGCGTTCTACGCTCCCGAAGGAAGCGGGCGATGAAGTACACCAATTCGATCGAAATCGCCCTGCCCCGCGCGAAGGTGGTCCAACTGATCTCCGACCCGGCGCACATGGTCAAGTGGCTGCGGGGCCTGGTTTGCACGAACCGGTGAACGGAGCACACGACCAGGTCGGCACCACCTCGCGCGTGGTGTTCCAGATGGGCAAATAGCGGATTGAGCGAGTACGCGGGTATTGTGCTCGAATCCTCGGATGTGGTCCTGTGGTGGAAGGCAGGGCCACTCCGGCTGACTACGTCGAACGCGAACTGCGGGCTGCCGCAGCGCGGTTCGGTTGTGGCTGCGGAGGAACCCGAACTCCGGCGCGTACGCGGTGAAGGGCCCCGGTGATGGCAGCGGGCTCGTGCTCGTTGTGAATTCAGGCGAAATACATGATCGGTACCGATCAGAGGAATGCTCGCCAGGGCAACGTTGGTATCGAACTCGACGTGTCCGGGCCCGCTGTCCTGTTCTGTCTTCACACGAGTTTGGCGGGGATGTCTGCGTCTTCGTCCAGGTGGTGGGAGGCGCACACCCGGTGGTATCCGTCCGCGATGATCAGATTGCCTCCGGCGTCGTGCCCGATCGCCGAGGCACGTACGAGGAGTACCGGGGATAATCGCTTTCCTTGTTTCGCCTTGGCGAGATCCTTTGCCACATGGACGTTTTCTGGGGGGAGTGCGGGGAGCCCGCTGGCCCGAAGGATGTCTTTCGCCTTCCGGTGGATCAACTCGGCCGCTTCCAGTTCCGAGACGACTTGGCGCGCCAGGAGCTCGGGCACCACGAGGGTGAGATAATCGAAAGCGGCCGGATAGTCGTGTTTGTCGGGTTTCGATTCCCAATGTTCGCTCATCGGTGCGCCTTCATTCTCGGGTTCGACGCTCGGCTGATCGCGGCTGCCGCCGGAAATTGGGTCTGTCGAGCGTGCTCTCGGTGTCGACGCCATCGGGTGGCTCGGGCATCAGCTGAAGATCTCGCTCGTTCGCCCAGGCGAATTTGCGAAGGGTCGCGAACTGGGCGACGAAATGATCACGCCAATCCGGGGAGGAGAAGTCCATGGCCGTGTTCACCTGCAGCCAGCCACTGGTGCTGAAGTTGACGGAGCCCTCCCAGCAGAGCGGGCCGGTCCGTCCGTCGACGGCGATGCCCTTGGTGTGGCAGATGTACCGGCTGCCACTGGTGCTCGTGCCGATCGTGATCTCCACTCCCGCATCGACCAACTGGTGCAGCAGCGGCTTCTCCGCAGTACCGCTGGATTGGGAGTGGTCGAGGTAGAGATGCAGTGGTACACCCCGTTTGTGCGCGGCGATGAGGGCGTCGGCGGCATCGGGCACCGTGAAGCTGTAGGCGATGATCCAGGTTTCGCCCGGCGCGGATACCAGTTCCAAGAAACGTTTCCGTGCTGGACGCTCATCGGCGGGCAGTAGGTAGCAGGTTGTCGAACCATTGATAGTGAACGGCATGATCGAAATGATACGCCGACACGGTGACCCCGGACTTGCTGTTACCCGATTGGCCGATCGTACGAGCGGCGAAAAAGGTCAAGTGAAATGAAAAGGGCCTCTCGTGTATTCGAGCCGGGTGCGAGCGCCGATATAATACTCAGGTGTCCTGAGAGGAGGCTGAGCGCGATAAAGTTCTCGGGAAGGATCATCGTGTACCGATAATTTGTGCTGGCGACACCGCCGTCGGGGAACCGGCTCTCTGCCGACCAGACCCGCCGACCGACCGCCAAGGACGGACGTGTGCCGGCTGACATCCGGGCCCCGGCCGACGATAATCCGGCCATGAGCGCCGACCTCGACATCCTGCTGGCTGACTACCAGTCGGTGCGCGAAGACGATCGCGGGATCTCCAGCAGGCAGAGTGCGCTCGCGAGCGTGTTCGTCGCGCTGTTGGCCGGGCTTTTCGCCATCCTGGTCGGCGACTGCCGGTTCCGCGGCGCCGTGATGAACGCGGCCAAGCAAGCAGGGAGCTGTTACGAGCTTCCGGATCCGGTGTACGTCATGGCACCGACGTTGCCGTTCGCGGTGCTCTGCTACATCGTCATGCTCGGCATGCAGGTGACCATCAAGAGCTTCTACATGCGGGCCATCGAGAACGAGCTTCGCGATCACCAGGCCGAACTTCGCGCCATCCCGGGGGTGCTGGCCGGCTCGGCGACGGAACTCATGCTCACGGTCATCAGTCCGCGACGGGGTCGCCGCTCCTACTTCGTCATGTTGCTCTTCCTCACGTTGAGTTTCGCCGTCGCGCTCGGCGGGTGGGTCGTGTTCGTCGCTCTCAGGCTGAGCGCTCCGGCCATGATCACCATGTTCGCGGTTTACGGCCCGCTGCTGATGCTTTTGCTGCAGCAGGGGATCCTGGCCAACATCGGCGGCCGACGGCTCTTGCGCGGCGCGGCGAATCACCTGCGGAACAGCTCGAACTATCCACGGACCGACCTGGTGCAGGAGCCAAGCCGACCGAGCCGGACCGGCGACCGATCGCTGTGGTCCTATCTCCTGCTTCCTCGCCCCCTCGATACGGTCAAATGGGTCTTCATCCCGATCGCGTACCTGGTCGGAGCGGTGATCACTTCCCATGGCCCGAGCGCGCCCGAATCGCTCGGCGCAGCCCTCGGTTGGCTGGTCTTCGAGTACTTGATCTACCAGAGCCGTTACCAGTGGAATGACATCCGCGGTCTCGCCGACGATCAAGTCCACCCAGCTCACCGCGAACGCGGACGACTCCCGGTCGCGCGACAAGGACCGCGCCGGTCGGTCGCGCTCAGCGTTTTCGTGATCGTTGCGCGAGCAACGCTAGCTGTGGTCGTCGCGTTCACCGTCGTCCCGCCCCCGGTCTCGACGATCATTCTGGTCTCGTTCATCGGAGTCTGGGTTCCGGCGTGGCTCTACGAGTTCCTCCGCGAAGGGCGTACCAGACCCGGCGCCCGAGCGACGGCGATCTGGCTTGTCGTCGGTGTGGGGTACGCCGTGCGCGCTTCGATCGGGCTGGCGCTCGCCGGCGTCGTGCCGAGTGGACCGACCTCCGGGACGTTCTTCCTTTTCGCCGGAGCTGCTTGGGCCTTCGGGATCGTTTTCGTGACGATGACGTGGGTGCTGGAGGCGACCGGTCACTGTTCCTCTCGGGACGGCTGTGTGCTCGGATGTCCGGCCGAACTGACGGGCAAGCCGCATCTGGCGCGCCTGCTGCGGTTCACGCCACTTTCCCTGCTGCCAATCGCTAGTGCCGACGGTTCGGCGTCGTCGCTTCGTGTCCTCGCCGGCAGGGCCCCGGTTGTCACGCCCTGGAACGCCGCGCTGATCGCGGCGGTCGCCTGCGGGATCGCCGCCTGCGTACCGCCCGGTCAGCACCTGTTGCTGGGTGCGACAGGCGTTCTGGCGGTGGCAGCCGTCGTCCTGCTTCCTTCGGTGCTGTTTCGCTGGGTGATCACTTCAGGTGCGATCGCAGTGCTCGGCACCACCGCGGCCCTCACCGATGGCTGGCGGGTGGCGGTCACCGTCGCCGGGGTGACCGGATTGTTCCTCGGCGTCTACTGTGTGTTCCGCCAATCGTCCTACGACGACCTCCGATACTCTCTCGTCCGCATGAGCGCTGGTCTGGTCTCCTTGGGAAGATCGGTGGCGAAGCTCGGAATCTGGGTACTGGTGCTGCTGCTCGGTAAACGAACCTGGGCATTCGTGAGCCGGTCGGATGATCGCGGTCGGCCGATACCGTAAGGGCGAACCCCGGCCGCGAGCTCGATGTCGAACTCGCGACCGGGACCGGTGTTTCTCCCCGGCGGAGAACCGTTCTACTTCTGCGCCCCGGCCTAGCCGACCACCACCGGCCGCCGCAGAAGGTTGCCTGTGTCATGGCCGCGGGTGGAATCGGCTTGTGGTTCTGGTCAGTCAGCAGCGCGGCGGATCATCCGGGCGTCACCGCACCCTCGGGCGCTCCGAACCAGTTCTCCAGTGCTTCCGCCAGTCCGGTCGTCGGTGCCTGCGCCCTCGCGTCGGCTGCCCAGGCTGTGAAGCCGTCCGGGCGGACGAGGATCGCCGCCAGTTCCGGGTGGGACGGGCAGCGGCTCGTCACGGTATCGACGCGGTCGGCATATCCCGCGGCGAGGGCGCGGATTTCCGGGTCGTCGGTGAGGTCGAGCAGGAGCGCCCGGCCGTCGTGGAGGTGGTTCGCGAGGCGGCCGCCGTAGGTGAGTTCGAGGTCCGGGGTGCTGCGGCCGGTCAGCGGGTGCTGGCCCGGCAGTTCGTACCGCACCCCGCTACCGTTGAGCTGAGCGGTGAGGTACGTGGTGCCCGCGACCGTGCCCGCCAGGTCGCTGACGATCGTGCGCAGGGCTCGAGACTGCGGGTCCGGGCGCATGGCCGCGACCTGTGATCGGGTCCAGTCCAGGACCCACGCGCCGACCGGGTGCCGCTCGAAGGTGTAGGTGTCCAGCAGGCGTTCCGGCGCCCGGCCGCCGATCACCGCGGCGAGCTTCCAGCCGAGGTTCATCGCGTCCCCGATACCCAGGCTCAGCCCCTGGCTCCCGAACGCGGAGTGCACGTGTGCCGCGTCGCCTGCCAGCAGCACCCGGCCCTTGCGGTACTCGGTGACCTGGCGGGCGTGGTCGGTGAAGCGGGTCGCGGTCCGCACCCCGGTGATCGTGACGTCCACACCGGACACGCGACGCAACCGCGCCTGGAGGTCTTCGCCGGTGACCGGCGCGTCCCGATCGGCCGGCGGGCCGTCGAACTCCACGGTGACGACGCGGCCCGGCATCGGCCCGTAGGCGTACACCCCGGTGTCCGTGGCGGTCCAGCCGACGTTCAGGTCCTCGGCGCCGGTCATCTCCACGACCGCCTGGTGGCAGGTGACTTCCGGGTCAGTACCGGGAAATTCGAACCTCGCGAGCTTGCGGACCGCGCTGCGGCCGCCGTCGCAGCCGACGAGCCACCCGGCGCGGATGGCCCCTTGGCTGGTCCGCACGGTGACGGCCCCGGCGCCGGTGTCGAAGCCGGTCAGCTCCACGCCCCGGCGCACGTCGACACCGAGTTCGTCTGCGCGCTCGCCGAGCAGCCGCTCGATGTCCTGCTGCGCCACGAAAGCGACCTCGGCGGCGGGTCCGGGGTCGCTGAGGCTCGGCTCCGTGCGGTCGACCAGGTCGGCGCGCAGCACGATCCCGGCGAAGTGCCCGACGAACCCGAGCCCTTGGCCCGCGACCCCGCCACCGCCGTTCTGCTCGCGCAAGAACGCCTGGAAGCGGTCTATCGTCTGCCGCTGCACCTCGGCCAGCGCGGGCAGCAGGCCCCGGCGGTAGAGCACCTCGGCGCTGGGCGTGGTGATCGCCCCGCCCTTGATCGTCGGGTCCACTTCGGTGCGGCGCTCCAGAACGACCACCCGCGCGCCTCCGAGCCTGAGCTCGCAGGCCAGCATCAGTCCGACCGGGCCGCCGCCGGCCACCACTACGTCATAGTCCATGGCGCCCACTATCACCGAAGGCCCGCAAGGCCAAAAAATCGTTGCGATGTCAAGGAAAACAACCCCACGAAGAGGGAACGGGAAGCGGGGCATCCTCTCCATCCGGAACATGTGTACAAGTTCCGACGGCACGCCCCACCAGAATCCGCGAACTTGGTGCCCGCGTTCGCCGCCTGGCTGACGAGGTGCCGTGTCGACAAAGGGGTTCGTGGTCGTGGCGATGGTGTGTCGTCGTGCCCAGGTTGTGCCAGGCACTGCGAGTAGTAGCCGACCCGCAGAGCACCCTCACGCAGACCAGCCGGGCCGCGGCCGCGGTTTTGTTCAGCTCGAACGAACGCGCGTGATGTGCCGTCGTTGCAGCTCGATCTGGTCGTGCACGAAAGCGGTCAGCAGTTTTAGTTGCGACACGGTGTACCGCGCGAATTGCTGTTCGGTTTCCACGATCACCTCGCTCCAGGTCCGCTCGGCGAACTGCAGCGCGGTGGCGGAGGCCTTCACCAGCACTCGCCTGCGGTCGGCCGGATCGCGTACGCGTTCGGCGTAACCGGCTCGGGTCAGCCTGTCCACCGCGAAAGTAAGCGCGCTGGGTGCCAGCCCGGCCGTCGTCGCCAGGTCACCCGAGGCCATCGGGCCCCGGGTGATCAGGCAGGACAGGCAGCGGGCGTCGGTGCGGTTGAGCTCGAGGCGGTCGCTGACGGCTTGGTCCACCTGGTCGCCGACGTTCTGCAGGTCGGTGACGACGAGCATCAGCTCGTCGATCAGCCGCTGCTTGGTACCACCTGTCATCGGGTCAGAATAGCTACTGGAAGTCGGCGACGTGGTCGCGTGCCCAGTCGGCGAACGAACGTGACTTCTGTCCGGTCACCGCGTGCACCGTGTCGGTCAGTACCGGCTGGTGGCCGACTGCCGCCGCGAGTTGGCCGAGTACCGCCTCGACGATTTCCGTTGGTGCGAATCGGCTCATTCGCGCGGCTGCTTCCGCTGCGGAGATCTCGTCGAAACGGAGCCGACGGCCGAGCGCGGTGCCGATCTGATCGACCTGGTCGGCGTGCGTGATGGCTTCCGGCCCGGTCAGTGCGTACTTCTGGCCGTGGTGGCCGTTTTCGGTCAGCGCGCGGGCGGCGACCGCGGCGATGTCCCGCTCGTGTATCGGCGCCGTGCGCGCCTGGGCGAACGGCGCCTGCACCACGTTGCCGGCCTGGATCTGCGGCGCCCAGTGCAGGCTGTTTCCAGCGAATTCGTTGGGGCGCAGGAAGGTCCATTCCAGGTCGGACGTCGCGACGGCGTGCTCGAACGCGCCGTGGATCTTGGCGATCGCGTCGGGCTGCTGTGCCACGTCATCGAGCACGTCGCCTGTGGACAGTAGAACGATGCGCCGCACGCCGTTGCGCACGGCCTGTGCCACGACCTGGTCCGGCTCGTTTCCCATCGCCATCAGGTAGACGGCGTGCACACCGTCGAACGGCACCGATGCGGGGTCAGCGAGATCACCAGCGACGATCTCGGCGCCTGGTGGAATGCTTGCCCGGGAAGGGTTCCTGGTCATCGCCCGCACTTGGTGTCCCGCCGCGAGCAGGTCGGCCACCACGTGCCGTCCGACACTGCCGGTCGCTCCGGTTACCAGAATCATCGTTGCCTCCTGCGGTGTCCCCTGGTCTTCTCCATCGCCTGTACCGCTTTCCGCTTCGCGTTGGGCATGTGGTTGAACGCCCGCAACCCGGTGCGCATCCCCGCCAGCAGCGCGCGGCCGATCACCGGCTTGTCCAGTGGCAGGTTGCCGCCGAACTGGCTCTTCGACTTCCGCACCAGCTCCCAGGCGTAGCTGTGCATCTCCGCTTCGTAGGCGCGTACCGCGTCCACCAACGGCTTCTCGCCTCGATGGGCGATGACCAGTTGGCGGACCAGGTTTTCCGCATCGCGCAGCGCGGTGTTCGCGCCGACGCCGAGTCCTGGGGTCATGGTGTGGATGGCATCGCCGAGCAGGGTGATGGTGGAGGTGGGCCACGGCTTCAGCGGAGTCGTGGTGCGCACCTGGAGCGGGAACGCGGTCGTCGGGTCGGCCGCTTCGAACAACGCGCGGAACCGCGGATGCCAGTCCTTGGTGTGCTCGAGCACGATCTTGCGGAGTTCGTCACCGGGGAGTCGCATGAAGTCGGCGGGCAGCCGCTTTCCCGGAGCCGACCAGCCCCACATCACGTAGTCCCTGGTGTTGTCGTACTTCAGCCCCGGCCATGTGCTCAGCAGCGCGCTGTCGTTGCCGCCGATGTCGTTCTTGAGGGTGCCGTCGCGGTCCCACTTGAACTCCATCACGTGGATGATGCACGCATACCCTCCGGGTGCGTTGATCATAGTGACCCCGCGCAGCATCTCCGGGGTGAGCAGGCTTCTGCTTTCGGCGTTCAGCGGGAGCTTCGCGGTGACGCATTTGGCGTCCACTGTGTCCATGGAGGCGTGCGGCAAGTACTGCCGGCGCACCGCCGAGGAACTGCCATCCGCCGCGACCAGCAGGTCGCCGCGAGCCGTGCTGCCGTCGGCGAAGTGCGCGGTGACGGTGTCGTCCGCGTTCTGGTGGTAGCGAACGAATTCCTTGCCGAAGTGCACGATGTCCTCGATGCCGGTGAGCAGCACCTGGCGCAGTGTCATCCGGCTGATCGACTTCTCGCTGTCGATCGGATCGGACGGCTCCGGAGTGTCCCATTCGCCCATCCGCAGCAGTTCTGCCCGCTTCTCGGTGAAGATGTTCATGAATCGCGGGGTTTCCGCCTTCGTGGCGACGAACACCTGGAACAAGTCCTCGGGCAGGCAGGCGGCCAGCGCGCGGCTGCCGTCGGGATCGATGCCGACCCGGTAACCGAACAGCCCGTCCTCGCGGGTCTGATCCCGCTCGTACACCGCGACGCTGACCCCAGCCTGGCGCAATCCCTGCGCCAGGCACAGGCCACCGGTTCCGGCGCCGATGACGATCACATGTGGCGGCACGACACTCCCTCAGTTGCTCCAAAATTTGGAATACTTGAAGACTAAGAGATGTGACTCGTCGAAGTCAAGGCGCCCGCTCGTGGTGCCGGAGAGGGCACGGGCCGCGGCTGCTCGGTAGCGGGTAGGTCACCAGGATCGCGGCGGGGCCGAGTTGCTTTTCGGCGCGAGCACGCCGGGTTGGATCGACGCCGGGCTCAGCTTGAGCCACAGTTTCGCGCCGTTGACCTCGGGCAGTCCGAGCTGACCCGGTGCGTCGCGTTCAGGTCGGTGGCGAGCATTCCAGTCGAGACCGAAATCAGCGCGAGAGCCGGGGCGGTCATTTCGGTACGGCGTGAACGAATTGTCGTCGGTTGCCCGGAGAGTCGGGAATCCACCAAACCAGGACAGCGCCGTTGTCGTGTTCTCGCGGTGAGGTCGATCGTGAACACACGTCGTCGTCACCCGGCAGTGTGGCGTGGGCCGCAGAACGTACGTGCTTTTTCTGTTTCTCAGCGTCCTCACAGCGATGGGCGGGAAAGGTGCCCCGTGCCCTGCTGGGGCGGTCTGCCAAACACGAGGTTGTCGAGGAAGAACACGCTCTCATGCTCATGATCAGGCGCCGACGTGCCTGCGATTTCGATGGAGTCCTGTTCCGCATAGCGACCAGGTCCGTGCGTCGAACGCGACGAAAACCCCGTACCCGGGCGCGATGCGTGACAAAGGTGTTTCGACCTCGGTGGCAGGGACCGGTACACCTCCGCGATGCGCGGGGCGAACACGCGTTTCATCTTTTATCGGACATTTTCCACCGGCATTTGCGAGTCGAGTCGAGGCGGCCGCGGCCAGTCAATCTGACCCGGGAGCACGAGAACCGCGACATCCGCGCCCTGGTCGGCGCGTTCCGTTTCGTCCAGCTGTCCCGGGACGGATCCGACTGGGGCGAACAGGAATGGTGGGCGGTCGCCGGGGTGGGACGGGGCAGGGCGATCCAGCCCGGCCGTTGTGGAACAGGACCTCGCGCGTGAGCGCGTCTTCTCGCCGCTGGATGCTGCGCCAGATGGCGTTGGTCGTCGTGTCGGCCGTGTCGTGCGCGAGGAGTCCGGGCGAGCCCCGGGAGCGGACTGCCCGTACCGTGCCGCCCGCGCCGAAGACGTCGCCGATCGCACTGGTGTACCGGGGGCCTGCGACGACCCCTGATTGCGCTGAGTCCATCGCGGACCTGGTGCGCGCCACCGCGTGGCGGTTCGATGTCCGTTTCGCCGGCCCGGACGAGGCGACGCCCGTGACGCGCGAGGCGCTCGATACCGCGGCGCTCTACGTTCAGCCGGGTGGCGGCGGGCTCGACGCGGCTTTCGAGCACCTGCGCGCCCACGTGTCGGATGTCCGCGGCTATGTCTGGTCGGGCGGGCGTTATCTGGGAATTTGCCTCGGCGGATATCTCGCGGGCAGTGACCCCGGGTTCGCCCTGGTGCCCGGTGGCGCCGACCGGTACATCGATTCCCCTGGCGCGACCATCGACAGCGAAGCCGACACGGTCGTGCGGGTGAGCTGGCGTGGCCGTGGCCGGTACCTGTACTTCCAGGACGGCCCGTGTTTCCCGTTGCCGTCGAGCGCGCCCGGCGCGGAGGTGCTCGCGACCTATCCGAACGGTGTGCCCGCCGCGGTGCTCGCTTCGTACGGTGCCGGGCGGGTCGCGGTCGTGGGCCCGCACCCGGAAGCCACCGCCGACTGGTACGCCGACGCCGACCTGGTGAACCCGGCCGGTATCGATCCCGCCCCCGGCTACGACCTGATCGACGGGCTGATGCGGCCGTGACCCGGCGGCCCCGCCGGACGGCGATCCCGACCGGTGCCCGCCTGGCGTTTCGCGCCCGGCACCGACGTGGAAACGACACGTTTCGAGTAAAGGATATTTCCCGTGGTTGACAGAGTAGACGTGCACTCGCGCGGTTCGGCGTTTCTC
This sequence comes from Amycolatopsis sp. CA-230715, assembly GCF_018736145.1. GTDB lineage: Bacteria > Actinomycetota > Actinomycetes > Mycobacteriales > Pseudonocardiaceae > Amycolatopsis. The sequence continues at coordinate 8,144,418 of NZ_CP059997.1, forward strand.
GGCACGGTGCGCATGGAGCGCGGCACGAGGCGCCTGAACCACGTCTTCGAAGCCAGCTGCGATTCCACTCCGGACGCGATCGCGGTGGAATGCGACGGCGAGCACGTGACGTACCGCGAACTGGATCAGCGGGCGAACCGCCTGGCGCATCTGCTGATCGACTGCGGTGTGGCGAGCGGGTCGCGGGTGGGGATCCTGTTGCACCGCTCGATGGAGCTGTATGTCGCGTTGCTGGCCACGCTGAAGGCGGGCGCCGTGTTCGTGCCGATCGACCCGTCCTCGCCCGCGGACCGGATCGACTACATCGCGGGCGATTGCGGCATCAGCCTCGTTCTGTCCACATCGGACTTCGAGTCGGCGGCGTCGGGATTGTCCTGTTCAGTGCTCCGGTTGGACAATCTCACCGTGGCCCGCGCGGCGGCCGCGTCGTCGCGCCCGTATGTCAGGGAGGACGAGGACCGGGTCTGCTACGTCATCTACACCTCCGGGTCGACCGGCCGTCCGAAAGGGGTCGAGGTCGGGCAGGAGAGCATCTGCAACTTCCTCGACGTCGTGCCGGACATCTACGGCGTCACCAGCAGCGACCGGGTGTATCAGGGGATGACCGTCGCGTTCGACTTCTCCATCGAGGAGATCTGGCCCACCTGGGCACGCGGCGCGACACTGGTCGCCGGGCCCACGGACTCCCGCCGAATCGGCAGCGGCCTGGCCGGATTCCTCCACGACAACCGCGTCACCGTGGTGTACTGCACGCCCACCGTGCTCGCCACGATCGACCAGGATCTCCCACGGGTACGCACCCTGATCGTCGGTGGCGAGGCGTGTCCGGCGGAACTGGTGCACCGCTGGAGCGGCCCGGGGCGCCGGATGCTGAACACCTACGGCCCGACCGAGGCCACGGTCACCGCGACCTGGTGCGAACTCGTCCCCGGCCGCGCGGTCACCATCGGACGCCCGCTGCCGACGTATCACCTCACCCTGCTCGACACCGGGCTGCGGCCCGTTCCCGACGGCGAGATCGGCGAGATCTGCATCGGCGGTGTCGGGGTCGCCCGCCGTTACGTAGGGCGGCCCGACCTCACCGCCGAGCGGTTCCTCGACGACCCGCGCATCACCGGCGGCGGGCGCCTCTACCGTACGGGTGATCTGGGGCGCCGACTGCTCGACGGCGACATCGAATACCTGGGCCGGGCCGACAGCGAGGTGAAGGTCCGCGGTCACCGGGTGGATCTGCAGGAGATCGAGAGCGTCATGCTGGAGGATCCCGCGGTGAGCGCCGCGGCGGTCACCCAGAACGCCACCGGCGACCTGATCGCCTACCTCGCCAGTCCAGGCGCCGATCGTGGCGAGGTCACCTCCCGGTTGTCCGACCGGCTGCGGGCGCGCCTGCCGCAGTACATGGTTCCCGCGTTCGTGGAGTTCGTGGCGGCGCTGCCGTTGATGCCCAGCGGCAAGGTCGACCGCACCAGCCTGCCCGCCCCGTCGGGGACGCGGTTGATCAGTCCCGGTGGCGAGATCACCGCGCCGCGGGGCGAGGCCGAGACCGCGATCGCCGCGGTGTGGGCGAACGAATTCGGTCTGGAACAAGGGAAACTGTCGGTCGACGCGGACTTCTTCCTCGACCTCGGCGGGCACTCGCTGCTGGCGGCGCGCACCGCCTCGGCGCTCCGCCGCCTCGAGTTCACCTCCGGTGTCTCGATCGCCGACATCTACGCCCATCCCACGGTCCGCGGTCTCGCCGGTTCCCTCGGCAACACCGACCCCACCGCGACGGCGGCTCCGGACCGGCCGGCGCCCCGGCAAGACAGGTCCGCGCGCGTCGTCGGGGTGGGTGCGAGCCAATTCACGAGCCTGTACCTGATGCTCGCGCTGTTCGGGGCCCCGGTGGCCGTCGTACTCGGGGTCAACCACGGCGTGCTTTCGGCCGCGGTGATCTGGCAACTGGTACTCGTCGTACCGGCTACTCTGCTACTGGGCAGACTGATCGTGCCGGTACTGGGTGTCCGGCTGCTCTCCGGCGGGCTCGCACCCGGGACGTATCCTTTGTGGAGCCGCATGTACGTGCGATTGTGGCTCCTGCAAGGGTTTCTCGCGATGGCTCCGCTGGGCACCCTCAGCGGCAGTCCGCTGCTACCCGGATACCTGCGGCTGCTCGGCGCCCGTGTCGGCCGGCGCTGCCACATCGCGACCGGAGCACTCCCCGTACCGGCGCTGCTCGACCTCGGCGACGATGCCAGCATCGGTTACGGCGCACAACTGCACTGTTCTTCGGTCGCGCACGGGTGGGTGACGATCGGGCCGGTCGCGGTCGGGGCCCGCGCCTTCGTCGGCGCCAACGCCGTCCTCGAGCCCGGATCCCGGATCAGCGCGGACGCTTCCCTGGCCGACATGGCGATCGCCACCACCGGTCAGGTCATCCCGGCCGGCGAGCACTGGGCCGGATCACCGTCCACGCGCCAGGACCGGGCGGACCCCCTGCTGCAGGAGATGCGCTCCCGGCACAGCCCGGAGCCGTCCCGGGCACTGCGCGCGGGATACCTCGCCGTCGCACTCGCCGTCGAACTGCTGCCGCTGCTGCTCGCGGCACCGGCCGTGGCGCTGGGAAGTTGGGCGCTGGTCGCCGCCGGGCCCACCGCGGGCCTGCTCGTGTCGCTGCTCGCCGGGCCCGTCTTCGTCGTGTCGAGCTGCCTGCTGATCGCGGCGGTCAAACGACTGGTGCTGCGCACCACGCCCACCGGGATCCACCCCGTCGCCTCGGGTCTCGGGCTGCGCAAATGGGTCATCGACAAGCTCCTGCAGACCAGCCTCACGGTCACCAATTCGCTGTACTCGACGCTCTACACGAGTGCGTGGCTGCGCATGCTCGGCGCCCGCATCGGGCCGCGCGCCGAAGTGTCCACCGTGTCCCACCTGGATCCGGACCTGCTCACCCTCGGCGCGGAAAGCTTCGTCGCCGACATGGCCAGCGTCGGCGCCGCGACGCACTGCCACGGCCAGATCGCGCTCGGCCGCACCACCGTCGGCACGCGGTCGTTCATCGGCAACGCCGCGCTGCTGCGCTCCGGTTCCTCGACCGGTGACGAGTCGCTCGTCGGCGTGCACACCATCGCCCCCGCGGACGGAGTGCCCGGCGGCACGTCCTGGCTCGGCTCACCCGGCATCCGGCTGCCGCGCAGGCAGGACAGCGGCCAGTTCGACGACGCACTGACCTTCCGGCCCCGGCGGGCGCAGGTGTGCGAACGCCTGCTCATCGAGTTCTTCCGGATCGTGGTGCCCGGTTCCCTGATCGGCACCATGGCCTACCTGGTCCTGCTCGGGGAAGCCTGGGCGGCACGCACCGTCACGCCCCTCGCGCTCGTCGCGCTCGCGCCCGCAGTCGCGCTTCTCGGCGGTCTCGCCACGGTACTGGCGGTCGCCGCCGTGAAATGGGTTGTCGTCGGACGGTACCGGCCCCGGGTCGAACCCCTGTGGAGCCGGTTCGTCCGGCGCACTGAGTTCGTCACCGCCCTCTACGAGACCGCCGCCGTCCCCGCCCTTTTGGGAATGCTCTCCGGCACCCCCATGCTGGGACCACTCCTGCGGGTTTTCGGCGCCACGGTGGGCAAACGGAGCTGGATCGCCACGACCTACCTCACCGAATTCGACCTCGTGCGCCTCGGCGACGACGTGACCGTCGGCCCCGGAACATCACTGCAGACCCACCTGTTCGAAGACCGGGTCATGAAGATGTCGACCCTCGCGCTGAACCAGGGCGCCAGTGTCGGCGCCCGGTGCGTGGTCCTCTACGACAGCGTCGTCGCCGAGAACGCCGAGGTGACCGCGCTGTCGCTGGTCATGAAAGGCGAACGACTGCCGGAAAACACCCGCTGGCACGGAATTCCCAGCAGAACGATCCCGTGACACCGCCGCGACAGTTCCCACCGAAAGGCATTTCATGTCCGGAATAAGCTATTTCGAAGCGGTCGTCGTGGGCGCGCTCCAAGGAGTATCGGAACTGTTCCCGGTGTCCAGCCTGGGACACAGTGTGCTGCTACCCGCACTCGTCGGCGGACAATGGGCCGCCGATCTGAGCATGGGCAAGGACTCGGCTTACCTCGCGGTCCTCGTCGCGATGCACGTGGCGACCGCGCTCGCGCTCGTCGCGTTCTTCTGGCGCGACTGGTACCGCGTCCTCACGGGCTTGGTCACCTCGATCCGGTACCGCCGGATCGACACCTCCGACGAACGCCTCGCGTGGCTGCTGGTCCTCGCGACGATCCCGGTCGGGCTGGCCGGCCTGCTCCTGGAGAGCACCGTCCGCGACTACCTCGGCTTGCCGATCCCCGCCGCGATCTTCCTGACGCTCAACGGAATCGTCCTGTACACCGTCGAACGCCTCACCCGCCCCCGCACCACGGCCTCGGCTCACCGGACCTCATCCTCGGCGCAGCACACCATCGACTTCTCGGCCGAGGAGACGATGCCGCTGCGCGTCCTGACCGACGGCGAACTCTCCGACCGGCGCCTCGCACGACTCGGCACCGGCAGCGCGATCGCGATCGGCGCCGCCCAGATCCTGGCCCTGCTGCCCGGAATCAGCCGCTCGGGCATCACGATGGTCGCTGGCCTCCGAAAAGGACTCAGCCACGAGGACGCGGCACGATTCGCGTTCCTGCTCGCCACTCCCGTGATCCTCGCCGCGGGCGTGCTGAAACTGCCGACCTTGTTCACCCCGGACCATCACGCGGTGCTCGGCCCGGCGCTGGCAGGCAGCCTGGTCGCCGGAGTGGCGTCCTACCTGTCGGTACGCTTCCTCACCTCGTACTTCGAAACACGCACCCTGACCCCCTTCGCGATCTACTGCACACTCGCGGGCCTGGGCAGCCTGCTGTATCTGACGCTACGAGCAGGCTGAGAAACCACGCCCGTCCAACAGTTCCGTTCCCGGCCCTGCTGTCGCACGGCCAGGGAATCAGTCGGCTCGGCCCGCCCGGCATCGCCGCCGCCTGGCATCGCGTGACCAGCACGGTCAGTGCATGTGGTTGTCCGCGGTGTGGGGGCTGATCGGTGCCGTGGCGAACCGTGGCGTCGTGTTCCTCGAGGCCGCCCAGCGGGTGAAGGGCTGGCCCTGGAAACGTCCTGGTGCCCGCCGCCTATGACCTCTCGTTTGGATCAGCTCGTCAGCGGCCTTCAACTACAGTGCGTACATGACAATCCGCCGCATCGTGCCCAACGTCGTCACCCAAGACATCGAGGAGAGCCGACGCTTCTACAGCGATTTCCTCGGCATGGACGTGCGCATGGACGAGCCAGGGTTCTTGATGCTCGCTTCGCCGGGTAATCCGACGGCGCAGATGACCGTGGTTTCCCCTACCGCAGACTCGTGGGACCCTCACACCTCCCGTTCGACCGTGGCGGTCGAAGTCGAAGACGTGGATGCCGCGTGCGCCGCGGCCGAGCGGCAGGGGTATCAGGTGGTCTATCCCCTTACCACGGAACCGTGGGGGATTCGTCGCTTCTTCGTTCGAGCACCCGACGGAAGTGTTATCAACGTCCACAGCCACGCCTGAGGGTGGGAGATGGGGAACACCCGTGACAGCCGGACCCGCACCCGTGGCGGTGGCTTGACCGGTGTCCAGATCCGAGGAGCGCGGTCCGACCTATCGGACGGCGACACGCGGCGGCCACGGCGGACGTAACGGTGCCACCAGCCACCGCGTGAGCACGCCGTAACGGTCGACGTATTCCTCCGCACGACCGCGGTTCGGGAACGTCAGCTGCTGCGCACCTCTTCACAGATGCAGGCCTCTCACCCAGATGACGGGGCAGGGGAATCGTTCAAGATCGCCGCGATCGCTGGTCGGCCTGGCGACGAGTCCTCCAGAGCCACGTCCGTCCATTGTGGTTGATGAGTGTATTGGCTGTTCGGGAATGAACCCGGGCGTACTTCCTTGGTGTCTACAGGACATCATCCTCGACTGGACGACTGTCCCGGAGGCGGTTTGGTGAGCGCGTGCTGCCAGTGGCGGGCGCGTTCGACGATGTCGTTGGTGAGCTGGTGGTGGAACCGGCTCAGCGCGTGAAGACGGGCACCGGCCGGAGTGGTGGGGCCGAGCAACGCGGATCCCCGGTGGGTGGCGTCGGCGAACTGGTGGTTTCGCTCAGCGCTGGCGAGGAATGCGTGGAACCATCCGTCGGAGTCGACAACGTACCGTTCGGCTCGTCCCCGGGTGCGCCGCTCGCGGCGGATCATCCGTTGGCCTTCGAGGTATCCGACGGATTTCGAAACCGATGCCGGGCTCACCCGCAGGCGCTGCCCTAGCTCGGCGGCGCTCATCCCGGTGGCGTCGCTGGTGAGCAGTGCGGCGAGCACTCGCGCGGACATGCCGGGCAGCCCGGTGCCGATCAGGGCCGTGGCCAGCCGCCGCTCGACGGCGAGGGCGGTTTCCGGGTCGCGCCGTGGGTGTCCCACCCTTTTCGCGCCGGGTTTTCGGTGCTGAGCACGCCGTTTCGTGGCTCGGTGGGCGGTGTCAGCGTCGTATCCGGCTCGGCGCGGCTGGGCCAGAAGACGAAGCACCCAACCGATTCCGGTGTGATGTCAGTCCATATCGAACACACAGTGGCCACGATCCCGACCAGACCACGCTGGGTCGAGAGCAACCGCACCGTGGGGGTCCGGGGGGGGGCTCGGCCCCGGGTGCGACAGCACACGAACACGGGAAAGGCCCCCCGGCGAAGCCGGGGGGCCTGAACACCATGAACCAGAGTGTGCGCGATACTGGGATTGAACCAGTGACCTCTTCCGTGTCAGGGAAGCGCTCTCCCGCTGAGCTAATCGCGCGAGGTGGAGACGGGATTCGAACCCGTGTACACGGCTTTGCAGGCCGTTGCCTCGCCTCTCGGCCACTCCACCGTGCAAGGCCCGAGAAGGCCTCCCGAGCGGACGACGGGACTCGAACCCGCGACCCTCACCTTGGCAAGGTGATGCGCTACCAGCTGCGCTACGTCCGCACTCCGCGATTTCCGGGTTTCGACCTGGTGTTCGTTCCCCGTCGTCGTGGTGTGGCAAAACCATATCGGACGCCCGATCGGGCCGTCACAGGGGGGTGGCTGTTCCGTGTCGCGAGGCCGAACATCAGCTCAAATCGTTCGGTATGAGGTGTGTGAGCGCGTCGTCGACGTCGACCCACAGGTGCTCGTTGCCCGGCAGTACGACGTCGTAGGTCCGGTCGAGGAAGTCGGCGAGCTCCTGGGCCGAGGCTTCGAACATCGCGTGCCCCGAGGGCGAGTTCAGTTCGATCAGGACGGACTCCGGGTCTTCGACCGACGGGCGGATCCGGACGTCCCCGTCACCGGCGTCGGCCAGCAGGCCGTCGGCCAGCAGGTCTCGTGCGTACACCCATTCGACCCAGCCCGCGCGGCCGGTGCGGAAGGCGGCGACCACCGCGTACGGGTCGCGGGTGTCGTATCGGAGCTCCACCTTGACCGGAACGGCCGGCGTCCGAGGCGCCAGCAGGTCGAAGACCGCCGTCGAGCGGAGCGTAACGTGATCGTTGCGCATCGTCGTACCCTTCGTCTCCCTTCACGGCCCAGGTTGACCGAGTTCTGCTGGTGAGACGCGCCGCGCCGCCGATTCGCTCGCGACTTTGCCGCAGATCACTCTTCTGGGCTCACTGCGGCCGCCCCAGACCATCATCACCCCTGTCTCGCGAGCCCCCGAGCTCGCCCCTGCTGAGGAGCTCCCGATCTCCATACTGACCGGTTCGGCGGCCGCGCGATAGCACCGTCAGGCGGATGTTGCACGCGTGTCTCCCGCACTCGCGCGCGAACGGGCACGCGGGCGTGCGCGAAGAACCTTCGCTAGCTCGCGCTTGTTCGCAGCGTGGCGGGCCGTGTGCGGATCGTGCCCGCCGATGAACCACCCGTTTGCCGGGCTCGAAAACGGGTCCGGTAGAGTCCTGACTCGTAAGGCCGAGGGCGATTAGCTCAGCGGGAGAGCACTTCGTTCACACCGAAGGGGTCACTGGTTCGATCCCAGTATCGCCCACCCGACGGCTTAGGCGGCTCATATCTGCGGAACGCGCAGATATGAGCCGTCTTTTGTGTTTCCTGGGGGTGCAACCCCCAGACCCCGCCCGGAGGGCTCCGCCCCCGGACCCCCAGTAGGCAGGCGTGTCCGGGTCGATGCGGCTTGCCGGGTGTGGCCGGGCACTGTTGGTGGCGGAGTCACCTTTGCTGGTGTGGGGCGTTGGACTGGTTGTCTGGGTGGTGTTTTTGTGGGGGAGGTGAGTGTCGTGGCCCGGATCCTTGGTGGGTGTGGGCGAGGTCACGGCCGGATTTCCACTGTGGGTGCTGGTCGGACCGGCATCCGGGTGATGAGGTGGGGAGTATCCACTGTGGACGCGAGCGGGCCGGGTCGCGGTCCACAGTGGAGTGAGCGCGGCCGGTCGCGCCGCGGCGGGCACCCGGGTGGGGCAACCGATGCCGCCACTCGGCAACGTGACTGAATTACCAGCTACATACGGTAGCTGTTTGCCCGAAGCCAACGCTCACCCTTTGTCACTCGTTTGTTATCGGAATGAGGTGAACGTGACCTCGATGTTCCTGTAGCCACACGATAAATCCGCCTGCCGGGCCTCTGTAACGCTGTCGTCAGAGGGACCGATACCACCGCATGTATTGCGCTGTTGACTACTGAACGTATACCGGGATTGATTACTCTGCGTTGTCAAGATCGAGCCGAGCCCGGTGCCGTCGGCGGTCGTTCCACAACAGCCCGGATCACCTGGCAAACCGCTACCACCGTTCGCACGGTGGTACGGACAACCGCGTCACCAGCATTACGGTTTTCACTGCACGACCGCGGCGCTGAAGCACTACGGCACCGAGACCCGACTGCACTGTCCTGATGCGTCACCGAGCGAAGGATCTGGGAGGTCCGATGGAAGAGTCGGTGCGGCCCCTGAAGACGGAGGACCCCGTCGCGCACCTCGACCTCCCACCTGCCCCGACGCCGCCGTCGCCACGACGGGCCACCGGGTCCGATCGGACGCCCTCCACCGCGTGGGAGGGCCGCTACCGCGCCTGGGTCATCGCCAGCGACCTGGCCGCGACCCTCGTCGTCATCGTGGTCAGCGCCGCGATCATCGACGGGCTCGCTCTCAACCACCTGCACGCGCTCGGCACCGCGCTCGCCGTCATGGTCGCGCTGCCCGCGAACCGCGCGTGGCACCAGCAACTCCTCGGCGAAGGCGCGGAGGAGTTCCGCCGCCTCGGCAGGGGACTGGTCGCCGCCGCCGTGCTCGTCGCGCTGGGCGGGCTCCTCTTCGGAGCGCTCGACGTGCAGCCCTGGGTGTTCGTCGTGGTGCCCGCGATCGCCGCGCTCGCCTTCCCCCAGCGGTACGTCCTGCGCCGCGTGCTGCACCACCGGCGCCGTCGCGGCCGTTGCCTGCTTCCCGTGATGGCGGCGGGCGATCCCGCCACCGTCGGCGACCTGATCGCCCGCACGAAGCTCGAGTCGCATGTGGGCTGGCGCGTGGAAGCGGTGTGCACGAGCGACGGTTCCGCGGGCGCAGCGGGTGACGGAGAGGTCGGCGGCGTCCCGGTGGTCGGGCGGCTCGGCGACCTCGCCGACCACGTGCGCCGCGGCGGCTACCGCGTCGTCGCCGTGACCGCGGACCAGTACTGGACGCCGAAACGCCTGCAGCAGCTCGCCTGGGACCTCGAAGGCACCAAGGCCGAACTCGTCGTCGCGCCAGTGCTGATGGAGGTGGCGGGTCCCCGGCTCAACGTGTCCGGTGTGTTCGGGATGCCGCTGCTGCGGGTCACCGCGCCGAAGTTCACCGGCGGACGCAGGTTCGTCAAGGCCGTGGTGGACAGGGTGGTCTCGGCGGCGCTGCTCGTCGCGTTTTCCCCGCTGCTGCTGCTGATCGCGCTCGCGATCAAGCTCGGCGATCGCGGCCCGGCGATCTACCGCCAGCGCCGCGTCGGCCGCGACGGCGACACGTTCACCATGCTCAAGTTCCGGACCATGGTGCGCGACGCCGACCAGGTGCGCTCGAAACTGGTGCAGGCCAACGAAGGCGCGGGCCCGCTGTTCAAGATGCGCAAGGACCCGCGCGTGACGAGGGTCGGCTCGGTGCTGCGCCGCTACTCGCTCGACGAGCTGCCCCAGCTGTTGAACGTCCTCAGTGGACACATGTCGCTGGTGGGCCCGCGCCCCCCGTTGCCGGAGGAGACCGAGAGCTACGAGCGCGACGCGCGCCGCCGTCTGCTGGTGAAGCCGGGGGTGACCGGGCTGTGGCAGGTCAGCGGGCGCAGCGATCTCAGCTGGGCGGAAAGCATCCGCCTCGACCTCCGCTACGTCGAGGACTGGTCGCTCGCGCTCGACGTCGTGATCCTCTGGAAGACCGCGCGCGCGGTGATCGGCGGCGCGGGCGCCTACTAGAGACTGTTTCGAAGTGCTTTGCGTGGCGGTGCCGGTGGCTTGCCCACTCAAGTGGCTCCGCCACTTCAATACACGACCTAGCGGGCCACCGCTTCGACGACGGCGCGGATCTCGTCCCGGTACCGCGCCGGGGCGAAGCGTTCGGCCGCGACCTCGCGCGCCTTGTCCGCGCGGGTCGCGGTGGCGGCCCAGTCGGAGAGCAGGTCCTCGATCGCGTCGGCGAGCGAGGCGGCGTCGCCCGCCGCGGTCACGGGGCCCCACCGGCCGTCTTCGACCGTTTCCGGCAGGCCGTGCGCGTCGGAGACCACCACCGGCACACCGGCGAGCTGCGCTTCGATCGCGGTGTTGCCGAAGGGTTCGATCCGTGACGGCACGAGTGCGATGTCGGCGTCCGAATAGGACTGCCACACCTCGGCGCGGAACCCGCGCCACCGCACCGCGGCCTCGCACCCGGCGGCCAGCACCGCTTCGCGCACCTGCCGTTCGAACCATTCCCAGCCGGGGAAAACCGATCCGACGAGGTCGAGCGTGACGTCGTGGCCACGAGCCCGCAGCAGGGCGAGCGCCGCGACCGCGACGTCGGTGCCCTTGCGCGGCGAGATCCGTCCGACGAGGACGAGGCGAACCGGGTCCTTCGGCGCGGCCGCGGGGGAAGCCGGTGACGCCGGGCCGCGCACGCCGTTGTAGACGAGCGTGATCCGCCCGCCGAGGCGCCGCAGTGAGTTTCGCACCACTTCGGCGGTGGCCCTGCTGTTCACCACCACGCGGTCGGCGGCGAGCAGGGGCGCGGCGAGTCCGAGCCGCACCGGTTTCGCGACACCGTCCTCCGCCTCGTGGACGTGCGCCACGACCGGGATCCGGCGCGCGCGGGCCATCGCGAGCCACAGCGGAACCGTCACCGTGTTGACGTAGACGACGTCGGGGTCGAGCACGCGGAGCAGGTGCCACATCGGGCCGGACGACCGCTTCGCGAGACCGAGCAGGCGCGCGAAACCCAACGGCCGCAACGCTTCCTTGCGCAGCACCGGCGCCGGGCACACCGAGACGCGCGCGCCGGCGCGCTCCAGTTCGGCGACGAGCGGGCCGGGTGCCGGGACGGTCGCCACGACGTCCCAGCCGTCCTCGGCCAGCGCGGTCACCGATTCGAGGAAGACCCGGTCCGAGCCGTACAGCTCGGCGGATCCGTGTGCCATCAGCGCCGTGCGCCGCGCGGTCATCCGGTCGCCTTCCTGGCCAGCGAAAGCCAGGCCACCAGTACGAAGAGCCAGGTGCACAGGACGTTCGCGGGGGCGCCGAGCCCTTCGACGAACACGGAGTTGGCGAGCAGCGCGAACACCAGCGCGAGCAGGATCGTGCGATCGGCGGAGGGCCCGCCGTGGTGCCGGAGGCGGTGCGCGGTCAGCAGCATGCACCCCAGCAGCGCGAGCCACGCGAGCGCGCCCAGCAGCCCGGTGTCCACCAGCAGGTTGACGAGTGCGTTGTGGCCGCCGCCGAGCCCGATCTGGTCGAGGAACAGCCCACGCGACGACGTGAGGCCGAAGCCGTAGAGGGGGTGTTCGGCGAACCGTTCGAACGCGAAGCCCCAGAGGTTGGTGCGCGAGTTCAGGGTCGCGAGCCGGGCCGCGGACTCGCCGCGTGCGAAGAAGTCCTCGATCGCCGACGACGTGGTGAGGGCCACCGCGATCAGCGCGACCGCGCCCACCACGCCGACTTCGACCTTGCGCTGGCCGCGCCACCGGGTCCAGACCAGTACGAGCACGCCGACGATCGCGCCCAGCACGGCACCGCGCGTCTTGGTCGCGACGAGACCGGCCGCGCACACCGCGAACAGCGCGACGTACACCGGTAGCCGCCAGCGCGGGCCCGCGCGGTCGAGGCCGGTGGTGATCGCGTACCCGGCCATCAGCACGGTCGCGACCGCGAGCATCGCGCCCGCCTGCACCGGGTGGACGTAGAGCCAGGTGAACCGGCCCTTCTGGGTGTGCAGCTGGGGAAAGCGCACGACGAAGCCGAAGCACACCGACGCCGCCATCAGGACCGCGTACCCGTGCGCGATCCGGTGCGGCGCACCCGCGTCGCAGTGCCGCGCGATCGACCGCGCGAGCGCCAGCACGATGACGACCTGCGCCGCGCGGACGAGCGCGAGCTGGAAATAGGGGGAGTACAGCGCGGAACCGGCGAGCACGATCGCGTAGGCGTAGGCGAGCCAGGTGAGCAGGTCGGCGCGCCGGGTGCGGACCGAGGGCCGGAACTTCACGAACAGGAAGCACGCCACCGCCGCGTACAGCGCGATCTCGAGCAGGACGAACGGGTCGGCGTTGCCGGAGACGGCCTGGTCGTTGGCGCGGAGCCGGAACTTGAAGTCGCTGGCCACCACCAGTGCGAGCACGCACCACACCGGCCAGGCCGGCTTCGCCTCGGCGCGGGTGCCGTCGATGCCGATCGGTGCACGGGTCGCGCTGGTCAGTTTCCCGGTTCCTTTCACCACGGCTGTCCGCTGCCCGGCCGGTGCGCTGGGACAGTCCCCGTGGGCTTCGGGGGCAATCCCGCGAACGGAGTAGCGGCGGCCTCGGGTGTGCATAATACGATGCGGTGAATCACACGCAGGGCGCCGACCCCCACGGTGGCCCGGTGCCCGTTTTGACCGCGAGCGACCGATCGGTGACGATGCGAATTTCGATGATGGGCACGCGTGGGGTTCCCGCGCGCTACGGCGGTTTCGAAACCTGTGTCGAAGAAGTTGGTCAACGGCTCGCGAAACGCGGCCATGAAGTGGTTGTTTATTGTCGGCGGGTCGAGGGCGACACCGAGGAGCCACCGGCGGACCACCTCGGCATGAGCTTGATCACCTTGCCCGCGATGCGCCGGAAAACCCTGGAGACACTGAGCCATACCGCGTTGTCGGTGCGCGATGCACGCACCAGGCGGCCGGATGTCGCGTTCGTCTTCAACTCCGCGAACGCGCCGTTGCTGCCGCTGCTGCGGATGTGGCGAATTCCCGTGGTGACCCATGTGGACGGTCTCGAATGGAAGCGCGCCAAGTGGAATGGGGCCGGCCGCCGCTACTACCGCGCCGCGGAATCACTGGCCGTGCGCTGGTCGGACGCGTTGATCGCGGACGCGCGCGGTATTCAGGACTACTATTCCGACCGTTTCTCGGTGGCCACCGACTACATTCCGTACGGTGCGCCGAAACTGGGTGAAGTCGGGCACGACCTGATCGCCGAACTGGGGCTGACCCCCGGCGGGTACCACCTCGTGGTCGCCAGGTTCGAACCGGAGAACCACGTCGATCTCGCGGTCGAGGGGTACCGGGCCAGCGCGGCGGAACTCCCGCTCGTGGTGGTCGGGTCGGCACCGTACGCCGACGCCTACACCCGCAGGATCCGCCAGCTGGCGGGAACCGACGGGTCGGTGCGCCTGCTCGGCGGCGTCTGGGACCAGCTCCAGCTCGACCAGCTCTACGGCAACGCGCTGACCTACGTGCACGGCCATTCGGTCGGGGGCACGAACCCGTCGCTGCTGCGCGCGATGGGCGCGGGCACCGCGACCTCGGCGTTCGACGTGAACTTCAACCGGGAGGTGCTCGGCGAGCACGGCCGGTTCTTCGGTTCCGCCGCCGATCTCGCGGCCCTGTGCGAGGCGGCCGAAGCCGATCCCGAAGGCACTCGCCGTCGCGGCCGCGCGCAAGTCGCCACGCTCGACCGGTACGACTGGGAAAGCGTCGCCGACGCGTACGAGGCGCTGGCGGCGCGACTGGTCCGCACGGCACCCCGCAACAAGAGCCCCGACGAGTAGCACTCGCCGGTCGGTGGGCCCGCCCACCGCGTTTCTCCCTCCCCTCCCCGAAAATCCCCACCGATACGAAGGAACCCCCATGTCTTCTGCGCGAAGGCGGGCGAGCGCGACGGTCACCGCGATGGCGGCCGCTTCCCTCGCCGTGTCGCTCTCGTCGACCCCGGCGACGGCGGCCACCCCACTCCCGACCACGCTGGCCGCCGTCCCGCTGCCCAGCACGGTCACCGCGGGCGCGCTGCCCACCCCGCAGACCGACGGGATCGTGTTCTCGGTCGCCGTGGTCGGCAACACCGTCTACGCGGGCGGCCGCTTCACGAAGGCGCGTCCCGCCGGTGTCGCTCCCGGCGGGCCCGGTGAGGTCGTCCGGCACAACCTGCTGGCCTTCGACCTGACCACCGGCGCGCTGCTGCCGTGGGCGCCGATCGTTTCGGCGAGCACCACGCTGACCCGCGACCCCGGCCCGTACTGCACGAAGACCGGGACCTCGTCGTGGATCTGCGACTCGGTGTTCCGCATCAAGGGTTCCCCCGACGGCAAGAGCGTCTACGTGGTCGGCGACTTCGACAAGGTCGACGGGCAGTGGCGCTCGCGCGTCGCGCGCTTCGACGCCGCGTCGGGTGCGCTCGACCCGAACTTCAAGCCCGCTGTCGCGGGCCGGGTCAGGGGCATCTCGGTCACCCCGGACACCGTCTACCTGGGCGGCGGGTTCACCGCGGTGAACGGCACGCCCCGCACCCGGCTCGCCGCGGTCGGCCTTGACGGCGCGTTGAAGCCGTGGGCGCCGGCCGTCGACGCCGAGGTGTTCACGCTGCTGGCCGCGCCCGCGCAGGGCCGGGTGCTCGTCGGCGGCGCGTTCGACACCGTCAACGGCACCCGTCGCCACGGCATCACCGCCGTCGACGCGACCAGCGGCGTGAACGTGGCCTGGGGCCTCAAAACCCCGGGCACCGAGACCGTCACGGACATCGAGACCGACGGCAGCGGCGTCGCCTACTTCGGTGCCTACGACTACCAGGGCGGGTCGACCAGGCTCGAGGGCAGGACGGCGGTCGACATCGCGACGGGCCTGCCGAAGTGGTTCGACGGGTGCTACGGCGATACGCAGGCGGTGACGGTCAGCAACGGCGTGGTCTACAGCGCCTCGCACACCCACGACTGCGTCGCGATCAACGGCAACCCGGACAGCAGGCCGGCCTACTACCGGCTGGTGGCCGAATCTGCCGCGGCGACCGGGAAATCGACGGTGAACAGCAACATGGTCCGGGTCGGCGACCCGGTGCCCGAGATGCTGCCGTGGTTCCCGAACACCAACGGCGGGCCGGACACCAGCGTCTGGAAGGACGGCCCGTGGGCGATCGACTCGAACAGCCAGTACGTGGTCGTGGGCGGTGAATTCACCACGGTGAGCGGAAAACCGCAGCAGAGCCTGACCCGCTTCGCCGCGCGCGGGGTGCCCGGTGCGGTGAACAACGGCCCGCAGCAGACGCTGATGAAGGCACCGTCGCTGACCAAGAACAACGGCAACCCGGTGATCAGCTGGGGGAGCACCTGGGACGCGCAGAACTCGGACGTGACCTACCAGGTGTTCCGCACCGGCACGGCGGAGCCGATCTACACCGTGACGCAGCGTTCCCGGCCATGGGACCTGCCGAAGCTGAGCTTCACCGACCGCCAGGTGACCTCGGGGACCTACCGGATCAAGGCGATCGACGCCGACGGCACGGCCGTCTCCTCGCCGACCGCGACGATCGGCTGACACCGCCGCGCGGGCGCTCCGCTCAGGAGTGCCCGCGCGTGGTGAGCACGCCTATATCGGGGTCGTTCACGGGTTTCACGCCGAGCGCGGCCGCGATGTCGGCGGGCAGCGGCTGCCCGGCGCGAACGCCAGGCACCCCGGGGCGGAGCCGGTAGTCGCCTTTCGCGGGGTCGGCGAACATCGCGGCCGCGGGCGCGGTCTGCAGCGCGTGCGCGTCCTGCCCGGTGGCCTTGGTGAACTCGGCGAGCGTGCGGAAGTCCGCTGTCCTGCCCGCACCGACGGACCACGTCAGCAGCGTGCCGGTGCCGGGAACGGGCCGCAGGTACGCGTTCCCGTCGCTCCTGGCGACGAAGGCGGCATTACCGCCCTGATCCTCCTTGTAGTCGGCGGACTCCACGAACCGCGTCCCGGAACCGGCCTGCACGTACAGGTTGTTGGCCAGCACCGTGCCGCTGGTCAGCCAGCGCAGCCCCGCCTGCGCGCTGTACGGGTCGACCTCCGGTGAGCGGGGGTCGTTGTAGAGGCCAAGATCGAGCGCGTTGCGGTCGAAGGTGTTCTGGTGCACGCGGACGCCGTCGGAACTGGAGATCTTCAGGCCGCGCGCGCGGTTCCCGGCGATCACGTTGCCCGCGATGATCGCGCGCGAGGACACCTCGTAGTACAGGCCGTTGACCGCGTTGGCGCGGGCGATGTTGCGCGCCACGAGCGCGTCCGTGCAGCCGAGGTCGCACCACCAGCCGGAGGCGATGTTGTCCTCGAACACGTTGTCCACGATCACCGGGCGCTTGGTGTGGGTCACCTTCATCCCGGCCGCGCCGATCGCCTCGCCGGACAGCGTGAACCGCTCCTGGTTGTTGGCGGCGAACCGGCCGCCGGTCACCCGCAGCCCGTCCGCCTTGTTCGCGACGAGCCCGGCGAGCCCGTTGTCCACGAACGATCCGCCGACGACCCGGCCACCGGGCTGGGAGATCAGCGCGCCGGTGGACGCGGACCAGGCGAAGGTGGTGTTCTCCAGGGTCACGTCGGGCGCGTTGGCCACGACCATCGCGGCGCGGTTGCCGTAGTCCTGGTTGCTGGCGTACTGCGCGATGCCGACGCCGCGGATGACGCTGCCGCGCGCGCCTTCGCCGTCGAACTGGAGCAGCCGGTCGAACTTGGTGGCTTCGACGGTGTGTCCCGCCGGGTTCTCCCCGAGCACGAGCGCTTTGTCGTCGGTGTCGACGAAGAACGTGCCGGGCCGGACGTCGTCGGCGTCGTCGACCTGCTTCAGCGGGCGGCCGTCGACGAACACCATGTCGGGCAGCCCGGCCAGCGGGTGCGCGGAGTCGATGATGGCCTTGAGGAAGCACGTGCGGCACAGGTCCGGGTTCCAGCCCTCGTGCCGCCAGCGCCCGCCGTTGGCCTTCCACCCGCCGACCACCACGGTGCCCTTCAACCACGCCTTCTCGCCGGGGTAGGGCTGGAGCGTGATCCGCTTCTTCACCATGCCGACCGTCTCGCGGTAGGTGCCGCCGCGGAGCACGATCGTGGCGCCTTGAGGTGCGCGCGAGAAGGCCGCCGCGACGGTGCGAAGGGGGGCGGCGACCGTGCCCGCCGCGTGGTCGTTGCCGCCCGGTGCGACCACGATGGCGCCGTCCGGGACCGGGTACTCGGTCGCTTCTAGCGGGAGGTCGGCCGCGCTGGCCGTCACCTCGTCGGCGCCGGGAGCGTCGTGGCGCGCGCCGGGCAGCAGTGCCGCGATCACCACCCCGGCGACGGCCAGTACCGCGACGGCCCAGAGCAGGGTCCGCCGCGGCGACCGTCTCGGAGGCGGGTCTTGGGACACTGTTTCCTTCAGGTGGCTCAGCGGTCAGGAAGGGATCGAGATCAGCTTCCGCAGCGCCGAACTCGATGTGTGCATCGTGTACGGAAAGTAGATCACCTTCGCGCCGACTTCGCCCAGCCGAGCCTCCAGCAGCTTCCCCCGTTCGGTGCCGCGCCAGTCGTCGCCCTTGAACAGGACGTCGAACCGGAGTGCCTCCCAGGCGGCGAACTTGTCGACGTGCGGATCCGGGACGGCCTCGTCGACGTACCGGACGCTGCGGACGATCTCGATGCGCTCCTCGAACGGCACGATCGGGAGCTTCCCCTTCGCGCGCAGCACCACGTCGTCGCCGACCACCCCGGCGACCAGCCGGTCGCAGTGCTCGCTCGCGCGCCGCAGGATGTTCAGGTGTCCGATGTGGAACATGTCGTAGGCGCCGGGGGCGTATCCGACGACCGTCATGCCGATCCTTCCTGTCCTTGCCCGCTTCGCCGTCCGAGCTCGCGCGCGTCGAGGTACCACTTCGGCAGCGCCGCGGCGAGGAACGCCGCGTTCGCCGCGAACAGCAGTCCGTACAGAGGTTCGAACACGGCGGGAAAGCCGAGCAGTGCGAAGCTGAGGCACAGCACGCCGTAGTCGGTGGGGACAACGAGCAGCGAACGGAGCGGAGGCGGCTTCCCGCCTGGTCGGCGGGCGGCGCCTGCCCGGTGCCGGAGTTGTTCGTTCAGGATCAGTGCGAAGAACTGCACCGAGGCCACCACCGAGAAGCCGATCGGTACCAGCAGGAAGCCCCTTGGCAGATCCGAAAAGCGATATGCCGAGACGAGCACGGACAAATGGAGCGCCGCGATCTTCAGCGCGTCGATCACGTGGTCGAGCCATTCGCCGGCGAGGCTGCCGCCGCCGCGCAGCCGCGCGAGCTGCCCGTCCGCGGCGTCGAAGGCGTACCCGGCGACGAGCGCGAGGCAGACCGCGAACCCGGTGACCGGCACCGGCGGGGCCAGCGCGATGATCACGATCCCGGTGAAGGTGAACGCCGCGCTGATCGCGCTGACCTGGTTCGGCGTGCGGCCGAGGTGGTAGGCGGCCGCGGCGAGGTACCCGCCTGCCCTCCGGTTCACGAAACGTGAGTAAGCGGGCGCGCCTTTCGCGCTCTTCTGGGCGGACGGCAGCCTCTCGAGGGTTTCGGTGAACCGTGTGCCCTTGGCCGGGGACCTGTTCACCCGGCCCCGCCGGGCCGTCTCACGCTGACGCTGCTGGCGCGCTTGCTCATGAAGGTTTTCTCACGAATCCTGAAGGTGGGGACACCGTAATCCGGGAGAGGCTATCAGTGCGGGGGCGGCCGTCTCTTCGGCAATTCGGTTACAGTGCCCTCACGAACCGAAAACGGTGTCCTCCAACACTTTCCGCTAACGCCAGGGTGCTCGGCTCGCGGTCGGCGGGGCCTGGGGGTGCTGGTATATTCCGCCAGCCACGCTCGGTGAAACGATCGGACACAAGACGTATGGAAGAGCAGCCGTCACCGAAGATCCTCGATGCGCTCTGGCGGTATCGGTGGACTTCACTGGCGATCGTCGCGCTGGTCGTGCTGGCCAGCGCGCTGGCCGCGTGGCTGCTGGGCGGTACCAGCAGCGCGGGCGCGCGGATCGTGCTGAAGGCGCCGGACAAGGCGGGCGTCGTCGGCGTCGACGCGTCCAGCGAGACCGCGTTCGTGCGTTATGTCAACCAGCGCGCGCTGTTCCTGGTCTCCGACCGGGTCCTGTCCGGTGCGAGCGCGAACCTCGCGGGCGCGGTCCCGGTGGACGTGCTCCGCGACGAGGTGACCGCGAAGGCCTCCGACAACGGCGAGTCCATCATGGTGACCGTCAACGCGGGCGACTCCGACAGTTCGGCTTCGATCGCCGACGCGGTGACCAAGGCCTACCAGGCGGAGTCGCGGGCGGACGTGAAGGCGGCGGAGCAGAAGACGCTCGACACGCTCGCCGCCCGCCGTCGCGACGTGCTCGCCTCCGTCCCGCCCGACAAGGGCGCCGACCCGAACACACTGGCCGCCGGGCCGACGCTGGGGGACCTGGACAAGCAGGCGACGCAGGCCAGGGTCGCCGCCGAGCAGTTCGGCGACGGTGTGTCCTTTGTGGACAAGGCGGTGGCGGACGGGACGAGCGTGCTCGGCACGGTCGCGCGCGATCTCGCGATCGGGTTCGTGGTCGGGCTGCTCGTCGCCGGCGCCGTGGCGTGGGTGCGTGCCGACCGCGACCGCCGCATGCGCGACAGCGACGACCTCACCGCCGCGACCGGCGAGCCGGTGCTCGCCGAGATCGAACTGCTCGCCGAGCCGGAGCTCGCCGCGGTGCGCGAGGTCGGCAGCCATCCGCTGTGGCCCTACCAGTTCGCCGCGTCGAGCCTGCGGACCTCGGTCGAACGCGGCGTCGTCGTGGTCACCGCGAGCGCGCCGGGCGACGGCAGCACCACCTCGACCTTGCAAATGGCCACCGCCGCCGCCAGGAGCGGGGCGCGCGTGCTCGTCGTGGACGCGTCGGTCCGCACGCACGGCCTGTCGGACCTGCTCGGCCTCCGGTACGACCCGAAGGGCCTCACCTCGATCGCGGTCGGCGCCGCCAGGATGGACGAGTGCACCCGCGTCGTCGACCTCGGCGACCGCGTCGCGCTGTGGGCCATCCCGGCGGGGCAGTACCAGGAGGCCACCCTCGACCACTTCCGGTCCAGCCTGCTGCAGGCGGCGGTCGTGGCCATGCGCTCGGCCTACGACCTGGTGCTCATCGACACCGCGTCGCCCTCCATCGCACCCGAGGTCACCCCGGTGATCAAGGAGTCCGACGGCGTCGTGGTGGTCGTCCGGCGCGACCGCGAGGCCCGGCTCGTGCACCGGTTGCGCGAACAGATCCGCCTGCTGGGCGGGCAGATCACCGGGTACCTGTTCACCTTCGCGCGCCCGCAGCCGGACACCCCGCACCGCGCGGTGTCCGCGCGGTCGCGGCAGCCGATGGTGCAGCAGGGCGGGGCGGGGCAGCAGCACCGCGGCCAGCAGCAGTCCCCGGCGCAGCAGACGGTGCCCGCGCAGCCCGCCGTCCACAAGGGACAGCAACAGCCGAAGCAACCCCAAAAGCAACAGTAGCGTTGGCGGGACTCCGGGCACTGCGAGGTTTGCTCGGCAGGCTGGGTGCGCCGGTCCTGTCGCAGGGCATCACGGCGGGCACGAGCCTGCTGCTGCAGGTGCTCGCCGCCCGTGCGCTGGGGCTCGCGGAGTACGGGGCGTTCGCGGTGTACCTCGCCGTGCTCGTCAGCGCTACCGCGCTCTACACCGGTTACGTCGGCGACAGCCTCGCCGTGCTGGACCGCCGCGATCCGCGGATCCGGTCGGCGTTGTCGGCGAGCGCGCTGATCGGCCTCGCGCTGTGCTTCGCGGCCGGGCTCGTCACCTCGCTGGTCCTGCGGCACGGCGACTACGTCG
The DNA here is from genome assembly GCF_018736145.1 of Amycolatopsis sp. CA-230715. Classification (GTDB taxonomy): domain Bacteria; phylum Actinomycetota; class Actinomycetes; order Mycobacteriales; family Pseudonocardiaceae; genus Amycolatopsis. The sequence continues at coordinate 8,165,674 of NZ_CP059997.1, forward strand.
CGGCGCTGCTCTACGCCGTGATGCTCGTCGGCTGGCTGGTCGAGGAGACCTTCCGCAGGGTGCTGATCGCGCGCCAGGAGTTCTGGAAGCTCGTCTGGAACGACACCGGGTACCTGCTCGGCACCGCCGTCGCGCTCGGCGCGTGGTTCGCCACCGGCGCTCCGGTCACGCTGCCGATGCTGTTCGCCGCGATGGGCGTCGGCACGATCACCGCCATCGCGCTCGGCTTCGCGCAGGTGCCGCCGTCGGAAAGCCGCGGCGTCCGGCCGGGGTTCGCGGGGCTCGCCGAGGTCGCGGCGTTCGCGGGCTGGCGGTCGCTGCACGCGACGCTGCGGCCAGCCGCGCAGCTCGCCGCCCGCGTGCTCGTGGCGAACCTGGTCTCGTTCACCGCAGTCGGCATGCTGGAGGCCGGGCGCCTGCTGATCGCGCCGCTGCAGGTGGTCGTCAACGGGGCGGGCGGGTTCCTGCTCGCCGGGTTCGCGGCGGGGGAGCGGAAGGGGCGCGCGGACCACGGCCTCGCCCGCCGCGCGGCGGTCCTGCTGACCGGTGCGACCGTGCTGGGCGGCCTGGTGCTGACGGTGTTCGCGCACCCCTTGGGCACCTTGCTGACCGGGCAGCCGGTCGATCCGGTGCTGCTGCTGGGCTGGGTCGCGTACCTCGCGGTCTGGGCGGTGGGGCTGCCGTACGTCACCGAAGTGGTGGCGCGAAAGCTCGCGCGGACGGTGTTCGCCGTGCGGCTGGTCGATTCGGTCGTGGGGCTGGGGCTCGCGGCGGCCGCGCTGGTGCTCGGCTGGCCGGTGGCCGCGGTGCCGTGGCTGCTGACCGTCGGCGGGGTGTACTCGGCGTGGCGGCTCGGGCTGATCGCGCTGCGCACGCGCGAAGCCCCCGGCGACGAGAAGACCGTCCGGATCGACCTGGAGGCGACCATGCGGTTCCCGCCCGTGTGATCCGCTACACACGGAGAAGTAGTTGAGAGCGAAATAGTAGAGGGCTCAACTATGTTGGTGATCGGCAGAACGCCCGACTCGAAAGGTGCCGATCCATGACCTCGACCGTTTCTTCGCTCCAGCTGCCCGGTGACGTCCAGGACCTGTTGTTCCGCGAAGCCCGCACGGCCAACACCTTCAGCGGCGAGCCGGTGAGCGACGACCAGGTGAAGGCGATCTACGACCTGGTGAAGTGGGCGCCGACCTCGATGAACACGCAGCCGCTGCGCGCGCTGGTGATCCGTTCCGACGAGGGCAAGGCCCGCCTGCTGCCGCACATGGCCGAGGGCAACCGCGCGAAGACCGGCACCGCCCCGGTCACCGTGGTGCTCGCCGCCGACCCCGACTTCCACGAGAACCTGCCGAAGACCTTCCCGCACAAGCCGGACGCCAAGGACCTCTTCGGCGACGCCGGCGCCCGGCACGAGTTCGCCAGGCTCAACTCGCTGCTGCAGGTGGGCTACTTCATCATCGGCGTGCGTGCCGCCGGCCTCGCCGCGGGCCCGATGACCGGGTTCGACGCCGAGGGCCTCGACAAGGAGTTCTTCGCGGACAACGGCTGGAAGTCCCTCGTGGTGATCAATGTCGGCAAGCCAGGCGAGAACCCGTGGTTCGACCGCCTGCCCCGCCTCGACTACGACGAGGTCGTCGAAACCGTCTGACCCGTTTCCCGGGAGCTGCATTTCCCTGATGCCCCGAAGGCCAGGGCATGAGGGCTCGCGGCCGCCGAGCGCGCGAGGGGTGCGATCGTGGCGTCTTGCGCCCCGAAGGCCACCCTCGGGGCATGCTCAGCTCCGGCCGCACGCCCGCGAGGGCCGAGAAAGCGGCGCTGGAGTCCCCGAAGGTGGCCTTCGGGAGGCTGGACGCCCCTCGTGCGCTCGACCGCCCGCGACGCACGTGCCCCGAAAGGGACCTTGAGGGCGTCCAGTTCCCCGAAAGTCGCCTTCGGGGCATCGGGTACGGATCACCCGACCTCCCGCAGGGGCCACCTCGCCGGGGCGCCCGTCGACGGGCACGGGGAATGCGGTCGAGGCGCCGTGCTGGTGGCGGCTAGCATTCACCGGGTCAACAGTTCGTGATCTCGTGCTCTAGGAGCCCATCGTGTCCCTCTCGCCCGCAACCGCAGCCGTGCCCGCCCCGCGCGTGGTGGTGCCAGCGGGGACTACGGCGAGTGCCGCGGTACGGGCCGCGGACCTGCCGGGGAAGGGCCCGGACGCGATCGTCGTGGTCCGTGACACCGAGGGCAAGCTGCGCGATCTCGCTTGGAGCCCCGAGGCGGACACCGAGGTCGAAGCCGTCGCCGCGAACACCGACGACGGGCGCAGCGTGATCCGCCATTCGGCGGCGCACGTGCTGGCCCAGGCCGTCCAGCAGCAGTTCCCCGAGGCGAAGCTGGGCATCGGCCCGCCGGTGAAGGACGGCTTCTACTACGACTTCGCGGTGGACACCCCGTTCACCCCGGAAGACTTGCAGGCGCTGGAAAAGCGCATGAAGCAGATCATCAAGGGCTCGCAGCAGTTCTCCCGCAGGGTGCTCGGTTCGGTCGAGGAGGCCAAGGAGGAGCTGGCGAACGAGCCGTTCAAGCTCGAACTGGTCGACCTCAAGTCCGAAGTGGACACCGCGGAGGTGATGGAGGTCGGCGCTGGCGAGCTCACCAGCTACGACAACCTCGACCCGCGCACCAAGGAGCGCGTGTGGAGCGATCTCTGCCGCGGCCCGCACGTCCCGACCACCAAGTACATCCCGGCGTTCAAGCTGACCCGCGTCGCCGCGGCGTACTGGCGCGGTAACGAGAACAACCCGCAGCTGCAGCGGATCTACGGCACCGCGTGGGAATCGGCTGAGGCGCAGGACGCCTACCTGGAGCGGCTCGCCGAGGCGGAGCGGCGCGATCACCGCAAGCTCGGCGCCGAGCTGGACCTGTTCTCCTTCCCCGAGGAGATCGGCTCCGGGCTGCCGGTGTTCCACCCCAAGGGCGGCATCATCCGCCGCGAACTGGAGAACTATTCGCGCCGCCGCCACGAGGACGCGGACTACGAGTTCGTGAACACCCCGCACATCACCAAGGCCGGGCTGTTCTACACCTCCGGGCACCTGCCGTACTACGCCGACACCATGTTCCCGCCGGTGCGGTTCGAGGAGGAGGACTACTACCTCAAGGCCATGAACTGCCCGATGCACCACCTGATCTTCCGCTCGCGCGGGCGGTCCTACCGCGAACTGCCGTTGCGGCTGTTCGAGTTCGGCGCGGTGTACCGGTACGAGAAGTCCGGTGTGGTGCACGGCCTCACCCGCGTGCGCGGGCTGACCATGGACGACTCGCACATCTACTGCACCCCGGAGCAGGCGCCGGGCGAGCTGCGGTCGCTGCTGAACTTCGTGCTGGACCTGCTCGCCGACTACGGGCTCTCGGACTTCTACCTCGAACTGTCCACTCGCGACGATTCGCCGAAGTTCATCGGCGAGGACTGGCAGTGGGAGGAGGCCACCGAGACGCTCCGCCAGGCCGCCGTCGACTCCGGGCTCGAACTCGTGCCCGATCCCGGTGGCGCGGCCTACTACGGGCCGAAGATCTCGGTGCAGGCGCGGGACGCGATCGGCCGGTCGTGGCAGATGTCGACGATCCAGCTCGACTTCAACCACCCCAAGCGGTTCGAGCTCGCCTACACCGCGCCGGACGGTTCGCGCCAGCAGCCGGTGGTCATCCACCGCGCGCTGTTCGGGTCGATCGAGCGGTTCTTCGGCGTGCTGACCGAGCACTACGCCGGCGCGTTCCCGGCGTGGCTGGCGCCGGTGCAGGCGGTCGGCATCCCGATCACCGCGGATCAGGTCGAGTACCTGCGCGGCGTCGAGAAAGCGTTGCGGGACAAGGGAATCCGCGTCGAGGTCGACGCGAGCGACGATCGCATGCAGAAGAAGATCCGCACCCACACCACGCAGAAGGTGCCGTTCATGCTGCTGGCGGGGGCGAAGGACGCGGACGCGGGCGCGGTGTCGTTCCGCTTCCGCGACGGCGGGCAGATCAACGGCGTCCCGGTGACCGCCGCCGTGGACGCGATCGTCGACTGGGTGCGGCGGCGTGAGAACGCGTCGCCGACCGCGGAGGCGCTGGAGGCCGTGCTCGGTGAGTGAGCAGGAGTTCGAGGCGCAGGACGGGGTCGGGGTCGAGGACGCGCTGCAGCGGTTGTGGACTCCGCACCGCCTCGCCTACGTGCAGGGCGCGGACAAGGCGGACGGGGACGAGCCGAAGGGCTGCCCCTTCTGCCGCCTCGTCGAGCGCGACGACGCCGAAGCGCTCATCCTGGCGAGGGGGAAGCTCGTCTACGCGGTGCTGAACCTGTACCCGTACAACCCCGGCCACCTGATGGCGGTGCCCTACCGGCACGTCGCGGACTACACCGACCTGACCCCGGAGGAGACGGTCGAACTCGCCGAGTTCACCCAGCGGGCGATGACCGTGGTGCGCGCGGTGTCCGGCGCGCACGGGTTCAACATCGGCATGAACCAGGGCGTGATCGCCGGCGCCGGCATCGCCGCCCACCTGCACCAGCACGTGGTGCCGAGGTGGGGCGGCGACGCCAACTTCATGCCGGTCGTCGGCCACACGAAGGTGCTGCCCCAGTTGCTGGGCCAGACCCGCGAACTGTTGGCAGGGGCCTGGCACGAGCGCTAGCTCAGGCCTTCGCGGCCTGCAGTTCGATCTCGATCTTGACCTTCTCGCTCAGGAAGGCGTTGCCTTCCGGGCCGACGCCGAAGTCGCGGCGGTTGACCGTGGTCTCCGCCGAAACGCCGAGGGTGTCGGTGTTGTCGTTCGCCGGGTTCGGGTTCACGCCGTTGAACTCCGCGTTGAGCGACACCGGTACCGTGGCGCCGCGCCAGGTCAGCTCGCCGTCGATGACGTAGTCGCCGCCGTCCTCGCGGATACCGGTCGAGCGGAAGGTGATGGTCGGGTGGTTCTCGATGTCGAAGAAGTCGGCCGCGCGGAGGTGGTCGTCGCGCTGGGAGTTGCCGCTGGCCACCGAGGCGGCGTCGATCTCGACGGTCACCTTCGAGTCGAGGATGTTCTCGGCGGTGACGACCTCGCCGGAGAAGGCGGTGAAGTTGCCGCGGGACTTGGCGATCCCGAGGTGCTTGACGCTGTAGGCGACGTCGGAGTGCACCGGGTCGATGGTCCAGGTCGAGGCGACGTACCCGGGCAGGTTGGTGGTGGACGTGCTCATGTGTTCGGTGCTCCTGGTTCGATCGGCATGGCTGAAGTTCACGGGGCGTTCACTTGGTTGAGCCCTCAACAATCACTGTAGCGCAGTTTAGTTGAGTGCTCAACCAGGAGTACTATGGGTGTCATGCCGGAATCTCCCCGTTGGCTCAGCGAGCACGAGCAGCGCGTGTGGCGCGACTTCTCCGCGGCCTTCGACATGTTCCGGGCACATGTCGAAGGCCAGCTCCAGCATGAGTCCGGGATGCCGCACACCTACTACGAAGTGCTGGTCAAGCTGTCCGAGGCGCCAGGCCACACCCTGCGGATGAGCGAGCTCGCCGAAGCGTCGCGTTCGTCGCGGAGCCGTCTTTCGCACGCCGTCGCCAGGCTCGAAGCCAACGGCTGGGTCCGGCGCGAATCGTGCCCCACCGACAAGCGCGGCGCTTGGGCGTCGCTCACCACCGAGGGCTTCGCGGTGCTCGAAGCCGCCGCTCCCGGGCACGTCGAGGCCGTCCGGCAGGGCTTGTTCGACGCGCTCACCCCCGAGCAGGTCACGGCGCTGGGGGAGATCAGCGCGGCCGTTCTCGGGCAGCTCGCGCCCCGGTGCGAGGCGGCGAAGGCGGCCGAGGAAGAGGCCTGCCGGCAGGCGGGGGAATGCGAGGCGGACGAGGCTCCCGGCGCGCCGGGGACAGTGCGTAACGGGACGCGGAGTGCCGCCTTATAGGCTTCGGACGCCCCGTCCGCTCATCTTCGCCAGGACCGATGCTCAACATCTTCGCGCGTGCCTCCGTCTCCCGCGTCACCGATCCCATCGGCGCGGCGCTGCTGCGCGCCGGTCTCACCCCGAACGTGATGACGGTTCTCGGCACCGCGGGCGCGATCGCGTGCGCGCTGGTGTTCTTCCCCAACGGCTGGCTGCTCACCGGCACCTTCACCGTGTGGGGCTTCGCGATGCTCGACCTGCTTGACGGGGCGATCGCCAGGGCGAGGGGGCACGGCACGCCGTTCGGGGCGGTGCTCGACGCCACCTGTGACCGGCTGGTCGACGGCGCCCTGTTCGCCGCGATCGCCTGGTGGTGTTTTGTGCACGACCAGAACCACCGCGCCGCGGCCGCCGCCCTGATCTGCCTGGTGCTGGCCCAGGTCATCTCGTACGTGAAGGCGCGCGCGGAGGCGTCCGGGCTGGAGGCGGACGGCGGTCTCGTCGAACGCGCGGAGCGGCTCATCATCGCGCTCGTCGGAACCGGTCTGCACGGGCTCGGCGTGCCGTACGCGGTCGAAGTGTCCTTGTGGTTGCTCGCGGTGCTGTCGGTGATCACCTTGCTGCAGCGCCTGCTCGAGGTGGCCAGGTCGGCACGGGAGCGCGTCGAAGGACGAGGGGAGGGGGAACGGACATGAGTGGTCTGTCCGAACGCGTCGCCGATCTCAGCTACGCGGCGGGCTGGCGGTTGAGCCGGTTCGTGCCGGGGGCCGCGTTCTCGCTCGGCGCGGACATCGCCGCGCGCCGAGGGGGAGCCGGGGTGCAGCAGCTCCGGCGCAACCTCGCGCGGGTCGTCCCGCAGGCGGACGACACCGAGCTGGACGACCTGACCCGCCGGGCGATGCGCTCGTACGCGCGGTACTGGCACGAGGCGTTCCGGCTGCCGTCGATGAACCTGAAGAAGGTCGCCGACAACGTGTGGCAGACCGTCAGCGGGGTGGAAAATCTCGACGCGGCGCTCGCCGAGGGCAACGGCGCGGTGCTCGCGCTCGCCCACACCGGCAACTGGGACGTCGCGGGTGTCTGGCTCAACTCCCACTCCGGGCGGTTCACCACCGTGGTGGAGCGGCTGAAACCGGAGTCGCTGTACCGGCGGTTCGTCGCCTACCGCGAATCGCTCGGGTTCGAGATCATGCCGCTGACCGGGTCCAGCGCCGCGTTTCGCCTGCTGTTGCAGCGTTTGCGGGAGAACAAGGTCGTCTGCCTGCTCAGCGACCGCGATCTCACCCCCGGCGGCCTCGAGGTCACCTTCTTCGGCGAACAGACCAAAATGGCGCCCGGCCCGGCGAGGCTCGCGGCCACCACCGGCGCCGCGCTCATCCCGGTCGGCTGCTGGTACACCGAGGACGGCTGGCAGCTCCGCCTGCACCCGCGGATCAGGGTCAATCACCGCACCGAGGTCCCCGCTGCCACACAGGCGCTGGCCGACGTGTTCGCCGGCGACATCGCCGCGCACCCCACCGACTGGCACATGCTGCAGAAGTTCTGGCTCTCGGACTTCGCCGACCCCGAGCCCGCCCGCCTCGGGGAGGCGGAAGGCGCATGAAGATCGGGATCGTCTGCCCGTATTCGCTCGACGTCCCCGGTGGTGTGCAAGGCCATGTGATGGACCTTGCCAAGGCGCTGCTCGCGCGCGGGCACGAGATCTCGGTGCTGGCGCCCGCGGACGAAGGCGCGGACCTGCCGCCGTTCGTGCACCCGGCGGGCAAGGCGCTCGGCATCCCCTACAACGGATCGGTGGCGCGCCTGCAGTTCGGCCCGGTCTCGTACGCGCGCGTGCGCCGCTGGCTGCGCGAGAACGCCTTCGACGTGCTGCACCTGCACGAGCCCACCGCGCCCAGCCTTTCCATGCTCGCCCTCAAGGTCGCCGACGGTCCCATCGTGGCGACCTTTCACACGTCCACGCCGCGCTCGCGGACGCTGTCCGCGTTCCAGCCGGTGCTGCGGCCGCTGTTGGAGAAGATCACCGCCAGGATCGCGGTGTCCGCGCTCGCGCGCCGCGTCCAGGTCGAGCACGCCGGCGGTGACGCGGTGGAGGTCCCCAACGGCGTCGACGTCGAGTTCTTCTCCCGCGCCGTCCCGCTCGACGGGTACCCGAGGGCAGGCGGGACCGTCGGGTTCGTCGGCCGGTTCACCGAGCCCCGCAAAGGGATGGCCGTGCTCCTGGACGCGTTGCGCCGGATCCTGCCGGACTTCCCCGAACTGCGGCTGCTGGTGGTCGGCCGCGGCGACGGCGACGACCTGAAGCGGGAAGCGGGCCCCGAACTCGCTTCGCGCATCGAACTGCTCGGCCAGGCCGACGACGAGACCAAGGCGCGCGCGTTGCGCAGCGTCGACGTGTACTGCGCGCCGAACACCGGCGGCGAGAGCTTCGGCATGATCCTGACCGAGGCGATGGCCGCGGGCACGCCGGTGCTCGCGAGCGCACTCGATTCGTTCCGGCGGGTGCTCGACGACGGGAACGCCGGGGTGCTCACGCCCACCGGTGACGCGGGTGCGCTGGCCGACGCGCTCGCGGAGCTGCTCGGCGATCCGACCCGGCGGGCGTCGCTCGCGGCCGCGGCGGGGGAGCGGGTGGCGATGTTCGACTGGCCGGTCGTGGCGACGCAGGTGCTGCGCGTCTACGAGGCCGCGGTGGCGGCCGATCCGCGCCGGGTGAGCGCCGGTGACCAGCCGGAAGCCGCGCAGTGAGCGGGTTCGCGCTGGTCGTCGCGCTCGCCGCGCTGGTGGTCGTGCTCAGCGGGCTGTTCCTCGTCGCGACGGCGAACCGGCTCGATCGCCTGCACGTCCGCACCGACGCCGCGTGGGCCGCGCTGGACGCCGCCCTGGCGCGCCGGGCCGTGGTCGCCCGCGCGGTCGCCGCGGGCGCGTTGAGCGGTGAAGAAGCGTCGACGCTGAGCGTGGCCGCGGAAACCGCCGAAAAGGCCCCTCGTGGTGAGCGGGAAGCCGAGGAGAACGAGCTGACGCGCCTGCTCGCCCTCGTCCGGCGCGAGGACCTGCCGAAACCACTCGCCGACGAGCTGACCGACGCCGAGCACCGCGTGGTGATCGCGCGCCGGGTGCACAACGACGCGGTGCGGGACACGCTCGCGCTGCGGCGGCGCCGCAAGGTCCGCTACTTCCGGCTCGCGGGCACCGCGCCGCTGCCCGAGTACTTCGAGATCGCCGAACCCGAGGTCTGACACACTGCGGGCATGACCGATCCCTGCGCCGTCGCCCACGGCGGAGCCGCGTCGTCCGCCGCGGACCGCGTGCTCGTCGCGGTCTTCGACTCCCCGGTCGCCGCGTACCTGCTCCGCTACGCCGAAGACCTCGGCTACGAAACGGTTTTGGTGGATCCGGCGGGCGAAACCACCGCGATCCCCGCGCTCGACGAGCGCGCCGACGTGGTCGTGACCGACCACCACCGCCCGGAACTGGGCGAGCTGCTGCGCGCCGCGCTGGCGCAGCCCGCGCGCTGGATCGGCGTGCTCGGGAACCCGCGCCACCCCGGTCCGCACGTCGAGGCGCTGCGGGCGCTCGGCGTGCCGGACGAGGGGATCGCGCGGGTGCACCGGCCCGTGGGGCTCAACATCGGCTCGCGAACGCCGCCCGAGATCGCGATCGCGACGCTGGCGGGCTTGCTCGCGAACCGCAACGGCAGGCCGGGCGGCTTCGACTTCCCCGTGCACTGACGACCCCGGAATCGGGCGAACGGATCCGTTCGCGCGCCAAGGGGAGCCCTTGATTCAACATTACCGCGAGGGGCCGACAGTTTCGGCGCGGCGCAAGGTTTTCCGACGCGAGGTTTCCGGCACAAGGGTTTCCCGCACAAGGGGTTTCCGCCGCGATCCCGCCGGAAACCCCTTGCGGTGCCTCAGGTGCGCACTCCTTCCGGGAGCGGTTCGAAACGGGCGTGGTGCCGGGTGAACGTCGCGGTGCCCGAGGTCAGCGAGCGCAGGTCGATCGCGTACCGCAGCAGTTCGGTCGCGGGGACCTCCGCCTTGACGACGCTGCGCCCCTCGGCGACGGCTTCGGTGCCGAGAACCCGGCCCCGGCGCGAGGAAAGATCGCCGAGCACGGTGCCGAGGTGGTCGTCCGGCGCGATGACCACGACCTCCTCCAGCGGTTCGAGCAGCCGGATGCGCCCGTTCGCGGCGGCGTCCTTCAACGCGAGCGAGCCCGCGGTCTGGAACGCCGCGTCCGAGGAGTCGACGCTGTGCGCCTTGCCGTCCACGAGCGTGACCCGGACGTCGATCACCGGGTGCCCGTCGGCGAGCCCGCGCGCGAGCTGGGCACGCACGCCTTTCTCCACGCTCGGGATGAACTGGTGCGGCACCGCGCCGCCGACCACCTTGTCGACGAACTCGAACCCGGCACCGCGTTCGAGCGGCACGACCTCGATATCGCACACCGCGTACTGGCCGTGGCCGCCGGACTGCTTGACGTGCCGCCCGTGCCCCTTCGCCGGGCCCGCGAAGGTTTCCCGCAACGAGATCCGGACCGGCTCGGTGTCGATGTCGGCACCGCCCGCCCGCAGCCGGGACAACACGACGTCGGCGTGCGCTTCGCCCATGCACCACAGCACGAGCTGGCTCGTTTCCGCGTTGCGCTCCAGCCGCAGCGTCGGATCGCCCGCCACGAGCCTGGCGAGGTTGCGCGCGAGCGTGTCCTCGTCGCTGCGCGTCTTCGCGATGACGGCGACCGGCAGCAACGGCTCGGGCATCGTCCACGGGCGCATCAGGATCGGATCGTCCGGTGAGGACACCGTGTCGCCGGTCTCGGCCGAGCCGATCTTCGTCAGCGCGCACAGATCGCCTGCCACGCAATGGGAAACCTCGCGGAGGTTCGCGCCGAGCGGCGAGTACAGGTGCGCCACGCGCTCGTCCGCGTCGTGGTCCTCGTGGCCGCGCTCGGCGAGCCCGTGGCCCGAAACGTGCACGGGCCGTTCCGGCCGCAGCGTGCCGGAGAAGACGCGCACGAGCGAAACCCTGCCGACGTAGGAGTCCGCGGCGGTGCGGACGACCTCGGCGACGAGCGGTCCGTCCGGATCGGCCTTCAGCGGCGCGTGCGCCGAGCCGTCGGGCGCGGTGACCTCGGGCAGCGGATGTTCCAGCGGGGACGGGAAAGCGCGCGCCATGCCGTCGAGCACCTCGGTGAGCCCGACGCCGGTGGTCGCGCACACCGGGATCACCGGGTGGAAGCTGCCGTGGGCGACGGCGGTTTCGAGATCGGAGATGAGCGTGGCCTCGGCAATGTCCTCGCCCGCGAGGTACCGGTCCATCAGGGTCTCGTCCTCGCTCTCGGCGATGATCCCTTCGATCAGTTCGTCGCGGGCGGTGGCGATCCGGTCGAGGTCGGCGTCGTCGGGATCGGTCACGGTGGCGGGGAGCCCGTTCGCGTAGTCGTAGTAGCGGCGCGTGATGAGGCCGATGAGCCCCGGTTTCCCGCCGCTCGCGGGAAGGTACAGCGGGAGCACGCCCGCGCCGAACGCTTCCTGGCACGCGGCGATTTCCGCGTCGGCGTCGGCGCGCGCGTGATCGAGCCTGGCGATCACCACGGCCCTCGGCATGCCCACCGCGGCGCACTCGGCCCATACCGCGGCGGTCGCGGCGTCCACGCCCTCGGCCGCGCAGACCACGAACAACGCCGCGTCCGCCGCGCGCAGGCCCGCGCGCAGTTCGCCGACGAAGTCCGCGTACCCGGGGGTGTCGATGAGGTTGATCTTGACGTCGCCGTGGAGCAGCGGTGCCACCGAAAGCCCGACCGAACGCTGCTGCCGCACCGCCGCGGGATCGTGGTCGCACACGGTCGTGCCCTCGACGACCGAGCCAGCCCTCGGCACCGTCCCGGACGCGGCGAGCAGCGCTTCGGTCAGCGTGGTCTTGCCCGAGCCGGACGGCCCGACCAGCACCACGTTGCGGACCTTGGCCGGGTCGTCGACAGCGACCGCGGCCCCGGACTCGGTACTCCTTGCCTGTTTGTCAGCCATGACGGCTCCTCGGCTCGGCGGGGGAGGGCCCCGCGAGTTCGCGCACGTCCGTGGCTCGATCGATGGCGCGTCCACCGTTGACGGGCGCCTTGTGTCCCCGATCACACACCCGTCACCCGGTGTGGGCAAGACCGAGCGCGCGGTCGCACCCCCTCGGACGAGAACTGCCGATAAGTGGACTGCTGAGATCGGCTTGTACTGGCCTGTGGCACCGGTCCAAAGCCGACGTAGCATCGAATGGACCGCAGTTCTTCCCAGAAAGGCCCTTGCCGTGTCTGACGTCCAGCCCACCGCAACCCCCGCCGCGACCGGCACCGCCCGCGTCAAGCGCGGGATGGCCGAGATGCTCAAGGGCGGGGTGATCATGGACGTGGTCACCGCCGAGCAGGCGAAGATCGCCGAGGACGCCGGCGCCGTCGCCGTGATGGCGCTCGAACGCGTGCCCGCCGACATCAGGGCGCAGGGCGGTGTCGCCAGGATGAGCGACCCCGACCTGATCGACGGCATCATCGAAGCCGTTTCCATCCCCGTCATGGCGAAGGCGCGCATCGGGCACTTCGTCGAGGCGCAGGTGCTCCAGTCGCTCGGCGTGGACTACATCGACGAGTCCGAGGTGCTTACCCCGGCCGACTACGCCAACCACATCGACAAGTGGGCGTTCACCGTGCCGTTCGTGTGCGGTGCGACGAACCTCGGCGAGGCGCTGCGCCGCATCAACGAGGGCGCCGCGATGATCAGGTCGAAGGGCGAGGCCGGTACCGGCGACGTCTCGAACGCGACCACGCACATGCGGAAGATCCGTGCCGAGATCCGCCGCCTCACCTCGCTGCCCGAGGACGAGCTTTTCGTTGCGGCGAAAGAACTTCAGGCGCCCTACGAGCTCGTCAAGGAGATCGCGGAGAAGGGCAAGCTCCCGGTCGTGCTGTTCACCGCGGGCGGGATCGCGACCCCCGCCGACGCCGCGATGATGATGCAGCTCGGCGCCGAAGGCGTGTTCGTCGGCTCCGGCATCTTCAAGTCCGGCAACCCCGCGGAGCGCGCCGCCGCGATCGTCAAGGCCACCACCTTCCACGACGACCCCGACGTGCTCGCGAAGGTCTCGCGTGGCCTGGGCGAAGCGATGGTCGGGATCAACGTCGACGACGTCCCGGAGCCGCACCGCCTCGCCGAACGCGGCTGGTGAATCTCCGGCCCTCGCAACGCCTCTGAAGGTGGCCATCACGGCATTGAATGCCGTGATGGCGGCCTTCAGTGCATAACGACTCGTTCAGGGGTGTTCGGAGATTTCGACGGCGCGCGTGTCGGGTTCGAGTGCTTCGAAGATGTGCGGTACGTCGCCGGGGTAGCAGATGTAGTCGCCGGGGAACAGTTCGGCGGGATCCTCCGTCGGCCCGACGAGCGCGCGTCCGGTGCACAGCGTGATGTGCTCGACGACCCCTCGTATGTGCGGATCGGACCGCCGCGGCGCGCCGGGCTGCGCGACCACCTGGTACAGGTCCCGTTGCATGCCGGGCGGGCACGAGGCGAGCAGCGTGCAGGCGTAGTTCGCGCGCTCGGCGAACACCCGCGGGCCCTCGCCGGACCGGATCACCCGAACCTGGGGGCGCGGCGGTTCGACGAGCCGGGAGAACTGCACGTCGAGTGCGACGCCGAGCGCCCACAGGGTTTCCACGCTCGGGTTGCCGGTCGCGGATTCGAGCTGGGACAACGTGGACTTCGCGATCCCGGCCTTGCGCGCCAGCTCGGTGAGCGAGAGCCCGGCGCGTGCCCGCTCCCGCCGAAGCGAGGCCGCGATGGTTTCCAGCGGCGCCCCGCGTTGCTGTTCCTCGCTCGGCGGCAGGTGCCCGTGATCGGTCATGTGCGTGCTCCGTGGCGTCGTTCGGTAGGCCGGACCGTTTGTTCTCCTTGACGAACGGCACCGACATGTTCATCATACGATGCTATGCGTTCGATTTGGCGAACCCTCGGCCCGGACCTGGCCAGGGACATCGGCCTCGTGTGCCTCGCGGACTGCCTCGTCGGGCTCTCCTACGGGATGCTCGCGGTCAGTTCCGGCTTCGAGATCTGGGTGCCCATGATGCTGTCGCTGCTGGTCTTCGCCGGGGTATCGCAGTTCCTGTTCATCGGGATGATCGCCGCGGGCGGCAACCCGATCGCGGCGGTCGTGGCCGGGCTGCTGGTGAACACGCGTCACGTCCCGTTCGGCTTCGCGGTCGCGGACCTGCTCGGCAAGGGAGCCTTCCGGCGGATCGCGGGCAGTCACCTGATGATCGACGAGAACGTGGCGTTCGCGCTCGCTCAGAAGGACGCCGAACGACGGCGGGCCGCGTACTGGGCTTGCGGGATCGGGTTGTTCGTCTGCTGGAACCTCGGCGTGGTCGTCGGCGCGTTCGCGGGCACGGCGATCACCGACACCGACGCGTTCGGGCTCGACGCGGCCTTTCCCGTCGTGCTGCTCGCGCTGGTGCTGCCTTCGCTGAAGGACCGCGACACCCGGCTCGCCGCGCTGATCGGCGTGGTGATCGCGCTCGCGACGACTTTCTTCCTGCCCGCCGGACTGCCGGTGCTGTGCGCGCTCGCGGGTGTGCTCGTAGTGCTGCGCAAGGCGAAGACCCCAGAGGAGGCTGTCGCGTGATCATCGCCCCGCTCACGCTCGTCCTGTGCGCCGTCGTACTTGCCGCGGGCACGTTCGCGTTCCGGTTCGCCGGGCCCGCATTGCGGTCGCGCGTAACGCTTTCCCCGCGCTCGGAGAAGATCATGGCGACCGCGGCCGTGGTCCTGCTCGCCGCCGTGGTCGCGACGGCTTCGCTCACCGAGGACCAGTCGTTCGCCGGGATCGCCCGCCCCGCGGGGGTGCTCGTCGGCGGTGTGCTCGCGTGGCGGAAGGCGCCGTTCCCGCTCGTCGTGATCGCCGCCGCCGCGACGGCCGCGCTGCTGCGGCTGATCGGCGTTTCCTAGCGCGGAGTCCGTCAGCGCAGGGCGTCCACGGTAGGGGGCACCTCCGCCTTGCGCCGGTGCTCGAACAACAGGTTCGTGTGCACCTCGGCCACTTCGCGGCGGGTGGTGTAGGAGTCGAGCAGCAGCCGTTGCAGATGCGCCGCGTCGGCCACCGCCACGTGCACGAGGAAGTCCTCGGGGCCAGCCACGTGCGACACCGAGACGGTTTCCGGCATGCCGAGCACGAACTCCATGAACACCTGCACCACGGCCCTGGTGTGCGGGCGGATCCGCACCGCGACCACCGCCTGCAGCGGCCTGCCGAGCGCGCCGAGCGACACCTCCGCCCGGTAGCCGCTGATCACCCCGGACTCCCGCAGCGCGCGATGCCGCACGAGGCAGGTCGACGGCGCCACGTTGACCAGTGCCGCCAGGTCCTTGTTCGGCAGCCGCGCGTCGTTCTGCAGGGCCGCCAGAATCGCGACGTCGATCGCATCCAGCACGAAACTTCCTTCCGGTTGCCGAAGATGCTTTCGAAGATGCCCTAGATCACCGCGTTCCGTCCAGCATTGGCCCCGCAGATGTGAATCGAGGAGGTAGCGGTGACGGGTGTCAGGACGCGTGCGGTGCACGGCGGCAAGGACGATTTGGGCGGGCTCGGCGTGCACGTCCCGCCGATCGACCTGTCCACCACCTACCCGGTGCCGGACCAAGCGGCGGGCGGGGCGGCGCTGGCCGACTGGGCCGACGGGCTCGCCGACGCCGCGTCGCCGGTGTACGCGCGGCTGCACAACCCGACGGTCGCGCGGTTCGAACGCGCGCTCGCCGATCTCGAAGGCGTCGAGTCCGCGGTGTCCTTCGCCAGCGGCATGGCTGCGATGACGGCCGTCCTCCAGGCGGCCTGCCTGATGCGCGGCCGCCCGCACGTGGTGGCCGTCCGCCCGCTCTACGGCGGCACGGACCACTTGCTGGCCACCGGGTTGCTCGGCACCGAGACCACCTACGCGCGAGCGGACGAGATCGAGGCGGCGATCCGGCCGGACACCGGGCTCGTCGTGCTGGAGACCCCGGCGAACCCGAACCTCGACCTGACCGACATCGCCGCCGTGGTGCGCGCCGCGGGCGAAGTCCCGGTGCTCGTCGACAACACCTTCGCGACCCCGGTACTGCAGAACCCGGCCGCGCACGGCGCCGCCTACGTCCTGCATTCGGGCACCAAGTACCTCGGCGGTCACGGTGACGTGCTCGGCGGTGTGGTCGCCTGCGCCGAGCCGCTCGCCGGTCCGCTGCGGCAGCTCCGGATCCTCACCGGCGCGGTGCTGCACCCGCTCGGCGGCTACCTGCTGCACCGCGGGCTCGCGACGCTGCCCTTGCGCGTCGAAGCGGCCACGCGCACGGCGTCGGAGCTGGCGATGAGGCTCGCCGAGCACCCCGCCGTGGACTCGGTGCGGTACCCGGGGCTCACCGGCGGGCCGCTGCTCGGCACGCAGTTGCGGGAGCCCGGCGCGATGCTCGCCTTCGAGCCGGTCGGTGACCCGTACGCCGTGGTCGGCAAGCTCGGTCTGGTCACGCCCGCGGTCAGCCTCGGCTCGGTCGACACGCTCATCGAGCACCCCGGCGCGCTGACCCACCGGCTGGTCGGCGAGTCCGACCGCGAAGCGTGCGGAGTTCCGTCGAGCCTGCTGCGGGTCTCGGTCGGGCTCGAGGACGTCGACGACCTCTGGGACGACCTCGAGCAGGCGCTGCGCGTCGCGGCGGCGGACCGCCCCCGGGGTGAGCGTCGCTGACCTGCGCATTAGGCTTGTGCGGTTGCCTTAGCTGACGGAGGTGCCGGTGGACAGGCCAGTGGTCGGAGTGCTCGCGCTGCAGGGGGACGTGCGCGAGCACCTCGCCATGCTGACCGGTGCGGGCGCCACCGCGCTGCCCGTCCGGCGCCCGGCCGAACTGTCCGAAGTGGACGGTCTGGTGCTGCCGGGCGGCGAGTCCACCACGATGTCGCGCCTGCTCGAAACGTTCGAGCTGCTCGAACCGCTGCGCGAGCGCATCGCGGCCGGGCTGCCCGCGTTCGGGTCGTGCGCGGGCATGATCCTGCTCGCGCGCGAAGTGCTCGACGGCAGGCCGGATCAGCGCCAGCTCGGCGGGCTCGACGTCGTCGTGCGCCGCAACGCCTTCGGGCGGCAGGTCGACTCGTTCGAGTCCGACCTGGACTTCGCCGGTCTCGGCGCACCGGGCGAGGCGCCGCTGCACGCCGTCTTCATCCGCGCGCCGTGGGTCGAGCGGACCGGCGACGGCGTCGAAGTGCTCGCACGGGTACCGGACACCCCTGCCGCCGGGGACGCTGCCGCTAGGATCGTCGCGGTCAGGCAGGGAGCAGTGCTCGCCACCGCGTTCCACCCGGAGCTCACGGGGGACGAGCGCGTGCACCGGCTGTTCGTCGGCATGGTACGAGACCGCGTTCCCGCGTAGAAGCAGTTGGAGGAGAGATGAGCGGCCACTCCAAGTGGGCCACCACCAAGCACAAGAAGGCCAACCTCGACGCGAAGCGCGGCAAGCTCTTCGCGAGGTTGATCAAGAACATCGAGGTGGCGGCGCGCACCGGCGGCAGTGACCCCGACGGGAACCCGACTCTCTACGACGCGATCGCCAAGGCCAAGCGCAACTCGGTTCCCGCGGACAACATCGAGCGCGCGCGCAAGCGCGGCGGCGGCGAGGAAGCGGGCGGCGCGGACTGGCAGACGATCACCTACGAGGGCTACGGCCCCAACGGTGTCGCGGTGCTGATCGAGTGCCTGACCGACAACAAGAACCGGGCCGCGATGGAGGTGCGCACCGCCTTGACGCGCAACAACGGTTCGCTCGCCGACCCGGGTTCGGTCGCCTACCTGTTCAACCGCAAGGGTGTCGTGCTCATGCCGAAGAACGACCTGAGCGAGGACGACGTGCTGATGGCCGTTCTCGACGCCGGCGCCGAAGAGGTCAACGATCTCGGCGAGAGCTTCGAGATCATCTCCGAGGCGACCGATCTGGTCGCGGTGCGGAAAGCCTTGCAGGAAGCCGAATACGACTACGAGTCGGCGGACATGAGCTTCCTGCCGTCGATGACCGTGGCGCTCGAAGCCGACGGTGCCAAGAAGGTGTTCAACCTGATCGACGCGCTCGAGGACTGCGACGACGTCCAGAACGTGTATGCGAACTTCGACGTGTCGGACGAGGTGCTCGCGGAAGTCGGCTGACCGTTCGTCCCGAAAACCTGACCGGTAGGCGAAATTCCGGTGGCCGGTGCCTTTCCCGTCGAGGGCGGGATACGGCACAATGACGCCCGTGACCGCCGAAACCCTTGCGCCCGAAGAAGAAGAGCTGCTCGAGTGGATTGTCCAGCAGGGGCAGCAACGGGGGAACGCCGTCATCGCGGTGCCCGATGACGAGGAGGGCGCCGGCTACGCCTTCACCGCCTGCGCGTGGGCGTTGCACGGGGTTCCCGAAGCGGTCGTGGTCGGCCTGCCCGCGGAGATCGGCCCGGTTCTGCTCGACGCCTATGTGGACCGTGCGGCGGCGGGGGAGCAGTTCGAGTACGGCAAGCTGTACACGGATTTCTTCGACGGCGTGCCGGTCACCTTCGAGAAGGTCGCCAAGGGGCACTACCTCGAGTACTTCGGCAGCGCGTTCCTGGTGTACCCGGACGGCGACTTCCCCGCCGTGCAGCTGATCGTGCCGACCCCGGACGGTTCGTGGCCGTGGCAGGACAGCGCGCCGGAGGGGTTCGGCGAGTGGCAGCTCGTGCTCACCGAGAGCGGTGAGCCGGAGAGCTGGACACCGGGCGTCGACGGTCCGTGACATCCGCACGGCGCGTCCTCGCCGTACTCGCGGAGAACGCCCGGTAGCCTCACCTCGAACTGGTGTTCGGCGAGAGGTGATCAGGTGCGCGTGCTCGGTGTGGACCCCGGGCTGACCCGGTGCGGGATCGGCGTCGTGGACGGCGGCACCGGCCGGTCGGTCAGCTGCGTCGCGGTCGACGTCGTGCGCACCCCCGCCGACGCCACGCTCGCGACCAGGCTGATGGCGGTGGCCGACGCGGTGGAGGACTGGCTGGACCGGTACCGGCCGGAGGCGGTCGCCATCGAGCGCGTGTTCAGCCAGCACAACGTGCGCACGGCGATGGGCACCGCGCAGGCGGGCGGTGTGGTCGCGCTGTCCGCGGCGCGCCGCGGGCTTCCCGTCGCGTTCCACACGCCGAGCGAGATGAAGGCCGCCGTCACCGGATCGGGCCGGGCGGACAAGGCCCAGGTCACCGCCATGGTTACCCGGCTGCTCAAGCTCGAGGACGCGCCGAAGCCCGCGGACGCGGCCGACGCGCTGGGGCTGGCGATCTGCCACCTGTGGCGGGAGCCGATGCGGTTGCGGCTCGCCGAAGCGGAGGCGCGGGCGAAGGAACTGGCGAAGGCCCACAAGGCACGCCTCGCCGAAGCGGCGAAGGCGGCGAAGAACACGGGAGTGCGGCGATGATCTCCTCGGTACGCGGAGAAGTCCTGGAAATCGGGCTCGACCACGTGGTCGTCGAGATGGGCGGGTTCGGTGTCGCCGTGCAGGCGACGCCGTCGACGCTCGCGACGCTGCGCCGCGGTGAGCAGACCCGGCTGCACACGACGCTGGTCGTGCGCGAGGATTCGTTGACCCTGTTCGGTTTCGCCGACGCCGAAGCGCGCGAGCTGTTCGGGCTGCTGCAGACGGTGTCCGGGATCGGGCCGCGCATCGCGCTCGCGGCGCTCGCGGTGCTCGACCCCGACAAGCTGAAAGCCGCGCTGTCCGAAGGGAACATCACCGTGCTGACCCAGGTGCCCGGGATCGGCCGGAAGGGGGCCGAGCGCCTCAGCCTCGAACTGCGCGACAAGGTCGTGGCCGCCGCGCCCGGCGCGCCGGAGGCGGCCGTGGGCGCGGTCGCGGGCTCCGCGGTGCGCGGCGAGGTCGTGGAAGCGTTGGCAGGACTGGGTTTCCCGGCGAAGCAGGCCGAGCAAGCCGTCGACAGGGTCCTGGCCGACGAGGACGCGCAGCACACCACGGCCACGGTGCTGCGGGCGGCGTTGGCCACCCTCGGCCGCAAGCGGTAGGCCGCGGGCGTGGACCATGGGCACATGACGGACTTCGAGACGGACGAGACCCTCTCCGCCCTCCCGCAGAACGGGGAGCGCGAGGTCGAGACCACACTCCGTCCGCGCAAGCTCGAAGAGTTCGTCGGCCAGCCGCGGGTTCGCGAGCAGCTGCAACTGGTGCTGGAGAGCGCGCGCCGCCGCGGCGTGCCGCCGGACCACGTGCTGCTGTCCGGGCCCCCGGGGCTCGGGAAGACGAGCCTGGCGATGATCGTCGCGGCGGAACTGGACGCCGCCATCCGGATCACCTCCGGTCCCGCGCTGGAACGCGCCGGAGACCTCGCGGCGATGCTGTCGAACCTCGCCGAAGGCGACGTGCTGTTCATCGACGAGATCCACCGGATCGCCCGTCCCGCCGAGGAGATGCTGTACCTCGCGATGGAGGACTTCCGGGTGGACGTGGTGGTCGGCAAGGGGCCGGGCGCCACCAGCATCCCGCTCGAGATCGCACCGTTCACCCTGGTCGGGGCCACCACGCGCTCGGGCGCGCTGACCGGCCCGCTGCGCGACCGGTTCGGGTTCACCGGTCAGATGGAGTTCTACGCCGACGAGGAGCTGGAGCTGGTGGTGCGCCGGGCGGCGACCATCCTCGGCATCGAGATCGACGCGGACGGGTGCGCCGAGATCGCGGGCCGTTCGCGTGGCACGCCCCGGATCGCGAACCGGCTCCTGCGCCGCGTGCGCGACTACGCCGAGGTCAGGGAGGACGGCAGGGTGAGCAGGGCGATCGCCCGCGCGGCGCTGGCCGTCTACGACGTCGACGAGCTGGGCCTCGACCGCCTCGACCGCGCGGTGCTGACCGCGCTGTGCCGCTCGTTCGGCGGAGGCCCGGTCGGCGTGACGACACTGGCGGTAGCGGTGGGCGAGGAACCAGGTACCGTCGAAGAGGTGTGTGAGCCCTACCTGGTTCGCGCCGGCATGCTCGCCCGCACTCCGCGCGGCCGGGTGGCGACACCGTCGGCGTGGGAGCACCTCGGGCTCACCGTGCCCGCCGGGTACGGCGGCGGGCTGGGACAGCCGGGTCCTACGCTGTTCGACCAGGAGGCGTTCGACCAGTAGCTCACCGGGAACTCCCGACACCGGTGCTGGCGTTTTCAGTGGTACCTGGCACACTCTGAAGAGCACATCTATACAAAACCGGACGTAACACCCCGCTGTGGGGCGTCCGTCGAATGGAGAATCATGGAACAGTTATTGCTGCCGGTGCTCCTCATGCTCGTCGTGGCGGTTCCGCTGGTGATGGGAACGCGCAAGCAGAAGCGGATGGCGCAGCAGCAGCAGGAGCTGCAGAACAGCCTCGGCGAGGGCGACCGCGTGATGACGACGTCGGGCCTTTACGGCACCGTCGCCAACACCGATGACGAGACCACCATCGACATCGAGATCGCGCCGGGCGTGGTGACCACCTGGCTGCGCCAGGCGGTTCGCGAGCGCGTCGAGCCGGTCGTTGAGGACGACTCCGCCGACGAGGAAGCTCCTGGTTCCCACGAGGCGATTCCCGCCGACGAGGCTCCCGCGGTGACCGCTTCTTCGGAGACTTCGGCGACCGAGGAGAAGAAGTCCGAGGAGTCGGGCGCCCAGATCGCCCCGCCGCTGGAGCACGGCAAGAAGTAGCTCCGCTGCTTGCCCCGTGGAATCCCGACGAAAGTGGGTACGGGGGCAACGCCGGGTTCACGCAGCACCGAGTAGTGTCTCGGTGCTGCGTGCGTGTCCGGCGTCATAGTGATCAACCGTGTCCGCGCGCGGCGGCTGGCTCGCGCGCGGACGCACACCGTTCGCGAGCGCGCCCGCAGCGCCGAGTCCGAGAACTTTCACTTCGAGGAGAACGACCACCGTGGCACCACCGGCCGGGCAGATCCGCCCGGGACGCTATCTCGCCTTCTTCGGCATCATCGTGGTCGCGCTCTACGCGCTGGTGTTCCTCACCGGCGACGGGAAGCCGACCCCGAAGCTCGGCATCGACCTCCAGGGCGGCACGCGGGTCACGCTGACCGCGCGCACACCGGAGGGCGGAGCTCCCACGAAGGAATCGCTCGACCAGGCGCGCCAGATCATCGAAACCCGGGTGAACGGTTACGGCGTCGGTGGTACCCAGGTGGTGCTCGACGGCGACAACGTCGTCATCACCGTCCCCGGCGACCAGGGCGACCAGGCCAAGAACCTCGGCAAGACGGCCAAGCTCGGCTTCCGCGAGGTGATCCAGGCCGAACGGGTCGGGGCGCCTCAGCAGCCGGGCCAGCCGGGGCAGCAGCCCGGCCAGCAGCCGCCGCCCGGCCAGTCCTCGGCCCCGGCGCCGAACCCGTCGGCCCCGCCAGCCTCGGCGCCCGCGGGCAAACCGTCGAACGCGCCCGCCCCCGGTGGTGGCGGTGGCGCGCCCGGCGCGGCTCAGCAGCCGCCGACGCCGTCGCCCGGCGACGACTCGATCGACCAGAAGACCAAGCAGGAGATCGCGGCCGCGAAGGCGGCGCGGCAGAACCCCGCGCTGGTCGCGAAGGACCCGAACAACCAGCAGCAGGCGGCCGCCGCGCAGCAGCTGCAGCAGCAGGCGCTCGCGGCGATGACCTGCACCCCGGGCAAGAACGACCCGCTGGCTGGTAACGACGATCCGGACAAGCCGCTGGTCACCTGCCTGCAGGACGGCACCGAGAAGTACGTGCTCGGCCCGGTGTTCCTGCAGGGCACCGAGATCTCCGACGCGCAGGCCGCGCCGCCCGCTCCGCAGAAGCCGGGCTGGACGGTCAACCTGCAGTTCAAGCCCGACGGCGGCAAGACCTGGGGCGATTTCACCTCGTCCCACGTCAACAAGCGCGCCGCGTTCGTGCTCGACACCCAGGTCGTCTCGGCGCCGAACATCAACGGCCCGATCCTCGGTGGCAACACCGAGATCAGCGGCTCGTTCGGGCAGGCGGAGGCCAAGAACCTCGCCAACATCCTCAAGTACGGCTCGCTGCCGCTCTCGTTCGCTCCGTCGGACGCCACCACGGTGTCCGCGACCCTGGGCCTCGCTTCGCTCGAAGCGGGTTTGATCGCGGGCGCCGTCGGGCTCGCGATCGTGTTCATCTACTGCCTGTTCTACTACCGGTTCCTCGGTGTGCTGACGATCCTTTCGCTGGCGTTGTCCGGTGCCCTCGTCTACTCCGTGCTGGTGCTGCTCGGAAGGTGGATCGGATACACCCTCGACCTCGCCGGCGTCGCGGGCCTGATCATCGCCATCGGGATCACGGCCGACTCGTTCGTCATCTACTTCGAACGGCTCAAGGACGAGATGCGGGAGGGCAGAAGCTTCCGCTCCGCCGTGGGCCGGGGCTGGGTGCGGGCGAGGCGCACGATTCTCGCCTCGGACGCGGTGAGCTTCCTGGCCGCCGCGGTGCTTTACGTCATCGCCGTCGGCGACGTGCAGGGCTTCGCGTTCACGCTCGGTATGTCGACCGTGCTCGACCTGGTGGTGGTGTACCTGGTGACGCACCCGCTGGTCGCGCTGATCTCCAAGAGCAAGTCGAAGACGTTGACCAACCCGAACTTCCTCGGGCTCGGCGCGGTGCAGAAGCTGGGCGCGCTGAAGTCGGCCGCGAACAAGTCCGCCCGCCGTGGCGCGACCGCGAAGGAGGCCTGACGTGGCCGTCGAAGAACACGGGAACGCCGCGGGCGAGACCTCCGAGAAGACACCGAACTCGGGTAAGCGGGAGAGCTTCTTCCACCGGCTCTACGTGGGCACCGGCGCGTTCAACATCGTCGGGAACCGGAAGCGCTGGTACGTCTTCTTCAGCGCGCTGGTGCTGGTGTGCGTCGCGTCGATGGGGATCAAGGGCTTCAACCTCGGTATCGAGTTCGAGGGCGGCACCCAGCTGCAGATGCCCGCGAAGAACGCCTCGGGGACCGAGATCACCGAGCCGCAGGTCAAAGAAGTCTTCTCCGATTCCACCGGGAAGCGCGCCGCGGAGACCCAGATCGTCGGCAAGGGCACCAGCGCGGCGATCCAGATCCGCTCGGACGCACTGAACAACGCCGAGGTCGCGAAGCTCAAGCAGGATCTGTTCACCAAGCTGAAGCCGGTGGACAACGCGGGCAGGTCCGCGCCGCAGATCATCAGCGACAGCGCCGTCAGCGCGTCGTGGGGCGGGGAAATCTCGCAGAAGGCCCTCATCGCGCTGGCCGTCTTCCTGGTGCTGGTGACGATCTTCCTCGCGGTCTACTTCGAGCGCTGGATGGCGATCGCGGCGCTGATCTCGCTGATCCACGACATCGTGGTGACCGCGGGCGTCTATTCACTCGTCGGTTTCGAGGTCACGCCCGCGACGGTGATCGGTCTGCTGACCATTCTCGGATTCTCCTTGTACGACACGGTGGTGGTGTTCGACAAGGTCAAGGAGAACACCCGCGGCCTGCTCGGGCTGACCAGGCGCGACTACGGCGAGGCGGCGAACCTGGCGCTCAACCAGACCCTGATGCGGTCGATCAACACCGCGGTCATCGCGATGCTGCCGATCCTCGGCCTGCTCGTGATCGGCTACATCCTGCTGGGCTCCGGCACGCTGCAGGACCTGGCGCTGGTGCAGCTCACCGGCACGATCGTGGGTGTGCTGTCCTCGGTCGCGCTCGCGACGCCGCTGCTGGTGGACTTCAAGATGCGGGACCCGAAGTACCGCCAGCAGGCCGCCAGGGTCAAGGCGCGCAAGGAAAACCTCGCGAAGAAGGCGGCGGAGCGCGGCGGTTCGTCCACAGAGGACGATCTCGACGTGACCGACGACGAGGCGCTGGAAGCCGAGCTGCGCAAGGAAAAGGCGTACGCGGCGGCGGCGAGCGTGCCCGCGCGGAACCAGAAGCAGACGCCGAGGCGGACCAGTCGTCCGTCCGGCAAGCGCAGGCGCTAGTTCGTGGCAGTGGACAATGTGGACGCCGCACTCGGCCTGATCACCGAGATCGACGGGTTCCCGGAACCAGGTGTGCGGTTCCGGGACCTCTCGCCACTGTTCGCGGACGCGGCCGGGTTCTCGACCGTGGTGGAGGCGCTCGCCGGCACGATCGAGCCGGAGGTCGAGCTGCTGGCCGCGGTGGAAGCGCGGGGATTCGTGCTGGCCGCCGCGGTCGGCTTCGCAGCCGGTCTCGGCGTCGTGCTGGTGCGCAAGCCGGGCAAGCTGCCCGCGGTGGCGGGCAGGGTCGACTACGAGCTCGAATACGGCACCGCGTCGCTCGAACTGCCAGCCGAGGTCGTGTCGCCCGGTCAGCGGGTCCAGATCGTGGACGACGTGCTCGCGACGGGCGGGACCGCGACGGCGGCGTGCGCGCTGCTGGAGAAGGCGGGCGCCACGGTCGCCGGTGTGTCGGTCGTGCTGGAGCTGGCCGGGCTCGGCGGGCGCGCCACGCTGGGTGATCGCGTGGTGCGCGCGTTGTCGACCGTCTGATCGGCGCGCACGGGAGGCGTCGCGGCTCTACTCACGGTGGGCTTTTGCCCAATCGGCGGGTGTGCCGGTGGTGTCGGCCACGGCGGGTTAGGCTGGACATCCGAGACCGCACGAGCAATTGGAGGTGCGGGTGAGCCAGGAGCTCGATGCTGGAGTGCCCGCGCAGGACGGCGGCCAGCCGTCCGGGCGCACCGGCGCGACACGGGCGCCGTCCGCCACCAGGAGGGTGCGCGCGCGCCTCGCCAGGCGGATCACGGCACAGCGCGCCGCCTCGGTCAAGCAGGTGCTCGAACCGCTGGCCGCGGTGCACCGCGAGCTGCACCCGAACGCCGATCTCGCCCTGCTGCAGCGCGCCTACGACGTGGCCGAGGAGCTGCACCGGGACCAGCGCCGCAAGTCCGGCGACCCCTACATCACGCACCCGCTCGCGGTCGCGACCATCCTCGCCGACCTCGGCATGGACACCATCACGCTCGTCGCGGCGCTGCTGCACGACACGGTGGAGGACACCGGCTACTCGCTCGACAACCTCAGCGCCGACTTCGGCGACAAGGTGGCCCAGCTCGTCGACGGCGTGACCAAGCTGGACAAGGTCAAGCTCGGCAGCGCGGCCGAGGCCGAGACCATCCGCAAGATGGTGATCGCGATGGCGCGCGACCCGCGCGTGCTGGTGATCAAGCTCGCCGACCGGCTGCACAACATGCGCACCATGCGCTTCCTGCCGCCGGAGAAGCAGGCGCGCAAGGCGAAGGAGACGCTGGAGGTTCTCGCCCCGCTCGCGCACCGCCTCGGCATGGCCACCGTCAAATGGGAGCTCGAAGACCTCGCGTTCGCCATCCTGCAGCCGAAGAAGTACGACGAGATCGTGCGGCTGGTGGCGGACAGGGCGCCGTCGCGCGACACCTACCTGCGCACCGTGATCGGGGAGCTGTCCACCCAGCTCGCCGGTTCGCGGGTGGTCGCGAAGGTCGAGGGCAGGCCGAAGCACTACTACTCGATCCACCAGAAGATGATCGTGCGCGGCCGCGATCTCGACGACATCCACGACCTCGTGGGCGTGCGGATCCTGGTCGAGGACGTCAGGGACTGCTACGCGGCGATGGGCGTGGTGCACGCGCTGTGGCAGCCGATGCCCGGCCGGTTCAAGGACTACATCGCGCAGCCGCGGTTCGGCGTCTACCAGTCGCTGCACACCACGGTGATCGGCCCGGACGGCAAACCCCTCGAAGTCCAGATCCGCACCTACGAGATGCACCGCACCGCGGAGTACGGCATCGCGGCGCACTGGCGGTACAAGGAAACCAGGGGCACCCACCGGGGCAACGCCGTCGACGTCGACGAGATGGCCTGGATGCGCCAGCTGCTCGACTGGCAGCGCGAGGCCGCGGACCCGGGGGAGTTCCTCGACTCGCTGCGCTACGAGCTGGCCACGCGCGAGATCTTCGTGTTCACGCCGAAGGGCGACGTGATCACGCTGCCGGTCGGGTCCACGCCGGTCGACTTCGCCTACGCGGTGCACACCGAGGTCGGCCACCGGTGCATCGGCGCGCGCGTGAACGGCAGGCTCGTCGCGCTGGAGCGGAAGCTCGAAAACGGCGAGGTCGTCGAGATCTTCACCTCCAAGGCAGAGGGTGCGGGCCCGAGCCGCGACTGGCTGCAGTTCGCGGGCTCGCCGAAGGCGCGCGCCAAGATCCGCCAGTGGTTCGCCAAGGAACGCCGCGACGAGGCGATCGAGGCGGGCAAGGAGGCGATCACCAAGGAGGTCCGCAAGGTCGGGCTGCCGATGCAGCGGCTCGTCTCCGCGGAGTCCATGGGCGCGCTCGCCGCCGAACTGCGGCATTCCGACATCAGCTCGTTGTACGCGGCCGTCGGGGAGGGGCACACCAGCGCGAAGCACGTGGTGCAGCGCCTGGTCGCCCTGATCGGCGGCGTCGAAGAGGCCGAAGAGGAGCTCGCGGAACGCTCCACGCCGTCCACGGTGACGCGTCGCCGCGGCTCGAACGACGTCGGCGTCATCGTGAAGGGCGCGAGCGACGTGTGGGCCAAGCTCGCGCGCTGCTGCACCCCGGTGCCCGGCGACGAGATACTCGGATTCGTCACCAGGGGCGGCGGCGTCAGCGTGCACCGCACCGACTGCACCAACGCCGACGACCTGCGCGCCCAGCCGGAGCGGCTCGTCGAGGTCGAATGGGCGCCGTCGGAGACCTCGGTGTTCCTGGTCGCGATCCAGGTGGAGGCGCTCGACCGGCACCGGCTGCTTTCCGACGTCACGAAGGTGCTCGCGGACGAGAAGGTCAACATCCTGTCCGCCTCGGTCACCACCTCGCGGGACAGGGTCGCGGTGAGCCGGTTCTCGTTCGAGATGGGGGACCCGAAGCACCTGGGGCACGTGCTCAAGGTCGTTCGCGGCGTCGAGGGTGTTTACGACGTGTACCGGGTCACGTCCGCCTCGTAACCGCGTGCCGTCGGTTTAGGCTCCTCGCCATGATCGAAGGCTTCGAATTCGACCGTGACGGGGACATCGCGCGTCTGACCTTTGCCAGGCCCGCCAAGAAGAACGCGGTCACCTACGAGATGTGGTCCGCGCTCCCCGGCATCGTGGACGAGGTCGAAGCCGATCCCGCGATCAAGGTGCTGGTGCTGACCGGTGCCGGTGCCGATTTCTCGGCGGGCGCGGACATCAGCGAGT
This sequence comes from Amycolatopsis sp. CA-230715, assembly GCF_018736145.1. Lineage (GTDB taxonomy): Bacteria > Actinomycetota > Actinomycetes > Mycobacteriales > Pseudonocardiaceae > Amycolatopsis. The sequence goes on from NZ_CP059997.1 coordinate 8,193,761, forward strand.
TCGGCGACCTGCGCTCGTCGGCCGACGGCGCGATGGCCTACGACAAGGTCGTCGACGGCGCGGTGCGGGCGCTGTCCGGTATGCGGAAGCCGAGCATCGCGATGATCAGGGGCAACTGCATCGGCGGCGGCTGCCAGATTTCGGTGGCGTGCGACTTCCGGTTCGCCGAGCCGTCGGCGCGCTTCGGGATCACCCCTGCGAAGCTCGGGATCGTCTACGACTTCCGGTCGACCCACCAGCTGGTGTCGCTGATCGGCCCGGCGCACGCGCGGTACTTCCTGTTGTCCGGCAACCTGATCGACGCCACCCGGGCACGGGAAATCGGCCTGCTGAACGATATTTTCGCCCCCGAGACGCTCGAAGACGGCGTCCGCGAGTTCGCGAACGTCCTTTGTGCACGGTCGCAGGCCTCGATCAGGGGGATGAACGCGATCATCGGGAAGATCCAGGCGGGCCAGGACTCCGACGACGCCGAGATCGCCGAGATCCGATCGGCCGCGATCCGGGGCGAAGACTACGCGGAAGGAGTCGCGGCCTTCTTGGAACGCCGCACCCCGAACTTCCGCCACCGCTGAGCTGCCAGCACATCCACGAACGCTCCGTCACACTCCGCGACTACTCTGCTGACGTTCCCCCAAGGAGGTGACTTTTCTCGTTTCTCATCCCTGGAAGTCCAGTTGATGGCAAAGTGTCCAAACGTCATGTATATCGTCATCGGTCCAGCCGCATCAACTGGACGATGTTTTCGTGTGCCTGGGGAGGGAACACGTAGTGCCCGACTTTACGGTCGATATCGGCGGCTTGGACGTGCTTGGCAAGAATCTAAATCGTGCCAAAGAGAATCTTGATGGTGCGCTGAAGTCCATGGAGGACATTGGACCCGATTCCATTGGTCCAGATGACCTTGACGAGGCATGCGCCGACTTTCGGGAGGACTGGGAACGCGGGATCCGCAAGATGGGTGATTGTGTAGCGAAGATCACCGAAGCGCTCGGTGCGGCGAAGGGCAAGTATGCGGATTTCGAGAACTCGCTTCGAGACAATCTGACCAAGATGGCCCAAAAGGTTGAGGCGGGCAGTGCTGGTCAGCCGGAGCCCCCGACTATGGGACCGGCGCGATGACCAGTAAGGCCGACTGGCATGGTCTCACATTCGACCCAGCCAGGGGAAATCCCGAAGTTGTCGGAGTGCTCGCCAAGCAAATGACCGATACCGGTAACTGGCTCAAGGAGTCCTTTACCGTTCTTGAGAATGTCAAGAAAGACAAAGACTCATGGACCGGCGAGGCGTCGAAGGAATTTGCCGAAAAGCTGGGTGACCTCCCTGGATTGTTGGACGATGCACATCAGTCGCTTCTTGCTGCCGGGAAAGCGCTCAGCGGTTGGCAAGCTACGTTGGCTGGCCACCAAGCACAGGCAATCGACCTGGAAAATCAGGCGCGGCAGGCGCTGGCCGATGCTCAGCGAGCTGATGCGGCCGCGAAGCAAGCGCAGACGAAGGCGAACACGCCGGTCATGTACGACACCAATGACACGGCGGCGGCGGAAGCGGCCCAGAACAAGGCTAAGGAGGCATCTGCGGCGGCCGAGCAAGCTGGGACGGCCGCTGAAGCGGCATGGGATCGCCTTGAAGATATCCGACGTCAAGCCCGTGACCTGCAAGATCGGTGGGAAGACGATGCTGATGCGGTAGCGGATCAGCTTGATGACGCGACTGATATAGCGCCGGGCATGTGGGACGCAATCGGCGATGCTTTCGAAAGCATGGGCGATTGGGTGGTTCACAACCTGGGCAAGATCGGGGACATCGCGGGCATGATCGCAGCCGTCGCTGGCGCGTTGTCCTTCATTCCTTTTCTGGCGCCGGTTACCGGCCCGATCGCGCTCATCGCGGGCGGAGTCGCGCTTGCCGCCCACGGCGGCGAGATGGTCGTTGAGGGCAAGTGGGCTGACCCGACCGCTTGGGTCGGTCTGGCTACCGACGCGTTAGGTGTGATCCCGGGCGTCGGAGTGGCAGCCAAAAGCCTGGGTGAAGCGGCGAGTTCGCTGCGAACGGTCGAAGGTCTCGGTGAGGCTGTCATCGCTGGTGGGAAGATGTTTCTATCGGAGGCCGGTCGAGTGGCGGAGGCCGCTACGATGTTCGAGAAGCTCGGCAGTCGTACCGCCCAGCTAGTGGGGGGCAATGCGGACACGATTGCGAAGGTTGCCCAAAACACCGTGAATCTGACAGCGCAGGTGCCGGTTGCTCTCGACCTCGCGGTCGGCAATGACACGACAAAGAGCATCAAGGATGGTGTCGGCTATGGTGCGGGGGCAGTCGCGGCTGGTCAGAGCGTCGGTGACTGGGGCAAGACGGCGAGCGGGGTAGGTGGCCTTGGACGTTCGCTTGGCCAGTTCGCCAGGGCATTCGGATAGGAATCGATCATGAGTGAAACAGTCGAGCTTGACTTTCCTTTCCGTTTCTCGCTGCCTGCAGGGTTCACCGACCTCGACCTGACCGCGACGATCGAAGAGCGCGCCAACGAGTTGCTTGATTCGATCGACGTCGCGTTTCCCAGTTTGTCGAATGAGGAACGACTCCGATTGGTGCTGGCGAACCAGTTCGCTGTCGAGCAGTTGGTGGAGACCGGTGCTCGATTTGTGTCGAACTTCGTCGGGCGATCTGAGGTCGACTCCAGCGCAGCTTCGACGGCACAGCTTTCGGTGCTGTTGTTGGATGGGCTCGGAGATGCTCGGAGGCCCCTCGACGTAATCGCCGAGTCGATTCGTCTCGAAGACCGTGATCGTCATACGCAGTTCGTTGATCTTCAGATCGGCCGATGTCTTGTCGTGATCGACGAGACTGCTGTGCACGCGCAAGCCGACCTGCGAGGCGAACATCCCCCGGAAGCGACGTCCGTTCGGCAGCTGCAGGTGATGTTCCCGTTGCCGGAACAACGACGGTTGGCGATTTTCGCGATGAGCACGACATGTCTGAGAGATTGGGATGACTACGTCGACATGATGACTGCGATCTGCCAGACGATCGAGTGGGCCGATACGGGCGAGGTCTCGCGGATCTCGGCTGTTCTGAACACCCTCTGACTGAAGCGGAGAGCCACGTGCCGGTATACGTCGTTGTGATGTACGTCCTCCTGGGGCTCGCTGGCCTCGTGATGATTGCCGTCGTGGGTTCTGCTGTTGCGGAGTGGATGAAACCCAAGCACAAGCGGCTGGCGGAGGCTCGCCGCCGTTTGCTCGGTACGGAGACGCCGACGGGCACCACCAGTACCACTGTCCCGTTAGGACTGTCCGAGGACGATGTGAAGAGCATCGCCGAGTCGGAGCGCTTCCAGTGGGTCGGGTACTCCGGCCGCAACGATCGGAGGCTGAACTTTCGGCGTGCGGTAGTCGCGGCCGACGAGACGCCTATCGACGATGCTGGGGCGGGCGAAGCCGGGTTGCTCGCCGCGCTCCGCGTTGTCCAGCCGGATATCAATGGCGTGGCGAGAGTGGACGCCGACGTGATCGCCGAGCGCATGACACAAGACGAATACCGCACCGCCGCCGCGTCCGAGGGGTGGGTTCCCGCGGGTCGGGAGCAGCAGGGCGACACCACTTACCTGCTGTTCCGGCGATTCGACAGTACGGCCGTACCGCGCACCGGGCCGGAGTTCCTGAACGGACCGCCGCTCGCCGAACTGCGCAAGCACCCTCGCGCCAAAGAGGTTGCGGCCGCAGTGCTCGCCGAAACCGGTGTGGATCCACTTTCGGCCCGCGAGCTGGAAGCCGCTCGTGCGGCGCACGTACGGCTTCGCGCCCGCGCGCTCCGGTGGACGGCCCCGGCGGTATTGCTCGGCTTCGCGGCGCTGATCACGGTCTTGCTCGCCTTCGGGACGGTGACCGTCCTCGTCGCGGCTGCGGTCGCGATCGTCGTCACGGGGTGCGCGATTCCCGCGGTACGGGCGAATCGCGCACGTATCCGAGCGATCGCGCCGTACCGGCACGCCTACGAGCGGCTGGTGTCGGAGTTGCTGTCGTAGGCCGGAACGCCTCGTCCTGATGCCGTGATGGCCACCTTGACGGCATTGAGTGCCGCCCACCCGCCGCCCGACCGCCACTCCCCACGGAAACGCTTCGCGTTGCTGTATCCGTCAAGGTTTGGCCATCAGGGACGTCGAAAAGGGCCGGAAAAGTGCGTCAGCCGACGGTGATGCCGGTGAACTTGACCTCGGTCTTCGGCTTTCCGGTGCTGCCGTCCTGGCCGACGCCGCCGGGGGCGATGCCGTCCTTGGCGACCTTGTCGAGCACCTGCAGCCCGGCGTCGGAGATCTCGCCGAACACCGTGTAGTCGGGCTGCAGCTGGGCGGCGCCGAAGACCATGAAGAACTGGCTGCCGCCGCTGTTGGGCGCGCTGGTCTTCGCCATCGCGAGCTGGCCGCGGCCGTATTTGCCTTGCAGTTCGGGGAAGTTCTCGTCCTTGACCGTGTAGCCGGGGCCGCCGGAGCCGTCGCCGTTCGGGTCGCCGCACTGCAGCATCTGCAGGCCCTCGGAGACGCCGAGGCGGTGGCAGGCGGTGTCGGTGTAGAAGCCCTGCTTCGCGAGGCTCATGAAGCTGTTGACGGTGCACGGCGCGAGCGCGCGGTCCAGTGTCACCGGGATGTCCCCCGCGGTGGTCTTCATGACCGCGTTCACCTTGCCGGTGGCCGGGGTCGGGCCCGCCTGCGGCGCCTTCGCCGTCTTAGCGGACTTCTCGCCCTGGCTCGCCGGATAGTCGCACGTGGACGGGTTCGGCAGCGGCTGCGGGCGCTTGACCTCGGCGGCGCGCTGCGTCGGGATGGCCGCTGGCGACGGCGGCGGGGGCGTCTCCGACGACGGCGAGGCGTCGGGCTTGGCCGCGTTCGCGTTGTCGTCGCTGTTCCGCGTCGCGAAGAACACCACCAGCCCGGCGACCACCACGACGGCGCCGACGGTCACGCCGACACCGATGATCTTGCGCCGCTTCGCTCGCTCGGCCCTGCGTGCAAGCTGTCGCTCGAGCTTGCGCTTCGCGGCCTCGCGGCGTTGCTGGTTGGTCGCCACCTGCCCTCCAGGTTTCCACTCGAAGTCACACACCGATCGGGTGGCCCGCAGTCTATGGGCACAGCCTGTGAGAACCCTGTACAGGGGCCGCTAGGGTGGGTGGACGGGCGCGCCGAGACAGGCCGGGCGACCGCACTGGTGCAGGTGGAGGGGGTTTTCGTGCTCGTCGCCGGGTTCGCGGCCGGTGCGCTCGGCGCCAACTGCTACCTCCTCGCCGCCGGGCGCGGCGCGGACTGCGTGGTGGTGGATCCCGGCGAGGACGCGCTGGAACCGCTCGACGCGGCGCTCGCCGAACACGACCTCACGCCCGATGCCGTGCTCGCCACGCACGGGCACTTCGACCACGTCGCGTCGGCCGCGGAGATCGCGCGCCGCCACGGCGTCCCGGTGGTGCTGCACCCGGCCGATCACGCGATGGTGCCGGGAGCCGAGCTGACACCGCTCAACGCGGGCATGATCGAACTGGCCGGCATCGCGCTCGACGTCGACCACGCGCCGGGGCACACCGAAGGGTCGGTGCTGGTACGGGTGCGCACCGAGGCGGGCGGCAGGCTTCTGCTCTCCGGTGACACCCTGTTCGCGGGCTCGGTGGGCCGGACCGACCGCGAGGGCGGCGACCGCGACCGGCTCGACGGCTCGTTGCGCGAACTCGTGCTTCCCCTGCCGGACGAGACGGTCGTGCTGCCGGGGCACGGGCCCGCGAGCACGATCGGCAGGGAGCGCACCACCAACCCGTTCTTCACGAGGCTGGACGATGACTGACGAAGAGCAACCGGAGCGGATCCCGCTCCACCAACCGGATCCCGCCCTCCGCAAGCGGCGCGCCTGGTCGGGTTTCGCGGGCGTGCTGCTGGTGGCCGCCGCGTTCGGCGGGATCGGCGGGCTGATCGGTGGCCGGGTCGCCGGGCTGGTGACCGCGGCGGTGGTCGCGCTACCGCTGGTCTACGTGGTCCTGTTCGGACTGCGCAGGCAGGTGTGGCTCACCGGCACCACGATCGTCGTGCGCGCGTGGCGCGAACGGCACGTCGACCTCGTCACCGCCAAGCGCATCGACCTGCTCGTCTCGGACGTGCGCGGCGCGCGGACGGTGAGCATGCTCGTCACCGGTGCGCGGGGGAAATCGGCGAAGGTCGACCTCGCGATCTACGCGGGCACCGGCGGCCGGGAACTCGGCATCCTCGCGCTGCGCAAGCTCGCCGACGGTGTGCTGAACAACGTCGAGGCCAACGGGATGATCTTCTCCGAACTCCTGGTCGCGCAGCTGCGAGCCGAAGCGAGGGGCGAAGCCGTTCCCGACCGCCCGCTGCACCGCCTGGCCTCGGCGGCGCCGTCGGGCAAGCTCGCCCAGCGGTTCACCATGGAAGCAGTGAGCCGTTTCGTGGCCACTTTGGACTAGTCAGTGTTTTGACAATGGCTGGTCTACGTGGCGGGTCAAGGTGCGGCTGAAGTCCTGACGGCCAGGGACTTCTCGATCGCGGTCAGCTGGTCGCGCACGGCTTCGAGCTGGTACACGAGTTCGGGCAGCTCGTTCGACGCGTAGGTCGCGAGCCGTTCGAGGTGTTTCGCGGTGGCCTGGATTTCGTCGAGGGTGGCCGCGACGCGGGGGACGGCATCGAGCGCGGCCCACACCGCCTTGCCGAGCCGGAAAGCGGTGCCCGCGATGCGGAACGGTGCGGTGAACACAGAAGTCATGGCAGCTCCACCTCGATGCGGGCCAGGACACCGGTCTTGGTACCCCACCGCGGGCGGTCGCGGCACACCGGGGCGAGTCCGCGGGGCTGGTGTGACTACTGCTCACCGATGGGGCTGGTGTGACTCGGAATCGGCTCGCGGCTCGCGATGAGCGCGGCCAGTACCGTCGTCACGGGCACCGCGGCGACGATGCCGACGCTGCCCGCCAGGGTCCGCACGATCTCCTGCGCGATGTCCTGCGAGCCGAGCACGGCGGAGAGGCCGACCCCCGACAGCGACGACACGAGCAGCACCGGCAGCGCCGCCCCGGCGTACGCCATCACCAGCGTGTTGACCGCCGAACCGACGTGGTCGCGCCCGATCCGCAGCCCGGCGGCGTACAGCTCGCGCCAGGACAGCGACGGGTTCGCCCGCCGCAGCTCCCACACCGCGCTGGTCTGGGTCACCGTGACGTCGTCGAGTACGCCGAGCGCGCCGATCACGACGCCGGCCAGCAGCAGGCCGCGCGCGTCGATGCCGTGGCCGAGCGAGCCGATCAGCGTCGAGGTCGCGTCGTCGAGCCCGGTCAGCGACGCGGCCGCCGAGAACACCGCGGACAGGCCGCCGATGAGCGCCAGGCTCACCATCGTGCCGAGCACCGCGACCGAGGTTCTCGCGGACAGCCCGTGGGTGAGGTACAGGGCGATGAACATGATCACCCCGGCGCCCGCGATCGCGACCAGCAGCGGGTTCTCCCCGGCGAGTATCGCGGGGAGCACGAACAGCGCGATCACCACGAAGCTCAGCCCGAGCGCGATGAGCGCGGCGACGCCCTGCCACCGGCCGAGCACGATCACCGCGACCGCGAAGATCGCGGCGAGCACCAGCAGCGGCAGCCCGCGCTGGAAGTCGACGAGCTGGTAGGAGTTCGGGTCGTGCGCGTCACCGCCGTTGTAGGCGAGCACCACCGAATCGTTGAGCGAGAACCGGGGTGTGCTCGGCTCGACCGGGATGACGAGCTTGAGGGTCTGGCCAGCCGCCGCGCCGTCGGTCATCTTGACCTCGGTGGTCATGCACGGCTTGTCCCCGCCGGGTGGGGGCTGGTCGCCCACCTGCACCTGGCCGTCGGCGAGGCACGGGCCGTTCGCCAGCGAGGTGATGTCGCCGTGCACCGGGGTGCCCTGCGGCACCGCGCTCGTCGGCGCGGCGGTGCCCCACGGGTACAGCACGAGCGTGCCCGCGACGGTCAGCAGGGCGATCGGCACCAGCAGCCAGATCAGCAGCAGCCGGACGCGCCGGGACGCGGGCGCGGCCGGGGTGTGCCCGTGTCCGTGGCCGTGCCCGATCTCGGGGTCCAGTACCGGTGGGCGTTTCTTCGGCGGTTGCCGTTTTCCTTGGCTGGCAGGCGGTTTGCGGTCGACGCCGGTTTTGGGCTTCGCTGGGGTGGTTTCCCGGCGAGGGCCGTCCGCCGCTCGTCTGGGCCGACGGACTGGGTCGCCGGTCGGCCGCCGCCGCGGCTCGCGGCTGCCCGATTCCCTGCGCTCAGCCGGTTTTCCGGCCGGCGGCGGTGTCCGGCGCAGGTCGGGCCGGTCTTCCCGGCGGCGCTTGCCGCCGGGCGGGAGCGGGCCGCCGCCGGGCACGCGGCGGATGGGCCCGGTGTCGTCGTCGGCACCGGTGCCGCCGGTGCCGTCCTCGTCGCGATCCACCGGCCCATCCTGCACAGCCGCCCGCGCGGCGTCACCTCGGGGTTGACCCCGCGCGCTCGTCCAGCCGCAGCCGCGCGGTGAGCGCGTGCCCGAACATGAGCTCGGCGTCGGCGATCGCGGCGGTGGACGGGGCGACGAGCGCGCCGCCGTCCGGGGTCAGCCGCTGGTAGGTGACCGTCTTGAGGAACTTCCCGACCCACAGCCCGCCGGTGTACCGCGCGGCGCGCCCGGTGGGCAGCACGTGGTTCGTCCCGATCGACTTGTCCGAGTAGGCGACGGTCGACTCCGGGCCGACGAACAGCGAGCCGTAGTTGCGCAGGTGCTCGAAGTACCAGTCGTCGTCGGCGGTCTGCACTTCGAGGTGCTCCGGGGCGTAGGAGTCCGAAATGGCCGCGGCCTCTTCGAGCGAGTCCGCGACGACCACGGCGCCGTGCTCGCGCCACGCCGCGCCGGCGACCTCCTTCGTCGGCCACTGCCCCGCCAGCCATCGGTCCACTTCGGACAGCACGGCCTGGCCGAACGGGCGCGAAGTGGTGACGAGCAGCGCCGGGCTGTTCGGCCCGTGCTCGGCCTGGCCGAGCAGATCGGCGGCGACCAGCCGGGGATCCGCCGTCTCGTCGGCGATCACCGCGACCTCGGTCGGCCCGGCCAGCAGGTCGATGCCGACGGTGCCGAACAGCTGCCGCTTCGCCTCGGCGACGAACGCGTTGCCAGCGCCGACCACCATGTCGACGCCCTTGACGTCCTCGACGCCGAAGGCGAGCGCGGCGAACGCCTGCACCCCGCCGAGGCAGAGGATCACGTCCGCGCCCGCGAGGTCCATTGTGTACAGCTGCGGCGGGTAGATCCCGGCCGCCTCCCGAGGCGGCGCCGCGGCGACCACGGTGCCGACCCCGGCCGCCTTCGGCACCGCGACCGTCATGATCGACGACGCGATGAGCGGGTACCGGCCGCCGGGGGAGTAGGACCCGGCCGCGCCGACCGGGATGTGCCGGTGCCCGAGCACGACGCCCGGCAACGTCTCGACCTCGAGATCGGTGAGCGTTTCCCGTTGTTTCGCGGCGAAGTTGCGCACCTGGCCCAGCGCGAATTCGAGTTCGCGTGCCAGTTCGTCCGGGACGGCTTCGCGGGCCTTCGCGATCTCGTCCGCACCGACCACAAAGGACTCGGGGCTCCAGTTGTCGAGCTGCTCCGAATAGCGCCGGATCGCGGGGAGCCCTTCGGTTTCCACGTCGTGCAGGATCCGGCTGACGGTCTTCACCACTTCTTCGCTGCGCGCGGCGTCGTGCTGCCAGCCCTGCTTCAGGTACTCCGCCATCGGGGACCGCCCTTCCTCTCGAGTGGGACTGGGATCAGTACATGACGAGCCCGGCGCTGACGTTGACGTCCTCGCCGGTGATCGAGGCCGCGTCGGGCGACGCGAGGTGGGCGACGGCGGCCGCCACGTCGGACCCCGCGACGAAACGCCCGAGCGGGACCGAGCCGAGCATCGTCGCGCGGGCGGACGCCGGGTCCGTTCCGGTGGCCTCCGCCTGCGCGCCGACGACCCAGTCGAGGCGCTCGCCCTCGACGAAACCCGGTGACACCACGTTGATCCGCACCCCGTGCGGGGCGAGGTCGAGTGCGGCGGTGCGGCAGAACCCGACGAGCGCGAGCTTGCTCGCCGCGTACGGGGCCCGGTGCTTGAGGGGCCGCTTTCCGGTCATCGAACCGATGAGCACGAACGACCCCGCGCCGCGGTCGATCATCGACGGCGCGAAGGCCCGGACGGTGCGGAAGGCGCCCGCGGTGTTGACCGCGAAGGTTTCTTCCCACGTGGCGGGGTCGACCTCCCACACCGGTGCGGACGGGCCGCCGACGCCGCTGTTGCACACCACGACGTCCGGTGCGCCGAGCTCGCGCACCACCCACGCCGCGAGATCGTCCACAGTGGACGGTTCGGTGAGGTCGAGCGGCCTGGCGTGCCAGGTCGCGCCCACAGCGGTCAGCTCCGCACCGGTCGCTTCGAGTGATTCGGTGTCACGGCCGGAAAGCACCACGGTCGCGCCATCGGCACCGAGGCGCACCGCGATCGCCTTGCCGATTCCTCGGCCCGCGCCGGTGATCACCGCGATCATCGAACTGCCTCCTGCCCGTCGGTCGTGCGCCGCGGGACGAGGTCGTTGCGGAAGCGCTGGTGCCGCACGGCGCGGCCGGGTTCGGCGACCCGTTCGCGCAGCAGGGACACGGCCGTCGCCGCCATGTCGGCGAGCGGCTGGCGCACAGTGGTCAGGCCGAAGGCGCCCCACGCGGCCATCGGGATGTCGTCGTAGCCGATCACCCACACGTCCCGCGGCACGCTCAGGCCCGCTTCCGCGAGCGCGTCGAGCGCGCCGAAGGCGCTGAAGTCGTTGGCGCAGAACACGGCCGACGGCGCGGGACCACCGGCGAGGATGCGCGCCATCGCCGCGCGCCCGCCGTCGTGGGAGAGCCCGCCGTCGGCGATCCGCCACGGCGGCAGGTCGAGCCCGTTGCCCGCGCAGCCGTCGCGGAAGCCCGCACCGCGATCGCGCGCCGTGCTCGCGTCCAGCGGGCCGTCGACGAGCGCGACTTCGCGCCGTCCCGCCGCCGCGAAGTACCTCGCCGCGGCCGCCGCGCCGGCGTGGTTGTCGCTGTCCACCTGATCGCACGCGAGATCGGGCACGGTGCGGTTGACCAGCACCACCGGCGCGCCCCGGTCGATCGCGCGCGCGAGCGGCACCGACGCGGCGGTCGCGGTGGTGAACAGGAGCCCGTCGACGAGCCGCTGGTCGATCGCGTCGAGCGCGGCGCGCTCGCCGGGACCCGCGCTGTCCCACAGGATCATCCGCAGCCCGGCCGCGCCGAGTTCGGCGCCGAGCACCCTGATCAGCTCGGGGTAGAAGGGGTTCGTCATGTCGTCGACGATGAGCCCGACGGTGCCGGTGCGGTTGGTGCGCATCGCGCGCGCCGCGCCGTTGGGCTGGTAGCCGGTTTCCGCCATCACGCGGCGCACCTTGCGGCGCACGTCCTCGCTGACCGACGTGTGCTCGTGCAGCACGCGCGACACGGTCGCCTGCGAGACGCCGGCGAGTTTCGCGACTTCGCGTGCGGTGACCACACCCTTGCCCTTCCTGGCTTGAATACGTATACATTCAGGGTGGCGGCGAGGGATGTCAAGGGGCCTCCCGGGATCGCCGCGATACGGCGAGGAGGAACGTCATGGGCGAACCCGTCGAGTCGGTCGCGGTGATCGGCGCGGGCACCATGGGCCAGGGCATCGCGGTCGCGGCGGCGCTCGGCGGCGCGCGCGTCCGCGTGCACGACCGGCCTTCCGTGGTGGACAAGGGAATGCGGGCGATCAGGCTGCGGTACGAGAGCGCGGTCGAAGCGGCGCCGGGTACGCCGCACGCGCCGCTGGACGAACTGGCCGAACCGTGCGCGGCGCTCGCGGACGCGGTCGAGGGCGCCGATCTCGTGATCGAAGCCGTCTTCGAGGACATGGGCGCGAAACTTGAGGTCTACCGGGCGATCGGGCCCGTTATGGGAAGTTCGTCCGTGCTGGCGACGAATACGTCTTCATTGCCGATCAAGGATCTGGCCTGCGCGGTCCCGGCCGCGGACCGCTTCGTGGCCACGCACTTCTTCAACCCGGCCGAGCTGGTGCCAGGGGTGGAAGTCGCCCGCGCGCCCGAAACCAGCGACGAGACCGTGCGGCGTGCCGTGTCGTTCCTGACCTCCATCGGCAAGGAGCCGATCGAGGTCGGTGCCGGGGCGGGGTTCGTCGCCAACCGGTTGCAGCTCGCGTTGTTCCTCGAAGCGCTCAACTGCGTCCGCGACGGGTCCGCGACACCGGAGCAGGTCGATGCCGTCGTCCGGCGGACCTTCGGCTTCCGGCTGCCCGCTTTCGGCCCGTTCGCGGTCGCCGACATGGCGGGGCTCGACGTCTACACGAGCATCCTGGAAACCCTCGAAGCCGCCTACGGCGAGCGGTTCACGGTCCCGGCCGAACTGTCGGACCTGGTCGCGGACGGCCGCGTGGGGGTCAAGGCGGGTGCCGGTTTCCGCGACTACACCGCGGACGAAGTGACCGAACTACTCGCCTCCCGCGACGAGCGATACCGGCGCCTGCTGGCCGCCGCGGGCGACTGACATGCCCGCGCGCAATCGCGGCAGCGGCCTGCGGTCCCGAGGCCACAGTGCTGTCGGGAACCAGTCGCGGGTGCTCCGCGAGACCGGTGGCGGGGAGCGCCGTTGGTCCCCGAAGGCCACCTTCGGGGAATCTAGCGCCATTTTCTCGGCCCTCGCAGGTGCGCGGGCGCGGCTGCGCATGCCCCGAAGGTGGCCTTCGGGGCGCTAGACGCCGCGAATCCACCCCTCGCACGCCCGACTTCCGCAGGGCCATGCCCCGAAAGTGGCCTTCGGGGACTCCAGCGCCACCTTTCCCGGCCCTCGCGTGGCACGCTGCCGAAGACCGACCCGGTGCGGAGCAGGGGCGCCCCGCACCGGGTCGGTGTCCACATCGGACGGTCAGCGGACGATCTTGATCGCGGGCTTGAGCACCGGGTTGGTGGTGGTCAGCGCCCAGTCGCCGGTGCTTTCGAAACCGGGGTTGCGCACGTCGAGCCCGACCGCGGTCATCGTGTCCACGCCGACGTCGATGGCCAGATCGGGAATCGAACGATCCGCGCACAGCTGGTAGGACACGGTGACCTTGTCCTTACCGCGCACGAACGCGCTGATGTCGATCGGGCCCTGCCCGCCGTCCCCGTTCATCCAGGTGTACTCCGGGCCGTCCGAGATGTCGTGGTGGTAGACCTCGTTGCCGTCGATGAGCAGGCGCTTGGACAGGAAGTCCCGGATCGCCTGCGTCTTGGCGTACTGGTCGTAGTCCCAGAACGAGATCTCGTAGCGCGCCGACGACGGGTCGACGCGCATCACCTGCGTCGCCGAAGCGCACCCGCCCGCGGGGATCGGGGTCTTCGGCGGCGCGGACAGGCTGAGCCTGCCGTGCCCGAACATCGCGAAGTTGTCCGTCCGGTACCCGGGGCCCTGCCGCTCCGGCGGGACCGGCGGCGCGAAGTAGGGCAGGCCGCGCATGCTCAGCGCGACCGCGTCCCTGATCCTGGCCGGGCGGTCGGTGGCGTACAGGTCGATCGAGGGCAGGATCGAGTGGCCGTTGGCGGAGATCTTCCAGCCCCAGTCGCCTTCGAAACCGCCGTTGAGCACCAGCAGCCCGTCGCCGCGGACGTCGTCGAACCCGATGTCGAGCGGGTAGTCGCCGACGCCGTACTTGTCGATCACCCGCAGGGCGATCGTCGCGGAAACCTTGTCGCGCAACGCATCCGTGACATCGACGGTCCGCTGCTGGTAGGTGTCGCCGCCCGCGTCGGTGACGTCGGACTCCCACACCACCTTCCCGTCCACGAGCAGCTGCTTGTAGTGGTACCCGGAGCCGCCCAGGTTCCCGTAGTACCAGTCGAAGTCCGCGAACGAGATCGTCTTGCGGCGCGCGAACGGGTTCACCAGCACCGTCTGCTCGGCCTGCCCGTACTCACCGGCGCGGGTGCCCGCGTAGCTCGCGAGCGCGACCGAGAACCGGCCGATGCCGTGCGCGGCCCGGTTGTCGCCGGCCAGCGCGGGTTTGTCCCCCAGCGGCAGCCCGTAGTTGTTGATGCCCAGGATGCGGCCGTCGCGCACGTACGGCATCGCGTTCTCGATCGACTTGGCCACGTAGGTCTCCGTCGGCGGGTTCGCCGCGTCGAGGAACCTGTTGGTGTAGAGCAGGAACAGCACGCCGAGCCCGCGCGGCTGGGTCTGCTTGAGGATGGTGTCGAGGTTGGGGCCGACCGCGGACGGGTCCTGGGTGTTGTTGCTGTACCCGAGATACGGGTACACGATCCCGTCGATGTAGGGGCCGAAGCGGGCGTAGAAGCTGTCGCTGACCGCTTCGCCGTAGTAGGCGGTGGTGTAGAAACCGAGTTTCGGGTTCACCGAATCCTGGCTGTCCACGATCTTCTGCATGTAGTCGGGTGTGAACAGCTCGCTGTTGGCGCCGACCAGGAAGTCGTCGATGGCCCACGCGACGACGTTCGGGTTGGCCACCGAGAGCTTCGCGATCTCACGCGCCCACGAGACGAAGTCGAGCTTGTACGGCCGGGAGCAGCGGCCGCTGCGGCTCGGGACCGGATTGTCCATGCACTCCGACGGTGGCACGACGTAGACCCAGATCCGGATCCCGGCGCGCCCGGCCGCCGGTGCGAACTCGGTGCGCAGGTCGTCCCAGTCGGTCGGCGAGTCCCAGATCCCGTAGACGTAGGTGTTCAACCCTTCGCGTTTGAGCTTCGAGATGAGCGAGGGCGTATCGATGTGGCGGTAGCCGTCCGCGCGGGGCTTGGCCTCGCGGACGTCGGCGAAGACGGTGTTCCCGCCGGTCATCGCGGCCTTGATGCCGCCGGGTGGCACGACGTTGCGGTTGATGTCGGACAGCGGCGCGTCCTTCACGCGCGCGGTCGGGACAGCGGGGTCGGTGCTGGGCTGCGCGGCCGCCGATGGGGCGGTGGCGAGCGCGGTGACCACGCACGATGCGGTGACTAGGGATATCAGTGCTCTCCAGTGGGGACCCTTCATAGTATTCTCCGTATATCGAAGATAAATACGAACAGCTGAAGATGAAGATCTTCCTCGTTGGGTCAGGCCACGGCTAGGGCCGTTGCGGTGACTCTGGTGGGTGACACGCGCACCGCCGTGCGCTGCGGAAGCGCACGAAAGTGTGAAGGAAAGCGAAGGGAAAGCAGGGTGGCCATGACCGCGCAAAAGGACCCGGTCGTCCAGGGCAAGGGGGACCGGCCCGCCTCGCCCGCGGTGGACCGCGCGCTGACGGTGTTGGAGAAGCTCGTCGCCGCCGAGGAGGGGCTCACCTTGACCGCGCTCGCCAGGGCTACCGAGATTCCGCTGGCCACTTGCGCGTCCATTGTGTACACGCTGGAGCAGCGGGGGTACGCGACGCGGACGGTCGTCGGCCGCAGCCACTTCTGGCGGCCGACGCTGCGCCTCTACGACCTCGCGGCGCCGCTGATCCGCCAGGAGGATCTCTCCGAGGTGGCGCAGCCGCACCTGCGCGCGATCGCCGACGAGCTGCGCATGCCTGCCCACATCGGCGTGCTGGACGGCACTTCCGTGGTCTACGTGGCGAAGGCCGCGCCGCCGGGGTTCATCCAGTTCGATACCTATCCCGGCAAGGTGTCGCCGTTCAACCTGACCGCGCTGGGCAGGGCGATCGCGGCCTTCCTGCCCGACGCCGAGCTGGAACCGCTGCTCGCCACGCTCGCCGCGGGCACCGGCCCGAAGGCGGCGCGGTCGGGTGCGCGGGCGTTCCGCACCCAGCTCGCGAAGGTCCGCCAGGTCGGCTACGCGCTCGAAGACGAGGAAGAGCAGGCCGACATCGCGTGCCTCGCGGCGCCGATCTTCGACGCCGAGGGCAGGGTCAGCGGGTCGATCGGGGTCACCGGGTTCTCTCGCGACCTCATCGGGCCGAAGCTCGCGTACGCGGCGGATCTGGTGGTGCGCCACGGCAGGGAGATCTCCGCGAAACGGGGCTTCTGAGCGGGCGCGCGGGCCTTGCGCGGGGTCACCGGCGGTTCTACCATCTTCAGTTTGAAGAAGTTATCTTCGAAATAACGTATAAGTCACGGCAGCATCCGAAGCAGCAACCCGAGCCGGTCCGTCGGTCCACTGGGGAACGCGGCCGCATCACAGCGGGAGGTACGCGTGCGAGTTGGACGGGGTCTCGCCGTCGCGTGTGCGACGGTCACCATGGCGGCGGTCACCGCGGCGTGCGGTGGGGACGACGGCGGTTCCGGCGGCCCGGAGGTCAAGCCGTCCGCGAACAGCGGGCAGGGCCCGGTGAAGGACGGCGGCACACTCGTCTTCGGCCAGGTCGACGGTGTCACCCAGCTCGACCCGAACAAGATCTCGAGCGCGGCGCAGACCCAGTTGCAGACGCTGCTGTGGAGCGGGCTGAGCAAGTGGGCGCCGGACAACTCGGCGAAGCCCGATCTCGCCGACTCGTGGGACCACTCGCCCGATTTCAAGAAGTGGACCTTTCACCTGCACCCCGGCGTGAAGTACCACAACGGCAAGGCGTTCACCTCCGCCGAGGCCAAGAAGAACTTCGACAAGGTGCTCGCGCCGAACTCCACGGCGCAGGTGGCCGCGAAGATCGCGATGGTGCAGACGGTGAGCGCGCCCGACCCGGCGACGCTGGTGATCGACCTGAAGTCCGCGAACCCCGAGCTGCCGACCGACGTCATCGACGTGAAGATGACCGACGTCGACGACATCGCGAACGTCAACAAGACCGCGAACGGCACCGGCCCGTACAAGCTGAAGTCGTTCGTGCCGGACCAGGCCGTCGAGCTGACCCGCAACGACGCGTACTTCGGTGCGAAACCGCATTTCGACGGCATCAAAATCGCGCGCTACGCCGACGCGACGGCGGCGCAGACCGCGCTGCGCTCCGGTGACCTCTCCGTGTTCGGCTCGGTTTCCCCCGACGTGGTCAAAAACCTCGCCACGGACGGCCGCCAGCTGCTGACCGCCACCGAGCCCGCTGCCTACGTGGTGTGGGAGCTGGACACGAAGTCGGCGCCGTTCAACAACCCGAAGGCGCGCGAAGCCCTTTCGTACGCGGCGAACCGGGACGCCATGATGGAGGCGGGCTACGCGGGCTACGGGGTTTCGACACCGGGCAACGTCGTGGTGAACCCGAAGAACAAGTACTACGACCAGGCGCTGCCGAAGCACGAGTTCAACCTGGACAAGGCGAAGCAGCTCTTCGCCGAAGCGGGCGTCACCGAGGGCGCGAAGCTGACCTTCTGGACGAAGGCGGGCAGCAACCAGGAGTGGACCACGATCGCGCAGATCCTCCAGGAGGACCTGAAGAAGATCGGGATCACGCTTGACATCCAGAGCAACGAGAACGCCACCTGGAGCGCGAAGTTCTACCCGAAGGGCAAGCAGTTCCCCGGGATGCTCGCCGCGAACTACGTGTCGTTCACCCCGTTGCCGGACAGCTACGCGCTTTCCTGGTTCGAAGGTTCGCAGGGCACCTGCGAGTGCAACTGGGCCGCGCCGAAGGAGTACAACGACGCGGTGGCCACCATCGAGTCCACAGGGGACGGTCCGGCGCGGGACGCGGCGTTCAAGACCGCGCAGGAGGTGCTGAACAAGGAGAACCCGATCATCGTGCTCGGCAGCACCGCGTTCCTTTCGGTGGCGCAGGGGAACGTGCGCGGGGCGTGGGTGCAGGCGGAGGGGACCCTGCACCTCGAAGAAGCCGGATTCGCGGCCTAGCAAGGGTTCGGCGATGACGCGATACGTGCTGCGCCGGCTCGGGGCCAGTGCGCTGATGCTGGTACTGGTGTCGATCCTGATCTTCGTGGTGCTGCGGCTGCTGCCGGGCGACCCCACCATCACGAAGGTCGGGGCGGCGCAGGGCATCGACCCCCGCGCGCTGGCCGAGCTGCGGGGCGAGCTGGGCCTGAACGACCCGATCCCGGTGCAGTACTGGCACTGGGTGGCCGGCCTGTTCTCCGGCGATCTCGGCCGCTCGTACTTCAGCCAGTTCGATGTGGACGTCCTGATCGGACAGCGTATCGGGCCGACGCTCGAGCTTTCCTTCGCCGGGGTCGTGCTCGCGGTGGTCCTCGCACTGGTGCTGGCGGTGGCGCCGACGGTGCTGCGCAGCAAGTGGCTCGGCCGGTTCGTCGGCGGGTACACCACGCTCGGCATGGCGGCACCGCCGTTCGTGTTCGGCATCGTGCTGATCGCGTTGTTCACCGTGAAGCTCGGCATCGTCGGGAACAAGGACTACGTCGCGCCCACCACGGACTTCTTCGGGAACCTCGCCGCGCTCACGCTGCCCGCGCTCACGCTCGGCATCTGCCTTTCCGCGCCGCTGATCAAGTACCTGCGCGCTTCGCTGTCCGAAGTGGAGGGATCGCAGCACGTGCGGACCGCGGTCGGCAAGGGCATCCGGCGCCGCGCGGTGGTGCTGCGGCACGTGCTCCCGAACGCGCTGCTGCCCGCGCTCACCTCGCTCGGCATCACCGTCGGCGCGGTGCTCTCCGGCGCGGTGGTGGTGGAGTACGTGTTCCGCTGGCCGGGGCTGGGTTCGCTGATCGTCGACTCGGTGTACAAACGCGACTACGCGGTCATCCAGAGCACGGTTCTGTTGCTGGCGGCCATCTTCGTGCTGGTGAACCTGGTCGTCGACATCCTCTACGGGGTACTCGACCCGAGGCTGCGCGTCGGGGAGGTGGCCGCCGCATGACCGCCGTCGATCCCGGTGCCGCGTCGCCGCTCGGCGATCCCGAACCACGGCCCGATGCCCCCGCGCAGGCGGGGCCCGGCCTGCTGAAGCGGTTCTTCTCCCGTCCGCCCGCGGTGGTCGCGGTCGTGGTGCTCGCGGTGTTCGTGGTGCTCGCCGCGATCCAGCCGTTCGCGCTGCAGTCCGCCACGAAGATCAACGCGCGCATCAAGTTCGCCGACCCGAGCTTCGCGCACCCGTTCGGCACCGACGAACTCGGCCGCGATCTGCTGTCCAGGGTGGCGCAGGCGGGCCAGCTCTCGCTCGGGTTCGCCGCGGGCGCCACGCTCATCGCGCTCGTCGTCGGTGTCACCTGGGGCCTGGTCGCGGCCGCGCGGCCGGGCTGGGTGGACGAGGTGCTGATGCGGATCGCCGAGGCGGCGCTGGCGATCCCGACGATCCTGTTCGCGCTGGTGTTCGTCGCCGCGTTCGGCTCCGACCTGGTCGCGATGACCGTGGTGGCGGGGCTGCTGATGGCGCCGTTGACCGCCCGCATCGCCCGCTCGGCGGTGCTGGCGGAACTGAAGTCGGACTACGTCCACGGCCTCGACGCGGTGGGGGTGTCGAGGACGCGGACGTTGTTCGCCGAGGTGCTGCCGAACGCGATGCCTTCGCTGCTGGCGCAGGCATCGCTCAACGTGGCGACCTCGCTCATGCTGGAAGCCACGCTGAGCTTCGTCGGGCTCGGCATCCAGCCGCCGGACGCCTCGTGGGGCACGTTGCTCAAGCTGGGCTACGACCGCCTGTACGAGTCCATCTGGTACCCGCTGATGCCCGCGTTGCTGATCATCGCGGCGATCGCGGCGCTCAACACGATCGGCGACCAGTTGCAGAAGGTCCTGCACCGGAGCGGCTCATGAACGAAGTACTGCGGTTGCACGATCTGCACGTCGGCGTGCGGACGTCCGGTGAGCCGAAATCCTTGGTACACGGCGTAAGCCTGACGCTGCGCGCGGGCGAGCGGGCGGCGCTGGTGGGGGAATCGGGCAGCGGCAAGACGATGGTCTCGCTGTCGGTCATGCGCCTGAACCCCGAGCCGACGGTGATCACCGCGGGCGAGGTGCTCTTCGACGGCCACGACCTGGTGACCGCGCCGGAGCGCGAGATGGAGCGCACCAGGGGCGGGCGGATCGCGATGATCTACCAGGACCCGTTGTCCTGCTTGAATCCCGTCCGGACGGTCGGCGCCCAGCTCGTCGAAGCCGTGCGGGCGCACCAGGAAGTCTCGCCGAAGGACGCGTGGGCGCGCGCCGTCGAACTGCTCGAAGAGGTCGGCGTTCCGGACGCGGCGAAGCGCGTCAAGGACTACCCGCACCAGTTCTCCGGCGGGATGCGCCAGCGCGTGATGATCGCGATGGCGGTGTCGTGCTCGCCGGACGTGCTGATCGCCGACGAGCCGACCACCGCGCTCGACGTCACCACGCAGGCCCGCATCCTCGCGCTGCTCGACCGGCTCGCCGAGCAGCGTGGCATGGCGATCCTGTTCATCACGCACGATCTCGCGGTCGCGGCGACGCTGTGCCGCGAGATCCACGTGATGCGCTCGGGACTGATCGTGGAGTCGGGTGCGCTCGGCGAGGTGCTCACCGCGCCGAAACACGCCTACACCAAGGAACTGCTGGGCGCGGTGGTCACTTTGGACCGCGAGCCCGCGGCGCCCGCCACCGAGGCCGGTGACGTGCTGGTCGAGGCGGACGACCTGGTCCGCCGGTTCGGCACCGGGGTCACCGCGGTGAACCACGTGTCGCTGGAGATCAAGCGAGGGGAGACCTTCGGCCTCGTCGGCGAATCCGGGTCGGGGAAGTCGACGCTGAGCCAGCTCGTCCTCGGGCTCGACACGCCCACCTCGGGCACGGTCCGCTACGACGGCGTCGACCTGTTCTCGCTCGGCAAGGGCGAGTTGCGCCGCAAGCGCCGCGCGATGCAGGTGGTGCTGCAGGATCCGGTCGGCTCGCTGAACCGGCGCAAGACCGTCGAGCACATCATCGGGCTCCCGCTCGCGGTGCACGAAGGCGCGTCGAAGCAGGCGAGGAAGGCCAGGGTCGCCGAACTGCTCGACCTGGTCGGCCTGCCGGGTTCGTTCGCGGGGCGGTACCCGCGCGAGCTGTCCGGCGGCCAGTGCCAGCGCGTCAACATCGCGCGCGCGATCGCGCTGGAGCCGGAGTTCCTGGTGCTCGACGAGGCGGTGTCCGCGGTCGACGTGGTGATCCAGGCGCAGATACTGGAGCTGCTGCGCGATCTGCAGGACCGGCTGGGACTCACCTGCCTGTTCGTGTCGCACGATCTCGCCGTGGTGCGGTACATGGCGCCGCGGCTCGCGGTGATGCACCACGGCGAGGTCGTCGAAACGGGCACGCGCGAGGAGATCTTCGAGAACCCGCAGCACGAATACACGCGCTCGCTGCTGGCCGCGATCCCGTCGCTGGACGAGCGGGTGCGCGGATGACACCGGCAACCATCGCGCTGGTGGGGCTCGGCGACATCGCGCTCGGCGCGCACCTGCCCGCGTTGCTGCGCAACCACGACGTGCGGATCGCCGCGCTCGTGGACCCCGACGCCGAACGCCGCGCCGCGGCGGCGGCCGCGGTGGGCGCACCGTCCTGTGCGGATCTGTCCGAAGTGGACGATGTGGACGGCGTGGTGCTGGCGACGCCGCCGTGGGTGACCACCGGCCTCGTCGTCGAAGCGGCGAAGGCAGGGAAGTTCGTGCTCGCCGAAAAGCCCATCGCGACCTCGCTCGCGGAAGCGAAGGCGTTGGACGCGCTGACCGAAGGCGAACGCGCGCGGGTCCAGGTCGGACTGACCTACCGCCACGATCCGGCGCTGGAGCTGCTGCGGGAGTGGATCGTCGAGGGTCGTCTCGGTGACAGGCTGCTGGTGCGTGCGCACATCTACGACGAGCGGCGCGACGAGTCCGATCCCGCGCACGCGGCCAGGCTCGAAGAGACGCTGCGGCACGGGATGCCGGTGGTGCACGAGGGCGCGCACGTCTTCGACTGGTTCTCGTTCCTCTTCGGCGGGTCCCCTTCGGACATCCGGGACGGGTGGTCGCTGGCGACGAGGAACGGGCTCGCCGAACCGAACCTGTGCGGTGCGCGGCTGGACTATCCACAAGGGACGGTGGTGCTGGCCGAGTTCGGCTGGCTCACCGGCGCGCTGCCGCGCTGCGAGATCAGCGTGCTCGGCGATCGGGGTCACGTACTCGTCGACGGCCGCACGTTCGACCTCACGCTCGACGACGGCCGCAGCGTGGAGAAGGTGGTGTTCGAACCCGACCGCGCGACCCGGTGCTTCGACCGGCAGCTGACGCGGTTCGTCGAGCTGATGACCGGCGTGCGGGAATCACCGAGCCCCGATCTGTCCGACGGGCTCGCCGCGCTGGCTACGAGCGAGCGCGCGGCCGCCGAGATGAGCGCGCGATGACGCTCTGGCGATGGGCGGAATGCACCAGGGACGAGCTGAAGGCGGTCCTGCCCGACGGGATCGTGGTTCTCCCGATCGGCGCGACCGAGCAGCACGGACCGCACCTGGCGACCGGCACGGACGCGCTGCTGTCCGGCACGGTCGCCGAGCGCGCGGCACTGGCGTCCTCGGCGTCCTCGGCCAGGGACCTGGTGCTCGCGCCGTGCCTCGCCTTCGGTGCTTCGGACCACCACCTGTCGTTCGGGGGCACGCTGTCGCTTGGCGCGGAGACCATGACCGCGGTGCTCACCGATCTCGGCCGGTCCATTGTGGAGGACGGCGGGCGGCGGCTGGTGATCGTCAACGGGCACGGCGGCAACCGCGGGGTCTGCCACGCGGCCGCGGCGGCGCTGTCCGCGCGGCACGGCCTCGTCGTCGCGATCGTGCACTACTGGGAACTGCTCTCCGCGCCTGGCGACGGCACGCCGGTGCCGGGGCACGCCGGGGAGTTCGAGACCGCGATGGTGCTCGCGGTCCGGCCCGAACTGGTCAGGGAGCGCGGGCGGCGGCCCGCCGTGCCACCCGAGTCCACAGTGGAAGGAGTCGACCTGCACGACGCCGGTGCGTGGCGGCGCATCGACGGCTACACCGACGAACCGGAGCGGGCGAACGAGACCCGCGGTAAAGCGTGGCTGGAGGAGTGCGTGACGGAACTGACCGGACGACTCGTCGAACTCGGGAGCGCGCTATGACCGGACCGGCCATGGTCGACTTCCACACGCACACCCCGGCGTGGCACACCGGGACCTGGCTCGGCGGCGCCGAGTTCGGGCCGCGCGAGTTCCTGTCCTTCATGGACGGTGCGGGGATCGGCGCCGCCGTCCTGCTCGCGCACGACGGCCTGTTCAACGCGACGCCCGAGTCCAATGACGAACTCGCCGAGTTCGTCGCCGCCGACCGGAGCCGCATGGTCGGGTTCGGCACGGTCAACCCGCGCAACGCGAACGCCGTCGCCGAGACCGAGCGGATGCTGGGGGAGCTCGGCCTCGCCGGGTTGAAACTGCACCCGTGGTTGCAGGGCTTCAGCATGCACGAGCCCGCGCTCGACCCGATCTGCGAAGTGGTGAAGGCGCACGGCGGAATCCTGCTGTCCCACGACGGCACGCCGCCCTACTCGACGCCGAGTCAGATCGCCGCGCTCGCGCGCCGCCATCCTGAGCTGCCGGTGGTGCTCGGCCACGGCGGACTGCACGACTGCTGGCGCGAAGCACTCGCCCTCACCGTCGAGACCGACAACCTGTACCTGTGCATCTGCGGCACGCCGCCTTATGCGGCGCGGCACATCCTGGCGAATGCCCCGCGCGGCAAGGTGTTGTTCGGCACCGACGCCGGACTGTCCGATGAGGCCAGTCAGCACTACGCGGTCGCGCGGGTCGCCGAGATCGACGGCTGGGGCATCACCGAGGAGCAGAAGACCGACATGCTCGTGACGACGCCGAGGGCGCTGCTCGCCGGGCGGCTCAAATGACCGCCAGGGTCGCCGCGCTGCACACCCTCGCGGTCAGCCTCCCCGCCCGCGGCGATCTCGTGGTCCGCGGTGCGAAGGGCGCGCACGACCGGTCCGACTTCCTGCTGGTGCGGGTCGTCACCACCGAGGGCGTCGAAGGCTACGGCGAGGTCAGCGCGACTCCCTTGTGGAGCGGTGAGGACGCCGCGAGCGCACAGCACTTCGTCCGCGAGGTGCTCGCCCCCGCGCTGCTCGGCAAGGCGCTGGCCCCCGTCGGCGGCCTCGAGTCCATCATGGACAGAGCGCTCGCGGCCAATCCGTTCACCAAGGCCGGGGTCTCGATCGCCTTGTGGGACGCCTACGCCCGCACACTCGGCGTGCCGCTGACCACGGCGCTCGGCGGGCCGTACCGGGAAGAGGTGCCCATCAAGCTGTCGCTGTCCGGCGACGGCCACGAGATCGAACGCGCGTATGCGGCCGCCGTCGCGGCGGGGTTCTCGTCGTTCAAGGTGAAGGTCGGTCTCGGCGTCGCCGGTGACATCGCGCGGATGGCGAAGGCGCGGGAACTGGCCGGGCCGGAGGCGTTCCTCGGCATGGACGCGAACGGTGGCTGGCGCCGGTCGGAGGCTGCGACCGCGGTGCGCGCGCTCGCCGCCTACTCGCCCGCGTTCGTCGAGCAGCCGGTGGCGCCCGGCGATCTCGACGGCATGGCCGCCCTGCGCGCGGCGGGGTTCCCGGTGATCGCCGACGAAGCCGTGTTCGGCACCGAGGATCTGGTTCGCGTGATCGGCGCCGGTGCCGCGGACGTGATCAGCCTCTACGTCGGCAAGGCTGGCGGGCCGGGACGCGCGGTGGCGATGGGCGGACTGGCGAGTGCGTTCGGGCTCGACGTGCTGATCGGCTCCAACGGCGAGCTGGGGCTCGGCGCGGCGGCCCAGTTGCACGTCGCCTGCGCGCTGGGTTCGCTGAGCGCGTTCCCGTCGGACATCATCGGCGCGCACTACTACGCCGACGACATCCTGGAGACACCGTTGGACAGCAACGGGTTCCGGGTCCGGCTCGGTACCGGAACGGGGCTCGGCGTGGCGCCGAGGGAAGACCTGAGGAGGCGGTTCGCTTGATCGTCGACGTGCACGCGCACACCCCGACGCACCGAGACGCGGTGCCGGAGGGCGAAAAGAAGGTGTACCCGAGCTGGCGCACCGACCGGCCGGTGACGACGACGAACTCGTGGGCGGACTACGACGAGGCGATGGCGGACGCGGACGTCAGCATCGTGTTCAACATCGCGGTGGACGATCCCGAGCCGATGACCGGGCTGCCCTATCCGCCGGAGCGCACGAACGACGCCACCGCCGAGTTCGTCGCCGCCGCCCCGTCTCGCCGGATCGGGTTCCTGTCGGTGAACCCGTTGTGGGACAACGTGTTCGCTGAAACGGAGCGCGCGAGGGATCTCGGGCTCGTCGGCGTCAAGCTCGGCCCGAACTACCAGGACTTCGACCCGCTGTGCGAGCAGGCGCTGGCGTTCTACGGCTACTGCGAGCGCGAAGGCCTGCCGATCCTGTTCCACCAGGGCGCGTCACCGATGCGGCACGCGCCGCTGCGCTACACCTACCCGCTGGTGACCGACGAGGTGGCGCTGCGGTTCCCGGAGCTGCGAATCGTGATGGCGCACATGGGGCACCCGTGGGGCACCGAGACCGTGGTGACCATCCGCAAGCACCCGCACGTCTACGCCGACGTCTCGTCGATCTACCTGCGGCCGTGGGTGTGCTACCAGTCGCTGCTGGCCGCGGTGGAATGGGGCTGCACCTCGAAGTTGTTGCTGGGCAGTGATTTCCCGATCGCCAATACGGGTGAGGCGATCGCCGGGCTGCGCCGGGTCAACGACATCCTCGAAGGCACGAAGCTGCCGAGGATCCCCGAAGAGGCGATCGAGGGCATCGTGCACGCGGACGCGCTCGGCGCGCTCGGGCTGTCCGTCAAGGGGGAAGAATGACCACAGTGGACGGACACGTCCGGATCGGCGACGGCCGCGAGGTGGCGCTCGACGCGGCCACGCTGCTGTCCACAATGGATGTCCTCGGTATCGATCGCGCGCTGGTGGCGCCGGGGGAGCGGTGCACCGCGGTGGCGAACCGGGAGGGCAACGAGCTGACCACACGCGCGGCGCGGTCCTCCGGCGGGCGGTTGCTCGCCTACGCGGTCGCGAACCCGTGGCTGGGCAAGGGCGCGCTCGACGAGCTGGCGAAGGCCGCCGACGAAGGCGCGGTCGCGCTCGCGGTGGATCCGGTGCTCCAGGGCTTCGACCTGCTCGACGGACTGCTCGACCCGTTGCTGGAGTTCGCAGCCGACCGGCGGTGGCTGGTCTACGTCCGCACCGGCACCCCGCCGACGGCGCTGCCGCTTCCGCTGGCCACGCTCGCGCGACGGCACCCGTCGGTCGAGTTCCTGATGGGCCGCAGCGGTGCCACGGACTTCTGGATCGACGCCGCGCCCGCCCTGCGGCACGCGGCGAACCTCTACGCCGACACCTCGTACGCGCCGTGGGACACGGTGCTCAGCGAGTTCGGGCGCGACCCGGAGATCGGGACCGCGCGTTGTGTGTTCTGCACCGATTCCCCCTACACGGTGGCGAAGTCCGAGCTCGCGCGGATCACGGACTGGACCATCGGCGAAGCCGAGCGGGCCGCGGTGCTCGGGGGCACCGTGCTCGGGCTCCTCGGCGCCGAACAGCCCGCGAAGTCGTAGGAGGTGTTTTGGAAGTGGTTTGCGTGGCGGTGCGGGTGGGAGAACCTGACGTGGCCCACCCGTCAGCCCGGCCACCACCCCCCACGGAGGCGCTGCGCGCCGCTGCGCTGCCTGGCTCCGGGATCGCCGACTCATGACCCCCCTCCCGCCAGCCCGACCACCGCCCCCACGGACGCGCTTCGCGCGACAGTGCCTTCACCACGCTGGCGCTGTCCTCGCCAGGAACCACGTCAGAACCTCCGGCGGTGCGAGCTGACGGCCCACAGCAAGCGGCTCCGCCGCTTTGGAAACACGCGCTAGCACAAGCGAAAGGGTGAACGCCGATGTCCACTACGCCCGCACTCGCCGACCGTGCCACCGCCGTCGTGAACGGGGTGTCTCCGGTGCTGGAAGTGCCGTTCTCCGATTCCGGTGACATCGACGTCGACGGGTTCCGCAGAGTCGTCCGCTACGTGCTCGGCACCGGCGTGACGAGCGTGATGTTCCCCGGCTTCGCTTCGGAATTCCACAAACTCACCGAGGGCGAGCGTGAAGTGCTCACCGGCGTGCTGCTCGACGAGACGTCGCGGCGTCCCGACGTCTCGGCGATCGTGGCCGTGCAGGACCACGCGACCCGGCTCGCCGTCGCGCGCGCCGCGGCGGCGGTGAAGGCGGGCGCGGACCTGATCAACCTCCTCCCGCCGCACTTCCTTTCGCCGTCTCGGCGCGCGATCGTCGCGCACGTGTCCGCGGTGCTCGACGCGATCGCGCCGACCCCGTTGGTGCTGCAGTACGCGCCGACCGAGACCGGGACCTCTTTGGACGGTGCCACGATCGCCGCGATCGCCAGGGAGCACCCGAATCTCGCACTGATCAAAGTGGAATCGAGCCCGCCAGGCGCGCTGATCGCGGAGCTGGCCGCGGGCGACCCGCCGCTGGCCGCCGTCGAGGGGTACGCCGGAGTGCAGCTGCCGGACGCCTACCGCCGCGGCGCGGTCGGGAGCCAGCCGGGGTGCTCGTTCACCGAGATCTACGTCGAGATCTGGCGGCGGTTCGCCGGCGGGGACGAGAAGGGTGGCGACGAACTGCACCGCAGGCTGCTGCCCTACATCTCGTACTGGATGCTCGACACCGAACTGATCGTCGCGGCCGAGAAGCTCATTTCGGCCAGGCGCGGGCTGTTCGTGAGCGCCTACTGCCGTGAACCGGCGCACCGCCTCGACCGCGAGGAAGTGCGGATGATCGACCGGTTCCTCGCCGAGTTCTCCGATTTCCTGCCGTCACTGGCCTGAGTTCAGACGCCGACGGTCCCGTCGACCCCTTCGCGCAGGAGGTCGGCGTGACCGTTGTGCCGCGCGTATTCGTGGATCAGGTGCAGCATCACCAGCCGGAGGGAGACGTCTTCGCCGCCGTGGCGCCCCGGCGCGGTGATGTCGAGCGACGGTGCTTCGCGTTCGATGCGCCGCGAGTGCGCCACTTCGGCCTGCCAGGCGTCGAACGCCTCGGTCCTGGTCGATTCGCTCGCGTCGTAGGCGACCTGGAAATCACCGTCGGCCGACCACACGAGCGGGATGTCCTCGCGGTTGATCACGCGGCGGAACCAGGCTCGCTCCACCTCGGCCAGGTGCCGGACCAGCCCCAGCAGGGTCAGCGTCGACGGCGGCATCGAGCGGCGGCGCAGCTCGTCGTCGGTGAGGCCCTCGCACTTCAACGCGAGCGTCGCGCGGTGGTAGTCGAGGTAGGCGCGCAGCATCGTGCGCTCGTCCGCCGCCATCGGCGGATCGATCCGTTCGGTGGTCACTGGTCTTCCCCGGGGTGCATGAGGCCGATGGCGGCCTGGATCGCGGTGACGAACCGCTCGGGCCGGAACCGCGCCGGGTCACCGAGAACGAGCCGCGCGGCCATCTCGAACAGGGTCACCACAGTGTTGCCGACGATGTCGGCGTCGAGTCCCGCGGGGGAGCCGACCGCGGAGAGGAACGCCGCCGCCAGCTCTTCCGCGCGCGCGAGCACCTGGGTCCTGGCGTGCTCGCGCGCCGCGTGGAACTCCGGTGGCATGTCCGCCATCGGCATCACGACGCAGTGCCAGCGCTCGGGTTTCGCGCGCACGGCGTCGAGGAACTTCGCCAGCACGTCGGCGACGACTGCGCCGGGATCGTCGCCGAGCCGGTCCTCGAAGCGTTCGGGGAGCACGGTCAGGATCTGTTCGAGCGCCTGGTCCTGCTCGCGGCGCAGCAGCGCGCGGAGCAGATCGGCCCGGTTCACGAACACCCCGTAGACCACGGGTTTGGTCACCCCGGCCTCTTCGGCGACCGCGTTCATCGTCACCGCGCTGTGCCCCTGCGTGACCACGAGGTGCAACGCGGCGTCGAGCAGCTCGGTGCGGCGCTGGCTCGCCGGTATCCGCGCCGCGTAGGTGCGGCGCTTGCGCGTCGTGCGTGCCTCGGTCCTCACAGTGCCTCCGGTGCCTCCTGGACAAAGTTACTTCCCCGTAGCATAGTGGAGACAAATACTACTCGACAGTAGTAAATTGCCGAGGGGGACCGGGTGCTGCTCGATCCACGACTGGCGCGCCACCTGTGCCGGGCACGCGCACGTGCCGAACGTCGCGGTGTTCCTGGAACAAGCCGAACTGACCACAGTGGACGGTTCGGTGCGCGCTGGCCGGTACCTACGAGATGAAGCCCTGAGGAGCCGACGATGGCCATTCGCGAACTCACGACCACGCCGGAGGACTACGGGTTCTTCGGGCCGGGCTCGCCGACCTGGAAGGTGTGGACCAGTCCGACCGCGCTGGTCGGCTTCCAGCGCTCGGTGGTGCTGGAGCACTTCGACCCGAACCTGACCGCGGCGGTCGCGGACCAGCGCGGCATCTACACCGATCCGGCTGGCAGGCTCGACCGCACACTGGCCTACTTCCTCACCGTCGCGGTCGCCGACGGCCGGACCGCCGTCGAGGCATCGGACTTCCTGATGAAGGTGCACGCCAAGGCCACCGGGATCGAACCGGTCAGCGGGAAGCGGTACAGCGCCAACAACCCCGCGTCGCAGCTGTGGATCCACGTGACCGGGTGGCATTCCGTGCTCAAGTGCTACGAGAAGTACGGCCCGGGACCGCTCACCCCGGACGAGGAACGGCGGTACTGGGCCGAATCGGTGCTCGCCGCCGAGTTGCAGACCTGCAAACCATCCGACGTGCCCACCTCGCGGGACGAGGTCCGCGACTACTTCGCCACCGTCCGCCCGACGCTGTGCACCTCGGAGCGGGCGAACGAAGGCATGCACTACCTGCTGCGCGTGCCGAGGGGGAAGGGCTCGGCGCGGTTCTGGTGGGCGAGCCGGTTCATGGCGCCCGCGACGATCGCGACCCTGCCGAAGTGGATGCGGGAACTCGGCGGGTTCGACCAGCCGGGGTTGCTCGACCGCGCCGTCGTGCCCGCCGCGAAGCTGGCCGTCCGAGCGTCGTCGTCGCCGAAGGCGAAGCTCGCCATCCTGTCGGACGCCCTGCCGATGACACGGCGGACACTGGCCGCGCACGTGCGCGCGGAGCCGCCCGTGCGCGCCGAAACCGTGACCCCGGCCCAGGTGCGGGAGCGCCTCGACGCGTCCCGGCTGAGTCCGGCGAAGTGATTTGGCCGGGGGATGTCCGGTTGAGCCGGTCCCGTTCGACCGGGTCGTGAGATGACCCCGACGAACGGAGAAACCGTGAAGTACCTGCTCCTCATCTGTGTTGGCGACAAGGTCGAGGTGCCCCCGGGCACGCCGAACATCGACCAATGGCTGGCGAAGGTGGGCGATCGTCGTTTGCACGGGTCGGAAATACGCCCGATCAGTGACGCGGCGACCGTCCGTACGCGGAGTGGCGAGGTGGTGGTGTCGAGCGGGCCGTTCGCCGAGACGGCCGAGCACATCGCCGGTTACGACCTCATCGAGTGCGCTGACCTCGACGAGGCGACCGAGATCGCGGCCGCGCATCCCGTCGCGCACTTCGGTTCGGTGGAGATACGACCGCTGCACGAGTGAAGGCCGAGCCCGCCGTCTTCACTGGCAGTAGGTGTCAGTGAAGACGGCGTATCTTCCGGGATCCGTTCTCCTGGGAGGTAACGATGGCCGACTCCGTGCTCGAACTGCGCCAGTACACGCTCCACCCCGGGCGCCGCGACGACCTCATCGAGCTGTTCGACCGGGAATTCGTGCACCCGCAGGAAGAGTGCGACATGCGGATTCCCGGCCGGTTCCGCGACCGGCGGAACCCGGACCGGTTCGTGTGGCTGCGGGCGTTCTCCGGGATGGCGGCCCGCCGGGACGCGCTGACCGCGTTCTACGGGGGACCGGTGTGGCGGGCGCACCGCGACGCCGCGAACGCGACCATGGTCGATTCCGACAACGTGCTCCTGCTCCGCCCGGTGTGCGCGCTCGGCGAAATCCCGCCCTCCGCCGGGTTCGTCCGCGTGACGATCTGCCCGGTGCCGCGCGACGAGGAGGAGCGGGCGGTCCGCTCGTTCGAGGACACCGTCGCGATGGCGATGACCGATCTCGGCGTGCCGCCACTGGCCTGGTACCTGACCGAACCCGCGGAAAACACCTTCCCCGCGCTCCCGGTGCGGGCCGGTGAGCACGTCTTCGTGTGGTTCACCGCGTTCGCTGACGCGGCCGCCCACGACCGGTTCGCGGCCGCGTGGGACGGCGATCGGGTCCTGGGTGGGGAGCCGGAGGTGCTGGAACTGGTGCCGACCTGGGTTCGTCCCGGCGGCTGAGCGCTGGGGTCCGCTGTGGACCGATGTGCCGTTGCCCGGTGAGGCGTTGAAGACCCAGGGGGCCGGTAGGTGAGCTGACGCGGCGGCTTCGGGTGATGATGGTCCCGTGCATATCGCCGCGCAGCTCGTCGGGCTCGTGGTGGCCGTACTGCTGGTCACCACGCTCGCCCGCCGCTTCGACCTGCCCGCACCGCTGTGCCTCGTCGCGGTGGGCGTCGGACTGTCGTTCCTCCCCGGCGTACCCGATTTCCCGCTGCAGCCGGAACTCGTCCTTTTCGGACTGCTCCCGCCGCTGCTCTACGCCACCGCGATCCAGACTTCGCTGATCGACCTCCGCGCCAACCGCGGTTCGATCGCGTTGCTGTCGGTGGGGCTCGTCGTGTTCACCACGGCGTGCGTCGGCGTCGTCACCTGGCTCGTCATCCCCGGGCTGCCGCTGGCCGCCGGGTTCGCGCTCGGCGCCGTGGTCGCCCCGCCCGACGCGGTCGCGGCGAGCGCCGTGGCCCGGCGCGTCGGGATGCCTCGCAAGATCGTGCGCCTGCTCGAAGGCGAGAGCCTGATCAACGACGCCGCGGCGCTCGTCGCGCTGCGCACCGCGATCGCGGGTATCGCGGGCACGGTGAGCCTCGGCCAGGTCGGCGGGGACTTCCTGCTCGCCGCGGGCGGCGGGATCGTGGTCGGCGGGATCGTCGGGTGGTGCGCGTGCAAGCTGCGCGGACGGCTCGACGACACGGTCACCGACACCGCGCTTTCGCTCGCGCTGCCGTTCATCGCCTACGTGCCCGCGGAGGCGATCCACGGTTCCGGCGTGCTCGCGGTCGTCGTGGCGGGGATCTGGCTCGGGCACGCGTCGCCGCGCATGCAGTCCGGGGCGTCGCGGCTGGCCAGCGGGATCAACTGGCAGACGATCCAGTTCCTGCTCGAGAACGCGGTGTTCCTGCTGATCGGGTTGCAGCTGCGGGCGATCCTCGCCGAGGTGGGCCGCAGCGATCTCGGCGCGGGCACGATCGTCGTGGTGTGCGCGGCGATCCTGCTGGCGACCCTGGGCACCCGGATGCTGTGGATGTTCCTGATCGGGTTGAGCAGGCGGCTGTTCGGGCTGAAGGCGTGGCGCTGGTCCTACACGATCGTCATCGGCTGGGCCGGGATGCGCGGGGTGGTCACCCTCGCCGCCGCGTTCGTGCTGCCGCCGGACACCCCGGAGCGCGCGATCCTGGTGTTCGCCGCGTTCGTCGTGGTGGCGGGAACCCTCGGCATCCAGGGCACCACGTTGCCGAAGCTCGTCCGCGCGCTGAAGCTGCCCGCGCCCGATCCGGCCGAGGACGCGTTGCAGGAAGCCGCGCTGCAGCACGACATGGCGCGCGCCGCGTTGAGGCGGCTCAAGGAGGTTCGCCGGCCGGAGGATCCCGAGGACGTCATCGAACGCCTGCGTGATCGCCTCACGCACCGTTCGGACAGCGCGTGGGAGCAGCTGGGCCGCGACAGCGCGCTGGAGGAGACGCCGAGCGCGGCGTACCGCAGGCTGCGCCTGGAAATGCTGGAAGCCGAGCGGGAAGAGTTCCTCGCCGCCCGCAAACGCGGTGTGGCCGACGACGAAGTGCTGCGCCGCGTCCTCAACCGGCTCGACATCGAGGAGTCGATGCTCGACCGCGCCGAAGAACACCCGCTCGAAGAAGGGCGTGAACTCAACACGCCCGCCCAGACGGCAGGTTCGTGCGAACACCTGGACAAGGCCGTCGACGTCGACGCCGAAACCCCGGAAGGCTGCGCGGAATGCCTCGTCGAAGGCACCACCTGGGTCCACTTGCGACTGTGCCTCGCCTGCGGGCACGTCGGATGCTGCGATTCCTCGGCAGGCCGCCACGCGACCGCGCACTTCCACGACACCCGGCACCCGGTGATGCGCAGCTTCGAACCGGGCGAGAACTGGCGCTGGTGCTTCGTCGACAAGACCGTGGGCTAACTCGCCTCGACGTAGGACGCGAGGTTGGCCAGCGAGGAGGCGATCCCGGCCTCGTGGTCCGCTTGGTCGATTCCGGGTGGCACGTCCGTGGCGGTGACGGTCACCTCGGTTCCGCCATCGGTGGAGGCGAGCTGCCAGGTCATCGTCATGGTGCCCGCGTACGCCGGATCCTCGGCCTCGAACACCGCCCGCTGCACCACGCGCTCCGGCGGTACCAGGTCCGCGAAAGCGACGTCGACGACATCGGTTCCGTCCGAAGCCTTGCCGGGACTGCCGACGGGATCGAGGTAGGTGAGGATCATCCGGAATCCGCCACCCGGCCGCGGATCCCACCGTTCGATCCGCCCGCGCATGCCCTCCGGCGGCAGCCATGCTTCGAGTGATTCGCGGTCGAGCAGTGCGGCGTAGACGGTCTCCGGTGCTGCCGCGACGACCCGGCTGGCGCGATCGATCCTGTTCACCGCGCGAGCCTAGCATCGCGCGATGTCCCATGTGGACGTTCGAGTCGGGCGCTCAGCCGAGGAAGGCGGAAAGCGGTGCGGTGGCGAGGGTTTGCTCGGCGCCGTGCGCCTGGAACGTGCCGACGACGGTGAATCCCAGTCGTGCAGCCAGTTTCAGCGACGGTTCGTTCGCGGTCTGCGTGGTCACGAGCACCGGCTGGTCCGGCAGCTCCGCCGCGGCGGAGCGCAGGATCGCTTCGGCCGCTTGGAAAGCGGCGCCTTTGCCCCAGGCGTCGCGACGCAGGACGTAGGACAGTTCGAGTTCCTCGCCGCCGTGCACGACGTGCCCCGGCTGATCGGCGGGTCGGCGGCACAACGACGCCATGCCGAGGAACCGGTCGGTCGCCCTGTCCGCGACGACGTAGGCACCGGAGGCGTTGGTCAGGTTCGCCACCCCGGCAGCGTCGAGGAACCGTTCGACATCGGCGCGCGGTTTAGCGCCACCGAGGTACGCGCGCACTTCGGGATCGGTGAACACTTTGACGAAGCCTTCGCGGTCCCCCTCGCGTGCTTTGCGGACGATCACGTCGCGCGCTTCGAGCCGAACGGCTTGCAGCGTCGGATTCCCGTCCATCGGTTCGCCCCCTGAGAACAGCCGCGTCTGACCGGTTCGATGGTAGAGCCGGGGTACGCTTCATCGACGCAGCCGGTTGTAACGGCGAGTACCGACGCGGCGTCTATCCAAGCACTGGGGGTACTTCCGGGGGTAAACCGTGTTCGACACCGTTTTGACGTTCGTGGCAGCGCTGGGCTCCGGCCTCGTGGGCGGGGTGTTCTTCGCCTTCTCGTCGTTCGTGATGCCCGCGCTCGACCGGCTACCGCCCGAGGGTGCGATGGCGGCGATGCGGTCGATCAACGTCTTCGCGCCGAAACCGCCGTTCATGCTCGCCATGATGGGCACCGCGCTCGTCGACGTCGCGGCCGCCGTGTTCGCCGTCCTCGACTGGCGGGGCTCCGCTTCGTGGCTCGTGCTCGCCGGGTGCCTGGTCTACCTCGTCGGGATAGTCGGCGTGACGGCGGCGTTCCACGTCCCGCGCAACAACGCACTGGACAGCGGTGAAATCGACGCCGCCGCGGCACGCCGCTGGCGCGAGTACTACGACGCGTGGCATCCGGGCAACCACGTCCGGTCGCTCGCCGGGATCGTCGCGTCCGGCCTGTTCCTGCTCGCCCTCGTGCTGCGCTGACGCTCAGCCCTTCGGCGGGGCCTGCAACGTCCACAGCCGCCCGTCGGGATCACGGACCGTCATCTCCCTGGTGCCGTGGTGGGTGTCCTCGAACGGAGCCACCACCTCGATCGACGGGTCGAGGTCGACGGCGTTCGCGTCGGCCACCTTCAGCACGAGCTGTGCCCGGGTTTCCTGGTCTTCGGGGACCTCCGCGATGAAGACCGGCGGGCCGTCGTTGCCGCGCAGCTGGCCGGAGTCGTGGTCGGTCTCGAACTCCAGCTTGAAGCCCAGCGACTGGAAGAACTTCGCCGCCTTGCCCCAGTTGTGCGTCTCCAGGAACACGGCGTCGATGCCCTCGGTGCTCATGTCAGCTCTCCTTCTCGGATTCGGGGGTGTCGTCGAGGTAGGTGCGCAGCGCGTCGGCGACCAGCGCCGACAAGGACAGCTCCTGCTCGATGGCACGGTGCTTGACCTGCTTGATCAGTTCGACCGGCAGGTACACGTTGAACTGCTTGACGTCCTCGCCCACGACGTGATGCTAGCAAACTAGCGCGACTCGTGCCGTGAGCCCGCCCCGCCGGGTAGGCTGCGTGCCCCGGCCGTGCTGCCGGTTTTCTTCTCGGAGGTCGCATGGGAACGGCAGAGGGGCCGCGGGCCGACGCGGTTCTCACCGCCTGGGCACCGGCGGGGAAGGGGCGGATCGTCGTCGTTCTCGGCCAGGGAGTGGTGATCCACAAGGCCATCGTGTCCGGAAAGGCCGGGGCGATCGGTATCGCGCAGGGGGTGGGCTTGGGGGCGGGTGTCGCTCTCGGCGTGGCCGGAGCCGCGATCGTCGGCGCCGCCCGTGCCAACGAGATCTACGGCAGCCCCTTCATCGAGAAGGTGCTTCGCAACGGCGTGGACGGGCTGCTCGCGTCGCCGCGCAAGGTCCTGGTCCGCTGGGACCGGATCGTGTCGGCGGAGTACCGCAAGCTCGCCCTCGGCCGCGGGCGGATGATCATCCGCACCGGCGACGGCG
The DNA here is from genome assembly GCF_018736145.1 of Amycolatopsis sp. CA-230715. GTDB lineage: Bacteria > Actinomycetota > Actinomycetes > Mycobacteriales > Pseudonocardiaceae > Amycolatopsis. The sequence goes on from NZ_CP059997.1 coordinate 8,229,610, forward strand.
AGCACGTGTTGAAGTTCCTCCAAAACACCTACGTCGCCGGGAATCCGTCGGCCGTCTTCGCGCATTTCCTCGCCGATCGGTTCACCGGCCCGCGGTTCGCTGACTAGCCGCTGGGGCGCAGTGCGAGGTCGAGCAGGCCGTCCGGGTCGATCCCGATCGCCTCGTGGGCCCGGTGGGAGACGAGCGAGGCGACGCCGTGCACGGCGGCGAGACGGACGAGCGCATCGGCCTCGGTGCCCGTGGAATGCTCTGCGCACCACGCGTTCCGCCAGCGCTCGACGAGTGGCAAGGTGGCCGAGCGGAGGTCCGCGCCGGAGGACCGCACCAGGTCGTGCCGCGTGAGCAGATCGAACGCGTGCGGGCGCCGCGCCGCGAACGCGATGTACGCGCGCGCGAGTTCGCGCGGCGAGCCGTCCGTCGTGTCGAGGTCGGCGGTGAGATCGGCGGCGACGCGTCTCGCGAGATGCCCGAGAAGTGTTGTGCGGGAAGGGAAGTAGCGCCGCGGCGCCCCGTGCGACACCGCGCACTGCCGCGCGGTTTCGCGGATCGTCACCGCGTCGGCCCCGTCGGCGTCGAGGAGCCGGGCGGCGGCGTCGAGCAGCTGGGTGCGCAGGTCGTCCTCCGTCACGCGTCCCCTTCCGTCGGACCGGTGCGTAGACAACGTCTACCACGACCTGGTAGACGTTGTCTACGCACTGGTTCCCGCCTGTACCAAGGAGTTCCCCGTGCACGACCTCGTTTGCCTGCACGCCGCGGCGAGTGGCCCGGCGACCTGGGACCAGGTGGTTCCCGGGCTGACCGGCCTCGGCTATCGCGTGCACTGTCCGCCGTTGCTGGGGCATCTCGATGCGGAACGCCGCCGCCGATACCCGTTGACCGCGTTCCGCGACGACGTGCTTCGCGAGCTTGATGAACGCGGGCTCGACCGCGTGACCCTCGTCGGACATTCGCTCGGCGGCTACGTGGCCAGCCTGGTCGCGTCCGCGGCGCCCGACCGCGTCGCGCGACTGGTGCTGGAGGAAATGCCGGTACCGCCGAGGAATTCCGGTGACGCCCCCGCGTCGCGTAAGCAGGCCGGCGCCGCGGCGATGCGGGTTTTCGCCTTCCTGAACCGAAAAAAGTGCGATCCCGCGTTGTTCCGCGAAGTCGTCGCCGCCTTCCGCGAGCCGCAGCCCCAGTGGTGGGACGACCTTCCCGCGATCACCGCGGGCACCCTCGTCCTCGCCGGTGGCGGGCGGAGCCACCTGGACCAGTCGCGGTACGAACTCTTCGTCCGCTCGGTGCCCGGGGCGGCCGTCGTCACGGTCCCGGCGGGGCACCGGATCCACCACCACGCACCTGAACGGTGGCTGGCCGCGGTTTCCGGCTTCCTGGCGCCGGTCTGAGCGCGCTCAGCGCACGGAGTACGCACCCGCGTCGAGATCTTCGACGATGGTCGGCCCCGAGGTCGTCCAGCCGAGCAGTTCCCGCGTCGCGGTGCTGGTCGCCGCGAGGTCCATCGCGAAGAACGTGCCGATCCACCCGAAGTGCTCCTCGACGTCGCCGGGGTCGATGGACGCGACGGGCAGGTCGAACGCGCGCCCGATCGCCTCGGCGATCTCGCGGGTCGCGACGCCTTCTTCGGTCACCGCGTGCAGGCGGCTGCCCGCGGGCGCCTTTTCGAGGCCGAGGGTGACCATGCGGGCGGCGTCGGCCCGGTGCACGGCGGACCACCGGTTGGTGCCGTCACCGGGGTAGCCCGAGACGCCTTTCGCGCGCGCGACCGCCGCGATGATCGAGATGAACCCGTGGTCGCCGGTGCCGTGCACGGTCGGTGCGAAGCGCAGGGCCGCGCTGCGCACGCCGTGGTCCGCGAACCCGAGCGTGAGGTTCTCGCTCCCGCCGCGAAAGGAGTCCGGACCGTGGAACGGGGCCGCATCGGCCTCGGTCGCGGGCTTGTCCTTGGCGAGGCCGGCGAGACCGGACGCGACCAGGAACGCCTTACCGGTACCGGAAAGCGCGTCGCCGATGGTCTGGACCGCCGCGCGCTCGGCCGCGTTCGTGGCGGCCTGATCGGAAAAGTCGTGCTTGTTCGCGAGGTGGATGACGGCTTCGGCGTCCTCGGCGCCGGTGCGAATCCCGTCCAGGTCGTCGAGGTCGCCGCGCCGGACTTGGGCACCCTTCGCCTCGACCGCGGCGGCGGACTCGTCGGACCTGGCGAGCCCGGTGACTTCGTGGCCGTTGGCGAGCAGGTCGTCGACCACGGCCGAGCCGATCCAGCCCGAGGCTCCGGTGACGAAAACGCGCATGGTTCGAACTCCTTCAGCTGATGTCTGTGACTGACGTCAGTCACAGACATCACGCTACACCGGCAAGTCAGTTACTGTCATCACTACACTCGGTCGCATGGTGCGGTGGGAACCCGGAACCCGGGAGCGGTTGCAGAAGGCCGCGCTCGAGCTGTTCGCCACGCGCGGGTTCGAGCAGACGACCGCCACCGAGATCGCGCAGTCCGTCGGCCTGACCGAGCGGACCTTCTTTCGCCACTTCAGCGACAAGCGCGAGGTTCTGTTCCACGGGCAGCAGGCGTTCGTCCGGGTGTTCCTCGACGGGGTGGACGCCGCCCCGGAGGACGCGTCCCCGTTCGAGGTTGTCGCCTGCGCGCTGCGGTCCGCCGCGGCCTCGTTCCCGGACGAGCGCAGGGTGCCCACTCGGGTCAGGCAGTCCGTGATCGACCAGAATCCCGCGCTCCGCGAACGGGAGCGACACAAGCTCGCCAGCCTCGCCACCGCGATCGCGGACGCCCTGCGCGCGCGGAGAGTCGGCGATCTCGCGGCCACCCTGGCCGCGGAATCGGGCGTCACCGTGTTCGGGATCGCGGCCGCGCGGTGGGCGCGCGACGGCGAACGGCGCTCACTTGACGACATCGTGACGGAAGTCCTTCGCGAGTTGGTCGCCCTTGCCGCGCAGGTGTCACCCGAAGCGCGCTGAACGAGGCAAGAGAACTCACACCACGGGCGCGGTGAGGCATCTTCGCGACCCGGGGCACACTGGATTGACTTACGTTCGAACGTGTGTTCGACTCGTGGGGTGAGATGGGACAAGCAGCGGGCGGACGGGAACGAGGAGCAGGCGCTGCTGGGGCTGGACGGGCTGGTGCGGTCGGTGCCGTCACCGGAATTCGCCGGGGTGACCTTCCACGAGGTGCGGGCGCGGTCGGTGCTCAACAAGGTGCCGGGTGGCTCGCAGGTGCCGTTCGGCTGGACGGTCAACCCGTACCGGGGGTGCTCGCACGCGTGCACGTACTGCCTCGCCGGGGAGACCGAGATCCTGATGGCGAACGGGCGGCGCAAGGCGCTGTCGGACGTGCTGGTGGGGGACGAGATCTACGGCACCCTGCGGGAAGGCCGGCACCGCCGGTACGTGCGCACGAAGGTGCTCGCGCACTGGTCGACGGTGAAGCACGCGTACCGGGTCACGCTCGAGGACGGCACCGAACTGGTGGCGGGCGGTGATCACCGGTTCCTGACCGACCGGGGCTGGAAGCACGTGACGGGGACGACGCGGCCGTCGCTGCGGCCGGGCAGCCGGATCGTCGGCACCGGCCGGTTCGCGCCTGGCCCCGAGCACACGCGCGCGTACCGCGCGGGATACCTGTGCGGAATGGTGAAGGGGGACGGCTCGCCCGCGCCGGAAGCGTCGGCGCGGTCCAACGAGTTCCTCGCCGGGTTCGCTTCACTGAGCGAGGTGTCCGAGCTGCCCGGCGAGCCGGATCCGTTGTGGCAGAGGGGTTTTCTCGGCGGGCTGTTCGACGCGCGCGGCAGCTCGTCGCGGGACGTGCTGCGGATCGCGAGTTCGGATCGCGGGGTGGTCGCGGCGCTGAGCGCGGCGCTGGACCGGTTCGGGTTCCGGCACACCGTGGAGGAGCGCGACCGGCCGACGGGCCCGCGCGGGGTGCGCCTGATCGGCGGACTGGCCGAACGGATCCGGTTCCTGCACACCGTCGACCCCGCGATCAGCGCGAAGCGGTCGCTGGAGGGAACGATGATCAGGGCGGCGTCGCGCATCGGCGTGGTTTCGGTGCGCCCCTTGGGAATCCGGCTCCCGCTGTTCGACATCACCACCGGCACCGGTGACTTCATCGCGGACGGAATGGTCAGCCACAACTGCTTCGCCCGCAACACGCACACCTATCTCGACTTCGACGCGGGCCGCGATTTCGACACCCAGGTCGTGGTGAAGGTCAACGCGCCGGAGGTGCTCCGCGCGCAGCTGGCGCGGCCGAGCTGGCGGCGCGAACACGTCGCCATGGGCACCAACACCGATCCGTACCAGCGCGCGGAGGGCCGGTACCGGCTGATGCCGCGCATCATCACCGCGCTCGCGGACTCCGGCACGCCGTTTTCGGTGCTGACGAAGGGCACCGTGCTGGCGCGGGATCTCCCTTTGCTGGAGCGGGTTTCCGCGGACGTGCCGGTCGGGCTCGCGGTGTCGATCGCGCTGCTCGATCCCGAGCTGCAGCGGCGGCTCGAACCGGGCACGCCGAGCCCTCGCGCGCGGCTGGACCTCGTGCGCAAGGCGCGTGCCGCGGGGTTGCCGTGTTCGGTGCTCGTGGCGCCGGTCCTGCCGGGGCTCACCGATTCCATCGACGCGCTCGACGCGTTGTTCGCCGAGCTGTCCGACGCCGGCGCCACGAGCGTTTCGGTGATCCCGCTGCATCTGCGGCCCGGCGCGCGGGAGTGGTTCGCGGCCTGGCTCGCGCGCGAGCACCCCGGGCTGGTGCCGACCTATCGGCGCGTCTACGGCAAGGGCAGCTACGCGAGCGCCGGGTACCGCGCGCGGCTGGCCGAGCGGGTCGCGGTGTTGTTGCGGCGCAACGGGTTGTCCTCGCGCGGGGACTACGACCCGCGCGACGAAGGCGCGGTACCCGAGCAGCGGCACGCCGAACCGGGCGAGGGCGTGGAGCAGTTGCGGCTGCTGTGAATCAGCCGAACCGTTCGACCCACCGGCGCTGCCACGGCGTCTCGACCGCACGGCGGTGGTAGTGCGCACGCGCCCACGCCACCGCTTCCGACGACGGGACACCGTCCAAAATGGCCAGACAGGCGATCGCGGTGCCGGTCCGGCCGACGCCGCCGTTGCACGCGATTTCGACGGCCTCCCCGGCGTTGGCGCGTTCGTGCAGCGCCTTGAGGCGGCGCGTCGCTTCCGCGCGGTCGCGGGGGACCCGGAAGTCCGGCCAGTCGAGCCAGTCGTGCGGCCACGTCAGCCCGTCGTCGTGGCGCGCCCGCAGTTTCGCGGAGCCGAGGTACAGGCCGTAGTCGGGAATCCCGTCCGGCGCCGGGTTCCGCAGTCCGCGCCCGCGCACGGCCGTGCCGCCGGGCAGGGTGATCGACTCGGGAAGGGTCATCCTCCGAACGTATCCAAAAGCAGCTTCGCGAGCATCGCCGCGTCGGCGCCGAACGCGACGTGCGCGTTGCGTTCGGCGGTGCTCTGCGGGCGCGTGTCGACGACCGTGCGGCCGATCGTCAGCGGGCTCACCGTCTCCACGTCGACGGGGAGGTGCCTGGTCGTGATGATCTCCGGCGCCACCAGGTAAGCGGTGCAGACGACGTCGTGCACGGGCGCGGTGCCGCCACCGGTGATCTCGTCGTAGGCGGCGATGCGCCTGCCGATGAACCGGGCGGCCGCGGTCCCGGCCGGGGTGCCGAGCTCCGCCAGCGCGTCGCACGTGTCCTGGCCGATCAGCGCCTGATGGGTGGCGTCGAGGGGCACCAGCGTCAGCCGCGCGAAACCGGCGGACAGCACGAGCGCGGCGGCTTCGGGATCGGCCCAGACGTTGAACTCCGCGGACGCCGTCACGTTGCCGACCGCGTGCCCGCCGCCCATGATCACGATCTCGTCGACCGCTTCGGTGAGCGACGGGTCGACGGCGAGCGCGGTCGCGATGTTGCTGAGCGGCCCGACCGGCACGAGCGTGATCTTTTCGGTGGTGGCGCGCAGGGTTTCGACGAGGAACTCGATGGCGCCGGTGTCGCGGTGCGCGCTCGTCGGCTCGGGGATGGGCAATGCGCCGCCGTGCGGGTCCATCGACCCGCCCTGCCGGTAGTGGCGCTGCCCCGGCAGCCCGGCACGCCCGACCGGGCGCGCGAGCCCCTTGAAGACGCCGATCTCGGCGTGCCCGATCCAGTCGAGCACGCGCAGCGTGTTGTCGGTGGTCGCGTCCACGCCGACGTTGCCCGCGACGGTCGTGACGCCGACCAGGTCGAGGCCGGGATGCAGGGCGGCGAACATGATCGCCACCGCGTCGTCGGTACCGGTGTCCACGTCGAGGATCAGTTTGCGAGCCACGGTGGCGATCCTTTCGCAGCACCGCGCACCGTGTCCATCGGGAAACCGGAAACCTGGTAGCGGGCTCCCCCGGGGTGTTCGTTACGCTTTGCCGTCGGCGAAACCGCAGCTGACACGTATACGAGAGCCGAAGGAGAGCACCCGCAGTGCTTCGCACCCACGACGCCGGCACACTTCGTGCCGAGCAGGCCGGTCAGACCGTCACCCTCACCGGTTGGGTGGCCCGGCGGCGCGATCACGGCGGTGTCATCTTCATCGATCTCCGCGACGCGAGCGGCGTCTCCCAGGTCGTGTTCCGCGAGGGCGAGATGGCCGAGCGCGCCCACCAGCTCCGCGCCGAGTTCTGCGTGCGGGTCGTGGGCGAGGTGTCGAAGCGGCCCGAGGGCAACGAGAACGACGAGATCGCCACGGGCGCCATCGAGGTGCTCGCGACCGAGCTGGAGGTGCTGTCCGAGTCGGCGCCGCTGCCGTTTCCGATCGACGAGCGGGTCGACGTCGGCGAGGAGGTCCGCCTCAAGCACCGCTACCTCGACCTGCGCCGCAGCGGTCCGGCCGCGGCGATCCGGCTGCGCAGCGAGATCAGCCGCGCGGTGCGCGAGATGCTGCACGAGCAGGACTTCGTCGAGGTCGAGACGCCGACGATGACCAGGTCCACCCCCGAGGGCGCCCGTGACTTCGTGATCCCGGCGCGCCTGCGGCCCGGCTCGTGGTACGCGCTGCCGCAGTCGCCGCAGCTGTTCAAGCAGCTGCTCATGGTCGGCGGGCTCGAGCGGTACTACCAGATCGCGCGCTGCTACCGGGACGAGGACTTCCGCGCCGACCGGCAGCCGGAGTTCACCCAGCTCGACATCGAGATGAGCTTCGTCGAGCGCGACGACGTGATCAAGATCGGCGAGGACGTCGTCGAATCGCTGTGGAAGGTGATCGGGCACGAGGTGCCGCGGCCGTTCCAGCGCATCACCTACGCCGAGGCGATGGCGAAGTACGGTTCGGACAAGCCCGACCTGCGCTTCGACCTCGAAATCACCGATATGACGGCGTTTTTCGCCGACACGCCGTTCCGCGTGTTCCAGGCGCCCTACGTCGGTGCGGTGGTGATGGCCGGTGGCGCCGACCAGCCGCGCCGCCAGCTCGACGCGTGGCAGGAGTGGGCGAAGCAGCGCGGCGCCAGGGGATTGGCCTACATCCTCGTCAACGCCGACGGCACGCTCGGGGGGCCGGTCGCGAAGAACCTGTCCGAATCCGAGCGCGAAACCGTCGTCGAGGCGGCGGGCGCGAAGCCGGGCGACTGCATCTTCTTCTCCGCCGGCCAGGCGTCCACCACCCAGCCGCTGCTCGGCGCCGCGCGCGACGAGATCGGCAAGCGCCTCGGCCTGATCGACGAGGACGCGTGGTCGTTCGTGTGGGTCGTGGACTTCCCGCTGTTCGAGTCGACCGCCGACACCGACGACGTGGCCGTGGGCAGCGGGAGCTGGACCGCGAAGCACCACGCGTTCACCTCGCCGACCCCGGACACGATCGGCAAGCTCGCCGACGACCCCGGCGGCGTGCTCGCCTACGCCTACGACATTGTCTGCAACGGCAACGAAATCGGCGGCGGCTCGATCCGTATCCACCAGAACGCCTTGCAGAAGCAGGTCTTCGAGATCATGGGCCTGTCCGAGGAGGAGGCGCAGGAGAAGTTCGGCTTCCTGCTCGACGCCTTCCAGTTCGGCCCGCCGCCGCACGGCGGCATCGCGTTCGGCTGGGACCGGATCGCCATGCTGCTGGCCAAGGCCGACTCGCTGCGCGACGTGATCGCGTTCCCGAAGACCGGCGGCGGCTACGACCCGCTGACGGCCGCGCCCGCGCCGATCACCGCGCAGCAGCGCAAGGAAGCCGGTGTGGACGCGAAACCGGCACCGAAGGGCGAGGCCAAGGCCGAGCAGGCGTAATGCTGCACCTCAGGGCGATCTGCCCTGCGGAGTCCACCGCCGAAGCGGTGGCGGTCCTGCGCGAGCACCCCGGCGTGGCGCACCTGGTCGTGCACCACGGTGCCGCCGTGCAGCCCGCCGGGGATCTCGTGGAAGCGGATGTCGCGCGCGAGGCGGCCGACGAGATCGTCGATGCATTGTGCGAACTGCAATTGGACCACGCGGGCGGGATCACGCTGGAAGCACTCGACACCGCCTTGTCCGACGCCGCGGACAAGGCGGAGGAAGACGCGCCAGGGGAGGGCGCCGACGCGGTCGTGTGGCAGGAACTGGTGGGCCGAACGGGTGAAGAAGCGAAGTTCAATCTGACCTTCGCCGCGTTCCTCACCATCGCGTGCCTGCTCGCCGCGGTCGGGGTGGTGACGGACTCGTCGGTCACCATCGTCGGCGCCATGGTGGTGGGCCCCGAGTTCGGGCCGCTGGCCGCCATCGCGGTCGGATTGGTGCTGCGCAAGGGAGAACTGGTCCGCCGCGCCGGGCTGGCGCTGCTCGTCGGTTTCCCCCTCGCGATGCTGGTGACCGCCGGTGCGACGCTGCTGGGGGAGAAGGCGGGCCTGTTCGATCGCGCGGTGGTGAACAACGCCCACACTGTGGACTTCGTCTACTCCGTCGGGCCGTTCTCGTTCGTCGTCGCGCTCTTGGCGGGCGCCGCCGGTATGTTGTCCATGACGTCGGCGAAGTCGGCCGCACTGGTTGGTGTGTTCATCTCGGTGACGACCGTCCCCGCCGCGGGGTACGCGGTGGTCGCGGCGATTCTCGGCAATTGGGACCGTGCCGGGAACTCCGTGCAGCAGTTGCTCGTAAACCTGGTGGGGATCGTCCTCGCCGCAGCGGTCGTCCTCCTGCTCCGACGGCGGAAGCAACGCGCCGCGGGCTTGGAACGTCCGTTGTCACGAGGGTGATTTCGCAGAGATTTCACCACCAGGCCAGTGGTCACGGTTGCTCGCTCACGAGTAGGGTCGGACACAATGACAGTGGATTCTTCGGGCACATCCTCACTCAACGGCCAGGCAGTGGCTGCGGGGCCCGAAGCCCTCGCCATCCAAGCCGCGATGTCGGCGGGTGAATCGGTTCTGGCACACCGTTTCGGCAGCGCGATCACCCTGGTCGACGCCGAACACCTCGACGGGAGCGGCCCGGCGACCGTGGTCAGGGCCAGGATCGCCTCCTCGTCGTTCGCGCTGCCGCGCACGCTCGTCATCAAGCACTACCCGCAGCGGCCCGCGAAGGGCGCGGTGGACCCGTTCGCCCAGGAGGCGGTCAGCTACCAGCTGTTCACCGCGCTCTCCCCGGACGAGCGCATGTGCCCCGAACTGCTTGCGCACGACGGCAAGCACCGCGTGCTGGTGATCGACGACCTCGGTGACGCGCCCACGCTGCGCGACAAGCTGCACGGCCGCGACGCGCGCGCGGCGGAGCGTTCACTGCTCTCGTGGGCGCGTTCGCTTGGCAGGCTGCACGCGAGCACGGCGGGCAGGGAAGCCGACTTCAACGCGTTGCTGAGGCGCCTCGGCGGGCCGGTGAAGGGCGAGGACACCACGCCGGTGCTCGCGACCGCCCAGCTGCCCGCGCTGCTCGAAGAGTTGTTCGGGGTGGCGACTTCGGAATCGATCCGGCAGCGGGCCGAGCGGTGCGCCGAGCACGCGCGGTCGTTGTCCTACCGCGCGTTCAGCCCGGTGGATCTGAGCCCGGACAACAACCTCGTGACCACCGGCGGTGTGCGCTTCCTCGACTTCGAGCGCGGGCTGGTCCGCAACGCGCTCGTCGACGCCGCGGAACTGCGGGTGCCGTTTTCGTCCGGCGCCGGCGCGCTCGCGTTGCCCGCAGGGATGAGCGAGGCCATGGTCGCGGCGTGGCGTGCCGAGGTTTCCAGCGTGTGGCCGGTGCTCGCGGACGAGGAGGTGCTCACCGAGCACCTGCTCGACAGCCAGCTCCTGCGCGTGTGGATCAGCAGCTGGGAGCGGCTGCCGAAGCTCCCGAAGGGCAAGGCAGGCCAGGTCAGCGAGGCGGCCGCGCTGGTGACGTGGTGGCGCGACCTGTCCGCCCGCGCCGAGCTGGCAGGCAGCGCGGAGGTCGCCGAGCACGCGGCCGCGGTCGCCGCCGCGGTGGACGCGGCGCACGGTCCCGGCCTCGAACTGGCGCTCTACCCGGCCTTCCGGTAGCCGCGCACCGAGGGTTCTTCCAGGCGTCCCCGCCGCGTTACCCTGCCATCACCGCTGATGAGTGTCGGTGACCCATGGTCTGAGTGTGACCGTGGTGAGCGAGAAAGTCACTCAGGGCCAAGACCCGGTGGAACCCTCCTTCGTCCCACCCGATCCGCGTCCGGCGCGGCGGCTGGCGGTGCTCGGCGACTCCACCGCGGTGGGGCTCGGCGATCCGCTGCCCGGCGGCACGTGGCGCGGGGTCGGGCCGCTCGTCGCCGACGCGCTCGGCATCGGCGAGGGCGGTTACGCCAACCTGTCCTTCACCGGCGCGCGCATGCACTGCGTGCTGACCGATCAGCTGCCCGCCGCGCTGGCGCACCGTCCCGACGTCACGCTGATCGTGGTCGGCATGAACGACACACTGCGTTCGGACTTCTCCGCGTCGGCGATCGAAGCGGATCTCGACAAGATCATCGTGGAGCTGACCGCGGCGGGCAGCATCGCGATTCCCGTGCGCTACCACGACCACGGCAAGGTGTTCCGCCTGCCGGGGCCGTTGAAGCGGGCGCTGAGCGCGCGGGTGGCCGAGCTGAACGAAGTGATCGACACCGTGGTCGCGCGGCGCGGGGTGCCGTGCCTCGACCTGGTTTCCCTGCCCGGCGCCTACGACCTGACGGCGTGGAGCGTGGACCGGCTGCACCCCTCGGAGCTGGGGCACCGGATGCTCGCGCAGGGCTTCGCCGACCTGATCGAAGGCGCGGGCTTCGCCGTACCGGAACCGGTGAGCCTGGTGTGCTCCGGCGGGCTCGAGCCGGGCGCCGCCCAGCACCTCGGGTGGCTGGTGTTCAAGGGAATCCCGTGGTTGTGCCGCCGCGGGGCCGATTTCCTGCCCTACGCGGTGGCGATCATCGCGCGGTCGTTCGCCGAGTCCGCGAGGCGTCGCCTGCCCCGCTGACGCGCCCTGTCGGTGCTCGCGGCTACCGTAAAGCCCGTGGGACAGGACGAACTCTTCACGGTGAACCCCGACGCGGCCCCGCCACCGGAGCCGGTGTCGGACGCTCCGCGCGTGCAGGTGGTGCCCGCGGGATCGCCGCTGGCGGTGCGGATGCGGCCGCGCACGCTCGACGAGGTCGTCGGCCAGAAGCACCTGCTCGGTGAAGGCGCGCCGCTGCGGCGGTTGGTCGAGGGCGCGGCGCCCGCGTCCGTGCTGTTGTACGGCCCGCCCGGCACCGGGAAGACCACGCTGGCCAACCTGGTCTCCACCGCCACCGGCCGCCGGTTCGTCGCGCTGTCGGCGCTGTCCGCCGGTGTCAAGGAAGTGCGCGGCGTGATCGAGGAAGCGCGCCGCAGGCGGAACTACAACGCGGAGAACACCGTGTTGTTCATCGACGAGGTCCACCGGTTTTCGAAGACTCAGCAGGACGCGCTGCTCGGCGCGGTCGAGGACCGCACGGTCCTGCTGGTCGCGGCGACCACGGAGAACCCGTCCTTCTCGGTGGTGTCGCCGCTGCTGTCCCGTTCGCTCGTGCTCCAGCTGCGCTCGCTCACCGACGACGACATCCGCGAGCTGCTCACGCGCGCGGTGGAGGACGAGCGTGGCCTCGCGGGCGAGCTGACCCTGGAATCCGAGGCCGAGGATCACCTGGTCCGGCTCGCCTCCGGTGACGCCAGGCGCGCGCTCACCGCGCTGGAGGCAGCGGCCGACGCCGCGGCGGCGACCGAGGCGGGCGTGATCGACCTGGCCACCGTGGAGTCCACTGTGGACAAAGCGGCGGTGCGCTACGACCGCGACGGCGATCAGCACTACGACGTGATCAGCGCCTTCATCAAGTCCATCCGGGGGTCCGATGTGGACGCCGCGCTGCACTACCTGGCGCGGATGATCGAGGCGGGGGAGGATCCGCGCTTCCTGGCCCGCAGGCTGGTGGTGCACGCGAGCGAGGACATCGGCATGGCCGATCCGACGGCGTTGCAGTCCGCGGTGGCCGCCGCGCACGCCGTGCAGTTCATCGGGATGCCGGAGGGCAGGCTCGCGCTCGCGCAGGCGACGGTGCATCTGGCTACCGCGCCGAAGTCGAACGCGGTGATCACGGCCATCGACGCGGCGATCTCGGACGTGCGCGCGGGCAAGGCAGGCGTGGTTCCGCCGCACCTGCGCGACGGGCACTACGCCGGCGCCGAGAAACTCGGCAACGCCAAGGGTTATCGCTACCCGCACAACGTGCCGGAAGGCGTGCTCGCCCAGCAGTATCCGCCGGACACCCTGGTCGGTCAGGACTACTACGAGCCGACGCAGCGCGGCGGCGAACGCACGCTGGCCGAGCGCGTCCCGAAGCTGCGCCGCACCATCCGGGGTTCCTGAATTCCGTTGCCGGGCACGGAGGCCGCTCGGTACGGTGCGCGTTTCGCAGGATGAGTCGTGTCGTGAGGAGCGCCGCGTGCCGGAATCGGTGTGGGAGATCAGGCTGGGTGTTGTCGCGTCCGAAGCGCAGGCCGACGAGTTGAAGGAGCGGATCATGCGGCTGCTCTGCCCGGATCCGGACCACGCGCCGCCGTGCCCGATTCCGTGGTCGTTGGCTCTGATGCCTGCCGACGACGATGCCTATCCGGGTCTGCTGGAGCAGCACCGGATCGAATCGTCCCGCCGTGGCTAGCTGGGCAAAGCAAGCTGTTCCTTTGGGCATGGCTGGCCCTCTTCTCCGCGAATTTCGCGCGGCTCTGGAAGCATGGTCGCCGTGACACGCCACAGCGCGACGTTCGGTCCCGCCCACTGGATTCCGGTTGCCTCGCGTGCCTGGACGAAGGAGCTGCTGCGTTCTGAAGGTGACTCGTTTACCTTGCTCCGTCTCGGTCGTGACGCCGAGTTCGGGTTGTCCGGTACCGAAGACGATCGGATCCTGGTGCTGGACGGTGAAATCGGCATCGACGGCGTGGTGCATGGGGCTGGCGCGTACTGCGCCCGCCGAGGTGTGGTTTCCAGTCCCAGCAAGTGCCTGGCCCTCGTGTTGAGCGGCGAGCGGCTGGGCGCTCCGGCCGACGACGTGTTCAGCCCGGATGGGTGGCGCGAATCGGGGCCCGGTCAGTGGTTCCGGCTGCTGCTGGACGTCACCTTCGATGAGCATTTCGACGAGCGGCTGGTCGGGCTCTCCTATTTCGAGCCTGGGGCGGCGGCGCCGCGACACCCGCACCGTACGGCGCACCGGTTCCTGTTCCTCGACGGTGAGGCCGACGACGAGCTGGTGTTGCCGGACGGAACCCGGCAGGTCGCCCATCGGCGGCGGGGCGATTTCGTCGACTACCCGTACCCCATCGAGCACCAGCTCTTCAGCCGGACCGGCTGCATGAACCTCTTCCTGCACGAGCCGATCCCAGGCGGGCGCGTCAGCTGAATCCGGTGGTGTCGTCGGTGTAGGTGCGGCCGTCCGGGGTGGTGACGGTGGTGTCGCCCTTGTCGTCGGTGCGGAATTCCCATCCGGGTTCGTCGCGCAAACCATGACGGACGCGGCAAAACGGCCTCATGTTGACTTTGTCGGTTGCGCCGCCCTCGCTCCACGGCTGCGCATGGTCGAGGTCGGAGTACTGGGCGGGCCGGAAACACCCTGGCATACAACAGGTCCGGTGCAGGACTTGGACGTACTTGCGCATCTTTTTCGACGGCCGGTAGCTCTTCCGGCCCATGTCGATCGGTAGCCCGGTCATGGGTTCGGACACGATCCGGTTCCACATCGAGTTGGCGTCGAAGGCGATCTCGCGGGCCATCTCCGGTGAGATTTCCCCGCATCCGGCGAGTTCGCCGGGGTTGTTCCGCATCCCCATCAGGGTCGGGAGGTCGATGTAGACGAAGATCTGCGCCTTCGGCTTGCCCCCACACTCCCCGCCCAGGCACCGTTCCACCAATGCATCGACTCGGAGCTGGTCCATGGTGCGCTTGTCGCCTTGGCGCTTCTTTTCCAGCGCATCCCGGTCGCACGCGGCGTAGATAGCCTGGGCGCGGTCGGAGGGCAGCTCGGCGAACAGTGTCGAGGATCCGTGATCGCCGTGTCGGATTTCGAGCATGCGTGCGGCGGTCTTGGCCTGCCGCCGCGCCTCGTACTCTTCCGGGTCGACGCGCATCAGCAGTGTGTTGACCATCCTGCGCAGTGAAGCGGAGTTCTTGTTCTCGAACTTCAGCCGTGAGTCCACTTCCCGCGCGACCTCTTGGGAGGCGCAGGCGGTGGCCTCAAACACTTTGGCCGCCATGCCCTCGTCGATGAGCCCGTTCTCCAGGGCTTCCAGGGTGCGGGGCAGGTATGAGGTCAACGCGTCAGCGAGCGCCGCCTTCCGCTCCGCCCCCGCCTGCGTGCAGTTGCACGACAACGCCACCCAGGCAAGCACTGATCTTCGCGACCACTCCTGATTCATGGACGCGATTTGCCGAAGCAGCATCGCCTGCCCATACCGTAACCACCTCTTCCAATGCTCCGCAGAATCAGCAACAACCCGCTCGCAAGCATCCTCTAGTACGTCCACAAAACAATTCTACCAACCATCTTGTCACCCATTCGGGTACAGAAATGATCACAACCTGCCACAACGGGACCACGACGCAACAGAACCCCAAAAAGCGAACGGGACCGTCAATGCGTCGGGGACGGCACATCAAGGTGACCAAAGGTTTTCGTTCCGTTGGCAACTGCCGCTGGTGACCAACGACGGAACCCGCACCGTGGAGCGGCAGTTGTCAACGGCGCGCCGCAGGCGTGCCTGAAACTTTCACCGTGCCCACCAAACACGCGAGCAAAAACCCGAAAACGCGAGCAAACCCGAAAATGAAGCCCCCATTTTCCACTCTACTCGGGCGCACCGACAATTCTGAGGAGAGACCCGAGGCGCCAGTTTGCGACAAGACCGCGACACGACGGCGACCAGCCCCCGACACCCCCGCACGACAGTGGGCTCCATGACACGAGTGCACGAAGCCCCGTCCCGCCAACGGACGCGGCTACCCGCGTTGGACGGCGTCCGCGGGGTGGCGATCCTGGGCGTGCTGCTGTTCCACACCGGCCATTTTCCCGGCGGATTCCTCGGTGTGGACCTGTTTTTCGCGTTGTCCGGGTACCTCATCACCGATTTGCTGCTGCGCGAGGTCGAGGGGACGGGCACGGTTTCGCTGGTGGCGTTCTGGGGGCGTCGGATCCGTCGGCTGCTGCCCGCGTTGGCGGTCGTGCTCGCTGCGGTCACCGTGCTGGTGTGGCTGGTGGGGTCGCCGGAGGTGGTGCGCACGACGCTCGCGGACGGGCCGTGGGTGCAGGCGAACCTGGTCAACTGGCACCTGCTCGCGGAGTCGGCTGGCTATTGGGACCGGTTCGGCGCGGCGAGGGTCTTCGAGCACCTGTGGAGCATCGCGGTCGAGGAGCAGTTCTACCTGGTGTGGCCGGTGGTGCTGCTGATCATCGCGAGGTGGGCGCGACGCGTTGACCGCGGGGTCGCCGTGGTCGCGCTGCTGGCGTCGGTGCTTTCCCTGGCGCTGATGGTGATGCTGGTCAGCGGGGGAGATCCGACCCGGGTCTACACCGGAACGGACACCCGTGCGTTTTCGCTGCTGTTGGGGGCGGTCGTGGCCACCCGATCCGTGCGAACCCTGCTGACCGGGCGGTGGATCGGCCCGGCACTGGTGTTCCTGGCGGCCGGGATCGGCCTGCTGTGGTGGCTCGCCGACGGGGAGAAGTCGCAATGGCTCTACACCGGCGGGCTCTTCGCGCACTCGCTGGCGGCCGCACTGCTGATCGGGATGTGCGCGAGCGCGCCGCACACGATGGTCGCCAGAATCCTTTCCCGCCAACCACTGCGCTGGCTGGGCTCGATCTCCTACAGCCTCTACCTGTGGCACTGGCCGGTTTCCGTGCTGCTCCCCGCGCAGTGGACCGGCTGGCCCCGCACCTTGCTGGTGTGCGCGGTGTCCATCGGTCTCGCCGCACTGTCGAAGTACTTCGTCGAGGACCCCATCCGCTTCCGCGCCGACTGGGCGAGGGGACGGACCGGGCTGGTCGTGTTCGGCTTGACGATGGCGGGACTGGCCCCGCTGTGGCTGGTGTTGCCCGCACCGGCACCGATCACCGTCGACATCAGCGGGCTCCGCTGACCACGCGGATCAGGTGATCAGCGGGCAGGACCGCAGCACCTCGGATTCGGGCGTTGGCTGAGTGAACACGACCCGCACCTTCGTGTTCCTCGGCCCACCGCCGCGCACGTGGACGTCGAGCGCGGTGCACACGAGCTGATCGATGCCGAGCGAACTCAGTTCGTGCACGGTCAACGGCACCAGCAACCGGATCACCCCTGGCTCGGTGGTCACCACCACGCGGGGCACCGCGTTCGAAGCGATCTCGGTGTGCAGGCCCGAACCGCCGGGCCCGCTCAACAGCAGCGACAGCGCCTCGGAAATCGTGCCGAGGCTGCCGGTGTTGCGCAGCTGCGGACGGAGTTCATGTCGCGCGTCGACGAAGTAGAGCGTGGTTCCCGGCGCGATACCGGTCGGCGCCTCACCTCCGGCGGTCGGCCCGGAAGGTTCGACACCGCAGGCGGAAAGCAGCAAGGCCAGTAACGCCAGGCAGATCCGTTTCACCGGTCCTCCTCCAGGTTCCACGGCAGCCGCAGCACGAATCGCGCGCCACCACCGCGCACGTTTTCGGCGACGAGTTCGCCGCCGTGCACGCGGGCGTTCTCACGCGCGATCGCCAGCCCGAGCCCGCTCCCCGGGGTTCGGGCACGGGCGGCGTCGGCCTTGTAGAAGCGGTCGAACACGTGGGGGAGCACGTCTTCGGGAAGACCCGGCCCGTGGTCGGTGACTTCGATCCGGACCTCGTCGGGGTGTGCCGAGACCTCGATGCGCACCGGCGGCGCGCCGTGCCGCAGCGCGTTCCCCGCCAGGTTGGCCACGATGACGTCCAACCGTCGTCGATCCACCCGGAGCAGGATCTCTTGTGGCACAACGAGTTCGACCCGGTCCAGCCAACTCCGCGCGCGCAGGCAGTCGCGCACCGCGCCCGCCACGTCGACCTCTTCGAGCCGCACCGAAGCGGTTCCGGCGTCCAACCGTGAGACCTCCATGAGGTCCTCGACGAGTTGGACCAGCCGGTGGGTTTCGGCGATGGCCAGCTGTGCGGATTCCCTGGCGTCGGCGTCCATTCCGTCGGCCGTCACCGCCAGCACCTCCATCACCGCGGTGAGCGTGCTCAGCGGGGTGCGAAGCTCGTGGGAGACGTCCGCGGCGAACCGCTTGGCGTCGGCCTGCATTCGCCGCATCGCCGTCATCGAGGTCTGCACCGATTCGGCCATTTCGTTGATGCTGGCCGTGAGCTGGGCGAGTTCGTCCGCGCCCTTCGGGGGAGAGCGCGCATCGAGGTCACCGGACGCGATCCGGCCCGCGGTGTCGCGCAGTTCCCGCACCGGACGCAGCACGCTGCGCGCGGCGAGCAGCGCGAGCAGGACGGCGAGCGGCAGTGCCACGGCGGCGGTGAGGCCCGCGGACCGCGCCAGCCCGTCGATCTGCTGCTCGACATCGGTGAGGTCGTGCACCGAATAGACCTCGATGCCGGACGGGGTGCGGGTGCCGTCGGAGGCGGTGATCATCACCGGGGTGCCGATCAGCAGCCACGGGGTGCCCCGCGCGGTGACCCGCTGGGTCACGAGCCGGTTCTCGCCGCGCACCGCGGTGCGCAGCGCGTCGGTGATGAGATCGGCGCCGCCTTCGGAACGCAGCTCCCGATAGGTGACCAGCGTGTTCGCGCCGACGGCCGAGCGCAGCCGGTCGAGCGCGTTCTGGTCGGGCGGGTAGGTGAGCCCGGGAGCGATCGCCCCGATCCGGCTGGTGAGCGTCTCGGTGAGCCTCAGCTCGGTGGAGGTGACCAGCGAAGCACTCGCCGATCCCGCACTCGACCAAGCGGCAGCCCCGGCCCCGAGCACGGTCATCAGCACGAAGGCGACCAACAACCTGGCACGGAGCCCTTTCGGCCTCATACCGGGCCGAACCGGTACCCGAATCCGCGCACGGTCCGCACGTACACCGGGTTCGCCTGGTCGGCTTCGATCTTCCCGCGCAGCCGCTGCACGCAGTTGTCCACCAGCCGGGAGTCGCCGAGGTAATCGTGCTCCCACACCTCCTGCAACAGCTGGGTGCGGCTGAACACCCGGCCCGGCGCACGGGACAAGGTCAGCAGCAACCGGAGTTCGGTCGCCGTCAGCGCCACCGGTTCGCCGCGCACCGAAACGGTCAGCGCCGCGGTGTCGATTCGCAGCTCGCCGTGCACCCGCACGCCGTCGGACGCGCCCGCGCTGCGGCGCAGCACCGCGCGGATCCGCGCGTCCAGCACCGTGGGCTGCGCCGGTTTCACCACGTAGTCGTCGGCACCGGCCGCCAGTCCGCCCACGACGTCGAAGTCGTCGCCGCGCGCGGTCAGCATGATCACCGGTACCTCGCCCTCGCCCCGGATCCGGCGGCACACTTCGAATCCGTCGATGCCGGGCAACATCAGGTCGAGCACCACCAGGTCCGGTGTGGACGCACGGAACTCGGCGAGCCCGTTTTCGCCGGTGTCCGCGGTGCGCACGTCGTGACCGTGCCGGGACAACGCGAGCTGGAGGCCGCGCCGGACCAGCGGATCGTCCTCGATGAGCAGTATCGCCACCACCCGTCCAGTATGGACAAGGCGCCGCGCTCCCGCCGGTCCGGAGTTCTTCTGCGACACGATCGCGACACACCGGCGCAGTGGCCGGGACACGGCATCGGCAGGGTCGGAACCATGACCAAGAAGCGAAACCTCCTCCTCGGCCTGACCGGCCTGCTCCTGGCGACCGCGGCTTGCTCCGGAAACGCCGTGCTCGCACCGGCAGGCGGGGAACAGTCCAAAGTGGTCTTCCTCGGCGATTCGGTCGCGGTGGGCGAGGCCCTGCCGATGGCCGCCGCGTTCAAGGCCGGTGGAGTCGGCTTCGAGTCTCTCGCCGCGGAAGGCGGCGGGAACGTCGTCGGCCCGTTCTCCGACGAGAACTGGAAGAAGCTGCCGGGACAAATCACCGCCGCGAAACCGTCCGTGGTCGTCTACCAGATAGCCACCTACGACTGGGGCACCGAGGCGGAACAGAAGGCCGCTTACGCCAAACTGCTCGACACGGTCACCGGCGCCGGCGCGAAACTGGTCTTCGTCACCATGCCGCCGATCAAACCCGATGACTTCTACCAGCCGCACATGGCCGACCTTGCCCGCACTTCCGAGATCGCACGCGCGGTCACGGCGGGCTCCGCGGGCAAGGCCAGCGTGCTGGACTCCGGTGAGGTGTGGGGCGACGCCTACCAGCAGACGAAGGACGGCAAGGCCGACCGCAGCGCGGATGGCATCCACACCTGCCCGCAGGGCGCCGCGCGCTTCACCGGCTGGCTGCTCACCGGACTGGCGAAGATCATCCCCGGCTTCACACCCCCGGCCGCGGACACCTGGGCCAACACCGGCTGGTCCGCGGACAAGCACTTCAAGGGCTGCTGACCGAACGCCACCTCGACGTGACGCTCGGCTAACCGAAAAGAATCATGAAAACCGGCGACGTCGTGCATTCCACCGCGCATGGTGAGAAAAGAAAGTCATGGAAGCCGGTTCGGTGTGGCAGCTTCAGGCCCGGTGAATCCGTCTCGTCGGTCGTGTGCATATCCTGGTGTCCTGCGGAACTCCAGGGAGAATGCGCGAAATGGTCGGAGAAAGTCATTCAGGTTCGAGAGAGCTCACCAGGCGCCTGCTGTGGAACCGGTCGTCGGGTGGCTACCCGTACGCGCCGGTCGTGGTCCTGCTCGGCCCGTCGGGATCGGGGAAGACCCATGCGCTGAAAACGATCTCCGATGACCTCGGCTGGGGTGTGGTGCACGCCGGGTTCGCGTTCCCCGAAGGGGGCCCGGTGCCCGCCGTCGAGGTGCTCGTCCGCCTCGTCTACGGGTTGTCCCGCAAATGGCGACATCGCGCGAAACCGCAGTTCGTGCGTTTCACGAGCGCGTTGATCGCCGCGGGAGCGGAACTCGAGGGAAAGGACCGGGAGCAGGACAGGGCGAGGATCCGGGAATTGATCTACGAATTCGGGCGCCGGAGATCCGCCGCTGACCTGCAGCGCCTGGTCTCGGATCTGGTGCGGGCAGGGTCGGCGATCAGCTTCATCCCGGCACCGGTCGGCGAAGTGGTCACCAGCCTGTTCCCGTACGTGGTGCGGACGGTGCGGCCCCGGTTGCGAAGGGCGTTGCGCTCACTGGCCGACTTCCCGCAGGCAGGGGGAGGCGATCCCTTCGACGCGCTGGTCGATCTGAATCGGTTGCTGCACGGCGCCCGCCCGGACGTCAACACCGCGACCGCGTGGCTTGTCGACGCGTTCTTCGCCGACGTCCGCGACAACCACCGCCGGATGTCGGCGACCGAACCCAAGAGCCCGTGCGCGTGCCACAACCCGGACAACACCAAGCACGTGCACAACTGGGTGATCATGCTCGACGACGTCGACCACCCCGGTGGCGTCGAGTTCCTGTCGCTGCTCTCCGACGCCAGGGAAGCGTACCGCCGACGTCATCCGGACGATCCCGGCCCGCACGACCCCTTGCTGTTCGTGACGACGAGCGGCCGGTGGCGCCGTCAGTGGGAGCCTGCCTGGCGTCCACCGTGGAGCCCCGAGCGGGACGTGTCCAGAGCGGTGCCCGCCTGCGCTGACGCTTCGCTCACCCGGTGGGCAGAGCCGCAGGCCGAAGCCGCGCGGTCGCCGTACTACCCGGTCCTGCTCGATCCGCTGACGGTCAAGGCCATCGCGGACGTGCTCGGCACCGACGTCGCCGACCCGAAGGCCGAGTTCGTGCTCCAGGCCACCGGCGGGCTGCCCGCGGCGGTCCAGCAGCTCGCGCCGCGGCTGCGGGAGCCCGCGATCCTTCCCGGCGCCCGCGATCTGCTCGGCACGGACGACCGCGCGGGCGGACCGTGGTACTCGCGGTTGGAGGCGCTTCGGCTGGCCGATCGGCTTCCCGGTGTCGAGATCGACGATGTCGTCACCGCGGCGCCGTTCGCCACCGCGCCCTGGCTGATCCCGCTCCCGGCGCGCGGTCCGATCAACCAGCCGCACGTGGGCCAGATCCTCACCGAACTGCGCACCGCGTTGTGGGTGATCGTCCCCGGCTCAAGCGTCGCGACCGCCGACTACGTCAAGCTCCACCCCTGGGTCGCCGCGAACCTCGTGTACGCGTTGGCTCGTCGAGGGGACAAGCCGCATGCCTCCTACCTCGATCAGTTCACGGCCCTGCGGGACGCGCCGGACAACGACGACCTCCGGCGGGCCTATTCCCGCCTGGCGCTTGGTGACATCTCGTCGGTGGCCGAGTTCTTCGAGGCCGCTTTCGACACCTGGTCGCACCACGACTGGGTCGGCAGGCTGACCGTCGTCGTGCACGCACCCGATCACCTGTCGCTCGACAAGGGGTACCAGCAGCTCTACGAAGAACTGGTCGAGCAGGACATCAGCCGGAAACCGGGTGAGCGCGGCGAGATCCGCAACAACGTGACGAGGCTGCTGGCCGCGGCCTGGCTGTCGGCCAACCCGTTCGCCGTGCGCGGGCAGAACCAGAACACCGAGATGACGCGCGCTTTCACGGCACTGGCCAGCGCTTCCCAGCTGGCCGATGTCTCGGCGCTGCACGACGCCGCCGAACGCGCTGCTCAAGGCCGCTGGCCCTGAACCATCGAATGGAATCGTGATGCGCCCTTTCCCCGCGTTCCCCGATCGCTTCGCGCGCAGACTCCGCTCCGGCGGGCCTCCCGTCCGGCCGCGCAGCAGGTGGTACCGCTACCGGTTCGCCGCGCTGGCCGTCGTCGTGCTTCTCTTGCTCTGGCCGATCATCTGGCTGCGTCCGTGGGAGCGGTGCGGTGATGGCCTGCACTCGGTGGATTCGGTGTGCGTCGGCCTCGACCTGGAGTCCACCGCGCTGCGGGAGGACGACCCGCTGGCGGACCTGGAAGCGCTCATCGCCGAGCACAACGAACACGTCGGCCCGCGGTTCAAAACCGTTGTGGTGCTGGAAAACCTGACCACGGACCCGAGCAGCGACAGCACACCCATCGACTACATCCGGCACCAGATCCAGGGCGCGATCGCCGCCGCGTGGCCGCAGGACCAGCCTTCCGGGACGAAGCTGCTGCTGGCGAACTACGGCAGCAACGCCGAACACTGGGGTGAGGCCGTCGACGAGATCATCGCCGCCGCCGAGAGCGAGCACATCGTCGCGGTCACCGGGATCGGGACGAGCTTGGAGAACACGAGGCGCGCCGTCGCCGCCCTTTCGCGGCAGCACATCCCGACGATTGGCGCGACCGTGACCGCCGACAACATGAACGTCGACCCGGACGGCAAGCCGATCAAGGAGTTCTTCCGGGTGGGGCCGACCAACACCGACGAAGGCCACGCCGCGGTGAACCACGTCGCCAAGAGCGGCTACGGGCGCGCGATGATCGTCGCGGACGTCAACGAATCGGACCAGTACGTCGCCACGCTCGCCAAGTCCTTCCGTGACCCGCAGGCCGGGCAGGTGCTGTCCACCAAGAAGTTCGACTCGCCGCAGGGCAAGCCCGCCGGCACCGACCGCGACAAGTACCTCCAGCAACTGTTCCGCACCATGCACTCCGACATCTGCGGAGCCCGCCCCGACGTCATCTACTTCGCCGGGCGCGGGGTGGACGTCCGCTCCTTCGTGACCGCGCTGTCCGACGACGGGGCGTGCGAGCAGCTGCGTTCGGTGACCGTAATCTCCGGGGACGACACGGCTACGCTGGTCCGATCCCCGTTGCGGCTCGACGGGGACATCGGGGTCCGCGTCCTCTACACCGCGCTCGCCTACCCGGACCAGTGGAAGATGTTCAAGGGCAACGAATCCTCGCTGACCTACGAGACGAACTACCGCGATTTCGAGAACGAATTCGTCGGCACCCACCAGTTCGCCAAGGAACACCTGTGGGACGGCGCGGCGATGATCGAGCACGACGCGGTGGCCGCCGCGCTCAGGGCCGCCGAGCTCGACCCGGCGGCGGGCGCCACCACGATGGCGAACTTCCTGCGCTCCTTCGACTGCAACTCCCTGGTTCCCGGTGCGACCGGGTTCCTCGCCTTCGACCAGGACACCGGGAACCGGATCGACAAGGCGACGCCGATCCTCGAGATCGACAAGTTCGGTGGGGTGAAGCCGATCGACCTGGTGTGGCCGGAGGGACATCCCATGGACACGTCGCAATCCTGCCGCTAGCAAGGGAATCGCGGCGACCCAGTGTCAGTCCGCGGTCGTCCGCGACGCACGGATCCGCCGGGCGATGGCCGCGACAACAGCCATGCCCGCCGTGCCCGCGGCGGCGATCAGATAGCAGTAGGCGGCGTACTCGGCGATCGTGCCGTAGACGGCGGCCGTGTGCTGGGACACCGCGGATTGTTTTTCGAACAGTCGAACTGCCGGAACGAAGTTCGTGTCCGCCTGGTCGGTGATATCGGGGAGGGTGAGTGCGAACGTCAGCAACGCCAGATCCATGACCGCGAGCATCGCCACGGTGGCGGTTCGCAGCGTGCGGGTGCCCTGCCGGAGCATGCGCACGCCCACAGCCGTGGCGATGATCAACGGCACGAGCCCGACCAGGCAACCGCCCATCAGGAAGAACAACAGCAGCCAGCCAGGCGCGGCGAAACGCACGGCGATCGCGGCGATCGCCACCACCACCTGCACCGATATCGTTACGGCCCGGGTCGCGGTGGTGTTCCCCGTGCTGACCGGCGCGGCGAGGAACGGGCCAGGGGAGCCCAATCGTGACGTGGTCCGGTCCTGTCGATTCATGCTGTCAACCGTTCCAGACCCGACCCCGGCACGGATGCGTACGACTACGCAAGTCGGCAACGCAGATCTGCCCGGGTTGCCCGCCAACGTCGTCATCTCCGACCGTGAGCGGAGCTGGGAAGTCGGAGCCGGGTCCGATGTTTCGCGGCGGCCCGCCTGCCACCGTTCTCGCCATGCGAATTTCACCAACGGGAAAGCGAATCGCCGTCGCACTGCTGGGCGCGGCGCTGCTCACTTCACCGGGCGCGGCCGGTGCCGCGGAGTCCGGGTACGACCGGGACGAGTTCCGCCGTGACGTGCGAACGCTGCACGAGGACGGGATCATCGGTGTGCAGGCCCGGCTCAGCACCCGCGACGGCCAGTGGACCGCGACCAGCGGGCAGGCCGATCGGGCGACCGGGCAGCCGGTTTCCCCGCACAGCTCCTTCCGCATCGCCAGCAACACCAAGACGTTCGTCGCCGTGGTGCTGCTCCAGCTGGTCGGCGAGGGCAGGCTCGGCCTGGACGACACCGTGGAGCGGCACCTGCCCGGCCTGATCCGCGGCAACGGCAACGACGGCCGCACGATCACCGTCCGGCAGCTGCTCCAGCACACCAGCGGCCTCGCCGAATACCGGGCGGCGTGGCCACCGACCCCGGAATACTTCGAGCAGAACCGGTTTCGCCATTACGAACCCGCCGAACTGGTGCGCATCGCGCTGCAGTACCCGCCGACCGGCCCCGCCGGCGCCCGCCATTCCTATTCGAACACCAACTACGTGGTGGCCGGGATGATCATCCGCGCGGTGACCGGGAACTCGTGGGCCACCGAGGTCCGCCGCCGGGTGCTCGCCCCGCTGGAGCTGACCGGGACCAGCGTGCCCGGCGACGACCCGTCGATGCCCGCACCCACCGCGCGCGGGTACCAGCAATGGTTTCCCAGCACGCTCGTCACCGACGTGACCGAGCAGAACCGGACCGGCAGCGACGCGGCGGGCGCGATCATCAGTACCACCGCCGATCTCAGCCGCTTCTTCCGCGCACTGCTGGGCGGGCGGCTGCTCCGCCCGGCCCAGCTCGCCGAAATGCAGCGGGTGGTACCGGTCGAGAAAGGTCTGCAAACCGGGTACGGCCTCGGGCTCGTCCCGTACCGGTTGAGCTGCGGCGGCGTCTACTGGGGACACGGCGGCCAGACCACCGGCTATCTCAGCACGGTAGGGGTGTCCGCCGACGGCAGCCGCGCCATCGTGCTCTCTCTCACCGGCCTCACCGCGAAGACTCCGGCAGACCTCGACAAACCGCGAGCACTCACCGAGCGGATGGTCGACCGGGCGCTCTGCGACCGTTGAGCGCGGAGAGAATGTCGCTGCGGGTGCGGATCGGCTGGGTGATGATCGCGCCGTGGAACTCGACTGGGGTTATTTCCGTCAGCTGTACGAAGGGTTTGCTCGAGCACGATGACGGGTGCCGGGCGTACCTGAACGGTCAGCGGGTGGCGGTAGCCGAGCACCTGGCCGAGCTGGCGCCGCTGCGCAAACGGGAACGGATACCCGCCGACGGGTACACCGGGGACGACGAGCGACTGTGGCGGATCATGAAGCTGCACGGGCTCGGCCGGACCAACGACTACCTGATCGAACTGTTCCGCTCGCAAAGAGACCCGTCGGCCGGGATCGCGGTGCACACGGAGTTCTTCTCGGGAGTCGGGCTGACCCCGTTCGAGCACGCCGAGGCGTTTTCCCCGTTCCACCACGAAATCTTCGCCGTGGTGCAGGATCCGTCCGCGACGAGCGTGACCGTGGAGGAGGTGTTGTGGTTTGGCGACCTGCTGTTCAGCCGGGCCGGGGTGCGCGCCTGGGATTCGAACTCGCAGTGGCGAACGCGCTTCGCCCGGTTCTACGCCGACGAGGAGGGCCTGCACTTCAACTGGGACGGTGAGGTGGACATCGCTCACGATCCTCCGGCGGCCCGGTACGGGTGGCCAGAGGGTATCGAGGATCCGCTGGACCAACGCCGGGAACTGGTGCTGCACCGTTGTTTCGTCCGCGACCCGCTCCCGGCCGACGAGCACGACCGGTACCCGTACGACGACCGGTTCAGCCTCACCTCCGCGGAGTGGCCGCTACGGCCGGAGTCACTCGTGCACGTCCCGTGGTCCGAGTGAGCGTCGTCGAACCGGGCGAGCCCGGCGAACGTCGCGCTGGCGCACCAGGTCTGCCCGGTGAGGGTCGCGCCGGTGAACCGGGCGGGTGCGGACCCGGCACCGGCTCAGGTTGAGGTCGATGTCTCGCCAGAACGTGTCGAGCGAGTGGTCGGGATCGTCGCCGGGACGCAGGTGGGATTCGAGGACGCCCAGACCGGTGAGCCGCACCTCGCGTTCCTGAGCGTGGTCGCCGTAGGGCATCCGCAGGTAGGCGCACAGCACGTCGACCACGGTCTGCCGTTGTCCCTCGTTGTCCTGAGCCAGGCGTTCGAGTGCGTAGAACCCGGCCATGCGGACCGGCGCCTTGTCCGATCCGAGCTGTTCGCTGGCCTTGATGTACAACTCGGTGATCCGACGCGCCTCGGCGTCGACCCTGGCGTCGGCGGCGGTCCGCTCGGCGTGCAGCCGGTTGGTCTCGGCGACGCGCTCGGCGTGGGCTTGAACCCGGTCGCGCTGGGCCAGTTCGGCGTGCCTGGCCGCCAGCTCCAGCTCCTGGGTCCGCTGCCGCCTTCTTTTTCGGGTCGGCCAAGGCGAGGCCATCGATCCAGCGCCACAAGGCGATCAGCACCACGACGGCGGTGGCCGCGACTACCGCCGCGGCGACCGGTACCACCACGGGGGCAGTGGCATCCGCCTGGGTGCTGATCGTTCGCGTCGGTCACCCTCGCATGATCGCGGATCGAGGATGTCTTCGGCTATCCGGAGTACGGAATTCCCTCGCACGGCACCGAAAATCATGAAATCCGGCCGATACGCTCGACGGTCGAGGTGATGTCCTGTGCACAGAAGAGCTGTCGCTACCGGCTTGATCGTCGCCGCGTGCTTGGTGAGCGCGCCCGCGGCGGCGGCCACTGAAACGAGGGACTTCCGCGGCGAGGGGAGCAGCGACTTCGGGTTGCAGCTCTACTACGCCCGTGACGACGCGCGGCGCCAGGCGACCGCCGCGGGATTCGGGAACTGCACCGAGATCTACCAGAAGCTGTGGCCGTACACCGCGACGGTCATCTGGCGATGCACCCGGATTTCTGTATAACGACCTATACAGCTCCGCTTTGAAGCATGCGGGAATGGGTGCGTCCGTCAAAGAACAGCAGCGACCACGAGTACGCGCGGGGCTCCGGAGTTCGTCTCGTCGACGGCGAGCGAACGGAGAGGTGAAAGGTGTCTGCCGCGTTGTGCAGCGTGTCCGGTGTGCGATTGCTTGCGTCGCAAGGGTTGCGCTTCGCATGGTCGGATGTGCACGCGACGACCGCCGACGCCGCACAAGCGACGGTCAGCACCAGCGGTCGGGGAGGGTGTAGTGCCAGCCCTCCCGCCAGCCGAACGGGGCGTCGACGAGGTCTTCGATCGCCGCGCCGGTCAGCAGGCAGTCCAACGCCCACTTGTTGGCCGAATGGGCGATCACGAGAACCCGCCGCCCGGACCAGCTCGCGGCGAGGTCGTGCAGGAACTCGCTCGTGGCCTGGATGACCTGCCGGTAGCTCTGGCCGCCGGGAAACGGGTCGTCGATGTGCCGCGCCCGCTTTCCCGCCAGGTCCGCGACCGGGCAGCCGTTCAGCTCACCGTAGTCGCACTCGCGCAGGCGAACGTCTTGGTGCACGGGCAATTCGGCACCGCTGAAAGCGATTCGCGCGGTCTCCACCGCGCGCCGCAAGTCGGAAACGAACACGGCGGCGGTCGCCGAGTTCTGCGGCGAACTGCTTCCCGCGCGCGGAAAGCGCACCCGGCAGCCAGCCGCTCGCGATGCCGTTTTCGTTGTCCGTGGTCAGCGAATGGGTCTCGTAGACGATCTCGACGGCCATCAGCGTTTCAACCGCTCCGCCAGCCACTTCAGGGCGAGCGGGTAGCGGTAGTCGATGGCGCCGTGCGTGGCGTCGAACAGTTCGAAGTAGACGCGGTCTTCGGGCAGGCCCGCCGTCAGTATCTCCGCGCGGAACGCTTCGGCGCCGACGTCGAGGAACCATTCGTCCCGCGTGCCCGCGTCGATCCAGACGGCGCGCAGCGAGCGAACGGCCTCGGCGTACTTCGGCACCATGCGCACGGGGTCCCAGTCCAGCCACCGCTGCCAGGCTTCCTGGCGCAGAACGCCGGTCACCGGGTCGAACGGCAGCTCCGGCGTGCCGTCCTCGCGCGCGGAAAAGCACGCCGAAATACCGAGCATCATCAGGAGGACGTCGTCATCCGGTTTGGTGAACGACGGGCGTGACCGGAAGTCGTCCCACCAGCGCTGGATGTCGCCGTCGTAGGCGCGCAGCCCGCGGACAGCCTTGCCGAAGTCGGGGATGTAGCTCAGTTCGTAGAGGCTGTCACCGGCGTGGGTGGCCAGCGCGCCGAACACGTCGGGGCGCAGCATCGGCGTGATCATCGCGCCGAACCCGCCCGAGGACTTGCCCGAGATCGCGCGGGATTCCCGGTCCGCGATCGTCCGGTAGTGCGCGTCGACCCACGGGACGATCTCGTCGCACAGGTACGAGTGGTACTCGCCGGTACCGGGCGAGTTCACGAACTGCGACCCGCCGACCGCCGTCCACGCGTCGACGAAGACGAGCACACACCCGGGCAGCGTGCCGTCGGCGAACACCGCGTCCGCGGTCTCCGGGAACGGCTGCCGGTAGGCCACGCGGTTGGCCCACATCGAAAGGTGCCCGGTGTAGCCCTGGATGACGTACACGGTGGGGTAGCGGGTGGTCGAATCGTCGTAGCCGGGCGGGACGTACACCCAGAGCGGGCGTTCGTGCGGATCGCCGAGCGGGTTGCCGCGCAGCAGAGCCGAGTCGAAGGTGTGGCGGTCGATTCTTCCGGCGAGTTCGCCTTCCCAGGGCAGCATGGGTCCCACTCAACCATGTTCGTGGTGGCCCGGTCGTGCGAATTCGGGCCAGTTGGTGTCCCAGACCGGGTCGTAGTGCGGGTCTCGCCGGTAGGCGCGGGTGAGTTCGCTGTAGACGCGTTCGCGGTAGCGCCGGACGTGGGGCACGGTGTCGACGTCCGCGTGCTCGATGCGCTCGATGACGAAGAGGAGGTCTTCCGTGCAGGAGACGATCGTTTCGAGCGCTTCGCCGATGGCGTGGCGTTCGTCGGCGAAACAGTCGATGAGGAAAGCCTGCATCGTGTAGAAGGTGCTCGCGGTGCGGTCGTGGTAGTCGTCGGTCACGCGGAAGTGCTCGCTTTCTTCGTTTTCGGGGGCGGCCAAGTCAGCCGGATGGTGATCAGGTGGTGGCGCGGTTCCTCGGGACGGAGCCGGTACACGCTCACGACGAAGCGGCCGGGCTTCGCGCGCTGCCGGGCGAGGAAGTCCTCGGCACACGCCGTCGCGTAACGAACAGCCCAGCGCTCACGCAGTTCCGCGCGATGCTCCATCGTGAATCCCATGTCGTCGACGAGTTCGACGTACGCGAGTTCACGAATCCCCTTCGCGTGCTCGCGCCGGTATTCGAGTTCGTGGGGATACCCATCCATGGCGGAAGGATGAACGCCGGATTCCGGCGCGGAAACACGCCGAAGTGAAACGTTTCCACTTAGGACGTTCCGGCTTACGATTCGTGATCATGTCGCGGCGAGGGGTGAGGGCACGTGGGTGAGCGGGTTGGGTCCACCTACCGGCGGCGTGCGCTGGGGCGAACGCTGAAGCGCCTGCGCGAGGCGGCCGGGATGAGCCTGGAGGACGCCGGGGAACCGATCCGGATCTCGAAGCCGAAGCTCTCGCGCATCGAGAACGGCCAGTACCCGTCCTACAACGACTTCATGGCCCTGCTGGACCGCTACGGCGTGATCACCAACGACTACGACCACTACGTGCGGATGTACGACCACGCCAAGGAAAAGGGCTGGTGGCACGCCTTCGGCCTGGACGATCGAGGTTTCGTACCGGTGGAGGCGGAGGCATCGGTAGTACGCACCTACGAGCTGGGCTTCGTACCTGGCATCTTGCAGGACGAGGGGTACATGAGAGCGACCTTTGCGGCCACACGGGAACCGTTTCGCGGAAAACACCTCGAAAACCAAATCGCCGTTCGTCTGAGGCGCCAGCGGCGGCTCGTGGAGCAACCAGTGCTGCGAGTGCGGGCGCTCATCGATGAATCGGCGCTGCGGCGGCCACCGTGCGATCGTTCCCAGCTCAAACACATCGTTGCCTTGTCCGCGCTGCCGAACGTGACTGTGCAGGTCTTGCCCATCGACCTCGGCTCGCATGAAGGGTTGTACAGCAACTTCGCCGTAGTCGGCTTTCCCGACCCCGTTGAGCCGGACATCGCCTACGTGGCCTACGGGTTTGGTTCCTTGCAAGTCGAGAAAGTGGAAGAGGTGCGCGCTGCTAGGGTCGTGTTCGACCATCTGGCTGATCTGGCGTTGGACGAACAGCGCACGATTGCCCTGATCGAGCGGATGATCATCGAGATGTGACACGAGCTTGGAAGAGGCGAGCAGGGTGGACCCGGTTAACGTCCTGTGGCGCAAGAGCAGCTATAGCGGCGGCGCGAACAACGACAACTGCGTCGAGGTGGGCCTCACTGGTGCCGCTATCATCGCTGTGCGGGACTCAAAAGCGCCGCACAGCGGCCTCCTAGCCTTCGATCACCAGGCGTGGTCCGCCTTCACCGCTGCCGCGGGCGCCTTCCTCATGCCCCGAAGGTGACCTTCGGGGCGCTCAGGTCCCCGAAAGCCACCTTCGGGGCACGGGCATCGCCGCGCCGCCCGTTGTGAGGGGGGAGTTTGCGGCGCTAGACGCCCCGAAGGCCACCTTCGGGGCATGCGCAGCCTCGCCCGCGCGCCCGCGAGGGCCGAGAAAGTGGCGCTAGAGTCCCCGAAGGTGGCCTTCGGGGACCCGCGCGCCGCCCGCGCATCGCCCGCCCACGCCGCCCGGAAGCACAAAAGAAGGTGCCGCTGCGAGGAAAGATCCCCGCAGCGGCACCGAAAACCAGAAGAGAACTTACTTCGGCAGCGTCACGCCGTACCGCTTCACCGACAGCGTCGTCGGGAAGAAGCACGAGGTGGAGCCGTCGCCACCGGACAGGGTGCCGAGGCCCTTGCCGCCGTCGTACGCCGGGCCGCCGGAGTCGCCGCCGGCGGACTTCGCCGTCGTGCAGAACTCGTGGTAGACCGTGTAGCCCTCGGCCGAGAACGTGTAGTCGACCTTGGTGACCTTGCCCGAGGTCACGCCCGAGGTGCGCCCGGCGCGCTTCATCTGCTCACCGACCGTCGCGTCCGCGAACTCGGTGATCTTGGTGCCGTCGTTGATCTCGCTCGGCCCCTCGCCGGAGGCGTTCTCCGCGAGCATGTTGTCCTCGTCGGGGAACTTGAAGTCGACGGTCTTGCCGTCGTTCCACGGGCCGCCGCCGCCGAGCTTCTCGCAGTGCCCCGCGGACAGGATCAGCTTCTTGCCGTCCTTCTCCACGTTGAACCCGTTGGAGCAGTACCCGCGGCCGTTCGTGATTTCGTCGCCGCCCTTGATGAACAACGACATCGCGCCCGCGTGCTGCTCGACGCGCACCATGTCGCCGTACTGCTTGGCGGTGTCGAGCAACTGGGTCCGCTGCGCCGCGGGGGTGGCGTCGTAGACGTCGAGGACGACCTGGTTGCGCGCGATGTCAAGGCCCCAGCCCGCGTTCTGCACGCCGCCGGTGGCGTCGAGGCGCTGCTTCGCCCCGGTCAGCTGGTCGAGGCTGTGCCGCACCACCTTCGTGGTCACGCCCGCGGAGCGCACCTTGGCGGCGTCGGCGCCGTTCAGCACCGTCACCACGGTGTTGCCCGCGTCGTCGATGTACTGACCACCGGTCGCCGAGCCCAGGCTGCTCAGCATCGCGGCCGGGTCCATCGCGGCGGTCGCCGCGGGCAGTGCGCTCATGCCGAGTGCCAGCGCGCCGAACGAGGCGACGCCGAGGACGCCGAGCCTGGAACGTGTCAGTCGCATGCTTTTCCTCCTGGGGGTGGGAAAATCGCACGGGAGACCAGTCCAGGAAGCACAGACGGACTCCGGTTCGATACGGTCCGTGAACACCTTGCCGGGCAACATCTTGCCGACTCCGCGTCCGGTGGGAAACCGACTAACGTCGTGTTGTGCTCGCCAGTAGGCCGGGTGGCCTAAAAGATGTTGGCGCGTTCGCCAGCCGCTGTTACGGTTCCGCCGTGCACTACTTCTTCCTCTGATCGCGGACCCCGCGGCCCCGGCGCTTCAAGCCCGGTGCGGCCGCGGCCGTCGTCATCCGCATTCGCACTTTCCCGCGGGCCTCGCCGGTCCGCGTCCGGAGGAACCATGTCCACCACACCAGTCCTGTCCGTGCGCTCTCACGCGCAGCTCAACGCCACCGGTCTCCATGTCGCGCTCGGCGATCGCGTCGTGCTCACCGGTGTCGACGTCACCGTCTCCGCCGGGGTCAGGCTCGGCGTCGTCGGCGAGAACGGCCGTGGCAAGACGACCTTGCTGAGGCTGCTCGCCGCGCGCCTGAGCCCCGACGCCGGTTCGGTGCACCGCGTCGGCACGCTCGGGTTCGCCGAGCAGGAGATGCCCGTCGACGACGAACGCACCGTCGGCGACCTCATCGACGTCGAACTCGCGACCACCAAAGCCGTTCTCGCCGATTTCGAGCGCGCCACCGAAGCGTTGACCGAAGCGGCCCCGGGCGCCGAAGAGGCTTTCGCCGACGCGCTCGCGGCGGCCGAAGCCATCGACGCGTGGGACGCCGATCGCAGGGTCGAGGTCTCGCTCGCCGCACTCGATGCCGTCGACGACCGGAGCAGGCGGCTGGCGACCCTGTCGGTCGGGCAGCGCTACCGGGTCCGGCTGGCGTGCTTGCTCGGCGCGCGGCACGACCTGCTCCTGCTCGACGAGCCGACCAACCACCTCGACGCGGCAGGGCTCGCGTACCTGACCGAACGGTTGCGCGAGTACCCGGGCGGTGTGGTGCTGGTCAGCCACGATCGCGCGCTGCTCGCGGACGTCGTCACGGCGGTGCTCGACCTCGACCCGACCAGCGACGGGCGGCCGCGCACCTACGGCGGCGGTTACGCGGGTTACCGCGAGGGCAGGCTCGCCGAGCGCGAGCGGTGGGAAGCGGCGTACCAGGAACAGCGGCGACGGCACCAGCAGCTCGCCGACGACCTTTCCGCGGCGCAGAACCGGCTTTCCACCGGCTGGCGTCCGGAAAAGGGGACCGGCAAGCACACCAGGGCGACCCGCGCGCCCGCACTGGTCCGCGCGGTCCACCGCCGCCAGGAGGCGCTCGCCGACCACACCGTCGACGTGCCCGAACCGCCGTTGCGGATGAGCCTGCCGCCGCTGCCGGTCAAAGCGGGCGCGACGTTGCTGCGCGCGGAAGAGGTCACGCTCGAAGGAAGGCTCGACAGCCCGTGTTCGGTCGTGCTGCGCTCGGGCGACCGCCTGGTCATCACCGGCGCGAACGGTTCAGGGAAGTCGAGCCTGCTCGGCTTGCTCGCGCGGCGGCTGGAACCGAGCTCGGGCGCGGTGTCGCACCGCAACGGCGCGCGGATCGGTTTGCTGGCACAGGAATCACCCGCGCCGTCGCGGCGGAGGGCAGCCGATGTCTACGCGGCGGCGGCCGCGGCCGCCGGTTCGCACGTGTCGCTCAGCGAACTCGGCCTGCTGCGGGCGCGGGACACCGGCCGCCCGGTCGCGGAACTCTCGATCGGGCAGCAACGGCGCCTCGACCTCGCGGTGCTGCTCGCGTCCCGGCCGCACGCGGTGCTGCTCGACGAACCGACCAACCACCTTTCGCCCGCACTCGTCGACGAACTCACTGAAGCGCTCGGCGGCACCGCGGCGACGGTGGTGATCGCGAGCCACGACCGCCAGCTCCTGCGCGACATCAGCGCCTGGCCGCAGTTGCGGTTGTGAGCCGTGGTGCCGGCGAAGCGATTGCTTCGCCGGCACCACGGCTACTGCCCGGCGGTGATCTTGGCCAGCCGGTGCGGTGTCGGCCAGCGCACGTCGTGCGCCCAGCCGAACTTCTCGAAAACCCAAATCAGCCTCGCCGAAGTGTCGAGCTGGCCGCGTAGGACGCCGTGCCGCGCCGAGGTGGGATCGGCGTGGTGCAAGTTGTGCCACGACTCGCCGAAGGACAGGATCGCCAGCGGCCAGAAGTTGGCGGCCTTGTCCCTGCTCGCGAACGGCCGCTCACCGAGCAGGTGGCAGATCGAGTTGGTGGACCACGTGACGTGGTGGAGGAAGGCGACGCGGACCAGCCCCGCCCAGAAGAACGCGGTCAGCGCGCCCCACCACGACATCGTGAGCAGCCCCCCGAGCACGGCCGGGAGCAGGAAGGACAGCGCGATGTAGAGCGGGAACTGCTTGGAGATGCGGACGATCGTCCGATCGGCGAGCAGGTCCGGGGCGAACCGGGTGGTGTTGGTGGTGTCGCGGTTGAAGTTCCAGCCCATGTGCGCGTGCCAGAAACCCTTCAGCAGCGCGGTGATCCCGGTACCGAACAACCACGGCGAGTGCGGATCGCCCTCCTTGTCGGCGAAGGCGTGGTGGCGGCGGTGCGTCGCCACCCACATGACCGGGTTCATCTGCACCGCCATGCTGCCCGCGATGGCCAGCACCACCCGGAGGCCCTTCCTGGCCTTGAACGAACCGTGCGTGAAGTGCCGGTGGTAGCCGATGGTCACGCCGAGACCGGTGAAGTAGAAGAAGAACACCGACAGCCCGACGTCGACCCAGCTGAGCCCCCATCCCCACGCCAGCGGTACCGCGGCGACCAGCGCGGCCAGCGGGACGAGCAGGAAGAGGTAGATCAGTGCCATCTTGCCGTTGGTCTTCTCCGCACCGGACAGCGGTTTGCGGCCGCCGCCGACCGGCGACGGGTTCAGGCTCGTCGAAGGTGCCCCCATGGCCGAAACCGTTCCTTTCCACTAGACGAACACGAACCTACGGTACCGTAAGTTGAGTCGCCGGTCGTGGTCTCCGATGCTCAGCCGCACACGCCGGGACGCCCGTCTTCGACCCGTCCGGTCAGGGTGCGCAGGAACGCGGCGTCGCCGTCCACGGTGACCTTCGCGTCGTACCAGCCGCGCGAGCTGGGCCAGGCGATCTGCGCCGAGCGTCCGGCGGGTACCCGGACGACTCGTGTGCTGCGGGAGAACCGGGTGGCCGTCAGCCGGACGGTCACCGCGGCGCGGCCCGCGTTCGTCACGGTGAACTCGACGCCCGAACGGAAGCGGGGGAACCGGGTTCGCACGTCGACCCCGGCGCCGATCCCGGAGCGGCTGCCCGCCAGTTCCCACCAGCCGCGGTTCGGGCCCTGCACCACGACGCGGTAGGCGTCGCCGTGCAGCGGCACCGGCTCGGTCGCCGTGCCGGTCACGTCCCGGTGCGCGGGTTCGCCGAACTCGCCGCGGTACGGGTAGATCGCGAAGTGCGCGGCCGCGCGGCCTTCGTTCGCCAGCGTCAGCGCGAGCCGCCCGGCGGAGTCCACCGCGCCCGACACCGAAGCCTGGTAGGGGAGTGCGCGGGCGGGCCGGTCGCCCGGTTCGGTTTCCGGAAGCTCCACTTCGGACGGTGCCTTCGGGTGCCACCGGCTGATCGGCGCGGGGACCGGGCCGGGGTGGGCGGGCTTCGGCGGGCGCGAAGCGCGCGAGAAGTCGAACGCACCGGTGAGATCACCCGCGACGGTGCGCCGCCACGCGCTGATGTTCGGCTCCCGCACGCCGGTCCACTTCTCCAGCAGCCGCAGCACCGAAGTGTGGTCGTACACCGTCGAATCGACGAACCCGCCGACCGTCCACGGCGACACCACGGTCATCGGCACGCGCGGGCCGAGCCCGAGCGGCTGGCCGTCGAAGTGGTCGTCGTCGTTCGGCGCGGTCGCGGGCGGCACCGGCGGCGGCACGTGGTCGAAGTAGCCGTCGTTCTCGTCGAAGTTGATCAGCAGCACCGTTTTCGACCAGGTTTCGCGGTCCGAGGCGATCGCGTCGAGCACGTCGTAGATCAGGTTCGCGCTGCCGACCGGGGTGGACGCGCCGGGGTGCTCGGAGTCCACAGCGGACGGAACGAGCCAGCTCACCTTCGGTAGCGCGCGCGCCTTGATGTCCGCGCGCAGCCGTGCGACGAGGGTTTCCGGCTCGCTGCGGAACATCGCGCGCTTGAACAAGCTTTGCTCGGCGGGCGTCAGCTTCGCCACCCCGGCCTCGAACTGCGTGAGCATTCCCTTGCGCTTCTCGGCGGGAGCTTCGAGCACCGCGGTGTAGAACTCCTCCGTCGTGCGGTACCCACCGTCCACAGCGGACAGGATCTTCTTGCCGACCTTCTTGAACGGCACGAAGTACTCCACCGCGTTGTCGGTGAAGTTGTCCCACTCCTGGTAGATCTGCCATGGCACGCGCGCCGCTTCGAGCCGCTCGGGGTAGGTGGTCCAGTCGTACCCGGCGTGGTTGTAGTCGTAGGCGGCGTTCGTCACGGCTCGTTTCGTGCTGCCCGGTTCGTAGCCGACCTTGCCGCTCCACAAGAAAGTGCGGTTCGGGTTCGTGGAGCCGAAGATGGAGCAGTGGTAGGCGTCGCACAGGGTGAACGTGTCGGCCAGTTCGTACTGCAGCGCGATGTCGGCGCGGTCGTAGTACGTCATGGTCGCCGCGCTCTTCGCGCCGATCCAGCCGTTGTTCCAGCCGCGGCCCCACGCCTTGCCGGTGCCGCCCCAGCTGTGGTCGAGATCGCCGAGGTACTGGATGTCCGACGCCGCGCGGCCCTCGCGTGCGGCTTCCTTGCGCAGCGAGAACGGCCCGACGCGCCCACCGGCCGGATCGGGCTGGGAGAACACCGGGTGGCCGTCGGGCAGTTCGAGCGGGTGCGCGTCGGCGAAGCCGCGCACGCCGCGCAGGCTGCCGAAGTAGTGGTCGAACGACCGGTTCTCCTGCATCAGCACGATCACGTGCTCGACGGCGTCGAGACCGCCGCGCCGCATCGGCTCGGCCATCGCGGCGTGTACGGACGGGGGCAGCAGGGAACCCGCGAGTGCGGCACCGGAGACGCCGAGCAGGTGGCGGCGGGACAGTTCAGGCATGGGAAGAACCTTTGCCCGAGAACATGAACGACACAAGAAGCCAGGGAGAAAAGATCTGATGACTGTGACGGTGGCGGTGCTGGGCACCGGGATCATGGGGCGCCCGATGGCGGCGAACCTGGCGAAGGCCGGGCTCGCGGTCCGCGCCTGGAACCGGACCACGGCCAAGGCGGAACCCCTTCGCGAACAGAGTGTCGAAGTCGGTGAATCGGTCACCGAAGTGGTGCGTGGCGCCGATTTCGTGCTGACGATGCTCGCCGACGGCGAGGCCGTGCGCGCCGCCTACGACGAGGCGAAGGGCGCGGTCGCCGAGCACGCGGTGTGGCTGCAGATGAGCACGGTCGGTCTGCGATGGACGGATGACCTGGCCGCGCTCGCCGGGGCGGCCCCGTTCGTCGACGCCCCGGTGCTCGGCACGAAGCAGCCCGCGGAACAGGGCAAGCTGATCGTGCTCGCGTCGGGGCCCGACGAGCTTCGCGGGAAGTGCGCGCCGGTGTTCGACGCCGTCGGCGCGCGCACGATCTGGGTCGGCACCGAGCCCGGCGCAGCGAGCAGGCTGAAGCTGGTCGCGAACTCGTGGGTCCTCGCGCTGACCAACGCCACCGCCGAGGCCGTCGCGCTCGCCGACGCGCTCGACGTCGATCCCGACCTCTTCTTCGACGCCATCTCCGGCGGCCCGCTCGACGCCGGGTACGCCCACGTGAAGGGCAAGGCGATGCGCACGGGGGAGTACCCGGCGAGCTTCACCGCGGCCAACGCGCTCAAGGACATCCGGCTGGTGCTGGAAGCGGCGGGTGATCGCGCCGACCTCGGCGGGGCCGCCGCGGCGCTGGCACACCTGAAGACCGTCGTCGACGCCGGGCACGGAGACGAGGACATGGCCGCCCTCTACCGCGCCGTCGCCAAGAGCTGACGGTGATGCCACAGCACGAGAAAACGGGCGCGCTGCGAAGCGGTGGCTGCGCTGCGTGACCGGACCGACGGGGTCGTACGGCCGGACGAGGCGGCGCGCGGTAGCCTGACCCGCAATCACGTGACCGGATATGTCGAGGAGGGCCCGTGTCGGCTGGGCAGATCGCCGCGTTGATCGCCGCAGGCGCGTTCGTGCTGCTGGTGGTGCTGCTGGCGATCCCGTTGATCAAGCTGGGCCGCACGCTCGACGAGGCGACGATCGCCATCCGGAAGGCGCACGAGGGCACCGATCCGCTGCTGATCGGGGCCAACGACACGCTGACCCACGTCAACACGCAGCTCGAGCGGGTCGACGGGATCACCTCGAACGCGGCCGCGGTGTCGGGCAACGTCTCGGCGCTGTCGTCGGTGTTCACCGCGACCCTCGGCGGGCCGCTGGTGAAGACCGCCGCGCTGTCCTACGGGATCAGCAAGGCGATCAAGGCGCGCCGGGCGAAGAAGGCGGGCAAGGCCCCGCGCCGCAAGGGGAGCAAGAAGCGATGAAGCGGGTGTTCTGGCTCGGCGTCGGTGTCGTCGCGGGCGTCGCACTGTCCCGTAAGGCGACCGAAACGGCTCGTCAGGCGACTCCGGCGGGGTTAGCCTCGAACCTGGGAGACGCGGTGCGCGAGCTGGCCGGTGCGGTCGGCTCGTTCGGCGCCGAGGTCCGCGCGGGCATGAACGAACGCGAGCAGGAGTTGCACGACATGGTGGAAGAGCGCACCGGGATGCCGGCGCCGCGGGCCGACGGACGGCACGCCGCGCCGAGGCCCCGGCGAGCTCGCCGGGCGGAGGGCTGAGCGCCACCGGCGCGCCGTCCGCTCTCCGCCGTCTCGCGTCCCCCGATCGCGGGCAAACCGCCCACCAGCGCAAGGAAAGACCGTGGAAACACACGAGATCAACGATCGCTTCCTGAAGTTCTTCGAGGGCCAGGGCCATACCAAGGTGCCCAGCGCCTCGCTCATCCTCGACGACCCGAACCTGCTGTTCGTCAACGCGGGCATGGTCCAGTTCAAGCCGTACTTCCTCGGTGAGGTGCCGCCGCCGTACCCGCGCGCCACGAGCATCCAGAAGTGCGTGCGCACCGGGGACATCGACGAGGTCGGCAAGACCACGCGGCACAACACGTTCTTCCAGATGGCCGGGAACTTCTCGTTCGGCGACTACTTCAAGGAAGGCGCCATCGAGCGGGCTTGGGAGCTGATCACCCGCCCGACCTCCGACGGCGGTTTCGGCCTCGATCCCGCTCGCCTGTGGGCGACCGTGTACGAGGACGACAGCGAGTCCGCCGGGCTGTGGCGCAAGATCACCGGCCTGCCGACGGAGCGCATCCAGTACCGCGGCGCCGACGACAACTACTGGGACATGGGCGTGCCCGGCCCCGGCGGCCCGTGCTCGGAGATCTACTACGACCGCGGGCCGGAGTACGGCCGCGAGGGCGGCCCCGTCGTCGACGAGGACCGGTACCTCGAAATCTGGAACCTGGTGTTCATGCAGGAGATCCGGGGCGAGGTGAGCCCGAAGAAGGGCGGGCCCGTCCTCGGTGAGCTGCCGACGAAGAACATCGACACCGGCATGGGCATCGAGCGGGTCGCCTACCTGCTCCAGGGTGTCGAGAACGTCTACGAGACCGATCTCGTGCGCCCGGTGATCGCCCGCGCCGAGGAGTTCTCCGGCCACCGCTACGGCACGAGCCATGTCGACGACGTGCGCTTCCGCGTGGTCGCCGACCACGCGCGCTCCGGCGTGATGCTGATCGGGGATGGCGTCACCCCCGGCAACGACGGCCGAGGGTACGTGCTGCGCCGCCTGCTGCGCCGGATCGTCCGGTCGATGCGGCTGCTCGGCGTGCACGAGCCGGTGCTGCCGGAGTTCGCGAAGGTCGTGCGCGACGCGATGGGCCCGTCCTACCCCGAGCTGGTCAGCGGGTTCGACCGCATCGAGGACGTGATGCGCATCGAGGAGGAGGCCTTCCTCTCGACGCTGACCAGCGGCTCGCGGATCTTCGACCTCGCCGCCGAGGAGACGAAGAAGTCCGGCGGCGGCATCCTCGCCGGCGACAAGGCCTTCCAGCTGCACGACACCTACGGCTTCCCGATCGACCTGACCCTGGAAATGGCGTCGGAGCAAGGACTTTCGGTCGACGAAGACGGTTTCCGCACGCTCATGGAGGAGCAGCGCCAGCGCGCGAAGGCCGACGCGGCGTCCCGCAAGAGCGGCCACGGTGACCTTTCGGTCTACCGCCAGCTTCTCGAACAGGGCGGCGAGACCCAGTTCCTCGGGTACACCGATCTGCAGGCCACCGCGAAGGTCGTCGGGCTGCTCTCCGGCGGGGTGCCGGTGCGCAGCGCGAAGCGGGGCGAGAAGGTCGAGCTGGTGCTCGACCGCACGCCGTTCTACGCCGAAAGCGGGGGCCAGGTCGCCGACACCGGTGTGCTGCTCGGCTCCGGCGTCGAGCTGAAGGTGCACGACGTGCAGAAGATCGTGCCCGGCCTGTTCGTGCACCGCGTCGAGGTGACCGAGGGCGAGGTCGGCATCGACACCGAGCTGACCGGTTCGGTCGACCAGCACCGCCGCATGGCCATCGAGCGCTCGCACTCGGCGACGCACCTGGTGCACGCCGCGGTCCGCGGCGCCTACGGCAAGCGCGCCGCGCAGGCCGGTTCGCTGAACTCGCCCGGCCGCATGCGGTTCGACTTCACCACCGGCGGCGCGGTGTCGGCCGACATCCTGACCTCGGTCGAGGAGGAGGTCAACGACTACCTCCAGACCGACGTCGAGGTCACCAGCTACGTCACCACCAAGGACAAGGCGCTCGAACTCGGTGCGGTCGCGCTGTTCGGCGAGAAGTACGGCAACGACGTCCGCGTGGTCGACATGGGCGACTACTCGCGCGAGCTGTGCGGTGGCACGCACGTCCAGCGCATCGGGCAGCTCGGGCTCGTCAAGCTGGTCGCCGACTCGTCGATCGGCTCCGGTGTGCACCGCGTGGAGGCGCTCGTCGGCACCGACGCGCTGCGCCACGTCCGCAAGGAGCAGCTCCTGGTCTCGCAGCTCGCCAGCACGTTCAAGGTGCCGACCGACGAGCTGCCCGGCCGGATCAACGACGTGCTCGGCAGGCTCCGCACCGCGGAGAAGGAGATCGAACAGCTCCGCACCCAGCAGGTCCTCGGTTCGGCGAGCTCTCTCGCCGAGAAGGCGCAGGACGTCAACGGGATCGCGCTGGTCGCCGAGAAGCTCGGTGAAGGCGTCGACGCCAACGGCGTGCGCGCGCTCGCCACGGAGATCCGCGGCAGGCTCGGGTCGCGGCCGGGCGTGGTGGCCCTGTTCGCCCCCGCTGGCGACAAGGTGAGCTTCGTCGTCGCGACCACGGCCGCGGCGCGGGACAAGGGACTCGCGGCTGGCAAGCTCGTGCCGTCGTTCGCGGCCGCGGTCGGCGGCCGTGGCGGCGGGAAGCCCGACATGGCGCAGGGCGGCGGCACCGAGCCCGCCGGGGTGGACAACGCCATCGTCGCGCTGCGTGACGCGCTCGCGGCTACGTGACCGCGCCAAGACCGGACCGGCCCGGGGTCGACGACCCCGGCGCCGGTCGTCGGCTCGCCGTCGATGTCGGGTCTGTCCGGGTCGGGATCGCGCTGAGCGATCCGGCCCCGATGCTCGCCTCCCCGCTCGTTACCCTCTCCCGTGATGATCGGAACGACAGCGACCTCGACCAGCTATCCCGCCTCGTCGCCGAGCACGAGGTGGTCGAGGTGATCGTGGGCCTGCCCCGAACCCTCGCGGACCGGCACGGCCCCGCCGCGCAGGCGGCCGTCGCGTACGCGGGCGAACTCGCGAAGCGGATCGAGCCGTGCCCGGTGCGGCTCGCCGATGAGCGCTTGACCACGGTCACCGCGGCCCGGATGCTGTCCCAGCGCGGTGTGAAGGGCCGCAAGCAGCGCGCCGTGGTCGATCAGGCGGCCGCCGTCGAGATCCTGAAGGCCTGGCTCGACGGGCGCGCGGCACACCGGAACAGGGAGGGGCAGGCGTGACCGACCCCTTCGACGGGCCCCGCTCGGGCGGGGGAAAGCGTCGTCGCCGCGAGCCACCGCCGCCCCCGCCGCCCCGTCAGGCGGCCCCCGAACGGCCCATCCCGCGCCGCCGGGTGGATGAGCGCCAGCCGTCGCGGCGCGCCGACGACCGTCAGCCACCGGCCCGTGCCGAGGAACGGCCGCCGAGGGCGCGCCCGGAGGACCGCCAGCCCCGGCGGCGTGCGGAGGACAGGCAGCCGCAGCGCCGCGTCCGCGAGACGCCGCCGCCCGCCGCGGAGCCTCCGCCGACTCCTCCGGCCAGGCGTGCGCCGCGGTCCGCGCCGCAGGAGCAGGCCGTACCGCAGAACCGTCCCGCACCGCGCGATCGCCCGGCCCCGCAGGAGCGGTCCGTTCCGCGGGAACGGCCGCTG
Source organism: Amycolatopsis sp. CA-230715 (assembly GCF_018736145.1). Classification (GTDB taxonomy): domain Bacteria; phylum Actinomycetota; class Actinomycetes; order Mycobacteriales; family Pseudonocardiaceae; genus Amycolatopsis. The sequence continues at coordinate 8,272,495 of NZ_CP059997.1, forward strand.
CCCCAGGAGCGCCCGGCCCCGCCGGAGCGCGCCGTGCCCCAGGACCGTCCGGTTCCCCAGGACCGCCCGGCGGCGCAGGAACGCCCCGCACCGAGGGATCGGCCGACGCGGGCCGACCGCGCGGTGCCCCCGCCGGAGCGCGCCGAGCGTCCGCGTCGCCATCGCGTCGCGGAGCCGCCCCCCGAAGCGGTCGCGCCTCCCGCGCCGCCGCGCCGTCGCCGTCCGGCGGGCCCGCCACCGGACGAGCGCCCGACCGAGGTCATCGAACTCGACGATTCGTTCTACGACGAAGAAGAAGACAGCTTCCTCGACGAGTACGGCAACGAGTACGACGAGTCCGAAGAGGACTACTACGACGAGGACGATGAGTCCGAAGAGGACCGACGAGCCGAGCCGGAGTACATCGACGACGACCGCCCGCCGCGGCGCGGCCGCCGCGAGAAGAAGCGCAGGGCGTTCGGCTGGGTCGCCGCGATCGCGGTCATCGCGCTGCTCGCGGGCGGCGCGTGGTTCGGTATCGACAAGATCTTCGGGTACGAGGACTTCGAGGGCGACGGCACGTCCGACGTCCTGGTGCAGGTCATGGGCGGCGACTCGACCAACGCGATCGGCACGCGGCTGGCCGAATCGGGTGTCGTGGCGAGTCCCAAGGCGTTCGTGAAGGCCGCCGAGGACGACAGCAGGGTCCGCAGCGTGCAGCCGGGGTACTACCAGCTCAAGAAGCAGATGTCCGGGACGAGCGCGGTCAGCAGGCTCATCCAGCCCACCGCGCGGGTCGGCGTGCTGCAGCTTCGCGCGGGCACCCAGCTCGACGACATCAAGCAGCCGGACCAGAGCACCACCGACGGGGTGTACGCGCAGCTGGCGAAGGCGTCGTGCGCGAACCTGGACGGCGCGAGCACCTGCGTGCCGGTGGAGGAGCTGCGCAAGGTCGCCGAGGACGGCGATCTCGTCGCGCTCGGCGTGCCGAAGTGGGCCGCCGACGCGGTCGCGAAAACGGACAAGAAACGCCGGATCGAAGGGCTCATCGCGCCGGGCGTCTACGACGTGAAACCGGGCTGGAACGCCACCGAGCTGCTCAGCGCGGTGTTCAAGGAGTCGGCCGACCGGATGCAGGAAGCCGGGCTCCCCGACGGGCCGAAGCAGGCCACCATGACGCCGTACCAGACGCTGGTCATCGCCTCCCTGATCGAGCGGGAGGGGATCAAGAAGGACTTCGAGAAGGTTTCGCGCGTGATCTACAACCGGCTCGCGAAGAACATGAAGCTGGAGCTGGACTCGACCGTCAACTACGTGCTCGACCGGCCGATGGTCCGGACCAACCGTGACGACCGCAGCCGCCCTGGCCCCTACAACACCTACCTGAACACCGGCCTGCCACCGACCCCGATCTCGGCGCCGAGCAAGGAGGCCATCGCGGCCGCGCAGAAACCGGCCGACGGGGAGTGGCTGTTCTTCGTCAAGTGCGACAAGAACGGGATGTCGTGCTTCGCCGTGACGAACGCGGAGCACGACAAGAACGTGGCCGAAGCGCTGGCCCGCGGTGCCTACTGAGGTCAGGGCGGCCGTGCTCGGAAAGCCGGTGGCGCACTCGCTTTCGCCGGTGCTGCACGAGGCCGCGTTCGCCGCGCTGGGCCTGGACGGCTGGCGGTACGACCGGATCGAGATGGACGCCGAGGGGCTGCCCGGTTTCGTCGGCGGCGCCGGTCCGGAATGGACCGGCTTCTCGGTGACCATGCCGGGCAAGCGCGCCGCGCTGGGGTTCGCCTCCGAGGTGACCCCGCGCGCGGACGCGGTCGGCGCGGCGAACACGTTGGTGCGCACCGGATCGGGCTGGCGCGCGGACTGCACCGATGTGGACGGTGTGGTCGGCGCACTGCGCGCCGCGGGCGGTTACCGGCAGGACGGCGGGGGAACAGGGCTGGTGCTCGGCGCGGGCGGGACCGCGGCGGCCGCGGTGGTCGGGCTCGCCGAACTGGGCATCGACGAGGTTCGCCTGGTGGTGCGCGATCCGGCCCGCGCGGCGGAGACGACGCGCGCGGCCGAGCGAGCCGGGCTGTCGGTGTCCGTGCTGCGATGGTCCGAAGCGGACTTCGAGGCCGAAGTGGACGGTGCGGCCGTCGTGGTGAGCACGGTGCCCTCGGACGCGCTGGCCCCTTGCCTCGACCGGCTTTCCGCGGCGAAGTGCGTGCTCGACGTGATCTATCACCCGTGGCCGACCCCGTTCGCCGAAGCGGTCACCGCGCGCGGTGGCAGGCTGGCGACCGGGCTGGACATGTTGCTGCACCAGGCTTTCGGGCAGGCAGAGCAGTTCACCGGCCTGCCCGCGCCACGCGAAGCGATGCGGAAAGCGCTGCGCGCCGCGACCGGAAACATCCTGCCGCTGCCCCTGGACTGACCGCGCGCCGCTGGCGACCTTGACCTCGGTCCCATTTCGTGCCCCGAGGGATGCTCCATGGAGGTCGGGTGGGGTGGCTGGCCGCTGCCGAAGCGGGCTCTCGTGCGCCCCGAAAGATGCTCCTGTAGGGGTTGGGGTGGGCCGCGGGGTGCCGCCGAAGGTTCCTCTTGGGGCGTTGAGCGTCAGGCTCTCGGCCTTCGTGGCGGGGTGCCGTCGCCGGCGTGTCCCCGAAGGTGGCCTTCGGGGCGGTAGATGCCGCGAACTCCACCCTCGCGCCGCATTCCCGCCATCCGCGCGCGTCCGCAGCGGGCTGTCGTGTGCCCCGAAAGTGGCTTTCGGGGAATCCAGTGCCCCGAAGGTCACTTTCGGGGCAGGCGGCTCGTGGTGGTCGAGTGTGCGAGGGGTGGATGTGCGGCGTTGAGCGCCCTGAAGGCCACCTTCGGGGCATGCACAGCCCTGTCCGCACGTGAGCGAGGGCCGAGAAAGTGGCGCCAGGGTCCCCGAAGGTGGCCTTCGGGGCATTGCGACCCGGATCTCCGCAAACACGGGGGAGTTACTGCTCTCCGAGCCTGGTGGGCCGGTGCACGACGAGGTCCGTTCGCGGCACTCCCGCGAACCGGGTGGGGCGGAAGGACGCGAGCAGGTCGTGCGGTTCGCCGCCGGTGATTTCGGCGGCGGCGAGGCGGCCCAGCAGCGGCGCGAGGGTGATCCCGCTGTGCGTCACCAGTGCGTAGATCCGCGAATCCGCCGAGGTGAACCCGGCGATGGTGAAGCCGTCGGCAGGCATCGAGCGGATCGCGACGCGCAGGTCGATTTCCGGCGGTCCGCTCCGCGTTGGCACGAGATCAGCGAACCGTTCGGCGATGGCGCGGCCGATGTCCGTCGACGGTGGCAGCGCCGGGTCGACCAGGGCGTTGAGGTCGAGCGCCTGCACGACGGTCTGCCCGCCCGCCGCGGGGCGGAGGTTCAGCGACGGCGTGTGGACCACGCAGCGCAGGTCGACCTCCGGCGACGTCACGTACCCGAGCAGCCCGATGATCGGGGAGCCCTGCCTGATCTCCGTCATCATCGGGATGTCCACATCGGACCGTGCGGCGAGGTCGTCGGTCCAGCGGCCGGTCGCCAGCACGATCCGATCCGCGTCACGGACTTCGCCGTCGGCAAGGGTGACGCGGGAACCGTGCGGAGTTTCCTCGACCGCGACGACCTCGCCCACCGAAATCTCCGCCCCGTGCCGCCTGGCGTCGTCGAGCAGATTTCCCAGCAGCCGCTCGGGAAGCACGTACCCTTCGCCGGGGAAGTGCGCGATGGCCGTCGTCGAACCGGGGATCCGGATCTCGCCCGCGATCCGTGCCGCTTCGTCGCGATCCACCCAGCGGGCCGGATAGCCCAGCGATTGCAGCGCTTCGACGTTGTTCACGAGCCAGGGTTCGTTCCTGGCATCCGCGCAGTGCACGCTGCCGCTGGGGAAGTACGACGGGGGACCGGCAAGGTCGCGGGCGAGCGTCGCGTGTTCCGCCATCCCCTCGACGTTCAGCCGGAAGTACTCGGGCGCGAGCTTCCGGTTCGAGTTGACCCAGGAGAACGTGGTCGCCGTCGTACCGGTGCCCGCACCCCACCGGTCCAGCAGGAGCACGTCTTCACCCGCCGCCGCGAGCGATCGCGCGACACTCGCGCCGAGGATCCCGGCGCCGACGACGATGACTTTCATACCTCTCCTTTCGGGGAGGACGCGGAAAACGGGAATTCGACGAAGAATCGCGCGGAACCGGGGCGGACCACGGTTTCCACCACTTCGATCGCGGTGCCGTCACCGGCGCGGGATTCCCTGCGCCGCACCAAAGTCGGCGTCCCGGCACGGCTGTCCAGCAACGCGGCGTCGTGCTCGTCGAGGCTCACCGGGTCGAGGTAGACCCGGATCGTGTCGATCGGCGCGTCCCTGTTCCGGAAGTACCGCATGCTGACGAATTCTTCGAGATTCTGTTCCAGTACGTCGGGAGCGGCCGAAAAGAGAATGACGTGGCGTTCGATCGAACGGGGCCGCTCATGCGCGTCGAACTTGAGCCGGACCAGTTCGATCACCGCGGTGTCGGCCGCTACGCCGGGCAGGTTCAGCACCGCGTCGGCGGCCGTGACGATCTTCGCCGAGATGACCTCGTGCCTGCCGGGCACGCCCTTCCGCGCCGCTTCCGGTGCGGCGAAGGTGAGGAGGTTGAGCGTCGGCGTGACATCCGCGACGAACGTGCCGTGCCGTCGCCGCCGGACGGCGAGGCCCGCGGTGGCGAGGTCGTTGAGCACGCGCTGGGCCGTGGCCCTGCTGACCCCGTACTGGCCGCGCAGCTCGGTCTCGGTCGGCAGCCGGGCGCCGGGGGCGAGCGATCCGGTGTGGATCTTCTCCTCGAACTCCTGCTTGATCTGCTCGTAGCGCGGCAGGTCCATTATTGGACCGTACAATTGGATCATTTGATCGGTCAAGTGTCGTTCGTTCGCCGAACGCCACCCGGTGTTCACCCCGATCGCATAGGGTGTGGCCGATCTGGGAGGTACCACCGTGCGCAAAGCCCTGCTTCCGCTGCTGTCCGTCGCGGCGCTGTTCCTGACGGCGACACCTGCCGCGTCCTCGTCCGGCACGAACGTCCGGTTCGCCACGTTCAACGCCTCGCTCAACCGCGCGCACGCCGGGCAGCTGCTCGCCGATCTGTCCACACCGGACAACGCGCAGGCGCGCGAAGCCGCCGAGGTGATCCAGCGAAACCGACCGGATGTCCTGCTGGTCAACGAGTTCGACTACGTGCCGGGCAACGCGGCCGCGAACGCGTTCCGCACGAACTACCTCCAGCGCGGCCAGAACGGCGCGCGTCCCATCGATTTCCCGTACGCCTACACCGCTCCGTCGAACACCGGTGTCCAAACCGGATACGACCTCGATCGCGACGGCAAGGTCGGCGGTGGCGGCGACGCGCACGGCTTCGGCGATTTCGAAGGCCAGTACGGCATGCTCGTGCTGTCGAAGTACCCGATCGACATCGCGGGCGTCCGGACGTTCCAGCACTTCCGGTGGAAGGACATGCCCGGCGCGATGCTGCCGGACGACCCGGCGACACCGGCGCTCCACGACTGGTACTCGGAGCCGGAACTGACCGACCTGCGGCTGTCCTCGAAGTCGCACTGGGACCTGCCGCTCCGGATCGGCGGCGGCACCGTGCACTTCCTCGTCTCGCACCCCACGCCGCCGAGCTTCGACGGCCCGGAAGACCGCAACGGCACCCGGAACCACGACGAAATCCGGTTCATGGCCGACTACGTGACCCCCGGCAAGGGCGGCTACATCTACGACGACGCGGGCAAGCGGGGCGGGCTGCCCGCCAGCGAGCGGTTCGTGGTGGCGGGGGACAACAACTCCGACCCGATCGACGGCGACAGCGTGCCCGGCGCGATCGACCAGCTCCGCCTGTCGCCGCGGGTGCTCGACCCGCATCCCGGCAGCGTCGGCGGCGTGGTGGCGAGCCGTCAGCAAGGCGGGGCGAACGCGGCACACCGGACGAACCCGTTCTTCGACACCGGTGACTTCAACGACAAGGCGCCCGGCAACCTGCGCACCGACTACGTGCTGCCCTCGCGCGGCCTGATCCCCTGGTGGGGCGAGGTGTTCTGGCCGTTGCCGGGCTCCGATCTCGCCAGGCTGAACGATGCATCGGACCACCATCTCGTGCGAGAGGACGTCTTCGTGCCTTAGCGTCAGGGCATGAAGATCGCGATTCTCGACGACTACCAGAACGTCGCGCTCGGCTTCGCCGACTGGGACTCCCTCGGCGCCGAGATCGAGGTGTTCACCGAACCGTTCGCGGACGCGGACGAGGTGGTGGCGCGCCTCGCCGGGTTCGAGGTCGTGGTCGCGATGCGCGAGCGGACCCGGTTCCCCGCCGAGCTGCTGGCACGGCTGACCGATCTCAGACTCCTGGTCACCACGGGCAGGCGCAACGCCGCGATCGACGTCGACGCGGCGAGCAGGCTCGGCATCGTCGTGTCGGCCACCGGGTACATCTCGGAGCCGACCGCGGAACACACCTGGGCGCTGATCCTCGCCGCGTTCCGCAACCTGGAGACCGAGCTGCGCGCGCTGCCGGACGGCGGCTGGCAGACCACCATCGGCACCGGCCTGCACGGCAAGACGCTCGCACTGCTCGGGCTCGGCAGGCTCGGTTCGCGCGTGGCCAGGATCGGGCAGGCGTTCGGCATGGAGACGATCGCGTGGAGCCAGAACCTGACGCCGGAGAAGGCGGCCGAGCACGACGTCACCGCGGTGTCCAAAGAGGACCTGTTCCGCCGCGCGGACGTGCTCTCGGTGCACTTGGTGCTGAGCGAGCGCACCCGCGGCCTCGTCGGTGCCGGGGAATTCGCGCTCATGAAGGAGTCGGCGATCCTCGTCAACACCTCGCGCGGCCCGATCGTCGACGCCGACGCGTTGCTGGAAGCGTTGCACGGCAAGCAAATCGCGAAAGCGGCATTGGACGTCTACGAGACCGAGCCGCCGCCCGCGGACCATCCACTGAGGACAGCACCGCGCACCGTGCTGACCCCGCACATCGGCTACGTCACGCGCGAGGTGTACGAGATCTTCTACGGTGACGCCGTCGAGGACATCGCCGCGTACCAGAAGGGCTCGCCGGTGCGGGTGCTCACGGGAACGGCGTGAAGTCCGGCGCGCACACCGTGCCCTCGGTTGGCGTTGTGAGGTCGACGAAGTAGCGTGTCAGCGCGGCCGAGGCGCACGCGCTGTGCACGTCGAGCGTGGTGTGCCCGAACCCGTCGACGACGAGCACGCGGCCGTCACCGAGCTGGCGCGCGGTGGCCTGCGCGTCGTGCAGCGGCGTCGCCGGGTCGTGCCTGCTGTTCACGATCAGGATCGGGTTGGCCCTCGGCCGGTTCCACGGGCCGAGGTACCGGTCCTGGTCGCGGGCGGGCCAGCCGATGCACTGCGCCATGTTGAACACCGCCGAGGCGCCGAAGTACGGCTGCCGCCGCACCTCGCTCGCCGCGAGCCGGTCGTAGGCCGCCGGTTCGGCCGGGTTGTCGCTGTCGACGCATTGGACCGCGAGGAAACCGGGCGAATGCGTTGCCACGTAAGGGTCGAGCATCGGCGGATGGGTCGCGGCCGCGCCCTGTGCCGCCGAGGCCAGCCCGTTCAAGGTGACGGCGAGCTTGCTCCACCGCGCGCTCTGGTAAAGGGACCTGTTGATCGTTTCGAGCAGCGACGGCAGCGTCACGCCGCCGACCGGGCCCTGACTGAGCTTGGCGAAGATGTCCGCGAACTTCTGCCGCGGATCGCCGGCGGAGAAGGCGCACTTCGGGCCCGCCTTGACGCAGGCGTCGAAGAACGCGTCGAGTTCCTGCTGCTGCCCGCGCGCCACGTCCGCGCGCACGTCCACCGGCTCGTCCTGCTGGCCGGGCGCGCCCGTCGCGTTGGCGACGAGGTCGAGCGTGCCGTCCATGGTGATCGCGCGGACGGTGCCGGGGAAGAGGTTCGCGTACGTCGCGCCGAGGTAGGTGCCGTAGGAGTAGCCGTAGAAGTTCAACGCCTTGTCGCCGACGGACTGCCGCAGCAGCTCCAGGTCGCGCGCGACGTTGGCCGACGACAGGTGCGGCAGCAGCGCGGGCGACCCCGCCGCGCAGGCCTTTCCGGCGGCCGCGCTCGCCGCGTAGAACGCGTCGCGCTGCTCCGGGCGCAACGGGGATCCGCGGCCCGGCAGCGTGTCCGCGCCGGGACAGCTGATCGCCGTGCTGCCCCCGATCCCGCGCGGGTCGAAGCTCACCAGGTCGAACCGTGCGCGCAACTCGTCGGGGTAGCGGTCGGCGAACCGTGCCAGCTCGCCGACCCCGCCGGTGCCCGGCCCGCCGAAGTTGAAGAACAGCGACCCGATGCGGTGCGCCGGATCGCTCGCGGGGAGTTTGATCACCGACAGCGCCAGCTTCGCTCCCGCCGGTTCGCGGTAGCTCACCGGGACATCGGCGCGGGCGCACTGGAACTTTCCCTTGCAGGGCGCCCAGTTCAGCACCGGCACGGCGGCGCCGTTCGTGCCCATCGCGGGCGCCGCGGCGGGCTGGCCGGACAGAGCGGGGGCGGGGGAACGGGCCGGGTCGGCGTTGGACGTGCAGGAAGCCAGCAGTACCAAGGCGAGCAGGCTCGCGAAGACCCGAAGCCTCACACCAGCTCGCTGAGCACCGCGTCGGTGTAGGCGGGCCAGACCTCGGCCGCCCACGGGCCGAAGGCGCGATCGGTCAGCGCGACGCACGCCGCTCCCGCCGACGGGTCCACCCACAGGAAGGTGCCGGACTGTCCGAAGTGGCCGAACGTCTCGGGCACGCTCCGCGAACCCGTCCAATGTGGACTCTTGTGGTCCCTGATCTCGAAGCCGAGCCCCCAGTCGTTCGGCTTCTGGTGGCCGAATCCCGGCAGCACGCCGTTGAGACCGGGGAAGACCACCGAGGTCGCTTCGGTGACGGTGGCGGGATCGAGCAGGGTCGGCCGTTGCAATTCGCCCGCGAACAGCGCGAGATCGGCGGCCGTCGACACCGCACCCGATGCGGGGGAGCCGGTGAGCTTCGTAGCCTTCATGCCGAGCGGGACGAACAGCGCCTCGGCCTGGTAATCGGCGAAGGGGATCTCGGAGTGCTCGGTGAGCGCGTCGGCGAGCTGCTCGAAACCGGCGTTCGAGTACAGCCGCCTGGTACCGGGCTCGGCCATCGCGCGGTGCTCGTCGAAGGCGAGCCCGGAGGTGTGGGCGAGCAGGTGCCGCACGGTCGACCCTTCGGGACCGGCGGGGGTGTCCAGCTCGACCACGCCCTCTTCGATCGCGATGAGCGCGGCGTAGGCGGTGAGCAGCTTCGACACCGACGCCAGCGGGAACTCCCGCGCCTGGTCACCATGGGCGGCCACGGTTTCGCCGCCCGCCCCGACCACGACCGTCGCGGCGTTGTCCACCGGCCAGTCCTCGATCATCCGCACGCTGTCCATGGCTTCAGCCTACGAAACGGGGGTGGCCCGCGACGCGCGGACCACCCCCGTTCCGGTACTGCTCAGGCGTCGAGATCGCTCGCGACCAGCTCGGCGATCGCGTCGACGGCTTCCTGGGCGCCCTCGCCCTCGGCGGTGATGATGACCTCGTCACCGTGACCGGCGGCGAGCGTCATCAGGTTCAGCACACTGCCTGCGGCGACCGGGTCACGGCCATCCTTGGCGATCCGCACCGCGACCGGCTGCGCGGCTGCCGCCTTGGCGACCAGCGCGGCTGGCCTCGCGTGCAGGCCGACCTTGCTCGCCACCGTGACTCGCTTCTCGGGCATTTCTTTCCTTTCGAACGTACTTCTGGTGCTACTTGGCGGCCGTCGCCTCGAGATCGGCCTCGATCTGCTCTTCGCGGCCAGGGGTCTTCAGGTTCCACTTCTTGATCACGAACCGGAACAGCACGTAGTAGAGCACCGCGTAGGCGAGACCGATCGGGATGAGCAGCCACACCTTGGTCGCCGCCGGCGAGCCCGCGTAGAGCGCGAAGTCGATCGCACCACCGGAGAAGTTGAACCCGAGGTGGATTCCCAGCCAGTTGACCAGCGCCAGCGAGACACCGGTGAGCACCGCGTGGATCAGGTACAGCGGCCACGCGACGAACATGAACGCGAACTCGATCGGCTCGGTGACACCGGTGAGGAACGCGGTGAACGCGGCGGCCACCATCACGCTGCCGACGACCTTCTTCTGCGACGGGTGCGCGGTCTGCCAGATCGCCAGCGCCGCGGCGGGCAGCGCGAACATCATGATCGGGAAGAACCCGGTCATGAACGAGCCGCTGCCCGGCACGCCGTGGGCGAAGTTGGTCAGGTCGCCGCCGTCGAAGATGAACCACACCGGCACGTTGAGCAGCTGGTGCAGGCCGATCGGGATGAGCAGGCGGTTGAAGAAGCCGTAGATCCCGCCACCGATGATCGGACTGCCGGTGATCGCTTCGCCGAGGTTGTGCAGGCCCGCGTCGACGTACTTGAACAGCAGGCCGAAGATCACGCCGAGCACGATCAGCGCGACCGAGTTGATGATCGGCACGAACCGCCGGCCGCCGAAGAACGCCAGGAACGGCGGCAGCTTGATGCGGTGGTACTTCTGCCACAGCACCGCGGTCACGAGACCGACCACGACACCGGCCAGCACGCTGTAGGGCCACTTGATCGGCTGGAGGTACCAGGGTTCCTTGAAGCCCTCCATCTTGTTGATCGGGGCGAACACCTGGACGACGCTGTTGAACACGACGAAGCCGACCACGGCGGCGACGCCCGTCGAGCCGTCGCCCTTGCGGGCGAAGCCGACCGCGATGCCGACCGCGAACAGCAGCGGCAGCCAGTTGAACAGGCCGTTGCCCGCCGCGCCGAGAACCTCGGCGACCTTGCCCCAGCCCAGTCCGTCCTTGCCGAGCACGTCGTCGGCGCCGAGCCTGCCCAGCAGGCCTGCCGCGGGCAATGCGGCGATGGGCAGCATCAGGCTGCGGCCGAAGCGTTGGAGCCCGGCCAGCCCCCTGCCCTTCCCCTTCGCCCCCTCGGCGGTGGTGGCGCTCATCGGGTACCTCCATCATTGGCTTTGTCGTTGGGTTCGCGACCGGAATCCGGGTTGTTCCGGTCCAACTGCGTTGTCACCTGGTAGTGATCTCCCCGGTACCAGGAAGTCATGTCTTCGACGGGTTCACCCTGACAGCTGGAAACCCTGCGGAACGCCAGCAGTGGCCCACCGGCGCGGATGCCGAGCAGCCGCGCCGTCTCCCGGTCGGCCGACTCCGCCCAGACGGTCTGCCAGGCGTAGTCGAGCTGGATGTCGTACTTCTCGGCGAGCAGCCCGTAGAGCGATCTCGTGAGGTCGAGTTCGATCAGGCCGGGCAGCCTGCCGGGGTGGTACCAGCCGCGTTCGACCGCGAGGGGCACCCCGTCCGCCCGCCGCAGCCGGTGCAGCCGGTACGCGGGCTGCCGGTCGCCGAGGCCGAGCGCGCTCGCCGCGGGTGCCGGAGGGATCGCGATGCCCGTGTCGAGCAGCTCGGTGGTCGGGACCTTCCCGCGGCTGCGCATGTCGTCGGTGAACGACATCAGGTACAGCTGCAGGTCCATCCGGCGGCTCGCGGTGAACGTGCCCTTGCCCCGCACGCGCGCGAGCAGGCCCTCTTCCACGAGCTTGCCGATCGCCGAGCGCACGGTGAGGCGGGAAACGTGGTACCGCTCGGCCAGCTCGCGTTCCGACGGGATCGGGGATCCCGGGGGCAGGTCCCGTTCGACCGCCCTGCGCAGGATTTCCCTGAGCTGGGCGTGCTTCGGGGTCGGCCCGTCGGTGACCCGGTCGAACCCGCCGGAGGAGGCGTGCGCCGCGGCACTCATCGGCTCGTCGCCTCCACTTCGTCGTCGGGCTGGCCCCGTACTGGCACCACTCGGCTACCATTGGTACGTTCCGGTCTAGACCATTTCTGATGGGGCAGGATGCTCCGGGAGCCGATCGGGTGTCAACGGCCGTTATGACTTCGTGGCTTGAGGTGGCACGCGTACCGGCGATCGGCGTAGTACTGCTGGCGCGGGTTGACCAAGACGGCCGGAACCGCGAGTGCGGGCCGGGTCACGGACAGTCCCGACCGGACGGACAACGACAGAAAACGACAGTCAGGAGGCCGCGATGGCGGACGACAGGCCGGAAAAGATTCTCGCGGCGCTCGGTGGCGCTGACAACGTGATCGAGATCGAGGGGTGCATCACGCGCCTGCGCTGCGAGCTCAAGGACGGGTCCGTTGTGGACGAACCCGCGCTGAAGGGCGCCGGCGCGATGGGCGTGGTGAAGGTCGGCTCGGTCGTGCAGGTGATCGTCGGTCCCGAGGCCGACAACATCGCCAGCGACATCGAGGACTTGCTGTGACTTTGGCGGTGCAGAGCCCGGTCGCGGGCAAGACCGTGCCGATGGCCGAGGTGCCGGACCCGGTGTTCGCCGAGGCGATGGTCGGGCCCGGTCTCGCCGTCCAGCCCTCCGGTGAGGGCAGGCAGACCGCGGTCGCCCCGGTCGACGGCACCGTCGTCACCCTGCACCCGCACGCGTTCGTGGTGCAGGGCGAGGACGGCCGCGGCGTGCTCGTGCACCTCGGCATCGACACCGTGAAGCAGAAGGGCGAAGGCTTCACTTTGCACGTGGTGAAAGGCGAGGCCGTCCGCGCCGGGCAGCCGCTCGTCGAATGGGACCCCGCCGCGGTCGCGGAGGCGGGCTACTCGCCGATCGTGCCCGTGGTCGCCCTGGACGCGAACCCGGACCGGCTCTCGGCCCTGCTCACCGGCGCCGACGTGTCGCCCGGCGACGAAATCTTCGTCTGGGAGGACTGAACTTTTCTTGCCCTGAAGGCCACCTTGACGGCAATCAGTGCCGTGTTCAGTATCAGCTGTTTTGACACAGTTTGTGTATCGCAGCATGTGACACACCCGGGTCGGGTGATGTTGCATGATCTGCCGCCTGACCGGCGTTGTGGTGAGGGCCATGACGCGGAATGGGACGATCATGCGATTCGTGGACGCGATGCTGACGGCTGAAGTGCCGGTTGAGAACGTGTCGGCGTGGTGCCGGGAGCATGGTGTCGATAGGCGGACGTTCTATCGGCACCGTGCCCGGATCCAGGCCGAGGGGCAGTGGCGGCGGCGGTCGACCCGGCCCAAGACCGTGCGGCATGCTACGGCGGAGCCGGTCGTGGCTGTCGTGCTGCGGCTGCGGAAGGAGCTGAAACCGGACAACGGGGCGGACCCGATCCGCGATCGGCTTCTGGAGTTGGCCGCCGAGCGGGACTGGGCCGGACGGGGCTGGCCTGTCCCGTCGCGGGCCACGATCAACCGGATCCTGTCCCGGCACGGGCTGGCCGAGTCCAACCCCCGTAAGCGGCCCCGGTCCTCCTACCGTCGGTTCAGCTATGCCCGGCCGCGGGACTGCTACCAGATCGACGCCACCGAGGTCATCCTCGCCGGCGGGGCCACGGTGGTGGTGTTCGAGGTCCTCGACGACTGCACGCGCATGCTGGTGGCCAATCACGCCGCCGAGGCCGAAACCTCCCGTGCCGCGATCACCGCGATCACCGCGGCCATCACCGACCATGGTGCGCCCGCGATCGTGTTGTCCGACAACGGATCCGCGTTCACCTCACGCGGCCGCCACCCCAACGCCGGGCCATCGGCGTTCGCCCGCACCGTCACCGGCCACGGCTGCAGGCTGATCCATTCCAGCCCCTACCACCCGCAGACCTGCGGCAAGGTCGAACGCCACCACCAGACCTTCAAACGCTGGCTGGATCACCAACCCATCCAACCCGCGACCCTGACCGAACTCCGCACCCTGCTCGAGGTCTACCGCGAGCACTACAACCACCGCCGCCACAGCGCCCTTGGCCGGCAAACCCCCACCCATGCCTGGACCACCAGCGACAGCCACGGCGGACCCCAGCACCTGCCCGTCCAGGACGACGCCACCGTGCACCGCCTCAAAGTCAGCACCACCGGCACGGTCAACCTCGGCAAACACGCCCGGCTACGGATCGGCACCGCCCACGCCGGACACACCATCACCATCATCCGTGACAGCGACCGGGCCACCGCCTACACCAGCGACGGCGACCCGATCGGCCACATCCACCTCGACCACACCAAGACCTACCAAGGCCAACTCACCCCAGCCGCCTAACCTGTGTCACAACAACCGAGACAAACCTGCGGCAGAACTACCGAGACACGACACGGCAATCAGTGCCGTCAAGGTGGCCTTCAGAGCATTCGGCCGGGCCCAGGCTTCGGCCGGGCTCAGGCCGTGACGATCTGGGTGTTCTCGATCTTCACGGGCAGCTTCGGCAGCGGCTCCTTCGCGGGGCCCTGCTTGACGTCGCCGGTGCGCGCGTCGAACACCGAGCCGTGGCACGGGCACTTCAGCTCGCTGCCGCTCGGCGCGACCTTGCAGCCCTGGTGCGTGCACACGGCGCTGAAGCAGGCGACCGTGGATTCGGTCGGCCTCGACACGATGGCGTCCTTGCCGTCCGGGGTGGTCACGGCTTTCGCCTGACCGACAGGGACATCGGCGAGCGCGGCGAGCGGCTTCCCCGGCGCGGCCGGGGGAGCGGGCGGGCCCGCGGCCGGCTGGCTGGACCCGCCCGCGCCACAGGCGGTCAACGCGGCGGCACCGACGGTCGCGGCGGCTCCCGTGGTGAGGACGGTGCGGCGGGTGTGGGTTTCGGCAGTCATGCCCCTGGTTACGAAATACCTGCGGGATCGGTTCAATTCCCGCCGGAATTGAACCGATCGGGCCGCTTCGGCGTATACCCGGCGTAGGGCTTTCCGCGAGCGGGGAGGTGCGCCATGACCGGGTGGACGGTGCGGGTGCTGGTGGTCGCCGGGCTGCTCGGCTCGGCGTGGGTGCACTGGGACCTGTGGCGCGACGGGTTCTCCGACCTCGACGTGATCGGGCCGCTGTTCCTGGTCAACGTCGTCGCCGGGGTGGTGCTCGCGGGCGCGGTCCTGCTGTGGCGGCACTGGCTGCCCGCGCTGGGCGCGCTCGGGTTCGGCGCCGCCACCCTCGGCGCTTACCTGCTTTCGCTGACCGTCGGCCTGTTCGGCGTGCACGAGCAGTTCGCGAGCCAAGCCGAGGTGTGGGGCGTGGTGACCGAGGCGGTGTGCGTCCTCGGCGGCGCGGTGCTGCTGCTGCCGCGGTTCCGCGAGCCCTCGGGCGGGCAGCAGGTGTGAAGGAAGCCGCCGAGGACCGCTTGATGCGAGCGCTGCACGACGAGCACGCGCCCGCGCTGTGGTCCTTCGTGCTCCGGCTGACCTCGGGCGACCGGGCGCGCGCGGAGGACGTGGTGCAGGAAACGCTGCTGCGGGCGTGGCGGAGCAGGCAGGTGCTCGGCCAGCCGAGGGAAGCGGCGCGGGCGTGGCTGTTCACCGTGGCCAGGCGGATCGTGATCGACGGCTGGCGTTCGGCGGCGCACCGCGCCGAGGTGAGCACCGACCTGCCGCCCGAGGTCGCGCTGCCCGACGGCACCGAGCGCGCGTTGCAGGGGTGGCTCGTTTCGGAGGCGCTCGCGGAGCTGACCGAGCACCACCGCGAAGTGCTGGTGCTCTGCTACTTCCAGGGCTACTCGGTCGCGGACGCGGCGCGCCAGCTCGGGATCGCGGCGGGCACCGTCAAATCGCGCACGCACTACGCGCTGCGCGCGCTGAAGCTGGCGCTGGAGGAGAAGGGGGTGACGCAATGATCCCGAACGACCAGGCCCCGGAGGCCGATCCGTTCGCCACCTTCGACGCGGCCTATGTGCTCGGTGCACTGTCCCCAGAGGACAGAGCCGAGTTCGAACAGCACCTCCGAGGATGCCCGCGATGCGCGCGTGCTGTGCAGGAGATCGCCGGGTTGCCGGGACTGCTTTCCCAGGTGGGTCCCGATTTCGTGGTCGAGGAACCGCCTTCGACGTTGCTGCCGGGGCTCGCGGCGGCGACGCGCCGTCGCCGCCGCCGGGCGCGGTTCGCCTTCGCCACAACCGGGATCGCCGCCGTCGCCGCCTGCCTCGCTCTCGTGCTGGTCCTCGTCCTTCCCGGACAGGCGGGCACCGCGATGACCCCGCTCGGCGAATACCCGGTGCAGGCCGAAGCCCGCGTCTCGGACACCCCGGACGGCGCGCGCGTCGACATGTCGTGCAGCTACCGAGGCGGCCGCGTCGGCGACTACGTCCTCGTCGCGGTCGGGCGAGGCGGGCAGGACCAGCAACTGGCGACGTGGCGAGTGGCCACAGAGGACACCGCCCGCATCTCGGTGGGAACCGCGCTGCACCGCGCGGACATCGCCGCGCTGGAGATCAGAACACCGGGCGGAGACCCCTTGCTGCGCTGGAATCCTTAGCGGGCGAGGCTTGCGGCCCCCGAAGCCACCTTCAGGGAACTGAGCGCCGCGACCTCGGCCCTCGCAGAAGCCCTGCCACCACATCAGAAATCCCCGTCTTGCCCCGAAGGTGACCATCGGGGCACCTAGCGCCCCGAAGGCCACCTTCGGGGCATGCGCGGCCCTGCCCGCACATCCGCGAGGGCCGGGAAAGCGGAGTCCACTGTGGCCTTCGGGGCATGCGCTTCCCGGCCACGAAAGGAGCGGGCGTGGCCGAGCGGAAGCCACCGCGGAAGTGTTGCGGCGCTGGCACATCTAGCCCGATCGGGTGGTGTGCGCGTCGATTCCGTACGAAAGGTCGAGGTCGTACGGCCACTTTCTTGCCGGTGCGCGCGGGGCGGGCAAACCTGGGCCACGTGGAGGGGATCATCGTTCTCGCGTTCGCCGTCGCCGGTGCCGGTATCGGGCTGGGCACCGCGCTGCTGCTGGCGCGCGCCGGTTTCCCGCCGTCGCGCCTGTGGTGCGTGGTGGGCACGGCCGTGTCTTGCGGGTTCGTGGCGTGGCGCTGGGCCTCCGGCGGCTGGCCGTGGTGGTGGCTGCCCACCGGGTGCGTGGTGGCGGTGCTCGCCGTGCCGCTGGTCGTCACGGACCTTCGCGTCCGCCGCCTGCCGGACGTCCTGACGCTGCCCGCGTACCCGCTGGCCGCGGTGGCGCTCGGGCTCGCCGCCGCGTTCGGTCCCGGCGCGGGACTGGCGGTGCGCGCGACCGTCGGCGCGGTCGTGTTCGGTGGCGCTCATTTCGCGATCAGGGCGTGGTCTCCTGGTTCGCTCGGCGCGGGTGACGTGAAGCTCTCCGGCGCGCTGGGCGCGGTGCTCGGCGCGGCGGGCTGGGCGGCGCTGCCGGTGGCGGCCGTGCTCGCCGCGTTCGCTACCGCGATGCTGGCCGCCGGGGCGGCGCTGTGCCGGTGGCGCGGCTGGCGCGACGGCGTTCCGCACGGCCCCGGTCTCGTCGCGGCGGTCTGCCTGGTCACCGCCTGGCCCGCGCTGGGCATGGGCACTTGAACTCCGGAGGTGGTGCCATGACAGGATCGTACGGTGTTGCGCTGGATAACCGCTGGTGAGTCGCACGGGCCCGCGTTGGTCGCCGTGCTGGAGGGCATGGTGGCCGGGGTCGAGGTCACCACCGCCGACGTGAGCGAGCAGCTCGGACGCCGCAGGCTCGGCTTCGGCCGCAGCCCGCGCATGGGCTTCGAGACCGACCAGCTGGAGTTCCTCGGCGGGTTGCGGCACGGCCTGACCCAGGGCGGGCCGGTGGCGATCCAGATCGAGAACGCCGAGTGGCCCAAGTGGGAGAAGGTCATGGCGGCCGATCCGGTGGATCCGGCCGAGCTGGACGGTCTCGCCAGGAACGAGCCGCTGACCCGGCCGCGGCCGGGCCACGCGGACCTGCCCGGCATGCAGAAGTACGGCTTCGACGAGGCACGCCCCGTCCTCGAGCGGGCGAGCGCCCGCGAGACGGCGTCGCGGACCGCGCTCGGCACCGTGGCACGCGCCTATCTCCGGCAGCTCCTCGGGATCGAGGTGCTGAGCCACGTCGTTTCGATCGGCGGCGCGCAGGCGCCGGAAGGCCCGCTCCCGCAGGCCTCCGATCTCGCGGACATCGACGAGAGCCCGGTGCGCGCCTTCGGCAAGGAGGGCACCGACGCGATGGTCGCCGAGGTCGACGCCGTGCGGAAGGCGGGTGACACCGTCGGCGGCGTGATCGAGGTGATCGCCTACGGGCTCCCGCCCGGTCTCGGCTCGCACGTCCACTGGGACCGCAGGCTCGACGCGAGGCTCGCCGGCGCGCTGATGGGTGTGCAGGCGATGAAGGGGGTCGAGGTCGGCGACGGCTTCACCACCGCGACCCGCTGGGGCAGCAAGGCGCACGACGAGATCGACCGCGGCACCGGCCCGGTCGGCGTCACCCGGCGGTCCAACCGCGCCGGCGGCCTCGAAGGCGGCATCACCAACGGCGAGCCGCTGCGCGTGCGCGTTGCCATGAAGCCGATTTCGACCGTCCCCAAAGCACTGTCCACAGTAGACGTCGCGACCGGTGAGCCCGCGGTCGCGATCCACCAGCGCTCCGACGTCTGCGCGGTGCCGAGGGCCGGTGTCGTGCTCGAATCGGTGGTCGCGCTCGTGCTCGCGGACGCGGCGCTGGAGAAGTTCGGCGGTGACTCGCTCGCCGAAAGCAAGCGCAACGCGGACGCCTACCTGAAGGCGCTCGAGGAGCGGTGGTGAGTCCCCGCGCGGTCGTCGTCGGGCCGCCCGGTTCCGGTAAGAGCACGGTGGGCCCGCTGCTCGCCGAGCACCTCGGCGTCGGTTTCCGCGACGCGGACGACGACGTCGTCGCCGCGGAGGGCCGCAGCATCTCGGACATCTTCACCACCGACGGCGAAGCCGTCTTCCGCGCGATCGAGGAGCGGTCGATCGCCGCGGCGCTCACCGAGCACGACGGCGTGCTTTCGCTCGGCGGCGGCGCGGTGCTGTCCGAGGCGACGCGCGCGCGGCTGCGCGGGCACGTCGTGGTCTTCCTCAACGTCGGCATGGCGGTCGGCGTGCAGCGCGTCGGCCTGTCCACCGCGCGGCCGCTGCTCGCCGGGGTGAACCCGCGCGCCACCTACAAGGAACTGCTCGACGCCAGGTTGCCGGTGTACCGGGAGGTGGCCACGATCGAGGTGGCCACCGACCAGCGCACGCCGGACGAGGTGGTGGCCGCGGTCGCCGCCGAACTGGCCGCGCACTGACCCACTATTCGTTTTAAGGAGCGCAGTTGACCGAGCCGGTGCGGATGAAGGTGAACACCGCGAAGCCGTACGACGTGGTGATCGGACGCGGCCTGCTCGGTGACCTCACCGAGACGCTGCGCGACGCGTCGAAGGTCGCGCTGATCCACCCGCCGACGCTCACCACCACCGCGGAAGCGATCCGCGACGAGCTGGAAAAGGCGGGGCTCGACGCGCACCGCGTGGAAATCCCCGACGCCGAGGACGGCAAGGCGCTCACCGTGGCCAGCTTCTGCTGGGAGGTGCTCGGCCGGATCGGGCTCGACCGCCAGGGCGTGGTGGTCGGCCTCGGCGGCGGCGCGGTGACCGATCTCGCCGGGTTCGTCGCGGCGACCTGGATGCGCGGCGTCAAACTGGTCAACGTGCCAACGACGCTGCTCGGCATGGTGGACGCCGCGGTCGGCGGCAAGACCGGGATCAACACCGAAGCGGGCAAGAACCTCGTCGGCGTCTTCCACGAGCCGTCCTCGGTGCTCGTCGACCTGGCGACGCTGGAAACGTTGCCGCCCAACGAACTCGTCGCCGGGATGGCCGAGGTCGTCAAGACCGGGTTCATCGCCGACCCGGTGATCCTCGACCTCGTCGAGCGGGACGCGGCGGCCGCCGTGGACGCCACCGGTGACGTGCTCGGCGAGCTGGTGCGCCGGTCGATCCAGGTCAAGGCCGACGTGGTCGCGGCGGATCTGCGCGAGTCGAACCTGCGCGAGATCCTCAACTACGGGCACACCCTCGGCCACGCGATCGAACGCCGCGAGCGCTACCGCTGGCGCCACGGCGCGGCGGTCAGCGTCGGGCTGGTGTTCGCCGCCGAGCTGGCGCGGCTGGCGGGCCGCCTCGACGACGCGACGGCCGAACGCCACCGCGCGGTGCTCACCCAGCTCGGCCTGCCGACCAGCTACGAGGCCGACGCGCTGCCCCAGCTGCTGGAGACCATGAAGGGCGACAAGAAGACCCGGTCCGGTGTGCTGCGCTTCGTGGTGCTCGACGGGCTCGCCAAGCCGGGCAGGCTCGAAGGCCCGGACCCGTCGCTGCTGGCGGCCGCGTACTCGGCGGTGGCCGCAGAGCCCACCTCGGGCGGGAGCGTCCTGCTGTGAAGGCGTTCGTGTTCAACGGCCCGAACCTCGGCAGGCTCGGCAAGCGGGAGCCGTCGGTGTACGGCTCGACGACGCACGACGATCTGGTGGACCTGTGCGTGCGGACCGGGCAGGAAGCGGGCTTCGAGGTCGAGGTCCGCCAGACCGATCACGAGGGCGAGCTGGTCGGCTGGCTGCACGAGGCCACCGACGGCGGGAACCCGGTGGTGCTCAACGCCGGGGCGTGGACGCACTACTCGATCGCCGTGCGCGACGCGGCGGCCCAGCTCACCGCGCCGCTGATCGAGCTGCACATCTCGAACGTGCACCGCCGCGAGGAGTTCCGCCACCACAGCGTGCTCTCCGACATCGCCACCGGCGTGGTCGCGGGTCTCGGCGTCGACGGGTACCGGCTCGCGCTGCGGTGGCTGGGGGAGAACGCTCGCGAGAAGTGAGCGCCAGTCCACTGTGGCTGGTCGGAACCCGTTCCACCGCTTCGGTTTCTGGGATCGTCGGCAATGGAGTCCACTATGGACATAGGTGAGACCTCGTGCTGGTGTGCGGCTACCCGGCGCCGATGTGACGGTGACGCGCAGTGACGTTCAGCATGCCTGTCACCCGTCAGGGTTAATGCTCACTACACTGAGCCGCGGCCCGTCGCACGGCGGGACGGTGGGCACGGACGGAGGGCACCGGGCACGATGCGCACGTTCCGCCAACGCCGCGCGCGGCTGCTCGCCGTCACCGCGGGCGCACTGCTCGGCGCCACCGCGCTGACGGGCTGCACCGACTCGGGGGAGCCGCGCGCCGAAGCAGCCGGAACGAGCCCGGGTAGTGGCGGGGGCCTTGGTGGCAGCGCGGAAACCTCGAAGCCGCGGCCGCCTCGCCAGCACGACGTCCCGCTCGGTGCGGACGCCGGACGAGGCGGTGGCGCGGTGGTCGCGGCCGGTGGCCCTGGCGCCCCGTACAACTACGGCCCGTCGGTGATGGCAGACGGCGCGACGACCCGTATGTGGTGGTGCAGCCAGTACCCGGCCGCCCTGCCTGCGGGCGACGACATCCTTTACGGAGAGTCACCAAAGGTAGACGGCCCGTTCACCGCGCCGGGTGGTGGCGCGCCGGTGGCCGTGCTGTCCGGGAACCCCGGCCAGTTCGACGGCATGCACACCTGCGACCCGTCCGTGCTCAGGGTCGACGGCACCTACTACCTCTACTACACCGGCGCCGCGGGCGACCACGCGCTGGGGAACTCGATCGGGTTCGCGACGAGCACTGACGGGCGCACCTGGACGCGGGCGAACGGGGGCAAGCCGATCCTGAACCCCGCGCACGACCTGCACCGCGACAACGCCTACGGCGCCGGACAGCCCTCGGTGGTGTACCTCGGCGGCTGGTTCTACCTGATGTTCACCGACACCACGGGGCGTGCGGCCGGCTGGAACGGCGCGGGCCAGTTCCTGCTTCGGTCGAAGGATCCCGCGTTCGCGACCGGCGTGGAAGCGTTGGGCGACAAGGGTTTCGCGGCCACGGCGACGACATCGGCGCCGCGCGCCAAATCGCTCGTCGACGCGTTCAGCGCGGACCTGATGTGGGTCGAGGCGCTCGACGCGTTCGTCATCGCGCACGAGACCAGCGGCGGCACCACCCTGACCTTCTGGGACCGCGACTTCGCGGCGAACCCGTTCCGCCCGGTGACCGTCCCCGGCGCCTGGCAGGAGGGACCCGGCCTGGTCCGCACACCGGACGGTCACGCGCCGCTGTCGCAGACCGATCCGTGCGGCAGGGTGCCGTTCGACGTGGTCCGCGCGACCGTGATCGGCGGGGCGAACGCGCCGACGGACCTGCGGCACTTCGGCATCGACGTGCGCGACGTGCGCGCGTGCACCGATCCCGGCCGCACGCTCGCCGTGCTGGACGGGTTCGCGATGCCCTCGCCCGATCGCACGATGGACCTGGTCGTCGCGGGACGGGTGCTCCGGGTCGACCGCCGTTCGGTCGTCGAGCAGCTGGCGACCACGCTGGCTCCGCGGCGCCTTCCCGTGCTCGACGGCCTGCCGGTGGCCACGCGGCTGAGCGGCCAGGCGCCCGCGGTCAGGACGCCGGACGGGAAGACCGGGTTCGTGCTCGCCGACGGCACCCTGTGGCGGGTCCGCCCCGGCTCGGTCGCCGAGGCCAACGACTCGCCGGTGGAAACGGTCACCGAACAGCGGTGGCGGTCCTACCCGGCCGGTGCTTCGCTCGGCCGCTGATCAGGCCGCGGCCTTCGGCCCCGGCGACGGTTTCGGGCGTTCCGGCTCGTCGGCCGCCTTGCCGATCCGGCCGCCGACGAAGAGGCCGAGCCCGGCCGGGACGAGCACCAGCAGCGCGGTGAACGCGAACGTGCCGAGGAACTCGTCGAAGAAGGTGCCGATCCCGGTCTGGTCCACGAACACGGCCCTGCCGATGGTGGACAGGATCGGCGCGACGACACCCGCGACCAGCGCGCCGATGAACCACGCGCGGCCGAGGTCGCGGTGCCGCAACCAGCCGTCGAGCGCGCTCCACAGCGCCGCGGCGCCGACGAGCAGCGCGATCGTGACGACGCGCGTGGTGATCGTGTCGGTCGGCGAGTTCACGGCGACCTTGGCCAGCAACGTGGCGGCGACGGCATGGAGCAGGCCCATGCCGGTTCCGCGGAGCAACCATGGCGGCATCGCCCCACTGTATCCCCTCGGCGCGTGCCCCGAAGGTGACCTTCGGAGCATGGAGCGCCCGAAAGCCACAGTCGGGGCGTCGGCAGCCGCGAGCGAGCGGGGCTCACCCGGCGGGGGAGCGGTGGCGCTGGCGATAAGGTGAGCGGGTGCCTGAGACCCATGCGCACCGACGCGAATCCCTCCGTGCCCTGATCACCGACGCCGAGCTCGACGCGTTGCTGGTCACCGATCTCCTCAACATCCGGTACCTCACCGGGTTCACCGGTTCGAACGCGGCGCTGCTGGTGTCCGCTTCGGGCGAGTCCGGGACGGTGTTCTGCACCGACGGCCGCTACACCACCCAGTCGGCCACCGAGGTGCCCGATCTCGAACGCGTGCTGGACCGGGCGAGCGCCGCCGCGCTGGCCAAGCACGGCAGCGCGAGCGCGGAAGCCTTCCGCCGCACCGGTTTCGAGAGCCAGCACGTCAGCGTGGAGACCCACGAAATGCTGCGCGGGCTCGCCGAGGGCATCGAACTGCGCCGCGCGCCCGGCTTCGTGGAGCGGCTGCGCCTGGTCAAGGACGAGGCCGAGATCGAGGCGCTGCGCATGGCCTGCGCGGCCGCCGACCGCGCGCTCGCCGATCTCGTCGAGCACGGCGGGCTCCGCCCCGGCCGCACCGAGCGCGAGGTCGCCCGCGAGCTGGAAGGCCGCATGCTCGACCACGGGTCGTCCGGCCCGTCGTTCGAGACGATCGTGGCCGCGGGCGCCCATTCCGCGATCCCGCACCACCAGCCGACCGAATCGGTGCTCGCGGCGGGCGATTTCGTGAAGCTCGACTTCGGCGCCACGGTCGACGGCTACCACTCGGACATGACCCGCACGCTGGTGCTCGGCAGGCCCGCCGACTGGCAGCGCGAGGTCTACGAGCTGGTGTTCGCCGCGCAGGCCGCGGGCTGCGAGGCGGTGCTGCCGGGCATCGAGGTCAGCCAAGTGGACGCGACCGCCCGCGGCGTGATCGAGCGCGCGGGGCGCGGGGACGAGTTTTCCCACGGCCTCGGGCACGGCGTCGGCCTCGAGGTGCACGAGGCGCCCAGCCTGGCCGCCACCGGCGCCGGTACACTGTCCGCCGGTATGGCGGTCACCGTCGAGCCCGGCGTCTATCTAGCCGGACGGGGTGGCGTGCGCATCGAGGACACGCTGGTCGTGCGGGACGGTGCTCCCGAACTCCTCACCTTGAGCAGCAAAGAACTCGTGGTCGTCTGAGCGCGGCCCGAAGAGACAAGCAAAGACGAGCACAGGAGAACCGAACCCCGTGGCCACCACCAACGACCTGAAGAACGGCCTGGTACTGAACCTCGACGGCCAGCTCTGGTCCGTCGTGAACTTCCAGCACGTCAAGCCGGGCAAGGGCGGTGCGTTCGTGCGCACCACCCTGAAGCATGTGCTGTCCGGCAAGGTCGTCGACAAGACGTTCAACGCCGGTACGAAGGTCGAGACGGCCACCGTGGACCGCCGGACCATGACTTACCTGTACAACGACGGCACGGACTACGTGTTCATGGACGCCGACACCTACGACCAGATCACGGTCACGCCCGAGGTCGTCGGCGAGGGTGCGGGCTACCTGCTGGAGAACACCGAGGTCCAGGTCGCGGTGCACGAGGGCACCCCGCTCTACGTCGAGCTGCCGACCTCGGTCGAGCTGGTCATCGAGCACACCGACCCCGGCCTGCAGGGCGACCGCTCCACCGGCGGCACCAAGCCCGCGAAGCTGGAGACCGGCGCCGAGATCCAGGTGCCGCTGTTCGTGACCACCGGCGAGAAGGTCAAGGTCGACACCAGGGACGGCCGGTACCTCGGCCGCGTCTCCGGCTGAGGCGCGGATGACATCCGGAGGTTCGGCGAAGCGCGGCGGCCCGATCGGCCGCCGCGCCTCGCGCAAGCGCGCGGTGGAAATCCTCTACGAGGCCGCGCAGCGTTCGGCCGACGCGGTCACCCTGCTCGCCGAGCGGGTCGGCGCGGTCGAGGTGGACCCGATCGCCGATCACACCATCGCACTGGTGGAGGGCGTCACGGCGCAGCGGGAGCGGATCGACGAGCTGCTCGCGGAGCACTCGCAGGGCTGGACGCTGGACCGGATGCCGCCGGTGGACCTCGCGGTGCTGCGGGTCGGCGTCTACGAGCTGCTGTGGGCGGCGGACGTACCGGACCCGGTGGCGATCGACGAGGCCGTCGGGCTGGCGAAGGAACTGTCCACTGACGACTCGCCGCGCTTCGTCAACGGCGTGCTCGGCCGGATCGGCAATATCGCCGACCGCCTTCGCGCGGTGCTCTGAAGCGGATTTTCCCCTACCTCAAGAGAAGGCCCTCCCCCAAGTGCCTTCTCTTGAGGGTATGGCATCAGTCTTCTTTGGACGGACGGGCTTCCGGCGGCAGCACGCCCCAGTCGATGAGCTGCTCGGTGAGCTCGCCGGGGGTCATGTCGTAGATGATCGCCAGCGACCGCAGGTCCTCGGTCCTGATGGAGAGCACCTTGCCGTTGTAGTCCCCGCGCTGGCTCTGGATGGTGGCCGCGTAGCGGGCCAGCGGGCCGACCTTCTCCGCGGGCAGCTGCTGGAGCCGCTCCAGGTTGATCACGATCTTCGTGGCGGGCTCGGCGCCGGACGGGACCCGGCCCTCCGGGAGCAGCTCCACGACCGGTACGCCGTAGAAATCGGCCAGCTCGGCCAGTTTCTGGACGGTTACCGCGCGGTCGCCCCGTTCGTACGAGCCCACGACGACGGCCTTCCAGCGCCCGCCGGACTTCTGTTCGACCCCGTGCAGGGAGAGGCCCTGCTGCTGGCGGATGCCGCGGAGCTTGGCCCCGAGCGCCTTGGCGTAATCGCCCATCTGGTGGTTCTCCGTTTCCTTGCCCCTGGCCGATCGTGTGGATCGCCCCGGGGGGACTCCTGAGTCGAATACTCAGAGTAATGGTTACGCATTGTCGTCACCAGGTCAAGCGCATCCTCGTTCCAGGTGAGTTCCGCGACGGCCACACCACCCGGAAGGCTGAGCAGGTCCGCCTGCTAGTGTCGGGGCGATTTCCTCAGGCAAGCAGGAGATCGACGTCCTTTAAGGACCCGTCCAGAGAGGCGGGGAAGGAGGTCTTGCCGTGGCGCCACGCCCTCGTGGCGCGGCGGACCCGGCCGGTGAGCGGGAGCTGCTCACCGCTGGCGACGTCGCGCGCACCATCGCCCGAATGGCCCATCAGGTCATCGAAAAGACCGCAGTGGGTGCCGGGCCCGCACCGCCACCCGTGTTGCTCGGTATTCCGACCAGGGGAACGCCGCTCGCACGCAGGCTGGCCGCGCGGATCGCCGAGTTCTCCGGTCACGACACGCCGACCGGCGCGCTCGACGTGACCCTCTTCCGCGACGATCTCCGTCGCAGACCCACCCGGCCGCTGGAACCGACCAGCCTGCCCGACGGTGGTCTGGACGACCGGGTCGTGATCCTCGTCGACGACGTCCTGTTCTCCGGGCGCACCATCCGCGCCGCGCTCGACGCGTTGCGCGAGCACGGCAGGCCGAAGGCCGTGCAGCTGGCCGTGCTGGTCGACAGGGGACATCGCGAACTCCCCATCCGCGCCGACTACGTCGGCAAGAACGTGCCCACGTCCCGTGCCGAGGGCGTCGCGGTCCTGCTGTCCGAAGTGGATGGCCGCGACGCGGTGCTGCTGCGCGGTCCGGGCGAAGGCCAGGGAGGAGGGGAGCGATGAAGCACCTGCTGGCCACCGACGGCCTCGACGCGGACACCGCGCTCGCCGTGCTGGACACCGCCGACGAGCTCAAGCGGACGCTGATCGGCCGCGAGGTCCGCAAGCTGCCGACGCTGCGCGGCCGCACCGTGATCACGCTGTTCTACGAGAACTCCACGAGGACCAGGGTCTCGTTCGAGATCGCGGGCAAGTGGATGAGCGCCGACGTCATCAACGTCTCGGCGTCGAGTTCGTCGGTCAACAAGGGCGAGTCCCTTCGCGACACCGCGCTGACGCTGGCCGCGGCGGGCGCGGACTGCGTGATCGTGCGCCACCCCGCTTCGGGCGCGGCGCAGCGGCTCGCGGGCTGGCTCGCCGAACCCGGCACCAAGATCGTCAACGCCGGTGACGGGATGCACGAACACCCGACGCAGGCCCTGCTGGACGCGGCGACCCTGCGGGAGCGGCTCGGGTCGCTGAAGGACCGTCGCATCGCGATCGTCGGCGACGTGCTGCACAGCAGGGTCGCGCGTTCCAACATCCACCTGCTGACCACGCTCGGCGCCGAGGTCGTGCTCGTCGCCCCGCCGACACTGCTGCCGTCCGGAGTGGACAGCCTGCCGGTGACGGTGTCGCACGACCTCGACGCCGAACTGCCCGCGGTTGACGCAGTGATGATGCTGCGCGTGCAGGCCGAACGGATGCACGGCGGGTTCTTCCCGTCGGCGCGCGAATACTCGATCGCTTACGGGCTCTCCGAAAAGCGGCTGAAGACGCTGCCAGAGCACGCGGTCGTGCTGCACCCCGGCCCGATGCTGCGCGGGATGGAGATCGCCTCCGCGGTCGCGGACGCGCCCGCTTCGGCGATCACCGAACAGGTCCGCAACGGGGTGCACGTCCGGATGGCCGTGCTGTACCACCTGCTCGCCGGCGAAGGAGACGAGTCGTGAACGCCGTACTGATCAAGGGTGCCCGTCCCTACGGCGAGGGCGAGCCGGTCGACGTGCTGGTCACCGACGGCGTGATCGCCGCGATCGGGGACGGCCTTACCGCGCCGGACGGCGCCGAGGTCGTCGAAGCGGGCGGGCAGGTGCTGCTGCCCGGTTTCGTCGATCTCCACACGCACCTGCGCGAACCCGGCAGGGAAGACACCGAGACCATCGAGACCGGGTCGGCCGCCGCCGCGCTCGGCGGGTTCACCGCGGTGTTCGCGATGGCCAACACCGATCCGGTCGCCGACAACGCGGTGATCGTCGAACACGTCTGGCGGCGCGGCAGGGAAGCCGGTCTCGCGGACGTGCACCCGGTGGGCGCGGTCACCGTCGGGCTCAAGGGCGAGAAGCTCGCAGAGCTGGGCACGATGGCCGCGTCCGAGGCCGGGGTGCGCGTGTTCTCCGACGACGGCCACTGCGTCGCGGATCCGCTGATCATGCGCCGCGCGCTGGAGTACTCGACCGCGCTCGGCGCCGTGATCGCGCAGCACGCCGAAGAGCCGAGGCTGACCGTCGGCGCGCAGGCACACGAAGGCGAGCGCGCGTCGCGCCTCGGCTACAGCGGCTGGCCCGCCTCGGCCGAGGAGTCCATTGTGGCCCGTGACTGCATCCTCGCGAAGCACGCGAACGCGAGGCTGCACGTGTGCCACGTTTCGACGGCGGGCACCGCGGACGTGCTCCGCTGGGCCAAGGCGCGCGACACGCAGGTCTCCGCCGAGGTGACCCCGCACCACCTGCTGCTCACCGACGAACGGCTCGCCACCTACGACCCGGTGAACAAGGTCAACCCGCCGCTGCGCGCGGAGTCCGATGTGGAGCGTCTGCGGGCGGCGCTCGCGGACGGCACGATCGATTGCGTCGCCACCGACCACGCGCCGCACGCGGTGCAGGACAAGGACTGCGAGTGGGCCGCGGCGAGGCCGGGCATGCTCGGGCTGCAGACCGCGCTGTCCATTGTGGTGCACACCATGGTCCGCACCGGACTGCTCGACTGGCGCGGGGTGGCGAGGGTGCTGAGCGAGCGGCCGGCCGAGATCGGCGGCCTGCCCGACCACGGCAGGCCGATCGAGGTCGGCGAACCCGCGAACCTGACGCTCGTCGACCCCGATGCCGAGTGGACGGTGCGCGGCCAGGAGCTGGCGAGCGTGGCCGCGAACACCCCGTACGAGGGCATGCGGCTGCCCGGCGTGGTGAACGCCACGCTGCTGCGCGGGCGGATCACCTGCCGAGAAGGGAAGATCTCCTGATGGAGAGAGTGCTGCTCACCCTCGCGATCGTCGCGTTCTTCCTGTTGTGCGTGTTCGGCATGTGGCTCGGCTGGCGCCGCAAGGCGCGCTCCCAGAGCGTGCAGGTGCCGCCGTTCCCGACGACGCCGCCGACACCGGAGGAGACCGGCGAGCGGCTGCTGGCGCCCGCCGAGGGGCTCTACGTCAGCACGACCCGCGCCGGGCACTGGCAGGACCGGATCGTCACCAGGGGAGCGGGCCTGCGGACCTCGGCCACCTGGCGGCTCTACGAACGCGGGGTCGAGGTCGAACGCGTCGGCGCGCCGGGGTTCTGGATCCCCGCCGAGTCCCTTGTGGACATCCGGCTGGACAGCCGGATCGCGGGCAAGGTGATGGCGACCGACAGCCTGCTGGTGTTCACCTGGCAGCTCGGCGACGTCCAGCTGGACACCGGCTTCCGCGGTGACGAACTGAGTGTCTATCCACAGTGGATCGAATCGGTCCGGCGCGTGGCGAAGTTAGCCGAACACGGCCGGTCCGGTTCCGGCGAGGTCAAGGGAGGAGCCTGAGAGATGACGGGAAATCGTGAGCCCGCGGCGCTGGTGCTCGAGGACGGCCGCATCTTTCGCGGCGTTCCCTACGGCGCGCGCGGCAGGACGCTCGGCGAGGCGGTGTTCTGCACCGGCATGACCGGGTACCAGGAGACGCTGACCGATCCGTCCTACCACCGCCAGATCGTGGTGCAGACCGCGCCGCAGATCGGCAACACCGGCTGGAACGACGAGGACGACGAGTCGGCGCGGATCTGGGTCAGCGGGTACGTGGTGCGCGATCCCGCGCGCACGCCGTCGAACTGGCGCTCGCGCCGTTCGCTCGACTCCGAGCTGACCGCGCAGGACATCGTCGGCATCGCCGAGATCGACACCCGCACCCTGACCAGGCACCTGCGCGAGCACGGCGCCATGCGGGCGGGGGTGTTCTCCGGCGACGCGCTGCGCGACGACGACGAGATGGTCGCCGAAGTGCTGGCGAGCCCGTCGATGAAGGGCGCGCGCCTGGCAGGCGAGGTCACCACCAAGGCGCCCTACGTGGTGCCCGCGCCGGGGGAGCGGCGGTTCCGGGTGGCCGCGCTCGACCTCGGGATCAAGTCCAACACCCCGCGCCTGATGAACCAGCGCGGGATCGAGGTGCACGTCCTGCCGCTGACGAGCACGGTCGACGAGCTGCTCGCTGTCGAACCGGACGGGGTGTTCCTCTCGAACGGCCCCGGCGACCCGGCGACCGAGGACCACGCCACCGAGCTGACGAAGGCGGTGCTGGAGCGGCGGATCCCGACGTTCGGCATCTGCTTCGGCAACCAGATCCTCGGCCGCGCGCTGGGACTGGGCACCTACAAGATGCGCTACGGGCACCGCGGCATCAACATCCCGGTGATCGACCTGGCCACCGGCGCGGTGGCGATCACCGCGCAGAACCACGGCTTCGCCCTCGAAGGCGAGCCGGGCCAGCGGTTCGACTCGCCCTTCGGCAGCGCGCAGATCAGCCACTACTGCCCGAACGACGACACCGTCGAAGGCGTCCGCTGCTCGGACGTCCCCGCGTTCTCGGTGCAGTACCACCCCGAGGCCGCCGCGGGCCCGCACGACGCGGCGCCCCTGTTCGACGAGTTCGTGAGCCTGATGGAGAAGGCGAAGTAATGCCAAAGAGGACAGACATCGAGCACGTGCTCGTGATCGGTTCCGGGCCGATCGTGATCGGCCAGGCCGCCGAGTTCGACTACTCGGGCACGCAGGCGTGCCGGGTGCTGCGCGAGGAGGGCCTGCGCGTCAGCCTGGTCAACTCGAACCCCGCGACGATCATGACCGACCCCGAGTTCGCCGACGCCACCTACATCGAGCCGGTGACCGCCGAGTTCGTCGAGAAGGTGATCGCGGCCGAGCGCCCCGACGCGGTGCTGGCCACCCTCGGCGGGCAGACCGCGCTGAACTGCGCGGTCGCCCTGCACGAGCGCGGGGTGCTGGCGAAGTACGGCGTCGAGCTGATCGGCGCCGACATCGACGCGATCCAGCGCGGCGAGGACCGGCAGAAGTTCAAGGACATCGTGCGCCAGATCGGGGCCGAGGTCCCGCGCAGCGCGGTGTGCAACACGATGGACGAGGTCCGCGCCACGGTCGCCGAACTCGGCCTGCCGGTGGTCATCCGCCCCTCGTTCACCATGGGCGGGCTCGGTTCCGGCATGGCGCACACCTCCGAAGAGCTGGAGCGGCTCGCGTCGCTCGGGCTCGAGGAGAGCCCGGTGACCGAGGTGCTCATCGAGGAGAGCGTGCTCGGCTGGAAGGAGTACGAGCTCGAGCTGATGCGCGACAAGCACGACAACGTCGTGGTCATCTGCTCGATCGAGAACATCGACGCGATGGGCGTGCACACCGGCGACTCGGTCACGGTCGCGCCCGCGATGACGCTGACCGACCGCGAATACCAGCACATGCGCGACGTCGGCATCGACGTGCTCCGCGCGGTGGGCGTGGAAACCGGCGGCTGCAACATCCAGTTCGCGATCAACCCGCGCGACGGCCGCATGGTCGTCATCGAGATGAACCCGCGCGTTTCGCGGTCGAGCGCGCTGGCGTCGAAGGCGACCGGGTTCCCGATCGCCAAGATCGCCGCGAAGCTCGCCGTCGGCTACACCCTCGACGAGATCCGCAACGACATCACCGGCGAGACGCCCGCGTCGTTCGAGCCGACGCTGGACTACGTCGTGGTGAAGGTGCCGCGGTTCGCCTTCGAGAAGTTCCCCGGCGCGGACCCGACGCTCACCACGACGATGAAGAGCGTCGGCGAGGCGATGGCACTCGGCCGCAGCTTCCCCGAAGCGCTCGGCAAGGCGATGCGGTCGATCGACACCAAGGCGACCGGTTTCTGGACCGCGCCCGATCCGGACGGCGCCACGCTGGAGTCCACTTTGGACTCCCTGCGAACCGCGCACGACGGCAGGCTCTACGCGGTCGAGCGCGCGCTGCGGCTCGGCGCAAGCGTCGAGCAGGTGCACGAGGCCAGCGGCATCGACCCGTGGTTCATCGACCAGATCGCGCTCATCGGCGAGGTCGGCGCCGAGGTCCGCGAAGCACCGGTGCTCGACGGGTCCCTGCTGCGCCGCGCCAAGCGCACCGGCCTTTCCGACCGGCAGATCGCCGCGCTGCGCCCGGAACTGGCCGGGGAGAACGGGGTCCGCGCACTGCGGCACCGGCTCGGCGTGCGGCCGGTGTTCAAGACCGTCGACACCTGCGCGGCCGAGTTCGCCGCGAAGACGCCGTACCACTACTCGGCCTACGAAGCCGATCCCGCCGCCGAGTCGGAAGTGGCGCCGCAGCGGGAAAAGCAGAAGGTGCTGATCCTCGGGTCGGGTCCGAACCGGATCGGGCAGGGCATCGAGTTCGACTACTCGTGCGTGCACGCGGCGATCGCCTTGCGCGAAGCCGGGTTCGAGGCCGTGATGGTCAACTGCAACCCCGAAACCGTGTCCACGGACTACGACACCTCCGACCGGCTCTACTTCGAGCCACTGTCCTTTGAGGACGTTCTCGAGGTCGTGCACGCGGAGGAGGAGTCCGGCACCGTCGCGGGCGTCATCGTGCAGCTGGGCGGTCAGACCCCGCTGAGCCTCGCGCAGAAGCTCGCCGACGCGGGCGTGCCGGTCGTCGGCACCTCGCCCGAAGCGATCCACCTTGCCGAGGAACGGGGCGCGTTCGGCGAGGTGCTGCGCGCCGCCGGGCTGCCCGCGCCGCGCTACGGAACCGCGACCTCGTTCGACGGCGCCAAGCGGATCGCCGACGAGATCGGCTACCCGGTGCTCGTGCGCCCGTCGTACGTCCTCGGCGGGCGGGGCATGGAAATCGTCTACGACGAGGCTTCGCTCGAGGGGTACATCGAGCGGGCGACCGAGGTTTCGCCGGAGCACCCGGTGCTGGTGGACCGGTTCCTCGACGACGCCATCGAAATCGACGTCGACGCGCTCTTCGACGGCGAGGAACTGTTCCTCGGC
The DNA here is from genome assembly GCF_018736145.1 of Amycolatopsis sp. CA-230715. GTDB lineage: Bacteria > Actinomycetota > Actinomycetes > Mycobacteriales > Pseudonocardiaceae > Amycolatopsis. The sequence continues at coordinate 8,305,363 of NZ_CP059997.1, forward strand.
GGGGTCATGGAGCACATCGAGGAGGCCGGGATCCACTCCGGCGACTCTTCGTGCGCGCTGCCGCCGATCACGCTCGGCCGCACCGATCTCGACACGGTGCGGCGGTCGACCGAGGCGATCGCCCGCGGCGTCGGCGTCCGCGGGCTGCTCAACGTCCAGTACGCGCTCAAGGACGACGTGCTCTACGTCCTGGAAGCGAACCCCAGGGCCAGCCGGACCGTCCCGTTCGTCTCGAAGGCCACCGCGGTCCCGCTCGCCAAGGCGGCCGCGCTCATCATGACCGGCTCGTCGATCAAGGACCTGCGCGGCAGCGGCGTGCTCCCCGTCGACGGCGACGGCGGGCTGATGCCGGCCGATTCGCCGGTGGCGGTCAAGGAGGCGGTCCTGCCGTTCCACCGGTTCCGCACGCCGGAGGGCCACGGGGTGGACTCGCTGCTCGGGCCGGAGATGAAGTCGACCGGCGAGGTGATGGGCGTCGACGTGTCCTTCGGCAAGGCGTTCGCGAAGTCGCAGACCGGCGCGTACGGGTCGCTGCCGACCTCGGGCCGCGTGTTCGTCTCGGTCGCCAACCGCGACAAGCGCTCACTGGTCTTCCCGGTGAAGCGGCTCGCCGATCTCGGGTTCGAAATCCTCGCCACCTCGGGCACCGCCGAGGTGCTGCGCCGCAACGGGGTGTCCGCGACCGTGGTCCGCAAGCACTACGAATCGGTCGAATCCGACACCGAGAAGAACATCGTCGAGCTGGTGCTCGCCGGCGGCGTGGACATGGTGATCAACACCCCCTACGGCAACAGCGGGCCCCGCGTCGACGGCTACGAGATCAGGACGGCGGCGGTCGCGCGGGACATCCCGTGCATCACCACCGTCCAGGGCGCCTCGGCTGCCGTGCACGGCATCGAGGCGCTGATCAGGGGCGATATCGGGGTCAGGTCGCTGCAGGAGCTCCAGGCCGCGCTGCGGGCGCAGTCGTGACGGCGGGGTTCGGCGCCAGGCTCACCGAGGCGGTGCTGGCGCGCGGCCCCCTGTGCGCCGGGATCGACCCGCATCCCGGCCTGCTCGACGCCTGGGGCCTGCCGGTGGACGTGGGCGGGCTGGAAAAGTTCGCGCTCACCGCGGTCGACGTGCTCGCCGAGCGGGTGGCCGTGGTGAAGCCCCAGTCGGCGTTCTTCGAAGCGTTCGGGGCGCCCGGAATCGCCGTGCTGACGCGCGTGCAGGAGCACGCGCGCGAGGCGGGCGCGCTCGTTCTGCTCGACGTGAAACGGGGCGATATCGGGTCGACGATGGACGCTTACGCGGCCGCTTATGTCGCCGAAGGAGCACCGCTCGCCGCGGACGCCGTCACCGTTTCGCCGTACCTCGGATCGGGCTCGCTCGCGCGCACGGTGGAGATCGCGCGCGCGGCGGGACGCGGTGTGATCATGCTCGCACGAACATCGAATCCGGAAAGCGCGGCGGTGCAGAACGCGGTGCTGCGCAACGGAAAAACCGTCGCACAGTCCATTGTGGATGATGCGGCGCGGTGGAACGACGGGGTTACCCCGCTCGGGGACGTCGGCGTGGTGGTCGGTGCGACCGTGCCCGAAGGGGAACTCGACCTCGGCGAGCTCAACGGACCCGTGCTGGCGCCCGGTTTCGGGGCCCAGGGAGCCACTGTCGCCGACCTTCGTCGGGTTTTCGGCAAGGACCTCCCCGGTGTGCTCCCGGCGTCCTCACGGGACATCCTGAGGCACGGGCCGGATCCGGTCGCGCTGCGTGAAGCCGTGGTGCGCGTACAGGAATCACTCACGGGATAGGGGTTCGCGCGGATGCGGAATCGGGCCAATATCAGGCCCTGTCCTGGCAACCTAGCGGCCACCCCCGCATTGTGGGCGGTGGTCAGGGGTGGGTACCGTCGCGTCACCCACCCGGAATTTGAGTACTACGGAGGAAAACGTGGCACTTCCCCAGCTGACCGACGAGCAGCGTAAGGCAGCGCTGGAGAAGGCCGCTGCCGCTCGTCGTGCCCGTGCCGAGCTCAAGGAGCGCCTGAAGCGAGGCGGTACCACCCTGACCGACGTGCTGAAGCAGGCCGACGAGGACGAGGTTCTCGGCAAGATGAAGGTTTCGGCTCTGCTCGAGGCACTCCCCGGCGTCGGCAAGGTGCGGGCACAGCAGACCATGGAGCGTCTCGAGATCGCCCCCAGCCGCCGTCTGCGCGGGCTCGGCGACCGTCAGCGCAAGGCTCTGCTTTCGGAGTTCAGCGCCGAGTGACCGAGAACGGACAGGGCGGCGCGGCAGCGGCCGGCTCAGGTCCAGCCGGTGAGCCGGTGCTGGGACAACGTGCCCAGCACCGGCTCACCGTCGTTTCGGGGCCTTCCGGTGTCGGCAAGTCCAGCGTCGTCGCGCAGCTGCGGCTGCTCGACCCGGACATCTACTTCAGCGTCTCGGTGACCACGCGCAAGCCGAGGCCGGGCGAGGTGGACGGACAGCACTACCACTTCATCGACCGCGCGACCTTCGACGAGATGGCCGCCGACGGACGGCTGCTCGAACACGCCGAGTTCGCGGGCAACTGCTACGGCACCCCGCGCGAACCCGTGGAGCGGGCGCTGGCGGCGGGCAAACCCGCGATCCTCGAGATCGAACTCCAGGGCGCGCGGCAGGTCCGCGTGGCGATGCCGGAGGCAAGGCTCGTCATGCTGATGCCCCCCTCGTGGGAGGAACTGGTCGGCAGGCTCACCGGCAGGGGCACCGAGGAGAAGGCCGCCGTCAAGACCAGGCTCGCCGAAGCGGAGCGCGAACTGGCCGCCGCGGGGGAGTTCGACGCGCGCGTGGTGAACGCCGACGTCAAGGACGCGGCGGCCGAGTTGCTAAGATTGATTACTGACGATTCACACGCTTGATCGAGAACCACCGGGAGCGACACGAGTGACCACGACGCTGGGTGCCCTAGAAGAGCTCGAGGGCATCACCAATCCGCCCATCGACGACCTGCTCGAGAAGGTCAGCTCCAAGTACGCGCTGGCGATCTACGCCGCGAAGCGCGCCCGCCAGATCAACGACTACTACGCCCAGCTCGGCGAGGGCCTGCTCGAGTACGTCGGCCCGCTCGTGGAGCCGGGCCCGCGCGAGAAGCCGCTGTCGATCGCGCTGCGCGAGATCCACGCCGGTCTGCTCGAGCACACCGAGGGTGAGTAAACCCCGAGTCGTACTCGGCGTAGGCGGCGGTATCGCCGCCTACAAGGCGTGTGAGGTGCTGCGCGGGCTGACCGAATCCGGTCACGACGTCCGCGTGGTCCCCACCGAGGCCGCGCTGCGGTTCGTCGGCGCGGCCACCTTCGAGGCCCTGTCCGGGCATCCCGTGCACACCGGGGTGTTCACCGAGGTGCCCGAGGTGCAGCACGTCCGCGTCGGCAAGGAAGCCGATCTGGTGCTCGTCGTGCCCGCCACCGCGAACCTCATCGCGAAGGCGGCGCACGGCATCGCGGACGACCTGCTGACGAACACCCTGCTCACCGCGCGGTGCCCGGTCGCGTTCTTCCCCGCGATGCACACCGAGATGTGGGAGCACCCGGCGACCAGGGACAACGTCGCCGCGCTCCGCCGCCGCGGCACCGTCGTCACCGAGCCGGCCGCTGGCAGGCTCACCGGGGTCGACACCGGCAAGGGCAGGCTCGCCGACCCCCGCGAGATCGTCGACATCGCGAGGTTGCTGCTGGCCGAGCCCGCCGCGCTGCCCCGCGACCTGGACGGCCTCAAGGTCGTCGTCTCCGCGGGCGGCACCAGGGAGCCCCTCGACCCGGTCCGCTACCTCGGCAACCGTTCGTCCGGCAAGCAGGGCTACGCGCTGGCCAGGGTCGCCGCCCAGCGCGGCGCCGACGTCACGCTCGTGGCCGCGCACACCGTGGCGCTGCCCGAGCCCGCGGGCGCCCGGGTGGAGCACGTGTCGACGGCCGAAGAGCTGCGCGTCGCCGTGCACGCCGCGGCCGAGGGCGCCGACGTGGTGGTGATGGCCGCCGCGGTCGCCGACTTCCGGCCGTCCGCCAGGGCCGAGCACAAGATCAAGAAGTCCGACGACCAGCCCGATCCCACGATCGCGCTGGACCGCAACGCGGACATCCTCGCCGAACTGGTCGCCGCGCGCCCCGAGGGCCAGGCCGTGGTCGGGTTCGCCGCCGAGACCGGGGACGAGCACGGCAGCGTGCTCGACCACGCGCGCGCCAAGCTCAAGCGCAAGGGCTGCGATCTGCTGGTCGTCAACGCCGTCGGCGACGGCAAGGCGTTCGAGGTCGAGGACAACGGGGGCTGGTTGCTCGCGGCGGACGGCACCGAACGGCCTATCCCACTGGGCTCCAAGGCGCAACTGGCCGCCGCAGTGTGGGATGCGGTTGTGTCGTTAGTCAAGCGTTGACCACCGCTCGGGCGAAGTCAGTAGGCTGAAGCAGGCGAAAGCTCCGAGTTCTGAGCGCTTTGGGTATGTGTTGTCGAGTTGAGGGGATGTGACGAGCGTCGTGACGGCGTCCAACCGCAGGCTGTTCACTTCGGAATCGGTGACCGAGGGCCATCCGGACAAGATCTGCGATGCGATCAGCGACTCCATCCTCGACGCGTTGCTGTCGAAGGACCCGCGCAGCAGGGTCGCCGTCGAAACGCTCATCACGACCGGCCAGGTGCACGTCGCGGGTGAGGTGACCACCGAGGCCTACGCGGACATCCCGACCATCGTGCGCGACGTGATCCTCCGCATCGGCTACGACTCGTCCGCCAAGGGCTTCGACGGCAACTCGTGCGGCGTGAACGTCGCGATCGGGTCGCAGTCGCCGGACATCGCGCAGGGCGTGGACACCGCGCACGAGTCAAGGGTCGAGGGCGCGCTCGACGACATCGACCGCCAGGGCGCCGGCGACCAGGGCCTCATGTTCGGCTACGCCTGCTCGGACACCCCCGAGCTGATGCCGCTGCCGATCGCGCTTTCGCACCGGCTTTCCCGCAGGCTGACCGGGGTCCGCAACGAGGGCGTGCTGCCCTACCTGCGTCCCGACGGCAAGACCCAGGTGACCATCGAGTATGCGGGCGAGCAGGCCGTCAAGCTCGACACCGTGGTCGTCTCGACCCAGCACGCCGACGGCATAGACCTGGACAAGATGCTCGGCGTCGACGTCCGCGAGCACGTGGTGCTGCCCGAGCTGGCCGAGCTGGAGCTGGACACCGCCGACGTGCGGCTGCTGGTCAACCCGACCGGCCGGTTCGTCATCGGCGGCCCGATGGGCGACGCGGGGCTGACCGGTCGCAAGATCATCGTCGACACCTACGGCGGCATGGCCCGCCACGGCGGCGGCGCGTTCTCCGGCAAGGACCCGTCGAAGGTGGACCGTTCCGCGGCGTACGCGATGCGCTGGGTGGCCAAGAACGTCGTCGCGGCGGGCCTCGCCTCCCGCGTCGAGGTGCAGGTCGCCTACGCGATCGGCAAGGCTTCGCCGGTCGGCCTGTTCGTGGAGACCTTCGGCACCGAGACGGTCGATCCGACGAAGATCCAGAGCGCCATCTCCGAGGTGTTCGACCTGCGCCCGGCGGCGATCATCCGCGATCTCGACCTGCTGCGCCCGATCTACTCGCCGACGGCGGCCTACGGCCACTTCGGCCGCCCGGACCTCGACCTGCCGTGGGAGAACACCCAGCGCGCCGAAGCGCTGCGGTCGCTCGCGGGTGCCTGAGCGCGCCGGGAGGGTTGTCCGGCCCGTCTGGTAGAGATCACGGGGTGAGCCGCCAGGAGACGACACCCCTCTGGGACCTCCCGGAACCGCCGCGCGCCAAGAAGAAGATCGATCCGGCGCGCAAGGCGGCGAAGGAGGCGCGCGACGCCAAGGGCCAGCAGCGACCCGCGGCGAGCGCGCCGGTCGCCAGGGTCGTGGTGGACGTGCCGCTGGCACATCTGGACCGCACGTTCGACTACCACGTGCCGGAGAAGTTCGACGAGGCCGCGGTACCGGGTTGCCGGGTGCGCGTGCGGTTCGCCGGGCAGCTCGTCGACGGCTTCCTGCTGGAGCGCGGGGACACCACCGAGCACAAGGGCAAGCTCGCGTTCCTCGACCGCGTCACCTCGAGCGAGCCGGTGCTCGGGCCCGCGCTCGCGAGGACGGCCCGCGCGGTCGCCGAACGGTACGGCGGCTCGTTGATCGACGTGCTGCGGCTGGCGATCCCGCCGCGCCACGGCAAGGCGGAAGGCGAGCCGCCGCGCGAGGTCGCCGAGGCACCGCGAGCGCCGGAGACCACCGGATGGAACCGGTACCAGCGCGGGGAGAACTTCGTCGAAGCGCTCGGCGCCGGGCGTCCCGCGAACGCGGTGTGGCAGGCACTTCCCGGCGAGGACTGGCCGTCGCGGCTGGCCGAGGTCGCCGCGGTGGTCGCCTCTTTCGGCCGCGGTGTCGTGCTCGTGGTGCCGGATCAGCGCGATCTCAAGCGGCTGCACGCGGCGTGCGCGGCGGCGCTGGGCGCGGACGCCTTCGTGGCGTTGTCCGCCGAAGTGGGGCCTGCCGAGCGGTACCGGCGCTGGCTCGCGGTGTCGCGCGGCGCGGTGCGGGTCGTGATCGGCACCAGGGCGGCCATGTTCGCGCCGGTCGCCGACCCCGGCCTGTTCGTGGTCTGGGACGACGGCGACGACCTGCACGTCGACCCGCACATGCCGTATCCGCAGGTGCGGGACGTGCTCATGCTGCGCGCGCACGCGACGCAGTCCTCGCTGCTCGTCGCCGGGTTCAACCGCACCGCCGAAGCACAGCTGCTGGTCGAGTCCGGCTGGGCGCACGAGGTGCGCGCTTCCCGCGAGCAGCTGCGGGCCAGCGCGCCGCGGGTGACCCCGGTCGGCGAGGACTTCGACGTAGCGCGCGACGAAGCGGCCAAGGCGGCCCGCCTGCCCTCCGTCGCGTTCGAAGCCGCGAGGCAGGCGCTCGGCGCCGGTGCGCCCGTGCTCGTGCAGGTGCCGAGGCGCGGGTACGTGCCCGCCCTCGCCTGCGGGCACTGCCGCACCCCGGCGCACTGCCGTCGCTGCGCGGGCCCGCTCCTGCTCCCCGGCGGCGCGAACGAAGGCGTCGCGAGGCCCCCGATCTGCCGCTGGTGCGGGGTGCCGGACGCGCACTTCCGCTGCGCCGCGTGCGGATCGCCCCGGCTGCGCGCGGTCGTCGTCGGGTCGAAGCGGACCGCGGAGGAACTGGGCAGGGCGTTCCCCGGCGTCGCGGTGCGCACTTCGGGCGCCAAGGAAGTGCTCGCGACCGTACCGGGCAAACCGGCGCTGGTGGTGTGCACGCCCGGTGCGGAACCGGTCGCCGACGGCGGGTACGGCGCGGCGTTGCTGCTCGACGGCTGGGCGCTGCTCGGCAGGCCCGATCTCCGTGCCGCGGAGGAGACCCTGCGCCGGTGGATGGCGGCCGCCGCGCTCGTGCGCCCCGGTGCCGAAGGCGGCCGGGTGGTCGTCGGCGCGGACGCCTCGCTCGCGCCCGTGCAGGCGCTCATGCGCTGGGATCCGGCCTGGCACGCGGGGAACGAGCTCGCGGAACGCCGTGAGCTCGGGTTCCCGCCCGCGGTGCGGATGGCCAGCGTCGAGGGGAGCCCGGACGCGGTGGCGAACCTGCTCGCCGAGCTGGCCCTGCCAGCGACGGGGGAGGTGCTGGGCCCGGTCCCGGTGGGCGAGGTCGACGACGAAGGCAACGCGGAGCGCGAGCGCGCGCTGATCCGCGTGCCCCGCGGTGACGGGCGGGCGCTGGCCGCCGCGCTCGCGGCCGCGCAGGCGGGACGGGCGGCGCGCAAGGAAGCCGACCCCGCGCGCGTCCAACTGGATCCGCTGGAACTGATCTGACGCTCGCCTTGGTCAATTGCTCCGAGTCAAGCGGATGCGGCGATCTCTTGCGTTTTGCGCGGGGAAATCGTTGTCTGTCGTCGGACCACGACAAAAACAGCACGGTTCAACCGCCGGTCGGGTGATGTGCGCGAGACTGAGTGCTGATGAGTGGCGGACCTGTCCTGTCGCGCTAATTTCGAGACAAGATCGTGGCCCAGTACTTTTGTAGGGTTGACCCATCCCGGTCGGTCCATCGAGTATGCCCTTGCTGGCCGTGTTCGTATTGTCACATAGCAGGCCCGGTGGCAGTTCGACGCTGGCCAAGACCTTTTCGCCGAAAGGGGGAGTGGGCTGACGGTCCGTCGGGGAACCGTTGCCTCGTTCCTGCTCGCATCGATGAAAATCGTTGTGGCACAAGGAACTTGAGGCGACTCCCGTCGAGTCCCGACCGAGCCGCGGTGGCGGCCGGTGAATGGTGTGAAGAACTGAAATCCGGTCACAACTACGTTTTACGGGAGAGTTGTGCTTTACTCGCGACGAACTGTTGAATCCGCCGCTACGGTTGACAACATTCGTTCGCTGAGACACTCGCTCGTGCTGTGCGTCGCGATCTTCTTCGCCAGTTATCTGGGTTTCGTGCTCACCGGGGCGGGCCAGCGCTGGGATCGCGACGTGTTCCGGCGGCTGAGCACCGAGACCTCCACGGTGGTCCAGGACTTCTCGTCCTGGCTGCTGGCGCGCATCGGGTGCGTGCCGTTGTTGCTGGGTACCACGCTCGGTGTGCTGGCAATCGGTTTCCTCCGGCGGATTCCGCGGACCGGCGTGCTGGCGGCCGCGGTCATTCCGTGCTCGATCGGCGCCTCCCGACTGCTCAAGGTGGTCGTGCTCGACCGTCCGGAGCTGGGCCCGGAGCCCGAACTGGCGCACAACACCTTTCCGAGCGGCCACGTCACCGCCGCCACCGCGACCGGGCTGGCCCTGCTGATGGTGGCACCTCGCACCGCCTCGCCCTGGCTCTTCGCGGTCGACGTCGTGCTCGCGGTGCTTGCCGGGCTGGCGGTGGTGATCGCGGGCTGGCACCGCCCGAGCGACGCCATCGGCGCCGCCGCACTCGCCGGGGCGGTCTACTGCTCCCTCGCCCTGGTGGTGCGGGCGGGGCGCCGGGTCACCACCAGGGCGAAGCACAGACGGCCGCGCGGCCGACGTAGCCGGGCGAGCGCCGCTAGCTCGGCGCCGCTGCCGCGGTGCCGCCCTGCTGCGCGAACTGGATCAGGTTCTTGATCGCGGTGGCGATCTGCCGGATGGCGAGAAGGACCTTCGCGACGATCGACAGTGCTTTCGTCATGCCCTTGCCGACGCTGGTCAGCGCCTGGGCCACGATGGTTTCGGCCTTGACGACGTAGACGATGCCGTCCTTCGCCATGAAGACCAGATCCACCGGCGGCGGGCCTTCGCCGATCGAGTCGATCGCCAGCTTGATCAGCGTGGCGACCAGCCCGGAAATGACATCGCGCACCAGATTGTGCATCGCCTGGACCATCTGGCTCACGATGGCGAGCAGATTCGCCCACACCTCGCAGAGCAGGCCGAGGCTGTTGAGGCCGATGGCGAGCGCCCGCGCGCGCTTCCGGTAGGCGTCGGCCGCTTTTCCCTGCCAGTACTCCTGGGTCTTCTGGGCGGCGGTGCCGTAGTTGTTCGCGGCCTCGCCGAGCGCCTTGCCCATGTTCGTCCAGGTTTTGGAGACACCTTTGACCGTGGCCGAGTTGCCGACCAGTTCGTCGAGGACGAGCCGGAGCGGCTTGACGTGGTCCAGGATCCACGCGATCAGCGGCTGGGCGAGAAAGCCCACCGCGCCCCCGAGCGACGTGGTGGCGTCCACCGCGCTTTCGACGAAGCTCGCGGTTTCGAGCGCGGCGCTCAACGAGTCGAAAACGTAGCTGAACGTGTCGTCCTGCTGGATGTCGTGTACGAGGTTCTCGACGGAGCCGTCGATCGGGATCCCCGACAACCAGTGCTGGTTCGTGTCGTCCGCGCCGGGGCCCGGCATGATCGGCCCGTACCCGTCGCGCGAGTTCCAGGTGAACGGGCTGTACCCCTGCCAGTTCGTCGTGGCGTCCTTGTCGACGAGCGGGTTGCCTTCCGGCATGGTCAGACCTCCTGCCCCTCGGTTCGCGGGGGCGCGGCGGGTGCTCCTCCGCCCACGTGCATTTCCGGTGTGTTCTCGACCTGCTGCCCCAGTTTCCGCAGCGAGTCCGCGGCGTCCTGATCGTTGTTCTCGTACTTCTTGGCCGCGGTGCCGATCGCGGTGGCCGTGTTCTGCAGCGCCTGCGCGGCGTCGGAGGCGAACGAGATGAACGCCTCCGCGATCGGCCTCGTCGCCTGCGGGAACATCTGGAACATCAGGCCGTAGGCGTTGTCCCAGCCGCCGGGCGTCACCTGGTGCCCGGCGTCGGCGACCTGCTTCCCGGTGGCGGCGGCCTGCTCGGCGTCGTGCTGGTGCGCACCGAGTCGTTCGGGATCGACGTGGTAGCCCTCAGCCATGATTCGGCCCCCGTTTGCCGTCGGGGCCCAGCAGGAAACCGGTCTGCCCGAAGTCCTCTTCGTACTCTTCATCCTTTTCACGCTGGCGCTTCGGCACTTTTCGCGGCGCGGGAGGCGGTGCCGGTGCGGATTCCGGTTCGGAGAGCTGACCGACCTGCATTTCGTGCACCGGTGCGGGGACCGCATCGCTTTCCGGTTCCGGAAAGCGGTTCTCGTACCCCTGCGCGATCTTGGCCGCGAACGGGTTGTCCCCGGCCTGCTGCGCGAATTCGCGGGCGAGCGTCGCCTGCGCCCGCTGCAGGCAGCCCATCAGTTCGGCCGCGAGCTGGTGCGGGGTCCGGCTCCCGATCTTGTCGGTGAACGCGATGTCCTTCGGCACGCCATTGGAATCCACGACGACCGTGACCGCGTTGTCCTTGCTGCTCGCCCTGCCGGAAACGCGGGCGAGTGCCGCACTGGCGGCGGAGGCCTCTCTGCCCTCCTGCTGCGTGCGTTCGATGGCGCGCAACAGATCCTGCTGAACGGCGGCAAGCCGTTCCTGTCCGGGCTGTTTTGGGTCGGCACTTTTTGGGTCGGATTGTGCCGGGACGCCGTCGGTCATGTCCTTTTCCTCCGCATAATCCTTTTCGTCGTGCGGCGAGCCTCCGAATGGAGGGTACGACGCAGACGAGCCGTGCGAAGGAAAACGGCATTATTCGATCCGTGCCGTGGGTACCGCCCGGTGCCGACGAATTGTTTTCGTTTCGATTATGTCCACAAGTGACAGTGGTGCCGCGTCGTCAGCCGCGGTCGCCGAGCGCCCCCGCGGCGGCGGTTTCCAGTGCGACGGTCTGGTTGGCGATGGTCTTGCGCCGCGCTTCGAAATCGGCGTCGGTGAGGGCATCCGGCGCCGTGGGCTGGCCGAGCACCGGGGTGTGCAGGTGTCCGCCGCGCACCGAGGTCGCGCCGAGCCCGAGCCGCACCCGGTTGCTGCGGTACATCGACTCGTTCGACAAATAGTCCCCGCCGCCGCCCTGCGCCGCGATCTCACCGGGACGCGGCGCGTCCGTTCGGCACACCGGGGTGCCGGTACCGGGTTTCGTGCTGTCCGGCCAGACGCAGAACTGCTGGTTGAACTTGACCGGGTAGCCCGTGGTCCCCGCGTCGATCATGCGCTGGTACGGCAACGTGGTCTCGATGAACGAGTCCGGCGGCTGGGGCCACCCCGCCGCGGGCGGCACCGGGCCGGGGCTCGTGACGCGGTTGTTGTCCGGCGCCTTGCCCCGCCAGCCACCGGCCCAGCGCTCGATGTCGAACTGACCGGGGCGGCCCTGGCTGATCGTCGTGATCAGCTCCGGCTTGGCACCGGCCCTGCGCAGCGCGGTGCCGTAGGCGTCCTCGACGATGCCCTGGTCGAAGTAGCCCCACACGACCGGGAACGACACCGCCTGCACCTGGACCGGTCCGGCCGGGGTGGCCAGCACGCGGCCGTCGAGCTGCAGCGCCGACGCGCCGGCCGGGTTCGAGATCCGGACGCCCGCGCCATCGAGCTGGAACGGGTCGAAACCGCTGACCAGGATCCGGTGCGCGCCGCCGTGGCCGAACCGGTCCGATTCGAGGCCGCGCGCGCCGTGGTCGAACGAGGTGAGCAGGGCGGTCCGCGCCGACGGCGGGAGCGCGAACGACGGCGTCCACTGCCGGAGTGCCTTGCTCATCGCGAGCCGGGACCAGTAGAGGGGGCGGTCGTCGTAGCGGTCGAGCGTGCCCATGCCGGGCCGCCTGCCCTGCGCCCGGTCGACGGCGGTGCGCCACAGGTCGTCGCCGGCCGATTTCACGAGCAGCCTGGCGCCGCCGGAGGTCCTGGTGCGGCACAGCTTCCCGGTGAACTCGTCGACGAGCCGGTCGAACCCGGCGAGCCGGATCAGCTCGGGGCCGACCGCGGGCCCGCCGGCGGGCAGCGTCGCGGTGAGGCGCTGCTCCTCGACGGTCAGCGGGACGGACTGGTCGAAGCAGGACGCGGGAGGCGCCGCTTCGGCGGCGGCCGGGACCGCCACCGCGACCGGAACCGCCGCGAGCACCGGCGCGACCACCCTCAGCACCGCACGCGAAATTCCCACGAACACCCTCCCAACCCGTACGGGCACGCTCAGTCGCCGTCCGGGTGCCCGGACGGCGTTCGAAGAGAGTCTTACCGACCAAAACACGGGACGGCACCCGCCTTCCGTATTGAACGCGCAGCCGCCGACGAGCAGACTCCTCGCCATGTCTGAAGGATCCAGAACCCTGCGCCGTTCGGTGGTCTTGGCGAGCGCGGTCGCCCTCGTGGTGCCGCTCGCCGTGGCGGCACCCGCCGAAGCGCTGCCACAGCGCCCGAAATCGCCCGTCGCGGTCGGGTACCTCGGCGCGGTGTCGAGCATCGACGCGGACGCCAGCGCGATCGGTACCCAGGTGCTGCGCGAGGGCGGCAACGCGGTGGACGCCGCGGTCGCGACCGCCGCCGCGCTCGGCGTGACGGATCCCTTCTCCGCCGGGGTCGGCGGCGGCGGGTTCCTGGTCTACTACGACGCCCGCACCGGCAAGGTGCACACCCTCGACGGCCGCGAGACCGCGCCCGCGAAGGCCGATCAGAACCTGTTCGTGGAGAACGGCAAGGCGCTGCCGTTCGACGACGCGGTGACCAGCGGCCTGTCGGTCGGCATCCCCGGCACACCGGCCACCTGGCAGGACGCGCTGCGGAAGTGGGGCACCCGCTCGCTGGCGGCCGCGGTCAAACCCGCCGAACGACTCGCCAGGCGCGGGTTCGTGGTGGACAAGACCTTCCACGACCAGATCGCCAACAACGCCAAGCGGTTCTCGGCGTTCCCGTCGACGCGATCGCTCTACCTCCCCGGCGGCGCGCCGCCCGAGATCGGCACGAGGTTCACCAACCCGGACCTCGCTGGCACCTATCGCGCGCTCGCGTCGCAGGGCTCGGGCGCCCTCTACCGCGGGCCGATCGCCGACGACATCGCGAAAACCGTGCAGCAGCCGCCGGTGGACCCCGCCTCGGGGCTCAAGGTTCGGCCGGGCTCGATGACCGCGGCCGACATCGCCGCCTACCGGACCGTCGAGCGCGCGCCGACGAACACGCGGTACCGCGGCCTCGACGTGTACGGCATGCCCGCGCCGTCATCGGGCGGGCTGACCGTCGGCGAAGCGTTGAACATCCTCGAAAACACCGATCTCGCGAAGCTGAGCAAGGCCGATTACCTGCACTACTTCCTGGAGTCCACGCGCCTCGCCTTCGCCGACCGCAACCGCTGGATCGGGGACCCCGCGGTGATCGACGTGCCCGCGAAAGAACTGGTGAGCCAGCAGTTCGCCGATTCGCGCGCGTGCCTGATCGACCCGAAGAAGGCGGGCGTCAGCCCGGTCGCGCCCGCGGACCCGCGCAAGCCGGTGCCGTGCCAGGCAGGCAAGACCGGCGCGCCGACGCCGTACGAGGGCGAGAACACCACGCACCTCACCGTCGCCGACCGCTGGGGCAACGTGGTCGCCTACACGCTCACCATCGAGCAGGAAGGCGGCAGCGGCATCGTGGTCCCCGGCCGCGGTTTCCTGCTCAACAACGAGCTGACCGACTTCTCGTTCACCCCGGTCACGCCCGGCGTGCCGGACCCGAACCTGCCCGGCCCCGGCAAGCGCCCGCGTTCGTCGATGGCACCCACCATCGTGCTCGAGGGCGGCAAGCCGCTGCTCGCCGTCGGCTCGCCTGGCGGCGCGTCGATCATCACCACGGTGCTGCAGGTCCTGCTCGGCAGGCTCGACCGCGGCCTGTCCCTGCCCGACGCGATCGCGGCGCCGCGCGCGTCGCAGCGGAACTCCGCGGCGGCCCAGGTCGAGCAGGGCTTCCTCGACCAGCCGGAGACCGCCGACCTGAAAGCGCGAGGACAGGGATTTTCCAGCGCGCCCGCCGAGATCGGCGCGGCGACCGGTGTCGAGCGGCTGAAGGACGGCCGCTGGCTCGCCGCCGCGGAGCCGGTGCGCCGCGGGATCGGCTCGGCGCAGGTCGTGCTGCCGTGGCGGTGGCCGGGGGAGAGGTGACCTGCGGCCGTGATCGCCGACCCGGCAGGGGGCGGCGATCACGGCCCGTAGACTGGCGCGGATGTCTCGTTCCCTCGCTCCCGCGCACATCCCAGGGGTGTGCTGATGCGGCTCGTCTTCGCCGGCACCCCCGAACCGGCCGTCCCGTCGTTGCGCGCGCTGCTCGAATCGTCGCGCCACGAGGTCGTCGCCGTCCTCACGCGGCCCGACGCGCGCTCCGGCCGCGGCAGGACCGTCCAACGGTCCCCGGTCGGCGCGCTCGCCGACGAACACGGGATCGAGGTCCTCACCCCGCCCAAAGCCGGTGACCCCGCGTTCCTCGATCGGCTGCGCGAGCTGGCGCCCGATGCCTGCCCGGTGGTCGCCTACGGCGCGCTGCTGCCGCAGAAGACGCTCGACGTCCCGGCGCACGGCTGGGTGAACCTGCACTTCTCGCTGCTGCCCGCGTGGCGCGGCGCCGCGCCGGTCCAGGCCGCGGTGAAGGCGGGCGACGAGATCACCGGCGCCAGCACCTTCCGGATCGTGAAGGAACTCGACGCCGGTCCCGTGTTCGGCGTCGTCACCGAGGCGATCGGTGCCGACGACACCGCGGGCGCCCTGCTCGGCAGGCTCGCGCTCTCCGGTGCGCGGCTGCTCGCGTCCACATTGGACGGTATCGAGGACGGAACGGTGCGCGCCGTCGAACAACCGGACGAGGGCCTGAGCTACGCGCCGAAGGTGAGCGTCGACGACGCCCGCGTTTCCTTCGATGGGTCCGCGTCCGCGGTGGACCGGCTGATCCGCTCGGTGACGCCGGAACCGGGCGCGTGGGCGGAATTCCGCGGTGAGCGGTTCAAACTGGGGCCGGTCGCGCTGACCGACGACGACCCGATCCCGCCCGGCGAACTGTCCGTGGAGCGCAAGCGGGTGCTGGTGGGCACCGGGACGAAACCGGTGCGGCTCGGCGAGGTGCAGGCGCAGGGCAAGAAGCGGATGGCGGCCACCGACTGGGCGCGCGGTACACGACTGGAACAAGGGGAGCGCCTCACATGAGCGACGATCGCAGGGAGCGGAGGCCGTCCAGGCCGCAGCGGGGGCGCCCGGCGCCGCGCAAGGAAGGCCCGCGTCGTCCGCCGGTGCAGGATCCCGCGCGCCGCGTCGCACTCGACGTGCTGCGCGCGATCAGGGAACGGGACGCCTACGCGAACCTCGCGCTGCCGGAGATGCTGCGCAACCGGCGGATCAGCGGCAGGGACGCCGCGCTCGCGACGGAGCTGACCTACGGCGCCGCACGCGCCGTCGGCCTGCTCGACGCGGTGATCGAGGCCTGCCTCGACCGCCCGCTGTCCAAAGTGGACCCGATCGTGCTGGACGGGCTGCGCCTCGGCGCCTACCAGTTGCTGCGCACCCGCATCCCCGAGCACGCCGCCGTGGCGTCCACTGTGGATCTCGTGCGCGAGGACGCGGGTTCGCACGTGGCGGGGTTCGTCAACGCGGTGCTGCGCTCGGTGTCCGAAAAGGACGAAGCGGCGTGGCTGGAGCAGCTCGCGCCGGACAAGGAGAAGGACGCCATCGGGCACCTCGCGCTGCGCACCGCACATCCGCGCTGGATCGCGCGTTCGTTCGCGGAAGCCTTGGGGGACAAGGGACCCGAGTTGGAGGCCGCGCTCGCCGCTGACGACGCGCGCCCCGAGGTCCACCTGGTCGCGCGGCCGGGGGAGATCAGTGCCGACGAACTCGCCGCGATCACCGGCGGCGATGTCGCGCCGTACTCGCCCTACGGCGTGCGGCTCGAATCCGGCGCCGGCGATCCCGGTGATCTCGAACCGATCCGAGAACGGCTCGCCGCGGTGCAGGACGAAGGCAGCCAGCTGTGCGCCGTCGCGGCGACGAAAGCGCCCCTGACCGGCAGCGACGAGCGCTGGCTCGACCTGTGCGCCGGTCCGGGCGGCAAAGCGGCGCTGCTCGGCGCACTCGCCGTGGCGGCGGGTGCGCACGTCGACGCCGTCGAAAAGGCGCCGCACCGCGCGAAACTCGTCGAGAAGGCGACCGACGGCTTGCCGGTGACCGTGCACGTCGCGGACGGGCGCGAAAGCGAGTTGGACGGCGGCTACGACCGCGTTCTCGTCGACGCCCCGTGCAGCGGGCTCGGCTCGCTGCGCCGCCGCCCGGAAGCGCGCTGGCGCAGGCAGCCGGCGGACGTCGCCGACCTGACGAAACTGCAGGGCGAACTCGTCGCGGCCGCGTACGCGCTGACCCGTCCTGGCGGGGTCCTCACCTACGTCGTGTGCTCGCCGCACCTGGCCGAAACCGAGGGCCTGATCGGGGAAACCGCGCGCAAGCTCGGCGCCGAGGTGCTCGACGCGCGCGAGCTGTTCCCCGGCGTACCGCAGCTCGGCGACGGCCCGTACGTCCAGCTCTGGCCACACCGCCACGGAACCGACGCCATGTTCTGCGCCGTACTGAGGAAACCCCTTTAGTGGCAAGGGATCTGGGGTTGGTCGCGAGCGCGTGCGGCGGGCTGGACACCCGGTTCGCCGCCGAACTCGTCGCACCCGCCGTCGAACGCGGCTGGCGGCCCGCGATCACGCTCACCCCGACCGCGGCGCGCTGGCTGGAGCACACCGGCGGCCTCGACGAGGTCGCCGCGCTCGTCGACCTGCCGGTGCGCGGCACCTCGCGGCTGCCGGGGGAGTCGAGGCCCCACCCGGATCCCGACGTGTTCCTGTTCGCGCCCGCGTCGGCGAACTCGCTCGCGAAGCTGGCGCTGGGCATCGCCGACAACCAGGCACTCACCGTGCTCGGCGACGTGCTGGGGTCACCGCGCGTGCGGATCGTCGTCGCCTACCAGGTGGTCGACGCCCGCCGGTACCACCCCGCGTGGCAACGCCACCTCGACGCGCTGGCCGAGGGCGGGGTGGCGCTGCACCGCATCGACACGCGCAAGCCGCTGACCGAGGTACTGGACCTACTCCCGTCGTGAACGGGCGCCCGCGGACCTCCTACACTGCGTGACCGTGGCCATCGCACCCCTCATCGCCCCGAGCATCCTGTCCGCCGACTTCGCCCGTCTCGGTGAAGAGATCCACGCCGTGGCGGGAACGGGCGAGACCCGCGCCGACTGGGTGCACGTGGACGTGATGGACGCGCACTTCGTGCCGAACCTGACGCTGGGCCTTCCCGTCGTCGAGTCGATCCTCAAGACCACGGACGTGCCGATCGACTGCCACCTGATGATCGACGACCCCGACCGCTGGGCCATCGGGTACGCCGAGGCCGGTGCCTACAACGTCACCGTGCACGCCGAAGCGGCTACGGATCCGGTGAAGATCGCGAAGGACCTGCGCGCCGCCGGAGCCAAGGCGGGCCTGTCCATCAAGCCGGGCACGCCACTGGAAGACGTCGTCGAGGTGCTCAAGCACTACGACACGCTCCTGGTCATGTCGGTCGAGCCGGGGTTCGGCGGGCAGTCGTTCATCGACAGCGTGCTGGAGAAGGTCCGCACCGCGCGCGGCCTCGTCGACACCGGGCACCTGAACCTGGTCGTCGAGATCGACGGCGGGATCAACGCCGACACCATCGAGCGTGCAGCGGAAGCGGGTGTCGACTGTTTCGTCGCGGGTTCCGCGGTCTACGGTGCCAAGGACCCGGCACGGGCGATCGCCGCGCTCAGGGCGCGGGCGGCAGGCGCTGCCAAGCGCGACTGACCAGGCGGGGCGTGGCACCCGTCACCGCAGCACCCCGCCAGGGGCCCGGAAGGTCCACCATGGACGTCCGGACGGCTCGTCGATACAGGAGGCAGGCAGTGTTCACCGGCATTGTCGAGGAGCTCGGCGAGATCGTCGCGGTCGAGCAGGTCCCGAACGCGGCGCGGCTGAGCGTGCGCGGACCGGTGGTGACGACGGACGCGGAGCACGGCGACTCGATCGCGGTCAACGGCGTCTGCCTCACCGTCGTGGACGTCGTGGGCAGCGATTTCACCGTCGACGTCGTGCACGAGACGCTGCAGCGCTCGAGCCTGGCGAAGATCGCGGTGGGCGACCCGGTGAACCTCGAACGCGCGACCGCGGTCGGCGACCGGCTCGGCGGCCACATCATGCAGGGCCACGTCGACGGCACCGGGGTCTACCTCTCCCGCGACCCGCAGGGCCTGACCAGGTTCGCGTTGCCGGAAGGCCTCTCGCGGTACGTCGTGGAGAAGGGCTCGATCGCGGTGGACGGGGTCTCGCTGACCGTCGCCGGGATCACCTCGGAGGAGTTCAGCATCGCGCTGATCCCGACCACCCTTGAGCTGACCACACTCGGCCGCCGCGAGCCGGGTGACCTGGTGAACCTCGAGGTCGACGTGCTCGCGAAGTACGTCGAGAAGCTGGCCACGCCCCATCTGCCGCCCGCGCGGGAGCAGAATGGGAACACAGCTGGGGAAGGGGAGCTTCGATGAGCCAGGAAACCAACGCCGAGTGGGCGCCGTGCGGTGCGGGCGCGGTGGGTGACGACGCCGGGATCGAGAAGGCGGTCGCCGACATCAAGGCGGGCCGCCCGGTCGTCGTGGTCGACGACGAGGACCGCGAGAACGAGGGCGACCTGATCTTCGCCGCCGAGAAGGCGACGCCGGAGCTGCTGGCCTTCATGGTGCGCTACACCTCGGGCTACGTGTGCGTCTCGCTGACCGGTGAGGACACCGCGCGGCTCGACCTGCCGCCGATGTACCACACGAACCAGGACGCGCGGGGCACCGCGTACACCGTGACGGTCGACGCCGCCGAGGGCATCAGCACCGGGATCTCCGCCGCGGACCGCTCGCACACGATCCGGCTGCTCGCCGACCCCAAGTCGTCCGCCGCGGACTTCCGCAGGCCGGGCCACGTGGTTCCGTTGCGGGCCAAGGACGGCGGCGTGCTGCGGCGGCCGGGGCACACCGAGGCCGCGGTCGACCTCGCGCGCCTCGCCGGGCTGCACCCCGCGGGCGTGCTGTGCGAGATCGTGTCGCAAAAGGACGAAGGCGACATGGCGCGGCGGGACGAGCTGGAAGTGTTCGCCGCCGACCACGACCTCCAGGTGATCACGATCGCCGACCTGATCGCGTACCGCAGGCGCACCGAGAAGCAGGTGGAACGGGTCGCCGAGGCCCGGATCCCGCTCGCCGCGGGCACTTTCCGCGCGGTCGGCTACGACAGCCTCCTCGACGGCATCGAGCACGTGGCGTTCGTCTACGGCGACATCGGCGACGGCGAGGACATCCTGGTGCGCGTGCACTCCGAGTGCCTCACCGGTGACGTGTTCGGTTCGCTGCGCTGCGACTGCGGGCCGCAGCTCGAAGCGGCGCTGCAGGCGGTGGCGACCGAGGGGCGCGGCGTGGTGCTCTACGTGCGCGGCCACGAGGGCAGGGGCATCGGGCTGCTGCACAAGCTGCAGGCCTACCAGTTGCAGGACGACGGGGCCGACACCGTGGACGCGAACCTCGCGCTCGGCGTGCCCGCGGACGCCCGCGACTACGGCACCGGCGCGCAGATCCTGTGCGATCTCGGCATCCGGTCCATGCGGCTGCTGACGAACAACCCGGCCAAGCGCGTCGGGCTCGAAGGGTACGGGCTGCGGGTCACTGGCAGGGTCGCGTTGCCGATCTCGCCGAACCCGGAGAACCTGCGGTACCTGCGCACCAAGCGCGACCGGATGGGGCACGACCTGTCGCAGCTGGAGAACTTCGACCAGGTCGGCGCGGACGTCGAGGACGTGCGCAACGGGGGTGGCGCGCGGTGAGCGGTGAAGGGCGTCCCGACGTCACGCTGGATCTGAGCGAGTGCGAGAACCTGCGGCTCGGTGTCGTGGTCACGCGGTGGCACCCGAAGATCACCGACTCCCTGCTGTCCCGCGCGCTCGCCGCGGCGGGTGAGGCGAAGCTGGCCGAGGAGCCGACGGTGGTCAGGGTCGCCGGTGCGATCGAACTTCCCGTGGTGGCGCAGGCGCTGACCCGCAACCACGACGCGGTGGTCGCGCTCGGCGTGGTCATCCGTGGCGGCACACCGCATTTCGAGTACGTGTGCGACGCCGTGACGATCGGGCTCACCAGGGTGGCGCTCGACGAAAGCACCCCGATCGGCAACGGCGTGCTGACCTGCGACACCGAACAGCAGGCGTTGGACAGGGCCGGGCTGCCGGAGTCCAAAGAGGACAAGGGGTTCGAGGCGACGGTGGCCGCGCTGGACACCGCGCGCGTGCTGCGGTCGGTGCGGCAGCCGTGGACCGAGCGGGGCTTCGTGTGACCGTGATGACCCGACCAGCCGAGGAAACCGTCGTGATCCGGCCGCGTCGCGCGTTCTGGATGTCGGCCACGCTCGCGGTCTTGCTGGTGGCGGTGTTCGTCGTGGTCGCGGTGCTGCTGCGCGGCTCGAACACCGGGGTGCGCTTCCAGACCTCCGACCAGGTCGCGATGATCGGCATCGGGGTGCTGCTCGGCCTCGGCACCATGTTGTTCGCGATGCCGAGGGTCCGCGCCGACGCCGAGGGCATCGAAGTGCGCAATGTGTTGGTGGGCAAGCGTTTCGCGTGGACGGACGTGCTGTCGGTGAGCTTCCCCGACGGGGCTTCGTGGGCCAGGCTCGAACTGCCGGACGACGAGTACTACTCGGTGATGGCGGTGCAGGCCGTCGACCGGGAACGCGCCGTCGAAGCCGTGCGCGTCCTGCGTCGGCTGCACAAGCAGGCCTGGTCCGAGTAGCGCCGCGATTGCTCATGCCCCGAAGGCCACCTTCGGGGACCTGAACGCCACAAATCCGGCCCTCGCGCTGGCGCCAGCCAGTTTTCCGTGCCGCCCGTCAGGATGACCGGCGCGCGGCTTCCGTGGCGGCGGATTCCACGCGGGCGCGGTAGTCGCTCCACCACGCCGCATCGCCCGGGGCCAGATTGTCGTTGCCCGCCACCATTCCGGCGGCGCCGTCGACGAGTTCGCGGACGATGTCGGCGTGCCCGGCGTGCCGGTGCGTCTCGGCGGTCATGTGGACCAGCACCCGGTGCAGCGTCACCTCGTTCTTGCCTTCCGGCCAGTGCGGCACCCTGCCCATCGATTCCAGTGAAAGCGCCTCGATCGTCGCGTCCGAATGCGCGCACACCCTGCGGTAGAGACCGACGATCTCCGCACGCGTCTCGTCCGCGGTGGCCCACATGTCCGCGTTCGGCTCGGCGTCCTCGGTCAGCCACGGCATCGGCTCGGGGCACGGGCGGCCGAAGACCGTGCCGAAGTACCCCGATTCGCACCCGGCGAGGTGCTTGACCAGCCCGAGCAGGTTGGTGCCGGTGGGGGTCAGCGGGCGGCGGATGTCGTACTCGCCGAGCCCGTCGAGCTTCCACAGCAGGGCGTCCCGCCCCGCGCGCAGGTAATGGTGCAGTTCGCTCTTCGGTCCGGTCATGCCGACAGCCTCTCACCCGGCACCGACAACACCGCGCTGTGTACAGTGTAGACGTGAAGACGGCTGAGCGGATCGCGGTGGCGGCACGGGAAATCCTGGAGAAGGACGGCGCCGACGCCGTCAGCATGCGCAAGGTCGCCGAGGCGGTTGGCGTCACGCCGATGGCCATCTACCGGCACTACGAGAACCGCGAGGCGCTGTTGCGCGCGATCGCGGACGCCTGCTCGGTGGAACTGGCCAGGGACTGGGAAAAGCGGGCCGCCGAAGGAGACGCGGAAAGCACGATCATGGCCATGCTCGAAGACTTCCTCGACTTCGCGCTGCGCCGCCCCCGGCTCTACACCTTCCTGATGATCGACCGCAGGGACGGCGTGCCCCGGTTCCCGGACGACTTCCGCGGCGCGGGCGCGCCGCCGTTCAGCCAGACCGTGCGCGCGGTGGAAGCGGGCATGCGGGACGGCACTCTGCGCGAGGACGACCCCCTGGAGGTCACGCAGTCGTTCGCCGCGCAGACGCAGGGACTCGTGCAGCTCTACCTCGGCGGCCGGATCGGACTGTCCGAAGAGGACTTCCGCGCGCTGTGCCGCCGCGCGCTGCAACGGGTTTTCGCCGGGCTCAGGGCGTGAGGTCGACGACCACCGGTGCGTGGTCGGACCCGCCCTTCCCCTTGCGCTCCTCGCGGTCGACGTAGGCGTCTTCGACGGCGCTCGCGAACGACGGGTTGCCGTACACCAGATCGATCCGCATGCCGCGGTTCTTGGGGAACGCGAGCTGGCGGTAGTCCCAGTAGGTGTAGGGGCGGTCGTACTTCAGCGCCCTCGGCAGCACGTCGGAGAGCCCGGTCTCCCGCAGCATCGCCAGTGCCTTGCGCTCCGGCTCGGTGACGTGGGTCGAGTTCTCGAACGCGCTGATGTCCCACACGTCCTCGTCGGTGGGTGCGATGTTGAAGTCACCGAGCACGGCGAAGGGGCGGTCCGCGGCCAGTTCCGCCTCGGCGGTCGCGCGCAGCGCGTCGAGCCAGCGCAGCTTGTAGCCGTAGTGCGCGTGCTCCGGTTCGCGGCCGTTGGGCACGTAGACCGACCACACGCGGACCCCGCCGCACGTCGCGCCGATCGCGCGCGGTTCGGCGGTGTCGTCGTAGGTGGGTTCGCCGACGAGCCCGCGGGTCACCTCGTCGATCCCCGCGCGGGACAGGATCGCGACCCCGTTCCACCGCCCGAGGCCGTAGGCGGCGACCTCGTAGCCGAGTTCGCCGACCTCGTTGTGCGGGAAGGCTTCCGTGGTGCACTTCAGCTCCTGCAGGCACAGCACGTCCGGTTTCGCCGACGAGAGCCACGAGAGCAGGCGGGGAAGCCTGGCGCCGACGGAGTTCACGTTCCAGGTCGCGATGCGCATGGCCCGAGAATCCCATACCCGGCGCGCCGGGTATGGGATGGGTAGATTCCGCGACCATGGCAGTACCGATGCGCCGCCCCGCCGCAGTTCTGTTCGACGTGCTGGAAACCCTCGTCCAGCTGGAACCGCTGCGGCAGCGGTTCGTCGAGGCGGGACGGCCCGGCCATGAACTCGAACTGTTCTTCGCCCGTATGCTGCGCGACGGGATGGCGTTCACGCTGGCGGGGGAGGCGCCGCCGTTCCGGGCGGTCGCGGCCGCCGAACTCGCCCTCACCACCGGGCTCGGGCCGGAACCGGTGGACCACATCCTGGACGGGTTCACCGGCCTCCCGCTGCAGCCGGACGCCGAACCCGCCTTCGATCTGCTCGCCGACGCGGGAATCCCTTGCTACGCCTTCACGCACGGCTCGGCGTCGGTCATCTCGTCGGCGCTCGACGCGGCGGGGATCGGGCACAAGCTCGCCGGAATCCTGTCGGCGGAAAGCATCGCGTCGTTCAAGCCGCCGTCGAAGGTCTACCACTGGGCGTGCCGGGAAATCGGCGTCGCACCGGAAGCGGCGGCACTCGTCGCCGTGCATTCGTGGGACACCCACGGCGCGCTGCGGGCCGGGCTGCTGGCCGGGCTCGCGACGCGGCTCGAAGGTGCCCTCTCGCCCGTGGTCGACCGCCCGCACGTGGTGGCGGCACGGGTCGACGACGTGGTCGAGGGGTTCCTCGCCTGAGCCGACTTCCTCTTGGCCCGGCAAGTGCGCGGAGTCCCCGAAGGTGGCCTTCGGGGCATCTGGCGCCCCGAAAGCCACCTTCGGGGCACCGGCAAGCGGAGCCCGCCCTCCATGAAAAAGTGAGAAAAGTGGCGCTAAGCGCCCCGAGGGTCACCTTCGGGGCATAAGGGGATTTCTGTTGTGGCGGCAGGCTTCCGCGAGGGCCGAGTTCGCGGCGCTCAGTTCACGGCGCTCAGTTCCCCGAAGGTGGCCTTCGGGGCATGTGCGGAAGCCCGGCTGTGGCCGAAAAAGCCGCCACCGGGAATGGAGACGGCCGTTCCCGCCGCGGATCGCGCTGGCGGGAACGGCCGTTGATCGGGGTCAGACCCCAGCGGTCTGCTTGATCCAGTCCCTGCTGGCGGCGACGCTGGAGTAGTTGTTCGTGCCGGTCTTGTTGGTGCCGTCCTGGTTCTGCACCGTCGACGCGACGCCGACCTGCACGCCGTCCGAGACCTGCGGGCCGCCGGAGTCGCCCTTCCACGCGGCGCCGTTGATGCCGACGCTCTGGATCGCCGGGCCGCCGTCGTTGTCCGAAGAGGTGCCCTTGACCTTGACGTTCGTGGTCTTCAGCGCCGAGGCTGGCGGGCCGGTCGGGGTTTCGCGGCCCCAGCCGTACAGCTCGTTGGTGGCGCCTGCGGCGGGGTCGCCGTCCCCGAGCTTCATGAAGGTGGTGTCGACGCCCTTCTTCAGGTGCAGCAGCGCGATGTCACCGTTCGGCGAGACCTCCTTGCGGTCCACCTCCGCTTCGGTGCCCTCGAACAGCTTGTTGCTGCCGACCTTGACGTGCATGCCGCTGCCGTCCTCGTCGAGGCAGTGGTGCGCGGTGAGCACCCACTCGGCGGCGATGATCGTGCCGGAGCAGTTGAAGCCCTGGAACTGCCGGTCGGGGGTGTTGACGTAGACCTGCGCGCCCCACGGAACGGCCTGCGCGGTGGTGCCGCCGACGATGAGCGGCTGCGCGCCGGAGGAGGGTGCTGCGGTGGCGGCGCCCGCACCGAGGGTCAGTGCGACCGCGGTGAGGGAGGCTGCGCCAAGGATGCGTGTGCGGCTCACGGCTGAGAAGTCCTTTCCGCCGGACCAGGAGGCCCCTGAATGATTTTCTTCGCCGAAGTGGCGTGAGACGGAAAGTAACCATCTGAATCACCCGGTAGGAACCAACGAAGGTCTGGTACGGGGAAAAGCCCGACTTCCGTCGGGTATTCGGCTCCGGTGCGTCATAACCGGCGGGAAAGGCCCACTCTCACGTGGGCGAGACCGGGGGGTGCACGAACCTGTCGGTGCCGCGCCATAGGCTTGTGCCGTGGCTGATCCGTCCACCTACCGTCCCTCACCGGGGAGCATCCCGGACGCACCTGGCGTGTACAAGTTCCGCGACGCCACGAAGCGGGTCATCTACGTCGGCAAGGCGAAGAGCCTGCGCAGCAGGCTGAGCTCCTACTTCGCCGATCTCGCCGGTCTGCACCCGCGGACGCGGCAGATGGTGACCACTGCGGCGAGCGTCGAATGGACCGTGGTGGGCACCGAGGTCGAGGCGCTCCAGCTGGAGTACAACTGGATCAAGGAGTTCGACCCGCGGTTCAACGTCCGCTACCGCGACGACAAGACGTACCCGGTGCTCGCGGTGACGATGCACGAGGAGTTCCCGCGGCTGCACGTCTACCGCGGCCCGCGCAAGAAGGGCGTGCGGTACTTCGGCCCGTACGCGCACGCGTGGGCGATCCGCGAGACGCTCGACCTGCTGCTCCGGGTGTTCCCCGCGCGCACCTGCTCCACCGGCGTGTTCCGCAGGCACGGCCAGATCGGCAGGCCCTGCCTGCTCGGCTACATCGAGAAGTGCTCCGCGCCGTGCGTCGGCAAGGTCAGCGCGGAGGAGCACCGCGCGATCGTCGAGGACTTCTGCGACTTCCTCGCCGGCCGCACCGACGCGATGGTGCGCAGGCTCGAAAAGGACATGGCGCGGGCGTCCGAGGAGCTGGAGTTCGAGCGGGCGGCGCGGCTGCGCGACGACATCGGGGCGTTGCGGCGGGCGATGGAGAAGCAGGCCGTGGTGCTCGGCGACGGCACCGACGCGGACGTGGTCGCCTTCGCGCACGACGACCTGGAAGCCGCCGTGCAGGTCTTCCACGTGCGCGGCGGGCGCGTGCGCGGGCAGCGCGGCTGGGTCGTCGACAAGGCGGAGGAAATGGACGTGCCCGCGCTCGTCGACCAGTTCCTCACCCAGTTCTACGGCGAGCAGGCCGAACTGGCCCGCGACGACGCGGAGCCGGGTTCGCCCGTGCCGCGCGAGGTCCTCGTGCCCGAACTGCCCGCGGACGCCGACGCGGTCGGGGAGTGGCTGTCGAGCCTGCGCGGCTCGCGAGTTCAGCTGCGGGTGCCCCAGCGCGGGGACAAGCGCTCGCTCGCGGAAACCGTCCAGCGCAACGCCACCGAGGCCTTCGCACAGCACAAGCTCAAGCGCGCGGGCGACCTCACCGCGCGCTCGGCCGCGCTGTCCGAGCTGCAGGAGCACCTCGGGCTCGACACCGCGCCGCTGCGCATCGAATGCGTGGACATCAGCCACATCCAGGGCAGCGACGTGGTGGCCTCGCTGGTGGTGTTCGAGGACGGCCTCGCGCGCAAGTCGGAGTACCGGCGCTTCGCGCTCAGGGAGGCCGCGGAGGAGGGGGACGTCGCCTCCATCGCGGAGGTCGTCCGGCGGCGGTTTTCGCGCTACCTCAAGGAAACCGCCGACATCGAAGGCGCCGAGGACACGTCAACGCCCGGGATCGACCCGGAGACCGGCAGGCCGCGCAAGTTCGCCTACCCGCCGAACCTGCTGGTCGTCGATGGCGCGGGCCCGCAGGCCACCGCCGCCGCGGAGGTGCTCGCCGAGCTGGGCATCACCGACGTCGCCGTGATCGGTCTCGCCAAGCGACTGGAAGAGGTGTGGCTGCCGGCCGACCCGGATCCGGTCATCCTGCCCCGCACCTCCGACGGGCTCTACCTGCTCCAGCGCGTGCGCGACGAGGCGCACCGGTTCGCCATCCGGTACCACCGCGAAAAGCGGTCCAAACGCGTGCAGTCTTCGGCGCTCGACGGCGTGCCCGGTCTCGGCCAGGCGAGGAAGACGGCGCTCATCAAGCATTTCGGCTCGGTGAAGAAACTCAAGCAGGCGAGCGTGGACGAGATCGCCGGAGTGCAGGGCTTCGGCAGGCGCACCGCGGAAGCGGTGCACGCCGCGCTGGCCGGTTCGACGAACGGTTCGGCGGAAGCCGGCCACGGAGGGGAGAAGGGCTCGTGACGAGCGACAGTGCAAACAGCGGCGACGCGCGCGCAGGGATGGAGGTCGCGGTCGTCAGCGGGCTTTCCGGCGCGGGCCGGAGCACCGCGGCGAAGTGCCTCGAGGACCTCGGCTGGTTCGTGGTGGACAACCTGCCGCCGGAGCTGATCGCCACCATGGTCGAGCTGGGCGCGCAGGCGCGCGGCGTGATCACCAAGGTGGCCGTGGTGATGGACGTGCGCTCGCGCGCGTTCACCGACGACCTCGCCTCCGTCATCAAGGATCTCGACGCGCGCGGCTACAAGCCGAGGGTGCTGTTCCTGGAGGCGACGGACGCGGTGCTGGTGCGCCGGTTCGAGGCGGTGCGCCGAGGGCACCCGATGCAGGGCGACGGCAGGCTCGCCGACGGCATCACCGCCGAGCGGGCGCTCCTCGCGCCGCTGCGCGAGGAAGCCGATCTCGTGCTGGAGACCTCGTCGCTGTCGGTGCACGACCTGCGGGCCAAGATCGAGGACGCGTTCGGCTCCGAGGCGAGCACGCAGACCCGCGTCACCGTGCTGTCCTTCGGCTACAAGTACGGCCTGCCGATGGACGCCGATCTCGTGATGGACGTGCGGTTCCTGCCGAACCCGTTCTGGATCCCCGAACTGCGCGACCACACCGGTCTCGACGGCGAGGTCCGCAACTACGTGCTCTCGCAGGAAGGCGCCGAGGAGTTCCTCGACCGCTACCACCAGCTCCTGGGGCTCATCGGCGCCGGGTACAAGCGCGAAGGCAAGCGCTACCTCACGCTCGCGGTCGGGTGCACCGGCGGGAAGCACCGCAGCGTGGCCATTTCCGAGGAGCTCGCCACCCGACTGTCCGATGAGGACGGAATGGCCGTGAAGGTGGTGCACCGCGACCTTGGCCGCGAGTAACGTGCGCGCGGTCGCGCTCGGCGGCGGCCACGGGCTGCACGCGACGCTCACCGCGTTGCGGCGCCTGACCGACGAGGTGACCGCGGTGGTCACGGTCGCCGACGACGGCGGTTCCTCCGGTCGGTTGCGCCGCGAACTGGGCCTGCTGCCGCCGGGTGATCTCCGGCAGGCGCTGGCCGCGCTGGCCGCGGCCGAGGACGGCGGCACCTTCTGGGCTGAGGTCTTTCAGCACCGGTTCGGCGGCGAGGGCGCGCTCGCCGGGCACGCGGTGGGCAATCTGCTGCTGGCCGGTCTGTTCGAGGTGCTCGGCGACCCGGTGGCCGCGCTCGACGAGGCGCGCAGGCTGCTCGGGGTGTCCGGCCGCGTGCTGCCGATGTCACCCGAACCGTTGGAAATCGTGGCCGAGGTGACCGGGCTCGACGGCGATCTCGCCACCGGCGCGGTCCGCCGGATCCGCGGCCAGGTCGCGGTGGCCTCCACCCCGGGGCAGGTCCAACGGATCACGGTGGACACCGCGCGGCACTCCACGGACCCTCCGCGCGCCTGCGCGGAGGCCGTCGACGCGGTGCTCGGCGCCGACGTGGTGTTCCTCGGCCCTGGTTCGTGGTTCACCAGCGTGCTGCCGCACCTGCTGGTGCCCGAGCTGCACGATGCCTTGGTGCGCACCGAAGCCACGAAGATCGTGATCCTCAACCTCGTCCCTCAACCGGGGGAGACTGCCGGGTTTTCGCCGGAGCGCCATCTGGACGTTCTGCTCCAGCACGCGCCGGAGCTGAAGGTCGACGCGGTGATCGCGGATCGGGAATCGGTGCCGGTCCCGGCGAGGCTGCGCGACGCGGCGGCCGCGCTCGGCGCCCGCGCGCACCTGGCCGACGTGGCGAAGCCGACCGCGCCGAGCCAGCACGATCCGGATGCGCTCGCGCGCTGTGTGCGAGAGGCTCTCGGTCTTGGCGAGCGCGGTGACCGGGGCCCGGAGGCGCGGCCTTAAGCTCGCCAAGGGAGCATATGGAGCCACCTCGCGTGGCTTCGCGGGTCTTCGGGCCTGCGATAAGGACATTCAACGAGCTTTGACTAGCGATGCCACGGCCACGGCGCGCGCAGGGGCGCGCCCGGCCGAACGGTGGGAGAGGGTGAGGAGCGGCGTATGGCGATGACCGCCGAGGTGAAGGACGAGCTGAGTCGTCTGGAGATCACCAAGATCGGCCCGCGCCGGGCCGAGGTGGCCTCGATGCTCCGCTTCGCGGGCGGGCTGCACATCGTCGGCGGCCGCGTGGTGGTGGAGGCCGAACTGGACACCGGCTCGGTCGCGCGGCGCCTGCGCAAGGAGATCCACGACCTCTACGGCCACCATTCGGACGTGCACGTGCTGTCTTCGAGCGGGCTGCGCAAGGGCACCCGTTACGTGGTGCGCGTGGTGAAGGACGGCGAGGGGCTCGCCAGGCAGACCGGGCTCATCGACCAGCGCGGCCGCCCGGTGCGCGGGCTGCCCGCCGCGGTCGTGTCGGGCGGGATCGCCGACGCCGAAGCCGCGTGGCGCGGTGCCTTCCTCGCGCACGGGTCGCTGACCGAGCCGGGCCGGTCGTCGTCGCTGGAGGTGACCTGCCCCGGTCCCGAGGCCGCGCTGGCGCTCGTCGGCGCCGCGCGCAGGCTCGGCATCCAGGCGAAGTCGCGCGAGGTGCGCGGGGCGGATCGCGTGGTGGTGCGCGACGGTGACGCGATCGGCGCGCTGCTCACCAGGCTCGGCGCGCACAAGAGCGTGCTGAACTGGGAAGAGCGCCGCATGCGCCGCGAGGTGCGCGCGACCGCGAACCGGCTGGCCAACTTCGACGACGCGAACCTGCGCCGGTCCGCCCGCGCGGCCGTCGCCGCGGCCGCCCGCGTCGAACGGGCGATGGACATCCTCGGCGACTCCGCGCCGGACCATCTCCTGATGGCGGGCAAGCTGCGCCTGTCGAACCGGCAGGCCTCGCTGGAGGAACTGGGCCAGCTCGCCGATCCGCCGATGACGAAGGACGCGGTGGCTGGCCGGATCCGCCGCCTGCTCGCGATGGCCGACAAGAAGGCCAAGGAGCAGAACATCCCGGACACCGAGTCCGCGGTCACCCCCGAAATGCTCGAAGAGGAAGACGCCTGACGCTTCTCTGACCGCGGTCGGCTTGCGGCGGTGCTGCCCCGCACTAGGGGGTAGTGCGTGCTGACTACGATGGGTCCGAGTCGGCGCCGAGGATGGGACACGCTTGTCGGACCGAAAGCCGGAACTGGCTGAGCACCCCACGCTGCCCTTTTCCCCGGCCCCGCAATGGCCTCGTGAGTCCGATCTGGACGCGATGCCGTTCGGTGCGCCGCCGCTGCGGCCCGACGACCCGGACGCGACGGTGTTCCTGCCCCGTGTCGGCGGGTTGCCGACCAGCCCGCGCTGGCCGGTGGCCGATCCGGACGCGTTGCGGCCGTACGAAAGCCTCGCCACCCGGATGCTGCCGAGGGTGCAGGCGCCAGCCCCGGCACCCGAAACGACCGCGGCACCGGCCGCGCCGTCGTTGGCGAAGTCCAGTGCCACCATGGCGATCGCGTCGCTGGCCAGCCGGGTCACCGGGTTCTTCTGGAAGGCCATGCTGGTGTGGGCGATCGGCACCGGGGCGGTGAACGACTCGTTCACCATCGCCAACACGATGCCGAACATCCTCTTCGAACTGCTCTTCGGCGGCGTGCTGACCAGCGTCGTGGTGCCGCTGCTGGTGCGCGCGCAGGACGATCCCGACAGCGGCGAGGCCTACACGCAGCGGATGCTGACGGTCGGGCTGGTGATCCTGCTGGCGGGCACGGTCGTCGCGGTGCTCGCGGCGCCCGCGTTCACCTCGCTGTACATCCCCGAGGGCAGCCGCGCCAATTCCGAGCTGACCACCGCGTTCGCGCGACTGCTCCTGCCGGAGATCTTCTTCTACGGCGGATTCGCGCTGCTGTCGGCGATCCTCAACGCGAAGAACCTGTTCGGGCAGGTGGCCTGGGCACCGGTGGCGAACAACGCGGTGGTCATCGCGACGCTCGCGGTGTTCATGGTGATGCCGGGGCAGATCAGCCTCGACCCGGTGCGCATGGGGGAGCCGAAGCTGCTGGTGCTGGGGATCGGGGTGACCGCGGGCATCGCGGTGCAGGCCGGGATGCTGGTGCCCGCGGTGCTGCGCTCGGGATTCCGGTTCCGGTGGCGCTGGGGCCTCGACGCCAGGATGAAGGAGTTCGGCGGCCTGGCGCTGTGGGTCCTCGGCTACGTCGTGGCGAGCCAGATCGCGGTCACCGTCACCACGCGCGTGCTCACCACCGGCGATCCGGGCGGGGTCACGGTCTACTCCAACGCCTGGCTGCTGTTCCAGTTGCCGTACGGCGTGATCGGCGTGTCACTGCTGACCGCGATCATGCCGAGGCTGAGCCGCAACGCCGCCGACGGAGACACCCGCAAGGTGGTCGCGGACCTGTCCTACGGTTCGCGGATCGCGACGGTGCTGCTGGTCCCGATCGCCGCGGTGCTGACCGTGATCGGCGTACCGGTGGGCATCGCGGTGTTCCACGGCGGCGCGAACTCCGTCGAGGACGCCACCCGGCTCGGGCAGGCGCTCGCCGTGTCCGCGTTCGGCCTGCTGCCCTACGCGCTGGTGATGCTCCAGCTCCGGGTGTTCTACGCGATGAAGGACGCGCGGACGCCGACCCTGATCATGGTCGTGATGACCGTGGTGAAGGTGCCGCTGCTGTACCTGTGCCCGGTCCTGCTCGACAGCCGTCAGGTGGTGCTCGGGGTGATGCTGATCAATTCGCTGGTCTTCGTCATCGGGGCGATCGTCGGCCAGGTCTGGCTCTGGGTGAGCCTGGGACACCTGCGCAGCAAGCGGGCGCTCGGGATCATCCTGTGGTCGGTCGCGGCGAGCACGCTGGGGGTGCTGGTGGCGGTGCTCGCCGGGCTGCTCCTTCCCGGAACCGACGGGCGGATCATGGCCGTGGTCAAGGTGATCGTGCAGAGCGCGACCGGGTTGGGCGTCGCGTTCGGAGTGCTCTACGCGCTCCGGATCGAAGAACTGACACCGGCGACGAAACGGCTTTCTCGGTTGTTCGGCCGCGCGAAACAAGCGTAGGTGCGTGTAGCGGTGGTTTCCGGTTTTCCCCCGGTACGGCCGAACTCGTAACGCGGTGGTTTCACCTTCGCACCGGTCCTCGAAACGCGCGGCGCCCACGCTCGGCAGGGTCCGATCGCCCGTCGAGGGAAGGTGATCTCGTGCGCGTAGCCGACGAGTTGAAGATGGCCCCCGAAGTCGACGCCTGGCTCGTGCGGCGCAGCAGCCGCGCCGCAGACTGGCCCGCGGCGTCTTTGGTGGCGGCGAAGCGGGGGCGGCGGATCAGCGTGGTGCTCCCCGCCCGCGACGAGGAGGAAACGGTCGGCGCGATCGTCGGTGCCATCCGTCGCGACTTGATGGAGGAGTTGCCCGTCGTCGACGAACTCGTGGTGGTCGATTCCCGTTCCACGGACCGGACGGCGGCCGTCGCGGCCGGTGCGGGCGCCAGCGTCGTCGCGCAGGACGCCGTGCTGCCCGCGCTGGCACGGCTCGACGGCAAGGGGGACGCGCTGTGGAAGAGGCTTGCCGCGACGACGGGTGACTTCGTCGTGTTCGTCGACGCCGATCTGCGCGACTTCACCACCGCGTACGTGACCGGGCTGCTCGGTCCGCTGCTCGCCGACGACGAAATCGGCTATGTGAAAGGCTTTTACCACCGGCCGCTCGCTGGCGCCGAGAACACCGACGCCGACGGCGGGGGACGGGTGACGGAACTCGTCGCCAGGCCGCTGCTGAACCTGTACTGGCCGGAGCTGGCCGGGATGGTCCAGCCGCTCGCGGGTGAGTACGCGGGCAGGCGCGAGCTGCTGGAGTCGATCCCGTTCGTCGCGGGCTACGGCGTCGAGATCGGGCACCTGATCGATCTCGCCGAGGCGCACGGCATCGAGGTGCTCGCCCAGGTCGATCTCGGCCACCGGAAGCACCGGCACCAGAGCACGCAGGCGCTCGGGCGGATGTCGGGGCAGATCGTGCAAACCGTGTTCGAGCGCCTCGAACGCCACGGCGGGCTCGTTCCGGTGCGGCGCCGGGCGAACGTGCTGGCGCAGTTCCGCCGCGCGCACGGCGCGGGGGAGCACGGCGTCGAGCGCGAACTGCTCCTGACCGATCTGAGCCATCGCGAACGCCCGCCCCTGCGCGATCTGCGGACGCGCCTGCGCGAGAGCGCCTAAACCGGTTGCCCGCATCGTCGCCGCGGTGCTTGGCTTCGCGCATGACTTCGGTGTGGTGCGGAAAACTGGTGCGGTTGCGGGGAATCGAGCCGGAGGACTGGCAGGCGTTCCAACGGTTCGACGAGCACTCCGCGCACATGCGCGATGTCGACCGCATCCATCCGCCGCGGTCGGCGGCGGGGTACCGCGCATGGGCTGCGGAGCGCTCGGTCGCGGAAAGCGGGGCGCGCCCGGACGAGGTGCAGCTCGCGA
Source organism: Amycolatopsis sp. CA-230715 (assembly GCF_018736145.1). Lineage (GTDB taxonomy): Bacteria > Actinomycetota > Actinomycetes > Mycobacteriales > Pseudonocardiaceae > Amycolatopsis. The sequence goes on from NZ_CP059997.1 coordinate 8,339,017, forward strand.
TCGAATCGCTCGCCGGTGGTCTCCCGGTCGGCTCATTGTCCACAATGGATACCGACCCGCACGCGGGCCGGTTCTCGTACGGAATCGGGATCGGCGCCGAACACCAGCGCCTCGGCTATGCGAGCGAAGCGATCACGATCCTGCTCCGCTACTTCTTCGACGAGCGCAGGTACCACAAGTGCGAGATCGGCGTCCACGCGGGGAACACCGCGTCGCTGGCGCTCCATGAAAAGCTCGGCTTCCTGGTGGAAGGCAGGCTGCGCGACCACGAGTTCTACCAGGGCGGGTACCACGACCTGGTCCTGATGGGTCTGACGAGCGCGGAGTTCGCGCTCAGTTGACGCGGAGGACGACCTTGCCCGTGAGATCGGGCGCATCGAGGCGGGCGGCGGCCCGCTCGGCGTCGGCGAGGTCGAACACCGAGTCCACCACCGCGCGCACCCGGTGCCGTTCGACCAGGTCGGGGAGGAGTGCCCGCACCCGCGCCACCAGGTCGTGCAGTTCGGCCGCGGACCTGCCGCGGAACGTGGTGCCGATCAGCCGGACGCGGTGCGCGGCGAGCACTTCGAGGTCGATGGTGCTGTTCCTGCCCGCCAGCCGTCCTATTTGGACGATACGGGCGCCGGGGGCGGCCAGTGCGACGAGGTCCGCCAGCGTGGTGCCGCCGAGGTGGTCGAGTGCTACGTCGACGGTCCCTGCCGCGACATCGTCCACAAGGGACGGTGTAACCGCATCGGCGCCGAGCTCGCGCAACAGCGGTGCCTTCGCCGCAGAGCGAGTGGTGGCGACGACCGAGCCGGCGCCGAGCGCGCGGGCCAGTTGCACACCGACGAGCCCGACTCCGCTCGACGCCCCGGTGATCACCACGCGCTCGCCGTCGCGGAGTTCCGCGGTGGCCAGCGCGTCGAACTCGGTGAGCAGTGCGCTGGGCAGGCCCGCCGCGCCGGTCCAGTCCAAACCGTCGGGAACGCCGAGCAGCAGGCGGTGGTCGACGGCGACGAGTTCGGCGCAGGCGCCGCCGGTCTGGGCCATCACCCGGTCGCCCTCGCGGACACCGGTGACATCCGGCCCGACCGCGACCACGCGACCGGCCATCTCGAAGCCGACGCGGTCGAGCGGCACGGCCCAGTCCGCGCCGGTGGGGACGTAATCCCCGCTGCGCATCAGCAGGTCCGCGCGGTTGAGCCCGGCGGCGGCGACCGCTATGACCACATCGGACGGTCCGGCCACCGGGTCCGCGACCTCCTTGCGAACCCAGGCCGGATCGTCGCCGTGGCGTACTAGCGCGTGCATGGCACGATCATCGCGCGTGCGTCAGGCAGTCCCGGCACCGGTCAGTTCCTCGGCGGGCGCTGCCTTCGGCTGCCATCCCGGCGGGCCGAGCACGTAGCCGATCCGGTCGCGCCAGCACGTGGCGGAACGCAGATCCCGCAGGATCGAGCCGTATTCGTGGAAGCCGACCTTCACCAGGTTGTAGGTGCCGATGTTCTTGGTGAGCCCGTAGGTCGGGCGGTGCGCCTCCGGGACGAAACTCGAGAACATCCGGTCCCAGATGATCAGGATCCCGCCGTAGTTCGCGTCGAGGTACTCCGCGTCGCTGCCGTGGTGCACGCGGTGGTGCGACGGGGTGTTGAACACGAACTCGAACCACCGCGGCAGCTTCCCGATCTTCTCGGTGTGCACGAAGAACTGGTACACGAGGTCGATCGAGAGGCCGGTCAGGATCATCCACGGCGGAATGCCCGCGAGCGCCAGCACCGACCAGAACGGCAGCTGGAAGTACGGGGTCCACTTCTGCCGCAGCGCGGTGGAGAAGTTGTAGTGCTCGCTCGAATGGTGCACCTGGTGCCCCGCCCACAGCAGCCGGACGCGGTGGCTCGCCCGGTGGTAGGCGTAGAACACCACCTCCTGCCCGAGCAGCATGATCACCCACGTCCACCAGTCGCGCGGGTCCCACCGCACCGGCGCGATCTGGTAGAGCGCGGCGAACACCACCAGCATCAGCAGGCGGAACAGGGCGTTCACCACGAGCGCGCCCGCGCCCATCGCGATGCTCGTCCTGGTGTCCTTCGCGCTGTAGCCCACCACGTCGTCGTCATGGCCGAGCACGTGTACCGCGACCACCTCGATCGCGATGAACAGCAGGAACACCGGCGTGGCCAGCAATACCGGATCGCGGAGGTGTTCGAGGAAACCGGACATCACACGCACCTACCTATATCTGCCTCAAGAAAGCTGACTTCCAGGTAACTTACCGCAGGGTCATTTACCTGAGGGTAAGATAAGCCGGGTGACGGAAGCAAGGGTCGCCGGGACGAAAGGTGTCCCGCGCGAAGAACGCGAGGCGCAGATCATCGGCGCCGGTACCAGGGAGTTCGGGCGCGCCGGGTACGCGGGCGCGTCCATGGTCGAGATCGCCAGGCAGGTCGGGGTCACGAAACCCTTGCTGTACCAGTACTTCGGCTCGAAGGACGGGCTGTACCTCGCCTGTCTGCACCGGTCTGGCGACAAGCTGACCGAGGCCGTCGCGGAGGCGATGGCCTCCGGTGGTGCGCCGGAGCGGATGCCGCTCGCGGTGCTCGGCGCGATCTTCACGGCCTTCGATCGGGACCGGTACGCCTGGAAGCTCCTTCGCGACGAGACGCTCCCGAAGGTGGGCGAGATCGGTGCGGCGGCGGAGGATTACCGCTCGCGGCTGGACGCGTTCGCCGAGATCGGCGCGACCGAGCTGATGCACTCGCGGGGGTTGACCGCGCGCAAGGACATCGAGGCGATCGCGTTCGTCTGGACCGGGGTCGTCGACTCCCTGATCACCTGGTGGATCGAGCAGCCGGAGGAAACCGCCGAGGAGATGGTGGCGCGCTGCGCCCGGATCATGGAGAAGCTGTTCGGCTGGTGAAAACCCGATCGAGTATTCAAATACAGGTCTGTATCTTGACGGTGTGAGCATCGAACCCGTGCCCCGCGTCCAGGTGACGCGCTACGTCACCGCCTTCCGCGAAGGCGGTTCCTTGCCCGGTCTCATGGAGGCCGACGACCTCGGCACCTACGTGGTCAAGTTCCACGGTGCCGGGCAGGGGCGCAAGGTGCTCGTGGCGGAGGTCGTCTGCGCCGAACTGGCGAGGGTGATGGGGTTCGCGGTGCCGAGGCTGGTCGCCGCCGGGCTCGACGTGGCGCTCGCGGCCGCCGAACCGGATCCCGAGATCCAGGAGCTGCTGCGGGCCAGCGGCGGGGTGAACCTCGGCGTCGACTACCTGCCCGGCTCGCTCGACTACGACCCGCGCGCCTTTCCGGTCGACCGCGGTTTCGCGGCGCGCGTGCTCTGGTTCGACGCGTTCACCCAGAACGTCGACCGGTCCTGGCGCAACCCGAACATGTTGTGGTGGCACGGAAACGCGTACCTCATCGACCACGGCGCCGCGCTGACATTCCACCACAACTGGTCCTCAGTGGACGCGGGTGTCGCGCGTCCCTACGCTGCGGAGGACCACGTGTTGCTCCCCGCCGTGGTGGAACCGTCCGAAATGGACTCCGCAGACGCCGAGCTTTCGTCAGTGGTAAGCGAAGGCGTGCTTCGGGACGCGCTCGCGGCGGTGCCGGACGAGTGGCTCGAAGACGAACCGGGGTTCGCTTCCGCGGACGAACTGCGCGCCGCCTACGTGGCCCGGCTCGCGGCGAGGCTCGACGCCAGACCACAATGGATACCGCCACTGCGGGAGTCGGTGCGCACGGCCGTGCCCCGCGACGAGCGGACGCCGGCGAAGCGCGCGCTGCCGTCGTGGCTCGCCGAAGGGGGCAGGTCGTGACGCGGGAGCCGCAGCGCTACGAATACGCGCTCCTGCAGGTGATGCCGAGGCCGGAGCGCGGCGAGCTGGTCAACGCCGGGCTGCTGCTCTACTGCCGCCCGCTCCGCTCGCTCGTGGCACGGGTGCACTTCGATCGCGCTCGCGTGCGCGCGCTGGACCCCGGTGCCGATCTCGACGCGATCGAGACCTCGGTGAAGCTGGTGGCCGCCATCTGCGCGGGCGACCCGGACGCGGGTCCCGCCGCGGCGGAGGAGATCGGGCGGCGGTTCCGCTGGCTGACCGCGCCGCGCAGCACGGTGGTCAGGGCGGGGCCGGTGCACTCCGGGTTCACCGCTTCCCCGGACGCCGAAGCCGATCGGCTGCTGGCGCTGCTCGTCCTGCCGCCCGGCTGAGCGGACGACGCCACCGTGTACGGTATTATCATACCGATACGGAGGGATCGCATGATCGAGCTGAAGTCGTGGGCGGAAATCGACCGGATGCGGGTCACCGGCGAGTTCGTCGCGCAGGTGCTGCACGAGCTGGCCGAGCGCGCCGAGCCCGGGGTGAACCTGCTCGATCTGGAGCAGCACGCCAGGAAGATGATCCGCGAGCGCGGGGCGGAATCCTGCTACTGGGACTACGCGCCGTCGTTCGGGAAGGGCCCGTTCCGCAACGTCGTCTGCCTGTCCGTCAACGACGCGGTCCTGCACGGGCTCCCGTTCGACTACACCCTGCGCGACGGTGACGTGCTGACCATGGACCTCGCGGTCGTCGTCGACGGCTGGGCGGCGGATTCCGCGCGGACGGTCATCGTCGGCACCGCGGCGGCGGAGGAGGACGTGCGGCTCGTCCGCGCGACCGAGGAGGCGCTCGACGCCGCGATCGCGGCAGCGGTACCGGGTAACCGCCTCGGTGACGTTTCCGCCGCGATCGGCGCCGTCGCACGGGATCGCGGGTATCCGGTCAACACCGAGTTCGGCGGGCACGGCATCGGCAGGACGATGCACGAGGACCCGCACGTGTCGAACACGGGCCGCGCAGGCCGCGGCCTCACCTTGAAACCGGGGCTGACGCTCGCGCTCGAACCGTGGTTCGCGCGCACCACCGACCGGATCGTGTTCGATCCCGACGGCTGGACGATCCGCTCGGCCGACGGGTCGCGCACCGCGCATTCCGAGCACACGGTCGCGATCACCGAAGACGGTCCGCTGGTGCTCACCCCGCACCCCGGCTGAGTTCCCCGAACACGGCCGTTGTGGCGGGATCGCCGTCCACCGCGGCCCACGCGAGCAGCACCGCGCCCGCCGTCCAGGTCGTGCGTTCGAGCGGCCACAGATCGTCGTTCTCGAACTGGTAGCCGGTCCAGTACGAGCCGTCGTCGTGGCGGAGGCGGTCGAGCGTGCGGAGCAGTTCGCGGGCGCGGTTACGGTCACCCCGCGTGGCGAGAACCAGTGCCAGTTCGGCGGTTTCGCCCCCGGTCACCCACGGCTGTGTGTGCTCGCAGCGCACGCCGAGCCCTGGCACCACGAACTCGTCCCACCGCGGGGCCAGCCGAGCGCGCGCACCGCACAGCACGGGGTAGTACCAGTCCATCGCGTGCGGTTTCGGCTCGAACGCCTCCGGCCTGCCGGTGATCGCGTCGAGCACGCGCTCGCGTGCACGCCGCCAGCCCGGTTTCGCGTGCCCCAGCTCGTCGGCGAGGGCGAGGCCGTTCGCGAGCGCGTGCGCGATGCTGCAGTTGCCCGCGAGCAGCGCCTTGCCGTCGTCGCCGAGCCGCCACGGGAACTCGCCGCCGTCGCGCTGGTGACCGGTGACGAAGTCGAGCGCGCCTTCGACCGCGCGCCACCAGCGACCGGCCGCTCGGGTGTCTCCTGTGGACAGTCCGAAGTGGCGGACGCCGACCGCGAGGTAGGCCGTGAAGTTCAGGTCTCGCGCGGTATCGGTGACCATTCCGTCGCGATACCCGGCGTACCAGGAGCCGTCGGCGTTCTGCGTGCGCGCCAGCCAGTCGTAGGCGGCACGGGCCTCTTCGTGGTGCCCGGCGGCGGCAAGGCCCATCGCGGCTTCGCCGTGGTTCCACGGGTCGGCGTGCCTGCCCGGCTCCCACGGGATCGCCCCGTCCGCCCGTTGCACGGCGGCGATGAACCCGGCCGTGCTCACGCGTCCGCCGCCGGTTTGCGGGCGTAGACGACGAAGCTCTTGCCCAGCACGGGATCCAGCGCCCGTTCCGCGAGCCGCACCGGGCGCGGCCCGCGCAGGATGTCCCAGCACAGGAACTCGTGGTACTTCCGCGCCACCGGATGGTCCTCGCCGAACGCGCAGTGCAACCACCAGTACGGCGAATGCAGCGCGTGCGCGTGGTGCGTCGCGACCGGGAGCAGCCCGGCGGCGCGGACCAGGCCCAGCAGGGCGTGACGGCGGTAGATGCGCACGTGCCCGCCTTCGACCTCGTGGTAGGCGTCCGACAGTGCCCAGCACACTTTTTCGGGCCACCAGCGGGGCACCGTGATCGCCATCAGCCCGCCCGGTTCGAGCACGCGGACCGCTTCGGCGAGCACCGCGCTGTCGTCGGGGATGTGTTCGAGCACCTCGGCGAGAACCACCCGGTCGAAGGAGCCGTCGGGGAAGGGGAGCGCGGTGCCGTCCGCGCGGATCGCCAGCGCGGAGGCGGCTTCCGGGGCTTCGCCCGCTTCGGCGATGGCGAGGAAGAAGTCCCTGACGTGCTTGACCGCCGCGTCGTCGAGATCGGCCGCGACCACGTCCGAGCCCGCCTTGTACGCGGCGAAGGCGTGCCTGCCGTCACCGCACCCGAGGTCGAGCAGCCGGTTGCCTGCCGAGACCGGGAACTGTCCGAAGTCGACGGTCAGCACGTCAGCGTTCTCCTGAGGGGACTGGGGTTCCGGCTTCCGCGCCGAGAAGGTGATGGTACTGCCGCGCGGTCTCGGCGGCGGTGCGCCGCCAGCTGAACTCCGCCGCCCTGCGGATACCGGCTTCGCTCAGCTCGGCCCGGCGCGCCGGATCGCGGAGCAGCTTCCGCAGCGCGGCCGCCAGCGCCGCGGGATCCGCCGGCGGCACCAGTTCGGCGGCGTCGCCGACGACCTCGGGCAGTGCGCCGCCGGAGGACGCCACCACCGGCGTCCCGCACGCCATCGCCTCCGCCGCGGGCAGCGAGAACCCTTCGAACATCGAGGGCACGCACGCGATTTCGGCCGAGGACACGAGATCCGCGAGTTCGGCGTCGGACAGGCCGCTGCGGAACTCGACCGCGTCGCCGAGCGCCGCCACCTTCCGCGCCGTGGCCTCCTTCGGCTTCCCGACGACGATCAGCTTCGCCGTCCCGACGGCGGGCATCGCGTCGAGCAGGTGCGCCAGCCCCTTCAACGGCTCGTCCGCACTGGCGACCGTGACGATCCGGCCCGGCGTTCTCGGCGCGCTCCCCGGCCGGAACACCCGGGTGTCGGCGCTGATCGGGACGACCCTGATCCGGTCCGGTGGTACCGCCATCCTCGCCGCGATCTCGTCCCGCGAAGCGCCGGAAACGGTGAGCAGCAACGGAATCCGGCGCGCCACCCGGTGCTGCATGGTGACGAACCGGTGCCACTTCAGCACGCTCGGCCGTTCGGGCAGCGGCGTGTGGGCGAGCTTCAGCTCCCGGTCGACGGCGATCGGGTGGTGCACCGTCGCCACGGTCGGCAGCCCGGTGGCGAGCAGCCCGTAGCCGAGGCCTTGGTTGTCGTGCACGAGATCGAACTCGGCCCGGCGGCGTCGCAGGATCGGTGCGACGCGAAGGGAGAACGCGAGCGGCTCGGGGAACCCGCCGGTGCGCATCCCGGCGAACTCCACCCAGTCCGCCACCCGGCGCAGTTCGCGGATTTCCGGGGTACGGAACGGGTTCGGCTCGGCGAACAGGTCGAGGCTCGGCACCTTCGTCAGCGCGACACCGGGATCCAGCTCGGGGTACGGCGGCCCGGAGAACACTTCGACGCGATGCCCGAGTGCGACCAGTTCCCGGCTCAGGTGCCGCACGTACACGCCTTGCCCGCCGGAGCGGGGATTGCCGCGGTAGGTCAGCAGCGCGACCCGCGTCACGAGTCACTCCCGCGCGCCCCAGAACCCGAGCTGCTCTCTGATCTTCGCGGTGTGCGAGTGTCGCTCGCCGTGGACGCGAAGGGAGACTTCGAGCTGCGCCCGCCACTCCGCCAGTGCCGTCGCGACGTCACCGGTCTTGGCGCGGACCAGCGCGAGGGTGTGCGCGACGGCGAGGACATCGGGGTGGTCGTCATTCAGCCGCCTCCTCTCGTCGTCGAGGAGCCGCCGAGCTTCGTCCAAAATGGACGGGGGGGGGGTAGTGATTTCGGCGCCTTCGAAAACCAGGTGGTGCCGGAGCTTCCGCACCATTTCGTGGTCCTCGCCCAGCAGGCGTTCGGCGTCCGCCCGCGCGGCCGCGGCGATTTCGACGGACTTTCCGTGGTCGCCGCACTTGCCGACCGCGACGGCGAGCATGTGCCGGGCGTGGAAGGTCTCCGGATCGCCTTCGCCGAGCGCGCGCGTCGTGTCGTCGACGAGTGCTTCGAACCGGCGCCGTGCCTCCTCGTGCCCGCCGAGTTCCATGGTGAGGTACCAGATGTTGTTGCGGATGCTCAGGGTTTCGCGGCCGTCCGGCCCCAGTACGCGCTCGGCGAGCGGGTACAGCTCGCGGAGGCCTTTGAGCGCCTCGGTGAGCTCGCCCGCCTTGCCGGTCCAGGTCGCCAGCCTCGCCCGGCACCGGATCGTCATCGGATCGGTGGGCCCGCGTTGCTCCGCCACCCGTGCCGCCCAGCGCTTCCAACGCTCGCGGTTCTCCACCGGGATCGTGGATGTTCGGGTTTCGAGGCTGCTGATCGCGTCTTCGAACCGCCGTGCCGCCCACAGGTGCTCGGCCTCGTTCGCCATCGCGTAGGCCTGTTCGGGCGTGCCGGGGCCGCCCACCGGGGCCAGCTCCTCGATCACCCTCGCGAGCAGGTCGTGTTCACCGCTCAGGGCGCGCCAGGGGTTGCGGAGCCAGGCGTGCTCGGCGGCCGTGCCGGGGTTCTCCCTGCCGACCGCGCCAGGACCCAACCTGGCCAGCGCGTCCCTGACCTCCGGCACCGAGGCCGGGCCGTCGAGCCGTCGGCTCGCCGCCACCAGCAGGCCGAGCGGCAGCTTCCCGCGCGCGGTGGCGAGCACCGACCTGACGACCTGGTCACCGGCCCGATGACCCGGCACGTCCCGGTACACGGTGACGGCCCGCTCCTGTTCCTGGGCCATCCAGTCGATGTCGAGGTCGGCTTCGTCCTCGTCGTGCGCGGCCCGCGCGGGCGGAACGGAGGGGCGCGGTTCGACGCCGAGATCGTCGACGAGTACCGAGCCCGGCGCGCCGAGCCGGATCACGGTCGCGCCGGTGACCATCGTGTCCGCGGCGACCACGACCTGGGCACCCGCCGCGACGAGGTCGTCCACCATCGCGCGCACGCCCGCCCGGTTGACCTCGCCGACCACGTCGATGTCGTCGAAGGCGATCCGGATCTTCTTGCCTGCCAAGGGACCGAGCACTTCGAGTTCGAGCGCTCCCGCGTGGGTGCGCGCCTCGTCGCCGAGCGCGGCCATGGCGGCCGCCGCCTCGGCGAAACCCGGGACCGTGCGGGAAAGCTGTGCCGCCAGTTCCGTCGACACCGACTCGACCGTGCTGCCCGCGTCGAGGAACACGGCCGCGTGCACCAGTTTCGGCGGGATCTCGCCCTCGGCGACCGACGGGCGGGCCAGCGCCGCGATCAGTGTCGACTTGCCGGACCCGCTCCGGCCGCTCACCTGCACCAGAGGTTTCCCGGTCAGCAGCGCGGCGACGACCTCGCCCAGTGCGGCGTTCGGTTTGTAGCCGCGGGTCAGGCGTTCGATCTCCGCGGTGGCGTTGCCCGCTGCCGCCGTGGTCGCCTGCCACGCGGGGGAGCGGTTTCTCGCCAGCCAGAGGCCCTGGTCGCCTTCGTCGGTCTCGTGCACTCCGTCGAAGGCGAGGTGGATCGCGCGCTGCGTCGGGCACGCGCCGTTGACGAGCCGCTTCAGATCGGGGCAGCGCAGGTGGCCGCCGAGTTCGGGGCGCCCGCCGCGCAGTTCCTTCGCGATCGAGCGGCTGAAGCAGCCGTCCGCGGCGGTCCGGTCGTCCGAGGCGGTGAGCACCTCGAACCGCCTTCCCGCCTCGCCGACGATGCGGAGCCAGCGGGCGCCTGCCTGGCGCGCGGCGATCCCGGCGTGGCACGTGTCGAGCAGGATGACCAGGCCGTCGAGCATCGAGTGCCGCGAAAGCAGTTCCCGCACGCGCTGGGCGAACAGGAACGACCGGCGGCTGTCGGCGGGCAGGGTCGCGTCCTTGGTGAGGAAGTAGAAGTCCTCGTCGTCGTATTCGCCGTGGCCGACGAGCGCGATGAACAGCGTCGCCTCGTCTTCGGACGCGCGCTCGAAGGCTTCGGTCACCGCGTCGTCGAGCTGCACCATGGTCGGGTCCACGAGCAGTCCCCGCCCGTCGGCGAGCGCGGGAACACAGGCCCCGACCGCGGGATCGAACAGCGCGTCCGCCACGTCCCGCGCCGCCTCCGGCAGGAACGACAGCAGGTTCAGCGAATCGCACTGCGACGCAATGACCAGCGCCCTGCGCTCTCCCATGAAGCTCCCCTCCCCGGCCGACGATCACGATACTGTGTGTCGTGGCCCGTATCGTCCTGGTGCACGGAATCGCGCAAGAGCAGCGTTCGGCGGACGCGCTCGAAGCGGAGTGGTTGCCGAGCCTCGCCGGTGGTGTCCGGCTCGCCGGTGACGCCGCGCTGGCCGACCGGTTGTGGCGCGCGAACACCCTCGGTGACCTGGAAACCCGCATGGCCTTCTACGGCGACGTGTTCCTGCGCGCCGGGCAGCAGGGCGGCGACGACGAGCTGACCGGAGCCGAAGCCGAACTCGCCGAAGCGCTGGCGCACGAATGGCTCGAACGCGGCACCGAATCGTCGCGGGAGTCCGACCGGCGCCGGGCGGAGTCGGCGCTGGCCGTGCTCGCCGGTCAGCCGGGCGAGACGCAAGGCGCGCGAGCCGCGGCGAGGCCGGTGCTCAACGCGCTCGCGCGGCTGCGGCCGTTCGCCCGGTTCGGGGCGGGGTTCGCCGAACGGTTCCTGGTGAAGGCGCTGCGCCAGGTCACCCGGTACCTGACCGACGACGCCGTGCGCGAAACCGTGCAGCGGCGTGTCGGCGAGCACCTCGGGCCGGACACCGAGGTGCTGATCGGGCATTCGCTCGGCTCGGTGGTCGCCTACGAGGCCGCGCACCGGCTCGACCGCCCGCTCCCGCTGCTGGTCACCCTCGGCTCGCCGCTGGGGCTGCGCACGGTCGTCTACGAGCGGACCCGGCCGCAGCCGCCGCGCGTGCCGCCCGCGGTGCGCCGCTGGGTGAACCTGGCGGACGCGGACGACCTGGTGGCCGCGCGGCCCGATCTGACCGCGTTGTTCCCCGGTGCCGACGGCGTGCTCGAAAGCGGGCGAACCGTCGACAACGGCGCCAAGCCGCACGACGCGACCTTCTACCTCGGCAAGCGGGAGACCGGTTCACCGATCGCGGCGACCCTCGCGTGAAAAGGGAACAACCCGGCGCACCGCGGTGTTTGATTGGCTGGACGCGTTGTGGGGTAGCTGATTCACGAGACGAGTTCGAACCGGGACGGGGGACCCACGGTGGCAGGTGCCGGACGCGACGGCGACATCGCGACCTCCGGGCTGGCCGGCCGCCGGTCGTTCGCGGCCGATCTGGGGGAGTTGGCGCGGATCCGCTGGTGGGTAAGGGAAGTGGTGTCCGGGGCTTTCCCCGGTGTGCCCGCCGGGCTCCTCAACGACGTGGTGCTGGTGGCCGACGAACTGGCGACGAACGCGCTACGCCACGGGGAACCGCCGCACGAGGTGGCGCTGGACCTCGCCGGACCGCGGGTACTGGTCGAGGTCCGCGACGGCGATCCCCATCCGGTGGCGCAGCAGTCCCCGGAAAGCGGCGGTGGCGCGCTCGCGGTGGTCGCCGCGGTGAGCAGCCGGTGGGGCCAGCGCGTCGACCAGCACGGGAAGACCGTGTGGGCCGAGCTGGACTGGCCGCGACCCGACTGAGTCTACTGTGGACGGATCACAGGGTGCCGGAGCGCTCGTACAGTGCGCGCACGTCGTCGGTGAACGCGGCGCCGCTGAGGTCCGCGGTGGTGCCGTCCTCCCGGGTCGTGCCCTTGCTGGTGACGGAGAACAGGGTGCCCTTGCCAGTGCCGGGATCGAAGTCGCGCAACCACGGGCCGCCGCTCGCGCCGCCCGCCATGTCGCAGTTCGTCTTCCACGACGAGTACACCGAATTGGATTCGTACGTCGCGGGCAGCGCGCACGACACCAGCGATTCGCCGCGGGCGAGCCGGGAAACCGGGTACCCGAGCATGGTCGTGTCCACAGTGGACGGCAACGGGCCGAACGAGATGCCCTGCGCTCCGGCGACGTCCTCGACGTGGTGGCCGTCGACCGGGTCCAGCGCGATCACCGCGTCGTCACTGCCCGAGCTGGACGGGCCGTGGTACCGGCCGGACCAGGCGAACGCGCGCACCGGGAACATCCCGTGCGGCTGCTTCCCGTCGTCGTAACCGGGAACGAACACGGCGTTGCTGGTCTTGACCGGGTCGCCCTCGCGGGTGAACCCACCGTTGAGGCAGTGCCCCGCGGTGAGCGCCACGTCCTTGGTGGGGCTGGGCACCACGGTCGCGGTGCAGGACATGTCGCCGCCGGGCTCGAAGGTGAAGAACAGCCGCCCGACGCTGGACGGCAGCTTTCCTTCCCACTTCTTGCCGATGGTCTCGGCCGGTGCCAGCCGGTCGTCCGCGCCGAGCGCCCGGATCCGCTCCGGCGTCCAGTGCGCCACCGCGGCGGCCCGGTCCGCCGCGCTCACCTGGGTCACCACCTCGTCGGCCGCGGACGCCGGGACGGCGGTCACCGCGACCGCGATGGCGGCCGCGGCCACCGTGGCCGAGGAGCGCAAGATCATCGATGTCATGACCGGAGGACGTGGCAGCGCCGCCGAGGTTGCCCGGTCTGTCATTCACCACCCGGCGAGGCAACCGGGGGACGGTTCACGCGAAGGTCATCCCGCGATGTCGGCGCGGGCGACGACCTTCGTGATCTTCGCCCGGACGAGGTACTCGCCCGCCACCGCGTTCCGCTTGCCGTAGGAGGGCCCGGCGTCCTCGCCCATGTACCTGCTGCCGATCGCGGTGGCCCACTCCAGCAACTCGTCGGGGTGCTCGTCGTGGCCGAGCAACCTCGCCTCGGCCCTGAACTGCACGAACGAAAACGGCGGGCGCTGGTCGTCGACGCACAGCGTGAACCGGGGGTCGCGCCGGAAGGCCTTCCCCTTGAGCGAGGACTCCTCGGTCGTGAACACCAGCTCGTCGCCGTCCGGGGTCTCGGCGAGCAGGAACCACACCGGCGTGACGTGCGCGGTTCCGTCCGCGCGGACCACGCCGAGCATGCCCGTCCTGGTCCCGGTCGTCGCGAACTCCCACCATTCCGCCCTGCTCATCTCCCGCATGCCGCCGAAATTACCCCCTCACCCGAGCGGGCGCGCGGCGTCGCCGACTAACGTTGGCCGCTGTGCGTGACGCGGACCTGATCGGAGCGGGCCTTGCCGACGAGGGCTTGGCCCGCCGGTTGAAGGCGCTCGCGTGCACCGCGCCGCTGCACGACCTCGACGCGCGCAAGGCGAAGCTGGACTGGGCCGACGCGACGATCTACCAGATGGCCGAGATCGGGCTGCACACGATCGACCAGGTCACCATCGCGATGGACTTCGACACCGGCGCCGATCACCACGAGATCGTCAACCGGCTGCGCCCGTTCATCGCCGCGCAGGCGCCGGGCCGGACGAAGGACGAGCACGAGCACGTCGCGCGTTGGGTGCTCGACAACCTGATCAACGTGGGCACCGCGGACCGCGGGTTCCGGCGGGTGTACGGCAGCGTCGACGACCGGGGCCGCTACGCGCGCCGCGCGTTCGACTTCAAGCTGCTCGTCGAACTGGCCGCGCCGGACGGCGAGGTGTACCTGCGCGCGAGCGACGAGGCGATCAACGTCCTCGTCGGCGCGCTGGACACCGACGTGGAGTCCGCGCAGATCGCGGCCGAGGTGAAGCTGGAGAACCTGATCAACCGCGGCAGGCTCGCCGACGCGAAGCTGGCCGCCGAGCAGGCGCGCTACCGCACGGTCCAGTACGGGGAGACGCTCCGCGCGAAGCTCGACGCGACCCGCCGCGACGTGCGCGCGGTCGACTGGGACGCGGAGATGCCCGAACTGCTGGACTCGGCGCTTTCGCATATCGAGTCCCGGTTCCGGGCCGAGAACGCGATCTTGAAGAACATCACGGCCGCGCGGGACGACGCCGAGGATTCGGACCGCAAGCGCCGTGCCGCCGAGCTCGTCGACATCGTCGGCGACTGCATCTCGCGGCACACGCAGCTCCAGTCGCGGCTGCAGGCGGCGGGCGCGATCTTCCGCGCCGAGCAGGACCGCCAGCAGTTCTCCGGTCCGCCGCAGCGCGCCACCGTGGACCTGTTCGGCCAGCTTCTGGTGCCGACGCTGGAACTGCCGATCGCGGACGCGGTGCGCCCGGCGGAGCGGTTCTTCCACGGCTCGTCGGGGCTGTCGGTGCCCGCCGTGCCCGCGTTGCCGTCGCTGGTGTCACTGCTGCTGCGGCCCGCGCCGGAACGGGACAAGGTGGTCGGCGAGATCCCCGAGCCTGAGCTGGTGCCGCCCGAGACGCTCGACTACTACAGCGACGAGCAGTGGCGCCAGGCCGACGAACTGCTGGATCTGCCCGACGTGCCGCGCCGCCTGTCCGGGCTGATCGCCGAAGCGCGTGAGCTGGATCCCCAGCTGGCCCGCCTGGTGGCACTGCGCGCGGTGCACTCCTACAGTCCCGAGGTGGGTGCGGCGGTCCGGCAGGGCGACGACCGCGCACTGCTCGCCGTCGACGACGGCACGCTGCTCGCCGACGGCGAGTTCGGTGGCGCGGACCTGCTGCTGGCCACCGCGCGCATCGACCGCGGCGACGAAGGGGAGGAAGAGACGGCGTGAGCAGGCCTGGTGATGTGGAGGCGGCCGCGCGGCTGATCTCGTTCGGGATGCGCCCGAAACAGCTCCCCGGACGCGACGTCGTGTACGCCGATCTCGTGCGCCGTTACGGCGAGGACAGCGCGTTCAAGCAGCTTACGAACGCGGTCGCGGCGGGGCTCGGGCTGATGGTGCTCGACGTGAGCACGCAGGCGGGCGCGGTGCTCGCGGCCACCGACGAGTCCGTGTTCGAGATCAAGATGGACAGCTACGCGCGGCAGAGCAAGATCAGGGAGCGCCGGGACACCGAGAAGGTGCTGCACGGCTTGGTGCACCTCGCCGCCGCCGCGCTCGGGTACCCGCGTCCCGACGATCTCGCCAACGACACCTACATCGGCCGCGTCACCGTCGAGCAGGTCGACGGCGTGGTGCGCGAGGCATGCCGGATCCTGGACGAGCGCGCGGCCAAGGCCGAGGAGAACAACGACCCGCTGTCCGACGCGCCGGAACTGGAGCAGGCGTGGCGGGCGTACGCGCGCCGTCCCGCCGCCGCGGCGACCAAGGACGGCAGGCTGGCCTCGGACACCACGCGCGGGATGGTCGCGCGGGCACTGCGATTCCTTGCCGAGCAAGGGTTTCTGGTCCAGGTGAACACCGAGCAGGGCGGCACCTACCGCACCACGCCGCGCTACCAGGTGCAGGTGCGGGAGCTGGCCGCGGACAGCGCGTTCGAAGAGCTGCTCGAACTCGGCGTGGTGTCGGTCGGCGACGGCGCGGGCACCCTTCGTCCGTCCATTTCGGACACATTGAGCTAGGCGGGGAGATGTACGAACTTTCGCGGGTGCGCCTGCACTCCGTCGGTCCGGCGGGTGCGCGGTACCAGGACGTGGTACTCGACCTGTCCGGGGTCGGCGAGGTGGTCAAGACGCCGTCGCAGGACGCGTTGTTCAGCGCGGGCATCCACTCCGCCGAGCAGGGCCTGCCGCGCCGCCCGTCGCCGGCGAGCGTGCTGTTCCTGGAGAACGGTGGCGGGAAGTCCGTGCTGATCAAGCTGATCTTCTCGGTGATGCTGCCGGGACGCCGCCAGGTCGTCGGCACCACGAGCACCCGCGTGCTCGAAAAGTTCGTCGCCGCCAAGGACGTTTCGCACGTGGTGCTGGAATGGCAGCACACCGAAAACGGGCAGCGCGTGATCACCGGCAAGGTGTCGGAATGGCGCGGGCACGTCACCTCGGCCGATCCGGCGAACCTCATCGACTCGTGGTTCTGCTTCCACCCCAGCACTTCGCTCGACCTGGAGACGCTGCCGCTGACCGTGGACGGCAGGCTGCTGACCATGTCGGGGTTCCAGGAGAAGCTCGACGAGGCGCACCGGGCCGAACCCGAGCTGGAGCTGTTCTGGACCCGCCGCCACCACGAATGGACCTCGCGGCTGGACACGCTCGGCCTCGACACCGAGCTGTTCCGGTACCAGCGCGCGATGAACGCGGGGGAGGGCGAGGCGGCCGACGCGTTCAACTTCAGCAACGACGACGCGTTCGTCGAGTTCCTGCTGAAGGCGGTCATCGCCGAGGACGACCCGCGCGATCTCGCCGAGGTGGTGCAGACCTACGCGCACAACCTCGGTCAGCGCGGCGAACTGCTGTCCGAACGCGACTTCGTGGCCGGCGCGCTCGAACTGCTGACGCCACTGTCCGAAGAGGAGGCGATGGCGGCCGCGTCCCGCAAGCTCGCCGAGCGCGCCCGCGTCGACGCGCGCGAGCTGGCCTCGGCGGTGACCGCGCGGCACCGGATCGAGTCCGAGCGGCTCGACGGGCTGCGCGCGCACGTCGACGAAACACGCGAGGCCGAGAAGCTGGCGGAGGGTGACCACCGCAGGCTCGCCGCCGTCGTCACGGAACTGCGCCGTGTGGTGGCCGATCTGCAGCTCGCGGAGGCGACGAAGCAACGCGAGCGCATCGATGCCGAACTCGCCGAAGCGCGCGTGGACGCGGAGGCGTGGCGCGAGACCTCGACCGTGCTGTCCCACGTGAACGCGGTGCGCAAAGCCGCGGACATCCGGGCGCTGGTGGGGGAGCGCGAGCAGGACGCCAAACCCGCGCTGCAAGCGAGGAACGCGGCGGCGTCGGCGCTCGCGCGCGGGTTGCTGGCGCTCGCCGCGCAGGCGGGGGAACAGGCCGACGCCGCCGAGAGCAGGGTGGGCGCGCTCACTACCGAAGCCACGGACGCACAGCGGCAACGCGACGAAGCGACCGGTGTCGCGGCGAAGCACCGCGCCGAACACGCGCAGCTCACCGCCAGGATCGAGGAGGCGCGCGGGGAAATCCGCCAGGCCGTTCGCGACGGACTGCTCGGCGACGGGTCCGAAGTCGTCGCGGCGGCACAGGAAGCGCGCGGACGGTCGGAGCAGGCCGCGGACGAACTCGCGGCGAAGGAAGCCGAACTCGAGCGGATCGCCGAGGACTACGGGCAGGCGCAGGCCGCGTTGCACCAAGCGCAGCAACGGGTTTCGACGGCGGGCTCGCGGAGCGAGACCGCGCGGAGCGATCTCGGCAAGGCGAACCAGCGGACCGACGCGCTCGCCGCCAACGCGCGGCTGCTCGAACTGCTCGGCGGCGAAACGGTGCAGCCGGAGACGGACACGCCCTCGCTGCTGAACCGCCTGCGCGAAGCGCGCGCGGAGGCGGAGCGCGAGCAAACCGCGTTGCGCATCGAAGAATCGGTCGACGAGCGAGCCCTGGGCGCACTGGGCAGCGGCGGGCTCCTGCCCCCGCCGCCGGAAGTCCAAGAGGTACTGGAGGTGCTCGAAGCGGCCGGGGTCACCGCGTGGTCCGGCTGGCGCTATCTGTCCACTATGGACGCCAAGGGTCGGGAACGGGTGCTGGCGGAGCTGCCGCACCTCGTCGGCGGCGTGCTCGTCAACGACGTCAAGCAGATCCCGCGCGCGAAGAAGGCGCTCGCCGAGGCGAAGCTCCTGCCGAGCGTCGTGCTCCCGATCGCGACGACGGAAGCGGCCCGCGACACCGGGAACGGTGCGGCGGCGGGGGTCGAGTTCCTCGTCCAGCCGAATCCCGCGATGTACGACGAGGACGCGGCCGACGCCGAGCGCGAGGCGATCGCCGCCCGCAGCGGCCGCCGCCAGAAGCGGCTCGAAGCGCTTTCGACCGCGGTCGGTGATGACGCAGCACTCGAATGGAAGCTCAGCGCGTGGCGTGAGGACTACCCGCCGGGCGCGTTGGCGGTGCTGGCGCAGACCGCCGAGGACGCGGCCACCGAACTCGCCGATGCCGAAAAGGAAGCCGAGTCCGCGGAAAAGGCACTGGCCGAACTGGCTGATCGCCGTACCCGGTTGCGCGAGACCGTGCCCGCGTTGCGCTCCGCGGTGCGCGAAGGGGAGCAGCGCTCGCGCGCGCTGACCGAGCTCGCGGCCAGGGTCGCGAAGATTCCCGAGTGGACGGACGCGGCGAGCAGGGCCGACGAGATCGCGGGGCAGGCCGAAGCCGAGGCGGCGTCCGCGACGGCGCGCGCCGCGCGGCTGCGCGAGGAAGTGGCGGAGGAGCAGCGGACCGCGGACGGGCACCGTCGCACGGTCAGCAGTGCGCGTGCCGAACTCGCCGAGGTCCCCGGCGGTGGCTCGGTGTCCGAAGAGGACCCGGTGCCGACCGAGCCGGTCGACGCGCTGCGCCGCCGGTTCGCCTCCGCGAGCGACGCCTACGCGAAGGTGGAGGTCGGCAGCGATCTGCGCGCCGAACTCGACCAGGCGGAAAGCGCCGAGTCGACCGCGCGCGCCGCGCTGGAGTCGCTCGATCCGCGTGTCCGCAAGCTCGCGGGGGAGTTGCTCGAAACCCCGGACGGCTCCGACGCCGCCACGCGTGCCGCCGCGCTGGCGCGCGCGGGCCGAGCAGTGTCCTCTTTGGAACGCGAGCAGGGCGAGGTGATCGGCCTCGTCGCCACGCGCAAGGCCGAACTGGACCAGTTGCCGAAGCAACCCGCTTCGCTCGAGCACTACGGCCGCCCGCGCGACATCGAGCACGGGCGCGAACTGATCGAGGCCGCGGCGGAGGAGGCCAGCACCGCGGCGCGGGCGTGGGAGCAGGCGCAGGCGAAACGCGGCGAGGCCGAGCACGCGCTCGATTACGCCACCACGTCCGCGTCCGGGTTCCGCGTGCTCGCCGAATCCATGGCCCATCTCGTGGACGACACCGCCGAGGACGAGGAGCAGAACCCGTTCGACGGTGACGTCGATTCGGCGCAGTCCCGGCACAGCAGGCTTGCCTCGGCGCTTACCGAGGCGGACGCCGCGGTCGACAAGGCCGAGAAGCGGGTGCGCGGCGCCGCTGACGCGCTCGCCCAGTACGCCACCGAAAAGCGGTTCGAAAAGCTCAGCAGTCCGGTGCGCCAGCAGATCATCTCGGTGCGCCGCGACAGCCTTCCCGGCAACGCCGCCGAGTGGACGACCGCGCTGCGGCCGAGGCTGCGCACCCTCACCGACGATCTCGCGCAGATCGACCGGCACCGGTCCGGGATCGTGGCGAGGCTGCAGGGCATGGTCGACGGCGCGCTGCGCCTGCTCCGCTCGGCGCAGCGGCTTTCCCGGCTCCCAGAAGGGCTCGGCGACTGGTCGGGGCAGGAGTTCCTGCGGATCCGGTTCGCCGATCCGGAGGAGAACGTGCTCGCCGAAAGCCTCGGCCAGGTGGTCGACGAAGCCGCGATCGGCAAGACCAGCGACGGCCGCGACGTCAAGCGCGACGGCATGTCGCTCGTCCTGCGCGGGGTGCACGCCGCCGTGCCCAAGGGGTTCCGGGTCGACATGCTCAAACCGGACTCGGTGCTGCGGACCGAACGCCAGCGGGTCTCGGAGATCAGGGACGTGTTCTCCGGCGGGCAGCAGCTCACCGCGGCGATCATCCTGTACTGCACGCTCGCCGCGTTGCGCGCGAACAACCGCGGCCGGATGCGCAACCGGCACTCCGGCGTGCTGTTCCTGGACAACCCGATCGGCCGCGCCTCCGCCGGGTACCTGCTGGAACTGCAGCGGGTCGTCGCCTCGGCGCTGGGCGTCCAGCTGATCTACACCACGGGCCTGTTCGACGCGGGCGCGCTGAGCGAGTTCCCGCTCATCGTCCGCCTGCGCAACGACGCCGACCTGCGGGCGGGCCGGAAGTACCTGTCCGTGGACGCGACGATCCGCAACCAGCTCGACGAGCTGACCGAGGCCGACGGCACGGCGCGGATCTCGGCGACCAGGCTGTTCGTCAAGCCGGGGAGCTGACCGCGTCCTGGTAGGCGGCCAGCGCGGCCGCGTCGTCGATGCTGCCGTGGTGGTGGAACTGCGCCCACCTTCCGTTCTCGTAGCGGAAGTAGCGACTGGTGCGGATCGCCAGCGGCACCGGCGCGCCACCGTCCACTGTGTACTCGCCGGTCTCGCGGCCGGCGAAGATCGCGTGGTGTTCGTCGTGGTAGGCGACGACGTCGGAGAACGTCACGGTCACTTTCGCGTGGCCGTGGAACACTTTGTCGTAGAGCTCGGTGATGGCCTGCCCGCCGCGCAGGATGCCGCCGAGCGGGTTGTTGAGCTGGGCGAGCGGATCGTCCGTCCACACGCGTCCGAAAGCGGCGAGATCGCGGTGGTTGAAGGCGAAGTAGAACGATTCGAGCGCCGCGAGCGCGCCACCGAACCCGGGCTCGGTGGCTTCGTGGAGGCGGTTCTCGGCGGCGGGGCCGAAGACGATGTCGAGTTTGCTGGGCATGGGCGCTCCGCGGGTAGAGTGTTCGATGGAGGTCGACCAGATGAGTGTACGACGAGAATCGAACACTGGGCAATCGAACACCGCGCGATCCGCGCGTGCGCGCGGTCTCACGCACACCGACCCGGCCGAGGTGTCCCTACAGGACGCGCTGACCGCGGTCGCGGATCCGGTGCGCAGGACGATCCTGCGCGCGCTCGACGGCCAGCCGGACTGGTCCAAGGCGTGCGGCACCTTCGACCTCCCGGTCACCAAGGCGACCAGGAGCCACCACTTCGCGGTGCTGCGCGCGGCCGGTCTCGTCGAACAGCGAGACGAGGGCCCGAGGCGACTCAACCGCTTGCGCCGCAAGGAGTTCGACGTCGCGTTCCCGGGATTGCTCGCCCTCGCCCTGCGCGAGGAAAGGTGACCGCCAGATCGTTGCCCCGAAGGTGGCTTTCGGGGCGGTAGATGCCCTGAAGGTCACTTTCGGGGCGCTGAGCGGGGTCCCGTAGCCCGGTGCGGCTGCGCGTCGCGCTTGCCCACGGTGAGCGCCCTGCTGATCGTGAACAGCACGCTGGGGCCGGGGACCACGATCATCAGGAACGTCAGCCCGGCGAACGCGAGAAAATCCCCGTTTGACACCGTTTCGCCGGCCTAGGGGTTTGTCGGTGCCCGGTGGTAGGAAATCCGCGTGCCCACGAAACCCGTCAAGATCGGCGCCGCGCAGCGTCGCGCCCGCCTCGGTGTCCGCCACCACCTCGCCACGGCGGGCCGCTCGCCGGAGGAGATCACCGCGAGCTTGCTCGCCCTGCACGCCACCGATCCGGCGACCGTGCACCTCACCGTCGCCGCCAGGTCGCGCGGAACCACCGCCGACACCGAGCGCGCGTTGTACGAAGACCGCTCGCTCGTCCGGATGCTCGGCATGCGGCGCACGGTGTTCGTCTTCGACGTCGAGACCGCCGGGATCGTGCAGGCCGCGTGCACCGACGACATCGCGGTGAAGGAGCATCGCCAGCTCGTCAAACATCTCACCGAGGTGGGGCATCCGGAGCCGGTGGCCGACGCCGAAGCCTGGCTCGCCGACGTGGCGGAGTCGACGGCGCGGGCGCTCGCGAAGCGCGGTGAAGCGTTCGCGCAGGATCTCACCGAGGACGAACCGAGGCTGAAGCAGCAGCTGCGCATGGCGCCGGGAAAGCCGTACGAAGCGATCGGCGCGATCACCAGCCGGGTGATGTTCCTGCTCGCCGCCACCGGCAGGGCCGTGCGCGGCAGGCCGAGGGGGTCGTGGCTCAGCACGCAGTACCGGTGGTCGACGATCGAGGGCTGGCTCGGCTCCGCGTTGCCGGAGTGGCAGCCCGACGACGCCCGCGCCGAACTGGCGAAGCGCTGGTTACGCGCGTTCGGACCGGCGCCCGTTACCGATCTGCGCTGGTGGACTGGATGGACGGCGGGCCAGGTGAAGAAGGCCATCGCCCGGCTCGACGTGGTGGAAGCCGATCTGGACGGGCAGCAGGGGATCGCGCTCGCCGACGACGTCGAACCCGTCGCGGAGCAGTCGCCGTGGGTGGCGCTCCTGCCCGCGCTCGACCCGACGCCGATGGGCTGGTCGGACCGCGGCTGGTACCTCGGCGGGCACAAGGAGGCGCTGTTCGACCGCACCGGCAACATCGGGCCGAGCGTGTGGAGCGACGGCCGGATCGTCGGCGCGTGGGCGCAGCGGCCGGGCGGCGAGGTCGTGTTCCGGCTCCTGGCCGACGTCGGCGCCGAGGCCGAGGCGGCGATCGGGGCGGAGGCGGCCCGGCTCACCCGATGGTTGGGGGAGACCAGGGTGACACCGAAGTTCCGGACACCGCTGGAGCGCGAGCTGGCGTCGCCTTGATCGATTTCTTGATCGATTCTTGACCGGTGACGCGAGTGGTGGAAGTCTCGTCAGGTCAGTCAAGGAGCCGCAGGCCAGCACGCTAGGGTGGCCGCGAGTCCGCAGTCTTTCACCGGGGTCGTGCCCCGGTCGAGCACCAGAGGAGTGGCAGCAGTGACGGTTCGCGTAGGTGTGAACGGCTTCGGCCGGATCGGGCGCAACTTCTTCCGTGCCGTGCAGGCCGCTGGCCACGACATCGAGGTCGTCGCGTTCAACGACCTCGGCGACGTCGCGACCATGGCGCACCTGCTCAAGTACGACAGCATCCTGGGCCGCTTCCCGGAGGAGGTCTCCACCAGCGACGAGGGCATCGTCGTCGGCGGCAAGACCATCAAGGCGTTCGCCGAGCGCGACCCGGCGAACCTGCCCTGGGGCGACCTCGGCGTGGACGTCGTCGTCGAGTCGACCGGCTTCTTCACCAACGCCGACGCCGCGAAGGCGCACATCGCCGGTGGCGCGAAGAAGGTCATCATCTCCGCGCCGGCCAAGGGCGAGGACCTCACCGTCGTCCTCGGCGTGAACGACGACAAGTACGACGGCTCGCAGACGATCATCTCGAACGCCTCGTGCACGACCAACTGCCTCGGCCCGCTGGCCAAGGTCCTCAACGACGCCTTCGGCATCGAGCAGGGCCTGATGACCACGATCCACGCGTACACGCAGGACCAGAACCTGCAGGACGGGCCGCACAAGGACCTGCGCCGCGCCCGCGCCGCCGCGCTGAACGTGGTGCCCGCCTCGACCGGCGCCGCGAAGGCCATCGGCCTGGTGCTGCCGGAACTGCTCGGCAAGCTGGACGGCTACGCGCTGCGCGTCCCGGTGCCGACCGGCTCGGCCACCGACCTGACCGTGTCGCTGAAGAAGAGCGCCACGATCGACGAGATCAACGCCGCCTACAAGGCCGCCGCCGACGGCCCGCTCAAGGGCATCCTCCGCTACAGCACCGACCCGATCGTGTCCTCGGACATCGTCACCGACCCGGCCTCGTGCATCTACGACTCGCCGCTGACGAAGGTCATCGGCGACCAGGTCAAGGTCGTCGGCTGGTACGACAACGAGTGGGGCTACTCGAACCGCCTCGCGGACCTGGTGAAGCTCGTCGGCTCGAAGCTCTCCTGACCCGGAAGATGACTGTGCAGACTCTCGAAGACCTGCTTGGCGGGGACGTTTCGGGGCGGTTCGTGCTGGTGCGATCCGACCTGAACGTCCCCCTCGACGGGGACTCCATCACCGACGACGGCCGCGTGCGCGCCGCCCTGCCGACCATCAAGCGCCTCGCCGACGCGGGCGCGAAGGTCGTGGTGACCGCGCACCTCGGCCGCCCCAAGGGCGAGCCGGACCCGAAGTTCTCGCTGGCCCCGGTCGCCGAGCGGCTCGGCGAACTGCTCGGCGCCGAGGTCCCGCTCGCCGGTGACCTGGTGGGCGAGTCGGCGAAGAAGACCGTCGGCGGCCTGGCGAACGGTCAGGTCGCGCTGCTGGAGAACGTGCGCTTCGACGCGCGCGAGACCAGCAAGGACGCCGGTGAGCGCGAGGCGCTGGCCGCCGAACTGGCCGCGCTGGTGCCCGGTGGCGCCTTCGTGTCCGACGGGTTCGGCGTGGTGCACCGCAAGCAGGCGTCGGTCTACGACGTCGCGCGCGCACTGCCCGCCTACACCGGTGGGCTCGTGCTCGCCGAGCTCGAAGTGCTGAAGAAGCTGACCGACGACGTGGCGCGGCCGTACGCGGTCGTGCTCGGCGGCGCGAAGGTCTCGGACAAGCTCGGCGTGATCGCCAACCTGCTGACCAAGGTCGACCGCCTGCTCATCGGCGGCGGCATGGCGTACACCTTCCTCAAGGCGCAGGGCCACGAGGTCGGCCAGTCGCTGCTGCAGGCCGACCAGCTCGACCAGGTCAAGGGTTTTCTCGCCGAGGCGGAGAAGCGCGGGGTCGAACTCGTGCTGCCGGTCGACGTGCTCGCCGCGACGCGGTTCGCCGGGGACGCGGAGTTCGAGGTCGTCGACGCGACCGCGATCCCGGCCGATCGGCAGGGCCTCGACATCGGCCCGAAGAGCAGGGAACTGTTCGCGGGCAAGCTTTCCGACGCGAAGACGGTGTTCTGGAACGGCCCGATGGGCGTGTTCGAGTTCGAGGCCTTCGCCGGTGGCACCAAGGCGGTCGCCGAGGCGCTCGTGGCCAGCGACGCGTTCACCGTCGTCGGCGGCGGTGACTCCGCCGCCGCGGTGCGCCAGCTCGGCCTGCCGGAAGACGGCTTCTCGCACATCTCGACCGGTGGCGGCGCGTCGCTGGAGTACCTCGAGGGCAAGGAACTGCCGGGCGTTTCGGTGCTGGGAGAGGATTCCTGATGGCGCGCAAGGTGTTCATCGCGGGCAACTGGAAGATGAACAACAACCACATCGAGGCCATCGCGCTGGTGCAGAAGATCGCCTTCTCGCTGCCCGAGAAGTACTACGCGAAGGTCGACGTGGCGGTGCTGCCGCCGTTCACCGACATCCGCACGGTGCAGACGCTGACCGACGGCGACAAGCTCAAGCTCACCTACGGCGCGCAGGACCTGTCGCCGCACGACTCCGGTGCCTACACCGGGGACGTGTCCGGCCCGATGCTGGCGAAGCTGGGCTGCAGCTACGTCACGGTCGGGCACTCGGAGCGGCGCGAGTACCACGCCGAGGACGACGAGCTGGTCAACAAGAAGGTGCGGGCGGCCATCAAGCACGGCGTCGCCCCGATCCTGTGCGTCGGCGAGCAGCTCGAAGTCCGCGAGGCGGGGGAGCACATCGCGCACACCACGGCGCAGCTGCTGGCCGCGCTGAAGGGCCTCAAGGTCGAGCAGGTCAAGACCGTGGTCGTCGCCTACGAGCCGGTGTGGGCCATCGGCACCGGCCGGGTCGCGACCCCGTCGGACGCCGAGGAGGTGTGCGCCGCGCTGCGTGCCGCGCTCGCGGAGAAGTACGGCGCGGAGGTCGCGGACGAGGTCAGGGTGCTCTACGGCGGTTCGGTGAAGTCGGGCAATATCGGCGATCTGGTCAAATGCGACAACATCGACGGTGCCCTGGTCGGGGGAGCGAGCCTGGACGCCGACGAGTTCACCAAACTCTGCGCAATGGCAGCGGGTGGGCCGCTGCCCTGATCGGGGTGGCAACCGGTAATCTGACACCTCAGACCTTCGCGGACCCAGAGGACGAGATGAAGCTTTTCCTGCAGATCCTGTTGATCGTCACCAGTATCTTCCTGGTGGTCGCCGTGCTGCTGCACCGCGGCCGTGGTGGCGGTCTGTCGTCGTTGTTCGGTGGCGGTATGCAGTCGAGCCTCGCCGGCTCGAGTGTGGCCGAGAAGAACCTCGACCGCATCACGCTGCTGCTCGGCGCGGTTTGGCTGATCAGCATCGTGGGTCTCGGCCTGCTGTTGAAGGTCTGAGAAGGTCTGAGTACACCGGGCGTGCCTAATTGGGGGGTGCGCCGCCGATTCCACGGCCACGGCCGTGCAGGGCGCGAGTCGACGCGCGTCTTGAATCAGACACTGTGAGGATTCATGGTTGGCGGTAACGCGATTCGAGGCACCAGGGTCGGTGCCGGTCCTTCGGGTGAGTCGGAGCGCGGCGAGTCCGCTCCGCGCCGGCGGATTTCCTACTGGTGCGCCAACGGGCACGAGGCGCAGCCGTCGTTCGCGATGGATGCCGAAATTCCCGAGGAATGGGATTGCCCGCGGTGCGGTCTTCCCGGCGGGCAGGACGAGCAGAACCCACCCGCGGCGCCGAGGACCGAGCCCTACAAGACCCACCTCGCCTACGTGAAGGAACGCCGCAGCGACGCCGATGGCGAGGCCATTCTCGCCGAGGCGCTCGAACGCCTGCGGCAGCGTCGCGAGATCTGATTTCTCCGGCTCGACGCAGCTTTTCCGGTCAGGCGCGGCGTTTTCGGCTAGCCGAATGGGGGCCGGGTGGATTCTCGATCCGCCCGGCCCCCATTCGCGCTGCTCGCTTTCAGGTGGTGATGGGGTAGCGGGCGCGCACCTCGAACCCGCCGTCCTTGGTCGCCGCCGTCTCGAAGCTGCCGCCGAGCAGCCGCGCCCGCTCCGCCATCCCGGTCAGGCCGTAGCCGCCGGAGGGCAGGAACGTCGCGGGCTGTCGTGCCCCTTCGTTGCGGACTTCGACGCGGAGCGCACCCTCGTCACCGATCACCTGCACGATCGCCGTCGCGCCGGGGGCGTGCTTGTGCACGTTGGTCAGGCATTCCTGGACGGTCCGGTAGGCCGCCGCGGACACCTTGTTGGGCAGCGCGTCGGGGATCCGCTCGACGCTGAGCTGCACCGGTACATCGCATCCCCGGATGAGCTCCGACAGTTCGGTGACTCCTGGTTGAGGTCCGTCGTCCTCCTGTCCAGACCTCAACACTCCAACGAGTGAGCGCAGTTCTTCGAGCGTCCTGGTGCTCAATTGCCGGATGATCTGCGCGGTTTGCTTCGCCTCCGGAGACGTGCCCGCCGCGTCCGCGTTCGCCAGGATGCCCGCCTGCATCGCGATCAGCGTGATGTCGTGGGACACCACGTCGTGCATCTCGCGGGCCAGCCGCGCCCGCTCCTCCGCGCGCACCGCGTCGGCGTGCAGCCGCCGCTCGCGGACCCGGCTCGTGGCCAGCTCGGCGAGCCGCTGGGACAGTTCCGACCTGGCACAGATCAGCAGGCCGAGCGCCACCGGCATACCGGCGACGAGCACGCCGTAGATCGCGTCGAGCACGTGCGCGCGCCAGCTCATGTCGGCGAAGTCGGTGAGCGGCCACTTCACGAAGCGGCACATCCACACCAGGCCCGCGCCCGCCCAGGTCTGCCAGTGGAACTGCTTCCGGGTGGCGAGCATGCCGAGCGCGATCATCGCCGCGAGCTGCGACCAGCCGGTCAGGAAACCGGGCACGGTCGCGATCACGCCCACGAACGGCAGCCAGCGCCCCAGCGGGAGCGCGAGGCAGGCCGCCGCGGAGAGCACGATCGAGTACCCCGGCGCGTTCTTCGGCATCCCGAGCCACACGTCGAGCACCGCGATCATGATCGCGAAGATGATGAGGAGCAACGGCGTCATGCGCTGCCGGACCGCGTCGAGCAGCGTCGTTCTGTTCCGGTGGCGTATCCGGCCGGCCACCCCCGCGCCGGGGCGGCCGACTGAGATTCCGGGTATGGAGAGTCCCTCTGTGCTCATCACTGGACCTCACTCGTCTTGTGGACTTGATGAGGAGATGTGCTCAAGGGCTGATCGGGACGCGCAGCTCTGAACAAATGTGCGGATGCTAACGAAGCGGTGTGAGTCGGCGGTAAGTTTCACCCAGAGTTACCAGATGGCTGTCCGTTTGCCACGCTCTGCGCCAAACGGGTGAGTCGGTGGCCTCGGCGAAGTGGCCGACCGAGACTACCTCTCCGGCGCACCGGCGACGGCGCATGTGAAAAAGCGGGGGCTCGGGTCAGGGGGACGGGCGCTCCGGCGTGGTGGCTCCGCGGTCGGCGAGCATGCGGTGGACCAGTTTGCGCTTCACCGGTGGCAGCGCCTGGACCGCTCTCGCGCCGCCGCGGACCAGGGCGAGCAGCGCCCTGCCGCCGACGCGGCCGTTGAGCGGGTTGTCCTTGCCGTAGAACTTCAACGACTCGCGGACCGCGTCGAACCCGTATTCGATCATCCGCGTCTCGTACTCGTGGATGCCCTCGACGATCCCGATCTCGCCGCGGTGAGCCGCGACGAGCCGGTCGGCGAGGAGCTGGGCGTCCTTGAGCGCGGTGTTCGCCCCGACGCCGCGACCTGGTGTCATGGTGTGGATCGCGTCGCCGAGCAGCGTCACCCCGCTGGTTTCCCACGCCGGGATCGGCACCGAGGTCGACTGGCGCGTGGACACCGCGCACGTGGTGGGATCGCTCAGCTCGAAGAGCCGGTGCAGCACGGGGGACCAGCCCGCTGACATCTCCTTCGCGATCTCGATGACCTCCGTGCCCGCTGCCTTCGCCAATCCGGCCGGGCTGAGTGCGGGTGGCAGCGCGATACCCCAGATCAGGTGGTCGGTGGTGTTGTCGAACTGCAAGCCGGGCCACGCGGAGATCAGCTCGGCGTCCTTGCCGCCGATCCCGTTCTTGGGCCTCCGCTCGTCGTCCCACGGGAACTCCATGGTGTGCAGGAGGAAGAAGCGGCCGCGCGGCGCGAGGACGATCGACATGCCGTCGGTCATGTGCGGCGGGAGCAGCGCGCGGACCTCGTCGTCGAGCGGCACCTTTCCCGCGGCGCTGACCATCTCGGCGTCGTCGAGCTTCGCGTGCGGGAGGTACTGGGCCCGGACGCGCGACCGGGTGCCGTCGGCGGCGACGAGCACGTCACCGGTCGCCGTGGAGCCGTCCTCGAAATGCGCGGTGATCCGGCCTTCGGCCTCGTGCTCGTAGTGGGTGAAGTACTTCCCGAAGTGCAGGATGTCGTCGACGCCGGTGCGCAGGAGTTGCTTCAGTGTCACGCGGCTGACGGATTTCTCGCTGTTCGAAGCGTCGCGGTCGAGGGGGAAGTCGAGCGAGACCAGCTCGCTGAGCTTCTCGGTGTAGAGCGTTCCGCGACGCATCGGCGCGGCGCAGGTCGCGACGAACGTGTCGAACAGCTCGGGTGACAGGCATGCGCGCAGCGCCCGCGTGCCCTCGGGGTTGATGCCGACGCGATGGCCCTGCAAGAAGTCGAGGCGGGTGCGGTCGCGCTCGTAGACGGCGACGCTCACGCCGTTGTTCTTGAGCGCGTGCGCCAGCGCCATTCCGCCGGTGCCGGCGCCGATGATCAGGACGTGGAACGGTTTTCCGGGCATGACAAGGCCCCCCAGGTTTCTGTTCGGTGCAAAGAATGCGTCAGTCGGTTCTCGGCGGGCTGAGCCGTGCGATTTCCGCGGCGACGAGCTCGGCGGACCAGGTCAGCTCGCCGCCGCGGATGTCGTCGAGCAAGGAGCTGAGCCAGTCCAGTTCCGCCGCGACGACGGCGCGCTGGACCTCTTCTTCGAGCAGCATGAGCCGGGGGAGGACCGCTTTGCCCTCCGACAGGACCTTTTCGGTGTCCGCGAGCCGTTCCTTGAGCGCGTCGCGCCGCGTCTCCAGCAAGGCGAGCGCGTCTTCGACCTCCAGTAGGGGCAGGTACGAGATCGCCACCGGAAACTCCGGGAAGACGTCCCTCGGCGCGGACAGCATGGTGCGCAGCCAAACCTGGAACGTCGTGCGGCCGAGCGCGGTGATCGCGTAGACGGTGCGCTCCGGTCGCGCCGGTTCGCGCACGACCTCGCTCACCTCGATCAGCCCATCCCGTTCGAGCCGGGTGATCGCCTGGTAGAAGCTGCTGCGCTGGTCGATCGCCACGACCCGCTCCTTGCGGCGTTCCTTGAGCAGGCGCTGCATCTCGTACGGGTGCATCGGACTTTCCAGGAGCAGCCCGAGCACGACGAACAGGAGCGGGGACGGGCGCTTCACCGGGCTCATAGTGATGAACCTACTAGTGATCACATCACTAGTCAACGAGGGTGCTCAAACGCCCTGATGACCACCATGACGGCACTGAATGCCGTCATGGTGGCCATCAGGGCAAAACGATCGAAGTCAGGAGATCGGCGGGCGGTACACCTTGGTGAGCTTGCCCGCCGCCGCCCGGTCGAGCAGCCACAGCGTCCGCCGCTGGCCGCGGGCGCCCGCCACCGGCAGTTGCACTTCGCCCGCGCCGGAGAGCGCCAGCGCCACCGCGTCCGCCTTCGCTTCGCCGCCGGTCATCAGCCACACGTCGTGCGAGCGCCTGATCGTCGGCAGGGTCAGCGAGATCCGGGTCGGCGGCGGTTTCGGGCAGTTCCGCACGGCCACCACGGTCCGCTCGGTCTCGTGGACCGCGGGGGACTCCGGGAACACCGACGCGGTGTGGCCTTCGCCGCCGAGGCCGAGCAGCGTGATGTCGAACGACGGCACGTCGCCGTGGTCCTCGGGCTGCGCGTTCTTCGCTAGCACTTCCGCGTACGCGGCGGCGGCCGCTTCGGGGTCGTCGCCGAACTCGCCGTCCGACGGCGCCATCGCGTGCACCCGCGCCGGGTCCAGCGGCACGTGGTCGAGCAGCGCTTCGCGCGCCTGCTTCTCGTTGCGGTCGTCGCTGTCCGCCGGGACGAACCGCTCGTCGCCCCAGTAGACGTCCAGCCGCGACCAGTCGATGGCGTCCCGCGCGGCCGAATCGCGGAGCTGTTCGAGCACCGCGATCCCGGTGCCGCCGCCGGTGAGCACGAGCGACGCGGATCCCTTGGCCGCCTGCACGTCGACCAGCTTGGTGACCAGCCGCGCCGCGGCCGCGGCCGCGAGCAGCTCGGTGTTCGCGTAGACGACGACCTCGGTCTTACTCACGCCTCGCCCTTCCCTGCCGCGGCGGCGGCAGCCGCGGGCGTGGTGGTGGTCGCCTTCTTCCTGGCGGCGGCCGGTTTCGCGGCGGACTTGGCGGCTCCCGCGGCGAACTTGCCGAGCCCGCCGAGCGACGCTTCGTAGATCTCGTCGGGATCGAGCCTGCGCAGCTCCTCGATCAGGCAGTCCTTCGTGTCCCTGCGCTGCAACGCGATCCGCCTCGTCGGCTGGCCGGGCTGGGTCAGCGTGCCGACGCGGCCGTCGGGCCGGTGCAGTTCGATCGTGCCGGACCGGCGTTCGAGGGTCACCGAAACGATGCCCTGCGCACTGCTCGTCTTGACCCGCTTGACCGGAACCTTCAGGTACGCCGCGAGCCAGCCCGCGAGCAGTTCCGTGGACGGCGAATCCGCTTCGCCGGTCACCGTCGCCGACTGCACCTTCTCGTACGGCGGAAGGTCGAGAGCCGACACGAGCTGCGCGCGCCAGCGCGTCAGCCGCGTCCACGCCAGGTCCGTGTCACCCTCCACATAGGACTTCGCGCGGGTGGTGAGCGCCCTGATCGGGTTGCGCTCGGCGGCGGAGTCGGTGATCCGGCGCTGCGCCAGCTCCCCGAGCGGGTCCTTCGCCGGTGCCTTCGGGCCGGTGCCGGGCCACCAGGTGACGATCGGCGCGTCCGGCAGCAGCAGCGGCACGACCGCGCTCTGCCCCTGCGCGGCGAGCGGCCCGTACAGGCGCAGCACGATCACCTCGCTGGCACCCGCGTCACCGCCGACCCTGATCTGGCCGTCGATCCTGGCACCCGCGGTGCGGGCGCCCTTCGCGACCACGATCACCCGCGACGGGTGCTCCCGGCTCGCTTCGTTCGCGGCGTCTATGGCCTCTTCGAGCTTGTCGTCGTCATCCGCCGCGATGACCAGGGTAAGCACCCTGCCCAGCGCCACGGCGCCGCCGCGCTCGCGCAGCTCCACGAGTTTCTTGTTGAGCTGCGACGTAGTGGTGGAAGGAAGATCGATGATCACGGGCGCCTCCATTTCCGGCCGTCGCGCTCCAGCATTTCGTCGGCCGAAGGCGGACCCCACGAACCGGGCGTGTACGTTTCCGGCTCGCCCTTCTTCGCCCAGTGGTCGAGGATCGGGTCGAGGATGTTCCAGGACAGCTCGACCTCTTCGTTCACCGGGAACAGCGAAGGCTCGCCGAGCAGCACGTCCAGGATCAGGCGTTCGTAGGCCTCCGGCGAAGACTCGGTGAACGCGTGGCCGTAGCCGAAGTCCATCGTGACGTCGCGGACCTCCATCGTGGTGCCGGGCACCTTGGAGCCGAACCGCAGTGTCACGCCCTCGTCCGGCTGAACCCGGATCACCAATGCGTTCTGGCCCAGTTCCTCGGTGGCCGTGGAGTCGAACGGCAGGTGCGGCGCGCGCTTGAACACGACCGCGATCTCGGTGACCCTGCGGCCGAGCCGCTTGCCGGTGCGCAGGTAGAACGGCACCCCGGCCCACCGGCGGTTGTGCACGCCCAGCGTCACGGCCGCGTAGGTCTCGGTCTTCGAGTCCTTCGCGAACCCGCCCTCCTGCAACAGGCCGGGCACCTTAGTACCGCCCTGCCAGCCGCCCGAGTACTGCCCGCGCGCGGTGGTCTGGTCCAGTGGCCCGATCGGCTTCGTCGCGGCCAGCACCTTCACCTTCTCCGCCCGCAGCGCGCGCGGCTCGAAGGACAGCGGCTCCTCCATCGCAGTGAAGGCGAGCAACTGCAGCAGGTGGTTCTGGATGACGTCGCGCGCGGCGCCGATGCCGTCGTAGTACCCCGCGCGGCCACCGAGGCCGATGTCCTCGGCCATGGTGATCTGCACGTGGTCGACGTAGTTGGCGTTCCACACCGGCTCGAACATCTGGTTCGCGAAGCGCAGCGCCAGGATGTTCTGGACGGTTTCCTTGCCGAGGTAGTGGTCGATGCGGAACACCGACTCCTCGGGGAAGACGTCGTTGACGATCCCGTTGAGCTCCTTGGCGCTCTTGAGATCGTGGCCGAACGGCTTCTCGATGACGACGCGGCGCCAGGTGTCCTCGTCCGCGTTCGCCAGCCCCGACCTGGCGAGCTGCTTGGTGACCACCGGGAACGCGCCGGGCGGGATCGACAGGTAGAACGCGGTGTTGCCACCGGTGCCGCGCTCCGCGTCGAGGTCCCTGACCGTCTGCGCGAGCCGGTCGAAGGCGTCGTCGTCGTCGAAACTGCCTTGCACGAACCGGATCCCCTCCGCGAGCCGGTTCCACACCGACTCGCGGAACGGGGTGCGGGCGTGCTCGGCGACGGAGTCGTGCACCAGCTCGCCGAAGTCCTGGTGCTCCCAGTCGCGGCGGGCGAACCCGACGAGCGAGAACCCGGCCGGCAGCAGTCCGCGGTGCGCGAGATCGTAGATCGCGGGCATCAGCTTCTTGCGGGACAAGTCGCCGGTGACCCCGAAGATCACCAGGCCGGACGGCCCCGCGATCCTGGGCAGCCGCTTGTCACGCGGGTCCCGCAGTGGGTTCGTCCACTGCCTGCTCACTTGATCGCCTCCTGGATCGCCGAGACCAGCTGGGCCAGCCCGGCGGCGCGGTCGGTGAAGTGCAGGCGCAGCACGGGCCTGCCGTGCTCGGCGAGGACCTGGCCGTCGCCGAGCGCCTGCGCGTGCTGGAGCTGGCCTAGCGTGTACGGCCGGTCCGGCACCGCGAGATCGGTTTCCACCGCGCCGGTGATCTGGAGGAAGACGCCGTTCTGGTGACCGCCCTTGTGGTACTGGCCGGTCGAGTGCAGGAACCGCGGGCCCCAGCCGAAGGTGGTCTGGCGGCCGGTCCGCTTCGCGACCTCGGAGCGCAGCAGCGCCGCCGAAGCGTCGTCGAGTCGGTCGAGGTAGGCCTGCACCGCGATGTAGCCGGTTTCCGGTGCGGAGTCCAGGAACGCCTTGACGATCTCGCCGAGCGAGCCGGTGCCGGTGACCCCGTCCGACGGGTGGATCTCCACCGCACCATCCACAGAGGACGGTTCGGCGCCGCCTTCGAGCGCGGCAGGGTTGTCCAAAAGGGACCGTGCGGCCTTCTTGGCCGCTTCGACGTCGGGCTGGTCGAACGGGTTGATCCCGAGCAGCCTGCCCGCGAGCGCGGTGGCGAACTCCCACAACAGCATCTGCGCGCCGAGCGAACCGGTGGTGGCGATCTTGGCGTTGCCGCTCGCGGGGCCGATCGCCACCGGGGTGGCGTCGGCGCGGGCGTCGGCGAAGCCCGGTGCGTCCTGGCCCTCCACGGCCACTGGCAGCAGTCCGGTGCCCTGCTTGCCGGTGGACTCGGCGATCAACTGCTCGGCCCAGTCGGCGAAACCGGCGATGCCGGAGCCGGTGTCGGCGAGGACGACCTTCTCCGCACCGTCGGCGTGCGCCGCGCCCAGCGCCGCGGCGAGCCGCACCGCCGGGTTTTCGGGGGAGTCCGCGCCGAGTTCTCCGGCCGCACCCGCGGCCTGGTCGAGCAGTCGCGCCACGTCCGCGCCCGCGAGCCCGGCCGGAACCAGCCCGAACGCGGTGAGCGCCGAGTACCGGCCACCCACGTTCGGGTCGGCGAGGAACACCTTGCGGTAGCCCTCTTTCGCGGCCAGCTCGGCGAGCGGCGAGCCGGGGTCGGTGACCACGACGATCCGGCTCGCGGCGTCGATTCCGTTGTCGGAGAACGCTTTCGCAAAGATCCGGCGGTGGCTGTCGGTCTCGACGGTGCCTCCCGACTTCGACGACACCACGATCACGGTCCGGTCGAGATCACCCGCGAGCGCGTCTTCGACCTGACCGGCGTCGGTCGTGTCGAGCACGGTCAGCGCCACCTGGTCGGTCCCGGTGATCACCTCGGGGGCGAGCGACGAGCCGCCCATCCCGGCCAGTACCACGCGGTCGACGCCCTCGGCCTGCAGTTCGGTGCGCAGCGCCTCGATCTCGCCGATCAGCGGGCGCGAACTCTTGTGCAACGTGGTCCAGGACAACCGGATCGACGCCTCGGACTCCGCGTCGGAACCCCACAGGGTGGGGTCCTGCGCGGCGAGCTTCGACGCGGCTCCGTCTTCGACCAGCTTCGTGACGAGTTCGGCCGCTTTCCCTTCCAGCGCGGCGTCGACGAGCTCCACGCCGACACCCGTTTCCTGCCCTGCCATGGTCCTGGTTCAGCCCTTCGCCTTGTCGAGCTGGCCGGTGACGGATTCGAGGAGATCGCTCCACGACTTCTCGAACTTCTCCACGCCCTCGTTCTCCAGCGTGAGGAAGACATCCGCGACGTCGATGCCCGCCGCCGAAAGCTGGTCGAACACCTGCTGCGCCTCGGCACCCTTGCCCGACACCGTGTCACCGGTGATCTCGGCGTGGTCCGCGGTGGCGTCCATCGTCTTCTCCGGCATGGTGTTCACCGTGTCGCGGACCACGAGCTGGTCGACGTAGCGGGTGTCGGAGTACTCCGGGCTCTTCACCCCGGTGGATGCCCACAGTGGACGCTGCGCGTTGGCGCCGTCCGCGGCGAGAGCCTTCCAGCGGTCCGTCGCGAACTTCTTCTCGAAGGCATCGTAGGCGAGCAGCGCGTTGGCGATCGCCGCCTTGCCTCGCAAGGCTTTTGCTTCTTCGGTTCCGATGGCCTCGAGCCGCTTGTCGACCTCAGCGTCCACACGCGACACGAAGAACGACGCGACGGAGTGGATGCCCTTGAGGTCGTGGCCGTTCGCCTTCGCCTGCTCCAGGCCGGCGAAGAACGCGTCGATGACCGCTTCGTACCGCTCCACGGAGAAGATCAGCGTGACGTTGACGCTGATGCCCTCGGCGAGCGTGCGGGTGATCGCGGGGAGGCCTTCCTCCGTCGCCGGGATCTTCACCAGCAGGTTCGGCCGGTCCACGGTCTTCCAGAGGTCCTGCGCCTCGGCGACGGTCTTGTCGGTGTCCTTCGCCAGCCGCGGGTCGACCTCGATCGAGACCCGGCCGTCCACGCCGTTGGTGGCGGTGTAGACGTCGCGGAAGAGATCGGCGGCGTTGCGGACGTCGGTCGTGGTGAGCTCGCGCACGGCGGCGTCGAGCCCGGCGCCACGGGAAGCGAGCTCGCGGACCTGCTCGTCGTAGGCCTCGCCGTCGGCGAGCGCGTTGGCGAAGATCGTCGGGTTGGTGGTGACGCCGACGACGTGCTTGTCGCGGATGAGCCCGGCGAGGTTGCCGGAGTTCAGGCGCTCCCTTGACAGGTCGTCGAGCCAGATCGAGACGCCCGCGTCGGAAAGCTGGCCGAGCCGGTCTGTGGTGCTCATGACTGCTTCATCCCCTTTGAGGTCAGGAGTTCTTGGTCTTGGTGAGCGAACGGCGCGCCGCGTCGACGACCGCGTCCGCGGTGAAACCGAACTCGCGGAACAGGGTCTGGTAGTCGGCGGAGGCGCCGAAGTGCTCGATGGAAACGGTTTCGCCGTGGTCGCCGACGAACTTGTGCCACGGCTGCGCGATACCGGCCTCCACGGAGACCCTGGCCTTCACCGAGGACGGGATCACCTGCTCGCGGTAGGCCTGGCTCTGCGCGTCGAACCACTCGACGCACGGCATCGAGACGACCCGCGTCGCGACGCCGTCGGCTTCGAGCTTCGTGCGCGCCTCGACGGCGAGCTGGACCTCGGAGCCGGTCGCGATCAGCACCACGTCCGGGGTGGCGCCGGACGCTTCGGCGAGGACGTACCCGCCCTTGGCGACGCCCTCGGCGCTGGTGCCTTCCAGCACCGGCAGGTTCTGGCGCGTGAGCGCGAGACCCGACGGGTGCTCGTTGTCCTCCAGCACGGCCTTCCACGCCGCCGCGGTCTCGTTGGCGTCGGCGGGGCGGACCACGTTGAGGCCGGGGATCGCGCGCAGCGCGGAGAGCTGCTCGATCGGCTGGTGCGTCGGGCCGTCCTCGCCGAGCCCGATCGAGTCGTGCGTCCACACGTAGATCACCGGCGCCTTCATCAGCGCGGCGAGGCGGACCGGGGGCCGCATGTAGTCGCTGAAGATGAGGAACGTGGCGCCGTAGGGACGGGTGCCGCCGTGCAGCGCGATCCCGTTGAGGATCGAGCCCATCGCGTGCTCGCGCACTCCGAAGTGGAGGGTGCGGCCGTACGGGTTCGCCTTCCACATGTCCGTGGAAGCCTTCTCGGGGCCGAACGAGTCGGCGCCCTTCATGGTGGTGTTGTTGCTCTCCGCGAGGTCGGCCGAACCGCCCCACAGCTCGGGAAGCGCGTCGGCGACGGCGGAGAGCACCGCGCCGGAGGCCTTGCGGGTCGCGACGCCCTTCGGGTCGACGTCCCAGCTCGGCAAGTTGTCGGCCCAGCCGTCCGGCAGCGTCCTGGTGGACAGGCGATCGGCGAGTGCCTTGCGCTCCGGGTTCGCCGCGGCCCACGCGTCGAACTGCTCCTGCCACTTCGCGCGCTCGGCCTTGCCGCGCTCGGCCGCCTTGCGGGTGTGCGCGATGACCTCGTCGTCGACCTGGAAGGTGCGCTCGGGGTCGAAGCCGAGGATCTTCTTCACCCCGGCGACTTCTTCGGCGCCCAGCGCGGCGCCGTGCGCCTTGCCGGTGTCCATTTTGGTCGGTGCGGGGTAGCCGATGACGGTGCGCAGCAGGATGAACGACGGGCGCTGCGTCTCGGCCTTCGCGGCCGCGATCGCCTCTTCGATCGCGACGACGTCCTCGCCGCCTTCGACGACCTGGACGTGCCAGCCGTAGGCCTCGTAGCGCTTCGCGGTGTCCTCGGACAGCGCGATGTTCGTGTCGTCTTCGATCGAGATCTTGTTGTCGTCGTAGAAGACGATCAGGTTCCCGAGTTCCTGGCGGCCGGCGATCGACGACGCCTCGGAGGTGACGCCCTCTTCGATGTCACCGTCGGAGGCGATCACGAAGATGTTGTGGTCGAAGATGCTCTCGCCGGGGGCCGCGTCGGGGTCGAGCAGGCCGCGCTCGCGGCGGGCCGCCATCGCCATGCCGACCGCGTTCGCCAGGCCCTGGCCGAGCGGCCCGGTGGTCGTCTCGACGCCGGGGGTGTGCCGGTACTCCGGGTGGCCGGGGGTCTTGGAGCCCCACTTGCGCAGCTGCTTGAGGTCCTCGACCTCGAGGCCGTAGCCCGCCAGGAAGAGCTGGATGTAGAGGGTCAGGCTGCTGTGCCCGGCGGAGAGCACGAACCGGTCGCGCGCTGGCCAGTCCGGGTCGGCGGGGTCGTGCCGCAACTCGCGCTGGAAGAGCGTGTAGGCCAGCGGGGCCAGGCTCATCGCGGTGCCGGGGTGGCCGCTGCCGCAGTTCTCCACGGCGTCGGCGGCGAGCACCCGCACCGTGTCGACCGCGCGCGTGTCGGTCTCGGTCCAGTCCGAAGGCACGTTGCGTCGGAGCAATGGGTTGTTCTCGCTGGTAGAGGCGGTTTCTGACACTGAACTCGAACTCCCCGTCTTCATGCGTTTGATCTGACTGTGCCTACTGGTCTAAATCGATCCGGAAGGCAGGATATTCCCGCTCCGGCCTGCGCGCAGAAGGGCCGCGCGACTGCTGTCAAGACCGTCGCGGTCAGCCTAGTGGTTCGGGTACCCGTGCGATCGGTCAGCAACACGCCGGTACCCCGGAACGGGGACTCGGGAACCGCCGATTACGATCGGTTGCGGGCTTGCCGCCCGCTCGGTGTACCGCCTCCGCCACGGAAGTTGACGGGCGTCACACCGCCCGAAACTGACGCAGGGAGTGAGAGTGTCGTTGGTGAACGCTGCGCACGGCCGCAGTGATGACACCAGCGCCGTGCACCCGCCGACCGAACAGCCGCGCGGTGGCAGGCGAACCGTACGCCAGGTCGTCGGCGCGTACGCCGCGCTCGCGAAGCCGAGGGTGATCGAGCTGCTGCTCGTCACCACGATTCCGGCGATGTTCCTTGCCGCGCGCGACATTCCGTCGCCGTGGCTGGTGCTGGTCACGCTCGTCGGCGGCACGATGGCCGCGGGCAGCGCGAACGCGCTCAACTGCGTGATCGACGCCGACATCGACAAGGTGATGAACCGCACCAAGCGCCGCCCGCTGGTGCGGGACTCGGTGCCGAAGACCGGCGCGCTGATCTTCGGGCTCGTGCTCGGCGTCGGCTCGTTCGCGATGCTGTACTTCACGGTGAACCTGCTCGCCGGGATCCTCGCGATCGCGACGATCCTGTTCTACATCTTCGTTTACACGCTCGTGCTGAAGCGGCGCACCGCGCAGAACGTGGTTTGGGGCGGCGCCGCGGGCTGCATGCCGGTGGTGATCGGCTGGGCCGCGGTCACCGGCACGGTGCAGTGGCCCGCGTTCGTGATGTTCGGTGTGATCTTCTTCTGGACGCCGCCGCACACCTGGGCGCTCGCGATGAAGTACCGCGACGACTACGAGCGCGCGGGCGTGCCGATGCTGCCGGTGGTGGCCACCGCGCAGCACGTGGCGAAGCAGATCGTCATCTACTCGTGGGTGATGGTGGCCTGGACGCTGCTGCTGGCCCCGGCGACGAGCTGGCTCTACGCCGCGTTCGCCGCACTGGCGGGCGCCTGGTTCCTGTTCTACGCGCACAGCCTGTACAACTCGGTGCGGCGCGGGGAAAAGACGAACCCGATGGCCCTGTTCCACCGGTCGAACACGTACCTGATGATCGTGTTCGTGGCACTGGCCGTGGACTCCGCGATCGGTTTGCCGACGCTCGGCCTCCCGTTCTGACAGACATCGTTCGTCAGGGCTTCGCCGCCTCGATGTCTTGTGCGGCTTGGGTGATGGCGGCGTTCAGTGCGCTTTGGAATGCGACGATGTCGTGCTGGGACAGAGTGAAGAACTCGTCGTCCGGCCCGGCGATCGAGATCTCGCCGTTGTTGGCCTCGACCGCGCAGACCCCCAGCCGCAGGTTGCTGTCGTAGCAGCGGACGAGCCACTCGCGCCGGGGTGAGTTCTGGGTGAGCACTGAGATGTCGCCGTCCATGAGGGTCCCTTCACTGGCCTAGTGTCCCGGCAAATATTGATGCAAGTCAGATTTAGCGGCAATCCCTCGTTCGAGTGAGGGGCCTGGCTATGTTCACCGCGGTGGAGTTGACTGGCGCCAGTCCCGATCGTGGAGGTGGAGCGTGGCCCGTCGTGCCGGTCCTTCGGTGAAGTCCCGCAGGTTGGCGATCCTGCTGCGCCGGTTGCGGGCGGCCAGCGGGCTGAGCGCGGCCGAGGTGAGCAGGCAGACCGACATGTCGGCGAGCAAGGTCAACCGCATGGAGAACGCCGAAATCGGCTTCTACCTGGACGATCTGGAGAAGATCCTCGACTTTTACCGCGTCTCCGCGCGGCGGCGCGTCGAGATCATGGACATCGCCCGGCATGCCGAGCAACGCGGCTGGCTGCGCATGACCGCGCCCAACATGCCCGCAGACTGGCAGACCTGGGTCGACTTCGAGGACGAAGCGAGTGGTGTGCTCAAGTACGCGCCGTTGGTGATTCCTGGCCTGCTTCAGACACCTGAGTACGCCAAGGCGATCATCGAATCGACGGGAACTGGACTTTCGCCGGATGAAGTAGATGCCCGAGTGGCCAGTCGAATGGCCCGCCAGGGCGTGCTCTCGCGGTCAAAACCGTTGGGGCTCAAGGTGATCCTGAACGAAAGCATCCTTGACCAACCATTCGGTTCCGCCGGGGCACAGGCTCGGCAGCTGCGCAGGCTCGTGGACGGAGCTGCTCAGGAGCACGTCACCATCCAGGTGATCCCGACGGAGGCCGGTCTGCATCCCGGTCATTCCGGGGCGTTCACGATCCTGGAGTACGACGATGAAGCCAGTCTCGTGCTGCTGGAGAACAAGGTTTCGAGCCTTTTCCTGGATGAGGAAGAACACATCGAGGTCTACACGCAGGCATGGGCGACTCTGGT
Organism: Amycolatopsis sp. CA-230715; assembly: GCF_018736145.1. Lineage (GTDB taxonomy): Bacteria > Actinomycetota > Actinomycetes > Mycobacteriales > Pseudonocardiaceae > Amycolatopsis. The sequence continues at coordinate 8,379,827 of NZ_CP059997.1, forward strand.
CGAACTGTCGCACGGACCCGATGAATCCGTGGAGTTGATCGCGGCGGCTGCCGCACGCCTCTCGTGAGCGGGCATGGGATCATGTCTCCATGATTCCGCGCGATCTCCCCAGTCCCCACTGGTTCAAAAGCAGCTACAGCGACGACACCGCCAACTGCGTCGAGGTGACTTTTGCTACCGGCGCTGTGGGCGTACGGGATTCCAAGGCACCCACCTTGCCCGCACTCGTGCTTCCCGCGCTCGCATGGGAAGGGTTTGTGCGTGGGCTGTCCTCCTGAAGACATTGTCCCACACCCGATGTCAAGCTTCTGACCTGGGTAATTGGTCGAAAAAAAGGTGTTACATCCGGGAATCTTGGCGCGATGAGGTTCGTTGAGCGTCCACGAACCCTCCCACCTCCGAAAGTAGGTCCGGCTTGACCGTGTCCTCGACCCAGCAGCACTCAGACCGGGAACCAGGGACCGACGAAATCACCCGCGAACAGCGGTACGTCAACGGGTTGTACGCCAAGCTCGACGAAGAACGGGAGCTCGCCCAGACACGGCTCGACGCGGTCCTCGGGCAGTCCGGCGGAACCCCGCAGGCGCGGACGGAACGCGACGTCGCCACCAGCACCCATTCGGAGCGGCTCGCGCAGCTCGGCTCCGTCGAACAGGGCCTGTGCTTCGGCAGGCTCGACTTCCACGACAGCGAAACGACCTACGTCGGCAGGCTCGGCCTGTTCGACGAGGACCACGACTACGAACCGCTCCTGCTCGACTGGCGCGCACCGGCCGCGCGGCCGTTCTACCTGGCCACCGCGGCTTCGCCGGAAGGGGTGCGGCGGCGACGGCACATCCGCACGCTGAGCAGGAAGGTCGTCGGCGTCGACGACGAGATCCTCGACCTGCACGCGGCGGACCAGGGCCACGACCTCGGCCTCGCGGGCGAGGCGGCGCTGCTCGCCGCGCTCGAGCAAAAGCGCACGGGTGAGATGAGCGACATCGTCGCCACGATCCAGGCCGAACAGGACGAGATCATCCGCGACGAACTTGGCGGGGTGCTGGTCGTGCAAGGCGGTCCCGGTACCGGGAAGACGGCCGTGGCGCTGCACCGCGCGGCGTACCTGCTCTACACCTACCGGCAGCAGCTCGCGAGCCGCGGCGTGCTCGTGGTGGGGCCCAACAGCACCTTCCTGCGCTATATCGGGCAGGTGCTGCCGTCGCTCGGTGAGACCGGTGTGCTGCTGGCCACCACGGGCCAGCTCTTCCCCGGCGCGACCGCGCGCGGCACCGATTCCCGCGAAACGGCCGAGGTGAAGGGCCGCCTCGCGATGGTGGACGTGCTCACCGCCGCGGTGCGGGACAGCCAGCGCGTTCCGGACGAGGTCATCGAGATCGACGTGGAAGGGGAAAAGCTGCGGCTCACCTGGGAAATCGCCGAGCGAGCCCGCGAGAAGGCGCGCGCGACCCTGCGTCCGCACAACGTCGCGCGCCGGGTCTTCGCCGACTCGGTGGTCGACGCGTTGACCGAGCAGGTCACCGAGCACCTCGAGGTCGACCTGTTCGAAGACGTGCCCGAAATCCCGTTCGCGGAAGGGGAATCCACGGACGCGACGGTGCTCGACACCCGGGATGTGGACGAGATCCGCGCCGAGCTGGCGAATTCGCCCGAGGTGCGCGAGGCGATCGAATCGCTGTGGCCGACCGTTACGCCGCAACGGTTCCTGCGTGAGTTCTACGCCTCGGCCGAGCGCATCGCGTCGGCTGCGGGGGAGTGGCTCACCGAGGCCGAACGCGGCTCGCTCGTCCGAACGGTGCGGTCGCCGTGGACCCCGGCGGACATGCCGCTGCTCGACGAACTGGCCGAGCTGCTCGGCGAGGACGACGCCGACCAGAAAGCCAAGCAGGCCAAGCGGGAACGAGAAGAGCGCGCCTACGCCGAGGGCGTGCTGCACATCATGGAACAGGACGACGAACTCGCCGACGAGGAGATCCTGCGCGTCGGCGACATCCTGGACGCGGAGCTGTTCGCCGAGCGCCAGGAACGCCGCAGCGCGCTCACCGCGGCGCAGCGCGCTGCACGGGACCGGACCTGGACGTTCGGGCACGTGATCGTCGACGAGGCGCAGGAGCTGTCCCCCATGGACTGGCGGCTGCTGATGCGGCGGTGCCCGTCGCGGTCGATGACGCTCGTCGGCGACGTCGCGCAGACCGGCGCGCCCGCGGGGGCGTCCTCGTGGGACGAGATGCTGAGCCCGTATGTCGGGGACCGCTGGCGGTTGCGCGAGCTGACCGTCAACTACCGGACGCCGTCGGAGGTGATGGCGCTCGCCGCGGTGGCGCTGCGCGAGGTCGATCCCGAGCTGAGCGCGCCGACTTCGGTGCGTGACACCGGAATCCGGCCGTGGCGGGCCGAGGCGGCCGATGCCGCGCTGCCGTCGTTCGCGGAAGCCGAACTGGCCGCCGCGGACGGCGGAACGGTGGCGGTGCTGGCGCCGCAGGGCAGGCTCGGGGAGGTGCGGGACGCGTTCGCGGGGCTGCTCGAAGCGCAGGGCGAGCGGCTGTCCGTGCTGGCCGTCGAAGAGGCGAAGGGGCTCGAATACGACGCGGTGGTCGTGGTCGCGCCGGAGGAGATCACGAGCGGGTCGACGCGGGGGTGGAACGATCTCTACGTCGCGCTGACCCGTGCCACCAAGCGGCTCGGGATCGTGCACGAGGGCCCGCTTTCGCCAGCACTTTCGGCCGCGAGCGAGCCGGTTCAAGCGCCCGGATAAGGTGAGCGCCATGCGTAACGCTGGCAAGATCATGATCGCGGCCGTCGCCGCCGCGCTGAGCCTGGGTGCCTGCGCCAACTCGGAGGAGCCTTCGCCGGACGCGCCCGGCACCGGCCCGACCGTGTCCGCGCCGGCACCGGCTGGAGCGCCCTCGTCCGCCTCGCAGGCCCCGCCGTCCGGGGGCGCCACCGCGCAGCCCGAGGCGCAGGGCAAGGAGTGCACCGCGGACGACATCAAGGTCACCGGGGATCCCGGCAAGAAGCCGGAGATCACCATTCCGGACACCTGCAAGCCGCCCGCCAAGCTGGTCAGCAAGGACCTCAAGCCCGGCACCGGCGCGGAGGCGAAGGCGGGCAGCCAGCTCGAGATGAACTACGAGCTGGTGACCTGGTCGGACAAGGCGGTCAAGGACAACTCCTACGACCGGGGTGAGGCCTTCAAGCTGAACCTCGGCGGCGGCGACGTCATCCCGGGCTGGGACCAGGGGCTGGTCGGGATCAAGCAGGGCGCGCGGCGCCTGCTGATCATCCCGCCCGCGCTCGGCTACAAGGAGAAGGGCGCGGGCGGCGGTCAGATCAAGCCGAACGAGACGCTCGTCTTCGTGGTGGACGCCGCCAAGGTCAGCTGACCCGCTTCCCCGGCGGCCGCTCATCCCTGAAGGCCACCTTCACGGCATTCAGTGCCCCAAATGTTCCCTTCGCGGCTGGCGGCACGATGCTGGCAATGCCCTGAAGGTGGCCTTCACGGCATTCAGTGCCGTGAAGGTGACCTTCAGGGCATCGCGATGCGGGGCCCCTTCTCGGGAACGTGTCCCTCCTCGGGAACGTGAGGTCGCGAAGGCCGAGATTCGGGCATTCAGTGCCGTCAAGGTGGCCTTCAGGGACTTTCCGTGGCCCGTCAGGGTCAGGGGATGAGCAGGAGCTTGCCGGTGGTGCGGCGGCCTTGCAGGTCCTCGTGCGCGGTGCGGGCGTCGGCGAGCGGGTACCGGCCGCCGATCCGGATGTCGAGCGAGCCGTCGATGATGGCGTCGAACAACTCCTTCGCGCGCCAGTCGAGTTCCTCGCGGGTGGCCGTGTAGTCGGCCGCGGTCGGCCGGGTCAGGTACAGGGAGCCGCCGGAGTTGAGGCGCTGCGGGTCGATCGGCGGCACCGGGCCGCTCGCCGCGCCGAACAGCGCGAGCAGCCCGCGCCGCTTCAGGCTCTTCAGGCTTCCGTCCACTGTGGACTTGCCGACCCCGTCGTACACCACCGAAACGCCCTCGCCGCCGGTCAGCTCCCGCACGGCCTCGGCGAAGTCGACTTCGTCGTAGCGGATCACCTCGTCCGCGCCCGCGCCACGGGCCAGCTGTTCCTTCTCCTCGGTGGACACCGTCCCGATCACGCGCGCGCCGCGTGCCTTCGCGAGCTGGATCAGCAGCAGCCCGACCCCGCCCGCCGCGGCGTGCACGAGAATCGTGTCGCCGTCGGAGACCCGGTAGGTCGACGCGACGAGGTAGTGCGCGGTGATCCCCTGCAGCAGGGTCGCGGCGGCGACCTCGTCCGAGACCGGGTCGGGCACCTTGACCGCGATGCGCGCGGGCACGAGCGCGCGCTGCGCGTAGCTGCCGAGCGCGCCCTGCCACGCCACCCGCTCGCCGACCGCGAACCCGGTGACGTCGGCGCCGACGGCGGCGATGGTGCCCGCGCCCTCCATGCCGAGGGTGAACGGCAGCTCGATCGGGTAGATGCCCGCGCGCTGGTAGGTGTCGATGTAGTTGACGCCCGCCGCCGCCACATCGACCAGCAGCTCACCGGCGCCCGGCTCGCCGACCTCGACCTCGGCCACGTCCAGCACCTCGGGACCACCGGTGCGCGTCACCCGCACTGCCTGGGGCATTCGTACTCCTCACGTTCGTAGGCGAAGCGTTTTCCGGTGCAACCCGGTCGCACCGGATCATGTTCCCGTGATCGGCACCGCAGCGCTCGCGCGGTGAGCTGGCTAGGATCGGCGGCGTGGCTGAGCAGAGCGAAGAGACCCCGCAGGTACCGACGGCGCGGCAGGTGACCGCGGCGCGCCAGTTCGTCGCCGCGCACGGCAAACCGTCCAAAGCGGTCGTCGAGAACATCGGGCGCGTGGGCGCGCGGGTGGTGCTCGTGGGCGCGGACGGCGCGCTCGGCGACGTGGTGGTCGCCAGCACGCAGGCGGGCGACGCGCTCGTCGAGCAGGTGGACGACCTCGAGACCGCCGACTGGGACGCCGAAACCGTCAACGCGACCGTGATCGGCGCGGCGCACCGACGTCGCATGGCAGGCCGCTGATCACTCGATGGTTTGCGCGACGGCGAGCGCCGCGGTGACGAACCGCCGCACCGCGGCCGAGGTGTCGTCGCGCCGCCACGCGACCTGCAGCGCGATCTGCGGCGCCGGTCCGGCCAGTGGGCGGAACCCGACGCCCACCATCCGCAGGTTCGCGTAGAACGCCGGCTGCAGCGAAACACCCATCCCGCTGGCCACCAGGCCGAGCTGGGTTTCGATGTCGGTGCCCTCGGCGACGATGCGCGGGCTGAATCCGTGCTCCCGGCAGTAGCCGGTGATGATGTCGAAGAACTCGGCGCCGAGCGGGCGCGGCCACAGCACGAACGGCTCACCCGCCAGGTCCTCCGGGCGGATCTGCTCGTCGTTCGCCAGCCGGTGGTCCTCGGGCAGCGCGACCATGAGCGGTTCCGAGACGAGCGGTTCGGTCCGCAGCGCCGAATGCGGGCTCGCCTCGCGCACGAGCGCGACGTCGAGCCGGTTGTCGGCGAGCGCGATGAGCTGCGCCGCCGTGTCCATCTGCGTGACTTCGAGCCGGAGATCGGGCGCGTCCTCCCACACCGCCCGCATGATCCGCGGCGCGATGCTGGCCAGCGCCGTGCCGACCGCGCCGATCACCAGCACACCCGCGGTGCCGCTGGCCGCTTGGCGGACCCGTTCGATCGCCCGGTCCGCTTCGAACAGGACCCGCGGCGCGGCTTCGAACAGCGCCTGGCCCGCCGGGGTCAGCTCGACCATCCGGCTGGTGCGGGAGAACAGCACGGCGCCGAGGTTGTCTTCGAGCGCCCTGATCTGCTGACTCAGCGCGGACTGGCTGACGTGCAACCGCTGCGCCGCGCGGCTGAAGTGCAGTTCGGTGGCCACCGCCAGGAACGAGCGCAGCTGCCGCAGCTCCAGAGCCATTAGGTCATCCTTATGGAACGACCGCTTTTTCGCAATGCCGTATCCGATGCGGTGGCCTGCTCTGCCCGCACAATGAATCGTGCCAGCACGCCGAGGGTTTGGGACGGGTTTCATGACCGCAGTCAATACCGATGCCGGGGGCATTGTTTCCGATGTGGTCGGTGTGCGGCACCGGCCGGGTTATTCGCTGCCGAGGGCCGCCTACACGGATGCGGACGTGTTCGCCTCCGATATCGAACGCGTGTTCCTGCGCACCTGGTTGTTCGTGTCGGCTTCGGCGGAGGTACCGCCGGGGTCGTACACGACGTGGAGCGTCGGCGGCGAGTCGGTCGTGCTCACCCGGACCGGGGACTCCGTGCTGCACGCGCACCACAACGTGTGCCGCCACCGGGGCTCGCGCCTGCTCGACGACGGGGGCGGGCGGGCGAGGACGCTCGTCTGCGGGTACCACTCCTGGACCTATGGCCTGGACGGCGCCCTGCGGGCCGCGGGCGACATGGGCGAGGGGTTCCGCGAACGGTGCGGTGCCGAGCTGGGGCTGCGCCCGGTGCCCGTGCGCGAGGTGGCCGGGCTGGTGTTCGTCTGCTTCGCGGAACAACCGCCGCCGTTCGACGGCGCGGCCGCGGCGATCGCCGATCAGCTCGGCCCGTACGAACTCGGTACGGCCGAGGTGATCGCGCGATTCCGGTACCGGGTGGCGGCCAACTGGAAGACGCTGGTGGAAAACAACCGCGAATGCTACCACTGCCGCCCGAATCACCCCGAATTCTGCCTTTCGAATTACGAGCTCGGGGTGAACGGGGACGGCAGGGTCGATCCCGAATACGAAGCGGAATTCGCGAGACAACGTGCCGAATGGCGTGCGCAGGGGTTGTCGGAAAAGCAGGTCAGTTTTCCGGGCGGTGCTTTCTACCGGGTCGCGCGACTGCCGCTGCGCGACGGTTTCGAAACCGAAAGCCTGTCCGGCGGCCTCGTGGCGCCCTTGCTGGGCAGGCTGACGAGACCGCGTGCGGGGAGTGTCCGCGTCGTCACGCTTCCGAATTCGTGGAGCCACGTGAACGCCGATTACGCGGTGACGACCCGGTTGACCCCGGTCGACGCCGGTACCACGGATGTCGATCTGGCGTTCCTGGTCCGCGGTGGCGCGGTCGACGGCGTCGACTACCGCACCGAGGACGTGGTGGCGGTCTGGAAGGAAACCTCCGAACAGGACTGGGAGCTGTGCGAGCGGAACTTCGCCGGTATCTCCTCCCGCGGCTACCTGCCGGGGCCGCTGTCCCCGGTCACCGAGAACTCCATCGCGGACTTCCACCGATGGTGGTTCCGCCAGTCCGAAAAGGACTGAGCCGATGCGAACTTCCACGATGCCCGCGACCTGCCTTCAAGGGGTGGACGGCGAAGCGGTGGTCCGCCGCGCGGAGCTGGTCGCCGACGGGGTGCTGTCGCTCGAACTGGCCGCGCCGGACGGTGGCCCGTTGCCGCGGTGGGAGCCGGGCGCGCACATCAGCGTCGTACTCGGCTCCGGCCTGGTGCGGGAGTACTCGCTGTGCGGCGACCCCGGCGACCGGGACGTCTACCGGATCGCGGTGCTCGACGAACCGGGCGGCCGGGGCGGTTCCCGTGAACTGCACCGCACAGCAGTGCCGGGCGCGCGGCTGGGTTTTCGCGGTCCCCGCAACCACTTCCCGCTGCGCTCCGCGGCGGACTACCTGTTCATCGCCGGTGGCATCGGGATCACCCCGATCCTGCCGATGCTCAGGGCGGTCGCCGGGGGCGACGCGCGGTGGGAGCTGGTGTACGGCGGCCGGTCGCGGCGGACGATGGCGTTCACCGAAGAGGTGCGCGCGCTCGGCGGGCCGCGGCTGACACTCGTGCCGCAGGACGAGCTTGGCCTGCCCGATCTCGGTTCGCGTCTTGCCGCGGCCGCGCCGTCGACCGCGGTGTACTGCTGCGGCCCGCCGCCGCTGCTGGACGCCGTCGAACGGCACTGCGACCGCCTCGGCCTGCTCGGCTCGTTGCGGGTCGAACGCTTCCGGCCCGGCACGCCGGAACCACCACGGGAGGACGCGGACCGGCCGATCGAGGTCGAGCTGCGCCGATCCGGCAAGCGGGTCACCGTGCTGCCGGGCCGCAGCGTGCTCAGCGCGGTCAGAGAAGTGCTGCCGCGCGTCGCTTCGTCGTGCGAGGAAGGGTACTGCGGCACCTGCGAGGCCGGTGTGCTCGACGGCGTGCCCGATCACCGCGACACCGTACTGTCCGAAGAGGACCGTGCGCGCGGGGACTGCATGATGATCTGCGTCAGCCGCGCCCGCACCTCGAACCTGGCACTCGACCTGTGAACCCCGATCCCGAAGGGACCCCGCCATGACCGGCGACGACCGCACGAGCCAGATTCCGGAGTCGGCGACCTGCGTCGTCGTCGGCGCGGGGGTGCACGGCCTTTCCACCGCGTGGCACCTCGCGAAGCAGACCAGGAAGCTCGGCCGCACACCCGATATCGTCGTGCTCGACAAGACCGCGGTCGGGGCGGGCGCTTCCGGTATCGCCTGCGGCGTGGTGCGCAACAACTACTTCCAGCCCGCGATGCGCGAGCTGATGGCGCATTCCGTGCGGGTCTGGGAAGAGCACGCCGACGAGCTATCGTACCACCCCGTCGGCTATTTGCAGATCTCGCCGGAGCGCATGGCCGGGGACGTGGCGGGAATCCACGAACAACAGCGCGCGATCGGCTACGAGTCGGTGTTCGTCGACGGTGCCGCCGCGACCCGGCGCTATTTGCGGGCGCTGTTCCCGGATTGGCGCGCCGAGGGGGTCACGAACGTCCTGCACGAGAAGCGGGGTGGGTACGCGAACAACATGGCGTCGGTGCGCGGGCTCGCCCGCATGGCGCGCGCGGAGGGCGTCCGGATCGTCGAAGGCGTGCGGGTCAGGGGGATGCGGCGCACCGGCGGCGCGGTGACCGCGGTCAGGACCGACGCCGGAGAGATCCGGTGCGAGCACGTGGTCGTCGCCGCCGGGCCGTGGATCCGCGAGGTGTGGCGCATGCTCGGCCAGCCGGACCGAGTCGGGATTCCGCTCGACCGCGGCGCGGTGTTCGACAGTCCGATGTGGACTTACTGGGCGTTGCAGGAGGGCACGCTCAAGGTGGAGCCGGAGTTCCTCGCCGACGCCGGCGGCGCCGCGCCGCCGGTGATCCACGTGGACAGCGACGTGCCGCTGTACGACGAGCGCGGTGAACTGGTCACGGATTCCCTGTGGGGCGTTTACTTCAAGCCGGACGCGAACTTCGGTGGCGTGCAAGGAGGAACCGCGCCGAACCGGGTCGACCGGCCGTACGACGAGGTGGCCGTCGACCCGTACGGCCCGGCGAGTCCCGAGTTCGTCGTGGGGGAGGCGTTCGCGAGGACGTGGACGGCGGCGCTGGCGCACTGCCTCGGCCGGTTCGAAGGGACGGCGCACCTGCTGTCCAGGGAGCCGTCCGGCGGGCTCGGCTGCTTCACCCCGGACAGCTTCCCGGTGTTCGACACGGTCGGGGAGAACGTCTCGGTCATCGCCGACTCGAACCACGGGTACAAGATGATCGGCGTCGGCGAACTGGTCGCGAAGGAGATCCTCGGTGCGCCGCAAGCACTTCTCGAACCGTTCCGGCTGTCCCGGTTCGCCGAGGGCCGCCTGCACCCGGTGAGCAGCTCCCCGTTCCCCTGGAGCTGACGAGATGGAGCACGGTGTGGAGAACGTGGATGTCGTGATCGTCGGCGGCGGCCTCGAAGGGCTCGCGATCGCCTGGGCGCTCGCCGAACGCGGCGTGCGCGACGTCGTGGTGCTCGAACGCTCGACGCTGTGCTCCGGCGGCACCGCGAAGTCCAGCAGCATCGTCCGCTGCCACTACGGCGTCGCGTCGCTGGCGGCGATGGCCTGGTACGGGGTCGGAGTGTTCGAGCACGCCGAAGAACTGCTCGGTACCGACGTGGGGTTCCGGCGCGTGGGATATGCCGTCGGGGTCGGCGAGGAGAACCTTTCCGCCCTGCGGGCCAATATCGCGATCCAGCGGTCGGTCGGCGTCGAGGTCGACGAAATCACGCCCGACCGGGTTCGCGACTGGTGGCCCGCGATGCGCGTCGACGACTTCCGGGCCTTCGCCTACGAGCCCCGCGGCGGCAGCGGGGACGCGTACCTGACCGGAATGGCCTTCGCCGCGGCGGCACGGCACCGCGGGGTGCGGATCAGGCAGCACACGCCGGTGCGGCGGTTGATGAAGGGCACCGGCGGCAGGGCGATCGGCGTCGAAACCGGTGCGGGGGAACGGATTTCCGCGGGCACGGTGGTACTGGCCAACGGACCGTGGTCGGTTCCGCTCGCCGCGCCGCTCGGGGTGGATCTGCCCGTGCGCGCCCAGCGCGCGCAGATCGTGCTCGTCGACTCCGGCGCCGAGGTCGGGCAGGCGCCCGTCGTGTCGGATCTGGTGAGCCTGCAGTACTTCCGCCGGGAACCGTCGGGCGACGTGCTCGTCGGCAACAGCGATCACGCCGTGCCCGAGTACGTCGACCCGGACCGGTACCGGCAGCGCGCGGACGGCTCGTTCGTCGAGACCGCCGTGGAAAAGCTCGCGCACCGCTTCCCCGGCTGGCCGGATCCCGGCGTGGTGACCACGTACGCCGGTTGCTACGACGTCACTCCCGACTACAACCCGGTGATCGGGCCGTCCGGCGTGCCGGGTCTCTTCCTCGCCGTCGGGTTCAGCGGGCACGGGTTCAAGCTGGCGCCCGCCGTCGGCAGGCTCAGCGCGGACCTGCTCGTCGACGGGGTCAGCGGTGATCCCGCCGTCGACGCGGCGGACTTCCGGTTCGGCCGGTTCGCCGAGGGCGCGGCACTGCGCAGCGCGAACCGGTACGCGGGCGCGGGGGAGATGCGCTGAAGTTGTTTTAGGACAAGCGTTTCGCGGCGAAGCGCTCGGGTTTCGGCCAGCGCACGTTCTTCGCCAGCCCGAGCCGTTCGAAGATCCAGATCAACCGCGCCGAGACGTCGACCTGCCCGCGCAGCACGCCGTGGCGCGCGCAGGTCGGGTCGGCGTGGTGCGAGTTGTGCCACGATTCGCCCATGGACAGGATCGCCAGCGGCCAGAAGTTCGCCGCGCGGTCCCTGCTCGCGAACGGCCGCTCGCCGACGAGGTGGCAGATCGAGTTCACCGACCAGGTCACGTGGTGCAGGAACGCGATCCTGACCAGGCCAGCCCAGAAGAACGCGGTGAGCGCGCCCTGCCACGACCAGCTCAGCAGCCCGCCGAGCGCCGCGGGCAGCGCGAGGCTGAGCACGATCCACAGCCAGAAGTACCGGTTGACCACCCGGAGGTCCTCGTCGGCGAGCAGATCGGGCGCGAACCGTTCGTAGTTGGTCACTTCGCGGCGGAACATCCAGCCCATGTGCGAGTGCCAGAACCCGCGCAGCATCGCGGCGGGGGAGGTGCCGAAGAGCCACGGGGAATGCGGATCGCCCTCGCGGTCGGCGAACGCGTGGTGCCTGCGGTGGCTCGCGACCCAGAAGATCACCGAGCCCTGCACGGCCATGCTGCCCGCGATGGCGAGCGCGACGCGGAGCCCCCGGCCCGTCTTGAAGGCGCCGTGGGTGAAGTAGCGGTGGTACCCGACGGTCACGCCCAGCGTCGCGACCGTGTAGAACACCGCCGCGAGCGCGAGGTCGAGCCAGGACACGCCCCAGCCCCACGCCAGCGGCAGCGCGGCGAGCAGCGCCGCGAACGGCACCAGCAGGAAGGTCTTGAGGACGATCATCTGCCCGGTCGAGCGGTGGCCCGAGATCAACGGTTTGGTCATGGCCGACCTCATTGCGCGTGGAAGGGCGAATCGGACGTTCGGCGCAGGGAGCGTAACCAGGCGGGCTGACCGCGGTGTGACGTCGTGGTGAACGGACCTCAGCCCGCCGGCGTCAGCTCGTGCTCACTGTCCGAAGAAGACTCGAGCCGGTGCTGGTCCCGCGCGGTGCACCACAGGTTCGCGGTGGCGATGAGGACGAGCGCGGAGCCGAGCACGTGCAGCGAGACGAGCGCCTCCGGCACGCCGAGCCCGTACTGGACGGATCCGAGCGCGCCCTGGGCGAGCGCGACGATCCACACGGCGGCGTAGGCGCGCCACAGCTTCGGCGTCGCACCGGCGCGGAAGAGGTAGAGGCCGTAGCAGGCGAGCACGATCAGGTAGCAGACGAGCAGTCCGCCGTGCACGGTGGCGAGGGTGTCCACGGGCGCGTCGAGGCGGTGCGTCTTCGGGTCACCGCCGTGCGGGCCCGCGCCGGTCACCACGGTCCCGGCGATCAGCACCGCCCACATCGAGGCGATCAGCACCACCAGGAACGTGCGCCCGGTGTCGCCGTCGCGCCAGCGCACCGGCTGACCGTCGGACGCGAACTCGCGCAGCAGCAGCACGGCGAGCCAGATCAGCGGCGTCGAAGCCAGGAAGTGGATCGCGACCGTCCACCACTCCAGCTTGGCCAGCACGGTGATCCCGCCGACGACGGCCTGCAGCACGACGCCGCCCGGCATCGTCCACGCGAGCTTCACCAGCCGCTTCCGCTCGGGGTGCTCGTGCGCGACGCGCCACGCGGTGATCAGGCACAGCGCGGCGACCGCGATCACCACGCCGGTCAGCATCCGGTTGCTGAACTCGATCCACTGGTTCAGCGCCTGGTACTCGGGGTGGTCGACCGGGATCATGCTGCCCTTGACGCATTCGGGCCAGGTGGGGCAGCCGAGCCCCGATCCGGTGACGCGCACGACCGATCCGGTCACGCCGATCCCCGCCTGCGCGATCACGGCGGCGACGGCGACTGTCCGCTGCACCGTGCGCGACGGGTAGGGCAGGCGGCCGATCAGCGAGCTGAATTGCACCGTTCGATGGTATGGCGGCGGGCTTTTCTCAGGTGAGGCGGGTCGTCTTCGACGCGAGCCCGCCCGCGACGACGGCCCAGCCGAGGAGCACGCCGACAGGGCCCCACGCGAACGATCCGTCGACGAGCGCCGCCCGTAACCCCTCCGCGAGCGCGCCGGACGGCAGCAGTTCGACGACCGCCGCGAGACCACTGGGCAACGTGGCCGGTGCCAGCAGGATCCCGCCCGCCAGCAGCAGCACGAACCACACGATGTTCGCCAGTGCCAGCACGGCTTCGGCGCGCAGGGAACCGCCGAGCAGCACCCCGAGCGCGCCGAACGCGAGCGTGCCCACGATCAGCAGCACCACGGCGGCGACGATGCCGCCACCCGACGGCGTCCAGCCGAGGAACGCCGCGACCACGCCCAGCACGACCGTCTGCAGCGCGACCACCACGAGCGCCGCGGCGAGCCGCCCGGCGACGAGCAGCCAGCGGGGGAGCGCGGTCGCCGAAAGTCGTTTCAGCACACCGTAACGGCGGTCGAAGCCGAGCGCGATGGCCTGGCCGGTGAACGCCGAGGACATCACCGCGAGCGCGAGGATCCTCGGCGTCACCCAGTCCACTCTGGACAGTGCGCCGATGTCGCCGGTGGGCAGGATGTTCAGCAGGCTCAGCCCGACCAGCAGGGCCAGCGGGATGAGCAGGGTCAGCAGCGTCTGCTCGCCGTGGCGCAGGGTCAGGCTCGCTTCGACCCTCGCGTGCGTCAGCAGCATCTTGGGCAGCTTCCCGCGCCCGGGAGCGGGAGTGAAAGTGCCCGCGGCGAACTGGCTCATGCGCGAAGCTCCCGTCCGGTCAGGTCGAGGAAGACCTCTTCGAGACCGCGCCTTCCGACGTGCAGCTCCTCGGCGAGCACGCCCTGCTGCGCGCACCACGCGGTCACCGCCGACACCACCTGCGGGTCGACGGCGCCTTCGACCCGGTACGCGCCCGGCGCGGCTTCCTGCACGCGGTAGCCCTCCGGCAGCGCGGCCGCGAGCAGTGCGGTGTCCAGCCCGACCTTCGCCTTGAAGCGCAGTTGCGCGGTTTCGTCGTTCTCGGCGGTCAGCGCGCTCGGAGCGCCGTTCGCGATCACCTTGCCGCCGTCCACGATCACCACGTCGTCCGCGAGCGCTTCGGCTTCCTCCATGAGATGCGTGGTGAGCAGCACGCTGACCCCGTCGGAACGCAGCGCGCCGAGCAGGTCCCACACGAGGCGCCGCGCCTGCGGGTCCATGCCAGCCGTCGGCTCGTCGAGGAACACCAGCTCCGGGCGGCCGACGAGCGCGCACGCGAGCGAAAGCCGTTGCTGCTGCCCGCCGGAGAGCCGTTTGAACGGGGTGCGGCGCGCCGAGGAGAGGCCGAGGGTTTCGAGCAGCCACGCGGGATCGAGCGGGCTCGCCGCGCACGAGGCGACGAGCCGGAGCATCTCGTCGGCGCGGACGCCGGGGTACGCGCCGCCGCCCTGCGGCATCACGCCGATACGCGGGCGGAGCCGCTTCCCGTCGCGGACCGGGTCGAGCCCGAGCACGCGCACGGAACCCGAGTCGGGGCGCAGGAACCCTTCGCAGATCTCGACGGTGGTCGTCTTGCCCGCGCCGTTCGGCCCGAGCAGGGCGAGCACCGTGCCGCGCGGCATCGCGAGGTCGAGGCCGTCGACCGCGGTGACGGACCCGTAGCGCTTCACCAGCCCGGTGATTTCGACGGCGGCTGAACTCACGAGAACCGAGAATACGGCGTTGGCTCAGGCGAGGTGCTCCGGCATCTGCTTCGGCCGCTTGACCGGCCACGGCACCAGCGACGGTTCCTGCCTCCGCACGATGACCAGCGCGATCGCGACGACGACGCCCGCGGAGAGGTAGGCGAAGGCGAGCACGAACGGCCGCCCGGCGAACGTGCTGCCGGTCGGCGGGGTCAGGAACGGCAGGATGACGCTGATCACGGTGGCCGCGATCCGAAACCGCGAGGTGCCCGCGGCGGCGGCGAGCGGGATCACCGCCCACAGCAGGTACCAGGGCTGCATCGCGACGTGCAGCACCGAGGCGGCCCCGAGCGAGACGCCGAGCCCGATTATCGGGCGGTAGCGCCAGTTGAAGCTGTCCCAGAGGAACTTGAGCGTGATCGCGGCGGCGAGCGCGTACCCGACCAGTGTCATCACCGACACCAGCGAGTTCGTCTGGTTGCCGAGCCCGAGCGCGATGCCGAGCACACCGCCCACATTGGACAGTTCGGTGATCGGGGAGATCCAGCTCCACACCATGCCCGGCGTGCTCAGCCTGGCGATCCAGCCGAACCCGAGCCCGGACCCGAGGCACACGGCCACCGTGACGACGGCGAACACGAGCGCCATCGGCAGCCCGGCGCGCACCAGGTCGCGCAGCCTGCCGTGCCAGCGCCTGGCCACCATCACGGTGAAGAACGGCAGCGCGAACACCGCGTTGACCTTCACCATCGCGCCGAGCGTGAGCACCGCCACGCCGAGTGCGATGAAGAGCAGTTCCCCCTTCGCCAGCGGCGGCGGGTCGTCGCCCTTGATCCGGACCGGCAGCCGCCGGAGGCCGAGTTCGAGGCCCGCCATCATCAACCCGAGCGCGAGCGCGTCGTTGTGCGCGCCCGCGACGAGGTGGAAGAGCACCAGCGGATTGGCGGCGCCGAGCCACAGCGCGGTGGACGGCTGGACGCCGAAGCGGCGGGCCAGCCGGGGCAGCGCCCAGACGATGAGCGCGACGCCCGCGAGCGCGAGCAGGCGCTGCAACAGCACGCCGACCACGATGTGGTTGCCGGAAAGCCCGGCCAGCCAGCCGCCGAGGCGGAGGTAGAGCGGCCCGTACGGCGCCGAGGTCTCGCGCCACATGTTGGACACGTTGGCGGTCAACGGATCGCCGACGCCGAGCGCGTCGGCTGGCCCGAGCGTGTACGGGTCCATGCCGCGGTGCACGATCTCGCTCTGCGCGAGGTAGGCGTAGACGTCGCGGGAGAACAGCGGCGGGATGAACAGCAGCGGGATCGCCCACATCGCGACCGTGCGGTCGAACTGGCCGCGCGAAGCGATCCTGTCCCGCGCCGGGCTGGCGAACCGGCCGAGCATGAGCCAGCCGACGACCATCATCCCGATCCCGGCGAACGCGATCGCCAGCGCGACGGTCGGGATGCGCGCGAACACCCGCAGCACCGGGATCTCGAGCACCGGGTTGAGGACCGGCGCCGCGCCCGCGCCGAGCGAGCCGAACGCGAGCAGCAGCGCGCCGACCGTGCCGAACAGCCGGACGAGGTGCAGCCCGCGGATATCGGCGTCCCGCAGCGGTTCGGCCTCGGGCGGCCGGACGGGTGACGCCGCCGTCCCCCGTCCCGCCGCCCGCCAGCCGAATGCCACGAACGGAGCGTAGCGACTCCCGGCCGCCGTGAGTCCGGTCACTCACCGATGACCCCGCCTTTGCCGTCGGCGGGTAAATACGACACACTTATGTTGTGAAAAAGACCGGAGCCCTCACCCCGTCGGACGGCGAGCCGCGCCGTGCCGCGGTCGCGGGTGTCCCGGCGCAGGTCAACGCGGATGGGCGCACCCGGCACGAGGTCGCGCGGCTGCTGCTGGAGCAGGGCCCGATGACCGCCGTGGTCGTCGCGGACCAGCTCGGGATCAGCCCGACCGCCGTCCGCCGCCACCTCGACGCACTGGTGGCCGACGGTGAGGCCGAGACGAGGGACGCGCCGCGGCGCGGGCCTCGCGGTCGTGGCCGTCCCGCCAAGCTGTTCCTGCTCACCGAGAGCGGCCGCGCCCGGTTCGGGCACGCCTACGACGACCTCGCGGTGTCCGCGATCCGCTTCCTCGCCGAGCACGCGGGGGAGGACGCGGTCCGCGCGTTCGCCGAGCGGCGGGTGGCCTCGCTCGTCGGGCCGCACTCCGACGCCGTCACCGGCGCCATGGAGCCGGCGGCGCGGGCCGAGGCCCTCGCCGCGGCGCTGACCAGGGAAGGCTACGCTGCGTCGACCCGCAAGGTCGGTGCGGGCGAGCAGCTCTGCCAGCACCACTGCCCGGTCGCGCACGTCGCCGCGGAGTTCCCGCAGCTGTGCGAGGCCGAGACCGAGGCGTTCGCCAAGCTGCTCGGCACGCACGTGCAGCGGCTGGCGACGATCGCACGCGGCGACGCCGCGTGCACCACGCACGTACCCGTCGCCCCGGCGGGTACTCCGGAGGCCGGACGGCAGCCGGAGGACACCCCGCCCGAAGGGCACCGATCCGCCGGGGACGCCACCCCCGGCGGGGACACCCCCCGAAAAGGGGACGAGACAGTATCCGCGAATGGAGGGCACCCCGTATGACTGCCGCTGCCGAGCAGCGCACCACCACCACGCCCATGAGCCAGGAAGAGACCATCAACTCTCTTGGCAAGTACGCGTTCGGGTGGGCCGACTCCGACACCGCGGGCGCCAGCGCCCGCCGCGGGCTGAACGAGGATGTCGTCGTCGACATCTCCAGCAAGAAGTCCGAGCCGGAGTGGATGCGCGACACGCGCCTGAAGGCGCTGAAGCTGTTCGACCGCAAGCCGATGCCGAACTGGGGCGCCGACCTCTCCGGGATCGACTTCGACAACATCAAGTACTTCGTGCGCTCGACCGAGAAGCAGGCGACGAGCTGGGAAGAACTCCCCGAGGACATCAAGAACACCTACGACAAGCTCGGCATCCCGGAGGCGGAGAAGCAGCGCCTCGTCGCGGGTGTGGCCGCGCAGTACGAGTCGGAGGTCGTCTACCACCAGATCCGCGAGGACCTGGAGGCACAGGGCGTGCTGTTCCTCGACACCGACACCGCGCTCAAGGAGCACCCGGAGATCTTCCAGGAGCACTTCGGCTCCGTGATCCCGGCCGGTGACAACAAGTTCTCCGCGCTGAACACCGCGGTGTGGTCCGGCGGCTCGTTCATCTACGTGCCGAAGGGCGTGCACGTGGACATCCCGCTGCAGGCCTACTTCCGCATCAACACCGAGAACATGGGCCAGTTCGAGCGGACCCTGATCATCGTCGACGAAGACGCCTACGTGCACTACGTCGAGGGCTGCACCGCGCCGATCTACCAGTCCGACTCGCTGCACTCGGCGGTCGTGGAGATCATCGTGAAGAAGGGCGGCCGCTGCCGCTACACCACGATCCAGAACTGGTCGAACAACGTCTACAACCTGGTCACCAAGCGCGCCAAGTGCGAAGAGGGCGCGACCATGGAGTGGGTCGACGGCAACATCGGCTCCAAGGTGACCATGAAGTACCCGTCGGTGTTCCTGATGGGCGAGCACGCGAAGGGCGAGGTCCTCTCGGTCGCGTTCGCTGGCGAGGGCCAGCACCAGGACGCCGGCGCGAAGATGGAGCACCTGGCGCCGCACACCTCCTCGACGATCGTGTCGAAGTCGGTGGCGCGCGGCGGTGGCCGCACCTCGTACCGCGGCCTGGTGAAGGTCGCGAAGCGGGCGCACCACTCGCGGTCCAGCGTCGTGTGCGACGCGCTGCTGGTCGACACCATCTCGCGCTCGGACACCTACCCGTACGTCGACATCCGCAACGACGACGTGTCGATGGGCCACGAGGCCACGGTGTCCAAGGTCAGCGAGGACCAGCTGTTCTACCTCATGTCCCGCGGTCTCACCGAGGAAGAAGCGATGGCCATGGTGGTCCGCGGCTTCGTCGAGCCCATCGCGCGCGAGCTGCCGATGGAGTACGCCCTCGAGCTGAACCGCCTGATCGAACTGCAGATGGAAGGATCCGTCGGCTGAGATGACGGCACCAGCAGACACGAACACGAGCAACACCGCCGCGGCCGCGGAGGCTGTCATTCCGGCAGCCTCCCGGGCGGAGCGGTTTTCCTCCTACGACGTCGAGGCCTTCGAGGTTCCCGGCGGTCGCGAGGAGAACTGGCGCTTCACGCCGATGAAGCGCCTGCGCGGCCTGCACGACGGCAGCGCCATCGCCGACGGCGAGGTCACCGTCGCGGCGGAGCCCGCGCCTGAGGTCACTGTGGAAACGGTGCCGCGCGGCGACGAGCGGCTCGGTACCGCGGGCGTGCCGAGCGACCGGATCGCCGCGCAGGCGTTCTCGTCGTTCGTCGACGCCACGCTGGTGACCGTGCCGAAGGAGACCAAGGCCAGCGCGCCGACCGTGGTCAGGCTGACCGGGCCGGGCGAGGGGAAGACCGCGTTCGGGCACGTGCAGGTCCGGGCGGAGCAGTTCGCCGAAGCCGCGATCGTGCTCGACCACGTCGGTTCCGGCACCTACGCGGACAACGTCGAGTTCGTCATCGGCGACGGCGCGAAGCTCACCGTGGTGAGCGTGCAGGACTGGGCCGACGACGCGGTACACGTCTCCGAGCAGCACCTCAAGCTCGGCAAGGACGCGACGCTCAAGCACATCGTGGTGACCCTCGGCGGTGACCTGGTGCGCGTGAGCCCCACGGCCACCTTCGCCGACCGCGGCGGTGACGTGGAGATGCTCGGCCTGTACTTCGCCGACGCGGGGCAGCACCAGGAGCACCGGCTCTTCGTGGACCACGCGGTGCCGAACTGCAAGTCCAACGTGATGTACAAGGGCGCGCTGCAGGGCGACGGCGCGCACGGCGTGTGGATCGGCGACGTGCTGATCAGGGCCGCGGCCGAGGGCACGCAGACCTACGAGCTCAACCGGAACCTGGTGCTCACCGAGGGCGCGCGCGCCGACTCGGTGCCGAACCTGGAGATCGAGACCGGGGAGATCGAGGGCGCCGGCCACGCCAGCGCGACGGGAAGGTTCGACGACGAGCAGTTGTTCTACCTCCAGTCGCGGGGAATCGCGGAGGGACAGGCGCGCCGCCTCGTGGTGCGCGGCTTCTTCCACGAGATCCTGGCGAAGATCGACATCCCCGAGGTGCGCGAGCGCCTCGCGGCCGCGATCGAAGCCGAGCTCGAAGCCGTGAACGCCTGATCCACGAACACCTTTCCCGCCACAGACACAGGAAACAGAGCATGCCAACGCTGGAAATCAAGGACCTGCACGCCTCCGTCACCACCGACGAAGGCGCCAAGGAGATCCTCAAGGGCGTCAACCTGACCATCAAGTCGGGCGAGACGCACGCGATCATGGGCCCGAACGGCTCGGGCAAGTCGACGCTGTCCTACGCCATCGCCGGTCACCCCAAGTACGAAGTGACCTCCGGCGAGGTGCTGCTCGACGGGGAGAACGTGCTCGAGATGAGCGTGGACGAGCGCGCCCGCGCGGGCCTCTTCCTCGCCATGCAGTACCCGGTCGAGGTGCCCGGCGTCTCGATGTCGAACTTCCTGCGCACCGCGGCCACCGCGGTCCGTGGCGAGGCCCCCAAGCTGCGCCACTGGGTCAAGGAGGTCAAGGAGGAGATGGGCAAGCTCGACATCTCGTCCGAGTTCGCCGAGCGCAGCGTCAACGAAGGCTTCTCCGGTGGTGAGAAGAAGCGCCACGAGATCCTCCAGCTTTCGCTGCTGAAGCCGAAGATCGCCATCCTCGACGAGACCGACTCCGGCCTCGACGTCGACGCGCTGCGCGTGGTGTCGGAGGGCGTGAACGAGTACAAGTCGAACAACGAGGTCGGCGTCATGCTGATCACGCACTACACCCGGATCCTGCGTCACATCACGCCGGACTTCGTGCACGTGTTCGCGGGCGGCAAGATCGTCGAGTCCGGTGGCAAGGAGCTCGCCGACGAGCTGGAAGAAAACGGCTACGTGAAGTACGTCGGCAAGGCCGAGCCCGCCACCGCCTGACGTTCAGTCCACTTCGGAGAGTCCGAACGCACCGAGAGAGGGGTTGGCCCAGTGACCACCACCACTGCTAACTCTCTGCCGATCGAGGTCGACGCGATCCGCGCCGACTTCCCCATCCTGTCCCGTACCGTCCGGGACGGGAAACCCTTGGTGTACCTGGACTCCGGCGCCACCTCGCAGCGGCCGACCCAGGTGCTGGACGCGGAGCGCCGGTTCCTGGAGACGTCCAACGCGGCCGTGCACCGGGGCGCGCACCAGCTCGCGGAAGAGGCCACCGACGCCTACGAGTACGCCCGCGCGCGTACCGCGGAGTTCGTCGGGGTCTCCCCGCAGGAGCTGGTGTTCACCAAGAACGCCACCGAGGGCATCAACCTGGTCGCCTTCGCGATGAGCAACGCCGCCACCGCGGGGCCCGAGTCGGAGCGCTTCCGGGTCGGGCCGGGTGACGAGATCGTCGTCACCGAGATGGAGCACCACGCGAACCTGGTGCCGTGGCAGCAGTTGTGCCAGCGCACGGGTGCGACGCTGCGCTGGTTCGGCGTCACCGCGGACGGCAGGCTCGATCTGTCCACCGTGGACGAACTGATCACCGAGCGGACGAAGGTGCTCGCGTTCACGCACCAGTCCAATGTGCTCGGCACCGTGAACCCGGTGAAGCTGCTGACCGAGAAGGCGAAGAAGGTCGGCGCGCTGACCGTGCTCGACGCCTGCCAGTCGGTGCCGCACTCGCCGGTGGACTTCGCCGATCTCGGTGTCGACTTCGCGGTGTTCTCCGCGCACAAGATGCTCGCGCCGTCCGGGATCGGTGTCCTTTATGGACGCCGTGAACTGCTCGAAGCGATGCCGCCGTTCCTGACCGGTGGTTCGATGATCGAGCTGGTCAAGATGGAGGGCACCACGTTCGCGCCGCCGCCGCAGCGGTTCGAGGCCGGTTCGCCGATGACCTCGCAGGCGGTCGGGCTCGGTGCCGCGGTCGACTACCTCTCGGTGGTCGGCATGGAGCGCGTCGCCGCGCACGAACACGTTCTGACCGAGGCGGCGCTGGCCGGGCTCGGCGGGATCGACGGCGTGCGGATCATCGGGCCGACCGACACGGTCGACCGCGGTGGCGCGGTGTCGTTCGTGATCGACGGGGTGCACCCGCACGACGCGGGCCAGGTGCTCGACAGCCTCGGCATCGCGGTGCGCGTCGGGCACCACTGCGCGTGGCCGCTGCACCGGAGCTGCTCGGTCCCGGCGACCGTGCGCGCGTCGTTCTACCTCTACAACACGCTGTCCGAAGTGGACGCTCTGGTGTCCGGGGTGCGCGAGGCGCAGAAGTTCTTCGGAGTGGTGTGAGCGATGAACCTGGAGAGCATGTACCAGGAGATCATCCTGGACCACTACAAGAACCCGCACGGCCGCGGCCTGCGCGATCCCTTCGACGCCGAGTCGTTCCAGGTCAACCCGACCTGCGGCGACGAGGTGACGCTGCGCGTGAAGATCGACGGGGACAAGGTCGCCGACGTCTCCTACGAGGGCCAGGGCTGCTCGATCAGCCAGGCGTCGACGTCGGTGCTGACGGATCTGGTGGTCGGCAGGACGGTGGACGAGGCGTTCGGCACGATGGACGCGTTCGTCGAACTGATGCAGGGCAGGGGACAGGTCGAGCCGGACGAGGAGGTGCTGGAGGACGGGATCGCGTTCGCCGGCGTCGCCAAGTACCCCGCCCGCGTGAAGTGCGCGCTGCTCGGCTGGATGGCGTTCAAGGCCGCGGTGGCGGATTCTGGGGTGGCGGCCACCACCACGACCCCGAAAGAGTGAAGGATCATGACTGACGAGACTCAGACGACCGAGGTGCCCGAACACCGCGAGGGTCGGACCGCCGCGGACCTGCCGGAGCAGCAGGCGAACCCGGGTGCCGACGTGGCGAAGATCGAGGACCTCGAAGAGGCCATGCGCGACGTGGTGGACCCCGAGCTGGGGATCAACGTCGTCGATCTCGGCCTGGTGTACGACATCCACGTCGACGACGACAACACCGCCACCATCGACATGACCCTGACCTCGGCGGCCTGCCCGCTGACCGACGTGATCGAGGACCAGACGGCCTCGGTGCTGGTCGGCAGCGCGGGCCTGGTGAAGGACTTCCGGATCAACTGGGTCTGGATGCCGCCGTGGGGCCCCGAGAAGATCACCGAGGACGGCCGCGAGCAGCTGCGCGCGCTCGGCTTCACCGTCTGAACCGCCTCGAAGGAAGCGCCCCGGCCCGCGCCGGGGCGCTTTCTCGTTCG
The DNA here is from genome assembly GCF_018736145.1 of Amycolatopsis sp. CA-230715. Classification (GTDB taxonomy): domain Bacteria; phylum Actinomycetota; class Actinomycetes; order Mycobacteriales; family Pseudonocardiaceae; genus Amycolatopsis. The sequence continues at coordinate 8,402,715 of NZ_CP059997.1, forward strand.
ATCGGTGTATAACGACCTATACGGCACCGCTCTGGGGCGGTCGTTCCGGTCGTGGCAAGATGAACGACACGGGCCGAGGGGCCGGTCCGTCCACAAAGGACGTAACGTCCGCGACAAGGTGACGATGGGGCGACCGTGACCGAATCGAACTTCCCGCCACCTCCGCGACGCCGCTTTTCCCGTCGCCTCGCGCTGGCGCTCGTACTGGCCGTCGCCGGGCTCGTGGTCGGGATCGTCGGCGTGGTCAAGGTCCTCGGCTACGAGACGTTCGACTACGACCGGACCACCATGGCGGCGACCATGCCCGCCAGCGGCAAGGCGATCGTCTCACCGGTGCCGCCGAGCGCGCTGCACCGCGGGGACATCGTCGTCTTCGACCTGTCGGCCTACCCTGGTGGCAAGGCGAGCGGCCCGACGATGAAACGAGTCATCGGCGTCGGTGGCGACACCGTGGCGTGCTGCGAGGCGGGCACGCGGCTCACGATCAACGGCAAGGCGGTCACCGAGGACTACGTGCGGCCCGCCGGTTACGCCGATCAGTCGTTCTCGGTGAAGGTCCCGGAGGGCACCGTTTTCGTCGCGGGGGACCAGCGCGACAGCTCGGACGACTCGCGGACGTACGCGACGGCGGCGAGCAGTGGCGGGATCCCGCTCGGCAAGATCAGCGGTGTCGTGGTGGGCACCGGCAGCATCTTCTCCGCGCAGGCGCTGGACCCGACGAAGGCGTTCACCGCGGCCGGGCTTCCCGGTACGCCGGTGCGCGACACCGGGTACCGCACCGGGAGCTGGTTCATGATCGGCGGCCTCGCGGTGTTCGTCGTGGCGCTCATCGCCGCGCTCGTTGTGCGCTCCAGCGGAAGACGACGAACAGCAGGCGAAGACCCACCAGCGCGCTGATCACCAGCAGGTTGTAGCCGAACACCTGGTTGAGCGTCAGGTCGTCGGCGACGCGCGGTCCGCCGGTGCTGGCCAGCAGCAGCACGGCCATCACGCCAGTGGCCGCGCCGACGAACGCGAGCAGCATCTCGTGCACCAGCCCGGTGACCACGTCGCGGTCGCGTTCGTCGGCGAACAGGCGGACGTTGACCGACAGCCTGCCCTGTTCGAGGGCGCCGGTGATCCGGTCGATGCGGCGAGGGATCCGGCGCAGCACGGGAAGCAGGCTCAGCAACTCCTCGGTCGCGGTGTCCCGCAGGGTTTCCGGGCGCATGCGGGCGCCGATCTGCGCGTCGGCGAAGGCACGGGACTCCACGACGATGTTGAACCCGGGCGCGAGCAGCGCCAGCGTGCCTTCCACGGTGGCGAGCGCGCGGAAGACGGCCGCGATGGCGGGCGGGATGGCGAGCCCGAACTCGGCGACGATCCGGAAGAGGTCCGTGAACATCTCCACGTCGGGTGCCTCTCCGTGACTGAAGTGCTTGGCCACCAAGGCGCCCAGCGCGCGTTCGAGCCGTTGTTCGTCGATGTCGTCCGGCCGGTCCACGATTTCGAGCAGCCCGTCGCGCAGCGCTGCCGGGTCCGCGCGGTCGATCGCGAGCATCAGCTGCTGCAACCCGCCGCGCAGCCCGGAATCGAGCCTGCCGACCGAGCCGAAGTCGAGGAGGCCGAGCTTTCCGTTCGCGAGCAGCAGCACGTTCCCCGGGTGCGGGTCGGCGTGGAAGACGCCGTGCAGCATCACCTGGCGCAGCAGGCAGTCGAGCAGTGCGCGAGCCAAGGGTGCCCGGTCGCCGTCCGGGATCCGGCCGCCGGAGGAGCCGAGCGGGGTGCCGTCGAGCCGGTCCATCACCAGCACCTTGTCCGTCGACAGTCGCGAATGGACTCTCGGCAACGCGATGGCGTCTCCGGTGTAGGCCGCCCGCACGGCGCCGAGATTGCGGGCCTCCACCCGGAAGTCGAGCTCCTCGGCCAGCGCTTCGGCGAACCCCTCGGCGAGATCGACGACGCCGAGCGCCCGCGCCCATTTCGCCCGTCGCTGCAACGATTCCGCGACGCGGCGGACGATGTCGAGATCGCGGTCGACCTTCTTCTCGATCCCGGGCCGCTGCACCTTGACGACGACGTCGGTGCCGGACTTGAGCCGCGCGCGGTAGACCTGCGCGATGGAGGCGGCCGCGATCGGCTCCCGATCGAATTCGGCGAAGATCTCGTCGGGTGCCGCGCCCAGTTCCTCGCGCAGGAGGCGTTCGATCTCGTCGACCGGCGCGTGCGCGACCTGGTCCTGCAGCTTGCTGAGCTCGTCGATGAACACCGGTGGCAGCACGTCGGGCCGGGTCGAGAGCACCTGCCCGAGCTTGACGAAGGTTACTCCGCCTTCTTCGAGCGCTTTGCGCAGTGAACGAGCGAGCTTGGCGTGCCGCACGTCGCCGGTGGCGCGCCGCCCGGTGAGGTACGGGCCGAGGCCGTGCCTCACCGCGATGCGGGTGATCTGCGAATACCGGCGGGCGCGGGAGAACCGGCCCTTGACCGCCCGCAGCCTGCCGAGCAGGCCGAGGCCACCGCCGCTCGGGACCGCCATTTCCGCCACGAACAGGAACAGCAGCGTGGTGAGGAAGGCGCATCCCGCGATCGGGATCAGCAGACCGGCGAACGTCTCGCGTGACCACGCGCCCCGCACGGAGTACAGCACCGATCCCGCCACCGCCCACCCGAACCCGGCGCCGACGAGGGTGCGGAGCGTGCCGATCCGGACGCCGAGCACGCGGCGCGAGGCGACCACGAGCGGCCACAGCATCAGCACGAAGAACGGCAGGCTCAGCAGGCCGTACAGGAGAGAGGTCATCACGTTCCGAACGGTCGACGCGGATATCGGAACGGATCAAACCACGGTGGGCGCGGCGACGGGTCGTACTCGCGGGTGTCCTTCCTCCCGCTAAGGAGTGAACGGGATTCGGTGAAACCACTTCCTACTTTTGGCCGTGGTTGGCAACTTTCCGACCCCTTAGCGTGACTCTCCGCAGCAGAACGACTTCCAGCCGGAAAGGCAGACGGCATGAGTGCTTCAACGGGCAGGCGGGCGGCGGCGGGCTTGGTGATCGCGGGTGCGGCACTGGCGGCGCAGCTGCTCGGTGGCGGGCCTGCGAACGCGGCGCCGACGGTGACCACCCTGCACTACGACTCCTCCGGCGCGCCGGACTACGTCGCGCAGATCGACCAGGGTGCGGAGAACTGGAACAACGCCGTGAAGAACGTGAAGCTCGAAAAGGGCGGCTCGGCGACGATCATCATCCACGAAACCCACGACGGCAAGGGCTCCTACACCCAGACCGACGGGCACGGCCACGGCGACATCTACATCGACTCGACCCAGGTCGACGAGGGCAACGACCCGACGAGGATCGCGGCGCACGAGATCGGGCACAACCTCGGGCTCCCCGACCACTACGAGGGCCCGTGCTCGGAGCTGATGTCGGGGCACGGCCCCGGCACTTCGTGCAAGAACGCGAAGCCGGACGCGAACGAGTCGGCCAAGGTCGACGAGAACTTCGCGAACGGGCTCGCCACGGTGGTGAAGACGTTCCGGGACTGATTCCCCGGTGGTGGCGCCTCCCTCCCGCGCGGGAGGGAGGCGCTTCGCTGCCGGAGTCTGCGACGATTCCGGCATGGCGTTGCGACGGGTGCTGGGCCCGGTGGTGAGCCGGTCCACCTACCGCGGGTGGATCTACCTCGTCGTGGGCGGCGCGATGCTGGTGCCGTACCTGCTGCTGGTCGCGGTCGTGGTGCCGATGGTGCTCCCGGTGGTGCTGGAGGTGCCGAAGGCGTTCGTGGTCAGCTGCGTGCTGGCGCTGCTCGTGCTCGCCGGCACGACCCTGCTCTCCCCGGTGCGGGTGCTGGAAGGCACCGCGGTGCGCGAACTGCTCGGTGACCCGGTGCCCGACGCGGTGTTCGGGCCGGTGCACGACTGGCGGCAGCGGTGGCGCAGCGGTGCGATGGTCGTGGTGCACGTGCTCGTCGGCGGGGTGCTGAGCACGATCAGCCTGCTGGTGCCGATCGCGGTGGGTCTTTCGATCGCGGGGCCGTTCACCGGCAGGCTCGCGCTCGGCAGTGACCAGTCCGCGCTCGAGGTCCCGAAGGGCTGGGCGGGGATCTGGGTGCCGTTGGTCGCTCTGCTGGGCGCGCTGGTCTTCCTGTACGTCGTCGCGGGATCGGTCCGGTTGCTGGCGATGACGGCGACGCGGCTGCTGGACGTGTCGCCGAGCGAGCGGATCGCCCAGCTCGAACGGCGCACCGAACGGCTGGCGGAGCGCAATCGGCTCGCGCGGGAACTGCACGATTCCGTCGGGCACGCGCTGAGCGTCGTCACCATCCAGGCGGGCGCGGCGAGGCGGACGTTGCGCCGCGACCCCGATTTCACCGAGCGCGCGCTGACCGCGATCGAAGACTCGGCGCGCGCGGCCCTCGATGATCTCGACCACGTGCTGGGGCTGCTGCGCGAGGAAACGTCGGGGAAGGCGCCGCAGGCGAGCCTCGGCGAGCTGCCCGCGCTGCTTTCGGCGACCCGTCTCGCCGGCGTCGAGGTCGAGTCCGAGGTGACCGGCGAGCTCGCCGCACTGCCACCCGTGGTGTCCCGCGAGGCGTACCGGATCGTGCAGGAATGCCTCACGAACGTGGTGCGCCACGCCGGTAAGGTGCCGGTGACGCTGCGCGTCGCGGTCGGCGAGTCGCGTTTGGACTTGCTGGTCCGCAATCCGCTGGGGCAGCAGGCGCCCGCGGAACGGCGTGGCGGCGGAAGGGGACTGCGGGGCATGGCGGAACGGGTCGACGTGTTGCGCGGCGAACTGCACGCCGGGCGTGCGGGAGAACACTGGGAGGTCGGCGTGAAACTGCCGTGGGGCGCGGTATGACCGGGGTGCTGCTCGTCGACGACGAGGAACTGATCAGGGCGGGCCTGCGCGCGATCCTCGACTCCGAGCCGGATATCGAGGTGCTCGGGGAGGCCGGTGACGGTGCCGAGGTGGCGGGCATGGTCGCGCGGCTGCGTCCGGACGTGGTGCTGATGGACGTCCGGATGCCCAAAGTGGACGGCATCCGCGCGACAACGCACTTGTTGTCCACAATGGACGAGCCGCCGAAGGTCGTCGTGGTGACCACGTTCGAGAACGACGACTACGTCTACGACGCGCTGCTGGCCGGTGCGAGCGGGTTCCTGCTCAAGCGCGCGCGGCCGGAGGAGATCGTCACCGCGGTCCGCACCGTGGTGACGGGGGAGTCCTTGCTGTTCCCCGCGGCCATCCGCAGACTGGCCGAGGCGCACCGGCCGCGGGAGAAGGGCCGTGACGCGCTGGCGAAGGCGTCGCTGACCGAGCGGGAGTCCGAAGTGCTCACGCTGATGGCCGCCGGACTGTCCAATGTGGAGATAGCGGGGAAGCTGTTCCTCGGCGTGCAGACGGTGAAGACGCACGTGGGCAACGTGCTCGCGAAGCTCGGCGCGCGGGACAGGACGCAGGCGGTGATCAGGGCCTACGAGTCGGGGTTCATCACACCGGCTTGCTGATCCGCTCGTCGCGCGGCACGGGCAGCGCGGTGCGGGTGCGCGTCAGCCCGCGCAGCACGTCGATGCGATCGGAGTCCGGCCTGCCGAGCACCCAGCTCGACCCGGCGACGGCCTTCGCGCGCTTCTTGAGCGGGGCGAGCATGCGGGACGCCTCGCGGTAGGTGCTGATCGTCGCGGTCGAACACACCAGCGTGGCCAGCGAGACCGTCACCGCCATGCCTTCGGCGCTCCACGGGGTGTCGAGCAGCGCGGAGGCCACCGTGCTGATTTCGTCGACGTCGCAGGCGATGAGGAAGTCGTCGCCGCCGACGTGGCTCACCGTCATCTTCGACAGCCGCGCCTCCAGATCGGTGAGGGTGCGGCCGAGCGCGCGGATGAGGTCGTCGCCCGCGGCGAACCCGGCGTTGTCGTTGACGGATTTGAACGAGTCGACGTCGAGCCACGCGGCCACGAACGGTTCGCGGCAGGCGATGCGGCGGTCGACGTCGCGCGCCACCGTTTCGCTGCCGGGGAGCCGGGTGAGCGGGCTGAGCGCGGCGGCGGCCTCGACCTTCGCCTCCGCGACACCGCGTACCACCTCGGTCACCAGCACGACGCCGAGGCAGCGGCCGTCGTCGTCGACCACGACGACGTCGTCACCGGTGCGGCTCCAGTCGGCGTCGGTGACCAGTTCGAGGAATTCGAGCGCGCCTGCTTCAGTGTGGATCGTGTGCGGGCTGTCCGCGAGCCGGTCGGCCGAGCGCTTGGCGTGCAGCGCGTGGCCGTAGGGCCCGGTGACGGCGAGCAGGAACCTGGTCCGGTCGATCGACCACTGCGGGCGGTTGTCGTCGTCGACCCCGACGATGCCGGACGGCCCGTCGTCCGCGGCCAGCACGGTGCGGACGTCCTCGCAGGTGGCCGTGTGCGGCAGGGTGCTCGCCTGGCGGAGGAAGTCGCCGACGCGCTTCGAGGGCACGGCGCCGCCGCCGGTGGTGCGGTGCTGGCCGGGCTCCAGCGTGGCCGCGGTGCGGACCCCGATCCACTGGGTGTCCTCGCCCGCGGCACCGAACAGGTTTCCTTGCGCGATCCGGACTCCGAGCTCGCGGACGATGTCGAGCTGGGCGTCGGTCTCGACGCCGGTCGCCACGAGCCGCGCCTGCGCGCGCGAGGCGTAGTGCAGCAGCGCTTCGACCACGGCGATCGCCCCCGGTTCGCCCGGCAGGCGCTGGAGGAGGCTGCGGTCGAGCTTGAGCACGTCGACCGGCGCGGTGGCGAGCAGGGTGAGCGGGAGGTCGCTGCGGCCGAGCCCGTCGAGCGCGAGCCGGAAGCCGAGGTCGCCCAGTCGCTTCATCCCGGAGAGCAGCTGCTCCGGCCACGTGGTGGTGAACGGCGGGCCGAGTTCGAGCACCACCTCGCGCGGCCTGCGGCCGACCTTGGCGAGTGCGTCGAGGAGCGGGTCGAGCGCGCTCTCCGGCGCGGCCGCGGTCGCCGCGGTGAGGTTGAGGTGCAGGGGCAGCAGCGTCTGCTGCTCGGCCTCGTAGCGCACGGCGCCCGCGGCGAGCGCGACGTCGACTTCCACGAGACGTCGTTCTCTGCGCGCGTGGTCGAGCAGCTCGTTCGCTGACCCCTTGCTCGGCCGTGCCAGCGCTTCGAGCGCGACGACACCGCCGGTGTGCAAGCTGTACAACGGCTGGAAGGCGAACCGGACACTCGGCGAGACAGCCACGCACAGATAGTCGCCGCAGTACCCGGAATCCGATACGGATGTCGTCTACTGTTCATCGCGATGGCACCGGGGTTAGCCGTATCGGTGTAATCCCGAGGCCGGATTCTCACAGAGCGAGACGAGTGCGTAACCGCCATGGCGCAGTCCTGAACAGGTGTGCCATCGCCGAGGCGGTGCCTGAGATGTCCGTTCTTCCCGATGTGTAGGCGCGGTGCAGCTCGGTCGGGAGCGCGAAGAAGAGGTCGAAGAACGCGGGCAGCGCGTCGTCGGGCATCGACCGCACCGCGTGCAGGCCCTTCCGGCGCAGTTGGTGGACGGCGAGCGCGGACGCGGGCCAGACCGCGTGGCGGGCGGCGCGCAGTGCCCGGCTGGGGCCGGCGGGCAGCCCGTCGGCGAGTGCGGCGGCGACCGCCGGCGCGAGTGCGAGCGAGGTGGCGACGCTGTACCCGGTCGCGGGGTGCACGAATCCGCCCGCCGCGCCGAAGCCGAGCGTGCTGCCGCGTAGTGACGGCGGGGTGTCGAGTGCGATTCGCACGCGTTCGCGTCGGCGCGGTTCGGTGACGCCCGCGCGGGCGAGCCGGGCGCGGAGCCGGTCCGCGAGCACGCCGAGGGGCAGGCCGGGTTTGCGGGCCAGCGAGGTCTCTTCCACCAGTACGCGATCGTGTCCGAGCGGGACGGAGTACAGGAACGTGGGGGAGTTCCGCCAGTCCATGAACAGCGCGGTGGCGCCGCCGGTCACCGCGGCCGCTTCCGCGGTGGAAAGCGTTACCCCGTAAGCGGTTTGCTCGGTGCGCGCGCCTGCGCGCCGGCGGCTGCCGCGCGCGTCGACCACGATCGCCGCGGCCACGCGGGATCCGTCGGCCAGTACGGCGGTGCTTCCGTGTCCACCGTGGACAGTCGAGTCGAGCTTGCCCTGCCGCAGTTCCACCCGTTCGTCGGTGACCCAGTGCCGCAGACCGGTGTTGTCCAGCACCAGGTATTCGCGATCGAGCACGTGCCTCGTCCGTCCGAACGCGACAGTGGTGGCCGGTGCCGCCGCGATCGCCGAGTCCGGCAGCGAGGGCAGTTCGTCTCGCCACAGCGCGTAGGTCGCGGTCCACGGCCGCGACGGCGCCGGGTCGACGAGCGCGGTGTGCAGGCCTTCGCGCGCGCACGCCGCGGCCACCGACCAGCCCGCGGGACCCGCGCCCGCCACGAGGACATCCACCACGGCACCGATCACACCACAGGTCCGGTGTGGCCGGACGGTGGTGGCCGCGTTTGGTTACGGTGGTGCGCATGCGAGGAATGGACGAGCCGGACCCGAGGGCGGCACGACGGGACAGCGCGGCCGGTACCGCGGACCTGGCGGTGAGCCCGTTCCGCGCGGATCGGGACCGGATCGTCAGCTCGCCGTTCTTCGCCAGGCTCGGCGGGGTCACGCAGGTGGTCAGCGCGGGCGGGTCCGGGTTGCTGCACAACCGGCTCACGCACAGCCTCAAGGTCGCGACCGTGGCCCGGTCGATCGCCGAACGGCTGCTCGCCTCGCCCGATGCCGCCGAACTGGCGCGCAAGCTCGGCGGGCTCGATCCCGATGTCGCCGAGGCGGCGGCCCTCGCGCACGATCTCGGCCACCCGCCGTTCGGGCACCTCGGCGAAGGCGTGCTCGATCGCGTGGCGCGCCACCGGTTCAACCTCGCCGACGGGTTCGAGGGCAACGCGCAGACCTTCCGGATCCTGACCACCACCGACGTGCGGGGCCCGTCCGCGGTGGGGCTCGATCTCACCGCGGCCGTGCGCGCCTCGGTGCTGAAGTACCCGTGGTCCCGGCTGCACCGGCCGCGGCCGCATCCGTCGGAGATGCCCGTTCCGCCGCGCGGGGCGGCCGAGCCGGGCGACGCGCCGGGCACCGGGTCGAGCAAGTTCTGCGCCTACAGCACCGAATGGGACGATTTCGAGCAGGCGAGGGCGCCGTTCGCCGGCCGCGTCGAACCGTGGCAGCAGACCGTGGAAGCGTCCGTGATGGACACCGCCGACGACATCGCCTACGCGATCCACGACCTGCAGGACTTCCACCGGATCGGGGTGCTGCAGCACGCCGAGGTCGCCGCCGAGCTCGGCGGCTGGACGGCGAACGCGCTCGAACTGGCCGGGCTCGACGCGGAGACGCTCGATTCGCAGGCCCGCCGTCCCGGCCGGTCGCTCGAACGGCTGCGGCGGCGCTTGCACGCCAAGGATTCGTGGATCGTCGACGACGACGCGTTCGCCCTCGCGGTGGCCAGGGTGCGCAGCGAACTGGTCGACGACCTGCTTTCCGGCGCGTTCGACGGGTCGATCGAGGCCGAGCAGGCGCTCGCGGCGTTTTCCGCCCGCTGGACCGCGCGGCTGGTCGACGGCGTGCTGCTGACCCCGTCACCGCCGACCAGGACGGGGCACCTGACGCTGCGCACCGCGCAGTGGCACGAGGTACAGGTGCTGAAGTTCGTGCATCGGCGGTTCGTCCTGCTGCGCCCCGATCTCGCGTTGCACCAGCGCGGGCAGGCGAGCCTGGTGTCCACCCTCGTCGACGCGCTGGACGCGTGGCTCGTCGATCGCGACGAGGCGTACCGGCTGCCGCGGCGGCTGCGCGATCTCGTCGAACTGGCGCGAACGGAGTACGCCGGGATCGCCCGTGCGGAGCCGGAACTTCTGGTCGGTGCCACCGGTGAACCCGTGCGGGGCACCGACGCGGTGTACGAGCTGGCGCGCGGTCGCGCGGTCATCGACTTCGTGTCCTCGTTGACGGACAAGCAGGCGGTGTCCCTGTTGGACGCCTTGTCCGGCAGGGCCTCCCAACCCTGGTCCGAGTCGTTCGTCCTGTGACGACAACGGAGAATCGCGCTCTGTGATCGGAAAATCCGGTTCGTGCATCACTCGAAAGGCTGATGTAAGCCATTGCGGTGAGTACTTAGCTTGATTCAACCGGTGATCGCCGGTGCTGGTCAGCGTGAGTCGGGGCACGCGCCGAGAAACTCGGAGGCGCACGTGCGTCGAGTTCGTTCACGAAGAGGCAGAAGAGCGGTGCTGGCCGCGGGGGCGGCGGGTCTCGCCGCCGCACTGGGGCTGGCGGTCCCCGCGACCGCCGGTGCCGCGGCCGGCACCGGTCCTGCCGGAATCCCCGCCACCACCGCGGCGCAGATCGCCGCGCTGCAGGCGCTCAAGAAGACCGAGAGCAAGGCCGAGTCCAAAGTAGACAGCAAGCTGCTGGTGGAGCGGAAGCTGCGCGCCGGGCGCACCGCGGTGGCCGTGCCAGCGCTCCGGACCGGGGTCACCGTTTCCCGCGGTGGCACCGTGCTGGTCGATGTCAGGGCCGAGAAGGTCGGTGACGAGCTGCTCGCGGCGCTCGGTGCGGCGGGCGGCGCGGTGCGCGCGACCTCGGTCAGGGAAGCCAGTGTGCGGGTGGAGCTGCCGCTCGACCGGATCAGCGCGCTGGCCGAACGGGGCGACGTCCGCCGGATCGAGGTGGCGGACCGGGCGATGACGGCGCGCGAGCTGGAAGCGCCGACGGCACCGGACCGGGCGGCGAACACGAACGCGCCCACCGCCGCCAAGGAGTCCAAAGAGGACAAAGCGGCGCGGATCGGCGCCGAGCTGAAGGGCGCCGTGGCGGCGGCCACGATCACCAGCGAGGGCGACCGCGCGCACAACGCGGACACGGCGCGCCAGCAGTTCGGCGTGACGGGCATCGGCACCAAGGTGTGCGCGCTGTCCGACGGCGTCGACTCGCTCGCCGCGTCCAAGGCCAAGGGGGAACTGCCCGCCGACGTCGACGTGCCTGCCGGTCAGGAAGGCGATGGCGACGAGGGCACCGCGATGCTCGAAATCCTGCACGACGTCGCGCCGGGCGCCAAGCTCGGCTTCGCCACCGCGTTCACCTCGGACGCGAGCTTCGCCGACAACATCAGGACGCTGCGCTTCAAGTCGCACTGCGACGTGCTCGTCGACGACGTCATCTACTTCAAGGAATCGCCGTTCCAGGACTGGATGATCGCGCAGGCGGTCAACGACGTCACCGCGGACGGCGCGCTGTACTTCTCCTCGGCTGGTAACGAAGGCAGCGTCCGCGACGGGACCGCGGCGCACTGGGAGGGCGACTTCGTCGACTCCGGGCTGACCGCGGGCAAGTTCCAGGGCAGCGCGCACAACTTCGCGGGGACGGCGGGAGTCCAGATCTACGAACCGGTCTCGAAGGCTTCGTCGGCGGGCATCCCGGTGAACCTGTTCTGGTCGGACCCGCTCGGCGCGTCCGCCAACGACTACGACCTCTACCTGTTCGACCAGGCGGGCAACGTGGTCAGCCTCAGCCAGGACAACCAGACCGGCACGCAGGACCCGTACGAGCGGCTGGACACCCCGGCCGGCGGCGGGTCGGGCCTGCGGATCGCGGTCGTGAAGTACTCCGGCGAAAACCGGTACCTTTCGCTTTCCGCGCTGCGCGGGCGGTTCTCCGATTCCACCGACGGGCTCAAGGCGTACAACACGCCCGGGATGACCTTCGGGCACAGCGCGGCGCGGCAGGCGTTCAGCGTCGCGGCCACCCCCGCGGCGAAGGCGTTCGGCAGGCCGCTCGAACCGGGTGACCCGGCGAACCCGGCGGGGCCGTTCCCCGGCACGTTCAGCGAGGCGTCGAAGGTCGAACGGTTCTCGTCCGACGGACCGCGGCGGGTGTTCTACGAGGCGAACGGCACGCCGATCACCCCGGGCAACGTGTCTTCCACCGGGGGAGAGGTGCGCGCCAAACCCGATGTCACCGCGGCCGACGGCGTGCGCACGAGCGTGCGCGGGTTCGACCCGTTCTTCGGTACCTCCGCGGCGGCTCCGCACGCGGCGGCCATCGCGGCGCTCGTGCTGTCCGGCAATCCCGGCATCCGCGGATCCGAGGTGCGCGACGCGCTCATCTCCACCGCGGTCGACATCGAGACACCCGGGCGGGACGAGGTGAGCGGAGCCGGGGTGCTCCTCGCCGACCGCGTGCTCGCCTACACCGGTGCGAGCCCGCAGCCGCTCGCCGTCGCGCGGCAGCCGATCGTCACCTCCGGCGGCGGTCACCTGAGGCCGGGCGACACCGCGACGGTGGCGCTGCCGGTGGTCAACGACGGCGACGGCACCGCGGTGTCCACCAACGTCGTGCTGACCAGCCCCACGTCGGGCGTCACGATCGCACCGAGGGCGAAGTCGTACGGCACGATCAGCCCGCACCAGACCGGGATCAACGAGTTCACGGTGACGGTGCCCGGTTCGCAGCAACTCGGCAGCACCGTGGTGCTCGCCGCGAGAGTGACCTTCGCGGGGTCGCTTTCGCCGACCACGCAGCAGTTCGCGCTGAGCGTCGGGCAGCCGTCGCCGGAGACGCGCACCTTCGCCTACACCGGCCCGCCGGTGCCGATCCCGGACAGCAACCCGGCGGGCGCGGGCGTCCCGATCCAGGTGTCCGGTGTCGGGCGCGCGGCGAAGCTGACCGTTTCGATCGACGGGACGGCCTGCACGACGGACGTGGGCGCGACGACAGTGGGGATCGACCACTCGTACGTCAACGACCTCACCGCGACGCTCACCGCGCCGGACGGCTCGAAGGCGATTCTGCTGCAGCGCAACGGCGGATCGGGCAACAACCTGTGCAAGGTCGTCTTCGCCGACGACACCGCGAACGCGTTCAGCACGGTGACCGCGGCGAACGCGCCGTACACCGGGACGTGGCGGCCGCAGAACCCGCTTTCGGCGTTGCGGGCGAACGCGGTGGACGGCACGTGGACCCTTTCCGTGATCGACGGCGTCGCGGGCGATTCCGGGTCCATCCGCGCGGTTTCCTTGCACGTCAACGGTTTCCTTCAGCAGGAGAGCTGAGCCGGGCGGGTGCCCGCGGGTTTTCCCGCGGGCACCCGTGCCGCGCGCGACGTACGGTGAGCCGGTGAACAGGACGCGTCGGGTCGCCGGTGGCGGCCGCGCGGTCGAGGTGGCGCCGGAGCGGCTCGGCGGCTGGTTCGCCCGGTTCGCGGACCGCAACGGCGGGATCGCGCACACCCGGCCGGGTGCGGATGAAGTCGTCGTCACCGCCGGGAACGGGGCCACCGCGACCGTCACCGTCCCGTTCCCGCCACTGGACGCTCCCGGTGACCTCGACGCGCTCATCGCCCACGCGAACGCACCGCGTCGCATCGGGCTGCTCCTCGTCCGGCTGGGCGGGCACAGCGTCGGTGTCGCGGAAGGCGGCCGGGTCGTGGTGTCGCGGACCGCGGGGCGCCTCGTGCACGGCAGGTCGGCGGCGGGCGGCTGGTCGCAGCAGCGGTTCGCGCGGCGACGGGACGCGCAGGCGCGGCAGGCGGTGCGCGCGGCCGCGTCCGACGCCGCGGACGTGCTCGGGACCCGGTTGCCCGAACTGGATGCGGTGGTGCTCGGCGGTGATCGCGCGGCACTCGACGAGGTACGGCGGGACCGCCGCCTCAGCGGGGTCTTCGCGCTGGCGCTGCCGCGAGTGCTCGATGTCGCCGAGCCGCGGCGGTCGGTGCTCGACGAGGCCGCGAAGCGGGCGCTGGCGGTGGAGGTCGTCGTCCGCGACGCGTGAGAAGATCCGCGTCGTGACCCGGTCGACTTTCTGGCGCCTCGTCGCGGGCGGCATCGTGTTCGTGGCGCTCGCGATCGTCTGCCTCACCCTCGCGCCGGGGTGGTTCCACCCGTCGCTGACCGATGCCGATCTCCGCGGGGTGGGCAGCGCGGAAACCAGGATCGGCCTCCAGCAGGCACAAGCCCAGTTGCAGAACAACGTGCGGGGCACGGTGCTGCAGGCGATCGCGGGCGTGCTCGTCGTCGCGGGCGCGGCCGCCACCTGGCGCCAGGTGCACGTGAACCGAGAAGGGCAGCTCACAGAACGGTTCACGCGCGCGGTCGACCACGTCGGCAGCGAGAACCGCGACGTGCGCATCGGCGGGTTGTACGCACTGGAACGGGTCGCGCGGAACTCGCCCGCCGACCGCGACACGATCCAGTTCCTCCTCGCCACCTTCGTCCGCACCCACGCGCCGTGGGCGGTCGGCGCGCCGGACGGTCCCGAGCATCCCACTCCGACGGTGGACGAAAGCGTGTCGTGGCTCCAGGTCAGGGCGCCGGACATCCAAGCGGCGCTGGACATCCTCGGCCGCGTGCCGTGTTCGAAGAACCGGCCGCGGCTCTATCTGTCCCGAGTGGACTTGAGGAGCCTGCAACTGCACAACGCCCGCCTCGTCGACACCCAGCTCCGGCACGCCAATCTCGCGCGGGCGTGGCTGCGCGGGGTGCGCATGGACTCGAGCGATCTGAAGGGGACCGATCTGCGCCGGGCGAACCTCGAAGGCGCCGTGTTCAGGAACGCCAACCTCGGCGGTGTCCAGTTCGCGGGCGCCAGGGTGCGCGGGGTCGATTTCCGGGAAGCCGATCTGACCGGTGCGGACCTCGGCGGCGCCGACGTCTGCGGGGCGGATTTCCGTGGTGCGAACCTGACCGGAACCGCGTTCGCCGGTGCGTTCGCGGACGGGGCGACCCGATGGCCCGACGGGTTCGACACCGGCCGCCTGACCAGGCCCGCGGGTGAGAAGCCCCACGCGAGGTAAATTCGGTGGACCGGCGCCCGTATACTTAGCGTCGTGGGTTTTCAGGAGATCATGAGGGAATAGCTCCGGTGCCGGGTCACGCCCGGCCCGTCGCAGCTGTCCCGGCACCCACCCCTTTTTCGCAGTCCACAGGAGACTCCCTTGATCACGGCCACCGGCCTTGAGCTGCGCGCTGGTTCGCGCATTCTGCTCTCCGGCACCACACTCCGCATCCAGCAGGGCGACCGCATCGGCCTCGTCGGCCGCAACGGCGCTGGCAAGACCACCTCGCTCAAGGTGCTCGCCGGCGAGGGCGAGCCCTACTCCGGCGAGGTCAAGCAGACCGGTGAACTCGGCTACCTGCCGCAGGACCCCCGCGAAGGCGACCTCTCGGTGACCGCGAAGGACAGGGTGCTGTCCGCGCGCGGTCTCGACACCTTGTTGCGGGACATGGAAAAGCAGCAGATGGCGATGGCCGAGCTCGCCGACGACGACGCCAGGGACAAGGCGATCCGGCGCTACAGCAGGCTCGAGGAGCGGTTCGCGTCGCTCGGCGGGTACGCGGCCGAAAGCGAAGCGGCCCGCATCTGCTCCAATCTCGGGCTCGCCGACCGGGTGCTGGCGCAGACCCTGCAGACGCTGTCGGGCGGCCAGCGCCGCCGGGTGGAGCTGGCGCGGATCCTGTTCGCCGCGGCCGAAGCGGGCGCGGGCGGCAAGTCCGAGACGATCCTGCTGCTCGACGAGCCGACCAACCACCTCGACGCCGACTCCATCAGCTGGCTGCGCGGTTTCCTCAAGGCGCACGAAGGCGGCCTCGTGGTGATCAGCCACGACGTCGACCTGCTCGCCGACGTGGTCAACAAGGTGTGGTTCCTGGACGCGACCCGCGGCGAACTCGACCACTACAACATGACCTGGCAGCGCTACCTCGACGCGCGAGCCACCGACGAGAAGCGCCGCCGCCGCGAGCGCGCGAATGCCGAGAAGAAGGCGTCGGCACTCCAGCAGCAGGCGGCGAAGCTCGGCGCGAAAGCCACGAAAGCCGTCGCTGCCAAGAACATGGCGCGCCGCGCGGAGCAGATGCTCGCGAACCTCGACGACACCAGGCAGGCCGACCGCGTCGCGCGGATCAAGTTCCCCGAGCCCGCCCCGTGTGGACGGACCCCGCTCACCGCCGAAGGACTGTCGAAGTCGTACGGGTCATTGGAAATCTTCACCGGCGTGGATCTCGCGATCGACCGCGGTTCGAAGGTCGTCGTTCTCGGCCTGAACGGTGCGGGTAAAACGACCCTGTTGCGATTGCTGGGCGGTATGGAAAAGGCCGATACCGGATCAATGGTGCCCGGACACGGATTGCGACTCGGCTACTACGCACAGGAACACGAGACGCTCGATCATGACGCGAGCGTGTGGGAGAACATCCGTCATCTCGCACCGGACACCGGCGCGCAGGAACTGCGGAACCTGCTCGGTTCGTTCCTGTTCACCGGCGAGCAGCTCGACCAGCCAGCCGGCACTCTCTCAGGCGGTGAGAAGACGAGGCTCGCGTTGGCGGGACTGGTCTCCAGTGCTGCCAACGTGCTGCTGCTCGACGAGCCGACGAACAACCTCGACCCGGCGAGCCGCGCGCAGGTGCTCGACGCGCTGCGCAGCTTCACCGGCGCGGTCGTGCTCGTCACCCACGATCCCGGCGCGGTGGAGGCGCTGGAGCCGGAGCGCGTGATCCTGCTGCCGGACGGCACCGAGGACCATTGGTCCGCGGATTACTTGGAACTCGTGCAGTTGGCCTAAACCACACGGGCAGTTCCGGCGCTTGGTTGACCGTGAACAAACACTGGAATGGCCCAACATGATCGCAGTTTTGTCAGCTTTTTCGCTCCTCGTCTGGCATTCCGGCGCGCGGTGTTCGATCATTGCGGCAGTAGGGGCCGGAAGTGGCCCAGGACACTCTCGGGCGGAAGGCGGACGGACGTGGCGGACCTCAAGAAGGGCGCGCGGATCACCGGTAACACGCGCGACAAGCTTGCCGCTGACTTGAAGAAGAAATACGAGAAGGGGGCGAGCATTCGTTCGCTCGCGGAGTCCACCGGACGCTCGTACGGTTTTGTGCACCGCGTGCTTTCCGAATCGGGTGTGCAGCTTCGTGGTCGTGGCGGCGCCACTCGCGTCAAGAAGAAGTAACCGCGGACGGCTTCGCGCGCTCGTGCTCGCGGAACACCAGTAGCACGCCCAGCAGTGCGATCGGGTAGACGAGGTAGCCGAACCGGGTCGCGGGCGCGAGCATGGTTTGCGCGCAGAGGCCGACCACGATGCGCAGTACCGCGTCGGAGCCGGTGGCGGGCGGGCGGAGCAGTACCCAGGCACCGATCGCGAGGGCGGCCATGCCGAGCAGGGCGAAGGCGGCGATCTTGCCCGCCGTCCCCAGCCCGGCGATCAGATAGCCGGGGAACGGGCTGCCCGCGGGGGAGACCACCACACCGGACCCGGTCGGGAAGCGGATCACGTGTTCGACGAACGCGCCGGGGTCGGCGAGGAACACGGGCAGGTTCAGCACCACGCACAGGCCGATCGCCGTCGCGGCGAACCGGCCGAACGCCCGGCTGCCCAGGCGCGCGAACACGAACACCGCGAGCACGACGACGGCCGAGGCGACGATCAGCTTCGCGCTCACCACCGCGCCCGCGAGCACGCCGGCGAGTACCGGCCTGCGTGCCGCGGCCAGTGCGAGCGCGAGCACGAAAAGGCCGAAGATCGCCAGGTCGGGGCCCGAGGTGGACCAGATCAGCGCGGTCAGCGGGAACACGGCGGTGAGCTGGGCCGCGGCCACGGTGATCCTCGGCCGTCCCAGCAGCCGCCAGGTGCCCCACAGGCACAGGCACACGCACAGCGCGAACATGAGCCGTGCGTCGGTGAGCGCGTCGGTGACCGGCGTGCCCCCGAACAACGCCCTGGGGAGCCCGAAAACGGTCATCACGGGCCCGTAGGGCGTGTAGTCGTTGACCTCCGGCGGCCTGTCAAGCGACAGCACGTCGACGTAGGGCGTGCCGTGGTCGAGCAGCAGGCTCGCGGAGCGCTCGATGACCCACACCTCGGGCTGCGCCGCCCACGACCACGGTGTGATGAGCCAGTCCACCCCGGTCAGCCGCCGCACCACGAGCACCGCGAGCGGCACCAGCATCGCGAGGACGGCGGCGAGCGCGATCGGCGTCCAGCGCGAGGCGAGCAGCCGCGGCAGTACCAGGCCGCGGCGCGCCGCGACGAGCTCGGCGATCGTCAGCACGAGACCGAGGCCGTACCCCGCTGCCGCGAAGTTGCCCCACACGCGGAAGCCGTAGAACTCGTTGGTGAGCGCGGTGATCAACGCGTAGCCGAACGCGAAGAGGAAGAACGCCGCGTCGAGGGTCCGCGGCGGCGGCCGGAAGCGGGCCGGGCGGCGGGTTTCGTCCAGTGTGGTCTCCCCGGTCACCACCGAAGCGTAACGACCGGTGGTCGCGGGCTTGCCCGCGCTACGGGAAGAACTTCGGAGGACCGGGAAGAATAATTTCGGTCCACACGTTAACCTGGTCATATGCACGGCAAAGCTCGATTATTATCGAGGTTTTGCCTCGAACTGGAGGGGCGAAGTGGACAACACCTGGTCACTGATGACCTCGGCGATGCGCGCGGCGGACGCGCCGAGGGGGCTGACGAAGGGGACGGTGCGGCGCGTCGCGCGGTTCGCCAGGCCGTACTGGCGCAGCCTGGCGATCTTCCTCGCCCTCACCGTGCTCTCGGCGGTGCTCGCCGTCAGCACGCCGCTGCTCGCGGGGAAGGTCGTGGACGCCATCGTCGGCGGGCGCGACGTGAGCGTCGTCGTGTGGCTGGCGGTCGTGATCGCCGCGATCGCCATCGCGGACGCGGGCTTCGGGCTGGCCGAACGCTGGCAGTCCGCGCGGATCGGCGAAGGGCTGATCCTCGACCTGCGGCGCGCGGTGTTCGAGCACGTCCAGCGCATGCCGATCGCGTTCTTCACCAGGACCCGTACCGGCGCGCTGGTCAGCAGGCTCAACAACGACGTGATCGGCGCGCAGCGCACCTTCACCGCCACGCTGTCCGGCCTGGTCACCAACCTGATCCAGCTGGCGCTGTCGCTGGTGGTGATGATGACGCTGTCCTGGCAGGTCACCCTGCTCGCGCTGGTGCTGCTGCCGGTGTTCGTGCTGCCGGCACGGCGGATGGGCAAGCGGATGGCCGACCTGCAACGCGAGTCGGCAGGCCTCAACGCGGGGATGACCACCCAGATGACCGAGCGGTTCTCCGCGCCGGGCGCCACGCTGGTGAAGCTCTTCGGCAGGCCGCGCGACGAAGCCCACGAGTTCGGCAAGCGTGCCGGGCGGGTGCGCGACATCGGCGTGCGGACCGCGATGCTCACCCGCTGGTTCATGACGAGCCTGACGCTGGTGTCCGCGCTCGCGCAGGCGCTCGTGTACGGCCTCGGCGGCTGGCTCGCGCTGACCGGCCGGATCGAACCCGGCACGGTGGTCGCGCTCGCGCTGCTGCTCACGCGCCTCTACACCCCGCTCACCGCGCTGGCGAACGTCCGCGTCGACGTGATGACCGCGCTGGTCTCCTTCGAGCGGGTCTTCGAGGTGCTCGACCTCGAACCCATGATCACCGAGCGGTCCGACCCCGAGCCGCTGCCGTCCGGACCGGCGTCGGTGGAGTTCGACGACGTCCGGTTCGGATACCCCGCGGCGGACCGGTTCTCGCTCGCTTCACTCGAGGATGTGTCCACATTGGATAATCGTGGTGGCGAGGAAGTGTTGCACGGCATCAGTTTCCGTGCGGAGCCAGGTCAGTTGATCGCGCTCGTCGGGTCGTCGGGCGCGGGGAAGTCGACGATCGCCTCGCTGCTGCCCCGGCTGTACGATGTGGACTCCGGTGCTGTCCGGCTGTCCGATGTGGACGTACGGGAGCTGGCGTTCGACGACATCCGCGACGCGGTGGGCGTGGTCACCCAGGACGGTCACCTGTTCCACGACACGATCAGGGCGAACCTCACCTACGTACGGCCCGAAGTGTCCGAGGACGAGATCTGGGCGGCACTGCGCGACGCCAGGCTGGAGGAGTTGATCCGGAGCCTGCCCGACGGTCTCGACACCATGGTCGGCGAGCGCGGGTACCGGCTTTCCGGCGGCGAACGCCAGCGGCTGACCATCGCGCGGCTGCTGATCGCCCAGCCGCGCGTGATCGTGCTCGACGAGGCGACCGCGCACCTGGACTCCGAATCGGAGGTCGCGGTGGGGGAGGCGCTCACGCACGCCCTGGCCGGCCGCACCGCGCTGGTGATCGCGCACCGGCTCTCCACGGTCCGCGCGGCGGACCAGATCCTGGTGGTGGAAGCGGGCACGATCGTCGAACGCGGCACCCACGAAGAGCTGCTCGCGATCGACGGCCGCTACGCGAACCTCTACCACACGCAGTTCGCCGACGAACCCGCCGCCGCCTGACCGGGTTCATGCCCCGAAGGTGGCCTTCAGGGCGCTGGATGCCCCGAAGGTCACCTTCGGGGCATGTGCGTGTGTCACGCCAGTGCGGGGACCCTTGGCAGGTACGCGGAAAACAGTGAAGCGTTGGCGGCATCGCCACCGTCCACGTTGGAGCTTCGCCAAAGCGGCACCGCGACGCCCTCGGTGTCGGCGTGCGAAAGGACGGTCGCCAGCACCTTGCTCCAGAGGAAGGCGTTGACCACAGTGGACAGCGCGGCGGTGCGGGGGTTCTCGGCGGGGAAGCTCGCGTCGCCAGGCCGGATGCCGGTGTCGAGCACGACCGTGGCCTCCTCGATCAGGGTGCTGTTCCCGCGCCGGGGCGCCACCGCCACCGAGGCGCGGGAGGACACCGCGATCACCGGGGTGCCCGCCGCGCGCGCGGTCGAGGCGAGTTCGACCGGGTACGGGTTCACGCCGGAAGTCGAGAAGACCACCAGCACGTCCGTCGGGCCGGGCGGGGACTTCGCGAGCACCTCCGCGGCGAGCCCTGACCTGCGCTCGGCCACCGTGCTGGCCTGCGCGCCGTGCAGCGGGAGCAGATCCGGGTGGTACAGCGGGTACACGCAGGCGAGCCCGCCCGCCCGGTAGAAGGTCTCCGCCACGGCGGCGAGCGAATGCCCGGCCCCACCGGTGTAGACGAGCGAATCGGCGCGGACGCAGCCGAGCACCAGCCGGGCCGCTTCCTCGATCTGCTCGGCGTTTTCGGCCGCGACGCGCTTCAACGCGTCGCCAGCCAGCGTGTCGAACTCGGTGGCGCTCACCACATGCCCCCATCCTTGCCAGTACCCGGTGTCGAACGAATCTGTATCGGGTGGGATTGATCCCGTCAACCGCGGCGTTGGACCATTCGGGAGCTGGTGGAGGATGATCAGGTGAGCGGACACGAACCAGGGGTGAAGGTGCTCGCGGCCGACGGCCCGGTGCGCGCGGTGGTGCTGGTGCTGCACGGCGGGTCGGAATGGGGCGACCGGGAGGTCCGCCCGTGGCGGCTCGCCTACCTCCGGATGGTCCCGATCGGGCGCGCGGTGCGGCGCGCCTGCCGCGACCACGGCGTCGAGGTGCGCCTGCTGCGCAACCGGGTGCACGGCTGGAACCCGCCGAAGCTTCCCGCGGTGGAGGACGCCAGGTGGGCGCTGGAACGGATCAGGGCCGAGCATTCGGACGTCCCGATCGTGCTCGTCGGTCACTCGATGGGCGCCCGTGTCGCGCTGCGGGTCGCCGACGACCCCAACGTGGTCGGCGTGTGCGCGCTGGCGCCGTGGACCCCGGACGGCGAGCCCGTCGAGCCGGTCCGCGATCGCGCCGTGCTGATCGTCCACGGGCTCCGCGACCGGATGATCGATCCCGGGCAGTCGTTCGACTTCGCGACGAGAGCGCAGTCCGATACCTCCCGATTGGCGCGTTTCGAGCTCGCCGCCGAAGGGCACGCCATGCTTGCGCGTGCACAGGTCTGGACCCGTCTCGTGTGTGCTTTCACACTGGATGTACTCGGTGCGGCCCGAGAGGACAAGACTATGTGCTCGGCCTGGACCAAGCCGAGCGCCGACAGGTTGCGAATCCCGCTCTGAGCGCGAACATTGGCTCTGCGACGGCGACCGTCCACAGTCACCAGCTGGATGATTCCGGCGGAAGGGAGTGCCTTGACCAGCTCAAGCGTCGATCGGGCTGAGACACACGCGGCCGAGCCGGATCCGGCGAAATGGCCCGGACTGGCGACGCCGCCGCATTCCCCGCTGCGGGCGCGCGTCGCCGAGGGGCTGTTCCGGCGAGCGGTGCGCCCGCTCGACCTCCGGGTCAGCCTTCCCGACGGGAGCACGCTCGGGTCCGGCGGGGAAACCGCGCCCGAAATGCGGCTCACGAGGCCGTCCGCGTTCTTCCACCGGCTCGGCGCCGACGCGAAGATCGGCTTCGGCGAGGCGTACATGGTCGGCGACTGGACCACCGACGCGCTGGCCGAGGTGCTCACGCCGTTCGCGGAGCGCATGGCGACGCTGATCCCCCCGATCCTGCAGAAGCTGCGCCGATTCGTGGAACGGCGCCAGCCCGCGTCGGAGGCCAACACCGTCGAAGGCGCGCGGTCGAACATCCAGCGCCACTACGACCTGTCCAACGACCTGTTCACGCGCTTCCTCGACGAGTCGATGATGTACTCCTCGGCGCTGTTCGGGCCGGACGACGACCTCACCGCGGCGCAGCACCGCAAGATCGACAGCGTGCTCGACTACGCGGGCGTCCGCGAAGGCAGTTCGGTGCTCGAGATCGGCACCGGCTGGGGCGAGCTGTCCATCCGCGCTGCCGAGCGGGGCGCGACCGTCACCTCGGTGACCATCTCCGAGGAGCAGCACGCGCTGGCCACCGAGCGGATCGCGGCCGCGGGCCTGTCCGACCGCGTCGACGTGCGGCTGTGCGACTACCGCGACGTCAAGGGGGACTACGACGCCGTGGTGAGCGTCGAGATGATCGAGGCCGTCGGCGCCGAGTACTGGCCGACGTTCTTCTCCACCATCGGCAAGCGGCTGCGGCCAGGCGGGCGCTTCGGGCTGCAGGCGATCACCATGGACCACGAACGGGTGCAGGCCACCGCGTCGTCCTACACGTGGATCCACAAGTACATCTTCCCCGGCGGCATCATCCCGTCGACGGAGTCGATCGAGCAGGGCATGACCGAGCACACCACGCTGCGGCTGCAGGGCCTCCGCGAGTTCGGCCAGGACTACGCCCGCACGCTCCGGCAGTGGCGCGACCGGTTCACCGAGCGCTGGTCGGAGATCTCGGCGTTCGGGTTCGACGACGTGTTCCGCCGGATGTGGGAGTTCTACCTGGCGTACTCGGAGGCGGGCTTCCGCTCTGGCTACCTCAAGGTGCACCAGTTCGGATTCGCCAAACCGGGAGGAACAACCCAATAGGGGGGTCGCACGTCCGGGTTCATGAGGTCTGCGGTTGAGTGGCACCTGCAGCACCGCATGTGACCCGGTAGACGTGGAAGGGTGATCGAGGGATGAGCTACGGCGGAGACTACGACGGCTACCCGCCGCGGTCCGGCCCTCGCCAGCCCCCGAGGGGCCCGCGGCGCCCCCAGCACACGCAGATGATGCCCCTGCCAGGGCAGGAGCGGCCCTACGGCGACCAGCGCCGGGCCGAGCCGCCGCATCGGCAGGGGCCACCTCCGCGCCAGGAGCCGCCGCAGCGGCCGATGGGCGGTCCGCCTCGGCGCCGCCGCCGGTGGGGCTTCGGGCGCATCCTGCTGACCCTGCTCACCGTGATCGTGCTGCTGATCGCCGGCGTGTGGATCTACCTCGAGGTGTCCATCAACCGCATCGACGCCATCCACGACTACGCGGGCCGCCCGGCCGCCGCGTCCGGCACGAACTGGCTCATCGTCGGCTCCGACAGCCGCGAAGGCCTCTCCGCCGAGGACGAGGAACGCCTTGCCACCGGCGACGTCGCGGCCGCCGGTGGCGGTACCCGCACCGACACGATCATGGTCGCGCACATCCCGGACAACGGGACCCCGCCGACCCTGCTGAGCCTGCCGCGCGACTCCGAGGTGAAGGTGCCGGGCCACGGCACCAGCAAGATCAACTCCGCGTTCTCGATCGGCGGGCCGAAGCTGCTGACCGAGACCGTCGAAGGGGCCACCGGCCTGCGCATGGACCACTACGCCGAGATCGGGTTCGGCGGGTTCGCCAAGATCGTGGACGCGATCGGCGGCGTGAACATGTGCATCGACAAGGAAATGGACGACCCGATGACCGGGGTGAGGATCCCGCCGGGGTGCCAGGACCTCGACGGCCCGCAGGCGCTCGGATTCGTCCGCATGCGGCACGCCACGGCGACCCCGCGCTCGGATCTCGACCGCGCCGCGAACCAGCGGAAGTTCATCGGCGCGCTGGTCAGCGAGATGGCCAGCCCCGGCACGTTCCTGAACCCGTTCGACCTGTTCCCGCTGCTCGGCGCCGCGCCGGACGCGCTGACTATGGACTCCGGCGACCACGTGCACAACCTCGTCGGGCTGGCGTGGGCGATGCGGGGCATCTCCTCGGGCGGCGTCGTCACCACGACCGTGCCGGTGACCTCGGCGTCGGCGGAGAAGTGGGACAAGACCAAGTCGAAGCAGCTGTTCGACGCGCTGCGCGGCGACACCCCGATCCCGGACAGCGCGATCTTCCACTAGGTCGTTTTCGGCCGGTAGCGCGGATATTCGAGTCCGGTCGCGAGCCCGTCGGCGAGCTCGCGACCGGCGATCCGTTCGACCAGCCACAGCGCGACGTCGATCCCCGAGGTCACGCCACCGCCGGTGACGAGGTCGCCGTCGTCCACGACGCGGTCCGGCACCACCTCCACGCCCAGCTCGGCGAGTTCGGCGGTGGCCGAGTGGTGGGTGTTCGCGCGGCGGCCGGTGAGCAGACCCGCGTGCGCGAGCAGCATCGTCCCGGTGCAGACGCCGACGAGAAGTTCGGGTGCGGCTCGTTTCAGCAAGGGAATCCAGTCGCCGCGCTGGACTTCGCCCCAGGCGCCCGCCTCGGCGCGCGCGCCCCAACCGCCGCCGGGGACCACCAGGACGTCCGGCCCCGGATCGAACGCCGCGTCGGTTTCGAAGCGCAGCCCCGACGACGTCGTGACGAGCCCTCGGCCGGTCCTGCCGACGAGCCGGACGGTGAAACCCGCGCCGCGGAGTACCCGCAGCGGCCCGGTGAGGTCGAGGTCGTCGACCCCGGGGAACGTGACGATGTCGATGCGCATACGCGCGACCCTGCCACCGAAGGCGTGCGGACGGCCAGCGAAAAACCCGGATGCGCGAGACCACACGAGGCGAG
This sequence comes from Amycolatopsis sp. CA-230715, assembly GCF_018736145.1. Classification (GTDB taxonomy): domain Bacteria; phylum Actinomycetota; class Actinomycetes; order Mycobacteriales; family Pseudonocardiaceae; genus Amycolatopsis. The sequence goes on from NZ_CP059997.1 coordinate 8,427,836, forward strand.
CATCATGCGGATATGCGGGCACCAGCCGAAGAAGTCGCGGTTTCCGACCTGATCGTCCTCCGCCGTTGGCGGCACGACGACGTGGTACCGATGCGGCGCGCGGTGACGGAGTCGATCGATCACCTGCGGCCGTGGTCGACCTGGGTCACCGACGGGTATCCCGTCGAGGCGGCGCAGGAGTTCCTCGACACCGCGCGGCGCCAGTGGGACGAGGGCGTGACCTTCGACTACGCGATCACGATGGACGGCGGGATCGTCGGCGGCTGCGGCCTGATGACCAGGGCCGGCCCCGGCGCACTGGAAATCGGCTACTGGGTGCACCGGGCCCGCACCGGGGAAGGCATCATCACGAAGACGGTCGAGCGACTGGCCGAAGTCGCGTTCGGAATCGGCGCCGACCGCGTGGTGATCGTCCACGACGAACTGAACGAACGGAGCGGGGCTGTTCCCGCCCGGCTCGGGTTCCGGCAGCTCGCGCGCCGCCGGACCTCCGGACGTTTGCCCGCTCCCGCCGACAGCGGCGTGGAACTCGTCTGGGAGCTGCGCGCGCCCTGAAGCGGCTCAGGCGGGCGGTTCGGTCTCGTTCTCGGGACCGCGCAGCGCCGATTCGACGGCCTCCTCGACCATCGGCGTCATGGTCGAGGTGTAGGCGGCGCTGAGGTGGTTTTCGTCGCGGTAGACCAGGACGTTGCCGATCACCGGCGGGCAGGTGTCCGGCTCGCACACGTAGTCGCTGAAGTCCAAAAAGGACACCGAGGGCGGGAGGTCGGGGATGTCCGCGTAGGGGCCTCGCGGCGGGAGGAGAAGATCCCTCGGCGTGGCGCACGACGGATCGTCGGGTCCGCGTTGTTCCGCGCAGGCGGCCGGCGAGACGTCGAAACGCGGGTTGTCCCGGATCGCGAGCACCGGGATCCCTTCCCCGGCCAGCCGCCGCCACTGCGCGGCGAACCCGGACGGTGTCTGCTCGGTGGGCCCGGCGCGCACGTCCCTGCTGGCCATGGTCAGCACCGCGTCGGGTTTCATCGAGCTGATGAGCTCGGCCGCGGTGGTGTTCCACTCCCGGCAGCCCTCGTCGTCCGGGTCGATGTCCGAGTCGGTCGAGAACGGGCAGGCACTGCGGAACATCACGGTCACCTGCCAGTTCCGGCGTTCGGCGATCGGGAGCAGCGCGGCCGTGTACTGGCGTGCGTGCGAATCACCGACGAGCACGACGCGCCGGGCCGGTGCCTCGCCAGGGGCCGTGGTGGTGCAGTCGTCGAGTTCTTCTTGACTGGCAGGGGATTCACCGCACCGCGGTTCGATGGGCGACCAGTCGTCGGGCAGGGCGAGGTAGGACGGCGCGGGTGCGGCGCCCGCCGTGCCGCGGTAGGTGAAACCGGGTGTTCTGGCCTTCGCACCCGGGTGGTCGTGATCGGCCGCGTCGATGGTGAGCGAGCCCGCCTTCTGCTCGCTCGCGAGCTGCCAGCCGCCCGTGGCGAGGAGCACCGGAACCAGCAGCAGCGCGCCGAACGCGAGCGCGCGCCTCGGCTCGCTCGCGCCGATAGCCGAATCGCGCACGGGTTTCTCGACCAGCTGGTAGGTCGCGACCGACAGCAGTACCGAGATCCCGATGACGACCGCGCCGCCGAGGAGGCCGACCTCGGTGCGTTCCCTTGCCACCAGGTAGAAAACCAGCACCGGCCAGTGCCAGAGGTAGAGCGAGAAGCTGAGGTTGCCGACGAACTCCAGCGGGCGCGAACCGAGCGGGCGGTCGGCGGCGAACGGGTTCCCGGTCGAGCCGGCGACGATGATCAGTGCGGCGGAGACGATCGGCCAGAGCGCGACGAAACCGGGGAACTCGGTGTCCACGCGCAGCAGCAGCCCGCACGAGATCAGCCCGGCGACCCCGGCCCAGCCCGCGGCGATCCGCACCAGCAGGGGAAGCCGGACGCGGTCGGCCAGCAGCGCGAGCAGCCCGCCGGCGGCGAACTCCCACACCCGCGTCAGCGAGTGGAAGTAGGCGAGCGGCTGGTCGGTGCCGGTCAGCTGGATCGAAAACACCAGTGATACCGCGAAAACCGCGAGCAGCACGATCAGCAGCGTCGGGCGGAGCGCGCGCTTCGCCACGACGGCGACCAGGCCCACGAGCAGCGGCCACACGAGGTAGAACTGCCCCTGGATGGACAGCGACCAGAAGTGCTGCACCACGCTGGCCGAATCGTGTTGCGCGAAGTAGTCGGCCGAATCGGCGGCCAGCCGCCAGTTCTCCAGGTACAGCGCGGAAGCGGCGACCTCCTTGATCGTCTGGAACCAGCGCGCTTCCGGAAGCAGCACCACGCTCGCGACGATCACCGCGGCCAGCACCGTCAGCGCGGCGGGGAACAGGCGCTTGACCATCCGGCCCCACATCGCCCCGTACGCGATGCCGCCGCGGGAACCGGCGCGGTAGAGCTGCCCGGTGATGAGGAAGCCGGAGATCAGGAAGAACACGTCCACGCCGCCGGACACCCGGCCGAGCCACACGTGGTAGACGACCACCAGCACCACGGCCAGCGCGCGCAGGCCCTGCAGCTCCGGCCGGTAGCGCCGGTCGGTCCCGGCTGGGAGCCGTTCCCGATCGCGCACCGGGGATCGACGGGCCGGGGATTCGGACATCGGACGCCACTCCGCGATCAAGGGGACACGAACCGGAGACGCTACCTCGAAGGCATCGACGCCGTCGCACGGCCTGTTCGAGTCGGCGTGTCCGGGCGGTTACGCGTTCTTGCGGGCTCGCAGCGCCGCGAGCGCGTCGTCCGCGTGCTTGGCGAACTTGAGCTCGCTCTTGATCACTTCGAGCACCTTGCGGTCGGTGTCGATCACGAACGTGTGCCGCTTCGTGAGGAGCGGGCCGAACCGGCGCCGCACCCCGAACTGCTTCGCGACCGCGCCATCGGGGTCGGACAGCAGCGGGTAGTCGAACCCGTTGGCCTCGGAGAACTCGCGTTGCTTGGTTACGTTGTCCGGGCTGATCCCGAGCCGCTGGGCGCCGACCTCCGCGAACTCGGCCGCGAGGTCGCGGAAGTGGCAGCTCTCCGCGGTGCAGCCGCTCGTCATCGCGGCCGGGTAGAAGAAGAGCACCACCGGCCCTTCGGCGAGGAACTCGCCGAGCGAGCGCTGCTCGCCCCGCTCGTCGGCGAGGGTGAAGTCCGGGGCGAGATCTCCCTGCTGCATGAACGTCCTTTCCTCGGGTCCTGCCTGGTGTTCGTGGCGAATTCACGGGCGGATGGGTGCGTGCGTTGTCTAAAGTGGCTTCCTGTGGAGGAGATCATCACCTACGTCGAGATGACCACGCCGGGCGACCTGGCCCCATCGGCCCCTGTCGACGGCGTCGCGGTCGAGGAGGTCGACGCGTCGTCGCCGTGGATCCGGCCGCTGTGCGTCGAGATCGGTGCCGCGCACGGGTGGCGCAGCGTCACCCGCGACGACGACGGCTGGGCGGAATGGCTCGCCGATCCGCGCCGCCGGTACTGGCTGGTGAAGGTGGAGCCCGAGGTCGCCGGATTCTTCGCGACCCGGCGAGGGGACGGCGGCGACGCGCAGATCACCACCTTCGGGCTGCGGCCGCCGTTCATCGGCCGCGGGCTCGGCGGGTACGCGCTGACGCTCGGCATCCGGGAGGCATGGCGGCTGGACGCCGAGGTGACCAGGGTGTGGCTGCGCACCTCGACCCGCGACCACCCTGCCGCGCTGACGAACTACCGCCGCCGCGGTTTCCGCGTCTACCGCACCGAAGAGGGCCCCGCGGCCTAGTTCGCGTGCCGTTCGATCAGCTCGTCGACTTCGTCACCGGTCGCCGATTCCGAGACGAAGGCGCCGCGCGCGGCCAGCACGCCGAGCTCGCGCAACCGGACGGCGTGGTCCTCGTGCCGCACCCCTTCGGCGCCGATCCGGAGCTTAAGCTCTCTCGCCCGCGAAATCAGGTGCGCCAGGTGCCTGCTCGCCACCTCGTCCTCGTCGGTGGCGAGCGAATCGACCACGGGGCCGCTGAGGATGATGTGCCGCACCGGGAGCCGGTACTGCGGGATCAGTTCAAGATCCGAGGTGCCCGATACGGTCAGCACGAGCTGCGCACCGAGATCGGACAGCACCGAGAGCGAGTCGAGCACCTCACCGTTCGGGTCCACAATGGACGATCCGTCGGTGCACAGCCGCAACGAGTGCGCCGGCAGCCGGTGCCGGTCCAGCTCCTCCTTGATCAGCAGCACCAGATCGGGATCGATGGCGAGCCGCTTCGGCAACCGGACGCAGACGTCCGGCGCCGCCTCGCCGAACCGTTCGCGCCAGCGCGCGGTCGCCGCGAGCGACTCGGTGAGCAGCCAGCGGCCGAGCGGGATCGTCATCCCGGTGGTCGCGGCGAGCGGGTAGAACTCGTCCGAGTCGAGTTCGCCCTGCTCCGGGTGGTTCCAGCGCAGCCCCGCGTTCACGGCGGCGAGCTGGCTAGGAGCGTTGAGCTTCACGGTCGGCTGGTAGATGAGCGAGAACTCGCCGTTCTCGAGCGCGCCCGCGAGCACCGCGCCGAGGCGGTAGCGGCTGCGGTCGCGCGCGTCCAGTTCGGGGTCGAACAGCACCCACTGCGCCTTGCCGCGTTCCTTCGCGCGGTGCAGCGCGATCTCGGCGCCGCGGAGGAGGTCTTCGGCGCCGCCGTCGCCGACGTCCTTGACCACGATGCCCGCGCTGGCGCTGACGCCGATTCCGTTGCCCTCCAGGTAGATCGGCTCGCGGAGGTCCTCGAAGGCGCGCTCGACGAGCGTGATCACCTCGTTGGGACTGACCGAGCCGTGCAGGAGGATCGCGAAGCCGTCGCCGGAGAGCCTGGCGACGAAGGCGTCGTGCTCGGTGAACACCGCGGCCAGCTTGCGGGCGACCCCGCGCAGCACCTTGTCGCCGAACCCGGCGCCGAGCCCGTCGTTGACCACCTTGAACCCGTCGATATCGAGGTAGATCAACGCGATCCGTTCGCCGGACCGGGTGCCGAGCGAAGCTTCGAGCTTGGTCTGGAAGCTCGACGAGTTCGCGAGCCCGGTCAGCGGGTCGTGCACGTTCTGGTGCCGCAGCGTCTCCTGCAGCAGGTGCACCTCGTTGGCGTCGGAGACCATCAGCACCGGGTACTCCGTGCCGGGTGCGTCGCCGGGCAGGTGCGCGAGCGTCACGTCCGCCCACACCGGCACTTCTTCGCCGTGGTCGAGGAGCACGCGGTGCCGGTAGCGGTCGAGCTCGGTTTCCTTCAGCTCGTCGAGGCCGATGCGCAGGTAGTTCGCGTCGCGGTCGCTCGAACCCAGCTCGGTGATCTTCTTGCCGCGCAACGATTCGGGACGGTACCCGAGGAAGGAGCCGAGCGCCGCGTTGGCCTCGACGATGGTGCCGTCGCGGTCGGCGAGCGCGATCCCGACCGGGGAGGCCGAGTACAGCGCGGCGAACCGGCGCACCGCGGCTTCGTGGGCCGGCACGGCCACCGCGGCCGCGTCGCGCACCACCGAGAGCATGATTCGCTCCAGCTCGTGCGAGGGGAGGGATACTCCTTTCGTGTCGGCCAATCTGGCCGCCCAGCTGCGGGCGACTTCGACCAACCCTGGCGTCGCACCAGGCTCAGGCACACTCCACCTTCTTCACGCGGGAACGAAGGCCAGCTCAGACCGGGTGTGGCCACGGGAGGACCCACAGTCGGTACGAGTAGCCCATGAGTTAAGCCACGGCACCATGCCGCACGAGGCATGTCTACCGGCTGAACGAGTGATAACACGGGTGTAATTCACTACCTACGGTGACCATATCTCGTGTCGGATTTCAGCGCGCTTCGAGGTGCATGGGCAGTCCGTCGACCGGGACCGGAAGTGACACGTAGTCCCATTTCGCCACATAGTCGCCCGGGACCGACCACCGGTACCTCCGGAGCATCTCGTGCAGCAGCAACTTGACCTCTGAAGTGCCGAAATGCAGTCCGATGCACTTGTGCGCGCCGCCGCCGAAGGGCATCCACGCGAACCGGTGCGAGCGGTCTTCGCGGCGATCGGGACCGAACCGCGCCGGGTCGAACCGCATCGGATCCGTCCAGCATTCCGGGGCGAAGTGGTTCACCGTGGGTGAGATTCCGACCATCGAATCCGCCGGGATGTGGTAGCCGAGAACCTCGGTGTCGCACACCGTCTTGCGGGCGAGCGAGGGCACCGGTGCGACCAGCCGGAGCGACTCCTTGAGTACGAGGTCCACTGTGGACAGACGGTCCAGTGCTTCGAGATCGGGGAGCTCGTCGCCGAGCGCCAGCGACTCCGCTCGGGCCTGTTCCTGCCACTCCGGGTGCTTCGCCAGGTGGTACGCCGCGGCGGTGGCGGTGATCGTGCTGGTGTCGTGCGCGGCCATCATCAGGAAGATCATGTGGTTGACGATGTCGGTGTCGGTGAACCGCTCGCCGTCCTCGCTCGTCGCGTTGCACAGCGCGGAAAACAGGTCGGACCCGCCCGCCGCGCGCTTGCCGGGCAGTTCGGCGGCGAAGTACCGCTCCAGCACCTTCCTGCCGTGCAGTCCCGCCGCCCAGCGCCCGCCCGGTACCGGGTGGCGCACGATCGCGGTGCCCGCGCGCACCGAGTCGACGAACGCGCGGTTGATGCGGCCGGCGTCCTCCGGGCTGGCCATGCCCATGAACACCTGGGTCGCGACGTCCAAGGTGAGTTGCTTCAGCGCGAAGTACAGCCGGTTCGAGCCGGTGGTGGGCCAGCGGCCGACCCCGTCCCTGATCGACGGACCCATCTGCCGCACGTAGCCTTCGAGCCGGTCGCGGGTGAACGCCTGCTGCATGATGCGGCGGTGGAGGTGGTGCTCGCCGAAGTCGAGCAGCATCAGGCCGCGGTCGAAGAACCGCTCGATGAAGAACTTCCAGCCCTCCTGGGAGAAGGCCTTGTCCTTGTTCACCAGTGCGGCCTGGGTGGCGTCCGGGCCGCTGAGGGTGACGATGCGGCGGCCGAACGCGCCCATCCAGGACACTGGGCCGTAGGTCCGGTACCGGTGCAGCCCGAACGGAATGCCGAACCGCATGAAGTTGACCGCGTGCCCGATGACCGGCGGCCCGGCGTCGCCGAGCACGGGTTCGAGCCCGCTGCCCGGTGGCGGCGCGGCGAGTTCGGCGACCGGCCAGCGGTGCTCCAGCATCCGGCGGTCGACGCCGCGGGGGAGCGGGATGGCGGTCAGCGGGGGCATCCGCTCGCGGAGCGCGGTGATGTTCATGGGGCCTCCTCGACGATGAGAGAGTGCCTGCCGCTCCACCATGCCCGCCTTGTTGACCATCAGTCAATAGCCCGATGGACGGTACTCGCGGGCAGCTTTTGGCTCCCTGAAGGCCACCTTGACGGCATTCACTGCCGTGTTCAGTGCCGTCAAGGTGGCCTTCAGTGGCAAGGAAATGCTTACGTCAGCCCGGGAGTCGCGAGCGGACCCGTGCGGTCGCGGCCACGAGGTTGCGCAGCGCGGGTTCGACTTCGGCGTAGCCGCGGGTCTTCAGCCCGCAGTCGGGGTTCACCCAGATCCGGTCCGCCGGCACCGCGCCGAGCGCCGTGGTCAGCAGCTCGCTGATCTCGTCGACATCGGGCACCCGCGGCGAGTGGATGTCGTACACGCCGGGGCCGACGCCGCGCGCGAACCCGGATTCGCCGAGATCCCCCAACACCTCCATGTGCGAGCGCGCGGCTTCGATGCTCGTCACGTCCGCGTCGATGGCTTCGATCGCGGGCAGGATGTCACCGAACTCCGAGTAGCACATGTGCGTGTGGATCTGCGTCGAGTCGGCGACTCCGGAGGTGGCGAGCCGGAAAGCGCGCACCGCCCAGTCGAAGTACGCCTGGTGCTCGGCTTCCCGCAACGGGAGGAGTTCCCGCAACGCGGGCTCGTCGACCTGGATGATGCGGATCCCCGCCGACTCCAGGTCGTGCACCTCGTCGCGGATGGCGAGCGCGACCTGGCCCGCGGTGTCCCCGAGCGGCTGGTCGTCGCGCACGAACGACCAGGCCAGGATGGTGACCGGCCCGGTGAGCATGCCCTTGACCGGGCGGCTGGTGAGCCCCTGTGCGTACCGCGCCCATTCGACGGTCATCGGCTCCGGCCGCGACACGTCGCCGTAGAGGATCGGCGGGCGGACGCAGCGCGAACCGTAGGACTGCACCCAGCCGGTCTGCGTGGCGGCGAACCCGTCGAGCTGCTCGGCGAAGTACTGCACCATGTCGTTGCGCTCCGGCTCGCCGTGCACCAGCACGTCCAGCCCGAGCTCCTCCTGGAGCCGCACCACCCGCTCGATCTCAGTGCGCATCGCCGCGGCGTACTCGGCCTCGTCGGTGCGCCCGGCGCGGAAGGCCGCGCGGGCCTTGCGCACATCGGAGGTCTGCGGGAACGAGCCGATCGTCGTGCTGGGCAAGGCGGGCAGGCCGAGCGACGAGCGCTGAGCGGCGGCCCTGCGCGCGTAGTCCGGCCGCTCGGTGTGCGACGGCCGCAGCGCGTCCAGCCTTGCCCGCACCCTGCTGTCGCGAAGGTCGCGAGCCTCGCGTCGGCTCTTCGTCGCGGCCCTCGCCGCCGCGACGCCGTCGGCGACCGCGTCGATGCCTTCGGCGAGCGCCGTACCGAGCAGCACGACCTCGGCAACCTTCTGCCTGGCGAAGGAAAGCCAGCCCTTCAGCCGGTCGTCGAGATCCGCTTCCGCGTCCACGTCGTAGGGCACGTGCAGCAGCGAGCACGACGTGCCGACGCTGACCTTCGCGGCGGTGCCGAGCAGGGTCGCGGCCTTCGCGAGCGCCGCGTCCACGTCGACGCGCCACACATTGCGTCCGTCGACGACCCCGGCCACCACCTCCTTGTCCCGCAACGCGCTTTCGGCGGCAACGGAGTCCACAGTGGACGGATCGGTGACCAGGTCGACGGCCAGCGCGTCGATCGGGGAGCGCGCGAGCACGCCGAGCGCGTCGCCGAGCCGCCCGAAGTACCCGGCGACCAGGATCTTCGGCCGGTGCTCGAGCCCGCCGAGCGCGGCGTAGGCGCGGGCGAGCGCATCCAGCTCGGCGGGCGTGCGGTCCGCGGCGAAGGCGGGCTCGTCGAGCTGCACCCATTCGACGCCCTCGTCCCGCAGGCGCCCGAGCAGATCCGCGTAGGCGGCGACCAGCGGGTCGAGCAGCTCGATCGGGTGGAACTCCGGCGGCGCGCCCGCGGCGGGCTTCGCCAGCGCCAGGAACGTCACCGGGCCCACCAGCACGGGGCGCGTCTCGATGCCCTCCGCGCGCGCTTCGCGGTACTCGTCGATCGGCTTGGACCCGCTGACCGCGAACCTCGTGTCCGGCGTCAGCTCGGGCACCAGGTAGTGGTAGTTCGTGTCGAACCACTTGGTCATTTCGAGCGCGGGCGCGTCCTGCACGCCCCGCGCCGCGGCGAAGTAGGTGCCGAGGTCGTCCAGGCCGAGGCGGGTGAAGCGCTCCGGCAGCGCGCCGAACAGCGCGGCGGTGTCGAGCACCTGGTCGTAGTAGGAGAACGTGTTGGACGGGATCGTGTGCAGCCCGGCCTCGCGCCGTCCGCGCCAGGTGTCCCGGCGCAGCTTCGCGGCGACGTCTTCCAGCTCGGCGCGTTCGGCCCGGCCGGCCCAGTACCGCTCGACGACGCGCTTGAGTTCCCGGTCGGGGCCGATCCTCGGGTACCCGAGCACGGTGCTGCCCACCGCGCCCGATTCGTTGTTGCTGCCCACAGCTCTCTCCTCGCGAGCTCGTTCACGAAGATCGCGGGGAACGGGGGCAGGGCACACTCAGGGGACGGCACAGCCGCCGCACCGTCGGCGCGCCCACCCACGAGGCCCGCGATCAGCGGATGCCGTCGGCACCCGCGCCACGGGCAGGTATTCGGACTCGTGGGCGTCTGGCTCGCGCCTACTGGCCGTCGCTTCCCGGGCGCTGGACCCAGTGCTTGACCGCTCACGCGGTGACGGCGTTCGTTCCCACATACCGCTGCGGGGCAGTCCCGGATTCGCACCGGGTTCCCTGTTGCCTTCCCGGGCGTGCGGCCCGGGAAACCAGTGGCACAGGGAAGCCTAACAGTCCGGGGCGCCCGGTGCCGCCGCTCTCACGCAGCGAGCGGTGGCACCGGACACACCGGCTCAGTCCCAGTCGAGCGCGCCGCCGGACTGGTACTCGATGACGCGGGTCTCGAAGAAGTTCTTCTCCTTCTTCAGGTCCATCGCCTCCGACATCCACGGGAACGGGTTCTCGTTCTCGCCGAAGATCGGGGCGAGGCCGATCTGCTGGGCGCGCCGGTCGGTGATGAAGTGCATGTACTGCTCGCACGCCTCCGCCGAGAGCCCGAGCATGCCGCGCGGCATGGTGTCGCGGGCGTAGGCGACCTCGAGCGCGCACGCCTCGGTCAGCATGCCGCGGACCTCCGCCTGGAACTCCTCGGTCCACAGGTGCGGGTTCTCGATCTTGATCTGGTTGATGCAGTCGATGCCGAAGTTCAGGTGGATCGACTCGTCGCGCAGGATGTACTGGTACTGCTCGGCGATGCCGACCATCTTGTTCCGGCGGCCGAGCGAGAGGATCTGCGCGAACCCGGTGTAGAACCACATGCCCTCGAAGATCACGTAGAACGCGACCAGATCGCGCAGGAACGCCTGGTCGGCCTCCGGCGTCCCGGTCTCGAAGTCCGGGTTCTCCAGGTTCTGCGTGTACTTCAGCGCCCACGCGTCCTTGTCCGAAATGGACGGAACCTCGCGGTACATGTTGAACAGCTCGCCCTCGACGAGGCCGAGGCTTTCGCAGATGTACTGGAAGGTGTGCGTGTGCACGGCCTCCTCGAACGCCTGGCGCAGCAGGTACTGGCGGCACTCCGGGTTGGTGATCTGGCGGTACACCGCGAGCACGATGTTGTTGGCCACCAACGACTCCGCGGTGGCGAAGAAGCCGAGGTTGCGCTTGAGCATCGTGCGCTCGTCCTCGGTCAGCCCGTCGGCCGACTTCCAGAGCGCGATGTCGGCCTGCATGGCGACCTCGGTCGGCATCCAGTGGTTGTTGCAGCCCGCCAGGTACTTGTCCCACGCCCAGCGGTACTTCATCGGAAGGAGCTGGTTCACGTCGGCGCGGGCGTTGATCATTCGCTTGTCGTCGACGTTGATCCGCTCGGCGCCGACCTCGATCTCACCGAGCCCCGTCGCGTCCGTCGTGCTTTCCAGGTTCGTCATGTTCTCTCCAAAAAGGACTGGCGGGGCTTACTGGCAGGCTTCGCAGTCGGGGTCGTCGATGCGGCAGGCGGCGCCTTCCTCGGCGACGAAGTCGACGTCTTCGACCTTCGCCATCTCCTTGCGCTCCTCGGCGACCGGAGCCGCGGGGACCGAAGCCGACGGCGACGGCGCGGGCGAAGCGGCGGGGGCGGGCGACGGCGACGGAGCCGCGGCGGGTGCCGCGGCCGGGGTCGCCGAGACTGCGTTCAGCTTGCCGTCGGTGCCGCGCAGGGTGCTCTTCTCCACGTGCGTCGCCGACCGGGCGCGCAGGTAGTAGGTGGTCTTGAGGCCCTTGTGCCAGGCGTAGCGGTACAGCTCGTCGAGCTTGCGGCCGCTGGGCGCCGCGATGTAGAGGTTGAGCGACTGCGCCTGGTCGATCCACTTCTGCCGCCGCGAACCGGCGTCGACCAGCCACTTGCTCTCGATCTCGAACGCCGTGGCGTACAGCGCCTTGAGGTCGTCGGGCACGCGGTCGATCTGGCCGAGGCTGCCGTCGAAGTACTTCAGGTCGCTGACCATCACCTCGTCCCACAGGCCGCGCTCCTTCAGCGAGCGGACCAGGTGCGGGTTGACCACGGTGAAGTCACCGGACATGTTCGACTTCACGTACAGGTTCTGGAACAGCGGCTCGATGGACTGGCCGACGCCGCAGATGTTGGAGATCGTCGCGGTCGGCGCGATCGCCATCACGTTGGAGTTGCGCATGCCCACCGTGCGGACCCGGTCGCGCAGCGGTGCCCAGTCCAAAGTGGACGACGTGTCGACGTCGAGCGCATCGCCGCGGCGGGCGTCGATGAGCAGCTGCATCGAGTCGATCGGCAGGATTCCCTTGCTCCACAACGAACCCTCGAACGACTGGTACTGGCCGCGCTCCTCGGCGAGATCGGTCGAGGCCGAGATCGCGTAGTAGGAGATGTGCTCCATGCTCTCATCCGCGAACCGCACGGCCGCCTCGGACGACAGCGGGACGCCGATCTCGAACAGCGCGTCCTGGAAGCCCATCAGGCCGAGCCCGATCGGGCGGTGGCGCAGGTTCGAGCGGCGCGCCTCCGGGATCGTGTAGAAGTTGATGTCGATCACGTTGTCGAGCATGCGGACCGCGGTGCGCACGGTCTTCTCGAGCCGCTTGGTGTCCAAACCGGACGGTGTGACGTGCTTGAGCAGGTTGACCGAGCCGAGGTTGCACACCGCGACCTCTTCGGCGTTGGTGTTCAGCGTGATCTCGGTGCACAGGTTCGACGAGTGCACGACACCGGTGTGCTGCTGCGGCGAGCGCAGGTTGCACGGGTCCTTGAAGGTGATCCACGGGTGGCCGGTCTCGAACAGCATGGTGAGCATGCGGCGCCACAGCTCGACCGCGCGGATCCTGCGGAACACCTTGATCTCGCCCCGCTCGGCGGCGGCCTCGTACTCGCGGTAGCGCTCGGCGAACGCGTTGCCGTAGAGGTCGTGCAGGTCCGGGGTTTCGTTGGGGGAGAACAGGGTCCACTGGCCGTCGGCCTCGACGCGGCGGAGGAACTCGTCGGGCACCCAGTTGGCGGTGTTCATGTCGTGCGTGCGGCGGCGGTCGTCACCGGTGTTCTTGCGCAGGTCGAGGAACTCCTCGATGTCGACGTGCCACGTCTCGAGGTACGCGCAGGCGGCGCCCTTGCGCTTGCCGCCCTGGTTCACCGCGACCGCGGTGTCGTTGGCGATCTTGAGGAACGGCACGACGCCCTGCGACTGGCCGTTGGTGCCCTTGATGTGCGCGCCGAGGCCGCGGACGGGGGTCCAGTCGTTGCCGAGGCCGCCCGAGTACTTCGCCAGCAGCGCGTTGTTCTTGTACGCCTGGAAGATCGAGTCGAGGTCGTCGTCGACGGTGGTCAGGAAGCACGACGAGAGCTGCGGGCGGGTCGTGCCCGAGTTGAACAGCGTGGGCGTGGACGCCATGAAGTGGAAGCTCGAAAGCAGCTCATAAAACTCGATCGCGCGGGCTTCCTTGTCGTCTTCGCGGATCGCGAGGCCCATCGCGACGCGCATGAAGAACGCCTGCGGCAGTTCGAAGCGGATGCCGTCGTGGTGCTGGAAGTAGCGGTCGTACAGCGTCTGCAGGCCGAGGAAGCCGAAGTCGAGGTCGCGCTCCGCCCGGATCGCCGAAGTGATCTTGTCCAGGTCGAACGCCTGCAGCTCGGGGTTGACCAGCTCCAGCTCGATCGCGCGCCGGAGGTACGCGCGGAAGTAGCGCGGGTACTCCTCGGCCATCTCGTCCTGGCTCGCCAGCCGCGGCGCGCCCGCGAGGTAGCTCAACGCCTCGCCGCGCAGCTTGTCCAGCAGCAGCCGCGCGCTGACATAGGAGTAGTTCGGTTCCTGCTCGACCAGCACGCGCGCGGCCATGATCTGCGCCAGCGCCAGCTCGTCGGCGCTGATGCCGTCGTAGATGTTGCGCTTGGTCTCCGCCAGCACGGGTTCGGCGGAAACGTCGTCGAGCCCGGCAACGGCCTCGCCCACCACGTGGGACACGCGCGCCCAGTCGAGCGGGCGGACGCTGCCGTCGGCGGCGCGCACCGAGATCACGCCCTCCGCCTTCGCGGGCTGCGCCGCCTCGCGGGCCTTGCTGCGCTCCTCGCGGTAGAGCACGTAGGCGCGGGCGACCTTGTGGTGCTCGCCGCGCATCAGCGCCAGCTCGACGATGTCCTGGATCTGCTCGATGTGCAGCGCGGTCTCCGGCCCGGTGTGGCGCAGGAGCGTCGCCTCGACCTGCTCGGTCAGCTCGCTGACCACGTGGTGGACGCGCGAGGACGCCGCCGCGTCGTCACCCTCGACGGCCAGGAACGCCTTCGTCATCGCGACCGAGATCTTGCCCGCGTCGAACGGGGACACGCTGCCGTCGCGGCGGATGACCCTGACCGCGGTGGTGCCGCCTCCGGTCGACGGCGGGCGCTGGCTTGTTTCCACTGACATGCGGTCTCCAAAAGGGCGCGATCGTACGACACACCGGCGCGCGTCGGCGTGTTGCTGGCTGCATTGGTCCGGCCGACCTCGCCTCGTCGAGCGGTCTCCCCGTCGCTCCGGCTGGTCGGTTCCCAGAGACTACATGTAGGGGTGTGGGCTCGCACGTGCCCCAATGGGTGGCGTGTCGGGCCCTCACCCTGCCGGGTTACCCGATCACTTTGCGCGCCTGTTCGCAGCGCTGCGAGGGCTCCCCGTCGCGGGTCGCTCGTCCCCGAAGGTGGCCTTCGGGGCGGTAGACGCCGCGAGCCCGGCCCTCGCCACCCGCACGACCCCTCGCAGCAGGCTGTCGCGTGCCCCGAAAGTGGCTTTCGGGGAATCCAGTGCCCCGAAGGTCACCTTCGGGGCATGCGCGGCACTGTCGCACCCGACATCATGGTGACCTTCGCGGCAGGGCAGATCCGGCTCAGCCGCCGAAGTGGAGGGTGAAGTCCCGCAGGTGCAGGTTCGCGACCGGGTGTCGTCCGGCGAGGTAGCCGAGCGGGCCGTCGGGGTTCACCGACCAGTCCGCGCGGGCGAGATGGGGGCGCGCCTTCGACCGCACCGGGCTCCGCTTGAGGCGGCCGTCGAGGGTTTGCACGACCTCGAACCGTGACGGCGACGGGAACGGGGCGCCGACGCGTCGGGTGAACGCGGCGGTGGCGATCCAGTCCGCGTCGGTGGCCGCGGTCGCGGTGAACGTCCTGCCGTGCCGGAAGTCCAGTGCCGCCAGGTCCTTCGGGATGCCCCACAGTGCGCGCCCGCCCGCGAGCGAAACCTCGCTGTCCACCCAGATCTCCGTGATGGACGCGGCGGCACCCCTGCCCCGAACGGCCACAGTGGACAGTAGTTCGTGGTAACTCAGCTGGCCGGGATCCTGGTAGTCGATCCACGCGGTCACCACCTGCGCCCGCCCGCCGAGCACGACGGGCTCGGCGCCGTCGGGCAGCGCGGGAAGGTCGGCGACCGGGATCCGCCACACCGAGGCGTACGCCTGCCCGGCGAGGTGCCACGGTTCCGGGGGATAGGCCGTCACTTCTCGGTCCACGGCAGGTAGGGAGGCAGGTCGGTGTCCACGCGCATGCCGAACTCGGGCGGCCGCTTCTGGAGGAACGAAACCACTCCCTCGACGGCGTCCTTGCTCGCGCCGAGCCCGCCGATGAGCCGGGAGTCCAGTTCGTGCACCGGGAACGGGGAATCCATTGTGGACATCCGGTAGAGAAGTTGCCTCGTCACCGCGACCGATACCGCCGAAGTCGTGGTGACGATCTCCCGCGCCAGCTCGTATGCCTTGTCCAGCACCGAATCCGGCTCGTGGACACTGTGGACCAGCCCGGTCCGCAGTGCCTCGTCCGGCCCGAACACCCTGCCGCTGACCATCCAGTCCAGCGCGGTACCCATGCCGACCAGCCGCGGCAGGAACCAGGCGGAGGCGCCCTCGGGGTAGATCCCCCTGCGGACGAAGACGAACCCGAACTTCGAGTTCGTGGACGCGAGCCGGTAGTCGCACGACAGCGTGATCGTGAGGCCGCCGCCGACCGAAGCGCCCCGCATGGCCGCGATCACGGGCTTGTTCATGGTGAAGATGCGTTTCGAGCACCGGCCGGCGGGCTCCTGCCACGCCGGGTCCGGCCCGGTTTCGGCGTCGAAGTCGAACCCGCCCTGGGAGAGGTCGGCGCCGACCGAGAAGTCGTTGCCGTTCCCCGTCAGCACGACCACGCGGACGGACTCGTCCCGGTCGGCGCGGTCCATCGCGTCGCCGAGTTCGTCGGCCATCCGGATCGTGTAGCCGTTGCGGGCCTCGGGGCGGTTCAGCGTCACGGTGGCGATGCGGTCGCTGACCGCGTAGGTGATGTCGGCGTACTCGGCCACGCGGACTCCTTCGCTGGAATTCTGGGAAGACCGTAGGACAACTGTTGGCATGCGGTCAACAAGTGATGGCGTCGTGCAGGAAGGTCCCGGCGAACCGCAGTGCCCGCTTCGCCTCCGGCAGGAAGTCGGCGAACGCCTGGAAAACGTGGATCTGCCCCGGCCACACTTGCAGGGTCGCGGAGCCGCCCGCATCGGTCACCGACTCGGCGATGCGCCGCGAGTCGCCGAGGATCGCCTCGGTCCCGCCCACCTGGACCAGTATCGGCGGCCAGCCCGCCTTGTCCGCGCCGAGCACGTCCAGCCGGGAGTGCGTGACGGGCACGGCGGGTGCGTAGGCACGGCGGCACTTTTCGGCGTAGGCGGGGGAGAGGAACGGGTCGCGTTCCGCGCGGTCGCGCTGCCAGGTCTCGGTGAGGCCGAGGTCGAGCCACGGCGACTCCAGGAACGCGGCCGCGGGCTGCGGGAGCCCTTCGCGCGTGAGATCGGCGAGCAGCCCGGCGGTGAGGTGGCCGCCGGCGGAATCGCCCGCGATCGCCAGCCGTGACGCGGGAAAGCCGCGGTCCAGCGACACGCGGTACGCGGCGAGCGCGTCGTCCGCGGCGGCGGGGAACGGGTGCTCCGGTGCGCGGCGGTAGTCCAGCAGGAACACCGGAAGCCCCGACGCGCGCGAAATCCGGTACGCCAGCGTCCGGTGGGAGCGCGGCGATCCGAAGACGAAACCGCCGCCGTGCAGGTAAAGCACCGCGCCCGTGGCGGACGAGGAGCCCGGCGCGCGCATCCAGACGCCGCGGACGTTCCCGTACCGGGCTGGCCACGCCGCGGTCCTGCGGGGGAGCGGCGCGAGCCCCGCGCTGTCGATCGTGCTGCGCAGCGCGCGCAGCTGGTACCCGTGCGGGGATGCCCGGTCCGCCAGCGGGCGGACGCGCGCGGCGAACAACCGACGCAACCGGACGCTCTGCGGGCTCGGGACCGTGTTCGCCTGGGGCATGAGACCACTCCGTCTCCTCGGCTCGACCACCACGGTAGCGGGTCCACGGCAGAAAACAATCATGCATGCTTGATTTTTAGTCGGCCCGGTGTCATCGTCGGACTCGACGCAGGGAGGCGGTTATGGCTGATCTGGGCGCGATCCTGGGAGATCTCGCGGCCGAGACGCAGACGATCGACGAAGTCGTGGCCGGGCTCCCGGCCGCGGACTGGGCGCGGGCGACCCCGGCGCCGGGCTGGACCATCGCGCACCAGATCGCGCACCTGGCGTGGACCGACGAGAAGTCGCTGATCGCCGCGACCAGGCCGGACGACTTCCCCGCCGAGGTGGAGAAGGCGCTCGCGGTGGGCGCGGACTTCGTCGACCGGGGCACCGAGGAATCCGCGGGCAAGCCGCCCGACGAGCTGCTCGCGCACTGGCGCGCCGGGCGTACCGCGCTGGCCGAGGCGCTCGCGGCGGTGCCCGACGGGCAGAAGCTGCCGTGGTACGGGCCGCCGATGAGCGCCGCGTCGATGGCGACCGCGCGCATGATGGAGACCTGGGCGCACGGCCAGGACGTTTTCGACGCACTCGGGCTCGTCCGCGAACCGACCGCCAGGCTGTGGAACATCGCGCGGTTCGGTGTGCGCACCAGGGACTTCGCGTTCAAGCTCCATTCGCTCGCGCCGCCGACCGAGGAGTTCAGGGTCGAGCTGACCGCCCCGGACGGCACCACGTGGGCGTTCGGTCCCGAGGACGCCGAAGAGCGGCTCACCGGGTCCGCGCTGGACTTCTGCCTCGTCGTCACGCAACGCCGCCACCCCGGTGACACCGCTCTGGTCGCCGACGGCGACGGCGTTCGCGAGTGGCTCGGGATCGCGCAGGCTTTCGCGGGGCCGCCCGGAGAAGGCCGCAAGCCGGGGCAGTTCGCATGACCGACACCATCCGGATAGGCAACGCATCCGGCTTCTACGGCGACCGGTTCTCCGCGGTGCGCGAGATGCTCACCGGCGGGCCGCTCGACGTGCTCACCGGCGACTACCTCGCCGAGCTGACCATGCTCATCCTCGGCCGCGACCGGATGAAGGACCCGAACCGCGGCTACGCCAAGACCTTCCTCCGCCAGATAGAGGAAAACCTCGCGCTGGCGAAGGAAAAGGGCGTCAAGATCGTCGCGAACGCCGGTGGGCTCAATCCCGCCGGGCTCGCGGACGCACTGCGCGAGCTGGCCGCCAAGCTCGGTGTCGACGTCGCCGTCGCGCACGTCGAAGGCGACGACCTGATCGCCCGCGCGGACGAGCTGGGCTTCGGGAAACCGTTGACCGCCAACGCTTATCTCGGCGCGTGGGGCATTGTGGACTGCCTGAACGCGGGTGCCGACATCGTGGTGACCGGGCGCGTGACCGACGCGTCGGTGATCGTCGGCCCGGCGGCGGCGCACTTCGGCTGGGCGCGCGACGACTACGACGCGCTCGCGGGTGCGGTCGCCGCGGGGCACGTCATCGAATGCGGTGCGCAGGCCACCGGCGGGAACTACGCCTTCTTCACCGAGCACGAGATCGGCGTACCCGGGTTCCCGATCGCCGAGATCCACCGCGACGGGTCCAGCGTGATCACCAAGCACGAGCACACCGGCGGCGTGGTGACCACCGGAACCGTTACCGCTCAACTGCTCTACGAGATCACCGGCGCGCGGTACGCCGGGCCCGACGTCACGACGCGCTTCGACACGCTGACGCTCGACCAGGACGGCCCGGACCGCGTGCGGATCTCCGGGGTGACCGGCGAACCTCCGCCGCCCGCGCTGAAAGTCTGCCTCAACAGCCTCGGCGGATTCCGCAACGAGACCACGTTCGTCCTCACCGGACTGGACATCGAGCGCAAGGCGGCGCTGGTCCGGGAACAGCTCGACGGCGCGTTGAAGGCCAACCCGCCCGCCAAGGTCACCTGGACGCTCGCGCGCACCGACCACCCCGACGCCGACACCGAGCAGCGGGCCAGCGCGCTGCTGCACGTGGCGGTCAAGGACGCCGACGCGAACGTCGCGGGCCGGGCGTTCAGCGGCGCCGCGATAGAACTCGCGCTGGCGAGCTATCCCGGTTTCCACGTGACCGCGCCCCCGTCGGCGGCATCCCCGTACGGCGTCTACACGGCGTCCTATGTGGACTCGTCCGAGGTGCCGCACGTCGCGGTGCGGCCCGACGGTTCGCGAGTGGACATCGCGTCAGCGGCGGAAACCCTGGCACTGTCCGAAGTGGAGGAACCGACGCTGCCGGAGCCGTTGGCGGCGGGGCCGGTGCGCCGCGTGCCGCTCGGCACCGTGATCGGCGCGCGCAGCGGTGACAAGGGCGGCAACGCGAACGTCGGCGTCTGGGTGCGCTCGGATGAGGCGTGGCGCTGGCTCGCGCACCGGCTCACCGTCGCCGAGTTCAAGCGGCTGCTGCCCGAGACCGCGGAACTCACCGTGACACGGCACGTGCTGCCGAACCTGCGGGCGCTCAACTTCGTCGTCGAGGGCATCCTCGGCGAGGGTGTCGCCTCTCAGGCGCGGTTCGACCCGCAGGCGAAGGCGCTCGGGGAATGGCTGCGCGGCAGGGAAATCGACATCCCGGAGGTTCTGCTGTGACCGATCCGTTCGGCACCCCGGAGCGGCTCGCGCTGCGGGAAACGGTGCGCCGGTTCACCGAATCCGAGGTGCTGCCGCACCTGGACCAGTGGGAGCGCGACGGCGAACTGCCGCGCGAGCTGCACCGCAAGGCGGGGGAGCTGGGCCTGCTCGGCGTCGGGTTCCCGGAAAAGGTCGGCGGTGGCGGCGGTGACTACCTCGACGCGCTCGTGGTCGCCGAGGAGATGCACTACGCCGGTGGTTCCGGCGGGCTCTTCGCGTCCCTGTTCACCTGCGGTATCGCGGTACCGCACATCGCGGAAGCGGGCGACCCCGCGCAGATCGAGCGGTGGGTCCGGCCGACGCTGGCCGGGGAGAAGATCGGTTCGCTCGCGGTGACCGAACCCGACGGCGGCTCGGACGTCGCCGGGATCCGCACCACCGCGGTCCGCGACGGCGACGAGTACGTGATCAACGGCGCCAAGACGTTCATCACCTCCGGCTGCCGGGCCGATTTCGTGACCACGGTGGTCAGGACCGGTGAACCCGGTGCGCGCGGGATCTCGCTCATCGTGGTTGAACGCGGCACACCGGGGTTCACCGTGACCCGCAAGCTCGAGAAGATGGGCTGGCACGCCTCCGACACCGCCGAACTGTCGTATGTGGACGTTCGGGTGCCCGCGTCGAACCTCGTCGGCGAGGAGAACAGCGGGTTCGCCCAGGTGGCCACCCAGTTCGTCACCGAGCGGGTGTCGCTGGCCGTACAGGGTTACGCGCACGCCCAGCGCGCACTGGACCTGACGCTGGACTGGTGCCGCCTGCGCGAGACCTTCGGCCGTCCGCTGATCTCACGGCAACTCGTGCAGCACAAGCTCACCGAGATGGCGCGCAAGATCGACGTGGCGCGGACCTACACCCGCCAGGTCGCGCTGCGCCACGTCGCGGGCGAGGAGGTGATCGCCCAGGCCTGCTTCGCGAAGAACACCGCCGTGGAGACCGCGGAATGGGTGGTCAACGAGGCGGTCCAGCTGCACGGTGGGCTCGGATACATGAGCGAGTCCGAAGTGGAACGGCACTACCGGGATGTCCGCATCCTGGGGATCGGCGGCGGCACCAACGAAATCCTGACCGGGCTCGCCGCGAAGCGATTGGGGTACACGGCATGACGAAGCTCTCTTCGACCGTCGACACCGGAGCGGAGGAGTTCGCGGCGAACCGGGATTCGATGCTCGGCAAGCTCGCCGAGATCGACGCCGAGCACGCGAAGGCGATCGCGGGCGGCGGTGAGAAGTACGTGGAACGGCACCGCAAGCGCGGCAAGCTGCTCGCCCGCGAGCGGATCGAACTGCTGCTCGACGAGGACTCGCCGTTCCTCGAACTGTCCCCGCTCGCCGCGTGGGGCTCGGACTACCGCGTCGGAGCCAGCGTGATCACCGGGATCGGCGTGGTGGAAGGCGTCGAGTGCCTGATCTCGGCGAGCGACCCCACCGTCAAGGGTGGCGCAAGCAACCCGTGGACGACGAAGAAGAGCTTCCGCGCCGCGGACATCGCGGCGCAGAACCGGCTGCCGGTGATCAACCTCGTCGAGTCGGGTGGCGCGGATCTCCCGACGCAGAAGGAGATCTTCATCCCCGGCGGCAGGGTGTTCCGCGACCTGACCCGCTCGTCGGCGGCCAAGGTGCCCACGGTGGCGCTGGTGTTCGGCAACTCGACCGCGGGCGGCGCGTACCTGCCCGGCATGTCGGACTACGTGGTGATGGTCAAGGAGCGCGCGAAGGTCTTCCTCGGCGGCCCGCCGCTGGTGAAGATGGCCACCGGCGAGGAATCCGACGACGAATCCCTCGGTGGTGCGGAAATGCACGCGCGGACCTCCGGTCTCGCCGACTACCTCGCCGTCGACGAACAGGACGCGATCCGCTTGGGGCGCGGCATTATCCGCCGCCTCAACTGGCGTAAGCAGGGCCCGACGCCGGAACCGGACTACGCGGATCCGTTGTACGACGCCGAAGACCTGCTCGGCATCGTGCCAGGTGATCTCAAGGTGCCCTTCGACCCGCGCGAGGTGGTCGCGCGGGTGGTGGACGGCTCGGACTTCGACGAGTTCAAGCCGCTGTACGGGCCCAGCCTGGTGACGGGGTGGGCGAGCGTGCACGGCTACCCCGTCGGCATCCTCGCCAACGCGCAGGGCGTGCTCTTCGGCGAGGAGTCGCAGAAGGCGGCCCAGTTCATCCAGCTCGCGAACCAGGTGGACACGCCGCTGCTGTTCCTGCACAACACCACCGGGTACATGGTGGGCAAGGAGTACGAGCAGAGCGGGATCATCAAGCACGGCGCGATGATGATCAACGCGGTGTCCAACTCGAAGGTCCCGCACATCTCGGTGCTGATGGGCGCCTCGTACGGGGCCGGTCACTACGGCATGTGCGGCAGGGCCTACGACCCGCGCTTCCTGTTCGCCTGGCCGAGCGCGAAGTCCGCGGTGATGGGACCGGCGCAGCTCGCCGGGGTGCTGTCCATTGTGGCGCGCGCCGCCGCGGCGGGCAGGGGCCAGGAGTACAGCGAGGAGAACGACGCGGCGATGCGGGCGATGGTGGAGAACCAGATCGAGGCGGAGTCGATGCCGATGTTCCTTTCCGGCATGCTCTACGACGACGGGATCATCGACCCGCGCGACACCAGGACCGTGCTGGGCCTGACCCTTTCCACCATCCACAATGGACCTGTGAAGGGCGCCGACGGCTTCGGCGTCTTCCGGATGTGAGTGAGATGATCCAGAACCTGCTGGTCGCGAACCGGGGCGAGATCGCCCGCCGGGTGTTCCGCTCCTGCCGTGACGCCGGGATCGGCACCGTCGCGGTGTTTTCCGATGCCGACGCTGACGCACCGCACGCCCGCGAGGCCGACGCGGCCGTCCGGTTGCCGGGCAACGCGCCGTCGGAGACCTACCTGCGCGCCGAGCTGCTCGTCAAGGCCGCCGCGGACACCGGTGCCGACGCGGTGCATCCCGGATACGGCTTCCTGTCGGAGAACGCTTCGTTCGCGCGGGCGGTGCTCGACGCCGGGCTCACCTGGGTCGGCCCGCCGCCCGAAGCGATCGAGACGATGGGCTCCAAAGTGGAGTCGAAGCGGCTGATGGCGGCCGCCGGGGTGCCCGTGCTGTCCGAACTGGACCCTGCCGAGGTGACCGAGGAAGATCTTCCGTTGCTGGTCAAGGCTTCCGCCGGGGGCGGTGGCCGTGGCATGCGCGTGGTCAGGGAACTGGGCGAGTTGGCCGAGGCGGTGGAAGGGGCCAGTGCCGAGGCGGGGTCCGCGTTCGGGGATTCCACTGTGTTCTGCGAGCGCTACCTCGAAACCGGCAGGCACATCGAAGTGCAGGTGATGGCCGACCGGCACGGCACGGTGTGGGCGGTGGGGGAGCGGGAGTGCTCCATTCAGCGCAGGCACCAGAAAGTCGTCGAAGAAGCGCCGTCGCCCTTTGTCGACGCGGCGATGCGGGAAGAGCTGTTCGACGCCGCGCGCAAGGCGGCCAAGGCGATCGACTACGTCGGCGCCGGGACCGTCGAGTTCCTCGCCGGACCGGACGGCCGGTTCTACTTCCTCGAAATGAACACGCGGTTGCAGGTCGAGCATCCCGTCACCGAATGCACCACGGGCGTGGACCTGGTCGCGTTGCAGCTTTCCGTCGCCGAGGGCGCACCGCTGCCGGTCGATCCGCCGTCGTCGACGGGGCACGCCATCGAGGTCCGGCTCTACGCCGAAGACCCGTCGGCGAACTGGCAGCCCCAGAGCGGCACCCTGCACCGCTTCGAGATCCCGGACGTCGACCTGTCCTTCGAGCACGGGCCGGGACTCCGGCTGGATTCCGGTTTCGTCAGCGGTTCGGTGGTCGGCGTGCACTACGACCCGATGCTCGCCAAGGTGATCGCCTGGGCGCCGGACCGGGCGAGCGCGGCGCGCAGGCTCGCGAAAGCCTTGGCGTCGGCCAAGATCCACGGCGTGGTCACCAACCGCGACCTGCTGGTGAACGTCCTGCGGCACGACGCCTTCCTCGCGGGGGAGACCGACACCGCGTTCTTCGACCGGCACGGACTGTCCACGCTGGCCACTCCGCTGTCCACTGAGGACACCGTCCGGTTGTCGGCGCTCGCCGCCGCACTGGCCGGCGCGGCGGGCAACCGGGCGGGCGCGACGGTGTGGCCCCGGCTGCCGAGCGGCTGGCGCAACGTCCGGTCCGCCGGTCAGCGGAAGCGGTTCGCGCACGGTGAGACCGAATACGAAGTGGTGTACTCGCTCACGCGCGACGGACTCGTCGCCGACGGGTACGAGGACATCGCGCTGGTGGAGTCCACACCGGACCGGGTCGTCCTCGACGTCGCCGGAGTGCGTCGCGCGTTCGACGTCGCGCACTACGCCGGTAAGTCCTATGTGGACTCGTCGCTCGGCTCGGTCACACTTGTCGCCGAGCCACGGTTCGCCGACCCGAACTCGGCGCTCGCCACGGGGTCGCTCGTGGCGCCGATGCCGGGCACGGTCGTCCGGATCGCGGTGTCGGCGGGCGAGACGGTGTCCGAGGGCGATCCGCTGCTGTGGCTCGAAGCGATGAAGATGGAACACCGGATCTCCGCGCCGGCCGACGGCGTCGTCGCGGAGCTGCCGGTGGAGGTCGGCAAGCAGGTCGAGGTCGGAGCCGTGCTCGCGGTGGTGGAGGCGAACCAAGCATGACCATGAACTTCAACGAGTCCGAAGAGCGCGTCGCACTGCGGAAGGTGACCGCCGAGCTGGGCCGCAAGTACGGTCACGAGTACTACATCAAGCAGGCTCGCACCGGCGGTAAGACGAACGAGCTGTGGGACGAGGCCGGCCGCCTCGGCTACCTCGGCGTGTCCGTGCCGGAGGAGTACGGCGGCGGGGGTGCCGGTATCGGCGATCTCGCGGCGGTGTGCGAGGAGCTCGCCGCGGTGGGCACCCCGTTGCTGCTCATGGTGGTGTCCCCGGCGATCTGCGCGACGGTGGTGGCCAGGTTCGGCACCGACGAGCAGAAGAAGCGCTGGCTCCCCGGTTTCGCCGACGGCAGCGTGCGGATGTCGTTCGCCATCACCGAACCGGACGCGGGCTCGAACTCGCACCGCATCACCACCACCGCCAAACGTGACGGCGAAGACTGGGTCCTGAGTGGACGGAAGGTGTACATCTCCGGTGTCGACGAGGCCGACGCCGTGCTCGTGGTCAGCCGGACCGAGGACGCCAAGACGGGCAAGCTGAAGCCCGCGCTGTTCATCGTGCCCACGGACACGCCGGGGTTCGAGTACCGGCAGATCGAGATGGACATCGTCTCGGCGGACAAGCAGTTCGGCCTCTTCCTCGACGACGTGCGCCTGCCGTCGGACGCGCTCGTCGGTTCGGAGGACGCGGCGATCGCGCAGCTGTTCGCCGGGCTCAACCCCGAGCGGATCATGGGCGCGTCCTTCTCGCTCGGCATCGCGCGCTACGCGCTGGACAAGGGCGTCGCCTACGCGAAGGAGCGCCAGGTCTGGGGCACGCCGATCGGGGCGCACCAAGGACTCGCGCATCCGCTCGCGCAGGTCAAGATCGAGGTCGAACTGGCGAAGCTGATGACCCAGAAGGCGGCGGCGCTCTACGACTCCGGCGACGACTTCGGCGCGGGCGAGGCCGCGAACATGGCGAAGTACGCTGCCGCGGAGGCCGCGATCCACGCCGTCGACCAGTCCGTGCAGACCCACGGCGGCAACGGGCTGGCCTCGGAGTACGGGCTCGGCACCCTGCTCTCCGCGGTACGGCTCGGCCGGATCGCCCCGGTGAGCAGGGAAATGGTGCTGAACTTCGTCGGCCAGCACAGCCTCGGCCTGCCCAAGTCGTACTGAGGAGAGCGCATGAGCACACTCGCGGGCAAGACCCTCATCATGTCCGGTGGCAGCAGGGGGATCGGGGAGGCGATCGCGGTACGCGCCGCGCGCGACGGCGCGAACGTCGCGCTGATCGCGAAGACCACCGAACCGCATCCCAAGCTGCCCGGCACGATTCACACCGCGGCGAAGGCGATCGAAGAGGCCGGTGGCCACGCCCTGCCGATCGTCGGTGACATCCGCGACGACAAGGCCGTCGAAGCCGCCGTGGCGAAGACCGTCGAGCAGTTCGGCGGGCTCGACATCGTGGTGAACAACGCGAGCGCGATCGACCTGACGCCGACCGAGTCCGTGCCGATGAAGCGCTACGACCTCATGCAGGACATCAACGCGCGCGGATCGTTCCTGCTGGCCAAAACCGCCATCCCGCACCTGAAGCGGTCTTCGAACGCGCACGTGCTGACGCTCTCGCCGCCGATCAGCCTCGACCCGAAGTGGTTCGAGGCCGGGCATCTCGCGTACAGCATCGCGAAGTACTCGATGAGCCTGGTGACCGTCGGGCTCGCCGCCGAACTGCGCGCCGACGGCATCGCGGCGAACTCGCTGTGGCCGCGCACCACGATCGACACCGCCGCGATCCGCAACGTGGTGGGCGCCGAACTGGCGAACCGGTCGCGGACGCCGGAGATCATGGCCGACGCGGCGCACGCGATCCTGGTCAAGCCGAGCCGCGAGACGACCGGCAACTTCTTCATCGACGACGAGGTGCTCGCCGCCGAAGGCGTCACCGATTTCGCGCAGTACCGGATCGGCGACTCCGACGACGAGCTCGCGCTCGATTTCTGGGTCGAGCCTGCCTGATGATCCGGGAACCCCAGCAGGAGCGGAGCAGGACCACCCGGCGCCGGCTGGTCGACGCCGCGGTGGAGTGCATCGGCGAGCTGGGCTGGACCGGGACGACGGTCGCGCTGATCGCGGAGCGGGCCGGGGTGTCGCGCGGCGCGGCCCAGCACCACTTCCCGGCACGCGAAAACCTGGTCGCGGCCGCCGTCGAGCACGTGGGCGAAGTCCAGATCGCCGAGCTGAAACGACACGCGGACGGCCTGCCGAGCGGGTCGTCGCGGATCGAAGCCGTCGTCGACATGCTGCTCAACTTGTACGCGGGCCCGATGTTCCGCGCCGCGCTGCACCTCTGGGTCGCCGCGTCCACCGACGAGGCGCTGCGGGGCACGCTCGTACCACTGGAAGCGCGGGTGGGCCGCGAAGCGCACCGGCTCGCGGTGGAGCTGCTCGGCGTCGACGAGTCGCACGCCGGGGTGCGGGAACTGGTCCAGGCCACTCTCGACCTCGCGCGCGGGCTGGGCTTGGCGAACCTGCTGACCGACGACACGCGGCGCCGCAAGCAGATCATCCGCCAATGGTCGCGCGTACTCGGCGCCGAATTATTACCCGCAGCTACGGAACCGCGTCAACGTGACGTTCGTCCAAAAACTCGTTAACACTAACGGAGCAGCAGGCGATAGGCCTGGTAACGCTCGGT
The DNA here is from genome assembly GCF_018736145.1 of Amycolatopsis sp. CA-230715. Taxonomy (GTDB): domain Bacteria; phylum Actinomycetota; class Actinomycetes; order Mycobacteriales; family Pseudonocardiaceae; genus Amycolatopsis. Next base: position 8,454,902 of record NZ_CP059997.1, read on the forward strand.
TGTCGAGAAGGGGATGAACCACGGTGTCCGGTACAGGGGTAGAGCTTTCCCATCGCGCGATGGCGATGTTGCGCGCGGTGGCCGCGCATCGCGCGCAGATGTCCCGCAGCTGCGAGCCCGACCTGTTCGTCGACGGATTCCCCTGCTGCGACCAGGTGACCGCGCACGCGCTGGCGCGCGGTGGCCTGATCCGGCCCGCGGACAAGGCGTCGGTCTCGGGTCGCGTGCCCGCCGAGCTGACCGACGCGGGTCGCGCGGCGATCGAAGTCACCGCCGTCGCCTGATCCGACTGGCATCGTTCGCCTGGAAGGCCGCCGTGATCCTGCAGCGGCAAGCGCGAGGAGCGGGCGTGGCGGCGGGGTCTCGCCGCCACGCCCGTCCCCCTCGGTCCGGATCAGCCCTGGTACCCGGCGACGATCTTGGTGAAGTCGAAGTCGCCCTGCGGGATCCCGCTGCAGCTGTCCGAGGAGCCACCGCAGTTGCCGTGGTCCCGGTTCGTCGCCCAGAACGTGAACCGCGCCAAGTGCTTGCTCGCCGCGTAGTCCCGGATCGCCTGGTAGTTCGCGACCGACACCACCTCACCCGCGTTGTCGGTCTTCCCGTTCATCGAAGACAGCCCGCTGCGCCGGTAGGCCTGGTCGTCCGACCAGCCGTAGGCGCTCTTGAGCTGGTTTTTCAGCCCGTCCACCGCGCTCTTGGTCTTGGCCACCATGTCGCCGCCGTTGCTGAAGTCGAACGGCATCACCGACCACGCGTCGATATCGGCGCCGAGTGCCTTCGACTGCTTGATCAGCCGCTGGCCCCACGAGTTCGGGCCGCCGACTTCGGTCGGCATGGTGATGACGACCTTGAGCCCGGCGTTGTTCTGCTTCACCGTCTTCAGCGCGCCGAGCACGCGATCCTGCACGGCGTTGTTCTCGAACTCGCCCGCCTCGATGTCGATGTCGATGGCCTTGAGCTTGTACTGGCTGATCACCTTCTGGTACGCGCCCGCGAGCGCGGAGACCGAGGAGCACTTCTGGCCCAGCTTGTTGCCGGACCAGCCGCCGAACGACGGAATCACCTCGCCGCCCGCACCCCGGATGGTGTTGATCAGGGCGGCGTCGGCGCCGTCGAGCGCGCGGCTGCCGTCCCACTTCGGGTTGCAGCCGCCGTCGGAGAGCACGAAGGCGAGTGTGAACGCCTTGACACCCGTGGACTTCATGACGTTCGCGGCGTTGGGCACCGAGCCCCACTGGTACAGGTACGGGGACGCGGTCACCGGGTCCACGGCGGTGAGGGCTCCCGCAGCGGGAGCGGTCCCGATCGCGAGGCCGAGTGCCGCGCCTGCCGCCGTCGCGGCGGTCAGCAGCCGCCGAATGCGCTTCATGGGATAGGTCCTCCGACATCGTCTGTGGGACGGCGTCGTCCCACGTGTGGAGCACCTCCGGTGCTTGAGGCGGCGGAGTCAGCGAGGAGGGTGCCTGGCGCACCTACAGTGGATTAGACCAATACCGGTGTCAAGGGCCGTTCCGGTGCCCGGCGGGCGCGAGTGGATCATGGCGGGGTGGACCTCGACTACCGCTGGCGCGCCGAAGTGACCGATGCCGAACTCGTCAAGCTGACCCGCTCGCACGGCGGTGCTCCGGAGCCGGGGTGGTGGACCCGCGTCCGCGCGCACAGCCTCGGCTGGATGACCGCGCGCGTGCCGGAACTCGTCGGCTTCGCGAACGTCGCGTGGGACGGCGCGGACCACGCGTTCCTGCTCGACCCGAAGGTCCGCCCGGATCACCAGCGCCTCGGCATCGGCGCCGAACTCGTCCGCCGAGCCGCCGCCGAGTCCGCCCGCGCCGGGTGCGCGTGGCTGCACGTCGACTTCGAGCCGCACCTGCGCCCGTTCTACTTCGACGCCTGCGGGTTCCGCCCGACCGACGCGGGGCTCATCGCGCTCGGATAGCGAACCCGGCCGGGGCATCGGTGACGAAGGTCCCTCGCTTTCGGGCAGTCCGGCAGCGTCGCGAAACAGCCACGAGCGGTTTGGTTGGAGTGCGGCACCCAAGTCGTGACGAAGGGAGAGCAGGGATGACAGCGCTGGTTCCGAACCCCCGGTTCGCGTTGCCGAGCCTCGCGGCCTGGCTGGAAAACCCGTGGCCGTTCGCCGAGCACAACCCGGTCCGCATCGAGGAGTCCAAAGAGGACGATCGATATGTGGTGCGCGCCGAGCTGCCGGGATTCGACCCGGAGAAGAACATCTCGGTGACCGCGCACGAAGCCACGCTGACGGTACACGCCGAGCGCGAGTCGAAGGAGATCCGCAACGGTCGTAGTGAGTTCTACTACGGCACGTTCAGCCGCACGATTTCGCTTCCGGCGGGCGCGGACACTACCGGCATCAGTGCCAGGTACGCCGACGGGATCCTCGAGATCGCCATGCCGTACTCGGAGCACCCGCAGGAGAAGCAGGTCGAAATCCAGGTCACGAAGTCCTGACGGCACACCCCGGGTGGGTGCGGGTCCGCTCGCGCCCGCCCTCGGCGTGCGCGGAAGCCGTCGGTCTCGGAACGGAGGAATGATGCGAGCGAAAACGGGCGACTGGCTCGTGGTCAAGGGCGCGCGCGTGGACAGCCCGGAACAGCGCGGCCGGATCGTGGACGTCCGCACCGACGACGGCGCCCCGCCGTACGTGGTCCGCTGGGCCAACGACGACCACGTCTCGACCGTGTTCCCCGGGCCCGACGCGGTCGTGGTGAGCGCCGACGAGCAGCAGAGCGCCGACGAAGAGGCGGGGACCCGGTTGTGGGCTTCGCGTGCGGCGCGGCGCGATGGAACGACGGGAGCTGGTCGTTTCCGGCCCGACTAGGTACACCGTCGTCGCCGGTATCGATGGTTCCGAATCGGCGTTTCGCGCGGCGGAGTGGGCGGCCGGCGAGGCGGTCCGACACGGGTTGCCCGCTCGACGAGTCCGACGCACCCGGGGTGCTCGTGGACATCCGCGGCCGGGGCGATCACCTCACCGCGAGGGAGTTCGGCGCGGTGTGCGCCGTACGGGCGCGTGTACCGGTGGTCCTCGTGCCGCCGGTTCCCGAGGTGCCGGTGGAGGTACCGGACGGCCTCGAGAACCGGGTGACGATCGGTGACGCCGAAGCGGTGGTGCGGATCTGCCGATCGAGCGTGGGCTGACCCGGCCGCTACGTCAGTCCGTCGCGGCCGGTGCGAGCCGTTTGGCCGCCACGGGGTTGATCACGGTGACGGGGCACGACGCGCGCCGCACGCATTCGGTCGCCACGCTGCCCATCAGCAGTTCCTTGACCGCCCCGCCGCGGTGCGTGCCGACGGCGAGCAGGTCCGCTTCGGCGGCCGCGGTCAGCAGCGCGGTCGCCGGGTCGCCCCGTCCGGTGTCGGCTTCCAGGTACCGGTCGCCGAGCCCTTCCCGGCGCAGCTCCGTCACCAGCTCGGTCAGCGAGAAGCCCAGCGGTGGCACAGGATGTCTCCCGTAGGGCTGCACCGCGAACGAGGTGCCGGGCAGCAGGTCGTCGGACCCGATGACGGTGATGGCGCGGATCGTGTCGCCCGGCCTGCTGCCCTCGGTGAGTGCCCACCGCAACGCGGCCACGCTCTGCTCTGACCCGTCCACGCCGACGACCACCAGGCGGCGCGCCGAACTCGATGACTGCATGGGATTCCCCTTTCTCTCCTCGCTCGCGCCGATCGTGTGGCAGGCGCGGGAGGAGCGAATAGGGGACGAATGGAGGCCATCGGAGGACTTTGGGCACCGGTGCGCCGGTCTGGTCCCGGCCGACACTCGACCGAGAGCCGAACCGCACGAGTACGGAGCCGATGATGAACCGAGTGCTGTCCACCGTCCTGGAGCGTGCGGTCGAATCCGCGACCCTCGCGCCGTCACCGCACAACACGCAGCCGTGGCGGTTCGCGGTGGGGGAGGAACACGTCGAGCTGTGGCTCGACCGCGGCAGGGTGCTGCGGGTCGCGGACCCGGACGCGTGGGAGGCGCGGCTCTCCTGCGGCGCCGCCCTGTTCACCCTCGACCTGGCCCTTCGCGCTGACGGCGTTTTCGCCGATCTCCGGATCTGCCCTGATCCGGCGCGAACGGATCTGCTCGCCACGGCAAGGCTCGCCGGCAATCACAGGTCCACTTCGGACGAACGCGCCCTCGCCGAAGCGGTTCCCCGCAGGCACACCAACCGCCGTCCCTTCTCCGGCCGTGCGGTGCCCACGGCGTCGCGCCACCGGCTCGAAACGGCGGCGCTGGCGCAGGGCGGAACGCTGGTGCTGCTCGACCCGTCCGCGGCCTACGACAGCGTGGTCGCCCTGATCCGGCGCGCGGAGTTCCTGCAGGCCAACGACATCGGCCACCGCACCGAATCGGCGAGCTGGACGGGACGGCCCGCGGGCTGCCCTGACGGCGTTCCCGCCAGTTCCGCCGCACCACCGCCGCTGCTGGACGGTTTGGTCGTCATGCGCGACTCCCACGCCAACCACGACCTGCCCGCGCGCGCGTACGAACAGCAGCCGCTGCTGGCCGCGGTGGTCACTTCGAACGCGGGGCCGCACGAGCAGGTCCACGCGGGCATGGTCATGCAACGAGTCCTGCTCGCCGCCACGGCGGACGGCCTGGCCACGTCGTTCCTGTCCCAGCCGTTCGAGACCGCGGGGACGCGGGCGGCACTGACCAAGCTGTTCAAGTATCGCGGTCAGGTGCAGACACTGTTGAGGATCGGCTACGGCTATCCCGTTCCTGTGACGGGCCGCCGGGCCGCGAACGACGTGACGACCGCGCTCGAATGAACCGGTTCACCGCGCCAGCGCCGTCACCCCCAACGCGACCAGTGCGAGCACCTTGACCACCTCGAGCGCTACGTACGCGTGGTGGGCGCGGGAACGGGGCACGTCCTCCCCGGCCAGCACGCGATCGGACCGGCGGGCGAGCCGCGGCCGGAGCAGCACCAGCTGAACGACCAGCACCAAGCACACCGCACCGGTCAGAACCGCGACCGGGGCGGGGAAACCCCCGAGCACCGACGCGACCACGATCGCGATCGCCCACACCACTTCGGCGGTGTTCAGCGCGCGGAACACCACCCGGCCGATCCCCAGGCCGAGCGGGATGGTGACCCCGGGTGCGCGGAACTTCAGCGGCGCCTCCAGGAAGGAGATCGCCAGCACCATGCCCAGCCACACGAAGCTCGCCGCCGCGGCGACCGCGGCTGCCGTCTGGTCCATCTTCGCGTCACCTTTCCTCCGGGGCACCGAGCTGAAATGTCCACAGTGGACATGGGGAACGATTGTCAGGGTAGCGGGGCGGACCAGACGACCCTGGTTCCGCCGCCGGACGGGGTTTCGGTGGTGAGCGTGCCGCCTGCGGTGTGGGCCCGCTGCGCGAGGTTGAGCAGCCCGCTGCGGGCGACGGTGGCGGGCAGACCGACGCCGTTGTCGGTGACGTCGATGGTGAGGTCGTCGTCGACGGACACGGTGATGGTGACCGTGCTGGCGTTGGCGTGGCGGACGGTGTTGCTCAGTGCTTCGCGGAGCACGGCCTCGGCGTGGTCGGCGAGATCGGGGGTGACGACGCTGAGCGGTCCGGAGATGCGGACCAGGGAGCGCAGGCCGGTGTCGGCGGTGAGTTCGGCGATGGCGGCGTGCAGGCGGCTGCGCAGCTTCGTGGTTCCTTCGTTGCCGCCGTGCAGGTCGAAGATCGCGCTGCGGATTTCGCCGATGACGTTGTGGACGTCGTCGATGGTGTCGGTGAGCCGTTGCCGGACTTCGGGGGCACGGGCGCGCTGCTGGGTGCCCTGCAGGGACAGCCCGATCGCGAACAGGCGCTGGATGACGTGGTCGTGCAGATCGCGGGCGATGCGGTCGCGGTCGCCGAGCAGTTGCAGCTCTTGCAGCTGCCGCTGGTCTTCGGCGAGTTGCAGTGCGGTCGCCGCCTGGTCGGCGAAGGCGGCGGCGAGCGGGAGCTGGTCGGGGTGGAAACCGGGCCGCTCGGCGTGGCGGAGTGCGACGAGCACCCCGGAGACCGAGCTGACCGCGCGCAGCGGCAGCACCAGCCCCGGGCCCCACGAGGTACCGAGGAGTTCCAGCTCACCGGTCAGCACCGGCACCCGCCGCGGTGTCGCGTCGCACAGCGCCGCCCCGCAGGTGGTTCCCGCCACGGAGATCGTGTGCCCGGTGAGCTCGTCGCCGCCGGTGCCGGCGGCGACCGTGATGACGAGCTCGGTGGTGTCCTCGATCGGGACGTCGGGATCGGCGCGCTGCGCGAGGAACGCGCGGTCGGCGTCGGTCAGCACCAGCGTTTGCCTGGCCACCAGGCTCAACACGTCGGTGGGGTTTTCGGCGGTGAGGAGCTGGGCGCGGATCTCGCTGGTGGCCTCCTGCCAGCGTTGCCGCATACGGGTTTCCTCGTACAGCCGCGCGTTCTCGACCGCGATACCGGCGGCCGCGGCGAGTGCCTGCACGACGACTTCGTCATCGTCGGTGAAGGGCTGGCCGCCGGTTTTCTCGGTGAGGTAGAGGTTCCCGAACACGGCGTCGCGGACTCGGACCGGCACGCCGAGGAAGGTGCGCATCGGCGGGTGGTGGTCGGGGAACCCGGACGAGGCGGGATGGTGCGACAGTTCGTCGAGCCGGATCGGCTTCGGCTGGTCGATGAGCAGTCCGAGCAACCCGTGGCCGGTGGGCAGGTTCCCGATGCGGTGCCGGGTCTGTTCGTCGATGCCTTCGTAGACGAATTCGGCCAGCCCGTCGCGGTCGGGGTTGAGCACGCCGAGCGCGCCGTAGCGGCAGTCGACCAGCTCGATCGCGGCGTGCACGATGCGGCGCAGCGTGGCGTCCAGTTCGAGGCCGGTGGCGACGGCGAGCATCGCGTCGAGCAGGCCGTCCATCTGGTCGCGCGCACCGACGAGGCGGTCGACGCGGTCCTGGACCTCCCTGAGCAGTTCCCGCAAGCGCAACTGGGACACGGTGTTCCTCAGTGATGGTGCCGTTTCTTGGGGGTGGGACCCGGCACGGTCGTTCATGGCATCAGCGTGGCACTCGGCGCGTGGTGATGCCAGTGTGTGGTCAGTCGCTGGGGTGTCTGCCGCGCAGCTCGGTGGCGAGTACCGCGGCTTGGGTGCGGCGTTGCATGCCGAGTTTGGTGAGGAGCCGGGAGACGTAGTTCTTGACGGTCTTTTCGGCGAGGTACATGCGGGTGGCGATTTGGCGGTTGGTGAGTCCTTCGCCGATGAGGTCGAGCAGGGTGCGTTCCTGGTCGCTGAGTCCGGCGGTGGGGCTGGTGTTGGTGTCGAGGTCGGCACGGAGCTTGGCCATGAGGGTGGCGGCGGCGCGGTTGTCGAGCAGGGATTTGCCGGAGGCGACGTCGCGGATGGCGGTGACGAGCCGCATGCCTTGGATGTCCTTGATCACGTAGCCGCCCGCACCGGCGAGGATCGCGTCGAGCATGGCTTGTTCGTCGGTGAAGGTGGTCAGCATCAGGCAGTGCAGTTCGGGGAGTTTGGAGCGGAGTTCGCGGCAGAGTTCGATGCCGTTGCCGTCGGGGAGCCGGACGTCGAGCACGGCGATGTCGGGGCGTAGCGCGGGGATCCTGGCGAGTGCCTGTCCTACCGATGCGGCTTCGCCGATCACCGTCAGTTCGGGGTCGGATTCCAGCAGATCGGCCACCCCTCGCCGGACCACCTCGTGGTCGTCGACCAGAAACACCGTGATCACGCCGCACTGCCTTTCCACGCCCGAACCTGCCGACGGCGCCAACGCTAGGCCGCCGGAGGCGATCAAGGGCGCGGCAAAGGTCCCGAGTCGAAAGGACCAAGGTCATTTTGCGCGCGGCACCGCGGTGCCGCGCCGGTTCCGCGTCGAGGAGGGTGCTGCCGAACGGCCTCATCGGTTGCCGAGCATGGTTTCGAGATCGGCCGCCGAAAGGACCTGCCCGCCGGGGAGGGCACGCAACGGGGCCTCGCGCCGGGAGTTCCAGAGCACCGCGCGGCGGACGTGATCGGTGGGCATCCGCGCGCGTGCGCCCAGTTGTGCCACCGTGGCGCCGGCCGAGCCAGGCTGCATGCTGGCGCGGCACAACTGCCCGAGCCATCGCTCCTCGGGGATCCAGGCGTCGTTCGCCTGCCCGATCAGCAGGTCGAGGTGCGCGCTGCCGCAGGCGACGACGTGCCGCCGGCCGTCGCAGCTGGGGTCCTCGTGGTCGATCACCGACGAATCCGGCACCAGCGCGCAGAGCGCGTGGCCTGCCGGGATCGCTGCCCCGCAGTACCCGCAGGCGTGGTGGCGCCACGGGAACGGCAGGTGATCGCGGCGAGCGTGCATGAGCTGGCCTCCACGTCCTCGGTCGGGCGGATCCCGTCACCGGGGACTGGGGCGGCGGCCGGCGGTTCGCGGACTTCCACGGCGAGCGTCGCGCGAACCGATCTCCGTACCCGACGGTAGCCCTAGCTCGACGGGTGTGTACGCCGTCTTCGCGGAAATCGCTGGAACGGACGACCGGCGACCCCCGTGGGTGGTCGCGGTTCCGCCGCCGTGCCGTCCGATCCGGTACCCGCGGTACGCATGCCGTTGAAACTCCCGGCTGCCGCCTCTGTCCAGTGTGGACGTTCGAACCGGCTCACTCGATATGCGTCAGCGCGGCCGCGGCGACCGCGGCACCGGCGGGGCAGATGCCTTCCTGCGGCGCTTCCCGATCCGGGATCGTCGTGGTGCCCACGAGGTGATCGGCTTCGCCGACCGCGACGAAGATGAAGCAGATGCGCTGGAACTCGGCCTGCACCGCCTGGTGCGTACCGACGGGAACCTGCGAGACGCGGCCGTTCTTGGTGAACACCTTGGCGTCGGACAAGGGCACGTCGAGGTCGAGGTTGACGTTCTGGCCCGCGACCTTCCAATGGCAGGTGGGGCCCTTCGCCGCGCCTTCGACACGGCCCTGCCCGGTGACGCCGAGCGCGACCAGGTCGCGTGCGTCGAGGGCGAGGCACGGCTGTGTCGCGAGTTGCGCCTTGGGGTACTTGCTCACCTGCGGCGCGGTGGTGGACGCCGCTTCGGAAACCGGTGGCGCGGCTGGCGCAGGGGACGACGACGGCGACGATGGGGGCGGTGGCGCGGGTTGCGTGCTCGAACACGCGGCGCTGCCGGCCAGGAGCGCCAGCACGAGCCCGGCCCTGTTCCGCCACCGTCGGCGGAGCGCGAATCGCGACATGCGCCCACGGTAGTAGCGCGGGACGGGGACCGGTCCCGCCACGGCCGCAAGCTGCCGCGGATCCCGCAGTGTCCACTACGGACTCCGCTGCGCGCGGGCGGTCCTCACAAGCGCGCCGGAAGGTCGAAGAGCGCGAGTGCGATGTGCGCCGCCTCATCGCGAGCATCGTCGCCGACGAGCGCGAGCTGGGTGATCAGCGGGATCGCCGTCTCGGTCAGCAGGTGTGCCTCCGCTTCGGAAAGGCCGTGGTCGCATTCGCGGGCCACCACGATCCACAGATCCCGCAGGCGCGCGTAGCGCCGGGTCAGCCCGGCCCGTTCTGCTTCGGGGACGGCGAAACCTTCGCGCGCGGTGACCGTGATCAGGTCCACATCGGAGAACGCCACGTCCACATAGGACCGTACGAGCCGCCGGAGCGCGTCGGCGGGACCGGCGGCCGCGGCCACCGCGTTCTCCGCGCCGACGCCCACCCTGGCGCTGGCCCGGTCGTAGGCGTCGACGAGGATCGCGGTCTTGTCGCCGTAGTAGCGGTAGATGCCGGAACCGGCGAGCCCGGCGACCCGGCCGATGTCGTCCACGCCCGCGCTGTGGAAACCGCGTTCACGGAACAGCGCTAGTGCCGCGGCCAGGATCTCCTCGCGCTTGTACCGCGGCGGTCGCCACGCCGGTGCCGGGTCCCCGGTCGTGGACGCGGTCGGCGGGAAGCGCATCACGCGGACCACGGCCTCGGTGAGCACCTCGTCGAGCCGCGGCCGGGCGACCGGCTGCGCTCGTCGCATCACCGAGGCGACCGCGGTCAGCACCGCCCGCTGCCGCACCGCGACGCGCGCGGCGTCGAGATCCGGCGCGGCGCGCAGCACGGCACGTTCCCAGAACGCGAGCAACCGCCGTTCCTTCGCGCGCAACTGCTGGTCCCGGATCCGCGGTCGCTCCCGCGCGTACGCCCCCAGCGCTCCCGGCCGGTCCAGTGCGAAACCGACCGCGCAGCCCATGAGTTCGCGCAGCACGGCGGCGGGTTCGTCAGCCTGCCGCACCTGCCCGGTCAGCGCGAGCGAACGGTCCGCGGTGTCGTGCAGCACCGCCGCCAGTATCGCCTCCTTGCCGGCGAAGTGCCGGTAGAGGGCGCCGGGCGTGACGCCGACGGCGGTGGCGATGTCCTCGACCCCCACCCCGCCGAAACCGCGCTCCGCGAAGAGTTCGCCCGCCACTTCGACAACGGCGTCGCGTCGACCAGTACCCACAGAACGTATTTTCACTGACGCCGTAGCGAGCTGTCAAACGACGGATAAGTACCTGGACAGCGCGCAGAACGAGCATTTACTTTGTCGGCATGCGCAGACGCAATCTGGGACTCTTCCGCCTCCTCGCCGGGGCACTGGCCGTCGCGGCGCTCGGCGCGCTGGCCTGGCACGCCGTCCACACGCCCGGCCGCGGGCTGCCGAGCTACCTCAGCTACCTGACCATCCAGAGCAACCTGCTCGGTGCCGTCGTGCTCGTCGGTGGTGGGATCACCGCGCTCACCGGCCGCCGGGCGATGTCCGATCACCTGCGCGGCGCCGCCGTGCTGTACCTGGCGCTCGTCGGCGCCGGTTACTGGTTGCTGCTCCGCAACGAACCGCTCTCCATCCCGTGGGCGAACCTCGTCGTGCACGGAGTCATCCCGGCCGCGGCGGTCGTCGACTGGCTGGCCGACCCGCCGCGCGACCGCCTCACCGCCCGCAAAGCGGCCCGCTGGCTGATCTTCCCGCTCGGCTACCTCTGCTACACCTTCGTCCGCGGCGCGATCGTGCACTGGTATCCGTATTCGGTCATCAGCCCGCTGGTGCACGACGTGCCGACCGTCGTCGCCACCATCGCAGGTGCCGCCGTCGCGCTCCCGATCCTCGCGTCGATCGTGGTGTGGGCGGGTAACGCCCGTCGAGGGACCGCTGCGGAACGACCGATGACGGGATGAGTCCGCCTCAGTGCGAGCGCAGTGCCGTGTCCAACGTCTTCATGAGCTGTGCGACGCGGTTCTTACCGGTCAATGCGAGGGGATAGCGTTCGAGCACGGCGATGAGAACGGGTGACGCGCGGCGGCGCGCCTGCTCGATGTGCCGGTCTCCTATTCCGGTTTCCCCACCGGCGGACAGTTCGATCGCGCGTGCCGCTTGTGCGGCGGCACGGAGGATGTGCCCGACCTGGGTCGCTTTGGCGAGGGGGTGCAGGTACGCGGCCGAGGCGGCGTCACCGGCGGCGTGCGCCGCGTGCTTCGCCGCTTCGGTGTTCGCGTTCTTGGCGGCCCGATGGGCATCGAGGGCCGTGGCTCTTTACAGTTGGGTGCGGCTCGCGCCGTTCGCGAAAACCCATGCCGCTTCGACGGCGGCGCGGGGCCTCCGGTCTTCGGGGTGACCCTGTTCGAAAAGGGGCAGTACTTCTTCGGCGCTCTCCACGGAGTAGCGGGCGACTACGCGCAATTCCTCCATGTTGAGTTCGATCGTCGGATCTTCGCCTGCCGAGTCCATGGTGGTGATCGTATCCTTGAAGTACCGGTTGAAACTTTTCGGCGATGCCGTGTCGTTCCGAGTGGCTCCGCTACCCGCGCCGCGGGTGAAAATCGTGGGAACTCGATTCGGGGCATCGGGCAAAAGCAGGGAGAACCGTCACCGAGAGGGGGACCCGATGCGAGGTTCCGGATGACCACGCTCCCGGCACGACCGGCCGGGGAAACGGACGAGGCGGACGACTCCGCCGTCGTCGAACGGTCTTGGACGGACGCGGACGCGTTCGCGATCATTTTCGACCGGTACGCGGTGACCGTGCACCGGTTCCTGGCCCGCAGGGTCGGCGGCCAGCTCGCCGACGATCTCACCGGGCAGACCATGCTCGTCGCGTTCGACCAGCGGCGGCGCTTCGATCTCAGCAGGAGCAGCGCGTTGCCGTGGCTGTACGGCATCGCCACCAACCTGCTGCACCGGCACACGAGAACGGAGGTGCGGCGGCACCGGGCGCTGGCCAGGACCGCGGCGGAGGTGAGCACGCAGAACCACGACGAGGTGGTCGCGGACCGGGTCGCCGCGGCCGCCCAGCCGCTGGGCAAGGCACTCGCGAAGCTGTCGGCGACCGAGCGCGACATCGTACTGCTCGTCGCCTGGGAAGACCTTTCCTACGAAGAGATCGCGCTGGCGCTGGACGTACCGATCGGCACGGTCCGCTCGCGCCTGCATCGCGCCCGTACGAAGCTGCGTCGCGCGCTTCCGAAGGAGGAGCACTGACATGGACGACCTCGAACTGCTGTCCCGGTTGCGCCCGGAGGCAGGGGAGCCCGATCCCGTCGTACTGGCCAAGCACCGGATCGCGCTGCTGAACCGTGCCGCGGAACCCGGTGCGCGTCCGCTGGCGCGCCGCTGGTCGGTGCCGCGCATGGCGATCGGCGCCACCGTGACGGCGGGGATCACCACCGCGGGCCTGGTGATCGGCCTTTCCAGCGGACCGGACGCGTCGGCGCCCTCCGCGCCCGGCGCGGTCGCTGGTTCGACGTCGCCGGTCGCCCCGTCGGCGACGTCCGCGGTCGCGCTGCTCGCCAATGCGGCGAACGCCGCGGCCACCACCCCGGCAGGCAAGGGCGACTGGGCCTACACGAGCAGCGTCAGCGTCTACAACGACGCAGGCATCCGGACCGTTCGCAGGCAGTTCTGGGAGAAGGTCGACGGCACGGACGGGCTGATCCGCGAAGACCGCGACGGCAAGGTCGAGGAGATAAGGACCGGCGACAACAGCGACATGTTCCCGCCGTCGCTGCACCACCCGACATACCGCTACCTGGCCGGGTTGCCGACCGATCCCGCCGCGTTGCGCACCGCGATCTACGCGCAGGCGCAGGACGAGGTCGCTGGAATGGGGCCGAACGGGCAGCAGCTCTACACCGTGGACCAGTGGGCCTTTCAGATCATCGGCGGGCTCGTGCAAAGTGCCGCACCGCCCGCGCTGAAGGCCGCGCTCTACCGCGTCGCGGCGACCGTTCCCGACGTGGAATACGTCGACGACACGACGGACGCGGCGGGCAGGCACGGGATCGGTGTCGCGCATTCGGTCAACAACGGCGGCGATCGCACCGTCCTGATCTTCGACCGGACGACCTACCGGGTCATGGGCACGGCCGGCGAGGTCCACGACGGGCGCACGGACTCCGAAGCCGTGCTCGCGACCGGGCTCGTGGAGGAGGCGGGGCAGACGCCGTGACCTCCGGCCGAAAGCAGGGACTTGTCCGTCGAAAGTGGACAGTCGTGATCGTGTTACGAGTCAGGTCTGCGCCCACCAGCGGAACCTGAATCCCGCTTTGTTCCGTGGTCGTGGTCAGTTCCAGTAGTCGCGTTCGGGAAGACGGATCCAGGCGTCCGGCGGGCCGGTGACCGAGCGGTCGTCGCTGGGTCGCAGTCCCGCGTAGGCGAAGCAGTAAGCGAGTGCCTGGGACTGGTACAGGTAGGACAGCAGCACGCCGCCCAGTTCGGTTGGTTCCCCACCGGGATGCAGGTCCCAGGCGACGATCTCGCCGTCCCGGCTGATGCTGCCCTGGTTGCCGCTCTTGGGATTGGCGTACATGCCGTAACAGGTTGTCCCCGCCGACAGCGTCTTGGTTACGGCCGGCATCTGCGGCCCGTACCCCATGGGCTGGGCGAGCACACAACCGCCGGGGACCTCAGTGGCCCACATGGTCAGGATGGTGTCGCGGCCGACCGGATCGTCCATCCACGCGGTCAGCATCTGCTCCCGGTCGCCGTCGACGATCTCGGCGCCGAGCCTGTGCGCCGCCTCGCCGACAGCGATACCCGCGACACAGGCGATGCCCAGCCCTTCGAAGTGATGGTCGCCGAAGATGGTGATCAGCCGTCGGCTCTCCGCCACCGCGGCGGCCTCATCCGGTGCGAGCGAGGCGCCGGAATCGAACAGGGACGGTGTGGGGCCGGCCAGGCTCAGCCGCCCCGGCGGCCAGCCGGACATCATCTCCCGCCAGGGGTCCGCGCCCGCAGCCAGTAGAGCACGGGCGTTGTCCGGCCGGTTCGCCGCCACCGCCCGCCACAACGCTGTGTGCCCGTCCTTGAACGCATCCACCGCGTCCACCCGCCGCGCCAGTTCGGCCACGACATCCGCCGAGCCGTGCTCAGCCGCCTGATGCAGCGGCGGGTCCTGCCACCCCATGCCGGTGTTCGGGTTCGCACCCGCGGCCAGCCGTGCCCGCACCGCGTCCAGATCAGCCCACTGCGCCCATCCGAACCTGTCCCATCCCGTGTCCTCGGTCATGGGGCCAGCATGGCCTGCCACCCCGACAATATGTCGATCTCGTGGTTCTCGACCGTGGTTTCGAACTAGCGCGCGGTGCAGGTGGCCAACTGCACCGGGCGCAACGCCGACAGCCGTGTCAAGTCGGCAGGCCAGGTGCCCGATCGCCGCATTTTTGATGCAGCTGGGCGGGGGTGTCCTCCGTCTGCCATGTCCGGGAGTCGCTGGGCGGCTCGGTCGGCGAACTCAGCCATTCGCCGACGTTGAGGATGATCCCAGGCAGGCGATCGGGCTGTTCCCGCCACAGCAAGCATCGGATCGTGTCCAGGCCTGCGTTCCGCGTGGCGTCACTAGTCCCCTTCGGCAGCAGGATATTCCAGACGAGGGTGCTGTCGGCGGCACCACCGAGTTTGGGGCCCCGGATACTCCAATCCTTGGGGTATGGCCTCGGGCGTTCTCGGTCGAAGCCGATAGAGGATTCCGGCTCGGGCATAAAGCCGGCAGTGGGTACGGCGGGCTCGTGCGCTATCTCCGATGGACCCCACATCCGGTACGCTGATGCGGGCGTGAGTTCGAGGGTGGCCGATGAACAGGGCGCCTGCTCCGGATAATCAGCGCCCGAAGGTGGCTCCGCCTCCGGACAGAACACCGCGATCTGCAGTCTGGTCCAATGCTTCACCTTGTTCCACACCACGTGCGCGGCACGACGAGCCTGGTCGCGCAGCTCTGATGACTGGGTCGAGGCCGATCGCAGGGTGATGTACGGTTCGTACGGCGATTCGCCCTCGACTTCGGGGCTAATCACATGCCATACGGTTACGCGGGGAATCTGGCGGGCGATCTCGTCGCTGATCCCCTGTCGCGTTTCAGCTTCGGCTGTGTTCTGCGTCGTGCACGCGGTCAACGCGAACACACCGACGAGCGTGAACGCCGCCAAAGCGCGGGTCATGGCTCTCATCGCTGCGCCAGGCATTGTTTGGAACGCGCGGATATCCATCGAGCTGAGTTCGGTCTCGCTGCCGTGGGGTCATGTTCGTGTGTCATGCCGCGACTCCTCGATCACCCGTACTTCGGACTCTACTGAGAGACGCTGGCTCGGCCCCCAGGTTGCCATGATCGTGCGGACGTGAGGCCGACGCCTGGTCGACGCCGATCAGTCGATGACCGGCCTGGAAGCGATCCGCGGAGCCCGCATCGACGATCAGCCGGATATCGCGTGGTTCGAAGAGCCGTTGCCCGCGAACGACATCGCCGGGCACGTCCGGCTCGCGCTCGACGAGCGTGCAGGTCGACGTGGCACGGATCGGCGGGAGCACGCCGTGGCTGAAGGTCGCGCACCTCGCCGAGACCCACGCGGACCTTGTGGCCCGAATCCCATGACGGTGACGAGAACTCCTACTCCGAAGACGGGGGTCGAGAACGCGGTGAAGAAAGCGGTCTGTGCGAACCGAGTCACGCTCGCGGCGCACCAGTCGATCTCCCGATTGACCGAAGCTGCCACACAGACGCTCACCACCAGTCTCGTTGCCGATTCTTTCCCGTGTGAGCGGGGGAGCGCGAACTTGACGACGACTTCGGCGCGGCGGTGGTCAAGCTCCGATGGCTGTCCCGGGGTGCGCTGGAGGTACGTGTGGGTGCCGACTAATTGTCGTGCGGCTGGCCGCCTGGCGGTCTATTGTCGCGCCATGGCGCGACGGATCATGTATGTGCAGCTCAAGGCGGGCTACGACACTGATCGCGGCCCGTCGTGGATCGCTTGGGTTCGTTTCTCCAAGACGTGGAAGACCGCGTACTTCCATGGTCGCACGTTGCGTCGTTGGCGAGGCTTGTTCGACGCGAACTTTTACGACGTCGAGACCGGCGAACGCTTCTGGGTTTCTGGTCCCAAACGAGACCAGACTGATGGCCGGTACAGCCGCGTTCTACCGGAGATCGACGACGATGCCCGCGGACCGTACTTCGAGTTTCTGCGGGGAACGCGGCTGTCCAGACGCGAACACGGATAGGTTCCTCGAAGGTGCAGTGCGGCGAAAGCGAGAGTGGACCTCGACCCAAGACGCCATCGTAGTTGAGCATCCTGAACATGGCCGCAAGTACCACGCGCAGCCAGCACGCAGCAGCGGTTTTCCCGGACGTAGTCTCGTCCGGTTGGTCTCGGGCGGTCTCGGATGAGAGGGGACTGGTCTCGCCCGAACGGTGCGGTCTCGGGGCAGGTCTCGCTGTAGTTGGCGGAGTCCGTTGTCGAGTTGGCGGCCGCGATCCGGTTGTTGGCGGCCACCAAGCCGCAGGATGCGGACGCGTTGCTGACGGCGGAGCAAGTGGGGGAGCTGTCCGGGTTGTCACCGCGGACGTTGAAGGACCAGGCGGCGGCCCGGGTGTTCCCGCATCACCGGTTCGGTAAGCACTACCGGTTCAGCCGGGCCGACATCGCGGAGATCGATCGGCCCCGTTCGCGAACTCATCGCCATTTCATCGCCAACTGAGAAGTAGAGGCCCGCCCTGATGACGAGGGCGAGGTCGCTGACCTGCGAATACCGATGATACGAGCTAGGGGACCTCGCCGATGAGCACTTCCCGGTTGTGGAAGAAGGCGTCCTCGCGGAGCACCGTGATGCTGCCGGACGCGGCGCGGAAGTTGACGTAGCCTGCCGCGTCGAGTGGCATCCGGATCCAGGAAGCGATGATGAACGTGAGGGTGCCGCCGTGCGTCGCGATCACCTGGTGTTCGCGGGGCCTTTCCAGAATCGCGTCCATCGCCGCGTAGACGCGCCGGGCGAACGCGGCCTTGGTTTCCGCGCCGGGAACGCCTTCGTCGTGGTGCATCCGGTCCCCGGCGGAGGGTGGCGGCACGAACCTCTGGTCAAGCCACTCCTGCGGCCTGCCTCCGGCCTCGCCGTAGGACTTTTCGCGCAGTCGTTCGTCCAGGATCGGCGTCACCCCGAACAGCTCGCCCACCGTGGCGGCCGTTTGCGAAGCGCGCTGAAGATCCGAGGAGAACACCTCCACGTCGGTGCCTTCGGGGATTCGTGCTCGCAGCGACGCGGCGATCGCGGCCGCCGCGCGCGTCCCGGCGGGGGTGAGCAGCGAGTCGTGCCATCCGCCCACGACCCGGTCGACGTGGTGGGTGGCTTCCGGGTGGGTGACGACGTAGAGCGTGCGCACGTCACGAGCTTGCCACCCGCCACCTCCGGGGCCGGAATTTGACACGGTACAAGTTCCTGGGTAGAACTTAGATCGTGAAAACGAACTAAGTTCGTTACGACTGATCTTTCGAGGTGAGCGATGCGAGTTTCCGTGATCGGAGCCGGTCTCGGCGGGCTGTGCCTGGCGCAGGGCCTGCGCGGCGCAGGGATCGAGGCCGACGTGTACGAGCGCGATCCGGCGATCACCGCGCGGTTCCAGGGCTACCGGCTCGTGTTGAACCCGGTCGGGTTCGACGCGCTGCGCGGCTGCCTGCCGTCGCGCTGGCACGCCCTGCTGGACGAGATCGTCAGCGACACCCGCGTCGAGCGGCTCGTCCTGGACCCCCAGCTGAACAAGATCGGCGAGCTCGGCTCCGCCAGGAGCGGGATCGTGGTCGACCGGCACGTGCTCCGGCACCTGCTGCTGACCGGCCTCCCCGTACACACCGGCGCCGCGCTGACCGGGTACGACGTGCTGGCCGGCGGCAAGGTGGAAGCCCGGTTCGCGCACGGCGACCCGGTCACCGCCGATCTGCTCGTCGGAGCGGACGGGGTCGGCTCGGCCGTCCGCTCGGTGTTGTCGCCGCGGACCACCCCGACCGACACCGGCGTCCGGTTCGTCATCGGCCGCACCACGCTGACCGAGCAGTTCGCCGGACTGTCCCGTGCCTACGGCTCGAAGATCGCCGGTGACGGCGTGAGTCTGCTGCTCGGCGCGATGCGCTTCCGGAC
Organism: Amycolatopsis sp. CA-230715; assembly: GCF_018736145.1. GTDB lineage: Bacteria > Actinomycetota > Actinomycetes > Mycobacteriales > Pseudonocardiaceae > Amycolatopsis. The sequence goes on from NZ_CP059997.1 coordinate 8,473,271, forward strand.
TCCGCCGAAGGAGGCGGCCGAGAAACTGGCGCCCGAGGTGACCCTGCCCGACACCCGCGACTACGTGCGCTGGGCCATGATCCTGCCGCCGAACGGCTCGCTCGCCGACCTGACCCCGCAGGAGGCCGCGCTGTCCAGGATGGACGGTTGGCATCCGGATCCGCGCGCACTCATCGAACAATCCGATCCGGACAACAGCACCCTGCTGTCCATCCGGGTCGTCGAGCTCCGCGAACGCTGGGCGCCCGGCCCGGTGACGCTGCTCGGCGACGCCATCCACGCCACTTCGCCGACCGGCGGCAACGGCGCGAACACCGCCCTGCGCGACGCCGACCTGCTGCGCAGCTGCCTGATCGGCGGCAAGGATCTCGCCGGCGCGGTCGACGACTACGAGCGGCAGATGATCGAGTACGGCGCCGAAGCCGTGCGCCACAGCCTCGCCGCGCTGCCCGCCTTCGTCCCGAAACCGGAACAGGTCTGACCCGCCCGCCGTCGCTACGGCTGGTATGCCCGTCGTGCTCGAATAATCCTTGTGCCGAAAGGGGAATCCGCCTCTCGTCGGATTGCGGGACGGCGCGTGGGCGGGTGTGCTCGGGCGGGACCAACTCGGGTAACGCGGCTCTGCTGTGTTTCTTCGCCGAAGGCGGCGCCGTCCTGGCCGCGGCGCCCCGTCAACGCTTTCCTGCCGCATGGCGTCGATCTGTGTGCGGAGCCGGACCTTAACTATCCACAGTGGACGTATGTGGTACGCGGCCATGACAAGGGTGGCGGCGAGTCGGTTACCCCGGAACGCGCATGGGACATGTCCGAGCGTGACCGGTTACGGACCGAGGGCGTTGCTGCCGCGGCGTCGAACGGCGCTGTCGCGGATCATCGCCGCTCGACGCGCCGGGCTGGTGGGTGAGGTCCATCCGCTCCGTGTGGACGGGGGATCCCGTTGTGCCGGGATCGGTAGTCCCGCGCTGCGGTGTCCCGGGTCCTGTGCGATCTTGCGGTGGCCGGTCCGAGCGGGTAGTCTCGCGTTGGACCTGGGGGTCTGAGAATAGATGTCAACTGTGTGGTTGTCATCCGTTCATCTCGCGCAAACTGAGGCACTTTTTGCGAAAGTGTCTTCGTTGCGATATTGCTCGAATGTCTGCGATTGCTGCTGCAAAAAATCTGGGGGACCGGAATGGTCAAAAATGTAGTGATTGTTGGTGGAGGTACCGCTGGCTGGATGGCCGCGACGTACCTGCGCGCGGCATTCGCCGATCGACTCTCGATCACTTTGGTCGAATCGGACAGGGTGGGTACGATCGGTGTTGGCGAGGCGACGTTCTCCACAATTCGCCACTTCTTCGACTATCTGGGTCTCGCGGAGGAAGAATGGATGCCAAAATGCGAGGCGACTTATAAGCTGGGCATTCGCTTCGAGAACTGGCGATCTCCGGGAAGTCATTTCTACCACCCATTTGAGCGTGTTCGAACTGTTGACGGATTCTCGTTGACGGATTGGTGGCTGCACAAGAAGCCGTCGGAACGATTCGACGAGGACTGCTTTCTCATTGCGGCACTGTGCGAGGCGAAGCGGTCGCCGCGGTATCCGGATGGCCGACTGTTCGAGCAGGAGTACAAGGAGAACGGCGTCAGTGCGCGCTACCGCACCACGCTGTCCGAACAGGACACCCAGTTCCCCTATGCCTACCATTTCGACGCGGCGTTGCTCGCGAAGTACCTGAGCAAGTACGGCACCGACCGGGGTGTACGGCATGTGCTGGACGACGTGCAGGACGTCGTACTGGACGAACGCGGCTGGATCAGCCACATCGTGACCAAGGAGCACGGCGAACTGCACGGTGATCTGTTCATCGACTGCACGGGTTTTCGCGGGCTGCTGCTCAACCAGGCGCTCGGCGAGGAGTTCATGTCCTACCAGGACAGCCTGCCCAACGACCGCGCGGTCGCGCTGCGAGTGCCCGCGGACATGGCGGCCGAAGGAATCCGCCCGTGCACCACCGCCACCGCGAGGGACGCGGGCTGGATCTGGACCATCCCGCTGTTCGGGCGGATCGGCACCGGTTACGTGTACGCGGGCGACTACCTGAGCCCGGAGCAGGCCGAAGCCGATCTCCGCGCGTTCGTCGGCCCCCGTGCGGACGATCTTGAGGCCAACCACATTCGCATGCGCATCGGCCGTTCCCGCAATTCGTGGGTCCGCAACTGCGTCGCGATCGGGCTGTCCAGTGGTTTCGTGGAACCGTTGGAGTCGACTGGGATCTTCTTCATCCAGAACGCCATCGAGCAACTGGTCAAGCACTTTCCGGCCGCTGGGTGGGACGAGAGCCTGCGTACTTCCTACAACAGGCAGGTCGCGCGGGTCATGGACGGCGTTCGCGAGTTCCTGGTGCTGCACTACTACGCGGCTGCTCGCGCGGACAACCAGTACTGGCGGGACACCAAGACGCGTCCGCTGCCGGACGGGCTGGCGGAGCGGTTGGAAGGGTGGCAGACGAAGCTTCCCGACGCGGATTCGGTGTGGCCCTACTACCACGGATTCGAACCGTACTCCTACATCGCGATGCTGCTCGGGCTCGGCGGGGTTCCGGTGCAGGCACCACCCGCGCTCGCCCTGTTCGACGACACGAGCGCTTCGAAGGAGTTGCAACTGGTCGGCGACCAGGCACGTGATCTCGCCAACCGGCTGCCGAGCCAGTACACCTATCTTGCCCAGCTGCACGGGAACGCCGGTGCTTGAGCATGACGGGTGCGCTGCACACAGTCGTCGCACTGGCGGGGACGCTGTTGATCGCCTTCCTGGCCGGCGGGATCGCCAGGCGCCTCGGTCAGCCCGCGATCGTCGGCGAGATCGCCGCAGGGCTGCTCCTCGGCCCGGCACTTTTCGCGATCGGCGGCGCGACGACCGTCGACGCGCTGTTCCCCCGCGGGGTGCTCGACGTCCTGCACTTGATCGGACAGGCCGGCTTGGCGCTCTTCCTGCTGTCCGTCGCCCATGAGCTGAAGACAGGGCAGGGGGACGGGGCGATGCGGCGCAACGGCTGGCTCGTCGCCGGCGCGTTGCTGCCAGGTCTCCTTGTCGGGGCACTGCTGGCAGTGCTGGTTTTCGACGACTCGGCCCTGCGCGGTACCGCGCCGGCACCAGCGCTGGTGGTCCTGCTGGCGATCGCCTTCTCGGTGACGGCTGTCCCGGTGCTGGCCCGGATTCTCGCCGAGCGGGGCGGGCCTGTGCCCGAGATGGGCAGGCTCGCGCTGGGCGCGGCAGTGGCGATCGACGTCGTCGCGTGGATCGGACTCGCCGTCGCGGTCGGGCTTGCCTCGGGGCAGGTGTCGGGGTTCATCCGAGCGCTCGCCGTCCTGCTCGGCGGTGCGGCCGTCACCGTGTTGCTCGCGCGAACGCTTCGGGCCGAGCGGGCCGGACGGGTCGCCGGCCGGTCGATGGCGGTGACCGCGGTGGTGACCGGTGCGGCCGCGCTCGGTGCCGCGGTGCTGTCCGAGCGGTGGGGAATGACCGCGGTGTTCGGCGTGTTCGTCGTCGGACTCGCCTTGCCGAAGGGCGGGGAAGGCACGCACTGGTCCGAAGTGACCCGGATCCTCGGCCGGTTGGGCAAGCTTGTGGTGCCCATGTTCTTCGTGGTCACCGGGCTCACGGTGTTCACCGGTTCGCTGGCGGCGACCCCGTGGTGGTTGATCGTCGTCGCGACGGTGCTCGCGATCGTGGCCAAGGTGGGCGGCGGCTGGCTAGGCGGCAGGCTGGCCGGGTACCCGGTCTGGGAGAGCGTTCAGTTCGGCGTGCTGATGAACACCAGAGGGCTCACCGAGATCGTGCTGCTCCAGGCCGGTTATTCCACAGGCATCCTGCCCGCGCCGTTGTTCATCGCACTGCTGCTGATGGCGTTGCTGACCACGGCGTCGACGGCACCCGCGTTGCGCCTGCTCGACAGATTGGCCGCCAGCCGGGGCGTCGCACTCGTGCCGATGCTGCCCATGCCACCACGGATAGCCCTGCGGAAAGGAAGAATGACGTGAGAAGTCTGCTCTCGCTCACCGACTTGACCACCGAGACGGTCGAACGGCTGACTCGGCGGTCGGTGGAACTCGCCGCGTCGTCGACGTACCGGCAGACGCTCGCCGGGCGATCGGTGGGAATCTTCTTCCGCAAGTCGTCGACGCGGACCCGGACCTCGTTCTGGGCCGCGGCGACCAGGCTGGGTGCCCAGGTCGTCACCTACGGCCCCGATGATCTTCAGCTGGTGACGGGAGAATCGCCCGAAGACACCGCCAGGGTGTTGTCGAACTACCTGGACCTGCTGGTCGCGCGGACGAACGGCGAACTCGACGAGCTGCGCAGATTCACCGGAGCCGGACTCGGTGTGGTCAACGCCCTGACCGAGCACGAACATCCCACCCAGGCACTGGCCGATCTTTCGACACTGCGCGAGGCGTTCGGTGAGCTCGCCGGCCGCGAGCTGCTTTACGTCGGGGAGGGCAACAGCACCGCGGCCGCGCTGGTGCTGGCCACCGCGCTTACCCCCGGATTCCGGCTTTCCCTGGTGACTCCCGAGGGGTACGGGATCTCGCCGGACGTCTTCGACGCGGCGAAGAGGCTGGCGGGCGGCGACCCGGGTGTCGAGCAACGGCACGATTTCGACGGTCTCGCGGGCAAGGTCGACGCGGTCTACACCAGCCGCTGGCAGACGATGGGCGTGGCGAAAGCCGATCCGGACTGGGTGTCCGCGTTCCTGCCGTACCGCGTCACGGGCGAACTGCTTTCGGAGGTCGGCAAACCAGGGGTGGTGTTCCTGCACGACCTGCCCGCGATCCGGGGGCAGGAGGTGACCGACGAGGTGCTCGACGGTTCGGCGAGCCTGGCGTGGCGGCAGGCCGCGCACAAGATGACCAGCGCGATGTCCGTGCTCGAGTGGTGCGCTGAAGTGCGGTGGTGACCAGGTGCACCGATCACGTTACCGGGAGGAGAGAACACTGTCGGATTCAGCGGCGATGCCCGTGGCCCTGGTGAGTGGCGGGACCAAGGGAATCGGTTTGAGCCTCAGTCGGCGCCTGCGCAAAATCGGTTACCGGGTCGTCGCCCTTTATCGCTCGGACGAGGGTTCGGCGGTTTCGGCGTCGGAGGAGCTCGGTGCGGAAAATTTCGAGGCGGTGCGCGCGGACGTGTCCAATCCGCGAGATGCGCGGCGGATTGCGGCACGCGTCCTCGAGGCCCACGGAGCAGTGACGGTGTTGGTGAACAACGCCGGGCTGAATATCGACCGGCCTTTTCTGGCGCTGGCGGACGACGAGTGGGACAAGGTGATCGCCACGAACCTGTCCGGCCCGTTCTACCTCACCAGCGCACTGGCTCCCGCCATGCTGGACGCCGGCGGTGGCTCGGTCGTCAACGTGGGTGCCACCACCGCGATCCGGCCGAGGCGGGACGGAGCGAATTACTGTGCTAGCAAGGCGGGACTGATGCACCTGACCAAGTGCCTCGCGCTGGAACTCGCACCGACGATCCGGGTCAACAGCTTGATCCCCGGCATGATCGAGACCGCCGAGATGCGGACCCGGTTCCGGCTCGACGAGCCGGAGCGGATGGCCGGAATGCTCGATGAAATTCCGCAGCGGCGCATCGGGTCTCCGGAGGAGATGGCCGACGCGCTCGAATTCCTGATAGGGCCGGCCGGGGCTTATGTGACCGGCCAGAAACTCATCGTCGACGGCGGCCAGTTCATGTGGTAAAAATTCTTCTGTTGCGTGTTCCCGGGTTATCGGATAGGCTCGAAAAATACTGAGGATGTGTGCGCGTTCGCTCGGGATGGTCATCTCAGCTCTGAGCGCCGATGTCGACACGGAGGTACTGGGGTGACCGTGAATTCACTGGAAGACGAGCGTATGAGTCGGGTGCGGAAGGTAGTCTGCGCACTTCTCGAGGTCGATGAGGAAAAGATCACTGAATCCGAATTGTTCATCGAGGACTACAACGCCGATTCGTTGCAGGCGATCGAGATTCTCGCGGGGGTCGAGCGGGAGTTCGGGGTGGTGATCGGCCAGGACAAGGTGACCGAGTTGGTCAACCTGCGCAGCGTGTACGACGTGGTCGCCGAAGCCGCGGGCTGGTAGCGGGCCCGGGGCCGGCTTCGAGTACTTGCGGCAGCTTGGGGGTTCAGTTGTCTGTTCGCGTTGGCCGGCGTCCTGGCGGGCCACATCGGGTCGTGCTGACCGGTCTCGGCGTGCTGTCGAGCATTGGGGTCGGTGCGGCGGAGTTCGCCGACGGATTGCGCGCCGGGCGTAGCGGCGCCAAACCGATCGAAGGCTTCGACACCGAAGGTTTCGAGTACACCAATGCTTGTGAGGTAAGGGGATTCGATCCGCACCGGTGGGTGCGCGAGCTGCCGGTGCACGAACTGGGCAGGGCGAGCCAGTTCTCCGTCGCGGCTACCGGAATGGCGATCGAGAACTCGGGCCTTCCGGTCGAGGTGTTGCGCGCTCGACGCGGGTTGATCGCGCTGGGGACGACCGACGGGGAGGGTTTCGACCTGGACCGGTTGGTGCAGGAGGAGATCGGCGCCGGACTGCCGGGGCTGGATACCGCCGTGGTGCGCAGGCTGGCGCCGCACCGGCTGCCGCTGGTCGTGGCCAGGGAGTTCGGTCTGTCCCGTGTGGAGACTGCGACGATCACCACTGCTTGCGCGGCGGGGAACTACGCCATCGGCTACGGTTTCGACGCGGTACGAAACGGTGAAGTGGACTACGCGCTGTGCGGTGGCGCGGACGCGATCTGCCGCAAGACCTTCGCCGGGTTCTACCGGATGGGCACGATAGCCCCGGATCTGTGCCGCCCGTTCGACAAGGACCGCAAGGGCATCCTCACCGGCGAGGGGGCGGGCGTCGTGTTGATGGAGAGTCTGGAGTCCGCGCTGGCACGCGGCGCGCGCGTCCACGCCGAGGTACTGGGATACGGACTCGGCTGCGACGCGTTCCACCAGGTGGCGCCGCAGCAGGACGGTGTCGCCCGGTGCATGTCGGCGGCGCTCGACAACGCGGGGGTCAAACCGGAGCAGGTGGACTTCATCTCCGCGCACGGGACCGGGACGAAGGCCAACGACGTGACCGAGTCCAGGGCGATCCGGCAGGTCTTCGGCACCGAGCCGCCGCGAACGGTGTCGATGAAGTCCATGCTGGGCCACACCATGGGCGCGGCGAGCGCGCTCGCCCTGATCGGGTGCGCGCTGGCCATCACCCACGGATTCGTGCCACCCACGATCAACCACCGCGAAACCGATCCCGAGTGCGAGATCGACTGCGTGCCGAACGTGTCGGTGCCCGCCGACGTCCGGATCGCGCAGAACAACGGGTTGGCCTTCGGCGGCAACAACGCGGTCGTGCTCCTCGGCAAGTACGAGGAGGGAGCACGGTGAACGGGCGCGGCGTGGCGATCACGGACTGGGCCGCGGTGTCCCCGTTCGGCATCGGCCGCGACGCCTTCGCGAACGGGATACGGGAAGCCAAGGGCACCGCCGCCGCGCTCGACCCCGAACGGTGGCCGACCGCGGAGGACCGGGCGTGCCTCGTCCCCGGTTTCGAAGTGCGCGAAGTGCTCGGCAACGCGGGGACCCGCACGATGGACCGGTTCACCGGCCTCGCGGTCGCCGCGATCGGGGATCTGCTCAGGCGCTGGGCGGGGGATCCCGACACCGGCGACCGCGCGGAGACCGGATTGGTGCTCGGCACCACGATGGGCAGCGCGCAGAGCACAATGGACTTCGTGCGGCCGTCCTTCACGGCCATAGCGCCGTTTTTCGTCGATCCGGCGCAGATGCCGAACGCGGTGATGAACTGCGCGGCCGCGCGCAGCGCGATCTGGCACCGGCTCACCGGTCCGAACGCGACGGTCGCGGGCGGGCACTCGGCAGGGTTGCACGCGCTCGGCTACGCCCGGAGGTTGATGCGCTACGGGCATGCCGCACACGTCGTGTGCGGCGCGGTCGAGGAGTACTCTGCCGCCCGCTCTTGGCTGGAGCACCACACGAGGGACGGGGCACGGGCCGCGGCGGCCCCCGGTGAAGGCTGTGCCGTCCTGATGCTCGAGGAGCCCGGCGCGGAGGCTCCGCTCGCCGATGTGCTCGACGTCGTGTCGGAGGCGTGCCTCGACGAGGATTTCGGCCGCGCGGTTCGCACCTGCCTGCGCGAACTGCTCGACCGATCCGGTGCGCGGGCCGAGGAGGTCTGGGCGGCCTCGGTGAGCGATGCACCGGGTCCGGCAGGGGAGCAGGAACGCGACGCGGTGCGGGAACTGTTCGGCGACGGCCCGGTGGAGCGGGTACCGGTAGCCGGTCTCATCGGGGACACCGCGGCCGCGTCGGGGGCTTTCCAGATCGCGGCGGTGCTCGCCGTCGCGGAGGAGGACACCGGCGCAGCCGGCCGGCTGGCGGCGATCTCTTCCGTGGACGGCGACGGGACGGTGTCGGCGGCACTGCTGCGGTTGCGGGGGCGCGCGTGCTGACGGGGCGGGCGTGCGCGGTACTGGCCGAACCGGTGGTCGTCGGCCGGGCAGTCGCCGAAAACGGGGTGTGGCGCGGTACCGCCGCGGTCCCGATCGCCGCCGAGGAGCCGGTCTTCGCCGGGCATTTCGAGGATTTCCCGATCTTTCCCGGGATGTGCGTGCTGGAATGCGCGCACCGCGGCGCGCTCGCGATCGCGCCCGCCGAATTCGGTGACGGGCGGCTGACAGCGATCGAGAGTGCCAGGTTCACCGCGCCGGTCTACCCCGGTGACACGCTGACCGTCGAGGTCGAATGGCGCGACGCGGGCGAGCGCTGGTACTGCGCTGCCGGTGCCCGCGTAGCGGCTCGGGAGGTCGCCGTGCTCCGGCTGGCATACCTGCCGGGAGGCGCACCGTGAGCGCGCGGATCGACCTCAGCGGCGCACTGCCGCACCGGTACCCGATGTTGCTGGTGGACGACATCGTGGAGACGGTGCCGGGTGAGCGCCTCGTCGCGCGGAAAGCGGTGACGTGCAACGAACCCTGGTACGCGCGGCTCGGGGCCGCCGCCTCGCGTTCGTCCTATCCGGAAAGCCTCGTACTGGAGTCGTGGGCGCAAGCCGCGGCGGTACTGGGACAGCTCACGCTGGGTGGCGCCGACCGGAAACCGGACGGGGTGACGGTGCTGGGGTCGGTGTCGGGTGTGCGGTTCGCCCAGCCGGTACTGCCGGGTGAAGTGCTCGAACACCATGTCCGGCTCGACCGGGTGCTCGCCGACACCCTGCTGTTCAGCGGGCGGAGCGTGGTCGGTGACACGGAGGTGCTGACGGTGTCCAGGGTGGTGGCCGCGTGGCGGCCCGCCGAGCGGCTTCGCCCGTCGGCAGCCGGGCGGGACCGGGTTCGAACGGAGGGAGCGGACCAGTGACGGATGAACGAACTCGAGTCGCCCTGGTCAGCGGAGGCTCGCGCGGGATCGGACGCGCCACGGTGCTCAGACTGGCCAAGGACGGTTTCGCGGTGAGCTTCTGCTACCGGGCGGACGAACGGGCCGCAGGCGAGCTGGAGAAGGAAGTGAGCGAGCTGGGCGCGCGCGTGCTTGCGGTGCGCGCGGACGTCGGCGACGCCGAAACGGTGAAGGCGTGGGTGTCGCGCACCGAGGAGGAACTCGGCGCGATCGACGTCGCGGTCACCTCGGCCGGCATCGTACGGGACAAACCGCTGCTGACGATGTCGCGTGAGGACTGGCACGACGTGCTGGACACGAACCTCGACGGCGTCTACCACGTGTGCCACGCGGCGGTGTTCGGCATGTTGAAGCGCAAGCGGGGCTGCCTGGTCACGCTGTCCTCGGTGTCGGGGATCCACGGCAATGCCAAGCAGGTCAACTACTCCGCCGCGAAGGCGGGCATCATCGGCTTTTCGAAGGCGCTGGCCAAGGAAGTCGGCCGCTACGGCGTCCGGGTCAACGTGGTCGCGCCCGGCCTCATCGAAACGGACATGACCGGCCAGCTCACCGAGAAGGCCAGGGAGAGTGCCTTGCGCGCGGTGCCGTTGCAGCGGATGGGCCGCGCCGGCGAAGTGGCCGATCTCATCGGTTTCCTGGTGTCCGACCAGGCCGCCTACATCACCGGGTCGGTATTCCAGATCGACGGCGGAATCACCATCTGAACAACGAAGGAGTTCGAGCGATGACCAATCCTTTCGACGATCCCGAAGGCACTTTCCTCGTGCTGGTCAATGACGAGGGGCAGCACTCACTTTGGCCGTCGTTCGCGGAGGTGCCCGCGGGGTGGCGGACCGTGTACGGCCCGGATGACCGGGAACCCTGCCTCGAGTACGTCAACGAGAACTGGACGGACATGCGCCCGAAGAGCCTGATCGAGGCGATGGGTGGCTGACCACCGCACCCGGTGACCGCCGCGCGCGGCGACCGGCGAACACGATTTCATTCGAGCACGGTGGAACACGTGCTCGATTCGGCAATTTCGACTGGGGGAATTGCGTACATGTCCGCTGAGCGAGGCACGCGCCTGCACCTGACCGAGGCCCAGCTGGGCGTCTGGTTCGGCCAGCAAGTGGATCCGACCAACCCGATTTTCAACGTCGGTGGCTACGTCGAGATCCACGGCGCGGTCGCCGAGGATCTGGTCGAAGCGGCCGTACGGCGCACCGTGGCCGAGGCGGACAGCCTGCGCACGCGCTTCCTCACCGAGGGCGAGGAGCACTGGCAGTTCGTGCTGCCCTCGGTGGACTGGACGATGCCCCGTCACGACTTCCGCGCCGAAGCGGACCCGTGGCAGGCGGCGGAAGCGTGGATGCGGGAAGCACTGGGCCGCGCGATGGATCCCGGTTCGGCGCCTCTGTTCGCCTTCGCCCTGCTCGCGGTCGCCCCGGACCGGCACCTGGTCTTCCAGTGCTACCACCACCTCGTCGCGGACTCCTACACGATCGGCCTGCTCTCCCGACGGATCGCCGAGGCGTACACCGCGCTGGAGGCCGGGGAACCGGTGGGGGAGAGTCCGTTCGCACCGCTCGGGGAACTGGTGGAGCGCGACCGCGAGTACCGCGGTTCGCCGCGCCGCGCGGAAGACCGGCGGTTCTGGCTGGACCGGCTCGACGGCGGGGCCGAGCCGGTCGGCTTGTCCGGGCGGCAGGTGAGCACGGCCCGTGCCACGGTCCGGCGGCTGGCCTCCTTGCCGCCCTCCGTCGCGGCAGGGCTCCGCGACCTGGCCTGGCGCGCCAGGATCGCGTGGCAGTGCGTGCCGATCGCGGCGCAGGCGATCCTGCTGAAGCGTTCCACCGGGGAAGCAGATCTCGTGCTCGGCCTGCCGGTGACGACGAGGGCGGGCCGCGCCGCGCAGCGGATACCCGGCATGGTCGCGAACGTCCTGCCGTTGCGAGTGACCCTGCGGCGCGGTATCACGCTGGCCGAGCTGGTCCGGCACGTGCACGAGCGGCTGCGGGAAGCGTTGCGGCACCAGCAATACCGGTACGAGGACCTGGCTCGCGATCTCGGTCTCGTCGGCGGCGACCGGCAGCTGACGGGCCCGCACGTGAACATCATGGCGCTGGCCGGTGAACTGCGCTTCGGGTCGTTCACCGCCGCCGAGCGGTACCTGTCGATCGGCCCGGTGGACGACCTGTCGATGTCGGTCTACGACAACACCGGTGACGACGGGCTGCGCGTCGAGTTCTACGGCAACCCGGACCTGTACGACGAGGCCGAGATCGAAGCGCACCAGCGGCGGTTCACCGCGCTGCTGGGCGAGATCGCCGCGGCTGGTGACGAAACCCCGATCGACCGGCTCGAGGTGCTGCCGGCCTCGGAGCGGGAGCGTCTCCTGGTCGAGTGGAACCGGACGGACCGGCCGGGCGGTTTCGAGGGGGTCGTCGAACGGGTCAGGACCGTCGCCGCGCGGCGACCGGACGCGGTGGCCGTCGTGGACGACGACGGCGAACTGAGCTACACCGATCTGGTCGGCCGTGCGAGCGCGCTGTCGAGGCGGCTGCTCGCGGGTTCCACCCCGGCTGGCCTGGTCGCCGTTCTCGGTACCAACGGCCCCTGGTTCGTCACCGCGGTGCTCGGGGTACTGGGCGCGGGCGGCGCGTACGTTCCGCTGGACCACGATGCGCCGACGGCGCGGAACGCCGCGCTACTCGCCGACAACGGCATCACCCGGCTGGTCGCCGGGCCCGGTCACCGCGACCTCGCCGAGCGGGTCGCCGCCGCCGCGGGGCACCAGGTCGAACTGCTGGTCATCGACGATACCGCCGACTCGCCAGGCGAGCTCGTCCCGGTGCGCGGCGCGGAGGACGACCTCGCGTACGTGATCTTCACCTCCGGCTCGACCGGCCGCCCGAAGGGTGCCATGGTGCACCGGCGGGGCATGGTCAACCACTTGCTGGCGAAGGTCGAGGACCTCGATCTGTCCGAAGTGGACACCCTCGTGCAGAACGCCCCGCTCACCTTCGACATCTCGGTGTGGCAGATGCTCGCTCCGCTGATCGTGGGCGGCCGGGTGCGCACCGTCGGCAGGGACGTCGCGGCGGACCCGGTGGGCCTATTCGCGCGGGTGGCCCGTGAAGGCGTGTCCGTGCTGGAGGTCGTCCCTTCCCTGCTACGCGCGGCCATGGACGCGTTCGACGCCCGTGCTCTCTCGATGCGGGTCCCGGCACTGCGGTGGCTCGTGGTCACCGGCGAGGCGTTGCCACCCGACCTGTGCGCGCGCTGGTTCGCGCGATACCCGGACGTCCCGATGATGAACGCCTACGGGCCGACCGAATGCGCCGATGACGTCACGCACGCGGTGATCGACCGCCCTGACGGCCTCGGCTCCTCCCGGATGCCGATCGGCAGGGCCGTGCGCAACACGCGGCTCTACGTACTCGGTGACGAGCTGCGCCCGGTACCGACCGGGATGGCGGGGGAGTTGTACGTCGGCGGGATCGGCGTGGGCAGGGGCTATCTCGAAGACCAGGCGCGCACCGCGGCGGTGTTCTTGCCCGACCCGTTCTCCTCGGTCCAGGGGGCTCGGATGTACCGCACCGGTGACCGGGTGGCCTACCGGTCCGATGGGCAGTTGGAGTTCCTCGAACGGCGCGACCACCAGGTGAAGATCCGCGGCCACCGCATCGAGCTCGGCGAGGTGGAGGCCGCGTTGCGCGCCCTCCCCTCGGTCGCCGACGCGGCCGCCGGCGTGGACACCGATCCGGCCGGTCAGAAGCGGCTGGTGGGTTACGTGGTCGGCGTGGCCGAGCCCGTGCGGTTGCGCGCCGCGGCGGCCGAGGTCCTGCCGGACCACCTGGTTCCCGCCGCCTTCGTGGTGCTCGACGCGATTCCGTTGACCGCCAACGGAAAGGTCGATCGCAAGGCCCTGCCCGCGCCGGACTTCACCACGGCCGCGGCGGGCAGGGCGCCGCGGACGCCGAGGGAGGAGATCCTCTGCGGACTGTTCGCTGAGGTGCTCGGCCTGCCTTCGGTCGGAGCCGACGACGAGTTCTTCGCGCTCGGCGGGCACTCCCTGCTGGCGACTCGGTTGATCAGCCGGGTCAGGGTGGTCCTCGGCGTCGAGCCGAGCATCCGCACGGTCTTCGAAAACCCGACCCCCGCTGGCCTCGCCAAAGCGCTCGGCGAGACCTCCGAAGCCCGTCCCCTGCTGCGGCGGCTGGCGAGGCCAGCGGAGATCCCGCTTTCGTTCGCGCAGCGGAGGCTGTGGTTCATCAACAAGCTGGAGGGGCCGAGCCCGACCTACAACATCCCGCTGGCGATCCGGCTGAGCGGGACTCTCGACCGGGATGCGTTGCGGGCAGCGCTCCAGGACCTGGTCGTCCGCCACGAAGCGCTGCGTACCGTTTTCGGCGAATCGTCCGGGGTGCCGAGCCAACGGGTACTGCCCCCGGACGAGATCCACATAGGACTGTCTGTTGTGGATACCGATGAGGCCGCCCTCGACGCGGCGATCGCGGACGCGGCCCGGTACTGCTTCGACCTGGCGGCCGAGCCGCCGCTGCACGCGCGGTTGCTCGTCGTCGATCCGCGCCAGCACGTGCTGATGCTCGTCGTGCATCACATCGCCGGTGACGGCTGGTCGGTGGCCCCGCTGACCCGGGATCTCACCGTGGCCTACGCGGCGCGCGCCGAGGGCACGGCCCCGGCATGGGCGCCGCTGCCGGTGCAGTACGTGGACTACACCCTGTGGCAGCGCGAACTGCTCGGCGCGGAAGACGATCCCGGCAGCGTGTTCACGAACCAGCTGGCGTACTGGCTCGGGGCGCTGCGCGATCTGCCGGAGCAACTCGAACTGCCGTCGACGAGAACACGGCCCGCCGTGGTCAGCTACCGCGGCGACGTGCAGGGGTTCGCGGTGGAACCGGATCTGCACCGAGCGCTGCTCGCGCTCGCGCGGGACAGCGGCGCGACGCTCTTCATGGTCTTGCAGGCGGCGTTCGCCACTCTGCTGACCCGGCTCGGCGCGGGTACCGACATCCCGGTCGGCAGCCCGATCGCCGGCCGTACCGACGAGGCATTGGACGAACTGGTCGGGTTCTTCGTCAACACGCTGGTGCTGCGCACCGACACCTCGGGGAACCCGAGCTTCCGAGCGCTGCTGGACCGGGTCAGGGAAACCGATCTCGCCGCCTACGCGCACCAGGACATGCCGTTCGAGCGGCTGGTCGAGATCATGAACCCGGCCCGGTCCCTGGCCAGGCAACCGCTGTTCCAGCTCATGCTCGTGCTGCAGAACGCGCCCAGCGGTACCGCGGAAGCTCCCGGCCTCGAACTCAGCGCCGCTCCGGTCGGTGCCGGAGTGGCCAAGTTCGATCTCACCCTCAGCTTCACCGAACGCTTCGACGCCGACGGCGGCCCCTCGGGACTCGACGGCGTCGCGGAGTTCAGCACAGATCTGTTCGACCACACCGCGATCCGCGAACTCACCGGCAGGCTGACGGCCTTGCTGACGGCGGTGACGGCGGCGCCGGACGAACGCATCGACCGGCTCGTCCTGCTCGTGCCCGGTGAACGGGACCGCCTGGTTTCGACGTGGAACGACACGGCTCACCCGGTGCCGGAGGACGCGCTGCCGGTGTTGTTCCGGCGGCAGGCCGAGCGCACGCCGCGTGCGGTGGCACTGGTGGCGGGGGACACCGAAGTGTCCTACGCGGAGTTGAACGCACGGGCGAACCGGCTCGCCGGCCAGTTGATCGGTCACGGCGCCGGACCGGAACGCATCGTGGCACTGGCCATTCCGCGTTCGGTGGAGATGGTGGTGGCCCTGCTCGCCATCGCCAAGACCGGCGCCGCCTACCTGCCGCTCGACCCGGACTACCCGGCGGAACGGCTCGAGTACATGCTTGCCGACGCTGGACCCATGCTCGTCGTCACCACCGCGGGGGCGGCGGAAAAACTGCCAAGGCGGCCCGTCGTGCCCCGGCTGGTCGTCGACGAGGCCGAGACGGCAGCGGCGATCGCGAGCAGGCCGGACGCGGATCCCCGCGTCCGGATCCCCCCGGCAGCCGCGGCCTACGTCATCTACACCTCCGGATCCACGGGGCGTCCGAAGGGCGTGGTCGTGCCGCATGGTGGTATCGGCAACCTCGCCGCCACGCACGCGGCCGGCGCCGGGAGCCGCGTGCTGCAACTGGCCGCGCTCAGCTTCGACGTCGCGGTCGCGGAACTGTGCATGGCATTGCTGAGCGGTGCGACGCTCGTGCTGCCCGAACCGGGCCCGCTCGCCGGTACCGCGCTCCTGGATACGTTGTCCCAGCGGGAAATCACGCACCTGCAGGTGACCGCCGCGGTGCTCGCGACGGTCCCCGAAGGCGATTTGCCCGCGCTCGAGGACTTGATCGTCGGCGGCGACACGCCTGCCCCCGAGGTGGTCGCGCGGTGGGCGGGCGGTGTGCGGATGCGCAACGCCTACGGTCCGACGGAGACGACCGTCTGCGCCACGATGAGCGCTCCGCTCACGGCAGGCCAGGTGCCCCCGATCGGACGTCCGCTGTGGAACACGAGGGCCTACGTGCTCGACAGTGCCTTGCAGCCGTTGCCGTCGGGCGCGATCGGCGAGCTGTACCTCGCCGGCGCGGGGGTGGCGCGAGGATACCTCGACCGGCCCGCGCTCACCGGGGAGCGGTTCGTCGCCGACCCGTTCGGCGCGGCGGGCGCGAGGATGTACCGCACCGGGGACCTCGCCCGGTGGACCGCCGAGGGCGAGCTCGTGTTCGCGGGCCGAGCGGACGAGCAGGTCAAGATCCGCGGATTCCGGGTGGAACCGGGTGAGATCGAGGCGGTGGTCGCCGAGCACCCGGGCGTGGCGCAGACAGCCGTGGTGGCCAGGCAGGATCCAACCGGTGAGCGCGGGCTCGCGGCCTACCTCGTCCCGGCGCCCGCGGACGACCGGGGCGGGGCCGAGGACGAGCAGCACGTCGGCAGGTGGCAGCTCATCCACGACTCGCTGTACGACGAGCAGGGCGGGGGCGAGTACTCGGGCTGGAACTCCAGTTACGACGGCACGCCCATCCCGCTCGACCACATGCGGGAATGGCGCTCGGCCACGGTTTCGCGCGTGCTGGAGCTGGAGCCTCGGCGGGTGTTGGAAATCGGCGTCGGCAACGGGCTGATTCTGGACGGGGTGGCGCCGCAGTGCGAGGAGTACTGGGGAACCGACTTCTCCGGCTCGGCGATCGAAGCCCTGCGGCGTCGACTGGATGACACCGGCCTTGCCACGAGGGTACGGCTGGATGTGCGGTCCGCCGAGGACGTGGCAGACCTTCCCGCCGGCTACTTCGACACCGTGGTGATCAATTCGGTCGTGCAGTACTTCCCCGGCGCCGACTATCTGCTCGAAGTGCTGCGCAAGGTCACCGGCCTGGTCGCGGCGGGCGGCGCGGTGTTCGTCGGTGACGTGCGCAACCTGTCCTTGCTGCGATGCCTCAACACCGCGGTTCAGCTGCGCAGGTCCGCGCCGTCGGATGATCCGGCGACCGTACGCGCGCAGATCGAACAGAGCGTCGTGCTGGAGGAGGAACTGCTGGTCGATCCGCGGTGGTTCGACGAGGTGGCCCGCGACATCGGTGATGTCGGCGCGGTGGACGTGCGGCTGAAGGCCGGTGCGCGGCACAACGAGCTGACCCGCTACCGGTACGACGTCGTCCTCCACATCGGACAGCAGGCGGCGCGGTCCGTGCGCGCGGCGCCGAGCCTGCGCTGGGGTCGCGAGATCGCCGCGTTCGACGACCTCGCGGAGCACCTCGCCACGCGGCCACCGATGGTGCGGGTCACCGCGGTCCCGAATGCCAGGACACGGCACGAAGCGGCGGCGGCGCGGCTGTTCGAAAACGGGAGCGGGCTCGCCGAGGTGCACCGCAGGCTGCGGGCAGGTGACGAGCGCCCGGTGGGCTGGGAACCGCAGGCGTTCCATGAATTCGGCGCGCGGCACGGCTATCGCGTGGCGACGACCTTCTCCGGCGGGGCGTCCGACGGCGCGTTCGACGCGGTGCTGGTCGACGCGACGGTCACGGGGGTGTTGGACGGGACTTACCTGCCGCCCGCGGACGAGCCAGGCGACGCGGATCCCCGGCCGTACACCAACACCCCGGCGGCCACCCGCGAGATCGGCGGTCTGGCGGCGTCGGTGCGCGCCTGGCTGCGGGAACGGCTGCCGGACCACCTGATGCCGACCGGTTTCGTGGTGCTCGAGGCGCTGCCGCTGACGCCGAGCGGGAAGCTCGACCGCAGGGCGCTGCCCGCGCCGGAGTTCGGCGTGAGCGGGGCGGGCAGGCTGCCGCGCACCCCGCAGGAGGAGGTCCTGTGCGGGCTGTTCGGTGAGGTCCTCGGTATTCGCGGCGTCGGAGTGGACGACGGGTTCTTCGACCTCGGGGGGCATTCGCTGCTGGCGACGAGGCTGGCCAGCCGGATCCGCGCGGTGCTCGGCGTCGAGGTACCGATCAGGACGCTGTTCGACCGGCCGACCGTGGCCGCGCTCGCCGAGATCGTGGACGGGGGGCACGGCAGCAAGGCACCGCTGGTGGCGCGGGTGCGGCCGCCAAAGGTGCCGTTGTCGTTCGCCCAGCGCCGGTTGTGGTTCCTCAACCAGCTCGAAGGACCGAGCCCGGTGCACAACATGCCGCTCGCCGTGCGCCTTACCGGTCCGCTCGACCACCGCTCCCTGGAAGCGGCGATCGGCGACGTGGTGGCCAGACACGAGAGCCTGCGAACCGTCTACCCCGAGTCGGACGGCGTGCCCTGCCAGGAGGTACTGGCGCGGTTCGATCCCGGACTATCCTTTGTGGACGTTTCGCCTGCCGGACTGGACTCGGCGCTGGCCGAGGCGGCGCGCCGGCCGTTCGACCTCACCGCCGAGCCCCCGGTGCGGGTTTTCCTGTTCGCCGCACACCCCGGCGAGCACGTGCTGCTGATCGTGTTGCACCACATCGCGGGTGACGGTTGGTCGATGGCACCGCTGGCCAACGACGTCGGCCGGGCTTACGCGGCGCGCTGCCGGGGCGAGCAGCCGGCGTGGGAGCCGCTGCGCGTGCAGTACGCGGACTTCGCGTTGTGGCAGCACGAAGTGCTCGGCGACGAGGACGACCCGGACAGCGTGCTGTCCCGCCAGATC
Source organism: Amycolatopsis sp. CA-230715 (assembly GCF_018736145.1). Taxonomy (GTDB): domain Bacteria; phylum Actinomycetota; class Actinomycetes; order Mycobacteriales; family Pseudonocardiaceae; genus Amycolatopsis. The sequence continues at coordinate 8,491,865 of NZ_CP059997.1, forward strand.
CGGTACTGGCGCGACCGGCTCGCGGGTCTCCCGGAAGAGCTGAACCTCCCGGTCGACCGGCCGAGGCCCGCCGCGGCGAGCCATGTCGCCGGAAGCGTGCCGTTCGAGCTGGACGCCGACCTGCACGGGGCGCTGGCCGAACTCGCGCGCGACCGGCAGGCGAGCCTGTTCATGGTGCTGCAGGCCGCGTTGGCGGTGTTGTTCACCCGCCTCGGCGCCGGTACCGACATCCCGCTCGGTGTTCCGTCCGCCGGGCGGACCGACGAGGCGCTCGACGATCTTGTCGGCTTCTTCGTCAACACCCTGGTCCTGAGGGTGGACACCGCGGGGGACCCCAGCTTCGCCGAGTTGCTGGACCGCGTGCGCGACACCGATCTCGCCGCTTTCGCCCACCAGGACGTTCCGTTCGAGCGGTTGGTGGAGGCGCTCAACCCGACGCGTTCGCTGGCGAGGCATCCGTTGTTCCAGGTGATGCTCGCGTTCCAGAACAACGCCGACGCGGGACTGACGCTGCCCGGTCTCGAGACGAGCTCGGAGCTGGTCAGCGTCGGCGCGGTCAAGTTCGACCTGCTGATCAACATCGGCGAGCGGTTCCAGCGGTCCTCTTCGGGAGACGTCGCGGGCGGTGTGGGCGGCGTCGTGGAGTACGACACCGCCCTGTTCGACCGGGACACGGTGGCCGGGCTGGTCACGCGGTACGTCCGGCTGCTGAGGGCGATCGTCGCCGATCCGCTGGCGCGGCTCGGCGGGATCGACCTGCTCGACCCCGCCGAGCGGGACCGGTTGCTGCTCACCTGGAACGACACCGCGGGCGTGGGCGCTGTGCGGACACTTCCCGAACTGTTCGAGGAGCAGGTCCGCCGTACCCCCGATGCCACCGCGGTGGTGTTCGGGGACGACCAGCTCAGCTACCGCGAACTCGACGCCGAGGCGGACCGGCTCGCGGCAAGGCTGCGCGCGCGGCAGATCGGCCCCGAGCGGCTGGTCGCGGTGGCGTTGCCGAGATCGATCGACATGGTCGTCGCCATGCTGGCCGTGCTGAAAGCGGGTGGCGCGTACCTGCCGATCGACCCGGACTACCCGGCGGACCGGATCGCGTTCATGCTGACCGACGCCGAGCCCTCGCTGCTGATCACCACCGGTGCCGCCGGGCCGGTCGTCGCGTCCGGCCCGCCGCGGATCCTGCTGGACGAGCCGGTCGGTGAGGACGTCGCGATGGCCCCGAACGGGCCACGGGCCGAGGTGGCCAACAGCGCGTACGTCATCTACACCTCCGGTTCCACCGGACGGCCCAAGGGCGTGACGGTCACGCACACCGGGATCGCCGCCTTGGCGGCGACCCTGCGCCGAGGAGTCGGCGCGGGCGAGGGCGGCAGGGTGCTGCAGTTCGCCTCGATCTCCTTCGACACCGCGGTGTGGGAGATCTGCATGGCGCTGCTCACCGGCGCGGCGCTGGAGATCGTCCCCGCCTCCCGCAGGCTGGGCGAGGCGCTCGGCGAGTTCCTGACCGAGCGGCGGATCACGCACCTGACCCTGCCGCCGTCGGCACTGGCGGAACTGCCCGCCACGGGGGTACCCGAGGGAGCCACCATCGTGGTGGCCGGGGAAGCCGCGTCCGCGGAGCTGGTGCGGCAGTGGGCCGCGCGCGGGCGGATGCTGAACTCCTACGGCCCGACCGAGACCACGGTCGACGTGACACTGTGGACCTGCCGGCCGGACGTCGCCGGTCCCGTCCCGATCGGACAGCCGGTCGCCGACACCAGGGTCTACGTGCTCGACGGGTTCCTGAACCCGGTGCCCGCCGGGTGCGTCGGCGAGCTGTACGCCGCGGGTACGGGACTCGCGCGCGGGTACCTGAACCGCCCCTCGTTGACCGCCGAACGGTTCGTCGCGGACCCGTTCGGCCCGGCGGGCGCTCGGCTCTACCGCACCGGCGATCTCGCGCGCTGGACCCCCGATGGCGAGCTCGTCTACCTCGGACGCGCCGACGACCAGGTCAAACTGCGCGGGTTCCGGATCGAACCAGGTGAGATCGAAGCCGTGCTCGCGGAGCACGCCGGAGTCGCCGCCACGACCGTGCTGGTGCACCGGGACGCAGCGGGCACCGAACGGCTCGTCGGCTACGCCGTCCCGGTCCCGGGGTCCGATGTGGACACCGCGGCGCTGCGCGCGCACCTGACCGCGCGAGTGCCGGACTACCTGGTTCCCGCGGCGATCGTACTGGTGGACGCGATGCCGCTGACCCCGAACGGGAAGGTGGACCGCAGGGCGCTGCCCGCACCGGTGTTCGGCTCCGCGGTCCCCGGCCGTGCGTCGCGAACGCCGCAGGAAGAAGTCCTGTGCGGGCTCTTCGCCGAGGTGCTCGGCGTGCCATCGGTGGGTGCTGACGACGGGTTTTTCGAACTGGGCGGGCATTCGCTGCTGGCGACCAGGCTGATCAGCCGGATCAGGGCGGCTTTCGGCGTCGAACTGGAGGTGCGCAGCCTCTTCGAGGCCCCGACCGTGGCGGCACTGGCCGAGCGCCTTTCCAGTGCGGGAGCTGCCCGCCCGCCGCTGCGGCGGTCATCGCGGCCCGCTGTGCCGCCGTTGTCGTTCGCACAACGACGGCTGTGGTTCCTGCACCGGTTGGAAGGACCGAACCGCACCTACAACATGCCGTTGGCGCTTCGCCTTTCCGGCGAGCTGGACCACGCCGCGTTCGCCGCGGCGCTCGAGGACGTCGTCGGGCGGCACGAAACCCTGCGCACCGTGTTTCGTGAAGTGGACGGCGATCCCGCGCAGGTGGTGCTCGATGCCGTCGAGGCGAAGCCGGTGCTGCGCGTCCGCGAATGTGACGAGGCGGCGTTGCCCACGGCGCTCGACGAAGCCGCGGCCCATCCGTTCGATCTCGCCGCCGAACCGCCGCTGCGCGCCGAACTGCTGGTCCTCGGCCACGACGACCACGTGGTGCTGCTGTTGCTGCACCACATCGCCGCCGACGCCTGGTCGATGGCGCCGCTGGCGCGCGATCTCGCGCAGGCGTACGCGGCCAGGCGTGCGGGCGAACGACCCGCGTGGGCGCCACTTCCGGTGCGGTATCTCGACTACACGCTGTGGCAACGCGAACTGCTCGGCGACGAGGGCGACTCCGGCAGCCTGTTCGCGCGTCAGGTGCGGTACTGGACCGACGCGCTCGCGGACCTGCCCGAGCAACTCCGGCTGCCCGCCGACCGGCCGCGTCCGGCGGTGGCCTCCTACCGGGGCGAGGTGCTGTCCTTCGAGATCGACGCCGGTCTGCACCGGGCGCTCCGCGAGCTCGCGGACGCGGAGAACGCGACCCTGTTCATGGTGCTGCAGGCCGGGCTCGCGAGCCTGTTCACCCGGCTCGGCGCCGGTACCGACATCCCGATCGGTAGCCCGATCGCCGGTCGGACCGATGAAGCGCTCGACGAGTTGGTCGGGTTCTTCGTGAACACGCTGGTGCTGCGCACCGACACCTCGGGTGACCCGGACTTCCGGGCACTACTGGCCAGGGTGTCCGACACGGCGCTGGCCGCCTACGCCAATCAGGACGTGCCCTTCGAGTACCTCGTGGAGGTGCTCAACCCGGTTCGCTCGCTGGCGCATCATCCGCTGTTCCAGGTGATGCTGGCGCTGCAGAACGCCCCGGAGGCGCGGTTCGCGCTACCGGGGATGACCGGCACCCAGGTGGACATCGGCACCCGCAGCGCACGGTTCGACCTGTTCTTCAACCTGGCCGAAACCTTCGCCGAGGACGGCACCACGGCGGGGATCAGCGGGTTCGTGGAGTTCAGCACCGACCTGTTCGACCGGGACACCGTCCAGGCCGTGATCGGGCGATGGTTGCGGTTCATGACCGCCGTGGCCGCGGATCCGCGGCAGCGCATCGGTTCGGTCGGGCTGTCGACCGCCACCGAACTCGAGCAGCTCGCCGCGTGGAACGAAACCGGCGCCGAGATCCCCGACGATTCCCTGCCGGGATTGTTCCAAGCGCGTGTTCACGAGGCTCCGGACGCGCCCGCGGTCACGTCGGACGGCGTCACGCTGTCCTACGTGGAGGTGAACGAGCGCGCCAACCGGCTGGCGTGGCACCTGATCGAGCGCCGGATCGGACCGGAGTCAGTGGTGGGTCTCGCGCTCCCGCGGTCGGTCGAGTTCGTGATCTCGTTGCTCGCCGTGTACAAGGCCGGGGCGGCGTATCTCCCGATCAACCCCGACTTTCCCGGTGAGCGCAAGGCGTTCCTGGTGCGCGACGGGCGGCCGGCGGTGGTCGTCACCACCAGCGCGGTGCGCGCCGGGCTGCCGGAACTCGGCGGTGTCGGGCTTGTCGTGCTCGACGAACCCGCCACTGTCGAGGCGCTGGCCGGACGGGCGGCCCGCGATCCCGAGGACGCGGATCGCACCGCACCGCTACACCCGGCGAACCCGGCGTACCTCGTGCACACCTCAGGATCGACGGGACAGCCCAAAGGCGTGGTGATCCTCGCCGGCGCGATGGTCAACGTGATTCATTGGCACGGCACGGTCTTCCCGCCCGGTGAGGGCGTCCGTACCGCCCAGTTCACCGCCATGAGCTTCGACGTGGCCGCACAAGAGATCCTCGCTTCCCTGGCACTGGGCAAGGAATTGGTGATCCCGGACGAGGAGACTCGCCGCAGCGGTGAACTGTTCGCGCGGTGGCTCGACCGGCACCGGGTCAGCGAGTTGTTCGCGCCGAACCTGGTCGTGGAGGCCGTGTGCGAGGCGGCAGGTGAACAAGGGGTCGCGCTCGACGGACTCACCGATGTCGCGCAGGCCGGTGAGGCGATGACGCTGAGCGGGCGGGTGCGCGAGTTCTACACCGCGCACCCCGGGCAGCGTTTGCACAACCAGTACGGCCCGACCGAAACGCAGATGATCTCGGCGTACCGCCTCCCGTCCCGGGTCGAGAACTGGCCGGGGAAAGCGCCGATCGGGCGCCCGCTGCCGAACATGCGGGTGTACGTGCTCGATCCGCAACTGCGCCAGGTTCCCCCCGGCGTGCCCGGCGAGCTGTACGCCGCCGGGGTGGGTCTCGCCCGCGGGTATTGGCATCGGTCTGGTTTGACTGGGGTGCGGTTTGTGGCGTGTCCGTTTGGTGGTCCGGGGGAGCGGATGTATCGGACGGGGGATTTGGTGCGGTGGTTGCCGGGTGGGGATTTGGAGTTTCTCGGGCGGGTGGACGATCAGGTGAAGGTTCGGGGTTTCCGGGTGGAGTTGGGGGAGATCGAGGCGGTGTTGTGCCGTCATGACCAGGTTGTCCAGGCAGCTGTGCTGGCGCATGAGCATCGTGTGGGGGATGTGCGGTTGGTGGCGTATGTGGTCGCGGTGCCGGGTGTGGAGGTGGACGGGGCCGTGGTGCGGGAGTGGGTGGCGGGGGTGTTGCCGGATTATTTGGTGCCGTCGGTGGTGGTGGTGCTGGACGCGTTGCCGGTGACGGTGAACGGGAAGGTGGATCGGCGTGCGTTGCCGGTACCGGAGTTCCCGGTGGTGTCGGGTCGTGGCGCACGGTCGTTGGTGGAGGAGATCCTGTGCGGGTTGTTCGCCGAAGTGCTGGGTGTGCCGTCGGTGGGGATCGATGACGGGTTCTTCGGGTTGGGTGGGCATTCGTTGCTGGCGACGAGATTGGTCAGCCGGATCCGTTCCACGCTGGGGGTGGAGGTGCCGATCCGGGCGTTGTTCGAGAACCCGACGGTAGCGGGCCTCGCCACGGTAGTGGGGGGCGCCGGGGCAGGGCGTCCCGCGGTGGTACCGGTGCCGCGCCCCGAAGTGGTGCCGTTGTCGTTCGCGCAGCGGCGCCTGTGGTTCTTGGATCAGTTGGAGGGGCCGAGCGCGACCTACAACATTCCGCTCGCGTTGCGGTTGTGTGGTGTGGTGGACGTTGATGCTTTGCGTGAGGCGTTGGTCGATGTGGTGGCCCGGCACGAGAGCTTGCGGACGGTTTTTCCGGTGGAGGGTGGGGTTGCGCGGCAGGAGGTGTTGCCGCTGGCGGATGCCGGGCTTGGGTTGTCCGTTGTGGACGTTGAAGCGGATCGGGTGGGTGCGGTGGTGGATGCCGCGGCTCGGGAGCCGTTCGAGTTGTCGTCGGGGCTGCCGGTGCGGGCTTGGCTGTTCCGGGTGTCCGCTGAGGAGTTCGTGTTGCTGGTGGTGGTGCACCACATCGCGGGTGATGGATGGTCCCTGGTGCCCTTGGCCAGGGATCTGGCCACGGCATACACCGCCCGCTGCGCCGGTGACGCACCGGAGTGGGAGCCGTTGCCGGTGCAGTACGCCGACTACGCGTTATGGCAGCGCGACCTCCTCGGCGACGAAGACGACCCCGACAGCGCGATGTCCCGCCAGATCGACTTCTGGCGCACCGAACTGACCGATCTGCCTCCCGAACTGCCGTTGCCGGTGGACCGGCCGCGTCCGGCGGTGTCGAGTTATCGCGGTGGTGCGGTCGCCTTCGAGATCGATGGGACTGTCCACACTGGTCTTGTGGCTTTGGCGCGTGCTTGTGGTGTGACGGTGTTCATGGTGGTGCAGGCGGTGTTGGCGGTGGTGGTGTCGCGGTTGGGTGCTGGTACTGATGTGCCGATCGGGACGCCGGTGGCGGGTCGTATGGATGAGGCGTTGGATGATGTGGTCGGGTTTTTCGTGAACACGTTGGTGTTGCGGACCGATGTGTCTGGTGACCCGACCTTCCGGGAATTGCTGGCCAGGGTCCGCGAGACCGATCTGGCCGCTTTCGCCAACCAGGACGTGCCCTTCGAACGCCTGGTGGAGGTAGTCAACCCGGAACGGTCGTTGGCCCGTCATCCCTTGTTCCAGATCATGTTGACGTTGCAGAACAATGCCGAGGCTGAGGTGGGGTTGCCGGGTTTGGTGGTGGAGCCGGTGGGGGCGCGTACCGGGGTGGCGAAGTTCGATGTGTCGGTGAGTTTGCGTGAGGTGCGCGGTGCTGGCGGGGTGTTGGGTGGGTTGGTTGGTGAGATCGAGTATGCGGTGGATTTGTTCGATCGGGACACGGTGGTGGTGCTCGGGGAGCGGTTGTCGCGGGTGTTGGCGGCGGTGGTGGCCGATCCGGGGCAGCGGGTGGCGGAGTTGGAGGTGCTCTCCCCGGCCGAGCGTGCCCGGGTGCTGGCCGGCTGGAATGACACCGCGGTGGGGTATGGGTTCACCGCGGTGCCGGATCTGGTGCGGGCGCGGGCGGTGGGGGCGCCGGAACGGGTAGCGGTGTGGTCGGGCGACACGGGAGTGTCGTATGCGGGGTTGATGGCCGAGGTGGATCGGCTGGCCGCGTGGTTGGTGCGGCGCGGGGTCGGTCGTGGTGGGGTGGTGGCGGTGGCGTTACCACGGTCGGTGGAGACCGTGGTCGCGATGCTGGCGGTGTTACGGGCCGGGGCGGCGTATCTGCCGATCGATCCGGAGCATCCGGCTGAGCGGATCGAGTTCGTGCTTTCGGACGCGAACCCGGTTCTGGTGCTGACCGAGGCTGTGTTGTCCGAGGCTGTGTTGTCCGATGTGGACAGTGAACTGGCCGGGGAGGAACCGGTACCGCCGGTGGTGGCCCCCGATGATGCGGCGTATGTGATCTACACGTCGGGATCGACCGGGCGCCCGAAGGGGGTGGTCGTCACCCATGCCAATCTGGCGAATTTCCTGGCGGCGATGCGGGACCGGATCGGTTTCACCGGGACCGACCGGTTGCTGGCGGTCACGACCACGACGTTCGACATCGCCGCGTTGGAGCTGTTCGCGCCGCTGACGGTGGGCGCGGGGATCGTGCTGGCCGGGCCAGGACAGGTCAGGGACCCGGCCGCGCTGGGCGGGCTGATCCGCTCCAGCGGGGCCACGATGATGCAGGCGACCCCGACGTTGTGGCAGATGCTGGTCACCAGCGACCCGGAATCGGTGCGGGGCCTGCGTGTCCTGACCGGCGGGGAGGCCCTGCCCCCGGCACTGGCACGGACACTGCGCGAGCTGGCCGGCCCGGTGACCAACCTGTACGGGCCGACCGAAACCACGATCTGGTCGACCGCCGCCGAACTCGACGGAACCACGGTCACGATCGGCACACCGATCGCGAACACCCAGGTATTCGTGCTCGACGAACACCTGAACCCGGTCGCCCCCGGAGTCACCGGCGAGCTCTACATCACCGGCGACGGCGTCGCCAGGGGCTACCTCAACCGCCCCGGACTCACCGCGCACCGATTCATCGCCAGCCCCTACACCACACCCGGCACCCGCATGTACCGCACCGGAGACCTCACACGCTGGACCACCCACGGCACCCTGCAATACCTCGGCCGCACCGACGACCAAATCAAAATCCGCGGCTTCCGCATCGAACTCGGCGAAATCGAAACCACCCTCGAACACCACCCCACCATCACCCGCGCCGCCGCCACCGTGCGGGATCAGCGGCTGGTCGCCTTCGTCGTGCCGTCCCCGGACAGTGCCCCGGACGTGGCGGTGTTGCGGGAGTACCTGCGCACCCGGCTCCCGGACTACCTGGTTCCGGACGCTCTCGGAGTGCTCGACGCACTGCCGATGACCGCTAACGGCAAGCTGAACCGCCGAGCGCTGCCCTCGCCGGAGTTCTCGACGGCGTCCGAGGGGCGTGCCCCCCGAACGCCGTCGGAAGAGATCCTTTGCCGCCTGTTCGCCGAGGTGCTCGGCCTGGACCGGGTCGGTGCCGACGACGGGTTCTTCGAACTGGGCGGGCATTCGCTGCTGGCGACGAGGTTGATCAGCCGGATCCGTTCCGCGTTCGACGTCGAGGTGGGGATCAGGACCCTGTTCGAGCGCTCCACCGTCTCCGCACTCGCGGAAGCGCTCGGCACCGGTTCCGACGCCCGTCCGAAGGTGCGGCCGGTGCCGCGCCCCGAGGTGGTGCCGTTGTCGTTCGCGCAGCGGCGCCTGTGGTTCTTGGATCAGTTGGAGGGGCCGAGCGCGACCTACAACATTCCGCTCGCGTTGCGGTTGTGTGGTGTGGTGGACGTTGATGCTTTGCGTGAGGCGTTGGTCGATGTGGTGGCCCGGCACGAGAGCTTGCGGACGGTTTTTCCGGTGGAGGGTGGGGTTGCGCGGCAGGAGGTGTTGCCGCTGGCGGATGCCGGGCTTGGGTTGTCCGTTGTGGACGTTGAAGCGGATCGGGTGGGTGCGGTGGTGGATGCCGCGGCTCGGGAGCCGTTCGAGTTGTCGTCGGGGCTGCCGGTGCGGGCTTGGCTGTTCCGGGTGTCCGCTGAGGAGTTCGTGTTGCTGGTGGTGGTGCACCACATCGCGGGTGATGGATGGTCCCTGGTGCCCTTGGCCAGGGATCTGGCCACGGCATACACCGCCCGCTGCGCCGGTGACGCACCGGAGTGGGAGCCGTTGCCGGTGCAGTACGCCGACTACGCGTTATGGCAGCGCGACCTCCTCGGCGACGAAGATGACCCCGACAGCGCGGTCGCCGACCAGTTCGAGTACTGGAAGACGACGCTGCGGGGGCTTCCGCCCGAACTCGACTTGCCGACGGACCGGCCCCGGCCCCCGGTGGCCAGCGGCCGGGGCGCCACGCTGCCGATCGCGGTACCCGCGGAGCTGCACGACCGAATCGTCGCGCTGGCTGCTGATACCGGGGCGACGGTGTTCATGGTGGTGCAAGCCGCGCTGGCCGCGCTGCTCTCGCGTCTCGGCGCCGGTACCGACATCCCACTGGGGACGCCGGTCGCCGGGCGGACGGACGAGGCGCTGGACGATGTGGTCGGGTTCTTCGTCAACACCCTCGTACTGCGGACCGACCTGTCCGGTGATCCCAGTTTCCGAGAGCTCATCGCGAGGGTGCGCGAGACCGACCTGGCTGCTTACGCCCGGCAGGACGTGCCGTTCGAGAAGCTCGTCGAGGTGCTCAACCCGGAGCGCTCCCTGGCCAGGCACCCGCTCGTGCAGACGGTGGTGGCGTTCCAGAACCTGCCCGACGCGGTTCCACCGCTACCGGGTCTCGAAGTCACGCCCGAGTTCGCCGCCGCGGGGGCCGCGAAGTTCGACCTGCTGTTCAACCTCGGGGAACGCCACACCTCCGGCGGTGCGCCGGACGGCATCGAGGGTTTCCTCGAATACAGCACAGATCTGTTCGAAGCCGAAACCGTCGAACGCATAGTGGTACGGCTGGAACAACTGCTCACCGCGGTCGTGACCGATCCGGATCTGCCGGTCGGCCGCATCGATGTCCTGTCCAGCGCGGAACGGGAACGCCTGGTGCCGACCGGGTCCGGCTCGGTGCCCTCCGGTACGCGACGGGGTTGTCTCCCGGAGTTGTTCGCGGCGACCGCGGCGCGAACCCCCAGCAGGATCGCGGTCGTGTTCGAGGGCGAAGCGTTGTCGTACGCGGAACTCAACACCAGGGCGAACCGGCTCGCGCACCGGATCATCGCCGAGGGCGCCGGGCCCGAGGACATCGTCGCGCTCGCCGTGCCGAGGTCGGTCGAACTCGTCGTCGCGGTGCTGGCGGTGCTCAAGGCCGGTGCGGCCTATCTGCCGATCGACCCGGACTACCCGGCGGAGCGCGTCGAGTTCGTGCTCGAGGATGCCGAGCCGGTGCTGCTGCTGGCGACCTCGGCGACGGTCACCGGGCTGCCGGAATCCGTGTCGGTGCCCACGATCTTGGTGGACGCACCGGAATCCGTCGCCGGAATGCCGGATGACGACCCCACCGACGACGTCCGGGTGGCACCGCTTTCGGACCTGCACCCGGCCTACGTGATCTACACGTCGGGATCCACCGGCAGGCCCAAGGGCGTCGTGCTGCCGCACCGGAACGTGACAAGACTGTTCGACGCGACCGAGGACCTGTTCGGCTTCGACGAACGGGATGTCTGGACCCTGTTCCATTCCTACGCGTTCGACTTCTCGGTGTGGGAGTTCTGGGGACCGCTGCTGCACGGGGGCCGGCTCGTCGTGGTACCGCATTCGACCAGCCGGACGCCGGGCGAATTCCGCGACCTACTGGTCAGGGAACGGGTCACGGTCCTCAACCAGACACCGTCGGCCTTCTACCAACTGCTCGAAGCCGACCGGGACGACCACGATCCGGCGCTCGCGCTGCGGTACGTGATCTTCGGCGGGGAGGCGCTGGACCCGTCGAGGCTGTCGGGTTGGTACGAGCGGCACGCCGAGGACGCTCCGGTTCTGGTGAACATGTACGGGATCACCGAGACGACCGTCCACGTCACCGCGCACCGCCTCACCCGGGAGTCCACCGGTCGGACCCGCAGCGTGATCGGCACCGGAATCGCCGATCTGCGGACTTATGTGCTGGACAACGGTTTGCGGCCGGTGCCGCCTGGGGTGGCGGGTGAGTTGTACGTGGCGGGTGCTGGGGTGGCTCGGGGGTATTGGAACCGGCCTGGTTTGACCGGCGAGCGGTTCGTGGCGTGTCCGTTCGGTGGTGCCGGGGAGCGGATGTACCGGACCGGGGATCGGGTGCGGTGGCTGCCGGACGGGACTTTGGAGTTTCTCGGGCGGGTGGACGATCAGGTGAAGGTTCGGGGTTTCCGGGTGGAGTTGGGTGAGGTCGAGGTGGTGTTGCGTGGTCATGAACAGCTCGCGCAGGCGGTGGTGGTGGCGCGTGCGCATGGCGAGGGTGATGTGCGGTTGGTGGCTTATGCGGTCGCGGAGCCCGGTGTCGGGGTTGATCCGGTCCTGGTGCGGTCGTGGGTTGCTGAGGTGTTGCCGGATTATTTGGTGCCGTCGGTGGTGGTGGTGCTGGATGCGTTGCCGGTGACGGTGAACGGGAAGGTGGATCGGCGTGCGTTGCCGGTGCCGGATTTCCCGGTGGTGGTTTCGGGGCGTGGTGCGCGGTCTCCGGTGGAGGAGATCCTGTGCGGGTTGTTCGCCGAAGTGCTGGGTGTGCCGTCGGTGGGGATCGATGACGGGTTTTTCGAGTTGGGTGGGCATTCGTTGCTGGCGACGAGGTTGATCAGCCGGATCCGTTCCACTGTGGACGTTGAGGTGCCGATTCGGGTGTTGTTCGAGAATCCGACGGTGGCCGGGCTGGCCGCGGCGGTGGGGAGTGCGGGCGCGGCGAGGGCCGCGTTGGGTCCGATGGCGCGGCCGGGGGTGGTGCCGTTGTCGTTCGCGCAGCGGCGCCTGTGGTTCTTGGATCAGTTGGAGGGCCCGAGCGCGACGTACAACATTCCGCTCGCGTTGCGGTTGTGTGGCGTGGTGGACGTTGATGCTTTGCGTGAGGCGTTGGTCGATGTGGTGGCCCGGCACGAGAGTCTGCGGACGATCTTCCCTGCCGAGCAGGGCGCGCCACGGCAGCATGTGCTGCCGGTGGCGGAGGCTGTCGTGGATCTGTCGGTTGTGGACACCGGTCCGGATGACATCGACGCGGTGGTCAGTGCCGCGGCGTCGCGTCCGTTCGATCTCGCGGTGCGGCTCCCGATCCGGGCGGAGTTGTTCCGGGTGTCCGCTGAGGAGTTCGTGTTGGTGGTGGTGGTGCACCACATCGCGGGTGATGGGTGGTCGCTGGTGCCGTTGGCGAAAGATCTGACGGTGGCGTATTCCGCCCGGTGCGCCGGTGGTGCGCCGGAGTGGGTTCCGTTGCCGGTGCAGTACGCGGATTACGCGTTGTGGCAGCGGGAGTTGCTCGGTGGTGAGGACGATCCGGGCAGTGTGCTGGCGGGCCAGGTCCGGTACTGGGCCGAGGCGCTGGCCGATCTGCCTCCCGAGCTGAGCCTGCCGGTGGACCGGCCGCGTCCGGCGGTGTCGAGTTATCGCGGTGGTGCGGTCGCCTTCGAGATCGATGGGACTGTCCACACTGGTCTTGTGGCTTTGGCGCGTGCTTGTGGTGTGACGGTGTTCATGGTGGTGCAGGCGGTGTTGGCGGTGGTGGTGTCGCGGTTGGGTGCTGGTACTGATGTGCCGATCGGGACGCCGGTGGCGGGTCGTATGGATGAGGCGTTGGATGATGTGGTCGGGTTTTTCGTGAACACGTTGGTGTTGCGGACCGATGTGTCTGGTGACCCGACCTTCCGGGAATTGCTGGCCAGGGTCCGCGAGACCGATCTGGCCGCTTTCGCCAACCAGGACGTGCCCTTCGAACGCCTGGTGGAGGTAGTCAACCCGGAACGGTCGTTGGCCCGTCATCCCTTGTTCCAGATCATGTTGACGTTGCAGAACAATGCCGAGGCTGAGGTGGGGTTGCCGGGTTTGGTGGTGGAGCCGGTGGGGGCGCGTACCGGGGTGGCGAAGTTCGATGTGTCGGTGAGTTTGCGTGAGGTGCGCGGTGCTGGCGGGGTGTTGGGTGGGTTGGTTGGTGAGATCGAGTATGCGGTGGATTTGTTCGATCGGGACACGGTGGTGGTGCTCGGGGAGCGGTTGTCGCGGGTGTTGGCGGCGGTGGTGGCCGATCCGGGGCAGCGGGTGGCGGAGTTGGAGGTGCTCTCCCCGGCCGAGCGTGCCCGGGTGCTGGCCGGCTGGAATGACACCGCGGTGGGGTATGGGTTCACCGCGGTGCCGGATCTGGTGCGGGCGCGGGCGGTGGGGGCGCCGGAACGGGTAGCGGTGTGGTCGGGCGACACGGGAGTGTCGTATGCGGGGTTGATGGCCGAGGTGGATCGGCTGGCCGCGTGGTTGGTGCGGCGCGGGGTCGGTCGTGGTGGGGTGGTGGCGGTGGCGTTACCACGGTCGGTGGAGACCGTGGTCGCGATGCTGGCGGTGTTACGGGCCGGGGCGGCGTATCTGCCGATCGATCCGGAGCATCCGGCTGAGCGGATCGAGTTCGTGCTTTCGGACGCGAACCCGGTTCTGGTGCTGACCGAGGCTGTGTTGTCCGAGGCTGTGTTGTCCGATGTGGACAGTGAACTGGCCGGGGAGGAACCGGTACCGCCGGTGGTGGCCCCCGATGATGCGGCGTATGTGATCTACACGTCGGGATCGACCGGGCGCCCGAAGGGGGTGGTCGTCACCCATGCCAATCTGGCGAATTTCCTGGCGGCGATGCGGGACCGGATCGGTTTCACCGGGACCGACCGGTTGCTGGCGGTCACGACCACGACGTTCGACATCGCCGCGTTGGAGCTGTTCGCGCCGCTGACGGTGGGCGCGGGGATCGTGCTGGCCGGGCCAGGACAGGTCAGGGACCCGGCCGCGCTGGGCGGGCTGATCCGCTCCAGCGGGGCCACGATGATGCAGGCGACCCCGACGTTGTGGCAGATGCTGGTCACCAGCGACCCGGAATCGGTGCGGGGCCTGCGTGTCCTGACCGGCGGGGAGGCCCTGCCCCCGGCACTGGCACGGACACTGCGCGAGCTGGCCGGCCCGGTGACCAACCTGTACGGGCCGACCGAAACCACGATCTGGTCGACCGCCGCCGAACTCGACGGAACCACGGTCACGATCGGCACACCGATCGCGAACACCCAGGTATTCGTGCTCGACGAACACCTGAACCCGGTCGCCCCCGGAGTCACCGGCGAGCTCTACATCACCGGCGACGGCGTCGCCAGGGGCTACCTCAACCGCCCCGGACTCACCGCGCACCGATTCATCGCCAGCCCCTACACCACACCCGGCACCCGCATGTACCGCACCGGAGACCTCACACGCTGGACCACCCACGGCACCCTGCAATACCTCGGCCGCACCGACGACCAAATCAAAATCCGCGGCTTCCGCATCGAACTCGGCGAAATCGAAACCACCCTCGAACACCACCCCACCATCACCCGCGCCGCCGCCACCGTGCGCACCGATCGGAGTACCGGTAACCACCTCGTGGCCTACTGCGTCCCCGCGGGAGGGGCGGATCCGGACCCGGCCCTGCTGCGCGGGTACCTCGCCGAGCGGTTGCCGGACTACCTGGTGCCGTCTTCGTTCGTGCTGCTGGACGCGTTGCCCACCACGCCGAACGGGAAAGTGGACCGGAAGCGGTTGCCCGAACCCGGCGACCGAACCGCTGCCGGCTCCCGCGCGCCGCGCACCCCCGCGGAGGAGCTGTGGTGCGCGCTGTTCGGCGAGGTGCTCGGCCTGGACCGGGTCGGTGCCGACGACGGGTTCTTCGAACTGGGCGGGGACAGCATCGTGTCGGTGCAACTGGTGAGCCGCGCCCGAGCGGCCGGTCTGCTGGTCACGCCGCGCGATGTGTTCCAGCACAAGACGCCCGCCGCGCTGGCCGCGAGCGCGCCGACGGCGGAACCGGCCACGGTGCCCGCCGAGGACGGCACAGGAGACGTTCCGCTGACCCCGATCGTCCACCGGCTGCGCGAGCGGGGCGGGCCGATCGGGCAGTTCAGCCAGGCGATGCCGGTACCGGTACCGGCAGGACTCGCCGAGCCCCGGCTTCTCGCCGCGGTGCAGGCGGTGCTCGACCACCACGACACCCTGCGGATGCGCTTGCTGCGCGAGGGAGACGAGGATCGCTGGGCTCTGCGGGTGCTGCCACGCGGCGCGGTGCCAGCGGCGGACGTACTGCGCCGCGTGGACGTGCGAGGGCTGGCCGAGAGCGCTGCCGACACGGTGTTCACGGCGGAACTCGCGACGGCGCAACGTGAACTGGCTCCCGAAGACGGGCTCCCGGTGCGGTTCGTCTGGCTCGACGCCGGTGACGAACGCGAGGGCCGGTTGCTGGTCGTGGCGCACCACCTCGTGGTGGACGAGGTCTCCTGGCGGATCCTCGTGCCGGACGTGCTGGCCGCGCTGGCGGGGGGAGCGTCCGCGCTGGCGCCGGTGCCCGCCTCGTTCCGCCGCTGGGCACACGAACTCGTCCGTGCCGCGAACGAACCGCGGCGGCGGGACGAGCTGGACCTCTGGAAGCGCATCCTGCGCACCCCGGACCCGGCACTCGCCCGGCGCTCGCTCGACCCGGCCACGGACGTGCACGGCACCATGCGGTACCTGCGGTTGCGGCTGCCCGCCACGACGAGCGAGCCGCTGCTGGGAGCCGTGCCGGCAGCGTTCCACGCCGGAGCGGACGACGTGCTGCTCACCGCGCTGGCGCTGGCCGTCGCGCGCTGGCGGCGTGATACCGGGCGTGGTGCCGGGTCCGCCGTGCTGATCGGGCTCGAAGGCCACGGCCGGGAGGAGTTCGTCGACGGGGTGGACGCTTCGCGCACGGTCGGCTGGTTCACCAGCGCGCACCCGGTCTCGCTCGACCCGGGCGCGATCGACGTCACCGGGTTGGAGGCGGGAGACGCCGACACCGCGTTGAAACGAGTGAAGGAGCAGTTG
The DNA here is from genome assembly GCF_018736145.1 of Amycolatopsis sp. CA-230715. Lineage (GTDB taxonomy): Bacteria > Actinomycetota > Actinomycetes > Mycobacteriales > Pseudonocardiaceae > Amycolatopsis. The sequence continues at coordinate 8,508,086 of NZ_CP059997.1, forward strand.
CGCCGGCTGCCGGACAACGGCATCGGGTTCGGGATGCTGCGCTACCTCAACGAGGACACCGCTGGGGAACTCGCGTCGCTGCCCCGGCCACAGATCGGGTTCCGCTACTTCGGCCGGTTCCCTGACGGGGAGCCTTCCGGCGCGGCGACCGGATCGAGCGGGGCCGATCCCGGGCTGGCCGCCGCCTACCCGCTGGAGCTCACCGCGCTGACCGAGGACCGGCCGGACGGGCCGTTCCTGACCGCGACCTGGTCCTGGCCCCGCGCGCTGTTCACCGAGGGCGAAGTGCGCGCGCTCGCCGAACTGTGGTTCCGCGCGCTGACGGTACTGGCCGAGCACGCGCTGCGCCCGGGTGCGGGTGGGCACACGCCGTCGGACCTGTCCGTCGGCTCGCTGAGCCAGGACGAGATCGACGAGTTCGAAGACCTGCTCGAAGACGAGGAGCAGGAGGCTGAATGGGGTACCGCACGGTGAATCGCTCTCGAGTCGAAGACATCCGGCCGCTCTCGCCGTTGCAGGAGGGCCTGCTGTTCCACGCGCTCTACGACGAGCGGACGACGGACATCTACACCACTCAGCTCGTGTTCGACCTGACCGGTGCGGTGGACGCCGAACGGCTGCGAGAGGCGGCGCGAGCCCTGCTGCGACGGCACGCCGCGCTGCGCGCGGGGTTCCGCCAGCGCAAGTCCGGAGAGCCGGTGCAGATCATCCACAGTGAGGTCGGGCTCCCGTGGCAGGAACTCGACCTGTCCGAGCTCGACGAGGCCGAACGGGACGCGGAACTGGCGCGGTTCGCCGAATCCGACCGGTTCCGGCGGTTCGACGTGACCCGCCCGCCGCTGCTGCGCTTCACCCTGATCCGCTGCGGTGGCGGACGGTACCGGCTGGTGCTGACCAATCACCACCTCCTGTGGGACGGCTGGTCGATACCGATACTGGTGGGCGAGCTGGTCGAGCTGTACACCGCGAGCAACGAGGTACCGGGACGACCCGAGCCGGCGCTGTACCAGGACTACCTGAGCTGGCTAGCCGGACGTGACCGGGAAGCGGCGGAGCGGGCTTGGCGGTCGGCGCTGGCCGGGGTGGACGAGCCGACCTTGCTCGCGCCGGTGGCCGAACGCCGTGATCCGGTTCCGCCGGAGGAATTCACCACCGAGGTCTCCGAAGAGTTGACCGCCGCGGTGACCGCGGTCGCCCGGAAGCACGACCTCACCCTGAACACCGTGCTGCAGGGCGCTTGGGCGATCCTGCTCGGTCAGCTGACCGGTCGCACCGACGTGCTGTTCGGTGCGACCGTGTCCGGACGGCCGCCGGAAGTGCCCGGTATCGAAACGATGGTGGGGTTCTTCATCAACACCCTTCCGGTGCGGGTACGCCTCGACCCGGCGGCGTCGCTGCTGGAACTGCTCACCGGGCTGCAGGATCAGCAGTCCGCGCTGGCCGAGCACCAGCACGTCGGACTCGCCGACATCCAGCGGTGGCTCGGCACCGGTGAGCTGTTCGACACGTTGACGGTGTTCGAGAACTACCCGGTGGACGCGACCGCGCTGGCCGGGGCGGAACCGGCCGAGGTGACGGTCACCGGGATGACCGGCCGCGATGCCATGCACTACCCGCTGGGGCTCGCCGCGACCGCCGGTCCGCGCCTGCGGCTGCGACTCGGTTTCCGGCCCGATCTGTTCGACCGCGATTCGGTGTCGGGGCTCGCCGCGCGGCTGACCGGTCTTCTCGCGGCGGTGGCGGCCGATCCCGGCACGCCGCTCGCGCGGATCCCGGCATTGACCCCGGACGAGCAGCGACGAGTGCTCGTCGACTGGAACGAGACAGCGGGCGGGACCGTACCGGCGTGCTGGCCCGCGTTGTTCGAAGCGCAGGTCGCCAGGACCCCGTCCGCGCCCGCGGTCGAGTCCGAGGGCGCCATTCTGTCCTATGTAGACCTGAACGCGGCGGCGAACCGGTTGGCGCACAAGCTGATCGGTGACGGGATCGGCCCCGAGCACGTAGTCGCGGTCGCCTTGCCGCGCTCCGCCGAGCTCGTGGTCGCCGTACTCGCCGTGCTCAAGGCGGGAGCGGCGTACCTGCCGATCGATCCCGCCTACCCGGAGGACCGGCTGGCGTTCATGCTCACCGACGCCGCCCCGGTCCGCGTGCTGACCACCGGGAAGATCGGCGCGGGCCTGCCGCTCACCGGGGTCGGGCACCTCGTGCTCGACGACCCGGAAGAAGCCGCCGCGCTCGCCGCGCTGCCGGCGACGGATCCGTCCGACGCCGACCGCGTCGCTCCGCTGTCCGCGGCGAATCCGGCGTACGTCATCTACACCTCCGGGTCGACCGGGCGGCCGAAGGGCGTCGCGGTGACGCACACCGGGATCGCGAACTTCTCGGCCAACCAGCGCTTGCGGTACGGGATCACCGGGTCCAGCAGGGTTTTGCAGTTCGTGTCGCCGAGCTTCGACGTCTCGGTCGCCGAGTTCTGCCTGGCGCTGCTCTCCGGCGCTTGCCTCGTCGTCGCACCGGAAACCACGGTGGGGGCCGATCTCGCGCGCCTGCTCGACGAGCAGCGGATCACCCACGCGCACGTCCCGCCTTCGCTGCTGGCGAGCGTGCCGAAGCTCGCGCTGCCCGTGTTCAGGGTGCTGATCATCGGTGCGGAAACCTGCGCGCCGGACGTGCTCGCGTTCTGGTCGCGGGACCGCCTCGTGATCAACGCCTACGGGCCAACCGAGTCCACAGTGGACGTCACCTGCTGGGCCTGCGAGCCGGGGGAGCCCGGCCCGGTGCCGATCGGGAAGCCGATCGTCGGCGCCAGGGTCTACCTGCTCGACGCCGCGTTGCGCCCGGTCCCGCCCGGCGTGGTCGGCGAGCTGTACGCCGCGGGCCCGGGGGTGGCCCGCGGCTACGTGAACCACCCCGGGCTGACCGCGGCACGGTTCGTGCCGTGCCCGTTCGGTGATCCGGGCACCAGGATGTACCGCACCGGGGACCTCGCGCGGTGGCGCGCGGACGGCAACCTGGAGTTCGCGGGACGTCTCGACGAGCAGGTGAAGATCCGCGGCTTCCGGATCGAGCCCGGTGAGATCGAGGCGGTGCTCACCGAACATCCCGAGGTGGCACAGTCGGCGGTGACCGTCCGCGAAGACCGACCGGGGAAACGCAGGCTCGTCGCCTACGTGGCGCTGGTCGACGGCGAGACGCTCTCCGCCTCGGAGCTGCGGGCGCGCGTCGCCGATCGGCTTCCGGAGCACATGGTGCCTGCCGCGTTCGTCTTCCTGCCCACACTTCCGTTGACGCCCAACGGAAAACTCGACCGCGAGGCGCTTCCCGCTCCCGCTGTGGCGGCGGTGGGCGAGGGGAGGCGCCCCGGTACGGAGCGCGAGGAGGTGCTCGCCCGGCTGTTCGCCGAAGTGCTCAACCTGCCCTCGGTCGGTGTCGAGGACGGGTTCTTCGATCTGGGTGGCGACAGCATCGTGTCGATCCAGTTGGTGGCGCGCGCCAGGGCGGCGGGCTTGGTGTTCACACCGAGGGAGGTGTTCACGCACAAGACCGTGGCCGCGCTGGCGAGCCATGCCAGGGTCGTCGAGAAGGTGGCCGCCAAGGGCACCGACGACGGCACAGGCGCGCTGCCCGCGACGCCGATCATGCGCTGGTTCGCCGAACGCGGCGGGCCCGTTCGAGGCTTCAACCAGGCGATGCTGGTCAACGCGCCCGCCGGGCTGACCGCGGCGAGGTTGACGACCGCGCTGCAGACCCTGCTGGACCACCACGACGCGCTGCGGATGCGGTTGGGCGCCGGGGAATCGCGTGAATGGTCGCTCGAGGTTCTCCCGCGTGGACAGATCGACGCGAGCGCCTGCGTCCGGACGGTCGACGCGACCGCGTTCGACGACGCGGGCTGGGACACCGCGGTCGGCGACGAGCTGCTCGCCGCGAAGGCCGCGCTCGATCCGGCCTCCGCGCTGATGGTTCGCGCGGTGCACTTCGACGCGGGGCCGGCCAGCCAGGGACGGCTGTTGCTGGTCCTGCACCACTTGGTCGTGGACGGGGTTTCCTGGCGGATCCTGCTCCCGGACCTCGCCGCGGTGGACGCCGCGCTCACCAGGGGCGCCCAGCCGGTGCTGGCACCGGTGGGAACCTCGTTCCGCGGCTGGGCCAAGCATTTGCTGGCCGAGGCGGCGACCGCCAACCGGGTCCGGGAACTGGCGCGGTGGGAGGAGATGTCGCGGGGGAGCGGGCAGCCGCTCGGCGGGCGGTCGCTCGATCCGGCACGCGACGTCCTCGGCCGGACCGAGTCTTTGTCGGCGGGCTTTCCGGTGGCCGAAACCGAAGCGCTGGTGACCCGGATCCCGGCCGCGTTCCACACCGGTGCGGGCGACATCCTGCTGGCCGGCTTGTGCCTCGCGATCGGCAGGTGGCACGGGTGGCGGTCGGGCGAAGGCAACGCGGTGCTGGTGGACCTCGAAGGACATGGTCGCGAGGAAACCGGCGGCGGTGTGGACCTTTCCCGCACGGTCGGCTGGTTCACCAGCGTTTTCCCGGTCTGCCTCGATCCAGGGGAGATCGACTGGCACGACGTGGCGATCGGGGGGCCGGCCGTCGGCGATGCGATCAAGCGGATCAAAGAGCAGCTGCGGATGGTGCCCGACAAGGGCCTCGGCTACGGGCTGTTGCGCTACCTGAACCCCGCGACCGCGGCGCGCCTGAAGGAGCTGCCCGCCCCGCAGATCGGGTTCAACTACCTCGGCCGGTTCGGCGATTCCACCGATACCGGGGAACCCGACTGGGCCCCGGCCGCCGAACTCGGCGGCCTCGGTGGTGGCGCGGACCACGACCTGCCCGCCGCGCACGCGATCGAGGCGGCGGCGGTCGCGTACCAGGCATCGGACGGCCCGCGGTTGACGTTGTCCCTGTCCTGGCCGGGCGATCTTCTGTCCGAAAAGGACGTCAGCGAACTGCTGGAGTTGTGGCGCACCGCGCTGGAAGCGGTCGTACGGCACGCGGAAACCCCGGGCTCGGGCGGGCTGACCCCGTCCGACGTGCCCCTCGTCGAACTCGGTCAGCAGGAGATCAGCAGGCTCGAGGCGGCGCGCGGGCCGGTGGCCGACATCCTGCCGCTGGCCCCGTTGCAGGAGGGGCTGCTGTTCCACGCCCAATACGACGAAAACGACGTGGATGTCTACACCATCCAGATGGTCTTCGACCTCGAAGGCGTTCTGGATTCGGAGCGGCTGCGAGAGTCGGTGCGGGCGCTGCTGCGCCGCCACCGGAATCTCGGCGCCGGATTCTGGACCGAGGGCCTCGACCGGCCGGTGCAGTTCATCCCGGCCGAGGTGACCGCGGAGATCGACGAACGCGACCTGTCCGGGTTGGACACTCGATCGCGGGAAGCGGAACTGGGCGACCTGCTGGAACGGGACCGCCTTCGCCGGTTCGACCTCACCGATCCTCCGCTGCTCCGGTTCACCGCGATCCGGTGCGGACCGGGCGAGAGCCGCCTCGTGCTCACCGCGCACCACATCCTCCTGGACGGCTGGTCGACGCCGGTGCTCGTCGGCGAACTGTTCGGGCTGTACCTCGGTACCGAGCTGCCGAGGCCGACGCCGTACCGCGACTACCTGGAATGGCTGGCCGGCCTGGACCGTGGCGAATCGGAGCGGATCTGGCGTGCGGCGTTGTCCGGTCTGAGCGAGGCCACGCTGCTCACCGCGTCCGAAAACCGGCGCACGGCGCGCATTCCCGAGGAACTCACCGTCGACCTCGACGAGGAGACGGCCACCGCACTGACCGCGATGGCACGCGAACACGGGCTCACGGTGAACACCGTGGTGCAGGGCGCGTGGGCGATCCTGCTCGGCTGGTTGACCGGGCGCGGGGATGTCGTGTTCGGGACGACGGTGTCGGGCCGCCCGCCCGCCGTGCCCGGTGTCGAAACCATGGTGGGGCTGTTCATCAACACGCTGCCGGTGCGCGCCCGCCCCCGGCCCGACCGGTCGGTGCTGAGCCTGCTCGCCGAACTGCAGGAAGAGCAGGCACGGCTGAGCGGTCACCAGCATCTCGGGCTCGCCGAGATCCAGCGGCTGGCCGGGTTCGGTGAACTGTTCGACACCGTGACCATTTTCGAGAACTACCCGATCGGCGCGGCCCCGACCGCGGACGAGGCGGGCGATCTCGCGCTGACCGGTCTCACCGGCCGCGAGGCGACCCACTACCCGCTCGCACTATCCATTGTGCCCGGTCCGGCGTCATGGCGGCTGCGGCTGGCCTATCGGGCCGATCTGTTCGGCCGCGCCGACGTCGGAGACCTGCTGGACCGGCTGGTCCGGATCCTCGGTGCGGCCGCGGCGGACCCGTTGACCCCGCTCGGGCGGCTCGACCTGCTCTCGGCAGGGGAGCGCGAACGGGTCCTCGTGACGCCCAACGACACGACGAGAGAGAACCCGGCCGGGTCGGTGGCCGAGCTGATCGAGGGAGCGGTCGCGAGGACGCCGGACGCTTCCGCGGTCGCCGGTGCCCTGACGTACCGGGAGCTGAACCTCCGCGCGAACCGGCTCGCCAGGATGCTGATCGCCCGCGGCGCGGGACCGGAGCGGGTGGTGGCACTCGCGCTGCCGCGCACGGCGGATCTGGTGGTCGCCGTGTTGGCGGTGCTCAAGAGCGGTGCGGCCTATCTGCCGGTCGACCCGGACCACCCCGCCGCGCGGGTCGCCTACCTGCTCGATGACGCCGATCCGGTGCTGGTCCTGACCGTGGCCGAACTGGCTCCCGCGATCCCCGGTGCGGGCACGCCGGTGCTGGCCGTCGACGACGCGGCGGTCGTGGCGGAACTGGCTGGGATGCCGGACCACAATCCGGTCGACGGCGACCGCATCCGGCCGCTGTCCGCGGACAACGCCGCTTACCTGAACTACACGTCGGGTTCCACCGGACGGCCGAAGGGCGTGCTCGTTCCGGTGTCCGCGCTGGCCAACCTGGTGCTGGACATGCGAGACCGGTTCGAGATGACCGAACGCGACCGCTTCCTCGCGGTTACCACGTTCGGCTTCGACATCGCGAACCTCGAACTGCTGACCCCGCTACTCGCCGGTGCCGAGGTTGTGGTCGCGCCGCGTGACGCCGTGCGGGATCCGGTGGTGTTGGCGGATTTGGTGTCGGGTTCGGGTGTGACGATGATGCAGGCGACGCCGTCGTTGTGGCGTGCGGTGGTGGCTGAGCGGGCAGGGTGTCTGGCCGGGGTGCGGGTGTTGGTGGGTGGCGAGGCACTAGACGAGGTGTTGGCGGGGGATTTGCGCGCGCTGAGTCGTGGCGTCACGAATTTGTACGGGCCGACGGAGACGACGATCTGGTCGACCGCGGCGGTGCTGGGCGAGGGGGCGGTGTCGATCGGCGGGCCGATCGCGAACACCCGGGTTTTCGTGCTGGACAACGGTTTGCGGCCGGTGCCGCCTGGGGTGGCGGGTGAGTTGTACGTGGCGGGTGCTGGGGTGGCTCGGGGGTATTGGCATCGGTCTGGTTTGACCGGCGAGCGGTTCGTGGCGTGTCCGTTCGGTGGGGCGGGGGAGCGGATGTATCGGACGGGGGATTTGGTGCGGTGGTTGCCGGGTGGGGATTTGGAGTTTCTCGGGCGGGTGGACGATCAGGTGAAGGTTCGGGGTTTCCGGGTGGAGTTGGGGGAGATCGAGGCGGTGTTGTGCCGTCATGACCAGGTTGTCCAGGCAGCTGTGCTGGCGCATGAGCATCGTGTGGGGGATGTGCGGTTGGTGGCGTATGTGGTCGCGGTGCCGGGTGTGGAGGTGGACGGGGCCGTGGTGCGGGAGTGGGTGGCGGGGGTGTTGCCGGATTATTTGGTGCCGTCGGTGGTGGTGGTGCTGGACGCGTTGCCGGTGACGGTGAACGGGAAGGTGGATCGGCGTGCGTTGCCGGTACCGGAGTTCCCGGTGGTGTCGGGTCGTGGCGCACGGTCGTTGGTGGAGGAGATCCTGTGCGGGTTGTTCGCCGAAGTGCTGGGTGTGCCGTCGGTGGGGATCGATGACGGGTTCTTCGGGTTGGGTGGGCATTCGTTGCTGGCGACGAGATTGGTCAGCCGGATCCGTTCCACGCTGGGGGTGGAGGTGCCGATCCGGGCGTTGTTCGAGAACCCGACGGTAGCGGGCCTCGCCACGGTAGTGGGGGGCGCCGGGGCAGGGCGTCCCGCGGTGGTACCGGTGCCGCGCCCCGAAGTGGTGCCGTTGTCGTTCGCGCAGCGGCGCCTGTGGTTCTTGGATCAGTTGGAGGGGCCGAGCGCGACCTACAACATTCCGCTCGCGTTGCGACTGTGTGGCGTGGTGGACGTTGATGCTTTGCGTGAGGCGTTGGTCGATGTGGTGGCCCGGCACGAGAGTCTGCGGACGATCTTCCCTGCCGAGCAGGGCGCGCCACGGCAGCATGTGCTGCCGGTGGCGGAGGCTGTCGTGGATCTGTCGGTTGTGGACACCGGTCCGGATGACATCGACGCGGTGGTCAGTGCCGCGGCGTCGCGTCCGTTCGATCTCGCGGTGCGGCTCCCGATCCGGGCGGAGTTGTTCCGGGTGTCCGCTGAGGAGTTCGTGTTGGTGGTGGTGGTGCACCACATCGCGGGTGATGGGTGGTCGCTGGTGCCGTTGGCGAAAGATCTGACGGTGGCGTATTCCGCCCGGTGCGCCGGTGGTGCGCCGGAGTGGGTTCCGTTGCCGGTGCAGTACGCGGATTACGCGTTGTGGCAGCGGGAGTTGCTCGGTGGTGAGGACGATCCGGGCAGTGTGCTGGCGGGTCAGATCCGGTACTGGGCCGAGGCGCTGGCCGATCTGCCTCCCGAGCTGAGCCTGCCGGTGGACCGGCCGCGCCCCGCGGTGTCGACCTACCGGGGCGACACGATCGCCTTCGAAATCGACCAGACCGTCCACACCGGACTCACCACCCTCGCCCGCGCTTGTGGCGTGACGGTGTTCATGGTGGTGCAGGCGGCATTGGCGGTGGTGCTGTCCCGGTTGGGTGCCGGTGGTGACATTCCGATCGGGACACCGGTCGCCGGGCGCACGGATGAGGCGTTGGACGAGCTGATCGGGTTCTTCGTCAACACCCTCGTGTTGCGGACCGATGTGTCTGGTGACCCCACCTTCCGGGAATTGCTGGCCAGGGTCCGCGAGACCGATCTGGCCGCTTTCGCCAACCAGGACGTGCCCTTCGAACGCCTGGTGGAGGTAGTCAACCCGGAACGATCGTTGGCCCGCCATCCCCTGTTCCAGATCATGCTGACCTTCCAAAACGACACCCGACCGGACATCGACCTGCCCGGCCTGACAATCGGGCAAGAACACACCGAGACAGCCACCGCCAAGTTCGACCTCGCGGTGCGCCTCGGCGATCTCCCCAGCGGCGGGGGCCTCGTCGGCGAGATCGAGTACGCGTGCGACCTTTTCGACCACGACACCGTCGCGGCGCTCGCCGGACGACTGGCTCGGGTGCTCGGCGCGGCGACCGCGGATCCTGACCGCCGGATCAGCCGGTTTCCGTTGCTGTCACCGGAAGAGCGGCGGCGTGTCCTGACCGAATGGAACGACACCGGTCGTGCGTTCGAATTCGCGACGGTGCCCGGCCTGGTGTCGGCGCAGGCGGCCAGGACACCGCACCGCACGGCCGTGCTGGCCGAGGACGGCGAGCTGACCTACGCCGAGCTGGTGGCGGCCGTCGAGCGGACGGCAGGGCAGCTCGTCGCGCTGGGTGTGGGGCGGGGCGACGCGGTGGCGATCGCGCTGCCGCGTGGCGCGGACATCGTCGTCACTCAGCTCGCCGTGCTCCTCGCCGGGGCCGCCTACGTCCCGCTCGATCCGGAGCACCCGGCCGAACGCATCGGGTACGTCATGTCGGACGCCATGCCCGCGTTGCTCGTGACCACCGCACTGGTGGCCGAATCGCTCGGACCGGTTCCGGTTCCGCTCCTGGTCCTCGACGGCGAGGACCGCATTCCGGGAACTCCGCCGGGGCGCGTCGAAGTGGGGCCGCAGGACATGGCCTACACGATCTACACGTCGGGCTCCACGGGACGGCCGAAGGGCGTGACGGTCACGCACGGAGCGCTGGCCAACTTCCTCGCGGACATGGTGCGCAGGTTCCCGCTCGGCATCGAGGACCGGATACTCGCGGTCACCACGACGTCCTTCGACATCGCCGCACTGGAGCTGTACCTGCCGTTGATCAGTGGCGCCGGTGTGGCGATGGCGTCCGCCGAAGCCGTCCGCGATCCGGCGGCGCTGGGTGAACTTGCCCGCACCACCCGGAGCACGGTCATGCAGGCGACTCCGTCGTTGTGGCGTTCGGTACTGGCCGAGCCCGAGGCCGAGGCGAGTCTGGCCGGGATGCGGGCACTGGTCGGCGGTGAGGCACTCGACGAGACGCTGGCGGCGCGCCTTCGCGCGGTGGCTCGGAGCGTCACGAACCTGTACGGGCCGACCGAGACGACGATCTATTCGACCGCGGCGGTGGTGGGTCAGGGGGCGGTGTCGATCGGCGGGCCGGTCGCGAACACCCGGGTTTTCGTGCTGGACAACGGTTTGCGGCCGGTGCCGCCTGGGGTGGTGGGTGAGTTGTATGTGGCGGGTGCTGGGGTGGCTCGGGGGTATTGGAACCGGCCTGGTTTGACCGGCGAGCGGTTCGTGGCGTGTCCGTTCGGCGGTGCCGGGGAGCGGATGTACCGGACCGGGGACCTGGTGCGCTGGTCTGCCGATGGCGAGCTGCTGTTCCTGGGCAGGGCCGATGACCAGGTGAAGGTCCGGGGTTTCCGGGTCGAACTGGGTGAAGTCGAGGCGGCGCTCGTCGCGCAGGCCGGAGTGGCGGAGGCTGCGGTAGCGGTCCGCGAGGACGGCATCGGCGGCACTCGCTTGGTGGGGTACGTGACGGCGGAGCACGGGACCGCGCCGGACAGCCGTGAACTCCGGGCCAGGCTGGCCGAGTTCTTGCCGGATCATCTGGTGCCGTCGGTGGTGGTGGTGCTGGATGCGTTGCCGGTGACGGTGAACGGGAAGGTGGATCGGCGTGCGTTGCCGGTGCCGGATTTCCCGGTGGTGGTTTCGGGGCGTGGTGCGCGGTCTCCGGTGGAGGAGATCCTGTGCGGGTTGTTCGCCGAAGTGCTGGGTGTGCCGTCGGTGGGGATCGATGACGGGTTTTTCGAGTTGGGTGGGCATTCGTTGCTGGCGACGAGGTTGATCAGCCGGATCCGTTCCACTGTGGACGTTGAGGTGCCGATTCGGGTGTTGTTCGAGAATCCGACGGTGGCCGGGCTGGCCGCGGCGGTGGGGAGTGCGGGCGCGGCGAGGGCCGCGTTGGGTCCGATGGCGCGGCCGGGGGTGGTGCCGTTGTCGTTCGCGCAGCGGCGCCTGTGGTTCCTGGATCAGTTGGAGGGCCCGAGCGCGACGTACAACATCCCGCTCGCGTTGCGGCTGCGCGGCGTGCTGGACATCGACGCGTTGCGGTCGGCGTTGCAGGATGTGGTGAACAAGCACGAGAGCCTGCGCACGATCTTCCCCGAAAGCGACGGTGTCCCGCGCCAGCAGGTGCTGGCGCCGTCGGACGCCGGGGTGGAACTGTCCGTTGTGGACACCGGTCCGGATGACATCGACGCGGTGGTCAGTGCCGCGGCGTCGCGTCCGTTCGAACTGGCGGTGCGGCTCCCGATCCGGGCGGAGTTGTTCCGGCTCGCCGAGGACGAGTTCGTGTTGTTGGTGGTGGTGCACCACATCGCGGGTGATGGTGGATCGTTGGTGGCGCTGGTGGGTGACCTGGCGTCGGCGTATGCGGTTCGGCGTGCTGGTGGTGCGCCGGAGTGGGTTCCGTTGCGAGTGCAGTACGCGGATTACGCGTTGTGGCAGCGGGAGTTGCTCGGTGGTGAGGACGATCCGGGCAGTGTGCTGGCGGGTCAGATCCGGTACTGGAGCGAGGCGTTGGCGGGGATGCCCGCGGAACTGGACCTGCCGGTGGACCGGCCGCGCCCCGCGGTGTCCACGTACCGGGGCCGTTCGGTCGCCTTCGAAGTGGACCGGGTGGTGTCCGACCGGGTCGCCGAGCTGGCGCGGGCCGCGGGGGCGACGGTGTTCATGGTGGTGCGGGCGGCGCTGGCGGTGACGTTGTCCAGGTTGGGTGCCGGCACCGATGTGCCGATCGGGACGCCGGTGGCGGGCCGGACCGATGAGGCGCTCGACGAGCTGGTCGGGTTCTTCGTCAACACGCTGGTGCTGCGCACCGATGTCTCCGGTGACCCGTCGTTCCGCGACTTGCTGAGCCGGGTACGAGAAACCGATCTCGCCGCCTACGCCAACCAGGACGTGCCGTTCGAGCGGTTGGTGGAGGTGCTCAACCCGGAGCGGTCCCTGTCCAGGCACCCGTTGTTCCAGGTCATGCTGACCTTCCAGAACGACACCCAACCGGATATCGAGATCCCCGGGCTCACGGTCACCCGGCACCGGGCCGAGCTGGGCATCGCCAAGTTCGACCTGTCCTTCGAACTCGGGCAGGACCCGGCCGGTGGGTTGCTCGGCACGCTCGAATACAGCGCCGACCTCTTCGACCAGGACACCGCGACGACGATCGCGGACCGGCTGGCCCGCGTGCTCGATGCGGTGACCGCGGAGCCGGACCGGCCGGTCGGCGAACCGGAGCTGCTGACCCCGGACGAACTCCAGCGGGCGTTGGAGGGCTGGCACACCCCGGACGGCCGAGCGTACATTGTGGACACTCAGCTCCGGCCGCTGCCACCGAGCGCGCGCGGCGAGCTGTACGTCGCCGGTACGGCCGAGGAGGACCGCGCGGTCACCACCTCGTTCGGCGAGGTGGTGCGCCCGACCGGGACCACGGCCTGGTGGGGCTCGGACGGCAGCCTCCGGACGCCGCCGGACGCCGCCCCCGTGCCGCGCGGTGGGGGTGAGCGGAGCACGCTCACCGACGCACAACGGAGCCGGTTGTGCGAGCTGTTCGCCGAAGTGCTCGGCGTCGACCACGTCGAAGACGACGAGGACTTCTTCGACCTCGGCGGGCATTCGCTGCTGGCCATGCGGCTCGTCGGCCGGATCCGCACCGAACTTGGTTTGGACATGTCCATCCAGACCCTGTTCGAGGCGCCGAGCGTGGCCGAACTTTCCGGCCGCCTCGGCGACGGCGCCACGGGCGACCCGATGGACGTGCTGCTGGCGTTGCGGCCTCGCGGGACGCGCGAACCCCTGTTTTGCGTGCATCCCGGCGCCGGGATCAGCTGGGTGTACTCGGCCCTGTTGCACGACATCGGAACGGAGAGGCCGATCTACGGGCTTCAGTCGCGCGGGCTGTCGGAGCCGCACGAACTGCCATCGACGGTCGAACAAGCCGCCGCCGACTACGTCGAACAACTCCGCCGCGTCCAACCGTCCGGGCCCTACCACCTGCTCGGCTGGTCCTTCGGCGGTGTAGTCGCCCATGCGATGGCGGTCGCGCTCGAACAGCAGGGCGAGCGGGTCGCGATGCTCGCGGTGCTGGACGCCTACCCGTTCCAGAACCCCGGCGAAGCGGAGCCGGTACCGGCCGACGAGCAGGAGGTGCTCGCCACGATCCTGGACTTCTTCGGGCACGAGGTCGACGAGGCCGACGTGCCGAACCTGCGCTTCGAGCAGGTCGACGAGCTCATCCGGGCCGATACGGGCATGCCGGTGCTGGCGGAGCACCAGCTCACGGCGCTGGCCGAAGTCAGCGCCAACAACAGCTACCTCATCCAGAAGTACCTCCCGGGGTCCTTCGCGGGCGATCTGCTGTTCTTCGCCGCCGCGCTGGACGAGACCGGTCCGGTCGAGGCATGGCGCCCCTACGTGGCAGGGAAGATCCACAGCCACGAAATCGCGTGCGCGCACAAGGACATGATGCGGCCCGGCCCGGCCGCGGAGATCGGCCGGGCCGTCGACGAGTGGCTCGAAGGGCTGGGTTGAGGTGGAGGACGTCATCACCGCGCGGGAGAAGGTGGGGTGGCCACCCGGCCGTTCCACGTGGTCCGATGTGGACAGTGAAGGGTCGGGGCGCGCCGTGGTGCGCGCGCACCACGGCGAGTTCTTGCAAGGGGTGTTCCCGGAGGGCAGACGCCTCATCAGGGGGCTGATTTCGGTTCCGTGCGATCTCTACTCGGCGTCCGCGACCTTCGTGCCCGCGGAAGAACCGGAACTGACGGTCGACCCCGGTTGGAAGAGCAAGGCGCGTGCCGCCGCGGTGCTCGCGCTGACCGAGCTCGGCCGCTCCGGTACCGGCGGGCACCTCCGCCTCACCGGAGGTGCCCCGTTGAGGCGCGGCTTCGGGTCGTCAACGAGCGACGTCATCGCGACGATCTTCGCGGTGTACCGGGCGTTCGCCGAGAAGCTGACCAGCGAAGCGGCCGCCGTGCTCGCCGTCCGCGCCGAACAGGCCTCGGACTCGCTCATGTTCGACCGCAGGGCGGTCCTGTTCGCCCACCTCGACGGCGGCGTCATCGAGGACTTCGGAGCCGAGTTGCCACCGATCGGCGTGCTCGGGTTCGGTACCAGCCCCGACGGACTCGGCGTGGACACGGCCGCGCTGCCGCCGGCCCGATACAGCTCATGGGAGATCGAGGAGTTCCGGGTGCTGCGCACGATGTTCCGCCGCGCAGTGGTGTCCGAGGACGTCGAACTGCTCGGGCGGGTCGCGAGCGCGAGCGCCGGGATCAACCAACGACACCTGCCGGTGCGCGCTTTCGACCGGCTCCAAGCCCTTGCCGAGTGCGGCGGCGCGATCGGCCTGCAGGTCGCGCACAGCGGCGATATCGCCGGGCTTCTTTTCGACGTCGACGACCCGGACCTGGAGGGAAAGATGGAGCAGAACGCCTCGGCGCTGCGGGAGCTGGGGATCATCCGGCAGTGGCGCTTCGGAGTGGGGGCCCGATGACGCCGCGCCACTCCAGCAAGTCGTACGGCTCGATCATCGAGGCGACGGAGCTGCCCCGGCTCGTCCGGCTCGACGTCAACCTCTACGCCGCGGTGTTCGGGGTGATGAAACTGCTGCCGGCGCGGTTCATGATCGACCGGGCGGAGGACCGGGGTGCGTTGACGCCGGGAACCACGGTGATCGAGACGTCATCGGGCACCTTCGGCCTCGGGCTGGCGATGGTGTGCCGGATGCGTGGCTACCGGGTCGTGATCGTCGGCGACCCGGCGATCGACGTCCATCTCCAGCGCCGTTTGCGGGCACTCGGTGCCGAGGTCGAGATCGTCTCCAAGCCG
This sequence comes from Amycolatopsis sp. CA-230715, assembly GCF_018736145.1. Lineage (GTDB taxonomy): Bacteria > Actinomycetota > Actinomycetes > Mycobacteriales > Pseudonocardiaceae > Amycolatopsis. The sequence goes on from NZ_CP059997.1 coordinate 8,523,340, forward strand.
AACGGGCCTGGCGGTCACCAGAGGGCGAGGCTCGACCGAGTCGCCCAGCTGAAGGACCGGTACACCGACCACTTCGTGCCGGGGCAGTACGACAACGCCGACAACCCGGCGTCCTACGCGGGGGCCGCCGAGGTGATCAGCGAATCGCTCGGCCGCGTCGACTGCCTGGTCGGCCCGGTCGGGTCGGGTGGTTCCACCGGTGGGATGGCGTCGTTCCTCCGGCTCGGCAGGCCCGAGATGTCGTTGGTCGGCGTGGACACGCACGGAAGCGTCATCTTCGGGATGCCGGACCGCCCCAGGCTGGTGCGAGGTCTCGGGAACAGCCTGCTCCCGGCCAACGTCCGGCACGAGGCCTACGACGAGGTGCACTGGGTGAACGCGGAGGAGACGTTCCGGGCCACCCGCGAGCTGCACAGCACGCAGTGCCTGTTCATGGGACCGACCAGCGGCGCGGCGTACCTCGTGGCCAAGAACTGGGCGGCCGAAAATCCCGACGCCACCACGGTGGTGATCTTCCCCGACGAGGGCAACCGGTACCAGGAGACCGTCTACTCCGACGCCTGGTTGTACGACAACGGGGTCTGGCCCAGCACACCGCAGGCCCGGCCGACGCTCGTCGATCACCCCGGCGATGCCGCGCCGACCTGGTCGCGGATGCGCTGGGCTCGTCGCGAACTCGGCGAAGTGCTGGCCACGGAGCCGGTGCGATGACCGGGACCGTCCTGCTGGTGGAGAGCAACACCACCGGTACCGGCCGGGACTTCGCCAGGCAGGCGGTCGAACTCGGCGCGCACCCGGTGATGATCACCCGCGAACCGAGCCGGTATCCGTACCTTGCCGAGGACGAGGTCGAGTACGTCGTCGCCGACACCGCCGACCCTGCCGAGGTCGAACGGATCGCGCTCGCGCGGGATCGGGAGACCGGCGTGTGCGCGGTCACCACCAGTTCCGAGTACTACGTGCCGATCGCGGCCGCGGTGGCGCACAAGCTCGGCAGGCCGGGTCCGTCGCCGGAGGCCGTCGCCGCCTGCCGTGACAAGGGAACGCAACGCGCGGTGTCGCAGGCGGCAGGGGTGCCGGTGCCGGCTTTCGCGGTGGCGAGGACCGTCGAGGCCGCGATGGCCGCGGCGCGCCGGATCGGGCCACCGGTCGTGGTCAAGCCGGTGCGGGGTTCCGGCAGCCTCGGCGTGCTGCGCTGCACCGACGAGAAGCAGGTGGGCAAGCACGCTGCGGAGCTACTGGGGAGGACCACGAACGAGCGTGGTCTCGCCGCCCCGGCCGAGGTACTGGTCGAACGCGAGATCGACGGCACCGAGTACTCGGTCGAGACGTTCGGCGACGCGGTGATCTCCTTGGTGCGCAAGCATCTCGGGCCGCTGCCCCAGTTCGTCGAACTGGGCCACGACGTCCCGGCGGCCGTCGACGACCGTGACCGCGAGCTGCTCACCGGGACCGCGCTCCGGGCGTTGCGCGCGCTCGGCCTCGGTTGGGGCGCCGGGCACGTCGAGATCCGGATCTCCGCTGGCGAGGCCTTCTTGATCGAGGTGAACCCGCGGCTCGCCGGCGGCAGGATCCCCGATCTGGTGCGGCTTTCCACCGGGATCGACCTGGTGCGGGCTCAGGTCGCGGCGGCGATGGGCTCGGAGGAGCGCCCGCTTCCGCGAATCGGTGAGAACGCGGCGATCCGATTCCTCACCGCCGAGAACGCGGGCGTGCTCGCGGACACCGAGGCGGCACTGGAAGCGGCCGGATCGGTGACGGGGGTCGTCGACGCCGCGTTCTACCACCGGACGGGCGATCCGGTCGCCCCCGCGGCCGACTTCCGAGATCGCTGCGGTCATGTCATCGCCGTGGCCGGCGGTCACGGGACGGCTGGTGAGGCGGCCGAGCTCGGGCTCGGCAGGCTCCGTGCGGCTCTCAGCTCAACCGAGGACGGTGATCGTCCATGACGGACAGTGCTATGTCCACTGTGGACACGGGAAGGCTCGGCACGCCGCTGTCGGCGACGGCGCAGCGGATCCTGTTCGGCAACGGCGCGGCGGACGGGCCCGACGAGTTGGTGCGCGAGATGTGGGACCTCACCGAGGTGGACCGTGCGCACCTGGTGATGCTGACCGAGCGGAGGATTGTCGCTCCCGGGCATGCTCGCCTCCTGCTCGGAGCCATCGACGACCTGCGGTCGGCGGACTTCGCCGCGTTGCGCGACAGGCCAGCCCCTCGTGGCCGTTATCTGAGCTACGAGTCGTACCTGATCGAACTGCTCGGTGCGGAGGTGGGCGGTGTGCTGCACACCGGGCGTTCCCGCAACGACCTCAACGCCACCACGACCCGCCTTCGCGCCCGGACCGAGTACGCCGAGCTCGTCGAGGAGGTGCGGCTGCTCGGCGCCGAACTGCTCGCCCGCGCCGGGGAGCACCGGCGGGTGACGATGCCCGCTTACACGCACCGGCAGCCCGCGGTCCCGGTCACCTACGGGCACTACCTCGCCGGCGTCGGCAACGGCGTCGCCCGCGGCCTGACCGGTTTGCTGCGGGCGGGCGAGGAACTCGAGGTGAACCCGCTCGGCGCGGGTGCCGTCGGCGGCACCTCCGTGCCGATCGACCAAGACCGCACGACCGCCCTGCTGGGATTCGCCAGGCCAGCGACCAACTCCCTGGACGCGGTGGCGTCCAGGGACTTCGTGCTGCGCCTGCTGGCCGAGTCCGCCGTGCTCGGCGTGCTGCTCGCGCGCGTGGCGCAGGACTTCTCGTTGTGGTCCACGGAGGAGTTCGGCCTTGTGCGCGTTCCCGACGACCTCGTCGGATCCAGTTCCATGATGCCGCAGAAGCGAAATCCATTCGTCCTGGAACACGTGCAGGGCCGGGCCACCGCCGCGATGGGCGCGTTCGTGGCCGCGGGGTCCTCGATGTGCACCGCGGGTTACACCAACGCGATCGCGGTGGGGACCGAAGCGGTGAAGCACCTGTGGCCGGCGATGCGGGACCTCACCGAGGCGGTGATCCTGCTACGGCTCGTCGTGGCGGGTGCGGAACCGGTCGCGGACCGGATGCTCGACCGGGCGACGGAGGGGTACACCGCCGCCACCCATCTCGCCGAGCGGATGGTCGCCGAGGGAAGGCCGTTCCGCACCGCGCACCACGAGGTCGGCAAGCTCGTGCTCGAAGGCTTGACCGCCGGTGAATCCCTCGCCGAGGCCGTGGCGCGGCGACCTGACGATTCCGTGCTCGCGGAACCGGTCCGGCTGGAGCCGGATGCGGTCGCCGAGGTCTGCGAGTTCGGTGGCGGAGCCGGTCCACACGCGATCGAGGGCGCGCTGCACGCCCTCGACGAGGAACTGACGCGCACGAACGGGAGCTTCGCGCACCGAAAGCGGCGCTGGGGCGACGCGGCGGGCGAACTCGACCGGCAGGTCCGAGCCTTGCTGGGGTGCGCATGAGCCGGGTGGGCGCGGAACCGGGGATGGCGATGGACACCGGCATGCTGGTGCCCGATCGGGTGGCCGCGCTCGCGGCGAGACAGCCCGACGCGGTCGCGATCGGATCCGGCGGGCACGCCCTGACCTACGCGGAACTGCACGACGCCGCCACGACACTGGCGTCCGAGCTCGTCGCGCGCGGCGTGGGACCGGAGGTCTGTGTCGCGCTGTGCTTCGAGCGATCCTCCGCGCTGGTGATCGCCATGCTCGCGGTCCTCGAGGCCGGTGGGTTCTACCTCCCTCTCGACCCGGAATACCCCGCCGCGCGGTTGGAACTGATGGTGCGCGAGTCCGACGCCGTACTCGTGCTCGGCGATCAGCGGAGCCTCGCGCTTCTGCCCGAGGACATCGGTGTTCCGGCGGTGCCGGTGCGCGATGACGGTCGCGCCGGGTTCCCCGGCGTGACGGCACCGGCGGTCGTGCCGAGGGCGGCCGTGTCGCCGGGGAACACGGCGTACGTGGTGTACACCTCGGGCTCCACCGGTGCCCCGAAGGGCGTCGTCGTAACGCACTCCGCGCTGCGCTGGTTCGTCGAAAACCTCCAGTACGCGGAGCCGGGAACGAACGACGTGGTGGCGCTCGCCTCCAGCCCTTCGTTCGACGCGCTGGCGTTCGAATGCTGGGTGGCCCTCACCCGAGGGGCGCGGTTGCACGTCGTCCCGAGGCCGGTCCTGCTGTCCCCCTCGGAACTAGCCCGTTCACTGCGGGCGGGCGGCGTCACGATGATGTACGTGACCGCGGCGCTGTTGCAGCAACTCGCCGTGGAGACACCTCAGTTCGCGGCCGGACTGCGAATCCTGTTCTTCGGCGGGCAGCGAGCGGACCACCGCTCGGTGTTACTGGTGCGCGAGAAATCGGCGCCGGCGCGGCTCGTCCAGGTCTACGGCCCGACCGAGACGACGATCTGGTCGTCATACCAGGACGTCGACGAAGGCGGTGCGCGGGGCTGGATCCCCCTCGGGGAGCCGATCGCCGGCACGACGGAGTACCTGCTCGACGCCGGCCTGCACCCCGTGCCGCCCGGCACGCCTGGCGAGATCTACATCGGCGGCGATGGCGTCGTGCGTGGTTACCTTGGCAGGCCGGACCTCACCGCGGAGCGGTTCCTGCCCGATCCCTTCCGCCGCGGCGAACCGGCGGCGCGGATGTACCGCACCGGCGACCTCGCGCGGCGGCGGCAGGACGGTTCGTTGGAGTTCCTCGGCCGTGCCGACGGCCAGGTCAAGATCCGCGGGTTCCGGATCGAGCTGGGCGAGATCGAACTCGCGCTCACCGCGCATCCCGAGATCGCCGCGGCCGTGGTCACCGTGGTCGAAGTGCCGGGCGGACCGCAGCTGATCGCGCACTACGTACCGGAGGCGGGTGCGCTGCCGGCGAAAGGGCGGCGGCTGCGGGAATTCCTCGCCGAGCGGATGCCGCCGTACATGGTCCCGGCCCTGTACCTGCCGTTGGAGCGCATTCCGTTGGCGCCCAACGGAAAGATCGACCGACCAGCGCTGGTCCCACCGCTGACACCGGACGGCAGGATCGATCGGCGGCGGCTCGCGACCAGGGGCGCGGCCGGATGAGTTCCGGTGACCACTTTCCCGAAACCACGTTGGAACGGCCGACGCGAATGGGGTACTGACACATGGAAGCACGGTTGGACAGGTACGAACGGTTCATCGAAAAGGAGTACCTGGCGGGTTTGCTGAAACCCGATGAGTACTCATTGGACGGGTTGACCGACGGCTTGCGCGAGAGGTTCGAGAACAAGCGGTTCCGGCGGATCGTGTTCACTGGGATGGGCTGCTCGGCGATCGTGTCGGACATCATCCGCGGGTACTTCACGGAGATGGGCGCGCCCGTGGAAGTGCATGTCGTCAACGATTACGATTTCCGCTTCCTCGCGCCCCCTTCGGTGCTCGACGACGACGCCACGCTCTACGTCATCAGCTCCTACAGCGGCCATTCCCGGGAACCGATCAAGGCGTTCGACGCGTTGCGCGATCGCGGTGACCAGGTACTGCTGCTGACCTCGGGCGGCAGGCTGGCGGAACTCGGCAGGCAGGCGGGAATCTCCGTCGCCTACTGGCGGTTGAGCGAGCCGGACCGCGAATATCCGCTCTTCCACGTCTCCCAGTACTTCGCGATCCTGATGGACCTGTTCCACCGGCTCGGGGTGCTCGCCCATGACCATCGCGCCGAACTGGCGGAGCTGGCGAGGAAGCTGAACGACGATTTCGACGCCGGGGGGCGTGACCTGGTGGAGTCGGTCGCCGATGCGGCCAAGGACGCGAACATCGTCATGATCGGTTCGCCGAAGTGGCACGAGAGCCTGCTGAAGCTGGGCAAGATGCACCTCAACGAGATGGCCATGGTGCCGGCCACGCGGAACTTCTTCCACGAGTTCTGCCACAGCGAGGTGGCGACCCTTTCGGATCCGGGCAGGCGGCACTGCGTCCTTTGGCTGGCCGACAAGGACGACGACGAGTACACGATCCGCAAGGGCGAGAACCTCCGCAGACTGCTGACCGCGGACGTGCCGGAGAACAAGAACGTCTCGATGGTGCGGATCGATCTGGCGCAGGACGGGTTTCTCCGCAAGTACTTCGCTGCGCTCAACATCATCCAACGGGTCGCGCTCCGGCTGGGCAGGCACCACGACACCGCGTCGCGGGACCTGATTTCCGAAGCGGCTGGGAACCCCTGGTACCACAGCTCGACGATCGCCACCGAGGAACGGGCCGGATAGCACGTCCGGAGGAGTGGAGTTTTCCAGTGCAGACAGAGCAGGCGCGTGAGGTGCCCGTCGTCGCCGGACTCGGTTCGTGGCTTCCGCCGAGAGTGGTCCGCAACGAGGAACTGGCGCAGCGACTCGACACGTCCGACGAATGGATCCGTACCAGGACGGGGATCGCGGAACGCCGCATCGCCGGTGACGGGATCGCCACGATCCGGATGGCGATCGAAGCCGGATCGCGGGCGCTGCGGTCCGCTTCGGCGCAGACCGTCGACGCTCTGGTGCTGGCGACTTCGACGCCCGACCAGCTCTGTCCGGCCAGCGCGCCCCAGGTAGCCACCGGGCTGGGGTTCAACGGCATTCCCGCGTTCGACGTCAACGCGGTGTGCAGCGGCTTCCTCTACGGCCTCGCCTCCGGTGGTGGCCTGATCTCGTCCGGTATGGCACAGCGGGTGCTGGTCATCGGCGCGGACACCTTCAGCACGCTGATCAATCCGGACGACCGCACCACGATGCCGATCTTCGGTGACGGTGCGGGCGCGGTCGTCCTGCGCGCGGGGAGACCGGACGAACTCGGCGCGCTCGGCCCGATCGACCTGCACAGCGACGGGGACCAGGCCGGGTTGCTGTTCGTACCGGCAGGCGGTGCCCAACAACGGGTGGACGGCGTTCCGATGGAAGCGGGCGACTACTTCCTCGCGATGAAAGGCGCCGAGACCTTTTACCTGGCCTATTCGAGAATGGCCGAATCTGCCCGTACGGTACTCGATCGCGCCGGCTGGACGGTTGCCGACGTCGACCGATTCGTGGGGCACCAGGCGAACGCCCGAATCCTCTACACGGTGGCGAAACAACTGGGCGTTCCTGAGGAAAAGGTCGCCGTGAACGTGGACAGGGTCGGCAACACCGTCGCCGCGTCCATTCCGCTGGCACTGGCCGATTCCGCGCGCGACGGCACGTTGCGAACGGGCGACCGTGTCCTGCTCAGTGCGTTCGGCGCGGGCCTCACCTGGGGGGCGGCCGTTCTGCGCTGGCCGGACCTGCGGGTGTGCTGATCCGCGGCGCGCATCGGATACGGACCACCGCCGTTCGACGGAATCGGGCGCACGAGCGCGGCCGGGAACATCAGGAAACGAACAAGGAGATCCAGCAAAATGAAGGCACTCATCTACGCGTTCGGCTCGCGCGGGGACGTCCAGCCGTACCTGGCACTGGCGTACGCGCTCAAGCAGGCGGGGCACGATGTCGTCCTGTCCGCGAGCGAGAGCGCGCGTTCGTCGGCCGAGGACTACGGTATCGAATTCTCTTCCCGTGACGACTGGCTCACCAAGATGAACATCGAAGATCCCCTCGTCCAACAACTCGTCATGACCGAGGGCGAGGACAAGAGGGCACTGGACAAAACGGTGCGGAAGCAAGCGATCGCCAAGGTGAAGGCCGAACTGAACCGGCGTACCCCCGGCCTGCTGGAGGACATCTGGGCGGGCGCGCAGGCCGCCGGTGACATCGACATCGTGGTCCATCCGTGCAACCCGGTGGACCAGGGCCACCAGATCGCCGAGCACAAGAAGGTGCCGGCGGTGCTCGCGGTGCTGCACCCGCATTTCGCGCCCTCCGGCGACTACGGCAGCGCGGTCGTCCGGCCCAAGCCCGACCGGGCGCGGTTTCTCAACAAGCTGAGCCACAAGGTGCTGCCACTGTTCCAGCAGAAGAAGAAGGAAATCACGCAGTGGCGCCGGGAGGTCCTCGGCCTCCCACCGCGACGGAATCAGCACAACCGCCTGGTGCAGGCCGACGGTTCGCCGACCACGTTGCTCCAGGGGTTCAGCGAGCACCTGATCAAGCGTTCCCGTGACTGGACGGACGCGGTGCACACCACGGGCTTCTGGTTCCTGCCCGCTCGCGACGACTGGACGCCGCCGTCCCGGCTGGTGGAGTTCCTCGACGCGGGTGAGACCCCGATCTTCGTCGGGTTCGGCAGCCTCAAGAAGGGGGACCCGGCGAGCCGGGGCAAGATCATCCTGGACGCTGTCGGGAAGGCGGGTGTGCGGGCCATCATCGGCACCGGGTGGGGTGGGCTCGAGATCACCGACCCGCCCGAAAACGTCCTGGTCATCGAGGAAGCCCCGTACGACTGGTTGTTCCCCCGCGTCAGCGCGACCGTGCACGCGGGCGGCACGGGCACCATGAACGCGGCGCTCGTCGCCGGGGTGCCCCAGGTAGCCTGCCCGTTCCACATGGAGCAGGCGTACTGGGCGGACACCGCGCACGCGATCGGTGTCTCGACCACCCCGATCCCGCAGGGCAAACTCGGTGTGCACAACCTCGCCGCGGCGATCACCGAGGTCACCACCGACAAGGGGCTGACCGAGCGGGCCGCGGCGGTCGCGGAAAAGATGCGGACGGATCAGGGCACCGCGGCCGCGGTCAAGATCATCGAAGAGGTGCACGAGCGGCACCGGGCTCGCGCCACCGCCGCTCGGTAAGCAGCGTCGGGAAATGCCGCTCGGGAGGCGCGGCGGTCGGGCCCGATCGCCGCGCCCCTCGCCCGGTGTGCGCGACCGGGCTCACCGGTCGGCTACGCCGTGATCGCGCGGTCGGGATCAAGCCACGGCTGGCCGATTCTGGTCAGGCGAGCGCCCGCGATACCGCGGGCGTGCTGGTGCAGCAGGCTGTGCAAAGCGTAGTAACCGGGCGCCGGCTGCAGGAGCAGGTGGTGGTCGAGGAGCTTCTCCAGAGCGCATTCGGTCCGGTGGGGACCGAGCCCGGTCAGCTCGGCGGCCAGTTCCGCGGTGAATACCCGGTTCGACCGGGCGGCGAGCCTGGCGAGCAGCGTCAGCTCCGCGGTGTCGAGCGGCCGGTAGGACTGGCTGAACGCGGCACCGAGGTCGGGCAGCCCGTTGGTCCGAAGTTCACCGAGCCGCCGGTCGCTGTCGCGCAGCCGGAGCAGGAGTTCTCCGGCCGTCCGAGCGGGTCCGCGGGAGACCCGGAGCGCGGCGATGCGGATCGCGAGCGGCAGGTAGCCGCACAGGGCCACGATCTCGGCCGCGATCTCCGGCTCGGCAGGCCGGTCCTCGCCGCCGATCCGGCCGAACAGTTCGGTCGCGCTGGCCGGTGGGAGGACGTCGAGCGGCACCGGGAGCGCGCCGGCGAGTCCCGGTAGCCGCGGCCGGGAGGTCACCACGGTGAGGCTGCCGCTGGCACCGGGGAGCAGTGGGCGGATCTGCCGGTCGTCGGCGGTGTCGTCCAGTACGAGCAGCACTCGGCGGTTCGCGGTCACCGTCCGCCAGAGTCCGACCCGCTCTTCCAGCGAGGAGCCGATCCGATCCGCCGGTACGCCCGCCAGCAGCAGCAACTGGAGCAGCGCCAGCTTCGGAGCCAGCGGGGCGCGGTCCGCGGTGAAACCGTACAGGTTGCAGAAGAACTGGCCGTCGGGGAAACGGGAAGCGACACCGCGCGCGGCGCGCACGGCGAGGGTGCTCTTGCCGATTCCCGCCATGCCGCTGATGACCACGATCCCGTTGGCGGAGCGCATCTTGCCCAGTTCGCTTTCCCTGCCGACGAAATCCGGGATGTCCGGTGGCAGGCAGGCGGGCGGGCCGAACGGACCGCCGATCCGGGACCGCCGATCCGGCACGGCGGTGGTGGCGGACAGCAGTGCGCCACCGTCCACCTGGGACAGTCCAAGACCGGCTGCCAGCAGCCGCACCGAGGCGAGGCGCGGCGCGTTGCGCTTGCCGGTCTCCAGCAAGCTGATCGTCCGCGCGGAGATTCCGGATTTGCTGGCGAGTTCCTCCTGGGTCAGCGCGGCCCGCAGCCGGAAGTCGCGCAGCAGGTCGCCGAAGCGGTGCTGACGCTCCATAGCCGAAACCTCCCCAGGACGATGGTGGAACCCCGGACCCTGCACGCGACCGACGTTAAGCTCCGGGTCCTTGCAACGGTCTTACCTTCGATCGGAATCCACCGCCGAGGCCGCGACCGGTTTCCCTGGTCGTCGAAGCGGACTTGTCAGACGACGGTGCGTCCGCGCATCGACCGGGTCCACCGAGGCCGGTCGGTGCAAGCTCGGCGCAAGGCACCGCGGTTACCGTGGCATTGGGCGCACGCGGCCGCCAGACCGCCGAGCGGAAAGCGATGGCAGATATGGCTCCTGAGGTTGCTCCGGTTCCGGGCGGATCCATCGGCGGAATCGCCGTGGTCGGTGCGGCACGGCGGTTTCCCCCGGCGGCGCGGTCAGCTCCGGTCGAGGATTTCGACGCCGGGTTCTTCGGTCTGCCCGCGCAAGCAGCGGCCACGATGGCACCGCAGCGGCGGTGGGAGCTCGAACTGTCCTGGGAGGCCTTGGAGAACGCCGGGATCCGGCCGGATTCCCTGCGCGGCAAGAAGGTCGGGTTCTTCACGACGGCATGGGAACGCGAGGAAACGTCCTTCGGGATGTCCACGATCGACCACGACGCGGCCCCCGGGTTGGCTGAGCGGTGCACGGCACGGGAGTTCGCGGAGACGTTGGGATTGGACGGTGTCGACGTTTTCGTGTCCAGCCGTCATCGGTCGGTCTCGGGTGCGCTGCGCGAGGCTCGTACGAGGATTCTCGAGGGCTCGACCGACGTGGCCGTGGTGGGTGGGGTCGACCTGCCCGACGGCGGCGGATTCCTCGTGCTCGAAGCAGGTTCCGGTGGTGATCGCACGCGGATCCCGCTGACCGCCGACCTGCTCACCGCCACCGGGATCCGGGAACTGCTCGACGCCGTCGTGTCCGCCGATCGTCCGGCTCCGGCGGCGGCGCTGCCCGCGGCGGGGAGCCCGCTTCCTTGGTTGTTGTCCGGTCGCTCGCCGGCGGCGCTGCGGGCTCAGGCCGGGTCGTTGCGCGATTTCCTCCTCGCCACGGGCGATTTCAACCCGGTCGACGTGGGTTTCTCCTTGGCCACGAACCGGACGGACTTCGAACACCGCGCGGTGGTGGTGGCCACGGACGCGGCGGGCTTCCTCCGCGGCCTCGACGCGGTGGCGGCCGGTTCTCCGGCCTCCGGCGTGGTGCTCGGGGAGGTGGGCGAACCCGGCAGGACCGCGTTCGTCTTCCCCGGCCAGGGTACGCAGTGGCCGGGCATGGCCGCGGAACTGCTCGACTCCGACGAGGTGTTCCGCGCCCGTATCGAGGAGTGCGAGCGGGCGCTGGACCAGTTCGTCGACTGGTCGCTGCGCGCGGTGCTGCGCGGCGAGGCGGGCGTACCGGAACTGGACCGGGTGGACGTCGTCCAGCCGGCCTTGTTCGCCGTGATGGTGGCGCTGGCCGAGACGTGGCGCTTTTACGGGGTGGAACCGGACGCCGTGCTCGGGCACAGCCTCGGCGAAGCCGCGGCCGCGTGCGTTTCCGGCGCGTTGTCCCTGGTGGACGGTGCACGGGCGATCGCACTGTGGAGCAAGGCGTTGCTGGTCAAACTGGCCGGGCGCGGCGACATGGCTTCGGTGTACTCGACCGTGGACCGGCTGGCGCCGCGGCTGGCCGCGTGGCGGGGCCGGATCGTGGTGGCCGCGGTGAACGGTCCCGGCGCACTGGTGGTCTCGGGGGATTCCGAGGCGATCGAGGGACTGCTGGGTGAACTCGGTGCCGAAGGAGTGCACGCGCGGAGGATCCCGGTCGGGCTGGCGGCGCACTCGGCGCAGATGGACCTCATCCGGGAAGACATGGCGTCGGACCTGGCGCCGATCGAGCCGAAGCACGCGGCGGTGCCGTACTTTTCCCCGCTCGTCGGCTGCGAAGTGGACGGCACCGAGCTGACCGCCGACTACTGGATCCAGACTTTGCGGCACACCGTCCAGTTCGAGCGCGCCACCCGCGCCTTGATCAACCGCGGGTTCGGGACCTTCATCGAGATCAGTCCCAACGCGGTGGTCACCGCGGCCATCGAAGGTACGTTGGGCGAGGCGGGCGTGCGCGGCGCGGTTCTCGACACGCTGGGGCGCGACGACGGTGGGCGAGCGCGATTCCTCTTAGCGTTGGCGCGGGCGCACGTAGGGGGCGTCGATGTGCGTTGGGAAGCGTTCTTCCCGGGAGCGCGTCCGGTCGTGTTGCCCACCTACGCCTTCCAGCGCGGGCCCCGTGCCGTCCACGCGGCACCGGACCGCGCCGGTGAGGCCGTCGTCGACGAGGAACTCCGCACACAGTTGGCTGGACTGCCCGAGCGGCAGCAGATCGGGGTGCTGGCCGAGCTGATCATCGCGAGGGGAGCGGCGCTGCTCGGGGTGGCGGCCGAGGACATCGCGCCCGATCACTCGTTCCTCGACCTCGGACTCGATTCACAGGCGCTGCTGTCGTTCCGGAACGAGCTGATGGACGCGACCGGGCTCCGGCTGCCCGTCACCGTGGTCTTCGACCACCCGACCCCGGCCGCCCTCGCCGGGTACCTGCGGCGAATCGTGGCTGGCGATCCGGACGAGACGCGGGTACCGGTCACCGGCGCGCGGCCCGCGGCGGAGCCCATCGCGATCGTGGGGATGAGCTGCCGCGCGCCGGGCGGTGTCCGCACCCCGCACGAGCTCTGGCAGTCGCTTGTGGACGGTGTGGACGCGATCGGCGCGCTGCCGGTCGACCGCGGCTGGGACATGTCCGGCTGGGATGGCCCGGTGCACGGCGGATTCCTCCACGATGCCGGTTCGTTCGACGCCGGCCTCTTCGGCATCAGCCCGCGTGAGGCGCTGAGCATGGACCCCCAGCAACGGCTGGTGCTGGAGGCTTCGTGGGAGGCGCTGGAAAATGCCGGTATCGCGCCGGACTCCTTGCACGGCAGCCGGACCGCGGTCTTCGTCGGCGCGATCACGCAGGACTACGGCCCCCGCATGCACGCCGCGCCGGAGCACCTGCGCGGTCACCTGGTCACCGGCGGGATGACCAGTGTGGTGTCGGGCCGGGTGGCTTACGCCTTCGGGCTGGCGGGTTCGGCGGTCACCCTGGACACCGCCTGCTCTTCGTCGATAGTGACCCTGCACCTCGCGGCTCAGGCGCTGCGCCGTGGCGAATGCTCGCTCGCCCTTGCCGGTGGCGTGACCGTGCTGGCCGCGCCAGGGCTGTTCCACGAGTTCTCCCGGCAGGGCGGGCTGGCCCCGGACGGCAGGTGCAAGGCGTTCGCCGCGGCGGCGGACGGCACGGGCTGGGCCGAAGGTATCGGGATCCTCGCGCTGGAAAGACTTTCCGACGCGGAGCGCAACGGCCACCGGGTGCTGGCGGTGATCAGGGGCTCGGCGGTGAACTCCGACGGAGCTTCCAACGGGCTCGCCGCGCCGAACGGGCTCGCACAGCAACGGCTGATCGCCGACGCGCTCGCCGATGCCGGCCTTGATGCGTCCGAAGTGGACGCTGTCGAGGCGCACGGCACCGGGACCAGGCTGGGCGACCCGGTCGAGGCGCAGGCGCTGCTGGCCGCCTACGGGCGTGGCCGGGCACCGGACCGGCCGCTGTGGCTCGGCTCGCTCAAGTCGAACATCGGGCACACCCTCGCCGCGGCCGGTGTGCTCGGCGTGGTCAAGATGGTGCAGGCGGTCCGGCACGGGGTGCTGCCGAAGACCCTGCACGTGGCCGAACCGTCGCCGCACGTGGACTGGTCGGCCGGGTCGGTCGAACTGCTCACCGAGCAGCGGGACTGGCCGCGCACCGGTGCGCCGCGCCGCGCCGGGATCTCCGCGTTCGGGATCAGCGGGACCAACGCGCACCTCATTCTGGAGCAGGCTCCCGACACGACCGCGCCGGTACCGCGAGAGGATCCCGGCGCGGCGCGGCCATTGGTGCTCTCCGGTGCCTCCCCGGCGGCCGTGCGGGCCCAGGCACGCCGGCTCGTCGAGTTCCTGGACGCCAATCCGACGGCGGCACTCGACGAGACGGGTCTCGCGCTCGCGACCACCCGTGCCGGGTTGCGCCATCGGGCGGCGGTCGTCGGCGGCAGCAGGGAAGAGGTGCGGTCTCGGCTCGGCGCGTTGGCATCCGGGCGGTCCCCGGTGCGCGCCGTGCTGCCACGGCCCACCCTGGCGTTCCTGCTCCCCGGCCAGGGCAGTCAGCGGGCGGGCATGGGCGGTGAGCTCGCGGCGTCGTTCCCGGTGTTCGCCGAGGCACTCGGACAGGTCTGCGCCCTGTTCGACGGACACCTGCCCGACCCGTTGTCCGAGATCATGACGGGCGGCGACGCGCGAACGCTCGGGCGGACCGCGAACACGCAGGCCGCGTTGTTCGCGTTCGAGGTAGCCGCGTTCCGGCTCGTGGGCTCCTGGGGGGTCCGCCCTGACGTGGTGCTCGGGCATTCGGTCGGCGAGCTGGCCGCGGCGCACCTGGCGGGTGTGCTGTCGCTGGCGGACGCGGTCAAACTGGTCGCCGCCAGGGGCCTGTTGATGCAGGAGCTACCGGCCGGTGGCGGGATGCTCGCGGTGGACGCCGCCGAGGACGAGGTGTCCACATCGGACGAAGTTGCGCTGGCGGCGGTCAACGGACCGCGTTCGGTGGTCCTGTCCGGGGACGCCGGCGCGCTCCGGGCGGTCGCCGAGCACTGGTCCCGGCGTGGGCGCCGGACGCGGATGCTGCGCGTCAGCCATGCTTTCCACTCGCCCCGGATGGAACCGATGCTCGCGCGTTTCGACCAGGTGGCACGGGAGGTGACCTTCCGGCCGCCGTTCGTGCCGATCGTGTCCACCGTGACCGGCGCGGCCGTGGCCCCGGACGAGCTCTGCTCGCCAGGGTACTGGGTGGACCAGGTCCGCCGAGCCGTGCGCTTCCACGACGGCATGCGAACGCTGTCCGAGCGGGGCGTGAACCTGTTCCTCGACCTGGGACCCGACGGCGCGCTCGCCGCGATGGGCGAGGACTGCCTCGCTGACCGGGCGAGCGGTTCGGTGCGCGTGGTCCCGGGCTGCCGCAAGGACGTGCCGGAGGACCAGGCACTGGTTGGCGCGGTCGCCGAACTGCACTCGCACGGGGCGCCGGTCGATTGGCGCGCGCTGTTCGGTGCCGTACCAAGGCTTGGCGCGGATCTGCCGGGCTACGCGTTCCAGCGCGAGCGCTACTGGCTCGATCCGGTGGCGCGCGCCGACGACACCGCGAGCACGTGGCGGTACGAAGTCGTCTGGCAGCCTTGCGCCGCACAGAGCGGGGCCGCGCTCTCCGGCTGCTGGCTCGTGGTGATCCCTTCGGGTCCGCACGACGGATCGGTCGTCGGGGCCTGCGTGCGGGGTATGGAGCACAGCGGTGCGGAAGTTCGCGAACTCGTGGTCGATCCGGCCGACGACCGTGACACGCTCGCCGAGCGGTTGCGCGGGCTGGAACCAGCGGGCGTGCTGTCCTTCCTCGGGCTCGACCGCGCTCCCGGACCGTGCTCGTCCGGCCTGGGACTCAGCCTCGACCTGATGCGGGCGCTGGAAACCGCCGCCGTCGACGCCCCGTTGTGGTGCGTCACCCAGTGCGCGGTTTCGGCGCCGGGGCACCCCGATCCGGTACGCCCCGCACAAGCCCCGCTGTGGGGGCTCGGGCGGGTGGCCGCCCTGGAGTACCCCGAACGCTGGGGCGGGCTGATCGATCTCGGCGAAACCGTGGACGACGGCGCGGTGGCCGGGCTCGTCACCACCTTGTCCGATGTGGACGGTGAGGATCAGGTCGCGGTACGGGGACACCAGCGCCTCGGCCGCAGGCTGACCCGGATCCGATCCAGTGCGACCGGTGCGGGGTGGGTGCCCCGCGGCACGGTGCTGGTGACCGGCGGTACGGGCGGGCTCGGCGCCGCGGTGGCCCGGTGGGCGGCGCGATCCGGCGCGAAGCACCTCGTCCTGACCAGCCGGCGCGGGCTGGCGGCGCCGGGGGCCGCGGAACTGCGCGACGAACTCCGCGCGCTCGGCGCCGAAGTGAGCGTCGAATCCTGCGACGTGGCGGACCGGGAGGCGCTCGCCGAACTGCTGGCCGGGTTGTCCGTGACCGCGGTGGTGCACGCGGCAGGCGTGGACCGGTTCGGCCCGCTGTCCGATCTGACGCGGGAGGAACTGGCCGACACACTGGCGGCCAAGGTGACGGGCGCGGCCAACCTCGACGAGCTGCTCGACGGACGGAGCTTGGACGCCTTCGTGTTGTTCTCCTCGATCGCCGGTGTGTGGGGGAGCCGTGAGCAAGGGGCCTATGCCGCGGCGAACGCCTTCCTGGACGCACTGGCCCTCGACCGGCACCGTCGCCGCCTGCCGGCCACCGCGATCGCGTGGGGGCCATGGGACGGGGCCGGGATGGCCGAGCGAACGGACACCGCGGCGCTGCGGCGGCGAGGTCTGCGCCTGATGGCGCCGGCCGCGGCGCTCGCCGAACTGCCGGCGGTGCTGCGGCGGGGGGAGCCGGCCGAGGTGGTCGCCGACGTGGACTGGCCGAACTTCGGCCCCACGTTCACGGTGGCAAGGCCGAGTCCCCTGCTCGCGTGTCTGCCCGAAGCGGCGCCGTCGGCCACCGGCCCTGCCGGGGAACCGGCCGATCCGGAGCTGCCCCGCCTGCTGGCTGGCAAGGACGAAGACGGTCGGCGCCGCGTACTGCTGAACGCGGTGCTGACCGAGGTCGCGTCGGTGCTCGACCACGCCGGCCCAGCGGCGGTGGAACCCGACCGGGTGTTCCAGGAACTGGGTTTCGATTCGGTGATGGCGGTGGACCTGCGCAAGCGCCTTGCGGCAGCCACCGGGCTCGCGCTGTCCAGCGGGGTGGTGTTCGACCACCCGACTCCGGAGGCGTTGGCGGAGCACCTGCTCACCGTTTCGCGGGGCACCGGGCACACCGCGACGAAGCGCGAGCGGGCGCCGGAGGACGAGCCGATCGCGATCATCGGGATGGCCTGCCGGTTTCCCGGCGGAGTGGAGTCGCCCGAACGGTTGTGGGACCTGGTCGCCGCCGGGCGCGACGCGATCGATGACTTCCCGTGCGACCGGAACTGGCCGGTGGAACCGGGATACCGGCGGGCAGGCGGGTTCCTCGACGGCGCGGCCGATTTCGACGCCGAGTTCTTCGGGATATCACCGCGCGAAGCGGTCGCGATGGACCCGCAGCAGCGGATCTTCCTCGAAGCTTCGTGGGAACTGTTCGAGCGGGCCGGAATCGATCCGCGTCGGATGCGCGGAAGCCGGACCGGCGTGTTCGCGGGCACCAACGGGCAGGATTACGGTTCTTTGACCGCGGGCACCGGCCAGGGCGAGGGCTACCGGGTGACGGGGGAGGCGGGCAGCGTGCTGTCCGGCCGCGTCGCCTACACCTTCGGGCTCGAAGGGCCCGCGCTGACCGTGGACACGGCCTGCTCCTCGTCGTTGGTGGCGCTGCATCTGGCGTGCCAGTCGCTGCGCCAGGACGAGTGCGAGCTGGCGATAGCGGGCGGGGTCACCGTGATGGCCACGTCGCGGCCGTTCGCCGAGTTCGCACGGCAGGGCGGGCTCGCGGCCGACGGCCGGTGCAAGGCGTTCTCCGCCGCCGCCGACGGCACCGGGTGGGCGGAGGGGGCCGGGCTGCTCCTGGTGGAACGCCTCTCGGACGCCCGGCGGAACCGGCATCGGGTGCTGGCGGTGATCCGGGGCAGTGCGGTGAATTCGGACGGCAGGTCCAACGGGCTCGCCGCGCCGAACGGGCCTTCCCAGGAACGGGTCATCACCGACGCGCTGACCGCCGCGGGTCTTTCCGCGGCGCAGGTGGACGCGGTGGAGGGGCACGGGACCGGGACCGCGCTCGGTGATCCGATCGAGATCAACGCGGTGCTGGCGACCTACGGCCGGGACCGGAACGCGGACCGACCGCTGTGGCTGGGCTCGGTGAAGTCGAACCTCGGGCACACCCAGGCGGCGGCGGGAGTGGCCGGGGTGATCAAAATGGTGCAAGCCATCCGGAACGGCATCCTGCCGGCCACCTTGCACGTCGACGAACCCACCCCGCACGCGGACTGGTCCACCGGTGCGGTCTCCGTGCTCACCTCGGCGCTGCCGTGGCCTGATACCGACGGACCGCGGCGGGCCGGTGTGTCGGCGTTCGGGATCAGCGGTACCAACGCCCACGCGATCATCGAGCAGGCGCCGGAGAACTTCGAGGAGTCCGTCGCTCCGGCGCTGCCGTGGGTTCTGTCCGGCGCCACCGAAGCGGCCTTACGCGCGCAGGCCGCCCGCTTGTCCGCTCATGTCGCCGCGTGCCCGGACGTGTCGACCGAGGAGATCGGTGCGGCGCTGGCGACTACTCGCGCCGCGCTGAGGCACCGGGCGGCCGTGGTCGCCGACGACCGCGACGGTTTCATCCGGGGGTTGGACGCGCTGGCGGGCGGCAGTCCGGCACCGGGTGTGGTCACCGGATCCGTTACCAGGGGCGCGGATCGGCCCGTGTTCGTCTTCCCCGGCCAGGGCGCGCACTGGCCGGGAATGGCGGCAGGGCTGCTGGCCGAATCCGAGATCTTCCGCGACCGGATGCGGGAATGTGCCGAAGCTCTGGCCGAGTTCGTGGACTGGTCGCTGATCGAGGCGGTGACGGACCAGGACACCCCGTTGCTCGCCAGGGTGGACGTGGTGCAGCCGGCGATGTTCGCGATGATGGTGTCGCTGGCGGAGCTCTGGCGTTCGTACGGACTCGAACCGGCCGCGGTGGTGGGGCACTCGCAGGGAGAGATCGCGGCGGCCTGCGTCGCGGGCGGCCTGTCGCTGCGCGATGCGACGGCGATCGTGGCCCTGCGGAGCAAGGAACTGCTCGCGGTCGCGGGGCAGGGCGGCATGGTGTCCGTGGCGGCGCCCGTCGAAGACGTCACGGACCTAATGGCCGAGTGGCGGGGGAGCCTCTCGGTCGCCGCGGTCAACGGTCCTCGTTCGCTGGTGGTGGCGGGTGCGCCGGAGGCACTCGCCGAGTGGACCGCCCGATGCAAGGAAGTCGGCATCCGCACGAAGACAATCCCCGTCGACTACGCCTCGCACTCGTCCCAGATGGACGCGCTCGAGGAACGCGTGCGCGCGGCGTTGTCCGGTATCCGTGCCAGGAGCGGCCGGGTGCCGTTCTTCTCCACGGTGACCGGTGACTGGATGGACACCGCGGATCTGGACGCCGGTTACTGGTTCGGGAACCTGCGCGGCACGGTGCGGTTCGCGGAAGCGACCGCGGCGCTGGCCGAACAGGGCCACGGTACGTTCGTCGAGGTGAGCCCGAACCCGGTGCTGACCGCCGCGATGCAGGAGACGGTGGAGCTGCGAGCTCTTCCCGCGACCGTGACCGGCACGCTGCGCCGCGGCGACGGCGTTCTCGGCAGGTTCTTCACCGCGCTCGGGCAGGCACACGCCCACGGCGCGGAGATCACCTGGCCCGCCGCTCGCGACGGCCATCGGGTGGGCTTGCCCACGTACGCCTTCCAACGCGAGCGCTACTGGCCGGAGCCCGCGGCGCGGGCCGCCGCCGCGGAAACGGGTGGGCACCCGTTGGTGAGCGCGATCGTCGACCTGGCCGATGGCGGGGTGCTGTGCACCGCACGGATCGGGCCACGCACGCACCCGTGGCTGGCCGATCACCGGTGCCAGGGCACGCCGCTCGTGCCGGCCACCGCGTTCGTCGAACTGGCGGTGCTGGCGGGGGAACGGGCCGGTAGCGCCGTTCTGACCGAACTGACCATCGAGGCACCGCTGCCGCTTCCGGAGCGAGGAGTGGCCGAAGTGCAGGTGCGACTGTCCGAACCGGACGGATCCGGGACGCGCCAACTGGTCTTGTGCGCCAGGGAGGAGTACGCGGCGAGGTGGGCTCAGCGCGCCACCGGTGTGCTGAGCCCCCTCGGCGCACCGGCCGAAGACGAACTCGCGGTGTGGCCACCCGACGGTGCGGTCGAGGCCGGAGTCGCGGAGCTGTACGACGGTCTCGAGAAAGCCGGATTCGACTACGGCCCGGGATTTCGCGGCCTGAGCAGAGTATGGCGACGGGGCGAGGTGGTGTTCGCCGAGGCGTCGTTGCCGGATCACCTGCGCGCCGAGGCCGACCGCTACCGCCTGCACCCGGCGCTGCTCGATGCCGCGCTGCACGCGGTTTCCGTCGTCGACGGCGAAGGCATGCCGTTCGTGCTGACCGGAGTCGCGCTGCACGCGACCGGTGCTGGCGCGGTGCGGGCGCGGATCACGCCGACCGGGCCGGACTCGGTTTCGGTGCTGGTGGCCGATACCACCGGGCGAGCGGTGGCGACCATCGACGGTCTCGTCCTGCGCCCGCCGCCCACCGTCGCGGCGGTGACCCGGTCCCGCGGTGCCGGCTCGATGCTCCAGCTCGACTGGACGCCGGTGGCGGCCCCGGCCGTGCCTTCCTCGATGGGCGCGCTCGCCGGACTGTCCGATGTGGACTTCGATGCGCTGCTCGTGGACGGGACGGCGCCGCAGTTCGTGACCGTCCCGGTCACCGGCGAACCGGGCCCGGTCGCACCGGCCGCGCGGCTGGTGCTGGACCGGGTGCTGGAGCTGGCCAAGGCGTGGCTGGCCGACGAGCGGTTCGCCGCGTCCCGTCTGGTGTTCGTGACCCGCGAAGCGGTCGCGGCAGGCGACCGCGGTGTGATCGACCTCGTGTGCGCGCCGGTGTGGGGTCTGATCCGCGCCGCCCAGTCGGAGAACCCGGGACGGTTCGTACTCGTCGACGCCGAAGACACCGAGGACACCGCGGCCGTGGCGGCGGCCGCCGCCACGGGCGAACCGCAGTCGGCGCTGCGCGGCGGCACCGTGTTCGTCCCCGGTCTGCGGGCGCGCGCGGGCCGGGAGGCGCTGCGTGAGCCGGTGGCGACCCCGTGGTGGCGGTTGACCGCTCGGACCACCGGGACCGTGGAGGGCCTGGCGCTCACCGCGTGCCCCGAGCGCGGGGATCCGTTGGCGCACGGTCAGGTTCGCGTCGGTGTCCGTGCGGCCGGGGTCAACTTCCGGGACGTGCTCAAGACGCTCGGCGTGGTCGAGCACGCCGCCGAACTGGGTAGCGAAGTGGCGGGCGTGGTACTGGCGACGGGGCCCGGTGTCACCGAGCTGAGGCCGGGCGATCGGGTCATGGGCATGGTCGACGGCGGCTTCGGTCCTCTCGCGGTCACCGACCACCGGCTGCTGATGCGGATCCCCGAAGGCTGGTCGTACGGCGAGGCCGCCACCGTCCCCGTGGTGTTCCTGACCGCGTACCACGCCTTGGCGGAGCTGGGCGAGCTCCGCGCCGGTGAGTCGCTCCTCGTGCACGCGGCGGCGGGGGGCGTCGGTCTCGCGGCGGTGCAACTGGCGGGTCACCTCGGTGCCGAGGTGTACGCGACCGCCAGCGCCGGGAAGTGGCGGGCGCTGAGGGACGCCGGGATCGCCGACCGGCGGATCGCCTCGTCGCGGACGCTGGAGTTCCGGGAAGACCTGCTGCGAGCCACCGGTGGCCGTGGTGTGGACGTGGTCCTGAACTGCCTGGCCGGGCCGTTCGTGGACGCCTCGCTGGACCTGCTGCCGAGGGGAGGTCGTTTCCTGGAGTTGGGCAAGACCGACATCAGGGATGCCACCGAGGTCGTCGCGACGCATCCCGGAGTCAGCTACGCGCCGTTCGACGTGCTCGAACTGGGAACCCAGCGGATCGGGCGGATCTTCGCGGAGCTGGCCGCGCTGTTCACCGGCGGTGTCCTGCATCCGTTGCCCTCCACCACGTGGGACGTGCGGCGCGCGCAGGATGCCTTCCGCGCGCTAAGCGAGGCACGGCTCGTGGGCAAGGCGGTGCTGAGGATGCCGCCGGTGGCCGATCAGGACGCGGAGGTACTGGTCACAGGTGCGAGCGGGGTGCTCGCCGGGCTGGTGGCCAGGCGGCTGGTCGTCGAGCACGGCGTGCGGAACCTGCTGCTGGTGAGCAGGCGCGGGCCCGGGGCCCGGTCCGCGGTGCGGCTCCAGGCGGAGCTGCTGGAACTCGGAGCGCGGGCGACCCTCGTCGCATGCGATGTCACAGATCGCGCCGCGCTGGCCCGGCTCCTCGACGGGAGGCGGCTGGGCGGGGTCGTACACGCGGCCGGAGCGCTGAACGACGTCGTGCTGCGGGAAATGGATCCTGGACGGCTCGCGGCCGTCCTGCCGCCGAAGATCGACGCCGCCTGGCACTTGCACGAACTGACCGAGCACCTGCCCCTGTCCTTCTTCGTGCTGTTCTCCTCGGCGTCGGCCGTCCTCGGCACCGCGGGACAGGGCAACTACGCGGCGGGCAACGTCTTCCTGGACGCGCTCGCCCACTACCGCCATGCCGCCGGCCTGCCCGCCACCGCCCTCGCTTGGGGATTGTGGGAGGAGCGGAGCGCGATGACCGCACACCTCGACGACCGGGACCTCGGGCGGCTTGCCCGCGTCGGCATCCGTCCACTTCGGACAGAGGATGGGCTCGACCTGTTCGACGAGGCCCTGTTCGACCACCGGCCCGCGCTCGTACCGATCGCACTGGACTCGGCGGCGCCGCGCGGGGAAGAGCTCCCCCCGGTGCTGCGAGGGGTGTTCTCCGTACCTCGCCGGGCCGTCACCGACCTGGTTGCCGCCGAGCCGGTTTCGCTGGCCGAGAGACTGGCCGCACTGGCCGCGGAGGACCAGCTCGACACCTTGGTGGAGCTGATCGGCGGTCATCTGGGCGCGGTGCTCGGCCATCGTCACACCGGTGTCGAACCGGATCGTGCCTTTCGGGACCTCGGCTTCGATTCGTTGACAGCGGTGGAACTGCGCAACCGGCTCCAGACCGTGGCCGGCCGGCCCCTGCCCGCCACCGTCGTCTTCGACCACCCGACGCCGATCGCGCTGGCCCGGTACCTGCGTACCGAACTGGTCGCCGACGCGGAGAACGCCGACCGGCTCGTGCGACGCGGGCTGGACCAGATCGAGGCGCTGCTCCCCGAGATCGAAGCCGAGGCCGAACTGGCGGCCCGGTTGCGGAAAATGCTGTGGACGGTTACCGGCTCCGACGAGGTGACCGTGGCGCCGGTGGCGGACCGGCTCCGCGTGGCCGGCGCGGACGAACTGCTGGAGTTCATCGACAGCGAGTTCGGCGACCTCGCCTGAGCCCCGACGCGCTCGGCGAGCTCAACGGCCGGGCGCGTCCAGGGGAATGCCCGAAGCGAAATGGGAGAAGGAGAACCGCGAACAATGCCGCTCGCCGTGTTCCAGCGGAATCACCGGGCAGCTCGTGCGCGGCGAACAGTTCTTCGGTTGCCGCCACGTGCTCGGCTGGAACCTCCACGTGGGTGACCGCGGCGAACGCGACCGGCGGCGCACTGCGGCGTTCGTGCCGGGCGAACATCCGGCTCAGCGGCATCTGCTCGAACGCGCCGAGCTTGATACCGAACAGCGCCGGGTGGTTGTCCGAGCCTTCGGTGAAGACCCGTCCGCTTTCGCCGGGGCGCAGCGAGCGGTTGAACTTGCGGCTCCACGCGATCATGAATCCGCTTTCGCCGTGGCGGTAGGAAAGCGGTTCGCCGCGGTAACGGCGCAGGTCGGCGTCAACGCGGGCGTACATCCGTGCCGACGCGGTGCACACCGCCTCGGTTTTTCCCAGCCGCGGGTCGAACGGGTCTCGATAAGGCCGGATCGCGCCGGTTTCGGCGATCGTGGCCAGCACGTCCCCATGATCCCGGCCGAGGTCGTCGTGATCATGGCCGTCCGGTCACTCCTTCGGTTCGACCGTGCCGACCGCGAACAGGTTGCCGGACGGGTCCCGGAACCGCGCGCCGCGCATCACGTACGAATCATCCTCGAAGACCTGATCGGAGTCGAGGATCTCGCCGCCCGCCGCTTTGACCCGGCGGCAGATCTCTTCCGCGTCGCTCACCCCGATGCCGAAGGTGCCCCAGTTCGGGGTGGCGCCCGCGTTGTCCAGCAGCCTGCCGATCGGCTTCGCCTCGCCGGGCATCCTGATGAACCCGTAATTCGTCCCCGGCGTCCGGTCGAACCGCCAGCCGAATATCCGCGAATAGAACCGCTCGATCGTCGCGGGGTCGTCGCTGGAAATCTCGATGAAGGCCATGGTGTTTTCGACGTCGGACAAGTGGAACGCTCCCCTGTTCGGTACCGCTGAGACGGCACGGGACGGTCAATGTACGCGGAAACCCGTACCGGACTTCTTCCCCAGGTACCCGGCGGTGACGAGCTCGCGCAACCGCCTCGCCGGTGCCAGGGTCGGTTCGCCGAAGGCTTGGTGCAGCCGCTTCTGGATGGCGAGGGAGATGTCCAGCCCGATCGTGTCGAGCAGTTGGAAGGGGCCCATGGGAAAGCCGTGGGCGCCGGTGAACAGCGCGTCGACGTCATCGAGCCGATGGTGCTGATCGAGCGCGCGGACCGCTCGGTTGAGGAAAGGGAACAGCAGGGCGTTGACGATGAACCCGGCCCGGTCGCCGCACCGCACGGGCCGCTTGCCCAGTGCGGTGGCCAGCGCTCCCGCGGTGGCCACGGCCCGCTCCGAAGTGTGCTCGGTGTGGGCCAGTTCCACGAGCCTCATGGCGGGAGCCGGGTTGAAGAAGTGCATCCCGAGCACCTGCTCAGGTCGTCCGGTCGCCCCGGCGCACTGCACGACCGGCAGGCTGGAGGTCGAGGTGGCCAATACCGCGCGCGCCGGTGCGGCCGCGTCCAGTGCGGCGAACACCGCACGCTTGACGGAGAGGTCTTCGGCCACCGCTTCGAGCACGAAGTCGGCGTCGCCGATGGCCGAGACCTCGGGGGCGCCGGTGAGCAGACTCATGGCAGCGGAGTGGGCTTCCTCGGTGAGCTTGCCCCGCGCCACCCGCGCGTCCAGTGACTGCTCCACAGTGGACAGTGCCGCCTTGGCGCGCACGTCGGTCCTGGCCACCAGCACGGTCGGGTAACCCGCCCGCGCGCATACCTCGGCGATACCACAGGCCATGGTTCCCGAGCCCACGATCCCGATCCGCTCGACACGGCTTCCGGCAGGCGCGGTCGCGAGCGGCTGCTCGGCTGGCGCGGGGGTGTGCGCGGCGGTGTGATCGTGGAAACCGCGGCCCGCCTTTCGGCCGAGCAGGCCGGCGCGCGCCATTCTGGTCAGGATGGGTGCCGGGGTGTAGCTGCGGTCGCCGGTCTGATCGGCGAGCGCGGTCAGCGACGCCGCCGCGGTGTCCAGCCCGATCAGGTCGAGCTGGGCGAGCGGCCCGATCGGCAGTCCGCAGCCGAGTGTCATCGCGGTGTCGACGTCGGTGGCCGAAGCGTAGCCGTCCTCCACCATGGCGGCGGCGTTGTTCAAGTAGTGGAGCAGTAGTCCTGCCCCGGTGAAGCCGGGACGGTCGGTGGTCACCAGCGGGCTGCGGTCGAGCCGGTGGACCAGGCTCTCCACCCGCGTGCGGACGGAGCTGTCGGTGACCGGGGTGCACACCAGCTCGACCGTGCCGCCGACCTCGCCCGCCGCGTTCAGCGCGAAGTGGAGTCCGACGGTGCTCGGCATCCGGCTCGTGGCGGCGGCGATCTGGGTCACCGGCAGCCCGGAGGTCGTGGTCGCGAACACCGTGTCCGGCCCGCAGCTCGGATCGATCTCGCGGAACAGGGCGATCTTGTGGTGCAGTGCCTCCGGCACCGCCTCGATCACGAGCTCGCAATCGCGCACGGAGGAAAGGCGGTCGGTGTACCGGATCCGGGCGAGCGCTCGAGTGGTCTCGTCTTCCGACAGCGGGCCGCGCCGCAGCGTTCGCTCGACTCGCGAGGCGGCCAGCCGAGCGGATTCCGCGTCGAGTTCCACCGCGACGACCTCGGCCCCGGAACCGGCGAGCACTCCGGTGAGCGCGGAGCCGACGCCGCCGATCCCGATCACGCCGATCCGCGAGAAAGCACGCCCCATGTCAGGACCTTCCCTTGCTTCGGCCAGAAATGAACCGTGAACGCGTTCGCCATTCGGGATGACGGCCGCCGTTCGTCCGTCCGATCACTATGCCTGCCAACGAACTCGCGGGGCAAGGTCGCTCGAATCGCACCGGCGGTCCCCTGTTTTCCCACGCCAGAGCGGGTTTCTCGGGGCTGTGGACGTGGTGTGGCCAGGCCGCTGAAAGGCCGTTGCCAGGTCGTGACTGGCACGGTGAGTCCGACGGGTGGTCGACCGGGATCGCCGGCTGTCAGCCGTTCTCGCTGTCCTGATTCGGTTGCCTGGTGTTCCCGAGGAGGGATGTGGTCCATGGCTGACGACCAGCAGCTGCTCGGCTACCTGAAGAAGGTGACCGCGGATTTGCGCCGCGCTCGTTCTCGGCTGGACGAGGCCGACGCGCGGGCGCACGAACCGATCGCCGTCGTGGCCATGGGGTGCCGCTACCCCGGCGGTGTCCGGTCGCCCGAGGACCTCTGGAGACTGGTGGCAGGGGAGGTCGACGCGATCACCCCGTTCCCCGACGACCGGGGCTGGAACCTTTCCGCCCTCTACGATCCCGACCAGGGCAGGCCGGGCACCAGCTACGTGCGGCACGGTGGGTTCCTGCACGACGCGGCGGAGTTCGATCCGGCCTTCTTCGGCATCTCGCCGCGCGAAGCGACCTCGATGGACCCTCAGCAGCGGTTGTACCTGGAAGTGTCGTGGGAGGTGCTCGAACGGGCCGGAATCGACCCGATGTCGTTGCGCGGCAGCCGGACCGGCGTGTTCGCCGGGCTGATGCACCACGACTACGCCGCCCGGCTGACGGAGGTTCCCGCCGAGTTCGAAGGGTACCTGAGCACGGGCGTGGCGGGGAGTGTCCTATCTGGACGGATCGCCTACACGCTTGGTTTGGAGGGCCCGGCGGTCACTGTGGACACCGCGTGTTCCTCTTCGCTGGTGGCGCTGCACCTGGCGTGCACCTCGCTGCGCCGCGGCGAGTGCACGCTCGCGATGGCAGGCGGTGCGGCGGTCATGTCGAGCCCGGCGACCTTCGTCGAGCTGTCCCGGCAACGCGGCCTCGCCGTCGACGGCCGCTGCAAGTCCTACGCGGACGCGGCAGACGGGACCGGGTGGTCGGAAGGTGTCGGAGTCCTCCTGCTGGAGCGGGAGTCGGACGCCCGCCGCCTCGGACATCCGGTGCTCGGACTCGTGCGCGGGTGCGCGGTGAACTCCGACGGTGCCTCGAACGGTTTGACCGCGCCGAACGGGCCGTCGCAGGAGCGGGTGATCGACGAGGCGCTGCGAGACGCGCGGTTGCTTCCCTTCGACGTGGACGCGGTGGAGGGCCACGGGACCGGGACCGTTCTCGGCGACCCGATCGAGGCGCAGGCGCTGCTGGCGGCCTATGGCGGCCGCCGGCCCGCGGAGCGGCCGCTCTGGCTCGGTTCCGTCAAGTCCAACATCGGACATGCCCAGTCCGCGGCCGGGGTGGCCGGGGTGATCAAGATGATCATGGCCATGCGGCACGGGCTGTTGCCGAAGACCTTGCACGTCGACCAGCCCTCTTCGCACGTCGACTGGTCGGCGGGCGCGGTTCGCCTGCTCGTCGAGGCTCGGAGTTGGCCGGAAACCGGGCAGCCGAGACGAGCCGCCGTTTCTTCGTTCGGAGTCAGCGGCACGAATGCCCACGTGGTTCTCGAGCAAGCGCCTCCGGCCGACGAGAAGTCCATTGTGGACAATCGACGCGAGCTGGCCGTCGTGCCGTGCGTGGTGTCTGCACGTTCCGCCGATGCCCTGCGGGCCCAGGCCGAACGGCTCCGCACGCACCTCGGAACGGCACCGGGCGCCGGCGTCGCGGACGTGGCCTGGTCGTTGGCGACCACGCGCGCCGCGCTGGACCATCGCGCGGCGATCACCGCCGCGGACCTGCCCGAACTCCTGGATGGTCTGCGGCGTCTGGAATCCGGGGCGCTGCCGACCGACATCGCCCAGGAAGGGAAGGTGGCGTTCCTGTTCACCGGGCAGGGCGCGCAGCGGCCGGGCATGGGGCGCGGGCTCCACGGTGCGTTTCCCGTGTTCGCCGAGGCCTTCGACGAGGTGTGCGCGATGCTGGACCCGGCGCTGCGCACCGCGATGTGGGCCGAGGACCGCGAAGCACTCGACACCACCGCTTTCGCGCAGCCCGCGCTGTTCGCGTTCGAAGTCGCGATGTTCCGGTTGCTCACCGCGTGGGGCATCCGGGCGGACGCCCTCGCCGGGCACTCGGTTGGTGAGCTCGCCGCCGCGCACGTGGCCGGTGCCCTGCCGCTGCCGGCGGCCTGCGCCCTGGTCACCGCTCGTGGCCGCTTGATGCAGGCGCTGCCGGGCGGTGGCGTGATGATCGCCGTTCGGGCAGCGGTGGACGACGTGCGCCCGATGCTGACCGGGCTCGAAGACACGGTGAGCCTGGCAGCGGTCAACGGGCCGGACTCGGTGGTGCTCTCCGGTGCGCGGGACGCCGTGCACGAGGTCGCCCGGCTGTTGTCCGGTCGCGGGTTCGAGACGACGTCGCTGACCGTCAGCCACGCCTTCCACTCACCGCTGATGGAGCCGATGCTCGCCGAATTCCGTTCGGTGGTGGAGCGGACCGACTTCGGCACTCCAACGATTCCGGTGGTCTCCGCGCTGACCGGACGGCTGGCCGATCCCGCCGAACTGTGCGATCCGGAGTACTGGGTGCGGCACGCCCGGCAAACCGTGCTGTTCGGCGACGCCGTGCGAGAACTGCGGTCCATCGGGGTCACCACCTTCCTGG
The DNA here is from genome assembly GCF_018736145.1 of Amycolatopsis sp. CA-230715. Taxonomy (GTDB): domain Bacteria; phylum Actinomycetota; class Actinomycetes; order Mycobacteriales; family Pseudonocardiaceae; genus Amycolatopsis. Next base: position 8,552,129 of record NZ_CP059997.1, read on the forward strand.
AGCTCGGGCCGGATGGCCCGCTTTCGGCGCTCGGTCAAGAGTCCGCGGGGGAACCGGGCGGTCAGCTCGCCTTCGTCCCGGCCGCCCGCAAGGATCGCGCGGAGGCACCCGCTGTCGTTTCGGCCGTCGGGCAGCTGCACAGCAGGGGAGTCCGGGTCGACTGGCCTGCCTTCTTCGCGGGCACGGGTGCGGCTCGGGTCGACTTGCCCACCTACGCGTTCGAGCGCGAGCGCTACTGGATGACGTCAGCCGTTCGCGGTGGCGAGGCAGCGGGGTGGAGCAGGGCGAACCATCCCATGCTCGACGCGGCTCTCTCGCTGGCTGACTCCGGGGGAAACCTGGTGACCGGGGGGCTTTCGGTGGAAGCGCACCCGTGGTTGGCCGATCACGCGGTCGGGGGCGTGCCGCTCGTGCCGGGAAGCGCGCTCGTGGAACTCGTGGTTCGCGCCGGGGACGACGTCGGCTGCGGGCGGATCGAGGAACTGACCCTCGAAGCGCCGCTGTTCCTGTCACCGGGTTCGACGACGGCCATCCAGATCGCGGTCGCGGCGGCGGACGAGTCCGGCAGGCGATCGGTGTCCGTGCACTCGCGTGCGAAGGGGGACTGGGTCCGGCACGCGTGCGGCACCTTGCTCGCCGCGGACCCCGAGGCATCGGACGAACTGGCGGAGTGGCCACCGCGCGGTGCGGAGCCGGTCGCGGTGGACAGTTGGTACGAGGACACGGAAAGCGCGGTCACCTACGGGCCGGAGTTCCGCGGGGTGCGGGCGATGTGGCGGCGCGGTGGGGAAGTGTTCACCGAGGTGCGTCTCCCCGGCACGGGAGCGGAGCAGTTCGGGATCCATCCGGCCCTGTTGGATGCCGCCCTGCACGGTGTGGCTCCGCAGGCCGGTGGAACCGGCCGGGCGCTCGTACCGTTCTCGTGGCGTGGCCTGAGCTTGTACCGGTCGGGCGCGTCGGTACTGCGGGTCCGGTCGGCACCGGCGGGCGACGGTGCCGTGTCGCTGCTGGCGGCCGATGAATCCGGTGGCGCGGTGTTCTCGGTGGACGAGCTGATCGTGCGCGAACTGTCGGTGGACGCTGCCGTCGCCGGTCGGGCGAGTCACCTGCACCAGCTCGACTGGGTCCGTGCTGACGCGGTCCCCGGTCCGGCTTCCGACGTGGTGCTCGCGCCGTTGCCACGGTGGGACGGGCGAAGCGACCTCGCGGAGGCGACGCGGGCGGCCGTCGGGCACATCCTGCCGGTGCTTCAGCAGTGGTTGCTCGAAGAGCGCCCGGCGGATACGAAGCTGGTCGTGCTGTCGACGGGCGCGGTCGCCGCCGGGGACGGCGACGCCGTGCGCGACCCGGCCCAGGCCGCGGCACTCGGCCTCGTGCGTTCGGCGCAGACGGAACATCCCGGTCGCATCGCGCTGGTCGACGTGGACGACGGTTCGCAGGCGGCGATACCGGCGGCGGTGGCACTCGACGAGCCGGTGGTGGCCCTGCGCGACAGCGCCGCGTGGGTGCCGCGGCTGGCGAGGGCGGCTGCGGCGGAGGGGCGGCTCCCGCGACTGGACACCGAGGGGACCGTGCTGCTCACCGGTGCGTCGGGACAGCTGGGCGGGTTGGTCGCCCGGCATTTGGTACAGCGGCACGGCGTACGCCGCCTCGTGCTGGCGAGCCGGCGCGAGCCAGCGGACCTGCTGGCGGAGCTGACCGCGCTCGGTGCCGTCGCCGAGTTCGTGCCGTGCGATGTGGCCGATCGGTCCGGGGTGGCCGCGCTGCTCGCCGGGATCTCACCGGATCACCCGCTCACCGCCGTGGTGCACGCCGCGGGGGCGTTGGATGACGGCACGGTGCTGTCGTTGACACCAGAGCGCATCGAAACGGTACTGCGACCGAAAGTCGACGGGGCATCGCACTTGCACGAGCTGACGCGGGGGCTGGATCTCGCGGCCTTCGTGGTGTTCTCCTCCGCGGCGGGTGTGCTCGGCAGCGGCGGGCAGGGTGCGTACGCGGCGGCGAACTCGTTCATGGACGCGTTGGCGGCGTACCGGCACTCGATCGGCCTGCCCGCGTTGTCGCTGGCTTGGGGGCCGTGGGCGGGAACCGGGATGGCGGGCCGGACCGGTCTGGCGAAATCGGCCCGCGCCGGCCTGGTCCCGCTGACCGAGCAGACCGGCCTCGCACTGTTCGACACGGCGCTGGCGCAGGCCGCACCGGTGCTGGTCCCGATCCAATTGGACGGTGCAGCGCTTGGACGCGACGGCGAACCGGCCAAAGTGCTGAGCGGATTGACCGGTCCGCCGGCTCGTCCGGGGACCCGCACCCGCGGGAACCGCATGCGCGACCTCGCCGCGCTTCCCGAGGACGAGCGGGTGAAGACCGTCACCGAGCTGGTCGGTTCCTCGATGTCCGAGGTACTCGGTTTCACCTCGGCGGAGGCAGTGCAGGCGCACCGGTCCTTCCGCGAGCTCGGCTTCGACTCGCTCACCGCGGTCGAGTTGCGTAACCAACTCGGTGCCGTGACCGGACTGAGGCTGCCGCCGACCCTGGTGTTCGATCACCCGTCACCGGCCGAGCTGATCGCGCACCTGCTCGATCGGATCACCGGCGAACGGCGGACTCCGTCCCCGCCCCGCGTCGAGCGCTCACCGGACGAGCCGCTGGCGATCGTCGGTGTGGGCTGCCGGTATCCCGGTGGGGCCGACTCACCCGAAGCGCTTTGGCGGCTGGTCGCGGAGGGAAGGGACGGTTTCGGCTCGTTCCCGGTGGACCGGGGCTGGGACCTGGATACCCTGTTCGACCCCGACCCGGAGCACGCCGGTACCTCGTACGTCCGTGAAGGCGCGTTCCTGTACGACGCCGCTGAGTTCGATCCGGCGTTCTTCGGCATTTCGCCGCGCGAGGCGGTGGTGATGGACCCGCAGCAGCGGTTGCTGCTGGAGACCTCGTGGGAGGCGTTCGAGAACGCCGGGGTGGACCCCTTTTCGTTGCGCGGCAGCCGGACCGGGGTGTTCGTCGGGGTGATGTACCACGACTACGCCAGCCAAGGAGTGTCCGGTGTGGATGGTGCGGAGGGCTACCGGAGCACGGGTATCTCGGCCAGTGTCGCCTCCGGGCGGATCGCCTACACCTGGGGTTTCCACGGTCCCGCGCTCACCTTGGACACCGCGTGTTCGTCCTCTCTGGTCGCGCTGCACCTTGCCGGGCAGGCGCTGCGCAACCACGAGTGCGACCTGGCCCTTGCCGGTGGGGTGACCGTGATGTCGACGCCGACGGCGTTCATCGAGCTGTCGAGGCAACGCGGCCTGGCGTCCGACGGCCGCTGCAAGCCCTTCGCACGCGCGGCGGACGGAACCGGCTGGGGTGAGGGAGTCGGGCTTCTCCTCGTGGAGCGGTTGTCGGATGCGCGTCGGAATGGGCATCGGGTGTTGGCGGTGGTGCGGGGTTCTGCGGTGAATTCGGATGGTGCGTCGAATGGGTTGACAGCGCCTAATGGTCCGTCGCAGGAGCGGGTGATTCGGGAGGCGTTGGCGAACGCGGGTCTTGGTGTGTCGGATGTGGATGTGGTGGAGGCGCATGGGACGGGTACGGCGTTGGGTGATCCGATTGAGGCTGAGGCGTTGTTGGCGACGTATGGGCGGGGTCGTGAGCGGCCGTTGTGGTTGGGGTCGGTGAAGTCCAACATCGGGCACACCCAGGCCGCGGCCGGTGTCGCCGGGCTGATCAAGATGATCATGGCGATGCGGCACGGGGTGCTGCCAAGGACGCTTGGCGTGGACGAGCCGACGCCGCATGTGGATTGGTCTTCGGGTGGGGTGCGGTTGTTGACCGAGAATCGGGAGTGGGATGGCGGGGGGCGTGTCCGGCGGGCCGCGGTGTCGTCGTTCGGGATCAGCGGCACCAACGCACACGTGATCCTGGAGGAACCTGAAGCGCTGTTGCCCGAACCCGTCGGCGCGCCGGAGGAGGGTCCGCTTCCTTGGGTCCTCAGTGGACATGACGAGGAAGCGTTGCGTCGTCAGGCTACGCGTCTTCGGTCGCATGTGGACGCCAACCCGGACCTGTCCGTCTCGGCGGTGGGGGCGAGCCTGCTCGCGAAACCGCGGTTGGCGCATCGTGCGGTGGTGGTGGGTGGTGGGTGTGGTGAGTTGGGTGTGGGGTTGTCGGATTTGGGGTTGGGTGTGGTGGGGTCGGTGGGTGGTGTGGGTGGGGTGGTGTTTGTGTTTCCGGGGCAGGGGTCGCAGTGGGTGGGGATGGGGCGGGAGTTGTATGGGTGTTCGGGGGTGTTTCGGGCGGAGTTTGATGCGTGTTGTGGGGTGGTGGAGTCGGTGGCGGGGTGGTCGTTGATGGAGGTGTTGTGGGGTGGGGAGGAGGTGTTGGGGCGGATTGAGTTGTTGCAGCCGTTGTTGTTCGCGGTGATGGTGTCGTTGGCGGCGGTGTGGCGGTGGTTGGGGGTGGAGCCCGCGGCGGTGGTGGGTCATTCCCAGGGTGAGGTGGCGGCGGTGTATGTGGCGGGTGGGTTGTCGTTGTCGGACGCGGTGCGGGTGGTGGTGTTGCGTAGTGCGTTGTTCGCGCGGGAGTTGGTGGGGCGGGGAGCGATCGCGTCGGTGGGGTTACCGGTGGAGGTGGTGCGGGAGCGGTTGGTGGAAGGGGTGGTGGTGGCGGGGGTGAGCAGTCCGGGGATGACCATGGTCGCTGGTGCGGAAGAGGTGTTGCGGGAATGGGTGGAGGCGATGGTGGAGCGGGGGACGCGGGCGCGGGTGGTTCCGGCCACGGTGGCCTCGCATAGCGCGCAGGTTGATCGGTTGCGTGCCGAGCTGATGGGGATGTTGTCCGGGATCCAGCCCCGGCAAGCGGCGGTACCGGTGTATTCCACGGTGACCGGCGGAGTGCTCGATACCGCGGACATGGGGCCACGGTACTGGTTCGACAACGCCCGCCACCCGGTGCGATTCCAGACCGCGACCGAGGCACTGCTGGCCGACGGCTTCGACGTGTTCGTCGAATGCAGCGCACACCCGGTCCTGACCACCGCGATCGAAGACACCCTCCACACCACAACCACAACCACCCACAACACCACCGACGACAACAACACCACCGACGACAACAACACCACCGACGACAACAACACCAGCAATACCAACGATGTCAGCAACACCAACGATGTCAGCAAGACCAGCAACACCAACGTTAGTGGCGCCAGTGGTGTCAGTGGTGTTGGTGGCGCTGGTGGTGGTGTGGTGGTGGGGTCGTTGCGTCGGGGGCAGGGTGGGTTGGATCGGTTGTTGCGGTCGGTGGCGGGGGTGTGGGTGCGGGGTGTGGGGGTGTGGTGGGAGCGGTTGTTTTCTGGTGCGGTGCGGGTGGAGTTGCCGACGTATTCGTTTCAGCGGCAGCGGTATTGGTTGAGTCCCCCGGCACCGGCGCCGGGACCGTCGGGGTGGGAGGGGTTGGGGGAGTTGTTCGGGGGTGGGGATGTGGTTGAGCGGTTGGGGTTGGGGCCGGGGGACACGGCGGTGGAGGCGGTGGAGGCGGTGCGGGCGTGGTGGGGTGATCGGCGGGTGGAGGAGGTGACGCGGGGGTGGCGGTATCGGTTCCGGTGGCAGCCGTTGACGGTGCCCGCGGCGGTGGTGGACGGGGTGTGGGTGGTGGTGGTTCCGGCCGGATGCGCGATACCGGTGCTGGTGCCCGGGGCGCGGGTGGTGGAGATCGATATGGCGGTGTCCTCGGTGGCCGAGATGGCCGAGGCGGTGTGGGGGTGTGGTGATGGCCGGCCGGTGTCGGGGGTGTTGTCGTTGCTGGGGCTGGATTCCCGCCCGTGCGCGCAGGAGCCGGCGGTGGTGCGGAGTTTGCTGTTCAACACCGAGTTGTTACGCGGTGGCGGGGACGCGGTGGTGTGGTGGGCCACCCAGGGCGGGGATCCGATGCGGGCGCAGTTATGGGGTGCCGGGCGGGTGGCCGCGTTGGAACATCCCGGCCGGTGGGGCGGGCTGGTGCAGTTACCCGAGGTACTCGACGAGCGGGCCGTGACCCGGCTGGGCGCGGTGCTCGGGCAGCGGCGGGAAGACCAGGTCCGCATCAGCGCCGACGGGGTGTTCGGGCGACGAATGATCCCCGCCGGAACCGACCCCGACACCCAGACCCGAGCCGGGGGTGGTGAGCCGGGTCGTTGGCGGCCTCGGGGGACGGTGCTGGTCACCGGGGGCACCGGGGCGCTGGGGCGGCATGTGGCCCGCTGGCTGGTGGACAACGGCGCGACCCGGGTGGTGCTGGCCAGCAGACGGGGCGGGCACGCCCCGGGCGTGGCCGATCTGCCCGGCCCGGTCGAGGCGGTCGCCTGTGATGTCACCGACCGGGCCGCGGTCGCGGCCGTGCTGGCCGGGGAACCGGAACTGACCGCGGTCGTGCACGCCGCCGGTGTCTCCCACCAGCGTGCGCTGACCGAGCTGGTCACCGCCGCGGACTGGGCCGAGGGACTGCACGCCAAAGTCACCGGTGCCCGGATCCTGGACGAGTTGACCGGCGAGCTGGACGCGTTCGTGTTGTTCTCCTCCGGCGCCGGCGCCTGGGGCGGAACCGGGCAAGCCGCCTACGCCGCCGGTAACGCCTACCTCGACGCCCTCGCCCGCGACCGCCGCGACCGCGGCCTCAACGCCACCGCGATCGCCTGGGGCGGCTGGGCAGGCGGCGGCATGATCACCCCCGACGCCACCGACACCCTCACCCGCATCGGCATCACCATGATGCCCCCCGAACACGCCCTGCACACCCTCCACACCACCCTGCACCACAACGAAACCAACATCACCATCGCCAACCTCGACTGGACCACCTTCCACCCCACCTTCACCATCAACCGCCCCAGCCCCCTGCTCACCACCATCCCCACCACACCACCCCCCACCCCCACCAACACCACCCCCAACACACTCCACCAACTCCCCCACCCCGAACGGATGCGCGCGCTCGACGAACTAGTGAGGTCGACCGCCGCCACCGTGCTCGGCCACGCCACCGCGGAGGCGATCGAACCCGGAAAACCGTTCGCGGAACTGGGTTTCGACTCATTGACCGCGGTCGAACTGCGTAATCGCCTCGCCGAGTCCACCGGCCTGAGCCTGCCGACCACACTGATCTTCGACCACCCGAACTCCGCCGCGCTGGTCGATCGCCTGAGCGCCGAGCTGGTCCCGTCGACCGGTTCCCCCGTCGACCTCGCACTGTCCAATGTAGATGAAGCGTTCAGCGTCGCCGACGAGACCGAACGGGATCGGCTGGTCGAGCGGCTGCGCGCGGTGCTGGCGGAGTGGACGGTGCCGGACTCCCTCGAGGCCGCGACCGACCAAGACCTGTTCCACATCGTGGATCGCGGCTACGGGCCGTCGTGACCGGAAGCCGAGGAGAGGACGCTGGACCATGAGCGAGGAGCGCTACCTCGACTACCTCAAGCGGGCGACGGCGGAGCTCCGCACGGCCCGCCGGGGGCTGGCCGAACTTCAGGAGCGGGAACGGGAACCGATCGCCATCGTCGGGATGGCTTGCCGGTTCCCCGGTGGTGTCGGAACGCCGGAGGAGCTCTGGGAACTGGTCGCCGCCGGACGGGACGCGATCAGCGAGTTCCCGCTCGACCGAGGCTGGGACGTCGAGGCGCTGTACGACTCGGAGATCGGCCGCGCCGGGACTTCCTACGTGCGCGAGGGCGGGTTCCTCGACGCGCCGGGCGAGTTCGACGCCGAGTTCTTCGGCATCAACCCACGCGAAGCGCTGGCGATGGACCCGCAGCAGCGCCTGCTGCTGGAAACCTCCTGGGAGGCGGTGGAACGCGCGGGGATCGTGGCGGAAACCCTGAAGGGAAGCCGGACCGGGGTCTTCGTCGGGTTGAACTACCACGATTACGTCTACGGGGTGGAGAACCCGCCGGAGGACCTGCGGGGCTACTTCGGCACCGGCAACTCCGGCAGCGTGGCCTCCGGCAGGATCGCCTACGTACTAGGCCTCGAGGGACCGGCCGTCACCGTGGACACGGCTTGTTCGTCCTCACTGATGACTCTGCACCTCGCCGCCCGAGCGCTGCGCTCCGGTGACTGCTCGCTGGCCCTGGCCGGCGGTATTTCGGTGATGGGCTCGCCATCGACCTTCTTGGAGTTCTCCAAACAACGCGGTCTGGCCGCGGACGGCAGGTGCAAGCCGTTCGCGGCCGCGGCCGACGGGTTCGGGCCGGGTGAAGGCGTCGGCGTGCTTCTCGTGGAGCGGCTGTCCGACGCGATCGGGAACGGTCACCCCGTGCTGGCCGTGGTGCGGGGCTCCGCGGTGAACTCCGACGGTGCCTCGAACGGCCTGACCGCGCCGAACGGCACCTCGCAGCAGCGGGTCCTCCGGCAGGCGCTCGCCTCCGCTGGGCTCACCGCGTCCGAAGTGGACGTTGTCGAGGCGCACGGTACGGGCACACCGCTCGGCGACCCTGTCGAAGCGCAGGCGCTCATCGAGGCATACGGCGGGGAACGAGAGGCACCGCTGTGGCTGGGGTCGGTGAAGTCGAACATCGGTCACGCCCAGGCCGCCGCGGGCGTGGCGGGCGTGATCAAGATGGTGCTGGCCATGCGACACGGGGTCCTGCCCCGCACGCTGCACGTCGACCGGCCTTCTCCGCACGTCGACTGGAGCTCCGGCGTGCTCCGGCTGCTGGTCGAGAGCGAGCACTGGCCGAACACCGGGCGACCACGACGCGCCGGTGTTTCCGCCTTCGGGATGAGCGGGACGAACGCGCACGTCATCCTGGAGCACCCAGTCGATCAGGAACCGGCCGACGAGCGCGCCGCGAGCGGCGGGCCGGTGCCGTGGGTGGTGTCCGGTCGCACGCGGGCGGCACTGCACGCACAGGCGGCCCGGTTGGCCGGCGCGGAATCGGCAAGGCTGGCGAGTCCGGTGGACGTCGGGTTCTCCCTTGCCACGCAACGTTCTGCGTTCGAACACCGCGCGGTGATCGTGGGCGACGAGCGAGACACCCTGTTGGCGGGCCTCGGCGCGTTGGGATCCGGCGACCCAGTAGATGCCGGGCGCGGAGCATCGGGCATCGCCGACGTCGCCGGCAAGACGGTGTTCGTCTTTCCCGGCCAGGGCGCGCAGTGGACCGGGATGGCGGTGCGGTTGCTCGCCGAGTCCGAGGTCTTCGCCGCGGCCATGGACGAATGCGCCGCGGCGTTGCGGCCGTTGATCGACTGGTCGTTGACCGAGGTGCTCGCCGATGCCGAAGCGTTGACGAGGGCCGACGTCGTACAGCCCGTGCTGTGGGCCGTCATGGTGGCACTGGCCAGGCTGTGGCGTTCGTGCGGCGTGGTGCCCGACGCCGTGGTCGGCCACTCCCAGGGAGAGGTCGCGGCGGCCTGTGTCGCCGGGGCGTTGTCGCTGGCGGACGGGGCCAGGGTCGTGGTGTCCCGCAGCCGGGCCATCGTCAGGGTACTTGCCGGCCGCGGTGGTCTGGCGTCGGTGAACCTGCCCGCGGACCAGGTGCGGAGCCGGTTGGACCGCTGGCGCGGCCGGTTGTCGATCGCGGCGGTCAACGGCGCCGCCTCCACCGTGGTCTCCGGTCCTCCGGGACCGCTCGCCGACCTGATCGCCGAATGCACGGCCGATGGCGTGCGGGCGAAGGCGGTTCCGGTGGACTACGCGTCCCACTCACCGCAAGTCGACGACATCCGGGAAGAAGTGCTCGACGCGCTCGCCCCGATCACCTCGGTGGCGCCCGGGATCCCGTTGCTGTCCACAGTGACCGGCGAGTGGATCGGCGACGGCGATCTGGGTGCCGAGTACTGGTACGCCAACCTGCGCCGGCCAGTGCGGTTCGACGCCGCGATCCGGACGCTCGCCGAGGGCGGGCACCGCGCCTTCGTCGAGATCAGTCCCCATCCGGTGCTCGTCTCGGCCGTGCACGAGACACTGGCCGAGGCGGCGCCGGTCGGCACGGTGGTGACCGGAACCCTGCGTCGCGACGACGACGCGCTGCGCAGGGTGTTGTTGTCGATGGCCGAACTGCATGTGCGCGGCGTCCACGTCGACTGGACCGCGGTGCTCGCCGCGCACCGGCCGAAACAGGTGGACCTGCCCACCTACGCGTTCCAGCGGCGCCGCTACTGGCTCGAAGCCGAGCAACGGGCCGCGACCGTCGAACCCGCCGACGCGGCGCTCTGGGCCGCGGTCGAGAACGAGGAACTCGACGACCTCGCGGTGGCATTGGGTATCGGGGCCGAGCCGCTCCACGAGGTGCTGCCCGCACTGTCCCGCTGGCACCGCGATCTCCGCGACAAGTCCACTGTGGACTCTTGGCGGTACCGGGTCGAGTGGACGCCGTGGCACGACGCACCGGCACCGGCACTGTCCGGCACTTGGCTGGTGATCACGTCCGGAGGTGGCGACGCGGACGTGGTGTGCGCGGCGCTGCGCGCGGCGGGTGCCGAGGTCGTTTCGCGACCGGGCATCGACCCGGGGCTGCTGCGCGACCTCGCGCCGTCCGGTGTCCTGTGCCTGTCCGGCGACGTACTGGGCATCGCCAAGGAGCTCGGCGACAGCGGCGCCCCGTTGTGGGTGGTGACCAGCGGGGCGGTCGGCACCGGCAGCTCCGACCGGGTGCGCGATCCGGAGTCGGCCGAGCTGTGGGGGCTCGGCCGCGTCATCGCGTTGGAACACCCGGAGCGCTGGGGTGGCCTGGTCGACCTTCCGGCCACAGTGGACGCCGCCGCGGCCGGCCGGTTGTGCTCGGTCCTCACCGCGCGGGGCGCCGAGGACCAGGTCGCGGTCCGCGCCCGTGGCCTGGTGCGGCGACGGCTCGTGCACGCGCCCCCTGACACCGGCCGGTCCCGTACGTGGACTCCGCGCGGGACGATCCTGGTCACCGGCGGCACCGGCGGAATCGGTGCCAGGGTGGCTCGCTGGCTCGTCGGTCGTGGTGCCGAACGCCTGGTGCTGGTGAGCAGGCGGGGTGCCGAAGCGGCCGGTGCGGCGGATCTCGTCGCCGACCTCACCGCCGCGGGCGCCCAGGTGTCCGTGGCGTCCTGCGACGTGGCCGACCGGAGCCAGGTGGCGGAGTTGCTGGCAGGGCTGGCCGAGACGGGCCACCCGGTGCGGTCGGTGATGCACGCCGCGGGGATCGTCGAGCTGGCCCCGTTCGCGGATCTCACGGCGCGGCGCTACGCCGAGGTCGTCGCGCCCAAGGTGGCCGGTGCGCGCAATCTCGACGAATTGCTGCCGGACGACATCGACGCCTTCGTGCTGTTCTCTTCGAACGCGGGTGTGTGGGGGAGCGGAGGGCAGGCGGCGTACGCGGCGGGCAACGCCTACCTGGACGCGCTCGCCGACCATCGGCGCGCCCGCGGCGCGACCGCGACTTCCGTGGCATGGGGCGCCTGGTCGGGCGATGGGCTCGCGGCCACCGAGTTCGCCGCGGACTACCTGCGGCGGCGCGGCGTGCGCGGGATGCCGCCGGAACTCGCCCTGACCGCTCTCGGCAGGGTGCTGGATTCGGACGAAACCTGCGTGGCGGTGGCCGATGTGGACTGGGCGGCGTTCGTCCCCGCGTTCACTTCGTCCCGTCCGAGCCCGCTGCTGGCCGACCTGCCCGAGGTGCGGCAGATCGTCGAGGTCGCGCCTGGCTCGATCGGTATTGACGAGCCGGAACTGCCGTCCCGGCTCGTGGGGATGTCGCCCCCGGCACGGGACCGGGCCGCCGTGGAGTACGTGCGGTCCCAGGTGTCGGCGGTGCTCGGCGGCGGTGTCGGCGAACTCGACGTGGACGTCGACCGGCCCTTTCGCGAGATCGGGTTCGACTCGCTCACCTCGGTGGAACTGCGCAATCGCCTGGCGACCGCGACGGGACTGCGGCTGCCGACGACCGTGGTGTTCGACTTCCCGAGCGCGAGGGCGCTGGCCGCGCACCTGGTGGACGAGCTTTTCGACGACGGCAGGGCCTTCGCGGGCGTGACCGCACCGGCTGCGGCGGACGAGCCGATCGCCATAGTCGGGATGAGCTGCCGGTTCCCCGGCGGAGTGCGCTCACCCGACGATCTGTGGGAACTGCTGGCAGCCGGTGCCGACGCGCTTTCGGAGTTCCCCACCGACCGGGGGTGGCAGTCAGGCGCGCTGTCCGCGCTACTGGGCGACGGCTACCGGCAAGAGGGCGGGTTCGTCCACGACGCGGGCGAGTTCGACCACGAGTTCTTCGCGATGAGCCCGCGCGAGGCGTTGGCCACGGACCCGCAGCAACGACTGCTCCTGGAAACGGCTTGGGAGGTTTTCGAACACGCCGGGATCGATCCGATGAGCAGGAAGGGCACCGGAACCGGGGTATTCGTCGGCTGCGGCGCCCAGGGGTACGGCAGCGGCATGGCCGAGGTGCCCGAACGCGTACAGGGACATCTGCTCACCGGTAACTCGGGTGCGGTGGTGTCCGGCCGGATCGCCTACCACCTCGGACTGGACGGGCCCGTCATGACCGTGGACACGGCCTGCTCGTCAGCGCTGGTCGCGGTGCACTTGGCGGCGCAGGCCCTGCGGGGCGGCGAATGCGCGATGGCGGTGGCGGGTGGGGTGGCGGTGCTGTGCACGCCGGCGGCGTTCAGCGAGTTCGGCAGGCAAGGCGGCCTCGCGGGCGACGGCCGGTGCAAGGCGTTCGCCGAGGCGGCCGACGGCACCGGATGGGGCGAGGGCGCCGGGCTGGTGCTGCTGGAACGGTTGTCCGAAGCGGAGCGCAACGGGCACCGGGTGCTCGCCGTGCTGCGCGGCTCCGCGGTGAATTCCGACGGCGCGTCGAACGGCCTGTCCGCGCCGAACGGGCAGGCGCAGCAACGGGTCATCCGGCAGGCGCTCGCCAGCGCCGGCCTCGCACCGTCCGATGTGGACGCCGTGGAGGCGCACGGCACCGGCACCGCGCTTGGCGATCCGATCGAAGCGAGCGCCTTGCTGGCCACCTACGGGCAGGACCGCGAACACCCGCTGTGGCTGGGTTCGGTGAAGTCGAACATCGGGCACACCCAGGCCGCGGCCGGGGTCGCCGGGTTGATCAAGGCCGTGCTCGCGATGCGGCGCGGAGTGCTGCCGAAGACGCTGCACGTGGACGCACCGTCGTCGAACGTCGACTGGGCGGCCGGCGACGTGCGGCTGCTGACCGAGGCCGTTCCCTGGCCCGAGGTCGACCGGCAGCGGCGGATGGGGGTCTCGGCGTTCGGAGTGGGCGGCACCAACGTCCACCTGATCGTCGAAGCGGGCCAGGCGGAGCCGATGACGACGGCCGCCGAACCGCCGCTGATCCCGTTGGCACTGGCGGCCCGCACCCCGGAAGCGCTGCGGGCACAGGCCGCGGGATTGCTCGCCGTCGCCGCCGAGTCCGCGCTCGCCGACTTCGGCTTTTCGCTGGCGGCCACGCGGTCGGCGTTCGAGCACCGCGCCGTCGTGCTCGCCGAGAACCGCGCGGACGTGCTGGCCGGGCTGCGCGCGATCGCGGCGGGCACGCGGTCCCCGGTGGTGACCAGTGGGGTCACCGGCCACGGCGGTACGGCGTTCTTGTTCGCCGGGCAGGGTTCTCAGCGCCCGGGGATGGGCCGAGAGCTGTACGAGTGTTTCCCCGTGTTCGCCGGTGCCTTCGACGAGGCGTGCGCGCATCTCGACCGGGGTCTGGACCGGTCGCTGCGCGAGGTGATGTGGGGCGAAGACGCCTTGCTCGACGACACCGCCTACGCCCAGCCCGCGCTGTTCGCGACTCAGGTCGCCCTGTACCGCCTGCTCGAGAGTTACGGGATCAGGGCCGATCACCTGCTGGGGCACTCGATCGGCGAACTGGCCGCGGCACACGTGGCAGGCGTGCTGTCGCTGGCGGACGCCTGCACCGTCGTGTCCGCACGAGGCAGGCTGATGAGCGAGTTGCCCACCGGCGGGGCGATGCTCGCCGCGCGGACGACCGAGGCGCGCGCCGGAGACCTGATCGCGGGTCGTACCGGTGAAGTCGGGATCGCGGCGATCAACGGTCCGTCGTCGGTGGTGTTCTCCGGTGCCGAGCCCGCGGTGCGCGAAATCGCCGAGGAACTGGCCGAGGACGGGGTCGAGGTGCGTTGGCTGCGGGTCAGCCACGCCTTCCACTCGCCGTTGATGGAGCCCATGCTCGACCGGTTCCGCGCGGTGCTCCGCGGCATCACGTTCCACCCGCCCGCGCTGGCCGTCGTGCCGGCCCTGCCCGGCGACCTGACCGATCCGGAGTACTGGGTGGCGCAGGTACGGCAGCCGGTGGAGTTCGGTGCCGCGGCGGCGGTTTCGTACGCGGAGGGCGTCCGCACGTTTCTCGAGCTTTCCCCCGGCGGCACGCTGTGCGGTCTGGTCAGAGAACAGTTCGAGGACGTGACGGCGGTGGCGCTGCTGCGCCGGGACCGCCCGGAGCGCGGCTCACTGTTCACCGCCCTTGCCGGTGCGCATGTCGCGGGTGCCACGGTGAGGTGGGAGTCCGCCTTCGCCGGAACCGGTGCCAGGATCGTCGACCTGCCCACGTACCCGTTCCAGCGGCGGCGGTTCTGGCTGACCGGTCCGACCGCCGACCCGCGTTCGTCCCTGCGGGGGTTGTCCCCGGCGGCCGTGGCGGCGGAGTTCGGGGTGGACGCCGACGCCGTGGCGAGCGCGATGTCGAGGTGGCGTGCTGAGGACGCGGTGGACCACTGGCGCTACCGCGTGGGATGGCGTCCGGTTTCGCCGCGGGCCGCCGCGTTGACCGGACCGTGGTTGGTGGTCGTACCACCGGCCCTCGCGGGCGACCCGGAGGTGGACCGCGTGGCCGCGGCACTGGACGCCGCGAGGATCGTCACCGCGGACGAGGCCGTCGGTGCGGCGGACGGGGCCGCCGGGGTGGTGTCCCTGTTGGGATGGGACGAAGGCGACTGCGTGTCGGCGCCGGGCGTTCCGGCCGGACTGGCCATGACCTTGCGGCTGGTGCAAGTCCTTCGCGACACCCGGACTCCGCTGTGGTGCGTGACGCGGCGCGCGGTGGCCTGCGGCGCCTCGGACCTCGCGCCGAGCCCGGCTCAGGCGTCGGTGTGGGGGCTCGGCCAGACCGTGGGTCTCGAGTTCCCGGCGCTGTGGGGCGGTCTGGTCGATTTGCCCGCCGAGTTGGACGAGCGCGTTCTCGCCGCGCTGCGCGGGGTGCTGACGGGGATCGGTGAAGATCAGGTCGCGATCCGGGGTGCGGGCACCTTCGCGCGCCGGGTGCTTCCGGCGCCCCGTGACCGCGACGTACCGGTCGAGCCGTGGCGGCCGCGCGGCACCGTACTGGTCACCGGCGGTACCGGAGGCCTGGGCACCCGGGTGACCGAGTGGCTCGTGGACAGCGGCGCCGAGCGGGTCGTTCTGCTGAGCCGGCGCGGGACTTCGGCGCCGGTGGCCGACGCGGTCCGGGTCGTGCGGTGCGATGTGACCGACCGCGCCGCGCTCGCCGAGGTCCTCGCCGGTCTCGGCAGGATCGACGCCGTGGTGCACGCCGCGGGGGTGGGGCACTTCCGCCCGACCGACGAGCTGTCACTGGCCGAGGTCGGGGAAGTGCTGGCGGCCAAGGTCATCGGCGCGCGAAACCTGGACACGCTGCTGCCCGCTGATCTGGACGCCTTCGTCTTGTTCTCCTCGATCGCCGGGGTGTGGGGAAGTGGCGCGCAGGCGGCGTACGC
This sequence comes from Amycolatopsis sp. CA-230715, assembly GCF_018736145.1. Classification (GTDB taxonomy): domain Bacteria; phylum Actinomycetota; class Actinomycetes; order Mycobacteriales; family Pseudonocardiaceae; genus Amycolatopsis. The sequence continues at coordinate 8,567,806 of NZ_CP059997.1, forward strand.
GGCGGCCAACGCCTACCTGGACGCGGTGGCCGAATCCCGCCGCAGACGTGGTTCGCGCGCCACCTCGGTGTCGTGGGGTGGCTGGGCCGGCGCCGGTATGGCGGCTGGGTCCGCGGAGCTGCTGCTCAGCCGCAGCGGAGTGCGGCTCATGGAACCCGACCTGGCCGTGCTCGCGTTGCGGCAAGCCGTCGAAGAGGGGCACACCTGCCTGACCGTGGCCGATGTGGACTGGGCGCGGTTCGCGCCCACCTACGCGCTCGCTCGGCCGCGTCCGTTGATCAGCGAGATCCCGGCGGCGGCCGAAGCGCTCGCGGACGCGCCGCCACCGGATGGCGGGCAGCGCGCCGATCTGGCGCTGCTCGGCGATGCGGAACGGCGAGGCGCGCTGCTCGACTTGATCCGCCGCGAGACGGCGGACGTGCTGGGCTACGCCACGGCCGAGGAGGTGGATCCGAACCGGGCGTTCCGCGACCAGGGTTTCGACTCGTTGACCGCGGTCGAGTTCCGCGACCGGATCGCGGCCGTGATCGGCGCGCGGCTGCCGGCCACCTTGGTGTTCGACTACCCGAACCCCGAGCAGTTGGCCGAGTTCCTCGGCGGCGAGGCGGCGGGTTCGAGCCCGGTTGCCGGCGCGGTCGCCGACGAACCGGTGGCCATCGTCGGAATGGCTTGCCGGTTCCCGGCGGGCATCCGCTCGCCGGAGGACCTGTGGCGAGCGGTCGTCGACGAGTTGGACGCGATCTCCCCGTTCCCGGTGGACCGGGGCTGGGACCTCGATGCCGTTTACCACCCCGATCCGGAGCACGTCGGGACCTCGTACGTGTGCGCCGGTGGATTCGTCGACGGTGCCGCCGAGTTCGACGCGGAGTTCTTCGGCATCAGTCCACGCGAGGCCGTGGCGATGGACCCGCAGCAGCGGCTGCTCCTGGAAATCTCGTGGGAGGCGCTGGAACGCGCCGGAATCGACCCGGCCTCGGTCAGGGGAACCCCGGTCGGGGTGTTCACCGGCGCCGGCGCCATGGGCTACGACCGGTTGGCCGGCGCCTCGGAGGCCGTCGAGGGCTACCTCGGCACGGGCAACGCGGCGGCGGTGGCTTCGGGAAGGGTGGCTTACGCGCTCGGGTTGCACGGTCCGGCGCTGACCGTCGACACCGCGTGCTCGTCGTCGTTGGTTGCGCTGCACCTCGCGGTGGAAGCGCTGCGCCGCGGGGAGTGCGATCTCGCGCTGGCGGGCGGGGTCGCGGTGATGTCCACCCCCGGGCCGTTCCTCGACCTGTCCCGGCAGGGCGGGCTGGCTCCGGATGGCCGGTGCAAGTCCTTCGCCGACGCCGCCGACGGTACGGCGTGGGGCGAGGGGGCGGGCGTGCTCCTGCTGGAACCGCTTTCCGCCGCGCGGGCCAACGGGCACCGCGTGCTGGCGGTCGTCCGGGGTTCCGCGGTGAACTCCGACGGCGCGTCCAACGGGCTGACCGCGCCCAACGGTCCTTCGCAGCAGCGGGTGATCCGCGCCGCGCTCGCCGGCGCCGCGTTGTCCACTTCGGACGTCGACGCGGTGGAGGCGCACGGTACGGGCACCAAGCTCGGCGACCCGATCGAGGCACAGGCTCTGGTGGCGACCTACGGTCAGGACCGTGCGCCGGATCGGCCGTTGTGGCTGGGTTCGCTCAAGTCCAACATCGGGCACACGCAGTCGGCTTCCGGCGTGGCCGGGGTCATCAAGATGGTCATGGCGATGCGGCACGGTGTGCTGCCGAGGACGCTGCACGTCGACCGGCCGTCGTCCAAAGTGGACTGGTCCGCCGGTGCGGTGGAACTGCTCGTCGAGCGCAAGCGGTGGCCGGAAACCGGCAGGGCGAGGCGAGCGGGGGTGTCCTCCTTGGGGATCAGCGGCACCAACGCGCACGTGATCCTGGAACAGGGTGAGCCCGATGCCGTCGGCACCGGTTCGCGGAACCCGGTGGTGCCGTGGCTGCTGTCCGGGCGTACCCAGCGGGCGCTCCGGGAGCAGGCCGAGCGCCTCGGCGCGGTCACCGGTCACCGGGCGGTGGACGTGGCCCATTCGCTGGTGACGACCCGCCGGGCGTTCGACCACCGCGCGGCCGTGGTCGGCGCCGACTCCGACGGCATGCTGGACCTCCTGCGGGACTTCGGGACGGGCGACGCGGCGGGACAGGTGGTCACCGGAGTGGCCGATGTGTCGGGCAAGGTCGTGCTGGTCTTCCCCGGGCAGGGGGCGCAGTGGACCGGCATGGCCACCGAACTGATCGAGTCCTCGCCGGTGTTCGCCGCCAGGATGGCGGAGTGCGCGGCAGCGCTGGCGCCGTACGTCGACTGGTCGCTACGGGACGTGCTCGCCGACGGGAACGCACTGTCCAGAGTGGACGTGGTGCAACCGGCGCTGTGGGCCGTGATGGTGTCTCTCGCCGAGTTGTGGCGCTCCTTCGGGATCGAAGCTTCCGCGGTGGTCGGTCACTCCCAGGGTGAACTCGCGGCCGCCTGCGTTGCGGGCGCGCTCTCGCTCGAGGACGGTGCGCGGGTGGTCGCGCTGCGCAGTGCGGCCATCACGCGGCTGACCGGGGCGGGTGGCATGGTGTCGGTCTCCGAGTCGCGGGAAGCGGTGGCCGAACGCGTGGCCGCGTGGGGCGGGCGCATCTCGATCGCGGCGGTGAACGGCCCGGCCACGACGGTCGTTTCCGGCGACCTCGGCCCGTTGGACGAACTGCTCGCGCAGTGCGCCGAGGACAACGTGCTGGCCCGGCGCGTCGCGGTGGACTACGCCTCGCACTCGGCGCAGGTGGAGCGCATCGAAGCCGAGCTGCTCGACGCGCTCGCCCCGATCCGGCCGCGCGCGGCCGACGTTCCGTTCTGCTCCACGGTGTCCGGCGGCGTGCTGGACACCGCGCGGCTCGACGCGGGCTACTGGTACCGGAACCTGCGCGCCACCGTCGAATTCGACACCGCGGTGCGCGGGTTGCTCGCGTCGGGACACCATGCGTTCGTGGAGGTGAGCCCGCACCCCGTGGTGACCACGGCGATCCAGGAGATCCTGGCCGAGGCGAAGTCCGATGGCACTGTGGTCGTCGGCACGCTCCGCCGGGACCAGGGCTCGCTGCGGCGTTTCCTCGTCTCGGCGACCGAGTTGCACGTGCGCGGCGTCGAGGTGGACTGGGCTCCGGTGTTCGCCGATTGCGCACCGGCCAGGGTCGACCTGCCCACCTACCCGTTCCAGCGGCGTCGCTACTGGCTGGCGGGGCGGACCCTGGACGGCCCGGCGACGGATACGGGGTTTTCGGTCGATCCCGCGGTCTTGGCCGCCGAGCTGGGCGTGGACGTCGATACCGTGGCCGACGCGATGTCCCGGAGTCGCGCGGAGTCGAAACTGGCGTCGTGGCGGTACCGGGTGGCGTGGCGTCCGGTACCGGTCCAGGACCGCGCGGTCGCGGGCACCTGGCTCGTAGTGGTGCCGCCCGCGTTCGCCGGCACACCCGAGGCGGCGCGGATCGCCGCCTGCTTGGGCGATGCGCTCGTCCTCCAGGCCGACGAGGTCGCCGCCGCGGTCGAGTCCGCCTCCGGGGTGTTGTCGCTGCTAGCGTGGGACGAGGACGACTGCTCGTCGGCGCCCGGTGTTCCGGCGGGGCTGGCGGCAACCCTGGGATTGGCGCAGCAGCTGGGAAAACTCGACTCCGCACCGCCGCTCTGGTGCGTCACCCGAGGCGCGGTCTCGGTGGACGGGACCGATCTGGCCACCAGCCCGGTTCAGGCGCTGGTGTGGGGGCTCGGCCAGACGGTGGGGCTGGAAACGCCCAGAATCTGGGGTGGTTTGGTCGATCTGCCGCAGGAGTTGGACGAACGCGCCGTGGCGGCGTTGCGCGGTGTCCTCGCGGACGGGCACGAGGACCAGGTGGCGATCCGGGACGGCGGCGTGCTGGCACGCCGCGTGCTTCCCGCACCTGGCGACGATCGCCTCGGCACCAGGACCTGGCGACCTCGCGGCACGGTTCTGGTCACCGGGGGCGCGGGCGGCGTCGGCGCGCACGTGGTCCGATGGCTGATCGATCGCGGCGCGGCACGGGTCGTGCTGCTGAGCAGACGAGGGGCGGCGGCACCGAAGGCCGCCGAACTGATCGCCGAAGCGGACGGCCGGGTCGAGGCCGTCGCGTGCGATGTCGCCGATCGGGCCGCGTTGGGCGAGGCGCTCGCCGGTCTCGGCAGGATCGACGCGGTGGTGCACTCGGCCGGCGCCGGGCATTTCGGCCCGACCATGGACCTTTCCCTCGACGAGGTCGCGCGCGTGCTGGCGGCGAAGGTGACCGGCGCCCGCAACCTGGACGCACTGCTGCCCGACGACCTCGACGCCTTCGTCCTGTTCTCCTCGCTGGCCGGGCTCTGGGGCAGCGGGGCCGAGGCCGCGTATGCCGCGTCCAACGCGTTCGCCATGGCGTTCGCCGGCGACCGGCGCCGGCGCGGACTGCCGGCCACCGCCGTGGTGTGGGGCATCTGGGACGGGGGCGGTATGGCCGACGGCGCGGCGGAGCGCCACCTCGCCGACCGGCGCGGGCTGCGGCTGATGGACCCGGAACTGGCGATGCGCGGACTGCGCCGAGTGCTGGACGACGACGAGCTGTGCCCGATCGTGGCCGACGTCGATTGGGCGCGGTTCTCGCTCACGTTCACCCTGGCTCGGCCACGACCGCTGATCGCGGAAATTCCCGAGGTGGCGGCAGCGCAGGTGGCAAAAGCAGAGGAGGAGCAGGAGGGGGACGTCGTGCCCGCGTTGCGCGACGAGCTCGCGGCACTCGGCGAAGCGGATCGAGGACCAAGGCTGCTCGATCTTGTCCGGCGCGAGGTGGCGACGGTGCTGGGACATCCTTCGACCGAGGCGGTGCCGACCGATCGCGCGTTCCACGAACTCGGGTTCGATTCGTTGACCGCGCTGGAACTGCGCAACCGGCTCAACACGGTGACCGGCCTCCGGCTGCCCGCGACGCTGGTGTTCGATCACCGCGACGCGAGCGAACTCGCGGTGCGGCTCGGCACGGAGATCGGAAGCGCGGCACGACCGGAACTCGTGCGCGAGCCGGACGCCGTGCTCGCGATGTTCCGCCGGGCCTGCCTCGGCGGAAACCGGGACGCGGGGATGGCGCTGCTCGGCGCGGTCGCCGACGTGCGCCCCGAGGTCACCGCGCCCGTCGTCGCACCGCTGGTGTTGGCGCGGGGCCCGGAAACTCCTCGCCTGGTCTGCGTTCCCTCGGCCATCGGGCTCGGCGCGCCCGTGCAGTACGCCCGGTTCGCGGCCGGGTTCGCCGGGACCCGCGACGTCGCGGTACTTCCGCTGCCCGGGATCGCCGAAGACGAGCTCCCCGGTTCGCTCGACGCGGTGGTGGAGGCTCACGCGGACGCCGTACCCGAGGGGCCCGTCGTCCTCGTGGGCCATTCGTGGGGCGGCTTGCTCGTGCACGCGCTGGCGCACGAACTGGAGCGCCGTGGCCGCGCACCGGAATCGGTGGTGCTCATCGACACCTACACCGAGTTCGGTCCCGAACTGCGACCACTGTTCGCCGCGGTCTTCGATTCCGTGGTGCGGCGGCAGGAGCAGTTCGAGGTGGTGACGGGGCGCTCCCTGTCGGCGATGGTCAGATACCAGCGGCTCACCGCGGACTGGAAGCGGCACGACCTGGTGGCACCGCAGCTGTTCGTCCGGCCCGCCGAGCTGTTCACCGAAGCGCTGGGCAGCTCGTTTTCCGGGCCGGTGCCCGAATCCACGGCGTGGCGAGCGCAGTGGCCAACCGCGGATCGCGTCGTCGAGGTACCGGGGGACCACTTCAGCATGATGGAGCAGGATGCCGCCACGACGGCGCGCGCGGTCGAGGACTGGTTGTCCGGCCCGCGCTGACACCCGCTCAAGGTCGTTGCAAGGCCGGACTGGTTAGCGTGCTGATGAACTTCGGTGCCTGGTAAGCGATACCGGATACGGGTACCGACCGAGGTGGCTGACGGAGTTGAGACGGGTGCCGGAACAGGACAAGCTTGTCGAGTACCTCCGGCGCACCACGGCCGATCTCCACCGGGTGCGGCAGCGGTTGCTCGAAGTGGAGTCGCGGGGGGCCGAGCCCATCGCGATCGTCGGCGCGGCGTGCCACTACCCGGGCGGTGTGGACTCGCCGGAGGACCTGTGGCGGCTGGTGTCCTCGCGCGAGGAGGTCGTCGCGCCGCCGCCGGCCGATCGGGGCTGGCGGTTGACCGGGGAGCTGGCCTCCGCCCGCGGCGGATTCCTCACCGGTGCCGGGGAATTCGACGCGGACTTCTTCGGTATCTCACCGCGCGAAGCGCTCGCGATGGACCCGCAGCAGCGGCTGCTGCTGGAGACGTCGTGGGAGGCCTTCGAACGGGCCGGGATGGATCCGCAGGCACTGCGCGGCAGCCGCACCGGAGTCTTCATTGGACTGTCCTATCAGGACTACGGGATCCGGCTGCACGAACCGGACCCCGCGGTGGAGGGGCATCTGCTGACCGGGGGCACCAGCAGCGTGGCCTCGGGTAGGTTGGCCTACTTCTTCGGCCTGGAAGGGCCGGTGCTGACCGTGGACACGGCGTGCTCCTCGTCGTTGGTCGCGATGCACCTTGCCGCACAGGCGCTGCGCGGCGGCGAGTGCACGATGGCGATCGCGGGTGCCGCGGCCGTGATGGGCAATCCCGGGGTGATCACCGAGTTCGCGAGGCAGGGCGGCTTGTCCGCGGACGGGCGCTGCAAATCGTTCGCCGCCACCGCGGACGGTACCGGCTGGGCCGAGGGTGTGGCGGTGGTGGTGCTCGAGCGCCTGTCCGACGCGCGACGCGCCGGGCACCAGGTGCTCGCCGTGGTCCGGGGTTCCGCGGTGAACTCGGACGGCGCGTCCAACGGGCTGACCGCGCCGAACGGACCCGCGCAGGAACGGGTGATCCGGCAGGCGCTCGCCGGCGCTGGAATGTCCACTTCGGACGTCGATGTGGTGGAGGCGCACGGCACCGGCACGCTGCTGGGCGACCCGATCGAGGCGGGCGCGCTGATCGCCACCTACGGCAGCGGGCGGCGGAGCGACCGGCCGTTGTGGCTCGGGTCGGTCAAGTCGAACCTCGGGCACGCCCAGGCCGCCGCGGGCATGGCCGGTGTGCTCAAGATGCTCGAGGCGATGCGGCACGGCGTGCTGCCGGCGACGCTGCACGCCGACGCGCCGAACCCGCGGGTCGACTGGGCAAGCGGCAACCTGCGCCTGCTGGTGGAGGCGACGAAGTGGCCGGACACCGGGCGCGCGCGGGCGGCCGGGGTGTCGTCGTTCGGGATCAGCGGTACCAACGCGCACGTCGTGCTCGAACAGGTGCCCGCCGCGGAGCCGGCGCCCGCGTCGCCCGTCGACCGTCCCTCGACCCTGCCGTGGCTCTTGTCCGCGGCGACGGACGCCGCGTTGCGTGAGCAAGCACGACGGTTGCGCGCCTGGCTCGCCGAGCAGCCCGGCGCCGATCCCGCCGACGTCGGTACGTCCTTGCTCAACGCTCGTGCCAGGCTCGGCCACCGGGCGGTCGTGCTGGGCGGTACCACCGAAGACTTCCTCCCCGGGCTCGACGCCCTGTCCCGCGGCGAACCCGCGGCGGGGGTCGTGGCCGGAGTGGCGCGCCCCGACCTCAAGGTCGCCTTCGTGTTCTCCGGCCAGGGTTCGCAGCGGCTCGGCATGGGCCGGACCCTGTACGACGAGTTCCCGGTTTTCGCCGACGCGTTCGACGCCGTCTCAGCGGCACTCGACCCGTACCTGGACCGGCCGGTGCGGGACGTGGTGTTCGGGGCCGACGCCGAGGTGCTCGCCGGCACCGCGTGGGCGCAACCGGGGTTGTTCGCTTTCGAAGTAGCCTTGTTCCGGCTCGTCGAGTCGTGGGGGGTGCGCCCGCACCACGTGCTCGGCCATTCGGTCGGCGAGATCGCCGCCGCCCACGTCGCCGATGTGCTCACGCTGGCGGACGCGGCCGCGATGGTCGCGGCAAGGGGCAGGCTCATGCAGGCACTGCCGCCCGGTGGCGCCATGGTCGCGGTGCAGGCGGGCGAACACGAGATCGAACCGGGCGCTGTCGCGGTCGCCGCCGTCAACGGGCCGGATTCGGTGGTGCTTTCCGGTGCGGAGCGGGCGGTGCTCGCCGTCGCCGAGGAATGGCGGGCTCGCGGGCGGCGGACCAAGCGACTGCCGGTGAGCCACGCCTTCCATTCCCCGATGGTCGAACCGATGCTGGCGGAGTTCGCGGACGTGGTGCGCGGGCTTTCCTTCGGCCCGGCGCGGATACCGGTGCTGTCGTGCACCACGGGGCGCCCGGCCGGCTCGGCGGAACTGGGCACCGCCGAGTACTGGGTGCGCAACGCCCGTGACACGGTTCGCTTCGCCGACGCGATCCGCGCGGCCGCGGAGCTCGGGGTCAACGCCTTCCTGGAAGTGGGCCCGGACGGCGCGCTGTGCGCGCCGGCGGGGGAGAGCGCGGGACCGGACGCGGTCGTCCTCCCGGCCACGGTCACCGGCCGAGCCGAGCCGGAGGCGCTGCTGTCGGCCGTGGCCGGGCTGACCACCCGGGGCGCCGCGGCGGAGTGGGGCGACCTGTTCGCCGGAGCGCGTCGGGTCGCACTGCCCACCTACGCGTTCCAGCGGCGGCACTACTGGCTGACGAGTACCGGCGAGCGGTCGCGGCGCACCGGCGACCCGGTGTCCGATGTGGACGGTTGGCGGCACGTCCCGGTGTGGCGCGAGGAAATCACGCCGGACCCTGTGCTCGCGGGGACGTGGGTCGTGGTCGGCGCCGAGAGCGAAGTGGTGCTGGCGGCGATCGGCGAGCACGGCGGTGAACCGCGCCGGGCCGAACTGGACCCGGCCGGGGTGGATCAGGAGGCGCTGGCGGACCGCCTGCGCGCCGCGGGTGAGCCCGCCGGTGTGGTGGCGGTACTGGACGGGGTGCCGCTGGCTGGCGTCGTGGCGTTGATCAAAGCCGTGGTCGACGTCGGTGCCCGGCTGTGGTGCCTCACCAACGATCCGCTCGTGCGGGGCGTAGCGCTTTGCGCCGCGGTGGAACATCCGGAGCACTGGGGTGGCCTGGTCGAGCTGGCGGAAGACGCGTCCCCGCGTGCGCTGGCGAGGGCGCTCGGCACCACCGGGCGCAGGCTGGCGGTTCGGGGCGACCGGTTGCTCGCGTGGGACCTGGAGCCGGTCGGAGCGACGGGGCCGAGCGAACCGGTCTGGCGGCCCAGCGGCACGGTGCTGGTCAGCGCGGTCACGGCAGGGGAGGGCGGCCCGCTCGTGCGGTGGCTGCTGGACAACGGGGCGGCGAAGGTGGTGCTCGCGGTCGCCCCCGGCCGGGCGCGGTCGGCTCCGGACCCGGCCGTCGCGGTCGTCGAATGGGACCCGGCCGATCCCGGTGCGCTGGGCCGGGTGGTCGACGGGGAGCGGATCACGACCGCGGTCCATCTCGGCGGCGTGGGCGACCATCGGCCGATCGCCGACCTGGACCCCGCCGAGCTGCCCGATCTCACCTCGGCCGTGGTCCAGCTGGCCGCTCTGCCCGAGGTGGAGCTGGTGACCTTCGGGTCGGTGGCCGGTGTCCTCGGTCGTGCCGGTCATGCGCTGGTGGCCGCGGCCGACGCGTTCGCCGCGGCGAACGCCGCGAAGTCCTTGCTGTGGGGGCCTTGGCTCGGTGCCGACGAGGACGAGCGGTACCGCCCGATGCCGGCGGAACTCGCGTTGCGCGCTTTCCAGTCGGCGATGAGTGCTACCGCCGGAACCGAGGTCGTGGTCGATGTCGCCGAGCCGCCAGGAGGCGGCGACCTCGCGGGACTTCCGCCGCGCGAGCGGGCACGCGAACTGGTCAGCCTGGTACGCGCGCAGGCCGCCGCCGTGCTCGGCCACAGTTCACCGCGGGAGGTGGCGAGCGACGGCACCTTCCGCGCGGCCGGGTTCGATTCGTTGACCGCCGTGCTGCTGCGCGACCGGCTGCGCGCCGCGACCGGGATCCCGCTTCCGGCGACGATGGTCTTCGACCACCCGACCCCCGCCGCGCTGGCCGCGTTCCTGAACTCCGCCCTGAGCGGAGGAGCCGACGCGACGGCCGAGGAGCGCGCCCCCGTGCGGACCGCCTCGGACGAGCCGATCGCCGTGGTGTCCATGGGGTGCCGGTACCCGGGCGACGTCTGCTCACCGGAGGACCTGTGGCGGGTGGTCGACGACGGGATCGACGCGATCACGGCCTTTCCGGCCGACCGGGGCTGGCGGGTACCGGGGACGCTGCCCGTCGGGCACGGCGGTTTCGTCCGCGGTGCGGCGGAGTTCGACGCGGAGTTCTTCGGCGTCTCACCGCGCGAGGCGGTGGCGATGGACCCGCAGCAGCGGTTGCTGCTGGAGATCACGTGGGAGACGTTCGAGCGAGCCGGTATCGACCCGCACTCCTTGCGCGGAAGCCGGACCGGCGTGTTCGTCGGGGTCGCGGGACGGGACTACGGCGGGGCTCTCGATCAGGCGCCGGAGGACAGCGCCGGGTACGTGCTGACCGGTGCCGCGACCAGTGTCGTGTCGGGCAGGGTGGCCTACACCTTCGGGCTCGAGGGGCCCGCGCTGACGGTGGACACCGCGTGCTCGTCCTCGCTGGTAGCGGTGCACCTCGCCATGCAGGCGCTGCGCCGCGGTGAGTGTTCGATGGCACTGGCCGGTGGGGTCACCGTGATGGCGACCCCGATCGGGTTCGTGGAGTTCGCCCAGCAGAACGGGTTGGCGGCCGACGGCCGGTGCAAGGCATTCGCCGCGGCCGCGGACGGCACCGGGTGGGCGGAGGGCGCCGGAACGCTGCTGCTGGAACGACTTTCCGACGCGCGCCGCAACGGGCACCGGGTCCTGGCCGTCCTTCGCGGTTCCGCGGTGAACTCCGACGGCGCGACCAACGGGTTGTCCGCGCCGAACGGTCCTTCGCAGGAACGGGTGATCCGGCACGCGCTGGCGGACGCCGGCCTGACCGCGGCGGACGTGGACGTGGTGGAGGGGCACGGCACGGGGACCGAACTGGGCGACCCGATCGAAGCACAGGCGCTGCTGGCGACCTACGGCCAGGCGCGCGCCGGGGACCGGCCCCTCTGGCTCGGTTCGCTCAAGTCGAACATCGGGCACGCCCAAGCCGCCGCCGGTGTCGCGGGCGTGATGAAGATGGTGCTGGCACTGCGGCACGGCGTGCTCCCGAAGACCCTGCACGTCGATCGGCCCTCACCACACGTGGACTGGCGTTCGGGCTCGGTCCGGCTGCTGGCGGAGCACCGGCCGTGGCCGAGCACCCGCGGGCCGAGGCGTGCCGGCGTGTCTTCGTTCGGGCTCAGCGGTACCAACGCGCACGTCATCGTGGAGCAGGCCGAAGCAGTGGAAGAACCGCGCGAGCACGAGGCGACTCGGCCGCCCCTCGTGCCGTGGGCGCTTTCCGCCCGCAGCAGGGACGCGTTGCGAGCGCAGGCGGCCCGGCTGCTCACCGCCACTGCCGCCGATCCGGTCGACATCGGGCGCACCCTCGGTGTGGCAAGGGCCGGGCTCGAACACCGAGCGGTCGTACTGGGCCGCGACCGTGCTGAACTCGTCGAGGGCCTGACCGCGCTGGCAGGGGGGAGCGATTCGCCCGGCGTGGTGCGGGGAACGGTGTCGGAGGGACGCACCGCGTTCTTGTTCAGCGGCCAGGGATCGCAGCGGGCCGGCGCCGGGCGCGGACTGTACGAGCGGTACCCGCGGTTCGCCAGCGCGTACGACGAGGTGTGTGCCCACCTGGACCCTTTGCTGGGATGTTCGCTGCGGGAGGTGGCGCTGGACGGCGACGCGGGCATCGATCGCACCGATCACGCCCAGGCGGCGCTGTTCGCCCTGGAAGTCGCCCTGTACCGGCTGCTCGTCGGGTTCGGCGGTGAACCGGACGTCGTGGTGGGACATTCCGTCGGCGAGGTGGCCGCGGCACACGTGGCCGGGGTGTTCTCGCTGGCGGACGCGTGCGTTCTGGTTGCCGCCCGCGGACGGCTCATGCGGGCGCTGCCACCAGGGGGTGCGATGGTGGCCGTGGAAGCGGGGGAGCACGAGGTGCTCGGGTCGCTGACCGGGCGGGAACGGGTGGCGATCGCCGCTGTCAACGGGCCGAGGTCGGTGGTGCTCTCGGGCGCGGAGGCCGAGGTCGACGACGTCGCACGCGGCTGGGCCGATGCCGGGCGGCGGACCAGGAAGCTGCGTGTCGGCCACGGTTTCCACTCCGCACTGATCGACCCGATGCTCGCCGAGTTCCGGGAGGTCTTGGCCGGTCTGTCCGGCGCGGAGCCGAAGACGGCGTTCGTGTCGACCGTGACCGGCCGGCGCGCGGGTGGTGAAGTGGCGTCCCCGGACTACTGGGTGCGGCACGCGAGGGAGACGGTGCGCTTCGCTGACGCCGTGTGCGCGGCGGAAGCCGAGGACGTGACGAACTACGTCGAGCTGGGTCCGGACGCTTCGCTCGTCGCGGCGGCGCAGGACTGTCTCGGCGAACCGGATCGGTGCGCGCTGGCGCCGGTGCTGCGCGCCGACCGACCGGAGGCGCTCTCCGCGCTGTCCGCGCTGGCGTTGTTGCACGTCCGTGGTGCGGCCGAGCTGGACTGGGACGGACTGCTGGCGAACGGCCGGGTGATCGACTTGCCCACCTACGCCTTCCAACGGGACCGCTACTGGCTGGAGCCCGCTGCCACGCGCCCCGACGGTGAATTCTGGGCACTGCTGGAAAGGGCCGACCCTGGCCAGCCGTTGTCCTCCGTGCTGCCCGAGCTGGAGGCGATGCGTCAAGAGTCCACAGTGGACTCCTGGCGGTACCGGGTCACCTGGCTCGCGCTCGGCTCACCCCCGGAACCGTCGGCTCGCGGCACGTGGCTGGTCGTCGTGCCGGAGAACGGGGCTTCGCCGCTCGACGGCGCCGTTCGAACGATGACCGTCAGTGCGGCCGATGACCGCGAACGCATCGCGGATCGCGTTCGCGCGATCGCGGCCGAGGAACACCTGGAGCGGGTGGTTTCCTTCCTCGCGCTCGACGACGAGCCGAGCGGTTTCTCCGCGACGGTCGCGCTCGTCCAGGCGCTGGGTGACGCCGAAGTCGCCGCGCCGCTGTGGTGTGTGACCAGGGGCGCGGTTTCGGTCGGCCGAGCCGACCCGTTGACCAGCCCGACCCAGGCGCTCGTGTGGGGGCTGGGCGCCGTGCTCGGGATGGAGCAACCCGCCCGGTGGGGCGGGATCGTCGACCTGCCGGGAGAGACCACCGGACCGGAGCTGCGCTTGCTCGCCGCGTACATCGCGGGCGAGACCGGTGAGGATCGGATCGCTCTCCGTTCCGGCACGGCCCACGGTTGCCGTCTGGTCCATGCCCCCGCGCCGCGTGGGCCAGGGGCGCCGACGTGGCGCCCGCACGGCACCGCGCTGGTGACCGGGGGGACCGGTGCGCTGGGAGCGCAAACCGCCAGGTGGCTGGCCCATGACGGCGTCGACCACCTCGTCCTGGTCAGTCGAACCGGTCGCGCCGCGCCGGGTGCCGAAGCATTGGAACGAGAACTGACCGACCTCGGCGCGACGGTCACGATCGTCGCGTGCGACGTGGCCGACCGGGAAGCCCTCGCCGCCGTGCTCGCGGCCGTTCCCGAGCACCACCCGCTGACCGTCGTCGTGCACGCCGCCGGGGTCCTCGACGACGGTCTTGTCGACACGCTGACCGTCGAGCGCGCCGAACGTGCGTTGCGGCCGAAGGCGCTGGGGGCGTGGCACCTGCACGAGCTGACCCGTGATCTCGACCTGGCCGCGTTCGTGCTGTTTTCTTCGGCAGGCGCGGTCTTCGGTTCGGCGGGCCAGGCGAACTACGCACCCGGCAACGCGTTCCTCGACGCACTGGCCACGCACCGCAGGGACAACGGGCTCCCGGCGACCGCCATCGCGTGGGGTGCGTGGGCGGGTACCGGTATGGCGACCGGTGCCGTCGCGGACGCACTGGACCGCAACGGGCTCCCCGCGATCGATCCGGCGCTGGCACTCACCGCACTGCGCCGCGCCCTCTCCGACGGTGAAACCACCTTGATGGTGGCGGACATCGACTGGGACCGTTACTGGGACGTCTTCACGTCGACCCGTCCCGGTGCCTTCGTCTCCGAGTTGCCCGAGGCGGCCGACCGTGTGCGTTCGGCGCCCGGTCCGGCCCTCGTGCGACTGACCGGACTGTCCGAACGGGAGCAACTCGGTGCCCTGTCCACGCGGATCACCGCGGAACTCGCGGCCGTCCTCGGGCATGCTTCGGCCGACCGGGTCGAAACCGGCAGGACCTTCGGTGAACTCGGGGTGGATTCCCTCGCCGCCGTGCAACTCCGCAACCGGATGAGCGCCGCGACCGGGTTGCGGCTCACCACCGGGGTGATCTTCGACCACCCGACTCCGGCCGCGCTGGCGCGGCACCTGCGGTCGAAGCTCGCCGAGGACGTCCCGGCCCCCGCCGAATCCGCGGCGATCGCGACCAGTGGCGATGATCCTGTGGTGCTGGTGGGGATGGCCTGTCGCTACCCCGGTGGTCTGGACACCCCCGAAAAGCTTTGGGACTTGGTGCTCAACGGCGAGGACGCGCTGACCGGGCCCCCGCTCGACCGAGGGTGGCGGGTGGACGGGATCGCGGCGCTGACCACCGGGGTCGGTGGTTTCGTGCACGACGCGTCCTGGTTCGACGCCGGGTTCTTCGGCATTTCGCCGCGCGAGGCGGTGGCGATGGACCCGCAGCAGCGGTTGCTGCTGGAGACCTCGTGGGAGGTGTTCGAGCGCGCGGGTATCGATCCAGCCGTGTTGCGAGGCAGCCGGACCGGGGTGTTCGTCGGCATCGCGGGGGGCGACTACGTGGCGGCCCTGCGCGAGGCGCCCGAGGGAAGGGACGGATTCCTCGTCGTCGGCAACGCGCCGAGCGTGGTTTCCGGCCGCCTGTCGTACACCTTCGGCCTCGAAGGGCCTTCGGTGACGGTGGATACGGCCTGTTCGTCTTCGCTGGTGGCCTTGCACATGGCGGCGAAGGCGGTGCGGGACGGCGAGTGCTCGATGGCGTTGGCCGGCGCGGCGACCGTGTTCGCCACGACCGAGGCGTTCGCGGAGTTCGAACGCCAGGGGGCGCTGAGCCCGGATGGCCGGTGCAAGTCGTTCTCCGCTGGTGCCGATGGCACGGGTTTCGGGGAAGGGGCGGCCGTGGTGCTGGTGGAGCGGTTGTCGGATGCGCGTCGGAATGGGCATCGGGTGTTGGCGGTGGTGCGGGGTTCTGCGGTGAATTCGGATGGTGCGTCGAATGGGTTGACGGCGCCTAATGGTCCGTCGCAGGAGCGGGTGATTCGGGAGGCGTTGGCGAGTGCGGGTCTTGGTGTGTCGGATGTGGATGTGGTGGAGGCGCATGGGACGGGTACGGCGTTGGGTGATCCGATTGAGGCTGAGGCGTTGTTGGCGACGTATGGGCGGGGTCGTGAGCGGCCGTTGTGGTTGGGGTCGGTGAAGTCCAACATCGGCCACACCCAGGCCGCGGCCGGGATGGCGGGCGTGCTGAAGATGGTGCAGGCGATGCGGCACGGTGTTCTGCCGATGACCCTGCATGTCTCCGAGCCGACGCCGCATGTGGATTGGTCTTCGGGTGGGGTGCGGTTGTTGACCGAGAATCGGGAGTGGGACGGCGGGGGGCGTGTCCGGCGGGCCGCGGTGTCGTCGTTCGGGATCAGCGGCACCAACGCACACGTGATCCTGGAGCAGGCGCCCGCGGAGCCGGACGCGCCGGTCACCGCGGCACCGTCGTCAGTGGTGCCCTGGGTGCTGTCCGGGCACACCCCGGAAGCGCTGCGCGCTCAAGCCGAACGGCTGCGGGCGTATCTGGCGGAGGACGACGACAGGTCGGCTGCCGACATCGGGCTCTCGCTCGCGACCACGCGTTCGGCGTTGGCGCATCGTGCGGTGGTGGTGGGTGGTGGGTGTGGTGAGTTGGGTGTGGGGTTGTCGGATTTGGGGTTGGGTGTGGTGGGGTCGGTGGGTGGTGTGGGTGGGGTGGTGTTTGTGTTTCCGGGGCAGGGGTCGCAGTGGGTGGGGATGGGGCGGGAGTTGTATGGGTGTTCGGGGGTGTTTCGGGCGGAGTTTGATGCGTGTTGTGGGGTGGTGGAGTCGGTGGCGGGGTGGTCGTTGATGGAGGTGTTGTGGGGTGGGGAGGAGGTGTTGGGGCGGATTGAGTTGTTGCAGCCGTTGTTGTTCGCGGTGATGGTGTCGTTGGCGGCGGTGTGGCGGTGGTTGGGGGTGGAGCCCGCGGCGGTGGTGGGTCATTCCCAGGGTGAGGTGGCGGCGGTGTATGTGGCGGGTGGGTTGTCGTTGTCGGACGCGGTGCGGGTGGTGGTGTTGCGTAGTGCGTTGTTCGCGCGGGAGTTGGTGGGGCGGGGAGCGATCGCGTCGGTGGGGTTACCGGTGGAGGTGGTGCGGGAGCGGTTGGTGGAAGGGGTGGTGGTGGCGGGGGTGAGCAGTCCGGGGATGACCATGGTCGCTGGTGCGGAAGAGGTGTTGCGGGAATGGGTGGAGGCGATGGTGGAGCGGGGGACGCGGGCGCGGGTGGTTCCGGCCACGGTGGCCTCGCATAGCGCGCAGGTTGATCGGTTGCGTGCCGAGCTGATGGGGATGTTGTCCGGGATCCAGCCCCGGCAAGCGGCGGTACCGGTGTATTCCACGGTGACCGGCGGAGTGCTCGATACCGCGGACATGGGGCCACGGTACTGGTTCGACAACGCCCGCCACCCGGTGCGATTCCAGACCGCGACCGAGGCACTGCTGGCCGACGGCTTCGACGTGTTCGTCGAATGCAGCGCACACCCGGTCCTGACCACCGCGATCGAAGACACCCTCCACACCACAACCACAACCACCCACAACACCACCGACGACAACAACACCACCGACGACAACAACACCACCGACGACAACAACACCAGCAATACCAACGATGTCAGCAACACCAACGATGTCAGCAAGACCAGCAACACCAACGTTAGTGGCGCCAGTGGTGTCAGTGGTGTTGGTGGCGCTGGTGGTGGTGTGGTGGTGGGGTCGTTGCGTCGGGGGCAGGGTGGGTTGGATCGGTTGTTGCGGTCGGTGGCGGGGGTGTGGGTGCGGGGTGTGGGGGTGTGGTGGGAGCGGTTGTTTTCTGGTGCGGTGCGGGTGGAGTTGCCGACGTATTCGTTTCAGCGGCAGCGGTATTGGTTGAGTCCCCCGGCACCGGCGCCGGGACCGTCGGGGTGGGAGGGGTTGGGGGAGTTGTTCGGGGGTGGGGATGTGGTTGAGCGGTTGGGGTTGGGGCCGGGGGACACGGCGGTGGAGGCGGTGGAGGCGGTGCGGGCGTGGTGGGGTGATCGGCGGGTGGAGGAGGTGACGCGGGGGTGGCGGTATCGGTTCCGGTGGCAGCCGTTGACGGTGCCCGCGGCGGTGGTGGACGGGGTGTGGGTGGTGGTGGTTCCGGCCGGATGCGCGATACCGGTGCTGGTGCCCGGGGCGCGGGTGGTGGAGATCGATATGGCGGTGTCCTCGGTGGCCGAGATGGCCGAGGCGGTGTGGGGGTGTGGTGATGGCCGGCCGGTGTCGGGGGTGTTGTCGTTGCTGGGGCTGGATTCCCGCCCGTGCGCGCAGGAGCCGGCGGTGGTGCGGAGTTTGCTGTTCAACACCGAGTTGTTACGCGGTGGCGGGGACGCGGTGGTGTGGTGGGCCACCCAGGGCGGGGATCCGATGCGGGCGCAGTTATGGGGTGCCGGGCGGGTGGCCGCGTTGGAACATCCCGGCCGGTGGGGCGGGCTGGTGCAGTTACCCGAGGTACTCGACGAGCGGGCCGTGACCCGGCTGGGCGCGGTGCTCGGGCAGCGGCGGGAAGACCAGGTCCGCATCAGCGCCGACGGGGTGTTCGGGCGACGAATGATCCCCGCCGGAACCGACCCCGACACCCAGACCCGAGCCGGGGGTGGTGAGCCGGGTCGTTGGCGGCCTCGGGGGACGGTGCTGGTCACCGGGGGCACCGGGGCGCTGGGGCGGCATGTGGCCCGCTGGCTGGTGGACAACGGCGCGACCCGGGTGGTGCTGGCCAGCAGACGGGGCGGGCACGCCCCGGGCGTGGCCGATCTGCCCGGCCCGGTCGAGGCGGTCGCCTGTGATGTCACCGACCGGGCCGCGGTCGCGGCCGTGCTGGCCGGGGAACCGGAACTGACCGCGGTCGTGCACGCCGCCGGTGTCTCCCACCAGCGTGCGCTGACCGAGCTGGTCACCGCCGCGGACTGGGCCGAGGGACTGCACGCCAAAGTCACCGGTGCCCGGATCCTGGACGAGTTGACCGGCGAGCTGGACGCGTTCGTGTTGTTCTCCTCCGGCGCCGGCGCCTGGGGCGGAACCGGGCAAGCCGCCTACGCCGCCGGTAACGCCTACCTCGACGCCCTCGCCCGCGACCGCCGCGACCGCGGCCTCAACGCCACCGCGATCGCCTGGGGCGGCTGGGCAGGCGGCGGCATGATCACCCCCGACGCCACCGACACCCTCACCCGCATCGGCATCACCATGATGCCCCCCGAACACGCCCTGCACACCCTCCACACCACCCTGCACCACAACGAAACCAACATCACCATCGCCAACCTCGACTGGACCACCTTCCACCCCACCTTCACCATCAACCGCCCCAGCCCCCTGCTCACCACCATCCCCACCACACCACCCCCCACCCCCACCAACACCACCCCCAACACACTCCACCAACTCCCCCACCCCGAACGGCTCAGCAGACTGCGGGAACTGGTGCGGTCCGAGGTGGCCGCCGTGCTCGGACACGAGTCCTCGAAAGCAGTGGCCGTGGACAAAGCGTTCCGCGACCAGGGTTTCGACTCCGTGACCGCGGTCGAACTGCGGAACCGCCTCGCCGAGTCCACCGGCCTGAGCCTGCCGACCACACTGATCTTCGACCACCCGACGCCGGAGCACCTGGTGCACAACCTGCTCGCCGAACTGTTCGGCGAGGACGAACAGGTGACGCCGGCGCGGGCCACCGGCCGGATCGACGACGAGCCGATCGCGATCGTGGGCATCGGGTGCCGGTTCCCCGGCGGGGTGGGCACCCCGGAGCAGTTGTGGCAGCTGGTCGCCGAGGAACGCGACGCGATCACGGACTTCCCGGTGGACCGGGGCTGGGCGCTGGACTCGCTTTACCACCCCGACCCGGATCACGCCGGCACCTCCTACGTGCGGCAGGGAGGCTTCCTCGACGACATCACCGGGTTCGACGCCGAGTTCTTCGGCATTTCGCCGCGCGAGGCGGTGGCGATGGACCCGCAACAGCGACTGCTGCTGGAAACCTCCTGGGAGGCACTGGAACGGGCGGGTATCGAGCCGATGTCGTTGAAGGGCAGCGCGACCGGAGTGGTCTTCGGTGTGACCGTCGGCGAGTACGCGGCGAGGCGGAGCGCACCGCCACCCGAGGTCGAAGGCTACGTCAGCACCGGCAATACCGGCAGCGTCGCTTCCGGGCGGGTGTCGTACGTACTCGGCCTCGAAGGCCCATCGCTGACCGTGGACACGGCGTGCTCGTCCTCCTTGGTGGCGTTGCACCTCGCGGCACAGGCGCTGCTCCGGGGCGAATGCGATCTCGTACTGACCGGTGGTGCGGCCGCGATGGCTACGCCGGGCCCGTTCGTGGATTTCTCCCGGCAACGGGTGCTCACGCCGGACGCCCGGATCAAGGCGTTCTCCGACGACGCGGACGGTACGGCCTGGGCCGAAGGCGCCGGTGTGCTGGTGGTGGAGCGGTTGTCGGATGCGCGTCGGAATGGGCATCGGGTGTTGGCGGTGGTGCGGGGTTCTGCGGTGAATCAGGATGGTGCGTCGAATGGGTTGACGGCGCCTAATGGTCCGTCGCAGCAGCGGGTGATTCGGCAGGCGTTGGCGAACGCGGGTCTTGGTGTGTCCGATGTGGATGTGGTGGAGGCGCATGGGACGGGTACGGCGTTGGGTGATCCGATCGAGGCGCAGGCGTTGCTGGCGACGTATGGGCGGGGTCGTGAGCGGCCGTTGTGGTTGGGGTCGGTGAAGTCCAACATCGGCCACACCCAGGCGGCGTCCGGCATGGCCGGGGTGATCAAGATGATCATGGCGATGCGGCACGGCGTACTGCCGAAGACCCTGCACGTCTCGGCACCCTCCACACATGTGGACTGGACCACTGGACGGGTCGACCTCCTCACCGAGGCCGTTCCGTGGCCGGCGGGCGAGCGTCCCCGCCGGGCAGGCGTGTCCTCCTTCGGGGTCAGTGGGACCAACGCGCACGTGATCCTGGAACAGGACCTGGAACCGGCCGTCGCCGGTGCCCCCGATCGCGTCGACGCCGCTCTCCCGCTGGTGCCGTGGATCCTTTCCGGAGCGACGGCGGAAGCGTTGCGGGCGCAAGCCACCCGGCTTCGGGAGCACCTCGACGGCCGCGATCCCCGCGACGTGGGATACGCACTGGCCACCACCAGGGCACGACTGCCGCACCGTGGTGTGGTGTGGGGAGCGGACAACGCGGAGCTGATCGACGCCCTGCGCGAGGTGGCGGACGGCAGGATCCCGCGGGGACCCGTGACGGACGGCCACCTCGCGGTGCTGTTCTCCGGGCAGGGCAGCGAGCGGATCGGGATGGGAAGCGAGCTCTACGCGTCGGTGCCGGCGTTCGCCGCCGCCTTCGACGAGGTGTGCCGGCACTTCGACCTCCCGGTCGCCGATGCGGTGTTCGGACGCCGGGATGGCCTGACCGGGACGCGGTACGCGCAGGCAGGTCTGTTCGCCGTCGAGGTCGCGCTGTACCGCCTCGTGGAGCGCTGGGGGATCCGAGCGGACTTCGTGGCGGGGCACTCCGTGGGGGAGCTTGCCGCTGCCCACGTGGCCGGGGTGCTCTCGCTGGCCGACGCGTGCGAACTCGTCACGGCCCGTGGCCGGTTGATGGACGGGTTGCCGCCCGGCGGGGCGATGATCGCGGTGGAGGCGACCGAGGCGGAACTTCGCGCGCAGCTGGAAGAGCACTCCGATAAGGTTTCGATCGCCGCGGTCAACGCCCCGGACAGCACCGTGGTTTCCGGTCTCGCCGAAGCGGTCGAAGCGATCGCGAGCCACTGGACGGCGTTGGGAAGGCGCAGCAAGCGGTTGCCTGTGTCGCACGGATTCCACTCGCCGCTCGTGGAGCCGGTGCTGGCCGAGTTCCGGCGCGCCGCGGAGCGGATCACCTATGCGGAGCCGCGGATCCCCGTGGTCTCCACGATGACCGGGGCGGTGGTCCGGGGCGAGGAGCTCCGCTCACCCGAGTACTGGGCAGCGCAGATCCGTTCGACGGTCCGGTTCGCCGACGCCGTGCACGCCATGCGAGAGGAGGGGGTCGCCACGTTCGTCGAACTCGGGCCGGACGGATCCCTGTCCGCGCTCGTGCAGCGGTGCGCCGACGACGTGGCCGCTTTGCCGATCCTGCGGCCAGACCGGAACGAGTGCGTTTCCGCGTCCTCCGCGCTGGCGCAGCTGTACACCCGCGGCGTCGACGTCGACTGGCCGGAAGTTCTCGGGCGGCAGGCGGCACCGCCGATGGACCTGCCGACTTACCCGTTCCAGCGCAGCCGCTACTGGCTGGCCGCGTCTTCGGCCGGCTCAACCGGTCCGCGCGGGCTCGACCCGGTCGAGCACCCGCTGCTCACCGCGACGCTCCCGTTGCCGGGCACCGGTGGCCTCGTCCTGACGGGAGAGGTGTCGACAGCGGCGCAGGACTGGCTGGGCGATCACGGCGTCCTCGGTTCGATCCTCTTTCCTGGCACCGGATTTCTCGAGCTGGCGCTCGAAGCGGCCGACCGGGTGGGCTGCGAGCGGATCGAGGAGCTGACGCTGGAGCACGCACTCGTGGTGCCCGCGTCCGGACCGGTCCTGATCCAGGTCGCGGTCGCCGCACCGGACGAGGCGGGCACGCGGGAGATCACGATTCATTCCCGCGCCGCCGAGACCGAATGGGTCAGGCACGCCAGGGGCGTGCTCTCCCGCGACGAGGTCGTTCTCGACGGGCTCGGCGCATGGCCGCCCGCGGGTGCCGACGAAGTCCCGGTGACGGAGTTCTACGACCGCAGCGCGGATATCGGGTTCGAGTACGGTCCCGCGTTCCGCGGGCTGCGGCGGGCTTGGCGCCATGGCGGCGACGTGTACGCGGAGGTGCGGCCCGAGCTGACCGGCGCCGACGAGTACGGCATCCATCCGGGGCTGTTCGACTCGGCACTGCACGCGATGGGGCTGGGCCCGTTCGTACCGACGGGGGAGCACGCGGACAGGCCACATCTTCCGTTCGCCTGCCGCGGCGTCTCGTTGCGCGCGGCAGGCGCGGCGGGGTTGCGGGTCAGGGTGTCGCCAGCGGGCCGGGACAGCATCTCGGTGCTCGCGGTGAACGAAGCGGATCAGCCGGTGCTGGCGATCGAATCGCTCAGCCTGCGGCCGGCACCCGAGCAGCGGGCCGGCTCCACCGGCGCCTCCCTGCACCACGTCCGGTGGGTGCCGGCGGAACCCTCGGACGAGGGCAGGCGGACGGCACTGGGCGAAGCGGGCACCACCGAGTGGTGCGACGAGCTCGCGCGGTTGGTGAGCCGCGTCGAGGCCGGTGCCCTTGCCCCGGATCTGGTGCTGGCCGGGCTGTCGGCGTCGGCGCCGGACCTAGCCCTCGCGGAGCGGGCGTACGAGAGCACGGAGCGGGCGCTTTCCGCGGTGCAACGCTTCCTGTCCGAGGACGCCTTGGCGGACAGCAGGCTGGTCGTGTGCACGCGGCGCGCCGTCGCGGTCGGCGACGAAGACGTGGAACCGGGACTCGCCGCTGCGTGGGGCCTGCTGCGCTCGGCACAGGCCGAACACCCCGGCCGAATCGTGCTGGTGGACGACGATGGCTCCGCCGCGGTACCGGAGATCGCGCTCGCCGCGAACGAACCGCAGCTGGCCGTCCGGTCCGGGCGGGTGCTGGTGCCGCGGCTCGTCCGCGCCGAAGCCGCGCGGTCGGAGACGGTGTGGCCGGGCACGGTCCTGGTGACCGGGGCAAGCGGTCTGCTCGGCGGGCTGGTCGCGCGGGAACTGGTGGTCCGGCATCGCGCGCGCAGGCTGCTGTTGGTGAGCAGGCGGGGAGCGGACGCCGCCGGGATCACCGAGCTGGCGGCCGAGCTGACCGGGCATGGCGCCGAGATCGAGATCGCGGCTTGCGACGTCGCCGATCGGACGGCCGTGGCACGGCTGCTCGACGGCATTCCCGGCCGGCACCCGCTGAGCGCCGTGGTGCATGCCGCCGGGGTGCTGGACGACGGCGTGTTGTCCGCGCTGACCCCGGACCGGTTGCGGAGCGCGATGCGGGTCAAGGTGGCCGGTGCGGTCAACCTGCACGAGCTGACCGCCGGTCTCGACGCGTTCGTGCTCTTCTCCTCGTCCGCGGGAACCCTCGGTGCGCCGGGACAAGGGAACTACGCGGCGGCCAACGCGTTCCTGGACGCGCTCGTCCAGGTGCGGCGGAGGAGGGGCCTGCCAGGGCACGCCCTGGCCTGGGGCCCGTGGCAGGGGACGGGCGGCATGACCGAAGGGCTCGCCGCGGCCGACGTGAATCGCTTGGCCCGCAGCGGATTCGTGCCGATGACCGCCGCGGAAGGGCTCGCACTCTTCGACGCCGCGATCGCCGGGAGCGCGGCCGCGGTGGTTCCGGCCAAAGTGGACACTTCGGTGCTGCGCGCGAGGGACGACCTGCCACCGGTGTTGCGGGGTCTCGTGGACACGCCGGTCCGGCGCCGACCCGCCGCCGTCGTCCCCGCCGAGCTCCGGCTGCGCGAACTGCCCGCCGCCGAACGCGGTGCCGTGCTGCTGGACCTGGTGCGCACCGAGGCCGCCACGGTACTGGGCCGGCCCGAAGCGAGCGAGGTCCGGGCCGACCGGGACTTCAAGGAACTCGGCTTCGACTCGCTCACCGCGGTGGACCTGCGCAATCGGCTCAACGCCGCCACCGGCCTTCGATTGCGCGCCACCTTGGTGTTCGACTACCCGACACCCGCCGCCCTGGTCGGCCACCTGGAATCGGTGCTGGCGCCGGCGGACTCCGGCGCGCTCGGCGAGCTCGACCGGCTCGAGACGGCGGTGCTGTCCCCTGACCTCGATCCCGGAGCGCTGGCGACCGTGGCGAACCGGTTGCGGGTCCTGCTCGGCAAGATCGCCGGGCCCTCCGGTGACCGGGACGTGGACGACCTCGAGAACGTCACCGCGGACGGGCTGATGAGCCTGATCGACAGCGAGTTCGGCGAATGAAGCCCAGACTGAGAGGTTGGCCGAGATCATGATCATCTCCCGGCGGGGCCCGATCCTGTTCGCCAGCGAAGCCCACGCGGGACCCATCACCCCGCTGCTGGCCATCGCGGGAGAACTCGGCTCGCGGGGCGGTGCGGGCCTCTGGTTCGCTTCCACGGACGACCGCGAAGCCGACGTCGAACGGCTCCCCGGCGTGGGATTCGCCTCGCTCGGCGAGCCCCGTCCCGACCTGTCGCCGGCGAATTGGGACGACGCCACCTACAACCGGGTGAACTCCGCTTCGCGGCTGGGCAGTTTCGCCGCGTTTCTCCGCCAGTTCTTCGATCCGGCGCACGTGCTGGGGATGTACCAGCGGGCGCTGGCCCTGATCGACGAGATCGAGCCGTCGCTGATGGTGATCGATTCGAACTGCGTCGGCGCCATGGACGCGGCGATGACCAGGGGTGTGCCGTACGTAATGAACTCCGCGCCGCACGTGAGCCACCTGTATCCGGAACGGTTGCCGAGGCACTTCCCCGCGGTGCACTCCGGGTTGCCGTTGCCGATGACTCCCGGGCAACGGCTGGTCAACTCGACGTTCAAGGTGCTGCGGCTGGGTGTGCTGCTCAATCCCGCCACCATCGGGGACAGTGTCCGCTACGTGCGTCGGCGCCGGGCGCTGGGACTGCGCAATCCCTCCGGATTGAGCTCCCGGTTCGCCGACTCCGCGGCCGCGGTCATCGGGAACACCTTGTTCGGCATCGAGTACCCCTTTCCGGTGCCGGACAACGTGCGCATGCTCGGCCCGATGGTGCCCAGCGGGGGCGCGGGGCTGGCGTCCCACCCCGGTCTGGCCGGCTGGCTCGCCGAGCGGTCTCCGGTGGTCTACGTCGGCTTCGGCACGACCATGCGGCTGTCCCCGGCGGGGTTGGCGAAGGTGCTCGGCACCATGGCCGCCTTCCGGGGCCGGTACCGGTTCCTGTGGAGCTTGAACGCGGCGCAGCAGAGCCTCCTGCCGGAGGCACCGCCGGACAACGTCCGGCTGGCGACCTGGGTGCCGCAGACCGAGGTGCTGGCCCATCCGAACGTCATGGCGTTCTGGACGCACGGAGGTTACGGCGCCAACCACGGTCTGCACTTCGGCAAACCGCTGCTGGTCACCCCGGATTCGTGGGAGACGCGCGACTTCGGGGTTCGGTTCGCCAACAGCGGGGCCGCGCTACTGGTCGACAACATCCGGCGGGTGCCGCCTGCCGAGCTGACGGCACGGCTGGATCGGCTGCTCACCGAAGACGGTTTCCGGTCGCGCGCCGAGTACTGGCAGCGGCGCTTCGAGGCGGCCGGCGGAGTGACCGCGGCCGCCGATCTGGTGCTGGAACACGCCTGAACCGGTGTCAGCGCGGTGGTAGCCGACTGCAAGACCGGCTCGGGCAGGTTGGAGCCTTGGCCCCGACGTACCTTCGAGGAGCTGGTGTCCAATGTCCGAAGAGGCCAGGCTTCGGGAGTACCTGCGGCGTGCGGTCGCCGACGCGAGCTCACTCCAGCAGCGGTTGCGCGCGGCCGAGGAAAAGACCGGTGAACCCGTCGCCATCGTGGGCATGTCCTGCCGGTACCCGGGGGACGTGCGGACGCCCGGTGATCTGTGGCGCCTGCTCGTCGACGAGGTGGACGCGGTCTCGGACTTCCCCGCCGACCGCGGCTGGGCGGAGCTGACCGATCCGGCTGGCGCCGAATTCGCCCGCGTCGGTGGTTTCCTGCACGACGCGCCCGACTTCGATCCCGGGTTCTTCGGTATATCCCCGCGCGAGGCGTTCGCGATGGATCCGCAGCAGCGACTGCTGCTGGAGGTCGCGTGGGAGGCGTTCGAAGACGCCCGCATCCCGCCCTCGACCGTGCGCGGCGGACGCTGCGGCGTGTTCACCGGAGTGATCTACCACGACTACATCGCCCGGCTGGGCCGAATCCCGGCCAGCATCGCCGGTTTCCTCGGCACGGGTGGTGCGGGCAGCATCATGTCCGGCCGGATCGCCTACACGCTGGGGCTGGAAGGCCCCGCGATCACCGTGGACACCGCGTGCTCCTCGTCGTTGTCCGCGCTGCACTGGGGAGCGCAGGCGCTGCGGCTCGGCGAATGCGATCTCGCGCTCGCCGGCGGCGCCACGGTCATGGCGACCCCGACCACGTTCCTGGAGTTCGCGCGCCAGGGCGGGATGGCCGCCGACGGCCGGTGCAAGGCGTTCGCGGCCGCCGCCGACGGGACGAGTTGGGCCGAGGGAGCCGGGCTGCTGCTCCTGGAGCGGCTGTCGGACGCGCGGCGCAACGGGCACCGGGTGCTGGCGGTGGTGCGGGGCAGCGCGGTGAACTCCGATGGCGCGTCCAACGGGCTGACCGCGCCGAACGGCCCGGCGCAGGAACGGGTCATCCGGGCGGCACTGGCGAACGCGCGGCTCTCGGTGTCCGATGTGGACGTCGTGGAGGCGCACGGGACCGGGACGCGGCTGGGCGATCCGATCGAGGCGGGTGCCTTGCTGGCCACCTACGGGCAGGGCCGTGAGCGGCCGTTGTGGCTGGGTTCGGTCAAGTCCAACCTCGCGCACACCCAGGCCGCGGCGGGCGTCGCCGGGGTGATCAAGATGGTGATGGCGATGCGGCACGGGGTGCTGCCGAAGACCCTGCACGTCGACGAGCCCAGTCCACACGTGGACTGGTCGTCGGGCGCCGTGGAACTGCTGACCGAGCGCCGCGACTGGGCGACCGGCGGAGATCCTCGTCGCGCGGGTGTGTCCTCGTTCGGGTTCAGCGGCACCAACGTGCACGTGATCCTGGAACAGTCCGGGCCGCGGGACGGGCCCGATCCCGTCGAGCCGACGGAAATGCCGCTGGTGCCGTGCGTGGTGTCCGGGCACACCGCCTCCGCGCTGCGAGCGCAGGCGGACCGGCTCCTCGCCACCTGCGGCACCGGCACCAGCCACCTCGATCTCGGCTGGTCGCTGACCGCCACCCGGGACGCACTGGCGCACCGGGCGGTGGTGCTCGCGACCGATGCCGAGGACGTGCTGACCGGTTTGGCCGCGGTATCCGCAGGCACGGACTGCGAGCATGTCGTACGGGATGTCGCCCGTCCTGGTCCGCTCGCGGTGTTGCTGTCCGGCCAAGGTTCGCAACGACCGGGCATGGGACGGGAGCTCCACGAGGCGCTGCCGGTGTTCGCGGCGAAGTTCGACGAGGTGTGCGCCGAGTTCGATCCGCTGATCGGTGCCTCGCTCCGCGAGATCGCGTTCGCCGAGGACAGCGAGCTGTTGTCGCGTACCGAATACGCGCAACCCGCGCTGTTCGCGTTCGAGGTCGCGCTGTTCGCCGTGCTGGTGAGCTGGGGAGTGCGCCCCGACTTCCTGCTCGGGCACTCGCTGGGCGAACTCGTCGCCGCGCACCTGGCGGGGGTGCTGTCGTTGCGGGACGCCTGTGCCGTAGTCGCGGCCAGGGGCCGGCTGATGCAGTCCCTGCGCGGTGGCGCGATGCTCGCCGTTGAGGCCACCGAAGACGAGGTGCGGGCGGTACTGGCCCGCTGGGAGCACGCGGCGGGCATCGCGGCGGTGAACGGTCCCGACGCTGTCGTGGTTTCCGGGACCGAGGCGGCGGTGCTCGCGGTGGCCGGCGAGTTCCAGGACCGCCGGACCAAGCGGCTCGCGGTGGAGCACGCCTTCCACTCCCCGATGATGGAGCCCATGCTCGGCGCTTTCCGGGCCGTGTTGGACGGTGTCGCCTTCCACCCGCCGGGGATCACGATCGTGTCCAATCGCTCCGGGAAGCCCGCCACGGCGGCGGATCTGTGCTCCGCCGAGTACTGGGTGCGGCACGTCCGTGAGACCGTGCGCTTCGGCGATGGCGTGCGGTTCCTGATGGGCGCTGGAGTGCGCACCATGGCCGAGATCGGTCCGGAGCCGGCCCTGTCGGTGATGGTGCCGGACGACTTGGCGATCCCGTTGGGGCGCGGCGGTCGCCCCGAGCCGGTCACGGTGGTCACCGGGCTCGCCAGGATGCACGCCCGAGGGGTGGCGCTGGACGGCGCGGCACTGTTCGCCGGGAGCGGAGCCCGCGATGTCGAGCTGCCCCGGTACGCGTTCGAGCGGCAGCGCTACTGGCTGGAATCCGCCGGGCACGGCGGCGACGCGACCGGGCTGGGACAGCGATCGATCGACCACCCGGTGCTGTCCGCCGCGCTGTCCCTGCCGGATTCCGGCGGTGTCGTGCTCACCGGCCTGCTGTCCGCGTCGCAGCACGACTGGCTCGCCGGGCACGCGGTGTTCCCCGGCGCCGGTTTCGTCGACCTGGTCGTGCGGGCGGGAGACGAGACGGGATGCGCCAGGGTCGAGGAGCTGACCCTGCTCGACCCGTTGCCGCTCGCGACGCCGGTCCGGATCCAGGTGCGCGTGGCAGGGGCCGACGACACCGGCCGCCACGGCGTGAGCGTGCACGCCACGAGCACTGACGAGTGGACCTGTCACGCACGGGGTGTGCTGAGCCGGGAGGCGGTACCCGCCACGGAGATCGGGGACGGCGAGCAAGGTACCGACATCGCGCTCGCCGAGGCGGCGGGCGAGCTGGTTCACCGGTACCGGCTGCACCCGGACCTGCTGACCCGGGCGTTGCACGGTTCGCCCGGCTCGCCCTTCCGGTGGCGCGGTGTCTCCGTGCACGCCGTCGGCGCCACCAAGGTGCGTGCGTTCACCACCGGCTCGTCGGTCGAACTCACCGACTCGGCCGGGCTGCCGGTGGCCACGGTGGAATCCGTGGAGTTCCGGGACGAGGACGCCGCGGATCCCGTCGTGGCCGGGGTTCGCGTCGCGGATGCGCTGTTCCGGCTCAACTGGGTCGAACACCGTCCCGCCGCCACCTTCGGCACGACGGTCGGCGTGCTCGGCGAACCCGATCCGGCGTTGGCTGGCGCCTTCGCCGCGGCCGGGATCGAGGTACGCCGGCACGCGGACGGCACCGACTCGCCGGACGTGGTTTTCTTGGCCTGCCCGGATTTCCGCGACGCGCCGGAGGTGCCCGCGATGGTGCGCGCCGCGGCGGGCGCGGCGCTCGCCTCGGCACAGGACTGGCAGGCGCGGGCCCAGCTCGTGTTCGTAACCCGCGGCGCGGTGGCCACGTCGCCGGGCGAGGACGTGCCGAACCTGCCAGGGGCGGCGGTGTGGGGCCTCGTGCGGTCGGCGCGGGCGGAGAACCCGGGGCAGTTCGCGTTGCTCGACGTGGACGACGGCGAACTGCCCGTCGCCGGGGTGCTGTCGGCCCTCGCCGCGGGGGAGTGGCAGCTGGCGGCCAGGGCGGGTGCGGTGCTGCTGCCCCGGATCGCCCGAGCCGAGGTGCCCGCCGAACCGGCGGGCTGGGACGCGACCGGAACGACGCTGATCACCGGAGGCACCGGCGCGCTCGGTGCCGCGGTGGCGCGGCACCTGGTGAGACGGCACGGGGTGCGGCACCTGGTGCTGACGAGCCGCCGTGGCCCGGCGGCTCCGGGTGCGGCCGAGCTGAGGGACGAGTTGCGCGAACTCGGCGCGACGGTCGACGTGATCGCCTGCGACGTCGGAGTCCGCGACGAGGTGGCTGCGCTGGTGGCCGAGTACCCGCCGACGGCGGTCGTGCACGCCGCGGGCGTGCTCGACGACGGCGTGCTCTCCGCGCTGACACCGGAGCGGATGGACGCGGTGCTGCTGGCGAAGGCGGTCGGCGCCTGGCACCTGCACGAGCTCACCAGGCATCTCGACCTGACCGAGTTCGTGCTGTTCTCGTCGGCTTCGGGTGTGTACGGCACACCGGGCCAGGGCAGTTACGCGGCGGCCAACTGCGCGCTCGACGCCTTGGCGGCGCACCGGAACGCGCACGGGCTTCCCGCGCTGGCACTGGGCTGGGGCATGTGGGCGGCCGCCGACGGAATGGCGGCCGCACTGGACTCCCGGGCCGTGCGCCGGATGACCAGCACGGGTGTCCGTGCGTTGTCCGTGCCGGAGGCGCTGGCGCTGTTCGATCTGACCCGGCGATTTCCGGAACCGGTGCTGATGCCGATGCGGCTGGACTTCGCCGCGACGGCCGACTCGCCGCTGTTGCGCGAACTGGTCGACGGCGTCACCCGGCGAACGGCCGTCGCGAGCGGCGTGCGCGAGCGGCTCGCGGGGCGATCGGAGGACGAGCAGCGGGCGACGTTGCTGAAGCTCGTGGTCACGAACGTCGCGGCGGTGCTGGCGATCACGGACCCGCGACTGATCGACGGCGACCGGGCGCTGCGCGATCTCGGGTTCGACTCGCTGACCGTGGTGGAACTCCGCAACAGGCTCGCGGACGCCACCGGCCTGCGACTGCCGGCCACCGTCGTTTTCGATCATCCGACCGCCGGTGCGCTGGCCGAGCACCTGCACGCACAGCTGACCTCGGGCCGGGGGCATGCGCACCCCCGAGCGCGCTCCAGCGCGGTCGCGGCCGACACCGAGCCGATCGCCATCGTCGGGATGAGCTGCCGGCTCCCGGGCGGGATCGACACCCCGGACCGGCTTTGGGAGGCGGTGTCCACCGGACTCGACGTGATCGCCGACTGCCCCGCCGATCGCGGATGGCGATCCCGCCACGGCGAGGATGGTCCCAGGCGGGGCGGTTTCCTCACGACGGCGGCGGAGTTCGACCCGGAGTTCTTCGGCATCAGCCCGCGCGAAGCGCTGGTGATGGACCCCCAGCACCGATTGCTGCTCGAGACCGCTTGGGAGGCGGTCGAATCCGCGGGCATCCTGCCAGCCGAACTGCGAGGCACCGACACCGGCGTGTTCGCGGGCATCACGCTTCAGGACTACCCAGCCGTGCTGGCGAGCACGAGCGAGCAGCTGAAAGGCGATCTGTCCACCGGCACGTCGGCGAGTGTGGCCTCCGGCAGGATCGCGTACCTGCTCGGTCTCGAGGGTCCCGTGCTCACGGTGGACACGGCGTGCTCTTCGACCCTGGTCGCCCTGCACCTGGCGGCGACCGCGCTGCGCCGCGGCGAGTGCTCTCTCGCGCTGTGCGGCGGGGCTACGGTGATGGCCACCGACGCCTCTCTGGTCGAGCTGACCAGACAGGGCGTGCTCGCCCCGGACGGCCGGTCCAAGTCGTTCGCCGACGGCGCCGACGGCGCCGGGTGGGCGGAGGGCGCGGCGGTGCTACTGGTGGAGCGGCTCTCCGACGCGCGGCGGCGCGGACATCCGGTGCTCGCGGTGGTGCGCGGCAGCGCGGTCAACTCGGACGGGAAGTCCAACGGCCTGACCGCGCCGAACGGGTTGGCGCAGCAACGGGTTATCCGGCAGGCGCTGGACGGCGGCGCGCTCGAACCGTCCGATGTGGACATCGTGGAGGCGCACGGGACCGGAACCAGGCTAGGCGACCCGATCGAGGCGCGTGCGCTGATCGCCGCTTACGGGAAGGACCGGCGGCCCGACCAACCGTTGTGGCTGGGATCGGTCAAGTCCAATCTAGGGCACACCCAGGCCGCCGCGGGAGTCAGCGGCGTGCTGAAGATGGTCATGGCGCTACGCCACCGGGTGCTGCCGAAGACCCTGCACGTGGACTCGCCCACGACGCGGGTGGACTGGGAGCCGGGTGCGGTGCGGCTGCTCACCGAGTCCGCGCACTGGCCCGACCGCGGCCGGCCGCGCCGCGCCGCCGTGTCCGCCTTCGGGATCAGCGGTACCAACGCTCACGTGATCATCGAGGAGGCCCCCGCACCGGCGGCGGCCCCGGAGCCCGCCGAAACACCAGCCGGATCTCCGTCCTGGGTGCTGTCGGCGCGCACCGAACCGGCCCTGCGCGACCAGGCCGCGCGCCTGATGTCCGTTGTGGACGGTCACGCGGAAAGGGACATCGCGTTCTCCTTGGCCACCACGCGAACCGCCTTCGAACAACGTGCGGTGGTGCTGGGGCGGGACCGCGAAGAACTCGTGAGCGGACTCGGTGTGCTGGCTTCGGGCGGAACGGCGGCCCAGGTCGTGCGCGGATGCGCGGACACGACGGGGAAGGTCGTGTTCGCCTTCGCCGGAGCGGGTGGGCAGTGGCGTGGCATGGGCGCGGCACTGCTCGATTCCGCTCCGGCCTTCCGGCAAGCCGTGGCCGACTGCGAGCGGGCTTTCGAACCGCACCTGGCCTGGTCGGTGACCGAGGTGCTGCGCGGCACGGTGCCACTGGGTGGGGCCGAGGTCGTCCAGCCCGCGTTGTTCACCGTGATGACCGGGCTCGCGGCGCTGTGGCGGTCTTGCGGGGTGGTGCCCGCCGCGGTGGTCGGGCATTCGCAGGGCGAGATCGCGGCGGCGCACGTGGCGGGTGCGCTCTCGCTGGAGGACGCGGCGGCGGTGGTCGCGCTACGCAGCCAGGCGGTGCGCGTACTGGCCGGCGACGGCGGGATGATCACGGTCCCGCTGCCGGTCGGCGAGGTCGAGCGGCACCTGGCCAGGTGGTCCGGTGCGCTGTCGGTGGCCGCGGTGAACGGGCCGGCCTCGGTCACCGTGTCCGGCGACGACACCGCCGCCGCGGAACTGCTGTCCGAACTGACCGCCGCCGGAGTGCCCGCGGGCAGGCTGCAAGCCGATTTCGCCGCGCATTCGGCACAGGTGGAGAGGCTGCGCGAAGAACTCCGCACGGCGCTGGCCGGCATCCGGCCGCGTTCGGCGGCCGTACCGTTCTGCTCCACGGTCACCGGCGGGCTGATCGACACCAGCGCTCTCGACGCGGAGTACTGGTACCGGAACCTCCGCCAGACGGTGCGCTTCGAACAAGCCGTGCACACCCTGCTCGAGCTGGGCCACGACGTGTTCTTGGAGCTGAGCGCGCATCCCACCCTCACCGCACCGGTCGAGGAGATCGTGGACGATCGCGCCGCCCACGCCGCGGTCGTCGGCTCACTCCGGTTCGGCGACGGCGGTATCGACCGGTTCACCACGTCACTGGCGGAAGCGCATGTGCGCGGCGTTTCCGTCGACTGGCCTGCGCTCGAAGGGGGACGCCGGATTCCGCTGCCGACCTACCCCTTTCAGCGGCGCCGGTTCTGGCCCGCGCTCGCCGCCGCGCCGGTGCGCACCGAGCAGGATCCCGCCAAGGCCGAATTCTGGCGATCGGTGGAGGCCGGGGACACCACGGCACTGGCGAAGGCGCTCGACGTGGACGAAGACGCGCCGATGCGGTCGGTTGTGTCCGCGCTGTCTTCCTGGTGGCGGCACCGTCAGCAGGAGTCGCTTGTGGACTCCTGCCGCTATCGGATCTCGTGGCGGGCAACGCCCGCTTCCGCCGCGATGCCCTCGGGCGAGTGGCTGGTGCTCGCCGAGGAGCCGGAAGACGCGGTACTGGCCGCGGTGGCGCGATCGGTCGTGGTCCGCCCGCCCCGCCCGAGCACCCGCGAGTCCCTGGCGGATCTGCTCCGCGAGCACGCCGCGTCGCACGAGGTGGCCGGGGTCCTTTCGCTGCTCGCGTCGCATGAGGAGGATCCGCTCGCCGCGACGGTGGCGTTGGTGCAGGCCCTCGGTGACGCGGGAATCGAGGCGCCGCTGTGGTGCGCGACCAGGGGCGCGGTCAGTGTCGTGGCCACCGATCCCGCGCCGGACCGGGACGGCGCGCAGGTGTGGGGGATGGGCCGGGTCGCGGCGTTGGAGCACCCGGACCGGTGGGGCGGCCTCGTCGACCTGCCGCCCGTCCTGGACTCCGCGGCGGTGGACCGGTTGCGCGCGGTGCTCGCCGGGACGGGGGAGGACCAGATCGCGATCCGGGCGTCCGGTACGTACGGGCGGAGGCTGGTCCGGGCCGAGCCGCGGACCCGGATGTGGCAGCCACGAGGCGCCGTGCTGATCACCGGCGGTACCGGCGCGGCGGGAGCCGAGATCGCCCGCGGCCTGGCCCGGTCGGGGGCGGAGCACCTGGTGCTCGTCAGCAGGCGGGGCCAGGACGCGCCCGGCGCGCGAGAGCTGAGCGCCGAGCTGGTTGCGGCGGGCGTCGAGGTGACGGTCGCCGCGTGCGATGTCGCCGATCGCGCGGCGCTCGCGGAACTGCTGGCGGGATTGCCCCGGCTGAACGCGGTCGTGCACACGGCCGGGATCGGCCAGCTCACCGCGCTGGCGGAGACCGGGGCCGAGGAACTCGCCGTCGTCCGCGCGGGGAAGGTGGCCGGTGCGCGGAACCTGGACGAACTGCTCGCGGACGACGACTTGGCGGCGTTCGTGCTCTTCTCGTCGGGCTCCGGCGCCTGGGGCAGTGCGGGACAAGGCATCTACGCCGCGGCCAACGCGGCGCTCGACGCGATCGCCGCTCAGCGGCGGGCACGGGGTCTCGCCGGCACTTCGATCGCGTGGGGCAGGCTCTCGGTCGGTATGGCGGGCGAAGCCGACGACGAGATGTGGGACCGGCTCGGGCTGCGCCCGATGGGGCCCGAGCTGATGCTGACCGCGATCCGGCAAGCGGTCGCGGACCCCGAGCCGCTCACGGTGATCACCGATACCCAGTGGGACCGCTTCGCGCCCGCCTTCACCATCAGCCGCGCCAGTGCGCTGCTGGCGGATCTTCCCGAGGCGCGGGCGGTACTGGAGACGTCGGAGGATGACGAGCCGGAGGACTCCGTGTTCACGGCGAGGCTGCGCGACCGCACACGAGTGGAACAGGACGCACTGCTGCTGGACCTCGTGCGCGACGAGGCGGCCGTGGTGCTCGGGCTGCCGGACAAGACCGGTATCGGAGTGCGGAAACCGTTCCGGGAACTGGGTTTCGAGTCTCTCGCCGCGGTCGAGCTGCGCAATCGGCTCATGGTGGCCACCGGGCTGCGGCTGCCCGCCAGCCTTGCCTACGACCGCCCGACCCCGCTTGCCGTCGCCGACTACCTGCGGTCGCGGCTGATCCCGTCGGTGACGGAGTCTCCTGGTGACGAAGCGGGCCAGATCATGGCGATGGACGTGGCCGAGCTGGTCCGCAAAGCCATGGACGGCGCGAACGCGTCCTGATCGGCCGTACAAGCCGGATGCAAGGCCGTTGTTCGTAGTGTCGATCCGGCGGTACTCGACCCTGGGGAGTCTGCGGTGGACATGTCGTTCGAGCAGGTGGTTCACGCGCTGCGCACGTCCATGGTGGACAACGAGCGGTTGCGCAAGCGGAACCTGGAGCTGGCGGGGACCACCGCGGAGCCGATCGCCGTGGCCGGCATGGCCTGCCGCTATCCCGGCGGCATCGACAGCCCGGAGTCGTTGTGGCGGCTGGTGGCCGACGGTGTCGACGCCATCGGTGACTTCCCGACCGACCGAGGTTGGCCTGCCGAAGCAGGGGACGGCGCGGCGCGGCGTGGCGGATTCCTGTACGACGCGGGCGAGTTCGATCCGGAGTTCTTCGGCATTTCGCCTCGTGAGGCCAAAGCGATGGACCCGCAGCAGCGGCTTCTGCTCGAAACCGCTTGGGAGGCATTGGAAAACGCCGCGATCGACCCCGGTTCCCTCCGGGGACAGCGGGTGGGTGTGTTCGTGGGGAGCAGCGTCCAGGACTACGCGGCGTTCATCGTCCGGTCGCCGGAGGCCGAAGGTTACGGCGTGACCGGCGCACCCGCCGCGGTGCTGTCCGGGAGGATCTCCTACGTACTGGGGCTGGAAGGCCCTTCGGTCACGTTGGACACGGCCTGTTCCTCGTCGCTGGTCGCACTGCACCTCGCGGCGAAGTCGATCCAGGCTGGCGAGTGCTCGATGGCGCTGGTCGGCGGGGTCACCGTGATGACCACCCCCGGTGGGTTCCGGGAGTTCGCCAAACAGGGCGGGCTGGCCCGGGACGGGCGGTGCAAGCCGTTCGCGGAGGCCGCCGACGGGACCGTCTGGAGCGAAGGCGCCGGCGTCCTCCTGCTCGAGCCGCTGTCGACGGCGGTGCGCGACGGGCACCCGGTGCACGGGGTGCTCAAAGGCTCGGCGGTGAACTCCGACGGCGCTTCCAACGGGTTGACCGCGCCCAACGGCCCCGCGCAGGAGCGGGTGATCCGGCAGGCGCTGGCGAACGCGACGCTGTCCGTGGACGGCGTGGATGTCGTGGAGGCCCACGGCACCGGGACCACGCTCGGTGACCCGATCGAAGCACAGGCGCTGCTGGCCACCTACGGGAGCCGCCGCACCGCCGCGCCGTTGCGGCTCGGCTCGCTCAAGTCGAACCTCGGGCACACCCAGGCGGCCGCGGGCGTGGCCGGGATCATCAAGATGCTGATGGCGATGCGGCACGGTCTGCTGCCGAGGACCCTGCACGTGGACACCCCGACCAGCCACGTGGACTGGGCGGCGGGCGCGGTGGAGCTGCTCACCGAGCCGGTGCCGTGGCCCTCGGCCGGGACACCTCGCCGAGCGGGCGTTTCGTCGTTCGGCGTCAGCGGTACCAACGCGCACGTGATCCTCGAAGAGCCGCCGCCGCGCCAGGCGGAGCCCCGATCCGCGCCGAGGGCAGGGGAAGCGGCGCCGTGGGTGCTTTCTGGGCACACTCCGGCCGCGTTGCGCGCGCAGGCGGCGCGGTTGTTGACCCACGTGCGCGCCGATGTCGACGAAAGCGTCAACGACATCGCCTACTCGCTCGCGACCACGCGCGCGGCACTGGCACACCGCGCGGTCCTGCTCGGAGGCGACGCGAAGACGATCGAGGCGAGGCTCGCGGCGCTGGTTTCGGGCTCCACGCACGCCGGGCTTCTCACCGGTGCCACGGTGGAAGGCGCGCTCGCGGTGGTGTTTTCCGGGCAGGGCACGCAACGGGTCGGCATGGGGCGCCAGTTGTACGAGGCGCACCCGCCGTTCGCGAACGCCTTCGACGCGGTGTGCGACGGCCTGCGACCGTTTTTGGACCGGCCGCTGCGCGACGTCGTGTTCGCCGAGGACGACGAACTGCTCAACCGCACCGATTTCGCGCAGGCGGGCATCTTCGCCGTCGAGGTGGCGCTCTACCGCCTGCTGGAGCACTGGGGAGTGCGGCCCGCCTTCCTCGCCGGGCATTCGGTGGGGGAGATCACGGCCGCGCACGTCGCCGGTGTGCTGGCACTGGACGACGCCTGTGCCCTGATCGCGGCACGAGGCCGTCTCATGCGGGACCTGCCGGCCACCGGGGCGATGCTGAGCGTGCGTGCCGCCGAGGCCGAGGTCGCTGAGCTGCTGGACCGCCGCGACGACATCTCGGTCGCGGCGGTCAACGGACCGGACTCGGTGGTCGTTTCCGGTGCCGAACACGCGGTCGCGGCCGTGGCGGAGCGCTGCCGCGCGCTCGGGCTGCGCACCAAGCGGCTCAACGTGAGCCACGCGTTCCACTCCCCGTTGATGGAGCCGATGCTCGCCGGATTCCGGGCCGAGATCGCGCGGATGGACCCGCACCCGCCGCGGCTTCCCTTGGTGTCCACCGTGACCGGCCGCATCGCCGAGGCCGCCGAGCTGATCTCTCCCGAGCACTGGATCCGGCACGTTCGGCGGACGGTCCGGTTCGCCGACGCGGTCGGTGCGCTCGGTGAGGCCGGGGTGAACACCTTCCTGGAGGTCGGTCCCGGTGCGGCGTTGTCCGGTCTCGGCGATGCCGAGTTCATCCCGGCGCTGCGGTCGGACCGCGACGAGGGCGCGGCGGTGGAAGGGGCGCTGGCCCGGTTGCACGTCCGCGGGGTCGCGGTGGACTGGGCCGCCGTCCTCGCGTCGTACAGCACCACGAAAACGGCCCTGCCCACCTACGCGTTCCAACGACGTCGGCTCTGGCTGGAGCCGACCTCCCGGTACGACGACCCGGCCGAGCTGGGCCTCGCCCCGGCCGAGCACCCTTTCCTGGACGCGTGCCTCGAACTGCCCGAGGACGGCGGGATGGTCTTCACCGGCCGCATCTCGCTACGGGCCCACCCGTGGCTGGCCGATCACGAGGTTCTCGGCACAGTGCTCGTACCGGGCTCGGCCATGCTCGAACTCTTCCTGTGGGCGGCGGAACGGCTCGGCGGGCACGGGCTCGACGAGTTCGACATCGGTGTGCCGTTGGTCGCGCCCGAGGACGGGACCGTGTTGCTGCGGCTGGTGGCGGGCGCGCCGGACGAGCGCACCCTGACCCTGTTCGCCCGGCGCGAGGACGACGCCACCGCGCCATGGGTCCGGTACGCGGGCGGACGGGTCGCCGCGGACCGCCCGCGGGTCCCGGGCGACTTGCGGGCCTGGCCGCCCCCCGGGGCGGAACCGGTTGACGTCAGCTCGTTCTACGCCGACGTC
Source organism: Amycolatopsis sp. CA-230715 (assembly GCF_018736145.1). Taxonomy (GTDB): domain Bacteria; phylum Actinomycetota; class Actinomycetes; order Mycobacteriales; family Pseudonocardiaceae; genus Amycolatopsis. The sequence continues at coordinate 8,606,381 of NZ_CP059997.1, forward strand.
GCCGCGGTGATCGGTTTCGGCTACGGCCCGGCGTTCCAGTGCCTGCGCGCGGTATGGAGGCAGGGAGAGGAGCTGTACGCGGAGGTCGCGTTGGCCGGGGAGGCGGGCGCGTACGGGGTGCACCCGGCACTGCTGGACGCGGCCATGCACCCGATGGGCCTCGGCGTGGCCGGGGAGGACGCCGACTCGGCGCACCTGCCGTTCACGTGGACGGGTGTGGCGCTGCACGCGGACCGCGCGACCGCGCTCCGCGTGCGGTTGACCAGGCTCGACCGGGATCGGGTGCGCGTGCTGATGGCCGACGGCGATGGCCTGCCGGTCTGCACGATCGACTCGCTGGTTCTTCGACCGGTGTCCTCGCGCGATGTGAACGCCACGCCGCGCGGGGCGGCGCGTTCGCTGTTCGAGGTGGACTGGGTTCCCGCCGCGCCGGGCGACGCGGTCGCCGATGTGCCCGTGCGGGTGGTGTGGTGCACCGAGTCCCGTGGCGGCGCGGTGGTGCCGGAGGTGCACGACCGGGTGCGGGCGGCGTTGGCCGAGGTGCGGGCCTGGCTGGCCGAAGACCACGACGTCGCCGACCGGCTGGTCGTGGTGACGGGCGAGGACCTGGCAGGCGCCGCGGTGTCGGGAATGCTCCGGTCGGTCCAGAGCGAGCACCCGGACCGGATCGTGCTCGTCGAGGTGGACGGGTCCGGGGAGTCCTCGCGCGCGGTGTCCGCGGCGGTGCGCGCTGCCGTCGCGTCCGGTGAACCCCGGTTGGCGTTGCGCTCCGGCGAGATGCTGGTGCCGAGGCTGGTCCGCGCCCGGCCTGGCGAACGGGCGACGGCGTGGAATCCGGACGGTACGGTGCTGATCACCGGTGGCACCGGCGCGCTCGGTGGTGTGGTGGCGCGCCATCTCGCCGAGGTGCACGGGGTCCGGCGGATCCTGCTGGCCAGCAGGACCGGGAACGCCCCCGGGCTGGTGGACGAGCTGGCCGCGCTCGGGGCCGAAGCCCGTGTCGCGCGGTGCGACGTCGCCGACCGGGAGGCGGTGGCCCGCCTGCTCGCGGGCATTCCGGCGGAACACCCGCTGACCGCGGTGGTGCACACCGCTGGAGTGCTCGATGACGGGTTGTTCGGCGAGCTCACGCCGGAGCGGGTCGCCGAAGTCCTGCGCCCGAAGGTCGACGGCGCATGGCATCTGCACGAGCTCACCCGCGACGCGGATCTCGACGCGTTCGTCCTGTACTCCTCGGCCTCCGGGGTGTTCGGCAACGCGGGACAAGCCAACTACGCCGCCGCGAACGCGTTCCTCGACGCGCTGGCGTCGCATCGCAGAGCGGCGGGACTACCCGCGGTGGCGCTGGCCTGGGGGCCGTGGGCCACTGGAGCCGGGATGGCCGCGGGGCTGGACGGCGAGGCACGGCGGCGGCTCGCCCGGGGTGGAGTGGCGGCACTGTCCGCGGAACGCGGGATGGCCCTCTTCGATCTGGCGCTGGCCACGGACAAGGCGCTGCTGGTCGCGGTCGGCCTCAATCCGGACCTGTTCGGCGCCCCGGTTCCCGCGCTGCTGAAGGCACTGGTGCGTGGCAAACCCGCGACACAGGCAGGCGCGGAGCCGCTGGGACGGCGCATCGCGCGTCTTCCCGAGGCCGACCAGCGCGCGGCGATCCTCGACGCGGTGCTGGCCGAGGTGGCACTGGTGCTCCAGCAGACCGACGCCGATCAGATCGGGTATCGCAGGGCCTTCAAGGAGCTCGGATTCGACTCGCTCACCGCGGTGGAACTGCGCGACCGGCTCAGCGAGGGGCTCGGGGTGCGACTGCCCGCCACCCTGGTGTTCGACCACCCGACCCCGGAGGCGCTCGTCGAACACCTCGTGGACGAGCTCGGCGGGAGATCGCGGCCCGCGACGGTCGGCCGCGTGCGGGCCGAGACCGACGAACCCGTGGCGATCGTGGCGATGAGCTGCCGGTTCCCCGGCGGAGTCCGGTCGCCGGAGGAACTGTGGGCCCTGCTCGCGACCGGAGGTGACGGGATCTCCGCGTTTCCCGCCGACCGCGGCTGGGACAACGACCAGCTCGCACAGGCCGCGCGGAGCCGTCCTGGGAGCAAGTACGTCCTGGAGGGCGGTTTCCTCTACGACGCGGGCTGGTTCGATGCCGGTCTTTTCGGCATTTCGCCGCGTGAGGCGCTGGCGATGGACCCGCAGCAGCGGCTGCTGCTGGAAGCCTCGTGGGAGGTGCTGGAGCGCGCCGGAATTCCGGCTGATTCGCTGCGCGGCTCCGACACCGCCGTCTACACGGGCGTGATGTACCACGACTACGGGATGGCGCTGTCCGCGTCGCCCGAACAGGCCGAGGGATATCTCAGCACCGGGGCGGCTGGCAGCGTGGCGTCGGGGCGCATCTCGTACACCTTCGGTTTCGAAGGGCCCGCGGTCACCCTGGACACCGCGTGCTCGTCCTCGCTCGTCGCGCTGCACATGGCTTGCCAGGCACTCCGCCAGGGCGAGTGTTCGCTGGCGCTGGCGGGTGGCGTGACGGTGATGGCGACCCCCGGCATCTTCGGGGAGCTGATCCGCCAGGGCGCCCTCGCTTCGGACGGCCGGTGCAAGTCGTTCGCGGAGGGCGCGGACGGCACCGGGTGGTCGGAGGGGGTCGGCATGCTCCTGGTGGAGCGGTTGTCGGATGCGCGTCGGAATGGGCATCGGGTGTTGGCGGTGGTGCGGGGTTCTGCGGTGAATCAGGATGGTGCGTCGAATGGGTTGACGGCGCCTAATGGTCCGTCGCAGCAGCGGGTGATTCGGCAGGCGTTGGCGAACGCGGGTCTTGGTGTGTCCGATGTGGATGTGGTGGAGGCGCATGGGACGGGTACGGCGTTGGGTGATCCGATCGAGGCGCAGGCGTTGCTGGCGACGTATGGGCGGGGTCGTGAGCGGCCGTTGTGGTTGGGGTCGGTGAAGTCCAACATCGGCCACACCCAGGCCGCGTCCGGTGCCGCTGGTGTGATCAAGATGGTTCTGGCCATGCACAACGGGGTACTGCCGAAAACCCTGCACGCCGACCGGCCGACGTCCGAAGTGGACTGGTCGTCGGGGATGCTGCGCCTGCTCACCGAACAGCGGGACTGGCCGGTGACCCACGCGCCGAGGCGGGGTGCGGTGTCGTCGTTCGGGATCAGCGGAACCAACGCGCACGTCGTGCTGGAACACGTCGAGCCGGAGGCTGAGCCCGCCGACGGCGGGACGGCCGGTGGCTGCGTGCCGATCCCGTTGTCGGCCCGCGACCCGGGAGCACTCGCGGAGCAGGCCGCGAAACTGCGTTCGCATCTCGACGAGCACGCCGGGCTGACCGTGTCTGAGCTCGGGCATTCGCTTGCCACCACCAGATCGGCGCTGGAGCACCGCGCCGTGGTCGTCGCGGAGGACCGGGCGGTTCTCGCCGCCGGGCTGGGCGATCTCGCGGCCGGACGTCCCTCGCCGCGGCTGGTCGAGGGAGTCGCCGACGTCGAAGGCAAAGTGGTTTTCATCTTCCCCGGGCAGGGGGCGCAGTGGCTCGGCATGGGCTTGGACCTGATCGACTCCTGCCCGGTCTTCGCCGACCGGCTGGCCGACTGCGAGTGGGCTCTCGCGCCGTTCGTCGACTGGTCGGTGACCGAGGTGCTGCGCGGCGCGCCCGGACTGGATCGCATCGAAGTGCTGCAACCGGTGCTGTTCGCGGTGATGGTGGCGTTGGCGGAACTGTGGCGCTCGTGCGGAGTCGTGCCGGACGCCGTGGTCGGGCACTCCCAGGGCGAAGTGGCCGCCGCGTTCGTCGCCGGAGCGCTCAGCCTCGAGGACGCGGCGCGAGTCGTGGCGTTGCGGAGCAAGCTGTTCGCCGACGAGCTGGCAGGCAACGGAGCCATCGCCTCCGTCATGGCGCCGGTCGCCGCGGTGCGTGCACGGCTGGCGCGCTGGGGCGGGAGGCTCACCGTGGCCGGGGTCAACGGCCCCAGTGCCACCACGGTGTCCGGCGAAACCGCCGTGCTGGCGGAGCTGGTCGCCGACTGCGAGGCGGACGGGGTGCGCGCCAGGATCGTCGCCGCGACCGTGGCTTCGCACGGTACGCAGGTCGATCCGCTGCACGACCGGTTGATCGACCTGCTGGCCCCGATCCGCCCGGTCTCCGGCGACATACCGTTCTACTCCACGGTGACCGGCAGCGTGGTCGACGGGATCGACCTCGGCCCCGAGTACTGGTTCGAAAACGCCCGGATGCCGGTCGGGTTCGCCGACACGGTCCGCGCGCTGCTGGCGGACCGGCACCGGCTGTTCGTCGAGATCGGCGCGCACCCGGTACTGGCGGCGGGGGTGCAGGAAACGATCGACGAGGCGCGCGAGCACGCGGCCGTGGTCGGATCGCTGCGCCGGAACGACGGTGGGCCGGACCGGTTCCTCCTCTCGTTGGCGCAGGCGTACGTCCGTGGCGCCCCGGTGGACTGGTCGTCGTGGTTCTCCGGACGGCCCACCCGCCGGGTTCCCTTGCCGACCTACGCCTTCCAGCGCGCCCGCTACTGGCCCGTCGCCGCCGAGCAGGCCCCTGTCGCCGGAGCGGACAAGGATTTCTGGGACGCGGTGGACGGCGCCGACCTGGACGGGTTGGCCGGAACGTTGGCCTTGTCCGACGCGAGCGAGCGGGATTCCCTGAAGTCGCTGCTGCCGTCCCTGGCCCGCTGGCACCGCGATCGGCACACGGACTCGGTACTCGATTCTTGGTCGCACCGCGTCGAATGGCGTCCGGTGAGTACCGGCAGCGCACCGGTGCTGACCGGGGTCTGGCTGCTGGTTGCCCCGGTCGGCGCCGCCCCCGGCGCGGTCGAATGCTGCGTGCGCGCGTTGGACGAACACGGCGCCACCGTGGTGCGGGTCGATCTGGGCGGCGCGGACCTGGACCGGGATCACCTGGCGCGGCGGCTACGGGAGCTGGCGGACGAGCACGGCCAGCCGGTGGGCACGCTTTCCGCACTGGCACTGGACGAACGGTTCGCGGAGCCGTTCGGATCGACGCCTGCCGGGTTGGCGCACACGCTGACGTTCGTGCAGGCGCACGGGGAAGCGGGCTTCACCACACCGATCTGGTGCGTCACCAGCGGCGCGGTCACCGTCGGCGGCACCGACGTGGTGAGCGCGCCGGTGCAGGCGATGGTCTGGGGGCTCGGCCGCGTGGTCGGGGTGGAGCACCCCGAGCGCTGGGGCGGGTTGGTCGACCTGCCCGGCACGCCGGACACGCGATCGGTGGCAGGGCTGGCCGCGGTGCTGGCCGGGGCGGCGGACGAGGACGAGTTCGCGGTGCGGGAGGCGGGCACGTTCGTCGCCCGGCTGGTCAGGGCGCCGCTGCGCGCCCAGCAGGCGGACCACTGGCGACCGAGCGGCACCGTGCTGGTCACCGGCGGGACCGGTGCGCTCGGCGGCCAGGTGGCGCGGTGGCTGGCCGAATGCGGAGCGGAGCACATCCTGGTGACCAGCAGGCGTGGCCGGGAAGCGGCGGGAGCCGAGGCGCTGGCCGCCGATCTGGCCCGTTCGGGCGCGGAGGTGACGATCGCCGCCTGCGATGTGTCCGATCGCGCCGAACTGGCCGGGGTACTGGCCGGGATCCCCGAGCGGTACCCGCTGTCCGCCGTCGTGCACACGGCGGCGATCCTGGACGACGCGCTGCTCGACTCACTGACCCTCGAGCAGGTCGATCGGGTCATCCGGGTCAAGGTGGACGGCGCGGTCAACCTGCACGAGCTCACCAAGGACACGGCACTTTCGGCGTTCGTGTTGTTCTCCTCCTTCGCCGGTACCTTCGGCGTGATCGGCCAGGGCAATTACGCGCCGGGCAACGCCTTCCTCGACGCGCTGGCGCACCATCGCCGGGCGCAGGGCCTGCCCGCCACCTCGATCGGCTGGGGCCACTGGGACGAGGGCGGCATGGCCGACGGTGTCGTGGGGGAGCTGCTGCGCAGGCGCGGTGCGCGCCCGATGGCACCGGAGCTGGCGCTCGCGGCGCTGCGCCGGATCCTGGAGCAGGACCGGACGGCCCCGGTCGTGGTGGACTTCAACTGGGAGAACAGGTCCCTGGAGAACGACCGCCCCGTTCCGTTGCTCGCCGAACTGATCGCCGAGCACGCGATCGGGCCGTCACCGACGACAGCCGAGCCTCGCGGCAGTTGGCGGCAGCGGCTCGGCGGGCTTCCCGCCGGTGAGCGCTTGGACGCCCTGCTCGACCTGGTGCGGCATCAGGTGGCGGTGGTGCTCAGACACGCTGAACCCGCGGGAATCGACGCACGCAAGGCGTTCCGGGACCTGGGTTTCGAGTCGCTGGCGGCAGTGGAGATCCGCAACCGGTTGAACGAGGCCACCGGTCTGGACCTCCCCGCGAGCCTCGTGTTCGACCAGCCGACCCCGCTCGCGCTGGCCGAGCACCTGGCTGCGCGGCTGTTCGCCGAAGCGGTGCCCGCCGGGCCGGTGTCGTTGGCGGACGAGTTGGACCGGCTGGAGCGAAACCTGGTGGGCGCGGACGTCGATGACGTGGAGCGGGCCGCCGTGGCAACCCGCCTGCACGATCTCGTCGAGCTGTGGAGGCAGCGCGGAGCCGGCCAGGACGACGACCTCGGGGCGGCTGACGGAGAGTCGATCTTCGCTCTGCTCGACCGGGAACTCGGCCAGTCCTGAGGGACCGAAGCGCAAGGTGAGAACACCCACGATGACGGCGACGAGAAGCAATGGAGTCGAAATGACCGAACAGACCGCCAGTCCGCCGCGGATGCCGATGGCGCGGAGGTGCCCGTTCGACCCACCGGACGAGCTGATCGCCCTGCACGAAGAGGGGCGTCTGATCACCCCGATGACCTTCCCGGACGGGGCGATCGGGTGGTTGGTGACCGGTCACGCGCTGACCAGGGCGGTGTTGACCGACCGGCGGTTCAGCGCGCGCGGCGCGCTCCGGCGCTCCGCGGTGATGGACTTGCCAACTACCCCGGAGCAACCCGGCGTCTTCGTGTACATGGACGCCCCGGAGCACACCCGGCTGCGCAAGCTGGTCGTCGGCCAGTTCACCGCACGGCGGCTCAAGCAGTTGGAGTCCCGGATCGAGCAGATCGTGGCCGATCAGCTGGACGCGATGGAGCGGCACGGGTCACCGGCCGATCTGATGCGGGAGTACGCCATCCCGGTCCCGTCGACCGTGATCTGCGAACTCCTCGGCATCCCGTACGACGAGTACGAGTACTTCCTGCGGAGGGTCGAACCGGTCTTCGACATCAAGGGCGTCGAGGAGGAGGTCGGGGAGATCTACCAAGAGGTCTACTCGTATTTGCTCGGTCTCGTGGCGCGCAAGCGCGCCGAACCCGGCACCGACATCATCAGCGGCCTGATCACCAACCAGGAGGCCGAGCTGTCCGACGACGAACTGGTCGGCATGAGCTTCATGATGCTGCTCGCGGGTTTCGAGACCACGGCGCACATGCTCGGTCTCGGGACGTTCCTGCTCTTCCAGCACCCGGATCAGATGGAACTGCTGAGGAACGACCCCTCGGTCGTGGACACCGCGACCGAGGAGTTGCTGCGGTATCTGACCATCACCCAGTACGACATCAGCAACCGGACCGCGCTCGAAGACGTCGAACTCGGTGGCGTGCTGGTGAAGAAAGGGCAGACGGTCGCCATTTCGCTTCCGGCGGCGAATCGCGACCCGGCCCGGTTCCCCGATCCGAACCGGCTCGACCTCACCAGGGAGCCGGCCGGTCACGTCGCCTTCGGCTACGGCGTGCACCAGTGCCTCGGGCAGCAGTTGGGCCGGATGGAACTGCGCATCGCGCTGCCCGCCCTGCTGCGGCGGTTTCCCACGCTGCGGCTCGGTGTCGCGCCCGAAGAGGTCGTGACGAGGGTGGAGCTGCCGAACTACGGGGTGCAGAGCCTGCCCGTCGAGTGGTAGCGCACGTGACGGCGGGCGGCCCCGAGGGGTCCGCCCGCCGTCACGTCACGGTGTTCAGGACTTCGGGGTGAACGACACCACCGCGAACCGGTTGCCGGACGGATCTTCGAATTGGGCGGCCTTCATCACGCCGTGCTCGTCGTCGTTGACTTCGGTCGGGTATGTGATGAGGCCGCCTTCGTCGACGACCTGGCGGCACACCTCGTCCACGTCTTCGACCATCATGCAATAGATGCTCCAGTTCGCTTCGGCTCCCTTGTTGTCGTAGATTCCGCCGGCATTTCCCTCGAATCCTTCGACGCCGACGAACTTGTAAGTGCTGTCCGGAGTCGGGTTGAGTTGCCAGGGGAATACGGTTTGGTAAAATTGTTCGACCGTGGAAATTGAATCGGTGGACACTTCGAAGAATATCGGTTTGTTTGTGTCGGTTGACAACGTACCCTCTCGTGGTTCACGCGCTGACGCTATTCTTTGCGGCAGCGGACCGGAAATGTCGTTTCGGGTAGGTTTCTTTCTTGGCTGAGTCTAGCAGCGGAAAACCTGCTCGGCCCCGGTGGAAGGCATGTGCAAGGTCGTTGAAAGCGGCTATGGTGACAGTGGCGGGCACAGTGGTCACTGTGCGCCGATGAGACGGGAGGGTCGCCTGTATGGGGTAGAACGAGGACCATCACGTTCAGTCGGGGTGCGGTGCCGGCCGGGGAGGGGCCGTCGCTCTTGCTCCGCTGGTTTCGCGAGTTCGCTGGCTCCGGTGACGAACGTGTCGAATCGATAGCCGCCGGGCGTCGTGCTTGGTATGGCCGAGCAGAGGGGGGACCGCATCTCTGACCGGTTTCATATCTCTGGGGGCTTTGTGGAATTCCGTATCTTGGGGCCATTCGAAGTGCGCAGTGGTGGCACCGTCGTCCAGGTGGGTGGTCCGAGGGTCAAGGCGCTGCTGGCGACGCTGGTGCTGCACGCGAACCATCCGGTGCCGGTGAAGGCGCTGGTGGACGCCGCGTGGGACCGAGACTGGCAGCAGGCGAGCGCGGCGACCGTGCACTCCTACATCTGCAGGCTGCGGACGCGGCTCGCCGCGGCCGGTACCGACGGCGTTGACCGGATCTGCACCGATTCGAACGGCTACCGGCTCAAGGTCGAGCCGGGGGAGTCGGACGTCGAGGTCTTCCGCAGAGAGGTCGAGATCGGCCGGGCCAACGCGACGATCGGCCTTCTGGAAGAGGCGGGTAACGCGCTGGGGCGGGCTCTGGCCCTGTGGCGCGGCCCCGCGCTGAGCGAACTGCCCGGGAAGATCGCCCGGATCGAGGCGGTGCAGCTCGACGACGCCAGGATCGTGGCCGAGGAGGAGCGGCTGGAGATCGAGCTCGCTTTCCAGCGCGACGCCGACGTGATCCCCGACTTGCGCAAGTTGTTGTTGCAGCATCCTCTGCGGGAGCGGCTGGCGGCCTTGCTGATGCGTGCGCTGTACCGCCGCGGACAGCAGGCCGAGGCGCTCCAGGTGTACCGGACGACGCGGCAGGCACTGGTCGACGAACTCGCGGTGGAGCCGGGACCGGATCTGCACCGGCTGCATCAGAAGATCCTCAGCCAGGACGCGGAGCTGGACTCTCCGGCGGCTCAGGCGGCCGTCGCCATCAACTCGCTCCCGGCAACCGGCCTGGAGTTCGTCGGGCGGGCGGCCGACGTGAGCCTGATCATGGCGATGGCCTGCGCGAAATCGCAGGCGAAGGGCACCGCGCTGATCGGGTCGATCAACGGGATGGCCGGGGTGGGCAAGACGGCGTTCGCGGTGCACGTGTCCCACGCGCTCGCCGAGTTCTACCCGGACGGGCAGCTGTTCGTCGACCTGCACGGCCATTCCGCCACCGACGCGCCCAAGAAACCCGTCGAGGCGTTGGCCGAGTTGCTGGAGTCGGCCGGGGTGCCCGCACGCGCGATCCCGGACACCTTGGCGCAGCGCGCCGCGAAATGGCGTGACCAGCTTTCGAGCCGGCGGATGCTGATCGTGCTCGACGACGCGGCCGACGTCGAGCAGGTGCGCCCGCTGATGCCTGGTGGAAGTGGCTCGCTCATCCTGGTCACCAGCAGGAACCAGCTGATCGGGTTGAACGCGACGCACACGTTGTTCTTGCGTCCACTTGCGACGGCCGAGGCGATCGCGTTGTTCGTGACGATGCTGGCCGACGGCAGGGGAGCGGCGGAGCCGGAAGCGGTCGCCGAAGTGGTCGAGCTGTGCGGGAAGCTTCCGTTGGCGATCTACCTGGCTGCGGCCAGGCTCCGGCACCGGCCGTCCTGGACGGTGGCGGAGCTCGGGCACCTGCTGCGGCGGGAACGGCTGTGGGCGGCGGAGGGCGACGCGGGGGAGAACAGGCTGGTGCGCTCCTTCGCCGCTTCGTACCTGCGCCTGAACCCCGTGCGGCAACGGATGTTCCGGTTGTTGAGCTTGGTACAGGGCCGCGCGTTCGACCTCGCCGCGGCGGCCGCGCTGGCCGGCCTCACCCCCGCCGAAGCGGAGTCCGTGCTGGAGTCCTTGGTGGACGCCAACATGCTCGAGTCCGTGTCACTCGAGCGCTACCAGATGCACGAACTCCTCGTTTCGTACGGGTACTCCCACCGAGTGAGCCGGGACGAACTCGTCATCGCCCTGCACCGGCTGCTCGACTACTACCTGCGTACCGGCACCAACGCGCATCGCGTGCTGTTCCCGGACAGCGCGCCGTTGCCGGACCAGGGACGCACCGCCTGCGCCGGGCGAAACTTCGCCGACCGCGAGGAGGTCGTGCTGTGGTGGGAGACCGAGCGCAGTGGCTTTCTCCAGGCGAGCCTGAACTCGCCCACTCGGCAGCACGGCTCCGCGCGGTGGGAGTGCGTCCGGACGTTGGGTGACCGCGAGACCGACCGGTTGCACGTCGTCGGCCGCATGTTCGACGGAACGGTCAGACTGGGCGACTTGGCCGGCACCGCTGCCCGTGCCGGTGAAGCACGGGCGGTGAGCAGCCTGGGTGTGCTCGCCGGGTGGTTGGGCCGGAACCGGTTGTCCGGTCGGCTGCACCAGCGCGCCCAGTTGCTCCACCGGGCTGGCTACGACCTCGTGGGCGAGGCGGCCGAGCTGTGTGCGATGGGCACGGCTTGCGAGAGGCTGTACGAGTTCGACAAGGCCCTCGACCATTACCAGCGGGCGTTGGCCAACTACCGGGAAGTCGACGAACCGTGGGGAGTCGAGCAGTGCCAGGACCGGCTGGCAGCCCTGCGGCGAAACCGCGGATTAGGCGGCATCGATGTCACCTACCAACGCAGATCGACGTTCTCGGCCGGCGCCTGCGCGTCGCGCCGCGTCAACTACTCGGCGTAGGAGCGAATCCGGGCGATGGGTGGTGCCGGCAGGGCTGAATTCGCGTTGGCCTCGCGGAATCTCGAGGCTAACGCGAATTCTTCCTGGCCAGAGTCATCCCGTCGGCGACCATGAGCATCGAGATCTCGACGCGGTCGTCCGCGGCGAGCGCGGCGTTGATTTCGCGTATTCCCAAGGTGTCCCGGTCCCGCGCGGACGGATCCACGACCCTGCCGAAGAAGAGCGTGTTGTCGAGCACGAGCAACCCGCCGGGGCGGACCAGTTCCAGGCAGCTCTCGTAGTAGGACCGGTAACTGGCCTTGTCCGCGTCGATGAACGCCATGTCGAACGAGCCGGGGCACTCCCGGCAGAGCGCGGCAAGCGCCTCGGCGGCGTCTCCGATGCGTACGTCGATGCGCTCGGCGACGCCCGCCCGCCGCCAGAAGCCGGCGGCTATGTCCGTCCACTTGCGATTGACCTCGCAGGTCACCAGGCGGCCGTGCGGAGGGAGCGCGCGCGCCATGCACAGTGTGCTGTACCCCGTGTAGGTACCGACCTCGACCACGTTCGCGGCGTCGGTCAAGCGGACCAGCAGGGACAGGAACTGTGCCTCTTCGGGGCTCACCTGCATGGCCTTCCCCGCGGGCAACTCGGCCGTGCGCTCGCGCAGTTCGCGCAGCAACGGGTCGTCCCGCAGGGAGTTCTTCCTGACGTAGTCGAGAAGCTCGGCGGCGTGGGCGATCTGCTCAGCCAAGGCCGCCTCCTTCGGTGCGGACCAGGTCCGGCGCGAGCACCCGCATGGTCGAGGGCGGCGGCTGCGGTGCGCAGCGCAGGTGGAGGCGCTCGGGACCGACTGCGCCGTGGCACGCGCACGGATCCTCGGCGAAGCCGGCGAACCGGTACGTGACCTCCATGATCCGGTTCCGGTCGGTGCGGCGGAAATCGGCGACCAGATGCGCTCCGGCCGCGGCGGCCCGGTCGATCAGCCAGTTCAGGATGATGGAACCGACGCCGAAGGAGACCACGCGGCACGAGGTGGCCAGCAGCTTCAGGTGCCACACCGGCCCGGTCGGCCGGACGAGCATGATGCCTACCGCGCCGTGCGTTCCGAAGCGGTCGTCGAGGGTCGCGACCAGCACGTCGTGCTCCGGATCGTCGAGCAGCGTTCGCAGGTCGCTTTCGGAGTAGTGCACCCCGGTCGCGTTCATCTGGCTCGTGCGCAGCGTGAGTTCCTCGACCCGCGCGAGGTCCGACTCTCCCGCCTGACGGAGTTCGAGCACCATTTCCAGTGACCTGACGAACTCTTCGTCGGGTCCGGTGAACGCGGCTCGCGAGGATTCCCGGCGCTCCTTGGCTCGGTACATCTCGCGCCGGCGCGCGGAGTCGGCGGTGATCTTGGCCGGGCTGAACTCCGGCAGACCGAGCAGGCCGGTGGCGGATTCGGCCCGGTAGCAGCGAACCTCGGGCAGGTGGAACCGGACCTCGGCGCGTTCGGTGTGCTGGTCGTCGATGAACGCCACCGTGCGGGGAGCGAAGTCGAGTTGCTCCGCGATCTCGCGGACCGAGTCGGACTTACGCCCCCACCCGATCCTCGCCGCCACGAAGTAGTCCGCGATCCCCAGGCCGTGCAGTGCTTTCCACGCTTCGTCGTGGTCGTTGCGGCTGGCCACCGCGTGCAGGACGCCCCGCGCGTCGAGCTCGACGATCACCTCCCGGATCGACGGCCGCAGCACGGGCCGGTCTCCCTCGAGCAGCGTGCCCCGCCACAGCGTGTTGTCCAGATCCCAGACCAGGCACTTCACCGGTGGCGGCGGGCTGGTGCCCGCCACGGGATCAGACACCGGTCTGCTCGGCGCGGGCGAGCCGGAGGCGCCGGACCAGGTCCACCATGAGCAGCACCGTGCGGAAGTTGGCCAGGTTGAGATCCGAGCCCACGATCTCCACGCCGAACCGCTGTTCGAGGAACACCACCAGTTCCATGGCGAACATGGACGACAGCTCGCGCGACTCGAACAGATCGACGTCGGGTGCCCACTGAAGCTTCGTGCGTTCTTCGAGGAAGGCCAGGAGGTCCCGCTGAATTCCTTCCCCGTCCACATCGTCTGCCGACCGCTCGTCAGGTGTCGTAGTCACGACGGGTCCCCCGTCTTCGTCGGAATCCGGCTCGCGGAGCCGGAGCTGTCCTCACCGTTTGCGCCACCGATGCTAGGTCGGCGCTCCTTGCGTCAGCCTTTCATCGCGCCAGCACGAACTCCCGAATGGAAGCCGCGACGAAGTCGATCATCTCCGCGGTGATACCGGGGTAGACGCCGATCCAGAAGGTCCGCTCGGTGACCGCGTCGGCGTTGGTCAACTCGCCGGCCACCCGGTACGGGACGTCCAGGTAGGCGGGATGGCGGGTGAGGTTGCCGCCGAAGAACCGGCGGGTGCTGATCTTCCTGGATTCCATGAAGGACACCAGTTCCCGAAGGGTGAACGGGCTGCCCGGCTGGATGGTCAACACGAATCCGAACCAGCTCGGATCCGATCCCGGGGTCGGCTCCGGCAGCAGCAGCCACGGCAGGCCGTCCAACGCGTCCCGCAACCGCCGCCAGTTGGCGCGGCGGGCCTCGCCGAACCCCGGCAGTTTGGCCAGCTGGCTCAACCCCAGCGCCGCCTGGAGATCGGTGGACTTCAGGTTGTACCCGACGTGCGAGAAGACGTACTTGTGGTCGTAACCGCGGGGCAGCGTGCCGAGCTGGAAGTCGAACCGCTTGAAGCAGGTGTCGTCCTCGCCCGGTTCGCACCAGCAGTCCCGTCCCCAGTCGCGCAGTTGCTCCACGATCCTGGCCAGCGCCAGGTTGTCGGTGAGCACGCAGCCGCCCTCACCGACGGTGATGTGGTGGGCGGGGTAGAAGCTCACCGTCGCGAGATCGCCGAAGGTACCGGTAAGCCGGCCACGGTAGGTCGAGCCGACGGCGTCGCAGTTGTCTTCGACCAGGAACAGGTCACGGTCGGCCGCGAGCTCGGCGACCTCGGCCACGGCGAACGGATTGCCCAGCGCGTGCGCGATCATGATGGCCTTGGTGCGCGGCCCGATCGCGGCGGCGATCCGGTCCGGGGTCGTGTTGTACGTGCCGAGTTCGATATCCACGAACACCGGCACCAGACCGTTCTGCACGATCGGGTTCACCGTGGTGGGGAAGCCGGCCGCGACGGTGATCACTTCGTCGCCGGGCACCAGCCGACGATCCTCCAGCGCGGGCGAAGTCAGCGCGGACAACGCCAGCAGGTTCGCCGACGACCCCGAGTTGGTCAGGTGTGCCTTGCGCAGTCCGAACGTCCGCGCCAGTTCGCGCTCGAACCGGCGGGAGTGCACGCCCGCGGCGATGCGAAGATCGAGCGCGGCTTCGACCAAGGACGCCCTGTCCTGTTCGTCCAGCACGGCCCCGGAGGACAGCACCGGTGTCGTGCCGGGCACGAATTGCCCGGTTTCGCGCTGGCGGTGGTACTCACGCACCAACTTGAGGATCTGCGCCTTGCTTTCGCCGACGTCCACCGGCGATCACCCCTCTCTGTTCGGTGCGTTCAGCTGGCTGCGAACGGGTGCCGCGCCGAGGCGGCCACCCAGACCGCTTCGATCGAGTCCTCAAGCGACACCGAGGGCCGCCAGCCGAGCAGGCTCCGCGCCAGTCCATTGTGGACAACCTGCCACCGCGAGTTCGTCTGCCGCAGTGCCCTTCCGTCGTCCTCGACCGGATGCTCCTCGATACGGGCAGGTACCGCGCTGGTGTCGACGAGCTGCTGGACAAGGTCCCGCACCACGACCGGTTCGCCGCGGCCGATGTTGATCGCGCGGCCGGTGTGCGTGGTCACCGCGGCCGCCACGACTGCGCGCGCGGTGTCCCTGGCGTCGACGAAATCGCGAACGGCGTCCAGCGGTGGCAGTCGCACCACTCGGACCGCCGCCGGCGCGGGAGCGGTCAACTGCGCGGCCACTCTGCCGAGCAGGCTCTCCTCCGGTACCCCGGCGCCGAGCACCTGCGCGACGCGGAGCACGATTCCGTCGATCCGGCCGTCCTTGGCGGCCGCGAGCACAGCCGTGGACGCTTCCGCTTTCGTGCTCCCGTAGGCGGAACGGGTTTCCAGCGGGAAATCCTCGGAGAGCAGGGTGGGCGGTGGCGCGCTCGCGTACTCCGCGACGGAGCCGACCTGCACCAGGCGAGGTCGGCCGGGCGTGCCGCTGAGTGCGCGCAGCACCCGTTCGGTCAGCAGTACGTTGGACCGCCGCATGTCCTGCGCCGACCGGCTCCACACCACCCCAGCGCAATTCACCACCACCGCCGGGCCCAGCTCGGTGAGCACCCCGGTGAGCTGCTCGTCCTCGGCGGCAGCCAGGTCCACGCGTACGCACTTGGCGACGGCCGGGTTGACGCGGCGCCAGGTGACGGCCATGACATCCCAGCCGGCCGAGGCGAATTCGGCGCAGACGTGCCGCCCGACGAACCCCGCGCCGCCGAGTACGACAACCCGGTCACCGGTCGATGCGGACATCCCCACCTCCCGGGATCGCCTTGTGCCGTATCTCTTCCAGCACCCTCGCGGTGGGCACGAGCGTGCTCCCGATCGGGCCGCCGCGGTCGGTGAGGACGGCGCGGACGAACGCGGCCGCGGCGTTGCCGCACTGGTCGTCCGCCGCGACCGGGATGGACTCGTGGGGCTCGTATCCCCGTTCGTGGACGCGAATCTCCGAGTCCGCGCCCGCCGGGAGGTGGAACGCGTGCCCGACCGTGATGCGCCCGAGGGTGCCGAGGATCTGGTATTCCGAGGTGTACTGGTGGTGCATCCCGAAGGTGAGTTGGGCGGTCGCGCCATCGCTCCTGCCGAGCAGTGCCGCTCCGGCGACGTCGACGCCACTGGAGCCCTGTCGCAGCACGGCTCCCGCCACTCTCAGGTCTTCGCCGAGCACCAGTTGCGCGGCCACGGCCGGGTAGACAGCGGCGTCCAGCAGGGCACCGCCGCCGAGTTCGGCCGAGTGCCGGATATCCCCGGCCGGCCTCGGTGGGACCGTGAACGATCCGGTGAACGCGACCGGGTCGCCGATCCGGCCGCTGGCGACCAGTTCGAGTACCTGGCGATGCCTGCGGTGGTACGGGAATGCGACGTTTTCCATCAGCACGAGGCCGCTCTCGGCCGCCAGGTCCGCCAGCGCGCGGGTCTGCGAGCTGGTCGGCGTCAGCGGTTTCTCCGCCAGTACGTGCTTACCGGCGCGCAGGGCGGCGTCGATCCAGGTCGCGTGCAGTGCCGGCGGCAACGGTATGTAGACGGCGTCGATGTCGGGCCGGTCGAGCAGCCGCCGGTAGCCGGTGACCGGCTCGCAGCCGAACGTCGCAGCGGTGGCCACGGCCTTGTCCGCGGACCTGCTGGACACCGCGACCAGGCGCACACCGGGATGGTGGGCGAGTACGGGCAGCGTCTTGCGGATGGCGACGTCGGCGCAGCCGAGGACGCCGAAGCGGATGGCGGGTCCGGTCATCGGGCCGCACCGGTGAGGGCGTCGCGGTGGCGCAGCACGATCTCGGCGGCGGCGGACGCGCCGCCCGCTTCGTGGTAGCGCTCCTGCCAGTACCGGGCCCGTTCCCCGAAGCGGGGTTCGGTGACGAGGCGATGTAGTTTGTCCGCCACCTCCGCGGGGTCGACATCCCACGGGTCGTCGACCTGGAGTGCCGAACCGCCGCCCACGAACCGCACGGCGTTGTCCCGGACTTCCCACAGATGGGTCAGCAACAGCAGGGGCTTGCCGAAGTGCAGGCCCTGGTGCGCCCCGTTGCCGCCGTGGGACAGGAACGCCCGCACGTGCGGGTGGGCGAGCACCTCGGCCTGCGGCACCCAGCGTTCGATCCGCACGTTGGCGGGGAGCCCGTCGGGAAGCAGGTGCCGTTGGGACTCGGGCAGGCTCCAGAGCACGTGGTGCCGCCCGGCGAGGCGACCGGCGGCGTCGACCAGCGCGGCTATTTGTTCGCGCGAGGGCCTGCTCATCGTGCCGAGGGAGAAGTAGAGCACCGACGGGTGCGCATCGAGCCAGGCCGCGATTTCGCTGGTCGGCCAGTCCTCGCTCGGCGCGGGCAGCACGGTCCCGATCATGTGCAGGTTCTTCGGTGCCCACTCGAAGGGGAATTCCACACCGAACAGCGAGTGGCCGATGATCGACTCGGCGGCGTCGCCGCGCTTGGCCATGTTGTTGGTGGCGTTCGCGATGCCCAGCTCTCGGCGCGTGCGCGCGAAGTCCTTGGCGGCCTTGGCCCGTTGCGGCGCGAGGAAGACGCCGAAACGGCCTATCGAGAAGGCCGCGTTGACCAGTTTCTGCCGCAGTGTCATCGGGTGGGGGAGCCCGGAGAACGAGCAGGGATAGGTCCAGCTGAACGGCTTGGGGTACATGTAGCTCACCACCGTCGGCGAGTTCACGACGTAGGGCAAGTTCCTCGCGTCGACGGCGTCGAACATCCACATGTTCGAGGTGTCGATCACGACGAGTCCCGGTTGCACGTGGTCGAGGGCGTCGAGGGCGCGCTGGTAGAAGTTCGCTTCCCGGACCTCGGGAACGTCGCTGTTCGCCTTGCCGAACACGTCACGGTCCATCAGGGCGGCGAACGCGCGCAACCGCGACCTGGCGTTCAGGGCGTGCAGTACGTCGTCACTCCACCTGCCCGGTTGCAGCTGCGGGAGGTACGGGCCGAGCGAGACGAACCGGACCTCGCTGCGCCGCGACAGGGCTTCGATCTCGGCCTTGCGGTCGTCGGTGCTGCCGAACCACAGCCCCTCCACACCCCTGCGGGCCAACTCGCCGACGATCCCCGCGGTCGGGTAGAACATCCCCGGGTGCGACAGGCTGGTGAACAGGACCGGCGGTGGCGTATGTGCTGTCATCGTCTGCGGGGACCCTTTCCCGTGCGAGTGGCTGGCGCGGACCGTCGATCACACCGCTTGGATGCAGGCCAGCAGGCTGCGCAGTTCGACGTTGAGGTAGTTGCTGTGCAGGAGCAGGCTCGACAGCTGGTTGAGCGTCATCCAGAGGTAGTCCGGCGGGGCCGCGTCGGGGAAGCCGTCCGGTGCGTCGATCACGAGGTACCTGTTCTTGGCGTGGTAGAAACGCCCTCCCTCCTCGGACTGCATGGCGTCGTAGCGGATGCGAGACGCCGGCGCGGCGAGCACCTCGTCGAGGTACCGCGGCCGGTGCTCCTCCGGCACGTCGGCGTAGTTCCCCGGTTGACAGTGCACGGTGGGCGCCATCTCCGCGACGTTCAGGGAGCCCGCGTCGACCCTGGCCTGTACCAGAACGTGCAGCACACCGTTGATCCGCTTGGCGAGGAACGCGAGCAGCCCGGACTCGTTCGGCGCCACCAGCGGTTGGGACCAGGAAGCGATCTCCCTGCCCGCCGACCGGACGTCCACCGCGACGACGGTGAAGAACTTGCCATCAGGATGGGCGATCTCGTCCTTGGTGCGCAGCCAGCCGCTTTCGGCGGCGCAGTGCAACGGGACGCGCTGCTGCACCAGTTCCCGGCGGGTCCGCACGTCGGTGAGCCAGCTGAGCACCTCTCGCATGCTGTGCAGCGGGCGCGCCCGCACGGACATCGACCGGCGGACGTCGGCGGTGAAGCCGGAGCCGGTCGGTTCCGGTGCGCGTCCGGAAAAGGTGGTCGGCACGCACGAAAGCACCGTCCTGGTGTCCATGTTGATCACGTGGGGCAACCGCAGCAGCTGGCGGATCTGACCGAGCGTGAGCCATTGGAAGTCCTCGTGGTGCGGCACGTCCTCGAAGACCTCGAGCACCATGTTCCGGTTGCGCTTGTGCAGAAACCACGAGCCCTGCTCGGATTGGAGCACGTCGACCAGCACTCGTGCGCCGCGCCGGTTGCGGAAGAGGTCGAGATAGGGGACCTCGGCCCCGTTGTGCACCCTGGTGTAGTTGCTGCGGGTGGCCTGCACGGTCGGGGACACCTCGACGAGGTTCACGTTGCCCGGCTCCACCTTGGCTTGCACCAGGCAGTGCAGTACCCCGTCGAACTCCTTGACCAGAATGCCGAGTATCCCGACCTCCGGCTGCACGATGATCGGCTGGGTCCACGTGCTCACCCAGGAGCGATCGGTGCGCACTCGCAGTCCCTCGATGGTGAAGAAGCGGCCGGACTCGTGCACGAGGTTGCCGGTGTCGAACTGGAACCGCCAGCCCGCCATGTCCGCGAACGGGATCCGGTCGACCTCGACCTGGCTCATCCGCTCGGTCCGCTCGGCGAACCACCGGTGGAACTCGGCCAGCGGGGTCACCGGACTGTCGGCGGCGCTGGCCGAGACCAGGAAGCGGAACGCGGTGTCCAGGTCCTCGCCGGTGTCCGGCCGGTCGGCAGGCAGATGGATGCTCATGGCCGCTCCGTCGCCGGCCGGATGCGGATGTCGAAACGGTTCACGGGTGCCTCCCGAATCGCGGCCTGTCAACGATCACGGTGCCGGTGGAGGTGTGGACATGCCGAGCGCGGGCAGTTCGACCGACGTTTCCTCGACGCGCGAGGACCGGTACGCGCGTTGGAACTCGGCGTAGGTGGGCAGGAGCCGCCGGTCGGCGAGATCCGCCAGAGGGGGCGCCTTGAGGTCTTTCGCGGACCGGATCGGTTCCTCGCTCAGGCCCCAGGGCAAACCGATGTCGGGGTCCAGCGCGTCGATTTCGAGCACGGCCGCCGGCGTGTACTCGGTCGAGCAGAAATAGGCCATCCGGGCGCCGTCCGTGCGCGCGAGGAACGCGTGACCGAGGCCGTCGGCTATGTAGACCGCGGCTCCCGACTCCTCGTCCAGCGGCACGACCGCGTATTGGCCGAAGGTCGGCGAACCCACTCGCAGGTCTACCACTGCGTCCAGCACCGCGCCGCGCACGCAGGTCACGAACTTCGCCTGCCCCGGCGGCAGTGCGGTGCCGTGAATGCCGCGTAGCGTGTTCTTCCTGGACACCGAGAAATTCACCTGGCTGATCCGCACCGGGTGTCCGACCACTTGGGAAAGCGCGCTGAAGCGGACGGACTCGAAAAACGCCCCGCGCCGGTCGGCCGCTTGGACCGGGGTCACCTGGTACGCGTCGAGCACATTCAACGGACGGATGTCCATCGCTCCTCGCCTTCGTCGGGCGTGTGGAATCCGGATCGTGCCCGCCGGGCCGTGGTGGCGGCAAGACCGGGCGCGCGTACGTGGTGGACATTTCGGGGCAACGTCGGATTCGCGAGGCAGTGCAAGGCTTTTGCAAGCGGCCCCGCCTAATGTGGAGCCGACTTTCCGGTGAGGGGTGGCATGGACTCGGCGACGCGCGTGATCAAAGCAGGCAGGGCTTCCGGTGCGGTCGTCCGATGTGGACTGATCGACTCGATGACCATCGACATGGCCGTGGTCGCCACCTTCTTCTACGACCGGACGCTCGATGTGGACCGGCTCGCCGACGGGCTTTCCCGCGCACTGGACCTGGTTCCCGTATTCGGTGGCCGCATACGCGGCGACACCGCTTCGGCGGAGATCGTGTGTTCGGACTCCGGCGTGCCGATGACGGTGACCGAGGTGGACCGGACGCTGGCGGACACGATCACCCTTGCCGGTGCGTTCGGGTATCCGTCGGAGCCGACCGGCGCCGGGGAACTGCCGTTGCTGGCGATCAGGGTGAGCCGGTTGGCCGACGGCGGGACCGTGGTGGGGTGTTCGTGGAACCACACCGTTGGCGACACCCACAGCTTCATGTTGTTGATGCGGGCGTGGTCGGCTTGCGTCGATGGCGGGGAGATCCCGGCCGTCGACATCGTCGACGACCGAGATGCGTTCTTGGATCGGGTGCTTCCTCCGCAGGGCGACGTCGCCGCGGACTACACGGAGATCGGTCCGGGAGACGCCGAGGGAATCATGCGGCGGCTCAGTTCCTCCGCGGCGCAGCCGACGGAGACCGTTCAACTCGCCTTCACCGAGGCGGAGGTGGCACGCCTGCGCGACGCCCTCCGCGTCAAGGCGGGACGCTGGCTGTCCGCTAGCGACGCGGTGAGCGCGCACGTGCTGACTTCGCTCGCCGGGCTGGAAGATCCGCCGAAGGCGCGGGACCTGACTGTGCCGGTCAACATCCGCCGTCCGCTGGGGCTGTCCGCTTCGGTGATCGGGAACCTGCTGGGGAAGATCGAACTGCCGTACGCTCCGGACATCTCGCCGGAGCGGTTGGCCGCCTCGCTCCGCGGCGCGATCGAGGGCTACCCCGTGTCCCATCTGAACCTGCGCGCGAACCTCGAGTTCCTGGCGAAGCCGGACCGGCGGTTCCTGCAGACGTTCGTTCCCACGGCGGTCCTTTCCGAGCGGCCGAGCACCGTGCTCACCAATTGGGCCGGTTTCGGTGCGTACGACATCACTTTCGACGGAAACCGTCCGAGGTTCTTTTCGCCGCGCGGCGATATGGCGTTCCCCTGGATGGGGCTGCTCAGCGAGGGACCGGACCGTGCCGGGCTGATCTGCACGATCGGGGTCCCGGAGTACCTGGCCGCCCGGCTTCGGACACCCGGGGCGGGAGCCGCGATGCACCGCTATCGCGCGGATCACGACGCGGTTTCCCCGTTGGTACCGCATGCGCTGTGAGAGCGAGACGGATACGAGGTGCGTCACGGGATGAACGAGCAGTGGCACGAGCGGATCGCTGTCGTCGGCGCCGGGGTGATGGGATCGGGCATCGCCACCCTGGCGATCGGGCACGGCGTATCCGTCGTCCTGGTCGACGTCGACGAGGTGGCGCTCGAAACCGGCCGTCGCCGGATCGCCCAGCAGTCGCGGCACGCGCAGCTCATGGGCGCTTTGCCCGAGGGCACGACGCCCGGGAGCCTCGTCACCACGACCGACCTGTCCGGAGTGGACGGTGCGTCCGCGGTGATCGAAGCGGTGACCGAGTCGCCTGAGGTCAAGGCGGCGGTGCTCGGCGAGGTGTCGGGTGTGGTCGGTCCGGGGGTGCCTTTGGTCTCCAACACCTCGGGCATCCCGATCGGTGAGTTGGCCGGTTCCGTGCCGGTGCCGCGGGATCTGGTCGGCACGCATTTCATGAATCCGTCGTACCTGATCACGATGGTCGAAGTGAGCAGGGGCCCGAAGACCTCCGATGTGACGGTGGACGCGTTGCTCGACTTGCTCGCGACCTTGCGCAGGCGGGCCGTGATCGTGCGGGACGCGCCCGGTTTCGTGACCAGCAGGCTGCTGCACCCGATGATCAACAAGGCGGCGAACCTCGTCGGCGAAGGCATCGCCGCGGCCGAGGAGGTCGACCAGTTGATGCAGGGGTGCCTCGGGCACCGCACCGGTCCGCTGCGCACCGGCGATCTGATCGGGCTGGACAACCTGGTCGACTCGTTGCTCGCACTGCACGAACGGACCGGTGACGAGGCCTGCCGTCCTTGCGATCTCCTCCTGGCGAAGGTGCGCGATGGTGAGCTCGGGCGCAAGACCGGTCGCGGCTTCTACCGCTACGAGGAGGCGATGTTCTGATGACCGGCCGGGCGGCGCGCGAGCCGGGGTTGACAGAGTTGCTCGCCGAGGTCGACGGGCTCCTCGGCGAGGGAGCGGATCAGTGGGACATGGACGGTCGCCTCCCCGAGGAGTTGCTTCGCGAACTAGGCGCCCGCGGTGTGCTGTGCGGTCAGGTGGCTGCGGCGCAGGGTGGTCTCGCTTTGACCAGCCTCGACAACGGTCGCCTGACCGCGCACGTGGGCACCCGGTGCGGTTCGGTGCGCAGTGTGATGACTTCCCAAGGCATGGCGGCGTGGACCATCCAGCGCCTGGCTGACACCGGTCAGACCGCCGAGCTGTTGCCGCAGCTCGTCGGCGGAAGGCTGGCAGCGGTCGCCTTCAGCGAGCGCGGGGCAGGCTCCGATCTGTCCGCAATGGACACCACGATCGAAGTGGACGGCGATTCCGTCGTGCTCAACGGGAACAAGGTGTGGGTCACCGCGGCGGCGTACGCGGACCAGCTCGTGGTCTTCGGGCGCTGCGCCGGCGGTGGCGCCGCGGTGCTCGTGCCCACTTCCGCCGCCGGGGTCGAGGTGGACAGGATCGCCAATCCGATGGGATGCCGTGCGGCAGGCCACGCCAACGTCGGGTTCAGCGACGTGCGCCTGCCGGGCACGAGTGTGCTGGGCGGCACCACCGGGCTGCCGATGCCCTTGCTGGTCACGACCGCGCTGGCGTACGGGCGGTTCTCCGTGGCTTGGGGCTGCGCGGGCATTCTCAGCGCGTGCCGGGAAGCGGCCGCGCGACATGCCGGGGCCCGGTCCCAGTTCGGCAAACCGCTCATCGCCCACCAACTGGTGGCAGGGCACATCGCGGAGCTCTACGTCGCGGAGCAGACGGTGTTGCGAGCTTGCGAGCGCGCGAGTGCTTGCTGGGACGCGAATTCTCCGGAGCTGGTGATGGCGGTCGTGCTCGCGAAGTACGTCGGTGCGACCAACGCGAGCAAGGGCGCCGCTCTCGCCGCGCAGGTTCTCGCGTCCGCCGGTGCACTCGACGGCCACGTGGTGGCACGTGCGTACCGGGACGCGAAACTGATGGAGATCATCGAGGGCAGCAACGAACTCTGTCAGCTGTTACTCGCGCAGCACGCGGCCGCGATGCCGTCGTAACGGCTCGCTGTCGAATCCGGTTTCCTCGTCGTACGATGTCCGGCCGCCTCGGGGCGGGTACGACCGGCGGTCGTACCCGCGCCCGGTTCAGGCCGGTTTCGCCTCGATCAGGCTGACATCGAGGTGCGCCGGCAGCGTCCTGACTTCGAGCAGCTCGAATTGCGCCTCCGCGCACAAGTGTTCCCATTCGGCACGCGTGCGTTCCTTGCCACCGGCGACAATGAGCTGGTGCAGGTCGACGAGGTAGGGGTGCATCGCGAAATTGGCGGAAGCCGAGGTGGCCGTCAAGACCGGGTCGATGATCAACAACCGGCCGTCGGCGGGTATCACCTCGCGGCAGCGGCGCAGAATGGTGATGGCGTCATCGTCGTCCCAGTCGTGGAGCACGCTCTTGATCATGTACAGCTCGGCGCCGGCAGGCACCGCGTCGAAGAAACTGCCCGAGGTGATCGTGCAGCGCCTGGAGACACCAGCGGCTCCCACGATCTTGTTCGCTTGGGAGATGCCTTCGACGGTGTCGAACAGGATGCCCTTCAGGTGAGGGCAGGCGGCGAGGACGGTGGAGATCAGGATGCCGCCGCGCCCGCCGATATCGGCCACCGTGCGGAATCGGCTGAAGTCGTAGTACTCGGGGAGGAGCTTGGCGGTCTCCTTGGTGACGTAGCCCATGCCCTCGTTGAACGTGGCCGCCACCTCGGGGTCGTCCGCGATCACCTCGAACACCGACTTGCCGGTGACCAGCTCCACGCCGGCGCGGCCGGTGCGGAGGCTGGTTTCGAGCTGGGCCCAGTACTCGTGCGTCGTCGGGGCGACGATGAGCTTCGCGTAGTCGCGCAACGAATCGGGGTTGTCGGTGCGCAACAGCGAACCGACCTCGGTGAGCCCGAAGCGCCCTGGCTCGGGCTCGGTGCACAGACCGAGCCCGACCAGCGCGCGCATCAGCCGGGTCAGTCTCGCCGGCGGAAGGTCGCATCCCTCGGCGAGGACGTCCACATGGGTCCCCTCCTCGGCGATCGCGTTGGCCAGCTCCAGCCGCACGGCCACCGCCACCACCTGGGTGATCATCGCGCCGTTCAACAGGGGGAGCAGTCGTTCCTGCGCCTTGGTCAAGGAATAGATGGACTCGGTCACGTGAGCTTCCTTCCGCATACTGCCAGGTGAAGTGTTGACAATCGGCTCCGGTACGCGACCGCCTCGATGGAGGTCGGGGGTCGCTCGGTGATTCGTGGCGCGCGCACCGGATGTGCCGATCCGCGGGTGCGGGAACGTGGCGTCACCACGTCACCCACAGATTGGCGAACCCGGCGCTGGTCAATCCCGTGCACAACGGGAGTTCGTCCGGAGAGTCGCGCAGGGTCAAGGTAGGCAGTCTGCGGGCGAGGGTGCCGAGAACGGTCTGGAGTTCGATCCGTGCCAGCGTCTGCCCCAGGCAGGTGTGCCTGCCGGTACCGAAGTTGATGAGGGTGCCGCTGTTCCGGTGCGGATCCAGCACGTCCGGGTCGGCGAACCTGCGCTCGTCCCGGTTGACCAGGCCGGGGTTGACGACCAGCGTGGTGCCCGCGCCGACCGGCTCGCCACCCACTTCGATGTCCTCGGTGATCAGGCGGAGCATCCCGACCCCGACGTTGGTGTCGAGACGGATCGTTTCGTCCACGGTGCCCGGGATCGTGTCGGGATCGGCGACCACCGCTTCGAAGTGCTGCCGGTCCGCCAGCAGCATCGCCATCATTTTCCCGATCATCTGCGAAGTGTTCTCGTATGCCGCTATCACCAGGCCGATGCCCGTGTAGACGAGCTCCATCCGGTTGAGGCCTTCGTCCGCGCTCTCGGACAGCTCGATGAGCCTGGAATACACGTCCTCGCCCGGTTTCGCGAGCTTCTGCTCGACCAGGCCGGACATGTACTCGTACATTTCCACCCGGACCCGGTCGACCTCCTCCTGACCGAATTTCGTCAGGAGGGAATTGATGTCCGACCACCTGACGATCTTGTCCTGTTCGGACAGCGGTATGCCAAGCAGCGTGCACACCACCTGGGCGGGCAGGGGAATCCCCACTGCCGCCATCAGATCGGCGGGAGAGCCGTCGGCGACCATCGTGTCCACCAACTCGTCGACCATCCGCTGGACCGGCGCGTGCCAGGCCTCCATCCTGCGGTCCATCAACGCGGCGGCTAGCAAACGCCGCCAGCGCAACAACCGCTCGGTGTTGGCGAGGTCGACACCGTCTTCCCGGTGCTGTTTGAAGACCCCGCCGTCGTCGGTGTCCGCCCTGCGCGCCGGGCCTTCGACGGATTCGGCCGCGGCCTCGGGTATGAACCTCGGGTAGCCCATCACCTCGCGGGCATCCTCGTAACCGGTCACCAGGCCCGCGATGTCGCCACTCGGCAAACGCACCTTGGCGACCGGGCACCGGGCTCGGAGCTCGCCCCATTCCGCCGGTGGTGCCAACGCGACGGCCGGCTCGAACGGGTAGTTCGGCACGTTTTCAGGATTCATGCGACAGGTCCTTCTCGGTCCAGGCCGATGGGAGCAGATTGGCCGGAGCTGGCCGGTGAAACCTTCTCGGGCCGAGTTTAGGAAGCGGTACGGGCCACGCACATGATCTGGACCCGACGTTGACCGGACGCTTCGCCGAAGCAGCACCGTCTCGCTTGCCCTGGTTGGTATGCCCGTCGTGCCCGAATAATCCTTGTGCCAAAAGGGGAAACCGCCTCTCGTCGGGTTGCGGGACGGCGTGTGGTCAGGTGTGCTCGGGCGGGACCAACTGGGGTCGCGCGCGCCGTGCCCGGCGCGGCCGTGCGGTGATGGACGGAATGGCGGTCGATATGCCCGAATTATCCCGGCGCAAGATGCTCGGTGCGACCGGTGGCGTGCTCGGCGGCGCCGCGGCGATGAGCCTGCTGCCGCCGAACCTGCGCCGCGCGATGGCGCAGGCCCCGCGCGAACCCGGTCCGCTGAGCGAGATCAAGCACGTCGTTGTGCTGATGCAGGAAAACCGGTCGTTCGACCACTACTTCGGGACCATGCCCGGGGTGCGCGGGTTCGAAGATCCGGACATGGCGAAGCTGCCGAACGGGAAATCGGTGCTGTACCAGCCGGACGAGAAGAACCCGGCCGGCTACCTGCTTCCGTTCCACCTGGACACGAAGACCACCAGCGCGCAGGCGATCCCGTCCACCAGCCACGCGTGGAAGGTTCAGCATTCGGCGTGGCACAACGGGAAGATGGACAACTGGCTGCCGGCGCACCGCGCGGCGGACGGTGACGAGCACGGCCCTTACACGATGGGCTACTACACGCGCGAGGACATCCCGTTCCAGTTCGCGCTCGCCGAATCTTTCACTATCTGCGACCGCTACCACTGTTCCCTGCTCGGGCCGACCTGGCCGAACCGGCTCTACCACTGGACCGGCACGATCGACCCGGCTGGCACCGGGGGCGGCCCGATCACCAGCAACGTGGTGAAGGAGCCCTACCGCTGGACGACCTACCCGGAGCGGCTGACCAAGGCGGGCGTGTCCTGGCACGTGTACCAGGAGGAGGACGACTACGGCTGCAACCCGCTGGAGTTCTTCGCCGCATACCAGGACGCGCGCCCGGATTCGCCGCTGTACCAGCATGGGCTGACGATCTCACCGGCGGACCGGTTCGCCTACGACGCGCTGCACGACCGGCTTCCCACGGTCTCGTGGATCATCCCGACCTCGCCGCAGTGCGAGCACCCCGACTACCTTCCCGCTTCCGGTGCCGATTTCGTCGCACAGCAGCTCGACGCGGTCGCGGCGAACCCGGAGGTGTGGAACAAGACCGTCTTCATCCTGAACTACGACGAGAACGACGGACTGTTCGACCACATGATCCCGCCGACGCCGCCGAAGGGGACGAAGGACGAGTTCGTCGACGGGGTTCCGATCGGCGCCGGGATCAGGGTGCCGTGCGTCATCGTGTCGCCGTGGACGCAGGGCGGTTTCGTCGCGCGGGAACCGTTCGATCACACTTCGGTGCTCCAGTTCCTGGAGAAGATCACCGGTGTGCGCGAACCGAACATCTCCGCGTGGCGCCGCGCCACCTTCGGCGATCTGACCTCGGCGCTCGGTCTCGACGGCCACCGCCCGTTCCCGAAGCTGCCGGAGACCAAGGACGCGCTGTGGCAGGCGGAGCACGACGTCGCGACCCTTCCGCCGGCCAAGATCCCCGGCAAGGACCAGAAACCTCCGACGCAGGGCCACACCGCCGCGAAGGCGCGTCCCGCCACCGCCGCCACGGCGTTGAGCGGATCGAGGGCGCAGACGACGAGCCGCGTGGTCGAAAGCGCGACGACGCATCGCGCCGATTTCCCCGACGGGTTCGGCGACACGAGCTTCCCCGGCGTGCCCGCGGCCGTCGCCGGTGCCGACGTGACCGCGACGAAGCGGGTGTACGCGTGCGGGATCGTGAACTACACGATCTCCGTCATCGACGCGGCGAAGCACAAGCTGGTCGGCGGTATCGACGTGGGGACGAACCCGTACGGCATGGTCAAGGCGGGGAACCGGTTGTACGTGACCAACTCCGGGGCGAGCGATGTGTCCGTTGTGGACACGAAGACCAACAAGATCACGGGCTCGATCACGGTGGGCCTCTACCCGCACGGTATCGCCGCCACGCCGGACGGCAAGCACGTCTTCGTCGCGAACACCGGGCCGGACACCGGGCAGGGCGGGTCCAAGACGGTCTCCGTGCTCGACACGGCGGCGGGCAAGGTATCCGCGACTATCGAAGCGGGGCTCGCCCCGCACGCCGTCGCGGTCAGCCCCGACGGCAAGACCCTCTACGCCACCTGTTTCGACGGTCTGTCCGTTGTGGACATCGAGACGGGCAAGGTGCGTACCAGGCTCGCCGACCAGGCACGGGCGGGCGGCGTCGCGGTGACACCGGACGGGCGCCAGGTCTACGTCGTGAATACCTGGGAGCGCACGGTTTCCGTGCTCGACACGCGCACGGCCGCGGTGATCGCGCGCGTCCCGGTGGGGGAGGCGCCGTGGAAGGTCGCGATCAGTACTGACGGGCACGCCGCGTACGTCACGAACGCCAACGCCGACACCGTGTCGGTGATCGACACCGGGAGCAGGCGCGTCCGGGGCACCGTGGCGGCCGTCGGGCACATCCCGACCGGGATCACCGCGGGCAAGGACGAGGTGTGGCTGACCACCAACGCCTCCAGCACGGTGGTCGCGATCGACGCGAAGAGCCTCAAGATCGTCGCGCGCGTACCGCTCGGCCTCTCCGCCGAGCCGAGCGACGTCGTGCTGGTGGGCTCGTAACGACGCTACGGGAGGCCTGCGCGGGGGACGTCGACCCGCACGGCGAGAAGAGCTGCCTCGCGCGCCGCTTTGCGGGCTTCCTCGACGAAATCGGGGGCGGTGCACAGGAACAACGTGCACCCGTCTTCGCCGCCGAGCATGCACGCGAACACTCCGGTGCCGGGGTGGATCTCCTCCAAGATCGTCCCGCCCCGCTGCGCCCGGACGACGCGGTTCCCGGTGGCGTCGGCGATCCACAGCGCGCCTTCGGCATCCAGGCAGCATCCGTCCGGAGCGACGTTCGAGGGCTCGCTGAAGGCGGCCCAGGTGCGGCGGTTCGCCAACGCCCCGTCGACGGTGATGTCGAACGCGCTCACCCGGTTCGCGAAGGTCTCGCCGACGAGCAGTACGTCGTCGCCGGTGATCGCGCTGCCGTTCGGGAACCCGAGATCGGTGGCGACCTCGGTGACGGTGCCGTCCGGGTCGGCGCGCAGCAGGTTCGTCGGCTCGATCGGGGCGCCGCCCATGAGGTCGAAGCCGAAGTTGCCGACGTAGGCACGTCCTCGCGCGTCCACCACCATGTCGTTGAGGTGCCCGGCGGCGTGCCCGGACAGGTCGGCGTGCGTGGCGAGCGTTCCGTCGGGTTCGCGCCGGAGCAGCCGCCTGTCGCGCATCGAAACGATCAGGAGCCTGCCGTCGGGCAGCCAGCCCAGCCCGGACGGCTGGTGCGGGACCTCCGCTTCGACGCGGAGATCGCCGCCGCCCTCGGTCGCCGAGCACACCCGGTGCGTGTAGAAGTCGGAGAACCAGATCCGCCCGTCGCGCCAACGCGGGCACTCCAAGTACGAGAAGCCGGTCACGACGGTGGTGATGTCTCGGTGCACGACGCCTCCCGGCACGGTCGTGGGCACGGGCGGAATCCACTGTAGGGGCCACTGCGCCCGGCGGCTCGCCGGAACGGCCACAACGGGACAGCCGGTGGTGCGCGGCCGGGGGTTGCGGCATGCTGAACCGCTCGTGATCGTCGACGGGGGAGCAAGATGCGGGTGAGGTGGCTGGTCCTGGTGGCCGTGTGCGCGGCGAGTCTCGCCGGATGCGGTTCGGACTCGACCGGACGGGTGTCGGCGGACGCCGTGAAGAAGGCGGTGACGGGTTTCGGCGGTCCGGATGCGAAGGCGTACCAGAGCCGGGTGCTGGTCAAGGACGTGGAGAGCGGGGAGATGCGCTGGCTGCCGATGGTCGTGGCGTGCGAGCCCGGCGGCGGGTGCGAGGTCGTGGCCCCGGACGGCGCGGGCTATCCCGACCTGGAGGAGTTCACCGAGGACAGCAAGCTGCTGAAGCCGGGGGACGAGGTGCTCGGGGCCGCGAACATCACCTCGCCCGGCGAGAGCGTGCGGACGGCGACGTACGTCAAGGGCTCCGGCCTGGCCTGGGTCTGGTACACCGGCGGGGGAGCGGCGCTGGTACTGCTGGGTGGCGCGGTGTCACTGGTCGTGCGGGCACGCCGTCGGCGCAAAGAAGGCGAAGCGCTGCTCCGCGCGTGGGAGGAAGACGGCCGCTGACGCTCAGCCGAGGGAGATGGCGTCCAGTTTGGACCGCAGGTATTCCGAGGCCACCACTTCCGGATATGCGGTGTTCCCGATGGGCGGGCCCAGCGACTCGATCCGCGCGTCGTGATCGGTCTCGTAGAAGAAGATGAGCGACATCGCGTCCCCGTCGCCCACTTCGGGCGCGAGCACCCGGTGCCGCGTCGAGCGCCACCGGTCGCCGGTCCACCGCGCCATCAGGTCACCGATGTTGACGGTGAAGGTGTCCGGTTCGGACGGTGCGTCCTCCCATTCGCCCGCGCGGTTGAACACCTGCAGCCCGCGCGCGCCCGGCTGGCGGTCGAGCACGGTCACCGTGCCGAAGTCGGTGTGCGGGCCGATCCGGTACTGCCCCTCCTCCGGCGTGCCGACCCGCCCGCGCGAGGGGTACCAGTTGATGTTGAACGTATAGGTCGGGTGGCGGGTGTGCTGGGTGAAGTGGTCCGCGGCGAGGCCGAGCGCGCTGGCGAACACGGCCAGCAGCTCGTCCGAGACCCGCCGCATGTGGGCCATGTAGCGCCTGCCCGCCGCGGCGAGTTCGGGCACCTCGTCCGGCCACACGTTCGGCTGGAACCAGAACGCGTCGACCTCGGCGTCGCCGATCGCGGCGTCTGCGCCGGCGGACAGCGATTCCTTGAGATCGGGCGGGGTCGCGGTGCCCTCGGCGTAACCGTTCGCTTCCACACCGGGCGGCAGCCACCCCCGGCCGCCGACCGAGACCGCGTACTTGGCCTTGGTGGCGTGTTCGAGGGAGAAGAACCGCCGTGCCAGTTCACGGACGCGGGCGCGGAGATCGCTCGGCACGCCGTGGCCGCCGATGAGCAGGAAACCGGAGTCCTGGAGCGCTTCGTCGATGCGGGTGGCGACGGCGGCGCGGTCGGCCAGGTCGCCGTGGAACCACGGCGCGAGGTCGATGAGGGGTACCGACGTGCGGTTCACGTTCCGCTCCCGGATGTTTCGACGCCGATGTCCTCGTACCAGAGTTCGGGATGCTCGGCGATGAAACGCGTCATCAGTTCGGTGCAGGCGGCGTCCGAGAGCACGGTGATGCCGACGCCGTTCTCG
The DNA here is from genome assembly GCF_018736145.1 of Amycolatopsis sp. CA-230715. GTDB lineage: Bacteria > Actinomycetota > Actinomycetes > Mycobacteriales > Pseudonocardiaceae > Amycolatopsis. The sequence goes on from NZ_CP059997.1 coordinate 8,638,232, forward strand.
GCGAGCCAGTCGTGCCCACCGGAGAAGGTGGTGGCTTCGCCGATCACGACGTGGCCGATGCCGAACTGGCGGACCAGGCCGCTGCAGTACCAGCACGGCGAGAGCGTGGTCACCATCACCGTGTCGCGGTAGTGCGGCCGCCTGCCCGCGGCGCGGAACGCGGCCGTCTCGGCGTGCATCGCGGGGTCGCCGTCCTGCACGCGCCGGTTGTGCCCCTTGCCGAGCAGCTCACCGTCCACTGTGAACAGCGCGGCACCGATCGGGACACCGCCCTCCGCACCTCCGGCGAGTGCTTCGGCGTGCGCGACCGTGAGCAGGTTTGCCGGATCGAAGGACACCATGCGCATACTTTCGCCGTGCTCGTCACGGCTTGGCAAGTGCTAGGGCGCCACCACTCCGGACAGTATTCGATCGTGTGCGTTCTTCGCAGGTCAGACCGCTGGTTTCGGCACCGGGGACGCCTTTCGCGCGGCGAGTATGGCGATGGAGCCGAGTGCGATCGCGGCGAGCGCCATGATGTACGCCGAGACGGCCATGGAGGTGCCCGTCCACTCGAGCAGGAGCACCATGATGAACGGCGCGAGCCCGCCGCCCGCGACGGCGCTGATCTGGTAGCCGAGCGAAGCGCCGCTGTAGCGCATCTCCGGGGTGAACAGCTCGGCGAACAACGCGGCCTGCGGCCCGTACATGACGCTCAGGAAGATGCTGCCGACGAACGAGCCGATCGCGAGCCCGCCGAGCGACGCGGTGTCGATCAACAGGAACATCGGCACCGCCCACAGCAGCAGTCCGATCGTGCCGGCCGCGTAGATCCGCAGCCGCCCGATGCGATCGGAAAGCCTTGCGGCCCAAGGGATTACCGCGAGCTGGGTGAGGCTGACGAGTATGGTGACGGTGAGCACCGGCCCGCGCGCCATGCCGAGGTGCCTCGTCGTGTAGTCGAGCGTGCCGGTGATGAGGATGTAGAAGGTGGCCGTGTTGACCGCGAACGAGCCGCCCGCGAGGAGCACGGTTTTCCAGTGGTGGCGCAGGATCTGGCCGAGCGGTGACCGCGGCCGCTCGGCGGTGGCCAGCGGCGCCTCCGCTTCGCGGAATTCCGGCGTCTCCTCGACCTTGGCGTGGATGAACCAGGCGAGGCCGAGTACGAGCACGCCGATCAGGAACGGCAACCGCCAGCCCCACGAGCCGAACGCCGGACCGGTGGTCGCGCTCTGGGCGAGCAGGAACACGGTGTTCGCGAGCACCACCCCGATCGGCACGCCGAGCTGGACGAAGCTGCCGTAGAGGCCACGCTTCCCGGCCGGCGCGTATTCCGTGGCGAGCAGCATCGCGCCACCCCACTGCGCGCCGACGGCGATGCCCTGGAGCAGCCGGAGCAGCACCAGCAGGACGGGCGCGGCGATCCCGATCGACGCGTACGAGGGGAGCAGCCCGATCGCGGTGGTGGCCACGCCCATCGCCGTCAGCGCGAGCACGAGGATCGGCTTGCGGCCGCGGCGGTCGCCGAGCTGGCCGGCGATGATCCCGCCGACCGGGCGGGCGAGGAACCCGACCGCGAAGGTGGCGAACGAGGCGAGCACACCGGCGGCGGGGTTGGTGGTGGGGAAGAACTTCCCGCCGAAGACGAGCGCCGCCGCGATGCCGAACAGGAAGTAGTCGTACCACTCGACCGCGGAGGCGAGCGCGGCCGCGGTGGCGGCCCGCCTGCGCTGGGTGTCGGACCGTGCCATGGCGGGCCTCCGGGGAGGTCGGGGTGCGGAAAGTCCGCCGAAATTACCAACCGCTTAGTATGTGGTCAACGTCTCAATCCGTCGATTCTGGCGGTGAATCGATACCGACCGGTTGGTACGCCACCCGGATGCCGGATGGACAGTATGCCCGAAATGTGCCGTTCGCTAGACCGCGGCGCCCAGCATGCGCAGCACGAGTTCGCCGTACTCGTCGCCGAGCGCGTCCGGGCTCTGCCGGTTGCGCTCGCTGTACCAGCGGGCCACGTCGACGCCGAGGGAGAGCACCGCCCTCGCCGCGGTGCGCGGGTTGCCGACGGTGAAGTCGCCGGAGGCGACGCCGTCCACGATGAGCTGTTCGACGTGCTGTTCGATGCGCCGCCGCAGCGCGGTGACGATCGCCAGTTCCTGCTCGGGCAGCGCGCCGAGCTCGTACTGCACGACCCGCGCCACGGTGTGGCGGCGCGCGTGCCACGCGGCGAATCCGCGCACCAGCGTCCGCATCCGCTCCGACGGGCTGCCCTCGCTCGCGACCACGTTCTCCACGAGCGCCAGTGTCTGTTCGTGCCCGCTCTTGCTGATCGCGAACAGGAGCGCGGCCTTGGAAGGGAAGTGCACGTACAACGCCGCGGGACTCATACCGGCGCCACTGGCGATGTCACGCGTAGTCGTCGCGTGGTAGCCGCGGCGGGCGAACGACTCCACCCCGGCGAGCATCAGCCTGCGCGCGGCGTCCGGCTGGACGTCCGGCCACAGGTCCGTCGAAAGGGACGTGGTCATGGCAGGACATCCTCCCGGATCGTGGCGCGCGTCCGCGGGGTTTCGGAAACATCCCCCACGTAGCCCAGTGTAAGCACGCGCTCAGTGGGGTTCGGCGGGTGCTCGTAACGCCCGTCGTCATTCGGACGACTTCCGCAGGCAACAGCAGGGAGACGGTGGCATGTCTGCGCGGTCGTCGTGACGAGTTCGAAAAGCAGCAAGGCGGATGTCGATCCCGACACCGTGTTCACGGCTACGGGGGCATGGCGTCCGACGGGAGTTACGACATCTGCTACCTCAGATTCCGGATTCCGGATTCCGGACGTGCGCACGGGGTCGGCTTATTACACGGTGACGCCGGGAGTCGGTGCCGCCCAAACCGTTACCAGTGATTCGCTGTTCGGCGGCCATTTGACGCTGTCGTCCAGCTGATCTGGGAATGCGCGGCCTTTCGCGGACACGTCAGAAGTGCTGGATCGACCACGATCCGTCGAGTGGGATCCCGGCGGCCGCGGCGATCCGCGCCCGCGAGCGCAACGCACGTTCCCGCAACGCGTCGAGATCGACGCCGATCAGTTCGCCGCCCCGTTTCACGATCTTGCCTGCGACGAGCACGGTGTCCACCAGCCCGGGATGCGCGGCGGACACGATCGCGCCGATCGGGTGGTTGGCCGGGAACAGGGTCAGGTCGTCGGTGCGCAGCAGCACCAGATCGGCCTGCTTGCCGGGGGTGATGCTGCCGACGCGATCGCCGAGCCCTACCGCGCGGGCGCCGTCGAGGGTCGCGAACTCCAGTACGTCGCGGGCGGTCAGCGACGGCGGCACGCCTTGTGCGGTGTCGAGGCCGCGCTGCACGCTCAGCGCGGTGCGCATGGTTGAGAACATGTCGCCACCGGCGGAGGGGCAGTCGTCGATGGACAGCGTCGGCCGGATGCCCGCGGCGAGCATGCGCCCGGTCTCCGGCCAGCCGAAGCCCATCTTCAGCTCGACGTCCGGGCTGATCGACACCGAGCAGCCCGCGTCCGCCATCATCGCGAGCTCGTCGTCGGCGAGACCGTTGCCGTGCACGAAAGTCGTGCGGTCGTCGAGTAGCCCGCGTCCGGCCATCGCGGCGACCGGCCGGTCCGCTTCGCCGGCGAGCACGTGGACGTGCACGCTCACCCGGAGTCCGAGTTCCCTGGCCGTGGTGACATCGGCGGCGGTGGTGTCGAGGTCCGTCAGCAGGGGGCCGCGCACCCCCGCCGCCATCGTGACCAGGCCGTCGTCGCCGGGTACCCGATCGCGCATCCTGGCGAGTTCGGCGGCGGCCGGATCGGGCGTGCCGATTCCGGCGCCGTAGCAGAAGACGCTCCGCCCCGGCGCGTCGAGGAGGGCGTCGAGTGCCGCGTCGCCATGCTCGGGAGTGTCGGTGCAGTGGCACCAGTCCAGCAGCGTGGTGATGCCCGACTGCAGCGCTTCGACCCGGCCGAGCAGCGTTCCGATGTACACGTCCTCCGGCCGGCAGTGCGGGCGCACCGTGCCATGCATGGCGGACCGGTATTCGGGGAACGTCCAGTCGGCGCCGATTCCCCGGAACACCGCCTGCCAGGTGTGCCGGTGGGTGTCGACGAAACCGGGCAGCACCAGCATTCCCGTCGCGTCGAGCACCTCCGCGCCGGGCGCGTCGATCCGTTCGGAGACTTCGCTGATCCGGCCGTCCTCGACGAGCACGTCGCCGCGAGGCAGGTCGCTGGTCGCCTGGTCGATGCCGAGTACCGTGCCGCCGCGCACCAAAATTCCCATGGTTCGGCAAATCCTCCCGTAGCACTGAGAGTTGACGCGTCAACTCTAGGAGAATCGGAGTTGATGCGTCAACTATTTTCGGCCGGTACGATCCCGCCATGGCGGAGACCAGTGCGGTGACACCGGAGGAATGGGACCTCTGGGAAACCTGGATGCGCGCGCAGCGCCTGCTCGTCCAGGAGGTCGATCGCTGCCTGCAGCGCGACTTCGGCATCTCGAAAGCCGAGTTCACCGTGCTCGTGACGCTGCGGAAGGCGCCGGGCCACGAGATGCGCGTCGGTGACCTCGCCGAGTCTCTCGCCTGGGAGAAGAGCCGCGTCGCGCATCAGCTGACCCGCATGGAGAAGCGCGGATTCGTGCGGCGGATCGAGAGCGGGGCCAGCGGCCGCCGGACCGGGATCGGGCTGACCCCGAAGGGGCTGCGCGCGGTGAAGGACGCCGTCCACGGGCACGCCGACAACATCCGCCGCTTCTTCTTCGATCCGCTGACACCCGACCAGGCCGCGGCCATCCGCGCGTGGAGCGAAGAGGTCATCGACCGCGTCGAGCGGTGACCTCGCGGTCCTTTGTGGACGCTGCTCAGCCTTCCGCGCTGGGGCACGGCGAAAGCACCCGGCCGTTCTCGACGCGGATTTCGGCGCCGCGCCACCGTGATCGCAGCCAGCGGTCATGGCTGGCGAGCACGACCGAACCAGGCCCGGAGCCCAGTGCGTCCTCGAGTTCGTCGCACAGCCGCGGGGAAAGGTGGTTGGTCGGCTCGTCGAGCAGCAGCAACTCCGGCGGACGCGCCACGAGCAGCGCCAGCGCGAGCCGTCGCCGCTGGCCGACCGACAGCTCCGCGACCGGCCTGCCCGCGTCCCGGACGTGCAGAAGTCCGAGCGAGGTCAGCGGAACGGACTCCGCTCGCTCCGCGCCGAGCGCGCGGTCGTACGTTTCCCTTGCAGTGCAAGACGAATCGCCAAACGCGGTGTCCTGGTCGAGCAACCCGATCCGGAGCCCAGGGCGGCGTCGCACCCCGTGCGGATCCAGCCTGCCAGCCAGTACGAGCAGCAGCGTGGACTTGCCCGCGCCGTTGGGCCCGGTGACGAGCAGCCGTCCGGTGGCGCGCACGTCGAGGCGCTCGACCGCGAGCCGTCCAGGAAGGTCGACGTTCCGCAGGGACACCAGCGTTCCGTCGGCGGCCCGGTCGGCGAGTGCGTCCGGGCGGAACCGCAACGGTCGGGGTGGCGCGGGAACCTGGCGGCGTTCCAGGTCGTCGAGCCTGCGCGCGGTGGCCCGCACACGGCGCGAGACGTGGTTCTGCGCCCTGCCGCCCGCGTGCCCGTAGCCCATCTTTTCGTTGTCCCGCTTGGCGCGGTTCGGCGCGGCCGCCTGCGCGGTCACGCCGAGGGAGTCCCGTAACGCGGCGAGCTCCTCCTGTTCTTCGTCGTACCGCCGCTGCCAGCGCTCCCGTTCCGCGCGCTGATGCACCAGGTAGTCGCGGTAGGTGCCGCCGTACCGGACCGGGCCGTCGAGCGCGGGATCGAGATCGACGAGATCGGTGCACACCGCGTCGAGGAACGCGCGGTCGTGGCTCGCCACCACGACGGTTCCCGGCAGGTCGCGCAACTGCCCTTCGAGGAACGCCGCGGCGTTGTCGTCGAGGTGGTTGGTCGGTTCGTCCAGCACCAGCGCGGCCGGGCGGCGGACCAGCAGCGCGGCGAGCGCGAGCCTGCCGCGCTCGCCACCGGACAACGACGAGAGGGCGCGTTCGCGCCTCAGCTCGCCGAGTCCGAGTCCGGCCAGCGCGATCCCGGCCCTGCGGTCGGCATCCCAGACACCGTGCCGTTGTGCGCTTTCCAGCCGTTCCGCGTACTCGGCGAGCACACGGCCGTCCTCCGGTTCCTCGGCGAGCGAGGCCGCGAGCCGGTCGAGTTCGGCGATGTTCCGGCGCGCGTCGGCGAGCGCGTCGTCGATGACGTCGGCGACGGTGGCTTCGGGATCGAAGGGCATTTCCTGGTGCAGGTAGCCGAGATCCGGTGGTCGTTCGACGGTGCCGCCGTCGGGGTGGTCCGTTCCCGCGAGCAGCCGGACCAAAGTGGACTTCCCGGCACCGTTCTCGCCGATCACCCCGATCCGGCGGCCGGGAGCCGCGGTGAGCGAAACCCCGTCGAGCACGCGCCGGTGACCGAGCACGCGCACGAGGTCGTGCGCGATGAGAGCTGCTTCGACCATGTGAGCGCCCCGTGTCAGCGGGCGGAGACGGGTGCGGCCGTCTCCAGCAGCTTGCCGTCTTCGAGGCGGAGCCAGCGGTCGATCCTGATTTCGGAGAGGAAGCGTTCGTCGTGGCTGACGACGACGAACGCGCCCTGGAACGCGTTGAGCGCGCTCTCCAGTTGCGCCGCGCTGATCAGGTCGAGGTTGTTCGTGGGTTCGTCCAGTAGCAGTAGCTGCGGGGCGGGCTCGGCGAACAGGACGCACGCCAGTGTGGCGCGCAGCCGCTCGCCGCCGGAGAGGACGCGGACCGGGAGATGCACGCGCGAGCCGCGGAACAGGAAGCGCGCCAACAGGTTCATCCGCTGTTCCGGCGGCATCGCGGGCGCGGACGCGGCCAGGTTCTCCGCGACGCCGCGGTCGCCGTCGAGCAGGTCGAGCCGCTGGGACAGGTAGGCGATCCGCCCGTCGGCCCTGCTGACCTCGCCGCCGTCCGGAGCCAGCTCGCCGTGGACGATCCGCAGCAGGGTGGACTTCCCGCCGCCGTTGGGGCCGGTCAGCGCGATCCGTTCGGGACCGCGAATGGCGAGGCTTGCGCCTTCGCCCGCGAACAGCGCGCGTTCGCCGTAGTTCAGCCGCATGCGCTCGCCGAGGAAGAGCGTCCGCCCGGCGGGCACGGCGGTGCGGGGGAGGTCGAGCGCGATCTTCTGTTCGCTGCGCAGTGACCGCTCCGCCTGGTCGAGCTTGGTCTTCGCCGCGCTGACCCGGGCCGCGTGCGTGCCGTCGGCCTTGGCGGCGGATTCCTGCGCGTTGCGCTTCATCGTCCCGGCGAAGATCTTCGGCAAGCCCGCGCTCCCGAGGTTGCGCGAAGCGTTGCTCGCCCGGCGCGCCGCGCGCTCGCGGGCTTGCTGCATCTCGCGCTTCTCGCGCTTGACCTCCTGTTCGGCGTTGCGGATGTTCTTCTCCGCCACCTCGCGCGCCGCTTGCACGGCTTGCTCGTACTCAGTGAAGTTCCCGCCGTAGAACCGGACTTCGCCGCTTTCGAGCTCGGCGATCCGGTCCATCCGGTCGAGCAGCGCGCGGTCGTGGCTCACCACGAGCAGGCAGCCGTGCCACTCGTCGAGCACGGCGTAGAGCTTGCGTCGCGCGTCGAGGTCGAGGTTGTTCGTCGGCTCGTCCAGCAGCAGCACGTCGGGCCGTTTGAGCAGCTGGGCCGCGAGGCCGAGCGAGACGATCTGGCCGCCGCTGAGCGTGTGCAGCCTGCGGTCGAGCTCGATTTCGCCCAGCCCGAGCCGGTCCAGCTGGGCGCGGGTGCGTTCTTCGACGTCCCAGTCGGTGCCGATGGTCGTGAAGTGCTCTTCGTCGGTGTCACCGGATTCCACCGCCGTCAGCGCGCGCAGGATCGCGTCTACGCCGAGCACCTCGGCCACCGTCAGGTCGCCGGTGAGCGGCAGGTCCTGGGGGAGGTAACCGAGCACGCCGTCCACGGTCACGCTGCCGGACGCGGGCCGCAGCTCTCCGGCGAGGAGCTTGAGCAGGGTCGTCTTCCCCTCGCCGTTCGGGGCGACGAGACCGGTGCGGCCGCCGGGGACGCTGAAGGACAGCCGGTCGAAGACGGGGGTGTCGTCGGGCCAGGAAAAGGACAGGCCGGAAACGACGACGCAGGTGTCGGACATGACAGAAGACCTCGGATGTGGTGCGAGCAGGGCGGTGCCCTGGAGCGGAAGAGCGGACGACAACGCGGCCAGCACGGCCGACACCGCGTACGGGTGTGCCGGTGGCCTGCTATCTCCGGGGCTCACCCGGAGATGTCGTCTTCACCTGCCACGTCGAGTCTCCTTCGAACGGCTCTTCCTCTCGACGATAGCAGTCCGTCACCGCTTCGCCGGGCAGGGTGTTCCGGCGAGCGCACGACGGTGTGTTCGGCGCGGTTCGGTTCTACTCGTTGCTCCGGATGGACTAACGTCTGCGTCCTGGGCTCGTTGTCCACATCGGACGGAATCGGTCCGCGCCGCAACCGGCGGGCCGCGGGCTCGTTGGTCAACGATGGCGGTTCGGGGCAGTGGCCGCGGCGAACGGTGCGGTGGGAGAGAGGGGTCGCATGGCGGGCAGGAGCGCGGCGCTCGCGGTGCGGTCGGAAGAGCCGGTCGAGTCGACCACCTACGTCGGCCGGAGCGCGGAGACCGAAGAGGCCCGCCGCCTGCTGGGAATCGCTTCGGTGGTCACGTTGACCGGGCCCGGCGGGGTCGGCAAGACCAGGCTGGCTTGGCGGGTGGCCGCCGCCTGCCAGGCCGCGTTCTCCGGTGAGGTCGCCTTCGTGTCCCTCGCCGAGCTGCGCGAGCCCGCACTCCTGGTACCGACGGTGGCCAATGTGCTCGGTTTCGGCGACCGGTCGGCGAAACCCGCCGTCGAGGTGGTCGTGGAGGCGCTGCGGGCGCGCAAGCTGTTGCTGGTGCTGGACAATTGCGAACACCTGGTGGAGGACTGCGCGTGGTTCGCCGACACGATCGCGCGGACCTGCCAGGAGGTGCGGGTGCTGGCGACCAGCAGGCAGTCGCTCGGGGTGGCGGGTGAGCGGATCCTGCCGGTGCCCCCGCTTGCGGTACCGGACGAGGGCGATTCCCTGGAGCGCGCCCAGGACTGCGAGGCCGTGCGGTTGTTCGTGGACAGGGCGAGCGCGGTCGTGCCGTCCTTCCGGCTGACCGAGGGCGACGCCGAACACCTCATCCGGTTGTGCCGCAGGCTCGACGGGCTGCCGCTGGCGATCGAACTCGCCGCGGTGCGTTCGCGGGCGCTGTCCCCGCGTCAGCTTGCCGACCGCCTCGATCGCCGCTTCACGGTCCTTTCCGGCGGCAGGCGCGGTACGCCGGGCAGGCACGAGACGATGCGCGCGCTGATCGACTGGAGCCACGACCTGTGCACCGAGCCCGAACGCCTGCTGTGGGCGCGCGCGTCGGTGTTCTCGGGCAGTTTCGACCTGGACGCCGCCGAGCACGTGTGCGCGGGCGGGGACCTGCCGGCCGACGACGTGCTGGAAGTGGTGGACGGGCTGCTGGACAAGTCGATCCTGCAGCGTGAGGAGCACGCGGGCAGCGTGCGCTACCGGATGCTGGAATCGGTGCGCGAGTACGGCGCCGACCGCCTTCGCGGCTCCGGTGAGCTGGCGGCCGTGCGGTCGCGGCACCGGGACTTCTTCGCCGAGCTGACCGGCCGGTACGCCGCCGAGTGGCTGAAGACCGACCAGCTCGCCTGGATCGGGCGCCTTCGCCACGAACACGCGAATCTCCGCGCCGCGCTGGACTTCTGCGCGGAGGACCCCGAGGACGCCGTCGTCGGTCTGCGCATGCTCCGCGACGTCAAGGAGTTCTGGATCGTGCGCGGCCTGAACACCGAGGGCCGGATGTGGCTGCGGAAGCTCGACGAGGCCGCGCCGGACGGGGTGCCCGAGCGCGCACATGTGTGGTGGTTGTTCGCGTTCCTGGCCGTGGTGCAAGGAGATCTCGGCGCATATCGGTCCGCAGTGGACAGTGCGACCGCGGAAGCGGAGGCGGCGGGTGACGAGCACGCGCTCGCCTACGTGCACCACGTGCGAGCCTACGCGGCGTTGATCGGGAACGAAATGCCCGAGGCGGTGCGGTTGTTCGGCAAGGCGATCGAGATGTTCCGCGCGCACGGCGACGAGGGCGCGCGGCTGTGGTCCAGCTACAACTACGGTCTCGCCGTCGCGCTGGCGGGCGAAATGGACCGCGGTCGTGCGGTGCTCGACGAGTGCATCGAAACCTGCGTGCGGCGGGGCGAGGTTTTCTGGCGCGGCTGGGGGTTGTGGTCGCGCGCCGCCGCCGAGTACCTCCAAGGCGATCTCGGGGTGGCCCGTGCATGCTGCGAGGAAGTGCTCCGGCTGCACAGCCAGGTCGACGACCGCGTGGTCATCGGGTTCACCCTCACCGTGCTGGCCGGGTGCGAAGCGCGCACCGGCCAGCCGAACCGGGCCGCGCTCCTGCAGGGGGCGGCGATGAGCGTCTGGCAGACGCTGGGCGCGTGGCCGACCCGCTACCAGGCCTTCGTCGAACCGCTGCAAGCCGACACCGACGCGGTCACCGGTGAGCTCGGCTGGGACGTCGCCGCGAAGGAGTTCGCCGCCGGGGCCGCGATGCCGATCGACACCGCCATCGCCTACGCGCTCGACGAGCCGGACGACATCGCGTCGGCGCCGTTGCCCGACGTGCTCACCAGGCGGCAGAAGGAGATCGCGAAACTGGTCGCCGAAGGGCTCACGAACCAGGAGATCGCCGATCGGCTGGTGATCGCCCGCCGCACCGTGGAGAGCCACATCGACCACATCCTCACCAGGCTCGACTGCGCCAACCGCGCGCAGATCGCGGCCTGGGTGGCGCGAACCTACGCCGGGGGATAGCTCGCCGCGGCGAGGCTGACGAACGAGCGGACGAGCGGATCGCCGCCGGTCTCGTTCCAGGCGACGACGAGGTCGGTCGGGGGCAGATCGGTCACCGGGACCGCGACGAGGTCCGGCGGCAGCGCGTGGGCGAGCGGGGCCAGCCCGACCGTGCCGTTCCAGAGCACGGCCTGCAGGCATTCCTGGACCGTGCGGACCACCGGGCCGTCGTGGGATTCCCCGCCGGGCGCGGAGCCGTTCCAGTAGGCGCGCCAGCGCGGATCGGTGCCCTCCGGCAGGCGGAACCACGGGCGGTCGTCGAGATCGCGCACGCTGAGGGTGTCGCGGTTCGCGAGCGGATCGTCCGCGCGCAGGATCGCGCCGACGGGATCGGAGCGCAGCACGTGGGTCCCGATCCCGGTGTCGTCGAAGGGCGTGCGCGTGAGCGCGACGTCGACGAGCTCGGCGCGCAGACCCGTTGTCGGATCGGTGAAATCGGCTTCGCGGACGCGGATGTGGATTCCGGGGTGACGGCGGCGGAACGCGGTGACGACCCGGGCGCCGGCCTGTTCGGCGCTGTCCGCGAGCGTGCCCACGGTGAGGGTCGTGCTCCCCGCCGCGGCAGCCACCTTCTCGCGCGCTACTTCGGCCTGCGCGAGCAGCGCGCGTGCCTCGTCGTGGAGCGCCGCACCGGCGGCGGTGAGGCTGACCCCGGTCGCGGAGCGGTGCAGCAGCGCGGTGCCGAGTTCGGTCTCCAGCTGTTTGATGGCGCGGCTCAGCGGCGGCTGGGTCATGTGCAGCCGGGTGGCGGCGCGCCCGAAGTGGCGTTCCTCGGCGACGGCCACGAAATAACGCAGCAGGCGTAGGTCCATCACCGGCGACGATACCCGTGCGGTATCGGGGGTCCGGAACAGGTGTTGGACGCGGCCGGATCCGGCGCGCTGGACTGGAAAGCACGGCGGTCCTGACCGAAAAGGACCCTGACCGAAAAGGGAATGTCATGACGCAACAGGTGCTGCCCGATCCCGTCGTGCGCGTGGCCGGCGCGCGGGAGATCGCCCGCGATCTGGTGGTGATCCCGAACCGGGGCGTGGAGCTGGTGCCCAACATCGGTGTCATCGGCGGGACGCATTCGGTGCTCGTCGTCGAAACGGGGATCGGGCCGGACAACGGCCGTGCCGTGCTCGAATTCGCCGCCAAGCACGCGCGCGGCCGGAAGCTCTTCCTGACCACTACGCACTTCCACCCCGAGCACGCGTTCGGCGCGCAGGCGTTCGTGGGGGAGGCGACCTACCTGGTCAACCGCGCGCAGGCGGCGGACCTCGCCGCGAAGGGCCCCGGTTACCTCGACATGTTCCGGGGGCTCGGAGAGTCGATCGCGCGACCGCTCGAAGGCGTGGAACTGGTGACCCCGGATCTCGTCTACGACGACGCGTACGACCTGGACCTCGGCGGCCGGGTCGTGCGGCTGCGGGCCACCGGCCGCGCGCACAGCAAGGGGGACCAGGTGGTCACGGTGCCCGACGCGGGCGTGCTGTTCACCGGGGATCTGGTGGAGACCGGGCAGTTCGCGATCTTCCCGTGGTTCCCGCCGCACGACGCCGACGTGTCCGGGATCCGCTGGATCGAGGTGCTGCGGCGGCTGGCCGGCGAGCACCCGGGCATCGTCGTTCCCGGGCACGGCGACACCGGTGGCCCCGAACTGCTGGCCGAGGTCCGCGCGTATCTCGAACTGCTGCGCGACGAGACCTGGGCTCGCCGGGATTCGGCCATGGGCAAGGAAGAAATCGTCGGCGAGGTCACGGCGCTGATGCTCGAACGCCACCCCGAGTGGGCGGGGCGGGAATGGATCGAACCCGGCGTCGGCTGCCTCTGCGCCGAGCACACCGGCTGACGTTACTTTCCGCGAGAGAACGCGTCCTGGACGTCCTGCGAAGAATGCGCGAGTGCCGTGGCGTCGGGTTCCGCGGCGGTGACGCGGGGGAGGTGGACGAGGACGTCGTAGGCGTCGAGAGGGCTCACGTCGCCGACGACATTTCCTTGGTGTAGCTGGGAAGCGGCGCGAACGGCGGTCGTGTCGCCGGGGGAGAGGCGCCGGAGATCGGTGGCGAAGGGGCCGTCGGCGCTGGCGTCCATGAGCGCGTCGAGGGTGCCGGGGCGGGGCGGCTCCAGATCGGTGAACAGTTCACCCTGGTAGAAACCGGTTCCGGTGTTGAGGGTCCGGCCCGTGCCGTTGGTGGTGCCGATGACCAGGTAGTCCTCGCCGATCCGATCGGCGAGGTGCATTCCCATCGAGGACGCCGGGGCCAGGCCGGGGTACTGCACCGGCCACCGCTGGACGTGCCCGTTGTGCGCGGCCAGCACGGTGCGGTCCTCGCGGCCGAGGATCCAGCCGACGGTGTCGGCGATCGCGGAGTCGCGTGTGGACAGCAGGCTCGCCTGGTCGCCGCGGGCGATCGCGCGGGCGTTGGCGTCGATGGCGGCGGCGAGGCGCACCGCGCGGAACGCGCGTCCGTAGGCTTCGGCTCCGGTGCGCTCCTGGTATTCGAGCCGTTGCCCTTCCATGCGCACGGTGAGCTCGGCCAGTCCGGCCGTGAGCGCGTTCCGGCGCTCGGGTGGGAGGTTTCCGTAGGCGCCGATCGCTTCGGCGAGGCCGAAAGCGGACGGGACCGCGAAGGTCGACGCCGTCTCGCGGATACCGGGATCCACCGCGAATTCGGGATCCGCGAGCGCGAGATACGCGATGACGGCGTCGATTCCGGGCAGCGGCGACACGTTCGAACCGGACAGGTCGATGCCGTAGAACCCGATCGGCCGCTCCGCCGTCCGGTTGTGCGCTCGCATCCACTCGAAGTGGTCCCGCATTTCGGTCCACAGCCCCATGAGCGAGGTCACGCCGTTCGCCATCACCTCGCCGAGCGGCTCGTCGCCACCGCGCACCCAGTCGTCGGCACGCCAGCCTTCGACGAAGCCGGATTCCATCGCGTAGGCGCCGAATCCGTGCCGCTCGACCAGGTACCGGGTCAGGCGGTGGCGCAGGCGGTAGTTCTCGTGGTTGTAGTGCGCGCTCTCGCCGATGGCCACCACGCGCGCGTCGCCGATCGCTTCGTCCAGCCACGCCAGATCGTCCTGGGGCCCGGCCGGGTCGAGCGTGCGCAGCGGCCGCACCGCGTCCGCGCTCAACCGGGCCGGTGCCGAGGTGTCGGTGGTCATGATCCGCCCTCCCATGTCAGTCCCAACTTTGGGAACAGTACCAAATATGGGACAATGGCGCGGTGGACACCCTCGACCTCCTGCTGCACCCGGTCCGGCTCCGAATCGTGCACGCGCTCTCCGGTGGACGCCCCCGTACGACCTCCGAGCTGAGCGAGGCCCTGCCCGACGTCCCGAGGACGAGCGTGTACCGGCACGTCGGCCTGCTCGCCGAGGCGGGACTGCTGGAGGTCGCCGACGAACAGCGCGTGCGGGGCATCGTCGAGCGGCACTACCGGCTTCGGCGGGAGCGGGCGAGGATCGAAGAGGAAGCGGGCGCCTCGATGTCGCTGGATGACCACCGTCGCGGATTCGCGGCGGGCACGGCCGTCCTGCTCGCCGAATTCAATGCCTACCTCGACCGGCCGGGTGCCGATCCCTTCGCCGATTCCGTCGGGTACCGGCAGGGCACATTTTGGCTCAGCCCCGGCGAACTCGCCGAGATGATCGGGGAACTCCGCCAGGTCTTCGCGAGGCGGGCGGACAACGGACCGGCGCCGGATCGGCGGTCCTACCTGATGAGCACGATCGTCTTCCCGTCCGATGGTGCCGGGGAAGCGAGCTGACAGTCTCGACGGCTTCCAGAAGGATTACCCTCGACGGTCATGAGCGATCAGTGCCTGTTCTGCGGCATCGTGGCCGGCGAGGTCCCCAGCGCGAAGGTAGCCGAAGACGACACGACGTACGCCTTCATGGACATCAACCCGGCCTCGGACGGTCACCTGCTGGTCGTGCCCAAGCGCCACAGCAAAGACCTGCTCGACATCGGCGCCGCGGACCTTGCCGATGTCACGGTGGCGGCGCAACGGATCGCGAAGGCGGTGAGCAAGGAGCTCGGCGCCGACGGCGTGAACCTCCTCAACTGCTGTGGTGCCGACGCGTGGCAGACCGTCTTCCACTTCCACCTGCACGTGATTCCGCGGTACGTCGACAAGACCAAGGACCGGTTGGTGCTGCCATGGCGGCCGGGGGTCCCTGGTGACCCGGCGGCGATCGCCGCACTGGGTGCCAGGCTCTCCGCGGCGGTCGACTGACTTCGGCCGACTGGCACGACTTTCTTCGCGGTCGATCCGGTCCGCATCGTGCTGTCCCGGAGCGTGCAGCGCGGCGCGGGATCCGAGTGGTGGCCGCGGGCGGATCGCGCCTAGTATCGGTGACCAACCGCTTAGTACGTTGTCGACGGAAAGGGCCGCAGCAGTGAACTCGTTCAAGGACCGGGTCGCCATCGTGACCGGCGCCAGCAGGGGTATCGGCCTCGGCGTCGCCAAGGAACTCGTCTCCCGCGGCGCCAAGGTGTGCATCACCGCCCGCAAGCCGGAACCGCTCGCCGAGGCGGTCGCGGAACTGGGTGGTGACGACGTCGCCATCGCGGTCGCGGGCAAGGCCGACAACCCCGAGCACCAGGACGAGGCCGTCGCGACCGCGATCGACCGGTTCGGCAGCCTCGATCTGCTGGTGAACAACGCCGGGATCAACCCGGTCTACGGTCCGGTGATCGACGTCGACGACGCGGCCGCCGCGAAGCTCATGGCCGTCAACGTGCTGGCGCCGCTCGCGTGGACGCGGAAGGCGCGCGACGCGTGGATGGGCGAGCACGGCGGCGCGGTCGTCAACGTCGCGTCCATCGCCGGCCTGCGCGCCTCGCCGGGGATCGGCATGTACGGGGTGACCAAGGCCGCGCTGATCCGGCTGACCGTCGAGCTGGCCGCCGAACTCGGGCCGAAGATCCGCCTCAACGCGGTCGCGCCCGCCGTGGTGAAGACGTCCTTCGCCACCGCGTTGTACGAGGGCAGGGAGGACGAGGTCGCCGCGGCGTACCCGTTGAAGCGCCTCGGCGTGCCGGAGGACATCGCGGGCGCGGTGGCGTTCCTGCTGTCCGAGGAGGCCGGGTGGATCACCGGTCAGACGCTCGTGCTCGACGGCGGCGTCTCGCTCGGAGGTGGCCTGTGACCACGCTGAAGGACGCGGGTGTCGTCGTCACCGGTGGTGGTGGCGGGATCGGTGCCGCGCTGGCGAGGCGGTTCCGCGCGGAGGGTGCGCGCGTGGTCGTCGCGGACCTGGACGAGAAGTCGGTGACCTCGGTGGCCGAAGAGGTCGGTGGCACCGCGTTCGTCGGTGATGTCGCGAGCGAAGACGGCGTGCGGCGGCTGATCGACACCGCGAATGGCGCGCTCGGCGCGATCGACGTGTTCTGCGCCAACGCGGGTATCGCGCCGCACGGCGGTCCCGAAGCCCCCGCCTCGGTATGGCAGGCGGCGTGGGACGTGAACGTGATGGCACACGTTCGCGCGGCGGACCTGCTCCTGCCGGGCTGGCTCGAACGCGGTCGCGGGCACTTCGTCGCGACGGTGTCCGCGGCCGGGATCTTGACCAGCCTCGGATCCGCGCCGTATTCGGTCACCAAGCACGGCGCGCTGGCCTTCGCCGAATGGCTGAGCGCGACCTACCGCCATCGCGGCATCACCGTGCAGGCGGTGTGCCCGCAGGGCGTGCGGACGAACATGCTCTCCGGCACCGGCAAGGCGGGCGACTTCCTGATGGGGGCGTCGGCGATCGAACCCGAGCAGGTGTCCGACGCGCTGTTCACCGCGATGGCCGAGAACCGGTTCCTGGTGCTCCCGCATCCCGAGGTGGCGGACTACTACGCGGCCCGCGCCACGCAGACCGACCGGTGGCTCGGCGGGATGAACAAGCTGCAGCGCAAGGTGGAGGAGCTGGAGGGCTGAGGCGCTTGACGGCGACGGCCGGTATCCATAGCGTTGACATACCGACTGGTCGGTTCGGGTTCGAGGAGTGTGGATGAGCTGGTACGAAACGAAACCCTGGCTCGCGCAGTACGACGAGCGCATGCTCGCCGCGCCGCCGATCGAAGCGACGACGCTGCTCGCCACGTTCCGCTCGGCCGTCGCCCGCGCGCCTGAGCGGACCGCGATCTCCTACTTCGACGGCTCGCTCACCTACCGCGAGGTGGACGAGCTGTCGGACGGCGTGGCGGCCTACCTCCGCTCGGCGGGCTTCGTGCCGGGTGACCGGCTCGCGCTGGTGCTGCAGAACATCCCGCAGTTCGTGCTGGCGCTGCTCGGCGCCTGGAAGGCGGGCGGGATCGCGGTCCCGGTGAACCCGATGTACCGCGAGCGGGAGCTGACCCACGTGTTCACCGACGCGGGGGTGCGGGCCGTGGTGTGCTCGCCGAAGGCGTGGCGCGACCGGATCTCGGCGGTCGCGGCGGCAGCGGGGGTGCCGATCGGACTGGTCGCGAGCGAACTGGACTTCCAGACCAGGAACGACGAACGGGTGCTCGGCGGTGCGGCGCGCGTGCCCGTCGAAGGGGCGCGCGACCTGCTCGACATCGCGCGCCAGTACCACGACGCGGTGCCGGATCCCGGGCTCTCCGGCGGCGACGTCGCGCTCATCAGCTACACCTCGGGTACCAGCGGCACACCGAAGGGCGCGACCAACACGCATCGCAACATCGCGGTGAACGCCGCGTCCCTCCGCACGTTTTCCGATATGGCGGAGGGTGGGGTGATCTTCACGCTCGCCCCGCTCTTCCACATCACCGGCATGGTGTGCGAACTGGCCACCGCGATCGACCTGGCGGGCACGCTGGTGCTGGCGTACCGGTTCGAAGCGGGCGTGGTGCTCGACGCGTTCCGGGAAACGAGCCCGGTCTACACGGTCGGCCCGTCGACGGCGTACATGGCGTTGATGGCCCATCCCGACGCGACGCGCGAGCACTTCGCGTCGTTCGAGCTGCTCTACTCGGGCGGGGCGGCACTTCCGCCCGCGGTGGTGGAGGCGTTCCGCGAGAAGTTCGGCCAGTACATCCGCAACGGTTACGGCCTCACCGAGACGACAGCGGGCTGCGTCTCGGTGCCGGGGTCGAGGGAGGCGCCGATCGACCCCGCCTCCGGCACCATCTCGATCGGCCTGCCGGTGCCGGGGACGATCGTGCGGATCCTCGGGGACGACGGAACCGAGGCGCCGCAAGGGGAACCGGGCGAGATCGTGATCGAGGGCCCGACCGTGGTGCCCGGCTACTGGAACCTCGCCGAGGCGACCGAGCAGAGCATGCCAGGCGGGCGGCTGCACACCGGCGACATCGGGTTCATGGACGCCGACGGCTGGGTGTACGTGGTGGACCGCAAGAAAGACATGATCAACGCCTCCGGGTTCAAGGTGTGGCCGCGCGAGGTCGAGGACGTGCTCTACACCCACGAGCACGTGCGCGAGGCCGCGGTCGTCGGCGTCCCCGACGAGTACCGCGGCGAGACGGTGAAGGCGTACGTGAGCGCGCGCCCCGGCACCAGCCCCGATCCCGAAGAGCTGATCGCCTACTGCCGTGCGCAGCTCGCCGCCTACAAGAGCCCGCGGACGGTCGAAGTGCTCGCCGAACTGCCGAAAACGGCGAGCGGGAAAATCCTGCGTCGTGAGCTGCGGGCCAGGGACTAATGGAGACGGTTTAGCCTGGAGGTTCGAGAAGGGGAAGGGGAGGGCCGCGATGACCAGGGCCACCGCGCGCAAGGCGGAAGCGGAACCGGACGCCACCGTGCCGAGACGGCTGCTGTCGGTCGCGACGAAGCTGTTCGCCAAGAAGGGGTTCGACCGCACCTCGGTGCAGGAGATCGTGGAGGCGGCAGGCGTCACCAAGGGCGCCATGTACCACTACTTCGACTCCAAGGACGACCTGCTCTACGAGATCTACGGGCGGGTGCTGCGCGAGCAGACCGAACAGCTCGAGAAGGTCGCGGTCACCGAGGCGCCGTTGCGGGAGCGGTTGCGCACCGCGTCCACCGACGTGGTGGTCAGCACGATCGCGAACCTCGACGACAACAAGGTCTTCTGGCAGTCGATGCACCAGCTCAGCCAGGAGAAGCAGCGCACGGTGCGCGCCGAGCGGCGCAAGTACCACGAGCGGTTCCGCGGGCTCATCGAAGAGGGCCAGCGCTCGGGCGAGTTCCGCGCGGACAAGCCAGCGGACATCATCATCGACTTCTTCTTCGGCTCGGTGCACCACCTCGGCAGCTGGTACCGGCGCGGCGGATCGCTGTCGGCCCGGCAGGTCGGCGAGCACTACGCCGATCTGCTGCTCGCCTCGCTGCGCCCGGACGGATGATTCCGTGAAGATCCGCGGGCCGCGAAGTCCCCGAAGGTGACTTTCGGGGAACTGGGCGCCCCGAAGGTCACTTTCGGGGCATCGGCGATCGTGCGCGGATCTACCGCCTGCACACGGAAGAACGGACCGTCCACAACGGAGTAACCCGCCGCGCGCACGGTTTTGGTTTCGAGCACCTGCGCGGTGAGGGCGTTCCCGGCGGCCACTTCGCGGAACCAGCCGAGGATCGTGGCCCCCTCGTGCCCCTGGCCGCGTTCCCAGGCGAGGTCGCCGATGTGCCACCGGCTCGCCGTGCTCCACAGCTCGCTGGTCAGCTCCTGCATGAGGCGTGTTTCGGTCACCGCGGAGATGGTTCGGCACCGGCACGGCGTTCGCCACCGAATTGCGGAGTGCGGTAGGCGCGCGCGAGTGAAGCCACCGTCTCGCGCATCAGCTCGCGGAGCGACGCCGGGCCGAGTACTTCGATCTCGGCGCCGAGCCGGAGGAAGTCCGACACCGCACGGGCCTCGGACTCGATCGGCACCACCGCGTGCAGCCAGCCGGTGCCGGTCATCGTCCCGGTGTGGTCGACGGCGCGGACGACGGCCGAGTCCAGCAGATCGGGCAGCGTGCGCACGATCGTCGGCGACAGCAGCACTTCGGCCTTGCCGGTGTGCCGCCTGCGATCGAAATCGGCGAGGTAGGCACCCCAGTACCGGGCGAGGTCGAACCCCTCCGGCGGCTCGAACGGCTCGTCGAGCACTTCGAGGTCCCGGATCTGGGACACCCGGTAGGTGCGGATCGACGCTTCGCACGCCGCGACGAGGTACCAGCGGCCGCCCTTGAGCACCATGCCGTACGGATCGAGGACGCGCGTGACCTCCTGCGGCGCCTGCCAGCGGCAGTAGCGCACCCGCACGCGCCGCCGGTCCCACGCCGCGCTCGCCGCCGCCGTGAGGTGCGGGGCGTGCTCGCCGTCGGAGTACCAGCCGGGCGCGTCGAGGTGGAAGCAGTCCTGGATGCGCCCCGCGCGCTCGCGCAGCGCGCGGGGGAGCGCGGCGGTGAGCTTGAGCCTGGCGGCCGCGACCACCGACCCGAGCCCCAGCTCGGCCGCCGCGCCGGGAAGACCGGTGAGGAACAGCGCCTCGGCCTCGTCGGTGGTGAGCCCGGTCAGCTTCGTGCGGTACCCGTCGAGCAACTGGTACCCGCCCGCGTGCCCAGCGTCCCCGTAGAGCGGGACGCCGGCGGCGTGCAGCGATTCGACGTCGCGGTAGATCGTGCGGACCGACACCTCCAGCTCGTCGGCCAGTTCCCGCGCGGTCATCCGCCCGCGGGTCTGCAGGATTAGGAGCAGCGAGAGCAACCGGGACGCGCGCACCGCCCCGGTCTACCACCGCCCACCGACATTTCCCGGCTCACGCCGGGAGGTCCACCAGCCCGCCGAGCCGTGCGCGGTGCCTGCCCGCCGTGCCCAGCGCCACGTCGTCGCTCTTGGCGCGCTTGAGGTACAGGTGGATCGGGTGTTCCCAGGTCATGCCGATCCCGGCGTGCAGCTGGAGCGCTTCCTCCGCGGCGTGCAGCGCGATCGGGGAGCAACGCGCCGCCGCGACGGCCACCGCCACGTCGGAGTCCTCGTGGCCGTTCGCGAGCGTGTCCGCCGCGTACCTCGCCGCCGCCCTCGCGCTGACGAGTTCGAGGTACAGCGTGGCCAGCCGGTGCTTGAGCGCCTGGAACGAGCCGACCGGCCTGCCGAACTGGTAGCGCTCCTTGACGTAGGCGACCGTCTCGGTGAGGCACCAGTCGGTGATCCCGACCTGCTCCGAGGCGAGCACACCCGCGCCGACGGTCAGCGCGCGCTGGAGCGCGGCCGGTGCGGTGTCCGCGTCTGCGACCCGTGCGGCCGGTGCGCCCTCGAAGACCACGTCCGAGATCCGGCGGGTGAGGTCGAGCGAGACCAGCTCGGTCACCGCGGCCGCCGAAGCGTCCACTGTGTACAGTCCGGGCCCGTCGGGGCCGACGGCGGGCACCACGAACACCTCGGCGACCGAGGCGTCGGCGACCGCGCCGACGCGGCCGGACAGCGCGCCGTCCGCGCCCACCGTCACCGCCGAGGGGAAGTCCGCACCGGGCGCGGTGGTCAGCGGCACCGCGAGCGCGCCGATCACGGCTCCGCTCGCGAGCCGTCCGAGCACTTCGGACGCGGCAGGACCGGCGGCGAGCAGCGCCGAGGTGGCCAGCACCGTGCTGCCGAGGAAGGGCACCGGCGCCACGCTGCGGCCCAGTTCCTCCGCCACCAGCGCGGTTTCCCGCACCGACCCGCCGTGCCCGCCGAGGTCCTCGGGCACCATGAGCCCCGCCGTGCCCAGCTCCGCGGCGAGCGTGTGCCACAGCTTCAGGTCGTACGGCTCGGCGGACTCGGTCCTGGCGATCAGCGCGGACGGCTCGGCCCGGTCGGTCAGCAGATCCCGCACGCTGGCACGGAGATCCTCTTCGACGTCCGAATAGAGCAGGTCCGGAGAATCAGCGCGCTCGGTCACTTCGGCAGGTCCTTCCAGGCGACGTCCTTGTCAACGCGCGGCTCGGACGGCAGCCCCAGCACCCGCTCGGCGACGATGTTCCGCAGCACTTCGGAGGTGCCGCCCTCGATCGAGTTCCCCTTGGCGCGCAGGTACCGGTAGCCGGGACCGCGCGCGGCGAAGTCGATGTGCACCGGCCTGCGCATGGTCCAGTCGTCGTAGACGAGCCCCTGCTCCGCGTGCAGCTCGACCTCCAGCCCGGACAGCGCCTGATTCAGCTCGGCGAAGGCCAGTTTCATCACCGAGCCCTCCGGACCGGGCTGACCGGCCGTGAGCTGCTGGCGGAGGCGGCTGCTCGCCAGCCCCAGCGTTTCGGCCTCCACCCACAGCTTCAGCAGCCGGTCGTGCAACTCGGGTGTCCGCCGCTCGGGATGCTCCCGCCAGGCCTCCGCGACCGGGCCGAGCAGCCCGCCCTCGCGCGGCATCGGTGTCCCGCCGATCGCGACGCGCTCGTTCATCAGCGTGGTCTGCGCGACCTTCCAGCCTTCGCCGACCGCGCCGAGCCGCTGCGAGTCCGGGATGCGGACCTCGCTGAGGAAGACCTCGTTGAACTCCGCCTCGCCGGTGATCTGCCGCAGCGGCCTGACCTCGACGCCTGGCGCGGACATGTCGCACACGAAGTAGGTCATGCCCTGGTGCTTCGGCACGTCGGGATCGGTGCGGGTGACCAGGATCGCGAACCTGGCCAGGTGCGCGCCCGATGTCCAGACCTTCTGGCCGGTGACCACCCAGTCTCCCCCGCCGGCTACGCCCCCATTGGCGGGGGTGCCCCCATTACCGTCGCGAACCGCCTTGGTGCCGAGCGCGGCGAGATCGGAGCCCGCGCCCGGTTCGCTGAACAGCTGGCACCACACCTCCTCGCCGGTCCACAGTGGACGGAGATAGCGACGGTGGTGCTCGGGCGTGCCGAAGCGCAGGATCGTCGGCGCAGCCATGCCGAGCCCGATCACGATCTGGCGCGGCGAGTTGTCCGGCGCACCGGCCTCGGCGAGTTCGGCGTCCACAACGGACTGGAGCGAGCGCGGCGCGTCGAGGCCGCCGAGCCCGGCCGGGAAGTGCACCCAGGCGAGGCCCGCGTCGAACCGGGCGCGCAGGAAGTCCAGCCGTGCCACGGTTTTCGGGTCGTTTTCGGCGAGCAGCGCGCGGACCCGCGCGCGGAGGTCGTCGGCGGTCGGTGCGCTCATCGCGCGGCCTCCGTCCGGTACTTCTTCAGCTCGCGGTGCGCCAGCGAGCGCTTGTGCACCTCGTCCGGCCCGTCCGCGAGGCGCAGCATGCGTGCGGCCATCCAGAGCTGCGCGAGCGGGAAGTCCTGGCTGACCCCGCCCGCGCCGTGCGCCTGGATCGCCTTGTCGAGGATCCATTCGACGGCAGACGGCGTGGAGATCTTGATCGCCTGGATCTCGGTGTGCGCGCCCCGGTTCCCGACGGTGTCCATCAGCCACGCCGTCTTGAGCACCAGCAGGCGCTGCAACTCGATGCGCACGCGCGCCTCGGCGATCCAGTCCTGCACGACCCCCTGCTCCGCGATCGGCTTGCCGAACGTGGAGCGCGAAAGCGTGCGCGTGCACATCAGCTCCAGCGCGCGCTCGGCCATCCCGATCAGGCGCATGCAGTGGTGGATGCGCCCGGCGCCGAGCCTGGCCTGCGCGATGGCGAACCCGCTGCCCTCTTCTGCGATCAGGTTTTCCGCTGGCACGCGGACGTTTTCGAACAGCACCTCGGCGTGGCCGCCGTGGTCGCCGTCGGTGAAGCCGAAGACCTTCATGCCACGCTTCACGGTCAGGCCCGGGGTATCGCGGGGGACCAGGATCATGCTCTGCTGCTGGTGCGCCGCCGCCTGCTCGTCGGTCTTGCCCATCACGATGAAGATCCGGCAGTCCGGGCTCATCGCACCGGAGATGTACCACTTGCGCCCGTCGATGACGTACTCGTCGCCGTCGCGGCGGATGCTCGTGGAGATGTTGCGCGCGTCCGAGGACGCGACCTCGGGCTCGGTCATCGCGAACGCGGATCGGATCTCACCGTCGAGCAGCGGCCGCAGCCACTGCTCGCGCTGCTGCTCGCTGCCGAACATGGCGAGCACTTCCATGTTCCCGGTGTCCGGCGCGGCGCAGTTCAGCGCCGTCGGCGCGAGACTGGGGCTGCGGCCGGTGATCTCGGCCAGCGGCGCGTACTGGAGGTTCGTCAGCCCGGCGCCGTGTTCACCAGGGAGGAAGAAGTTCCACAGGCCGCGCTTGCGGGCTTCGGCTTTCAGTTCCTCGACGATCGGCACGGAGGACCAGGGATTTTCGCGGCCCTCCAACTGCTCCTCGAACACCGGCTCGGCGGGGTAGACGTGGGAGTCCATGAACTCGAGGAGCTTCTCGCGCAGCTCCTCGGTCTTGGCGTCGTAGGCGAAGTCCATCAGCGGTCCTCTTTCAAGATCTCGTTGCCGTGCCGGATGAGCGGGATGACTCCGTCGCCCGCGCGTTCGAAGCCCTCGCCGACGGTTTGCCCCTTGGTGAACCGGAAGTAGATGCCCTCGAGGATGACCGCGAGCTTGAAGAACGCGAAGCCCACGTACCAGTTGAGCGCGGACACGTCGCGGCCCGATCGCCCGGCGTACCTGGCGACCACCTCGTCCGGGCTCGGGTAGCCGGGTGCTGTCGTGGCGTTCGAGACGAAGTCGAGGTTCAGCGCGCTCCGTTCGGCGTAGGCGACCATCAGCGCGAGGTCGGTGAGCGGGTCGCCGAGGGTGGACATCTCCCAGTCCAGCACCGCGGTGATCCGGTCCGTGCCGTCCGCTCCGTCGACGAGCACGTTGTCGAGCCGGTAGTCGCCGTGGATGATCGACGGCCTGCCCGAGGCGGGGATGGCGGCCGCGAGCCGGTCGTGCAGTGCGTCGGCGCCGGGCAGGTCGCGGTTGCGGGAACCGTCGAGCTGCTTCTTCCACCGCCGAAGCTGGCGTTCGAGAAACCCTTCCGGGCGGCCGAAATCGCCGAGCCCGACCGAGTCCGGCTCGACCTCGTGCAGCGCGACGAGGGTGTCCACGAGCGAGTGCGCGATGGCGCGCGTGCGCTCGGCCCCGAGCGGGACGAGTTCGTCCGCGGTGCGGTACGGGGTGCCCTCGACGAACTCCATCACGTAGAACGGCGCGCCGAGCACGTCGGGATCTTCGCACAGGAGAAGGGTTTCCGGCACCGGCATCGCGGTGGGGCCGAGCCCGGTGATCACCCGGTGCTCGCGCTTCATGTCGTGCGCGGTGGGGAGCACATGGCCGAGCGGCGGGCGCCGCACTACCCATCGGTTCGCGCCGTCGCTCACCACGTAGGTGAGGTTCGACCGGCCGCCCTGGACCACTTCGCCGGTCAGCTCGCCGCCGACGAGGCCGGGCAGGCGTTCGTCGAGGCAGGCGCGCAGGGTGCCGAGCGCGAGGCCGGGCGGGTCGTTGCTGGTCAAGATCGAGCCTCCTGTTCCGTCGCCATCACGATACCGACTGGTCGGTATGTCGTACAGGCCCCACGCCGCGCCGCGGCGCGGGGCCCGACCGGCATCAGCCGATCAGGCGAACCACGAATTCCGCGACGCAGGCCGGTTTCTCCTCGCCCTCGATCTCGATCGTCCACTTCACCACGGCCTGCTTCCCGCCGGTCACGTCGGTGACCTCGACGAGTTCGGCGCCCGCGCGCACCTTCGACCCCACCTTCACCGGCTGGGGGAACCGGACCTTGTTCAGGCCGTAGTTCACGCCCATGGTGAGGTTGTCGACCCGGTAGACCTCGGCGCCGAACATCGGCAGCAGCGACAGCGTCAGGTACCCGTGCGCGATGGTGGTGCCGAACGGCCCCTTCGCCGCGCGCTCGGTGTCGAGGTGGATCCACTGGTGGTCGTCGGTCGCGTCCGCGAACAGCCGCACGCGCTCCTGCGTGATCGTGTGCCAGTCGCTGAAGCCGAGGTGTTCGCCGACCGCGCCGGCGAACTCGTCCAGTCCGGAAAAGACCCGCATGGTCCCGCTCCCCTCAGTCCTTCGGCCCGCCAGCCACGTACACGACCTGGCCGGAGATGAACCCGGCCCCCTCGCTGACCAGGAACGAGGCGAGGTTGGCGATGTCCTCCGGCTCGCCGACCCTGCGCACCGGGATCTGCTCGGCCGCCGCCTTCTTGAAGTCCTCGAAGGACATCCCGACCCGTTCGGCGGTCGCCGCGGTCATGTCGGTCGCGATGAAACCGGGCGCGATCGCGTTCGCGGTGACCCCGAACTTGCCGAGCTCGATCGCGAGCGTCTTCGTGAAGCCCTGCATGCCCGCCTTGGCCGCGGAGTAGTTGACCTGCCCGCGGTTGCCGAGCGCGGAGGTGCTCGACAGGTTGACGATCCGGCCCCACTTCTGCTCGGTCTGGTACTTCTGCACCGCGCGGGTCATCAGGAACGAGCCGCGCAGGTGCACGCCGAGCACCGAGTCCCACTCCTGCTCGCTCATCTTGAAGATGAGGTTGTCGCGCGTGATGCCCGCGTTGTTGATCAGCACGGTCGGCGGGCCGAGCTCGTCGGCGACCTTCGACACCGCGGCGTCGACGTCGTCGGCGTTGCTCACGTCGAGCTTGACGCCGATCGCGCGCCCGCCGTCGGCGACGATCGCTTCGGCGCCCGTCCGCACCCCGTCCTCGTCGAGGTCGAGCAGGCCGACCGCGAATCCGTCGGCGGCGAGCCTGCGCGCGACCGCCGCGCCGATCCCCCTTCCGGCTCCGGTGACGATCGCGACGCGCGAATGGGTTTCGGTCACAGCGGTCTCTCCCTCTTCGTTGAGATAAGCGCTTGCTTAGCACAGGTGCCTAAAAGGTACCCCCAGTGCCCCAGCTTGGTCTGTGACCTGCGTCATGTCGAGCCGAGGCGGCGCGGCGCGTCGTGCTCGGTCGAGTGGCGCGCCGTGGCGATATCCCGCGGCGGCCGCGAAATGGGGTTCGGCGAGTGAACTTGATCGAATTGACCAGCAATTCCCGCCTGGCTGACCACCGTCGGATTCCGGCGAGGCGCGTGCTACCGCACCGGTGTTCTCTGCCGGGGCAGCGCGTCCGCGGCGGCGCCGCTCTTGGCGCGTCGGCCGAGTGGATTTCTTTGCCGCGCAACGGGTTCTGCGTGGCGGTGGGCGGGAAGGCAGCCCAGCAGTAGCGCCACGGCGACCGCGCCGAGGAGCACGTGGCCGGCTGCGATACACAGCCCGCACAGTGCGATCCACAGCGCTATCTTCATAAAAGGAGTGTAGGTCCGGACCGATTGGACGGCGCGAAATTTAGGAAAGGCTTAGGATTTCGATTCGGTATTCACCGGCGCATAGTGATCGTTTTCCGGTTCGAGCCGTGGCACCGGCTGGGT
This sequence comes from Amycolatopsis sp. CA-230715, assembly GCF_018736145.1. Lineage (GTDB taxonomy): Bacteria > Actinomycetota > Actinomycetes > Mycobacteriales > Pseudonocardiaceae > Amycolatopsis. The sequence goes on from NZ_CP059997.1 coordinate 8,665,359, forward strand.
CAACAGCGGCACCGCGAGCGTCGCGACGGCGAGCAGCCCGTTGAGGGCCATGCACCGTTCGACGAGCCCGAGCGGGATGACCACCCACCACGGAGGACCGCCGGCGGCCATGATCCCGACGGCGGTGAGGATGACGCCGAACCAGCCGAGCGAGGTGATCGCCAGCGCGATCGAGATCCGGCGCCACGTCTTGGCGTTCTCGAAGACGATCTTCGCGGCGAACAGCACGGCGAGGGGGAGTGCCACGAAACCGACGATGCTCGCGACGCGGTGCACGTCCCCGCCCGCGCTCGGGCCGATCGCCCAGTTGTGCTTCGGGAACGCGACGACCACCAGCAGGCTCACCACCCAGAGCCCGCCGAGCGCGGTCGCCACCGAGCGCACCGGGAGCAGCCGCTGGCGGATCAGCCCGGCGAACGCGGCGGCCGAGCCGAACGCCACCAGCACCACCGCGAGGTCGAAGACCCACTTGTTCGAGGTGAGCCCGTATTCGCTGATCGTCCTGCGGATCGGGCTGATGTCGTCGGTCGGTGGCACGAACTGCAGCAGCAGCACGAGCCCGGCGCCCGCGACCAGACCGGAGAGCCCGAGTGACGGGAACGCCAGCGCCATCGGGCCGCGGCGGTTCGCCGGGGAGGTGGTCATGACGTCCCATGTTACGAGCGGAACCTGAGAATCCACTGTGGACTGGCTGGCAGAATGGCGGCGTGGACGCGATCGTCGGGTACTGGCGGCACTGGGACGAAAACGGGCAGTACCAGGAACTGCTGGTCTCCCCAGGGGGCACGGGCTGGGTCGAGTACGGCCGAGATGGCGAGTACTACGAAGTGATCGAGCTGACCTGGACGGCGCAGTCGCCGGGCAGGATCGAGTTCCGGTACGGCGACGGGCGGGAGGTGGACGCGAGCGGCGTCGTCCACACGAGGGCCGACATGGACCCGTCGTCGCACACCTACGAGGTGCGCGACGACGGCGTGCTCGTCGTCGACGGCCCGGTGCTCGGCGCGCGCGAGTTCGCCCCGGCCACCCGCCGCGTCTGACGCCTCAGCCTGTCCGGCCCCGCCGGTCGAACACCACATCGCGCGCGGTGCGCAGCGCGGTCGCGATCGCGCCGGTGAGCGCGGCCTCCTCGCCGAGTTCGCCGGGCACGATCTTCGGGCGCATCGGCGTCACCCTGCCCATCGCGCGTTCGAGCGGCACGGCCAGCAGATCGTGGTTCTTGCCGATACCGCCCGCGATCACGACCAGCTCGGGGTCGATCACCGCGGCGACCGAGGACACCACGAACGCCAGCCGGTTGGCTTCCTCCTCGACGACTTCGAGCGCGGTCCCGTCGCCGCGGCGGGCCGCTTCGAAGACGTCCTTCGCGGTCCGGATCTTGGTCAACCCCGCGCGCGTCGCGTGCTCGACGACCGAATGCGCGGCCGCCGCCGATTCCAGCATTCCCTGGCGCTGCTTGGCGTAGTCGATGTCCGGCATGCCGCCACCGGACGGCCAGCCGAACGGCAGGTACCCGATCTCGCCCGCGGCGCCGTGCGCGCCGCGGTAGAGCCTGCCGTCGAGGATGATGCCCATGCCGATCCCGGTGCCGACGGTGACGCACACCGAGGCGTCGACCCCGCGCGCGGCGCCGGACTCGTGCTCGCCGACGGCGGAGAGGTTCGCGTCGTTCTCGACGGTCATCTCGGTGCCGAGCACCGACTCGAGCTCCTTCAGCAGTCCCTTGCGCTCCCAGCCGGGCAGGTTCGGCGCCTGCTGCAGGGTCGCGGAGCCCGCGTCGGGCACGCCGGGGGTGCTGACGACGGTGGACACCACGTCGCCGATCCGGATTCCCGCCTGGTCGAACGCCTTCTCCGCGCTCTCGTGCACGATGCGCATCAACGCGCTCGCGGACCGGGCCCGGTTGCGCTCGTCGAGCCTGGCGACCACGGCACCGGACAGGTCCGCGACGGCGACCCTGATCAGGCCGCGGCCGATGTCGATCCCGAGCACGTGGCCCGCGGACGGGTCGACCTCGTAGACCACGGCCGACCGGCCGGGGCCGGCGAGCGTCCGGCCCGCGGTGCGGACCAGCCCGTGCTGTTCGAGGTCGAGCAGCGCCTGCCCGACGGTCGGCTTGGACAGCCCGGTGTCGGTGGCGATCCGGGGCCTGGTGGCCGGGCCCGCCGTGCGCAGCCGTTCGAGCACGGCGCGCTGGTTCAGCCCCCGCATGTTCGCCGGAGTACCGACCTGCGGGGATTTGTCCGCGCTCATCGGTGTTGTCCCTCGGTTCGGGAAAACCCCGATGAGGCCCAAGCGCACCACGTCGACTGGAGCGCTTCCTCCCCGCGGCCCTGAACGGTCATCGCGCCTCTTTCCTGGATACGAGTTGCCACCAGTTTACGGGTGAACCCTTCCGTCGGCGGGCAACCCATGTTAAGAAACTTTATTAACTATTGACGGAGGTGCGCTGTGAGTTCACCCACCCGATCGGGTGGTGCCGGGGCTGGAGGCCCCGGCACCCGGCCCGCTGGTCTCCAGCGGCAGATCGGCCCATTGCAGGCGACGGCCATCAACATGACACAGATGTGCGGGATCGGCCCGTTCATCACCATGCCCGGCATGGTCGCCGCGATGGGCGGGCCGCAGGCCATGTTCGGCTGGATCGTCGGCGCGATCGTGGTGATCGCCGACGGGCTCATCTGGGCCGAGCTCGGCGCGGCCATGCCCGGCGCCGGTGGCACCTACATCTACCTGCGCGAGGCCTTCCAGTACCGCACCGGCCGCCTGATGCCGTTCCTGTTCGTGTGGAGCGCGGTGCTGTTCATCCCGCTCATCATGTCCTCGGGCATCATCGGGCTGGTCCAGTACCTCGGCTACCTGGTGCCCGGTGTCGTCGGCGCCGACGGCGCGACGACCGTGCTCGGTAAGGTCATCGGGATCGGCATCGTCGCCGTCATCATGCTGTTGCTGCTGCGCAAGATCGGGCAGATCACGAAGTTCACCATGGTGCTCTTCGGCGTCATGCTGTTCGCGATGCTCGCCACCATCGTGGCGGCGTTCTCGCATTTCGACGCCGCGCAGGCGTTCGCGTTCACCCCGGGGGCGTTCAGCCTCTCCGGCGGCGCCTTCTGGATGGGCCTCGGCGCCGGTCTCGTGATCGCCGTCTACGACTACCTCGGCTACAACACCATCGCCTACCTCGGCGCCGAGGTGCGCGATCCCGGCAGGACCCTGCCGAGGGCGATCATCTTCTCGATCGTCGGAATCATGTCGCTGTACTTCCTGTTCCAGGTCGGCGTGCTCGGCGCGCTGCCGCTCGACCAGGTCCAGAGCGCCAGCTCGCTCGGCTCGATGGTGCTCGAACAGGCATGGGGCACCGGTGTGTCGAAGGTGATCACGGTCTTCATCGTGATCGCCGCGATCGGCTCGGTCTTCGCCGGTCTGCTCGGCGGCTCTCGCGTTCCCTTCGAAGCCGCGCGCGACAAGGTGTTCCTGCCGGTCTTCGGCAAGCTCCACCCGAAGCTGAACCTGCCGACCGCCGGTGTGCTCACGATGGGCGTGCTGACCATGGCGGGTTCGCTGTTCTCGCTGACCGACGTGATCAGCGCGGCGGTGAGCACGCTCGTGCTCATCCAGTCGCTCGCCCAGGTGGCCGCGATCGTCGTGCTGCGCCGTCGCCAGCCGCACCTCAAGCGCCCGTACCGCCAATGGCTGTACCCGCTGCCGACGGTCATCGCGCTCGTCGGATTCGTCTACCTGTACTACTCGTCGACCGAACTGTCCCTGTGGCTGTCGATCGGCTGGGTCGTGTTCGGCATCGCGGCGTTCCTCGTGTGGGCCAAGGCGGAACGCACGTGGCCCTTCGGGCCGAAGGAAATACGCGAGGCCTATTCGGAAGACAAGACGGAGGAGACCACCGCATGAGGAAGTCTGTCGCACGCGCGCTGACCTTCACCGCGGCCGCGTTGCTCGTACCTGGCCTGGTCACGGTGTCCGCCGCGGCGGAAAACGAGCAGGCGCGCCCGGCGTCGGCCGAACCGGTCACCCTCGGCACCGGCGGCTGGCAGGTGCAGAGCACCGCGCTCGCGAAGCAGCCGGGGGAGCAGGTGTCCAGCCCCGATTTCGCGACTAAAGGCTGGCTGCCGGTCAAACCGGACGACGCGGGCGCACCGGGCACCGAGATCAACGCCTTGGTGCAGAACGGCGAGTGCCCCGACGTCTACACCGGCGAGAACATGCGCAAGTGCTTCGGGTACATGCCGGCGCTGGGCCCGGTGACGGTGCCGAGGTTCGCGGTGCCGTGGTGGTTCCGCACCGACTTCACCCCGCAGATCAAGGCGGGCCAGACCGCGAAGCTGACCATCCCCGGTGTCGTCGGCGAAGGCGACGTGTGGGTCAACGGCAAGCTCGTGGCGGGCAAGGACATCGTCAGCGGGGCCTACGCCACCCACACCTTCGACGTGTCGAAGCTGGTGCGCCCCGGCAAGAACTCGCTCGCGATCAAGATGTACCCGAACAACCCGAAGAAGATGTTCACCCTCGACCAGGTCGACTGGGGCCAGATCCCGCCGGACAACAACACCGGTATCCAGTTCCCGGTGACCCTGCAGGTCTCCGACGCGCTGACCGGGTCGAACGCGCACGTGACCCAGGCGAACGCGGCCGATCTGAGCAGTTCCGCGCTGACCGTGAAGACCGACGTCACGAACAACGCGGGGTCCGCGCAGACCGCCGACGTCAGCGCCACGGTGACCCCACCGGCGGGCGGGGGAGCGCCGATCGAGGTCAAGCAGTCGGTGTCGATTCCCCCGCACACCACCAAAACCGTGGAGTTCAGCCCGGCGAAGTTCGGCGCGCTGAAGATCAGCGAGCCGAAGCTCTGGTGGCCCTACTCGATGGGCGACCAGCCGCTGTACGGCCTGAAGACCGCGATCGCGCAGAACGGCACGGTGTCCACCACGGCGAGCCAGACCTTCGGGATCCGCAGCGTCAGCACGCGGCTGGCCGGGAAGTCGCCGCAGGCGCCGGAGGGCTCGCGGATCTTCGGCATCAACGGCAAGGAGTTCGTGTTCCGCGGCGGCGGGTACGCCCCGGACCTGTTCCTGCGCTACTCGAAGGCCGAGGTCGCGCACCACGCGGCGCTGATCAAGAACATGGGACTCAACGGCATCCGGCTCGAGGGCCACGACATGCCGCAGGACTTCTACGACCAGATGGACCGCGCCGGCATCCTGGTGATCGGCGGGTTCCTGTGCTGCGACGCGTGGCAGCCGGAGAAGGACACGAAGCTGACCGAACGCGATTATCGGATCATGCACGATTCGGCGGTCGGCATCGGCAGGATGGAGCGCAACCACCCGAGCGTGTTCACCTACGGCTGGAGCGACAACGAGCCGATCCCGCGTCAGGAGAGCGAAACGCTCAAAGCGTTCAAGGAAACCGATTTCGACGTCCCGCTGACCGCGTCCGCGGAGTACAAGAGCACGCCGACGCTCGGCCAGGCCGGCGAGAAGGAAGGCCCGTACGACTGGGTCCCGCCGACATATTGGTACGACACCACGCATTTCGACCCGAAGGACCCGAGCCGCACGAACGTCGGCGGTTCGTGGGGTTTCGCGAGCGAGCAGAGCGCGGGTCACACGGTGCCGACGATGGACTCCGTCAAGCGGTTCCTTTCCCCGGCGGAGCAGGAAAAGCTCTGGAAGGACCCGGAGTACAACCAGTACCACGCGAACTTCGAGGCGGGCCACGGCGGCTACAAGTTCGGCACGCTGTACACCTTCGACGACGCGATGGCGAAGCGGTATGGCAAGTGGTCCGATCTCGACTCCTACGTCAAGCAGGCGCAGGTGGCGAACTACGAGAACACGCGCTCGCAGTTCGAGTCGTTCATCAACCACTCGACGGACAAGAAGAACCCGGCGACCGGCATCGTCTACTGGCAGCTGAACAAGGGCTGGCCGACCCTGCTGTGGTCGCTGTTCAACAACGACGGTGACCAGCCCGGCGCGTACTTCGGCGCCAAGAAGGCGAACAAGCCGCTGCACGCGCTCTACGCCTACGACGACGACACGGTGACCGTGGCGAACCTCGGCGGCGGTGCGCAGCAAGGGCTTTCGGTGCAGGCGAAGGTCTACGACCTCGACGGCAAGGTGCTCGACGACCAGCAGGCCGACGGGGTTTCACTGGCGGGCCAGCAGGTCCGGAACGCGGTGCTGAAGCCGAAGGTGCCGTCCGCGACGAAACCGCCCGCGAAGGCGAGCGTGTACTTCGTCGAGCTGCTGGTGAAGCAGAACGGGCAGGTCGTCGACCGCAACACCTACTGGCAGTCGACCCAGAAGGACGTCGTCGACTGGCCGAAGAGCTACCAGAACCCGCAGGCGACCATGTCGCAGTACGCGAACCTGCAGGCGTTGCAGAACCTGCCGAAGTCCTCGGTCGGCGTGCAGGCGGCCACCAGGGGCGAGCAGGGGCCGAACGGCGCCGACACCGCCACCGCGGTGACGGTGACCAACACGTCGTCGAAACCGGTCGCGTTCTTCCTGCGCGCGGATGTGCGCCGTGGCACCGCGGACGGCAAGGAGCAGCCGGGTGACAACCAGGTCGTCACCGCGACCTGGGACGAGAACGACATCGTGCTGTGGCCGGGCGAGTCGCAGGTGCTCACCGCGCACTACGACTCGAAGCAGCTGCGCGGGGCGCGGCCGGTGGTGTCGGTGGCCGGGTGGAACACCGACCGGGTCGTGGTGAGCGCACCGGCTTCGTCCTACCAGGCACCGGTGTCGCAGTACGCCGCCTATCGCATGCCACTGCCCGACGGGACGAAGGAGTGACGGAACTGGACGTGATACTGGGGATCGACTTCGGTGGCACGAAGGTCGCGATCGGGTTGTCCGACCGCGACGGGACGCTGCTCGCGCAGCGGCGCATCGACACCGACGCGGAGGCCGGCGCCCAGCAGGTCATCGACAGGGCGCTGGCCGCCGCGGCGGAGCTGCTCGCCGACAACGGGCACGGCGGCCCGTCGGCGATCGGTGTGGTGAGTCCCGGGATCGTGCTGCCGGACGAGATCCTGCTCGCCCCGAACGTGCCGGGCTGGCAGCAGCTCCGGCTCCGGGACCTGGTGCGCGCCCGCTTCGGCGACCTGCCGGTCGCGGTCGGCACCGACGTCAAGGCGGCGGGCCTCGCCGAGGCGAGGTGGGGAGCCTTGCGGGGCGTCGACCCCGCGGTGTTCCTCTACCTCGGCACCGGTCTCGCCGCCGCGATCGTGCTCGGCGGCAAGGTGCTCGCCGGTGCGAACGGGGCGGCCGGCGAGATCGGCTACAACCTGCGCGGGGTGTCGGACACCGACGGGTTCGCCAGCGGTTCCGCACCGTTGGAGGAGGCGGTCGGCGGCCGGGGCCTCGGCAGGCGGGTCAGCGCGCTGACCGGCAGGCCGACGAGCGCGGCGGAGCTTTTCGAGCTGGCGAAACAGGATCCGGCGGCGAAGGAACTGCTCACCGACGCGCTCGACGAGCTGTCGGTGCACGTGGCGAACCTGGCGATCGCGATCGACCCGGTGCGGATCGCGGTCGGCGGCGGCCTCGTCCGGTCGGCCGAGGTGGTGCTGCCGCCGTTGCGGTACCGGCTTTCCCAGGCGGTGCCGTTCCCGCCCGCGCTGGTCCCGGCCGAGTTCGACCAGGATGGCGCGCTCCGCGGCGCGATCGCGCTGGCGCTGGACGCCTGAGGCGGAACGTGACGGCCGGGCCCGCGTCGTGCGGGCCCGGCCGTTTTCGCACGGTCGCCGCGCGGTTTCATTCGGTCGCCGGACGATCCCACTCGATGAGGTGTTGCCGTACCGAGGCCGGAGGGACCAGGCTGGGGCCCGATCCGGCCACCATCGGCGGCGCGCCGGCGAACGAAACGGGGGCCCATGGAACGCGTCGTTCTGCTCGACGAGTCCGGACAGGCGATCGGCACGGCCCCCAAGGCCACCGTTCACGACGAGCGCACCCCGTTGCACCTGGCTTTTTCGTGCTACGTCTTCGATTCCGTCGGCAGGCTCCTGCTCACCAGGCGGGCGCTGAGCAAGCCGACGTGGCCGGGCGTGTGGACGAACAGCTGCTGCGGGCACCCCGGCCCCGGCGAGCCGATGGAGGCAGGGGTGCTGCGTCGGCTGAAGGACGAGCTGGGTCTGTCCGTGCACCGGCTCGAACTGGTGCTGCCGAGGTTCCGCTACCGCGCGGTGATGCCCAACGGCGTCGTCGAAAACGAGCTGTGCCCGGTGTACCTCGCGTTCACCGAGGACGCGCCGAGCCCGGAGCCGAGCGAGGTCGAGGAAGTGGACTGGGTCGACTGGGTGGCGTTCGCGCGCTCGGTGCTCGACGGCAGCCGGGCGGTTTCGCCGTGGTGCGCCGAGCAGGTACCCGAACTGGCGGCGCTCGGCGACCGGCCGACCGCGTGGCCCGTCGCCCGCCCCGACGCACTCCCACCCGCCGCCCGGAACTGATCTTTCGCTGCTCGCCCCGAAGGATGCTCCGATAGAGGTCGGGCCGGGCTGCCGCCCTGGCGTCTGTCCCCGAAGGTGGCCTTCGGGGCGGTAGACGCCGCGAACTCGGCCCTCGCGCCGCACTTCCGCCACCTGCGCGCGCCCGCAGCGGGCTGCCGCACCGGCAAGCGGATGGTCGGGCGTGCGAGGGGTGGATTTGTGGCGTTGAGCGCCCCGAAGGTGGCCTTCGGGGACCAACCGAGAACCGCCGCCGCCGATCACCGCGAGCCGCACCCGAAATCGCGGGTTATCGCTGACCGGGTCGCTCGTGCGCGGTGAACTTCGCTGACCGTGCTCAGCGTCCTCATGGCGGCCATCCGTGCAACCATTCTTGCATCGTGCCTGGTGACGACGCATTGCCTCACTGATACCCTGCGGGGGTATAGTATGAGGCACAGTGGCGGAGTCGAGGGAGGGCCCATGGGTGTCAGCACGGCGGCGAAGCTCGGGGGATTCGCGGTGGCCGCGGTCGTCGTGTTCGGTGGCGCGTACGGGATCGGCGCCGCGGTGGGCCCGGTCGGCACCGATCAGAACGCCATGCAGGGTGGCGCGATGCAGCACGCCGCACACGAGCCGGGCGGTTTGCGCGCGTCGGAACAGGGCTACACCTTCGCCGTGCAGACCACCGCTTTCGCCGAAGGCCAGCCGAAGCAGCTCGAATTCCGGATCACCGGCCCGGACGGCGGCACGGTGACCGCGTTCGACCCGAACCACGACCGCCGGATGCACCTGATCGTGGCGCGCCGCGATCTGTCGGGCTACCAGCACCTGCATCCCGCGCTCGGCGCGGACGGCGTGTGGCGCGTGCAGGCGGCTTTCGCCGACGCCGGTCAGTACCGGCTCTTCGCGGACTTCGTGCCGAGCGCGCTCAAGCAGAACCTCACCCTCGGCGCCGACGTGTCGGTGTCCGGCGAGGCCAGCGCGGTCCCGTTGCCGCCGCCGTCGGACACCGCGCACGTCGAGGATTCCGACTACGCGGTGCGCCTCGGCGGCCGCCCGGTGGTCGGTGAAGCGAAGCTCGTCCTGTCGGTGAGCCGGGGCGGCGCGCCGGTCACCGATCTGCAGCGGTACCTCGGCGCGTACGGTCACCTGGTCGCGCTGCGCGAGGGCGATCTCGGCTACCTGCACGTCCACCCCGAGGAATCCGCGACAGCGGGGCCGGACATCACCTTCTCGGCCGCTTTCCCTTCGGCCGGGCGCTACCGCCTGTACCTGGACTTCCAGCACGGCGGGGTGGTCCGCACGGCGGAGTTCACGGTGACCGTCGGCGACACGGGCCCGCTCCCGGCCCCGGCGCCCGCATCGGGCGACGGCCACGGACACGGGCACTGAACGGCGGAAAAGACATGGCACAGCGAGGAGAACCGATGACCGCGGTGGATGAGCAGTCGAGTGTCGAGCTGGTCATCGGCGGCATGACCTGCGCGTCCTGCGCCGCGCGGATCGAGAAGAAGCTCAACCGGATCGACGGCGTCGCGGCGACGGTCAACTACGCCACCGAAAAGGCGAAAGTGTCCTATCCGGACTCGGTGTCGCCGGAGGAGCTGGTGGACACCGTCGCCAAAGCCGGTTACACCGCAACACTTCCCGCGGCGTCCGAAAAGGACACTGAGGAGGAGGTGGACGAGTCGCGGCCCGCGCGGGACCGCCTGCTCGTGAGCGCGGCGCTGTCGTTGCCCGTGGTTCTGCTCGCGATGATCCCGGCGCTGCAGTTCACGAACTGGCAGTGGGCTTCGCTGACACTGGCGGCGCCGGTGATCGTCTGGGGCGCGCTGCCGTTCCACCGTGCGGCGTGGGCGAACCTTCGCCACGGCACGGCGACCATGGACACCCTCGTCTCGATGGGCACCCTCGCCGCGTTCGCGTGGTCGGTGTACGCGTTGTTCTTCGGCACCGCGGGCGAACCGGGCATGGTCCACCCGTTCCGGTTCACGATCGAACGCGCCGCTGGCGACGGCAACATCTACCTCGAGGTGGCGGCGGGCGTCACCACGTTCATCCTCGCCGGACGCTACTTCGAGGCGCGGTCGAAGCGACGCGCCGGTGCCGCGCTGCGCGCGCTGCTCGATCTCGGTGCCTCCGAGGTTTCGTTGCTGCGCAACGGTTCCGAGGTGCGGGTCCCGGTCGCCGAGCTCGCGGTCGGCGACCGGTTCGTGGTGCGGCCAGGGGAGAAGATCGCCACCGACGGCGTGGTCGAGGACGGCTCGTCCGCGGTCGACGCGAGCATGCTCACCGGCGAGTCCGTCCCGGTCGAGATCGGGCCGGGTGACGACGTCGTCGGCGCCACCTTGAACGTCGGCGGCAGGCTCGTGGTGCGGGCGAGCAGGGTCGGCTCGGACACCCAGCTCGCGCAGATGGCGAAGCTGGTCGAACAGGCGCAGACCGGCAAGGCGGAGATCCAGCGCCTCGCCGACCGGATCTCCGGCGTGTTCGTGCCGGTGGTGCTCCTGCTCGCCGCCGGAACCCTCGGTTTCTGGCTCGGCGCGGGCGATTCCACCGCTGCCGCGTTCACCGCGGCGGTCGCGGTGCTGATCATCGCCTGCCCGTGCGCGCTCGGCCTCGCCACCCCGACCGCGCTGATGGTCGGCACCGGGCGCGGCGCGCAACTCGGGATCCTGATCAAGGGGCCGGAGGTGCTCGAGTCGACCCGGCGCGTGGACACCGCGGTGCTGGACAAGACCGGCACCGTGACCACCGGCCAGATGTCCCTTGTGGACATCGTGCCCGCGGACGGTGTCGACGAGGACGAACTGGTCCGGCTCGCGGGCGCGCTCGAAGACGCTTCCGAGCACCCCATCGCGAAGGCCATCGCGAACGGCGCACGCGCGCGGGGCGAGCTACCCGGGGTCACGGAGTTCGCCAACGACGAAGGACTCGGCGTGCACGGAGTGGTCGACGGGTACGCGGTCGTCGTCGGCAGGCCCGCGCTGCTCGCCGACTGGTCGCTGCCGTTGCCCGAAAAGCTCGACGCGGCAAGGGAAGCGGCCGAACGCGACGGCAGGACGGCGGTGGCGGTCGGCTGGGACGGCGCGGCGAGGGGACTGCTCGTGGTCGCCGACCGCGTCAAGCCGACGAGCGCCGAGGCGATCACCCGGCTGCGCGCGCTCGGCCTGACCCCGATCCTGCTCACCGGGGACAGCGAAGCCGTCGCGAACTCCGTCGCGCGCGAGGTCGGCATCGACGAGGTGATCGCCGGGGTGCTGCCCTCGGAAAAGGTCGACGTGGTGGCGCGCCTGCAAGCCGAAGGGCGCGTGGTGGCGATGGTCGGTGACGGCATCAACGACGCCGCCGCGCTGGCGAAGGCGGATCTGGGGCTGGCGATGGGCACCGGCACCGACGTCGCGATCGAAGCGAGCGACCTGACCCTGGTGCGGGGTGACCTGCGGGTCGCCGCGGACGCGATCCGGCTGTCCCGGCGGACCTTCGGCACGATCAAGGGCAACCTGTTCTGGGCCTTCGCCTACAACCTGGCGTGCATCCCGCTGGCGGCGGCCGGTCTGCTGAACCCGATGATCGCGGGCGCGGTGATGGCGTTCAGCTCGGTCTTCGTGGTGACGAACAGCCTGCGCCTTCGCCGGTTCGCCCCGCTGGCCGGGTGATCGCGCGAGCGCTGCGAACTCCGGGCAGGTGATGGGAAAATGGTGCCATGGCGCCGAATGAAGTCCCCACGGAGACCGTGCTCGAACGAGAGCGGAAGTTCGAGGTCGACCTGCGGCGGCCCCGTCCCGACCTGACCGGGGTCGGCCCGATCGCGAGCACGGCGGAGCCGGTCGAAACGACCCTCGACGCCACCTACTTCGACACCGAGGACCATCGCCTCGCGGCAGCCGGGGTGACGCTGCGCCGCAGGCGCGGTGGTGCGGACGAGGGCTGGCACCTGAAGCTCCCGGTGGGGGAGGACCGCCGCGACGAGATCCGGATGCCGTTGTCCGCGAAGCAGAAGCCGCCGCGGGAACTCCGGCGGCTCGTGGTCGCGCACACGATGGGCCGCAAGCTCATCCCGGTCGCGCACCTCAAAACCGAGCGGGCGGAGTGCGCTTTGCTCGACGGTACGGGCACGGCGGTCGCGGCGCTGACCGACGACAAGGTCACCGGTGAGGCGGTCGGCGGGGCCGCGCATCTCGACCGGTGGCGGGAATGGGAGGTCGAACTCGGCGAAACCGCCGGAGACGAGCTGTTGGAGTCGATCACGGCGGCGCTCGCGAAAGACGGCGTGCACCGCTCGAGATCTTCGTCGAAGCTCGCGCGCCTGCTCGACGATCGGCTGCCGAAGACACCCAAACGGCGCACGAAGCGGGCGGGCGACGTCGTGCTGGCCTATCTGCGCGAGCAGGTGGACGTGTTGCGGCGCAACGACATCGGCGTGCGGCGGGATGCCGAGGACGCGGTGCACCAGATGCGGGTCGCCTCGCGCCGCATCCGCGGCGCGCTCAACTCGTTCAAGCGCGTGCTCGACCGGGACGCGACGCGGGAGCTGGCCGCGGAACTGAAATGGCTCGCGGGCGGGCTGGGCCCGGCGCGGGACATCGAGGTGTCCCGCGAGTACTTCGGCGCGGCCGTCGCGAAGTTGCCGGACGAGCTGGTGATCGGCCCGGTGCGCCCGTTCCTGTCGGCGCATTTCGCCGCCGAAGCGGACCAGGCCAGGCGCGCCGCGCTGAAGACGTTGTCCAGCGACCGCTACGAAGACCTGTTGCGGGGCCTCGACCGGTTGCTGACCGATCCGCCGTTCACCAAGCGGGCCAAGCGGACGGCGAACGGGGAACTGCGGTACGCGCTGCGGCGGGCGGACCGGCGGCTGCGCGCGGCCGCGCGGGTGGTCGCGGGCTCGTCCGACGGGCCGGAACGCGATGCCGCGTTGCACGAGCTGAGAAAGAAGGCGAAGCAGGCCCGTTATGCCGCGGACGCGGTGCGCCCGGTGTTCGGTGCCAAGCTCGAGGCGTGGCGGCGTTCGGTGAAGAAGGTGCAGAGCACGCTCGGCGACCACCACGATCTCGTGGTCGCGCGGACCGTCGTGGTCGATCTCGGCAGGGCGGCCCACCGCGAAGGGCACAGCACCTTCACCTTCGGGGTTCTGCACGAGAAGGGGGCCGTCGCCGCTGCCGCGCTGGACGGAGTTTTCCGGCGCCAGTGGCACGATGTGCGAAGGGGTAAGCGCCCGAACTGGTTGGCCTGATCAGTCTTCTTCGTCGGTGAGGTCGACCACCGCTTGTTGCTCGGCGACGTCCGCCGGGTCGGCTTCCAGCGGTGGCGCCGTGGTGGGGGTGTTCTCGGCGTCCACGTCGGACACCTCGGTGCGTTGGTCGAGTGCGTCCGCTTCGGGCAGATCCGTGGTCGGTTCCGTCATGGCCGGGGATTACCACAGTGGCCGTTCGGCGAAACGGGGGTGACGCGATGGGCCCCCGGGACTAACCTGCAGTCGTCTCTGGGCGGCCGACCCCCACCGAACGGAGCCAATGTGCCCGATCTGACCGAGTACCGGCGGAGGCGCGACGCCTCCGTGACCCCCGAACCGGTACCGGACGAAGTCGAACCCCGGTGCGGCCGCGACAGGAGCGGCACCACCTTTGTCGTCCAGGAGCACCACGCCAGCCAGCTGCACTGGGACGTGCGGCTCGAACGGGACGGCGTGCTCGTCTCGTGGGCGGTGCCGAAGGGAATGCCGATCGAACCCGATGTCGCCAGGCTCGCGGTGCGGGTCGAGGACTACCCGCTCGAATACGCGGATTTCTCCGGCGTGATCCCGGCAGGGCAGTACGGGGCGGGGCGGACCGAGATCTGGGACCGCGGCCGGTACGAGACCGTGCACTGGGACGGCGAGCGGATCGAGATCGTCCTGTGCGGGAACCGCTTGCGCGGGAAGTACGAATTCCGGCACACCGCGGAAGACGACGACCGGCACTGGCGCGTGCGCAGGCTCGACGACGCGGAAGAAGGCTGGCAGTCGTTGCCGCTGTTCGTGCCGCCGATGACACCGGGGCGAACCCGGATGCCGGGAGTTTCCGAGGACGGCGAGTGGTCCTACGAATTCGCGTGGGACGGGCTGCGCGCGCAGGTTCGGGTCCAGGGCGGCCGGATCGGGGTGCGGGACTCCGACGGACGCGATCGCACCGCCACCTATCCCGAACTGCGGGGCATCGGCGCGAAACTCGGTTCGGTGGAGGCGCTGTTCGACGGTGTGATCGTGGTGCTCGCGGAGGGCAAGCCGAGCGCCGTGGCGCTGCGCCGCCGGGCGAACGTGACCACGGCGGCCGATCTGCGGCGGATGGTGCGGCAGTGGCCCGCGGTCTTCCTCGCGTTCGACCTCCTGCACCTCGCCGGGCATTCGTGCCTTGCGCTCCCGTACCGCCGTCGCCGCGAGCTGCTGGCTGGCCTGGGGCTGAACGGCGACCACTGGCGGGTGCCGGAATGCTACGAAGGCGAAGGCGCGGCGGTGCTGGAAGCGAGCCGTGTGCACGGTCTCGACGGCGTGATCGCGAAACGGCTGGACAGCCCGTACCGGCCAGGACGGCCCAGCCAGGACTGGGCCGCGGTGCGCGGGGTGCGCGTGCAGGAGGTGGTCGTCGGCGGCTGGCGCCCCGGGGGCGGCAGCCGCGCGGAGACGGTGGGTTCGCTGCTGCTCGGCGTGCCCACCGCGGACGGGCTGCGCTACATCGGCAACGTCGGCTCGGGGTTCACCAGGGAGGACCTGGCCGAACTGGCGGAGACACTGCCGGGGTTGGCGGTGCCGAGTTCGCCGTTCGAGGAGATTCCCGAGGACAAGGCACGCGACGCGCGCTGGGTGCGTCCCGACCTGGTCGGTGAGGTCGTCTTCCGGGGCTGGACGGACGCGCACTGCCTGCGGGCGCCGAGCTGGCGCGGGCTCCGCGACGACCTCGCCGGTGAGGACGTGGGGTTCCGTGACTGAGAAGAGTCCACTGTGGATGGTCGACGGCCCGCGGACAAGTCGGATGTTTGGGCATGCCGAGGCCGGGGTATAGACCATTGTTCTCCACCGGTCGGCGCGGTCGCGGCACGCGGCGGTGCGGGCACTGCTACCGTCGGGCCGGGAACGGCGACGGGCTGATGGGGGTGAGGACCTGCAGGTGTCGGAGCGGTCAGCCGCGGAAAACCCGTTGATCAAGGTGGTTCTGGTCGAGGACCACGACATGGTCGCCGAAGCGATCGCCTTGGCGCTCGCGGACGTGGGCGACATCGAAATCGTCGCGCGCGCGTCGTCGGTCGCCGACGCGCTGGACGCGGTCGGGCGGATGCGCCCCGACGTGGTCGTGCTCGACCGCAGGCTTCCCGACGGCGACGGGATCGACGCCATTCCCGAACTGCACGCGGCGGCGCCGGGGGTGCGGGTCCTGATCCTGACCGGGGACGCGACGCCCGCCGTGGCCACCAGGGTGGTCGAGGCCGGTGGTGCCGGGCTGCTGAT
Source organism: Amycolatopsis sp. CA-230715 (assembly GCF_018736145.1). Classification (GTDB taxonomy): domain Bacteria; phylum Actinomycetota; class Actinomycetes; order Mycobacteriales; family Pseudonocardiaceae; genus Amycolatopsis. Next base: position 8,681,288 of record NZ_CP059997.1, read on the forward strand.
GAAGGCGGCGCGGCTGGCGGATCTCGCGGTCGCCGTCCGCCAGGTGTCCGCGGGGGACATGGCGTTCAGCCCCGATCTGCTCGGCCAGGTGCTCAGCAGGCTCGCCGGGCGATCCGGCGCGGTCGGCGCCGAACTGACCGGCCGGGAGCGGGAAACGCTGCGCCTGCTCGCCGACGGCGCGACCATCGCCGACATCAGCGCCAGGATGACGGTCGCGCGGAACACCGCGCGCAACCACGTGCAGCGGATCCTCACGAAGCTCGGGGCGCATTCGCAGCTCGAAGCGGTGGCGATCGCCCGCCGCGAGGGACTCGTCGACTGATGCACCTGCACTAGTCGAAGTCGGGGTCGCTGCGTCTCGAACGGAGATCGCGTTACGGGAACGATGGGACGGGTCATGACTACGTCCTCGTCCCGCGTGTCCTCATCCGGTGTCGCCACCTTCGACGTACCCGCCACTGTCACCGGTGCGAGTGACGCACGCCGGTTCACCGGCACGACGCTGGCCACGTGGGGGCAGCACGGCGATTCCGCCGACGACGCACAGCTCGTGGTGTACGAACTCGTGGCAAACGCCTTGCTGCACACCGAGAGCACCCCGGAACTCACCTTGCGGCTCACCGGTTCCCGGTTGCGGGTCGAGGTGGTGGACGAGAGCGCGGTCCTGCCGTCGAAACGAGCGGGCGGCGGTGACGGCGGCTGGGGCCTGAGACTCGTGGAATCCCTCGCGGTGCGCTGGGGGGCCGAACCCGATGGTGCGGGCAAGCGGGTGTGGTGCGAGCTCGATCTGGCGAGGGCGGACGAGGGTGCCAGGGCAGTGGCGGGCTGACCTTCCCCTCCCCGCCGGCGTGTCCGAGCGGCGAGCGCGCGGCCACGCGGCACTTTCACTGGACGCCGACGGCATGGTGACCTCGTGCAACGCCGATGCCGAGCGGGTGACCGGCTACCGGAAGGCCGATCTGCTCGGCAAGTCCGTGAGCTTCCTGGACACCGGCGACGGGCTGCTCGATTCGGCGGCCGCGGCAGGCGCGGCCGAAGGCGAGTGCCTGCTCCTGCGCGGTGACGGCAGCTCGGTGCACGCCGGTGTGCTGGTCGCCGCCGTCCGCGACGGGCTCGCACTGCGCGGGTTCGGCGTGGTGTTGCGGAACGTCCGCCGCAGTGGTGCGGCCGCGCTCGTCGGCGCCGGCGAGCGGGATCGCGCACGGCTGGCCGCCGAGGTGCACGACGACTCACTCCAGGCGATGGTCGCGGCGGGGATGCGCCTGCAACTGCTCGAAGGCAGGCTCGCCGGCCGTGACCAAGCGATCGTCGACGGCCTGCACGTCGCGGTGGACGCGGCCGTCACCCGGCTGCGTGATCTCCTGCGGTGGCTTCGCCCTCCCGAACTGAACCACGGCCTGGCCGCGGCACTGGCCGATTGGGCGGAACGCACCGGGCGGCCGTTCGTCGTCGACCTCGACGAGGAACCGGCCGCGGAAGCGGCGACGCTCGTTTACCGCACGCTGCAGGATTCGCCGCGCGGCAGCGGTGGCACGATCCGCGTCCGCTCCGCCGACGGCGGCGTGCTGGTCGACCTCGGCGGTGGCGCGGTCGACGACGGGGGCCGGATCGAGGCGCTCGGTGGCTGGCGGGCCGACGACGGATCCCGGTTCTGGGTCCCCGGCACCCTCGGCTGAGCTTCTGCGCTCCCCGCTCAACGGCCCTGAAGGTGGCTTTCCGGGCATCTACCGCCCCGAAAGCCACCTTCAGGGCAAAGCAAGACCGAGCATTGTCGAGTGGTGGTCAGGAGATGCGGTCAGGCGTGCCGCAGGATCGCGCCGAACCCGTCGGCCAGGTCCAGCCGTTCGTCCGAGCGCACCAGTGCGGCGCCGGTGGCGACTCCCGCGAACGGGAGTGCCTCGTCGGCGAGCGTCCACACTGGATCGTCCACTCCGTACGCTTTCAGCTCGTCGGCGGTCGCGGCGACGGTACCCGGCTCCGGTCCACAAGCGACGGTCGTGTCACCGGGTTCGGTCACCAGCAGGGTCTCCGCGTTCCCCTCGCGCAGGACGGTGGTGACGGCTTCGATTCCTTGCACCGCAAGGCCATGGGTCCGTCCGGACTCGGTGCGGAACTTCTCGGCGGTTTGGTCCAGCCTCGCGAGCTGATGACGCGCTGCCGCCTCGGAGATGTCCTCCGCGGTGGCGTCCGCGCTGACTTCTTCGGTGCGCTCGCGGATGTGCTCCGGCAGCAGGTCCAGCAGCCCGCGGCGAGCCTGGACCTCGCCGGAGAGCACGACGATCCCGGCGCCGAGCCGTCCGGCGGCCTTCACCACCTCGTCCGCGACGTCCTTCAGGTTGTGGCGAACCGTCTCCTCGGTACGCGCCTGCACGGTGCGGTGCCCCGGCCCCGCGCCCCGCACCTTGTGCACCGGGTGGTCCTGTCCGCGCACCTCGCCGGTGTCCAGCTCGCGCCCGCGGGCGTCGCGGGCGGTGATCGTGGCCCCGACGCTGTCTACCGTGACGACCAGGCGGCGCGGTCCCCGCGTGCCCAGGCTCGCCAGTGGCAGCAGGAACGGGGCGCGTGACACCCTGGCGATCGCGCGCGGTGGCGGCGCCGGAAGTTCCTCGTCGACGAGTACCCGATCGCCCGCCGCCACCAGGAACATCCCGCCTTCGCCGACCGGTGGCTCGCGGTCGGTCGCGGCGGTGTCGAGCGCGGCCAAGGTGCGCTCGGGCGCACCGAGGTCCGCGAGCTCGGCCCGCGTCGCCTGCCAGCGGAGCTCGCGTTGCTTCTCCGCGTCGGCGGTGTCGTGCGAGTCGTCGACGCAGACCGACGCGAACGATCCGTCCACAGTGGTCAGTTCACGCAGTGCGGTGGTCTCCATGGGTGCGCTCCTCCTTGCGGTAGCGAGGGTTCAGCTGCTCTTGGTCGCCCGCAGCCGCGGGACCTCGGGGGAGTCCGTGTCGAGCGGAACAGCGCCGGACCTGACCAGTCCGAGTTGGACGGTCTGCCGCGAGGTGACGGTTTCCAGTGCCCAATCGGCCGCCGTGCGGATCCGGTTCCCCGGCATCGCCGCCAGGTGGTACCCGCGGGTGACGGCCTTCGCGGCCCGTCCGGCCAGCGGCACGCGCAACGGGTTCGCCGCGGCCCTGCCCGCACCGAGGTCGACGACGAACCCGAGGTCGTGGTGCTTGTAGCCGCGCGGCCTGCCGTGCCCGAGCGAGGCGGCGACGTTGTGCCCGGCGAGCTTTCCTTGCCGCGTCGCGTGTTGCGCGGTCATCGCGGTCAGCTCGCCCGGCCTGGTCAGGTCGGGCACCGCGGCCGCGTCGCCGCACGCGAACACGTCGGGCTGACCGGGCACGCCGAGCCGCGCATCGACGACGAGCCTGCCCTTCGCGGTCTCGAGCCCGATGGAGTCGACGAGCGGATCGGGCCGGACGCCGACGCACCACACCAGCGAACGCGTCGGCACCGTCTCCCCGGAGGTGAGGCGAACGCCGTTGGCATCGGCCTCGGCGACGGAGGTCTTCATCAGCACCTCGACGTCCCGTTCGCGCAGAACCTCGTCCGCGGTGCGGGAAAGCCGGTCGTCCAGTTCCGGGAGCACGCGGTCCGCGACGTCGAGCAGCAGCCAGCGGATCCGCTGGCCCCGCAGCTCCGGATGGCGTGCGGCGAGCGCCTCGGTGAAGTCCGGTCCCTGCGCGGCGACCTCGGTTCCGGTGTAGCCCGCGCCGACCACGACGAAGGTGCACCGCGCGTCCCGTTCGGCGGAATCGGTCGAGGCGGCGGCGAGCTCGATCTGCCGCGTGATGTGGTCGCGGAGGTAGAGCGCCTCCGGGATGCCGCGGAACCCGTGCGCGTGCTCGGCGACGCCGGGAATCGGCAGCAGCTTGTTGACGCTGCCGGTGGCGAGCACGAGCCGGTCGTAGTCCAACCGGTGCTCGGTGTCCTCGGGATCGGTGTAGGTGACGTGCCCGCGGGTGAGATCGACCGCGGTCACCTCGCCCAGCGCCAGCCGGATCTTCGGCAGGGTGCCCGGCAGCGACACCGAAACCCGGCGCGGATCGAGGATCCCGGCCGCGACCTCGGGCAGCAGGGGCAGGTACAGGAAGTAGTCGGTCGGGTTGACGAGGACGATCTCCGCCTCGTCGCGGGGAAGGCGGTCGGTGAGGGTCTTCGCGGCCTGGTACCCGGCGAACCCGCCGCCGACGATCACGACTCGCTTGCGCTGCATTGGTCGACCTCCGGGCGGACAAAGGGGCGATGGCGGTGGCTTACCCGATGGAAGCGTCCGGGAAACGGTGCGGTTTCACCCGCGGGTGGCCGGGATACTCCGCCGCCATGGGTACTTACCGCCACACGGCCACCGCGGACCTCCCCGCCGACGACGTCTTCGCCTATCTTCGCGACCCGCGCAACCTGCCGCGCTTCTTTCCGCAGATGACGGAAGCGGAACCGACCGGCGGGGGAGAGGCCCACGTCGAGGCCGACGTGGGAGGAAAGCACGTCGAGGGCGAGGCATGGCTCCGCGCCGACGAAGCGCGCCGCCGCCTCGAATGGGGAGCGGACGACGACGACTACCACGGCGAGCTCGAAGTAGCCGAATCCTCGCCAGGCAGCTGCGAGATCACGGTCGTGTTGCACACCGAACGCGCCGAAGGCGGGGAAATCCAGCGCGCACTGGAGGAAACGGTAGCGGCGCTGACGCACACCGCAGTCGCGGAGACCGATGTGGACGGTGCGCGCGGGGATACCGGCGCCGGCGGTGTCGGCTGAGCCGCGCTGGTCACCGCGCACCGCAGCCGGGATCACCCGGGGCCTGGTGAGCGTGGGCTCGCATCGGCTGCGGGTCGCGTACCGGTGAAGTACCCGTGTGGACGGTCGGCGAAACGGACGTCAGCCGGCGAGGCTTCGACCGAGCACGCGCGCCACGTCGGGGAAGGAACCGGAATGGGGGCCCGCGTAGTTGAGCCGCACGAACTTTCCGGTTGGTTCGGCGGGAAACCATTCGTCGCCGGAGCCGATGACCACGCCCGCGGCCGCGCATTCCCGGACGACCCGGTCGAGATCGGTCGTGTCGGGCAGCCGCGCCCACAGGTTCAGACCACCTTGCGGCACGGTTTCCAGTCGCGCGTCGGGCGCGTGTTCGCGAAGGCTCCGCACCAGGAGGTCGCGCCGGGTCCTCAGTTCCAGGCGGAGCTTGCGCAGATACGTCCGCCATGCGGGCTGCGTGACGACGTCGAGCGCGACCGCCTGCAGGACACCGCTGACGTACATCGATCCCGCCTGCGTGTCGGCGAGGATCCGGTTGCGCGCGGGGCCGCGCGCGATCAGTCCCGCGACGCGGACCGCGGGGGAGACGCTCTTGCTCAGCGAGCGCACGTAGACGACGTGCCCGCTGTCGTCGCGGGCGGCGACCGGGTGCGGCTCCGCGGTGATGCCGAAGTCGTGCGCCGAGTCGTCCTCGATCAGGAACGCGCCGTGGTGCCGGACGATCTCCAGCACCTGCTCGGTCAGCCCCGGCGACCACAGCGCGCCGGTCGGGCTGGCGAAAGTCGGCTGTGCGTAGAAGGCGCGCGCCCCCGACTGGTCGAACGCGCGTGACAGCGCGTCGGGATCGGGCCCGGCGGGTCCACTGTGGACCGGGACGACCTCGACGCCGACCTGCGCGGCGGCCAGTATCGCGCCCCAGTAGGTCGGCGATTCCATCAGCAACGGCCGTCCCGCCCCGACGAGGGCGCGGAACGCGGTGATCAGCCCGCCCTGGCTTCCCGGGATGAGCACGACGTCGCTGGGCGGGGCCGGGGTGATCCCGGCCGGGGTCGCCGATTCCAGCTCGGCAGCGAACCAGGACTGCAGTTCGGGCAGCCCCGCCGTCGGGGGCCGCGTGATCAGGGCGTCGGTCCGCGCGGTGCGGGTGAAGGCCGCGCGGACGAGGCGCTCCGGCAGCAGTTCGCGCGCGGGATAGCCGGAGTGGAGCGCGACCACGTCGTTCGGGACGGACTGCAGGGCCGCTGGCAGTTGCGGGATCCGTTTGTTGGGCGAGCCGAGCGCCGCGGTCTGCCAGCCGTAGTCGTTCGCACGAGCCGCGCGGACCGCCCGGACGAACGTCCCCACACCCGGCCTGCTTTCCACGACGCCTTGGAGCGCGAGGGTGCGGAGCGCCTTTTGCACGGTGACCGGGCTCGCCCCGTGTTCGGCGACCAGTGAACGCGTCGACGGCAGTTTCGCCCCCGACGGAGCCGTGGTGATCCAGCGCCGCAGCGCCGTGACGATGCGGACCGAACTGCTATCGTCGACCATGAAGAACAACAGTAGCGCTACTCTCGACGCGCCACCAGTGCTATCGCCTTCGCGTGCCGGTCTCGGCTGGGGCCTGCTCGGGGTCTCGGCGTTCTCCTTCACCGTCCCGTTCACCCGCGTGGCCGTCGAAAGCGGTGGCATGTCGCCGTTGTTCATCGGCTCCGCGCGTGCCGTCGTCGCGGCGCTGCTCGCCGCGGTGGCGCTCGCGGTCACGAAGCAGCGCCTCCCCGTCGGTGTCCAGTGGGCCCGCGTCGCGATCGTCGCCGGTGGCGTGATCGTGGGTTTCCCGGTGCTGACCTCGTTCGCCCTCACCACGGCCCCGGCGAGCCACGGCGCGGTCGTGATCGCCGTGCTGCCCGCCGCGACCGCCGTGACGGCCGTGCTCCGCGGGCACGAGCGGCCCCCGAAGGCGTTCTGGCTCATGGCGGCCGTCGGCGCGATCGCGGCTCTCGTGTTCGCCGCCTTGCAGGGTGGCGGGTTCAGCGGGCTGAACTGGGCCGATCTGCTGCTGTTCGGCGCCGTCGCGGCGGCCGCCATCGGGTACGCCGAGGGCGGGTTGCTGGCTCGCGAACTCGGTGCGTGGCAGACCGTGTCGTGGGCGATCGTCCTCGCTTCGCCCGTGACGATCGCCCTCACCGCGGTTTCGCTGGCCCAGGGGCCCCCGAGTGGCACCCCGGTCGAATGGGCCGCGTTGGCCTACCTGGCCGTGGTGAGCACGTTCCTCGGCTTCTTCGCCTGGTACCGCGGGCTCGCCATCGGTCCGATCGCGCAGGTCAGCCAGGTGCAGCTCGTCCAGCCGGTGCTGAGCATCTGCTGGGCCGCGCTGTTCCTGCGCGAGCGGCTGACCTGGCCGACCGTCCTCGGTGGTGTCGCGGTGGTCGCCTGCGCCACCGTCGCCGTCCGAGCCAGGCTCGGCCGGGACGCCCGCTGACTACCGGGCGTCGCCGAAGACCATGCGGTGACCGCGTGCGGTGTCCACGTATTCGCGGGCACGGTGGACAAGGCCGTCCCGCAGTTCGAAGACGAAGCAGTAGTCGTTGGCGTAGTGGTTGCCGTTGGCGAGCGTCGCCGACACGGCCGCTTCGACGGTGACCCGTTCGCCGTCGGTGTGCGCCCCCTGCGGGACGACGGAGAGGCCGTGTGCGAACAGGCGGGGGAGTTCCTCGGCGAAGAAGCGCACGATCGCCTTCCTGCCGATCATGTGGTGGGTGGTTTCGAGGGCGACGGCGATGGCGTTCCCCGGCGGGGACAGCCATTCGGCGTCCTCGGTGAGGACCGCGGAGATCCGGTCGGGGTCGGCGCTGGCGAACGCCTGGAAGGCGTCGTCGATGATCGTGAGGCTCATGAGCCCCAGTCTCTTCGTGCGCACGCGGCCGTGTCTTGGACGAATGTTCCTCAGGCAGGGGGAAGGCGGTCAAGGAAGACGCGGATGCGGTCGAGCGCCAGCGCGGTCGCCGCCGGATCGTGGGAAGGGAGGTCTGGGTCGGCGAACAGATGGGCGTCGCCGCGGTAGAGGTTCAGGCTCGCGTCGTGCGCCGAGTCCATGATGGACAGTGCGCTTTCCCGCTCGAACCAGGGATCGTCGCGCATCGCGTGGATTTCCACGGGGAGCCGATCCGGCCACGGACCGAACCGGCCGATCGGCTGCGCGTCGTGCAACAGGACGCAGCCGATCGCGTTGTCCCTGGTCTGCGCGGACCACTGGGCGAGGCGGCAGCCGAGCGAGAACCCGGCGTAGACCACCGCGGGCCGGTCCACCGCGACCGCGTCGGCGCGGCGCAGCGACTCGTCGTACCCGATCGAGTCGCGTTTGGACACTCCGGCGTCGAAGTCGTCGAAGACCTCGCCGTCGTAGTAGTCGGGTGTTTCGACGGTGTGGCCGTGTGCGGTCAGCTGATCGGCGAACCAGCGGACGCCTTTCCGGAGGCCGAGCGCGGAGTGGAACAGGACGATGTGGGTCACCCGGCAAGTTTGCCACGCGGGTCAGGCCGCGGTGCGCCGCCGTCCGATCGCCGAGGCGGCGAGCGACCAGGCCTGGTCGATGGTCAGGCAAGGGATCCGCAGAGCCCGCGCGCGTTGGAGCATCGATTGCTGGTTACCGGTCCCGTGGCCGTCGAGCACGTCCGCGTCGGCCACCGCGCAGAGCAGCTCGGCGTCCTCGTCACCCGGTGGTGCGGCGGCGGTGATGCCGTGGCTGCTCGCCCAGTGCTCGAGGCAGGTGAGATCGGGCGACTGTCCGATGTAGAGGACGCTGAACTCGGCGGGCGGTGACGACTCCGATGTGGACATCTCTGTAGTGGACACTGTGCGGCTCCCTTCCCCACCAGGGAGTATCCGGTCGGGCCGGGTCCGAAACCTCCCCCTGGTCAGTGCAGGACTTCCGCGAGGATCTCCGCGCCGCGCACCACGCGGGGGCCTGGCCGGTTGAAGTAGGACGGTCCGTCGAGGACGACGATCTTCCTCGACCCGAAGCCGGGCAACCCGGTGACGAGGTGCCGTTCGCGCTCGGTGCGGGCGGGGGAGAACCCGCACGGCATCAGCAGCACCACGTCGGGATCGGCGCGCCGCACCGCGTCCCAGGTGACCGGCTCGGTGTGCTCGCCCGGCGCGGCGAGCAGCGGTTCGCCGCCCGCGAGCGCGATCTGCTCCGGCACCCAGTGCCCCGCGGGCCACAACGGGTCCAGCCATTCGAGCGCGACCACCTTCGGTCGCGCACTGCCCGAGACCGAGTCACGGACCGCGGCCAGCCGCGCCTTCAACGAGGCCACCCGTTCCTCGGCGGTGTCCCGCACGCCGAGCTGGTCCCCGACCTGGCGCAGGCAGTCCAGCACCCCGTCGAGCCTCGTCGGTTCCAGGCTGAGCACCTTGGTGTCCGTGTCGAGGACGCGGACGGCGTCGGTCACGCTGCGGTAGGAAACCGCGCACACGTCGCACAGGTCCTGCGTCAGCACGACATCGGGGGCGAGCGCGGCGAGCCGGTCCGTGTCGAGCTGGTAGAGCGACGAGCCGCGGTGCGGTGCGCCACCGACGGCGGCCGAGATCTCCCTGCTGGTCATCCGCGCGTCGTCGATCCCGCTGGCGGTCACCGCGGGCACGCGCTCGACACCGGGCGGCCAGTCGCATTCGTGGGTGCGCCCCACCAGCGACGACAGCAGACCCAGCTCCGCCACGATGTCGGTGGCCGCGGGCAGCAGCGACACGATGCGCATTTCCGCGAGTGTAGGAGCTGAGTAGTCGCACGGTTGTGCGCCGCCAGCGCTGGACGACAGACTCGGCGCCATGACCTACCCAGCCATGCCGCCGCTCACCCCGCCGAGCCGCCGCGCCGCGGCCTGGACGGGCGCCAAGCACGCGCTGGTGGCGTGGCCGCTGATCACGCTGGCGATCATGGCTGTCGCGTTCATCGTGATGTCGGGAGCGAAGCGTCTCGAGGACACCAGCGTGGTGCTCGTCCTGCTGTTCTTCGGACCGCTCCGGTACGGCCTCATCGGGTGGCCGATCGTGACCGCGCTCGGCGCCGGTGTGAGTGCGTTGTTCCCGCGCCTCTCGGCCAAACGCGTCGCGTGGAGCGTTTCCGCCGGATGCGTGCTCGCCGCCCCGTTCGTCTTCTCCGCGCTGAGCGAGGTGGTGAACGGGGCCGCGAAGTCTTGAGTGGGCCGGAAACCGGGGGGCTTCCGGCCCACTCGGGTCACTTGACGGTGATGGTGATCTTCCCGGTCGGGTGCCCGGATTCGCTTTCCTGGTGGGCTTTGGCGGCTTCGGCCAACGGGTAGCTGGTACCGACGGCGAGTACGAGGCTGCCGTCGGTCAGCTGCGCGGCGAGCCGGTCGAGCAGCTCGCCGGTCTGGTTGCCACTGCCGGTGAACGGGATACCGAGATCGGCGGCCCCGCCGTCCGCGATCGTGACGATCCGATCGGTGCCTCCTCGCAGTGCGATCGAGTCCTTCAGGACGCCGTAGCCGGTGGTGTCGAAAACGGCGTCGATTCCTTCGGGGGCGATTTCGCGCACCCGGTCCACGAGCCCTTCGCCGTAGGTCACGGCGCGGGCGCCGAGCGAGCGGATGTCGTCCAGCTTCGACGGTCCACCGGTGCCGACCACGGTGGCGCCCGCGGCGAGCGCCACCTGCACGGCGATCCGCCCGACGCCGCCGCTCGCGCCGTGGATCAGCACGACGTCACCGGCCTTGACACCGATCACCTCCAAGGCGCGCACCGCCGTCTCGCCGACGGTCGGTATCCCGGCCGCGACCTCCCAGGACAGTTCGGCGGGTTTGCGGGCCACGATGGTGGCGAGCGCGTACTCGGCGTAGGAACCGGTGTTGGACCAGCCGAAAACCTCGTCGCCGACAGCGAACGAGGCACCTTCGCCGACGGCGTCGACGACACCGGCCACGTCGAAACCGGGCACGTGCGGGGGTTCGAGGCCCATCATGGCGGCCATGGCGCCACTGCGCAGCTTCGTGTCGAGCGGGTTGACGCCCGCCGCGCGCACCGCGATGCGGACCTGGCCCTTGCCGGGCTCCGGGACGGGCAGGTCCGCGAGCTTCAGCACGTCTGGACCGCCGAATTCGGTGAACTGGATGGCTTGCATGGTGGTTCGCTCCTGTGGGTCCTGCTTGCCGGGCGGTGTGCCGGGCGACTGACCCCAGTCAACGCGGCGAAGGGCGCCGTCCGTACCGCTCGAACGAGTAGTGTTCGCTAGCCGGAAGGATAGGGCGCCATCGCGCGGACCGCGCCTACAGTGGGTGGCATGGATCAGTCGTGGTCGGACCCGGTGCAGGTGCTGGACGTCGTGGCGCGCGTGCTTTCGGCTACCCGGCCGGACATCCTCGGCCGGTTCTCCCGTGAGGTGGCCGGGCTGGTCCCGCACCACGCGGCGGCCATGCAGACCGGTGACTGCGCGCGCTTCCCGGTCAAGGTCGCGGGGGATCGCGCCATCACCGACGCGATCACGAGCGCCGAGCTGCAGCGCCTCGCCACCGCGGCCGACGGGACGCCCGTCCTCGCCCGCGGTGTGCTGGGCGGACGGTCGCGGTCGCTGCTCACGGTCGCCGCCACGCCCGCGATCGGCAAGGGCTCGCTGCTGGCGCTGGTACTCCCGGACGACGCCGAGCCCCAGCCCGAGGAGCTGGCGGTGGTGGGCAGGCTGTGGTCGGTGCTGAGCGTCGACGCCGCGCAGCGCGCGACCGATCCGCCGCCGGACCTGCTGAACGGCAACCTCGCCGCGGCGACCGCGCGGGCGCACGCGATCACCGATCTGAGCCAGACGCACGCGACCACCCTCAACGCGGTGCTTTCCGTGCTGCGGTCGGGAAAACTGGCCGATCGTGCGGCCCGCGAAACCGCCACCGAGCTGGCCGCGTCGGCGTTGCTGGACCTGCGCGCGGTGGCCGACCGGGACCGTGAACTGTCCATTGAGGACGCTGTCGCGGCGTTCGCCGTGCTGACCGCCCAGCTCGGTCCGCTCGTCCGGCATCTCGACGTGGCGGTGGACCTGGTCGGGCCGGACGAGGACCGGCAGCTCGCGCAGGACATCGCGCACACCGCGCGCACCGTCACCCGCGGCTTGGTGCTCAACGCGCTCGAAGCGGACGCGACGCGGGTCAGGGCGTCGTGGCACTTCGACGGCGACGCGCTGCGGGTCGTCGTCCGCGACGACTGCCGGAAGGCCGGTGAAACCGTCGTCGTGCCGGGGCTGGCCGAGCGGATCGCCCCGCTCGGCGGACGGTTCGAGGTGGACGCCGTGCCCGGCTGGGGCCGCACCGTGACGGCGGTGCTGCCGCTCGGGGTCGCCGAGCAGCAGCCGGAGATCCGCCCGCTCGACCGGCTCAACCACCGCGAGACCGAGGTGCTGGCCGGGATCTCGCGCGGCCTGCGCAACCGGCAGATCGCCGAGGAGCTGAACCTGAGCGAGCACACGGTGAAGTTCCACGTCCGGAACCTCCTGGAAAAGCTCGAAGTGGCCTCGCGCGGGGAAGCCGCCGCGCTCGCCAGGGACATTCCGCTCGTGCCCGTGCGCACCGCCTGACCGCGCGAGTGCATTGACCCGGTACCGGCACTGGGGCATGCTCGGCAACGAGCCAGTTCCGAACCGGGGTTCTTATGTGGGGCGCGCATGACCGTCGTGATCGGGGTCGTCGTCCACGCCGGGCGGCGGGCGGTGTTCGAGGAGGCGGCGCGGACACTGCGCGGTGCGCGCCCGGAATGGGTCGTCTACCGCCATGAGCACGAGATCCACGACCTCGTTCGCGTGCTGCTCGCGGGCAAGCAGGTGGACGGGCTGCTGATGGGCCCGGTCCCGTTCGACGAGTGCCACGACCTCATCCCGGACACCTTGCCGGTCACGCTGGTCCGGCCGGGGCCGCTCGACCTGGCGCTGGCCTTGTCCAGGGCGCAGCGCGAGGGGCTGGCGGTGGACACGGTCAGCGTCGACACGTTCGACACCGACGTGGTCAACGAGGTGACCGGCGCGCTCGGCCTCACCCGCGCGCAGGTGCGGACCCAGCCGTACCAGCCGGGGGAGCGCACCGCCGACATCGCCGAGAAGCACCTGCGCGCCGCGGGGCGCGACGGATTGGTGATCACCGCGCGCATGGAGGTTTCCCAACGGCTTCGCGGGGCGGTCGCGGTGATCGACAGCCTGCCGGTGCCCTCTACCGTCCGCTCGGACCTGCACGCGCTCGCGCTGCGGGTGCAATCCCAGCGCGCCAACGAGTTCCGGTTCGCCGCCGGAGTCTTCCTGGTCGCCGACCGTCCACAGTCGACGGACATGGACCGCGCCCGGATCGGGCTGATGAACCTGCTGGTGAACACGCCGGAACTGGCCGACGCCTGGGTGGAGAACCGGGGCCGCCGAGGGCTGGTGGTGTTCGCGCACAAGGCGTTGTTCGAACGGGTCACCCACAACTGGGTGACCGTGCCCGCGCTCGGCCAGGCGGAGCGCGCGCTCGGCCTGCGGGTCGCGGCGGGGTTCGGTATCGGCGGCTCCGCGCGGACCTGCATCGCGCTCGCGGAGCGCGCCGCGGCGAGGGCCGAGGCCGAGCGGCAGCCGTCGGGTTACCTGATCGAAGACAGCGGCGTGATCATCGGCCCGATGGGGCACGAGGGGCGGCCCGTCGAGTTCACCTACCGCGATCACGACACCCATATCGAAGAACTGGCCAAGCAGGTCGGGCTGAGCCCGGCGACGTTGTCGCGCCTCGCCGGGATCGAACGCGGGCTGGCCGGTGCCGCGATCTCGCCGAGGGACCTGGCGAACGCGCTCGGCATCACGGACCCGAGCGGGCGGCGGCTGATCCGCAAGCTGGGTGAACGCGGGCTGGTGGCTGTTCAGGGATCGGCGCAGACCCACCACAAAGGGCGGCCGACCCGGCTCTACCAGCTCGGAATCGATCAGGCGCTGCGCCGCTTCTCCGCGCCAGGGAGTCCATAGAGGACGGACGCTGCGGAGTGGGTTGTCGCGCGCTGTCAACGAACCTGGATACATAAGTCCGCAAGCCCGGAATTGTCCGCCGGACAGCATTGACCGGGGCGCCCGCGCTGGGGCATGCTCTCCCGAACGAGAAACGAACCAATTCCGAACCTCGGTCGTTTTCGCTGGGAGGTGTCCGTGGACCGCCGCCAGTTCCTCCGCGCCGCGACCATCGGCACCGCCTTCGCGGCCGCGTCGCCGCTGCTGTCGGCGTGCGGCGCGAAGGCGCGCGGCGACGTCGTCACCCTCGAGGGCTGGGACTACGAAGCGCAGCTCGTGCAGCAGAACGTGGACCGGTTCACCAGGCTCAACCCGGACGTCGCGGTGGACTACACGCCGATCACCAGCGCCCAGTTCATCCAGAAGCTCACCGCGGAGTTCCTCGGCGGCGGCGGACCGGACGTGCTCTACATGTACGACGATTCGCTCGCCGGCTCGGTCGAAGCCGAATACCTGCGCCCGCTCGACGGGATCGACGGCGTGGACGCGATCTACGACGCGGTCTACCCCTCCAACGCGGCTTCGATGACCTACCAGGGAAAGCGCTACGGGCTGCCGTACTACACCGATTCGCAGGCGCTGGTGTACAACGCGGCACTGCTGGAAAAGGCCGGTATCTCCACGCCGCCGAAGACGCTCGACGAGCTGGAGCAGCAGGCGCTGCGGGTGAAGCGGGCCGGGGTGCTCGAATTCCCGATCGGCCTTCCCGCGCAGCTCGCGGACACGGCCGCGCAATGGCTGTGGGGCCTGGTCTACGCCAACGAGGCCGATCTCTTCGACGACCGGTTCCAGCCCGTGATGAGTGCTTCCGGTTCGGCTACCACCGCGGTGTTCGAATGGCTCCGGCACGCCGCGCTCGACACCCGCGTGCTCGACCCGGCTGCGGTCCAGACGCTCCCGGTCCCGATGGACAACGCGGTGATGGCGGGGCGGTACGCCTTCGTGATCGCGCCGCGGTACGCGTTGCGCAGCTACAACAACCCATCGAAGTCGAAGGTCGCGGGCGCGGTCAAGCTCGCGCCGCTGCCGACGCTCGACGGAAAGACCGAGGGCACCGTCAGCAACACCAGGATGTACTGCCTCGGGCAGCACGCCGTCGACGTCGAAAAGTCCGTGCGGCTGCTGAAGTACCTCGGCGGTTTCGACGAGCACGGGGTGCCGTACACCGCGAAGTTCTGGTTCCTGCAACGCGGCCTCGGCTACCCCTTTTCCGCGCTGGCCAAGGATCCCGAGGTGGTTCGGACCATCCGGACCTTCGCGGACCCGGTCGTCTACGGCAGGCTGGCCGAGGTCTCCCGCGCGCGGCGGATCGTTTCGGTGCCGTGGTACCAGGAGTTCGAGGCGGGCCTGCAGCGCGTGGCGCAGCAGGTGCTCGTCGGCGGGACGAGCCCTGCCGACGCCGTCACCGATCTCGACCGGCAGGCCCGCTCGCTCGCCCAGCGGTACGCGTGAGGGGGCGGACATGATGCTCAGGCTGACCGAAACCCGGCGCGCGTACCTGATGAACGGGCCCGCGATGATCGTGCTGTTCGCGCTCGTCGCCTACCCGATCGGCTACTCGTTCTGGGTGAGCCTGCACCGGCAGAACCTCAAGCGCCCCAAGGCGACCAAGTTCATCGGACTCGACAACTACTTCGCGCTGTGGAACGATCCCGCGTTCCTCAGCTCGTTGCGGACGACCGGCCTGTTCGTGCTCGTCGTGGTCACCATGACGGTGCTGCTGGCCACCGCGCTCGCGTTGGTGCTGAACGAATCGTTCCCCGGCCGCGGCGTGCTGCGCAGCCTCGCGCTGCTGCCGTGGGCGATGCCAGGCGTGGTCAACGGCCTCATGTGGCGCACCATCTTCGACGCGAAGACCGGCGCGCTCAACGGGTTGCTCACCAGCCTCGGCCTGATCGACGCCTACCAGGCCTGGCTGTCCTCGCCGGCGGGCGCGTTCTTCCTGACCGCGTTCGCGCAGGTGTGGAACACGCTGCCGTTCGCGGTGATCCTGCTGCTGGCGGGGCTGTCCACGATCCCGCCCGATCTCTACGACGCGGCGAAGGTCGACCGTGCCGGGGTGTTCCAGCGGTTCCGGCAGATCACCCTGCCGTGGCTGCTGCACCCGCTGCTGATCGTGCTGATCCTTGAAACCATGAACTCGTTCCGCGCGTTCGACACGATCTACGTGCTGACCGGCGGCGGGCCGGGCGACGCGACCTCGGTGATCGCGGTGCTCAACGTGAAGACCGCGCTGACCTACACCGATTTCGGCCTCGGCAGCGCGTACGCCTGGGTGATCACCCTGCTGACGCTGGTGGTCTCCGTCGGCTACGTCGCCGCGCTCTACCGGAAGGGGAGCTTCGAACTATGACGGCCGTCCCCTTGCGCTACCGCGTGCCGTGGAAGCGGATCGTGGTGTACGTCGTCGCCGCCGCGTTCGCGCTGTACCTGGTGCTGCCGTTCTACTGGATCTTCGCGATGAGCTTCATGCGTGAGGTCGACGCGGTTTCCGTGCCGCCGGAGTGGATCCCGTCGCATCCGACGCTCGACAACTACCTCAGCTTCTTCCGGCCGGACAGCGCGCAGGTGCTCGTCGGCGGCAGGGCGATCAAGGAAACCCCGTACGCGCTGGGCAACAGCCTCATCGTGGCTTCGGCGACGGCGCTGCTGAACCTCGTGCTCGCGGTGCCCGCCGCCTACTCGTTCTCGCGGCTGAAGTTCCGCGGCGGCAAGGGTTTGCTGATGCTGTACCTGGTCACCAGGATGGTGCCGACCATCGCGATCCTCATCCCGTTCTACCTGATGATGCGGTCGCTCGGGCTGCTCGACAACTACGGTTCGCTGATCCTGTCGTACCTGACCTTCTCGCTGCCGGTGACGATCTGGGTGCTGAAGGACTTCTTCCGCGCGGTACCGCGCGAACTCGAGGACGCGGCGCGGGTGGACCGGTGCGGCTGGTTCCGGTCGATGTGGTCGGTCTTCCTGCCGGTCGCCGCGCCGGGGCTGGTCGCGGCCGCGGTGTTCGCGTTCATGACCGCGTGGAACGAGTTCATGTTCGCGTTGTTCATGACCTCGACGGAGGCGGCGAAGACGATGCCGGTGGTGGCCGCGAACTTCGCCACCGACATGAACACCCAGTTCACGCTGATGGCGGCCGCCGGGGTGGTGGCGGTGCTGCCGCCGCTGGTACTGGTGCTGATCTTCCAGCGGCTGATCGTGCGCGGGATGGCCGCGGGCTCGGTGAAGGGGTAGGCGAGTGGCTGAAGTACGGCTGGAGAACGTGTCCAAGGCGTTCGGCGACGCGGTCGCCGTCGACGCGCTGAACCTGACCATCGCCGACCGCGAGTTCCTCACCCTGGTCGGCCCGTCGGGCTGCGGCAAGTCGACCACGCTGCGGATGATCTGCGGGCTCGAAAAGGCCACCGGCGGTGAGGTCTACTTCGACGACGAACCGGTCGGCTACCTGCCCGCGAACAAGCGCGACGTGGCGATGGTCTTCCAGAGCTACGCGCTCTATCCACACAAGACGGTGGCGCAGAACATCGGGTTCGCGCTCAAGATGATGCGGGTGCCGCGTGCCGAGATCGACGAGCGGGTGGCCGCGACGGCGCGCTCGCTCGGTATCGAGAAGCTACTGGACCGCAGGCCAAAGGAACTGTCCGGTGGGCAGCGCCAGCGGGTCGCGCTCGGCAGGGCCGTCATCCGCGACGCGGGCGCGTTCCTCCTGGACGAGCCGTTGTCCAATTTGGACGCTCAGTTGCGGGTGGACATGCGGGCCGAGCTGAAGCGGCTGCACGCCGATCTGAAGCGCACGTTCATCTACGTGACGCACGACCAGGTCGAGGCGATGACCATGTCCGACCGGATCGCCGTCCTCTCCGAGGGCGTGTTGCAGCAGTGCGCGCCACCCGAGGAGATCTACTCCCGGCCCGCCAACATGTTCGTCGCGGCGTTCATGGGAAGTCCCGCGATGAACTTCCTCCGCGGCGGGATCGTGGACGAAGGCGGCGTGCGGCGGTTCCGGAGCGGGTCGTGGACCCAGGACCTGCCACCGTCCGCCGTGCGGGCGACCGAGGATCTCGGCGACCGGGAGGTGGTGCTCGGTATCCGGCCGGAGGACGTGGCGCTCGACGGGCCGGAGAACCGGGGCACGGTGTTCGTCTCGGAGCCGCTCGGCGCGGACGCGCTGGTGACCGTCGACCTCGGTGACGATCGGGTGAAGGCGCGCGTGCCGGCGCCGTTCCGGTCCGCAGTGGACAGTGCGGTCCCGGTGACCTTCCGCGCGGACCGGCTGCACCTCTTCGACGCCGAGAGCGGCTCGGCGATCCACGCCCCGGCAAGTGACGGAGAAAGGTGATCATGGCGAGAGATCCCGAATCGGCGACCGTCGAAGTCGACCTGCCGACCGATTTCGACGAGTTCTGGGCCGAAACGCTGCGCCTGACCGACGAAGTGCCGCCGGACCCGGAGCTGATACCGGTGCCGAGGATGTCGACGCCCGCGGTCGACGTCTACGAACTGCGCTACACCAGCTACGACCAGCTGCGCATCGCCGCCTGGCTCACCATGCCCGCGGGCCGCCCACCCGGCACGTCCTTCCCGGCGGTGCTGCACGTTCCCGGCTACATCTCCGAGCCTTCGGTGCTCAAGTCGTGGTCGGAACGCGGCTACGTCACGGTCGGCCTCGCGCCGCGCGGGAAGCTGCGGTCCAACGCGCGGTTCAACCCCGGGTATCCCGGCCTGCTCACGCACAACATGGTGGACCGCTTCACCTACGGCTACCGGGGGTTCTACGCGGACGTGGTGCGCGCGATCGACGTGCTCGCGGCACTGCCGGAGGTCGATCCGGACCGGGTCGGCATCTGGGGGTCGAGCCAGGGCGGCGGGCTCGGCATCGTCGCCGCGGCGCTGCGCCCCGACGTGGTGCGCTGCGTCGCGGCCGGTGCGCCGTACCTGTGCGGGATCATGGCTTCACCGGGCTGGACGCACTCCTACCCGTACGAGGAGATCAACGAGTACCTCCGGGTGCACCCCGACCACGAGCCGCTGCTCACCGAGACCGCGTCCTATTTCGACGGTCTGAACTTCGCGCCCAAGGTACGCGCGCCGATCTTCGTCTACCTCGGGATGGAGGACGACGTGTGCCCGCCGGAAACCGGGTTCGCGGTGTACCGGCTGCTCGAGTCCGAAAAGGAGCTGCACACGTATCCGAGATGCGGGCACGACTCCGGGCTGCGCTGGGTGATCCCGCTGGTGGAAAAGTTCGTCGACGGCCATCTGCACCCGGAAGGAGCCCGCGCGTGACCGACGGCTTCGAGAAGTTCTGGTCCGATGTGGACGAAGAGCTGGCCGGTTTCCCGGCGCGGCCGGTGATCGAGAAGGTGCCCGCGAAGTCCACAGCGGACTTCACCGGGTACGAGGTCCGGCTGAGCGGACTCGGGTCCTACCGCCTGTTCGGGTACTTCAGCGTGCCCACCGGGGACGGCCCGTTCCCAGGGCTGCTCGAACTGCCGCGCCACGGCAGCGTGAACCACGCGCCGCACTACAACGACCGGCTGCGGTACGTGGTGTTCACCGCGATGCACCGCGGCCAGCGGCTGGCGGACAGCCCGTTCTCCGCGGCGTACCCAGGCTTGTTCACGAGTGGCATCGAGTCGCCGGAAACCTGGGTGTACCGCTCGATCGTCGCGGACTGCTTGCGGGCGGCGGAGTTCCTCGCCGGACGGGAGGAGTGCGATTCGGCGCGTATCGGCGTGACCGGGGACGATCTCGCGCTCGTGACCGCGGCGCGCCGTCCGGTGTTCAGCGCGGTCAGGGTCACGACGGCGCTCCTGCACGACGCGTTCCGCGGGCGCCTGAGCACCGGTGAGTACCCCTGGGAGGAGCTGAACGACCTGATCAGGGAGTTCCCGTCGGCCGAGTCCGGAGTGGAGCGGACGTTGCGGGCGTTCGACCCCGCCGGGTTCGCCGCCGACGTGCGCACGGACGTCCTGCTCGCGCTGCCCCCGACCGGTTCGCGCTGGCGCGACGACCTGCTCGCCGGGCTCGGCGGCCACGCCCACGCGTACCGGATGACCGGCGAGGACGCGGCCGACGCCGCCGAACTGGACGGCTGGCTCGCCGAACGGCTCGGCGTGCCGCCATTGCGGAAGTTCATCGCATGACAACCTACCGCTCGCTCGGGATACGTCCGGTGGTGAACGCGGCGGCCACCCTGACCAGGCTGGGCGGCTCGCGGCTCGCCGCACCCGCCGTGGAGGCGATGGCCTGCGGCGCGAGCGAGTTCGTCGACCTGCTCGAACTGCGCGACCGGATCGGCGAGCGGATCGCGGAACTGACCGGGAACGAGGCCGCGTTCGTCACCTCGGGCGCCAGTGCCGGGATCACGCTGTCCGTCGCGGGCTGCCTCGCCGGTGACCTGGAAGCCTTTCCCGTGCGGGACGGCAAGGTCGCGATGGCTCGTGCGCAGCGCAACCACTACGACTACGCGGCACGGCAGCTCGGGGCGCAGATCACCGAGTTCTCCGACGCCCGTTCGCTCGGGGCGGCGCTGGAAGGTGCGGCCTGTGTGCTGTGGTTCGCGGGAGCGCACTACCCCGAAGGCGCGGTTCCGCTGGCGGACGTCGTGGCCGCCGCGCACGAACGGGGTGTGCCGGTGCTCGTCGACGCCGCGGCGCAGGTGCCGCCGATCGCGTCGTTGTGGCGGTTCACCGTCGATCTCGGCGTGGACGCGGCGATCTTCAGCGGTGGTAAGGGGTTGCGGGGTCCACAGGCGACCGGGCTGGTGGTCGGCACGGAGGCGATCGTGGCAGGCTGCCGCAGGCACGCGTCGCCCGAGCACGCCGTCGGCAGGGGCATGAAGGTGGGCAAGGAGGAGCTGCTCGGACTGCTCGCCGCCGTGGAATGGTCGCTGCGCCAAGATGAGCCGGCGCTGATCCAGTCCTATGAGGACACCGTTGAGCGGTGGGTGAAGGCGCTCGCGAGCGTGCCGGGCGTGCGTGCCGAGCGCGGGTACCCGAGTGAAGCTGGCCAGCCGCACGGTCGGGCGTTGGTGTGGCTGGACGAGAGCACCGGGTGGACGCACGACTCGCTTGTGGACGCCCTGTGGGATCGGGACCCGCGTATCGCGGTCGGTGCTTCCGGCGATGCCATCGCGTTGAACCCGCAGACGCTCGATCCGGGGGAGGACCAGCTCGTGCTCGACGCCATCCTGTCGCTGTTGGACAGTGCATGAGGCGGGAAACGCCCCGGCTCGAAGGTTCCTGCTGGATCGGCGCGAACTTCTGGTCGCGCACCGGCGGCCCGCTGATGTGGCGTTCGTACGATCCCGCCGTCGTCCGCGAAGAGCTGGCGGTACTGGCTCGGCACGGTGTGACGGCGACCAGGTCGTTCTTCTACTGGCCCGATTTCCACCCGGAGCCGGAGCGGCTCGATGAGGCGAAACTGGCGCATTTCGCTGACTTCCTCGACGCGCACACCGAACTGGGCATGCTCTCCATCCCGACGTTCCTGGTCGGACACATGTCGGGGGAGAACTGGGACCCGGCGTGGCGGAACGGCCGGGACCTCTACGCGGACGTGTGGATGGTCACCAGGCAAGCCTGGTTCATCGAACGGATGGCGAACCGCTTCCACCAGCACCCCGCCGTGACGGCGTGGCTGATCAGCAACGAGATGCCGATCTACGGCAGGCGCCGTGGTGAACCACCCGCGCCGGGCCGTGACGTGTCGAGCTGGGCACGGCTCATGGTGCACGCGGTGCGCGCGGGCGGCGCGACCCAACCGGTGTCCATTGGGGACGGTGCGTGGGGTATCGAGGTCACGGGCGCCGACAACGGATTCTCGGTGCGCGAACTCGCGTCTTTCACCGATTTCGTGGGACCGCACGTGTACCCGACCGACTCCGATCCCGTTCGTCAGCACCTGAACGCGGCCTTCGTCTGTGAACTCGCGGCCGTGGGTGGTAAACCGGTCGTGCTCGAAGAGTTCGGACTGACCAGCGACTGGACGTCACCGGAGAACGCGGCGCACTATTACCGGCAGGTGCTGCACACGTCACTGCTCGCTGGCGCTTCCGGTTGGCTCGCCTGGAACAACACCGACTACGACGAGCTTGCTGACCAGGACCCGTACCGGCACCACCCGTTCGAAATGCACTTCGGGATCACCACGAGTGATGGCTCGCCAAAGCCGCCGCTGTTGGAGCTGGAGCGGTTCCGTTCGCTGTTGTCTACTGTAGATTTTCCTCGTTTGCGCAGGACGGACGCGTCGGCGGCGCTCGTGGTCACCGCTTATCTCGAAAGCGGGTACCCGGTCACCACCCTGGAGGCCGACCGGTCGCTCGTCTTCGGATCTCTCCGGCAAGCGTACGTCGCGGCACGGGAAGCCGATCTCGCCGTGGGATTCCTGCGTGAGCTGGATGGTCTTGATGGTGACGTGTCGCTCTACCTGTTGCCGTCGACGCGTCAGGTCATGGCGCCGACGATGCGTGCGTTGCTCGATTATGCGCGGGAGGGTGCGACCGTCTACCTCTCGTACTGCTCCGGTACGCATGGCGGGAATCGCGGGCCGTGGTTCGCCGGGCTCGACTCGTTCTTCGGGGTGCGGCAGCAGTTGCGGTACGGGCTGGTATCGCCGATCACCACGGATGTCGTGGAGTTGACGTTCATCGTGTCGTTCGGCGGGATCCCGGCTGGTTCGACTCTGCGGTTTCGGGTGGGTGGGAACGAGCACAGCAGGGCTCTGTTGCCGGTGGTGCCGGATACGGCGGAGGTCGTGGCCGTCGATGGGGAGGGGCGGCCTGCGGTGCTTGTCAATCGAGTTGGGGCGGGTTCGACGGTGCTGTGTACGTACCCGGTGGAGCATATGGCTGCTTCGTTGGGGGATGTCAATCCGGAGCCTACTTATCTGCTCTATCGGGCGTTGGGGCGGTTTGCTGGGGTGTCTTCGGTTGTTTCGGTTGATGATCCGATGGTGTTTTGTGATTCGTTGGTGCATGAGGATGGGACTCGGTATGTGTGGTTCGTGAATCAGTCTTCTTCTTCGGTTGTGGTCCGTCCTGAGGTGGGGTCTTCTTTGCTGGTTTTGTTGGATGGGTCAGTTTCTTCTGTGGTTCGTCTTGATGGGTTTGGGGTTGAGGTTCGTCTTCTTCGGTAGTTCTGCTTTGTTCGCGTGTTCGCGTGTTCGCGTGTTCGCGGGTCGGTAGAATTGTGGCGTGTCCGTTGAAAAGTTTGATTTCATGTCCGGGTGGCTTGCTGATTGGACGAGTGCGCGGCTTCCAAGCTCGCGGGGCGGAACCCCTCGGCTGTGTTCGCCGAGCTGCCCTCGGATCGGGCGCAGGCGATGGAGCGCGAGATCGCCTTCGATGCGAACTCGACGTGGACCCGGGTGATCACCGAACCCGTCGCCGGGGAACCCATGGACGTGGGACGGAAAATTGCAGGCCCGCCCTGTACACCGATCTCGACCACGCCACCGTCTAGGCCGACGGCGGTGGCACCGACAAGATCAACGTTACAAACTCTGCCACGAACCCGGCTGGAACATCCACACCAAAAACGACGGCACCACCCCGAGTGGCCGCACCTACAGCGACCGGGATGTTACGGAACGGCGTGCCTCGCCACGTGCAGGCACACCGCGCAGCTCGTCACCAGTAGCGACAACAGAATGAGCACGGCGCTGGTGCCGGTGAACGCCAAGATCAAAAGGGCGAAGGCCACGATGTCGGTGATCACCAGCAGGGCGGTGGGGATGCGCCTGAGCGGCCCCGTCCGGCCCGTTCGCAACGCGTCGACCAGTGCTGGTTCGGTGGACTCGAACCACTGCTCGATCTTGTGCAGCTCGTCCTTTTCATGGCGGCTCAACATCGTCGCTCTCCCTCGGGCCGTGGCCAGGAAGGCACTCCTGGAAGGGCTCTTACCCAGTATCGATGGAGATGAAACATCAGCGGACCCGTTTCCGCTGGCGGGAGCGGAACGCCTTCGTTCCGGCGGCGACCAGCGCGGCGCCGGCGGAGGTGCCCACTGCGAGGAACAAGGCGCCTACGCCCCACAGGCCGCTGTCATCGCTGGCCGACGCGGTCATGGACCACGCCACCGTGAAGGGTGCGGCGACGCACAGCACCACCACTGGAGTCGGCAACACGGTCGCGCTCGCCACCGTGATTGCCGCCAGTCCGACAACGCAGCCGCCGACCAGTGCCGGGGCCATGTGCTTCGGATCGTCGCCGCGGCAGAGCCACCAGAGGCCCGCCGACGTCGCGGCGGTCAGGACGCCGGTCCCGACGAGCCACGGCAGGCGCGGCCGCTTGCGCTCGTCCTGGCGGGTCATGGGATCCATGGTGTGCCCGCGCACCGGACATCGCCGCCCAGTTGCGACGATCGGGTGATGTCAAGCGCGGTAGTTGCTGACCTCGATGAGGTTCCCGTCCGGGTCGCGGAAGTAAACGCTGACGATCGGGCCGGTGGCGCCGGTGCGGTCCACCGGGCCCTCTTCGACCGCGACGCCCGCCGCGGCCAACTCGTCCACTATGGACTCGATGGGGTCCTCGGTGATCAGGCACAGGTCAGCGCTGCCCGGGGTCGGGCTCGCGGCCTTGGGGTCGAACTCGTGCCCGGCGCGGTGCAGGTTGATCTTGCTGGTGCCGAAGGTCAACGCCTTCCGTCCGGCGCCGAAAGTCACTTCCTCCATGCCGAGCACGCGCGTGTAGAAGCGCACCGTGGCGTCGAGATCGGCGACGGTCAGCACCAGGTGGTCTAGCCGGTCGATGCGCACCGAGGTCCTCCTTCAGCCTTCGTGGGCCGCGGCACGCGCGGTCAGATCGGCGTGCAGGATGCGGAGCAGTTCGGTCAGATCATCCCGCTGCCGGACCGACAACCCGGCCAGCAGGTCCTCTTCGTGGCGGAGCAGCTCGTCGACGGTCCGTTCGATGAGATCGTGACCTCGCTCGGTCAATTCGACGAACACACCGCGGCCGTCGTCGGGGGAGCGGACGCGCTGGACGTACCCGGCCCGTTCTGCGCGCGCCACGCGTTGCGACACCGCGCCTGCGCTTACCAGCATCCGGCCCGCGATTTCCCCCGCCGAGAGCCGGTACGGCGGCCCCGACCTGCGCAGCGTGCTGAGCAGATCCCTGGTCGCCGCGTCCATGCCGAGCGCGAGCATCGTGCGGCGGCGGTCGTCGTCGAGGAGCTTGCCGATCCGCCAGATCCGGGTGATCACCCCGATCGAGGCCACCGGAGTACCCGGCCGCTCCCGCAACCACGCGCGCTGGATGTCGTCGACCTCGTCGCTTGACGGGTTCCGATCAGTTTCGTTAACGTCGGTCACGAAGATACTTTAACAGTAAAGGACTTGATTCATGACGAAGTCGAGGGAAGTCGTGGTCACCGGCGGGGGCACCGGGATCGGGTATGCCGCGGCCGCGCACTTCCGCGCGCTCGGGGACAGCGTGACGATCACGGGCCGCCGCGCCGACGTGCTCCGCGCGGCAGCGGAACGTCTTGGCGCGCGGGCGATCGCGTTCGACGCGGCCGATCCGGCCGCCGTTTCGACCGCGCTCGGGGAATTCCCGGAAACGGTGGACGTCCTGGTCAACAACGCGGGCGGCAACACCGATCTCTCCGAGCAGGCCGCTGGCGACGGATTGGCGGAAACCGCGAGGGCGTGGCGCGCGAACTTCGACGCGAACGTGCTGACGGCCGTCCTGATGACCGAAGCGCTGGCCGAGCGTTTCGCCGACGGCGCGCGGATCATCACCATCGGGTCGATCGCCGCGCGCACCGGTGCCGCCTCGTACGGCGCGGCGAAGGCCGCCGTCGAGGCGTGGACCGCGGACGTGGCGCGAGCGTTCGGGCCGCGCGGGATCACCGCGAACATCGTCTCACCTGGACTGACCGAGAACACGGAGTTCTTCCACGGCAAGCTTTCCGCCGAGCGCGCGAAGGAACTGGCCGAAGACACCATGACCAAGCGCGCGGGCACTCCCGAGGACATCGCCGAAGTGATCGGGTTCCTGGCGAGCGCCGGTTCGGGCCACGTCACCGGGCAGGTCGTGCACGTCAACGGCGGCGCGTTCCTCGGGCGGTAGGGTCGCGGCGAACGGAGGAGGTCAGATGGGTGGTCCGGCGGCGGCCTACCAGCAGGGCAGCGGCGGCGCGCTGGACGTGGACGAGGCGTTCTACCAGCGGCTCGCCGACGGGGACCGCGAGCTCGTGGAGTCCTTCGAGATCCCGATCCGCTCCGGACGGGCGTGGACGGTGCCGAAGGGGCATCTCTGCCGGATCGTCACGACCGAGGGGCCGCAGGTCGGCGACCTGAACATCTGGCACGCCCACGATCCGCGCGAGCGGCTGTGGGCGGCGCGTACACGTCAGCTCCAGCGCGCGCACGTCAGCACGTTCGACCGGTTGTGGTCCACCCTTCCGTTCCTGCGGCCGCTGGTCACCGTCACCGCGGACAGCCTCGCGTCGTACGGCGTCGACGGCGAGGGCGGGCGCGCGCACGACCTGCTCGGGACCCGGTGCGACCCGTACGTCAACCGGATGCTCGCCGGCGACGACTACGACTTCCACTGCCATTCGAACCTGGTGCGCGCCGTCCTGCCGTACGGGCTCACCGAATTCGACGTGCACGACGTGCTGAACGTGTTCCAGTGCACCGGTCTCAACGACGAGGACCGGTACTTCATGAAGGCGTGCCCGGCGAAACCCGGTGACCACTTCGAGTTCTTCGCGGAGCTGGACCTGTTGTGCGCGTTGTCGACCTGCCCCGGCGGTGACCTTTCGGTACCGCTGTGGGGCCCGGACGCGCGCGACCCGATCGACGTGTGCCACCCGCTCGGCGTCGAGGTGTACCGGCCGTCGACGGAGCTGCTCGACGGCTGGAAGCCACCAGAGCGCGCGGCTTACCGCAACCTGCACGGCATGTCGATGCCCTAACGTCGCACAGGTGCCGGTGGAACCGGTTTCGCCAGGACCACGTCGGCGAGCCGAACGGTCACCGCGCCGCGTTTGGTCTCGACCACGCATTCGTCGGCGCGGATCGCGGTCAACGGGCCGAGCGCGTCGGTGAAGCCGCCCTCGATCCGGTAGCGGACCACGACCCTGGTGCCGATCGGGAGCGCGGTCAAAACCTCGGCTGCCGGACTCATGCGCTCATGCTAGGCGAGCATGACCCGTGCGGTGGTTTCGCCGAGCGGGACGACGCCGCTGCCCGCAGAATCGGGGCACGGCGAGCGAGAGGCGATCGATGGCGAGCGGGAACCCGGTGAAGCGCGTGACCGTGGCGGTCGCGGGCGGCGTGGTGCTCGCGGTCGGCATCGCGCTGCTCGTCCTGCCGGGGCCGGGATTGCTGCTCGTGCTGGCCGGGCTGATCATGCTGGCTTCGGAGTTCCCCGCGGTGGAGAAGTACGTCGACCCGGTCCGCGACCGCGCGATGAAGGCGGCGGAGGACAGTGTGTCTTCCCCGCTGCGGATCTGCGGTTCGGTGCTCGCCGGGCTGGCGCTCATCGCCGCCGGGGTCGTGTGGGGCGTCGTCCGCTGGCTGCCGCTCGCGGGGTGGAGCACGGGGTCGAGCCTGATCCTCTCCGGCCTCCTGCTGCTCGGCCTCCTGCTGTGGAGCTACCGGAGGGTCCGCGCCCGTCGCACCGGGTGAGCCGGAACTCCGGGTGCGGGAGCGGCGTTGTCGGTGACATGGACACCGCCGTCGTATGGGGGCTTTCCCTGCCGGGGCTTTTCCTGCTGCTCTTCTTCGGGGTCGCGGCGGAACGCGTCGTCCGGTGGGTGCTGGCACGCCGCCGGGGCGAGCGGCGGCCGCGCGGAATGGGGCACGGCAAGCGGATGGCCACGGCGCGGGGCACCGAAGAGATCTTCTCGTTCTTCTACGGCACCAAACGGCACGAGCTGGAGCACCGCGACGTCGAGCTGGTGCTGCGGCAGGAAGAGGACGACGGCGCCCCGCCCGGCAAGCGGATCGACCTCGAATCGGGCGTCGCGAAGCTGGATTTACCCCGCCGGCGCCTGGATTGAGGGTCGTCTGACCGTCAGTCACCGCGGCGCGACTCGCCTAGCATTCAGGGCCTGGGGGTCGGCCGGTGCTCTGCCCGTGAGGGCTGGGAAGAGCACCGGTCGTGCACGCCGTGCCACCCACGGGAGTGCCACCTCGGCGCGGTGAAAGCGGGCGCCCGGCCCGACGGGAGGTCAGGCCGGGAGCCGGTGGGTCGGCCTCGGGTAGCCCGGTTTGAACGCGGCGGCCCCGCCGGAATTCCGCACCGCGGCCGAGATCCGGTCTGCCGCTTCCCGGACGGCCGCATCCACGGCTTCGTCGAGTTCTTCCGGTTCGCAGGCGACGCGCGCGTTCACCGTGACGGCGGCCTCCGTGACCACCGCGCCGCGCGATGTGGTGGCGACCGGTGCCGCGCCCGCGGCGACCAGGCTCAGCTTCGTCAACCCGGCCGCGGAGTCCAGCGCGATCTTGACGTGCCCGACGAGCCAGCCGCGGCGCCGCGCCGATTCCGAAAGCAGGCGCAGCACCGCGTCCGCCCATGCCGCTGGATCGAACCCGTGCGGTGCCGAGAGCACGAGCGTCCGGTTGAGCCACGCGAGCCCCGCTTCCGCACTGGCGTACCGCGCGTAGTCGACGTCGAGATCGCGGGCGGCGTACGCGCTGTCACCGGTCCACTGGTGCACGAGTTCCGCCATGCCGTCGCCGGTCGTGGCCGAACACGCGAGCACGGTCGCCGACCGATGGCTCGCCCGCAGCGTTTCCACGAGCGCGGCGGTTTCCTCGCGGTCGAGCAGATCTGTCTTGTTGACCGCGATCACGTCGGCCTCCTCGAGCTGCTTGGCGAACAGGTACGAGAGGTCGGAGCCGGTGTCGCCGATGGGCAGCGACGCGCTCAGCGCGGCGAGCCGGTCCGGTTCGACGACCGTGGTCAGCACCGGTGCGGTGAACCGGTCGCCGTAGTGCGCCCGGAGCGGGCGGACCACGGTGGCCTGCAGGTCGGTGCAGCTGCCGACGGCCTCGGCGAGCACGGTGTCGACGCCGTTGCCTTCGATGAGCGTGCTCGTCACGTCCAGGAGATCCTCGAACCGGCAGCAGAAGCAGCCGCCGGTGACCTCGCCGACCAGGCTCGCGTCCGAGCGCGCCAGCCGGGTGTCGACGAGATCGGTGCCCTGGTCGTTCGTCACGATCGCGACGCGGCGGCCGCGCGCTTCCAGCAGTTCGGCCGCCGCGATCAGGGTGGTGGTCTTCCCCGCGCCGAGGAACCCGCTCACCGGCAGGAACAACGTGCTCATCCGACCCCCAGTCGTCGGCCAAGGATCGAAGGTTAGCCCTCGCCTGCCGTCCGGTTCAAGATCCGGTCTGGACCAGTCGCCGGGGCGGTCCTCCGCCGGAGCGCGGCGGCGGCCAACAGGAGCGCGGCGGCCGCGCAGCACCACGCGAACACGTCACCGACCGCGCGGTAGAGCGTCCACGCCTGCGGCACCAGCGGCAGGTCGGCGACCAGGGTCTGCTGGTCGGCGCGGTAGAAGTCGGCCTTCCCCAGTATCCGTCCCTGCGCGTCGATCGCCGTGGCCAGCCCGTTGACCGACTGGCGGAACACGGTGTACCCGTTCTCCACCGCGCGGAACACCGCGTTCTCCGCGTGCAGCCCGCCGAAACCCGGCCAGTCGTTCGCGGGGACGAGCATCAGGTCGGCGTCCCGGCGCATCAGGCCACGGTAGTCGGCGTCGTAGCAGATCACCGTGGAGAGCTTGCCGAACGGGCTGCCGGTGGCGGGTACCGCACCGGTTCCGGGGGCCATCGGTTCCATCGGGGTGGGATGGGTCTTGTCGTAGGTCCAGATCGCCTCGCCGCTCGGGCCGACGAGGATCGCGACGTTGCGGACGAACGGCGCCGTGTCGGTGTACCACGCGAGTCCAATTTGGACGTACGCCTGCTTGGCGGTGGTGAGCGCGGCGACGCGCTGGAGCAGGTTCGCTTCGTCGCGTTGGAGCACCTTCGCGTCCGTTTCCGGCCACACCACGAGTTTCGCGCCCGCGCCGAGCTGCGCTTCGGTGCTGGCGAGGAGGTCTTCGGTGATCGGTGCGAACGCGGCGCCCGCGCCGGGGGAGTGGGCGACCTGCTCGGGGCGCCAATACTCGATCCCGAGTCCCTTCAACGCCTTCTCGCTCGCATCCTGCGCGTGCCGTGCGGCGCTGACCCCGGCCACCCGCACCGTGCGGTCCCCGGTGTCGGCGAGGACGAGGCGGAGCGTGCCGCCCGCGAAGACGGCCGCGAGCACGCAGACGTGCACGACCACCGCGCGCCGTGCGGGCCGGAAACCCCGTGCCCACACCGTGTTCACCACCGAGGCGAACCAGGCGAGCGCGAAGCTGATGCCGTACACGCCGGTCACCGAGGCGACCTGCACGAGCGGGAGGGTTCCCGACTGGGTGCTGGCGAGCGTGCCGTAGTCGCCGAAGTCGAAGAACGAGAACGCGTATTCGGCCGTCACCAGCGTCACCGGGAAGACCAGGCTGCCCAGCAGCGGCCCGAACCGCGACGCGAACGCCCGGTCGGCGAGGTACGGGAGCGTGAGCAGCACGGTCAGTGCGAGGAAGAGCCCCGCGGCGACGGGCACGAACAGCAGGCTGGTGACCGCGAGCCAGTACACCGTGCCGATCAGGATGGCGAGCCACCCGAAGACGGCGGCGCGTCGCGTCGGCACCCGTCGCGCGTAGGCGAGCAGCGGGATCGGGAACACCCAGGCGGCAAGGGGAACGGACCAGTCGGTGTGCTGGGCCAGTACGACGAGGGCGGCGGCGAGCCACCAGAGGGCACGGGTCTTGTTCACGCGGGAAACGTTAGGCAGCCCGGACTTCACGCGTAGTGGGCGAAGGGCAGCGCCCGCACCTGACTTTCGTCAGGTCATCCGCATCCGGCTACTTCGACGTACGGATACAGCATGGCATCGACGGCAGCCACGTAACCCCAGGTCGCGGCGGCGGCGATCACCGCGGCCGCCGCGAACCAGAGCCAGATCTTCCCGCCGCGTCGCCACATGCCGAACGCGACGTTCGTTACGACGGCGAAGCTGGCGGGGAGTAGTACCAGTTTCAAGGCGAATCTGCCGAAGGTCACGAACGGATCGCCGATGACACCGCCGCTCTCGATCCGGCACAGCCAGAGGTCGTAGGGCGGCCGGTACGCCACCAAATCGGCGAAGTACAGCCAAAGCGCCCACAGGCCGACCGCTCCTGCGACGCCGGCGACGACGACTCCGGCGACCACCCGCAACCTGGTGGTCGCCGCTTCCGGTTCTCCCCAGTCCACGCCCGGAAAGACGTGCGAGCGGCGCGGCCGTTGCTGTTCCTTGAGATCCGGAAGAGCGAAGTGCGGTCAGAACTGGCCGAGCTGTCCCTGAGCGGGCAGCCCGCGAGCGGGCAGGCCCGGTCCCTTCCGCGGCCCGATCTTGCACCCGACGATGACGAAAATCCCGCCGGCGACCACCAGCCACGGTCCGACGGTCGCCGCTTCGGGTGTCTTGTAGAACAGCGCCGCGATCCCGCTGGCCTGCAGGACGAACAGCAGTACGGCGCGCCAGGTGAAGTACTGCTGGAACTTCGGGAAGGTCTCGTGGGTGAGCGCGGTCTTCCGGTGGCCGAACATGCGGACCGCGCCGTCGGTGCGGATACCGCCGAGCGTCCAGGTCAGCGAGACCAGCATGGTGAGGGCGACGAGCAGGTAGCCGAGGAACAGCGCGTAGACCGCGGCGTAGCCGTTGCCGTTGTTGTTGTGCAGGCTGACCGCGCCGGTGAGGTCGAGGAACGAGACGTGTTCGGCCCACGGCACCCCGAGGAACGCGGCGAGCTGGATGGCCAGGCCGATCCCGACCGGGATGGCGCCGATGCCCGGCAGCGTGAGGGGCGCGGGTCCTGTCTGCTGCGGCACGCCGTAACCGGGTGGGTACTGCTGCTGTTGCGGGTACTGCTGCTGGGGCTGGCCCTGCTGGGGGTAGCCGTGGCCCTGCTGCGGGTAACCCTGTTGCGGTGCGAATCCCGGCTGCTGCGGGTAGCCCTGGTTCGGCTGTGGCGGCTGGCCCTGCTGCGGCCCTGGGTACGTCATGGCGGAGATCCTAAAGGCAACGGGTCCCGGCGCGCCGGACGTCCGCCGAACTGGATGTTCGCCGGGGTGCGTGCCGGATCACGATCGCGCCGCCTGAACTAACCAACCAGTAAGATGGTTTCCATGAGCGCCCCCGTGTCCAGCGAAAACCGTCCTCCCGCGGCTCCGCCTCGCGGCGGGCGGCGGCCGCTGTTCGCGGTCGTGCTCGTCGTGGTGCTGCTCGCCCTGTTCGGCGTGCCGTGGTGGACGCTGTTCCGGTCCGGCACCGACTGGCCCGGTGCCGTGGTGGTCGCGGGCACGATCGTGTTCGCGGTGGCGGTCGTGGCGTTCCCGGTGGCGATGTTCCTGGGACATTCCCGGCGCGGGCTCGACTGGGCGGCGAGGATCGGCGACACGTTGCTCGGCATCGTCTGGGTGCTGTTCGCGTGGAGCCTCATCGGTGCGCTGCTGCGCCTCGTGCTGATGGCCTTCGGCGTGGAGAACCCGCTGCGGGGCAGGGTGATCGCGATCGCCGTGGTGGCGGTCGCCGCGCTGCTGCTCGCCTGGGGGTACCGCGAGGCGACGCGCCTGCCGAGGATCAAGCGGGTCGAGGTGCCGATCGCCCGGCTCGGCTTCGCGCTCGACGGGCTCACCGTCGCGGTCGTCACCGACACCCACCTCGGCCCGATCGAACGGTCCGGCTGGTCGGCGAAGGTGGTCGCCGCGGTCAACGCGCTGGACGCGGACGTGGTGGTGCACGCCGGCGACATCGCGGACGGCTCCGTCGAGAAGCGCAGGGCGCAGGCCGCGCCGCTCGCCACCGTGCGGGCTCGAATGTCCAAAGTGTACATAACTGGCAACCACGAGTACTTCGGTGAAGCGCAGGCCTGGCTCGACCACATGGCGGAGCTGGGCTGGGAGCCGTTGCACAACCGGCACGTGCTCGTCGAACGAGGCGGTGATTCGCTGGTGGTGGCTGGTGTCGATGACGCCACCGCCGCGGCGTCGCGGGTGCCAGGGCACGGCGCGAACCTGGCGAAGGCACTCGAAGGTGCCGACCCGAGGCTGCCGGTCGTGCTGGCCGCGCACCAGCCGAAACAGCTCGCGCAGGCCGTCGAAGCGGGTGTCGACCTGCAGATCTCGGGGCACACGCACGGCGGGCAGATCTGGCCGTTCCACTACCTCGTGCGCGCCGACCAGCCCTCCGTGCACGGCCTGACCAGGCACGGCGAGCGGACCCAGCTGTACACGAGCCGGGGGACCGGGTTCTGGGGCCCGCCGTTCCGGATCTTCGCGCCGAGTGAAATCACCGTGCTCACCCTCCGGGCGGGCAAGAGCTGACTGAATACGGAATTGTCACTCCGTGCACCCGAGTTGCCCGTTCGTACCCTGACCCTGCCGACTTTCGTGGGAAAGTCAGTGACAAAATCGGTCAGGATGTTGGTTGCTCGTTGACCGTCTTCCGGCGCCTTGGCTAGCTTTCCCGGACCCGAAATTCCGGCCTTGGGAGGCGTTCTTCTTGATTTCCCGGCGAGCTTTTCTCGGTGCTTCCGCGGCTGCGGCGGCGTCCTATCCGGTGTGGGGGTCCACTTTGGCTTGGGCGCGCGGCCTCGGGCCCGCGGCGGTGCCGGACACGGTGAAAGTGGCGTTCGACAACAAGTCCGGTTCGAACACCGCGTATGCGTACATCACCGGTATCGCACCGGGGGACAAACTCGTCGTGATGAAGGCCGACGGCACCCCGTACTATCCGCCGTCGCCGTCCGGCGAGCATTCCCCGCTCGGCGAGGACTGCGCGATCCCGATCGGTTCGGGCGCGGAGGTTTCGGTGCCGAAGATGAAGGGCGCCCGCATCTACGTCGTGCTCGACGCGAAGCTCGACCTGTTCCTGAACCCGGGCCCGGCCATGGTGCACCCGAGCTTCTTGAACGCCGATGACCCGAACTACGGCCGGAACTGGTCGTTCAGCGAGTTCACCTTGGACGACACGCAACTGTTCGCGAACATCAGCTACGTCGATTTCGTGGCAATTCCGCTCGGCCTGCACCTGACGACGACGGGATCGGGGGAGCAGAGCGCGCCCGGCCTGCCCGCGAAGTCGCTGGACGGGATCTGCGACGAACTGAAAAAGCAGGGTGGGGCCTGGGGTGAGCTGGTGGAATCCGGTGAGGGCGGGAAGGCGCTCCGGGTGTTGTCCGCGCACTACCGCGCGGACAAGTTCAACGGGTACCTCGACGGCTACATCGACAAGGTGTGGCAGAAGTACGCCGGTGAGGAGTTGACGATCGACTCGCAGCGGTCCGATCTCGGCAAGTTCACCGGCAAGGTCGGTGGCGACGGCAAGCTGACGTTCAACAACGGTGAAGCGTTCGCGAAGCCGTCGACCGCGGACGTGTGGAGCTGCGACAGCGGCCCGTTCGCGCTCGACGGTGCGAGCGAGGCGCGCAAGGCCATCATCCCGCGGCTCGCCGCGCCGCTGAACCGGACGACCTTGCTGGACAACGCGAATCAGCCGATGGGGGAGGACCCGGCGAAGTTCTACAAGAACGCGGAAACGAACCACTACGCCCGCATCGTGCACAGCAAGCTCCCCGACAACCGCGGCTACGCGTTCCCGTACGACGATGTTTCGCCCGGCCCTGATTTCAGCGGTGCCGTGCAGGCAGGCGATCCCGACAAGCTGACGATCACCGTCAACGCCCTCCGTTGAGGACGTATTCGATGAACGAGGTCTTCGCATCGGTGTAGCCGACCCGATCGGTGCGGAACCTTTGCGCCAGCTCGCGTTTCAGCGCCGCGTATGCCCGAGCCGTTTCCGGCGAGGCGCGCAGCGCGTCGCGGAACGCGAGCTGGCGCGCCAACTGCTCGCCGTCGGCCGCGCTCGCGTAGAGGTGGTGCGCGGGCAGATCGCCGGGTCTGCTGAATGCCTCGCGCCCCGGCACCCCGAGGTCGCCTCGCCGCTCGTACCCCAGTGGCCGGATCCGCGCGGCCGCCTCGTCGAGGTCGCCCGCGGAGTCCAGCACGATCACCATGTCGATGATGGGTTTCGCGGCCAGCCCCGGCACCGACGTGCTGCCCACGTGCTCGATCCGCGACGCGAGCGGCCCGAGCGCCGTCGCGAGCGGCCGCCGCAACCTTTCGAACAAGTTCGGCCACCCGTCGTCGTAGTCGACGATCACCACCGGCGCGCCGTTACCCAGAACGTGCCGAAGCACGGCGTCCACGGTCTGGTCGAGCGACGCTGTCGTGTCGAGTTCGAGATCGGCACCGTCCCGGAGCAACGGCTCGATGGTTTCCCGCAGTTCGAGCGTCCGCGCCAGCTCACCGGCATCTTTGCCGAACGAGTTCGTGGTCCGCCCGGCCAAGCGCTCGGCGATGACCCGCGCCGGCGCGGACAGCAACACCACGTGGTCGAACGAGAACTCCCCCTGGTTCGGCGAACACCCGCAGACGAACAGAACGTCGGTGTCCTCGGTCGACAGCAACTCGGCGATGGCGTCCTCGCGCCACACCCAGTCCTGCCCGCCCCCGACCCCGGTCACCTCCCCGTCGGGAACAGCGACCAATTCGGAATACCCGCCGAAGTCCGCGTCGACCGCCTTGTACCCACGCGCGGCCAGTTCCGCGACCACCGTGGATTTCCCGGTCCCCGACATCCCGGTCAACAACACCCGTTTCACCGTGACAGCCTAGTATCCAGCAGCCGTTGCTTGGCCTCCACTTGAGAGAATCGGCGCATGCCGAACTCCTCGGTCTGGGATTCGAGCGAACTGCCGAACCCAAGTCGCGCAAGAACCGGATGCACTTCGACATCACCTCTCCCGATCCAGTCGCCGAGCAGTACCGGGTCGAGACGCTTGGCGGGCGAAGGCTCCAGGACTACGCCGACGGCGGCTTCCTGGTGATGGCGGACCCCGAAGACAACGAGTTCCGCATCATCCCCGACAAGGAATTCACAGGTCAGGACTGGTCCCTCGATCAACCAACAGAATAAGGCGGCAAAGGAGAGAATGGATCCAGAACCCAAGTCCGCCCCCGAGAACGAGCCGAAGAAGGCATCCGTCCACTCAACTCGGCCAGTGTCACAGAGGAAAGAGAAGCCCGCCAAGCGTCGTCGGCGTCATACATCACCTTGGCGACCGGACAAGGCCCAGCGCACAATTCGGCGGGAACGGCACAGGTGCCCCGCTGCCGGATCTCGGCACATGTGAACGGCGAGACGGTTCCTTCGATGGCCTCGACGATGTCGAGCACGGTGATTCGGTCCGCGGACTTGGCCAGCCGGAATCCACCCCGCGGGCCGGGGATGGCCGTGAGAACCCCCGCGCGCACCAGCGACTTGAGGTGTTTGGCGAGGTAGGCGTCCGGCAGGTCGAAATACCCGGACAGCGCGCGTCGCGAGACGGCACCCTCGCCCGCGTCGGCGAGGAGCAAGGCGCAATGCAGCGCCCACTCCACACCCTGCGACAGCTTCATGGCAACAGTCTAGACAACATGGATACGCGATGTCCATAATGGCGCTGAACTGGAGGGACACCAAATGGAGATCGGCATCTTCTCGGTCGGCGACCTCAAACCGGACCCGCACACCGGTATCGCACCGACCGAGTACCAGCGCATCCACGCGATCATGAGGATCGGCAAGCAGGCCGAAGAGGCGGGATTCGACGTCGTGGCGACCGGCGAGCACCATTGCCCGCCGTTCGTGCCGAGTTCGCCGGTGGCGTTGCTCGCGTATCTCGCGGCGAGCACCGAGCGCGTCGTCCTGTCGACCGCGACCACGCTCATCACCACCAACGACCCGGTCCGGCTCGCGGAGGACTACGCGACGATCCAGCACCTCGCGCACGGCAGGCTCGACGTGATGCTCGGGCGAGGCAAGGACGAGCGGGTGTACCCGTGGTTCGGGAAGGATCACGCCCGCGCGACGGCCGTGGCGGGGGAGAACTACGCGTTGTTGAGACGGCTGTGGCGAGAGGACACAGTGGACTGGTCGGGGGAGTTCCGTGTGCCGTTGAAGGGTTTCACGTCGACGCCCCGGCCGCTCGGGGGAGTTCCGCCGTTCGTCTGGCACGGCGCGGAGCGAAGTGTGGGAACCGCCGAACTGGCGGCGCGGTACGGCGATGGCCTGTTCGTCAACAACCTGTTCCGGCGGGTCGCCGACTTCCGGCCGCTGGTCGACCGCTACCGCGAACGCGCCGCGCACCACGGCCACCGACCCGTGGTGGGAGTCGGTGGCCAGGCTTTCGTGCGCGCGCGGTCGCAGGACGCCGTCGAAGAATTCCGCCCGTACTTCGACGCCACGCCGAGTGCGGCGAACGGCTCGCTCGAAGAGTTCGTGGCGGGAACCGCGTTGAGCGTCGGCAGCCCGCAGCAGGTCATCGACCGCACGCTGTCCTTCCGCGAGCACTTCGGCGACTACCAGCGCCAGTTGTTCCTCATCGACCACGCCGGGTTGCCGCTCAAGACGGTTCTCGAGCAGGTCGACCTGCTCGGCGCCGAGGTCCTTCCCGTGCTGCGCAAGGAATCACGCGCCCTCTGACGAAACCGGCGCTTCAGCGGTTCTGCCACAGCACGATGGTCGCTCCGGCTGGATCGTGCAGCACGACCAGTGAGCCCTGGGGGAGATCGGTGCGCGCGCGGGCCACGGTCGCGCCGAGTGCGATCGCCTTTTCGGTCGCCGCGTCGAGATCTTCGACGGCGGCGTACGGCAGCCACTGCGGGCTCCGTTCGTCACCGGGCGGGAGTTCGGTGACGCCGCCCCACGGCCCGCCTTCGGTGTCGAACAACATCGGCACCGAGCGGTCACCGGCGGGCACGTCCTTGATGTCCCATCCGAACAACTCGCCGTAGAACCGGCGCGACGCGGGCAGATCGGTGGTGCGGAGGTCGTGGAACAGGAATGGCGTAGCCATGGGAACTCCTTGGGTTAGGACAAGTGTCCTGAAAGTTAGACCAAGTGTCCTGAAGCGCGCAAGGGGGCCGGTGTCTAGGCTGACGGCGTGGCATCCTCGGACACGACGCGCAACGGCCTTTCGGCGAACCAGCTCGACAAGCAGCGGCAGATCGTCGAAGCCGCACGTCGCGTACTGGCGACGGACGGGCTTGCCGGGTGCACCGCGCGCGCCGTCGCCGACGCCAGCCCGCTCACGAAGAGCGCGATCCACTACTACTTCTCGGACATGGACGATCTCGTCGACAGGGCGATGGCGGGGCACATCGGCGCGTTCACCGGACGGATCAGGGAGGCGGTCGAGCAGCACACGGGCCCGGTGGACCGGTTCTGGGCTGCGGTCGCGCGCTACGTCGAGATCTTCCAGGAGTCGCCGAACGCCGCGATGCTGTGGTTCGACTACTGGCTGGACGCGCTGCGCAAGAACCGGCTCGACGCGCTGGACCGCATGCACCGGGAGGTGGCGGCGTTCTTCGCCGACCTCCTCGCCGAGATCGGCGTGGACGATCCGGCGCGACGAGGGCGCGCACTGTTCCGCTACCTGCTCGGTACGGTGGTGGAGCAGACGATGAACCCGTTGCCGTTCAAGGAGATCCGGTCACACGCCGCGGTGGCGTGCGCGCTCGATCCGGTGCACTGACTGCGCGAGGTGGCGCAGCCCCGGTTCCGGGGACCCGCCCCGCAAGGCCAGCCCGAGGTGGCCGTCCGGCCGGACGGCGAACAGGGCGTCGCCGGACACGCCGTAGGTGCGCTCCGCCTCCCATTCCGGACCGATCTGGTGCGCGTGTTCGCCCAGTCCGGCCGCCAGTGCGGGAAACCCGAATACCAGGAACGTCCACTGTGGACCGCGAAACAGGTCGAAGAGCCGCTCGCCGGTGCGCCGGTTGACCGCGTCGGGTGCCCGGTCTCCGGAGCGGGGAGCTCCGCTCGCCGGCAGGTCCAGCCCGAGCGAACTTCCGTGGTAGGAGGTGGTGAGGCCGGACGTCGCGCGGTCCGCGGCTTTGCCTTCGAGCGCTGCCACGCCGCCGTCGGTCACCGCGCGGCGGCGGCGTTCGGAGTCGGCGAGTACCGCGCGTGCGACCGGCAGGCGTTCCTCCTGGTACGTGTCGAGCACCGCGGGATCGGCACCGCGGACCGCGTCGGCGAGCTTCCAGCCGAGGTTCACCGCGTCGGCGATCCCGGTGTTCATGCCCTGCCCGCCCGCGGGCGAGTGGCAGTGCACGGCATCGCCCGCGAGCAGCGCCCTGCCTTCCCGGTACCGCTCGGCCATGCGGACGTTCAAGCGCGCGGTGGAGGCCCAGGTGACTTCGCGGATGTGGAGCCGGGCGGTACCGGCGACTTCGGCGGCGATGCGCTGGAACGTGGCCAGTGACGGTTCGGCCCGCCATTTCGGCAGGGACGCCTGGAACTGGTACTGGTCCGTGCCGGGCAGGGGGGTGAGGCCGAGGAAGCCGTGCTCGGTGGACCACAGGTGGCTGTGCGCGTGGTCGAACAGGTCCGTCCCGTCGAGCCGGACGTCGCCCACGATGCCCTGCTCCTCCTCGAAGGTCTCTCCGTCGAACGGGATGCCGAGCAGGCGTCGCGTCGTGCTGTGCCCGCCGTCGCAGCCGACGAGGTAGGCGGCGCGGATCGCGCCGTCACGGGTGGTCGCGGTGACGCCCGTGCGGTCCTGGTGGATGTCGACGACCTCGGTGCCCAGCTCGACCTGCACGCCGTGGTTCGCGAGAAGGGCTCGCAACTCCTGTTCGACGCGCCATTGCGGGATCCAGAGCAAATCGGGGTACGGGATCGCCGGACCGGGATCCCAGCCCGAGGTCGTGACGATCTCGGTGAGGACGGTTTCCCCTTGGTAGACGCGCGCGGGCATCGAGGTGCGCCCGTCGGCGAGCAGTGCCTCCGCGATGCCGAGCTTGTCGAACAGTTCCAGGCTGCGTTGTTGCAGGCCCTTGGCGCGAGAGGCGGTCGAGAACGCCGATGCCTTGTCGACGATGCGGCAGCCGATCCCGCGGCGGGCGAGTTCACAGGCGAGCGTCAGGCCGGTCGGACCGGCGCCGATCACGAGTACTTCTGTCATCAGATCCCCCTTACGGTTGTAAGTACAGATAACTTACATCTGTAAGTCTGGATTGGGAAGAGTGCTGGCGTACGTTGACCGAGTGACGGAGCAGGCGACACGACGGCCGTTGAGTCGAGAAGTGGTTCTCGACGCCGCGCTGCGGCTTGGTGACGAGAAGGGGCTTGAGGCCGTCTCGATGCGCGGGGTGGCGAAAGAGCTTGGTGTGGAAGCGATGTCGCTCTACAACCATGTTTCGAACAAGGCGGCGATGATCACCGGCATGCTGGAGCGCGTGCTGGCGGGGATCGAAATCCCCGACGCCGGTCTGGAATGGGGTGCTCGCCTCCGCGCCTTGGCGACGGCGATGCACAGCGCGTTCACCGCGCACCCGGTGGCCGCGACGATGATCGTCACCGGGGCCGCGCCACGCGGCTTCGCCGCGCTGCGGCCGATCGAGGAGCTGTACGCGATTCTGTACGGCGCCGGTTTCAGTGACGAGATCGCGAGCCGGGGAGTCACCGCTGTCACCGGCCTGGTCTTCGGCACCGCGATGCTGGCGCCCGCGCGCGGACAAGACGCCGAGGAGCGCACCTGGTTTCGCCAGAACGTGACGGCTGAGCGGTTCCCGAACCTGCACCGGGCGCTACGGGCGGAGACGCCGGACGCGGCCGCTGATTTCGGGCATCAGGTGGACCTGGTGGTCGAGGGGCTGCGCGCTCGGCAATGATGTGAGCCAGGTCACGCATCCCTGGTCCGATCTGACGTCGTCATCGGGGTAGGCGAGGGGAGGCGGCCTGGTGCGAGCGGCCGAGGAGCGGCGGTACACGGAGTACGTGACCGAGCGGTTGCCCGTCCTGCGCAGGACGGCGCTGCTGCTGTGCGGCGATCGGCACCGCGCCGACGACGTCGTGCAGGCCGCGATCACGCGCCTGTACCTGCATTGGAACCGCGCTTCGGCGGCCAGGAACATGGACGCCTACGTGCGCACGATCGTGGTTCGCGCGTTCCTCAACGAGCAGCGGCGAGGCTGGTTCCAACGCGTTTCGCTGGTCGGCGGGCCCGGTGAGACGCCGGTGCCGCCCGCGCCGAGCGGGCCCGATGTCGAATTGCGCAGCGTGGTGGACGCGGCGTTGGCGCGGGTGCCGCCGCGGCAGCGCGCGGCCTTGGTGCTGCGCTTCCTGTGCGATCTGTCCGTGGCCGAAGTGGCCGAGCACCTCGGTTGTTCCGTCGGCAACGTCAAAAGCCTGACGACGCACGGTTTGCGCGCGCTTCGCCGTCAGTTCGGCGAGCACCCGATGACGACGCTGGGGATGGAGTAGATGGGCATGCGATCCAGCGAAGAGGAAGACGCCCGGTTGCTCGCTCCGTTGCGGGAGGCGGCGCCGAGCGAGGAAACCACGGTCAGCGTTGAGCGGGCGATCGCCGCGGGACGGCGCAAGCAGCGCGCGCGGCGGCTCGGCGGGGCGGGCGCGGTGGCGGTGGTCGTCGCGCTCGCGGCTGTGGTGCTACCGGGAATCGTCCGGTCCTGGAATGATCCCGGCGAGCTGGCCGTGAGCTCGGCGCCCGCCGAGTTCGACGTCCTCCGCCAGCAGTTCACCGCGGGGTCCGCGGGCGGATTCGCGCCCTACGCCTACGAAACCGGCCGCTACCGGCAGCGGATGGACCTCAAGCGAGCCGGTACCGCGGATCCGGGCGCGCCCGTCGCGGAGATCGCCCTGTACGTGCGCGGCCAGGTGCCGTACGCGGGCGACCGCCAGTGGGACCCCGGCGCGGGTACGCCCGCACCCGCGGTCGGCGGTCATCGCGCGGTCTACCTCGACGCGCCGGTGCTCGGCGTGGATCGAACGGAACTCGCCTGGGAGTGGACCGACGGCGCGTGGGCGTTCGCGAGCGTGCCGTCGGCCGATCCCGACGCGAAGGCGAAAGCGCACCACGTGGCCGAAAGCGTCGCGGTCGGCGCGAACACCCCGGTGCGGGTGCCGTTCACGATCGACACGGCGGGGAAAAACCGGCTGCTCGGTGTCGTGACCCCGGCGTCGGCGGCGGTCGATCAGACGGCGGCGCGGCTCGTGCTCGGCACGGTCGACGCGCCGCAACCCGGGGCGATGGCGGAGGTGGGGCTGCGCGCGCCCGTGGAGATCCCGGCCAACACCGTCATCGACGGCCGTCCCGCCGTGGTGGTCGGGACGAGCGCGACGATCCTGGACGTCGGCGGAGCGCACGCGGCGGAAGCGTCCACTGACGACAGTCGCGAGTATCCCGTCGACCGCTTGAGGGAGCTGGTCGCTTCGCTGCGCCTGACCGGGTCGATCGCGGATTCGCGGACGTGGGCCGAAAACCCGCTGAGGTGAGCACCGCCATGCATCCGTTCGGCGTCCCGCCAGTGTCGAACGGGTATGGACGGAACGTTTTTGCTTCGCCACAAGGCCTTCCTGCTCGCCGCGGGTGCCGTGATCGGGATGGTGGCCGCCGTGCTCGTCGCCCGCAGCCAGTTCATCGATCTTCAGGTGTACCGGTTCGGCGCGCAGGCGCTGTGGCGCGGCGACGACCTGTACGGCCCGCTTCCGCCGACCTCGGCCGGTGTCACGTTGCCGTTCATCTACCCGCCGTTCGCGGCGATCGCGCTGACCCCGCTGGTGACCGCGCCGTGGTGGTGCGCGGCGGTGGCGATGTTCGCGTTGTCGGTGGCGGCATTGGGACTCGCGCTCGTCGTGACGGTTCGCGTCGCGTTGCCACACCGCCGAGCGGTGGCCGTGGGTCTCGGACTGGTGCCGGTGGCGCTCCTGTTCGAACCCGTTCGCGCGACGCTCGGGTTCGGGCAGGTCAACCTGGTGCTGATGGGCATGGTGCTCGCCGACGGCCTGCTGCCGACAACGCGATGGCCGCGCGGGACGCTGGTCGGACTGGCCGCCGCGGTCAAGATCACCCCGGCCGCTTTCGTGCTGTTTTTCCTGCTGCGCAGGGATTTCCGGTCGGCGCGGACCGCCGCGGTGTCCGCTTCGGTGGCCAGCGCCGCCGGGTTCGCGATCGCGCCGACGGCGTCGGCGCACTACTGGCTGGTCGAGCTGACCGGGGCGTCCGGGTTGAGCGGTTCGCCGTTCGCGACGAACCAGACCATCGTGGCCGAGCTGACCCGGCTCGGTCTGCCACCGGTGTGGCACGCGGTCGCGGCCGCGGTACTCGTGGCGGCGGTGCTCGCCGCCGCGGTGTTCGTCATGCGGCGGGTGGAGCCGCCGGTCGCGGTTCTGGTGAACGCGGTCGCCGCGTTGGTGGTGTCCCCGATCTCGTGGTCGCACCACTGGGTCTGGCTGGTGCCCGCGCTGGTCGTCCTCTGTGGACACGCCAGGCGCGCCGGTGCGCCGCGCTGGTGGGTGGCGGCGGGCGCGCTCGCGGCGGTGTTCGTCGCCGGACCGCACCACTTCGCACCGTCCGGAGACGGCAAGGAACTGCACTGGACGGTCGCGCAGCACCTGTACGGCAACGCCTACCTCCTGCTGGCGTTGTGCGCGCTGGCGGGTTCGGCGTGGTGGCTGAAGCACCGGCGACCGGAGCCGTTCCGCACCAACCCCAGGCGTGCGGAACAACTCCGGCTCGGTGTCAGGCCGCGGCGGGCACGGCCGCGACGGCCTTCGGCGCGCGGAGCAGAACGCTGACCTCGCGGGTGAGCACCATCGCGAGCGCCATCATGAGGAAGAACAGGGCGACCCCGTCCTGGCCGATCCCGTTGTCCACCATGAACTCGCCGAACGACACCGCGAACGAGTGCACGTTTTCGAGCAGCCACACGAAAACGATCCGGACGACGAGGACGACGAGCCAGATCGCGAGATAGGGGAACGCGGCCCGGGTGTAGAGCTTCGCGGTGCCGGGGTCCCGGTAGACCGCCATGGTCTTCGAGAGCCCGAGCCCGACGGCGACCCCGATCGCGGCGCCGACGACGGCGCACACGAAATCGGCGAGGTGGTAGTCGTGCTTGCCGGTGAAGATCACCAGTCCGCCGATCACGGCCGAGGACACGAACGGCATCACGGCGAGCAGCGCGGAATGCCGCCGTCGCCCGATCTGCGTGGTGAGCACGAGCACCAGGAAGATCCCGCTGAACACAAGAGCATCGGTCATGGCGGGGAAACTAACCGCGATCCGGCGGCACGGGATCCTCGCCAGGGTGGAGATCGGGGTGGAGAGCAGGGCCGACCTTGACGCCGGGCGCGATGGCCGCCAAGGTCGGGACGGATGAGGATCGGCGTATTCGGGACGGTCGCGCTGCTGCTGCTCGTCACCGGGTGCTCCGGTGACGAGCCGTGGGGTGCCGCCGATGGTCCCGTGTCCGCGGTGACGGCGGACCTGCCCGCGCCGCTCCTGCACTGGGAAAGCTGTCGTGATGCTCCAGGACTGTCCTGTGCGGACCTTCCGGTGCCGC
Source organism: Amycolatopsis sp. CA-230715 (assembly GCF_018736145.1). Taxonomy (GTDB): domain Bacteria; phylum Actinomycetota; class Actinomycetes; order Mycobacteriales; family Pseudonocardiaceae; genus Amycolatopsis. The sequence continues at coordinate 8,725,545 of NZ_CP059997.1, forward strand.
TGGACTACCGCCACCCCGAAGGCGCGAAGATCAGCATCGCCGTCTCGCGGTTGTCCACAGGGGACGGTCACCCCGTGCTGCTGTCGAACCCCGGTGGCCCCGGCGCGTCCGGGCTCTTCAACACCCTCGGCGTGGACGGGCTCACCGGCGGCGCGCTGCGCGAGCGCTTCGACCTGATCGGGTTCGATCCTCGCGGGGTCGGCCGGAGTGGCGGTGTCCATTGCGGACTCGACGCGAACCTGGTCGCGGCGGCGGCAGGTGGTGCGGCACCGAGGGATTTCCGGCACGACGCAGACGCGGCCTCGGCCATCGCGAGTGCGTGCGCGGCGGGAGCGGGACCGGTGCTGCCGCACCTCACGACGGCGAACACGGCACGGGATGTCGAGCTGCTCAGGAAGGCGCTGCACCGCGAGCGGATCTCGTTCGTCGGGACCTCGTACGGTGCCGAGCTGGCGGTCGCCTACGCCTCGATGTTCCCCGGCGGGACCGACCGCGTCGTGCTGGACAGCGCCTCGGACGTCACGGTCGGCTGGCGAGCGGCGCGGCGGGAGGAAGCGGCCGCGGCGGACGCCCGGTTCACTGAAGTCGCGGCGAAGATCGCGCGGGAGGAACCGCGCTGGCACCTCGGCACGACGGCGGGCGAGGTCCGCGACCGATACCTGCGCACGGCGGCCGAGCTGGACGCGCGGCCGCGCTCGATCGACGGTTCCCGCGTCGACGCCGCCGTGCTGCAGGAGGCCCGCCTGCTCCCAGCGCTCCGGAGCGACGACGACATCGCGCCGTTCGCGCTGACGCTGGCGTACCTCTCGTCGGCGCCGGGCGCACTGTCCGAACAGGACTTGCTGGCGGCACTGGGACCGGAGCGGGACGCGGGGCCGTTGCCGGGCGGTCAGTCCGCGGAGCAGAACGCGTCGGCCTTTCTCGCGGTGCGCTGCGGCGACGAGCGGTGGCCTGCCGACACCGAGGAATACCGGCGCGCGACGAGTGACGAGGCTTCGCGCTTTCCGGTCACCCGCGGCCAGTTCTCGAAGATCACCGCCTGCGCGTTCTGGCCCGGTCCGCCCCCTCCTGCCCGGCCCGACGTCACCGACCGCGGCTGGCGCGGTGGCCCGAACGTGCTGATCCTGCGGAACACCCGCGACTTCCTCGCCCCGGACGAAGGCGTCACCAACACCCGGCGCGCGCTGGGTCGCCGTGCGGTGGCCATCTCCGTCGACGACTACCGGCACGGTGTGCTCGGCAGGAGCGCGTGCGCGACCGGGTACGCGGTCCGATGGCTCGTCGGCACCGGGACGCCACGCCGGGACCTCGCCTGCTGACGGGTCGCGAACACGGGCGGGTATGTTGCCCGGCATGACTGTGCAGGGGGAGGACCAGGTCGTCGAGATCTACACCGACGGCGCGTGCAGCGGTAACCCCGGCCCCGGCGGCTGGGGCGCACTCCTGCGCTACGGCACGCACGAGAAGGAGCTCTACGGTGGCCAGGCCACCGAGACCACCAACAACCGGATGGAACTCACCGCGCCCATCGAGGCGCTGGAGGGGCTCAAGCGGCGGGTCGTGGTGCGGATCTACACCGACAGCACCTACGTCCGCAACGGCATCACGAAATGGGTGCCGCGCTGGAAGGGCAACGGCTGGCAGACCAGCGCGAAGCAGCCGGTGAAGAACGTCGACCTGTGGCAACGGCTCGACGACGCGGTCAACCGGCACGACGTCGAGTGGCACTGGGTGAAGGGGCACGCGGGGCACCCCGAGAACGAACGGGCCGACCGGCTCGCGGTGCGCGGGATGCAGGAGGCCGTCGGCCGCCCGGTGACGCAAGCGGGATAGCCTTCGCGTGCCCCGAAAAATGCTCCTGTAGAGGTCGGGCCGTGTATGTCGCCGAGGGCGCTCTTGGGGCGCTGAGCGTCACAATCTCGGCCCTTGCGGCAGGTGGCCTTCGGGCGCCTGTCCCCGAAGGTGGCCTTCGGGGCGCTAGGCGCCGCGAACTCGACCCTCGCACCCCATCTCGCCAGCCGCACGAGCCTGCGGCGGGCCTTCGCATGCGCCGAAAGTGACGTTCAGGGCATCCAGCGCCCCGAAAGCCGCTTTCGGGCACCGGCAGCCAGAGCCGCATTTCCCACGAGGGCGGCCGGAGGGCGTCAGCCGTGCACGGTGTCTCGCTGGTCCGGGATCACCGAGCCGTCGGCGCGGCGCACCGGCGCGTGCGAGCCGTCGGCGTTTTCGTAGGCCGTCGTCGAGCACGGGTAGGTGCGAGCCAGCGCGGGCAGTGGCTGGATGAACATCGGGTTGACCGCCCACTTGCCGTCCGCGTTGTCGTAGGCTCGGCACATCAGCTCGTCCTTGTTGCGGTTGAGCGCGATCCGCACCCCGGTGGCGTCGCCGAGCATGGTGATGTCCGTGGTGGCGTCGCCGCCGGCGAGCGCCTGTCGCCGGGCTTCGGGCGCCGGGTCCAGCTGCGCCGCGCCTTCGATACCGAGCACGGTCTTGTTGATGAAGCACCGCTTGCCGTCGATGTAGGGCATGATCGAGTCCTCGCCGTCGGCGATCCCGCCGCAGCCCGCGAGGTGGCCGTTGAAACGGCCGTTCGTGGTCAGCGAAGTGATTCCGATCGTGCGGCTGGGCGGCACGCCGACGCCCGCCGCCCACACCTCGGCGGTTTCCCGCGGTGACGCCGAAACGACCCAGGTTTCGAACCCGGCCTTGTCGAGCGTGCGGATGAGGTCCTTGATCTCCGGGTAGTACCGGATCCACGCGGTCTCGGTGTGGGAGCCGACGCGCTGGGTGGCGCCGATCGGCGCGCGCAACGCGTCGAGCCGCGCCGCGGCGGCGATCGCGCGCGCCTCCCACGGCCGGTAGCCCGCGTTGAGCTGGGCGACCCACGCGTAGCTCGCTTCCATGTACCGGTGGTTGTGCGTGCCGTCGAACACCTCGGCGCCACCGGTGGTCTTGGCGTTCTTGCGCACCGAAAGCAGTTCGTCGGCGCAGCGGACGTTCCGGCTCGTCGGCAGGGGAGTGCCCGGTTTCGTGTCCGTGCCGCAGGCGTCGCGGAGCGCGTTCGCGCCCTCGTCGGTCATGTACCGGCTCGTCGTGCGCCAGTCGGCACCGCGCGGCTGGAGCACCTTGTCGTGCCGCAGCATCCAGAAGATCGTCTGGTCCGAGGTGTCGTTCTTGACCACCGTGTTGTCCCAGTCGAACACGGCGACGGGGCGCGTGCCGTGGTGCCCGCCGCACCGGCCGCGCTCGTCGATCACGCGCTGGATCTTCTCGGCGTTGCCGCCGTACCAGTTGTCGGACAGCCGCAGTTGCGGGCAGGGCCGCGCGACGGTGTCCGCCGCCGTCGCGGGCGCCGTCGTGAGCGCGCTCGTGAACAGAACGGCCGCCGCGATCACCCAGGTCTTCTTCAGCACGGACCGCACCCTATCCCGGGCGCGGGGCATCGGTCAGCGCGTGTCGAGACCGAGGTGGTCGCGCAGCGTGGTGCCGGTGTACTCGGTGCGGAAGACACCGCGTTCCAGCAGCAGCGGGATCACCTTGTCGGCGAACTCGTCGAGCCCGCCAGGGGTGACGTGCGGGACGAGGACGAACCCGTCGCTCGCGTCGGCCTGCACCAGCTCGTTCATCGTGCGCGCGACGGTCTCCGGCGAGCCGATGAACGTCTGGCGCGAACCGGTCTCGATCATCAGGTCGCGGATCGAGAGGTTCTTGGCCTTGGCCAGTTCGCGCCACTCGCGCGCGGTCGCTACCGGATCGCGGAACTGGCGCACGCTCGCCCTGCCCTTGGCGATCGTGTGCTCACCGGGATCGGGGTCGATCTCCGGCAGCGGGCCGTCCGGGTCGTAGGCGGACAGGTCCCGGTTCCACAGCTGTTCGAGCGTCTTGATCGCGGTCTGACCGCTGACCTGCTGACGCCGGACCACGTCCGCCCGTTCATGCGCGTCCGCGTCGGTGTCCCCGAGCACGAACGTGGCCGCGGGCAGCACCACCAGCTGCTCCGGTGTGCGTCCGTACCGCGCGAGCCTGCCCTTGACGTCGCGGTAGAACGCCTGCCCCGCTTCGAGGGTGCCGTGGCGGGTGAAGATCGCGTCCGCCGACGACGCCGCGAACTCGCGGCCGTTTTCGGAATCACCGGCCTGCAGGATGACCGGTCGCCCCTGCGGGCTCCGCGGTACCGAGAACCGGCCCGAGATATCGAAGTGGTTGTCGTGGTGCGAGAACGCGCCCGCGTTCGCATCGCGCACGAACACGCCGCTTTCCTTGTCCGCCAAGACATCGCCCGCACGCCACGAATCGAAGAGCTCGCCCGCCGTGCGCAGGAACGTCTCGGCGCGCTCGTAGCGCTGGTCCTCCGGAAGGAACCCGCCGCGGCGGAAGTTCTCGCCGGTGAAGGCGTCCCACGAGGTCACCACGTTCCACGCGGCCCTGCCCTCGGAGAGGTGGTCGAGCGAGGCGAACTGCCTTGCCACCTCGTAGGGTTCGTTGAACGTCGAGTTGATCGTGCCGGCCAGGCCGAGCCGCTCGGTGACCGCCGCGAGCGCCGCGAGCACGGTGAAGGTGTCGGGCCTGCCGACCACGTCCAGGTCGTAGATCTCGCCGCCCTGCTCGCGCAGCCGCAATCCTTCGGCGAGGAAGAAGAAGTCGAACTTCGCGCGCTCCGCGGTCCGCGCGAGGTGGGCGAACGAACTGAACTCGATGTGGCTGCCCGCCGCCGGATCGCTCCAGACGGTCGTGTTGTTGACGCCGGGGAAGTGCGCGGCGAGGTGGATCTGCTTCATCGGGGCCCCTCCTCAGGCGGCAAAGCGGTTCGCGGGCCGGTCGAGGCCGAGCAGACCCCGCAGGGTGGTCGCCTCGTAGGTCTCGCGGAAGGCGTCGCGGACGCGGAGTTCGGGCACCAGCCCGGTGGTGACCGCGGTCAGGTCGTGCGGGAGCGCGCCCGGCCACAGCCGGAAACCCGCGAGCCCGGCGCGGTGCCAGCCGAGGAGGTGCTCGGCCAGTGCGGCCGGGGTGCCGGTGAAGACCGCGGTCCCGGTGACGAGTTCGGCTCGCTCGTCTAGACGCGCCTTTCGATCGGCCGCGGTCGCTGCCGTCTCGTCGAGGAAGACGACCAGATCGGCGATCGGGAGCACGGTCCGCTCCGCCGCTTCCGCGCGCACGCGGTCCACGACGGCCGGGATTTCGTCGATGTCGTGCGGGGTCACGAAGGCGATGTCCGCGGAACGCCCGGCGAGGCGGAACGAATCGTCGTCCACGGCCGCGGTCGCGACCACCGGTTGCCCCTGCGGCGGGCGCGGCGTGATGGACGGTCCCTTGACGCTGAACCACTTTCCCGCGAAGCCGAGGTAGTGCAGCTCGTCCCGGTCGATGAACCGGCCGGTGGCCACGTCCCTGATCTCGGCGCCGTCTTCCCAGCTGTCCCAAAGGCCGCGCAGGACTTCGACGTAGTCGGCGGCCTCGTCGTGCAGACCGGCCGCCTCGTCGGGGAACCGGCGCCGCCCGAACTGCGCCGCTTCGGCGGGATCGGCGGAAACCTGGACCTGGATGCCCGCCCTTCCTTCGCTGACGTAGTCGACCGTGGCGATCGCCTTCGACAGGTGGAACGGTTCGGTGTGCGTCGCTGTCGCGGATGGGACCAGCCCGATGCGCGAGGTGTGCGGCGCGATCCGGGCCGCGACCAGTACGGCGTCGAGAGCGGCGTGGACGCGGCCGGTGTCGTCCGGCGGCGGCCCGAGTGAGTCCGCCAACGTGACGAAGTCCAGCAGCCCGGACTCCGCCTCGGCGACCAGGTCCGCCCAGTAGCGCGCGGTGACCAGTTCGGCCGGCTTCGCGTCCGGCTCCCGCCAGGCCGCGGGGTGGGCGCCCGCCCCCTCCAGTGCGACGGCGAGGTGCGGGTGCGGTACGGCTGCCATGACGCTCCTTTCCCGGTGCGGTAACCGCATTGTGCGCCGGAAACGGGCGGGCCGCGCCCGGCGGCCACGTGCTGGGAAAGGTGGGACGAGTTCCCTTGAACGGGAATAAACCGGGCGAGGACTACCGTCGGGATTGCCACGATCGGCGCAGTGCGCCGCCTTGTCCACATCGGACTTCTCGGGTGCTTGCCGCGGCTACCGCGGAACTGGGTGTGACGTTCCGGGCACGTTCCGGGCTTTTTCCGGCCAAACCGGCGGGTATGTGAGCGCATCGGCGTGCTCAGGGGCTATTGTCTTGGCAACTCGTCCCCGAGTGTCCAAACCGAACTTTCGAAGGAACCCGTTACCGATGGCGCAGCAGGTACGTGTGGAGATGGTCGACGACATCGATGGCAGCGAAGCGAGCCAGACGGTGCCGTTCAGTCTCGACGGTGTGAGCTATGAAATCGACCTCTCCGAGGACAACGCGGTGAACCTGCGCGAGGAGCTGGCGCCCTACGTGGCGGCGGCGCGGCGCATCGGTGGCCGCAAGTCCGGCCCCTCGGCTTCGCGGTCGTCCGACCCCGCCCGCCGGGAGCGCAACCGCGAGATCCGCGCGTGGGCGCAGGACAACGGATACGACCTCGCCGAGCGCGGCCGCCTCGCCTCCGAGGTGATCGAGGCGTTCGAGGCCGCGCAGCGCGAGGCCGCGGAGGAGAGCGCGAAGCCCGCGCGCAAGCGCGCGCCGCGGAAGCGGGCGGCGAAGAAGGATTCCGCAGCCTGAAAGAATTGACGGTATCGACCTGCCTGGTGCCCCGCTCCGCGGAGGGGACACCAGGCAGGGTCGTATCGGCGGCAATTCGCCACCTCCTCGCGCCGATCAGATCTTCGTGGCGCTCACCGCGAAGTTGGAGAAGTAGGCGTGCACTTCGTGCTTCGGGCCCCAGCTCGTTTCATGGCCGCCGAAGAAGGTGGAGAAGAACACACCGCTGAACGGGATCTCGGAGATCCCCGGCGCCGCGCTCTCCGAGAGGACCTGCTTTCCGTCGTACCAGACGGTGATCTGCCCGTTCGACCGGTTCACCGACTGCTGGATGGTGTGCGTCTTGCCGTCGGGGGAGAAGCTCCACGAGCCGAGGCCGACGTCCTTCCCGTACCCGTCGCCGTCGGGCGTGTAGACGTACACCTCGCCCTTGCTGCCGTTGCGGAACATGAACCGCGTCGACCAGCCGGGGCCGTGGTTGCCGCCGCTGGCGTTGCCGGGGTCGCCGCCGTAGAGGCCGGGGAGCTTGCCGCCCCTGCCGTAGTCGAAGTCGGTGGGGAAGCGGATGTCGTACTTGAGGTAGAGCGTGGTCGCGTTCTCGAGATCGCCCCGGCCGATCTTGCCGAGGTCCTGGTAGAACTGGCCGCCACCGCTGGTGGGGCAGTCCTTGCACGACGGCGCCGAGGATCCCTTGCCGTACTTGACGTCCAGCGTGCCGCCGCTGGTGCTGAGGTTGTCGAAGCCGAACTGCCCCCTGCCGTCGATGCCCCAGCTCTGCTGCCACGACGACGAGGGGAAACCGGAGAACGTTCCCGTCCACGGGGTCGGTGCGGTCATGGCGGCTCCGGGGGTGAACGTGAGACCTGCGGCGACTCCTGCCGTCGCGCCGAGGACGAGCAGGCTCTTGCGCAGCCGAGAAACCAGCTGTGACATGGGGTTCCTTCCTGGACCGGGCGGCGGTGCCCGAGGCGGAGGCGGCGTAGGAAAACGGTAAAGGCACCGTGAATCAAATTCAAGAGCGCGGATGAAGTTCATGTACATGAAAGATTCGCGGTAAACCGGCACTTAACCCCGACCCCGTGATCATGGCCGCACGATCGAGGAGAACTGGGGAATTCGATGGCGACCGCACGCGCTCACGACGGCGACGAGATCTACTTCGAAGTGCACGGGGACGGGCCCGCCGTGCTGCTCTACAACGCCGATCCGCGCCCGCCGGACCATCCGCTGCGCGACCGGATGACCGCCTTCACCGAGGCGGTGGTGGCGGAGCTGGCCGACCGCTACCGGGTGGTGCTGATGAGCTATCCGGGTGCGCCGAAGCCGGACACCTTCACCCCGGCCGCGGTGAACGCCGACATGCTGGCCATCGCCGACGCCGCGGGCGCCGAGCGCTTCGCTTGGTGGGGCTACTCCTTCGGCGGAGTCGCCGGGTTGCAGCTCGCGCTGAGCAGCGAGCGGGTGACCGCGCTCGCGATGACCGGCTTCCCGCCGCTGGACGGCCCGTACGAGGAAATGCTGCGGTACAGCGAACTCCTCGCGTCCGTCGAGACGGATGCGCTGGGCGCGCCCATTCCGGAGTCCGCACGCGCCCAGCTTCCGCAGTTCGCCACCTACTACCGCGCCCTGCGTGGTTTCGACGACCGTGCGGCGCAGCAGCGGCTGACGATTCCGAGGATGTGCTTCGTCGGCGGTGCCGACCGGATCGTCGCGGGCGAGGACGAGATCACGCACCTCGGTGACACGGTCCGCGCGCACGAAGCGGAGTTGTCGGCGCTGGGCTGGGAAGTGGAGGTGCTCCCCGGCCTCGACCACCTCGGCGCGAGCGAAGCGGATGTCGTCGTGCCGCGGCTCAGCCGTTTTCTCGACCGGCATCTGCCCGTGCGCTGAGCGCCGATCGAATCGCGTCGGCGGCGGCACGGGGTTCGTCGGCGCGGAACCGGACGACGGTCGCGGTGTCGTCGGTTCCGGGCACCGCGACCGGGGTGGACAGTTCGACGGCGACGTCGGTCTGATTGCCGACCGGCAGCGCGAGTTCGTCGCCGGTCAGCTCGACTGACCGTCCACTGTGGTCTTTCCTGGCGACGCGGACGGCGGTCACCCAGTGCAGCGGAACCCGCAGCTCGATCAGCGGACCCGACCTGAGCAGCAGCTCGCCGGGGCGCAGCACGTGCGGACGGGTGACCGCGGTGGCGATGAAACCGAGTATCTGAAGCAGCGCGAGCGCGTCCAAGACGTGCACGATCGGCCAGGGGACGAGCAGGCCGACGGCCGCCGTCTCGACGGCCACCACCCCGGCGAGCGCGAGCATCATCGGGACCCGGTCACGACTGTGCCCCAGCGCCACGTCCCGGGCGCCGACCCCGCGCTTGCGGCCGCGCACCCACCACCACAGGTCGGTGAACGATCTCGTCTGGTACCGCAGCGCGCTCACGACAGCGACCGGATCGTCTGGCGCAGGACCTCCGCCTGCGCGGGTGAAACCGAACCCAGGATCGCGGCGGCGAACGGGGTTTCGAGGCTGCCGGACAGTTCGTCGGCGATCAGCGCGACGATCTCCGGCGGCATGCTCGCCGCGAATTCGGCGGCGAGGGCGGGCACGCGCGGGTCGTCGACCGGCGCATCGGACAGTTCGTCGAGCCGCCGGTGCAGCGCCAATCCCTTGGCGACGGCTTCGGGATCTTCGGCGGCCTCGGTCATCTTCGCGAGCACTTCCTGTTGTCCTGGCACGTTTTCCAGCAGGGCAACGAGTTCCCGTTCCAGCACGGCCATCGGCGAGGTCGCCGCGCCCGGTTGGTCGAGCGCGCCGAGCAGTGCCGCGGTTTCCGGCGAGACCGGGTCGTCCGCGTGGAGCGCTCCCGTCGCGGCGCGTTCGATCAACTCCGCGAGCCGCGCTCGCCGGTCCCTGATCGCGGTTTCGTGCCTGGCCAGGTCCTCGTCGAGATCGGCCAGTATTTCGTGCAGGTCCCGGCCCCGTTCGTCGGCGAGGACGTCGCGCACCTCGTCGAGGGTCAGGCCGAGTTCGGTCAGCCGCCTGATCCGCGCGAGCAGCACGACCTCGCGGAGGCCGTAGTGCCGGTACCCGTTCGCGAGGCGCCGGGGTTCCGGGAGCAGCCCGCGCTGGTGGTAGTGGCGGACCGTCCTGGTGCTGACGCCCGCGATCGAGGCGAGTTCACCGATCTGCATGCGCCCAGTAGAAACCTTGACGCCGCGACAAGGTCAAGTCACAGCTGCAGTCTCGTGTCGGTCAGGGGATAGCCGACGCACGAGTGCGTGTAGCCGAACCACTCGTCGGACATCCGCAGCCTCGCCTCGTCGGCGTTGTAGATCTCGCCGCCGAGTACGCGGATGCGGCACTGACCGCATTCGCCCGAACGGCAGGACGCGTTCGGCCGGATGCCTTCGGCCTCGAGCGCGTCGAGCAGCGGCCGGTTGCGCGGGGTGCGGAACTCGTGCGCTCCGACGCTGACGGTGACCTCGCCCGACGGGTCGACGCCCGCGGGCCACCGGGACTGGGCGGTCACGTCGGCCGGTGCGCCGTTCGCCTCGAAGCGGATCCGGTTCCGCGGATGCCCCGCGCCGGTCAGCTGGTCGAGCGCGTACGAATAGAGCGCCTGCGGGCCGCAGACGTAGACCATCCGCCCGCGCAACGGTCCGGTGAGCGACTCCACCACCTCTGCGGAGAGGAGGCCTGTCGGACCGCGCCAGTCCGGGCCGGGATCCGTGATGACGTAGTCGACTTCGATGTTCGGTGACCTTTCCGCGAGTTCGTCGAGCTCCTCGCGGAAGATCACGTCGGAATCCGACCGGCAGCCGTAGACGAGGTGGAACCGGCGATCGATCCGCTGGTCCACGATCTCCCTGAGCATGCTCATCGCGGGCGCGACACCGGACCCGCCCGCCAGGAAGACGACCTCGGAGCCGTGGAACAGCGGGTTGTGGTGGAACGTTCCGCTGGGTCCGGTCATGGTCAGGGTGTCGCCGGCCCCGACGCGGTCGATGAGGTGGTTGCTGATCCGTCCGCCGGGTACCCGGCGGACGGTGATGTCGTACCAGGCGCGCTGGGCGGGGCTGGACGAGATCGCGAACGGCCGGGTGGTCCCGCCGATGTGCAGCGAAACGTACTGCCCGGCGAGGAAGGGCGGCAGCAGCCGCACCTGCCCGGCGCGCTCGAACCGGAACGTCTTCGCGGACGCGGTTTCGGCCACGACATCGGTCACGGTGACCCGGAAACCGTCCGGATTGATCGCGGCCACTGTGCGCGGGAACGACCGGGGCGCCCCGCCCGAGGCGCGCTCGTCGATCTCGGCGCGGATCCGGTCCGCGTGGTCGACCATCGTGCATAGGGAGTTCTTCATCTTCGGTTCCTCACTCATGCGGCGTTTTCGCGGAGCATGCGGGTGGCCACCCTGGCACCGGCTTCGAGCGTCGGCTGGAATCCGCCGAGGCCGGACCACGCACCCGCGACGTGCAGGCCGGGGACGGGTGGGTCGTTCTCGTCGTCGCGGAACAGCCAGCCCTCGGTGCGGTCCTGCGCGTAGCCGTAGATCGCCCCGCCCGGATGGCCGAGATAGCGTTCGAGCGTCACCGGGGTGGCGACGTCGACCTCTTCGATCGCGGCGCGGACGTCGGGGAGGAGCGCCTCGACCCGGTCCAGCAAGGTCTCCGCGTAGGCGAACTTCGTCGTGGCGTACTCCGACGGCGGAACCGTCTGCCACGGGCTGGCGTACTGCAGGGTCATCAGGCTCGCGTGCGTCGACCCCGGCGGGGCGAACCCGATCGGCGTGACGTCGTACGAGCTGACGCAGATCGAGCGCGCGGGTTCGAGCGTGCGCATGGACGCGTACGCGCGGTCGTTGTCCAGATCGGCGCTGATGAAGCTGGTGCTGGTGGTGAACCCCAGTTCCGCGGGCGCGGCGGCCAATCCCATGTGCAGCACGAAACCGGACACCCCGACTCGCCGCGTCGCGAGATCGGCTCGGACGGCGGCGGGTGTTTTCCCGTCGAGCAGGTCGTAGGTGACCGGCAGCGCGGCGTTCGAAACGACCTCGCGCGTGGAGAACTCCTGGCCGTCCGAGAGCCGGACCCCGGTCACCGCGCCTCCGCCGGTGAGGATCCGGTCGACCGAGGTGGTGAACAGGGCCGTGCCGCCCGCCTCGGCGAAGGATTCGAAGATCGCCGAGGACATGGCCTGCGATCCGCCCTTCACGTGCCACGGTTTGAATTCGAGATATCCGAACAAGGTGGCCGCCATGTCCTGGAAGCTGAGCTTCGACGGTGGTTGCCCGAGATAGGGCCAGTACGCGGAAAGCGCGTGCTTGATGCGGGGATCGTCGAAGTGTTCGTCGAGAACGTCTTGGAGCGTGCGCAGGGCGTTCCGGAAGAAGACCTGGTCGATTTTGCCCGCCGGTATCCCGCGCAGTGCCGCGGCCCGCCAGAACGTGACCTCGCGGACCAGCCGGAAGAACCGCCGCAGATTTTCGCGGTTTCCGGGAAACGCGGTTTCGAGCGCTTCGGCCGCCCGGTCCCAGTCCGCGGGGATGGTCACGTCGTAGCAGCCGGGGACCACCGCGCGGTAGAGGTCGTCCTCCTGGACGAAGTCCACTTTGCCGAGCACGCCCAGCTTGCCGAACAACCCGCGCAGCGTGCGCCTTTCCTGTCCTTCCACGCCCACACCGGAAAGCTGGTGGAGCGCGACCTCGAATTCGAACCGGCCGCGCCGGAACGACGTGCCACAGCCTCCCGGCACGCTGTGCCGTTCGACCAGTAGGGTGCGCAGCCCGCCGCGTTGCAAGGTTGCCGCGGCGGTGAGCCCCGCGTTTCCGGCACCGATGACCACCGCGTCGAAATCAGTCATGCCCCACTCGCTCCGTTCGATTCAGGAATTGCGAATTTCCTGATGGCGAAAAGCGTAGGGAACGGATCGGGGCGCGTCTTCGCCCCGGGAGGGTAAGTTCGGCTACCCCTCTGGTGGTAGCGGCCGGATGTGGCCGGATGCCAGCGCGGGCGCCGATACGGTCCGCTCATGGGTGCGAGCGTGCGAACGGTGCGGGCGGACGTCCTGCTCGCGCTGATCCTGCTGGCGCTCACCTTCGCGACCCAGGTCAGCCTCGCCGAAACCGCGCCGGGACCGCTCGACTTCCTGCTTCTCGTGCTGGTCGCCGCGCCCGTCGCGGTACGGCAGTTCGCGCCGGTCGCGACTTTTCTCGTCACGGGATGCGCGGCGGGAACGTACCTGCTGGTGGGCAATCTGGCCCAGGCGGACAACTGGCTCGGCGCGGTGCTGGGGATGTTCACCGTGGCGAGCCTGCGGCCGATCAGGACGACGGGGCTGCTGTACTTCGTCGGTGTCGCCATCGTGCTGGCATCGGGGCTCGCCGCGTCGGAGAGGACGTCGTGGGCGCAAGCCGCACTCGCGTGCCTCACGCTCCTCATCGCGTTGATGCTCGGGGTGAGCGTGAAACGGCAGGGGGAGTACACCGAGTACCTCGCCGAGGAAGCCGTGCGAGCCGTTGCGAGGGAACGGGTCCGGATCGCCAGGGAGATCCACGACCTCATCGCGCACCACATGTCCGTCGTCGCGCTGCAGGCCGGGCTCGCCGGGCGGGTCATCGACACGGACGTGCCGTCGACGCGCACGGCGATCTCCACCATCGCCGACTCCAGCAGGGCCGCGTTGTCGGAACTCCGGCGCCTGCTGGACATCCTGCGGGTCGACGATCCGTCGGGAGGCGATTCCGACGACCGCCGCGAAGTGGGCCTCGCCGCGGTGCCCGAGTTGGTCGAGCACACCCGGCGTGCCGGTCTTCCGGTGGACCTGCGCACCGAGGGCACCCCGCGCGAACTCCCGGCGGGGCAGGACCTGTGCGCTTACCGGATCGTGCAGGAGTCCCTGACCAACGTCCTGAAGCACGCGGAACGCGCGACCGCCACGGTGGAGCTGAAGTACGGCGCGCACACGCTTTTCGTCATCGTCACCAACGACGGCAGGGCGCACGCGCGCGCCGCGGCGGGATCGCACGGTATCCGCGGAATGCGGGAACGCGCCGCGCTCTACGACGGCGTGCTCACCGCGGGACCGTTGGAATCCGGTGGTTTCCAGGTCGTCCTGTGCATGCCGATCAGCGAGGACGGGCTATGACCGTCCGCGTACTGGTGGCCGACGACCAGGTGCTGATCCGCTCCGGCCTCGTCGCGATCCTGCGAACCGCGCCGGGCGTCGAGGTGGTCGGCGAGGCCGTCGACGGCGTGCGCGCCGTCGCGATGGTCGCGGAACTCGGCCCGGACGTGGTGCTGATGGACATGAAGATGCCCAAGCTCGACGGCATCGGCGCCACCCGGAAGATCCTCGCGGACAGCCCCGGTACGCGCGTCGTCATGCTGACGGCGTTCGACCTGCCCGAATACGTGTACACCGCGCTGGGGGACGGTGCGTCGGGGTTTCTGCTGAAGGACACGCCGCCGGAGGGGATCATCGCCGCGGTGTTCTCGGTCGTCGCCGGTGACACGCTGATTTCCCCGAGCGTGACCCGGCGGCTCGTCGAGGCGTACGCGCAGAGCCACGTGGCGAACGCGTGCGCGCGGATCCAGTTGCACGACCTGACACCCCGGGAAACCGAAGTGCTCCGGCTCGTCGCGGCCGGGTACACCAACGGCGAGATAGCGGAACGCCTGCTGTTGAGCGAAGCCACGGTCAAGACGCACATCAAGCACACGTTGTCGAAGCTCGGGCTGAACAGCCGCGCGCAAGCCGTGGTCGCCGCGTACGAAAGCGGTCTTGTCGTCCCGGCGAACGGTGCCGGTGGTGTCATTCCGCGGCACAGCGCGGTTTCCCCGCGTTCGTGAGATCAGGCCGCGGGGGAGAACGCGGCCCACTCGCCGATCCGGAAGCGGCTGCCGTCGCGGCGGACTTCGGCCGCGCCGTGCCCGCCGAAGTGGGCCGGTACCACCAGTTCGCGGAGATCGGCGGCGCGCGCGAGCACCCGGTGCCGGGTCTCGGCTGCTTCTACGGGGTCTTCGCAGAAGCAGCTGTTGTGCTCCGGGTGGAGGATCTGCACCGGGCTGTGCAGCAGATCGCCGACGAACACCGCGCGGTCGGTGCCGGAGGAGAGTCGCAGCACGGACGAGCCGGGCGTGTGCCCCGGTGCCGCTTCGAGGCTCAGGTTGCGGTCGATCCGGTATGACCCTTCCCACAGCACGGCCCTGCCCTCGCGGTGGATCGGCGCGATGCTGTCCTCGAAGACGATTTCACCGCCTACCCGCCGGAGCCGCTCCTGCTCGTCGCGCGGTGGCGGCCGCCGGTGCGCGTTGCGGGGATCGAAGAACTCGTTGTCCGCGCGGGGAATCAGGTAGGTCGCGTTGGGGAACGTCGGCGCCCAGCCGCCGTCGTTGGCGAAGGTGTTCCAGCCGACGTGGTCGTAGTGCACGTGGGTGTTGACCACGACATCGACGTCCTCCGGGGCGACTCCGGCGAGGGCGAGCCGGTCGAGGAAATCCGTGCGCAGGTGGTCGAACACCGGGATCTGCGGCCGATCGCGGTCGTTGCCGACACCGGTGTCCACCAGGACGGTCCGCCCCTCGCTGCGCAGGACCCAGGTCTGCACGGCGCCGACGCAGGCGTCTTCGGCCGGGTCCCAGAACTCCGGGGCGAGCCAGGATTCGTTGGCGCGCCACAGTTCTTCGGGGCTGTCCGGGACGAGGGTGGCCGGGGTGAGGATCCGGCCGTGCCATTCGACGATCCGCACGACTTCGACGTCACCCAACACGATGCTGTCCATGAAAAGGACCGTATGACGCGCCGATGAGCGGATCCATGTTCGAAAGCGGCGCGATGATGCGCGTACGTCTCATCGGCTACGGTCTCGGGGGTGGACGTGGTCAGTGACGCGATCGCCGTGATGCGCACCGGGCAGCCCTCTTCGACGCGGGCGGCGATCGGCTCGCCGTGGAGCCTGGCGTTCGCGCCCTACGACGGCGCCGGGTTCCACGTCGTGCTCCGCGGCGGCTGCCGGGTGTTCCCCGAACGCGGCGAACCGGTGACCCTCGGGGCCGGTGATGTCGTGCTGTTTCCCCGAGGCGGCGGGCACGTGCTGACCGACACCGCGGCCGACGCGCCGGGACAAGCGGTGCCGTTCGAGCAGTGGCGGCCCGCCGAGCCCGCCGACGGCGCGACGGAACTCCTGTGCGGCAAGTACCGGCTCGACCGGGGCAGGGCGCACCCGCTGCTGGCCGAGCTGCCGGACCTGATCGCCGTGGCGGCGGGTGCCGGGCGGCATCCCGAACTCGGCTCCGCGATCGGGCTGCTCGGCGCGGAGGTGCGGCGGGAGCGGTCCGGTGCGGGCGCGGTCGTCACCGCGCTGCTCGACGTGCTGCTGGTGTACCTGCTCCGCGCGTGGTTCGACGAGCAGCCCGCGCGTGGCTGGACGGCGGCGCTGACCGACCCGGTGGTGGCCACCGCGTTGCACGCCCTGCACGAAGACCCGGGAAAGCCGTGGAGCGTCGAAGCGTTGGCAGGGCTCGCGGGAACCTCGCGCGCGACGCTCGCACGGCGCTTCACCACGCTCGTCGGCCGCCCGCCGATGGCTTATCTGACGTGGTGGCGGATGAACCAGGCGGCACGGCTCCTGCGCGAATCCGACCTGCCGCTCACCGGGATCTCCACGCGCGTCGGCTACGAGTCCTCCTTCGCCTTCGCGCACGCGTTCAAACGCGCGTTCGGGGTCGCGCCGGGCCGGTACCGGCAGGCGGGAAACGCTCAGCGGTAGACGCGGAAGTAGTCGAACAGCGCGGTGGCCGGCGGGGTGGCGCCGCCGTGCGACACGAGCCCGATACCGGGGTCGTCGCCCGCGCCGAACGTCCAGGTGCCGCCCCACCGCCAAGTGCTGCCGTCGGTACTCGACGCGGCGCGGAAGTGGTGCTCGCCGGTGGCGCGGTCGACGGTGTGCGCCAGCCGGAGCCAGGTCACCTCACCCGGCGCGGTCAGGGCCATACCGCCGTAGGAAAGCTTGGCCGCGTAAGGGATTTCCCTGCCGAACTCGATCTGGCGGGTCGGCCCGATGGTGACCTCGCACAGCCGCGCGAAATCGTCGTCGTTCCGGTAGGCGATGAGCCCGGCCTGCTCGAAGTCGCGTGCGGTGTCGGTGCCGAGATCGAGGCGCAGCCTCGTTTCCACCACGTAGTCGCCGCGCGGCGCGTCCCGCAGCAGCACGCTCGCGTCGTTGCGGGTGCCGACCAGGTCCGCGGCCTGCGTCGGCCACCGCAGCGCGCCGTCGGCGGCCATCGCGACCGGATCCGGCCTGACCCAGCGCCACGCCCCGCCGAGCGGCGCGTCGAACTCGTCGGAGTGCCGGGCGTCGAACCGGCCGACGCGGGGCGGTGCCTCGGTTTCGCGCACCGGACGCGCCGCACGTGCCGCGGTGACGTTGTCGAACTCGGCGTCGCCCCGTGCCGTCAGGGCGAACCGGCCCGGCGGTATCGCGGGCGCACGGCGCTCCTGCGCGACGATCGGGTCTCCCAGCGCCCCCTCGCCGACCGAAACGAGCGTCCGGTCGCCCGAGACCTCGGCGCTGAGCACGTGCCACCTGTCGTACCGGAATCCCTTCGGCAGCGGGGAAAACCGGACGTCGTGCCGCGTTCCGGTGAACACGTCCACCACGAGTCCGCCCGCGGTGCGGTCGATCGTCGCGGTGAGCCCGCGCGCCAGCGCGATCCCGGCCGATTCCCCGGTGAGCCTGACGTCCACGCCGACGCGGACGGCACCGGGAAGCGGTCGCACCGCGTCGATCCGGTCCGTGCTGCCCGCCGCGCCGTCGTGCCGGAGCAGCCCGCCGGAATCGGGATCGGCTCCCGGCGCGACGGACCAGCCCGTGGCGGGCCGCCAGTTCCCGGTGTCCGAGTCGAACCGGTCGGCCAGTACACCGCCGGTCACCGGCGCGCGCTGCGGCCCCGTCGAGGCGCCCGCGCCCGCCCGCGCCGTCGGCCAGCCGTCCACCCAGTCGAGCCGGTCGACGAGCATGGGCCTGCGGTTGACGCCGTACGGCTCGTCGAGATACGGCTTGGCGCGGTCGATGGCGTGGTAGACGATCCAGTCCTGGCCCGCGTCGTCGGTGACGACCGCGTTGTGCCCGGTGCCGACCCAGGTGTTGCCGTTCGGCTGGAGCACCGGGGTTCCGCCCGCCCTGGACGCGAGCAGCGGCACGCCGTCGCGATCGGTGAAGGGGCCGGTCGGCGCGCGCGAGCGGCCGGCGAACACGCTGTACCCGGTGGTCGGGCCCGCGCAGCAGTTCGACGCGGACCCGAAGAGGTAGTACCAGCCGTCGCGGTGCACCACGTACGCGCCTTCGTACCTGCCTTCGATGGTGACCTTCGTGGCGGATCCCGCCGTGCGCAGGCCGTCGGGGGAGAGCGGGACGACGGAGAGGCCACCTTCGTACGAGCCGTAGTAGAGCCAGCGGGTGCCGTCGTCACCGGTGGCCATCGCCGGGTCGAACGTCCACAGGTAGCCACCGGTCCCGTTCGGACGTGGCGGTACGACGGGGGCGCCGCTGTCCGTCCACGGGCCGAGCGGCGTCGGCGCGGTCGCCACCCCGATGGCGGAGTCGCCGCCGGGGTTCAGCACGGTGTCCGTCACCGTGAAGTACAGGAGGTACCGTCCGTCGGCGTACCGGATGTCGGGTGCCCACAGCCCGGCTCCCGCGGCCGCCCATGCCGGTCTGGTCGCCGCGGTGAAGGTGCCACCGGCGTAGGACCAGTGGACGAGATCGGGGGATTTCAGGATCGGGAAGAGATGCCGCCGGTGCTCGCCCGACCGCAGGGGATCGCTCGTGCCGAAGGCGTACCAGTAGCCGTCCTTGCCGCGGATGACCGCCGGGTCGGCGAAGGTGTCCGCGACCGGGGCGACGACCGGATTCGCATACGTGCCACCGGTTTCGGCCGCCGCCGCGGGCGGGCCACCGCCGACTTGGAGCGCGGCGGTGACCAGCGCGGCGGCCAGGAGTCTTCGAGGAAGGACGGTCATGGCACGAACCCCCGGTGTCGACGGCGCGTCGTCGCGCGTGCACTCAGCGTGCCAGCGCGCCCGATCTTCGTGGACCGCCAACCGCAGCAACCTGGCCGGCGGATCCCGAGTCGCCGATCGCGCCGCGGACGGGGATCCTCGGTGGCATGGTTCTTTCGAAGCGGGTAGCCCGGTTCAACCGGGTCGTGACGAACCGGGTCGGCAAGCGCGTCGCGGGCAGCCTGCCGGGTTTCGGGATCGTGGCGCACCGGGGCAGGCGTTCGGGCAAGGAGTACCGCACGCCGGTGAACGTCTTCCGCCGCGACGGCGCGTACGTCGTCGCGCTGACCTACGGCCCCGATGCCGACTGGGTGAAGAACGTGCTCGCGGACGGCGGGTGCGTGCTCCACACGCGAGGGCGCGCGGTACGGCTCTACTCGCCGGAGGTCGTGCACGACGAGTCGCGTGGTGCCATGCCGCCAGGGGTCCGGCAGTTTCTGGGCGTGATCGCGGTGCGGGACTTCCTGTGGCTCGCGGAGCACCCGCCCGCGGCTTGAGCCTCCCGTATGCTCGCCGGGACCAGGCGTGCGCACACTCGGGGAGGTTTCGCATGACGGGCCCGGTCGGCCGGATCCTGATCAGGCATGGCGTACTGCTGGGCGCCGCCGCGGTCATGGCGTTGGTCTTCGTGCTCAGCGTGGGATCGGCTGCGGCAGGCGAAGCGGTCGTCGTCGCCGTGATGGCGCTGATTCCCGGACTGTGCGTCGGTTACCTGGTCAAGCGCGCGGCACTGGGCTGGGCGGCGACCGCGTCGGGCGAGGCCGGGAGTCTCGGTGCCGGGCTGTGGCGCGAGCGGTACGACGCCAGCGCGAGGGTGAAGGCGCAGTTCGACGCCGAAGTGGCCGCGATGCCGCCCGGTCAGGGGCGCGACCGGGCGGAAGAGCAGGCCACCGCGCTTTCGGCGGATCTCGCGGAACTGCACGCGCTCGCCGCCGCTGGTTACGCCGCGGACTCGCGCGCGACGCGTTACCCGACGAGGCCGGAGTCGCAGGAGATCAGCGCGCGCCTCAAACACGCCGAATGGCTGTTCCGTCAATCCGTCGAACGCGCTAGGCAGGTGGAACTGTGAGCGCGCGGCACCGGATCAGCACGATGCTCGCCCTGTCCGGCTGGGCCGTCGGCGGGCTGGTGGGAATCGTGTTCTTGCTGTCGGTGCTCGGTCTCGGTGGCTATTTCGGTTCGGCCGACGCCGGGATCGTGGCGTTGGTCGGCATCGTCCTCGGCGGCGGTGTCGGCGTGGTCGGCGGGGGGATCGTCCAGTTCGCCGTGCGGGCCGCGATGGCGCCCGCGCTCCCGGCCCCGCCCGTCGCGCCGCTCGCGATACCGGCGCCCGAGCGGCCGATTCCATTGCGGGAAGGCGGTTTGTGGGCCGCTCACCACGCGCGGTGCGCCGAGTCGGTGCGCCGGTTCCACGCGCTGGTGGCCGCGCTCGCACCCGGACCCGCCCGGGACTGGCTGGCCGATCTCGGTGCCAAGATGGACACCGAACTGGACGAGGCGTTGCGCCTCGCCCGGTACGGCGAAGCGCTCGCTCCCGGCGGTGACGGCCACGAGGAAAGTGAGACGGCGCAACGGATTTCGGCCCGGCTCGAAGAAGCCGCCTCGGCTTTCGCGGCCACGCTCGACCGTGCCGGTGGCATCGCGCTCGACATCTCGGCGGCGTCGGACTTCGAAGCGATCAGGGCGCAGCTCGAACTGCTCGAAGCGCAGGCGCCGCATCTTCGCGGCGGACAGGAGGCGTGACCGGGAAGCGAGGTGCACCCGCGCGGCCGACCTGGCGCGGTCGTCGGCATGGGGATGGCCGATCTGGCCGAACTAACCGTCGCGCCACCGCTGCCGAACCCGCGCTGGGCGCGCTGGGATCACGCGGATCACGCGCTGTGGCCGTCGATCGACTTCCTCGACGTCCGCGACCAGAGCACTGTGCCCGCGCACGTCGTCGAGACCGCGCGCCGCGCCCGCGAACGGCTACTGGCGGCGGATCTGCCGTCCGTGCTGGGCCACGGCGATTTCGAGGCGCAGAACCTCCGCAACTTCCGATGGGACGCGCGCGAACGCCTAGCCGCCGGTCAACCCGAGGCGTTCGGACAGTCGCGTGAGGTAGCCGGTCACGACTTCGGCCGGTGCGTCCGGCAGTCCGAAAAGGACTTCGGTCACCCCGCATTCCGCCCACGTGGCCAGCTCGTCCGGGTTCGGTTTACCCGCCAGCGCCACCACTTCGGGCTTCCCCTCCCGGCCGGTTTCCTGCCAGAGCTGGCCCAGTCGGCGGGTTCGCTCGCCGATGTCGCGATCGGTCGGCGTGGTGAGCCAGCCGTCGGCGTGCCGCGCGATCCAGGTGAGGTTGCGGTCCGTGCCGCCCGCGCCGAGCAGCACCGGGATCCGCCCGGCGCGCACCGGTTTCGGCCACGCCCAACTGGGCCCAAAGCGCACGAACTCGCCGTCGTAGCTCGCCTCCTCCTGTGTCCACAGTGCACGCATGGCGTCGAGGTACTCGCGCAGCACGGTCCGGCGCCGTCCGCCTGGGACGCCGTGATCGGCCAGTTCGTCGGTGTTCCAGCCGAAACCGGCGCCGAGCGTGACGCGGCCGCCGGAAAGGTGGTCGAGGGTCGCGACGGTCTTCGCCAGCGCGATGGGATCGTGTTCGGTGGGCAGGGCGACCGCGGTGCACAGCGCGATCCGCTCGGTCACCGCGGCGGCCGTCGCCAGCGCGACCCACGGGTCCATCGTGCGCAGGTAGCGGTCGTCGGGGAGATCGCTGGTCCCGGTGCCGGGATGCGCCGCCTCGCGCCGCACCGGGATGTGCGTGTGCTCGGGCACCGCGACCGAATGGAAGCCCGCTTCCTCCGCGGCTCGCGCGACCGCCGACGGCGAGATGCCCCGATCACTGGTGAACAACACGACGCCGTATCGCACCCGAACTCCCTCGTGTCGCCGACCCGCCCGACAGTATTAGAACACGTTCTACATGTCGAGCGCGCGTCGTCGCAACCTTTACCCGAACCGCGCGTCTGGACGGGTAAATGATCACCGATAGCCAAGGGAGAACACCGCTGTGAACAAGCGCCTGCTGACCCTCGCCGCCCCCGTCGCCGCTATGGGCGCGGCCCTGCTCCTCGGAGCCTGCGGCCAGAGCGGGAGCGCGGCCGCGCCGAGCACCACGGCCGCCCCCACCTCGGCCGCGGCCGCGAGCGCGCCAAGCAGCACGGCGCCGAGCGCCGACAAGCAGCGCGGTACCGGGGACGGTCGTGGTCACCAGGTCGACCCGCCCACCAAGAAACCCACCGCGAAGGAACCCGCTGGAAGCGACGTGAAGTGCGGGTCCGTCGGCGCCGGTTACGTCCTGGTCGCCGACAGCACCCCGGAGGGCACCACGGGCTGCACTGAAGCGTTCAACGTGCTCGACGAGTACCAGAAAGCCCCGGTCGACCAGGGCGAGGGCGGGAGCCAGCGCAACAAGAAGCTTTCGGGCGGCTGGTCGTGCGGCACCGACGGCGGCTCCGGCCCGCAGGCGGCGGGGTTGATCGCCTGCACGACCGGTAAGCCGGACGGCCACGGCGGCACGGTCGGCGGCCTGGCCTTCCACACCGAGCGCGCCCGCTGAATCGAGGGGCCGCGGACCTGGGAGCTAGACCAAAGGCGCGGGCCGCCGTTGCTGAGAGTCCCTCTCAGGTTTCATACCGGGTCAGACCTGTGACGGACGCGCACTGAGTTCGCATGGCGGAAGTATCGGCACCATGCTGCTGGTCCGCCGGTTACCGTTCACCGCCGCCGTCACGTTCGCGATGCTCGTCGTGGCGGTGGTCAGCGGCGCGCTCTGGAGCAACGCGCAGGACGCGTCGTGGTTCCCGCACTTCGGCTACGGCCTCCCGCCGCTGGAAGAGGGCCGCTGGTGGACGTTGTTCACCGGGCCGATGTTCGCCATCATCCCGGTCTTCTACCTGCCCATGGCGGGCGGGTTCGCGCTGCTCGTGGGCTTCACCGAGTGGCGGCTGGGCACCAGGCGGACGATGGCGGTCACCATCGCGGGCCAGCTCGTCAGCGTGCTGGGCGCGGCCCTGTTCCTCTCGGTCTTCCAGGGCTTCGGGTGGGACTGGGCGGACACCGCGGGCGTGAGCGTCGACGCCGGGTTCTCCGGCGGCGCGCTCGCCGCGGTCGCGGTGGTCTCCGCCGCCGTCCGGTCGCCGTGGCGGCTGCGGATCAGGGCGGCGCTGTGCGTCTACGTCGCGGTGTCGATCATCTACATCGGCACGCTCGCCGATCTCGTGCACTTCATCGCCGTCGCGCTGGCGCTGCCGCTGTCGGGTGTGCTGGTCGGGAAGTACCGGGCGCACCGCACCGGCGCTCCGAACAAGCGGGAATGGCGCCTGCTCGCGATCGCCGGGCTGGTGCTGGTGACCATCGCGCAGGCGGTGATGTGGCTGATCCCGCGGACCGGTCCGTTCGGCCCGTCCGACGAGGTGTCGATGTCCTTCGTCGAGGTCGCCGTGCTCGTACTCGGCGTCGCGCTGATCGTCAACTGGATGCGCCGGGGGAGCAGGGTGGCCTGGCGCTGGGCGATCGCGGTCACCGCGACGTCGGTGCTGACCGGTGTCGCGGTCGCCCTGCTGATCGTGCTCGACGCGCTCGGCGGGGATCCGGACTGGACGGTCGGCGTCCCGCTGTTCGTCGCGGACAGTCTCTTGTGGACGGTCGAGCTGATCGTGCTGCTCGCGGCGCGGCGCGCGTTCCGCGTCCATTCGCGGCGGCACCCGCTGCGGCCCGGCAAGCAGCACGGTACGACGGACCCCGTCGTGGCGACGCGCCTGCTCGGCGAGCACGGCGGCGGTTCCCTGTCGTGGATGACGACCTGGCCGGAGAACTCGCACTTCGGCACCGCGGACGGACGCTCCTATGTGGCCTACCGCAAGCACGCGAGGGTGGCGATCGGCGTCGGCGATCCGGTGGCCCCGCACGGCGACGCGGCCCGCGCGGTGCACGAATTCGTGGAAATGTGCGACGACACCGGCATGGTGCCCTGCCTGTTCTCGGTTTCCGCCGAGACCGCGGTGATCGCGCGCCAGCTCGGCTGGCAGATCGCGCAGGTCGCCGAGGACACGCTGCTCGACCTCGAGACGCTCAAGTTCCGCGGCAAGGCGTGGCAGGACGTGCGGTCCTCGATCAACCGGGCGCGCAAGGAAAACATCGAGTTCCGGCTCGTCACCCTGGCCGAGCAGCCGAGGAGCCTGATCGCGCAGGTGCGCCGGATCTCCGACGAATGGGTCAGCGACAAGGGCATGCCGGAAATGGGCTTCACCCTCGGCGGGGTCGAGGAAGCGCTCGATCCGCGCACGCGCGTCGGCCTCGCGATCGACGAAGACGGCGAGGTGCACGGCGTCACCTCGTGGATGCCGGTGCACACCGGCGACGGGAAGATCGAGGGCTGGACGCTCGACGTGATGCGCCGGCGCGGTGACGGCTTCCGGCCGGTGATGGAGTTCCTCATCGCCTCCAGTTGCCTTGCGTTCCAAACGGAAGGCGCGCGGTTCGTCTCGCTTTCCGGCGCACCGCTGGCGAAATCGCACCGCGAGGAGCGGACGCCCGCGGTCGAGCAGGTGATGGACTCGCTCGGCGCGATGCTGGAGCCGTACTACGGTTTCCGTTCCCTGCACGCCTTCAAGGCGAAGTTCATGCCGCGCTACGAGCCGCTGTACCTGGCGTTCCGCGACGAGGCGGACCTGCCGAGGATCGGTATCGCGCTGGGCAAGGCGTACCTGCCGGACACCGGGTTGCTCGACTTGATCCGCTGCATGAAATCGCACCGGCACCCTCCGCGCACACCGGCGCCGGTGGCCGTGCCGCGGCCACGTGGTTTGGACCTCACCCAGGATGCTTCGGCCGATTCGGCGTCAGAACCGCCTCTTCCGGCCGCCAAACTGGTCGCGACCAGCGAAAAGCGCAGTCGTCACGTCGAATTCGACGAGCGGAAGCACTCGCGCAGCGCGGTTGCGTAGCCACAAAATGTAGTCTCTTCGGCTCGATTTTGTTGCAAATTAACCCAGCCGGGTGGCGCAATCGGTCACGCCGAGTAAGGTCCGCTGCGGGAACAAGCCCGGGTGGACACGAGGAGACCATTGCCAACTGTTCGTGCGGAGAAGTTGTACAAAGTGTTCGGGCGCCGCGCGGAGGACGCGGTGCGCAAGCTGGAAGGTGGTGCCACCCGGTCGGAACTGGGCGTACCGGGGGTGACGCCCGCGGTGATCGACGCGTCGTTCGAGGTCGAGCAGGGTGAGATCTTCGTCGTGATGGGGCTTTCCGGCTCCGGCAAGTCGACGCTGATCAGGATGCTCAACGGATTGCTGCCCGCTACCTCGGGACGGGTCTATGTGGACGGTGCCGACATCACCGCGATGTCGGGCCGCGAAATCAGGGAAATGCGGCAGCGGACCATGAGCATGGTCTTCCAGCACTTCGCCCTCTTCCCGCATCGGACGGTGCTGGAGAACGCCGCGTACGGCCTGCAGGTGCGCGGCATGGACCGGCAGGAACGCGAAGCGAAGGCGCGCACCTCGCTCGATCTCGTCGGGCTGAACGGCTGGGAAGACCACCTGCCGGACCAGCTCTCCGGCGGGATGCGCCAGCGCGTCGGGCTGGCGAGGGCACTGGCCGCGGACACCGACGTGCTCCTGATGGACGAGGCGTTCAGCGCGCTGGACCCGTTGATCCGCAAGGAGATGCAGGACCAGCTGCTGTCGCTGCAGGCGAAGCTGGGCAAGACCATCATCTTCATCACGCACGACCTCAACGAGGCGATGCGCCTCGGCGACCGGGTCGCGATGATGCGGGAAGGCCGGATCGTGCAGATCGGCACCGCCGAGGACATCCTCAACGACCCGGCGAACGACTACGTCGCCCAGTTCGTGCAGGACGTCGACCGCACGCGCGTGCTCACCGCCGAATCGGTGATGTCCAATCCGGTCACCACGATCGGTTCCGGCTCCGGGCCGCGGGCGGCGCTGCACACGATGCGCGAGCACCAGTACTCCGCGCTGTTCGTGGTCGAGCGCGACGGCCGTCTCGCCGGTGTGGTGACCGACGAAGCGGTCGCGCAAGCGGCGGCGCGCGGTGAGGACACCGTGCGCGAGCTGATCGGGAACGACATCGAATCGGTTCGTCCCGACACGCCGGTCTACGAACTCTTCGCCCCCGCCGCGGAAAGCCGGCTCCCGCTCGCGGTGGTCGACGACGACGGCAAGCTGCTCGGCGTGATCCCGAGGGCGACCTTGCTCGCCTCACTCGGGCAGACGGTGAAGGCGGCGGAACGCGTGATCGAAGAAGGCGGCGCGCACAGCGCCGGGGAGGTGGCCGCCGATGCGTGAGGCGATTCTGGCGGACGGCTGGCACGTGCCGAACATCCCGCTCGGCGAATGGTTCAACGATCTGGTGCACTGGCTCGACGGGAACATCGGGCCGGTGTTCGACGCGATCGAGACCGCGGTGCAGGGCTCGCTCGACGGCATCACCGGCGTTCTGCAGTGGCCGCCGAGCTACGTCATGCTGATCCTGTTCGCGTTGCTCGGCTGGTGGCTTCGCGGCTGGAAGTTCGCCATCGGCGCGGTGATCGGGTTCGGGCTCGTCGACAGCCTCGGCAAGTTCGACTCGGCGATGCAGACGCTGGCGCAGGTCATCATCGCCGGGATCGTGGCGGTGGTCATCGCGGTACCGGTGGGCATCCTGGCGGCGCGCAACGAGACCGCGAGCAAGATCATCAAGCCGGTCATGGACTTCATGCAGACGCTGCCCGCGTTCGTCTACCTGATCCCGGTGATCTTCTTCTTCACCATCGGCCCGGTGCCGGGGATCGTGGCGACCGTGGTGTTCTCGCTCCCGCCCGGCGTCCGGCTGACCGAGCTGGGCATCCGGCAGGTGGACAAGGAGATGGTGGAAGCGGGCGAGGCGTTCGGCTCCACGCGGGGAAAGATCCTCACGCAGATCCAGATCCCGCTCGCGATGCCGTCGATCATGGCCGGGATCAACCAGATCATCATGCTTTCGCTGTCCATGGTGGTCATCTCCGGCATGGTCGGCGCGCCCGGACTCGGGTCGGAGGTCTACGCGGCGGTGACGAGCGTTCAGGTCGGCGCCGGGTTCGACGCGGGCGTGGCGGTCGTCGTGCTCGCGATCTACCTCGACCGGCTTACCGCGGCGTTCGGCGCCCGCTCGGCCGTCGGACGCGCGAAGCGGCTGGCGAAGAAGTCTTGAGACCTCAGCAAGAAAGGACAGGTGTGTCTAAAGTGAACCGCTTCCGCAAGGCCGTGGCCGTCGGTGCTGCGCTGGTCTCCCTCGCCGCGCTCACCGCGGCGTGCGGCGGCCGTGCGGCCGACAACAACACCGGGCAGGGCAAGAAGGCCGTCAAGATCGCCTACATCAACTGGGACGAGGACGTCGCACTGTCCAATCTGTACAAGACGGTGCTGGAGTCCAAGGGCTACAAGGTGGACCTCCAGTTGCTCGACGCGGGCCCGATCTACGCCGGACTGGCCAAGGGTGACGCCGACCTGTTCCTCGACGCCTGGCTGCCCGCCACGCACGAGAAGTACTGGAAGGAGTTCGGCTCCCAGCTCGAAGACCTCGGCGTGTGGTACGACAACGCGACGCTGAACCTCGCGGTGCCGACCTACGTCAAGGACGTCAACAGCATCGCCGACCTCAAGGCGAAGGCTGCCGACTTCGGCGGCAAGATCACCGGCATCGAAGCGAGCGCGGGTGAGACCGGCATCGTGCAGAACAACGTGATCCCGAAGTACGGCCTCAACGGCACGATGTCGCTGCTGAACTCCTCGACGACCGCGATGCTCGCCGGGCTCGAAGGCGCGATCAAGGACCAGAAGCCGATCGTGGTCACCCTGTGGCACCCGCACTGGGCGTACTCCCGGTACCAGCTCAAGGACCTGCAGGACCCGCAGGGCGCGATGGGCAAGGGCGAGCAGATCCACGCGGTGGGGCGCAAGGGCTTCGGCGCCGACTTCCCCGCGCTGGCGAACATCGCGAAGAACCTCAAGATGACCGACCAGCAGCTCGCCGCGCTCGAGGACGCCGTCCAGAAGGCGCCAAAGGGCCAGGAAGCGAACGCGGCCAAGCAGTGGGCCGACCAGAACAAGGAATGGGTCGACAAGACCTTCACCGGGCTGTGAGTGGCGGCGGTTCACCCTACCGGCGGCTTTCGTCGGCGGTAGGGTGAACCGCATGTTGCTCGCCCACGATCTGCTGCTCCTGCTGCTCGACGACGAGTCCGGCAAGCTGAGTCCGTCGATGTCCGCACCCGACAAGGCGCTCGCCGGCGCGGTGCTGATCGAACTCGCGCTCAACGGGGCCATCGACGTCGGCGGCGAACAGGACACCGTGAAGCCCGGCCGGATCAAGGTCCTCGACGGCAAGGTGCCCGCGCACCCGGTGCTGCGCTCCGCGGCCGAGATCGTGCGGGCGAACGAGGGCCGCAAACCGGATCAG
This sequence comes from Amycolatopsis sp. CA-230715, assembly GCF_018736145.1. Taxonomy (GTDB): domain Bacteria; phylum Actinomycetota; class Actinomycetes; order Mycobacteriales; family Pseudonocardiaceae; genus Amycolatopsis. The sequence continues at coordinate 8,753,737 of NZ_CP059997.1, forward strand.
GTGCTCGGCCCGATTTCGCGGGGGCTCCGCGAGGAGCTGGCCGAAGAGCTGGTGCGGGACGGAATACTGCGCAGGCAGGAAAAGCGCGTGCTCGGCCTGTTCCCGGTCGAACGGCTGCCCGCCGCGGACAGCGCGCACGAGGACGCGCTGCGCGCCGATCTGGTCGCCGTGCTGACCGAGGAGCGCCGCCCCGACGAGCGCACCGGCCCGCTGATCTCCCTGCTGTCCGCGATGAACGCGGTGACCAGGGTGCTCGCCGTGCCCGACGCGCGTGCCGCCAAGCGGGTCGCCAAGGAAATCGCGAAGGGCGACTGGGCCGCGGCCGCGGTACGGCGCGCGGTGGAAGCCGTGCAGAGCGCGGCGATCGTCGCGGTCATGGCCGCGACCACGGCCACCGCGGCGGGCAGCAGCTGAGTGCTTCGCGGTGCCGGATAGTGTGGCCGCATGGCTGAGCCGGAATCGTCACCGCCCATCACGACCGCGCCACGGCGGTGGGGTGTCGCCGTCGCCGTCGGCGTGCTGGTACTCGGGATCGACCAGCTAACGAAGCTGTGGGCCGAGTCCGCGCTCGCGGACCGCGCCCCGGTCCCCGTACTCGGCGATTTCCTGCGGTTCCGCCTGCTCTACAACTCGGGCGCCGCGTTCTCCATCGGCGCCGGGTCGACCTGGATCTTCACCGTGCTGGCCGCGGTGGCGGTGGTGGCCGTCGCCTGGTTCGCCGCGAAGGTGGTTTCCCCGGGGTGGGCGGTCGCGCTCGGCCTCCTGCTCGGCGGCGCGGCCACGCACCTGCTCGACCGCCTGTTCCGCGCGCCGGGGTTCGCGCAGGGGCACGTGGTGGACTTCATCGACTACAACGGCTGGTTCGTCGGGAACGTCGCCGATATCGCGCTGACCGCCGGTGCCGTGCTGATCGTGGTGCTGACGATGCGCGGCACCGAACTGGACGGCCGCCGCCGCACCGCCGCGGCGCGCGACGGCGAGGACGGATCGTCCGAAAAGGACAGTCCAGCGAAGTGATGCGGCGGTGCGTTTCCATGCCGTGAAAGTGGCTTTCGGGGAAGTAGATGCCCCGAAGGTCACTTTCGGGGCATCGCCAGGGCGCGCTTCCGTTATTCCGTACGGCCGGTGCGGAGATCGGTGACGGCGATGCGCGCGCATTCCGCGATCGCGGCGTCGACCTTCGGGACCGCGGGGTCGGCGCGCGCGGCGAAGGTGAACACGGCGACGGCGACCGGTGCTTCGCCGTCGAACTGCACGACCGCGGTTTCGTTGCGCACCGCGCCGATCGTGCCGGTCTTCCCCCCGACGACGACGTCGCCGTACGGGAACCCGGCGCGGATGCGGTGGAACCAGGCCTGGTGGTTGAGCACATGCCGGATGAACGCGCACTGCTCCGGTGACGCGGCCGCGTCGGTCCAGATCAGCTCCATGAGCCGGGTCATGTCGCGCGGCGTGGTGGCGCTGGCGTACGACGGGTCGTAGGCGCTGACGGTTTTCGCCGCGTCGTTGTCCGCGAGCACCGCGAAGGCCTCGGCCGCGTCCGAGGCACCGGTGTCGCGGACCAGGTCGTGGTAGGAGTCGTTGGTGCCGCCGACGATCCTGGTGCTCCTCAGCCCGAGCTCGGCGAGTGTCCGGCCGACGGCTTCGAGGCCGACTTCGCCGAGCACCACATCGGCGGCGGCGTTGTCGGACACCGTCATCATCGAGGTGGCCAGGTCGCGCCACGAGAGCGTGACGGGATCGCGGAACACCGAAAGCCCGGTCGGTCCCGGTGTGCACGCGGACGGCACGATCTTGACCGTCCCTTGTGGATCGACGAGCCCGGAGTCGAACTGGCGGCACAGCGCGACGAACAGGGGGAGCTTGTAGACCGACGCGGTGACCACGAGTTCGTCGGCGCCGAGGCAGACCTCGCGCGATCCGGTCGGCGTGATCGACTTCGCGTGCACCCAGCCGTGCGCGCCCGCGTCGGACAGGACGCGGCGGACGCGGTCCTCCACCGCGGTCATGACGGCAACGCCGATTCGATCGCGTCGCGGACGTCGGACGGCGGGCCAGGCGCTCGCCACACGAGCCGTAGCCGCAACGCGAAATCGTCACCGGGCACCGTGACGACCGCGACGCCGGGCGCGTCGAGCCGGGGATCGGTGGTGAGCCCGACGGCCCGTCCCGCGGCGACGGCGGCCACCGTCTCGCGATCGGTGGCGGCCGGCAGGAACTCGGGGTCGAGCCCCTTGGCGTGCACGGTGTCGACGAAGAGGTCGAACGCGGCGGTGCCGTGCGACCGGGGAACGGTCGCGATCGGGAGACCGCGCAGGGAGCGCACGGCGGGGGCCGCCGCGGTCGCGGTGGGATGGTCGTGCGGCACCAGGAACCACCGGGGCACCTTCAGCACGTCGCCGCAGTCGAGCGCGGTGATCAGCGCGGGGTGGTGCACGAGCGCGCAGTCGAGCTGACCGGCGGTGACCGCGTCGACGAGTTCGCTGGTGGGCGCCGTGCTCGCGATGACGACCCGCGAACCGGTGCCGCGGGCGGCCGACACGATCGCGGCGACCTGCCGGTCGCACAGCTGCGGCACCACGCCGATCCGCAGCGCGCCGCGGTTTTCGCGGTGGCGTTCGGCGTCGTCGGAGAACCGCTGCGCGTCTTCCAGCAGCGCACGGGCCCTCGGCAGCAGATCGGTGCCCGCCGGGGTGAGGTGCACGCCGCCGGCGCCCCGGCTGAGCAGCACCACGCCGAGCCGCTGTTCGAGCCGCTGGACGCCCTGCGACACGGGTGGCTGCGTCATGCCGAGCCGGTCGGCCGCACGCCCGAAATGCGCTTCCTCGGCGACGGTCACGAACAGCCGGAGATGTCGAAGCAGGTCCACAGTGGTCATTGAACCGTACGTCGAGTTACGTATCCCGAGAAGCCGCCTCCAGCACGTTGTCCGGCACGTCGTAGCGGCCGAGAATTCCGGACCATGACGAACAAACTCCGGCCGGTCGGCGACGCGCTGCGCCGCACCTGGACCGAGGGCAGGCCGATCGAACGCCTCGCCTACGCGGTGGGCGCGACGTTGCTGCTGAGCGGCATCGCGCACGTCGTCGTGCTGGTGGTGACCGGTGGTTCCTGGGAAGGGCCGCTCTCCCTGCGCAAGGCGGCCACCTTCGGGCTGTCCTTCGGCCTGACGCTGGTGTCGGTGGCCTGGGCGACGTCGTTCGTCAAGGTCGGCGCCAGGGTGCGGACGGTGCTGCTCGGCGTGTTCGCGCTGGCCTGCGTGGTGGAGACCGCGCTGGTCAGCATGCAGGCGTGGCGGGGCGTGCCGTCGCACTTCAACTTCGAAACTTCGTTCGACAGCGCGGTTTCCCTGACGCTGGCCGGCGGTGGCGGGGTCATCATCGTCACCGCGGTGAGCTTCACCGGTGCCGCGCTGCGGGCCGGTACCGCGGCGCCGAGCATGCGCGTCGCGCTCCGGTTCGGGTTCGGGGTGCTGCTCGTCGCGCTGGGGGCCGGTGCCGCCATGATCGCCACCGGTGTGGTGGAGGCGCGCGGGGGAGACCCGCAGCTCGCCTACACCACGGCGGGCGCGCTGAAACCCGTGCACGCGGTCGCGATGCACGCGATCCTCGTCCTGCCGGGATTGGCCTGGCTGCTGCGGTTCACCGACTGGGACGACGTGAGGCGCGTCCGTCTCGTGTGGACCGCCGTCGTCGCGGACGCCGTGCTGACGGCCGTGGTCGGTGTCGAATCGCTGACCGACGTCTCGCCGTTCGCGGCACCCTGGTTCGAAACCCTGCCCTCCGCCATCGCGCTCGCCGTGCTCGTGGCGACCGGCGCGCTGGCCGTCGCCGGGGTGTTCCGGCGCGGCACCACCCGACCCGAACCCGCCACGAAGCTAGGAGTCCAGCCATGACCGACCGCCCCTTCCGCTTCGGTGTCGTCGCGGGCCACGTGCCCGATCTCGCCGCGCTGACCGGGCTCGCCGGGCAGGCGGAGGAACTCGGGTTCGACACGCTGGTCACCCCCGACCCGGTCTCCGGCCACGATCCGTTGACCGTGCTCGCCGCCGTCGCCGCGACGACCGAGCGGCTCCGGTTCGGCACGTTCGTGCTCGCCGAGCCGTTCCGCGACCACCGTCAGCTCGCCTGGCAGGCGCGGACGCTGCACCGGCTCTCCGGCGGCAGGTTCGAACTCGGCCTCGGCACCGGCAGGCCGAACGCCGCCGGGCACGCGGCATCGCTCGGCAGGGACTTCGCGAGCGCGGGAAACCGGTTGGCAGGACTGGCCGAACTGATCGGGGTGATCAAACAGGACACCGACCGGCCACCGCTGCTGCTCGCCGCGTCGGGCCCGAAGATGATCGAGCTGGCCGCGCGGGAGGCGGACGTGGTCACGCTCTCCTGGGGCCCGAAGACCACAAACTCGGAAGCACTGTCCGTTGTGGACAGGTTCAGGGCGGCGGTTGGCGACCGTGCGGGCGAGGTGGAGCTGGCGATGAACCTGATCGCGGTGGGCGACGCGCCCGCACCGCAGGTGGAGCGGTACACCGGGGTGAGCGTCGACGAACTCGCGGCCTCGGGCGCGGTGACCGTGCTGCGGGGCACGCCGTCGGAAGCGGCGCAGCGGATCCGGCGCTGGCGAGCGGAGCTCGGGGTGTCCTACTTCTCCGTCAACGGCGAATTCCTGAACGCGTTCGCGCCGGTGGTCGCCGAACTGCGCGGAACCTGAGCGGAAGCGGTCCCGAATGCTGAACGCGGTTGACGCACACCGAATTCCGGGGCAAGCTGAGTGGAGTTCACCGGAAAGAAAGGCGTAGGCGATGACCATCAGGAGCGGCATACACAACGCTTCCTGTTGTCGTTGTCGCCACGGTGGCTCGCCGTGACCGCGCACTGACGCGTGTCACACCAGGGCCGTCCGACGGAGTAATTTCCGGCAGGGCGGTTTTCTTTTTGGGTGCCGCCGTTCTCCATTTCGCGCATTTCAGCAATTCACGGCCAAGTGCCCGAGTGGCTAGGGACCCGCCTGCAAAGCGGTATACGCCGGTTCGATTCCGGTCTTGGCCTCGGCCGCGCGCCGGATGGGCACGCTCCACAGTGGAGCGTGCCCATCCGGCGCCGTGTGCGCTCAGGCGGCGACCGGCTCGGGCGCGGTCGTGCGCTCCCGGTGCAGCGTGGCCACCAGCGCCGCGCCCGCCGCGAACACCGCGGCGGCGATCACGGCACCCGCGGTCACCCCGCTGGTGAACGCGGCCTTCGCGGCGTCCACCAGCTCCGCCCCGCGCGTACCCGGGAGCGACGTGGCCACGTGAACGGCACCGGCGAGGGTTTCCCGCGCCGCGTCGGCCGCGCCGCCCATCCGGCCCTGGTAGATCCCGGCCGCGACGGCGCCGAGCACCGCCACGCCCAGTGCGCCGCCGAAGAAGTTGGCGGTTTCCGACATCGACGCCGCCGACCCGGCGCGGTCGACCGGGGCCGAGGAGATGACGAGCCCAGTACCGAGTGCGAAGAGCGGCCCGGTGCCCAGCGCGAGGACCGCGATGCCCGCGATCACGAACGGCAGGCCGCGGTCCGCCTGGGTGAGCAGCAGGCCGCCGAGCGCGGAGACGACGAGGCCCGAGGCGATCGCGGTGCCGGGTCGGAGCCATTTCGTGAGCGTGGGGGCGACCATGGTGCCGATCGCGACGGCGACGCCCATCGGGGCGAACACGATCGCGGATTCCGTCGGCGAGAACCCGACGACGCTCTGCAGGTACTGCGTGACGAGGAACCCGACGCCCGCCATCGCGATCCCGGCGAGCACGAGCGTCACCAGCACGGCGGTGAGCGGGCGGTTGCGGAGCAGGCGCAGGTCGATCAGCGGGTCGGCGAGCGCCAGCTGGCGGCGGACGAACACGACCCCGAACGCGACACCGACGACGATCGACAGTGCGGCGAACAGCGTGTCGCCCCCGTCCGCGGCGAGCTGCTTGAGGCCGTAGATCGCGGGGAGCGCGGCGGCGAGTGCCAGCGCGACGCTCGCGATGTCGATCCGGCGCGCGGCGGGGTCGCGGTGCTCCGGCAGCAGGAACGGGCCGACCACGAGCAGCAGCACCATGACCGGCACCGCGATCAGGAACACCGAGCCCCACCAGAAGTGCTGGAGCAGGAACCCGCCGAAGACCGGGCTGAACGCGGCACCGGCGAACTGGCAGGTCGCCCACACCGAGATCGCCTTGCCGCGCTGCCGGTCGTCGCGGAACAGGGTGCTGATCAGCGCGAGCGTCGAGGGCATGAGTGTGGCACCGGCGATCCCCATCAGCACGCGGGCGGCGATCAGCATCTCCGGCGTGACCGCGTAGGCCGCGACGATCGACGTGGCGATGAACGCCGCGCTGCCGGTGAACAGCAGTTTCCGCCTGCCGATCCGGTCGCCGAGCGTGCCCATGGTGATCACGAACCCGGCCATCAGGAAGCCGTAGCTGTCGCTGATCCAGAGCTGTTCGGTACCGCTGGCGCCGAGCTCGGCGCTGAGCTTCGGCAACGCGAGGAACAGGGCGTTCATGTCGAGCGCCACGACCAGCGTGGGCAGTACGAGCACGGCGAGCCCCAGCCAGGCCCGGCGCCCTGCGGTCTTGTCGGTCATCGGATCTCCTCGTTCGGTGGGTCTTCGCGAGGAGGTCGGAGCCCGCCGGGAGTTCTCTACACCGGGCCCGAAGAAGTTTTCCCGAACCAGGTTTCCAGTGCGCTGCGCAGGGTTTCGCGGTCCGAACCGGCCCAGGCCACCACGCCGTCCGGGCGAAGCAGGAGGGCGCCGTCGTCGAGGCCGGTCTTCGCGATCGGCAGCACGTCGACCGGGCCGGTGGCGAGTTCGGCCAGGTCGCGGTTTTCCGGTGGTAGCAGGAGCAGTCCGCGCCCGGTCAGCGTGTGCTCGTGCAGCCGCGAGGCCCGTCCGTCGTCGTCGACGAGTTCCAGGTCGGGGCAGTGGCGCCCGGTCAGCTCGCCCTCGGTGGGGTACGGCAGGTCGTAGCGCAGGTTCACCGCGGAGAGCAGGTCGGAGAAGTACCGGTTCGCTTCGGGGATGTCCATCAGCTCCGCGATGATTTCGCGCAGCGCGTCCACGTGCGGGCCGGGGGCCAGCAACGCGGACTGGGCCCTGGTGTTGCGCAGCACCGACTCGCCCGCGGGGTGCCGTTCGGCGGTGTAGGTGTCGAGCAGCGCTTCCGGCTGTTCACCTTTGACGACCGCGGCGAGCTTCCAGCCGAGGTTCGCCGCGTCCATCAGGCCGAGGTTGAGGCCCTGCCCGCCGTTGGGCGAGTGGATGTGCGCGGCGTCCCCGGCGAGCAGCACCCGGCCGATGCGGTAGGTCGACACCTGGCGCGCGCGGTCGGCGAACACGCGGAAGTCGTGCAGCTCCGTGACGGTCACCTCGGCGCCGGTGACGCGCCGGATGCTCGCCTCCAGGTCGTCGGCGGTGGGCGGTCCGTCGAGGGCGGGGGCCGTGGCGTCCAGCTCGCCGGTGCCGACCATGCCGACGGTCGTGCCGCCGCCGTGTATGAACGTGCCTGTCTCGTACCGGCCGCCCGGCGGGATGTCGCCGTCGAGCCGCGCGCGTCCGCCGATGGTGCGCAGCAGCGCGGGCGTGCCGGGGAAGTCGAACCCGGCGAGCTTGCGCACCGAGCTGCGGCCGCCGTCGCAGCCGACCAGGTAGCGGGCGCGGAACCGGCGTCCGCCAGCCCGTACCACCACTCCGTCCACATCGGACTCGAACCCGGTCACCTCGTGTCCGGTGTGGACGGTGACGCCGAGCCGGGCCGCGTGCGCGGCGAGCAAGCGGGTCAGCTCCGGTTGCCAGATGTAGGTGTACCGCCGTCCGGGATCCGCGGTCAGCGCTGGATCGAGTTTGTGGATGTGGGCGAAGTGCCCCAGTGAGCTTCCGTGATCGCGCTTCAAGTCTTCGAACCCGCGTTCGTGCGCCTCGGCGAGCAGCTCGCCGAGACCGCGCCGGGTGAGCATTTCGCCGGCGAGCACGCCGAGACCGCGTGCCCTCAACTCCTCGGTGGGGGAGTCGAGCCGTTCCAGTACGAGCGTGCGCGCCCCGGCCAGCGCCAGCTCCGCGGCGAGGAACAACCCGACCGGCCCACCCCCGGCCACGATGACGTCTGCGTCCATTCCCTCTCCTTAACTAGTTAAGCGCCAGGATGCACTTAACGCGTTAAGGTGTCAATCGCGGAACGGAGGACCCATGTCGATCGAGGTGGCCGACGCGGTGCGCGTGGCGTTGCGGCTCTTGGAGTCCGACGGGCTCGACAAGCTCACCGTGCGCAAGCTCGCTTCGGAACTCGGGGTGAAGGCCCCCGCGCTGTACTGGCACTTCGCCGGCAAACGGGCGCTGCTCGACCACATGACGGACGTGATCGTCGCCCCGGTGACCGCCGCGCTGCCCCCGCCGGGTGAGGTGCCGTGGGCGCGCTGGGTCGAGGATGCGGCGTCCTCGTTGCACGCCGAGCTGCTCGAACACCGGGACGGCGCGCGGGTGGCGTTGGGCGCGGATCTCCGCGTCGCTCGGTCACTGGGCGAACTGACCGAGCGCGCGGTGGGGGTGCTGCACGCCGACGCGGGTTTCTCGTTCGCCTACGCCACCCGCGTGTCCGGGGTGCTGGTGCATTTCGTACTCGGCAGGGCGGTGGAGTCGCAGACGCGTCCCGACCCGGCCGTCGAGCGGACTCTGGTTTCGCAGGACGATTTCCCGTTCCCGCTGATGGCACGCGGGATGCGGGAGCGGCACGCGGCCGGATCGACCCCGGCCGACGACTTCGGCTACGCGCTCGAAATCCTGCTCACCGGGTTGCGCGCGATCCACGAGGATGGCGAGCGCTGACCGCTCACACCGGTCGCTCGTCGACGAGGCGCATCGCCTTGCCGGTGCGCGGGTTCGTCCGGATCTCCGCACCGGAAACCCAGGCGACGGCGAGCGGCTGCACGATCCCGTCGCGCACCTGGCCCGCGAACCGGGGGCTGATCTCGTCGACGCCCGCGCTGATCGCGGCGGTGGCGCGGGCCCGGTCGGCGGGTTCGCAGGCGACCCGGAGCACGAGCTGATCCTTGGCCTCATGACGCCGCAGCACTACTTGGAACCCTTCGACCAGCTCGCCCGTGGTCGCGGAATCGACGACCGCCCGCAGGTGATCGAGGTGCAGGGTCACGTGCCCGATCCGCGCACCCTCGTCCGCGCGGCCGAGCAGGCGGAACGTGCGTGACGGGAAGTCCGTCCACTCCGCGAGGTCGCCGACCGGGTACCGGATGATCGGCAGCAGCCGCCTGCCGAGATCGGTCAGCAGCAGGCGACCGGGGCGCCCCGGCTCCTCGATCGGCGACGCGTCGACGGTGTCGACGATCTCCAGCACGCGGCTGGGCTGGAACGCGCGGAACACCCGCACGTCGGAATCGTCCGCCACCGGCGCGCCGAGAATGCCGCCGTCGACGCTCGCGTAGCCGATGGACCGGATCGAAGCGTGGGGGAACGCCGCTTCGACGCACGCGCGCTGATCGCCGTAGAACGCCTCGCCGCTGAACAGGATGAGGCGCACACCGGGCAGGGAGCCGACCGTGTCGCGCACGAACTTCGCCAGCCCGACGAGGTAGGTCGGGAAACCGGCCAGCACGGTCGCGTCGAAATCACGCAGGGTCTGCACGGTGAACTCCAGCGGTGCGTTGCCCGCGACCGGGAGCTGCACGGTGTCGACGAGCGCCTGCTGCAGCACGTTGAGCGTGAAGACGAACCCGGAGTACAGCTCGCCCGCGTGGTAGAGGTTCGCCACCCGGTCGCCGGGACGCACGCCCGCGGCGGTCAGCCCGGTCGCGAACGTGGCGGCCATCTCCCGCCATTCTTCGCGGGTGTAGACCGAAACCCGAGGCGCGCTGGTGGTGCCGCCGGTCTTGAACACGATGCCGTCGCGCTGCGGGCCGGTCAGCACCCGGTTGCCGTGCACGGTGTTCGCGGCCCAGAACGCGGGCTGGTCGATGATCGGCAGATCGGTGATCCGGTACGGTCCGGTGAGCCCGTCGTAGAGTCCTTTGTAGAACGGAGAGTTCGCGCGGGCGAAGTCCACCAGTTCGGTCAGTTCGCGGTTCACTTCTGCAGACTCCTCGCCCGGTGTTCGACGACGGCGATCAGCTTGCCGCTCGTCGTGGTCTTCTCGAACGCGCTCAGCGGCGCGGTTTCGCAGTGCAGCCGGAGCAGGCGATCCTGTTCGACGGCCTCGGCGAGCTGGTCGTACCGCGCCAGGAACTCGCGTTCGACATCGGCGCGGGAATGCCCCGGTTCGATGCGGATGGTGAGCTGGTCACCGTCGGCGTCCTCGGTGAGCACCAGCTGGAGCGCGCCCGAGTACCCGAAAGCCTCTTCCGCGATCCGGACGAAGCGGCGGTAGTTCATCGTCTGCGCCGCGATGCGGAACACGTCGCCCACCCGCCCCAGCAGTTCGAAGCGCGGGCTGCGGCGGCCGCAGGCGCACGGTTCGTCGAGCCAGCGGCCAAGATCGCCGATCTCGTACCGTTCGAGCCGCTGGCCGCGCCGGGTGTGCGCGGTGAACACCAGCCGTCCCGGCTCGCCGTCCGGCACCGGCCGATCGCTTTCCCCGTCGAGGATTTCCAGCGTGTGCAGCCCGGTGAACAGGTGGTGCACCCGCGACGGCGATTCGAGGCACTGGTAGCCCATCGGGCCCGCGTCGACCCCGCCGTAGGCGGCGGACCGGACCATCTCCACGCCGAACTCCTCGCGCAGCCACCGCATCTGGGCGTCGCCGAAGTGCTCGCCGGCGTAGAAGATCTTGCGGACACCGCGGTAGCGGCGCAGCACGTCGCCGCATTCGGTGAACAGCCGAATGATGAAGCTCGGCACGGTCATCAGCACGTCCACCTGGTAGTCCACAATGGACTTAGCGATCTCGGGGAGCCGTCCCCACTCGCCGCCCATCGGGAACTGGATCGCGCCGAGGCGTTCGAGCGCGGAGAAGAAGCTGGTGTAGCTGCCGTACATGTGCCCGCCGAAGAACAGGTTCATCACGCGGTCGGTGCGCGGGTCGAGCCCGGTGGCGAGCAGGCTCTCCGCGCCGAAGCGCATGTGCTCGTCGTAGTCGGCCCAGGTGAACGCGGACACCTTCGGCTCCCCGGAGCTCCCTCCACTGTGGAAGAACACCTCGCCGCGGCCGTGCTCCTGCAAGGTTTCGAAGGCCGACTTCGGGGTTACTGACACCTCGGGTGCGGGAAGCTGCCCGCCGTGCTCGAAGTCGTCGAGCGCGGCGTCCGCGCGGAACCGGTCGTCGAGCTGGACGTCGACGCGGCGGCTGTAGCGCTGCAGCGCGTAGACGCCGTCGTGCGGCTCACCCGCGTACCCGGACAGCATGGCGCCGGGAACCGTGACGCGCTGCGCGCCGGTGCCGACCATCAGCCTGGCGAGGACGGCGGTGTCGCGCCGGTCCGCGCCGATGCCGACGGTCTGCAGGTACCGGCGCATCGGGCGCAGGGTCGTGGTGAGTTCGTTGCGCGGCAACGGTTTCACCCACACCGTGCGGTGCAGTGGCGAGGCGCGCAATGCCGCACGGGTGTCGGCGATGACGCGCCAGCCGCCGTCTTCGGCGGCCAGCACCTTGGTGAGCCCGAGGTGTTCTTCGAGCCGTGCCACCACCGTGGTGTTGGTGATCTCGGCCCATTCCGCCGCGCTCGGTTCCCGGCGGTCGCCCAGCGGCACGACCTCGGCGAGCACTCCGGCGAACCGCTCCGCGAACGCGAACACCTGGGTCTCGTCCGCGGTGTCCAGGTAGATCACCTGCGGGCTGGAACAGGCCTGCTGGTCGAGGCGGCAGATGTCGGCGGCGACCCCGTGCAGTACCTCGCGCGATGTCCAGGCGTCCGAGGTGAGGTAGGCGAACGAGAGCTTCGGGCCCCAGTCGACGAGTCGGGCGCCGGGCCGGACGTGTTCGGCGACCCCGGAAAGGGCTTCCTCGCCGCCCCAGACCGCGACCGCGTCCGCCGGTGCGCACATGCGCCGCAGCCAGTCCGTGCGCGACGACGGGAAGTGCAGCACGATGATCCGCTCGGCGATCGCGCCGCTCGGGTCCTTCTCGGCGAGCGCGGCGAGCACGTCGGCGGTGAACAGCTCGCCGCCGCTGGTCTTGAGCACGTTCAGGTTGCCGGACAACAATCCCTCGATCGCGCTCAGCGCGCCGACCGCGGGGGCGTTGCCCGATGCGACGTGCGCGAGCAGGCCCACCGGGACCCACGCCTCGAATATCGTGCGGGTGAAGTCGAAGCGGGCCAGCCGCGCCGGGTCCACGCCGCCGAGCTCGCGCATGATCTTGCGCTCCAGCTCGCCGCGGTCGAACGCCTTGAGCAGATCGTCGAAGGTGCGCGCGATCTCGTCGGCGGCCACGCCCTGCGACCGGAGGCGTTCCGCCAGCCTCGTCCGGACCGGAGCGTCCGGTTTGGACAGTTCATCGGCGAGACCGCCGCACGCGTCGAGCACGGTCAGCGGGTTCAGCCGTGGGCTCGCGAGCACCCGCTGGGTGGTCTCTTCGAGGGTGTCGAGCAGCCGGTCGGCCTCGTCGTCGGAGATTTCGGTGCCCTGCCAGAGATGTGTGGTCACGACCTGTCCTTCAGGAGTTCGGCGGCGGCGATCGCGCAGCTGCGGTTACGGCTGATCCCGGCCCTGCCGTGGATTTCGAACCACGGCGTGCCGTTGCCGCAGTCGCATTCGTCCGCGCCGTGCAGCGACGCGAGATCGCCCATCAGCACGCTCTGCGCCGGGGCCGAGGTGATGTACGGGGAGACGAACTGCAGGTAGCCCGGTTCGCCGTGGGGGAGCGGTTCCAGTGTGCGGACCGACCGGGTGAGCACCCGCGACCAGGTCGGCACGTGCAGGCGGTGGTTCGCGCATTCGAGGTACGGGATCGAGTGCTCCACCGAGCCGAACCCGTCGCGGATCCGGGCGAGCGGGATGCCGAGCTGATCGGAGATCCGGCGGTACAGCTCGGATTTCGCGATCTGCTTGTCGGCGTTGCCCTTCCAGCCGCCGCCGAAGAGGATGAGCGACCGCTCGTCGAGTTCGAGCGGCCCGACCCCCATCGCGCGCATGCGGTCGAGCGTGAACGACAGGAACGCCGGGAACCCGAAGATCCGCACCGGCCCGCCCTCGCACCCGAAGCGCTCCAGCGCGCGGACGCAGCCGAAGGCGTCGAACTCGTGGCCGGTTCCGGTGTGCGCGAGCCCGTAGTCGACCGAGGCCGCCGGGGCGAAGTCGGTCATGAACTGCCCGGTGAACGAGCTGCCGAGCTTCAGGCCCGGCTGCGGCTGGTTCGTGTAGAGCAGGTAGTGCACGTCCTCGCGGTCGTCGATCCAGCCGTAGTGGTCGAAGATGCGGGCGACCATCCGCTGGCCTGCCCGCAGGGTCCAGGCGTCCCAGAACATCTGGGACTTCTGGCCGGTGGTGCCGGACGAGGTCGCGTGCACGGCGACCTCGTCGCGCGGCACCGACAGCACCTCGTGCATCTTGAAGAAGTTCGCGTGCACGAACGGCTGGCGCGCGAGGTCCGAAATGGACTCCAGTGGGGCGAGTCCGTCGGAAAGGCTTTTGTAGAACGGCGATCGCGCCGCGTGCCACCGGTTGGACTCGTTCATCGCCTCGATGAACAGGCCGTCGGTTTCGTCGTCGTGGCGGTAGGGTTCGGGCACGTCGCACAGGCGCTGGACGGCGCCCAGTTCGGCGGGGTCCGGCACGACGGCGGGACCGGTCAGGTGAGGGTTCACCGGAATACTCCGTTGGTGTCGAGGTAGCGCTGGGTCCAGAGGTCGATGTACTGCTCGGCGAAGGGGCGGAACGCCTCGTCGATCGCGAGGCCGCGGAAGTCGAGCGGCTGCACGGTCCGCGCCAGCACGACGTAGTCGCCGAACTCCTCGCCGTCGCGGCGCATCGCGGGGTAGAGCGCCGCGGGCAGGAAACCGTGCGCCAGCAAGGCACTCAGCTCCTCGAAGCGGTCGAGCGGCACCAGGGTTTCGACGTAGAACGCGCCGAACCCGGCGAGGTGGTCGATGAGCTTGTCGAGGTGCGGCGCGACGGCCATCGGGTCGGGTGTGGCACCGAGCAGCGTGCAGTAGCCGTCATGCCTGCTCAGGTGCGCGTAGACCTCGAAGTCGCCGCCCGCGTCGGCGAGCAGGACCGTCGGCTCGTGGAAGGGGTAGAACCGGCGCGCGGGATCGGTCACCACGCGGTCGAACGAGCGCTTGACGAACCCCGGCGCGTCGATCAGTTCCAGTGCCGCTGTGCTCTCGCGCGGCGGGTAGTCGGAATCGGGCACCAGCTCGGGGCGCGCGGGCATTCCGATCGTTTGCTCGACGGCGGCCACGAGCCTGCCGAGGCTCGCCGGAACCTTGTGCACGGGGCGACGGCGCGCCAGCACGCCTTCGCGGTGCTTTCCCAGCAGCGCCATGGTTTCCTGGCGCGCGGCCTTGCGCAGGTTCGGGAATATGCCGAGCGCGTGGAACCCGTTGCGGAGGCAGATCCGCTGCGGCGCGGTGGCCGTGGTCCGCGCGGTGCCGTACACCGAGTCGACCTCGCCGCCGGAGAGCAGGGCGTCGGCGAGCGTGCCGACCGCGCGGTGCGCGAGCCCGGAACCGCGGCTGGCGGGGTCCACCACCAGGCCCTGCAGCTTGCCGAGCCGGTCGGCGCGGTCGACGGTGGCCATGATCGACGCCACCAGGTGCCCGCTCTCGCGGGCGACGAGCCAGGTCGTGGTGTCCGACGCGATTTCGGCGGCCATCACCTCGGGATCGGTGCCGAGCGGCAGGGCGTACGAGGCGCCGTAGACGCGCCGGTACAGGCCCAGCAGTTCCTCGATGTCATTCAAGCGCGCAGGCTCGAATTCGGCTTGCAACTGTTCTCCTCGTACGTCCCCATGAATTCCCCGGCGCGCCGAAAGGGGCCGCGATCCGAGCGGACGCGGCGGTGGCAAGCGGGGAGCGCGGTCAGTGTGTTGACCCAGCGCACAGCTCAGTTTGCCGGACGGAACGCTGTGATGGAGGCGATCTTGACCGATTGAGCTGCGACGATGTCGAAACCCGGTGAGGGGGATCACCGGGCTGTTCCTCCTAATGCAGCAAGCGGCGTGGCGGCGCGGTCGCGGTGTGATCGAAAGCTCGGGGGAAATGGCGCAATCGTGCGACGATTCGCGGAATTCGGAATTGTGTTCGCCAGTGGTCGCGTTCCGGCGCCGGATGTTCGGCGCGACCGCGCGCCGGGGCGCCTCCACCGCACGCCGTCCCGTCGGCCGCCCGGCAGGACTCGGTTTGCCTTCGGTTCGGCCCGCCTGACCCCCGGGTGTCCACTGAGGAGGTAAGAATGGTGCCCGTGCCGGACGAGGAGGACAAAGCCACCCATCGCACCCGCAACCGCTGGGGCGAGGGCGATCGCCTGCGCGGGGAAATCCTCGACGCGGCGAGCAGGCTGCTGTCCGAGCTCGGCGGTGAGGACGGGCTCACGATCCGTGGCGTCGCCCGTGCGGTCGGGATCGCGCCGGCGAGCATCTACCAGCACTTCACCGACCGGAACGCGCTGGTGACCGGCCTGATGCGGCACGAGTTCGCGCGGCTGCGGGAACTGATGGCCGAAGCCGACGCGAAGACGGACCCCGAGGACGTCGTCGGCAGGGTGCGCGCCCAGCTGTACGCGTACTGCGCCTTCGCGGTCGACAACCCCGGGCACTACCGCCTCATGCTCAGCAGCAGTGCCGCGCGGCCGACTTCCGCGGCGCGGCCGGAAGGCCCGATGGTGGACGTGATCGACACGGTGGCCGAGGGGCTGGCGCGGTGTGACGAAGCGGGTCACAAGCTTCGCCTGCCGAGCGACCGGGCGGCCGTGATGGTCTTCGTCGGCGTGCACGGGCGGGTGGCGCTGTTGCACAGCAGTCCGAGCGAGCGGGGGCGCAAGCGCCTGATCCCGTTCGTCGACGAACTCGTCTCGCTCGTCTTCGACTGAGCATTTTTCCTTTTTGTCCCAACGGGATTAGGCCAACGAGGTGAGCTTGGCCTCCTCGGGCGGACAAGCGGCAACAGACTTGCCTAACATGTGTTCAGTAAGTATCCGAACAATCGTTTGGTAACTCTCCGTAGAGGAGGCTCCGATGACGGAAACCCTGCCCGGTGCTCCCGCCTTCCCCATGACCCGCGGCCGCTGCCCGTTCGATCCGCCGCCCGAGCTGGCGAGGATCCAGCACGACGAACCGGTGACCAAGGTCGAGCTGTGGGACGGCAGCACGCCGTGGGTGGTGACTCGCTACGACGACGTGCGCGCGCTGCTGGCGGACCCCAGGATCAGCTCGGACAGCGATCTGCCCGGCTATCCGCACGTGAGCGAGGGCAACGCCGCGCGCCGGGGCGCGGCCAAGTCGTTCCTCAACATGGACGAACCCGAGCACGCCGCCCAGCGCAGGCTGCTCACCTCGGACTTCATGGTCAAGAAGATGGAGGCGCTGCGCCCGAGGATCCAGGGCATCGTGGACGGCCTCATCGACGACCTGCTGGCCGGTCCGAAACCGGTGGACCTGGTCGAGGCGTTCGCGCTGCCGCTGCCGTCGCTGGTGATCTGCGAGCTGCTCGGCGTGCCCTATGCCGATCGCGCGCTGTTCCACCGGATCAGCAAGACGGTCATCTCGCGCACGTCGACCGCGGCCGAGTCCCTCGCCGCGACCGAGGAACTGCTCGACTATCTCGGCGGCCTGACCGAGAAGAAGCTCGCGGACCCCGGTGACGACGTGCTGAGCAAGCTCGCCACCGAGCAGCTCGCGACCGGGCGGATGACGCGCCGCGACGTCGCGAGCATGGGGCAGCTCCTGCTCGTCGCCGGGCACGAGACCACCGCCAACATGATCGCGCTGGGCACGGTGGCGCTGCTGGAAAACCCGGCCCAGCTGGCCGAAATTCGCGCGGCGGGTGAAAGCGGCGATGCGAAGCTGCTGGCGAACGCGGTCGAAGAACTGTTGCGGTACCTGAACATCACGCACTCCGGGCGGCGCAGGGTCGCGCTGGAGGACATCGAGATCGGCGGGCAGCTCATCCGCAGGGGTGAGGGTGTCATCGCCGCCAACGACATCGCGAACCGCGACGATTCCGCGTTCCCCGACGCGGACGTGCTCGACATCCACCGGAAGGCGCGACACCACCTCGCGTTCGGCTACGGCGTCCACCAGTGCCTCGGCCAGCCGCTGGCGAGGGTCGAACTGCAGGTCGTCTACGGCACGCTCTACCGCAGGGTGCCGACGCTCGCGCTCGCGAAACCGGTGGGGGAGTTGAGGTTCAAGCACGACATGGTCGTGTACGGGGTGCACGAGCTGCCGGTCACGTGGTGAAGGGAGGACGGCGATGAAGGTCATCGTGGATCAGGACAGGTGCGTCGGGGCCGGGCAGTGCGTGCTGGCCGCGCCGGAGGTGTTCGACCAGCGCGATTCGGACGGAATAGTGGTGCTGCTGACCGAGGACGTGCCCGCGGGGTCCGAAGAGGACGTTCGCGAGGCGGCGAGGATCTGTCCCGCGCTCGCGATCGAGCTGTCGGAGTCGTGAACGCCGGAGTGGTTGTCGTCGGCGCGTCCGCGGCGGGGCTCACCGCGGCCGAGACCTTGCGGCGCGAAGGCCACAGTGGACCGATCACGGTCGTCGGCGACGAACCGCACGCGCCGTACGACCGGCCGCCACTGTCCAAACAGGTCCTTCAGGGCACCTGGGAACCGGGCAGGACCGCGCTGAGGAAACCCGACGCGCTGAGCGGGCTCGAGATCGACTGGGTGCTCGGAACCTCGGCGACGGGGCTCGATGCCGGTGCGAGGAAGCTAACTCTCTCCGACGGCCGTGTGCTCGGCTACGACGGCCTGGTGCTCGCCACCGGAGTGAGTCCGCGCCCGCTGCGAGACGGTCACGAGCTGGATGGTGTGCACGTCCTGCGCACCCTCGACGACGCGATGGCGTTGCGCAGCTCGATTCTGGCGGCGAAGTCCGTCGTGATCGTCGGGGCGGGGTTCCTCGGTGCCGAGGTCGCCGCGGTGGCCAGCGGGCTCGGCCGGGAGGTGACCGTGGTGGATCCCTTGCGCGCGCCCATGATCCGCCAGTTCGGCGCCGATGTCGGTGGCCTGCTGGTGGATCTGCACACCGGGCACGGGGTGCGTGTTCGCTGCGGGACGGGTGTCAGGCGGTTGACCGGTGCGCACGGGCGCGTGACGCACGTGGACTTGGACGACGGTTCGCGGATCGCCGCCGACGTGGTGCTGGTGGCGATCGGATCCGTGCCCGCGGTGGGCTGGTTGGACGGCAGCGGGCTCGCTCTCACCGACGGTGTCGACTGCGACGAGTTCTGCGTCGCGGCCGAAGGCGTGGTCGCGGCGGGCGATGTCGCCTCGTGGCGCGATCCCGAGCTGGGCAGGGTGCGCGTCGAGCACCGGATGAACGCCACCGAACAGGGCAGGGCCGCGGCGAAGAGCCTGCTCGGCGACCGGACCCCGTACTGTCCGCTGGCGTACTTCTGGACCGACCAGTACGACGTCAAGATCCAGGCCTACGGCGTGACCGGCGCCGAGCTGGATTTCGCCGTCGTGGCAGGGGATCCGGATGACGCCGTCTCGCGGAGCGAGTCAGTGGTGGGTGGTGGCGGGCGACGGGTGGGAAAGTTCGCGGCGCTCTACGGTACCGACGGCCACGTGACGGGCGCGGTGACCTGGAACCTGCCGCGCGAGGCGCGCTCGCTGCGCCGGTTCGTGGCCGAGCGGACGCCGTGGCGCGAGGCGCTCGCTGAGGCCTGAAGCCTCAGAGCAGCCCGGCCTTTTCGGCGGGCACGAGCACGACGTCCCTGCTGCCGAACCGGGGGAGCGGCGCATCGCTGTCCAGATCCCGGTTCTCCAGCAGGTGCAGCGACCGCTCGCCGATCGCGAACGCCAGGTATCCGAGGCCGTGCAGGTCCCGGATCACCTGGCGCAGCCGCGGGACGCGTTTGAGCACTTCGACCACGAGAACGGGCCTGGCGCTGGTGATCGACGGCCAGGCGGCGGCGAGCACCTCGGACTCCATGCCTTCGATGTCGAGCTTGACGAGATCGGCGCCCGCCAGCAGTGTCGCGGCGGACACGGTGGGCACCGTGACCGTGCGGGTGGCGGGGCGACCGGCGATGCCTTCGGTGCCCGTGGCGAGGTAGGCCCCGGTCGGCGCGGCGTAGCGTTCCTGGTCCGGCAGCGCGAGTTCGACGGTGCTTCCGGCGGCGTCATCCCCGACCGCGGCCGCGTTCACGACGGTCACCCGGGAAAGGTCGTTGAGCGCGAGGTTGTCCCGCAGGATCGCGGCCGACTCCGGGTTCGCCTCCACCGCGACGTAGCGGGCGTCCGGTGCCGCGTGCGCGCCGATGACCGTGTAGAAGCCGATGTTGGCGCCGAGTTCGACGATGGTCCGCGACTGTCCGCACAGGAGCCGCCACCACCGGGTTTCGCCCGGTTCGTAACCGGATTCGCCGTACCAGTACAGCAGCCGGGTCAGGCGCGACTCGACGGCGACGAAGCGCAGTTCGGGATCGCCGGGGACGGTGATGTCGGCCCTCGGGGCCAGGGAACGGTGCCGCAGCACCGCCGCCGCGGGTGCCAGCGCGCGGCGTGCCGGTCCGTCCGCATCGGCATAGCGCTGACGAACGCGGTGCACCGCCTCCTGCGGGATGCGGTCCAGCGCGCGGGTGAGCGCCTGCCTGGCCGCCATCCGCAGCCTGGTGCCGGTGGACAGGGGCATCGAGGTCCGTTTCGCCGGTGTGATCGGGTGTCTGCGAAGAAGCGTAGCCAGCTCCGGTCAGGCGGCGAGCGCGGTACCGGCGTGGAGCCGGGCCTGTTCGGCGAACCGTCTCCTGGCCGCGGTCACGGTCAGCCATCGTGCGCTGCGGCGGGTGTCGAGTTCTTCGGTGGCGTGCGCAAGCACCTCGGCGGCATGGGCCGCCGAATCGATTTCGGCTGCCGCGGCGAGGTACTCGCCCCGGTCGATGAGTGCGTAGGCGCGCCGCATTTCCGCCTGCGCGGTGGCGTAGATGGCGTACGCGGTCAGGTTGTGGGCCAGCGGGCCGAGCGGGTGCGACATGATCTTCTCCCTTCCTTCTACTGCTACGTCGAACCCGGCAGCCCGGAATCGACACGGTTGGTCAAAGGAGTTCGGAGCCGCGGCGCGAGATTCAAGCCCGGTAGCGGAATGTGATGGATTCACCCGATGGGTTCACGGCGGGGGCTGCAGGGCGTATCCTCCCGGTGCCCGGTGGTGTTCGCGCCGGCGAAGGCGGCGAGGTCTACGGAGGTGGCGGATGGCGCGCCGGGCACGGCACGCGGCACCCGAAGAGGCAGCCCCCGAAGCGGCGACACCCGAAGAAACCGTGCTGGAGACCCGTCCGCTGTTCCTCGGCGCCCTCGATGTGGCCACCGGTGTTCCGAGTCAGGAGAGCGCGGCGGCGACCACTTCGGCGATGGACGCGCTGAGCGGCAGCCTGGACGGCGCCGGTGACGCCGAGGAAGCGGCACCACCCGAACGGAGCAACGGCAAGCGCGCCGCGGCCTTCGCGGCGGTCGGCGGCGTGGTCGCGGTGGGCCTGATCGGCACGCTCGTGGTGCTCCTGCCCACCGACGCCGCCGAGAAGCCCGCCGCCGAAATCGGCCCGTCGGCACCGCTCGTGCCCTCGTCGAGCACTTCGTCGACCGCGCCTTCGACGTCGTACCCGACCTGGACGCCGCCGCCCGCACCGGTGCAGCCGCCACCGGAACCGGCGAAGCCGAAGCCGTCGACGACCAAGCCCCCGCCCAAGAAACCGGTCACCACCGCGAAGCCACCGGCGCCGAAACCGCCCCCGCGCGACCCGGCGGAGGACTGGCAGGACGCCATCGAGTCGGCGATCAATCAGTGGCAGGAGTGGTACGAGCACCACCGGCACTGAGTCCACTGTGCACGGTGGCGCCCGTGGATTTCCCCGGTGTCACAACCATTCCCGCAGATCCGCGAGATCGACGAGGGGCATACCCCAGCGCACGGCGGCGACCTCGGCGTCGGCGGCGCCCGCCATCGTCCCGTCGTGGTTCATCACCTCGCAGCACACGCCGACCGGGGGCAGCCCGGCCGCGGCGCACAGCGCGACGGTCGCTTCGGTGTGCCCCTGCCGTTCGCCGAGCAGGCCCGGCCGCGCCCGTAGCGGTGAGATGTGCCCTGGGCGGAGGAAATCGGCGGGAACCGCGGTGGGATCGGCCATCCGCCGCACGGTCGCGGCGCGTTCGGCCGCGGACACCCCGGTGCCTTCCGCGGACGCCAGGTCGACCGGGACGCAGAACGCGGTGCCGTGCCGGTCGCCGTCACCGGGGATCGGGTCGATCCCGAGCCGGTCGAGCACCTCGGGCGCGCACGGGACCGCCGGTAATCCGCACACCGCGGTGAGCAGGAACCGGAACGCGTCCGGTTTGAGCCGCGCGCCCGCGAACACCACGTCCGCCTCGCCCTCGGTCGCGGGATCCCAGACGACGACCCCGCCTCCCGCCGCGAGCTGGCGCACCGCCTTGTCCACGCCCGTCCTGCCGGACACGTGCCCTGCCCAGTGCAGCCCGGTGACCACCGCTTCGACTTCACGCCCTGCCGCGGCGCCTCGGCGCGCGACGAGCCTCGCGACGAGATCGGCTTCGAGGTTCACGCGGTCACCCGGTGCCAGCGCACCGAGGCCGGTGGCCGACGCGGTCACCGGGAGCACCACGATCGAGAAGCGGTCGCGCAGCACCTCGGCGACGGTCACGCTCACCCCGTCGACGGCGATCGGTGCCTTGCCGACGAGTTGGTTCAGCATCCGCTCCGGCGGCCGG
Source organism: Amycolatopsis sp. CA-230715 (assembly GCF_018736145.1). Classification (GTDB taxonomy): domain Bacteria; phylum Actinomycetota; class Actinomycetes; order Mycobacteriales; family Pseudonocardiaceae; genus Amycolatopsis. The sequence continues at coordinate 8,775,590 of NZ_CP059997.1, forward strand.
ATCCACACCCGGTGACCCGTGCCTTCGGCGTCCACCCTGACCACCTTGCCGACGGCGTCCACGTAACCCTGGACGAGGTGCCCGTCGAGTACGTCGCCGAGCCGCAGCGGGGTTTCGATGTTGACGCGGGCGCCGTCGGCGGTGGTGTCGAAGGTGGACCGCCGCCGCGTTTCGGCGGTGACGGTGGCGCGGAACGAACGGTCGTCGAGGTCTCGCACGGTGAGCCGTACCCCGTCGACGCACACCGAACCCCCGGGTTCGAGCGAGCCCGCGCTCTTCGGCGCGCCGATTCGAACGGACTCGCCGGCGACCTCTTCGACGACGCCCGTTTCACTGATCCGACCGGTGAACATGCTTCTCCCAACCCAGCGGTGACGGCCCGGCACGGCCCGGATCGTCCGGGCCTTCGGGCGGGGTCTGACCGCATGGTCCCGGAATCGCACCGGGTCGTTCCGCCACTGCGGCGGAACCGGCCGACTGTACGGCCGCACCGTGGAGTTGCACCGCTCGAATTCATACCACACCGCGCCACGCCGGTGGCGCGTCCGGGAATACCCCTGCCGCGCGAGTGGTTGAACGCTCAAGTAAACTGCGTGAGTAGAAGCGACACAGGGTGGGAGGCCGAGATGCAGTTCGGGATCTTCACGGTCGGGGACGTCACGCCCGACCCCACGACGGGCGTGACGCCGTCCGAGCACGAGCGCATCAAGGCGATGGTGACGATCGCGCGCAAGGCCGAGGAAGTCGGTCTCGACGTGTTCGCGAGCGGGGAGCACCACAATCCGCCGTTCGTGCCGTCGTCGCCGACGACGATGCTCGGGTACGTCGCCGCGCGGACCGAAAAGCTCATCCTGTCCACGTCGACGACGCTGATCACCACGAACGACCCGGTGAAGATCGCCGAGGACTTCGCGATGCTCCAGCACCTCGCCGACGGCAGGGTGGATCTGATGATGGGCCGCGGCAACACCGCACCGGTGTACCCGTGGTTCGGCAAGGACATCCGCCAGGGAATCCCGCTCGCGATCGAGAACTACCAGCTGCTGCACCGGTTGTGGCGCGAGCACGTGGTCGACTGGGAAGGCCGGTTCCGCACGCCGCTGCAGGGCTTCACCTCGACCCCGCGTCCGCTCGACGGCGTGCCCCCGTTCGTCTGGCACGGTTCGATCCGCAGCCCGGAAATCGCCGAGCAGGCCGCTTTCTACGGCGATGGGTTCTTCGCGAACCACATCTTCTGGCCGAAGGAGCACTTCATCGCGCTCGTGAACCTCTACCGCGAACGGTTCGAGCACTACGGGCACGGCACGGCGGACCAGGCGATCGTCGGCCTCGGCGGGCAGGTGTTCCTGCGCCGCAACTCGCAGGACGCGGTGCGGGAGTTCCGGCCGTACTTCGACAACGCGCCGGTGTACGGGCACGGGCCGTCGCTGGAGTCGTTCACCGACCAGACCCCGCTCTCGGTGGGCAGCCCGCAGGAGGTCATCGACAAGACGCTGACCTTCCGCGAGCACTTCGGCGACTACCAGCGCCAGCTGTTCCTCGTCGACCACGCGGGCCTGCCGCTGAAGACCGTGCTGGAGCAGCTCGACCTGCTCGGCGAAGAGGTGGTTCCGGTGCTGCGCAAGGAACTCGACGTGAAACGGCCGTCGCACGTGCCGGACGGCCCGACGCACGCTTCGCTCAAGGCAGCGAAAGCGGGCGCCGTGGTCTGACCCGGGGCGCGGCGGGCACGATGCCCGCCGCGCCCCGGCGGTCAGGCCTGGTTCGCGCGCTGGATGTAGTCGATCATCTCCTGCGACGGGCCGCCCGCCCGCGCGATGTCGTCGGCGTTTTCCGCGCGCATGCGGAAGTTCGCCTCGCGCAGGCCGCTGTCGCCGTCGTCGAACGCCGACAGCAGCTCCATCCAGCGCTTCGCGAGCGCGCGCACCTTCGGGTCAGTCGGCTCGGTCCCAGCGTCCATTTCGGACTGGACGCGCGTGATCAGCGCACCCCATTCCGCGCGCACGTTGTCGAAGTAGTCCGCGCCGAGCCGGTCCCGCCGCTGCTCCAGCGCGGCGATCTGCTCCTGGGAAAAGTAGCTCTGGAAGGTTTCACTCATTTTCGACACCTCGTCGACCAGTTCCAGCAGGTCCGGAGTCGTCGGGGGAGCACCGGTGCCCACCCTGGCCAGCAGCGCGGTGACCGAACCGTGCAGGCTGCGCAGCCCGGTGATGCGCGCTTCGATCCTGGCCAGGTGCCCGGCGAGGATGTCGCCGAGTGAGTCCGGTTCGCCGTCGAGGATCGCGGCGATCTGCTCCAGCGGCAGCCCGAGGTCGCGCAGCGCCACCACCTGGTACAGCCGCCGGACATCGGCGTCGCCGTAGAGCCGGTGACCGGACGAGGTCCTCGACGACGGGCTGAGCAGTCCGATCGCGTCCCAGTGGTGCAACGTGCGTACCGTCAGCCCAGCCGACTTCGCCAGCTCACCGACTTTGAACCCGTGGTTCACCCGTGCCCTCCGACTTTCTCCACCGCCGCGGGTGCGACGGCGGAACCGACGCTATGAACTGACGTCGCGTCAGGTTCAAGCCCTTTCCGCGAGCGTAACGCGCACGGTTGTCACGAACCGGCGAGCTGTCTTGTCCCAAGGGAGTGAAGACCAAGACGAACACCGCCGTGCTGACGGGACTGACCTTCCTGACCGTGACCCAGGCCGCGCTCGGCGGCTGGATCCTGCTCGCACCACGATCCTTCTTTTCGCTGGCGTGGGTGCACATGCACCTGCCCTACAACGGACACCTCCTCCTCGACTTCGGCGCGATGAACCTGGCGCTCGCGGTGCTGCTGGCCGCCGCGGCGGTGAGCGGGGAAGCGGCACTGGTGCGTACCGCTTTGGTGACCTATCTGGTGTTCGCGGCCGCGCACGCGCTCATTCACACCCGCTATCTCGACCACCTGCCGCCCGCGCAGTCGGCTGTGCTGATGACCCTGTTGACGCTCGCCGCGGTGATCCCGGTGGTGCTGCTCGTCATCGCGGCCCGAGGTACATCCCGCCGCTGACGTCGAGCACCTGGCCGGTGATCCAGCGCGCGTCGTCCGAGGCGAGGAAGGCGACCGCGTCCGCGATGTCGTCCGCCGCGCCGACCCGGCCGAGCGCCGTCAGCGAAGCGATCTGCTCGGCCACGCCGGGTGTGGCGAGCAGGGCTTCGTTCACGTCGGTGTCGGTGGCCCCCGGAGTGACCGTGTTGATGGTGATCCCGCGCGGACCGAGCGCGTTCGCGAGCGTTTTGCCGAGCACTTCGACGGCGGCCTTCGACATCGCGAACGAAGCCTGGTGCGGAGTCGCGATCCGCGTGCACGCCGAGGAAAGCGTGATCACGCGGCCGCCGTCCGGCAACAGGGGCAACGCCCGGCGGGTGACGAAGAACGGCGCCTTGACGTTGATCGCGAAGATCCGGTCGAACCGTGCCGGAGTGGTGTCCTCCATCGGTCCGTCCGGGCCCGCCGCGGCGTTGTTCACCAGTATGTCGAGCGGTTTCCCCGCGAGATGTCCTTCGAGGGCGTCGAAAAGCTCGTCCACCGCGGCGTCGGTACCGAATTCGGCGCCGATGGCGAACGCACCCCCGCCCGCCGCCGCCACGGTCTCCTTCGCCGCGGCTTCGTCGCGGCCGTAGTGCACCGCGACCCGGGCGCCGTCTGCGGCGAGCCGGACCGCGATCGCGCGGCCGATCCCCCGTGACGCCCCGGTCACCAGTGCGGTCTTCCCGGCCAGGTTCCCCATGCTAAAACTCCGTTCGCTGTCGATGTGGCCAGCATGGGCGCACCCGCGCACGAACTACGCACGGTTCACGCACGAGGGCCTGGGTCCGACCCGCAGCGGGATGTCGAGAACGCGGCGCCCGTTCCGTCCCAGGGGCACAGCAACGAAACCACCCGTACCGAAAGGACCGCCAGCATGGCTGTCGCCACTGACATCGACCGAACCCACGACCGGCAGGTCAGATGTTCGGTCCCAGGTCGACTTGCCAGACGACCGACCGTATGTGCGGACGGCATGGGATGGTGAGGCGGTGGACATGACTGAAACCCTGGGCGCGGTGGCACATTCGGGTGGCTTGCTGGTACGCCGACCGGAACTGACCGTCGGTGTTGTGCGCGCGGTGTCCGTGCTCTCGGCTTTGGAGATCGAACTGCTGGCCCGCCGTCCGCTGGATCGTCGTAGTGCGACCCAACGGCAGCAGGACATCCACGACAGGCTCTCGATCCAGCCGACAGCCGCGCCCCGTCGGTTGTTGCCGCCTTACGACGAGGGCGATGACCTGCGCGTCGGCTGGCTCGATCACGCTGGCCACGTGCACTGGGAATTCGCCACGTCTTACTCGTCGAGTGACGGTGACCATTTTCTCGGCACGTCCGGCCCCACTTACCGGGCTGTGTTCCGGCTTCCACCGATATTCGACCAGATGTCGCTCGTGCTCGCATGGCCGGAGATCGGCTTCCCGGAAACAGTTATCACCATGCCGCTACCTGACCGGACCACCGTGGAGCGAGCCACGACCTCGATTTGGCAAGCACCACTGGACATTCGTCCCGTGCCGGAAGGGGTCACGCACCATGCCGACTTCGGCCACGACTCGCCGGCCATCGAAGCTGGCACGAACGTCGCGCCACCGCGAGTACTACACCGCCGCGATCACCGCGCCGCCGTCGTGCTCACTCGACTGACCGCCACGAACTCGATGCTGTCCATGGAGCTGCTCAGCATCGCCAAGGAGGATGCCGCGGACGCGATCGACGCCCATGCGTTCCCGCTTTCGCGACCAACGTCGGGCGCGCTGGACGACCCAGCCCAGATCCGAGTAACTGGCCCTGGCGCCTCCGCAGCGGTCATCCAAGGACACGAGGCCTTCTGGATCCGACAAGGTGACAGCTCCTCCGCTGGAGGTAACCAGACCTTTTCCTGCCTCCAGGAGTTCACGCTGAACCGCCCGCGCGACGACCTGCTCGACCTGATCGTGGCCTGGCCCCTCGCCGGACTCCCCGACGTGCGAGTGAACATTCCCCTCAACCCGACCTGAGCCGCGGCGTTGTCCTTCCCGACAGCGCATGGCCATCTGTAGCTCACTCCGCGGGGCTGACTTCGGGGAGGAGGGCGAGGCCCGCCTTCGCCCGTGCGCGAGTGTCGTCCGCGCCGTCGAGCGCCAGTTCGAACAGGTGGCGAGCGGCGAGGACGTCACCGCGCAGGCGCGCGATCTCGCCGAGCCCGCATTGGGCCCGCGCCACGGTCTCGGAGCCGCCGCTCGTGTGCGCGAGTTCGACGGCGCGCTCGTAGTCGGCGTGCGCAGCGGCGAGGTCGCCGCCGGCGCAGATGACGCCGTAGGCGCGGCGGCACAACAGGTCCGCGGTGTCGCGGACGGCACCGAGTTCGGCGAGTTCGGCCAGCGCTTGACCGGTCAGTTCGGCCGCCTCTTCGTGCGCGCCCCACCAGTGCGCGAGTTCGGCGAGCCGGTCCAGCGCGTTGGCGACGCCCCAGCGGTCGCCGATCGACCGGAACCCGTCCAGCGCGCGGCGGAACGACGCCTCAGCCGCGCGGGCCCTGCCGCGGAACAGCGCGCGGTGACCCGTGCCGAGGTCGCGGAGCGCGGACGGCCACGCGTCGTCGCCGAGCAGGTCCGGCGGCACGTCCTCGCCGGGTTTTCCGGCCATCCGGAAGAGGAACAGGACCTGCGGCCGCCGCAGCCGCAGTCCCGGTTCGGTGAGAATCGAGTCGGCGAGCTGGAACGCGGAGGGATCGTCCGAATCCGCGTTCACCACGCACAGCACGTACTCCTCCGCGAGACCGGGCAACGGCCCTTCGGCGAGCAGACGCGCGGCGAGGTGCCTGCCTTCGTCCCGCCTGCCGGAAAGCCACCAGTACCAGGAAAGCGCGCCAGCGAAGCGGAAACCCGTGGCGAAGTCGGTGCCGGCCACCGCGTCGCGGAACGCGGCGTGGAGATTGCCGTGTTCGGCCTTCAGCCGTGCCAGCCAGGTGAGCTGGTCCGCCGCGCGCAAACCGGGATCGGCCGTTTCGGCGAGTTCGAGGAAGTACCGCGTGTGCGCGTCGCGGAGCCGTTCTCGCTCAGCCGCTTCGACGAGTTGTCCGCAGGCGAATTCGCGGACGGTTTCCAGCATGCGGTAGCGCCCGCCCTGAAGCTCCACAAAGGACTTCGCGACTAGTGCGCTGAGAACGTCCGCGGTGTCGTCGGCGCCGCAGATCGCCGATACGGCGTTGATGGTCGCACCCCCGGTGAACACCGTCAGCCGACGCGCGAGGGTCTGCTCTTCGCCGGTGAGCAGCTGCCAGCTCCACGCCACGACCGCGTGCAGGGTCCGGTGCCGTGGCGTCGCGGTGCGGTCGCCATGCGACAGCAGTCGGAAGCGGTCGACGATCCGTTCCGCGACCTCGTCCAGCGGCAGTGCGCGCAGGCGTGCGGCGGCGAGTTCGATCGCCAGCGGGAGGCCGTCGAGCAGCGCGCAGATCCGGGCGATCGCCTCGATCGCGCGTTCGTCGGGATCGAACCCCGGTCGCACGGCGGCGGCCCGGTCGACGAACAGGCGCACGGACGGAGTCGTGCGCGCTTCGGTGCGCTCGGCGCCGGGGGAGGGGACCACGAGCGGAGCGAGGACGTGCAGCGACTCGCCTGTGATGCCGAGCGCTTCCCTTGTCGTGGTGAGCAGCCGCGCGTGCGGGCAGCGGGTCAGGACCAGTTTCGCCAGCCGCGCCGTCGCGTCGACGACGTGCTCGCAGTTGTCCAGCACGAGCAGCGGGGCGCGGTCCGAGAGCGCCGCCACCAGCGCGGTTTCCGCGTCAGGGGCGCCCCTGCCAGGCAGCAGCCCGGAATCCCGCGCCCCGACCGCGGCGAGCACCGCGTGCAGGACGCCGTGTTCGTCCACTGTGGACAGGTCGGCGAAGCAACTGTCCCGCTGCCGTGCGATCTCGACCGCCAGCCGGGTTTTCCCGCTGCCACCCGCGCCCGTCACGGTGACCAACCGCGATTCCCCGAGCAGCTTTCCGACGCGTTCGACGTCGTCTTCACGGCCGACGAAGCTCGTGAACGGCGCGGGCGGCGCGATCGAAGACGGTACCGCTCGGAGGATCGCGAGATGGACGTTCGCGAGTTCGGGGGAAGGGTCGGCGCCGAGTTCGTCGGCGAGCCGCCGCCGGATCCGGTCGAACGTTGCGAGCGCGTCGGCCTGCCTGCCCGAGCCGTGCAACGCGCGCATGAGCAGGGCGTGCGAGCGCTCGCGCAGCGGATGATCCGCGACGAGCGTTTCGAGCGTGTCGACGACGTCGCGGGTTTCGCCCGTCACGAGGCGGGCTTCGGCGAGATCCTCCATCGCGCCGAGCCGCCGCTCGTCGAACCGCGCGGCGGCGTCAGCGGCGAAGGGTGCGTCGAGGACATCGGACAACGCGTCGCCGCGCCAAAGGCCGAGCGCTTCGTCGAGCAGGCGCGCGGCGAGGGCGGGATCGCTCGCGAGCGCCCGGTTCCCGTCGTTCGCGAGCCGGGTGAAGCGGTGGGCGTCGACGTCGTCAGGGTCGATCGCGATGCGGTACCCGGCGGGGTGGTGCTCGACGAGCCCCGGCACGACGCGGCGCAGCCGCGACACCTGCGACTGCACCGCGTTCGCCTGCGCCGGTTCGTGGTAGAGGCCGCCGAGTATCCGTTCGTGGCCGACCACGCGGCCCGCGTCGAGCAGGAGCAGCACCAGCAGGGCGCGCAGGCCCGGCCCACCCGGCGGCACCGGCTCGCCCGTGGTGGACCGGATCTCCGTCGGGCCGAGGATGCCGAACCGCACGCCGCCGAGTATCCCGCGACGGCCGTTGCGGGGCCGCCGCGGGTGCGGCGGCTAGCGCAACCTCACTGGCAGCGCGGTCAGCCGCCAGACGGTCGGCATGTCGGGACGTGCCAGGTCCTCCGGTGCGACCGCGAGCCGGAGACCGGGGTAGCGGCGGGCGAGCGCGGCGAACGCGACTTCACCCTCCTGGCGCGCCAGCGCGGCGCCGAGGCAGTAGTGGATGCCGTGGGAGAAGGCGACGTGCGTCTCCCTCGGCCCGTCGCTTTCCCTGGTGATGTCGAGCGTGTCGGGCTCGGGGAACCGACGAGGGTCGTGGTTCGCGCCCGCGGGAACGGCCATCACGGCGTCGCCCTTGCGGATCAGCTCGCCCGCGAGGTCGACGTCTTCGATCGCGTAGCGGATCTTGGTGCCGAGGATCGGGCTGCAGTACCGGAGCAGCTCCTGCGTCGCCCTCGGTGCCAGCTCGGGCTTTTCCCGCAGCAGTGCGAACTGGTCCGGGTGCGTGAGCAGGGCGACCGTCCCGTTGGCGATCAGGTTGGCCGTGGTCTCGTGCCCCGCGAACACCAGCGCGAGGATGAACGTGATCAGCTCGGTGGGGCTGAGCTGCTCGTTGCCCTCGGCTTCGACGAGCGCCGAAACGAGATCGCCCGCAGGCTCGGCCCGGCGGCGTTCGATGAGGTCCTCGCAGTAGGCGACGAGGTCGCGCATGCACTCGCCGATCCCTTCGCCGGTGGGGGAGGACAGCGTGCTGGACCAGACACGCCACTGTGGACGGTCGGCTTCCGGGATCCCGACCAGTTCGCAGATCACGGTGATCGGCAGCGGGTAGGCGAAGTCCGCGAGCAGATCGACCTCACCGTCGCCCGCGAAGGCCTCGACCTGGTCGAGCAGCTGTTCGGTCAGCTCTTCGACCCTGGGCCGGAGGTCCGCGATGCGGCGCACGGTGAACGCGCGGGAGACCAGCTTCCGCAGCCGCGTGTGGTCCGCGCCGTCGGCGTCGAGGATGCTGGCGGTGAGGTAGTGGTCGTACTCGGGCGGGAAGTTGCGGGCGCGCAGGGCCTGCGCGGTGCGGTCTTCCACCTCCCCGCCGGGCACGTTGGCCGGGTTGACCACGAACCTGGTGTCGCTGAGCACCGCCTTGACGTCCTCGTAGCGGGTGACGAGCCGGACCGAGCCCATCCCGGGCATTTCGGCGTCGACAAGCGGGCCGAGTTCGCGGATGCGCGCGTACTCCGCATACGGGTCGGCGTTCATCGCCGGACTGGCGAGGTCGACCGGTGCGCTGGACATGGAATCCCCTCCGTGGTGGTGCCCGGCTCGTAGCCGGATATTCACACACTACAAACGATTCACATATTTGTGAATACGATGAACGAGCGAACCTTGTCCTTGCCGGTCGGTGCGGTCAGATCACCGCGCGGATGGCGGTTTCGAAGTCCTTCACGTGGCTCGCCGCGACGTGCCGCGCCGCGTCGTGGTCGCCGTCGAGCACGGCCTGGATCAGGAAGCGGTGTTCCGCGATGTGCCCGGCCATGGTCTTCAGCCGCGGCAGGAACACGCACCAGATCCGGGTGGCGAGGTTGTCGTAGCGGATCAGGGTGTCTTCGAGGAACGGGTTGCCGGTGCTGTGGTAGATCGCGCGGTGGACGTCGAGGTCGAGGCGCATGAGCGCGTCGGACGGCGTGCGTTCGACGTCGTCATCGAGCTTCTCGAGCAGCGCTGCCAGCAGTGCGCGCTCGGCGTTGCTCGCGCGCTCGGCCGCCATCGCGGCCGCCATCGGTTCGAGCGTGTGCCGCACCTCGAAGATGTGGCCGAGATCGGCGATGTTCACGTCGGTGGCGAACGTGCCCCGGCGGGGGAAGACCGCGACGAGGCGCTCGTTCTCGAGCCGTTTGAGCGCTTCGCGGACGGGGGTGCGGCCGACTTCGAGGCCGCGGGCCAGCGCGTCCTCGTTGATGGGCTCGCCCGGTGCGATGTCGAGCATGACGAGCTGGTCGCGGATCGCCAGGTAGGCGCGTTCGGCGAGCGAACGGGGCGCTGTGGCCGGGGTCTTGACCGGGTCACTCATGCCACGTAGCGTAGCCCAACAACTGATATATCAGTCGACTGTCAGTTGGCGACCAGATTGGGGTCCCGGCATGCGCTCTCCTGATCTCCCCGACCACCCCGACCAGCTCTGGCGCAATCCGGAGCCGCGGCGGTCGTACGACGTGGTGATCGTCGGCGGGGGCGGCCACGGCCTCGCGACGGCCTACCACCTCGCGCGCCACCACGGCATCACGAACGTGGCGGTGCTGGAGAAGGGCTGGCTCGCCGGCGGGAACATGGCCCGCAACACCTGCATCATCCGCTCGAACTACCTGTGGGACGAGAGTTCGGGCATCTACGAGCATTCCCTGAAGCTCTGGGAAGGGCTCGAAGAGGAACTCGGCTACCCGATCCTGTTCAGCCAGCGCGGCGTCCTGAACCTCGCGCACAGCCTGCAGGACGTGCGCGACAGCGTCCGCAGGGTCAACGCGAACCGGCTCAACGGTATCGACGCCGAATGGCTCGACCCGGCGCAGGTGGCCGAGGTGTGCCCGATCGTCAACGTCTCGCCCGAGGTCAGGTACCCGGTGCTCGGTGCCACCTACCAGCCGCGGGCCGGTATCGCCAAGCACGACTACGTGGCGTGGGGGTACGCCCGCGCGGCGAGCGATCTCGGCGTCGACCTGATCCAGAACTGCGAGGTCACCGGCTTCGACATCAGCGACGGGAAGGTCACCGGCGTGCAGACCTCCCGCGGCCGCATCGCCGCGGGCCGCGTCGCGCTGTGCGCCGCCGGGCACACCTCCGTGCTCGCCGAACGGGCCGGGTTCCGGTTGCCGTTGCAGTCGCACCCGTTGCAGGCACTGGTGTCCGAGTTGCTCGAACCGGTGCACCCGACGGTGGTGATGTCGAACGCGGTGCACGTCTACGTTTCCCAGGCGCACAAAGGTGAGCTGGTGATGGGCGCGGGTGTCGACGGCTACAACGGGTACGGCAGGCGCGGCGCCTTCCACATCATCGAACGCCAGATGTCGGCGGCGCTGGAGCTGTTCCCGATTTTCGCCCGCGCGCATCTGCTGCGCACCTGGGCTGGGATCGTCGATGTCAGCCCGGACGCCTCCCCGATCATGGGACTGTCCCCTGTGGACGGTCTGTACCTCAACTGCGGCTGGGGAACCGGCGGGTTCAAGGCGACCCCGGGCGTGGGCAGCTGCTTCGCGCACACGATCGCCAACGACCGCCCCCACCCGTACAACGCCCCGTTCACCCTCGAACGCTTCACCACTGGCGCACTCGTCGACGAGCACGGCGCCGCCGCTGTGGCGCACTAGGAGCCTTGTCATGCAACTGATTCCCTGCCCCTGGTGCGGGCCGCGCGAGGAAACCGAATTCCACTACGGCGGGCAGGCGCACGTCGCCTACCCCGCGGATCCGGCCGCACTGTCCGATGAGGACTGGGCCGAGTTCGTGTTCTACCGGGACAACCCAGTCGGCCCGTTCGCGGAGCGCTGGGCGCACACCGCGGGGTGCCGCCGCTGGTTCAACGCGGTGCGCGACACCGTGACCTACGAGTTCCGCTCCGTGTACGAGATGGAGGGCATGGTGAATGACACTGGCGGAGCCCCGTTCGCGATGCCCGACCGGGTGCGGGTGTCCCGCAAGACACAGCGGGAGGTGGCGTCATGAGGATCCCGGCCCGCGGCCTGGTCGACCGGAGCACCGCGCTGCGGTTCACCTTCGACGGCACGGACTACACCGGCCACCCCGGTGACACGCTCGCTTCCGCGCTTCTCGCCAACGGCGTGCACCGCGTGGCCACGAGCATCGCGCACGGCAGGCCGCGCGGCATCATGTCGGCTGGGGTGGAGGAGGCCAGCGCGCTCGTCGGCGTGCGGCACCCCTACCAGGAGCCGATGCGCCAGGCGACCGCGGTCGAACTGTGCGACGGGCTCGTCGCGAACGGGCTCGCGGGCCGTGGCGCGCTGCCACCGTCGCCCGATCTCGCCCGGTACGACGCCAAGCACGTCCACTGCGACCTGCTGGTGATCGGCGCGGGTCCGGCCGGGCTGCTCGCCGCGCAGGCCGCCACCCTGTCCGGTGCCCGCGTGGTCCTGCTCGACGACCAGCCGGTGCCGGGCGGCTCGCTGCTCGGCTCGCCGGAGTATGTGGACGGGCGCACCGGCGCGGACTGGGCGCGGTCCGTTGTGGACGATCTGGCCGGGCCGGGTACCACCGTGCTCGCCAGGACGACCGCCTTCGGGTGCTACGACGACGGGTTCACGCTCGCGGTGCAGCGCCGGACCGATCACCTCGCCGACGCGTCGCCGTCCGTGGTCCGGCACCGGATCTGGCGGATCAGGGCCCGCACCACCATCGTGGCCACCGGGGCGCACGAGCGGCCGCTGGTGTTCACCGGGAACGACCGGCCCGGCGTGCTCCTCACCGGTGCCGCGCGCACCTACCTGCACCGGTACGGCGTCCGCGCCGGTGATCGCGCGGTGGTGTTCACCATCGACGACAGCGCGTACGCCGCGGCGCTCGAACTCGCGGACGCCGGCATGCGCATCGCGACCATTGTGGACGGTCGGTCCGCCGCGCCCCGCTCACTCGCACTCGCTTGTGCGGCAAGGGGAATCGACGTGCGAGCCGATCACGTCTTGACCGAGACCCTCGGTTCGGACAGGGTGACCGGGGTCCGGATCGCGCCCCGTGCCGGTGGCGGCGCGACCGAGGAGGGCTGCGATCTGGTGCTGGTTTCCGGTGGGTGGACGCCGGTGGTCAACCTGTTCAGCCAGGTGCGTGGTCCGCTCGCGTACTGCGACGAACTGGGCGCGTTCGTGCCGGGCGGGGCGGTGCCCGGGATGCGGGTCGCGGGATCGGCGGCGGGGCTGCTGGAAACGGGGGAGTGCCTGCTCGCGGGCCGGGACGCCGCGGTCGACCTCGGGTTCTGCTCGGCCGCCGACGCGGCGCTGCCCGATTCCGCGCCGATCCGCCGCGAACAGCCGACGGGTGAGCTGTGGTCGGTCCCCGCGGCCGATCCCGCCGAGCCGGACACCCGGTACGTCGATCTGCAGCGGGACGCGACCGTGTCGGACATCCTGCGCGCCACCGGTGCGGGCCTGCGCTCGGTCGAGCACGTCAAGCGGTACACCACCATCGGCACCGCGCACGACCAGGGCCGCACCTCGGGTGTGCTCGCCTCGGGGGTGATCGCGGAAGCGCTCGGCGGGCACATCGCGGACACCGGCACCACCACGTTCCGGCCGCCGTACGTGCCGGTGCCCTTCGCCGCGCTCGCCGGGCGCGACCGCGGGGAGCTGCACGACCCGGTCCGGGTGACCGCGCTGCACGCGTGGCACGTCGCGGCGGGTGCCGAGTTCGAGGACGTCGGCCAGTGGAAGCGGCCGTGGTACTACCCGGCCGACGGCGAGGACATGGCCGCCGCGGTGCGTCGCGAATGCGTCGCCGCGCGCACCGGCGTCGCGCTCATGGACGGGTCCACGCTGGGCAAGATCGAGGTCGTCGGGCCCGACGCCGCCGCGTTCCTCAATCTCGTCTACACCAACATGATGGCCACCCTCAAGGTCGGCTTCGTGCGTTACGGCGTGATGTGCGGGATCGACGGCATGGTGCTCGACGACGGGACGGTCGCCAGGATCGCGGAGGACCGGTTCCTGATCACCACGACCACCGGCAACGCGGCGATGGTGCTCGAATGGCTCGAAGAGTGGCTGCAGACCGAGTGGCCGCACCTGCGGGTCACGCTCACCTCGGTCACCGAGCAGTGGGTCACGATCCCGTTGGTGGGGCCGAAATCGCGCGAGGTGCTCGGCGCGGTCGCGCCGGAGCTCGACGTGTCGAACGAGGCCTTCGGCTTCATGACCTGGCGGGACACCACGGTCGCCGGCGTGGCGGCACGGGTGTGCCGGATCAGCTTCTCCGGTGAGCTGGCCTACGAGGTCAACGTGTGCGCGTGGGACGGGCCGACGGTGTGGGAAGCGCTGGTCGCGGCGGGGGAGCCGTACGGGATCACGCCGTACGGCACGGAGACCATGCACGTCCTCCGCGCGGAGAAGGGCTACCCGATCATCGGGCAGGACACCGACGGCACGGTGACCCCGCACGATCTCGGCATGACGTGGGCGGTGTCGAAGAAGAAGCCCGACTTCATCGGCAAGCGGTCGTTCTCGCGCGCGGAAAACCTCCGCCCCGACCGGAAGCAGCTCGTCGGGTTGCTGCCGTCGGATCCCGCCGAGGTGCTGCCGGAGGGCGCGCACCTGGTCGCCGTGGAACGGCTGCCCGAGCCGCCGGTGCCGATGCTCGGGCACATCACGTCGAGCTACCACAGCGCCGCCCTCGGCACTTCGTTCGCGCTGGCGCTCGTGCGCGGCGGCCGCGACCGGGTCGGGGAGACGCTCCGCGTGCCCGTGGGCGATCGCCTCGTCCCGGTGACGGTCACCGAACCCGTGCTCTACGACAAGGAAGGAGCCCGCCGTGACGGTTAGCGCGTTGGTGCGGCACAGCCCGCTGGAGGACTGGGCGCCGAGGTTCGCCGCGCTCGCGCCCGCGGTGAGCCTGGCCGAACGGCCGTTCCTGACCCAGTTGACGCTCCGCGTAGCCACGGGGCAGCGCGCCGCGGTCTCCGCCGCGCTGTCGTGTCCGCTGCCGGAGCGCCCGTGCACCGCGACGGGCGGGGAAGGTGTCGAGGTGCTGTGGCTCGGCCCCGACGAGTACCTCGTGCTCGCGCCGCCTGGATCCGAGGCCGCCTTGTTGTCGCGTGTGGACGGTCTTTGTCTGTCCGCTGTGGACACTTCGGCGCAGCGAACCGCACTGGACCTGTCCGGCCCGCATGCCCGCGACGTGCTGGCGCACGGGTGCGCCATCGACCTCCACCCGCTCGGCTCGCCACCGGGTACCTGCGTTCAGACGCTACTGGCCAGGGCGGGCGTGGTGCTCGTCGCGCGCGGTGGTGACGCGTTCACGGTGCTGGTGCGTTCGTCCTTCGCGGGTTACCTCGCCGCGTGGCTGGTGGATGCCGCCACGGAGTACGTGGGGGAGTCGTGACCGATCCGTTCGTGCTCACCCTGGCCTGCCCGGAACGGCCCGGCATCGTGCATTCGGTCAGCTCGGTCCTGGTGGAGCTGGGCTGCGACATCACCGAACACCAGCAGTTCGACGATCCGCTCTCCGGCAGGGTCTTCCTGCGCACGAGCTTCCAGCCGCTCGCCCCGCTCACCGAGGAGGGGTTCGCCGAGCACTTCGGCGAGACGGCGCGGGCGTTCGGGATGAGCTGGCGCCTGCACGACATGTCGGTGCGGCCGCGGCTGCTGGTGATGGTGTCCAAGTTCGACCACTGCCTCTCGGACCTGTTGTACCGCTGGAGAAGCGGCAGCCTTGGCGCCGAACTCGCGCTCGTGGTGTCCAATCACGACACCCTGCGGCCGATGGCCGACGCCGCGGGGGTCCGGTTCGAACACGTGCCGATCACCAAGGACACCAAGCCCGCCGCGGAGGCCCGCCTGCTCGATCTCGTCGAAGAACACCGGATCGATCTCGTCGTGCTGGCGCGGTACATGCAGGTGCTGTCGGACGGCCTGTGCAAGCGGCTCGAAGGCAGGGCGATCAACATCCACCACTCGTTCCTGCCGAGCTTCGCGGGCGCCCGCCCGTACCACCAGGCCTACGAACGCGGGGTGAAACTCGTCGGGGCCACGGCGCACTACGTGACCCCGGACCTCGACGAGGGGCCGATCATCGAACAGGAGGTGATCCGCGTCGACCACCGGCGCTCGCCGGAGGATCTGGTGGCCGTCGGGCGGGATGCCGAACGGCTCGCGCTCGCCCGCGCGGTCACCTGGCACTGCCAGAACCGCGTGCTGCTCAACGGGAATCGCACGGTCATCTTCAACTGAGGGCGCGCGCGAGGACGGCGTCGGCGAGCTCTCCGACGGTGTGGCCGCCGACGGGGAGACAAGGCAAGCCGAGCTTGATGAGGTCGGCGAGCATCAGCTCCTGGTACCGGATGGTGCGGCCGAGGAACTTCTCGACCAGGTGCCGGTGCTCTTGGTCGGCTTCCTCGTAGCCGCTGGCCGCGCGCATCCGGTCGCTCAGCACGGTCTTCTCAGCGGTCAGCCAGATCGCGGCCGTGCGCGGGACGGTCAGTTCGGCGACCAGCGCGGGCCAGAGCCCGGACCCTTCGAGGACGAGACCTGTGTCGTTCGCCGCACGATCGGCGATCAACTGCTCCACCCGCGGCCACAATCGTTGGTAGTGCTCGAGAACGGAGGTGATCAGCTCGTCGACGGTGAGCGTGCGGTAGTGCTCGGCGACGTGCGCGGGCACGGCACGGTCCGGCGTCGGCCACGGACGCCCGGGATGCCGCGCGAGCTTGTCGGTCGACCGGTACTCGTACTCGAGCCGATCCGCCAGTGCTTGCGCCACAGTGGACTTCCCGACGTTCGACGTGCCGCCGATCAGGATCACCCGCGCCTCTCGCAGCGAAGGACGGACGGCGGCCATTGCGTGATCCTCTGCGGCAGGCGGAATTGTCGGGGTGCGCGCGTAGGTTCCCTGGCATGACCGTACCGGCGATCCACGACCCGCGTCCGCCGTTCGCCCGCTCCCTGGACCAGACCGAGTACCAGATAGCAGCGATGCGCCCCGGCGAACCGCGCAAGAGCACGCCTTGCGCCGACTACGACGTGCGAGCGCTGCTCGGGCACGTCGTCGCGGTGCTGCACAAGACGCCCGCGTCGGTGCCGGAGTCGGCACGGGCGACATCCCAGCCGTGATCGACGGTGTCGACGATCACGGCTGGGTCGATGCGTTCGCGCTGGCCCGCGGCGAGGCCGAACGGGCGTGGGCCGACGACGAAAAGCTCGACAGCACGGTCACCTTGCCGTGGGCCACGCTGCCAGGACGGATCGCGCTTGACGCCTACACCCACGAGGAACGCAGCGGCCATGGCCCGTTCGGACCGATCGCGCCGGTTGCCGAGGATGCCGATGTCTACACCCGGCTCGCCGCTTACCTGGGTCGTCGGCCGTAGCTGGGGTCAGCGCGCCGCGGCGCGGTAACGCCACACGGCAAGTGGCGCCGCCACCGCGATGATGCCGACCGACCAGAGGATCGCCGTGAGCACCGGGTTCTGCAGCGGCAACGAAGTTCCCGCGCCGTGCGCCCCCGGGTTGCCCCAGAGCAGGCGGCAGGAGTCGGTGACCGCGCTGATCGGGTTCCAGTCGGCGATGATCCGCAGCCAGCCCGGCATGCCGTCGGTCGGCACGAACGTGTTGCCGATCATGGCGAGCGGGAAGATCAGCGGCACCGCGTGGTCGGCTGCCTCCTCGGTCTTGAAGACCAGTCCGAGCAGGACGCCGACCCAGCCGACCGCGTACCGAAACAGGAGCAGCACGGCGAAACCCGCGACGGTGAGCCACAGGCCCCGGTGCGGTTGCCAGCCGACGACGAGCGCGCACACCGCGACACCGGCGAAGTTGACCAGCCCGGTGGCCAGCGAAGAGACGGTGTGTCCGAACGGGACGGCCGAGCGCGCCATCGGCATCGACCGGAAGCGGTCCATCACGCCGTCGGCGAGATCGCCCGCGACGGTGGTGACGGTGACGCCGATCCCCATCATGGCCTGCATGGCGAAGATCCCCGGCATCAGGTATTCGCGGTAGTTCCCGCCGCCGGGCACCATGATCGCGCTGCCGAGGACGTAGCCGAACAGCAGCACGATGATCGCGGGAAGGACGATCTCGCTGGCGAGCCCGCCCGGATCGCGGAACAGGTGCTCGAGTTCGCGCCGCACCAGCACGAAACCGTCGGACACCGCCCAGCGGAGCTTGGTCCACATCGTCTTGGGCGGGGTGGGGACCCAGAGCGCGGCGGTCATGCGGGCACCTCCTGAGTGGCTTCGTCCGCCGAATGGCCGGTGAGTTCGAGGAACACGTCGTCGAGGGTGGGGCTGCGCAGCGCCATGGTGTCGATGCGGATACCCGCGGAGTCCAGCTCGCGGACCACGGCGGCCAGCGCGCCCGGGTCCCCGTTCACCGCGACGGTGGCCGTCCGCGAACCGGGGTGGAGCATCGGTTCGCCGCCGGTGGCGCGATGCAGCGCGGCGCCTGCTTCGGCGAGGTCGTCGGCGCTGGCCAGTGCGACGGCGACGTGTTCGGCACCGACCTTGTTCTTGAGCTGTTCCGGAGTGCCGGTGGCGACCACGCGCCCGGCGTCGATGACCGCGATGGAGTCGGCGAGGTGGTCGGCCTCGTCGAGGTACTGCGTGGTGAGCACGACGGTCGTGCCGCCCTCGACGAGGTCGCGAACAGCGGCCCACACTTCGGCGCGCCCGCGCGGATCGAGCCCGGTGGTGGGTTCGTCGAGGAAAAGCACCGCGGGCGCGATCAGCAGGCTCGCCGCGAGGTCGAGCCTGCGCCGCATACCGCCGGAATAGGTTGACACGACGCGGTTTCCGGCCTCGGTGAGGTGGAACCGGTCGAGCAGTTCGTCGGCACGTTCCTTCGCGACGCGGCCGGGTAAGTGGTAAAGCCTGCCGAACATCCGCAGGTTCCCGCGCCCGGTGAGCTTTTCGTCGACCGCGGCGAACTGGCCCGCGAGCCCGAGGCGGTACCGGGCGCGCTCGGCATCGCGCACCACGTCGATTCCGTCGACGAAGGCGCGGCCGCGGTCGGGCCTGAGCAGTGTGGAGAGGATGCGCACTGCGGTGGTCTTGCCCGCCCCGTTCGGCCCGAGCACACCGCAGATGGTCCCGGCGGGAACTTCCAGGTCGAGCCCCGCGAGTGCTTCGGTGTCGCCGAAGCGTTTTGCGACGCCTTCGACGAGTACTGCCAGATCATTTCCCATGAACGAGTCCCCAGTTCGAGTGGCTGATACAGCGTATCGGTCAGGTGTACACCGTATCAGCTTGTTATGCTTCCCCGCCAGGAGGAGGTGGTCATGGCCGAGCGGTCCACGCCGCGGTACATCTGGGCCGAGGACGCCCCACCTGGTCCGGCTCCCGCGTTGAGCAGGGACAAGATCGTCGAAGTGGCCATCGCGATCGCGGACGCGGAAGGGCTCGACGCGTTGTCGATGCGCCGCCTCGGCGCAGAGTTGTCCGTGCGGCCGATGTCGCTGTACCGGCACGTGCCGAGCAAGGACGACCTGCTGGAGCTGATCAACGACGCGGTGCTGGGGGAGCAGCGGCTCCCGGACCAGCCTTCCGGCGACTGGCGGGCGGACCTGCGGCTCTCCGCGACCGAGCAGCGCGCGGTGGCGCTGCGGCACCCGTGGAGCGTGACGACGAAGATCGGCAGGCCCGCGATGGGCCCGAACGCGTTGCGGGTGAACGAGTTCGCGATGGCCGCGCTCGACGGGTTCGGGCTCGACATGGACACCATCCACGGTCTGGTCGGCACGTTGCGCGGGTACGTGCACGGCAACGTGGTCGAGGACCTCGCCGGCGCGGAACTGTCGCGGCGGACCGGGATCACCGACGAGCAGTGGCAGGAAATCCTCACCCCGTGGGTGCGACGGCTGCTCGCCGAGGACAAGCACCCGATGACCGCGCGGTTCGTCCGCGAAGCCGAGCACTGGCCCGATGACAAGGTGTTCGCGTTCGGTGTCGAGCGAGTCCTCGACGGCATCGCCGCCGCGCTGCCGTAGCGCGGGTACGCGCTCGAGTGGTGCGGATCCGCACCGAAAATCCATTGAGGTGAATCCGCGCGTGGGCTGATCTACCGGGATGTCGCGCGGTTCTAACGTGGGCGCATGACTGAGGAATCCACGGCGAGGCGCCGTGAACTTGGCCGGGAACTTCGCACGCTACGGGAAAGCCGCGACATGTCGGGCCACGACGTGGCCAGGCAGACCGGTTTCTCCGCGGGGAACATCTCGCGGTGGGAAAACGGTCGCAGGGAGATCGGCACGGTCGATGCGGCGACCTATCTGGCGACCTGCGGCGTGGATCTCGCCGAGCGCAACAGGTTGCTGGACCTCACCGAGCCGCCGTCGGAGCTGTACTGGGTGCGCCCGTACTTCCACAAACTGGCCGATGCCACGAAATCGGTGATCATCCAAGAAAGCCTGGCCAATTCGATCACGAGCTATGAGCCGCTGGTCATTCCCGGGCTGCAGCAAAGTGAAGCGTACGCGAGAGCGATCTTCGAAGCGCGTGGGGCGGTTCCGCGGGACCGGATCTCCTTGCTGGTGAAGGCGAGGATGGATCGGCAGCGAATTCTGACGAAGACCGGAAGTCCGCGTACGCGGTTCTTCGTTCATGAGCGTGCGCTGGGCTTGGGCATCGGTGGTCCGGAGGTGATGCACGAGCAGGTTCTGCAACTTCTGCTGTCCAGCGCGGTGCCCACCTGCGCGATACGGCTCGTGCCGGAGTCTGCGGGGAACTTTGCGGCGGTCGGTGGTGCGTTCGATGTGCTGGAGTTCGCCGACCACCCCACCATCGTGCACGCCGATACGTTTGGCGCGGCGCTCTTCATGGACGAACGGCCTTGCGTGGAGGCCTACTACACCGTTGTTGCGAGGCTGGAACATGATGCCCTGAATGAGGGAGAATCGAGGGCGAGGCTCACCCAACTCGCGGGGGAGTACGAACAGCTGAAGGAGTAACCGGATGGCGGCCGTCGCGTGGACCTGGGTGAAGAGCAGCTACAGCGATGGCTATGAAGAGAGCAAGTGTGTCGAGGTGGCGCTTGGTACCCAGGTCACCGCAGTCCGGGACTCGAAGGCGCCGAGCGCCGGAAACCTGCTGGTTCCCGCGCAGAGCTGGCAGGTGTTCCTGGCTCGGTGGAAGGCGTAGTCGCTCCCCGGCATGATGATCGGGTGGTGGACGTCGTCGCGCAGTGGGTGCGTACCCGGTGGACCGCCGCGTCGCGCGGTGGCGCGAATGCGGCGCGGCGCAATGCGGCGCCTCTCGCGTTCGCCTTGCCGGAGGTTGTTTCGCCGATGGTGCACGAGGTCGTCATGGACGAGGCGGGCGGGTTCGCTCCGCGTGCGACGATGTCGCCGACAGTGCCGAAGCACGTCGATCTGCGCGACGAGGGCGACACCCTGCGCGTGATGCTGCTTTCGGCACAACTGCACGGTTTCGTCCGGCGGCGCCCGCCCGCGGTGCGCCTTGGCCGCGGGGAGTGGCTGCGCTGGCGGATCAACTACCGGTTCCGGACCTACTTCGGCGCCGGGCTGTGGCGATACCGGCTCGACACGCTGAACATCTTCCACGGCACGGAATGCACACCGGAACTCTTTCTCGGTGAACCCGACCGCACCATCGACGAGCGCGCCGAGCTGCGCTGAACCCGCGGCCTGAACCGGACAACACGGGGAGCCCTCCCCGCCATCCTGGCTACCGTTGCCCTCGGCGCGATCGAGGGGAGCGGGCATGCGGCAGTTTCCGGTAGGGCGAACGGCGGCGGCGATTGGCGTCGCCGTGTTGTGGTGCGTCGCGGGGTGCGATGAGGAAGCTCCGCCGTCGCCCACGAGTTCGTCGTCGTTGCCGACCACTACGACGACCCCGGCGAAACCCGTGCTGACCCTGGCGCAGTACCAGGACCTGCTGACCGGCACCGAGCAGGCGATCCGCCAGCAGCTCGACCGCGTGGTCTCGGCGAAAACGCTGGCCGAGGTCGACGCCGCGCGGCTGGACCTGGCGACCGTGCTGGAGACCAAGGACGCCGAGCTGCGGAAGGTCCAGCCGCCGGAGGCCGCGTCCGGGCTGGAGTTCGAACTCCACCTTGCCTCGGCCTCCGACCTGCGCACGTACGACAAGCCGACCGACGTCGGCGAAGCGAACGAGTGCGGGGTGCCGCCCGCACCCGAGGCGCAGTTGGTCAAGGCGAAGAAGCAGATTTACTGGCGGGTGCGCGCCAGCGACCACGACGAAATGATCGCCAAGTTCGCCAAAGCCGGGCTGAAGTACGGCGAGCAGCTGCTGCCGCCGGAGCCGCAGGAGCCACCCGCGGCCCCGGACCGGCGCGCCCGGAACGGGCAGATCATCCAGCGCAACGGACCGAAGGGCCACGGCCGCCTGCAGATCACCAACGGTTCCGAGAGCGATGCCGTGATCGCCGCGGTGCACGGCGACCCGAAGAACCCGCAGGCGTCGATCTACGTGCGCACGGGTTCCAGCGCGACCCTGACCGGTCTGTCCGGGAACTATTCGGTGTACTTCAAGACCGGCACCGACTGGGACGCGGCCAGGAAGGGCTTCACCAGCTCCTGCAAGTTCGAGAGCTTCCTGGAGATCTTCACCCCGGACTCGGACTGGCAGATCGATCTCAAGAAGAGCGAGACGGGCAACGCGATGACCAACGAGGTGCCCGCGTTCTGAGCACCGTCCACAGTGGATGGTCGGCGGGCTTCGGCGGCGGCCTTGAGGTCCTTGAGCGAGGTTTCGAGGCCAAGGTCGCCGGGGGTGGCTTGGGGGCCGGTGTGGTTTTCCTCGTTGCGGACGATTGCTGGACGGTGGAAGTGATCACGATCGCGCTGCTGGATGCTCGGACGGTCGCCTGGAAGCGGGAGTGCGTGCGCAGTGGCACCTTGATGAAGGTTTCCGTGCGGTAGCGGGTAGACTCCTGGCTGCGCAGGACCGCCGCGCGGGGGGAGCATCTGCTGGCTTGGCGGTCGAGGAGTCACCGTGGAATTCACGCTCGTGCGTCATCTGCCGCGCAAGATCAAGATCGAATACACCGAGTCGATGTGCGGCAAGGTCGTCACCGACAAGGCCATGGTCTGCCACGATCCGGCCAGGGCCACTTGCGCGCGCTGCGTCGACATCGCCCGCACCGAGGCGTTCCAGGAGCAGGATCGCTTCTACGACTCGGGCCAGTGGTAGATGACGAGGGTCTGTTCGGGGTGCTCGGCCACGTGGAGCGCGGTGTGGGTCATGGTCACGATGCCGCGTCGCGGGTGGCGCAGCCGTTTGGTGCCCGTCCTGCGGACCTGGATGTCGTAGCGGGGCCACCACTTCCGGACTTCGGGGCTCGCCGCGTGCAGGTCCTCGACAAGGCTCGTGAACCGGGGATCGGCGGGGTGGAGCCCCGCGGCGGCGCGTAGTCGCGCGAGGAGCACCTGCGCTTCGCGTTCCCAGTCCACGAGGACCCGGCGCGCCGCCGGGCTGGTGAACATCCAGCGGGCGAGGTTGGGCCTGGCCTCGCCCGCGGTGTCCAGATCGGGGAACAGCTCGGCGGCGGCCGGGTTCACGGCGAGCAGGTCGTAGCTCGCGCCGGTGAGGTAGGCCGGATTGTGCCGCAGCAGCATCGGGATCGCGGTGACGGCGGGGTCGACCGGTTCCGGTTCGTCGGGTCCGGCCGCCGCGGGTGTGCCCGCCAGGTGGAACAGGTGATCGCGCTCGTGCTCGGTGAGCCGTAGCGCGGTGGCCAGCGCGGTGAGGACCTGATCGGACGGCCGGATGTCGCGGCCCTGTTCGAGGTAGGTGTACCAGGTGGCGCTGATGCCGGCGAGGAACGCGAGTTCTTCACGCCGCAGGCCGGGCGTCCGGCGCCGCCCGGTGGGCGGGATGCCCGCTTCCGACGGCGTGATCCGCTCTCGACGGCTGCGCAGGAAGGCGCCCAGTTCCCGGCGGCGGAGGGCGAGGTCCGGCATGCTGGCACCTCCAGTTCCAGAATGAGCGCATTCTGGATACCAGGATAACGGGTCCGCAGACTGGGGCCATGCGTGCCTGGATCTTGGATTCCGTTGGTGAACGAGTACGAGTCGACGAGGTGGCGGAACCGTCGCCGAGGGGCGGTGGTGCGGTGATCGAAGTGCTGGCCGCCTACGTCCCGGCCTACACGGAGGTGGTCGCGCGGGGTGAGCGAGGACCCGTGCCGACGCCGCTCGTGCTGGGGCCGGGGTGTGTCGGCAGGGTCGTGTCCGTGGCGGACGACGTGTTCAACGTCGAGCCCGGCGATGTCGTGCTCGACCTCGCGCTGCTGACCTCCGGCGAGAGTGAGGACCCCGAGGAGATTCTCATCGGCTGGACCGGCGTCGGCGGGCGCGGGGTGGCGACCGGGAAAACCGTTGCGATGCAGAAGATGTGGCGCGACGGCGTGTTCGCGGAACGCGCGCTGTGTCCTAAGGAGACACTCATGAAGCTCCCCGGCGCGGAGCGTTACCCGCGGCCAGAGCGCCTCGCGTTCCTGCCGTGGCTCGCCATCGCGGGGGAGGGGATGAACGCCACCGGGCTCCAGCCCGGCGGGACCGCCACGATCATCGGGGCCACCGGGCAGCTCGGCGCGGCCGCCACGCTGATCGCGCTCGCGAGCGGCGCCGGCCGCGTGGTGGCGGTCGGGCGCAACGCGGAGGTGCTGAAACGCTTGGGGGAGCTGGATTCCAGGGTCGTTCCCGTCGCGATGACGGGGAACAGGTCCGATGACGCGGCCGCGATCGCCGAAGCCGCGCGCGGTGGCGCGGACGTCGTGCTCGACGCGCTCGGCGCGGTGCCCGACGCGACGCCGACCATGGCGGGGTACGACAGCCTGCGCAACGGCGGCACGATGGTGCTCATCGGGGGAGTACGGCAGGACCTCGCGATTCCGTACGGCGATGTCATGCGACGGCGTCTCACCCTTCGCGGGTCGTGGATGTCCGGTCCCGCGACGGCGCTGAAGATGTGGCGCATGGTCGAGTCCGGGCTGATCGACCTCGGCGCCATCGACGTGCGCACGGTCGGGCTCGACGACCCGACCGGCGCGCTCGACCTCGCCGCCGCGACGAAGGGCCCCGCCTTCGTCGCGCTCGTCCCTTGATCGCCGCCGAGAAAGCGGCCACACGAAGTGTATAACGACCTATACAGCGTGGCTTTGAGTGCGCAAAAGGAGTGGCGCATTTCGCCTGCCACAACAAAAACAGCAAGGAAATCGAAAGTTCGACCGTTCGGCCGAATCGTTGCCTTCGATCATGGTCTTCCCGGGAGCTTCCGCCGCTGAAAAGCTGGAGCGGGTGGAGCGATCTCCACGAGGGAAGGGGAATTCCTTGTCGAACAGACGTAAGAGACGGATGATCTTCGCGGCCGTGCTCGGCCTGGCGATGGGCCTGCTTTCGGCTCCCGCCGCGGAAGCCGCGGCGTCGGCGACCTGTACCTGGACGCCGACGGCGTGGGAGATGCCGTCCGGGGCCGATCTCGCCACGGTCGACGGCTACGACGGCAGCCGGTACGCGGTGGGGGTGACGGGCAAGAGGCCACCGTGGGGTGGCGGGATCGCAGAGCCGCGCGGAACCGTGTGGGACAACGGAAAGGTCGTACTGCGGCTCCCCGACGAGGTGCCGCATCTCCGCGATGTGAATTCCGCGGGGCTGGCCGTCGGGGACGACGTCGTCAACGACAAGTTCATCGCGGTCGCGGTGTCGGTCGGTGGCAAGGTGACTCCGCTCGCGCGGGACCCGAAGTGGGACAGCTATTCGGCCTGGTTGGTCAACAACGCGGGCGACATCGTCGGATTCGCCAGCGCCGGGAACAAGGAGGTGCTGGTGGTCTGGCCGGGGAAGGCGCCGGGCACCTATCGTGAGCTGCCCGTGCCGAACGTCGACTACCTGCACCTCACCGATGTGGACGAGCAGGGCCGGATCGTCGCCCAGACCGATTCGGGTTCGGGCGGCGGGTTCGTGTGGGACACCGATGGCCAGTGGCGCGTGCTCACCGCGCAGGGCACCGGTGCGTACGGCACACCGTTCGCGATCCGGAACGGGCGCATGGTCGGCAGCGCGAACGACGACACGTCGTACGCGGCGGCCGAATGGGACGCGCGAGGCCGGTTGGTCCGGACCATTCGCGGCGGCGCGACGGAAGCGGTGGCCATCGGGGGTAACGGCACGGTGGGCGGGTACCGCTTCGTGGGCTCGGAGCAGCGGCTGGTGCTCTGGCGCGACGGAAAGGTCGTCGATCCGCTGACCGCGGTCTCCTGGGCTTTCCGGCTCGTCGGGATCAGCGATGACGAACGGACCCTGTTCGGGGTCGAGTCCGGACGGCCGACGCAGTACCGCTGCTCCTGATCGACCGGAGGTGACCGGTTCGTCCGCGGGGTCGGCTTGACCTTCAAGCCGGTTCAAGCCCCATCCTCGTCGGCATGGCAGAAGATCCCATGATGACGGCCATCACCGACGCGGTGACCCTCGGACGGACCGGCGACCGCGATGCGGCGCGCGAGAAGCTCACCACGCTTTGGGAGGAGGACGTACACCGCGGCGGCGACCCGTTGCACCAGTGCGCGCTCGCGCACCACCTGGCCGATCTGTACGAAGATCCGGCCGAGGCGCTCGCGTGGAACGTCCGCGCGCTCGACGCGACCGATCTGCTCGACGACGAGCGTGCCGGGATGGCGGTGCGCGGGTTCTACCCGTCATTGCACCTCAACCTGGCGGAGGACTACCGGCGACTTGGTGCGTTCGAAGCGGCGAAACGCCACCTGGATCGTGCATCGGAGTATCTCGACGCGCTACCGGACGACGAGTACGGAACCGTTGTCCGCCAAGGGCTCGCGGGCGTGGCCGAGGGAGTAAGGGCCCAGTCAACCGCGGTCAGGGCGCATGCCTGACCGAGCCAGGGGGCACCGGCGTTCCAAAGTGGACAAGGTGACGCCCGGTGCGATTTCGGTGGTTCCGACGGGGCGGAAGCCGCGGGATCGGTAGAGCGCGAGCGCCGGGGTGTTCGCGGTCCCGGTCGACACGGTGGCGCGGGTCGCGGGAACGAGCGCGTCCAGTGCGTCGAGCAGCCTGGTGGCCACCCCGGTGCAGTGCGCGCGCGGATGGACCACCAGGCGGCAGATGTCGAGCGTGCCGTTCGCGTCGAGAAGCCACGACACCGCGCCCACGAGGCCTTCGGCGTCGTGCGTGCCCAGGAAGGATTCGCCACAGGAGCGCAGTTCGGCGAGCGATTCCCGCAGTGGTGGGATGCCGTCGAATCCGATGAGTTCGGCTTCGACGGCGTAGGCAGCGCGTTGGAGGTGCCAGATCTGTGTGGCGGTGTCGTCGTCGGCGAGGTCGAGCGCCTGCGGTTCGGTCACCGGCGCGAGCTTAGGCGGCCGCGCGAAAATCCGTCGACAGCGGTCACCTGCCGTCGTTAGGTTCCGGGGGTGTCGATCGTGCTGGAGTCCGAACGGTTGGTGTTGCGGCAGTTCACCGAAGCCGACGTGGACAACCTCGTGCGCCTGGACAGCGATCCGGCGGTCATGCGCTACCTGACCGGTGGCGAGGCGACGCCGCGCGCGAAGATCGAACAGGTCGTGCTGCCGCGCCTGTTCGAGGAGTACTCGACGGGCCCGCGCGGTAGGTGGGCGGCTGAAGCGCGCGATACCGGAGAATTCCTTGGTTGGCTGTCGCTCGCGCCGGTCGCCGATCCGGGGGAGGCGGGGCTCGGGTACCGGTTCCGGTCGGCGCACTGGGGGCGTGGTTTCGCCACCGAGGGTTCGCGCGCGTTGCTGCGCATGGCGTTCACCGAACTGGGTTTGCGGCGGGTGTTCGCGGACACGATGGCGGTGAACACCGCGTCGAGGCGGGTCATGGAGCGGGTGGGGATGACCTACGTGCGCACTTACCACCTGGAGTGGGACGACCCGATCGACGGTACCGAACACGGTGAGGTCGAGTACGAAATCGTCCGCGACGACTGGCTGGCGCGGAATCGGAGCGGTCCGTAGGCCCGCGGGTGCCCCGGTCGAGGCACCCGCGGGTGGATCCGGTCGTCAGTGGTGGCTGTACCACCGCTGGTTGCTGTCACCGTTGCAGGCGTGCGTGACGACGTAGGTGCCGTTGCCGGTGCCGCGGCCCCGTACGTCGAGGCAGCCGCTGCGCTGGTTGATCGGGTTGAACGTCCAGTAGCCGCCGCTGTGCTTGACGCCCTTGAACTTGTGGCTGTTGCTGTCGTCGCAGTTGCCCGTGGTCAGCTGCGCGTCGTTTCCGGCGTACCACAAGCACTTTCCGTTGGCGCGGTTCTGGAAGGCGTAGACACCGCCGCCGTAGGAGTAGGTGCGCCACAGCTGGTTGGAGCCGTTGTTCGCGCGCCAGATGTCGACGCGGTTCGCCCGCTGCGCCAGGTCGAGCCGCGAGCCGGGGGCGTTGCCGGGTGACCACTCGTAGGTGCCGCCCCAGCCCGCCGCGGCGGTGGTCAGCTCGTCCTGCGGCACGGTTTCGGCCGCCGCGACCGACGCGCCAGCCAGGAGCACGGCGGCGCCGGCGCCGGCGGCGAGCACCGCCGCGCCGCGCAACAGTCCCCGTGCGCCGCTCTTTTTCTCACCCATGTTTTTCCCCGTTCTCGAATGGAATCAGCGGCTTTTCGCCGTTGCGGGGAAAACGGTATTGAGTTGAGCGGGTGTTGGCGTCACACCTGCGCCGGAAGTCGCCGGTCAACCGGAGGTGGCGCCACGGGCCGCGGTCAACGCCGGGGGCAGTGGGCCTACCCCGCTGGTATGACGTGCGAGATGGCGTGTGCGGTTAGGCTCCGTTCGTGCACGGCCGGTCGCTTCACCAGGTTCTTCGCCATCGGCGGCGGTGGGTGGTCGACATCGCGGTGGCGGTGCTGACGTTCGCGATGATGTGCGCGGTCGGCAGCCTGTTCAAGCAGCCGCAGTGGCGGTGGTTCGACGGCTGGGCCTACGTGTTGACCGCGCTGATCTGCCTGCCGCTCGCCGTGCGCCGGGTGTGGCCGGTGCTGACGTTGATCGTCACGTTGGCCGCGTACCTGGTTTTCGTGCTGCGCGGGCACGTTCCCGGATTGCACCTGTGGGGGCCGGTGCTGGCGCTCTACAGCGTGGCCGCGCTCAAACCGACGCTGGTGATCGCGCTTGGCGCCGCGGTGACGGCTCCGACGCTCTACGTCGGCAGCGTGGAGCTGGGCATCCCGTCGGTCGCGGCCGCGGCGCAGGTGCTGGTGGTGGTGCTGGTCGCCTGGGTGCTCGGGGATCAGGCCCGGCAGCTCGACGACCGGAACCGCCGGCTGGTCGACGCGACCGAGGAGCTGCGGCGGGAACACGAGCGCAACCTGGAGCACACGGTGACGCAGGAGCGGGTGCGCATCGCGCGCGAGCTGCACGACGTCATCGCGCACCACATGTCGGTGATTTCCATGCAGGCAGGGCTTTCCGACTACGTGTTCGACACCGATCCGCCGACCGCGCGCGGCGCGGTCCGCACCATCGGCCGGGTCAGCAGGGAGGCGCTGGACGACATGCGGCGGCTGCTGGCCCTGCTGCGGGTGTCCGGGGACGGCGACGTGGCGGGCGAGCCTTGGCTCAGCCCGGCACCGGGGCTGGATCAGCTCCCCGATCTGCTCGCCAGGCTGCGCGCCGCCGGTCAGCCCGTCGAGCTGAGCGTTCGGGGTGCGGTGGGGGAGCTGCCTTCGGGTGTGCAGCTCGCGATCTACCGGGTGATCCAGGAGGCGCTGACGAACGTGGTCAAGCACGCGGGATCGGCTGCTCCGGCGACGGTGGAGGTGTGCCGGGAGCAGGACAGAGTGACGGTGACGGTGGCCGACGAGGGTTCTTCGGCGCCGTCTTCGGGAAGTGACGGCGGTTTCGGTCTCTTGGGCATGCGCGAGCGCGCGAAGCTCTATGGTGGGAGCTTGACCGCGAGGGCGCGGCCGGAAGGCGGTTTCGTGGTGGAACTCGTCATCCCGGTTTCCTGAGCGCCCCGGCACGAGCAGCCTCGGGGGAGGGCGGGTTTCCATGGTCTCCGTTCTGGTCGTCGACGATCAGCCGCTCGTGCGCGCGGGTTTGACGGCGCTGCTCACCGCGGCGCCGGGGCTCGAAGTGGTCGGGGAGGCGGGTGACGGCGCGCAGGCCGTCGAACGGGCTGCCGCGACTCGTCCCGACGTCATCCTGATGGACATCCGGATGCCCGGGGTCGACGGCATCAGTGCCACGCGCCGGATCCTGGCCGAGGCGGTCGGGGATCCGCCGGGAATCCTCGTGCTGACGACGTTCGATCTCGACGACTACGTGTACGAGGCGTTGCGGGCGGGTGCGTCGGGTTTTCTGCTGAAGGAGGCGGAACCGCCCAGCCTGCTGGCCGCGATCCACACCGTGGCGGCGGGGGACATGCTGTTCGCGCCCACGGTCACCCGTCGGCTGATCGAGGCGTTCGTCGGCACGAGGCGGGTGGCGGAGGGGCCGGCTGAGCTGGAGGCGCTCACCGCCAGGGAGCGGGAGGTGTTGAGCCTGGTGGCCACCGGTATCACGAACACCGATATCGCTGGGCGCCTGACGATCACCGAAGGCACCGTGAAGACGCATCTGAACCGGCTGATGGCGAAGCTGCGGATCACCAGTCGCGCGCAGGCGGTGGTCGTGGCGTACGAAAGCGGTTTGGTGAGCGCGGCGCGGCCTTGACGGCTCAGATTTCGAGCAGTTCGGCGTCGCCGTGGGTCAGGACCCTTGTCCCGTGCTCTTCGACGACGAAGGTTTGGCTGAGCCCGACGCACTGCGCGCCGAACGACCGGAAGGACGCGGGCACGTGGAAGGTCATGCCAGCCCGTAGTGGTTCCGGGTTGTCCGCGGTGATGCAGAACGGTCCGCTGTCCATCCAATGTGGAGGGTGGGCGAGCCCGACCGGGTAGCCGAACATGCGGTGGAACACCTCGTCGTCGGCGAGGGTGCCCAGTGCGGCAAGGCCCGCGTTGGCGACGTCGGCGCACGGCACCCCGGCTTTCGCGGTTTCCAGTACGGCCGCCAGCGCGGTTTTCGCCCGGTCCGCCAGGCGGAGGGTGATCTCGGACGGGCTTCCGCTGACGAGGGTGCGCATGACGGGTGTGTGGTAGCGGTGGCAGGTGCCGGCGAATTCCACGAACGTCGGGCCGGCGCCGATCGGGTCGCCCTTGAATGTCGAGTGCGGGATTCCGCTGCGCGGCGCGGTGACGACGAGCGGGCCCCACGCCGATACGGAGTCGGCTTCGCGGTGCAGTGCCTCGGCGATGGCGGCGGCGACCGTGGCGTCGGTGGCGCCGGAGAGCGCGGCGGCTTCGGCTGCCGCGTCGACGCCGAGCTTCGTCACGCGCGCGGCTTCTTCCATGTACCGGAGTTCGGCGGGGGAGAGGACGAGTTTGAGGTTCTCCACCAGGTACTGACCGTCCACAAGCGACATTCCGCTGGCGCGGAACAGGTCGAGCAGGCGTGGCGGGGTGGAGGTGTTGCCGAACTCGATGGCGAGGCGCGCGCCGGTGGGCAGGGTGCGGAGCACGTGGTCGGTGATCAGCTCGGCGCCGCTGCGGGTGTTGGCGTAGCTGGTGAACAGGATGTTCTTCGCCGATGAGCTGGCGAGTGCGCGGCCGACCTCGAGGTCCATCACGTACAGGTAGGTGCTGTCGTGCGTGACGAGCAGCGGCTGCGGCGCGGTTTCCTGCGTGTGGTAGCCGGTCAGGTACTCGATGCCGGACGGGCGGAACACGATGAGCGCGTCGGCGTCGAGTTCGGTCAGCCGGTCGCGCACGCGCCGCATGCGGTGTCCGTACTCCTCGGCGGGGAAGGGGGCGGGTTCGGCGGTTTCGACCGTCTCGACGGCTTCGTCGGTGAGCCACGGAGGGGTGGGCCCGTCCCCGAGTGCGGCGAGGTTCCGTCCGAGCGCCATGCGTCACCTTCCCCGTGCTGCCACTGTTTTCCGCGCTCAACAGATCACGTCCGGGCAGGTCAGGTCAACCGTTGTATTGTCGACAATCGACTGTTAGCATCCGGCGAATGAACGCTGGCGAGCGGGCGAACTTCCTCGTCGAGAAGCACAGCATCGACTTCATCCCCCACGAACTCCGGCACGGCAAGCCGTCCGATCTGGCGTTCGTGTGGTTCGGCGCGAACATGGAGCTACCGGTGGTGGCCGCGGGCGCGGCGACGGTGGCGAGCGGGATGAGCCTCAAGTGGGCGATCGTCGCGATCATCGTCGGGGTGGTCGTCGGCACGCTGTTCATGGCGAGCCATTCCGCGCAGGGCCCGCACCTGGGGCTGCCGCAGATGATCCAGAGCCGCGCGCAGTTCGGCTACTACGGCGCGGCGTTCCCGCTGGTGTTCGTGGTGGTGATGTACCTGGGGTTCTACGCCGCGGGCGCGGTGCTCGGCGCGCAGGCGATCACGGCGCTGTTCGGGATCCCGTTGCCGGCGAGCATCGTCATCCTCTCGGTGCTGAGCACGGTGGTCGCGGTGTTCGGGTACAACGTGATCCACAAGTTCGAGAAGTACCTGACCTTCCTGGTGGCCGCGGTGTTCGCGGTGCTCACCGCGATGCTCGTGTTCGCCCCGCCCGCCGCGGCGACCCCGGGGGCCGATCGTGGGTTCCTGCTCGGTCCGTTCCTGCTCGCGGTGTCCGTTTCGGCCACCTCGCAGCTCGGGTTCGCGCCCTACGTGGCGGACTATTCGCGGTACCTGCCGGAGAAGACGTCGATCGCCAGCGTGTTCTGGTACACCTACGCCGGGGTCGGGATCAGCGGCGTGTGGCTGATGATCTTCGGGGCGACGCTGGAGAAGCGCCTGCCTGGCGGGCCGATCGCGGACATCGGGTCGGTCGCGGACGGGGTGGGGAGCTGGTTTACCAAGCTCACCTACGTCGCGCTCGTGCTGGGCGTGCTGAGCATCAACGCGCTCAACATCTACGGCGGCTACATGTCGTTGCTGTCGTTCGCGAGCACCTTCTACCGGAAGTTCCGGATGGGGCTGGTGCTGCGGGTCTGCTTCATCCTCCCGGTCGCCGCGCTCGCCACGTGGATGTCGTTCCTGTCGAAGGACCACCTGCTGTCGTCGTTCGAGACGTTCCTGACCTTGGTGCTGGTGCTGATGATCCCGTGGACGTCGATCAACCTCGTCGACTACTACGCCGTGCGCCACGGCAAGTACGAGGTCGAGGAGATGTTCAAACCGCGCGGGCGCTACGGCAGGGTGAGCGTGCCGGGGATGGTCGCCTACGCGATCGGGTTCGCGGTGCAGGTGCCGTTCATGAGCAACGCGGTGTACGAGGGGCCGATCGCTCGCGCGCTGCACCACGGCGACCTGTCGTGGATCGTCGGCGCGGTCGTGGGTGGCGTGGTGTACCTGGTGGCGATGCGGATGCAGGCGGCGCGGCGGGCCGGAACGCGTGAGCTGGTGGGCGATCGTGGCTGACGTCCTGGTGATCGGCGGTGGCGTCATCGGGCTGACCACCGCGGTGAAACTGCGCGAATCCGGGCTGGCGGCGGACATCTGGACCGCCGAGCGCGCGGAGCGGACGACCTCGGCCGTGGCGGGCGCGACCTGGTACCCGTACCGCGCGTCGCCCGTGGACAGGGTGCTGGACTGGACCCGCCGCAGCAGGGACTACTTCGACGCGATGGCGGCGGATCCGCGGACCGGGGTCACGATCCGCGAGTCGCTGCAGTTCTGGCGCGAGCCGCTGACGGAGCTGCCGTGGTGGGCGAGCGCGGTGCCCGATGTCCGGCTCTGCACCGGAAGCGAACTGCCGCCGGGGTTCGCGTCCGGGTACCGGTTCACCCAGCCCGTGGTGACCATGCCGGTCTACCTGCGGTACCTGACCGAACGGTTCCAGCGGGCGGGCGGATCGATCACGACCAGGACCATTTCGTCGTTCGCCGAACCGGCCGCCGTCGCGCCGGTCGTGGTCAACTGCACGGGCCTCGCTTCGCGGACGCTCGTGCACGATCCCGAGGTCGTCCCGGTCCGCGGGCAGTGGGTCAGGGTGGCCAATCCCGGTGTGGCACAGGTGATCGCGGACTTCGGCCATCCGGACGGGGAGGCCTACCTGATCCCGCACCGGGACAGCTGCATCCTCGGCGGCACGGGCGAGGAAGGAGAGTGGGACACCACCCCGGACGGGGAGACGGCGGCGAAACTGGTGGCGCGGTGCGCCGAACTCGACCCCAGGGTCGCGCGGGCGGAAGTGCTGGAGCACCGCGCCGGGCTGCGGCCGGTACGGAACGCGGGTGTCCGGCTCGCGGCCGAGTCCACTGTGGATGGTGGTCTGCTCGTGCACGACTACGGGCACGGTGGTGCCGGGGTCACCTTGTCGTGGGGCTGCGCCGAGGAGGTGGAGGCGATCCTGCGCGCGCGCATTTCGAGGTAGCGGTTTTCCGGGATGCTGGTGGTGCGCGCGGCGGCCGTTTCGTAGGCCTCGCGGGCCGCGTCGAGGTCATCGTCCAATTCGAACAGATGCGCTTTCGCCGCGGTGACGCGGTAACCGGTGCCGCGCTCGTGCTCGTCGAGGTCGGCGAGGAGTGCGAGACCGGCTCGTGGCCCGGTGGCCATCGCGACCGCGATCGCGTGGTTGAGCGAGACCGCCGGGCCGGGCTCGATCCGGTGGAGTAATTCGTAGAGCGCCACGATCTGGGGCCAGTCGGTGTCCTCGGCGCGGGTGGCTTCGTCGTGCACCGCCGCGATCGCCGCCTGCAGCTGGTACGGCCCGACCACCGCGGTCGACAGCGCGTGCGTGATCAGCTCGACCCCGTCGCGGATGGATTCCTGCTTCCAGCGCCGCCGGTCCTGCTCGGCCAGCGGGACGAGCATCCCGTCGGCGTCGGTGCGCGCGGGGTGCCGCGCGTCCACGAGCAGCATCAGCGCGAGCAGCCCGGTGACCTCGCCGTCCGCTGGCAGGAGCCGGTGCAGTTCGGTGGTCAGCCGGATCGCCTCGGTGGCGAGATCCCGGCGTTGCAGCTCCGCTCCGTGCGAAGCCGTGTACCCCTCGTTGAAGATCAGGTACAGCACGCGCAGCACGGCTTCGAGTCGAATGTCCCATTCGGACGGTGGTGGCAGTCCGAACGGGACGGCCGTGGATTCGACGCGCTGCTTCGCCCTGCTGATGCGGCGCGTCATGGTCGCCTCGGGCACCAGGAACGCGCGCGCGATCTCGGCCGTGGTCAGGCCCCCGATCGCACGCAGCGTCAAAGCGACCTGCGAAGCGGGCGACAGCGCCGGGTGGCAGCAGAGGAACAACAGCTTGAGTGTGTCGTCCCCCTGCGTGCCCCCGGTGTCCGGTTCGGACTGGATCTGTTCGTCGGCGGGGGTGAGCGTCGCCAGCGTGTTCTCGTACTTGCGGCGCGCGGATTCCCGTCGCCAGTGGTCCATCAGCCGCCGGGAGGCGACCGTGACGAGCCAGCCGCGCGGGTTCGAGGGCACGCCCTCCGACGGCCATTGGACCGACGCGGCGAGCAGTGCCTCCTGGACCGCGTCCTCGGACGAGGCGAAGTCGCCGTGCCGCTGCACGAGCGCGCCGAGCACCTGCGGTGTCAGTTCCCTGAGCAGCGCGGTGAAATCGGGTGTCCCGCCGGCGGGCACGTCACATCTCCATCCCGGACCCGCTCATGATCGGGCGCAGTTCGACGGCACCGAACCGGGTGTCGGGAAGGCGGCCCGCGATCTCGGCGGCCCGTTCGGGGGTCTCGCAGTCGATGACGAAGAACCCGGCGAGCTGCTCCTTGGACTCCGCGAACGGCCCGTCGACGGTCTGCAGCCCGTCGGCGCGCGCCCTGATCGTCTTGGTCAGCGCCGGTGCGGCGAGCGGCTGCCCGTCGACGAGTTCACCGGACTCGGCGATCTCACCCATCAATTCCTCGAACTGCGCCATCATCGCCTTGCGCTCGTCCTCGGTGCTGCCCTCGTGGTGCAGGAACGACGGGTGCGCCCAGGTCGTGGGGTTGCTGTAGATCAGTACCAGGTACTTCATGCCGTGCTCTCCAATCCCAGTGCCGGAAACCTACCGTTCCGGCGCGTACGACAGGTGATCGCGCGCCGATCCCCGTACCGGACACGCATCGCCGGGGAACTTCGAGCGCTGGCGCCGGTCCCCGAAGGTGGCCTTCGGGGCGGTAGACGCCGCGAACTCGACCCTCGCACCGCACTCCCGCCAGCTGCGCGAGCCCGCAACGGGCCTTGGCGTGCCCCGAAAGTGACGT
Organism: Amycolatopsis sp. CA-230715; assembly: GCF_018736145.1. Taxonomy (GTDB): domain Bacteria; phylum Actinomycetota; class Actinomycetes; order Mycobacteriales; family Pseudonocardiaceae; genus Amycolatopsis. The sequence continues at coordinate 8,811,297 of NZ_CP059997.1, forward strand.
TCGGGGAATCCGGTGCCCCGAACGTCACGTTCGGGGCACCGGAAAGCGGGAGGTCGAGTGTGCGAGGGGTGGATGTGCGGCGTTGAGCGCCCCGAAGGTCACCTTCGGGGCGTGCGCGGCCCTGCCCGCCCGTGAGCGGGGGCCGAGAAAGTGGCGCCAGGGTCCCCGAAGGTGGCCTTCAGGGACCAACGGAAGCCGCCCGCCGCCGATCACCGCGCCGCGCACCCGGCAGCACTGAGACCTTCGGGGCGTGGCGCGCGCACGGGCGGGCTAGCTGCTCGGTTGGAAGAACTCCAGCAGTCGTCGGCTGGCGTCCGGCGACATCAGCATTTTCTGCATGTCCGCGGACATCCGCGCGGCGGCGCTGGTGCGTTCGAACATCTCGTGTTCGTATTCTTCGACGGCGGCGAGCTGGTCGTCCGGGTGCGCGGCCAGCGCGCGGCCGAGCGAAGCGCCGTCGAGCAGTGCCATGTTGGCGCCCTCGCCGACCGCCGGCATCAGATGCGCGGCGTCGCCGAGCAGGGTGACGTCCGGCTTCGACGGCCAGGTCAGGCCGATCGGGAGAGTGGTGCTCGACCGCGCCGTGATCGTGTCGTCGCAGGCGGCGATCAGCGCGGTGAACCGCGCGTCCCAGCCGGAGTGCAGTTCGATCAGCCGTGCTCGGGCGGCGGCCGGGTCGTCGAACGGGATCCCGCTGGTGGCGAGCCAGTCCTCGCCGGTGTTGTAGAAGTTGAGGCCGATGCGGACGCAGCCGTCGCCATTGCGCTGAGCCGCCAGGGATTGTCCGTTGCCGAACACCCAGTAGTTGCCGCGCCCGACCATCGCCGCGAGATCGGGGTGGGTGCGGTCGATATCGGAAATGCGGAGTTCGACGGCGTTGTGGCCGGTATGCGCCGGGCGGGCGTCGGTGACCAGCGGGCGGACCCGGGAGTTCGCGCCGTCCGCGCCGACGAGCAGGTCGTAGGTCGCGCTGCTGCCGTCGGCGAAGCGCAGCACGCCGTTTTCGGCGGATTCGAACGCGTGCCCCCAGCGCACGGTGTGTTCGGGGAGCGAGTCCACCAGCAGGTCGCGAAGATCGGCGCGGTCGATCTCGGGCCGGTCGAGCGGGGCGTCGTCGGGCGTGTCCTCCTGGAGCAGCAGGGTGCCGTCGGGCTCCAGCAGGCGCATGTCCTGCCCTTCGCCGCGGGCGAGCGCGGTGAACTGCTCGAACAGCCCGGCTTCGCGCAGGGCCCGCTGTCCGGAATGGATGTCGAGCATGCTGCCTTGATCGCGAGCCCCGCGTGAAGCGTCGCGTTCGTACACGACGGAATCGATGCCGTGTACGTGCAGCACCCTGGCGAGGGCGAGGCCGCCCGGTCCGGCCCCGACGATGGCGATGGTCATGGGATCCCCTTCGATACACTGTATATCTCGATACAGCGTATTGAAGGATACGGTGTATTGTCCAGGCATGGTGGTGTGGGAGCGGCCGGAGCCGTCGAGTCGACCGGTACCGGCGCCGTTGAGCAGGGAGCGGATCGTTCGGGCGGCGATCGAGCTGGCCGACGCGGACGGCATGGAGGCGGTGTCGCTGCGGAAGGTCGCCGCCGCGCTCGAGGTCGGGCCGATGCGGCTGTACGGCTACATCGAAACCAAGGAGGAGCTGCTCGACCTGATGGTCGACGCGGTCCACGGCGAGATCCGGCCCGGAGGGGACGGGTGGCGAGAGGCGTTGCGCTCGCTCGCCGAAACCACCAGGAAAGCCGTGCACCGGCACGAATGGTTCGCCGATCTGATCGGCGGGCGGCCGCAGCTCGGGCCGCACGCGCTGGCCAGGGGAGAGGCGGTGCTGGCCGCGATGGGCGGCGTCGACGTGGACCTCGCCATGCCGGTGGTCACGGCGGTCGACGCGTACGTGATCGGCGCGGTGCGCCGGGAGATCGCCGAGCGCCGCGCCGAGCGGGCCACCGGAATGGACAAGGAGCAGTGGCAGCGCACCTTCGGGCCTTACCTGAAGCGGAAGTTCGCCACCGGCCGGTTCCCCGCGCTGTCCACCGTCGTGCACGATGCCGTGCACCTGGACGCCGACGAAACCTTCCGCATGGGCCTCGAATTCGTGCTCGACGGCATCGAAGTCCGCATCTCACGCGATTCGAGACCCTAGAATGGGCGGCGCTCGGCACCGAGGAAGGGCGGGCTCCCCGTGACGAAGAGCGGCGAAGAACGCGATGGCGTACCGCTGACCAATCTCGACCAGCCGTTGTTCGACGGCGCCGACGCGACCAAACGCGATCTCGTCGACTACCTCGACGCGGTGCGCGACCGCATCCTGCCCGGCCTGCGCGAGCGGCCGCTGTCGGTGATCCGCGTGCTGCGCGGGCAGGCGCCGTTCATGCAGAAGAACCTGCCGAAGTACACCCCGGACTGGGTCCGCCGCGTGTCGATGTGGGCGGAAACGTCCCAACGCGACGTTTCCTACGCGGTGTGCGAGGACCGCCGCACGCTGCTGTGGTTCGCCAACCAGCGGGCGATCGAATACCATCCGCCGCTGGTGCGCGTCGGCGAGTGGGGCCGCCCGACCCACCTGGTGCTCGACATCGACCCGCCCGAGGGCGAGGCGTTCGACATCGTGGTCGCGGCCGCGCACCTGGTCCGCCGCGCGCTGGAGAACGACGGGATGTCCGGTGTGGTCAAGACGAGCGGCGCGAAAGGGGTGCACGTGTTCGTTCCGGTCACCGGGGTCGCGATCGAGGACGCGGCGGCGGCGACGCGCGCGCTCGCGGCCCGCGCCGAACGCCTCGACCCCGAACTCGCCACCACCGCGTTCATCCGGGACGACCGCGGCGGCAAGGTGTTCCTCGACTCGACGCGCGCCGGTGGCGCCACCGTGGCCGCGGCCTACAGCCCCCGGATCCGGCCCGGCACGCCCGTGTCGTTCCCGGTGCCGTGGGAACGCCTCGACCAGGTCACCCCCGCGGACTTCACGGTGCGCACCGCGCCAGGGCTCCTCGGCGACGCCGATCCCTGGGCCGAGCTGATGCCCGAACCCCACGGCCTTCCCGAAGATCTCGTCGCCGAGGGCCACACCATCCCGATCGCCAGGGTGCAGGCGATGCACGAAGGCAAGCGACGAGCGCGAGCGCGTCGCGGCTGACCGCTCAGGCCGACCAGCCCGCCAGCACCGCGCGTAGTTCGTCCACTGTGGACTGAGCCGAGGCGGCGAAGGCGACGTGGCCGTCCGGGCGGATCAGGATCGCGTCGGCGGGCGGGTCGTCGCACCGGGCGACGGTCACCGCGATGTCGTGCTCCGCCGCGATCGCGCGCAGCTCGGGCCGTTCGGCGAGATCGAGCAGCACCGGTGTCGCCTCGTGCAGCAGCGCGGCCACCCTGGTGCGACCCGTTTCCGTGCGCAGGGCCAGTTCCGGGACGAACCGGCCGACCAACGGGTGCGCGTGGTCGCCGTAGCGGGTGTCGGACCCGTGCAGCAGTTCGCCGAGCCGCCGCAACGGTTGCTCCAACGCGAACAGCTCGGTCAGGAGGTCGCGCAGGGCCTCGCCGTCACGGCCGGTCGCACGGTCGAGCGCGGCCTGCGCGCGGGTGTGCCGCAGGGTCCGCTCGGCGACGGGACGCCGTTCCGCCTCGTAGGAGTCGAGCAGGGCGGCCGGTGCCCCGCGGGTGATCGCCGCGCCGAGCTTCCAGCCGAGGTTGACCGCGTCGAGCAGGCCGACGTTGAGCGAGGAGCCGCCCGCCGGGAACAGGTGCGCGGCGTCGCCTGCCAGGAAGACCCGGCCCTCGCGGTACCGGTCGGCGAGCCTGGCCTGGCCCCGCGTCCGCGACAGCCAGATCGACTCCCCGAGCGGGAGCCGCGCCCCCAGCACCCGGTGGACGCTGTCCTGGAGCTCGCCGACGGTCAGCGGGGCCCCGGAGTCGACCGGCGGCCCGCCCGTCTCGTAGGTGCCGACGATGTGCACGCCCGCACGCAGCGAGGTCACCAGGACTCTGCCGCGGGGAGTGCGGTTCCAGCCTCGTTCGAGCCGTCCGATCCCCGGCACTTCGATCGCCACGTCCTCGAACGGCCCGACGGTGGTCTCGGCGTGGAAATGGCCCAGCCGCAGCACATCCGGGTCGGTATCGCCGGGGAACCCGATCCCGGCGGCGTCGCGGACGAAGCTCCGCGCGCCGTCGCAGCCGACGAGGTGGCGCGCCCGTGACCGGTAGTGTCCACCCGGTCCGCGGACGTCGACGTGCACGCCTTCGTCGTCCTGCGCCAGCCCGGTGAGTTCGTGCCCCCACCGGATTTCGACGCCCAGTTCTCCGGCGCGCTCACCGAGGAGGCGTTCGAGATCCGGTTGAGAGAGCGCCATTCCCCGCAGCGGTGATTCGCCGAGCGCGGCGAAGGGCAACGGCACCGAACCGAACGGGAACCCGGGGAACGGCCCGCTGTACGAGGCCTCTTCGGCGAAGCGGGCGAGCAGGCCGCGGTGGTCGAGCGTGTCCACGACCTGGCCGCACAGCCCGTTCGCCTTCGGTGCCGTGCTCGGTTCGGCCGCGCGGTCCAGCACCACGGGGCGGAGCCCGGCGAGCCGCAGTTCGCACGCCTGCATGAGCCCGACCGGGCCCGCCCCGGCCACCACGACGTCGATCTCGTCACGAGTCATTTCCTTACCCCTCAACGGATCTTGAAGTTCTGTCAGCTCAGGCTGACACGTGCTGTCAGGCTAGGTTGACACGATCGTGGCTGTCAACCTAGCCTGACGGCATGCAGATGGAGGAGCTGGCGAAGCGCGTCCGGTCGGCGGATCCGGCGATGGGGTTGCGCGCCGTCGGTGCGCTGCACCGCCTCGCCGAGCAGGTCGAGGCCCTGTCGGTGGCGCGTGCGCGCGACCAGGGCTGGACCTGGGAGCAGATCGGGGACGCGCTGGGCATGTCGAGGCAGTCCGTGCACGCGAAATACGGGAAGTGAGGGCGAAACGATGGTCGAGAAGGCCCAGAAAACCGCCTACGCGGTCGTGGTCAAGGCCGCGCTCGGGGAAGCACGTCGGCGCGGAAACCGCCGCCTCGGCACCGAGCACCTGCTGCTCGGACTGTTGCACCTGCCCGATTCGGCGCCGGCGCGCGCGCTCGGCGTCGACCTGGAAACGGCCCGCGCCGCACTCGACGAACTCGACCGGGAGTCGTTGCGCGCGCTCGGATTCGACCTCGACCTGCCGGGCGACGCGCCGCCCGCACGGCATCCCGCGGTGACGATCAGCGCGGTCACCTCGAACGCGAAAGGCGTGCTGCACCGGTCGGTGCAGGCGACCACGCGGAAGACCAGGGCGGCCGCGCCCGCGTTCCTGCTGCTGGAACTGCTGCGCCGCGAACACCCCGATCCGGTCGCGGATCTCGTCGCCGGGCTCGCGCTCGATCGCGACGCCGTCACCGGCGCGCTGGCGGAGCACCAGCCGGAGGTGCGCGGATTCACCCGTTGACAGCACCGGCCCGGCGCCCTACTTTCGAGAAATCGATTACCCGGACGTGCGGACACTGGGGTAGCGCGCGTGGGGTCGCACCGGAAGGCGCGGACATGACGCTGTCACGGGAAGCTGGGCGACTCGATCGGGACCGGTTCGACGACGTGCTCGCGTTCTTCACCGGGCTGGACCTCCTGACGGTCGTCGAGGCCGCCGAAGTGCTCGCGATGTTCGACCCCGGTTTCCCGTACGCGCGGGCGATGGCGGCCGCGGACTCGGTGCACGTCCACGTGAAGGTCGCCGACGTCGACACCCTGCCGCACGCGCGGATCAGGGCCGAGGGGGTGGCACCCGTCGCGGAAACCGAGGGATACGTCAAATACCCCTTTCCCGGCGGGATCAACATGATCTTCTCGTCGATCCCGATCTCCGAGGACGACATGCTCCCCGGCGCGGTGGCGCCCCCGCGGGCGGTACTCGACCACAAAGGGGTCGATCTGCGCGGCGAGACCCCCGACGTGCGCGAGATCTTCGACGGCGTCCCGGGCGCCGCGGCCGAGCACGGGTGGCGGCACGTGCCGCAGGGCGGCGACGGCGATCCCGTCTACTGCTGCCACACCGAGGTCAGCGGCAAGCACTGGGTGTTCCCCGGTGGGAACACCGCGGGCCAGCGCAGGCCGATCGAGTTCGCCTACGGCGGGCTCGTCCTCCACGACGCGAAGATGGGCTGCGACCTCCGCCCGATCGATCCCGCCGACCCGCGTGCCGACGAGGCGCGAGCGGCGCTGTCGGCGTGCGCGGCGGGGCACACCGAGGCCGAACCCGGGGGCACCAGCTACTACGAGCCCGCCGATCTCGGGAAGTTCGCGGAGGTCGGCGAGCACGCGACCGTCCACATGCAACGGTTCTGGGCCTACTACAACGGCGTCTTCGGGGAAGGCGCGCTGACCGCGAGGGAGAAGGCGCTGATCGGGCTCGCGGTCGCGCACACCCACCAGTGCCCGTACTGCATCGACTCGTTCACCAACAGCTGCGTCAACCACGGTGTGACGGCGGACCAGGTGCACGAGGCGATCCACGCCAGCGCCGCGCTCGCCGCGGGCGTGCACCTCGTGCACGGCGTGCAGACGCGGAAGGTGCTCCAGCGCCGGAACGCGCTCTGACCGCGGATTGACGGGTGGGCAGCGGCCTCCTTATTGTCGGGCGGTGCCCCGTGCCAAGGACTTCCCGGCGGCCCCTTGCACGACGTGCGCCAGGGGCTGAGCCGTGGACGTCACCAGTCACCTCCGCACCGCGCTGGACGCCGCGATCGCCCTCGCCAACGGTTTCGGCGCGCCGTGGACCCGAGGCCGGGAACGCGTTCCCGGCGACCGCGAACACGACCGCGAGATCGCGTCTTCCGCGCTGCTGCTCGCCACCTGGCGCGTTCCGTCCATTGAGGACAGTGTGCTCGACGAGGTGGCCGCGGTCGCCGTCGTGCTGTACCGGGCGCTGGGCGAGCTGGCCGGTGGCGACGAGGACGCGGCGGCGGCCACGGTCAACGACCTGCTGCGCCGTGCCGGCGCGGCGCCGACGCTCACCCGGCACGGCGACGAGCCGTGGCACCTGCACTTCGCCGCGCCGGGCGCGGATCCGGTGCTGGCCTGGCTCGCCGATCTGGTCACCGGCGTGGCGATGCTGCTCGGCAGCGCGGAGGTGACCCGCCTGCGCTGCTGCGTGGCCCAGCGCTGCGACCGGTTCTTCCTCGACGCGACCCGTGGCCGCACGCAGCGCTTCTGCGCCACGGCGTGCCAGAACCGGACGAAGGTCGCCGCGTTCCGGGCGCGGTCACGCGCGGACGAGCGCTGACCTTCCGGCGGTGGCGCTGAGCACGGCGGCGGCGGGAGCCCAGCCGAGCCTGGTGTAGAGGTGCTCGCCTTCGGGCGTCGCGACGAGCAGCCCGGTCTTGGCGCCGTGCTGTGCCGCCGTGACCGCGAGCGCGGACATCACCGCACTGGCCAGCCCGCGCCGCCGGTGCGCCGGATCGGTGCGGATGTCGTGCATGACCGCGTCGGACCCGGCGATGGCGGCCAGCCCGCTCGCCGCCACGGTGCCGTCGTGCCCGGCGAGCTCGATCCGGTGCACCCCGCGGAACTCCGAGGCCTTCGCCCAGTACGGGTACGGCACGGGATGCGCGGGATGGTCACCGAGTTCGATCGTCATGAGCCGCTTGTCACCGGGAAACGGCGCCAGATCGGCGTTTTCCAGCGCGGCGCGCACTTCGGCCGGGTGGGTCGTCGGCACGGTGAGCCAGGTCGGCTCGACCGCCTCGGCGATCTGCTCGGCGAGCGCGGGCACGGCACCGTCGTCGAGCGCGAAGATCTCGGCGTGCCGCTCCGGCAGGCCGAGCACGACCCGGAGGCCGCCGGGGACCTCGGTGGCCGCGGGCAGTGCGCGGCAGCGACCCCAGCCGCGCTGCCAGCGGCGAACCAGGTCGGACAGCGACATGACCCCTCCTGTAACTGATTAACTGGATTCTAACAGTTACCGGGAAACCCGGTGGCCCCGCGCCGGAACGGATGCGACGATCACGCCGTGGCACGATCCTTCGAAGAACTGGTGGCCGAAGCGGAGGCCGTTTCCGTGGACGGCTGGGACTTTTCCTGGCTCGACGGCCGGGCGACCGAACAGCGGCCGTCGTGGGGGTACGCCCGCGCGATGGGGGAGCGCATAGCCGTGGCGACGGCCGCGCTCGACATCCAGACCGGCGGCGGTGAGGTGCTCGCCGGCGTGCCCGCGCTCCCGCCGCTGACCGTCGCGACCGAATCGTGGCCGCCGAACGTCCAGCGCGCCACCGCGCTGCTTCACCCGCGCGGGGCCGCCGTGGTCGCCGACGAGGACGAACCACCGCTGCCCTTCGGCGACGCCGCGTTCGACCTCGTCGTCAGCCGCCACCCGGTGACCACGTGGTGGGCGGAGATCGCGCGCGTGCTCCGGCCCGGCGGCACCTACTTCTCCCAGCAGGTCGGCCCGCACAGCGTGTTCGAACTCGTCGAATTCTTCCTCGGGCCGCAACCGCCCGAGGTGCGCGGCAAACGGGACCCCGAACTCGCGCGCGCCGAGGCGGAGTCCGCGGGACTGTCGGTCACCCGGCTGGAATCCGAAAGCCTGCGCACCGAGTTCTTCGACATCGGCGCCGTGATCTACTTCCTGCGCAAGGTGATCTGGATGGTCCCCGGGTTCACTGTGGACGGATACCGGGCCAAACTGCGCGAGCTGCACGACCGGATCACCGCCGAAGGCCCGTTCGTCGCGCACACGACGCGCTTCCTGATCGAAGCGCGCAAACCCGGCTGAGCGGAGCCGAATCTTCGCATGCCCTGAAGGCCACCTTCAGGGCAGTCAGGGCAGTCAGTGCCGTGAAGGTGGCTTTCACGGCATGCATGCCGCCGTGGCCGCCCTCGCAGCTCAGTCCGCGCCGAACGCGCGCAGGAAGGTGTCGACCGCGTTCGTCACGACGTCGCGGAGTTCGGCTTCGGGCACCGGTTTCGTCCCGAGGCGCGCGCGCCTGGCCAGCGGGCCGGTGAGCAGCGCGGCGAACTGGTCGGCCGCGGTGCGCGGATCCGCGGCGCGCAGCCTGCCCGCCAGCATCAGCCTGCCCAGTCGGTCGGCGAGCGCCTCGCTCACCCGGTTCGCCGCGCGGCCGTCCACGATGTCCAGCAGATCGGGGAACTGGGCCAGTTCCGCGGACAGCAGGCGGGTCAGCGCCCAGGACTTGTCGTCGCAGTAGCACAGCGCGAGCCGCTGCCCGACCTCTTCGAGCAGTGCGCGCAGATCGCCGTCCGAGGCGGTGAGCCGCTCGACCGCCGCCATGTTCGTCGCGAACGCCTCGTCGGCGCTGGCCGTGATCGACTCGCGCAACAGGTTTTCCTTGTCGCGGAAGTGGTTGTACACGGTCGCCTTGGCCACACCCGCCTCGGCCGCGATCACGTCGACCCCCGCCTGCGCATAGCCTTCGCGAGCGAACACGGTGAACGCGGCGTCGAGGATCGCGTGTCGCTTGTCGATGCGCCCGCGTGGTCGGGTTGCGGTCATCGCCCCAGCATAAAGACCCTCAGCGCGGCGGCAGCGAGGCGCGCCACGCCACGAAGTCCGCCGGGGTCGCGTCCGCGCCGAGGTACTCCGAAATGGACAGTCCCATCGCCGTCGCGCGCATCACCCTGTCCGCGGCTTCGGTGACATCACCCCACGGCAGGAACGGTTTGGCGATCAGCAGCGACGCGATGCCGTGCCCGGCCGCCCACAGATCGAGCACGACCGGGGTCGGATCACCCTTGGCGAAGATCCCGGCGTCCATGCATTCGCTGACGGTCCGGTGGAAGTGCTCGTACGCCGTGGTCTGCAGCACCAGGTCCACCTTGCCGATCTCGGTGCTCGCCGACATGGTCGCGAGGCGGTAGTGCTCCGGTGCCTCGAGCGCGAACATGATGTACGCCGTCCCCTGGCGGCAGAGCTTGTCCAGCGGGGCCTCCCCGGGGATGTCGCCGCCGAGCCGTTCGCCGAGCTCGCCGAACAGATCCGCGACCACGGCCTGCACCAGCGCGTCCTTGTCCGCGAAGTGCAGGTAGATCGACGGCGGGGTGACGCCGACGAGATCGGCGACCGCCCTGATCGACATCGCGTCGGCGCGCCCGGTCTCGGCGAGCAGGTTCTTCGCCGCGGCGAGGATCTTGCCGCGCAGCTGGTCGCCGCTGCCGCGGCGCGCTCGCCTGCGCGGGGACGACGACGGGTTCGGGGGAGGGGCTGCGGTCACGTCACCCAGTGTCGGCCACCGAGGCCGCCTTGGCGGAACCGGACTCGCCGGTGCGGCCGGATTCGGCCCAGCCGTGCCGCGCGTGCCAGCGCGCCAGCGGGCCGGGCGCCCACCAGTTCGCGCGACCGGCCAGCCGCATGAACGCGGGTACCAGCACGCCCCTGACCAGCGTCGCGTCCATCAGCACGGCGAGGGTCAGCCCGGTGCCGAACATCTGCATGAACGACACGGACCCGGTCGCCAGCGCGGCGAACACGATCGCCATCAGCACCGCGGCCGCGGTGACGATCCGGCCGGTGTGCCCGAGACCGAGGCCGACCGCGCGTTCGTTGTCGGCGGGCGTCCGCCCGGATTCGAGCCAGTGCTCGCGGATGCGGGCGAGCAGGAACACCTCGTAGTCCATGGAAATCCCGAACGACAGGCAGAACATCAGCAGCGGCATGGTCGCCACGAGGTACCCGGTGACGGTCGAACCGTACAGCGAGGAGAGGTGACCGTCCTGGAAGATCCACACCATCGCGCCGAAGGTCGCCGACAACGACAACGTGTTGAGCACGAGTGCCTTGAGCGGCAGCAGAATGCTCCCGGTGAGCAGGAACAGCACCGCGAACGTGGTGGCCGCGATGAGCGCGATCGCCAGCGGCAGCCGGTCGCCGAGCGCCGCGACGCTGTCCTCGTTCTCCGCCGCGAGCCCGGTGAACAGCGCTTCGCCCGGCGACGGAACGGTTTTGACCGCGTCGAGGACCCGTGCGCCCTCGTCGGACATCGGGTCGGGGCTGGTGCGCACGGCGAGGTACGCGCTCGACCCGGACACCATCGGGGCCCCGGACGGCGGCGCGACCCGCCCGCCGCCCGCGTAGACGCCGGCGGCCGAGGTGACCCCGGTGACCCCGCCGACGCGCGAGAGCGCTGTCGAATACCGTTCGAGGGCACCGGGTTCCGCGGAAACCTCGGGCAGTACCACCGTGATCGTCGCGGCCGCGTTCGACGCGAACCCGGTGCGCAGCACGTCACCGACCTGATGGCTCGACGCCTCGGACGGCAGGACCCTGTCGTCGGGGTAGCCGAACCGCACGCCGAGGAACGGGGAACCCAGCAACAACAGCAACGCGGTGACCGCGAGCCCCGCCGGTACCGCGCGGCGCATCACCGCCGACGCCACGCGGTACCAGAAGCTCCGCTCGGCGGGAACCGGGCGCGCTGGCGGGCGGCGCAGCCAGCGGCGGACCGGGACCCTGATGTCGAGCGCGTCGAGACGCGGGCCGAGGACGGTGAGGAGCGCGGGCACCACCACGAGCGACGCGAGCGCGGCGAGCGCGACCACGCCGATGCCCGCGTAGGCGAAGGAACGCAGGAAGTAGACCGGGAAGACGGCGAGCGCGGCAAGCGACAACCCCACCGTCAGCGCGGAGAACAGCACCGTGCGCCCCGCGGTGCCGGTCGCGACCCGGACCGCTTCGGCGGACGTCCGCCCGGCCCGGGTTTCTTCGCGGTACCGGCTGACGATGAACAGGCTGTAGTCGATCGCCAGCGCCAGGCCGAGCGCGGTGGTCAGGTTCATCGCGTAGACCGACACCGGGGTCACCGCGGTCAGGCCGCGCAGGAGCGCGAGGGTCCCCGCGATCGAGAACAGGCCGACCGCGAGCGGCACCAGCGCCGCGACCACGCTGCCGAACACCCACACCAGCACCAGCCCGGTCAGCGGTACGGCGACCAGTTCCGCCGTGGTGAGATCGTCGGTCACCTGCTCGGACACCTGGTGGTAGGCGATCGCCTGGCCGCCGGCCGTCACGGTGGCGCCCGGTGCCGGATGGGCGAGCAGCCGGTCGACGATCGCGGCGGCCCGTTTCGGCGCCTGGTCGTCGTCGCCGGTGATGGTGGCGACGACGAGCCCCGAACGCCCGTCATCGGCGCGCAGACCGGGGGCGACCGTGGCGGGCGCGGTCCAGTACGACTCGGCCTGCCGCGCGTCCGGCTCCCCGCGAAGCGCGCCGACGAGCCGTTCGCCTTCCGCGCGCGCGGCCGCGTCGTCGGCACCGCGCGGGCCGCTCACCTGGAGCACGAGGTTCGGGTCGCCCGCGTGGAACCGGTCGGCGAGCAGCGTGGTCGCCGCGGTGGACGATGCGCCGGGGTCGGCGAACCCGCCCGCGGAGAGGTGTTCGGCCACACCGGCGCCGAACACCCCGCCCGCGACCAGGACGAACGCGGCGATACCGAGGATCCGCCCGGGAACCCTGATGCCCAGATCGGCGAGACGCGTCAGCACGGCAATTCCCCCAGAGTGCGCTGCTCAAGGACTTAACGGCGCTATGTTAACCACGATAAGTTATCGTCGTCAATCAACGAGGTCGGGACGCTGCCGCCGGTATCGGACAAGGGGGTAGCGTGACGGTGACGATCGACTCGACGGTGAAGGATGAGCCGGGGGTGACTGCCGCGGACGACGAGCGGCCGGACCTCACCCGCGGCGACGTAAAAGCCGTGTTCACCCGGCTCTTCGACGAGCACGCGGGCCCGCTGCGCGGGTACCTGGCCGGCCGGGTCGGCGCCGAAGCCGCGGACGACCTGGTGGCGGAAACCTTCCTGGTCGCGCTGCGCAGGCGGGGGAGCTACGACCCGGAACGGGCGCCGATCAGGGGATGGCTCTACGGAATCGCGACCAACCTGCTCAGGAACCACGTGCGGCACGAGATCCGCGGATACCGCGCCACCGCGAGAGCACGCTACGAAACCGGGCAGGTCGACCCGCTCGACATCAGGGCCGCCGAACGCGTCGACGCCGAGAGCGGAATGCGCCTGATCGCCGGAGAACTCGCGGCGTTGAGCGATGACGAGCGGGACGTCCTGCTCCTGACCTCGTGGGCCGGGCTCGGGCCAGCCGAAGTGGCCGCCGCGGTCGGCGTCACGGCCAGCACCGTGCGATCGCGACTGCACCGCGTGCGGCAGAAACTCCGTGCCCGTCTCGCGCAGGCGCACCAGAACGCCGAGGAGCCGCTCCGATGACCGATGACGACGAACTCGACGAGGCTCTCGACCTGGTGCACAAGGAAGCCAGGACGGCACCCGCCCCGCTCGATCGCGCCCGCGCCGCGCTGCTCGACGAACTCGACAAGATCGACGACAGCGAAGCGAGTGGCGGATCCGTCACCGAATTCAGGCCCCGCCGGACCCGCCGCTTCGCCTCGCCGGTCGCCGCGGCCGTCGCCGCCGTCCTCGCGATCACCGCGGTGGCGGTGTGGTCGAACTCCGGTGACGACCCCCGCGGAACGGAGATGGCGGCACCGCAGCGGGCGGAAGTGCCGAGGTCCGCGCGGCAAGTGCTGGAGGCCGCCGCGGACCTGCGGGCGAAGGTCACCGAACCGCCGCTGGGGCCCGACCGGTACCGCTACTTCTCGAAGGACCACTGGCAGGAGTTCAGCACCGGCCCGAACGCGTGGGGGAACACCGCCGGCGCACCGCTCAAGGGCTGGACCTACCTGCTCGGCGAGCGCTGGCAGCAATGGATCCCGGCTGACCCGGAACAGGACTGGCTGGAACGTCGTCAGAGCAGCGGCAAGCCGAAGCTGCTCGGCGGCACGATGCCCGCCGCGGAGGTACCGCCGCCTCCGCCGGTGAACGCCGATCCTGACGAGCGCCGCGCCCCGTGCGGCCACTACTATGCCAACACCCGCGACAACCCGTGCGGTGCGCCGGAGGATACGAGCAACCCGGTGTTCTACGCGAATCTCCCGCGAGATCCGGCCGAGCTGTACGCCATCATGACGAAGCGCGCCAAGACCGAAGACCTGGTGTTCGAATTCGGCGTGCTGACCCTCCAGAGCGGTCTGATGCCCGCTGATCTGCGCCCATCCTGGTATCGCGCGCTGGCGAAGATACCGGGTCTCGAGGTGACGGACCCCCAGGCGCGGATCGACGGCCGGACCGGTGTGGCGATCGGTGCGGGCGGCGAGCAGCAGCGTCGCGAACTGGTCATCGACACCGTCACCGGCCAGGTCGTCGGCGATCGCGTGGTCGCCGGACCGCGGCCGGAGCACCCCTGGATCAAACCGGGCACCGTGCTCGGGTACACCACCGTGACCACGGGCGTGGCGACCGAGATGGGCGTGCCGCCCGGCTGAGCACGCGCCGTCCACAGTGGACTTTTCCCTACGGCAACGGTTCACCTCGCGCGCTGAGGTAGAGCGAGTACCACTCGACACGCGTCATCGCGGCGGCCTGCGCCGGCGCGTCCGCGCAAGCCAGCACGCGGTCGGGCGAGGTGGTGCCGACGACCGGCTCGATCCCGGCGGGGTGTCGCATGAGCCAGCCGAGCACGATCGCCTCCGGTGTGGTGTCCTTCTCCGACGCCATCTTGGCGACCAGTTCCGTGGTGCCCGCCTCGGCCTCCGAACCGGCTCCGGTGTAGACGCCCTGCGCGAGCGCGCCCCACGCCTGCACGCGGACGGCGTTGGCGGAGCAGTACTCCAGCGTGCCTTCCGGAAAGCGGCCGTAGCCGGAGTGGTTGACCTGAACCCCGGCGTCGACCCAGTCCCGCTTGCGCAGGCTCATTTCGAGCTGGTTCACCACGAGCGGTTCGTCGAGGGATCGTTGCAGGTGCGCCATTTGCGCCGCGGACATGTTCGACACGCCGAGCGCGCCGACCCTGCCCTCCTCGCGCAGCTCGCCGAACGCGGCCGCGATCTCCTCCGGCTCGGCCAGCGGATCCGGCCGGTGCATCAGCAGGATGTCGACGAAATCGGTGCCGAGCCTGCCGAGACTGCCCCGCACGCGTTCGAGGATCGACGCGCGGCTGAGGTCGTAGTAGGAGCGAAGCCCGTTCTCGCCGAGCCTGATCCCGCACTTGGTCTGGATGCGGATCCGTTCGCGCAGCCCGGAATGCCGCGCCAGCACCGCACCGAGCGCTGCCTCGGACTTCCCGTGCCGGTAGATGTCGGCCTGGTCGAACCAGGTGATCCCGGCGTCGAGCGCGGCGAATACGGCGCGCTCCGCCACGTCGATGTCCACTGTGGTCAGTGGCTCGGCCGACCACCCGCCACCGAGCCCCATGCAGCCGTAGACCAGTTGTCCGCTCATACCACCGAACCCTGACCGCGCACCGCGGTGGCGATCTTGCCTGCGGCGGCGAAGGCGGCTTCCTCGTCGATACCCGGCACCGGGATGAGGACCACCGAATCGCTCCCGGCCTCGTGGAGCTCGGCGATCCGCTCCGCGCAGTGCTCCGGCGTGCCCGAAACGCTGAGCCGGTCCACCCACTCCGGGCGCAGCTTCTCCGAGAGGTCGCCCGCGTCGATCGCCGCGAGCAGCTCTTCCCCGAACGGCAGCGGCCGCACGTGCGGGGCGACCTTCGGCTTCAGCCCGGCCAAGGTGGCGCGGACGGCGTCACGGGCGATCTCGGGATCCTCGTGCGCGGCGAACCAGGTGTAGGTGACCACGGTGTGGCGCGCGAGATCGCCACCACCGGCTTCGATCGACGCACGCGCGGCGCGCAGGTACTCCGGCGACGCCGGCTCCGCGAGGATCGTGCCGTCCGCCTCCGCGCCGGAGATCGCCAGCGATTTCGGCCCGCGCACACCAGCCAGCACCGGCGGCACGACCGCGGGCGGGAACTCGAGGCCGACGTCGTCGAGGCGCACGTGCTTGCCGTCCACCGTGATCCGCTCACCGGCCAGCAGGCGCCGCACCGCGGACAGCGTTTCCCGTAGCGCCGCCAGCGGCGACGGCGGGTACTCGCCGATCTGGCGCATCCAGTCGGGCACGCCGTGGCCGAACCCGGCGATCAGCCTGCCAGGGTGCAGCGTGGCCAGCGTCGCCAGTTCCATCGCGGCGATGGCCGCGTTGCGCGCGACGGTCGGCAAGACCCCGATGCCGACGGTGATCGCCTCGGTCGCCGCCAGCGCCGTCGCCGCGTTGGCGATCCCGCCGGTGTAGAAGCAGTCCTCCACCACCCACAGTTCGTCGAGGCCCGACAGCTCGGCCTCCCGGGAGAGCCGCACGAGACGGTCCGCGGGGATACGGCAGGGGAACATCGCTCCGATGCGCTTCGTCATACGCGAAGCCTCGCAGATCCCCGGCGGCGCGGGGAAGCCGGTTTCCCGGTACCCCGGCGCTGGCCGGACGATCAGAGTTGGTTGTCCCGATGCCCTGGAGGACCGCGCGGAACTTGACCCTGGCCGCGTCCGCCGAGAACCTTGTCGTCATCAAGATATGTCCCATCCCAGTGAGGGAGAATTGTGATTTCGGGTAAGAATAAAGCTGGCCGTGTGATCGCGGCGGCGGCTGCCACCGCTGCGGCGTTCACGATGGTCGTGCCGACCGGGACGTCGTTCGCCATCGACCGTGTCACCTGCAAAGATGGCGAAAACTTCCTGAAGATCTGGTCGCATTACAACGGTCACAACAGTGTGGCTTGCTATGCGAACAAGGGAGCGGTCGATTTCGGCGGCTGGTGGATCGACAAGATCTACACCGGGAACAACGACATGGTCTATTACGACGACAATCCGACGGTGCCGCCACAGCGAATCAACCGGTGGACCACGATCACCTATCCGAACCGCCCGCCGCAGGTTTCAGCCATCGAAATCCTCTGAAAGAATCTCGCGCGCGTCGCGGTGTGGTCGCCTGGTGCTCATCAGTGCATGTCTTCTACCTCGTTGAGGGAGAATTGTGATTTCGGGTAAGAATAAAGCTGGCCGTGTGATCGCGGCGGCGGCTGCCACCGCCGCGGCGTTCACGATGGTCGTGCCGACCGGGACGTCGTTCGCCATCGACCACATTTCCTGCAAGGACGGGGAAAACTTCCTGAAGATCTGGTCGCACCTCGGCGGCGGCGACAGCGTGGACTGCTATGCCAACAAAGGACGGATCGGATTCGGCGGCTGGTGGATCGACAAGATCTACACCGGGAACAACGACCTCGTCTACTACGACAGCAACGGTGCTTCGGTGCGAGTCGACCGGTGGACCACGATCACCTATCCGAACCGCCCGCCGAAGGTCCGCGTCATCGAAATCCTCTGAACGAGCTACCGCACCAACCCGATCGGGACCGCCATGCCCAGGAACAGCACGAGCTGATAGGCGCTGTTGATCAGAGTGAGCCGAACAGGCTTCTGCTCGAAGCCGTTGTGCTGCGCGAGGGTGGTCAGCGAGAAGCCGAGCCACGCCACGAGTCCGACTGCCACGGCGCCCCAGAAGGAATCGGTGCCGAAGAATCCGGACGCGATGGAACTGGCGGCCGCGAGAGCCAGTGCGGTGACGACGATCGACGCCACCAGGACAACGAACGGCCTCTTGCCGCTTCGGTCGGAGTCCTCCTTCGTCACCCCGGTCAGCTTCCGCCAGGAGCAGCCGACCAGTCCCCAATCGCTGTACCAAATCCAGGCGATCGCCATTCCGGCCACGATCGCGACCGCGACGGCTGGCCAGCTGATGCTCAGGTCCACGGAATCTCCTCTGCTCGACACGCTCCCATCGCGGTTGATATAATCAACCGCGATGGAAAAAGTCAACCAAGAAGCCAGGCGCTCGCGTTCCTACGGGCAGTTCTGCGCCCTCGCGCGCTCTTTGGACGTCGTCGGGGACCGGTGGACGCTGCTCATCGTGCGCGAGCTGTTGCCGGGGCCGATGCGCTACACGGAGTTGAAGACCTCGCTCAAGGGCATCGCGACGAACCTCCTGTCTGAGCGACTGAAGACCATGGAGGCGAACGGGATCGTCGAGCGCCGTCTCGAGGAAGCGGGTGTCGTCTACGCCCTCACGCCGTGGGGAGCGGGGCTGCGAGCGCCGATGGAGGCGCTCGGCCGGTGGGGAACGCCGCTGCTGGCGACCGGACAGGGCGACGACGTCTTTCAGCCACGCTGGCTGACCCTGGCGCTGCCTGCTCTCTTGCAAGGCGCGACCGCTTCTCCTCCCGTCGACCTCGGCATCGAGGCGGACGGATTCCTCATGACCCTCAGGGTCGACGAACACGGCCCGAGCGCATTCGTGGCCGATCGGGAACCGGCCTCGGTGTTCACTGCCACTCCCGACGTGATCGTCGCCTTGGCGACCGGAACGATCAGCGTCGAGCGGGCGATCGCCGCGGGCGAATTCCGGGGCGACTTGAACGTCCTCCGAACCGCGTTCGCCCCTATGACGACCAAGGCGCAAGCTGCCGCGGGTGCGCGCAAACAACGTCCTGACCGCGACAACTAGGCTCCCCGGATGGACGCCAGGCAGCTCGAATACTTCCTCGCGGTGGTCGACCACGGCGGGATGAACCGGGCGGCGCAGGCGCTCTACGTGGCACAGCCGTCGTTGTCGCAGTCGATCCGGGCGCTGGAGCGCGATCTCGGCGGCGCGCTGTTCGACCGGGTCGGCAGGCGCCTCGTCCTGACCCAGGCAGGGCGGGCACTGGTGGAACCCGCGCGCCAGGTGGTCCGCGGCCTCGAAACCGCCCGCGCCAGCGTCGAATCGGCGTCCGGGGTGCGCAGCGGTCGGGTGGAGCTGGCGGCGATGCCCTCGCAGGCGGTGGAACCCCTCACCGGGATGATCCGGCGCTTCACCGCGGAGTACCCCGGCCTCACCCTGACGGTCAAAGCCGCCTTCACCGCGGACGGAGTGCTCGACCTGGTCCGCACCGGCGCCGTCGAGATCGGCCTGCTGGCGAGCGCCGCACCGGTGAAGGCGGCCGGGCTGGTCACGACACCCGCCGGACGGCAGCGGTTCGTCCTGATCGCCCCGCCGAACTGCCCGCTCGGCGCACCGGTGCGACGGGAGGACCTCGCCGGGCAGCGCCTGATCGTCGGCCAGCTCGGCACCGGGATGCGGCGCTACGTCGACGACCTGCTCGCCGACGGGATTGACGTGCGCGGGGTCGTCGAGTCCGAGCACCGAGAAGCCATCCTCCCGCTCGTGCTCGGCGGGGTCGGGCTCGCCGTGCTCGCCGATTCCTGGGCACCGCTGGCACGCGCGGCAGGCGCGCTCGTCCTCGACCTCGAACCGCCCGCCCACCTCGATCTCGCACTGGTGAGCCGTCCCGCGCCGACCCCCGCCGCGGAAGCCTTCCTCGCCGTGGCACGGGACCTCCGATAGGCAGGTCCTATCGGGACGGCCGCGATTCCGTCTTGGACGGTGCCGCGCCACACCTGGTGCTATGCACGGCATGCACTCCCACCGCATCGCACTCATCCCTGGCGACGGCATCGGCCGCGAGGTGACTCCGGCCGCCTGCGCCGTCCTCGACGCCGTGGCCTCGCGGCACGGAATCCGGTTCGGCTACGACGAATTCGACTGGTCCTGCACGCGCTACGAGGCCACCGGCGCGATGATGCCCGACGACGGGCTCGACCGGATCCGCGCGCACGACGCGATCTTTCTCGGCGCCGTCGGCGCGCCGGGCGTACCGGACCACGTTTCGCTGTGGGGCCTGCTGATCCCGATCCGGCGCCAGTTCCGGCAGTACGTGAACCTCCGCCCGATCCGCGTGTTCCCCGGACTGCCGAGCCCGCTGCGGGACGCCGACGGCGTCGACTTCACCGTGGTCAGGGAAAACGTCGAAGGCGAGTACAGCGAAGTCGGCGGCCGGTTCGGCACCGGGTTCGGCGAGGAACTCGCCGTGCAGGAGGCAGTGTTCACCCGCGCCGGTGTCACGCGGATCGCCGACTACGCGTGCGCACTCGCCGCCCGCCGCCGCGGGCACCTCACCTCGGCCACCAAATCGAACGGGATCGTGCACACGATGCCGTTCTGGGACGAGGTCGTCGCCGAACGCGCCGCCGCGCATCCCGAGGTTTCCCTTGCACGAGAGCACATCGACGCGTTGTGCGCGAAGGTCGTACTGGACCCCGGCCGGTTCGACGTGATCGTCGCGTCGAACCTGTTCGGCGATATCCTCAGCGATCTGGCCGCCGCGGTCGCGGGCGGGATCGGCATCGCGCCCGCCGCGAACCTCAACCCCGAACGGGAGTTCCCGTCGATGTTCGAGCCCGTGCACGGATCCGCGCCGGACATCGCGGGCACCGGCGTCGCGAACCCGCTCGGGGCGATCTGGACCGCGGCCATGCTGCTCGACCACCTCGGGCACGCCGAGGCCGCGGCCGAAGTGGAAACCGCGATGGCCGCCGTGCTCGCCCGCACCGCGGTCCGCACGCCCGATCTCGGCGGCACCGCGAGCACGGCGGAGTTCACGCGTACCGTGCTGGCACACCTGGAGGAGGCGAAGTGAGCGTTCCGCTGCCATCGGCATTCCGGTACCGCGACGTCGACGCGGACGGCGTCCGGATCCACTGCGCGGTGGCGGGGGAGGGGCCGCCGGTCCTGCTGCTGCACGGCTACCCGCAGACGCACCTCATCTGGCACCACGTCGCACCGGTCCTCACGCTGGCGCACACCGTGGTGCTGGCCGATCTCCGCGGCTACGGCGACAGCGGCAAACCCGTGTCCACATCGGACAACACGACCTACTCGAAGCGCGCGATGGCGCGTGACCAGGTGTCGGTGATGGCGGAGCTGGGGTTCGACCGGTTCGCCGTGGCAGGCCACGACCGCGGCGGGCGCGTGGCACACCGCATGGCGCTCGACCACCCGGACGCCGTCACCCGCCTGGCGGTGCTCGACATCGTCCCGACCAGGCACGTCTACGAGCACGCGGACGCCGCGTTCAGCAAGGCCTACTACCACTGGGGTTTCCTCACCGCGGGCAACGGCATCCCGGAACGCCTCATCGGCGGCGACCCCGAATTCTGGGTGCGGGCACGGATGACCGCGCGCCACCGCGGCGGCGTCGCCTTCGACCCGGCCGCGCTCGACGAGTACGTCCGGTGCTTCTCCGACCCGGCGGCGATCAGCGCGTCGTGCGCGGACTACCGCGCGGCCGCGACGATCGACCTCGAGCACGATCGCGCGGACGCCGCGCGATCGGTCGGGTGCCCGGTGCTCGCCTTGTGGGGAGCGGAAAGCTTCGTCGGCCGCCACTACGACGTGCTCGGCGTGTGGCGCGCCTACGCCGGTGATGTCCGCGGTGAGGCGCTGCCGTCGGACCACTACCTCCCGGAGGAAGCGCCCGACCGGACCGCCGCGGCACTCGGTCGGTTTCTGGAGGCGTGACGGACGGCCCACGCGGCCGCGAGGACGGCGACCACCGTCAACGGGTACCCCATGACGATCTTCGCGAAGGCCAGCCAGCCCGTGAGATCCTCGCCGTAGAGCCAGTTCTGCACGACGAACCGGGCGCCGAACACGGCAGCGGCGGCCGCGGTCGCCAGGTCGTAGCCGAACGCGGACGACCGGTCGTGCCGCCAGGTCAGCGGCGCCCTGTTCGCCACGCTCCACAGCACGCCGACGAGCGGGCGGCGGATCACGATCGACACCACCAGCACGCTGGCACACCCCAGGGCCCACCAGATTGACGATCGCGAAGACCGTCGGAGGAAGCGCTGAGAGGAACAGGCCCGAGCGCCCGCCCGTCCGCTCCCAGGGCGTCAGCGGACGCCGCGTGGTGGCATCGTGGTCGCGGGGACGCATCCGGTCGCTCCGTCCGGCGGCGTCGGGACCCACTCCACGCTAAGATCCCGACCCCCGGCGAACATCAACCGCACAGCCGAAGCGACGACCGGAAAGCACTGGTAGCGCGCGTGGCGGTCAGTCCGCGACACCGGCGTTCTGGTCGATGAACGTCTGCCGCTCCGCGGTCACCAGCACGATCACCCGCTCCGATTTGATCGCGTCCGGCGGGTACGGGCCTTCGATGTACTTGTGCGCCAGCTCGTCGATCTGCGCACGCGCCCGGTCGCCGGTGACGGTGTCCGACACGTGGCCGCGGATCTCCGCGTAGCGGTACGGGTCCTGCTCGTCCCTGATCACCACGGTGATGCGCGGATCGCGCCGTACGTTGCGGTACTTGCGCCGGTGCGTCTCGGTGTTCAGCAGGATCTTCCCGTCCGCGACGTCCACCCAGACGAGCTGGGTCTGCAGCCGCCCGCTCGGGAGCACCGTCGTCACCGCGGCGAAGTTCTTGCCACCGGCCAGTTCCCGGGTCTCCGGCATCAGTTCGGGCCCGTCCGCAGTTCGGGCCCGTCCGCGGTCCGTGCCGCCATGATCGCCTCCTGTGGTCGTCGTGATCATCCCGGCTACCCGTTCGCGCGCCGCCTCACACGGCCGCGACGACCCGGAGGTCGGCGAGGAAATCGCGGTAGGCGGCGTCGCGGTCGGGCGCGCGCAGCACGGACGACGGGTGCACGGTCGCCACGAACTTGGCCGCGTGCGCGGTGATGCCGTCCGGCAGGTCGAGCACCCGGCCGCGCTCCTTGGTCACCCTGAACCGGCTGCCGAGCAACGCCTGCGCCGCCGTCGCGCCGAGGAACACCACGACCTCCGGCCCGGTCGCGGCCAGTTCGGCCAGCAGCCACGGCCGGCAGGCGACGATCTCGGTCCGGCCGGGCTTCTGATGGATGCGGCGCTTGCCGCGTTCGGGACGGGTGAACTTGAAGTGCTTGACCGCGTTGGTCAAGTACACGCTCCCGCGGTCGATCCCGGCCTCGCCCAGCGCCTCGTCGAGCAGGTGCCCCGCCGGGCCGACGAACGGCTCGCCCTCGCGGTCCTCGACGTCACCGGGCTGTTCACCGACCACCACCACCGACGCGTCCTCGGGACCGGCGCCGAACACGGCCTGGGTCGCGTCCCGGTACAGCCCGCAGCCGCGGCAGGACCGCACCGCGGAGGCGAGCCGGGAAATCTCGGTGGTATCCGGTACGTACGGTTCGGCGTCGGTCACCGTGGTCCTCCTCCGGGAATCCGCCCGCAGGCCTACCCGCGAAGGCCGCGTGCCAAACCGGCATGGGAACCCGCGCCGGTGGGTATGCCGTCGACATGAGTACCGAGAACAACCCTGAAGTCGCCAACCGCAACCGGGTGCAGGTCGATCCCGACGGCCGCGTCGTGCCGCCAGAAGGAGAACCGGAGCGGAAGCCGTCCGAAAAGGACTGGAGCGAAGTCGCCGAGGAAGTGCGCGAAGCAGCCGAGGGCGACTGACCGGTCCACCGCGGGGCAGGCCGTGACACACTCACCTTCGGCCGCGAAGCCGTTTCGCGGACCGCGCTGGTGAAAGGGAAGCGATGTCCTCGGACGGGCAGGGGCTGGACGCCGACGACGCCGTGCGCGCGCTGTTGCTGCTGATGCCGCGCATGATCGGACGGGTCAAACGCATCCCGGTCCCCGAGGAGCTGCAGTCGCTTTCCCTCGCGCCGCGGCACCTGTCTCTGTTGTCCTACCTGCTCTTCGACGGGGCGATGACGGTCAACGAACTGGCCGAGCGGCTCGAAGTGGCACCCGCGACGGTGAGCCTCATGGTCTCCGAACTCAGCCGCAAGGGAATCCTGGCGCGCGAGGAGGACGACGCCGATCGCAGGCGTCGCATCGTCAGCATCACCGACCGGCACCTCCCCGCGATCGAGGAGTGGCTCGCGCAGGGGGCCACCGCGTGGCGGGCCGCGCTCGGGCCGCTCACCCCGGACGAACGCCGCCTGTTCGTGGACACCTTGCGCGCCTACGAAAGCGCCGTCAGCGGCGGGTCGATTCCCGGATGACGAGCGAAGGTTCGTACACGACCGCGCGATGCTCGGGCTGCTCGCCGTCGCCGGTCTCGGCGATGAGCAGTTCCGCCGCGGTGCGTCCGATCAGCCTCGCGGGCTGGCGGACCGAGGTGAGCGGGACCGCTGCGGCACCGGCGAATTCGATGTCGTCGTAGCCGATGATCGCGACCTCGCCCGGTACCGGGACGCCCGCGCCGACCATGGCCTGCAGCACGCCGAGCGCCAGCAGATCGTTGGCGCAGAACACGGCCGTCGGCCGCGGCGCGCGGGCGAGTAGCCGGGTGCCCGCCTCCCGCCCCGAAGCCACGTCGAGCGCTGGAACCTCCATTGTGGACAGTTCGGCGCCGGAACCGGTCAGTGCGGCCGTCAGCCCGGCACGCCGGTCACGGCACTGGGCGAGGACCTCGGGCCCGTTGACGAAAGCGATCCGGCGGTGCCCGGTCTCCAGCAGGTGCCGCCCGGCGAGCGTGCCGCCGACGACGTCGTCGACCGATACCGAGCTCACGTCGTCCGCGGGGGCGGAGCGGTCCACCAGCACGAACGGGATCCGGCCGCGGCGGAACGCGCACAGCGCCCCGGCGTCGGTGGTCACCGGGCTCAGCAGCACACCGCGCACCCGTTGCTCGGCGAACATCGACAGGTACGACGCCTCGGTGTCGACCTGCTGCGAACTCGTGCAGGTGACGACGTGGAGACCGGCCTTCCGCGCGGCCTCCTCGGCGCCGCGGGCCACGTCGACGAAGAACGGGTTCCCGAGGTCGAGCACGAGCAACCCCAGCACCCTGCTGCGCCCTGCGCGGAGCTGGCGCGCCGACTCGTCGCGGACGTACCCGAGCTCGTCGATCACGGCGAGCACCTTCGCGCGCGTCGCGTGCGAGACCACTTCCGGGCGGTTGACTACGTTCGACACCGTGCCGATCGATACGCCCGCCCGCCGTGCGACGTCCTTGATGCCGACCATCCGGCCCCCTTGTTCCTCGCCGCACCGCAGCTTAGCATCTGAATGAAACGTTTCAGCCGTACTGTCCGAGCCTTCTTCCGGTAGCCGAGGAGTTTTTCGTGGGACCAGTTTCAGCGGACGCGGTCAAAGCACGCCTGGCCACGCAGGCCATCGAGACGCCGTCGTGGGCGTACGGGAACTCCGGCACCCGGTTCAAGGTGTTCGCGCAGCAGGGCGTGCCCCGCACCGTCGAGGAGAAGATCGACGACGCCGCGCAGGTGCACGCCTTCACCGGGGTGGCGCCGAGCGTGGCGCTGCACATCCCGTGGGACCGGGTCGACGACTACGGCAAGCTCGCCGACTACGCCGAGTCGGCGGGGATCCGGCTCGGCACGATCAACTCCAACGTGTTCCAGGACGACGACTACCGGCTCGGCAGCGTGACCAACCCCGATCCGCGCATCCGCCGCAAGGCCGTGGCGCACCTGCTCGACTGCGTCGACGTGCTGGACGCGACCGGATCGCGCGATCTGAAGCTGTGGTTCTCCGACGGCACGAACTACCCCGGCCAGGACGACATCAGGGCCCGCCAGGACCGGCTCGCCGAAGCGCTCGCGACCGTCTACACGCGACTCGGCGACGACCAGCGCATGCTGCTGGAGTACAAGCTCTTCGAGCCAGCGTTCTACACGATGGACGTGCCGGACTGGGGGACCGCGTACGCGCACTGCCTCGAACTGGGGCCGAAGGCGCGGGTCTGCGTCGACACCGGGCACCACGCGCCGGGCACGAACATCGAGTTCATCGTCGCGTTCCTGCTGCGCGCGGACAAGCTCGGCGCCTTCGACTTCAACTCGCGGTTCTACGCCGACGACGACCTCATGGTCGGTGCCGCCGACCCGTTCCAGTTGTTCCGGATCCTCTACGAGGTGGTGCGCGGCGGCGGGTACGAGCCGTCGGCGGGGATCGCGTTCATGCTCGACCAGTGCCACAACATCGAACCCAAGGTCCCCGGCCAGATCCGGTCGGTGTGCAACGTCCAGGAGGCGACCGCGAAGGCGATGCTCGTCGACACCGAGGCGCTCGCCGACGCCCAGCGCGCCGGTGACGTGATCGCGGCCAACGACGTGCTGATGGACGCCTACCACACCGACGTCCGGCCGATGCTCGCCGAACTGCGCGCCGAGCGCGATCTCGACCCCGATCCGCTGGCCGCCTACCTCCGGTCCGGTTACCCGGAGCGGATCGTGGCCGAGCGGATCGGCGGGAGCCAGGCGGGCTGGGGAGCGTGACGTGGCATCCTTGAGCACTGCAGGGTAAGTGCGACGAGGGGTGCGAGCGGTGGCAGACCTGTCCGATGTGGAACGCATGGTGGACGACTGGGAACGCGACGCGGTGGCGAAGTCCCAGCGCTACGCGGAGATGCAGGCGCAGGTCGAGCAGATCTCGATCACCGGATCGGTGGCGGGCGGCGCGGTGAGCGTGACGGTCGGGCCGAACGGGCTGCCCACCGACGTCGCCATGACCGACGCCGTGCTGGGCATGCGGCCGGAGGAGATCGCGGCGAACGTGCTGAAGGCCATGCGGAAGGCGCAGTCGCAGTACCCCGAGAAGATGCGGGAGATCGTCGCCGACACGGTGGGCGACGACGACGCGTCCCGGCACATCGTGGCCACCGCGGAGGAGAACTTCCCGCCCGCGCCGGAAGAGGACGAGGAACCGGCGGCGGAAGCGCCCGGCCGTCAGCTGAAGATCGAAACCGAGGACGACGAGGAGCCGCCCGCGCCGAAACCGCCGCGGCGGCCCGCGCCCGGCCGCCGCCGCGACGGCGGCGACGACGGCGATTTCGGCGAGGACCAGACCTTCCTCCGCCGCGACTAGCCCGCCTCCTCGCCCGGCGGCCTCGTTCCGAGCAGCCGGTGCGCCCGCAGCGCCACCTGCATGTCGAACTTGGCCGAGGCGCTGGAAAGCCTGCTCCCGAACAGCTCGGTGAGCTGGCTGAGCCGGTAGCGGACGGTCTGCGGGTGGATCTTCAGCAGACCCGCGATCTCCGGGGTGCTGCCGTCGCAGTCGAGCCACGCCAGCAGCGTTTCCCCGAGCCGCAGCTGCTGCTTCGGGGTGAGGCCGTCGAACGGGCCGAGCGCCTGCTTGGTCAGCTCGTCGAGCAGGAACTCGTCGAGCAGCAACCACAGCTTCGACAGGTGGTCGCCGGCGCGGGTGACCGGCGCGTCCTCGACGATCCCGCGGCGCACGAGGTCCATCGTCCGGTACGCCCAGTGCAGCGAAGTGGCCGCCTCGGCGAGCGGCACGGCTGGCCCGACGGCCGCACGCCAGCCGGTCATCTCGGTGCTCAGCGTGCGCAGATCGCGTGCGGGATCGGCGGTCACCAGGCACGGGCGGGCGCCTTCGAGGTCGATCAGCACGTCCTCGGGCATCGACGGTGCCGGGTGCTCCAGGTCGTGCCCTTCCCGTGGCTCCAGCGCGACCGCGGTGACCCGGTCGGGCAGCGGCCAGTTCGCCGCGGCGGCCATCGCGGCGATCGTCTGGGGCGAGGACGGGGGAGTGGCGAGGAGTAGTTCGAGTAAGCGGTGCCGCCTGCGTTCGAGCGTGCCCGCCGCTCGGGCCTGCGCCATCGTGTACCCCTCGACGGAACACGACGAGATTTCGTCGACGTAGGCGAAGATCGCTTCCGCGGTGACGCACAGCATCGGTGCGGGCAGGCGCATCGCCTGGCCGAAGGCCGAAATGTAGCGCCACGCGGCCCTGCCCCCGACCCGGTAGGCGGCTTGCAGCGAGTTGAGGCTCCGCCCGTCGAGGAAGACCCGCCTGCCGACCTCCCGGAACAGCTCGACCCAGTCGTCCTCGGCCGCGCGGAGGTCTTCGATGCTGTCGATGCAGCTGACCACGGCCTTTTCGATGGCCGTCGTGATGACCGTGCCGAACTGGCCTTCCAGCGGCTGCGCGTACTCCGGGACCGAACCCTGGATCTCGGCCAGGATCTTCCCGGCGACGGTCCCCATGTGCGGGCGGAACCGCTTGGCGACGTCCGCGGGAAGGGAGAACCACAGCGAGAGCGCGGGGCTCGCGGAGGCGGTGCTCCTGCCGGAAGTCGTGTCGGGCGGCCGGATCCGGTCGGCGGCGGGATGGCTCATGCTGCGTTCCCCACTTCCACGTCGAAGCGGCGTTCGGTCCCCGTGCCCGGCGGTGGGCACCCCGCCCATGCACTCACGGCCGGTTCCGTTTGGCAACAGCCGGAACCCGTTCGCGACCGACAACCGTGCCGAAATGCGGGTTCTCCACGCCGGAATTCGGCTCACGATGACAATTGTTCCTGACGTCTGCCCGGTCGGCGGAGTCGATTCCGGTACGTGCGGTCCTTGCGCCCGCGTTAGTACTGGCTATGGGGAAACCTCGTTCCCGCGTGACAACGGCACGGTTGTTCGTTGATGGGCGACGTGGTGCGCTGCTACCGTGTTACTGGCCAGTAAACAAGGGGCCGTTCACTTATTTGTTCTCTTGTTTTCTCGCACTATCCGCGGGAACGGTGATCATGGCAGCGCGAATTCATGTCGTCTCACCCGAAGGGCTTTCCGGACATGCGACGGACGAAATGCGGAAGACCCTGGTCCACGGGCGGCGTCGCCACCGGCGGCACCCCGGCCCGCGATGGCTGCCAGCCGAACAGCCCGACGTCGGCGACGAGCACTGCTCGTCGTGCCCTCACCGTTCCGCGAGGCGCGCACCGGACTAGTGCGCGCGATTCGCGGCGCCCGTGACCGGCGTGCGGGGAGCCCGCCCCAGCTCCCCGCACGCTGCCTTCGCGCCGCCGATGTCCCCGTCAGGCGAGCAGCACCTGCAGTTCGAGGACGGCTTCGGTGAGCTTGGCCGCGAACTTGTGCATCTCGTCGGCCACCGGCAGTGGCGTGCTGAGGTAGACGTTCCACCGGTCGGGGAGCAGCACGTAGGCGACGCCGATGCACTGGGTGCTGGTGGAGCCGAAGCCGAAGAACTGGATGTGCTCAGACGGTGCCGAGCTGGTGCTGAGGTAGTCGTCGCGCATCTTCAGCCAGCCCGGCGTTTCGTAGAGGGCCAGCGGTTCCTCGCCACCGTGGCGGCGGTGGATGAGCTGCAGCTCCCACAGGTGCTGCTCGGGCACCTGCCCGGCCTGGCACTCCTTCGCCCGCGCCACGTGCTGGCGCGCGGCCGCGTGGTACGCCGCCTTCTTGGCTTCGCGGTCCGCGGCCGGATCGTCCATTGTGGAGACGAAGTCCAGCACCTCCGGGGTGACCACGCGCATCGCCTCGGTGCGGCCGTTCTGGTACTGCCTGGTCGCGATCGACTCGTAGGTGGCGCCGGTGAAACCCTTGCTGCGCTTGTGCGCGAGCTGGTACGCCAGCTGTGCGAAGGCGTCCGGGGACGAGCCAAGCGCCTTCGCCTGGTTGGTGCCGAAGTCCTCGAAGGACACGGTGGTGGTGGCGGTGGCGTCACCGTAGGCGGCGAACGCCTCGGCGGCGGCCGTCACGTCGGCGCGAAGCGCGTCGTCGAGGACGAACTCGACCGGCTCGATCGCGGGGAGTCCTTGCGACACCGCACCGGAAGCGGCCGAGTGCTCCTCCGGAGTCCCGCTCAGCAGGGTGTCGACGAAGCTCAGGATCGTGGTGCCGTCGAGGCCGCAGTGCTCGACGTTGATCCCGGCGTTGCCGTCTTCGAACACCACGAACGACACGGCCTTGTCGAACCACCGGTTGCCGCGGTCGCCGTAGAGGAGTTCGTCGCAGGCGTGCTGCGTGTCGCGCGGGGCGAAGTCTTCGAGGCACACGCAGAACAGTGCCGTCTCGACGGTGTCGAGCGCCTCGGCGTTCGCGGGGTCGAGCGCGACGAGCGACTGGCGGCTGGCCGCCCACTCGGCGCGCGCCTTCGTGGTCAGGTGCCCGACGGCGTCACCGACCGGGTTCTCGTTCGCGGCGGCCTTCTTCACCGCCTCCAGCCCGGCGGAGAGGTCGTCCAGGTCGTACGGGAGGCCGTCCGGCCCCAGCACGTCCATGCGGATCATGTTGCCGCGGAAGAAGACCACGATGTGGCGGGCGGTCGACGGACCGGGCTCGGCGTCGCTGTAGGGCGCGCGGACGGTGTCCAGCACCTCGCCGGGGATGCGCGTGGTGGAGAACAGGAACTTGTTCTGCGCCATCGACAACGCCTGCCCACGCTGGATGATCGGCGGGATCCGCTCGTCGTCGAGCTTGCGCTTGTACCCCACGGCCGCCGCGATCAGCCCGGCCGCGCGGTCGATCTGGGACTGGGCGGACGCGGCGAAGAGGAAGAAGAAGTTCGCGTTGAGCGCGATCCGGTCGCGGCGGCCGAGGTAGCGGTACGGCCAGAACGTGTCGAGCCAGCTTTCCACGCCCTCGCTCGCGTTGTAGCGCTCCAGCTCGGCTTGCAGCTTGCGCGCCAAACCGCCCTCGTGCAGGAACTCGGTGACCGCGTTCTCGGTGACGGTCAGTTCGTCCGGGGTCAGCAGCGGGCCGCACCACGCGAGGAACTTCTCGCAGCTGTCCTCCAGCGCGGGCAGCGGCACCCTCGGCAACCTGCTCTCGTTGCCGAACGTGCGGGTCGACCATTCCTGGCTGCTTGTCACTGTCATCCTCGGTGTCGCTCGGGGGTGGTGTGGGGTCGGTTCCGGCGGAAACCCTAGTCCAGCAGCGTGTCGCCGCGCACGGAGCGCCGTGCGGCGGCGAGGTGGGCTGGCAGCACCCTGCCGAACAGCTGCCTCGTGCGCTCGACGCTGCCGATCACGCCCTGCCGCTCGCTGTAGGCGAAGATCGCGGAGTGCCGCGCGGTCGTGCCGTGCACGGCCGTGACGCGGTGCAGTGAGTACCGGCCCTTGAACAGCTGCAGATCACCCGGCCGCAGCGTCAGCTCGCGGA
Organism: Amycolatopsis sp. CA-230715; assembly: GCF_018736145.1. Classification (GTDB taxonomy): domain Bacteria; phylum Actinomycetota; class Actinomycetes; order Mycobacteriales; family Pseudonocardiaceae; genus Amycolatopsis. Next base: position 8,841,956 of record NZ_CP059997.1, read on the forward strand.
CCAGCCGCCCGCCGTCGCCGGTCAGCACGGACCGGACGTCGTCGAAGTTCTCGGCCTCGGCGGAGCGGATGTTCGGGCAGTACTCGAACACGCCGCCCGTTTCGGAATCCTGGGTCAGCATGCTCACGGTGAACTCGTTGACGTCGAAGTGCCACGGGTGCGACATACCCGGTTCGACCACGTTGAGCACCAGCCCGGACAGCGGGTCGGCGAGCTCGTGCACGATGGGCAGTTCGAAGCAGTCCGCGACGAAGCGCCGGAACACCGCGCTGGTGTAGAGCCGCTGGATGATCGCGCTGGCCGGGATGCGGTCGCGCGCGACGAAGGCGTTGCCGCGTTCCATCGTCATCCGGCCGGGATGCCCTTCCGGCAGCGGCGCGTCGGTCGCGATGTTGTACGCGTTCACGATCTCGCTGTCGAAGTGCGCCGACGGCGCCAGCTCCGCGCATTCTTCGCGCAGCACGTCGAGCAGGGCGGGCCGCACGAAGTCCCGCAGCACGCTGCAGCCGTCGCGGCGGAGGTCGTCGCGCACCGCCGACACCGCCTCGGTCCAAGCCGTGCCGGACTCGATCAGCGGGTACCTTGCGGTGTCGACGATTTCGGCGAGATCGGCCGAACCGGTCGTCTCGAGGATTGCCGAGCCGCCACTACGTCGTGACTGGTGCGCTGCCAAGGTCCCTACCTCCGCTGGGTGAGCCGCGTTTCGCCCATCCGGGTTTAGCACAGGAAAAGGGCCTGCTCCCGGCCACGAACGCGTTTGTGACACCTGCCACGCGGGCGACACGCCGAACCGTCGCCGTAATGGCGGTTGCCAAGTTCGCTGATGACCGATAATGGGCCGTCCCCGGTCGCCTGGTGGTCCGTGCGGGGTGCCCGGATGTCCGCTCGCGAATGTCGAATTGTATCGTCAGTATTAACGGAATGCGGATATTTTGACACGCCCCGGACATCGGAAGTATCCGCTGAGTGGCCCGTCGTGATTCGGCCGCTCGCCGGGCGCCCAGTCGGTGAAATTGTTGCGTCCTTCGCATCGTGGTGCGCAGAGCGCTGCCACACTCAGTCAGGAACGCGATGACCTCAAGGGAGGATGTGATCGGGCGTGCGGGTCACATGAACGCCTATATCTCTACCGCGGGTGACCAGGTGTGCGACCGGCTGCGCTGAACGGGTGAGGCTGCCGCGAGTGGTCAGCGTGTCCGTTCTTGACGTTTCCTGGTACCCGAAGGTCGTCTTCGCAACCGACCTACCACGTGGTATGCCGCTTCGACGGCCGGTGCGCGCGTCGTCCGAGGCTCCCGCGGACGCTATACAACGGGTGAAACCGCACGTCATGCCATCGCCGCATTGATAGTTGCCGCGGCACTGCCATACATTGATCGGCAGGCGGTTTCGCGGGCGATCAGCGTCGATTTCCCGCGAAGACCGTCCGAGTCGGGGCGAGCGATCAAGATACGACGGTTCGGCGACCGGATCCGCGCTGCGTGCGGCCGTTACGCCGATTTCACCGGCTCCCGGGGTGTGTCGCGGTGACGCGTGCGCACGCGCTTTTTCGACCACCATGATTTTTGTGTACGGCCGAACCCTGGAGTGATACGAAAATGACGGACCTTACTTCGCATCCCGCACAGGCGTTCGGTGCGGATCCGTTGCAGGTGCGGGACACCGACCACTACACGGACGAGTACGTCACGGGTTTCGTGGAGAAGTGGGACGAGCTCATCGACTGGAAGAAGCGGTACGAGAGCGAAGGAAGCTTCTTCATCGACCTCCTCAAGTCGCGGGGGGTGAAATCCGTGCTCGACGTGGCCACCGGGACCGGATTCCATTCGGTCCGCCTCCTGGAAGAGGGATTCGACACGGTGAGTGTCGACGGCAGCCCGGAGATGCTCGTCAAAGCGTTCGAGAACGGCAAGAACTACGGCGGCCATATCCTGCAAGTGGTGCACGCGGACTGGCGGTGGCTCAACCGGGACGTGCACGGCGAGTTCGACGCGGTGATCTGCCTCGGCAATTCCTTCACGCACCTGTTCTCCGAACGGGACCGCCGCAAAGCGCTCGCCGAGTTCTACGCCGTGCTCAAGCACGACGGGATCCTGATCCTCGACCAGCGCAACTACGACGCGATACTGGACAACGGATTTTCCAGCAAGCACACATACTACTACTGCGGTGACGCGGTGACCGCGGAGCCCGAATACGTCGACGAGGGGCTGGCGAGGTTCCGATACCGCTTCCCGGACCGCTCGCAGTTCCACTTGAACATGTACCCGCTGCGCAAGGACTACGTCCGGCGGCTGCTCCGCGAGGTGGGCTTCCAGCGCCTCGAAACCTACGGCGACTTCCAGGACACCTTCGCCGAGGACGAACCCGATTTCCTCATCCACGTCGCGGAGAAGAACTACGTGAAAAGTGCAGAGGACGGCATCACCTATTCGGCGGCGGTCACCGTCGCCCGTGACTACTACAACTCCGAGGACGCCGACAACTTCTACTTCTCCATCTGGGGCGGCGAAGACATCCACATCGGACTCTACGACCACCTCGCCGAGGAGATCGCCGTGGCGAGCCGCCGGACCGTCGAACGGATGGCCGGCGCGCTGCCGCTCACCGAGGCGAGCACGGTGCTGGACATCGGCTCCGGGTACGGGGGCGCCGCGAGGTACCTCGCGGCGACCTACGGGTGCCGGGTCTGGTGCCTGAACCTCAGCGAGGTGGAGAACGCGCGCAACCGCGAGCTGACCGCCGAGCAGGGACTGACCGGACTGATCGAGGTCGTCGACGGGTCCTTCGAGGACCTGCCGTTCGAGGACAACCACTTCGACGCGGTGTGGTCGCAGGACGCGATGCTGCACAGCGGCGACCGGGTGCGCGTGCTGCAGGAAGTGGCGCGCGTGCTCAAACCGGGCGGCGACCTGGTGTTCACCGACCCGATGGCCTCCGATTCCGTCGAACGCTCCGCGCTCCGCCCGATTCTGGACCGGCTACACCTGGAGTCGATGGGCTCACCGGGGTTCTACCGTCGCGAGCTGAACCGGCTCGGCGTCAGCACCCTGGCGTTCGAGGACCACACCGCCCAGGTCGCGACGCACTACGGCCGCGTGCTCGAGGAGACCGAGCGTGCCGAGCCCCAGCTAGCCGGCCGCGTGAGCGACGAATACCTGGCGAGGATGAAGGTCGGGCTCCGGCACTGGGTCGACGGCGGGCACGCGGGAAACCTCGCGTGGGGCATTTTCCACGCCACGTTCTGAAGACCGCGTTCTGAAGACGCGGCCACGACAGGCAAGGACCACCGAGAGCGAAGGGTCGAACCGTGCGGAATGCGGGCAAGAGGCTGTTCACCAGCGAGTCGGTGACCGAGGGGCACCCGGACAAGATGTGCGACGCGATCAGCGACAGCGTGCTCGACGCGATGCTCGCGATCGACCCGCGCAGCAGGGTCGCCGTGGAGTCGATGATCACGACCGGCCAGGTGCACGTGGCGGGGGAGGTGACCACCGAGGCGTACGTGGACGTGCCGTCGCTCGTGCGCGAGAGGATCCTCGACATCGGGTACGACAGTTCCGCCAAGGGTTTCGACGGCGCCTCCTGCGGGGTGAACGTCGCGATCGGAGCGCAGTCGCCGGACATCGCGCAGGGCGTCGACACCGCGTACGAATCGCGGCTGGAAAGCGCGCTGGACGAGATCGACCGCCAGGGCGCGGGTGATCAGGGGCTGATGTTCGGTTACGCGTGTTCCGACACCCCGGAACTGATGCCGTTGCCGATCGCGCTCGCGCACCGGCTCTCCAGGCGGCTGACCGAAACCCGCCGCAGCGGCGCGATCCCGTACCTGCGGCCCGATGGCAAGACGCAGGTGACCATCGAATACGCGGGCGACCGCCCGGTGCGGCTCGACACCGTGGTGATCTCCAGCCAGCACGCCGAGGGCATCGACCTCGACCGCATGCTCGCGGTCGACCTGCGCGAGCAGGTGATCGCGCCGGAGATCGAATCGCTCGGGCTCGACCCCGGCGAGCCGGTCGTGCTGGTGAACCCGACCGGCCGGTTCGTGGTCGGCGGCCCGATGGGTGACGCGGGGCTGACCGGGCGCAAGATCATCGTGGACACCTACGGCGGGATGGCGCGGCACGGCGGCGGCGCCTTCTCCGGCAAGGATCCGTCCAAAGTGGACAGGTCCGCCGCGTACGCGATGCGGTGGGTGGCGAAGAACGTGGTGGCGGCGGGGCTGGCCGAGCGCGCCGAGATCCAGGTCGCCTACGCGATCGGCAAGGCGGCGCCGGTCGGCCTGTTCGTCGAGACCTTCGGCACGGAAAAGGCGGCGCCGGAGAAGATCCAAGCCGCCATCTCCGCCGTGTTCGACCTGCGGCCAGCCGCGATCATCCGCGACCTCGACCTGTTGCGCCCGATCTACGCCCCCACGGCCGCCTATGGGCACTTCGGCAGGGAGGACCTCGACCTGCCGTGGGAACGCACCGACCGCGCCGCCGACCTGAAGGACGCCGCGAAGGCGTAGGACTGTTTCGAAGTGCGTCGGGCGGTGATCGGCGGCGGGCCCCGTCGTTGGTCCCCGAAGGCCACCTTCGGGGACCCTGACGCCACTTTCTCGGCCCTCGCGGGGGCACGCGGGCAGTGCCGCGCATGCCCCGAAGGTGACCTTCGGGGCGCCTAGCGCCACTTTCCTCACTCTCGTGGAGGTGCGACCCCGGTTTCCGGTGCCCCGAAAGTGACCTTCGGGGCGCTGGATTCCCTGAACGTCACTTTCGGGGCACGCGAACGCCCGCTTCGGGCCTGCGCGCGGGTGGCGAGAGTGCGGTGCGAGGGGCGAGTTCGCGGCGTCTAGCGCCCCGAAGGCCACCTTCGGGGACAGGCGCCAGGGCGGCAGCTCACCACGAGGGCCGAGATCGGGACGCTCAACGCCCCAAGCAGAGCCTTCGACGACACCCGCGGCCCGCCCTGCCTTCTGTAGGAGCATCTTTCGGGCCCGCGAGAGTCTACTGTGGACCCGCGCGTCAGGCGATGAAGCCCGCGGACTTCAGCCAGTCGCGCGCGACCGCGTTGGGCTTTTGGCCGTCGACGCTCACCTTCTTGTTCAGCTCGGTGAGCGTGCCGGTGTCGAGCTTCGCCGCGATCTGGTCGAAGACCTGTTGCAGCTGCGGGTACTTCTGCGCGATCGGGGTCGCGATGCTGATCGCCGGGTTGTAGATCGGGAAGAACTTCTTGTCGTCTTCGAGCACGCCGAGCTGCTGCGCGGACACCCGGCCGTCGGTCGCGGCCACCGAGCCGAACTTGCAGGTGTCGCCCTTGCCGACGCTCGGGTACACCACGGCGTCGTTGAGCAGGTGCTCCTGGCCTGGCGGCAGGGTGAACCCGTACGCCTTGGCAAGTCCGGGGAATCCGTCGTCGCGGCTCTTGAACTCCGAGCCGATGCACGTCGACGCGGCGGCGGGGTTGGTCTTGATCAGGTTCGCGTAGTCCGAGAGCGTCTTCACCCCGGTCTGCTGCTGCGCCGCCTTGTTGACCGCGATCGCGTAGGTGTCGTTGGCGGGGGAGCGCGACCACCAGGTGATGTTGTTCGCCGCGTCGGCCTTCTTCACCTCGTCGAACTGGGCCTGCGGTTCGGGGATTCCCTTGGTCTGCTTGAGGAAGCTGACCCACGCGGTGCCGGTGTACTCCCAGTACAGGTCCACCGCGCCGCTCGTCAGTGCCTGCCGGACGTTGCTCGACCCGGTGATGTTCGTCTTGTCCTCCGGGTCGGCGCCCGCCGCCTGCAGCGCGACCAGTGCGATCTGGCCGAGCAGGAGCTGCTCGTCGAACTCCTTGGAGCTGACCCGGATCTTCGCCCCGCTCAGTGCGTCGATCTTCTTGATCGAGCCGTCGCCGACCTTCGCCTGGTCGTCGTTCTTGCTGATCGTGCAGCCAGCGGCGAGCGCGGCGACGGCGAGCAAGGCCGCCAGTGGACGTCGGATGCGCATTGCGGAACTTCCTTCGGATCGAAACGGACGGGTCACAGGCCGCGGGGTTTCAGCACCTCCTCGGCGAGGAGCCCCAGCCAGTCGGCGAACAAGGCGAGCGCGGCGACGATGATGCCGAACGACAGGCTCAGCACCGGCCGGTACAGCCCGATGCCCGCGACGAGCCCACCACCGAGCCCGCCGCCGTCGATGAACGTGGCCAGCGTCGCGCTCGCGACGGTCAGCACGAGCGCGGTCCGGATGCCCGCCAGGATCACCGGGACCGCGAGCGGCAGTTCGATGCGGCGCAGCACCGCGACCCGGGACAGGCCCATCCCGCGCGCCGCGTCGATCACGCCGGTGTCGACGCCTTCGAGACCGACGATCGTGTTGCGCAGCACCGGAAGCGTCGCGTACACGACCAGTGCGATCACGGCCGTGGTGGTCCCGGTGCCGATCCACAGCGCGAGCAGCACGACGAGCCCGATCGACGGGATCGCCTGGCCGAGGTTGCCGAGCGCGAGCCCGATCGGCCGGATCCAGCGCGCGCCCGGCCTGGTCAGCAGGATCCCGAGCGGAACCGCGATGACGACGGTGAACAGCGTCGCGACGAGCGAGAGCACGACGTGGTCGGAGAGCTCGGCGGCGATCTCGTTCCCGTTGAGGTAGCGGCCTTCGATCGAGTCGATCGGCTGCGCGCGGACGACGAAGTACAGCGCGAGCAGCGCGACGGCGAGCAGCACCGGCCGCACGACCAGCCCGCGCCAGTTCCGCTTGCGCGGCGCGGCGGCGGGCACCGCGGCGTCATCGGGGTCCGGCGTCGGCGGGCGGTCGGCGGGGAGCTGGCTCGGCGGCAGCGCGGACACGATGCGGTCCAGATCGCAGGTGCCCACGACGGCGCCGTCCCGCGTGACGCGCACGGTGCCCGCGCCGGTGCGGAGCATGGTGTCGAGCGCGTCGTGCAGCGTCGTACTCGCTGGCAACTCCGGCAGGTCACCGTCAGCGTCGGCGCCAAGGTCGATTTCGTCGAGCCGGATGAGGGCGAGCCGTTTGAGCTGGGCACCGGATCCGATGAAGCTCGCGACGTAGTCGTCGGCGGGCGCGGTGAGGATCGCCGACGGGGTGTCGTACTGGGCGATCACCGACCGCGGCCGCAGCACCGCGATCCGGTCGCCCATCTTGAGCGCCTCGTCGAAGTCGTGGGTGACGAACACGACCGTCTTGCCGATTTCGCGCTGCAGCCGGAGGAACTCGTCCTGCAGGCGCGCGCGGGTGATCGGGTCGGTCGACCCGAACGGCTCGTCCATCAGCATGACCGGCGGGTCCGCGGCCATCGCCCTGGCGACGCCGACCCGCTGCTGCTGACCGCCGGAGAGCTGCCCGGGGTAGCGGCGGGCGTGCTCGGGGGACAAGCCCACCACGGCGAGCAGCTCGCCGACGCGCGCCGCGATCCGCTCGCGCGCCCAGCCGAGCACCTTCGGCACCACGCCGATGTTCGCGGCCACCCGCAGGTGGGGGAAGAGCCCGGTCTGCTGGATGACGTACCCGGTGTTGCGGCGGTGCTCGTCGGGATCGAGCGCCCGAACGTCGGTGCCGCCGACGGTGATCTCGCCGGACGACGGCTCGATCATCCGGTTGATCAGCTTCATCGTGGTGGTCTTGCCGCAGCCCGACGGCCCGACGAGGACCACGATCTCACCGGCCGGGATCCGCATGGTCACGTTGTCGACGGCGGGGTTCGCCGAGCCGGGGTAGAGCTTGCTGACGCCGGTGAGTTCGATCGCCTCGCCGGCGCGCCGGGCCGCTTCGCCCGGTTTCCCGGCGAGGACGGCGGGTGCGCGCCGGAGCGTGGTCAGCTTGCCGAGCACCACGTAGGCCAGGTCGAACAGCAGCGCCAGCACGACGATGCCGAGCGTGCCGGTGAGCACCTGGTTCAGCGAATTGACCGACCCGAAGCGGCCCAGCCCGTCGAAGATCTCGTTACCGAGGCCGGGGCCCTTGACGTAGGCGCCGATGGCCGCGATCCCGATGGTGATCTGCGTGGACACGCGGATCCCGGACAGGATCACCGGCCACGCCAGCGGCATGCGCACGCGCCACAGCAGCCGCGCCCTGCCCAGCCCCATGCCGCGGCCCGCTTCGATGATCGCCCTGTCCACCCCGCGCAGGCCGACGATCGTGTTGCGGGTGATCGGCAGCAGCGCGTAGAGCGACAGCGCGATGAGCACGTTGGTCAGGCCGAGCCCGAACGGGCCGATCAGGATGCCGAGCAGCGCGATCGACGGGATGGTCAGGAACGCGGCGGTGGTGGTCGTGGCCAGCGAGGCGAGCGCGGGCCGCTGGTAGGTGAGGACACCGACGGTCACGCCGACCAGCACCGCGATGGCCATCGCGGCCAGGGTCAGGTCGACGTGCAGGATCGCGTCGTTGACGACGTCGACCCAGTTCTGCGCGAGGTACTCGAACAGGTCCAGCGGTCTGCTCCCTCCGGCCGGTCCGCCCCCAGCGAGCTCGGGCCGCGAACAGCTAACCAGGTTCGGCGGCGTCAGGGAAACCGCGCGGCGCCGCTGGCGCGTCGGCGTGCGCACTCGGCGTGCGAACCGCACGCCGGTGATAATGACGGGCGTGAGCAGGGTGCAGCTGGTGGAAGAGTACGGGCCCGCGTGGTCGACCGGGCCGTACGAACGGGGAACCGACGGGCCGAGGGTGATCGTCGTCGGGGTGGACGGATCACCGACCGCGTTACGGGCTGGCTCGTACGCGGCGGGGCTGGCGCGGCGGCAGGGCGCCAGGCTGGTTGTCGTGTACGTCGCCGCGCCGTCGATGTGGACCGGTCTGGCCGCGGCGGGCGGCGCCGACGTAGAGCAGCAGACGTTCGAGGAAATCATCGAGCAGCTGCGCGAAGAACTGCGCCCGCGTGCGGAAGAACTGGGCGTGTCCATCACGTTCATGGTGCTGCGCGGCGAGGTGTTCCCCGAACTGCGCGACGCGGCCACCGAGGCGAACGCCGACATGGTGGTCATCGGCGCCTCGGAGCAGGCTGGCCACCGGCTCGTCGGCTCGGTGGCCAGCCGCATGGTCCGCGCCGCGGTCTGGCCGGTCGTCGTGGTGCCCTGACCGTCCACAGCGGACGGATACAGTGGACAGCCGGGTCAGGGCAGCGGCTCGGCGGGGCAGTGCAGACCGGGCGGCGGCGTGCTGCCGAGGGTGAGGTAGGCGGTGACCACGTCGCGCATGCACCGGCCGCGCACGGCGGCGCCGTGGCCCATCCCGTCGTAGGTGACGAACGCGGACCCTGGCAGTTGCGCCGCGATGCGCGCGGCTCCGGCGTGCGGGGTCGAGTCGTCGTAGCGGGAGTTGGTCACCAGCACCGGCGGCGCGTCGTCCGCGTCGAGCCGGTGCGGCGGGTTGGCGGTGGCGAACGGCGGGTTGGCGCAGAGCTGCGGTACGCCGTGCCAGCCGGTCTTGACCAGTGGCGCGACCGCCGCTTTCCGCGCGGTGACCTCGCGGAGTGCGGCGTAGGAGCCGATCGAACTGCGGTGGTCGGCGCAGTAGAGGTAGATCGGCAACGCGTCCGGCGACGGCGGGTCCGATCGCACCGCCGAGGGGCCCGCGACGAGCCGGGCGATCCGGTTCGCGGCCTCGGTCACGCCCGCGTTCCCGAGCGGTTCGAGGATGCGGTGCGCCAGCCCGCCCCGGTCGAGCGGGCGGCCGGGATCGTCGGGATCGGTCAGCTTTCCCTGATCCGCCTTGGCATAGAGCGCGGCGACGAGCGCGCGCACCGGCTTGCCGTGCAGCGAGCAGGCGGTGCTGCGGTCGCACCAGTCGGCGAAGTAGGAGAACGAGTCCTCGGCCGCGGCGGCACCGGTGATCTCGGTCCGCACGGTGTCCGCGCTGTGGTCGACCACGGCGTCGAGCACCATCGCGCGGATGCGGTCGCCGAAGAGTTCCGCGTACATCTCACCGACGACGGTGCCGTACGACAGCGCGTAGACGTTCAGCTTCTCCTCGCCGAGGAAGACGCGCAGCGCATCGAGATCCCGCGCTTGCGTGCGGCTGTCGAGGTGATCGATGACCGGTCCCGTCCGTTCGCGACAGCTCGCTCCCAGCGCGGCCTGCGCGCCGAGCAGCCGCGTGAACTCGGCCTGGTCGCGCGGAGCCGTGTCGCCGAGCGCGCCGGCGAGCTTCCCGTCGCAGCGGACCGGGCCGCTCCTGCGCACGCCACGCGGGTCGAAGCTGACCACGTCGAACTTCGCGGCCTGCTCCGGCGGGAACATCAGGCCGAAGAGCTGGTCGTTCGTCACGGCGTCGACACCGGAACTGCCCGGCCCGGCCGGTGCGTACACGAGCGAGCCGACGCGTGCGGCGGGATCGGTCGCGTGGCGCCTCGCCACGGCGATGCCGATCGAGGGCCCGGCGGGATTCGCCCAGTCGACCGGTACCCGCATGGTCGCGCACTCGGCGCCGGGGTTCTCCTGGCACGGATGCCATTCGGCGGCGGCACTCGCGGGCACGACGGCGCAGCCCGCGGCGAGCGCTCCCACCGCGGCGAGCGCGCGAAACCGGGTCTTCACGATGATTCCTCCCTCGATGAGATCACCGAGGGTGGCGGAAATCCGGGGCCGCGGCCTCCGCCCCGAGGCCGGAGCGCCTCCTCCGGGAGGCCGGGATTCAGCCCGTGCGCGCGAGCAGGTGCTCGACGAGCAGATCCAGCCGTGCCGCCTGCGCCGCACGGGGGAGCCGCCCGCCCCTGGTGAGCGTGACGATCCCGTGCAGCGCGCTCCACCCGAGTTCGGTGAACAGGCCGGGGTCACCGTCGCCCGACAGCGGGCCGAGCACCAGGTGCAGTTGGGCGAAGCCGTCCTGGAGCGGTGCCGGGGTGTCCGGCTGGGCGAACGGCAACTCGGTAGAGAGGGTGAACATGGCGTCGTAAAGCGCGGGATTCGTCTCCGCGAACTCGACGTAGGCGTGCACGATCGCGGCCAGTCGCGCGCGCGTCTGCTTCGCGCTCGTGCGGGCCGCTTCGAGCGCACGGGCGAGTTCGGCGAACCCTTCCGTCGCGACCGCGGCGATGATCGCATCCTTGCCGGAGAAATGGCTGTACAGCACGGGTTGGCTGTATTCGATGTGCTCGGCGAGCCGCCTGGTCGTGACCGCGTCCCAGCCCTCGTGCTCGGCGAGCTCCCGCGCGGTGGTGATGATCAGCTGGTGCCGCTCGGCGCGTTCACGCTCGCGGCGCGGTGATACGGGCATGACCTGATCCTAGCACTGCTAGCACTTCTAGCGCTGGCCGTGCTAGCGTCGATCCGAAATCTAGCAACGCTAGGAAATGGGAGTGGTCATGTCGGTGCAGCTCTGGATCGGTGCGGCGATCGCGGTCGCGACCGCGGTGTTCATCATCTTCGTCGGAGTGCGGTTCCTCGTGACGCCGCAGGCGTTCGCCGCGAACTTCGGCCTGCCGAACTGGCCGTCGGAGGCGGCGAATTCCTGGCTCAACCTCAAGGGCGTCCGCGACATCGTGTCCGGTCTGGTGATCGCGGTACCGCTGGCGTTCGGCGAATGGCGCGTGCTGGCGGTGCTGATGGCCGTGGCCGCGCTCACGCCGATCGGCGACGCGCTGGTCGTGCTGAAGTACCGGGGCCGCAAGGCGATGGCGTACGGGGTGCACGGCGGCACCGCGCTACTCGTGCTGGTCGGTGCGTTCCTGCTCGGCGCCGGTTCGTGAGTCCGTCAGCGCGGGCGCTGCTCGTGAAGGCCCAGCATTTCGAGCAGGTCCGCGCATTCGGCGCGGTCGCGGGCGTGCGCGGCCACGGTCAACGCCGCCTTGCGCGCCTCCTCGGCCGCTTCGGGGCTCTCGGTGAGATCGGGTGCCGGGTGCAGCTGATCGGTCGTGAGAGTTCTCATCGGTGCGCCTCCTCGGGTAGTCGGCTTCCACGGTGGGACTACCCGATGCGCGGAAAATGACGCGTTACCGCAGGAGCACCGGCAGGGCGGTGAGCCGCGCGCCCTGGATACCGCCGAAATCCTGCTGGCGCAGCTCGTGTTTCGGCACGGCGAGGGTGGCCTGCGGGAACGCGGTCCGGAGCACCTGCGCGGCGACGCGGAGTTCGAGCCTCGCGAGATGCGCGCCGATGCAGTAATGCGGACCGGCGCCGAAGGTCAGATCCGGGTGGGCCCCCGTGGCGTTGATGCCGCGGATGTCGACGAGCACGGGGGAGCGTGCGGACAGCCGGACGCCCGCGAGTTCGACCTCCGTCGAGGTGAACCGCCACAACGTGAACGGCGCGGGCGGGTACTGCCGCAGCGTCTCGTCCACCAGTGAGCCGAGCGCCTCGACGGGAACGTCGGCATCGAGGGTGCGCGCGAGGACGAACCCGATAGCGGCGTCGGTGGTGAGCTGTCCGGCGAAGAGCAAGGTGAACACCAGGTAGTGCAGCTCGTCCTCGGTGACCTCCGCGGGGACCCGGTCGCGCAGTTCGACCGCGAGACCGTCGCGGCCGTCGGCGAGCCCGGCCGCGGCGATGGCCGAGAACATGGCCATGGCCTCGGGGACCTGCCCGCTGACCATCGCCCGGCAGGCTCCGATCGCGTCGTCGACCCGGTCGAGCGGGATACCGAGCAGATCGAGCAGCACGGTCAACGGGTAGCGCGTCGCGAAGTCGGCCATCAGATCGACCGGTTCCCCCTGCGCGGCCTGTGCGGTGAGCAGCTCGGTGGCGATCGCCGTGATCCGGTCGGCGCGTTCCCGCGTGCGCTTCGCGGTGAACAGCGGGGAATGCGCCTTGCGCAGCCGAAGGTGCTCCGCGCCGTCGAGGGTGGTGAGCGAAAGTTGTTGTGCGGCAGTCGGTTCGAGATCGGCGTGCACCCAGCTCGACGGTGCTCCGGCGGGGTCCTTGGTGATCCGGGGGTCGTTGAGGACCTCGCGTGCGAGGACCTCGTCGGTGACGATCCACGCCGATCCTCCCGCAGGGGCCTCGACGCGGACGATCGGGCCCGCGGCACGGAGGGCGGAACGCGTGCGGTCCGCGTCGTCAAGGGTGCGGCTGGCCGGTTCGAACGGCGTGTGGGGCACAGGTTCCTCCGCAATTTAGCTTCATGGTGAAGTGATTTCACGGGGAAGGTAGAGTGCTGGCGAGCCGGTTGTCAACGCGATCGCAGGGAGAATGCCGATGGGGCGGACCGAGGCCGAGGAGATGGCCGAGCACCGCGAACGGCTCGTCGAGGGGCTCCGGTCGTTCGGTGCGAGCTACACCGAACTCACCCGCCGCTTCGCCGGTTTCCTCGGCTTGCACGCGACCGATGCCGCCGCGCTCGCCGAGATCCTGTACGCCGAGGACAAGGGAGTCCCGCTGTCGCCGGCGCGGCTCGCCGAACGCGTCTCGCTGACCTCCGGGGCGACCACCAACCTGCTCAACCGGCTCGAACGCGCCGGGCACGTCGTCAGGATTCGCGACCAGGCCGACCGGCGCGTCGTGACCCTGCGCGCCAGCAGGGAAATCCAAGGCCCGGCGCAGGAGTTCTTCGGCGGGCTGCTGGTGTCGCCCATCGACGCGTTGATCGCGCAGTACCCGGTGGAAAAGCTGGAGGAGTTCGAAGAGTTCCTCGCGCGGCTGCGCGTCACCATGCGCGAGGTGCTGGCCGAGGAGTGAGGTCAGTCCTGCTTTTCGCAGGGCCGCGGGTAAAGCGAGGTCAGCGACCAATCACGCACGCGCGTGGTCCCTTGTGTCCCGGCGGCCAGGCGGAATCCCAATGCGAACAGCGCGGCGATTTCCAGCATGATGATCAAGAACAGCATGTGTCTCAGGTCCTTTGCTCTGCTTCGGAGGCCTTCGCGGGGATCGGGAAGCGCCCCCTGACAGCAGGATGGCCCCGGACGACCGTTGCGGTCCATTGCAGATTTTGCCCAGGTGTGTGCAAAATCGTTTCATGATTGACCTGCGCCGGCTTCACATGCTCCGCGTGGTGCACCAGCAGGGCACGGTCACCGCGGCCGCCGAGGCACTGCACCTCACGCCGTCGGCGGTCTCCCACCACCTGCGCGAGCTCGCGCGCGAGCTCAAGGTCCCGCTACTGGAGCCGCAGGGCCGCGGCGTCCAGCTGACCTCGGCCGGGCGCCTGCTCGTCGAGCACGCCGACGCGTTGCTGGCCCGGTGGGAGGAGGCGCAGGCGGAACTGGCGTCGTACCGGGCCGGGGGAACCGGACCGCTGCGCATCGCGGGTTTCACCACCGCGATCAGCGGGCTGATCGCGCCAGCGGCGGGGCGGCTGCGGCGCAGCCATCCCGAAATCAGCGTGCAGGTGCGCGAATGCGACACCGCGCAGAGCATGGACCTGCTGGTGGCGGGCAAGGTGGATCTCGCGGTCGTGGAGCCGTCCGGTGGCGAGCCACTGCCGGACGACGCGCGGTTCGAGCACAGTTCCTTGCTGGAGGAGCCGCACATCATGCTGGTGCCCGCCGAGCACCCGCTGGCGAGGGAAGCGTCGGTGCGGCTGGAGGACGCGGCGGGCGAGGACTGGATCGTCGCCGACCCCGGCACGTGCGATCACGCCCAGCGGGTGCGGGTGCTGTGCACGGCGGCCGGGTTCTCGCCGCGGATCGTGCACGCCGCCACCCAGTGGCCCGCGGTCTGGTCGCTGGTCGGGAACGGGCTGGGCGTCTCGTTGGTGCCGCGGCTGGCCGAGGGGCCCGCGGGCCAGGCGGCGGTGCGGGTACCGGTTTCGAACGAGAACGTGCCGCCGCGCCGCATCCTCACCTGCGTGCGCCGGGGCAGCAGGCAGAACCCGCTCGTGGACCTCGGGATACGGGCTCTGGAAGAGGCGGTGCGCGACCACGAGGCCGCGGCGGGCTGGCCGCGGTCGGCCTGACGACCGGCCGCTGAATTCCACTGTGGAATTGTGCGGGTTCTGAATTCTTCGCGGAACGGCTAAAATGCTGGCTTCCGATTGCCGTGCGCGATCACTGCTGCTGTGCCCAACGGAGTAGTGAATGTTGCGCTGTTTGGCTTCTTGTTCGTCCTCGACCGGTCACGTTTGGATGAGCTGCACTGTTCCCGTGTTCGGTTCCTTTCTGCAGCAGGATGAAAGGCGATGAAGTGGGCAGATTTTCGAAGAGACAGCTGGGCGTGGTGGTCGCTGCCGCGTTCGCGGTGACGATGGCCGTGCCGATCGGTGCTGCCGTCGCGGCACCGGGCCCGGTGGCCACCGCCGCCGGTACGGGTGCCGGACTTCCGGACGACGACCGCCCGTCCCCCGAAGCGAAGGCCCAGCGGCAGCGCGCCGCGGACGCGCTGGAACGGGAAATCCTCTCCGGTGGCCGCCAGTCCCGCGCGACCGGCGAACCGGGGACCGTGGATTCGTTGAAGATCAGCGGGACGCACAAGGTGTTCGTGCTCGCGGTGGAGTTCGGGGACAAGACGACACCGGAGATCGGCGGCCCCGCCGGTCCGGTGCACAACGGGATTCCGAAACCGGACCCGAAGAAGGACAACGGAACCTACTGGGTGCCCGACTTCAACCAGGCGCACTACCAGAAACTGCTGTTCGGTGACCAGCAGCCGTCGTTCAAGGACTTCTACCGGCAGCAGTCGCAGGGCCGGTTCGGGGTCGAGGGCCAGGTGACCAACTGGGTCAAGGTGCCTTACAGCGAAGCGTATTACACCGCGCAGGGCTCCATGGACAAGCTCATTTCGGACGGGTTCGCCGACTGGGTCGCGCAGCGCAAGGCCGGGGGCGCGACCGACGCCGACATCAAGAAGGAACTCGCCCAGTACGACAACTGGAACCGCGCCAAGCACCTCGACCAGCCGGACGGCCAGCTCGACCACCTGATGGTCCTGCACGCCGGTGTCGGCGCCGAAACCTTCGGGAGCCACCTCGACCCGCGCGTGAAGGAAGTCATCTGGTCGCATTCCAGCGCGACCGACAAGCCGGTGGCGATCGGCACCACCGGAGTGGCGGCAAGCGATTACACGATCGAACCGGAAAACGCCGGTGTCGGCGTGCTCGCCCACGAGTTCGGCCACGACCTCGGCCTGCCCGACTTCTACGACTACAGCGGAAACGGCTGCGCCGAGGACCCGTTGGCCTGCCAGGACAACGCCACCGGGTTCTGGACCGTGATGAGCGGCGGTTCGTGGCTTTCCAACTCGGACAAGGTCCGGGGTACCGCGCCCGGCGGCTTCGGCCCGTGGGAAAAGCTGATGCTGGGCTGGCTCGACTACCAGGCGGTGCGCTACGGCCAGGAAGCGAACGTGCGCATCGACGCGCCGAACGCGAAGCAGGGCGCGAACCCGCAGGCGCTGGTGGTGATCCTGCCGCCGGGCCAGGACGGCAAGGGTCGCTACTACCTGGTGGAAAACCGGCGCAACATCGGCTACGACCAGGACCTGCAGCACGCGTATTTCAACTCCTACGGCGCGACCCTGTTCCAGCGCTTCGCCTACCAGCCGGGGATGCTGGTGTGGTACTGGAACCGCGCCCAGAAGGACAACAACGTCTCCGAACACCGGGGAGCGGGCCAGGTGCTGCCCGTCGACGCGCGCGTCAGCCCGATCATCTCCGACGACGGCAGGGCGATCCGGCCGCGGGTGCAGATGTACGACGCGGCGTTCACTCTCAGCGCTACCAAACCGCTGAACCTGACGTGGGACAACACGACCCCGGACGGGGTCAAGTACACCGCCAAGGTGACCCAGCCGGCGCAACCGGCGCAGCCGACCTTCGACGACCGGAACTCCTGGTACGACCCGCGTGCCTGGCGCAGTTCCGTGGACGTGCCGAAGACCGGCACGGTGATCAGCCTGTTCGGCGAACAGCGCGGTGGGCGGACCGTGGACATCGGGGTTTCCTTCCCCGGCGCGCACTGAGACGGCGACAAGGGCGGGCGGTTCGCTTCGGCGGACCGCCCGCCCTTCCTTTTGTCCACATGCGACGGTGGTGCCCGTCCCGAAGTCCCTGAAGGCCACCATGACGGCATTCGATGCCGTGAAGGCCACTTGGGTTCACGGCATCAGTATTCGACACCGCGATCCGGTGGCCGTCGCCAGGTGATCCGGCGGCTGCCCGATCGGGCCAGCCGCGGCGATGCTTGTGCCGCGCTGCGCACCGATCGGGTGCCGGTCACCGCGCTGGACCTCGGTTCCGAATCGGCGCTGGACCGGTTGCCACGCCACGAGACCGCGCTGGTCTCCCCGGCCGGGGCGACCCAGGCGGAGATCCGGTTCTCCATCCGGGAGGGCATGCTCGGCGTCGACGCGGTGGCGCTGGCCGCGTCGGCGAACGCGGCCACGGATTCGTGGCAGCCGTCCGGGCCCTCGGTTCTGGTGACCCAGGCGGACACCGGGGTGACCCTGTCCAACGGCGGCGGTGCGCCCTCGACGGTGGGGCAGCGGGTCGACGCGAAGTGCGGGCAGCGGTTCGAGCTGGTGGTCAGCGCGGTCGCGTCGCCGGGATGCGCGGTCGAACTCGCCTTCGTTGACGAACTTTCCGCGCCGGTCGGCGACGTGGTCCGCCTCGACCTGGACCCGCTCGACTTCGACGATCGGGCGGCGGCGGGCGAAGTACCGGCGGGGACGGCCGAGGCGGAGCTGCGGATCGTGCTGCCGCCGGGCGGTTCGGTGGAACTGAGCTCGCTCGACCTGGTCATCGGTGCGGCGAGCGAGGTCGGCCTGTACTTCGTCTCGGAAGCGCCCGGCGAACTGACGATGAGCGGAGTGGCCGTGCGGCTGGACCGCGCCGAGCCGAGCGTGCCGTCGATCCCGCCGGGTGGCCTGTGCCCGCCGAGCCCGCCCGCCGGTCGCGGCGACGGGGACCAGTGCTTGTGCGGTGCGTGCGGGAAGGACCGGCCGGTCGGCCGCGGTTCCCCGGCGCGCACCGAGGCCGGCCGCCCGGCGTCGGTGACTGCCTGCCCGTCGTGCGGTACGCCGCGGATCCAGCTCGGCGGACGGCTGGTCCCCGGGGCGGATCCGGTGGCGCTGCCCCGGTATCGGCTACCGGAGCACTCCGAGGCCGTGCGGAGCGGCCCGGCTGTGCGCGCGAAACTGCGCGTACCCGCGAAGCTCACCGCGATCCCCGGGGTGGCCACGAGCCGGGCCGCCGATCTGCGTGCCGCGGGCATCCGCACCGTGGTGGCGTTGGCGAAGGCCGAGGCCGCGACCGTGGCCGAACTACCGGGAATCTCGGAGAAAATGGCCGAAAGCTTCATCGCGGAGGCCAAGCGCCTCGTCGAGGAACGGGGAGAACACGTCCTCTTCGATCGCTGAAATCAGGGGACGCGTTCGAGCAGGACGACGGGGATCTGCCTGCCCGCCGCCGCTTCGAACTCGGCGAACTTCGGGACGAGGGCTATCTCTTTCGCCCAGATCTCCTCGCGCTCGACGCCCTGCGCGAGCCGAGCGACGACCGGCACTCTCTCGGTGCCCGTTTCGACGACGGCCCTCGGGTTCGCCACGAGATTGCGGTACCAGACCGGATCCCGCGGGCTGCCACCGTGGGTTCCGAAGACGGCCCAGCCGTCGCCGACCGGCTGGAAGAACAGCGGGCTGATCCGCTCGCGTCCGGTCTTGGCGCCGGTGTGGTGCACCAGGATCAGCGGCATGCCCCGTTCGTCGAACCCGGGAATCCGGGGCGGGATGGGGCGCCCGGCAGCGAAATCCTCGTCGCTGCTCCAAGACACGTACCCGCCGTTCGCCCGGAACTCGGCGATGATCTGGTCGTTCCAGCTGGTGTGCATGACGTCCCCTTCATTAACCGGAGCACTTGCTCCGCACAGTAGCACGAAAGGGAGCAACTGCTCCGCATAGACGGTATGCTCGGGCGTATGGCAGTGGCTGAACCGGAAAGCACCGCGCGCCGCCGCGCGCCGCGCGTGGACGCGATCCGCAACAGGGAAGCGATCATCGAGGTCGCCGCCGAGGTGCTGGCCGAGCAGGGCACCGCGGTCGACGTGCGCGAGATCGCCCGCCGCAGCGGGGTGGGCATGGGCACCCTCTACCGGCACTTCCCGAAGAAGGAGGATCTTGTCCACACCGTCCTGAACCAGGACTTTTCGAGGTGGGCGGAATCCGCGCGCCAGGCGGCGATCGAGGCCGAGGACCCCTGGGCGGCGCTGACGGACTTCTACCAGCAGGCGCTGACCGGCTACGCGCGCCACCGCGCGATCATGGAGAACTTCGCACTGACCTGGTCGGTCCCCGATCTGGACGGCCTCCAGAAGCTCCGCCTCGTCATCGAGCGCCTGTGCGCCCGCGCCGACGCCGCGGGCCTGCTGCGCCCCGGCGTGACCACCGACGATCTGCTGCTCCTGCTGGTCTCGCTCGGCCACGCGGTCCAGGTCACCGACGAGTGCCGCCCGCGGCTGTGGGCCAGGCTGCTGCACGTCTCCCTCGACGGCCTGCGCGCCGACCACAGGGAACCGCTTCCGGCCGACCGCCCGCGCCGGAAACCCCGGTCACGCGGATAGACCGTCCACTCAGGACTGGGGCGTGAGGACGCTCGTGTTCGGCGGGAGCATGAGGAAGACCCGGTTGGACACGCGTTGGATGTCACCGCGCCTGCCGAGGATCGCACCCGACGCGAAGTCGATCACGCGCTTGGCATCCGCCGGGTCGAGGTCCTGCACGTCGAACAGGACCGGGATGTCGCGGCGGAAGTACTCGCCGATGATCCGGACCTCGTGGAAGCCGTTGAGCCGCACGACCGCGATGTGCCTCTCCGGGGCTTCCACGCCGTGGTCGTCGGCGAAATCCTCACCGTAGGCGTCCTCGTCGTAACTGGGCGCGGCACAGGTGGAGCCGAGCCCATGACCGGTTCTGCGTGTGTCCACTCGCGCCTCCCTTTCCGCTGGGGAGAGGTTACCCGACCGGGTGGCCATGGCCGGGCAACACGCCAGGACGGGGTCTGTCCTTTGTGGAGCTAACGCCGGTTGGCCCTGCCGATCGCCGTGGTCGCGATGATCCCGGCGGCGATGATGCCCGCCAGCGCGAGCATGCTGAGCCACATGCCGTCCGTGAACGCGGTGCGGGCGGCGGTCACGAGAGGGCGCCCGGCGGGGCCGACGTGCCCGGCGATGGACAGCGCCCCGGCCAGTGACGAGTCCGCGATTTCGCGCGCGGGCGCGGGCAAGGCGGCCGTTGACGGGTGGAGCGAACTGGTGTAGGTCGAGGAGAGCACGCTTCCGGCGAGCGCGATGCCAAGGGCGGCACCGATTTCACGGGTCGCGTCGTTGATCGCCGATGCCACGCCGTACTTGCTCGGCGGCACGTTGTCGAGGATG
The DNA here is from genome assembly GCF_018736145.1 of Amycolatopsis sp. CA-230715. Taxonomy (GTDB): domain Bacteria; phylum Actinomycetota; class Actinomycetes; order Mycobacteriales; family Pseudonocardiaceae; genus Amycolatopsis. The sequence continues at coordinate 8,862,179 of NZ_CP059997.1, forward strand.
GCGCTGGTCGCCGCGGGCGCGGTGACGCCGACCCCCGCGCCGAGCACACACACCGCGATCGCCAGTTCGAGGTAGGCGCTGTCCGCGCCGAGACGGCCGAGCAGCAGGATCCCCGCGATCACCACGGCGAGGCCGGTACACGTCAGCGCGCGCAGCCCGATCCGGCGAGCGAGGTGGGCGGAGGCCAGCGACAGGGGGAACAGCGACACCGCGATCGGCCACAGCACGAGCCCGGACTTCAAAGCCGAATAGCCCTGGACGAGCTGGAGGTACTGCGCCAGCCCGAACAGCGCGCCGAACGCGGCGGTGAACTGCACGGTCACCGAAATCGAGCCGACGGCCAGTGCCGGGTTCGCGAACAGCCGCACGTCGAGCAGGGGACTGGCGTGCCGGTGCTCGAACCACGCGAACAGCCCGGCCAGCAGGACACCGACGGCGATGGAGGCGAGCACCATCGGGCTCGTCCAGCCGAGGTCCGCGACGCGCAAGATGCCGAACACCAGCGCGCCGATGGCGAGCGCGCTGAGGACCGCGCCGATCGCGTCGAACCGTTCCGGGTGGTGCTCCCTCGACGCGGGCACCGTCGCGCACGCGAACACCAGGAGCACCGCGAGCGCGGCGGGGCCGAGGAACACCGAATGCCAGGAAAAGTGTTGCAGCAGCAGGCCCGCGAGGATCAACCCGCCGAGCCCACCGACACCGGCCACGGCGGCCCACACGCCGATCGCCCTGCCGCGCCGTTCCGGCGGGAAGCTCGCGTTGATGATCGACAGCGTCGCGGGCATGATCATGGCGGCGCCGAGCCCGGTCAGCGCGCGGGCGGTGATCAGCCACGTCGCGGAGTCGGCGAACACCGGCGCCGCGCAGCTGACGGCGAACACGAGCAGGCCGATGACCAGCACCGCGCGACGGCCGTACCGATCTCCCAGCGCACCGGCCGGGAGCACCAGCGCGGCGAGCACCAGCGTGTACACGTCGACGATCCACGTCTGCTGCGCCTGGCTGGCACCGGTGTCGGCGGCGAGCGTGGGCAGTGCCGTGTTCACGATCGTGACCATCGAGATCACCAGGCCCACCGCGGTGCACATCACCGACACCGTCCACACGCGACGCGAAGTGGACAGCTCCGGTGCCGCGATCCCGGCGGTCACAACGAACCCGGCGCGAAGAGCCCGTCGAGCACCACCGCGATGATCCTGCGCACCGACGCCTCGGGGCGACCGTGCGCCGCACCGCTCGCGATCGCCGTCTCCAGCAGGTCGAACACCAGTGGCAGATCGGCGAGTTCGAGGTCGCCGCGCAACTGCCCTTCGGCCTGAGCGCGCCGGAAGGCCGGTGCCAAGGCCGCTACGAGCGCGTCGGTGCACCGGCGCTGTTCGCGGTGCGGCAGCTCGCGGAACAACGTGACCAGCGGGCGCCGGGCCGCCTGCTCGGTGAGGACCAGCTCCAGGAGATCGCGGAACGGGCGTTGCTCGTTGGCGATACCCGCCAGTGTCGTCAGATGCGCGGCGGCGATCGCCGACCCGAGCGCGGCGCGGTCGGGGAAGTGCCGGTACACCGTGGCCCGCCCCAGCCCGACGCGGTGCGCGATCTCGGCCAGCGGCACGACGCGGGTGCCGCTGGCCAATGCCTTGTCCGCGACGCGAAGGATCTTCTCGCGGTTGCGGCTGGCGTCGGAGCGGCGCACACCGGTGAGGCTACTTCCCGGTAGTGAGACCCGCAAAGGGTGTGGAGTCTCGGTTCCCTCGTGCGTCCACTTCGGACGGTCAATCGCCTTCTTGCCGCTCGAGCGCGGTGATCAGCAGGTCGAGCCCGAAATCGAACTCGGCGGCGTGGTCGCAGGTCGCGAGGTGCCGCGCCGACGCCACGACGTGGGGGAACGGCGAACCGCTGAGCTCGGCGAGCCGCTGTTCGGCGGCGCCCGCGTCGGTGCCGCTGAACGCCGGGCCGGAAGTGGTCTCCCGCAGCAGGGTGCCCACCAGGTAGGCGAGGATCGCGCGGACCGCGTGCACGGCGCGCTCGGGCGAAAGCCCCGCGCGGGTCAGCACGCCCAGCACGGTGTCGACCGGTGCGAGCCCGGCGGACGAGCTGAGCTGGCGGGTCAGCACGAGCGGTGCGCAGTTCGGGTGCCGCAGGGTGGCGGCGCGGAACGCGTGCGCGGCACCGCGGACGTCGGTGCCGAGGTTTCCCGTCGGGACGGGGAGTTCGATCCCGGCGAGCACCTGCTGGGTGATCGCGTCGAGCAGCGCGGGCCTGCCAGGCACGTGGTTGTAGAGGCTCATCGCGTCGACTTCGAGGCGCCTGGCCAGTCCCCGCATCGTGACCTGGTCGAGGCCGTCCGCCTCGGCCATCGCGATCGCGGTGCGCACGATGCGGTCGGGGGTGAGCCGCTGCCGGGTCACTGGCGGCCTGCCACGACGCGAGGTCTGGTTCATACCTACAGTGTAGGTTTACTGTGTCCCTGACCCGCCACCTACCCGGGGAGAACCCGTGAACCGGTTCGCGCTGCCGTCCGAGGCCGTCCTTCGCGCCCGCGAAAAGGTCGTGCTCGACCACTTCCACGACGAGGTCAGGCAGGAGTGGGACGACGTGCTGGCGACGTTCCCGCACCCGCACTACGAACTGATCCCGTCGATGACGGTGCACGACGGTGACTCCGCGGTGCGCGGTTACTACCACGACACCAGGGTGGCGTTCCCCGACCAGGACCACGAGATCATCGCGCTGCGGCACAGCGCGGACGCCGTGATCGTGGAGTTCTGGCTGCTGGGCACGCACCTGGGCCCGCTCGGCAAGATCCCGCCCACCGGCGGCAGGCACCGCACCCGGATGACCGCGTACTTCGTCTTCGACGAGCACGAGAACCTGGTCACCGAACGCGTCTACTTCGACCAGCTGTCCATCTTGAAGCAGCTGTTCGCCGGACTGGACAAGCGCAAGCCGCGGGACCTGGCGACGCTCGGGCGCGCGGTGGCCGGGGCGCTGTCGATGGCGGGCGGCGCCCCGGATCCGCGGCTGACCGACACGCCGCCGCCCGAACTGTAGGCGGTTCCGCCCGTTGGTACGGTCGGAAAACCGCCGCACCAGACGCCGAGGGGGCAGCCATCAACGCCGGAGACGAGGTCCCGGACGACGTCGCCGCGCCGCCGTGGCGATTCCGGCCGCGGCAGGGTGACGTGGTTCCGCACGACCAGGCGGTCGTCGATCCCGTCGCGGACGCATGGGCGGACCGGCTCGACCTGATCGCCAGGTTCCTGCTCGCCGTCGTCATCACCGCGATGGTGCTGATCGCCGCCGGGCTCTACGGAGCGCGTGCCGGAGAGGACTGGGGTGGCCCCGTCGCGCTCGTCGGCACCGCTTCGCTTTTGATCACCCTCGCCGTCGCGATTCCCTTCGGCCGCAAGGCGAAAGCCGCGCGCGCCGAGGTAGGTCATCCGGTCCCGCCTTCGTTGGCCAGCCTCGTGCACGGAGCGCACCTCGCCTACGAACTGCTCGACGGACTGGCCGATACGGCTCGCGTCCCGTGGTATCGATGGCACCAACGGCGGCGGGCCCGCCGGGAAGTACGCCAGGACTGGGGTTTTCTCCTGCACGCGCTCGCCGCGGCCGAACGTGCCCGCCGTCGCGGCGACGACGACGGCTATGCACGGCACCGCGAAAAGGCCTCGGCACGAGCCATGGCCCTCGTCGGGCTCGCGCACCATCTGACGTCCAGCGATGGCGATGGTCCATCGGCGAAGTGAAGGCCTTCAGCCGAGACCGGATCGCGCGATGACCTTGGTGATCCCGATGCGAACCGCGGTGAAGCCCGCTTCCACGAACGAGTCGGCCAAGGCAGCCGGGGGCTGGGTGGGGTAGTAGCGGCGTGCGATATCCGCGCCGACGTGCTTGACCTGCTCCGGCTCGGCGGAGACCCGCGCTTCCCCTTCGACGGTCACGAAGCCGTAGGGCTGCCGCTCATCACTGACGGAAAGCGCGACGCGCCGGTCTCGGGCGAGGCTCTTGCCTTTGACGCTCCCCGGAGACAAAGCGAAGGCCAGCTCGTCACCGTCGAGGACGAAGCAGATCGGGGTGACGTGGGGGCGCCCGTCGGCACGGGTGAGCGCGAGGTGAGCGAGTCGTGTTCCGGTGGTGAGGAAGGAGCGCCATTCGTCGTCGGTCATCGTGGTCATCGAAGGGCTCCTTCCGTTGCGACGGCGAGTGGTTTGCCCGGAAAGCGCCAGCGGGTCGCGCTGAACCCGTCCTCTTTGCCGAACGCGAACACGACGGTCGGTACGACCGCGAAGACGTGCTGTGGATTGCCCAAAGCGGTGTCGGCGGGGTCGTGGAACTCGCCGTCCGCGACGAACGGGTGCCACCACGGATACTTGCTCGGGAAGAGGTCCGCGATCCGGCGCAGCCAGGCGGTATCGCGCACGAGGTGCGCCGTGCCCTCGACCACGATGTCGACGTCGTGCCCGGGAACGGTGATGGCGCAGCTGTCGTTTTCCGCGAGGTCGCGAGCTTTGCGGGTCCGGCGGCCGGTGACGACGCAGACGGCGCCGTCGGACCAGACGCCCAGCACCGGCACCACGTGCACTCGCCCGCCCGCGGTGGAGGTCGCGAGCAGGAAGTCTCCGCTGTCGCTCAACCGCGTCCGCGCTTCGGCCCAGCCGAGCGTGGTCAGCGGTGTGCCGCCGGGGCTGGACAGTTCCTCGGCAACCGGTTCCGCGCTCTCCGCCACCGGGATCCGGTGTGTTTCGTGGGATGTCATGCCGAAGACGCTAGATCCAGCAGAGCATCGACAAAAGCGATTGTTTACGATCACACCGATCGCTATCGACGATACTCGTCGGACTTGTTCGCTACCGAGCGGCATCAGCCGGTGAGGCTCCATTGTGGACAGTCCGATCGGGACGGTGACCGAGCGGTGCCGGGGCGCCGAGCGCGACCCCGGCCACGCTGACCTCGCCCGGCGCGGGGCCGCTGACCCGGAACAGCGCGCGCCGCAGTTTGCCGTTCGGGTCGCGTGGCATCTTCGGTACCACCCACACCGACCGCGGCAGCTTGAACCCCGCGAGGCGTTCCCGGCAGTGCGATTCCAGATCCGGTGGGATCCCGGTGCCGTGCACCTGCAGCGCGGCCGCGACCCGCTGGCCGAACTCCTCGTCCGGCAGCGCGAACACCGCCGCGTCCTGGACCTCCGGATGGCTCAGCAGCGCGGCTTCGACCTCCGCCGGGTAGATGTTCACGCCGCCGGAGATGATCGTGTCGTCGTCACGGCCGGTCAGCACGAGGTAGCCGTCGTCGTCGAGGTACCCGCTGTCGCCGAAGGTGTAGGTGTCGGGTCGCAGATGCGCCTTCGCCGTCTTCTCCGGCGCGTTGTGGTAGCGGAAACCCCGTCCTGGCCGACGGCGGACGTACACCTTCCCGTGACGGCCCGGTGGCAGTTCGGCTCCGTCCTGGCCGACGATCAGCACCTGCGCCGACCCGACCGTGCGACCGACGCTGGCCGGTTTGCGAAGCCACGTCTCGCTGTCGATGGTGGTCACCATGCCGCCCTCGGTGGACGCGTAGTACTCGGTGAACACCGGACCCCACCAGTCGATCATGTCGCGCTTCACCTTGGCAGGACAGGGAGAACCGCCGTGCCACACCAGTTCGAGGCTGCCGCCGTCGAACGCGGCGCGCTGCTCGGGCGGCAACCGCAACAGCCGCGCGAAATGCGTCGGCACCAGGTGCGTGGTGGTGATCCGGTGCTCGTCGATCACCGACAGCAGATCGGCCGGGTCGAACCGCGGCCGCACCACCAGCCCGCAGCCGCCGAGCATCGGGAACAGCGAAAGGAAGAGCTGCCCGGAGTGGTACCAGGGACCGGTGAGCAGGTTGCGCCCGGTGCGCGGCAGGCCGACCGAATCGCCGAGCCTGGTCAGCAGCGAATTCACCTTGTCGAGCGGCGCGCCGGCGTGCAGCAGGGTGCTCACCACGCCTTTGGGATGACCGCTGGTGCCCGAGGTGTACAGCAGCATGGAGCCGCACACCTGCCCGTCCGGCTCCGTCCCGTCGGCGGTGCGGAGCAGGTCGTCGAGCGGTTCGAGCCCGCCGTGCGCGACAGCGCCGCTCACCGCGCGCAACCGCGTGCCCGCGGCGGGATGGCGCGCCAGCGCCGCGCTGACCGTCGCGGCGGTGCCGGGGTCGGCGATCACGGCCGCGGGCACGCAGTCGCCGAACACGTAGGCGATTTCGTCGGCGGTGAGGTGCCAGTTCACCGGGACCAGGGTGATCCCGCTGTGCAAGCACGCCAGCAGCGCTTGGAACGTGTACCGGGAATTGCCGGTGACCAGCGCGAGCCGGTCGCCGAGACCGAGGCCGCGTTCTCGCAGAAGCGCGATACAGCCGTTCACCGCGCGGTCGAGTTCGGCCCAGGTCAAAGCTTCCTGGCCGTCGTCGAGCGCGGGTTCGTCCGGGCGCGCGAATGCCATCGGTTCGAGCAGCGCCGCCATCAGCGCACCCGCATTTCGGACCGGGCCACCAGCATCTCGCGCACCCGTTTCCGTGAGATCTTTCCGGTGTCGTTGAGCGGAAGTTCCGCCACGCGCACCAGCCGCCGCGGCCGCTTGTCGTCGGCGAGGCGCCCGATCAGCCAGGTCCGCAGCTGATCGAGGGTCAGGTCGGCGCTGGTGACCACGGTGGCGCACACCGCTTCACCCCAGCGCTCGTCCGGCACGCCGACCACCACGCACTGCCGGACGGCCGGGTGGTCGAGTAGCACGGCTTCGACGTCGGCGGGGTAGATGTTGACGCCGCCGCTGATGATCAGGTCGTTCCCGCGGTCCACCACGTACACGTATCCCCGTTCGTCCAGGTATCCGATGTCTCCGACGCTCGCCCAGCCACCAGGGCTTTCCGCCGGGTGATCCCCGTACGCGCCGCGATATCCGGTGAACGACAGGGGAGTGCGGGCACGGAGCACCCCGGTTTCGCCGGCGCCGAGCTCACGATCACCGTCGAAGGCGCGCACCGCGACCCCGGGGAAGGGTTTCCCGCACGACCGCGGCCTGCGCAGCAGGTCCGCCGCGGGCATGACGGTGAGCGGCCCGAGTTCGGTGCAGCCGTAGCAGTCGAGGAAGACCAAGCCGAACGCGGCGACCGCCCTGCGCTTGAGCTCGCCGGGGAACGGTTCACCGGAAACGATCACGTGCCGCAGACCGGTGGGCCGGTGCTTGTCCCGTTCGGCCACTTCGACGATCGCCCGGAGCTGGCTCGGGGTGAGGAAGGCGCCGTCGCACTCGTGCTTCGCGGCCGCGGCCACCCACTCGCGGGCGTCGAACCGGGGGAGCACGGTCACCGCGCCGCCCTTCGCGAGCACCATCAGCGCGCACGTCAACGGGCCAGAATGGTAGAGCGGACCGGCGGAAAGGAAGTTGCTGCCATCGCCGATGCCGAAACCGCGCGCGATCGCCTCGGCCAGTTCCCGGTCACCGCGGGTGCGCACGGCCGCTTTGGGGCTCCCGGTGGTGCCGGAGGTGAAGATCAGCGACGAACCGGCGCCGAGCCGGTCGGTGCCGCTCGGTTCCGCTGCGCGTTCGTCGACGGGCCAGGAAGTGAAGTCCAGCGCCGGGTCGTCGAGGTCTAGACGGTTGCAGGCGGTCGCGGTGACGGGCACCAGTCTGGCCGTGGTCCGTTCGACGACCAGGATGCGCGGGCGCGCGACCGCCAGCATGCGTTCGAACTCGCCGGGACTGGCCCGATAGCTCAACGGCACGGTCAGCGCGCCGAGCCGTTGCGCGGCCAGTGCGAGCACCAGTACTTCGATCCGGTTGTGCAGCACCCAGCAGATGCGGTCTCCCGGCCGCACCGAATGGGCGCGCAGGAGCGAGACGAGTCTGTCGACGGTCAGGTCGACCGCGGCGAAGGTCAGCTCCGAAGAGGTGCCGTCCCGCAGCGCTACCGCATGCGGGGTTCGCGTGGCGTGTTCTCGTACTCCTTCGCTCACGCGGCGAAGTGTAGCTCTATCTACTATCTCGTATCTAGATGCTCTTCGTCCGCCGAAGACGCGGTCAGGAGCCGTCGGCCCCGGAGTGCTGCTCGGCCTTGTTGCGCATCCGCGTCACCCAGCCCTGCGCCGTGTGCACCGGCACGTCGTAGTGGGACGCGACGCCGGTGATGGTGCCGACCTCGTCGTAGACCTTGGCCAGTTCGTCGAACTCGGGGGCGCGCCGGTAGGTGCGGGCGGGGCGCGGCTTCGCCGCGTTCTGCTTGCGCGTCTTGGCCGGCCTGCGCTCCGCGGTTCCCTTGGCGCTCTTGGCCTGCGCCTTCTGCGGCGCGGGCGGCGCAGGCTGCCGCTGCTCCGGCCGGAAGGCGAGCGCGAGCTGCGCGGGATCGATCCTGGCGAGCGACTGGGCCGCCGAGACCCCCTCGGCGCCGGTCCGGATCGTCAGCTCCTTGACGTACGGCTTGTCGCCGGAGGTCTCGATCAGCACCGTCATCTCGGAGCCGAGTTCGCTGTCTGCGGCCGCACTATCTGTAGTTGTGTCGTGCGGTGTGATGGTGACGACATACTGACCCATTGCTGTGCTCACATCCCTTCTGTCGGGTCCGCTCGCACCTCCCCCTGCAGCGTGCCGGACAGACCACCAAGTGTCGTTTGATCACTATACTTTATCGGGTCGTGCTGGTCTTGGCATGTGGACCGGACCAAGGCGGAGGAGTCGGCTTACCGCCGAAGCGCCGAACCAAGATGACAGAGAGTCGTCGTGAGCACGCCTACCGTATCGGTCCGGCGAGATTGCTCCGCCGGGCGTAGTTATTTTTCCCGGGTTAATACTGCCCACTCGACTGGCTATGCGACCGGCTATCCGAAAAATATGTCGCCAAACATTTTCGTCGGGCAACTTCCGCCCTTGAACGATAATTTCCGACTTGGCAGCTACGCTGTGCTTCTGGCGCCGTTGGCCTGCCGGTGGTGCGATCCTACTCGGCCTTGACGGTGGCGTTTTATCTGATTAGCGTGCTTCCCAGCTGCTGAGAGGGAAGATTACCTTGGGGGCAGGGTGTCGGAGTGTGCAGTGCCGAATCAACTTGGGGTCAGATTGGTCCAATTCAGGACGTCAATGCTCGCCGACGTGTTGATTTCCTCGTTACTGACGTCGACCGCGCGGTCGCACCCGGTACTGCCCGAGCGGAAATGGCACGCGGAATCCGCCGCGCCGGGCGGCACCGTGCATTGGGCGCCGGTGGGCGACGAGCGGCGCGGGCCGGTCACCCGGCGTGGCCGGGCGCGCACGCACGAACCGCGGGGGAGGCGTCGGCAGGCGCGGCGGCCGCAGGTGTCCGCGCTGTGCGGGCACGAACACCCGGTGGGACGCCGGTTCGCGCCGGAGGAGCTGCTCAGCGAGGACCTGGCGTTCCGCGTGCGCAGGATGGCCGAGCACGGGGTGAACGGGCTCTTCGAGGACTTGTGGCCCGCGGTGCGCAGCGAACGCCACGTCCTGCGCCTGCGCTCGCACTGCAACACTCCGATCGACGTCGCGGACGGCGAACTGCTGCTGATGCCTTCGGTGTTCTGCGCCTCGTATGTGGTTTCCGTGGTCGAACCCGGCCTCCCGACCGTCGTCGTGTACCCGGCGCGGGGAAGCGCCTACCTCGCCGCGAGCGTCATCGCCGGTGTCCGCGCGGAGTTGCAGGCCTTCCTCGACGAGATCGGGCTCGCCGTGTTGCGCGGCCTCGTCGTGCCCCGCACCCTCGACGAACTGGTGGACCTGATCGCCGTGCACCCGATGCGGATCGCCGGCGCCCTCGAGCGCCTTCGGGTCGACGGGCTCATCGGCAGGCGGCAGCGCGGCTCGGTCTTCTATCGGCGCGGCGTCGGCGCGCTGCTGAACGGTTCGCGCTGCGGCGGGTGCGGGACGAGCGCCGCGGAGCCCGCGCCTTCGTTCAGCACGGCAACCAGACGTTCTTGGGTCTGGTGAACTCGCGCAGCCCGCTGATACCGCCGATCCGGCCGTAGCCGCTCTGCTTGGTGCCGCCGAACGGCGCGCCCGCCGCCGCTCCCGGCACGCCGTTGATCCACACGTTGCCCGCGGTCAGGTCGGCGGCCAGCCGGTGCGCGCGGCGCAGATCGCTGGTGTGCAGGTAGGCGGCGAGGCCGTAGCGGGTGCCGTTGGCCAGCGCCACCGCTTCGTCGTCGCGGGTGAACCGCTGCACGGTGAGCACCGGGCCGAAGATCTCCTCCTGCACGAGTTCGCCGTCCTGGTCGGCGTCGGCGAACACCGTCGGCCCGACGAAGCAGCCGTCGGCGAGCGCGCCGCCGAGCCGTTCGCCGCCGAGCACCAACCTCGCTTCGCCGCTTTCCTTGGCACGGGATACGAAACCGAGCACGCGCTCGCAGGCGGCGGCCGACACGAGCGGGCCCATCATGGTGCGGGGCTCGCGCGGATCCCCGACGACGACGCGGCGCAGCCGCGCGGTGAGCACGTCCAGAACCTGTTCGTACACGCTGTTTTCGACGAGGACGCGGGTGCCGTTGGCGCAGCCTTGACCGGACAGCGCCACCACACCGGCCATCGCCAGCCGCGCGCTGAACCGCGGGTCGCTGTCGGCGAACACCAGATGCGCGGATTTCCCGCCGAGCTCCAACCCGACCGGTTTCAGCAGTTCCCGCGCGCCGTCCAGCACCGCGCGCGCCGTCGCCGCGCCTCCGGTGAAGTGGACCTTGTCCACGCCGGGATGGCGGACCAGCGCCTGTCCGGTCGCCGGCCCGCCCGGCAGCACCGCCAGCACCCCGGTCGGCAACCCGGCTTCGACGGCCAGCGCGCCGACGCGCCCGGCCACGAACGGCGTCAGTTCGGACGGTTTCACCACCACGGTGTTGCCCGCCGCCAGCGCGGGCCCGAGCATCTGGCCCATCGACACCAGCGGCCCGTTCCACGGAATGATGATCGCGACCACGCCGTACGGCTCGTCGAGCGTGTAGTCCAGTGCCCGCACCGGCCAGGTCGGCACGACCTCGCCGCCGATCTTGTCCGCCCAGCCCGCGTAGTACCGGAGATGGTCGGCGGCCACCGCGGCCATCCGCGACGTGAACTGGACGGGCAGCCCGATCTCCCGTGTCTGCAAGGCCCCGAGCTCGTCCGCGTGCGCGATGAGCAGATCGGCGAAGCGCAGCAACAGGTTCCGTCGCTGGTCGGCGGGCAGCGCGCGCCAGCCCGGCGCGGCGTCGGCGGCGAGGCGTACGGCCTGGTCGACCTCGTCGGCACCGGCGAGCGGGAACGAGCCGGTCACCGTGCCGTCCGCCGGGTACACGTGCTCGACCGAGCCCGCCGACGTGGCCGCCACCAGACCGTCGCCGAGCAGGACGCCGGAGTCCGGCACGACCACGGAAGGATCCACGGAGACTGTCATCGTATCTCGCTTTCTGTTCCGTCGGCTGCCGGACAACGGTAGCGTTTCTGGTGTCTGTGATTCCCGCGGAGGTCAGGATGGCGAAGACCATGCACCTTAACGTGTTCACCCAAGCGTCGCCGTCGCCGCAGTTCAAGGGCATGTGGCGGGCCGACGGCGATCGCACCGCCGTCGGCTACCGGTCGATCGACTACTGGACCGAGTACGCGCGCAAGCTCGAAGCCGCGTGCGTCGACGCGCTCTTTTTCGCCGACGTGCACGGCGTCTACGACGTCTACCAGGGGTCTTGGGTGCCCGCGGTGCGCAACGCGGTGCAGGTCCCCTCGATCGACCCGGCCCCGATCGTCGCCGCCGCGGCCACGGTGACCCGGCACCTCGGCCTCGCCATGACGTACTCGACCACCTACCACCAGCCGTACGAGTGCGCGCGGCTGTTCTCGTCGCTCGACCACCTCACCGGCGGCAGGGTCGGCTGGAACATCGTCACCTCGTATCTGCGGTCGGCGACCGCGAACGGGCTCGGCGAGTACCTCGAACACGACCTGCGGTACGACCGGGCGACCGAGTACGTCGACGTCGTGCGCGCGCTGTGGGAACGGAGCTGGGACGACGACGCGGTCGTGCTCGACGCCGAGCGGAACGTGTTCACCGACCCGGAAAAGGTGCGCGAGATCGGGCACGACGGCAAGTGGTTCTCGGTGCGGGGCCCGCACCAGTGCGAGCCGTCGCCGCAGCGGACCCCGGTGCTCTACCAGGCGGGGGCGTCGCCGAAGGGCATGGCGTTCGCCGCCCGCGTCGCCGAGGTCGCCTTCCTCACGCTGTCCGATCCCGAGGTCGGGGCAGGCCAGGTGAGTGGCCTGCGCTCGCAAGCCGTCGAGCACGGGCGGGCGCCGGAGGACATCAAGGTCCTGCAGGGCTCCATGGTGATGGTGGGCGCGACGACGGCCGAGGCCAAGCAGCGCGCGGCGGCCTACAACTCGTTGTGGAGCGCGGAGGGCCAGCTCGCGAAGTGGTGCGGCTGGATGGACGTCGACCTGGCGAAGTTCCCCGACGACACCCCGGTCGACGACGTCCGCGGCCAGGCGAGCAACTCGTTCCTCGGTTTCCTCAAACGACTTTCGCCCGATCGCGAGTGGACGATCGGCGACGTCAAGTACCTCGTGTCGCGTCCCCGCAGGCCGCGCACCACCGCGCCGGTGACCTTGTACGGCACGCCCGAGCAGGTCGCGGACCGGATGACGCAGTGGCTCGAAGTCGCCGACGTGGACGGGTTCAACCTCATCCCGTGCCTGCCCTCGGCCGGTGTCGACGACATCTGCGACCTGCTGGTGCCGGAGCTGCAGCGGCGCGGCATGTTCCGCCGCGCCTACGACCCGGCCGAGCGCACGTTGCGGGAGCGGTACTTCGGCGCGGGCAACGTCCGGTGCCGCGCTCACTCGCCGGGGTCCGCGGTGAGCAGCGCGGCGCCGAAAGCCGAGTAGGAATCCCGCGCCGCCACGAAATGCTGCGTCGCCGTGTGCGCGTCCCGTACGCGGCGCTGCAGCGGCGAGCTGTCGTAGACCGAGGACCCGCCAGCCAACCGGTGGGCGGTGTCGGCGACCCCGCTCGCGGTCGCGATGATCTTGGTCGCGCACGCGCGCAGCTCGGCCTGATCCCTTGCGGACGCCGGAATCCCGGCGCACTCGCGCGCGGCGGCGGCTTCGGCCTGGTGGTACAGCAGGGCGCGCGCGGCGAGCAACTCGGTGTGCGCCTCGCCGAGCTGGTCGTGGAAGATCGGTGATTTGGCAAGGGAAACCTTGCTCAGCGCCGGGCGTTTCCCGCCGGTGGCCAGTTCCCGGTCGTCGGCGAGCGCGGCCGTGGCGATGCCGACCACGACGGCGGCGATGAGCAGGCTCGATTCGGCGATCCTGGTCCTGGCCCGCGCGGTCGCCGGATCGTCGGGATCCATGGTGATCCAGCGCTGTTCCGGGCAGACCGCGCCCGCGACCGACACGTCGTGGCTGCCGGTGGCGCGCAGGCCCAATACCTGCCAGGTGTCCACGATCTCGAGCTCGTCGCGGGGGAGCAGCGCGATCCTGGTCAGCGGTGCGCCGTCGGGACCGAGTTCCACCGAACGGTCGCGCATCAGCACGCAGTTGACGTAGAACCACCGCGCCCGTTCGCAGCCGGTGACGAACGGCCAGCGACCCTTGACGCGCCTGCCGTCCGCCACCGCCGTCGCCCTGCCCTTGGGTGCGACGGCACCCGCGGCCAGCAGATCGGGACCATCGCCGTACAGCTCGGCGACGGTCGGCTCGGGAGCGCATTCGATGATCAGCTGGGACAGCGCGACCTGGCCGACCACCCACGCGGTCGACCCGTCCGCGGTGGCCAGTGCTTCCAGCGCGCCGAGCAGGCCCGGCAACGGCACCGCCGAACCGCCGTGGCGCGCGGGCGCGGCGAGCCGGAAGCAGCCCGCCGCCAGCAGCGCGTCGACGAGCGCGGCCGGGAGAACGCCCTTGGCGTCCGCCTCCGCGGCCAGTTCGCCGACGAGGGGCAGCACCTCCGTCACGGTGTCCATCGTGTCTCCTATCTGCTTTCCAGGGTGTTGGTTCCGAGGTGGTGACGGCTAGGCTGGGCCGATCCGTCGAGGGAGGGCTTTTCGTGACGACGCAAGCGAATGACGGCAAGGTGCTCGCGATGCGCATGTGGCGGTCGATGCTCGCCACGCAGGAGCTGATCACCTGCTACCTCGGGGTCCGCCTCGGCTGCTACGACGCGCTCGCCGAACACGGACCGGCCACCGCGGGAGAACTCGCCGAGCGGGTCGGCATGGCGCCGCGGTACGCGGTGGAATGGCTCGAACAGCAGGCGGTGATCGGAATACTGGAGGTGGCGGACGCGGCGGTGCCCGCGGACGAGCGGTGCTACGCGCTGCCCGCCGCGCACGCGGAGGTGCTCACCGTCTCCGACAGCCCGCAGTCGATGGCGGCGTTGGCACTGCTGCCCTTCGGGGGCGTCGCCGCCGCGTTGCCGAGCCTGCTCGAAGCCTTCCGGACCGGGGGAGGCGTACCGGATTCGGTGTACGGCGCGGATTGGCGCGCTGGGCACGGCAGCGCCAACCGAGCGATGTTCCTGCACGAGCTGCCGGGGTGGATCGAGGCGTTCGCGCCGGACGTGCACGCGGCCCTGTCCACGCCGGGTGCCACCGTCGCCGATGTCGCATGCGGGTCCGGCTGGGCGAGCATCGCGCTCGCGAGCGCCTATCCGGGGCTGCGCGTCGACGGGTACGACCTCGACGCCGAGGTGCTCGCCGACGCCGAACGGGAAACCGGTGCGCGCGGACTGGCCGACCGGGTGCGGTTCTTCGCCGTGGACGCGGCGAAGGCCGAGGCGACCGGCGACTACGACCTCGTGTGCCTTTTCGACGCGTTGCACGAGATCTCGCACCCGGTTCGCGTGCTGCGGACCTGCCGCGAACTGCGCGCGGCGACGGGCACGGTGCTCGTGCTCGACGCGAAGGTGGCGCCGGAGTTCACCGCGCCGGCGGACGAGGTCGAACGGTTCCAGTACGGCACCAGCCTCCTGCACTGCCTTCCCGCCTGCCTCGCCGAGCCGGGTGCGACCGGGACCGGCACCGTGATGCGGCCCGGCGCGGTGCGCGAGTTCGCCACCGCGGCGGGCTACGCGGCCACCGTCCTGCTGCCCATCGCGGACCGGTTCCACCGGCTCTACCGGCTCGTCGGCTGAGGAGTGCTCGGCCCTGGACGGTCGGTTCACTGAAGATCGCATGAAGGGTGACTCGTGTGTGTCGGGGTGGTGGGGTTTTCCGTTCCCTGAAGGTGGCTTTCAGGGAACTCGAGAGGCTGTTGCGTTTTGACTTTTCGCCCGCGGCGCCACCGAACTAGATTCGGTGACGGAGCATGATCACCGTCGATTCAACGGGTGTTCGACTCCCCGTCCTTCGGTTCATCAAGTTGATCTTGATCGGCGAAATCAAACTGCGACAGCCTCTCGATGCCCCGAAAGCCACCTTCAGGGCATCGTGGGCCGCCACTAGGGCCTGTATCGAAGTGGCGTAGCCACTTGAGTGGGCCGTCACCTTGCACCGCCGCGGGTTCTCAGGTGGTTCCTCGCGAGGACAGCTCCACCGTGGTGACCTGGCGGTCATGAGGGGGAGATCCCGGAGTGAGGGGCCGCCTGAGGTTCCGCTACCGGCACCGCCACGCAAAACACTTCGAAACAGTCTCTAGTCCCGCTCGGCGAGCTTTTCCAGTACGAGGTCCTGGACGTTGCCGACCGTGGTGATCTTGCGCGCGGTCTCCTCGTCGATCGGTTCGAGGTCGAACTCGTCCTCCAGCGCGAAGGCGACTTCCATGAGCGCGAGCGAGTGGTAACCGAGGTCCTCGACGAGCGTGGTGCCTGGAGTCAGCTCGGTGTCCGAGTCGGGGGCGAGATCCTTGATGATGGTGAGCACGATTCCGCGGACGTCCTCGTCGGTCCAGTCCGTCGTGGCTGCGGGCTCGGTCATGGTGCGGTTCTCCTGTTCGGTTCGGCGTCAGTGCTCTGCTCCGGTTCGAGTAGGCCGCGTTCCCGCAGGATCGGGAGCACCCCTTCGCCGAACCAGTAGGCCTCTTCCAGGTGGGGCTGGCCGGAAAGGATGAAGTGGTCGAGGCCGCGCCGGTGGTACTCGGTGAGGCGATCGGCGACCTCGCGGTGGCTGCCGACCAGCGTCGCCCCGGCGCCCGGCCTGGCCAGCCCGTAGCCCATCCAGACGTTCGGGTATACCTCGAGCCGGTCGGTGCTGCCGCCGTGCAGGACGGCCATCCGGCGCTGCCCCTCCGACTCGGTGCGCGCGAAGCGGGCCTGCGCGTTCTCCACCGTCTTCGGGTCCAATGTGGACATTATGTCGTCGGCGACCGCCCACGCCTGCTCGGCCGAATCCCGCGCGATGACGTGGAAACGGGTCCCGAAGCCGAGCGTCCTGCTTTGCGCGTCGGCGAGTGCGCGCACCTTCCGCATCAGCTCGGTCAGGCCGTCGGGCCGCTCGCCCCAGGCGAGGTACACGTCGGCGTGTTTCGCGGCCACCTCGTGCGCGGAGCCGGAGGACCCGCCGAGGAAGATCGGCGGGCGTGTCGGGTGCGGGCGCGTGAGCAGCCCGGCGGTCATCTCGTAGTAGCTGCCCGCGAAGTCGACCGGCTCGCCGTCCCAGAGCCGGGTGACCGCGTCGACCAGCTCCGCGGTGCGTTGGTACCGGTGGTCGTGGTCGAGCCGGTCGCCGTAGCGGCGCTGCTCGTCGGCATCCCCGCCAGTGACGACGTTGAACAGCAGCCTGCCGCCGGAAACCCGTTGCAGCGTGGCCGACATCTGGGCGACGAGCAGCGGTGAGACGAAGCCCGGCCGCAGCGCGATCATGAACTTCAGCAGGCTCGTCCGCTGCGAAAGCGCGGACGCCACGATCCACGGGTCCTCGCAGAACAGGCCGAACGGGGTCAGCACGCTCTCGAAGCCGAACCGCTCCGCGGCCTGTGCCACGGCGGCGAGGTAGTCGATACCGGGGTCGCGGCGCGGCGGCCTGGCCGGCGCGCCGTTCGCGGCCTTGGCGATGGTGCGTCCGTCGCCGTGCGACGGGAGGAACCAGTGCAGGTGCAGGGACATCCAGGAAGTCACCCCCGTGCGGAGCCGTGGTCGAACACTATGCGATGCCGGGACTCAAGCCAAGATATCCGAGACTACTGTCTCGGGTTCCTTGGCAACAAGAGAAACAAGATACGTGTACTCGTGCAGGAACGCCGTCGCCTCGTCCTCGGTCAGCTGGGCGTCGTTGAAGAACAGCACCGCACGGAGTTCGGTACCGCCTATCGGTACCAGCGCGAGCTCCAGCCCGAAGCGGCTGCCGAGTTCGTCGGGGACGAGCAGTTCGACGTCGAGCCCGCCCGCGCGGCGAGCGTGGTCCACCTCGGCCATCACGTTGAACACGACGTCGTCCACCCGCCTGCCCCCGGTGTCCAGCACGCCCGCGGGCAGCATCTGCGTCGGCAGGTCCTGGAAGGCGAACGCGCCGATCACGGCCGCGTGCGCTTGGCGCAGCAGTTCGGCGAACGTGGCGCCTTCACGAGCGCGGACGCGCAGCAGCACCATGTTCGCCAGCAACCCGACGGTGTCCCGCACCGCGGCCCGCGACCGGTTGGCGAACATCGAGGCCACCGCGAGGTCGTCCTGCCCCGTCCGTCCCCGCAGGTGCAGGTGGAAGGTCGTGAGCAGCACGGTGAACAATGTCGTGTGGTGCGCGCGGGCCAGCTCCCACAGCGCGGGCACGACGGCGGGGTCGACCTCCGCGAGCACCGAGCCGGTCCGGCCATCGCCGGGACGGGCCCGCGTCGCGGGGAAGCGGGGGAGCTGGGCCCCGGTGAGCTGGCGGCGCCAGTATTCGCGGTGCCGGGACAGTGCGTCGCCGGAGAGCTGTTCGTGTTGCCACGACGCGAAATCCGCGTACTGCCAGCCCACTTCCGGTAGTGCGGCGCCGCCGTACAGCGCGCACAGCTCGCCCAGCAGCACGCCGGTGGACCAGGCGTCGGTGACGAGGTGGTGGAGGTTGACGCACAGCACGTGCTCGTCCTCGCCGACGCGCCACAGCGTGACCCGCATCGGCCACTCGACCGGATCGAGCGGGTTCCGCACTTCCGCGGCAACGAGTTCACCGGGATCGGTGCCCCGCGGCACTTCCACCACGGTCCACGGCAGCGCCCGCGGCGGGTGGACGAGCTGTTCGAGCTTGGCCGCACGCCCGGCGAAGGTGGTCCGCAAGGACTCGTGCCGCACGGTCAGCTCGTGCACCGCCGAGCGCAGCGCTTGCTCGTCGAGCGGACCACGCAGGCGGCACAGCAGCGGGCAGTTGAGTGCCCCGAAATCGGGGCGGTAGTGCTTGATCAGCCAGAGCAGGCGCTGGGCGATCGAGGCTGGCTCGCGGCGCGGGGTCACCACGTGATTATGCAAGAACCAAGTTACTTGGTCGAGAGAAGCAAGATACGGTGACAAGGACCCTCGCCGTGACCTACGGTTCGGGTATGCGCAGAACGGTGGTCGACGCCGGAGTGTCCGCGGAGCTCGACTGGGACTACGAGGCGGTGGACGAGCGGGTCCGCAACCTCTACGACCGGGCGCGCCACGCCCAGTGGTCGGTCGACGACATCGACTGGTCGATCGAGGTGCCGTTCGGTGCGCCGCTCGCCGACGATTCGGCGTTCGCGATGTCGGCCTTCCGCGAGTCGCCGATGGCGCGGCGGGGCAGGCCGATGTGGGACGCCTTCCGCTGGGAGCTGCAGTCGTGGATGGTCAGCCAGTTCCTGCACGGGGAGCAGGCCGCGCTCGTGGTGGCGGGACGGCTGGTGGAGACGGTGCCCGATCTGGACAGCAAGATGTACGCGGCGAGCCAGGCCGTCGACGAGGCACGGCACGTGGACGCGTTTTCCCGTTACCTCAGTGAAAAGGTCGAGCACCCGTACGAGGTTTCGGAGCCGTTGCACCAGCTGCTGCGGGACATCCTGAGCGACGCGCGGTGGGACGTGACCGCGCTCGGCATGCAGATCATGGTGGAGGCGCTGGCGATGGCAGCCTTCCGGCTCGCCGAGCGCACCTTCCACGACGACCTGATCAAGGACATCACCCGGCTGGTGGCCAGGGACGAGGCGCGGCACGTCGCCTTCGGGGTGCTTTCGCTCGGCGGGGTCTACGGCGAGCTGACCACGGCCGAACGAGTGGAACGGGAGGAGCTGGTGCTGCAGGCGGCGAGCCTGATCCGGCGCCGGTTCCTGCTCGACGACGTGTGGCAGCGCCTCGACGTCGATCGGCACGAGGGCACCGAGTTCGCCAGGCGCCACCAGCTGATGATCGCCTACCGGCAAGCCATCTTCTCTCGGGTGGGCCTGGCGCTGCGGCAGATCGGGCTGATGACGGAACGGGTCCGCGAGGGGCTGGAAGGCCTCGGGCTGCTCGGCGTCTCGCTCGGCAGGCTGGACGGCCGATGACGCGCTACGACCTCGCCTCGGTGGTGCGCCTCGCGGAGCTTGCCGACTACATCGTGCCGTTCGCCATCCGGACCGCTTGTTCGCTCGGCGTCGCCGATGCGTTCGACGACGGTGCCACTCCGGTCGAGACGCTCGCGAAGCGCACCGGCACCCACGCGCCGTCCTTGCTGCGATTGTTGCGAGTGCTCGCTTCGCGCGGTGTCGTGGCCGAACCGGAACCGGGGGAGTTCACCCTCACCGCGCTCGGCAGGCCGTTGCGCGCCGAGCACCCGCTTTCCTTGCGGGACACGCATTCCCTGCTCCCGGCGGACGTGCTCGCCTGGTCGCGGCTCGACGTTCCGGTGCGCACCGGCGAACCCGCTTTCGACGTGGTACACGGCACCGGCTACTGGACGCACCTCGCGGCGAATCCCGGCGACAGCGCGAGCGTGGACCGCTGGATGCGCGGCGCGAACCGGCTGCACCTGCGCACCGTGCTGCCCGCGTACCCGTGGGGTGCCGCGAACACCGTGGCGGACCTCGGCGGCGGTACGGGTGGTTTCCTCGCCGGGATCCTGGCGAGGCATTCCCGGCTGCGCGGTGTGCTCTACGACCTCCCGCACGTGGTTTCCGGCGCCGGGCCGGTGCTGGCCGAAGCCGGGGTGGCCGACCGGTGCGCGGTGCTCGGCGGCGACCTGTTCGACGGCGCACCGCGTGGTGCGGACGTCTACGTGCTCAAGACCGTGCTGCCGGGGTTCACCGACGACGAGGCGGTCCGCCTGCTCGGCAACGTCGCCGCAGTGATGGCACCGGGAGCGCGGCTGGTGTTGCTGGAAGCCGTGGTGGTGCCCGGCGACACCTACGACGTGGCGAAGGCGTTCGACGTGCACACGATGGTGCTCACCGGCGGCAGGCACCGCACGCGCGAGGAGAACGCGACGTTGCTGGAACGGGCGGGTCTGCGGCTGGTCAGCGTCACGCCGACCGCGACGCTGACGGTGCTGGTGGGCGAACTCAACGCGGGCTGAGTGCCACGGGAACCGTCGCGTAGGCGCGGAACGGGGTGTTGGCCTGCCTGCGCGCTTCGCCGGCCGCGGTGAACTCGCGGACACGAGAAGCCAGTCGCTCGAACACGATCGTGCCTTCCATCCGCGCCAGGAACGCGCCGAGGCACAGGTGCGCGCCACCGCCGAAGGTCACGTGCGGGTTCGGCGTGCGGCCGATGTCGAGCGCGGCGGGATCGCGGAACACGGCCTCGTCGTGGTTGGCCGAACCGAGCAGCAGGATCAGGACGCGCCCCGCGCGCAGCTTCCTGCCCTCGATCTCCACCGGGGCGTTGAGGTACCTGGCGGTGCCCTGGATCGGCGCGTCGTAGCGGAGGAACTCTTCGACGGCCATGGCGGCGAGGCCGGGTTGTTCGAGCAGGCGAGCACGTTCTCCGGGGTGGTCGAGCAACGCGGCCCAGCCGGTGGTGATCAGGTGCACGGTGGTCTCGAACCCGGCGAAGAACGAGAACACCGTGTTGTCCACGATTTCCTCGTGGGTCAGTGATTCACCGGCGTCTTCGACCGCGAGCAACTGGGAGATCAGATCGTCGCGGGGCTGCCGTCTGCGTTCGGCGAGCAGCGCGCCGATGCGCTCGCGCAGCCAGCCGACCGCCGTGTCGGCCGCGGCGCGCGCTTCGTCCGGCACGATGGCGGCGAAGGCGCGGCCGAGATCGATCGCGAACCGCCGGACCTCGTCGGTCGAATCCTCCGGGATGCCCATCAACCGGCAGATGACCCGTACCGGCAGGGGATAGGCGAGATCGGACACCACGTCGAGGCTGCCCCGGTCGAGCGCTGGTGCCAGCAGTTCGTCGGTAATCGCCTCGATGTCCGCGCGCATGCGGCGCACCATCGCCGGGCTGAACGCCTTGCCCATCAGCTTGCGCAGGCGCAGGTGCTCCGGCGGGTCGCGGTAGAGCATGATCCGCTGGAAGAACGCGCTCGCCGCCCCGTCGCCAGCGGAAAGCCGGTGGTAGTGCTCGGGGAACTGGCTGCCGAGGCGCGGATCCCGCTGGAGGCGGAGCACGTCGGCGTGCCGGGTGACCGCCCAGCTTCCCGCGCCGGACCGGCACAGCGGTCCTGCCGCGCGCAGCCGTGCGTAGGTCGGATACGGGTTTTCGACGACCTCGGGCTCGCGGGGGTCGAACCGGGGAGGGAGCGTTGCGGGACGCATGCCGGTCATCCTCTGCCGTCCCGTGCTCGGCACGCAAGACGGAAAAACAAGAAAGCAGATAGTTGTTCCGGGGACGGCGGCGGTTCATCTAGTATCACGGTGCGTATCTCGGTTTTGGTGACGGTCGGAGGGTCGGCGAGTGGCCAGCAGCGGTGAGGGTGACGGGATCCTGCACTTCGAACGCATGCGCGCCGACGTGGCCGCCGGTCTCGACCTGCTCCCGGCACAGGTGGGCGCGGACGACGACCTGCTCCGGCTCGGTCTCGACTCGCTCGGCCTGATGCGGCTGGCCACCCGGTGGCGGCACGCGGGCGCGCGCATCACGTTCGCCGAGCTGATCGAGAGCCGCACCCTCGCCGAGTGGTGGGATCTGGTGTCCGCGCGGATGGGCGAAGCCGACGCCGCGCCGCTGCTCGAAGTGGATCCCGCCGCGCCGTTCGCACTCGCCGAACTCCAGCACGCGTACTGGATCGGCCGCGACGCCGGGCAACCCCTCGGCGGAGTCGGCGCGCACTTCTACAACGAGTTCGACGGCACGGGCGTCGATCCCGACCGCCTCGGGACGGCGCTCGCCGCGCTCGTCCGGCGGCATCCCATGCTGCGCGCGGTCTTCCTCGACGACGGCACGCAGCGGATCGCCGAGCACCAGCCGGAAACCAGGATCACCGTGCACGACCTGCGCGCGCTTTCCGCGCACCGCGCCGAAGAGCGGCTGGCGGAACTGCGCGAGGAGATTTCGCACCGCAAGCTCGCGGTGGAGCGTGGCGAGGTGTTCGACGTGCGGCTGTCCCTGCTGCCGCAGGGCGCGACCCGGATGCACGTCAGCATCGAAATGCTCGCCGCCGACGCGCACAGCTTTCGGAACCTGCTCTCGGATCTCGCCGCCCTGTACGCCGATCCCGGCGCGCCGCTGCCCCCGATCCGGTTGTCGTACCAGCAGTACCTCCTGGCGGCGGCGCGGACGAGGGAACCGGAACGCGACCGGGACCGCGAGTACTGGCGAGCACGGCTCGACGAGTTGCCTGGCCCGCCCGAACTGCCGCTCGCGGTGGCACCGGAGCGGGTGCACGGGCACCGGGTCCGCCGCTGGCAGCACCGCCTCTCCGCGGCCGCCGACGCGGCACTGCGTGAGCAGGCCCGGCGGCACGGGCTGACGGTTTCGGTGGTGCTGCTCACCGCGTTCGCCGAAATCCTCGCGGCGTGGAGCGCGAGTCCCCGGTTCCTGCTCAACCTCCCGCTCTACGACCGCAGGCCGGTGCACGAGGACGTCCCCATGCTGGTCGGCGATTTCACCGGCCTGCTGGTGCTCGCGGCGGACATGGCGCCCGGCGACGGGTTCGCCGCGGCGGCGACCAGGCTGCAGGAGCGGATGCGCGCCGATGCCGCCCACGCCGCGTACTCGGGGTTGGACGTGCTGCGCGATCTCGCGGCGCGCCGTGGTGCCGCCGGGGCGCCCGTGGTGTTCACGAGCGCGTTGAGCCTCGGCGAGCTGTTCGACGAACGCGTCCGCGCACGCTTCGGTGAACCGGGCTGGACGATGTCGCAGACCCCGCAGGTCTGGCTCGACTTCCAGGTCACCGAGCGCGAGGGCGGGATCTTCCTCAACTGGGACGTGGTAGCCGAACTGTTCCCACCCGGCATGGTCGACGCGATGTTCGCGGCCTACTTGCGCTTGCTGGCTTGGGCGACGGGACCGAGCGCCGATTGGTCCGCCGCGCCGCCCGAGCCGCTGGGACCGTCGGCGCGGCAGGTGCGCACGAAGGCGAACGAGGTCGCGATGCCGGTGCGCGATCGCGGTCTGCACGACGACGTTCTGGCGTGGGCGGAGCGCGATCCCGGTCGTACCGCACTGCTTTGCGGCGACGTCGAGACGACCTACGGCGAGTTGGCGCGGGCATCGGCCGATCTCGCCGGGCGGCTCGCCGCGCGCGGGGTGGGGCGCGGCGCCGTGGTGGCGATCAGCCTGCCGAAGGGGGCGGAGCAGATCGTCGCGGTACTGGCGATCCTGCGCACGGGCGCGGCCTACGTCCCGGTCGGCGTCGGGCAACCCGCGATGCGGCGCGATCGCATCCTGCGCGCCGCGGGTGCGCGGTTCGTGGTCGGTACGCACCCGGCCGACGACCTGCCGCCGGGGATCGAGACCGTCCCGGTCGACGGCGAGCCCGCGGTCCGATGGGAGTCGGAGGTCGCCGCGTGCGATGAGGACGTGGCGTATCTCTTGTTCACGTCGGGCTCGACGGGGGAGCCCAAGGGCGTGGTCGTGTCGCACGCGGCCGCGGTGAACACCGTCGACGCGATCGTCGCGCGGTTCGGGATCGGTCCCGGCGACCGCGCGCTCGCGCTGTCCGCATTGGACTTCGACCTCTCGGTGTTCGATGTCTTCGGTCTGCTCGGGGCCGGTGGTTCCCTGGTCGTGCCGCGCGAGGACGAGCTGCGGGACGCGCACCGGTTCGTGGGCCTGGTGCGCGCGCACCGGGTGACCGTCTGGCAGACCGTGCCCGCCCTGCTGGACATGCTGCTGCTCGCCGCGGACGGCGCGCGGCTCGACTCGCTGCGGCTGGCGCTGCTCGGGGGCGATTGGGTTCCGGTGGACATCGGCGCGCGCCTGCACGCGGTCGCGCCCGGCGCGGTCGCCGTCGCGCTGGGCGGCACCACCGAGACCGCGATCCATTCGACGGTGCAGGTGGTTCCGCCGGACCCGCCGGACTGGACCTCGGTGCCCTACGGCAGGCCGTTGCCGAACCAGCTGCTGCGCGTGGCCGACCACCGGTGGCGCGACCGCCCGGACTGGGTGCCCGGCGAGCTGTGGATCGGGGGCGGTTCCGTCGCCGACGGCTACCACGGCGACCCGGACCGGACCGCGCGGCAGTTCGTCCACCGTGCGGGGAAGCGGTGGTACCGCACCGGTGACCTCGCGCGGTACCGGCCGGACGGGACGGTGGAGTTCCTCGGCCGCGCCGACCACCAGGTGAAGATCGGCGGGCACCGGATCGAGCTGGGCGAGGTGGAGGCCGCGTTCGAAGCGGTGCCGGAAGTCGCCCGTGCGGTCGTCGTGGTGACCGGTGCCCGCGCACTCGCGGCCGCGGTGCTACCGGTGACCGGCGCCGAGCCCGAGCCGGATGGGTTGCGGGCGCTCGCGGCCGAACGCGTCCCGGCGTACATGGTGCCGTCCTTCGTGGACGTTCTGGACGAATTCCCGTTGTCCACCAACGGAAAGGTGGACCGGGCGGCGTTGGCCGCGCTACTGGCGGGACACCGGGGAGCCGAGACGGACGAACCCCCGCTCGGTCCGGTCGAGACGGCGGTGGCCGAGGCGTGGACGGCCGTTCTCGACGTGCCGGAAGTGGGACGCGGCACCAGTTTCTTCGCGCTCGGCGGCGACAGCCTGCTCGCTACGAAGGTGGTCAACGCGCTGCGTGCGGCGGGGTATCCGGGTGCCGATCTCCGCCGGTTGTTCGCCAGGCCGCGGCTTTCCGACTTCGCGGCCGATCTCGAGCGCGGGGACGCGGTCGTGCCGGAGGCCCGGCTGGTACCCGCACCGGAACACCGGCACGAACCGTTCCAGCCGACCGACGTCCAGCGCGCGTACTGGGTCGGCCGCAAGGACGACTTCGCACTCGGCGGCGTCGGTTCCCACTGGTACTGGGAGTTCGACGGCGAGGACGTGGACCTGGCGCGGTTGGAGGACGCGGTCAACCGGCTGGTGGCCCGGCACGACATGCTCCGCTGCGTTTTCGACGACCTCGACGGCAGCCAGCGGGTGTTGCCGTCGGTGCCCCGGTTCACCATCGAAACCACGGGAAGCACCGAGGCCGACCTGAGCGCGCTGCGGGAGGACCTTTCCACCCGCGTCCCCGATCCGGCGAGCTGGCCGCTGCTGCACATCCGCGCCGTCCGGTACGGCACGTGCACCCGGCTCGGGTTCAGCTTCGACTACATCGTGCTCGACGCGCTGAGCATCATCCGGTTCCTCCACGAACTCGCGACGCTGTATCGCGACCCCGGCACCGAGTTCGCGCCGTTGACCGCGACCTTCCGGGACTACCTCGCCACCGAGCGCGATCCGGCAATCGTGGCGCGGGCCAAGGACTACTGGCTGTCGCGTTTGGACACTCTGCCGCCCGCGCCGCCGTTGCCGCTGGTCGCCGACCCGGCCCGGATCACCGCACCGCGGTTCGTTCGCAGGGAAGGAACTCTCGCGCCGGAGGAGTGGCAGGCGATCGTGGCGCGAGCGCGCCGCCACGACCTGACCCCCTCGGCGGTGCTCGGCGCCGCCTACGCGGAGGTGCTCGCGACGTGGAGCGGCGCCGCCGAGCTGACGTTGAACCTGACGCTGTTCAACCGCCGCGACGTGCATGCCGACATCCAGCGGGTGCTGGGCGACTTCACCTCGTTGCTCCTGGTGGAACACCGCGCGGGACCCGGTGACGGCTGGCTCGACGTGGCGAGGCGGTTCCAGGAGAACCTCTGGGACGGCATGGCCAACGACGCCGTGTCCGCGTTGTGGGTGCTGCGCGAGCTGGCGGCGCGCACGGGCACACCGTCGGTGACCATGCCGGTGGTGTTCACCAGCGCGCTCGGCATGCCCACCGATCTGGTGGAGATGTCGTTCCCGTTCGGCGAGCTGTGCTGGGGCCTGTCGCAGACCCCGCAGGTGTGGCTGGACAACCAGGTGATGGAACGCGGCGGCGGCCTCGCCTACAACTGGGACTCGGTCGACGAACTCTTCCCGCCGGGCGTGCTCGACGACATGTTCGCGGCCTACCGCGCGCTGCTGGGATGGCTGGCGACCGCGGACTGGACCGGACCGCCGCCGGACCTGGTGCCCGCGGCCCAACGCGCGGTGCGAGCCCGCGTCAACGACACGGCGGGCCATCGTCCGAAAGGGTTGCTGCACACCGATTTCTTCGCCAACGCGGCCGAAAGCCCGGATGCGATCGCGTTGATCGACGACGGTGTGGAGGTGAGCTACGGCGAACTTTCCGAGCGGGCGCTGAGGATCGCCGCCGAACTCACCGCGCGCGGTGTGCGGACGGGCGACATGGTGGTGGTCTCGCTGCCGCGCGGCGCCGATCAGGTCGCGGCCGTGTTCGGGGTGCTCGCCGCCGGTGCC
Source organism: Amycolatopsis sp. CA-230715 (assembly GCF_018736145.1). GTDB lineage: Bacteria > Actinomycetota > Actinomycetes > Mycobacteriales > Pseudonocardiaceae > Amycolatopsis. The sequence goes on from NZ_CP059997.1 coordinate 8,888,879, forward strand.
GCCTACGTGCCGATCGGCGTCGACCAACCCGCGCAGCGCCGGTCCCGCATCGTGGCGCGGGCCGGTGCGCGGTTCGCCGTCGCCGACTTCGACGGTCCGTTCGCCGAAGAGGCCGGGGTGCGGATCGTGCCGCCGGATCCCGCGACCGCACCGGCGGACGGTCCCGTCGCCGTCGACCCCGGCACACCGGCGTACGTCATCTTCACCTCGGGCTCGACCGGACAGCCCAAGGGCGTCGAGGTGACGCACGCCGCGGCGCTGAACACGGTGGACGACATCGGCACCCGGTTCGCGGTCACCGCGGCCGATCGCGTGCTCGCACTGTCCGCATTGGACTTCGACCTGTCGGTGTACGACCTGTTCGGACTCCTCGGCGCGGGCGGGGCGGCCGTACTGGTCGCGGAGGAGGACCGCAGGGAGGCGAGGGTCTGGCTTCGGCTGGTCGCCGAATACAGCGTCACCGTGTGGAACACGGTCCCGGCGCTGCTGGACATGGCGTTGATCGCGGCCGACGGCGGCGACTCGCTGGCGGGGCTTCGGCTCGCGCTCGTGTCCGGTGACTGGGTCGGCCTCGATCTGCCGGGCCGGTTCGCGCTCGCCAGCCCGCGTGGCAGGCTCGTCGCGCTCGGTGGCGCCACCGAAGCGGCGATCTGGTCGAACGCGTTCGATCTCGGCGGCTGGACCGGGGTACCGGAAAGCTGGGCGTCGATCCCGTACGGTTTTCCGTTGCGCAACCAGTACTACCGCGTCGTCGACCACCGCGGGCGCGATTGCCCCGACCTGGTGCCGGGTGAGCTGTGGATCGGCGGCGCCGGCGTCGCGACGGGGTACCGGGGCGATCCGGAACTGACCGCGGAACGGTTCGTGCTCGACGGGAACGCCCGCTGGTACCGCACCGGTGACCGGGGCCGGTACTGGCCCGACGGCACGCTGGAGTTCCTCGGCAGGGCGGACAGCCAGGTCAAGATCCGCGGCCACCGCATCGAACTCGGGGAGATCGAAGCCGCCGCGCGCGCCCATCCCGGGATCGCGAGCGCGGTCGCGCTGGTGACCGGGACGGGTACCGCGCGCGCACTGGCGTTGGTGGTGGTACCCGAAACCGAGCTGGACGAGGTGGGATTGAAGGCGTCCCTGCGTGGCTCGCTGCCCGCCTACATGGTCCCGGACCGGCTGCTGACGCTCGACGAACTGCCGCGCTCGCCGAACGGAAAGCTCGACCGCGCGGTGCTCCTGTCCCGTTTGGACGGTGAACCGGAACGGCACAGTCCACCCGAGACACCCGCGGAGCAGGTGCTGGCCCGGTTGTGGGGCGAACTGCTCGACACCACCGGTATCGGCAGGGACCAGAGCTTCTTCGCACTCGGCGGGGACAGTCTCCTCGCGACGCGGCTGACCGAGCAGCTACGGGTGCGCCACGGCGCGGAGGTGTCCCTCCGCGAGGTGTTCGCGGCGCCGACCGTGGCCGAGCTGGCGGTGCTGTGCGCGGCGAAGGCGGCATCGTTCGACGAGGACTTCGAGGAGGGGGTTCTGTGACCAGGGCGCTGGTGGACGAGCTGCGCGGGATCGGCGTGCGGATGTGGAACGACGGCGGGCGCCTGCGGTTCCGCGCACCGGCCGGCGTGCTCACCGCGGAGCACAAGGCGGAACTGAAGGAACGGCGCGACGAAATCCTCGCGCTGCTCGCCGAAGGCGATCGGCTGGTACCGGACAAAAGCGCGCGCCACGAACCGTTCCCGCTCACCGACGTGCAGTCGGCCTACCTGCTCGGCAGGGGCGCGGCCTTCGCGTACGGCGGCGTGGCCTGCCACGGCTACGGCGAACTGCACTACCCCGATCTCGATCCGGACCGAATGACCGCGGCCTGGCAGGCCGTGATCGACCGCCACGACATGCTGCGCGCGGTGGTCGACTTGGGCGGCTCGCAGCGCGTGCTCCCGGAGGTGCCGCCATTCCGGATCCCGGTCACGGACGCGACCGGCGAGGACGGTTTCGCCGCGGTGGCGAGAAACCGGGCGGAACTCGACCACCGGGTGTCCACACCGGAGGACTGGCCGCTGTTCGCGGTGCGCATCACGCGGACCGCGGCCGAGGCCGTGCTGCACGTGTCGATCGACTTCCTGGTGGCCGACTTCCTCAGCGTGCAGACCCTGCTCCGCGAGGTCCACGCGTGCTACGAGCATCCGGAAGATCCCTTGCCACCGCTCGAAATCACCTTTCGCGACTACCTCGTGGCCGAGCGGCGGCAGGCCGCCGACGGCAGGCACGAACGGGATCGCGAGTACTGGCTGGCCCGCATCGACGACCAGCCGCCCGCCCCGGAGCTCCCCGTGCTGCCACCGCAACGTGACCGGGAGGCGCGGTTTTCGCGCTGGGAGACGACACTCGACCCGGAGACCTGGGCCGCGTTCTGCCGCCAGGCGCGCGATCACGACGTCACGCCGTCGGGTGCGGTGCTGGCCGCCTTCGCCGAAACACTGGCGGTGTGGAGCCGTCATCCCCGCTTCACGCTGAACGTGACGCTGCTCAACCGGTTCCCCTTTCACGACCAGGTCAACGCGCTCATCGGCGATTTCACCTCGGTGGAGCTGCTGGCCGTGGACGCCTCGTCCGCCGAGTGCTTTTCCGGGCGCGCCCAGGCCGCGCAGTCCCAGCTCTGGGAGGACCTTGACCACCGTTCGTTCAGCGGCGTCGAAGTGATGCGGGAGCTGACCCGGCGCAAGGGCGCGGACGCGGCCCTGTTCCCGGTGGTGTTCACCAGCGCCATCGGACTGTCCGAAGAGGACACCCATGACGACGCCGCGGGGCGGCTCGGGCACGGGATCAGCCAGACCCCGCAGGTGTGGCTGGACTGCCAGAACATCGAACGGGGTGGCGGGCTCACCAGCAACTGGGACGTCCGCGACGGCGTGTTCCCGCCCGGCGTCATCGACGACATGTTCGCCGCCTACGAGCAATTCCTGCGCGAACTGGCCGCGGGCCCACGTGCGTGGGAAAGCACCGCGCCGGTGAAACTACCGGAGGCACAAGGGGAACGGCGTCGCGCGGTGAACGACACGACCGTCCCGGAGCCGGACGGGCTGCTGCACGAGGCCGTGGTGGCGCAGGCACTGTCCACTCCGGACCGGATCGCGGTCAGCGCGGGCGGGCAGGCGATGACCTACGGCGAACTGCTCGCCAGGGCGGTCGGGCTCGCCGAGCACCTCACCGGCGACGGGTGCGCGCCCGGCGAGATCGTCGCGGTGCGGATCGAACGGGGCGCGCTGCAGGTGGTGGCCGTGCTCGGGATCCTGCTGGCCGGCGGCGCCTACGCACCGGTGGATCTCACCCAGCCGAAGACGAGACGGGACCGGATCCTCACCGGCGCCGGGATCGGCAGGGTGCTCGTCGCGGGCGCCGACGCGGAATCCGACTGGCCGGACGGGGTGCACGCGATCACGGTCGACCGACTGGCACCGGCCGCGCCACGGCGGATGCCGCCGAGGGTGGGGCGCGAGGACCTCGCCTACGTCATCCACACCTCGGGATCCACCGGCGTGCCGAAGGGCGTGATGATCAGCCACCGCGGCGCGCTGAACACGGTGGCGGACATCAACTCGCGGTTCGCGATCGGGGCGGACGACCGGGTGCTCGGGTTGTCCCAGCTCGGGTTCGACCTGTCCGTGTACGACATCTTCGGGCCGCTGGCCGTCGGCGGCGCGCTCGTGATCCCCGATCCGGGCCGTCGAGGGGATCCTTCGCACTGGGCGGATCTGGTCGCCGAGCACCGGGTGACGGTGTGGAACTCGGTGCCGGCGCAGTTGCAGATGCTCACCGATTACCTGGAAGTGGCGCGGACCGTGCCGCTGCCGACCTTGCGGCTCGCGATGCTGTCCGGGGACTGGATCCCGGTGGCGCTGCCGGACCGGATCAGGGACCGCCTGCCCGGCCTGTCGCTGGTGAGCCTCGGTGGCGCGACCGAGGCCGCGATCTGGTCCATCCACCACCCGATCGGCGAGGTCCCGGACGACTGGGTGAGCATTCCCTACGGCACACCGCTGGCGAACCAGACGTTCCACGTGCTCGACGCGGAGTTGCGGGATCGCCCGGACTGGGTGACGGGCGAGCTGTACATCGGCGGCGTCGGCGTGGCCATGGGGTATCTGGGCGATCGAGAGCGCACCGAAGAACGTTTCGTGGTGCGCGAGTCGACGGGGGAGCGGCTCTACCGCACCGGCGATCTCGGCCGGTACCTGCCGGACGGGGAGATCGAATTCCTTGGCAGGGAGGACTTCCAGGTCAAGATCAGGGGCCACCGGATCGAACTGGCGGAGGTGGAGGACGCGCTTCGCGCCGACTCGTCGATCGCCGAGGCGGCGGTGGTCGTCGACGGGGACCAGCCGTTGAACCGCAGGATGGTCGCGTTCGTTACCGGCGCCGCGCTGCCGCCTCCCGATGACGACGATCGCGCCCGTATCGCCGCCGAGCTGAGTTCCGCCGCCACCAGCGCTGGTGCGGCCGAACTGTCCGGAGTGGACAGTGAACGCTACCTCCGGTTCACCCGGGCGCTCGACGAGGTGGCGCTTCCCTCGATGGTGCGCGCTTTGCAGGCGAGCGGCCTGTTCTCCGACGGGGAATCGACGCACACCGAAGAAGACGTCTTCGATGCCGCCGCGGTCGTGCCCGCCCATCGTCGCCTGGTGCGCCGGTGGCTGGCCGCGCTGGTGCGCGAAGGCGTGCTCGCGAGGGACGATCAGGGCCGGTACCGCCTGCTGCGACCGGTCGATGCCGACCTGGTCGCCGCGACGTGGGACCGGGTGGAGGCCGCGGCGGACCCGACCGACGCCGAGCTGCTCGACTACTTCCGCACCAGCATCGACGTGCTCCCCGCACTGTTGCGGGGAGAAAGCGAACCGCTGGCGCTGTTGTTCCCGGCGGGAAGACTCGACCGGTCGCAGGCGTTGTACGAGCACGCCCTGTTCAACCGGTGGGGCAATCGCGCGCTCGGGGCCGCTGTCCGAGCGCTCGCCGACCGGGCACCGCGGCCGTTGCGCGTGCTCGAAGTGGGCGCGGGCGGGGGCGGTTCCACCGCAGCCGTGCTGGACGCGCTCGACGGCGTCGAGATCGACTACCTGTGCACCGACCTGTCGCGGTTCTTCCTGGCACAGGCCGAAGAACGCTTCGGGGAGCGGCCGGGGCTGCGGTTCGGCGTGGTCGACCTCGACCGCGATCTGCGCGCGCAGGGCCTGCTGCCGAACTCGATCGACCTGGTCATCGCCGGGGACGTCCTGCACGCCACGACCGACTTGTCCGCAGCGCTCGACCGGCTCGTGGACGTGCTCGCGCCGTCCGGCTGGCTGCTGGCCCTGGAGATGACCCGCGACCATTACCAGATCATGACCTCGCTCGAACTGCTCGTCCGCGTCGACGAGGAGGCCGCTGACTTCACCGATCTTCGGCGCGGCCGGGATCAGGTGTTCCTGCCACGGGAAAGCTGGCTGGCGGAGTTCGACCGGGGCGGCGCCGACGTCAGCGTGTGCGTGCCGGATAGGGATGGACTGCTCGGGGAACTCGGGCTGTGCCTGTTCGCGGCCCGAGTCAAGGCGGACCGCGCTGCCGTGAGACCGGGCGAGCTGGTGCCCGCGCTGGCGGAACGGCTGCCCGGGTACATGCTCCCGAACGGGATCGTGGTGCTCGACCACCTTCCCGTGTCCGACAGCGGCAAGATCGACCGGAAAGCGTTGCGCGCCATGGTGCCCCGGCGGATCGAGGCGGCGGCGACCACCGCGATCGAGTCCGCCGGAAGCGATCTGGAGCGCGTGCTCGGCCGGATCTGGGCGGAGGCGCTCGGGGTGCCCGCGGTCGGCCGCGACGACAACTTGTTCGAACTCGGCGGCGATTCGCTGATCGCGGCGCAGATCACCGGCAGGGTGCTGGAGGAGGTGCCCGCGGCGGCGAACCAGTTCTTCGACGAGCTGTTGCGCCGCCTGTTGGAGCGGCCGACGGTCGCCGCGCTGGCCGAAGGCCTGGCGACCGCGCCCGCGGCGGACGGCGAACCCGAGTCGCAAGTGGACACTTTGCCGTCACCGTTGCGGCACCTGCGCGATCCCGGAACCGCGGCGACGCCGTGGCTGCTGGTGCACGACACCACCGGAACCGTGGAAGGCTACGACGAACTCGCCGAACTGTTGGGCCGCAAGGCTCCTGTGCTCGGTTTGTGCGCCACAGCGGCGCCCGGGGAAGAGGATCTCGCGGCGGTCGCGGTGCGCTACGCGCGCGCGGTCGCCGACGCCGGGCTCGATCGCGTCCGGGTGCTGGGCAAGGGAAGCGGCGCGGTGCTCGCGGTCGAAATGGCCGGCGCGCTCGCCGACACCGGTGCCGAGACCGGTGCGCTCGTGCTGCTCGACGCGGCGCGGGACGGCACCGGGCCGTGGCACGAGCCGATCGCCGGGCACGAACCGGGGTTGCACGCGGGCGACCTGGTACTGATCACCACCGGAGACAACGAGGATCAGGAGTTCTTCGCCGACCTCTGCCTCGGCGACCTCCGCGAAGTGCGCGTCAGCAACGACGAACTGGTGTCCCGTTTGGACGAAGCGTGAGCCGCATCGGGGTCGTCGGTGGCTACGGCGCGGTCGGCGCGGCGGCGGTCCGCGCGCTCGGTGGCTGGGATCCGGGGCCGATCCGCGTCGGCGGGCGTGCCCCGGACCGGGCCGCGCGCATCGTCGCCGAAGCGGCACCCGGCGGGGAGGCGGTGGCCGTCGATGTCCGGGATCCGCGGTCGCTCGCGCGTTTCTGCGACGGGTGTTCCGTGGTGCTCAACTGCGCGGGGCCCGCCTTCGAGGTGGGTACCTCGGTCGCCGAGGCGGCGTTCGCCTCGGGATGCCAGTACGTCGACGCCGCGGGCGATGACGCCTTGTTCGCGAAGGTCGGCGGGCTCGTGCCGCCCGGCCGGACGGCGGTCCTGTCGGCGGGGATGATGCCGGGTGCTTCCGCACTGCTGCCGCGATACGCGCTCGCGTTGTCGCCGGACGCACGCCGCCTGACGGTGTACGCGGGGGGACGGGACCGGTTCACCAGGGTCGCCGCGGCCGACTTCCTCACCGGCGGCGCGGAGGTTTTCGGGGAGCCGCTCGCGGTGTGGGAGGACGGCCGGAAGGTCTCCGGCGCGCTGACGACCCGTTCCGCCGCGGTGCTCCCGTTCTTCCCCGAACCCGTCACCGCACGCCCGTACCTCGGGAACGAGCTGGCGAGGATCGCGGAGAACGCCGGGCTGGAGCGGCTGGAGTCGTACTCGGTGTTCGCGGGGGAGCGGGCGCTGGCCGCGCTCGGCGGTGACGGTGACCCGGCGGCGGCGGATCGGCTCGCCGCGGCCAGCGAACTCGACCTGTTCGGCAGGCGGCAGTACGCGTTGCTCGTCGTCGAAGCCACTGGAGCGGGCGACGGCGTCACGGTCGCCCTGCGCGGCAGCGGCGCCAGTGCGCTGACCGGCGCCTTCGCCGCCCTGACCGTGCGCGAAGTACTGGCAGGCGCGGTGCCCGCGGGGACGCACCACGCGGGCGAGGTGCTGGATCCGGTGGTCGCCGCGGACGCGCTCGGCGCGCTGGACGGGATCGAGCTGCGGGTCGTGCACCAGCCCTTGGCCGAGGTCGGGTTCGAGGAGGAAGCGCTGTGACGGAAGGAAAGCCGCGCGTCGTGGTGTGCGGGACGCGGTTCGGCCAGGTGTACCTGGAAGCCTTCGAACAGCCCGACGTGCCGTTCGAACTCGCCGGAGTGCTCGGCACCGGCAGCAGGCGTTCGCGGGCGTGTGCCGAGCACTACGGCGTGCCGCTCTACACCGGCCCCGACGAGCTTCCGGCGGACATCGACATGGCGTGCGTGGTCATCCGCGGCGGCCTGCTCGGCGGGCGCGGCTCGGAGCTGGCCACCGCGCTGCTCGACCGCGGAATCCACGTGCTCCAGGAACATCCGCTGCACCACGACGAACTCGCGGGATGCCTGCGCGCGGCGCGGCGGAACAAGGTCGTCTACCGGCTCAACGCGTTCTACTGCCACCAGGAGCCGGTCCGCCGGTTCGTGGCCGCCGCGCGGGAACTGCTGTCGACGCGGCCGCCGCTGTTCCTGGACTCGGCATGCGGTTTCCAGCTCGCGTACTCGTTGCTGGACGTGCTCGCGCGCTGCGTCGGCGGAACCCGGCCGTGGGCGTTCGGCCCACTGCCCGAACTGGACCGCGCGGTGCGGGGCGCGACCTCGCTGGTGATCCCGTTCCGCAGCCTCGACGGGGTGTTCGCCGGTATCCCGATCACGTTGCGGGTACAGAACCAGATGGACCCCGCCGATCCGGACAACTACGCGCACCTGATGCACCGGATCAGCATCGGCACCGACGCGGGCAGCCTCACCCTGGTCGGCACGCACGGCCCCGTGGTGTGGTCGGCGCGGCCCGCGTTCCCGCGCGAGGTGGTCGGGGAGTCGGCCGATCCGTACTTCGACGCGAGCGCGCAAAGGTCCGAAGTGGACAGTTCGGCCGTGCTCGGCCCGGCGAACACCCCGTCCTACCGGGAGGTGTTCCAGACGGTGTGGCCAGCCGGGGTGATCCGCGCGCTCGGCGAGCTGTGGCACGCCGCGAACACCGGTGAGGACCCGTTGCGCGAGGGCAGGCACCACCTCAACCTGTGCAAGCTGTGGCAGGAGCTGACCGCTCGCCTCGGCCCGCCCGATCTCCTCACCGACAAGGCCCCGGTACCTTTCGACCTCGCGGAACTGAGGGCACTGGACGAAGCGGCAGGCGCGTCATGACCGCGGAACTGACCAGGCCGCGGTCGTGGTTGCGCACCTTCCGGCCGTGCTCCTCGGCGACCGCGCGGCTGGTGTGCTTCCCGCACAGCGGTGGCAGCGCGGCGTTCTACCGGAGCTGGGCCACCGCGCTGCCCTCGGACGTGGAACTGGTCGCCGTCCAGTACCCGGGCAGGCTCGACCGCATCCGGGAACCACTGGTCGACGACATGCCGACGATGGTCGAGGCGATCGTCGGCGAACTGCGCTCCGTGCCGCGAGGCGGGCTCGCGTTGTTCGGGCACAGCATGGGCGCCTCGGTCGCCTGGGAGGTCGCGCACCGCGTCGCCGCGGACGCGCTGTTCGTGTCCGGCAGGCCCGCCCCTCGGCACCACAGGCGCGGGCGGCGGCACCTCGGCTCGGACGACGCGCTGTGGGGACACGTGCGCGCGCTCGGCGGCAGCCAGGATTCCTTGCTGGACAACGCTGTCGTGCGGGAAGTCGCGCTGCCGCCGCTGCGGGCCGACTACCGGCTGATCGAAACCCACACGCCCACGCTCGGTCCGCCGCTGGCGGCGCCGATCATCGCGCTGAGCGGCGACGCGGATCCGGAGGCGGAGTTGCGCGAGGTGGCTGACTGGCGGGGCTGCACCACCGGACCGTTCCGGCTGCGCACCTTTTCCGGCGGGCACTTCTACCTGGTACCGCGGTTCGACGAGGTGACGGCCGCGGTGACCGAGGAGCTGGCCGCCGCCGGGCTCATTACGAGAAGAAGACCTCCACGCTGAGTCCTGTACTCGGCCTCGCCGTCGATCCCCGGTTGCGGTCGCCTGACGAGCCCGCTCAGTCGTCGGCGGCCACCGTGGCGGCGATCGGCTCGAGCGCCGCGATCAGCTCGTCGATTTCGTCCGCCGTGAGCACGTCGTACGCCGGTGCCGCCAGCTCGTCGGTGTGGGCCTCGATCCGCTCTTTGGTCTCCCGGCCGGCGTCGGTGAACCCGCCGTCGGCGTCCACGAGGCCGCGGCCGCGCAACCCGTCGACGACACCGGCCAGCTGTGCCTTCGGTAGGTGGTGGACGCGACCGAACTCCTCGGCCTTCATGCCAAGGGAAAGTGCGAGCAGGACGTGGGCCTCGGTGCCGCCGATGCCGTTGGCGACGAGCGCGGCGTTGTGGCCGTCACCGCGGTGCTCGCGTAGCAGCGTCGCCGCGTGCCAAAGCCGGGCCACCGGCTCCTCCGGCACGTCGAGCGCCCGCAACCCGGCGTAGAGCACCCGCCCCTCGGTCGGCGCGCTGACCGCTGCCCGGGTGGTCAGGTCGGCGGCCCGCACCAGGCCGGGGGAGTCGGCGAGATCCCCGATCCGCTGCCGCAATGCCGCGGCGCTGCCCCGTTCACGCACGGCGATCGCCTCCTGCGGGGTGATCTTGCCCCAGACCCACGGGATGTGGCGCGCCACCTCGCCGTCGGCGAAGTTGTAGAAGACCGCGTGCACCACCTCGGCAGGCGCCAGGCCCAGCGGCGCGGCCCGGCCCGCGAAGTACCCGTCCCAGTAGTTGCGCATGCCCAGAGCCAGGAACGCCTCGTTCGGCACCTCGGAGAAGGTGATGGCGGCGATCGGCTCGATGAGCTCGAACATGCGGTGGATCTTGGCTTGTGAGTGCGACATCGGTGAGCATCTCCTGTGGACACGACCGCACGCTCGTGGGCGGCCTCTCACCCTAGCGACGAACAACGGGACCCGGATACGACAACTCGGCCGAGACCAATCCAAGGCGGTCGCTGTGCGCGGAACACGACGAGCGCTGCGGTCGAGGGTGGATTCCTGGTCGGTTATCGTGCTGGGGTGGAGATCTAGGTGGTGGAGGGTGCGCTGGTCGAGGTGCCCACACGCGCGGTCACGGGAATGGACCGGCGCGTGTTCGGGGAGTTCGTCGGGCCGCGGGGCGAGCTGGCGTCGTACGCGTTCGGCTGGACCACCGGGTCGGATCCGCACGTCGCCCGTCTGTCGATCGGAATCGGCGCGGGTGATCCCGGCGGCGGCACTTTCCACGCCATCATCTTCGATAACGAGGACGAGCATGCGTTCTCGCTGACCGACGAGCCGTTCGAGCGAGTGCCGCAGGGCGGCCCGGACCTGACCGCGGACGAGGCGCGCGCCTATGAGGATCTGCCGTTCGTCTGGTGGATGACCGACGAGATCATGCAGCGCGATCGGCGGGCCTGGTGGATGCGGCACTGGCTGCAGGGAACCACCTGTATCCAGACCCTCGAGGTCTTCGAGCGCCGCGAGCCCATCTTGTTCGTCCAGCACGAGGCCGATGACGGCATCTGGCAGCTGATCGGCGCCTCCGACGCGGACGGCAGCACCGGCAAGATCGGGCACCTGCACCACGCAATCGACGAAGATCAAAGCCTGATCGACATCCTCGATCTGCCACCCGGTGGCAGTGCGACACGAACGGGCGCCGGAAGTCCTTGGACCGGCCGCTACTAGACCCGCCTACTCGCTCAGTCTGGTGGGTGGTGTGCTGACCGCGCTGACCCGTGCTCCCCGGAATTCGATCCGGGTGTCGTGCCCCAGCGGAACGTTGAGGTAGAGCCAATACGCGTCGCGGCGCCGGAAGCGGCCCAACGAAACTACGTGCGTCCCGGACCGTCGCGCGGCGCGCAGGTACTGCCCCGTCGTCGTGTTGGCATGCGGGGTCCCCGATGGCGCCGCGATCTCGCTCCTGGGAAGCCGGGTTCGCGCGCAAAAGGGTCGGTTCCCCGACGGGCTACTGCTACGTTGCCACGGGTGCCCACCTTCGAGGAGATCACCCGACACCGCGACCCCGACCCGGCCGAGAACCCGTGGGTGAACGGGCCCCCACCGCCGGAGACGGTGTCGATCGTCGCCTACCGGCCTGAGTGGCCGCGCCGCTACCAGGCTGTGGCGGAGGAGATCCGCGCGGCGCTCGGCTCGGCGGTGGTGGACATCGAGCATGTCGGGTCGACCTCCGTCGAAGGACTGGCCGCCAAGGACGTCATCGACATCGACCTCACGGTGGCCGATCCCCGCGACGAGGAGCGGTACGTCCCGCCGCTCACGTGGATCGGCTACCTCCTCACGGTTCGGGAGCCGTCCTGGCACGAGCACCGGTGCCTGAGGCTGGCCGAACCTCGCGTGAACCTGCACGTGTTCGGACCGGACTGCGCGGAGGCCATCCGGCACCGCATGTTCCGCGACTGGTTGCGCGCCCACCCCGAGGACCGCGCGCAGTACGAGAACGCCAAACGGGCGGCGGTCCCCGGAGGCGGGAGCGTCATGGACTACAACGCGCGCAAGGAGGAGACCGTCCGCGCGATCTACGACCGGCTCTTCCGCGCGGCGGGAATGCTTTAGGCACCCGACAGGAAGGAACCAGGAGAACCGTTGTCGGGCGCCGGACCATAGCCGCGGTCGACCTGATCTTCCTGGCCGGTCTCGGTATTGCTGTTTCCGCTTTTCTCGCCGCAATTCTCCCCTGAGTGTACTGGTTTTCGCGGTGGAGGACCGGAGTCGATCGCTGACGTTGCGCGCACGGTGTATCACGGCGATCGAACGTCCGCTTCTGCCGCCGAGTGAATATCAGCCGAGCGCTCGAATTTCGGTCGCCAGCTTCTCCTGGCTGGCGGCCCACGACGCCAACAGGGCCAGACCGTCCGCGGTCGCGGTGCCGGCGGGCGCGGTGTAGACGATCAGGAGCAGGCCGGGGTCGGCGGGCAGATCCATCGACTCGACGTCCAGATCGAGCTGGCCCACTACCGGATGGTGCATGCTCTTCCGTCCGGACCGATGGAGCCGAACGTCCTGAGACGCCCACCGCTGCCGAAACAGTTCACTGCGTGTCGACAGTTCACCGACCAGGGCGATCAGCTCCTCGTCGTGCGGATTACGGCCGGCTTCCATGCGTAGCTTCGCGGCCACATCGCAGACGATTCGGTCGTAATCGACGAAGAACGCTTTCGCCGCTTCGGGATCCAGGTACACGAACCGCGCGGTGTTCGCCGGCCGTCGCTTGTCGGCCAGCACCGGTGAATACAGTGCGCGGGCAAGGTGATTCATGGCCAGCACGTCATAACGGCCGTTGCAAATCCACGCCGGCGCATCGGCGATGGCGTCGAGCACCTGCTGAAGTGCCGGACGCACCGTCACGGCGGGCCGACGGCGGCGTCGGCCGCCGGGCGCCCTGGACTGCCGCGCGAGGTGGAACAGGTGATCGCGCTCCGCCTCGTCGAGGTGCAAGGCAGCGGCCAACGCTTCGAGCACCCCGTCGGAGGCACCGGCGAGGCTGCCGCGCTCCATGCGCACGTAGTAGTCGACCGATACCCCGGCCAGGAGCGCGACCTCCTCGCGGCGCAGACCTTTGACCCGACGGTGGCCGCCGTACGCGGGCAGACCGGCCCGCTCGGGGGTGATCCGCGCGCGACGCGAACTCAGGAATTCCTTGATCTCGGTGCGCAGGTCGATCGTGGCCACCCCTTCACCGTAGGTCCTGTCCACAGGCGAAGGGAGGTTCTGCTGGTCCCCCCAACTCCTAAGTGCCTGATGCGGTCGCGGCGATGCCGCCGTCGACCGGGATGATGGCGCCCGTCAGGTACGACCCGGCCTGGCTGGCGAGGAACACGGCGATACCGGCCATGTCGTCGTCGCGGCCGAGTCGGCGCAGCGGGGCCTTCGCCGCGATCTTGTCGCCGACGGCCTCGAGCGTGGACGCCATCATCTGCGACGGGAACGGTCCTGGGGCTACCGCGTTCACGGTGACGTGCTGTGGGCCGAGTTCCCTGGCAAGCACCCTGGTGAGTTGATGGAGTGCCGCTTTGCTGCTGGCGTAGGAGTAGTTGGGCGACTCGGCGACGTGGATGGCGGCGATACTGCCGATGTTGATGATCCGCGCGGGATCATCGGCGGTGCCCGCCCGGCGAAGTGCCGGGAGCAGCGCCTGCACCAGCCAGAACGGCGCCTTGAGGTTGAGGTCGACCACTGTGTCCCATGCCTCGGCCGGGAACGTCTCCAGCGGCTCGCGCCACATCGCTCCCGCGTTGTTGACGAGGATGTCCAGGCGTTCCGAGTCGGCCTTGACGAGATCAGCGAGGCGCTGACACTCGTCGTGCCTGGACAGGTCGGCGGGGAATGCTTGAACATCGCCGAATTCGGACAGCAGACGCCGTGCCTCCGCGCACGCGTCCGCGTTGCGTGAACTGATGATGACGCGAGCGCCCGCCTGCAGAAGGCCGCGCGCGATCATCATCCCGATTCCCTTGGTGCCGCCGGTGACGAGTGCGTACTTCCCACTCAGATCGAAAAGGTCTGCGTGAGTGGTGAACTGGTTGTCCGCCATTGGTTTTTGTTCCTTTTGTCGTGGAAGCAGGTGCGGCCGGAAGCCGACTCGCACAGGTTGACAGGCGTCCTGGACGGCCGGGAGATCCTGGTGATACCGGTACTGTGAGAGCCTTGGTGACCAGTTCAGCTGGAACTGGCCGCCATGACCTCCGGCGCGATGTCCAGCACCAGCAGTGCGGCCGCGACATGGGTGGGGTTGTTCTCGACCTTGACGACCGAGAGTTCGTTGGCGCGCGAGACTCGCCGCTCCACGGTGTTGCGGTGTGCGTAGAGGTTGGCGGCCGCCCGCGTGGTGTTGAAGCCGCACTGCACGTAGGTGAGGAGTGCTTGCCGTAGCGCCGGGTCGGCTTCGGCCAGCGGACCGAGAGTGTTGATGACGAATCGGCGTGCGCCGGCGCGGTCTTTCGTGAGGGCGTCGATCAACTCGACCTCCGCGTAGGCCGTGAATCGCCGTTCGGAGCCGAGCCGGACGATCAGCGCCTGGGCCGAGAGGGCGTCCTGGTGGCTGGCCCGGAACCCGTCGAGCCCGCGTCCTGGCCTTCCCGCTGAGACGCGAACCTCGTTGGCTGCCACGATCTTCTCCACCGGGTGCAGGTCCGGGGCGTCCGCTCCGGACAGCCAGATCCAGCGCGAGGTGGTGCTGGAACGGGCGACCAGCGTGCTTCGGCTCGCGTCGGCGGAGCGCAGGGCCGCGGTCGCTTCCTCCAGGGAGTCCTGCTGGCCGGGATCGTCGACCCACAGCACGAGACCCACGTGCCACCGCGCCATCCGGTAGCGCAGGCGCCCCTCGGCGAATTCCTCCGACACCGGCGCCCCGCTGGCGATCATCTGGATCAGGGCGATCGCTTCGGCGTCCGCGTTGCCCATCGCGGCGGCGAGGCTGGTCTCGTGCAGGGTCGCGACCGAGTCGAGGGCGTACTGCACCAGCGACTTCGCCGACACGTCCAGGACGTCCACGAGCAGGTCCCGGTCCGCGCAGTGCGCCGAGCATTCCTCCAGCCAGCGGCGCCAGCCGATCCCCAGCGCCGCCCGCCACCCCTCGGCGAAGTCGGGTGCGATCCCGCGGGCGACGAGATCGCCGATGTACGCGGTGATCCGCGGGCCGACGTAGGGCTCCACCCGTTGTCCAGGGCGCTGGATGTTCGAGGTCAGCCACTGGACGAGATCCGACCGGTTCAGCTCGCGGTCCTCCTCGCCCAGCGACGCGTCCGTGAGCACCACCGGGTTGTAGTGCACCCGGCGGGTGGACGCGGAGAGGACTTCGGCCAGCGCGTCGGTGTCCGCCACGAGCCGCTGGGACACGGCCCGGATCGCCTCCGCGGCCTCGGCGGTGGGCGGGGGCCACAGCTCTTCCATCCCCGAAGTGTGCCTCGCCTCCCGCGCATCGGCACGGCATGCGCCGGGAGGAGTGCATCGTGCACCGGCTCCGGGCGAAACCGGTGCTCGCTGTCGTTGTGACCCGGAGTCACGGCTCGCGACAGTGAAGCCACATCAGCAGCCGGCTCAGCGAGGAGAGGCAACCATGACAGCTGAGGTGTCGGACGCGGTCGAGGAGTTCGACGTCGTCGTCATCGGCGCGGGAATCTCCGGGATCGGCGCGGCCACGTATTTCAGCCGGGAACTGCCCGGCAAATCGCTCGTCGTGCTGGAGGGCCGCGACAGCATCGGCGGCACCTGGGATCTTTTCCGCTACCCGGGCATCCGGTCCGACTCGGACCTGCACACCTTCGGCTACGAGTTCAAGCCGTGGCGCCACGAGGCCGCGATCGCGGACGCTCCGCTGATCCGGGAGTACCTCCAGGAAACGGTGGAGGAGAACGACCTGAAGCGGCTGATCAGGCTGCGCCACCGGGTCGTCAGGGCGGAATGGTCCACAGTGGACTCGCGGTGGACGCTCGGCGTCGAGGCGACGGATCCCGTCACGGGAACGGCCGCGACGAAGACGATCCGGGCGGGCTGGGTGTTCGCCGCCACCGGTTATTACCGGTACGACAAGGGTTTCACCCCGGAGTTCCCCGGACGCGACGACTTCGAGGGACAGATCGTGCATCCGCAGCACTGGCCCGAAAACCTCGACTACCGCGGCAAGAAGGTCGTCGTCATCGGCAGCGGCGCGACCGCGGTGACGCTGGTGCCCGCGATGGCAGGCGATGCCCAGCACGTCACGATGCTGCAGCGCACGCCCACTTACATCATGTCGCTGGCCCGCGTCGACCGGCTCGCGTTGACTCTCACGAAGCTGTTGGGAGAAAAGCGCGGGTACGCCGCGACGAGATTCAAGAACATCTGGGTCGAACACGGGATCGTCAAGGGCCTGCGCGCGTTCCCGAAGATCGGGCGCGCGCTGATCCGGCGGGAGAACCTCAAGCGGCTGCCAAAGGGGTTCGATGTCGACAAGCATTTCACCCCGCCGTACGACCCGTGGGACCAGCGGCTGTGCCTGGCCCCGGACGGCGATTTCTTCGACGCGATCTCGGCGGGCACCGCCTCGGTCGTCACCGAGGCCATCACGAGGTTCAGCGAACGCGGCATCGTCCTGGCCTCGGGTGAGGAACTGGAAGCCGACATCATCGTCACCGCGACCGGGTTGACCATGCGGCTCTTCGACGGGATGCCGATCGTGGTCGACGGGCGCGAGACCGACATCGCGGACTCGGTCTCCTACCGCGGGATGCTGCTGAGCGGGATTCCCAACTGGGCCATGGCGATCGGCTACACGACCTCGTCGTGGACGCTCAAGGTGAGCCTGATGTGCCGCTACTTCATCGATCTGGTCCGGCACATGGACGCGCACGGCTACGACCGGGTGGTCCCGGTCGCGGTGCCGGGGATGCCGCGAAGGCCGGTCATGGATCTTCAGTCCGGCTACGCCAAGCGCGCCGAGAAGCGGTTGCCCAAGCAAGGGGACGCCGCGCCGTGGCGGATGGCGATGTCCTACCCCGAGGACGCCAAGGCGCTACGCGGCCCGGTCGCCGACGAGAACCTCGAGTTCGGCGCGGCCCGCTCGGCGGTGCTGCCCGGGGAGAGGCGGTCGGCCCATGTCTGAAGACCAGTACGCGGCCCTGCCGTCCGGCATGACGATCTGCTTCCGCGACCACGGAGACCAGGCCGATCCCGCGATCCTGCTCATCGCCGGGTTGGGCGAGGACCTCACCTTCTGGCCCGGCTCGTTCGTCGATTCGCTGGTGGACCGGGGGTTCCGGGTCGTCACGATGGACAACCGCGACGTCGGCCAGTCCACGTACGCGGCCACTCCGCCGCCCGCGCTGTGGCGCCAACTGCTCGCACGCCCTCGCGTTGACGCCTACTCGCTGGCGGACATGGCCGCCGACGCTGTCGGAGTCCTCGACCACCTCGGGATCAAGCAGATTCACCTCGCCGGGCGGTCCATGGGCGGGATGATCGCGCAGACGGTCGCCGCGGCCGAACCCGCGCGGGTCCGGTCCCTGACCTCGATCTTCTCGACCACCGGCGCGAAGAAGGTCGGGCAGCCCGCGCTGTCGACGATGCGGCTGCTCGCCGCCCCGCCGGCGCGGACCAGGACCGCCGCGGTACGCGCCCACCTGCGGATCACCAGCCACGTCGCCGGAACGGGATACCCCATCGACGACGCGGCCGAGGCCGCCGTCGTGGCAGGCGGCTGGGATCGCGCCGCCGGAGACCTGGCCGCGGGCACGGCCCGGCAGATCCAGGCGATCCAGGCATCCGGAGACCGGACCGCCCAGCTGAGCCGGATCACCGCCCCGACCCTCGTGCTCAACGGCGACCGGGATCTGCTGGTCGCCCCCAGCGGCGGCGCGGCGACGGTGAAGGCGATCCGCTCCGCGCAGCACGTCGTCATTCCCGGCATGGGCCACCACATTCCCGAGGCACTGGTCGAGCCCATCACCCAATACATCTCGGAACACGCCAAACGCGTGACCGAAGGGGGAAACCATGCCCGGATTTCCTGAACGGAGCACAGCGTCATGAGGATCGACAACGTCGAGTACAGCACTTTCAGCGGCTGGATCGATCCGCCCGCCGACGTCCTCCCGAGCCTGGACGGCGACCTGTCGTGCGATGTCGTGGTCGTCGGCGGGGGCATGGGCGGCATGGCGACGGCGCTGCGGCTCGCCGAGCGCGGCAAGGACGTGGTGCTGCTGGAGGCCGAGTTCTGCGGCTACGGTTCCAGTTCGCGCAACGGCGGCCAGATCGCGAGCGTGCCGGGCGGGGATCTCCGCCTGCTGAGCCTCTTCTATACCAAGAAGGTGCCCGGCATGGTGCGGCTGGCCGAGAATTCCGCGAGCTTCACCGAAGACCTCATCAACACTCACAGCATCGACTGCGACTACGAGCCCAACGGCCTGGCGTTCGCCGCCGTGGGACCCGGGCAGATGTTTCGCACGCGGACCTTGGCGGCGATTCTCCGCCGCGCGGGCGGACGCGGTCACGTCGGCACGAGCAAGGAACTCGGCATTCCCCGCAATTTCGTCGGCGGCATGCGCGAGGCCGTGGGCGGAATGCTGAACCCGGGCAAGCTGAGCCGGGGAGTACGCCGCGCCCTGATCTCGTCACCGGCCCGGGTTTTCGAGCAGACGAAGGTCACTGATGTGCGGCGCCACAACGGAAAGGTCGTTCTCTCGACCCCCGGCGGTACCGTGCGTGCGAACAAGGCGGTGCTCGCGACGAACGCCTACTCGGGGGAGTGGGACATCACCCCCAAGCGCTTGTCGGTGCCGTTGTGGCTGATCGAGATGGAGACCGAGCCGATCGCCCCGGAGCGCCTCGCCGCGCTGGACTGGACCAGCCGGTCGGGAGTCATCACTCAGCACCAGGTCATGGAGCACTACCGGCTCACCGCGCGGGGCACCATCGTGTTCGGCGTCCGGCGCGTCGAGCGCGGTATGACTTACCCGTTGCCGGCGAAGGCCCCGGACCGCGCGATGGTCGAAGAGCTTGCCGGTGCGTTCGCGACCCGTTTCCCCGCCCTCGCCGACATCGCCGTGGAGCGGGCGTGGGGCGGCTGGATTGCGATCACCTCGTCCTGGCTGTCGGTCGCCGGGCGGATCAACGACGACATCTACTACTCGATCGCGTGCAACGGGCACGGACTGGCTCAGGCGCCGTACGTGGGGTCGCTGATCGCCGACTCCATTGTGGACGGATCACGGCACGAGGATCTCGACGGCATCTGGGCGGAGAAACCGAAGTTCCCGCCCTTCGCGATGGTCGGCCCGCTCGGCCTGCGCCTGGTGTGGGTACTCGACCGCTTCACCGATCTGATCAACGGCAGCCGCCGCCGCGCCCTCCGAGCAGCCGCTCGGGCGCGCTGAACCATCCCCGACCTCTCGCAGCACGTAAACCGTGTGGGCAAAAGGAGAAACGCATGTCGAGTTCTCGTAAGACCAGCTCCGAAGTCACCTCAGTCGATGTCGTGGTCGTCGGCGCCGGGTTCGCCGGTCTGAGCGCCGCCGAGCGGCTCGTGAGCACAGGCAAGTCCGTCCTCGTCCTGGAAGGTCGCGACCGGGTCGGCGGCCGGTCGCTGTCCGGCGAGGTGGCGGGGGTGCGAGTCGATCTCGGCGCGACCTGGGTCGCCCGGCGGCACACGGCGATCCGCGATCTCGCGAGCCGCGCGGGGTGCACCACGACCAGCCAGTTCGCCCAAGGCCGCAACGTGCTGTGGATGGCCGGTAAGCGCCGTACTTACCAGAGCACGATTCCCAAGGTCTCGCCCGCGGCGCTGGTCGACATGGCCCGTGTGCAGCTGGCGCTGAACAAGCTGGTCGCGAGCATCGACGTCGAAGCGGCCTGGAACTCTCCGCGGGCCGGTCAGTTCGACGCGATCTCGTTCGGCGAATGGCTCGACCGGAAGCACGCGGCGCCGGCTACTCGTGCCTTGATGACCATCGTCAGCAAAGTGCAGTGGGGCTGCAGCCCGGGAGACGTCTCGCTGCTGCACGCGTTGCGCTACATCCGCGCGGCGGGCGGAGTCGACCACATGCTCGACGTGGAAGGCGGCCAGCAGCAGGAACGGTACGCCGAAACCACACAGGAGATCGCGAAGCGGGTCGCGGCGCAACTCGGCGACCGCGTCGTCCTCGGGACGCCGGTTCGCCGGATCACCCAGGACGACAACGGCGTCACGGTTCGCACCGATTCGGAAGAGATCAAGGCGAAGTACGCGATCGTCACCGTCGCGACGCCGCAACGCGCCGAGATCGAATTCCACCCGGCCCTGCCCGAACAGGCCGAAGGGCTCGCGAAAACCTGGCGCATGGGCGTATTGAGCAAGGCGTTCGTCGCCTACGAAAGGCCCTTCTGGCGGGACAACGGACTTTCGGGCGAGGGGCTGACCGACACCGGAACCGTGTTCATCACCTTCGACGTTTCGCCCGATGCCGACGGGCCAGGCGTGCTGATGGCGTTCTGCGACCCTCGCGTGTTCGACGGCTTCGGCCCCGAGCATCGACGCAGCAGGGTCATCCAGCAGCTCGTCCAGCTGTACGGCACACAATCGAGCGTCCCCATCGACTACCTGGACCATTGCTGGGGAGCGGAACCGTTCGCCCCAGGAGGCCCCAATCCGGCCGTCGCCCCCTACGCGACCACCAGCTACGGCCCCGCTCTCGCCGAACCGCACGGGCGCGTCCACTGGGCTGGCACGGAAACCGCGGGTGAGTGGGCGGGCACCATGAACGGTGCCGTCCTGACCGGCCAGCGCGCTGCCGAGCGCGTCGCGGCCGCGGTGGCGCGCGAGGTGTCGGTGTGATGAAGGACGTCCTCTTCCTGCTCGCCGATGTGTGGATGATCTTCGTCGGTTATTTCTTCGGCTGGAAATTCATCCGGCGCTACGGAAATTACCTGCTCGGTCTCGAATGGATGGTCGTCGCGACTTCGGGCAGCAACTTTCTCGTCTGGTCGTTGCTCGGCGCCAACGAGGGCAGTGTCCTTTACGGCGTCGCATATTTCTTCGACGCCTTTTCCCGGTCGGTCGGCATCACGCTCATCCTCGTCATGGGCTTGATGAAGGTCACCCGGCACTACAAGCCGAGCCTCGCCGTCGACATCGGCGTGTTCGCGCTCGCCACCGCGGCAGGGTTGTTCCTCCGGCATTTCCACGGCGAAGATCCGCGTGTCGACCACGGCGCGTTCGCTGTCGCCGCGTTCTACGTGGTGGCCAACCTCGCCACGACTGTCTTCCTGGCGTACTTCGCCAAGCGGCTCTGGGACATCGGCGCGAAATGGCCCGCGATCTGGACCGGCCTGGTGACCGCGGCCGCGACCACCATCGCGATCACCTACGACTTCTTCCCCTTCCCGTTCGACGACGCGAACCGCACGTACTTCTACACCGCCGCGCTGGCGACGTGGGGAACCCAGGGATTCGTCTACTTCTTCGCCTACCGCGCACTGCACAACCACAACGCGGCCTTGGACGCGAAGACAACGCTGAACGCGGGCGCGGCGTCATGACGGCGAATACGCGGTTGTAGGTCAGTATCGGGTGGTGTTTTCTCGGTAGGGGTTCCATTCTGGGGCGGTGAGGGTTGAAGAATCGGCATTTATGGACGAGGTGGTTGTTGATCCAGCAGATCTCAAGAAGGTCGCGGCGAGCACCATCGCGGGCACTGCAGGCGGTATCGCGGGTTGCTGGGCTGGTGGAGCGCTCGTTGGTGCTATCTCCGGTTCGGAGGCGCCCGGAGCAGGCACGATCGTCGGCGGTATCGTCGGCGGCGTGATCGGGACGATGGCAGCTACCGACGTCGTGGAATCGAGCATGGGCGATGGCTGATACCTCTACAAACGCTCCCGAACCGCAGCCAGAGGATGGCTCCGGCGCGTCGTCGGTGCCGCCCAAGCCCGACCCACAGACCGGGCTGCCGTTCCCGCCCCACGCTCCTACCTACATGGCAGGCGACAAGGAACTCCCGGAGCACGATCGCAATCGGGACACCACCCTGTCGAAGAAGCATCAACCGCCGCCAGGCCAGGGGCCGACCCTCGCCTGGTACCGAGCTAGCTCACGGAAAGCAGTGTTCGCGGCGATCGGCACGTTCGTACTGGTGACTGTTCTGCTGTTCGTCGCGCGGGGATTTGCCACCGACTGGCTCCACTTCTGGTGGGTCTGGGTCGCCGTCGGCGCCGCCGCCGTATTGGCCTACTTCATCACGAAGGTGGAAAACGCGGCTGCCGGTGCGGAGTGGGTCATGGAGAACAAAACCTGGGTGCGTACCTACGAACTGACAAAAATCAAGGCGTACACCTACAGCAACTCGCTGAATCTGCACCTGACCGATACCGGCGGCAGGAAACTGGAGATCAACATCTCCCGTCTCCAAGACGATCGCCGCATCTGGGATTTGACCTATAACGGCATCTTGCACTCAGTCGTCAACAACCGGGCTGATACCAACCAGCTTGCCCGTAGCGCCCTGAAGTTGCCGAAGACCGACTACAGCGTCGGGTAGGCCGTCGATCGGGCTCTCCCTTCACGAAGAGGCGCACCATCAAAGGTAGCCCTTACCTGAATTGGACAATCGCGATGCGATGTGTTTCTGGATCTCGTCGCTCCGGGTGCGGCGAGCCCGCCGGGTAGGTCAGTGTCGGGTGGTGTTTTCTCGGTAGGGGTTCCATTCTGGGGCGTTGGGGTCGAAGCACCGGCATTTGCGGACGAGGTGGTCGTTGACCCAGCAGATCGTGGCGTGTGTCTTCTGGGACTCGGTACGCGCAGATGGTGGAATGGTTCGTTTTTCCTTAGGTGTCATTGGTGGGCTCCGCTGCTTTGGCGCATCGCGGGCATGTCCGCGTGGTGAGGGAGATGCTGGGGCCGAAGGCGAGTTTGCAGGCGGATACGAGGGTGACGCCGTCGCGGTTGCGGAACACGGTGGTGATGAGGTGTTGTTGTCCGTCGTCGCAACTGGCCCAGGTCACGTCCGCACCTCGCGCACCATCGTGTGCGGTGTCTGCTGAGCCCACGCGATACACCTCTTGCACCCGTCGGTCAGAGCGGCCGGTGGCGGAATGTGGGTCATGGAAAGCAGCCATCGCGGGTGAAAGTCCAAAGGGGACTTATGCCCGAGAGGTTTCAGGAAGTTGACCTTCTCGTCGTTCAGTTCGACGACGAGGTACAGGTGAGACAGGTAGTCACCCTGATACCAGCGTGTGGTCACGCGAAAGCTCGGCGCGTCGCTCATAGCGGAGAGTGTCGGCCGGATGACAGAAAACGGCGGGTACAGCGACGTACCCGCCGTCAAGGGGTACGAACCGTACCCCGGTGAAGATCAGACGTTCAAGCCGATGCGCGTTGCCAAGGCCCGTGAGTCGCGTTCGACGAGGCGCCCGCCCGAGGTCACGAGCCAACTAGCGATCCCGCGTGAGAGCGGGTGGCAGGCCATTGACTCGGTACTGATACTCGTCGCCTTTTCCAGGACGGCAAGGGCGCTTGTCGCGTCGCCGCGCTGCTGGTAGGCCCGGCTTGTCTCCAGCCACAGGCGCGACCGACGGTCGATGGATGGGATGTCATCCGGGTTCATCTGGCTTGCGTACTCCAGCGCGGTCCCGCCCTTGCGAAGATCCACCTGGACCGAGACGCCGGTGAGAGCCGCGTTCGCCCGGCCGAAGAGGGTCCAGGGGTGGGCGTACTGCTCGGGGATGCGGTCGGCCATGGCCCCGGCGTCGTCGAGCCCTCGCAGGGCATCACCTTCGCGACCCATACGCGCGAGTGTGATGGATGCGTGCAGGCGACAGGAGCCCCATAGGGCGCGAGTGCTGTCCGGACCGTCGCCAAGCCACGGTTCGAGGAGCGCGGCACCGTCGTTGACGAGTGTCCACGCCTCTTCCTCGCGGCCGGTGGCGCGCCAGACGTTCCCGAGTACCCACGCGGCGGACGCCATGGTCTCCGGGTCGTCGGCCTG
The DNA here is from genome assembly GCF_018736145.1 of Amycolatopsis sp. CA-230715. Taxonomy (GTDB): domain Bacteria; phylum Actinomycetota; class Actinomycetes; order Mycobacteriales; family Pseudonocardiaceae; genus Amycolatopsis. The sequence continues at coordinate 8,912,887 of NZ_CP059997.1, forward strand.
CTGTGCGGCGTCCATACAACGGTCGGCGGCGAGCCATAGCAGCGCCGAGTCGGAGACCCACGCCAGGATCTGTTCGGACAGGGCATAAGCGCCGGAGAGCGCTATGTATGCCTTGCGGCGGCCGCTCCCGTCGAGCATGCGAACCGCCCGGCGGCAGTCCCGGATCAGCTGGGGAAGCACGGCACCAGCAGCGGCACGGGGTGCAGGCGAGGTGTGCCAGAGCTGCCATGCTTCGGCCGTGCGCGTGAGTAGCGACTCTGGGTCCGGCGCCGGGCCTGGCGGCACTGACAGGACGGCCGCCTCGATCGCGTCCCGAAGGTCATCGACCACGGGGTGGCCGCTACGCCGTTCGAGCCCCATGCGGATTGTCTCGTCTCCGGTCAGCTCGGAGAGATCATGGACTCCGAGCACTTCGCCGAGCTTGATCAGCATGTGGATGTCGGGGGCACCTCGGCGACCGCGTTCAACGGCCTTCAGCCACTCCGTTGAGCGTCCGACGAGCCCGGCCACCACAGGTCGGCTCTTGCCCTTACGCTCGCGGATCATCTGAATCCGCTCGCCGATGCTCAAACCCTCAAGTTCGTCGGTCACCAGGACCACCCTCTTCGCGGTCGCCCCCTTCGCGTGCCCCCAGCCCGTCGACCGGAGGCGTTCCTTCGCGAAGAGGTGCCACCAGGGTAGCTCTTACCCGAATGGGTTAAACGTTATCGGTGGCTTCGACCGAATCGGTGGTTGCCGCTGACGCGGTAGGTCGGTGGTGGCCGAGGATCTCGTCGCCGCTGGGTTCACCACCGCTCAGGTGAGTTCGCCGGATAGGTAGGCGGCCCACAGTGCGGCGCGGCGCGGTTTGCCGCTGCTCGTTCTCGGGACCACTCCCGGTTTCGCGCGCAGCACCACGATGCGCACCCCGTCGAGATGCGGTCGCAGCAGCGCGGTCACCTCGTCCGAGGCGTCCCGCGCGCGTGGTCGTTCCAGTACCACTACGGCTTCCGGATGGCCGCGCGCGTGGCCGAGCGCGCATGCCGGGCGGTCCGGGAACACCGTAGAAACCAGCAGTTCCAGGTCTTCGGCGAAGACCGCCCGCCCTCTGACCTTCACACTGTCGCCGAACCGGCCGAGCGGGTACAGCTCACCGTCCAGCAGGTACCCGGCGTCACCGGTGCGCACGGCGGCGCCGAAGTCCTGACCGTCGACATACCCCGTGCCGACGCAGTCGCCGCCGACCACGATCTCGCCGACGTCCCCGTCGGGCACCGGAGACCCCGCACTGTCCACTATCGACACTCTGACGCCGGAAAGTGTTGTGCCGCAACCAGTTACTGCTGGCTCGCCGGGTGATTGGGCGTGCGTGCGCCAGCCGCGGCCGAGCGGGACCGCGGTGGCGGCGAGGGTCGCCTCGGCGAGCCCGTACGCGGGAAGGAGTGCTTCGGCGGCGAACCCGGCGGGGGAGAGCAGCGCGGTGAACCGCTCCAGCACCGCCGCGGAGACCCGTTCGGCACCTACGATGACGGCACGCCACGCGCGCAGATCGAGCCCGCGCACCTGCTCGGGCCGTACGCGGTCGGCGAGGTGGGCCAGGCCGAAGGCGGGCATCGCGGTCAGCCGCGCGCCTCCGGCGTCGAAGCATTCCAGGTAGCGCATCGGCCGCCGGACGAAGTCGCTCGGCGACAGCAGCCACAGATCGCTGCCGGTCACCACCGGGGCGAGCAGGCACCCGACCAGGCCCATGTCGTGGTGCACGGGCAACCAGGACGCGGTCGGATCCGCCGGGGTCATGCCGAGCCACCGCCGGATCGCGGCGAGGTTCGCGGCGAGCGCCGCGCGGGACACGCGCACCCCGCGGACCTTGCCGGTGCTGCCCGAGGTGAACTGCACGAGCGCCGGGACGTCGGGCAGCGTTCTCGGCCGGAAGTCCCGTTCTCCCACCACATCCGCGAACTCGTCACCACAGCGCACCACCACGGGCCGTGCCGTGTCCAGCACGGTGTCCAGGTGCCGCCGGTAGCTTTCGCGATCGCCGAACGCACTGGGCGGGGCGACCGGGCAGGCGGTGGCACCGGCGAGCAGCGTGCCGAACAGGTCGGCGACGAACTCCGGTCCACCGCGGCGGATCACGGCCACCACACCACCGGGCCGCACCCCGACGGCGCGCAATTCCGCCGCGGTTGCTTCGGCCCGCTGCGCGAGAGAGCGGTAGCTGTGGAAGTCCCAGCCCTGTTTCGGCAGGGCGAACCGGATACCGCGGTCGGCGGACGGGGCGGAGAGCCAGCGGAGGAGATCCGCCTCGCTCATCGCGGACGCGCTTCGAGCACCGGGAAAACCGGCGTGTGCACCGCATCGACGAGTTCGAACCCGGCGTCGTCGAGAAGGGCGCGCTGCTGCTCGACGCTGCGCGTGCCTCCGGCGCTCAGCGTGAACATCAGCATGTCGAGCCGTTTCGCCATCGCGGTGGAACCGGTGTCGCTGGCGCCTGCCTCGATGATGAACACGCGACCGCCGGGGTTCATCACCGCCCTGATCCGGCGCAGCACGCCCGCCGCTTCGGCGGGATCCCAGCTGTACAGGATCCGCTTGAGCACGTAGGCGTCCCCGCCTGCCGGGATCGGGTCGCTCCGGAAACTGCCGCCGATCACTTCGACCCGGTCGCCGACACCGGCGGTGGCGAACACGTCGGCCGAGTTCGCCACCACACCGGGCAGGTCGAACAGGACGCCGCGCATGCGCTTGAAGCGCCGCACCAGGTTCGCCAGCAGGCTCCCGTCGCCGCCGCCGACGTCGACCACGGTGCCGAACCGGGACCAGTCCGTCGCGCGCAGGATCGCCATCAGCTCCATCGAGGTGACCCCGCTCATCACGCCGTCGAACCGCTCGCCGTCCTCGGGGTGGCGGCTCAGGTACTCCCAGATCGGAATGCCGTGCACGGCGTCGAACGCGGGCTCGCCGGTGCGGATGGCGTGGTCGAGCCCTTCCATCCCGCGCGTGCACGCGACCGGGGACAGGAACACCTTGTGCGCGGAGTACGGGTGATCGGTGCGCAGGAGATCCGACATGGCGGTCTGACCGAACACCCGCGGCTCGGTTTCGGCGAAGATCTCGCGCGACGACAGGTAGCCCAGTGCCTTCGCCAGCGACGCTTCGTGCGTCCCGGTCTCGGCGGCGAGTTCGCCGATCGGCTTCGGCCCGTCCGCGAGCGCGTCGGCGACGCCGAGCAGGCACACCGCGCGGATCGTGTACGGGAGCAGGTAGTCACCCAGTTCCAGCAACCGGAGAATCGCGTCCGGGTCGAGCGGTGTTCTTCTCGTGACCACCTGGTCAGCCTCCTCGGGTTCGTGCGGTGGTGCGGATGTGCACCGGTCAGTCGCGCTCGAGGCTCGCGTCGAAATCGGCGCGCAGCCGTTTGGGCGCGAGGTGGCGCCAGGCGTCGGTCAGCAGTTCCCCGACCTGTTCGGCGTCGATCTCGGAGAGGGTGACCAGCGTCCACCCGCGCCGTCCCCACGCACCGGGCGCGGGGTGGAACGCGTCGGGGTTCTCGGCGAGCAGTTCCGCTTGCTCGTCCGGCGTGAGCCGCACGGTGAGCGTGGTTTCGCCGGGCAGCGCGGCGAAGATCTTGTTCCGGATCCGGAAGTCGGCGTTCTCGAAGTGCTGGCTTTCCACGGCATCCGGGAGGCTCAGCGCCAGTTTGCGGGCGTCGTCCTGGGTCGCCATCGACATTCCTTTCGGCTTCGGCCGCCCCGTGGCGGTCCGCCAGAATTCTCGGCGCATTCTGGCATGATCGGAAAATTGCCCACCGGGATCACCCGAATGCCGGGTAGGTCGCTTGTGTTCTCGTGTTCACTGCCAATATTCTGCACGACGGTTGTCGCCGACAATACTAGATACGAGGGGTTCGAGATGGCTGCCGACGAAACCGAGGCCCCACCCGCCGAGGCGGGGACGACGCCGGTGGCGGGGCGGCGCCGGGCGCTCGCGCTCGTCGTCGTGCTGCTCGGCATGCTGCTCGACCTGCTCGACATCACGATCGTCAACGTGGCGCTGCCGTCCATCCAGCGCGGGCTCGGCATGGACGGTGCCGCCGTGCAGTGGGTGGTCGCGTCCTACACGCTGGCCTTCGCCGCGACGCTGATCCTCGGCGGCAGGCTGGGCGACCTGTTCGGCATGCGGCGCATGTTCCTGATCGGCATCGTGGCCTTCGCGACGGTGTCGGCGCTGGCTGGCCTGGCGCAGAACCCCGAGCAGCTCATCGTGCTCCGGTTCGTGCAGGGCGCCGCCGGTGCGGTGATGGTGCCGCAGGTGTACTCGCTGATCCAGGTGATGTACGCGCCGGACGAACGGCCGAAGGCATGGGCAGGGCTGAGCGCGGTGCTGGCGATCGGCACCGTCGGCGGCCCGCTCGTCGGCGCGCTGATCACCACCGCCGACATCGCGGGCCTCGGCTGGCGGGGGGTGTTCCTGGTCAACGTGCCGCTCGGCATCTTCGCCGTGGTGACCGCGCTCAAGGTGATCCCGGTGGTGCGCGGCGACTCCGCGCGCAAGCTCGACATCCCCGCCGCGATGCTCGCGTTCGTCGCGTTGCTGTGCGTGGTTTTCCCACTGGTGCAAGGTCGTGAACTCGATTGGCCGGCCTGGGTGTTCGTGATGTTCGGGGTCGGCGTGGCGCTGCTCGTGATCTTCGTCCAGTACCAGCGCAGGCGCACCGCGGACCCGCTGGTGCCGATGTCGTTGTTCCGGATCCGCTCGTTCGTCGGCGGCATGCTGGTGTCGTTCTTCTTCATGGGCGGCGTGATGGCGTTCTTCCTGTTCATCACGCTCCACCTGCAACTCGGCGAGGGGTACTCGGTGCTGCGGGCGGGCTTCGCCGGTCTGCCGTGGGACGTCGCGGTGCCGCTTTTCGGTGCGCTGTCGGCGAAGTGGATCGGCCCGAAGCTGGGCCGCACCGGGATGCAGCTCGGTCTCGTGCTGCTGATCGGCACGATGCTGCTCTTCATGTGGATCATCGACACCCAGGACGACGTGAGCCTGTTCCTGCTGTGGCCGCCGATGTTCCTCGGTGGCGTCGGCATGGGTTTGGCGTTCACGCAGGTGATGGCCTACGCGCTCAACGACGTCCCGATGGAGAACGCCGGAGCCGCGTCCGGTGTGGTCAACACGGTCTACCAGGTCGGTGTCTCGCTCGGCATCGCGGCGTGCGGCACGTTGCTGTTCGCACTGCTCGCGGGCAACGCGCAGCCTTCCGCGGACTCGGTGGAACCGGGCCTCCGGGCGAGCCTCGCCGAAGCTGGTATCTCGGGTCCGGCCGCGGACAACGCGGTCACCGGGTTCCGCGACTGCTTCGCTGAACGGATGCGGCTTTCCGAACCGGAAGCCATGCCGCCGCAGTGCGTCGCGCTGCAGGAGCTGCCGCCCGATGCGGCGGGGCCGATCGCGGCGCACGACAAGATCGCGCTACGGGAGAGCTTCCAGAGCGCGACGGTCGGTACGCTGTGGACCCAGATCGGGCTGTTCGCCGCCGCGTTCGGCGCGACCTGCCTGCTCCCACGCCGAGTCGAACAGCACTAGACAGGGGACCTCGCACTGCCGGACAACGATCAGCGACCTTTGACGCACGCCTGGCGGATCGAGGAACGCGAGTACCAGCGCCAGCAGGAGCGGCGCGGTCGGCGGTACGCCTACGAACACCTCGTTCCCGCGCGGACCGCGCTCGTCGTGCTCGACATGGTGCCGCTCTTCGTGGCCGATTCCCCGTACGCACTGGGCATCGTCGGCAACATCGCACGGTTGGCGGCCGGTCTGCGCGCGGCCGGTGGCACGGTGGCGTGGATCCTGCCCGCCGGGCTGCCCGCGCGCGAGGAGTTCTTCGGCCCGCGCGTCGCCGCGGAGTTCGGCCGGAACGCCAAGCTCTGGCCCGCCTTCGAGAGCCGCGATGAGGACATCGTCGCGGAGAAGACCGCGGCGAGTGCGTTCTTCCCCGGCCGGTGCCCGCTTCCCGGCCTGCTCGAAGAACGGGGCATCGACACGGTTTTGATCACCGGCACGGTCACGAACGTGTGCTGCGAATCCTCCGCCCGCGACGCGGCCACCCTGGGCTACCGCGTGGTCATGGTGGCCGACGCCAACGCGGCCCGCCGCGACGAGGACCACAACGCCACGCTCCACACGATCTACCGGAGCTTCGGCGACGTACGGCCCACCGCGGACATCCTCGAACTCATCGCAGATCCTCGCTCGAAAGTGCCTCGCGAGCGTTGATCCACGCTGCGTACGCTGGGGCGATCTGCGCACGTTGTTGTTGCGAAGGCCGCGTTTGGGGCACTCAGTGCCGTCATGGTGGCCATCAGGGATGCGGGTCGCGGCGCGGTGGTGGTCCCCGAAGGTGACCTTCGGGGACCCTCGCGCCACTTTCTCGGCCCTCGCAGGCACGCGGGCAGTGCCGCGCATGCCCCGAAGGTGACCTTCGGGGCGCTCAACGCTGCATATCCACCCCTCGCGCGCTCGACTCCCGCGGCGCGCCTGCGCCGAAAGTGATCTTCGGGGGGCAAGCTCCCCGAAGATCACAGTGCTGGCGTGTGGATGGCGGTGCCGCCGCTGTGGCGTGGTGGCTGGCGAGTGTGCGGAAGTCCCCGAAGGTGACCCTCGGGGCGCCTAGCGCCACTTTTCTCACTCTCGTGACGGGCGGGCCCCGCTTGCCGGTGCCCCGAAAGTGGCTTTCGGGGCGCTGGATTCCCTGAAGGTCACTTTCGGGGCACGCGAGCGCCCCGGCTACAAGCCGAATCGTTCATTTACGGAGGGCGGACCGCTTCGCACGGCGGCACGGCGAGCGGCACCGCCGCCGAGAAGCCAGGATCTACTCGGGTTTGCGCACCACCATGACGGTGTAGCCGAGGTGCTCGCGCTGGATCCGGCCCAGCTTGGGGAAATCGTCGTCCACCTCGGAGGCGAACTCCTCGCCGTAGCGGGCGACGATCGCCGGGCGGTTGCCGAGGTAGTTCTCCCCGACGTGGTGGAGCGTGGTGCGCACCTTGGCGGTGAGGTCGTGCTCCTCGACGACGGTGAACCCGGCGTCCCGCACCGTTTCGTGGTAGCGCGGGAGGTCGAACAGCGAGCTCATCATCCAGCAGGTGAACAGCAGGTCCTTGTCGTCGGCTGCCAGTGGTGACAGCTCGACGACATCGCTGAGGATCAGCCGCCCGCCGGGGCGGAGTACGCGTTTGATCTCCTTCATCGCCGAGCCGCGGTCGGTCATGTGCGAGAAGCATTCGAGCGCCCATGCGGCGTCGAAGGAGTCGTCCTCGTAGGGGAGCTTCATCGCGTCGGCGACGGAAAAGGAGACCCGGTCCGCCACCCCGCGTTCGGCGGCGAACGCGTTGGCGTTGTCGAGCTGCTTCTCGCTGACGTCGACCGCGGTGACCTCCACCGGCGTGCTTTCGGCGTACAGCACCACGGGCCTGCCGTTGCCGTAGCCGACGTCGAGGAGCCGTTGGCCCGCGGTGAGCCCGGTGACGTCGCCGATGAACCGGGTCATCCGATCCTGCGCCTCGGTGATCGACGAAGTGTCGTTCTCCGACCACAGCCCCATGTGGATGCTGTCGCCGAAGGTCAGCCGGGTGAACTCGGTGAGGTCGTCGTAGTACGCGCCGACGTCCTCTCCGGCCTGGTCGATCGTGTCGGACATGTCGATCCTTTCCGCGAAACGAGCTGCGATCTAGGTTCTTGTTTTCACCGGTGCCACCATACGCGGTGACCTCGACAGCGCGGGAGAGGGAAAACTAGTATCTTGGTTCATGGCGGTTGGTGTGCTCCCGAGGTTCGACCCGTCCGATCCCGCCGTGTTCGGCGATCCCTACCCGGCGTACGCCCAACTTCGGGCCGCGGGTCCGCTGGCGCGCGGGCTCGGCGGGCAGTGGGTGCTCTCCGGGCACGCGGAGATCTCGGCGGTGAGCAGGGACCGCCGGATGACCAAACTCCTGCCGCCCGGGTACTACGAGTCGTTGATGGGGATCGGCCCGGCCAGCGCCTTCCTGATCCGGATGCAGGAGCTGTTCCACAACCGCGCGGTGACCCGCCTGCTCGGCAGGGCGTTCACCGGCCGGTTCACGCCGCAGCTCACCGAACATGCGCTGACCGTCGCCCGTGGCCTGCTGGCCCCCGCCGCTCGTGACGGCCGGTTCGACGCCGTTCGCGACGTGGGTGTGCCGCTCCCGGTCGAGGTGGTGTGCGAGCTGTTCGGCGTGCCGGAGCGGGACAGGGAGCTGTTCCGCACCAGCGTGGCCGCGATGGTGGCCGCGTTCAACGACAGCGTGCTCACCGCCGATCCCGAGGTGCTGGCGGCCAGGCGCGCGGCGGCGGACGCGGGCGTGACCGCGCTTCGCGCCTGCCTCGCGCCGCTGGTCGACCGGGCGAGGTCGGAAAAGGGCACGGATGTGTTGTCAGTACTGGCTTCCCACCTCGGCGACGACGGGGACCCGCTCGCCGACGACGTCGTGATCGACAGCGTGATCATGTCCTGCTACGCCGGTTTCGAGACGGCGATGGCGATGATCACCACTGGTCTGGCCGTGCTCGCGGGGAAACCGGGGGAGTGGGCGAAGCTCCGCGCGCGGCCCGATCTCGTGCCGACTGCGGTCGAGGAGTTCGTCCGGTACGACGCGCCGATCCAGATCGGGGTGCGCCGGGTGCTGGAGACGGTGGAGATCGGCGGCAGGTCGATCCGGCCAGGCAGACTGCTCGTGCTATTGCTCGGCTCGGCCAACCGCGACGAACGGGTGTTCCAGCGACCGTCCGAATTGGACGTGACGCGGAGCCCGAACCCGCACGTCGCCTACGGCGGTGGTGCGTACGCCTGCCTCGGCGCCGCGTTGGCGAGGTTGGAGGGCGCGGTGGTGCTGCGCGCGATGCTGGAGGCCTTCACCGCGATCGCCCCCGGCGGCCCGCCGGTGCGGTTGCCGCGGTTCAATTTCCGCACCTACTCCAGCGTTCCGCTCGAGGTGACCGCCGCAGCTGGATGGTCCAGCTGAGTAGTCCGGAAAGCGGGTTGTCACGGGAGAACGATCCGAGGATATTGGTCCGGAAGTACCGCGATGACCGTCGATCGCGCGGAGCCACCGGAAAATCGGAGCAGAGGCCGTGTCGCTCGTCAGCGTGCACAACGAGTGGGATCCGCTGGAAGAAGTGATCGTGGGCATCGCGGACGGTGCCCGGGTTCCTTCTCCTGACATCGGCCTTTTCGCCCTCGACTACGCCGAGCACGAAGAAGACCTGGAGGACATCCCGACCGGTCCCTACGACGCCCGCGTCATCGAGGAGGCGAACGAGGACCTGGAAGGGTTCGCCGAGCTGCTGCGCGCCGAGGGCGTGACGGTCCGGCGGCCCGCCGTGACGGATCACGCCAAGGGTTTCGGCACACCGGACTGGACCTCGGACGGCGAATACAACTACTGCCCGCGCGACGTCCTGCTGGCGATCGGCGAAACGGTCATCGAGACGCCGATGGTGCTGCGGTCCCGCTACTTCGAGCCCTACGCGTACCGCGAAATCCTGCTCGACTACTTCCGCAGCGGCGCGAACTGGATTTCGGCGCCGAAACCCCGGCTGCTCGACGAAACCTACACCGTGCGTCCCGAGCGGGGTTCGGTGCTGAACAACCATGAACCGCTCTTCGACGCCGCGAACGTCCTCCGGATCGGCAAGGACATCGCATACTTGGTCTCCGGCAGCGGGAACGAGCTCGGCGGCGAGTGGTTGCGGCGGGTGCTCGGCGACGAATACCGGGTCCACCCGATCACCGGTGTCTACGACGGCACCCACATCGACACCACGATCACGCTCGTCCGGCCGGGGCTCGTCGTGCTCAACCCCGAGCGGATCCGCGAAGACCAGGTGCCCCGGATCTTCGCGAGCTGGGACGTGCTCTGGTGCCCGGAGAACGTCGACACCGGATACGCGTTTCCGTACCCGCGCGCGTCGATCTGGCAGAGCGGGCTGAACTTCGTCATGGTCAGGCCGGATCTGGCGGTGGTCAACGACCTCCAGCGCCCGCTCATCCGCGCGCTGGAGAAGAAGCACGTCACCGTCGCCCCGCTGCCGATGCGCCACGCGCGCACGCTCACCGGCGGGTTCCACTGCGTGTCCCTCGACGTGCGGCGGACCGGGTCGCTCGAGGACTACAGCTGACTCTCATGATCCTGCTGGCGGTGGCCAGCGCTTGCGCTTATGGCATCGCCGACTTCCTTGGCGGAACGGCTTCGCGCAAGGCGAACGTGTTCCGGGTGGTCGCGGTGAGCGCGCCGGCCAGCCTGCTGGTCGAGGTCCTGCTCCTGCCCCTGCTGGGCGCGCGGTGGAACGCGGGTTCCCTCGGCTGGGGCGCGGCCTCGGGTGTCGCGTCCGCGTTCGGCTTCGCGCTGTTCTACTACGCGCTGGCCATCGGGCCGATGACGATCATGGCCCCGATCACCGCGATCGTGTCCGCCGCGCTGCCGGTGGTGGTCGGCCTCGCGGAGGGCGAACGCCTGTCCGCGGCCGCGATCGCGGGGCTGCCGGTCGCCGGGTGCGCGATCGTGCTGGTGACTGTCAAACGGGATGTCGCGATGGTGGCGATTTCCCGCCGGGCGTTCGTGGTCGCCTGCCTTGCCGGATGCGCGATCGCGCTCCAGCTCGTCATGCTGGACCAGGCGCCGCACGACAGCGGGATCGCGCCACTGGTGGTCGGTCGCTCGGTCAGCAGCGTCATCCTGCTCGCCACGGCGATCGCGATGCGCCGCCGGATCGGCCCCGGCCGTCCGCCGATGGCAGTGGCCGCCGGCGCGGGGTGCCTGGACTCGCTGGCGAACCTGTTCTTCCTCCTGGCCGCTCGTGCCGGTCTGCTCAGCATCAGCGCGGCGATCGTCGCGCTCTACCCGGTGTCGACGGTGATTCTCGCCAGGGTGGTGCTGAAGGAGCACATCAGCGGGACGCAGTGGGTCGGCCTGACCACCGCGGTCGTCGGTGTCGCCCTGCTGGCCCAGGCGTGAGTGGGTCTATGCGTTGAGCCGCAACGGAAGCCGGGCGTAGGAGCGCAGGTTGGCGTGTTGCCTGCGGACTGGTTCGCCCTCGGTGGTCCAGGAACCGGAGTGCGCGACCATGCGTTCGAACACGGTGGTGCCGACCAATCTGGCCAGCGCCGAACCGAGGCAGTGGTGCAGCCCGCCGCCGAACCCGAGATGCGGGTTGGGGGAGCGGGTGACGTCGAGTTCTTCCGGCCGCTCGAACACGGCTTCGTCGCGGTTGGCGGCGCCGAGCAGCAGCCGCACCGCCCGCCCCGGCCGGACCTTCCGGCCGCCGAGCACGATCGGCTCCTTCGCCAGCCTGGTGGTGCTCTGGATCGGCGCGTCGTAGCGCAGGAACTCCTCGATTCCCGTGTGGACGGTGCGGGGATCGGCGTGCAGCAGCGCCAGCTGGTCCGGATGGCGCAGCAGTGCGGCGCAGCCGTTGGACACCAGGCCCATGCTGGTTTCCACCCCGGCGTGCAGCACGAACAGCACGTTGTCCACGAAGTCGGCGTCGTGCAGGCTTTCCGGGTCCTCGCCGCGGGCGCGCATGGTGGACAGCGGGTTGCCCGCGGCGCTGGCCCTGCCGTCGTCCAGCAGCCGCTGCACGTAGTCGCGCAGCCAGGGCAGCCCGGAGTTCATCGCCTCGATGTCGGCGGCGGTGCGGTTGGGCACGTCGAACGCGCGGTTGAGGGTGGCCACCCTGGTCCACACGTCGTGCTGGTCCGCCTCCGGCACGCCGATCAGCGCGCAGATCACCAGTACCGGCAACGGAACCCCGAGATCCTCGACGACGTCGACGGGCTCACCGTCGAGCGCGGGCGCCAGCAGGCGGTCGGCGTGCTCCGAGACGTATTCGCGCAGGCGGCGCACCGAGGGCTCGGCGAACGCCTGGCTCAGGTAGCGGCGCAAGCCGGTGTGCGCGGGCGGATTCCTGGTCAGCATGATGCGTTCGAGGAAGTCGACGGCGGGGCTGTCCGGCAGGGAAAGCCGGGCGTACTCGCCGGGGAACTCGCTGGAGAGCCGGGAATCCCGCAGCAGAGCCGAAACGTCCGCGTGCCGCGGTACCAGCCATTCGCCGAACCTGGCGCGGACCAGCGGGCCGTCCTCGCGGAGGGCGCGGTAGATCGGGTACGGGTCGTCTTCGCTGCCGAACAGCAGGGCGTTGAGCGGGGCCACGGAACCAGATACTAGTTTCTTCGCTGCCGCCAAGGAACTCGTATCTTGTTTTTGTCGAAGTCTTTTGGCACCGTTGGTGCCCAGTGCCCGTGCGGACGGTGGGAGTTGCCCGTGACCAGTCGACAGCGCCTTGATCTCCAGTCGGTAGTGCGGTTGTCGGAGCTGGCGGACTACATCGTGCCGTTCACCATCAGGGTGGTCGGCGAGCTGGGCGTCGCCGACGAACTGGTGGCGGGCCCGCGGCCGGTCGCCGAGATCGCGGAAGCCACCGGCGCGCACGCGCCCTCGCTGTGCCGGGCGTTGCGCGCACTGGCGGCGAGGGGGATCTTCACCGAGGTCACCCCGGAAACCTTCGCGCTGACGCCGTTGGCCGAACCGCTGCGCAGCGACCACCCGCTGTCCCTGCGCCCGGCCTACCCGCTGCTGGCCTGCGACGTCGCGGCCTGGTCGCGGTTCGACCACAGCATCCGCACCGGCGGCGCGGCGTTCGACGAGGTGCACGGCCAGGACTACTGGACCTACCTCGCCGAACACCCGGAGGAAAGCGGCCGGTTCGACGCCTCCCAGCAGGCCGCGACGCGGCTCGAACTGCGCAGCATCCTGCCCGCCTACGACTGGGCGTCCGCCGGTGACCTGATCGACGTCGGCGGCGGCAACGGGGCCTTCCTCGCCGGTATCCTCGCGCGGTTCAAATCGTTGCGCGGCAAGGTGTACGACCTCCCGCACGTGGCGGCGGGAGCGGCGAAGCTGTTCGCCGACGCGGGCGTGTCCGAGCGGGCCGAAGCGGTCGGCGGCAGCTTCCTGGAGTCGGTACCCGCCGGTGCGGACACCTACCTCCTCAAGCGCGTGCTGTACCACTGGGAGGACGACGACGCCGTGCGGTTGCTGAGCAACGTGCGCGCGGCGATGGGTGAGGGTTCCCGGCTGCTCGTGCTCGAACCGGTGGTGGGGCCGACGATGGATGAGTTCCCCACCGGCAGGCTCTACGACCTGCTCCTGCTCGCGATGGCGGGTGGTGGCGCACGCGGTCAGGAGCAGATCGAGGCGCTGCTGCAGCGGGCAGGCCTGCGCTGGGACCGCCTGATCAGCACCCCGATGCTGCCGATCATCGAGGTCAGCCCGGTGTGAGCAGCGCGCGGATCGCCTCGGCCAGTTCCGCCGCGCCTTCCGGGGACACCACGGTGAAGTGATCACCGCGGTAGCGGCGGAACCGGGCGTCCGCCCAGCCCGCTTCCCGGAGCGGAACCAGGTAGCGGCCCGCCGGTCCCGACAAGCCGTCCTCGGCCTCCAATACCGACGGCGTCGGCGCGCCATCGGACGGCCGGTGGGCGAGCAGCGCGCGGGTCATCGCCGCGAACGTCTGGAACAGGTCGAGTACCTCGTCGAACGGCAGCCCGCCGTGGTCGGGGAGGGCGGCGCGCAAGAGGTCCGTTGCGCGCGGATAGGCGTCCGAACCGGGGAGGTGGGGCACTTCGCCGTCGAAGAGGTTGGTCAGGAACGCCGCCACCAGCTCCCGGTCCGGCACCGGTTCGCCCGACCCGGCGGACACCCACGGATCGATCATCACCACCGGGTTCCCGCCGCCGAGCCGCGCGGCGACCTCCTGACCGACGACCCCGCCGAGCGACCAGCCGACGAGCGGGAAGTCCGTGCGCGGCAACGCATTCGCGAGTTCGGTCGCGTACCGCGCGGCGAGGTCGGTCAAGGAGGTGAGTGGCGGCCCGGGTGGCAAACGGAGGCCGTACACGGAGTAGGTCGTGCCGAGCCGATCGACCAGCGCGCGGTAGCACAGGACGTCGCCGCCCACCGGGTGCACCAGTACGAGCGGCGGTCCGTCGCCGATCGCGAGCGGCAGCAGGCAGGACGGGTCCGGTTTGCCCGCGGTCACCCCTTCGACGGCGTCGGCCAGTTCGCGTACCGCGCTCGCCCGGAACAACGTGGCGAGCGGCAACCGCACCCCGAAGTCTCGCTCGATCCGGTTCATCAGGCGCGCGGCGTCCAGGGAATTGCCACCCAGTGCGAAAAAGGAGGTGTCCGCCGACCGCACGGCGACACCGAGAAGCTGCTCCCAGATCCGGGCGAGGCGCACCGCGACCGCGCCCTCGGGCGCTGGTCCAATAGGGACGTCCACACCGGACACGGTGTCGGCCGCGCGCGCGGCGAGTGCGGCCCGGTCGACCTTTCCGTTGCGCGTCAACGGAAGCGAGGGCACCACTTCGATCACGCGGGGCACCGCATGGCTGGGGAGCGCGGCGCCGACCCACTCGCTCAGCTCGCCAGAGATCCCGCCGACGGCGTAGGCGACGAGCGTGACCCCGTGCTGCCCGCGGTGCGCTACCACGACCGCGTCGGTGACCGCCGGGTGCTCCAGCAGCCTGGCCTCGATCTCGGTCAGCTCGACCCGGAAGCCGTTCACCTTGACCTGGAGGTCGTGCCTGCCCAGGAACTCGAGCGTGCCGTCCGACCAGTAGCGCCCGGTGTCGCCCGTGCGGTAGATCCGCTCGCCGGAGGGCAGCGCGCGGAACGCCCGCTCGGTCAGCTCCTCGTCGAAGAGGTACCCGTCGGCGAGCCCGTCACCGGCGATGTACAGCTCACCGGCCACCCAGTCCGGCCGATCGCGCAGGTCGCCGTCGAGCACGTGGTAGCGCTGGTTGCGCAGCGGGAACCCGTACGGCACGCTCACCCAGTCGGACGGCGGATCCACCGGGACGTCGCAGCAGTTGGACCAGATCGAGGCTTCGGTCGCGCCGCCGAGGCTCACGCAGCGCGCCGAGGGAGCCAGTTCTCGAAGGTCCTGAGCGATGGTGAGCGGGGCCCAGTCGCCGCTGACCATCGCCAGCCGCAGGTGGGGCAGTGGCGGCCGGTCCGCGGTGCGCGCGAAGTCGGCCAGCATCGCCAGGTACGCGGGCACGCTGTTCCAGATCGTGACCCCGGCGGACGCGGCGAGGTGGTGCAGGTGCGTCACTTCCCTTGCCTGGTCCGGATCGGGCACGACGATCGTGCCGCCCGCCGCGAGCAACCCGAAGACGTCGTACACCGACAGGTCGAACGTGTAGTCCGAGACGGCGAGTACGCGGTCCGCCGCCGTCACACCGAACCGGGAGTTGATGTCGGCGATGGTGTTGGCCGCCCGGCGGTGCCGGATCATCACCCCCTTCGGGGACCCCGTGGTGCCCGAGGTGAAGATGACGTACGCGAGTGCTTCGGGATCGTCGGCCACGGGACCGGCGAGCGGGACGGAGTCCACTTCGGACAGTGGAACCGAGTTCGCCGAACCGAGATCGGGACCCGGTTCGGTGAGCACGGTGCGGATGCCCGCTTTGCGCACCACCTCGCGTTGCCTCGCGGCTGGCCACCCCGGCGAAACCGGGACGTAGGCCGCACCGGCGGCGAGCACCCCGAGCAGCGCGGCGATCTGGTCGTCCCCGCGTTCTGCCCGCACCCCAACGGTTTCGCCCTCGGTCGTGCCGCGTCGACGCAGCGCGGCCGCGATGGCCAAGGCACGTCGTTCGAGCGCTTGGTAGGTGGTGACGCCCGAGCCGGTGCGCACGGCGGTGGCGTCCGGGGTGCGCGCGGCCTGCCGGAAGAACGGTCCGTGCAGCGTGTCCGGTGCGATGGGAACCACCGTGTCGTTGACCGCGGCGCGCACGCGGGCCTGGTTCGGCGGCAGTAACGAAAAAGTGGCGCCCTCCCAGGCGTTCTCGTCTTCGGCGAGGTGGGTGAGCAGCCGCACGTAGGCGTCGAACATGTCGTCGAGCACCCCGGCCGGGTACAGCTCGTCCGCGGTGTCCCACTGGAGGACCAGGCCACCCTCTGCCTCGTAGACCTGGTGGTCGAACGCCACCTGCGGAGTCCGGATCCTGGCGTCGAGCTGCTTCCACCCGAGCAACTCCAGGAACACCCCGCTCTCCTCGGGCGCCACGGCCAGCATGCTGGTGAACACCACCGGCATCACGGCCGCGTCGATGGTGCCCTCGCGGCGGTTCAGCTCGCGGATCACCGACACCCCGCTGTAGGCGCCGTGCCGGAGATCGGCGAACAGCTGCCGCCGCAACGCGCGGGCGCGATCCCGGAAAGTCTGTTCCCGCCCGGGTTTCGGGCACGCCACCAGAACGGTGCTGCTGAAGTTGCCGAGCACCTTGTCGATGTCGGGATGCACGGGTGGCCGGTCGCCGTGCAGCATGTTGACGGTGAACGAAGGGTCCCGCGACCAGTACCGCAGGACATCGGCGAACGCCGCGAACACCGCGACGGTGGGGGTGAGCCGGTTCTCCCGGGTCCGCCTGGCGAGCGCGTCCCACACCGGTGGCGAGAGCCTTCGGGTGCGGCGGTGCAGTTCGGTCACCGGCGCCGGGTTGCCGACGGCGGGCAGGTTCGGCGCCGGGGGAAGTTCGCCGAGCCTGCCGAGCCAGTACTCGCGCGCGGCGGCGAGCGCGGTGCCGTCGCCGCTCTGCTCGTCGAGATAGCGCGGGAAGCTGTAGCCGATCGCGGGCAGATTCCCGTCGCCGTCGAGGATCTGGCGCAGTTCCTTGGCGAAGATCTCCCCGGACAGCCCGTCCATGCACAGCAGCCGGAACTGGAGGTGCACGCGGTACTCCTGGCCGAGGTCGAACACCCGGATGCGGAACGGCGCGGCGCCGCGCAGGGGAGGGCCCTCGGTGCGCATCTCGTACCGGCTGCGGTCGAGGAGCGGTTCCCGGTCTGCTTCGGGGAGGCCGGTGAGATCGCGCACCTCCAGCGGCACCGTCAGATCCGCGCGCTGGATCTCCAGGTGGCCGTCGGCGTCGAACGCGGCGCGCAGCATTTCGTGCCTGGTCATCATGGTGGCGAGCGCGGCGCGGAAGGCGTCGACGTCGAACGGTGCGCACGAGTACTCCTCGGCGGTCAGCGCGGGACCGCCGAGAACGAAGTCGCCGAGTTCGCCGTAGAGGTAGGCGAGCTGGAGATCGGAAGCCCTCGTCGGCACGATCAGCCCTCGGTGCCCGCGAACTCCGGCGGCACGAAACCGAGCCGGCAGGTGGCGAGGCCGCCGTCGACGGGCAGCACGGCGCCGGTGACGTAGGAACCGGCGCGGCT
The DNA here is from genome assembly GCF_018736145.1 of Amycolatopsis sp. CA-230715. GTDB lineage: Bacteria > Actinomycetota > Actinomycetes > Mycobacteriales > Pseudonocardiaceae > Amycolatopsis. The sequence goes on from NZ_CP059997.1 coordinate 8,930,160, forward strand.
GCACAGGAACTGCACCGCGCCGACGAGGTCGTCTTCGCGGCCGATGCGGCGCAACGGGGTGCAGGCGGCGATTTCGTCGCCGAAGGCGGCCAGCGCGTCGGCGGTCATCCTGGACGGGAACGTGCCCGGCGCGATCACGTTCGCGGTCACCGTGGGCGCCAGCTCCTGCGCCACCATCCTGGTGATGTGGTGGATCGCCGCCTTGCTGGCCGCGGCGGAGTAGGTCGGGAACTCGGGAACCCGCAACGCGTCCGCCGAACCGATGTTGACGATCCGCGCCGGGTCCTCCGGGGTGCCCGCCGCGGTGAGGGCGGGCACCAGCTCCCTGGTCAGCAGCATGGGAGCGCGCAAGGAAACGGAGATGACCGAGTCCCACGCGTCCGCGGGGAACTCCCCGACCGGCGCTGCCCACGCTGTGCCCGCGTTGTTGACGAGCACGTTGAGGGCGCGCTCGCGCGCGGTGAGATCGGCCGCGAGCTGGACGCACCCGACCTCGGTCGAGAGATCGGCCGCGAGCCCGACGCAGAACCCCTTAGCGGACAGCTCTTCGGCGACCGAGTCGCACTCTTCGGCGGAACGCGAGTTGATGTACACCCGCGCGCCCGCCTCCACGAGGCCACCCGCGATCGCGCGGCCGACGCCGTGCGTGCCGCCGGTGACGAGCACGGTCTTGTCGAGGACGGAGAACAGGTCGGACACGAAAGCCCCCTGGTGGCCGTGGGAGGGTGCGCTGACCTCGACACCATACGTCGTATCTCGCTTCTCCGGGAGGCCTCCACTGAACCAAGATACGAGGCTTCGGGTGCGGGTGGGGCCGAGGCCTCGCGGCAGTCGGGCGCGCGAGGGGTGGAATCGCGGCGTCTAACCTGGGTGTTTCATGGGTGGTGGGGTGTCGTGGGGGTTGAATGCGCGAAAGTGCCTGTCCTGTAGGGGAAACTGGGACTTGTCTAGGGTCCGGTTTCTCGAACGGGAAGGCACTTCGCGGGTGAAGGATAGCAAGCGTTCTGGTCGGGTGAAGGTCAGCGCGGATGGTGCTGGTGTCGTGTCGCATGCTGGTGTCGGGTTGTTGCGGGAGATGGCTGAGGTCACGGGTTTGGTCGGGGCGGTGAACTCGGCGTTGGCTGATACTTATCGTGGTGTCGCGGTGCATGCGCCGGGGCAGGTGTTCGCTGATGTGGCGGTGGCGATCGCGGATGGCGCGGACGCGGTGTCGGGGATCGCGGTGCTGCGGGACCGGGAGGATCTGTTCGGGCCGGTCGCGTCGATGCCGACGGCGTGGCGGTTACTCGAGCGGATCGACGAGGCCCATCTGCCCGCGGTGCAGGCCGCCCGTGCCGCCGCGCGGCAACGGGCGTGGGAGGCCGGGGCTGCCCCGGACCTGTCCGAGGAGCTGTGTCTGGATTTCGATGCCACGATCGTGCTGGCGCACTCGGACAAGCAGGACGCGGCAGCGACGTGGAAGCACACGTTCGGGTTTCACCCGCTGTTGTGTTTCCTCGATCGCCCGCAGATCGCCGGCGGGGAAGCCTTGGCCGGGTTGCTGCGCCCAGGCAACGCGGGGTCGAGCACCGCGGCCGATCACGTCGCCGTGCTCGATGCGGCGCTGGCGGCGTTGCCCACCTACGCCCGGCCCCGCCCCGGCGACCCCGATTCGCCGCGGCTGCTCGCGCGCAGTGATTCCGCCGGGGCCAGCCACACCTTCGCCCAGACCTGCCGGGACCGGGGCGTCGGGTTCTCCTTCGGGTTCCCGGTCGACGCGCGGGTGCAGCGCATCGTCGACGCGATCCCGGCTTCGTGCTGGCATCCCGCGGTCGAGCCTGGGGACGGGATCCGGGACGGAGCCTGGGTCACCGAGATCAGCACCGCGATCGACCTGTCGAAGTGGCCCGAAGGGTCACGGCTGATCCTGCGCAAAGAACGCCCGCACCCCGGCGCGCAGCTACGATTCACCGACGCCGACGGGATGCGGATCACCGCGCTGCTCACCGACACCGCACCCGGGATCATCCCCGGCCAGGCCGCCGGGCTGGAACTGCGACACCGTCAACGCGCCCGGATGGAAGACCGCATCCGCGAGGCCAAAGCCACCGGCCTGCGCAACCTGCCCTGTCGCGGACTCGCCGAAAACACAGCCTGGCTACAGGCCGTGCTCACCGCGATCGACCTGGTCTGCTGGAGCCAACTGATCGGCTTCACCGACCAGCCCGACCTCGCCCGGATCGAGATCACCACCTTCCGTTACCGCGTCCTGCACGTCGCCGCCCGCATCACCCGCAGCGCACGCCAAACCCATCTGCGCATCGACCGGACATGGCGCTGGGCCCCCGCAATCGCCACCGGATTCCACCGCATCCGCACCGCTTTCCCCTAACCCACACCACCCCTGACCCGACAACCCGAAAGACCCCGGAGCAGCCGATACCCCAGCAGATCGGCAACTACAACCTGCCCACACCCAAAACCACACCCAACAACATCAACATCTCCAACATCAACATCACCTACAGATCACCATGAAAGACCGAGGCTAATGCCCCGAGGGTGGCCTTCGGGGCACGCGCTGCCCCGCCCGCACAGCCGCGAGGGCCACCTTCGGGGAACCTGCCGACACTTTCTGGGCCCTCGCCGGTATGTGGCGGGCTGTTCGTGCCCCGAAAGTGGCTTTCAGGGCGCTCAGGTCCCCGAAGGCCACTTTCAGGGCATCGTGAACCCTGCGCTGCGAGGCTCACGAAGGGGGATCCGTTGGCGGATGGTGAGAAAAGGCCTGCCGCGGACCATCGCCGCGACAGGCCTTCGAAGGAAGTGCGTCAGCTGACGTCGGGGTTGTACGTTCCGATCGTCCAGAGGTGGCCCTGCGGGTCCGTGCAGGTGAACTCGTACGAACCGTGCTCCTGCTGCCGCAGCTCGAAGACGATCTTCGCGCCGTGCTCGACCGCCGTCTTGTGCACGGCGTCGACCTCGTCGGCGGAATCGAGGCGGACGAACGTCCCGAAGGTGGTGGCGCCGAGCGCCGTGGGATCGTTGAGTCTGAGCTTCTCGTTGCGGCCGCTCATCATGATCAGGCCGCCGTTGCCTGCCTTGAGCTCGCCGTGCATAAGTTCGCCCTCGTCGTTCTCGTATGCCGCGATGCGGACGAAACCGAAGGCCTTCTCCAGCCATTCGATCGCCTTCATGCCATCGGCGTAGCACAGATACGGGCTGACCACGGGGGAGTCGGTGGAATCGCTCATTGATGCCCTCCGGCGGTATCCGGTAGTAGTGGTTCGAGTACCGCGTACCCTACGCGACCGGCCGTGCTTCCCTTGCGCAGCCCGGATTTCGATCTTGTACCCCGATCGGGTCACACCACCGATTTCATGATGACCTGCGCCAGTGGCGCGGTGCGATCCGTGCGGTCTTCGAAAAGGTCGGCCATCGTCGCGAGCGCGGCGATTCCGCGGATGCCCGCGTACCGCACCGGTTCCGGTTCCCACCTGCCCGGAACGCGGCCGTTCCAGCACAGCTTGGTTTCCGGCCTGCGGGTGCCGGTGACCAGCGCGGCCATCGTCCGGCCCGCCAGATTGCTCAGCACGATGCCTTCGCCGCCGTAACCGCCCGCGTAACCGCGCCCGGTCTCCTTGTCGAACACGACACTGGGTTCGGAATCCCGTTGGAGCCCGTACACCCCGCTCCAGATGTGCGTGATCCGGACGTCGCCGAGGTCGTCGAAGAGATCGGTGAGCGTGGCCAGCAGCCTGGTGTGCACCGCGCGTTCGGCCGACGCTCGCGTGCGCAGCCGGGAACCGAGAAGGTAGCCGACACCGCGGCCGCCGATCACGATCCGGTCGTCCGGGGTGCGGTTGAGGTAGCAGAACTGGTATCTGGAGTCGGTGACCGTCGGCGCGCCACGCCAGCGCAGTCGTTCGAAAACGTCCGCGCCGAGCGGCGCGGTGGCGATCGCGTGCGAGCGCAGCGGCACGATGGTGCGCCCGGCGAGCCCGCCGGAATACCCCTCGGTGGCCAGCAGCACGGTCTTGGCGTGCACGGTGCCGTGCTCGGTGACGACCGCGCGGTCCCGCACCGCGGTCACCGTGGTGCGCTCGGCGATGGTGACCCCGCGCCGCCGCACCGCGCGTGCGAGCCCGAGCGCCAGCCGCGCCGGATGCACCGCCGCGCAGTGCGGGGTGAACCCGATGCCGCTCGCGCCCCGCACCGCGATCGCGTCCGCGATCTCGTCGGCGTCCAGCAGGCGGAAGTCGGTGATCCCGAGCTGGGCCCGCCCGTCACGCCAGGCCCGCAGCCGGTCCAGCTGCGGCTTCGTGCGCGCCACGTAGAACGAGCCGTCGCGGCGCCAGCCGCCGTCGATCTCCTCGGCCCCGAGGACTCGCTCGATCTCGTCGAGCGTGGCGCGCGCAGCGCGGTACATGCGCATCGCGGCCATCGGACCGTGCCTGGCCACCAGTGTGGTCAGCAGGCTCGGCATCTCGGCCGTGCACCAGCCGCCGTTGCGGCCGGAGGCGCCGAACCCCGCCTGCTGGGCTTCGAGCACCACGATCTTCGCCTGCGGGGCGAATTCGGTGAGGTAGTAGGCGATCCAGAGCCCGGTGTAGCCGCCGCCGACGATGACGACGTCCGCGTGCGCGTCGCCGTCGAGCGGCGTTCCGGGGGTGAGGTCTTCGTCGGACTGCTCGGCGAGCCAGAAGCCCAGCCCGGCGCGATCGGCGGGAGCGGTGACATCGGGTGCGGACACGGGTTTCATTCGACGCCATCGCCGAAGCCGAGTCAACAGGTTCGCGGTAGATAGAGGAAACAAGATACTCTTCTCGGCGAACGCGAGGTCGGCTATCCTGGCCCCGTGGTCGAGCTCCCGGTTTCCGTCGGACAACGCCTGCTTTCGTTGATGGACCACTACCTCGGCGAGGAGAGCGCGCTCAACGAGCAGGTCCTGTGGCGGATCGAAGGCCCGCTCGACGTCGAGGCGCTCCGCGCGGCGCTGACCCGGCTCGTTGCGAGGCATGCCGCGTTGCGCACCGCGTTCGCGGGCGACGGTCGCAGGCTTCGCCAGGTCGTGCACGAACCCTCACCGCTCGCGCTCGCCGAAACCGATGTCTCCGGCAGCACGGATCCCGACGCGGTCGCACGCGAGCTCGTGAGCGAGGAGATGCGCCGCGTGATCGACGCGGCCACAAGCCCGATCCGCCCGCTGCTGATCAGGATCGGGCAGGCCACGCACCTGTTCGTGCTGACGATGCACCACTTCGTCACCGACGACTGGTCCAACGGCCTGCTCTCGCGGGACCTGCGCCTGCTGTACGCCGCCGAGCGGGACGGCACGGATCCTGAGCTGCCCGCGGTGGGCTGGCAGTACGCGGAGTGGTCCGAATGGCAGCGCGAACGGCTCAGCGGCGAAGGGCTGCGCGAGCTGACCGGGTACTGGCGGGACAAGCTGGACGGCGCGCGGATACCCGAGCTGCCCGAGCGCGCGAGCTCGCCGGACGCGGGCGAACCGCTGTGGGTGTCGGTCGAGCTGCCGATCGGACCGGTGAGCACGAAGGCGTTGCGCGGTCTCGCCCGCCGGGAACGGACGACACTGTTCCCGGTGCTGCTGTCGGTGTTTTCCCTGTTGCTGCACCGAGAAACACGGCAACGGGACATCACGGTCGCGTCGCTGTTCGCGAACAGGGGCAATCCGAGGGTCGCCGATTCGGTCGGCTTCTTCGTCACCATGCTGCTGCTGCGCACCGAGCTCGACCCGGCGGCGCCCGCGCGCGAACTGGTGCGGGCGATCAGGACCACGGTGCTGGAAGCGTTGCGGCACCAGGAACTGCCCTACCAGCTGCTGCCGCCCGGCACGATTTCGAGCCGGACCGGCCGTGCGGACGACATCACGTTCCAGCTCGTCGGCAGCCTGAAGGCGCGCGAGGACATGTCCGGTGCGGAGATCGACGACATGGAAGGCATGCTCGAACGCCGCCGATTCGCCTTCGAGTTCGTCGTGGCGCCGCACGAGGACAGGTTGATCGCCTTGCTGCTGTGCGATCGGCAGCGCTTCGACGCCGACTGGGCCGCGCGGTTCGTCGCCGACTACGTCACGGTGGCCGACGCGCTCGCCGCCGATCCCGACCGCCCCGCCGGTGACCTGCTGCGGGTGCGCGAACTCGAACGGAGGACCACGTGAACGCGACCAACGGAGCACCGAGCAAGGCGGTCCGGCGCGCCGGGGAACTGGCCGAGGAGGTGTTCCACCCCGCGGCGCTGGAGGTCGACCGAGCCGACCGCGTGCCTGCCAGCCACCTGGACCTGCTTGCGGACGAAGGTTTCTACGGTCTCGCGGGGCCGCCGGAGCTGTCCCCGATGGCAGCCGAGGAGATGACTGACGCCTTCCGGATCGTCGAGGTCCTCGCCGGCGCGTGCCTGACCACGGCGTTCGTCTGGGCGCAGCACCACAACGCGGTCATGGCCGCCACGCACAGCGAGCGGCCGGGGATCAGGGAAACCTGGCTGCCCCGGCTCTGCTCGGGCGAAACGCGCTCGGCGCTGGCGATGTCGGCGGCCGTGCGGCCGGGTCCGTCCGGGCTGACCGCGACGAAGGTCGACGGCGGGTACACCTTCGACGGCGAAGTGCCGTGGATCAGCGGGTGGGGTCTGACCGACGTGCTGTTCACCGCGGCGAGGGATGCCGACGACGTGCTGGTGTGGGCCTTGCTGGACGCGAAGGAAGCGGAGACGCTGCGCGTGCGCAGGGCCGAGCTGACCGCGGTCAACGCTAGCCGCACCGTCACGGCCGGCTTCGACGGCCACTTCGTCCCGGAAGAGCGGGTGACCGGGCTCGTCCCGCTCGAGGTCTGGCGCGAACGCGATCCGAACACGTTGCGCTTCAACGGTTCCCTCGCACTCGGCATCACGGCCCGGTGCTGCGGGCTGCTCGGGGAGAGCCCGCTCGACGAGGAGTTGGTCACGCGGCGCCGCGACCTCGACGAGGCCGCGCCGGAGGACGTGCCTGCGGCGAGGGCGGCCGCCGCCGAACTCGCCTACCGCGCGGCGGGCGCGCTGACCGTGGCCACCGGCAGCTCGTCGGTCTACCTGGCCAGCCACGCGCAACGGCTCGTGCGGGAAGCCGCCTTCCTGCTGGTGTTCGGCAGCAGGAAGGCGATCAAGGACGACCTGCTCGACCGGCTTCGGCGCCGGTGAGCGTTCCTCAGCCCGCGAGCAGTTCGTCGACGTACGCCGTGAGTTCGGCGGGGGTGGGGCGTTCGAAGACCTCCTCGATCGGCACGGTGACCCCGAATTCGAGCCCGGCCCAATGCGCCACCGCGGCCGCGGTCATCGAGTCGCCCTCCAGATCGTCGAAGAAGTCGGTCTCCGCGGTCACCGGCTTCTTGAACACCTCCGACCACACGTCGATCATCTTGCGCTGGCGTTCCATGGTTCCTCCCGCTGCCGGACTCATCGAAAAGACGAATGAGGATACGTGATGCGTTACCCGAGATCGTTGTATCGAGTATTCGAGCGGGTTCGCAAGCCCGCCGGCGCAAGGGTTTGGCCGGGCAGCTTCGCCGACCGGATGACGAGCGGCGTGCCGACGAACGCCGAAGTCCGGCGGTTGTGGCGAGAGCTGGGCACCAGGGCGCCGGATCGGCACTGCCCCGATCTCATTCCGACCGAGGCGAACGCGGCGGTGCCCGCGACCGGTCCGGGCGAGGTGGCGGTCACCTGGGTCGGGCATTCGACCTGCGTGCTGCGAATCGGCGGGCTGGTCGTGCTGACCGATCCGGTGTTCTCCCGCAAGATCCCCGGCCTGAGCCCGCGCCTGACCCGGCCTGGGGTGGCCTTCGAGGACCTGCCGCCGGTGGACGCGGTGGTGATCAGCCACAACCACTTCGACCACCTCGACGCGCCCACCATCCGGCGCCTGCCGCGCACCACCACGCTGCTGGTGCCGGGCGGGCTCGGCTGGTGGTTCCGCCGCCTCGGTTTCCGGGATGTGGTGGAGTTCGACTGGTGGGAGTCGCTCGAGCTCGGCCGGACGCGGTTCACGTTCACCCCGACGCACCACTGGAGCCGCCGGACGTTGTTCGACACCAACCGGAGCCTTTGGGGCGGCTGGGTCATGTCCACCGGTGAGCCGGGCGGCACGGTCTTCTTCGGCGGGGACTCCGCCTACGGCCCGATCTTCACCGAGATCGGTGAGCGCTGTCCGGACATCGGCCTGGCGATGCTCCCGGTCGGCGCCTTCCTGCCGCGGTGGTTCATGCGGCAGTCGCACATGGACCCCGCGGAGTCGGTGCGGGCGTGCCGTGATCTCGGCGCGACGCACTTCCTGCCGATCCACTGGGGAACTTTCATGCAGTCCGCCGAACCGCTGCTGTCCCCGCTGCACGACGCGCGGCGGGCGTGGCTCAAGGCGAAGCTGCCGCCGGAGCGGTTCCTCGGATTGCCGGTGGGTGGCAGCCACGTCCTCGGCGGATCCGCCGAACCTGCCGATCACGACCCCGCCGCCGAAGTGGGCTCGCGCGTGCCCCGAAGGTGACCTTCGGGGCGCTAGATGCCCTGAAAGCCACCTTCGGGGTACCAGGAAGATCCCCGCCGAGGCAGCAGAAGCCCCCTACCAGAGCGAAGTTCGCGGCACCGGAGTCGCTGAAGGCCGCCCCATGACATCTATAGGAGCATCCTTCGGGGCACGGGGCACGGGGCACGGGGCACGGGGCACGGGGCACGGGGCACGGGGCACGGGGCACGGGTCCGCGGTCGTCGAGGCCGCGAGGGGTGGAATCGCGGCGTTCAGTGCCCCGAAGGTGGCCTTCGGGACCACGGCGGGTACCGAACCGCACCCACCGCTCACTTCGCGAGACCACCGCGATCCGTGGAGGCGCGATGGCGGTATGCCGTGATGGCCACCATGACGGCATTGAGTGCCGCTTGGGTGACCAGGGGAGTTCCGCCGCCCCGCGAGCAAGCCCGCCCCCGTGAGCACGGTCCATATCGGACGGTTCCCCCTACGAAACTCGACGGTGTCGGTTGAAGAACGACCGGCTCGACAGGGCCGCGCGGTGGGGGAGCAGCAGCGGGATCCGGTCGCCGGTGCGCTGGCGCCACACGAAGAAGTCCGCGCCGCGGTCGCCGAGCTTGCCCGGCATGAACTTCGGCTGGTTCACCGTGACGTAGGCGAGTTCGGTGTATTCGGACGCGCGGTGCAGGATGAGATCGCGCAGGATCCGCCCGCCCGCGTGGCTCGCCGCGATTCCCGCGCCGGTGTAGCCGTGTCCGTAGAGCAGGCCGGAGCTGGTGCGGCCGAACTGCGGGATGAAGCTGTGGCTCCAGCCGATGCAGGCGCCGTTCGCGTGGCTCATCCGCACGTCGCGCCAGTCGGGGAAGAACTCGTCGAACGCCTGCCTCAGCTCCCGGTACGCCTCGGCGTTCCGCACGTGGTCCGGAGCCATGTCCCGGCTGGGGCGGTAGTACCACCGCCCGCCCGTCCAGATCACGCGGTTGTCCGGGGTGAGGCGGGTGGTGAAGAAGAACGACCGCATGTTCGACACCGGTTCGCGGCCTGGCCACGGCACCCTGGCGAGCTGGTCCTCGGTCAGCGGTTCGCTGACCAGCAGGTGGTTCCAGACCGGCATGACCCGGTCGGTCATCTCCGGAAACGTGTGCTGCCAAGCGTTCGTCGCCAGCACGACCTCCCGCGCGGTGACCACGCCGTGCGGGGTCGTGACCTGGAACCGGCCGTCGATCTTGCGGATCTCGGTCGCGGGCGTCTGCTCGTGGATGACCGTGCCCTGCGCTCTGACCACACCGGCGAGGCCCTGCACCAGCTTGTGCGGGTTGACCACGGCACCGAACGCGGTCATGCCGCCGAGCACGGTGGGCGAGCCGATCCGCTCCCGCGCTTCTTCGGCGTCGTAGACGGTCATCGAGCCGTCCATGCCGAGCTTTCTGGCCCGGTTGACCTGCAACTGCAGGCGCGCCAACTGCTTGGTGTCGGTGACGACCTGGAGCACGCCGGTGCGCTCGTACTCCGCGTCGATCCCGTTCTTGCGGCAGAAGCGGCCGATCTCGAGCATCGACTTCGCCACCGCCTTGTACACCCCGGCGGCCTTGGTCGTGCCGTAGTACCAGAGCAGGCGCCGCAACACCTTGGCACCCGCGAGCGTGACGAAACCGCCGCCGTGCACCGAAGCGCCGAGCCCCACCGTCCCGGCTTCGACGATGCGCACGTCCATCGACGGCTCGGCTTCCTTGAGGGCGTGCGCCGTCCAGAGCCCGGTGGCGCCGCCGCCGACGATGCACACGTCGCAGGTGGCGTCGCCGTCGAGCGGAGGCCCCGGAACCACGGGCGCGAGGGTCTCCTGCCAGTAGGGCGTGGTGCTCATTCCGTCCACTGCCGTGCCTTCCGTGCTCTTCTCGCCGCGGCGAACTCGTCCCGTTTCGTGGCGCGCCAGCGCTGGCGCATCCGGTCCATGAAGAACTCGGCGTTGACCCAGTAGAACTCCAGCCAGATGTTGTCCGGGTCGCGGAGCCAGATCCCGTAGCCCGCTTCGAGGAACAACTCCTTGACCCCGGAATGTGTCACGCCGGCGCCGTCGAGGTGCTCGGCCCACTCGTCGAGGTCCGCGCGCGCCGGCACGTGGTAGCCGAGATGGTGCAGCCCGACCCGGTGCTCGTCGAACGGTTCGGTACTCGGGTTCCGCGCCGCACCGAGCACGATCGACGCGAGCGAGTTTTCGTGCAACAGGGTGTGGAACCGGAAGCCGGACTCCTCGGGCTCCGCTTCGCGCACGACGGTGAACCCGAGCGCGCGGCAGTACCATTCCGTACTCCGCGCGAGATCCCGCACGGTCAGGTTGACGTGAGTGGCGCCGTTCAGCTTCGGCATGGGCGGGTCATCCCTCCGGTGTCGCGTCGGCGGCCAGCTCCCGCCGGTCCACCTTGCCGACCGCGGTGTGCGGCAGCGACGAGACGACGCGCAGCCGGTCGGGGTGCTTGAACTCGGCGATACCGCGCCCGGTGAGGAAAGCGCGAAGATCGTCGAGCGTCGGCGGGTCGCCTTCGGGAACCACGACCGCGCAGGTCTTTTCGCCGAACGCGGTGTCGGGCACCGGCACCACCGCGACCGCGCGCACCGCGGGATGGGCCGCCAGTTCGCCCTCCAGCTCGTCACCGGAGATCTTTTCCCCGCCCCGGTTGATGGTGTGCTTGACCCTGCCGGTCGCGGTGATCGCGCCGTCCGGTGCGCGCCGCACCAGGTCGCCGGTGCGAAGGAAACCGTTGGTGGTGAACACTTCGGCGTTGTGCTCGGGCACGTCGTAGTAGCCGCGCAGGACGCACGGGCCACGCACGAGGAGCTGGCCCACTTCGCCGTCGGGTACCGGGTGGCCGTCGTCGTCCACGATCCGGATCTCGTCGTCGGGCGACATCGCGGTGCCCTGGCTCGTGGCGGCGCGCTCGGGCGGATCGTCGAGCCGGGTGAACGCGAGGAAGCCTTCCGCCATGCCGAACCAGTGCGTGAGCGTGGCACCGAGTTCCGCGCGGACCCGCTCGGCGGTCTCCGGTGACAGCATCGCGCCGCCGACCTCGATCACCAGCCCGCTGGTGTCCACATCGAACAGTGACGCGGTGTCCAGCCACAGGGTCAGCACGGCGGGCATCACCGTGGTCAGGTCCGGTTTCTCGGCCGCGATGAGCGGGAACACCTCGTCCGGGCTGGGGCTTCCGGCCAGTACGACCGTGCCGCCCGCCCGGAGGGCGCCGAGCACCCCCGGGCAGCCCAGCGCGGCGTTGTGTCCGGCGGGGAGCACCGCGAGGTACGTGCTCGTGGCGTCGAAGCGCATCGCCTCGGCGGTGGCGCGCAGCTGGTAGGCGTAGTCGTCGTGGGTGCGTGGGATGAGTTTCGGCTTTCCCGTGGTACCACCGGAAAGCAGGAAGAAGGCGACCTCGTCCGCCTGCGGTTCGGGCAGTTTTCGCGGTGGCGCCGACACGTCGGCCAGCGCGGTGAACTCTCCCGCTTTCCCGGAGATGAGCACGTGCCGCAGACCGGGCGACTCGGCCACCACCTCGGCGGCGAGCGCGCGGTGGTCGTACCCGCGGTGGACGTCCGGTGCGATCAGCGCGACCGCGCCGCTGGCCCGCACGAGGTAGCTCAGCTCGGCGCGGCGGTGCGCGACCAGGCCGAGCACCGGGATGGCGCCGAGGCGGAACAGCGCCACGCAGACCACGACGAAGTCGAGGTCGTTGGGCAGGGCCACCACCACCCGCTGGCCCGGTTCGAGGCCGAGATCGGCGAGCCCGGCGGCCAGCCGGTCGGCGCGCTCGTCCAGTTCGCCGTAGGAGTGGCGGCCGGTGGCGGTCACCACCGCCGTGCGCGCCGGATCGCCCGCCGCGGGCCCCCGCAGCAGGTCGCCAAGCACCTCGCCACGCCAGTGGCCCGCTTTCCGATACCGCGTGGCCAGGTCCTCGGGCCACGGCACACACCCGGTCAACACCCGGCAGAACGTAATGACTATCTAGGGTTTGCGCAAGGGTTCCTGTGCTCGTATCGCGACGGAGATCTCGTTGTCAGAGCCGCAATCCGGCCGCCGCTATGGTGTGCGGGGCGGATCGCGGTTATGGTTCCGGGGTCGCCAGAATGACGAGATAGCAGAACCGAGTCTCGTCGGGCGCTGCGGAGGAAGGGGACGTGGATGGCGGAGCCGGTGATCGTCGCCGCGGTGAGAACCCCCTTCGGCCGCCGCGGCGGGGCACTCGCGGGCCTGAAGGGCGTGCAACTACTGCGGCACGTGCTCGACGCGGTCGTGCGCCGCGCGGGGATCGAGCCAGGCGAGGTGGACCACGTCGTCGGTGGCTGCGTGACGCAGGCGGGGGAGCAGAGCCTCAACGTCACGCGCAACGCCTGGCTCTGCAGCGGGTTCGATCCCGAGGTCGGCTGCTCGACGGTCGACGTGTCGTGCGGATCGGGCCAGCAGGCGAACCACCTGGTCGCCGCGCAGATCGCCGCGGGCGTGCTCGACACGGCCATCGCGTGCGGGGTCGAGTCGATGAGCCGGGTGCCGATCGGCGTCAACCTCTACAACGGTCCCGGTCACTACAAAACCCCGGACTACCCCTGGGACGATCCGCCGAAGGCCCAGTTCGGCGGTGCGGAACGGGTCGCCGTCCGCGAGGGCATCACGCGCGAGGAAGCCGACGCCTACGGTGTCGAATCGCAGCGAAGGGCCAGGATCGCTTGGGACGACGGCAGATTCGACGCCGAGATCGTGCCGATCACCACCCCCCGCGAGGTGGTCGTGAGCCGGGACGAGGGACTGCGCGAGACGACGGCGGAAGGCTTGGCCGCGTTGGAGCCGAACGTTCCCGGCGCGGTGCACACGGCCGGAACGACTTCGCAGATCTCGGACGGCGCCGCCGCGGTGCTGTGGATGTCGCGCACCCGTGCCGAGGAACTGGGGCTTCGACCGCTGGCGGTGCTCGACCACCAGGTGGTGACCGGCTCCGACCCGTACTTCCTGCTGGACGGGCCGCTGGTGGCGACGCGCAAGCTGCTGAAGCGGGCCGGGATGGCCGCCTCGGACGTCGATCTCGTGGAGGTGAACGAGGCGTTCGCCGGTGTCGTGCTCACCTGGCTGCGTCATCACGAAGTCGGCCGCGAGGCGGTGAACGTCAACGGCGGCGCGATCGCGCTCGGGCACCCGCTCGGCGCCACCGGCGTCCGGTTGTTCGTCACCGCGCTGCACGAGCTGGCGCGCCGCGATGCCGAAACCGCGCTGCTGACCATGTGCTGCGGTGGCGCCCAGGGCACCGCGTCGCTGCTGCGGCGGCTGTGAGGCCGGCGATGGAGCGCGAGGAGTTCTACGCCGAGGCCAGGACGGACCGGGCGGGGCCGCTGGACGGGATCAGGGTGCTGGACGCGACGCGGGTGTGGTCGGGCCCGCAGGCGACCTGCGTGCTGGCCGATCTCGGCGCGGACGTGATCAGGGTCGAGCTGCCGAGCGGGCGGGACGGCGACCTGCCGCCGCGGATACCCGGAACGACCTCGTCGTGGTTCCGGGAAACGGTCAACCGCAACAAGCGCAGCGTCGGGCTCGATCTCCGGTCGCCCGACGGGCAGGAGGCGTTCCTCGGCTTGGTGCGGACCGCCGATGTCGTGGTGGAGAACTACCGGCCGGGCACACTCGACCGCTGGGGCGTCGGCTACCGCGCCTGCCGCGAGGTGCGTGCCGACATCGTGTTCGTCTCGATCACCGGCTGGGGGCAGTACGGCCCTGGCGCCGACCGGCCGGGGTACGACCCGGTGGTGCAGGCGGCAGGCGGCTGGATGTCGCTCAACGGCGAACCGGGCGGCGCCGCGATGCGGGCACCCACCTTCCTCGCCGACGAACTGGCCGGGTTGCACGGCGCGATCGGCGCGCTGGCCGCGTTGCGGCACCGGTCGGAAACCGGTGAAGGGCAGCACGTCGACGTCTCGATGCTCGATTCCCTGCTGTTCGGAAGTTGCGGGCTCCCCACCCTGGCGGCGGCGGGCGAGCAGCCGCGCAGGCAGGGCAACGAAACCGATTTCGTGGTGCCCGCCAACGTCTTCCCGTGCCAGGACGGGCCGGTGTACCTCGCGGTCGCGATGAACCGGCAGTGGCGCGCGCTCGCCGCGCTGGCCGGTCGCCCGGAACTGGCCACCGCGCCGGGATACGACACCGCGTCCGCGCGGCTGGCGAACCGGGACGCGGTGAACGCGGTGGTCGCGGACTGGTGCCGCCGCCACACCGCGGCCGAGGTGGCTGAATTGGCGGCGGCCGCGGGGGTCACCGCGTCGCCGGTGCGGTCGCTGGCGCAGGTGGTGGCCGATCCGCACGTACTGGCAAGGGAAATGGTGCAGCCGACGGTGCTGCGCGACGGCAGCACCGCGCCGCTGGTCGGCCCGGCGGTGAAGTTCAGCCGGACGCCCACGCGGGTGCGGACACCGGCACCTGTCGTCGGTGAGCACTCCGAGGAGGTGCTGGGCGAGACCGTCCCAGTAGGAGAGATGGGGGAGGGCTTCCGGTGACGGAACGACCGACGGCGCTGGTGACCGGCGCGTCGCGGGGTATCGGCAGCGCGGTCGCCGTGCGGCTGGCCGAGGCGGGGTACGCCGTCGCGGGCTGCTTCCAAAGCGAGAGCGAGGCGGCCGCCAAGACCGAGGCCGCCGTGCGGGCGCTCGGCGTGCCGTGCCACTTCGCCCGCTGCGACGTGGCGGACCTGGACGCGGTGAACGGGTTCGTGGCGGCCGCCGAGTCCGCGCTCGGGCCGGTGGGCTGCCTGGTCAACAACGCCGGGATCACCAGGGACGCGCCGCTCGTCCTGACCAGGCCGGGTGACTGGCAGCGCGTGCTGGACATCAACCTCACCGGTACCTGGAACTTCTGCTCGGCGCTCGGGTTCCGCTTCCTCAAGCGCAAGGCAGGGTCGGTGGTGAACATGTCCTCGGTCGCCGGGCTGTACGGCAACATCGGGCAGACCGCCTACGCCGCGAGCAAGGCCGGGGTGATCGGGCTCAGCCGGTCGCTGACCAGGGAGCTGGGCCCGCGCGGGATCAGGGTCAACGTGGTGGCGCCGGGGTTCATCGAAACCGACATGACCGCGGACCTCGACGAGCGCCAGCGCGCCACCGCGCTGGAACGCGTCCCGCTCGGCCGGTTCGGCCAACCGTCCGAAGTGGCCGAACTCGTCGAGTTCCTGGTGTCGGACCGGGCTTCCTACCTCACCGGGCAGGTGTTCGGTGTGGACGGGGGGATGACGCTGTGACCGCGGGGGTGACCGCGCGGTGGCACGAGGTTCCCGCACCCGCTTTCGCCGCGCCCTTGGCGGCGGTGGACCGGTGGCGCGCCGAGCCGGACGGCCCGCGGACCAAAGTGGACGCCCGCCTCCGCGTCCGTGGAGACGATCCGAACCTGGCGGGGCACTTTCCCGGATTCCCGATCCTGCCGGGGGTTTTCCTGCTGGAGAGCCTCGAACAGACGGTGCGGGCAGTACTGGGCGTGACCTGGCTGCGTGAAGTGGTCCGGATGCGGTTCATCGCCCCGCTCCTGCCCGGCGACGAACTGCGTTGGGACATTCGTCTCGATCCGCAAGGCGAGGACGGCGTCACGGTGTCGGCCAAGGCATACCGCGGTGACGACGCGGTCGCGGCGACGTTCCTGGTCCTGTTCGGAAAGGACAGTGATGCGCGCACGTCTTGAGCACCGCGAGGTACGGGCGAAGCTGCCGCAGCGCTATCCGCTGCTGCTGGTCGACCAGGTGGTCGAGCTGCGCGCCGGGGAGTCGATCCGTACCCGCAAGGCGATCTCCGGCACCGAACCGTGCTACCGGGCGCTCGCCGACGGCACCGCGCCGGAGTCCTACGCCTACCCGCTTTCGCTGATGGTGGAGTCGCTGGGGCAGAGCGCGGCGCTCCTGTGGCTCGAAGGCGGCGGCGAGGTCGTCGACGAGTCGTCCGCGCTGCTGTTCACCGGCGCCCGCGGGGTGCGGTTGCTCGGCGCCGCGTACCCGGGAGACGTCCTGGAACACACGGTGGAACTGGAGAACGTGATCGCCGAGACCGTGTTCGCCCGCGGGGTGAGCCGAGTCGGCGACCGCACGGTGCTCACCGCGGAGAGCCTCATCGCCGCCCGTCGCCCGCGGGCGGCGATGGGACAGCTGCCCGATGCCCGGAACGATCAGAGGGGTATGTGATGACACAGACGGACAACCGGCTCGAGGACCTCCGGAAGATGGTCGCCGAGGTGCTCGAAGTGGACACCGAGGAACTGACCGACACGGGGCACTTCGTCGAGGACTACGAGGCGGATTCGTTGCGCGCCATCGAAATCCTCGCGCGCATCGAGAAGCACTTCAAGGTGGAGATACCGCAGCACGAGCTGCCGGAGCTGACCAATCTCAAGGAGGTTCACGAGGCCCTTCTCCGCCACGACCGGCGGGGTTGACGGCGGTGGCCGAGACCTGCGCCCGCGTGGTGGTGACCGGTCTGGGGCCGGTGTCGAGCATCGGCATCGGCCCCGCGGCTTTCGCGGCGGGCCTCCGCGAAGGTGCTTCCGGGATATCCCCGATCACGTCGTTCGACGCGTCCGGTTTCCCGTCCAAGCAGGCAGGGGAGGTGCCGGATTTCCGGCCGGAGCGGTGGTTGCGCCGGATCGACCAGGACGCCTGGGGCCGCTCCGGGCAGTTCGCCGCCGTTGCCGCCAGGGTCGCCGTCGACCACGGCGGGCTCGATCTCGGCGACGTCGATCCGGAGCGGGCGCACGTCGTGATCGGCACGACCAGCGGGGAATCGCGGGTGCTCGAATCGCTCACCGTGCAGTTCGGGATCGACGGACCGGACACAATGGACCCAGGCCTGCTCGCGAAGCTGCCCGCGTCCCGGCTGGCGCACGCGGTCAGCGAGGAACTCGCGTTGGCAGGCGAGTCGATCACCCTCGCCACCGCGTGCTCGGCGAGCAACTACGCGCTCGGTTACGCCTACGACCTGCTCACCACGGGCGCGGCCGACGTCGTGCTCGCCGGTGGCGCGGATTCCGTGTGCCAGTGGGCGCACGCCGGTTTCTACCGGCTCGGGGCGTTGACCGAGGACGCGTGCGCGCCGTTCGACCGGCACCGGTCGGGGATCCTCACCGCGGAGGGCGGTGCGGTGCTGCTGCTGGAAACCTACGAGCACGCCGCCGCGCGCGGGGCCGCGATGCTCGCCGAAGTACTGGGGTACGGCGCGAACTGCGACGCCAACCACCCGGTCGCGCCGGACCAGCGCAGCGTCGCCGAGTGCATGCGCATCGCGCACCGCAACGCCGACGTCAAACCGTCCGATGTGGACTACATCTGCGCGCACGGCACCGGCACGCCGACCAACGACGCGGCCGAGGCCGCCGCGATCTTCGAGGTGTTCGGCCACCGGCCGCCGCCGACCAGCTCGATCAAGTCGATGATCGGCCACAGCATGGGCGCGGCGAGCGGGTTCGGCGCGATCGCCTGCACGCTCGCGATCACCGAGGGGTTCCTGCCCCCGACCGTCAACTGGTCCACGCCGGACCTCGCGTTCGCGGATCTCGACCCGGTGCCGAACCTCGCGCGGCGGGCACGGGTGCGGGTGGTGCAGAACAACGGGTTCGCCTTCGGCGGCAACAACGCGATCGTCCTGTTGGGAGCGGTGCGATGAGTGCGACGATCACCGGCTGGTCGCGGGGTTCGGTGGTGGCGGGACCGGATCGGGCCGCGCTGGCCAGCTGGACACCGGGCCCGGTCACGGCGCTGTCGGACCGCCCCCTGCCGTACCCGGACGCGCACGCCGTCGTGGACTTCGACGTGCGGGCGGAGCTGGGCCGCCGCGGCACGAGCTTCCTCGACCGCGCGACCTCGCTCGCCGTGGTCGCCTGCCGCGACGCGCTCGCCGACGCCGGGCTGGAACCGGACGACACCAACCGAGACCGGATCGGAGTCGCGCTCGGCACCACCGTCGGCAGCTTCAAGTCGACGAGCGAGTTCAGCCTGGAGAGCAAGATCAGCGAGAAGCCGTACCTGGTCAACCCCGTGCTGTTCCCGAACACCGTGATGAACTGCGCGGCGGGCCAGGCGGCGATCCGGTTCGGCCTGCGCGGGGTCAACGCGACCGTCGCGGGTGGACCGATCGGGTTCCTCATCGCGTTGCGCTACGCGACGAACGCGCTGGAGCGCGGGTACGCGGGCGCGATGCTGGTGGGCGCGGCCGAAGAGTTCAGCGAGCACCGGGCGTGGGCGCACGCACTGTCCACAACGGAACCCAAGCCGGTTTCGGTCGGGGAAGCGGCGGTGGTGTTCGTGGTGGAGGCTTCCCCCGCGGGCAGGTCCCCGCAGGCCGACGTGCTCGCGGTGTGCACCGGCTACGGTCCGGCGGGCGGGCGCGAGCGCGCGCTGCGGTCCTGCACCCGGCGGGCACTGCGGGCCGCGGGTGTCGGCCGCGAAGAGGTCGTCGCGGTGGTCACCGGCGAAGCGGACGAGGCCGATGAGAGCGAGTACCAGCCGGTGACCGGGGTGCTCGGCGACCGGGTCCCCCGGCTGCTGCCCAGGGTGTACTTCGGCGACTGCGGAGCGGCCACCGGCGGCCTCGGGGTCGGCCTGCTGCTCGCGGGCCACCGGGGCATCGAACCGTCCCCGGCCGGCGCGGCACTGGTCACCGGGTGCGACGACGACGGGGCGGTCGCCGTGGCCGTGATCCGGGTGGTGCGCGCGTGACCGTGCGAGTGGTGGCCAGCGCGCTCCGGACCTGTTTCGGGACCGGGGACCGGACGTTCGATGCGTTGCTGCGCGGCGAATCCGGCGTCGGACCGCTCCGGCACGGTTCGGCGGACCGGCTCGGCGTCGAACGCGGTTACCACATCCTCGGCGAGGAGCGCGTCGGCCGTTGGCTGGCGGACTGCGCCGCGGACGCCTTCGCCCGGTCGCGGGCGGATCCCGCGCGGGAGCGGGTGCTCGCGATCGTCGGCACCGGGCTCGGCGAACTGGCCGCGGTGGAGGACTGGGCGCTCGGCGGTGCAATACCGGATCCGGAGGACCTCCACTACGAGAGGGTGTTGCGCGCCGCGTTGCCGGGAGTGACCGAGGTGATCACGTTGACCGGCGCGTGCAGTGCGGGTGGCCACGCCCTTGCGCTCGCGCAGGATCTCCTCGAACTAGGGGAGGCCGACGTCGTGCTCGCGTGCGCCGCGGACGGGATGACGCGGTCCATGCTCGCGATGATCGGCAGGGTCGCCGCCGAACCCACCCGGAGCGTCCGCCCGTTCGACGCCGATCGCACGGGCGTGCTGCTCGGCGAGGGCGCCGCCGCGCTCGTACTGACCCGGGGCGACCGGCGTGGGCCCGCGCTCGCATCGGTACTGGCGACCGGGCTTTCCTGCGACGCCCGCCACGAGACCGCACCGGACGCGGCGGGAATCGCCGAAGCGATGCGGGACGCGCTCGGCAGGGCGGGACGGCAGGCGTCCGAAGTGGACGTCGTCGTCGCGCACGGCACGGGTACCGCGCTCAACGATCCGGTCGAAAGCGCCGCACTGCGCGAAGTCCTGCTCGAACCGGGTGGTTCCCCGCTGGTGACGGCGGTGAAGGGCGCCGTCGGCCACATGTCCGGTACGGCGGCGCTCGTCAACGTCGAGGTCGCGATCCGCTGCCTGCGCGGCAGGGTGGTTCCGGCGGTTATCGGGTTGGAGACCGTGCTGCCGGAGGGCGACGGGATCCGCTTCGTGGTCGGCCGCCCGATCGAGACGGTGCCGCGCCTGGTGCAAACCGAGGCGTTCGGTTTCGGTGGCGCGAACGCGGTTTCCCTGCTGGAGGCCGCATGATCGGCGTGACGGCCGCCAGCGTCCACCTGCCCGACGCCGAGGTCGGCCCGGTGCTGAACGAACTCGTCGAAGCCGCCGGATGCGTGGCGTCCGAGTGGCCGGAAAGCCTTGCGGGGACGGCATGTCCGCCCGAACGGGCCGCGACGCTGCTCGGCAGGCGCGGACTGTTGATGAAGGAACCGGCCACCCGGCTGGCGCTGTGCGCGACCCACCGCGCGCTCGGTTTCGCTCCCGGCCAGGTACCGCCGCCCGACCGCGATCCCAGCATCGCCGTCGTGGCCGCGGTCAACCTCGGCACCGTCGAGACGGTCGCCGATCTCGCGCGCACCATCGAGCGCGACGGGTATCGCGCGGCGAGCCCGCTCGCGGCACCGAACGCGTCGAGCAACGTCGTCGCCACCACGGTGGCCAGGTGGTTCGGCTTCGGTGGCCCCAACTTCCAGGTGTGCTCGGGTGCCGCGGCCGGTGCCGACGCGCTGGCCCTCGCCGTGCTGCTGCTCCGCGCGGGGCGGGCGCGCCGGGTGGTATTGGTGGGCGCCGAACCGGCGGACCCGGTGGCGACGGAACTCCGCCAGGCGGCCGGGGTCGCGAATCCGTGTGCGGGTGCCGCGTGCGTGGTGCTGACCGGCACGGGCGGGGTGCCGTTGGCGCTGGACGCCAAGCCACCGGACCACGGGACGCCGATAGTGGTTGGCGCGGAAGGAATCGACCCAGCCGCGCGGTGGGGCGACTGCTACGGCGCGAAGGACGTGGTTTCGCTCGCGGTCGGCTACCACCTGGCCGCAGCGGGCGCCGCCACCGCGGTCACCGTCCACACCGCGGGCCGCACTGCCTTGCTGGGGGACGCGAATGCCGGTGCATGAACTTTCGCGAGGCGCGCCGGGCGGGCCGACGGTGGTGCTCGTGCACGGCCTGGAAGCGGCGTGGGACAGTTGGCTCCCGGTGAGCGGGTTCCTCGACTCGCGCTGGCGGTTGCTCGCCTTGGACCTGCCGTGGCGGGCGGGCAACGACTACGCGTGGCGGGACCGTTCGCCCGGCCGGCTGCTGGCCGACGGGCTCGCCGAAGTCGGCGAGGATCCCGCGGCCGTGATCGCGCATTCCTTCGGTGCCAACGCGACTCTCGAACTGCTCGGCTCCACCCGCGGTTCCGGCTGGCGCGCGGCGGTCATGCTGTGCCCGCTGTACCGCCCGCCGAAGGTCGCCGTCACCTGGGAGGTGTTCGACCGCTCCCGCCGCGCCTTCGACCGGCACGTCCGGCACGGGCTGATGGTGCGGCTGGGCGAGCGGGCCGCGTCGCTCGACCCGGAGATCGTGGCGACGATGGCGGACCGCGCGGTGGACCGGGTCGGCCCGACCGGGTTCCTCGCGGTCTTCCAGCAGTTCGTGGACAGCACCCTGCTGCCGCTGGACCGGATCGGCGTGCCGCTGTCGATCGTGGCCGGGGGCAACGATCCGACGTTGTCGGTCCGCGCCGCGCGCGAGCTGGCCGGCGCGCTTCCCACGTCCACTTTGGACATCGAAGAGGAGTACGACCACTTCTGCCACGTCAAGTGGCCGGAGCGGGTCGCGACGGGGCTCGCGAAGTTCCTCGACGCGCACATCGGACTGCCGGACGGCGGCAGGTGAGGAGACGCTGATGACGGCTTTGCACGAGACCACCGCGCTGCGCTGCCGGCCGCGGTTCGAGGGCGCGAACATCCGGACCTGGATCGGGTTCAAGCATTTCCTGTACCTGGTGGAGGAGGGCGTGCTCGGCTGGTTCCGTGAGCGCGGCTTCGGTCCGCAGGAGCTGTACCACCGGTACGGCCTCGGCGTGGAGATCGTGGACTGTTCCGCGCAGCTGCCCGCGGTGCTGGAGGTCGACGACGAGGTGCGGGCGGAGGTCGAGCACACCGGCGGCCGCCGCTTTGCGGTCCGGCTGGTGGCGGTGCGCGACGGCGGGGAAACGCTGGTGCTGAAGGCGAAGGTGACCGTCGCGCTGGTGTCCGAACGCGACAGTGAGCCCGTGCCGGACCCGATCGCCGGGTTCGTCGCCGACACCGTGAGCGCGGTGACCGCGCCACTCCACCGCGACTGCGACGGCGATCCGGTGGAACTGCTGTCCGACGGCGGCCGGTTCGTGTGGGCGTGGCGTGCGCGGTACTTCCACTGCCACTACGCGGACCGCGTACAGCACTCCGGGTACGTCCGCGCACTGGAAGAGGTCGTCGACCGGTTCCTCGCCGACCGCGGGGTTTCGGTCGGGACGCTCATGCGGGAGCGGTCCTGGATCCCGGTGGTGTCCAGGGCGCGCGTGCGCTTGGTCGAGCCCGCATTGATGGAAGAAACGGTCTACACCACTTTCGAGGTGGGGGACATCCTGCGCGACACCCTGTTCGACGGCCGGATGGACTGCTACGTCCTGCGGGGGAACGAACTCGTGCAGACCGCGACGGCGAGCATCGTGCACGGTTACGCGATCGGCGCCGGGGAACGGGCGGGCGCACTGGCCGAGTTGGACGACGCGGTGGTCGCCGCGTTGACCGGAGCGAACCGATGAGCCCCCGGAAACCGCGGGGACGGCCCCGGCTGTACTTCTCGTTCCGGAGCCCGTACAGCTGGCTGGCGGTGCAGCGGCTGCGCGCGGAGGTCGACGACGCCGCCGCGGCCTTCGAGTGGATCCCGTATTGGGACCCTGACGCGCGCACCACCGCGGGCGTCACCGAAGCGGGTGCCGAGATCCACTACACGCAGATGAGCCGGGCGAAGCACCGCTACCTGCTGCTGGACACCAAGCGCGTGGCGACCGCGGCCGGGCTGCCGATGGCGTGGCCGATCGACGTGGATCCCTGGTGGGAACTACCGCACCTCGGCTGGATCTTCGCCGCCGGGCAGGGACGCGGGCTGGCTTTCTACGACGAAGTGGTGGCCGCGCGCTGGCACCGGGGTGAGGACGTCTGCACGCCGGACGTGCTGCGCGCGGTCGCCGAGCGCGCGGGCGTCGATCCCGACCTGGCCGTCTCCGCGCCAGAGCAACCCGACATCCGCCAGGAAGGCGTGCGCGCGCTGGTTTCCGCCTACCACGACGACGTTTTCGGGATCCCGTACCTGCTGTGGGGCCGGGACCGGTTCTGGGGACTCGACCGGGTCGGCACCTTCCTCGCGATCTGGCGCACGGCAGGGGAAGAGGGGCTCGCGACGGTGCCAGGGCCGCGGGCCGAAACCGTCGCCTACGACAGTGACACCGCGGGCGGCTGCGGCTGAGTTCGTTGCGCCGAAAGGAGGAACACCGTGAGTGAAGCTCGCAGTCCCAACGAGGAACGGACCCACCGGAAGCGCCGTCTCGCCGCGTCGATGCGGCTGTTCGCCAGGTACGGCTTCGACGAAGGCGTCGGCGGCCACATGACCGTGCGCGACCCGGAACGGCCCGACCGGTTCTGGATCAACCCGCTCGGCAGGCACTTCGGGCACGTCCGCGTCCGCGACCTGCTGCTCGTGGACGCCGACGGCACCGTGGTCGAAGGCGAGGGCAAGGTCAACCAGGCCGGGTACACGATCCACGCGGAGTTGCACGCGGCCTACCCCGAGGTGGTTTCCGCCGTGCACACCCATTCGCTGCACGGCCGTGCGTGGGCGTCGCTCGGGCGGCCGCTGGACCCGATCACGCAGGACGCCTGCGCGTTCTACCGCGACCACGCGGTGTTCGCCGAGTACGGCGGTGTGGTGCTGGATCCCGAAGAGGCCAAGCGGATCGCGGTCGCACTCGGCGGGCACAAGGCGGTGATCCTGCGCAACCACGGCCTGCTCACCGTCGGCGGCTCACCGGCGGAGGCGGCGTGGTGGTTCATCAGCATGGAGCGGTGCTGCCAGGTGCAGTTGCTGGCCGAGGCGTCGGCGAGCGAGCCGGTGCTGATCCCCGACGCCGAAGCGGAGTCCGCGCGGGACCTGCTCGGCACGCCGTCGATGGGCCGGTTCAACTTCCGCCCGCTGTACGAGTGGATCGCGCGGGCCGAACCCGATCTGCTGGAATGAGGCGAGCCATGCCCGACGTGGCACATCCCGCTACCTACGCCGAAGGCGTGCCGCACGCCGAGTTCCGCAGGCTGCGCGAGGAAGGCAACGTCACGTGGGTGCCCGAGCCCGCGCTGGTCCGGCACAGCAGTGCCGGGCAGACCGCGATCAGGGGCACCGGCTACTGGGCGGTCGTCGGGCATCCTGAGGTCGTCGAAGTGGCCAGGCAGCCCGAGACGTATTCGTCCGCTGCCAAGGGCGCGTTCCTGGTAGATCCCCGCACCAAGGCCGATTTGCGCACGGCGCGACAGCTCCTGGTCAACATGGACGCCCCCGAGCACGCGCGGATCCGGAAGCTCGTCACGTCGGTGTTCACGCCGAAGGCGATCAACGGGTTGGCGGACTCGGTGCGAGGGCACGCCGCGAGCTTGGTACGAAAGGTGTTGGCAGCGCCCGAATTCGACGTGGTCACCGATTTCGCGGCCGAGCTGCCGCTGCTGGTGCTGACCGATCTGCTCGGCATGCCGAAGGAGGACCGGCACCTGCTCTACCGCTGGGGAAACCAGCTCGTCGGTTTCGACGATCCCGAGTACGGCGGCGGTGATGTCGAGGCATATCGCCGCACGATCGTCGAGGCGTTCCAGTACGCATTGGACAAACGCGCCGACGCGGTCCGCGCGCCGCGTGACGACCTGATGAGCAAACTCGCCAACGCCGAGCTGGACGGGCGCCCGCTCGCCGACCGCGAGTTCTGCCAGTTCTGGCTGCTGCTCGTGGTGGCGGGCAACGAAACGACCCGCCATCTGCTCTCCGGCAGCATCCAGGCGCTGGCGGAGCATCCCGCGCAGCGTGACGCGCTCGGCGCCGACCCGTCGGTGCTGCCGACCGCCGTCGAGGAACTGTTGCGCTGGGTCACCCCGATCATGCAGTTCCGGCGCACGGCGACGAGGGATGTCGTGCTGGGCGGGCGAAAGATCGCGGCGGGGGACAAGGTCGTGCTGTACTACACCTCCGCGAACCGGGACGACCGGGTGTTCACCGAGCCGGATCGGCTCGACCTCACCAGGGTCGTCAATCCGCACCTGGCGTTCGGGATCGGCCCGCACTTCTGCCTCGGCACCCACCTCGCCAGGCTGGAGGCGACGGCGGCGCTGTCCGAACTGCGGCCGCACCTCCGTCGCCTCGAACTTTCGGAACCGTTGGTGCGCATGGAATCCAACTTCGTGAACGGGATCAAGTCGTTGCCTGCCAGATGGCTGGCGGGCTGAGGAGTGTGCCAAGTGGACATCGGCTTCGCACCGGAGGACGAACGGTTCCGCGCGGAGTTCCGGGCCTGGCTCGGCTCCGCGGTGCCCGACGAGTGGCGCGAGGCCGGTTTCTGGAGCCGCATCGACCCCGACGAAGCTTTCGCACTGCGTCGCGAATGGGACGCGGCGAAGGCGGACGCGGGATGGTCCGGTGTGGACTGGCCCGTCGAGTACGGCGGGCGCGGCGGAACCGCGGTGCAGCGGGCGATCCACGACGACGAGCTGATCAGGGCGTCGGCACCGAAACCGGTGAACACGATCGCGACGAAGTTCCTCGGGCCCACGGTGCTGTTGCTGGGAACCGAACACCAGAAGCGCGAGCTGCTCCGCCCGATCCTGCGGTGCGAACGGATCTGGTGCCAGGGCTTTTCCGAACCCGAGGCGGGCAGCGACCTCGCCGGGATCCGCTGCCGCGCGGTGCTCGACGGTGCGGACTACGTGCTCAACGGTCAGAAGGTCTGGACCACTGGGGTCATGCGGGCGGACTGGGCGTTCCTGCTCGCGCGCACGGATCCGGACGCGGGGCGGCACGGCGGGCTGACCTTCCTGCTGGTGGACCTGGCCACCCCCGGTATCGAGCGCAGGCCGATCCGCCAGCTCCCCGGCGGGGCCGATTTCGGCGAGGTGTTCTTCACCGACGCGCGGGTGCCCGCGAGCCAGGTCGTGGGCACCCCCGGCGACGGGTGGCGCGTCGCGCTGACCCTGCTCGCCCACGAACGCGGCGGATCCACCCTCGGCCAGTACCGCGCGGTGCGGAAGGAGTGGGACGCCTTGGCGTCGGCGTGCGGCCGGTTGCGGCGCGGAAACACCCCGGTGGCCGACGATCCGGAGAGCAGGCAGCGCCTCGCGGGCTCACTCGTCGACATCGAACTGCTCCGGTTGCACGCCTACCACGTGCTGACCCAGGTCGAGCAGGGCAGGGAACTCGGGCACGAAGCGTCGATCACCAAGCTCCACCACGGCACCACCCGCCGCGCGCTCAGCGACACCTGGGCCGAGGTGCTCGGCGCGGCGCACCAGGTGAGCGCGCCCGTACCGGGGATGGACCTCGAACCGCTCCGGACCGCGATGCTGCACGCGCGGTCGGACACCATCTGGGGCGGTTCCGCCGAGGTCCAGCGCACCGTGATCGCGCAGCGCGTGCTCGGATTGCCGAAGGAGCACCGATGAGGTTCGAACTCACGCCCGAACAGCGCGCGCTCGGCGAAGCGGCTCGTGCGCTCATCGACGACCTCGGCCCGGACGAACTGCGAAACGGGTACGAGGACGCCGACGCGTTTCCCCGGACGCTGTGGGACGCCGGGGCGAAGCAGGGCTGGCTCGGCACCCTCGTCCCCACCGAACACGGTGGCCTCGGCGGGGATCTCGTCGCGGGCGTGACGCTCGCCCGCGCAGTCGGCGGTGGCTTGGCGCCGGGCCCGCTGGTACCCACCCTCCTCGTCGGCGAAGCGCTGCGGTTGTGCGGAGATCCGGAGCAGCAAGCGGAATGGCTTCCCGCACTGGCGCACGGCGACGTGGTGGGCACGCTCTCCCTGAGCGCGGACTGGGCCGCGCCGTGCCGTGATTCCGTGCGAGTCGAAGCGGACGGCGACTGGCTGACCGGTTCGTGCGGCATGGTCGAGTACGCGACCGCGGCCGATCTGCTCGCGGTGGCCTGCACCGACGGGACGGTTCGCCTGGTCCGGCTCTCCGGCACCCACGGGATCGAGGTGGCACCGCTCGACGCGATGGACGGCACCACCCGGCTCGCCGTGGCCACCCTGACCGGGGCAGCGGCCGAATGCCTCGCCAGGCACGAGGGCGCAAGGGAAGCGCTGCTCGCGCGCGGTGCCGTGCTCACCGCGGCCGAGCTGGTCGGCGTGGCGGAACGGGCGGTGTGGTCGACGGTGGCGCACCTGCAATCGCGACGGCAGTTCGGCCGCCCGCTCGGGGCGTTCCAGGCGCTCGGACATCGCCTCGCCGACCTGTGGTCCGGAGTGGTGATGGCGGGGCACGGAGTGCTCTACGCGGCGCACGCACTGGACGAGGGACTGCCGGACCGCGAGCTGATGGTCTCGGTGGCCAAGGCGAAGGCTTCCGAGATGGCGGTGACCGCGACGGCCACGATGATCCAATACCACGGCGCGCTCGGGTTCACCTGGGAGCACGAGTCGCACCTGCTGTTCAAACGGGCGCACCGGCAGGCCGCGCAGTACGGCGACGCGCGGTGGCACCGAGAGCGCATCGCGGCGCTGACTCTCGACGGAGCGCGCTAGCCGAGCCCGCTCCACCGGGTTCGCGTCGGGACTGGTCCCCGCGAGTGCGCGTAGCGTCGGCTCTCCGGTCGCGGCGCACCGGACCGAAGTTCGAGTGGAAGTTGTTCGGGGATAGGGGAAGCACCGGCCGCGGCCGACGACGTACCGCGCGGGCGAGGAGGCCCGGGCATGCACGTGACATGGTCGTGGCCGGTCTTCCTCGACGCCGTGGTGGTCCTCGTCGTGCTGGTGATGCCGACGGGCGCGGAAGACTGGCAGGACGCGCTGAAGGCGTGGAGCGGTTTCCTCCTCACCGCGGCGGGCGGGGGGATCTTCTTCAGCGGCGCCCGGGGCGAAATCCTGGTGACCGCCTTGCTCCTCCTCGATCCGGCCCGCGACCGGCCGGGCCGCTGATCGGTTTTCGCCCTGCGGGAAGGTTCGACCGTTCCGGCGGTGTGACCGACTTTCGGGTCTGCCGACGGCCGGATCGGCGTGGATAGCCTTCATGGTCTAGACCTCTCAAGAGAGGAACCTGCCATGAGGATTGCGCGCTCCGCCGCCAAGGTGGCGGCCATGACCTTCGCACTCTGCGCGGCCACCGCGTTCACCGCGGTTCCCGCGTTCGCACACGGTTCGATGGGCAAGCCGGTCAGCAGGATCTACCAGTGCTTCCAGGAAGGACCGGAGGAGCCTCAGTCGGCGGCCTGCAAGGCGGCCGTCGCGGTCGGGGACAGCTGGCCGCTGTACGACTGGGACGAGGTCAACATCGGTGACGCGGACGGCCACAGCCGCGACATCATCCCGGACGGCAAGCTGTGCAGCGCGGGCCGGGACAAGTACAAGGGCCTGGACCTGCCCCGCGCCGACTGGCCGGCGACCACGATGCCCAGCAGCGGCCCGTACACCTTCCAGTACCAGCTGACCGCCGCGCACGAGGGCACGTTCGAGTTGTACGTCACCAAGAACGGGTACGACCCGACGCAGCCGCTGAAGTGGTCGGATCTCGAAGCGACCCCGTTCTACAAGCAGGACAACCCGCCGATCGTCGGGAACAACTACCAGCTCAAGGCCACGCTGCCCGGCGGGCACAGCGGGCGGCACCTGATCTACTCCATTTGGCAGCGCCATTGGCCGGATTCGGGTGAAGCCTTCTACTCCTGCTCGGACGTGCTGTTCCGCTGAACGATTTTCGATAACCGGGTGAAAAGGACCATGAGTATTCTCGGGAGTTTCCCATGAGAATCACCAGGATCACGCTTTGCGCATTGCTCGTCGCCGGTGCCACCAGCGTCCTGCCCGCGACCGCTTCGCCGGGCAGGGCCGCGTTCACGGTGTCCAGCGCCGCCTTCGTCGACGGGGGCCTCATCCCGAAGGTCCACGAGTGCACCAGCGGGGGCGGCAACGATCCCGCGAAGAAGAACGAGTCCCCGCCGCTGGCCTGGTCCGGCGCCCCCGCCGCGGCCAAGAGCTACGCGATCGTCATGCGGGATCTCGACAACAACAACCTCATCCACTGGGTCATCTACGACATCCCGGTGAGCGCGACCTCGTTGCCCCAGAACGTCGAGCACGCCTACCGGCCCGCGGTTCCGGCCGGTGCGCGGCAGGTCTACTACCGGGGGAGCGCGAGCCTCTTCGGCTACCAGGGGCCCTGCTCGCCCTCGACGGTGAACACCTACGAGTTCGTCGTGCACGCGCTGAACAAGGCGTCGCTGACCAACCTGGACTCGACCTCGTCCACCCAGACCGCGGCCAGGACGATCGTCTCGTCCTCGATCGGCTCGGCCAGGATCAGCGGCGAGTCGTAAGCCCGTCCGCGCGCCCCGCCGACGATTCGATGTCGGCGGGGCGGCGCACGTTCTCGGCACCCGGAAACGGTTTGTTTGTTGCCGGTGCGGGATTCGCCTGCCAGGGTAGGGATACCGGTTCCGGCCGGATCACCGACTGGGGGTGACGATGGGCAGACCGAGCGTGCTCGAACTGTTCCTGGCGCAGGTTTCCCGCACACCGGACGCGGTCGCAGTGACCTACCGGGACACGAGCCTGAGCTTCGCGGAACTGGACCGCGCGTCCGCGAACCTGGCCTGGCGGCTGGCCGAAAGCGGTGCGGGGCAAGGAAAACTGGTCGCGCTGCACCTGGAACGCGGCGTCGCGATGGTGATCGGCCTGCTCGCCGTGTTCCGCACCGGTGCCGCGATGGTGCCGTTGGACCCTGGGCACCCCGCCGAACGGCTGCGGTGGGTGCTGGCGGACTCGCGTGCCCGGCTGGTGCTCTCGGACTCCGCTCTGCCAGGCGGTTTCGGGGACTGCGCGGTGATCCACGCCGAGGGGGCAGGCCCGGTTTCGGGGCCGTCGCTGCCGGTGCGCCGGATCGATCCAGCGGCACTCGCCTACGTCGTGTACACCTCGGGATCGACGGGCCCGCCCAAGGGCGTCGCAGTCGAACACCGCCAGCTCGCCCGGACCTGCGCGGCCTGGGAGGAGCTGTACTGCCTGCGCGCGCGTCGCCCGAGGCTGGTCTCCGTCACCGGATTCGCCACGGATCTGTTCTTCGCCGATTTCGCCAGGTCCGTCCTGCCGGGCGGGACACTGGTGCTCGCGCCGCGGGAGGCGATCACCGATCCCGCCGCGCTGCTCGACCTGATCGACCGGGCCGGGGGAACGGCACTGGAAATGCTGCCGTCGCTGGCGAAGGCGGTCGGCCGCGAAGCCGCCCGGAGCGGTGGCATGCCGCCGCTCGACCTGGTGTCGGTCGGCTCCGAGGCGTGGCCGGTCGACGACGGCCGCGAACTGCTCGGCCTGCTGCACCGCGACACCGAGCTGGTGAACGCCTACGGCACCACCGAAACCACCGTGGATTCGTGCGTGTTCCGGCTGGTGCGGGACGCGGAGGAGGACTGGTCCGACGGCACGTCGGTGCCCATCGGAGAGGCGGTCCCGGGGACGACGGCGTACGTGCTGGACGCGCGGCTGCGACCGGCCGAGGTTGGCGAACTGTACCTCGGTGGTGACGCGGTCGCGCGCGGCTATCACGGGCGTCCCGGGCTGACCGCGTCCCGTTTCGTGGCCGATCCGGTCGTGCCGGGCCGGACCGCGTACCGCACCGGGGACCTGGTGCGGCGCCGGGCCGACGGCCTGCTCGAACACCTGGGCCGGGTGGACGACCAGCTCAAGATCCGGGGTTTCCGCATCGAGCCCGCGGAGGTCGAACGCGTGCTGGCACGCCATCCCGCAGTGGATCGGGCCGTGGTGGCCGCGCCGGCGGAGCCGGGCCGCCGCAGACTCGTCGGGTACTTCATCCCCGTCGGCCCGGAAAGACCCGTCGCGGACGAGCTCCGCGCCTTCGTCGCCGCCAGGCTGCCGGAACACCTCGTGCCGACCGCGTTCGTCGAGCTGGACCGGTTCCCCCTGCTCCCCGGCGGCAAGGTGGACCGCAAAGCGCTCCCGGCGCCCCCGAAGATCGCCGACGGAGCGGCACCGCGTACCGAGGCGGAACGGGTACTCGCGGATATCTGGCGTGACGTGCTCGAAGTCGAGCACGTCGGCATCGACGACAACTTCTTCGATCTGGGCGGGGATTCCATCCTCGGCATCCAGGTCGCCGCGGCGGCACGGGCGAGGCTGGGCGTGGCATGGCCCCACCGCGCGTTGTTCGACCGGCCCACGGTGGCCGAACTCGCGTCGCTGCCCGCGCACACCGGACCGGCGGGGGAGGTCCGCGTCGGAGGTGCGGGCACCCGGTTCCCCCTGTCGTTCGCGCAGCGGCGGCTCTGGTTCATCCACACGCAATCGCCTGGCGCGGACTACAACGTGGGGAAAGCGCTGCGGTTGACCGGAGAGCTGGACGTCGCCGCACTGGGGTCGGCGCTCACCGCGCTGGTGGCGCGGCACGAAATCCTGCGCACGAGCTTTCCCGTCGAGCGGGGCGAACCCGCGCAGCTGGTGCACCCGGCGGCCCCGGTGGACCTCGAACTGGCCGATCTCACCGGCGGTGAGGACACCGGTGCGGCGCTCGACGCGCTGCTGCACGCCGAGGCACGCGTCGTGTTCGAGCTGGCGGAACGGGCGCCGGTGCGGCTGATGCTGGCGAAGCTCGGGCCGCGCGAGCACGTGCTGGTGCTGACCCTGCACCACATCCTGACCGACGACTGGACCACCGAGATCCTGCTGTCCGACCTGGCGGAGAATTACCGGGCCGCACTCGCGGGAACGTCGTCCGCGCTGGCATCGCTACCCGCGCGGTACGCCGATTTCGCGCGCTGGCAACGGGAACGGCTCAGCCCTGAGGTCGAGGAACGGCAGCTGTCCTTCTGGCGCACCGAACTCGCCGACCTGCGGCCGTTCGAGCTCCCGGTGGACCGGCCCCGGGCGGTGCACCGCTCGCGGGCCGGTGCGGTTCACGAGGCATGGCTTCCCCCCGAGCTGACCGTGCGACTGGTCCGGTTCGCCAGGTCGCGGCAGGTCAGCCTGTTCACCGTCCTGATCACCGCCTGCCAGCTGGTGCACTCCCGGTTCGCCGGGCAACCGGACGTGGCGATCGGCACCGTGACGTCGGGCCGCGAGCGGGGTGAGTTCGCGGACGTGGCCGGTTTCTTCGCCGAGACACTGGTGATCCGATCCACTGTGGACGAACGGCTGAGCTTCGCCGCGCTGATGGGCGAGGTGCGGGAAACCGTGCTGGCGGCGACGGACCACGCGGACGTGCCGTTCGAAAAGGTCGTCGGCGCGCTCGCACCCCAGCGGGACCTGACCGGGACTCCGCTGATCAGGGCCATGGTGGTGATGCAGAACGCGCCCGCGAGGCCGCGCCGGTTCCCTGGCCTTTCCGCCGAAGCGCTCGAGTTGCCGATGTGCACCGCCACCTTCGACCTCACCACCGAGTTCCGGGTGACCGGAGGGCGCCTGCGGATCGTGGTCAACTACAGCACCGAGCTGTACCGCGAAAGCACCATCGACCGCTTCGCCCGGCAGCTTTCCGCGGTGCTCGCGGCCGTCACCGACGACCCCAACCGTCCATTGCGGACGATGCCGCTGACCGGATCCGAAGCGGCGGCCGCCGCGCCCGCGAGTTCGCTGCCGGTGCCGCCGGACCTGCTCGCCGACGTGTTCCGGCGGCACCGGGACGAAATCGCGGTGATCGCTGGTGCCGTCGAGCTGAGCTACGGGGAGCTGGCCGCGCGGGTCGAGCCGCTGGCGGATCGTCTCGCCGAACACGGGGCTGGGCCCGAAACACTGGTGGGTGTCTGCCTTCCCCGCGCGGTGGAGCTGATCGTGAGCATGCTCGCCGTGATCCGGGCGGGCGCGGTGCTGGTGCCGATCGACCCGGAGCACCCGCGGGACCGCATCGCGTCGGTGCTGGCCGATTCCGGGACGTCGCTCGTTCTGACGGACGGGGCAGGAGCGGACCGGCTCCCCGAGCACGCACCCGTGCTCCGGGTGGACGGCGATCAGCCGAGCGTGCCGAAGCGCCGGGAAGTCCTGACGCACCCGGAAAACCTGGCGTACGTCGAACACACGTCGGGGTCGACCGGGGCGCCCAAGGCGGTGCTGGTGCGACACGGCGCGCTGGCCAGCCGCGTCGCGGACGCGCGCGCCGCGCTCGGTATCGGTCCCGGTGCGCGGGTGCTGGTGCACCTGCCCGTCAGCTTCGACGGCGGGCTGTGGCAGACGCTGCTGCCGCTGCTCTCCGGCGCGACCGTCTGCCTGAGCGAGGCGGGGGAGCGGGACGGCGCGCTGACCCTCGCCGAGCAGATCCGCCGCGATCGCGTCACGGTGCTCGCGCTCCCGCCCGCGCTGCTGTCCACTGTGGACCCGGACGCCGTGCCGGGACTCGAGCTGGTGCTCTCCGCCGGCGAGCTGTGCCCGGCGGAACTTGCCAGGAAGTGGTTGCCGCACACCGCGTTCGGCAACATCTACGGCCCCGCCGAGACCACGTTGACCGCCACCACGCTGGTGCTGTCGCGTGGCGAGGACCCCGGCACGGGCGCCGCGATGTCGATCGGTACCCCGATCGACGGCACTTCGGCGCACGTGCTCGACCGGTACCTGCGGCCCGTGCCGACCGGTGTCGACGGCGAGCTGTACCTGGGTGGCGCCGGGGTGTGCAGGGGCTACCTCGGACGGCCGGGGCTGACCGCGAGCAGGTTCGTCGCCGACCCGTTCGACGTCACGGGCGACGGGCCGGGTTCGCGGCTGTACCGCACCGGTGACCTGGTCCGCCGTCGGGAGGACGGGATGCTGGAGTTCCGCGGCCGGACCGACCGCCAGGTGAAGGCGCGCGGGTTCCGGGTCGAGCCCGCCGAAATCGAGGCGGTGTTGTGCGGGCACCACCTGGTGGCCGCCGCGGCGGTACTGGTCGAGCCGGGTGGCCGGTTGGTCGCCTACGTGACCCCGGAGTCCGGCGCCGGGCTTCCGCCCGCCGAGGTGCTGCGCGAGCACGCCGCGCGGGTGCTGCCGGGATTCATGGTGCCTTCGGTTTTCGTCCCACTCGGCGAACTTCCCCTGACCTGGAACGGAAAGCTCGACGTGCGGGCGCTCCCGGCCCCGGACACGAGCAAGGGCGCCGGGTACCGCCCACCCCGGACGCACGCCGAATCCGTGCTCGCCGCGGTGTTCGCCGAGGTGCTGGACGTGGCCAGGGTCGGTATCGACGACAACTTCTTCGAACTGGGCGGGGATTCGATCGGCAGCATCCGGATGGCCGCGAGCGCGAGCAGGGCCGGTCTGCGGCTGACCTCGCGCGAGGTGTTCGAGCGGCAGACGGTCGCCGAGCTCGCGGCCGGTCTCGTGGCGGCGCCCGCCCCGGACGCGGCCGACACGGGGCCGGTCTCGGGCGAGGTGGAGCTCACGCCGATCCAGCGCTGGTTCCTCGACACCTTCACCGTCCATCCCGGACGGTTCACGATGTCCCGGTTCCTCGAACTCGCGCCCGGTGTCGAACGGGACGTGCTGCGCACGGCGGTCGAAGCGCTGGTCGCGCACCACGACGCGCTGCGCATCCGGGTCGGCGAACGGAACGGCGAGTGGCACCAGTGGCTGCCCGCGGCTGAGCCGGGCGTGGTCTTCCGCGTTCACGATCTGTCCGGAATGGACGATCCGGGGCCGGAACTGGACCGCGCGATGGACGCCGCCCGCGCGGAACTCGACCTCGCGGCCGGACCGCTGTTCCTCGCCGACTACTTCGAGCTGGGCGACGCCCGGCCGCCGCGGCTGCTGCTGACCGTGCACCACTTCGTCGTCGACGGCGTTTCCTGGCGCATCCTGCTCGACGACCTCCGCACCGCCTGCGCCAAGGCCGCGTCCGGGGCACCGGTCGACCTCGGCCCGAAGACCACGTCGTTCCAGCAGTGGTCCCGGATGCTCCGCGAACACGTGGCGGCGGGCGCGCTCGACCACGAGCTGCCGCACTGGCTCGACGTGCACGAGCGCACCGCGCCACCGCTTCCGGTGGACGGCTCCGGCGCGGACGAACCCACTCGCACCGTGACCGTCCGGCTGACCGCGGCCGAGACGACGGCGCTGCTCCGCCGTGTTCCCGGGGTGTACCGGACCCAGGCCAACGACGTTCTGCTGAGCGCGTTGGCGGTCGCCGTCGCCGACTGGACGGGCGGTGACCGCGTACTGGTGAACCTGGAGAGCCACGGCAGGGAACAACTGCTCGGGCAGGCTGATCCGACGAGGACGGTCGGCTGGTTCACCACCCAGTTCCCGGTCGCGCTCGATTTGCCGCGGGACAGGGACTGGCGGGCGGTGTTGCGGTCGGTCAAGGAACAGCTGCGGGCGGTTCCCGGCCGCGGTCAAGGATACGACGCGTTGCGCTACCTGTCCGGCACCGGCGCGCTCGACGGCGGACACCGGGCGGAGATCAACTTCAACTACCTCGGCCGGTTCGCCGACGCGGCCAACGAGCTGTACCTGCGCGAGCTCCCGGTCGCCGACGGCCCGCATCCCGAGGAGGCGCAGCCGTTCCCGCTCGAGGTCACGGCGATCGTCGAGACCGGGGAACTGGTGCTGCACTGGGACCATTCCCCCGGCACGGTGGCCGGGCCGACCGTGCGAAGGCTCGCGGAGCACACCGCGGACGCGTTGCGGGAGATCATCCGGCACTGCCTCTCCGACGGCGCGGGCGGCCGCACGCCATCGGACTTCCCGATGGCCCACCTCGACCAGGACGCGGTGGACCGGCTCGTCGGCGACGGGCGTGCGGTGGAAGACGTCTACCAGCTCACCCCGATGCAGGCGGGCATGCTGTTCCACACCCTCGCCGGTGCGGGCGAGGACGTCTACGCCCGCCACATCGGCATACTCGTCGACGGTGTGTCCGATGTGGACGCGTTCGTCCGTGCGTGGCAGCTGGTCGTCGCCGCCACGCCCGCACTGCGCACCACGGTGCACTGGGTGGGGCTTCCCGAGCCGGTGCAGGTGGTGCACCGGTCCGCGCCGCTGCCGGTGACCCGGTACGACCGGCGCGCGGATTCGCCCGAGCAGCGCGAGGAAGGCGTCGACCTCACCGCGGTCCCGCCGACCCGCCTGGTGGTGACCGAGCTGCCGCGCGACCGGGTGCGGGTCGTGCTGACCACGCACCACCTGTTCATCGACGGGTGGAGCATCGCGCGGCTGCTTTCCGACGTGGCGGCGGCGACCGCGGCGCTGAACCGGGGCGAGACCCCGAACCTGCCGCCCCGGCAGTCGTTCCGGTCCTATTGCGACTGGTTGTCGGCACAGGACCACGACGCCGCGTCGGCGTACTGGGGCACGGTGCTGGCCGGCTTCCGCGAGCCCACTCCGCTGCCGTTCGACCGGCGGCCCGCGCCTGGCCACCGCACCCGCCGATCCGGGACACGGGGGCTGCGGCTGTCCGAGGAGCGGACCGCCGAACTGGGAGACTTCGCCCGAAGGCACCGGCTCACCGTGAACACGCTCGTCCAGGCGGCATGGGCGTTGCTGCTGTCGCGGCACAGCGGCGGGGCGGACGTGGTGTTCGGTACCACCGTTTCGGTCCGCCCACCCGAAATCCCCGGTGTCGAGACCATTTTCGGCCCGTTGATCAACACGATTCCGGTGCGGCTCACCGTCGATCCGGACGTGCCGCTGCTCGGCTGGCTCTCGGCGATCCAAGACGGGCAGCTCGACGCTCGCGCCCACGACTTCTACCCGGCTTCGCGGCATCAGGCGCTCACCGAGGTCCCGACCGGTGTGAACCTGTTCTACAGCGCGATCGCCTTCGAGAACTACGTCGGTGACCCGTTCGCCGTGCTCGAAGACGGATCGCGCGTGGTGGAGTTCGACGGCGACGACGGCGCGAATTTCACGCTCGGCCTCATCGTGCTGCCGGGGCGGTCAATGAGCTTCGAACTGGCCTACGACACGGAACTGTTCGACGACGTCACTGCGCGGCGCCTGGTCGCCCGCCTGGCCACCGCGCTGTCCTCGATGATCGCCGCGCCGGAGCGGCCGTTGTCCGCGGTGCGGGTCCTACCGCCGGAAGAGCTTGAGCTGCTCGCGAGCTGGGGGCGTTCGCCGGAGGCACCGGCCGAGCCGCGAACGGCCGCCGAGCTCTTCGCCGAACAGGCGCGCCGGGCGCCGGATGCGGTGGCGGTGTCGGCGGACACCGAGCTCACCTACGCGCAGCTCGCCGAGCGGTCCGGCAGGCTGGCGCACCGCCTCGGCGAGTTCGGCATCGGTGCCGAGTCCGTGGTGGGCGTCTGCCTCGACCGGGGGCCGGACTCGATCACCGCGCTGCTGGGCGTGGTCAAGGCGGGTGGCGCCGTGCTGCCGCTGGATCCGGCACTGCCGCCGGAGCGGCTGCGGTGGCTGGTCGGCGACGCGGGCGCGGCCGTGGTCCTGACCGACCGGAACTCGGCCGGTGGGTTTTCCCCGGTGCCGGAACTCAGGACGGACGAGCTGGGGCTGGACCGCGGACCCGTGCTGGACCGGCCGGCCCGGCTCGGTGACGCCGCCTACCTGTGCTACACCTCGGGTACCACCGGTCGTCCGAAGGGCGCGATGGTGACGCACCAGGGGCTCGCCTGCCTCGTGACCGCGCTGGGCAGAACGCTCGGCACCGGCGCGCACAGCCGGGTGCTGCACTGGCTTTCCCCGGCTTTCGACGCCTCGTTGTTCGAACTGTTCGCCGGGGTGTTCTCCGGCGCGACCCAAGTGCCTGCGCCGCAGGGCATCTCCGTGAGCGGGCTGGCGGAGGTGATCGCGGCGAAGGGAGTGACCCACGTGGTGACCCCGCCGTCGGTGCTGGCCGCGGTGCCCGCCGGGTCGTGGCCGTCGGGGATCACGGTGGTCTGCGGCGGTGAGGCGTTCCCGCCGGGGCTGGTGGCCGGATGGTCCGGCGGGCGGCGGTTGTTCAACACCTACGGACCGACCGAAGCGACCATCGCCGCGACGATCAGCGCTCCACTGTCCGAAGTGGACGTACCGTCGATCGGGGTCCCGCTCGAAGGCGCGGTCGTGCGCCTGCTGGATGCGAGGCTGCGGCCGGTTCCGGTGGGCGCGGTGGGCGAGATCTACCTGGGTGGGCCAGGAATCGCCCGCGGCTACCACGCAAGGCCGGGAACGACCGCCGCGAGCTTCGTGGCCGATGCTTTCGGGGAGGAAGGCGGGCGGCTCTACCGGACCGGTGATCTGGCGCGCTGGTCTCCCGACGGCGCGCTGTTCTTCGTCGGCCGCGCCGACGGCCAGGTGAAGGTGCGCGGGGTGCGGATCGAACCGGGTGAAGTCGAAGCGGCTCTGCGGCGACACCCCGGCGTCCGCGAGGCGGCGGTGACGGCCACCGGCGAAGGGGCACAGCGGCGGCTGGTGGCTTCGATCGTGCCGCGCGGGCGTCCCGGCCCGTCCGCGGGCGAGCTGCGCGAGCACCTCGCCGAGATCCTGCCGCCGCAGCTGGTGCCTGCCGAGTTCGGCACGCTCGATCGGATGCCGTTGACCTCACGGGGAAAGCTCGACCGCGACGCGCTCCCGCGTTCGGGCGTGGCGGTCGACGGTTCCTACCTGGCTCCCCGTACCGACAACGAGCGGCTGGTGGCGCGGGCGTGGGCGGCCGTGCTCGGCCGCGAAGAGATCGGGATCAGGGAGAAGTTCTTCGAGGCAGGCGGTTCGTCGCTGACGCTGGTCCGGCTGGCTGGCGAGTTCGCGCGGCTCGGCCGTACCGAACTGCCGGTGGCGGTCCTGCTCGACCATCCGACCATCGAGGCGATGGCGGAGCAGGTCGGCAGGGACGACCGCACGACCGCGGACCACGAACTGTGAGGCGGGGCATGGAAGCCGTGGCGGTGGTCGGGGCGGCGTTCGCGCTGCCCGGCGGACTGCGCACCTTCGACGCGTTGCACACCGCGCTGGCGGCAGGCTTCGACGCGGTCGGCCCGCCGGCGGAGGAGCGCGTCGTCAACGCGGGCGGTGAGTCCGATGTGGACTACCTCCGGATCGGCTACCTGGACCGGGTGGACCTGTTCGACCACGGTTTCTTCGGCCTCTCCCTCGGCGAGAGCGAGCTGATGGACCCGCACCAGCGGATCAGCCTGCAGCTCGTGCACGAGGCGCTGGAGCACGCCGGTTACGCGCCGTCCCGGCTGCGCGGTTCGGACACGTCGGTGATCGTGAGCGCGCCGAACCCGTCCTACGCCGGCCTGTACGCGGGTGAGGACGCTCGGCAGATCCTGGGTTCGCTCCCGGCGGCCGCGGCGGCGCGCATCGCCTACCTCTTCGACTTCACGGGACCGGCGTTCGTGGTGGACACCGCGTGCAGCGGTAGCCTGAACGCGGTGGCGATGGCCGTGGCGCAGCTCCGCGCCGGGCGGACGGAAATGGCCGTGTGCGGCGGTTTCAGCGTGGAGTCGGTGCTGATGCCCGAGCACGATCACGAACCGTTGCCGGGGGTCGTTTCCCGTGCCGGGGTGTGCCGCCCGTTCGACTCGGCCGCGGACGGCACGATCGGGGGCGAGGGCGGCGGATTCGTTGTACTGAAACGGCTTTCGTCGGCACTCGCCGCGCAGGACACCGTGCTCGCGGTGCTCACCGGCGTCGCGGTGAACCACAACGGTGCCCGCGCGGTGGGCATGAGCGCGCCCAGTTCGTCCGCGCAGGCGGAGGTGATCAGGGCGGCGCACCGCGAAGCGGGCGTCCGCCCCGAGGACATCGGTTACGTCGAGGCGCACGGTTCGGGCACCCCGCTCGGGGACGTGGTCGAGGTCGCCGGTCTGGCGGAAGCGTTCTCCGCCGGTCCGCCCGCGATCGGTTCGGTCAAAGGGAACTTCGGCCATCTCGACCACGCCGCCGGGATCGCCGGGCTGCTCAAGGTGATCTGCGCGCTGCGCACCGGAACGCGGTACCCGACCGCGCACTTCGAGCGGCCCAACCCGGCGTTCTCCGCGCCGGTCGTGGTGGACACCGAACCGGCCCGCTGGGAAGGACCTCGGCGGGCCGGGCTCAGCTCCTTCGGGCTCACCGGGACGAACGTGCACGTAGTGGTGGAACAGGCGCCGGTACGAGCGCACGTCGTCGACGACGAGACGCCGAGACTGGTCACCATTTCCGCGAAAACCCCGGCGGCGCTGGAGGAATACCTGCGCGCGCTGGCCGACTTCACCGACGGGACCGGCCATCCGCTCGCGCAGATCGCGGCGGTGCTCAACGAAGGGCGCGACGATCACGCCTGCCGCCGGGCCTTCGTCGCGCGAGACACCGGTGAACTGACCTCGGCGCTTCGGCTGGCTACACCGCCGGAACAGCCATCGCCCGCGGGGACGCCGGTGGTGCTGCTGTTCTCCGGCGACGGCGAGCAGTGGACGCGGCAGCTGGAGCGGCACGAACTGGTGCGGTCCCTCGGCATCGACGATTCGAGGATGGTCGGCAGCGGCACCGGAAATCTCGCGGTGCGGGTCGCGCGAGGCCGGATCACGCGCGCCGAGGCCGAAGCGGCGGCCGCGGGCCTGTCCCCGGAGGTCGACGCCGAAGGCCTGCGCCGGGCCGTGCGAGGGTTCGTGGCCGACGGTGCGGTGCTGCTCGAAATGGGCGAGGACGGGATCCTCTCCCGGGAGATCGCGGCGCTCGAACCGGGCTTGCCGATCGTCCGCCTGCTCGCGGGCGACGGGCCGCTGCGCGCGCTCGCCGAACTCTACGAGCTCGGCGTGGACATCGACTGGTCCGCGCACTACGCGGACGGCAGGCCACCGCGGATCGACGCGCCGACCTACCCGTTCGAACCGGTTCCCTGCTGG
Organism: Amycolatopsis sp. CA-230715; assembly: GCF_018736145.1. Taxonomy (GTDB): domain Bacteria; phylum Actinomycetota; class Actinomycetes; order Mycobacteriales; family Pseudonocardiaceae; genus Amycolatopsis. The sequence goes on from NZ_CP059997.1 coordinate 8,971,223, forward strand.
GTTCCGCGCGCGGAAACCGCCGGAAAACCGCGAGCGGCGGGCGAAAACCTCGAACAGGCCGTCGCGGCGATCTGGACCCGCGTGCTCAAGTCCACCGGTATCGGCCCGGATTCCGACTACTTCGAGCTGGGCGGCACCTCGATCGCGGGCATCACGCTGATCCGGGAGTTCGAGGCCGAACTGGGGGTCCGGCTCGGCTTCGCCGAGCTGTACGAGAACCGCACGGTCCGCGCGCTCGCGGAGCTGATCGCCGGGCGGCGTGCGACGGATCCGGAGGACTGGTCGATACCGGTGCTCCCGCGCGGGGGACCGCTGCCGATTTCGGTCGGCCAGGAACAGCTCTGGTACCTCGACCGGCTGGCGCCGGGGACACCGCTCTACAACATCCCCACCGATCTGCGGTACCGCGGCCCGCTGGACGTCGACGCGCTGCGAGGCGCCTTCGCCGATCTGGCGGCGAGGCACGAGATCATGCGAACCAGGATCGTGGCCGACGAGAACGGCCGCCCGTACGCGCTCGCCGACCTGCCCGCCGGGGACCTGCGGGTCGTCGACCTGACCTCGGCCGGTGCGCGGGAACTGTCGGCGGCGATGCGGCAAGAGGCGGTGGAGCCGTTCGATCTCGCCACCGGGCCACTGGTGCGCGCCGTGCTGTTCGCCGTGTCCGAACACGACCACCAGCTGCTGTGCACGTGGCACCACATCGCGTTCGACGGCTGGTCGCCGCGCGTGTTCCTGCGCGATCTCACCGAGTTCTACACCGCGCGGGTGGAGGGCAGGGCGGCGGTGCTGCCGGACCTGCCCGCGCAGTACCCGGATTTCGCGGGCTGGCAGCGGGCACGGCTCGACGATGTCCGCGCGCGGGGACTGGAGTTCTGGCGTGCGCGGCTGGCCGACCTGCCGACCAGGGAGCTGCCGCTGGACAGGCCGCGGCCCGCGGTCGAGTCGCACGCGGGCGCCCTGCTCGAATTCACGCTGGACCACGAGCGGGCGGACCGGTTGCGCGAGTTCAGCGCGACGGCGGGGGTGACCACGTTCGTCACCGCGCTGGCCCTGTTCGACACGGTTCTATACCTGTGGGCCGGGCACGAGGACGTGGTGGTCGGCGCCGCCACGACCGGCCGGGTCAATCCGGCGACCCACGAGCTCATCGGCTACTTCAACAACCTGCTGCCGTTCCGCACCCGGCTCGACGGCCGTCCCGGCTTCCGCGAAGTCGTTCGCCGGTGCGCCGAAACCGTGGCGGGCGCGCTCGACCACGAAGAGGTGCCCTTCGCCGATATCGTGGCCGATCTGCAGCCGCGGCGGGACTCGTCCCGCCACCCGCTGTTCACGGTGGCCTACACGCACCAGAACACCGCGACCCATTCCGCCGAACTGCCGGGGCTGGCGGTGTCCGTTCCGGAGGAGGGCGGCTTCGGGATAGCCGAGGGCACGGCGAAGTTCGACCTCACGCTCGGACTGTCCGATCAGGACGGTGGCCCGATGCGGGGCTACCTCGAGTACGCCACCGATCTGTTCGACGAGTCCACCATGGCCGCGGTTTCGGCGTTGTTCCGCCAGATCGCCGCCGAGGCGGTGGACCACCCCGACCGCCCGCTGGACGAGCTGGCGCGCGGGGACCACCGCACGGTCGCCGAGCTGGTGCTGGCGCGGGCGCGGCGGCAGCCGGATCGCCACGCCGTCGTCGACGGCGATCGGGTCCGCACCTATCGCGAGCTCGTCGGCGCGGCGGCGGCGCTGTCCCGTCGGCTCGTCGAGGCCGGAGCCGGGCCGGAGACGGTGGTGCCGGTCGTGGTCGGCCGCGGTGCCCGGCTGGCGGTCGCCTGGCTCGGCGTGCTGGGCGCCGGAGCCGCCTTCGCCCCGATCGATCCCGCGGTGCCCGCCGCACGGCGGGACGACATCATCGCCTCGCTCGACCCGCCGGTGGTCGTCGCGGACGCCGGGACCGACGCGGGCGGACGGCCGGTGCTGATCCCGGACGACGCGTCGGACGGACCGCTCGCGTTCCCCCGCGACGCGACCGCGCGCGGTCTCGCCTACGTGGCGCACACTTCCGGCTCCACCGGGCGGCCGAACGGCTGCGAAATCGAACACCGCGGCCTGCTGAACCTGGTGCACTGGTACGGCAGGGAAACCCGGTTGTCCGATGGCGACCGCGTGGCACAGTTCTACGCCCCGGCTTTCGACGGCGCGATAATGGAGGTGCTGTCCGCGCTCGCGCACGGCGCGACCGTCCACTTTGTCCACGAGGTGCTGAGCACGCCGGCCGAGCTGGCTCGTTCGCTGCGCGAAGACGGCATCTCGGTGGCGGCGATGCCGACCGCGTTGGCGGAACTGCTGATCGCCGAGCAGCCGGGCCTTCCCGCGCTGCGGGTGCTCGGGGCGGGCGGCGACCGGTTGCGCGCGCGGCCCCCGGCAGGCGCGGCGTACCGGATGCTGAACCTGTACGGCCCCACCGAATGCACGGTGGTGTCCCTGTGCGGAGCGGTCGACCCGACCGGCGACGACCTGCCCGGCCTCGGTCACCCCGTCACCGGAACCACTGCCTACGTGCTCGGGCCCCGCGCTGAACGGGTGGCGCCGGGGGTGACCGGGGAGCTGTACCTCGGCGGGGCCTCGCTGGGGCGCGGTTATCGCGGCCTGCCGGGACTGACGGCGAGCCGGTTCGTCGCCGACCCGTTCGGCCCGCCCGGTGCCCGGATGTACCGCAGCGGTGATCTCGCTTCGATCCGCCCCGACGGCACGATCGCGTTCCACGGCCGCGCGGATCAGCAACTGTCCCTTCGAGGGCACCGGGTGGAACCCGCCGAGGTGGAGCGCGCGCTGACCGCGCAGCACGGGGTGCGGGAATCGGTGGTGATCGCCGACGAGCACGTGGCGGGCGTTCCGCGGCTGGTCGCCCACGTCGCCGGTGACCGGTTACCGGCCGAGGAGGAACTGCTCGCGGCGCTCGGCGCGGAGCTGCCGTCCTACCTGGTCCCGGCCCGGATCGTGCGGCACCGCGTGCTGCCGAGAACGGTGAACGGAAAGCTCGAACGCGCAGGGCTCGGTGACGGAGGGGGAGAACCGATGAGCGCACTCACGGATGCGGAACGGGTGCTCGGCGGGATCTGGGCCGAGCTGCTCGGTCGCGAATCGATCGGACCCGACGAGGACTTCTTCCGGATCGGCGGTGACTCCATCCTGAGCGTCGGCGTCGCGGCGAGGGCGGCAAGGGCCGGGCTCGCGATCACCGCGCAGGACGTCCTGCGGTACCCGACCCTGCGAAGACTCGCGGAGGCGGTGTCGCCCGCCGCACCGCCCGCAGCCACTGCGGACAGCGGCCCGATCCCGCTCACCCCGCTCATGCTCGACCTGCTCGACGCGGTCGAACCGTTCTCACCGGGGGCGCCCGAGTTCGTGGTGGCCGAGGTGTTGGAGGTCGAGCCCGGTATCGAGGTGGACCGGCTGTGCGCGGCCTTCGCGGAACTCGTCCGGGTACACGAGCCGCTGCGGTACCGCTTCCGCCGCAACCGGCTCGGCTGGCGGATCGAACCGGGCGAGGCCAGTGCCGAGTCCGTTGTGGACACCGCGGTGCTGCCGCCGGTGACCCCGGACGAGGAGCGGGCGGTGCTCGCCGCGGACATCGCCGAACTCGCCGGGGACGTCGACCTCGGGCGCGGGCCGTTGCTCCGCGCCCGCTACTACCGCCGGGGCGCCGATCGCGGCGGAGTGGTCCTGCTGGTGCTGCACCACTTCGCGCACGACGAGATTTCCACCGTGCCGCTGCTCGAAGACCTCAACGGGGCGCTGACCGGGAACGGTGACACGGCGGTGCGGCCCGCGGCGTGGCGGGACTGGACCCGGTTGCTGGCCGGTCTGGCGCAGAGCGACGAACTGGCCGGGGAACTCGGCTACTGGACCGGTGTGCTGCGCCGGGGCGCGGCGGAGGTGCGACCGGCGAGCGCGGACGGCGAGCCGGGCGTGCTCAGCAGGGTGGTGCCCGGCGAACGGCTGGCGGAGCTGCTGTCGGTGGCGGGCCCCACCAGCCGGGAGGCCTCGTTGTGCGCGGTGGCCTGCGGCTGGTCCCGCTGGCGCGGCGAACCGGGCGCGTACCTGTCGACGGTCGGCCACGGCACCCCGTCCGCGTTCCGGCCGGGGGACCGGTCGCGCTCGGTCGGCTGGTTCACCAACGTCTTCCCGGTGCACCTCCCGGTCGATCCCGCCACCAACCCCGCCGAAGCGCTGTCGGGAACCACCGAGGTGCTCCGCTCGGTGCCGAACGACGGCGTGGGCTACGGCGTGCTGCGCCGGTTCAGCCCGCAGACGCCCGCGGTGCAGGAACTCCGGGCCCTGCCCGATCCCGTGGTGCTGGTGGAGCACAAGACCAGCGGGCTCAACCCGATCCGGCTCGGCGGGCCGGTGTCGATCGGGACGGCGCCGATCCAGCACCAGGCACTCCGGCCGCTGGTGGCGCTGCGCCCGCTGGTCATCGTCACCGGTGTGGTCGACGGGCGGACCGAGATCCACCTCGTCCATAGTGGACGGTTCAGCGCGAAGGACGCGGACGTGCTCGCCGATCGGCTGGCCGAGGCGTTCGCGGAACTGGGCGCGGGCGCATGACCGCGCCGTTGGCGGTCCGCGCCGTCGCCGACTTCCTGCCGGAGACGGTGGCCGCGGTCGCCGAGCTGCCGGAACTCGCCGAGCTGCCCGAAGACCGGCGGCGGGTGTGCCTGGAACTCGGCATCGACCGGATCCGCGCGGATCCGCGCTACGACGCGGTGGGGTTGGCGGCGGGTGCGGCGGGGAAGGTGCTCGCCGAGACCGGTGCGTCGCCGGGTGCGCTCGTGGTGATCGGCTCGCGCGCCCCGGAGCGGCTGATGAGCTCCGAGGCCACCAGGCTCCAGGCCCTGCTCGGCCTCGGTGACGCGCTCACCTTCTCGGTCGGCGGCCTTGGCTGCGTCTCGCTCACCCCCGCGCTGCTCGTCGCGCGCGGGCTGCTCGCCGCCGATCCGGCGCTCGACGAGGTGCTGGTCGTGCACGGCAGCAAACCGCCGACGCCGAGGCGGTACCGGCATCCGGTCACGGTGAGCGGTGACGGCGGGCAGGCCGTGCTGCTGTCCAGAACCGGCCCGGTGCGGGTGCTCGACATCGTGCAGGTCACCAACGGCGCCTACTGGGACCTGTACACAGTGGACTTCCGTGATCGCGCGCAGGCCGACTGGAGCGAGGAATGCGCCGATCTGCGGCGCTACTCGTTCACCCTCGCGACGGAAGGGCGGGTGCGGCTGCGCGAACTGCACCGGGAGCTGCTCGCCAGGAACGGAATGTCCACAACGGACGTAGCCTGCTACGTCAGCCAGAACCTCTCGGCGGGCTCGCTGCGGTTCACCGAGGAGGCACTCGGGATTCGGCTGTCGGCGGCCTGCTCCGGCAATCTCGCGTCCCACGGCCACCTCGGCCCGAACGACATCCTGCTCAACCTGTCCGCCGCCATCGCGAACGGAGAGCTGCCGCCCGGCTCGCGCGCGGTGGTGCTCAACGCCAGCCCGGTCGCGGCGTGGAGCCTGCTGCTGGTCGAACACGCCGGCGACGAAGCCAAAACGCACTACCTGTAGGAGGAATGCATGCAGACCGAGGTTCCGATCGAGGTGGTGCGCGCCCGGTTGCTGGAGTTCGTCAACTCCCTCGTCAACACCGAGCTCGATCCCGACGACGACTACTTCGCACAGGGCCTGATCAGCTCGCTGGTGGCGCTGGAGCTGGTGACCTTCGTGGAGCACCGCTTCGCGATCACCGTCGAGGTGGCCGACCTCGATCTCGACAACTTCCGCACGGTGAACCGGTTGGCCGCGTTCGTGCTCGCCAAGACGGGCGCCTGATGGAGCTGGGGGAGTTCGACGCCACCGCCTGGGACGAGCGCGGGGTGCTGCCGCTGGAGGCGCGCGAAGCGGTCGCGGGCGCGGGCTGGCTCGGCACCGACATCCCCGTCGAATACGGCGGCGGCGGTGGCTCGCAACGGGAACTGGGGGAGCTGTGCGCCGAGGTCGGTGCCGTGTGCGGCTCGGTCCGCGCGCTGATCACCGTGCAGGGCATGGTGTCCGCCGCGATCGGCCGCTGGGGGACCGACGCGCAGCGGGCGGACTTGCTGCCCGCGCTGGCGGCGGGGGACCAGCTCGCCGGCTTCGCCGCGACCGAAGCGGGTGCCGGCACCGAACTGTCCGCTGTGGACACGCGGCTCGAACGGGACGGTGACCAGCTCGTCGTGACGGGCGAGAAGCGCTGGATCACCTTCGGCCAGGAGGCGACGGTGTTCCTGGTGCTCGGCAGCCTCGACGGGGCACTCGCCACCGTGCTCGTCGAGGCGGATCGGGCGGGGGTGCGTGCCGAACCGGTGCGCGGGCAGCTCGGGCTGCGCGCCGCGATGATCGCGCACGTGCGGTTCGACGGTGTGCGGGTGCCGATGGAGAACTTGGTGGCACCAGCCGGTTTCGGACTGTCCCATGTGGTCGCCACGGCGCTGGACCACGGCCGCTTCACCGTCGCCTGGGGCTGCGCCGGGATGGCGGCCGCCTGCGTCGACGACGCGGCCGCGCACACCACCAGGCGCCGTCAGCGCGGGACACCGCTCGCCTCGCACGAGCTGGTCCGATCGGTACTGGCCAGGATGGCGGTGGACGCGACCGCCGCGCGGCAGCTGTGCGCGGCCGCGGCGAGCGCGCGCGACGCCAAGGAACCGGGTGCGGTCGCCGCCACCGTCATGGCCAAGTACGCGGCCGCGCGGGCGGCGGCTTCGGCGAGCCAGGACGCCGTGCAGCTGCTCGGGTCCGCGGGCTGCGCGCCGGACAGCAGGGCTGGCCGGTTCTTCCGCGACGCCAAGGTCATGCAGATCATCGAGGGCTCGGACCAGGTGTCCGAGCTGCACATCGCCGAACACCTGCTGCGGCAGCACCGAGCCGAGGGGGTCGCGTGACCGAACCGGTCAAGTGCCTGGTCTGGGATCTCGACGACACGCTGTGGCAGGGGGTGGTGCTGGAAGGCGACGACGCGACGCCGTTTCCCGCCGCCGTCGCCGCGCTGCGCGAGCTGGACGAACGCGGGATCCTGCACGCCACCGCGAGCCGAGGGGACCACGCGACGGCCGTGGCGCACCTCGACCGGGTGGGGCTGCGCGAGCTGTTCACCGTGGTGGAGGTCGGCTGGGGCGCCAAGTCCGCGTCGGTTCGCCGCGTCGCGGACCTGCTGAACCTCGGTACCGGCAGCTTCGCCTTCATCGACAACGATCCCGTCGAACGCGCCGAGGTCGTGGCGGCGCTGCCCGAGGTACGGGCGTACGCCGCCGAACAGGCGGGCTCGCTCCCGGACCTGGCGGAGTTCCAGCCGGTGACGCGCACCGCGGAATCGGCCCGGCGGCGGCAGCTGTACCAGGTGGAGGCTGGCAGGCGCGCGGCGGAACAGGCGCACGACGGCACCGCGCCGGAGTTCCTCGCCTCGCTGGACCTCACGATGGTGATCCGCAGGGCGACCGCCACCGATCTGGCCAGGGCGCACGAGCTGACCGTGCGGACCCACCAGCTCAACACGACCGGTCTCACCTTCGACGAGGACGAGCTGCACCGGTTGTCCTCCTCGCCCGATCACGAGGTGCTGGTCGCCGAGCTCACCGACCGATTCGGCCCGTACGGGACCATCGGGCTGGCGCTGACCGAGCGGAGCGGCACGACCACCACGATCAAGCTGCTGCTCACCTCCTGCCGGGTGGCCTCCCGCGGCGCGGGCGCGGCCCTGATCGAGCAGGTCGTGCGGCGCTCGCTGGCCGAGGGGCGGCGCACGCTCGCGGAGTTCGCGCCCACCGAGGTCAACCGGATCATGCTGGTCACGCTGCGGTTCGCCGGGTTCGAGGTGGACCGGGACACGGGCGACCGGCTGCTGCTGGCGCACCGAGGCGAGCCGGTTTCGCGGTCAGGGCACATCCGGGTGCGGACCGAAACCGCGCACTGACCCGCGACACCAAGGAGGAATTCGGAATGGCCGACTACGCGGTTCTCGGTGGCGGCACGATGGGCTGCGGTGTGGCGCAGTGCGTCGCTGCGGCGGGCGGTTTCGTGACGGTGTTCGAACCGGTAGCCGCGGCACGGGAAGCCGGGCCGGACCGGATCCGCGCGGGGGTTCGCCTCGCGCGGATGCTGCGCCGCGACGACCTCGATCCGGACGAGGTGCTGGGCCGCATCCGCTGGACCGATCGCTGGGACCAGCTCGGGATGCCGGAGTTCGTGCTCGAATGCGTGCCGGAACGCTTGCCCGTCAAGGAAGAAGTGCTGCGCGCGGCCGACGAGCACAGTGCGCCGGGGGCCGTGCTCGCGTCCTGCACTTCGGCGATCCCGGTCGACCACATGGCGGGCTGGGTCGGTGATCCCGGCCGGGTGATCGGCACGCACTTCATGAACCCGGCGCCGCTCAAGGACACCGTCGAGGTGGCCAACGGGCCCCGCACCTCGCCGGACACCTTGCGGCGCACCACGGAACTGCTCGACCTGCTCGGCAAGAAGGCCATCGTGGTGGGTGACGGCCCGGGGTTCGTCTCCAACCGGGTGCTGATGCTCACCGTCAACGAGGCGGCCGCCGTGGTGCACCAGGGCACCGCCGACGCGGCCACCGTGGACGCGGTGTTCCAGGAGTGCTTCGGGCACCGGATGGGACCGTTGCGCACCGCCGACCTGATCGGGCTCGACACCATCGTCGACACCTTGGTGGTGTTGCGGGAGTTCACCGGCGACCCGCGGTTCGAGCCGAGTCCGTTGCTGGCCGAGCTGGTGGCGGCGGGGAACCTCGGGGAGAAGAGCGGGCGCGGATTCCACCGTTCCGCGCGGAGCCACCTGTCTTCCTGACCGTCGCGCGTTTTGCCCTGATGTCTCTCGTTCCGGGTGCGCGAGGGCACACTTCACCGGCATCTGTAACGAAAAAGAGGGCTGGTCTTGACCGTGCCAGAGCGGTCGTTGGAGGGTGGATTCTCGGTCCCTCCGAGAGAAAGCAGGGCAATGCGCGAAAACAGTTCGGCAAGAAAAGCGGCTGGCCTGAAACGTCGTTCCCTGGGTCGTTTTTTCGGGCTTCTGACAACGATGTCACTGGCGACTGTGGCGCTTTCCGGGCCGGTGTCCGCCGGTGCGAGCGAGCCCAAGGACGAGTGGAACGTCGTTTTCCAGGACAATTTCGACGGCCCGGCGGGTAGTCGGCTCAACGAGAAGGATTGGCTCTACGACAAGGGAACCGGGTACCCGGGCGGTGCCGCGAACTGGGGTACCGGCGAGGTCGAGGTCGCCACGGACTCCACTGAAAACGTGTACCAGGACGGCAGTGGCCACATGGTGATCAAGCCGATCCGGGATTCGGCAGGCAAGTGGACCTCGGGCAGGGTCGAAACCCAGCGCACCGACTTCGGCGCACCGGCGGGCGGGCAGATGGAGCTCAGTGCGTCCATTCAGCAGCCGAATCCGGAAAAGGGGCTCGGCTATTGGCCCGCGTTCTGGGCGATGGGTGCCGACGCGCGCCCGGCGAACGCCACGAACTGGCCGAGCATCGGCGAAATCGACATCATGGAGGACGTCAACGCGCTGAGCAAGCATTCCACTACCTTCCACTGTGGACAGTGGGCCGGCGAGTGCCACGACCCGGACGGTATCACCAGTGACCTCCAGGCCTGCGACGGTTGCCAGACCGGTTTCCACACGTATTCGGTGATCGTGGACCGGCGCGACGCCGCCGCCGAGGAGCTGCGCTTCTTCCTCGACGGAAAGCAAACCTTCGCGGTGAAACAGAACCAGGTGTCCGACGCGACCTGGAAGGCGGCGGTGGACCACGGTTTCTTCGCCATCTTCGACGTCGCGATCGGCGGTTCGTACCCGAACAAGGTCTGCGGCTGCACCTCACCGGCCCCCGACATCACTTCGGGCGCCGGAATGAGCGTCGATTCCTTCACCGTCAAGGTAAGCAAGAGCTAGGAACAAGCCGAAAAGGTCCGTCCCGCGTCCGATTCAGGGCGCAGGACGGGCCTTCTTCGACTCCGGCGCGATGGCGTTGCGGTTTGGTCTCTCTGTGTACGTTGAGTACCAGACCTGGTGCGGCGTGCGACAGCGTGGGCGGATACGCGGCCAGCTCACGGTTCCACCGGTGATCACACCCGGTTACAAGATCGAAGAACACGCGACAGATAATTACGCGACCTCACCAGTGTGACCCCCAGCCTCGCCCAGAGCCTCGAGAGGGTTACCCGAGTTGACAGGCAAGTGGCGGCTTGCGTAACTTGCGGAGGCATGGGAGACGTCTTCAAGGCCTTGGCCGATCCCACCCGCCGCACGATCCTGGACGAGCTGACCGACCGGGACGGGCAGACGCTGTTCGAGATCTGCGCCCGGCTGACCAACAAGCACGGGCTCGGTTCGTCGCGACAGGCGGTCTCGCAACACCTCGACGTCCTCGAGGCCGCCGGTCTGGTCAAGACCAGGCGTGACGGCAGGTACAAGTTCCACTACATCGACACCGAACCGCTCGAGCCGATCGTCGAGCGGTGGCTGAACAAACCCGGCAAGAGGGGACCGACATGAGGATCAACCTGACGAACGTGCTCGTCGACGACCAGGAGAAGGCGCGACGGTTCTACACCGAGGTGCTCGGCTTCGTGCCGAAGCACGACGTGCCGCTCGGCGGCGGGGCGCGGTGGCTGACCGTGGTGTCCCCGCAGGACCCGGACGGCACCGAACTGCTGCTCGAACCCACCGGGCACCCGGCGGCGAAGCCCTACAAGGACGCACTCGTCGCCGACGGCATCCCGTACACCTCGTTCGCCGTCGACGACGTGAAAGCCGAGTACGTCCGGCTGCGCGAACTCGGCGTCCGCTTCACCCAGGAGCCGACCGACATGGGCACCGTCGTCACCGCGGTGTTCGACGACACCTGCGGCAACCTGATCCAGATCGCCCACCAGACAAGCTGACGGAGACCGAAGGCCCCCTCTGAGCGGCTTGCGCCGTGAACTCGGCCCGGCACCGTGCGCACTGCGTCAACAGGAGCGCGGTGCGACGCAAGACCCCCATGACCCGGTTCGGACAGGATTCCCCCTGTCCGTCCACCGCCGCGGTCCTGGGAGGAACGTCATGGACGCTGAACGGGATCGGGGTCTGCTGAGGGCGGACGCGCTCGGCACGGCCGGGGTGGTGTTCCTCGTGCTCGCCGCCGTCGCACCGCTTACCGGGATCGTGGTCATCGCGTCGCTCGGGATCGCGCTGGGCAGCGGTGGCGGGATGCCCGGCGCGTTCGTGCTCGCGGCGGCGATCCTGATCCTGTTCGGGATCGGGTACGCGCAGATGAGCCGGATCGTCACCGGTGCGGGCGGGTTCTCCGTCTACGTGTCGCGGGCGATGGGGCGGCCGATGGGACTCGTCGCCGCGTTCGTCGCGGTGCTCGGGTACAACTGCTTCGTCGCGGGCGCGCTCGGCACGAGCGGGTTCTTCACCGCGAACGTCGTCGAGCAGGTCTTCGGCGTCAAAACCCCATGGCAGCTGTGGAGCGTGCTGTCGGCGGTGGCGGTGTTCCTACTCGGACGGCGGGGCGTCGAAGTGAGCGCGAAGGTGCTCGGTGTTTCGCTGGTCCTCGAAGTCGGGATCCTGCTCGTGCTCGATTTCGCGGTGCTCTTCCGCACCGGGTTGAGCGTGCGCGCGTTCTCGCCCGGTGTGGTGTTCGGCGGGTCGACCGGTATCGCGTTCCTGTTCGCCTTCAACGCTTTCGTCGGGTTCGAGGCCACCGGGCTCTTCAGCGAAGAGGCGCGGCGGCCCGCTCGCACGATTCCGCGCGCCACCTACATCGCGATCCTGCTCATCGGCTGCTTCGCCGCGTTCACCACGTGGGCGATCGTCAGCGCGCTCGGCGTCGAAAACGCCGGACAGGCCGGAAAGGACCACCTGGCCGCGGGCGATCTGGTGTTCAGCATCGCGCGCACCTACCTCGGCGACTTCCTGCTCGACGTGATGATGCTGCTGCTGGTGGTGAGCCTGTTCGCCGCGTTGCTCGCGCTGCACAACTCGGCGACGCGGTACCTGTTCGCGCTCGGGCGTTCGCGGGTCCTGCCCGGGGTGCTCGGCCGGACCCGTTCCGCGAGCGGTGCGCCGTACATCGCCAGCGCGGTGCAGATCGGGTTCGCGACACTGGTTGCCGCCGTCTACTCGGTGGCGGGCCTCGACCCGCTCGCCGATCTCACCGCGAGCATGACCGGGATCGGCACCCTCGGGATCATCGCGCTGCAGGCGATGGCCGGGATCGCCGTCGTGGTGTTCTTCCGCAGGCGTGGCGACCCGAGGATCTGGCGCACCGCGATCGCACCGGGGCTCGGCGGGCTCTGCCTGATCGGCGTGACCGTGCTGGCGATCGCGAACTTCCCGACGCTGGCGGGTTCGGAAGCCCCGGTCATCGCGCGGCTGCCCTGGCTGCTGGTGGTCGCGCTCGTGGCGGGCCTCGGCACGGCCGCGTGGCTCCGCAGGACGAAACCCGATGTCTACCAAGGACTTCCGGCGTTCGAGGAGCACCTCCCGAGCTGATCACTCCCGAGTGGACAGTGTCGTGTCCACAAAGGCCTGTGTCGCGGCGGTGACCGGGCCAGCCCTGTGCACGAGCCATTGCGGCAGCCGCTCCGCGGGATCGAAGCGGTGGACGTCGGCACCGGCGCGGCGGGCGAGATCGGCCCAGCCGTCCGGCATCAGCCCGGCACCGATGCCCTTGAGCACCATGGGCAGTACCACGCTGCGGTCCTCGACCTCGGCCACGATCGTCATGTCACCGACGGTCCCGGCGAGCCGGTCGAACAGCGCCCGCACCGCGGTCTGCGGTTTGGGCACCACGAACCGCATCCCGCGCAGGACCTCCGGTGCGACCACCGGCCCGGCTCCTGGCAGTGCGCCGGGCGGCACCACGAGCAGGAACTCCTCGTCGCGGAGGTGGTGCGCCACCAGTCCGTTTCCTGCCGGGCGTTCGCGGCTGCCGCAGACACCGACCTCGCACCGCCCTTGCAGGACCATCGTGACGACCTCGGCCGCGGACTGCGCGGAGGAGGTGCTGACCGTGACGCCGGGGTGGTCCTCCCGGAGATCGGCGATGATGCTGGTGGTCGGTTCGAGCGCGGACGACGAGGTCGCCGCGACGTCGACCCTGCCGACCGCGCCCTCGGCCGCCGAGCGCGCCGCGGTGCGCAGGGCCGCGAGATCGCGCAGCACCAACCTCGCCCGGTCGACCAGCAGCTCTCCCGCGCTGCTCAGCACCGCGTTGCGCCCGACCCGGTGGAAGAGCGTCACGCCCAGCTCGCGTTCCAGGTTCCCGATCGCGCGGGACAGCGAGGGCTGGGCTACGTGCAGCGCGCGGGCGGCGTGGGTGAAACCGCCCCGCTCGACGATCTCGACGAAGTATTCGAGCTGGCGACGTTCCACGGCGGTGCTCCCGATCGATAGCGGCAGGCTATCGGAATGGTGTCACACATGTCTTTGACGTCGTGGTGGGTGAGGCGTTTACTCCCTCCATATCTCGTCGAGCGGAAGGACCAGCTTGTTCACCACGCGGCCGACCCTGCAGGGCACTTTCGGCATGGTTTCCTCCACCCACTGGCTGGCGTCCTCCGCCGCGATGGCGGTGCTGGAGGACGACGGCAACGCCTTCGACGCCGCGGTCGCCGCCGGATTCGTGCTGCACGTGGTCGAACCGCACCTCAACGGCCCCGCAGGCGACCTGCCGATCATCCTCGCCCCGGCGGGCGCCGCGCCGAAGGTCCTTTGTGGACAGGGACCGGCCCCGGCGGGCGCCACCACCGGGCACTACCGCTCGCTCGGGCTGGATCTGGTGCCCGGTACGGGCCCGCTCGCCGCGGCGGTGCCCGGCGCCTTCGACGCCTGGATGCTCCTGTTGCGCGACCACGGGACCAAGTCGCTGTCGGAGGTACTGAAGTACGCGATCGGGTACGCCGAGGGCGGCCATCCCGCGGTGGAACGGATCGGGACGACCGTGGCCGCCGTTCAAGAGCTGTTCGAAACCGAGTGGACCACCTCGGCCGAGGTCTACCTCCGCGACGGGAAACCGCCCGCTCCCGGCGCGCTGGTGAAGAACCCGGCGCTGGCCGCGACCTGGCGCCGCCTGATCGGTGAGGCGGAGGCAGCGGGGCCGGGCCGGGAGGCGCAGATCGACGCGGCGCGCCGGGTGTGGCGCGAGGGCTTCATCGCCGAGGCGCTGACCGAGTTCGCCGCACTACCCACAATGGACACCTCGGGAGAGCGGCACACGGGCACCCTCGCCGGCGCCGATCTCGCCGCGTTCTCGGCGTCCTACGAGGACCCCGCGACGTACACCTGGAACGGCTGGACGGTCGCCAAACCGGGACCGTGGAGCCAGGGCCCGGTCTTCCTGCAGCAGCTGGCCCTGCTGCCGGGGGACCTCGACCACACCGCACCGGACTACGTGCACACCCTCGTCGAAGGCACGAAGCTGGCGATGGCGGACCGCGAGGCATGGTACGGCGACAGCGGTGATCTCGCGCCGGATTCCTTGCTGGGCAAGGAGTACAACGATGCGCGGCGCGCGCTGATCGGGGAGCGCGCCTCGCTGGAGCTTCGGCCGGGCGCACCGGGAGGCCGGGAACCGCGCGTGAGCGAGCACGCGAGGCGGGTCGCCGAAGGCGCGCCGACGGAACGGTTGCCTGCCGGGGCGGGGGAACCGACGGTGGGCAAGGACGGCGCCACCCGCGGCGACACCTGCCACCTCGACGTCGTGGACCGGTGGGGCAACATGGTCGCCGCCACGCCGAGCGGCGGCTGGCTCCAGTCGAACCCGGTGGTGCCGGCTCTCGGCTTCCCGCTCGGGACGCGGCTGCAGATGTGCTGGCTCGAACCGGGCCTGCCGAACTCGCTGACGCCGGGACGTCGGCCGCGCACCACGCTTTCGCCTTCGCTGGCGATGCGCGACGGGGAACCGGTGCTGGCGTTCGGAACCCCCGGCGGCGACCAGCAGGACCAGTGGAGCCTCCATTTCTTCCTCGCGGTCGCACTGCGCGAGAAGGTGCGCGGCCAGCTCGACCTGCAAGGCGCGATCGACGCACCCAACTGGCACACCGAAAGCTTCCCGAGCTCGTTCTACCCGCGCGCGATGCGGCCGGGGAGCGTCACCGTGGAATCGCGGATCGGGGACGCCGTGGTCGCCGATCTCCGCTCCCGCGGGCACGACGTGACGATCGGGGAGCCGTGGTCGGAGGGCCGATTGTGCGCGGTGGCGCGCGATCCGGAAACCGGAGTCCTGTCCGCGGGTTCGAACCCCCGCGGCATGCAGGGCTACGCCGTAGGCAGGTAACCCCACCCGACGCTGGGAGTCGTCCATGGTTCTCCGGTTTTCGCGCGCTAGGCGGCCGTTCGTGCTCGTCGTCGCGGCGGTCGTGCTCGCGGCGTGCGTACCGATCCAGCACGTCGCGGGCGGTGGTGACCACCCCGACGACTACGGCGCCCCAGTCGGCGACCAGCCCGTCCGGCAGGGCGGGGAGTTGACGGTCGGCCTGTCGTCCGAACCAGACCCTCTCGATCCGACGAAGTCCAGTTCGCTCTACACGCGCTACGTGATGAGCACGATCTGCGAGAAGCTCTACGACCTCGACGCGAGTGGAAAGATCGTGCCACAGCTTGCCTCCGCGCTCCCCGAGGTCTCCGCCGACGGGCTGACCGTGACCTTCGGCGTCCGGCCCGGCGTCGTGTTCGCCGACGGAACTCCCTTCGACGCCAACGCGGTGCGCACGAGCCTCCAGCGCCACCTGACCATGAAGGGATCGCAGCGCACCGGTGAAATGGGGCCGATCAAGGAAATCGCCGCACCGGACGCGAGTCACGTCGTGCTCCGCTTCAAACGGCCGTTCGCGCCGATCACCGCCGCACTGGCCGACCGCGCCGGGATGATCATGTCCCCGGCCGCGCTCGCGGCGAAGGGTGCGGACTTCGCGGCGGCGCCGGTGTGCGTCGGGCCGTTCAAGTTCGCCTCGCGGGTCCCGCAGACCGCCATCACCGTGGTCAAGGACCCGCGGTACTACGACGCGGCGCACGTCCACCTGGACAAGATCACCTACCGGATCATGCCCGACGCCAACATCAGGGCGGCCAACCTGCGCTCCGGTGATGTCGCCGTGGCCGACACGATTTCGCCCCAGGACGTCGATTCCCTCGCCAGGGACCCCGATTTGAAGGTGCTGCAATCGGGTTCACTGGGCTACCAGGGCATCACCTTCAACATCGGCAACGTCGATGGCGTAGGCAAACCCGCCAAGCCGATCGACACCCCGCTCGCGAAGGACCCGAGGATCAGGGCCGCCTTCTCCGCGGCGATCGACCGGAAGACCTTGGTGGACACGGTCTTCAACAACTGGTTCGAACCCGCCTGTACACCCGTTTCGCCGAAGTCTCCGTACGCCTCGCCCGCGGGCACCGCCTGTCCGGCCTTCGATCCGAAGCGCTCGCGGCAGCTGCTGGCCGAAGCCGGGGTCCCGGTGCCGTTCCCGGTGCGCCTGCAGGTGAGCAACGCCCAGGACCAGCTCCGCTACGCGCAGGCGTTGCAGGCCAGCGTCGCGGAAGGCGGGTTCGCGCTGGAGATCGTGCCGGTCGAATACTCGACGCTCCTCGACGTGCAGAAGCGCGGCACCTACGAGGCCCTGCTGCTCGGCTGGTCGGGCCGCATCGACCCGGACGCCAACACCGCGCGCTTCCTGGTCAGCGGCGGTGGCGGGAACTACGGCGGCTTCTCCTCACCCGAACTGGACGAGGTGTTGACGAAGGCCGCACAGGTCATCGACCCGGCGCGACGCGCGGCACTGTACGGGAAAGCGGTGACGCTGATCCAGCGCGACAACCCGGTGGTCTACACCTACCGGTTGCGCAACCTCGTCGTGCGGTCGGCCGGTCTCGTCGGCGTCGAGGTGTATTCGGACGGCGTGCTGCGGCTGGGCAAGGCCGCGTTCGCCGCGGACAGGGAGGGCTGAACCCGTGGCGCGCTACCTGTTCCACCGGCTGTGGCAATCCGCGCTGACCCTGCTGCTCGCGTCGATCGTGGTGTTCCTCGGCGTGCGGGCGCTGCCGGGCGATCCGGCGCAGGCGATGGCGGGGGAGGAGGCCGACCCGGCGGCGATCGCCGCGATCCGGGCTCAGCTCGGCCTGGACGAACCCGTTCCCGTGCAGTACCTGAAGTTCCTCGGGCACGCGCTGACGGCCGACTTCGGCAAATCGGCCCGTACCGGCACGCCGGTCACCGACATGATCGGCACCACCCTGCCGGTGACACTGCAGCTCGCGGTCTACGCGATGATCATCGCGGTACTGGCCGGGATGGCGGGCGGGGTTGTCGCGGCGGTGTTCCGCGGGCGCTGGCCGGAATGGGCGGCGAACGGCATTTCCCTGCTCGCGCTGTCGGTGCCGACGTTCTGGCTCGGCATCCTCGCCGTGCTGTACCTGGCCGTCGGGCTCGGCTGGTTCCCCGCCTCGGGATACGTCTCACCGTTCGAGCACCCGCTGCGCGGGATCTACTACCTGACCCTGCCCGCGGTGATCCTCGGGATGTCCCACGCCGCGGTGGTGCAGCGGCAGACCAGGGCGTCCATGGTCGGCACGCTCACCGCCGACTTCGTGCGCACGGCCCGTGCGAAGGGGCTCGGCCGGGGCGCGGTGGTGTTCCGGTACGGGCTGCGCAACAGCTTGATCGTGGTGACCACGGTGGTCGGCCTCCAACTCGGCGGGCTGATCGCCGGCGCGGTGGTCACCGAGCGGATCTTCGGCTTGCCCGGGATCGGGAAGCTCACCCTTGACTCGGTGTTCAGCCGCGACTACCCGGTGATCCAGGCGGTCGTGCTGGTCGTGACGGTCGCCTACATCGTGATCAACCTGCTCGTCGACGTCCTCTACACCATCATCGATCCGCGCGTCCGAGTGTCCGGGAGCCTGCGATGACCGTCCCGCCTGATTCCTCGCTTCCGGTGCGCGGCCGCGTGGTGCGCAAGCTGCTGCGCAATCCCCTCGGCATCTCGGGCGGGGTGCTCCTGCTGATCGTGCTCGTCGGCGGCGTGTTCGCGCCGGTGCTGGCGCCGTACCCACCGGCCGAGGTGCACTTCACCACGCCGTTCCAGCAACCCGGCACGGTCGGGTTCGGACTGGGCACCGACGACCTCGGCCGCGACGTGCTCTCCCGCGTGCTGTACGGGACGCGTGCGTCGTTGGAGGTCGGCGCCCTTTCCGTGCTGCTCGCGCTCGTCGTCGGTGTCCCGCTCGGACTGCTCTCGGGTTACTGGCGTCGCGTCGACGCGGTGGTTTCGCGGCTCGCCGATCTGATGCTCGCCTTCCCGTTCCTGGTGCTCGCGGTCGGCCTCGCCGCGATCAACGGCGGCGGCCTCGGCAACGCCGCGGTCGCGCTCGGCATCGCGAACGTCCCGGCGATGATCAGGGTGGTGCGCGCGGAAACGTTGCGGCTGAAGGAATCCGATTTCGTGCTCGCCGCGCACACCATGCACGCGGGTTCCCTGCGCGTGCTCGGCCAGCACATCCTGCCCAACTCGCTGTCCGCGATCATCGTGCAGGCCACCGTGATCATGCCTGCCGCGGTGCTCGGCGAAGCCATCCTCTCGTTCCTCGGGCTCGGCATCCTGCCACCGGCGCCGAGCCTCGGGATCATGCTGTCGGACGCGCAGCAGTACCTGTTCCGCACCCCGTGGCCCGGAGTCTTCCCCGGTATCGCGATCGCGGTGATCTGCCTCGGGTTCAACCTTTTCGGCGACGCGCTCCGCGACGCGCTCGACCCCAAGACGACGACGTGACGGGAGCCGCCATGACGGACCAGCCGTTGCTGGAAGTGAGCGATCTCGAGGTGTCCTTCGGCGAGGTCGCCGCCGTGCGCGGGGCGGCTTTCCGCCTGATGCCGGGAGAGCGGGTCGCCGTGGTCGGCGAGTCCGGGTCGGGGAAGTCGACGATGGCGCACGCGATCATGGGCCTGCTGCCCGGTTCCGGCCGGGTGACCGGCGGCGAGATCCGGCTGCGCGGCGAAGACATCGCCCACGCCGACGAGAAGCGGCTGAGGCGGTTGCGGGGCCGGGAAATCGGGCTCGTGCCGCAGGACCCGATGTCGAACCTGAACCCGGTCTCGCGAATCGGCCGCCAGGTCGAGGAAACCCTGCTGGTGCACGGCATGGCGACCCGGCGCGAAGTGCGGGCGCGCGCGGTCGAGGTACTCGGCGAGGCGGGGCTGCCGGATCCCGGCCGTCGCGCACGGCAGTACCCGCACGAGTTCTCCGGCGGGATGCGCCAGCGGGTGCTGATCGCGATCGGCCTCGCCTGCCGTCCCGATCTGCTTATCGCCGACGAGCCCACTTCGGCACTGGACGTGACGGTGCAGCGGCAGATCCTCGACCACCTCGACGAGCTGACCCGCGAGCTGGGCACCGCGATGCTGCTGGTGACGCATGATCTCGGCCTGGCGGCGGATCGTGCGGACCAGGTGGTGGTGATGTCCCGCGGCGAGGTGGTGGAGGCGGGTCCCGCGCGCCAGGTGCTCACCGACCCGCAGCACGAGTACACCCGCCGTTTGGTCGCCGCCGCACCGTCGCTGGCGAAAACCTCGACCCGCGTGCCCGTTTCCGAGGCTTCCCCGGCTCCGGTGCTCGAAGTCCAAGGTGTGTCCAAAGAGTACCGACTGCGCGGAGCGGCCCGTGGTGAAGGCGTTTTTCGGGCGGTGGAAGACGTTTCGTTCACTGTCGGGAAAGGACGGACGACGGCGATCGTCGGCGAGTCCGGTTCGGGGAAGACCACCACGGCCAGGATGGTGCTCGGCTTGATCCCGGTGACCAGTGGAACGGTCCGCCTCGGCGGCAAGGAGGTCGTCGGTCTGCGCGGCGCGCGTCTGAAGGCGGCGCGCCGGACGATGCAGCCGGTGTTCCAGGACCCGTACGCCTCGCTGGATCCGATGTTCACTGTGGACAGACTGATCACGGAGCCGCTCCGCGTGTTCGGTGTCGGCGATCGGGCGAGTCGACGGGCCAGGGTGCGCGAGCTGCTCGACCAGGTCGCGCTGCCGGCGGAGGTGGCCCAGCGCTACCCGAACGAGCTGTCCGGCGGGCAGCGCCAGCGGGTGGCGATCGCCCGCGCGCTCGCGCTCAGCCCGGGGCTGGTGGTCTGCGACGAAGCGGTTTCCGCGCTGGACGTCCTGGTGCAGGACCAGATCCTGAACCTCCTCGCCAGCTTGCAGGAGGACCTCGGCGTGAGCTACTTGTTCATTTCGCACGACCTCGCCGTGGTCCGGTCGATCGCCGACGAAGTGCTCGTGATGCGGGAGGGCCGCGTCGTCGAACAGGGCGCGGTGGCCCAGGTGCTCGATGCACCCGCGGACCCTTACACGCAACGGCTGCTCGATGCGATCCCCGGCGCGGGCGTGCTGCCGTAAACCCGTTTGTTGCATCCGCGCGTGAACCGTTCGGGCGCGGTGTTCGGCGGCCCGTCGGTGTAGGTGAACCCGCCAGGAGTTGTCACGGTGACGGTGCCGTCGTCGTTGGTGGTGATGTCCCACCCGGCTTCCGCGCGCAGTAGGTGGTGCCGTCGGCACAGCGGCCGGAGGTTCGCCTCGTCGGTTCCGCCGCCGTCGGCCCAGGCGGTGGCGTGGTCGAGGTCGGTGTACTGCGCGGGCCGGTTGCACCCCGGCATGGCACACGTGCGGCGCAGGGCGTGGATGTACCGCCGCACCGCTCTCGGCGGCCGGTAGCTTTTGCGCCCCACGTCCATCGGTTTCCCGGTGATCGGCGCGGTGACGATCCGGTTCCAGGTCGAGTTGCGGTCGAACGCGATTTCGCGTGCCAGTTCCGGTGAAATCTCGCCGTACCCGGTGAGTTCGGCGGGGTTTTCGCGTAGCCGCAGCAGGGTTGGCAGGTCGACGTGGACGAAGATCTGCGCCCGCGGCCGCCCGTCGGGTTGGCCGCCGAGGCACCGAGCCGCCAACGCGTCCACCCGCAACTGGTCCATTGTTCGATTGTCGCCCTGCTGTTTGAGCCTGCGCGCGTCCTGATCGCACAGGGCGTAGATCGCCTGGGCCCGGTCCGCTGGCAACTCCGCGAACAAGGTCGACGAGCCGTGATCCCCGTGCCGAAGCTCCAAAACCCGAGCCGCTGCTTTCTTCTGTCGCCGCCGTTCGTACCCGTCCGGGTCGAGCCGCATCGCCAGTGAGTTCACCGCCCGCCGCAATGCCGCCGGATTGCCCACATCGAACCGCAACCGCGAATCCACCTGCCGCGCAACACTTTCGGACACGCACGAGGTAGCTTCGAACCCCCGCGACGCGGCGTACTCATCGATAACACCGGCCTCCAAGGCTTCCAAGGCGCAGGGCAAGTAGGAGGTCAACGCGTCAGCGAGCGCCGTCCTCCGCTCCGCCGCCGCCTCCGACATCCTGCACAGCAACGCCACCTCGGACACCACCGACCGCCGAGACCCCAGCGAGGCCATCTGTGCAATCCCGCGCAATTCAAAAGCGCTCTCGCGACACCAATTTACCCGCCGCTCGGCAACAAAGCGAGCCGCGGACGAACAATTCAGAAACTCCCCATCGCTGAACACCCTGCAAGTATACCAACAATTCTGAGCAAGCGCCAACAAAAAACAAACTCGAAGAATGCACTTTGGTGCCAACTACAACAAAACCGGAGCATCGACAACGCTACCGCACCATCCACACCAAGCGACGCCATCGCAACGCAACCACCACGAAAACCGAAACGCCGGAACCACAGCCCCCACCGCAGCCCTACGAACGAAAGCCGACCACGATGCCCGGTCCGTGGGGAACTGACGCTGGTGACCAACGACGCGACCCGCACCGAGGAGCGTCAGTTCCCCACGGCGCGCCGAAGGCGTGCCCGTGACTTGCACCGTGCCCCCAGAAGAAGCACCAGGGTCGCCCCCAAAGAATGAGAACAGTACGAAAGAACGTTGACGCGACCACTATTCTCGACCGAGAACTGACGGTGTGGTCAGGAGGCCGAGGTGGATCTGGGCCCGCAGCACCTCCGGGTGCTAGACGCGATCGCGGCCGGTGAAAGCATTTCCCGTGGCGCGGTGCGGCTCGGCCTGAGCCAGCCCGCGGTGTCCGCCATGCTGAGCCGAATGGAACAGCACTTCGGCGCACGCCTGTTCACCAGGACCACCGCGGGGGTCGTGCCGACGCCCGTCGGCGCCGAGGTGGTGGCCAGGGCGCGGGCGATCCTGTTCGGGCTGGACGATCTGACGGCCGCGCTGCTCCCGGATCGGCACGACGGCGCGGCGAAGAAGGTGCTGCGCATCGGTGCGCAGCCGAGCCCGGCGCTGAACCTGCTCGGCCCTCGGCTGCGTTCGGTGCTGCCGTCGGCGAAGGTGTGGCTCCGGGTCGACCACAGCCAGGCCAAGATCGTTTCGCTGCTGGATTCCGGTGCGCTCGACGTCGGTGTCGTCCAGGAGCCGGTCGACGCGCCGGACACCCTGCCCGCCGGGGTGGAACGGCACGTGCTGATCGCGCGCGAACCGGTGTTCGTCGGTGTGTCCGCGCAAGATCCACTTGCGACACGGGCGGAAGTCGCGTTGGGGGCGCTGAGCGCGCACGAATGGATCGACGATCCGCTCGACGAGGGCGCTTGGCCGTCCTACTTCCGGCGCGTCTGCGCGGGCGCCGGATTTCAGCCGCAGGTGAGCTACTGGACCGGCGACTGGCAGCTGGCCAAGGCGCTGGTGTGCTCCGGGCAGGCCGTTGGTCCATACCACCCGACGGCGCGGCCACTCGACGGTCTGGTGCTCGTCCCGTTGCGGGACGCCCCGCTGGCCCAGCGGATCTCGGTGTTGTGGCGTTCCGGAGCGGACGGCGCCGCGCAGCGACTGATCGGCGCGCTGGTGCGGATCTACGCGGAGTTGTCCGACGCGAATCCCGCGTACACGAGCTGGTTGGCGCGCAACGCGGACGCGCGGCCGGTTCCGGCGAAGCCGTAACACGGAAGCCATAACACGAGCCCATCGAGCGCGCCGATACCGCCGTTGGCCGGTTACCAAATTGGACTGGACCAATGTACGTTCGGTGCGTCACGAGCGAAATGGGTCCTCGAGGAGGTCTGCCGTGTCACCGATATCGACAAGATCCAAAGCAGGGGCGGTGTTCGCCGCCGTGGCCGCGCTTGTCGCCGCGTCGCTGGTCGTCCTGCTGCCCGGGACGGCGAGCGCGCGGGCGGACGACTGCAGGCCGGACGGCCTGCTGGCCACCCCGGGCACCGCGTCGCCGTACTGCACCGTGTACGACGGTTCGGGACGGGAGAAGATCGCGCACGGCAGCACCCGCCGGACCATCGGCTACTTCACCGGCTGGCGGACCGGGAAGGACGGCTCGCCCGCTTACCTCGCCAGCCAGATCCCGTGGAACAAGGTCAGCCACATCAACTACGCGTTCGCGCACATCGGCACCGACAACCGGGTTTCGGTCGGCCCCGACGGCCCGGGTAACGCGGCCACCGGGATGGAGTGGCCGGGCGTGCTCGGTGCCGAAATGGATCCCGCGTATCCGTACAAAGGGCATTTCAACCTGCTCAACAAGTACAAGAAGCAGAACCCCGGCGTGCGGACCCTGATCTCGATCGGTGGCTGGGCGGAGTCCGGCGGCATCCTGAACCCGGACGGCACCCGCACCGCGTCGGGTGGTTTCTACAAGACCACCCAGAGCCAGCAGGCGATCGACACCTTCGCGGACTCGACCGTGCAGTTCCTGCGGCAGTACGGGTTCGACGGCGCGGACATCGACTACGAGTACGCCACGTCGATGAAGTACGCGGGCAATCCCGACGACTTCTGGATCTCCGACGCGAACCGGGCGACCCTGCTGAAGAATTATGTCGCACTGATGAAGACCCTGCGCGCGAAGCTGGACGCCGCGGGTACGGCCGATGGCAAGCACTACCTGCTCACCGCGGCCGTGTCGGCTTCCGGGTGGATCCTGCGCGGTGCCGAGACCTACCAGGTGACCCAGTACCTCGACTACGCCAACATCATGACCTACGACCTGCACGGCGCGTGGAACCAGTACGTCGGCCCGAACGCCGCGCTCTACGACGACGGCAACGACGCCGAACTCAAGTTCTGGAGCGTTTACACCACCCCGCAGTACGAGGGGATCGGGCACCTGAACACCGACTGGGCCTACCACTACTTCCGCGGTGCGATGCAGGCGGGCCGGATCAACATCGGCGTGCCGTTCTACACCAGGGGCTGGCAGGGCGTCAGCGGTGGCCAGCAAGGGCAGTGGGGTACCGCGCCGCTGCCGGACCAGAAGAAGTGCCCGCCGGGAACCGGCGGGAGCGTGGGGTCCAAGATTCCTTGTGGCAACGGCGCGATCGGGATCGACAACCTCTGGCACGACTCGACCGCGGGCGGCGAAGAGGTACCGTCCGGAGTGAACCCGATGTGGCACGCCAAGAACCTGGAGAACGGGATACAGGGCGACTACCTGAA
Source organism: Amycolatopsis sp. CA-230715 (assembly GCF_018736145.1). Lineage (GTDB taxonomy): Bacteria > Actinomycetota > Actinomycetes > Mycobacteriales > Pseudonocardiaceae > Amycolatopsis. The sequence continues at coordinate 8,995,750 of NZ_CP059997.1, forward strand.
GGCGTACGGCCTCGACCCGGACAACGACCCGACGGACCGCCTGACCGGTATCTACACCCGCAACTACAGCAGCACGCTGACCTCGTCGTGGCTGTGGAACGAGCAGAAGAAGGTCTACCTGTCCACAGAGGACGAGTCCGCAGTGGACGCGAAAGCGAAGTACGTCGCGGACAAGGGCCTCGGCGGGATCATGATCTGGGAGCTGGCTGGCGACTACGCGATGGACGCGGCCAAGCACCAGTACGGGATGGGCACCACGCTGGTCGACAAGATCGGAAGCCGCTTCGCGGGCGCCGCTCCATACGGGGCTTCGAAATCCAACACGACCATGCCGACCGACGTGCTCGACGTGGGCGTGGAGGCGAAGGGGTTCGCACTGGGTGACAACAACTACCCGATCAACCCGAAGCTGGCGATCACGAACCGCTCCGCCACCGCCATCCCCGGCGGGGCCCAGATCGAATTCGACTACGGCACCAGCGCCCCCGGCAGCATGACCGACCAGTCGGGCTGGGGGCTGCGGGTGACGCAGAAGGGGCACACCGGGCCGAACGTCGGCGGGCTCAAGGGCGATTTCCAGCACGTGTCGTTCGCGCTGCCGAGTTGGCAGAGCATCCCGGCGAAGGGCACGGCGGAGGTGACCGTCAACTACTACCTGCCGATCGCCACCCCGTCGAACTTCAAGATCACCTTCGGCGGCAAGAGCTACGCGCTGTCGCAGGACAACCCGCGAGGACCGGTGACCTGACACCGTTTTCCCGCTTACGAACGAACCGCGGATGCGCGGCGACCTGGCCAAGGTCGCCGCGCATCCGCGCTCAGCCGGGTGTGGAAGTGACTCCAGGGACGGTTACCTCTCGGATGTCCAGCCGCACCTGGCCGCCGGTCAGTTCTTCGAGTTCGCCACGGAGCCGGTCGGCTTCCTCGCCGCGACGACCGGCGAGCAGGATCGGCCTGACCGCGCGAATGCCAACCCACAGCCGATCCCCGGCGTGGTCGATTTCCACCGCGGATACCCCGACCGCCCGATCCACGGCCCGCCGCACCGCACCGCGAATCGTGGCGTCCTCCGCCTCGACACGCGACTCCTGGTCCGTCACGATCTTCGAGCCGGTGACGGGGAAACCGGCCACCTCGATCCGATCGGCCAGCAGCCTGCCCGCCATTTCCCGGCGGTCTCGCTCATCGGCCGCGGCGTACGCCAAGCGGGCCTCGGCGGTCAGTTCCAGATCCACGTGCGAACGCAAGTAGACCCGCAGCACCCCGGGCGGTGCGCCGGAATCGCGCCCGGCGAGCACCCTCCGGCGGGCCACGGTGTACTTCTCCCCGGTTTCGGCCATCCTGGCCCGGATCTGCTTCTTGAACGCGCTGTCGTCAGTCACACCGTTGTCCTTCGCGGCGACGCTGCCCCGCGCCCTGATCGCCTTGTTCAGCGGTGGTTGGACGATCGACGGCGCGAACCAGCGGCCCTTGTCCTCGTGGCCGTCGCGGGCGCGGGCCGCGGACAGCTCGGAGTGCGGCAGGCGCTCCTGCCGAGCCCAGGTTACTCCCGCGCCGTCCGCTGCGGTCGGCATAAAGGGGCGATAAGCGGATCCGCGAACGGTGGCCATAGGCGCGGTCTGGCTCCCTGGTGGCAGACCGCGCCGAAGCCGCGGTCGCCCCGGGGTAACCCGGGGCGCACATCGACAGGAAGGAACTTCCCATGTCACCGTCTTTGCGGAGGGCCGCGGTGGTCGTGGCCGGGCTCGCGATCACGCTCGGCACCGGCAGTGCCGCGTTCGCCAGCACGGAATCGCACCCCGGCGGCAGCAGGCCGGGAGCGCCGATCGCGTGCCACATCACCGTGCCCTTGCCGCCCGGCACCCCGGCGCAGCCCGCGCACCCCGTGCAGCCCGCGCACCCGACGGATGCGCAGCCCGCCAAGCCGGTGGTGCCCGGGACACCCGCCGTGCCGGGGATGCCGATCGGGTGCTGGGTGAGCACGCCGCTGCCGCCCGGGACGCCGACGCTCCCGACGTTGCCGCCCGGTGCGGAACCGACGGTGCCGACCACCGGCGCCAAGTAGGACCAGCGATCGCTTGACGGTGGCTCGTGCGGCAGGGGATTCCCGCCGCACGAGCCACCTTCGTGAAAGATGACGGCGCCCGATCATCCTCGGTGCACGAAAGGCCACACATCTTTGACCGTTCGGCCCGCGACGGCCGAGCCCGAACATCTGCGGAAAGCCGGAGCAAGGTCCAGTTGAGCCGAACGGACGCTTGATCTTGATCCGCTCGGCCGCTTTTCGCCCTGTCGGAATGCATTAGCCTCGATTCGGCTGGCACGTTTCCCGGCAATCCATTTTCCCTTTTGGCCGAACAAAGTCCGGTCAAACAATCGGCGAATTCCGAGTCGGCTCGCTTGCCGCGCTGTCAACGATGTCATGGGCTGATCGACAACCACAGATGGAGGGTGCGACATGCGCCGAAGAGCCAAAGCACTGGTCAGTTCGCTGCTGGTGACCGTGGTCGGCGTGACGACGGCGCAAGCCGCACAAGCGGTGCCCGGTTCGCCAGCGCAGGAAGGGAGCGCGAACACCGCCGAACTGGGCAAGCCGCGCACGGTCACCTTGATCACCGGCGACCGGATCACCGTGCAGGACCGCCGTGGCCAGAATCCCGCGATTTCGGTGCAGCCGGGACCCGGCCGCGAGCAGCTGGGTTTCCAGCGCAGCAAGGGCAAGGACGGGTGGTCGGTCTTCCCCGCCGACGCCCTGCCGCTGGTGGCGAACGGCGTGCTCGACGAGCAACTCTTCCGGATCGATCGGCTGCTCGCCGACGGGTACGACGACAGCGCGCGACCGACGCTGCCGCTGATCGTGCAGCAGGACGGTGCCGGGTACGCCGCCACCGCGGTGCCGGGCGCGACCGAGGTGCGCCGCCTGGACAGTATCGGCGCGACCGCGTTCGCCGAGCGCAAGGACAGCGCCGGTGCGTTCTGGTCCACTGTGGTCGGTCCGCGCGCGACGGCGGTGCGGAAAGTGTGGCTGGACCGCAAGGTGAAGGCGAACCTCGACCGCAGCGTGCCGCAGATCGGCGCGCCGGAGGTGTGGCGAAGCGGGTTCACCGGCAAGGACGTCAGGATCGCGGTGCTGGACACCGGTGTGGACGCCGGTCATCCGGACCTGGCAGGCAAGGTGGTAGCGGCCAAGGACTTCTCCGGCGGCCAGGACCCCACCGACCGGCACGGCCACGGCACCCACGTCGCCTCGACCATCGCCGGTTCCGGCGCGGCCTCCGGCGGGCGGTACAAGGGCGTCGCACCCGATGCCGGGCTGCTGGTCGGCAAGGTGCTCGGCGACGACGGCAGTGGCGGGTACGCGGAGATCATCAGCGGCATGGAGTGGGCCGCGGACCAGGGCGCCAAGGTGATCAACCTGAGCCTCGGCGGTGACGACGCCCCCGGCGTCGATCCGTTGGAAGAGGCGGTGAACCGCATCTCGAAGGACAAGGGCGTGCTGTTCGTGATCGCCGCGGGCAACGAAGGGGAGAAAGGCGCGGGCACGGTGGGATCGCCCGGGAGCGCGGATTCGGCGCTGACCGTCGGCGCGGTCGACCGGGCCGACGCGCTGGCCCCGTTCTCCAGCAAGGGACCGCGGGTGGGGGACAACGCGGTCAAACCGGAGATCACCGCCCCCGGCGTCGGGATCGTCGCGGCGAAGGCCGGTGGCGCGCCCGGTGATCCGTACCAAGCGATGTCGGGCACCTCGATGGCGACACCGCACGTGGCGGGTGCGGCGGCACTGCTCGCCCAGCAACATCCCGACTGGCGCGCCGAGCAGCTCAAGTCCGCGCTCGCGGGCACCGCGAAGCCGACCGCCGGACTGACCGCCTTCCAGCAGGGCACGGGCCGGGTCGACGTGGCCAAGGCCGCCGGGCAGCAGATCGGAGCGGACGTCACCACGGTCGCTTTCGGCACAGTGCCTGCCGCCGACGGGAAACCCAGGACGAAGGAGATCACCTACCGCAACGGCGGCACCGCCCCGCTCGACCTCGATCTGCGCCTGGACGTCCGCGACGAAGCGGGCACACCGGCGGTCGACGGCCTGTTCGCGGTGGACCGGCCGAAGATCACGGTTCCCGCCGGTGCGACGGCGACCGTCGCGGTCACCGTGACTCCCGCGGGCAAGCCGCGGGGAGCGTACGGCGGCACACTGGTCGCCACTGCCGCCAATGGCGTCGAAGTGCGGAGCCTGGTCGGCGCCGATCTCGAACGGAACGTCTACACGGCCGATCTCCAGCTGGTCGACCGCGAAGGGAACGGCCCCGGTCCGAAGGGGCCGGGTGGGACCGTGATGGCGACCAATCTGGACACCGGTGACCTGAAGATCTACCACGTGTCCGGCGGCGGCGGCCCGGTCCGGCTGCCGCAGGGGCGGTACCTGTTCGTCTCGCAGATCGACGAGAAGCGCGAGAACGGGTCCAGCGGGTCGAGTCTGGTCAGCGAACCGGGTCTCGTGCTCGACCGCGACCGCGCGATCGTGTTCGACGGACGGCTGGCGAAACCGGTGACGGTGCGGACCGACCAGCCCGATGCCCGGTCGAACGGTCAGATCGTCGCCTTCTCCGAACAGATGGTGAACCGGGGCAGGACGGTTCATTCCTGGTACCAGCCGAGGCTTTTTCGCGACGACATGTACTCCTACGTCGCGCCCACCCGCACCGACGTACCGGACTTCGGCTTCCTCGTCACCACGATGCTCACGAAGCAGACGACCGAGGGGAGGTCCGAGAACAGCCCGTACGTCTACAACCTGCAGTTCCCCAGCAGCGGCCGGGTTCCCGACGTTTCCGGCTACCGGGTGCGCGACCGGGAACTGGCCAAGGTGACCGCGACCTACGCCAGTACCGGCAAGCAGTGGGGCAGCCTGCACGTGCTGCCCTCGCCCTACGACAACGCGACCGGGCTCGGCGATGCCTGGTTCCTCACCGCGCAGGCTCAGTTGCCATCGACGCGGTACGAGTTCTACAGCGCGGGGGACCTCACCTGGCTGAAGGAGCTCTACGTCGGAAGGCAGGCTACGAACGGAACGCTGCTCGACACGATGGAGGTGGCCGCCGGGGTTCGGTACCGCCCGGGTCAGCGCTCCACCGAGCAGTGGAACCGCGCGGTCGTCGGTCCGACGCTGAACAAGGCAGCCAAGACCGTGCGGAACGGCGACACCTTCAGCGTCCTGCTGCCGGTGCTCGCCACCGGCGGTGACCACCTCAGCTTCACGGCGGCGGAAGGCACCACCCGCCTCGCCCGTGACGGGGTGGAAATCGGTTCGGTGCCAAGGGTTCCCGGGTACACCTGGCCGAACGTCGGTGCAGTGACCTTCCCGGTCCCCGCGGCGGACGGGGCCTACACGCTGACCGTCGACGCGAAGCGACCGGAGGGCGCCGACGCCGAGTTGTCCAGTGCGGTGGCGACTTCGTGGACCTTCCGCTCGCAGCACGCCGACGGCGAGGCTCCGCTGCCGTTGATGGCGTTGCGGGCGACTCCGGCGCTCGGTGCCGCCAACGACGCGTGGCGCCTGCTCCCGCTCGTCGTCCCGATCGAGGTCGAGCGCGCGGCAGGCACGACGGGAACTGTCCGCCAGGTCACTGCGGAAGCGTCGTTCGACGGCGGCAAGACCTGGTACGGGCAGCTCGTCGTCGGCAGCGGTGAGCGCTGGCACGCCTTCGTGCTGGCGCCGTTGTTCAGCCAGGCGAAGCTCGTCTCGCTCCGACTGTCCGCAAAGGACTCCGGGGGCAACTCGGTTTCGCAGACCATGACGAACGCGTACCGCCTGCGGTGAGCCCGTCGGCCGGGCGGTAGGACAGGGGCCGCCCGGCCGACTGCGAGGGCTTGTCCGTTCGGCCACGAGAAGCTGGCCGAACGGACAAGTCCGCATGGCCGATCTCGTGCGATCGACGTTCAGGGGAGAGCCTCTGGAAAAACGTTCCCATTTCTCTGACCAAAAGTACATTGCGCTCGACGTGGATACCTGCTTGCGAGTACCAGTCGATTTCTCCGGTCGTCGCCGGAGTGGGGCGGATCACTGGTGGCGACGCGTTTTCGGGGATATGAGCGCCTTGTGGGGCGAAGCTCGCCTCCCTATGCTCATGCTGAGTGGCGAACAATAATCCCGGCGTGCGAGATCACGATTATTCCGGACCGTGCCGCCAGTCCGCGGAAGGGCGCGAAAAATGAGCGAGGACGAAAAGTCCGGAATTCGGGTCTCGAGGTGACCGTGGGCGTCGCGAAAGCGGGAGGCGAACTGCGGCAGGTTGATCGAGGTCGGATGCGCGCGCTCGTGCTCAGCGCCCCTGACGAGGGCTCGCGTATCGGTCGCATGGACGTCGTGAGCCGGCCGATTCCCGTGCCGGGGCCGACGGAGGTCCTCGTGCGGGTCGAACTGTGCGGCATCTGCGGCACCGACTTCGACGCGTGCCGGTTCCACCCCGATGGCACCCCGAGATTCGGCGGGCCGCTCGCCCTGCCCGTGGTGCTCGGTCACGAGGCGTCGGGCGAGGTCGTCGGAACCGGGGAACTGGTGACGCGTGTCCGGCTGCACGATCTCGTGGCGTTGGAGAGCGTGCTCGCCTGCGGTGTCTGCGACACGTGCCTCGGAGGTCGTCGCAACCAGTGCGAGAACGCCGTCCTCGCGGGATTGACCGCGCCCGGCGCGCTCGCCGAGTACGTCGTCGTACCGCAGACGGCCTGCCATCGGCTGAACCCGTTGCGCGACAACGGTTGGAGCCGGGAGGACGCCCTTCTCGCCGGTGCTCTCCTCGAACCACTGGGGTGCGTCTACAACGCGTTGTTCGTCGAAGGCGGCGGCGTCCGCCCCGGGGAACGCGTGACGGTGCATGGGCTCGGGCCGCTCGGCCTGTTCGCGGGTCTGCTATGCCAGATCGCGGGCGCCAGCCGGGTGATCGGGGTGGAACCGCTGGCGGAACGCCGCGAACTCGCGGCACGGCTGGGTTTCACGTCGTGCCTCGGCCCCGGCGAAGCTCCACGGCACGATCTGGACGCCGAAGTGCACGTGGAAGCCTCGGGCGACCCGGCGTCGACGCTGCCGGTGATCGAGCGCCACCTCCGGCCGGGCGGGCGCGTCGTGCTGGTGTCCAGAACCGATGTGCCCGCACGGGTCGACACGAACCCGTGGGTCTCGAACGCGGCTCGGCTGATCGGGTCGCGGGGACACTGCGGTGCCCTTTTCCCGGTACTGGTGAACATTTTCGCCGCGGGCCGCCTCGATCCCGGTGCGCTGATCGGGAAAACGCTGTCGCTGGAAAACACCCCCGAGCTGCTTTCCCACGGCCACGATTCGGCCGTGGGAAAGACCGTCGTCCGGATCGACCGGCTCGCCGCACGGTAAAGAGGAGAACCGCCTTGCCCGTTTCGCACAAGGCAATTGAGCCGACCGCCGAAATCCACCGCTACGTCGTCCGGCACGGACGCGCGGCCGACCCGTTGCTGGAAGAGCTGGCGGAAGTGAGCCGGGAGAAGTTCCCTGCCATGGGGCACATGACGTTGCCGCTGGACGAAGCGGCGCTGCTCGGCTTCCTGGTGCGGCTCACCGGCGCGAGCGCGATCGTGGAAGTCGGCATGTTCACCGGGTCCTCGACGATCGCGCTCGCTAGGGCGCTCCCGCCAGGGGGCAGGGTGCTGACCTGTGAGATCGACGCGCGCTGCGCCGAGATCGGCGAGTCCTACCTGGAGCGGGCCGGTGTCGCGGACCGGGTGGACGTCCGCGTCGGCCCCGCGCTGGACACCCTCCGCTCGCTGCCCGGCATCGCGCATCTCGACCTGGTCTTCATCGACGCCGACAAGCCCGGCTACCTCGGCTACTGGGACGAGCTGGTGCCGAGGGTGCGCCCTGGCGGTTTGCTGGTCGTGGACAACACGCTGTTTTCCGGTCAGGTGGTGGACCCCGCGCCGGGGAGCAAGGCCGCGGCGGTGCACGCGTTCAACGAGCACGCCCGTGCCGACGAGCGCGTCGAGCTGGTGATGATGCACCTGGCGGACGGGGTCACGCTCGCCAGACGCCTCGCCGAGCCCGCGGTCTGAGCGCGGGATGGACCAGGGTCGGGTCGCGGTGGTCGGGGCGGGCCCGGCCGGTCTGGTGCTGGCGAACATCCTGCACGACAGCGGGATACCGGTGGTGGTGTTCGAACGGTCGAGCCGCGCGCACGTGGAAAACCGGGCCAGGGCGGGGCTGATCGAGTACGGCACCGTGCAGGCCCTGCGCGAGCACGGGCTGGCCGACGGGCTCCTGCGGGCGAACACCACCCACCGCCGCTGCGAATTCCGGTTCGCGGGGGAGCGGTTCACCTTGGACTACGGTCGCCTCAACGGTGACCGCGTCCACTACGTCTATCCGCAGCAGTTCCTGGTCCGCGATCTGATCGACCGGCTGCTCCGCGGCGGCGGGCGCATCCGGTTCGACACCCCGGTCACCGAGGTCGCCGCACTCGAGTCCGAGTCGCCGGTGGTCCGGTTTTCCGATCCCGCTGGCGATCCGGGCGAACTGCGGGCCTCGTTCGTCGCCGGGTGCGACGGCAGCCTCGGTGCCTGCCGCCGGATGGTCGCCGGCATCGACGCGCACACCGTCACCAAGGACTACGGTTCCGGCCTGCTCGCCATCCTGTCCGCGACCCCGCCGATCGCCGCCGACATGGTGTACGCCCTGCACCGCGACGGCTGCGCGATCCACGCGCTGCGTACCCCCGACACGAGCCGGTTCTACCTCCAGACCGAGCCGGGCGACGAGCTCGCCGACTGGGGCGAGGAGCGGATCTGGGCTGAGCTGCGCCGCCGGTTCGCGGTCGCCGACGGCCCGCTGCCGCGTCCAGGGCCCATCATGGAGACCGCCCTGTTCGGCATGCGGTCCGCGGTGACCGAAGAACTGCGCTACGGCAGGATGTTCCTGGTCGGCGACGCGGCGCACATCATCACCCCGTTCGGCGGCAAGGGGATGAACCTCGCCGTCGCCGACGCCGTCGAGCTGGCTGGCGCGATCCGGTGCGCCGTCAGGACGGGTGACGATCGCCTTCTCACCGGGTACGGCTCGGCGGTGGTGCGGCGGGTGTGGGCGACCCAGGAGCTGTCGAACGCGATGATCGAGCTGCTGTGCGCACCGCGGACCGGAGACCCGGAGTTCCACCACCGGCTGCAGGTGGCGCGGTTGAGGAAATGGGGTTCCTCCCCGGCGAGCGCCACCGGATTCGCCAAGGACTACGCGGGTTGACTCCGCTGTAACGGACGCGTGAGCCGGCGCGGGGTTGCGCCGGGGTGGTTGATCCCATTCCCGGGCATCGCGCCGGGCCCGGTGCGCATCCATGGCTGTGAACGACAACGTTTTCACAGCCGACTCACAGGAGCGCACCATGGTGGACCGCCGGGGGAGTGCCGCGCATGACGCGATCGTGTCAATCGCGATGCCCTGGGCATGCTCTAGCGTGGACGAGCAGTGGGACCGCGCAGCTGTGGAGGGGCAACGCGTGAACGACGCAGTCCGCAAGCTGCCGGTGCGCCGGGCGCGGCGGCGATCGATGGCCGACCGCGTGCGGCTGCTCCGCCACCAGGGCTTCGTCGGCAGGGTCGCGCAGCGCCGGTTGTTCGCTTCGGCGTTGCGGGGTGACCCCGACGCGCCACGGGTGCTGTTCGTGCACGGTCCCGGCGGGATCGGCAAGTCCGCGCTGCTGAGGCGGCTGGCCGACGACGCCGAAGACCTCGGGCACACCGTCGCGTGGGTCAGCGGGGAGTACGTGCTCGCCTCCACGACCGCGTTCACCGAGGAAGCCGCGCCGGTGGAGACCGCCGACCGGCCGGTCCTCGTCGTCGACGGGTTCGAGCACTGCCAGGTCCTCGAGACCTGGCTACGGGAGCACTTCCTGCCGACGGTGCCGGAGGACACCGTCGTCGTCGTGGCCGGGCGGCGCAAACCGGAGCCGAACTGGACGCTCGACCCAGGATGGCGGCAGCTCGTGCGCGCGATCTCGCTGGAGCCGCTGACCCCGGACGAGGTCGCGGACCTGCTCGACGAGCGCGGGGTTCCCGGCTCGCTGCACTCGGCCGTGAACGGTTTCGCCGGTGGGCATCCGCTCGCGCTCTGCCTCGCGGCCGAGACCGCGACGTCGCTCGACGACGCGACTTGGGCCCCCAGCCCCGATGTCATCGAGACCCTGCTGGCCAGGTTGATCGATCGAGTGCCTTCGCCGGCCCACGAGTACGGCCTGCGCGTCTGCGCCCATGTGCGGCACGTGACCGTCGATCTGCTGCGCACCGGGCTCGGCGAGGATGACGCCGTCGCCGTGTTCGACTGGCTCGGCGGATTGCCTTACGTGGAGCCAGGACCGCACGGGCTCGCCGCCCACGAACTGGTGCGCGACGTCCTCGACTCGTCGTTCAAGTGGCGCGATCCCGCGGCGTACTCCGCCCTGCACGCGCGGATGTGGCAGCACCTGGGCGAACGCGCGCAGAACGCGTCGGGAGACGCCGTCCCGGTGGCGTCGTCGGAAATCACCTACCTCTTCCGGTACACCGACTACGTGCGCGAGGACATCGTCGACGTGGAACCCGAGGCGCTGTTCGAACGCGAGTACGCGCCGGCGGAGCGGGAAGATCTGCTTCGCCTGGCACGGGAGGACCAAGGTGACGAGTACGCGGCGCGGGTCGCGTACTGGCTCGATCGCCGTCCCGAAGCGTTCCAGGTCTACTGCCGCGCCGCGGACATGGTGCCGGTGTCCTTCTTCGCCTGGCTGCGCCTGCGCCCCGGTTCCGACGACCTGACCGCCGACCCCGCGCTCGCGCCCGTCAAGGAGTACCTCGACCGCACCGGCGGGGTGAACACCGGGGAACACGTCGGCGTGGCCCGTTTCCTGGTGCCCGCACCATCCACGACGCGGTACACGACCGCCGCCAACGCGCACAGCTCGCGGATTTCCACCGAGCAGTTGCGGTACCGCGACGGTCTCGTCGCGAGCTTCCTCGTCCTGCCGGACGCCGAAGGCTTCGCTCCCAAGCTCGAGTGGTTCGACTACCGGCTGTACGACTCGATACCGGCTCTCGGGGACGGGAACTGGGGCGTGTTCGTGCACGACTGGCGGGAAATCCCGCTCCCGGCGCACCTGGAGCGGATCATGCCCCGGATCGGCGGCGCCGTGCCCGGTGCCGAGGCGGCGCGGGCCTTCCCGTCTCCCGTCGCCATGACGCAGGAACAGCACTTCGAGGCCGTCAAGCAGCTCCTGCGCGATTGGCACGACGAAGAAGTCTTCGCGGCGAATCCGCTCGTGCGCGTCCACCGGGACGCGGCGGCTTTGCGCGAGGCGGTACTCAAAGCCGTCGAGGAACTCGCGGGCGATCCCCGCCGGGTCAACCACCATCGCGCGCTGCGGGCCACCTACCTCGAGCGCGCCACGACCCAGGAAGCGGCGGCGGCGCGCCTCGGTATGCCGTTCGGCACCTACCGGCGGCATCTGCGGTCGGGCACGCGCGAGGTCTGCGCGATCCTTTGGGCCGCTCGTGAAGGACGCGGTTCCCCCTGACCGTCCGCACTGTCCGCGCAGAAGTGGACAGGAGTGAACACCCCTTTGACCTGGTGATCGACCGGCCGGCTCGGTGATGATCGAGTTTGACGAACGGTCGAGTAGCGGAGTGCGCCCACGGCCGCTGAGCTAACTGGAGACTTGACTATGACCCTGACCTGTCTTCCGCCGAACACCGCGGAGTCCGAGGCCGCGACCGTGATGGTCGCCGTGCACGCGTCGGACCCGATGACCGGGCTCGGCGCGGCCAGCATCCTCGGCGTCGACCGGCGCCTGAACGTCCTGACCGGCGCCGACCTGTCGCTGGCCGAGGTGATCGTGGTTGTCGAGGATTCCATCGACAACGACGTTTTCGCCTTCCTGCGGGACGTGCGGGCGAAAACGCGGCTGCCTTCGCCGCCCCGCTGCGTGATCGTCACCGACCACTTCCGGACCGACGCCGTGATCACCGCGATCGAATGCGGGATGGCCGCGCTGCTGCGGCGGTCCGACACCACCAGCGCGGAACTGGTGCGGACCGTTCTCGCGGTCAGCAAGGGCCTGGCGTACCTGCCGCCCCGGGTGCAGGGCAGCCTGCTCCAGCAGCTGGACCGGATTCGGGAGGACGTGCTGGAGCCCAACGGCCTCACGCTGTCCGGCCTGTCCGCGCGCGAGCGGGACGTGCTCCGGCTGCTCGCCGACGGCCGCGGCACCGAAGAGATCGCGGCCGCGCTCGCGTACTCGGAGAGCACCGTGAAGAACGTGCTCCACGGCCTGATGTCCCGCTTCGGCCTCCACAGCCGTTCGCACGCGGTCGCCTACGCACTGCGATCCGGCGTGATCTAGCACTGCTTCAAAGGAAGCTCCTGCGGAGGTGCCGACGTAGCTCGCGGAGATCGGGGAGGTTTTGCCCTGGTGGCCATCAGGGGCATTCACCCCGCGAGCGAGCCCGGGGCATCTCGCGCTCCCTGGGATCCACGCGCTTCACACTGGACTCGCCGCGATCCGGCGTGATCTAGCACTGCTCGAAGGTGGTTGTGTGACAGTGCGGATAGCGGTGCCGGTTGCCACCCCTCGGCAACCGGCACCTCCGCTCGTGAAACCCAAGCTGGCCAAGGCGTTCGGCAGGCTCAGAGAGTGGCGAGCCGGTCGAGGAGCCGTTCGGCCTTGGTGATTTCGGCGCTCAGCGGATGGTCCTCCGCTGTGTGCGGCAAGGTGTTTTCCGCGAGCCGCAGTGCGTCGCGCAGGGGAGTGGCGGGGAGTCGCGTACCGGCCATCCTCAGCGCGCGGACGGCGCCGAGGAGTTCGCAGGCGAGCACGGTGCGATACGCCGCGGCGGCCGCGACGGTGCTGCGCACGGCGTGGGTGGAGAAGCTCGCGTGGTCTTCGAGGCCGCGCGAGATCACCGCGGTGCCCAGCGTGACGGGAGACGCGGCGTGCCGGAGTGTCCCGAGCGCATCGTGGGCCACGTATTCGAGGATCATGATCCCGGAGCTGCCAGGCGGACCTTCGGCGAGGAACGGCGGAAGCCCGCTGAGATCGGGCTCGACGAGATCGCCCAGCCGCGCGGTGGACAGTTCGGCGACGTGGTGGAGCGCGGCGCGCAGGTGGTCGAAGGCGAGCGCCACGTGCGCGGTCGAGAACTGGCCGTGGTGGTACGCCTGCTCGGTTTCCACGTCGATCAACGGGTTTTCGGCCGCGGCGTTGAGGTCGATGCCGAGCACCCGTTCGACGTTCTCCGCGGCTTCGAGCGCCGGGCCTTGAACCTGGGGAAAAGCGCGCAGCCCGAACGGATCCTGCAGCCGCCGCCCGGTCGGCAGGTCGTCGGGGGTGCTCAGCAGCCTGCGGAGTTCGGCCGCGCACCGGATCGCCCCCGGATGCGGCCTTGCCTGGTGCACGCGTTCGGAATAGGCCTCGGGGGAGCCGCCGAGCGCGCAGAACGTCAACGCGGTCACCACGTGGCTCGCCGCGAGCAACCGGGACAGGTCGTGCCAGGCGAGTACGGCTTCGGCCAGTGTCGCGGCGTTGCTGGAGATGAACGCCAGCGCGTCACCGGGGCTGACCGGCACGGGATCCAGCGCTCCCGCCGCCCAGGGGAGTTCGTCGGCGAGCGTCAGCGCGATCTCGGCGAGTGCGGTGAGATCGCCGGTGCCGATCGCGCCGCGCGAGTGCACGAGCGGCAGCGCGCCGACCCGCAGCGCGGTTTCGAGTGCCCGCAACATCCTGGGGTGCACGCCGCTGCCCGCGGCGGCGAGCTGGTTGAGCCGGATGACCATGATCGCGCGCACGGCGTCGTCGGGCAGCGGGTCGCCGGTGCCGCCCGCGTGGCTGCGGAGCAACCGCAGGCCGTGCTGGTCGGCCGTTTCCGCGTCCACCACCGTGTGGCGGTTCGCGCCGACCCCGGTGGTGCGGCCGTAGACCGCGCGTTTGGCGCCCAGTTCCACGGCGAGTTCGTACCCGCGAGTGGCCCGTTCGGCGGCTTCGGGTGCGAGGTCCGCCCACGCGCTGCGGCGGGCGACCCTGACCACGTCGGCACAGCGCAGCCCCTCGCCCCTGATCTCGATCCGGCTGCTGTCGGTCATCACGACCTCTCGCTTGACAAGTTTTGATTCACTCTTAGGGTGACATGAAACTATTCATTCGCTCGGGTGGCAAGTACGGCGGGAGGTCCGAGTGTCCCGGTCTCTGCACGACCTGCTGACGGCGCACCGGCTCACGCCGGCGCAGCGGCGCATCGCCAGCTACCTCGCCGAGCGCGCCGCCGACGCCGCGGCGCTGACCAGCGCCGAGCTCGCGCAGTGCACCGAAGTGAGCCAGCCGTCCGTGACCCGGTTCGTCGCACTGCTCGGGTTCGACGGCTACGGCGAGTTCCGCCGCTACCTTCGCGACGCCTCGGACGAACCGGCCACCGAGGGCGGCAACAAGTTCCAGGCGGCGATCGACGCCGACCTGCGCAACCTGACGGCGCTGCGCGCCCAGCTGGCGGACGAGACGCGCCTGCGCTCCATTGCCGAACGGCTCATGGCGTCGCGGCCGCTGGTGATCACCGGCTACCGGGTTTCCGCCGCGCAGGCGGCTTCATTCGCTTATCTGGCAAGGAAAATCCATCCGGACGTGCAGCTCGTCACTGACGCGGGCAGTGTGTTCGGCGACGCCGTGCGGCACGCCCACCGGCGTGGCGCGGGTGTACTGGTCCTGTTCGCCCTTCCCCGCTACCCGAGGGAGAGCGCCGAGGCCCTCGCGCAGGCCCGTTCGCTCGGGCTGCGCACCCTCCTGGTCACCGACCGACCCGTGTCGTCCCTGACCCCGTCCGCAGACGACGTGCTGCACGCGGGCGTGGCTTCGGAGTTCGTGTTCGACTCCCACGCCGCGGTCGTGTCGCTGTCCGTCGCGCTGGTCGAGGCGATGGCCGACGCCGCGGGCGCGCTCGCCAGGCAACGACTGGAAGGCTTCGAAGACTATGCCGCAGACCAGGACCTCTTCCTCCCGGACTGAGGTCACCGGCGCCGCGTTCGACGACGTCCCGCTCAACCGATTCCACCTGCGCATCACCGCGCTCACCTTCTGCGCCAACTATTCCGACGGCTACGAACTCGGCATCATCAGCATCGCGCTGCCGGTGATCGCCGGGAGGCTCGGGTTCGGACCGGTGTGGGAGGGCCTGCTCGGGGCCTCGGCGCTGATCGGGATCTTCCTCGGCAGCGTCCTCGTCGGCTGGGCCGCTGACAAGATCGGCCGCCAGCGCCTCTACACCCTGGACTTCCTGCTGATCGCGGTGGCTTCGGCGGCCGAGTTCTTCGTGACCGATCCGGGGCAGCTTTTCGTGCTGCGGTTGCTGATCGGGATCGGGATCGGCGCCGACTACGCGCTCGGGCCGACGCTCGTGGCCGAGTTCGTGCCCCGCAGGTACCGCGGCGGGCTGCTCGCGTCGCTGACGGTGCTGTGGACGGTGGGCTACGTGGCGGCGTTCTTCCTCGGGAACTACGTGGTGACACTGGGCGGAGACGCCTGGCGCTGGCTGCTCGCGAGCAGTTGCCTGCCCGCGATCGCCGTGGTGCTGCTGCGCATCGGCGTGCCGGAGTCGCCGCGATGGCTGCTCACGCGCGGCCGGGTGGAGCAGGCGCGCGCCGTCGTGCGCAGGCTCGGCGGCGACGAAGCCGCGTTCGAATCGCTGGCGGGTTCGCACCAGGCCGAACGCAGGGCGAGGTACCGCGACCTGTTCGGCCGGAAGTACTGGCGGCGCACCGCGTTCGGCGCGATCTTCTACAACGCCCAGGTGGTGCCGTACTTCGCGATCTACACCTTCCTTCCGTTGGTGCTGCTCAAAATGGGCGTCGGCGAGGAGGACACCACCAGCGACGGCCTGCTGAACCTCTTCCTCCTCGTGGGCAGCCTGTGCGGGCTGTGGCTCGTGGCCAAGGCGACGCGGCGCGGGCTGACGATCTGGTCGTTCGTGGTGCTCATCGCCAGCCTCGCCCCGATGGCCGTCTGGCCCGACGCACCCACCGCGCTGCTGTTCCCGCTGTTCCTCGTGTTCACCTTCACGATGTCCGCCGCGGTGAATCTCGACCAGGTCTACCCGGCCGAGCTGTTCCCCACGGATCTGCGCAGCTCCGGCGTCGGACTGCTCAACGGCCTCAGCCGCATCGGCTCCGCGATCGGCACGTTCCTGCTTCCGCTCAGCTTGGACGGGATCGGGTTCTCGCCGACCATGCTCGTACTGACGCTCGTCCTCGTCGCCGGACTGATCAGCTCGATCCTGTGGGCCCCGGAAACCAAGAACGCCAGCCTGGACTGACCACGGGGCGATGGTTGGCCCTCGCGGCGGGCCTTGGCGTGCCCCGAAGGTGGGGTTCGGGGAATCCAGTGCCCCGAAGGCCACCTTCGGGGCATGCACAGCTAGCTGGTGCGCCCCATGAGGTGCAGCAACAGGTTTTGCGGATCGGCCGACCTCGGCGGGGCCGACGGCGGGTACGCGAAGTAGTTGCCGCTGTTGTCCGTCGCGGTAGGACCGTCGCTCACCCCGTCGAAGATCGCCTCGATGTTGGCGTGGGTCCACGAAACCAGCTCGGGATCCAGTCGCTCGTCGCCTTCGATCGCGCGAGCGAGATCCCACGTGTGCACCACGACGTCCGCGATCAGCAACCCGAGCAGCTGGCGTCCGACGACCGGCCCGAACGGGTAGTCGACGGCCCGGTCGAGCGCACCTTCCGCGCGGAATTCCGCGGAGCACTCCGCGGCAGCGCGCTCGAACGCGGCGAGCGGGTCGTCGCCGAGGGTGTCCTGCTCCCGGATGGTGATGAACTGCTCCTTGCGGCCGCCCCGCAGCAGCAGGGCGTAGATAAGATTGGCCTGGACCAGATGGCTCACCAGCTGGCGCACGGTCCACTCGGCACACGGGGTCGGCTGGGCCCAGTGCTCGTGGCGCACCCGGCGCAGCCGGTCGAGCAGCCCGGCGTTGGCCGTGCGCAGGTGGCCGAACAGGGCCTCGTCATCGTCGTGTTCGAACATGCGACCGGATCTTCCATTCCATTGTGGACGTTTCCGGCCATGCTCGTCGGTCCGGCCGCGGTGCGCTGGCGGCGATCGGACGTCGCGGTCAGCCCCGCCGCGGTACGGCGGGGCGGAACGGATCCGTGCCGACGCCCCACGAGGAGACCCAGCCGGGCACGATCTCCAGCCACCGCGGGCCGAAGCCGAGCAGCTCGCCGCCTTCGGTGTGCACCCTCGCCTCGCCCTTGACCGTCACGCCCCGAGGGGTCCACGACGGCTCGCTGGTGAAATCGTCGACCACGAAGGCGACCTGGGGGTTGACCGCGACGTGCCGGGCGTAGAGCCGGTCCTGGCCGCGTTCGGGGAGTTCGCGCGCGCCGATCCCGAACGAGCCGCGCTCGGCGTCGAACCGGTAGAGGACCGGCACGACGTGCGGCCGGCCGGACTTGCCCGAGGTCGCCAACCGCCCCACCCGGTGCTGCCGGAGGAAGTCGATCTCCGGATCGGTGAACAGGCTCATCGACCTTCTCCATCCGTTCTCACCGGGCCATTTAGTCCGATGTGGACGGTGAGGCTGGTACGAACCGTGCCGCCCGGCCCGATCAGGTCCGCGGTGCAGCCGTCCTCGCACTGGGCCAGGTCCAGCCGGGCGGATTCGCCGCAGAATAGCGGTGCCTTGTTGCGGTGCGCCAGCCGGACCACGCGGCCGGGAACCCGGTCCAGCCGCAGCGCCTCGGCCAGTGCGAGCGACATCAGCGGTCCGTGCACGACCAGGCCGGGATACCCTTCGACGCGGGTCGTGTACGGCCAGTCGTAGTGGATGCGGTGCGGGTTCGCGGTGGCCGCGGAGAACCGCATGAGCAGCGTGGGGTCGGTGGTGAACTCCCAGTTCCCGGTGGCGGCGCGGCGGAACGGGGAACCCGAGGGCCGGAGCGCGGCCGCGTCCTCGACCGGCGGAGGCGTATACGCGGCCGACCCGGCTTCCCGGTAGATCAGGTCCTGCCGTTCGTCGATCGCGAGCATTCCGTCCTCAGTGGACAGCCGGGTGCGGACGGCGGCGATGACGAGCTTGCCGGAGCGGCCGTCCTTCTCGGTCACGGATTCCACTGTGGACTCCCGCCGGACGGTTTCTCCGACATGCAGTGGAGCGTGGAAGGTCAGCTCGCCGCCGGCGAACATGCGACGGGGCAGGTCGACCGGAGGGAGGAAGTCGCCCCGCGCCGGGTGCCCGTCGGGGCCCAGGTCGGCGGCGGCGGGCCAGCGGGGGAGCGCCACCCAATGCCACAGGGGTGGCAGTTCGTCGCCGGGGCGGGGAGCGGGGATGCCGTCGTCGAAGAGCGCGGCGAGCGCGGCGACCGGTGCGGGATCGGCCCGCTCGGACGTGATGACGGTGCGCGGCTCCCAGTGCGGTGAGGACACGGCGGCCCCTCAGATCCTGTTGCGGGCGATGAGCTGGGCGGCGATCACGTTGCGCTGGATTTCGTTGGTGCCCTCGCCGACGATCATCAGGGGCGCGTCGCGGAAGTAGCGTTCGACGTCGTATTCCTTGGAATAGCCGTAGCCGCCGTGGACCCGGAGGGCGTCGAGTGCGACTTGCATGGCGGTTTCGGAGGCGAACAGCTTCGCCATTCCTGCTTCCAGGTCGGCGCGTTCGCCCGCGTCGAGCTTTTCGGCGGCGTCGAGGGTGAGGAGTCTGGCGGCGCGCATCTTGGTGGCCATGTCGGCGAGGAGGTTGCCGACGGATTGGTGCTTCCAGATGGGTTTGCCGAAGGATTCCCGTTCCTGGGCGTATTTCACGGCGTCGTCGAGTGCGGCCTGGCCGACGCCGAGTGCACGCGAAGCGACCTGGACGCGGCCGACTTCGAGACCGCGCATCATGTGTGCCCAGCCGCGGTTCGGGGTGCCGCCGAGCACGGCGTCACCGGGCACGTCGTGTTCTTCGAAGACGATTTCGCAGGCTTCGACGCCGCGGTAGCCGAGTTTGGGGAGCTTCTTGGAGATGGTCATGCCGTCGCCGGGTTCGACGAGCAGGACGCTCATCCCGCGGTGCGCGGGGGAGGAATCGCGATCGGTGATGCAGAGCAGGCCGATCAACCCGGAGTGCGCGGCGTTGGAGATCCACGTCTTCGACCCGGTGATCG
Organism: Amycolatopsis sp. CA-230715; assembly: GCF_018736145.1. Taxonomy (GTDB): domain Bacteria; phylum Actinomycetota; class Actinomycetes; order Mycobacteriales; family Pseudonocardiaceae; genus Amycolatopsis. The sequence goes on from NZ_CP059997.1 coordinate 9,014,918, forward strand.
ACCACCTGTCGCCGTCGGGATCGGCGTGAGTGCGCATGGCCTGCAGATCGCTGCCGCCGCCGGGTTCGGTGAGCGCCATGGTCGCGCGGATGCGGCCTTCGGCCATCGCGGGCAGGTACTTCTCGCGTTGTGCCGCGGTGCCGAAGGTCTTGATCAGGTAGGTGATGACGGAGTGCCCGCCGATCGCCCCGGCCAGGCTCATCCAGCCGCGCGCCAGTTCCTCGGTCACCCGCGCGAAACAAGCGGTGCTCACGTCGACGCCACCGTATTCGGCAGGGGCGAGCAACCCGAAGAACCCGAGCTTCTTCATCTCGTCGATGAACTCGGCCGGGTAGACGTCGTCCGCCTCGAACTCGCGCACGCGCGGGCGGACCCGTTCGTCCACGAACTCCGCGACGAGGGCGACCATCTGCTTTTCGTCGTCGGTGAGCGTCATCGCCCGTTCCCTTCTGGTGCGTACCGGAGGATGCGCCGGGCGCGGTCGAGGACCGGCTTGTCAACCAGCTGACCGCGCACCGCCGCCGCGCCACCGTGGCTCGCCGCGCCGAGGACGGACCGCGCCCAGCGCACCTCCTCGCCGGTCGGGCACAGGGCCGCGGCGGCGATCGGGACCTGTTTCGGGTGTACGCACAGCTTTCCGGTGAACCCCAGCCGCCTGGCGTACCGGACGTCGTCGGTGAGCACCGTTTCGTCGTGGAGGTCGGCGGTGACCCCATCGACGGGACCGGACAACCCCGCTGCCGCCGAGGCGAGCACCAGCGCGCTCCTGGCCGGGGCGAGGGCGTCCCGATCGGCTGGGTCCACACCCAGCTCCGCGGCGAGATCGAAGCTGCCGAACGCGAGGCGCCGCACGTTCGGCACCGCCGCGACTTCTCGTGCGTCAAGAACGCCCCGCGCGGTTTCGACCAGCGCGATCAGCTCGTTCGTGACAGCGCGGGCCGCGGCCGGGTCAGCCTTCGGCAGCATGACGACACATTCGTACCGGGACACGACCGCCAAATCTTCGCCCTGCCAAGGGGTTTCGGCGGCGTTGACGCGCACCGCGCACCCAGGGTTGCCGGCGACCCAGCGCGCCACGTGCCCGCGCGCCTCCGCTTTCCGGTCCGGGGCGACCGCGTCCTCCAGGTCCAGCACCACCAGATCCGCCCCGGCCGCGGCCGCCTTCGCGAACCGGTCAGGGCGGTCACCCGGGACGAACAGCATCGTGGCGGCGTCACCTGCCCGCGCGGTCACCGCTTCGCTCCGCGGATCAGGCCGCCGCCGATGATGAGCCGCTGGATCTCGCTGGTGCCTTCGTAGAGCCGCAGCAGCCGGACGTCCCGGTAGATCCGTTCGACCGGGACCTCGCGCATGTAGCCGGTGCCGCCGTGGATCTGCACCGCCAGATCGGCCACCTTGCCCGCCATCTCGGTGCAGTACAGCTTGGCCGCGGACGGCCCGAGCCGGCGGTCCTCCCCGGACACGTAGCGCGCCGCCGCCTCGCGCACCAGCGCGCGCCCGGCCATGACCCCGGTCTGCTGATCCGCCAGCATCGCCTGCACCAGCTGGAATTCCCCGATCGGCGTGCCGCCCTGGGTGGCCGAAGCGGCGTAGGCGACCGATTCGTCCAGTGCGCGTTGCGCGGTGCCGACCGCGAGCGCGGCGATGTGCACCCTGCCGCGCGCCAGCGAGGTCATCGCCGCGCGGTACCCGGCGTCCTCGTCACCGCCGACCAGGCTCGACGCGGGCACCCGGACGTTCGAGAAGGTGACGTCCGCGGTCCAGGCGCCTTCCTGGCCCATCTTCGCGTCCTTGGGCCCGACCTCCACGCCGGGTCTGTCCGCGGGTACCAGGAACACCGCGATGCCCGGCCCCGACTCGTCCGCGGGCCGGGTCCTGGCGAACACCACGAACAGATCGGCGATCGGGGCGTTGGTGATGAACCGTTTCCCGCCGTCGAGCACCCAGCCGTCGCCGTCACGGACCGCCTTGGCGCGCAGGCCCGCCGGGTTCGACCCGGCACCGGGTTCGGTCAGCGCGAACGAGGCCACCACCTCACCCGAAGCGATGCGCTCCAGCCATTCCGCCTTCTGCGCGTCGGTGCCGAAGTTGACCAGCACTTGCCCGGCGATGCCGTTGTTGGTGCCGAACATCGACCGCAGCGCCAGCGACGTGTACCCGAACTCCATCGCCAGCTCGACGTCCTGGGACAGATCGAGCCCGAGCCCGCCCCACTCCTGCGGGATCGCGTAGCCGAACAACCCCATCTCCGCCGCCTGCGCACGCAGGTCGCCGGGAATCGCGTCGTCGTTCATGATCTCCAGCTCGCGCGGGATCACCTTCGTCCGCACGAAATCACGCACCAGCTCGACGATCGGGCGGAAGTCCTCGGGGCTCACGGCTGCCATCCCCCCACTATGGACCACGGCTTGATCAGGATCGTGGAGCACGTCGAAGTGAGGCCAGTCGGGCGATGCAGCGGAGGGTGGCGCGCTGCGACACTGGACGGCGGAACGGGCACCGACGGCTCTCCGCGGAATCGCCCAGCACCCGAACAGGTTCCACGTCGATTTCGGCTGCCCAGACGCCGCGCAGCCCGATTCTCTCGATGTTCGACCGGAATCGTCACCAGCGTCTGCGAAGGAGCGACCATGGGCTCTGTCACCGAATACGGTGCTCGCTACATAATTCCGTCCTCGGCGACCAGATCCTTCAGCGGCAGGACGTTGCAGGAACTGCTGCAGATCGCGTTACGGGTCGAGTTCGCGACCATTCCGCCCTACCTGACGGCGATGTATTCGATCAAGGACAAGGGATCGGAGGCGTACCAGTTCGTCCGCGGGGTCGTGTTGGAGGAGATGATCCACCTCAACCTCGCGGCGAACCTCCTCAACGCGGTCGGCGGAGAACCGGAGCTCGTCGTCCCACCCGGCCGCGGGAATCCGTTTCCACCGCGCTATCCCGCTCATCTTTCCGAGGACGCCGAGGACGGCGGCCCCTACCTCCAGCTGATGGCCGCGTCTGCCGAGTTGTTCCGAAGCACCTTCATGCGGATCGAGCAACCCGCGCAGCCGGACGCGCCGCCGCAGGAAGCGGGATTTTCCACCATCGGCCAGCTGTACGCGGCGATTCTCGCCAAATTCGAGGAGTACGACCACGACACCGGCAAATACGACGCGGCGCGGCAGAGCGAGCGCTGGAACTTCGGGAACAGCGGCGGCACCGTCATCATCGTGCGGGACCTCGACTCAGCGAAAAGGGCGATCAACGAGATCGTCGAACAGGGCGAAGGCGCCGACATGACCGGCGAACTGCGCGATCCCGATTACCGGGTTCGCGAGCCGTGGGGGCAGTACGAGTACTACGGGCCGCGTGCCGACGGCACCTACGGCCCGGTACTGGGCACCCCGCTGGAACTGTCGCACTACTTCAAGTTCAAGGCGATCGCCGACGGCACCACCCCGCTTCCCCCGACGTATCCGATGATCGCCAATCCCGGCAGGGAGAAGTACGAGAACGCGCTCGCCGTCGAACTCAGCGATCTGTTCGACCACGCGTACAGCGCGCTGGTCGACGACCTGCAGAAAGCGCTGCGCGGTGACAAGGACCTGTTCTTCACCAGGGTCGTTCCCGCGATGCGGGTGACCCTCCCCGGGCTCGCCACGGAGCTCATGCAGACCACGATCGCCCCCGCGGGCTACACCGCCGCCGATCCGACGGCGGGACCCGCCTTCCGGTACGTGCCCGCGCGGGAGCGCCGGAGATCGGCGGCGCTCGACCGCCTCATCGCGGACCTGGGCACGGGGCGGTACCGCGGCGGGTCGGACACGCTCGGCGCCACCTTGCGCCGCATCAGGGAGAACCAACCCGCGGCCGACGAGGGGGAGTACGGCGATGTCTGACCACGTTCTGGAAGGCCTCGCCGCATCGGTGTCGATCTTCCCGGCCATCGGGGTCGCCAGGGTCGGGAACACCGGGCCGGGCGACACCACCGACGACTACTACCTGCCGCCGGAGGGAATCGGGCGGCTCCCGACGGAAAGCGACGGCGGGCCGCCGTTCGACGTGTCCGGTTTCCGGGACCGGCAGGGCCGTCTCCGCAAGCAGGCCGCGACGTTCGCCCTCTACCACGAAGATCGCCGGGAACCGCTCAGGATCGGCACCGCGCTCCCGCTGCCGGACGGCGGGAGCGCCCAGATCGTCGACGTCGTGTGGACCGCGCACCTGGCCAACAAGAAGGCGGCCTGGTACCAGTTCGAGGGCGGGGTGGGCGAGAAGGGTTATCCGCCAAGGCATCCGCTACGCAACGCGGACGTCCGCGGCGAGGACCGGCGCGGGCTCATCATCGACCCCGGCCCGCGCACGGTCAGCACGAGGGGGACCAGGACCGGCGAATTCGACCGGAACGACGGGGACGGGCGCAGCACCTTCCCGCCGGACGGCCCGGATCCGGACCGGGAGCGGATCACCACGCTCGGGCGGATCACGGCAGGGGACGACGGCGGGCTGCTCCTGCTCGGCGGGGCCGGGGTCGCCTACACCACCAGCGCCGCGCCCGCGCTCGGCGACGATGACAACAACGACCACTGGTGGGACGACGTCTCCGACGGGCCGGTGTCGGCCACGATGGTGGTGCGGGTGGTCGACCAGCGGGGCGAGCAGGTCGGGCCGGAGCACGAGATCCGCCTGCTCGACACGTCGTGGGCGATCGTCGCCCCGCCGTCCTACGCCCCGGAGGTCGTCACCCTGGTCACGCTGTACGACACCCTGTTCGACATGGCGGTCCGGCACGAGGGCATCCGGCCGGGCATCTACCGCGAAGGGCAGTGGCAGCAGGGGTACCGGCCGCACTACCCGACCGAGATCGAACCGATCCTGCGCCGCGCCACCGAGGTCCCGTGGGTGGTCGCGGTGCCGCCCAAGGTGCACACCTTCGACCTCGACCGGCTGGGCACCAAGGATCCCCGGTTCGACCAGATCCGCCGCTACCTGTTCGAGTCGCTGCGGCCGCCGCAGGCCCCGAACACGCTCAGCTCGCCCGGCACCGGCTACCGGCTGATGCCCTACATCGCGGGCGACGACATCAGCAGCCAGCAGACGGCGAAGTTCCACACCCTCACCCCGACCCAGTACTTCCTGCTCGGCCAGTGGGCCGACGGGAACTTCCGCACCGCGGACGAGACGCCCAACCCGATGTCCGGCCCGGAGTGGCATCCGGGGCACCGGCTGACCGCGGCCGCGCTCGGCAACAGCTCGGGGCCGCCGTTCTCGCCGGGGATCGAGATGGGCTGGCTCTCGCGGGTGCCCGCGGTCTACGCCAAGCCGTTCCGGTTCCGCTTCGCGCCGGTCGCGAACCTGCCGGTGGAGGCGGGCAGGCTGAGCCTGGCCACCGATCCGGCGGACGGGCTCGAGCCCGGTGACGTCACGAAGTACATGTCCGTGCCGTGGCAGGCCGATTTCAACGGCTGCGCGGTGCACGAGAGCGACGGGCACCATCTCTGGTGGTGGCCCGCGCATCGGCCGATGTTCGTCTACGCCAGGCGGGAGAAGCCCGGCGCGGTGTCCGAAAAGGACGAATGGAACCACGTCGGGTGGATCGGTACCGTTCGCGACCAGACCGCCGCGGACTACGTGGCCTTCGCCGATCGGCTCGAGATGGCCGAGCACTGGCACGAACTCGGGTTCGTCATGCACAACGCGCGGATCGGTCCGCGCGATGACACCGAGGCCCCGGATCCGCCGCGGTTCGTCGAAGTGCGGCGGACGCTGCCGCGCCCGGGTTTCGTGCTCGACGACCACAACCGGCCGCGTGACTAGGGTCGTCGTGCTCGGGGCGGGACCGGCCGGGACGAGCGCCGCGATCGCGTTGCGGCGCGCCGGGTACGAGGTCGTCCTTGTCGACCCGGCCGGGGTGACGGCGGGCGAGTCGGTCCCGCCCTCGATCACCACCGCGCTGGGTCTTCTCGGCCTCGGCACGGCCGAGCTCGACCGGGAACACCCGCGCTCGCTCGGCACCGCGTCGGAATGGGGTGCGCCCGGTCTGGCGCATCGCGACTACCTGCTCGACGGCCTCGGTCCCGGATGGCATCTGGACCGCGCGCGGTTCGACCGAATGTTGCGCGCCACCGCCGTCGCCGCTGGCGCGGTACTCGTGCCGGATCGCCACCGCGCCGCCAGCCGCACCCCGTCGGGCTGGTCCATCACCTGCCGTGCGACGCGGTTGACCGCGGACGTCGTCGTCGACGCGACCGGGCGCCGTGCCGCGTTCGCCACCGCGCGAGGGGCACGGCGGTGGTTCGCCGACCGGCTGGTCGGCGTCACCGCGATCGTGCCGGACCCCTCGGTGCGAGGTCATGTCGTGCTCGAAGCGGCCGAAAACGGGTGGTGGTACGCGTCGCCGCAGCCGGGCGACCGGTCGGTGATCGCGTGGCTGTCCGACGTCGATCTCCTCCGCCGTGACGGGTGTGCGCGCCCGGCACCGTGGTTGGCGGCGCTCCGGCGGACCCGCCACATCGGCGCGCCGCCGGACGAGCCGGCGCTGACCGTCCGGGACGCCCGATCCCACTTGCTCGTGCCGGACGCGGGCCGGGACTGGATCGCCGTCGGGGACGCCGCGATGGCGCTGGATCCGTTGAGCAGTGCGGGAATCGCGGAGGCGATCAGATCGGGCGTGCTGGCCGCGGACCTCATCGCGACGCGGCGGCTGGGGCACGAACGCGGCCTCGGCCGCCGGTTCGCGGACTACCTCCGGCAGCGCCGCGACCTGTACCGCCTCGAACGCCGCTGGATCAGTCCATTTTGGACGAGGCGATGGGCGGTCACCACACCGCGACCGCGGTGATGACGTGGACCGCCGCGGCGACGGAACTTCCCGCCGTCATGCCCCATTCCCGGCGGGTGGCGCCGATACCGGCGTCGCCGAGCTGCGCGACGGCGGCGGCGAGGAGCGCCACCGCGCAGGCCGGTCCGGACCAGGCCAGCGGCAGCACCCCGGCGAGCGCGCCCAGCGGAACCGCTCTGACCGCGTACATCCAGCCGTAGAACCGCTCACCGCCGGTCGGCGCGGCGCTGCGGCTCAGCGCCGCCGGACGAACCACCGCCACGACGGCGAAAGCGACGGTCACGGCGGCGACGAAGGTGTTGGCCACCAGCAAGGCGATCACGGCGTCTCCCTTTCCTCTGCCAACTGTTCAACTTGTGCACTATTGACAGATGGTACAGTGCTGGGATGGCAGGGAAGAGCGGTGGCGAACGACCGTTGGCCGAGTCCTCGGCGTTCCGGCTCACGGTGCTGGGCACGCACCTGGCCAACGACTTCGCCGAGCACCTCCGCGCCGCGGAGCTGACGCCGAAGCACCTCGGCATGCTCACGATGGTCGAGCAGGGGTTCGCCACGACCCAGGACGACGTCGCGCGGCTCATGCGCGTGAGCCCCAGCCTGGTCGTCCGGCTCGCGGACCACCTGGAGCAGCGCGGCCTGATCGACCGGTCCCGCGATCCGGCCAACCGGCGACGGCACATCATCTCGGTCACCGCGCGGGGAAGGTCCGTGCTCGACGAGGCTGGCTCCTACGCGGCGACGCTCGACGCCTGGCTGGCCGAAAGCCTCGGCCCTCGGCTCGATCGGGAGCTGGCCGGTGCGCTCGCCCGCTTGATGGGGCGGCTCACCGAGGGGTGACGGCGGTTTCCGTTGCCGTGCAGGCGATATCGGCCTCGACGAGGGCGGTGATCTGCTCGTCGGTGTACCCGAGCGAGGCGAGGATGCGGGCGGTGTCGGCACCCTGCTCGCGCGGGGCGGTGCGGACCGCGCCAGCGGTCCGGCTCAGCTTGATCGGGATCCCGCCGCCGCGGTAGCCGTCGAGTTCGACGACCATTTCCCGGTGCAGTACCTGGGGATCGGTCATCGCCTCGCCGACGTCGTGCACCGGAGTCGCCGGTACCCCGCGTCGCAGGAGCGCGCGGCCGAGCTCGTGCCGTGCCAGCGCGCCGATCCGGTCGGCCAGGGGCGGGCGCAGCGCGGCGACGTTGCGCACCCGGTCGGCGTTGGTGGTGAAACGGGGGTCCGCGGCGATTTCCGGCAGCTCCAGCACCTCGGCGAGCTGGCGGAACTGGCGATCGTTACCGGCGCCGATGAAGATCAGGCCGTCGCGAGCGTCGAACGTGTCGTAGGGGGCGATCGCCGGGTGCGCCGATCCGGTGCGCCGCGGGATCTCGCCGGAGGCCAGCCAGGACGGCGAATGCGGGTGCAGCAACGAGATCGCGGTGTCGAGCAGCGCGCAGTCGACGAGCTGGCCCCGTCCGGTCGAGTGCCGGTCGTTGAGCGCGAGCAGCACACCGGAGAACGCGTAGATCCCGGTGACCATGTCGACGACCGGCACGCCGACGCGCAACGGAGGCCCCGACGGTTCGCCGTTCACGCTCATCAGCCCGCTGTACGCCTGCAGCACGGCGTCGTAACCGGGCATCGCCCCCATCGGCCCGTCCACGCCGAATCCGGTGATACGGCAGTGGATCAGCCGCGGGAACCGTTCCGCGAGCACCTCGTCGGAAAAGCCCCATCCGGCCAGGGTGCCCGCCTTGAAGTTCTCCACCACGACGTCCGCGTCTCCGAGGAGGCGGTCCAACACCCGCTGGCCGCCGGGTGTGCTGAGATCGAGGCACAGATTCGTTTTGTTGCGGTTGAGCCCCGCGTGGTAGGCGCTCATCGTCGCGGTCAGGAACGGCGGGCCCCACGTACGGGTCTCGTCACCGGACGGCGGCTCGACCTTGATCACCTCGGCGCCGTGATCGGCGAGCATCTGCGTGCACAGCGGCCCGGCGAGCACGCGGGAAAGGTCCAGCACGCGGACGCCGCGGAGGCTGCCGCTGGGGGAGGGGGCGGTCAAGACGACTCCCGTCAGTAGGATTTGGGCAGGCCGAGCACATGGGCGGACACGTAGTTCAGCACCATTTCCTGGCTGACCGGGGCGAGGCGGAGGATGCGCGACTCCCGGAAGTACCGCTCCACGTGGTATTCCCTGGCGTATCCCATCCCGCCGTGGGTCTGGATGGCTTGGTCCGCGGTGGTGAACCCGGCGTCGGCGCAGAGCCATTTCGCCATGTTCGCCTCTCTGCCGCAGGGCAGGCCCTGGTCGTACCGCCACGCGGCGTTGCGCGCCATCAGTTCCGCGGCGTCGAGCCGGGTGACGGCTTCGGCGAGCGGAAAGGCGATGCCCTGGTTCTGGCCGATGGGCCGTTCGAAGACCACGCGTTCCTTCGCGTAGCGCACGGCGCGGTCCAGTGCGGCCCTGCCGATCCCCAGCGCTTCGTGCGCCAGCAGGATCCGTTCGGGATTGAGGCCGTCGAGCAGGTAGCGGAATCCTTGGCCCTCCTCGCCGATCCGCGCGCTCTCCGGGACGAACAGGTCCTCGATGACGACCTCGTAGGACGACACCGCGTTGCGGCCGAGCTTCGGGATCGCGCTGAGCCGGACGTGGGCCGGATCGAGGTCGACGAGGAACAGGGACATGCCGTCGGTGGCGCGCTCCACTTGTTCCCGTCGCGTGGTCCTGGCGATGAGCACCATCTTCTGCGAGTCGCCTGCCTTGGTGATCCACACCTTGCGCCCGTTGACCAGGTAACCGCCCGCGGTCTTCTCGGCGAACGTGGTGATCCTGGTGGTGTCGGTGCCCGCTTCGGGCTCGGTGACCCCGAAGCAGACGTGCAGCGAGCCGTCGGCGGCCGCGGGGAGGATCTCGGCGCGGAGCTGTTCGCTGCCGTGCTTGACGATGGTGTTCAGCCCGAAGATGGACAGGTGCATGGTGCTGCACCCGTTCATGCCCGCGCCGGACGCGGCGATCTCCTCCAGCAGCAGTGCCGCCTCGCTGATGCCGAGCCCGCCGCCGCCGTACTCCTCCGGGATCGCGATCCCGAGCCAGCCGCCCTCGGCGAAGGCGTTGTAGAAGTCCCACGGGAACTTGCCGTGCGCGTCGCAGTCGGCCCAGTACTCGTCGGGGAAGCCGCGGGCCAGTTCGCGTGCCCCGGCGCGCAGGGCCTGCTGGTCCCGGGTCAGTTCGAAGTGCAAGGGGTGGTCCTTTCCGCACCGCGCGATGTTCGTATATAGGAATTGATGCGCAGATATAGATACAGAATCGGATCGGGCGCGCGTGCTGTCAAGGGTTGACAGTGACCGGGTTCACCTCTTTAACTTTCGTAGTTGCGACGATGTGTTCGCATATACGAACCAGAGAGACGTGAGCAATGACGCTTCCCAGTGCTGGACCGGCGCGGTCGGCAGCGATCTCGCCCAAGGCCGTCGGGCCCGCCGTGGTGATCGGCTCGGCCCTCGAATGGTTCGACTTCTACCTCTACGCCTCGATGGCCGCGCTGGTCTTCGGGCGGGTCTTCTTCCCCGCAGGCGACCCGGCAGCGGGCACCCTGGCCGCGATGGCGACCTTCGCGGTCGGCTTCATCGCCCGCCCGTTCGGCGGCATCGTGTTCGGCGTGCTCGGCGACAAGATCGGCCGGAAAGCGGTGCTGTCGCTGACCTTCCTGCTGATGGGTGTCTCGTCCGGCCTCATCGGCCTGCTGCTGTCCTACGCCTCGGTGGGGATCTTCGCGCCGATCCTGCTGGTCCTGCTCCGGCTGGTGCAGGGACTCGGCGCGGGCGCCGAATTCGGCAGCGCCATCGCGGTGTCCTACGAGCACGCGGCGCCGGAATCCCGTGGCAGGCTGGGATCCTGGCCCGCGCTCGGCGTCAACATCGGCCTGCTGCTGTCCTCGCTGACCGTCGCGCTGCTGACCAGCCTGGACAAGGAGTTCCTGTACGGCTGGGGCTGGCGCGTCCCGTTCCTCGCCAGTTTCGCGCTCGTCGGGCTCGGTTACCTGGTGCGCCGCCGAATGCCGGAGACGCCGGAGTTCGAGAAGCTGGCACGGCGGGCGCAGGGGCGGAAACGGCGCCCGCTGCGGTCGCTGCTCAAATCGGACTGGCGCGGGCTCGCGGTGGTCATGGCGATCACCATCGGCTACAACGGCGTCAGCTACATCTTCAAGACGTTTTCGCTGTCGTACCTTTCCGAATTCCGCGACGTGCCGGCGAATGTCGGGGCGTTCGGCGTCACGCTGGCGAGTGCCTGCGCCATCCTCACGGTGCCGCTGACCGGCCGGTTGTGCGACGCCGTCGGCGCCAAGACGATCGTGCTCACCACGGGCGTGCTGGTGGCCGTGCTGGCGTTCCCGTTCTTCTGGATGCTCAACACCGAGCGGAGCGGGTACATCTGGCTCGCGCTGATCCTCACCACCGGTGTCGTGGTGCCCGCGATGCTCGCGGCGCAGGGCACGCTGCTGGCGCAGCAGTTCCCCACCGAGGTGCGGGCCTCGGGGCTGGGCACCGGTCGCGAGGTCGGCGGCGGCCTGTCCGGCGGGCTCGCGCCGCTCGGCGCGCTCGCGTTGGTGACGGCTTCACCCGAGCACGCCACCTGGGGCGTGTCCCTGCTCTTCGTCGCGGGCGCGGCCTTCATCGTGATCGGCGCGCTTTGTGACCAGTCGAAGCGCTTCGCCGATGTCGTGCCCGCCACGCCGCCGGAAGCGGCGCGCTCCGGACTGCGGTGACTGTACGTTTCACCAGGGACCACAGCGACGACGACGGGGACTGAGCAGTGCCGACTTCCGCAGATGGAGCAGCAAAGGAGCACCGGACGGTCTCACGGGTGACGACCATCCTCGAACTCGCCGCGGCGGACAGCGCGGGCGTCCGGCTCGCCGAGCTCGCGGACCACCTCGGCGCGCCGCGATCCTCAGTGCACGGACTGGTCAAGGGTTTGGTGGCCACCGGCTACCTGCGCGACGACGGCGGCACCTACACGATCGGCCCCGCTGTCGGCGCGTTGCTCGCCGCCGCACCGCCGACCGTCGGGCAAGCGGCGAAACCCGCGATGCAGCAACTCGTCGCGCAGTTCGGCGAGACCGTCATGCTCGCCTCGCTCATCGGGGATTCCGTGGTGTACACCGAGACCGTCGAATCCACGCAGATGATCCGGTACTCGGCGCCGTTGCGCACCCGGCGACCGTTGTACCCCACCAGTTCGGGGAAGTGCATCCTCGCCTTCGCCACCGGCCGCTTCCGGGAAAACTACCTCGCCACCCACCTCGCCGACGACGGTCAGCGGGAACGGGTGGCGCGCGAACTGGCGGAAATCGCCGAGGCGGGCGTCGCGATCAACCGGGGCGAGACGATGCCCGACGTGTACGGCGTCGGGGTGCCCATCGTCCACAACGGACGCGTCATGGCAGTGATCGCGGTCGCGGGACCGAGCAACCGCATGCGGGACAACATCGGCGATATCGCCGAGGCCGCGAAGGTGGCCGCGCACGAGGTGGCCGCGCGGATGGCCGGGCAGCGTTCGGCCATGCCCCGACGGCCTCAGTAGCCCTCCCCGACCAGCAGGGTCTGGGCGGACCGGCGGAACGCGGCCACCAGGTTCGCGGTATCCCCGACGCGGGTGGCGAGCACCACCTGACAGGGCTCGACCCCGTGCAGCGGGATCGAGGTCAGGTCCGGCCGGGCGCTATCGGCACGCAGCCCGGCGGGCACGATGGCGACCGCCCGCCCGGACGCGATCAGATCGAACGAGTCCTCGAGGTGGCCGACCAGCGGCCCGTCGGGTGCCGACGTGCCGTCGGGGCGGGGGTCGACACGCCAGAACGAGTCCCACTCGGCATTGGGCAACCTCGGCATCGGCTCAGTCGCGATGTCGTCGAGAGTGACCGATTCCCGGCCGGCCAGCCGGTGGTCCCCGGCGACGAGCAGGACACGGGGCTCGTGGTGCAGGACGGTGACACGCAGTCCGTCGGTGGCGAACGGCAGCCGCGTCACGACGGCGTCCACACGGTGGCCGAACAGGGCCGTCCGCACCTCGGCCAACTCCAGGTGCTGGGTGTGCACCTCGGCCTCGGGGTGGTCGTGGCGTAGTTGCCGCACCGCCGGAGTGATGATCAGCCCACGCGTGTGGCCTACGGTGACCCGGCTTGGCACCGCGGCCGCGCTGGCGGCCGCCGCGGCCGTCGCGGCGACCGCCAGCAACTGCCTGGCGTGGGGCAGGAACGCGGCCCCGGCCGGGGTCAGGCGGGTGCCCTGCCGGTCGCGGTCCAGCAGCCGGGCTCCGACACGCTGCTCAAGGGTCCGTATCTGGCGGCTCAGGGTCGGCTGGGTGACGTGCAGCAGTACCGCGGCGCGGCCGAAGTGCTGCTGCTCGGCGACCACCGTGAAGTAGCGGACCAGCCGGAGGTCGAACTCGGCCGACGGTGCCGCGTTGGTCGTGCCCACAACACCGTAAGATAGCTCACTCGCTAGCCGTGATGCCTGAAACGCGTCACGGGATGCGAAACAAGCCTTGGACGCAGCCCCTCGGCAGCGCGGAGTGTTGGTACGGACGAGGAGGACGCCATGCGACTGATCTGCATCGAAGAACACGCTGTCGACCCGGAGATAATGCGGGCCGCCAAGTCCACAATGGACCGTGATGCGCCGTATCTGCGGGCGCAGAGTTCGGCCAACGCCGCGGCCCCGAACGGTGACGGCCGCGGCCAGCGCGTTGTCGACCTGGCCGTGGCCAACCGGATGGGCGTCGACCTTGGTGCGGGACGGCTGCGGGACATGGACGAACACGGCATCGACATGCAGATCGTGTCCTACACCAGCCCGGCCCAGCTCGCCCCGCCCGAGCAGGCCGTCGCACTGACCACGACCGCCAACGACCGGCTCGCGGCGGCCGTCGCCGCCAATCCGCTGCGGTTGCAAGGGTTCGCCGTCCTGCCCTGGCAGGCCCCGCTGGCGGCAGCCGAGGAACTGGACCGGGCCGTGGCCGAGCTGGGTCTCAAGGCGGTGCTCATCGTCGGCCGCCCCGGTGAGACGTTTCTCGACGCGCCCCGGTACGAGCCGGTGCTTGGCAAACTCGCCGAGCTGCGGGTGCCGCTCTACCTGCACCCGTACTACCCGATCCCACAGGTGCGGGAGGCCTACTACGCCGGCCTGCCCGACGCGGTGAGCACCGAGTTTTCCCTTGGCGCCTGGGGCTGGCACCACGAGGCCGGGATCCACCTGCTCCGCCTGATCCTGTCCGGGGTGTTCGAGCGGTTCCCCGCGTTGCAGGTGATCAGTGGCCACTGGGGCGAGATGGTGCCCTTCTACCTGAGCCGGCTCGACCAGGTCCTGCCTACCGCGGTCACCGGCCTTTCCGCGAGCATCAGCGAGATCTTCCGCAGGCACGTGTGGGTCACCCCGAGCGGCATGTTCAACGTGCCGCACTTCCAATTCGTGCGTGACACCGTCGGCGTCGACCGGATCATCTGGTCGACCGACTACCCGTACGTGAGCATGGACGGCACCCGGTCCTTCCTGGACAGCCTGCCGCTCACCGAGCGGGAACGGCGGCAGATCACGCACGGCAACGCCGAGACCCTGTTCCGGCTGCCTTCTTGACGTGATGCGTCGCGGTGAGCACCGTCCTGTTGGGCTGATCGGGCCGGGGGACTTTGGTCCTCGCGGGCCTGTTCGAGCGCCCCTCCCGCTGCTTCACTCCGGATACCGGGCTTCCGCGCCCGCGAACTTCACCACCGGAGGGACCGCGATGAGGACTGTGTTGGTGGCCGCGTCCGTCGCGCTGGCCACGGTGGTGGTGATCGCACCGGCCGCCGGTGCGACGTCGCCGGAATCCGTGCCGGGAGTTGCCATCGCTCCGGACAACCGCACGAGCTCGATCTACGGCCGCAACGGAGTGAACGACAACGGCGATGTCGTCGGCGGCCACGACACGGGTGGCGAGACCCATGGATTCCTTTGGCACAACGGAAAGCTCAGCGACCTCGGCGTGCTGGAAGGCGGGAACTACAGCCTCGCGACGGCGGTCGACGACATCGGCGACATCGTCGGGTGGAGCGGCGACCGCGATGGCGGGAAGCCGTTGCACGCCGTGCTGTGGCGCTGCGGGCGCATCACCGATCTCGGTTCGCTGGGCGGCAACAGCTTCCCGGCGGCGATCAACAACTACGGGACGATCGTCGGGGAAAGCGCGCCCGACGATCAGGGGTCGGAGCCGAGCGCGGTCCGGTGGCGCTTCGGCGCGATGCAGGTGCTACCCGCGCTCCCCGGTACTACCGGCGGCACCGCGGCACTGGTGAACGACCGGGGCGACATCGCCGGGGTCAACGTGCTCGCCACCGGCGGCAGGCACGCGGTGCTGTGGCGCGGCGGGAAGGTCGTGGACCTCGGTCCCGGCTGGCCGGTCAGCCTCGACCAGGACGGGAGGCTCCTCGTCGAGAGCGTCGACGCCGAAGGGAACGCCTACCGCTTCATCTGGGTGGACGGCAACCGGGTCACCCCACCGGCGGGCGTCACGGATATCGACGGACTCGGCGAGCATGATCAGGTGTTCGGCAGGTACCAGCCGAACGGGTCCGCCGAGCGACGCGGCTTCCTTTGGTACGGAAGCGAATTCGTTGATCTGGGCCCGTTCAGCCCCACCTCGGTGAACGCACGCGGCCAGGTTCTCGGCCGCGGCTCCACCGACGGCGTCGCCGGTGTGTGGTACCGCGGCCGGATCACCGCGCTGCTTCCCGTGCCGGGGCGCGGCAAGGCCAACCCGATCCGGATCAACGACGGCGGGCTGGTCGCGGGCAGCACGGGATGGGACACCGCGACCGTGTGGACCGTGCCCGTGCGCTGACCCCGTGCGGCCGGGGGAGTTGCCGGACCAGGTAATTCATGTGTTAACTACCCGGGTGGATGATCGGCACGCCGCGAGCGAACTCGACTTCTGGTCGTTCGTCGAGCTCGCCAACACTCGGCTGGCACGCGAGTTCGGGTTCTCCCATCCGCTCGCCACCGAGGTGCTGCTGACCCTGAACCGGGCTTCCAGTGTGGTCACCTACGACCTGGAAGCCACCGTCCACCGCCCGCGCGGGCGTTCGTGGTCCGGTTTCCGGCTGCTGTTCGTGACCTGGCTGGCCGGTCCGCTGGAGGCGAAGAAGGCGGCGGAGCTGACCGGCATGAGCCGCGCCGCGGTCTCCAACCTGGCGAAGACGCTGGTCGTCGACGGGCTGCTGGAGCGGACGCCGGGGGAGCACGACGGCCGGTCGGTGCTGCTGTCCCTCACCAAGCGCGGGCAGGTGGAGATGGTCGAGGTCTTCCGCGCGCAGAACGAGCGCGAGCACGAGTGGGCTGGTGTGCTCACCGAGACCGAACAGCGGATCTTGGTGCTGTTGCTCAACAAGCTGATCACCGACCGGGGCCGGTTCCGCGGCCGCACCTGAGCGCGTTCCCGGTGCGCCCTTGCGTGCCCCGGCGGGTAGTACATAAGTTAACTACGTCGGACGGGTGAGGAGGGCGAGGCCGGGAATGAGCATCTTCGCTGGGTTCTTCGACGACGCGGCGGTGTTCCCGCCGGGGTCGAAGCCGTTGCCCCAAGCCGTCCCCGATCACCTCGGTCACCGCTCGGCCGGGTACGGCGACCTGGTCGGCCCGCTGGTACTGGCCGCGCCCGCGCTCGCCGATCTCGGCCAGCTCGTGCGCGAGCCGGTGGCGATCTCGGTGACCGCGCCGGGCGGCCCGGCGCAGGTGGCGGACGCGCTCGCCCGCGCGGCGGACCTTCCGGTGCACGTGACCGGGCTCGAAGTCGCGGTGCCCGCGGACTCATCGGTGCCGGAGTTCTTCGCTGCCTTGGAGCGGGTCGATGACGTGCCGGTGTTCGTCGAGGTGCCCCGCGACGCGCGCCGCGCCGAGGTGATCGCGACCTGCGCGAAGACCGGTCACCACGCCAAGTTCCGCACCGGCGGGGTGAAGGCGGAGCTGTACCCGGACGAGGCCGAGCTGGCCGCCGCGATCGTGGCGGTGGTGGTGGCCGGGGTGCCGTTCAAGGCGACCGCCGGGTTGCACCACGCGCTGCGGAACACCGATCCGGAGACCGGTTTCGAGCAGCACGGGTTCCTCAACCTGCTGACCGCGACCGCGGCGGCTCGCGACGGTGCGTCCGAGGCCGACCTGGCCGGGTTGCTCGCTGACCGCGACGGCGCCGTCGTCGCGCGCCGGGTGTCCGAAATGGACGCTGGCGCGCGGGAATCGTTCCGCTCGTTCGGCACCTGCAGCATCATCGAGCCGGTGACCGAGGTGGTGGGCCTCGGCCTGGTACCCGCTTCGGTGCTGGGAGAAGGAGAGAAGGCGTGACCAGGATCGACATCCCCGACGGCTCGCTGTTCGGGGTGGCCAACCTGCCCTACGGCGTGTTCGCCCCGCGCGGTGCCGCACCCCGGGTCGGCGTGCGGGTCGGCGATTCGGTGGTGGACCTCGCCGCCGCGCTCGGCGACGACGTGTTCGCGCGGCCGAGCCTCAACGCGTTCATGGCGCAGGGGTACGAGCGCTGGGTGGAGGTGCGGTCCCGGATCACCGAGCTGGTCGGCGGCGACGTGCCCGAGGCCGCGGTGTTCGGGCTCGACGAGGTCGAACTGCGGCTGCCGTTCGAGGTCGCCGACTACGTCGACTTCTACGCGTCGGAACACCACGCGTCCAATCTCGGCAGGCTGTTCCGGCCCGGCGCCGAGCCGCTGATGCCGAACTGGAAGCACCTTCCGGTGGGCTACCACGGCAGAGCGGGCACGGTGGTCGTGTCGGGCACGGACATCGTGCGCCCCTGCGGGCAGCGCAAGGCGCCGGACGAGGACGCGCCGAGCTACGGCGAGTGCCGCCGCCTCGACATCGAGGCGGAACTGGGTTTCGTCGTCGGCACACCGTCCCCGCTCGGCAGCACGGTGTCCACTGTGGACTTCGAGCGGCACGTGTTCGGCGCGGTGCTGGTGAACGACTGGTCGGCGCGGGACATCCAGGCATGGGAGTACGTTCCGCTGGGCCCGTTCCTCGGCAAGAGCTTCGCGACTTCGATCTCGGCTTGGGTGGTGCCGCTGCTCGCACTGCGGCAGGCGCGGGTGCCGACCCCGCCGCAGGATCCGGAGCCCTTGCCGTACCTGCGGGAGGAAGCGCCGTGGGGCCTCGACATCGACCTCTCGGTGGCCTGGAACGGGCAGGAGGTCACGCGCCCGCCGTACCGCGAGATGTACTGGTCGCCTGCGCAGATGCTGGCGCACCTGACGGTCAACGGGGCGTCCTCGCGCACCGGCGACCTGTACGCCTCCGGCACGATCTCGGGTCCGGAAAAGGAGCAGCGGGGCGCGTTCATCGAGCTGACCTGGGGCGGGAAGGAGCCGGTGATGGTCGCCGGTGAGGAGCGCTCGTTCCTGGTCGACGGGGACGAGGTGGTCATCTCGGCCACGGCTCCCGGGGCCACGGGGCGCATCGGCTTCGGCGAGGTGCGCGGCCGCATCCTGCCCGCGAGGGTGCCGTAGCCGGCCTGGACCCGGTGGTAGTTTGTGCGGGGGCAGGCCCGTCCGCCGCGCACGCACAGGAGCACGATGAAGTACCTCGAAGCCGAAGATCGCGCGGACGTGTTCGTGCTGCACGACTTCGACGAGCACGTCGTCGATCTCGGCGAGGTCCGCCTTAACTACAGCACCGTCGGCGACCCTGCGCTGCCCCCGCTCGTGCTGGTGCCCGGTCAGTGCAATTCCTGGTGGGCGTACGAGAAAGCGATGCCGCTGCTCACCGAAGCGTTCCAGGTGTTCGCCGTCGACCTGCGCGGGCAGGGCCGCTCGACGTGGACCCCCGGCCGCTACACGATCGACAACTTCGGCAACGATCTCGTGCGCTTCCTCGACCTCGTGGTCGGCAGGCCCGCGATCGTGAGCGGACACTCCTCCGGTGGTGTGGTGTCGGCGTGGCTGGCCGCTTTCGCGAAGCCGGGCCAGGTGCGCGCGACCGTGTGGGAGGACGCGCCGATCTTCGCCTCCGAAACCGAGCCTGCCTGCGGCCCGTCGATCCGGCAGGGAGCGGGGCCGATTTTCGGGCTGTGGAACAAATGGCTCGGTGACCAGTGGTCCATCGGCGATGTCGACGGCATGCAGAAGGCGTTGCCGCGGGAACTCCCGCCCGCGCTGCTGGCGTGGCTGTCGCGGATCGCGCCGCCCCGCCAACCTGCCGCGTCGGGTGTGCCGCAGAACCTGAGGGAGTACGACCCGGAATGGGGCCGCGCCTTCCTTTCGGGATCGGTCGCCGCCTCGTGCGATCACGAGAACCTGGTCTCGCACGTGAAGGTCCCGGTGCTGTTCACCCACCACAGCCGCCAGGAGGACCCGTCCACCGGCAGCCTGATGGGCGCGATCTCGGACACGCAGGTGCGCCGGGTCGAAGAACTCGTGACCGCGGCCGGCCAGGAGTTCACCTACCGGTCGTTCCCCGAGATGCCGCATTCGATGCACGAGCACGATCCCCGGTTGTTCGCGGACACCGTGCTCGGCTGGGCCGAGGGGCTCGGCTGAGCACCGGGGCGCGCAAGCGGGTCTTCCTGACCGGTGCGACCGGGAACTGGGGCCGCTACATCGTCCGGCAGTTCGCGGAGCGCGCGGACCGGTTCGACGTGGTCGCGCTCGTGCTGCCCGCGGAACGGGCGGCGATCCGGGAATTCGAGGACGTCGGCAACCTCACCGTCGTGCCGGGGGATTTCACCGACTACGCCGCGGTGGAGCGCTGCGTACGCGGCGCCGATTTCGTGCTGCACGTCGGCGCCGTGGTCTCCCCGTTCGCGGACGACCATCCCGAGCTCGCGCACCGGGTGAACGTGGGCGGTGTCCGCACCATCGTCGAGGCGGTCCGCGCGCAGCCGGATCCGTCGGCGATCGGCGTCGTCGGCGTCGGATCGGTCGCCGAGACCGGTGGCCGGAACCCGCCGCACCACTGGGGCCGGGTCGGGGACCCGCTACGGGTGTCCCACTACGACGAGTACGGGCAGAGCAAGATCGTGGCGGAGAAGGCGCTCGTCGACTCGGGCCTGCCGAAGTGGGCATGGCTGCGGCAGACGGGCATCTTCCACCCCGGCGTGCTCGAGATCCGCGATCCGATCATCACGCACACCCCGTTCGGTGGCGTGATGGAATGGGTTTCGGTGGAGGACGCCGCGCGGTTGATGGTGGGCATCTGCGAAGACGGGGTGCCCGCGGAGTTCTGGGGCGGCGTCCACAACATCGGTGGCGGTGCCGCGTGGCGGTTGACGAACTGGGAGTTCCACACCGGACTGGCCGGCGCCGTCGGCGTCGAGGACGTGCGATCCTGGTACGAGCGCGACTGGTTCGCGCTCCGGAACTTCCACGGCCAGTGGTACACCGATTCGGATCGCCTGCACGAGCTCGTGCCGTTCCGGCGCGACACGTTCGACGACGCACTGCGGCGCGCGGTCGAGGCCGCGCCGCGATCGGTGCGCATGGCGGGGAAGGTACCGTCCTGGGTCGTCAAGCACCTCGTCCTGAAACCGATGGCACGGAAACCGCGGGGCACGATGTCGTTCCTCCGCAATGGCGACGACGAACGCGTCCGCGCGTACTTCGGATCCAGGGCAGAATGGGCGGCGATCGGGGACTGGTCCACGTTCCAACCGCCGGACCCGGACCGCGTTCCCACCGTGCTCGACCACGGGTACGACGAGTCGAAGCCATCGTCCGAATGGTCCACTGTGGACTATTCTGGTGCCGCCCGGTTCCGTGGCGGCGAACTGCTGAGCGCCGATGTGCGCCGGGGCGCGGTCGCGACCCCGCTGAGCTGGCGGTGCGGATTCGGCCACGAGTTCACGGGAAGCCCGAAGCTCATCCTCACGGCGGGCCATTGGTGCCCTACGTGTGTGCGGGATACCTGGCAGTACGACCGGCAGGCTGAGCGCAGCGAGTTCCTTGCTCAGTTGACGCCGGAGCAGTAGCGGGACCGTCAGAAGTTGTCGGTGGCTTTGGGTAGGGTTGTCAATGGGGGCTGCATTTTTGGGTTTGCTCGCGTTTTTGGTGGGCACGGTGAAAGTTGCCAACGGAACGAAAACCTTCGGCCACCTTGGATAGCGTCCCCGGCGCACTGACGGTCCCGTTCGCTTTTTGGGTTCTGTTTCGTTGGGGGCGCGTTGTGGCAGGTTGTGATCGTTTCTGTACCCGGTTGGGTTAATGGTTTGTTGGTAGAATTGCGGTGTGGACGTACTGGAGATTTCGTCGGATCGGGTTGTTGCTAATTCTGCGGAGCATTGGAAGAGGTGGTCTCGGTATGGGGATGCCATGTTGCTGCGGCAAATCGCGCGGATGAATGGGGAGTGGTCGCGAAGATCGGTGTTGGCCTGGGTGGCGTTGTCGTGCAACTGCACCCAGGCGGGGGCGGAGCGGAAGGCGGCGCTCGCTGACGCGTTGACTTCATACCTGCCGCGGACACTGGAGGCGCTGGAGAACGGGCTCATTGATGAAGGTATGGCAGCGAAGGTGTTCGAAGCCACCGCCTGCGCATCCCAGGATGTCGCGCGGGAAGTGGACTCGCGGCTGAAGTTCGAGAACAAGAACTCGGCCTCACTGCGGAGGATGGTCAACACGCTGCTGATGCGAGTCGACCCGGAGGGGTACGAGGCGCGGCGCCGGGCGAAGGCGGCGGCGCGGATGCTGGAAATCCGGCATGGGGATCATGGGTCCTCGACCCTGTTCGCCGAACTGCCCTCGGATCGCGCCCAGGCCATCTACGCCGCCTGCGATCGGGATGCGTTGGAGAAGAAGCGCCAAGGTGACAAGCGCACGATGGATCAGCTTCGAGTCGATGCGTTGGTGGAGCGGTGCCTGGGCGGGGAGTGTGGTGGTAAGCCGAAAGCGCAGATCTTCGTCTACGTCGACCTTCCCACGTTGATGGGGATGCGGAACAATCCGGGTGAACTCGCCGGGTGCGGGGAAATCTCACCCGAGATGGCCCGCGAGATCGCCTTCGATTCGAACTCGGTGTGGAACCGCATCGTGTCCGAACCGATGACCGGGCTACCGGTCGACATGGGACGCAAGAGCTACCGGCCATCGGCACAGATGCGCAAGTACGTCCAAGTGTTGCACCGCACCTGTTGCATGCTGGGATGTTCCCGACCCGCCCAATACTCCGACCTCGACCACGCACAGCCCTGGAGCGAGGGCGGCGGGACCGACAAGGTCAACATCCGCCCGTTCTGCCGGGTGCACCACGGCCTGCGTGACGAACCCGGCTGGGAATTCCACACCGACGCCAACGGCATCACCACCATCACCACCCCCGACGGCCGCACCTACACCGACGACCCCACCGGGTTCATCTGACCGACAGCCAGCAGCGGCGACCGAACCAAAGCGCATTCCACCTCGGGCTCCTGGTACGAGAGAACTGGCTTCCGCAAAGACCTCTCCCACCAGGAGCCCGCAGATTCAGGAACAGCACTCAGCTTGTCGTTTAAGGGCTCGGTGGGTGAGGTGTACCCCAGTTGATCATGAGCGCAGCCCTTGGTCGATGATTCCTCTTGCGACAGAAGGAAGATCGACTCAAGGGCTGCGTGATCAGTGTGCATGATGGTGATCGGGGGCAGGCGCTCGGGGACCTGAACCGGTTCCGGCAGGAGTTCTATGGGTGCTTGTCTCGCCGGTCCGATGGGTTGTTCGAGCTGGCCGATGCGGTGTTGTGCACTGATGGGCCGGTCCGGACACTGGTCGGGTTGTCGCTGGCGCCGGAGCATCGGCGTGGGCGTGGCGGCCTGTATGACGCGATCAACAACGGCCGGGTCGACCTCGATCGGTTGCGCACCGTGGTGGCCGGTCTGCCGTTGCCCCGCGCGGCGGATGGGCGGCTGGTGCTCGCGGTGGACGTTTCCCCGTGGTTACGGCCCGACGGCGCGACCTGTCCGGCCCGCTCGTTTTGTCACACCTACGGGCGCGGTAAGGACGAGCACCGGATGATTCCTGGCTGGCCGTACTCGGTCGTGGCCGCGTTGGAGAGCGGGCGCACCTCGTGGACGGCGCTGCTGGACGCGGTCCGGCTACTGCCCGGCGCCGATGTCGCCGCGGTGACCACCGGACAGATCCGCGATGTGGTGGAACGACTCATCGCCGCGGGCCAGTGGCACCAGGGTGACCGGGAGATCCTGGTGGTCTTGGATGCTGGCTACGACGCGCCGCGCATCGCCTATCTGCTTGCCGATCTGCCTGTGCGGATCCTGGGGCGGATGCGCTCGGACCGAGTGTTGCGCCGCCCAGCACCGGCCCGGAGATCGGGTGTCGCCGGACGGCCGTCGCGCCACGGTGGCGAGTTCGTCTTCGGTGTCCCGGCCACCTGGGGTTCCGAGCATGTCGTGACCAGCACTGACACCCGGCTCTACGGATTGGCGACCGCGCAGGCGTGGAACCGGTTGCATCCCAAGCTGACCAGCAGGGCCGCCTGGACCGGCCACGAGGGACCGCTGCCGATCATCAAGGGGACGGTGATCCGGCTCCGGGTCGAGCGCCTGCCCAGCGGTGGAGTGAACAAACCAGTCTGGCTGTGGTTCTCCGGCGTCGATACCACCCCGGCCGAGGTCGACCGCTGCTGGCAGATGTTCCTGCGCCGCTTCGATATCGAACACACCTTCCGCCTGCTCAAGCAGACGCTCGGCTGGACACGGCCCCGGCTGCGCGCCCCGGAGGCCGCCGACCGCTGGACCTGGCTGATGATCGCCGTCCACACCCAACTCCGGCTGGCCCGGTCGTTGGTCACCGATCTGCGCCGCCCCTGGGAACGCCCCGCCAACCCGACCAGACTGACCCCGGCCCGGGTCCGGCGCGGGTTCCGCAACATCCGCACGAAGACCACACGTCCAGCGGCGGCACCGAAACCCACCCGACCAGGACCAGGCCGCCCCGCCGGGTCGAAGAACTCCTTTACAGCGCAACGCTTCGACGCCGGACGCGTCCTCGCAACCGGCCAGGCACACGCTCGACCAGCACACCACAAAAAAGGCACCAAACCACGCCGCACCACTTAAACGACAAGCTCAGTGGTTGACGAACAGTTCGAGATCGTTGTGCCCGTCGCAGAAGGTCCAGTCGAACTTCGTGTTGACCAGTTCGTGCCAGTAGTTGTTCGTGTCCAGGCCCCAGATTCCGTACTTGTTGACGCTCACGCACTTCTGCCGCCCCGGCGGGGTGTTCGGGGTGAGCACCGTCAACGTCAGGCTGGTGAGGTCCTTCCAATAGATGCGCTGGCCCGGTTTCGGGCCGCCCATCAGGTTGACCGCGCTCCAGGTGTTCTGGAAGTCGCCGTACTTCTGCAGATGCTCGGGATCGGTTTCGCAGCCGTTGTTGTTCGTCCGCACGAGCCTGGTCCAAGAGTCGCTGCCGGACGCCGGGTCCCGGTAGCGGGCCGTCACCCAGGCGGGAATGCACTCGTTCGTATTGGACAGCGCGGTGACGTCGAACCACATGTTGAACGCCTTGAACTCCTCGTTCCCCGCGGCGGACGCGGGCGCCGCGTTGGCGGACACCACACTCAGGCTGATTCCGGCGAATACCGCGAGAAGCTTTTGGAATAAACTGCGTTTACCTGTTCGCATGGCACAAGAACACCAGAGGCGGTGATGTCGCTCAACGAACGAAAGGGCAGCCAGTGAGGCCGGGTCAGAAACCCTTGTGGAAGCGTTCGGTGAGCTGCATTCCGAGCTGCCGGTTGACCGGGCGGAGACCGCCGTCGTCGGCGAGGCGATCGAGAAGATCCGGCAAGTGGACGTCGTAGGCGGCTTCGACCAGATCGGCGTACACCTCGCCGGTGACGCGCGCCCGGCGCCACGCGATCAGGCCGAGGCAGCAGCCGAGTACGGCACTGGGCCACCACACGGCCCCGAGCGCCACGTACAACACCGCCCAGCCGCCGAGCGCGGTGGCGTCGTCGAGGCGCTGCCTCGCTTCGGCGAGCTGGCCGCGCGTGCTCTCGGGGAGCAGCAGCCAGAACCGTGACCACGACGATCCGTCCAGCCCGTACTCCTTCCACACCCGGTCCATCGCGGCGGCGAGCCGGTCGCCGAGCCAGGTCGGGAACCGCGGTTCGGCGAGCGAGATGGCGTTGCGCCGCAACCGTTTCCGAGGATCCTCGGCGGCAGCGTCGAGTGCGTGCCACCGCCGGTTGCGCCGGTCGGTGAGCGCGGTGGACAGCGGCGCGAGCGGGCGGGGCCACCGGCCGGACAGCGCTCGCTCGACCGGGCGGCCGAGGGCTCGAGCCGCGAGACCGGCGCCCGCCGAGGCGACCAGCAACGCCAACACGAGCAGGAGCATCCGGGACCCCTGCTGCCCGGTCCCGGTGAACTGGTCCAAGCGCTGCCAGAGCAGCCCGGCGTCGGCCCACCGGCGGTGGCCGAGCAGCCCGGCGACCACGGCGAGGCTGACGAACAACGCGCCGGGGAGCACCAGCGCGGCGACCCACCGCTCCGCGAGCTTCTTGCCGAGCTCGGCGAGGAAACCGGTCATCGAGCCCCCTCAGTCGGCCACGAACCGCAACGTCTGCTCGAACAGATGGCACTGGGGCGGCTCCCCACCGGCCGACCGGGTCTCGACGCGGCCGCACGTCCCCGCCGGGCAGACATGCACACCGGTGACCGGCTCGAACGAGGCCGACGGCAACGAAGTGGGGAGTCCGCGCGAGGGTTGCCCGTCTTCGTCGTCCCCAAGTCCCAGCCGCACCAAGAAGTCCGAGACCGGTTCGCCTCGGCGTGCCGCCAGGGCGGCCTGTTCGACGACGGCACGGATTTCCGCGGACGCGGCGCCGCGGAAGGATCTGCGCAGCCGCGGCAGCGCGCTGCACAGGGTGGCAAGCTCGTCCGTCACAGCTCCCTCATCGATTCCGTGTTCGCAGTGTAGTGGTTCATGACCCGACGTGGATGTGCGACGCCCAGGCACTGGGGCGGCCCGGCACCTGCTCCCGCAGCGCGCGAACGGCGCGGTGCAGTGCGTGCGCTGGTGAGCCGTGCGCGTCGAGATCCCGATACACACCTTCGGTGAGGGACAGCGCGTGCTCATCGCCCACGCGCCAGAGCGTGCCGATCACATCGGCGAAACCGGCGAGTCGGAGCGCACCGGTGAGGTGGATGGCTTCGTCGGGCAGGTGAACACCACCGACGGCGGTTTCGCAGGCGGAAAGGAACGCCAGCTGCGCACCTTCGAGCCGCAGGCGGGCGATGTCGCGGACGCGGATCTCGCCGTCGGTGAGCAGCAGCCTGCCGCTCGACGGCTTGCCAGTGTCCTGGGTGCCGTGGCAGGCGAAGTGCACCCAGTTGTGCTCGGCCAGTTCCGCACGAAGCCCGTCCACGGTCGCGGTTGGCCCGGTCAGCGTGGTCGCCCCCAGCAGGTGCCGCAGCAGCTCCGCCTCGCGGCCGGCGCCGGGCAACGGCTCGTGCCCGGCGAGTTCGGTGACGGCCACGACGAGTGCCTTCCGCGCGGTCGTGGTGCGGCGAGTCCCCAACAGTGCGCCGAGATTCGGCGTGTACGAGGACACGGCGCGATCGAGGACGGAGTCTGCGCCACTCGTGGCGGCGTGCAGTGGGAGGAAAGTCAGCGGTCCGGTGGGGCACCACCAGATCCGCGGCCACGCGTCCCGCGGCGGGCCGGTCAACCCCAGTTCGCGGAGCACCGGGTCGGCGACCGCGTGCCAGAGCCAGTCGAGGGTGTCGGTGACGACCCGCTCCGCGACGGCATCACCCGAGCCTGCCTCCTCGAGAAGAATTTCGGCTTGCTGCTCGGCTTCCTGCGTGGATAGGTCCGGCAGTGGGCACACCCGGACCGCGCCTTCGGACAGCACCAGGGCGTCACAGCGCCGGGGCCCGGTGTTGATCACCACCACGGCGCCGCCGTCGGAAGCACGGGCGAGCTGGTCGAACCGGGGTGGGTCGAGGAACTCGGCGAACCCGGGCCGTGCGCGCACCTCGGCGAGTACCTCGGCCCACTCCCTCGCCATGCGGTGTCGGCGATCCGCACTGGCACCGGTGCGCGCGGCGGGGGCGTCGAGCTGCCAGTCCGCTGCCGCGCTCGACTGGTCGAGTTCGCCCCGGATCCGCTCGATCCGCGCCGACAGCGCGGGCTCGAGCCGCGCCAGTTCGGTGAATTCCGTGCGGGTCTCCAGTGCCTGCGCCGTCAGCACGCCGCGGCCCCGCTCCAGCAGTTCCACGGCCGCCGCCGGATCGTCCTGCCGCAGGGCCAGCTCGGCCGCGTAACGGCTCACTTCATGGAACGGGACGAGCAGGGATTCCCGATCGTCGCGGTCGAGCGCTCGGGAGGTCACCATCGGCAGCAGGTCGATACCGGTGCGCAAGGCGTCCAACGCCTCCGCCGGCCGTCCGTCGAGCTCTGCCGTCCGGCCGAGCGAAACGGCGCCGAACGCCCGGCCGAGTGCGGAAAGCGCCGGATTGTCCATCAGCTCACGGAAAACCCGCTCAGCCTCGGCCAGGCCGGTTCCGGGCTCGCCCAGTGCCATCCGGACGATCAGTGCCCTGCCCAGCACCGTGAGCCCGGTTTCGCGATCCGGATGCCCGGCGGGCAGGCGCGCGAGTGAGGCACGGGACAGCTCGACCGCCCTGTCCACTTCGGACGGATCGGGCCTGGTGCGGAGGATGTTCGCGAGGTCGTTTTCCGCACTGCGGAGCAGGTTTGGCGAAACCGCGGCGGATTCGATGATGGAGTCGAGCTGCGCCACCGCCTCCGACCGCGCGACGTCGTCGCCGGTGAGGCGCCAAAGGGAGAGGTCCGCGGCCGCGAGCGCGCGTCGCAGCGCGAACTGCCCACGCGGGTGGCGTTCGAGCTCGGACATCGCGATGTCGCGGGCTTCCAGCGCGTCCGCGGCATCCCTCCGGATGTCGGCTCGGGCGCGCAACATCGTGGCCAGATTGGTCGCCAGCACGCTCCGTGCGGCTTCGGGGGGCCGCTCGTCGGTCAGCGTCCGCAGCGTCTCGATCGCCTCGTCGAGCGCGGCGGGATGGCGAGTCAGGTTGAAGCGCTCCCACAGCACATGGGCGAGTCGGCCGCGGATCTGCGGGTAGTCGAACCGGTCGCGATCACCCGTGGCCACCGCCTCCCGCAGCAGGTCGACCGCGTCGTCGAGGAACGCCGGATCGCCCTCGTGCCGGAAGCGCGCGACCAAGGCGGAGCCCAGCTCGGACAGCTGCTCCGCGCCGCGCCCGGAGACCGCGACCGCCAGGCGGGAGGTCTCCTCACCCCGGCGGGCCACCTCGGCATCGGGGGAGACCTCATCCTTGATCAGCAGCACCGCGCTGAGTATCTGCAGCACATCCGGGTTCTTCGCGTGCGTTCGGCCCGGCGCGGTGGCTTCGGTCAGTGCCTCGATCACCTCGTCCAGCACCGCCAGGTCGGACGATTCCCGGTATGCCTGGCCGACGGCGACCGCCGCGGCGGTGAGCACCTCGCCGCTGAGCGCGTCGACGCCCGCTTCGCGGATGACCCTGAGCAGCAGCGGCACGGCTTCGGCCAAGGCGGCTTCGTCGTGGACGAGCTGCTGGCGGTACAACAGATGCCTGCCCAGCTCGCCGAGTCGTTGCGCCGAAGCGTTGTCCGCGCACAGTTCGCGGTAGACGGCAAGGGTTTCGTCGAGCGCGCCGAGATCGTGGCTGCGAGCGAACCGCTCGGCGAGCAGGCCCGCCAACACCGGCAACTGCTGCTTCCGCGCGGGCGCGTACTGCGGTGTGGCGTGGATTTCGCGGGTCAGTGCGATGGCCTCGTCTAGTTCGTCGACGCCGGACGACCTCGCGGCGCTGAGCATGAGCGCTCCGACCAAATCGGACCGGAGCGCGGTGTGCATCGGGTCGGCGGGTTCGACCGAGGCCAGCGCGCGTCGCAATACGGGAACCGCTTCCTGGAGGGCGGTCGCGTCCCGCAATCGTGTCGCCCTCGCGGTGAGCGCGGTCCCCACTTCCCGAAGCCGCCGGGGGAGTTCGGGCGCGTCGTCGGGAGTGGCGGTGAGCGCGGCCCTGGCGTGCCGGACGACTTCGTCGTGGTCCTCCGGATCGCCGCTCAGTTCGAACCGGAACTTGCTGCCGAGCATCATGAAGTCGTGGCCGGCCACTTCGCCGCGGAGCGCGGCATCGGCGAGTATCAACGCCGCGTCGAGGCACCGCAGTTGGCGATGCTGCCGGGCCTGCTTGAACAGTTCGACCGAACCGGAGCGCCATGCCTTCCTGGAGTTCTCCGGCGCCTCTTCCGGAGCGAGGATCCGGCGGAAGTATTCGGGCACCGTACTCGGCGTGGCACGGTGGACGTGCGCGAAGGCGAGTAGCGCGGTGGCGTAGTCGTACGGCGCGCGGGCCGGGCCGCCCGCCGCGTTCACGCTCGCCATTCCCGCCTGCGCTTCGGTGAGGTAGACGGGCAGCATTTCCCCTGGGTCCGGCAGTTTCCCGGCACGGAGCAACGGCCATGTGCGTTCGAGCGAGTGCATACGGAGCCCCCTCACCGCAAGACTGTTCGAGCTTAGTGGCCACACCCGGGTGCCGTCACTCCCGGATCGTGTCGCCGAACTCGCCGAGGAACTCCGATCGCCATTTCTGTTCATTGTGGACAGTGCGGCAGGTGGCGCGGCCGGGTGAGGCGCCGACAGCGTGAACCTCACGAGACCAGGCGTCCTCACATCGGGTGATCCGTGCGCGATGCCCCGAAAGCGGCTTTCGCGTGTCGAAGACGTGGCGGCGCCGCGCAAATCCGATTCCCGGTCAGCCGGTCATCAACGACGCAAAAAGGGCAAAACGCGCCGATAGTACCGCTCGTTCGGCTGCGGGCGGAGTGGATCAGGCGTTACCGTCGAATTCCCGGCGGGGTGCGTGCACCATTCGGCGCGGCCCGGCAGATGACCGAGCGAACTTCGATGCAGGGGGCGGAGGACAAATGGCCAGTGATACCGAGGCGCGGCCCGAGGTGGATCCCAAGACGGTCAAGAAGGCAGTGATCGCGTCGGCGGTCGGCAATGCGACGGAGTGGTTCGACTACAGCGTTTTCACCGCGGGCGTGATGACCAGCGCGGTCGGCACCCTGTTCTTCCCCGAAGGAGGCGTCAGCCCGGCGATCAAGTCGTTGGCGCTGCTGGCCGTCGGGTTCATCGTGCGCCCGTTCGGCGGCGCGTTCTTCGGCCCGCTCGGCGACAAGCTCGGTCGTCGCAAGGTGCTCGCGCTGACGATCATCCTGATGTCCGGCTGCACGTTCCTGGTCGGCTGCCTGCCGACCTATTCGGGCAGCTACAGCGCGGGAATCGTGGCGCCGATCGCGATCGTGCTGCTCCGGCTGGTGCAGGGGTTCTCCACCGGCGGTGAGTACGGCGGTGCCGCGACGTTCATCGCGGAGTACGCGCCGACGCGGCGCAGGGGCTTCTTCGGCAGCTTCCTGGAGATGGGGACCCTGTTCGGTTACATCCTCGGCCAGGTGACGGTGCTGGTGATCGTGCTCGCCTGCACCCACGAGCAGATCCTCGCCTGGGCGTGGCGGATCCCGTTCATGATCGCGCTGCCGCTCGGCATGGTGGGGCTGTACCTGCGGTCGAGGCTGGAGGACACGCCCGAGTTCCAGCGGATGGAGGCCGCTGGCGGCAAGGCCGCGAAGGCGCCGTTCGGGGAGGCGATCAAGCGGAACTGGCGGATGATCCTGTGCCTGATCGGCATGGTGATGCTGCTGAACATCGCCGACTACATGCTGCTGACCACGATGCCGACCTACTTCCAGGACACCCTGCACATCGACGACAACAAGGCGATCCTGCTGATCATCGGGATCGAGGCGGTGCAGATCGCGCTGATCGCCCCGCTCGGCAAGCTGTCGGACCGCATCGGCCGCAAGCCGTTGCTGCTCGCCTCGGCGATCGGGTTCGCGGTGCTGTCGTGGCCCTCGTTCAAGCTGATGCAGACCGGGAGCACGTTGCTGCTGATCATCGGTTACCTGATCGTGGGCATCCTGCTGGTGATGATGCTCGCGGTGATCGGGTCGACCTTCCCGGCGATGTTCCCGACCAGGGTCCGCTACGGCGCCTTCGCGATCGGGTACAACCTGTCGACGTCGATCTTCGCCGGTACCTGCCCCGTCATCGTCACCGCGCTCATCAACGCCACCGGGAACCCGGACTGGCCCGCCTACTACCTGACCGCGGCCGCGCTGATCGCGATCATCCCGATCGTCAAGATCCCGGAGACCGCCAACGTGCCCATCGGACGGGTGCGCGAGGAAGGGAAGCTGGCGCCCGCGCCCGTGTGAGGGCCGGGCTCGGCTCACCGTTACCGGAAGTCACACGTACCTATTGACGAACACGCGTGTTCATGAATAAGTTCCGTGTCGTGGACATCGCAGGGAAGCGGGTACTGATCACGGGCGCGGCGAGCGGTATCGGCAGGGCGACCGCGCTCGCCGCGGCGGCCGAGGGTGCGCGGCTCTACCTCACCGACCTCAACGCGCGGACGCTGGGGGAATCGGTGAAGGAGATCGAAAAGGCCGGTGGGGTGGTCGAATACGCCGAGCCCGCGGACGTCGGCAACCTGGCCGACGTCCGCAGACTCGGCGAGGAGATCCACGCGGGCTGCGAGAGCCTCGACATCGTCATGAACGTCGCGGGAGTTTCGGCGTGGGGCACGGTGGACCGCCTCGAACACCGGCAGTGGCGGTCGATGGTCGAGGTCAACCTGATGGGCCCGATCCACGTGATCGAGACCTTCGTGCCGCCGATGATCGCCGCGGGCGGGGGCGGGCACCTGGTGAACGTGTCCTCGGCGGCGGGACTGATCGGGCTGCCGTGGCACGCGGCCTACAGCGCCAGCAAGTTCGGGCTGCGCGGCGTGTCCGAGGTGCTGCGGTTCGATCTGCGCGCGCACCGCATCGGGGTCAGCCTGGTGTGCCCGGGTGCGGTGCGCACGCCGCTCACCGAGACGGTCGAAGTCGCGGGGATCGACACGGCGGACCCGTCGTTCGTGCGGCTGCGCGATCGCTTCCGCAGGCACGCGGTGACGCCAGAGAAGGTTGCCGAGGCGATTCTGCGCGGGGTACGGCGGAATCGCTACCTGGTCTACACCTCGCGTGACATCCAGCTGATCCACTTGATCCAGCGGCTGTGCCCGCCGTTGTACGCGCTGTTCATGCGGGTGGCCAATTTCGCCATGCGGCGGTTGTTGCGGCAGGGGGCCGCGTCGTGACCGCGCCCCGGATCACGCCCGGCGGGCGCGCCGAAACCGGCACGCTCGCCAGGGTGGTGGCGGGCATCAGCGGACGCGTCGCCGGGACGGCGCCGCCGAACCTGTTCCTGACGATGGCGCGTCATCGCCGGCTGTTCCGCGGCTGGTTGCGCTTCGCCGGGCGGCTCATGCCCGGCGGCACGCTCCCGCGGCGGCAGACGGAGCTGGTGATCCTGCGGGTGGCGCACGTCCGGCAGTGCCGGTACGAGTTCGACCACCACGTCCGGCTCGGAGCTCGCGCCGGTGTCACCGCCGAGGACGTCGAGCGGGTGCGGGAGGGACCCGGTGCTCCGGGGTGGTCGCCGCGCGAGCGGGCGCTGCTGGCCGCGGCGGACGTCCTGCTGGAGTGCCGGGACCTCGACGACGCGACGTGGTCGGCGCTGCGTGCCCAGCTCGACGAGCGCGCCACGATCGAGTTCCTGCTCCTGGTGGGCCACTACGACATGCTGGCTGGATTCATCACGACGCTGCGCATCCAGCCAGACCGGCCGAGGAGCTGAGGCGCGAAGTTTCGCGGAAAACAGTTGTCCGGGGCGGGGATGAAATATCAATGAATTCCTCCGCGGAAATATGTGCGTGGCGCTGTTGGTCTTTTTCGAACAGGGGTTGTCCACTATTGACTGCGCATTACGCGGTGCGCCAGTATGCGCTTCATGAAACAACGACTCATTTCCGCGATCGGCGCCACGGTGCTGACGGCCGTAGTCGGGGTCTCCGCCGCGCCAGCGGCCTTCGCCGCCCCTGAACCGGCCGGCCACGTCGTGGTCGCGAACGATCGCAACCAGGCGTACGAGCAACTGATCGCCACCGCGATCCACCAGAACAGTCCTAACGCGACACCCGGGGACATCGAGCGCATCATCGCCGCGTTCAAGGACATCGGCGTGATCATCTCGAAGGTCAACCCGACGGACGTGGGGCGGGTCGGCAACGGCGTGGCGCAGGCGGCCGCCGCGATCGCCGAATTCCAGGCGACCGGAAACGTGGACGCGCTGCGGCAGGCCGTCTGCGGCGGCGGGAACGCGGTCGCGGGCAGCATGTCGATCCTGTCCGGTGTCGTGCGGATGTACGAGGAAAGCGCCAACCTCCCGCAGATCGCCGAGATCCTGGATTCGATCGACCCCAGGACGCCGGAGGGCGGGAAGCTGTTCGACGCGCTGCCGGACTTCGCGAAGACACCGGAAGCCAAGGCGGCACTGGTTTCCCTTTCGGAATTCGGGCGCACGCTGAACAAAATAGACAAGCAGAAGGTCATCCTGCTGGCGAAGGACTGGGGCGAAGCGGCCTCGACCTGTGACATCAGCACGGTCATCGCGATCCCGGGGCTCATGGTCCGCACCTGGGACCTTGGGCAGGAGATCATCGGCATCCTGCTGCACGCCAACCTCGGCGAGATGAGCGCGATCCTGAATCCCCGCTCCTGAAAGTCTTCGGAAAACCGGCGCACCGGGTTCGCGCGAACCCGGTGCGTTTTGGCGTTATGCGCCAGATCACAGCGAGGGGTTGTCACTTCCGGGCGCCGCGGCGTGTCTTCATGGCCGACCGGGAGTGAAAGGAGCTTGATCGTGGTGCGGAGCAATCAGGTGCTGGTGGTCGGGGCGGGCTACGCCGGTGTGTGCGCGGCGAACAGGATCGCGGCGGCGGGGATTCCGGGAACGCGCGTGCGGGTGATCAACCCTCGTGCGGATTTCGTCGAACGCATCCGCCTGCACCAGCTCGCGGCGGGCACCGGCTCGGCAACCCGGCCGCTGCGCGAGCTGCTGCACCCGGATGTCGACCTGGTCTTGTCGAGCGCGGAGCGGATCGGCGACGGGATCGTGGCGCTCGACGACGGCGCGGAACTGGGTTTCGACTACCTCGTCTACGCGGTCGGGAGCACCGTCGATCCCGTGCCGCACGGACATGTCGTCGGTGCCGTGACGGGTGCCGAACGACTGCGCTCGGCGCTGGACGTACTCGGCCCCGGAGAGCGCGTCGTCGTGTCGGGGGCGGGGCTGACCGGGATCGAGACGGCGACGGAGATCGCACTGGCTCGCTCGGACCTGGCGGTCGAGTTGATCTCCGACTCCGTCGCGGCGTCGTTGCCCGTACGCGGCCGGAAAACGGTGTCGCGCTTGCTTGCTCGGGTCGGGGTATCGGTGCGCACGGGCGTGACCGTCACCGGGACCCACGCCGGCGGAGTGGAACTCAGTGACGGGACGAGCAGATCGACTGGCTGCACGGTGCACACGACGGGCTTCACCGTGCCCGACCTGGCGCGCCGCAGCGGGTTGCCGGTCGACGCCCGCGGGCGCCTGGTGACCGACGCGCGGCTGATCTGCCCCGCCGACCCGCGCATCGTCGGAGTCGGCGATGCCGCCGCCCCGTCCGGCGTCGGCCTTCGCATGAGCTGCCAGGCGGCGATCCCGATGGGACGCGACGGTGCGGGCGCGATCGTGGCGATGCTGACCGGCAAGGAGCCGCGGGCGCACCGCGTCCGGTTCGTCGGGCAGGCCATCAGCCTCGGGCGCGGCGCGGGCCTGATCCAGCCGTCCTGGCGCGACGACACCCCGGTCGGACCGCCGATCACCGGACGGCTCGCCGGCCTGCTCAAGGAATCCGTCTGCCGGTGGACCATCCGGCGGATCCGCTCCGGGCACCGGTCGACGACCGGACGCCCGCGGCTCAGCGAAAGGAACCCGGCATGAAGGCCGTCCTCGTGTGCACTTCGGTGTCGCATGGCAACACCAGGCGGGTCGCCGACGTCATGGCGCAGGCGCTGGAAGCGCGCGTCGTCGCTCCCGGCCAGATCGATCCGGCCGAGCTGGACACCTGCGATCTCGTGGGATTCGGCTCGGGCATCTTCCTGGGTTCGTTCCACCCGCGATTGCGCGAATTCGTCCAGTCGCTGCCGAAGGGACCGCGGCGCACCGCGTTCGTGTTCGCCACCAGTGGTTTTCCCGACGCGGGGTTCCAGCGCTTTTCCCGCCCGCTGACCCGGCTCATCGAACAGAAGAACTTCGAAGTCGTCGACACCTTCTCCTGCCGCGCCTTCGACACCTATCTTCCGTTCAAGCTCGTCGGCGGAATCCGAAAAGGACGACCGGACGCCGCCGACCTGGCCGCCGCACGCGCGTTCGCCGAACGGCTGTCCCCTTGAGAGATTTGTCCAAAATGCACGGTTGCGCCGACCGGAGTCGATGCTCCGTGGCGGAGTGGTGATCACCGCGGTTCCCGGTGCGGCACAATGGGGTCGGGCGGGCTGGCGTGCTCGCGCCTTACTGGGGAGAGCGGGGTTTCATGACGCACGCGGGGTGGGACGCATTCCAGGCCGCACAGCACGAGGCAGCGGCGGGGCGCACCACCGCGCTGGCCGGCCCGGACGGGGTGCCGTGGCTGCTGGTGCCCGGCCAGGCGTGGCAGCGCAGGCTGCAGGACGGCACCTGGCAGTACAGCCAGCCGCCCGCGGATCCGGGCTACCGGGCGGCCACCCGGCAGGCACCGCCGCCCGGTGCCGCGCCGGGAGGGCAGCCGGGCTTCCGCGGGGCGCAGCCGGTCCAGGGACCGCAGGCGAACCGGGGATGGCAAGGTGGCGGATATCCTCCGCCGGGATACCCGTCAGGTCCACAAAGGACTCCCGGCGGCCCGGCGCCGTCGCCAAAGCCCCAGGGGCGTCCGCAGAACCAGCGGGTCAGGGTGGAGATGCTCGGCCGCGAAGGGGCGTTCGTCTGCGGTGCCGAGTCCGCCACCGAGTTCCTCACGAAGGCCGCGCGTGTCATCGCCTGGGCGGACGCCAGCAGGCACGGCACGCAGAACGGGCCGGGTGAGCCGGAACCGGTCGAGCCGGAGCGGCCCGCGTCGGCCAAGAAGGACGGCGTGCTGGACGACCTCGCCTGGCACAGCAGGTCGCTCACGCTCGACCTGCTCGCCGTCGGCAACCGGAAGTGGCAGCAACAGCGGTACGAGCAGGCCCATGCCGCGTGGAAGACCGCGCACGCGGAATGGGAGCAGCGGGAAGCGGCGCGCCGCTCGGCAGGCACGAAGCAGCCCAACCCGATCGTGCTGCTCGTGGGGGAACCGAACACCGGGCAGCGCCGGTTCACGCGGGCACTGGAGTTCGCGCTCGATCAGGCGGACGTCGGCTTCGACAGCACCGAGTTCCTCGACGGCTCCGCGGTACTCGCGGACGCCGGAGACGAGCCCCTGGAACACGTGGTGCGCCGCCGCATCACGAAGCTCGAGGACGGTCCGATCGTGCTGCTGGCCGAGCGGGTGGACGCGCTGTTCGCCAAGGACGCCGCGGGGATGGCGCGCCTGCTGCGGAACTACGCGCACGACCAGGACAGCTGCCGCCTCATCGTGCTCAGCGGAACCGAGAAGGTGCTCGAACAGCTCGCGACCGAAGCGCCGGACGTGTTGCAGACCATGCTGCGGTACCGGTTGCCCCGCTTCGACCAGCCCGCCCCGGCCGCCGCACTACTCGACGTCCTCGCCGGGGAGCGGTCGTTCGGGTTGCCGCCGGACGTGCGCGACCGGCTGGCCCAGCTGTCCCGTGACGCCGCCGCCCGCGGTGTCGAGGCCTTGGTGGACGCCGCGTCGCGGCAAGTGATCGCCAGGGGAGGGGCGGGCGGCCGGATCGCGATCACGCACGAGGACATCGCTCCGCTCGTCGCCGCGGCGGGCAAGCGCGGCGGCACCCCGATCGAAGAGCTGATGGCCGAGCTGGACGGCATGATCGGGCTCACCGCGGTGAAGGCGCGGGTCCGTTCGCTCACCTCGGAAATCGCCGTCGACGCGCGGCGCCGGAACGCGGGGATGAAGGTCGCGGTGCGCAGCAGGCACCTGCTGCTGACCGGGAACCCGGGCACCGCCAAGACGACCGTCGCCCGCCTGCTCGGGAAGATCTTCCAGGCGCTCGGGGTGCTGCCGAAGGGCCATGTCGTCGAGGTGACCCGCACCGACCTGGTCGGCGAGTACCTGGGGGAGACCTCGCCGAAGACCAGGGCCGCCTGCGAACGGGCCGTGGGTGGCGTGCTGTTCCTCGACGAGGCCTACAACCTGGTCACCGACGACGATGACGACTACGGCCGCGAGGCGGTCGCGGAACTGTTGGTACAGATGGAAAACCACCGCGACGACCTGGTGGTGTTCGCGGCGGGCTACCCCAAGGAGATCGAGACCTTCCTGGAGTCGAACCCCGGTCTGCGGTCGCGGTTCGCCGGGCGCATCGAGTTCCCGGACTATTCGAACGAGGAACTGGCGGAGATCTTCCGCGTGCTGGCGAAGAGCCAGGGCTACGAGCTGGCGGACGATCTCACGACGGCCCTGCCGGAGGCGGTGCGGAGGATCCCGCGCGGCAGGGGGTTCGCGAACGGCCGGTCGGCGCGCGGTCTGCTGGAGGCGGCGATCGGGAAGCAGTCCGGCAGACTGACCGCCGAGCCGGGTGCCCGTGACGAGGACCTGGCCGTGCTGATCGCGGCGGACCTGCCGCAGCCGGGCGAGGCCGGGGTCTCCGCGGTGGATGGCGCCGGGCCGCGGCGGGGCCTTGCGGAGCTTATGGCCGAGCTGGACGCGATGATCGGTCTCGACTCGGTGAAGCAGCGCGTGCGGTCGATGGTGGACGAGATGGCGGTGGACGCGCGGCGCAGGGGAGCGGGCATGCTGGTCGCGGTGCGCAGCAGGCACCTGCTTTTCACCGGGAACCCGGGCACCGCGAAGACGACCGTGTCCAGGCTGGTCGGGCAGATCTACCGCGAGCTGGGCGTGCTGCCGTCCGGGCACCTGGTCGAGGTCGGCCGGGGTGACCTGGTGGCCGAGTACACCGGCCAGACCGCTCCGAAGACCCGCGAGGTGTGCGAGCGGGCCACGGGTGGCGTGCTGTTCATCGACGAGGCGTACGACCTCGTGCGCGACGAGAACGACGGGTACGGCCGCGAAGCGGTCACCGAGTTGCTGGTGCAGATGGAGAACCACCGCGACGACCTGGTGGTCTTCGCCGCCGGTTACCCGAAGCAGATGGACGAGTTCCTGGAGTCGAACCCCGGCCTGCGGTCGCGGTTCGCCGGGCGCATCGAGTTCCCCGACTACTCCAACGAGGAACTGGCCGGGATCTTCACGCTGATGG
This sequence comes from Amycolatopsis sp. CA-230715, assembly GCF_018736145.1. Classification (GTDB taxonomy): domain Bacteria; phylum Actinomycetota; class Actinomycetes; order Mycobacteriales; family Pseudonocardiaceae; genus Amycolatopsis. The sequence goes on from NZ_CP059997.1 coordinate 9,053,108, forward strand.
CGGGAAGCCAGGGCTACCGCCTCGCCGAGGACTTCACCGCGGCACTGCCCGAAGCGGTCCGCCGGATCCCGCGTGGCAGGGGGTTCGCGAACGGCCGGTCCGCGCGCGGTCTGCTGGAAGCCGTGATCGGCAAGCAGTCCACCCGGCTGGCCGCCGCGCCCGACACGCCCGCCGACGAACTCGCCGTGCTGCTGGCCGCCGATCTGCCGGACGCGTCCGGCGTCGCGGTGACCGACGAGGCCGGTCCGCGGCGCGGTCTCGACGATCTGCTGGCGGAGCTGGACGGCATGATCGGCCTCGACGAGGTGAAGGCGCAGGTCCGCGCGATGGTGGCGGAAACGCGGCTCGACGCGCGCCGCCGCAAGGCGGGGCTGCCGGTCGGGGCGCGCAGCCGCCACCTGGTGTTCACCGGCAACCCGGGTACCGCCAAGACCACGGTCGCGCGCCTGATGGGACAGCTCTATCGCGAACTCGGCGTGCTGCCCTCGGGCCATCTGGTCGAGGTCGCGCGGCCGGATCTCGTCGCCGAGTACATCGGCCAGACCGCGCCGAAGACCCGCGAGGTGTGCGAACGGGCGATCGGCGGGTTGTTGTTCATCGACGAGGCGTACGCCTTGGTGCAGAGCCAGGCGAACGGCTCCGACTTCGGTGCCGAGGCGATCGCCGAACTGCTGGTGCAGATGGAGAACCACCGCGAGGATCTGATCGTGATCGCCGCGGGTTACCCGGCGGACATGGATCGCTTCCTGGACGCCAACGCCGGGCTGCGCTCCCGGTTCGGTGCCACGGTGCGCTTCGCCGACTACGACGACGCGCAACTGGCCGCGATCTTCACCGCGATGGCGGGAAAGCAGGGCTACCGCCTCACCCCGGACCTGGCCGAAGCGCTGCCGGGGGTGATGGCCGGGCTGGACCGCGGCCAGGGCTTCGCCAACGGCCGATCCGCCCGCGGGCTGCTCGAACGCACGATCCGCGCGCAGGCGATGCGCCTGGCTGGCCCGGAGGTCGACATGGATTCCCTGACCGACGAGGAGCTGACCCGGCTGACCGTCGCGGACCTTCCTGCCGAAGGCTGAGGACCGCCAGTACGATCCACTGTGGATAGTCGACCGGCTGCCGCGAGTGCCGGGTCACGCGGCCCCGGTCCTGAGATCTCTCCACCAAATACCGTGTTACGAGCGGGTACCCCTCATTGCTGTTCGTCGCACCCGCGCTACGGATCGCATTTCTCCCGGCGTGTCGCCGACCGTCGCTGTGACGTTTGTCATTCGCGGTTCTGCACTGGTGCCCGGGGGCGTGCGGAGGTGGCCGTCGACGCTCGTTCTCGCTGCGTGACACCACCGACACGGGTTTCGCAGTGGAAAATCTCCCCCGTACTAGCAGTACGAAAATGGTCCGAGTTAGGGGGTTGTAGGGGTTCCGTTCTCATTTTGCGGGACCCTACTGTCGGGACGCATGACGGGCCCGATGAACGAGCTGGAAGTCGCGCGCAACTCGTGGCGGATCGAGTTACCGCGAGAAAACCCGCCGTCCGGCCCGATCGAGTTGCGACGCTACCTGGTCACTCCCGCCTACTCGGGGATCCCCACTTTCTACGGCACCCCGCTGTGCCTGGACAACGCGGCCCTGCGGGCGTCGAAGTGCGACGTCGCGGTCGTCGGCGCCCCGGTCGACCTGTCCACCGGCCAGCGCGGCGCGGCTTACGGCCCGAGGGCGATCAGGGCGGACGAGCGGTACCTGTACAGCCCGCCCGAGCTGCTCCGCAACTCCGCCACCAGGGTCAGCCCGTTCAGCACGCTCAAAGTGGTCGACTACGGTGACGCCGCGGTCGACCCGTTCTCCATCGAGAACTCCATGGAGCCGATCCGGGGCCTGGTCCGCGAAATCGCGGAACTGCGCGCGATGCCGGTGGTACTCGGTGGTGACCACACCCTGCTGTGGCCGAGCGCGGGCGCGGTCGCGAGCGTGTACGGACCGCAGAACGTCGCGATCATCCACTTCGACGCGCATCCCGACTGCCACCGGGAACTGTTCGGGCACAAGGTTTCCCACACCACGCCGATCGCGCGGCTGATCGACGACGGCGTCCCCGGCACGAACATCATCCAGGTCGGCCTGCGCACGGCGAGCGGTCCCGACGACGAGGAGCTACGCTGGATGCGCCGCAACGGGCTGCGGTCGCACGCGATGGCGGAGATCGAGCACGTCGGCATGTCCGCCGTCGTCGACACGGTGATCGCCGAGGCCAAGGCGAACGCCAAGCACGTCTACATCTCCCTCGACATCGACGTGCTCGATCCCGCGTTCGCGCCGGGCACCGGTACGCCGGAATCCGCGGGGCTCACCACCCGCGAGCTGTTCATGGCGTTCCGCAGGCTGTGCGCGGAGACCGATGTCGTCGGCATGGACGTGGTCGAGGTGGCACCGCACCTCGATCCCGGCTACACCACGGCGCTCAACGCCCGCAGGGTGATCTTCGAAGCGCTGAGCGGGAAGGCGCAGCGCAAGATCGAGGCCTCGGGCCGCAAGGTGCCCGGTCCGATCAGCTGACGGCGTCAGTACTTCTCGCGGAAGTCGCCGATCAGGTGGATCCGGTTGTCGTCGGGGTCGGTGATCGGGCACAGCCGCACGCCCTTGTTGACGTCGACGAGGTCGCCCGTTTCGAGCCCCATCTCCCGGAGTTCGCGAACACCCTCCTCGATGTCGGACACCGCCAGGTTGAGCATCCCGTGCCCGGCGCGCCTGGCGTCCTCGGTGACCTGAACCCACCCGCCGTCGGTGACCTGCCATTCGACGAGGCTCGGCATCGGGTTGTTGTCCGGCCCGCGGCCGAAAAGCCTGCTGTACCAAGCTCGGCTCGCTTCGATGTCGCGTACCGCGACGACTGCCAGCACGTGTTCGACGTGAGCCATGATCAGTTTCCCTTCGCCTCGAACTCCGCGGCCAGTGCGTCGAGTTGCTGTGCGGTTCCCTGTTCGCGCCACTCCGGCTGTTCCTGTCCCGGCAGGTACATCCCGTGCTCGGTCAGCACCAGCCGGGTTCCCGCGCCGTCCGCGTGGAACTCGACACTGGTGACCGAGACGGTCGACAGCACGTCCCCGGTGTGCAGCGTGGAGGTCAGGAGAATTCGCTCGTCGGGGACGATCTCGTTGTACCGCGCCGCGTAGGTCAGCGGACGCCCCTCGCCGTCGAACCCCTTGGCCGTCTCGTGACCGCCGACCACGAAGTCCTGCGAGTGCTCTGCGCCCTGTGCCATCCAGCGCTTGCGCGCTTCCGGCAGCGCCCATGCTTCGAAAACCCGCTTGACCGGGGCCGGGTAGCGGCGTTCGAGGGTGAACGTCGAGTGCGTCACGTCCATGATCATGTTCCTTTCAGGTAGTCGTCGAGACGGTCGAGTTGCCGTTCCTGCTCCGTGCGTTGGCCGCTGAGCCATCGTTCGGCCTGCCGCAGCGCGGTCGGTTCGATCCGGCAGCTGCGCACCCTGCCGACCTTTTCGCTCACGATGACCCCCGCCCGCTCCAGTACCTGCAGGTGCTGCATCACCGCGGGCAGGGACATCGTCAGCGGCTCGGCGAGTGCCTTTACGGGCGCCGGGCCGCGCACCAGCCGTTCGACGATCGCTCGCCGCGTCGGGTCGGCGAGCGCCTGGAAGACGCGGCCGACCGGATCGAGACCGGATTGGTTAGGCATGTACTTAACTATGGCGTGCGAGCGCGAGAAAGTCAAGAAGGTGCTTAACTATCGGCGGAGTGGCGCGAGAGCGGGCGCGCCATCGCTTAGCCTGATCGCCGGGCGACGGACTCGACCGTCCACAAGCGACAATGGGATGCGAGGGGGAGCGGTGCCGATGACAGCGGTTCACCTGACGGTATGGGACGACACCGGTGGCGCGGGACCCCCGGTGTTGTTCGTGCACAACATCTTCACCTGGGGCACTGACGAGGCTTACGGGTTCGCGGCGCAGCGACCGCTGGCGGATCGGTGCCGCCTGCTGGTGATGGACCGCCGGGGTTACGGCGCCAGCCCGGACACCGACCGCAGCGACTTCGACGTCGACGCGGCCGACATCATCGGCGTTCTCGAGGCGCAGGCGGGTGGCGCGCACCTGGTCGGCCACGGCAACGGGGGACTGGCCGCGCTGCTCGCGGCCGCCCAGCGGCCCGAGCTGGTGCGTTCGCTGGCACTGATCCAGCCCGCGGCCTTCGACGTGGCCAAGACCCACCCCGCGGTCCGGGCGATGTTCGAACGCGTGCGCGCGTCTTCGGGTGCGGAGGCGCCAGAGTTGACACCGGAGCAGTTCCTCCGCGCCGCCACCGAAGGAATCGGCCTGCCCGCACCGGCGCCGACACCGCACCGCCTGCGGGCGGTCGCTACGTCGATGGCGGAGCGGCCGGTGTGGGAAGCGACGGTGCCGGTGCCGCCGCTCGCATCGGCGACCTGGCCGAAGCTCGTGATCCGCGGCGACTGGGAGAACGCGCCCGAACTTTACCGCGAATACGCGGGAGAACCGTTGCGGGCTTGCGCGCACGCCCTCGCCGACGCGATCGGGGCACGGCTGCTGACCGTTCCCGGCTACTACCCGCACATCGAGGAACCCCTCGCCGTCAACGCGGCTCTGCGGGAACTCTGGGGATGACCAACGTCCTTCGGCCGCCGCCCAGGTGAAGTAGGGTGAGCGCGGAGCGCCGGGAAGTCTGGTCGGCATGGTTCGGCCAGGGAGGCGCTTGTCGTGCGTGGTGTGGAAACGGTTCTGTTCCTCGTGATCGTGGCGACCGTGGTGGCCACGTTTGCGAAACGGTTGAGCGTGCCGGCACCCTCGTTGCTCGTCGTGGCCGGAGTGCTCGTCGGGTTGCTGCCCGGGGTTCCCGCGATCGAGGTCACGCCGGAGATCATCAGCCTCGTCGTGCTGCCGCCGCTGCTGTTCGCCGCGGGCGAGGAGGTGCCGCTGCGCGATCTGCGCACGGTCTGGAAGCCGGTGGCGGGACTGTCGATCGGGCTGGTCCTGTTGTCGGCGGCCGCGGTCGGCGGCGTCGCCGTCATGCTGACGTCGGTGCCGGTCGGAATGGCGTTCGTGCTCGGCGCGATCCTGGCCAGCACCGACCCGGTGGCGGTGACCGCGCTGGCGCGGCGGCTGCCGCTGCCGCCCCGCGTGCAAACGCTGGTGCAGGCCGAAAGCCTGTTCAACGACGCCACCAGTCTCCTGCTGTTCCGGGTGGCCTTGTCGCTCGTCGTAGCCGTCGGCTCGGCTTCGTGGGGCGCGACGCTCGGTGAGTTCGCCCTGCTCGCCGGAGGCGGTCTGGCGGTGGGAGCCGTGACCGCGTTCGGTGCCTACCTGATCCGGCGCCGCACCGTGGATCCCATGCTGGAGACGGTGATCTCCCTGGTCACCCCGTACGCGGGTTACGTGCTCGCCGAATCGGTCCACGCCTCGGGGGTGACCGCGGTGGTCGTCGCCAGCGTCGGGCTCGGGTCGCAGGTGGGCAAGCTGACGACGTCGCGCATCCGGTTGCAGGTCGGCGCGGTGTACCGGACCGTGGTGTTCCTCTTGGAGAGCGTGGTGTTCGGGCTCATCGGCTTGCAGCTGCCGGTGCTCGTCGGCCGGTTGTCGGGCGAGGTCGGCTGGCCGTTCCAGGCGCTCGCACTCGTCGCCACGTTGCTCGTGGTCCGCCTGTTGTGGGTGTTCCCGCTGTCGATCGTTTTTCGCCGTGGTGACGGCGAAAAACGTCCGTCCTGGCGCGTTCCGGTCGTGGTCTCGTGGGCGGGCGCTCGTGGTGTGGTCCCGCTCGCCGCGGCGCTGTCGCTGCCCTTCACCACGGCCGACGGATCCGCGCTGCCCGCACGCGATCTGGTCGTGCTGCTCACTTCGGCCGTCATCGTGCTCACCTTGGTGGTGCAGGGTTTCACGCTCGCGCCGCTCGTGACGTGGTCGGGGATCGCGGTCCATCCGGACGCGGTCCAGCAGGAGACGACCGCGGCCAGGGCGGACCTCGCGAAGGCCGCGCTCGCCAGGCTCGATCAGCTCGCCGAGACCGAGTCGGCGCCGGAGTTCTTGATCGAGCAGCTGCGGGGCAGCTGGCAAGCCAGGTTGGACCGCTTCGAAGCGAGCAACGGCGACGATCCCGGCGGCATGGCCGACACGGCGAGCTACCGGCGGCTGCGCAGGCATCTGCTGTCCGTGGAGAGCGGGGAGCTGGCGCGGCTGTACGAGGACGGTGCGATCACCGACGGGGTCCGGCGGCAGATCCAGCGCGAGCTGGATCTGGAAACGACCGGGCTCGGCGAAGACTGACGCCGGTTCCGTCATTTTTCCGTCAGGGTTCCCGACGGCCCGTCAAGACGGCATCAGTTCGGCTGTGCGCCACCTGATCGGGCGAGCACGCTCGGCGTCGTTGTCGTTCCCCTGGCAAGAAGGTCCGCGGATGAGTGACTTGGCCTATACGGTCATGCTGATCGCCGTGTTCGTCGTGACGGCACTGGTCCTGCGGGGCGTGCAGTCGTTGCTGGCGCGGAGAAACGCGGATTCCGCACCGGGACGACGTCTCCGCTAGAACCCCGCGTCGGGCGAAGTCCGGTCGGTTGCCAGGGTTTCGCTAACGACCAACCGCGATGGTGGCCAGGATCGCTCGGGCCGTGGCTCGGGCGTGCAGGGCGTGGCCGGGGTCGCGGGTCATGGTGGCGAGGATGATCGCACCGTCCCAAAGGAGCTGAAGCTGGGCACCCACGGCGTCCGGGTCGGGGGCGTTCGCGTCTCGGGCCAAGTCCGTGAGGAGGGCGCGGATGGCGGCCTTGTGGCGCAGGACGATCCGCGCGGCCGGGCTCTCCGCACCGAGTTCTACGTAGGTGTTGGTGAACACGCAACCGCGGAAGTCCGGTTGCCGGAAGGCTTCGTGCATCCAGGCGAAGACTCCGATGATCTTTTCTTCGGCCGTGTCGTAGGCGGTCAGGGTGGCGGCGAGGGCGTCACGGGTGAGGTGATCGCGATGATCGAGGTAGGCCGCGACCAGATCGTCTTTGGACGGGAAGGTCCGGTACAGCCGATTGAGGGGAACATTGGAGGCGTCACGGATGTGACGCATGGTCACCGAATGGATGCCATGGGCGTAGAACAGCTCGTGAGCTGCGGTGAGGATCTGCCGACGGCTGGTTTCGGTGTCGACGGCGGTCACGGGGCTGGTCCTCCTCACTTGAGAATCATGGTGCTCTACCTTAGTATCCGATTGGCAAGAACGGTGGTTCTTACCGGCCCGTTGCAGGCAACGACCGGACGGGCCAGCGCATGACACGAGTTTTCGCGTGCCGGCGAAATCGATTTCGGTACACGCCGTGACAATGTCGCGATAAGTCTGGGGATCATGTCACCACTCGGGGGAGGGTGAAAATGACATTACGGATGGTTTTCGAGCGCGCAGATCTGCAACGAGTACGGGTGGCCGTCGCACCGGATCCGATGTGGGAGCTGGTGCTCAGCCTGCACCAGGTGCGGGAACGGCGGATCGCGCACCGATTCGCGCCGTGGCAGCAGAAAGTGCGGCATCGGCTCCAGCACGGCACTCAGACGCCACGATGGCTGTCCACCTTGTTCACCCTGGTACCGCCGGAAGGGCGGTTTCCCGACTTCCTGACGCCCGGCCCGTTGGTGACCGACCTCGGTGCCGGTTGCGAAGCGGTGACCTGCACACCGCGCTGGCACCTGTCGTCCGATCTGGCCGCGGTCTTCGCCGGACGGAGCGCTCCCGGCTGGGTGCGGGAGCTGGCCACCGGTGACCGCGGTCAGCTCAATTCCGTTGTGGCCGCGGTGCGCCACGCCTACGACCTGCTGGTCGCGCCGTCGTGGCACGCGGTGCGCGATGCGGTGGCCGCCGACCGGGTCGCCCGGCTACGCGAACTCAGCGGTGACGGGGTGGGCGGCCTGCTGGCGGGTGTGCCAGGGGTGGTCGGCTGGGACGGGGAAGTGCTGGAACTGCAGTACCCGGAAACCAGGAGCGTCCAGCTCGCCGGGCGCGGACTGACGCTGGTGCCCAGTTATTTCTGCACGAGCAAACCGGTCACCTTGATCGACCCCGAGCTGCCGCCGGTGCTGGTCTACCCCGCCACCGCGAGCAAGGACACCCAGCAGGCGGCCGACGAAGCGTCGCGTCGGCTCGTCCCGTTGCTCGGCCGTACCCGTGCCGACTTCCTGTCCACTTTGAGCACGCCGCACACCACCAGCGCGTTGGCCGCCAGCGTCAGCACCTCGATCGGCACAGCTAGCAGGCAGGCCACGGTGCTGCGGGAAGCCGGGTTGATCAGCAGCGAGCGGCGGGGTGGCGCGGTGCTGCACCACCTCACCCGCCTCGGAGAAGCAATGCTCCGAGGCGACCTCCAGCACTGGTGAACAGTGCCGTGCGGGTCGAAGTCCGGGTTTGCACCTGAGCGCAAAGGTGTATGCACCGAGCTTCGTACCCGGCGAAGATGACGCCCACAGCGGGAAAATCGGACGCACAAGTGATCGTTGAGGGGGAGAGCTGTGTTCAAGTTACGGATCATGGGTGGTGCTGTCGGGGCCGTGGCCCTGCTGGCGCTCGGCGCCGGAACAGCATCGGCCGACGGGGCGGAAGGGGCAACCCCGGCTGCGGCGACGCAAGTGGCCGCGCACGGGGAATCCGCGCCGCGACCTGTTCGAGTATATGGCGACGGTTGCACCCGGGTGCCGGATTCCTTTGGCTGGGCCAACTTCCGTCCGGCGTGCGATAAGCACGACAAGTGCTACGGCAAGAGCAGTCATACCTCTCGTAAGAATTGTGACCGCGCCTTGCTCGGCAACCTGAGGAAGGCGTGCGCCAAGGCGTATTCGTCGTGGAACCCGTTGCGGTACAACTGCTTCGATGTTTCGAACGTGTACTACGTCGGAGTTCGCAATTTCGGGCGTTCGCACTATCAGGGCAAAGGCGATCCGGCATGACCGAGTGAGTCGAGGCAGGGGGAGTCTGCCTTGGCCGGTGTCGCGGACGGGGCGGCCGATGGGGGTCAGTCGCCCCGTCCGCGACGCGGTTTCACACCGAGGGCTGCACGGTGACCTTGAGGTGCTTCATGATCGGCTGGTCGCTTTGGGTGCTGTAGTCGCCGATGGCGCACAGCACGTTCATTTCGGGCATGTAGCCCGCCGCGCAGCCGCGGGGGATGTCGTAGGGGACGGCCTTGTAGCGCCGCAGGCTTCGGGTGCTGCCGTCTTTCGCCGTGCTGGTGATGTCGGCGTCGTCGAACTCGGCGAGGCCGCGTTCGCGCATGTCCTCGGGGTTCATGAAGATCAGGGTGCGCAGGTTCTTGATGCCCCGGTAGCGATCGTTGTCGGAGTAGATCGTGGTGTTCCACTGGTCGTGCGAGCGCATGGTGCCGAGCGCCAGGGTGCCGGGTTCGGGGACGACGTCGGGAAGGGCCGCGGTGGAGAACTCGGCGCGCCCCGACGGGGTGTGGAAGACCAGTTCGCGGGCGGGCTGGCTGATCCGGAATCCCAGTGGCCGGCGGACCCTGCGGTTGAAGTCCTCGAACCCGTCGAGCACGTCGGCCATCGTGTCGCGGATCCGGTCATAGTCTTCGACGTAGCTTTCCCACGGCGTGGCACTGTCCGGCAGCGCGGCGCGGGCGATCCCGGCGATGATCGCGGGCTCCGAGAGCAGGTGCGGCGATGCGGGCCGCTTCATGCCGACGGACAGGTGGACCATGCTCATCGCGTCCTCGACCGAGGTGGCCTGCAGGCCGCCGCGCTGGTGGTCCTTCTCGGTGCGGCCGAGGCACGGCAGGATCAGCGCCTGCCGACCGTGGACGAGGTGGCTGCGGTTGAGCTTGGTGCTGACCTGCACGGTCAGCTCGCACTTGCGCAGCGCGGCCGCGGTGTAGGGCGTGTCCGGCGCGGCGAGCGCGAAGTTGCCGCCCATGCCGACGAACACCGTGACGTCGCCGCGGTGCATCGCCTCGATGGTGTCCACTGTGTCCATGCCGTGGCGCCGGGGCGGGGTGATTCCGCAGACCTCTCCGAGCCGGTCGAGGAACTCCTCGGCTGGCCGGTGGTCGATCCCGCAGGTCCGGTTGCCCTGGACGTTGCTGTGCCCGCGGACGGGGGAGGGCCCGGTACCCTCCCTGCCGAGATTTCCGCGCAACAGCAACAGGTTCACGATCTCGCGGACGGTGTCGACCCCGTGCTCGTGCTGGGTGACGCCGAGGCACCAGCTGAAAATGCAGCGGTCGGCTCCGCGGTAGACCTCGGCGGCTTCGGTGATTTCGGACCGGCTGAGCCCGGCTTGGCGTTCGATCTCCGCCCAGGTGGTCGCTTCGCAGAGCGCGCGGTAGTCGGCGAAGCCGTGGGTGTGGCGTTCGACGAACTCGGTGTCGATCGCGCCGGGATCGGTGCGGGCCCATTCGAACAGGGCTTTGGCCATGCCCCGCAGGACGGCGAGGTCGGCGCCGATGCGTGGTTGCAAGTTGAGGGTCGAGGTGGGGGTCGCGCGGAAGGTCGCCATGCGCGCGAAGTCGTGCGGGATGATCGTGCGCGTGGCGCCCGCTTCGACGAGCGGGTTGAGGTGCACGATCCGGGCACCGCGGCGGTGGGCCTCGGCCAGCGACGTGAGCATCCTCGGCGCGTTGGACGCGGCGTTCACCCCGAGGATGAACAACGCGTCGGCGAGCTCCCAGTCCTTGAGGTCGACGGTGCCCTTCCCGGTGCCCAGTGCAGCCTGCAGCGCACGGCCGCTGGCCTCGTGGCACATGTTGGAGCAGTCGGGAAGGTTGTTCGTGCCCAGCTCACGAGCCATCAGCTGGTAAAGGAACGTCGCTTCGTTGCCGAGCCTGCCCGACGTGTAGTAGGCCGCCCGGTCAGGGCTGTCGAGCCCGGAGAGGACATGCCCGACGAGGGCGAACGCGTCCGGCCACGAAATCGGGACGTAGCGGTCGGTTTCCGCGTCGTAGCGCAGGGGCTCGGTCAGTCGGCCCTGGTCCTCCAGCTCGAATTCGCTCCACTCGGACAGCTCTCGCACGGTGTGGGCGGCGAAGAACTCCCTGCCGACCCGTTTGCGCGTCATCTCCCAGGTGACGTGCTTGATGCCGTTCTCGCAGATGTCTAGGTGCAGGCCCTTGGTGTCGTCCGGCCAAGCGCATCCAGGGCAGTCGAACCCGCCGTTCTCGTGGTTCATCTTCAGGATCGCCCTCGGCCCTGCCACGAGTTCGCGTTCCTTCGCCAGGAACCGCGTGACGCTCGCGGCCGCGCCCCAGCCCGCTGCCGGGTGCTGGTAGGGCCGGAACTCCGGCTGCCGCGCATCGGCCACGTGCTCGTCGTCCCGCTGGTCCATCCGGATACTCCCGTTTTTCGCACCGCTCCCGCCGGGTGACGGGTCCGCGTCGGTAAAGCATATGGTCCCGGCGAAATCGGGGCAGGGCGAAAATCGGGTATCACAGACGAATGTTGCCGGGGACAAAATTGTTTGTCGCCGGTCACTGTCGCCAGAGCGGGGCGGCCGGACTAGGTTCGTGAGCGGGCGAAAAACAATGAGCGAAATCGATGGAGGAAGCGCGCCATGGCGGAGGAGCCGAACTCGTCGTCACCTACGGCGACTCTGCGGACGGAACCGATGCCGCGTACCATCCCGCTGATGCCAGAGGTGATCGACCGGTGAAGAACTCCGCGCTCGCCGAACTCGTCGCCTGGCTGGAAACCCAGTTGCCCCGGCTGATCGACGACGTCTACGCGGCGGTCTGCGAGCGCATCGACCTGTACCGGGACGAGAAGATCGTGCCGCGCGACGACCTGCACCGGTCGATCGCGATCAACCTGCGGTTCATGATGCGCGTGCTCGCCGACCCAGACACCCCACCCGACCTGGCCGTGCCGAACGAGACGGGCATCCGACGCGCGCACCAGGGAGCGCCGCTGCCGGAGGTGCTGCAGGTCTACCGGATCGGCTGGGCGATGCTGTGGGACCTGCTCGTCGGGCACGCGCGCGAGCACGCCGAGAGCTCGGTCGACGCGCTCGTCGACGCCGCGAGCCTGCTTTGGCAGGTCACCGACGACCACGCGCTGAAGGTCACCGAGGCGTACCGGGCGACGAGCAGGGAACTGTTCGCGGCCCAGCAGCGGCGCCGTTCGGCATTGGCCGAGGCGTTGTTCACCGGTGATCGGGTGTTCGACGCGGGCCCGTGGGAAGCGGGGAAACTGCTCGGGCTTTCCCTCGACGGACAACTGGCCGTGGTGGCGGCGGAAACCCGCGGACTCGCCGAGGAAAGCCTGAACGGTATCGAACGGCGGCTCGCGGAACTGGGGATCGTCTCGGCCTGGCAGCTCACCCCGACCCTGCAGGCGGGTGTGGTGTCGTTGCGGGACGAGCAGCGCGAAACCCTGATGTCGGTGATCCGGGACGTGGCGAGCGCCCGCACCGGGGTGAGCCCGCTGTACCGGTCGCTTGTGGACACCCCGCGCGCCCTGCACCTGGCGCGAACGGCACTCGCCGGACTCCGGCCCGGCAAGCCCGACGTGGCCGCGTTCAGCTCCAGCCCGCTCGCCGCGTTCATCGCCAACGACCCGGACGAAGGACGCCGCTTGGCCGAGAACGTCTTCAGCGCCGTGCTCGATCTGCCACCCGAGGAACGCGAAGTGCTGCTGGACACCCTGCACGGGTATTTCGCTTCCGGCGGATCGGCCGATGCCGCCGCGCGGACCTTGCACTGCCACGCCAACACCGTGCGGTACCGCCTGCGCCGGATCAGGGAGCTCACCGGGAGATCGCTCACCGATCCCGGTGAACTGGCCGAACTGGTATCCGCGGCGCAGGCGCTGCGGCTGAATCCCGAGCGCGGGACTTCGCGTTCGACGGCTGACCTTTCCCACGAGACGCAGGAGCGACCGCAGCGCCCGTGACCGGGACACGACGGTCGTGCAACTGGTGCCACGCCACTGAATCGGAGGCAGTTTTGCCTGAGCCACAGGACGTTCTCGGCCCGCTCAGCGAGAGCGCGTTGTTCCTCACTCTGACCATTGAGGACGGTGGTGAAAACGCGGTCCACGAGCTGCTGCCGGACCTGGCCGGGATGATCAGGTCGGTCGCGTTTCCGCTTCCGAACGAAGCCCTCACCTGCGTCGTCGGCATCGGGTCCGCGGCATGGGACCGGTTGTTCACCGGTCCGAGGCCCGCCCGGCTGCATCCGTTCCGCGAGATCGGCGGCGACCGGCATCGCGCGCCCGCCACACCGGGGGATCTGTTCCTGCACATCCGGGCGAAGCGGTTCTACCCGTGCTTCGAGCTGGCTCGCCGGGTGGTCGGCGGCCTCGGCGGCGCCGTGTCCGTCGTCGACGAGGTGGTGGGGTTCCGTTACTTCGACCGGCGCGATCTGCTGGGGTTCGTCGATGGCACGGAGAACCCCACTGGCGCCGCCGCGGCGGCTGCCGTGCTGGTCGGCGACGACCCGCCCTTCGACGGCGGCTCCTACCTGATCGCGCAGAAGTACCTGCACGACCTGGCCAAGTGGCACGCGATGCCGGTGGAAGCGCGCGACGACGCGGTGGGCCGCCGGATGCTCGACGACGTCGAGCTCGCCGACGGGGTGAAACCGGCCGATTCGCACGTCGCGTTGACCACGATCGAGGAGGGCGACGGCACCGAGCGCAAGATCCTGCGGGACAACATGCCGTTCGGCTCGATCGCCCGAGGTGAGTACGGGACCTTCTTCGCCGGGTACGCCGCCGATCCGGGCGTGACCGAACAGATGCTGACCCGGATGTTCACCGGTGCGTCGGCCGGGCACCCCGACCGCATCCTCGAAGTGTCCACCGCGGTCACGGGCGGGCTGTTCTTCGTGCCACCGGCCGATTTCCTCGACGACCCGCCCGCGCTTCCGGCCGGTTCCGGAGTCACCGCGGTCGGCAGGTAGCCGGGTCGGCACCCCGGAGCGGACCTCGGCACGGGCTGGGCACAAGGACGGCGGCCGCGATCCCCGCCGCGACGCCGATCAGCGTGTCGACCAGCCGGTCCGTCAGCAGTGTCACCGGTTCGGCCGGCGCGGCCAGCTCCGTCATCAGCATGATCAGTGGTGTGAAGAAACCCAGTGCCAGCGCGTAGTTGCGCGCCATGAACAGTTCGGTGGGGAACAGCAGCACCGTTACGATCAGGGACAGTGGGGTTTCACCGAGGCCGGGCAGGAGCAGCAGCGCGGTGACGCCGAGCCCGGCGACCGTGCCCAGCACGCGATGGGAACCGCGGCGCAGGACGCTGCCGATGCCGGGGTGCAGGGCGCTCCGCGCGTCGGCGGCAGCCAGCGGAACCGCGGCGGAAGCCATGGCCCAGTTGGCGTGTTCGACGCCGAACAGCAGCCCGGCCGAACCCGCCGCCGCGATCGCGACCGCGTAACGCGAAGCGTGGACCAGCACGCACGACAGCCGACGCCCTCGCCCGCACCACTCTCGCAGGCAGCGCGGCGGCTGGGCGATGACCGACGCGTTCCACGGCCCGGCGACGCCGATGGCGACGCAGAACCCCACCGTAGCCGCGCAGATCGGCACCGCGGTCGAGACCGCGGCCCCCGGAACCGCCGCGGTGGCCCCGAGTGCGAAGACCCCGAAGAACGGCCCGCGGGGGTTGAGGTCGAGCCTGCTGGTCAGCAGCGCCCCGGCGAAGGTGAACGCGACCGCGGTCGCGACCAGGAGCCACGGCCGGACGTGGTGTCCGGAAAGGACGGTCCCGAGCGCCACCGCCGTGCTGAGGATCGCCCCCGCCTGCACCTGATGCCGAAAGCGCAGCTCACGAGATTCGGCGCGACCGTACATACCGGTGAAGGATCCGAAGACGGCGTAAATCAGCAAATCGGGACAACCGGCGGAAACCAGGGCGAACCCGGGAACGAGCAACCCGACGGCAACCCGGAACGCGTGCGGCCAATGCCGCCCGGCAACCTGCGCAGATCCCCGGCGCTGTCCAGCGCGATGGCTCACGGGAACTCCAGCAAAAGGGGAATCCGATCTGGACAATGCTAATCGAATAGGTCCTCAGCACCGTTGTCGCGCCGAACTGGATTTATTGTCACCCGCCACACCGCGCGGTTCGGGCACCCTCCCGATCAACCCCGTTCGAAGCAATGGGAATGACCGATGACGGAGAAGCCCCGGCGCTCGTACCAACGTCGTGGCCAGTCCGTCGCATCAGCGGTGAGGAACCGGGTGTCGAAGTCCTTGTCCGCGGCCAGGCGCAAGGCCCCGACTGCCCCGGATTCGATCGGTGTCCACTGTGGACCGACAGTGGACTCCGGTCGACGCTGGGTCAGAAGTGGACGGTGACCAGTCGCGACCACACGCGGTAGGTCAGGGGTGGTGGGCTGGCCCAGTTGGGGCCGCGATCGCCGAAGGCGAGCAGGTGGTGGTCGTCGAGGGGGACGAAGTTTCCGTTGCCGCTGTTGCGATAGTCGACCGTCTGCGGCGTGGTCCACGATGTTCCGGTGCCGTCGCGGGAGACGAGCAGCGATTGGCCGGGGCGTCCGATCCACAGCACGAGTGCGCCGGAGGTCAGCCGGGTCAGTGTCGGATAGATGCCGGTGACGGGGATCGATCCGCTTCCGGCCATCAGTGGGCGAGGCGTGCTCCAGCTCCTGCCGCCGTCACGGGAGCGCGAGGCGTACATCTGCTGGTAGCTGCCGGTGCGCATCACGATCAGCAGGTCACCGTCCGCGGTGCGCTGGACCGCGCCTTCGCAGAAGCCTTCGTAGCGCGGCTCGGTGGACAGGTGCGGGTCGTAGGCGACGGTGGCCAGCAGCGTCCAGTTGACACCGCCGTCGGTGGAGCGCAGCACGATCTGCCGGTACTTGGTGTCGTTCTGGTAGTAGCCGTAGCCGGATTGCAGCAGTGCTCCGTCCGGGCTCTCGATGACGCTGTGCACGAGCACGAAGCCGCCGAGCGCCTGGCCCGGCCGGTCGGAGACGCCCGGCCGCATGGCCTGCGGTGTCGTCATCACACCCGCGCGGCGTGTCCAGGTCTGCCCGTTGTCGTGCGAGATCGCGGTCGGCACTTCGGCGCTGCGGTTACCGGAGCCCGGGGTCATGTAGGTGTGGTAGTCCACGGCGAGGACGTCGCCGTTGCGGAGCTTGGTGAGCCCGTACGACGGTGCTTCCGGCAACGGATTGCGCCGCTGCGCGTCGGCCCAGGTGGCGCCGTTGTCGGTGGTGACGGCTAGTCGGTTGCCCGCGGTGTCACTGGTGTCGATGTGCGCCGGGTAGCTGACCAGCGTCTGCGGCTGGCCCCGGACGGTCACGTTCACCGCCGTGTTGGGCATTTGCAGCTGCGTGATCGACGAGTCGATGGTGCTCGACTCGCTGATCGTGAACGCCTGCGCACGCGTCGGCGGAGCGCCGTTGACGTCGCCCATGGTCACGTCGTCGACGAAGACGTCGTCGCCCCCGTTGCCGGTCACCTGGAAGCCGGTGATGTCGGTGACCTCGCGGACGCCCAACGGCCCGGCCTCGCCGAGATAGCGGTCGTCGGCGTAGAGGTAGGCGACCTCACGCGACCGCGGGACCTGCACCCGCAACGTCGTCCACGCCTTCACCGCGAGGGTTCCCGCGGCGGTGAGCTGGGTCCAGCCGTTCCCGTCGTACCAGCGCAGCGCGCCCCGCGCGGTGATGCCGAGCTGGAAGACCGGCCGTTCGGCGCTGACGCCGTCGATGTGTCCCAGCAGGGTGTAGGTGAAGCCGTTCGCCACCTGGGCGGGGTAGACGGCGAGGGTGAGGTCGGCGCCGTGCTGTGCGGTGGCAGTGCAGCGCAGGCCGACGGTCTTCGCCTGGTCGGTGACGCGCAGGCTGTGCTTGCCGTGATGCGCGCGCACGTCGCTGACGACGGCACCGACCGCACCCGCCGGCGCGGCGCAGCCCGCGGGAACCGCGCCGACCTTGTCGTCTTCGAAGGTGCGCACGGTGCTCGCCGCATGCGCCGCGACCGCGGGCAGCAGCCAGGCCACGAGCGTCGTCAGCGTGCCGAGGAACAGCGTGGTGCTTCGTCTGCGGTGCATTGCGCCTCCCCAGCGCTACAACAAGCTGTGACATACAGCACACGCGGCGTAGTGTTTCGTGTCAAGCGTGCAAATGGGGCCTTCGGCACCACGGCGCCGGACGTTCCTCGGTGGAGCGCGGCGGCCTCACTCGGCTCGCCCCGGGGGACGCAGGGAGCGTTGCGCGAGCCGCAGCGCGGCAGCGACCTCGGGGTCGGCGGCCAGGTCCGCGGCGGCTTGTCGCAGCCTGGCGACGTAGGCCTGCTGCTGCGCCGGGGCGAACTCCCCGGTGGGGCCCGACACGCTGATGGCCGCGAACGACTCACCCGTCTCGCCACGGACCGGGACGGGTACGGCGACGCACCGCAGCCCGGCGCTGCGTTCGTTGTCGTCCAAGGCGTACCCGCGCCCGGCGATGGCGAGCAGTTCGCGGTGCAGCGGTTCGAGCGTGGTGTGAGTGCTCTCGGTGAACGCGGGCCACGGCTGAACCGGCAGGCACGCGGCGACGAGTTCCGAATCGAGTTGGGCGAGCAGCAGCTTGCCGAGTCCGGTGCAGTACAGGTGGTCGCGCGCTCCGGTGGCGGTGGTGAACCGGAGCGGCCGGTCGGGCTCGGCCACGCACGCGTGCAGCACCTGGTCCCCGTCGATCATCCCGAGGTTCGCGGTCTGCCCGGTCTGCTCGGCGACCGGGAGCAGGTGCGGGCTCGCGGCCGTCGAAAGGTCGAGCGTGGCCAGGTAGGCCGTGGCGAGTCCTTGGACCTTGTGCCCGAGCCGGTAGGAGGGCCGATCGTCGACGCGGACGAGGTAGTCCAGTTCGGTGAGCACCGCGACCAGCCGCACCAGCGTGCTCTTCGGCAGCGCCGTACCGTCGCTGAACTCGGACAGCGTCAGCGGTTTTCCTTGTGCCGCAATGAGTTCCAGCAGGGCCAGGCCTCGGGCCAGCGCGTTGGCGTGGTAGTTCGCGGACGCGGGCCTCGCCTCGTCGACGGCCCCGCGCGGGGGCTTGCTCGGCTGTCGGGGCACGGTGAACTCCTAGCTGGCGGCGGTGTCGGCGGGAGTATGCCTCGGCACCGGGGCGAGATCCGGGAAGTGGCAGGCACTCGGGTGTCCCACGCCGAGCCGGTCGGCCAGCGCGGGTTCCTCGGTGGCGCACCGGTCCTGTGCCTTCGGGCAGCGGGTGCGGAATCGGCAGCCGGACGGCGGGGCGGCCGGATCGGGAACGTCGCCGGTGAGCGTGATCCGTTCGCGCGTGTCCCTGCCGACCGGCTCCGGTGTGGGGATCGCGGACAGCAGCGCGTGCGTGTACGGATGGGTCGGCGTGGTGAAGACCTGCTCGTTGGTGCCGGATTCGATAACGCGGCCGAGGTACATGACCGCGACGTGGTGCGCGAGGTGGCGCACCACCGACAGGTTGTGCGAGATGAACAGGTAGGCCGGGCCGAGTCGCTGCTGAAGCTCGCGGAGCTGGTTGACCACTTGCGCCTGCACCGAGACGTCCAGCGCGCTGACGGGCTCGTCCAGGATGAGCACGTCCGGGTCGAGCGCCAGTGCGCGCGCCAGCCCGATGCGCTGCCGCTGCCCGCCGGAAAACTCGTGCGCGTAGCGGTTTTCATGGTCCGGAGACATCCCGACCAGTTCGAGCAGTTCCCGCACGCGTGCTTCGGTGTAGCAGTGCTGGACCCGCAATGGCTCGGCGACGATGTCGTGCACGGTCATCCGCGGCGACAGCGAGGCGTAGGGGTCCTGGAACATGATCTGAATGTGGCGCCGCAGCGGTCGCAGCCGCCGCTGCGGCAAGGCGGCCAGGTCTTGGCCGCGGAACCGGATGCTGCCTGCCGACGGGTCCAGCAGCCTGGCCAGCAGCCGTCCGGTGGTGGACTTCCCGCAGCCGGACTCGCCGACCAGGCCGACGGTTTCGCCGCGGCGGAGGACGAGATCGACGCCGTCGACGGCGCGCACCGTGCCGACCGCGCGCCGCAGCACACCGCCGCGGACCGGGAAGTGCTTGGTCAGTCCGATGACTTCGAGTACCGGTTCGCTCATCAGGTCGCCTCTTCCTGCGTCGCTGGGAAGACGTCGGCCTCGCTGAGTTCGTCGGCGAAGTGGCAGGCGCTCTGCCTGCCGCCATCGAGAACCGCGAGCGCCGGGCGTTCGGTGCGGCAGCGGTCGCGCGCCAGCGGGCACCTCGGGTGGAACGCGCATCCGCGCGGGGGATCGGTCATGTCCGGTGGGCTGCCGGGGATCGGCCTCAGCTCGTCCGCGGGGAGGTCGAGCCGGGGCAGGCTGGCCAGCAACCCCAGGGTGTACGGATGCCGCGGCTGGGCGAACAGTTCGAACACGGTCGCGGTCTCCACGATCCGCCCCGCGTACATCACGGCGACCCGGTCGGCGAGTTCGGCCACCACGCCGAGGTCGTGCGTGATGAGGATGGTGGCCGCGCCGGTCTCGGCCTGCGCGGTCTTGAGCAGCCCGAGCACCTGCGCCTGGATCGTGACGTCGAGCGCGGTGGTCGGCTCGTCCGCGATGATCAGCGCGGGATCGTTGGCGATGGCCATGGCGATCATCGCCCGCTGCCGCATGCCGCCGGAGAATTCGTGCGGGTACTGCCGAATCCTGGCCGCGGGGTCCGGGACGCCGACAAGCGCGAGCAGTTCCCGCGCACGGGCGAGCGCGGCACGTTTCGGAGTCCCCGGGTGGTGCAGCCGGATGGCCTCGGCGATCTGCGTGCCGATCGTTAGCACCGGGTTCAGCGTGGTCATCGGGTCCTGGAAGATCATCCCGACCGGGCCGCCGCGGATCTCCCGCAGTTCTCGTGGCCGCAGGGAGCGCAAGTCCTGGCCGCGGAAGCGGATGCTGCCCGCCACGGTGCGGCCCGGCGGTTCGCGAACCAGACCGAGCACGGACGTCGCGGTGACGCTCTTGCCCGACCCCGATTCGCCGACGATGCCGAGGATCTCGCCGCGGCGTACGGCCAGGCTCAGGTCGTTGACCGCGTGCACGACGCCGGTGTCGGTGCGGAATTCGACGGTCAGGCCGTCGATCTCCAGCAGAGGACGCTCGTCAGGTTCGCTCATGACTGCCTCGGATCCGCCGCGTCGCGCAGCCCGTCGCCGATGAAGTTGACGGCGAGCACGGTGATCGCCACGGCGAGACCCGGCGGCAGCCAGAGCCACGGCATGGTCTTGATGACGGTCAGGCTCTGCGCGTCGGTGAGCATGGTGCCCCAGCTCGCGGTCGGTGCCTGGACACCGAGGCCGAGGAACGACATCGTCGCTTCGAGCGCGATGGCCTGCGCCACCGCGAGCGTGGCGGCGACGCTGACCGGGGGCAGCACCGCGGGCACGAGGTGCTTGCGGATCAGCCACGCCGGGCTGCTGCCGGTGGCGCGGGAGGCGAGCACGTACTCCTGCTCGCGCAGCGACAGCGTCACCCCGCGCACCAACCGGCCGCACACCGGCCACTGGAACAGCCCGATCGCGATCACCAGCGCCGGCACGCTCGGGCCGATGAGACCGGCCAGCACGATGATCACGACGAGCGTCGGGAACGACATGCACACGTCCGCGAGCCGCATCACCAGGCCGTCGGCCCACCGCCCGAAATATCCGGCGATCGTGCCCAGCACGGTCCCGATCGCCACGGCCAGGAGGGCGGCGAGTACGCCGACGACCAGTGATACCCGGCCCGCGTGCAGCAACCGGGACAGCACATCGCGCCCGACGGTGTCGGTGCCGAGCCAGTGCGCCGCGGACGGCCCCTGCCGTGTCGCGCCAAGGTCGGTGGCATCGGGGGCCAGACCGGCGATGGGCCCGGCGAACACGGCGAGCACCACGATCGCGAGTACCACCACGGTGCTGGCCACCGCCAGCCGATGGCGCAGAAACCGGCGGACCACGAGCCCGCCGGGGGAGAGCCGTCGGGACGCGGTCATCGCAGCCTCACCCTCGGGTCGACGACGGTGTACAGGACGTCGGCGAGCAGGTTCGACAGCAGCACCAGCACGGCGACGAGCAACGCGAACCCGACGATCACCGGGTAGTCGCTGGCACGGACCGAGCTGATCGCGAGCTGCCCCATGCCAGGCCACGCGAAGACCTGCTCGATGACGACGGCGCCGGCGAGGAGCTGGCCGAGGTTCGCGGCGATGACGGTGAGCACCGGGATGAGCGAGTTGCGCAGGGCGTGCCGCACGACGACCCGGGGCTGCGAAGCGCCTTTCGCTTCCGCGGTGCGGATGTAGTCGGCGGTCAGCTCGGTGACCATGCTGCTGCGCACGTAGCGCATGAGCGGGCCCGAGCTGCCGAAGCCCAGGATCAACGCCGGGAGCACGAGATGGGCCAGGAGATCGAGCAGACCGGGATGGCCTGGACTGGCGATGCCCGAGGAGGGCAGCAGCGGGAACTTCAGCGTGAACACGAAGATCGCGACCAGGCCGAGGTAGAACGGCGGGAACGACACCGCCCCGAAGCTGACGGCCGTGGCGAGGTAGTCGACGATCGTGTTGCGGCGCAGCGCGGCGATCATGCCGAGCGGGAACGCGATGACGATCGACAGCAGCAGGCCGACCACCATCAGCTCGACGGTGGGCCCGATTCGCTCGGCGAGCAGTTCGAGCACCGGTCGTCCGTTGCTCAGCGAAAAGCCGAGATCGCCGTGCAGCGCGCGCCCGAACCAGCTGAAGTACTGCACGAACACCGGGTCGTCGAGGCCGAGTTCGGCCCGGCGCCGCGTGATCAGCTCCTCGCTGCCCGAGTTGCGGTCGGCGGGGGAGATCTGGCTCGCGATCGGGTCGCCGGGGGTGAGGTGTGCGAGCCAGAACACCGCGACCGTGATCAGCAGGAACACCAGCACGTTGATGCCGAGCCTGCGCACCAGGTAGGCGCCCATCAGCCCGCCCCGATCTCGACCGTGTCGCCCGTGGCGACCGGCTCCGTCAGTGCGTGCTCGGTCGTGGCCGCCCCACCGGTGAGCCGGATCGTGTCCACCGTCAGTTTGCCGCGCACCAGCTCGATCCGGACCCGGCCGTCGGTCGCGGTGAGACGGCCCCACGCGGTGCCCGCGACGAACGGGAACGTGCCCGCGTCGCGATCGACCGTGAGCCTGCGGCGGACGGCGTCGTAGCGGAACCCCGTCGCCGCTTCGAGCACCGACCAGCCCGCTTGCCCGCGCACGTAGTGGTCGCCGCACTCGATCTCGTTGAACGGGTTGCGCCGGGTGCCGTCCTTGCGGCGGTGGACGGCGCGCAGGAGATCCTTTGCCTGTGCTGGCATGCCTTCCATGAGGCAGTGGGCGGCCACCTGGTACTCGGTGCCGACCCAGCTCTCGTCGCAGTAGTGCACTGGGCGCCGCGGGCGACCTCCGTTCGGCCAGCTGCAGTTGACGAGTCCGCCGTCCTCGCCGTCGGCGAAGGCGCGCGCGCCGAGGTCCGGCACCGACACGTGGCGGCGATCGTTGTGCCGCAGGATCGCGCGCAGCGCGGCGCGCACGTGCTCGGGATCGAGCAGGTGGCCGAGTTCGAGCTGGTGGGCCCACCACTGCCCGATGAGCTGGTCGGCGTGGCAGCCGGGCCCGAAATCGTCGATGTCGGCGGGTTCGGTCTGCACGTAGAAGTCGCCGTTCCACAACAGTTCGTGGTAATTGTGCGCGGCGGTGGCGAGCAATTCGGCGAACCGTTCGCCCGGCTCGCCGAGCACGCTCGCGACCTCGCGCAGCGTCGCGAGCGCAGCGAGCCACAGCGACCCGACGATCATGTTCGGGCCGGTCAGCGGGAAGTCGTAGGTCACCGGTTGCGGGCCGCGCAGGATGCCGTCACCTCGGGTGTGCCAGCCCCGTTCGACGTGGTCGACGACGCGCAGCATGGCCTGCCACCGGGTGGCGAGCAGCTCGATTCCGCCGCACTGGCGCGCCTCGCGGTAGGTCTTGAGGATCGCGCCGAGCATGCCGTCGAGCGCGGGTTCCTTCGGCCCGCCGATCGGCCCGCCGCGTTCTCGCGGCAGCCACGCGGGTAGCACGATGCGGTGCGGGATCGCCCCGGTGCCGTCCTGCGCGGCCCACTCGATGTCGCGCATCGAGCGTTCGAATTCCGGGAAGAGCCTCGACATCGTCTGGGCGTAGTTCCACACGTGGTTGCAGTTCAGCGGGCACGAGCCGCCGACATGACCGGCCCAGTAGTCGTTGGACGCGCCGTTGCCGCCCTCGTGCCCGTAGCAGCGGTCGTCCGCGGTGCGGAACAAGATCGGGTTCCGGGTGGCGCCCGACTGCAGCGTCAGCTGGTGGCGCACCGGCTCCGTCAGCTCGGCGTCGGTGAGCGTGGTCGCGGCGACGGCGTCCGCCCAGGACCGCGACGCCGCGCGCAGGTCTGCTTCGTGCTCGCGGAAGTGCGCGACGACGTCCAGCGCGGTGCCGAAACGGGTCGCGTAATGGTTGCCAACCCAGAGTTTCCGGCCGCCCGGTCCGGCGTCGACGTACTGCTGTGGGAAGTCGAGGTAGCGGTTCGGGAAGCGCCAGGCGTGGAGGAAGCGCACGACGGTCCGTTCACCGGGGTCGAGGTGCCAGGCCGCGCAGAGCGCGGTGTCCCAGGTACGGCCCGCCGGGCTCGGCCCGTGCGGCGTCTCGACCGGTGGGGTCAGGCGGATTGTGTTGGCGCGCAGCCGCGCGTTGCTCCAGTCGCCGGAGCCCGCGCAGTCGATCAGCGCGAGCCCGGCCACCGCCGTGGCCGTGCTGGCCGGCCCGTCGCAGCGCACCAGCGGCCAGCACGGTGCGTCGGTCCAGACCACCTGCTCGCCAGCGAACGGGTCGTCGTCGCGCAGGGCCGGGTTGTCCAGTACGACGGCGGTCGTGTTCCCGGCGCGGACGAGCCGGTTCACGTTGCCGCCGTAGCGGCCGTTCCACACGCCTTCGACCGGGCTGGCCCCGTCCCAGCCGACGGTGTTCTGGCCGTGGTACACCGCGAACCCGAACAGCGGCGCCGTACCGGTGTTCTCGAGCTCGACCCGGTGCTCGATCAGCGGCAGGCTGCTGGCGTCGAGATCACCGGGGACGAACGGGGTCCACGCCTCGGTCGCGACGCGCACCGGAAGCGTGTCGTCGGCGAATTCGACGCGGACGAACGGGTAGGCGATCTCGGCCCGCGAATCGGCAAACAACGGCCAGTCGATCGCCGGTGGCGCGGGGACCCGCCAGTCGGTCGAATCCTGCGGTGGCGTCGCCGGTGCCGCGGGTGGCGTCGCGCGCAGCACTCGCGACGCGTGGTCGGCCGGGCGTCCGGAGCCCAGCGTCGCCACGCGCAGGCCGAGGAAGGTGCTGGGCGCCGGCGCGACGTGATTGATCACATTGGACAGTTGCCACTGGTCGAGTGCTCCGTCCGCGCGCATCGCGACGGTGCCGGTGCCGATCCCACCGAGTGGCACCGCCGCCGCCCGCCGGGCGTCTCCGGAAAAGGTCAGCATTTGGCTTCACCTCTGCACTTTCCAGGTTCCCGGCGCCCAGAACGGGAATTCCTGCGATCCCGGCGCTTGGAAGTTCTCGATCCGTTTGTTCACGGCCCATAGGCCGTACGGGCTGTAGAGCCACATAAGGTCCGCGGCGTCGTTTTCGATGCGGGCCGCCTGGTCGTAGAGCGCCTTGCGCTTGGCCTGATCGGTGGTCGCGTTCGCCCGCACCATCACCTCGTCCAGCTTCGCGTCGCAGAAGAAGTTCTGGTTCGCACCCGTGGGATAGCGCAACGAGCAGGCGGTGATGGCGTGCACGCTGGAGGAGTCGGCGGCGTAGTTGCCGCCGCCGTAGAGCAGCATGTCGTAGGACTTGTCGTTCAGGCTCGGCGTGATCTGCGTCGGCTGGACCTGTTTGAGCTGAACGCTCACCCCGACGGCCTTGAGCTGGTTCTGCACGATCGTGGCCGTCGCGTCCCGGTCGCGCTGACCGGGCACCCACTGCAGGACGACCGTGCGGTTCGGGTCCCAGCCGGCCGCTTCCAGCAGTTGGCGCGCCTTGGCCGGGTCGTAGGCGTATTCGTTGAGACCGGGCGGCGCGTTCTTGACGGCGAAGTCGGAGTTCTGCACGGCCGCCTTGCCGAACAACACCTTGTCGACGAGCTCCTTGCGGTCGAGCGCGTACAGGAACGCCTGGCGCACCCGGACATCGCTGAAGTACGGCTTGGTCTGGTTGAGCGCGATCCGCACGAAACCCGCCCCTTGGACCTGCTGGGTGTCGACGGTGCCGAGGCCCGCGACGGTGTCCTGGTCGGTCGGCGAGTACGAAGCGATGTCGATACCGCCGTTGCCCAGTTGTGCGGTGGCGACGTCGGACGCCATCGGTTTGAGGTAGATGTCGGTGATCGAGACAGGGGAGCGGTAGTTGTCGTTGCGGGTGACGTGAACGTATTGGCTGGACTGGTAATCGGCGAACCGGTAGGGCCCCATGCCCACAACGGGTTTGCGGAAGAACGGGTGCTTCGCCAGCGCTTCGACCGGGACGTCACCGAGCACGTGCTTCGGCATGATGTAGACGGTGCCGATCAGCGCGGCCAGGCCCACGTCCGGCGTTTTCGCCTCGATGACGAAGGTCGACGGGTCCGGCGCGCTGAAGCCCGCGACGTTGCGGTAGTTGCCCGCCGTCGCGCTGCCGCTTTTCCGGTCGGCCATCCGCTGGTAGGTGAACAGCACGTCGGCGGAAGTGAACGGCGCGCCGTCGCTCCACTTCAGATTCTTGCGCAGGGTGAAGGTGAGCGTCTTCGCGTCGGCCGAGATCCGGTAGTCCGACGCCAGCACCGGCTTCAGGTCGTAGTTCGGGTCGATGGCGAGCAGGCCCTCGTCGATCATCGACATCACCTGCACGTCCGGGCCACTGGCCGGGGCGAGCGGGCCGAAGAGGCCGACCGGTTCCTGGTACAGGTAGACGGTGACCGTTCCCGCGGCGCCACCGCCCGCGGGCCCCGTGCACGCGGACAGGGCCAGTGCGGCGGCCGCGAGCGCGGCACTGGCGAACCTCCGTGCCATGCGGATTCCTCCTGTGGGGTCCGGGTTTTCGCGGTCAGGCGACTTCGTTGACGAGGGTTCCGAGCGGGCCGACGGTCACGGACATGACGTCGCCGGGGGAGAGGAAGGAACCCGTCGCGGCACCGACACCGGACGGGGTGCCGGTCATGATCAGGTCGCCGGGTTCCAGTGTCATCAGCCGCGACGCGTGCGCGATCAGCTCGGCGACCGTGAAGATCATGTCCTTTGTGGACCCTCGCTGCCTGGTGGTGCCGTTGACGGTCAGTTCGACGGCGAGGTCCTGCGGGTCGGGTATCTCGTCGGCGGTGACCAGCCATGGCCCGATCGGGGCGAAGCCGTCGAGCCATTTGCCCGCGAGCCAGTCGAAGAACCAGGCGGCCCGGTCGGTGTCGCGCTCGAAGCCGTAGTCCATCGAGCGGGCCGACACGTCGTTGGAGGTGCAGTACCCGGCGACCGCGTCCAGCGCGTCGGCCACCGCGACGTGGCGGCAGCGGCGGCCGAGCACCACCGTCAGTTCCGCCTCCCAGTCCACCTGGCGGCTGACGTCGGGCATCGGCACCGGATCGCCGGGGCCGATGATCGACGTGGCCGGTTTGAGGAACAGCCGCGGCGACAGGCGGGACTTGTCGAGCGGCTCGCCGCCGGTCTCGGTGACGTGGTCCTGGTAGTTCGCGGCGACCGCGAGCAGCTTGCCCGGCCGCGCGATCGGAGTGCACGGGTCGACCTGGTCGAGCGGATACCGGTTTCGCGGTTCGGCGCCGGCCCGGTCGAGGATGGTCGCGACGAACCCGCCGAGGTCACCGTCACCGAGTTCGGAAACTTGGGGAGTGGCACCGGTTTCGTCGATCCATCCGTGGCGGACGGCACCGTCGCGGCGGTAGCTGAGCAGCTTCATCGGACACTCCGCGAATCGACGGGCTTTCCGGTGCGCAGCGACCGCGCCGCCGCTTCCAGCACTCGCCCCGCACGCACCGCGTCCCATGCGGTCAGCTCGGTTCGCCCGGTCCGTACCGCTGCCCACACCGCGTCCAGCAGCGCGGACAGCGTGCTGCGGCCGGTGCCGACCGCGGTATGCCGGTGCGCGGTGTGCAGCTCGGCGGCGGGCTTACGGGCGTCGGCGAGCACCACGCCGTGCGAACCGCTGACCCGGTAGCGGTGCACGACGGGTGTCGACGGCTCGATGTCGCGCAGCGCGGGCACCCTGCCGCAGACCACGGTGCTGCGGACACCGCGCTCGTGGTCGAGCAACAGGGTCACCGGCGCCTGTCCGCCTCCCGGAAGCGCGGCGGCGCCGCACGCGTACACCCTCGTCACCGGAAGGCCGAGCAGCGCGAGCACGACGTCCACCGGGTACAGCGCGAGATTGGCCAGTTCGCCGCCCGGCGCGGGATCGCCGCCCGCGACCAGCAGATCCGCCTGCACGTTCCACGGCAGGCCGATCCGGCCCGCGTGTACCGCGCCGCGCACCGAAGCGACGATGGCGCCGAGTCGCAGGTGGTGCGCCGGAACGAGCGCGACCCCGACCTCGTCGGCGAGCGCGGCGAGTTCGGCAGCGGATTCGGCGCTCGCGGCCAGCGGTTTGTCCGCCAGTACGTGCTTTCCGGATTTCAGCACGGCGGTGACCGCGTCCGCCCGCCGTTCGTACGGCGCCGCGAGGCACACCAGGTCCACCGCGTCCTTGGCCTGCAGTGCCGCGTCGAGCGATTCGTGGCACACCACGCCGTAGTGTTCGGCGGCAGCGCGCGCTCGCCCCGGCCCCTCGGCGACCGGGGCGACGGCGACCAGGTCGAAACGCGGATCCGCCGTCACGGCGGGCAGGTACATGTCCTGCTGGTGGTTCTGGGTGCCGATTCCGCCGAAACCCGCGGCCAGTACTCGCACACGTCCGGTCATGCCCCCGCCCCGCTCAGCAAGTCCCCGAGCAAGACCGGTTCGCCGGTTTCGATCGAACGCTGCGCGGCGACGGCGAGCGCCACCGCCGTGACCGCGTCCGCCACGGGCATGACCGGCGGTTCGCCCGCGATCGCGTCCAACCACGCGGCCAGCTGGATGGCGAAGCCGTCGGCCGTGGCGGCGGGCAGTGCCGTGACCCCGTTCTCGTCCACGACAAGCGCCGCTTCGTCCTGCCAGTCGAGTTGCAGCACGCCCTCCGTGCCCACGACGAGAAGATCGCGGTGCCCGAACGACGCGGGTCGGTGCGCCCGGCTCATCTCGCAGATCGCGGTGGCGCCACGGACATCCGTCAGCACCATCTCCAGGTGATCGTCGATGTCCAGCGCGGCGGAGGTGACCCGCGCGCCCCTGGCGTGCACGCTGCGAGGCTCGGTGCCGAGCCACCACGCGGCCAGATCGAGCAGGTGCACGCCGTTGTGCAGGGGATGGCCACCGGAGCGCGCCGGCTCCAGCACCCACGCGTGCCAGTCCGGCCAGATCCAGCCGCCGAGGACCGCCAGCCGCACGAGCGTCACCCGGCCCAGCTCGCCGGATTCGATCGTCTGCTTCACGGTGCGGGCGTAGTCGTAGGAGCGGTGGGTGTGCGCGGCCATCACCGTCAGGCCCGCGGCGGAAAAGGCATCGGCGACGGCCCGCGCGTCGGCGACCGTGATGGCCAGCGGCTTCTCCACGAGCAGGTGCTTGCCCGCCGCCGCGACCTGCAACGCGATCGCGGCGTGGGTGTCGTTCGGGGTGCACACGATCACGGCGTCGACGTCGTCACTGGCGAGCGCCTCGGCGAGATCGGTGGTCGCGCGCACCCCGCCGTTGCGGTGCGCGGCGGCGGCCAGCCTGCCGGGGGCGGCGTCGACCAGCCAGGTCAGCCGCGCACCGGACTGGGCGGCGAGGGCGGCTATGTGGGCGTCGGCGATGAACCCGACCCCCACCACGACCACGCCGAGCGGACGACTCATCGGAACACCGCTCGAGAACCTGAGATGGACACGAAACGGAGTTTCATGTTGGTTCATGGTGAAGTGTGACCGAGATCATGTCAAGAGGTGTGGGACTCTGACTCGATTCGCCGAGTGCCCAGGTCAGTGGCGTGTCCGCGAAGGTGCAGGAGTCGACATGGCACGCCTTGCCGCGTTTAGCCAGGTTTCCCGAACGGGCCGGGTGCGCCACGGCATGGCGCACCCGGCCCACCTGAGCGCCGCGGTTGCCCGTCAGAGCTGGGGTGCTCGGGTGAACAGCGTGTCGACCAGGCGCAACGCCGCCAGCAAGACGGCAGCCAGGCACACGAGAACCACCCCGACCGCGCCGGCCAGCACGATCATGGTGCAGGCGAGCCCGGAGGCCAGCACGAGCGCGGTAGCGCGGCGTACGGGCCGGTGGTTGCTGCCGAAGAGCAGCCGTTCCACCAGAGACATCCAGGACGGCGCGGGGTGCGCGCGATGACGGCCACGTCCGCGGTGGGCCTTGCACGCCGGGCGGGACGGACGTGCCGCCGTCAGGCGCGGGGTGTACCGCAAATACGGAGCCGAGGGCGGACGCGGTAGTGGAATGGTCGGCTCGAAAAGCCACCCGCGCGGAGGAGGCTCATCTGGAAAACCAGCGGTAGTCGGTTGTAAGGTTCGCATGTTCGTTTCCTTTTTTCTCTTCACGAGGGATCGACAGGGCTACGAACGTCCGCGGCTCCCGGGGTGCACTCCCGGGAGCCGCTTCGCGTCATGGCCGGGATCCCATCCGGGCCATAACGCCATTTCTAGCGAAAGTCACCCCCGTCGGCGAGACGATCCGGTGTCTCCGGCCGGGGAAGTCTGCTATCGGTCGAGGATCGCGACGAACGGCAAGGCGGATCGTGGTGGGCTAACTGCCCGGCCGAATTCGAAGTCCAGCTCACTCATTGGGGCGGCAGGCGCCGGATCTGACGCGTTGTGCAACAACAGAAAGCAGTGTCGGGAAATCTTGATGCGCCATTCAGGTGGGCTACGGGTGGTGGGGTCCTCCAAACAGGGCGTGGCCGTGCCGACTCGCGTGCGACTGCAAGTGCAGTTGCCCGTGACTTGCCCCTTGACGCCATTCGACGACGTCGTGCGACCGCTGACCGCGTCCTGCCGGTCTCGAAGAAGCGAAGACCGGGCGGACCGAAGGGTTGGTGACAGCTCGGACGGGAGTTGTTGCCCGCGTCGGCACGTGCGCCGGCGTCGTGGTCGCGGCGATGGGCTCGACACGCGAGGCGCCGCGCCCGCCGTCTAGGCTCGCGAGGATGCCGGACACACAGTACGAAGACCTGCTCCGCCACGTGCTCGACACGGGTTCCCACAAGGGGGACCGCACGGGCACCGGCACGCGGTCGATCTTCGGTCACCAGCTGCGCTACCGCCTGTCCGACGGCTTCCCGCTGATCACGACGAAGAAGGTCCACTTCCGCTCGATCGCGTACGAGCTGCTGTGGTTCCTGCGCGGCGACGCGAACGTCACCTGGTTGCGGAACAACGGCGTCACGATCTGGGACGAATGGGCGGCGCCGGACGGGGATCTCGGCCCGATCTACGGCGTGCAGTGGCGGTCGTGGCCGAAACCGGACGGGGGGCACATCGACCAGCTCAGCGAGGTGCTGCGCACGTTGCGCGAGGATCCCGATTCCCGGCGGATCGTCGTGTCCGCGTGGAACGTCGCCGATATCCCGCGGATGGCGCTGCCGCCGTGTCACGCGTTCTTCCAGTTCTACGTCGCCGACGGCAGGTTGTCCTGCCAGCTGTACCAGCGCAGCGCGGACCTGTTCCTCGGCGTCCCGTTCAACATCGCCAGCTACGCGCTGCTGACGCACATGATCGCCGCGCAGGTCGGGCTCGGCGTCGGTGACTTCGTCTGGACCGGCGGCGACTGCCACATCTACGACAACCACTCCGACCAGGTCCGAACGCAGCTCGCCCGCCAGGTACGGCCGTTCCCCACAGTGGCTTTGAGCCCGGCGGACAGCCTGTTCGACTACACCTACGAGCACATCACCATCGAGGACTACGACCCTCACCCCGGCATCAAGGCACCGGTGGCGGTGTGATCGGGCTCGTCTGGGCGCAGTCGGCGAACGGCGTCATCGGCCGCGACGGCGAGCTGCCGTGGTACCTGCCGGAGGACATGAAGCACTTCCGCACGGTGACCGCGGGTGCGACCGTGCTCATGGGCCGCCGCACCTGGGAGTCCCTGCCGCCGCGGTTCCGGCCCTTGCCCGGCAGGCGAAACCTGGTCTTGTCCCGTACACCGCAGGACGGCGTGGAGACCTTCGCCGACCTTCCACAGGCGTTGGCCGCCGTGTCCGAGGACGTGTGGGTGATGGGCGGCGCGGCGGTGTACCAGGCGGCGCTGCCGTTCGCCGACCGGATCGTGGTCACCGAGATCCAGGAGTCATTCGAAGGCGACACGTACGCGCCGGGTATGGGGCGAGCACCGGATTCCGTTGGCGCGTGGCAGGAATCGTCGACGGGATTGCACTACCGGTTCTTGGAGTGGAGCTGACAAAACGCGCTCGGCCGCCAGAAGGGAAATCCTGGCGGAAGAGTCGCAAGCGATCGACGAGGCCACTCCACCACGCTACGGGTGACGACCCGCGGTATGACGCGGAGCGGTGCTGGCCGATGGTTCGGTCGCTGCCCGGAGGTCCAGGGCGCGAGCGAGGGCTGCGGTGACCGGGGTGGCGTGGCGGGGCAGGTTCTGGGCGGCCCAGTCGGCTGCCAGCGCGAGGAAGCTGGTGAGGTCGTGCTCGGCTCCGGAAAGAAGGCGCCGGAGATCGGCGGCAAGCAATTCGATCACCGGACTGCCGTTCTGCTCGGCATCGACGGTTAGCCGGACTTTGTCGCCGTGGCGTTCGGCGCGCGGATCGGGATCGTGCCCGAACCAGACTTGCTCGCTGCCGGCGAGCACCTGGTGCCACTCGCGCCAGTCCTCGAGGCCGTTGCAGCAGCCCGGCAGGAACGCCACGCCCGTTGCGCTGTCGGTCACCCGCAGGCCGCCGGCCGCGAAGAGCGTGTCGAAAGTGAGCAGGCCATGCAGGAACGACCCCAGCGGGTCGGCTGGGCGGGGCGTGCGGCCGTCATCCTCAGGATCGAGGTCGTTGCAACTGGCGATGCGCAGCACCGCTGTCCCGATCTCAAGGGGCGTGAGCTTGCCGCTGAGCGCCAGATAGCCGAACGACTCGACCTTGGCGACAGGCCAAAGGGCAAAGCCGTCCGGTGCGTAGACCTCAAGGACGGGCTGCATCGTGATCACCTGGTGAGTGTCGCGCAACCCCACCCCATCCTGCCTCCCAATTACATTGTGCGTTGTGGCAGCAGAAACGGATGGTCAACTCGAACTTCCGCCTCGACGACCCGCTCCTTCCCCCGCTACGCGGATGTGGAGTTAGCGGCACAGGGCACCGGCAGTTTTCGCTACCGTGGCTTTCATGAGTGATCTTTCGTTGTCGGTACTGGAGCTCACGCTCGTCGAAGCGGGCACGAGCGCGGGCGACACCCTCGCCGCGACGGTGGCCACCACGCGCCGCGCCGAGCAGCTCGGCTTCCGCCGCATGTGGCTGACCGAGCACCACGGCACGCCGATCATCGCCAGCATGGCGCCGGCGGTGCTCGCCGCGTCCTACGCCGCGGCGACCACGACGATGCGAGTGGGATCGGGCGGGGTGCTGGTGCCCAACCACGCGCCGCTGGCGATCGCCGAGCAGTTCCTGACACTGGCGGCGTTGCACCCCGGCCGGATCGACCTCGGCATGGGCCGCGGGCCGGGCACGTTCGACGAGTCGGTTGTGCGCGCGCTGCGTCGAGGAGCCGGGTTCGCCACCGACGAGGAGTACCGGGCGAGCGTGGACGCACTGCTGGGCGTTCTCGCGGACGAAACGGGGTCCCTCATGCCCGGCGTCGAGCGGCCGCGGCCGTGGCTGCTGGTTTCCAGCCCGGCGGGCGCGGGGGTCGCCGCGGAACGGGGACTGCCGATCGCGGTCGCACACCACATCCGGCCGCAGCACACAGTCGAGGTGGTGGAGCGGTACCGGGAAGGTTTCCGGCCGTCACGCTGGTGCCAGGAACCGTACGTGATCGTCACGGTCCGGACGATCTGCGCGGATTCCGACGCCGAGGCCGCCGTTTTGGCCCGTCCCGCGCTGGTCCTGTCGGAGAACATCGCGAAACAGGACAGCGACGCTCCGTTCCCGACCGTCGCCGAAGCGGCAGAGCACGTCATCGCTCCCGAACTCGAAGAGGGGCTAGCGTCCTATGTGGACCAGCAGGCCGAGGGCGCGCCGGAGACCGTGGCACGGCGTCTCACGGCGATCGCGGAGCGGACCGGCGCGGACGAGCTGATGCTGGAGACACCGGTCTACGAAGCGGACGCCCGTGCGCGGTCCTACGAACTGACCGTCAAGGCGATGAGGAGTTCGTGACGACGAGGTCGCGAGCCCACCCCGGCCGGTCAGGGACGCCTGCCGACGAAGCAGAGGAATTCGGTCTGCGGATCGGCGCCGGGCGGCGGGGTCACTTTCGGGCCGAACGCCCAGGGCTGGCGGAACAGTTCTTCGAGCGGTTTGAGGTGTTCGTGGACGTGGGCGACGACCTCGGGGTCGAGCCGCTCGTCCAGACCGGCGGCTCGGGCGAGGTCCCAGGTGTGGATCAGGGTGTCCTCGGGAAACAGATCGAACATGGACGAGAACGGCTGGGGTCCCATGGGAGTGGGCAGCGGGGTGCTGGCGCAACCGGGATCGTCGATCGCCGCCGTGAGCCCGTCGGCGATTTCCCGCCATGCGGCCGGAAGATCGGCGTCAGCGGCCACTTCGGGAATCGAACCCATCTCGGCGAGATCGACGCCGTGCCGCGCGGTGGGTTCGGTCTTCGTCACTGCGGCGAGCATGCGCCGTTGTTCGTTGATGACGTGTGCG
Organism: Amycolatopsis sp. CA-230715; assembly: GCF_018736145.1. GTDB lineage: Bacteria > Actinomycetota > Actinomycetes > Mycobacteriales > Pseudonocardiaceae > Amycolatopsis. Next base: position 9,086,956 of record NZ_CP059997.1, read on the forward strand.
GCGACATCCCTGGCGGTCCAGCCAGGGCACGGACTGGGCGCCGACCAACGGTCGGCGGGTACGGCTTCGATGCGGGTCTGGAACCCGTCGGCGGTGCGCCGGAACCGGTCGGCGTGGGCGGACAAGGGCATGCTGTATCGGCCTTTCGTTTGATAGCGCGAAGAAATGCGGGTCGATGGTTACGAGCGGGCCGCGTACGCACCGGAAATGTCGTCGAGCGCTGTGGCGAACCGCCGCAGTACGTGGCTGCGCCAGCCGCCGTTCATGATGCGCCGGGACAGTTGGTGCGTGGGATTGTCGGGGTCGAAACCGGCGTGTTCGAGCAGCAGTCGGGTGCCGCGCCCCTCGGCCTGCAGGCTCCAGGTGACCGTGCTGCTGAACGACCCCGGGTTCTCCGCGTCGGTCCAGCTGATGCTCAACCGCTTTTCGGGTAAGAGGTCGAGCACTTCGCAGGCCACCACTCCGGAGAAGTCGACCGGCCCGATCGGCACCGAGCGCAGGGTGAACCGATGGCCGAGCCGGGGTTGGAAATCGTTGGGCATCAGCCAGCGCGCCATCAGTTCCGGTGTGGTGAGGACGCGCCAGACCCGGTCGACGGGATGCGGGAAGAACTGGTCGACGCGGATGGTGGTCAGATCGTCGGTCACGGGGCGTCCTCCTCTGCCTGGTCGTCGAGATCGTCCAGCACTTCGCCGAAGGCGGCCAGACGGCCTCGCCAGAACCGCTCGTACGGGGTGAGCCATTCCCGCAGTTCGTGCAGTGGGCCGGGATCGACCGCGTAATAGCGGTGACGGCCCTGTTTGGTCTCGGTGACGAGGCCGGAATCGCGTAGCACCTTGAGGTGTTCGGACACGCTCGGCCTCGACATGTCGAACCGGGCGGCGAGGTCGTTCACCGTTCGCGGCCCGTCCAGCAGGAGGTCCAGCACGTCCCGCCGGGTCGGATTGGCCAGCGCTCCGAACACCTGATCGGCCGGTGAGCTCTTGGCGCGGTGCGGCACGACGTTCCTCCCGTTGCCTGCGTCAGTCCTGCGCTGCCACGTTAGGTAGGAAAACGTCTACCTGTCAAGCGTAGGAATTTACCTACCTGTTCGAGCTGAGATGCGGCTCTTGCGGGAGGTGAGCAGGTTGAGAAGGCAGCCCGGCAACGTGACAACTGCGGCGGGCAGGCCGAGCCGCTCCGAGGTCAACTGGTTCTGCAACGCACCGCCGACCCGGGCAACACTGGCCGAAGACGCGGGGAATACGCGAACGCCGAACAGCTGCACCGCGACGAGCTCGCGCTGGCCGAGCGACTGGGAGTGCGAGCAGAAGCCGCGGACCGGTTGTCCGGCCTCGGCAGGCTCGCGATGCACCGACAGGACTACGACCTCGCGCGGCACCAGTTCGCGAAGGCGAGACAACTGGCCGCGGACCAGAGCTTCCGGCCCACCAGCCCGCCGATGCCGTCGAGGGGTAGCGCCCCTGACCCCTGCTAACCCCTATATCCCCGTGAATGCTCGGTTCCGGCAAACGGCTGTGGTTACTGTCGTCCGCGTGGGGCCCGCTTCGCCGGGCGGTCGCGCCTGGGGGCGCCGTCAAGTGGAGGTCACGTGGAGCCGGGAGGGGCCCTGGAAGAAGCGCGCGTTCTGCTCGACATCGCGCGCCGCGACACATTCCTGCACCTCGCGCAGTTCGCCGCGGCCGACGGGACCGCGCAGCAACGGGTGATCCGGCAGGCGCCGACCGACGCTGGGCTACCGCGAGCGAGGTCGAGGCCGTTTCCGTGCAGGTCGAGCTGATCCGCGACCGGCCGCGCCACGTCCTGCCGCCGTTCTTGGCCGCGCGTGGCCAAGATCCCGTTCGTCTGACTGTCGCGCACGCTTTCGTCTTGCTAGGAGCTGACTTCGCATCATGAACGAGAACAAGTACGCGGAGTACCTGCGGCGTGTCACGGCTGACTTGCGGCAGGCCAAGCGCGGGTTGCTGGAGCTGGAGGACAAGGCGCGCGAGCCGATCGCGATCGTGGGGATGGCGTGCCGGTATCCCGGTGGGGTCAGCTCGCCGGAGGATCTGTGGCGGCTGGTGTCCGACGGTCAGGACGCGATTTCGGAGTTCCCCGCCGACCGCGGCTGGAACGTCGACGGCCTCTACGACCCGGACCCCGGCCAGTACGGCAAGTCGTACACGCGGCATGGTGGTTTCCTGCACGACGCGGGCGAGTTCGATCCGGACTTCTTCGGCATCAACCGGCGTGAGGCGCTGGCGACGGATCCGCAGCACCGGTTGCTGCTGGAAACGTCGTGGGAGGCGTTCGAGCGGGCTGGTGTGGTGCCGGATTCGGTGCGGGGCAGCCAGACCGGTGTGTTCGTCGGGATGCTCTACTACGACTACGGTGCCGATCGCGGCGCGACGCCGGAGGAGCTGGAAGGCTACCTCGGTAACGGAACCGCGGGCAGTATGGCTTCGGGCCGGATCGCGTACACCTTCGGGCTGGAGGGTCCGGCGGTGACGGTGGACACCGCGTGTTCGTCGTCGCTGGTCGCGGTGCATTTGGCGGCGCAGTCGCTGCGTCAGGGCGAGTGTTCGCTGGCGTTGGCCGGTGGTGTGACGGTGATGTCGAACCCGGCGCCGTTCGTGGACTTCTCCCGGCAGCGTGGTCTCGCCGCCGATGGCCGGTGCCGGGCGTTCTCGGATTCCGCCGACGGCACGGGCTGGGGTGAGGGCGTCGGCATGCTGCTGCTGGAGCGGTTGTCCGACGCCGAGCGCAACGGGCACCGGGTGCTGGCCGTGGTGCGAGGTTCCGCGGTGAACCAGGACGGCGCGTCGAACGGGTTGACCGCACCAAACGGCCCCTCGCAGCAACGGGTGATCCGCCAAGCACTGACCAACGCCAGGCTCGAACCGTCCGATGTGGACGCCGTAGAAGCACACGGGACCGGCACCTCGCTCGGCGACCCGATCGAAGCGCAGGCACTGCTGGCCACCTACGGCCAGGACCGCGAGCGGCCGTTGTGGTTGGGGTCGATCAAGTCGAACATCGGGCATACGCAGGGTGCTGCTGGTGTCGCGGGGATCATCAAGATGGTCGAGGCGATGCGGCACGGGGTGTTGCCGCGCAGTTTGCACATCGACGAACCGTCGTCGCATGTGGACTGGTCCGCCGGTGACGTGTCGCTGTTGACCGAAAGCCGGGCCTGGCCGGAGGTGGACCGGCCACGCCGCGCCGGGGTGTCCTCGTTCGGGGTCAGCGGCACCAACGCGCACGTGATCGTCGAGGGGGTGGCCGCCGAGCCGGACCGCGTCGAGAGGCCGGACGCCGTCACGGTGCCGTGGGCGCTCTCCGGTCAGACCGAGGAGGCGTTGCGCGCCCAGGCCGAGCGCTTGCTCGTCCTGCTGAGCTCGCGACCCGAACTCGACCCCGTCGACGTCGGCCACTCGCTCGTCACCACCCGCGCCGCGTTCGACCACCGCGCGGTGGCGGTCGGTGCGGACCTGGCGGAGTTCGCCGCCGAGCTGAGTGCGTTGCGCGATGGCGACCTCGGCGCACGATCGGTGCGGGGGACCGCCGGATCCACGGGCAAGGTCGTGTTCGTGTTTCCGGGGCAGGGTGCGCAGTGGGTGGGGATGGCGGTTGAGCTGTTGTCGTCTAGTGGGGTGTTCGCGGGTCGGTTCGCGGAGTGTGCGCGGGTGTTGTCGTCCTTTGTGGACTGGTCGTTGGTTGATGTGCTGGGTGATGAGGCCGCGTTGGAGCGGGTGGATGTGGTGCAGCCGGTGTTGTGGGCGGTGATGGTGTCGTTGGCCGCGGTGTGGCGTTCGTGTGGTGTGGAGCCCGCGGCGGTGGTGGGGCATTCGCAGGGGGAGATCGCGGCGGCGTGTGTGGCGGGTGCGTTGTCCCTTGAGGATGGTGCGCGGGTGGTGGTGTTGCGCAGCCGGGCCATTCGGGACGAGCTGGCGGGCAACGGCGGGATGGTGTCGATCGCCGAGCCCGAGGCCGCTGTGGTGGAGCGGATCGCGCGGTTCGGTGACCGGGTCGCGATCGCGGCGGTCAACGGCCCGTCAGCGACGGTGATCGCGGGCGAGCCGGATGCGCTGGCGGAAATCCTGGGCGAGTGCGAGGCGGCGGATGTTCGTGCCCGTCGTGTTCCGGTGGACTACGCCTCCCATACCGCACAGGTGGAGTCCATTGAGGACCGATTGCTCGACGTGCTGGCACCGATCGAGCCAGTCGCTGGTGAGGTGGCGTTCTTCTCCACCGTGACCGGGGACTGGCTCGACGGTGCGGAGTTGGATGCCGCCTACTGGTATCGCAATCTGCGGCACGAGGTCCGGTTCGCCGACGCCACACAGCACCTGGCCGAACACGGCCACGGCGTGTTCATCGAAGTCAGCCCACACCCGGTGCTCACCATGGCCATCGAACCCGGGACCGCGATCGGCACCCTGCGCCGCGACGACGGCGACTGGCACCGATTCCTGCAATCACTAGCCGAAGCCCACACAGCAGGCGTCCCGGTCGACTGGACGGCCGCGTTCCCCGCGGACGCCCGGCGGGTCGACCTGCCCACGTACCCGTTCCAGCGCAGCCGGTTCTGGCTCGAAGAACAGACCGGTGCCGGCGACGTCCTGGCCGCCGGGCTCGACCGCACCGGCCACCCGCTGCTCGCGGCGGCTGTGCCGCTGGCCGATACGGGCGGCACCGTGTTCACCGCGCGGCTCTCGACGTCCATCCACCCGTGGTTGGCCGACCACGCGGTCTCCGGCACGGTTCTGCTCCCGGGGACCGCGTTCGTCGAGTTCGCCCTGCGCGCCGGGGACGAGGTCGGGTGCGGCCTCGTCGAGGACCTGGCCATCGAGACCCCGCTGGTGCTCACCGACGAGGCCGCCGTCGTCCAGGTGACCGTCGGCACGCCCGGCGACGGCGGCCGCCGCGACGTCCACGTGCACTCGCGGGCGGACGGAGCGGCCGAGTGGACGCGGCACGCCACCGGCCTGCTGGCGCCCGGCGACCGGGCCGCCGACTTCGACCTCACCGCGTGGCCGCCACCGGGCGCGACCGTCGTGGCGATCGAGGATCACTACGACGACCTCGCCGAGCAGGGCTACGACTACGGCCCGGCCTTCCGCGGGCTGCGCGCCGCCTGGCTGCACGGCGAGGACGTGTACGCCGAGGTCGTCGTGCCCGACGGCTCCCGCGATGCCGCCGGGCTGTTCGGGCTGCACCCGGCGCTGATGGACGCCGCGTTGCACGCCATCGGGCTCGGCGGGACGAAGGACGACCGGGTGCGGTTGCCGTTCGCGTGGCGCGGGGTGTCCTTGTTCGCCAGCGGGGCGACCGCACTGCGGGTGCGGATCTCCCCGGTCGGCGAGGACTCCGTGTCGGTGCGGTTCGCCGATGTCACCGGTGCGCCCGTCGCGACCGTCGACGCCTTGGTTTCCCGCCCGGTTTCGGCGGAACAGCTCACCGCTCGTCCGGACCAGGTGACCAGGGTGGACTGGGTGCCCGCACCCGAGGCCGACGCGGTGGACCTGGCACCGGAGTTCCTGTACCTCACCGAGAAACTGTCCGATGTGGACGTCGCATCGGCCGTGCGCACGAAGACGGCGGAAGCGTTGCGGTGCTTGCAATCGTGGCTGGCCGACGACAAACCGGGCGCCGCGCGGTTGGTCGTCGTGACCAGCGGTGCGGTCGCGACGGGCAACGGGCAGGACGTGGCCGATCTCGCCGCCGCGGCGGCCTGCGGGCTGGTGCGCTCCGCGCAGTCCGAGCACCCGGACCGGTTCGTGCTCGTCGACATCGACACCGAAATCGACGAGGCACTGCTCGCCGAGGTGGTCGCGACCGGCGAGCCGCAGATCGCGGTCCGCGACGGGCACTGGTTCGTCCCGCGCTTGGTGCGGGTGAGTGCCGGGGACGCGTTGTGCCCGCCGGTCGAACCGTGGCGGCTTGCCCGCACGGAACCCGGCGCCGTGGAAAGCCTGCAACTGGTTCCGTGCCCCGAGGTGACTCGCGCGCTCGGTGACGGCGAGGTGCGCGTGGCGGTGCGGGCGAGCGGCCTGAACTTCCACGACGTCCTGGCCTCGCTCGGCATGCTCCCCGGCGACGACGCGGTGGGCAGCGAGGTCGCGGGCGTGGTCACCGAGGTCGGCGCCGGCGTCGACCGTCTCGCCGTCGGCGACCGGGTGCTCGGACTCGCGCCCGATTCCTTCGGGCCGATCGCCGTAGCCGATCACCGCACGCTCGCCGTGATCCCGGCGGACTGGTCGTTCGCGACGGCGGCCTCCGTGCCCACCGTGTTCCTCACCGCCTACTACGGACTGGTGGACCTGGCCGGGGTGCGACCGGGCGAGCCGCTGCTGGTGCACGCGGCCACCGGCGGGGTCGGCATGGCCGCCGTGCAGCTCGCCCGGTACCTCGGCGCGGAGGTGTACGCCACCGCGAGCCCGGCCAAGTGGGACACGCTGCGCGCGATGGGACTCGACGACGAGCACATCGCCTCCTCGCGCTCGACGGACTTCGCCGAGCAGTTCCTGGCGGCGACCGGCGGCTCCGGTGTGCGGGTGGTGCTCGGATCGTTGGCCGGTGACATCGTCGAGGCGTCGCTGCGGCTGCTCGCCGACGACGGACGCCTGATCGAGATGGGCAAGACCGACGTGCGCGACCCCGACGAGGTCGCGGCCGACCACCCGGGAGTGCGATACCGCGCGTTCGACCTCGGCGACGTGGACCCGAGCCGGATCGGCGAGATGCTGGCACAGCTGTTGGAGCTTTTCCACCGCGGCACGCTGCGCCCACTGCCGCTGACCACGTGGGACGTGCGCGAGGCACCGGAGGCGTTCCGGTTCTTGGGCAGTGCCCGGCACATCGGCAAGATCGTGCTGACCGTGCCCGCACGACTCGACCCGAACGGCACGGCACTGATCACCGGTGGCACCGGGACGCTCGGCGGCCTCGTCGCCAGACACCTCGTCACCGCGCACGGCATCCGGAACCTGGTGCTCGCCGGCCGCCGTGGCGCCGCCGCGACCGGCGCCGCCGAGTTGCGGGCCGAGCTGACCGCGCTCGGCGCCACCGTGACGATCGCCGCTTGCGACGTGTCCGACCGGGAAGCGGTGCGGGCGCTGCTGTCCTCGGTCCCCGCCGAACACCCGCTGACCGCGGTCGTGCACTCGGCCGGTGTCCTCGACGACGTCACGATCACCGGGCTGGGCGAGGAGCGGCTGGACCGCGTGTTCGGCCCGAAGGTGGACGCCGCGCTCGCCCTGCACGAACTGACCGAGGGCATGGACCTCGCCGCGTTCGTGCTGTTTTCCTCGGCAGCGGCCACTTTCGGCGACGCGGGCCAGGGTAACTACGCCGCCGCGAACGCGTTTCTCGACGCCTTCGCGCAGCATCGTCGTGCGCTCGGATTGCCCGCGACGTCGATGGCGTGGGGTTTGTGGGCCGAACGCAGCGGCATGACCGGGCACCTCGGCGTGGCCGACGTGGCGCGCATGCGGCGCTCCGGCACGCTTGAGCTCACCTCCGCGGCGGGGCTGGCGATGTTCGACGCTGCCGTGGCGGGCGTCGACCCGCAGGTCGTCGCGATGGCACTGGACCCGGCGCTGGCCCGCACCCCCGCCACCGAAGTGGTCCCGCTGCTGCGCGGGTTGGCCGCCGCACCGACTCGTCGCCGGGCCGCTGCGGGCGACGGCCAGGGGTTGCGGCCCGAGCTGGCGGCTTTGCCGGCGGCGGCACGCGCCACGCAGTTGCTCGAACTCGTGCGCGGGCAAGCGGCGACGGTGATCGGGGCGGCCGCCGCGGTGCCCGCGGACAAGGCCTTCCGCGAGCTCGGGTTCGACTCGTTGACCGCGGTGGAGCTGCGCAACCGGCTGGGCGCGGTGACCGGACTGACGTTGCCCGCGACGCTGGCGTTCGACTACCCGTCGCCGTCCGTGCTCGCCGGTCATCTCGGCGAGCGGCTGTTCGGCGAGGACGGTACGACTGCCGAGGCTCCGGTCGGCGAGGGGCCGGATGTCGGCGACCCCGTCGTGATCGTGTCGATGGGCTGCCGGTTCCCCGGCGGGGTGTCGTCGCCGGAGGATCTCTGGCGCCTGCTGCTCGACGAGCGCGAGGTCGTCACGCCGTTCCCCGCCGACCGCGGCTGGGACGTCGCCGGCGTCTACGATCCCGACCCCGGCCGTCCCGGGCACACCCACGCCCGGGGCGGTGGCTTCCTCGACGTCGCGGCCTTGTTCGACGCGGAGTTCTTCGGGATTTCTCCGCGTGAGGCGCTGGCGATGGATCCGCAGCAGCGGCTGCTGCTGGAAGTGGCGTGGGAGACCATCGAGCGGGCGGAAATCGACCCGCGCGCGTTGCGGGGCAGCCGGACCGGTGTGTTCGCTGGCGTGTCCTACCACGATTACGGCCAAGGCTTCGCCGAAGTGCCCGAGGACCTCGAAGGCTACCTCGGCAACGGCGCCGCGGGCAGCGTGGCGTCGGGCCGGATCGCGTACGTGCTCGGGCTGGAAGGTCCGGCGGTCACGGTGGACACGGCGTGTTCGTCCTCGCTGGTGGCGTTGCACTTGGCGGCGCAGGCGGTCCGGGCCGGTGACTGCGCGATGGCGTTGGCGGGCGGGGTCACGGTCATGGCCGAACCCGGTGCGCTGATCGAGTTCTCCCGGCAGCGCGGGCTCGCCGCGGACGGGCGGTGCAAGCCGTTCGCCGACGCGGCCGACGGCTTCGGCATGGCGGAGGGTGTCGGGCTCGTCATGGTCGAGCGGTTGTCGGATGCGCGTCGGAATGGGCATCCGGTGTTGGCGGTGGTGTGTGGTTCGGCGGTGAATTCCGATGGTGCGTCGAACGGGTTGACGGCGCCGAACGGTCCGTCGCAGCAGCGGGTGATTCGTGCGGCCTTGGCGAACGCGCGGCTGAACGTGTCCGATGTGGACGCTGTGGAAGCACACGGGACCGGGACCACGCTCGGGGATCCGATCGAGGCGCAGGCGTTGCTGGCGACCTACGGGCAGGGTCGGGACGTGCCATTGTGGCTGGGGTCGGTGAAGTCGAACATCGGGCATTCGCAGGCAGCGGCCGGGGTCGCCGGTGTGATCAAAATGGTGCTGGCGATGCGGCACGGAGTGCTGCCGCGCAGCCTGCACATCGACGAACCGTCGTCGCATGTGGACTGGTCCGCCGGTGCCGTGTCGCTGTTGACCGAAACCCGGGCCTGGCCCGAGGTGGACCGGCCACGCCGCACCGGAGTGTCCTCGTTCGGCATCAGCGGCACCAACGCCCACATCATCCTGGAATCGATCCACGAACCAGAAACACCAGCCGAACACACCCCGCCCACACACCCGGTGCCATGGGTCCTCTCCGCCCGCACCGAACAAGCACTGAACGCCCAGGCGGTCCGCCTATTGTCCACTGTGGACGATCTGGACGCCGAACCGGTCGACGTCGGCTACGCGCTGGCCACCACCCGTGCGGCGATGGAGCATCGCGCGGTTGTGGTCGCCACCGATCGCGACGAGTTCGTACGTGGGCTGACGTCGCTGGTTCACGGCGAGCCCGACGGTCGCACGGTGCTCGGCGCGGTCACGTCCGAGAACAAGGTTGTGTTCGTGTTTCCGGGGCAGGGTGCGCAGTGGGTGGGGATGGCGGTTGAGCTGTTGTCGTCTAGTGGGGTGTTCGCGGGTCGGTTCGCGGAGTGTGCGCGGGTGTTGTCGTCCTTTGTGGACTGGTCTCTTTCCGATGTGGTGCGGGATGAGGCCGCGTTGGAGCGGGTGGATGTGGTGCAGCCGGTGTTGTGGGCGGTGATGGTGTCGTTGGCCGCGGTGTGGCGTTCGTGTGGTGTGGAGCCCGCGGCGGTGGTGGGGCATTCGCAGGGGGAGATCGCGGCGGCGTGTGTGGCGGGTGTGCTGTCCCTTGAGGATGGTGCGCGGGTGGTGGTGTTGCGCAGCCGGGCCATTCGGGACGAGCTGGCGGGCAACGGCGGGATGGTGTCGATCGCCGAGCCCGAGGCCGCTGTGGTGGAGCGGATCGCGCGGTTCGGTGACCGGGTCGCGATCGCGGCGGTCAACGGCCCGTCGGCGACGGTGATCGCGGGCGAGCCGGATGCGCTGGCGGAAATCCTGGGCGAGTGCGGAGCGGTGGATGTTCGTGCCCGTCGTGTTCCGGTGGACTACGCCTCCCATACCGCGCAGGTGGAGTCCATTGAGGACCGATTGCTCGACGTGCTGGCGCCGATCGAGCCGGTCGCTGGTGAGGTGGCGTTCTTCTCCACCGTGACCGGGGACTGGCTCGACGGCACCGAGCTCGACGCTGGCTACTGGTACCGCAACCTGCGCCACGAGGTCCGATTCGCCGACGCCACACAGCACCTGGCCGAACACGGCCACGACGTGTTCATCGAAGTCAGCCCACACCCGGTACTGACGATGGCCATCGAACCCCGGACCGCGATCGGCACCCTGCGCCGCAACGACGGCGACTGGCACCGATTCCTGCAATCACTAGCCGAAGCCCACACAGCAGGCGTCCCGGTCGACTGGCGCGCGGTGTTCGCGGGCACCGGCGCCCGCACCGTCGCGCTGCCGACCTACGCGTTCCAGCACGAGCGCTTCTGGCTCGAACCGAGCGCTCCGTCGACCACCTCCGCGGAGTCCGAAGTGGACGACTGGCGGTACCGGGTGGAATGGCAGGAGATCGCCGACCCAGCCGTCGCCCCGCTCACCGGCACGTGGCTGGTGATCGGCCCCGAGACGGCCGACCACGAAGAGTTCGTCATCGGATGCGTGCGCGCGCTGGAGAACTCCGGCGCCGACGTGGTGCGGCTCGGCCCGGACGACCGGCTGGACGCGGCGGGCCCGGTCCGGGGTGTGCTGTCGCTGCTGGCCGTGGACGAGCGGCCGCATCCCGATCACCCGGCCCTGACCGTGGGCCTCGCGCGCACGATCGAGCTGGTACAGCGGCTCGCGGAGTTCGACGCACCGCTGTGGTGCGTCACCCGTGGCGCGGTCGGCGACGGGATCAACCCGGTGCAGGCGCAGGTTTGGGGTCTTGGCCGGGTGGTGGCACTCGAACGACCGCGCCGATGGGGTGGGCTGATCGACCTGCCCGAGTCGCTGGACGAGCGAGCGAGCCGCCGGCTGGCGGGCGTGCTGGCCGGCGCGACCGCCGAGGACCAGGTCGCCGTGCGCCCGGCGGGCCTGTCCGTCCCACGGCTGGTGCCCGCTCCGCCGGAGCGGTTCGCCGGGACGTCCTGGCGACCGCGCGGCACCGTCCTGCTCACCGGTGGTACCGGCGAGCTCGCGCCATACCTGGCCCGCTGGCTCGCCAAAGCCGGTGCCGAGCACCTGGTGCTGATCAGCCGCCGCGGCCCGGCCGCACCGGGGATGACCGGCCTCCGGGCCGAACTCAGCGGGCTTGGGACCCGGGTCACCGTGGCGGCCTGCGACGTGGCGGACCGCGACGCGTTGGCGGCGCTGGTCCGCGACGTCACCGCCGACGGCACACCCATCCGCGCCGTACTGCACACGGCGGCGTCGATCGAGCTGGCTTCCGTCGAGGAGACCACCCTCGAGGAGTTCGCCGACGTGGTGCACGCCAAGACCGCCGGGGCGCGCAACCTCCTCGACGTCCTCGACCACGACGCGTTGGACGCGTTCGTGCTGTTCTCCTCCATCGCGGGCGTGTGGGGCAGCGGCCTGCACGGTGCGTACGCGGCCGCCAACGCCTACCTCGACGCGTTCGCGCTGGCCGCCCGCGAGCGCGGGGTACCCGCCACTTCGATCGCCTGGGGTATCTGGAGCACGCCGGGCTGCTGGGACGAGAACGTCACCCTCGACGGCCTGATGATCGGCGAACGGCAGCGCAGGCACGGTCTGCCGCCGATGGATCCCGCGACCGCCGTGCGCGGGTTGCAGCAGGTGCTCGATCGCGACGAAGCCTTCGTCGCGATCGCCGACGTGGACTGGCCGCGCTTCCTGCCGGTGTTCACCTCCGCGCGACCGAGCCCGCTGTTCACCCAGCTGCTGCCCGAGGCCGAAACCGGGGAAACCCCGGCAGAAGCGACCGGTAGCCGATGGTCGCCCAGGTGGGCGGCGATGGAACCGGCGGAGCGCGAACGCGCGGTGCTCCGGCTGGTGTGCGAGCAGGCAGCCGCGGTGCTCGGGCACAGCGCGGGCGCCGGGGTTTCCGCGACGAGGGCCTTCCGCGACCTCGGGTTCGACTCGCTCACCGCGGTCGAGCTGCGCGACCGGCTGGGCAGGGCGACCGGGCTGCGCCTGCCCGCGACGCTGGTGTTCGACCACCCGACCCCGGCCGAGGCTGCCCGGCGGTTGCTCGACGAGGGCTCCGCCGGCACCGCGATCGTCGACAGGGCAAGGGAATCCGCCGAGGACGACCCCGTGGTGATCGTGTCGATGGGCTGCCGCTTTCCGGGTGGCGTGGCGACACCCGAGGACCTGTGGCGCCTGGTGATCGGCGAGGTGGACGCCATCGCGGAGTTCCCCGAGGACCGCGGCTGGGACCTGACCGCGCTCCACGACCCGCAGCGCAGGCGGCCCGGCACGTCGTCGGTGCGGCACGGCGGTTTCCTCGACGACGGGGCGCTGTTCGACGCGGAGTTCTTCGGGATTTCCCCGCGTGAGGCGCTGGCGATGGATCCGCAGCAGCGGCTGCTGCTGGAAGTGGCGTGGGAGACCATCGAACGCGCTCGGATCGCGCCGGGTTCGCTGCGCGGTCGCCTGGTCGGTGTCTACATCGGAAACAACTACCAGGACTACGGCACCGGGTACGGCACGGTGCCCGAGTCCGTCGAAGGTCAGCTGGTGACCGGCAGCCTGTCCAGCGTGGTGTCCGGGCGCGTCGCCTACGCACTCGGGCTGGAAGGTCCGGCGGTCACGGTGGACACGGCGTGTTCGTCCTCGCTGGTGGCGTTGCACCTGGCGGCGCAGGCGGTACGGGCCGGAGAGTGCGACATGGCGTTGGCCGGTGGCGTGGCGGTCATGTACACCGCGTCCGCCTTCGTCGGCTTCAGCAAGCAGGGCGGGCTCGCCGCGGACGGGCGGTGCAAGCCGTTCGCCGACGCGGCCGACGGCATGGCTCTCTCCGAGGGTGTCGGGCTCGTCATGGTGGAGCGGTTGTCGGATGCGCGTCGGAATGGGCATCCGGTGTTGGCGGTGGTGTGTGGTTCGGCGGTGAATTCCGATGGTGCGTCGAACGGGTTGACGGCGCCGAACGGTCCGTCGCAGCAGCGGGTGATTCGTGCGGCCTTGGCGAACGCGCGGCTGAACGTGTCCGATGTGGACGCTGTGGAAGCACACGGGACCGGGACCACGCTCGGGGATCCGATCGAGGCGCAGGCGTTGCTGGCGACCTACGGGCAGGGTCGGGACGTGCCATTGTGGCTGGGGTCGGTGAAGTCGAACATCGGGCATTCGCAGGCAGCGGCCGGGGTCGCCGGTGTGATCAAAATGGTGCTGGCGATGCGGCACGGAGTGCTGCCGCGCAGCCTGCACATCGACGAACCGTCGTCGCATGTGGACTGGTCCGCCGGTGCCGTGTCGCTGTTGACCGAAACCCGGGCCTGGCCCGAGGTGGACCGGCCACGCCGCACCGGAGTGTCCTCGTTCGGCATCAGCGGCACCAACGCCCACATCATCCTGGAATCGATCCACGAACCAGAAACACCAGCCGAACACACCCCGCCCACACACCCGGTGCCATGGGTCCTCTCCGCCCGCACCGAACAAGCACTGAACGCCCAGCTGGAACTCCTGCGCTCCGCGACCGGCCTCGACCCGCTCGACGTCGGGTACTCCCTGGCCACCACGCGCACGTCCTTCGAACACCGCGCCGTCGTGCTCGGCGGGCACCTCGTCCGGGGCAGCGCGATCGGCGAACCCGGCGTGGTGTTCGTCTTCCCCGGACAGGGCTCGCAATGGGCGGGCATGGCCGTGGACCTGCTCGCCTCCTCACCGGTCTTCGCCAGGCGCATGGCCGAATGCGCCCGTGCGCTGGCCCCGCACGTGAACTGGTCGCTGACCGAGGTGCTGACGGATCCGGCGGCGCTGGAACGGGTCGATGTCGTCCAGCCCGTGCTCTGGGCGGTGCTGGTGTCACTGGCCGCAGTGTGGCGCTCTCACGGCGTCGAGCCCGCCGCGGTGGTCGGCCACTCGCAAGGGGAGATCGCGGCCGCCTGCGTCGCCGGTGTGCTGTCCACAGAGGACGCGGCACGCGTCGTGGCGTTGCGCGGCCGCGCCATCGCCGAGGTGCTGGCCGGGCGGGGCGCCATGGTTTCGGTCGCGCTGGATCGCGCCGAAGTCCAGCGCCGCTGGGGTACGTCGGTGTCGCTGGCGGCCGAGAACGGGCCGACGTCCCTTGTGGTTTCCGGCGATCCGGAGGCGCTGGCGACCGTGCTCGCCGAATGCGCCGCCGAAGACATCCGGGCCCGGTGGGTCGCGGTCGACTACGCGTCGCACTCCGACCACGTCGACGCCGTCCGTGAACGGCTGCTCGCCGAACTCGCGGACATCACGCCCACCGCGGCGGACGTGCCGATGCTGTCGACCGTCACCGGCGACTGGCTGTCCGGGTCCACAATGGACGCCCAGTACTGGTATCGCAACCTGCGCGAGCCGGTGGAGTTCGCGGGCGCGGTGCGGCGGCTCGCCGACGAGGGTTTCGGCGTGTTCATCGAGTGCGGCCCGCACCCGGTGCTGGCCTACGGCATCCAGGAAAGCGCACCGGACGTGGTCGCCGCGGGCACGCTGCGCCGGGACGAAGGCGGACCGGACCGGCTGCTGCGATCGCTGGCCGAGGCCTACGTCGCCGGTGCCCCGGTCGACTGGAGCACGGTCTTCGACGGCACGGGCGCCCGCACCGTGGACTTGCCGACCTATCCGTTCCAGCGCAAGCGCTATTGGCTGGCGCCGGCGCCGGCGCCGACTTCCGGTGCGTCCGAAGAGGACGCACGGTTCTGGGCCGCCATCGAGAACGGCGATCTCGGCGCGCTGCCGGTCGCCGAGATCGATCGCACCAGGTTCGAGGCCGCCTTCGACGTCGTGGCCCCGGTTCTGTCGGCGTGGCGCAGGCAGCGCCACGACCGCGCTGCCATCGACTCCTGGCGGTACCGGATCTCCTGGGAACCGGTCGACCTCCCGGCCGCGACCCTCACCGGGACCTGGCTGGTGGTCATCGCGGAAGGTCAGCCAGCCGAACCGCGGATCGTCGACGCCCTGACCGGCCACGGCGCCACCGTCCTGCCGTGCGTCGTGCCACCCGCCGCCCTCGACTCCGCGCTGCTGCGCGCGGTGATCGCCGACCAGCCGGTCGCCGGTGTGCTTTCGCTGCTCGCCTTCGCCGAGGAGCCGCACCCGGAACACCCGGGGACACCGACCGGCCTGACCGCGTCCGCCGCGTTGTACGCGGCGCTCGCCGACCTGCGGCTCGACGCGCCACTGTGGATGGCTACCCGCGGTGCGGTGTCCGTTGTGGACGGTGAGCCGCTGGCGAATCCGGTCCAGGCCATGGTGTGGGGCCTCGGCCAGGTCGCCGCTGTGGAACAGTCGCAGCTCTGGGGCGGCCTGGTCGACCTGCCGGAAGATTCCGACGCCGAGGTGGCGGAGCTCGCGGCGATCCTGGCCGGCACGGGGGAGACGCAGCTCGCCGTGCGCCCGTCCGGCGTTCGCGCGCGTCGACTCGTCCGGGCGGAGCCCACGGCGACCGCCGTCGACCTCGACCTTACGGGCGGGGCGGTGCTGGTGACCGGCGCGCTGGGCGGGGTCGGCAAGCACGTCGTGCGGCAGCTCGCCGCGTCCGGCGCCGAGGAGCTGCTGCTGGTCTCGCGGCGCGGCGCCGACGCGGACGGTGCCGCCGACCTGGCCGAGGAGCTGGCGAAGTCCGGCGTGCGGGTGCGGTTCGCCGCCTGCGATGTCGCCGACGAGGAAGCGTTGACGGCGGCGATCGCGGACACCGCGGTCATCGGCGTCGCGCATGTGGCCGGGGTTCTGGACGACGGGGTGCTGGAGTCGCTGACGCCCGCCCGGATCGCGGCGGTGCTGCGGCCGAAGGTCGCGGGCGTGCGCGCTCTGCACGCGGCGACCCGCGATCGAGAGCTGCGGTTCTTCGCGGTGTTCTCGTCGGCGTCCGGGGTGCTCGGCAACGGCGGTCAGGGTGGTTACGCGGCGGCGAACGCCTACCTGGACGCTTTCGCGCGATGGCGCAGGCAGCAGGGGCTGCCCGCTACCTCGATCGCCTGGGGGCGCTGGGCAGGCGGCGGTCTCGCCGAGGAAGGCATCCGCGCCGAGCGGTTGGACCGGGACGGCCTGCCGCCGATGGACCCCGGCCTCGCGGTGACCGCGCTGCGCGACGCGCTCGCGACCGACGAGACGTTCCTCGTGGTGGCCGACATCGATTGGGCGCGCGTCGCCGAAGGCGAACTCCCCGGCCACGCCAACCCGTTGGTCGGTGGTCTGCCGGAGATGGCGGAACGGCGCCCGCCCGCCGAAGAGACCGCCCTGCCGGAACTGGCCGCCCGGCTGCACGGCGTATCCCGCGACGAGCAGCGCGCGGTCCTGCTGGACATGGTTCGCGCCGAGGCCGCGGTGGTGCTCGGCCACGACGGCCCCGACGCGATCGAACCGGCGCGCGCGTTCCGCGACTTCGGGTTCGATTCGCTGACCGCCGTCGAGCTGCGCAACCGGCTCGGTGCGGTCACCGGCGTGCGGCTGCCCGCCTCGGTCGTTTTCGACTACCCGTCACCCGCCGCGCTCGCCGATCTTCTGATCGGCGAACTGGTCGGTCGCGCCGAGGTCGTCGAGCGGCAGGGCCCTGTCGCGGCGGCGGCGGACGACGATCCCGTGGTGATCGTGTCGATGGGGTGCCGGTTCCCCGGTGGCGTGTCGTCGCCGGAGGACCTGTGGCGGCTGCTGGTCGACGAGGTCGACGCCATGACCGGATTCCCCGACGACCGCGGTTGGGACCTCACCGATCTGTTCGACCCCGATCCAGACCGGGCGGGCCGCTCCTACGCGCGAGAAGGCGGCTTCCTCCACGACGCGGGCGCGTTCGACGCGGACTTCTTCGGGATCTCGCCGCGTGAAGCGCTGGCGATGGACCCGCAGCAGCGCATCCTGCTCGAAGTCGCGTGGGAGACCTTCGAGCGCGCGGGTATCGACCCGGCGACCCTGCGGGGCAGCGGCACGGGTGTGTTCATCGGCAGCCACGCGCAGGACTACGGCGCCGGCGCGGTCGTGATCCCGGCGGGCTTCGACGGGGTCGAGGGCCACCAGATAACCGGCGGCGCGACCAGTGTGCTGTCCGGTCGCGTGTCCTACGCGTTCGGCATGGAAGGTCCCGCGGTCACCGTGGACACCGCGTGCTCGTCCTCGCTCGTGGCGCTGCACTGGGCGGCGCAGGCCGTGCGGTCCGGCGAGTGCTCGATGGCGCTGGCGGGCGGGGTCACGATCATGTCGAGCCCCCTCGTCTTCGTCGAGTTCTCCCGGCAGCGCGGCCTCGCCCCCGACAGCAGGGTCAAGGCGTTCGGTTCGGCCGCCGACGGGACGGCGTGGGGTGAAGGCGCCGGACTCGTACTGGTCGAACGACTTTCCGATGCGCGTCGTAACGGGCATCCGGTGCTGGCCGTGGTGCGCGGGTCCGCGGTGAACTCCGACGGCGCGTCGAACGGGCTGACCGCGCCGAACGGTCCGTCGCAGCAGCGGGTGATCCGGCGAGCGCTGGCCGTTGCGGGTCTGTCTCCGTCCGATGTGGACGCCGTCGAGGCGCACGGCACCGGGACCACGCTCGGCGATCCGATCGAGGCGCAAGCGCTGCTGGCGACCTACGGCCAGGACCGGGAGGAGCCGCTTCGGCTCGGCTCGGTCAAGTCGAACATCGGGCACACCCAGGCCGCGGCGGGTGCGGCCGGGCTGATCAAGATGGTGCTCGCGATGCGGCACGGGATGCTGCCCCGCAGCCTCGGCATCGACGAGCCGTCGTCGCATGTGGACTGGTCGGCGGGCGCGGTGGAACTGCTGACCGAGGCACGGGAGTGGCCTTCGGACCGCCCGCGCCGGGCCGGGGTGTCGTCGTTCGGCATCAGCGGCACCAACGCCCACGTGATCCTGGAGGGCGTTGTCGACGACGAGCAGGCGGCGGCCCCGGTGGCGGGTGACTGGCCGGTGCCGTTGGTCGTGTCGGCGCGCACGGAGGCCGCGCTGCGGGACCAGGTGCGGCACCTCGGGTCCATCGTCGCCGCGGACAACGCGGTCGACGTGGCGTTCTCGCTGGCGACGACGCGGGCGCCGATGAACCACCGCGCCGTGGTGCTGGATTCGGAACTCGTCCGGGGCGAGGCCGCGCCGGGTGGGCGCGTAGCGTTCGTGTTCGCCGGGCAAGGAGCGCAGCGAGCGGGCATGGGGCGCGCGCTGTACGAGGCGTTCCCGGTGTTCGCCGAGGCGCTGGACGAGGTCTGCGCCGAACTGGACAAGCACCTGGACCGGCCGCTCAAGGACGCGATGTTCGACGCGGATTCGGTGCTGCTGAACGAAACCGCGTACACCCAAGTGTCGCTGTTCGCGTTCGAAGTCGCCCTCTACCGGCTGGTGGAGTCGTGGGGTGTGCGCCCGGACTTCGTGTGCGGGCACTCCGTCGGCGAGCTGGCCGCCGCCCACGTGGCGGGGGTGTGCTCGCTCGCCGACGCCGCCACTCTGGTCGCCGCCCGCGGCCGGTTGATGCAGGCGTTGCCGCGCGGCGGGGCCATGCTGTCGGTGCGCGCGGGCGAGCAGGATGTCGCGCCGCTGCTGGACGAGCGGCTCTCGATCGCCGCGGTGAACGGTCCAGCCACGGTGGTCGTGTCCGGTGACGCGGACGCGATCGCCGAGCTGGAAACCCGTTGCGGTGCCTGGAAAACCACGCGGCTGCGGGTCAGCCACGCGTTCCACTCGGCGCACATGGACGCGATGCTCGACGAGTTCCGCGCTGTGGCGGAAGGCGTGACCTACGCGCCCGCGCGCATCCCAGTGGTGTCCGGGTACGCCGACGTGAGCGAACTCGTCACCACGCCGGAGTACTGGGTGCGCCACGTCCGGGCGACGGTCCGCTTCCACGACACCCTCCGGTATTTGGCGGCTGCGGGCGTCGGGACGTTCCTGGAGCTGGGACCGGACGGTTCGCTGTCGGTGCTCGGCGAGGACTGCGCGCCCGAGGCGGCGTTCGTTCCGGTGCAGCGCAAGGACCAGCCCGAGCCGGCGACCGCGGTCACGGCCATGGCGCGGGCGTGGGTCACCGGCACGGCGGTGACCTGGCCTGCGCTGCTGCCCGGCGGCCGGCGCGTCGAGCTGCCCACCTACCCGTTCCAGCGCACGCGCTATTGGCTCATGCCCGCGCACCAGCGGGTGGCCGAGCCGTCCGCTGTGGACGCCTTGCGGTACCGGCTGAGGTGGCGCCCGATCACCCCGGGTCCGGCCGCCTTGTCCGGCACCTGGTTGCTCGTCGTCGCGGCGGGCAGCGCCGACGAGAACCTGGTTTCGGCTTGCGTCGGCGAACTGGCCCGTGCCGGTGCCGAGGTGGTCCGGTGCGACGTCACCGAGGGCACCATCGCGTCCACAGTGGACGCTGTACCGGTCGTCGACGGTGTGGTGTCGTTGCTGGCCATGGCCGACGAAGGCGCGGTCGTCCCGGCCGGGCTGGTGATGACCCTGGAACTGGTGCAGTGGCTGGCCACGACCGGTCATCCCGCGCGGCTCTGGAGCCTCACCCGGGGGGCGGTGTCTGCCGGGCAGGCGGATGCGGTCGCGCACCCGGCGCAGGCGACGGTCTGGGGACTCGGCCGCACGGCGGCGCAGGAGCAACCCGATCGCTGGGGCGGTCTCGTCGACCTGCCGCCGGACGGGGACTTCGGGAACCGGCTGGCGCGGGTCCTGGCCGCCCCTGGCGGCGAGAACCAGTTCGCGCTGCGCAAGTCCGGCGTGTTCGTGCCGCGGCTTTGCCTTGCGGCGCCGGGCAAACCGGGCCGCCCGGACCTGACCGGCGGGACCGTGCTGGTGACCGGTGCCTCGGGCGGCGTCGGCGTCCAGGTGGTGCGCCGGCTGGCCGAGCTGGGCGCCGGTCATGTCCTGCTGCTGTGCCGTAGCGGTGCGGTGCCCGGGATCGAGGATCTCGGCGTCCCGGTGTCCGTCGTGGCGTGCGATGTCGGCGACCCCGGCGCGGTGTCCGGCGCGCTGGCGCACCTGCCGGCCGACCGGCCGTTGCTGGGCGTCGTGCACGTCGCCGGTGTGCTGGACGACGGCGTGCTCGGTTCGCTCTCGGCGGCGCGGCTGGTCACGGTGGCCTGGCCGAAGATCGCCGGGGTGCGTGCCCTGCACGAGGCGACCCTCGATCGGGACCTGCGGTTCTTCGTGGTGTTCTCGTCGGTCGCGGGCGTGCTCGGCAACGGTGGGCAAGCTGGTTACGCGGCGGCGAATGCCTATCTGGACGCCTTCGCGCAGTGGCGCAGGCAGCAGGGCCTTCCGGCGACGTCGATCGGTTGGGGCGCTTGGGCCGGTGGTGGCATGGCCGAGCGGACCTTGGCGGCGCTCGGGGACGCCTCGCCCGCCGAGATGCCGCCCATGGACTCCGAGCTCGCGCTCGACGCGTTCCAGCAGGCGCTGGTCGCCGAGGAGGCGACCGTAGTGGTCGCCGAAGCGGACTGGAACCGGATCGCCGAGCGCATGCCCGCGAGCGCGATACTGGCCGAGTTGGCCACCGCGCCCCCGCCGGAAGCCGAGGACGAACTGGCGCGCGGCCTTGCGGGACAACCGCCCGCGCAGCGGCAGCGCGTACTGGCCGACCTGGTCTGCGCTGCCGTCGCGACAGTGCTCGGCCACCCCAAGGAGCACGTCGCGCGGGCCGGGCAGAACTTCGGCGAACTCGGCTTCGACTCGCTCACCGCGCTGGAACTGCGCAACCGGATCGCCGCCGCCACGAACCTGCGCTTGCCCGCGTCCCTCGTGTTCGACCACCCGTCGCCGGAGCTGCTCGCGCGGTTCCTCGACGGTGAACTGGGCGGTGGCGGGGAAACCGCGGCCGCCGTGCCGGTCGTGGCCGCCACCACCGGCGACCCGGTGGTGATCGTGTCGATGGGCTGCCGGTTCCCCGGCGGCGTGTCCTCGCCGGAGGACCTGTGGCGGCTGGTGGTCGACGAGGTCGACGCCATCGCGGGTTTCCCCTCGGATCGCGGCTGGGACCTCGAAACCCTGTACGACCCGGAACCCGGTTCGCCCGGCCACTCCTACGTGCGGGAAGGCGGTTTCCTCTACGACGCGGGCGGGTTCGACGCGGGGTTCTTCGGCATCTCGCCGCGCGAGGCGCTGGCGATGGACCCGCAGCAGCGGCTGCTGCTGGAGGTGGCGTGGGAGACCATCGAACGGGCCGGCATCGACCCCGCGTCGCTGCGGGGCAGCCGGACCGGCGTCTTCGTCGGCGCCAACGGCCAGGAGTACGTGAACGCGGCCGCGGACATCCCGGACGGCGTCGACGGCCACCTCGGCACCGGCACGGCGTCGAGCGTGCTTTCCGGCCGTCTGTCCTATGTGTTCGGTCTGGAAGGCCCGGCCCTCACCGTCGACACGGCGTGTTCGGCGTCGTTGGTGGCGCTGCACCTCGCGGCGCAAGCGGTTCGGTCCGGCGAATGCGACCTGGCGCTCGCCGGCGGTGCGACGATCATGTCGAAGCCGGACGTGTTCGTGGAGTTCTCCCGGCAGCGCGGGCTGGCCGCGGACGGCCGCGTGAAGGCGTTCGACTCGGCCGCCGACGGCACCGCGTGGGGCGAGGGCGTCGGCCTGCTGCTCGTGGAGCGGTTGTCCGACGCCCGTCGTCGCGGGCACCGGGTGCTGGCGGTGGTGCGGGGCTCGGCGGTGAACTCCGACGGTGCGTCGAACGGGTTGACCGCGCCGAACGGTCCGTCGCAGCAGCGGGTGATCCGGGCGGCGCTGGCGAGTGCCGGGCTCGCCGCGTCCGATGTGGACGCAGTGGAGGCGCACGGTACCGGGACGAGGCTCGGCGACCCGATCGAAGCCCAGGCGGTGCTGGCGACCTACGGGCAGGACCGGGCCGAGCCGCTGTGGCTGGGTTCGGTGAAGACGAACATCGGGCACACGCAGGCGGCAGCCGGGGTCGCCGGAGTGATCAAGATGGTGCTGGCGATGCGGCACGGTGTGTTGCCGCGGAGCCTGCACTTCGGGACGCGGTCGTCGCATGTGGATTGGTCGGCGGGAGCAGTGGAACCGTTGGCGCGCACCAGGTCGTGGCCGGAGTCGGGGCGGCCGAGGCGGTCCGGGGTGTCGTCCTTCGGGTTCAGCGGCACCAACGCCCACGTGGTGCTGGAGCAGGGACCCGAACAAGCCGCCGAGCACCGCGGCCGCGCGGACCGGCTTCCGTGGGTGCTGTCCGGCAAGACGACGTCAGCCGTACGAGCCAGCGCGACCCAGTTGTTGTCCCATGTGGACAGTCTGGACCCGGTCGATGTGGCGCGTTCGCTGTCCACCCGTGCCGCGTTGGACCAGCGCGCGGTGGTGCTGGGTGCGGACAGCGACGAACTGCTGGACGGACTCACCGCGATCGTGGAGGGGCGCCGGGCCGGCCAGGTGGTCAGCGGCGCGGTGAACGGACGGGGTCTCGCCGCCGTCACCTTCGCGGGGCAAGGCTCCCAGCGCGCCGGCATGGGCCGCGAGCTCTACCGCGCGTTCCCGGCGTTCGCCGAGGCACTGGACGCGGTGTGCGCCGAGCTGGACGAGCACCTGGGTACGTCGGTCCGGGAGCTGATGTTCGCCGATGACGGCGCGCCGCTCGACCGGACGGTGCACACCCAGGCAGCGCTGTTCGCATTGGAAGTGGCCCTCTACCGGTTGGTGGAGTCGTGGGGGGTGGAGCCGGACTTCGTGTGCGGGCACTCGATCGGCGAACTGGCCGCGGCCCACGTGGCCGGTGTGCTGAGCTTGCCGGACGCGGCCGCGCTGGTGGCCGCCCGTGGCCGGTTGATGCAGGCGTTGCCGGCCGGTGGCGCCATGCTGTCGGTGCGCGCGAGCGAGCAGGACGTCGCGCCGCTGCTGGAGGAGCGGCTCGCGATCGCCGCGGTGAACGGTCCAGCCACGGTGGTCGTGTCCGGTGACGCGGACGCGATCGCGGCGCTGGAAACCCGGTGCGGTGCCTGGAAAACCACGCGGCTGCGGGTCAGCCACGCGTTCCACTCGCCGCGCATGGACCCGATGCTCGACGAGTTCCGCCGGGTGGCCGAGGGGCTGCGCTTCGCGCCGCCGCGGATCCCGTTCGCGTCCACGGTGACCGGTGCGGTGCTCGACGCGGACGATGTGTGCTCGCCGGAGTACTGGGTGCGCAACGTCCGGGCCACGGTGCGCTTCCACGACTGCGTTCGCCAGCTGGCCGACCAGGGCGTCACGACGTTCCTGGAGCTGGGACCGGACGGCGCGCTGTCGGCGCTGGGCCGGGACTGCGCGCCCGAGGGCCGGTTCGTGCCCGCGCTGCGCAAGGACCGCTCCGAGCCGGAGGCGGTGCTGACCGGTATCGCCAGCGCCTGGGTGTCGGGCGTCGGTGTCGACTGGACCGCGCTCGTGCCCGGCGGCAACCAGGTCGAACTGCCCAGCTACCCTTTCGAGCACACGCACTACTGGCTCACCCCGCCCGCCCGCGCCGACGAGCGCTGGCGCTACCGGATCACCTGGCAGCCGGTGACCCTCGCGCCGGCCGCCCCGGCCGGCGGATGGCTCGCCGTCGTCCCGGCCGGGATCGAGGTCGGCCCGTTCCTGCCCGACGGCGTCGAAGTCCTTGCCCTGCCTGAGAAAATCGATCGTGCCCGGCTGACCGGCCTCCTGGACGGCCGCACGCCGACGGGCGTGCTGTCCTTGCTCGCCTTCGACGGCCGTCCCGGCGCGTTGTCGACCGTGACGTTGGTGCAGGCGCTCGGCGACGCCGGGGTGGACGCGCCGCTCTGGTGCGTCACGCGGGGCGCGGTGTCGGCGACCGGCTCGGACGCGCTGACCGATCCCGCGCAGGCCATGGTGTGGGGCCTTGGCCGCGCGGTCGCGCTGGAGAAGCCGCGGCGCTGGGGTGGCCTCGTTGACCTGCCAGCCGAACCGGACGACGCGGCTCGGGACGCGCTGGCCGCCGTTCTCACCGGCGATTCCGCTGAGGACCAACTGGCCATCCGGCATTCGGGGGTGTTCGCGCGGCGGCTGGCCCGTGCCGAGATGAGCGGCGGCCCCACGCGGCCGTGGTGTCCACACGGGACGGTCCTGGTCACCGGCGGGACCGGGGCGATCGGCGCGCACGCCGCCCGTTGGCTGGCCGGTGCCGGAGCCGAGCACCTGCTGCTGGTGAGCAGGCGCGGCCCCGGTGCCGACGGCGCCGACGAGCTTCGTGCCGAGCTGACCGGCCTCGGTGCCGAGGTCAGCGTGGTCGCCTGCGATGTCGCCGACCGCGACGCGCTCGCGGCCGTGCTGGCCTCGATCCCCGCCGAGCGGCCGCTTTCCGCGGTGCTGCACGCGGCGGGCGTGCCGCAGGGCGAGGACGTCGATGACACCGACGCGGCCGCCTTCGCCGCGGTGCTCGACGGCAAGGTCGCCGGCGCCGTGCACCTGGACGAACTGCTCGGAGACCAGCCGCTCGACGCCTTCGTGCTCTTCTCGTCGATCTCCGGGATCTGGGGAAGTGGTGGCCAGGCCGCCTACGGCGCGGCGAACGCGTTCCTCGACGCGCTGGCCGAGAACCGCAGGGCACGCGGCCTGACCGCGACGTCGGTGGCGTGGGGTCCGTGGGCCGACGGCGGGATGGCGCAGGGCGAAGCGATCGACTACCTCCGCAGGCGTGGCCTCCGCCCGCTGCCCGCGGGCGCGGCGATCGCCGCCTTGCGCGGCGCGCTCGACCGGGACGAGACGACGCTGACCGTCGCCGATGTCGACTGGGCGCGGTTCGCGCCGCTGTTCACTTCCACCCGGCTGAGCCCGCTGCTGGACGACGTGCTGCCCGCCCAAGCCGCGGCGCCCGTACCGCAGGAGCCGGTTTCGCCGGTGCGGCAGCGGCTGAGCGGGGCCGCACCGGCCGACCGCACCAAGGAACTGCTCGAGCTGGTGTGCGAGCGGCTTGCCGGGATCCTGCGGCACGATTCCGCCGCCGCGATCGACCCCGAGCGCGGTTTCCTCGACCAGGGCGTCGATTCGCTGACCGCGGTCGAACTGCGCGACGCGATCGGTGCGGCCACCGGCCTCGGGCTACCGAGCACGATGGTGTTCGACTACGCCAGCCCGGCCGCGTTGGCCGCGCACCTCGGCGAACGGCTCAGCGAGGTGGATCAGCCAACCCCCTCCGTGCCGCGCGCCGTCGTCCGAGCCGATCACTCTGACGATCCGGTGGTGATCGTGTCGGTAGCCTGCCGGTACCCCGGCGGCGTGACCTCGCCGGAGGACCTGTGGCGGTTGGTGGTCGACGAGGTCGATGCCATCTCGCCGTTCCCCGCCGACCGCGGCTGGGACGTGGACGACCTGTACGACCCGGATCAGGGCAAGACCGGGCACTCCTACGTCCGCGAGGGCGGCTTCCTGCACGATGCGGGCAACTTCGACGCGGGCTTGTTCGGCATCTCGCCTCGCGAGGCGCTGGCGATGGACCCGCAGCAGCGGCTGCTGCTGGAGGTGGCATGGGAGGCGTTCGAACGGGCCGGCATCGACCCGACGACCCTGCGCGGGAGCCGCACCGGCACGTTCGTCGGCTTCGGCGAGCAGGACTACGCCTCCCTGCTGGCGCAGGCGGGCGAAGACGTGGAAGGCCACCTCGCGATCGGCAGCGCGGCGAGCATCGCCTCGGGCAGGCTCGCCTACGTGTTCGGGCTGGAAGGCCCCGCCATCACCGTGGACACGGCCTGCTCGTCCGCGCTGGTCGCCCTGCACCTGGCCACCCAGGCGGTGCGCTCGGGCGAGTGCGCGATGGCGCTGGCCGGTGGCGTGACGATCATGTCGAGCCCGCACGCGTTCGTCGAGTTCTCACGGCAGCGGGCGCTGGCCGCCGACGCGCGGGTCAAGGCGTTCAGCTCCGCGGCGGACGGCACGGTCTGGGGCGAGGGCGTCGGGCTGATGGTGGTGTCGCGGCTTTCGCACGCCCGCGAGCACGGATACCCGGTGCTGGCCGTCATTCGTGGTTCGGCGATCAACTCCGACGGCGCCAGCAGTGGGCTGACCGCGCCGAACGGCCCGTCGCAGCAACGGGTGATCCGGGACGCTTTGGCCAGCGCGGGGCTCACGACGTCCGATGTGGACGCTGTGGAGGCGATGGGCACCGGCACGAAACTCGGTGACCCGATCGAGGCTCAGGCGTTGTTGGCCACCTACGGCCAGGACCGCACCGAGCCGCTGTGGCTGGGTTCGGTGAAGACGAACATCGGGCACACGCAGGCGGCATCCGGCGTCGCGGGCGTGGTGAAGATGGTCTTCGCGATGCGGCGCGGCCTGTTGCCGCGCACCCTCAACGTCGACGAGCCATCGTC
Source organism: Amycolatopsis sp. CA-230715 (assembly GCF_018736145.1). GTDB lineage: Bacteria > Actinomycetota > Actinomycetes > Mycobacteriales > Pseudonocardiaceae > Amycolatopsis. Next base: position 9,113,453 of record NZ_CP059997.1, read on the forward strand.
GCAAGTGGACTGGACGACGGGCGCCGTGGAACTGCTGACGCGGGCGAGGGCGTGGCCGGCGCGCGGCAGGGTGCGCCGCGCGGGCGTGTCCGCGTTCGGGATCAGCGGCACCAACGCGCACGTCGTGCTGGAAGCCGCACCGGCCGCGCCGGAGATCACGCCACGGCGCTGGCAGGTCTCGCCGGTGCCGTGGGTCGTGTCGGCACGCGGTGCCGACGCCCTGCGGGCACAGGTCGAACGCATCCGTGCGTACGCCGCTCCCGGCGTGGACCTGGACGCCGTCGATGTCGGGTTCACGCTGGCGACCGGTCGCGCCGTATTCGACCACCGCGCCGTGCTCGTGGGCGACGACGAGGTGCGTGGCGTGGTCGATCGCGGCGCTCGGGTGGCCATGGTGTTCGCGGGGCAGGGCGCCCAGCGAACGGGCATGGGCGCCGAACTGCACGCCGCGTTCCCGGTATTCGCCGAAGCATTGGACGAGGTCTGCGCCGAACTGGACCGCCACCTCGACCGCCCGGTCAAGGACGTGATGTTCGGCCCGGACGCCGCGGCACTCGACCTGACCGGGTACACCCAGCCCGCGTTGTTCGCGATCGAGGTCGCGTTGTTCCGGCTGGTGACCTCGTGGGGGCTGCGTCCGGACTACCTGTGCGGGCACTCGATCGGTGAGGTGGCCGTCGCGCACGTCGCCGGTGTTCTGTCGTTGGCGGACGCGGCGGCACTGGTGGCCGCGCGCGGCCGGTTGATGCAGGCGTTGCCCGAGGGCGGCGCCATGCTCGCGATCGAAGCGGCGGAGGCCGATGTCCGGCCGCTGCTCGACGAGCGGGTTTCGGTCGCGGCGGTGAACGGCCCGGCGGCGGTGGTCGTCTCCGGTGACGCCGACGCGATCGACGAACTGGCGGACCGGTGCACCGACCTGCGCACCACCCGGCTGCGGGTCAGCCACGCGTTCCACTCGCCGCGGATGGACCCGATGCTGGACGAGTTCGGCGAAGTCGTGCGGGGGTTGGAGTTCGCGGCACCGCGCATCCCGATCGTGTCCACTGTGTCCGGTGCGGTGCTGTCGGCGGAGGCGCTCCGCTCACCGGAGTACTGGGTGGACCAGGTCCGGCAGCCGGTCCGCTTCGCCGACGCCGTGCGCGCCGCGCACGAGCTGGGCGTGCGCACGTTCGTCGAGCTCGGACCGGACGAGTCGCTGTCCACCCTCGGCGCGGGCTGCGTCGCCGACGGCGAGTTCGTCCCCGTCCTGCGCAAGGAGCACGCGGAGCCCGCTTCCGTCGTCACGGCGGCGGCCCGTACCTGGGTGCGGGGCGCCGAGATCGACTGGCCCGCGCTGCTGCCCGGTGGCGAGCGGGTCTACCTTCCGACGTACCCGTTCCAGCGCAGCCGTTACTGGCCGTCGGCCGGTGTGCCGCGCACGGCGGGTGCGCTGGGGATGATCGATACCGACCACCCGCTGCTCGGTGCCGCGCTGGAACTGTCCGGCTCGGAGGGTTACCTGTTCACCGGGCGGCTCGCGCTCCGCACCCACCCGTGGCTGGCCGACCACGCCATTTCCGGTGTGGTCCTGTTGCCCGGCACCGCTTTCGTCGAGCTGGCCTGCCACGTGGCCGCGCAGGTCGGCTGCGCCACCGTGCGGGAGCTGGAGCTGATGCGCCCGTTGCTGCTGCCGGACACCGGCGGGGTAGCGCTTCAAATCAAGGTCGACGCCCCGGACGCGGACGGCACCCGGGAAATCCGGCTCCACTCGCGGGCGGACGGCGACGAGGACGCGCCGTGGATCGAGCATGCCACGGGCGTCCTCGCGCCAGGTGGCCCTGCCGAGGGCGAGCCAGCCGGCGCGGAGTGGCCGCCGACCGGCGCGGAGCCGATCGACCTCGGCGACCACTACGAGATCCTCGCCGAGCAGGGCTACTCCTACGGCCCGGCGTTCCAGGCGATCCGGGCGGCGTGGCGTGACGGCGCGGACATCCTGGTCGAGGTCGCTGCCGTGGACCACGCGCAGGCCGCGCTCGCCGGCCGGTTCGGCGTGCACCCGGCGCTCCTGGACAGCGCGCTGCACGCGCTGGCCTTCGGCGACCACGACGGACGGGCCAGGCTGCCGTTCTCATGGCAAGGCGTGCGGGTGCACGCCGCGGGCGGCGCGCGCCTGCGGGTGCGACTCTCGCCCGCCGGTCGGGATGCCGTGACGATCACCGTCGCCGACGTGGACGGCGCGCCAGTGGCCACTGTGGACGAACTGGCGCTGCGGACGGTCGACGCCGAGTACCTACGGATCGAGCGTTCCGGCACGGGAGCGCTGTTCGACCTCACCTGGACGGCCGTGACACCGCCGACCACGAGCACCCGCGCGCTCCGGCTGGCCGACCTGTCGCTGGGGGAGCCGTTGCCAAGCGAGGCACCCGACATCCTGGTGGTGTCGTGCCCGGCCAGTGCCTCGGACGACGCCGCGGCGGTGCACGCGCTCACCGGGCAGACCCTCGCGCTGCTGCGGACCTTGCTCACCGACGAGCGATACACGGCGACCCGGTTGCTGTTCACCACACGGGGAGCGGTCGCCACCGACGTGGACGACGACGTGCCCGACCTCGCCGCCGCCGCGGCGCTCGGCCTGCTGCGCTCCGCGCAGACGGAGGAACCGGGCCGGATCTTCCTGCTCGACCTGGACGACGCGCCGGTCGGCCGAGGCGATCTGGTCGGCGTGGTCCTCGGCGAAGAGCCGCAACTCGCCTTCCGCGACGGCGTTCTTCTCGCGCCACGGCTGACCAAGCTGACCGCCGCACCGCGGCCGCCTGCCGAGCTCGACCCGACCGGGACGGTGCTCATCACCGGCGGCACCGGCGCGCTCGGCGCGTGGACCGCGCGGCACCTGGTGACCCGCTACGGGGTCCGGCACCTCCAGCTGACCAGTCGCGCGGGCGCCGGCGCGCCCGGCGCGGACGAACTCGTAGCGGAGCTTCGCGCGCTCGGCGCGGAGGCACAGGTCGTGGCGTGCGACGTCGCCGATCGCGACCAGACCGAGCGGCTGCTCGCGGGCGTCCCCGCCGAGCATCCGCTGACCGCGGTCGTGCACGCCGCCGGCGTGCTGGACGACGGCGTCATCACCTCGCTCACCACCGCTCAGCTCGACGAGGTGTTGCGCCCGAAGGTGGACGCGGCGCTGAACCTGCACGCGCTCACCGCCGACCGCGACTTGGCCGCCTTCGTGCTGTACTCCGGTGCCGCCGGTCAGTTCGGTGGCGCGGGGCAGGGCAACTACGCCGCGGCCAACGCCTTTCTCGACGCTCTGGCCCAGCACCGCCGGGCGCGAGGCCTCGCCGCCTCGGCACTGGCGTGGGGACCGTGGGAGGAACCCGGCGGCATGGCGGACGGGCTCGCCGAGACCGACGTGGCCAGGACGCGGCGCAGCGGCGTGCTCGCTTTGTCCACTATGGACGCTGCCGAGCTCTACGACGCGGCGTGGCACGCGGACCGGGCGCTGGTGCTGCCGCTGCGGTTGCGGATCTCGGCGCTGCGAGCGGCGGCCGAGGAGGCCGACGGGCTGCCGGCGTTCTTCCGCGGCCTGGTGCCGGACGTGCGGCGCAAAACCGCACGATCGGACAGCGACCCGGGCGCGTTCCGCGCGGCCTACCGGGACGCCGGCACCGACGAGCGGCGGGCGCTGTTGAGCGAATTGGTGCGTGACCAGGTGACCGGTGTGCTGGCCCTCTCCGACGACGCGCTGGAGAATTCGCGGACGAGCTTCATCGAGCTGGGCTTCGATTCGCTCACCTCGGTGGAACTGCGCAACCGGCTGGGCACCGCGACCGGACTGCGGTTGCCGGCCAACCTCGTGTTCGCCAACACCACGCGGGCGGAGATGGTGGACTACCTGCGCATCGAACTGGACAAGGCGGTCGATCACGCCGAGGAGGAGGCCGCGACGCGGGCCGAGGCAACCGCGCCCACCGTCGAGAGTGGACTGGACAAGCTGTTCGTGCAGGTGGCCGGTCAGCACCGGTTCATCGAATTCATGGCCCTGCTCGGCAACCTCGCCGAGTTCCGGCCGATGTTCGACGGGCGGGACGGGACCGGCACGGCCGACAAACTGCCCGCCCCGGTCCGGCTCTCGCGCGGCGACACCTCGCCACGGCTGATCTTCTTCCCGTCACACGCGGGCGTGTCGACGGTGCAGCAGTACGCACGCCTGGCGATGCAGTTCCGCGGTGTCCGCGACGTCACCGTGCTCCAGAACCCGGGGTACAGCGGCGGGGAAGAACTTCCGGCGTCGCTGGAGGTGCTGCTCGACGCACAGGCCGATGCCGTGCTGCGGCAGACCGGCGGGGAGCCGTTCGTGCTCGGCGGGCATTCCGGCGGCGGGCTGTCCGCCAACGCGGTCGCGGCCCGTCTCGAGGAACGCGGCGTCACCGTCGACGGCGTCGTGCTGCTCGACAGCTACCCACCCGACCAGCAGGACATCTTCCTTTCGCTGATGGAAACCCACAGCAGGCGGTACGAGGACGTGCTGAGCCCCGCCGACGACGCCTGGCTGACCGCGTGGCCGTGGTACATGTCCTTCCCATGGGAACCGGTCGAGACCAAAGCGCCGACGCTGTTGGTCCGAGCGACCGAACGCCTCAACGAATGGTCGGACGTCGAGCAGTGGCAGGCGAGCTGGGCACTCCCGCACGAACTCGTGGACACCCGAGGTGACCATTTCGCGATGATGACCGACCACGCCAAGCAAACCGCGGAGATGATCGAGCAGTGGCTGAACCGTCCATGACAACGGCTTTCTTCCCTCACGCCCTTGAAGTTCGCGGAGCTCAGGATGCGGTGCTCGAACGCTTCGTCGCGGCGGGGAGCGGCAGGACGAGCCGACCAGGGTGGCCTTCCTGATCGTGGGCTCGCCCTCGCGGACCGGTCAGTGGCTAGACCGGGTTGGCCGCAAGAGAAGAACCGGCGGGCTGACCGAGGCTGAGGTGTACGCGACGATCGATGCGCTCGGTGACGTCGGAGCCGCGCTCTCCGGCGGCAGACCGGAGAAGCTCGCGACTCTCTACCGCGAGCTACGGCTGGACCTGCGGTACGACAACGAAAAAGGAACCGTCGTGGTGACGGTCTCTCCGCGTGTGGTTAACGTGTGTGTCCGAGGACGATCTTACTCACTATCTACACGGCTGATCCTGGACTGATTTGCACAGGTCAGCGGCGTATCGCGGCAGTCGGCTCGGCTTCGCCATGGGGTAATTGAGTGTCGCCGAGACGATCTTGCTCGCTAACCACAACGTTCGCGCTCGGTTGGGTGGACGCCTACCGCAGGTCCGAACTCACGACTGCTGCCGCTCGTTCAGTTCGGCCATACTGACGTCGGCAGTCCGTCCGGAGCCGGAGGCTTGTCTGCCAGCACTCCTCAGCGATGGTCGTAAGCCCAAGCCCCACGCGTCTCATCTGCCACCTGTCACGCACAGTAACCATCGGGTGCCGTCCAACGACCTCTATCCGTCAGGCTTCCGCCAGGCCCGGCAGAGACGGGAACGAACTTTCGACAATCATCGCGACGAGTCTTCGCTACTTTGACAACTGCCAACTTGCCGTCATCCACGTTTCCGCACGTCACAAGGCCGCAACGTCATCAGTTGCCAACAGGACGACACGCCGCGACGGGCACGCCTGCCAATCTCGGTCAGCTTGAGGTAGAACGGTACCTCACTAGGCGATGTCGGCTGATCGTCAACAGGAGGGAAGCTTGACCCAAATCTTGGCAGGTCGTTTCGCGCTACCCGGCTCGCCGGTCAACGAAGGGGGACACGCAAAACTCTACAAGGCCGTCGATCTTGAAACAGATAATCAGATTGTCGCAATCAAGCTCTTTAATCCAACGCGCATTCTCGATAACAAGGTGTTGCAAGCAGCCTGGGCAAATGAGCTGTCGGCATACCAAAAGCTTGGCGCACGAGATTCACTGGTAGACCTCATTGACTGGGGTCGATCCGAAGCTGGCGAACCTTACCTAGTCTTCCAATGGCTAGACGCCGACCTTCTTACACACCTTGAATCAATTTCAATCGACGGTTGGGATGATTTTTGGCCGATTGCTCGCGATATCCTCTCTGGGTTGGCTCACATTCACGAGCTAGGATTCGTTCATCGCGACCTGAAGCCCGAGAATGTCCTTGTTGGAAATAACAGCTACAAGATTGCCGACTTCGGGACCACTCGCTTAGTCGAGACAATGAATCTCGGCCTCACTATGGCACCATTGGGAACAGTTCCCTATGCACCTCCAGAACGTGGAACCCCGACGCCGACACCTTCGTACGATATCTACTCTTTCGCGGTACTGGCGGTCGTCTGCTTGACCGGGCAAGTTCCCAGCACCGCCGCCGAGGTTCAAGAGAAGTTCAACGACCTCGACATACCCCCAGACATCAGCGATGCACTTGCGCTCGCCCTCAGCGAGAACCCAGACGCTAGACCGGAGAGCGGGAGCACGCTCCTCGCAACATTAGAGGAAATCCAACAAGAGCGCGAAAACCGGCGAAAGAAGCCCGACGAAATCTTCCTCGAAATACCGGCTAGCACACTTAAGACTTATGCGCAACAGTACGGATTAACCCTCCAAGCGGCATCCGCAGAAACCGTACTCGAAGACATTTCTGCAGTTGGCGGATTTTCATTTGACCGCCGTCCCGATAGAAACGACTTGCAGATTTGCGGTCAGGTATGCACGTTACGCGTCGTCGTACATAAACTTAGGCCAGGCGTCCTTCGCGTGATGAGGATTAGTCGACCTCCTGCGAACGTTCTAGAGTACGGTCGAATCAATTGGTACCGACCCTCAGTCACGTTTCGAACTACTATACCTACAGACCCAACACACGCAGCACTGGTATTAGAAAAGCACATCGAGGAAACTACTCAGAGGGACGCGCAGCGCGCAGAAGCTGAAACCCAAGGCCGAGAAGATGCTGTCTTCTCGTCTTGGTCATCGTCGATACGCGCAAAGTTTGCGCTAGAGTCCGGCCGTGGGATCTCAATCAACTATCGATCTTATAGCGTTCATGGCGAACGAGTCCGATTCAAGACTTCGGACGATGTCAGCACCCTGGAGCTGAACGAAAGTCGTTTAGTAAAGAACGGTAACCGGCGGGTTTTCTTTGGCGACGTTGAAGGTACCGAGAACGATGAGGTCATCGTATACACGACCAAGGGCTCGGCGTCAGCACTCCCGCCACGAGGACGACTAGAAGTTGACGCCGAGGCTTCTAAGTCTAAGTTGCGCCGCGAACGAGCAGCACTAGAACGAATAGCAAACCGGCAAGCCATCCGGGCCGATCTTCGAGACCTACTATTATCACCCGGGACTTGCCGATTTCCGTCCCCCGCACGTATTTCAGAATTTCGACAGCAGGGGCTCGATCCAGCAAAGCAAGAAGCTGTACAAGCCGCGCTGAATGCCAGAGACTTCGTACTCATCGAAGGTCCACCGGGCACAGGGAAAACTACGTTCATCGCCGAACTGGTAGCCCAGCAACTCAACATCAATCCAGATTCGCGCATAGTTGTCGCGTCGCAGACTCATATCGCTCTGGACAATGCCCTCATGCGGATCAGGGAACTGGACCCTAGCGTGACCCTGCTTCGCCTCGGACGGACGGATAAGCTCGCCGAAGGCGTTGAAGAGTTCGGATATTACTCTCAGATGGAGGAATGGCGCGAATCGGCAGTCGTCCGAAGCCGAGAGTTCATCAAGAAGTTCGCAAGATTGCACGGCATTGAGTTAAATACGGTTGACGTTCCCAGTCTGGTGCGCGAGCTGGAAAGAAGACATGAGAAGGTTCGAGATCTGCGTTCGAAAATCTCACTAAGGCAGTCCGAGCGCCGCGGCTTACTAGAGCAGATCGAGCACGTTAACAATTTGGCCCGCCCACTACTCGAAGCTGCAGATCACCTTGAAGCCAGTGCAGCGCGCGGTACAGGCGGAGAACTCGAAGCTGCGATTAAGCGCTTTATTGACGTAGGCCTTGAAGCAGCAGTCCGCCTTGAGTCTGGCGGAGCCCTCGGAGACAAGCTCGTTGCTATAGAGACAAGCTTGGCAGAATGGCGCGGTGAGCTGCGGGACCACGTCCAACTAGAGGATGATTCTCGCAAGAGTCTCGCTCACGCTGTGTCAGTTAGTGCAGGTCTGTCGATTGATGAAATATTGGCTGCCGCGCAGGCACACACCGAGGTCAATGACCAGAGGATTGCAGCCCTGGAGTCCATTGCCATCGACTGGGAAGAGCGCTTTGGCGCCGGTCCCGAATTTTCCGGCGCCTTAATCGCGCGAGCCCAAGTGGTCGCCGCAACCTGTGTCGGATTGACGGGCGTTCCAGGAGCCGAGTCGATACCATTCGATCTATGTATCGTCGACGAGGCGTCGAAAGCCACTGCCACCGAGACCTTAGTTCCTCTCGCTAGCAGCCGGCGCTGGGTACTCGTTGGAGACGATCGCCAACTTCCGCCCTTCATTGAGCAAGCATTGGCCCGACCTCAGATGCTTGAGCAGTTCGAACTTTCGAGTCAAGACATCAGGCAGACTCTCTTCTCCATCCTCGCCGAACGACTCCCCAAAGAATGCAAGTTCACGTTAACCCATCAACATCGGATGCATCCAACTATCGGACGCCTAATCAGCAAGTCCTTTTACGAGGGAAAGTTAACTTCAGAGCCTCGGGAACTTTCCAAGACTGTCGATACAGCGTTCGCATCGGCGGTGGTTTGGGTTGACACATCACCCCGCAGCGACAGACGGGAGGGCCGCAACGGACTTAGTTTTAGGAACAAGGGCGAAGCTCGTGTTATCTCGGACCTCTTGGATCGCCTTGAATGGGTAGCGAGCCGCAATGCCGAACAGTTTAGCGTAGCCGTCCTGACCGGGTACGATGCCCAACGGAGAGAGGTGACGGAAACACTTGCACAAAGGGAACTCAGCCGCCCAAACCTGAAAGTTAGAGTTGCAACGGTAGACGCATATCAAGGCCAGGAAGCGGACGTCTGCATCTTCAGCATCACAAGATCTAACTCTTCTAATGAATTTGGCTTTCTGTCAAGCGAAGAGCGAATCAACGTTGCTTTGTCTCGCGGACGAGATGCCCTGATTATTGTCGGCGATGCCAGCTTTATTGAGAGTGAACGAAACTCCGATGCGCCATTGCGACGCGTTTTGTCTTACATTAAAGAGAATTCAGACTGCTGCATCGAGGTTTCGGAGAACTAGATGACTGAGCCTTCTGTCGAGGAAACTGTTCGCCGATTTGCCGTTCGCCCCGGCTATCGTCTTATCACCTACCGAGAGGTCGGACTGCCTTTCTGGGATGTTCCACTTCGATGCAGACTTCTCGCAAAGAAGCCTCTTCCCGTTCTAGGCGAGTTTATACTACGCTCGGTTGACGCCGATCTGCGGAGATCGGACGAGATCGCAGAATATCTAGATTTGCCTTCCGCGGTTGTCGAATCGGTTATGGGGGAACTGGTCACCAAGGGACATCTAGCCGCAGTACTTTCTCGCAATGAAGAATCGAATGTTGGATTTACGCTTACTGCGCGCGGAAAACAAATGCTGCGAGATCTTGCAGAGATCGCCCCGACCGAGGAAACCCTCTGGCTCGCCTTTGACGGGTTAACGGCGGAGTATAAGATTGTCGATCGCTATAGGCGATGGCGCCCACGTGACATTCGCGATCAGGAAATTCTTGAAATTCCCGCTTTTCCAGCGGACCCTCCACAGGTGGGACCGTCGGCGACTGCACCCGTTGCCAGAGTTCTCCGGCAAATACCTGACTGGCAAGAACGTGAGCTACTGAAGGTGCTTGGGGTTGATGGAAAACGAGAAAAATTCTTTGTTCGGGCTCTGTCATTGGTTTTCGAGTCCGCAGACAGGTCCGATGAGATTTCGGTTCATTTTGTTGTAGATGGACGCCCCAGCGAGAAGCACGACTTAGCGTTCGCAAGAGCAGAAGGTCAACGTAAACTCGGCATCGTCGGATCACTTCGAGACACCCAAGCAGAAATAGAGTCCATCCTTGGGAGGGAACTAGTTCAACGCCGGGCGGATTCCGCCGAAGTTGGCACCATGCGGCGAATGACCGAGGGCTACCGTCAGCAACTGGCAGCCCTGGAGTTACGGGCAGCAACCGCAACGGATGAACAGAAATTGGACCTTGTCGATCAGGCTGCCGAAATATCGAAAAAATTGGACGAGGCCGAGGATGTAATTCAGCGCGCTCCCGTTCGAATCTTGGACGTGCACGAGCATCCGGCGATATTGACCGACGCAATTGATTGCACCACTAGTCGCCTCCTTATTGTATCCCCTTGGATAAGAGCAGCAGTCGTCTCGGACGCATTCTTAAACTCAATTCGAGCCCTTCTCGTGAACGGCGTTACAGTTGCAATAGGATACGGGATCGGAGAAGACAACGCTGCCCGCGAACGCGATATCGCCGCAGAGTCCTCGATGTGGGCCCTTTCAGAGGAGTTCGAGAACTTCTACTTGAAGAAGCTCGGTGACACTCACGCAAAAATCCTTCTTGTCGACAACCGCCACGCCGTCGTCACAAGTTTTAACTGGCTCTCATTTAGAGGTGACCCCAACAGGCCATTCCGCGATGAGCGTGGAACGTTGATTAACGTATCAAGCGAGGTTGAGCGCCTCTGGAATGATTACTTCACGCGCATCTCTGACGCTTGATAGACCCACATCCAGGCGGCAATGTCACGGAGCTGGGCGACGGCTTCGTTGCTTCGGTACGCTACGACCCGCTCTGGATGCTTAGCTCTACGGGACGGCCAGTTCGAGTTCCAATCTGCGCTCACCACCAGTACAACTGCGCGCCCCTCGACGAGCTTGGCGTGGCTGCGGATGGCTGCGCGTCGGACGGTGCTACGTCGCCAGACACCATACTTCTGCGATGTGAGGTTGTGGGGCGGAGCTCGAAGCGCGCGGGTCCCTGCCAGGCTGTGGTAGATAGATCAGCCGTCACACGCCGTCTCGCGAGCCGTCACGCCGTCCCACCTGCTGTGACAGTGTCGAAGGCTGCTCGACCTGCGGAAACATTGCATGTGACGACTGTGGCTGGCCCGGCCGAACCCGTCACTGCCGTCACGACAGGGCGCTGTGCAGAAGCTTTGGGCGTCGGCGGAGCGGCCGTCACACCTTGTCCTTGTCGGGCGGACGTAGTCCCGCGCGCTGCGTGGTGACGAGTTCAGCGGCCGTGGCCGCGACGCTGTCGAGCGCGGTTACGTGCTCGGTCAGCCGGTCGAGCCCAAGCGTCGTGAGGTGGAGCTTGACGCGACGTCCTTCGGTACGGGTCTCCAAGTACCCAGCGGCGCGCAGCCGCTCAACATGTGGCGCGAACTTCTGCTCGCTCAGACGCAACACACCCTGGACGGCCGCGTCTTCGCACCAGCGCATGTCGGCCAGTAGGCACGCGATGAACAGCCGCACCGGCAGGAGCAGCAGCGGGTCCAGTTCGCGTTGGAAGGCGGGCACTATCGGCCGCGGACTTGACGCCATTGCTCGATCGCCGGCCGTTCCGCGCTTTCCCGGGGAGGGTGCACAGCGGAGGCAGTTCACGCAGGGCATCCCCATCGGACGCTCCAGCAACTCAAGCTCGCCGGGCCCGAACGCTTCGCCGCAGTACGCGGTCATCCGCTCCGGCGTGGTCTCCTCCGTCGGGACCGGGAACACGTGGACGACGCGGCGAGACTCGCCCACCGTGCCGGGCAACGGGCGCGCGATGACCAGGCGAACGGTCATCGGGCGCCTCGCCGGGCGTGGTGATCGGCGGGAACGGGCGCGGTCGGGGCGACGCCCGTTCCCGCCGACGTCGTGGTCCGGCCGCCCTGCTCGGGAATGGACCGCACGCGTTGAGGCGGGCGCGGCGGCAGAGCGGCCGGAGTCTGGAGGCGGCCGAACAGACGACGCCAGCGCGACGGCTTCTTGCGGCACGTGCGTTCAGGCGCCGGCGGGGTCGAGCGAAGCCGGACCAGCACGTTGCGCGCGCCGCACCGACGGCCCGGAGGCACCAGGCAGGAATCGAACGGCACTTCGCGGCCGCACAGCGAGGAGTAGCGGCCCGTCTGGAGCGCGATGCCGTCGGCAAGGTCTTCGTCGGTGACGGCGTGGTCCAGGTTGTCGGCCACGCTGCGGTGCCAGGTCACATACAAGCGCGAAGGCCGCGAGCCACGATCGCCGCTGGGCCTTGAGGTCGCCGACGTGGCGGACGACGGAATCGGGAACCTGGCGGGCTACGGCCGATGCTCGACCGAGGACAACCAGGACCCGGAGACGTCCCGCGGCTGGCAGTTCGGGAACGCGCGAAAGTTCGTCGAGCCGCTCGGCGGGGAGATCGTGGCGGAGTTCTTCGACGTCGGGCAGTCAAGGTCCGTCCCGTGGGAACGGCGGACCGAGGGCGCGCGGTTGCTCGCCGAGTTGAAGAATCCGCACCGCGGATGGGACGCGATCGTCGTTGGCGAAGGCACGCGTTGTTGGTTCGGCAATCAGTTCTCGCTTATCGCGCCGAGGTTCGCGGCGTATGGCGTGGATCTGTGGGTGCCAGAACTGGGCGGCAAGTACGACGCGCGGAACCCGTCGCACAAGATGCTGATGAGCGTGCTCGGCGGGATGAGCGAGTCCGAGCGGCAGCACGTTCAGGCTCGCGTCCGTGCGGCAATGGACGCGCAGGTGATCAACGAAGGACGGCACCAGGGTGGCCGGGCGCCGTACGGCTATATGGTCGTCGACAGCGGTCCGCATCCGAACCCGCGAAAAGCTGCGGAAGGGTTCAAGCTGCGGGTGCTGGCCCTCGACGAGACGACGGCGGCCGTGGTCCGCCGGATCTTCGCCGAGTACCTGGATGGCAACGGCGATCGCGCGATCGCCAACCTGCTCAACCGGGACGGCATTCCCTGTCCCTCCGCGCATCGGCCGGACCAGAACCGGCACCGGCTCGCGGACGGCTGGCAAGGCAGTTCGGTGCGGGCGATCCTGGACAACCCGCGATACACGGGCTACGCGATCTTCGGGCGTTGGACGAAACAGGAGACGTTGCTCGACCCGGAAGACGTCGCCGCGGGCCACGTGGTGCGGTTCAAGCGCGCGGCGCCGGACCGGATCGTACGGTCGCGCGAGCAGGCACATCCGGCGATCGTGTCCGTGGAGACCTTCACGCAGGCTCAGCTACTGCGCCGATCGAAGTCGGCAGGCGTATTACGACGGCACGCAAGGCCGAGCGAGGCGCGCGGAAGATCGCGCGGTCCTACCTCCTGCGTGGGCTGGTCCGATGTGGAATCTGCGGCCGGAAGATGCAAGGTGCCACGATCCGAAAGGGCGCCTACTACCGCTGTACTTCGCGGACCATGGCGCCCGGCTCACTGACACTGGCGGATCATCCGAAGACGGTCAACTTGCGCGAAGGCATGGTCGTCGAGGCGCTCAGCGGATGGCTTCACGAGCTGTTCCACCCGGACAACCGCGACCGGACGGCGGCCGCCCTACTCGGGTCGGACGGCAATCAGGCCGGCGGTGCGTTGGACGCGGTGAGAAACAGGCTGGCGGACGCGGAGGCAAGGCTTCAGCGGTATCAGGCCGCCATCGCGGCCGGAGTGGAACCCGAAGCACTCGTCGACCCGAGCAACCAGGCACAGGCCGAACGAGCCACCGCGAAAGCACAGATCGAGAGTCTTCCGGCAGGCACGAGCGTGTCGACAGCTGAGGTCTACGCGAGGATTGATCAGCTCGGCGACGTCTGCGGAACGCTGGCCGACGGAACCACGGCCGGCCTGAGCCGCCTGTACCGGGCGCTGAACCTGGAGCTACGCTACGAACCAAAAGAGCTGGCCGTCTACGTGACGACCAGCCCAGGTGTAGATAGTGCGTGTGTCCGAGGGGCGGTGCACACTATCCACACGCCTCCGTGTGGGATGACCAGCGACCGTACTGCCGAGGCGCGCGACGTCAGTCCGTCGTGTCATGCCACGTGTGGGGCCGGGTTGCGGAGTGCCACTCGAACGGTGGGCGAGCAAGACGCGGCCTTTGTCGAACGCGCCCGCGGGCGCACCGACGGTCGCAACTAGCTCCGAGCGCGGTAGGAGTACATCAAGCCGCGCTCTCCCCAACGCCCCAGCGGATGGTCCGGGCCACTGGTCACAACAGCCGCGCCGCCGCGTCCCCCTTGGGCATCTGGATGTGGTCGAAGGAAGCTCGATGATGTCGGTGCCCCGCGGTACGGTACAGACGACCTAGGGGAGGATGTCGTGGATCTCGGAACGTTGATCAAGCGGGTTGCAGCTGTCTATGACCGCACCGCCAGCATGGACAGCGCGGCGCAAGTGTTGTTGCGCTCCGCCGGCAGCGAGCTGGCGCCACTCGTGCGTGGCTACATCATCGTCGGCAGTGGTGGTATGGGCCAGGGTGCCCATGTCCCATGGATCGCAGTGTTCGACCCCGACGAAACGGCGAGCGCAACCCGTGGCCTGTATGTCGTCTACCTGTTCGCCGCTGACATGTCGACGATCTCCCTAAGCCTCAACCAGGGCGTCACCGAGGCACGAAAGCTATGGGGGAGTGAGGCACGCGTCCGTCTCGCTCAGCAGTCCAGCGCCATCCGTGATCAAATTGAATCCTCCTTGATCGCTGGACTGGCACCTGCGATCGATCTCAAACACACCAGCCAGCTTCCGCGCGATTACGAGGCAGGCAACATCGTGGCTCAGACCTACTCGACCGCCACTTTACCCTCCGAGAAGGAATTGCGAGCGGACCTGCAGCGGTTCATTCAGCTTTACCAGGTTGCGATTGAGGTCCGGGATGGCCTCGCAGTGAGTGATCCTGCTGTGATTGTCTCACCGGGCCCGCAGCTAAAGCCGGAGTCGCAGGCGGAGTTCAAGCCGAAGAACAGCGACGACTACGTCCAGACCATCACCGGGCGGACCATCCGAAAGTCACGCAAGCATGAAACTCTAGTCAAAGAGTACGGCGAGTACCTGATCATGACTGGCTTCGAAGCCAATACCCGCGTGCATCCCCGCGATCTTGTGGCAACCCGTGGCACTGACGAGTGGATGATCGAGGCCAAAGTCGTACGAAAAGGAAACGGTGTCAATGCCGTCCGTGAGGCCATCGGTCAACTGCTGATGTACCGCAAGTTCGTATGTCCGAACCCAGACGAGGTGCACATGGTCGCACTTTTCAACGAGCCAGTCGGCGAAGCATGTGTCGAACTGCTCGAAGAGTTGCGGATCGCGTGCGTCTGGCAAGACAATGATCGATGGATCGGCTCGCCGACTGCGTACGCGGCCGGCATCGCCTCGGACGACATGGAAGGAAGTTGACCGCCTCGGTTACTAGCACCGTCACTGCAATAGTGTGACCATCTCGAAACTGAATGGCGCTACGTATTGCAATATCACCTCTAGTATAAAGTAGTGACAAGTTGCACTTGAGCTCGATAGTGAACGATAAGAAAATGGTTAACACTAAATGTCTGAAAATAACTATGAAGAAACCGAACCGGTTACTAGTGAATCAGGAGAGTCTGAAGACGACGTAATTGGTCGCGTTGGGGCTCAACGTGCCAACGTTACGGCAACAGACTGGACCATAGAAACATTAGTTACTCAGATGAACAAGGGGCGCCTAGATCTTTCACCAGCGTTCCAGAGACGTGCAGCGTGGACCTCAACGCTTAAAAGCAGATTCATCGAATCAACCATACTCGCCTACCCGATTCCGCAAATAGTCCTCGCAGAGAAGAAGGATAAACCAGGTCATTTTATCGTCATTGACGGTAAGCAAAGACTGCTCGCGATAAGGCAATTCTATGCAGGTTTGTCCGGATATGAAGAAGGTGGATTCACTTCCTTCAAACTTGCATCAGTTACATCAATAGAAAGCATTAAAGGCTTCAATATTTCTCAACTTCAAGAAGAGCGGCCCGAACTCTTCGACGCGTTCGAGACGCACACCATAAGAACAGTTACGGTGCGCAACTGGGAGCATGAAGAGTTCTTGTATAGTCTGTTTCTTCGTCTTAACACGGGAAGCATTCCTCTTTCGCCTCAGGAGTTACGCCAGGCCCTGGTTCCAGGGCCATTCGTCAACTTCATCGACAAGTTCTCGGGTGACAGTCCCGGCCTGCGCAAGTTGCTCAATAACGACGCACCTGACCGTAGAATGGTAGACGCCGAAGTGTTAACTAGAATGATTGGGCTGTATGGTGGCGGCGAGTATTATAAAGGGAACTTAAAAGATTTCTTGGATCGGACCTGTAAGTACTACAACGTTCGATGGAAGGATGAGGAGGCACGCGTTAAGGATCTCCTTGCCAATATGGAAAAAGCTATAGATGCAGCCTATATAATATTCGAGGGAAGTCCATGCAAGAAATGGAATGGAACTAGGTATGAGAGGGCCTTTAACCGAGCTATCTTTGACACCCAGATAGGAGCGCTGCTGGGCGGTTCGAACATAAGAGACGCTGCTATGGAAAAGTCATCCGAGCTTCTAGTGGCGTTTCATAATATCTCTACTGCGGATCAAGAATTTTTGCATTCTATAACTTCAACCACCAAAACAATTGAAGCATTTCAGACTCGGATAAGTAAATGGTTTACACAATTTGCAGCTATAACAGGTTCTGAACCAGTTTGGCCCGTCGGTTTGCCGAAACGAACTGAAGAAGTTGTCTAATGTCCAGAGAGGGGATTACCGACAGACTTCGTCGTGATGTAACTATCATAGGGAAAACCCTGCTTCCAGACATTTCTCCAGTGCTAGAGGCCACGCACGAAGAAAAGATTCGTATCCGTGCGTATGTAGTCCTCGCTCATAGTGCGATCGAAGAGTTTTTGGAAGAATTAATCGATAATGCGGTCGAAAATGTCTTAGCTTGTGCTGACTCCGTATCAGTGGCCGCCATTTCTCTTTCGGTGGCGTACGCGGATATAGTCATCGGACAACACGGAAGCAAGACTCTGACCGCTCGGGACGCGCACGGTAAGCTCCTTGGCCTATTTCGCGTGAAGGCAATTAAGACAAACAATGGAATTCGACGAAATAATATCAAAAGTTTATGTCGGCCACTAGGGATCGATGTCAGTAACCTTGAGGCTACTCTTGACGCTGCGCTTACCACCTTAGATACACTGGGCGCGAAGCGTGGCGCAGCTGCGCACACCTTGCGGCAGGCGACAGAAGAGATCGTCGTTCCTTCGCAGGCGATTGAATGGGTGGACAATGCACTGAATGCACTCGACATTCTAGGTGCATACCTGATGGAGGAAATATCTCGACGAAGGTTTGATTGAATGCAAAATTGGAAAATCTGATAGTGATCTATGTTGCTCGGCATCCAAGTGGACCTTCTGTCCGACTGGGAATCGTTTGTAGTTATCCTATGCAAATCTATGGTGTATTTATATAAATTGCGAAACCGCTAGGCTTGCCTAGCGGTGGGGTATGTGCGGATGCTGCCGTTGAGAAGTAGGCCGACGAGCGCGTCTTGACGTGTGCGCCATGGTCCGCCGGGCACAGTCACGGCGGTTGTAGCGGTTCGGGCTTGCCAGCGGCGTCGACCGTCGCGTTCGAGGTAGCCGAGCAGAAGCGAATCTCCGGCGAGTGCGCGATAGGTGCCTGAGATCTCGAAGTCTTCACTGCGTTCGACGTGAACGGTGTCGACGTCGATGAGGTCTTGGCTCGTTGCTGGCCGCACCTGCGACTCGATGGGTTCCGTTACGGAATGCGTGACGGGGGTGAGTTCGACGGGATCAGTCGCCGAGTGCTCGGCTGTTGGGCGACGGCCGGGGGCGTTGTCCGCAACATGGCCGACGGCGACAATCTCGGCGACGGTCGCCGGCTCAGCGAGGGCGGGCGCTGGATTGTGGCCGGATATCGCAGCACGGCGCGCTGCGGCTACAGCCTGGCTGGCGCGATCTAGCAACGTCAGCAAATCGGAGCGGTCGGGATTAGCGGCGAGCCGCGCGCGGCGAGCGCGCTGACGGCATGCCGGGCCGTGATACGTCGCGGGACGGCCGCGTCCAGTAGGAGGCGGCAACGTCTTCCCACAGCCCGCGCAGACTGGCGTGCCCATTCGAATACCTCCCAGTTTTCGTGATGTATTTCGTGACCGATGCGAGGACGAGTCTGCCGTGTGTCACGAAATTTGTCACGCATCGGTCCGTCATCATGTGTCCCGTACGTCGTCACGTGACCGCAGCAGATGTGACGGTAGCGAAGCTGGCTTGAACTGGGAAAACGTTGTGTCCTGCGACTGTGAAGGCTCACTCTGCGCCCGTCTCACGGGGCACTAACTGCCTGCGTCAAGCCGGTTTCAGGGGCTCGTCGGAGCGGCTGTCACACACAGGTGGCTGGACTTCGGCTCGCCTCGCGGAGATGAGCTGTGCCGCGGTGTCGGCGACTCGGTGAAGCGCAGTCACGTGCTCGGTCAGCCGGTCGAGCCCCAGCGGGGTGAGACGAAGCTTGGTTCGGCGGCAGTAAGCGCGGATCTCGACGTATCCCGCCGCGCGGAGGTGGTCGGTGTGGACAGCGCAGCTTCGCGGGTGGACGCGTAAGGCCCGCGCGAGCGTGAGGTCATCGCTCCATCGCATGTCGGCGAGCAGGCACATCGCGAGCAGTCGGATCGGTTGGAGCAGTAGCGGGTCCAGCTCCCGTTGGAACGTCGGGACTGCGGGGCGTTCGGCCGCGGTCATTGCTCGCCTGCCGGTAGTTCGGCGTCCGGGCGGGGTGAGCGCCGAAGGCAGGGTGTGCAGGGCATCCCGAGCGGGCGGTCGAGTTGTTCGAGTTCACCGGGGCCGAAGCTTTCGCCGCAGTAGGCGGTCAGCCGGTCGAGTGGCGCGTTTCCGGCGGGGAGCGGGAAGAGGTGCGTCACGCGGCGGGTTTCGCCGACGGTGCCTTGGCGCGGGCGAGCGAGGATGATGCGGACGGTCATCAGGCGGTCCGCGGCAAGTAGGAGTCGGTGGGAACGGGCGTAGTCGGGGTGTGGTCCGTTCCCACCGACGTTGGGGTCCGGCCGTCCCGCGGGAAGAAAGGTAAGCGCGGGACGGCCGGAGTCTGGAGGCGACCGAGCAAGCGACGTCGGCGGGAGCGCTTTCGGTGACGTCGGGGTTCGGGCGCGGGTTCGCGAAGGCGGATCAGGAAGCGGCAGGCGGGGCAGGGGCAGCCGGGCGGAATGAGGCACGAGTTGATGACAACTTCGTGGCCGCAGAGCGCGAGGTAGCGGCCGTCCTGGTGTGCGCCGCGCGCGAAGGCTTCGTCGGTGACGGCGTGGTCCAGGTTGTCGGCAACACAGCGGTACCAGACCACGTAGAGGCGTGGTGCTCGTGGGCTGCGGTCGCCGGTCGTCACGTTCGAGTCCTTGTCTGCCGGGTGTGTTGAAATCATCCAATCTGGACCGAGGGCGCGAACCCAGAGCGGAAACGTTGGAGTTCGGTCGCGTAGACGTTGCACTCGGCTCGTTGACCTGCATCTACTGGTGTTAGAGTGATTCGCGGACCGGCGGGAGTGGGTGGCGCGATGGGTAGTGCGTGGCGGCGTCGAGAGCTTGTTTCAGCTCGTAAGGCGGCCGGGTTGACGCAAGAGAAGCTGGCCGAGGTGATGCGCGTCGACCGGTCGACGGTGATCCGCTGGGAGGCGGGGGACTACGCGCCGTTGCCGTTCCAGTGGCCAAGGCTGGCGCGCGTGCTCGGGCGTTCGGCGGACGAGCTGCGGGCGCTGCTCGAAGTGGGAGCCGCTGCCGGGACGGTGCTCGCTGGCGTCGAGCTTGATCCGGCGTTCAGGTGGTTGGACCGGCACGTGGGTGCGAACCCGGGCACGATCCGCAAGCGGGTCGAAGGCGTGCGGGTGGCAGCTCGGCCGAACGCGGGGCTTGGTCGGAGGCGAGTGGCGGAGGCGCTGGCGTCGTACTACGGCGAACCGCCTGCGGGACACTCGATGTACGCGGCTCGGTGCGGCGCCGCCGAGGTGTTGACCAGCGTCGTGACACGGGCTGAGTGGACAGACTTCGCGTGTTCGCTGACGTTCGAGGGTGATCGCATCGCGCTGAGGTCTGGCGGCGGACGGCCGCCTGCTCGCGTCGACGACGCGGCCGCGGTACGGCGGCTGGCAGAGGCCGCGGCGAAGGACGTCCGGATTGCGGACGTGCCGATCTACCGGCTCGCGGACGTCCGGGTCGAGCCGGGTGCGGTCGCGGGCGAGGTCGAGGTGGCGCCGTTCGTCGAGTACGCGCTGACGATGGATCTCCTCGAACGCGAGCTGACCGACAGCTTGTCGGCGGCGGAGCGGCTCCGGCCTGGGGGCGCACCGTTGCGGGACCGGTACCTACCGGACTTCGCGACTGTGCTTGAGCTGCGGAACCGGTTGTGCGCGGGCGGAGTGCTCGCGCTGACGGCGATCGCGCGCCCGGCCGACCCGTACCGCAGCGAAGCGGACTACCTGTTGCTGGTCCAGGAGCGATCCGCGCGCGTCGTGAACGCGGCGGGCAGGTTGGCGGTGATCCCGAAGGCGTTCCACCAGCCGCTGAACGATCATCGGGCGGACGCGCGGATCGGGGCAACGCTGCGGCGTGCGCTGGAGAAAGAGCTGTTCGGGCGTGCCGACATCGACAACACAGCAGGCGGTCAGCGCGCGGCAGATCCGATGCATCCGGGCAGGTTGTCGGCGCCGATGCGCTGGTTGACCGAGCGGCCGGAGCGGATGCGGATGGAGTGCACGGGGTTCGGGTTCAACCTGGTCAGCGGGAACTACGAGTTCGCCAGTCTGGTCGTGATCGAGGACGAGGAGTTCTGGCCGCGGTTCGGTGGCGACGTCGAGGCGAACTGGGAGGCGGCGGGGATGCGGCAGTACTCGACGCGCGACGGTGACCTGATCACCGAGCTATTCGGCGAGGAGAATTGGAGCAACGAAGGGCTCTTCGCGTTTATTCAGGGGTTGCGGCGGCTCGCGCAGATCGGTGGCGATCGAGTGCGGATTCCGGATATCGAATTACGTTGCTGAGGGCCAGCGGACGGTCATGACCACCGATTCCGCCAACGCTTCCCATGAATGGTCGATTCCCGGTCCCCACATCACGTAATCGCCTTGGCGGGTCATGGTCTTGCTTCCGCCGGTGACCTCCACTCGAAACTCTCCGGAGATCAGCATGACCAGCGTGGTCCGCTGGTCGTCGGACGTCCACTCGGAGCGCTTGTCGCCCTTGGGGTGGTTGGCCCACTTGACTTCTACGTCATTCGTCGACCGAACGCCCTGCGACGGGTCGATGAAGTGGCCCACGAGCCAGCCTCGCGTGTCCGCCGCATCTTCGGTCGCATTCCCGGCGGTCCAGCCGTCGCTCACTGGCCGATCTCCCATTCGATCGAGGGGATTCTGACGCGCTCTCCGCCTATTTCGGCAAGGCGGTGAAGACCTTGCGTCATGGCGAACAGTCCTTCATTGCTCCACGCTACATCACTCAACAGGTCGCCGATAAGTTCCGTGTCCGTGGTCGAATACTGACGAAGTGTGGCCGATTCCCAGTTGGCTTCGACCACGCCGCCGAACCGTGCCCAGAATTCCTCGTCTTCGATCACGATCAGACTGGCGAACTCGTAGTTCCCGCTGACGAGGTTGAGTCCGAAGCCGGTGCACTCCATCCGTAGGCGGCCGGGCTCCGCCATGAGCCAGCGCATCGGCTCGGAATGCCTGCTCGGATGCATCGGGTCCGCGGCGAGCTGCTCGCCGAACGTGTTGTCGATGTCCGGGCGCCCGAACAGCTCTTCCTCAAGCTCGCGGCGGAGCGTTCTGCCGACCTGCGCATCTCGGCGGATGTCGGTGAGCGGCTGGTGGAAGCCCTTCGGGATCACGGCGAGCCGCCGCGCCGCGTTGAGCACGTTCCCCGAGCGTTCCTGGACGAGCAACAGGTAGTCCGCGTCGCCGCGGTACGGGTCGGCAGGGCGCGCGATCGCGGTCAGTGCGAGCACGCCGCCCGCGCACAGCCGGTCGCCGACGTCGAGCACGGACCGGAGATCGGGAAGGTACCGATCGCGCAGCGGCATCGCGGTCGTACCCGCGGCGACGGCGTCGACCAGCTCGTTTTCGAGCAGGTCCGCGGTCAACGCGTAGTGGACGAACTGCGCGACACCGAACGAGCCGCCGAGTTGGTGTTCACGGATGTCGATGCTCAACAGGCGGTAGAGCGGGCTGTCGACGAGCCGGGTGTTCATGGACAGCGTCTCGGCGAGTCGCTGAACGGCGCGACCGGCGGCGTGCTCGTCCAGGAACAAGTCCGCTTCCGGCTGTCCACTTGCGACACGAAGACCGTCGTACGGTGGGCGTAGTTCGCAGTCGAGGTCGAGCCAATCTTCGCAGGTCAGAACGCTGGTGTTCACGGCGAAGTCGCCGGCGCGGGCGGTGTTCAGACCATGATCACCGAGTTGGCTGCCGTAGTAGCTGGCCAGCGTCGCCGCGATGTCGCGTTGGCGAACCCAGCTCCGGCGGGCTCCGCGATCGTGGAGGCTTTGCGTGTCCACCTGCGCTACGCGGTTGGCGACGGCGCGGCGGGCAGAACCTGGTGTCCAGTGGGCGTGCCGGTCGAGCCACTCCAGCGCGGCGCCGATGTGGGGATCGGCGGCCAGACGTTCGTCGGCCGCAGCCATGTCGGCCGAAGGTTCGCCGGTCAGCTCGTGGAACCGGGCGCGCTCCGCGTCCGAGGCGCGTTCCAGTGCGATGTCCAGGACCTGTTGCATCTCCGACTGGGGTCGGCGGCTCGGATCTTGACGCCACGACGCGACGGTCCGGACGCCGATTCCGAGCTTCTCCGCGAACTTCTCATTGCTCAACTGCAACGCCGTTTGAAGGGCGGAAGCTGATTCGCCGGTCCAGCTCATCGGCGCCTCGAAACGGCGGTGTGCACTGGATGTGCTGGGTTTGAGCACTGCTTGCGCACTGGTTGTGCATGGGATCGAGCGGCGTTTCCGCCTTCAATTCTAGGTATGGAAATCACCCAGTTCACCAGCTCGAATCGCCCGCCTTCAGCGCTTCGAACGGACATGCTCGACCACGGTCGCGAGGCTCGTCTGGACGTCTTCGAGGCGGTCGGTGATCTCGGACAGCCGCTGTTCGAGCGCGTCCAGCCGGTTCCACAGTTCGTGGCCGTCGTCGGCGGGTTCGTCCGGATGTGGCGGCGTGCGGTTTTGCAGTACTGCCAACAGGTGTTGCGGGTGCCAGCCCAGCGTGGTCGACAGCGCTTCGAGCGTGCGGGCGCTCCGGCGCCGCTCCACGGTGTGGTGCTGGAGCTCGCGGACGATCGCCTGCGACACGTGCGATCGCTCGGCCAGCTCGCGTTGTCGCCAGCCGAGTTCGTTGACCCGCATGTTGATCGCCTTCGCGACCGCCGTCCAGTCTTCCGCCACGTATTCCTCCGCGCTCCGCCTCAGCGCCGAGATTAGCGGTTCATCGCGCTTTCGCCACGCCGCCTAGCGCATTACCGGCGGCGCGTCGGGCAAACGCGTCTTCATTAGCGCTGAAATCAACAACATACTCTTGAAATCATCAGATTGGTCTTTCTTATGAACTCGCGAATCACCTTCCATGCCATTCGAGAAGCGGCCTGGATCCTCGGCGTCCCGCGCGGTGCGGTCAGCCGGGCGATCCGCAGGGGAGAGCTGCGGCCGACGCTGTGTCGCGGCGGGCTGCGCGTGTCCTCGACCGAGCTGGCGCGACTGCTCGGCACGCCGGTGCGGGACGGAGGTGCGGCATGCGAGCCGACGACCTCCGGCTGATCGGCATCGCGTGGCGGCTCGACCGCCTCCGGTGGGTGCCCTCGGACATCCTGACCGACGTCGTGACCAGCGAAGGCGTCTGCATGTGGCCGTCTTCCGACAACGAGCCGCCGGACGCGCGGACCGATGCGGAGCTGGCGAAGTCCTTGTGTGGCGGCTGCCCGGTCCAAGACGAGTGCCTGGAACTGGAGCTACGCACGGCAGGCACAGCGACGGTCGGCGTCTGGGGCGGGATGACCGACGACGACCGTCGCGAGCTGCATCCGCACTGGTTGCGGCGTGGCGAACGAGTCGAGCGAGGTGCCGAATGAACGGCATCAACGTGACGCCGACGCAGATTCTCGCCGGGGTCGGTGTGCTGCTCGTGCTCTTCTGGGTGTGGCGGTCGGGCGCTCGGCGGGCCAAGGCCGCGGCGGAAGCGACTCGAAGCGGGGCGCGCCTGGTCTCACTGGTCGGCCGGGTGCTGTTCAACGCCGGGTTGATCTTGGCGGTCCAGTGGGTGGTCATCGCGCACCAGGGCAACCGGTGGTTGTTGCTAGCGGTGCTCGGGTTGCCTGCGCTGTTCGCCGCCTACGCACTGACTCGCGCGTTGACCGTGACGACGGTCGACACCTCGAAGCGGGGTGGTCGCCGATGACACGGGCTCAACAATTGGCGCGGGACGCGGCCGAAGCCGCCGAGGTTCGGGCGTACGAGACGGATCCCGACGTCGTGGCGTTGCGGATCGAGCGGGTCCGGCGGCAGGTCGACTGGATGTGCTGGACGGGGATCGTGCTCGGGCTGGCCTTCACGATGACGAACGTCCAGACCTTCGCGTCGGCGGGGACGCGTCCCTGGTCGTTGCCGTGGCTCGCGGCCTGGGTGCTGGATCCGACGGTGTCGCTCGTACTGCTGGCGATCCTCCGCGCGGAGCAGGTGACCGCGCGGTACCAGGTGCGGACCGGCGGCTGGGTCCGGCGCGCGAAGTGGTTCACGCTGGCCGCTACCTACGTCATGAACACATGGTCATCGTTCACGGAGGGTTCGCCAGCGGCGATCGTGCTGCACTCGGTGCCGCCGCTGGTGGTGTTCGCCGCAGTCGAGGCGATCACGGACTTACGGGACAAGTTGACCGACGCCGTGTTGGTGGCTGCGGGGCAACCGCGGCCCGGACACGGCACGGGTCGCCGGAAGCTGTTCGCGGACTACCTCGCCGACGCGCGCACGAACTGGACGCCGGGCGTGGACATCACGCCAGCGTGGGTTCGCCAGATGACCGGATGCTCGCGTGGTCTGTCGCCGCGGCTGGCGAAGGCGTTGCGCGCGGAGGTGGCCGATGACTGAACAGGACGCTTTGCCGGTCAAGGCCGATCCCGTGCTGGACGGCGAACTGGTCGACGACACGTTGCCGCAGCCGCGACCCCGCGAACCGCAGCGCAGTCGGTTCGCGTTGTGGTGGCGCCATTCACCGCGAATTCCCTTGTGGCTCAAGAGCAAGCCGCAGGCGATCCAGGCCGGGAAAGACGCGGTCGTGTGGGTGCTGCGGTCACCGTGGCGCTACCTCGGCGCGGTGGTGCGCGGGCTCGTGGTCGGCGCGCGCTGGTGGCGCGGTTGGGTCACGGTGCGGGACTACCGCACGGCGGCGGAGGAGTCGGAGAAGCTGGCCGACAAGTTCACCGAGATCCGCGCGCTGACGTTGTTCCGCTGGAAGATGACGGGTGTTGTGCTCGCTGTCGTCGCGGTGGCCGCGGCGCTGGTCGGGCTCGTGTACGGCTCGGATCCACTGTGGATCGGCGGCGCGCTCGCGTCGGTGGCGCTCGCGATCCTCGGTCGGCGGAAGGACGGCAGCCCGGGGCGGAAACCGGCGCTCGCGGGACCTCGCACGCTGACCTGGACGATGGACCCTCAGGTCCTGGTCGACGCGTTCCGCGACGCGAAGTTGATCGGCAAGGACGAAACGCTGCGGCTCGTCGAGCGTGCGACCCGTGTCGGCGACGGGTGGGCGATCACGGTCGACCTGCCTGCCACGCGCAAGGCGGCCGACGTCGTGAAGAACCGGGACGCGCTCGCATCGGCGCTCGCGGTCGATGAGGTTCAGCTCATTGTGGAACGCGTCCGCGGCAACGGCGGGCATGCCGGGCGGGTGTCGATGTGGGTGGCCGATGAGGATCCCTACACGTCGCCGCCGTTGCGCACGCCTTTGCTCGGTGTGGCTCGGTGGGATGCGTGGCGGCCGGTTCCGTTCGGCCGTGACGCGCGGGATCGGCGCATCGACCTCCCGCTCGTCTGGACTTCGCTACTGGTCGGTGCGATTCCCCGGCAGGGCAAGACGTTCGCCGCCCGGCTCGCGGCGGCCGGGCTGATCCTGGACGCGTGGGTCCGGCTGTACGTGGCGGATTTCAAGGCGGGTAAGGACTGGGACGCGGCTGGCCAGGTGGCGCACCGGTTCATGTCCGGCGACGAACCGGAGCACGTCCTGGCGCTCGTCGGCTGGCTCGTCGAGCTGGTGGAAGAGGTGCAAGGCCGGTTCCGGCGGATGCGCGAACTGGACGACGTCACGTGTCCGGAATCGAAGGTCACGCCGCAGATGTCCCGCGACAGCGCGCTGAACATGCCGGTTACCGCGATCTTCATCGATGAGGTTCAGGTGCCGTTGGAGGACCGTACTCCCGTTGAAGTGCAAGGAAAGAAGCTCACAGCGGGGGAGTACGTCGGCGAGCTGCTCACGTGGTTGGCGAAGAAAGGACCCGCGGCTGGGATCGTGCTCGTGCTGGCCACGCAACGGCCGGACTCGAAGACCATCCCGTCCGGGCTGCGGGCGGTGCTCGGCTCGCGGTTCGCGCTGCGGGTGATGGACTGGCGGGACTCGAACATCGTGCTCGGCGAGCAGATGAACACGCGCGGTTTCGACTCCAGCCGCTTGCTTCCGTCGCACAAGGGTGTAGGGATCCTGCGGCCGGACGGCGACACGGCGGCGGGGGCGGACGTGGTCGCGATGACGGTTCGGACCTACTACATGCCGAACGAGGACTGGCAGACCATCTGTCAGCAGGGACGCGCGCTCCGGGAAGCCGCTCGGACGTTGAGCGGGCACGCCGCCGGGCAGGAAACGCCGGTGCTCGACCGAGTCGACGTCCGGGCAATCGGTGCAGGCGGAGGTCTTGGCGCGGTTCGACCGGCGGACGAACTGCCGGAGCCACTTCCGGCGATCGTGGAGTACCTCGGTGACGACCTCGAACCGGATGGCCGAGTGTTCGTGCCAACCGCCGAGTTCGCCGAAGCACTCGGGGTCGAGCCGCGGACATTCGCCCAGCAGATGGGCGAGCTGGGCTGTCGGCCGACGCGAGACCGGGTGACGAGCGAGGAAGGCAAGACACGGCAGGTACGCGGTTACCTGACGGCTGAAATCAGGAGTGCAATCGACCGCGCTCGCCGTGGCGGCGAAGCGGCTGACGAGCCAGATCGGTCATGAGCGCCGCGCGCTCGGAAGATGGACCGATTCGCGTTACGCTACCTGCGGTGTTGCCTGATCTAACGCCTGCGGTCGCACGCGGGCTGCTAGCGATCTTGATCGAGCTGACCGAGGTGCCGGTACTGGACCGGCCAGGGGAGGAGGTGGACCATGACCGCTGAAATCAACAGTGATCCGTGGTCGACGCTGGACGAGATTCTGGGACTCGAAGTCGTCGATGCAGTCGAAGAAGGGATCGGCTCGCTGGCGGTCTACGGCCGGTGCTCGACCGAGGACAACCAGGACCCGGAGACCTCTCGCGGGTGGCAGGTCGGGAACGCGCGCAAGTTCGTCGAGCCGCTCGGTGGGCGGATCGTGGCGGAGTACTTCGATGTCGGGCAGTCGCGTTCGGTGCCGTGGGAACGGA
Source organism: Amycolatopsis sp. CA-230715 (assembly GCF_018736145.1). Lineage (GTDB taxonomy): Bacteria > Actinomycetota > Actinomycetes > Mycobacteriales > Pseudonocardiaceae > Amycolatopsis. Next base: position 9,141,106 of record NZ_CP059997.1, read on the forward strand.
GGACGGAGGCCGTGCGACTGCTCGCGGAGTTGAAGAACCCACGGCGCGGCTGGGACGCCGTGGTCGTCGGCGAGGGGACGCGGTGCTGGTTCGGTAACCAGTTCTCCCTCATCGCGCCGCGGTTCGCCGCTTACGGGGTGGATCTGTGGGTGCCGGAGTTGGGCGGGAAGTTCGACGCGCGCAACCCGTCGCACAAGATGCTGATGAGCGTGCTCGGCGGGATGAGCGAGTCCGAGCGCCAGCACGTCCAAGCACGGGTACGCGCCGCGATGGACGCCCAGGTGGTCAACGAAGGACGGCACCAGGGCGGCCGGACGCCGTACGGGTATGTCGTGGTCGATGGTGGGCCGCATCCGAACCCGCGCAAGGCGGCCGAAGGATTCCGACTGCGGCTTCTCGCGCTCGACGAATTGGGGGCCGAAGTCGTGCGGCGGATTTTCGATGAGTATCTGGACGGGAACGGCGATCGGGCTATCGCCAACATGCTGAACTTGGAGGGCGTTCCTTGCCCGTCGGCCAAGCGGCCGGACCAGAATCGGCATCGGCTGGCCGACGGGTGGCAGGGGAGCACGGTCCGATCGATCCTGGAGAACCCGCGCTATACCGGCTACGCGTTCTTCGGTCGGTGGGCGAAGCACGAAACGTTGCTAGATCCCGAAGACGTGGCGGCCGGTCACGTGGTTCGGTTCCGACGGGCGACTCCGGACAGGATTGTTCGCTCCAGGGTGCAGGCTCATCCCGAGATCGTGTCAGTGGAGACCTTCACCCGCGCGCAGCTTCTCCGGCGCTCGAAAGCGGCCGGTGGGTTGGCGACAGCTCGAAAGGCAGAGCGGGGCGCGCGAAGCACCGCACGGACGTACCTGTTGCGCGGGCTCGTGCGGTGCGGAGTGTGCCGCCGGAAGATGCAAGGCGCGACGATACGGAAGGGTGCGTATTACCGTTGCACAGCGCGAACGATGGCGCCCGGCTCGGCCATGCTGGCCGATCATCCGAAGACGGTGAACCTGCGCGAAAGCACAGTGGTTGAGGCCATCAACGCCTGGATCGGGCGCCTCTTCGCGCCGGAGGAAGTCGACCGCACCGTCGCGGCTTTGCTTCAGTCGGCGGGGAATCGAGGCGGCGGGCGGCATGAGGCGGCGCGACGGCGGTTGGTGGATGCGGAGGCGCGCCTTCGGCGATTCCAGGAGGCGATCGGCGCGGGCGTGGATCCCGCGGCCGTGGTGGACGCCATGAACCACGCGCAAGCCGAACGGGCATCGGCGGAGGCGGAGTTGGCGAGTGCCCCGAGTGTGGGCGGGATCAGCGATGCGGCGATCTACGCGATGATCGATTCGCTGGGTGATGTCGGAGCGGTACTCGCCGATGCGAAGCCCGCCGGGCTGGCGAGGCTGTACCAGAACCTGAATCTGGAACTACGCTACGAACCAAAAGAGCTGGCCGTCTATGCGACGGCCAGCCCGGGTGTAGATAGTGTGCGTGTCCGAGGGGGGACTTGAACCCCCACGCCCGTTAAGGGCACTAGCACCTCAAGCTAGCGCGTCTGCCATTCCGCCACTCGGACTTGCTGGGAACACACTATACGTCGTCCGCGGGCCGTTTTCACCGGGGGTGTGGTCTACGGTGTGTGACGACCATGGCAAGATCTTCCGGCTGACCTGGTGCGTGTTCCCAGGCGGGTCAGAGGCGGATGGGCTTCTTGTTCATGAACTCCTCGATGCCCAGTGCGCCCAGTTCGCGGCCAATGCCGGAGCGTTTGATGCCGCCGAAGGGCAGGTCGGCCTGCGATCCGCCGGCGCTGTTCAGGTAGACCATGCCCGCGTCGATCCGTTCGGCTACGCGGCGTGTGCGTTCGGGGTCGGTGCCGAACACGCTGGCGCCGAGGCCGAACGGGGTGTCGTTGGCGATCGCGATGGCTTCGTCCTCGGTTTCCGCGCGGAAGACCAGTGCGACAGGGCCGAAGATCTCTTCGCGGTAGGCGTCCATGTCCGGGGTCACGTCGGTTAGGACGGTGGCTTCGAGGTAGGCACCCTTGGTGCGGCGTCCGCCGGTGCGCAGGGTCGCGCCTTGGCGGACGGCGGCGTCGACCTGCGCGGCCACTTCGTCCGCGGCCGAGATCGACGCCAGCGGCGGCAACTTCGTCGCCGGGTCGGCGGGGTCGCCCGGCCGGTAGTAGTCCGCCACGCGCTTCGTCAGCCCGTCGACGAACTCGTCGTAGATGTCGGCCAGCACGATCATCCGCTTCGGCGCGTTGCAGGACTGCCCGCAGTTGCGCATCCTCGACGTCGCGGTGACCTTGACGGTTTCCGCCATGTCGTCCGTGTCGAGGACGATCAGCGGGTCCGAGCCGCCGAGTTCGAGGACGCACTTCTTCAGATTCCGGCCCGCTTCCGCCGCGACCGAGATCCCCGCCTGCTCGCTGCCGGTCAGCGACACGCCCTGGATTCGCGGGTCCGCCAGCATCCAGGGGACCTGTTTGCTCGACGCGAAGATGTTCACGTAGGCGTCTTCCGGCACGCCCGCGTCCCGCAGGACCCCTTCGATCGCGAGCGCGGATCGCGGGCAGATCGACGCGTGCTTCAGCAGGATCGTGTTGCCGAGCACCAGGTTCGGCGCGACGAACCGGGCGACCTGGTAGCACGGGAAGTTCCACGGCATGATGCCGAGCAGCGCGCCGATCGGCTCCTTCGTGATGACGGCCTCGCCGCCTTTGATGGTCAGCGGCTCGTCCGCCAGCAGGTCGGGCCCGTTGTCCGCGTAGTAGCGGAAGATATCGACCACGACGCCGATTTCACCGCGGCCTTCGTTGATGCGCTTGCCCATCTCCAGCGTCATGATCGCGGCGAGTTCGTCGGCTCGTTCGGCGAACAGCTCGGCTGCTCGTGCCGCGATCTTCGCGCGCTCGGTGACCGGCCGCTGCCGCCACGACGAGTATTCGCGGTGCACGCGGTCGATCGCGGCCAGCACCTCCTCGTCGGTGGCGTTCGGGATCTCCTCGACCAGTTCACCCGTCACCGGGTTGGTCACTGCGTACATGGGGCCGGGCCTCCGTTCCTCGACGCTGAGCGGGTTCGACGGTACCTCAGCGAGCGTATACTGTATACACTTCCCAGAATACGAGGTGCACGCGGTGCAATGGTAGGAATGCGAGGTGACCGAACCGAACCGCATCGACACCGCCGCTGACGAGGCCGTCACGCTGACCAGCGAGCTCATCCGCATCGACACCACCAACACCGGCGACCCGGAAACGCTCGTGGGGGAGCGCGAGGCCGCGGAGTACGTCGCCGAGAAGCTCACCGAGGTGGGCTACGAGATCACCTACGTCGAATCGGGCGGGAAGAACCGGCACAACGTGGTCGCGCGGCTGGCGGGTGCCGACCCGTCCCGGGGCGCGCTGCTCATCCACGGGCATCTCGACGTGGTGCCCGCGGACGCCTCCGAGTGGTCGGTGCACCCGTTTTCCGGGGCGGTGCAGGACGGGTACGTGTGGGGGCGCGGCGCGGTCGACATGAAGGACATGGTCGGCATGACGCTGGCGATCGCGCGCCACTACAAGCGGGAAGGCATCGTGCCGCCGCGCGATCTGATCTTCGCCTTCGTCGCCGACGAGGAGGCGGGCGGGAAGTACGGCGCGCAATGGCTCGTCGAACACCGGCCCGACCTCTTCGAAGGGGCGACCGAGGCGATCAGCGAGGTCGGCGGCTTCTCCATCACGCTCAAGGACGACGTCCGCGCCTACTTGGTCGAGACGGCCGAAAAGGGCATCCGCTGGATGAAGCTGCGCGTGCGGGGCACCGCGGGCCACGGCTCGATGATCCACCGCGACAACGCCGTGACGAAGCTTTCCGAGGCCGTCGCGAGGCTGGGCAACCACCGGTTTCCGTTGGTGCTGAGCGATTCCGTGCGCGAATTCCTGGCCGGGGTCACCGAGATCACCGGGTGGGACTTCCCCGAAGACGACCTCGACGGCGCGGTGGCGAAGCTCGGCAACATCTCCCGCATGATCGGCGCGACGCTCCGCGACACGGCGAACCCGACGATGCTCACCGCGGGCTACAAGTCGAACGTCATCCCATCGGTCGCCGAGGCGGCCGTCGACTGCCGCATCCTGCCGGGACGCCTCGAAGCCTTCAACAAGGAGCTCGACGAGATCCTCGGGCCGGACATCGAAAAGGAGTGGATGGAGCTCCCGCCGGTCGAGACCACGTTCGACGGCGCGCTGGTCGACGCGATGTCCGCGGCCGTGCTGGCCGAGGACCCCGGCGCGCGGACGCTGCCGTACATGCTTTCCGGTGGTACGGACGCGAAATCCTTCCAGAGCCTCGGGATCCGCAACTTCGGGTTCGCGCCCTTGAAGCTGCCCGCCGATCTGGACTTCTCCGCACTGTTCCACGGCGTGGACGAGCGGGTGCCCGTCGACGCGCTGCGGTTCGGCACGCGGGTGCTGGACAGGTTCCTACGCTCGTCCTGATGGCACAGCTACGTCTCGCGGACGGCACGGCGCTGTGCGTGTCCGAGGCGGGTGACCCCGGCGCGCCGGTGACCGTGCTGTTCGCGCACGGCTACGCGCTCGATCTCCGCAGCTGGCAGGCGATCGTGCCGGACCTGGTGACCGCGGCCGAGCGCCCGGTCCGCGTGCTCACCTACGACCACCGCGGGCACGGGCGCTCCGATCACGCGACGAGGTCGTCGGCGACGATGAACCAGCTCGCCGACGACCTCGCGGAACTGGTCGAAAAACTCGTGCCGGACGGCAAAGTCGTTCTGGTCGGCCACGACATGGGCGGGCTCGCGGTGATGTCACTCACCCAGCGCCACCCGCGGCTGTTCGCCGACCGCGTCGGCGGCCTGGTGCTGCTCGGCACCTCGGCGGGCGGGTTCGCCGCGGAGGCGTCCGCGTCGTGGCCGCAGGCACTCGGTTTGCTGGTCCGCGATCTCGAAGCGGTGCTCGGCTCGAAGATCATCGGCCTGGTGCGGGAGCGCACCAGCAAGGCGGTGAGCGCGGGGTTGCGGTGGTGGTTGTTCGGCGACGATCCCGATCCCGCCGCGGTGGAGCTGACGGTCCAGATGATCAAGGGGAACTGGCCGCACACGGTGTCGCTCTTCCGTCCCGCGCTCGACACCTACGCGCGCGAGGCGGCGCTGAGCGTGGCCGCGGACATCCCGGTGACGGCGATCGTGGGGGAGCGGGACCGGTTGGTTCCCGCGGAAGACGTGGCCCTGCTCGTGCGGCCAGTTCGCCGCGGCACGGCCGTGGTCCTGCCCGGAGCCGGGCACGTGTTACCGCTCGAAGCGCCCGCGCAGATCCTGCCCAGGATCGTCGGGGTGGTGCATTCGGTGCAGCGCGAGCTAGACGATGACGCCGGGTAGCCCGGCGAGCGCCGCGGTTCGCTTGCGCCGCAACCAAACCCGTCTCGTGCCGTCCGAATACAGCCGGACGGTCGAGAGCTCCCATCCCGCGAACTCGGCGTGAATCGCCAGCTGCGTCGCCGCTGCCCGCCGGGAGACGCCGGGCGGCAACTGCAGCCGGCGGTACTCCCAGTCCCCTTCGACCACCGCCTCGTCCACGGTCACGGTGCGATCACCTGAATCCCTTCTCCGGCGGCGGAGCCGACGACCACGCGCGAGGTCGCTTCGTCCACGGTCACCGAGTTCGGTTGGCGAACGGTCGGGAAGCGGTACTTCTCCACCGGCTCGCCACCACGGACGTCGTAGCCGACCACCTGGTTGACGCCGGTGAGCGTCACCCAGGCGAGCGCCTTCTTCGCGTCGTAAGCGATGCCGTACGCGCCACCGGGCACCGGGAATCGCTGCCGCATGAGCAGTGGATCGGTCGAGAACGCGATGAGCGCGCCCGCCTTCACGTCGGTGACCAGCACCCGGCCGAACGAATCGGCGACGGCGTTCGCCACGCCCTCGCCCGCCCTGAGGCCTTCGCCGACCTTGCCGCCCGGCACGTCGACCGCGAACAGGGCGGTGCGGAGGCGGTCGAGCACCACGGTCTTGTCGCCCGCGGTCAGGACGTCGTCGGCGCTGTAGAGGCTGCCACCGATGGTCCTGGCCACCTTGCCGCCGTCGAGGACGGCGATCTCCTTGCGGTCGCGGACCGACACGAGTGTCTGGTTGCCCACGGTGGTCGCCGCGCTCGGCTTCCCTGGCACGGCGAGTTCGGTGACCGTGCCCGCGGGGAGCGCGATCTCGGCGACCTTGCCGCTCCCGGGCACGCTGACGAGCAGGCGACCGTCCGACGGCGTGATCCGTTCCGCGGGACCGGGCAGCGGGACGGTTTTCGGCGGTGCGGTGAGCGCGCCGAGGTCGTAGAGCCGCACCGACGGCGGCGTCTGCAGGCCGACGGCGAGCGTCGTGCCCTCGGTGGCGACCGCGGTGACGTTCCCCGGCGTCGAAAACACCGAGCCCGCGGGCTTCGCTGTCACCGGGGGCGCGGTCGCGGGCACGGCCGCGACGGGGTTCTGCACGATCTGCAGGTCGTCCTTCTGGCTCGTGCCGGACGAGCAGGCCGTCGTGGCCAGCGCGCAGGCCAGCGGGATCGCTACCAGCCGCGCGGTGGCGAGCCTACGCACAGTGAAGCCTCCAGGTCGTCGTGCCGTGACTCCAGCATCCCCCACGGACGCCGTGTCGTCACGTGCGTGTCATCCGGTAGTCACCTCGGCCACCGTTCGGGGTAACCGAATTCGAGCGCGCTGACGTCGTCGAGCGCGGATTTGATGGCGGGCGGCAGCGTGATCTCGTCGGCGGCGAGCGAACCGGTGAGCTGCCCGGTGTCCCGCGCCCCGACGACGGGGGCGACCACGCCCGGCCGGTCGCGGACCCACGCGAGCGCCACGCACAGCGGTGAGGTGCCGAGCCCGTCGGCCGCCGTCATGACCGCCTGCACGATCCTGGCCGCCCGCTCGGTGCGGTGCTGTTCGACGTAACCCGCGTAGGTCGGCGACGCGCCGCGCGAGTCCGCCGGGGTGCCGTTGCGGTACTTGCCGGTTAGCACGCCGCGGCCGAGCGGCGCCCAGGGGAGGAGCCCGACGCCGTGGTACTCCGCCGCCGGAACGACTTCGCGCTCGACGCCGCGCTGCACCAGCGAGTACTCCATCTGGCAGGAGACGACCGAAGAGCGGCCGCTGACCGTCGCGAGCTGCCAGCCGGAGTAGTTGGAGACACCGACGTAGCGGACTTTGCCGCTGGTCACGGCGAAATCGAGAGCGGAGAGCGTTTCCTCGAGCGGGACCGAAGGGTCCCACGCGTGCAGCTGCCAAAGGTCGACGTGGTCAACGCCGAGCCGTCGTAACGAACCGTCCAAAGCGGACAGCAGGGCGCCACGGGACGCGCCGCCGCCGAACGGGCCATCGGTGCGCCGCGCCACGGCCTTGGTGGCGAGGACGATGTCGTCGCGCGGCACCAGGTCGCCGAGCAGCGAGCCGAGTACGCGCTCGCTCTCGCCCTCGCCGTAGATGTCGGCGGTGTCGACCAGCGTGCCGCCACCGTCGACGAACGCGACGAGCTGGCTCGCGGCTTCCTCGGCGTCGGTGTCGCTGCCCCAGCTCATGGTGCCGAGCGCCATCCTGGACACGCGGAGTCCCGACCGGCCGAGCTGTCGCTTCTCCATGACGCGCGAGCCTAGCCGCAGCCCCTTCGCGCGCGTGACGAAGGCGAGTCATGTCGCGCGCGGGCACCCCGTTAGTGTCTGCGCCGAACACGCTTCGCAGTGCTTTGCACCCCCAACCGACGGAAGGATCGCGGAACGGATGAAGGTCTTCGGCATGGCGGAGGTCGGCTGAAATGGGCTGGTTCGAAGCACTCGTCCTCGGTCTGGTCCAGGGGCTGACCGAGTTCCTCCCGATCTCGTCGAGCGCGCACCTGCGGATCACCGCGGCGCTCGCCGGGTGGGACGACCCCGGCGCCGCGTTCACCGCGGTCACCCAGATCGGTACCGAGCTCGCCGTCATCCTGTACTTCGCGAAGAAGATCGGGCACGTCCTCGTCGCGTGGTTCTTCTCCCTGTACAAGAAGGACTGGCGCGGGCACCCCGACGCGCGGCTCGGCTGGCTGATCATCGTCGGCTCGCTCCCGATCGTCGTGATCGGCCTGCTGTTCCAGCACGACATCGACCACGCGTTCCGCGATCTGCGGATCACCGCGACCATGCTGATCGTGTTCGGCGTGATCCTGCTGATCGCCGATCGCGTCGGGCGGAACTACCGCGATCTCGACCACCTGACGGTCCCGCACGGCCTGGTCTACGGGTTCGCGCAGGCGCTCGCCGTGATCCCCGGCGTCTCGCGCTCGGGCGGCACGACCAGCGCCGGGCTGTTCATGGGCTACAAGCGTTCCGAAGCGGCGGAGTACTCGTTCCTGCTCGCGGTGCCCGCGGTGCTCGGCTCTGGTCTCTACAAGCTGACCGACATCGGCAAGAACGGTGAGACGGCGCAGTGGGGTCCGACGATCCTCGCCACGCTGATCGCCTTCGCCGTCGGTTACGCCGTCATCGCCTGGCTGATGGCCTACATCAAGAAGGGCAGCTTCGTGCCGTTCGTGGTGTACCGGATCGCGCTCGGCGCCCTGCTGTTCGTGCTGATCTTCACCCACGTGCTGGACCCGAACGCGGGGCCGACCGGTACCTGATCGAAACGACGTAGGGTGACCCCCATGGGAGTACCTCGATGAGCACGGTCATCCTGCTGCGCCACGGCCGGTCCACCGCGAACGGCTCCGGCGTGCTGGCGGGCAGGACGCCGAAGGTCGGTCTCGACGAGACGGGGCGCGCGCAGGCGGACGCGCTGGTCGAGCGGCTGGCCGAGGTCCCGGTGGCCGAGGTCGTCGTGTCCCCGTTGCTGCGGTGCAAGCAAACCGTGGCGCCGTTGGTGGCCGCGCGGGATCTCGCCAAGCACGTGGAGCCCAGACTGTCCGAAGTGGACTACGGCGACTGGACGAACCGCGAGCTGAAGTCGCTGGTCAAGGAACCGCTGTGGCGGGTCGTGCAGGCGCACCCGTCGGCGGCGGTGTTCCCCGGTGGTGAGGGGCTCGCGGCGATGCAGGCGCGGGCGGTCGCAGCCGTCCGCGAGCACGACGCGCGGATCACCGCGGCGCACGGCGACCACGCGGTGTGGGTGCTGTGCAGCCACGGCGACGTGCTCAAGGCGATCATCGCCGACGCGCTCGGGCAGCACCTCGACTCGTTCCAGCGCATCGTGGTGGACCCCGCGGCGGTCTCGGTGGTGCGGTACACCGAGACGCGGCCGTTCGTGCTCAGGGTGAACGACCACGGCGGCGATCTCGCCGGGATCGTGCCGCCGAAACCGCGCAGTGGCAAGAAGAAGGCGAGCTCCGATGCCGAGGTCGGCGGCTCGACGGGTGCTCAGGGAAGGAAGGGCAGGAAATGACCGCACCGGAGCAGCTGTCGCCGGACAACCCGTTCGCGGCGCCGAGCGATCTCCCGTACGGCCTGCCCCCGTTCGACCGAGTCTCGGACGAGCACTTCGCGCCCGCGTTCGACGCGGGACTCGCCGAGCACGCGGCGGAGGTCGCGCGGATCGCGGACAGCGAGGAAGCGCCGACGTTCGAGAACACGGTGGCCGCGCTCGAACGGTCCGGCACGCTCCTGACCAGGGTGTCGTCGGTGTTCTTCAACCTGACCTCGTCGGACACGAACCCCGAGCGGCAGCGCTTGCAGGCCTCCGTCGCGCCACGGCTGGCGGCACACCACGACGCGATCTACCTGAACCCGAAGCTCGCGGCCAGGGTCACCGCGGTGTTCGAGGCGCGCGAGACACTCGACCTCGACCCCGAGTCGGCGTGGTTGTTGCAGCGCTACCACACGGATTTCCAGCGGGCGGGCGCAGAACTGCCCGAGGAGAAGCAGGCGCGGCTCCGCGAGCTGAACGAGCGGCTTTCCTCGCTCAGCACCCGGTTCCAGGAGAACCTGTTGGCCGACAGCAACGATCTCGCGATCGTCGTGGCGGACGCCGCCGAGCTGGCCGGACTGTCCGAAGGGGAGATCAGGGCGGCGGCCGAGGCCGCCACGGCGCGCGGCGAAGACGGCAAGTACGTGCTGAAGCTCGGCCTGCCGACCGGCCAGCCGGTGCTCGCCTCGCTGGAAAACCGCGCGCTGCGGGAGCGGGTCTACCGCGCCGCGACGAGCCGGGGCAACCGCGGGAACGAGCACGACAACAAGGCCGTACTGGCGGAGATCGCGACGCTGCGCGCCGAGCGGGCCGCGATACTGGGCTACGAAAGCCACGCGTCGTACATCATCGCGGACGAGACGGCGCGGACGGCGGAAGCCGCCGTCGGACTGCTGAGGCGGCTGGCGCCGGTCGCCGTCGCCAACGCGAAGGCCGAGGCGGACGAGCTGCGGCAGTACCTCGCCGCCGACGAGCCCGGCGCGGAGTTCGAGCCGTGGGATTGGGCCTTCTACGCCGAACGGCTGCGCCGGGACCGGTTCGACCTCGACGAATCGGCGCTGCGCCCGTACTTCGAGTTGGACCGCGTGGTGGTCGATGGCATCTTCTACGCGGCGTCGCGGCTGTACGGGCTCACCTTCAGCGAGCGGCACGACCTGCCGAAGTACCACGCGAGCGTGCGGGTGTTCGAGGTGTTCGACGCCGACGGTGCCCCGCTGGGCATCTTCATCGGCGACTACTACACGCGCGATTCCAAGCGCGGCGGCGCGTGGATGAACAACTTCGTCGACCAGTCCGGCCTGTTCGGGTACCGGCCGGTGGTGGTGAACAACCTCAACATCGCGAAACCGCCGGAGGGCGAGCCGACGCTGCTCAGCCTTGACGAGCTGCACGCGGCCTTCCACGAGTTCGGGCACGCGCTGCACGGTCTCCTTTCCGACGTGCGGTACCCGACGTTCTCCGGTGCCAACGTGGCACGCGACTTCGTCGAATATCCCTCGCAGGTCAACGAAATGTGGATGTTCTGGCCGGAGGTGCTCGCGAACTACGCGAAGCACTGGGAAACCGGGGAACCGCTGCCACAGGCCGCAGTGGACGCTTTGCTGGCCTCGCGGAAGTACGGTGAAGGCTACGCGACCACCGAATACCTCGCGGCCTCCTTGCTGGACCAGGCGTGGCACGCGCTCGGCCCCGGCGAGACCGTCGCCGACGTGGAGAAGTTCGAAGCGACCGCGCTCGAAGAAGCGGGCGTGGCGCTCGGCACGGTGCTGCCGCGCTACCGCAGCACGTACTTCGCGCACATCTTCAGCGGCGGCTACAGCGCCGGGTACTACTCGTACATCTGGAGCGAGGTGCTCGACGCCGACAGCGTCGAATGGTTCCGCGAAAACGGTGGCCTCACCAGGGAAAACGGCGACTACTTCCGGCGCGAGCTGCTCAGCAGGGGCGGGAGCGTCGACTCCATGACGGCCTTCCGCGCGTTCCGCGGCCGCGACCCGGAAATCGCCCCGCTGCTCAAGCGCCGGGGCCTCGAAGGGTCCTGACCCGGCGGGACTTCACGGGGTAGGAGGGCGCCCGTCGCCGGCGAGTTCGTAAGCCTCGGCACGGGTGGTCACGAGCTTGTCGAGCGCGGCGTTGAGTGTGGCTTCTTCTCGACCGAAGTGTTCGCTCATCCGCTGGTGCAGGCGGTGGAGCTGCGCGCGCAAGCCGTGCGCTGTCGTGGTGCCGTTCGACGACCGGTCGTCGAGGAGTTGCTCGAATTCGGCGATCAGCTCCGCGAGCACGAGGTGATCGGCTTTGAGCCGCTCGATCGTGGGTTTCAACTCCGGGCACTCGGCGAGAAGGCGCGCGAAGAGGCCATTGTCCTCGCGTACGTGATGGTCGGTGAGCGCCGAGCAGAATCCGTGGCAGTGCGCGAGGAGATCGGTGGACAGGGACGTCGTGGTTTTCGTCGTGCGTGCGCGGTTCAGTTCACGGTCGATCCGTTTGAGTTCGCGTTCGAGGCGGTGGTGGATCGTCTGCAGCTCGAACTTCCAGGCGATGACTCGGTCTCGGGTCATTTGGCTGCTCCTGCGCACTCCCGCAGGGCGCCCGCGAGATCGGGGTACCGGAATTCGAAGCCGGACTCGAGCAGGCGCGCCGGTGTGACGCGACGGCCGCCGAGCACGATGTCGGCGCCTGCCCCGACGAAGAGCCGCGCGAGCAGCGCGGGCGATCTGCGCGGTGGATCGGCCGCAGTCGCCCGCGCCAGCGTTTCGGCGAACTCCCGGCTGCGAACGTGCTCCGGTGCGACCAAGTTGTAGGCACCCTTCCAGCTGTCGTCGCCCAGTGCCCGCCGCACGAACGCGACGACGTCGTCGAGGTGGATCCAGGGCAGCCATTGCGATCCTGGCGCGAAGTACGAGGACCTGCCTTTGCGCGCCTGATCGAGCTGCCACTTCAGCCCGCCGCCGTTCCCGGTGAGCACGAAACTGAGGCGCAGCAACACAGTCCGTGCCGCCGGTTCGGCGGCCGCGGCGGTTTCCCATTCCCGTGATCCTCGCGTGTGCTCTCCGGGGATTGGTGCGGTCTTCTCGTCGACCAGTCCGTCCGCGGGAGCGCCGAACCCGTAGACACCGACCGAGGACGCGTTGAGCAGGGTCCGCGGGCCGTTCGGTGCGCGGTGGATCGCGGCGACGAGCTGGAGTGCGCCCTCGATGCGTTGCGCGGTGACCTTCCGCAGGTGCCGTCGGCCGGTGAAGGGTTTGAACACCGGGGCGCCCGCCAAGTTGACCACGTGGTCCGCTCCGGCGAGCGCGGTCTCCCAGCCGCCGCGTTCGCCGGAGCGGTAGGGGAGATATCCGGCGGCGTTCGGCACGAGGGACCTGGCCCGGTCCAGGTCCCTCGCCAGCAGCACCACCTCGTACTCGCTGTCGATCAACGCGGCGGCAACGGCTTTGCCGACGAGTCCGGTTCCGCCGGTCATGACGATCCGTTCGGTCATCGCCTCACTCCACGGTGTCGCGGGACGGATCGACCAGCAGCGCCGGAAGCTGGCCGAGGAGGTCGTCGTGCCAGTCGATCTCGAGGCGAAGCCTGCGCAAGGTGTGTTCGAAGATCATCTTTTCCATCGCGCTGAGGTACGCGGCAGCTTCCTCGCGCAGGTGGCACATCTCCTGGTGCTGGTGCCCGAGCGACGCGCGGCGGTCCTCGATGGCCGAGCGGACCGCGTCCTCGGTCATACCCGCGACGTGCCCGAGCGCCAGATCGATCGGATCGGGGCTCAGCCGCGCTTCGCGCAGGGCCGCCGCGCGCTGGACCACCAGCTCGTGCCGTCCTTCCTCGGTGATCTCGTACACCGTGCGCTGCGGACGCCCCCCTTCCTGCTCCGTGCGGACCTTGCGGACCAGGCCTTCGGTGTCCATCCGCTGCAACGCGCCGTACAGCGAACCGGGCTTGATGTTCGTCCACCGGTCGACGTGGTCCAGCTGTGCCGCGCGCCGGATCTGGTGACCGTGCATGGGGCCGCGGAGTGCCAGATGGCCAAGGACGAACAGTCTCGTTGAGCTCACCAGTTAGTCATACCTGATTAATCAAACGCGAGCAATCTGGCGAGCTTCGGTCAGGCCACCGAAGTTGAGCCCTTCGCCTCGCGTGGCCGGACGAGGTTTTCCAGGTTCGCCCTGGCGACACGTTTGAGGAACTCCCCGCGATAGGTGCTGTCACCGGAGTCGTGCATCGCGTCGGTCGTCCAGATCGCGGCTGCCTGGCGTTCCCAGGTGTGGGTCAGGCAGGTGTCCGAGTAGCTCTCCAGCAGGCTCGGGTCGTCCTTTTCGACCTGCTGGACGATCGCGCGCGCGAGCGCCTCGGCGTCGTGCAGTGCGAGGCTCATTCCTTCCGCGCTCATCGGGGAAATGAGGTGCGCCGCGTCCCCGACGAGGTGGAGCCTGCCGTAGCTCATGGGGCTGAACACCACGCCGCGCAGGGGCACGACCTGCTTCGTGACGATCGGTCCCCTCGGCACGGTCGTGCAGAACCGCGCGCCGAGTTCGGTCCAGACGCGCTCGTCCGGCCAGTCGTCGACGGTGTCGGTGACCGGGCACTGCAGGTAGACGCGGCTCGCGTTCGGCCCGCGGGTGATCTGCGCGGCGAAACCACGTGGGTGCACCGCCATCACGGCCAGCGGATCGGCTGGCACCTCCGTCATGACGGTCAGCCAGGCGTACCCGAACTCGTGCGTGTGGCAGCTGAGGAAACCGTCGGGTATCGCCGTCCTGCTGACCCCCTGGTAGCCGTCGCTGCCCGCGACGAAATCGCAGCCGATCACCTTGCTCGTACCGGCGGCGTCCCGGTAGCGCACCAGGGGATGTTCGGTGTCGAGGCCTTCCAGTGAAACGTCCTCGGCCTCGAAGCGGAGGTCGCCGCCGTCGCGCAGGAACATCCTGATGAGGTTCCGGACGAGGACCTGCTGCGGGACGAAGGCCCCCGCGGTGTCTTCGGGGTCTTCCACCTGCCATTCGCGTTCTTCGCCGTCGATTATCAACGGAACCGCGCCGCCGGAGGAATTGTGGCGAGGCCCTTCGAGGACCTCTTCCGCTCCCCATTCGCGCAGCATGCGCACCCCGCGGCCGTTGAGAGAACCGGCTCGCTGCCGGTTCTCGACGTACTCGCGACTGTGCTTTTCCAAGACGGCACAACGGATTCCGCTGCGCAGGAGGAAGGTGCCGAGCGCGAGCCCCGCGACCCCGCCGCCCACGATGACCACGGTGGTGTGCTCGTCTGCCTGAGTCATGTGCTCTCCGAAAGGAATGAACGCCGACAACCGGGTCGACGCGTGAACTGTCGATTACCACCTTGACCCTTCGCGCCATTTGCGGTCCACCGGTAACCGGGCACCCGATAACGGAAACCCGCCAACTTCGGCGCTACTCGGCGCGAGCGCGGAGCTCGGCCTGGTAGCGACCGGGGGTCTGCCCGACGACGGCGGTGAACGCGTCGATGAAGGTCGACGGGTTCGACCACCCGCAGGCGACCGCGGTGTCGGTGACGGAGCTGCCCTCGGTGAGCTGGAACAGGGCGTGGTGGATGCGCAGGATGGTGCGCCAGCGGTGGAAGCTCATGCCGAGGTCGGCGTGGAACAGGCGGCTGAGCGTGCGTTCGCTCGACCCGGCCGTGCGGCCCAGTTCAGCCAGGGTCATGTTCCGGCCGGGATCGGCGTGCAGCAGATCGGCGACGGCGCGCAGCCGGTCGTCGCGCGGCTCCGGCAGGTGCAACGACTGCCCGGGAACCTCGCCGAGCTCATCGAGCACGACCGCGCGCAACCGCCGCTGGGCGTCGGCTGACCGGACCCGGTGGCCGGTCAGCGCCAGAATGCTCTCGCGCAGCAACGGCGACACCGCGAACACGCAGGGATGTGCCGCCAGGGAGCCGCACTCGTCGGCGGGGATGGCGAGGGTGCGGGCATCGGTCCCGCCGTAGAAGCGGTGCGAATGCTCGAAACCCGGCGGCGTCCAGGTGACCCGGTTGGCGGGCGCCACCCACGTCCCGTATTCGGTCGTGGTGGCGAAAGCCCCGGCGGCCGCGTACACCAGCTGCCCGTCGGGATGGGAGTGGCTTTCGAGGCGGAACCCGCGCGGGATCCAGCCACCGCCCTGCGGCGTCGTCCCACCCCGCACTATGGACGGGTCGAAGGATTGGCGGGATTTCTGCATCGGCTACGACCTTACCGGCGACTCGCCAGCCGTGGCCGCGAAACCTAGTGGAATCTTGAATTACGCTAGAAATGGACCTTAGGAAAGGCCATTGCGTGGTGCGAGCATCCGTGCATGCGCACCAACGAACTCGGCCAGCCGATCGGACATGCCCTGTCCGGCTGGACCCCGCGATCAGCCCCGACCACGCCGTTGCTCAAGGGGCGCTACTGTCGCCTGGAGCGGTTGGACTCGCATCGGCACGCCGAGGCGCTGTTCGAGGCCGATCAGCTCGACACCGCGGGGGAGAGCTGGACCTACCTGCCGTACGGCCCGTTCACCGCGTTCGCCGACTACCGGCGGTGGGTCGAGCAGGTCCAGGACGGCCAAGATCCGCTGTTCTACGCGATCGTGAGCACCGACCGGCGGGAGCCCGCCGCGGTCGGGGTGCTCAGCTTGTTGCGGATCCAGCCCGAGTTCGGCGTCGCCGAGGTCGGCCACGTCCACTATTCCCCGCTGCTGCAACGCGGCCGCGCCGCCACCGAGGCGCAGTACTTGCTGGCGAGCCATGTTCTCGACGATCTGGGCTACCGCCGGTTCGAATGGAAGTGCGACGCCCTCAACGCCGGATCCCGTGCCGCGGCCGAACGACTCGGGTTCTCCTACGAGGGCACGTTCCGGCAGGCGACCGTGGTCAAGGGCCGCAACCGCGACACCGCGTGGTACTCGATCATCGACAGCGAATGGCCCGCCGTTCGAGACCGCTTCACCGCCTGGCTGCACCCGGACAACTTCGACGCCGAAGGCACCCAACGAACCCCGCTGCGCCCGGCTTGATCCGAACCGGAAAACAGCGGTGGCGGGCCGGAAACCCCGGCCCGCCACCGAAAACCCGGTATGTCAGACCAGGCCGAGCTTCTTGACGGCGTCGCGCTCTTCGGTGAGTTCCTGCACGGAGGCGTCGATGCGCTGGCGGGAGAAGTCGTCGATTTCGAGGCCCTGCACGATTTCGTACTTGCCGTTCTTGGCGGTGACCGGGAAGGACGAGATGAGGCCCTCCGGCACGCCGTAGGAGCCGTCGGACACGACACCGGCGGAGGTCCAGTCGCCGTCCGCGGTGCCGTTGACCCAGGTGTACACGTGGTCGATCGCGGCGGAAGCGGCGGAGGCGGCCGAGGAGGCGCCGCGCGCCTCGATGATGGCGGCGCCGCGCTTCGCGACGGTCGGGATGAAGTCGTCGGCGATCCAGGCCTGGTCGTTGACGGCCTCGGCGGCGTTCTTGCCCGCGACCTCGGCGTGGAAGATGCTCGGGTACTGGGTGGCGGAGTGGTTGCCCCAGATCGCCAGCTTCTTGATCTCCGAGACCGGCACGCCGAGCTTCTTCGACAGCTGCGCGAGCGCGCGGTTGTGGTCGAGGCGGGTCATCGCGGTGAAGCGGTCGGCCGGGACGTCGGGCGCGTGCGACTGGGCGATGAGCGCGTTGGTGTTGGCCGGGTTGCCGACCACGAGCACCTTGATGTCGTCCGCGGCACCCGCGTTGATGGCCTCGCCCTGCGGCTTGAAGATGCCGCCGTTGGCCTCGAGCAGGTCGCCGCGCTCCATGCCCTTGGTGCGGGGACGGGCGCCGACGAGCAGCGCCACGTTGGTGCCCTCGAAAGCCTTCTTCGCGTCGTCGAAGATGTCCGTGCCCGCGAGGAGCGGGAACGCGCCGTCTTCGAGCTCGAGCGCCGTGCCCTCGGCCGCCTTGACCGCCTGCGGGATCTCCAGGAGCCGCAGCCGCACCGGGGTGTCCTGGCCGAGCAGCTGACCGGAGGCGATGCGGAACAGCAGCGCGTACCCGATCTGGCCGGCCGCGCCGGTGACGGTGACGTTGACAGGGGCTTGGGTCATTGCGGTACTCCAGCTTGAGACGACTTTGGCTAGTACCTCGGAGCCTATCCCGTCTCCCCGTTGCCGCACGGGTGCGCCCAGTCACTCTGCTGGATCGATCCGGTCAGTGGCCGCCGTTCGACACGTTCTCGGCGAGCCGGTGCAGCAGATCGGCCAGCGTCGCGATTTCGGCTTCACTGAGCCCTTTTCGCATGCGCTTGTCGTGCGCGATCGCCGCCGAAGCGAGCCGGTGGAACAGCGCTTCGCCGTCTTCGGTGAGTTCGACGAGGTGGACGCGCCGGTTCTCCGGGTCACGACGCCGGGTGACGAGCCCCGCCGTTTCCATGCCGTTGAGGTGATGGGTGAGCGTGGCGCCCTGGATCCCGACGGCGTCGGCGAGCTCGCGCTGGTTCGCAACGGGGCTGGTCTTGAGCGAGATCAGGATCTGCCAAACGGGCTGCGAGCCGCCCGCGGCGGCGAGGGCCTGGTCGAAGGCGCGGCTCGCCGTCTTGGCGGTGCGGGAGAGGACGACGCCGATGGGCGCGATGGCGGGTGCTGGCACGGGGGACACCGTACCGCAGACAACGAGTGGTTCTAAGCGTTTGACATCAAACGGTTAGATATCTAATGTTGTGGGCGTCGCACCGAGTCCACATCGAACGATGGGAAGGCCAATGAACACCACTGAGCAGGTACTCGAACTGGGTCGCCGCTGGGCCGCGGCCGAAGAACGGGGCGACACCGCCGTTCTCGACGAGTTGACCACCGACGGCTTCCGGCTGGTCGGGCCGCTGGGTTTCGTGCTGGACAAGGCGCAGTGGCTCCAGCGCTACGGCGGCGGGGCCTTGGTCACCGAGTCGCTCGCCTGGGAAGACGTCGAGGTACGCGATCTCGGGCAGACCGCGATCGCGATCGGTGTGCACGCACAAGTGGCCTCGCACCAAGGGAATCCGGCCAACGGACGGTTCCGCGCCACGCACGTGCTGGTGCGCGACGGAGAGCGCTGGCTGCTGGCCGGGATCCACCTGAGCCCGATCGGCGGGCCGTCGCCCTTCGCGAACCAGGGCGGTGCGCGATGAGTGCCGACGACGTGTTCTTCCCAGCGGAGGAGCCATGAGCATCGAACTGAACCACACCATCGTGTGCGCTTCCGACCGCGACGCGTCCGCGGCGTTCCTTGCCGGGATTCTCGGCCTCGAAGTGGATCCGGTCACCGGTCCCTTCGCGCCCATCCGCCTCGCGAACGGCGTCACGCTGGACTACCTGCAGGTCGACGAGGTGACCAGCCAGCACTACGCGTTCCTGGTCGGCGACACCGAATTCGACGCCGCGATGGCCAGGATCGAGACGGCGGGCATCGCGTACTGGGCCGATCCGTTCCACTCCACGCCCGGTGAGATCAACCACCTCCACGGCGGCCGGGGCGTCTACTTCGCCGATCCGGACGGCCACAACCTTGAACTGCTCACGCGAGCCTGAGGAGAAGTCATGCGGTTAAGCATCGGGGTCACGGACTTCTCGTGGCCCGAGAACCTGGTCGAGGAGCTGGTCTCGGTCGTCGTGGCCGCGGAGGACGCGGGCCTGGACACCGCGTGGGTCGCCGATCACCTGCTGCAGGCCGATCCGCACAGCACCGAGGATTCGGCGATGCTGGAGGCGTACACGACACTGGGTTTCCTTGCTGCGAGGACGAACCGGATCAACCTCGGCACCATGGTGTCCGCCGTGACGTTCCGGCCGCCCGCCCTGCTGATCAAGGCCGTGACCACTTTGGACGTCCTGTCCGGCGGGCGGGCGCGCTTCGGGATCGGCACCGGTCACCACGAGGGCGAAGCGCTGGCGATGGGCCTGCCGTTCCCGCCGCTGGCCGAACGGTTCGAACGGATGGAGGAGACCGTCCAACTGGCACTGCGGATGTGGGCGGGGGACTCCTCGGCGTTCGCGGGCGAGCACTACCGGCTCGACCGTCCGATCAGCGAGCCGCGGCCGGTGCGCCGCCCGCCGCTGCTGATCGGCGGAACGGGCGAGAAGAAAACGCTGCGGATGGTCGCTCGGTACGCGGACGCCTGCAACGTGTTCGACATCCCGGATGGCGGAAAAACGGTGCGGCACAAGCTTTCCGTGCTCGCACGCCACTGCGAAGACCTCGGGCGGTCCTATTCGGACATCGAGAAGACCATCAGCACCCGGCTCTCACCCGGCGAGTCCGCGGCCGAGTTCGCCGCTCGCTGCGCGGAGTTCGCCGACTGGGGGATCGACCACGCGGTGGTGATCTCGGCTGGCCCGTGGTCGGTCGCCGGGATCGAGACGTTGGGGAAAGCCGCGAGCCTGGTGGCTTAGCGCGCCGCTGTCCCGTCGACGACGAAGACGCGCCCGAGCGCGATGAGCGCTTCGTCGAGGTGGCTCAAGCTCGACAGCACCGCGCGGGTTTCGGCGTGCACGACCCGATCCGAGACGGGAGTGCCGTCATCGCGGACGAGTGTGCCGGGCGCGCGCCCGCCCGGTGCGGCGAGCGCCCGGCGGAGCACGTCGATGTTGGCCAGCAGCCTGCCGGTGAACAGGTGCAGCCGGTCGTCGTCGACACCGGCGAGCTGTCCGGGCTGGGCCCGCGCCGCCACGTGGCGGGCGCGGAAGGCCACGGTGTCCAATGTGGTCAGCACGTGCCAGCCGTAGTCGCGGCGCGCGGTCCTGAGGTTGATGGGGTGGGTGAGCGGCTCGACCGTGGTGCGCAGCTGCTCGACGTCGCGGTCGAGCTCGCGGCTCAGCTCGATGAGGTTCACGTTTTCGGTGCCAGCCAACAGTTCCGTGGTCCGCTCCAGGAACGTGCGGACGTCGTCGAGCGTCGTGTCGACGTCGTCGAGCATGACCGAGCGCGTGTGGACCGGCACGATCACGACGGCCGCCAGCACGCCGGCGGCGCCGCCGATCGCGGTCTCGGCCACCCGGATCCACAGCACCTCGATGCTGAACGTGCCGAGCAGGCTGTACAGCAGCCCGAGCATCGAGGTGATGAAGAACGCCATCACCACCTGGGAAACCCGCGACATGTACACCATGCCGAACACGCACACGAGGATGCCGGCGAGGGTCGCCGGTGTGTTGCCGGAGAACACGACCGCGAGCAGCATCCCGCCGAAGATGCCGATCAGCGTGCCCGCGAGGCGGCGCGCGCCCTTGACGAAGGTCGCGCCCGCGGTGGACGAGCCGATGAACACCACGAACACGGTCAGCACCGCCCAGTACCACCGCTGGTGCGAGATCAGCTCGCCGCCGAACACGGCGAGCCCGCCGCCGACGACGGCTTGGATCGCGCTGCGGGTCTGGTTGTCGTAGGCGAAGACCTTGGTCTTCTCGTCCTCTTCCTCCTCGACCGGGTGCTCGACTTCGGCCGAGTAGTCGCGTTGCGCGATGCGCTGCGCGTTGACGTCGGCGAGGGCGAGTTCGGCGATCGCCTTGCGGAGTTCGTCGCCAGGCCTCGGGGTGTCGGCGAGCCTGCTGCCCTCGACCAGCATCTTGCTGAACTCGCCGGTTTCGCTGATCAACGGCAGTTCGCGCGGGTCGCGCTCCATCAGCGCGCGGAAGCGCCGGAGGCGGTCGATCAGGTCGTCGCGCGTCTCGGCGGTCAGGGTCTCCGCGCAGGTCCGTGTCGTCGTGATCGCGAGCCATTGGACGGCGAGCTCGACCTCGATCGCGCGCCGCCGCAACGCGTCCGCGGCACGGTCCCCGATCACGTCGGTCGCCGCGTCCTCGATCAGCAGCACCACCTCGTGGAGCCGCTCGTTCGCCCGCCGCAGCTGCGTTGTGGCGCGGCCGGAGCCGTTGTTCGCGAGATAGCTCTCGGCGGCGCGGATGACGGCGGCCAGCCGCGCGCGGAAGGCGAGCCTGATCCGGTAGAACTCGCTCTCCGGTTTGTGGCGCAGCAGCACGAACCGGACGAGCGCGTTCGCGCCGAGCCCGACGACGAGCGCGAGCAGCAGCGACGGCACCTGCTTGAGATGGGTCTGCAGGAACATCGAGAAGAAGAACAGGAAGAACGTGACGGACCCGAGCGCGATGCCGCGCGAGCCGAACCGCTGCCCGTACACCGCGACGAAGATGAGCAGCACGAACAAGATGCTGTCCAGCGGCGGCAAGGAGGTGCCGAGGCTCGCGACGGTGAGCGCGGTAGCGCCTGCCACGAGCACCAGCAGCAGGGTCACCGCCTGCTGAGCCGGTTCGGGGTCGCTGACGGTGAAGGCCGAGACCATCGCGGAGATCGCGGCCACCAGGATGATCGTCATCGGCATCCCGAGCGGCGCCATGACCGCGACCGCGATGACGATCCCCAGCACCGCGGAGAAGGCGAGGCGCAGCCGGACGAACCCGGGGTCGGAGGCGACGATCCGGTCGCGAGCCGAATCCCACAACCGTTTGATCAACGCGCACCACCCGCGAGGAGCTCCCACTGCGCCAGCCCGAGCCGACGGCCGGTCGCCGCGAGCACGCGCAACCGGTAGTGGCGGTAGGGGCCGGGCTCGGTGACGGTGAAGGGCCGCGTTTGCCGTCGCCAGCGGAACACCTCGTCGCGGCGCTCGTCGAGGGCGTGCCAGGACTTGCCGTCCGCGGACCCTTCGAGGATCCAGGAGCGCGGATCGCCCGGCCTGGCGCCCGAGGTCAGCGTGTACATCAGCGCGGCATCCGGTGCACCGTCCACTGTGAACTCGATGAGCGGCGTGGCCGACCGGAACCGGACCTCGGTCCTGGTCGTGTCGTCGAAGAGCGCGGTGACGTCGGTGCCGTCCGCGGCACGGCCGTGCCCGGCCAGGTCGCGCAGCGGCCACCGGCGCTCGCCTCGGTCTTCGACGCCGCGGCCCCATGCCGTCGGGGTCGGCGACATCGCGAAGTCGAGCACGGCGCCCGCGCTGAGCGTCGCGTGCGAGATGGTGGTCGCGTCGTGCGGCTTCCCGTTGACGTGCAGGCTTTCCACGTAGACCGAGCCGGGGTTGTTCCCGCGCGCGGTGATCACCACGTCGTTGCCGTTCTCCAGGTGCACGATCGCCTTCTCGAACAGCGGCGACCCGATCGCGTAGTGCGGGCTGCCGACCGCGAGCGGGTAGAACCCGAGCGCGCTGAACACGTACCACGCGGACATTTCGCCGTTGTCCTCGTCGCCGGGGTAGCCCTGGCCGATCTCGCTGCCGACATAGCAGCGGGCCAGCACCTCCCTGAGCACGGCCTGCGCCTTCGACGGCGCGCCCGCGTGGTTGTAGATGTAGGGGATGTGGTGCGACGGCTGGTTGGAATGGCCGTACTGACCAAGCCGCACGTCGCAGGCCTCGGTCATCTCGTGGATCACGCCGCCGTAAGCCCCTGGCGCGCGCCCGGTCTCGGGTGTGGCGAAGAAGGCGTCCAAAACGGACTCCAGCTTGGCGGGGCCGCCGTGCAGGCTCGCCAGCCCGTCCCCGTCGTGCGGCGCCGAGAACGCGGTGTTCCAGCCGTTCGTCTCGGTGTAGTCGCCGCCCCACGGCACCGGGTCGTAGGTGGCGGGGGAGTGCCGCCAGTTCCCCTTCGCGTCGCGACCCTGGAAGAACCCGACGCGCTCGTCGAAGTGGTTGACGTACTGGAGTGCGCGCTGGCGGAAGTACGCCGCGTTGTCCCGGTACTCCGTCCGCCGTGGATCGTCGCGTGTGGACTCTTCGTAGAGCGCCTGCGACAGGTTCGCGATGCCGAAGTCGTTGACGCAGCCCTCCAACGCCCACGACAGTCCTTCGTGGACGGACGTCGCGGTGAACCCGCGGAAGATCGATTCGGCGAGGCCGCGCCTGCCGACGCTCTTGCTCAGCGGCGTGACGGTGGCGTTCTTGAGCGCCGCGTCGTAGGCGGATGCCACGTCGAAGTTCCGTACGCCTTTGAGGTAGGCGTCGGCGAAGGCGACGTCGGAGCTGGTGCCGGTCATCAGGTTCGCGTAGCCGGGGGAGGACCAGCGCGCGATCCAGCCGCCTTCCCGGTACTGCTGCACGAACCCCTCGACGAGGTCACCGCAGCGGCTCGGCGCGAGCAGGGCGTAGGCGGGCCAGGTGGTGCGGTAGGTGTCCCAGAACCCGTTGTTGACGTACAGCTTGCCCGGCACCACCTTGGCGCCGGTCCGCCGCCGGGTGCTCGGCCACCGGCGCTTGACCACCGGGCTCGCGTGCCGGTACCCGGTCCGCTCGCCGGTGAACTCGTGTGCCGAGTTCGGATAGAGGAACAGGCGGTACAGGCACGAGTAGAACGTGGTGAGCTGGTCCTCGGTGGCGCCTTCGAGCTCCACTTTGCCCAGCACGTCCTGCCATGCGCGGCGCGCGTCGTCGCGGACGCGGTCGAACGGAGTCCCTTCGGGAATCTCTTGCTCCAGGTTCCGCTTCGCCTGGCTGCTGCTGATCAACGAGGTCGCGATCCGCATCGTGACCTCGAGCGAATCGAACGCGAGGTACCCGGTCACCTTGCGCCACAACAGTTTTCGCGCGGGTTTCCGCACCCGACCGCCGTTCACCGCGGGCCGGTCGAACGTGCCGTGGACGTACATCCGCCGCGCGCCCGCCGACAACCTGCTGCGCACCCGCGTGTACCCGGTGAAGGTGCCGGTCATCGGGTCGACGCGGAGGCGGCCGCGGTTCGCGGCGTTGTCGAACACGACCCAGCCGGGCAGGCTCGGGAAGGTGAACCGGACGATCGCGGCGTGCTCGGTGGGGGCGATCTCGGTCCGCACGCCGTTGCCGAAGTTCACCGCGTAGTGGTGCGGAAGATCGGTTTCGTCCTCGTGGCGGAACGTCAGTGCGCGCGCCTTGCGGTCCGTGGTCACCTCGCCGACACCCGGCATGAAGTGGAACGTGTGCCGGTCGCCCATCCACGGGCTCGGCTGGTGGCTGAGCCCGAACGCTTCGAGCGCCGGGAGGTTCGCGTCGGTGTTGCGGCGGTGGTACTCGTAGAACCAGCTCGTCGAGGACGCGTCGGTGACCGGTGTCCAGAAGTTGAACCCGTGCGGCACGGCGGTGGCCGGAAAGGTGTTGCCGCGCGAGAACTCCCCGCTCGAATGGGTGCCGCGCGTGGTGCGCACGTAGTCGACCGGCTCGCGCCCGCGCCGCGGCGCCCGCACGCCGAGCCGCACGTCGTCGAGCCAGCCGACCGCTTCGCCGCCCGCCGCGGGCGCGTCGGTGGTGAGCACGATCGACCGGACCGTCCTGCCCGCCGCGATCGCGCCGAGATCGCAGCGCACCGCGTTCCACTGGTCCACGTACAGCGCCTTCGAAGTGCCCTGCGCCAGCGCGGACATCCCGAACCCGTGCTGGTCCAGACCGCCGAGGCCGGACAGGGTGGCCCCGTCGTCGAACTCGACGTCGACCGCGACGAAGGTCGCGCGGTAGCGGTGCTCACCGGCCTCGGGGAAGACCAGATAGGACAGTTCGGTCAGCTCGGTGACTGGGACCGCCACGTCGAACAGGACGGTGCGGGTGAACCCGGTGACGGCGTAGCGCAGCGCACGCGTCCCGGTGAAGCCCACGCCGGTCTTCG
Organism: Amycolatopsis sp. CA-230715; assembly: GCF_018736145.1. Classification (GTDB taxonomy): domain Bacteria; phylum Actinomycetota; class Actinomycetes; order Mycobacteriales; family Pseudonocardiaceae; genus Amycolatopsis. Next base: position 9,166,085 of record NZ_CP059997.1, read on the forward strand.
CGGTCGGTGACCGCTCCGGCCCGCCCCCGATCCGGATCCGCGTTCCCCCGGATGCACGCGGCTGCGGATCACCGTCCTCGAAGGAGGAGAAGAACTGGTTGCCGATCACGGGACAACCGTAATCGGCGCCGGTGCGCACCGCTCGCACGGCCGGTGCGCACCGGCTCACCCCCGGTCTGATCAGCGGAACTCGTCCGCGTTGGCCTCCGCCCACTGCGCGTAGGTCCGCGCCGTGCGGCCGAGCACGCGCTCGACCGTCGGCGTCGTGGGATCGGGCTGGTCGACCGCGGCGGCGAACCCGCCGATGAGCCATTCGGCCGTGTCCTCGCCGAGCCCCCATTGGGCGTACTGCGCCTTCGCCTCGGCGTGGGTCAGTTCCTCGAACCGGATTTCCCTGCCCAGCACCGCGCTGATGGCCTTCACCTGGTCGAACTGGCTCATCGCGCCAGGCCCGGTGATGTCGAGCTTCTGCCCGGTGTAGCCCTCGTCCTCGATCGCCTTCGCCGCGACGGCCGCGATGTCCACGAGGTCGATCGGGTTGACCATCGCCGCACCGTACGGCGCCCGCACCACGCTTTCCGTTCGGATCGAGTGGGCCCACCCCGTCGTGTTGATCATGAACGCGCCCGGTCGCACGAACGTCCAGTCGAACCCCGCGGCCTCCACCGCCTTCTCGACGGTGTGGTAGCCGGGCCCACTGGAACCGGGGAACTGCGGATCGTCGTCGGCGTTCAAACCGCTGAGTGCGACGACCCGCCGCACGCCTGCTTCCTTCGCGTGGCGGGTGAATTCCTCGACCGTGCCCGCGAGCGGGGCGAGGTAGACGGTGTCGACGCCCTCCAGTGCGGCCGGGAGCGTGTGCGGTTTGCCGAGGAAGCCCTTCGCCACCTCCACGCCGTCGGGCAGTGCCGCGCGCTCCGGATTCACCGTCAGCGCGCGGACCTTCGCGCCGACCGCCACGAGCTCGTCGACGACCAGCCTGCCCACGCTGGCGGTCGCCCCGGTCACCAGGATCGTCATGCTCTCCCCTTTGTCGTATGCCGTACGCCTAAATTCAATCGTACAGCATACGGGAATGTAGGATCACCGCTGTGGCCATGGAACACAGCGGTGGGGGCGACCCCGACCGGACACTCGCCCTGCTCTGGCGCGATCGCGACGCCGGACCCGCCGAGCCCGCGCGCGGCCGCAAGCCCCGGTTCACGATCGACGAGGTGGTCGACGCCGCGGTGAAGCTCGCGGACGCCAACGGGATGGCCGCGACGTCGATGCACTGCGTCGCGAAGGCGCTCGGCGTCGGCACGATGACGCTCTACACCTACGTTCCGTCCAAAGAGGAACTCATCGACCTCATGCTGGACGTCGTGCTCCGCGAGCGCGCGTTCCCGCGGCCTGGCGAACCACGGCCGGAGGACTGGCGCGACCAGGTCCGCCTCTACGCCGATCGCACGCGCGCGATGTACCGGCGCCATCCGTGGGTGCGGGAGGTGTCCATGATCCGGCCGAGCCTCGGGCCGGGGATGATGGCAGGCAACGAATACCTGCTGTCCACCATGGCGAACCTCGGGCTGAGCCCGCGCGACCTCGCGGCGGCGGCGAACGCCGTGGCGGGGCTGATCGAGTCCGCGGCAGGCGTGGAAGCCGGGCGTGCGCGGCTGGAACAGCTCACCGGCGAGACCGAGGACACCTGGTGGCAGCGGCGGTCTTCGTTCTGGGAGAAGTACTTCGACGTCACCGAGCACCCGACGATCGTTCAGGTCTGGAACGACGGCGGCTACGACGACAGCGCGACGGACCAGTCCTCGTGCGCCTTCGCATTCGGCCTCGAACGCATCCTCGACGGCATCGCGTCGATAGTGTCCACAGTAGATACCGCGGACTGACCTACCACGGCACCGGTCCCTTGTCGTTGAAGAACCCGCCGGTCGGCCCTTCCTCGGCGAGCGCGAGGTCGACGATCACCCGCGCGCCTTCGGCGACCGTGCGCGTGCCGCGGTGCCCGTTCATCTCGGTCGCGGTGAACCCCGGTGTCGCCGCGTTGACCCGGATATGGGCCAGTCCAGGGTCGTTCGCGAAGGCGCGCGCGTACTGGATGGTGAGCATGTTCAGGGCCGCCTTCGAGCTGGCGTACGCCATCCGCCGATCCGCGTCGCCGCCGAAGTCGGTGCCCGCACTGGTCAGCGCCAATGATCCGGTGGTGCTGGACACGTTGACGACGCGCGGTGCCGCGGCCGCGCGCAGCAGCGGCAGCATGGCGTTGGTCGTGGTGACCACGCCGAAGACGTTGACCTCGAAGGTGTCCCGGACCTGGGCCGCGGTGAGCGCGGCCGGCACGCCTTCCGCGATCGCCCCCGCGTTGTTCACCAGAACGTCCAGCCCGCCGTGATCCGCGCGGATCCGGTCGGCCACCGCCCGTACGGTCGCCGGATCCGTCACGTCGATCCGGACCGCATGCGCGCCGACCTCCTTCGCCGCCGCCTCGCCGAGGCCGGGATCGCGGCTGCCGAGCAGGACCGCCATCCCGTTCGCGACGAGCTGACGCGCGGTTTCCTTGCCGATTCCCCGGTTGGCACCGGTGACGAGCGCGACTGGCATGCGAATCTCCCGTGATGTTACAAGTCGTATCATGTGATACTTGTTGTAACATCAAACCCATGCCGGAGACAACGGGCCTTCGGGCCGCTGGAGCGGCCCGAACCCGGCGCAACATCCTCGACGCCACGCGGCGGCACCTCGTCGAGGCCGGGTTCCACCGGCTGAGCCTCGAACAGGTCGCCGCCGACGCCGGGGTCACCCGCGTGACCGTGTACCGCCGCTTCGGCTCCAAGCTCGGGCTCCTCGACGCCGTCGCCGAGGACGTCGCGGACCGCGCGCGAGTCGTCGTACGAATGCGGCGCGCGGCCGAGACACCCGACCCGGTCAGCGCGTTCCGCACGATGGTCGCCGAACTCTGTCGCTTTTGGAGCGTCGATCCGATCGTCCTGCGCAGGCTCATCAGCCTCGCCGCGGTGGACCCGGAAGCCCGCGAAGTGCTCGAAGGCAGGGACGGCTGGCGGTACGAGCGCGTCGCGGAGTTCGTCCGCAGACTCGACGCCGATGGCAGGCTGCGCACCGGTTTCGACCTCGACCAGGCCGTCGCCGCGGTGGGCGTGATCACCGGGTTCCCCGCGTGCGACGAACTCGCGACCCGGCTCGGCGCGCGGCTCGACACGCTCGACCGCATGGTCATCCCGTTGCTGGCCGGTGTGGTCCGCCTGGACTGAGCCGGTCATGATGATGATCATGACCGTGGACATCGCCCCGCCCGCGAGGCTGGGGGAGACGGCACTACCCGACGGGCGGCTGCTCGGCTGGGCCGAATGGGGTCCGCGCGACGGGGTGCCGGTGCTGCTGAGCCCAGGCGCGGCGACGAGCAGGTGGCTGGGATGCGGCGCCGTCGAAGGGCTCGGTGTGCGGCTCATTTCCCTCGACCGCCCTGGTCTCGGCGTTTCGACACCGTCGCCAGGGCGCACCTTCGCGGACTTCGCCGCGGACATCCGGGCGTTCGCGGCGGAGCGGGACCTCGGGAAGCCCGCGATGGTGGGCAATTCGCAGGGCGGGCCGTTCGCGCTGGCTTGCGCCGAGGAGGGCGTCATTTCCGCGCTGGCGCTGGTGTCCTGTGCCGACGAGGTCGCGGCACCGGAGTTCGCGGACCGGATTCCCGCCGGGCTGCGCGACATCGTGACGAAAGCACGCGAAGACCCAGCAGGTGCCGAAGCGATGTTCGCCGGGTTCGATGCCGGGACGATGTGGGACATGGTGATCGCGGGCAGCCCGGACGTGGACCTCGCCGTCTACCGCGATCCGTCGTTCGAGGCCACGTACCGGCGGGCGCTCGCCGAGGCGTTCCAGCAAGGGGCGGCGGGGTACGCGCGGGACACATTGCTCGCGATGAGCCGCTGGCCGTTCCGCTTCGACGCCATCACCGCGCCGGTGGACATCTGGTACGGCGAACGGGATGTGAGCCACTCGCCGGACAACGGCGAGTGGCTCACATCCCGCATCGGCGGGGCCCACCGGCACCTCGTCCCGGATGCCGGTGGCTCCCTGCTGTGGACGCACGCGGAGGCGATCCTGCGCCGCCTGCTAGCTCACATCGAACGGCACTGACCGGCCACCGGCCCGCGGACAGTGTTGTCCAGGCCGTGATCGGTCGGTGGCGGCTGGTTCCCGGCGCACGCCAGCGGGCCCTGGACCGCGCTGGCTGTGAGCAGCGGGCCCTTGTTCCCGGTCAGGGTCACCGGGCCGGTGACGCTCGCGCGCTCGATCCAGACCCGGTCCGCACCGGTGATCGCGACCGGTCCGGACACCGCGGTTCCGTTCAGCAGCACCGAATCCGCGCCGCTCGCGGTCACCGGGCCGGTGATCGTGCCACCGGTGGCGACCAGGCTCGCACCGCGGGCGACGGTCACCGGGCCGCGCACGGTCGCACCCGACAGGCACACGGTCCCGCTGCCGACGGTCAGCGGCCCGCTCTGGGTGCCGGTGACCGTTTTCGAGCACGTGGCGTCCGGCTGGCCGAGCAGCTCGAACTCGCTCAGCGCGACCGGGCCGCCCGAGCCCGCGGTGACCTCCAGCCGGTAGTAGGCGTAGTGCGCCGGGTTGGCGACCTTGAACGCCCTGGTCTGCTGGCGCCAGGCGAAGCTCTGGTCGGTCCGCTGATCCGCGACCGCCCAGTTCTTGCCGTCGTAGGACCCCTTGAGCACCCAGCTCTTCGGCTCGCCGGCGCCCTTCGGCGAGGTGAGCGTGTAGTGCGTCGCCGCCTCGGCGGACGAAGCGAGCTGGTACTGGACACCGGGGTTCGGGCTCGCGAACTTGGCTTCGGTCATGGAGGTGTTGTCGAAGACCGGGTTCACGTCCGTGCCGTCGGTGCTGCTCGCCGTTCCTTTCCCCGGCCCGGTGAGGTCGTGCAGCGGAGTCGGCACCGCGACACCCGTGGTCAGCGACTTCGGCGCGTCAGCGGCGCCGGTGCCCCAGTTCGACGGCGTGGCGCCGAGGTCGAAGTCGAGCGTGCCGCCCTTGGCGATCAGGTCGTGCGGCAGCGACGTCGAGGAGTACGCCTTGCCGTTGACCTTCAGCCCCTGCACGTACACGTTCTTCGCGCTGTTCTTCGGCGCGTTGACCACCAGGTCCTTGCCACCGCCCAGGTGCACGGTCGCCTTCTTGAACAACGGCGAGCCAATCGCGTAGTCCGGACTGCCCATCTGCAGCGGGTAGAACCCGAGCGCGCCGAAGACGTACCACGCGGACATTTCGCCGTTGTCCTCGTCGCCGGCGTAACCCTGGCCCAGTTCGCTGCCGACGTAGAGCCGCGAGAGCGCTTCGCGGACCTTCGCCTGGGTCTTCGAGGGCTGACCCGCGTAGTCGTACATGTAGAGCAGGTGGTGCGACGGCTGGTTGGAATGGCCGTACTGGCCCATCCGCACATCCCGCGCTTCGCGCATCTCGTGGATCGTGCCGCCGTAGGAACCGGGGAAGTTCGCCGTCTCGGGCGTGGCGAAGAACGTGTCGAGCTTCTTCGCCAGCCCGTCCTTGCCGCCGTAGAGATTCGCGAGTCCCTGCCCGTCCTGCGGCACGGTGAACGCCATGTTCCAGCCGTCGGTCTCGGTGTAGTCGCCGCCCCACACCCGCGGGTCGTACTGGCCAGGCGGCAGGCGGAACTTGCCATCGGGCGTCTTGCCCTGGAAGAACCCGACGCTCGGGTCGAACAGGTTCACGTAGTTCTGCGCCCGGTTGCGGAAGTACTCGTAGTTTTCCGCGTACTCGGCCTTCTTCGGGTCGTTCGGAGCGGCTTCGTCGGCGAGCTTCTTCGACATGTTCGCGATGCCGAAGTCGTTGACGTAGCCCTCGATCGCCCACGACATGCCCTCGCCGGTGGCGGTCGAGGTGTAGCCGTTGAAGATCGACGTGTCGAGCCCCTTGCGGCCGATGTCCTGGTTCGGCGGGGTGACCGTCGCGTTCTTCACCGCCGCGTCGTAGGCGGACTTCACGTCGAAACCCTTGACGCCCTTGAGGTAGGCGTCGGCGAAGGCCACGTCGGAGCTGGTTCCGGTCATCAGGTTCGCGTAGCCGGGGGAGGACCAGCGCGCGATCCACCCGCCGTCGCGGTACTGCTGCACGAACCCGTCGACCATCTTCCCCGCCATCTCGGGCGTCAGCAGCGAGTAGGCGGGCCAGGTGGTGCGGTAGGTGTCCCAGAACCCGTTGTTGACGTAGATCTGGCCGTCGACGAGTTTCGACCCGGTCTGCGTCGGCGTGTCCTGGCCCGCCTTCGGCGAGACCGGGCTGGCGTAGCGCCACTTCGGCTGTGCGTCGGTGCCGACGTTCTCCGAACCCGAGTTCGGGTAGAGGAAGAGCCGGTACAGGTTCGAATAGAGCGTGGTGAGCTGGTCCTGCGTCGCGCCTTCGACCTCGATCACACCGAGCGCCTTGTCCCAAGCGGACTGCGCCGCGTCCCGAACCGCGTCGAACGAGGTGTTCGGCGCGATTTCCAGCGCGAGGTTCTTCTTCGCCTGCTCGACGCTGACCAGTGACGTCGCGATCCGCATGGTCACCGCGTCGGCACCGTCGAACTTCAGGTACCCGCGGACGTTGTCCCTGCCTTCGCCGGGCAACTTGGCCCCGCTGACCGGTTTCCGGTCGAAGCTCGCGTAGACGAACATGCGCCCAGCGCCCGCGGAAAGCCCGCTCTTCGCGTCGGTGAACCCGGACAGCGTGCCCGCGGCCTGGTCGAGCGTAAGGCCGCCCAGGTTGTTCACGTTGTCGAAGACGAGGTTCTTTTCCTTACCGGGGAACGTGAACCGGAACATCGCGGCGTGATCGGACGGCGCGATCTCGGTCTTGATCCCGTTGTCGAACTGGACGCCGTAGTAGTGCGCCTTCGCGATTTCGTTGTCGTGGGAGAAGGAAAGCTGCCGCGCCGCGCGGTTCGCGTCGGGCACCCCCGCGGCGAGCGACGGCATCACCTGGAAGCTCTGCCGGTCGCCCATCCACGGGCTCGGTTCGTGGCTGAGCCCGAAGGCCTGCAGCATCGGCTTGTTCTCGGCGTTGTTGCCGGAATGGTAGTTGTAGAGCCAGCTCGCCGAGCCCGCGTCGGTGACCGGCGTCCAGAAGTTGAACCCGTGCGGTACCGCGGTGGCCGGGAAGTTGTTGCCCCGCGAGAAGGTGCTGTTCGCCAGCGTGCCGCGGGTGGTGCGCACGTGATCGGACAGGTGCGCGGTCGGTGCCGCGGGCGGGGCGGCCGCGATCTTGACGTCGTCCACCCAGCCCTGGAAGAAGCCGGGACCGTTCGGGTTGTCGTAGCCGAGCAGGATCCGGTCGATCGTCTTACCCGCGGCGACCGTGCCGATACCGGACCGGATCAGGTTCCACTGGTTGGCGTACAAGGCTTTCCCGGCGCCCTGCCCCTGCGGCGACAGTCCGAAGCCGTACTGGTCGGTGGCCTTGAGCCCGCTCAGGTAGGTCCCGTCGGTGAACGCGAGGTCGATCGCGGCGTTCGTGCTCGGGTACTTGAGATCGTCCTTCATGAACTCGGGGAAGATCTTGTACGACAGCTCGGTGTCCGCGGCGACCGGGAGGTCGACGTCGAAGACCTTGTTGTACGAGAACCCGTGCCCGCCACCGGGCTGGGAGCCCGAGTAGTGGAACGCGCGCTTGCCGGTGAATCCCACGCGCGGCTTGTTCGTGTACCCGGCGGTGGGCCCGCTGTCGGTGTAGGTGCGCATGTTCGGCAACGGCGGCGGCGCCGGATCGTCGTTGGCCAGCAGCAGTTCGGACAGCTGCAGCAGCGGATCGCCGTGGTTCGCGGTGACGTCGAGCCGGTAGTACCGGTAGCTGACCGGCTTCGGGAGCTTGAACTCCTTGGTCTGGAAGCGCTTGTCGAAGTTCTGGCCGGTCTGCTTGTCCAGTGCGGTCCACGTGGTGCCGTCGGAAGAGCCCTGCAGCGTCCAGTCCTTCGGGTCGCGCTTGTCGAAGTCGTTGGCCGAGGTCAGGGCGTAGTGCGTGAGCGAAACCGGTTCGGCGAAGGCGAACTGGGCCCAGCCGGTGGGCGCCTTCGCCAGCCACTTCGTGTCCGTGGAGCCGTCGACGAGGTTCGCGACGACCTCGCCGCCCTCGGTGTTTTCGTTGCTGGCGCTCGATTCGGTGATCTTGCTCCGGACGTCGCCGGGAATGGTCGTGCCGCTCGTGCCGTCGACGCCCGAGGCTCGCGGTTTCCCGGACGGGTCGGTGTCGACGGTGTCCGACCAGGTCGGCTGCGGGTCACCGGATTCGAACGACGACGAGAAGCTGCCGCCGTCCGGCGCCGCCACGGCGGGCGCGGCGGTCATCCCCGCCGCGAGGACCACGGAACTGACAACGACGGACAGGATCTTGCCGACCGGTGGCCGGGCGCTTCGGGGCATCGTCGCTCCAAGGGGCCGAGGGGACCGCGTTTCCCGCACCGTTTCGCGGCGCCACGGAAGCCAAACCCGCGTGTGACATCGATGTCAAGAAACGGGCCCGATCCTGACCGAAACCGGACAACCCCGTAACGCGCCTCAGCAGTCGGCGATGAACCGCCGCAGCACCCTGGTGCCGAAGTGCAGGCCGTCGACCGGCACCCGCTCGTCGACGCCGTGCGCCATCGCGCGGTACGGGAACCCCGTCGGCAGCGACAGCGGCGCGAACCCGTAGCACTCGATGCCGAGCTTCGTGAAGGCCTTCGCGTCGGTGCCGCCGCCCATGCAGTACGGCACGACGACGGCGTCGGCGTCCTCTTCGCGCAGCGCGGACGCCATCGCGTCGAACCAGGGCGAGTCGACCGGCGCCTGCACGGGTGCCTGGTGTGCCACGAACTCGCGCTCGACACCGGGACCGAGCAGCCGGTCGATCTCGGCGAGCAGCGCGTCCTCGGTGCCGGGCAGCACGCGCGTGTCGATCTGCGCGGTGGCGACCGTCGGGATGACGTTCACCTTGTAGCCCGCGTCGAGCACGGTCGGCGTGGTGCTGTTGCGGACCGTCGGCAGCACGAGCGAACCGGCGGCACCGAGCGCGGTCACCGTGGCGTCCACAGTGGACTCGCTGGACAGGTCGACCGGGACGCCGAGCGCCGCTCCGGTCCGTTCGAGGAACGCGCGAACGGCGGGCGTGAGGTGCACGGGCCAGCGGTGGTTCGCGAGGCGGTCGACCGCGGCGACGAGCCGGGACACCGCGTTCTCGTCGTTGGGCCGCGAACCGTGGCCCGCGCGGCCGCGCGCGGTCAGCTTCAGGTGCGCGGTGCCCCGTTCGGCGGTGCCGATCGGGTAGAGCCGCACCATCGACCCGTCCGCCGCGGGGACGTGGTACGAGTAGCCGCCGGACTCGCTGATCCCCACCGCGCAGTCCTCGAACAGCTCGGGATGTTCGGTGACGAGCCAATGCGCCCCGAAATCGCCCTTGTCCTCCTCGTCGGCGACGAACGCGAGCACCAGATCGCGCCGCGGTTTGCGGCCGGTGCGGGAGAACTCGGCGACGATGGCGAGGACCATCGCGCAGAAGTCCTTCATGTCGGTCGCGCCCCTGCCCCACAGGAACCCGTCGCGGATCTCCCCGGAGAACGGCGGCACCGACCAGTCGGCCGCGTCCGCGGGGACGACGTCGAGATGCCCCTGCACGAGCAGCGCGGGCAGGGACGGGTCCTCGCCCGGCACTCGCGCGATCACGTTCGCACGCCCCGGCGCCGACTCGATGATCTTCGCCTCGACCCCCGCGTCGGCGAGCACCGTCGCGACGTACTCGGCCGCGTCGCGCTCACCTTCCGAGTCGCCGTGGCCCCGGTTCGTCGTGTCGAACCGGATCAGCGCCGAACACAGCTCGACGGCGTGCTGCTCGGCCAGTACCTGCTCAGCCATATTTCCCCTGTACGGCGCCGCCGGCGATCGCGGTGACCACCTTGAACGCCTTCATCGCTTCGGTCATGTTGGGCGCGTCGAACCCGACCCTTCGCACCCCGATCTGCTCGACGGTCGGGATCACCGCGGTGGCCTGGGCGAGGTGGCTCGCGTCGAACTCGACCTCGATCCGGTGCGACGCGGGGCGCGGTTCCACCTTGCCCGCCCGCCGCATGCCCGCGGTCGCGGCGCCGGTCAGCAGTTCCGCGGTGCGCGCCGGTGGCAGGCAGATGGCGGCGTAGCGGCTCACGCATTCCTTCACCACCACCATTTCCGCGACCGGGGCGTAGTCACGCGCATCCTCGCACGCCTTGTCGTCACCGGTCACCACGAGCACCGGCACGCCGTACTCCGCGGCGAGCCCCGCGTTGAGCCTGCCCTCGCTCGCCGGTACGTCGTCGAGCCACACACCGGTGATCTGGTTCTCCAGGTACGTGTGGGAAAGGACCCCGTCGAACCCGGCACCCGCGTGGTAGCCGAGGAACACCACACCGTCCACACCGGAATCGATGCCCTGCATCATCGACAGCGGCTTGTGCCTGCCGGTCAGCATGCGCGCACGGGCGTCGAGGTCCTCCAGCAGGAGGTTGCGCTGCGACGAGTGCGCCTCGTTGACCAGCACGTCGGTGGCGCCGGCGTCGAACAGGCCCGCGATCGTGGCGTTCACGTCCCCGGTGAACAGCCGCCGGAACCGCTGCCACTGCTCGGTACCGGGCACCACGTCGTCGGTCCAGGTGACTCCGGTCGCGCCCTCCATGTCGGCCGAGATCATGATCCGCATGGGGCCGACCGTACTGGGTGCGGGCGGGTGCGGGTGTTTTCGCCCTGCCCGTGCCCCGGTGGGCGGTTGGTGTGTGGCATGCAGCACTTCTAGTTGCTACATACAACTATTGCCCTACCTTGTAACTAAGAGTGCCGATCAAGCTACGACCAGTTCCAGCAATGGCCCGATCGGGGCAAGGGAGGCGGCGGAATGACGAGCACACCGGGGGAATGGGACATCGTGACGAGTGTCGGCATCACGGCACTCGGTGTCGCGGCCGCGCGCGCGATCGAAACTCATCGAGAAGAGCCGCTCGTCAGCGATCCCTATGCCGCACGGTTCGTGCGCGCGGCGAAACCGCCGAACCCGATGCCCACCACGCCCGCCGAAGCCGCCGCGCTCGTCGATCACGAGGGCCTGTGGGTGCTGAACTCGGCGTACATGGCGGTCCGCACGCGGTTCTTCGACGACTACTTCCGCCGCGCGACCGACGACGGCGTGCGGCAGGCCGTGATACTCGCGGCCGGGCTCGACTCGCGCGCGTTCCGGCTGGACTGGCCGCAGGGCACCGCGATCTACGAGGTCGACCAGCCGAAGGTGCTGGAGTTCAAGCAGGAGGTCCTCGACGAGCAGGGCGCCACCGCGCGAGGCACGCGCCGCACGGTTCCGGTGGACCTGCGGGACAACTGGTCGGCTGCGTTGCTGGACGCGGGTTTCGTACCGGACGAGCCGACGGCATGGCTCGCCGAAGGACTGCTGCCGTACCTGCCGCCGGAGGCCGAGCAGCTCCTGCTCGACACGATCGACAAGTACTCCGGACCGGGCAGCTGGCTCTCGGTCGAGCAGCCGATCGACATGGCCAGGATGCTCGACGACGCACAGGTCGGCGACGTCGCCACGCAGTGGGGGGTCGACATCCGCTCGCTCATCCACGACGACGCCCGCCCCGACGCCAAGGACACGCTGCGCTCGCTGGGCTGGGAGATCGTCGACGAGTGCGCGGCGGACGTCGCGCGCCGGTACGGCCGGAACCTCGACGAGGAACTCGACCGGATGTTCGCGGTCAGCCGCTACGTGATCGGCAGGCGTGCGGCGCAGTAGCCTGTGCCGATGCGGGCGGTGCGCGGCGGGGACCTGTCGGGGATGTCGCTCGCGGTCCTTTCGCCGGAGTCGGGCGGGTTTCCGCGCCACAGCCACGACGAGTACGTGCTGAGCGTGAACGTCACCGGCGTGGAGAAGGTGCGGCTCGACCGGATCACCTTCGAAGCGGGCACCGAGGACGTCACGGTCTACAACCCCGGGCAGGTGCAGTCGTGCACCACGGAGACCTCCGATGGCGCGAACTGGTCGTGCGTCAGCCTGTACCTGCACCCGGACGGCCTCCGCGAACTCACTGGCGGAGCACTCCCGGAATTCTCGAAACCCGTGGTCCGCGCGCCGGCACTCCGAGCCGCACTGCTCCGCGCCGCGCGGCGCACCGATGACGAAACCCTGCTCGCCGAAACGCTTTCGAAGCTCGTGCTGGCCCTCTTCGACGCCACGGGCGGCTCGCCACCGAAGGTGCACGCCCCGGCGGACCGGCGGATCGCCGCCGTCGCGGACCGGTTGCGCGCGGATCTCAGTTCGGCGCCCCGGCTCGGGGACCTGGCGACCGAGGCGGGGCTCTCCCGGGAGGCGTTGATCCGCGCGTTCACCCGCGCGACCGGATCGCCGCCCTACGCGTGGCACCTGCAGGCGCGGCTCGCCGAGGGAAGGCGCATGCTGCGGGGAGGGCGGCCCGTCGCCGAGGTCGCGCACGCACTGGGATTCGCGGACCAGGCGCATTTCCACAAGCACTTCCGTGCCGCCTACGCCACCACGCCGGGGCGGTACCGGGCGGCCACCCGGATTTAGTCCCGCACTTTCAGAATACCGGCGCCGGGGGCCGGACCGCATCGGCTCGCGGGAGGATCTTTTTCGCCCGGTTTCTTCCTATTCTGATTCCTTCGCCAGCACGGCCGGTTCGATGCGGAGGAACAGTGGACGATTTCGAGGGCAAGGTCGCGGTCGTCACCGGCGCGGCGAGCGGAATCGGCAGGGGACTGGCCGAAACCTTCGTCGCGGCCGGGATGCGCGTGGTGTTGAGCGATGTCGAAGAGCCCGCGTTGCGCGCGAGCACCGCTGAATTCGCCTCGGGCGGTGCGGACGTGCACGCGGTCGTGACCGACGTGTCCGACACCGACGCGGTCACCGCGCTCGCCGACGCCACGCTGCGGAGGTACGGCGCGGTGCACGTGGTGTGCAACAACGCCGGGGTGTACACCGGAAGCAGGCCGAGCTGGACGAGCACGCTCGACGACTGGTCGTGGATCCTCGGCGTGAACCTGATGGGCGTGGTGCACGGCATCCGCAGCTTCCTGCCGATCATGATCGAGCAGGGCGGCGAAGCGCATCTCGTCAACACGGCCTCGCTCGCCGGATTCATCACCGGCGGTTCGTTGTACGGGGTGACGAAATCCGCGGTCGTCGCGTTATCGGAAACGGTGCACCTCGAACTCGTCGCCGGCGGATACGAACCGCGGATTTCGGTGCTCTGCCCCGGTGTGGTCGATTCGAACATCTTCGACTCCGAGCGCAACCGGCCCGCGCGATTCGCCGATGCCGGACCGGCACCGGGCGGATGGTCGAAGGAGGCGGCCCGCGACAGTTTCCGGCAGGGCCTGTCCCCGCGATCGGTCGGGGAGCAGACCCTGCGGGCGATCCGCGAACAGCGGTTCCACATCTTCACCCGCCCGGAATACCCGCCGCACGCCGAGCACATCCGGCACCGGACGGCCCAGATCCTCAACGAGGAGAACCCGACGCGGCTGCCGTTCGCCTGACCGTCAACATCCGACAAGACGGCAGGGCGGGCCGGCGCGCACGATCGGCACATGATCGGAGTGTTCTTCCTGGCCGCGGGCTTGGGACTGCTGTTCAACGCGGCGCCGGGCGCGGTCTTCACCGAGTCGCTGCGCCGCGGTCTGCGGGGCGGGTTCCGCCCGGCGCTGGCCGTCCAGGTCGGTTCGCTCGTCGGCGACGCGGCGTGGGCCGTGCTCGGGCTCGCGGGGATCGGTGCCCTGTTCGCGGTGCCCGCGCTCCGCGTGCCGTTGACCGTCGGCGGGTGCCTGCTGCTCTGCTGGCTCGGCGTGCGCGGACTGCGCGATGCGATCCGTCCGGCACCTGCCGCGGACCGCGAAACAGCGCCGGGACGCAGCGCCTGGTACGCGGGGGCGGGCATGTCGCTGGGCAACCCGCTCAACGTCGTCTACTGGTCGGGGACGGCGAGCGCGGTCAACGGGGCGCTCGGCGGCGACGCCGGGTTCACCGGGCTCGCGGTGTTCTTCGCCGGCTTCATGATTTCGTCGCTGGCGTGGTGTTTCGTGTGCGCGGGTGCGATCGCGCTCGCGCACCGCGCGCTGCCGCCGCTCGCGGTCCGGGCGGTCGAGGGCCTGTGCGGCGCCGCGCTGCTGTGCCTGGCCGCGATCGCGTTCGCCGGGCTCGGGTGACTCCACAGTGGACTGGGGCGCGACACGCCGGTGACGTATCGATTGCGCATCGGTGAACCAGCACGGACGGGCCGGGAAAATCGGCCGATCGGGCGGTCAGTGCCGCCCTCGAGGGCGTGGCGAGCGCAGCACCTTGTGACACGTCGCTACGCGGTCTAGACCAAGTGTGACACGAGACAACGGCGAGACAACGATCGGGTACTCACCGGGGCAGACATATATTGCGCGGTTCCACGCGTATGTGGTTACTTTTGCGCCTTGGGGTCAGACCTTCGCGTGCCGGGACTTCCCGGCGGCGGGGGCCAAAACACTGATTGAGGTGGTCGTGGTGTTGTTGAGCAGGAGAACCGGCCGGGTGACCGCCGCGCTCCTCGGCGCGGTGCTGGTGGTCGCGGGCCCGTTCGCGGTACCGGCGGCGCAGGCGCAGCAGGAGGGCAAGACGCTGCGCGTGGCGCTCGTGCAGGAGATCGACCACCTCAACCCGTTCACCGCCGGTTTCGCGTCCAGTTCGATGATCGGCCGGATGAACTACGAGTTCCTCACGCTGCCCTCGGCCGAGGACGCTACGCCGACCGGAGGCGTCTCCGACAAGTGGAGCACCTCGGAGGACAAGCTGACCTGGACCTTCCACATCCGGGACGGCATGAAGTGGTCCGACGGGAAACCGGTGACCGCGAAGGACGCCGCGTACACCTTCAAGCGGATCATGACCGACAAGAAGGCGCAGGAAGCGAACGGCAACTACGTCGAGGGCTTCGTGGACGTGACCGCGCCCGACGACTCCACGCTGATCATCAAGACGAAGGCGCCGCGCGCCAGCATGACCGCGCTCGACGTGCCGATCGTGCCGGAGCACATCTGGTCCGGCGTCTCCGACATGGCCGACCCGAAGACCGACACCCCGGCCGTGGTCGGCGTCGGCGACGGCCCGTTCCTGATCACCGAGTACCGGCCGAACGAGGTCGTGAAGCTCAAGGCGAACCCGGACTACTGGCGCGGCAAGCCCAAGTTCGACGAGCTGCAGTTCGTGGCCTACAAGAATTCCGAGGCCGCGGTGAGCGCGCTCAAGAACGGCGAGGTCGACTTCGTCAACCGGCTCACCCCGACCCAGTTCGACGCGCTGCAGGGCCAGTCGAACATCGCCACCAACAAGGCTTCCGGCCGGCGCTACCTCGACCTGCTGATGAACCCCGGCGCGCAGGACGCCGCCCGCCAGCCCATCGGTGACGGCAACCCCGCGCTCAAGGACGTCCGGCTGCGCAAGGCGATCGCGACCGCGATCAACCCCAAGGAACTCGTCGACAAGGTCCTCGGCGGGTACGGCGAAGTGGCCGGTGGCCTGATCCCGTCGATGTACTCGGCGTACCACTACCAGCCCGATTCGGCGAAGGCGTACAAGTTCGACATCGCCGACGCGAACCGCCAGCTCGACGCGGCGGGTTACCAGCGCGGTGCCGACGGGACCCGCACGTCCCCGGACGGCAAGCCGCTGAACTTCCGCCTCACCGCGCGTTCCAGCGAAGACTTCCCGCAGCGCACGTCGGAGTACCTCGTCGGGTGGCTCAAGCAGGTCGGCATCAACCTCGAGAAGCGGCTGGTGTCCGACGCCGAGGTCGACGAGCAGACCTCGTCCGGCAACTACGACCTCGCGCTGTCGAGCTACAACACCAACCCGGACCCCGACTACACGCTGGCGAAGCAGAGCTGCGGCAACCTGCCGTCCACGCCGGGCAGCGGCAGCACGGCCTCGTTCTTCTGCGACCCGCAGTTCGACCAGGCGTACCAGGCGGAGGCGGCGGAAACCGACCAGGCGAAGCGGTCCGAGTACACCCGGCAGGCGCAGGCCCGCTACTACGACCAGGCGCCCAGTTTCGTGCTCGCCTACCAGAACGTGCTCGAGGCGTACCGGTCCGACAAGTTCACGAACTTCGTGAAGCAGCCGGTCACCAGCGGCCCGATCATGGAGCAGACCGGGTACTGGGGCTTCTACGGCGCGACACCCGTCGGCTCGTCCGGCGGCTCCGGCGGCGGCAGCACCGGGCTGTGGATCGGGATCGGCGTCGTCGTGCTCGTGGTGCTCGTCGGCGGTGGCACCTTCCTCGCCAAGCGCGGCAAGTCCGTCGACGACCGCGAATAGCCACGGACGCAGGAGAAGCACGATTTCCACGACATTCGACCAGCCACAGGCCCTCATCGATCCCGATGAGCACCGCGGTGGCACCGGAACCGTCCGGTTCGTAGTGCGGAAGGTGCTCGAAGGCCTCGTCAGCCTGGTGCTGGTGGTGGTGCTCGGGTTCCTGCTGTTCCGGCTGATCCCCGGCGACCCGATCGCGTCGCTGACCAGGGACCGGCCGACCAGCCCGGAGCAGATCGCCGAGATGCGCCGCCAGCTCGGCGTGGACAACCCGATGTGGCGGCAGTTCCTCGACTACGTCGGGGGGCTGCTGCACGGCGACTTCGGGTTGTCCACGACGTTCCGCCGCCCGGTCGGCGAAATGATCGCCGAGCGCGTCGGGCCGACGCTGTTGCTGGTGGGAACCGCGACGGTGCTCGCGGTGATCATCGGGCTGTGGCTCGGCGTCCGCGCCGCGTGGCGCCACAACAGCGCGTTCGACCGCGCGCACACCGGGATCGCGTTGACGCTGTGGTCGGTGCCGCAGTTCTGGCTCGGCCTCGTGCTGCTGATCGCGACGCAGGGCCTGTTCCCGAGCGCGGGGATGCGCTCGCCGGACATCCCGGACGGGTTCTTCCCGCAGGCGCTCGACGTCGCGCACCATCTCGCGCTGCCGTGCGTGACCCTGCTGCTGGTGATCTACGCGCAGTACATGCTGGTGATGCGCTCGTCCCTGCTCGGCGAGATGGGCGCGGACTACCTCACCACCGCGCGGGCCAAGGGACTGCGCGACGACCTCGTCCGCAAGCGCCACGCGGTGCCGAACGCGCTGCTGCCGACGGTGACGCTGGTGTTCCTGCAGTTCGGCATGGTGGTCTCCGGCACGGTCACCGTGGAGACGGTGTTCACCTGGCCGGGGCTCGGCCAGCTCCTCGCGCTCGCGCTGCGCGGACCGGACCTGCCGTTGCTGCAGGGCCTGTTCGTGGTGTTCGCGGGCTCGGTGATCGTGATGAACATGCTCGCGGAACTGCTCTACCGCGTGCTCGACCCGAGGGTGCGTGCCCAGTGACCGAACCGGATCAGGCGCCGCCGAAGGACGGCGCGGACGGAAAAACGAGCGCTCGCGCGATGGCCAGGCAGCGGCGCCGGGCGTCGATCGTGGCGATGTGGCGCGAGTTCGCGTCGAACCGCGGCGGGCTCTTCGGGCTGTGCCTGCTGGCCCTGATCGTGCTGCTGGCGTTGCTCGCGCCGGTGCTCAGCGACGAAACCGGACTCGACGTCACGCAGGCCTCCGGCCGGGCGTTGCAGCCGCCGTCGGGGGACTACCTGCTCGGCACCGACGCCGACGGCCGTTCGGTGCTGCTGCTGACCTACTGGGGCGCGCGGGTGTCGCTGCTGGTCGGCTTCAGCGCGACGATCCTGTCGGTGCTCATCGGTACCGTCGTCGGCATCGCGGCCGCGCACTTCGGCCGCTGGGTTTCCGCGCTGCTGCTGCGGTTCACCGACTTCTTCCTCGTGCTGCCCTCGCTCGTGCTGGCGATCGCGTTGTCGAGCGTGCTGCCGCACGGCGTCCCGACGATCATCGTCGCCATCGGCCTCACGTCGTGGCCCACCACGGCCAGGCTGGTGCGCGCGCAGACGATGACCATCGAAAGCAGGCCGTACATCGAGCGGTCGAAGGCGCTCGGCGGCGGGCACCTGCACGTCATCGGCAAGCACGTGCTGCCGGGCGTGATGCCGCTCGTACTGGCCAACACCACGCTCGTGGTCGGCAGCTCGATCATCGCGGAGTCCACGCTGTCCTTCCTCGGCCTCGGCGACCCGTCGCTGGCGTCGTGGGGCCAGATGCTCGAACGCGCGCTCAGCGTCGGCGCGGCGACCAGCGGCGCGTGGTGGTACCTGCTGCCGCCCGGCCTGGCGATCGTCGTCGTGGTGCTCTGCTTCACGCTCGTCGGCAGGGCACTGGAGACGGTGCTCGACCCGCGTCTGAAAGGGGTCCGTTCGTGACCGCGCTGCTGGAGGTCCGCGGCCTCGGCATCACCTACCGCACCGCGGGCGGCGACGTGCCCGCCGTGCACGGCGTCGACCTGCGCCTCGACCCCGGTGACACGCTCGGTGTCGCGGGGGAGTCCGGCTCGGGGAAGTCCACGGTCGCGATGAGCGTGCTGCGCCTGCTGCCGAAGACCGCGAAGGTCACCGGCGAGATCCTGCTCGACGGCGAGGACGTCACCACGATGAAGTGGGGCAGGCTCCGCGCCGTTCGCTGGGCTGAGGCGTCGGTGGTGTTCCAGGGCGCGATGCACGCGCTGAACCCGGTGCGCCGCATCGGCGACCAGATCGCCGAGCCGATCCGGATCCACGCCCCGAGCGGGAAGGCGCCGACCGACGCGCAGCTCAAAGCGAGGGTGGCCGAGCTGCTCGAACAGGTTGACCTGCCGCCCTCGCGCGCCGGGGCGTACCCGCACGAGCTGTCGGGCGGGCAGAAGCAGCGCGTGATGATCGCGATGGCGCTGGCGTGCGAGCCGAGGCTGATCATCGCCGACGAGCCGACCACCGCGCTCGACGTGATCGTGCAGGCCCAGGTTCTCGACCTGATGAGCAGGCTGGTCGCCGAGCGCGGGATCGGGCTGATCATGATCAGCCACGACCTCTCGGTGCTCGCGGCCACCTGCGCCGAGATCGCGGTGATGTACTCGGGGAAGATCGTCGAGCAGCGGCCCGGCCGCGAGCTGATGGCGTCGCCGCGGCACGAGCACACCAAGGCGCTGGCCGCGGCGTTCCCGACCGTCGGCGACCCGGTGTCGCGGTTCGCCCCGGCGACCAGCACCCCGTTGCCGCCCGAACCCGAGCACAAGCCCTCCTCGGACGCGCTGCTCGTCGCCGAGGACCTCAAGGTCGGCTTCCGGGACCGCAAGGGCGCCATGATCAAGGCGGTCGACGGGGTGGATCTCGAGGTCCGGCGCAACGAGATCGTCGCGCTCGTCGGCCAGTCGGGGTCGGGGAAGACCACGCTCGCGCGCACCATGCTCGGCCTCCAGAAGCCGACCTCGGGCCGCGTGCTCTACGACGGCTCGCCGGTCCCGTCCTCCGGTGCGGGGCTCAAGGCGTACCGGCGCCAGGTTCAGCTGGTGCTGCAGGATCCGACGAGCGCGTTGAACCCGCGGCACAGCGTGTACGAAGCCGTCGCCGAGGGCCCGCGCATCCACGGATTGGCAGGAGACGAACGGGAAATCGTGCGCGCCGCACTGGAAGCGGCGGAACTGCGGCCGGCGGAGCGGTTCATGCCCCGCCTGCCGCACGAACTGTCCGGCGGGCAGCGCCAGCGCGTGGTGATCGCGGGCGCGCTGGCGTTGCGGCCCAGCGTGCTGGTGGCCGACGAACCGGTGGCCTCGCTCGACGCGTCCGTCCGCGGCGAGATACTCGGCCTCCTGCTTCGCCTGCGCCGCGAGCTGGGCCTGGCGGGCCTGGTGATCACGCACGACCTCGGCCTCGCGTGGAACATCGCCGACCGGGTGGCCGTGATGTACCGCGGTCAGCTCGTCGAACTGGGCACCGTCGACGAGGTCCTGCTCGACCCGAAGCACGACTACACCAAGTCATTGCTCGCGGCGTTGCCCGGCGGTACCGCGGCCTAGCCGGACGGGGCGGCGGCGGTACCGGAACCGCCGCTGCCGTCAGGGTCAAGAGTGGCGAAGTGTAATCTCCTACTTCAACATGGCCACCACTATTGACCCCAGCACGGCGGGCTCCGACACGCAGCAGGCGGAGACGGTCCGTGTTCGCGTTCCCTCCCGTTTCCCGTACCGAACCATCGCGATGGGCACCATCGGCAGCACGCTGCTGATGATCGGCGCACTCGGCGCGGCGGGCGTACTCATTCGCGACCCGATCCTCGGGCACGGGCCGATGTCGTGGATCCGCTACGGACACGGCAGGGCGATCGCCAACGGGTTGCTGTACATCGGTTTCGCGTTGATCGTGTGGGCGTGGGTCCGGCTCGGCCGCTACGCGCTCGCGCGCCGGATCGGCAGCAAGCCGATCCTGGCCGCGGCGGGCTGCTGGATGGCGCCGCTGCTGATCTCGCCGCCGCTGTTCACCAGGGACGTGTTCTCCTACCTCGGGCAGGGCGCGCAGCTGCTCTACGGCCTCGACCCGTACCAGCACGGGCCCGCCGAGCTCGAGGTGCTGCCGAACGTGGTGCAGAACGTGCACCAGGTGTGGCAGACCACGCCCGCCCCGTACGGGCCGCTGTACCTGCTGATCTCCAAGGGCGTCGTCGCGGTCACCGGGGACAACCTGATCCTCGGCGTCATCCTCACCAGGGTCATCCTGCTGCTCGGGCTCGCCATGACGCTGTGGGCGCTGCCCCGGCTCGTGCGCCACCTCGGCGGCAACCTGCCGATCACGCTGTGGCTCGCGGTGGCCAGCCCGATGATGGTGATCCACCTCTTCGGCGGCCCGCACAACGACCTGATGATGATCGGGTTCCTCACCGTCGGCGTGGTGGCCGCGCTCGAACGCAAGTACCCGGTCGCGGTCGTGCTCATCACGGTGGCGATGCTGATCAAGGCGACCGCCGCGATCGCGCTGCCGTTCCTGGTGTGGATGTGGGCGAAGAACCTCAAGGGCAGTGAAAACGGCGTCAGGTTCAAGAACTTCGTCAAGGCGGGTACCGCGTCGGTGGCGATCTTCGCCCCGGTGTTCGTGGCGGGCACCTGGGTGGCGCTCGGCTCGTTCAACCTCGGCTGGGTCGCCGGTCTGAAGGCACCGCAGCTCATCGCGAACTGGCTCAACCCGCCGACCGGCGTCGGCGAGGTGTTCTACACGCTCGTCCACCTCGTGGTGAACGTGCAGTCGTCGCCGTTCGTCACGGTCGCCCGTTTCATCGGCATGGGCGTGCTCGCGGTGTTCGTGGCGCGGCAGTGGTGGCTCGCCAGGGTGGGCGGCACCGAGGCGGTCCTGCGCGCCGCGATCAGCCTGCTGTCGGTGTCGATCCTGTTCCCCCCGACGCTGCCGTGGTACTTCACCTGGGGCTTCGTGATCCTGGCCGCGTTCAAGTGGCGGCAGCGGCACCTCGCCGTCGTGGTGGCGGTGTCGGTGTTCCTGGTGCTGGTGTACTACCCGACCGGTGAGCAGGCGCTGTACGACTGGTGGTTCATCGCGGGTGTCGTGGCCGTGAGCGTGTACGCGGCCGCTTCGTTGCTGCGCCCCGATCCGCTGGGACTGGTCGCGGCGTTCAAGAAGCAGGCGGCACCGGCGAAAGCCCCGTTCTTGACCGAATCGGCGAAGACAGAACACGCCGAATAGCGCCCTTTTCCGGGCGCGACCGTGTTGAATGCCGTCGAGGGTCCCGATCAGGAAGCGACGGTGTTTTCGATGCGCATCGGTTCACGGTTACTCCGCGCGGCAGCGGTGGTGCTCGGCTCCGCCACGGTGCTGGCGACGATGGTCGTCCCGGCCGAGGCGGCCGGTTTCGCCTGGACGCCGACCCCGACGGGTTCGGACGCGAGGCTCCGCGGCCTGTCCGCGGTTTCGGCGAGCGTCGCCTGGGTGTCGGGGAGCAAGGGCACGATCCTGCGCACGGTCGACGGGGGCGCGCACTGGGCGCAGGTCGCCCCGCCTGGCACCGCCGGACTCGACTTCCGCGACATCGAGGCCTTCGACGCGCAGCACGCCGTGGCGCTGTCGATCGGTGAAGGCGAAGCGTCCCGCGTCTACCGCACCGCCGACGGTGGCCGCACGTGGGCGGAGTCGTTCCGCAACACCGATCCGAAGGCCTTCTACGACTGCGTCGCGTTCTTCGACCCGTGGCGCGGGCTCGTGATGGGTGACCCGGTGGACGGCAAAATCCAGCTACTGGCCACAGTGGACGGTGGGCGGCACTGGCAGCCGATGCCGAAGCGGCTCCTGCCCGACGCGCAACCGAACGAGGCGGGATTCGCCGCGAGCGGGCAATGCCTGACCACCCGCGGCCCGTTCGACGCGTGGATCGGCACCGGCGGCGGCGCGACCTCGCGCGTGCTGCACTCGTCGAACGGCGGCCTCACCTGGCGCGCGGCGACCACCCCGATCGCGAGCAGCGCGTCCGCGGGCGTGTTCGCCACCGGGTTCACCGATCCCCGGCACGGGCTGGCGATCGGCGGTGACTACGCCGCACCGTCCAATCCCGCTCCGGCGCTCGCCGTGACGCGCGACGGCGGCCGCACCTGGAAACCGACCGAGGACGCACCCGACGGCTACCGGTCGGGGCTCGCCTGGCGCGGCCGGAACACCGCGATCGCGGTCGGCCCGACCGGCACCGATGTCAGCACGGACGCCGGGCAGCACTGGCGGCTCGTCGACACCGGCAGCTTCGACACCGTCGACTGCGCACACGGCGCGTGCTGGGCCGCGGGGGAGAAGGGCAGGGCCGCCCGATCCGCATGACGGCGCGCTTCCGTCTGGTGGCCGGTTTCGTGGGACTGGTCACCGGATGCGCTCTGCTGTCCGGATGCACGACGGGCCGACCCGATCGCACCGAGCAAGCGGAGCGGCTGAAGGCCGAGGTTTCCGTGCTGCCTGGCGTGGCGAGACTCGACGTGAACTACACCAACGACTTCGAAACCGGTGCCCGTATCGGACTCTCCGTCTACGTGCCCGCGGCGACCGAACCGCAGATCATGGCGATCGCCCAGCGCATAACGGACATCACGCGCGGACAGTTCGACGGGTACCAGCAGAAGACCGAATTCGCCGTCGGCAACCGTGCCGAGGTGACGACCGGGGCCGAACCGGATCCGCGGCAGGTGGCGGAGCAGGTCCGGCGGCTCCGGCAGATCAGCTCGGCGCTTCCGACGGCCGAGATCACCTGGAACGGCCGCAAACTCGACCTGCGCGATGCGCCTGTGGCCGCGGTGTCCCTGGCCGCCGTGCGTACTGGCCTCGCGGGCGAACCCGCGCGGGTCACGGTCTTGACGCAGGACGCCGGGCCGTCGTGGGAGGTCGATTTCCCGTTCACCGCCGAACAGGAACGACAGCTCGCGGAACAGTTGACCGCATTGCCGGTCGAGGTGAGCTTCGTGGCTCTGGAGAAGGGTTTCCTGTCGCATGTGAACGTGGGGGTGCGCGATCCGGCGAAGGCCTACGCGGACCTCGCGACGGCGATCGCGGCCCTGCACGCGACGCCTGCGCACCCGGTCCACCTGACCTGGCACCGGGACGGGGAGAAGGACAACGGGCTGAAATTCGCTGGTGATGTGTACGTGGCCGGTTGCGAAGATCCCCGCACGACAGGCGGACAGGATCCCGGGAAGTACTACACGCCGGACGCCATCGAACTCCAGGGTCGTTTGCGCGCCGAATTCAGCGCCTGCCGGTGAGTCACCGGCTGGACCAGCCCCGCCACCGGGTGACCTCGGTGCGCACCACGGCACCTTCCGGCGGGTGCTCGCGGTACTGCTCGTACTTCTCGCACAACCAGGACACGGGTTCCGCGCGAGCGTCCTCGTCGACGATGGACGCGGTGCCGTCGGCGCGCACCCACCACAGGTTCGCCCAGTCCTCGTCGTAGGCGTCGGCGAGGAACACGACGGCCGGGTTCTCCGCGATGTTGCGCAGCCGCCGCAGATCCGTGCTGCGCTTCGGTTTGTGGTCGACGGCGAACACGATCACGTCACCGCGTACGGCGAAGGTCACCGGCACCAGGTGCGGGACTCCCGCCGCGTTCGCCGTGGCGAGCCTGGCGACGCGCGAATTCGTGAACAGGGCGCTGGCCTCCGTCGGATCCATGGCCTTCAGCGTAGTGACGGCTCGCGCCCCATGCGGTGCAGCAAGCTGTCCTGCCGCGAACGGCCGGGAGACCCCGTTGGCGGCGCGAAGAACCGGTGCGTCGTGTCCGCGGCGACGGGGGTTTCCGCGAGTCCGGCGTAGATCTCCTCGAAGCCGTCGTCGAGCCAGCCGAGCAACCCGGGATCGAGCGTATCGTCCGCACCGACGGCCCTCGCCAAATCCCAGGTGTGCACGATGCTGTCGGCCGTCCGCACGGCGAGGGCCTGGCCTCCGGTGACCCGGCCGAGCGGGTAGTCCAGGACCCGCGTCAGCGCGCCGGGCGCGGCGAAGGCGTCCGCGCACTCGCGCACCGAGCTTCGGAACGCCCCGACCGGGTCCTCACCGAGCACGTCCCGGTCCCGCGCGGCGAGGAAACCAGCCGCCGTCCCACCGTCCACAAGGGACACGTAGTTGCGGTTGCCGCCGGTCATGTGGTTCACCAGCGCGCGCACGTCCCATTCGGCGCACGGCGTCGGCGCGGTCCATTGCGCCGGTCGCACGACCGCCAGCACCCGGTCGAACCCCGTGCTGGCGGCGACGAACCGCGGGATGATGCCGTCGAACACATCGCTCATGCCGACCAGCCTGCCGACGGCCGCCGCCTCGCGCTGGCGGGTTTCCGACCTCACGCGACCTCGGGGTCGGCTAGACCGTTCGCGAGTGTTTCGAGCGCCTCGCGGACGAGCGGGCCGAGCGGGCCTTCCCCGTCGCCCCAGACCCACAGCGTCGTGGCGGCGCCGAGCGCGGAACTGACCGTCGCGGCGACCAGCCTCGGGTATACGTCGGTCTGCACGTCGGTGCCGGTGCGATCGGCGACCGCGTCGGCGAGCGACTGCTCGGCGACCGCGACCGCGCGCAGCATTTCGACCTGCAGCGTGGGCTCGGTCATCATGACCTTCAACCCGGTCATCCACTGCTTGTCCGGCCAGTTTTCCTCGTGGTCGAACTCGTCGAGGACCGCCGCCGTGAGCGCTTCCCACAACGATTCCTCCGGCGGGCGCGCCCGCAGCGCGTCGGCCATCGCCACGGCGCGATCGATCTGCCGCGCCGAGACGGCTTCCGCCTTGCTGGAGAAGTAGTTGTTGAACGTGCGAGGGGAAACCCCGGCCGCCGACGCGATGTCCTCGACGAGGACGTTGTCGAAACCACGTTCGATCGCCAGCCGGATCGCCGCCGAGCTCAGCGCCGCGCGCGTCGCCCGCTTCTTGAGCTCGCGCCGGCCGAGCCCGGCGGTCTTCGGGGCCGACCCGGAAACCTGCATGTTCCTGACGCTAGCAGGCAACACGGAAGGTTCCGGCTATGCCAGCGCGGGTTCGAGGAGGGTGAGGGTGCCCGCGTCGGCGTCCAGTTCGCCGGGCACGCCGAGCGCGAGCGTCGGCGAGCGGGGCACGTGCCCGAACCCGCACTCCCACAGCACCGGCACGCCGAGCGGGCCGAGCCGGTCGAGCATCAGCGTCCGGACCCGGTCGAGAGCGCCGCAGCCGTCCCACGAGCCGAGCGCGATTCCCGCGACGCCGTCGAACCACCCGGAGCGCAGCAGCTGCGTCAGCAGCCGGTCGAGCCGGTACACCGACTCCGTGACGTCCTCGAGCACGGCGATCGCGCCCGCGGCGGGACGGTGTTCGGGTGTGCCGAGGCTGGCGGCGAGCAGGCTGAGGTTGCCGCCGACGAGCGGGCCGCGCGCCACGCCGTGGCGCAGGGCCTCGACCGACTTCGCGAGCACGGTGGCCTGCTCCGGTTCGAACAGCGTGGCGCGAAGGTGCTCGGCGGCCGTCGGATCGAACAGCGTGCTCGCGGGCATCGGCGAGAACAAAGTGGACAGTCCTAACCGGACACCGACGGCCTCGTGCAGCGCGGTGATGTCACTCGACCCCACGAGCGCTTTCGGCCCGGCCGCGGCCAGTGCCGTCCAGTCGAGGTGGTCGAGCATCCGCATGCTGCCGTACCCGCCGCGCGCGGCCAGCACCGCGGAGACCGCGGGATCCGTCCAGGCCGCGGTGAACTCGGCCGCCCGGTCCCGGTCGGTACCGGAAAGGTAGCCGAGTTCGGGATGCCGCCCGCGCACGCACGGTCCCACGCGCACGGTCAGGCCCCAGCTTTCGAGCACGGCGACGCCCGAGTCGACCAGGTCCGGTGGCACCGGCCCCGCGGGCGCCACGATCGCCACCGTGCCGCCCGCGGTCAGTCTCGCCGGTTTCACCGCTGCAGGTCCAGTGCCGCCACGCCCGGGGTGTCGAAGCCGAAAACCTGGCCGTAGAAGGACAGTTCGGCCTCGAGTGCAGCGACGATCGTCTCGGACTTGCGGAAGCCGTGCTGTTCGCCGTCGAAGGTCAGGTAGGCGTGCGGGATGTCCTTGCCCCGCAACCCGGCGACGAACCGGTCGGCCTGTTCCGGCGGGCAGATCTCGTCTTCGAGCCCCTGCAGGAAAAGCACCGGCCCGGCCAGCGTCCCGGCGTGGTTCATCGGGGAGCGGTCGCGGTAGCGCTGTTCGGTTTCCGGCAGCGGGCCGACCAGTCCGTCGAGGTAGCGCGACTCGAAGTCGTGCGTCTCGCCGCCGCTGCCCGTCCACCGGTGGAGGTCGAGGATCGGGTACTTCACGGTGCCGGCCCGGTAGGTCCGCACCGTCGTCATCGACGCGGCCGAGGTGTACCCGCCCGCGCTCCCGCCGCGGATCGCCAGCCGCGCCGGGTCGGCGATGCCTTCGGCGACGAGCGCTTCGGCCACCGCGACGCAGTCGGTCACGTCGACGACGCCCCACTGCTCGCGCAGCCGCTCGCGGAACCGCCTGCCGTAGCCGGTGGACCCGCCGTAGTTCACCGCGACGACCCCGATCCCGCGGCTGGTGAAGAACGAGAAGTCGAGATCGAGCACCGGGTAGGTGCGCCCGGTCGGGCCGCCGTGGACGTGCACGACGTACGGCGGCAGTTCGCCGCCGGGTCCGGCGTGCTCCGGGTTGGTCGGCGGGTACACGTAGGCGGGCACGGGCTCGCCGTCCTTCGTGGTGAACACGCGCTCCTGCGGTTCGGGCAGGTAGTCGAGCGGCGGCAGCGCCTTCGCCGCTGGGGGCTCGCCTTCGCCGGGGGTGACCTCGGTGGTGGTGCCCGCGGCGATGTCGGTGTGCACGACCGCGCCTTCCTGGCGAGGTCCCGCGGCCACGCCGACGACCCCGCCACCGTAGGCGGAGATCGTCGCCGACCACGCCGTGAGGTGATCGGCCGAGGCAACCGGGGTCACCGTCGCCGTGGCCTCGTCCAGCACGGCGAGCCGCCCCGAGTTGAGCACCGCGTGCTTGCCGTCGCCGAGCGGGGCGAACCAGCGGGCGCCGACCCGCCACATCGCGCCGCCGAGCTCCTCGGTCACCGGCGCGAGATTCGTCACGGTTCCGTCGAGGCCGACGCGGTGCAGGTTCCACCACCCCTCCGGGTCGAGCAGCGCGAGCAGGCTGTCGGCGCTTTCCCACTGGATCTGGCACACCGAGACGCCGGGGCCACCGGCGAGCACGCGATGCGGCCCGAACCCGCCGTCACCGGTCAGCTCGGCGACGCACAGTTCCGTTTCGTCCCACGGCATCGACGGGTGTTCCCAGCCGAGCCAGGCGGCGCGGGTGCCGTCCGGCGACAGCTGGGGCGCCGTCATGAAGTGGTGGCTCGCGGCCAGTACTCGCGGCTCGCCGCCGCGCGGTGACAGCGACACCAGATCGCGGCGGACGTCGGCGCGCCGGGCGCCGACACTGCGTTCACGGACAGCCCACACTTCGTCACCGGGCCCGCGCCGGAGGTCGCCGTAGCGGACGCCCTGCGGGGACTCCGGCTCGTCGGTGATCGGGGTGACCTCGCCGGTGCTCAGCTCGCGGGCGTAGACGCGCTGGTCGTCCCAGTGCGTGAACACCAGTGAGCCGCCGACGGCGACCCAGGGGACGCCGCCGTACTCGTGCAGGCGGTTGCGGGCGTTCCACGGCTGCGGCAGCAACTCCTCGACGCGGCCTTCGGCCGACGCGCGGACGACGGCGAGCCGTCCGCCCTCGTCCGGTCTTCCCTCCGCCCACCAGACCTCGCCGTCGACGACGTCGAGCCACTGCGCCGAGCCGCCCGCGGTGGCGACGTCGGCGGCGCTGATCGGGGAGTCCCATGAGCCGTAGGGCATGATTTTCGACACGGCTGCAGGGTAGCGGCAGGTCCGGTGCGCCAAGAGCGAACAACGCGAAGGCGGGGCGGCGGATGCCGATCATGCAGGGGTGGCTTAGGGTCTGTGGTGCCATGGCTCGCGTAATTCACGTCTTCCGTCAACCCGACCGGTTCGTCGCTGGCACCGTCGGGGAACCCGGCGACCGCACGTTCTACCTCCAAGCGTCCGAGGACGTCCGCACGATCAGCGTGACGATCGAGAAGCAGCAGGTCGCGGTCCTCGCCGAACGCCTCGCGTCCCTGCTGGAGGAGGTCGCGAACCGCTTCGGCGCCGAGGTGCCGGAGGAGGTGCCCGACGAACTCCGAGATTCGGAACCACTGGACGTTCCGGTCGAAGAGGAGTTCCGGGTCGGCACGATGGGGCTGGGCTGGGACGCCGAAAGCAGCGCGGTGGTGATCGAACTGCTCGCCATCACCGAGGGCGAGGTCGACGAGACCGTGGTGCTCGACGACACCGAGGAGGGGCCGGACGCGGTCCGCGTGTTCCTCACGCCCGCCGCCGCGCGCGCGTTCGCGGACCGGGCGGACAGGGTCGTCAACGCCGGGCGCAAACCGTGCCCGCTGTGCGGTGAGCCGCTCGACCCCGACGGGCACATCTGCCCGCGACAGAACGGGTACCGGCGCGACGCCGACCTGACCGAGGACTGAGCGTGACGAGCCAGGAGCCACCCGAACCGTCGGTAAGACCGGATGGCGAGTTCGCCAGGGAACTCGTCGAACGCGGATCGCTCGAGGTCGAAGGCAGGCTCGTCGACGCATCGAACGTGACCCTGTTCTGCGTGATCGAGCTGGACGGTGTGCGCGCGAACGCGGTGTACAAGCCGGTGGCGGGGGAACGTCCGCTGTGGGACTTCCCGGACGGCACGCTCGCCGGCCGTGAGGTGGCGACGTACCTGCTGTCCGAAGGGTCCGGGCTCGGCGCCGTGCCGCCGACGGTGCTGCGCGACGGGCCGTTCGGCCCCGGCATGGTCCAGCTGTGGATCGAGACGACCGAAGACGACCTCGTCGACGTGCGGGCGCCCGACGAGCTTCCCGACGGCTGGCGCGTGGTGCTGCACGCGCACGACCGGATGGGCGAGCCCGCGGTGCTGGCGCACGCGGACCGGCCGGAGATGCGCAGCCTCGCGCTGCTCGACATCATCGCCAACAACACCGACCGCAAGGGCGGGCACGTGCTCGGCGGCGTCGACGGCCGGGTCTACGGCGTGGATCACGGGATCTGCCTGCACACCGACCCGAAGCTGCGCACCGTGCTGTGGGGCTGGATCGGGGAGCCGATCGGCGACGAGGCCGCCGAGAAGCTGCGCGAGCTGCCCGCCAAGCTGGACGGCGATCTCGGCGAGCAGCTCAAGCCGCATCTGATCGGGCTCGAGATCGGCGCGATCCGCGAACGAGCCGAACAGCTGCTCGCGGCCGGGGCGTTCCCCGAGCCCGGCGACGACTGGCGCGCCGTCCCGTGGCCGTTGTTCTGACATCGGGGTAAGACGGGGACATGCGCCGTCTGTCCTATCGGGACCGGTTGACCGCACCGCTGCCGACCCCGCGCGAGCTGATCAGGATCCTGCGCGAGGGCGGGTTCCGCGGTTCCACCGAGCGCGCCGATCGCATTCCGGTCCGCCGGGACGGGCTGCCCGCGCTCTCCGCGGGAGAGTCGAGCTGGACGTGGGTGGGGCACGCGACCTACCTGGTCCGGCTCGGCGGCGTCGCGGTGCTGACCGATCCGGTGTGGTCGGCCAAGATCCCCGGCGTGCCCCGCAGACTGACCCCGCCAGGACTGGCGTGGGCGGAACTTCCGGCGATCGACGTGGTGCTCGTCAGCCACAACCACTACGACCACCTCGACGCGCCGACGATCGACCGGCTGCCGAAACGGGTCCCGGTGCTCGTCGGCGCGGGACTCGGCAGGTGGTTCCGGCGGCGCGGCTTCACCGAGGTGGTCGAACTGGACTGGTGGGAATCCGTCGAGGTCGCCGGGCTGCGGTTCGATTTCGTCCCGTCGCACCATTGGAGCCGCCGCGGCCCGTTCGACGCCTGCACTTCGTTGTGGGGCGGCTGGGTCGTCACGGCGCCGGACGGCACGCGCACCTACCACGCGGGCGATTCCGGCTACGGCGGCTGGTTCGCGGAGATCGGCGCGCGGTATCCCGGCATCGACGTCGCGATGCTGCCGATCGGCGCGTACGAGCCGCGGTGGTTCATGAGCCCGGTGCACATGGACCCCGACGAGGCGGTGCGCGCGCTGGCCGATCTCGGTGCGCGCCGCCTCGCGTCGATGCACTGGGGCACGTTCGTGCTGACCAAGGAACCCGTCGACGAGCCGCTCGACCGGATCAGGGCCGCGTGGTCGGCGGCGGGCCGTGACGTGGCCGATCTCTGGGCACTCGCGGTCGGGGAAAGCAGGACGCTGCCGTCGTGGTGAGCCCGGCGTGGCGGGGCGACGGCGGGCGCCTCGCGCCGATAGCGTCCCGGATCGTGCGCTCTCATTCGTATGACGACGTGCTGTCCGGTCCGCGCAAACGGAAGATCCCGGAGGTGCCAGCCGAACCCGGTCTCGTGGTGGAGGAACCGGGAAGCGGTTTCTGCGGCGCGGTGGTGCGGCTCGAGTACGGCAACGCGGTGCTCGAAGACCGCCACGGCCGCCATCGCGTGTTCCCGCTGGCCCCGGCCGCGTTCCTGCTCGAAGGCAAACCCGTGACGCTGGTTCCGCCGAAGGCCGCCCCGAAGGCGCCGACGCGGTCGGCGTCGGGCTCGGTGCGGGTCGACGGGCTCAAGGCGCGCGTGGCCCGCGACTCCCGGATCTGGGTCGAGGGCAAGCACGACGCGGAACTCGTCGAGCGGGTGTGGGGGCACGACCTGCGCGTCGAAGGCGTCGTGGTGGAGCCACTCGACGGTGTCGACGTGCTCGCCGACCGGATCGCCGAGTTCGGCACCGGACCGGGGCGTCGGCTCGGCGTGCTGGTGGACCACCTGGTGCGCGGCAGCAAGGAGTCCCGCCTCGTCGACGGCATCAAGGACGAGAACGTGCTGGTGACCGGTCATCCCTACGTCGACGTGTGGCAGGCGGTGAAACCCGCGTCGGTCGGGATCGACGCGTGGCCGTCGGTACCGAGGGACGTGGAGTGGAAGGTCGGCATCTGCACGGCGCTGGGCTGGGGTGAACCGTGGGAGGGCTGGCAGCGCGTGCTCGCCGGTGTCCGCGGCTTCCGCGACCTGGAAACCCCGCTGATCGGCGCGGTCGAACGGCTCATCGACTTCGTCACCGAACCGGACGCGGAGTGAGTAGGTCACGCGTAGGTCACGTCGAGTTGTCCGAACGGTGCGAACGGTCACTTTCTGAGACGATGGCGGCATGATTCCGGCACTCATCTGGCTGGCCGCGGGCGTCGCGTTGATGGTCGCCGAGGTGCTGTCCGGTGACCTCGTCCTGATCATGCTCGGGGTCGGCGCGCTCGCGGGCGGGGCGTCCGCCTCGATCACCGGTCACACGGCGATCGACGTCGCGGTGTTCGCGGTGGTCTCGATCGGGCTGCTCGTGCTCGCCAGGCCCGCGCTGAAGCGCCGGTTCCTGATGGGGCCGTCGGTGAAGACCAACACCGAGGCGCTCGTCGGCGCCGAGGCCGTCGTGACGTCCACTGTGGACTTGGACGGCGGGCAGGTGAAGCTGGGCGGCGAGGTGTGGTCGGCCCGCAGCTTCAGTGAGGACCAGCGCATGGAACCCGGTGAACGGGTGACCGTGGTAGAGATATCAGGCGCCACCGCGGTCGTGTCCGCGGCACACCTTCGATAAGGGGAGCAAAGAGTTGACGACCGCAGCGATCATCGTCGTCGCGATAATCATCCTGTTCGTGATCGTCACGGTCGCGAAGGCGATCATGGTGGTGCCGCAGGCCCAGTCGGCGGTGATCGAGCGGCTGGGCCGGTTCCGCACGGTCGCCTCGCCCGGCCTGAACTTCCTGGTGCCCTTCTTCGACAAGGTGCGCGCCAGGATCGACCTCCGCGAGCAGGTCGTCTCGTTCCCGCCGCAGCCGGTGATCACCGAGGACAACCTCACCGTGTCGATCGACACGGTGGTGTACTTCCAGGTCACCGATTCGCGCGCGGCGGTGTACGAGATCTCGAACTACATCGTCGGTGTCGAGCAGCTGACCACCACCACGCTGCGGAACGTGGTCGGTGGCATGAGCCTCGAGCAGA
This sequence comes from Amycolatopsis sp. CA-230715, assembly GCF_018736145.1. GTDB lineage: Bacteria > Actinomycetota > Actinomycetes > Mycobacteriales > Pseudonocardiaceae > Amycolatopsis. Next base: position 9,198,619 of record NZ_CP059997.1, read on the forward strand.
CGCTGACCTCGCGCGACTCGATCAACAGCCAGCTGCGCGGCGTGCTCGACGACGCGACCGGCCGGTGGGGGATCAGGGTCGCGCGAGTGGAGCTGAAGGCGATCGACCCGCCGCCCTCCATCCAGGACTCGATGGAGAAGCAGATGCGCGCCGACCGGGAGAAGCGCGCGATGATCCTCACCGCGGAAGGTCAGCGGGAGTCCGCGATCAAGACCGCGGAAGGGCAGAAGCAGAGCCAGATCCTCGCTGCGGAAGGTGCCAGGCAGGCGACCATCCTCGGTGCCGAGGCCGAGCGGCAGTCCAGGATCCTGCGCGCACAGGGTGAACGCGCGGCCCGGTACCTGCAGGCGCAGGGGCAGGCGAAGGCGATCGAGAAGGTGTTCGCCGCGATCAAGGCTGGCCGCCCGACGCCGGAAGTGCTGGCGTACCAGTATCTCCAGACGCTGCCGCAGATGGCGCAGGGCGACGCGAACAAGGTGTGGCTGGTCCCGAGCGACTACGGCAAGGCGCTGGAAGGGTTCGCGCGCACCCTCGGCGCGCCGGGCGACGACGGCGTCTTCCGCTACGAGCCGCCCAAGGAAGAGACCGTCGAGAAGCCGGATCTCGAAGACGACGAGGTGTCCGGCTGGTTCGACACGAAGAGCGACCCGAAGGTCGCCGAGGCGGTCGCGGCCGCGGAAGCCGTGGCGCGCCAAGAGGTTCCGGGTCCGCTCGGCACGAGTTCGGCACGCCCCTCGGTGCCGCGACCGACCCTGCGCGCACCGGAGCCGGAGCCGGAAGCGGAGCCCGAGCCTGAGCCCGCGCCGGAGGCGCCGACGCCGGAGTTGCCGAAGCGCCAGCCGTCCGCGCAGATCCCGCCGCACCAGCCGAGCCCGCCGCCGCACCAGGCCCCGGCCCCGCCGCCGTACCCGCAGCAGCCCCAGCAGCCCCCGTACGGCGGGCAGTACGGGCAGGGCGGTGGCGCGTACCCGCAGCAGCAGCCGCCGCAGGGTCCGTCGAGCGGCCCGTTCCCACAGCAGGGTGGCCCGCAAGGACCGCCCCGCCAGCAATAACACCCCGTGCACGAGGAGCGGCCGGGGTTCGGACCAGTGGTGTCCGAACCCCGGCCGCTTTTTCGTGACGTGGATCACTCGAATTCGAGAACCGCGGTCGCGGTCGCGGCGTCTGGCCGGGTGTGAAGGGATTCCCCAGTACGTCGGCCGCGCGAGGTGAGGCCGATGACGCGGAGCTGGTGCGCCGGGTCGCCAAGGGCGACCGGGCGGCCTTCGAGGAGCTGTACCGGCGCACCAGTCCGTGGCTGACCGTGCGGTTGCGGCGGCGGTGCGCCGACGAGCAGATCGTGGCCGAGGTGCTACAGGAAACGTTCCTCGCGGTGTGGCGTGCCGCCGACCGGTTCTCCGGTGCGTCCGTGGACGGCAGCGCGATGGGCTGGTTGTGGACCATCGCGGCGCGGCGGCTCATCGACGCGTTCCGGCGCCGTGCCCGCCACGCGCAGCCGCCGCCCGCCGCCGCGATCGCGGACGTGGCGCCCGCCGCCGAAGAGGAGGCCCTGGCCGCGACGGTCGGCGACGGCGTCGGGGACGCGCTCGCGCGGCTGGCGCCCGAACTGCGCCAAGTGCTCCAGGCGATGGTGCTCGACGGTCTGTCGGTGCGGGAGACCGCGGTGCTGCTCGGTGTGCCGGAAGGAACGGTCAAGACGCGGGCGCGGCGTGCGCGCGCGTCGATGCGCGAAACGTTGGAAGCGCTGAAGTTCGGTGATCCGGGATCCCGGGAGGCAGCGACATGGTGAGGCGCGAGATGACGGACAGAACGAGCGGTGGCCACGTGTCGGCGGAGCTGATCGAGCGGTACGCGCTCGGGCAGCCGGTGCCGCCGGAAGCCGAGTGGGCGGTCGAGGCGCATCTGGAGGGGTGCGCGCTCTGCCGGGCGAAGCTGGCGGAGGTGGTGCGGTCCGACGGCCCCGCGGTCAGCGCGCTCGTCGACTCCGTGTGGTCCAGCGTGGATTCCATTGTGGACGCTGAGGTCGTACGGAGGCCGAAGGCGTTGGGCCACAACCGGTTCGCCGCGTGGCTGAGCACCTGGGCCACGCCGGCGATGGTGCCGTGGATCGGGATGTCGGTGCTGGTCACCGCGATCGCGTTGTTGTTCGACGTGATCGGGGTGTTCGGCGGGTCCCGGCCGTCGCTGCTGTTGCTGCTGTCCCCGGTGCTGCCGCTGTTCGGGGTGGCCGCGGTGTGGACGAGGGGCCTCGATCCCGCGTGGGAGCTGGTGGCGGGGACGCCCCGGTCGGGGCTGTACCTGGTGCTGCGGCGGACGTTGAGCGTGCTGGTGGTGGTGCTGCCCGCGCTCGTGGTGGCGGGTGTGCTCGCGGGGACGTCACCGGCGCTGGGGTTGTTGCCGTGCCTGGCTTTCACCGCGGGCACGCTCGCGCTCGGCGGGTTCGTCGGGGTCACGCGCGCGTCGATCGCCGTGGGCGGCCTGTGGTGCCTGTTCGTGGTCGGGCCCGCGTTGTTCCAAATGCGGCTGCCCACGGCGTTCGAACCGTGGGCGATGCCGATCTGGGGCGCGGTGGCGTTGCTGGCCGCCGCCGTCCTCGTACTGAGGGCGCCTGCCTTCACCAAGCTCACGAGCCAGCGATGACCGGGAAGGAAGACGACATGGTGCGCACGGTGAGCGCGAGCGAGGTCGCACCCACGACCTACGCGTGGGAGGTCAAGGCCGAGGGGCTCGTCGTGAAGGCGGGACGGCGGCGGGCGGTGAACGGGCTCGATCTGTCGTTGGGGGTCGGCGTGCACGGCCTGCTCGGTCCCAACGGCGCGGGGAAGACCACGTTCATCAGGGCACTGGCCACGATCGTGCGCCCGTCGGGCGGGGCGCTGGAGCTGTTCGGGCAGGACGTGCGGCGGTCGCGGGACCTGCGCGAGGTTCGCCGCCGGATCGGGTACCTGCCGCAGCAGTTCGGCTACTACCGGCGGTTCACCGTCCGCGAGTTCGTGGAGTACTTGGCCTGGCTGAAGGAAATGCCGAAGCAGGACGTGCCGGGTGCGGTGCAGCGGGCGATCGAGCGAGTCGGGCTCGCCGACCGGGCGGACGACAAGATGAAGACGCTCTCCGGTGGCATGGTCCGTCGTGCCGGTATCGCGCAGGCGATCGTGAACGACCCGGCCGTGCTGTTGCTCGACGAGCCGACCGCGGGGCTGGATCCGGCGCAGCGCATGCAGTTCCGCGAGCTGCTGCACGACCTGCGCGCGGACACCTGTGTCGTGGTGTCGACGCATCTCGTCGAGGACGTCGCGGCGGCCTGCACGGATGTCGCGTTGATCGACGAGGGTGAACTGGTTTTCCAGGGCTCGGCGGCGGATCTCGCCGCGGCGGGCACCGGGTCCGACGCCGGGGACAGCGACACCGAACGGGGCTACTCCGCGCTGCTGGCCGAGCATCGGAGGTCAGCGTGAAACGGATCCTCGGTATCGAACTGCGGCGTTCGTCGGCGCTGCCGGTCGGTCTGCTGTTCGTGGTCGCGTCGCTGGCGATCCTGTACCTGCTGACCGGGCCGTGGCAGAACGGCCACGCCCAGTGGACGACCGAGTGGACGGCTTCGGCGATGTGGCAGCGAAATCTGCTGATGTTCTCGTGGCCGTTCGTGCTCGGCGCGGGCGCGGTTCAGGGCTTGCGCGATCATCGGTCCGGGGTCGGCGAGCTGATGGCGTCGGTGCCGAAACCGCGGTGGCACCGGATCGCCGTGCTCTCCGCCGCGGTCGGGATCGGCCTCGGCTCGGGGGCGCTCGTGACGTTCCTGGTCGGTGCGGTGCAAGTGCTGTTCCACGGCGCGTACTTCTCGTTCGGCTGGCTGCCGATCCTCCTGGTCGGTCTGCTCGCGCTGGTGGCGAGCTTCTGGGCGGGCATGGCGGTCGCGTCGCTGGCGCCGTACCTGCTGACCCCGCCGCTGATGACGGCCGTCGGGTTCGCCGCGGTGATCCTGCTGCTGAGCACGCCGGGCAGCGGGACGGTGGCCGACGGGGCGGTGCCGTACCGGGTCGGCCTGCTCTCGCCCGCCATGAACGGGCCGAGCGACGGGTTCACCACCGTCGCGGCTTCGGTCGATGTCGGGCAAGCGGTGTGGTTCGCCGGGCTCGGGGCGACCGCGTTCGCGCTGCTGGCCGCCCGATCGGTGCGGGGGCGCCTGGTCGCGGTGCTTCCCGTGCTCGTGGGCGTGGCCGTCGCGTTGCCGATCCTGCCCGCCGACAAGGCGACGGCCTACCCGGTCGACGCCGACGCGGCCGCACCGGTCTGCACGGAGGGGCCGCAGAAGGTGTGCGTCACCAAGGTGAACGAGTCACTGCTGTCCACTGTGGCCGGTCCTGGCCGCGCCGCGCTGGCGTTGCTCGCGAAACTGCCGGACGCACCGACGAGCGTTCAGCAGACAACGGTGCACCAGCCGTACAACGGCGGTGTGCGCTACGACCCTGCGACGGTTCCCTTCGACACCAACAACTACGTCTGGGGGCCGGTCAACGGGGTCATGCCGCCGACGGCGGACGATCTGAAGACCGCGTTCCTCGCGGGCGCGGGGACGAGGACCTGCCTCGGTTCCCGCGACGAGTCGGACCAGCGGTTCGTCCGCGAGCGCGCGGCACGCACGGTCGCGGCGGCGTGGCTGGCGGGTCAGTACCGCCCGTTGCCGGGTTCGTACCGGCGAGCCGACGTGGACAAGGTCGCCCTGCCCGCGTGGGACGCGCTTCGCGCACTGCCGGAACCGGAACAGCTCCGCCGGGTCGCGGCGCTGCGCTCGGCCGCCTTGCGGTGCGACGGCGACCTGCTCGACGTGCTCGCCTCCGGTGGCGGGCAATGAGATTCGTGGTGCTTTACGCGCGTTCGAGGGGAATCCCGGCCGCGTTGGCCGCGATGGTCGTCTCGGTGGCCGCGTTGCTGGCGCTGGCGCGCGTCAGCGACTCGACGCTCTACTTCGGACTGATCGCGATGGCGATCGCGACGGGGGCGTGGGGGTCGGGGCTCGCGGGCGACGATCCGGAGCTGGACCGCACGGCGTCGATCAGGTGGCCGGTGCGCCGGGCCGCGCACCTGCTGCTGGCCACGGCCGCGGCAGCGGGGGCCGTGCTCGCACTCTGGTCCACAGTGGACCCGCCGCTGCTGCCTGCTGGCGTGGTGTGGCGGGACGTGGCCGGGCTCTCCGGGCTGACCGCGCTCGGCGCGACGGTGCTCGGCGGCAGGCTGGCGTGGGCCCCGCCACTGGGCTGGGCCGCGATCCTGTTGCTGGTGCCGCCCGATCCGACCGGCGCCTTGCCGGTGGTCACCTGGCTCGCGCAGCCCGCGGGCTCCACTGCCGCGATGATCACGGCGGTGGTGCTCGGAGTGGCCGGTCTCGTTTGCTACGCGGGCTTCGGTCCCCGTCCGGCGCGGTGGTAGGTGACGTCGTCGTCGATGTCGGCGCGTGAGCGGTCCTTCAGCAGGAGGCCGCAGATCACCGTGATCACCGCCGACACCACGATGTAGCCCGCGATCGCGTACGGCGTGCCGGTGGTGTGCAGGAGCCAGGTCGCCAGCAGCGGCGCGGGCCCGCCGGCGAACACGGACGCGAGCTGGTAGCCGATCCCGGCACCGCCGTAGCGCAGCCGGGTCGGGAAGCTCTCGCCGATGAGCGCCGCCTGGGGCCCGTACTGCATGGCGTGCGGGATCATCGCGATCACGATGGCGAAGAAGATGAGCGTCGGCGCGCCGTTCTGGAGTATCGCGAAGTAGGGGAAACCGATGAGGCCGGTGAGCACCGCGCCGCTGAGGTAGACCCGTTTGCGGCCGATCCGGTCGGACAGCTGCGAGAACCACAGGATCGTGCCGAGTTCGAGCGCGGCCGCGACGAGCACGGCGTTCAGCACGAACGTCTTGCCGATGTGGCGTTGTTCGACGACGTAGACCAGGACGTAACTGGTGAACAGGTAGAACGGCATCTGCTCGCTGAACCGCAGGCCCGCCGAGAGCAGGATCTCGCGCCAGTGGTGCTTGACGACTTCGACGACGGGGCTGGCCGAGGTCCGCTTCTCGGCGACGACCTTGGCGAACATCGGGGTTTCCAGGATCCGCAGCCGGATGACGAGTCCGACCGCGACCAGGATCAGGCTCGCCAGGAACGGCAGTCGCCAGCCCCACGAGTTGAACGCTGCGGGGGAGAGGAGCGCCGACAGCAGCGTCATTCCGCCGGTGCCGAGCACGAGGCCGACCGGGACGCCGATCTGGGCGAAGCTCGCGAGCAGTCCGCGTTTGCGCTGATCACCCCATTCCATCGCGAGCAGCACCGAACCGCTCCACTCGCCGCCGATCGCGATGCCCTGGATGAGCCGCAGTGCCACCAGGATGAGGGGCGCGGCCGGGCCGATGGTCGCGGTGCCCGGCAGCACGCCGACGAGTCCCGAGGCGATGCCCATCGCGAGCAGCGTGACGATGAGCGTGGCCTTGCGGCCGATGCGGTCGCCCCAGTAGCCGAAGATGGCGGCGCCGATCGGGCGCGCGGCGAACCCCACGGCGTAGGTCGCGAACGACTGGATCGCACCGGCGTAGCTGCTCGACGCGGGGAAGAACAGCTGCGGGAAGATCAACGCGGCCGCGGTGTTGTAGAGGAAGAAGTCGTACCACTCGATGGTGGTGCCGATCGCGCTGGCCACCGCCGCGCGCCGGACTTGTGCCGATCGTTGGGTTTCCTTCGCCTTGAGGGCCTTGTCCGCTTCGTCGTTCCCGAGCACCATCGCTACTACCTCCTGTGACCGCCGTCACCCGATAGGGCAAGATCTCATGCCTGCTGGCCGATTGCCAGCTTGGTGATCACTACCCACCCGAACGCCGAGGCCGGTGATTACCATCGGCACCCGTGACCGAACCCAAACCGCTGCGTGCCGACGCGCGACGCAACCGCGAGCGCGTCCTTTCCGCCGCGGCGGAAGTGTTCTCCGAGCACGGGACCGGCGCGTCGACCGAGCAGGTCGCCAAGGCGGCGGGGGTCGGCGTCGGCACCGTGTTCCGGCACTTCCCGACCAAGGAAGCGCTGCTGGAATCGGTGCTGCGCCAACTGGTGCGGGAGTTCGCCGACGAGGCCGCGTCGCTCGCCGACGCCGAGAATCCCGGCGCCGCCTTCTACGAGCTGTTGCGGCGCTGGATCACCATGGCGGCCAAGAAGAACGCCTACTCCGACGCGCTCGCCGCCGCGGGTGCGCCCGCGCCCCGACCTGAGCTGAAAACGGGCCTCGGCGTACGCGGTGGGCTGCGAACGCTGCTCGAACGCGCCCAGTCCGCGGGCGCGGTCCGCGCCGACATCGGGCTCGGCGAACTACTCCCGGTGATCGTCGGCGCGTCGCGCGCGGTGGACCAGGTCCCCGAGGGCGCGCTGCGCGAGCGGGTCGTGGAGGTGCTGCTCGACGGGCTCAGGCCTGGCCGTCGAGCACCGGAAGGAGCTCCGGCCGCTTCGGCGTGACCGTGTCGCCAGACGATTCTCCCCGGACCCTGCGCTTGATCCACGGCAGCGCGTGCTCGCGCACCCACCTCAGGTCCTCCGAACGCCGCGAGCGCGGGTCGACGACCGGCGCCGGGGCGAGTGCGATCGGTGGGAGCGAATGCGGGACGCCGAGTACCCGGAGCACCTCGATGGCCACCTCGGTGTGCCCGGCGGAGTTGAGGTGCAGCCGGTCGGCCGACCACATCCGGCGGTCGCGCAGCTGCCGCATCGGCCACATGTCCACGAGCAGCGCGCCCCGTCGTGCCGCGATACCGCGCACGAGCTCGTTGTAGATCGCGGTGCGGCCGCGCATCTTGCGGAAGAGCGGATCTTCGACGCCGTCGACGCCGGTGAACAGGACCACCGTCGCGCCGGTGGAACGCAGCGTCGCGACGGCGTCGTCGTACCGTTCGAGCAGCGCGTCGATATCGACCTTCGGGCGCATGAGGTCGTTGCCGCCCGCGTAGAGCGTCACGAGATCGGGCGTCATGGCGAGGGCCGGTTCGAGCTGCTCGTCGAGGACCTGGCCGAGCAGCCTGCCCCGGATCGCGAGATTGGCGTAGCGGAAGTCCGGGACGTCGGCCGCGAGCTGTGCGGCCACCCGGTCCGCCCAGCCCCGGACACCGTTGGCGGCGCGCGGATCGTCGTCCCCGACGCCCTCGGTGAACGAGTCTCCCAATGCCACTAAGCGCTTGCTCATGTCTGCCACTCTATGCCGCGACCTTCTGCCCGGTTTCACCACCGCCAGTGGTGAAACCGGGCAGACTCCAAGGATGAAGGATCTGCTCGAGATGAGTGAGCGCGAGTACTTCGCCCAGTTCGCGAAGCGCGTCGGCATGTTCGTGGGGAGAACGTCCTTCCGCGCCGCGACCGATTTCATGATGGGGTACGACCAAGCCGCGCGCCGGTACGGCGAACCGGGTTTGACCGGGTGGCGCGAGTGGCTGATGGCGAACTACGAGGTCGGCGCCAACCTCGTCTGGGCGGGCCAGGTCATGCAGATCGCCAAGCCGGGCTGGCAGGGCGAGCAAGACTTCACGTACGAGGAGGAAGAACGTCTTCTGAAGGTGCTCTTCGAGTTGCTCGACGAGTTCCTCGCCGAGCGGGAAAGGCTTGCCGCGCAACCTTGACGCGGCGCCGGAACGCTACCCGGCCGCGGCGGCCCGTACGCGATGTTCGGCGACGTGCACCCTGGTGGCGCAGCGCGTGGAGCAGAATCGGCGCCTGCCGTTGCGCGAGGTGTCCACGAACACGGTCGCGCAGCCCTCGCGAGCGCAGCGGCCGAACCGGTCGGGGTCCTCGCACACCAGGTGCGCCAGTCCGCCCGCGGTGTAGGCGCGGATGCGGCGCAGCACGCCCTCGTCCTCGCGGGCGTAGTGCAGATGGGCGCGGAGGCCGTCGTGGCGGGAGACGAACGGGCGGCACGCGGAGTCGGCGAGCAGCTCGTTGACGAGGTCCACGGCGAGTTCCGATGAAGAGGCTTCGAACACCGCGCGCAGCCGTTTGGCCCAGGCGAACACTTCGCCCGCCTCGGCAGGGGAGATCGTGCCCATGGTCGCCCCGTGCTCGCGCAGGACGGCCGAAAGCTCGGCGGCCGTGCCGGGGCCGGCGTTGACCAGCGCGGCGGCGATCTGGGCCGCCGCGCCGCCGTAAGGGTTGAAGTGCACTGAACTATTACAGCACGCTTCGACCATGACCACGAACACCACCTGCCCGCGCTGCGGCTGGCCCGCGGGCGAACGCCTCGACACCGGTTCGACCCACCCCGTCTCCGACGGCAGGGTCAGCTACCGGCAATGCCTGTGCGGCAGTTGGCTGATCCTCGTCGACGGCGGTCTGATCGCGGTGACCGTGCCGCCGCGCGCGCCGAGCCGTACCGTGCCCGCACCCACCTCGCTGACCACGCGGCTCCGGCGTTCCCTGCGACGCCTGGTGTGAAGAACTCCGCCCGTCACAGGCGATGGCCGAAGAACGCGATGATGTACTTCGACGCGAGTCGGCGTTGCCGCTCTTCGGTCAGTTGGCGGTCGGTGTCCTTGTCGGCGCCGATGCCGTGGCATCGCCCGGTGGGCGTTCCCGGCTCGCGCAGGGCATCGTCCTCGGCCATGACCTGGCCGCCGCCGAGTGACCACTGGGTGTTGTAGAAGTTGTGGTTGGCTCCGTGCAAGGAAATCGCCTCGAGCGGGCCGGGGTTCTTGCCACGGGCGTCCTTGACATAGCCGGTGCCCACGGTGCCGACCGCCCCGTCGCAGCTTCCCGTCAGCACCGTGAACGGGATCGTGGTGACCAGGTCGTCGCCGATGTCCTCTTCGGGGTAGTGGAAGTACACCGGTGCCAGCGCGAACACCGCCCTGATCCGCACGCCCGCCGGCCATTCGGCCCGGTGCTTGTCGGAGGCCTGCCACATCACGGCCTTCCCGCCGCGGGAGTGCCCCATCGTGCCGACGTCGGTCATGTCCACCCTGCCGCGGAAGTCGATCGGGTCGGGGCGCCCGGTCGCCGGGTCGACGAGCTTGCCCGCGAGGTCCCCGGTGCCGGTTGCCGACAGGTCCCGCCACATCGCGAGGTGCTTGTTGATCAGGCGCGCTCGGGCTCCGTACGCATCGAGACCCGTCCCCGCCGCGTTGATTCCGTTGGCGCGCAAGGAAACCACGACGAAACCCGCGCGCGCCAGCTGGTCTCCGAGGTAGTCGTACCCCCGCTCGCTGGGTAGCGGCGGAACTCCGGGGCGACACGGCCAGCCGCCGAGCGCCTCCCTCGCCTGACGAGCCGCCGTTTCGTCGTGGCGCTGCTCGGCGGCGCGCAGGTCCGCCTCGGCCCGGCGGTCCGCGCAGGTCCACCAGGATCCGTGGAGTTGCACGATCAACGGCCGGGGAGTGCTGCCCAACCGGGCCGGGTAGTGCACGACGGCGGCGAGTTCGATGGGCCCCGGAACGGCCGGGTCCTGGAACGCGCCGTCCCCGAGGTCGTACGCGGCTACCTTGACGGGACCGCGGCCGGTACTGGCCTGTGCCGCGGCCGGAAACGCGAGCGCGGTGGCGAGCACGGCCACCGCCATCGTGATCTTCTGGACTTTCACACCGGGTACTACGTCGGTGCGCGCGTCGGGGTTGCGCGCACGCGCGCCTTGAGCCGTTCGGACCCGATTCGCGGGTCGAGCGCACTCCAGCACAGGTCGTGCTCACGCGGCGGGAAAAGGATTGGACGGGGTGCCGCCCGTGCCGGTATCTTGCAGCGGACCGTGACACCGCCCGAGGAGGTGAGACCCATGAACGCTGCATCGAAATGGGTGCTCCCCCTGCCCGTCACGGTCGGGCGACTGACGTAGGTGTCGCCGGGAGCGCCGCCAAGGCACTCCCGAAAGGCACACCTATGCACCCTTCTTCGCAGTTCACCGCCGCACCGTCCTCGGCATCCGGCGCCGATAGCACGCCTCCCGTGTTCGATGTGGTCATCGCCGGGTGCGGCCCGACCGGCGCGATGCTCGCCGCCGAGCTGCGGCTGCACGACGTGCGGGTACTGGTGCTGGAAAAGGAAAACGAGCCCGCGTCGTTCGTGCGCATCGTCGGCCTGCACATTCGCAGTCTCGAACTGATGGCCATGCGCGGACTGCTGGATCGCCTTCTCCCGCACGGTCGACAGCGCCCGGCGGGCGGTTTCTTCGCCGGCATCGACAAGCCGGCGCCTGAGGGCCTCGATTCCGCGCACGCCTACCTGCTGGGCATCCAGCATCCGGTCGTCGTTCGTCTGCTCGAAGAGCACGCGGTCGAGCTAGGCGCACAGGTCAGGCGCGGGTGCGCGGTGGCCGGTGTCGAGCAGGACGACGAGGGGGTCACGGTCGAACTGGCCAACGGGGAAAAGCTGCGTTCGCGCTATCTCGTCGGCTGCGACGGTGCCCGAAGCGCCGTGCGCAAACTGCTCGGTGTCGGCTTCCCCGGCGAGCCCTCGCGGACCGAAACGCTGATGGGCGAAATGAAAGCGGGCGTACCGCAAGAAGAGATCGCCGAGAAGATGCGCGAAGTAGGCGACGCCAGCAAACGGTTCTGGCTCCGTCCCTTCGGCGAAGGGATCTACAGCGTCGTCGTTCCCGCCGCGGGAGTCAGCGACCGCGCGCAACCGCCCACCCTCGAAGACTTCCGGCACCAGCTGCGCGCGCTCGCCGGAACCGATTTCGGCGTGCACTCCCCGCGCTGGTTGTCCCGCTTCGGGGATGCCACCCGGCTCGTCGAACGCTATCGGGTCGGGCGGGTGCTGCTGGCCGGCGACGCGGCGCACATCCATCCGCCCACCGGCGGCCAGGGCCTCAACCTCGGTGTTCAGGACGCGGTCAACCTCGGCTGGAAACTGGCCGCACAGCTCGGCGGATGGGCGCCGGAAGCGCTGCTGGACACCTACCACGCCGAACGCCATCCGGTCGCCGAGGACGTGCTGGACAACACCCGCGCCCAGATGGAGCTGTCGTCGACCGAACCGGGCCCGCGGGCGGTGCGCAGGCTGCTCACCGAACTGATGGACTTCGACGAGGTGAACCGCCACCTGATCGAGAAGATCACCGCGATCGACATCCGCTACGACTTCGGCGAAGCTCGCGAGCCGAACGATCAGCACAGCGGCGCAGGCCCCGACCTGCTCGGCCGCCGCCTGCGCGACGTCGAGGTGAAACAAGGCCGCCTCTACGACCTCCTGCACCGCGGCCGAGGCCTGCTGCTGGACCGCACCGAACGCCTGACCGTCGGCGGCTGGTCGGACCGGGTCGATCACCTCGCGGATCCCACCGCGGCACTGGACGTGCCGTGCGTCCTGCTGCGCCCCGACGGCCACGTGGCCTGGGTCGGCGACGATCAGCGGGACCTGGACGCGCATCTTTCCCGCTGGTTCGGCGAGCCGGTGACGTCACCGCGGAGGAGTTAGGATCCGAACCGGTCACTTTCCGGCCTGAATCAACGGGATCCTGGAGCCATGGCGAACACGAGCGCACGCATGCTGAGGCTGCTGTCCCTGTTGCAGACCCACCGGTACTGGCCGGGAAGTGAACTCGCCGGCAAGCTCGAAGTGAGCGAACGGACCCTGCGGCGCGACGTCGAACGGCTGCGCGACCTCGGATATCCGGTCGACGCGAACCGCGGTGTGGCAGGCGGCTACCAGCTCCAGTCGGGAGCCGCCATGCCCCCGCTGCTGCTCGACGACGAGGAGGCGGTCGCGATCGCGGTCGGGCTGCGCACGGCGGCTTCGGGCGCGGTCGACGGCGTCGAGGAGACCTCGGTGCGCGCGCTGACGAAGGTCATCCAGGTGATGCCGCCGCGCCTGCGGCGCCGGGTGGACGCGTTGCGCTCGTTCACGGTCCGCACGGCGTGGAATGCCGGTCCCGCCGTCGATGCCGGGGCGCTCACCGTGCTCGCGCAGGCCTGCCGCGACGACGAGCGCCTCCGCTTCACCTACACCGCGCGTGCGGGGGAGCGGACGGAGCGGCTCGTGGAACCTCATCGCCTGGTGTCGTTGAGCGGACGCTGGTACCTCGTCGGGTGGGACGCCGAACGCCACGACTGGCGCACGTTCCGGGTGGACCGGCTCGCCGAACCCCGCGCCACCGGGCACCGGTTCCGCCAGCGCGAGCTGCCCGGCGGCGATGCCGGCGCGTTCGTGCGCGACCGGATCTCGTCGGCCTCCCAGCCGCACGAGCTGACCGTCACGCTGCGGACCTCCGCCGACGCGGTGCCCGCCGAGGTGCGGCGCTGGGGCGAGTTCACCGATCTCGGTGACGGCTCGTGCCGCCTGGTGATGAAGGTCGACTCCTTCGACTGGCCGATCCTGCTGCTCGCCGCGGTCGGCGCCGAGTTCGAAGTGGACGGTCCGCCCGAATTCGCCGAGTACGTCAAGGAGACCGGAGAACGGTTCGTGCGCGGTACCCGGTGAGCCGCTTGCGGTGACGTCGCCGGGATGCTCTATTTCTCCCGTGACGGACACCGACACCCACCGCGCGATCGAGGCCGTGTGGCGGATCGAATCCCCGAAGGTCATCGCCGGGCTGGCCCGGCTCGTCCGCGACATCGGCGTCGCCGAGGAACTCGCGCAGGACGCCATGGTCGCCGCGCTCGAACAGTGGCCGGAGTCCGGAGTGCCCCGCAACCCCGGCGCCTGGCTCATGACGACCGCGAAACGGCGCGCGATCGACCTCATCCGCCGAAACGAGCGGCTCGAACGCAAACAGGTCGAACTGGCGCGGGATCTGGAAACCCAGCCCGACGCGCCGGGACCCGATCTCGACGCGCTCGACGCCGGGGTCGGCGACGACCTGCTGCGGCTCGTGTTCATCTCCTGCCATCCGATCCTGGCGACCGAGGCACGCGTCGCGCTCACCCTGCGGCTGCTCGGCGGACTGACCACGAAGGAGATCGCGCGGGCGTTCCTGGTCTCGGAGGCGACCGTGGCCCAGCGGATCGTCCGCGCCAAGCGCGCGCTGTCCGACGCCGGCGTGCCGTTCGAAATGCCGGACCGGGACGAGCTGGACGAACGGCTGGCGTCGGTGCTCGAAGTCGTCTACCTGATCTTCAACGAGGGCTACGCCGCGACCGCGGGCGACGACTGGATGCGCCCCGCGCTGTGCGAGGACGCCCTGCGGCTCGGCCGGATACTGGCGGAGCTGGCGCCCGGCGAGCCGGAGGTGCACGGTTTGGTCGCGCTGATGGAAATCCAGGCGTCGCGCTCGCGTGCCCGCGTCGACCGCAACGGCGATCCGGTGCTGTTGCTCGAACAGGACCGTGCGCGCTGGGACCAGGTGCTGCTGCGCCGCGGGCTGGCCGCGCTGGAGCGCGCCGAGTCGATCGACGACCGGCGCGGCCCCTACCGCCTCCAAGCCGCGATCGCCGCTTGCCACGGGAGGGCCCGGACCGCCGAAGAAACCGACTGGGTCCGGATCGCCGCCCTCTACACCGCGCTCGCGCACCTGACGCCGTCCCCGATCGTCGAGCTGAACCGCGCCGTGGCGCTGTCCATGGCGTTCGGGCCCGGGACCGGGCTGGAACTCGTCGACGCGCTGGTCGACGAGCCGTCCTTGAAGCGGTACCACCTGTTGCCGAGCGTCCGGGGCGACCTGCTGGCGAAGGTCGGCAGGTTCGACGAAGCGCGCGCGGAGTTCGAGCGCGCCGCGGAGATGACCGGCAACGTCCGCGAGCAGGCTCTCCTCAGGGAGCGCGCGGCGGCCTGCGGGCGAGGGCTCGCGCCGCAGCGTTAGCTCAGGGCGCGGTGCCGCGCAGCACGAGGTCCACCAGTTCGTCGAGGTAGCCGTCACCGGCCTCGCCGGACCGGAGCAGGACGCGGAACCAGATCGCGCCGCCGAGCAGGTCCATGATCGCCACCGGGTCCACGTCCGCCCGCAGCTCGCCCCTGGCTATCGCGCGCTCGAACACCGGCCGCTCGCGTGCCATCCGGTCGGCGAAGAACGCCTGCATGACGCCGCCGAGTTCGGGCCGCCGTGGCGCGGCGGCGAAGGCGGCGGTGACGAGCTGGGCGCTCGGCGGCCGGGTGAGCAGGTCCCTGATCAGGCCGATGAGCGCGCGCAGGTCGCCGCGCAGCGTGCCGGTGTCCGGCACGCTGAACTCGAGCGCGTCCGAGTCGCGCAGTGCCGCCGCGAGCAAGGCGTCCTTCGAGGGCCACCAGCGGTAGAGCGTGGTCTTGTTGACCCCGGACCGTTCCGCGACCGCTTCGACGGCGAGCCCGTCGTAGCCGTGCTCGGCGAGCAGCGCGAGCGTGGTCGCGAAGATCTCCTGCGCCTTGCGCGGCCCGCGGCGTGGTGACGTCATTCTCCCACCCTAGTGCAACGCACCGTTGCGTTGTACTAGGCGCCCGTGGTTAAGTCGCAACGCAACGGTGCGTTGCATTGGTTGAGGAGGGTGAGCGATGACCGGGCTTCCGATCGTGCTGGTGCACGGGATGCGGCTGAGCGGTTCGGCGTGGTCGCCGGTCGCGGCGCGCCTGGGCGAAGAGTTCCGCGCCGTCGACCTGCCGGGGCACGGTGCCCGTCGCGGCGAGGTTTTCACGATGGACGCGGCGACGGCCACCGTCGCCGCCGCGGTGGACGAACTCGGCGGCCGCGCGCTCGTGGTCGGCCATTCGCTCGGCGGCTACGTGTCGATGGCCGCGGCGGCGCGGCATCCGGAGCGGATCGCCGGTCTGGTCGTCGCCGGGGCCACGATGGTGCCGGGGCGCGGGTTCGGGACGCCGTTCCGGCTGATGCACCGGTTCCTGTCCACTCGTCCCGACGACGGCGACGGTCTCTCCCGCTGGATCTTCGGCAGGGTGCTGCCGCCGGAATCGCGGGACGCGGCGCTGGCGGGCGGGATCGCCACCGAGGTCATTCCCGACATCCTGACCGCCGTCTCCGGTTTCGACGTCCTCGACGGAGTCGCCAGCTTCCCCGGCCGCACCTGGTTCGTCAACGGCGGGCACGACCATTTCCGGTGGCACGAGGGCAAGTTCCTCGCCGCGGCCGCGCACGGCAGGCTCGTCGTCGTCCCGGGCGCCGGGCACTACCTGCCGATGACGCACCCGGTGGCGATGGCGCGCCTGGTCTCCGACGCGGCGGCCGTGGTTCGCCCGGAACGCGCCGCCGCGCCATAAGGTGTGCGCACACCACTGGGAGGCCGTCATGAAGTACCTCATCCTGATCTACGGCAACGCCGCCACACGGGGACTCTGGGAGGAGATGTCGCAGGAACAGCGGGCGGCGGCCGCCGGTGGCTACGTCGAGCTGAACCGGCGGCTCGACGAGTCGGGGGAGAAGGTCACCTCGGCCGCGCTCGCCTTCCCCACCGAAGGCAAGCGCATCGAGGTGCGCGACGGGAAAACCATGGCGACCGATGGTCCGTTCGCGGAGGTCAAGGAGTTCCTCGCCGGTTTCTACCTGGTCGACTGCGCCGACTTCGACAGCGCCGTGGAGTACGCGAGCCTGCTTCCCGAAGCCGGGTTCGGGTTCGTCGAGGTGCGACCGACCGTGGACCTCAGCGGCATCGGCATATGATCGAAACCCTGCTCAAGGAGCTGGCGCCGCAGGTGCTCGCCGCGCTGGTCCGGCACCACGGCGGGTTCGACACCTGCGAGGACGCGGTGCAGGAGGCGCTGCTGGCCGCGTCGCAGCAGTGGCCGTCGGAAGGCGTGCCGGACAACCCGAAGGCCTGGTTGATCACGGTCGCGTCCCGGCGGCGCACCGAGATGTGGCGCAGCGACTCCGCACGGGTGCGGCGCGAGGACGCCGTCGTGGCCAATGCAGTCGAACCGGGTGCGGTGCCCGCGGCGGACGACACGCTCACCCTGCTGCTGATGTGCTGCCACCCGGAGCTGACCCAGTCCTCGCAGGTGGCGTTGACGTTGCGGGCGGTCGGCGGCCTGAGCACCGCGGAGATCGCCCGCGCCTTCCTGGTCCCGGAATCCACCGTCGCGCAACGCGTCAGCAGGGCGAAGCAGCGGATCAAGAACGCGGGCGCGCGGTTCCGGATGCCGCCGGACGCGGAACGGTCCGCGCGCATGGTCGCGGTCCTGCACGTGCTCTACCTGATCTTCAACGAGGGGTACGCGGCCAGCGCGGGGGAGAGCGTGCACCGGGTCGAGCTGACCGCGGAAGCGATCCGGCTGACCAGGCAGGTGCGGGAGCGGTTGCCAGGCGACGGCGAGGTCGCCGGCCTGCTGGCGCTGATGCTCCTCACCGACGCGCGCCGTCCCGCCCGGACCCGCGACGACGGCGCGCTGGTCCCGTTGGACGAGCAGGACCGCGGCAAGTGGGACCGGACCGCGATCGCCGAAGGCACCGCACTGATCACCGAAACGCTCGCCACCACCACGAAAAGTGGTCCATACCAATTGCAGGCCGCGATCGCCGCCGTGCACGACGAGGCCACCAGCGCCGAGGACACCGATTGGCCGCAGATCCTCGGCCTGTACGACCTGCTGCGGGTGGTGGCGCCGGGCCCGATGGTCACGCTCAACCGGATCGTCGCGGTGGCGATGGTGCGCGGCCCCGCGGCCGGGCTCGCCGAACTCGACGACGCGGTGCGCGAGCCCGCCCTGCGCGAGCACTACCGCGCCGAGGTCGTGCGGGCGCACCTGCTGGAGAAGGCGGGCCGATCGGAGGCCGCCGAGCACTACGCGCTGGCCGCCGCCCGAACCGAAAGCGAGCCCGAACGCCGATACCTCGAGGAACGGGCCGCCCGCTCACCTCGCTGAAATCTCGCACACGTGCTCGACACCGGACAGCACGTCCTCGTAGACGGCGACCTTGTGCCCGATCAGGTCGAGGCTCCGGTTGAGCTCGCCGATCTGGGCGAGCACGCGGTCCTGGTGTTCGCGCAGCAGCGCCAGCCGCTCCTTCTCGTTGCCCACGCCGTCGCGGATCAACTCGGCATACCGGCGGATCGCGGGCAGCGGCATTCCCGACGCGCGCAGCACCACGCACAGCCGCAACCATTCGACGTCTTCCACGGCGTACATCCGGTTCCCGCCCGCCTTGCGGCGCACCGGGTTCACGAAGAGCCCTTCGCGCTCGTAGAACCGCAGCGCGTGCACGCTCAGCCCCGTGCGTTCGGCGACTTCGCCGATGCTCAGACTCGTTGCGACCTCAGGCATGTGCGGCAGCTTAGGCGAGCGGGACCCGTGCCGTCGGCGGTTTCCCCTTGATCTAGAGCCGACTCTAGTTCCTACCGTCTGCGCCATGACCATGAACTACCGCACGCTGGGCGGCACCGGGATCACGGTGAGCGCCCACTGCCTCGGCACCATGATGTTCGGCCACGTCGGCAATCCGGACCACGACGACTGCGCCCGCATCCTGCACACCGCGCTCGAGGGCGGGATCAACTTCGTCGACACCGCCGACATGTACTCCGACGGCGAATCCGAGGAGATCGTCGGCAAGGCGCTGCACGGGCGCCGAGACGACGTCGTGCTCGCGACGAAGGTGCACTTCCCGGTCGGCGGCGAAGGGCCGAACCGCGGCGGCAATTCGCGCCGCTGGATCGTGCGCGCCGTCGAGGAAAGCCTGCGGCGCCTCAGGACGGACTGGATCGACCTGTACCAGGTCCACCGGCCGGACCACACGACCGATGTCGAGGAAACCCTGTCCGTGCTCGGCGATCTCGTGCGGCAGGGCAAGATCAGGGCGTTCGGCTGCTCGTCGTTCCCCGTCGAGGACATCCTGGAAGCGCACTACGTGGCCGAACGCCGTGGCCTGCCGAGGTTCCGCACCGAGCAGCCGCCGTATTCGTTGCTCGGGCGGGGCGTCGAACGATCCGTCCTGCCGACGTGCCAGCGGCTCGGCATGGGCGTGCTGACGTGGAGCCCGCTCGCGTGGAGCCCGCTCGCGTGGGGCGTGCTCTCCGGGCGGTACCGCGCGGGCGAGCCGGTCGACCTGACCAGCGGGCGCCCGGCGCTCAACCCGGGCCGGTTCGATCCAGCGCTCCCGGAGAACGCGGCCAAGCTGGCCGCCACGGAGAAGCTCGCCCAGCTCGCGGACGAGCTCGGGTGCTCGCTGCCGGATCTCGCCATCGCCTTCGTCGTGGCGCATCCCGCCGTCACGTCGGTGATCCTCGGGCCGCGCACGATGGCCCAGCTCGAATCCTCCCTGAAAGGCGCGTCACTGGTGCTGGACGACGAGACGATGGACCGGATCGACGAGATCGTGCCGCCGGGCAAGGACCAGTACCACGTCGACGCCGCGTGGAGCCCGGCGTCGCTGACCGACGTCGCCAGGAGGCGCCGCCCGTTGGCCGAGCGCGCCGCGGCGTAGTTGCCTTCCGAGCGGTTGTACCTACTAGTATGTACGGCAGACAACCGCTCGGAAGGAGCACCACCCCCATGCCATTCGTTCGGATCGACGCACTGCGAGCAGACCCCGACCGCCTCGACGCCTTGGGCCGCGCCGTGCACGACGCGCTGGTCGAGGCGATCGGCATCCCGGCCGACGACCGGTTCCAGGTCCTGACCGGGCACGACGGCGCGCGGAGCACCCTGCGCTACGACGACGGCTACCTTGGCGTGCACCGCGACGACGACCTCGTGTTCGTCGCGATCACGATGCGATCCGGGCGGACGCCCGCGCTGAAGCAGGCGCTGTACCGGCGGATCGCGGAACTGGCGCACGAGTACGCGGGCACCGAACCGCGGAACGTGTTCGTCACCGTCACCGAAAACGAGCCGATCGACTGGTCCTTCGGCGACGGAATCGCGCAGTACGCCGAAAAAGCACCTCTCCACTAGCCGACCCGCTGGTGTAGTACTGGCAGGGCCAGCTAAGCCGTTGGTGATCGACTGGGCGCGATGCAGACTCAGGGCATGCGCAACAACGACTTGGGCGAGTTCCTGCGGGCGCGCCGCGCCGGACTCAAGCCGGACGAGATCGGCCTGCCGGTCGAGTTCGGCGGCGGGCGCCGGGTATCCGGTCTGCGGCGCGGCGAGGTCGCGCAGCTGGCGGGAGTGAGTGCCGAGTACTACACCCGGCTGGAACAGGGCCGCGCCAGGCAGCCGTCCGAACAGGTGCTGCACGCCCTCGGCGACGCGTTGCGGTTCGACGACATCGAGCGGCGGCATCTGTTCGCCCTCGCGGGCACCACGGCCGGGCGCCAGGACCGGGCCGAGCACTCGTCACGGCTACGGCCCGCACTGCGGCAGGTGCTGGAGTCGATGGAGCTGGCTTCTGCTTTCGTCAGCGACCAGAACCTCACCGTCGTCGGCGGGAACGCGTTGTGGGCGTTGCTGTTCCCCGATGTGGCCGAGCTGCCGCGCCGGGAACGCAGCATGGCGCGCTGGACGCTGCTGGATCCGCGCGCTCGGTTGGTGTGGTGCGACTGGGAACGCGTCGCCCGCGACTACGTGCACGGGTTGCGGCTGGCCGCCGCCGCGCAGCCGCGGAACCAGCACATCGCCAACCTGATCGGTGAGCTGATGATGCGCTCACCCGAGTTCCCGGCGTGGTGGTCGGAACACCGCGTCCAGGAACGCAGCACCGGCCTCAAACGCCTCCACCACCCGGTCGTCGGCGACCTGGAACTGCAGTACGAGATCTTCACCTCGGTCGCCGACGCCGGCCAATCGCTCGTCGTCTACACCGCGCCGTCCGGCTCGCCGTCACAGGAGCGCCTGCGACTGCTGGCCAGCTGGAGCAGCGAACCCGCGGCCGCCAAGGACACCGCCGAGTCCTGACCGCTGCCCGAACCGGGCCATCCCGCCACGACCCCGCCCTGCCCGCGAGGTCGATGTCGTCGTGCCCGGCCGATCCCATCCACGAGAGGAAATCCGTAGTGAGCAAGACATTCCTGATCACCGGCGTCAGCACCGGGCTCGGACTGGCCATCGCCCGACGGGCACTGGCGGCCGGGCACCGGGTCGCCGGTACCGTGCGCACCGAGCAGCACGCCGCCGCCTTCCGGGCACTGGACCCCGACCGCGTCCGCGCCTTCATCCTCGACCTTTCCGACGCGGACCGGATCGACCCCACCGTGCGGGCCGCCGAAGCGGAACTGGGCCCGATCGACGTGCTCGTGGCCAACGCGGGCTACGGGCTGGAAGGCACCTTCGAAGAATCGTCGATGGCCGAGCTGCGCCGCCAGTTCGAGGTCAACGTGTTCGGCACGGTGGCGACCGTGAAAGCGGTCCTGCCCGGCATGCGGGAACGGCGCGGCGGCCACATCTTCGTGATCACCTCGATGGGCGGGCACACCACCTTCCCCGGGCTGGCGTTCTACGAAGGCAGCAAGCACGCCATGGAAGGCATCACCGACACCCTCGCCCAAGAGGTCGCCCAGTTCGGCGTGCGGGTCACCGCCGTGGCCCCCGGCGCGTTCAAAACCGACTGGGCTGGCCGGTCGCTGGTCCGCGCGCCACGCGGCATCGCCGACTACGACGCGCTGTTCGACCCGATCCGGAGCCGCCGCCAGGCCCTCGCGGGTCAGGGCATTGGCGACCCCGATCGCGCGGGCGACGCCATCCTCGCCCTCCTGGACGTGGAGAAGCCTCCCGTGCACCTTCTGCTCGGGTCGGACGCGCTGCGCCTGGTCGCCGCCGGGCGCCGACGCGTCCAGGACGACATCGACGCCTGGGAGGAACTCAGCCGCTCCACCGACTCCACCGAAGGCGGAGTGACGGTCGCCTGACACCGGCTACCCCAGCTGGTCGCGGCGGCGGGTCAGGTAGGCGGTCTCGGCGGTGTTGCCCGCCAGCTCGATGGCCTTGTCGTAGGCGGCACGGGACTCCTTGCCGCGGCCCAGCCTGCGCAGCAGATCCGCGCGGGTGACGTGGTAGGGGTGGTAGCCGGCCAATCTGTGCTCAAGACGGTCGACGGCCGCCAGCGCCACTTCCGGGCCGTCGAGTTCGGCGACGGCGATGGCCCGGTTGAGGGCGATGACCGGCGAGGCGTCGAGGCGGACGAGCTGGTCGTAGAGGGCGAGGACCTGTGACCAGTCGGTGTCGCGGACGTCGCGGGCGGAGGTGTGCACGGCGTTGATCGCGGCGAGGATCTGGTAGCGGCCCGGCGCCACTCCGGCGGCGAGACGCTCGCGCACCAGCTGGTGGCCCTCGGCGATCATGCCCGTGTCCCAGGCCCCGCGGTCCTGCTCGTCGAGAGCGACCAGCTCACCACTGGCCGACACCCTGGCTGGACGGCGGGCCTCGGTGAGCAGCATCAGCGCCAGCAGCCCGGCCACTTCACCATCGTCCGGCAAGAGTGCGCGGATCAGGCGAGTGAGGCGGATCGCTTCGGCGGTCAGCTCGTGGCGCATGGGATCGGTGTCGGGACCGGTCGCCAGGTAGCCCTCGTTGAACACGAGGAAGAGGACGGTGAGCACGCCGGTGAGACGGGCAGGGAGGTCCTCGGCCGACGGCACGCGGTACGGGATGCGGGCCGCCTTGATCTTGGCTTTCGCGCGGGTGATCCGTTGCCCCAGCGCGCTTTCGGCCACCAGGAAGGCGCGGGCGATCTCGGGCACGGTCAGGCCACCGACCATCCGCAGCGTCAATGCCAGGCGCGCTTCGGTCGCCAGCGCCGGATGGCAGCAGGTGAAGATCAGCCGGAGCCGGTCGTCGTCGATGGCACCGAGCGGCTCCGGCGGGTCGTCGTCGTACACCAGCTGAGCCTCCTTGTGCTTGTCGTCGCGCTTGGTCTCGCGCCGGATCCGGTCGATGGCCCGGCGGGTGGCGGTGGTGGTCAGCCACGCGCCGGGGTTGGGCGGCACGCCGTCGGCAGGCCACTTCTCGACGGCGGCAGTGAACGCCTCGGCCGCGGCCTCTTCGGCGATGTCGAGGTCACCGAAGCGCCTGGTCAGTGCGGCGACCACCCGGGCCCACTCCTCGTGGTGGGCGCGGGTGATCGACTCTTCGACGTCGTTCACTGGAACGGCCGCACCTCGATCTTCCGATCGCAGGCCTTCGACGCCTCGGTCGCGAGCTTGAGCGCCACGTCCAGATCGGGGACCTCCCACACCCAGACGCCGGCGAGGTACTCCTTGGACTCCACGAACGGCCCGTCGGTGACCACCGCCTGCTCGCCCCGGTTGTCGATCACCGTGGCCGTGGCGGTGTCCGCGAGTCCACCCGCGAAAACCCAGTAGCCGTCGGCGATCAACCGTTCGTTGAACGCGCTGATGGCGGGCTGCCTGTCGGTGCTGCCGGGGTTTTCCTTGTCATCGATCACGGAAACCAGGTACTGCATCTGAAGATCCTCTCCTGTGGTGTCGGGACGGTGTGGTCTACCGGGCCGGCGCGTACCGCGGGCGTCCGGCAGGCCGGAAGACCTGCGTCGTCACGCCTTTCGAGTCGACCCGTGAGTCGATCAGGTCGAGCGCGAGGTCCGGGCCGGTCTCCGGGAACAAGCGCGTGCCCTGGCCGAGGATCACCGGGACCACGAGCAGGGTCATCTCGTCGACCAGGCCGTTCTCCAGCAGCCACCGGATCAAGGTGCCGCTGCCGTGGACGTGCAGCTCTCCGCCGGGCTTGGCTTTCAGCTCGGCGATGGCGGCCGCGAGATCGTCGGACAGGACCGTGGTGCCCGCCCACGCCGGATCGGTCAGCGTGGTCGACGCGACGTACTTGGGCCGGGTGTTCAACGCCCGCCGGACGGGCTCCCAGTCAGGCACGTGGTGTTCCGTCCAGGATCCCCACGAGGCGGCGAACAGCTCGTAGGTACGCCTGCCGAGCAGGAACGCGTCGGCGCGCTGGAAGGTCTGCTTGATCAACGAATGCGTGTCGGCGTCGCCGCGCCCGAGGGCCCATCCGCCGCGTTCGAATCCGTTCCTGCGGTCCTCTTCCGTCGCTCCGCCGTCTCCCTGCACCACGCCGTCGATGGTGACCTTGGCCATGGTGGTCAGCTTCATGATCGCGGTTCCTCCGCCCTTGGCGCCGCCCCTGTCGGGCCGCTTCACCCCTGCTACGAACGCCACCGCGCCGATCCGACAACGCCGCCCGGAATTTCTTCGAAGAACTTTCCGGGCGGCGGTCGCCTTCCTCAGGGCTAGGCCGCGGGAGTCCGGCTGAAGATCGTGAGCACGGAGCCGTCAGGGTCCCGCATCCAGGCGACCCGGATGCCGGAGGTGTCCGCCGAAACGCCGTCCTCGTCGAGCGCGAAGGGCAGATCGTCCTTGCCGAGGAAGGGAACCCCGCGGGAGCGCAGGGTTCGCACCGTCTCGTTGGCGTCGTCGACGCGGATGCTGGCCACCGGCCAGCTCGGCGATCCCGCATCGGATACGCTCGCGAGCAGGTAGATCACCGTGCCTTCGCTGCCGCGGAGCAGCCAGCCACCTGGTGCCTCCTCTCCGGCCAGCCCCAGTTTCTCCTCGTAGAACTCGCGTGCCCGGTCGAGATCGGTCACGGCGATGACGGGTCCGATGTGCATCAGTGCTTCCCTCCAGTGCGAGACGCGTCCGACGGTATCGGCTCTTCCGTCCCGTGCCAGGTGTCGGCGACCAGATCCACGGCGCTGCGGGCCGGATCGCGGGCCGCGTGGTCGTAGGTCTGCTGGGTGGTGTCGATGCTGCTGTGGCCGACGTCCGCTTGGACGTGCGTCAGCTGGGCACCGGCCTCGACGGCGGTGGTGACGTAGAAGTGGCGGAGGGCGTGGGGATGCAGGGCGCCCGCGATCGCGGTCAGTTCTTCGCCACCGGCGGCCGCGACGCGGCGCAGCAGCTGCCAGATCGCCTGCCGCTGGAAGCGGCGCCCGGTCCTGGTCAACAGGAGCGGGGTGGTGTCGGCGCGGGTTCCCCGTTGCCGCCTGGTCACCGCGGCGCCGGTGGCCTTCCCGGTGTCGTCGCGCAGCACGAGGTAACGGGTGAGCGCCGTGTCGGCGGGGCCGCTGAGGTAGACGATCCGGTCCTTGCCGCCCTTGCCGTGCACTCGCAGTGCGCGCCTTCCCCTGGTGACGTGCAGGTCGGCGCGGTCGAGGCCGCACAGTTCGCTGACGCGCAGCCCGAGGGTGAACAGCGCGATCACCGCGACCGCCCGGTGCGTGTCGAGCGCGCTCGCACCCGGGCGCCGTTGCGCCGCGGTGGCGTAGAGCGCGCGGACCTGCGCGCTGGTGAGCGTGACGGTGCGCGACGTCCCGGCCGCCGCGGCGGTGAGGCCGAGTCGTCGCCGGTTCAGCGCGGCGGGGTTCGCGGTGACGACGCCGATTTCGGCCAGGTAGGCGTAGAGCGCCTTGACGGTCGCGAGCATGCGGTCGCGGGTCGCCGGTGCCGCGTCGGCACCGGCCAGTGCGTCGAGCCAGGACTTCACGTGCCGCGAGGTCGCGGCGCGGGGATCGACGCCGGTGGCCGCGCACCAGCGGAACCAGTGCCAGCGGCGCAGCCGTCCCGGCGCGGCGGGTGGGGGACCGGGCCGCTTCGCCCGGCTCTCCGTCGCGTCGATGCGCAGAACGTCCTGGTAGCGCGCGAGCACGCTCGTCCACTCGCCGCCGCGGCTCGGCTGCTCCCAGGCGTCGATGTCCGAGGGCCGCGTGGGGAGTCCGAGCCCTTCGGCGTAGGTGCGTCGGGTGGCGTGGTTGCCGTAGCCCGCCAGCCAGTCCGTGATGTGGCCGAGCAGGGCCGCGGGATCGTCGACACCGGGCCACAGGTCCACGTCGGCGGCGAGGGCCCGCCCAGTTTTCGCCGGGTACCCGGCAGCTTCGGTCGCCCCCGAAGTCGCACGCTCAGTCACCAGCAAAATCACTCTCTGTCGCCGAATCAGTCTTGATCAAGGTTAGCAACAAAAGATCTGTTCTGTAGCCAACTTAGCTTATGGTTTTGAAAATCTAAACCCAGGTATCTAGTTATGTAACCTTCAAGCTATGCTTTGTGGCATGCTGGAGACGACCACCACGGAGCCCTCGGAACGGGCGCTGTGCGCGTTCCGACGCTGCCGCCAGCCGTTGCCGCCGCCGGGCCCCAAGGGCGGACGGCCGGTGGAGTTCTGCCCGGACCGGTCGTGGCAGGGCGGGAAGAGCTGCAAGCAGCTCGCGGCCGCGGACCAGGCCCTGCGCGAGGCGTTCGGCGACTCGGCACCGCAGGCGGCCCTGCAGGACGCGACCGCCGCCTTCGCCGACCTCGCCGACGGCCTGGCCGCACCACTGAGCGAACTCCAACGCTCACTGGAAACCGTGTCGGCCTCGGCCAGGGACGAGGTAGCCGCGTCCCTGACCCGCGCCACCGCCGCCGACGAACGCGCCGCCGAAGCCGACGGACACCGCCAGGCTGCCGAGGACCGGGCACGACAAGCCGAGGACGACGCCCGCGCCGCACGGGACGAAGCCCAGGAACACCAGCGAGCACGGGAGAACGCCGAACGAGCCGAGCAGGCAGCCAGAGCCGACGCGAAGAAGGCCGAACTGCACCAAGCCCGCGCCGAAGCGTCCGCGGCCGCGACCGCTGAACACGCGCGCGCCGCCGCCGAGGAAGCTCGCACCGAACGCGCCAAGGGGGAGAAGCTCGCCGCCCAGCTCGCCGAGCGCACCGAACAGCTCGGCGTGGCAACAGCCGAACGCGACGCCGTCCAAGACGCGCTCGACCGCGAACGCACACGGGCCGTCGATGCCCAGCAGCAGCTCGTCGCCCGGCTCGACCGCGCCGCCGCGGACCTCGACGCCGAACGCGACCACGCCCGAGAGCTCGAACAGCAGCTGCGCGACGCGGTTCACCAGAGCAGAACGGACGCCGCCACGGCCTCGGCGGCGCTGACCAGCGCCCAGGAACAGACGCGGGAACTGGCCGCCGAACTCACCGAACACCGGCGACAAGCCGCGACCGTGCTGGCCGACCGCGACGACGCCCTCGCCCGGCTCGCCCGCGTGCACCGGATCGCCCTCGACACCACCGCGGAAGACCTGCGGACCGATCTCCTCGCCGAACTGCTCGCGCTCCCCGCCACGCCACCCGAGTAACGCCCGATAATTGTCCATTGTGGACTTCAGTTCTTCGGGAACGGCGTCCCGTCGCCGGTCGGTATGGCATCCTGATCGCCGATGACGATACGTTCTGGGGAGATCGCTCGAAGCCGTGCGGCGTTGATGGTCGCGCTGAGCGTCGACAACTTCGGGTCGGGATTGTTTCTGCCGCTGTCGTTGGTGTACGCCACGCAGGTCGTGGGGTTGCCGGTGGCGCAAGCGGGTGTGGCGATGACGGTGGGGACCATGGCCGGTCTCGTGGTGCCGGCCGTGTCGGCGGCGATCGTGGACCGGGTGGGCGCCCGTGCGGTGGTCGTCGCGGGGCAGCTCGTGCAGTTGGCCGGATCCGTGACATACCTGCTGGCGCACGGGGTGGTGCTGGTCGCGGTGGGTGCGGCGATGCGGTCGGCGGGGTTGCAGTTGTTCTACAGCTCCATGTTCACCCTGATCACCGAGGTGGCAGGCGACAGATCGACCGATCGGACCTTTACCGTGGTGGGCGCCGTCCGGGGCGCGGCGTTCGGGATCGGCGCGCTGGCCGTGGGCGCGCTGCTGACCGGGCTGGGCCCCACCGCGTACACGCTCGCGATCGGTATCGATGCGACGACCTACGTCGTCGCGGCAGTGCTGCTGCTGTGCTGGCTCCCCACGCCGGCACCTCGTCGGGCCGCGATGGACGCCGCGACGCGAGAAGTCCGTCCGAGGGCGAGCAGAGTGCTGCGTGATCCGCCGTATCTCGGCCTGATCGTCGTGACCACGCTGTTCGCCCTGGACACCGACTTCTTCCTGGTCGGCTTCCCGGTCTACGCCTTCGACATCCTCCACACGCCGGCGTGGGTGCCCGGTGCCGCGCTCGCGCTGCTGACCGCGCTCGGCAGCGCTGCCGCCACACTGGCCCTGCGGATGACGCGGCGCCTCTCGCGGACCACGGCCATGGTCTTCGCCGCGGTGATCGTCGTCGGTTGGTGCCTCGCCGGCGCCGCGGCTCTGGTGCTTCCGGCCGGTGTCCGGCCCGCGTATCTGCTCGGCTGCACACTTCTGCTGGTCGCGGCCAATTTGGTCCGCGCGGGACGGGTCAACGCACTGGCCGAAAGCGCGGCCCCACCAGAGGCGAAGGGGCGTTATCTCGCGGCTTTCCAATACGCCTTCACCATCGCCGGAGTACTGGCGCCGGCGGTGGTGGCGCTGTTCGCTGTCGCCGCGTGGCTGCCCTGGATGGTGATCGCCGCCGGCGCCGTCTTGGGAATCCCGCTCCTGCACTGGATAACGCGGCACCTGCACACCGGCTGCGCGGAACCACGTCCGGCGTGAGTTCCGGGACCGGTCCCCCACGAGTCGTGATTCGTTGTCACGGGAACGAACCACAACTCGTCGACCGTGACACGGGGGTATGCCGTGGGGAACCGATCCGTCCCACGCCCGTCGTTCTTCCTGGTCCTGCCGGACCGCGCCCTTCCTGAGGAGTTGGGGGTTCGGACCGGCGGAATCCCGGTCCTGGCCAGGCACCACTCCGGTCGCCCCTGGTTACTCGGCACGATGCCGCGGAAGCAGCTGACAATCCACGCTGAGGGACAGCGACGCCTCGCGCTGCTGGGAACCACCACGGCGACCTGTCACGATCTCGGTCGGGTGTGCGACCGTTCGCGGGACATCGCCGATTTGGCGCGCGTGTCGAACCGTTTCGCCGGGGCGTACCACGTGGTCGGCTCGTTCGACGGTCGTGTCTACGCGCAGGGCTCGGCCAGCGGGATGCATCGCGTGTACCACGTCGTCATGGACGGTATCCGGGTGATCGGCGACCGGATGGACGTGCTCGCCGAACTCGGGAGCCTTCCCGTGGACGACACCGCGGTGGCGATGCGGTTGGTGCGCGGTCTTCCGCATCCGCTGTCGGACGTTCCGTTGTGGTCCGGCGTATCCGCCGTCGCCGCACATGACTGTCTCATGGTGGAGACCGACGGCCGCGGCTGGGCGACCAGGACCTGGTGGCGGCGTCCGCCACCGGAGCTGTCCCGAGCGGAGGGGGCGGCGGAGTTGCGGTCCGCGCTCGCCGAGGCCGTGCGCGCCAGGACCGCGGACGGCCTCGTCACGTGCGATCTCTCCGGCGGGCTGGACTCCACCCCGGTGTGCTACTTCGCCGCGCGGAGTCCGTCCGGTGTCATCGTCAAGACCAGTTACAACAACGACCCCGGGGGACGTCAAGACCTCCTGTGGGCGCGCCGGGCGCTGCCGGTCATGCCGGGGGTCCGCGACCACGTCGTCGAGTCGACGGACACCATGCCCGACTTTTACGGCGGGTTGCTCGAGGTCATCGATCGCGTGGACGAGCCGACGCAGAGTTTGTTCTGCGCACCGCGTATCGGCCACCAGCTCCGATACGACGCGTCGCACGGTGTGCGGACCCACCTCAACGGACTCGGCGGTGATCAGGTTCTGTGCGGCTCGGCGAGCTGGGACCACGCCCTCTTCGCCCGCAAGCCCCTGCCGGCCTGGCGCCGCGCGCGTGCCCTGCACGTCACCGACGGGCACTCGCCATGGGCCACCCTGCGAGCGCTGTGCGATCGAAGCGATTACCGGGCATGGTCGGCCAGGATCATCAGGAACGCTGCCGCCGCAGCACCCGGCGGAACGCGGGCAATGCTCTGCGGCTGGGCACTGGCCCCCCGGTTCCCGTCCTGGTTGTCGGCTGCCGCCAAGGACATGCTGAGCGAAGCGATGCTGCGCACCATGCGAGACGCCGACCCCATCGGGGCGGATCGGGCCGAGCACCACGAGCTGTCGGAGATACGCGACGCCGCACGAATGGTCCGGGGGAGTGCCCAGCTGGGCGCGCGGTTCGGCGTGAGCCACGAGGCACCGCTGCTGGACGACCGTGTGGTGGAAGCCTGTCTCGCGGTGCGGCGCGAAGAGCGGGTCACGCCGGTCGAATGGAAACCGCTCATGAAGGCGGCTATGCGTGGCTTGCTGCCCGACGCGTTCCTCCGGAGGGTGACCAAAACGGGTGGGGGCGAGCAGTTGATGCGGGGATTCCGGGCCCACCGGCGGGACGTGTTGACGCTGTGCGAAAGCTCCGGCCTCGATGAGTCGGGCTGGATCGACATGGCCGAGTTCACCGCAGCGGCGACCCCGACCGAGCTGGAACTGCCGGACACGTCGTTGAACGAGGCGGTCAACCTCGCGCTGTTCATCAGAGGGTCGCTGGACGTCTCGCGGAACATCCAATGGAATAGCCGTTGACCTGGACCGATGGTCAGCCGAGTCGGCGGGGGCTGGATGGCGTCTCGGAGAGATCGAAGGGGACAGGGGAGTGGCCTTCCCAGATCTGGCGGGATGCCTGTTCGGGGTAGGGCAGAGTCTTCGACTCGGTGTCCAGGACGCGGGTGAGGTACCCGCCGGGCCGGTGGGCGGACCAGCCCGCGTCGCCGGTGGTGACGAAGCGGACCCATGCTTCCTGGAGTTCGCGGGAGAGCGCGACGGCCTCGGGAGTGGGGTCCTCGCCGATGAGCTGGGTGCCGACGGGGCTGTTCAGCGTGCCGAACGCCAGGGGCACGTCGAGGCTGTGGCAGGCGCCCAGGATGCCGCCGAGGGCCGGGGCGACCCAGCACAGTTCGAACAGGTACGAGGTGCCGCCGGCTGCGGCGTTCGCCTCGGCCAGCTTCTGTGACGGCATGCGGAAGAGGGCGTCGGAGTACACCGTCTCCACCAGTTCCTCCGGGCCCGCCTGGCCGAACGCGGCACGGTAGGCCCGCGCGCCGCCCGGCCGCGGGGCGAGCAGTTCCAGGACCGCGTGGGCGTCCTCCTCGGTGAAGGTGCCGTGCCGTCCGCTCATGACGCTGAAGTACCGGAATTCGTCGCGGGTGTGGCCGACGAGCAGTTCGGTCCCGCTCGCGCGTGCGCCGGTCAGCGCGGGCCAGGGCGTTTCCGGGAGGACCTCGCCGTCGACGACGGGGCACAGCGCGGTGCCGGTCTCCGTGAGGCGTCCCCAGCTCTCCCGGTGCGCGTGGAGGCCGGCGTTGAAGGAGGTGAGCTCGGCGGCCAGGTGCCATGGGTCGATGTCGCGCAGGGCCTCGGCGGTGGGGGCCGCCGCGCCGAGCCGGTCCGCGAACGCGGTGCTGACCTGCCGTGCCAGCGCGGGGGTGCTGTGCAGCCCCGGCACCGAATGGGCGATGGCCCGCCGGAACAGGCCGCGCGCGGACTTCATCGTCAGCAGGGCGGCGACCGAGCCAGCCCCGGCGGACACCCCGCCCACGGTGACCCTGCCGGGGTCGCCTCCGAAGGCGGCGATGTTGCGCTGCACCCACTCCAGCGCCGCGATCTGGTCGAGGAATCCGCGGTTGGGCGGCACGTCGTCGAGGAACGCGAATCCCTCCGCGCCCACGCGGCAGTTGATGGTCACCACGACGACTCCCGCCTCGGCCAGCGCCGCCGGGTCGTACATCGGATCGCTCGACGCCGCCGAGAGGTAACCGCCCACGGGGATCCACACCAGCACCGGCAGTCCCGCCGCGCCGGGGTCCGGAGTGCCGACGTTGAGCGTCAGCCAGTCGTCGCCCTGCGGGGGCACGTCGATCGGCAGGGACAGCGGCACCACGGGGCCGAACTCGACGGCTTGCCTCGTGCCCTCCCAGCGGTGCGGCGGCGCGGGCGCGGCGAAGCGGAGCGCTCCGACCGGGGGCTGGGCGTAAGGGATACCGCGGAACACCGCGTGCCTGTGCCGCCAGAGCCCCTGCACCACGCCTTCCGTGGTCCGTACCTTCGGCTGTTCGGACAGGACGACTCCCTCCCTCGACTGGCCTCCAGAGTTATGGGTCAGGTGTATTATGTCAACTGTATTGGAACAGTCCCGGGGTACGAGGGAGGGGCCTGCGATGCCGAAACAGGTGGACCACCGCGGACGCCGCGAAGCGATCGCCCGCGCACTGTGGCGGGTGGTGGAGCAGCGCGGCGTCGCACAGCTGACGATGCGCGTGGTGGCGCAGGAGGCGGGCATGTCACTCGGGCAGCTGCAGCACTACTTCGCCTCCCGGACCGCCATGCTCTCCTTCGCCATGGATTTCGCGTCCGAGCAGACCTCGGCGCGCGTACGCCAGGGGCTCGAAAAGCTCGGCGACCGTCCGCACCCCCGTGACGTGCTGCGACTGGCGCTCGCGGAAATGCTCCCCCTGCATGCCGAGGCCCGCGCGACCAGCCGGATGAGCGCCGCCTACGTCCTGGAGGCACTGCACGACGAGGTCGTGCACGAGCAGGCCCGCCGCGGCTTCGTCCAAGGGCGGGCCCTCGTCGAGCAGTTGGTCCGCCAGGCGATCGCCGACGGGCACATCGACTCCGGCCGCGACCCGGCGACCGAGACCAACCTGCTCCTCGCCCTCACCGGCTTCACGCCCCTGATCGAACTCGACGTGATCGAGCCCCAGGACGCGCTCGCCGCGATCGACGTGCAGCTGGACCGGCTGTTCAGAAGTACCTGACCTGCCCGTCAGATCCTCCGCACGGGACGCTGAAGAACTTCCGGTAGAACGCGCTGTCCACCGGCTCCCCGACGACCTGCTCGTCGACCTCGATCCAGGCATGTGCCCGGAACGGCGGGGTGGCGATGACGCCGACGCACAACGTCGGCCAGATACCGCGGGCACGGCATACCAGCAGCACCGCGATCGACCTCGGCAGGCAGGTGTTCCCGGCACGGCACCGTGGACTGAACGTCAGGATCTGGTCCCGCGCGAGTGCGGCCTGCGCATAACTCGCCGGCCGCGTCCCGGCGGCGACCCTGCCGAGCACGCGGCGAAGGCGGCGCGGCGACTGCCTGCTGAGGATTCTCGCCGACACCAGCGCGAGCGCCATGACGATCTCGCCACCCAATCCAGTGCGGGTGGGGATTTCGGGCAGGACCTGGCTCACGCCAGCAGCCCCCGCTCGCGCAATGTGTCGATCGTGTCGCGAACATCGGCCAGCGCGGTCTTCTCATCGATTTCGAACCGGTGCACGATCCGGCGCGCCGCCTCCTCCGCCGTGCCGCCCGCACCGAGCACGTCGAGCACCAGCGCCGCCGTCGGATTGACGTGCCAGTAACGACTTTTCACTTCATCCAGCAGTACTCGCCCGTACTCGGTGTCCGCTTGGGAGACGTTCCCCTTCAGTGCTCTGTTCTTCACGACTCCTCCCAAAGTGTTGCCACGAACCGCATTCCGGGTTCCCCGAGCCGAAACCCGGGGAACCCGGAATGCTTGACAAGACCCACTACGAGGAATGATCAAGGCAACGAGAACACATAGGGGTATTGAACCTCGGAAATGTTGCCCCAGGTGTTCAGCGCCGTTTCGGTAGCGAAGCTTCCGAGTTCGACGACGGCAGGAGCCTCGTAGGGTTGCTTGACCCGCACTACTTCGACATCCATCTTGACCTCCCGATCGACGTAGGGACGCACCTGCCATCGTTCCGCGCCGTCCGGGGAGGGCTCCCGGCGTAGGCTGCTACCGTCCCGCTCCCGACATCGCGGCGGGCGTGGCAAGGTAGCGGCATGGATCTGCTGCCGCACCTGCGGCGTGAGGTGCACGCGTTCGAATCGGTGGCCCGTGCCGCTGCCGACGGTGGTGACGCCCCGGTCGTGCCGTCCTGTCCAGAGTGGACGGTGTCCGATCTCGTCGCCCATCTCGGCTGGGTGCACCGGTACGTGACCCACCTCGTCGCGAATCACCTGCTCGAGCCACCCGACGAGGCCGACCCGTCGTTCGTCGGCCTGCCCGACGATCGCACCGGCTGGCCATCCCTCGACGGCACGCCCAGCGAAGGTCCCGTCCTGCCCACCCTGCTCGACTGGTTCACCGAGGGAATCGGCGCGCTCGAATCGGCGTTCCACGGCGCCGCCCACGACGAACGGGTCTGGTCCTGGGCAGAGGACCAGACGGCCGGGTTCTGGCTCCGGACGCAGGCCATCGAAGCGGCCGTCCACCGGTGGGACATCGAAAACGCCGTCACCGCGGCCCAGCCCATCGACGCCGCGCTCGCCGCCGACGCGATCAGGCACAACTTCGAGGTCATGGTGCCGAAACGGCGCCATGACGCGCCGTCGGAACCGGGACGGGGTGAGCGGTACCGGTTCCGCGCGACCGACCGCGAGGAAGCCTGGACCGTCCGCTTCGACCCCGGCGGTGTCGCGTTCACCGATGGCCACGCCGACGTCGAACTCGCCGCGACCACCTCCGACCTGATGCTCTTCCTCTGGCACCGGATCCCCGCCGACCGGCTCACCGCCACCGGCGACCAGGCGGTGCTCGACCGCTACTTCGCGCTCGTGCCCCCGGCCTGAAAGTGTTCTCCGCCTTCTGAGACGACTGCGCGGACATGTTTCTCACTTCAGCCAGAACGGAAACGCGTCCTCCGGATCTCGCGTTGACGCCACTGAACGGAAACACGCACGAGACAGGACGCCAGATGAACGACATGCGCGCAGCACTCTTCGACAGCTACGGCCCGCCCGATGTCCTCTACGAGGGCAAGGTGCCCGTTCCGACCCCGAAACAGGACGAGGTGCTCGTCAAGGTCCACGCCGTCAGCATCAACGGGGGCGAAATCTCCGCCAGGGCGGGGCGGGTACGGCTGCTCACCGGCCGCAAGTTCCCGCAGCGCGTCGGCTTGGACTTCGCGGGCGAAATCACCGAGGTCGGCCCCGCGGTGAAGGGCCCGGCGAAGGGCGACCGGGTCTGGGGCACCCTGCCCCGTGGCCGGTTCGGCAGCGCCGCCGAATACGTCACGGTCCGGCCAGCACAGATTTCCCTCGCACCCCAAGGAATATCCCTGGTCGACGCGGTGTCCCTCCCCGTCGGCACGACCGCGATCACCGCACTGCGCACCCAAGCCCGGCTCCAGCCGGGGGAGCGGCTCCTCGTCCGAGGCGGCAGCGGCGGCGTCGGCAGCGTGGCCGTCCAGCTCGGCAAAGCGGTCGGCGCCCACGTGACCGCGCTCGCCAGCCCCCGCAACCTGGACTTCGTACGCGAACTCGGCGCGGACGAAGCGCTCAGCTACACCACCGCGAGCCCGTCCACCCTCGGCACCTTCGACGTCATCCTGGACACCGCCGGCACCGAGCACGCCGCCTACCGCAGGCTCCTGGCTCCCGGCGGCAGGATGGTCGCCATCGCCTTCGACACCAAGAACCCGCTCCCATCGATCGCCTACATCCTCGCCTCCACTGTGCACGGTCCACGCCGCGTCCGGTTCTTCAGCGGCAACCCCAAGCACGACCTCTTCGCCGAACTCACCCGGTACGTCGACAGCGGCGCCATCCGGCCCGTCGTCGACACCGTCCACCCCCTGTCGGACATCGCCGAAGCGCACCGCGCGATGGAGGCGGGCGGGGTGCGCGGAAAGCACATCGTCCAGATCTACGGCTGATCCAGCACCGTGAGGTAGGCGTGCAGCTGCGCCGCGCCCGCGAGGAGGGCGCGGCCGCGCGCGGCCAGCCGATCCCGCCAGGAGTCGAGGAAAACGCCCAGCGCATCCGCCCCGCCCGCCTCGCGCAACGACCGAAGGAACTGGGCGACCTGGCGCAGCAGGTACCCACCGCGCCGCAGCTGCCGCGCGATCTCGGCATCGCGCACGCAGTCCGGCCCGTATTCGCGGTAACCGGTCGCCCGGCCGCGCTCGGGCCGCAGTATCCCCTCCGCCTCCCAGGTGCGCAGCGTCGCCGGGTGCACGCCGATCCGGCGCGCGAGCTCGCCCACGGTCAGCGGCCGCCCGGTGGCCTGGCTCGGCGTCGTCGTGGACAGCGCGCCGAGGGCCGCCGCCACCTCCGCACTGGTGTCGCGTTCCGCGAGCAGCGCGACGTGCGCGGCATCGATGAGCCGGTAGGCGGACTCGGTGTCACCCCGGTTCACCGAACGCATGATCTCCACGGCCTGCTGGTGCCCGTGGCCCCCACGCAGCGCGAGGAAGGCGCGCAACGCCTGCGCGTGCAAGGGTGTGTAACGGCGGTAGCCGGTCTCGCTGCGCTCGGTCGGCGGGAACACCCCCGCGTCGTCGTAGTTGCGGATCGCCTGCGCGGACAACCCGTGCTCCCTGGCGAGGTCGATGGGACGCAGCTTGCACCTCCGTTTGAGGCTTCCACACCCATAAACGAGGTAGAAGTTCGCCGAAGTTCCACTCGATTCTTCAACGATATCGTCAAAGGAGATTACTCAAACGGAAGGGGTGCGCATGTCCACCGCCACCGCACTGCGCGGGATCGGCCACCAGCTCGACGACCAGCCGAGCCTTGGCCGTGCGATCGACGAACTACTCGCGGCACGGACCGCGCCGACCCTGCTCGCACTGGGCGAGCCGACCCACGGGATCAAGGCATTTCCCTTGCTGCGCAACGAACTCCTCGCCCACCTCGCGGAAAGGGGATACCGGTCGATCGCGCTGGAGACCGACATCTTCGCCGCGTCCGTCGTCGACGACTACGTGGCCGGGGGAGCAGCGGAACTCGACGACGTGCTCAAGACCGGGTTCAGCCACGGGTTCGGCAGCATCCCCGGCAACCGCGAACTCGTCGAATGGCTCCGCGCCCACAACGCCGAACGCCCGCCGCACGACCGCGTCCGCTTCCGCGGCTTCGACGCGCCGCTGGAGACGACCAGCGCGCCGAGCCCGCGGCACGCACTCCTTGCCGTCACCGACCACCTGCCCGAATCGCTGCGCCCCGCATCCGCCCATGACCTAGACGCGCTGCTCGGCGACGATGAGGACTGGACCAACGAGGCAGCCACGTTCGACCCCGCACTGTCCATTGGCGACTCCGACCGCGCACGCGCCCTGCGCATCGTCGCCGACGACCTCGTCAGCGCGCTGCGCCGCGCGGCACCCGGCCTGCACTCCGCCGATCCCGCGGGGTACGCCAACGCCGTCGCACACGCACGCACCGCGCAAGGCCTGCTGCGCTACCACGCCGCCATGGCCAGCACTGGGCCCGACCGCGTCGCGATCATGCTCAGCGTCCGCACCGAGATGATGGCCGACAACCTGCACGCGATCGTCGCCGCGGAGCAGGGACGCGGGCCCACGCTGGTGTTCGCGCACAACGTCCACCTCCAGCGCGCACAGCCCGGCACGGCGATCGGCGACGTGAGCTGGTGCAGCGCCGGGGCGCTCGTCGAACTCACCATGGGGGAGCGGTACGCGTTCGTGGCCACCGACGCCAACCCCGCCAGCGATCCGGGCACCCTCCAAGGGGCCTTGGCCGGGGCGACCACACGCCGCGCGCTGTTCCCCGCGGCGGACCTGCGCGCCGCGCTCGCTCCGTCGATCGGCAAGGGGCAGCCGATCGTGCCCGGCCACCTCCCGCTCGACCCGGCGGAGCTGGCCGGTGCCGACGCGGTCATCTTCATCGCCGACACCGACGGAAAACGCCACCAGTACTGGTAACGGGCCTACCCGATCCATCCATAGTGGACTCAGGGGCGCCTGCGCAGGTACAGATCGCGCAGCAGAGCGATTTCCGCGCCGTGGTGGATCACCTCGCGGTGGATGTGCAGCACCAGCGCGGGCAGCGGTCGATCCGCGAACGGCCCTTCCGCCGCGCCTCCGACGCGGGCCAAGTCGACGGGGGAGAGCGCCCGGAGCCCGGACGACCACGCGTCGTAAGCCGCATCGAGCTGGTTCAGCGCCGTTGCGGCGGTTGCGGCGAACGGGAACGTGTCGTACTGGACGGGAGGACCGCCGAACTGCGTCTCGGCCCGCTTGCCGAGGACGTGGACGGTGAGGTGCGCCATCCGCCAGGCGATCGTGGTGACCGGCGCCGGTTCCGGCGTGGGGAACGCGTAGTCGACGGTGAGCCGCCCGCCGCCGATCTCGCTCTCCTCGCGGCGCGGCCGCAGGGTCCAGCAGCCGGGGACCGGTTCCCAGAAGTACTCCTCGTCGCTCAGGCCGGCCAGCCGCGGCCTGAGCCGTTCACGCCAGTGCCAGTCCAGCTGATCGCCGAGCTCCGCCACCCAGTCGACGTCCACCACGGATCCACCCCCGAGTTCGTACGCGTCAGAACGCGCGATGATACTGCCGCGGCCACGACCGGTGCGGCTCGGCGTCGAGCGCGCGCAGTGCCCAGTACGGGTCGCGCAGCATCGCCCTGCCGACCAACACCGCATCCACCAGATCCGGGATCGCTTCGTCGAGGTGGCGAGCTTCGGAAACCAGTCCCGATGCCGCGGTGAGAACCCCCGCCGCGCGAAACCGCGGCCCGTATTCGGCGTTGTGCAACGGTTTCTCGATGCGGAGGGCCCCCGGGGTCAGCGCGCCGGAACTGATGTC
Organism: Amycolatopsis sp. CA-230715; assembly: GCF_018736145.1. Classification (GTDB taxonomy): domain Bacteria; phylum Actinomycetota; class Actinomycetes; order Mycobacteriales; family Pseudonocardiaceae; genus Amycolatopsis. Next base: position 9,236,787 of record NZ_CP059997.1, read on the forward strand.
GATCATGTCGACGCCCGCCCGCGCCATCCGGCTCGCGACGGACGCCGCCTCGTCCGCGGTCAGGCCGCCCTCGTGCAGATCCGCGGCGGGCAGCCGGACGATGACCGGCTTGTCCGCCGGCCATCCCGCGCGGATCGCCCGCACCATCTCCAGCGGGAACCGCATCCGCCGCTCCAGATCGCCGCCCCACTCGTCGACGCGGTGATTTGCCAGCGGGGAAAGGAACTCGTGGAGCAGGTATCCGTTCGCGCCGTGCAGTTCGACGACCTCGTAGCCCGCGCGGTGGGCGTTGCGGGCGGCACGCTCGATGTCCTCGAGCACCCGCGTTCCGTCCTTTGTGGTCATTTCGGCCGGGACACCGAGCCCGGCGAACGGGATCGGGGAGGGCGCGAGTGGCCGCCACCCGCCGTCCTCGGGGCCGATCGGGCGCCGGGTCCCGGCGTTGTCCCACGGCACGCCGTGCGAGCTCTTGCGGCCCGCCGCGCCGAGCTGGACCGCTGGAACCGACCCGATGGCCCTGATGGCCGCCGCCAGCCGCCGGTGCCCGCGCACCTGGTGTTCGGACCACAGCCCGAGATCCCGTTTCGTGGTGCGCATATCGGGGGAGACGCCGGTGCATTCGACCATCACCATGCCGACGCCGCCTGCCGCTCTGGCCCCGTAGTGGGCGAGGTGCCAGTCGGTGGGGGCGCCGGAGCCGTCCGCGGAGTACTGGCACATGGGGGAGAGCCACACCCGGTTGGGCAGCAACGACTCCCGGAGACGCAATGCGGTCCATGCCGTGGATCCCGTCGTCATCGGCCACCTTTTCCGCTGGGTGCCCCGTCCCGCACGGGGTCGTCGCCGACCACGGTACATCGAACATCATCGAACTTCGAATCATGTTAAACTGCGCACATGCCGCGGCAGCCCGAGCATCCCGATCTCGAAGACGTGCAACTCGCGCGAGTGTTCTCCGCGCTGGGGGATCCGGCGCGGCTGCGCATCATGACCGTGCTCGCCGACCGCACGGAGCACCAGCGCGAGGAGTTCACCGTGGACGTCGGCCCGTCGACGCTGAGCCACCACATGAAGATCCTCCGCGAGGCAGGACTGACGCATCACAGGTTCGAGGGCACCCGCTGCTTCGTCTCGCTGCGCGCCGACACGTTCGATCGCTTCGCCACCGTCTTGGACAGCACGCTGCAGCTACTCGCGACCGACCAAGGCTGAAGCAGAGGCCTTGCCTGCACCAGGAAGCCTCGTCACATCTTACTTAACATAATGTACATTATCGGCATTAGGTTGCCGGTGGTCGCGAACCCGGCCGAACACCAGAATGCGGCGTGGCCGGAGTCAGCTCCGGCCACGCCGCACCACTGCTCAGCGCGCGTCTGCCGCTACGGCATCGGCGCGCCGTTCTCGGCGTAGATCGCCCAGGTGTTGTTCGACTCCCAGTAGCAGTTGTAACCGGGGTGCACCTGGAACAGGTCCACGTAGCGGTAGCTCGCGGTGCCGACGCACGTCTGCTCGTCCCACGGCGGGTTGCCGCGTTCGATCAGGCAGTAGGCGTACTGGCAGGTTCCCCCTTGTGGTGCGACGGGTGCCGCCGAGGCGGTGCCCGTCGCACCCGCGACCATCAGGCCCGCGGCTCCAGCCGCCGCGAGTGCCGCGCTCGCCATTTTTCGCATGCCGCTCATGTCGTCCTTCCAACGCCCCCAGGGGCATTTACCATCGCGTTGGATCACGTTCGTGATCTTGGACAACGTAGCGCAGGCATGTTCGACATTCACCGACAATGGTGAAGTTCAGCGAGAACCCTCCTCTCGCTACCCCCCAGCTCGGCGTTGTTTCGTCACCGTGACGTTTCTACCGTGCGTGGCTGGACGTCGGATTAGCGAAGTTGTTCGAGGTCCTTGGCTGCTTCGGCCAACTCGGCCGCCATCCGCCGGAGTTCACCCGGCTCCGCGCCGTCGTCCGCCGCGGTCACCACGTCCTCCGCGGCACAGCGGAGCTGGAACAACCGGTCCTGGAGTTCGGCGATCTCGGTGGCGGACAGCACGACGGCGTCCTCGGGCAGGCCGGTCCGCTGCACGGCGGCCCTGCGCTCGTAGGCGCGCTGGCGGCACGACTGGCCGCAGTACCGCCTGCGCCTGCCGATGTTCGCGCCCTCCGGCAGGTGCAGGCCGCACCAGCCGCAGTGCCGCCCCGACCGCTTCCGGTTGTGCCCCGTTTCGTCAAGTGACGAATCGGCGCGCTCTGCCAGTCCTCTCACGAACACGACCCTAACCGGCCATGCTCAGCTCACGCCGCGGCCACGCCGACAAGGCACACTGGACACGTGACCCAGCCCCATCCGTACCTCGCCGACCCTCACCCCCGCGCGTTCGTGCACCGCGGGTGGCATCTCGATGAGCTGGCGGGACTGGAGAACTCGCTGCCCGCGTTCCGGCGTGCCGTCGACGAAGGCTTCCGGTACCTGGAGACCGACGTGCACGCCAGCTCGGACGGCGTCGTCGTCGTGCACCACGACGCCACGCTCGACCGCACGACCGACGGCAAGGGCACGATCGCGTCGCAGAGCTGGCCCGCACTGAGCAAGGTCAAGATCGGCGGGAAGGCGCCGCTCTCACGGCTCGAAGACCTCCTCGAGGAACTTCCGAACGCGTGCTTCAACGTCGACGTCAAAACGGACGCCGCGGTCGAGCCGTTCCTGCGCACGCTCGCGAAGACGAACTCCTACGACCGGGTGGCCGCCGCGGCGTTCTCCGACGGCCGCCTTGCGAAGCTGCGCAAGCTCGCCGGGCCGCGCTTGCTGACGTCGATGGGTCCCCGCTCCGCCGCCGCGCTGTGGGCGCGGGGCCTCGCTCCCCTACTGCCGCTGGGTTTCCTGACCGCGGGCGCGATGGCGCAGGTTCCCATCCGGCAGGGCTGGCTGACCATTGTGGACAAAGCGTTCCTTCGCGCGGCCGGGCGCGCCGGCATCGAGGTGCACACCTGGACGATCGACGACGCACCGGTGATGCGGCGGCTGCTCGACCTCGGCGTGCACGGCATCGTCACCGACCGGCCGGACGTCCTTCGCGACGTGCTCACCGAGCGCGGCGCGTGGCATCCGGCCGGTTGACCGCGGTTACCGCGGCGGTTTGCCCTCCCAGGCCGCCTTCCAGGTCTTCGGCCCGAGCCGTCCGGAGTCGTTGATCGCGTTCACGCGCTGCAGGTCCAGTACGGCGGTCTTGGTCTTTTCGTAGTAGCACCCGGTGCCGCTGAAGCCGTATCCGAAGGCGTTCATCCGCAGTTGGAACGCCTTCAACGCTGGTGCGCAGTCACCGTAGGCGTACACCACGCCCGGCCACGCGGGCTTCGGGCCGCCGGGCGGTGCCGGGGGCTTCGGCGCGGGCGGGACGGGTGGGAGCGGCCTGCCGCCGATGTAGGCGGATTCGTGGTAGCTGGGCGTCCGCTTGGTGCGCGCGTCCCGGTCGTTGGAGAACCCGAGCATGCCGGCGCATTCCCACGGCTGCCAGCCGCGCATGCGGTACAGGTAGAGCGCGCGGAAGTCCTGTTCGGCAGGACTCGCCTGGTCCGGCCGTCCGCTGCCGCCCACGCTCTGCCAGGTGGCGAGGTTGAACTGGTAGGCGCCGTAGTAGCCGTTCCCGGTGTTGATGTCGTACCGGCCGCTCGACTCGCACATCCGCAGCTTCGCCCACAGCCCTGCACTGGGGTCGGCCGAAGCCGGTGTGCTGACGGCGATCTGGAACCCCAGAACGCCGACGGCGAGGAGAAGAAGCCTCGCCACTCCCCTGGTCACGCCCCCGCGACGGAGTTTGGTCATGAGAGCACACTAAGTATTCGCCCCATAGGCCACAAGAGTCACAGAGGTTAAAGCCAGCATCACACACCACATGGGGGATGCCGAGAAGCGACACGCCCGCTTCTGGTACCCGTTTTCCTCGGCGTGGCGACATATGCCCCCTACCGGACTTAACGGACAGTCCTGTCGTGAAACGGGTCTCCATGCGCGGGACCAGCGAGTATGGTCCCGGCGTGAGGTGAGGCCCGATGTCCCCGACGCCCGAAATCGCGTCAGCGCTGCGCGATGGCCCGTTCAGCAAGGCACTGGAACTGGCCGTGCGCGCGAGCGGGCTGAGCCTCCGGCAGCTGCAGAACCGGCTCTTCGCCAGCGGCGTGCGAGTCAGTGTGGTGACGCTCAGTTACTGGCAGAGCGGGCGAAGCCTACCGGAACGGCCGCAGTCGCTCCGTGGTGTCGACGTGCTCGAAGTGGTGCTCGACCTGCCGCCCGGTTCGCTGCGCGGGTTGCTCGGGCCTCGTCGGCCCCGAGGCAGGGGCGTGTGGTCGGACAAACCGGTCGATCGCCTGTGCCGGGCGTGGGACTACCCCGCCTTCCTGCCCTCGTTACTCGACGGGTTCGGTGATCGCAGGCTCCGGCCGGTCACGAGGTTGGGCTTGCGGGAGACCCTGCACGTGGGCTCCGATCGGTGTGCGCGGCGGATGGTCGTCGAGGAGTTCATCGAGGCACGCCACGACGGGACGGTGTCGGTCACCATCGCGAACCGGAGCAGGCGGGGCGCTCGTCCGCTCCAGGTGACGGCGACGAGCCGGTGCCGGCCCGGTCCGACGCTCGAACTGGGCGCCGAGGGCTTTTCGGTGGTGGAACTGGTCCTCGACCGGCCGCTCGCTCGCGGGCAGCGAGCGGCGATCCGGTATCAGCTCGAATACCCCGATCCGGTGCTCGCCGAGCATCACCATCGCCGGGTCGCCGAGCCGGTGGCCGCGTATCGCGGCCGCGTGGTGTTCTCCGCTCGGGAGACCCCGATCCGGTGCGAGACATGGCGGAGGCGTTCGTGTGACGGGCTGGTGAGCGGGATTTCCGAGGTTTCCGTGGACTCCGACCACAGCGTGCGCGTGGTGCGGGCGAACCTCGGGCTCGGCGCGCACGGTCTGCGCTGGGCTTGGGATGGCGAAAACCCACCGGGTGCCGTCCAGGATCCGACATCCCGCTGAAGACGGGCCGAGTATTCGGTTAACGACCTTTGGCGTGTGGTCGGCGCGGTCCCGCGAATGCTAGAAAACGGGTGTCCGATTACCGGTAGGTCCCGGAAATCTCCCCTGGCGAACGGAGAACAGACATGCGCGCCCGTAGTACCACCGCCGTCGTCGGAATCGTCGGCGCGGCCGTGCTCGCGCTGGCACCCGCGACCGCGTCAGCGAGCGGTCTGCCCAGCTACGAGCAGTGGCAAAGTGACGTGCAGAAGGCGTTGACCGGCGTGAACGAGTACCTCGACGGCGCGCGCGCCGACCATACGGCGATCGTGCTGGACATCGACAACACCGCGTTGGAGACGCACTACCACGAGGGCAGGGCGAACAAGCCGGTTCTCTCTGCCGCCCAGCACGCTCAGCAGCTCGGGATGGAGGTGCTCATCGTGTCGGCGCGCGCTGTCGGCGGTGAGGACGAGTCGATGCAGCAGCTTTCCGACGCCGGTTACCGGCCCGACAAGATTTGCCTGCGCGAGCACGGTGAGGCGAAAGAGGACGGCAAACTGCGCTGCCGCAAGGAGTTCACCGACGGCGGGCTGAAGATCACCGCGAACATCGGCAACCGCAGCACCGATTTCTACGGCGGCTACTTCGACCGGAAGTTCCAGCTGCCGGATTACGGCGGGCAGCTGAGCTGACGCACACCTCCGGCGCGGGCGCGCACGACCGCGCCGGAGGTTGTTCCGGGGTTTCGGCGATTCTCAGGCGTGCGCTTCTTCGTAGCGCGACACGACCTCGCTGGAAAGCCTGCCGCGTTCCGCGATGTCGTAGCCGTTTTCGGCCGCCCACTGCCGAATCGCGCGAGTTCGCGCGCGCTGGGCCGAGTTCGCGGCGGTGACGACCTTCGGGCTCGTTCTGCGCGCCGCGTTTACGAACCGCTGGAGCACGCCGCGCAACTCGGCGTCGTTGTGCTCCGACAGGTCGATCTCGTAGTTCCTTCCGTCCAGTGCGAACGTGGTGGTTCGCACTGCTTCGGAACCGTCCATGTCGTCCCTCAGCAGAATCGTGACCTGCTTAGCCATCGACCGTACCTTTCCCCTCAACTCCACACCAGAATCGTGGCGGCCAGTCTATCCCGCATGGCCGACAGTTCCGTGGCACCGACACCGGTTTCCATCGATATTAGCGTGCGATACGAGTGGAAAAAGGCCGAACGGGGGAACGGGAGAATCAGCCGTTCGTCGCGCCGAGGAGGGCGAGAAGCGGGGCCGCACTCCCGAGCAGGACACAGGCCGCGAGATTCGTGCGCCAGTATTCGGAGAGAAGCGCGACAAATTCGCGAAGGAACGCGCTCGGCATGAAGTACGACGCGGTGCGCGCGCCGATCACGTCGAGCGGCAGCTTCAGCCGTCGTGAAAGCACCGCGGTGCGGAACACGTGGTAGTTGTTGGTCACCGCGAGCAGGCGGCCGTGCCGTCCGCGTGCCGCCAGCAGATCCGCGCTGTAGCGGAGGTTCTGCTCGGTCGTGGTCGCCTTGTCCTCCAGCAGGATCGCCTCGGCGGGGATGTCGGCGCGGCGGAGGTAGGCGCTCATCGCTTCGGCCTCCGAAACGTCCTCGTCCTCCCCCTGCCCACCAGAGACCACGAGTACCTGGTCGGCGCCCGCCTCGACCGCGCGCCGGTGGCATTCGGCGGCCTTGTCCAGCCGGGCGGCCAGCAGCGGCGGCACCCGGTCACCCAACAGGCCGGAGCCGAGCACGATGACGGCGGTCGCCCGCGTCCGCCTCCCGAGCCTGCTGTAGAGGGCCGAGTAGAGCACGAACGCGGTGAACAGCACCGCGAAGTAGCCCGCGACGAGGATCATCGAGACGACCGTGGCGATGATCCACGGCGTGCGGACGAATCCGACCGTGTAGACCGTGGTGGCGTACAGCGCGAACAGCGCGATCCCGGCCAGCAGCGAGAGCAGGTTCGCCAGCCGGTGGCCTTCCCGCCGCCACATCACCGCGCCGTTGGCGATCAGCGCGAACGGCAGGCCCAGGGTCAGCAGGAACGCGAGCACCATGCAGACCGCGACGACCAGGTCGATCGGCACCGGGCTGTCGCGCAGGCGGGCCAGCAGCCACATACCGGCGAACCCGAGCGCGACGACCAGCCAGACCGCGTTGCTCAGCCGCCTCGGTTCCCGGTACACGCGGTAGAGGAAGATCAGCGTGACCGCCGCGGCCACCAGTCCGAAGCCCATGATCGCGTGGTTTCCCCGTTCCCCATCCGTCCACACCGGACCGCATCGGTCGCGGCCGACGGGGTACACCCTATGGGCGGGCGGGAGCGCTTCGCACGGCGGTCAGTCGATGGGGCGGTCGGACCGGACCTGCGGCCAGATCGACGACCACGGTTGCTTGCGGCCTTCGAGGAACCAGACCGAAAGCGCCGGTGAAGCGCCGACGAACCGGTAGCGGGCGAAGTAGGGCTCGAACATGCGGAGGTCCCGCGGGGTGGTGACGTACAGGATCGAGTCGGCCGTTTCCGGCGGCGCGCCGAGGTACCAGTACCCGCGGTGCGGGCTCTGCGCGGGCGGCAGGCCGAGTTCGGCCCCGTAGTAGTCGACGCTCGCCGCCCCGGAGTAGACGCTGGTCACCACGGCGGTCCGCGCGCGCGTCTCGGCGGGTAGTGCCCGGTAGGCGGCGGCGATCGGTTCCACGGGTTGCCGTCCGGCGTAGGTGTCCATGGTGGAGATGAAGTAGAGCATGGTCCACACCGCCGCGGCGGCCGAGAGCGCGTATCCGGGCCACGCGACCCAGGGCAGCCAGCGCCGCCGGTTCCGCCGTTCGAGCTCCACCGCGGCCACCGCCATCAGCGGTCCGTAGAGCCCGGACGGGTAGTAGGACCTGCCGTCGACGAGCGTGATGACGAGCAGCACCACGGCGAAGGCGATGCCGAGGAACCGGTACGGCCGCAGCTCGGGTGCCCGCGCGAGCCGCCACAGCGCGTACACGATGAAGACCGTGCCGATCACCCCGGCGAACAGCACCGGCCCGAACGCCACGAGCGCGCGTTCGGACTCCTCTTCGACGGACCCGACGAACCTCAGGAAGGGCCAACCGTGCCCGGCCTGCCACAGCACCGTCGGCACCGTGCACGCCGCGGCGAGCGCGGCGCCCGTCCACAGCGGCGGGCGCGTCAGCATCCGGCGCGGGCCCGCCAGCAGCACACCAGCCCCGATCCCGAGCCAGAGCACGGGGACGAGGAACTTGGTCTGGAGCGCGACCGCGGTGACCACGCCTGCCCACAGCAGCGGCCGGTCGTCGCGGGTGCCTTCGCGGTCGAGCCGCGCCCAGCGCAGCACGAGCCAGCTGATGAGCAGCCACCAGAACGGGTCGAGGACGTAGGTGCTGAGGAAGTGCGACGCGGGGATCAGGTACCCGGAAAGGGCGTAGGTCGCGGCGGCGAGGGTTTGCGCGGTGCGACGGCCGCCGAGTTCCCTGGCGATGAGCGCGGCGACGAGTATGCCCGCCACCGCCGCGAGCGTCGACGGCAATCGCAGTGCGAGGCCGCTGTGCGGGAACAAGGAGTCGAGCATTCCGGCGAGCGCGGGGACGAGCCACGGCTGGTCGGCGTAACCCCAGGCGAAATGGTGTCCGGTGTCGACGAAGTACATTTCGTCGAAGAAGCGGGCGCCGAACGGGCTCGCGACGAGGAGCACGATGCCGACGCCACCGGCGAGCGCGAATACCGGCAGGCGTGCCAAGGGACCGAGTGTCCGCGGTTCCGCCGTTTCGGTGGCGGGCGCGGGACTGGTCGCTGAACGCATCGTCGAACCCCTTCTCGCCGTCGCGGAAATCCCCGAGATCGTTCAAGATACGCACGGCGAACGGCATGCCGGAGAAGAAATCGCGAATGGCGCGGAATTTGTCACGACGGCGTGGAATCCCGCTGTTGTTCCGCTCATCGCGCTCACGACCCGGCGCCGGGCGGCGCGCTGAGCGGGTTAAGATCATCTGGTGCCCTACGCCACGGCGCCGGACGGCGTTTCCCTGCGCTACGAGGTCCACGGCGATGGCGCCGACGTGCTGGTGCTGCTCGCCGGGCAGGCCAACAGCAGGCACTGGTGGGACGGTGTCCGCGAAGACTTCGACGAGGTGTTCCGCACCATCGTCTTCGATTATCGGGGTACCGGGGAAAGCGAGAAGCCGCGCACCGATTCCTATAGCACGCCCGGATTCGCCGAGGACGTCGTCGCGATCCTCGACCACGCCGAGGTCGAGGCGGCGCACGTCTACGGGACGTCGATGGGTGGGCGGGTCGCGCAGTGGCTCGCCGCGGACCATCCGGACCGGGTGCGGCGGCTGGTGCTCGGCTGCACCTCGCCCGGTGAGCCGCACGGCGTCGAGCGGAGCGCGGAGGTGAAACGCGCGCTGGGGCAACGAGATGCGGCCGCGGCGCGGCGCACGCTGCTCGAGCTGATGTACTCACCGGAGTGGCTCGCGGCCAACCCCGGGCCGTACCACACGGTCGGGGATCCGGCGATGACGCCGTTCGCGCGCGGGCGGCACCTGCTGGCGAGCGCGCGGCACAACGGGTGGGAGGCGCTCCCCCGCATCGCCGCGCCGACGCTCGTCGTGCACGGCGCCGACGACGTGTTCAACCCGGCCGAGAACGCTTCCCTGCTGGCCGGTCGGATCCCCGGTGCGCGCCTGCACCTGATTCCCGGTGCCCGGCATGCCTACTTCGAGGAGTTCCGCACGGTCGCGAGCCCGCTCGTGCTGGATTTCCTTCAGGCGAACGGTTCCTGACGCGTTCATCCGTGCAGTGCGAGGTACGGGGCGGCGGCGAGCAGGCTGGTGATGAGCGCGTACTTGAGTGCGCGGGTCGGTAGTGCGCGGGCGATGCGCCAGCCGATGAGCACGCCGGCGAGTTCGGGGATCCCGACGAGTGCGGCGAGCGGCCAGTCGATGGCCCCGGTCGAGAGGTAGCCGAGCGTGCCGACGCTCGCGATGACGACGGACTCGACCTGCGCGGCGGCGAGCGCGGAGAGCACGGGCGTGCCGAGTGCGATCAGGACGGGCACGCTGAGCATCGGGCCGCCGACGCCGACGAGCCCGCTGAGCGCGGCGACGACGAATCCGACCGCGGCCACGACTGAGCGGCGGGGATGGCGATCCGTTGTGGTGGACCGCTTTTCGCGGTACCACACGAGTGCGGCGACCGCGGTGACGAACACCGCGAGCACGATCCCGAACGTCCGCGTCGAAACGGCGCTGTTCGCCAGGACGCCGAGCGGGGTGCCGACGACGGCCGTCGCGGCGAGTGTCGCAGCGGTGCGGCGGGTTTCCGGGTCCCGGAGGTGGCCGGACCTGGTGTAGGCGGCGGTGGCGAGCGCGCCGGTGGCGATGTGGGTGACGATCGCGGTGCCCGCGACCTGTGCCGGCGGGAGCGCGGTGAGGGCGAACAGGCCGATGGTGGCGAGGACGCCGCCGGGGCCGATGGCGGTGATGCCGATTCCGGCGAGCAGGCCGAACAGCGCCAGCCCGGCGAGGGTGAGCGGGGTCATCGGATGTTTTCCTTTGGCGACAAGGGGTTCTCCGGTCGGGGTCAGGCGCGGCCGCGCTGCAGGGTGGCGCGCAGGACGAGCCGGTCGGCGCGGATGTGGATGGTCTCGGCGTCCACGGGGCGGCCGTCGGCGAGCCTGGTCAGCCGGTCGATCGCGAACACGGCGGCGCCGTCGGGGATGTCCAGTAGCGCGGCGGTGTCCGGGTCGGCGGTGACCGCGTGCACCGCGATTTCGGCGTGGCCGAGGCGGTGCCCGGTGATCTCTTCGAGCACGGCGAACACGTCGCGGTTGGTCAGGTCGTGCGCCAGCAGCGGGCCGCCGATGTCGATCGGCAGGTAGGTGGTGTCGAGCGAAAGCGGTTCGCCGTCGAGCCGCCGCAGCCGTTCGAGGTGCACCGCGCCCGCTCCTCGCGGCAGTGCGAGGCGTTCGGCGACGGCGCTGGGCGGGTCGGCGACGACGTGGGCCGCGCGTACCTCGTTGGTCACGGTGCCGTGCCCGGTGAGGGTTTCGGCGAGGCCAGCCAGCCGGTCGAGTCCGTGGCCGTACTTCGGGCGCACCACGGTGGTGCCGACGCCTTGCCGCCGGGTGATCAGTCCTTCGGTGCGCAGCAGCCCGAGTGCTTCCCGGACCGCGTTGCGGGTGGCGTCGAGCTGTGCGGCGAGCGCGCGTTCGTCGGGCAGCACGCCGTCCGGGAAGCCGTCGGCGCTGATCTGCTGGCGCAGCACGTCCGCGATCCGGCGGGCGCGTTCGGCCCTTGGGCTGGAGGAGGTGGCCCGTTCGAGGTCGCTCATGAGGGCCAGAGGTACCACGCCCGCGTTACGCCAGAGTTACGCCACCCTTGTTGACCTGCGCGAACGCGTGACCTTCGGGTTCTCTCGCCGGTGCGGGCGGTCCGCCACCCCCGGCGGGGTCAGCCGGGGAACTCGCCGGTCAGCGCGGCGGCGGCGAGCTCGACCCTGGAGTGGTAGCCGATCCTGGAGAACAGGCGGGTGAGCTGACCCTCGACGCTCTTCTCGCTGGTTCCCAGCGTCGAGGCGACCTCGCGGTTGCTGAGGCCTTCCGCCACCAGGATCGCCAGCAGCCGCTCGTTCTCCAGGGTGGTGATCGCGCGGCCCGGCACCGGGACACCGCGTTCGCGCATGCGTGCCCGCAACCGGGCGCGCCAGAGCAGGGCGTCGACCTCGCCGAACAGTTCGTAGGCGCGGGGAAGCAGCTGTTTCGGGCGGACTCCCGCCATCGCCGCGCGCATGAACACGTTGCCGTTCTCGTGCGGCATCCCGTCGCGTTCTTCGGCCAGTGCCACGGCTTCCTCGGCCGCGCCGAGGTCGCCCAGTACGTGCGCGCGTGCCAGCAGTGACGCGAGGCGGGCGCGGTCGGTGCGCAGCGAGTCTGCCAGTCCCCTGCCGCGTTCGACCGCGCGCAACGCGGCCTCCCGGTTGCCGAGATCGTGTTCGGCGGCGGCGAGTTCGGCCCACATCTGCTCGGTGCCGAGCACGAAACCGCTGTCGTCGGCCGAACGGAGTGCGCTGCGCAGCAGTGCGGTCGCCCCCATCCGGTCGCCGCGCACGCGCAGGGTCATCGCTTCGGCGTGGTCGATCAGGTGGGCCAGGTGCCGGTGGGCGGACCTGGCGGAGGCGGCCATCTCGGCGGCCCTGCCCAGCCAGCCCTGGCCGCCGAGGATCCGGATCGCGCCGTGCAGCATCTTGACCGGTGCGAGCGGACGTGCGGAGGTCACGCCGTCGACGATGCTGCGGCGCGCGACCTCCATCGCGTCACGCCATTCGCCGCGCAGCCACTTCGTCAGGAACCGGTCCGGGCCGGGCAGGCTGTCCTCCGGGGTACCGGTCGATTCGAGCAGGCGCATCGCGGTGCCGAGCTCCCCCAGCATGAGGAGCATGTTGGCCTCGTAGCGGATCTGCTCGAACCGGTGCTGGGGCAGGTGCCTCGCCCGCCACCGCCCCGGGTCGTCGAGCATCCGGCGGAGCTGGCGGAGATCGCCGAGCATGACCCCGGCTCCGCCGAGGAACATTTCGCCGAAGTCGGCGGTGACCGCGGTGCCGCGGCGCCAGATGTCCGCAGTGGCGAGGAGGTGGTCCCGTCCCTCGCGCCAGCGGGCCACCAGCATGAGCGCGAAGGCCTTGTTGACCGTCGCGACCGCGGGCCCGCCGGGCAGCGGAGCGGCGCGCCCGTCCGCGATCTCGCGCAACGCGCGCTGGTCGCCCTCGGCGCACAGCCCGGTCAGGTAGACGATCGCCATTTCTTGGAGCTGTTCCGGCGAAAGGTGTGCGGCGTGCTCGGTGAGCACGGTCAACGTGCTGGCGGCGGCGCCGGGCCGTTCGTGGACGGCCCTCGCCGCGCTCACCGCCATCAGGCTGTGCGCTTTCATCGCGGGATCGCGGACGCGGCGGGCCGCCGCGTCGAGCCAGCGTTCGGCGAGCCCGCCGTCGGTGAACAGCATCGCGCCGCCCCTGGCGAGCAGTTCGCCGGACGAGCGGTCCGGGTCGACGAGCGAGCCCGCGTCGGCGAGCCAGTCGGGCAGCGCGACGTCGGCGAGGTCGCCGTCGATGTGCCCAGTGCCGTCCCACACCGCTTCGACGGCGAGCGCCGCGAGGTTTCTCCTGCGGTACGGGGGAAGTCCGGCTTCGAGCGCGGCACGGAGGAGGGGAAGGCGGAACCGCAGCCGAGTCCGGCCGCGGACGAGCACGCGCGCGTCGACGAGGTGGCGCAGCGTGGTCTGGACCTCTTCCTCGTCGAGGCCGAGCGCGGTGGCGCCCAGCCGCGGCGCCAGCTCCCCCAGCGGGGCGAGCACGGCGGTGGCACCCGCGACGGCGATCCCGTGTGGTCCCGCGTCTCGGACCGGTCCCAGCAGCGGGTGGCTCTCGGGCAGTGCCAGCGGTTCCCGCCACGGCAGCAGGTAGGCGGTGCGGTCGACGACCCTGATCCGCCCCGCGGCCCGGTAGCCGGTGACCGCGGCGGTGAGCGCGGCCGGGTTTCCCCTGCTTTCCGCCCGCAGCGTCCGGACCAGGTCCGCGTCGGGCCGTGCCCGGAGGACGTCCCGGAGTACCTCCGCGCACTGCGGCCCGGTCAGCGGCCGCAGGAGTACGCGCCGGGCGAGGCCGTCCGCGGTGAGCCCGGAGAACAGGCCCGCGGCCGGTTCGGGAGCGGAGCCCGCCCAGCGCGCGGCCGCGACGACGGTGCAGGCGCCGGTGCCGAAGAACGTCGCGAGCTGCCCGAATACGCGCGCGGTGGCGGGATCGAGCCAGTGCGCGTCGTCGATCAGCACCACCGGCGCCTGGTGCCGGACGACGGCGAACACGGCGGTGGCGAGTTCGGCGGCGGTGGCGGGTGATTCGCCCGGTGCGGCTTCGGACAGCTTGGCCACGAGCCTGCGCACCGGCCAGCGGGCGACCGCGGGACCGTCCTCCAGCGCGCCGAACCGGGTCAGCACGCGGAAAAGCACCGCGTAGGGCAGGGTGCGGTCCGCGCGGGTGCAGGTGATCGGCACCGCGGTGGTGCCGTCGGCGGTCAGCTCCGCCTCCACCGCGCGCAGGAGCGAGGTGTGCCCCGCGCCGGCGTCCCCGGTCACGACCGTCAGCGGGGACGCGGCGTTCCTGGCGCCTTCGGACAGCTCCGTGACGAGATCGTCCCGTCCGATCATCCGCCACGGCGCCGTGTTCACGGCCGCCATTCTGCCGTAAGGGAATATTCCTTACGAGCACCGTCGATCCGGTGGTTTTTCGCCTACGATGACGGTCTGGGCGGTCGCGGTCACCGGGTGTGAAAGGCGGCGGGAAACGGGGCGATGCGGACGGCGGAGGTGCGGGCGGTCGGCCGCTCGGAAGCGCTGGCCACGCTGGACGAGGCGATGCGGGAGCGTGGCGCGCTGTGGCTGGTGCGCGGTGACCGCGGCGCGGGGCGGAGCACCCTGCTGCGCGCGCTCATCGCGCGGTGGCGGCACCGCAAGCGCGTGGTGCTTCCGCTGTGGTTGCCGGGAATGGGCACCCGGCAGGTGATGGCCGCGGTGCTGGACACGGTCGTCGCGCACCTGGAGCGGCATGGCGGTTCGTTCGACCTGGTCGCCGCGGTCACCGGGGTGCGCGAGCGGGTCGCGGGCGACAGCGGGCTGCTGCACTCGATCCACGACGTGGCTGGCGTGCTCGCCCGGCTCGACCAGGACGAGCCGGTGGTGCTCGTCGTCGACGATCTGCGGGACGACGCCGCGTCCGAGCACGGGGCCGGATTGCTGGCGCTCGTCGAAGCGCTCCGCGCGGCGGGCGTGGCCACGCTGCTCGCCTCGCACGGGTCCGGGCAGCTCGACGTGATCGCGGACGGCGTGCTCGATCTGCTGCCGATGACCGACGACGAAGTGGACGAGCTGCTCTACGAGTGGCGCGGGAACCCGCTGCGCAAGACACCCGACCCGGCGCTCACCGACGCGCTGCGCCGTGCACTCGGCCCGCTGTGGGGAAATCCCGGCACCATTGTGTCCACTTTGGATGGACTGAACCTGGACGGGAGGATCACCGCCGTCGACGACCACCTGTGCCTGCGGCACGCCGATCGGCCCATCCCGTTGCCCCGTGACCACGAACTGGTGCGGGCCGTCCGGGAGCACGGGCGCACCGGTGAGCGGCTCGCGCGTGTGCTCGCCGAGGCGGACGCCCCGGTGGTGGACGATCTGCCCGCGCTGGCCGCCGCGGCGGAATCGGACCTGCCGCGGGCGGGGCTGGCGCTCGACGGGTTCGTCCGCAACGGCGTCGTCGAGGTGACCGGGGACGGCGCGGTGGTGCTCGCCGTTCCCGCGCTCGCCGCCAGGCTGCGCCCGGCCCGACTTGCCGGTGGCGGGCCGCCGGACGCGCGGACGGCGGTGCGCGAGCGGTTCGCCACCGGCGATCTCGCCGGGCTCGCCGACGATCTGCGCGAGCTCGGGCGGTCGGCGGACGCCCTCGACCGGTCCGCCAGGGGCGCGGTCGCGATCTGCTGGCTCGCCGCGCTCAAGCACGAGCACCGGCTGCACGAAATCCGTGCCACGTCGGCACTTCTGGACTCGCTCGCGCCGGTCGGCCGGGTCCTCCAGATCGCGGTGCTGCGATCCGACACCGTGCTGGCCGCACACGCGATGACGGCGCTGGCCGATCGCGCCGACCCGGAAACCGCGCTCGGCGGGAAGCTGCTGCTCGGCCTGCTCTCGACCGATTTCCGGGCGCTGGCCGCCGCGTGGTCGCACTGGTGCGGTGCGCGCGAGCCGGTGCCCGACGGGCTGGCGGGAACGCTCGCGGAGGCGGTGGCGCTGCACGATCACGCGACCGTGGCGGACACCGTGCTCGGTACGGCCGTCCCCACCGGGGCTTCCGCGCTCTACCGGCGCCTGCTCGCCGCCTACTCCGCGGGTGAGTGGGACGACCTGCTGTCGATGGCCCGCCGCGTGGAAGCCGATCGCACGCGGCCGTCGAGGACGCCGGTCGAACAGCTGGCGCGCGTGTTCGCGGCCGAGGTGTGCGGGCAGCGCGGCGAGATCGCCCGCGCGACGGCGTGGTTGTCGGGTGTGTCGCCGCGGACGTCGTCGGGGCACATCGCGAGCTGGGTGCGCTGCGGGATCCGGCACAGCGCGCGCGAGTTCACCGGCGCGGTCCGGGACGGGTGGCGCGACTACCAGCGCGCCCGCGAACTCGGCATGGTCGCCGGAGCCGACCGGTTGCTGGGCCGCCTGATCGACTACGCGCTCCGCAACGACGACCGGCCGACGGCGGAGCGGGCGCTCGACGAGCTGGACGCGCTGCACGACGCGGTGGGCACGGTGTCCACTTTGGAATCGCTGCTGGTGCTGGGCGGGCTCGTGCGCGGAGACCCCGCCGACGTCGAACTCGGTCTGCGGCTGGTTCGCAGGCGGCCTAACCAGTTCAGGGCCGCGCGGGCCTGCCTGGCGATGGCGCAGGTCAGTTCGGACCCGCGTCCGTGGCTGCTGGAGGCGCACCGGCTCGCCAAGGACCTCGGCACCCTGTCCGGGCACGAAATGGTCGTGGAGTACATGCGGGCACAGGGGCTCGCGGTGCCGCGGCCGCGGCGGGCGAAGAACGGCTTCTCCCCCGTCGAACTCCGCATCGTCGACCTGGTCAGCGCCGGGCTGACCAACCGCAGGATCGCCGCCACGATGCGGATCAGCGAGAAGACCGTCGAAAGCCACCTCACGAGGCTGTTCGACCGCACCGGCTGCCGGTCGCGGGTCGAACTGGCGGCGGCCCGCCTGCAGGGCCTCGTCCCCGGCCCTGCCGAGTGAGCCTCAGCCCTGCCGGGCGCGCGGCAGCACGTCCGAGAGGTCGGCGCGGCCGTCGATCCCGAGCTTGCGGTAGGCGCTGGTGAGGTGTTTTTCGACCGCTCTGGTCGTGACGCCGAGCTCCGCGGCGATCTCCTTGTTGCGGCGGCCGGTGACGACGAGTTCGGCGATCCGGACTTCGGCCCTGGTGAGCGGGCTCTTGGCCGTGTGCCGGACCTGGGCTGGCGCGGTGCTGGGGTGCTCCGTCCCCGCCACCACCGGCGCACGGCCGCACTGCGCCGCGAGCCTTGTTCCGGCGCGCAGGCTCGCGTCGCCCTTCGGCGAGCCGAGCCGCTTTCCCAGTGCCATCAACGACTTCGCGAGCTCCAGCTTGTTCCCCGAGGATTCGAGGATCTGGACGGACTCGTCGAGCAGCCGGACGCCGGGGCCGCCGTCGACCCGCTGCCCGCGCATCCGCAGCACCCTGCCGAGTGCCGACGGGGCGCCCCAGCCCAGTGCCTGCTCGTATTCGGCGGCGATCAGCTCCGCCGCCTGGTCCTTCTTGCCGAGGCGTTCGTAGCGCACGGCCAGCCGCAGCCGCCACGGGAACAGCACCGAGCTGGCCAGGCCCGCGCGCCGGAGCTGCCGTCCGGTGTCGGCGAGGTACTCGGCCGCGGCGGGGTCGGCGGAACCGGGTGAGGTCGCGGCGACCGCGGCATGGCTCAGCGACAGCGCCCACGACGGGCGATCCGGCCCCCACGCGCGTTCCGCGCGCGACGCCAGCTCGGGATCGCGCAGCTCCATCGCCAGTATCGCCAGCAGCGGCGCGCAGGTGCCGACGACCGCGGCCCAGTCCGGCGACGCGGTGTCCAGCGCGCGCACCGCGCTTTCCTTCGCCACCCGCAGCTGACCGGTCGCCGCCCACAGCAGCGCCTGGCAGGTCCACACCAGCGACGCGGCCAGGTCCGGCGTCTCGCGGACGGTCACCGCGCCGAGCCACGATTCCAGCCCGTCGGTCGCGTCCGCCGCCACCAGCACCGGTACCAGCAGGGGCATCGCGGTGTAGAGCTGCGCGGTGCCGCCGGGCTCCCGTTCCAGCACCCGGTGCGCGAGATCGATGATCAACGCTCTCGGCAGCGTCTCCGCGAGCGTGGCGAAATGCAGCTGCACGGTCGCCAGTTCCCGCTGGCCGGGGTCGTCCATCGCGATGTCGCCGCGCAGCCACGCCGCCGCGTCCTCGCCCGTTTCCAAGGTGTACGGGGTCCAGAACCGCAGCCGTGCCTCCAAATGGCCGGAGAGCGCCGGATCGTCCTCGGGACCCGCCCGCAGTTCGGTGACGGCGCGGCGCACGAACCTGGTGTCCGGCCTGCCTTCCGCGGCGGCCAGCGCCGGGGCGAGGCACAGCGCCTTCGCCCGTTCCACCGGGGTTTCGAGCAGCGGCAGCGCCTGCCGCAGGTGCCGCGCCGCCGCGGCAGCGTCGGTCCCGCGCTCCACCGCGACCAGATCGGCGAGCAGGTCTCCCCGGCGCGCGCCGCCGTGCACGAGCGCGTGCCGCAAATACCGCGCCGCCATGGCCGAATCGTCGCGCGCGGACGCCGCCGATGCCGCCGCGCGCAGCACATCGGTCGCCCACGGTTCGGGTTCGCTCGTCGTGCCCAGCAGGCGTTGCGCGATGTCCTCCAGCCGCCCGCCGCCGCGGAACAGCACGCCCGCGGCCCGCAGGTGCAGCTCGTCCTGCTCGTCCGCGGACAACGCGCCCGCCACCGCGTCGGCGACGGCGTCGTCGACGTAGCGCAGCGGGCCGTGCTCCGGTACCAGGCCCAGCCGCCGCATCGCGCGCTCGGCCTCTTCGAAGTCGACGCTGTCGAGCTGCGCGAGCCCGGCCACGAACGTCGGCGTCGCCGCGTCGCCCAGCGCCGTCATCGCCATCGCGAACCGGGTCACCCGCGCCGGCTGGCAGCTCAGGCAGCGCGCGAGCCGGTTCGACGGCTCCGGCGGCCGCAACGCCCGCGCCTCGGCGAGCTGCTCGGCCACCGGGCGCACCCCGTCGGCCAGCATGCCCACGGCCAGCGCGCCGAGGAACATCGGTTTGCCGCCGGTGTCCGACCAGCACTCCTTGGCGAAGGTCTCGTCGGCCGGTTCACCGCATCGCCTGCTGAAGAACGTCCGCACGCCGGCCACGGTCAGCGGGCGCGGGCGCACCGTCGTGGCCGCGGCGCGCACCAGGTCGTCGACCGCGAGCCGGTCGGCGCCGACGTCGCCGTCCAGCACGGTCGCCACCACCGCCACCGGCAGCGCGGAGACCCGGTTGACCAGGTAGGCGAGCTTGTGCAGCGATTCGGCGTCGGCCCACTGCAGATCGTCGACGAGCAGGGCGAGCGGCCGCTGTGCCGCCAGCCGCCGCCACCGCTGCGGCACGGCGTCCGCGCCGTGCTCGGCGAGCGGGTCGTCGTGCACCGGTTCCAGCAGCTGCCGCACCACGCCGTCGGCGAAACCCTGTTCGGTCGGCGACGCCCCGGCGCGCAGCACCCGCATCCCCTGGTCCACGGCGAGGTCGCCCGCGGCGTGCAGGAGCGCGGAGCGGCCGATGCCCAGCGGGCCGCGCACGAGCGACAGCGAGCCCGAACCCGCGCACGCGGCACGCACGGCCTCGCCGAGGACGGTCAGTTCGGCATCCCGTTCGATCAGCATGCTTCCCCCGTGAACGCGTGCGCGCCGACCGGTTCCGTTCGTTCGTGGCGCAGCCCGGAGATGGTGCTCGGGAACCGGATCATGTCGAACCGCGAGAGACCGGACAGGAAATCGACCAGCCCCAGCACCGAGCGGGTGCCCCACCGCGACGCCAGCGCGGCCTCCGCCCGCACCAGCTGCTCGGCCGCCCGGTGGCGGCCCGTCGCGCGGTGCCCGACCGCGGCCATCGAGCGCCACGGCAGCAGCAACGGGTTCGACCATCCCCTGCCGAGCATGTCGCGCCCGCATTCCTCGAAGTACCGCACCGCGGCACCCGGCCGGTCGTGCACCAGCTCCAGAAGTCCTTGCGCGAAGCGGAAATACGCGTCCGGCACGGCGGGCTCGGCGATCCGCGACGCCGCGTCGACGTCGCCGCTGGCGAGGCGCAGGATGAGCCGGAACCCCAGCAGGCTGCCCACCGCCGAGGAGTGCCATTCGGCCGCGGGCAGGATCTCCCCCGCGCCCTCGACATCGGCTTCCGCCGCCGCCAGGTCCCCGATGCGCAGGTTCACCCGCGAGCGGGCGAGCACCGCGGCGGCGGCCGTCGCCCGCGCACCCCGGCGGCGCGCGTCGGCGATGACGGCTTCGAGGCCCGCCTTCGCTTCGAGTGGGTTGTCGGTCAGCGTCAACGTGCGCGCGGCGGCGAGCCTCGGCGCGAAGAGCCCCGAATTCCCGCGCAGCGCGACCCGCGCCAGCCTCCGCGCGCGCCCGCAGCCGATCCCGCGGCTCGCGGCGAGCCAGGCCGCGGCACCGGCGCGGTCGGGATCCGAAGGGTCCAGCCGCTCCGGAACCCCCGGCACGCCAAGGGAACCCGTGCCGTCCGGCGCGTCGGTCGCGAGCCAGTACAGCGCAGCCAGACTGTCCTTTTCGGACTGCTCGGTGCCCGTGCTCCGGCACGCCGCGGTCAGCACGCGCACCGCGTTCGCCTTCGCCCCGCCCGCCACCATCAGGTCCGCGGCGGCGAGCTTGACCTCGGTCGCCCTGCTGGCACCGGTGTGCAGCGCCGCCCTGGTCAGCCGGAGATCACCGGTGTTCGCCGCCATCGTCGCCAGTTCGACGGTCAGGCGGGACCGCGCGTCGTCGGACAGCGGTTCCCGCTCGGCGCGGTCGTAGTAGGCCGACGCGAGCGCGGCCTCGCCCCGCGCACGGCTGTTCTCCGCGGCGGCGACCAGCGCCTGTGCCGCCCACGCCGCGCCGACGGGCCTGCTGCCCAGCAGCAGCCGCGCCACGCCGTCCTCGCCGACGGCGTACCGGTGGGCGAGTTCGGCCGCCGCGCGGTGCAGTTCGGCCCGCTCGGCGGGGTCCATCCCGGTCAGCACGCAGTTCGCGATCCTGCCGTCGATCGCGCGCCGCCCGTTCGACCAGTGCACGAACCCGGCCGAGGCGAGCGCGTGCCAGGCGCGGGTGACCGGTTGCGGCTGCGGGCCGGCGATCCGGCGGAGCTGGTCGAACTCCAGCACGGGTGAGGCGACGGCGAACGCGCGCAGGAGTCGGAGCAGATCGTCGGAAAGCCGTCCGAGGTGCCCCAGCACGAGCCCGCGCACGGCGTCGGCCGCGACCCGGTCGAGCTGCTCGGTCAACCCGGACGCCGGGTTCCAGCCCGCCCGCACCGCGGCGACCAGCGCCGGGGTGCCGCCGGTCGCGCGCCGGACCTCCGCCGCCGCGGGCGAGGTCTCGTCGGTGCCGAGCACCGCCGCGACGCCCGCCGCGCTCAGCGGGCGCAGGCGCAGCACGTGCACGGAATCCCAGTGCAGCCCCGAGGACTGCCACGGCTCGGCGGTTTCGTCGGCCAGGAACGGCACGCCGGTGCCCGCGCCCGCGATGACCACCATCAGCGGCGCCTGCCACAGCCTGCGCAGCACCGCGAGCAGCCAGGTCCTCGACCACGCGTCGGCGAGCTGGATGTCGTCGAGCACCAGCAGCAGCGGGCGCCGCCCGGCGAGCGCGACGAACCGCGCGCACAGCGTCCGCACGCCCTCGTCGCCGGCCGCCACGGTCCCGCCGATCCCGGGCGAGTCGATGTCCACAAGGGACGATTCGAGTTGCGAGACGAGCCCGAACGGCAGGCCGGATTCGCAGACCGAGCCGCGCGCCGAGAGCACCCGGACGCGGTTGGCCTCGCCGATCGCCGCGGCCGCCCGCAGCAGGCTCGTGCGCCCCGACCCCGGTAACCCGGACACCAGCCCGACGCTCGATTTGCCGTCGGCGAGCTCCTCGACGAGGCGCGTCAGTTCCGCGATTTCGGCATCGCGTTCGACCAGGGTCATCGGACCAGCCTCCCGGCGAGCACGGCAGCGAGTTCGGTGCGACCGGAGACCTCGAGCTTGCGGTAGACGTTCGTGAGATGGGTTTCCACCGTCCGCACGGTGACGAACAGGGACTCCGCGATGACGCGGTTGCCCGCGCCTTCCGCGGCGAGGTCGGCGACGCGGCGTTCGCTGCCGCTGAGCGTGTCGAGGAGCGAGTGCGCGGCGCGTGTCCGCCCGCCCGCGGTGATGAGCGCCTTCCGCGAGGCTTCCAGCATCAGCCGGTCCCCGCCGCGAAGGCTTTCGTCCATCGCCAGCCGGAAGTGTCTTCGCGCCGCCCTCGGGTCGTCGCGGTCGAGGAAAGCCTTGCCCAGCAAGTACTCCGCCCTGGTGTGCTCCACACCCGCGGTGCCGTCGAGCAGGCGCGCGGCCTCGGTGAGGAACTCGATCCCGCGATCGCCGCCCGTGGCCAGCCCCCTGGCCACCAGCCCCATCCCGACCGCGCGCCGGGTGCCCCACCGCGCCGCCTGTTCCGCGCCGAGTTCGGCCAGCTCGGCGCCTTCGCCGCCGCGGCCGAGCGCGGCCAGCGCGCACGTGGCCTCCAGCCACCACGGCGCCAGTACCGGGCTGCCGATCCCGCACTCCGCCAGGCTCTCGCCGCAGGCACGGGCGTGCCGCACCGCGGACTCCAGATCGCCCCGCGCCGCGCTCGTGCGCGCGCGGGTCATCAGGAACAGGTGGTGCGACACCGCGAGCCGCTCCAGACCGGGATGGGTGATCGCGTCGAGCAGGGCGTCGGCGCGGTCCGGTTCGCCGCGCTGCACCAGCACCGTCGCCAGCACGATCTGCGGCATCACCACCGTGCCGCCCCACAGCTCCTGGCGGACCACGTCGAACGAGGTGTGCGCGTCGGCCCCGGCCTCCACCTGGCTGCCCAGCGTGTGCCGCAGCAACGCGCGCGAGCTCAGCGCGCGGCAGTACGCCCACGCCTCACCGGTCCGCTGCGCGTGGCCGATCAACCGGTCCAGCGCGATCGACGCGGTCGCGCTGTCGTCGGCGAGGCACAGCGCCAACGCCGCCGAAAGCACCGCGGACCCCGGCAGCCCGGCCTGGTCGACCCGCAGCGCACGGCGGGCGTCGGCGGCGACCGAGGCCGACGACTCGCCGTGCAGCGCCCCGGCCAGTGCGCGCATCGCCAGCAGGTGGCGCTCGCCCGCGGTGTCCCCGGCAGGCGCGATCCGCGCCCGCGCGCTCGCGATCGCCGCGCCCACGGTGCCCTTCTCTTCCAGCCCGGTGCCCAGTAGCGCCGATTCCACGGCGATTCCCTGCGCCGCGGCCTTTCCATCGGTCTCCTCCGCCAGTTCCGCCGCGACCGAGCTGAGCACCTCCATCGCGCGGCCCGCCTCGCCCGCGGTGACCGAGGCGGCGCTCAGCTTGACCGCGATCGGGGCGCGCGCCTGCGGGCCGTCGGCGAGCTGGAGCGCCCGTTCGAGCAGCCCGGCCGCGGCCGCGGGCTCCACCAGCGCCAGCGCGTCGGCGAGTTCGACGAGCACTTCGAGGTTGCCCATGTCGAACGCGAGCACCCTGGTGAAGTACCGCGCCGCGGCGCCGGGTGAGCCCCGTTTGGCCGCGCTCCTGCCCGCTTCCCGCAGGATCTCCGCCATCCACGGTTCCTCGATCTTCGACAGCGGAAGCAGGTGCGCCGCGACGTCTTCGGCGGGCACGCCCGCGTCGCTGAGCAACGTGGCGGCCCTGATCCGCAGCCGGGGCACCTCCTCGGCCGGGATCGCGTCGAGCACCTCCGCGCGGATCAGGTCGTGCACGAATTCGAGGCCGTCCGCGCGCAGGATCCCGTTCGCCCGCAGCACTCCGGCGGCCGCGACCACGGCACGCGACGGCAGGCCCGCGAGGTTGCCGATCAGCGGCACCTCCCCGGAGCCGAGCACCGCGATCGCGGTCGCCGTCGCGCGCGCCTCCGGTGTGCACCGGTCCAGCACCGCGCGCGCCAGGACCGCGCGACCCGAGCCGACGATCTCCGAAACCGACACCGACGACGGCTCGCCTGCTTCTCGCGCGCGCCGCAGTTCGTCGAGCAACAGGCGCAGCAGCAAGGGATTCCCGCCGGTTTCCTCGGCGCAGGTTCGCACGAACAGCTCGCCGGTGTCGCCGAGGTGGGGCGCCACCAGCTCAGACACGGCGTCCAGGGAAAGCGGGCCGATCTCGATGATCTCGGTCCCCCGCATGCCTTCGATCTCGACGATCGGTTCGTCCGCCGTCGCGGTCACGCCGGTCCGGCGGGTGAGCACGACCAGCAGCGGCAGGTCCTCGGCGCGGCGCAGCAGAAAGCTCAGCCAGCGCAGGGAAACGTCGTCGCACCATTGCACGTCGTCGACGAAGAGCACGACGGGCGCGTCCCCGGCGAGCGTGACCGTCAGCCAGTAGAGGCCGTGCTGCACGGCGTAGGAACCGCTCGCGATGTACTCGCCGCCCGCGAGCGCGGGCAACGCGTGCCGCGCGCTTCCCGCCAGCAGCGGCGATCCCGGCGCCAGCCCGAGCGGGGCGAACAGGGCGCGCGCCGCGGTGTACGGCGCCGCCGCGTTCTGCTGCTCGCACCGGGCCGTCAGCACCGTCGCCGACGACGGCACCGATCGTTCGAGCGCGTCAACGGCCAGGCTCGTCTTCCCGATCCCGGCAGGCCCCCGTACCAGCAGCGCGTGACCCCGGCCCGCCGTCGCGTGCCGGATGCTCGCGTCGAACCTGGCGCGCTCTTTTGTTCGCCCGACCATTTCACCCGTCGGCGCTGACGGCAGATTCCACACGGTCACCACACCGCCCCTCCCACTCGAGCCGGTGCTCCTCCGGTGGTAGCGCCGCCGAGGCTCGAAGTGCGCCCAGCGCTCATTCGATCACGGGCCGCTGTCGCCAGGTAGCCCGAATGCAGGCCCGACAGATAGATACAGGGTTATCCCTCACCAATTCCCCGAGAGGTGACCGGCTGCCCGCTCATCTGAGCGTAGAAAAGGGCACGAAGAAAGGAAGAACGGGCAATGCGCAAAACATGAATGTTTCTCGCCCCGAAAGATTCCTTTTCCCGACCCCAGGCCGACCACTCCTGTTTACCGCACGACGAAGCGGGCGGATGCCCTGAGCATCCGCCCGCCGTCGCGTTTTCCGTCGTTCCGCTTTCAGCCGCACCCACCGGCGTGACCGGCATCGGAAACCGCGTTCACCAGCTCCGGGAACTCCATTCGCTCGTACTCGGCGGCAGTGGGCGACGGAGCGGGCACCGGCACTCGCGCGCGCAGCGCGGAGACGAACCGGTCGAGCCGGTCGACGCCCCAGAACTTCTCCCTGCCGACGGTGAACAACGGCACCCCGAACAGCCCGTCCCTCGCCGCGTCCTCGAGCAGATCGAGCCCCTGCGCCAGCAGCTCCTCGTCCTGGTGCGCCTGGGAAACCAGCTCGGCGCCGAGCCCGATCTCGCGCCCCACCTCGCCGATCACCGCCGGGTCGGAGATGTCCTCGCCACGCTCCCAGCGAGCCGCGTAGACCCGGTCGACGTAGGCGCGCGCCTCGCCCGCGCGTGCCGCCGCGAGGTAGCCGACATGGGCGACGTCCCAGTTCGGCGCGCTGTCGATCGGCCACGTCATGGGCAGCCCTCGGTCCTTCGAGAGCCGTCGCACGTCCTGCAGGATGTAGAAGTGCTTCGCCCTGGACATCGGCATCCACGGCATTTCGACGCCGCGTTCCACCAACTGGGCGCGCAACCGTTCACCCGGTTCCCACGCGGGCACCCATTCGACGAGATCGAGAACGCCGGGGTCGGTGGCCAGCAGATCACGATAGCAGAGCCAGGAATAGGGACTGCGCAGCGAAAAGTACCACCGCGCTCGCACGCTTTTGGCCATCAGGTCTCCCGAATACTCAACACGTTTGTCTAAATCAAATAGTCAACACTTTTGTCTAATGGAGGCGCGGCTTCAGACGGTGATCCCGCCGTCGATCTGGAGCACGGACCCGGTGATGTAGGCGGCCCGCTCGGAGGTGAGGAACGAGACCAGGTCGGCGACCTCGTCCGCGGCCCCGAACCGGCGCAGCGGGATCGACTTCAGCATCTTCGCCCGCGCCGCCTCGGTCATGGCCTGCGTCATCTCGGTGTCGATGATGCCCGGCGCCACCGCGTTCGCCCTGATCCCGTACCGGCCGACCTCCTTGGCCAGCGCGCGCGTGAACCCGATGATCCCGGCCTTCGACGCCGAGTAGTTCGTCTGCGTCGGATTGCCGTACACCCCCGAGACCGAGGACAGGTTCACCACGCAGCCCGCCTTGCGCTTCATCATCGCGAACACCGCAGGGCGGCACACGTGGAAGACGCCGTCCAGATTGGTGTGGACCACATCCTGCCACTGGTCGTCGGACATCAACGCGAGCGGCTGGTCGCGCGTGATGCCCGCCGAGGTGACCACGGCCCCGATCGCGCCGAACTCCTCCTCGGTCCGCCCGATCCAGTCGGCCACCTCACCCGCGTTCGCGACGTCCACCTTCGCGGGCAGCGCGCGCACGCCCTGCTCGCACACCAGCTTCTCCACCTCGGTCGCCGCCTCGGCGTCCGACCGGTAGCAGAAGCTGACGTCCCACCCGTCGGCGGCCAGCCGGAGCGCGACGGCGCGGCCGATCCCGCGGGACCCGCCGCTGACCAGCGCCACCCGTGCGTGCTCAGTCATCGTGCTCTCCTTGTTCTTCACCGCTTCTCCAGCGCTTCTTCAGGGCCTGTGCGTTCAGGGGGATTCGCCGCCGGGGGCGAGTTCGGACTCCGGCCGGAACGCGAGGACCATCTGCGCCACGGTGAGCACCGGCGCCCCGTTCGCCTCGCTCTCCCCGGACACCACGGCCGCGTCGGCCAGTACCTTCTCGACGCGGACGCGATGGGTCACCACGTCGCCGGGGAACACGTCGCGGTGGAACCGGGCGCCGCTGACCGAGCCGATCAACGTCACCAGCCCCGTCTCGGACGTGCCCCCGAGCCCGACGGTCGTGCCGAGGATCCCCGCCGTCTGTGCGAAGGACTCGACCAGGAGCAGTTGCGGGTAGGCGAATCCGTCCGAACCGGCCCGCGCGTACCACGGCTCGTTCACCGAGACGGCTTTGACCGCGGTGACCTCCTGGCCGTCGACCAGGTCGAGTACCCGGTCCACCAGCAGCATCGGGTACCGGTGCGGGAGCAGATCGGCCGTGGTCACGTGCTTTCCTCCGTGTAGTGGAGCCGGGCCGACGCCGCCTTCCCGCGCCCGGTGACGACCTTCGCCGCCACCCGCACGCCTTCGTCCTCCCGGCGCCATTCGAGCGCGATGTCCAGCACGTCCCCCGGCAGCACGGCGGAAACGAACCGCGCCGAACCCAGCGACATGAACCTGAGCCCGGTGATCTCCGCCGGCTTCGTCGCCAGCACACCGCGGTGCGCGCACTCCACCACGCACACCCCGGGGAAAATCGGGAAACCCGGGTAGTGCCCCGCGAACACCGGCTCCAGCTCACCGACGGCGAACCTCGCCGCCGAACGCCATGCACCGTCCGAAAAGGACGCGGGCTCGACCACCTCGATCGCACCGCGGACCGGGCTCACCCGGCTCACGTCTGGACCCCGAAGAGCCGGAACACCGCGCACGCGATCGTCCCGTCGGCGTCCACCGAGGTCACCACCGCGACGCCGGGCCGATCACCGGCGAGCCCGAGCGCCGCGGCCACCTGGAACGACGACGAAACCGCGCCGGTGTCGCCGATCAGGCCCGCCACGTCCACCCACTGCGGACGAACCCGCCCGAACAGGCCGTCGAGCACCTCGCTCTCGTACTCGCCCGCCTCACCGGTGAAACCCGACGGCGCCACAATGGACACCTCCGACGCCTCCACACCGGCTTCGGTGAGCGCGTCGAGCACGCACGCCTGCATCGACCCGCGCGGGTCGCCCTCGGGGTACACCCGCGACGACACCGAGCACAGCTCCGCCAACGGGGTCCGGTCCGGGGACACCGAACCCGGGTTCTCCAGCAGGAACAGGCAGGCACCCTCCCCGAGCGGACCCGGCGCGCCGTCGCGGCCGTTGTACTCCAGCCACGACCGGTCCAGCGAGTACTCCTCCACCGAACCGACGAGCGCGGTGTTCGTCCGCCCGCGGGCCAGCAGCCTGCGCACGTACCGCAACGCGATCAGCCCGGACGGGCGCCCGTTGGCCAGCGTCGTGTTCGGCCCGGTGAGCTGGTACCAGATCGCGCAGTGCCCCGCGGCGCAGTTCATCACGCCACCGGGCATCCGGCCCGGCTCGACGTGATAAGGCAGCTCCGCCTGCATCGACGTGCGCGTGAAGTCCATCGCGCCCCAGATGCTGCCGGTGGTGGTCCCGAGCACCAGCCCGGTCCCCTCCGGCGCGTTGCCTGGCTCCCCCGCGTCGAAGATCTGGCCCACCGCGGTGATGGTGAGCGCGGCGACGCGGTCCATCATCCTGGTTCCCTTGCGCCCCAGTATTTCCCTGATCGCGAAGTTCGGCACGACGTACCCGTGCTCACCCGGGACGACGCCCTCCTCGGGGTTGGTCGTGCTCGCCGCCGGACGGCCCGCCGCCATGCCGTCGAGGAAGTTCTTTCGGTCGGTGCCGAACGGCGACACCGCGGCCCAAGCCGTGATCACCGGACCCGTTGCGGGCATCGGAGACTCCTTTCGGTTCGGCAGTCGCCGTCAGGCCGCTACCGGGTACTTGCCGAGGATCACGCTCGCGTTGTTGCCGCCGAACGCCATCCCGTTGTTCTGCACCACGTTCAGGTCCGCCGCGATCGCCTCGTTCGGCACGCAGTCGATCGCGCACTCCGGATCGGTCTCGACGTGGTTGATGGTCGGGAACACGAACCCGTTGCGGATCGCCAGCGCGCTGGCGATCGCGGCGAGCGCGCTCGCCGCGCCCATCGTGTGCCCGAGCATCGACTTCAGCGACACCGTGCGCGGCGGCGCCGACCCGTACACGTCGTGGATGGCGCCGCACTCGGTCACGTCGTTGGCCTTGGTCCCGGTGCCGTGCGCCGAGATCAGGTCCACTTGGGACGGATCGAGCCCCGCGTTGTCGAGCGCGAGCCGCATGCACTTCGCCACGCCGTCCTGGTTCGGCGCGACCTGGTGGTGCGCGTCGCAGTTGAGCCCGTACCCGAGCACCTCCGCGTAGATCCGCGCACCACGGGCCTGCGCCGATTCGAGCGTCTCCAGCAACAGCACGCCAGCGCCCTCGCCGTGCAGGATCCCCTTGCGGTCCTTGTCGAACGGGCGGCAGTTGTCCGGCGCGATCGTGCCGAGCCGGTAGAACCCGGTGAACGTCTTGCGGCAGATCGCGTCCGCGCCACCGCACAGCGCGAAGTCCACCTCGCCCGCCCGCACGACGTCGAAGCCGTAGCCCACGGCGTAGTTTCCCGCCGCGCACGCCGTGCCGATCGTGGTCGCCTCGACATCGACGAGCCCGAACTCCCGCGCGATCGCGAGCGAGAGCCGCGTCGCCGGGATCTTGCGCGCCGCGGTCGCGCTGACCGCGGCGCGCCCCGATTCGAGTTCGACCCCGACCATCTTGTCCAGCTCGTTCGACTCGCCGTCGGTGGTGCCGATGGACACCAGCCCCCGCCGGGAGCGCAGCCAGTCGAGGTCGACGCCCGCGTCGTTGATCGCCATCCGCGCACCGGCCACCGCGAACTGCGTGGCCTTGCCGATCGTGTCGATCGGCACCTTCCCGATCCAGTCCTTCGGATCGAAATCGGGCACCTCACACCCTCGTGCGAAGTCGAACCCGGTGGTGTCGAACGAAGTGATGTCCTTGGCCCCGCTGCGCCCTGCCAGCAGGCCGGCGGTGAACTCGGTCACCCCCATCCCGATACTGGACACGGCGCCGAGTCCGGTGAGGACCACCCGATGTGTCATGGT
This sequence comes from Amycolatopsis sp. CA-230715, assembly GCF_018736145.1. GTDB lineage: Bacteria > Actinomycetota > Actinomycetes > Mycobacteriales > Pseudonocardiaceae > Amycolatopsis. The sequence goes on from NZ_CP059997.1 coordinate 9,266,499, forward strand.
CCGTCTCACCAGCCCGCGTTCTCGGCCACGACCTCGTAAACGCCCTTCAGCGTCACCATGCGCGGCAGCTCGGACTGCTCGATGGTGACCTTGAACTCCTTCTCCATCCCCGCGAGGATCTCGATCGCCAGCAGCGAGTCGGCCTCGTGGTCCTCGACGAAGTGGCTCGTCTCGGTCATCTCGTCCTCTTCGATCTCGAGGATGTCGCAGACGATCTCCTTGATCCTGGCCAGCTTCGATGCGGTTTCGACGGTCATGGTCGCTCCTGTTCTCCGTTGGTTACTTCAGGTTCTTCGCGATGAGGCTCGCGGGACGCAGGTCCCGCCAGTTCTCCTCGACGTAGGCGAGGCACGCCGCGCGCGAATCCGGTCCGTGCGCGGTCGTCCAGCCGTCCGGCAGCTCCGCGAACGCGGGCCACAGCGCGTGCTGTCCTTCGGCGTTGACGACGACGTGGAACGTGCCCGCTTCGTCGTCGAAGGGATTGGTCACCGGTTGCTCCTCTCCTCCGTGTTCTTCTCGGCGAGGTACCGCTCGAGCGCCGACCCGATCTGCCGGAGCACCGCTCCGTCGGTCATCCCCTCGTGCGTCGAGCCCACCTCGTGGCATTCGATCGAACCGTCTACATAGGACTTCCACTGGCCGGCGGACTGGTTGCCGACCTCCTCGGCCGCGACGAAGTGGACCATCGTGCCGCGGAAGACACCGGGGGTGAACTCGACCTGCAGCGCGAGGTTGTTGCGCCAGGCGGCGAAGCAGCGCTTCAGCTGCTCCGTGCTCAGATCGGCCATCGGGGTGTCGGTCGCGCGCAGCAGCTCAGAGAGGCCTTCGAAGTCCGGGCCCTTCACCGCGGGCTCGTCACCCCGCAGGCCGAAGAACCGCAGCGCGGTCGCGGCGAGGGACTCGTCGTCGATCAGCTCGCTCTCGTCACCGCCAGGCGCGCTGTCCAGGCTGGCGAGCAACGCGACCTCCTCGCCCTGCGCCTGCAGCTGGCAGGCGATTTCGTGCGCGACGACGCCGCCGAGCGACCAGCCGAGCAGGTGGTACGGGCCGTGCGGGCGGACCACCCTGATCTGGGCGAGGTAGTCCGCCGCCATCTCGCGGACGTCGCGCGGCAGCGGCACGTCCTCGGCGATACCCCGCGCCTGCAAGCCGTAGATCGGCCGGTCTGCCAGCGAACTCGCCAGCCCGAGGTAGGACCAGCTCACGCACCCCGCGGGGTGGACGCAGAACACCGGCACCTTGCCGCCTTCGCGGCGCAGCGGCAGCAGCACGTCGAACGGGGTGCCCTCGCCGAGCCGGTCCACCCTGCTCGCCAGCCTCGCCACCGTCGGGTGATCGAAGAGGTCCCTGATCGTCAGCCGCACACCGAGCGCGACCCTGATCCGGCTGACCAGCCTGCTCGCCAGCAGCGAATGCCCGCCGCGGTCGAAGAAGCTCTCGTCGACGCCGAGTTCGCCCGTGCCGAGCACGTCGGTGAACAACCCGTGCAGCAGGCGCTCCCTCGGCGTACTCGGCCCGCGCCCATCAACCACTACGACGTCCCGAACGTCTGATGTGGACGGACGGGTTTCCCGCCACTGGGGGAACCTGTGCTCCCACACCTCGTCCGGCGCGACGACCGCGGGCGCGTCCGGATCCGCGAGCACGCGAGCGAGCAGGCGATGGAAGCCCGAAACCAGGGACAGCACCGATTCCCGGTCGAACACGTCCGCGCTGTACCCGATGTTCGCGTCCAGCCCGTCACCGGTTTCGACGAACTCGCAGTGCAGGTCGAACTGCGCCGCCCCGGTGTCCACCGGCCACGCGTCCACGGCGAGACCGGGGAACTCCGCATGCGCGTCCCGGTTGTTCTGCAACACCAGCATCACCTGGAACAACGGGTGCCTTGCCTGGCTCCGTGCCGGGTTGAGCGCCTCCACCAGGCTTTCGAACGGCACGTCCTGGTGTTCCTGCGCGGCGAGATCGGTTTCGCGCACCCGAGCCAGCAGCGCCCGGAAGGACGGGTCCCCGCTCAGATCGGTGCGCAGCACGAGAGTGTTGATGAAGAACCCGATCAGATCGTCCAGCGCGTCGTCGGTCCGGCCCGCCACCGGGGTGCCGAGCGGGATGTCCGTGCCACCGCCGTGCGCGGCCAGCGTCGCCGCCAGCGCGGCGTGCAGGACCATGAACGCGGTGGTCCCGGTCGCCTTCGCCAGCTTCTCGATCTCCGCGCACTGCCCGGCCCCGATCGCGCTGGTGACCATGCCACCGGCGTAGGTCGGCTCCGCGGGACGCGCGTGGTCGTGCGGCAGCGGCAGCTCGTCGGGAAGACCGGCCAGCGCGTCGCGCCAGTGCCCGATCTGCTTGGCCAGCAGGCTTTCCGGGTCGTCGGCGGCACCGAGCAGCTCCCGCTGCCACAGGCTGTAGTCCGCGTACTGCACCGGCAGCGGAGTCCACTCCGGACCGGCGCCGTGCAGCCGCGCGGTGTAGGCCCGTGCCAGATCCGCGGCCAGCGGCCCCGCCGACCACCCATCCGTGGCGATGTGGTGCACCGCCAGCAACAGCACGTGCTCGTCGTGGCCGAGCACGAACAACGTCGCCCGCAGCGGCGGATCGACCGTGACGTCGAACCCGGCGCCCACCGCTTCCGCCAGCGCACCGTCCAGTCCGGACTCCGTGGTGTCCACAATGGACAGTCCGGTGAACGCCTCGTCCAGGCCGAGGATCCGCTGCCGCCCTTCGCCGTCGGACTCCGGGTAGACGGTCCGCAGCACCTCGTGCCGGTCGAGCAGGTCCCGGAGCGCGGACACCAGCGCGTCAGTGTCCAGCCGACCGCGCAACCGCACCGCGATCGGGATTGTGTACGCCGCGTTCGGGCCTTCGAACTGGTTGAGGAACCACAGCCGCCGCTGCGCGTAGGACAACGGCACCACCTCGGGCCGCGCACCGGCGACCAGCGGCGGGCGCACCCGCGCACCGTCGAGGCGCGCCGCGAGACCCGCGATCGTCGGGTGGTCGAACACGTCGCGCACCGAAACCTCGGCACCCAGCTCCGTGCGGATCCGGCTGGCGAGCCGGGTCGCCAGCAGCGAGTGCCCGCCGTGGTCGAAGAACGCGTCGTCGGCGCCCAGTTCGGCACCGTCGAGCACTTCGGCGAACAGCTTCTGCAACGCCAGCTCCCGAGGAGTGGACGGCGCACGGCCGGGTTCCACCGCGCGGGCCGACGGCGGCACCAGCGCCTTGCGGTCCACTTTTCCGTTGGGGGTCAACGGAAAGCGATCGAGGCGCAGATATGCCGACGGCAGCATGTAGGGCGGTACGAGCGAGCCGAGCCGGTCCTTCAGGTCACCGTCCGAAACTTCGCCGGTGAGCACGAGGTGCGCGGCGAGCCTGGCCCCGGAGCCGTCGTCGTACGGCTGCACGACGACGTCGGCGACCTCGGGCAAGCTCCGCAGCGCGGCCTCGATCTCACCGAGCTCGATCCGGTTGCCCCTGATTTTCACCTGGTCGTCCGCGCGGTGCAGGAACGTGATCTGCCCGCCCGCGCCCCGCGTCACCACGTCGCCGGTGCGGTACATCCGGGCACCGGAGGCACCGGCGAACGGGTCGGGCAGGAACACCGCCGCGGTCTTGCCCGGCGCACCGAGGTACCCGCGGCCGACGCCGAGCCCGCCGACGTACAGCTCACCGGCGACGCCGGTGGGAACCGGGCGCAGCCACGCGTCCAGCACGTAGAGCCCGGTGTTGCGCAGCGCGCTGCCGATCGGCGTGCGCGATCCGGCCGGGGCCGCGTCGAGTACGGCATGGGTGACGTCGTCGGAGCATTCCGTGGGGCCGTAGGCGTTCATCACCGGGATACCCGGATGCCGGTCCAGCCAGCGCGCGCACGACTTCGGCGGCAGCGCCTCACCGGTGACCACGAGCCAACGCAGGCCCGGGAACTCCGGTGTCGCGCGCTCGATGTCCCACGTGTCGAGGGTCGCCGCGAGCAGGGACGGCACCACTTCCAGGACCGTGACGCCCTCGCTCGTCACCACGTCGAACAGCGCGAGCGGATCGCGCGCCGTTTCCCCGCTGACCACGTGCGCCCTGCCCCCGGCCACGATCGGCGCCAGCATCTGCCACACCGAGATGTCGAAGGTCACCGGCGCGTTGTGCACCACCACGTCCCGTTCGGTCAGGCCGAGATCCTCGACCTTCGCGAGCAGGTGGTTGGCCATCCCGCCCCGGTGCACCATCGCGCCCTTGGGCTTGCCGGTGGACCCGGAGGTGTAGAGCACGTAGGCCAGGTCCAGATCCTTGCTGGGCACCGGGTTCCAGTCACGGGCGCCGCTGAGGTCCAGGTCCACGACATCGAGGTCACCCGCCAGTTCGTCGGCGAGCGCGCGATGCTCGCCGTCCGCCAGCAGGAGCGCGGGCGCCGCTTCGTCGAGCAGCCCGCGTGTCCTGCCGGACGGTGCCGCGGCGTCGAGCGGCAGGTACGCGCAGCCCGCGCCGAGCACCCCGAGCACCGCGGCCACGTAACCGGTCCCGCGCTCGGCGAGCAACGCGACGAGCGATCCCGCCTCGACCCCTTGTGCCCGAAGGCTTTCCGCGACCGACCCGGCCGCTTCGACGAGCCGCGCGTAGTCCATCCGCCCGCGCTCGTCGGACACCGCGACCGCCGAGGGCTGGCTCTTCGCCAGCTCGACGACCCTGGCGACGACATCGGTGATCTCGTTCGGCCGCGCGGTGTCGCCCGGCGTCACGAGCGCGTCGGCCACCTCGCCGTCATCGAGCACCAGTACCCGGCTCAACGGCAGGTCCGGCTCGGCGAGCGCCTGCTCCAGCACCCGCACCAGCCCCGAGGCCAGCGCCTCCACCGTCGGTCGGTCGAAGAGGTCGACGCTGAACTTCACCAGCGACGCGATACCCGCGCACGCTCCCCCGTCCTGCTCCTCGATGAACTCGAAGTGCAGGTCGAGATCGGCGATGTTGGTCCTGATCAGTTCGCTCGCCAGCACCAGCCCCGGCAGCTCGACGTCGGGGGCGTCGTTGTTGTGCACCGTGATCGCGACCTGGAACAACGGGTGCCGCGCCCGCGCCCGCGCCGGGTTCAACGCCTCCACCAGGCTTTCGAACGGCACGTCCTGGTTCCCGAACCCGGCGAGATCGGTTTCCCGTTGCTGCGCGAGCAGGCCGCGGAAGGACGGGTTGCCGCTGAGATCGGCCCGCAGCACCAGTGTGTTGACGAAGAACCCGATCAGGTCTTCCAGCGCGTCGTCGGTGCGCCCGGCCACCAGTGTCCCGAGCGGGATGTCCGTACCGGCGCCGAACTGCGACAGGGTCACCGCCAGCGCCGACTGCAGCACCATGAACGCGGTGGTCCCGGTGTCCTTCGCGAACCGGTCGAGCCGCTCGTGCAGCTCGGCGTCGAGCCGGAAGTCGACGATGTCACCGCGATAGGTCGGCTCGGTGGGACGCGGCCGGTCCACGGGCAGCGGCAGCTCGTCCGGCAGCCCCGCCAGCGCGGTGCGCCAGTACTCGGTCTGCTTCGCCACCAGGCTGCCGCCGTCCGCGAGGTCACCGAGCAGCCGCCGCTGCCACAGCGCGAAATCCGTGTACTGCACCGGAAGCGGCTCCCACTCCGGCGCGGCGCCGCCGAGCCGCGCGGTGTAGGCGGCGGCGAGATCGCGCGCCATCGGCGCGGTGGACCACCCGTCACTGGCGATGTGGTGCACCAGCAGCAACAACACGTGCTCCTCGGGGGCAACCTCGAACAGCGACGCCCGTAGCGGCGGGTCCACCGTCACGTCGAACCCGGTCATCGCCGCGACCCGCACGTCCTCGTCCAGGCGCGCGGCGTCCGTCTTAGTCACCGGCAGCTCGCCGACGACCTCGTCGACCGCGAGCACCTGCTGACGGCCTTCGCCCCCGGCGTCCGGGTACACCGTCCGCAGCACCTCGTGCCGTTCGACGAGATCGCGCACCGCGGCGCTCATCGCCGCCCGGTCGAGCGTTCCGGTCAACCGCACCGCGATCGGGATGTTGTAGGCCGCGCCCGGCCCCTCGAACTGGTTGAGGAACCACAGCCGCCGCTGCGCGAACGACAGCGGCACCACCTCGGGCCGCTCGCCCGCGACCAGCGCGGGCCGCACCCGCGCGGCACCGAGCTTGGCCGCGAGCTTCGCGACCGTCTGGTTCTCGAACACGTCCCTGATCGTCACCGCGGTCTGCAGCGCCGACTGGATCCGCCCGATCAGCTTGCCGACCCGCAGCGAGTTCCCGCCGCTCTGGAAGAAGTTGTCGTCGATGCCGATCCGGTCACGGCCGAGCACCTCGGCGAAGAGTCCACAAAGGATCTCCTCGTGCTGGTTGCGGGGTTCCTGCGGGCGAGGTGAACCGTCCCAGTCCTCCTCGGTCGCTTCCACTGTGTCCTCTTGGGACTCGTCGGCCTCGTCCCGTTCGAACACCTCCGGTTCGCCGTACCGGCTCCACCGGCCCTGCCTGCCGGTGGCGATCATCTTCGCCCCCGCCTTGCCGAACGGGTTCGCCACCAGCAGCTCGGCCACCTCCGCCCCGTCGGCCGGTTTGATCCGGTCGGCCGCCACGAACCACCGGCCGGTCGCCCCGGGCGGGACGAGCGCCAGGTGCTCGTCGAGCAGGTACACCTTGGGCTTCGACGGCGGTGCCACGGGCAGGCCCTCGAGCATCGTGGGCACCGCGGCCGCGCGCCTGCTCCACTCGCGCAGGATCATGTCCCGCTCGCCCGCACCGAGAACGTCCAAACGCGACAGTGGTGTCGTCGGATCCTCGATCGCCGACTCCAGCAGCCGCACCAGCCGGTCGCCGATCCGCTCCACGGTGTCCTCGAAGAACAGGTCCGTGCTGTACTCGATGCTGCCCGCGATCCCGGTCGGCTGCCCATCCTCGTAGTCCTCGACGAAGTTGAACGCGATGTCGAACTTCGCCGTGCCGTTCGCGGCCAGTTCGAAGTGACCGGAGAGACCCTCCATCTCGATGACCGGCTTTTCGTTGTTCTGGAAGGCGATGATCACCTGGAACGGCGTCTTCGTGCCCGCGGAGCGGACCGGGTTCACGATCTCCAGGATCCGTTCGAACGGCACGTCCTGGTGCCCGTAGGCGGCGAGATCGGTTTCGCGCACCCGGTCGAGCAGCTCGGCGAAACCCGGGTCGCCCGACAGGTCCGACCGCAGCAGCACGGTGTTGATGAACAGGCCGACCAGCGGGTCGAGCAGCGGGTCCATCCGGCCCGCGATCGGGCTGCCGAGCGGGATGTCCGTGCTCCCACCGAGCTTGCTCAGCAGCGCGCACAGCGCCGCCTGCACCACCATGAACGGGGTCGCGCCGCGGCTGTTCGCCAGCTCCACGATCCCTTCGTGCAGCTCCCCGTCGATCGGGAAGTACAGCGTGTCGCCGTGGTAGGTCCGCACGGCGGGACGCGGCCGGTCGAGCGGGAGGTTCAGATCGGTGTTGATCCCGGTCAGCTCCGCGCTCCAGTACGCGAGCTGCTCCGCGATCACACTGTCCTCATCGGACGGATCGCCGAGGAACTTCTCCTGCCACAGCGCGTAGTCGATGTACTGGACCTCCAACGGCGCCCAACCGGGGGCCTGCCCGTGCACCCGGGCGTTGTAGGCGGTGTTCATGTCCGAGGCCAGCGCCGCCACCGACCACCCGTCGGTGGAGATGTGGTGCACCACGACCAGCAGCACGTGATCGTCCTCGCCGAGCGCGAGCAAGGTCGGGCGCACCGGGATCTCGGCCGAGAGGTCGAAGGCGTAGGCGGCCGCGTCCAGTACCGCGTCCTCCAGCTCGTCCTCGGAGATCTCCACGACCTCCATCCGCGGATGCGCGGCGTCCCCTTCCAGCACCACCTGGTACGGCTCGCCGTCGTCGTGGCGGAACACCGTCCGCAAGGTCTCGTGCCGATCGATCAGGTCCCAGAACGCGCGCTCCAGCGCGACCCGGTCCAGCTTCCCGGAAAGCCTCGCCATCGACGGCACGTTGTAGGTCCCGCTCGGTCCCTCCAGCTTGTCCAGGAACCACATGCGGTACTGCCCCGGCGACAACGGGATCCGCTCCGGCCGGACGCCGCGCTCGAGCACCGGACGTTCGCGGACCGGGCCGACCAGCAGCGCGGCCAGGTCACCCGCGCGCGGCGAGCTGAACAGGTCCCGCAGGGTCAGTTCGATCCCGGTCGCCTGCCGCAGCCTGCTGAGCACCTTCGTGCCGAGCAGCGAATGCCCGCCGAGATCGAAGAACCCGTCGTCGACACCGACCCGCTCCACACCGAGTACCTCGGCGTAGACGGCGGTGACCAGTTCCTCGCTCTCCGTTCCGGGTGCGCGGTAGTCCGTCGCGGCGTCCAATTCGGGCGCGGGCAACGCTTTGTGGTCCACTTTCCCGTTCGGTGTCAGCGGAAGTTCGGGCAGCTTCACGAACGCCGACGGCACCAGGTAGGCGGGCAGCCGCCGCTCGGTGCCCGAGCGCCATTCCTCCGGCTCGCCGTCACCGGCGAGGTAGGCCACGAGCCGTTTCTGACCGGCCGAGTCCGCCCCGACCACCACGACCGCGTCGGCCACCCCCGGCAGGGTCCGGAGCATCACCTCCACCTCGGCCACCTCGATGCGGTGCCCGCGGATCTTCACCTGGCGGTCACGCCGCTCCAGGAACTCCAGCTGACCGTCCTCGCGGTACCGCACGACGTCACCGGTGCGGTACATCCGCGCACCACCGCGCCGGAACGGGTCCGGCAGGAAGGTCACCGCGGTACGGCCCGCGTCGGCGAGGTAGCCCCTGCCGACCCCGGCGCCCGCGACGTACAGCTCGCCGGGAACACCGACCGGGACCGGCCGCAGACCGTCACCGAGCACGTAGAGCCGCGTGTTCCGCACCGCGCGCCCGATCGGGACCCGCGTCCCCTCCAGCCCTGCCGAGGGCGTGATCACCGCGTGGGTCACGTCGTCGGCGCATTCGGTGGGGCCGTAGGCGTTCACCAGCGGGATCGCCGGGAACCGCCGGAACCAGCGCGCGCACAGGTCCGGCGGCAGCGCCTCGCCAGTGACCACCAGGTTCCGCAGCGCCGCGAGCTCCGGGACCCGGCCGCCGTCGTCCCACACGTCCAGCGCCGCGCGCAGCAGCGACGGCACGACTTCGAGGATCGTGACGCCCTCGGATTCGGTGACCCCGAACAGCGCCGAGGGATCGCTCGCGGTGTCCCGGTCGACGACCCGCACGGTCCCGCCGAGCAGCAGCGCGTCCATCATCTGCCACACCGAGATGTCGAACGACAGTGGCGCGTTCTGCACGATCCGGTCGTCACCGGTCAGGCCGAGGTCGTCGATCTTGGCGAGGAGGTGGTTGACCATCCCGCCGTGTGTGACCATGGCGCCCTTGGGCCTGCCGGTGGACCCCGACGTGAAGATCACGTAGGCGAGGTCGTCCTCGGTCACCACCACCGGATCCCACCCGGCTCCCCGCGCACCGCGCGCGGGGATCGCGTGGACGACGTGCTCGCCGCCCAGTTCCCGTCCCCCGTGCTCGTACGGCGCACCCGAGAGCACCACGTTCGCACCGCTCTCGGTGAGCACCTGGCTCTGGCGGGCGACCGGCGCCTGCGGGTCCAGCGGCACGTACGCACCGCCCGCGGCCCACACGCCGAGCACGGCCGCGATGAAACCGGCACCCCGGTCGTCGAGGATCGCCACCATCTCGCCCTTCGCGAGCCCGGTGAGCAGTTCGGTCACGGCAGCCGCGCGAGCGCACAGCTCCGCATAACTGGTCTCGCCCTCGGAATCGACGACGGCGACGTCATCGGGGCGAGCGTCCGCGATCCGGCGCACCGTCGTGACGACATCGGAGAAGTCCTCGGACCGCTCGGTGTCCAGCCACTTCCCGAGCACCAGGTCGCGCTCGTCGCCGTCGACGAGATCGATCGTCCCGACCGGCGACGACGGCGCGCACGAACCCAGTTCCACCAGGAACCCGCGCAGGCGGCCCACCAGCCGGTCGAGCGCCTCGGTGTCGTAGAGCCGGGGGTTGCCGTCGAAGAGGATCTTGAGGCCGCCGTCCTCCAGGTCGTGCACCGTGATCGACAGGTCGTCGTTGGGCGCCGTGGAAAGGTTGCGGGACAACACGGTGCACGGGCCGAACTTCAGCTCCTCGATGAACGAGGCGACGTTCAGCTCCGGGCCGAACGGCCTGGTGTCGTCGCGGCCGAGTCCCATCTGCTCGCGCACCCGCTGCCCGCGGCGGCGCTGGTGGCGCAACGTCCTGCTGACCTCTTTGCCCACATAGGACACCAGCTCGCCGCGGGTCATTCCGGGGTGGACGGCCAGCGGCAGCGGCAGCACGTTCGCGCGCATCCCGGGGATCGCGCGCATCGCGGGCGTGGTGCGCGCGGTGACCGGCATGGACACCATGACCTCGGCCGTGCCCGCCATCCGCTGCAGGTAGGCCGCCGTCGCCGCGATCACGAACGTCGGCCACGCCGCGCGCTCTTCCCACGCGACCGCGCGCAGGCGTTCGGCGGTATCGGCGTCCACCACCGCGCCCGTGCGCAGGAAGCTCTCCGCCGGCACGATCTCCGTTCCGGCCAGCGTCGTCAGCTGCGGTGTCTCGGGGAACCGGGCCGCCCAGAAGTCCTTGTCCTTCTCCGCCTGCTTCGAGTCCAAATAGGACGCCTCGTCGGCGAGCAGGTCGGCGAGCGGCGGGAACGCGCCCGCTCCGGGATCGCCGCCGGTGACCATCGCGGTGTAGATCTCGCCCACCCTGCGCGCGAACAGGGCTTCGCTGAACCCGTCCCACAGCACGTGGTGCGCGCGCATGAAGAAGGAGGCCCGCTCGTCCGCCGTCCGCAGCAACGCCATGGTGTACAGCGGCGGCGCCGACAGATCCGCGACGGTGTGCAGATCCGCGCGCATCCACTCGTCCGCCGCGGCCGCGGGATCGGGCTCCTCGCGCAGGTCGACGATCCGCAGCGGCGGCCCCGCCAGCGGTTCGACGACCTGGCGGATGTCGTCACCGTCTACTTCGAACCGGACGCGGAGGCATTCGGCCTCGGTCACCGCCTGCGTGACCGCGTCCGAGAACACGTCCATCCGCAGAGGCCCGGTGATCTCGTGGCACTCCGCGATGTTCCAGATCGGGTTGCCCTCGTCGAGCAACTGCGCGTACCAGACCTCGAGCTGCGCCGCCGACAGCGGCAACGGCTCCGGGCGATTCTCCGACATGCTGGCCTTCTCCCAGGAATTCGCGTCGTCAGTGGGTGGCGTTGAGCTCGGGAAGGGACTCGGGTCCCTCCCGGTAGGCCGCCTCCGGCCAGTACGCTTCGTCCACCCATTCGTCGTTGTAGACGGTTTCGAGGTACCGCTCGCCGAGGTCCGGCGCGATCGCCACGGCGGTGAGCGAGTCACCTGGCGCGTTGTCCGCGAGCCACGTCAACGCACCGCTGAGCACCGTGCCGGTCGAGCCGCCGAACAGGAACCCGCGCGCGGCGAGCTCGCGGCAGCGCCGCACCGCGTCCGGTTCGGACACGTGCACCACTTCGTCCACAAAGGATTCATCGAGGATCGCGGGCCGGACGCTGGTGCCGAGGCCGGGGATCAGCCGCCTGCCCGGTGCGCAGCCGAAGGTGACCGACCCGATCACGTCCACCGCGACGATCCGGGTGGTGCGCCCGGAGTCGCGGAAGTACCGCGCGCACCCCATCAGCGTCCCGGTCGTTCCCGCGCCGACGAACAACACGTCCAGCTCGGGGAACTGGGCGGCCACCGACGGCGCGGTGTGCAGGTAGTGCGCCATCCAGTTGTCCGGGTTGCGGTACTGGTTCAGCCAGACGAACCGGCTGTCGGCGGTGCACAGCGCGCGCACGTGGGAGATCCGCGCGCCGAGGAAGCCACCGTCCGCCGCGGGCTCGGTGATCACGTGCACCCGCGCCCCGAACGCCTCCATCATGCGGCGGGTCGCGTCGTTGCACCTGGCGTCGGTGACGCACACGAACCCGTAGCCCCGGTCGGCCGCGAGCATGCTCAGCGCCACGCCGAGGTTGCCGGACGACGACTCCACCAGGGTCGCGCCCGGTCGCAGCACACCGCGCCGCTCCGCGCTCGAGATCATTTCCGCGGCGGCCTTCAGCTTCACCGAACCGGAGAAGTTGAACCCTTCGCACTTGAGGTAGAGCGACCGCCCGAACGCCGACCGGAGATCGACGTAAAGGCTCTCTTCGTTGTATTCCTGAGGAGCCGAAATGATAGGCACGCACAATCCCCTATCCGCGTGTGGCACCGAGGCTACTTGTCAGCCTTCCGGTGCCGATCCGTCTCGTGGAAGAAGTCCGGGACGACCGAAAGCGCACCGGCCTCGCCCAATTCGTCGTAAACGTGTTTCGCGACCGCGAGGTCGAGCACGCCGAGCCCGAACGGCGAAAACACCAGCGGCCGGTCCTTCGGCAGTTCGACCCGGTTTTCGAGCACATCGAAAAGGGTGCCGGAAAGGAAGCCGCGGTCACCTGTGAGCTGCTCGGCGAGATGCGGCGAAGTGTCCGCCTTGAGGCAGTGGTCCACATCGTCGACGATGTTCGTCGAGATCAGGATGATCTCCGGTGCCAGGTCCCGCAGCGACACGTTCAGCACCAGCGGGTCGTGCCGGAACCAGTCGACCTCGTGGATGTGCGGGGTACCGGCCACCGTCGCGAGCACCACCAGGTCACTGCCCCTGATCAGGCTTTCCGCGTCGGAGTGCACGGTGATCGTGCCGGTCGTGCCCGCGCCGTCGAGGTAGTCCCGGAACCCGTTCGCCGACTCGGCGTTCAGGTCGTGCACCCCGATCTCGTCGAACTCCCACCCGGTGCGCGCGAGATAGGTGTGCAGGTAGCGGGCGATCAACCCGGTGCCGAGGAAGCCGACGCGCCGGGGGCGGTCGTGCCCCTTGGTCAGCGCCGCCGCGGCCAGCGCAGCCGACGCCGCCGTCCGCGCCGCGCTGATCACCGAGCTCTCCAGGCAGGCGATCGGGTAGCCCGTGTCGTGGTCGTTCAGGATCAGCACGGCCGACGCCCTCGGCACGCCGTTCGCCACGTTGCCGGGGAAGCTGGAAATCCACTTCACGCCGTCGACGCTGTTGTCGCCACCGACCGAGGCTGGCAGGGCGATGATGCGCGAGGTCGGCCGGTCCGGGAAGCGGAGGAAGTACGACGGCGGATTCACCGTGTCGCCCTCGCCGTGCAACCGGTACGCCGATTCGACGATATCAACGACCTTCTTCTCGTTTCCGTCCAGCACGCCGAATACCTGGCGTCCCGAGATCACCGAGAAAGGCGGTATTCCATTTCGTTCCGGCATCCGATACTCCCTGTCCGCCAGCCGGGTGTGTTCCGAAAGTTTCTGCTACAGTCGTCGTTCGCCGTGCACACTGGCGCGTTCTGAACGAGGTACCGCAACGCTATCCCGGGCACCACTGGCATACGGCCACCTCTACTGGCCGACGGCCAACTGGGTCACTGCTGGAATAGGGAAACACGGGCGTTCTTCGATGGCGCTCGCGCACGGAAAAGGGGTGACGCGTGACCGCGGCGATCGAGACCGAAGGCCTTCGGAAAAGCTACGGGAAGAACGAGGCGTTGCGCGGGGTCGACCTCCGCGTGCCCGCGGGCACCGTGCTCGGGGTGCTCGGGCGGAACGGGGCGGGCAAGACCACGACCGTCCGGATCCTGTCGACCCTGCTCACCCCGAACGCCGGTCGCGCCACCGTGGCGGGCTTCGACGTGGTGCGGGAGCAGGCACAGGTCCGGCGCCGCATCGGGCTCGCCGGGCAGTACGCGGCCGTCGACGGCGACCTCACCGGCCGGGAAAACCTCGTCCTGCTCGGCAAACTGCTGCACCTCGGCCGCCGGATCGCGAAAGCGCGCGCCGCCGAACTGCTCACCCAGTTCGATCTCACCGGCGCGGCGGACCGCCCGGCCAGAACGTACTCGGGCGGGATGCGCCGCCGCCTCGACCTCGCGAGCTGCCTCATCGCGCGCCCGCCGGTGATCTTCCTCGACGAACCGACCACCGGCCTGGACCCGTCGAGCCGCTCTTCGCTGTGGGCCGCGATCCGCGCCGAAGCCGCCGCCGGTGCCACGGTCCTGCTCACCACGCAGTACCTCGAAGAGGCCGACAAGCTCGCGGACCGGATCGTGGTCATCGACGGCGGGAAGGTGGTCGCCGAAGGCAGCCCCGACGAGCTCAAGCGGACCGTCGGCGGCGAATGGCTCGAAATCGTCGTCGCCGACCCGCGGAACGCCGCGCAGGCACGGGAGATCCTGATCGCGGAGGGCGGCGACGCCGTCTCGGCGGAGACAGAGGGTTCCCGCGTCCGCGCGCCGGTCCCCGGCGGCGTCGGCGGAATCGGCAGGGTGGCCGCGCGGCTCGACACCGCCGGGATCGCCGTGCTCGACTTCGCGCTGCGGCGGCCGTCGCTCGACGACGTGTTCTTCGCCATCACCGCGTCCGGCGGCGCGGAAACCGTTGCACCGAAAGAGAAGGAGTTCGTGGCGTGACGACGCTCGGCGACATCGCGGCACTGGCCGGACGGCGCATCACGGCGATGTGGCGCTCGCCCGCGAAGGTGATCGGCGTGCTGATGATGCCGATCAGCATGGTGCTCGTGCTCGGCTACCTCTTCGACGGCTCGATCGCGCTTCCCGACGGGCAGCGCTACGTCGACTACCTGACCGCGGGCGTCGCGGTGCAGGTCGGGCTCGCCTGCGTGGCCACCAGCGCGCTCGGCATCGCCGACGACCTCCGCGGCGGGCTCGCCGACCGGTTCCGGTCGCTGCCGATCCGCCGCAGCGCCGTCCTGTTCGGACACACGATCTCCGAGCTCTCCCTCGTCGCCGTCGGCATCGCGGCCACCAGCGGGATCGCGGCGCTGCTCGGCTGGCGCATCCACGCATCGCCGCTGTCCGCGATCGCCGGGTTCGCGCTGCTGCTGCTGTTCTCCTACGGCATGCTCTGGGTCGGTGTCCTCATCGGACTGTCCATTCGCGGCACCGAGGCGATCAGCTCCACCGCCGCGATGATCATGGTATTCGGGTCGTTCGTGTCGAACGCCTTCGTACCCCTGCGGGGCCTGCCGGACTGGCTCGCGACGGTCTCCGCGTGGAACCCGGTCAGTTCGGTGGTGGCCGCCTGCCGCACGCTCTGGGGCAACCCCACCGTGGTCACCGGCACCGGTTTCGCCGAACAGCACGCCACCCTCATCGCCGTGGCCGTGCTCGCACTGGTGCTCCTCGTGACGGTCACCGCGAGCAGCCGCGTGTACCGTCGCGCCGTCGCGGGCTGACCGGTCCCGCGACGGCGCCGTCGGTGTCACGGCGCCCGGTGCTGCTGCGGAACCTTCGGCGGCCAGGCATCCGGCGTCAGCAGCCCCAGCACGTAGGAGCGCGAAACCAGTTCGGCGCGGTTCTTCACCTTCAGCTTCCGCAGCATCCGGTGGATGTGGTACTCCACGCCCTGCCTGCTCAGGTAGAGCTTCCTGGCCATCTCCGCCGTGGTCGTGCCCTCGGCGATGCCCTGCAGAATGCGCGCGTCGAGATCGGTGAGCCTGCCGCTGCCCGTCCCACCGTCGGTGCCGGGACGCCGTCCACGATGCGGCAGGCACAGCAGGAGCACCGCGGCCCTGCCTTCGGTGTTCTCCGGCAGCGCCGTCGCGACGACGGTCACCGGCGCCGCGGCGATCCCGGAGACGAGCTGGTGGAACTGGTCGCGGAACACGCGGTCCTTCCGGCGCGCGAGCCGGATCAGCCGCTGTTCCACGCGCTGGGCCACGTAGGGGTGCAGCAGCGCGGGAAACGTGGACGACCGCACCTCGGCCGAGGACCGGCCGACCAGCGCGAGCAGTTCCGGGTTGGCGTCGAGGACGCGCAGCTCGCGGTCCAAAATCGCCAGCGAAACACCGGAGTTTTCGAAGAACGACGAGAAGATGTGCTCGTATTCACGGGTCAGGCCATAAGGGAAATCGACCTGTTCCAGGGGACGATCGGCCACGGCAACGCCGTGGGGTGCCATCGGAGCAATAGTCATCGGTAGCCTCTGTTCGCCATCACGGAAACATGGAGACGGGGATTTCCGAATCATTCTTCGTGGAATCACCGTCGCGGGAATCGCGTCTTCGCGATTCACGATCGCCGGATCACTGCCGACAACCATGACTCTATGGAGCCGGTTTTTCACCGTCAACACGACCAGGTGAACCCGCCCTAATCCCGTGGTGCGCGACCGCACTGTTCGGTCGCCCCGCCGACCGAACGGTTCGGTTCGGTCGATCCACCCCGAACATGCCGGTGCCGCACCCCCGAGGGAGTGCGGCACCGGTGTTTCGCAGGCGGATCGGCTACTCGGTGAGCCTCGCGAAGGCATCACGGAGCGTGTCCAGCTGCGCGGCCACATGGGGCAACGCGACCGGGTCGGGAGCCCGGAGCGCCGCCCACCGCTCGGCCGGGGTCTCGCCGTACAACATGCTGGTCGCGGCGCGGAACCGGAGGCACCGCGGAACGTCGCCGAGGTGGTGCCCGCCCAGCACCGCCACACCGAGCCGCTCGATCAGGTATTCCTGCAGTGATGCCGAATCCGTAACCGATTTCGCGGCCAGCACCGCCCTCGCCTGCTCGAAGTCCGGGTACACGTAGAAGCCGCCGGTCGGCCTCCGGCAGACCGCACCAGCCTCGGTCACGATGGCGTGCACGGCCGCCGCGACCGAACCATGCAACCGGACACTAGCGCTCAGATGAGCAACGACCTCGTCTGGCTCGGACAACGCGTGGACGGCGACCTCCTGCATCGGACCCGCCAGCGTCGACCAGATCTCGCTGCCGACACCCAGCACCCGCGAGCGGAGCCACCGCCCCTTGCCGGTGTCGGGAAACCGCGCGAACCCGATCCGCCAGCCCCCGAGCGCGAGGCTCTTGCTCAGCCCGGAGGTGACCACCGTGCGGTCCGGCACGAACTCGGCGGGACTCGTCACGCTCGCGCCGTCCTCGTGGAGGATGTCCCGGTAGATCTCGTCCGAGATGATCAGGAGATCCTCTTCCTCGGCGATCTCGCACAGCCTGCGCACCGTTTCCCGCGACGGATACGTGCCGGTCGGGTTGTCCGGCAGCGTGAGCAGCAGGATCCGGGGATCACCACCCGCCGCGCGGTGCGCCCGGATCGCCTCGGGGAGCCGCTCCGGGTCGGGCACGCCGCCGCTCTCGGCGGGAATCGGGACCTCCAGCACGCCACGCCCGGCCAGCCGCGCCTGCGGCTCGTAGGTCACCCAGCACGGCTTGGGCAGGATCACCGAGCCCTCGAGTGCCGCCATCAGCGCGAACAGGATCGGCTTGCTGCCCGGCGCGAGCACCGTCTGCTCCGGACCGGTCGCCAGTCCCCGCCGCGTGAAGTAGCCCGCCGCCGCCTCCCGTGCGTCCTCGGCACCAGCGATCGGCCCGTAGGCGTTCCGCTGCGCTCCGGCACTCAAACGAGCGACCAGGAAATCGGGAACCGGAAGCTGCGATTCACCGAACCCGAGGTGAACGAGCGACCGGCCCTCGGCGCGGAGCCGGTTCACCGCCTCGTCGAGCGCCAGGTTGGGCGAGGTCGCGAACACCGCGGTCACCGGTCCTCCTTGGTCAGCGACTGGGACTGGACGGCCTCCAGGATGTCGGGCGGGGTGCCCGGCACCAAGTCCAGTTCGTCGAGCCACGCCGCGTCGCGGTCGAGGCGGGCGAAGAACGGGCGCCCGGTGAGCGCGGGTTCCCTGCCCTGCATGAACCTCAGCTGCAGCAGGCTCTCGCCGCCGATCTCGGCGGTGCCGTCCACGATCACCTTGCCCGGGGTCGCGGACATGACCGGGCCGCGGACCGTCCTCGCCAGCCCGGGAAGCCGGCGGTAGGCCGATGCGAACAACTCGTACGCGCGGGCCAGCGGGACCTTGAAGTAGTCGTGCGGGCCGGTGTCGCGCGCGACGAACAGGTAGTACGGCACCGCGCCCGCAGCGAACTCCCCCGACCACAGCTCCGCCAGCGCGTCCGCGTCGTCGTTGACGTGCGCGATCAACGGGGACTGGCAGTACATCCGCGCCCCCGTCGAAAGGATCCGCCTGATCGCCTGCTGTGCGATGTCGGTGGACAGCTCGCGGCCGTGGCTGTAATGCGCCATCACCGCGAGCGTCCGCCCGGAGTCCACCACTTGCTGGTACAGCCGGAGCGTGTCGTCGGCGTCGGCGTCGGTGACGAAGCGCTGCGGCCAGTACGCCACCGACTTCGTGCCGATCCTGATGGTGCGGACGGTGTCGACGGCGAGCAGCGGTTCGAGGTGCACCCGCAGGCGCTCCGCCGACATCACCATGGGGTCCCCGCCGGTCACCAGCACGTCGGTGACCTCGGGATGCGCGCGAAGGTAGCGAACGAGGTCGTCCGCCTCCTTCACCGCGAACCGCAGGTCCTGGTCCCCGACGAATTGCGCCCACCGGAAGCAGTAGGTGCAGTAGGTGTGGCAGGTTTGGCCCTGCTGCGGGAAGTACAGCACCGTCTGGCGGTACTTGTGCTGGAGTCCCTGCAGGTTTTCCCCGCCGAGGCTCGGCACGTTCAGTTCCAGTTGCCCGGACGGATGCGGGTTCAGGCTCTGGCGGATCCGCTTCACCACGGCCGGGAGTTCGGCACGGCGGCCGGGACCGCTCGCCACCTTGGCCAGCGCCTGCTCATCAGCCTTGGACAGCATCCCGTCCTGCGGGAACACCAGCTGGAAGATCGGGTCCTCCGGCACGCGCGTCCAGTCGATGAGCTCGGAAAGCACGTACTCGTTCACCCGGAACGGCAGCACGAGCGAAAAGAGCCGGATGGTCTCCGCCAGCTCCTCCGGTACCGGGAAGCGCCGCAGGATCTCGTCGAGCTTGCTCGGCCCGTACGCCTCGAACCTGGTGCCGATCGGGGTTGGATGCGTTAACAGCTTCACGGGCTTGTTTCCCTTTCCTGCGAATAGCACGCGGGTGAGCCCACTGCACGGATTTGACAATTCTTCACTTCGTCGGCGACGCTACTTCCCACGCGCATGGCAGAATGCTCGAAACACCGGCGCGCCCGAAAACCCCTTGGTGCGTCGGCATTGTCTGGCATCAGGCAACACGGTGCGGGGATAACTTCGGCTCGCGACTACTTCCGTTGCGGTTCGAAAGGGTGGATCCGGTGAGCATGAAGGTATATTGCTGTCCGTTCGCGGGCGCGGGCGCGTCGATCTACCGTGAGTGGTCGCCGCCCCCTGGCTCCGGGGTCGAGCTCCAGCCGCTGCAGTTCCCCGGCAGGGAAGAGCAGTTCGACCTCGCCGCGCTCGACACCGTCCCCGCTCTGGTCGCGCACGCGCTGGCGCAGGTCCGCGAGACCGCGGCACCCGGCGAGGAGCTGGTGCTGTTCGGGCACAGCTCCGGGGCGGTCGTGGCTCTCGAACTGGCCAGGACGATCGCCGAATCCGGTGAATTCCGGGTCGCGCACCTGGTGGTCAGCGGGGCCCCCGACCCGTTCACACCGCTCGACCTCGGCCTGCGCGGGCTTTCCGACGGCGAATTCGTCCGCTCGGTGGAGAAGATCGCGGGGTTCAGCCATCCCGCGCTCGCCCAGCCGGAACTGCGGGAGATCCTGTTGCCGCCGCTGCGCGCCGACATGCTCGCCCGCGACGACTACGTGGCGCCGGCCGACGCCCCGCTGCCCGTGCCGATCACCGCGATCCGCGGCGAGCACGACCAGCTCGTCTCCCCGGAATCCCTTGCCGCGTGGCAGAACGCCACCTCGGCGGGCTGCACGGTCACCGAGCTTCCCGGCGAGCACATGTACTTCCTCGCAGACCCGTCGCCCCTGCTCCGGCTCCTCGCCGAGACGATCACCCGCACGACAGCGGAGGCGGCCCGGTGAGCGCGTACGAGCAGCCGGTGTGGGCCGCGTTCGGACCGCGCGACGGGCGCAGCGGCACGATCACGCTCACCGCACCCGCCGGGGGCGCCGACCGGGCCGCGCTGATCGCCGCGGTCGCCACCGTGCTCGCCCGCTACACCGGTGACCTCCCGCGGATCGCCGTGTACGACGACGACTGGCAGGTCTGGGACGTGCCGGTGGACGAAACCCTTTCCCGCGCCGAGTACGCCGAGACCGTCCTCGCGAACGCGAACCAGGTAGCCGATCCAGGCACCCCGTGGCCCGCCGTCGCGGTCGGGCCGGAGCCGTCGGAGTTCCCGATCACCATCGACGTCCACAATGGACACGATGCGCTCACCCTCCGGTACCGCGACGACGCCGTCGATCCCACCGCCGCCGCCTGGTTCCTCCACTGCGTCGAAACCGCACTCACCGCGGACGCGGCCGAACCGGTCGGCACCATCGATCTCGTCGCCGGCCCCCATCCGGCACCGGCGCTGCCCGGTGACGGCGAACCCGTCCGGCTCGACGGCGACCACACCCTGCACGAACTCGTCGGCGCACAGGTGCGGAAACGGCCGGACGCCGTCGCGGTCACCGGTGACCGGTACTCGCTGAGCTACCGCGAACTCGACGACACCGCGAACGCGATCGCCGCGAAGCTCATCGCGCTCGGCGCCCGGCGCGGTTCCCGTGTCGGGCTCGCCCTCGGCCGGTCGCCGGTGCTCATCGCGGCGATCCTCGCCGTGCTCAAGACGGGCGCCGCGTACGTGCCGCTCGTGCCGGGGAACCCGGTGGCCCGCCTGCGCGAGATCGCCGAGGACGCCGACGTCACGCTCTTGGCGGGCGACACCGACGAACTCGGCGAGCTCGGCCTGCCCACCCTGGTGCTCGACGAGACCGCGCTGCGGGACAGGGCCGAGCCCGTCGCACCCACCGGCGCGGCCGACGACGAGGCGTACCTGATCTACACCTCGGGCTCCACCGGCAGGCCGAAGGGCGTCGTGGTGCCGCACCGGAACGTGTCCGCGCTGCTCGATTCCGCGCGCCGGTACGGGTTCGGGTTCGGCGGCGACGACGTGTGGGCGCTGTTCCACACCTACTCGTGGGACTTCTCGGTCTGGGAGATCTTCGGCTGCCTCGCCACCGGCGGACGGCTGGTGATCGTCTCGGAAACCACCGCGCGCGACGCCTCCGCGCTGCGGGACCTGCTCGCGGACGAGGCCGTCACCGTGCTGAACCAGACGCCGTCGGTCTTCACGCAACTCGCGGAGGTCGACGCCCGCCGGCCGAACCGGCTTCCGGTGCGGCTGCTGATGTTCAGCGGCGAACCGCTGGACATGGCGCTGATGTCGCGGTGGCTGCGGCGCTACCCGAGCGAGCGGTGCCAGGTGGTGAACATGTACGGGATCACCGAGACGACGGTGGCCTGCACGTGGCAGCCGGTGACGAGCGAAAGCGCCGCGGTGGCCAGCCGGTCGGTCGGGTACGCGATCCCCGGCTGGCAGGTGGACGTCGTCGACGAGCACGACCGCCGCGTGCCGCCCGGCGTGCCAGGCGAGATCCTGCTCGGCGGCGCGGGCATCGTCGACGGGTACCACCGGCGTCCCGAGCTGACCGCGGCCAAGTTCCTGCTCGCCCGAGACGGAATACCGGGGAACCGGTGGTACCGCACCGGCGATCGCGGCCGCGTGCTGCCGAACGGCGAGCTGGAGTACCTCGGCAGGGCCGACGACCAGGTGAAGATCCGCGGCCACCGGGTGGAGCTCGGCGAGATCAGGGAACGGTTGCTCGCCGATCCCGCGATCACCGCCGCCGCCGTGGTCGCGGGCACCCGCGGCACCGGCGCGGGGTCCGAGGTACTGCACGCCTACGTCGTCGGCAAGGGTGTCGACGTGGACGCGCTCGGCGCCGCGGTGCGCGAGCACCTGCCCGAGTACATGGTGCCCGCGACGATCACCGAACTGACCGAGCTTCCGGTTACCCAGAACGGAAAACTGGACGCCGCACGGCTGCCCGCTCCGGTGGCGCCTGCCGAACTCCGGCTCCGCCACACCGACGACGAGCGCCCGAGCGAACTCGAACACCGGATGGGCGCGCTCTGGGCGGAGACGCTCGGCGTTCCCGTATCGCTCGACGACGACCTCTTCCTGGTCGGCGGGAACTCGTTGCTGGCGTTCAGCATCGTGAGCAGGGTCAGGGAAGCTGGTATCGGCGAAGTGTCCGTTGTGGACCTGTACAAGACGCGCACGGTCCGCAGGTTCAGCGCGCTGCTCGGCTGACGGCGCGTCAGTCCCGCCAGTGGTGGACGGTCGGCGCGGCGGCGGTGAACCGCGGCCACACCAGGTCCTCGGTGTCCGGCCGTCCACTGTGGAGGAACGCGAGCCAGGACGCCCGCAGCCGCACGCCGAGGTCCCGTGTCCGCGTCTCGTCGGCACCGTCCAGCATCGGCGCCGACGCCCAGCTCTGCTCGTCGCCGAACAGGAACGGCAGCTCGATGCAGTGGCAGGCGCCGAAAACCGATCCCTCGGGGGCGTAGTCGAACCGGTACGCCCATACCCGCGCACCCGCGCGGCTCAGGTCGAAGGCCAGCGCGCGGGTGCCCCTGCCGAACACCGTCGCGCCCGCGACCCACGTCGCGGCGTCCGCCAGCACGGGGCCCAGCACCGGGATGCGGCGCACGGCGCGGAAAACCGGGTTCGTGGTGTGGAACGCCGCCGTTTCCAACGCGGTGGTGCCGATGAGGACGTCGAGATCGTCGGCCGCGGCGAGTGCGGTGCGCTGCCAGTCCTTCCACGACGGCAGCACGCCGGTCCCGCTGACCGGCATGAAGGGCGGCGCGATGGTCAGCCCGAGCCTGCCCGCCGAAACCGTGGCGACCCGGCGCTGCGCGTCGAGGATCTCGGGCACCGTGGCGGTACGAGGATCGGCATCGAGGAACGCCAGAAACCGCTCGGCGGACCGCTTCGCCTTCCGCGCGTCGCCGAGCCCGATGCCCAGTGGCACGCTTTGCACGATCGCGCGCCGGAACAGCCGCCGCGCCTCGGGGATGCCGAGCATGCACGCCACCGCATGCGCACCGGCCGACTGACCGGCCACGGTCACCGCGTCCGGGTCGCCGCCGAACGCGGCGATGTTGTCCCGCACCCACCGCAGTGCGGCGATCTGGTCGCGCAGACCGAGATTCCCCTCCGACACGCCGGGCGCGCGGAGGTACCCGAGCGCGCCGAGGCGGTAGTTGACGCCGACCACCACGACGTCGCCCTGGTTCGCCAGCCGATGCCCGCTGTACCAGTCCCACGATCCGGCGCCGGTCACGAACGCGCCGCCGTGGAACCACACGAGCACCGGGCGCGTGCCGTCGACACCAGGCGTGGTGACGGTGAGGTTCAGGCAGTCCTCCGCCTGCTCGGACTCCTCCGGCGCGCCCATGACCGCTTCGAGCCGCGACGGCAGTTGCGGTGCGATCGGGCCGTCGGCCGTCGCGTCGCGAACGCCGGTCCAGGATCCCACCGGCCGCGGCGCCTCGAAGCGCGCGCTCTCGGCGTAGCGCACGCCCCGGAAGACGACCAGACCCCGCTCCTCCCGGCCCCGCAGTTCACCGGCCGTGGTCTTCGCAGTCACCGTCATGGCGCCTCGTCTCGAGAAGTCCGCTCAGTTCGCAAGATGACTTGCGATCTCTTCCCAGGAAACTCCTCCGAGTGGCCGTAACGCAACTCAACTTGCGATGATTGCGGTCATGACGTCCCGCACACCGAAGGCCCGCCGCGGGGAGACCGTCCGGCGGGCTGTCCTCGCCGCCACCGCGGAGGCGATCGACACGGACGGCGTGGCAGGAGCCCGCATCGCGGACATCGCGGCGCGCGCGGGCGTTCACGAGACCTCGGTCTACCGGCGATGGGGCACCCGCTCGAACCTGCTTCTCGAAGCGGTCATGGATCGGCTCGACACCGCGCTTCCCCTGCCCGACACGGGATCCACGCGCGAAGACCTGACGAGCTTCTTCACCGCGCTGGCCACGTTCCTCACCACCCCGGCTGGCGAATCGCTCGTGCACGCCGCGACCGCGGGCGACCGCTTCGACGGGATGCGCCGCGAGTTCTGGGCGGCGCGGCTGGCGAGGGCGACGGTGCTCGTCGACCGGGGCGTCGACCGCGGCGACCTGGCCGAGGACACCGACGCCGAACTCGTGCTCGAAATGCTCGCCGGACCGATCCAGCTCCGCGTACTGCTCCGCGGGGAGGAGGTCGACCGCGGGTACGTCACCCGCCTCGTCGACCTCACCCTGCGGGCGTGGCGATGACGGATCAGCCGAGCGAAAGGGCGATCTCCTCGATCAGTTCCAGCTGTCCCCGCAAGCCCGTTTCCATGCCGGAGCCCATGATCACGTCGCGGAGCTCCGGTGCCTGCTGTGCTCGCGCACCGCGACGACGCCCGCTTCCTTGAGCACGTGCAGGTGTTTGGACACCTGCGGCTGGGTCTGGCCGAGTTCGCGCACGAGATCGTTGACCGCGCGCTCCCCCGCGACGAGGGCGTCCAGGATTTCCCGCCGTCAACCCGGATCGCACCGCTCGGCTGTCCCGGCGCGCGGTACCGGTGAGGCGTCGGCGATGCTGTGCGCGTGGAGTACGTGTCCCGAGTGCCGCGACCACCGCTGGACGGGCTGATCGACGACCTCTACTACCTGGAGGGCGCGCCGCCGTACGCCCGGCTGACGCTGCCGCCGTCACCGTCGGCGCTGCTCATCGTCAACCTCGGGGCGCCGTTCCGCATCCGCTCCGGCACCGACATCGAAGCGGCCGAGTACGCCGACGGCTGCGTGGTCACCATGCCCACCCGCGCGTTCGAGTTCGGCTACCCAGGCCGGACCCGGTCCGTCGGCGTGCACGCCAAGCCGTGGGGGCTGGCGCCGTTCCTGCCGATGCCCGCGGCCGAGCTGTGCGACCGGCCGGTGACGTTGGACCAGGTTTGGGGCAGGCCAGCCGTTGCCGAACTGCGAGACCGGCTCGCCACGGCGCCAGGACCGCACGAGATGCTCACGCTGCTCGAAGAGGAGCTGATGCGACGGCTGCACGACACCACCGGCCTGGGGCTGGTCCGCCATACGAGCGGCGTCCTCGCGGCGACCGGCGGTGCCGTGGCGATCGGCGACCTGAGCGTGGCGGCCGGTGTCAGCAACACCCATCTGGCACAGCGGTTCAAGCAGCTCGTCGGCGTCACGCCGAAGCGGCTGGCCCGCACCTACCGCCTCACCGCCACCGTGTTCGCGATCGACCCCGCCGGACCGATCGACTGGGGCGAGCTCGCCAGTGGGGCGGGCTATTTCGACCAGGCCCACTTCGGCCACGAGTTCCGGGCGTTCACCGGGCTCACGCCGACCCGGTACGTGGAAGTCCGGCGGCGGTTCCTGCGCGAACATCCCGGCCACGTGCTGGACAGCTGGCCGCTGCCCGCCGATTGATTTCTTACAAGAGCGACCGCCCTCGACACGTTAATTTGGGGCACCCCAAGCAAAGGAGAGCCCCGTGGGCAAGGTGGTCATGTACAGCTCGGTGTCGGTGGACGGCTTCGTCGCGGACGAGAAGGACCAGCCGGGGCCGCTGTTCGACTGGTTGTCCAGCGGTGACGTCCCGTTGGACGAGAGCGGCGCGCTGAAGGTGTCGCAGCCGTCCCACGACTACACCCGGCAGTACTGGGACCAGATCGGCGTCACGATCTGCGGCCGCCACGTCTTCGACCTCACGGACGGCTGGGACGGGAAGCCACCGAGCGGGATCGACCACGTGGTCGTCGTGACGCACCGGCCGGCACCCGAAGGCTGGGACCCCGAGGCGCCGTTTCACTTCGTCGACGGCGTCGAGGCGGCCATGGCCAAGGCGCAGGAACTCGCGGGTGATCGCATCGTCGAGGTCGCCGCCGGCGACGTCGGTGGCCAGATGCTTGCCGCGGGCCTGATCGACGACGTGCGCATGGACGTCGTGCCCGTCGTGTTCGGGTCCGGCAAGCGCTACTTCGGTTCGGTCCACGCGCAGCACCTGTTGGAGGATCCCGAGGTGGTGCTCCAGGGCAACCGGGTGCTCCACCTGCGCTACCGGGTGCGCCGGTGACCGATCCGCCTCAACACCTCACCCGCGGCAAGATCGACCAGAGATCACTGGCGGCCGGTTTCCGCCCTGTCTCGACCGGCCCCGTTCCTCAGCCGTATCCCGCTGAAGCCCGCGGTGCTGGCGGTCACCACATCCCAGAACGGCCAGAGGCTGGCGAGCACCCGAAGCTGGATTCCCGCTTGCTCGTGGAGCCGCACCAGATCGCCGACCGGTTCCGCGGGCCCGAGCGGTTCGACTGGTTCGCTGGCGACGTAGGCGTGCGGGCTGGGCTCGCCGAACGGCCGGAACCGCGACGCGGGAAGCCGGTAAGCGAACAACGTGACTGTCCGGAACGCGTCCAGCCAGCGGTATTCGATCGCGTGTACGCGGTCACCGCCACCGGCACCGATGATCCGCTCCCGGTCGGCATCGGTGGTGGACGGCGTAACCCAGGCCATCGCCCGGGGGCACTGGCGGGGGAACCAGTAGTCGGGGCAGCGCGCCGCATCGACCGCCCAGACGTACGGCTCCTGCTGTCGAGCGGTCGTCGCGACATGCGGCACGAACCTCGTGATCGTGGGATCTTCGGAGAAGTGCAGTACCTGACCAGGCTCGGGGCGCATGCTTTCGCCATTTCTCCTTGGCTGCCAACGGAATCCCGAGGGCTGTGCCCGCGGGAGCGGGCACAGCCGGGGATCGGTCAGCCGCACTTCCAGACGGTCGGCTCGTCGTAGCCGCCGGGGAACTTCCACGTGCGGCCGGCGATGGTGCCGTCATCGCTGGAGACGTGCAGGTCGAGACCGTGGTCCGCGGAGTAGCGCAACGTGGAGTCGAGCGCGGTCAGCTTCCACACGCCGAACACGTGCCAGCTGGGATCCTCGGTGCGGCCAACGATCTGGCCGTCGCGGTTGAGGCCCTCGATGTCGACGCCCTGCTTCATCGCCTTCGGCTTGCCGTCCCGCTCCCACAGCACACCGCCCGACGAACCCGACGGGTAGTCCACCTGACCGATGACGCGACCGTTGGAGATGCCCCGCGTGACCACGTCGTAGCCCTTGCCGGGGAAGGAAAGCTTGCGCGCCTTGCCGTCCTTCCACAGGTACGGGACGCGGTTGCCGCCCGGATCGTCGACCTCGACGAGCACGGTGCCGTCCTGATCGATGCCGGTGGCGCTGGCTTCCGTGGCGGGCAGCCCGGCCAGCTTCACCACGGTGCCCGGTTTGTCGGCCGGCCAGATGACCGGGTTCCAGTACGGGCTGCCGTCGACGGTCGTCTCGACGCCGCCGACGATGTCGCCGGCGTCGTTGACGCCTTCCGCGCGCGAGGCGTCGGCACCGGGCAGTTCGGGCAGGCGCTCCAGCTTGCCGTCGCGGGATCGAATCGCGCTCGGGAACCCGTTCGGGGTCTGGTAAGCCATGCCGACCACGGTTCCGCCCCGGTTGACACCGGTCGTCGTCACCCAGTTTTCGTAGCCGGGCAACGGAAGGTTGCCGTAGTCGACGACCTTCCCGTTCTTCCACAGCACGACGTGTCCGCCCTCGGGCGAGTCCGCGCCGAACGAAACCGTGCCCGCGTAGCCGCCGTTGCCGTCGGCCGCCCACACCTCACCGGTGAGCGCGCCCTTCGGCAACGGCAGGATGGTCTGCGTCCATGTGCAGGCGGCCGGCGCGGCGGACGCACCGGGCGCCGCGCTGACCGCCACCACGAGCGAAGCTGCCAGCACGGCGCCGGCAACGCGATACAGCCGAATCACAGTTCCTCCCCAAGCCAGAACCGGGGCCCCTCCCCGGTGTCATCGAGATTAACGGCGCCGATATCCGGTTCTTTTTGAGTGGACGAACATCCTCCACTTCGGTACCTTGGACCTAGAACTGGAAGGTGTTCGTCCGCATACTCAGAGCGAGCGGGCACGTGCGACGAAGTTGAGGGGCGCCACCATGACCACGCTCGAAGAACCCGCCGTCGAATTCCCGGTCACCCGCGAATGCCCGTTCGCGCCGCCGAAGGAGTACGCCCGGATCCGCGAAGAGGAGCCGGTCAGGAAGGTCCGCATCCCCGACGGAAAGCAGGCCTGGGTGGTGACGCGGCACGAGGACGTCCGGATGGTGCTCAACGACCGGCGGTTCAGCGCCGACCGGTTCCACCCGGACTTCCCGGTACTGGCCGCGGGTGGCAACTCGTTCCGCAGGAAGTCCGACGACCGGACGATGATCGCGATGGACGCGCCGGAGCACGGGCCCGCCCGCCGCGCGGTGCTCGGTGAGTTCACCGTCAAGCGGATGGAAGCTTTGCGCCCCCGGATCCAGCAGATCGTCGACGAGCTGATCGACGACCTGCTGGCCGGGCCGAAACCCGCCGATCTGGTTTCGGCGCTGTCGCTGCCGGTGCCGTCGCTGGTGATCTGCGAACTACTCGGTGTGCCGTACGCCGATCACGACCTGTTCCAGAACCACACCGCGAAGATGCTCAAGCGCACCACCGGCCCCGAGGACCGGCGGGCGGCGTTCGAAGCCGTCAAGAACTACCTGGACGAGCTCGTCACCGAGAAGGAGGCGGCACCGGGCGACGACCTGATCGGCAGGCAGATCACCAAGCTGCGCGAGGAAGGCACCTACCAGCGCGGGCCGTTGGTGGCACTGGCGTTCCTGCTGCTGCTCGCCGGGCACGAGACCACCGCGAACATGATCTCGCTCGGCACCATCGCGCTGCTGGAGAACCCGGAGCAACTCGCCGCGATCAAGGACGACCATGACCGGACCGCTCCCGCGGTCGAGGAACTGTTGCGGTACTTCACGATCGTCGACGCGGCGACAGCGCGGTTGTGCGTGGAAGACGTCGAGATCGGCGGCGTCACCATCAAAGCGGGCGAGGGCGTGCTCGCGCTCGGGTATTCGGCGAACCGCGACCCGGAGGCGTTCGAGGACCCGGATTCGTTCGACATCGACCGGGGCGCGCGGCACCACGTCGCGTTCGGGTTCGGGCCGCACCAGTGCCTCGGGCAGAACCTCGCCAGGATGGAACTGAAGATCGTCTTCGACACCCTGTTCGAGCGCGTTCCCGGGTTGAACCTCGCGGCTCCGGTCGACGACCTGCCGTTCAAGGACGACGCGGCGATCTACGGCGTGTACCGGCTGCCGGTCACCTGGTAACCGCGGCTGGCGTCCCGACGGGCCGATCGCGCCGGGGACCGGTAGGTTGCCGTCGTGTACCGAGAAAGGGGCCGATGATGACCGACCTCCCGTCGAACCCGACGGTCCGCCAGTTCGTCGCCGCGATCAACAGCGGCGACAAGGAAGCCTTCCGCGCGCTCCTCGCACCGGGGGCGATCATGACCGACGACGGCACCGAGCGCGATCTGGACGCTTGGACGGAGAAGGAGATCTTCTCCGCCAACGGCCGGATGGACGTCGAGTCCGAAAGCGACGGCACCACGCTGGTCGCCACCTTCACGAACGACACCTGGGGTGCCATGCGGACCCGCTGGGCGTTCACGATCTCCGATGGCGCGATCACCCGGTTCGACACCGGACAGGCGTAGATGACCGACCTGGTCCTCGTCGGCTGCTACACGGCCGAAGCGAACGGGAACGGGACGGGCATCTCCGCCTTCCGGCGCGAACCGGGCTCGGAGGTGCTCACCCTCGCCTCGACGCTGCCGATGACGTCACCGTCGTGGCTGGCGAAGCACCCGACCGCGCCGATCGTGTACGCCACGAACGAAACGGCGACCGGCGAGGTCACCTCGGTCGCCGTGGACGCCGAGGGCGAGCTCACCGCGCTCGACGTCGCGGCCACCGGCGGCGGGCACCCGTGCCACCTCGCGGTCACCCCGGACGGCCGGTTCCTGTTGTGCGCCAACTATTCCGGCGGCAGTGCGGCGGTGTTCGCGCTCCGCCCCGACGGCCGCATCGGTGCGCGGACCACCCTCGTCCAGTACCACGGAACCGGACCCCGCGCGGACCGGCAGGAGGCGGCGCACGTCCACATGGTGGTGTCCTCTTCGGACAGCCGGATGATCAGCGTAGTGGACCTCGGCACCGACCAAATCCGCAGCTACCGCCTCAGGGAGGACGGCACGTTGACCCCGCTCGCGGTTTCGCCGCTGCCTCCCGGTACCGGGCCGCGGCAGCTGGTCCGGCACGAGGGCACCGATCTCGCCTACGTCGCGGGCGAACTCTCCGGAAAACTGCTGACACTGCGGGAAAACAGCCCTGGCGCGTTCGAAGTGGTCGACGCGGTGGACGCCACGGCGGGCCGGTACTCGGCCGAGAACCTGGTGGCACACCTGGAAATCAGCGGATCCCGCGCGTACCTGTCCAGCCGCGGGCCGGACTGCGTCACGGAGTTCACCACCGAACCGGCCACACCCGTCGTGGACCAGCCCTGCGGTGCCGGTCCACGACACTTCGCACTCGACGGCGGCCGCTGTTTCGTTGCGGCGCAAGACGAGGACGCGCTTTTCTCGTTCCCGGTCGCCGACCTCGGGAAGGCCGAGCCACGACGGCACCCGACGGGTTCGCCCAGTTTCGTGCTGCCGCTGACCGTCGCCTAGCTATCCCGGCTTCAGTGCGAGAATCCGGCGCTGCTGCCGGGACTGCGCGATCAGTCCCCCGTCGCGGTCCCACAGATCGGCTTCGTCGACGCACCAGCCGTCGCCGTCGGTCACGGTGCGCTGCACGGCGAGCGCGAAACCGTCCACGGGATACGCGATCAGATCGCGGTGGAGGTGGACGGACAGCTCGGCGGACACGATCGCGGCGGGCTCGGTCAGCGTCGGGTACAGGCCCGGTGGCATCGCGTCCATCATCACGATGGCGATCAGCGCGTCGGTGGGCACCTCGGGCCGCAACCGCAGCCATGCACCCATCTCCGCCCGCGCGGCGCCGCTCATCGGGTACGCACCGCTGGCCTGCCGGATCTCGAACCGCTGTCCGAACGGGACCAGTTCGGGTGGGAACCCGATCTCCTGGCACTCCTCGGGTGGCGGGACCACCGGCGCCGCGACGCGTTGCACCACGGGCCTGCCCGCGCGTCGGCCGCAGACCACCGAGGTGATCAGCACCGTCTGCTCGTCCTGCGTTCCCCGTACGGTGACGAACTGCGTCGTGCCTCCCGCGCGTTCGACCGTCGCCGTGAAGGAAACCGGTGCGTCGGAGAACTTCCGCACGAACTGCGTGTGCGTCGCCATCGGTGCGGTACCGGGGCTGGTCAGATCGGTGGCCGCTCGTGCGGCGATGGCGTTGAGCAAGCCGCCGAGCGGACCGGACCACGACCCCCACGAGCGGGGCACGGTCACCACCCACTGTCCCGGTTCGACTCGCGTGGCGCCGCTCGATTGCAGCAGGGGATGCGTCACGGGTGCTCGCTCTCGTGGTCGGCGGGGTGCGACGTGATCAAGTAGAGCGCATCTCGCACCGGAAATCCATGGCACGCCCGCGAACGCCGGATGCCTTCTGGCGCCATGCCATATGCCGCGCTGAAACACTCTTTCCAGGCGAAACTCCATGGCTCGTGGACCCTACCGAGGACGGACCCATTCGGCGTCCGCCACCAGGAAAGGCCTACATATGTGCGGAATCGTCGGCTGGGTCGACTTCGAACGCGACCTGACGGCCGAAACCGGTGCGGTGCGGCGGATGACGGACACGATGGCCGACCGCGGCCCCGATGACGAAGGTGTCTGGGTACGACGGCGGGTCGCGTTAGGACACCGGCGGCTCGCGGTGATCGACATCGCGGGCGGCCGCCAGCCGATGTGGACACCCGAGCGGTCACCGGAAGGCGACCCGCTCGCGGTGCTCACCTACAGCGGCGAGGTCTACAACTTCGCTGAACTGCGCGAAGAGCTGAAAACACTGGGCCACCGGTTCGAGACCCGAAGCGACACCGAGGTGGTGCTGCGCGCCTACCTGCACTGGGGCACCGCGTGCGCCGCCCGGTTCAACGGCATGTTCGCGTTCGCCGTGTGGGACACCAGGTCCGAGGAACTGGTGCTGGTCAGGGACCGGCTCGGGGTCAAACCGCTGTACTACTACCCCACCGCGCACGGCGTGCTGTTCGGGTCGGAGGCGAAGGCCGTGCTGGCCAACCCGCTCGCCTCCGCCGAAATGGACCTCGACGGACTGCGCGACGTGCTGGCGACAGCGCGGGTTCCCGGGCGGACGCCGTTGCGGAACCTGTTCGAGGTCAAACCGGGGCACATCGTCCGGGTGACCCGAGGCGGCGTGCGCGAGCAGCGGTACTGGGCGCTGGAAACCCGCCCGCACACCGACGGCGTCGAGGACACCGTCGCCAACGTCCGCGCGTTGCTGGAAGACATCGTGGCCAGGCAGATGGTGGCGGACGTGCCGTTGTGCACGCTGCTGTCCGGCGGGCTGGATTCCAGCGCCCTCACCGCACTCGCGCAACGCGGCCGCACCGCCGCGGGCGCGGGCAAGGTGCGGACGTACTCGGTCGACTTCACCGGGCAGACGGCGAACTTCCGGCCGGAGGAGTTCCGCGAGGCACCCGATTCCCCGTTCGCCGCGGAACTCGTCGCGCACGCTGGTACCGACCACCGCGAGATCCTGCTCGACACCGCCAAGCTCGTCGACCCCGGTGTGCGGGAGGCCGTGCAGCGCGCGTGGGACCTGCCCTACGGCATCGGGGACCACGATCCGTCGTTGTACCTGCTGTTCCAAGCGGTCCGGGAAGCGTCGACGGTGGCCCTTTCCGGTGAAGCGGCCGACGAGGTCTTCGGCGGCTACCTGTGGTTCCACGAGCCGAAAGCCATAGAGGCCAACACCTTCCCGTGGCACGCCATGAGTCCCGCGCCGGTCGAGCTGGTGGCGACGGCGTTCCTCGACCGCGGTCTGACGGCCGCTTTGGACCTGCGCACCTACATCGCGGACACCTACGCGGACGCCGTGCGCCAGGTCGAGCACCTTCCCGGGGCGGACCTCCTGGAACGGCGGATGCGGATCTCGAGCCACCTGCACATCACGCGGTGGCTGCAGATGATGCTCGACCGCAAGGACCGGATGAGCATGGCGAGCGGGCTCGAGGTGCGGGTGCCGTTCTGCGACCACCGGCTCGTCGACTACGTGTACAACACCCCGTGGTCGATGAAGACCTTCGACGGCAGGGAAAAGAGCCTGCTCCGCGCGGCGACGGCCGATCTGCTGCCGCGCTCGATCGCCCAGCGCCGCAAGGCACCCTATCCGTCCACTCAGGACATCGGATACGACAGGGCGATCAATGACGAGCTCGGCAAGATCGTCGCCGAACCGTCGTCGCCCGCGTTCGGCCTCCTCGATCTCGACGCCGTGAACGCGCATCTGGCGAAACCGATCACGACGGCCTATTCGATGATCGAACGGTCGGCCTTCACCGAACCGATGGTGCGCCTCAACGCCGCACTGGCACTGCATGACGTGCGCATGGTCGGAGTATCCACCTGAGCACCGCCGCCACGAGGTCCGCGTCCGGCGCGGACCAGTCAGAAGACAGGTCAGAACGAGAACGGTCTTGAGAACAGGGGGACGCCGTGGTCGAGCACCGCAGCTCCAGTGTCGTCGCACTTTTTCCCGGTCAGGGCGGGTTCGACGGGGTGGCGCTGGCCACCGCCGCGGCCCGGCATCAGGAAGTCCGAGCCGTCTTCGAAGCACTCGACGAGGTTTCCCTCGCCGAGACCGGACGCGCGCTGTCGTCGGTGGCGCTCGCCGACGAGCCACCGACGCTGGCGAGCCTGCTCGCCGACGAGCCGTGGGTCTCGCAGCTCGCCATCTACGGCACGGCCGTCGCCGTGCACCGGGTCCTGCACGCGCACGGCCTGCGCCCCGGTGTCCTGATGGGACACAGCCTCGGCGAGATCGCCGCGCTCGTCGCCGCCGGGGTCTACACCGTCGCGGAGGGCGCCAAGATCGTGTTCGCGCGCGTCAACGCCCTGCGCGGACTGGACCTGTGCGACGGGTACATGGCGGCCGTCTCCGCGGACGCCCGCAAGACGCGGTTGCTCGTCGATGTCGTGGAGAACGAACACCTCGCGGTGGCCGTGGAAAACCACGACCGGCAGACCGTGGTCTCGGGACCCGCCGACGCGATGGACACGTTGGGGCGGGCCGCGAAAGCGCTCGGCGTCTCCTTCGCCAAGCTGGACTCGCCCGCGCCGTTCCACGGACCGCTGATGCGCTCCGCCGCCGACGCGTTCACCGCGGCCGTCCGCGGTATCGCGGCGCGGCCCGCCGAGGTGCCGGTCTACTCACCGATCCTGAACCGCGCCTACACCGAAACCGATGACATGCCCGCTCTGCTGGCGAGCCATCTCGTGGCACCGGTCAAGTTCGGCGCCGCGGTTCGCGCCGTGCACGCCGACGGCGCACGGCACTTCGTCGAATGCGGTGCCAGGGCGACGTTGTCCAAATCCGTATCGGCCACATTGGACGGTTCGGCGCACACGACCGTCGCGTGCCTCCCGGACGGCGGCACCGGGATCGAGCCCGCGCTCGGCACCCTGCGCGCGGCTGGGCTGCTCCCGACGACGGTTCCGGCCGACGACGAGTTCGACGCGTTCTGGTCGGCGCACGGACCCAAGATCATCAGCAAGGTCCGGCAGGAGCTGGAAGCGCGGAACGGTTTCGCGGAGCTGCCGTCGGACACCGCTGTCACCGAGGACGCACCGATCCTGTCCGCACCGCTCGGCCACGACGAGGTCGCGGGCCAGCTGCGCGAACTGTACGCGGAGGCGCTGGAGTACCCGGTCGAAGTGTTCACCGACGAGGTGGAACTCGAAGCGGAGCTGGGAATCGACTCGGTGAAGCAGATCGAGCTGCTGACGCGGGTGTCCGAAGAGTACGGACTCCAGCAGCAGGGCTCGGGGTTCCGCCTGGCGGAGTACGACACGATGGGCAAGGTCATCGGGCACACCGTGCGGAGGCTGGCCGATCGGGAGTCTGCGGATGTCTGACCTGACCGGCAAGGTCGCGCTCGTCACCGGTGGCGCGCACGGGGTGGGCAGGGCGATCGCGGCGGAGCTGGTCGCGCGCGGCGCGCACGTCGTCGTCAACTACTTCCACTCCCACGCCGAGGCCAAGCGCACCGAAGCCGAACTGGGCGCCACGGGCAGCGTGGAGATCGTGCGCGCCTCGGTCGCCAGACCCGAGCAGGTCGAGCGGATGTTCGCCGAGATCGCCCGGCGGCACGGACGGCTCGACATCCTGGTGAACGGAGCGGCCTCCGGTGCGCTGGTGCCCGACGACGAGGTGACCGACGACCAACTTGACGCGGGATGGAACACCAACGTCAAGGGCGCGCTGCGCTGCTCGCGTGCCGCCGCCGCGCTGATGGCGGACGGCGGGGCGATCGTGAACGTCTCCGCGCTCGGCGGCTCCCAGTTCGTGATGGCGAACTACCTTGCCTGCGCACCGGCGAAGGCCGCGATGGAAACGCTCACCCGCTACCTCGCCGCGCGGTACGCGGCGAGAAGGATCCGGGTCAACACCGCGTCCGCGGCGATGCTCGTCAGCGACGTCGCCGACGCCTTCCCCGACGCGGCGCGCATGCAGGCGGCGATCGGCGCCGCGACGCCGCTCGGACGGCTCGGCACGCCGCAGGAATTCGCGGGCCTCGTCGCGTTCCTCGCGAGCGACGACGCGCGGTGGGTCACCGGGCAGGTGCTCCTCGCCGACGGCGGACTGTCGCTGGGCGTCCCGCTGCTTTCCGCGCCCGAGCACCAGGACGCACCGGAAGTGTCCGAAGAGGACGGTCCGGCCGAGGACGCGGTGGCGATCGTCGGGATGGGCATGGCGGTGGCGGGCGCGAACAGCCCGGAGGAGTTCTGGGACCTGCGGCTCGCCGGTGCCGAGTTGTTCGTACCGGTACCGGCCGACCGCTGGAGCCTGGACTCGTTCCATTCCGAGGACGACAGCGCGGAGGACAAGTCCTATCAGGACCGGTGCGTGTTCATCACCGGGTTCCGCCCCGCCGAGGGCGCGGAACTCCCCGCCGAAGAGGAATTCACGACGTCGTGGCTCCGGCACAGTGTGGTGCAGGCCATGCGCGGCGTGACGACGGCGCCGTCGGACCGCTTCCGGTGCGTGATCGGCTACACCCCCGACGGCAACCAGCACCTCGAAGAGGCCGGGGTAATCGCGGCGACGCTGGACAAGGCGAGCGCGATCCTCGACGAACTGGACCCTTCGGACGGAGCCGCCCTGCGCGACGATGTCGAACGCGCGCTCCACGACCGTTACCGGCTCCGGCAAGGGGAAGACACTTCCCGGTTCCTGCCGCACCGCGTCGGCAGGCTCGCGATCGAGGGCGTGCTGCCGCCGGACACCGCGGTGCAGATGGTGGACACGGCGTGCTCGTCCTCGCTGTACGCGGTGGACATCGGCGCCAAGGCACTGCTCGGCGGCGCGGCGGACGTCGCGGTGTGCGGCGGCGCGTTCGCCCTCGGTCCCCGCGGCACGGTGCTGTTTTCCAAGCTGCACGGGCTGTCCAAGCGCGGGGAAGTGCGCTCGCTCGACCGGGACGCCGACGGGGTGGTGTTCGCCGACGGCGCCGCGGTGGTGGTGCTGAAGCGGCTCAGCAAGGCCCGCGCGGACGGCGACGAGGTGCTCGGTGTGCTGAGCAGCACCGGTACCTCGTCCGACGGCAGGGGCAAGGCGATCTACGCGCCGAACCCCGCGGGACAGGCGCGCGCGATCGCGAGGGCGCGTGCGGGCGACCCGGCGGTGCCGGTCGACTGGATCATCGCGCACGCCACCGGCACGCCCGCCGGCGACATGGCCGAGCTGAACACGGTGCACGAGCACTACGGCACGTCCGAGATTCCGGTGACCTCGAACAAGTCGCTGATCGGGCACACCGGCTGGGCCGCGGGCGTGGTGTCCCTCATCGAGGCGGCACTCGGCCTGCGCCACGGCACGGTGCCACCGCAGTTCCGGTTCACCGCACCACCCGCCGACTTCCCCGCTGAACGGACCCGCCTGCGCATCCCCACCACGGCGCAGCCGCTGCCCCCGCGCCGCGACCGCCCGCGCACGGTGGCGGTGACCGGGTTCGGGTTCGGCGGCACCAACGCCCACCTCCTCGTGTCGGACCCCGGCGAGGCGACACCGCCGACGGCCCCGGCGGCGGAACACGGCCGGATCGCGATCGTGGCGTGGGCCGCCCACCTGCCAGGACTCGCCGGCCGCGACGCCGTCGAAGCGTGGGTGCGCGGGCACGGCGAACCACCGGCCGACACCTTCGGCGAGAAGTACCCGACTCCCCCGTTCGACCGGGTGCGGCTGCCACCGGCGACCGTGCGCACCGTGGACCGCTGCCAGCTGATGATCCTGGAATGCGGGCACCAGCTCCGCGAACGCCTCGGCGACGCGTGGACGACCTACGCGGACCGCGCCGGGGTGTTCGTCGGCAACCTCGGACCCACCCGCGCCGGCATGCTCTACGCCAACCGCTGCTACCTCGACGACGTCGACACGGCGCTGGCTGGCGCACCGGGGCTCGCCGAGTCCCCGCTGCTGCCGAAGCTCCAGCACGGCCTGCGCGAGCGGGCGCGGAACCTGGTTCCTCCGTCCAATGAGGACTCGTTCTCCGGGATCATGCCGAACATCATCTCGGCGAGGGTGGCGAACTACTTCGACCTGCACGGCCCCAACCTCACCCTGGACGCCGGGCTGGCCTCGACGCTGTCCGCGTTCGACACCGCCTGCCAGTACCTGCGCGCCGGTGACATCGACCTGGCCTTCGCCGGTGGCATCAACGGCAACGACCTGCCGGAGCTGCGGCCCCTGCTCACCGGGCTGCTCGACGGCGAAGCACCGGCGGACGCCGCGTTCCTGTTCGCGCTGACCACGGAGGACGTCGCCACCACCGAAGGAATGCCGGTGCTGGCTTGGATCGACGACACCGAGCCCGATGCGACGCTCACCGAGTGCGGGACAAGCGCACCGGGAACCGCGCGCTACCTCGGCGCCGCGGGCGGGCTCGCCGTCCTGCGTGAACTGCTCACCGGGAGCGGCCGGTCCGCGGTGGTCTGCCACGCCGAACCGGACACCCCGGTGGCGCGGCTCGACCTGGACATCCCACCGTCTACAGTGGAGGAACCGGCGCCGCTGAACGAGCGGTTCACCGACACCGAGTCCTACGCGCCGGGTCAGCGGTGCCAGGTGCGGCGGCACGTGCCCGAGCTGGTGCCCGCACCGGCCGAGCCCTCGAACGACGGGCGAGCGTTCCTTCCGCCCGGCGTCGTGGTGCTGACCGACTCCGCCGCGACCGTCGACGCGCTGGGCCCGCTGCCCGAGGACGCACTGGTGCTGTGCTGCGCACCGGAGATGGCGGCGCGACCCGGCTGGCACCACCTGCCCGAGCCCGGTCCCGACGAGGTGCGGGCCGCGCTCGGCACGCGTGAGCCGAGCGACGTGCGGATCGTGCTCGACCTCGCCGCATCCGCACCCGCGGACACCTGCCTCTTCGATGACACCCCGTCCGTCACTGCACTGCACGACCTACTGTTCCTCACCCTGCGGCTCTCCGGTGACGCCTCGGTGATCGCGGTGCTGCTCGGCGGTCTCAACGACGGCGTCGCCCATCCCTTCACCGGCCTGTTCACCGGGCTGCTGAAGGCCGCGCACCTGGAGTCGCCGGGCACCGAGCGGTTCGCGCTGGTGTCCGACACTCGCGACGCGGCGGCGGGAATGCTTGCGGCGGAACGGGAAAGCCGCATTCCGCGAGCCCTTCCGGTGGTGTACTACCTCGCCGGACATCGCCACGTCCGCGAACTCGTCGAACGGCCGGTGGCGCTGTCCGGACCGGTCGCCGCCCGGCTCTCGGCGGATTCCGTCGTGGTGGCCGTCGGCGGCGCTCGCGGCATCACCGCCGAGCTGCTCAAGGCGCTCGCCACCGAGTTCCGGCCCCAGGTGTACGTGCTGGGCAGCAATCCGCTCGACGACTACCCCGGTTGGGTGTTCGACGGCAGCGACGAGCGGTTCGCGGCCGGGCGGAAGGAGTGGTTGCGCGAGCAACTGTGGCACCGCACTGGAACGACCGTGGCGGTCCTCAACCGCGAGTACGACAGGATGATCGACGCGCGGGCCGCGCGGGCGAACCTGGACGCGATGACCGCCGCGTGCGGCGCGGGCCGGGTGCGCTACCTCGCGTGCGACGTCACCGATCCCCTGGCGGTCGAGCGCGCGGTGCGGGAGATCCGCGAGCCGCGGATCGACCTGCTGGTCAACGCCGCGGGCCGGAACAACTCCGCGGTGCTGGCGCGCAAGGACTTCGGCGAGTTCCGCGGCGTGCGCGATCTGAAGCTGCGCTCGCACCGCAACCTCAAGCGGGCGCTCGCCGGGACTCCGGTCGGCACGTGGTGCAGTTTCGGTTCCCTGCTGGGCTATTTCGGCCAGGTCGGCGAAGGCGATTACGCGGCGGGCAACGACTTCCTAGCCACCGCGGCCGAATTCGCGGCCCGCGCCCAAGGCGCCGACGAGGTCACTATCGGCTGGACGCTGTGGGGCGGCACCGGGATGGGCGCGGGCGGTCTGGTCAGCTCCTACTACGAACGCCAGGACACCTACTCCGCGATGGCGGTGGCCGAAGGCATCCACCACTTCGTCCGCGAACTGCACGCTCCCGAGCGGGTTCCGCACCTCGTCCATATCGGCGAGGCCGAACACCGCACCGTCGAACACTTCTACCCCGGTTATCTGTCCACACCGGACACCGGGTTCTACCTCCGGCACACCGTTTCCCACGACGGCGACACCGCGGTGTTCGAATGCCCGATGGACCCCGAAACCGACGCGTTCCTCGACGGTCACACCGTCCGCGGACATGCGACGCTGCCCGGTCTGTTCGTCACCGAGATCGCCGCCGAAGCCGCGCTCTCCCTGCGGCAAGGGCTGGAGGTGATCGGGTTCACCGACCTGACCTTCGAGCGGTTCATCCAGGTCCGCGGTGACCTCCCGGCACCACCGAAGCGGGTCCGCGCGACCGTCCTCGACGCCACCGACGACCTGACCACGGTCGAAGTGCGGATCACCTCCGACATCGTGGTCAACGGGGTGGTGGCGGCGCGGGACAAGCCGCACTTCACCTGCCGCGTGCTGCTCGCACCCGAGTTCACCGCGCCGAGCTGGGACGGGTGGGCACCCGATCCCGCCGAACGCGCGGCACCGGATCCCTACCACCTTTCCGGCTCGCCGGTGCGCCTCACCGGGCCCTTCGCCTGCACCGAGGACACGCGCACGCATCCCCGCGGCGCCCGCGCCCGGTTCGCCCCGCCGTTGACGCGCGCCGACGCGGTGTGGTCGCGGTTCCGCATGCCCGCGCTCCTGTTGGACGGCATGGTGCGGATGGGTGTGCTCCACCCCGAGCCCGAGCAGACCGGGCTGCTGCCGGTCGCGGTCCCGACCGCGATCCGGCGGATCGAGCTGTACCGCCGCGCTAACGACCTAGCGCTCGCCGACGGCGACGTCGAGCTGTACGCCACGCCCGGCGCGTTCGGCGCGGACGGCCCCGCCGCGAACCGGTTCGTGGCAACCGATTCCGGCGGCCGGATCCTCGCGCAGGTCAAGGACGTCGCGGCGACCGTACTGGGCCAGATCGACACCACCACCGGCACCTTCCACCCCAAGGGGGCAGACCAATGACCGACGCACCGGGGCCCGAAGGCGGGCACCTGATGGGCGCGCTGTCGAGCTTCAAGAGCAACTCGCTCGGACTGATCACCGATCTGCGGCAGCGCTACGGCGGGATCGTGCGGGTCAAGCTCGGCCCCTACCTCGTGCACCAGCTCACCGATCCCGACGCGATCAAACACGTGCTGCAAGACAATCCCGACAACTACCGGCGCGGCCGGTTCTACCAAGGGTTCTCGCTGTTCATGGGGCGCGGCATGCTCACCACCGACGGCGCGGAGTGGAAGAAGCGCAAGCAGCTCAGCCAGCCATTCTTCCAGCGGGCGCGGGTGGAGCAGGCGGCCCCGATCATCACCGGCTGCGTGGAAGACCTCGCCGAGCGCTGGTCCGCGGCCGACGGAGAGGTCGTCGACGTCGTGGACGACCTGATGTGGCTGTCGATGGGCGTGCTCAGCCGCACCCTGTTCGGCGTCGACCTGCGCGAGCGCGCCGAAGAACTCACCCCCGCGGTCCGGTTCTCGCTCAAGGCGATGATCATCACCGGCAAGGTGGAGCAGATGCTGCCGCGCTGGATCCCCACCCGCTACCAGCGCACCCTCAAGCGCCACCAAGCCGTTCTCAACGCCGCGATGGACCACGTCGTCGCCCAGCACCGCGCCGGGCACGGCGACCCCGATTCGCTGGTCACGGCGCTGCTCACGGCGACCGAGCCGGACACCGGCGAACCGTGGGACGCGCGCGCGATCCGCGCCGAACTGAAGACCCATTTCATGGCAGGGCACGAAACCACCGGCTGCGGCCTGGCCTGGACGCTGCACGCGATCGCCGCCGACCCCGCCGTGCGGGACAAGCTGGTGTCCGAACTGGACTCCGTGCTCGGCGGCGACACCCCGACCGTCGACCACCTGCCCAGGCTGCCCTACCTGCGCCAGCTCGTCGAGGAATCGTTGCGGCTGCACCCGCCGATCTGGGCGTTCCCGCGCGGTGCCGTGGCGGACGACGAGATCGGCGGATACCACATCCCGGCGGGCAGCAGCCTGCTCATCCCGCCCTACGGCGCGCATCGCGACCCCGGCACCTGGGACTCGCCGGAGGAGTTCCGCCCGGAGCGGTTCTGCCCAGCGCACCCCAAACCGGCGCGGTACTCGTATCTGCCGTTCGGCGGTGGCGCGCGCCGATGCATCGGTCACCACCTCGCCACCCTGGAAATCCAGCTCACCATCGCGATGCTGACCCAGCGATTCCGGTTCACCATCCCACCAGGACAGGACATCCACCCGGCGGGTCTGGTGTCGCTGCGCCCCGCGGGCGGCCTGCCGCTCCGCATCGAGAAAGCATGAACGGAACCAGTTCGACGGTGCGGCGGTTCGTCTGGCATCCCGCACCATCCACTGTGGACTCGTCAAGCGGAGTCCTCGGCAAGCTGGTCGCGGTCGTCGGCGCACCAGGGCACGCGGTCGAGGCGGTGTCGGCGAAACTCGCCAGTGAAGGCGCGACCCTGTGGCACCACGGGGATGCGCGCGTGCCCGACGCGATCGTGGACCTCACCCTGGCGGAACCGTTCGACCCCGAACGGCCGGGCGCGGCCGACGAGGCACTCGTGCGGACGCTGGCCGTGTTACGGCACTGCTACCAGGACTGGGCCGCCGAGACCGACACCCACCGGCTCGCCTACCTCGCGGTGACCTACCTCGACGGCCGCTGCGGGTACTCCGGTCACCGCGTCCACCAACCACTCGGCGGAATCTGGGCCGGGCTGGCGAAAAGCCTCCACCGTGAACTTCCCGTCGTCACCGCGCGGGTCGTCGATCTCCCGGACCCGGGTTACGCCGGGCTTGCCGAGATCGTGGCGGCCGAGGTCTACCGAGGCGGGCCCGCCGAAATCGGGTACCGCGACGGCACCCGGCGGGCGCTGCTCCCCCGCGCCGAGCCCGCTCCGGCACCGTCCTTCGCCCTCGGGCACCACGACACCGTGCTGGTGTGCGGCGGCGGCACCGGGATCGGG
Source organism: Amycolatopsis sp. CA-230715 (assembly GCF_018736145.1). GTDB lineage: Bacteria > Actinomycetota > Actinomycetes > Mycobacteriales > Pseudonocardiaceae > Amycolatopsis. The sequence continues at coordinate 9,309,111 of NZ_CP059997.1, forward strand.
TTCGAACTCGCCCGCACCCTCGCCCGCCGCGGCTGCCGGGTGGTCGTCACCGGGCGCGCGGCACCTCCCGAAGGGCCCGAGCACTGGCTGAACCTCGGCGCGGACGCGTTCGCGGAGTACCGGCGCGACCTCATCCGCGACGCCGCGGGAACGCCCGCGCTGCGGGAAACCCGGCGCCGCATCGGCAAACTCCAGCACTTGCGCGAACTCCACGACAACCTCCGCTCGATCGACGCCGAAGGCCTCGCGTTGCGGTACCGGCCGTGCGATCTCACCGATCCCGCGCAGGCCGCGGCGCTGATCGACGAACTCGGCGACGGCATCACCGGGATCGTCTACCTCGCCGGGGTCGACCGTCCGGCCCGGCTTCCGTCCAAAACGGACAGTGACTTCCTCGCCGGGGTCGCGGTCAAGACAACCGGGTTCCTCCGGCTCGTCGAGGTCGTCCGCGCTCGCGGCCTGCCCTTGAAGTTCTTCTGCAACAGCGGATCCCTCACCGGGCGGCTCGGCGGCATGGTCGGCGAACTCGACTACTCCGCCGCCAACGAAGCGCTCGCCCGGCTCGGGCTCTGGGCCCGCCATGAAACCGGGCTCGACGTCTTCACCGTGTGCTGGCCGCTGTGGCGCGGTTTGAGCGTGTCCACCAACGTCGACGCGGCGCTCAAGTACATGCCCGCGATGGACCCGGCCGAGGGGTTCGCCAACTGGTGCACCGAACTCACCGCGTCCCATGACGGCGGCGAAGTCGTCTACCTCGGTCCCATCGCGGGCGGGATGGACGTGACCAAGGCGGGGCAGTTCCCGCTCGACCCCGCACTGCCCGGATTCGGTGCCGCGTACCCGAAAGTCTTCCACCTGGGTGCCCCTGAACGGTGGAAACCCGGCGAGCACCTCACCTCCCGCATCCGCTTAAGCACCCGCACCACGCCCGCGGCCGCAGACTTCCACGTCGACGGCTCGCCAGCGATCCCCGTCTCGATCCTCCTCGAAACCGCGCTCCGCCACGGCGAATGGCTCGTCCCCGGCCCGGCCCGCGAACTCACCGACGTGGTGATCCACCCCGCCGCGCTCCGGCTGGTCAACGACGCCGTCGAACTGGACCGCGTCAGCACTGTCCGCGACGGCACCGTCCGGATCGTCGTCCGGAACTCCGCCGACCGTCCGGTCGCGGACCTGACCGTCCACACGGGAGAGCCCCGAGCGGTCGCGGTGCCGGATTTCCCCACCACAGCGGGAACTCCCGCGCTCCCCGAGCCGTCGATGCTGCGGTGGAAGGGCGCGGTGATCCCGCGGGCACCGTGGCACCGGCACGCCTGCGGCACCGTCACCGCGTCGTTACCGCACTGCCCGCCATCGGACCTCTGGACGGCCGAGCCCGCACCCGAGCACCTGCTCCCGGTGGCCGCGCTGGAAAACATCCTGCGCATGGCGTGCGCCGGGCACGATGCCGGGCCGCTCCGCATCGAGCGGATCACCGTGCACCCCGAACACGCCCGGCCGACCCGGCTGCTCGGCACCCTGTCCGGCGACACCTGGTACGCCGTCGATCAAAGCTCACGCACGGCGCTGGTACTGCGCACCACCGACCCGAGGAGAGCGGCATGGCCGAGCTGACCATGAAGCAGATCTACACCGAAGCCGATACCGACGACCCGTACCCGCTGTTCCGGCGGATCAGGGAGGCCGATCCGGTCTACTGGGACCCGCACATGGGCGACGACGGCGCCTGGATGGTCACCGGTTACGCCGAGGCGATGAGCGCGCTCATGGACACCCGCCTCAGCGCGAAGCGTCCACATTGGAATCCCGAGGTACTGCCCGACGGCGCCGAACCCGGTCACCGCACCGCATTGGCCGCGCTGGACGGGCAGGTCGTCGTCGCCGACCCGCCCGAGCACACCCGGCTGCGCCGCCACCTCAACCGCCCGTTCCTGCCCCGGCCGGTGCACGACATGACCGATCGGGTCGCGAAGATCGCCCGCCACCTGATCGAAAGCGCGCTCTCGAACGGTACCGGCGAGTTCGACGCCATGGGCGAATACGGGTTCACCCTGCCCGCCACCAGTCTCGGCCGCGTACTCGGCATTCCCCTTGACCAGGACTACATCCCGTGGATGCTCAGCCTCGGCCAGCTCATCGACGACGGTCCCGTCAGCAGGGAGCGCACGCCGAAGCTGCTCGGCAGCGTGCACGAGTACCTGGAGTTCTTCCGCGGCCAGGTCGCCCAGCGCCGGGACGGCGGTTACGACGACCTCATGCAGACCCTCGCCGACGCCTACACCGACGGCGAGTTCGCCGACGAGACCGAGCTCCACGCCAACCTGGCGTTCCTGCTCACCGCCGGACAGATCAGCACCGCGCACCAGATCGGGAGCTCGCTGCTGCACCTGTTGCGCCGTCCCGAGATCTACGAGCGGCTCCGCGCCGATCCCGGACTCGTGCCCGCCGTCTCCCCGGAACTCCTGCGCTACGACGCGTCGGTGCAGCTCACGAAGCGACGTGTGCGCGAACCGCTGCGGCTCGGCGACCACGATCTCCGCGCGGGCGACGAGATCTACGTCTGGATCGGCGCCGCCAACCGGGACCCCGCGCGCTTCCCCGATCCGGACGTCCTCGACCCCGACCGCGAGAACGTCACGCACCTCTCGTTCGGCCGCGGCATCCACTTCTGCCTCGGCGCCCAGCTCGGCAAGCTCGTGCACGACACCGCGCTGCAAACCTTCCTCGACCGCGTGCCCCATCCCCGGCTGCTCGTCGACGGCCGCGTGCACCGGTCGACGATGCCGACGTTCCGCGGCCCGTACCTCCTCCCCGTCGGCTACCGCTGACGGGGAGGAGGTCCATTCAGGACCGGACGGCCGCCCGCTTGGCGGGTTCCGCGGTGCGGCCGCCCGTCTCCTTGAGCCGCTTGAGCGCGGGGCTGTCCCGCTTCCCGATCTTGCGCCGGTAGATCGGCGTACGGGGGTCGGGGAGCCAGCCCTGCACGGTGAACATCACCCGCAGTCCCGCCCGCACCAGCGCCGCGCCGATCGGGTGCGGATCGTCGAGCCGCATCACGTGCCGAACGTTCTCCGGGATCATGGTGAGCACCACCGTCCGCGCCATCGGTTTCAGCGGGGCGGGGAACCACCGGTCGCAGAACTGCTGGATGAACGCTTCGCTGACCGCGTGCCCGTTGTCGGTCTGGCGCCACGGGTGCTCGTCGTAGGCGTCGGCGAGTGCGGCCATCGTGTCGAAGTCGGTGGGGAAATCCGTTACCGGCACGTCGTTTTCGGCGGTCAGTAACCTGCTGAGGTCACGCGTCCAGTTGTGCAGGGCGATGCGCAGGTGCTCCGGGAACCCGGGGAGCCCGGCGAGCCGCTGCAGGCGGTGGAACACCAGCGCCAGCAGGGACATCCCCTGCACGTAGTCCGCGTTCTCGGTGAAGCTTCCCGGCGCGGTTCTGGCCGCGCCGGCGTGGATGCCGTTCAGTCGCCGCATCGACCGCTTCACCTGGTCCGAATCGGACGGAAAGAGGTACCACGACCAGAAGAAGTACAGGCTGCCTTCGAACCGCTGCTGGGGGCGGTCGATCGAGGCGCGGCCGCCGTCGACCAGCCCCTTGGCGCCGTGCGGTGGCATCGACACGTCCATGAAGCTCAGCGTGTAGCCGATGTTCAGCAGGAACTCGTTGAGCCGGTATTCCCCGAACAACCGGACGATCTCGTGGTACTGCGTGTGCGGGTCGAGTTCGGCGAGTCGCCGGTCGAGCCATTTGTACCCGCGCATCGGTGCTCCTTGTCCTCGGCTGTCTGGCCGCGCGCCGCGGCGGCCGGTCGATCTGGCCGGAACCTACCAGCGCGGATATGCGCAGTTCGCCACAAAACCGTGTGGTGCCAAGGAGTCCGGCGCGCGGCGGAGCACGGCCGGGCATAGGGTCTCCGGCATGGACCTCGACCAGCTCACCGCCCGGCTGCGCGCGTTCGCCGACGCGCGCGACTGGCACCAGTTCCACAACCCGAAGAACCTCGTGATGGCGCTGACCGGCGAAGCGGGTGAACTGGCCGAGCTGTTCCAGTGGCGCACCCCCGAGGAGTCCGCCCAGATCATGGACGACCCGGACACCGCGCAACGCGTGCGCCACGAGATCGCCGACGTGCTGGCCTACCTCCTGCGCCTCGCGGATGTGCTCGACGTGGACGTCATCGCCGCACTGGCAGCCAAGATCGACGTGAACGAAGCGAAGTACCCGGTGCGGCTGGCCAAGGGCAGCGCCCGCAAGTACGACGAACTGGACTGAGGCTCAGCGGTCCTTGACCAGGTGCACGGCACCGCGGACGGCCCCGGACGAGGTGGTGAGCCGGTAACCCGCACGCTCGTACATCGCGATGTTGCGGGCGCTGCGGGCGCCGGTGAAGAGCGTGTAGCGGCGTGCTTCCACCGGTGCCTGCCGCTCCGCGTGGGCGAGCAGCCGCCTGCCCAGTCCGCGACCGGCCAGGTCGGGGGCCACCATCAGCCTGCCGATCTCCCACGCGTCACCGTCGAGTTGCCCCCGCACGGCACCGATCAACCGCGGCCCGAGCCGCACGATCCAGGTCGACCAGGTCTTCGTCCACTCCCGCACGTCTTCGAGGCTTTCGTGCAGCGCCGGGATGTCGAGCGTGTCGTTCACCAGCGCTTCCTGCGCCCAGCAGCACCGCTGCAACACGAACAGTTCCGCGCAGTCGTCCGGGGTGACCGAGCTGAGGCGTGCGCCCGCGAACGGGCCCCCGTCGTCGAATCTCACCCTCGACTGTCTACTCAGGAGTGTCCGGAACCGCAAGCGAACGTGACGCGCGCGGCGAGCAACCTGCTGGGCGGCAACCCGAACATGCCGTGGAAGGAGTCGCTGAAATGCGACGGCGTGGCGAAGCCCGCCTCCGTCGCCGCCGTGGTGAGGTCACTACCGTCGGCGATCAGGTCCGCGGCCGCCAGCATCCGCGCCCACAGCCGGTAGCGCCGGAAGCTCGTGCCCGTCTCGTCGCGGAACAGGTGGCGGAACCGCGAGGTGGACAGGCCGCAGGCCGCCGCCAGTTCGCCCGCCGAGACCGTCCGGTGCGCGGCCGCCCTGATCGACGCCGCCGCGTCCCGGATCCGCGGATCACCCGACGTGGCCGACCTCGGTGCGGCCACGTCCACCCAGTCGCCGAGGTCGCCGTCCGCGAGCGCGATCAGCTCGGGTTCGTCGCGGTGCCGCACGCGCACGTCGTCGTCACCGCCGGTCATGCGCCGCTCGCCGCTGAGCCGCCGCGTCGAGCTGGGATCGAGGTAGCAGAACAGCATGCGTTCCCCGGCCGCCACCAACCGGTGCCGCACACGGGGTGCGATGAGCGCGCTGCGGGCGAGCACGTCGGGGCGACCGTCGCGGTGCACGGTGAACGGGCCGTCCACGCCGATCGCCAGGCAGGCCACCGAACCGGAATGCGCGTCGAGCCGCAACGACGGTCCCCGGTAGACGGCGTGGCCCGGCCCCAGCCACAACGCGGCGCAGCCGTTTTCTGGAAGCGAGGGCCCGTCCACACCGGACATCATCCCGCGAGTGACCGGTACGACCGGGAAAGGGGTGCGGGACATGGTGCTCACCGTGGCGGTGGCGGTGTTCTTCTTCGGCATGGGCGGCTACGGACTGGTGGCGCCCGCGTCGCTGGTCAGGCCGTTCGGGCTCGGCGCGGGCACCGCCGACGCGCGCACCGAGGTCCGCGCGGTCTACGGCGGGTTCGGGATCGCGGTCGCCGGCCTGCTGGCCGCCGCGGCCGCCGATGTGGGTGGGATCGGCAAAGGAGCGGTGTTCGCCGTCGCCGTCGCGCTCCTCGGCATGGCGGCCGGGCGGGTGGTCGCGCGCTGCGTGGAACGCCCGTCGGCCTTCTACCCGTCGTGGTTCTACTTCTGGGTCGAAGTGATCGCGGGAGTCCTGCTCCTCGCATTCGGCACACCGTCCTGAAGCGCGCCGGTCATCAACGACGTCGCCGACGCCACCACCGGGCCCCGTCGGCACCTTGAGCGTTCCGCGCCCGGCGAAGGTCTTCGAGGGCGAATTCCTCGTTCCGATCGTCACCGAGATCCCTGAAGATCTCGGCGGCCTCCTGACACGCCGTGACGGCTTCGTCGAACCTGCCCGCCTCGCGAAGGGCCATCCCGAGACCGTGCAGTGCCGCGGCTTCGCGGAAGCGTCCACCCAGTTCATGGGAAATCCGGGCGGCGGCTCGGTGCGCGGTGACGGCTTCCTCGGCATCGCCCAGCTGGCGCAGCGCGATGCCGAGGTTCTGCAGCGCCGAACTTTGACCGTTGAGGTCACCGGCCTCGCGGTAGGCGTCGATGGCGGCACCGTGTGCGGCGGCGGCTTCGTCGAACCGCCGTATCCCACCGAGGGCGTTACCGAGATTGTTGAGCGCCATCGCTTCGCCGTCGTGGTCGCCGACCTCGCGGGCAAGCCGTGCGGCGTCCTGGTGGGCGGTGATCGCTTCCTCGGTCCGCTGGACCTCGCGGAGCGAAAGGCCGAGGCTGTTGAGCGCCATCGCTTCGCCGTAGTGATCACCCTCCTCGTGGTAGTACCGTGCCGCACTCCGGTGAGCGTCGATCGCCTCGTCGAACCTCTGGACCTCGTGCAGGGAAGAGCCGAGGTTGTCGGCCGCGATGGCTTCACCGTGGCGATCCCGCAGATCGCGGTAGATCCGGACGACATCGGTGTGAATGGTGACGGCCTCGTCCAGCCGTCCCTGCGCGCGCAGGGCCGTGCCCAGGTTTTGCAACGCCATGACCTCGTGAACGCGGTCGCCGGTCTGCTGGAACATTTCCGCGGCGCCGTGGAGCGCGGTGACGGCCTGATCCGCCAGCTTGTTCCGTAGCAGCGCGGCTCCCAGATTGATCAGCGCCTTCCCCTCACCGTGGTGGTTGCCGACATCTCGGTAGAACCGGGCGGCGTCGGTGTGGGCCGTGACCGCCTCTTCGATCCGCCCCATTTCTTGCAAAGCGCTGCCGAGAGCGTTGAGCGCTGTCGCTTCACCATCGCGGTCGGCCAGGGAGCGTGCTGCGTCGACAGCGGCCTCGGACAGGGCGATCCAGTCGTTGAGATACCGCCGTCTGCGCAGGAAGTGCCACATCGCCTGCGGCAGGTCACGCCCGATCGCGGGGTGATCGGCGAGAACGGTGAAAGTCGCGGCGGTCAGGTTGGCGTACTCGACATCCAGCCAGTTCAGCGCGTGTTCCTGGTCGGGGAACCCGAGCGCCCCTGGCTCTTCGACCCGAGGGTCCAGGTGCGCGTTGGCCGCCCCGGTGGTGGTGAGGTAGTACCCCAGCAGCCGCGCCAAGGCCTGCTCACGCCGGTCCGGTTCGGCGTGAAGTTCACCGTGGCGGGCCGAGTGCAGGCGGAGAAGGTCGTGCAACCGCCACCGGTCGTAGCCGGTGCCGGGTTCGATCAAATGGGCTTGGGCTAACGCTTCCAGGCCACGACGAGCGTCAGCTTCCGCCAGGCCCGCGAGGGATGCCGCCGCCGAGCTGGAAAAGTCGGGGCCCGGGTTCAGCGACAGCAACCGGAACAAACGGGCCCGATCACCGACGAGCTGGTGGTAGGACGAGTCGAAGACGGCGTGGACCGCTCGGTCGGCGAAGGTCATCCCGTCCAGCCGGGACGCAACATCACCGAGGTCGGTCGTCATCGCGGCCAGGGGCTTGGCGGGGTTGGCGGCCAGCTGAGCGGCGACGATCCGCAAGGCCAGTGGCAGGCCCGCGCACAGCTCGGCCAAGCGCGCGGCGTCACCGGGGTGGTCGTGGACGCGTGAGTCGGCGGGATCGCGCAGCAGCAACGCCTTGTCGAGCAGATCGGCGCCGAGGTCGACGGGGAGGGTGTCGAGGTTGAGCAGCCGGGCGTCCAGGTCGGCCAGTACGTGACGTGAGGTCACGATCGCCGCGCAGCTCCCGTCGGAAGGCAGCAGCGGCACCGCCTGCCCGCTGGTGGAGACGTTGTCGATCACCAGGAGCACGCGTCGTCCCTTCGCCGCGTAGGTCGCCAGCACCGACCGCAGCAGCCGAGACCGGTCCTGCACGTCGGCGGGGATGTGCTCGCCGGGCACACCGACAGCGCGCAGGAAGCTTTCCAGCGCGTGGCCGGGTCCATGACGAAGCCCGGGATCGGTTTCGTAACCGCGCATGTCGGTGAACAAGACCCCGCCGGGGAACCAACCTCGGTCGAGGGCGGTGCGCGCGGCTTGGAGCGCCAGTTCCGTCTTGCCGATCCCGCCCATCCCGCCCACCGCGGCCGTGACCAGGGTCGGCACGGGCCCCTCCGCGGTCTCGCTCGGGGTGAGGGTGTCCAGCAGTGCGGCCAGATCGGAGTCACGACCGGTGAAGCTCGGTGTCGCGGGCGGAAGGCCGGTCATCGCGGGGATGATCCGGGGCGGCAGTACGACCGTGATGTCGCGCCCCTGGATAACGGTGCTGAAGAAGACGTCGCCCGTGACGGTATTGCGGATCTCGTCGTTCATCGGCGTCATTCCTGTCCGGACGGCATCCGGTTGTCGCGCGCTGACAGCCTAGCGGAGACCGCGGTTTCGCTCGTTTCCACCGGGGGTCGGCGGACCGGTCACCGGGACATCTGTTTCACCAGCGTGAATCCGCGAAACCGTGGTGTAGAAACGGTTTCGTTGACCTTCGACCTCGGGTGGCGGCTGTGGAGCTTTCTCGACGTGCAATGCTGGGGACGACAGCGGGGGCCGCGGCCGCGTTCACGGTCGCGGGGCCCGGTTCGGCGGCAGCGGCGGAACCACCGGGCTTCGAAGCCACCGCCCAGTACGCGATCGCCAAGCTGCGGGCCGTCGCGCCGACGATCACCGCGTTCCCGGTCGGCACGAAGTTCGAGAAGTGGACGTACTCCACCGACGGCGACTGGGTCGGCGGGTTCTGGCCGGGATCCCTGCTGCTGGCGTGGCTCTACAGCGGCGACGAGCGGTTCAAGGACTACGGCTTGGACTCGGCCCGCAAGCTCGCGCCGCGCCAGCACGACACCGGGACCCACGACCTCGGCTTCCTGTTCACCCCGTCCTGGATCACCGCGTGGCGGCTGACCGGCGACCCGTTCTGGCGCGACGGCGCGCTGCGCGCCGCGGAGTCGCTCACCAAGCGGTACAACGCGAACGGCCGCTTCATCCGGGCGTGGGGCGCGCTCGACAGCCCGAAGAACGCGGGCCGGGTCATCATGGACACGATGATGAACCTGGACCTGCTGACCTTCGCGGCGCAGCAGACCGGTAACCGCGGGTACCTCGACATCGCCGTCGCGCACGCGTCGACCACTCAGCAGCACGTGGTCCGCCCCGACGGCTCCACCCCGCACGTGTTCGACTTCGACCCCGCCACCGGTGCGCCGATCGGGCCGAACACCGTGCAGGGCTACAGCCCCACGTCGTGCTGGTCGCGCGGGCAGGCGTGGGGGATCTACGGGTTCACCACGATGCACCGGCGCACCGGCGATCCCGGTTTCCTCGCCACCGCAAGGAAACTGGCCGATTTCGCGCTGTCCGCGCTCACCGCCGACCAGGTGCCGGTGTGGGACTACCGCGCGCCGCAGGCACCGGACGACGTCAAGGACGCGTCCGCGGGCGTGATCATGGCCTGCGGACTGCTCGACCTCGCGAAGGCCACCCGCCAGCCGCGGTACGCCGAGCGCGCGCGGCGCATCGTCGACGCGGTGTCCCGCACCTGCCTGACCACCCGATCGACGCGGGCCGAGGCCGTCGTCGCGCGGTGCACCCGCAACAGGCCGAGCGAGGACGGTGTCGAGATCTCGCTCCCCTACGCCGATTACTACCTGCTCGAAGCCCTGATGCGGATCCTGCGCCCGCGCGAGATCGCCAAGGCGCTCGACCTGTGACCGCTTGTCGGCCCCACCGCGGTGGGGCCGACAAGCGAGCTTCTCATTCCTTGACGGCCAGCTCGCCGAGTTCGGCCCACCCGTCCTGATCGACAGTCGTGCTGACGATGCGCGGGGTCTCGACCAGGTACGGCGGGAGTTCGGCCTGCGCGGTCTTGAAGTGGTCCGAGCCGACGTGGGCGGCGCCCGCCTCGCCGTCGCGGAAGGCCTCGACCAGAACGTACTCGTTCGGGTCGTCGAGGCTGCGCGACCAGTCGTACCAGAGGCAGCCCGGCTCGGCGCGGGTCGACTCGGTGAACGCGCGCGAGATCTCGGGCCAGTTCTCCGCGTGCTCCGGCTTCACCCGGAACTTGGCGGTGATGAAGATCATTTGCTCTCCTTGTCCTGTGTTCGGCTTCCGTGCGCACGGGCTCCGGCCGCAGGGTATCCGGGTCGGCCGCGCGCAGCCCCACGACGACCTCGACGAGCCGGACGACGCCTCACGGGACGAGGATCGCCCGGCCGCGGATGCGCCCCGCGTCCAGGTCGTCGATGGCGTCCTGGAACGACTCCAGCGGGTACCGCGCGGTGTGCAGCCGCACGCGGTCCTGCGCGGCCAGCACCATCAGCTCGCACAGATCGGTGTAGGACCCCACGAGGTTGCCGACGAAGTTGATCTCCGCCGAGATCACGTCGATCGTCGGGACGTCGATGTTCTCGCCGTACCCGACGACGTGGTAATCCCCCGCGCGCCGCAGCATCGCGACGCCGTCACGGGTCGCGCCGCCCTCGCCGACGAAGTCGATCACGGTTTCCGCGCCATGGCCGCCGGTCAGCTCGCCGACGGCGGCCACCTGCCCGCCGTCCGCCACCACGCCGTGGTCCGCGCCGATCGACACCGCCAGCTCGACCGCGTCCGGGTTGCGGTCCACCACGATCAGCTCGGCCGCGGTGATCGCCTTGAGCACCTGGATCCCGATGTGCCCCAGCCCGCCCGCGCCGATGACCACGCACCGGTCGCCGGGACGCAGCCGCCGGGCCGCCTTCGCGGCCGCGTGGTACGCCGTGAGCCCGGCGTCGGCGAGTGCCGCGACATCAGCGGGTTCCAGCGAATCGTCGAGCTTGACCACGCTGCGCGCGGAGGTCTTCAGGTACTCCGCGTAACCACCCGCGGTGTCTATCCCGGGAAACTGGCTCGCTTCGCAGTGCACGTCGTCGCCCGCGCGACAGGCCCGGCACAGCCCGCACGTGACGAGCGGGTGCACGATCACCTTGTCGCCCTCGGTGACGTTGGTCACCGCGCTGCCGACCGCGTGCACCCAGCCCGCGTTCTCGTGGCCGATCGTGTAGGGCAGCGCGACACCGGACTTCTCGGCCCACTGGCCTTCGAGGATGTGGATGTCGGTGCGGCACACGCCGGCACCGCCGATCCGGACGATCACGTCGTACGGACCGGTGACGGCGGGCTCGGCCACCTCGGCCAGCTTCAGCCGTTCGCCGTAGCCGACGACCTGGACTGCCTTCACGATGCTCGTGCCTCCTCGGACGATGGGGACGGGTCCCGCGGCGCCTGGTCCGCCGCGGAATCGGGGTAACGGGTGCGGAGCAGGCCGCGGCAGAAGTGCGCGTTGCCGTCGATCGAAATCCGGATCGCGCGGGCGAACCGCAGCCGCACCGGCACTTCCTCGCGCGGATACGGCTCGCCGTTGTCGTCGACGAGCACGGGTTCGTCCGGTGCGGTGCTCAGGCCGAGCGCTTCCCGGCGGCGAAGCAGCGCGCTCGTGGTGCGGCCGTCGGGAAGGTCTTTCAGCGCGACGTCGTGCAGTTGCTCCTCGGCGAGGTCCTCGTCAGCGCGCAGCAAAGCCGTGAGTGCGCGTTCCATGGCCGCCGTGTGCGCCTTGCGGCGGAAGGTGAGCCGAAGCTCGTCGAGGTCCTTTTCCGCCTCGCTGCCGAACGTGCCGCGGTACCCGGCGTCGGCGGCGAGGCCGCGATTGATACGGTCGGAGTCGTGGTGATCGTCGAGCCGGACCACCACGCGCTCCGCACCAGGCAGCTCGCCGAGGACGTCCTTCGCGTCGGACGCCATCAGGTACGCGAAGTTGGGCGAGCAGAACGAGGTCGGCAGTCGCAAGTGGACGGTCAGCTCACCACCGCTGGCCTCGATGGACCGCACGAACCCGAGATCGGTGATCGGCTCGTCCAGTTCCGGATCGTAGACGGTGTCGAGCGCCCTGCGGGCGAGCTGGTCGAGGGCGGGCATCAGGCGACCGCCACGGCTTCGGTTTCCGCCCGCGCGGGCGGAAACCGCACCTGCAACCCGGCAGGCACTTCGATGTCGTACATCGCGGCCGCGTTGAGCCCGAGGATCTTCTTCTTGACCTCGGTGGTGAGCGGCGCGTACTCCGTCATGTCCTCGGGGATCTGGAAGTCGACGAACTGCTCCACCAGCCATTTCGGCGTCCAGATCGCGTAGTCGCTGGAGAACTGGATCCGGTTCTCGTCGAGCCAGTACAGCAGTTCGCCGATGATCTGCGCGAAGTAGCGGGGTCGCGTGTGGATGAACGGCATGGCCACCGCGAGCCCGGCGTGCACGTTGGGCTCCTGCGTCGCGATCCAGCAGAAGTCCTCCAGCCGAGGCAGGCCGCAGTGCTCGATCACGAAGTTCAGCTCGGTGAAATCGGTGGCCACCTTGTCCACGTCGGCGACGTCGAACGCGTCGCGGTCGAGCGGCCGGATCGTCGGTCCTTTGTGGATGTGGATGTTCTTGATGCCCAGTTCCTGAGCGGCCTCCAGGTACCGGTAGCTCCACTTGTCGTCGAGCTTCCAGCCGCGCGAGTCGCCGAACCACTCGGCGGTGTAGAGCTTGGCGCCCTTGAGGCCGAACCGCTTCGCGTCCTCGCGCAGCTGCTTCAGGCCGTCTTCGCCGAACCGCGGGTCCCAGCAGTGGTTGTAGGTGAGCTTGTCCGGGTGCTCCCGCGCCAGCGCGAAGGCCTCTTCGGTCTGGCCGAAACCGTTGCGGTAGAAGGCGGGCAGCGCGGCGGGCTGGAAGATCGCGTGGTCGACGTAACCGTCGGTGAACAGATCCTTCAGCAACCGCTCGCCGCCCTGGTAGAGGTAGTCCTCGTACGGCCACACCTCGGACTCGGGGCTGAGGTTGCGGTGGTAGTCGTAGAAGCAGTCGATGAACTGCTTGCCGTGGATGTTGCGCTGGTTCTCCGGGCGGGCGTCCCACAGCGCCACGTGGGCGTCCAGGATGAAGTAGCTCTCGCCGTCCTTGGTGTACATCGGTTTCCTCCGCATTCGTGACCGCATCGGCACGTCCTGCCCGGACGGTAGGGGCGTCGACGCAGGTCAGGGAGGTCGCCGGTGTCTCGATTTGAGACACCGGGCGCACCCGCGGGTTAGCATCGAGGACCTAGCCTTGCCGAGTCGGACGCAGCGCGGCGTCTCACGGGAGGTCGAAGTGACGCACAGGCACGAAGGCGAACCACTCGAGGTCCGCGGCGGAGCCGCGCCGCGCCTGCGCGCGTCCTGGCAGCGCAGCGCCCGGTACGGAGTGCCGGGCGACGAGGTCAAGCCCGTCTTCACCGGGTCCGTCGACACCGGATCGCTGCTGTACGAATGCGGCCACGAAGTGCTGCAGGGCCTACAGGCCACCCTCGCGAACGAGCCGATCAGCCTCATGCTCACCGACAGCGACGGCCTGGTGCTGAGCAGGCTGTGCGGCGACACCGGGATCACCCGGTCACTCGACCGCGTACACCTCGCGCCCGGATTCTCCTACGCCGAAAGCAACGCGGGCACCAACGGCCTCGGCCTCGCGCTCGCCGATCGCGCGCCTTCGCTGGTCCGCGCCGACGAGCACTACTGCACGAGCCTGCGCGGCTACACGTGCGCGGCCGTGCCGGTCCTCGATCCCCTCACCGGTGCACTGGCGGGCAGCGTCAACCTGACGACCTGGTCCGAGCAGTCCCCCGACCTCCTGCTCGCGCTCGCCCAGACCGCGGCCGGGCACACCAGCGCGCTGATGTTGTCGCGCGCTTCCGGGCGGCGGCCGCGCACCGGACCGCGGGGCGAGGTGTTCCGGCTCTACACCGAACGTCTCGACCCGCCGTACCTCTCGGCCTGCTGGGAACATCCCTTGCTCGAAGCCATGGAGGCGATGCGGCGCGGCCGGACCGTGGCCGTCGTCGGGGAACCCGGCGCGGGAAAGACGGCGCTGGCCGCCATCGCGCGCCGGGAACTGCGCCCGCGCGAGCGCGTGCTCAACGCCCGGCCACCCGCGCCCGACGACGTGGAAACCTGGCTGACGGTATGGGCCCCCGAATTGGGCAAGGACAGCACCTGCGTGATCGTGTCCGGAGTGGACGCACTACCCGCGTGGGCCGCGAACGAACTGGCACCGCGCTTCGGCGCACTGCGCCACGACGCCGCGCCCGCGCCGTTCGTGTTCACCGCCGCGGACGCCAACGCGGTGCCGGAATCCTTGGTGCCGCTCGTGGACACCGTGGTGGAAGTGCCGCCGCTGCGGCTGCGCCCCGACGACATCCTGCCGCTCGCGCACCACTTCGCGCGTCGCACGCGGCGGCGGGACGTCACGTTCACCCCGGCCGCGGCCCGCGCGCTGACCGCTTACGACTGGCCGGAGAACGTCAAGCAGCTGCGCCGCGTCGTCGGTGAGGCGGCGGGCCGTTCGGAAGTAGTGGACGCCCAGCACCTGTCCGCCGAGGTCTTCACCAGCGTCGGTCACCGCCTCAGCCGTTTGCAGGCCCTCGAACGCGACGAGATCGTCCGCTGCCTCGCCCAGCCGGGCGCCACGGTCGTCCGCGCGGCGGCGGAACTCGGTATGGGGCGCGCGACGATCTACCGCAAGATGGCCCAGTACGGGATCAAGTCGCGGCGGCTGCGTTCTTGATTTCGTACTCGACTTCGCCTTCGTCGATACCCGGAACCGGGTCGTCGATCGGCCCGTGGCAAGGGAAAGCGCGAGCGAAGGTCATCCCCACCGCCGCCATCGTCGCCCGCGAAGGCGTGTTGACGGCCATCGTCTGGGCGAAGATCCGGTCGAGGCCCATGTCCTCGAAGCCGTAGCGGATCAGCTCGCGCGAGCCTTCGCTGGCGTACCCGCGGCGCCAGTGCCTGCGCAGCAACCGGTAGCCGAGCTCCGCCTCGCCCTCGACCTTCGGCTGGTCCGGGCCGTTGGGCGGCCGCAGCAGCCACCAGCCGACGAACTCGTCCCCGGCGAAGCCGACCCAGAAACCGAGCCCCGGCAGTTCGTTGGCGGAGGCCATTCGCCGCCGGTGGGACTGTTCCACCTCGTAGCGCGTGGCCGCCCGCCCGGTGAGGTAGTGCATGACCGCGGGATCGGCGTCCAGCTCGACCTCCAGTTTGAAGTGCTCGTCGGCCAGCGGCACCAGGCGAAGCCGTTCGGTCCGCAACGTCGGTGCTGTCCGGCTCGGAACGGGGGAACCGGTGCGGTCCGGTGTCATGCAGGTACCTCCTTCGGCCGAGTGCCGAAGGTAGCCGCCGGACAACCGGAAACGAAACCGTTTTTCCTCCCTCGCTCGCGGGCGCGGCGATCCGTGCCCCGAAGGTGACTTTCGGGGCACGCGCAGCCGTGTCCGCGAACCCGTGAGGGCCCCGAAAATCACTTCGGGGAAGGCTGCGGAACCGAGTACATTTCCGAAGTCCGCTTCGCGCCCCGCTCTCCGCATCGGAAAGGCCCTGATTGAGCCACGCCACCCTGTTCAGCTTCGCCATCGCAGCACTCGTGATCAGCGTCGTCCCCGGACCCGACATGATGTTCATCATGGCCACCGGCATCACCGGCGGCCGCCGCGCCGGGGTGGTGTCCGCGCTCGGCGTTTCGGCGGGGCTGACGGTGCACACCGTGGCCGCCGCGTTCGGCCTCGGCGCGCTGCTTCGCGCCGCACCGTTCGTGCTGGACACCGTCCGCTGGCTCGGCGCCGCGTTCCTCCTGTACCTCGCGGTCACCGCGTTCCGCTCGGCGCGACGTCCGTCCACTGAGGACACTAGGCCGGTGCGGGCGAGGTCGTTGCGCCGCACGTTCGGCATGGCCGCGCTGACGAACCTGGCCAACCCCAAGGTCATCCTGTTCTACCTGGCGTTCTTTCCGCAGTTCCTCGACCAGCGGGCGGCCTGGCCGGTGACCGTGCAGTTCCTCGTGCTCGGCGCGATGCTCGTGGTGATCGGTTTCGTCGTCGACGCGAGCACCGGATTCGCCTCGGGCGCGCTGTCCGAAACGCTGCGGCGGCGGCCGGCCGTGCGCGGCTGGCTCGACCGGATTTCGGCCACCGTGTTCGCCGCGCTCGCCGTCCGGCTCGTCGTTTCCGGCCACGGAACCTGACAGCGCGCGCTGCCGCCATGTGGTCCAGACCACCTATGCGGTCCCACCGTAGAGACACCCGCGACCGCGCTGTGGCGTGATGGAGGCGGACCCGCTTGCCAGAGTCGCCTCGGGCTCGGGGTCCCCTCCATCCCCGACCCAGAGGAGCAGGCATGGTCATCAAACGGGTACTGGCGGGTCTGGCCGCGCTCATCGCAGGCGGCACCGTGGCCGTCACCGCGGGCGGCCCCGCCACGGCTTCCCCGGCTCCGGCGGTGAGCCCGTCCGCCTCGTTCATCGTCAGCGAAGCCCAGTTCAACCAGATGTTCCCCAACCGGAACGCCTTCTACACCTACAGCGGCCTCACCGCCGCGCTCGACGCCTACCCCGGCTTCACCAACACCGGCAGCGAAGAGGTGAAGAAGCAGGAAGCGGCGGCGTTCCTGGCCAACGTCAGCCACGAAACCGGTGGCCTGGTGTACATAGTGGAGCAGAACA
This sequence comes from Amycolatopsis sp. CA-230715, assembly GCF_018736145.1. Taxonomy (GTDB): domain Bacteria; phylum Actinomycetota; class Actinomycetes; order Mycobacteriales; family Pseudonocardiaceae; genus Amycolatopsis. The sequence continues at coordinate 9,325,817 of NZ_CP059997.1, forward strand.
CCGGGAACTACCCGCACTACTGCGACGCGACCAAGCCCTACGGGTGCCCCGCGGGCACCGCGGCCTACTACGGCCGCGGCCCGATCCAGCTGAGCTGGAACTTCAACTACAAGACCGCGGGTGACGCGCTGGGCATCGATCTGCTGAACAACCCGAACCTGGTGCAGAACGACGCCGCGGTGTCGTGGAAAACCGGCCTCTGGTACTGGAACACCCAGAACGGGCCCGGCACGATGACCCCGCACGACGCCATGGTCAACCAGCGCGGCTTCGGCGAAACGATCCGCAGCATCAACGGTTCGATCGAGTGCAACGGCGGCAACCCCGGCCAGGTGCAGTCCAGGGTGGATCTCTACAAGAACTTCACCTCGGTACTCGGTGTCAGCCCAGGTGAGAACCTGAGCTGCTAACAGGGCACGGGGGCCGGTCGCTTCGGCGGCTGGCCCTCGTCACCCGAGCGCGGCCGCGCGCAGGTCCGCGCGGCCACGAATGCCGAGCTTGCGGTACGTCCGTGACAGGTGCAGTTCCACGGTTCTCAGCGCCAGGAACAGCTTCGCGGCGATTTCCTTGTTGGAGTACCCCGCTCTCGCCAGCTTCGCGACCGCCGCCTCCCGATCGGTCAGCGCCGGGCCCCGGGGCGGTTCGGCCAGTTTCCGGCACTCCGCTCGCGCGCGGCGTGCGAGCGGTCCGTCCCCCACCGCCTCCGCCAACGTGGTGGCCTGCCGCAGGAACCGCGCCGCCGCCGCGGATTCGGCCCCACCGCCCAGCCTCGTCCCGAGCGCGCACAGGACCTTGGCGTGTTCGGCCTTCGCCCGCGCCACTTCGAACAGCTGCGCCGCTTCGCGAAGGAGCTCCCCTTCGCGGCCACGCCCGTCGACCAGGGCGAGCACCGCCAGCGCGCACCCGACCGTGCGAGGTTCTCCCCAGTTCGCCGCGGCTCGGTATTCCGCACGGGCCAGCCTGGCGGCCAGCTCCACCTGATCCGCCCGTGCCGCACTCAGCGCGGCGAGGCTTCGCCACGGCAGTACCGCGGGGTTCCGCACCCGGTGGGCGGCCAGCAACCGGCCGCTCGCCGTCAACTCTTCGAGTGCCGCTGGAAAGTCACCTCGTGCGTGCGCGACCGCGCCGCGCGCCGCCAGCCACGCCGGGCGGCTGGTCCCGCCGTTCCGCGTCGCGGGGTCGAGATCGTGTGCCGTCACCAGGTTCGCGGCCGCCCGCACTTCTCCCCGCGCGAGCAGCACGCCGATCACCTCGGTCACCGCGAGCAGGCGGACGACGGGCTCCGCGCCGGGAATGGTCACCGTCGCGAGCAGGTCGAGCGCCTCGTCGAAATCGCCGCGGCGGCGGGCGATCCGGCCGCGGAGGACCATGACCTCTTCGGCGACGCGTCCCCGTGCCACCGCCCGGTGCGCCACCCGGCGGGCGGAAGCGTCCGCCACGTCCAGTTCACCCGCGCCGACCAGGGTCGTCAGTGCGCGCCAAGCGCACGCGGGACTTTCCTCGCAGCAGCCGCGGTCGAGCGCGCGTTCGGCGAGCGCCACCGCGTCGGCCCAGTCGTCCCCCGCCCGGAACGAGGACATCGCGAGCGAGGCAGGGCACGACGTCGTCGTGGTCCACTCGCGACGGAGGAAGTCCCTGGCCGCCGCGCCGCGCGCGGCGATCGTCGGGACGCCCACCGGAACCACCGCCATCGCTGTTCCACTACTGGTCTAGACCGGCATCGCGCAGTTTAGGCGGTTCGCGCACGCGATTCCATCTTTTCCCCTACCGGACAATAATTGTCATCGCGAATCCCCGTTCACGGCAGTGGCACCGGAATCGCGGTCAGCTCACCCCGACCACTGATCCCGAGCTTGCGGTACACGCTCGACAGGTGGAACTCGACGGTCCTCAGCGTCACCGACTGCCGCTCGGCGATTTCCCGGTTTCCCTGCCCCGCCCGCGCGAGCGCGGCGATGCGGCGCTCCTGGCGCGTCAGCACCGCACCGGGTCTCGCCACGCGCGCGGCGGCGGATCGCGCCACGACCGCCCACCGCCGGAACCCGGCTTCTTCCGCGGCCACCGCGATTTCCTCCAGTACCTCAACGGTTTCCGGACCGGCTCCCAGCGCGAGCGCGAGATCGTACCGAGCGCCCAGCAGCTCACCGGAAACCGGACCGTCCGCGAGCAGGTCGACCGCGCGGCGGTACGCCGCCACGTCACCGCCCGAAACGACGGCGACCGCGTACGACGCGATCCCGTTCGCCCGAGCGGTGCCCCATCTTCGCGCCGCCGCGAATTCCTGGCGTGCCAACGCACCCGCCAAATCGCGCCTGCCGAGCGAATGCGCGCTCAACGCCGCTCGGGAACGCCACGGCGAAACGGCGGGATTCACCACACCCCGTTCGAGGAGTTCCCTTCCCGCGGCAAGGAAATCCTCGCAGGCGCTGGCCCAGTCCCCGTTCGCGAACCGCAGCGCGCCCCGCGCCACGAGCACTTCGCACCGCCCGGTGCCGCGCTCGACAAGGCCGTCGTGATCCTGGCTCACCAGGAGGTCCTGTGCTTCACCCAGTTCGCCGAGATCCACCAACGCGGCGATCCGCCACGCCGTCGCCACCGCGCGCGACGACGGCGCGACACCGCGGTCCATCGCGTCCGCCAGCATCGCCGACGCACGGGCAGGGTCACCGCGTATCCACGCCAGCCGCCCGCCGAGAACCGTGAAAGCGCCAGCCCACCGTCCCGTTGCCGACGAACGCGCGTGATCGCAGTGCTCGGCCGCCTCGTCCACTTCCCCGGCGTAGGCGAGGACGAGCGCCGCGGACCACAGAGAACCGGGATCGCGCACCGATCCGAGCGCCCGTCTCGCCCCCGCGAGCGCCGCGGCGCGATCCGTGCCGCGGTTGGCGATCCGGACGGCGTCCAGTGCCGCGCCCGGCCCCGGCACGTGCACCGGGCCGATCGAGGTGCCACCCATCGCGTACGACACCTCCGCTCCGGGACGCCCTCGCCACCCGCGCCGATCATCCGGAGCGGATACGGATGACTGCGGACTGTAAGAACGCGTGCTGGCGCTTGTCAACACACTCGACGAGCACCGGGACACCTGTTCACCACCGCTGCCCGAACGTCCCCGCCGGGTGACCGAATCTCGGCATCCGTCGCGCGGCGTGTTCACCCCGGCTGGTTTCGGTCACTCATCGAGAAGTGGCAAGATGCGTGGCTCGGGCCGCCCCGCGGCTCGTGTCGCACGCCGACAGGGAAGGTTTTCTTGAGCGCGCACACCACCCAGATGGACGATCTCCGGCTCGTGGCGCAGCCAAGCGCGGTCCCGTGCGCCGAGTTGTTCGTCCGCGTGATCCTCGCCGACTGGTCACTCCTGCCGATGCTGGACCAGGTCACCGCGACGACCGGCCGCCTCGTCGGCGCCGTCGTCGACGAGGGCACCCCGTCCCGCCCGGCGTTCCTCACCGTGCGACTGCGGTTGAGAGAGGACGCGCTGGTGATCGAGGTCGACGACGACCTGCCCGATCCGGCGCCACCCCGGACCCGCCGCGGCGAACGGGTCGGCGTGGTGCCGAACCCGGCCGGTGGCCGGACCACGTGGTGCGAGCTGCCGCTGCCCGGCGGGCTCAACGCGGGCGCGGTGCGCCTCCCACACCGGAAGGAACGCCGCACCCTGGTGGACGAACCCGTGACCGGTGAGCCGGTCGCCGCGGATCCCGCCGTGCTCGAACGGTTGCTGGACCGCATGAGCGATTGGTCCGGCTGAGCGGAATCCCCCGCGGTCGCGTGCGTGCCAGGATGGGGCCATGACACCGCTACCGCACGAGCTCCCGTTCGTCGTGGACGTGCCCGAGACCGGATCCGTGCACCGGCACGGGGGTTTCGACCTCTACCGGCCGGACGGGCTCGACGGTCCGGCGCCGGTGGTGGTGTTCGTGCCAGGTCCGGTGCCGGCGGAACTTCCTGTGCCACCGAGGGAATGGCCGCTCTTCCAGGGGTACGGACGGGTGGTCGCCGGACGCGGGGTGCTCGCGGCCGTGCTCGACCTGCCCTACCACTCGCTCCCCGACGTGCCCGCCGTCCGCGGCGAATTCGCCGCGCGCGTCGAATCCGTGCGCACACTGCCCGAAGTCGACTCCGCCCGCGTCGCGGTGTGGGCGTTTTCCGGCGGTGGCCTGCTGGTCAAGCACTGGCTCGCGGAGTCCCCGGAGTGGTTGCGGTGCCTCGGCCTGACCTACCCCGTCCTCGGCACGGACGAGGACGATCACGTGTCCCAGCCGCACGACGGGCTCCCGGTCGTGCTCACCAGGGCAGGGCTCGAAGATCCGCGGTACCAGTCCTTTGTGGACGAGATCGCCGACGCGGTGCGGCGCGTCGACGTACCCGACGGGCGGCACGGCTTCGACATCGCCGACCACACCGACCAGTCCCGGCGAGCCGTGCTCGACGCGGTCGAGTTGGTGGTCGGCTCGGTCAGAGAGCAGTTCGCCGCGCCGTCGTGGTTCACCGGGATCGCCGCCGCCCTGATCGACGGTCTCCCTCCGGCGGAGGCCACACGGTGGGCCCGACGTGTCCACAGTGTACTCGCCGATTCCGGTGGCACAGTGCCCTTTTCCGTGGTGCACGCGTGGCACCGCGACACCGTCGCGCCGTTGCTCGGCGAGCCGGGCGTGGCGCTCGGAGCGCTGCACGCACGTGCCTTCGCCGGTGAAACGATCGGCGAAGCCGAATGGCACGAGGCCCTCCGCCCGGCGCTGGCGGCGGTCTACCGCCGGGCCTACGACTACGAAAAGGCCCACGCCACCGCGTCGGCGACGGCAACCGCCTATGCCGCCGCCAACGACTTCGGGCCGGACGAGACCACGCAGTTCGTCGAGCACTACGCGACACTCAACACCGACGCGAACGTCGAAGCCTTCGCCGAGGCGAATGCCATCGCGAACGCCCGCGCGCTCGCCGCGGCCTACGCGACGGCGGACGCGGACGCCTACGCCGCGGCCTTTCCTGCCGCGTACGCACGGGCCTGCGCGATCGCGAGCGGGGCCGAGGACGCGTACCGCTCCCTCGCCGACGGACTGGTGTCCCGCCTCTGAAATCCGCTTGGTGCGCGGCTCCCCGTCAGACCAGCTCTTCGAGGATCTTGAGGATCCGGCGTTCGCGGGTTTCCTCGCGCTTGGCCGACTCGACCGCGAACACGCGCTCCCGCTGCTTGCTGTAGGAAAGTGCGTCGAAGGCCGCACGGGCACCCGGATGCCGCTCGAGTGCCGCCGCCAGGGTGTCGGGGATCTCGACGGTGCGCTCCGCGGTGTCGAGCTCGACTTCGACTTCGACCTTCTCTCCCGCTTCGACACCGGCCGCGGCTCGGTTGCCTGCGTTGAGCGGCACCATGAACCGCGCGCCGTAGACCGCGACGGTGCTGCGGTAGGTGTGCTCGCCGACGGTGACCTTCACCCGCGGCTTCTTGCCCGCCCCCAACGCTTCGACTACTTCAGCGGGCACCTCGAAGCCGGTGGCTGTCTTCCCGCCCAGTTCGATCGTGGTGGTGAACTGGTGCGTCATCACTCCTCCGGTCCTCGTAAGTCGCGGCACCAGTATATCCACACTGGATATATCCGAGCCAGGGGTGTCCCACCACCGGATGGGCACACCGTCGACTTCAGACGGTGAGCACGAGCTTGCCTTCGAGATGACCGGCGTCGAGCAGCCGGTGCGCGTCGGCGATGCCCTCGAACGGGAACGTCTCCTGCACGTGGACCCGGAGCCTGCCCTGTGCTACAAGTTCGACGAGGCCCCGCAAGGCAACCGGGTCCGGGTCGACTCCGATGCCACTGAAACGCATGCCCGCCGCTTCGCACTTGGCGGTCCCGCAGCGGATGCCGCATTCATCATGCTCCGCGAGTCCGGGATCACTCGGGCGTGCTGTCCGAACGCGATCTCCACGTCGAACCGCTCCTCCACCGCGATCAGCCGGGCCTCGTTCAGGCTCACCGACTCGGCACGGGCGGACTTTCCGGGAATGTCCGACAGCGCCACACCACGCCACAACGCGTCGGCTTCACAAACCTTTTGCTCGCGTCGCCGAGAAGACCGAGCATCGCGGCTGACCGACCGCTTTCCACCCGGCTCCGGAACCGTTCGATGTCCGACTCCCCCGGCTCGAGCCGCAGCCGGTAGCCGTTCGGCTCTGTGATGATCCGGTCCATCCCGTCCGGGCCGATGGAGATCAGCTTCGCCCGAAGTCGGCATACGTACGAATGAACCGTCGCCGGTGTCGGAGGCGCTACGTCACCGCCCCACACCTCGTTCACCAGCAACTTGGCGCTGACCGGATTGTTAGCGTGGAGGACGAGGCTGACCCACACCGCCCTCGCGCGCGGGCCGCCAAGGCGAATCCTTGTTCCGCCGCTCTCCACTTCGAAGGATCCAAGAATGCGAAAATAAATTTGCTACCCCAAGCATAACAAAAAGATCGCACCAGCATAGCCGAACGGGCCTGCAAAGCCTGATTTTCGGATCAGGTCGGGATCGCGGGGAAACGCGTCGTCGCTACGCGTAAGCTCAGCGTTGGTTTCGTGGCACCTCACGCCAGCTTGCGTGCCGTCCCCCAATCACACAGAGTCATGCGCGCCGAATCCACGGCTACTCGCTCACCCCTTTCACAATCCTTTCAAGTGTGGAAGTCATCGACGGGCCTCTGCCGCAAGCAGTCGATCTCGACGCAGCCGGCCCGTCGACAGCAGGCCGCCTTCGAAAATGTGTTCGCACGACAGTTCGCGGAAGCGACTCGCCGAAGACTGCCCCCACCGCGCAACCGGATCGCTGCCTGTTGCGACACAACAAACTTCTGGTCACCATCGCGGGAGCGGCCCTGGGCAGCCCGCTGCGCCCGCTCGACCTCCGCCGCCAGGTGTGCCGACATGGCGCGCGACGACCCGTATGACTACGCATTGAGACCACCCAGCTACTCGATCGGTGAGATGACCGCGAAAGTATTGGAACGCAAAACGCTCTTCAAATACATCGAAGGCGGCCGGAACACCCGCCTCGGCGGGACCGACCCGGCACGACGGTGACCAACCGAACGATGACGCACACCGTGCGTCATCGTTCGACCTTGTGTTCGAGTCGATCGGAAGAGCTGGCAGCATGGTGAAAGCGCATGTAATCGAAGTGAACGGCGTATCTGACAAATATGGGATCGTTCAAGCCCTCCATACAACGCCCACACTGTAGGGTCGCCGAGGCTGTTCACGGCGACACGATACGGCCATCATGGCCAAGTCACATCTCGACCACAGAAAGGATAACGACGCGCGATCGTGTCCTGAAAGAAATATTTCGACCGGTTGGCCGAACACCCTGCGCGGCTGCGGCGGACCAAGTCCGCCGTACGACGCGGCCCGTGCGCGTTCCGCGGGCACAGCTGCCGCTCCGGGCTTCCGGCCATCCGGGACAGAGCGACTGGGGAGAGACGGAAGTTGGAGTTCAACCTGCTGGGACCACTGGAGATCGTCGGAGAGAACGGGCTTCTCGTCACCCCGTCTCGGCTCAAGGAGCGGGTACTGCTGGCGTTACTGCTGGTGAATGCCGGCCAAGCCGTGAGCGCGGCAGAAATCACCGATACTCTCTGGGGATCGACGCCACCGGCCTCGGCCCAGGCCAACCTCTATTCGTACGTCGCGTCGATCCGCCGCGGCCTGCAGAGCGGTTCCGCTCCCGGCGCGGCACGCGTCCGAACCGCCGGGGCGGGCTACCTGTTGGACGCCGCCCCAGCGGAGATCGACGCACTGCGGTTCGAGCGACTGACCGGCGACGGTACGCGGCTGCTGCACGATAATCGGCCGGTCGACGCGGTGCTGCGGTTGGAAGCGGCATTACAGCTCTGGCGGGGACGGGCGCTGATGGATCTGACCACCACCCCGGACATCTTCAAACTGGAGATCGCACGCCTGGACGACTTGAGGCTCGTCGCACTGGAGCACCTGACCGAGGCACGGATCGAGGCTGGCCAAGCCGATCAAGCGGCAGTCGAAGCGGCGGCTTTGGCGCAGGGTCATCCGACGCGCGAACGATTGTGGTACCTGCTCATGCTCGCCCGCTTTCGCGCCGGCAGACAAGCCGAAGCTCTCGCCGCCTACCAGCAGGCCTACCGAGCGCTCGAGCGCGAACTCGGCCTGCGGCCCGGCGACCAGTTGCGGGAACTGCAGCAGCGGATTCTTGCTGGGATCCCGGACACAGCGAGCAAGCAAACGCGACTCACCCCGCCCGACGGCGATCGCCCGCACCAGCCGCTCACCAGTGCCGCGTTGCTCGTCGGCCGCGACCGCGAACTGGAACTGCTGACGACATGGCACGCCGCGGCGACCGGCCCGACGTTCACCGGACTGCCGTTGCTCGCGGTGACCGGACCGCCTGGGGTCGGCAAGACAGCGCTGGCGGTTCATTGGGCACGATCCGTCTCGGACTGCTACCCCGACGGCCAAATCTTGATCGACCTGCGGGGCTACTCCACGCAAGCGCCGACGTCCACGCACGAAGCACTGACTCAACTCCTGGTCAGTCTCGGCGTCAACACCAACGACATCCCGTCGGAGGCCCACGCCGCGACGGCCCTGTATCGGTCGTCGATCTCCCAGCGGCGCGTGCTGATCATCCTGGACAACGCCGCGCACGCGGGCCAAGTCCGGGAGCTGTTGCCCGGCACGCCCGGCACGCTCGTGCTGGCTACCAGTCGCAACCGGCTCTCCGGCCTGGTTGCCGCCGATACCGCCACTCGCTTGTCGATCGGCGAGTTGACGACGCGCGAGTCGATCGCCATCCTCGGTGGAATCGCCGGCCAGCACCGGATCGAGGAAAACAGCGCCGCGGCTCATGAGCTCGCACGGCTCTGCAACGGACTGCCGCTGGCGCTCCGAATCGCGGCCGCCAACCTGCACAACAACCATTACCAAGGCGTCGCGGACTACGCGCGCCGAGTCGCGGACGACGTCCACTTGCGGGCACTGAGCCTGGAAGACGACGAGTCCTTCGGCGTGCGAAGCGCGTTCGACCTGTCATATCAACGACTTTCCCCGCCAGGGCAACGAGCGTTCCGAGTACTCGGTCTGCTCAAGGACCGGCGTTTCGGCGTCCGGCTCGTCGCCAACCTGCTCGGCGACGCCCCAGACCAGACGCAACAGGCCTTGACCGAGCTCGTAGCGGAGCACCTCGTCACTCGCGAGGCAGAGGACCGCTTCGCGATAGACGGCCTGATCCGTCGGTACGCCGTCATGCGATCGCGCGACGCGAGCCAACCGGTGCGAGAACTCCGGAGTGTCCAAAATGGATGACAGCCCCCTCGTACCGCGTGGCGGCGTCCTCCGTTCAATTGAGGGGAGGTTCGCGGTTCTTTTCCGCAACACCGCCCACCATATCTGATAGCATATGCTTCGTGGCGGATCAACTGGGGATTTCACCGGAATTACTGTCCTACATCCGGAAGTTGTCGTTGCGCGACGACGACATTGCACGCGAGCTGCGCGAATTCACGGACGAACTACCCATGGGGCAGACAATGCGGGTCATGGCCGAGGAGGCGCAGCTTCTCGGCCTCCTGGTTGGTATCACCGGAGCTCGCAACGTGCTGGAGATCGGAACGTTCACCGGGTACAGCACGCTCTGCATGGCCCGCGCCCTGCCGTCGGACGGGCGGCTGGTCACCTGTGACATCAACGCCAAATGGCCGGATATCGGCGCAGAATACTGGAATCGAGCCGGTGTGTCCGACCGAATCGAGGTCCGTGTCGGGGACGCCGCGGAAACGCTCACGACATTACTCACCGAACAGGGCGCTGACGCCTTCGATCTCGTTTTCATAGATGCCGACAAAACGAACTACAGAACCTATTACGAGCGATGTTTCCCACTGCTTCGGCCCGGTGGCCTCATCGTGGTCGACAACACCCTCTTCTTCGGGCGGGTCATCGACCCAGCCGCTCAGGACCCCGACACGGTCGCCGTGCGAGAGTTCAACTCCGCCCTCCACGACGACGACCGTGCCGACATATCCCTGCTCCCGATGGCCGACGGCGTCACGCTGGTCCGGAAGCGCCCCTGACGTCGGCCGCCACCCGCGCACCCGCGGCATCATCCCGGCTCGCGATCAGATCCGGCGCAACCAGGTCGATCGTCGCGGTCGGCGCCCGCGGGTCCGCGACGAGGTGCAGCCGTTGCAGGCCGTTGACATCCGTCTCTGGCAGCAGGCCGAGGCAGGCACAGCTCTCGTCGCCGAGGCCGGCGAAGCGGTAAGCGATCTCCATCATCCGGTTGCGGTCGGTCGGCCGGAAGTCGGCGACCAAGTGCACCGCGGCGCGCGCGGCCTCGTCGATGAGCCAGTTGATGATCGCCGCCCCTGCGCCGAACGACACCACCCGGCACGAGGTCGCCAACAACTTCAGGTGCCAGACATCCGAGTGGGTCGCGAGCAATAGCACACCGATCGCGCCGTGCGGCCCGAACCGGTCCGTCATCGACGCGACCAGGACCTCGTGGTCCGGATCGGCGATCAGCGCCCGCAGCACGGCGTCCGAGTAGTGCACACCGGTGGCATTCATCTGGCTCGTGCGCAGCGTGAGCTCCTCGACCCTGGACAACTGCTCGCCGGTCGCTCGCTCGATCCACATCCGCAGGTCGAGTGAGCGCAGGAACTCCTCCGCCGGGCCGGTGAACGACGATTGCTCCGCCTCCCGTTCAAGGCCGGCCTGATACATCCGGCGACGACGACGCGCGTCGACCGTGACGGCCTTCGGGCTGAACTCCGGCAGTTCCGCCAAGGCAACCACCTCGTCGGCGCCGTAGCACCGCACGTCAGGTAAGTGGAAATTGACCTCGGCCCGCTCGGCGGGCTGGTCGTCGACGAAGGCGACCGTCTCGTGCGCGAACCGCAGCTGGTCGGCGATCGCGCGCACGGACTCCGACTTCGGCCCCCAGCCGATCCAAGGCAGTACGAAGTACTCAGAGATCCCGAGCTCTTCCAGCTTGGCCCAGGCCAGGTCGTGATCGTTCTTGCTGGCGACCGACTGGAGTATTCCGCGGGAGTCGAGCGTGACGATCAGCTCCCGCACCGCCTCCGGCAACCGCACGTCGCCGTCTTCCAGCAACGTGCCCTGCCACAGCGTGTTGTCCAGATCCCAGACCAGACACTTCACCGTGGTCATTTCGTTGTGCACGGATTCCTCCCCAGTTCGATCAGTTCGCCGTGGCGACGGCGTGCTGGGCCAAGATGAGCTCGCACATCTCGTTGGTGCCTTCGATGATCTCCATGAGCTTCGCGTCGCGGTACGCCCTGGCGACAGCTCCTCCATCGTGCGCGGCCGCCGACGCCAGCACCTGCACCGCGGCGGCGGCGGCACCGGCCGCATTGGTCGCGCCCACGTGCTTGGCCAGCACGGTCGCGACCACCATCTCCGGTGATCCCGCATCCCAGCACGCGCTGGCGTGTTCGCAGGCACGGCTTGCCGTCTGCTCGGCGACGTACATCTCCGCGAGGTGGCGTGCGACCAACTGGTGCTCCGCCAGCGGCTTGCCGAACTGGCTGCGGGTCCGCGCGTGCCGGGACGACGCGTTCCGGCACGCGCGGAGGATGCCGACACATCCCCAGGCGACCGAGATCCGGCCGTACGCGAGTGCCGTGGTGACCAGCAGTGGCAACGGCAGCCCGGACCCACCGAGCACAGTGGACGAAGGCAGGCGGACCGCGTCGAACCGGATGTTCGCGTGCCCGGCGGCCCGGCAGCCCAACGGATCGGCCACCCGTTCGATGTGCACGCCAGGCGCGTCCGCCGGAACGACGACCGCGGCCGCGCCGCCGTCGCACTGGCCGAAGACGACCAAGACATCCGCGTAGGTCGCCGCGGTGACCCACACCTTCCGCCCGTCGAGGACCACCGAGTCCCCCGCGAATTCGATACTCGTCGACATGGCCGCCAGGTCCGAGCCCGCTTCCGGCTCGCTGAACCCGACCGCGGCGAGCCGCCCGCCGGTCAACTCCGGCAGCAACAGCCGCGCCTGTGGTTCGGTCGCGAGCCGCTGAACCGTCCATGCCGCCATTCCCTGCGAGGTCATCACGCTCCGTACCGAGCTGCAGAGGCTGCCCACGTATGCGGTGAACTCGCCGTTGTCTCGGCTGCTCAGGCCAAGACCACCGTGCGCCGAGGCGACTTGGGCGCACAGCAGGCCACGGGTGCTCAGCTCCCGCAGTACCCCGTCGGGGATCGTTCCGGCACGGTCCCACTCGCCGGCCCGGTCGCCGACGAGCCGCTCGACGAATGCGCGCTCGTCGGCGATCCGCTCAGGCGCCATCGACCCACACCGCCGCGGCGGGCGCATCGCGAAGCCGGAGCACCAACTCGGTCATCTGCCGCACGGTACGGAAGTTGTCCATCTTGAGGTCCGGTCCGACGATCGCCACCTGGAAGTTCTGCTCGAGGTACACGACCAGCTCCATGGCGAACATGGACGACACCAGCCCGGAGGCGAACAGGTCCTGTGTCGCGGGGACCTCAGCCTTCGTTCTCGTCTCCAGGAAGCTCCGCAGATCCTTCTCGATGGTGTCCCCGGTGATCTGATCAGTCACGACATCGCCTTTCCGTACTCGTAGAAACCATGGCCCGTCTTCCGGCCGAGATCACCGTCGCGCACCTTCTGCAGCAGCAGGTCGCACGGCTTGCAGTTCTGATCACCGGTCCGCTTGTACAGCGCGGCAAGGGAGTCGACGAGGTTGTCCAGCCCGATGAGGTCGGCGGTGCGCAGGGGGCCCGTCGGGTGGCCGAGGCATCCTTCCATCAACTCGTCCACCGCCTCCACCGTGGCGGTGCGCTGCTCCACGATCCGCGCCGCCGCGTTGATCATCGGGTGGAGCAGCCTGCTGGTGACGAAACCGGCGGCGTCGCCGACCAGGACCGCGCGCCGTCCCAGTGCCGTCAGCAGCGCAACCACGGCATCGACGGTGGCGTCGGCGGTTCGCGGACCCCGGCTGACCTCGACCATCCTGATCAGGTAGGAGGGGTTCATGAAATGAGTGCCGACTAGCTGTTCGGGCCGCGCGGTCCAGCCGGCCATCTCCGCGATGGGAATGCCCGAGGTGTTGGAGATCAGCGGGACACCCGGCCGCATCACAGCCGAAAGTTCGGCGAACACCTTCGCCTTCGTCCCGGCCGATTCAGTCACCGCCTCGATGACCGCCGTCGTGGGCCCGACCTCCGCGATCTCCGCGGTCGTGGTCAGCTCGCCCTGGCCGACCTCCGGCGGCAGCGCCCCCATCAGCTGGGCGTGCCTCAGCTGCTGACGGATCCGGTCCCGCGCGGTCTCCAGCGTCGTGTCGTCGATGTCGACGAGCACCACCGGGATCCCGTGGCCGAGCGCGAGTGCGGCAATTCCGGTGCCCATCACCCCCGCTCCCACGATGGCGATGCGATGATCGGTTGGACTGGTCATGTCGTTTCGGTAACTCCGTTCCGGGTCGGGTCCAAGTCGACGTTCCACAATGGACACGGCTCACAACCGGACCGGCAGCCGGGCAGGCCCGCGCAGGCTGATCCGGTCGTTCCACTCGACCTCCCCGTCCAGTCGCAACCCGGGAAAGCGCCGCACCAGCTCGCCGATGGCGATCTTGCCTTCGAGACGAGCGAGCGCCGCGCCGAGGCAGAAGTGGATTCCGCTGCCGAAGGAGAGCTGCCGGCGCGTGTTCGGCCGATCCACTCTCAGCCTCTCCGCGTCCGGTCCCCAAAACGCCTCGTCCCGGTTGGCCGAAGCCAGGTTGGCGAGAACGAACGACCGGGCGGGGATCACGTGCCCGCCGACTTCGTACGGCTCGAGGGTCACGCGTCTGCTGATGTGCACGGCTGTGTCGTAGCGCAGCAGTTCCTCGATCGCGTTGTCTTCCAGGTCCGGCCTGGCGCGCAAGAGCGCGAGCTGGTCCGGGTTGCGCAGCAGTGCGACAGTGCCGTTGGAGATCAGGTTCACGGTGGTCTCGTGACCTGCGACGTAGAGCAGCGTGACCTGGGCGACCAGCTCTTCACCGTTGAGCACGTCCCCGCCCTCCTCCGCCGCGAGCAGCGCGGTGAGCAGGTCGTCGCCCGGGTTGTGCCGCTTCCAGGCGACCGCCTCGCCGATCATCGCCGTCAGCTCCACGTCGGCGGCCTCGACCGAGCGCAGCACGTCAGGTCCGGTCACGGGTTCGACGGAGCGCATGAGCGTGTCGGTGAGTGCGCGCAACCGGTCTTCGTCGGTCGGCGGCATGCCGAGCATTCGCGAGATCACGGTGAACGGCAGCGGGAACGCGAGCGCGGGAACGAGGTCGCCGCCGCCATCGCAAGCGAGCTCGTCGAGCGCGTCGCCGACGAGGTCGCGGATCAGCGGTTCCATGCTCTCGATCGCCCGCGGTGTGAACACCTTGGCGACCAGCTTGCGCAGCCGGGTGTGAGCCGGCGGGTCCCGGTCGAGCATGGCGAGCCCGCTCAGCCGCGGCTCGATCGGGACGCCCGCGTACTCGTAGGTCTTGCGGAACGGCCCGGCGCCGACGTTGCGCTGTTCGACCGACATTCCCGACCGCAACAAGGCGTGGACGTCGTCGTAGCGGCTGAGCATCCAGAAGCCGAGCGGATGGTCGTGTACCGGCACTTCCCTGCGCAACTGGGCGTAGTGCGGGTACGGGTCGTTCTTGAACTCCGGTGTGAACGGATTGAAGATGACGGACTCGTTCGCCGGCACGGCGGTCATGGTGATCTCCTTGTTCGCGAGGCCTCGGTACGCCCGGTCGCCATCTGTTCCACGAGCCGCAGCCGCTCGGTGAGATGGGCTGCCGCACCCTCCATCAGGGTGTCGGCGATGGCCTCGATCGTGCGTGCCCGCCACCGATGCATCGCGGTGTGGGCGACGACCTCGTTGAACGCACCCATCGCCGGACCGCAGTGGACCAGATAGTCGACCTTCGATCGCCGATCGCCCGTGACCGCAAGCCGGAAGCCGCGCGTGAAGTACCCCCGCAACACCGCAGCCAGCGCCGCCTTCGGATCCGCGCCGGCGACCACCGCTGGAGCACGCTCGCCCGGCAGGCAACGGTCGAGTAGCTGAGCCTGGGTCTCGTCGTCGAGTTCGGCGAACGAACCGTGCCCGCGCCACAGCTCGTACAACCGGGCCGCCCTGGCGGGGAACAAGATTCCGCGCTTGAGGTAGCGCGCCCGCACACCGGCCTCGAACAGGTCACCCCATGGGGCGGTGTCGACGTCGTACTCCCGCGCCTCCTGGAGGACGTCCTTCACCGCGTCGCTGGTGGCCGCCTCCACCGAGCACTGGTTGACCGAACCGGTCAACACGAAATCGGCGCCCAGCAGGAAAGCCGCCGCGGCCGCCTCCGGGGTACCGATTCCCCCCGCACATCCGACGTGCACCCGGTGACCGGGTAGGGCCGCCTCGTCCCGAAGCCGGAGGACCGCCGGCAGCAGGGCCAGCAGATCCGCCGTGCCGGTCAGCCAGCCACCGTCCGCCTCGGCGCACAGGTCGTCCGCCATCGGCCGGTCCGCGGCGGCGATGGCCTCGCGCTCGGTCACCTTTCCCGCCTCCACCAGGCGGCGTACCAGTGGGCGCGGGGGCGGGGCGAGGAATTCGGCGGCGGCATCGGTCCTGGACACCTTCGCGACGATCCGGCACCCCTTCAGCCGTAAGCGGGCCAATTCCTCGGTGATCAACGGATAACCGGACACCTCGACCAGACCGGCACCGTGCCGCAGCAGCACGTCGACCAGCGCAGCCTCCGACGCTCCGTGCTGGTAGAGCAGATTGACCCCGAACGCTCCGTCGGTCCCGAGATCGTCGGCCAGTCCCCGCAGCTCGCGCTCGACCTCATCGGTGGTGAGCCCTCCGGTTCCGAGGAAGCCGAGCAGACCCGCCTTGGCGGCGGAGCGCAGCATCTCCCTGCCGGACACGCCGCCATACATCGACCCGACCAGGTAAGCGCGCCGAAGCCCGTACCGTTCCCGGAAGCTGGCCGCGCCGAGCGTATCGGCGGTGAGCGTCGCCGTGCCTGCGGCGGCAGGCCGTAAGCCGCCGGCAGGCGAAGCCGTAGGGGCGGTCGCCGAGGGCTCGGCCGCCGGTAGCGGCGGCCCGGCGGCCACGATGCGCTTGACCAGCTTGGTCAGCACCTGACCTGGCCCGAGTTCCACGAACTCGAAATCGCCTCGCCCCATCAGTCTTCGCACGGTGTCGGTCCACCGCACCGGCGAAGTGATCTGCGCCGTCAGCCGCTCGTTGAGCGTGTCGGCGGTGTACGGCATGGCATCGACGTTGGCGAGTACCGGGATCGACGGCTGGCGCAGGGTGAACTCGTCGAGGAAGCGTCCGAACGCCTCGGCAGCCGGACGCATGTAACGGGAGTGCAGTGGTGCGCTGACGTTGAGCCGCACGGTTCGCGCGCCCACGGCCTCGAACGCGGAACAGGCCTCGTCCATCCGCTCGGCCGGACCGGAGACGACGAACTGGTCCATCGCGTTGTAGTTGGCCAGGTCCAGGCTCTCGAGGCCGGAATCCCGCAGAGCCCGCGTGACGGTTCCCTCGTCCACTCCGACCACCGCCACCATCGAGCCGCCGGTGGCCGCGGCCATCACCGCGCCGCGGCGCTGCACCAGTCGCAGCCCGGTCTCGAAGTCGAAGACCCCGGCGGCGAACAGAGCGACGTACTCGCCGAGGCTGTGCCCGATCAGGTAGTCGGGCGGCACGGGGTCCTGATCGATCCGGTCGAGGTAGGCAAGCGCGCCGACCACGTAGAGCGCGGGCTGTGTGAACTCCGTGCGGCCCAGCCGGCGCTCCGGGTCTGCCAGGCACAGCTCTTCGATCGAGTAGCCGAGCACCCGGTCGGCGGTCGCTGTCTCGACGGGGAACCGGTCGAACAGCCCCTTGCCCATCAACTTCCGCTGCGACCCCTGTCCGGGGAACCCGTAGACCTTCATTCCGTGCGCCTTTCTGACCTGTCGCATCGGAGCAGCACGCGATCGCACCTGCTCCAGCAGATCGGTGTCCTTGCTGAACGGGTTCAAAAGCGGCAGCGACTCCGAGCTCGTCCCCGGCGGGAGGTGGAAGCGCACGAAGTTGTGCAGGCTGCTCGAGGGGCCGAGGTCGAGGTAGCGGAACTCGCCCCGGCCCCGCAGCCGGGCCATCGCCTGCCCGAACTCGACCGGCCGCCTGGCCACGTGCCGGAAGTGTTCCGCAGTCGGCCGCTGCACCAACGCGCCGTCCACGCAGGAGGTCCAGGGGATCCGAGGCGGCGCGAACCGCACCCCGGCGAAGTGGTCCCGGCATCGGTCCAGCACTTCGTCGATCAAGTGGGAATGGAAGGCGTACTCGACCGGCAGGCGGAGGAACGGCACATCCGCATCGTGGAGAGCCACCTCCGCACGGGCGAGCGCCTCTCGCGTCCCCGCGACGACGAAGTTGCCCGGGTAATTTCGGGCGGCTATCTCGCACTCGCGCAGTTCCGGAACCCGGTCCGCTACTTCGAGCTCGGCGAGCACCGCGAGCATTCCACCGGGCGGGCCGGTGCGCAGTGCGGTGGCCTGCCGGGTCAACGACCGCAGGCAGTCGACCGCGTCCATGCTGCCGGCCACGACAGCCGCCGCGTACTCGCCGAGGCTGGCGCCGAGGACGTGGTCCGGCGTTATCCCGAGCGCGGACAGCGTCTCCACCAGCGCGAGCTCGACCATGACGATGGCAGGATGGGTGATCCTGGTGTCGATCAGGACGTCGCCCTTGGACTTCGCCGGGTCGTGGATCCGTGCGAGTACCGACTCGCCGGTTTCCGCAGCCACCACCGCGTCGTACCGGCACAGTGCCGCGCGGAACACCTCGTTGTCGTCGTAGAGGCCTTTGCCCATCTGGTAGTACTGCGAACCCTGTCCGGGGAACATGAACACGACGGGCAGCTCAGCCGGTGTGCGCATGTTCAGTCTCCTGCCGCACGTTCCGGTCGCGGCCCAGCCGGCGAGTAGCTGTCCCAGAACAGGCCGACGCCGGGGCTACCCGCGCTGGTCCCCCGGATGACGACCTTCCGGTCCAGCGCGGGTTCCGGCAGCGCCATCCGGGTTCCTTGCACACCGGCCGGTGCCGGGGCGATCAGCAGGTGCGCGTTCGTACCGCCGTCGGCGAAGCAGTTGAGCGCGGCGACCTCAGCCGAGCTCGGCCATGGATGTACTCCCCGCGGGAAGTACATCGACGACGCGTCCAGGTCGAAGTGGTCCAGCGGCTGCTGCCCCGACCGGAACGGCACCTGCTCGCGGTGGTGCAGCATCAGCACCACCTTGATGAAGGCTGCGATCCCTTCGGCGGCAAGCGGATGGCCGATGTTCGGCTTCACCGAACCGAGTGCCACCCGCCCGGCACGGCCAGTGCCGTACACCGCTTCGACCGCCTTGAGTTCGAGCAGGTCGGTGACGGTGGATCCGGAGCCGTTGGCCTCCACCCAGCCGACATCCTCCGGTCGCTGGCCAGCGCGCTGCAACGCCTCCCGCATAACCTCGGTCTGCGCATGGAGGTTCGGTGTGGAAGGCCCCGCGGTCCGCCCGTCGTTGTTGATGGCAATGCCCTTGAGCACGGCCAGCACCCGGTCCCCGTCGGCCTGGGCGCGATCCAGCGACTTGAGCACGACGACGCCGGCACCCTCACCGAGAACCAGGCCGGCCGCCCGCCGGTCGAACAGGTGGAACTCGGCGCCGGGGTTCAGCAATCCGCGCTGGCCGAACACCCGGTGCGCGCTGTCGTCGGAGAGCAGACTCACCCCGGCGACGACGGCCGACTCGATGTTCCCCGCGCGTAGCGCCTGCGCTGCCATGTCCATCGCCACCAGTGCCGATGAGCAGGCGGTGTCGGTGACCAGACTCGGGCCCCGGAAGTCGAAGAACTGCGAGAGGTTGGCGGAGAGGTAGTTCTGGCCGGTGACCACGACCGGGTTCCTGGCCCGCTCGAGCCGGTCGGCGTCCGGCATGTGGCCGCCCCTGCCCCCGACGTACACCCCGATGCGGCGGCCCTTGAGCTCCGCGGGCCGGTACCCGGCGTGGTGCACGGCCCTGTTCACCTCGTCCAACAGCAGAAGTGCCTGGGGATCCATGGCCGTGGCATCCGCCTCGGACAGCAGGAAGGACTCCGCGTCGAAGCGCAGCTCATCGGGCAGCAGTCCCGCGTGATAGCCGATCGGCCGGCCGAAGCGGTGCCCGGGGATGGGGCGCAACGCCGAGCCGCCCTGTCGGAGCAGTTCCCAGTACTCGGTGATGGACGCGGCGCGGGGGAACCTGCAGGACAGGCCGACCACTGCGATGTCTCCGCTGGTCGGTACCGGGGAGGCGACGACCGGCACCACCTTGGACGTGCGCACCGCCGGTGTGCCGGACGGGCCCGCGCCGAAGGCCGCGACCAGCTCCTGCGGGTGGTGCTCCCCCAAATACGTCCCGAATTCGTCGGCGCTGGGGTACTCCAGCAACGAAGACGGGTCGATCGACGCGTCGATCCGCTTCCCGAGGGTCTGCACGAGTTGGGAGACGAGGATCGAATCGATGCCGTAGTCGTGCAGCGGAACGTCCCCCGTGAGCTTGGCCCGGTCGAACCGGAGTTCCGCCGCGACCTGGTCGAGCAGCCACGAGGCCACCCCGTCGACGGCCTGCCGAAGCCCGTCAGGCGTCGCCTTCCGCGCTGCCTCCGGGTCCGGGCGCCGGTCCACGTCCGAACCAAGCCGGCGGTCGGTCAACCGCTCCGGGCGCCAATCGGCACCCGGCCGCACCACCGCCGGCATGACGACGCGCGCACCACTGGCGAGCGCTCGCTCCAGAAGGTCGAGTCCCTGCTCGTCCGACAAGGCGGCCAGCCCGGAGGTCTGGTAGGTCGCGCTTCGCGCCTCCCCCATGCCGGTGTCCTTCCAGCTCGGCCACTGCACGCTGACCAGCGGTAGGCCGTGCGGGCGCGTTTCAGCGACCGCGTCGAGGTAAGCGTTGGCCATGGCGTAGTCGCTCTGCCCGACCGCGAGCGCGGGAACGGCAGCGGCGACCGAGGAGTAGAGGACGAACAGACGTAACGGCTCGTCGCGGAAGCACTCGACGAGCGTGTCGAGGCCGGATATCTTCGGGCCGATCACGCGCTCGATCCTGGCCAGCGGCTTGCGAACGAAGGCAGGGTTCTCCGCGTCGGTGAAGCCCGCACTGTGGATCACTCCGCCGATCGGGCCGAACCGCGTCTTGACGTCCGCCACCGCCGCGGCGGTCGCCGCCCTGTCGTCCAGCGGCACGCTGAGCACCAGCAGTTCCACGCCCTGGTCCACCAGTTCCGTCAGGGGACGCAGCTTGCGGCCGAGCGCGGTGTCCCCAGCGACATGTGCGGCCCATTCGGCTCGCGGAGGCAGCACTTCGCGGCCGGTGAGGACCAGCTTGCGAACCCCGTGCCTGGCGACGAAATGCCGGGCGCTCAACAGGCCGATCCCACGGGTACCGCCGGTCACCCAGAGCACGTGGCCGTCCGGGAAGCGCAGCTCGTTCCGCGGTTCGGCGTCCAGTTCGCGTAGCTCCGCCCGATGCCGCGCACCGTCGTGGTACGAGATCTGGGCGGGCGATTCGGCGATCCGGAGTTCGCTTGCGATCCATTGGCAAACCTGCTCGTCCGTGGCAGCCCCCACCGCCACGTGGCGGGACCGGATGTGCTGGTACTCGCTCTGGAGCATCCGGTACAACCCAGCCCGCGCCGCGCCGCCGGATCCGGCCGCGCTACCCCGGCTGACGAGAAGCATGGTCAACTCGCGCCTGTCCCGGTCGGCTACCACCCGTTGTAACCAGCTCAACCAAGCGGTCAGCCCGGAGTGGCCGGCGGTCTGCCCTCGATTCGCGCATCCGGCCAGGTCCAGCACCGCGTCGAAGCGATCCCCGCTGGTGCTGGCCGTGAGCTGGTCGATGGTGAGTGTCTCCGTGCCCGGCAACGTGGTGGTGAGCCGAGCGGCCAGCTCTTCGGTTCCCGGCGCCGCCAGGATGGCGATCCGGCCGGGCAGCGGGGCGTTCCGCGACGGCTCGGCGGGCACCCATCGCCGAGTCAACAAGAGCCCCGAGGCGGGCACGGCGAGTTCGGCATCCGCCGCCGCCAGCCATATCCGTTCGCCGTCGAAGGGATAGCCGGGAAGTGACACCCGGCGGCACAGCGCTCCGCGGTGCAGCGCCGACCAGTCGACCTGCCTGCCGGAGGTCCACGCAGCGGCGTACGCCTCGGGGTCCGCCGGCAACGGTTCGACAACGTCAAGTGGCCTGCGCGGATCGACAACGCCGGTCCAGCTGTCGTTCGGTTCGCCACCGGCGACGAATTCGTCGAGACGCCCCACCAGTTCCGCCACGTCCACGAAGCGGATGGCGAGCCGATGTGCCATTGCCTCGCGACCGGATTGCAGTGTCCAGGCGAGATCGCGCGGGGCGCACCCAGTGTCCCGCAGCTGTCCGGCCAGCCTGCGCGCCTGCGCGACCAGCCGATCGGCATCCCGTGCCGACAGCACCGCCAGCTGCGGCCCCGCCGGAGCGGTCGGCGGCTCCGGTGCGCCAAGGTACTCCTGCAGAACGACATGTGCGTTCGTGCCGCCGGCGCCGAACGAGCTCACACCTGCCGCTCGCGGCTGCACCGTGCCATCCGCCAGCGTGCGACGCGGCCATGGCGCCACCTCACGCTGAACGTCGAACGGGGTCGATGCGAAGTCGATGTTCGGGTTGGTCTCTGCGGCGTGCAGCGAGGGGGCCAGTTCACCGTGGCGCATCTGCAGCAGCACCTTCGTGACCGCCGCGATACCGGCCGCCGACTCGGCATGCCCGATATTGGACTTCACCGACCCGATCGGCAGCCGCTCCGGCAGATCACCCTGGAACGCCCGCATCATGCCGGCGATCTCCACCGGATCGCCGAGCGCCGTACCGGTGCCGTGCGCCTCCACGTAGTTCAGGTCCGCCGGGCGCATGCCCGCGCGGTCGAGCGCGGCACGGACCAAATCACCCTGCGCTTTCGGGTTCGGCACCGTGAACCCGCGCCCCGTTCCGCCGTGATTCACCGCGGTGCCCTTGACCACCGCCAGGATGCGGTCCCCGTCGGCCACCGCGGCGTCGAGGCTCTTGAGCAGCACGGCGCCGGACCCCTCCGCCGGGACGTACCCGGTACCGCCTGCCCCGAAGCTGCGGCACCGGCCGTCGTCCGACAGGAAACCGCGCCACGCGAGCTGCAGGTACTTCGCGGGATGAGTGGTGATGTTGACGCCGCCGGCGACGGCGACCTCGCAGTCACCGTTGCGGATCGCCAGGCACGCCTGATGGATCGCAACCAACGCGGATGAGCACATCGTGTCGAGACCGACGCTGGGGCCGGTGAAGTCGAAGAAGTACGACACCCGGTTGGCCGCCGAGGCGAAGGACGAATGCGGCGGCAGCCCCTCACCGCGCAACGCTTCCCGCACCCCGTACAGCTGGTACTGGCCGTACATCATGCCCACGAACACACCCGTGCGCGTGCCGCGCAGCTGTTCGCGGGTGTAGCCGGCGTCCTCCATCAGATGCCATACCGTCTCCAGGAACACCCGCTCCTGGGGATCGGTGTGTTCGGCCTCGATCTGCGACATGCGGAAGAACAGCGGGTCGAAGCGATCGGCACCCCGGATGAAGCCGCCCCACCTGCCATAGGTCTTGCCGACGGCCGACCTGTCGGCGTCGTAGAAACGGCTGTTGTCCCATCGCTCCCGGGGAATTTCCACGACGCTGTCCCGACCGGCACGGAGGTTGCGCCAGAATTCGTCCACATCATCGGCGTCCGGGTAACGGCCGGCCACGCCGATGATCGCGATGTCGTCCTCGGCGACCGCCTGCCGCGGCGACGAAGCTGGCTCGGCGGCCACGGCCGCCACCTCGACGAACGCGCCGGGGTGTTCCTCGGTCAGGTGGTTCGCCAGGTCGCGGACCGTCATGTGCTCGAACAGCAAAGTCTTCGACAACGGACCGAGGCGTTCCTCGAGCCTCCGTGTCACGGCCAGCGTGATCAGCGAGTCCAGGCCGTAGTCGTCGAACGGCTCGGTGGCGATGATCTCCGTCTCGGGCAGTTTCAGTTCCTCGGCCATGATCCCGGTCAGCCACCGCTCTGCCGTGACCTGGGAGCCTGCGACCGCCTTCGGCCGAACCGGCTCCTCGTCGACAGCGGGCCTTTGGTTGACCGCGGACAGGATCCTGGCTGGGTCCCCGGGAGCGAGCAGCACCCTCGCCGCGGTGCCGGCCATCGCGCCCTCGAGTGCCTCCAGCGCGGAGCCGGTTCGCACCACTCGCATACCCGTTTCCCGAGTCATGCGCCGCTGACCGGCCGCGTCGACCCGCATCCCGCCATCGGCCCAAACCGGCCACGCCGCGGCCAGGGTGCGCCCGTGCCGCAAGCCCTGCCGTCGTTGCTCCTCCCGGCGCTCGGCGAAGTGGTCGAGGAAGGCGTTGGCGAAGGCGTAGTCGGTCTGGCCGACATTGCCGAACGCCGCCGCAGCCGACGAGAAGGCCACGAAGTAGTCCAGCGGGTCGTCCCGCGTCGCCTCGTCCAGCCACACCGTGCCATGGACCTTGGCCGCCAGCACCGCGTCCACGTCTGCCCGGTCCTTGCCGTGCAGCAAGCCGTCCCTCAGTACCCCGGCGAGGTGCAGAACGCCGCTGATGGAACCGTGCGAGCGGCGTACGTCGGTGACCAGCGCGCGCACCGCTGCGACGTCCGAGACGTCCGCCAACATCGTCCGCGCCCCGATGGCCTCGATCCGTGCCCGAGCCGCCGGATCCGGAGCGGTGCGGGAGACGAGCACGACCCGGCCCCCGCTCGTCCTCGTCACGTGCTCGGCGAGCAGCAGGCCGAGTCGACCGGAACCACCGGTGATCAGGTGCGCTCCCGAGCCGGTGAACGATGACGCGACGGAGGTCGGCAGGCTCAGTCGACGCCATGCCGCGCGGGTCCGTCCTGCATCGTCGATCCGAATGTCCGGCTCGCCCGCCGCGCGAAGCGTGGACACCACCGCTTCGGCGAGGGAACCGGTGCCCACGGCGAGCACACCGAAATCGATCGACGGGTGTTCCCGCCGCACGGACCGGCCGAACGCCGCCATCGCCGGGTGGGCCGGAGACCCATCGCGGTCACCGTGGACGTAGAGGTAGCGCACCGCGCCGCGACGATCCCGTTGCCATGCCTGAAGAAACGTCAGGGCCTGTTGGAAACCGTCCGTCACGGCAGCGTGCTCGTCGGCGAGGTGCACCACGTGGAACGGACCCGCGACAGCGCCGAGCTGGAGGGACGCGCCCGGCTCCATCCGCTGAACGGTGACGCCGACCGAGGCCAGCGCGTCGCACACCGCGCCCCCTCGCGCCCCCGCGTCGAGAACCAGCACAGTGCCCGCCAGCTCACGACGAACGGCCGGAGCCGGTTGCCGGATCGGTTCGAAGGCACTGACCGCGTCCTGTGCCGGTACTGCCCGCAGCGTGAACCGGTCGATCGAGGCGGCCACCACGCCCGCCTCGTCGAGCAGCAGCACGTCGAAACTGAGTGGTTCGGACGTGGAAGTCGCGTACGCGTGGAGCTTCTCCGGTAGCGCGCCGTAGATCTTGACGGATCCCACCGAGAACGGCATGTAGGGAATCCCGCTCGGCACGTCGTCCCCGCCGGGCGCGAGCCTGGCCGCCGTCTGCAACGCGGCATCGAACAGCGACGGATGGAAGACGTACGCACCAGCGTCCTCGGAGCGCGACGCCGGGAGCCGCAACCGGGCCAGCACCTCGCGCTCGCCGAGGGCGAGTTCCTCGATCACCTGGAAGCTCGGGCCGTAGTCGAAGCCCAGCCGCGAGAACATCGCGTAGCACTCCGCGCCCGACTGGACCTTCGCACAGCGCGACCGCACCCGTGCCAGGTCGACGGGATCCGGGCGTGGTCCGAAACCACTGGGTACCAGGGTGCCGCTGGCGTGTGTCGCGCCGCCCGGCGTGCGTACCTCGAACGACAGGCCCTCGAGCTCGACGGTCAGCCGGCGCTCGGACACGTCATCCGACACCCGCACCGGACTGGCCCACACCAGGTGCTCGACACCGCGAACCGGTCCGCCGGTCGCGAGTTCGCCTGCCAGCCGGGCCATCTCGAGGTACGCCACGCCTGCCAGCACCCGCTCGCCGCCGACGACGTGGTCACGCAGGAAGAACTCCTGCCCGGTCACCTTCTTGACGAAGGTGTGTCGGCCGGTGGCCGCGTCCAGCAGGGTTGGATGCAACGGGGCGGCCGGTACCGGCGCGAACCAGTGCCGGGTCCGGGCGAACGGGTAGCCGGGGAGGTGCACGCGGCGACGGCTCACGCCCTCGTGCAGCATCGGCCAGTCCACGTCGGCACCCGCCAGCCAGTCGGCCGCGAGAGCGGTGAGGTCACGCGTCGCCTCGGCGGCGCGCGTCGTGGCATCGCGTGCGGTGGTTCCCACGCGCACCGCCGACGGCCGATCGGCCAGGTGCTCGACGAGGTGACGTCGTAAGGCCGCGGTGCTGTCGACCACGACCGCGAGCCGATGGCTCATCGGTTCACGACCGACCTGCAACGTGTAGGCGAGATCGGCTGGCGCCACATCGTGGTTCTTCAAGTGGTCGACCAGCCGCCGTTCTACCTCCCGCAACGCTTCGGGCGTCCGTGCCGAGAGGGGGAAGAGGTGTTCCGCCCGGTCTTCGGCAGAGATTTCGGGCATGGCCGGTTCCTCCACGACGACGTGCGCGTTGGTCCCGCCGAAACCGAACGAACTGACCCCGGCGCGGCGCGGCAGATCGTGCCCTTCGGCGTCCCGCGGCCGTGGCCATGGCCGGGTGGTCGTGGCGAGCTCGAACGGACCGCCAGCCAGCTCCAGGTAAGGGTTCGGCAGCCGCACGTGGAGGCTGGCGGGAATGGTGCCTCGACGGATGGCGAGCGCGACCTTGAGCAGGCCGGCGACACCGGCGGCGGCTTCGAGATGACCGATGTTCGTCTTCACCGATCCGATGGCGCACCCCGGTGCTGCGGCTGTGCCGCCGTCGGCGCGCAGCTGTTGGAAGGCGGCGCTCAGCCCAGCGGTTTCGATCGGGTCGCCCAGCGCCGTGCCGGTGCCGTGTGCTTCGACATAACCGACGGTCTCCACCGGCACGTCAGCGGCGCGGTAGGCCTCGACCAGAAGTGCCGCCTGAGCGTCCGGGTTGGGCGCCGTCAACGAAGTGGTCCGGCCGCCGTGGTTGACCGCGGTCGCCTTGATCACCACATGCCGCGCGTCGCCGTCGTGCCGGGCCTCGCCGTCCGGTTTGAGCAATACGACGCCGGCGCCTTCGCCTCGGACGTAGCCGTCGGCGCGGCTGTCGAAGGTCTTGCAGCGGCCGTCCTGGCTGAGCATTTCGCCCTTGCCGAGCACCTCGTACACCGACGGCACGAGCATCACGTTGACCCCGCCGGCTATGGCCAGGTCACAGGTGCCGTCGCGCAAGGCGGCACAGGCTTGGTGCACCGCGACGAGCGAACTCGAACAGGCTGTGTCGATGACCATGCTGGGACCGCGCAGATCCAGTAGGTAGGAGACACGGTTGGCGATGATCGACGCCGCCGCACCGGTCGCGGTGTGTCCCTGCGCGGCGAGCCCCGCGGCCCGTTGCAGCTCCAGGTATTCGGTGTTGGCGACACCGATGAACACCCCGACGCGCCGGCCTGCCAGATCGGACGGACGGTAGCCGGCGTCATCGACGGCCGACCGGACGACTTCCAGCAGCACTCGCTGCTGCGGGTCCATCAGCTCGGCTTCCCGCGGGGAGATGCCGAAGAAAGCGGCGTCGAAGTCGTCCACACCGGACAGGAATCCACCCCACCGGGAATTCGGCAGTTCCCGCCAGTCCCACCGGTCCGCCGGGGTCTCCCCCACCAGGTCGTCCCCGGCGACCAGGTGCTCCCAAAACTCTTCGAGGTCGGCCGAGCCGGGCAAGCGTCCGGCCATGCCGATCACCGCGATGTCACCGCCGGGTCCCGGGCGGCCCGCCGTCGCGGCTGCGACGGCGGCTGTCGGCGCCGCGGCGCCGAATCGCGTCGCCAATTCGGCCGCGTGTTCGTTCCACAGGTGTTCAGCCAGCGAGGCCAGCGTGCCCTTGCGGTAGAACAGCGTCGGGTACACCTCTATCCCGTACGTCTCGCTCAGCTCGACGCTGAGCGTGGTGAAGTTCACCGAGTTCATGCCGACCTCGCCGAAGGGGTCGTCCGCACCGATCTCTTCTGGACGCACCCCGGTCAGGCGGCCGATCATCGCGGCCAACTCGCCCCGCAGAGCCTCGACGCGTCCGATCGACTTCTCGGCTCGCGGCGGCGACACCGCCCGCTCGACTCCGAACCGGCCCCGCAGTTCGGCCAGTGGCAGGGTGGCCAGCGCCGTCCGATCGACTTTCTCGTTGAGCGTGCGGGGAAAACCGGTGACCCGGACCAGGGCATCCGGCAGCATGTAGTCCGGCAGCCAGGTGGCGAGGCGCTCGCGGACTGGCTCGGGAGCGCCGTCATCGAGCGTGTAACAGGCAAGCAGTGACACACCCGCGGCCCGTGCCACCACCACCGCGTCGCGAACGCCGTCCAGTCGCCGCAAGGTCGATTCGATCTCGGCCAGTTCTACCCGGAAGCCGCGGATCTTGACCTGCGAGTCGATTCGACCCAGGTACTCGACGCGCCGGTCGGCCAACCGGCGCACCAGGTCACCGGTGCGGTACATGCGGCCGTCCGGCTCGGTCACGAACGGGTTCGGAAGGAACCGTTCGGCAGTCAGGTCAGGATGGTTGTGGTAGCCGTCGGCCACGCCGTGTCCACCGATGTACAGCTCGCCCGCCACGCCGGTCGGCACCGGCCGCCGGGCGCTGTCGAGTACGTACAGGGCGGTGTTAGCGATCGGGGTACCGATGGTCACCCGGTCCCCCGGTCGGAGCCGGCTCGCCGACGACCAGACCGTGGTTTCCGTGGGGCCGTAGAGGTTCCACACTTCACGGTTGGCCGCGAGCAACTCCTCCGCGGTCTCCGAGGGCAGCGCCTCACCGCCGCAGAGCACTCGCAGCCCCGCATCCCCGCGCCAACCGGCCGACAGCAACATGCTCCACGTCGCTGGGGTGGCCTGGATGAGCGTAGCCGCGCTGCGTTCGACGGCATCCCGCAGTCGCAGTCCGTCCCGTGCGACCTCGGCCGGCAGCACCTCCACGGTCCCACCGGTGATCAACGGGAGGTAGAGCTCGAGCGCGGAGATGTCGAAACAGATCGTGGTCAACGCCAGCAGGGTGTCCGCGGGTCCGAAGCCGGGTTCGCGCGCCATCGACCAGAGGAAGTTGGTCAGCGCCCGGTGCGGGACCCGAACTCCCTTCGGGCGCCCCGTGGAGCCGGACGTGTAGATGATGTAGGCGGGGTCCGACGGCCGTGCCGGGCCCGGCGATGAGGTTGCTGGCAGATGGCCGTCGCCGTCGACCAGCAGCCGCGGCACCTGGTCCCCGAGCGCTCCGCCGCTGGAGGAGCGCGTGAGCACCAGATGCAGGCCCGCGTCTTCCGCAATGTACTCGAGCCGCTGTCGCGGATACGCCGGGTCGAGTGGCACGTACGTGCCACCGGAGGCCTGCACGGCGAGCAGCGCGATCGGCAGATCGGCGTCGCGGGGCAGCAGGACCCC
This sequence comes from Amycolatopsis sp. CA-230715, assembly GCF_018736145.1. Lineage (GTDB taxonomy): Bacteria > Actinomycetota > Actinomycetes > Mycobacteriales > Pseudonocardiaceae > Amycolatopsis. Next base: position 9,354,510 of record NZ_CP059997.1, read on the forward strand.
GACATTCCGGCCCCTGCCGATCCCCGCAGCGGTCAGCCTGGCCGCGAGCGCGTCGACCCGCTCGGTCAGTTCGCGGTAGACCACCTCGGTGCCGCCACAGCGGACCGCCACCGCGTCCGGACGAGCGGTGGTCTGTCGCCGCACGAGATCCCACACCAGTGCGTCCGCCGGGTACTCGACAGCGGCCGGCGGCGCGAGGTCGGCGCTTTCGGCGGCGGTCAGCAGGTCCAGGTCGGCGACCGCGGTCGCCGATCGGCCGACCGCGGATGCCAGCAGTGTGGCGAAATGCTCCCCGAAACGTTCCACGGTGCCGGAGTCGAACAGGTCCGGGTTGTACTTGAGCGTGTACCGGACCCCCTCGGGGTGGTCGACCAGGTCGAGGGTCAGATCGAACTCGCCCTCTTGGTGTACGCCATCGACCCTGCCCCGAACCACGCCGTCTTCGCGGAGTTCCCGCGTCCAATTGTGGAAGTAGAAGGCGACGTCGAAAAGCCGACTGCCGGTTCCGGGTGCTTGCCGGTTCAGCTCCTCGGTGAGCGTGATCAACGGGTAGGAACCGTGCTGGAGTGCCCCGAGAACGGTCCGGTGCACACGGCGGGCCAGGCCACGAAAATCCTCATGCCGGTCGACCCGCTCGTGGACGACGACCATGTTCATGAAGTAGCCGACCACGTCGTCGTAGCCATGGGGCGGACGGCTGGCCGTCGGTGTACCGACCGCGATCTCGGCCTGTTCGCTGTACCGGTACAACAGTGCGAAATAGGCCGCCAGCATGACACTGGACAACGAAACCCGCTCCGTCGCTGCGAACGCGCGCGCTTGCTCCGTCACGGCGCCCGTGAGGTGGCCCTGGATCGTCGCGCCGCGGAAGCTCGGCATCGGTGGCCGCGGACGGTCCACCGGCAGCGGCACGGCGGTCTGCCTGCCGCGCAGCCGCTCGACCCAGTAGTCGCGCAGACGGTGCCCTTCGTCCCCGGCGAGCAGTGCGCGCTGCCGGACGGCGAACTCACCGTACGTGGCGGAGGGACGGTCGGCTGGCAACGGTCGGCCGTCCTGGAGGGCACGGTAGCCCCGTTCCAGGTCAGCCAGGAACAGCGGAATGGACACCCCGTCGAGTACCAGGTGATGGACGGTGAACAGCAGTGCCTGCCGCCCGTCGTCGAGCGTGAAGACAGCCGCACGCACCAGCGGACCGTCCGCCAGGTCGAACGGCTGGCGCGCATCGGCGTTGACCCGGTCCTTGAGCTCGGCGTCCACCGTCGTCGGGAGGAAGACCTGCTGGAATGGCAGTGGCCGGTGGGCGGCGACCGTCATGCACGGCTCGTCCCGATTCGTGTCGATCGCGACCGTGGCGCGTAGTTGCTCATGCCGGTCCACCACGTGCTGCAAGGCGCGGCGCAAACGACTGATGTCGACGTCCGGCGCCAGCCAGAAGGCGAGCGGCAGGTTGTAAGCGCTGTTGCCCGGCGCGAGCTGTTCGATCACCCACAGCGCCCGCTGCCCTTCCGACATCGGATGTTTCGCCGGTTCGGGGGCCGTGTAAGGCCGTGGTACCACCTCGACGGCGGGAACCACGGCGTCGGCCAGCCAATGCGAAGCCAGGTATGCCGACAACTCTCGTAGTGTCGGCCGCTCGAAGAACTCGTCGAGCGGCACCGCGACACCGAACGCCTCATCGACCGCAGCAACGATCTTCATGCCGCTGAGCGAGTCGAACCCGTAGTCCGCCAAGCGCCGGTCCTGGTCGATCGGCTCGTCCAGTTTGAGAACCCGTTCCACCAGTTCCCGCAGACGGCCGCCGAGAGCGTCCGCCGAGCCAGTCGGCACTTCGACCGTCGTCGACGGGACGGCCGCCGGCACCACGTCCGGCGCGACAGTGTGGTTTTCCGCGACCAGTACGTGCTGTCCCAGCTCCGCCGCGTCCGCCCCGAGTGCCCTGACCCGCGTGTACCCTTCCCCGCCGAGCAGCCGGGTCCAGGTCGACAACGCGGCCAGTGGAGCGGCCGGTATCCGCAGCTCATCGTCCTCAAACGCCCACCAGCCCTCCATCACGCCACCGCCGAGGGTGAGATGCGGGCGGACAGCGGTCAGCTCGTTCAGCACCAGCCATCCACCGGGCTTGAGCAAAGTCGTCACCTTGCGCACCGCCGCGCTCAGGTCCCGGGTGGCGTGCACCACGTTGGTGGCCAGTACCAGGTCGAACGAGCCAGCGGCGTACCCCTGCTCGACCGGGTCGCGCTCCAGGTTGAGCAACTGGAACCGGGTGAACGGGTAGTCGTCGGCGAACCGCTCGCGACCGTACTCGAGAAACCGCGGTGAAATGTCGGTGAACGTGTAGGCAGAGCCGGGCTGCCCGGCCAGTACGGGCAGCACCTTCTCGCTGGTGGCACCGGTGCCCGCGCCGATTTCCAGCACGTGGACCGCCCGGCCGGCGGCCGGACCGTGGTCCCGGTAACGGCGAACGGTGTCCGCCACAAGGTCGTTGAAGAAGTCACTGAGCGGGTTTCCCCGGTAAAGGTTCCGCACCAACTCCATCGAGGAGTCCGGGAACATGATCTCGGTCCCTACCACCTCGCCACGCAGGATCCGAGGGTAGTCGCGGAGGAACTCCCGGTTGAGTGCGGCCGTGGGCTCGACGTCCGGGTATGCGGCCGCGACACGATCGAACTCGTCCTGCCACCCGGTCGTCATGTCGGTCACAGCGTCCGTCGTGGTGAGCTGGTCGCCGTCACGGGTCACCAGGCCGGCCCCCGCGAAGAGCCCGAGCACCGCCTCGTGCAGCCGGCGGAACTTGTCACGGATCCGGAGGTTGTCGCGCAGCTCCTCGCTGTGGTGCCGCTCGCCGGGACGCCGGAACACACCCATCCGTTGGTAGACCCCGAACAGTCCGGAGACCGAGGCGGCATCGAGTTCCGCGAGGCCGGCGAGCACCCGTGCGACCGCCGGATCCACGTCGGCCGTCGACATGGATCCCGCCTCCGGAACCGGCGGGATCCACGATCGCCGTCGGGCGAACGGATAGGTGGGCAGCTCGATGCGCCTCGCGGACGGCGGCGTGATCGACGACCAGTCGACGTTCGCGCCGGTCACCCACTGCTCAGCGACCTCCGCGAGGTCACGGCTGGGCATCGCGACGCCCTCGGCGGGCCGCACCGCGCGCCCGGTCGCGATCCGGTCGTCGGTGCCGCCCACCGCATACTTTTCCAGTAGCGCGATGGTGTCCGGAACCGAGTCCACCAGCAAAGCGAGGCGGAACTCGTACGCGGTGCGCCCGATCTGCGAAGTGTGGGCGAGGTCCACGAGGCGCGGGAGTTCCGTCGCCGGAGGCTGGATGTCCGCCACCGCCTTGGCCACGGCGCCGATGGTGCCCGCCGAGGTGGCTGCCAGCGGCAGCTTGGCGTTCAGCTCCGCCTCCAGCATCGCGAAGTAGCGAACCCGTTCCGCGATGTCGAATCCGCAGTCGACCAGGTCGGTGTCGGCGTCGAGCGACGCGGGCGGCACGTCGGCGAGCTCGGCGGCGAGTCGCAGACAACGGTGCTCCGCGTCTTCACCGGCTCCGGTTCCTCGGCGCAGGAAGGCCACCAGGTCGGCCGCGTACGCACGCAAGCGGTCCTCGCTCTTGGCAGAGAGCACCACCAGGCGCCGCGCGTCCGGGTCGTCCGGCTCCGGCGGCGGAACCGGCGTGTATTCCTCCATGACGACACAGGCGTTGGCACCACCTGCTCCGAAAGAGCTGACCATGGCGCGCCTCGGCTGTTCCGAACGAATCCACGGCCGCGCCGTCTGCGGGATCTCGAACATCGTGGTGGTGAAGTCGATCTCCGGATTGGTGCGCGCGGAGTGCAGCGACGGTGCCACGATTTCCTGCCGGAACTGCAACAGGACCTTCGTCAGGCCGGCGATACCGGCCGCCGCCTCGAGGTGGCCGATATTGGACTTCACCGAACCGAGGGCCACGAGGTGCCGGCGCCCACCCGGCTCGATCGGGCCGCCGAAGGCGTCGACGAGCCCGGCGATCTCGATCGGGTCGCCGAGCAGCGTCCCGGTACCGTGCGCCTCCACGTAGCTGACGGTTTCGACGCCGATCCCCGCCCGGTCGATCGCCGCGCGGATCACCTGGCTCTGGGCGGCCGAGCTGGGAACGGTGTAGCCACCCGCGTTCCCAACGGCGTTGATCGCGGAACCGCGGAGCACGGCGAGCACGCGATCCCCGTCTGCGATGGCCGCCGACAACGGCTTGAGCAACACGGCACCGACGCCTTCGCCGTCGACGAAGCCGTCCGCGCCCGCGCCGAACGCCTTGACCCGGTCGTCGCGCGCGAGCATGCCGGCCCGCGCGAGGCTCCGGAGGTGCTTGGGATGCAGGATCAGGTTGACGCCACCGGCGATCGCCGCCACGCATTCACCGGCCCGGATGCTCTGGCACGCCAGGTGGACCGCGGTCAGCGAAGACGAGCACGCGCTGTCCACCGCGAGGCTGGGACCGGTGAAGTCGAAGAAGTGCGACACCCGGTTAGCGACCGACCAGTGGTACGAATGAGCGTCGGTCGGCACGCCGAGCGCGTTCGCCTCGCCTGCCATCCACTCGTAGTCGCTGCCCATCACTCCGGCGAACACACCGACCGGCCCCTTGGCGGCGAGCACTGCCGCGGGGTAACCGGCGTCTTCGACGGTCGCCGCGGCGGTCTGGAGGAACAGCCGTTCCTGCGGGTCCATCGTCTCGGCGTCCGCCGGCGAGATGTGGAAGAACAGCGGGTCGAACATGTCGACCCCGTCGATGAATCCGGCCCATTTGCTGTAGGCGCCGCCTGGCGTCTTTGGGTCGTGGTGGGCAGCGGCGTCCCAGCGGTCCGCGGGTACCTCGGTGACGCAGTGCCGACCCGCCACCAGGTTGTCCCAGAACTCGCCTACCGTAGGAGCCATCGGGTAGCGGCCGGCGACACCGATGATCGCGATGGGCCCGTCGCCCGCGACGGGCCCGGAGGGCACGACCGGGACCTCGGCGGCCTGTGCACCACCGACGAGCTGGTCGGTCAGGAACGCGGTCAGGGCCTGGGGCGTGCGGTGCTGGAACACCATGGTCGCCGGTAAGCGCAGCTTGGTCTGCGCGTTGAGGACGTTCCGCAGTTCCAAAGCGGCCAACGAGGTGAAACCCAGACGGTGGAACTCGGCTGCCGGGTCGATGTCGACGGTCGAGTCGTGCTTGAGGACCGTGGCCACCGCCCTGAGCACCACCTCGCCGACGAGTGCGGGAGTCCACCGCGGGGCGTCGGACGGAACGCGCAGCGGGTCCGTCGGGGTGGCGGACGGCGCACGGCGCACCGGGAGCAGCTCACGGAACAGCGGTGCTCGCGTAGCCGGCGGGTCGAGGCGCGCGGGCAGCAGATGCGCGTGTTCCGCGCCGAGAGAGGCGTCGAACAACGCCAGCGCCGCGTCGCTGTCCATGGGCCGCACACCGGCATCTCCGAGCCGTGCCAGGTCGGCATCGCCGAGCCGCTCGGTGAGGCCGCTCCGCTCCGCCCAGAGCCCCCAGCCAAGCGATACCGCCGGCAAACCGACGTTACGGCGGTGATGGGCCAACCCGTCGAGGAACGCGTTCGCGGCGGCGTAGTTGCCTTGCGCCGCCGTCCCGAGCGTGGCGGCGACCGACGAGAACATCACGAACGCCGACAGGTCGAGATCGCGGGTCAGCTCGTGCAGGTGCCAGGCGCCTCCTGCCTTGGCCGCCAGAACGGTCCGCAACCGGTCCGGCGTCAGCGAACCGAGCACGCCGTCATCGAGTACCCCGGCGGCGTGCACGACGGCGCGCAGCGGCCGGTCTCCGGGAATCGCCGCGAGCGTCGCGGCGAGGGCGTCACGGTCGCTGACATCGCAAACCACAGAAGACGCCGAAGCACCCGCCGCCGTCAGCTCCTCGGCGAGCGCTACCGATCCGGTGCGGCTCACCAGCACCAGGTCGCGAACGCCGTGCCGAGCGACGAGATGTCGCGCGACCAGGCCGCCCAGAGTGCCCGACGCACCGGTGACCAGTACCGTGCCGTCAGTCAGCAATGGCGGTTCCGTCGCCAGGACCCCGGCATGCACGAGTCTCGGCACCTCGAGTTCGGCCCCGCGCACCGACACCTGGGGTTCCCCGCACGACAACACGGCAGGCAACGCGTGCGGCAGACCGTCCAGGTCGTCGGTGTCGACGAGCACGATCCTGCCCGGGTTTTCGGTCTGGGCGCAGCGCACCAGGCCCCACACCGCTGTCGTGACCGGATCGGCCGCGCCACCGGTGGTCGCCACCACCACGCGCGACTCGTCAGTCTCCGCGTCACGGAGCCACGACTGGAGGCTGCCGAGGACATCAGCGGTCACCGCCTCCGCCTTGCCCGGCATCTCGCCATCGGTGGCCGCACCGTGCAGCACCCTGACGTCGGCGGCATCAACGGTTCCTTGGGGGCGAACGGTGACCCAGGTGAGCTTGAACAGCGAGCCGTCGTGCGACGGGGCACCGATCGGGCGCAGCGCAAGCGAGTCGACCGACAGAACCCCCCGTCCGATGCCGTCGGCGGCGTACAGGGCGACCGAACCGTCCGCCCGCGGCGTGATCCGCACCCTCAGGCTCGTCGGCTCCCCCGCCGCGATCGGGTCCAGCCAGCGGGCACCGCTGAACGAGAACGGAAGCATGGGTGTGGTCATGTCCAGCGCGTGCAGTGCGGCGTCCAGTAACGCGGCGCGGATCGGCACGACCAAAGACACCTCAGCGAACAGATCGGTGCCGTCCCGCCACAGTCGCCGCAAGCCCCGGAAACCCGGCCCGTACCGAAGACCTCGGGCCGCGCGGTCCTCGTACCAGCCGGAAAGGTCCACCGGCTCACCGGCGGGCGGCCACTCCCCGAGTCCCGCCGGGTCCGCGTGCCCACGCCCGTCGACGACGGTGCCGGTCGCGTGCAACTGCCAGTCCGAACCCAGGACCCGGCTGTGCAGCCGCAGCGGTCGGTAGCCTCCGCCGTCGACCGGGCCGACGAGCAATTGGATCTCGACCTCGCCGTGCTCCGGAATGACCAGGGGGGTGTGCATCGTCAGCTCGTCCACTTCGGACCCCGCCCGCAGCGCCATCTCCAGGAGCGCGGTCCCCGGCACCACTGCCTGTCCGCCTACCCGGTGCTCACCCAGCCACCCGTGGGTACCCAGCGACAGCAGACCGGTCAGCACCTTCTGATCACCGTCCGCCAGCTCGACGGGTGCGTTCAACAGCGGTCTCGGCTCTTGCAACCAGTACGGCTTGCGCTCGAAGGAGTACGTCGGCAGCTCCACTACGCGACCGCCGCCGAGCACCGGTCGCAGATCGACCGGGACTCCGTTGGCGTGTAACCCGGCCGCGGACAGCTGAATGCGGCGGAGCGGGTCGTCTTCGCGGCGCAACGTCTCCTGCACCACAGCGGCCGGCACGGTGTCGTTGATCGCCATGGTCAGCAGCGGATGCGGGCTGACCTCAACGAAAACCCCGTAGCCGTCGGTGGCCGCGGCGCGCACCGCCGGTTCGAATCGAACCGGTTCGCGGAGGTTTCGGTACCAGTAGCCGGAGTCCAGCTGCCCGGTGTCGATCCGGCTCCCGGTGACCGTCGAGTAGAACGGCACCCGCGCCGGCCGCATCTCGACCTCGGCGAGGATCTCCGCCAACTCACCGGCCAGGGCATCGACGTGGGACGAGTGCGCGGAGAAGTCGACCCCGGGTACGTTCCAGCGCATCACGCCCGCCTTGGCCAGGACGAGACCCAGTTCCGCGAGCGCGTCCGGGTCCCCGGAAACCACCACGGTGTTCGGGCCGTTGACCGCGGCGATCGACAGCCGGCCGACGAACGGCTCCACCTGTTCGCGGACCCACGACTCCGACGCGACGATCGACAGCATCCCGCCGCGGCCGGCCAGTGCGAGCAGGGCCCGGCTGCGCAAGGCGGAGATCCGCGCGCCGTCAGCGAGCGACAACGCTCCCGCCACGCACGCGGCTGCGATCTCGCCCTGCGAGTGCCCGACGACGGCGGACGGCTCCAGTCCGAACGACCGCCATACTTCGGCCAGGGAAACCATCACCGCCCACAGCGCCGGCTGGACGACATCGACCCGGGACAACGCCTCGTCGTCCTCGATCACTTCCCGGAGCGACCAGTCGACATGGGCGCTCAACAGCCGCTCGCACTCGTCCAGCCGCGCCGCGAACACTGGGAACTTCTCGCTCAGGCCATGGATCATCCCGGCCCACTGCGATCCTTGACCGGGAAACACCCACACCGCACCGGATTCCGGCGTGACGGTGCCCTCGACCAGACCGGGTAACGACTCCCCGGCAGCCAAGGCGGTCAGTCCCGCCAAAAGCTCGTCGCGATCGGTTGCCACGACCGCCGCGCGGTGCTCCAACGCCGACCGCGTCGTCACGCTCGAAGAACCGATGTCGACCACCCCCAAGGCAGGGTCGGCCGCCACCCATTCCCGCAACCGAGCCGCCTGAGCCCGCAACCCCTTTTCAGACCGCGCCGAGACCAGCACCGGCACCGGACCGCCCGTCACCGAGACCGCGCCGTCGACCTCGGCCGGTGGCGCCTGCTCCACAACCACGTGCGCATTGGTGCCGCTGATGCCGAACGACGACACAGCGGCCCGACGCGGCCGCCCCGACTCGGGCCACAACCGCTGTTCGGTCAACAACCGCACCGCACCGGAAGACCAGTCCACGTGCCGCGACGGCACATCGGCGTGCAAGGTCGCCGGAAGGACACCGGCACGAATCGCCATCACCATCTTGATCACACCACCGACACCGGCGGCGGCCTGCGCGTGACCGATGTTCGATTTCAGCGAACCCAGCCACAGCGGTTCTCCCCGCCCCTGGCCGTATGTCGCCAGCAACGCCTGCGCCTCGATCGGGTCACCCAACGCGGTCCCGGTTCCGTGCGCCTCCACCGCGTCCACCTCGGCGGCCGACAAGCCCGCTGAAGCCAGCGCGTCCAGGATCACCCGCTGCTGCGACGGGCCATTCGGCGCCGTCAGGCCGCTGGACATGCCGTCCTGGTTCACCGCCGAACCCCGCACCACGGCCAACACCCGATGTCCGTTGCGCCGCGCGTCCGACAACCGCTCCACCACCAGCATCCCCACGCCCTCGGCCCAGCCGGCACCGTCCGCCGCATCCGAGAACGCCTTGCACCGCCCGTCCGGCGAAACCCCCCGCTGCCGCGAGAACTCCACGAAGGTCCGTGGTGTGGACATCACGGTCACACCACCGGCCAACGCCAACGAACACTCCCCCGCCCGCAACGCCTGCGCCGCCAAGTGCAACGCCACCAACGACGACGAACACGCCGTGTCCACACTCACCGCCGGACCCTCGAACCCGAACGTGTAAGCCACCCGACCCGATGCCACGCTCGGAAGGCTGCCCGTCATGAGCTGTCCCTCGTACCCACCGACGTCCGCGACCAGCCGTGTCCCGTAGTCGCTGTACATCACGCCGGCGAAGACACCGGTCCGGCTGCCGCGCAGTGATGACGGGGCGATACTCGCCCGCTCCAGCGCCTCCCACGACGTCTGCAGCAAGAGCCGCTGCTGCGGATCGGTCGCCAGCGCTTCGCGCGGTGACATGGCGAAGAAATCCGCGTCGAACTCAGCCGCGTCGTGCAGGAACCCGCCGTGCTTCGTGCAGCTGGTACCGGTTTGCTCCGGGTCTGGGTCGTACAACGCGTCGACGTCCCAGCCCCGGTCACTCGGGAACTCCGAAACGGCGTCCACCCCGTCGCGTACCAGCTGCCAGAGATCCTCGGGTGAGGCCACGCCCCCCGGAAACCGGCATGCCATGCCCACGATCGCAATCGGTTCCGGAGCGGACGACTCCAGCGCGGCCAACCTGCCCCGCGCCTGACGTAGTTCGGCGGTGACCCGCTTGAGGTAGTCGAGCAGCTTCTTGTCGCTCACGGTTGGCGGCCCCCCAGCTCTTCGTCGATCAAGGCGAACATCTCCTCTTCGCCAGCCGACTCGATTTCCCGGTCGTGCAACGGTTCCACCTCATCCGCCCCGGCCGTCATCGTGGACAGCAGCTCCCACAGGCGGAGGGAGGCGGCCGACCGGACGGTCTCGTCGCCGACGGCGGCCATGGTGACCGCCATCCGGTCCAGCTCCGCCAGCACCGGATGCTCTTCCGCGGGTGGCTGGTCCGGCACGAGCTGCCGCAGGAGGTACTCCCCCAGCGCGTCCGGAGTCGGGTGGTTGAAGGTCACGGTCGGCGGCAGTCTCAGTCCGGTCACCGTCTCGAGCCGATGCCGCAGTTCCAGCGCCGTCAATGAATCGAAGCCGAGATCCATGAAACCGCGGTCGGGTGGCACGATGCCCGGCCCCGACCGGCGGAGCACGGTCGCGATCTCGGCCTGCACCACACGTCGCATCGTCAGCGCCCGATCGTGCTGGGCCATGCTGCGCAGGCGATCGCGCAGTGTCCCGGCGCTCTCCGTCGCCATCCCGTCCGAGATCGACTCCACCCGTTCCCGCCGTCGCTGACCGGCCGAGCCTGCCGGAGCGAGACCGCGGAGGACGGCAGGCGGGTCGATGTCGGGCCCGGACAGGTCGATCCAGGCGGGCACCAGCTGGGCCCGGTCCGCGTCCAGCCCGAGGTCGAGCAGTGCCAAGCCGTCGTTCGTGGACAGCTGCCGCACGCCCATCCGGCGGACCCGTTCCTTGTCGATCTCGCCGAGTTGCTCGGTGAGGGCGGTGCTCTTCTCCCAAAGCCCCCAGCTCAGCGAGACCGCTGGCAGCCCCAGCGCGTGCCGATGGCGGGCGAGCCCGTCGAGGAACGCGTTGGCCGCCGCGTAGTTCGCCTGACCGGCGAACCCGACCGTAGCCGTGACCGACGAGAACAGCACGAACGCCGACAGTTCGAGGTCCTGGGTCAGCTCGTGCAGGTGCCATGCTCCGTCGAGCTTCGGCGACAACACCGCGTGCAGTCGAGACGGCGTCAACGACATCGTCGCCGCGTCGTCCATCGTGCCCGCCGCGTGGATAACGGCCCGCAAGGGCGCCGACGGGGGAACGGCCGCGATGACCTCAGCCAAGGCGGCGCGATCGGTGACATCGCAGGCGGCAACCGAGACGGACGCACGCGCCGTCAGCTCTGCCATCAGCTCGTCCGGTGCCTTGCCGCCGCGGCTGACCAGCAGGAGGTGCCGTACGCCGTGGTTGCGGACCAGGTGCCGCCCCACAGCGGCGCCTAGTCCACCCGTGCCACCGGTGATCAACACCGTTCCACCGGGATCCATCGATGGCCGATCGGGATCGGGCGCGGGAACGGAACCGCGGGCGAGCCGCGGTACGAAGACCCTGCCCGATCTGAGGGCGATCTGCGGCTCACCCGTCGACGGCACGTCGGCAGCGAACTCGTCCGCCGAATCCACCAACACGATCCGCCCGGGAAACTCGGTCTGCACTGGACGCAGCAGACCCCACACGGTGGCCGCGGCAAGATCCACGTCGTCGCCCGGCTCCACGGCTACCGCACGACAGCTCACGACCGCGAGCTTGGCCGAATCGTCGTCGTGATCCCGCAACCAGGCCTGTACCGTCGTCAGCACGGACTCCGCGGTCGTGTGGACTTCCTCGGGCACATCGGAGGTCCCCGGCCGCACGTGAAGGACCGTGGTGGCGACTGGTGTCTCGTCGCAAGCCGCGATCTCACGCCATTCGACCTGGAACAGCTTCGAGTCGAACCGACGTGCGTTCAGCGGCCGCAGTACGAGGGAGTCGACCGACACCACCTCGATGCCGCCGCTGTCGACGATCTTCAACGACGTGCTGTTCTCGCCCGTGGGCCTGATCCGCGCGCGCAGCCGTGTAGCGCCTGTCCGCGCCAGCCGCACCCCCGTCCACGAGAACGGCATCAGCGGACCAGCGGTATGGGCCGCCACCAGCGGGTGGAGCACCGTGTCGAGCAGCGCCGGGTGTACGGCGAACGGGCCGGGTTCACCCGGAAGGCCCACTTCGACGAAAAGGTCTTCGCCGTGGCGCCACACCGCTCGCAGGTTCTGGAACACCGGGCCGTACTCCAGGCCTCGCCCGGCCAACTCCTCGTACCAGTCAGCGTGATCCACCGACGTCGCCCCGGCAGGCGGCCACACGGTCGGTATGGCGGCCGCGTCACCGGTGTCGAGCGGTCCCAACTGCCCGGTGGCGTGCAGCTGCCATGCCCCGTCGAGGCGGCTGTGCACCCGGAACCGGCGCCGACCGCCTTCATCGGGTGCGGCCGCCGTCAACTGCACCTCTACGCTGCCTCGCTCGGGCACCACCAGGGGCGTCTGAATGGTCAGCTCGTCCACCCGGTCGCCGAGACCGAACGCCATCTCCAGTAGCGCGGTTCCGGGCACGACGGCCTGTCCGAGCACGCGGTGGTCGGACAGCCACGGCCGTGTCCGCAGCGACAGGCGGCCCGACAGCAGCGCACCGCCATCCGCCAGTTCCGTCGCTCGTCCCAGCAACGGCTGGTCCGCCCCGGCGTCCAGCCAGTACCGCTCCTGCTGGAAGGCGTACGTGGGGAGATCCACGGGCCGTCCGACATCGACCAACGCCGGCAGATCCATCCTCACGCCGTGGACGTACAGGCGGGCCAGTGCCGTTACCACCTCCCGCGTCTCGCTCCGGTCGCGCCGCTGGAGGGGTACCACCACGGCGTTCCGGCCACCGAGGCACTCCTCGATCATCGGCACGAGCGCGGCGTCGGGTCCTACTTCCACGAACGTGGTGACCCCCTGTCCGGTCAACCACTCGATGTCGTCGGCGAACCGCACGGTGTCCCGCACGTGACGCACCCACCGCTCCGGTGTCTGCGGCGCTCGGGCGGCCATCGGGATCACCGGTTCGTTGAACGTGAGTCCTTCTGCCACGGCTCGGAGATCGGGCAGCATCGGGTCCATCCGCTGCGAGTGCGAGGCGTGGGATATCCGCAGTCGCTTGACCGGGCACCCCTCGGCTTCCAACCGGCGAGCGATGTCGAGGACGGCGTTCTCATCTCCGGCGATGACGGTCGACGCCGGGCCGTTCACCGCCGCGACCGACACCCCATCGGTGAGCAACGGCAGTACGTCGGCTTCCGGCACGCCCAGCGCCACCATCGCGCCGCCGGGCGGCAGATCCTGCTGCAACCGGCTGCGCGTGGTCACCAACACGCACGCGTCCCGTAAGGAGAGCACACCCGTCACGTGCGCCGCGGCGAGTTCTCCGGTGGAGTGCCCAGCAACGAAGTCGGGCACGAGCCCCCACGACGTCACCAACCGGTACAGCGCCACCTGGATGGCGAACATCGCGGGCTGCATCCACCCGATCTGGTCGAGCAACGCGGCCTCGGCGCTGCCCGGTTCGGCGAACATCACGTCGAACAGCGGCCGGTCGAGGTATTTGTCGAGCTCGATGCGGACCTCGTCCAGCCCGTCCGCGAAGACAGGGAACGCTCTTGCCAGTTCACGCCCCATGCCGAGCCGTTGAGCTCCGCCCCCGGTGAAAACGAACGCGGTCCGACCCGGTGTGGCGGTACCAGTCGGTATCTCCGCTGCCCGCTCTCCCGCCGCGAGTGCGGCCAGACCGGCCAACAGTTCGGTGCGGTCGGCGGCGAGCACCGCGGCGCGCTGCTCCAGTACCGATCGCGTCGTCATACTGGAAAAGCTCACGTCGATCGTGCTGAGGCCGCGATCAGCTGCCACCCACTCCCGCAACCGGGCCGCTTGGGCCCGCAATGCGGTCGGTGTCCGGCCCGACACGATCACGGGTGCCGGATGGCGCACCCGTGGCTCACCGTCTGTGGTTTCTGCTTCCCGCAGTTGTTCCACGATCACGTGCGCATTGGTGCCGCTGATGCCGAACGACGACACAGCGGCCCGACGCGGCCGCCCCGACTCGGGCCACAACCGCTGTTCGGTCAACAACCGCACCGCACCGGAAGACCAGTCCACGTGCCGCGACGGCACATCGGCGTGCAAGGTCGCCGGAAGGACACCGGCACGAATCGCCATCACCATCTTGATCACACCACCGACACCGGCGGCGGCCTGCGCGTGACCGATGTTCGATTTCAGCGAACCCAGCCACAGCGGTTCTCCCCGCCCCTGGCCGTATGTCGCCAGCAACGCCTGCGCCTCGATCGGGTCACCCAACGCGGTCCCGGTTCCGTGCGCCTCCACCGCGTCCACCTCGGCGGCCGACAAGCCCGCTGAAGCCAGCGCGTCCAGGATCACCCGCTGCTGCGACGGGCCATTCGGCGCCGTCAGGCCGTTGCTCGCGCCGTCCTGGTTCACCGCCGAACCCCGCACCACGGCCAACACCCGATGTCCGTTGCGCCGCGCGTCCGACAACCGCTCCACCACCAGCATCCCCACGCCCTCGGCCCAGCTCGTGCCGTCCGCCGCATCCGAGAACGCCTTGCACCGCCCGTCCGGCGACAAACCGCCCTGTCGCGAGAACTCCACGAACATGCCGGGCGTGGACATCACGGTCACACCACCGGCCAACGCCAACGAACACTCCCCCGCCCGCAACGCCTGCGCCGCCAAGTGCAACGCCACCAACGACGACGAACACGCCGTGTCCACACTCACCGCCGGACCCTCGAACCCGAACGTGTAAGCCACCCGACCCGACACCACACTCGGCGAGCCACCGGTCAGGGCATGCCCTGCGAACCCGTCCGACGTCTCGTGCAGGCGGGGTACGTAGTCCTGCCCCATGACGCCGACGTAGACCCCTGTACGACTACCGCGAAGGGCGGCCGGGGCGATCCGGGCTCGCTCCAGCGCCTCCCACGACACCTCGAGAAGCACCCTCTGCTGCGGGTCCATCGCGAGCGCTTCGCGTGGGCTGATCCGGAAGAACTCGGCGTCGAAGCGCGCCGCGTCGACCAGGAAGCCCCCCGACAGGGCACCACCGGCGTGCGTACCGTCCTCGACCACGTTCCATCCCCGATCCTGCGGGGCCTCCGAGATGGCGTCCACTCCGTCTCGGACGAGGCGCCAGAGGTCTTCCGGGGAGGAGACACCTCCCGGGTACCGGCAGCTCATGCCCACGATCGCGATCGGGTCGTCCTCCGCGACCACTCGCGCGGCGACCGGGCCACCAGCGGTCTCGCCGCTCGCCGGAGCCCGACTCGACAGCACGCCTCGCAGGTGTGCCGCCAGCATCCGCGGTGTCGGGTGGTCGAAGAGCGACGTGGCAGCGAGCGACAGACCCGTCTCCAGGCTCAACCGCTCGCAGAAGTCGACCGACGTAACCGAGTCGAACCCCAGCTCATCGAACGGACGATCGTCCTCGACCGACCGCTCGTCCGCGTAGCCGAGAAGGTCCGCCGCGCAGGAACGGACCAGCTCCGACAACTCCCGCTCCTCCGGTGCAGTGGAGTCGTGAGCCTGCCCGGCCCCCGGTGCCGCCACCAGCCGCTGCGTATCCGTGGTGACCTGGCCGCCGGTGTTCCAGTGGGGCCGTCGCTGGAAGGCGTAGGTGGGCAGGTCGACGGTGCGGCCGCCACCGAGCATCGGCCGCCAGTCCACCACGGCGCCTTCGATGTGCGACCGGGCCATGGTCGACAGCACCCGGCGTGCCGGTTCTTCGTGCTCCTCGATGCTTTGCGACACGCCCACGGCCGCGGCACCATCCGCGAGCGCGGCCAAACCGTCCAGCAATTCCGCGCGATCAGCCGCGATGACCACGCCACGGTGCTCCAGCACTGATCGAGTGGTGGCCGCGGAGAACCCGACGTCGACCGGGGACAGGCCCGGCCGCGAGGCGACCCAGGCGCGCAACCTGGCCGCCTGCGCTCGCAACGCCGCCTCGGACCTTCCACAGATCGGCACCGGCACCGGCACCGGCGCGCGGGGGTCGGTCTCCCGCGGTGCGGCCGTGGGGTGGTCCGCGATGACCACATGGCAGTTCGTGCCGCCAATACCGAAGGAGCTGACCCCGGCGAACCGGGAACCGTCCGGCCACCCTCCGGTGGTGGCGTTCACCCGGATCTTCAGTTCTGCCATCGGGATCGCCGGATTCGGCGTGGTGAAGTTCAGGCTCGCCGGAATGGACCTGTGCCGTAAGGACAGTGCGACCTTGATGAGCCCGACGACCCCTGAAGCGCCGTCAAGGTGGCCGATATTGGTCTTGACCGACCCGACGAGCAATGGCCGGGTCTCGTCGCGGCCCTCGCCGAGAACCGCGCCGAGCGCTGCCGCCTCGATCGGATCGCCGACCCGCGTGCCGGTGCCGTGCAACTCGACGTATCCCACCCGCGCGGGCTCGACCCCCGCTCGGGCGTACGCCTGCCGTAGCAAGGCCTCCTGCGCGTCGCCGTCGGGAACCGTCATCCCCGGACCGCCGCCGTCGTTGTTCAGAACGCTGCCGAGCAGCACCGCGCAGATCGGATCGTCGGCGGCGACCGCGTCCTCGAAACGCTTCAGGACCACGACCCCGCCGCCCTCGCCTCGCACGAACCCGTTGGCACGCGCGTCGAACGTGTAGCAGCGGCCGTCCGGGGAGAGCGCGCCCGCGCGGGCGAACGCGAGCGCGCCCTCCGGCATCAGATTGAGGTGCACCCCACCGGCCAAGGCCAGATCGGTCGCGCCGGAAAGCAGGTTCTCGCACGCCAGGTGGACGGCGACCAGCGACGAGGACTGGGCGGTGTCCACGGTGAGGCTGGGTCCGCGGAAGCCGAACTGGTAGGAGACCCGGTTGGCGATGGCCCCCCGGCTCAGCCCCGCCAGAGAGTGGTGGGACACGGCATCCGCACCAGACCGGTGCACGAGCGAGGCGTAGTCGTCTCCGGTGGCACCGAGGAAGACCCCGACGGAGCTTCCTCGCACGGCCTCCGGCACGACACGGGCGTTCTCCAGCGACTCCCAGGCCAGCTCCAGTGCCAGCCGCTGGCGCGGGTCCATCGCAGTGGCCTCGCGGGGAGAGACGGTGAAGAACTCGCAGTCGAATTCGGCGACGTGGTCGAGAAAGCCACCCCGCCGCAGCCCCGGCGACCGCAGTTCGTGCGGCACGACACCGAGGTCCCACCGGTTCCCGGGGACATCGGTGATCGCGTCCACGCCGTCGCGCAGCAGGCGCCAGAAGGCGCCGAGATCCTCCGCGCCGGGGACCCGGCAGGACATGCCGATCACAGCGACCGCACGTTCGGCCCGACCGCGCGCGACTACCGGTTGGTCGCGTACTCCGGCGTTCAACCGACGCCTCCCCCGCTCGGAGATTCCTCCGCACGGGCCCGCAGTCCAGCCAGGTCGGCATCCGGGTCCGCCACGATCGCCCACAACAGCCGCTCGTAGTCTCGCGCCATGGCCTCGGCGGTGCCCTGCGTGAACAGGTCGGTGCTGTACTCCAGGTAGCCGGTCAGCTCGACGTCGGTTTCCCGCACCATGAGATTCAGGTCGAACGCCGAGGTACCGGAGTCGTTCGGCACCGCCCGAACGTCGAGATCGTCGATCGCACCGCCATCGGCACCACCGTCACCCGCACTGATCAGGTTGAACATCACCTGGAACAGTGGTGAACACCCCGGGTCGGAAACCGGCACCAGGTCCTCGACGAGGTCACGGAAGGGCAGATCCTTGTGTTCGTGCGCCTCCGCCGTGACCACTCTGGTCCGCGCCAGCAGTTCGGTGAAGGTCTGCTCAGGTGCGACATCGAGCCGGATCACGAGTCGGTTGACGAAATACCCGATGAGCTGTTCCAGCTCGATCCGAGGACGATTGGTGACCGGCGATCCGATCGCCACCTCCCGGTCCGCGCAGCGGCCGCCCAGAAGCACTGCGAACGCCGACAACAAGGTCATGTACAGCGTGGCCCCGCGGTCCTGACTGAGCTGCTTCAGCCGATCGGGCAGGTCGCCCGGGAACCTCAGCTCCACCGAGGAGCCCTGGTAGGACTTCACTTCGGGGCGCGGGTGGTCGGTACGCAACGACAGACACTCGGGCAGGCCGGCCAGCCGAGTGCGCCAGTAGCTCAGCTGCCGGTCCAGCTCCGCTTGGTCGACCGCGTGCCCCTGCCAACGGGCGAAATCGGCGTACTGCAGCGGAAGTGCCGGCAGATCCGGTTTCCCGCCCTGGCTCAGTGCCCGGTAGCACGCGGACAGCTCGGTCAGCAGAATGCCGGCCGACCAGCCGTCGACGACACCCCACGGGCGCGTGAAGACAGCCCAATGCTCGTTGTCCGAGAGCGCTAGCAAGTGCACCCGGAGCTGGACGCGGTCGTCCGGGGCGAAGGGACGCGCTCGCTCCGCCCGCAGCGACTCGGCGATGGTGTCCTCGTCGGCGCTTTCACCGAGTCGCTGGACCGGCACGTCGATGTCCACGCCGTCGTTCACCGTCTGGAAAACGATTCCGTCCCGGCGTAGATAGCTGGTGCGCAGCACGGCGTGCCGGTCGATGACCGCCCGCACGGCGTTCGCCCACGCATCACAGTCCAGTGGGCCGACCATCTGGAAGACGAGTTGCACATTGTCGGGCGCCGGACCGAAACGCGGTGACTCATCGAGGAACCACAGGTCCCGTTGTTGCAACGCGAGTGGTACCTCCTCCCCTGGCCGCACCGGCGTCGGCGTCACCAGGGGCACCTCCGGCGACCCGGCCGACTTGGCGTCCGCGGCCAACGCGTCGTCCAGCGCGGTGGCCATGTCCGCGACTGAAGTACCGGCGAGGATCAGCTGGAGTGGCAGGTCCACCCCCAGTTCCTTCCTCACCCGGATCGTCACTCGGGTAGCCAGCAGGGAATGCCCGCCGAGATCGAAGAAGTTGTCCTGGAGCCCGACCTGGCTGAGCCCGAGAACCCCTTCGACCAGACGGCACAGCGTCCGCTCGGTCGCCGTACGCGGTGCGGAATAGACCTCCTTGGTCACATCCTGCTCGTCCGGGAGGGGGAGCGCCCGTTTGTCGACCTTGCCGTTCCGCGTAACGGGAAGCTCTTCGAGAATCACGTACGCACCAGGGACCATGTAGTCGGGCAGCCGGGCCGACAGGTACTCCTTGAGGGTCCTGGACATCGACCAACCCATGCGGCCCAGCTGCGGACTGTTGGTGAGCGCGGCACGGTGGTAGGGGGCGCGGGCTCGCACCAGCGGCAGCTCGTGGCGCCCGAACACCAGGTCGAGGCCATCGGGCCGGTCTTGCGACCAGGTGGCCGCCACCCGATAGTCGAGCCGCTCGGCGTACTGCAGCGTCGTTTCGAGCTCTCGCGCCTCGGCGAGTGCCTCGGCCGTCATCCGAACGCCGTTCGGCAACGGCTCCACCCGCCGGGTGGATGCCCAACGGGTCAGCCCCTCGGCGACCCGCACATCGTCCGCGATACGAGGGTTGGTCAGGCCGGTGACTCCGAACCGGCTTGGGACCTCGCCGCTGTCCAGCAGATCGCGCAGCTCGGCCGCGCCGCTGGCGGTGAGCCAGGTCAGCGGCTCGCCGGACCGCGCGGGTCCCTTGGTCAGCACCGCGTCGTAGCGGTAGGCCAGCATCTCGTTGTCGCCGACACCGCGCTTGACCATCAGATCCACGGAGCCCAGCTCGGGGAACCGCTCGGGCAGCGCGGCGAACCAGGTCGGGCTGATCAACAGTTCGGCGTCCTGCTGCCGGCGGCGCTGCACACGAGCGGTCAGAGCGCCGACCGTGATGCGGCTCGATGCTCGGCTGCGCTCGACCGCGCCCACGTGGGCTGAGAACAGATCGAGGTTGCGAACATCGCCGACGAAGATCCGGCCGCCGTCCTCGACAAGCGGCAGCAACTGGGCGATGACCTGTTCCAGGTACAGCCGGTTCGGGAAGTACTGGGCGACGGAGTTGAGCACGATGGTGTCGAAGGTGGATCCGGCCAGCTCCCGCACCGCCAGCGCGTCACCGTGGGCGACGGTCACGTGCGACCAGTTGCGACGTTCCACGCCGCGCCGGACCTCGTCGACTGCCCCGGCGGAGGTGTCGATGGCGCACACGGCCGCGCAGCTTTCCGCGTACCGGAACAGCAGCAGGCCCGTGCCGACCCCGACCTCGAGCAGGCGCTTCGGCTGTAGCTCGGCGATCCGCTCCACCGTGCCGTCGATCCATTCGAGCATTTCGGGCTCTGGGATCTCTTCGCGGGTGTAGCTGCTCTGCCAGCTGGCCAGGTCCACGCCATCGTCGGTGGCGTCGCTTCCCGCGTACTGGTCCTCGAAGACCCGCTGCCACTGTTCGAGGTGGTCCGCGTTCTGTTCCTGGGCCGCGGCATCGAGCCATTGCTCCGTCGGCCGCACGTACGCGACCAGCGACCGGGTCTCCCCGGTCGCGTGCGGCGTCACCGCCGCACTGTGCACCATGGCGTGCGCGCGCAGCGCGGCCTCGATCTCGCCCGGTTCGACGCGGAAACCTCGCACCTTGACCTGGTCGTCGAGCCGGCCGACGAACTCCAGGGCACCGTCGGGCAGGCGGCGGACCAGATCGCCGGTCCGGTACAGCCGACCGCCCGGCTCCGTACCGAACGGATCGGCGACGAACCGTTCGGCGGTCAGCTCCGGGTCGCCCAGGTAACCACGCGCCACGCCGGCACCACCCATGCACAGCTCGCCGACGACGCCGGTCGGGACCAGCCGCAGCCGGCTGTCCGTCACGTAAGCGGTGGAATGCGGTAGCGGACGGCCGATCGGGATGCGGGCGTCCTCGGCGACGTCCGGCGGGATCACCTGGTACGTCGAACCGATGCTGTTTTCCGTCGGGCCGTATCCGTTGACCACCGTCACGTCCGGCTGCGCTGCGACGACCCTGCGCACGTCCCGCGCCGAGAACGCTTCGCCGACCACCGCGAGGCACTTCAGCGCCAGCTGCCGTCCTTCTGCTTCCTCGGCGAACGCCGGCAGGAAGGCCGCGGACAGCACCATCATCGTCACCCCGGTCCGCTCGACGCAGTCGAGCATCTGCCCCACGTCTCTGGAGTCGCCGTCGTGCAGGACCAGTTGCCCGCCCGCTACCAGTGGGGTCAGCACCTCCTGGACGCCGGCGTCGAACGAGATCGACGAGTAGTGCAACATCACCGTGTCGTCGCTCGCCGAGAAGTAGCCGGGGCTGCAGAGCAGCCGGACGACCCCTCGTTGTGGCACCAGGACGCCCTTGGGCCGCCCGGTCGACCCGGAGGTGAAGACGGCGTAGGCCAAGTGTTCCGGCGTCACGCCCGACTCGGCGCGGGAAAGGTTGTCCTGGCGAAGGTCGGCGAGTACCGGTAGGCCATCCCGAGCCCGCTCACCCGTGTCGAGATACACGATTTCGTCCACGCCGTCGAACTGTGTGGACGGGAACGAGGCCTGGCTGAGCAGTATCCCGATGCCCGAGCCGCGCACAATGCCGCGGATCCGCTCATCGGGGTAGCCAGGGTCGATCGGCACGCACGCGCCACCGGCCTTGAGAATGCCGAGTAGGCCGATCACCAGCTCAGGCGACCGATCCGCGCAGAGCCCGACCAGGACGTCCGGCCCGACGGCCCGATCGTGAAGGCGGTGGGCGATCTCGTTCGCCCTGGCGTTCAGTTCGGCGTACGTGAGCCGCCGATCGCCGTGCCGCACGGCGACCTCGTCGGGTCGCCGTGCCACCTGCGCTTCGAACAGCTCGAAGAGGCAGCTGTCGTGTGGGTAGGGGCCGGCGGTGTCGTTCCACTCGACCAGCAGCCGACGACGTTCCGCGGCGGGCAGAACATCGACGTCGAGCGCGGCGGTGCCGTTGCCGTCGTCGGTGGTGAGGGCGCCGACGATCCCGGCGAGTGCGGTTTCGACGTACGCGAGCAATGCCTCCGGCTCGATCGTGTCCTCGACCTGGACGATGAGCGACAGCTCGCTACCGAGGTCGTCGAGAGAGATGCCCATCGGGTAGTTGATGTTGTCCACCAACTCCAGCCAACGGACGCCCGAGTCGTCTATGCGGTGTGCCTCAGCATCGTGCCCGTGCTCGAAATGGCGGAAGTTGACGGCCGCGCTGAACAGCGGGGTGTCGCTGTCCAGTCCGGTGCCGCGTTGCGCCGCGCTCAGCGAGCTCTGCTCGCGGGCGATCAACTCCTGCAGCCCGGCCTCGACGTCCGCGATCAGTGCCCGGACGGTCCGGCCGGACAGGCGGACCCGCAAGGGAAGGGTGTTGATGAAGTTGCCGAGCATCCGCTCGACCCCGGGCACGCCCTGCAGGCGGCCCGACATCACGGTGCCGAACACCACGTCGTCGCGCCCACTGCCCGCGGCCACGACCATGGCGCAGGCGGTGTGGAAAAGGCAGGCCGGGCTGATGTGCAACCGTTGCGCCTCGGCGCGCACCGCCTCGGTGAGGTCCGAGGGCAGGGATCGGCGCAGCTTGCGCTTCCGACGCCCGTCGCCGCGTACATCGGTCAACCCGAAGGGCATTGTCGGCTCTGTGATGTCGCTGAGGACGTTCCCGAAGTAGCTCTCGGCGTCCCCCGAAGCGATCTGGTGCAGGGTATGGGCGACGAAGTCCCGGTAGGGCGCCACCACCGGTAGCAGGTCGGCGCGGCCTGCCAGGTGGACCGCGATCTCTTCCATGATCAGCTGCAACGAGGTGGCGTCCTCGACGAGGTGGTGGAAGTCCAGCAGGACGTAGTACCGGCCAGAGTTCGGGTCCTCGGCCGTGGTGAGCCGGAACATCGGAGCCTGGTCGACCGCCATGGGAGCGGGGTCCGCCAGCATGGCGTGCGCCTGCTCCTCGGCGTCGCGATGCGGATCGAGGCTCGTGCGCCTAACCGTCAGCGGTGCCGCGCGGTACACCACCTGAACTGGCGCCGGCAGCCCGGCGGTGAGCACGGCCGTTCGCAGGACGTCGTTCCGGTCGATCACCGCGCGCACCGCGTCGGTGAACCTGGCGCAGGCCGCCTCGTTCTCGGCGACGAAGAGGGCCGACAGCAAGTACGGGTCGTGGTCGGGGGCCACCAGATGGTGGAACAGAATGCCCTCCTGCGCCGGGACAAGCGGATAGATGTCCTGGACGTTCGGAGCGCCGGAGGGCACCGTCCCGATGATCGCGTCGATCTGCTCCTGCGTCAGCTCGACGAGCGGGAGCATGTCCGGGGTGATCCGTTCGCAGCCGTCTGGGATGGCGTTCGGCGGTACGGCGTAGTTAGTCGCGTCCTGCCCGTGGTCGATCCGCTCGGCCAGGGCGGCGAGGGTTGGCGCGCTGAAAACGTCCCTCACCCTGGCGACCATGCCGGCCGCGCTGAGCCTGGCCACCAGCACGGTGATGTTCAGGGAGTGCCCGCCGAGCGCGAAGAAGTTGTCCTCGGTGCTGACCCGGTCGGCGTCGAAGCCCAACAGTTCCGCCCAAAGGGACGCCAGCAGTCGCTCGGTCGGTGTCCGTGGAGCGATGTAGGTGCGTTGGGCGAACGCTGAAAGGTCCGGCGCCGGCAGTGCCGCACGATCCAGCTTGCCGCTGGCGGTGACGGGCAGCGCGTCGAGGGTTACGAACGCGCTCGGCACCATGTAGTCCGGCAGCGCCTGCACCAGGTGCCGGACGAGATCGCCGCGAATGTCGCGGCCGGCCGAGGCCTGGTCCGAGACCACGTACGCCACCAGCCGCTGGTTACCCGGCTGGTCCTCGCGGACCACGACCACGCAGGAGCGTACTGCCGGCTGTTCGCCGAGCCGGTGTTCGATCTCGCCCAGTTCGATTCGATGACCGCGCAACTTGATCTGGTCGTCGACGCGCCCGAGGAACTCCAGGGTGCCGTCGGGCCGCCACCGCGCCAGATCGCCGGTGCGGTATATCCGCGCACCCGGCTCGAACGGGTCGGGCACGAACCGCTCCCGCGTCAGCTCGGGCTGGTGCAGGTAACCGCGGGCCAAGCCGACGCCGGCGATGTACAACTCACCGACGCACCCGATGCCCTGCGGAGCCATCGCATCGTTCAGCACGTAGAGCCGCGTGTTCTGGATGGGCCTGCCGATGGGGATGATGTGCGGTGGGTCGCTCGGACAGGTCCAGTGGCTCACGTCCACGGCCGCCTCGGTGGGGCCGTACAGGTTGTGCAGCGGAGCGGTGTGCAACGCGTAGTGGCGTTCACACAGGTCCCTCGGCAACGCCTCGCCACTGCAGAACACCTGGCGAACGGACACGCACGCGGACCAACCGGCTTCGCCGACGATCGCCCGGAGCATGGACGGCACGAAATGCAAGGTGGTCACGCCGAACCTCTGGATGGCAGAGACGAGGTAACCGGGATCCTTGTGGCCATCGGCCTCGGCCACCACCAGCCGCGCTCCGGACAGCAACGGCCAAAAGAACTCCCAGACGGAGACGTCGAAGCTGAACGGGGTCTTCTGCAGGACGACATCGTTCTCGGTGAGCTGGTACTCGCTCTGCATCCACTCGATCCGGTTGACGGCCGCCCGGTGCTCGATCATCACGCCCTTGGGGCGCCCCGTCGAACCGGATGTGTGAATGACGTAGGCCAGGTGATGCGGTTCCAGATCCCCTGCCGGAAGGTTGTTCTCCCGCTGCGCCAGACCATCGTGGTCCAGCGTGAGCACGTGCTTCGCGGCAGCGAGCGGCTCAGTGTCCACATGCGACTGGACGAGTATCACGCCGACACCGGACGTCTCGACGAGTTCGGAGATGCGAGCGGGTGGGTACGACGGCTCGATCGGCATGTACGCGCCACCCGCCTTCAGCGCGCCGTAGATGCCCGCGATCATTTCGGCCGACCGCGACGTGCACAGGCCGACCAGCGTGTCGGGTCCGACTCCGTGGTCACGCAGGGTGTGCCCGATGCGGTTGGCCCACGCGTTGAGTTCGGCGTAGGTCCACACCCGGTCGCCGTCCACCAGCGCGATCCGGTCGGGGTGCCGCGCCACCACGTCCTCGAACAGCTGGTGCAGGCAGCGGTCGGCTGAGTACGGACGGTTCGTCTCGTTCCAGGCCGCCAGGACCTGCTGCCGTTCCGCCGCATCGACCATGCCGAGCCGGGAGATGCGCGCACGCGGGTCGGCCGCGATCGAAGCGAGCAGTTCGGTGTAGTGACCGGCGAGGCGCCGGATGGTGTCCCGGTCGAACAAGTCGGTGTTGTACTCGACGAGGCCCTCGAGCCCGTCTGGTGTCTCCCGGAGTTCGACGGTGCAGTCGAACTTCGTGTAGCCGGTGTCGATCTCGACCTCGGACACCTCGAGATCACCCAGCATGATCTCGCGCTGGGTCCGCGCCTCGTGCAGGACGAGCATGGTCTGGAACACCGGCGAGTAGGCCAGGCTGCGCTCCAGCCGAAGTGCGTCCACCACGGCCTCGAAGGACACGTCCTGGTGGTCGTAGGCGTCCAGCGCCGTCCTCTTCACCTGGGCCAGCAGATCCGGGAAAGTCGGGTCACCGGACAGGTCCGCGCGCATCACGAGAGTGTTCGCGAAGAAGCCGACGAGATCTTCCAGCTCAAGCCGGTTGCGGTTCGCCACAACCGTGCCGACAGCGACATCCGTCCGGCACGTGTACCGGTTCAGCACCACCGCGTACGCTGCCAGCAGCGTCATGTACAGCGTGACCTCGTACCGCTCGCTGACGCTCCGGAGCTTGGCGAGCAGCTCGGCAGGGCAACGGAATCCTTCGCGCGCACCCCGATACGTCTTGACGGCTGGGCGTTCTCGGTCCGCGGGCAACGACAGCCTCGGATCGACGCCTTCGAGCTGCTTCCTCCAGTACTCCACTTGACGCGCCTGAACATCGTCGGCCAGCCACCCGCGCTGCCAATGCGCGTAGTCCGCGTACTGGATCGGCAAGGGCTCCAACGGGGATGGTCGGCCCGCGCAGAAAGCCTCGTACAGAGCCGTCAAATCCCGGAAGAAGACACCGACCGACCTGCCGTCGGCAACGCTGTGGTGCGCGGTCACCAGCAGGACGTGCTCCCGCTCCGACACCCGCAGCAGCCGCGCCCGGATCAGCGAGTCGTTCGCCAGGTCGAACGCGGCCGCCGCTTCCTGTTCGCAGATCGGGAAAACCGTCGCCGATTCGACGTCGTCGAAACCCACTGCGAAGTTGCGACCATCGCCGATGTACTGGTACGGCACGCCTTCGCGGTCGAGAAACCGCGTGCGCAGGACTTCGTGCCGCTGCACCATCGCTTCCAGCGCGCGTACCAGCGCGGTGCGATCGAGGCGGCCACGCAGCCGAAGGCCCATCGGAATGTTGTAGGCAGCGCTAGGACCGTCCAGCTGCGCCAGGAACCACAGGCGCTGCTGGGTGAACGACAGCGGTACCGGCTCGTCCGCCGACCTCGGCACCGCGGGTATGGTGTCCAGTGTGGACAGAGCAGAGAGGTCGACGCCCTGCCGCGTGAGCAACGTGATCAGCGCGCGCCGCTGGCTCCCGGACAGAGCGCGGATCCGCCGGATCAGGTCCGGACTGGTTGAGGTCATCACCATTCCCTAGTTCTCGATGCTCAAGGCGTCCAGCTTTTCGTCGCTCATGCCTTCGACCAGCCGCAGCGCTTCCACGATCCGGGCGACGTCGAGCTCATCCGCAGGCCGCGCGATGCGGCGTTCCAGTTCGGCGGCCATGTCGGCCAGGTGCGGTACGTCGAGCACGGCCTGTATAGGCAGCTCCACCCCGACCCGGTGCTTGAGCAGGTTGATGAGCCGGGTCGCCAGCAGCGAGTTGCCGCCAAGGGCGAAAAAGTGGCTTTTCCCGCTGAGCTTGTCCGGCTCGATCTCCAACAGGTCCGACCACGCGCTGATCATCGTCTGCTCGGGGTCTGCGGCGGAAAACCCCGAACTGCTTTCCTTTTCCGCTACCGGGATCGGCGCCTCGGACGTGCGGCCGGCCCGGTACCACTCCTGTTCGAAAGCGGTTGCCGGGATCGGGACGAGGCGCCGGGTGCCGTGGTGCAGTCCGCGCCACGGCACCCGGACACCGCGCACCCACACCTCGGCGATGTGCCGCAAGTCGCCGTCCGCGACGAGACCTGCCAGGAACTCCTCACCGCGGGCGCCGGACAGAACCGTCCCCAGTGGACTGACATCGTCTTCCGTGTTTCCGCGATACAGGGCAACGTTCTCGGTGTCCGTCAAGTAATGGGCGAGGGCGTTCTGGAGTTCTTCCCGTGATTCCACGACAACCGCGAGCCGTTCCGTCAGCGCCTCGCGACCGAGTTGCGAGGTGAACGCGATGTCCGCGAGAGCTGCCGAGCGATCTCCTTCCAGGAAGTCGTGCATCCGCCGTACCGAGGTCGCCAGCCGGTCGGAAGTCTTGGCGGACAGCACAACCAGCTGGACACCGGTATCGAGGGGCGCGGGCCGGGCGGGTTCGGTCAGCGGCGGCGCTTCGACGACCAGGCTGACGTGACTGCCACCCGCCGCGACCGAGTTGATCAGTGCACGGCGGGGCACTGGCCCGCCGTCCGCATCCGCCCTGCCGCGGGCTTCCCAGTCCGTCAGCCGGTCGCAGAGCCGCAGCGACGTTCCGGCGAGGTCGAGATCGGGATTGGGCGACCCCACCTCGACCAGAGGCGGGATCTCGCCGTGCCGCAGTTGCAGGACGACCTTCGTCAGCTGAGCGATGCCGGAAGCCGCCTCCGGATGCCCGAGGTTCGACTTCACGGTGCCGAGCGCGACCGGCTCGGTCACGCCCGAGAACACCTCGCGCAGAGCGCGGAACTCGACCGCGTCGGATAGCGCCGCGCCGTTCGCAGCGGTTTCGACGTACCCGATGGAATCCGGTTCGACGTCCGCCAGTTCCAGCGCCCGCCGCATGGCCTTCACCTGGGACGCGTGACTCGGCGTCATGAAGCCGTTGCCCCTGCCACTGTGCACCGAGGCGGTGCTCTTGATGACGGCATGGATCGTGTCGCCGTCGTGAACCGCCTTGTCCAGTGGCTTGAGCAGCACCGCGCCGACGGCTTCGGCTGGCAGGTAGCCGTCGCCTTCGCGGAAGCTACGACTACCGGGGTGACTGCCGAGCAGTTGGAGCTCGGACAACGCTACGTACTTGTTCTGGTGGATCGTCAGATTGACGCCCCCGGCCACGGCCAATTCCGTCTCCCCGCGCTGAAGATCGGCGCAGGCGAGGTGGATGGCGGTCGCGGCTGACGAGCACATGCTGTCCACCGCCAGGCTGGGACCTTCGAGACCGAAGAAGTACGACACCCGGTTGGCGATCATGTTGTAGGAGGTCGACGAGGCGAGCGCGACGAGGGTCGGGTCCGACTCGTCCGCGCGGTACATCTGGTAGCCCGCGCCGACGTACACCCCGACACGGCGCCCGTAGTGCCGCTCGATCACCTCTTGCGTGACCCCGCTCTCCTCCAGCAGGTGCCACACGGTCTGGAGAAACAACCGCTGCTGCGGGTCCATCGCTTTCGCGTCCCGTGGCGCGATGCCGAAAAGCAACGAATCGAATCGGTCGACCCCTTCGATGAACCCGCCCCACTTCCCGCGGCTGAGACCCGCGTCGTCGAGAGGCCGGTGGTCCCACCGCTCCGGCGGGATCTCGGTGACGCTGTCCCTGCCGTCTCGCAGGTTCGACCAGAAGGTGTCGAGATCATCCGCCTGCGGGTAGTGCCCGCTGATACCGACGATCGCGATCTCCCCTGGCCGCCCGCCCGCCGCGTCCGCGCCGGGATTCCCACGGCGCGGCGCGGAATCCGGGGGCGCCGGCACCGGCGGCGCGGAATCCGGTGCCGGTACGGAACCAACTCGTCGTGGCTCGGCAGGCGCACCAACGAGCGATCGCAGCGCCCGCGTATGGTCGGTCGCGAAGTACCGTGCCAACTCCCGAACCGTCGGCATCTCGAACAGCAACGTCCGAGGCAGCGGACCGAACGACTCCTCCAGCTTGGAGATCACGTTCACCGCGACGACTGAGTCCATCCCGAACTGGTCCAGTGGCGTCCCGACGTCCAGTCGTTCCGGTCCGAGCTTCAGTGCCGCGGCCACCAGGCGCCGCAGGTAGGCAACCGCTCGGTCTTCCAGTGCACGCACGGTCGTCTCCATGGTCGTGACGTCCACCGGCCGACGGGTCGCCGGCCGCGCGGCCTCGATACGGTCGTCGAGGCCGGGGAGCCGATCGAGCAAGTGGCGGCGCTCGCCCACGAGGACGAGCAACCTGCCGGCATCGAGGCCGTTCTGCTCCGCAGCGATCGCGACCCGCAGCGCGGTCAACCCGCGGACGGTGTCCAAGGGAGCGAACCCGGCGCTTCGCAGGTTCGTCCGGACGACCTCGTCGCCCATGCCGCCCTCGCCCCAGAGCGGCCAGCCGATGGAGACGGTCCGGCCATGGCACGCGCCGCTGTCGACGAGGCGATTGCGATAGGCCGCGTAGCCGTCCATGAAGGCATTCGCGGTGGCGTAGTCGGCCTGGCCGGGGTTTCCGAATGCCCCTGCCGTCGAGGAAAAGCACACTAACAGTTCCAGGTTCTGGTCCCTGGTCAGTTCGTCCAGATTGACCAGGCCCGCGACTTTGGGCGCGAGAACGCGCTCCACGTCCTCGGTGCTCTTGCGGAGAATGAAGCGGTCGTCGACGACTCCGGCCGAGTGCAGGACACCCGTGAGCGGACCGTGGTCGCCCAGCACGGCGGACAGCATCCTGGTCATCGCGGCGCGGTCGGCCACGTCCGCGCGGTGGTAATCCACGGTCAAACCGGTCGCACGCAGCGCGTCCAACGCACTCCGCTTTTCGTCGGTCAGCCCGGATCGGCCGACGAGGACCACCGTGGCGTGGCCGACCGACGCGGCGATGTCATGCGCCACGATGAGACCGAGGCCGCCCGCGCCACCACTGATGAGATAGACGCCGTGCTCCTTCCACGGCACAACGGCGGCCGGTGCGGAGGACAACTCCTCCCAGCGTTCGGCGAGCCGGCGGCCGTCGCGGTGCCGTACCGCCCGAACGTGGCCGTTGGCCGCCTCGGACATCAGGCGGGCTGCCACAGCGGCTGGGAGTGCCCCGTCGAGGCAATCCAGGTACTGCGTGCGTAGGAGCGGGTGCTCGAGATGAGCCGTTCTCAACAGACCCGTGAGCCCATCCAGACAGCCGAGGCGCTCATGATCAGTGGCCCCGCCGACGAGGGCGACCTGGAACAGAACGGGCTGGGCCACGCCGCCGTGCAGGACCTCGCGGACCAGAGAGAAGACCCGCCGTGCCGCGTCCGTGTAGAGCAGGTCCAGGGAACCTTCCGCGGGCTCCACGACCTCGCACACCACACCGGCGGGTAGGGCGGCCCGTAGCTCTTCGCGTTCCGCCGCGGTGAATCGGCCGAGCACCACGACGTGGTGCTCGGTGTAGGTCTCCCCCTGACCAGCCGGGTCTGCTTGCAGCGCATGCCATACCGGGCGCATCAGCACCATGTCGGCGTCTTCGGTCGGCTCTTCGTTCGCGCGCCCTGGGCCGGCGGCGGGGAGTGCCGGCCGCTCTGCCGCGTCTCCGTCGAGCTCGAACCAGCACCGATCCTTGGCGAACGGGTATCCGGGCAGGCTGATGCTCCGCGCAGGCGGAATCGGGGGGCGCGCGGTCTCCCAGTGCACCGGCGCGCCGTCAGCCCACAGGCGCAGCAGCGGTTCGTGGACACAGCGGTCGATCCAGTCGGACAGGGCCGAGCGGTACACCTCGTCACCCTGGCGCGCCGGTTCGCCAGACCGGACGGTCCCCCGCACCCAGGGGCCGGGCCGCTGGGGCGCGGCGATGAACGAGTCGAGCAGATCCGTGGCGGCGGCCAACGACGTCGCCGCGAAGGCCAGTCGCTCCCGGAGCGCCATGCGCCCAACCTGAAGGGTCCACTCGACGTCGTGCAGCGAGTCGTCGCCCAGGTCCGGCAACCGCCGGCGCAACCGCCGCGCCTGCTCCACGAGCTGAGCCTCGCTCTGCGCGGAAAGCACCAACAGGGCCGGCCTGCCGTCGTCGGCGCGCCGACGACCAACCGAGACCTGGGGTTGGTACTCGGAAACGATGATGTGAGCGTTCGAGCCACCCGCGCCGAAACCGGACACTCCGGCGGTCCGGGGGAACAGCCGCGGCGCTCCGTCGATCTCCACCGTCGGCCGGTGCCACGTCTCCACTCGCTGCTGCACGCGCGGCGACGTGCCGTTGGCGTCGAGTCGTGGGTTGAGCGTGTCGGAGTGCAGGCTCGGCACCAGTTCTCCGTGCCTCAGCTGCAACAGCACCTTGGTGAGCCCGGCAATCCCCGCCGCGCTTTCGGCGTGCCCGATGTTCGACTTCACCGACCCGATCGCACAGTGCGGCGGCAGGCCGCTCGACCCCGCGAGTGCTCTGGCCAGACCGCTGACCTCGATCGGGTCACCGAGCGCTGTCCCGGTGCCGTGCGCTTCGACATAGCTGACCGAGCGCGGATCGACGTTCGCGGCCGTGAGCGCGGCACCGATCACCTCGCCCTGAGCCACCGGGGACGGCACCGAGTAACCGGAGGTGCGGCCGCCGTGGTTCAGCGCGGTTCCCTTGATCACGCCGTAGATGTGGTCTCCGTCGGCCACCGCGCGTTCCAGGGACTTGAGCAGGACAGCACCGACGCCCTCGCCAGGCACGTATCCGTCGCCGCCCGCGCCGAAGCTGCGGCAGCGCCCGTCGCTGGACAGGAACCGGCGTTGGCTCAGCAGCACGTACTTGTTGGGGTGAGAGGTGAGGTTCACGCCGCCGGCGAGCGCCGCATCGCACTGACCGCTCTTGATCCCCTCACAGGCCAGGTGGATGGCCGTCAACGAGGACGAGCACATCGTGTCGACCGTGATGCTCGGCCCGTGGAAGTCGTAGAAGTACGACACGCGGTTGGCGACACTGGACCCGCTGCCGGACAGGGCGGCTGCCCGCCCGCGCTCCTGTGCCTGCGCTCCGTACAGCTGATATTCCTGGTACATCACGCCGACGAAGACGCCGACCCGGTTGGATGTCCGCCCTGCCCCCGGGGCAGCAGAAGACTGGTTCAGCCGTTCACCGGTGTATCCGGCGTCTTCGAGCGTGTGGTGGGCGCACTCGAGGAACAGGCGCTCCTGCGGGTCGAGAAGTTCGGCTTCTGCCAACGAGATCTGAAAGAACAACGGGTCGAAACGATCGATGCCGTCGATGAACCCGCCCCAGCTGCCCTTCGACGACCCACCGACCTCGGCGTACCGGCGGTGGTCCCAGCGCTCCGCCGGCACCTCGCGGACGCAGTCGCGACCAGCTCGGAGGTTCTGCCAGAACTCGTCGAGATCCGCAGCCTCCGGATAGCGGCCGCTGACGCCGACGATCGCGATGTCGGTGGCAGCGGCGGTTACCTCGACGTCCTGAGCCGGACCAGAGTCCGAGTGGCCAGGTCGCCGTGCCCCATCGGCCAGCACCCTGGTGCTGAGCCCGGTCAGGTCCACGAACACCCGGCCGTGTTCGTCGAACAAGGTCACGTCCAACTGAGCCGACGCGGTGGCCGGTCCGCTTCCCGAGTGGTACCGGATCCACGCGTAGGCCGTGGCGGATGTGCCATCCAACGACGCCACCTGGCCCAGGGCGAACGGCAGTGCGGGATCGGTGGGCGTCTCCCCGGTTTGCCTCGCGGCCAGTCGCAGGCCGATCGTTGCTTGCAGCGCGCCGTCGAGGATGCTCGGGTGGAGACGGTATCCGTTCAGCGGCTCCGCCGTCGCCGGCAGGCGCAGCTCGGCCAGCACCTGAGTACCGCCTGCCTCGTCCCGACCCGCGCCCAGCGTGACCACTGACCGTTGGGCGGGGCCGTAGTCCATGCCGACGCGCGTGTACAGGTCGTACATCTCGGTGCCGGTGATCACCTGCTCCGCGCACGCGGCGCGCAGGTCGTCCAACGCCGGCCAGGCCTGATCGTTCGCGTCCGCCGTGCTCGCCCTGCCCGTGCCGCACACCGTGCGACCACCGTCACCGTCAACGCGGTCGATCGTGTACTCCCAGCGGTCATCCGAGCGCGGCTCGACGCGTACCCGCAGTTCCAGCCCGTCCGGGCCGCAGACCGCCGGTCTGAGCCACACGACGTCGTGCAGTCGTACGCGATCCGGCTGTTCCCGCCCAGAAGCGACCACGACTGCCGCGTGCGCCATCTCCAGCTGCGCGACCGCGGGTAGCAGGCTGCTGTCCCGCACACGGTGGTCCCGCAGGAATGGCTCGTCACCGGTGAAGCGTGCATGGCACACGACCGCGTCGCCGTCGGGCACGACGCGATGCACCATCGGATGCGGGCGCCCGCCCGCAGCGGCGGAGCCGTCCTGGAGCGACAACGGCCAGCTGTGGGCCGCGAGCCACTCGGCCATGGCCTGCACCGTCTGGCGTTCGACGAGGATGGCGGACGTCACGGCCGGCCCGTAGCGGTCGCTGAGCCGGGCTGCCAGCCGGGCAAGGCCGGTGACCTCGAGCCCGAAGTCCCCGAACTCGCCGCCCGGGTCCACCTCGCCGACCGGCACATCCAGCAGTGTCGCGATTTCGTCGATCAGGACGGCGCGCGCC
Organism: Amycolatopsis sp. CA-230715; assembly: GCF_018736145.1. Taxonomy (GTDB): domain Bacteria; phylum Actinomycetota; class Actinomycetes; order Mycobacteriales; family Pseudonocardiaceae; genus Amycolatopsis. Next base: position 9,387,926 of record NZ_CP059997.1, read on the forward strand.
GCTGCCACGCGGTCGACCGCGTTCGTGTCATTCGCTCCGGGCTGTGCGGCGTCCTGCAGCACCTCGGCGAGCTCCGCAATCGACCTGTGCTCGAACACGATCGTCGGTGACAGTGACCGGTCCAGTCGGTTCTCCAGCTCCGGTACGAGCGAGACCAGCTGCGCCGATGTGAGTCCCAGCTCGTAGAAACCACAATCCACGTCGACCTGGGATGAGGGCAGATCGAGGCGCGCCGCGACCAGCTCCCGTAGCGCGGATCTGGCATCCTGGCTCTGCCCCGCCGCCGGATGTGCCGGTCCAGCGGGAACCGTGGTCACGCCGGCCGGCGCAGGCTCGCCTCGGACATCGAGCGACTCGGCCGCGCGGACCCGCTTGGCCACGAGTTGCCCGATCTCCGCGATCTGCACGCCGGACTCGTCGTAGAACTCCACCGCCAGGCGGAACAACTCGTCGTCCCGACGTGCCGACGCGGTCGGCACCCGAACGAAGCAGCGTTGGCCGAGTGGCGCGGTCGCGCGGAACGTCTCGAACACGAGTGGTAGGTACAGCTCGTCACCTTGGCGCTCTTCGTCCAGTACGTGCATGCCCACGCCACCACCGAGCAGCCCCGCTTCGAACAGGGCCGGATGGAAGAGGAAGCTGGACGCGCTGCTCAAATGCTCCGGGGGGAGTTCCAGCGCCACGACCGTGTCGGTAGCGCGGTGGTGCACGATGCCGTCGACCTTCATCAGTCCCGAGTGGACCAGCTCACGCTCGCGAACCCAGGCGTAGACATCGGCGAGTGGCAGGAGCCGGGCGGCTTCGGTGATCGGCAACGGCAATCGGCGTCCACCGAAGCCAGGTGCCGTCGGCGGGTCGGCCGCGACCCGTGCCGTGACCGTGGCGTGCAGAACGTCCCCGTCGTCCGGCGAACGTCGGCTACGGACTTCGATCCGCCACCCGCCAGCCGTCGTCGGATTTGCCTTGACCGTGATGAGAACCGGTTCGCCACGCTCCACGACCAGTGGGGAGAGAATGGTCAGATTGCGCAGTTCGACTTCCGGCATCGCGTAGCCCTGCTTGGCGAGCACCTGGAGCACCAGATCCACATATCCGACGCCGGGAAGGAGAGTGCGCCCATATACGACATGGCCGCTCAGCAAAGGATTGTCGACGGTCACGGTAAATGTCTCATCGAACGTCGACGAACCGGTCGTTTGCATTTCTTCCCCAGAAGAGTCGGAGCGAACCCGGAACATCACCGAGACGGCAACGGCCGGGATGCCCTGCGCACAATCAAGATAACCACGCACGAAACATTCGAAATATTTTCACATCACCCCGACTCGGACAGCTGTGAACTCGCAGCGCACCACGACTCGAACGGGGCGCGCGTCCGACTGCCGAGAGCGGATCATCCCCAATAAGCGCAAGATCTTCGCACAGAACTACGTGAGCATCGCCGAACCCCCCAAGGAACATGCGTCTCGTGCATACCTGTCCACCGACGCACGAAACACCGTTCGCCAGCGTCGACTGGATCATCGCCGCGACCCTATGACACCGGATGGCCGCTAGGCAACGAGGTCGGCGGGGCAATATGGCGATAATATGCAGACATTGTGCATGGACCGGCGAGACGGTACTTGCTGTCACTCACCGCGGGTCTCTGTTGCCAGTACGTGACCACGTCCACACCAGTCACATACCGGCCGAACGGCTCGCGTGAATCGATCGACATTGACGCCCGCCGTCCGGTAATCTCGATCAGCGACCCTGCAAGCATTACCGGATCGATGTGCCACATCCGTGATCTCCTGCCGTCGTCGACGCCGAACCACTGCGACGTGTCGACCATGTGACATCGATCCCCAGCCGTGCGCGACGTCATCCTGACGAGCGAGCGCAAGAAAGAGAACGCGTGGATAACCTCGACGAATTCGACGTTGCCCTGGCGGGTGGCGGCCCTGCCGGTTCCAACACCGGCCGCGCTCGTGGCCGAACAGGGCCATTCCCCGCTCGTCCCCGAGAAGGATTCCTTCCAGGGCAACAGCTCGAGGAGTCCGTGCCGCTGTCCACGACCGACCAGGTCGAGCGAGCCGAGTTCGACGAAGTTCTGCTGAACAACGCGCGCTGCGTGAGCGCGCAGGCGCGAGAGGGGCTGCGGACGCCGACCCGGTCACCGACGTGTACTTCGAGGTTGGCTGGTTCCGGTGCATCCCGCTGAGCGGATGCTGACCAGGGTCGGTGCCGTACTCCGCCGTGAACTTGCCGAGAAGACGCAGAGCGATGCGGGAGTTCGAGGCGCGCTACCCGCCGCGAGGGCGGTGCCTTCTACACGTTACGTCCCGAACCGGAGTCCTTTGTAGACATCCTGGGCGGAGTGTCCTCCAGGGAGTTCGCGCTGACCTCAGCCGACGCAAGCCGAACGCATGCGTTCGCATACTGCGGAATTCCTTCACACGGTCGACAAACGTGCAGATGCGAGCGCAACTCGGTGATGACGCCGAGCAAGAGACACCACCGTTCGCAGGTGGCCCGGTCCCGCCGAACGGGATGTGCTGGGTGCACGCGCCCACCGGCTGGTCGAACCGTTGCGAAACAACAATTCTGGCAGAACACAGAAGTGGAGGCGCCACGTGCGAATCGAAGGAAGCGTCGCACTGGTCACCGGCGGCACATCCGGACTTGGCCTGGCGACGGTACGCACCCTGCACGAGCGCGGTGCGTCAGTGGTCCTCCTCGCCCGATCCTCGCGGGGCAAAGAGATCGCGAACGAACTGGGTGCACGAGTCGCGTTCTCCCCTGGCGATGTGACCAGGGAAGAAGACGTCTCCACCGCGATCGAACTCGCCGCGAGCCTGGGCACGCTGCGCGTGGTAGTGAACAGCGCGGGAACCGGCAGCGCCGCCAAGACCGTCGGCAGGAACGGTCCGTTCCCGCTGGACACCTTCAACGAGATCGTCCACATCAACCTGATCGGCACCTTCAACGTCATCCGCCTCGCCGCGGCGCGGATCGCTCAGGCCGAGGATGACGAAGGCGGGGAACGCGGGGTCATAGTCAACACCGCCTCGATAGCCGCGTTTGACGGCCAGGTCGGGCAAGCCGCCTACGCAGCCTCGAAAGCGGGCGTCATCGGCATGACCCTGCCGATCGCCCGTGACCTCGCATCGATGCGAATCCGGGTGGTCACGATCGCACCCGGACTGTTTCACACGCCGATGTTCGCACCCCTTCCGCAGTCCGCGGTCGAAGCGCTCGGCCACCAGGTGCCTCATCCAGCTCGGCTCGGCCATCCCGCGGAGTTCGCCTCGCTCACGGCACACATCATCGAAAATCCGATGCTCAACGGCGAAACGATCCGGCTCGACGGTGCCCTCCGGATGGCACCACGTTGACCCGAGAGCCGGTCAACATCGAGCTCTTGAGCCTGCCATTCAGTGACAGCGGTGAGTCCGGGCAACGTCGCGGGCACCAGTGCACTGCGCGGAACCCGGTGTCGTGGTCCCGTCTGCGGTCGAACTGCTCGGGGTCCCCGGAGAGGTCGCGGCGGGTACCTGCGCCGCCACACCTTCCCGCGTTGAGCTCCGCCGCGGTGATGATGTCCCCGATGCTCAGGCCTCGGGGCGCCCGCCGTTGATCGAGACCCGTCGGGCGTGCCGGGCGTGCGGGTAGTAGTCCCACACCGCGTGGTGCTGGGTGCACCTGTTGTCCCAGAACACCAGTGTGTTCGGCGTCCAGCGCACGCGGCAGCTCAGCATCGGCTTGTGCACGAGGCCGAACAGGAAGTCCAGCAGCGCGCGGCTTTCGTCGCGGGCGAGCTGGACGATGTGCGTGGTGAATCCGGGGTTGACGAACAACATCTTCCGGCCGGTGTCGGGGTGCTTCGCCACCACGGGGTGCTCGCTCTTCGGGACGACGTACTCCGGCGGCGGCGTGTACCCCTGCCACGGGACCAGTCCGTCGTGGATCGCGGTGAGCCCGTCGAGGAACTCCTTCATGGCGGGCGACAGCATTTCGTACGCGAGGTGCATGTTCGCCCACAACGTGTCGCCGCCGGCGCCGATCTCCGGCGGCTGGGTCACGTACAGCATCGAACCGAGCGCGGGCTCCTCCTTCGCGGTGCCGTCGGTGTGCCAGTCCTCGCCGTCGACGTAGTCGGAATCCTTGGTGGCGCTCAGTTCCAGCACCGCGGGATCTCCCCCGTCGAGATCGGCGAGCTGCCGTTCGTGCAGCACCCCGAAATGCCTCGCGAACCTCTTGTGGTCCTCGTTCGTCAGCTTCTGGTCGCGGAACACCAGTACGTGGTGGGCGAGGAACGCGCGCTTGATCTCGTCGAGTTCCTTGCCCCCCAGCTCCGCCGAAAGGTCCACACCGGACACTTCGGCGCCGATCACCGGGGTCAGCGGGTCGACACCGATCAGGTCGTAGGTCTCGTGCGCGCGCGTGGTGAGGCGCTTGAGCGCGTCGAGCGCGAACTGCTCCATTTTCTTCTCTCCAATCAGGTTCGCGGGTCTCAGAGCCCGCGGTCCAGCAGCAGCCTGCCGAAGGCGAGGTTGCCGTGGATCGGGTCGCCGGTTTCGCACAGCTCGGGGCGCTGGGCGCCGGACTCGTCGGTGACGCGGGCGCGGAGATCGACGATCTCGACCCCGGATCCGGTGAGCGCACTGGCCAAAGTGTCTTGCGCCGCCTGGAAAACCGCAGCGTCGGACAGCGGCGGTACGCGCTGCGGCGGGAGGACGGCCAGCACCCGGATCCCGAACGAGCGGGCGTGCCGGTAGAACCGCAGCGCGCCGCGCGCGTGCGCTACCACGATGTCGTCGAACAGCCCGCTCGTCAGGAAACCGGGCGGGAAGGCGCCGTCGCGTCCTCTGTAAACGGTCCAGTTCTCCTTCGTCGCCACGAAGTGCACGCCGAATCCGAAGGTCGACACCAGTGGGACGCCGAGGTCGGCGAGCCTGGTGATGCCCAGCTCGCCGAGGAAGTCGCGGTAGTGCCGCTCGGCGTCGGCGCCGCGGAAGGCGACGTCGGCGTCGCTCGCGTCGAAGAACTCTGCGTTGAACTCGCGCCCGGCACCGAGGGGACCGCCGTGGAACGGGATCCGCGCCGCTTTCGCCGCGCGGCCGATGGGGCCCGCGTGCGAATCGCCGAGCAGCAGGAACCTAGCCGGGTGTGTAGTAGTCGAGGACGGCGTCATCGCAGAAGAACTCCTCCCCGCCGCTCGGTTCGCCATGGCCGTTCGCACCGGTCGTGCCCAGTCCGGTCAGGAAGTGCCGCATGACGAACGCGACGCCCTCCGCGGTGACCGTGCGCAGGTTCGGCTCGAAGAAGGCCGATCCGAACGGGGCACCGGTGATGAGCTCGTACGACGGGAAGTAGTCGACGTGCGCGTGCTCGTGCGCGAGCTGACCGGTGACCGCGCGCAACACCGACTTGGTGTAGCCGTTCGCGGCGAGCGCGTGCGCGCCGGTGGCCGTCGCGGTCAGCGGCTGCGGGGAAACGGTCAGCAGGACCCGCAGTTCCGGGTTCACCGCGCGGGCGAGCGCGATCGCCGCGGCCAGGTCCTCGTGCACTTCGGCGAACCCGAAGTTCCGCAGGACGTGCCGTGCGGGGTCGAAGGTGCCGCGGACGGTGCCGGGGCACGCGGGATAGACGGCGCCGGTGGTCGCGTCCTGCCACGCCTCGGTCAGCCCCATGGTGAAGACGAGGCAGCTCGCGTCGGCGAGGCCCTCGCGGATCGCCGTGAGCGTGACCTCGCGCGCGGCCAGCACGTCGTCGGGCGAGGCGTAGCCGCCGGGCTCGACGGCGGGACGGAACGGGTCGAAGAGCCGGCCGTCCTCCTCCCAGATCTCCCCCTGGTGCGCGGTGTCCCCGGTCGCCCACCCGAACCACTGCCTCAGCAACGCGGCCGTGTAGATGTTGCCGGTGCGGAAGGAAAACACGCCGTACCCGCGCGCACCGCGCTCCTCCCTGGTCAGTCCCGGTGGCGCAGGCTCGGCGTCGCGCCAGTTCAGGCCGTGTTCGAGCAGGGCGCGCCCGATGTGGCCCGCGAAGCACGACCCCGCGGTGAGGATGACGTCGTCCTGCCCGATCGGGAACTTCGGCGTCCACAGGTCACCGATGTCCGCCGGACCAGGCTCGGCCACCGCGGATCGCCAGAACGACCGCGGCGACAGCGCCTGGTACGGGTTCATCGCGCGCGCCCCGCGATCAGCGCGGTGATCGCTTCCTCGTGCGGGAACAGGAAGAAGTGGTCGCCGTCGAACCCGTGCACGCTGAAGGACCGGGTGGTTTCGCGCCCCCAGCCCTGGAGCAGCTCGTAGTCCACGTGCGGGTCGGCGTCGCCGTAGAGCGCGTGGATCGGGAGGTCCAGCGGCGGTTCTTCGCGGTACTCGTAGCGCTCCGCCATGCCGAAGTCGGCCTGCAGCGCGGGGTAGAGCATCTCCATGATCTCGCGGTGTTCGAGCACCTCCGACGGGGTGCCGTTGTACTCGCGCAGCGCTTCGATGAACTCGTCGTGCGGCAGGCCGTGCAGGTGCCGCTTCACCACCCGCGTGCCCGGTCCTTCGGCACCGGAGGCCCACAGGACCTCGGGCAGCGGGAGACCGCGGCGCCGCAGCTCGCGAGCGGTCTCGAAGGCGACGAGCGAACCGAGGCTGTGGCCGAAGAACGCGAAGGGCTTGTCGGTCAGCTTGGCGATCGAGTCGGTGAGGTGGGAGACGAGATCGGCCAGGCTGGTCGTGGGCGGCTCAGCGAGCCGGGGGCCACGCGCGGGCAGCATCGCGGCCCACACCTCCGTGCGCGGGGCCAGCGCGGGTCGCCACGTCTTGAACGCGGTGCCGTTGCCGCCCGCGAACGGGAAACAGAACAGCCGGTCAGCGCCGGGGGCGATGGGCGGCTGGAGCCAGGGATCGGTGGTCAACTATCAGCCTTTCTTCCGTCGATGGGTGGCTCAGCAGGTCTCGAACGCGGGCAGCGCCGCGTTCACGAACTCCGCCACCACCTTCGCTTGGTCGGGCTCCACAATGCCGTAGTGCGTGGTGTCGAGCGTGGTCACCATGCCGGGCAGCAGCGCCAGCCACGGTTCCGGTCCGGTCGAGTGCACCGGCAGACCCGCCACCGGCGTGCCCGCGAGCCACACCGCGGCCGTGGTGCGGCTCAGCCGCGGCGGCGCGTAGTCCGCCATGGTGGCCAGGTTGGCACGGCAGCAGGCGGCCAGCCGCTTCGCGTAAGCCTCGCTCGCCTCCCCTTGGCTCAGCTCGTTGGCGAACACCGCTTCCAGCTCCGCGTCACCGTAGGCGGCGAGGTGCGGCCCGGCGTCCGGTGCGGGCGGATCGATCAGGTACAGCCCGTCGACCGCCGAGCCGTCCGTATCGACGCCCGCCGCCATCTCGAGCGCCACCCAGGCACCGAACGACCAGCCACCCAGCCGCCAGTTCCACTCGGCGCGCGGGAACCGCGCTTCGAGCGCCGCCCGATAGCGGCGCGCCCGCTCCGGGATCGACCACGACGGCAGGCCGGGCTTCCGGAACGCCGGATCCGCGATGAGGCACACCGTCAACCGCGGATCCAGCGCCGAAACGAGCGCGCGATAGGCCTGGATGTCACCGCCGACGGGATGCACCAGGGACAGCACGTCCCGCCCGGTGCCCTCCTGCCAGACCTCGACCGCGACCGCGTCGCCGGTCGGCTCCTCCCCCAGCAGCGCGAGCACCTCGGCGAGGCTGACCCGGTGGCTCAGCTGGGAAAGGTCCAGCTCGACCCCGTGCTGCGCCTTGACCTCGGCGATCAGGTCCAGCAGCGTCAGCGAATCGGCGCCGAGCTCGTACAGGGACGCGCCCGGGTCGAGTTCGTCGACACCGAGCCAGCCGCGCAGGCTCGCCGCGAGCCGCTCCGCCGACGGCTCGGCCGCGGCGGAGTCCGATGTGGACGGTGCGTAGAACTCGGCCGCGCGGTCGAGCGGCGTGGTCGACACCAGCAGCTGCGGCAGGTCGAGCGCCAGCGCGCGATCGAACATCCGCTGCCCTTCCGCGGCGCTGAGCCCGACCGCGAGATGCGCGCGGTGGCGGACACCGGGGTTCGCGACGTCCGGTGCCATGCCCGTCTCGGCCCAGATGTCCCAGTCGACGACGAGCCGCGCGGTGGTTTCACTCTCGTCGGACCGGGCGCGGGCGAACCCGTCGAGCAGCCCGTTCGAGGCCGCGTAGTCGAGCTGCCCGGTTCCGCCGTACCAAGCCGACATCGAGGAGCAGTACACCGCGAACGCGGGCCGGAAGCGCTCGATGACCCGTTCCACCAGTAGCGCGCCGCGTTCCTTCGCCGCCATGGCCCGCCGCATCCCGGCCGGGTCGCGATGCGCGATCGTGCCGCCGTCGGCCACCCCGGCGGCGTGCACCACGCCGTCGACGCGGTCCAACCGAGCGAGGACGGCATCCAGCGAGCACGTGCCGAGATCGGCCTCCAGCAGATCGACGCGATCGGCCCACGGAGCCAGCTCGTCGGGCAGCAGGGCCCGGCGGGCGAGCAGGACCACCCGGCAGTCGGAGCGCGCCAGCAGCCAGGCCGCGATGCTCGTCCCGATCCCGCCGGTACCACCGAGGACGAGGTGGACTCCTTGGTACACGGGCGAATTCCCCGAACTCGGCGTGACCGGCACGAGCGCCGGATGCCACCAGTAGCCCTGCCGCAACGCGAGCCTGCGCGGCAGTCGTGGCTCGCTCAACAGCGCGGGCAGCAGCGGTGCCCACGCTTGCGGATCGGGGCTCGGCAGGTCGACCCAATGGCCGTCGGCGCCGCTTTCCTGCGGCGCCACTTCGGTGATCCCGGCGAGCAGGCCCAGTTCCGGTCGCCGCACCGGCCCGTCGACCGGCTGTGCCTGCTGCGAAAGCCACCACGTCCGCACGGTCGGACCCGCGGCGGCGGCGCGCACCACGGCGGCCGGGGTGTCGACGCACGCCCAGCGCGCGCGGGCCACGGTGACCTCCCCGACCGCGCCGCCGATCGACAACGGGAGCGCGTGCACCCAGTGGACGGCGTCCGCGCCGAGCGCGTCGAACAGGGATCGCAGCGATTCCGGGTCAGCCGGGTCGACCTGGTAGCGATCGTCCGCGAGCCTGGCGAAGGAATCCGCCGCCGTCACCTGGACGACCCCCGCGCCGAGGCCCGCGACCGGCTCGGCGGTCATCACCACCACGACGCCGGTGACCTCCGCTCCGGTGGACGCCGCTCGGCGCAGCCGGACCCAATGCGGCTGGTGCAGCCACTCGGCCTCCGGCACCCTGGACGGCCACGCGCGCGCCGCGGTTTCCGGGGCGGCACGGTCGAAGTCGTAGTCGGCGAGGTCGAACGCGGGCGGCGGGAAGTCCCACGGCGCCTGCGCCGGACCGTCCGCCCAGCGGACGGTCGCGCCACCGAGCCAGCGGACGACGAGCGCGCCCGTGCGGTGTTCGCCCGCCTCCAGGACCTCCTCCGTCGGCGACGTTTCGACCCCGGAAACCTTGCGCAGCCAGGAAATCGCGGACGCGGCGTCCGCGTGCACGGCCGCGACCCGCCACCGTCGCGCGGGGCGGCCCGCCTGGAGGTGCCGGAGCACCTGGTCGAAGGTCTCCGGCCGCGCCTCCAGGTAGTCCGCGATGCGGGTGGCGTCGGCGCGCAGGCCCGCCGCACTGGCGCTGGACAGCATCAGGCAGGGCGACCCGGCGGCGGGTTCCGGGCTCTGGTCGCCTTCGTCGAGTACCACGTGCGCGTTCGTGCCGCCGACGCCGAAACTGCTCACCGCCGCGACGCGCGGCCGGTCGTCGGGCCACCGTTCCGCCTTGGCCGGGACGAAGAACGGGCCCGGGTCGCCGATCTTCGGGTTCAGCTCGTGGAAGTCCACGGTCGGCGGGATCAGCCCGTGGTGCAGGGCCAGCGCCGCCCGCACCAGCCCGACCACGCCCGCGGCCGTGCCGAGGTGCCCGAGCTGGCTCTTCACTGACGACAGCGCGCACCGGCCGGACTCCGCGACTTCGAAGGCCTCCCGCAGCGCGCCGACCTCCACCGGGTCGCCCAGTTCGGTCCCGGTTCCATGGGCCTCGACGTAGCCGACATCGGCACCGGTGTGCCCGCTGCGGCGCAGCGCTGCGCGAATCACCTCGCGCTGCCCGGCCAGCGCGGGCGCGCTGTAGCTGAGCTTGCTGTCACCGTCGTTGTTGAGCGCGGAACCGGTGATCACCGCGTAGACGGTGTCGCCGTCCTGGCGCGCCAGCCGCAGTGGCTTCAACACCACCGTGCCGACGCCGCTGGCGCCGACGGTGCCGCTGGCGTCGTCGCTGAACGGGCGGCAGTGCCCATCCTTCGAAAAGATGTGCTGCGGCCGATACCGGTACCCGCGCCCGAGGTTCAGGTCGATCTGCACGCCACCGACCAGCATCACCTCGCTGTCCCCCGCGCGCAGCATGCCGGCGGCTACGTGCACGCCCACCAGCGAACTGCCGCACGCGGCCTGCACGGTGAACGCGGGGCCGCGCAGCCCGAGGCAATAGGCGACCTTGGTGGCGAGGAAGTCCTTCTCGTGGTGGAACGCGAACTGGAAGCTGTCGGGAAGGCGCGCGGGATCGGCTTCGCGGAGCATCGACTGGAAGTAGGTGTTCTCGCTGCAGCTCGCGACCAGACCGACGCTGCGCACGGACTGGTCCGCGATTCCCGCGTGCGCCAACGCTTCCACGCAGTTCATCAGCAGGTGCCGCTGCTGCGGGTCCATCAGCGCGGCATCCCGTCTGCTGATGCCGAACGCGGCCGGGTCGAAGGCGAGCGGGCCCCGCAGCTCACTGCGCGCGCCGACCAAGCCGTCCTCGGCGTCGAAGTGCTCGATCCCGCGTCCGCCCGTTTCGGCCATCGTCCAGAACGCGCCGAGATCGTCCGCGCCCGGCAGGCGGACCGCCATCCCGACCACGGCGATCGGCTCGTCGGGCGCGCTCTCCGCGATGGCCGCCCGCTCGGCAGGCGCGTCGCCGTCGAGGAAACGGGCAAGGCGGCGGATCGTGACGTGCTCGAACAAGTCCGGAATGGACAGTGCGAGCCCGAGTTCTCCGGTGCAGCGGAGGTGGAAGCGCATCAGGCCGAGGCTCGACGCGCCCGCGTCGAAGAAGCGCTGGTCCGGCCCGATGGGCTGCCCGACGACCCCTTCGAACACCGCGGCGAGCTGTGCTTCGCGTGCGGACAACCCAGGACTCGCGGCGCGCTCCGAACGCAGGTCGACGCCCGGTGCCGCGAGCACGCGCCGCCGGTCCACCTTCCCGCTCGGCGTGCGCGGCAGCGCTTCGAGCACGCGGAACCGGTCTATCCGCGCGTAGGCGGGGAGCAACCCGGCCAGGTGGTCGGCCAGCTCTGCCGCCGACGGAACCTCACCGTGGCACCGAAGACACGCGACGAGCTGGTTCCCGTCGCGTACCACCACCGCACCGGAAACCGAGGCGTGCCCGAGCAACGCGGTCTCGACCTGGCCCAGCTCCAGCCGGTAGCCGCTCAGCTTGATCTGCTCGTCGTCGCGGCCGAGGAAGTGCAGCAGCCCGGCGGAATCGAAGCGCGCCAGGTCACCGCTGCGGAAGAAGTGCCCGAGCCCGGGAAGCTCGACGAACCGCGCGCGGTTCAGCTCGGCGTCGCCGAGGTAGCACGGCGACACGTGCGGCCCGCCGATGAGCAGTTCACCGCTCCGGCCCGGTGGCAGGATTTCGTCCGCGTCGTCGACGACGCGCAGCATCGTGTTGTCTACCGGCTTCCCGATCGCGGGACGATCCGGCCAGTTCGCGGGATCGCCTTCGAGCCGCAGGCTGCTGACCACGTGCGTCTCGGTCGGCCCGTAGTGGTTGACCAGGCACGCGCCCGGCAGGCCCGCGAACCAGCGGCGGATCGCGTCGGTGCACAGAAGTTGCTCTCCCGCCGTCACGACCTCGCGCAGCCGCGACGGATAGCTCCCGAGCCGGACGCCGTGCTCGGCGAGCAGTTGCAACGCCACGTACGGCAGGTGGAGGCGTTCGATCCCGGCCGTTTCCAGCTGGGCCAGCAGCGCGGGGGCGTCGTGCCGCCAGCCCGGCTCGGCGAGGTGGAGTGTGCCGCCGGTGCACAGCGTGCCGAAAATTTCCTGGAACGACACGTCGAAGGAGAGCATCGAGAACTGCTGGGTCGCGGCTGCCGTCATGTCCTCGGTTTCGACCTGCCAGTGCAGCAGATTGCCGAGCGTCCCGTCGGTCACCTCGACGCCCTTGGGCGTGCCGGTGGAACCGGAGGTGAACAGTGTGTAGAGCGGGCGTTCGCCTTGGTGCGGCGGGGGTTCCGGCGCGTCCGTTGTGGACAGGGTCACCGGGTGGCGCGGCAGGTCCGCCGGTGCGAACTCGTCGAGCGCTGCCTCGGAGCCCGGTGCCAGGAGAACGGCGGACGGCTCCGCCTGGTCGAGGATCTGCCGCAGCAAGGCGGGCGGATAAGCCGGGTCGAGCGGCACGATGGTGAGGTTGAGCCGCGCCAACGCGAGCAAGGCCACCACGTGTTCGACGGACGCCTCGAAGTACAGCGCGACGGACGGACCCGCGACGGCGCCGAGTTTCGCAGCCAGCGCGTTCGCGTACGAATCCAGTTCGGCGTAGCTCACGGTGCGGCCGTCCGCGGCCAGCGCGGGCGAATCCGGGGTTCGCCGGACCTGGCGCGCGAAACCGTCGGCGATCGTGGTGAACGACGGCGTGGAAACGGCACCGCGCCCGGGATCGGGCAACGCGCGCCGGTAGGAGGCCACCAGCTCGGCGAGCGTGGCCCCGCCCCGGTCGAGTTCGTCGAGCCCGCGGCGGAAGAGTTCGGCCATGGCCTCGATCTCGGCGGCGTCGAACCGGTCGTCGGCGAACTCCCACAGGCAGTCCAGCCCGTCCGCGCGGTCCACCACGGACATCGTCAGCGCGCACTTCGCCTCGGCCGGGACCGTCCACTCCGGACTGACCGGGCAACCGGGCAGGGTCAGTGCGCCGAAATCGGTGTTCTCCAGCACGAACAGGTAGTCGAACAGCGCGCCATCGGCGGGCAACGCCAGGTCGGCCAGTGCGACGTCCTGCCGGTCGAGCACGGCGCGCGTGTCGGCGGCCTGCTGCCGGAGCTGGGCGCGCAGGCCCTCCCCGGGAACGACTTCCAGCGGCACGAGCACCGTGTTGGCGAACATGCCGACGCTGTCTTCGAACTCCTGCACCGGACGGTTCGCGACCGGGCTCGCGATGCGGGGGCGCGTGCGGCCGGTGACGCCGTAGACGCTCCACGCGAAAACGCCGAGCAGGAGCTGGAACCGGGTCAGGCCAAGCTCAGCGCCGAGCCGGTCGGCGGTCGCGCGTTGCGCGGCGTCCAGCTTCGTGCACAGCAGGCGTCCCACCGCATTCGACCCGGACCGCGCGGCGACGAGATCGTCGCGCCCGTCGTAGTGCGCCTGCAGTTCGACGCGCTGGGCCTGGTAAGCCGGTTCCGCGAACCAGGCCGCCTGCCAGGCCGCGAAGTCCAGCGGAGTCCTGGTTTCCACACCGTCCACAGTGGCTTTTCCAGTGTAGCCTTCGGAAATCGCGCGCAGCAGCACGGAAACCGACCAGCCGTCGACCGCGATGTGGTGCAGCCGGAGCCGGAGCACTCCGTCGTCCCACCGCGCGCGGAGCTGCCGCGGCCGCGCGAGGTCGAACGGTCCGGTCGCGGGCTCCCACGGGTCGTACGGATCGGCCACCACCTGGTAGAGGCCGTCCGCCCGCGCCTCGAACGCGGTGCGCAGCGCGGGGTACCGCACCACGAGCCGCCGCACCGCGTGCTTCAAGGCGTCGACGTCCACCGCGCCCGACACCCGGAACGCGAGGTCGACGTCGTAGGCGCGGGACTCGGGCGCCTGCTGCTGAAGGAGCCAGAGCCGCTGTTGCTCCGAGGTCGCCGGTGCACAGCGAGCGCCCGACGGCGCTCCTGCCGCGGGGTACGGAGTCCGCGTTCCCGCGTCGACGGCCGCGGCGAGCGTGGCGAAGTCGTCGCGCAGCACGGCCGTCTGCGCCAGCTCGCACCCCCAACGCCGCCGCACCTCGAACCGCAACCTCAGTGCTTTCAGCGAATCGCCACCGCTGGGCACCCACCGATCCCCGGGGCGCAACCCGGAAACCCCGAGCACCGCGCTCGCTACGGCGAGCAGCGCGCGTTCGCTTTCGGTCGCGATCCGGTCGTCGGCCGCCTCGGCACGCCACGCGGGCAGGTCCCGGCCGAGCAGCGCGCGCTCGTCGACCTTGCTGTTCGCGTTCAGCGGCAACTCGTCGACAAGGTGGATCCGGTGCGGCCGGAGGTAGCCGGGGAGGGTCCGCGCCAGGTGCTGTTCGAACTCCGCGAACGCGACTTCCGCGCCGAGGACGAGGTAGGCGACCAGTTCGTGCACACCGGCTTCGCGCCGCGCGCAGACGTGCGCCAGCCTGACCGCAGGGTGCCGCAGGAGCTGCCGTTCGACCTCACCCGGTTCGACCCGGAACCCGCGCACCTTGACCTGGCGGTCCACCCTGCCGACGAAGGAAACCAGTCCCCCGTCGTCGGCGCGCACGAGATCGCCGGTGCGGTAGTAGCGGTCGCCGTCGTACTGGACGAACCGGCTCGCGGTTTCCTCCGGCAGGTTCCGGTACCCGGCCGCGAGGCCCTCGCCACCGAGGTACAGCTCGGCGACCTCGCCGGGTTCGGCTTCCCGCTCGCCATCGACGACCAGGCGCATCGTGGTGCCGGGCAACGGCCGTCCGATCGGCACCACGTCACCGTCGAACCGCCGTGGGATCGGGTAGGACAGGGCGTAGGTCGTGGATTCCGTCGGCCCGTAGACGTTGTGCAGCCGCATCGAACTGCCCGGGTTGTCCTGGTACCAGCGGCGCATCGTCCCGGCGTCGAGCTGTTCTCCCCCGACGACCATCTGGCGCGCACCGGCGAAGCAGTGCGGCACCCGGTCCACCACGGCGTTGAACAGCGCGGTGGTCATCCACACGGTGTCGATGCGTTCGCGCAGCAGCACGTCCGCGAGCAGCTCGGGGGTCTGCACCACTTCGTCGGCGAGGATCACGCACCGCGCGCCGGTCAGCAGCGGTACCCACACCTCGAAGCTGATCGCGTCGAAGGCCGGGTTGGACAAGCACGAGTACCGTTCGCCGCGTTCGAGATAACCCGGTCTCGCGAGCCGGAGGATCCCGTCGCCGGTCACCTCCACACCCTTGGGCCGCCCGGTGGTGCCCGAGGTGTAGAACACGAACGCGACCGATGCGCTCGCGATCTCCGGCTCATGCCCGGCTTCCAGCACTTCGGTGACAGCGAAGGGTTTCACCGCTTCGGGCAGCTCGTCCGGCGCGGCTCCGTCGTGGACCAGTGCAACACTTCCGGAGTCCAAAAGGATGTGGTCCCGCCGCTCGGGCGGGCTCTGCGTGTCGAGCGGGACCACGGTGCCGCCGAGGCGCAGGATGCCGAGCATCGTGCACACGAGTTCCGCGGACCGGGGCACCCTGACCGCGATCGCGTCACCGGGCCGCACGCCGCGATCGCGCAGACCCGCGGCGGCGCGGGCGCTCGCGGCGTCGAGTTCAGCGTAGGTCAAGGTCCGGTCGCCGTCGGTGATCGCGACCTCGTCCGGCGTGCGCCGCGCCTGCGCGAGCACCCGGTGCGCCAAGGAAACCATCAGGGCCCCACCCTTTCCAGCTCACGGCGCAGGATCGCGGCGACCCGCAGCACCTCGTCGGTTTCCAGCAGCTCCCAGTGATCGCAGTCGAGCGTGTCCACGACGAGGCCCGCTTCGGCGCGGCGCCGCCAGAAGTCGCGGCCCTCGCGCGCGGTGTCCTCGTCGCGCCCGCCAACGGCTTCCAGCAGCACGAGCCGCCCGGGGGTCGGCGGCGCCTCGTAGTCGCGCATGGTCAGCCGGTTGTGGTTGTAGATGTGGAAGTACTGCTCGATCTGCCGGTCGTCGATACCGGGGTACATCCCGTTGAAGCGGACCAGCTTGTCGCGGAACTCGGCCAGGTCCACCGGTTCGATCGCGGCGCGCTCCGCCGGGTCGTCGGTGCCCTGCGTGTCGAGCAGGACCACGCTCACCCGCTCGTGCCCTGCCAGTGCGAGCCGCCTGCCCATCTCGTGCGCGATCAGGCCGCCGTAGGACAGCCCGGTCAGCACCACCGGCCCGTCGACCGGTCCGATCAGGTCCAAATAGGACACCGCCATCGCTTCCACGGTGGGCAGGAAGTCCTCGCCAGGGTTCACACCCGGCGACTGGATCCCTTGCACACCAACATTTTCCGGCAGGGTCTTGGCCAGTGACAGGTAGCAGAACGCGGTGCCGCCCGCGGGATGGACGCACACGACGCGCGCCTCGCCGCCACGGAACTCGATGAGGTTGCTCGGCGGGCGCCCGGGAGCGCCCCGGCGCAGCCGTCCGCCGAGTGCTTCGATCGTCGGGTTCAGCACGATTTCGTGGATCGGCACCTCGGCGCCGAACTCTTCGCGGACGGCGTGCGCCAGCTTGATCGCCGAGATCGAACTTCCACCGACGTCGAAGAAGCTGTCACGGATGCCGATGTCCGGCTGGAGCAGCAACCGCTTCCAGATCCGGTACAGCGCGAGTTCGACGTGATCGCGCGGGCTGGCCAGGTTGACCTGCCCCGGCCCGTCGGCGGCGTGCGCGAGCAGCGCCGCGCGGTCCGGTTTGCCGTTCGGTGTGCGGGGCAACCGGTCCAGCTCGACGAAGAGCGCCGGAACCATGTACGCCGGAAGCCGCCGTGACAGCACCTCTCGCACCGGTTCCCCGGCTTCCGCGTCACCGCGCCCGATCCCCGCCACCAGCCGGGGTTCACTGCCGTCGTCGTCGACGAACACCACCGCTTCGTGGACGCCGGGCTGCTCGCGCAGCACGGCTTCGATCTCACCGAGTTCGATGCGGAACCCCCGGAGCTTCACCTGGTGATCGCGCCGCCCGAGGTACTCCAAGTTCCCGTCGGGGAGCTGACGGGCGAGATCTCCCGTGCGGTAAACGCGTTCTCCCGCCCGGAACGGATCCGCGACGAACCGTTCGGCGGTGGGGCCGGTGCGGCCGAGGTACCCGCGCGCCACCCCGGCACCGCCGAGGTAGACCTCACCGGTCACCCCGATCGGCACCGGCCGCAGGCGCTCGTCGAGCACGTACGCCCTGGTGTTCGCGAGCGGCCTGCCGATCGGGCACCGCCGGTCGCGCGGCCCCGGATCCGGGTAGGCGGTGCTGTACACGGTGGTCTCGGTCGGCCCGTACCCGTTCAGCACCCGCAGGCCGGGCAGGTGCTCGGTCAGCCGGTGCAACCCGTTCTCCGGCAACGGTTCCACGCCGACCAGGAGCTGGCGGAGCGCGAGCCCGGCGAGCCGTTCCCCGGGGGCCTCGGCCGCCCAGGTCACGAACGCGGGCGGCAGGTACGCCTGCGCGACGCGGTACTCCCGCAACCAGCCCATCAGGCGCGCGGGATCGGGGCGGATCTCGTCCGGCACGACGTGCAGTGTGCCGCCGGTGGTCAGCGGCAGCAGGATCTCCTGCACCGAAACGTCGAACCCGAAGCTCGACCAGAGCGCCGCCGCCTCGCCCGGCAGCGCACCGAAGCACGACACCCAGTGGTCGAGCAGATTGGTCACGCTGCCGCGCGTCACCGCGACGCCCTTAGGCCTGCCGGTGGAACCCGAAGTGAAGATCACGTACGCGAGCGCGGCGGGGTCCGCCACCACGCCGGGCGGGTCGTCACAGTCCACTTCGGACACGATCTCGGCGAGCGAGGTCCATTCGTCCGCGGAGTCGCTCACCACGAACGCGGGATCCGCGTCCGCGACGATCGACGCGAGCCGTTCCGGTGGCAGCGCCGGATCGAGCGGAAGATAGGCGGCTCCGGCCTTGAGGATACCGAGGATCCCGACGACCAGGTCCGCCGACCGTCCGATGTGGAGCCCGACGACCTGGTCCCGGCGCACTCCTCTGGCGAGCAACGCCGCGGCGACGCGGTTCGCCCTGCTGTCCACTGTGGAATAGTCGAGCCGGTCTCCGCCGCACACCACCGCGAGTTCGCCCGGCCGGGAGCGCACCTGCGCTTCGAAGCGCTCGACGAGGCCGTCCGTTTTGGCGGGGCGGTCCGTGGCGTTCCAGTCCTCGATCTGACGCCGCCGTTCCCCGGCGCCGAGCAGGTCCAGCTCTCCCGCCGGGCGCGCCGGGTCGCGCGCGACCTCGTGCAGGAGCCGCACGTAGTGCTCCGCCATCCTGGCGATCGTCTCGCCGTCGAACAGGTCCGTGTCGTACTCGAAGGCCAGTTCGAGGTCGTGCTCGCGTTCGGCCACCTCGACGGCGAGATCGAACTTCGCCGTCCCCGCGCGGGTTTCCAGTTCCCGCAGCGCCAGCCCCGGCAGCTCCAGCTCGTCGAGCGGCATGTTCTGCAGCACCAGCATCACCTGGAACAGCGGTGAGTACCCGGTGTGCCGCTCCGGGTTGAGCGCCTCGACGAGCTGGTCGAAGGGCAGATCGGCGTGCGCGTGCGCATCCAGCACGTGCCCCCGCACCTCGCGCAGCAGCGCGGCGAACGACTGCGCCGGATCCACCCGCGTCCGCAGCACGACGGTGTTGACGAAGTGCCCGATGAGGTCCTCGACCTCGGCGTGCCCCCGGTTCGCGAACGGGGTGCCGAGGCACACGTCGTCCTGGCCGCTGTACCTCGACAACAGCACCGACAGCGTCGCGGTGAGGGTCGTGAACAACGTTGATTCGGCGGTGCGGCCCAAATCGTGGAGACCACGGGCGAGTTCCGCGCCGACGGTCACGGTGTGCCGGTCACCGCGGAACCGCCGCACGGCGGGGCGCGGCCGGTCCGTCGGCAGGGACAGCAGGGCGGGCGCGTCACCGAGCCGGTCCGTCCAGTACTCCAGGTGCCGCTGCCGCACCTCGTCGCGCAGGTGCTCGCGTTGCCACAGCGCGAAGTCCGGGTACTGCACGACCGGATCCGTCAGCGGTGACGGCCTCCCGTGCACGAAAGCGGTGTACAGCTCGCCGACTTCCCGCACCAGGATCCCGGTCGACCAGCCGTCCGCAACGATGTGGTGCACGTTGAGCAGCCACCGGTACTCGTCGGCGCCCAGCCGGACGAGCGTGCTGCGCACCAAGGGTCCTTCGCCGAGGTCGAACGGCTCGCGCGCGTCCGCTTCGGCCAAGGCGCGGAACCGCTCCTCGGCATCGGGGCGGCCCGTCAGGTCGAGCACCGGCACCCCGGCACCGACCGCGGGCCGCACCACTTGCTGCGGTTCGCCGTCGAGCGCGGGGAAAACCGTGCGCAGCGCTTCGTGCCGCCGGATCACCTCGCTCAGCGCCCGATCGAACGCGGTCACGTCGAGCGCGCCGTCGAAGGCGAACGCCGAAGGGTTGCCGTACACCGGATTCCCTGGTGCGAGCCGGTCGAGGAACCACAGCTGGCGTTGCGGGAACGACAGCGGCACCGGGGCGCGCGGATCCGGCCTGCGCACGATCGCGGCGACGTCGTGCCCGGTGAGGATCTCGATCAGCCGCTGCTTGTGGTCGCGCAGCTCGTCCCGCAACGCGTGCGTGACGAAACCCTTCGGCGCCTTCAGCCGCAGCTTGCCGCCGTCGACCTCGATCGCGATGCCCTCGCGGGTGAACAGGTCCAGCAGTTCGTAGGCGTTCATACCTCGATGTCTTCCATCTCCGGCGCACGCCGCCCGCCGAGGAGCGAATAGACCGGCCGGTGCGTCGGCCCCAGCTCGAACAGGGAGGTGAGCCGGTCGGTTTCGAGCGACCCGATCCCGCACACGCCGAGCCCGTGCCCGGCCGCGGTCATGGTGAGCAACTGCCCCATCGCGCCCGCCTCGATCCGGCAGAAGCCCTCGGCTTCCTCGCCGTAGAGCGGTTCGATCGCCGCGAGATCCGCCACCAGAAACACCGCGAACGCCGCCGCCTCGAACACCGGGCGGTTCACGAAGAAGTCGTAGGCGTCGGAGCCCAGCTCGCCACCGTCGCCCACCGCGACCAGCCGGTGCGCGCGGGCGTCGTGGTAGTAACCACCGCCAGGGACGCCGTCGATGCGGCCCGGTTTCAGGTAGAGGTAGGTCTGGACCGCGTAGCTGCCACCGGCGGAGCCGTACAGGTACTTCGGCCTTCCATCCACCTCGCCCTCCGCGAGGCAACTCAAGAACCCGGAGAACGCCGCACCGTCCACCGGTGCGGCGTCGAACTCCCGCACGGAGCGGTATTCGGCGTACCGCTGCGTGTCCGCCGAACCGGCCAGCTCGACGGACCGCCCGTGCTCGAAATCGCGGTGTCCGAGATCCCGCGCCTTGAACTCCTTGCGCGCCAACGGGTCTTCCACCACGTCGCCCCTTCCGGCTCGGTGCGCGGCCGCCGCGATCTCGCGGTCGCGGACGTATCCCCGGTACATCCCCAACAGGTCGCCGACCGTCGGCTGCCGCATGAACTCGGCGAGCCGCGGCCGGAAGCCCAGCTCGCTCGACAGCGCGTTGGCGATGCGCACGACGTCGATCGAGGTGGCACCCAGCCGCATGAGGTTCGCGTCCGGCGGGACCGCGCGTCCCAGCACTCCCGCGACCAGCTCGGCGAGCCGCGTCTCGTCCGGGCCCTCGGCGACCGGCGACGCGACGGCGGAACCGAGTTCCGGTGCCGGGTCCGGTAGCTGCGACCGGTCGACCTTCCCGTTGGCGGACAACGGGAACGACTCCAGGAACCGGAACGACGACGGCACCATGTAAGCGGGCAGCTTCCGCGCGAGGTACTCGGCCAGCTCGGTCGCGGGCACTTCGCCGACGACGTACGCGGCGAGCCGTTTCGCCTGCTGCGCCTCCCCGACGAGCCGCGCCACCGCCGACCGGACGGCGGGATGCGCTTCGAGGACCGCTTCGATCTCACCGAGTTCGACGCGGTAGCCGTTCACCTTGACCTGGCCGTCCTCGCGGCCGAGGAACTCGATCGTGCCGTCCGGCAGCAGGCGCCCGAGATCCCCGGTGCGGTAGAGCCGCTCGCCGGTGGCGGGGTGCACGACGAAACTGGCGTTCGTGCGTTCCTCGTCGCGCCAGTACCCGAGCGCCAGCCCTGCCCCGCCGATGTGGAGGTGACCGGGCACCCACGGGGGACGCGGCCGCATCGCGTCGTCGAGAACGTAAAAACACTGATGCCGCAACGGTTTTCCGTACGGGATGCTGCGCCAGCCGGGGTCCACCGCGCCGATCGGGTGGTGGATGGACCAGATCGACGCCTCGGTCGCACCGCCGAGGCTGTCGACGCGCGCAGAGGGCACGAGCGCGCGGAACCGGTCGGGGAGGTCGAGCGGGATCCAGTCGCCGGAGAGCATCGCCAGCCGCAACGACGACGGCGGCGGGTGCCCGGATTCGATGTATTCGACGAGCAGGCCGAGCAACGCGGGGACCGAGTTCCACACGCTGACGCCGTGGGCGCGGACCAGGTCGAGCCAGTGCGCGGGATCGCGGGCCAGTTCGGGTTCGAGCGTCACGACGGCGGCGCCCGCCGCGAAGGTGCCGAAGAGGTCGAACACGGACAGGTCGAAGCTCAGCGACGAGATCGCGAGCACCCGGTCCGCTGGCGCGATGCCGAACCGTTCGATGACGTCCAGCAAGGTGTTCACCGCGCCGCGGTGATCGATCACCACTCCCTTCGGCTTGCCGGTCGATCCCGACGTGTAGATCACGTAGGCCACGTCGGTCTCGGCCGCGGCGACGGGTTCGAAGGCGTCGGTGTCCCCGCCGAGGCCCACCGGTTCGACCCCGTCCGGGACGCCGCGCGTGGTCACGACCGTCTTCACCCCGGCCTCGCCGAGGATGTGCGCCACCCGCTCCGACGGCAGTTCCGGATCCAGCGGCAGGTACGCCCCGCCCGCGTACAGCACCGCGAGGGTGGCGACGGCCTGTTCCCAGCCCCGGTCCAGCAGCACCCCGACGAGATCTCCCGGCCGCACGCCTCGGCGTTGCAGGCTGCCCGCGAGCCCGCGCGCCTCGCGACGGAGTTCGGCGTAGGTGAGCGCGCGGTCCGGGGACAGCACGGCCGTCGCCGACGGGGTCGCGAGCGCCTGCCGGTCGACCAGCTCGTGCAGCAACGGCCGTGGCGGCGGAGCGGGCTCGGTACCCGGCGCCAGCCGCGCGACCGGCAGCAGGCCGTCCACAGTGGACTTCCACGCGCCGGGCTCCGCGAGCCGGTCGAGCAGTGCGCAGTAGGCCGCGAACGTCTCGGCCACCATGCCGTCGGGGAACAGCTCATCGATGCTGTCCCAGTTGAAGAGCAAGGCGCCCTCGGTCTCGACCACGGTGTGGTCGATCCACACCTGCGGGGTCTGGGTGATGCTGTGCACGACCTCGCCGCCGAGCCCGGTCGCGAGCCCGTGCTCGGTGTGCAGCCCGTCCGCCTGTTCGCTAACCGTGCTGTTGAACACCACCGGCATCGCGGTCTGGCTGGTGCCCCGCGCTCGTGCGACCTCGCGCGTGACCCAGACCCCGCTCACCGCCGCGTGGTCGATGTCCGCCCAGAGCCGCTCCTGCACGCGGCGCGCCTGCGACGCGAAGTCGTCCGCGGTCACCTCGGCCTCGACCAGCACGAGCGAGGTGAAATCGCCCAGCACGGCGTTGACCCCGTGGTGCAGCGGCAGGCGGTTGAACAGCGGAAGGCTCAGCGTGAACCGCGGATGTCGGCTCCACAGCGCGAGCACCTGGGCGAACGCGGCCAGCAGCACCGCGGACGGCGTGACCCCGTGCTCCTTCGCCGCCGCCTTCACCGTGCGCCACTGTTCGGCCGGGACGAGCTTCTCGTACCGGACGAAGTGCGGGCGCGACACCGATTCCGGTTCGCGAACGAGCGGCAGCGCGGGCGCGGGGGCCAGCTCGGTCGCGCGCTCGCGCCAGTACTGCTGCGCGCGCTTGTAACGCGGGGTTTCCCGCAGGGCCCGCTCAGCCAGCACGTAGTCGCGGAACGTCAACGGCACCGACGTCAGTTCGGCGGCCGGGTCCGCGTAGAGCTGGACGAGTTCGCGTTCGAGGAGGTGGCAACTCGCCGCGTCGACGATCAGCGAGTCCATGCTGACGTGCAGGCGCACCTCGTCGTCGAGGCGGGTGACCGCGAACTCGAACAGCGGCCACCGCGTCGCGTCGAGCACCTGGTGCGACATCCGCTCGCGGGTCTCGCCGAGCTTCCGCTCGGCCTCCTCCCGGTCGAGACCGCGCAGGTCGTGGCACTGGATCCGGTACGGCGGAACGGTTTCCCGCACCTGCTGGGTGCCGTCGCCGTGGAAGACCGTGCGCAGCATGTCGTGCCGCGCGATCACGCCGTCGAGCGCGCGGCCGAAGCGCGCCACGTCGAGTTCGGACAACCTGATCTCGTCGTACTCGTGCGCACCGACGCCGCCCAGTTCGAGTGTCGATTCCCGCCCGACCCAGTACGCCTCCTGGATGTCGGTGAGCGGGAACGGCTCGTACCGACTGGCCGGGTCCGGCACCAGCTCGTCGAACACGAACGCGGCGTCGGCGTCATCGCGGTCCAGCTCGCCCACCAGGTCCGCGAGCACCGGGTTCTGGAACAGGCTCCGCAGCGACAGGTTCGCGGCCATGCGCCGGTTGACGGTGTGCACGAGCCGCGTCGCGAGCAGGGAATGCCCGCCCAGTGCGAAAAAGTCGTCGTGCAGGCCCACGCGCTCGCACCGCAGCACTTCCGCCCAGATGGCCGCCATGGTGGCTTCGCGTTCGGTGCGCGGCGCGGCGTAACCGACCTCGCTCACCACCGCGCCCGGCACGGGCAGCGCCCGCCGGTCCAGTTTCCCGTTGACGGTCAACGGAAGGCGCTCGAGCGGCTGCCACCGCGCGGGCACCATGTGCGCGGGAAGTAACCGGCGCGCCTGCGCACGGGCCGCGTCCACCTCGCCGACGACGTACGCGACAAGGGCGTCTTCGTGCACGACCACGGCCGCGTCGCGCACCCCGTCGGCCTCGCGCAGCACGTTCTCGACCTCGCCGGGTTCGACGCGGAAACCCCGCACCTTCACCTGGCCGTCGGCGCGCCCCGCGAACTCGATCTCGCCGCCGGGCAGCCTGCGCGCGAGATCCCCGCTGCGGTACATCACTTCGCCGGTCACCGGGTCGGGCACGAACCGCTCCGCGGTCGCCCTCGGCCGGTTCAGGTATCCCCGCGCCAAGCCCGCGCCACCGATGTACAGCTCTCCGACGACCCCGATGGGCGCTGGTTCCAGGCGCGCGTCGAGCACGTACAACCGCGCGTTGGCGATGGGACTGCCGATCGGCGGGAGCGACGGCCAGTCTTCGGCGTCGGCCGCGGCGAGGCTGTGCTGGCTGACGACGTGCGTTTCCGTCGGGCCGTACTGGTTGTGCAGATCGCTGCCGAGCGCGCGGAGACCGTCGCCGACCCGCAGTGCCTCACCAGCGGTGATGATTTCGCATCCGGACGGTTCACGGTCGAAGGCCGTGCGCACCACCGCAGCGGGGAGGAATGCCCGCCGAACCTCGTTCCTGGCAAGGAAACCGGGCAGGCCAGCCAGGTCGCGGTGCTGCTCCTCGTCCATCAGCACCAGCGCGGAGCCGCCGCACAGGGCGCTCCAGATCTCCTGGACGGACACGTCGAAGCTGATCGACGCGAACTGCAGCACCCTCGCCGGAGCGGGGCGCCGCAGCTGCCAGTGCACGAGGTTGTCGACGGTGCGCCAGGTCTGCGCGACGCCCTTGGGCCTGCCGGTCGAGCCCGAGGTGTAGAGCACGTACGCCAGGTTTTCCGGACGCCGTCGAATCGCCGGGTTGTCCTCGCGTTCCTCGCCGCCCGGGTCGGCGACATCGAGGAACGGCACCAAGCCCACTGGCGACCGCGCCAGCAGCAGGGCGGGCGAGCTGTCGTCGAGCATGAACTCGAGCCGCTCGGCCGGATAGGCGGGATCGAGCGGCACGTACGCGGCGCCGGTCTTCAGCACCGCGAGCAGGGCGACAATCAGCTCGTGCGAGCGTTCGAGGCACACCGCGACGAGCCGGTCCGGTCCGATCCCCCGTGCGATGAGCCGGTGGGCGAGGCGGTTGGCCCGCCGGTTCAGCTCGCCGTAGTCCAGCGTCCCGCTGTCCCACACCAGCGCGAGCGCACGCGGCTCCTGTGCCTCCACCAGTTCTTGCACCGGGCGGCCGAGCGGCGTCGCGGTGTCGTTCCAGTCCACAAGGGACCGACGCCGCTCGTGCGGGTCGAGTAGCGACGCCGGGACGTTTCCGGCGGCCAGCGCGGTCAGCACCCCGTGGAGGTACCCGGCATACCGTTCGGCGGTCGACCGGTCGAACAAAGCGGTGGCGTAGTCGAGCGTGCCGACGACGCGTCCGTGCTCCTCGGCGAGCGACAGCGTCAGGTCGAACTTCGCCACCGGGTGCGGTGTGTCCAGTGAGGTCGTTTCGAGGCCGGGCAACCGCGTCCGCCCGACCTCGTTGTTCTGCCAGGCGAACAGGACCTGGAACACCGGCGCGTGCGCGAGGCTGCGCGCCGGGTTGACCAGCTCCACCACGCGCTCGAACGGGAGGTCCTGGTGCTCCAGCGCGGACAGCGCGACGGCGCGTACGCGTGCCAGCAGCTCGGCGGCCGTCGGTTCGCCAGCGAGGTCGACGCGCAGCGCGAGGGTGTTCGCGAAGAACCCGATCAGGCCGTCCAGCTCGTCGCGCCTGCGGTTGGCCGTCGGCGTGCCGATCACGACCTCGGACTGTCCCGACAACCGGGAAAGCACCAGCGCCCACGCGGCGAGCACGGTCATGAACAGCGTGCCGCCGTGCTGCCTGCTCAGCTCGTTCAGCGCTGCGGTCAGCTCGACGCCGAACTCCAGCCGAACCCGCCCGCCGAGGTAGTCCTGCTCCGGCGGGCGCGGCCGGTCCGACGGAAGTGCCAGCAGTCCGGGAGCCCCGGCCAGCGCCGCCCGCCAGTATTCGCGCTGCTTCGCCAGCACGTCGCCGGTCAGCCAGTCCCGTTGCCAGGCGGCGTAATCCGCGTACTGCACCGGCAGCGGCGGGAGCGGATCGGGCTTTCCGCGGGTGAAGGCGGCGTAGGTTTCGCCGAGTTCCCGTGCCAGCACGCCCATCGACCAGCCGTCGGACACGATGTGGTGCATGGTCAGCAGCAGCACGTGGTGATCCGGTGCCAGCACGACGAGACGGCCGCGGACGACCGGCCCGCGCGCGAGGTCGAACGGGGTGCTCGCCTCTTCTCGTTGCAGCGCCGCCACCTCGGCGTGTTCGTCGATCCGCAGCGCGAAGCCCTGCTCCGGCGGATCCACGACCTGGACCGCCTCGCCGTCGACCTCGACCAAGCGCGTCCGCAGCGCCTCGTGCCGGGCGACGAGCGCGTCGAGGGCACGTGCCAAGGCGTCGCGGTCCAGCTCGCCGCGCAGGTCCAGCGCCTCCGCGACGTGGTAGGCCTCGCTCGCGCCGTCCAGCTGCGCGAGGAACCACAACCGTTGCTGCGCGAAGGAAAGCGGCACGGGACGCGACCGGTCGACCCGCCGGATCGGTGGCAGCAGCGCACCGGCGTCCGGGGCAAGGCACTTCGCCAGCTCGGCGACCGTCGGCGCGGTGAACACCGCGGTCGGCGCGATCTCCCTGCCGAGCGCGGCACGGATCTTCGACGCCAGGCGCATCGCGAGCAGGGAATGCCCGCCCAGCGCGAAGAAGTCGTCGTCCCGACCGACCCGCTCGACGCCGAGAACCGCTTCCCACGCCGAGGCGATCGCGGTTTCCAGTTCGCCTTCGGGTAGGGCGTACCCGCCGCGGCCGTACGCGGCCGAGTCCGGCGCGGGCAGCGCCGCGCGGTCGATCTTGCCGTTCGGCGTCAACGGCCACGCGGTCATCCGCACGAACGCCGACGGCACCTGGTGGGCGGGCAGCGCCGCGGCGAGCGCTGCCCGCAACTCCGCGGGATCGGCCGTCCCGAGGTGGTAGGCGACCAGCCGCCGGTCACCGCCATCGTCGTCGCGGGCGACCACCAGCGGTTCGCGCACGCCGTCGCAGCGGGTCAGCTCCGCTTCGACCTCCCCCGGCTCGACCCGGAACCCGCGGATCTTCACCTGGAAATCGGTACGACCGAGGAATTCGATCCGCCCGTCCGGCAGGCGGCGGCCCCGGTCACCGGTCCGGTAGAGCCGCGAGCCCGGCGCGAACGGGTCGGCGACGAACCGCGCCGCCGTCAACCCCGGACGGCCGAGGTACCCGCGTGCCACCCCCGCGCCACCGACGTGGATCTCCCCGGTCTCCGCCTCGCTGCCGTGGTCGTCGAGCAGGTGCACCCTGACCCCGGGCAGCGGCGCGCCGATCGGCAGCACGTCGATGCCCGAGGCGGGGACGACGTGGAGGCAGCTGTCCACCGCCGCCTCGGTGACCCCGTACGCGGTCACGATCCGCACGCCGGGGCCGAGGCGCGCGCGTGCCCGCCTGGCGTCGACGGCGGTCCAGACGTCACCGCCGCAGACCACCGTTTCCAGGTGGTCCAGCGCCTCGTCCCGGGTTTCCAGCTGGGTCACCAGCGCGTTCAGGACGGCGGGCACGAAGTCGGCGAAACCGATCTCGTGACGCCGCAGCAGGTCGTGCAGCCCCGCGCTGTCGAGCAGGAGACCACGCGGGCAGAGCACGAGCCTGCCGCCGAAACCCAGCGCGCGGACCACGTCGGCGGTGCACACGTCGAACGAGAAGCTGGCCATCTGCAGGTGCGCGAGCCCCGGCCGCAACGCGAGCGCGGTCTCCCAGCTCGCCGCGATCGCCAGCAGGTGTCCGTGCTCGACCAGCACGCCCTTCGGCTCGCCCGTCGAACCGGACGTGTAGATCACGTAGGCGAGATCGCCGCGCGCGTCCGGGTTGCCGCCGTCTTCGCCGGAGCCCGGCCAGTCCGGCGCGTCGAGATCGACCACGGGCGGCAGCTCTTCGACCCCGTCCAACGCGGTGCTCGCGGCGGCGTGCGTCAGCAGCACCGCGGGCGCGCTGTCGTGCAGCATGAACGCGAGCCGCCGCGTCGGGTACGCCGGGTCGAGCGGGACGTACGCACCGCCCGCCTTCAGCACCGCGAGCAGTCCCGTCACCATCTCGATCGACCGCTCGGCACAGATCGCCACCAGCGCGCCGGGGCCGACGCCGAGCGCCCGCAGGTGCCGAGCCAGCAGGTTCGCGCGCGCGTTCAGCTCGCCGTAGCGGATCTCCCGGTCCCCGCACACCACGGCGACCGCGCCGGGGTCACGCGCCACCTGCGCTTCGAACAACTGCTGCACCGCACGGACCGGCGCGCCGTTCATGACCTCGAAACGGCCGCCGGGCGTCGTGTGCTTCACCGACAAGACTCGCCGTTCCCTTTCCGCGGCACCCATTGCGGGCGCGTGATCCCATTCAGTCCACCATGGCCCACCGGACCCGGGACACGATTTGTGATGCTGGTCCACACCGGATACGCCAACTGGTTTATCGACGCATTACCACCGTTATCACAGCCATATCACATGCCCGTTCACCGGATTGCCCGCGACACCCCCGCACCGAATCCGCGACACGCACACCTGCACTATCGGCCAGCGGTCAGATCGTGTCAACGTCCGGTCGTCGGCACCCGCACCCGCCGTGCACATCTGAGCACCCGTCAATCCTGTCCGGTTGTTGTCCCGCCAATCCCTTGACAGTCATCTCGTCGACGCACTCACCGAACAGGCAGAAACCTCACGCGGTCACGTCGCTACCGTCCGCGACATTCCGCATTCCCCCATTCCCACCCGGCCGGCAGCAAGGCGACCGCGTTACCCGAATTTCTTTGTTCGATTCTTCGACGACGAATTCACCACCCGATAAATTGCCTCCCTCGAAGATCGGGGCGCCACGGCGGTATGCCGCCCACCCATCGCCCGACCCCGCGGTCGTGTGCCCGGGGGTTTACCCCGGTCAGACGACAGGTGCGGCATAGTGGGTGACAACTGGACTTCGGGCTTCCGATCCCGTGTCCCCGCAAGGGAAACTGGGCCGGGAGTCGCCTGCCGCGGCAAGGAGCACACGTGAACGCAACGCCTCTCACACACGACGACTGCGTGCGGCTCGTCCGCTCCCCCGAGCGCTACCGGACGGGGCTGATCTCGGTGGACGGCCACGCACCGCTCATCCTCGCGTGCCTGATCCTCGACGGCGGCGATCTGCTCATCCCCACCGCGTCGGACCAGACACTCCAGCGGACTTCGCGCGGCAGGCCGGTGATCGCGAACTTCACCCACCATGGCCTCTGCTCGTCGTGGTCGATCACCGGGTCCGGGCTGGCCAGGCCGCTGCGCGAACACGATCGGCCGGACCCGATGCCGCACACCACGATGCCGCACTCGACGATCCCGTTCGCCGGGTTCTTCGAGAACGGCATCCGCGTGCTGATCGCGCGGCTCACCGGCAGGCGGGGCGGCGAGGTGCGCGTGCCGAGACAACGCACCGTCGCCGGTCAGCGCGCCGCCGCCCCGGTCAGGGTGGCCGCCCGCTGACCGCTCACGGCTCGCCGAACTCCCCGTCCCGGCGGCGCTTCCGGACGACCAGCCACACCACCACGACGGCCAGCGCCGCTGGCAGCGCGCCGATCCCCAGGAGCAACCAGCCCCAGGAACGGGTTGCCCCCTTGGCGAACTCCTGCTCGCGCCGGGGCTCGCCAGGCGAGGTCATGTTGGCGTTCCCGGAAACCGTGTCGCCGGGCTTGAGGAGCTTGGTGTCGTCGACGAACGACTCCAGATCCCGGTAACCGGCACCGTCCGGCGCGACCGCTTCGCAGTCACCTCATCCCATTCCCTCCACGGCACCGGGTTCGGCGGCGGAACCGCCGCCGAAGCGGCAGTATCGCGCCGTGAGCCGGGACCCCTCCCGGTTACCCGAAGTCGGCGACGTGGTCGCGCGCCCACGACGCGAACGTGCGGGCCGGGCGGCCGAGCACGTCGGCGATCGTCGGGCCCCCGTCGGTCGGCTCCTCCCGGTTGCGGGCCATCATCTCCAGCAGGAACGGCGGCACGTCGCGGACCTGCTCCGGCGCCAGCTCGGTCACCACCAGCTCGCGGCCGAGCGCCTCCCCGATGAGCTCGACCTGCCGTGTCCTGGTCATGCTCTCCGGGCCCGCGAGCGCGTAGGCCGCCCCTTCGTGCCCCGGCGAGGTGAGCGCCTCGACGGCGACCTCCGCGATGTCCTGTTCGTGGATCGGCGTGGAGTACGAATCGGGGTACGGCATCGCCACCACGCCCTCGGCGCGGATCGACGGCGCCCACGCGAGCGCGTTCCCGGCGAACGCCCCCGGGCGCAGGAAGGTCCAGGCGATGCCCGATTCGCGGATCGGGTCCTCCACGAGCAGATGCCGGTCGGCGAGCACCTTCTGCGTCGGATCGGCGCTGGTCACGGCGAGCGCGGACAGCAGGACGATCCGCTCCACACCCGCTTCCTTCGCGGCGCCGAGGAAATCGGCGATGCCTTCGTCGATCGCGTAGAGGAACACTTCGCGCACACCGGCGAGCGCGGGCGCCAATGTCTCCGGCCTGCTCGCGTCGACGGTCACGGGTTCGACCCCGGCGATCGGGCGCGCCTGCTTCGCGTCGCGGCTACCGGCGCGGACGCGGTGCCCGGCGGCGGTGAGGCGATCGACGACCGCGCGGGCGATCGCCCCGCGCGCTCCGGTGACGAGAACGGTCATCTCGGTACTTCCTTCCCCTGGTCGTAACCCCATGATCCGCACGGATTCGCCGCCACTTCCAGAAAACTCCGCTGCGGCGGGAGAAGACTCCAATCAGTACCGTCGGGAAGGTGAACTTCTCTACGCTCGCGCCTCTGGACGGGAAGATCCTCCACGCGCTGACACTCGATGGCAGGGTGTCCTTCACGCGTCTCGGTGAGGTGCTCGGGGTGTCCGGCCAGACGGTCGCCCGCCGGTACGCGGGCCTGCGCAGGTCCGCGGCGCTCCGCGTGATCGGCACGATCGACCCGCACGCCAACGGTGAAGCGCAGTGGATGCTGCGGGTGCACACCACCCCCGACGCGGCCGAGCCGATCGCCGCCGCGCTGGCCAGGCGGCCCGACACCGCGTGGGTGCAGCTCACCTCCGCCGGCACGGAAATCATCTGCGCGAGCCGCATTCCCGAAGACCCGGCGGGCGAGTCCCCGCTGCTGCGCTCGCTGCCCCGCACCCCGAGGGTGCTCGCCGTGACCGCCCAGCGAGTGCTGCACACGTTCGTCGGCGGCGGGCACGGCCTGCTCGACCAGGCCGCGTTCCTCACCGCGGACGAGCGGGCCGCGCTCACCCCGTCGCCGCCGGTCGGCGACCCGGTCCACCTCAGCGCCGCCGACCAGCCGCTGCTGCTGGCACTGCGCCGCGACGGCAGGGCGAAGCTCGCCGAACTCGCCGCGGCGACCGGCTGGTCGACGACGAGCGCGCACCGGCGCCTCACCACCCTGCGTGAGGCGGGCGCGCTGACCTTCGACGTCGACTTCGACCGCACGATCTTCGGCCTGCGCGCGCGGACGCTGCTGTGGACCACGGTGGCCGCGGCCGATCTGCACCGCACCGGCAAGGCGCTGGCCGCGCATCCCGAGACTGTCTTCGCCGGCGCCACCACCGGGCCCACCAACCTCCTCGTCAACGTGCACTGCGAAAACGCCGGGGCGCTCTACGCGTACCTGACCGAACGGATCGCGTCACTGCCCGAGATCGGCACCGTCGAGACGAGTCCGGTGCTGCGCAACGTCAAGTACTTCTCGGGCCCTCACTGAGCCGTCAGCCTGCGGACCGGGGCGCCCTGCCAGCGCGTCGCGCCCGGCACCGTCTCCGAGGCCATCACCAGCGAGGCGGCACCCACCGACGCGGCCGGGCCGAGCCTGCTGCCGGGAAGCGCGATGCTGTGCGGCCCCAGCGTCGAACCGTCGTCGAGACGCACGTGCTCCAGCCGCATGATCCGGTCGTGGAACAGGTGCGTCTGCAACACGCAACCGCGGTTGACGCTCGCTCCGTCGGCCACGCTGACGAGATCGGTTTCGGGCAGCCAATGCGTCTCGCACCAGACGCCGCGGCCGATGCGGGCGCCGAGGCTGCGCATCCACCAGTTGAGCAGCGGCGTGCCGAGCCAGGTCTGCACGAGCCACGGCACCGCGAGCACCTCGACGAACGAGTCGTACAACTCGTTGCGCCACACGAAGGAACTCCACAACGGGTACCGCCGCGCCCGGAACTTCCCCACCAGAAGCCATTTCGCCGCCGTCGTCACCGCGCCCGCCACGAGCCCGGCGGCGCCGAGCAGGAGACCACCGACGCCGATCGCCGTGCCCACGCCGTAGGTTTCGTACACCACGTCGAAGGCGAAGAACAGCATCGTGCTCAGCACGCCCGCGAGCAGCAGCGGCACGAAACGGCACAGCTCGACCAAGGTCCGCGCCACCCGGAGCCGTCGCTTCGGCCGGAAAGTACGCGCGTCGTCGGCCTTTTCCGCCTGCCTCGGCAGGCGCAACGGCGGGCGGCCGAGCCAGGACGAATCCTCCGGAACGTCCTCCGGGGTGTCCGAGAGCACCCCGATCAGCGCGCCGTCGCCGACCGTCCGATCGGGACCGACGATGCCCGAATTGCCGACGAACGCCTTCGCACCGACCTCGACCGGCCCCGCGCGCAACCACCCGTCGCGCAGTTCGTACGGAGCCGCGAGCACGTCGTCGGCGAGGAAGGCGCCGTCGGCGACGCGCAGCAACCCCGGCAGCACCTGCACGGTCGACGCCTCGACCGAACGCCCGATCCTGGCGCCGAGCAGCCGC
Organism: Amycolatopsis sp. CA-230715; assembly: GCF_018736145.1. Taxonomy (GTDB): domain Bacteria; phylum Actinomycetota; class Actinomycetes; order Mycobacteriales; family Pseudonocardiaceae; genus Amycolatopsis. The sequence continues at coordinate 9,420,722 of NZ_CP059997.1, forward strand.
AACCACACCGGGGTGAAAAGGCTGGCGTAGAAGGGAAAGAGGGTCCGCCGCGCGATCCCGAGCAGATCGTGCACGAGCCACGCGCCCCAGCCTGCGGCGCTGTGCACGGGATGCGTTCCGCCCCGGACCAGCCGCCCGGCGAGCCGGACCGCGACGATCACGAGCGCCGCGTAGGTGACGAGCCCGGCGACCACCATCGCGGGCATCCACACCAGCATGTCGACGACCGCGGCGTTGACCGCAACGTCCGCGGGCAGGACGAGCACCGCGATCACCGCCGACGGCACCGCGGCGAGCAGCACGAGCACCCCGGTGATCGGCACGCCGAGCAGGTACAGCCACGACCAGCCTCGACGGCGGGGCGCCCGGTTTCCGGGCCAGGCCGCGCCGTCGGCCGTGCGCGAAGCCGGTGACCCCGCCCAAACCTGGCCATCGGGGATCGTGCCGCCGAGGCTCGCGCCGGGGAGGAGCTGTGCCCGGTCACCGAGGCGGGCGCCCGGCAGCAGTGTCGAACGAGCGCCGACCCGCGCGCCAGCCCCGATCTGGACCTCGCCGACGCGCAGCACGTCACCGTCGAGCCACCAGCCCGCGAGGTCCGCTTCGGGCTCCACGGCGCATCCGGTACCGAACTTCGCGAGGCCGGTGACCGGCGGCAGCGCGTGCAGATCGAGATCACGGCCCACCTCGCAGCCGAGGAGGCGCGCGTACCTGGCCGCCAGCGGCGTGCCCGCGATCGCGCCCGGCCCGAACGCGCCGACGAACCGTTCGGCCGCCCACAACCGCAGATGCGTTCGCCCACCGCGCCGGTAGTCCCCCGGACGCACGCGCCCGCGGAGCAGTCTCGCCCCGCCCGCCGCGACGAACATCCGCCCCGTCGGGCTGAACAGCACCACCCACGCGGTGCCGACGAGCCACCACGGCACCTGCGGCAGCCACGATTCGGGCAGGAAGAGCGACACGATGTTGCCGATCAACCCGAGCGTCAGCACCCAGCGGAGGCCGACGAAGGTCAGCAGCACGAGCTGGAACGCCGCCTGGAGCCAGCCGACGACACGCCGCGGCCGCCGATCCGGTCTCACCGCTTCGACGGTTTCCGCCATGGAGCGCGGCCCGCCGCACAACGCGCGCGGCGTCGGGTCGCGGTAAAGATCGCTGACCGACACTTCGGGATAGCGCTCGCGCAGCGTCGAAACGAGGCGCGCCGCGGCGAGGCTCGTCCCGCCGAGAGCGAAGAAGTCGTCATCGGGACCGACCTCGGTGCCCAGCAGCGCAGACCACTTTTCGAGCACCCACACCATCTCCGGGTCGAGATCGCCGGTGTCCGCGCGGGTGCTGGGAATCGGCCACGGCAGCGCGGCGCGGTCCACCTTTCCGGACGAGCGGACGGGGAACTCCGGAAGGACGGCGAGCCGGGGCACGAGCGCGGCGGGCAGCCGTTCCCGCAGGCTTTCCACCGCGGCCGCCTCGTCGAGCGCGTCCTCGGTCGGCACGACGTAGCCGACCAGCACGTCGATCCCGCCCGGCGTGCGGCGGACCACGGCCGCGGCGGCGGCCACGCCAGGCAGGTCGAGCAGCGCCGCCTCGATCTCCCCGAGTTCGACCCGCCGCCCGCCGAGCTTGACCTGGTCGTCGGCCCGCCCGGCGAACACCAGACCGTCCGGCGTCGCGCGGACGAGGTCCCCGCTGCGGTACCCGCGGCGCCAGCCGAAGCACGGCATCGGGGTGAACTTCTCGGTGTCCTTGACCGGATCCAGGTAGCGCGCGAGCCCGATCCCGCCGATCGCCAGCTCACCCGTTTCCCCGTCGGGGACCGGCAGCCCCGCCGCGTCGACCACCGCCAGCTCCCACCCGTCGAGCGGGAACCCGATGGTGACCTCGCGTCCCGCCCGCAGCCGCGCCGCGCACGCGACGACCGTGGTTTCCGTTGGCCCGTAGGTGTTCCACACCTCGCGCACGCCGTCGTCGAAGCGGCGGACCACCTCGGGCGGGCACGCCTCGCCGCCCAGCACGAGCAGGCGGACCCCGGCGAGCAGATCCGGTGACCAGAGCGCGGCGAGCGTGGGAACGGTGGACACCACGGTGATCCCGCGCTCGGCGAGCCACGGCCCGAGATCGGCACCCGTGCGCACGAGCGCGCGCGGCGCCGGGACGAGGCATCCGCCGTGCCGCCAGGCGAGCCACATCTCTTCGCACGACGCGTCGAAGGCGACCGAAAGCCCGGCGAGCACGCGATCTCCGGTGCCGATCGGTGAGCCAGGCAGGAACAACCCCGCCTCGGCGTCCACGAACGCGGCCGCCGACCGGTGGGTCACGGCGACGCCCTTCGGCTTGCCCGTCGACCCGGAGGTGAAGATGATCCACGCGTCGTCGCTCGGCGCCGGGGACGCCTGCGCTCCGGCGGGCGGCACCACCCCGGCGGCCACCCCGTCGGCACCGATCACCGCGCACACGGCGGCTTCGCGCCACGCCAGTTCGGCGCGCTCGTCGGGATCATCGGCGTCCACCGGGACGTACGCCGCGCCCGAGGCGAGTACCGCGAGCACGGCGAGGTACAGGTCCGCCGTTCCCGACGGGACCCTGATACCCACCCGGTCGCCGACCCCGATTCCGCGTTCCCCGAGCGCTTCCGCGCGGCGCGAGACCTCTTCGCTCAGCTCGGCATAGGAAAGAACCCGCGCTCCGGAGTCGAGCGCGGGTGCGTCGGGATGCGCGGCCGTCGTCGCTTCGAGAATGTCGACAAGAGTGCGCGTTCGACGCGCGCTCTTGTCGGGGGGAGCGGAATTCCCGCTGCCGGGAATTCCACCCCCGCCGCTGTTCTCCCGTTCGCTGACCGTCACCGCGTCCTCCTTCGCCGATCCGTTGCCCCGCGCGAAAACAACGATGCAGGGAAAGCCTGAGAGGACGCTGATGAAACCGTGTACGCGAACTGTGCGGCACCGGTCAGAAAAGGCGAATAGTGGACGATCCCGACGATCTTTCCGGGTGATCTGCGGCACTGACCACCCCACCGGGTGACGCGATTGTGAAGACAACATTAAATCGCGGCGCGGCAAGCAACCTCGGCCCCACTCGCTTTCCAACACCGCCCGATACCCATGCCCCGAAAGCCACAGTGATGGCGGGCGGGCGCCGCGACATCAGTGGCGGGGCGGGCGGCTGTCCCCGAAGGCCACCCTCGCGGACTCTAGCGCCACTTTCCCGGCCCTCGCGGGTGTGCGGGCGGGCGACGCGCATGCCCCGAAGGTGACCTTCGGGGCGCTCGATGCCCCGAAAGCCACCTTCGGGGCACCCGCCACCGGCGAGTCCTTTATGGACGGATGGGCGAGCGGGCCGGAACCGGGCGGTTCCCGCGGCGCGAAACTCGGGTAGCATGCGAAGGATGGCGCACACGGGAGAAACCGCCGACGGCCAAGCAGTCCAGGCCGCGCCGAAACGCCGTGACGCCAGGGCGAACCTGGCGCGGATCATGGCGGCGGCAGCGCGCGTCTTCGCGGTGGAAGGTCTCACCGCCACCCTCGCCGATGTCGCTAAGGAAGCAGGCGTCGGTGTCGGCACCGTGTACCGCACGTTCCCGAGCAAGGACGACCTGATCCACGACGTCTACGCGCCCCACCTCGAAGAGATCGAAGGGCGCGCGGCGGAGGCGAGCCGCGCCGAAGATCCCTGGTCCGGCGTCGTCGGCTTCCTGGAGCTGTCGATCCCCGAACTGGCACGCGATCGCGGTTTCCGCGAACTGCTCGGCGGCGCGTACACCGCGTCGCTCGGCTGGTCCCGGCCGAAGGCGCCGCACCGCCTCCGCGAGCTCGTCGCGAACAGCCACCAGCGCTCCAGCGCCCATCTCGCGGTGCTCGTCCGGCGCGCGCAGGAACGCGGCCAGCTCCGCGCCGACTTCGACACGACGGACCTGCTCGTGCTCGCGATGTCGGTGCAGACCGCCGTCGGGTTCGGCGGCCCTGGGCATCCCGGTCTCTACCGCAGGGCGATCGGCATCATCCTGGACGGGTTGTGCGTCGCCCGCGACCGGCCGTCCCCGCTGCCCGCGCCCGTGCTCGCCGGGCACGAGGTCGGCGCGCTCGGCTCCCCCGCGAGCTGATCAGGGGAACCGGTACGCGAGCGAACCGAACGCGCACCGCGCACGGCCCGCGGTGGTGAACACGTCGATATCGCACCAGAAAACGCGCTCGTCCCGAGCGCGGACACGCCTTCGTGGAGCCTGCCCTTCTCGTCGAGGTTCCGCTCCTCGAGCGCCATGACAAACGGCGGCGGGCGAGGGACGGGATCTCCTCAACCTGGCGTAGGCGGCCCCGTCGTGCTCCCGGTCAACCAGGCCGTCCTCTTCCGACCGTAGCGTCCTGTCGCGGTGCCCAAACCCCGGCGGCAAGTTTCTGCGCGTTGTGCCAGCAGACGCGGACCACCTCCGTGCAGCATCCTGTTTCCGCGACGAACGGGAGGGGATTCGCCTCGATCGCCGACTCGAAAGGGAACTCTCGCCATGAAGCGAACCAAGCGAACACTCGTGGGCGCGGTCGCGCTCGCGCTGATCTTCTCGGGGCTCGCCCCGGCGGGTGCCGCGCAAGCCCCGGCGCCGACCGCGAACACGGCGGGAGTGCTGCCGCCGGACCAGGACCCGTTCTACCGCCCGCCAGCCGGTTTCGAGTCCAGTCCTAACGGGACGGTGCTGCGTTCGCGCGAGGTCACCGCGCTGGCCATCGTCTTCCCCATCCCGGCCAAGGCGCACCAGGTCCTCTACAAGTCCGTCGACGGTCACGGCGAACCGGTCGCCGAAGCCGCGACCGTGCTGGTGCCGCTCGCGCCGTGGACCGGCCGCGGTCCACGGCCTCTTGTGTCGTACCAGCTCGCCGAGGACTCCCTGTCCACGCGGTGCCAGCCGTCGTACACCCTGCGGGTCGGCATCGGCGCGCCCACTCCGGCCGCGACCTACGAGATGACGCTGTCGCTCGGCGCGCTCGCCAAGGGGTACGCCGTGGTCTACGCCGACTACGAAGGACCGCACTCGCAGTTCGCCGCCGGACCGCAGGCCGCGCATGGAGTGCTCGACGGGATCCGCGCGGTGCAGCACTTCCCCGGCGCCGGGCTGCCGCCGAACGGCCCGGTGGCGTTGTGGGGCTACTCGGGCGGCGGACTGGCCACCACCTGGGCCGCCGAGCAGAAGGACGCCTACGCGCCGGAGCTCAACGTCGTCGGCGCGGCCGCGGGCGGAGTGCCCGCCGATCTGGAGAAGATGCTGAAGTTCAACGACGGCAACCTCGGCGCCGGTCTCGGGCTGATCGGCGTGATGGGGCTGTCGAGGGCGTATCCCGAGGCGGGGGTCGACGCGCTGCTCAACGACAAGGGCCGCAAGCTGTTCGCCGACAACCACGACAACTGCACGTTGGACATCGCGCTGCTGCACCCGTTCGACCGGCTGTCGAACTACACGACCGTGCCGGCACCGGCGGACTCGCCCGCGGCCAGGCTGTTGTACGAGAAGAACAACACCGGGCAGGCGACGCCGAAGTTCCCGTTCTACAACTACCAGGGCCTCGCCGACGAATTCGTTCCCGTGGCACCCGCCGACGCGCTGGTCGGGAAGTACTGCGCGAACGGCGGGACGGTCGAGAAGTCCCGCATTCCCTTCGCGGGCCACATCACCGGCGAGATCGCAGGAGACCTCCCCGCGCTGGCGTGGTTGTCCGACCGCTTCGACGGCAAACCGGCCAAGAACGACTGTGCGTGATCGGGCACGGGGTGGTGTCCGAACGCCACCCCGTGCCCGTCAGGGCTTGACCTCCAGCACCATCGAGGTTCGAGACTGGGTTCATGACTGAAGCGATCCCGGTGACCGGCGTCAACGAACTGACCCTCGAAACCACCGATCTCCCCCGTGCCGAGCGGTTCTACACCGAGGTGCTCGGGTTCCCCGTCCTCGAACGCTGGGAAGGTTCACATTGGACGGGAAGGGAGGCGGTGTGGGTGCTCGCCGGTTCGACCAGGATCGGGCTGTGGAAGCCCGCGCTGGGCATCTCGCGCGCGCGTCCCGGTGTCCACGTCCACTACGCGATGGGCGTCGCCGCCGACGCCTACGATGACGTGGTCGCTACCCTGCGGTCCCGCGGGCTCACCGTCGACGAGGTCGAGTTCGGCGACCGCGCCGCGAGGTCCGCCTACGTCACGGACCCGGACGGGCACGTCGTGGAGTTCTGGACCTGGGACATCCGCAAGGGCAACCCCGGCCCACCGCGCGCGATGAGCGAGAACGTCTTCGGCGTCCCCGCGGCGCCCTGAACCCCCGCCGTTCCGCGCCGGAGCGCCGGGGCATGATGGTGCCGAGCTTTTCGGAACGCCTGGGGAGGTTTCAATGCCCGAAGAGACCGGCGCCGCGCGGCGGCGCAAAGTCCGGCGCCTGCAGCGCTACCTCATCAACCCGCCGCTGGTGCTGGCGCTGCGCCTCGGCGTGCTTCCGGGGCACGCCCTGCTCGAAACCACCGGCAGGCGGACGGGGCGACGACGCCGCACCATCGTCGGGGTCCGGCTGGAGGGCAAGGTCCTCTGGCTCGTCGCCGAGCAGGGTTCGCACGCGGGTTACGTGCGGAACCTGATGGCGAACCCGGAGATCAAGGTGTTCCACGAGCGGCGGTGGTACCGGGCCACCGCCGCGCTGGACCCGGACACGGATCCCGAGGCGCTGCTGGACGCGTGGCCGGACGCGCGGCACGCCCGCAACGTCCGCCGCTTCGGGACCGATCTCAAGGTGATCCGCGTGGAAGTTGCCGAACCGGCAACGTAGATTGCGCGCGGGGCCGTGAGACCCGCACCATCGCGGTATGACATCGAATTCAACACCCGCCAGCTTCGACATCGTGGTGATCGGGGGCGGCGCGGCGGGGCTCAGCGGCGCGCTGACGCTCGGCCGCGCCCGCAGGTCCGTGCTCGTCATCGACGCGGGCGAGCCCCGCAACTCCCCCGCCGCGCACGCGCACAACTACCTCGGGCGCGAAGGCGTGGCGCCGCGCGAACTGCTCGCGATCGGCCGCGAAGAGGTGGCCCGGTACGGGGTCGCCGTCCGGGACGGCCGCGTGACCGGCGCGGAGCGGGACGCCGACGGTTTTCGCGTGCACGTCGCCGACGGAACCAGCGTGACCGCGCGCAGGCTGCTCGTCGCGACCGGTCTGGTCGACGAGTTGCCTCCGGTGCCCGGCCTCGCCGAGCGCTGGGGCCACGACGTGCTGCACTGCCCCTACTGCCACGGCTGGGAGGTCAGGGACCAGGCCATCGGCGTGCTCGCTTCGGGCCCGCTTTCCGTGCACCAGGCCCTGCTCTGGCGCCAGTGGAGCGAAGACGTCACGCTGTTCCTCAACGACGCGTTCGAACCGGGCGACGACGATCGCGGGCAGTTGCTCGCCCGCGGCATCACGATCGTCGCGGGCGCGGTCGGCCACCTGGAGTCCAAAGAGGACGAACTGACCGGGGTGGCGCTCGCCGACGGGCGCGTGGTGGCCTGCCGGGCGCTCGTGGTCGCCCCGAAGTTCGCCGCGCGCGCCGAACCGCTCGCCGCGCTCGGTTTGACCACCGCGGAGCAGGAGCGGGCTGGCACCGTCGTCGGCACTGCCGTCGGCACGGTGGATCCGACGGGCCGCACCGAAGTGCCCGGGGTCTGGGTCGCGGGCAACGTCACGGATCTGTTCGACACCGTGGCCACGGCCGTGGCGGCCGGGACGCGCGCGGCGGCCGCGATCAACGCGGACCTCGTCGCCGAGGACACCAGGATGGCGGTCGAGGCCCGCTGACCCGATCAGCTCGGCGGCGCCGGCGCGGCGCGGCGTAGTGCCAACGGCGCGCCGGGCTGGGGGTTTCCCGACCAGCTGCCGCTTTCCGCGGTCCACTGCTTGCCTTCGAAGCTGACCTGGTCCACCCCCACCGCGGCGGCGTGCGCCACCAGCCAACTGCTCAGCGCCCAGCCCCGCGCGCTGGGGTGCGCGCCGCTCAGCGCGGCCGTCCCCAGCTCGTTCTTCGCGGTGGCGACGAGATCGGCGGTCGGCTGGGGCGTGATGTCGTGGCAGGTCAGCGCGGCGGGACGGAGCCCGGTCAGCGCCGCGGCGGCGGCACGCGCGGTGGGTTCCCACTGCGCGTACGCATCCGGGGCGCCGGACCGCTGCACCTCCTGCGCGGCGACGGTGACCGGGAGATCGGCCCATCCCGGCAACGCGGCGAGTCGCTTGTAGAACGCGGTCGCCGCGTACACCGGGTCCTTGATCTGGTCCGGGGTGCCCCAGCCCTGGCTCGGCCGCTGCTGGAAGAGGCCGAGCGAATCGCGGTCCCCGCCGGGCAGGTTGCGCAGCCCCGATTCCTGCAACGCGGTCGCCAGCGCGATCGTGGCCGCGTGCTCCGGCATCCCGAGCTTCATCCCGACGGCCGCGATGGTCGCGGCGTACCCCATGCCCTCCGTGGTGAAGGTGTACTCGGGACGGCCGTCACCCGGTGCCGCGGTCACCGAGCACCCCGGTGCCGGACGCCTCTTGTCCGACAGCGTCCACACGAGCACGATCCCGGCCACCAGCACGACCACCAGCACGATCGCGAGCAGACAACCCTTCCGCATTCCCAGCCCCTCCGGCAGATCACCCTTGGGGCAAGTCTGCCTTCGCGGGGTGGCCGGGGGTGCGACCGGGTCCGCCGGGCGCGAAAGTGCTCGCGGCGCCGGGTCGGCGCCGCGAGCATCGGACCCGCGTTCTCCTCAGCCCGCGTACCCTCGCAGGCGATCGATCAGGGCACGCGCCGCCTCGTCCGCCACGGGTTCGAGGTATTCCAGCGTGTGCGAACCGCCTTCGTCGGTGACGGTGATCCGGTAGGTGCGCCGGTCACCGCCTGCCGACTGGATGGTGGCAGGGTGCGGCTCGTCCGCGACCGCGCGGGCGAGGCCTTCCAGATCGGCCGCCGCGGGATCGGGCAGATCGCCCGTGTCCACGGTGACCGTCCGGTTGAGCCCAGGGAAAACCGCGAAACCGCCATCGGACTCCAGGGAAATGCGCATACCTCCGGATCTCCTGTCCGACTCAGACACCGCTCGCCTGCTGCGCTTCGGCCTGGATCGCGGCCGCCTTGGGAATGCCGTTGCCGGAGGCGTCCACGGAACCCGGCTGCGTCGCGGACAGCAGGGACTTCGCGATGCCGACGGTACCCTCCTTCGACAGGTACCAGGCACCGTCCAGCCCGCCGAAGGTCGACATCGCACCGGATCCCACGCTGCCGTCGACCGTGCCCGCGTACTTCGCGGGCCCGGTGTCGAAGCTCAGCAGGATCGTGCCGTCCTGCTGGTGCCACTTGCCGGTCAGCGCGCCGGTGAAGGTGCCGTTGCCGTTGAACGACAGCATCGTCTGCGCGTAGCTCCGCGTGGCGCCCCAGCTGAAGTGCAGCAGCCAGTTGCCGGAGATCTTCGGTGACGCGAACGTCACGTTCACCCCGACCTGCCGCCACGCGTCGATGATCACCTGCGCCTCGTTGGCCCCGTAGAGCAGGCTCGCGTTGGCCGCGGTGAGGTTCGCGAAGTCGAGGAACTGCGCGGTCGAAGACAGCCTGGGGTCGCACAACGTCGTGTACCAGATGCGGCCAGCCCGCTCCCACGCGTTCCCGCCGAGCCCGATCGCGGCGAGGTAGAACGCCTTGTTCGGAATGCCGGAGTTGATGTGCACGCCACCGTTGTCCGAAGTGGTGTTGACGTAGTGGCTCATGTGCGACGGCTGCGGGTCCTTGCCGAGGTGCGGGTCGTCGTAGGCGGTGCCGGGGTCCTTCATGGACCGCAGCGCGACGCCGTTGACGCCCTTGGCGAGCAGGCCCTGCCCGATCAGCCAGTCGGCCTGCGCCGCCGTCTGGTGCAGCGCGTACTGCTTGACCAACGAGCCGAAGACGTCCGACACCGATTCGTTCAGCGCCCCCGGCTGGTCGTGGTAGACCAGGTTCGCCTGGTGGGCGGTGACCCCGTGGGTCAGTTCGTGGCCCATCACGTCCACCGCGATGGTGAACCGGTTGAAGTACACGCCGTCGCCGTCGCCGAAGACCATCTGGACGCCGTTCCAGAAGGCGTTGTCGTAGTTCACTCCGAAGTGGACGGTCGCCTTGAGGTCCATCCCCGCGTTGTCGATCGAGTTGCGGTTGTAGATGTCCCAGTACAGTTTGAAGGTGGCGCCGAGGCCGTCGTACGCCTCGTCCACGGTGACCTGTCCCGAAGCGGCCTGGCCCTCGGACCTGATGAGCGTGCCCGGCAGGTTCTGGGTCTGGTTCGCGGAGTAGATGTAGCGCTGCAGGTGCGCGGTCGCCGACGGGGCGACCTCGGCAACGGGCATCGCGATGAACTGTTCGGTGAGCCGGGCGGCGCGCACGCTGGTGTCCACGGCGAGGACTTCGAGCACCGCGCGGCGGACATCTTTGTCGGTCGCATTCGCTGCCACCGATTCGAGCATATGGGGAGGAATGATGCAGAAAAGGGAATGCCGGTGCTGAGACATGGCTGTGCCTGCCTTTCGCAAGCAGTAACGGAGGAACGGCTGGCTTGGTCAGAACTTGTTACCGGCCGGGTCGATCGGCAGGCGGGCCGTCTTGCTCGTGACGCCGGTGACTCCCTGTTTGAGCATGTACCACGACCCGGTCAGGCCCGCGAACGTCGACATCGCACCCGATGCCACGTTCGCGTCGACTGTGCCGCCGTACTTGGCCGGTCCGCCCGCGAAGCTCAACAGGATCGTGCCGTCCTGCTGCCGCCAGTTCCCCGCGCCGGGCCCGCTGAAGGTCCCGTCGCCCTTGAGACTGATGGGCGCCTGCCCGAAATTGTTGGCGTTTCCCCAACTGTAGTGCAATATCCAATCACCGACCGCGCTCACGATGATCCTTTCGCCGCATGGAAACAGATCATTGGCGACCCTTGTATTGCCGCCGACTCAAACAGTCGGCCCTGATCCAGGCGATGTCGCGTATCGGCGGACAGTTCACCTAAACGTATCAGCAACTCGCGATCCGATATCACTCCCGCCGAAAAGGACCAGAGTCGTTGGCCCCGGGAAAAGAGGACCTTCGGCCCTGAGCCGCCTCCGCCTCCGCCTCGTTACCTCTTTTCCCTTGCGGTATAAAGATCTTCGACGTCCACGGCGCGCGTCACGACCGCCGAGGAGACGTCGGCCAGGGTCCGCCGGTTGTTTCGCGCGAACCGCCGCAACACCGCGAAAGCCTCTCCCATTTCCACGCCAAGACGCTCGGCGATGAACCCTTTCGCCTGCTCGATGATCACCCTGCTGGTGAGCGCCGTCTCCAGTTGCTCGACGAGCAGTTCGTGGCGCCGGATCGCCCTCGCCTGCAGCAACGAAATCGTGGCCACGTCCACCATCGCCTTGGCCGAACGGAGCTCTGCCGGTTCGAGGTGACCGGTCGAGGAGCGGAACAGGTTGAGCACCCCGACCACCTCGGACCTCAGCTGCATCGGCAGCGCGAGCACCGACCGGAAGTCGACCGACAGTGCCTTGCGAGCGAACCGCGGCCACCTCGTCCCCGCCGAGCTCAGGTCCGGCCAGGTCACCGCGTTCTTGCTGTGGAACGCCTCGATGCAGGGGCCCTCGCTGGACTGCAGTTGGAACAGCTCGAGCACCCGCGCGCTCTCGTTCGAACTGGCCACCAGTTGCAGTTCACCGCGCGAACTGGTCAGCAGGAGCCCGGCGGCGTCCACCTCGAGGAGTTCGACACATCTGTCCGTGAGCAGGTGCAGGAAGTCGATGGCGTCGAAGTCATCGGTCAGGGTGTCCGCCAGTTCGACGAACGTGTCCATCAAACGCTGCTCGCTCACCGTCAGATCCTCCACGTGGCAACCACCGACATACCCAAAAGACTGCTCCCCGCCGCGATCATCCGGCCCCCTTCTCGATGTCGAACCTCAACACTCTGCCGACCACGTCGGCGGCGACCTCGGACAGCGTCCGCCGGTCGGCGAACGCGCGTGCACGCAACCGTGCATATGCGTCGTCGAGCGTCAGGTCCAGCCGTGCCGCGATCATTCCAGCCGCCTGGTGGACCCGCGGATCGGACAGGGTGAAAGTGCTCCCCGGGGGACCGCTGTCCGCGTTCGGCACGCCGGCGTACTCATCGAGCACGAGCATCATGACGATCTCCCCGAACACCAGCGCGTCGGTCAGTTCGGCGGCCTCCAACGGCCGCGGTTCTCGGCGGCACAGGGTCAGCACCCCCACCTTCACCGCACCGACGACCAGCGGCAACGCGAAAACCGCCCGGCTACCGGCTTCGACGGCGGACGCGGTGTACAACGGCCAGCGGCGAGCGGCGGCGAGATCATCCAAATCGGACACCAGCACCGGCGCCCGCTCGCGCCACGCGTCGCTCGCGGGCCCTTCCCCCACCGTGGCTTCGATGTCCGCGAGCCGAGCGGACAGCGGCGCGCTCGAGTACCGGAGCTCCATGAGGCCGCCACTCCCGGTACCCACCAGCAAACCCGCACCGGTGACCCGCAGCGCGCTCGCGGCCGTATCGCAGACAATCTCGACCGAGACCGTTCCGCCCTGCCTCCTGGCGTGTTCGGACATCGGTACCCACAACTGCACGAGACGCGAGCCCTCGGGATTACCGCTCTGGATTATCGACACGACATCCCAAGGCCTCCGGATCGGTTGAGTGACTGACCAAGGATCGCGCGCTTGACCTACTCTCGTGCTTACCGAATCGGCGCCGACGCGACTTTACACCGCGGTCCACGGCACCGGTGCGCGCCACACGCCGGACCACGGGTACCCGCCGCTCACCACAACTGCCACGGGTACACCATTCAGAGGCTGAACACCGATATCCGTCCCGGTACTGTCGATTGCCGTGCTGCGCATGAGACCGCCTTGCCCACGCGGATATCCGGCACCGCAGTTTATCGCACGACGAGCGGGCGCCTCGATCCCGTGACCGGGTGCCGGTCATCGCCCGTGCTCCCGGCTCCGCTGCCCGGCGGTGCCGTCCGTGACCTCGCCCGCCAGCGCCTCTCGCAATGTGGTCAACGCCCGGTGCTGGGTCACGCGCACCGCGCCCGCGCTCGGCATCCCCAGTGTCGCCGCGGTCTCTTCGGCGGAATAGCCGAACAGCACTCGCATGGCCAGCACCTCGCGATGCCGCGGGGGAAGCCGACCCAGCAGCCACGACAAGGTCAGCTGCTGGTCGGCCAGCTCGATTTCGTCCCGGCCGCGATCGCCGTGCCCCTCGCCGAAATCGGGCACCGGCTCGGTCCGGTCGCCCGCCCTGCCGCGGTAGACGTCGACGATCTTGTGCCCGGCGATACCGAAGACGAAGGAAAGGAACCGGTCAGCCGGATAGCGGTACCGCGGCAGCGCCGCGAGCACCGCGACGAGCACGTCCTGCGTGCAGTCCTCTGCTCCCGTCGCGCGGTGGTCGCGCCCGCCGAGGCGGCGAACGCAGTAGCGGAGGACGACCGGGTGCAGCAGCCGCAGAAGTCCCTCGGTCGCACCGGGATCGCCGCGGACGGCCGCTGTGATGAGCTCCGGCCGCATGCCGGTACAGGAATCCCCCCGAGCCCTCGTCTCACCATCAGCGAAACGGCTCGCCAGCAGTACGCCTCCGGACATCCCGAGGACTCCCAGATCCGATCGTCCGCGCCGACACGATTCCGGCAGAAGATCACGTTTGGTCGTCCGGGGTCCTGGGATTCTCAAGCGCGTTCACCCCAGCGTGCACCACGTCCCCGAGGTTGTCCATCCTCGCTTTCAGCGACAACGAAGTCGCCGATGTGCGAGCAAGATCAGTCCGTTGAATTTCCCGGCCGGAGTATTCCGGATGGGGCCGCGCACCGGTCGCCGCGCGCTGCGACGCGGTAACGCACGGCGCCGAATACACGACATTATCGACCTACCGCACCGAGGTGATTGCGCATGAACGCCGAACTCCTCCCCCGCACGTTCGTCGAACTCACCGACGCGCTCCCCGGCGGTGTCGGCCTCGACCGCTTCACCCGATTGGTCGTCGACAAGGTGATCGAACTCGTCGGAGCCGATTCCGCCGTCCTGCTGCTCGCGGGACGCGGTGCGACCCGGCCGACGCTGGCGTCCGGCTCCTCGCAGCGCGCCCGCGAACTCGGCCAGCTTCAGCTCAGCCTCGACGAAGGCCCGTGCCTCGACGCGTTCCGCGACGGCGTGGCCGTGCGGTACCCGGAGGACCGGCAGTGGCCGCGGTTCAGCCACCGGGTCGGCTCGGACCAGGAGTTCTCTCTCGATGCCATCCCCCTGCGCCGCGAGGACATCAGCGGGGCGCTGGGAATAATCCGGGTGGGCTCGACAGGGCTAGACGCGACCGCGCTCGGCGCGGCGACCGCGATCGCCGATCTCGCGGCGATCAGCATCGCGCGCCACGGGCGCCTCCGCACCCGGCAGCGGCACGCGAAGCGGCTGCGCTCGACGCTCGACGTCCTGATCACCGTCGAACAGGCCAAAGGCATTCTCGCGGAAAGAACCGGAACGGACATCGAGACGGCGCACAAGCTGATGCAAGACTATGCGCACGTGCAGAACGAATCGATGAGCGGAATTGCGCGCCGCGTGGTCGCCGAGACCGGAAAACCCACCTGAACGGTGGAAGTTTTCGCACGAGTCAACCACGCTCGGCGAGAGATAGCTTTTTCACGGCGGGACACCGTACAATTCGCAGGGTCGCCGCGACGCGCTCAGCCGCGGTGTATCCATTCGCCGTCCTGGCCCTCCGACGGTCATCCAATCGTCCGGTCGCCTGAAAGGCCTCTGCCATGGATGAAGAACACCCCGTGGAGAGTATCGACGAAACGCTCATTCGAGGGAATGCGACCCTGCTGCAGCTCGACAGCGCCACCGTTGTCGCGCTCCAAGCCGCCACCCGGGAGTTCCGCGCGCTCGACTACCGGCACGGCGGTGGCGCCTGCTTCGACGCCATCTCGGTCCTGTTGCGGTACGCCGAAACCCTCCTGCGCAGCACCACCTCCGCCGACACCATGGACCAGTTCTGCGTCGCGCTGGCCGACCTGCACAATCTGGCGGGCTGGACCCGTTTCGACACCGGCCATCCCGACCTCGCGCGCAGGCATTTCGAGCGCGCGCTCGAACTGGCCGCGGCGGCCGGTGACGACGACCTGGTGGCCAACGTGTGCTACCGGCTCGGCCGGGTTCACCTGCACCACAACGAACTCGACCAAGCAGCCCGGCAGTTCGAGCACGGCCAGTCGATCGCCGAACGGGCAGGGGTTCCGCTGACGCAGTCGATTCTCTCCTCGAACCAGGCATGGGTGCACGCGCGCGGTGGTGACGGCGCGGCGGCGGTGCGGTTGCTGGACACCGCGCGGCACCAGTTCGACCTGGCTTCGGAGCACGCGGACGACCGAACACCGCCGTGGGCCGGTTTCTTCGACGCGACGGACCTCACCGCGATGATCGGCACCGTGCACACCGAACTGGCGGTCACCGCGGGCGCCGAACAGAGCGAGGTCGCGATCCCCGCGTTGCGGGAGGCCGCCGCGGGGTACCGGGACGGGATGGCCCGCAGCCGCTCGTTCGTGCTCATTTTCCTTGCCACGAACCACGTCCTCGACGGCGACGTCGACGAAGCCGGTGAGGTCGGTGGCCGCGCGATCGACGCCGCGGGGCAGCTCACGTCCGCCAGGGCACGGGATCGCATCCGGCCGCTGCTCGCGGCCGCCCGCCGGCTCCCCCGCGACCGCCGTGCGGTCGAACTGAGCGAACGGATCCAGTCGTTCCTCACCACCCCAATGGCGTGAACCGCACCACCCGGCTGGTTCACGCGCGACCGTACGCGCCCCGGCTAGCCTGGATCCTCTGTTCGCCCAGGACCTCGGCGACCCTCGCTGCCTCGTATCGAACCCCGATCGGAGTGTCCCCGTGGCGTCACCTGTGCACGACACCTTTCGCGATCCCTATCCGATCGGGTGGATTCTCACCTATCGCGAGCGGATCGGGACGAACGGAGCGGGCTGGCACTACCGCGTCGGCGTGGTCACCGGCGATTCCGTCCGCGATGCGCGCACCGGCGTCGAATCGGTCCCGCTCACACCGCCGGACGACCGCGCGGACGGGGTGGTGTGGGTCCGCGACGACGACATCATCGGGATCGAGCCGCGCCTGCGGATCCGGCATGGCTGAGGACAGATCCGGTCGCGAGCACCAGGTCGACCGCCGCGCGGTGCCGAAGCGCCACGGCGGGGGCTACCCGCCGGGATGGCGCGTCCGGTACCGCCAGCGCGCGTGCCGGGCGCGTCGTCAGGCAGGCGAGTTCGCCGCGGCCTCGCCCGAGATGACCGGTGTGGTCGCCGGGCGGGGCCTCCGCGACGTCCACACGAACACGACCTGGGTGCCGGTGCGGCCGGACGACGCGCCGGAGGACACCCCGGCACGGCTCGTGCGCGCGACCGACATCCTCGACGCGACGCCGCCGGACCGTTTCCAGGCCGCGGCGCCCGGGGAATAAGCGGCCCCCGCCCGTCCCACCGCGAGTCGCACCGCGCGGATCCCCTCGCCAGGCAACAATCTGCCTATTAGAACGAACGGGTGGGTGACGTACGCCATTCGCGGGTAGTGCGAACACGGAGCGCCATCGTATGCTACCCGTGAGTAGAAGATCTTGACTTCCTGGACGCGGTGGGAGGCGAGATGGCGACCGACCGCGGTGGTGCCGCCGGCGGCAACCGGCGGGATTCCCTGGAGCAGCTTCTCGAACACGGCCCGTTCGACGTCGCGCTGCGCGCGGCGATCGCGGCGCGCGGCCTGAGTCTCGACCGCATCCAGGACCGGTTGCGCCGCCAGGGTGTGCAGATCAGTCTGGCCACGCTGAGTTATTGGCAGTCGGGGCAGCGCAGGCCCGAACGGGCGACCTCGTTACGGGCGGTCGAACATCTCGAAGAAGTGCTCGAGCTGCCGCGGGATTCGCTGCGCGATCTCCTCGGCCCTCGTCCCCCGAGGGGCGCGAAGAACACCGGTTTGCCGGGGCTCGCCGAACTGTGGCCGTCCAAACCCGAGGTGTCGCGGCTGCTCGGCGACGTGCCGGTCGCGCCGGACACGTCGTTGCGACGGCTCACGCTGCACGACCGGGTGCTGGTCGGCCCGGACGGGCGGGAAAGCTCGGTGCGCTGCACCCAGGTCATGCGCGCCGAGCGCGGCGGACCGGACCGCGCGCTGGTCGTCTTCGACTGGGACGGCGATCCCGACGATCCGCCCGCGGTGAGCGCGTTGCGGAACTGCCGGCTCGGCAAGGTGGTCACCAGTGGCGAGAGCTGTCTTTTCGCCGCAGAGCTGCTGTTCGAACGGGCGTTGTGCCACGGGGAAACCGTGCTGATCGAGTTCGAGGTGCACACCCCTCGCCGCCGGCTCGCCGAACCCGCCGTCACCGAGTCCTACTTCCGCCGCTTCCGCCGGCCCGTGCGGGAGTACTTGCTCGAGGTCTACTTCGATCCGGCCGCGGTTCCCCAGCGGTGCCGCCATTTCACCGCACCGCCCGGCGAAAGCGGCCCGGAATCGGTCCGCGGCCTCAAGATCGGCGTCTCCGACTCGGTGCTGGTGCTCGCGCGCGACTTCGGTCCCGGTCACTTCGGCGTCCGGTGGCATTTCGACAAGTGAGGCCGCCGTGGTGAGAGCGGGACCACAAACCGCCCTTTTCACTTTTCACATCGTGCTGTTTCGGCAGGAAAACGGCGCCGCTCGCGCGCCGTGCGGCGGAGTACCGGCGGCGGCTTCCGCGGTGCCACGCTCGGTGGCCGCTTGCTCACGGTCGAACGTGCCCCTTAGCTAGGGCTTGTACGGGCGTCCCATTGTCTGTTTCTCCCCCGAGGTGTTCATGAGCCTGCGGCTGGCCACCAACCCCACCGGCCCGGTGCCCCCGCGCGTACGCGCGCGCTGGGTGCTGCCCGCGCTGGTGGTTCTCGCGTGGCTCGTCTTCGGCACCGTCACGGCGAACTTCCCTGGCCGGCTTTCGCAGGTGCAGACGAACGACGGCGCGGCGTTCCTCCCCGCCGGGGCGGAAGCGACGGAGGTCGCGCACCTGCAGGAGCGGTTCGCGGGCGGGAAGATCCAGCCCGCGCTCGTGGTGTACGAGCGGGCCACTCCCCTCACCGGCGCCGATCGCACGGCGATCTCCGCGGCTTCCGCGGCGATCGGGCACCTGCATGGGCTCGCGGGGCCGGTGAGCCAGCCGATCCCCGCGCCGGACGGAAAAGCGGTACAGGTCGTCGTCCCGGTGTCCGGTGTGGACGGTTTCGCCGCTGGCGAGACGGTGAGCTCGGTACGCGATCTCGTGCACGACGGCCTTCCGCCGGGGCTGACCGCGGCGGTCACCGGGCCTGGTGGGTTCAACGCGGACTTCAGCGAGGTGTTCGGCGGTATCGACGGCAGCCTGCTGCTCATCACCGCGCTCGCCGTCGTCGTGATCCTGGCGCTGGTCTACCGGAGCCCGCTGCTCCCGGTGGTGGTGCTCGCCTCCGCGGGGCTCGCACTCGTCGCGGCGTCCACCGTCGTGTATCCGCTCGCGTCCAGCGGCGCGCTCACGCTCAACGGGCAGACACAGGGCATCTTGTTCATCCTGGTCTTCGGCGCGTCGACCGACTACGCGCTCCTGCTCGTCGCGCGGTACCGCGAAGAGCTGACGAGACAGGACAGTCCACGCTCGGCGGTGCTGACCGCCTTGCGCGCGTCCGTCGAGTCCATCGCCGCCTCGGCCGCCACGGTCGTGCTCGGGCTGCTGTGCATGCTGTTCAGCGAACTCACTTCCAACAAGGGCCTCGGCCCGGTGGCCGCGATCGGCATCGCCGCGTCGCTGCTGACCTCGCTCACCTTCCTTCCCGCGGCGCTGGCGCTGCTCGGTCGCGCCGCGTTCTGGCCGATTCGGCCCGCCGCCAAGCACCGCGCCGGGCTGTGGACGCGCGTCTCCCGGCTCGTCGGCCGCCGGTACCGGACCGTGTGGGTGGTCACCGCGCTCGGCCTCGCCGTGCTCGCCGCCTTCGCCCCCACGCTGAAGTCGACCGGCGTCAGCCAGGCGCAGGTGTTCCTCGACCGGGTCGAATCGGTGTCGGGCCAGGACACGCTCGCCGAGCACTTCCCGGGTGGCGCGGGCGATCCGGTGATCGTCGTCGCCAAGCAACCCGCGGCGGACCGTGTGGCGACGGCGTTGGGTGAGGTCTCCGGTGTCGACGGCGCACGGGTGAACGCGGATCCCGCCACCGGCGCGCCCAAGGTGGTGGACGGCCTCGTCGAGATCGAAGCGGTGCTCGACGCGCCTGCCGATTCCGGTACCGCGCTGTCCACAGTGGACAAGGTGCGGGACGCGGTGCGCGCCGTGCCGGGTGCCGACGCCAGGATCGGTGGCCAGAGCGCGGTGCAGCAGGAGATCCGCGCCGCCGCCGAACGCGATCGCGTGGTGATCATCCCGATCGTGCTGCTGGTGATCTTCGGCGTCCTCGCACTGCTCCTGCGGTCGCTGCTCGCGCCGCTGATGCTGATCGGGACCGTGGTGCTGTCCTTCGCCGCCACGCTGGGCGTCGGCGCGCTGGTCTTCAACCACCTGCTCGGCTTCCCCGGCTCGGACCCGTCGGTTCCGTTGTACGCCTTCGTCTTCCTGGTGGCGCTGGGCATCGACTACAACATCTTCCTGATGCACCGCGTCCGCGAAGAGGCGCACGGCCTCGGCACCAGGGCGGGAACGCTCGAAGCGCTGTCGGTGACCGGCGGGGTGATCACCTCGGCCGGCGTCGTCCTCGCCGCGACGTTCGCCGCGCTGTCCGTGCTGCCGATCCTGTTCATGGCGCAGATCGCGTTCCTGGTCGCCTTCGGGGTTCTCCTCGACACCTTGATCGTGCGTTCACTGCTGGTGCCCGCGCTCACCGTCCACATCGGACGTACTTTGTGGTGGCCCGGTGCGCTTCGCAAGGGCGCGGTCTGAGCCGCCCGTGGCAGGCGGCAGCCGGACCGCGACCACCGCGCCGACCGCCGTGACCGCCGCGGCGGCGATCGCGGTCGCCGCGAACCCGGTGAGGAACGCGTGATGTGCCACATCCGGCGCGACACCGGGCGGCACGGCGCCACGCGTGACCGCGTCGTCCGCGACGAACGCCTTGGCGCGCAACGACATCACGGCGCCGAGCGCCACGATGCCCAGCACGCCACCGATCTGGGTGGCCACCTGCTGCAACGCCGACGCGAGCCCGGACATCGAAACCGGTGCGCCCGCCACGATCAGCTGAGTCGCCGCGATCAGCGCGACACCGGTGCCGAGGCCCAGCACCACCGAAGCGGGGAGCGCGTCGAGCCATCCCGTGCCCGCGTCGAGCCGGGTGAACCCGAGCAACCCGACCGAGACCAGCGCGAGCCCGGCGGCGGCGGGAAGGCGTGGCCCGAACCTGCCGGTGAGCAGGCCGCCGGCCGGGGCGCTGACGACCACCACCACGGTCACCGGGAGCAACCACATCCCGGCACCGACCGGATCGAGGCCGCGCACGTTCTGCAAGTACAGCGTGAGGAAGAACAACAGCCCGAACAACGAGAAGTAGCTCAGCGCGGTCAGCACCGCACCGGCGCCGACACCCGGCGACCGCAGCAGCTCCCGGATCGTGCCCGGCTCCCCCACCGCCCGCGACTCGCCGGTCCGCGCGACCGCGATCGCGGCGGTGAGCACGGCGATCGGCACGTTGACCACGAACACCGCCTGCCAGCCAGCCCACTCGACGAGCAGGCCAGCCACGATCGGCCCCGCGGCGATCGCGGCGGCCGACGCGCCACCCCAGATCCCGAGCGCGAGCTCCAGCCGTGCCGGGGGGAACACCGCGCGGAGCAGCGCGAGCGCCGCCGGTTGCAGCAGCGCGCCGCAGATCCCTTGCAGCGCGCGCAACCCCACCAGCATCCCGATCGACGAGGTCAGCGCGATCAGCAGCGAGACGACTCCGAACCCGAGCACCCCGGTGAGGAACACCGCCCTGCGGCCGAAGCGGTCCGCGAGCCTCCCGGCCGGGAAGAGCGCCGCGGCGAGCGCGAGCAGGTACGCGGTCGTCACCCACTGCAGCCCGGCCAGCGAGGTCCCGGTGGTGCGGGCGATCTCGGGCCCGGCGATGGTCAGCGCCGTGCCGTCGAGCCCGGCCATCATGCCGCCGAGGGATACCGCGGCCAGCGTCCACCACGGCCGGTTTCCCACGGCACGGGACTCCGGCGTAAATTTCATCTCAATACCTTTCCCGCGGCCTTGCCGAGGACCCCGGCGAGGAATGGAAATGTACATCGAGCCGGTACCGCGTCAGCTCCGCCGCTTTCAAGATAGCGGCACTTCGACCATTGGCGACAGCGGATCCCGGTCACCCCCAGAAAGGCACGGCTCCAGAATTCTGGCCACGTCACCCGGAGCGCATTCACTCCCCCGGCCGGGTTACCCCATTTCCGCCGCCCGCCAAACCCAGCCAGCGAATATGTTGTCGTCGCGAACCAACGGCCGCGCCGCCCGACCGCCGGGTTGTCCAGCAGGTGAATGCGAGGTCAACGCCGACGGCGAAGGTGTGAAAAGTGAACTATCGAGGGGTGTGAATAGTGTGAAAAAACGACTCGTCGGGAACCGGAAAGCGGACGCGTGATTTTTTCCGCCACGGTGTCCCGACTCACAGACAAAGGTATCTTGCGCAGCGAAAAGTACGCCCGGTACTGTCCGGACATCTCGCATCGCCGCTGGAATTCCCCTTGGGGCAATGGCCGATTCGGCGCGGCGCGCGCCGATCGGATTTCCCGCGAGCGCGCGCGTTCGACCCGAGCACAGTTTCACCTCGAGCACAGCGTCGTATCAGTAACAGCGTTGGGAGCGTCATGGCTTACCAAGACACCGTATTCTCCACCGGGTTCGGCCCGCTGACCTCGTCACTGGCGAGCCGCTGGGACTCCGACCGGCCCGCGTTCACCTTCGTCGACTACAGCGAGCGGCGTGAGGGCGTGTCCACCACGCTCAGCTGGGCCGAACTCGACCTGCGCGCCCGCGCGGTCGCCGCCCGCCTCGGCGAGGTGACCACCGCCGGGGAGCGCGTCGCGGTGCTGTGCCCGCAGAACCTCGACTACGTCGTCGCGTTCTTCGGCGCCCTGTACGCGGGGGTGATCGCGGTTCCGCTGTTCGCCCCCGAGGTGAGCGCGCACGGCGAGCGGCTCGTCGGGGCGCTCGCGGACAGCGACCCCGAGGTGTGGCTCACCTCGGAATCGGCGGTGGCCGATATCCGCGCCCTGCTCGACGCGCACCCGGTGCCGCGGCCGAAGCACCTGATCGCGGTGGACACTGTGGACACCGCGCTCGCCGCGCGCTACACCGACGTCGCGGTCGTTCCGGACCAGCCCGCGTATCTGCAGTACACCTCCGGCTCGACGAGGAAGCCCGCTGGCGCGGTCATCACGCACCGCGCACTCGCGGCGAACGTCCGCCAGATCGTCGAGGCGTACGGCACCGGCGAGGACAGCACGTGCGCCGGATGGCTCCCCTTCTTCCACGACATGGGCCTGCTCCAGCTCATCTGCCTGCCCGCCCACGCGGGCTGCCATTCGGTGTTCACCACGCCGTTCGCCTTCACCCGCAAGCCGCTGCGCTGGCTGCACCTGATGAGCGGGCGCCGTGACGTGATCACCGCGGCACCCAACTTCGCCTTCTCCTACACCGCGGCGAAACTGGCGGCGGGTGGCGACACCGAAGGGATCGACCTCAGCGGGGTGCACGCCGCGATCAACGGCAGCGAGCCGGTCCGCGCCGAGACGATCGACGGGTTCCTTGCCGCGGCGGGGCCGCTGGGCTTCCGCGCCGAGGCGCACCGGCCGTCGTACGGGCTCGCGGAGGCGACCGTGTTCGTCAGCACCACCGATGCGCGCGCTCCTCGCGTGGCGGTGCTGGACCGGGCGGAGCTCGGTGCCGGGCGCGCGGTCGTGGTCGAACCGGGGCACGACCGGGCGCTGAGCCTGGTGTCGGCGGGGCGGCCGGTCGGCCAGGAACTGCGCGTCGTCGATCCGGCCACCGGCGCGCCCCTGCCGGACGGCACGGTCGGCGAGATCTGGTTGCACGGCCCCAACATCGCCGCCGGTTACTGGCGCCAGGCCACGCGTTCGGCGGAGTCCTTCGACGGCACGGTGACCGAAGGCGAACCGCGGTCGGGGTGGCTGCGCACCGGTGACCTCGGGGTCTGGCACGAGGGCGAGATCTACCTGACCGGCAGGCTCAAGGACCTGATCATCATCGACGGCAAGAACCACTACCCCCAGGACATCGAAGCGACCGCACAGGAAGCGCACCCGGCACTGCGGCGCGACCGGCTCGCCGTGTTCAGCGTGACCCGCGACGGGCAGGAGGCGCCGGTGGTGGTCGCCGAGTACTCCAACCACGTCGCCGAGGCGGACCGGAACGTCGAGGAGATCGAGCGCGCCGTCCGCGCGGCCGTCGCCAAGCACCACGACCTGCGGCTGCACGAGTTCGTCCTGGTGCCGCCGGGAACCGTGCTCCGCACCTCGAGCGGCAAGATCGCCCGCTCGGCCACCCGCTCGCACTACCTGTCCGGAGGCCTGTCGTGAACAGCACGAGACTGCGCCAGTGGCTCACGTCGAGAATCGCCGAGATCTGCGGGATCGTGGAGTCCGATGTGGACGCCGACCGGCCGCTCCACGAATACGGTCTCACCTCGCGCGACGCCGTGATGCTCACCGGAGAGCTGGAGGACGAGCTGGACCGCGACCTGCCGACGCAACTGCTGTGGCAGCACCCGACGATCACCTCGCTCGCCAACGAACTCGCCGGTGACGGTGACACCTCGATCTCCTCGGCGCTACCGCGACCAACGCCCTCGGCGAACGCCGCCGAGCCGATCGCCGTGATCGGTCTCGGGTGCCGCCTGCCCGGTGGCGTCCGGGGCCCCGGCGATTACTGGCGGCTGCTGGTGTCCGCGGAGAACGCGGTCACGCCGCTGCCGGAAGACCGGTGGGCCCAGTTCGGTCACGACACCCCGGAACAGATCGAGACGCTCGCGAACACCACCCGCTGGGGCGGTTTCCTCGACTCCGTGGCCGAATTCGACGCCGAGTTCTTCGGCATCACGCCGCGCGAAGCGAGCGCGATGGACCCGCAGCAGCGCCTGCTTCTCGAAGTGGCCTGGGAGGCACTCGAACACGCCGGGGTCGCACCGGAGCGGCTGCGCGGCAGTGCCACGGGGGTGTTCGTCGGGATCAGCGGCAACGAGTACGGCGACCTGACGCTCGGCGACGTCAGCCGCATCGACGCGTGGAGCGGCACCGGATCCGCGCTGAGCATCGCCGCGAACCGGCTTTCGTACGTGCTCGACCTGCGCGGCCCGAGCGTCGCGGTGGACAGCGCGTGCTCGTCGTCGCTGGTCGCGGTGCACCTCGCGATGCAGAGCCTGCGCGCGGGCGAGAGCGAGATCGCGCTCGCCGCGGGGGCGAACCTGCTGCTGAGCCCCGGCGTCACGGTCACCTTCGACCAGATGGGGATCACCTCCGCCGACGGCCTGTGCAAGCCGTTCGACGCCTCGGCGGACGGAATCGCCCGCGCGGAGGGCGCCGGGGTCGTCGTGCTCAAGCCGCTGAGCGCCGCCCAGCGCGACGGCGACCGCGTGCTCGCCGTGCTGCGCGGGTCCGCGGTGAACTCCGACGGCAGGTCCAACGGGCTGACCGCGCCGAACCCGGCGGCACAGCAGGAACTGCTCCGCACCGCGTACGCGGCCGCGGGAGTCCAACCGTCCGAAGTGGACTACGTCGAAGCGCACGGCACGGGCACGCTGCTCGGGGACCCGATCGAGGCGGGCGCGCTGGGCACGGTGCTCGGCGCCGGGCGGCCGACCGAGCGGCCGCTGCTGCTCGGCTCGGTGAAGTCCAACCTCGGCCACCTCGAAGCGGCGGCCGGGATCGCGGGCCTGATCAAGGTGGTGCTCGCGCTCGCCAACCGGCGCATCCCGGCGAGCCTGAACTACACCGAACCCAATCCCCGCATCCCGTTCGACGAACTGCGCCTGTCGGTCGTCGCCGAGCAGCGGCCGTGGCCGGTGCACGACCGCGTCGCGCGCGCCGGGGTCTCCGGGTTCGGTTTCGGCGGCACCAACGCGCACGTCATCGCCGAGCAGGCGCCCGCGGTTCCGTTCGAGGAGGCGGTGTCGGGTCGTCCCGGTCAGTACCTGCTCACCGGCGCGTCGCCGGAGCGGCTCCGGCGTTCGGCCGCGACGCTCGCCGACTGGCTCGAAGAGTCCGGTGACCGGATTCCGCTGCCCGACGTCGAGCACTCCCTCGCCAGGCGCGCGGGTGGCAGGCACCGCGCCGTGGTGACCGCCGGGGACCACCGCGAACTGGTGGACGGGCTGCGCGCACTGGCGCACCGCACGGCACGGCCGGGGGTGGCCACCGGCCGAACCGGACAGGCGGGTCCGGTGTGGGTGTTTTCCGGGCAGGGCTCGCAGTGGGCGGGTATGGGGCGACGCCTCCTCGCCACCGAGCCCGCGTTCGCGGCGGCGGTCGACGAAGTCGATGCCGCGTTGCGCGCGGAAGGACAGCCGCTGCGCCCTGTCCTCGAAGGCGGCACCGAGCCCACCGGTATCGCGGAACTCCAGCCGGTGCTCTTCGGCATGCAGGTGGCGCTCGCCGGGCTGTGGCGGCACTACGGGGTCGCACCCGCCGCCGTGATCGGCCATTCGCTCGGGGAAATAGCGGCCGCGGTCGTCGCGGGTGCGCTCTCCCTCGCCGACGGCGCGCGGATCGCGGTGCGGCGGTCGGAACTGCTCGCCACCACCTCCGGGCAGGGGGCGATGGCGCTGCTCGAACTGTCCGCAGTGGACGCCGCGGAGCTGGTCGGCGAGTACCCCGGCGTCGATGTCGCGGTGTTCCATGCACCCGGACAGACCGTGGTGTCCGGTGTGCCTGGCGAGGTCGCGGCACTGGTGGACCGGGTCGGCGCGCGCGGTCTGCTGGCGAAGAAGGTCAATGTGGACGTCGCCAGCCATTCGCGGCTGGTGGCACCGGTGGCCGCCGCGCTGGGGCGTGAACTGACCGGCGTCGTGGCGACCGAGCCGGTGATCACGGTCTACCCGACCGCCGTCGAACAAGGGACCGCGGCCTTCGACGCGGACTACTGGGTGGCGAACCTGCGTGAACCCGTCCGCTTCACCCAGGCCGTCGCGAAGGCGCTCGACGACGGGTACCGTGCGTTCGTCGAGCTGTCGCCGCATCCGGTGCTGCACCACGCGATCACCGAGACCGCGGGCGATCGCGAGGTGTCGGTGCTCGGGACCCTTCGCCGCGATGACGACGAGAGCCACCGGTTCCACCTTTCCCTCGGCGCCGCGCTCGCCGCGACCGGCACCCGGCTGCACACCGCGGGGCGGTTGCTGGACTTGCCCACCACGCCGTGGCTGCACCGCGAGCACTGGGCGCCGAAACCCGCCCCCCGCGCGGCGGGCGGCGCGCATCCGCTCCTCGGTGTCCACATCGAACTGCCGGAGACCGGCACGCACGTCTGGCAGGCCGATCTCGGCACCGAGCACCGGCCGTGGCTCGCCGACCACCGCGTCGGCGGGCGCCCGGTGCTCACCGGCGCCTGCTACGTCGAAATGGCGCTGACGGCGGCGTCGACCGTGCTCGGCCGTCCCCCGCGGTCGTTCGCACTGCGGGACGTCACCCTGCACCAACCGCTGCCGCTCGCCGAGCACATCCCCGTCACGACCACGTTCACCGAGTCCGACCGCGTCGTCAAGGTGCACACCCGCGACGAGGACGGCTGGGTCCTGCACTGCGATCTCGTCGTGTCCGATGTGGACACCGCGGCCGCTGAACCGTGGCCGCGGGAGGACGAGCCGACGGCCCCGCTGCCCGCGAGCGAGCTGTACCAGCGGCTGAGCGCGCTCGGCGTCGACTACGGGCCCACGTTCCGGAGCGTGCTCGACGTACGCACCGGGGACCGCGTCGCGGCGGCCACCGTGTCGGTGCCCGAATCCGCGCCCGCCGCGGGCTACTTCCTGCACCCGGCCCTGCTCGACGCCTGCCTGCAGGCGTTCGCCGCGGCGTTGTCCACTGTAGAAGGAAAAGACGGAGACGCTTATCTGCCGATGGCGTTCGGCGCTGTGCGGGTGTTCGGCGCACCGTCCACCGGGGTCACGAGCCAGGTCACCATCGCACCGTCCACACCAGACTCCGGTGGCGTGCTCGGCGCGCTGCGGTTGCTCGACACCGACGGCGCCGTCGTGCTCGAAATGACCGACGTGTTCGCGCGCCGGGTGCGCCGGTCCGAGATCGGCGCGCCGCTGCGGGAAACGCTGCTGGCGCACGAATGGGTCCGCACGGACGCGCCGCAGCCGCGATCGGAGCCGTCCGTCGCGGTGCTCGCGCCCGCCGGAAACCCGCTCGCCGCCCGTCTGCGCGACCGGGTCGACACCGTCGAAGTCGGTGACGCGCGCGATGTGGTGCTGGTCCTCGACGATGCCGAGCCCGCCCATCCCGACAGCGGGGTGCGAGCCGTCGAAGCCGCGGCCGACCTGGTTCGCACGGTCGCCGACCACGCCGCGCCACCCCGGGTCTGGCTGGTCACGTCGTCCGCGGCGACGGTCCTTCCCGGCGAGGCCGGTCGTCCGGGGCTCGCCGCATTGCGCGGTCTGGTGCGCGTGCTCGCCTTCGAGCATCCCGCGCTCCGCGCGACCTGGATCGATGTCGACGGCGACGACACCGCGCTCGCCGTCGAACTCGCGGGTGGCGCGGCCGACGACGAGGTCGCGTGGCGTGGTGGACACCGCTACGCCGCACGCCTGGTACCCGCGTCGGCACCCGTCCCGGGAGACCATCCCGTCGTGCGTTCCGACGGCGGTTACGTGATCACCGGCGGTCTCGGCGGACTCGGGATCGCGCTCGCGCGCAAGCTGGCCTCGCTCGGCGCCGCCAAGATCGTCCTCAATGGACGGTCGGCGCCGCGGCCGGAAGTGGTTGCCGCACTGGACGAGTTCGGCGGCTCCGGAACCGTGGTCGAGGTCGTGCTCGGCGACGTCACCGAACCCGGCGTCGCCGAGAAGCTCGTGATCGCCGCGTCCGAGGGCGCGGTGGTGCGCGGCGTGGTCCACGCCGCCGCCGTCTTCGACGACCGCACGGTGTCGCGTTTGGACGGATCGACGATCCGGCGCACCTGGCTCCCGAAGGCGCACGGGGCGTGGCAGTTGCACGAGGCGACCGTGGACGCCGACCTCGACTGGTGGCTCGGATTCTCCTCCGCCACCGCGCTGCACGGGCTTCCAGGTCAGCCCGCGTACGCCTCGGCCAACGCGTACCTCGACGCCGTGGTCGCGCTGCGGCGGGCGAACGGCCTGCCCGCGGCCACGGTGAACTGGGGTACCTGGGCCGAGGTCGGCGCCGCCGCCGGGCTGGACGTGCCGTGGCTGACCCCGATCGATCCGGACGAGGGGCTCGGGTTGATCGAGGAGGTCCTGGCCTCCGGCGGCGGCGCTGTCGGCGCGGCCCGGTTGAACACCGGCAGGCTCGCGGCGGCCTTCCCGGACCTGCCCCGGCTGCCGTTCTTCTCCGCGCTGCTCGGCGAACACGCCGAAGCGGCGGAATCGACGGGGTGGGCGGGCCCGGCCGCGCTGGCCGGCCTCTCCCCCGCCGAAGTCCGCGCGCTGGCCGGTTCGCAACTGCGCGCGAGGATCGCGTCGGTGATGGGGCTGGGCCCCGACGAACTGCCCGACGACGTCCCGCTCACCGGTCTCGGTGTTGACTCGCTGCTCGCCGTCCGCATCCGCAACGGGCTCCAGCACGACTTCGGTGCCGTGCCCGCCGTTTCACTCCTCCTTCGCGGGGCGAGCCTGGCGGAGGTCCGGGAGTGGCTCTTCGACGAGTTGGACGTGGCGGAAACGGCTCAGCTGCCGAGCCCGCGGCAGCCCGGCACGGTACGGGTTCCTCCGCGCGACGCGGCGGAACGGTTGGTCGTCTCGGTGTGGGAGGACGTGCTCGGCGTCCCGGTCGGCGTCACCCAGGACTTCGCGGCCTGCGGCGGCGACGAGTCGGCCGCGGACCGGATCGCGACGCTGCTGAGCACGCGGGCCGGTGCCGCGTTCGACCGGGCGGCGTTGTTCGACAAGCGGACGCCGGAGCTGATGGCCGAGCTCGTGCGCGCGGCGGCGGTCGCGACGACCGGGCCGGTTCGCGTGCTCCGGGAGACCGGCGACGAGACGCCGGTGTTCTTCTTCCACCCCGGTGGCGGGGACACCTCGGTGTTCCGGCAGCTGGTCGACCAACTGCCGGGGAACATCCCGGCCTACGGCTTCGACCGCGTGGACGGCACCGGAACGGTCGAAGACCGCGTCGAGACCTACCTGCCGGAACTGCGGCGGCGCCAGCCGTTCGGTCCGTACCGCCTGGTGGGCTGGTCGTTCGGCGGGTTCCTCGCCTTCGAAGCCGCGCAACGGCTCGAAGCCGAGGGCGCGGAGGTTTCGCTGCTGGGCATGGTCGACCCGATCCTGCCCCTGCCGCAGGAACACGGACTGTCCGAACAGGAGTCGCTGGAACGCCGCTTCGAACGGTTCGGCGAGTTCCTCGAAACGAGTTACGGCAAACCGGTCGAACTCCCCTTCGCCGAACTCGCGCGGCTCGACGACGAGGGCCAGGCGGATCTGCTGATCGAGACGATCCTCGCCGCGGGCGTCATCGACGAACGCGTGAGCGGGGCGATCCTCGACCACCAGCGCCGGTCGTTCCTGGACGCCCGCCTGCTCGAGCGGTACCGGCCGTCCGGTTATACCGGGCGAACCGTCTTCTACAGCGCGGAAGTGCCCGTCCCCGGCGGCCTGCGCGACCCGCGGTTCGACCGGACCGATCCCGCCCGCGGCTGGGACGCGGTCTGCCGGAACCTGGAGGTGGTGACCGTGCCTGGCCACCACCTGTCCCTGCTGGACCCGCCAAACGTCGACGTGATCGCGGCACACCTCGCCACCGCGTTCTCCGGAACGGGTGCCGAGGTGCGCTGAGCCCACCGGCCACAGTGGACGGTTCGTCCACTGTGGCCGGTCCGGTTTTTCACCCTTGAACCTCACGTGACGGGAGGTCTTAGCCTGGTCCTCGGGCACGGGTCGATTCGCGACCGCGTCCCGAAGGGGGCCTGCCGATGGCCGGGTTCCCGCGGGCGGACAGCAGATGCGGCTCGTTCCCGGCAGGCTCCAGCTCGCCGCCGAGCCGGTGCCCCGAAAGCGGCTTTCGGGGCGCTGGATTCCCTGAAGGTCACTTTCAGGGCACGCGAAGGCTCGGCGCCAGTGCCCGTGCGCGCTCGATGTCGGGGCCGCGGTAGAGCCGTTCGGGGATGCTCGCGAGCGTGGACGGGCGCACCTGCGGGCCGAGCCCGTACAACTGCTGGAAGCTCATGATCAACGGGCGCCAGGCGTCCGGGTCGATCCGGTCCTCGGTGTTCGCCATGCGGATGTCGTCGTGCACGCCGACGCGCTGGATGCGGACTTCGATGGCGACGATCGATCCGCGCTGGGCCTCGTCCTCTTCGGCGACCGGGTGCACCGACTCCACCACGGCCTCCATCACCACCGGGCATTCCACCACCCGGGCCGCTCCCACGGTCTCGGCCGGACTCGCGGTCAGCCCAGCCCTGCCGAACTTGTCGTGGACGTGGTGGTACCCGCGGTCCTGTTTGAACTCGGGCACCGGATCGGACCCGGTGGTCAGCGCGAGCCGGTCGACGGCATCGGCGAGTGCGTCCGACGGCAGGTTCAGCACGCATTCACCGGTGCGCAGCATGTTCTGCGTCGTCTTCGAGCGCGCGCCGAGGCCGAGCATGGCGCGCCAGCCGAGCCAGAACGCCGAGGACATCGGCGCCAGGTTCGGCGTACCGTCCTCATTGGACGTGGAGATCAGCACGACGGGCGTGCCGAAGTAGAGGATGCCGGGCTCGATCTTGCTGTGCGGGGAAGAAGTGTCGTTCACACCAACGATTCTGGCCATCGGGAGCGCGGCGGGCTGGCGGTAATCGGACGTCATGATCGGCTGCTCGCGACACGCTACCGGAACGACCCGTGTCCTCACCGCGGCGAATGTGGCACCGTGGAGAGCATGCCAGAAGAAGGCCGCCGGATCACGGTGAGCCGCGTGATCGACGCACCCGCCGCGCGGGTGTTCGCGTTCCTCGCGGACCCCGCCAACCACCCCGCGCTCGACACCAGCGGAACGCTGCACGGGTACGCCGGTACCGCCGTCATCACCGGGGCGGGGCACACCTACGTCTGGCGGCTGCGTCCCCTGTCGGCGAACCGGACCGAGGTGACCCAGATCCACGACTGGTCGCGGTTCACGCACGTGGAGATGCTGCCCCACTTGCCGGTGGTGAACCGCGACCAGCTGCGCGCCTCGCTCGATCTGCTGGCGGACGCGCTCACGTGATCGGCGCCCCGGTCAGGACCGCACCAGCTTGCCGACCGAGTGGGCGTCGAGGGCCGCCCACGTGAGGTAGTCCCAGGACAGGTTCGCGAAACCGCCGTCGCCCCAACCGGTTCCCCACGAGTTCTCCACCCGCACGCCCTGGGCGGTGTACCCGACGATGGTGACCTCGTGGCTGCCGTCGGGGCGTTCGCCGTCTCCGGGGAAGTAGCTGTAGTCGCGCGCGGTGTCCGCGGACATGTCGCTGAAGGACTGGTAGAAGTCGAGCGAGAAGATGACGGGGAGCCCCGACGAGATCGCCGATTCGACCTCGCCCTTCAACGCGGCGCCGGTGCTCAGGGTGTTGTACCCGGAGATCCGCCAGTTGCGCGCATTCGCGCGTTCATCGGAATCCGGCAATGTGCGGTAGTCGTAGTTGCCCTGCCAATAGTGTGACATCGCGTCGACACCCTGCGCTTTCGCGATGTCCAGCGTGTCGTCGACCGAGGTTCCGACGTTCTGTCCGCCCGCGAGCTGCGAATAGGTGTACATCGGCGCGTTCGGGCCACCGGAAACGTTCTGCTCGCTTTCGAGCACCCCCATCGCGCTGTAGTCGATCGCCCAGGAAACGCACGAGTTGACCGACTTCTGGTCACCGGGGGTCGGCGTGTGGTCTTCCAGCGAATAGGCACTCGGCCGCATGCCGGGAAGCCCGGTTGTGTAGAGAGGGATGCCCGTGCGAACGTGCTTGCGCTCGTGGGGCGCGGGTAGCTTCACCCCGGTCGCGTGGCGGTGCCGCGCGACCGGAACAGGGGAAACTGGCTCAGCATTCGCAGGCGCCGGCACGACGAGGCCGAACACCGGCACGGCGGCAAGCGCGACGAGAACTGCGCTCCGGGGAACAGAGGGGACCATGACCGCTCCTTGGCGTCGATGACAAAGAAGGCAGAATCCAGCACAAGAAAGAAGAAACTCGCGATATCAATTCACGAGGCGCCGATTTCCCGATATGGGCGACCATTTTGGCGCACCCATAATGTTAGCCCCGTCACGAAATCCGGGACACCTACCAAAGTAGGCGCGATCTCGCACGCAATTCCGTCACCGAAGATGGTGCAAGTATTTGTGTCCGAATACGACGGTGCCGCGACCGCCCAAGGGCGGTCGCGGTGCCGGTGAATCCTGGCTATTCGCTCCGCGAGAACGGATTGTACGGAGAGGCACCGCGGCGGGTCGCCACCCACGATTCCAGCTCGCCCGGTTCGACGGGAAGCGCCGCAGAGAGCACTTCGGTACCGCTCCCGGTGACGAGCACGTCGTCTTCGATCCGGACCCCGATCCCCCGCAGCTCCGGCGGTACCGTCAGATCGTTGGGGTGGAAGTAAAGCCCGGGTTCCACGGCGAGTGCCATTCCCGGTTCGATCGTGCCGTCTTGGTACAGGTGCGGCTCGGCGTGCGCGCAGTCGTGGACGTCGAGGCCGAGGAAATGACCGACGCCGCAGACGATGTAGCGCCGGTGGTGCTGGTTCTTCACTTCGAGCGCTTCCTCCGGAGACACCGGAAGAACGCCCCAGTCGTGGAGGCCGGTGGCGAGCACCCGCATCGCCGCCTCGTGGAACGCGGAGTACCGAGCGCCGGGTCGTACCGCGTCCAACGCGGCCTTGTGCGCGGTCAGCACCAGGTCGTAGACCCGCCGCTGGGCGTCGCTGTACGCACCGGAGACGGGCAGCGTCCTGGTCACGTCCGCGGTGTAGAGCGAGGTCATCTCCACTCCGGCGTCCAGGAGCAGGACGGCGTTCTCGTCGACGCGGCCATCGTTTCGCGTCCAGTGCAGCACGGGAGCGTGCTCGCCCGCCCCGACGATCGAGGCGTAGCCGACGCCGTTGCCCTCGTAGCGGGCGCGCCGGTCGAAGGTGCCTTCGAGCCAGCGCTCGCCGCCACCGGCCACCGCGGCGGGCAGTTCCGCCGCGACGTCACCGAAGCCGCGGATAGTGGCGTCGACGGCGCGTCGCAGTTCTCCGACTTCCCAGTCGTCCTTGACCCGGCGGAGCTCGGCCAGTGTGCGCCGCAGTTCGGCCCACTCCGCGCCGGGCACGAGCGCGTCGAGCAGCGGGTCGACGCGGAAGGTGGCGAGCACCGCTGGCAAGGTGCCGCGGAAGGCCGAAGCCAGTTCGTCGAGCGGGCGGCACGGCACCCCGAGCGCGTCGCTCCACTCCCGCAGTCCCGGTGCCGGGCCGATCCACAGCTCGCCGTCGCGCGCGTTGCCGAAGAAGTCGGCCTCTCCGGCGAGCGCGGGCGGCCGCAGGAACAGCTCCGCCTCGTGGCCACCGGGTACCGGGCGCATGACGAGCACCGCGCCTTCGGCGTCGCAGCCGGTGAGCCACGCGAAGTCGCTGTCGGGGCGGAAGCCGTAGTCGGTGTCGTTCGCCCGCACCGGCGCCCATCCCGACGCGACGGCGATGCGACGGCCGGGAAGCGCTTCGCTCAGCCGTCGCCGGTGGTCTTCGGCCGCCTTCGCCGCACCGGCTGGCAGCGAAACCGCCCGGTCGACCGGCCCCCAGCCCTCGCGCAGGAACTCGCGGAACCCCGTCGCCTCGGTGAGCCTGCTCGGATCGCGTCGCGCCGGCCGAGTCTCGTTCACGGGGTGCCCCTTTTCCGCTGCCGAACACAGTCACTTCGCGTTCATTTAACCGAACGGCGTGAAGGGTAGATCTGTCGTCGTCGCGGCGTCAAGTTCCCCTTCGTGGCACCGCTTGCCTCGGGATCGCGTTCGTCGAAGTGAACGAACTCGTGATCGCAGTCAGGCGGTTCCGGTGCGCCGGTTCGCGCGCCAGGCGGTCCTGAACACCTCGAGTTCGGTGCGGGGGAAGGGATTCCGCCATTCCCTCCGGTATGCGCCCTCGCCGTAGTTCCTCGCCACCTCGTCGAAGCAACGGACGACCGCCGCGGACGATCCTGACCACCGCGGTGAGGAAGTCTTCGGGTGCGGTCGTGAGGTACTAGGCGGTGGCCACGGCCTCCGTCTCGTCGTCGGCGACGACGACATCGGCCCACCCGGCCCCGGTGAGGGTCCACGTCACCGACATGCCTGCCAAGGCTGCTCCCTCCGCTCCGGCTCCGGCGCCACGACGCCGAGGCGGGCCAGCCGGGTGGCACCGTGCCCGGTGAGGGTCAGCGCGCGGTCGCGCGGACGACGGGTGAGCCAGCCCGCCGCGAGCATCCCCGCCAGCACGGCGGAGCCGAGACGGCCGGCGAGGTGCGCGCTGCGCTCCGTCCAATCGAGACACCCGCGCACAACCGGCCCCGCGCCCGAGGACAGGTCGGTGATCGCGAGTGCCGCCAGCAGCGGGTGTTCGAGCGTCCGCAGCACCCCGGGCCGCCCTGCCGCCAGTGGCTCGACCGCGCCGCCCGCGACCAGTTCGTCCGCGACCGACACCGCGAGCGCGCCACCGAGGTGGCTGTAGCAGACCCTGGCGCGTTGCAGCCTGCTCCCGGCTCTCGCCTGGCGCAGCGATTCCACCGGCAGCAGCGGGGAGATCGCTGCGAGCGCCTCCAGTGCCGCGGCGACCTCCGGCGAGGCGAGCGCGTGCAGTTTCCGCCGCCCGGCGACCGCGACCGTCACCAGCCCGGCGTCGACGAGGTGGCGAAGGTGCGGGCTCGCCGTCGACGGCGAAGCTCCGGCCGCCTCGGCCAGATCCCGCGCGCTGTGGGTCTGGCCGTCCAGCAGGCGCAGGAGCATGGCCGCGCGCACCGGTTCGGCGATCGCGCGTCCGGTGGCGGCGAGGTCGTAGTCGGCGGCGGACACCCCGCCGACGGTAGCCGACGAACTGTTCGGGTTCGCCTGAACGGTCGCGGTGCGATCCTGCGTCCATGACCTCCTACGCCACGAACACGCGCGCACTGGGCGCCACCGATTTCGCGGTACCCGTCGACGACCGCTACTTCGAGGACTACGTGCCGGGGATGACCTACGAGTACGGCCACCTGACGGTCAGCGAACGGGAAATCGTCGAGTTCTCCCTGCGGTTCGACCCGCAGCCGATCCACACCGACCCCGCGTTCGCCGCGACCGGGCCGTTCTCGGGTCTCATCGCGAGCGGCTGGCATTCGGCGGGCCTGTTGATGCGGCTCTTCGCGGACCACTACCTCTCGCGGGTGGCCAGCCTCGCCTCGCCGGGAGTGGACGAGCTGCGCTGGGCGGCGCCGCTGCGCCCCGGTGACGCGGTCCGGCTGCGCGTCACCACCACGGGGACGCGGCCGTCGAGGTCCAAGCCCGATCGCGGCCTCGTCCACAGCGAAGCCCTGCTGCTCAACCAGGACGACCGGTGCCCGATCAGCTTCAAGGTGACGAACATTCTGCGGCGCCGCGACGGCGGCTGAGCCGCGCCAGGCGCGGGGAGCAGTCCGGCGAACCCCCACCCGTCGGACTGCTCCACTCGCCCGCGTAGCCAACGGAGCCTTGTCGAGGTGCGCTCCGCCGCTGGAGCGAAACAATACAAGACCGAATGGACGTTTGGCTACGCTGAGACGTAATATCGTGCAAAGTGGTCGCGTTGCATTGACGCTGACCTGGGATTGGCGCCACGCTGGCAGGTGGGCCAGCAACGCCGAACTGGAGAACCGACATGACGAATGACCGGGAAAACACCCGTGCGGCGGTGCCGCGCACCTTGGGTGATCGGCTCAATCGTCTGTTCGAGGTACAACGGCCTCCGGCTTCCCCTGACCGGACGTACACCAACCGCGAGGTCGTCACTGCCTGCAAGGCCGCGGGCTGGGAGCTGTCGGAGTCCCATCTCAGCGAGCTGCGGCGCGGGATCAAGCAGAACCCGACCCTGCGCACCCTGCAGGCCGTGGCGTGGTTCTTCGAGGTCCAGGTCGGGTACTTCACCGACGCCGCGGTCGCCGCCGACGTCGAACGCGATCTCGGTGATCGCGAGACGCGGTTGCGGGCCACCCTCGCGGCGAACCGCGAGGCGCAGGACGAGCTGCAGACGGCCACCAAGGAGCTGCAGCAGGCGATGCGCGAGTCCGGGGTCACGAAGATGGCCCACCGGGGTGCGGCGGTCAACGCGAGGACGGCTCGCGAGCAGGCCACGATGATGCGGGCACTGGCGCGTGCGCTGGTCGCCGATGACGAGGAGGACGTCGACGATGACACCAGCTCGCGCGAGAGCCGACGAAAGGACTGACGTGTGACCGCCGCCGAGGGGGTGGCGGATCGACTGAACTGGCTGTTCGAGGTAGTCGCGGCGCCCGTGGAAACCGGGGACGCCGCAACCGATCGCGAAGCGGAAGAGGTCGACGGGCCGCAGTGGCGCCCGTACACGAACGCCGAGGTGGGCGACGCGCTCGCCGCCGCGCTGGGCCGGGACCACCCGGCCGCCGGCCGCGCGGCCGTCGAGCGGCTCCGCGCCGGGGGCGCCGCGACCGACGAGCAGCTCGCGGCCGTCGCGGAGTTCTTCGGGATCGAGCCCGAGTTCTTCGGCGACGACCAGTCCAGAGTGGACGCCGTCCGCGACCAGGTTCTCGAGCTCGCCTTCCGGGATTCCGGGGTGTCAGGGTACCTGATCTGCCGAGGCAGGAGGCCGTCGGCGGCGCATCGCCGGATTCAATTGTGGAAGGCACTACACACCGTCCGCCCCACGGCGCTACCCTCTGTCAATGTCTCGCCAAGCCATTCCAGGCGGTCTCCAGCGGACCGGCGCGACGACCGGCCACTCCCCGACGGCGCGAGCCAGGACAGCGGATCATCGATGACGGCACCGATGAGCGAAGCGCAGCTCCGCACGCTGTGCCGCGACCTGGTGCACGACCTCGGTCTCGGCACCCCGTTCGACGCGCACGAGCTGTGCCGCCGCCTCGCCGACCGCCGCGGCCGCCCGATCAAGGTCCGCGCGATCGACCTCGGCGCCACGACCGGGGTCGGGCACCTCGTGCCCAAGCGCAGGGCCGATCACATCCTGGTCGAGCACACCGCACCGGCGTCGCAGCAGGCGCTGGTGATCTACCACGAGGTGATCCACCTCGTGCGCGATCACCTCGAGGTCGGTGACACGTTGACCTGCGGGCTCGCTGTTGACCCCGATGATGAGCAGGGCGCCTACACCGACTGGCGGGAACGCGAGGCCGAGATCGGCGCGCGGACGCTCTCGGCGATGTCGCGTGAACGCCCGCGGCCGAACCGGTTGCCGGTGGCCGCGGGGCCCGCCGATCAGAGCATCGCGGCGGCGTTCGGCTTCGTCGGGCGGCCAAGGCCGACATGAGCTTCGACCTGGCGGTGCGGTGGTTCAAGGGCATCGCGCTGGTGGCGATCGCGATCTGGGAACTCGTCCAGCTCGCCCGCCGCCGCGACGATCTCCCGCTGCGGGTGCTCGCGCCAGGTCTCGTCCTGCTCGCCTTCGCGGCGACCGTCGGCATCAAGACCCCGGCGCTCGCCGCGATCAAGGCGTTCTTCGGCGACGCGTGGCCGCACGTCATCAACGGCTGCTGGATGGCGATGGCGTACTGCTTCGCCGCCTACTTCCTGCTGGCCGACACCAAGCGCCCGCTCGCCTCGCGCAAGCGGAAGGCGCTGATCGAACTCGGCGTGCTGGTCGCGGCCATCGCCGTGATGGTGGTCGTGCACGACACCGCGCCGCCGGAGACCTGGAAATCGCCCGTACCCGCGTGGGCGTACCACAGCTGGGAACGCATCGTCTACTACCTCAGCCTCGACGGGTACGCCCTGGTGATCTGGTTCGTCGGCATCCGCCGTGCCGGGGCGCTGCGCAGGCACCTGCGCAACCCGTGGGCGCGCGCCGCGTTCTGGCTGGTGATCGTGGGGAGCGCGGGGATGGCGCTCGGCGTCAACGCGATTTCCCTGATCCAGCAAGCGATCCGCGCGTTCAAGCCGCGTGCCGATCTCGAACTCTTCCACACGCTGTACTCGACGGGGCAGCTCGGCGGCCAGATCCTGCTGACGCTCGGCCTCGCCCTCGTCCCGCTGGCGACCGGGATCGTGGCGATCCGGACCCGCCACGACCGCGCGCTGCGGGCGCGCTACAGCCGCCGGATGACTCCACTGTGGACGGAGTTGACCGCACAGTTCCCCTATATCGCGCTCAAGCACCAGAACGAGGACGACCGGCGCGGTGACCACGAGTTCGAGCGGATCACGGTGGAGATCACCGATGGTCTCGCCGAGCTCGCGCGGGACTGCCCCGAGCCGGATGGCGACACGTCCGATCCCGCCGTCGCGGCCGGGGTCGTCGCGACGGCGCTCGAAAGGCGCGAGGAAGCCCGGCGGCGCGAGGCCGCGGGCGAGGACGTCGACTTCGCCGAACCACCTTACCCCCGGATCGAGCCCGATTTCCCGGATTGGCAGGCGAGAGCCCGCTGGATGGCGGAGCTGAGCGAAGAGCTCACGAACCGTGGTGTGATCAGGAAGGACGACGACCATGGCCGGGTGCCGACACGCTGAGGTGCGTGTTTCCGTGCTGGACACCTCGCCGATCGTGCAGGGTTCCACGGCCCGCCGCGCACTGGAGAACACCGTCGACCTCGCCGTGCTCGCCGACGGCCTCGGCTACCACCGGTACTGGGTGCCCGAGCACCACAGCATGCGCGGGGTAGCCAGTTCCGCGCCCGCCGTCGTCGTCGGCCGCCTCGCCGACGCGACGCGGTCGATCCGGGTCGGCGCCGGCGGGGTGCTGCTGCCCAACCACGCGCCGATCGTGGTCGCCGAGCAGTTCGGCACCCTCTCCGCGTTCCACCCCGGCCGGATCGATCTCGGCCTCGGCAGGGCGCTCGGCGGTTCCCGGCAGACCGCGGAGTTCGTCCGCGGTGCGGCCGAACGCGCCGCCAAGGACTTCTCCGGACAGCTCGACGAACTGCTCGGCTACTTCGCCCCGGACGAGGACCAGGTGGTCAAGGCGATTCCCGCGATCGGGAACGTGCCGCCGATCTGGCTGCTCGGGTCGAGCACCGCCAGCGCACGGCTCGCCGGATCCCGCGGGCTCGCCTACGCCTTCGCGCACCACCTCAAACCGGC
Organism: Amycolatopsis sp. CA-230715; assembly: GCF_018736145.1. Lineage (GTDB taxonomy): Bacteria > Actinomycetota > Actinomycetes > Mycobacteriales > Pseudonocardiaceae > Amycolatopsis. Next base: position 9,460,160 of record NZ_CP059997.1, read on the forward strand.
GGACGCCGCGGAAGCGACCCGGCTCTACCGCGATTCCTTCGAACCCTCCCGCATGCTGGGCTCACCGTCCACTTTGGTCAGTGTGTCGGTGATCGCGGCCGACACGGACGACCGCGCCGAATGGCTCGCGGGGTCGACCCGGTTGAAGGTGCTCAGCAGGGTGCGCGGGAACCGGATCCGGTTGCCCAGCCCCGAGGACGCCGCGGCGTACCCGTACACCGAGTCCGACCGCGAGGAGATCGCGGCGCGGTCCGGCAGCGTGCTGGTCGGTTCGCCGGACACCGTCCGGAAGCTGCTGCAGTCCGTGCTCGACGACACCGGCGCCGACGAGCTGATGGTGACCACCCCGGTCTACGATCACCGCGACCGGCGCCACTCGTACGAACTGGTCAGCGAGATCGCGAACCTGCTCCGGCACTGAACAGGACGGCTCAGCCTTCCGCCGCGGGGTCCGGCTTCTCGCCGAAGAACGCCATGATGGTCGCGACGAAGTCGGGGGCGAGTGCGGGAATGGCTTCGGCGCCCTTGGTGTAGAGGCAGTAGCGGATCCGGTCCGAGATGCCGCCGACCAGAATGTCGAAGCTCTCGTCCGGCAGCGCGGGCCTGCTCGGGTCCTCCCGGCGCACCACGTAGTTGTAGGTGGCGCGGTACAGCTCGGCGATCCGGCCGATCGCCCGGTGGTACAGCGCGGCCACCTCCGGACCCGCCGCCAGGCACTCGATCTGCATCGTCCAGGTCACCTTCGGCGCCGAGGCCATCGCGCCGAGGTATTCGTCCATTGTGGCCGCGACACCGGTTCGCCAGTCCGTGTAAGGGAGTTCGCTCAGCGGGCGGGTGATCGAACCGAGTGCGACTTTGGCCGCCGTGCCGAAGGCGTCGACGAAGCAGTCCTGCTTGGTGGCGAACTGGTGGTAGAACGCCTGTTTGGACACGCCAGCGCGTTCGACGATATCGCCGATGGTCACCGCCGCGTATCCCTTTTCCGCGGTGACCTGCAGGAACGCGACCACGATGCGGTTGCGCTGGGATTCCTCGACCTCTTCGCGCGTGAGCCGGTGGCGACTGGGCAGGCCGTGCCCGATGGACGCGAAGGCCTCCACCCCGGACACCATCGGATGGTCGTTCACCGCCGCATTCTACCGACCGCGCCACCTCCCGTTCACGAACCGCCTCGGCGAGGCCACCAGCGGGTCCGCTGGTCGGCGTACTCCCCCGATTTTCGCGTACTCTACAGTTCTTCAAGCCGTTGGACAAGGGAAGATCTGCCGCGCTCATCCGCCACTGGGTTCTGGAATGCGCACACTCACGGCGATGACAAACCGTTTCCGACTGCGGGTTGTTTTTGACCGACGGTATTGACACGGGTTCCCCGGCGAGTCCAGTCTTCCTTCTGCATTCGCGGATTTCAGCCCGACCGGAAGGTCACCGATGCCTTCTTCCGCTCGCCACAGGATCTTTTTCGCCTTTCTCGCCGCGATGATGACGGCGAGCGCGGCCGTCGGGTCGAGTGGTTCCGCACTCGCGACGCCGGCCGCGGACGATCCGTACCCCGGCGCGGAATGGGAACGCGGCGATGCCGTGGCCGCCGGGTTCGACCCGGCCAAGCTGGCGAAGATCGCCGACGAGCTGAAGGCGGGCAAGTCGAACTGCCTCGCGGTCGTCCGGCACGGGAAGCTGGTCGGCGACTGGTACTGGAACGGCACGGGGCCCGAGTCGGCCCAGGAAGTGTGGTCGGCGACCAAGTCGGTGTCGAGCACACTGGTCGGCATCGCGCAGGACGAGCAGAAGCTGAGCGTCGAGGACAAGGCGTCGAAGTACATCCCGTCGTGGGGTGACACGCCGTCGGCCGAGGTCACGGTGAAGGACTTGCTCAGCAACGATTCCGGCAGGCACTGGACGAGTGCCTTCGACGACGCGGTGAAGGTCTTCGCCGCGCAGGACCGCACCGGGTTCGCCGTCTCCCAGTCCCAGGACGTTGCGCCCGGCCAGTTCTGGGCCTACAACAACACCGCCATCCAGACGCTCGACGCCGTGCTGCGGAAGGCCACCGGCGACGGACCGAGCGACTACGCGCAGAAGAAGCTCCTCGAACCGCTGGGCATGAAGCACTCGAAGATGACGCTGGACCAGAAGGGCAACACCAACACGTTCATGGGCCTGCAGTCGACCTGCCAGGACCTGGCCCGGTTCGGTTACCTCTTCCTGCGCAAGGGGCACTGGAACGGCACCCAGCCGGTGTCCGAGCACTGGGTCGGCGACGCCACCGGGAAACCGTCGCAGGACATCTCCAGCGCGTACGGGTACCTGTGGTGGCTCAACCGGCTCGGCCCGGTCGCCACGGTGCAGAACCCGATGACCCGCGAGGAAAGCGCGAAGGCCCCGCACACTCAGCTCGTGCCGTCGGCCCCGCAGGACATGTACTGGGCGCTCGGCCTCGGCGGGCAGATCGTCCAGGTCGACCCCGGCTCGGACACCGTCGTCGTGCGGCTCGGTCCCGGCACGCTGACCGACCCGGCGCCCGCGCCCACGAAAACCGCCGAGATCGTCACCGAAGCACTGGTCCGCCCCTGACTCCGGGCGTTATCGGAAACTGATCTCTTTCGCCACGAAGAACAGCGCGGCGAAGATCCCTGCGCGATTCTGCCCCGTCGGCACCGTTCTTTCTTTCCTTCGAGTAGGTTCACCGAGAAAGGGTAGAAAAATGACAGCTGCAATCCTGAAGGCCGCCAAACGGCCGATGGCGAGGACAGGTCTCGTCGGTGCGGTCGCCGCGATCACGGTCGGCGTTTTCGGCGCCGGGATGGCGGGCGCCGCGGACAAGGCGCTGACCTACCGGGGCGAGTTCCCGATCATCGGCGCGCAGCAGGTGAAGGCCGTCGTGCACGTCGACATCCCGAAGAGCGTCAAGCCCGGCGACACCGTCGACGTGCCGTTCTCCGTGGACGTGGACGCCGGCGCGGCCGCCGGTGACGGCCTGCGGCTCGTTGGCACCAAGGTGCTCTCCGGCGACATCAAGACCGCGGTCAAGCTCACCGTGAGCAGCGGTCAGTCCGTTCCGCTCTCCATCGCGCTGCCGATCCCGGAGACCCAGGTGCCGCCCCAGGGGCCGCTGACCTTCACCGCGAAGGGTGGCGTGAAGTTCACCATCCCCGGTGGCGTCCCCACCGGGGAGGCGAAGATCAACGTCGAGCCGACGGTGTCCTCGCACATCAAGACCGACAGCGGGCTCGGCGAGTTCGACGTTCCCCTCAAGCTCGACCCGCCGACGCAGGACACCCTGCTCGGCACCACGCAGGTCGGCTGAGCCGGGCGGGGTGGGGCGCTTCCCGACGCGCCCCACCACGCACCGAACCGTCCACTGTGGTCAGAGTGCGCGGTGGCGCGCGAGCACGCGGTCGACGAGCGCGTCCGAGGCGCCGACGTACTCGCGCGGGTCGAGGAGCTTGCCGTCGGCGAGCAGGTCGGTCAGCTCCGGCAGGGCCGCGACGACCGAGGCGAACGGCTTTCCCGTGGAGTCGGCTTCGATCGCGGCGTCGGTGAGCAGTTTTTTGGCGCGCGCCTTGCCCAGTACCGGGGCGAGTGCGACGGTGAGCCGTTCGGCGACGATCGCGCCGCCGGTGCGCGCGAGGTTTTCCGCCATCCGCTCCGGGTACACGACGAGTCCCGCGCACAGTTCGGCGGCGGTGTGCGTGGCGCCGCCGGTGAGCCGGAGCGCTTCCCGCAGCGATTGCCATTCGGCGTGCCAGGCGCCGCCAGGACGTTCGTCGTCGGCGAGCATGCTCTGCGACAGCACGAGCGCGTGCGACGGGACCTGGCGCGCGGCGGACAGGATCAGCGTCGCCAGCACCGGGTTCCGCTTCTGCGGCATCGCCGACGACGCACCACGCCCGGCGGCGAACGGCTCGGCCAGCTCGGCGATCTCGGTGCGGCACGAGATCTGGACGTCGAGCGCGAGCTTTCCGAGCGCCCCGGTCACGAACTGCGCGACGGCACCGAGATCGGCGATCGGCGCCCGCGCGGTGTGCCAGCAGGTGACCGGTTCGGCGAGCCCGGTCTCCTCGGCGAAGGGCGCGATCAGTTCGGCTCCGCCGAGCGGCAGCGGCGATCCACCGTCGAGTTCGGCGTACGCCCCGTACGCCGACAACGTGCCCGCGGCGCCGCCGAGTTCGGCGGGCAGCACGACTTCCCGCACCCTGGCGAGCGCGTCGAGCACGCCCTGCAGCCAGGTCGCGGCTTTGAGCGCGAAGGTGATCGGCACGGCGTGTTGGGTGAGCGTGCGCCCGGCCAGCACGGTTTCGCGGTGGGCTTCGGCGAGTCCGGCGAGCGAGTTCGCGACGGCGGTCAGGTCGGTCTCGATCAGGGCGAGTGCGCGCTGGGCCACCAGCATGCACGCGGTGTCCAAAATGTCCTGACTCGTCGAGCCGCGGTGGACGTATTCGGCCGCGTCGGGGTCGATCTCGCGGACGGCGTCGGTAAACGCGGGTACGAGCGCCACGACCGGGTTCGCCGCGGACCTCGCTCGCAGGGCCAGTTCCCGCAGGTCGAGCCGTGCGGTCGAGGCGGCGCTGGTGATCGACTCCGCCGCCGTCCCCGGGATCAGGCCCAGCCTCGCCTGTGCCCTCGCCAGTGCGGCTTCGGCGTCGATCATGGCGCGCAGCCACGCCTCATCGCCGACCACCGGTTCGATCGGGGTCCCCGCCCACACCGGGCCGAGGAGACCGCTGTCCGTCATCCGTTCCTCTCCTGTTCTCGCGCGGCAGGCAGCATTCCAGCGCGGCCCGCGCGATCGCGTCGGCGTCCTCCAGGGTCACCGATCCGACGCCGGGGCGGATCCCGGCGGCGGTCACCCAGTGCACGCCCTCGGTCGGGATCCCGAACGCGAACCGCGCCGGGTGCGGCCGCCCGCGCCGGTCGACGACCCGGTACGGCCTGCCCGTGACCGCGAGGCCACCGCTTTCGTAGCACCCGGCATCGCCGTCGCGCATACGGTACGGCTGGCACAGACCGGTCGCCAGCAGGTACCGCAGCAGCGGGTTGTCGCTGCGCCGCAGGTCGACCTCGGGCAGCCGCGCCTCGATGAGACCGGTCACCGGCTCGGTCTCCTGCGCGGCCGTACCCGAGCCGACGAGGAAGCAGCCGTCCCACGCCGAGGGTGCCACGGTCATCCCCGGCCCGGTCAGCCGAAGCACGCCCGCCTCGACGAGCGCGATCATCTCCTCGATCCGCCGCACCGGCGGGCCGATCGAGGTGTACGCGTTGAGCGGGTTGTACCAGCGTTCCAGCTCGTCGCGGTAGGAGCCGCCGTCGATACCGCCGTGGTCCACTACGAGCCGCACCTCGTTGCGCAGATCTCGCAGGACGTCGAGTGCCGCTTTGAGCGGGCTCGCCACGTTGCCGAGCCGCGCTTCGCGCGCGTCCTCCCGCAGGTGGTCGAGCAGCCACGCGGTGAATTCCGCGGAATCGGTGAAGATCCTGGTCCCGTACGGGGATTCGATGCGCGCCCAGTCCCAGCGCTCGCCGATGCCGTGCCGCCTCAGGCCAGGCTCCTCGTCACGGGTGCGGACGAATTCGTCGAGGAAGGTCTGGGCGGCGGCGTCCGAGACCTCCGATGCCACCAGTGTGCGGTAGTAGACGGCCTTGACTTCGAGATCCACCAGCGGCCACACGGTTTCGCGGAAGTCGACCGGGTGGCCCGCTTTCGCGCGTCGACGGAGGTCGTCGATCACGGCGGGGGTCAGGAACAACGGAATGTGCCTGCCGAACGGGCCTTTCTGGTTTTCGCCTCGGGCGTGGTACGGCAGGCCGCGCCGCGATCCCGCGAGCAGCCGCGGTTCGCGGCCGGACGGCAGGTACCGCAGTCCGCCGCCGGTGCGCTCGAAGATGCCGCCGCGTCCTTCGGTCAGCAGGTGGAGGTAGTCGAAGAAGGTGAGCCCCAGCCCTCGCAACGCGACCCGCTCCCCCGGTTCGAGCCCGGTGAGGTCGACGTCGGCCGGGTTCGCCTGCGCGACGTAGGTGAGACCGTGCGCGCGGGCGAACCTCGCCAGGCGTTCCCGTTCGCCGCCGCCGGCCAGCGGCCCGTGCCCGACCGCGAGCACCACCGCGTCGAGACCGGCGAGCGTCGAGCCGTCCCGCAGCACGATCACCTGTCGTCCGTCGAGGGTGTCGTCGAGCGCGACGGCGGAGGTGGCGTGCACGGAGATCCGGACGTTGGGCGGCGCGCCGCGGCGCAGCCGGTCGAAAACCCAGCGCAGGTAGTGCCCGTAGAACGCCCGCGTCGGGTAGTCGTCGGGGCCGAGTCCGCGTGCCTCCGCGCGCACGCCGTCCGGGTAAGCGCCAGGGACCGCGGCCACCCGCGTGGCCCATTCGTGCAGGCTCGGCCCGCGCACGATCGGGCCCGCGCACGGGACGCTTTCGTCGGTGAACATGCTGACCTGCGAGGCGACGGTGTTCATCAGCAGGCCGCCGTGCTGCCCGGTCCGCCACACCCGGCCCGGTCCTGGCGGGTACTCGTCGACGACGTGCACCGACAGCGGCTGACCGTCCACATTGGCCAGTAGGCGTTCGAGCACCGAGGTGCCCCTCGGACCGGCGCCGATCAGGCCGATCCGCAGCTCACCGGTCATCGCCGGTGATCCCGTTCCGCCAGGTCGCTCTGGTGGGCTTCCAGTTCAGCGCGCGGCGGGCGCGGTCGTTGGCGGCGCCGCGCAACGCGGTGAGCTGGTAGGCGCCGAGCCAGCCGTGCAGGCGTTCGGCCAGTTCGGCCGGCACGCGGCGGGGTTCCGGGCCGCCGAACGCCTTCGCCAGCTCCGGTGCCCACACCTCGGCCTCCGCCGGTTCGTCGTCGGTGATGTTGAAGGTGCCGCGCACGTCGCCGCCGACCGCTTCGACCGCGGCCAGCGCCGCGTCGTCCACGTGCACGAACGAGGTGATCCCGCGCGCGACTTCGGGCAACCGGAAGCGTCCCGTGGCGAGTGCGGCCCCGATCTTCCCGCCGGGGTCGTACCAGGTGCCGCGGCCGTAGAGCGTGCCGTAGCGCAGCACCACGCCCACGACGTCCTTCGCGTGCAGCACAAGCCTTTCCAGTTCCGCGACCGCCGCGACGGTGCGCGCCCAGCCCTCGTCGGGCGCGTCGAGGTAGAGCGGTGCGTCCTCGTCGCCGACGCGGTCGCCCACCGGCGCGGTGGCGAAGGCGATGCTCTGGGCGACGAACCGGTCCGCGCCCGACTCGCGGGCCGCGGTGAGCAGGTTCGCGGTCCCCTCGGTGCGCAGCCGCGCCGTGGTTTCCAGATCGTTGCCGCGCAGGGCCGAGAGCTGGTGGACGATCGCGCGCGGTTTCGCGGTGAGCACGGCCGCGTGCACGGCTTCGCGGTCGAGCGCGTCGGCGATCACGACGTCATCGGCGCCGGTGACGCCGGCGGCCGGGTCCCGCACCATCGCGGTCACGTGGTGCCCTTGGGCCCGCAGCAGCGGCACGAGGTTCCGGCCGAGCACCCCGCTCGCGCCCGCGACCAGCACTCGCACGGCTACTCCCCCTTCCGCATCAGAAAGCGGCATTCGGCGTCGCCGTGCCGCAGGCAACTGGTCGCGCAGTTCTCGGTGAGCCGCACCCCGAGCCCGGCGGACCAGCCGGCGTGGATGTCGGTGCACGGGCATTCGTAGCCGTCGAGGGAGCCGGCCATCCGCACCATCGTCACCGCGAAGTTGCGGCGCATCGTCAGCTCGACGAGATCCTCGCCCGCCACCGAGATGGCACCGTCCCGCAGTTCCGCCGGGAACATCGCGTCCGAACAGGACTCGTACCTCTCACGCAGGTCGTCGATGTCCGCGGGCGGTTTTCCGCCCGCGCGCTTGGTGACGATCCGGCCGACGTGTTCGGCGACGTACCGCATCGCCTCGGCGTTGATCTCGTTGGCCACCTCGTGCCCGAAACGCTTCGCCACACCCTGGTACCAGCGCGCGTCGTGCAGCCACCACTGCCGGTAGACGTCCATAGTGGACGGCTGTGCCCTTTCGACGGCGGTCATGCCGGGTCCCCCGCGGCGAGCAGGCGGGCGCGGAACCGTTCCCGCATCTCACGTTTGAGCACCTTGCCGGTGGCGCCCTTGACGACGTCGGCGGCGTCCATCCGCAACGCCTTGGTCAGTGCCGGGAACCCGTGCGCGGCGAGCACCTCGTTCACCACCACGGTCCACGTCGCGTCGTCCCGCTCGTCGCGGATTCCCGCGCCCTCGCCGACCTGGAGCAGGACGTAGGCCTCGGCCGTCCCGTCGCCGTCCCAGTCCGCGCGCACGCCGTCGGGCGCGACCGCGACGACGGTGCAGTCGGCCAGTTCGGGGAACTCGCGCAGGAGCAGTTCCTCTGTCCTGGTGCTGAACACGATGCCGCTGCCGGTCCTGATCGCGTCCGGTGCGCGGTCGAGGTGGTAGAACCGGCCTTCCTCGTCCTGATAGGACAGATCGCCGGTCAGCCAGTAGCCGCCGAGCCGCAGCCGGTGGAAGGTGAGCGAGTCGTTCCAGTACCCCGGCGTCAGTGTCGGCGACTTCACGCCGAGCCTGCCGATTTCGCCGGGCGGGAGCGGTTTTCCGTCCTCGGAGAGCACCGCGGCCTGCGCGAAGCTCATCGGCTTCCCGATGCAGCGCCCGTAGGCGGTGCTGCCGGGCTTGTGTCCGTTGTGGAAGATCGAGTAGCCGGTTTCCGAGGAGCCGAGCCCGTCGGTGAACACCGAACCCGCCACGCGGTGCCGTTTGAGGTCCTTGCCGACGGTTTCGAAGCTGCCCTGCGCGATGAGGGCCCGGACGTGCGCTTCGTGCGCGGCGTCACCGGTGTTGTACCAAGCCTCCACAGAGGACAGGTCGCGTTCGGACAGATCGTGCGCGGCCATCTCGCCATAGGTGCCCGCGAAGGCGAAGATGGTGGTGGGCTTGAACTCCTCGGCCGCGTCCAGCACGTCGCCGCCGCGCTGGCTGGAGAGCAGGTACACCGGGGAGCGCAGCAGCAGGCCGAACATCATTACCGAGATCGCCGCGTTGTGCGAGCCGGGCAGCGCGACGAGCAGGCGCCCCATCGCGGAGCCGACGGACAGTTTGAGACGGTGCAACTGGGCGTAGAGCAGGGTTTCGTGGGTGTGCGGTACGGCCTTGGGCATCCCGGTGGTGCCGGAGGAGTGCGAGATGATGATCGGGTCGGTCCGGTCGTGCGAGTACGGGTACGCCGCGGGCAGCGGCCGCCGTTCTTCGGCGCCGATCGCCGCCGCGCTCGTCCCGAAGGTGAGGTTCAGCGAGTCGAGGTGGCCTTCGAAGACGGCGGCGTGCGCCTCGTCGGTGAGGACGCCGACGGCGCCCTGCCGGCGCACGTATTCGCGGGCGATCTCGGGGCGCAGGTTCCCGTTGACGAAGGACGGGATCGCGCCGAGCGAGGTCAGCGCCAGGAAGTTGATCGCGAACTCGGTGCTGGAGTAGGTGTGGATCGCGACGGGATCGCGCGGGCGCACGCCCCTGGCGTGGTACCAGCTCGCGTAGGTTTCGACCACGTCGTGGAGTTCGCCGAGGGTGAGCACGCTCGGCGAGCCGCCGCCGGGTGCCTGCCAGGTGCCGTCGGTCCACAGCACCCGTTCGTCCATCGGCCTGCCGTAGGCCTTGACGCGGTGCAGCACGTTGCCCGCGCCGAGCTCGGTGTCCTCGATGATCCGCGCGCGTTCGTCCTTGCCGATCACGGTTGTCCTCCTTGGTGTCCACGAATGTGCGCGTGCTCGCTCGCCAGCGCGAGGAGCCCGGATATGCCCGGTTCGGACGGCACCGCCGGTGGTCCGTCGCCCGCGGGGCCCAGCAGCAGCCCGACCGCGACGTCGCCGCCGGGTGGTTCGGTGCCGAGGACGCGGTGCGCGGCGGTCGTCCGCGCGGTGGCGGCCAGTTCGATCCCGATGAGCAGGATCTGGTCCAGTTCCCCGTCGTCGAGCAGCAGTGCGACGAGGTCGAGCGGATCGTCCTCTGTGGACACCGACAGCAGCGGGCCGGAGATCCCGAACTCCGCGCTGACGAAGCCGAGGATCGCGTTCGCCGTCGCCTGCATGAACAGCAACGGGTTGTGCGGTTGCCCGCCGACGAGCAGGCGGCTGGCGAGATCGGTCGTGCCGCTGTCGCCGAGCACACTCACCAGCACGATCCCGGTCCGCTCCCCCGCCACCGGGCTCGCGGTGAGGCAACGCGCGGCGACCTGGTTCACCATCGGGTTGAACAGCGATTCGATGAACCCGCTGACCTGCTCCGCTCCGGAGTCGCCGATCGCCGCGGCGAGCACTCCCGGCTTCACACCGCCTCCAGTATCAGCGCGGTGTTCGCGCCGCCGAAGGCCGCGTTCACGGTCAGCACACGCCGCAGCGGCGCCTCGCGCGCTTCGTTCGGCACGTAGTCGAGGTCGCAGGCGGGGTCGGGTTCGGTGAATCCCGCGGTCGGCGGCACCAACCCGGATCGCAGCGCGGTCAACGCGATGGCGAACTCGACGGCACCCGATCCTTCGAGCAGGTGCCCGGTGGTCCCCTTGGTCGAGCTGATCGGCACGGTCGCGGCCGCGGGGCCGAACAGTTCGTGGAACCCGCGCGTCTCGGCGACGTCGTTGTGCTTGGTGCCCGTGCCGTGGGCGTTCACGTAGTCCACGCGCCGCGCGCCCGCACGGCGCAGCGCGATGCGCGAGGCGGCGACGAGTCCGCGCGCTCCGGGATGCGGCCGTGCCACGTGGTGGGCGTCGGAGGCCATTCCCCATCCGCTGACCCGCGCGAGCGCGGGCGCGCCCCTGGTGTGCGCGGCGTCGGCCGATTCGAGCACCACGGCGGCGGCGCCGTCGCCGAGCAGGAGTCCGGAACGCCCGGCGCTGAACGGGCGGAGCGTGCCGTCCTTCGCCAGCGCCCAGCCGGAATCGAACTTCGCCTGGTTCTCGACCTCGACGAGGTATCCGCCCGCGCAGATCGCGCCGTCCACCCGGCCGCTGGCGATCAGCGCGCACCCGGTCGCGATCGCGGTGGCCGAGGCGACGCACGCGTTCGTGAACGCGTACCTCGGTCCTCGCGCGCCGAACCGGGCCGCCAGCGAGTCGGCCAGCGCGGCGGGCACGGTGTCTTCCACGCCCGTGGCGTCTTCCCCGCCCGAGCGCCAGAACCGGGTCACCGCGGTGAAATCCCCCGCGGTGCCCAGGAGCACGGCCGCGTCACCGGGCGGGAGGTCCGCCATGCCCACGGCGGCGTCGGCGACTTCGGCCAGCGCCGCGGACAGCGACGGGGTCGCGGTGTCGTCCGGTACGGCGGCGAACCCGGACCGGAACCCGGTGGTGTCGAACCTGCGCACGCGCCGGAACGTCGTGCGGCCGTCGAACACCCCGCCGGTGGCCGCCTCCGGCCCGCTGCCGAAGGCGGTCCGCACGCCGTACCCGGTGACCACGACGTCAGCGGTCATCGCGCTCACCCCGGTGGTCGCGCGCGAGCCCTTCGGCGATCCTGGCCGCCGAGGTCGGGCCGGTGAAGTACCCGGCGACCGGATCGGCGGCGATCTCGTGCCGCAGCTCCAGCAGGTGCAGGAACCACACCAGGCCGAGCGAGTCGAGCACGAACTCCACCTCGTCCCCGGTCAGCTCGGGGAAGATCTTCGGATCCGACAGCAGGTCGCGCACTTGCGCGGTGTCCGGCAGCGTCCTGGCGCGGGCGCTCATGCGGTGGCGCCCCGCTTCGCGACATCGGCGACCAGCTCGCCGAGGCTCATCGCGCCGAGCGGTTCGATATCGGTCTCGGGGAACTCGACCTGGAACCGGCGCTCCAGGCGCATGGTCAGTTCGATCAGGCTGAGCGAGTCGAGGTCGATCCCGCCGGAGCCGAGCGGTGAGGCGTCGCCGACCTGGTCGCGGTCGAGCGGCTGGCCCATGTCGGCGGTGATGGTGTCGAGCACGAAGGCGCGGATTTCGTCTTCAAGGACTGCGGACATCGTGGTTTCTCCTCGGGGGTCGCGGGATCAGGCGGGGACGGCGGCGCGGAGCACTTCGTGGCGGCGGACGAGCTTTCCGTTGGAGGTGCGGGGAAGCGCGGCGAGCAGGCGGACGCGACGGGGCAGCTTGTAGTCGGCGAGGCGTTCACCGCACCAGGTCAGCAGGTCGGGCCCGGTGACCTCGCCGACGACGTAGGCGTCGATCACCTCGTCGTGTACCACGACCGCGTCGGTCACCGCGGGGTGCTGGCGCAGGGCGGCCTCGATCTCGCCGAGGTCGACCTTGAGCCCGCCGATGACCACGAGCGAGTCGCCGCGGCCGCGCAGGCGCACCCCGCCGTCGGCGCCGATCTCCGCGCGGTCGCGGGTGCGGAGCCAGCCGTCCTCGAATCGTTCGTCCACTGTGGACCGCAGATACGGCGACCCGTCGGGGACCTTGACCTCCAGTTCGTCCGCGCGCACCCGGATTTCGACACCGGGGGCCGCGCGCCCGACCGACGGTCGCATGCGGCCGCTGACGTCCATCGCGATCACGCCGGTTTCCGTGCTGCCGTAGGACTCCCCGACCGCGAACCCGAACTTCGCTTCGAACCGTGCGGCGACCGCGGGGTCCATGATCTCGCCGCCGCTGACCGCGCCGCGCAACGACGGCAGCGCGGGCAGCTCGCGCGCGGTGCCGAGCAGCTCGTAGTGGAACGGGGTGCCGAAGAACAGGTGGACGTCGTGCCGGGCCGCGGCGGCGAGCATGTCCGCTGCCGACACCCTGGCCGGGAACACCGCCGCCACACCGCGGGCGAGCGAGTGCAGGAGCCCGGCGATCAGGCCGAAGCTGTGCGCCGTGGAACTGAGCAGCAGCACCCGTTCCCCTCGCGAGGGCATGCCGTCGATCCGGGTGAACCGGTCGATTTCGGCGGCGATCGACTCGGGTGTGCGGCCGATCATCTTCGGCGCCCCGGTCGAGCCGGAGCTGAACTGCACGAGCCGGTGCCCGGTGTCCGCCGGTTCGCCGGTGGGGTGGTGACTGGTGCACAGCTCGTATTCGCGCGCGAACGACGGTGTCGCACCGGACTGTCCACCTCGGACGGTGAACTGCGGCCTGCCGACGGACCGGATGCCGTCCACCTCGGCCGTCTTGAACCGGTGGTCCACGAGCATCACCTGCGCGCCGAGCGACCACAGCGCCAGCATCGCCTGCACTTGGGTGTAGCTCGGCGGCACCTGCAGCAGCACGGTGCTGCCCTCGGTGATCCCGCACCCGGCGAAGACGGCCGCCTCCGCGCGGACCTGCGCGTGCAGGTCCGCGCGCGTGCGCACGTCGTCGCCGTGCGCCAGGTAGGGCAGGTGGCCGGGATGTGCGGCGAAGAGGTCCTCGACGAGCCGCGCCATCGAACCGGGCATCACGACTCCCGGCAGAACTCGCCGATGGGATAGCCGACGTGGCGCTGGTCGGTCGGCAGGTAGCCGAGCAGTTCGTCGCCGAGCTGCAACTCGGTCACGTTGCGCACCTTGGCGCCGGGACCGAGAACGCGCACGTGCCAGTCGTCCTGCACGGTGAGGCTGACGACGAGCCCGTCGGCGGAGTGCGCGGTGATCGTCAGCAGCGGCCGCGATTCCAGCTTCGCGCGCCCGACGACGACGCGGCGGGTCTTCCCGTCCGCGTTGACCGCGAGCGCCGTGCTCCCGGAACCCAGTTCGCTGAGGTAGTTCGTGCGGTTGTCCGGGCCGAGCACGTAGGAGTGCAGTGCGCCCGCGTTGACCCGGAACGGGCGGGTCGGCATGTACGGCAGCGGGTGGGTTTCGCTGCAGCACAGGATGAACCCGGTCGAGTACGAGCCGACCAGGATCCCCTCGTCCTCGGCGAAGTGGGTGCAGGTGTCGACGCACACTCGGTCGCCGAGCCCGTGGTGCTCGATGCGGTCGACGGTGAGCGTGGCGAGGTCGAGCTGGGGTGTCGAGGCCTCCAGCAGCCGGATGAGCGCGAAGACCTCACCGGCGTCCTTCGGCGCGAGCAGGATCCCTTCGGAACCGCGCTCGAGGACGTCGACGACGATGCCTGCTTCTTCGAGGTCGGCGCAGACCGTCACGAGCTTGCCCGGCGCGCGGTCTGCTGCGGCGAGCACGATTTCGAGCGGGATCTTGGTCGGGTCGGCGAAGTCGACCACGGTGTAGGGCAGCGCGACCGCGGCGTCGCAGGCGAGCCGCAGGGTGCGGTCGTCGACGACGCGGACCAGCGCGCCCGCACCGGTGTCCGATGTGGACAATCGGGCCAGCTCGTCGGTGCCGGTGATCTCGGTGATCTTGACGGCCGCGTCCCCATCGCCGATCAGTACGGCGTTGACGGTGGGCGGAAGGGTCTGCAGCAGCGCCGCGTCGTCGGAGACCACGCCGTGCGCTTTGGCGTGCACGGCGGCATCCACCACCGCGGCGCGGAGTTCGGGGGCGATGCCTCGGACGTCGATCCATGCGAACTTCATGCGACACCTGTCGTGACGGAGGAATGGGGGGATTGGGGAACTTCGCCGGACTCGGCGTGCACGACCGCCGCGAGGCGTGCCACGACGGAGGCCGGGTCCGGTGCGGAGAACACGCGGCGGCCGACCGCGAGCCCGGCGCAGCCTGCCAGCATCAGCCCGGCCCCGTAGGCGGCCACGTTCGCGGAGTCGGGCGGCCCACCGGCGCCGAGCACCGGGATCGGGCAGCTGTCGACCACCTCGGCCATCCGGTCCGGGGTGGCCGTGGTGGAGGTCTTCACCAGATCGGCGCCGAGATCGGCGGCGATGTTGACCACGTGCGAGAGCAGCACGGGGTCGCGCGGGTCGGTGATGCGCGGGCCGCGCGGGTAGATCATCGCGAGCAGCGGCACGTGCCAGCGGTCGCAGGCGTCGGCCACCGCGCCGAGATCGGCAAGCTGCCGCGCTTCGGTGTCCGAGCCGACGTTGACGTGCACGCTCACCGCGTCCGCGCCGAGACCGACGGCGCGTTCGACGTCGCCGACGAGCACCTTCGCGTCGACGTCCGCCGCGTGCACGGTGCCAGCGGACAGGTGCACGATCAGCCCGCACCCGCCGAGCGCTTCGGGCGGGATGGTGCGGGCGCGTCCCTTGTGCACGATGACGGCGTCGGCGCCGCCTGCCACGATCGACCGGATCAGCCCGGCCCAGTCGCGACGACCGGTCACCGGGCCGTCCGAGACGCTGTGGTCGAGCGGCACGAACAGGTACCGGCCGTCACCGGCAGGCGAAAGCCTTCGCAGCCGGAACGACTTCCCGTCGGCGAGCATGGACACCTCCTGTCACCTCCTGCGGATTCTGGGGATGGGCGAACTGTTCCCGGCGCCGAGTCTGCCCGGCGGCGGCGCGGCGGCACCAATACCGACCGACCATAATTTTCCGGTTATGCCGCGTTGAGAAATGGCGTTTCGCGTGGTCAGGACGCGATTCGGCGGATGACCGCCGGTTCGGCCGTTTTCCCTTGCGGGCGGGCACTTCGGCAAGTCGGGGGCGGTTTCTCAATGAACTTGATTTCCGGCCGGATCTGAACTCTTTGAAAGTTATCTCAGGCGCGGCTGGGAAAGTGAGGCGAACCTGGTAAGCCGTTACCGAGGAGAGCCACGTGACCCGTTCAGACACCCTCGCCAGGGTCGCCGTCGCTTATCACGGCGGCCGCGGCCACACCGCACGGCTCGCCGAAGCGGTACTGGCCGGTCTGTCGGCCGTCGAGCAGGTCGAAGTGGCGATGATCGAGGTGGACCGGATCGCGATGCCGGACTGGCACGCACTCGACGACGCGGACGCGATCGTGTTCGGCGCGCCGACCTACATGGGCACCGCGTCCGCGGCCTTCCACGGTTTCGCCGAGGCCAGCAGCCGCCGCTGGTTCACCGGCCGGTGGGTCGGGAAGCTGGCGGCGGGGTTCACCAACTCCGGCTCCAAGGCAGGCGACAAGTCCAGCACGCTCGGCTACTTCGCGACGCTGGCCGCCCAGCACGGCATGCTGTGGGTCAGCCTCGGACTCCCGCCCGGCTGGAACTCCAGCAAGGGCAGCGAAGACGACCTGAACCGGCTCGGCTTCCACCTCGGCGCCTGCTCGCAGTCCAATGTGGACGAGAAACCGGACGCGATGCGCGGATCCGACCTCGCCACGGCCGAGCACCTCGGCAGGCGCGTCGCGGCCTGCACCCGCCAGTTCGCCGCGGGAAGGCTGGCGCTGCAGTCGTGAGCACCTTGACCGGGACACGCGCGCGTGCCGCGCTCGCGGTGGCCGTGGTCGGGCAGACGCTGGTACTGCTCGACAACACGATCCTCAACATCGCCGCGGACATCCTGTCCGACCCGGTGCGCGGGATCGGGGCCAGTTCGACCGAGCTGGCCTGGTCCATCAGCGCCTACTCCCTGATGTTCGCCGCGCTGACGCTCACCGGTGGCGCGCTCACCGACCGGTTCGGCCCGCAGGCGGTGCTGGTCACCGGCGTTTCCGTGCTGGCGCTGGCCTCGGTCGCCGCGGCACTGGCCACCGCGCCGGTGGCGCTGATCGCCGCGCGGGGCGTGATGGGCGCGGGCGGCGGGCTCGTCACCCCGGCCTCCCTCGCGCTGGCCACGCTGGGCGCGCGGCCGGGGTTCCGCGCGAGGGCGATCGCGATCTGGTCCTCGGCGGGCGGGGTGGCCGTCGCGATCGGGCCCGTGCTGGGCGGTTTCCTGCTGTCCCGGTTCTCGTGGGGCGCGGTGTTCCTCGTGAACGTCCCGATCGCGGCGGTCTGCGCGCTCGGTGCGCTGTTCCTCGTGCCTCGTCTGTCCACTTCGGACCGCCGTCCGCTCGATCCCGGCGGGATGGTGCTGTCCGCGCTCGGCCTCGGCGCGCTCGTGTACGGAATCATCGAGGCGGGCGGTGCGGCGGGTCCTTCGGCACCGGGTGCGGTGTTCCCTGTCCTCGGCGGTGTGCTGGTGCTGGGCGTTTTCACCTGGCACCAGAAGCGGTCCGCCCGCCCGAGCTTCGACGTCACGCTGTTCACCCGCCGCCGCTTCGCCGGTGGCACGCTCGGGCTGCTGCTCGCGTTCGCCGGTCTCGCCGGTCAGCTGTTCTACTGCGCGTTCTACCTGCAGGGCGTCCGGCGGCTCAGCGCCGAGCAGGCCGGGTTCGTGATGCTCTCGGCCGCGGTCGGGATCGTGCTGGGCACGCAGCTGTGCACCAGGGTCGTCGCCGCCATCGGGTTGCGCACGACCGTGTTGCTCGGCCTGCTCACCGCGACCGCCACGTTCGCCGTGTACGTGCTCTTCGACGCGACGACCCCGCTGGCGTGGCTGGTCGTCGTGCTGTTCGCGCAGGGCGCGGGCACCGGGCTGGTGTTCGCGCCGGTCACCGCGGAACTCGTGGCGACGCTGCCGCCGGGGCGGACCGGGGCCGGCTCGGCGATCGCCACCCTGACCAGGCCGTTGGGCAGCACCATCGGGGTGGCCGCGCTCGGCACCGTGCTGTCCGCCGGATACCGGACCGCGATCACGCCCGCCACCGCCGGTCTTCCCGCGGAGCTGGCCACCAGGGCCACCGGATCCGCGGAGGGCGCGCGCTCGCTCGGCCGCCCTGACCTCACCGCCGCGGCCGACGACGCCTACCTGCACGCCATGCACGTGACGGCGACGTGGACGGCGGCCGTCTCACTCGTGGGGTGCCTGGTGATCCTCGGCTGCTTCCGGCAGGAGCGGTGAGGCGGTGGAACTCGGGCTCCGGCACCTGCAGGTCGTGGTGGCCGTCGCGGACGCGGGCGGGATCAGCCGTGCCGCCGCCGCGCTCGGCATCGCACAGCCGGGATTGACCGCGCAGCTCAAGCGGATCGAGCAGGATCTCGGGATCGCGTTGTTCCACCGCGGCGCCGACGGCGCGGTCCCGACCGATGTCGGGAGCCAGTTCGTGTGCGGCGCACGGGATGTGCTGGTGCGCTTCGACCAGTTGCTCGCCACCACGCGCTCGCTCGCCTCGGGCACCGGTACCGAGCCGTCCGTCCGGATCGGCGCCACCGGCGGGCACCTGCTCGCCGAGGTCACCGCCGTCGTCGGCGAACTGCTCCCGGCGGGCAACCAGTTCGTCCAGGTCCGCGAAGACGCGGACGAAATCGTGGCTTCACTGCGCGGGCACCGTCTCGACCTCGGCCTGATCACCGAGTACGCCGAACTACCGGTACCCCGTCTCGACGGACTGTCCAAACACGACCTCGGCGCCGAACCGCTTCCGGTCGCGCTGCCCGCGCACCACCACCTCGCCGGGCGGCGCGCGGTGGAACTGCGCGAGCTGGCAGGCGAGGCATGGGTGTTTCCGGCCGAGGAGCCCGACGACCTGCGTTCGAGCGTCCGGCTCGCCTGCGAACGCGCCGGGTTCAGCCCGCTGTTCCGGCACTTCGGCGTGGACACCGAAACGGCGGCCACCCTCATCCGCGCCGGGCAGGCGGTCGGCGTGCTGCCGCGCCGGACCGAGGGCACGGTGCGGGTTTCGCTTTCGAGCGCACCGCTGTGGCGGCGCACTCGGCTCGTCTGGCTCGGCAGGTCCGCGATCGGCACCGCGGTCGCGGAATGCGTCGGCAACGCGGACGGCCGCTGACCGTTCCCCGCCCCGGCTCAGTCGCCGCCGGTCCAGGACAGTCCATTCGCGACAGTGCGGGTGGTGTCCCAGGTACGGCGCCAGTCGCGGCCGATGGTGGTCACGATGATGCGATCGGCGCCAGCGGCGGCATAGGCGGCCAGTGTCTTTTCGACAGCGGGCGGCGTGCCCTCGACCACCAGATCGTCAACCTGCTCCGGCGGCATGCCGTACACCCCGCTCGCCGCCGCCCGGAACGCCTCCAGCGCCGCGGCGTCCTCGGTGTCCCAGATCCTGATCCCCACCGTCACCTCCGGTATGGCGCTCCCCAGCGCCATTTCGCGCAGCTTGGCCGTCGCGGCGGCGAGTTCGTCCGGACTCAGCAAGGACGGCAGCCATCCCGCCGAACGCCGGATCGCGCGCCGCATCGCGACCTCTCCCTGCCCGCCGACCAGGACCTCCGGCGCGGCCGCCGAGGGCGCGAGCGTGACCGAAGGCTCGCCGGGCAGGTCTTCCAGCACGGTCGGCCGCCCGGCGAGCAAGCTCGCCAGGTGGTCGAGCGCCGCGTCGAGGCGACGGCCCTTCACCTCGTCCCGCTTGCCGACGGCGGACCAGAACGAAGCGGTGGGCGGGCCACCGATGCCGACCCCCAGGACGGCACGGTCACCCGACAACCGCTGCAAGGTCGCCAGTTGCGCGGCGAGCAGGGCATCCGGCCGCAGCGCGGGCACCAGCACGCCGACACCGAGCCGGATGCGCGAAGTCGCGCCCGCGAGTACCGCCAGCGCGGTGAGCGGTTCGAGCGCGGGTGCGCCCTCGGCGTTGACGAGATCGGGTATCCACACCGATTCGAACCCGAGATCCTCGGCGTGCCGCGCGGACGCCACGAGTTCACCGCCGTCGGCGATGCCCGGCAGCGCGACACCGAGCCGCGGTGGGGTTGTCATCGCGTGCCCTCCCTTCCTCGAACGAGCCTTAATGTAAAGTACTCCATGTACTTTACACATCGATCGGATCGGCTGCCATGACGTCCACCGAAAAGCCGCGGCGACTTCGCCCGGAGAAGCGGCGCGCGATCGTCGATGCCGCGCGCACGACCTTCGGCAAGCTTGGCTACGTCCGCGCGGGTACCGACGCGATCGCCGCCGAGGCCGGGGTGTCCACCCGCACGCTCTACAACCACTTCCCCACCAAGCTCGACCTCTTCCGCGCGGTGTTCAGCGAGGGGGCCGCGACGGTCGCGGCCGCGTTCACCGAGCGCATCGACGCGCTCCCTCGCGCCGCGGACACGGAGTCCACCGTGCTGGGCATCGCCCGCGCGCTGGTCTCGCACCGCCTCGACTTCCCCGAGCACTTCGCGATGGCCCGCTACGCCGACATCGAGCGCGAGCACTTCCCCGCGGAGACCTTCGACGAATGGCGGACCGCGGGACGGCAGACCGTCACCCGTGCCGTCGCCGCACGGCTCGACCGGCTCGCCACCGACGGGCAGCTCACCGGTGCCGATCCGACCGAAGCGGCGGACCAGCTGATCCTGCTCATCGCGGGCGCGGTCGCGTTCCGGCAACGGCCCGGCGTCGTCCTTCCCGAGCACGAGGCCGAGCGGATCGTGCGCACCGGCGTCCACACGTTCCTTTATGGACACTCGCCGCGCTGACCCGGTCAGGTCCGCCGGTACCTCGCCCGCAGGAACGGCGAGAACTCCGTAGCATCACCGAACTTCGCGTCGACCTCGTGCTCGAACCGGTCGCCGTCGAAGCGGTAGGTGTGCCGCGCCTGGCCCCGACTGGTCGTCTTCGTCATGGTGAGCACGGAACCATCCCACCCGCCGCGCACCGGCCCCTCCGGCGGCCAGCCGACGCTGTCGAAGAAATACCAGAGCGCGTCCCCGGTCACCGGGTCGGCCGTGAAGAAGCCGTGCCCGGAGAACCGCGCGCCGTCCGGGCGTTCCTGCGTGTAGTCCTGCACCACCGCCAGCCCCTCGACCGCGGGCCGGAACACGTTGCGGGACTTCACCGTCGTGGCCTCCGCCCACGGCGAGGCCGCCAGATCCTCTTCGCCGTCCCACTCGCCGACGAACGCGAGGAGCCGCTCGTGCGCGGCACCGGGTCGCACCATTTCCACCGTCGTCCACCCCTTCGCCATTTTGACAGGACCCTGTCAAACTCGGAGTATAGGCGCATGACGTCACGATCACCGGCGGGGGACCTCGTCACCGCGCTCACCGAGGAGGTCTTCGCGGTCAACGGCAGGCTGCTGCGCGCCGGTGACGCGGTGGCCTCCGCGCAGGACCTGACCAGCGCGCGCTGGCAGGTGCTCGGCGTGGTCGCGCACGGCCCGGCCTCGGTGGCCGAGATCGCCAGGCAGCGGGGCCTGCGCAGGCAGAGCGTGCAGTCCACTGTGGACCGACTCCGCGCCGACGGGCACGTCACCGCCGAGCCCAACCCCGCCGACCGGAGAGCGCCGCTGATCCGGCTGACGCCCGCCGGTCGGGAGGTGCTCGTCCGCCTCGGGCCACCGCAGGCGGACTGGGCCAACCGGCTCGCCACGGCGGCGCCTCGCAAGGACATCGAGACCGCGCTTCGCGTCCTGCGGCGGTTGCGCGCCCATCTCGACGAAACCGAGGAAGGTTGATGTCCACTCTGGACGCTGGTCGGCTTCGTGCCGAGTTTCGCGCGCTCGGCCTCGCCGAGGGTGCGGTGGTGATGGCGCACTCGTCACTGTCGGCGTTCGGCCGGGTGGCGGGCGGGGCGAACACCGTCGTGCGAGCCCTGCTGGACTGCGTTGGGGAAACCGGGACGCTGGTGGTGCCGACGTTCACCGGCGACGTCGTCACCGATCCCGGCGCCGGTGACGCCCGCCATGGGGTACCGCTGTTCCACGAGGACATGCCCACCTCGATGGGCGCGATCGCCTCCGCGGTGCTGGCGTGGCCTGGCCGGAAGCGCAGCGGGCACCCGCAGGCCTCGGTCGCCGCGGTCGGCAAAGAGGCCGGGCGGATCACCGCGACGCAGCCGCTCGGCTACGCGGTCGGCACGGGATCGCCCTTCGACGTCCTGCACGCGCTGCGGGCCGACATCCTGCTGCTCGGTGTCGGCCACAACCGCAACACGTTCCTGCACTACGCCGAATCACGGGTGCCGCACCACCGGCGGAAGGTGCGCAGGTTTCCCTACCTGGTCGAAGGCCAGCGGGTCTGGGTCGAGACGGATGACGTCGGCGACGACAACGGCACCCACTTCCCCCGTATCGGCGCGGAGTACGAGGAGACGGGCGCGGTCCGGACGAGGACCATCGGCGAGGCGCGGTGCCGCCTGCTGGCGACCCAGCCGTTCATCGCGTTCGCCGTGCGGCGGCTGGACGCGCTGCTCGCCGATGGCCGACCGTCCCCTTAGGACAGTCGCCTGCTACGCGGCGACGGTTTCCGGTTCGACGGCGGCGCGCTTGGGGAGCACGAGCGCGAGCACCGCGCCGAGTGCCATGCCCGCCGCCGAGACGAGGACGGCGACGAAGGCGCCGTCCTCGACCGGTCCCGGTGCGCGCGCGGTGCCGACCCCGGCGTTGGCGATCGCGATCAGCACCGCTAGCCCGATCGCGTTTCCGATGTTGAGCGTCGTCGACGCCATTCCCGACGCGACGCCCTGTTCACCGGGTGCGACCCCCGCGGCGGCCGCGATCCACATCGCCGTCCACGTGATGCCCTGTCCGATACCGGACACGATCAGGCCGGGCACCAGTGCGCCGAAACCGCGCTCGCCGTCGAACCCGAGCGCGAGCGCCACCGTACCGGCGACGCCGAGCGCGAACCCGCCCGCCAGGGTGGCCCGCGTGCCGAACCCGGTGGTCAGCCGCTCCCCCAGCTGGGTGCCCGCGGCGATCGCGAGTGACGGCACGAGGAACGCCAAACCCGTTCGCAGCGCGGAAAACCCGTGCACCTCCTGCAGGAGGACGGTGAGGAAGTAGGGCAGCGTCCCGAAGGTGGCCATGTAGACGAAGGTGACCGAGATCCCGCCGGTGAGGCTCCGGTTCCGGAACAGCCGCAACGGCATCAGCGGGTCGGCGCTGCGCGATTCGATCATCGCGAACGACACCAGGAACACCACGGCCAGCGCCGCACTGACCACAATGGACGGTGCGGTCCAGCCGATCTCCGGTCCTTGCACGAGGACGAACACCAGCAGGCACGAGCCGCCGGTGGCGGTGAAGGCGCCGGGCAGGTCGAACCGCCGCCGTTCGGTGACGGCTTCGTCGCGCGGGATGACGGCCAGCGCGGCGAGTGCGACGAGCCCCGCGAGCGGCACGTTGACGAAGAACACCGCGGGCCACCCGAACGCCTCGGTGAGCACGCCGCCGAGCAGCGCGCCGACCGTCAGACCGCTGGCACCGGCGCCGCCCCACACAGCCAGCGCCCGGTTCCGCCGCGGTCCTTCCTCGAACAGGGTCGTGATGAGGGACAGCGTCGAAGGCAGCAGCAGCGCGCCGCCGATGCCCTGCACCGCACGCGCGGCGACGATCACCACCGGGTGCCACGCGAGTCCGCCCGCCAGCGACGAAAGCGCGTAGACCGTCAACGCGACGACGAACACGCGGCGACGCCCGAGCAGGTCGGCGGCGCGACCGCCGAAGAGCAGGAACCCGCCCGCGAACACCACGTAGGCCGAGACGACCCACTGCTGGGTCTGCCCGGTGAAGCCCAGTTCGGCGCCGATGTCCGGTAACGCCACGAAGACGATGTTGAGGTCGAGGGAAAAAATGAGCTGTGCCAGCGCGAGGAGCGCGAGGCTCAGCCCGGCGCGCGGACGCGGTGGTGATGACGACATCGAGGGCTCCCGTTCAGCGGAGTACGACTGTACGAGGATTAACGTACAGTCGTACTCAGTCTGGCGTCCAGGGATTGTACGAAAGTGCGCGTCCAATCGGACTGTGGCTAGACTGGGCGCATGGTCACGCGACATCCCGCGACGGCGGAGATCAGGATCGAGGACGTGCTCAGCGCGCTGGGCAACCCGATCCGGCTCAACATCGCGCGCCTGCTGGCGGTCGGCGGCGAGCACGCGTGCGGTCTCGTCGGCACCCGGCTCGACACCGAGGTCACGAAGTCGACGCTCACCCACCACTGGCGCGTGCTGCGGGACTGCGGTGTCATCCGGCAGCGCCCGGCAGGCCGGGAGAACCTGCTTTCACTGCGGCGCAACGATCTCGACGACCGCTACCCCGGCCTGCTCGACTCGATCCTGCGCGGCGCCGACGCCGAAAACCCGGCCGTACCCGCACTGGCCGACACCGAACCCGCCCAACCGTGAACCGAGTTCGACGCCCCACCTTCGGGCCACTTTCTCGGCCCTCGCGGGTATGCGGGCAGGGCTGCGCATGCCCCGAAGGTGACGTTCGGGGCACTGGATTCCCTGAATGCCACCTTCGGGGCATCGCCAGGTGCGACCCCCTGGAGTGGCGCCGGGTTCAGCCGATGGCCACGGCGGTGACCAGGCCGTATTCGACGGTCACGGTGACCCTGGTGCTCAGCCAGAGCTTCGCCTCGGCCTCGTCCTGGCCCGCGATCCTGGTTTCGTAGCCCTCGTGGGCGAGTTCGAGCAGCGCCCGCTTGACCGGCTGTCCGATGACGTCCTCCGGGCGGAAGCCAGGCCTCCTCGGCGGGCCGCCGTCCCGGATTCCCTTGTGTCCCACGCGGGCCAGTGTCCCACGCGGACACCCGGCCGGGCCGTCGCCACCCCCTGCGCGGAAACGGCCCGGCCGGGTAAAAACTTCTTACCGCACCCGCCGGTACCCAGCCACTCCAGGAAACTCAGGAAACGAGGCGGCGGACGGTCCGGATGATCTCCGTGTTCGGTGCGCCCTTGAGGACGAAGTCGGTGATGCCGAGGCCGCGCAGGCTCGCCACGGTCTCCCCGTCGTCGTAGGCGGAGAAAGCCATGATCCTGGTGGCGGGCGAGCATTCCAGGATGCCGCGGGCCGCCGCTTCGCCCCCGCCGCGCGGCATGCGCAGGTCCAGCACGGCCACGTCGGGCGCGTGTTCGCGGGCGAGCGCGATCGCTTCGTCGGCGTCGCAGGCGACCGCGACCACCGCGAGATCGGGTTCCTCCTCCAGCACCGCCATCAGCGCTTCCCTGATCGTGTGGTCGTCGTCGGCGATCAGCACGCCGAACGGGGCGCTCACGGCTGCGGCTCCGGCGTCGCGGGCAGCCAGAACTCGACAGTGGTGCCCTGCCCCGGTGTGCTCGCCACGGTCCACCAGCCTTCGGCCGTCTCCGCCCGTTCCCGCATCTCGATCATGCCGAAATGACCTTGTTTCGTCCACGCGGCGCCGACCTCCATCCCGATCCCGTCGTCGCGCACCCTCGCCAGCACACCTTGGTCCACTGTGGACAGTTCGATCGCGACCGTGCTCGCCTTGGCGTGCTTGCGCACGTTGGCCAGTGCTTCCTGGCAGATCCGGAACACCGTGATCGCGCACTCGCGCGGGGGTTCGCCGATGAGGTCGTTGCGGAAGGCATACGTCAGGTTCCAGTCGGCCACCACGTCGTCGAGGTAGGCGGTGATGGCGTTGCCGAGGCCGAGCTGGTCGAGCGCGGCGGGCCGCAGCTGCGACACCAGGTCGCGCAGCCGCTTCACCGCTTCCCCGACGACGTCGTCGACGGTGCCGATCTCGGCGGCCTGCTCGCGGGACAGCCTGCCCGCGAGCAGTTCGAGCCGCATCCCCACCGAAACCATCGCCTGGATCGCGTCGTCGTGCACGTCCCACGCGATGCGCCTGCGTTCCGCCTCCTGCGCGTCGACGAGGTGGCGCAGCAGCTGGCGCCGTTCGCTCAGCACCCGTTCCGCGTTGCGGCGTTCGGTCATGTCCCTGGTGACCTTGCCGAAACCGCGCAGCCTCCCGTCGTCCCCGAACAGAGCGGTGATCACGACGTTCGCCCAGAACCGCGACCCGTCCTGGCGAACGCGCCAGCCCTCGTCCTCGAGCCTGCCCTCCGCCTCCGCGATGCGCAGCTCGCGGTCCGGCTTGCCCGCGGCGTTGTCCTCGGCAGGGTAGAACACCGAAAAGTGTCGCCCGATGATCTCCGCGGCCGTGTAGCCCTTGATGCGCTGCGCGCCCGCGTTCCAGCTCACGATCACCCCGGTGGGGTCCAGCATGAAGATGCCGTAGTCGAGCACCGCTTCGACGAGCAGCCGGAACTCCGCGTCTTCCGGCGTGGGGTGGTCGCGGTCGAGCTCCATGGTGGTCATGCTGCCGCATCCGGTCCGGTTTCGGCACCGGGCCGGCGGTCCACGTCAACGCTGTTCACCGAAGGGCGGCACGGCCGGATCGTCGTCGGCGGGCGGTTCGGTGTCGAGGTACTCGTCGGCCCTGGTGGGACCGTTGCCCTTCAGCATTCCTTGGAGTTCGGCCTTCATTTCGTCGTCCGCGCGGGGTGCGTGCTGATCGCTCTCGCGTCGCATGCCTGCCTCCTTTCCGTGCGCCACGTCTCGCGGTTTACCCGAGCGGCTCGCGTTCTAATCGCGCACGACTCGGGCAGAATCGGCGTCCGGACACCGTTCCCGATCGAAGGGCTGCCTGGATGACCTCGCTCGACCGAGCCAAAACGCTGCTGGACTCCGCCGTACTCGCCGACGGGCACAACGATCTCCCGTGGGCGTTGCGCCTCAAGGGCGGTCCCGACCCGGTCGCGGCGGTGGGCTCGGCGGATCTCGCCGTGCACCAGCCCGATCTGCACACCGACCTGCCGAAACTGCGGGAGGGCAGGCTGGGCCTGCAGTTCTGGTCGGTGTACGTGCCGTGCGGGTTCACCGGGGACAGCGCGGTCACCGCGGTGCTCGAACAGATCGAGGTGGTGCACCAGCTCGTGGCGCGCTACCCGGACCGGCTCGGCCTCGCGACCTCGGCGGCGGAGGCCGAGACGGTGCTCCGCAGCGGCCGGATCGCCTCGCTGCTCGGCGCCGAGGGCGGGCACTCGATCGCCGAATCCCTCGGCGTGCTGCGCGTGCTGCGCCGCCTCGGGGTCCGATACCTGACCCTGACGCACAACTACAACACCTCGTGGGCCGATTCCGCCACCGACGAACCGACCCACGACGGGCTCACCGAGTTCGGGAAGGAGGTGGTGGCCGAGATGAACCGCATCGGCATGCTCGTGGACCTTTCCCACGTCGCGGCGAGCACCATGCACGCCGCGCTGGACACCACCACCGCGCCGGTGATCTTCAGCCATTCCTCGTGCCGCGCGGTCAACGACCACCCGCGCAACATCCCGGACGACGTGCTGGAGCGGCTGCCGGGGAATGGCGGTGTCGCGATGATGACCTTCGTGCCCGGTTTCATCGCGCCCGCGGTGACCGCGTGGGACGCCGAGCTGAAGGTCGCCATGGCCGCGGGCGGCGAGGACCACCGCGACCTCGGTGCCCGCGCGCGGTTCGCGAAGACCTGGGACGGCCCCGAAAAGCCGAAAGCGACGGTGTCCGACGTCGTCGCGCACATCGAGCACGCGCGCGAGGTCGTCGGCATCGACCACATCGGACTCGGCGGCGACTACGACGGGGTGGCGGAACTGCCGGTCGGGCTGGAAGACGTGTCGGGGTACCCGGCGCTGTTCGCGGCGCTGCTCGACCGCGGCTGGAGCGACGAGGACTGCGCGAAGCTGGCGGGCCGCAACACCCTCCGCGTGCTGCGCGACACCGACGTGACGCGGTGACCGAAAACCGGGAATCATGGGCACCACACCAAGGACCGGGCACGAACACCCGGGGAATCGAGGGGAACCTCTTGTCTGGATGGGAATTCGCGACGCTGCGTGAGCAGGTGGCCGCGTTGCGCTCCAGGACCATCTCCGCGACCGAACTGCTCGACCTGACCATCGAGCGGATCGACAGGTTCGACGACAAGGTCAACGCCGTGGTGGTACGGGATTTCGACCGCGCCCGCGCCGCCGCGGCACTGGCCGACGCCGCGCTCGCGCGCGGTGAGGACGGCCCGCTGCTCGGCGTTCCGGTGGCGGTGAAGGAATCCTTGAACATGGTCGGCCTGCCGACCACCTGGGGTATTCCCGAAGCCGAGGGCTGGGAGCCTGCCGAGGACGCGGCACTGGTGACGCGCACCAAGGCCGCGGGCGCGATCCTCATCGGCAAGACCAACGTGCCGCACACCCTGCGGGATTGGCAGTCCTACAACGACATCTACGGCACCACCGGGAATCCCTGGGACCTGACCCGCTCCCCCGGTGGCTCGTCCGGTGGCTCGTCGGCCGCGCTCGCGGCGGGGTACGTCTCGCTCGCGCTCGGCTCCGACCTCGCCGGTTCGCTGCGGGTGCCGGCGCACTTCTGCGGTATCTACGCCCACAAGCCGTCACTGCCGCTGCTGCCGGACCGCGGCAGCGTGCCGCCGCGAGTACCCGCGCTGCCCGCCCCGCCGGACCTCGCCGTGGTCGGCCCGATGACGCGCAGCGCGGCCGACCTGACGATGGCGACCCTGCTGCTCGCCGGTCCCGACGAGGTGGAATCGGTCGCCTACAAGCTGGACCTGCGGCCGCCGCGCGGCGAGGAGCTGGACGAGTTCCGGGTGCTGGTCATCGACAGCCATCCGCTGCTGCCGACGTCCTCGGTCATCCGCGACGGTTTCGACCGGATCGCACAGGGGCTCGAAAAGGCCGGTGCCACCGTCGCCCGGCACAGCGAGCTGCTGCCCGATCTCATGCTGACGGCGAAGACCTACCTGACGCTGCTGGCGTCGCGGTTCGGCGCGGACATGCCGCCCGAAGTCCACGAAGCGATCCGAGCCTCGCTCGCCGAGGTCACGCCGGGCACCGAGACCGTCGACGTGATGATGCGCCGCGGAGTGGTGGCCAGCCACGGCGAGTGGATCGGCGCGGACCGCGCCCGCATCGGCCTCGCCGCCGCGTGGCGTCGCCTGTTCGCCGAATTCGACGTGGTGCTGTGCCCGATCAGCCCGACCCCGGCCTTCCCTCACGACCATTCGGACATGGGCACCCGCACGATCGAGATCGACGGGACCGCGTACCCGTACGACCACCACGTGCTCTGGCCGAGCGTCGCCACTCTGACCGGGCTGCCCTCGACCGCGGCCCCGATCGGACGTTCGCCGGAGGGCCTGCCCTACGGCATGCAGATCGTCGGCCCGTACCTCGAAGACCGCACCCCGCTGCGGTTCGCCGAGCTGATCGAGCGGGAGTTCGGCGGGTTCACGCCGCCTCCCGGGTTCGCGTGAGCACGTAAGCTGGCCGGGTGCGAACACGACCGACGCTGACCTGGACGCCGACGGGAGCACCGTTCCCGAGGACGACCAGCATCGCGGCGGTCGCGGAGGTGCTGGCGGCGGGCCGTGTGGTGGTGCTCAGCGGCGCCGGGCTGTCCACCGAGTCCGGGATTCCGGACTACCGCGGCGAATCCGGCAGCCTGCGCACGCACACCCCGATGACCTTTGACGAGTTCGCGGGCACCGCCACCGGTCGCCGCCGGTACTGGGCGCGCAGCCATCTCGGCTGGCGCACCATCGCCCGCGCCCATCCGAACGACGGGCACCGCGCCGTCACCGCGTTGCACGCCGCCGGGTACGTCACCGGGGTCATCACCCAGAACGTGGACGGGTTGCACCAGGCGGCGGGCACGCGGCCGGTGGTGGAGTTGCACGGCAGCCTGGACAGGGTGGTGTGCCTCGGCTGCCGCCGCACCAGCGCGCGCGAAGACCTCGACCGGCGGCTGCGGGCGGCGAACCCCGATTTCGAGGCGACGGCGACGCGGATCAACCCGGACGGCGACGTCGACCTGCCCGACGACGTGGTCCGCGGCTTCCGCGTCGTCGGCTGCGCGGACTGCGCGTCGGGTGTGCTCAAACCGGATGTGGTGTTCTTCGGGGAGAACGTGCCGCGCCCGCGGGTCGACGAGTGCTACCGGATGGTCGACGCGGCCGACGGCCTGCTGGTGCTCGGCTCGTCGTTGACGGTGATGTCCGGGCTGCGCTTCGTGCGCCACGCGGCCAAGGCGGGCAAGCCGGTGCTCATCGTCAACCGCGGCGAAACGCGGGGCGACGCGCACGCGTCGGTCCTCGTCGACCTTCCGCTCGGTGCCGCGCTGACCGATCTCGTCGCGCTGCTCGGTGCCTGAAAACGCGTTACCCCGCATCGCGCGCGCCGGTTATCCTGGTGCCATGGCAGCGAATTCTCGCCGATTTAGGCGCCCCTTGGCCCGTACCGGGCGGCGAAGGGGTTCGTCTTCCGCGCGCTGACCTCGCCGAGCTCCCGGGCCAAGGGGATGCCGATCCCGTAGGCCCGATTCGCTCCGGAGGCTCGTATGCCCACCCCGCTTTCCCCTGCCCAGCTCGCCGCCGATCTCGCCGTCCGCGATCTCACCGAAGGCGTCCACGCGATCCGGCTCGCCGTCCGCCGCACCGTCGAAGCCCTCGCCACCGCGTGGGGCTGCGAGGTCCGGTGGTGCCGTGGCGACCGGATCGTCACGATCGCCGACAACTACGACAACCTCGGCTACGCGTCCTCCGACGTCACCCGCGACGCCCGGTACACCAGGTACGTCGACGAAACCCGGATGCTGCGCAGCCATTCGAGCGCGCTCGTCCCGGCCGCGCTGCGCGATCTCGCGCGACGGCCCGCCGACGACGTGCTGCTGGTGTGCCCCGGGATCGTCTACCGCCGGGATTCGCTCGACCGCCTGCACACCGGCACCCCGCACCAGCTCGACCTGTGGCGGCTTTCCCGCCGGGCGCCGATGACGGGCGGCGATCTCGACGAGATGATCACGACCGTGCTCGGCGCGCTGCTGCCCGGCGCCGCCGATCGACGGGAGCCGCGCGTCCACCCGTACACGGTGGCGGGCCGCCAGGTCGACGTCGAGCGGGGCGGCGAATGGGTCGAGGTGGCCGAATGCGGTCTCGCCCATCCCGCCGTGCTCGCGCGCGCCGGGCTCGACGGGTCGTGGAGCGGGCTCGCCATGGGCATGGGATTGGACCGGATCGTCATGCTGGTCAAGGAGATCCCGGACATCCGGCTGCTGCGCTCCCCCGAGCCCGCGGTCGCGGTGCAGATGACCGATCTCGCCCACTATCGCCCGGTGTCCGCGATGCCACCGATCCGACGCGACATCTCGCTCGCCGTCGCCGCCGACGATGCCGCGGAAGACCTCGGCGACCGCGTCCGAGAAGCACTCGGCCCTGAGGCGGCCGCGGTGGAATCCGTTGGAATACTCCAGGAAACGCCGTGCCACGACCTGCCGCCGCAAGCGCTGGCGCGGCTCGGCGCGGACCCGCACCAGAAGAACGTGCTCGTCCGGATCGTCCTGCGGCACCTGCACCACACGCTGTCCGACCGGGAAGCGAACACCATGCGGGACCGCATCTACGCCGCGCTGCACCAGGGCAGCGCACGGCAGTGGACGACTACGAAACCCAGTGGCACCAAGGAATAACGGCTCGCTACGCTGCACGCTTCGTCGGGCTGATCAAGGTCGTCCGCGAGTTTCGCTGAGCACGGCCAGCACGTCCTCGTCGGTGGTTTGCGTGAAGTCGTAGTACCACTCGCCGACCGCGGTGAAGGACTCCGGGGCGGCCGCGCACACCACGTCGTCCGCGTCGGCGAGCAGGGCTTCCGCGGCGGCGGGCGCGCACACCGGTGCGGCGAACACGATCGCACGCGGGTTCTCCGCGCGGAGGGACCGCACCGCCGCGGTCGCGGTGGCGCCGGTGGCGAGCCCGTCGTCGACCAGGATCAGGTCGCGCTCGTCCCGGGGTTCCGGCGCCAGGTCCTTCCGGTACAGCTCCTCGCGCCGCTTCGCCTCGGCGCGTTCGCGGCGCGCCGCCTCGCTCAGGTCGGCGGCGGTCAAGCCCAGCTTGTCGAGGATGCGGTCGTCGTAGGTCGCCGGACCCGACGCGGTCACGGCGCCGACGGCGAACTCGGGATGACCTGGAGCGCCGATCTTGCGCGCCACCGCGACCTCGAGCGGGGCACCGAGCCTGCGCGCGACCGGCTCCGCCACCGGGACCCCGCCCCTGGCCAGCCCGAGCACGAGCGGGCGATGCCATTCCGTCGGCGCGAGCAGCGCCGCGAGGCGTTCACCCGCCTTCGGACGATCGGGAAAGATCCGGGTACCCACCACTCCTCCCTCGGTCGAGACCTGTCCCGGGGTGCGTTCCCGGCGGCGGGAGTTCCGAAACGGCTACCGGCGCTCGTCCTCGGCGAGATCGTCGATCGCACCGACGAGCTGGTGCAGCGCGGGCAGCGCCGCGGTCAGCAGGTGCTGCCAGGCGGGATGCAGGCGCGCCATCGCGGTTTCCAGGATTTCCGCGTTGTGACCGTGCCACCGGCGCACCGCCTCGCGGCCTTGCCCGGTCAGTTCCAGCGCGACCGTGCGCCGGTCGTCCTCGCCGCTGGTGCGGGTGACCAGTTCACGCGCGCGCAGCCCGTTGACCATGGTGGTGACGGAGTTCGGAGCGAGCCGGAGCACGTGCGCGAGCCTGCTCGGCCCCGCGCCGGGGTTTTCCGCCAGGCAGGAAAGCAGTTCGAGCTGCGCGACGGACAGCGTGTTCGACGGATCGGCGTTGCGGGCCGCGCGGCGCATCGCCCGCCGCAGCCGCGCGACGACCTCGGCGAGCGCCACATCGGGCGTTTCGGCGCTCATACCAGGACCTTCGCGCCCGCGAACCCCGTAGCACCCGCGACCACGGCCGCCGCGGCGAGCACACCGAGCGCGAGCGCGGTGCCCGCGGCCCCGCCCGCGTGCAGGCACAGCGTCACCAATGCGACGCCGAGCGCGGTGCCGAGTCCGCGCGCCATGTTCACCAGCCCTCCCCCGGCCGCCGAGCTGCGCGCCGGGATCGCTCCCATGATCGCCGAGTTGTTCGCCGGGATGAACACTCCCAAACCGAGGCCGAGTACGAACAGCGACACGCCAGCGAGCGCACCGGAATGCACCGTGAACACGAGCGCCGAACATCCCGCGACGCTCGCCGCCGCGCCGAGCAGAACCCTGCCCCGGGTGCCGAGCTTCGAGGGCAGCACCCGATCCGCGGCCACGGCGGCGACCGCGAATCCGGCGGGAAGGCATGTCAGCACCAGCCCGACCCCGGCGCCGAGCACCTGCGGCAGCAGGGTCAGCGGCCCGAACAGCACGAGGTACCCGCACAACGCGCCGGTCAGGCCGAGCGCGACCACCGGAGCGCGCAGCATCTTCAGGCACACCACGGGATTCGCCGCTTTGGCCTCGCGGCGCGCGAACCCCGCCGCCGCGGCGATGCCGACGAGGGCCAGCGCGGCGGCCGACCAGCTCGGAAAGTCCAAACCAGACAACACCGACAGCGCGAGCAGGATCGCGGTGGACGCCGTCGCCAGCAGCACGACACCGCCGGTGTCGAACCGGCCGAGCGGGGTGCGCTCACGCGTCCTCGGCAGCAGGTAACGCCCCGCGACCAGGCCGATGATCCCCACCGGGACGTTCACCAGGAACACCCACCGCCAGCCCGCCGTGGTCACGAGCAGGCCGCCGACCGTGGGGCCGAGCGCCAGCCCGAGCGCCTGCGCCGCCGCCTGCACGCCCAGCGCGGCGCGCATCTTCGCCTTCGGCACGCTCGTG
The DNA here is from genome assembly GCF_018736145.1 of Amycolatopsis sp. CA-230715. Classification (GTDB taxonomy): domain Bacteria; phylum Actinomycetota; class Actinomycetes; order Mycobacteriales; family Pseudonocardiaceae; genus Amycolatopsis. The sequence continues at coordinate 9,493,297 of NZ_CP059997.1, forward strand.
ACGACCAGTGCCACGCTGTTCGCCTGCAACATCGCCGCGCCGACGGCCTGCACCACCCGGAACGCGATCAGCCAGCCGAGTGACGGGGCGAGCCCGCAGGCGACGGAAGCGGCGGTGAAGACCGCGAACCCGTGGCCGTAGGTGAGCTTGCGGCCCGCGGCGTCGGCGATCCTGCCGACCGCCGCGAGCAACCCGACCAGGGTCAGCAGGTAGGCCAGCGACACCCACTCGACGGCGGCCATCGGATGGGCGAACTCGCGCTGCAGCGCGGGGAAGGTGAGCGTGACGATGCTCGCGTCGAGCTGGCCCATGAACGCCCCGAAGCAGACGGCGCCGACCGCGAACCACCCCGCCCTCGGGTGTTCGCGCACCGCGCGCGGCCGGGCGCGTTCGACGAGCGCCGCCACGCACACCTCCTGAGTAACTCGTAAACAGATCCAATATGAGTTTACCTATCCAATGCCTTAGCGCATCACGATGGCTAGTTACATCGGTCTCAGAGACACTCAGGTCGAGATCGAGCAAGCGTGGCGCGGCCCGTGCCATCATGTCGGCTGTGGAGTCCACCCGAGTGGACCGCTGGCTGTGGGCGGTCCGGCTGACCAAGACGCGGCCCGACGCCGCCGCGGCCTGCCGCGGCGGGCACGTGCGCGTCAACGACCGGCCGGCCAAACCGGCGACCACCGTGTCACCCGGTGACGAGATCCGCGCCCGCGTCGGCCAGACCACCCGGATCGTCGAAGTGGTGCGGGTGATCCAGAAACGGGTCGGCGCCGCCGACGCCGCCACCTGCTTCATCGACCGGACACCCGCCCCGCCGTCGGAGACTTCGGCCCCCGTCGCCCGGCGCGAACGCGGCGCCGGACGCCCGACGAAGCGCGAGCGCCGCGTCCTCGACAAGTTCCGCGCCGCGCAGCGCTAGGGCGTTTTTCAAAAGCGGCGGAGCCGGTTGAGGTGGGCCGTCAGCTCGCACCGCCGGAGGTTCTGACGTGGTTCCTGGCGAGGACAGCGCCAGCGTGGTGAAGACACTGTCGCGCGCAGCGCGTCCGTGAGGGGCGGTGGTCGGGCTGGCGGGTGGGCCACGTCAGGTTCTCCCACCCGCACCGCCACGCAAACCACGTCCAAACGCCTCCTAACGGGTTCAGTCCCGCTTGAGGGCGTTGGTGAGACCGGCTACGACGGTCGTGGTCAGGAGCCAGCCGGACGCGGTCAGCACCCACGCCCACACCTGCGCCGCCCCTTCGGCGACCCACGCCTTGTCCTGGCCGAGATCGATCACCGGCAGCAGGACGTCGAGTGTGTAGGCGAACCGGTTGAGCGCGGGCGGGTTCGCCACCGCGGGGTGCAGCTGGGCCGGATCGAGCACGAACGCGCCCACGACCAGCAGCACCAGCAGCCACAGCGCGGCGAGCCAGGTCCGGTAGCCGTAGCCGACCGTGAGGTACAGCAACCAGTTCCAGGCCCGGCCCACCGGGTTCAGCACGCGCCTGCGCCGCCACTGCCGCGCCAGCCGGACCGTCCTCGCCGCCTCGACCCTGCCCATCCGCCGGTACGCCTCAGCGAGCTGGTCGTACACGCCGGGCGTGTACCCGTGGTGCCGCGCCACCCAACGCAGCCGCTGCCGCGTGGTGACGTGATCGTTGCCCAGCGTCTCGTAGGCGAAACCGCGCAGTTCGAGCCGTTCCGGCCAGGTCGCCGGCTCGTCGGAGTAGGACCGCACCGTCGCGTTGGTCAGGTCGAGCACCCCGGTCGGCGCCGACGACGGCCGGAAGACCAGGTCACCGCCCACCCGGCAGCCCGCGAACGTCAGATCGCCGCGCGCCGCGAACCCGCCGCCGCACAGCAGGGACTCGCCGACCACGAGCCCGGACGCGTCGAGCGCGATCCCGCCGTCGCAGGCCACCGCCGCCCCGCCCAGATCGAGCTGACCGCCGATCCGGGCACCCGACAGCCCGATCGTGCCCTCGCAGCGGAACCCGTTCCTGGCGAACACCGACCGCCCGACCGACAGGTCGTCCGCGGCGACCGCCGAGCCGTCCGCGCCCGTCACGCTCGCCGTGCTCAGGATCAGCGACCCGCCGACGCTCGCGCCCACCAGCCGGATCTCGCCCTCGACCACGCAGTCTCGCCGGAGGAACAGGTCCTGCGAAACGGTCGCACTGTCCAGGTTGATCGCCCGACCGTCCGGATTGGACAAGGTGGCCGCGCTGCACGACAGCGTGCCGCCGATCTGCGCACCGACCATCCGCACCTCGCCATCGGCCCGGAACCCGTCGCGGCAGAAGGCGTCCTGGCCGACCATGAGCCCGTCCGCGGACAGCACCTCGGCACCGGGAGCGCTCAGACGCGCGCCGTCGAGTTCGAGCGTGCCACCGATCCTGGCGCTGGCCAGCCGCACGCTCCCCCGCGCGCTGAACCCGTCCCGCGCGAACAGGTTCTGCCCGATCACGACGTTGTCGGCTGCCAGCGCATCACCACCGGGATTCGACAGCCGCGCGCCGTTGAGGTATAGCGAGCCGCCGATGTTCGCCCCGAGCAGCCGCACCTCGTCGCCCGCCGTCGCCAGCCCGGCCAGGTCGAGCGACCCCCGCACCTCCAACTGTTCGGCCAGCAGCTCGCCCACCCTGGAGCGGGTCATCCGGATCGACGGCGCCTGCGCCTCGCGCAGGTTCACCACGTCGTCCAGCCTGCAGTCGACGAGCCAGCACGGGCCAGGCAGCGTCACCGCCTCCAGGTTCAGCGCGCCGACGATCCTGGCGCCGGTCAGCTTCACCGCGCGCACCGGGCCGTCCCTCTTGCCGAGCAACAGCTCTTCGACGACCTGCGCACGAACGGCGTCCGCTTCGGACGCCCGCAGATCGAGCCAGTCGCCGTCGGCGGCCGCTTCGATCAGCCGCTGTTCCTCGCGGGTCAGGTCGGCGAGCATCTCCCACCCCTGTCGGCCTGCTGACGTCGGCCACCCGGCGGGTGACGCGGGAAGTGTGCCACTCCTCGCGGCGATCAGGGGCCTGTGGTCGGCGAACAACCCGCGGTTGTCGTCGATCGCGTGTCGCTTGTTGGACGCCACGACGGCCCCTCGGATCGAATGCGCGTGGAAGTACCGGCCGACAACCGAAGGTGGTTACCGTGGATTCTTTCGTCCACCTGCATGTGCACACCGAGTATTCGATGCTCGATGGTGCGGCGAAGATCGGTCCGTTGTTCGCGGAGGCGGCGCGGTTGGAGATGCCGGCGGTGGGGATGACCGACCACGGCAACATGTACGGGGCGGACGAGTTCTATCAGCAGGCTCGTAAGCATGGGTTGAAGCCGATCATCGGGATCGAGGCGTATGTCGCGCCGGAGTCGCGGTTTCACAAGAAGCCGGTGTTCTGGGGGCAGTCGAGCCAGCGTGGTGCGGATGAGTTCGGTGAGGGTGGTGACGTCTCCGGTGGTGGTGCGTATACGCATATGACGATGCTGGCGGAGAACCCGGTGGGGTTGCGGAACTTGTTCAAGTTGTCGTCGCTGGCGTCGATGCAGGGGTATTACCGGAAGCCGCGGATGGATCGGGAGATCATCGCGGAGAACGCGGCGGGGATCATCGCGACGACGGGGTGCCCGTCGGGTGAGGTGCAGACCCGGTTGCGGCTGGGGCAGAAGGACGCGGCGGTGCAGGCGGCGTCGGACTACAAGGACATTTTCGGGCCGGAGAACTTCTTCCTGGAGTTGATGGATCACGGGTTGCCGATCGAGCGGTCGGTGCGGGAGGGGTTGCTGGAGATCGGCAGGCTCCTGGACCTCAAGCCCTTGGCGACGAACGATTCGCATTATGTGACCAAGGATCAGGCGGACACGCACTCGGCGTTGTTGTGCGTGCAGGCGGGTAAGACGCTGAATGATCCGAACCGGTTCAAGTTCGACGGGGACGGTTACTACCTGAAGTCGGCCGCGGACATGCGGGAGTACTGGGACAAAGAGGTCCCCGGCGCCGCGGACTCGACCCTGCTGATCGCCGAACGCGTCGAGTCCTACGAAGAGGTCTACACCCACAAAGACCGAATGCCGGTCTTCGAAGTGCCCGAGGGCCACGACCAGGCGTCGTGGCTGCGGGAACAGGTCATGGCTGGCCTGCGCTGGCGCCTCCCCAGCGGAATCGATCAGTCCTATGTGGACCGCGCGGACTTCGAGATCGACGTCATCGTCGGCAAGGGCTTCCCCGCCTACTTCCTGATCGTCGCCGACCTCATGCGCCACGCACGCGAAGTCGGCATCAGGGTCGGGCCGGGCCGAGGTTCCGCGGCGGGCTCCCTCGTCGCCTACGCACTCGGTATCACCAACCTCGATCCGCTGGAACTCGGCCTGCTCTTCGAGCGGTTCCTCAACCCCGAACGCGTCTCGATGCCCGACATCGACATGGACTTCGACGACCGCCGCCGCGGCGAGATGATCCAGTACGCCACCGAGCGCTACGGCGCCGACTACGTCGCCCAGGTCATCACCTTCGGCACCATCAAGACGAAAGCGGCGATCAAGGACTCCGCCCGCGTCCACTATGGACAGCTCGGCTACGCGATCGCCGACCGCATCTCGAAAGCACTCCCCCCACCCGTCGCCGCCAAGGACATCCCGCTGTCGGGGATCGTCGATGCGAAGCACGAGCGCTACGCCGAGGCCGCCGAGGTCCGCACGCTCGTGGAGACCGACGACGAGTGCAAGACGATCTTCGACACCGCGCGCGGCCTGGAGGGCCTGATCCGCAACGCGGGCGTGCACGCCTGCGCGGTGATCATGTCCAGCGAGCCACTGGCCGACGCGATTCCGTTGTGGCGCCGCGACGACGGGTCGATCATCACCGGCTGGGACTACCCGTCGTGCGAGGCCATCGGCCTGCTGAAGATGGACTTCCTCGGTCTGCGCAACCTCACCGTCATCGGCGACGCGATCGACAACATCAAGGAAAACCGCGGCGTCGACATCGACCTCGACACCCTCGGCGTCGACGACGAAGCCACCTACCAGCTCCTCGTCCGCGGCGAGAGCCTCGGCGTGTTCCAGCTCGACGGCAACGCCATGCGCGATCTCCTGCGCCGGCTCCGCCCCACCGGCCTCGGCGACATCATCGCCGTCAACGCGCTCTACCGGCCGGGCCCGATGGCGATGAACACGCACAACAACTACGCCGACCGCAAGAACGGCAGGCAACCGATCGAGCCGATCCACCCGGAACTCGCCGAGCCCCTGCGCGAAATCCTCGCCGAAACGCACGGCCTCGTGGTGTACCAGGAGCAGATCATGCAGATCGCGCAGAAGGTGGCCGGGTACTCGATGGGCCGTGCCGACACCTTGCGGCGCGCCATGGGCAAGAAGAAGAAAGAGGTGCTGGAAAAGGAGTTCGAAGGCTTCGCCTCAGGTATGCGCGCCAACGGCTTTTCGACCGCGGCCGTGCAAGCGCTGTGGGACACGATCCTCCCGTTCGCCGGGTACGCGTTCAACAAGAGCCACGCCGCGGGTTACGCGCTGCTCGGTTTCTGGACGGCGTATCTGAAGGCGAACTACACCGCGGAGTACATGGCCGCGTTGCTGACTTCGGTGGGGGACAACAAGGACAAGTCGGCGATCTACCTCTCGGAGTGCCGCAGGCTCGGGATCAAGGTGCTGCCGCCGGACGTCAACGAGTCCGCCATGCGCTTCGCCGCGGTCGGCGACGACATCCGCTTCGGCATGGGCGCGGTCCGCAACGTCGGCGCCAACGTCGTCGAATCCATCATCAAGACCCGCCAGGAAAAAGGGAAGTACTCCTCCTTCACCGACTTCCTCGACAAGTCCGAACTACTGGCCTGCAACAAACGCGTCATCGAATCCCTGATCAAAGCCGGCGGCTTCGACTCACTCGGCAACACCCGCCTGTCCATGATCCAAGTCCACGAAGACGCCGTGGAAGCCGTCGTCCCGCTCAAACGCCAGCAGGCCATGGGCCAGTTCGACCTCTTCGGCGGCGGAGACGACACCCCCGCCGAGGAATCCTCCTCACCGCTGGCGCACCTGAAGTTCGGCGAAGAGGAGTACCCGCGCAAGCAGCTGCTCGCCTACGAACGCGAAATGCTCGGCCTCTACGTCTCCGCCCACCCCCTCGACGGCGCCGAACGCATCCTGCGCAAACACGCACCCCGCCCCATCGCCGCCATCCTGGCCGACCCGCCCAAGGAAGGCGAGGTCGTCATCTCCGGCCTCATCACCTCCCTCGAACGCCGCGTCAACAAAAAAGGCGAACCCTGGGCCATCTGCACCATCGAAGACATGGACGCCTCGCTCGAAGTCCTGTTCTTCCCCCGCTCCTACGTCCTGTTCGCCGCCGACCTCGTCGAAGACAACGCCGTCCTCGCCAAAGGCCGCGTCAACTGGCGCGAAGACAAAATGTCCATCTTCGGCGGCGGACTCGTCCCACTCGACCTCTCCGACGCCGACACCACGGACGAACTGTTCGTACTGCGCGCGGCCGCCGAAAAGGTCGACGAGGCGGTGGTCCTCGAACTCAAGTCGACTCTGCTCGCGCATCCCGGCGAAACCCCGGTGCGACTCGACCTCGTCGGCGTGGACCGGACCACCCGGTACGCGCTCGACCGGTACCCGGTGACGGTCACCTCGACACTTCGGGGTGAGCTGAAGGGCATTCGCGGAATTTCGGTGGCCTGATTAGGATCGGTGTTCGGGAGCGCCGAGCGACCGCCCGGCGGGAGGATGCCATGGAACTGTGGGCAGAGCTCGACCGGCTGCGCGAAGGCACCGTCCAGCCGCGGGTCTTCGGCGAAGCGTACGAAACCGCGTCGGGGACCACGATCATTCCGGTGTCCAGGACCAGCGGGTTCGGGCGCTCGGTGACACCGGTGGGCGCGTTCGTCGTCCACGACGGCACCGCCGAATGGGTGCCAGCCGTCGACAACACCCGGATCGCACTGCTCGGCGGGCTCGTCGGCCTCGCCGCGGCCGTGATCTCCACGCTCGCGGTGCTGCGACGCCCGCCGTGGCCGGATCTTTCGGTGCGCGGCCTCACAGCCCTGCGAGAGAACCGCGAGGCCACCGAGCAGCGCTGAATTTCCGCTCAGGCGCGCACTTTTTCCGACGGCCGGGAGGACCGGGCACCGGCGAAGGCCACCGCCGTGGCGAGGAGGGCCAGCGCCAAGCAAAGCCACTCGAACCAGTCACCGAAACGGCTGTACAGCGTGGTTCCCGGGCCGTCGGACACGTCGGTGACCACGGTGGTGAACGCGTCCTCGCCGCCGTCACCAGTGGCCTTGTCCGCACGCACCCTGCCCCACCCGTCGTTGACGCTCAGCACCGTCTGCCGTCCGCCCCACAGGACCGCCTGCCCGTTCTCCACGCCGCAGAGCAGCGCCGTGCGGCTCGCTTGCCAGCCGTTGTCGTCCTCCGTCGACGCGGGAACGGCGAGCATCCGCGACCCGGCACGGCCGTAGGCGTCACTCGGGTCCGCGTGCCCGATGTCCGCGCAGATCGCGATCCCGACCTCCTGGCCGCGTCCCGGCACGAACACCAGGTCGTGGCCCTTCGGGCTCACCATGTCGTGCCGCTTCAGATAGACCGCGGGATCATCGCCCGACGCCGGGAACACCAGCGCGTAGTTGTACTTCCGGTCCCCGTCCCCACCAGGCGAACCCGACGACCAGGTCCATGCCCTTCGTCGTCGCGAGCCTGCGCATCGGTTCGATCAGCTCGGGCGGCCTCGCCGTCTTCGACCCGAACGCCGCCTCCGGCAGGACCACCGTCCTGACTCCCGCAGGCAACGCCGAAAGCCGGTCCACATAGGCGTCGAGGAGGCGCTACCCTCGGCGCCAGCGCACCGAGAAGCCGCGTTCGCTCGCGAGGGCGGGGCTGCTGCGCGCGGTGACGTTCCACTGTCCTTTTCGGATCGGTGGTGCCTCTACCGCACGGAAGGTGTCCTGCCCGCGATGGATCTGACCCGCCGGGGCACACCGCCACGCCGCGGTTGGGGCCGCTGACGAGGTCGGGTGAACTGGTTGTCGAACCGTTGGGCGAGCGCAGTGGCGAGCCGCGCGCGGAGTTCGGTCAGCCGCTCGATGCGCTCATCGAGCTCGGCGAGCCGACGGGTGATGATGCCCGCCATCGGACAGTCGTCGTCGACGACCTCGGCGTTCAGCATCGCAACCACCGCCTGGACGTCACCGATCGTCAGCCCGGTGTCGAGCAGATCGCGCACGGTGCGCAGCCATTGGACGTCTTCGTCGTCGTACTCGCGGTGCCCTGACACCGTGCGCCGGGCCGCGAACAGGCCGCACTGCTCGTAGTAGCGCAACGCCCTCGGGGTGAGGCCGACCGCCGCCGCCACCTCGCCGATACGCATTCGTCTTCCTCCCAGCGGATCACAGCTCCACGACCACGGCCCCGATGTGCCGTCCGCCGAGCAGCTCGCGCAACGCGCGCGGTGCCTCATCGATACCGGAAAGACGGGAGTGGGGGAACACGATGGTCCCCTCGGCCATGCCGCGCCCGAACTCCCGCGTCGCCTCCGCGACCGCGTCGAGGTGGTCGGCGACGGCGAAGCCGTGCAGCTTGATCCCGCGCATGATGAGCGCTCCGGTGTCGATCTCCACCGGTGCGCTGAATCCGCCCGAGACCTGGCTCGACATCGTTCCGACGAGCGCGACCCGCGCACCGTGGCGCGCCACCGCCAACGCCGCCACCAGCTGTTCGCCGCCGACGTTGTCGAAGACCACGTCGATCCCGTCCGGCGCCGCCGCGCGCAGCTGTTCCTCGACGCCGCCCTCGCCGCGGACGACCACGGCGTCGTAGCCGAGTTCGCCGAGCAGGTAGTCGACTTTGGACCGGGACCCGGTGCTGCCGATGACACTGGTGGCCCCGCGCAGTCGCGCGACCTGCCCGGCCAGCGAGCCGACCCCGCCCGAAGCCCCGGTCACGAAGACCGTGTCCCCCGCACGGACCTCGCCGCCGCGCACAACTCCGAGCCACGCGGTCACCCCCTGCGACAGATGACCGGCGAGGTCCGGCAGCGCCTGCGTGTCGACCGGCCGCACCGCGCCCGCGTCGACGGCGGCGTACTCGCGCCAACCCTGTTGGTGCGCAACGAGATCACCGGACGCCAGGCCCGTATCGCCCGCCTCGACCACCTCGCCGACCGCGGGACCCCACAACACCTGGCCCGGTTCGTACGAGGGCATGGGCAGCCCGATTTCGCCGTCCATGAGCGAGCGCATGACCGCGGTGACGCTTATCATCCGGTTGCGGACGAGCACCTCCCCCGTACCGGGCCGCGGCACCGGAACCTCGACCACCCGCAGGTCCCCGTCCCGCAACGGACCCGAGGGACGCCTGACCAACCGCACTTCACGATGACTACCGAAGGACATGGCCGCACACTAGAACTTGACGTGCACGTCAAGTGCAAGATCGCAGTCAGTCCTTGAGCACGGGGGTGTTCTGCGTGGCGGCCAGCCACCACCGCCCGTCTTCTTCCCGGGTCAGGATCCACAGCGGCGTGCCCTCGTTGCGGAGGTCGTCGTCGGTGTCGCTGGTGTGCACCTGGTGCAGTTTGACCGCGGCGACGTCGGGCCGGATGAACTGCAGGTGCACCAGTTCGTAGGTCGACACGCCTTCGGATTTCCGCGCGTACGCCGTGCGGACGTGACCGATCAGCTCGTCGTGACCGAGCAGGACCTTGCCGCCTGCCATCGTGGCGATCGCGTCCTTTTTGAACAAGCTCATGTACTCGTCCACGAGCTGGTTCGCGTGGGCGTACTGGAAGTCCGCGATGACCTGTTTGATCGCCTCGATGTCCGCTTCGCGGGACGAAGTGCCGCTCTCGGTTGTCGTCATGGGCGCGAGCCTAAAACCTCCAGTGCACTAGAGGTCAACGAACCCTGGCCGGTCGGTCGTCTGTTGCGGTTGTGACAGTTATTGGTCAGGATCGGCGGATAACGCTGGAGTCCCCACAAAGCCCAGCCGTATAGGTCGTTATACGCTCGGTCAGAGACCGAACGACTTGCCGATGATGTCGCGCTGGATCTCGCTCGTCCCTCCGTACACAGTGGACACCACGGTGGACCGCAGCAGCGCTTCCATCCCGTACTCGGTCGCGTACCCGTAGCCGCCGAGCATCTGCATCCCGTCCAGCGCCATCGCCTTCGCGAACTCGGTCGCCTTCAGCTTCGCCATGGATGCCTCGCGCGGGAACAACTCCCCCGGGTTCGCGTCGATCTTGCCCGCCACGTCGTGCACCAGCAGCCGGGTGCACTCCAGCTCGGTCGCGTGATCGGCGAGCCGGTGCCGCAACGCCTGGAAGCTCCCCACCGGACGCCCGAACTGCTTGCGCTGCTTGACGTAGTCGAGGGTGTCGGTGAACGCGCGCCGTGCCGCGCCGAGCATGAGCCCGGCCAGGATCATGCGTTCGAGGTTCAGCCCGGCCATGAGCTGTCCCCACGCCTTGCCCTCGACGCCGACGACGGAATCGGCGGGGAGCACGCAGTCGGTGAAGTAGAGGTCGTTGACCTCCTTGCCGCCCATGGTGTCGATGCCGTGCACCGCGAGCCCGTCGATCCCCGTCGGCACCGAGAACATGGTCAGTCCGTCGTGCTTGCCCGCGGTGGTATCGGTTCGCGCGACGAGCAGGATGTTCTCCGCGATGTGCGCATTGGAACACCACGTCTTCTGGCCGTTGACGACCCAGCCGTCGCCGGTCCGCTCCGCCTTGCAGGTCAGTGCGCCGACGTCGGATCCCGCGCCGGGTTCGGACATCGAAATCGCGAGCACCTTGCCTTCGGTCACCGCACCGAGCAGGCGCTTCTTCTGCTCGGGCGACCCGAACCGCTCGTAGGCGGCGGCCGCGATGATCGTCGTCGCGAAACCGCCGATCGGCGCGCGCCAGTACCCGCTCTCCTCCAGGAACAGCACGAGATCGACCATCCCCTGCCCACCGCCGCCGTACTCCTCCGGCAGGGACACCCCGAGCCAGCCGAGGCCAGCGAGCTTTCCGTACAACTCCGGATCGTGCGGCCCCGCCGGTTTCCCCACCTCACGACGGTAGAAGTCCCCGATCGCGTCGACGAAGGCGCGCTGTTCGAAGGTCAATTCCCAGGACATGCGTGAACCCCTTTTCAGACGAGCGGGCGCCCGGCGCGGATGCGGCGGCGGACGTCCCACAGGCACAGGTTGAACGGGAACTGGCGCAACGGCCGCGGGAGCCGCTTCGCGACGGCACCGACCGCGGTCATCAGCGCGCGCCAGCGCCGCTCCTGCCGCGACGTCCAGCCGAGGCGCATTTCGTCCCGGAATCGCCGCGGCAGGAACCCGGTGGTGACGAAGCGGTGGAATCGGCCGAACAGCAAGCGGGAAACCCGATCGGCGAACTTCAGGTCGACGATGGCGGTGAGGTAGTCCCGCACGGTGTCGTCGATCGACACCGCGTCGAGCGACTCGGTCCAGTACTCCTCGAAGGCGTCGCGATCGGCGGGCCACATCTCCCTGCGCACCTGCAAGGTCGTGCCGAGCGCCGAGGCCTCCTGGTAGAACTCGTCGACCCGCTCGGGGGCGATCCCGCCGAGGAAGACGTCGTAGGTGTCCTCGAATCCTTTGTAGAGGCACGCCGCCACCCACAGCTGCAGGTTCCGGTCGAACGCGTTGTACTCGACCGGGCTCGGCTCGGTCGACCGGACGTGGACGTGCGCGGTGTTGACCGCGCGGCGGTAGTGCCGCTTGTCCTCGTCGGTCCCCATCGTGGCGACCGCGAGATAGCTCAGCGTCGTGCGCGTCCGCTTCACCGGGTGGTGGAACAGATTCCCGCTGTGGACCTTGCTCTCCACCACGCCGTACCCGACACCCGGCCTGGCCAGCTGCATGATCACATTCGCGGAGCCCGCCATCAGGGCGGCACCGAGCACCGCTTCGTCGAGCGTCGCCGTGTTCGCCCGCGTCGTCTCCATCGTCGACCTCCGCTCATCTGCACACGGCCGTTCGCAGATATGCAACGCGGTCCGAGCCGCCGTGTCAAGATGGGGGCCATGGAAAGCACGTCACTGCGCGTCTACGGCGGCATCACCGGCGACGACCGGCAGGCCGAGCGCCGCGCCCAGTTCGTCGAAGCGGGATTGGCGCTGCTGGGCGCGGAAGACGGCGAGCCGAACCTGACCGTGCGGGGCGCGTGCAAGCAGGCCGGGCTCGCCGCCCGGTACTTCTACGAGAGCTTCGAAGACCGCGACGCGCTCGCCGTGGCCGTGTTCGACCACGTGGTGTCCGAGATCGCGGCGACCACGCTGGCCGCGGTGAAGGCGGCCGAGCCGGACCCGAGGGCGAAGTCGGCGGCGGGCCTGCGCGCGATCGTGCGCCTGATCGCCGGAGACCCGCGCCGCGGCCGCCTGCTGTTCTCCCCCGCGATCTCCACACCGGTGCTGCTGAACCGGCGCGCCGAGTCGACCCGCATGTTCGCGCACCTGCTGTCCACGCAGGCGCGCGACTTCTACGGGATCGCGGACAGCAGCCACCTCGACCTCGCCACCGAGTTCCTGGTCGGCGGCCTCGGCCAGACGCTGGCGTCCTGGCTCGACGGGACGCTCCCGATCAGCGAGGACGACATCGTCGCGCGGTGCACCGAGATCTTCCTGCACCTGGCCGAATTGCGCTGACCCCTCAGCGGTCGGCCGCCGTTCGCTCGCGGTAGGCCGCCGTGGCAGCGGCCAGATCCGCCGCCGATCGCCCGTCGAGCGCGGCGTGCATCTCGCGGTTCGCGGCGACCACGGACGCGGTCTCCTCCCGGCGGATCTTCTGGTAGGCGGCAAGGCCGCCGGGAAAGTCGCCGGGAAAGTCGCCGGGAAGGTCGCGCGCCAGTTCGTCGGCGAGCACGCGCGCGTCCACAATGGACTGCGACGCGCCGTTGGCACCCACCGGGTACATCGGGTGCGCGGCGTCGCCGAGCAGGGTCACCCTGCCCGTTCCCCAGTGCGGCAACGGGTTCCGGTCCACCATCGGGTACTCCAGCAACGCCTCGCTGTGCGACACCAGCCACGGCACGTCCAGCCAGCCGAGATCCCAGTCGCCGACGCGCGCGAGCACATCGGCGACGTGGCCGGGGGTGTTCCAGCCCGCGTCGCCCGGCAGCGGGCCGGGTCCGGCTTCGCGCGCCAGCACGACCCAGTTGAGCGAGTCCGGCCCGATCGGGTACACGATCATCTCCACCCCGTCGCCACCGCGCACGAGCGCCGCCGACCGGCCACCGAAGAACGGGCGGGCCGCCGTGACGCCGCGCCACATGCGCGTCCCCGACCACTGCAGTGGGCCCTCCCCCGGATGCAACGCCGCCCGGACGGTCGAGTGCACCCCGTCCGCGGCGATCAGCACCTCGGCCCTCATCGTGCCGCCCGGTACCCGTACCCGCACCTCGTCGGCGTCCTGGTCGAAGTCCAGCAGCCCGCTTCCGGTGCGCACCGCGTCCTCGCCCAGCCGTTGGCGGACGACTTCGAGCAGGAGCATTTGGAGCTTGCCGCGGTGCACCGAGTACTGCGGCGAACCGTAACCGCCCGCGAGCCCGCGCGGCTCCGTGAACAGCCGCTCGCCGCGCTCGTTCACGTAGACGTGCTCCGCGGTGGCGACCCCGATCTCGGGCAGCCTGTCCCCCAGGCCCAGTTCTTCCAGCTCGCGCACGGCGTGCGGCAGCACGTTGATGCCGACGCCGAGCGGTTTCGGATCGCGCACCCTTTCGATGACGGTCGCCTCGATCCCGTTGGCGTGCAAGGTCAGCGCGGCGGTGAGGCCGCCGATCCCGGCACCCGCGATCAGCACTTCCATGGTCTTCCCCTTTCGGTCTCCCTCCACCTTCGGCCGGACCGCACCAGAAGTCCAAGATCTGGTTGTGCTGGCTACTAGCATGATCCGTTATGGAACTGCGTCAGCTCGAATACTTCGTGACCGTGGCGGAAGAAGCGAACTTCACCAGGGCGGCGGAACGACTGCACGTCGCGCAACCGGGGATCAGCGCGCAGATCCGGCGGTTGGAACGGGAACTCGGCCAGGAGCTGTTCGACCGGGCGGGGCGCACCGTGCGGCTGACCGAGGTCGGGACCGCGGTGCTCCCCTACGCCAGGGCAGCGCTCGCCGCGGTGACCGGCACCCGCCTCGCGGTCGACGAGCTGACCGGGCTGCTGCGCGGGCGCGTCGCGGTCGGCACGGTCAGCTCCACCAACACGCTCGATCTGCCCGCGCTGCTGTCGTCGTTCCACCACGCCCACCCCGCCGTGGAAATCACCCTCGTCGAACAGACCTCCGAGGAGCTCGTAGACGCGGTGCGCACGGGGCGGCTCGATGTCGCCATCGTCGCGCTGGGCGCATACGAGCTACCGCCCGATCTTCGGGGCCAGGTGATCGCCGAACAACCCGTCGTGGCGGTGCTGGCCGCGGAGAAGGCTCCGGGAACACGCAAGACGATGCCGCTCGACAACCTGCGGGACCGGCCGCTGATCTGCATGCCGGAGGGCACCGGGATCCGGTCCTGTCTCGACGACGCGTGCGCCAAAGCGGGCTTCACCCCGCACATCGCGTTCGAAGCCGGAAATCCCGCACTGCTCGCGAGCCTTGCCGCGAAGGGCCTGGGGACCGCGATCCTGCCCTCGTCCGTCGCGAAAGGACAGAGCGGTGTCCGCGCGCTCACCATCACGAAGCCGAAGCTGCGCGGGCGGCTCGTCTTCGCGTGGCGCGCGGGCGGCCCGATCAGCCCGGCCGCCCGCGCACTCGTCGAGCTGGCACGGCGCACCCTGAAGTTCACCGCGTGACCGGTGCGCGGTCTGGCCCCTTGTCGCGATCACTTTGCGCCACAGTTCGCCGGGGCCGACCTGATGCCTGCCGACGTCGGGACACCGACAACGACCGGTGTGACTTCAACCCGACACCGCACACCCCGGAGCGCAGTGGCCGGAATCCCCTGGCTCTCGGGCGTGACGGTCACCTCGGACAGGCTCGCCACGCGATTTTCGTAGGCACCCGACTCCAGTACATGCTTGTCTCCTCGTCAGCGTCTTCCTCGTTGGCGGGATCGCGCTGGGTGGACGGCCGGTCAGGCGAGTTCCAGGATGATGCCGTCACCGGCTTCGTCGTTGTCAGGGCCGTGGTCGCGAATGATGTCGACGATCTCGTCGAACAGAGAGTCGGACCTTCACCACGTCGCGCGGCTGCGATCCTGGCCGCGACCTCCGCCCGGTTCGACGGATGGCAGGTGCGGAGAACCTCTTCCCGCTGCCGGATCGTCGCCTGGTAGCCCAGCGCGGCGCGGGACGACGCGGAGTTGAGCCATCGCAGGACCCAACCACCGTCGGGCGTACCGAATCCGCCTCGGAAAACCTGCCACCGTCGACGATCAGTACGGGGAGGGCGTTGTCGTCGGCGGGGCGAACGTGGCACGTTCTGGTCTTGATCGGAACATTCCTCAGAACTGTCGTGGTCTTCGAGTAGAGTGGAAATTGGGGGCTGCATTTTTGGGTTTGCTCGCGTTTTGGTGGGCACGGTGAAAGTTTCAGACACGCCTGCGGCACGCAGTTGGCAACTGAACGAAAACCCTTGGCCACCTTGGATAGCATCCCCGACGCACTGACGGTCCCGTTCGTTTTTTGGCCTGCGGTGTCGTTGTGGGCGCGTTGTGGCAGGTTGTGATCATTTCTGCACCCGATCGGGTGATGAGGTGGTTGGTAGAATTGTTTTGTGGACGTACTAGAGAAGTCTGAAGAGCGGGTTGTTGCTGATTCTGCGGAGCATTGGAAGAGGTGGTCTCGATATGGGCAGGCGATGTTGTTGCGACAAATTGTGCAGATGAGACAGGTGCAGTCTCGAAGATCGGTGCTTGCCTGGGTGGCGTTGTCGTGCAACTGCACCCAGGCGGGGGCGGAGCGGAAGGCGGCGCTCGCTGACGCGTTGACTTCATACCTGCCGCGGACACTGGAGGCGCTGGAGAACGGGCTCATTGATGAAGGTATGGCAGCGAAGGTGTTCGAAGCCACCGCCTGCGCATCCCAGGATGTCGCGCGGGAAGTCGATGCGCGGGTGAAGTTCGAGAACAAGAACTCGGCCTCACTGCGGCGAATGGTCAACACGCTGCTGATGCGCATCGACCCGGAAGGATATGAGGCACGGCGGCGGGCGAAGGCGGCGGCGCGGATGCTGGAAATCCGGCATGGGGATCACGGATCGTCGACCTTGTTCGCCGAACTGCCCTCCGACCGTGCCCAGGCCATCTACGCCGCCTGTGACCGGGATGCGTTGGAGAAGAAGCGCAAGGGCGATAAGCGCACCATGGACCAGCTTCGAGTCGATGCGCTGGTGGAGCGCTGCTTGGGTGGAGAGTGTGGGGGTAAGCCGAAGGCGCAGATCTTCGTCTACATCGACCTCCCCACGTTGATGGGGATGCGGAACAACCCGGGTGAACTCGCCGGGTGCGGGGAAATCTCACCCGAGATGGCCCGCGAGATCGCCTTCGATTCGAACTCGGTGTGGAACCGCATCGTGTCGGAACCGATGACCGGGCTACCGGTCGACATGGGACGCAAGAGCTACCGGCCATCGGCACAGATGCGCAAGTACGTCCAAGTGTTGCACCGCACCTGTTGCATGCTGGGATGTTCCCGGCCCGCCCAATACTCCGACCTCGACCACGCGCAACCTTGGAGCGAGGGCGGCGGGACCGACAAGGTCAACATCCGCCCGTTCTGCCGGGTGCACCACGGTTTGCGTGACGAACCCGGCTGGGAATTCCACACCGACGCCAACGGCGTCACCACCATCACCACCCCCGACGGCCACACCTACACCGACGACCCCACCGGGTTCATCTGACCGAGCACGGCGAACTACGCCGGACCGGACCGGGCGGTCGAGCCGACACCGCGAACACCGTGGTGGCCTCTGCGGTCACGGCCCGGCGTGCTCGGACGGGCACGTCAGTGCCCGCAGGTGCGCCCCGGCGGGCACCAGGTTCCCGGCGTCACAAAAGGCATTCTGGAGTGATCACGCGAAGGAGTGGCATGCGAGCACACGAGCGGGATCGGCAGTCGCCTGAGTCACGGACGCCGGGGCAGCGGAGGACACCCACCGCCTCCGCCCACTCGCTCGCTGGAATGCAGCCCGGTGCGGCCAGTCCCGCGCAGTTCGTCGCACCGCAACGCGCGAGGCGGGGCGCACCTACCAGGTCGACCGGCACAACACCTGGGTCAGCTACGTGACCGCCCAACGCCGCCAGCACGCGTTGGCCAACTACCAGTTCTCCTCACCGAAGGAATGGTTCGCCGAAGCGTACGCCGCGTTCCACGGCCCGGACCGGCAAGCGCGCGATCGCCTGCACCCCCAGGTACGGGACTGGTTCGCGACACTACCCCGGCGGGTGCCGCCGGCAGCCGAAGACACTGAAGAGCCGTAGAGTCGACGGATGGACGCGCTCGGGATCTGCTTCACGGTGTGCGGCGGCATGTGCCTGGCGACCTGGCTGCTGTCGGTGGTGACGAAAGAGTATTCGTGGATCGACCGGATCTGGTCGGTCGTCCCGGTGGTCTACGTCGCCGTGTTCGCGGGCGCCGCGGGGTTCGCGGACGCGCGGCTCGACCTGATGCTCGCGCTGGTGTTCCTGTGGGGCGCGCGGCTGACGTTCAACTTCGCCCGCCGGGGTGGTTACGCGCCGGGCGGGGAAGACTACCGGTGGGCCGTGCTGCGCGAGCGGATGAAACCGTGGCAGTTCCAGGTGTTCAACCTCGGGTTCATCACCGTGTACCAGAACCTGCTGCTCCTGCTCATCACATTGCCCGCGCTCACCGCGCTCGACCACCGGTCGCCGTTCGGGACACTCGACACCGTCGCGGGCGCGGTCTTCCTGGCGCTGCTGGCCGGCGAGACGATCGCCGACCAGCAGCAGTGGACGTTCCAGCGCGGCAAGCACGCCGAGCTGGCCGCGGGACGGCAGCCGCGGGAGCGGTTCGTGCGGACCGGGCTCTTCCGGTACTCACGACACCCGAACTTCTTCTTCGAGCAGGCGCAGTGGTGGGTGGTGTTCCTGTTCGGCGCGATCGCGGCCGGGTCCGTTCTCCAGTGGACGGTGCTCGGCGCCGTACTGCTCACGCTGCTGTTCATCGGGTCGACGCGCTTCACCGAAAGCATCAGCGAAAGCCGCTACCCCGAATACGCCGACTACCGCCGCACGACCTCGGCGATCATCCCGTGGCCGCCACGGCACGGCACGCCGCTACCCGGCTGACAGCAGAATCAAGCGGTGGCGTCGCGCGGCAGGCCGAGCATGCGCTCGCCGATCACGTTCAGCTGGACCTCGGTGGTGCCGCCGTAGATCGTCATCGCGCGGCAGGCGATCACCTGGTCCATCCACTTGTCGCTCGGTTCGCCCCGGACCGAATGCACGCCGGCCACACCCAGTTCGGCGAGGCAGAACTCGGCGATCTGCTGCCCGAACCGCATGCTCAGCAGCTTCCCGACGCTTGAGGTGGTGCTGACGTCCACTCCGGACAGTTGCTTGAGGACGGTCCTGGCGCCGAGCAGGTCGAGCACCTGGTTCTCGCAGACGAACTCCCCGATCCGGTGCAGCGCGGTCGGATCGAGAGCGCGGCCGCCGGCGAACTTCAGCAGGTCCGCCAGCGTGGGGTAGGAGGCGTTGCCCCTGCCGAGCGCGACCCGCTCGCTGGACAGCGTCGCCCGCGCGACCGTCCAGCCCTCCCCCGGCGTGCCGACCACGCAGTCGTCCGGCACGAACACGTCGTCCAGGAACACCTCGTTGAACAGCTGCGAACCGGTCGCCTCGCGCAGCGGGCGCACGGTCACGCCCGGCGTGGACATGTCGAGGATGAAGTACGTGATTCCGTTGTGCTTCGGCGCTTCCGGGTCGGTACGGGCGATCAGCATGGCCCATTCGGCGAACTGGGCGACCGTGGTCCAGATCTTCTGGCCGTTGATCCGCCACCCGCCTTCCACGCGCTCCGCCTTGGTGGTCAGCGAGGCGAGATCGGACCCGGCGCCCGGCTCGGAGAAGAGCTGGCACCACACGACCTCACCGCGCAGGGTCGGCACCACGACGCGCTGCTTCTGCTCCTCGGTGCCGTAGGCGACGATCGGCGGGACCGCCCAGCCACCCATCAGCAGCTCCGGAAGCTGGATCCCGGCGCGCTTGAGCTCCTCGCCGATCACCACCTGCTCCAGCGGATCCGCGTCCCGGCCGTACGGTTTCGGCAGGTACGGCTGCACCCAGCCACCGTCGCCGAGCGCGACGAGCTGCGCCTCTTCGTCCAAAGTGGCTAATTCGGCCAGCTCGGCGCGAACGGTCTCGCGAACCGCCTCCGCACCGTCCGGCAGGTCGATGTGGATTTCCCGGCCGATACCGGAAAGCGCTTGCCGTGCAACGGATTCCGCCCACCGCGCGCTGCGACCGAGCAGCCCGCGCAGGGTCAGCGCACGGCGGTAGTACAGGTGCGCGTCGTGCTCCCAGGTGAACCCGATCCCGCCGAGCACCTGCACGCAGTCCGCCCCGCACCGCACGGCCGCGTCCGGCGCGACCACGGCGGCGACGGCGGCGGCGAAATCGGCGGAATCGTCACCGGCGTCCAGTGCGCGTGCGGCGTCCCAGACCACGGCACGGGCGCGCTCCAGCTCGACGCCCATCCCGGCGCACTTGTGCTTGACGCCCTGGAACTGGCCGATCGGGCGGCCGAACTGGACCCGCACCTTCGCGTACTCGGCCGCTGTCGAGGTGCACCACGACGCGACCCCGACCGCTTCGGCGCCCAGCACGACAGCCGCGATGGAGCGGACCCGCTCCTCGGTGAGCCCGTCGAGCACTCGCCCGGCGGGAACGGATACCTCCGAGGCCTCCACCGACGCCGATCGGCGGATCACGTCGAGGCTGTCCCGCTCGCGAACGTCCAAACCGGACTTGTCGAGCGCGATCCAGCGCAGTTCGCCGTCGATGTGCGCGGGAAGCACCAGCAGATCGGCGACCGCACCGCCGAGCACGCCGACGGTCGAGCCGGAAACCGTCACGCCGCCGTCGCCGGTGGTCACCTCCAGCGGATCCGCCAGCCCGATCCCGGCGGTGATCGACCCGTCGGCGAGGCCGGGCAGCAGTTCTTCCTTCGCCTTCGCGTCCGAGGCGGACAGCAGCGCCGACGCGAGCACGGTCGGCAGGAAGGGGCCGGGTTGCGCTGCCCTGCCCAGAGCTTCGAGCGCGACCGCCAGTTCCAGCAGGCCCGCGCCCTGCCCGCCGTGTTCCTCGGGGACGTGCAGGCCGAGCAGTCCCTGCCCGGCCAGTTCGCCCCAGAACGGCGGCAGGGCTTCCGCGCTCGCCTCCACCGCCGTCCGCAGCACGTCCTGGCCGAGGTGCCGTTCGGCGAATCCGCGCACGGAATCGGCGAGCGCGCTGTGCTCCTCGGTCAGGCCGAGGCCGAGCTCATACCCGTTGGTGGCCATGACTTTCTCCTCCTCAGACCCACTCGGCGAGTCGTTCGTCGATCCCGGCGACCGTCCACGGGCCGTCGGTCTCCACGGTGCGCTCACCCCGCCATCCGCTCAGCTCCGAGATCGCGCCGCCCTGCACGGAGAAGACCTTCCCGGTGAACGGGCACTTCTCGGTGCCGAGGTAGGCCACCATCGGCGCGATGTTGGCCGGGCTGAACGCGTCGAACTCGCCTTCTTCGACTTCCTGCGCGAACAGCGCGCCCATGCCGGGCGTGGCCAGGGTCAGGCGGGTGCGGGCGATCGGGGCGATCGCGTTGACGCGCACCCCGTAGCGCTCCAGTTCGTCAGCGGCGACCAGGGTCAGCGCGGCGATACCTGCCTTGGCCGCGCCGTAGTTCGCCTGACCGGCGTTGGGCATGAAGGTGCCGGACGCGGACGCGGTGTTGATCACCGACGCGCGCACCGTGTCGCCCGCCTTCGTCCGCGCCTTCCAGTACTCGGCGGCGTGGCGCAGCGGGGCGAAATGTCCCTTGAGGTGCACCGAAATGACCGCGTCCCACTGCGCCTCGGTCATCCCCGCGATGAAGGCGTCGCGCAGGATCCCCGCGTTGTTCACGAGCACGTCGAGCCCGCCGAACTCCGCCACCGCCTGCTCCACGAGCGACTTCGCCCCGTCCCAGTCGGCGACGTTGTCGGTGTTGGCGACCGCCTTCCCGCCCTCGGCGGCGATCTCCTCGACGACCTCCTGCGCGGGTCCGGCGTCCGAGCCTTCACCGTCGTTCCCGCCGCCGAGGTCGTTCACGACGACCGAGGCGCCTTCCTTCGCGAGCAGCAGCGCGTGCTCGCGGCCGATGCCCCTGCCCGCGCCGGTGACGATCGCGACGCGTCCGTCGAGTGCTCCCATGATGCGTTGTTCTCCTTGCTGCTACAGGGTTTCGGCTAAGCCGTCCTTGACGACGAGTTCACCGTCCACAGTGGTCTCGTACGCGAAACGGCCCTCGGTGCCGCGCCAGATGCGCGTGGTGATGTCCTGACCGGGCAGCACTGGTTTCGCGAACCGCACGGCGAGCCGTCGCAGGTTCTCCACCTTCGAGCCACCCACTTCGGTGAGCACCGCCCACGACGTGAACGCCATCGTGCACAGGCCGTGCGCGATGATGCCGGGCAGCCCGGACATCTTGGCCATCTCCTCGTCGAGGTGGATGGGCATCGGGTCACCGGACGCGGGCGAATACCGGAAGGTCTGGTCCTCGTCGACGTGGGCGACGACCTCCGCCGCCGGATCCGCGCCGCGCAACGACTCGTCGAACACGTGCGACGGCGCGGCCTCGCCGACCGAACGGCCCGCGTCCGCCTTGCGGAAGAACGCGGTCATCCACTGCTCGTTGACCAGTTCTCCCGCCGCGTCGGTGGTTTCGGTCTTCACCACCACCGCGGTGCCGTTCGGCTTGCCGGTGAACCCGATCGGCTTCGCGCGCGAGGTCAGCACGTCACCCGGGCGGATCGGGCGGTGGAACCGGAAGTCCTGCTCGCCGTGCACCAGCTTCGCCAGCAACTCCACCGGCGCGACCGATAGCGCGGCCGGGACGAGGGAGTTGAACACCGGCACGATCGCGAACACCGGCGACGCGATCGTGCCGTCGCGGTGCCGCTCGATCGGGTCGTTGGTGGCCTCGGCGTACTGGGCGAGCCGTTCGGCGGTCACCTCGAAGGTGTCCGGATCGCTCCACCGCCCGATCCCCGCTTCGTCGAAAGTGGGTTCGGACACGCCGATCAGGCCACCAGCTCGGCGAGCTTGGCGACGGACTTCTCCAGCTCGCCCTTGGTGCTCTTGCCCACCGCGGCGCCGATCGGCCCGACGATCATCTGCCCGGTGAACTCGGCGTCGATCTCCGCCTCACTGCCTTCGCCGACCGGCTTGACCGACAGCGTGAAGGCGACCTTGACCCCGGCCATCCCGGTGCCGCTGATCTTGAGCGAGTGCGGCGCGTCGTACTCGTCGACCGTCCACTCGATCTTGTTGGCCATGCCCATCACCGAAACCACCTCGGTGATCTTCGAGCCGAGGCCGACCTCGGCCGGCACCTCGCCGCTCCACTTCTGGTGGATGGTCAGCCATTCCTCGAACCGGCTGAGGTCCGAAACGGTGGCCCAGGTCTTCTCGGGCGTGCTCGGCAGCGCGACGGTGACGTTCACCTTGGTCATGACTCGGGTTCTCCTTCGTGACTTTCTCTGGTGGGACGGGGAAATCAGCGTTCGGCCGGCCGGTACGCGGTCACCACGACCGCGCCGCCGAGCCCGATGTTGTGCTGCAGTGCGACCGCGGCGCCGTCGACCTGGCGCTTGTTCGCGGTACCGCGGAGCTGCCAAGTCAGCTCGGCGCACTGCGCGAGACCGGTGGCGCCGAGCGGGTGGCCCTTCGAGATCAGCCCGCCCGAGGGGTTCACGACCCAGCGGCCGCCGTAGGTGGTGTCCCCGGCGTCCACGAGCTTCCCGCCTTCACCCTCGGCGCACAGGCCCAGTGCCTCGTAGGTGATCAGTTCGTTGGTGGAGAAGCAGTCGTGCAGCTCGATGACGTCCACATCGGACGGTTCGATGCCCGCCTGCTGGTAGACCTTGCGCGCGGCGGTCCTGGTCATGTCCGCGCCGACGAGGCTGATCGCGCTCTTGTCCGCGAACGTGCTCTCCAGGTCGGTGACCATCGACTGGCCGACGATCTCCACCGCCTGCGCGGCCAGCCCGTTCTTCTCCACGAAGGACTCGCTGGCGATGATCGCCGCGCCGCTGCCGTCCGAGGTCGGCGAGCACTGCAACTTGGTCAGCGGGTCGTAGACCGGCTTGGCCGCGAGGATCTCCTCGAGCGTGTACTCGTCCTGGAACTGGGCGTACGGGTTGTTCACCGAGTGCTTGTGGTTCTTCACGCCGATCTTCGCGAACTGCTCGGCCGTGGTCCCGTAGCGCTCCATGTGCTCGCGGCCCGCCGCGCCGAACATGTAGGGCGCCGGCGGCATCGCGAACTCCTGCAGCTCCGCGAGCGCGAGCAGGTGCTTCATCATCGGCTGCTCGCGGTCCTCGTAGGTCGCGCCGAGCGAACCGGGCTGCATCTTCTCGAAGCCGAGCGCCAGCGCGCACTCCGCGCTCCCGCTGCGCACCGCCTGCGTCGCCAAGAACAGCGCCGTCGATCCGGTCGAGCAGTTGTTGTTCACGTTGACCACCGGGATCCCGGTGAGACCGAGTTCGTAGACCGCGCGCTGTCCCGACGTCGACTCGCCGTAGACGTAGCCGACGTAGGCCTGCTCGATCCGCGCGTACTCGATCCCGGCGTCGGCGAGCGCGTTCGTGCCCGACTCCTTCGCCATCTGGGGGTAGTCCCAGTCCTCGCGCCGCCCCGGCTTCTCGAACTTCGTCATGCCGACGCCGATCACATACGCCTTACCGCTCACTTGGCCTCCTCGCTTGGCGCCATCTACCTGAGACAGTGTGTATCACTCACTTGTGTGTGACAAGGTGTATCGGATATTTTTTCGATCAGTAAACTGACCCGATGTTCAACGCGGCGAAGGACGGCACCGGACTCGCAGACGACGTGGACGGGCGCTCGACCCGCTGGGACGCGCACAACGCCCAGCGGCGGCTGGAGGTGCTCGACGCCGCCATCGCGGCCATCGAGGAGGAGAGCCCGAAGGTCGGCGTCAAGCGGATCGCGGAACGGGTCGGCGTGCCGAGGCCGGTGGTGTACCGGCACTTCAAGGACCGCGCCGATCTCGACGAGCAGATCAGGGCGCGCATCATCGAGTCGCTGATGGCCGAGCTGGCGCCGACGCTGCGCCCGGACGGCACGGTCACCGAAGCGATCCGCCACGCCGTGGACACCTACCTCGGCTGGATCGATCGGCACCCCCGGCTGCACGCCTTCCTCGGCAGCCCCGCCCACGGCAAGTCGCGCGTCGTCGCGGGCACGAAGACGGCCATCGCCATCCAGGCGGGCGAACTGTTCTCCGCGGTGCTCACCCGGTTCGGCAAGGACACCGGCACGGCACCGTCGCTCGCGGTGGGCCTGGTCGGTTTCGTCGACGCCACGGTCAACCGGTGGCTCGCCGACAAGCGCCGCCCCTTCAGCGGCGCCGAACTCGCCGAGTTCCTGACGATCTCGATCTGGTCGCTGATGGACGGGCACCTGCGCGCGCAGGACGTGCACATCGATCCACATCGGACGGTCGAGGACCTGCTCGGCGAGGGCTGAGCTTGCCCGGCGCCCGAGCCGCGTGCCACAGTACCTGTGACAACCTGTCTCAGACACTTGGGCGTGGAGCGGTCATGACCACCTATTTCGTCACCGGCGCGAGCACCGTGCTCGGCAGGAACCTGATCTCGTTGCTGCTGCGGCGCGGGGACTGCGAGACCGTGTACGCGCTGGCCCGGCCTCGCGCCTTCGACCGCTTGCGACGAGCGGCACCGGACGAAGCGCGGTTCGTGCCGCTCGCCGGTGACCTCGGCGAACCGGGCCTCGGCGGCGAGATGCCCGCGAACGTGGACCACGTCGTGCATCTCTCCACGACCGGTGTGGCGAACGCGCTCGCGTTCGCGCGTACGGCCGGGGCTAAGGCGTTCCACCAGCTCTCTCCGTCCACAAAGGACGAAGCGCTGCTGCGCGGGCAGGACGACGTGCCCGTGCGGTTCTACCGGCCGTCGGCGATGCTCGGCGACTCGCGCACCGGTGAGCCCGCTGGGGAAGGCGACCTGCTCGCCCTCGTGTCGCGGCTGTCCAGGATCCCGAGCGGGCTCCCGCTGGCGGCGCCGGATCTCGGCCTCGCGGACGTGGTTCCCGCCGATCACGTCGCCGCCGTGCTCGACCACCTGATCCACCACGACGCCCCGTCCGGGACCAGCTATCCGATCCTGGCGGCCGAACCCCTGCCGGTGCACGAGGTCTACAACGCCTTCGCCGAAGCAGCGGGCGCGCCGAAGGTCGTCGTCACTGCACCGCGCGCGCTCGCAGCGGGCGGTGCCGCCGCGCTCCGGCTCGCCGATCGGCTTCGCCTGCTCCGTGCGACCAGGAAGGCCGTGCTGTCGGAAATCGGGCTCTCGTGGGAAACCCTGGCCCGCTGGCGACGCGACGCGGCCATCGACGACACCGCGACCCGCGAAGCGCTCGCGGGAAGCGGGCTCTCCGCACCGCCGCTGCGCGACTACGCGCACACGATCTACCGGTACTGGGCGGCGAACGTCGACCCGGACCGGGTCCGGCGCTCCCGGCGGCGGAAGTCCTTGGCAGGCAGGCGGATCCTGATCACCGGGGCGTCCACCGGGATCGGCCGCCACACCGCGCTACGGGTCGCCCGCGAAGGCGCGCACGTCCTGCTGGTCGCGCGGCGCGCCGACGAACTCGCCGCGCTGCAAGCCGAAATCGCCCGCCACGGCGGCACCGCGTTGTCCTACCCGTGCGATCTCACCGACGGCGACGCGGTCGACGCGCTGGTCAAGGAGGTGCTCGGCGAGCACGACGGCGTGGACGTGCTGGTGAACAACGCGGGCAGGTCGATCCGGCGCTCGGTGATCGACGCGACCGACCGGCTGCACGACTACGAGCGGACGATGGCGGTCAACTACTTCGCCGCCGTCCGGCTCACCCTCGGCCTGCTGCCGTCGATGCGGGAACGGCGCGACGGGCACATCGTGAACGTCACCACGCAGGGCCTGCAGAACCACACCCCGCGGTTTTCGGCTTATCTGGCCTCGAAGGCGGCGCTCGACGAGTTCGGGGTGGTCAGCGGGCGCGAACTGCTTTCGCACGGCATCACGTTCAGCTCGGTGAAGCTGCCGCTGGTGAGCACCGACATGACCGCGCCGTCCGAGCGCTTCGACGCGTTCGGCGCGCTGCCCCTGATGACCGTCGAACGCGCGGCTTCCTTGGTGCACAAGGCGATCGTGACCCGGAAGGAAACCGTGTCGGTGCTGCTGCCGTTCGGCGCGCACGCGGAACTGGCCGCGCTCGTCGCCCCGCGCACCACGCGCGCGCTCGGCCACCTGATCGGGCACGAGAGCATGCCGGGACGGGCTGGCGACCGCGCGGGGCTCCCGGCGGTCGCCGCGGCCGTCACGCGGATGGTGTGGCGGCGCTGGTAGAGGTCCCGGTCGCGCGGGACTCGTACCCTTCCCGCTCCGCCGAATCCGCGCCGTCGACGAGCGCGGTGTCACCGCCGGCGAGGCGGATCGCCCAGTCCGCGGTCCGCCTCGGCACCATCCGCTGCGCCCTGGTCAGGAAGTTGAGCCTGCGCGGCACGAACACCTCGAAGCGCGGCCGTTCCAGTGCCCGCGCGATCGCTTCGGCGACCTGTTCGGCCGTCACCGGCGGGAGGAACGGCATCTCGTGCAGGCCCGAGATCAGCTCCGTGCGGACCATCGCGGGCATCACGACGCTGATCTCCACCCCGCTCCCCCGCAGTTCCCCGTTGACCGCCTCGGAGAACCCGACCACCCCGAACTTGGTGGCGCAGTACGTGGAACTGTTGGGAAACCCGATCTTCCCCGCGGCCGAGGCCACGTTGACCACGTGCCCGGTGCCCTTCGGCAGCATCCTGGCCACCGCCTCGCGCGTCCCGTGGATCACCGAGTGCAGGTTCAGCTCCAGTTGGCGCACCGTGGTTTCCGGTGACTCGCGGGTGAGCGTCGCGAGCGGCATGATGCCCGCGTTGTTGACCAGGACGTCGATCCGGCCGTGCGTGCGTTCGACCTCGCCCAGGAACGCCGAGAACGCGGCGTGGTCGGTGACGTCGAGCGCGTGCCCCGATGCCTTGTCCCCCAGGCTTTTCGCGGTCGCCTCCGCCAGCGCGCCATCGAGATCGGCGAGCACCACCGTGGCACCGCGGGAGCGCAGTGCGGCCGCTGTGGCGGCGCCGATCCCCCTCGCGCCTCCCGTGATGACGACGATCTTCCCGTCGACGGACCTGCGTGCCATGGCGCCTCTTTTCTTTCCGTTCTCCTGTGGACGGTCAAGCGACCCGGAAGTGCGCGGGCACCGGCTCGGCGAGCATTCCGCGGTGGACCGCGGGCGTCCACGGCCACAGCTCGGGTACGCCGTCCGCGCCGAGGTACCAGCTGTCGCACCCGGTGGTCCACACCGTCGACGGCATCGCTTCGCGAAGCGCGGTGTTGAACTCGTCGCCCGCTTCGGCGGTCGGTACGACGGAGGACACCTCGCCCGCGCGCATGCGTTCGAGCCAGCGCAGCACGTAGTCCGCCTGCGTCTCGGCGATCGCGATGAGCGAATGGTTGCCGATCGGGCTGTGCGGGCCGATCAGGGTGAAGAAGTTCGGGAACCCCGGTACCGCCACGGTCCGGTAGCCGCGCGGGCCGTCACTCCACGCCTCGTCGAGCGTGCGCCCGCCTTCGCCGGTCAGTTCCATCGGCCGCAGGAACGCGTGCGCGTCGAACCCGGTCGCGTACACGATCACGTCGGCCTCGTGCAGGCGCCCGTCGGTCGTCCTGATCCCGTTTCCTTCGATCCGCTCGATCCCCGCGGTGACGAGATCGACGTCCTTCCGGCGCACCGCGGGGTAGAACGCCGCGGACATGATCAGGCGCTTGCACATCGGATCGTCGGGCGGGGTGAGCTTTTCGCGCAGGCGGCGGTCCGGGATCGCCATGCGCAGGTACGACCGGCACACCGCGGCGACACCGGAGCGCTGCCAGCCCGTTTCGACCGCCGCCTTGCCGAAGATCTGCTCCATGATCGTCTGGTAGGCCCGGTAGCTCAGGCGGTTCAGCTTCGGCGCACTGGACAGCGCCGCCCTCGACGCAGCGCTGTAGGGCAGTCGCGGCAGCGGCAGGATCCACTGCGCGGTGCGCTGGAACAGCTTGAGCGGTGCCGCCACCCCGGCCAGCGCGGAGGTGATCTGGACGCCGGTCGACCCGGTGCCGATCACCGCCACTTTCTTGCCGCGCAAGGAAACCGAATGGTCCCAGCGCGCCGAGTGGAACGACGCACCCTCGAAGGTCTCCATGCCGGGGAAGGCCGGCGTCTTCGGCTCGCGCAGGATGCCGGTGGCCGCGATCAGCACGTCGGCGTGGTCGGTTCCGCCGTCCGCGGTGCGCAGGCGGTAGCGGCGGCCGTCCCACACGGCTTCGGTGACGGCGGACCGGAACCGGATGTGCGGGCGGATCCCCAGCTCCGCCGAGGACCGGACGAAGTAGCGCTGGATTTCCGGGCCAGGCGCGAAGTTCCGGGTCCACGCCGGGTTGGGCGCGAACGAGAACGAGTAGAACCGCGCGGGCACGTCGCAGCTCAGGCCGGGGTAGGTGTTGTCGCGCCAGGTGCCGCCGACCTCGTCCGCCCGCTCGTGGACGACGAAATCGTCGAAACCGGCCCGCCGCAGCTTCGCGGCCATGCACAGCCCGGCCATCCCGGCCCCGACGATCGCCACGCGGGGTGTGCCCGTCACCATCTCCACGTCTTCACGGTAGGAAGGCATCCCGGCACGTTCCATGTTTCAATCGGTCAGCGACTTGTTCGAATCGGTCACGGAGGGGACGGCATGCCGAGCTGGGACTTCC
Source organism: Amycolatopsis sp. CA-230715 (assembly GCF_018736145.1). Lineage (GTDB taxonomy): Bacteria > Actinomycetota > Actinomycetes > Mycobacteriales > Pseudonocardiaceae > Amycolatopsis. The sequence goes on from NZ_CP059997.1 coordinate 9,522,298, forward strand.
CGCGCAGCCCGGTGGGCGCCCGGCTGCTGCTGGTCCGCACCGGTGTCGAACGCGGGCTGACCGTGGACCAGTGCCTCGCGGGCACCGGCCTGTCCGAACGCGATCTCGACGAGGCCGAACGGATCGAGGCGTCGCAGGAGCTGCGCACCGGGCGGAACCTCGTGCGGCGGCTCGGCGATCTTCCCGGCCTCGGCGTCCAGGCCGGTGCCGGGTACACCCTCGGCACCGTCGGCGTCTGGGGTTTCGCGCTGCTCACCAGCCCGACCTGGGGCGACGCCGTCGAGGTCGGGGTGCGCTACTTCCGTCTCACCACCGCGTTCGTCCGCCCCGAACTGCGCCGCGACACCGGGCGGACGCTGCTGCTCCTGCACGACGGCGAACTTCCCACCGACGTCAGGAACCTGCTCGTGGAGCGCGATCTCGCGGCCACCGCGGCACTCGTGACACTGCTGATCCCCGAACTGCCCGACCTCACGATGGACACCACGCTGACCGAGGCCGGGGTGGCCGCGCTGGCGACCGTGCTGCCCGGCGTCGAAATCCGGGGCGGTCAGCCGGAAAACCTCGTGGCACTACCCGACTCCGTGCTCGCCACGCCCCTGCCCCAAGCCGACGAAACCACCTGGGACACCTGCAAACGCCAGTGCCAGGCGCTGCTGGAGGCGACCACCAGGCTCACCGGCGTCGCCGCCCGCGTCCGCGCCGCACTGCTCGCCCATCCCGAGCGCAACGTCACCATGGACGAGATCGCCGCCGACCTGCACCACGACATCCGCACGCTGCGCCGCCGCCTCGCCGACGACGGCACGTCGTTCCGCGCGATCAAGGCGGACGTCCACCGGACACTGGCGCTGGAAATGCTCGGCACCGTCGGGCTCACCGTCGCGCAGGTCTCCCAGCGGCTCGGCTACTCCGACCCGGCCGCCTTCAGCCACGCCTTCACCCGGTGGACCGGTTCGCCACCAAGGGATTTCCGCCGCTAGTCCGAAGTGGACGATGCCCCGAAGGTGACCTTCAGGGCATCTAGCGCCCCGAAAGCCACTTTCGGGGCACGCGGGACGAAGCCGAGTGTCCGAAATGGACGCGGCTCCCGGGAACGGGATTCCCGGGAGCCGCGCTTCATCTCAGGCCAGGTCGAACCGGTCGAGGTTCATGACCTTGTCCCACGCGGAAACGAAGTCGCGCACGAACTTCTCCTTCGCGTCGTCGCTCGCGTAGACCTCCGCGAGCGCGCGCAGTTCGGAGTTCGAGCCGAAGAGCAGGTCGACCCGGCTCCCGGTCCACTTCACCTCACCGGTGGCGCGGTCGCGGCCCTCGAACGACTCCGCGGTCGAGCTGTCGGCGCCGTTGTCGGAGAGCGCCTTCCACTCCGTGCCCATGTCGAGCAGGTTCACAAAGAAGTCGTTGGTCAGCGACCCCGGCGTCGAGGTGAACACGCCCTGCGCGGACTGCCCGTGGTTCGCACCGAGCACCCGCAGGCCGCCGACCAGGACGGTCATCTCCGGCGCGCTCAGGTTCAGCAGGTTCGCGCGGTCCACGAGCAGGTACTCCGACGGCAGCCGGTGGCCCTTGCCGCGGTAGTTCCGGAACCCGTCGGAGGTGGGCTCCAACGGCGCGAACGAGTCCGCGTCGGTCTGCTCCGCCGAAGCGTCCGTGCGCCCCGGGGTGAACGGGACCCGCACGTCGACACCGGCGTCCTTGGCCGCCTTCTCCACGGCGGCAACGCCGCCGAGCACGATGAGGTCGGCGAGCGAGACCTTCTTGCCGCCGGTCTGCGCGCTGTTGAAGGACTCCTGGACGCCCTCCAGCGCGCGCAGCGCCTGCGCCAGGTTGTCGGGCTCGTTGACCTCCCAGCCGCGCTGCGGCTCCAGCCGGATGCGCGCACCGTTCGCGCCACCGCGCTTGTCACTGCCGCGGAAGGTCGAAGCCGACGCCCACGCCGTGGAAACGAGCTGCGACACGGAAAGCCCCGAGTCGAGGAGCTTCGCCTTGAGGGCCGCGATGTCCGCGTCGTCGACCAGTTCGTGATCGACGGCGGGCACCGGGTCCTGCCAGATCAGCGTTTCCCGCGGCACCAGCGGGCCGAGGTAGCGCTGGATCGGGCCCATGTCGCGGTGCGTCAGCTTGAACCAGGCCCGCGCGAACGCGTCCGCGAACTGGTCCGGGTTCTCGTAGAACCGCCGCGAGATCTGCTCGTAGACCGGGTCGAACCGCAGCGCCAGGTCGGTGGTGAGCATGCTCGGCGCGCGGTTGAGCTTGCCGTCCTCCGGGTCGGGAACGGTGTTCTTCGCCTTGCCGTCCTTCGGCGTCCACTGGTTGGCGCCGGCCGGGCTTTTCGTCAGCTCCCACTCGTACTCGAACAGGTTGTGGAAGAACCAGTTGCTCCACTGGGTCGGCGTCGGGGTCCAGGTGACCTCGAGCCCGCTCGTGATCGCGTCACGGCCCTTGCCGCTACCGAAGCTGTTCTTCCAGCCGAGCCCCTGCTCCTCGAGCGGCGCGCCCTCGGGCTCCGGGCCGACGTACTTGTCGGCGTCAGCCGCACCGTGGGTCTTGCCGAAGGAGTGCCCGCCCGCGATGAGCGCGACGGTCTCTTCGTCGTTCATCGCCATGCGGCCGAAGGTCTCGCGGATGTCCCTCGCCGCGGCGAGCGGGTCCGGGTTCCCGTTCGGGCCTTCGGGGTTGACGTAGATGAGCCCCATCTGGACGGCGGCGAGCGGGTTCTCCAGGTTCCGGTCACCGCTGTAGCGCTCGTCGCCGAGCCAGGTGCGCTCGGGACCCCAGTAGACGTCCTCGTCCGGCTCCCAGACGTCGGCGCGGCCACCGGCGTAGCCGAAGGTCTTGAAGCCCATCGTCTCCAGCGCGCGGTTGCCCGCGAAGATCATCAGGTCGGCCCACGAGATCTTGCGGCCGTACTTCTTCTTCACCGGCCACAGCAGGCGGCGCGCCTTGTCCAGGCTCGCGTTGTCCGGCCAGCTGTTCAGCGGCGCGAAGCGCTGCATGCCGGCGCCCGCGCCCCCGCGGCCGTCGTCGATGCGGTAGGTGCCCGCGCTGTGCCACGCCATGCGGATGAACAGCGGGCCGTAGTGGCCGAAGTCGGCGGGCCACCAGTCCTGCGAATCGGTCATGATCGCGTCGACGTCGCGCGCCAGCTCGTCGAGGTCGACCGACAGGAATTCCTTGCCGTAGTCGAAGTCCTCCGCCATCGGGTTCGCCACCGCGGGATGCTTGCGGAGGATCTTCAGGTTGAGCTGGTTCGGCCACCACTCGTTGTTCGCCCCGCCCTCGGTGGGGTGCTTGAAACGCCCGGCCGAGACCGGGCAGCCGCCCGCGCTCTCCTCGTTCATCTCGCCAACAACGGCGTCAGGGCTGTCAGACACGGAAGTCCTTTCGGGATCGGAACGGATGCTCAGGATGTGAGCGCGGTGGTGGTGCACCCGGGGCACAGGCCCCAGAAGACGACCTCGGCCTCGTCGATGGTGAAGCCGTGATCATCGGAGGCAGTCAAGCAGGGTGCCGGACCGACGGCGCAGTCGACGTCCTCGATCGCGCCGCACGACCGGCACACCACGTGGTGGTGGTTGTCCCCCACGCGTGCTTCGTAGCGGGCGACCGACCCGGGCGGCTGGATGCGCCTCAGCAGCCCGGCCGCGGTCAGCGCGCGCAGCACGTCGTAGACGGCCTGGTGGGACACCTCGCCGAGCGCGCGGCGGACCACCCCGATGATCGAGTCCGTGTCGGCGTGCGAATGTTCGTGCACCGCGGACAGCACTGCCACTCGCGGACGCGTCACACGCAGCGCTGCCCCGCGCAGCATGCTCTCGAAGTCCGGAGTCGACGACACGTCCGGCAGTCTTGCCCATTTTCTGGAATGAATCAAGTTCACACGCCGGGTGATCTTGCCCCGAAGGTGGCTTTCGGGGACGTAGATGCCCCGAAGGTCACTTTCGGGGCATGAGCAGCGGCCGGTCAGATCATCGCCAGTGCCATGACGGCCATGCCGAGGCTCATCGCGCCTTCGGCCGCGAGGCCCGCGGTGCGCAGGTCCGGACGGTGGTCGGCGCGGCCGAGGTCGATCGCGCGAGCGAGCCAGCCGGTGCCCGCCACCAGGAACAGCACGGCGAGGATCCCGGCGACGATCGCGACGTGCGGTGGTGCGCTCCCGCTCATCGTCATCCCGTCGCCCATCGCCATCCCCGCGTGCTCCCCGCCGTGCTCCGGCGCGGACATCACCATGCCCGACATCGCCGACGGCATCATGAACACCATCCACGCCATGCCCGCCATCATCAGGGCGTGGTGCGCGTGCGCGGTGCCGCGGTGATCGTCGTGGTCGCCACTGCGCAGGATGAGCGCGCCCGCGAACCAGGCCGCCGCGGCGGCGAACAGGACGGTCTGCGGAATCCGCGCGAACGTCATCGCGGCGGGCCACGCCATGGCGACCATGCCCGCGCACATAATCACGTGCAGCACGTCGGAGACCCGGGCAGCCGGGGTGCCGTGCCGGAGGCACCGGTAACCGCAGAACGCGCCCGTCGCGACGAACACCGCGGTGAGGATCCAGCGCAGCCCGAGCTCGGCGATCACCGCGCCACCTCACGGTTGCGCAGGCCCAGCACCACGTCCAGGACGACGAAGCCGAGCAGGGAAACGCCGAGCACCGGCAGGAAGTAGCCGATCGCCGCCGTGGCGACGAGCACCGGTGCCAGCACCCGCCCCGGCACCCGTCGCCACGCCCCGCGTAGCGGTGGCCGCCCGAACCGGGTACTCCCCCGCGTCGGACGGCGGTGCCACCACATCCGGTATCCCCAGCACACCAGGAAGATGAGCCCCGCGGCGAGCACGGTGAGCGCGATCTGGTTCGCCAGCCCGAACAGCAGGCCCATGTGCGCGTCGATACCCCACCGGCTCAGTTTCGCGGCGAGCGGGTAGTCGTCGAACCGCAGCGTGTCGGTGACCCGCCCGGTGGCGGGGTCGACCGCCATCGAGTCCTGCTTCTCCGGCCAGCTGCGCTGGATCTGTTGCACCACATAGGCTTTACCGGCCTTGGTCGGCAGCTTGATCTCGACCGGGTCCGTCAGCCCCGCCCGCGCGGTCGCCTCCCGCACGGCCTGCGGCCCGACGTCGGCACCGGCGGCGGGCGGCACGGTCGCGGACACCGACGGCGTCGTCCAGTCCAAACCGGACCGGAGATCGCTGATGGTCGAGCCCGCGTGCGACGACCACGTCAGCCCGGTCGCGGACAGGAACAATAATCCGGCCGCCGCCCACAACCCCACGGTCCCGTGCCACGACAGCAGCCGCCCCCGCCCGGCCGCTTTCCGCGCCCGCCGCCGTCGGCCCAGCCACAGCGCGAGCCCGGCCAGCACGACCACCCAGAGCCAGCTCGCGGCCAGTTCGCTGTACAGGCGGCCAAAATCGCCGAGGTGGAGGTTGCGGTGCAGGGTGTCGAGCCACGCGCGCACCGGCAGCGCCTGGCCGGAGCCGTAGGTTTCGAGCGCACCGCGGATGTCTCCGGTGTGCGGGTCGACGAACACCGTGTGGTGGTAGCTCGGCGCGAGACCAGGCCGGTCGAAGACGACCTGCGTGGTGTCGGTGGCGGTCGGCGCCGGGCGCACCGCGGTCATCGTCCCGTCCGGGACCACCGCCCGCGCCAGCTCCGCCTGCCGGTCCAGCGGCAGCGCTCCCGGTGCCGCCGGGACGTGCAGTTCGCGGTCGTAGATCGCCTGCTCGAGTTGCGGCGTGTAGACGTAGGCGATGCCGGTGAGCGCGGCGATGATCAGGAACGGCCCGGCGAACACCCCCGCGTAGAAGTGCAGGCGCAGCAGCAACGGGCGCACCGCGGCCCAGCCCGTCACCGGCTCTCCGATTACGGCTTCTTCCCGTTCACTGATCGACATCGCGCTCCCCTTCGTCCCTCAAGGAGTCGGTTCGCGCTCGCGGAAGGTTCCCGGGGTGTCGGCGGTCACCGCAGGCGGCCGTCCTCGATCAGCACCGTCCGATCGGTCACGGCGTCGGTTGCCGCGCGGTCGTGCCCGATCATCAGCAACGCCGTCCCCCACCGCGCCGCCACTTCGGCCACCAGCCCCAGCACGTCGGCGGCGGTCACCGGGTCCAGTGCCGAAGTCACTTCGTCGCAGACGAGGAGCCGGGGCCGCGCGAGGAGTGCACGCGCGAGCGCGCACCGCTGCAGTTGCCCTCCCGACAAGGAACCCGGCCTCCGATCGACAACGGCCTCGACGCCGAGCGCGCGCACGACGTCCAGCGCTTCCGCCCTCGCCGCGGTTCCGTCCAGGCCGCGCAGGCGTCGCGCCGTGTCCGCGATCTGCCCCAGCACCGGGCGGAACTCGTCGAACGAGGCGCGTGTGTCCTGGTGGACGTACTGGATCGCGCGCAGCTGGCCTGTCGAACGACGCCGGACGCGCGACGGCAGCACGGCGCCGTCGAGTTCGACGGTCCCCGCGGACGGCACGGCGAGGCCGGCGAGCGCGCGGGCCACCGTGGTCTTGCCCGCGCCGGACGAGCCGACGAGCGCGGTCCTGCTCCCGGCGGGGAGCTCGAGATCCACGTCCTCGATCAGTGCCCTGCGCCCCGCGCGCACGGTGAGCCCGCGCGCGATCAGCATCGGTTCCGATGGCGCGGCGCTCGCGGTGGAAACGGGCCGAGCGCCGACGAGCGCCCGCGTCACCGGATGGACCGGCGCGGTCAGCACCTCGCGGGTCTCCCCCGCCTCCACCAACCGTCCTTCGTGGAGCACCGCGACCTCGTCGGCAACGTCGCGGACGAGCGCGAAATCGTGTGTCAGCACCAAAAACGCGACACCCTCACCCGTGAGCTCGCGGACCAAATCGGCGAACGCGCCGCGGGCCCCGAGGTGCAGAGCGCTCGTGGGTTCGTCCAGCACCAGCAGGCGCGGCCGCGTCACCAGCGCGGTCGCCAGTGCCATCCGCTGCTGCTGGCCGCCGGAAAGCTGGTGCGGGAACCGTCGCCATAGCCCGGCATCCAGTCCGGCCGCATCGAGCGCGGCGCGTCCCGCCGCTACGCGCGCAGCCCGCCCCCTGACACGCAGCGCGGCCAGCTCGGTGAGCACGGATCCGCAGCGGCGCCCCGGATCCAGCACGGCGGACGGCTGCTGCGGCAGATGCCCGACGACGCCCGCTCTCGCCCGCCTGAGGTCCACTGTGGACGATACGAGCAACTCCGCACCACCCAGCCGCACCGACCCGGTCAGCCGGACGCCGGGCCGCGACTGCCCCAGCGCGGCCAGCCCGAGCGTGGTCTTCCCCGCGCCCGACCCGCCTACGACGGCCACCACCCGGCCCGGCCGCAGGCCCAGCGTGATCCCGTCCAGCAGGACCGCCTCACCCGCGTGCGCGGACGCCTCCGTCAGGTCGAGCGCGTTCACGACGCCACTCGCTGCCGCGCGAGCATCTGGTCCGCCACGAGGTTCGTCCCGGCGCACAACGCCATCAGCAGTCCGGCAGGCACCAGCACGATCGACGGCTGGGAGTACAGCGCCTCGGTGTTCCGCTCGATGACCACGGCCCAGTCGGGGGAATCCGGCGGCAGGCCGAGGCCGAGGAAGTTCGCGGACGCCAGCAGGGCGAGCACCAGTCCGAGCCGGGTGCCCGCGTCCGTCACCACCGGGCCCGCGACGTGCCGCGCCACGTACCCGAGCTGCACGCGCCACCACGACTGCCCCTGCAGGTGCAGTGTTTCCACCGCGACCCGGCACCCCGGCGCCAGCGCGGCGGCGCGCACCAGCCGCGTCACCGCGGGCAGCTGGACGACGGCGACCGCGAGCACCAGCACGAGCGGGCCGCGGTGCCCCGTCGCCGCGAGCACCATGAGCACCAGCAGCGACGGGAACGCCAGCACCACGTCCAGCGTCCGCATGACCGCCTCGTCGGCGAGCCCGCGGCGCGCGGCGGCGAACAGGCCCAGCGGCACCCCCGCCAGGTAGGCCAGCACGAGCGCGGCCACCGTCAGCCCGAGCAACCCGGCCCCGCCCGAAAGGACGACCGCGAGCCCGTCCCTGCCGAGCACGTCGGTGCCCAGCGGGTGTTCCGGTCCCGGTGGGAGCAGCGGCGCGGCGACCGAACCCGTTTCGCCCGCGAACAGCGGGCCGCCGAGCGCGACGGCGAGCGGCACCACGAGGAGCACCCAGCCGAGGATCACCACGCGACCCGCTCCCGTCCCGGGGTGAGCCGGTGCGCGACGAGGTCGGCGGCGGTGTTGCCGAGCACGACCACCCCCGCGAACACCAGCACGTACCCCTGCACCTGCGGGATGTCGCGGTTCTGCACCGCTTCGACGAACCCGGTGCCGAGACCGGTCACGGCGAACAGCGATTCGACGATCACCGCACCGGTCAGCAGGCCCTCGACCGCGCGCGCGAGCTGCTGGACCGCGGGCGCCAGCGCGCCGGGCAGCACGTGCCGCAGCACCACGGTCCGCTCGCGAAGGCCCAGCAGCCGCAGGTGTTCCGCGACCTCGCCCGCGGTCTGCCCGGCCACCCCGATCCGGATCTGCCGGGCGAGATCGCACAGCTGCCGCGCCACCAGCACCGCGACCGGGAGCACGAGAACCTCCGGCCTGGCAAGGAGATCCGGCCCGCCCAGACCCGCTGCCGTCGCGGGGAGCAGTCCCGTGTGGACGGCGAACACGGCCAGCAGCACCATGCCCAGCACGAACTCCGGCACCGCGTGCAGGACCACCGAGAACGCGGTCAGCACGCGGTCCACCCTGGACCCTTCCCTCAGTCCACTGAGGACACCGGTGAGCAGCGCCAGCGGCACCAGTACGACGACCGTGAGCCCGGCCAGCAGCGCGGTGGCGGCGAACCGCCTGCCCAGTTCGTCGGCGACCGGCGTTCCGGTGACCAGCGAGCGCCCGAGATCGCCGGAAAACAGGCCGGTGAGCCAGTGCCCGAAGCGGTCGAGCAGCGGCTGGTCGAGGCCGAGCTGGTGCCGGACGACCGCGATCTGCTCGGCGGTGGCCTGATCGTTCAGCACCACCGAAGCCGCGTCGCCCGGCAACAGCGCCGTCAACCCGAACGACGCCACCAGGACGACCGCCGCCTGCACCAGCGCGAACCCGAGGCGCCGCGCCGGGTAACCGAGCACGTCAGGACAGCCGCACGCGGTCGAACCGGGCCCAGTCGAAGGTGTTCGGCGGCGCGGTGACCAGCCCGGACACCCGTTTCGCCGCGGCGATCGTCCAGGTGCTGAACCCCCAGGCCAGCAGCCCGCCCCGGTCGTGCGCGATCCGCTGCGCCTCGCCCAGCAGTCCCAGCCGCGCGGTTTCGTCCGCGGTGGCGGCAGCGCGGTCCATCAGCGCGTCGAACTCGGCGGAGGCGAACCCGGTGACGTTGTTGGACCCGCCGGTGCGGAAGCGCTGGTTCAGGAATGTCGCGACCGGCAGCGTGGCGGTGCGCGTGAGCGCGGCGACGCCCTTCGTCCTGGTCTCGGTGAAGTAGGTGCTCGCCGCGCGGGTGTTCGGTGTGGCGGTGAGCCCGATTTCCTTGAGCTGCTGGGAGATCAGCGTCGCCGCGGTCGCGAAGCAGGGGTCCACATCGCTGGTCTCCAGTGCGAACGCCAGCCCCTCGGCGCCCGCCTCGCGCACCAGTGCGCGCGCCCGGTCCACGTCCCGCGAGCGCTGCGGAATGTCCGCCGCGTACCCGCGCAGTCCCTTGCCGAACAGGTCGTTGCCGACTTCTCCCCGCCCGGCGAGCGCGACCCTGTTCAGCGCCTCTCTGTCCACTCCGGACAGGACGGCGGACACCAGCCGCGGATCGGAGAACGGCGGCTGCGAGAGTCGCAACGCCATGCCCTGCATGGTGGTGAGCTTGGCCTCCCCGAGCCAGACCTCGCTCTCCTTCGCCAGCCTCGCCGCGGTGCTCGCCGCCAAGTCGTGCGCGTAGTCGACCTGCCCGGACAGCAGCGCGTTCACCCGCGCCGCCTCGTTTTCCACCGGCACGAACTCCAGCTCTTCGAGCCCCGGCGCGCCTTCCCAGTACCCGTCCCACTTCCGGAACAACGCCGGGCCGCCGGGTGTGAAGGAGACGAACCGGAACGGGCCGGAGCCGACGGGCGCGGTGAACGACGTGGTCCCGGCGGGGACGATCTCGGTTCCCGGTGCGCCGAGCCCCGCCGGGAACTCGAAGTCCGGCGCGGTCAGCACCAGCACCAGCTCGGTCGGCGAAACCGCTTTGCTGGCACCGAAATCCACCTTCGCGAAGTACTGCCGCGACGACGAAGCGAGCGCGGGATCGGCGACGCGGCGCAGGCTGTACAGCACGTCGTCGGCGGTGACCTGCCTGCCGTCGTGGAACGACGCCTGCCGCAACCGGATGCGCCAGCGCGAGCCCGTCGCATCGCTTTCCCACGATTCGGCCAGCCGGGGGCGCAGCGACGTGTCGGCCTGGTAGGCGACGAGGGTGTCGAACAGCGCCTTCGACCGCGCCTGGTCCACGAACAGCGACACCAGTGCCGGATCGAGCGTCTCCTTCGAACCGCCCGCCGCGAACGCGACGCGCAACCGATTCGGGGCCGCGGACCCGGCTCCTCCGCACGCGGCCAACGGGGCGAGCGCCGCGGCGCCGAGCGCGCCCGCGAGCAGCCGCCGACGGGTGAATCCAGTGCGCACCATGCGGACCTCCGGGACTGCGAGCGCTGTCCCGGCGCCCCGCTGGACGCGGGAACGGGACCCCGCTCCGCGCTCCACGACAGTTGGGGTTGGCAGGCTCCCTGCGGGCAGTCCGGCTCACGGCGGCTACGGCCGTTCACGGTTGCGGGTCAGCGCCGGAGTCCCACCGGCTTCCCCCGTCGGGTGCCTTCTTCGGTTGTGCGGCCGGGCGAACCCGGCCGCCGCACACGGTAACCCATCGACGCCTCCGCACCGGCGCCGTGTGCTACACAGGACCAGATCGACGGGGCGGGAGGACGCGTGGACCAGGATCTGGCGGCACGGTGGGTGGCGCGGTGGGACACCCAGCAGGAGCGCTACATCGCCGACCGTGAGGAACGCTTCCGCGTCCTCATCGACGTCGTGGAGCACGTCACCGGCGATGCGGCCGAACCCTTCGTGCTCGATCTCGGCTGCGGGCCGGGGTCGACGGCGACCCGGCTGAGCGCACGGCTTCCGCACGCGCGGATCGTCGGCGTCGACAGCGACCCGTTCCTGCTGGCGCTCGCGCGCGCCAGCCGTCCCGAAGCCGCGAAGATCGACTACCGGCTGCTGGACCTCGCCGAAGACCGCTGGCACGATCCCGCGGTCCGCGGCCGCGAACTCGACGCCGCCGTCTCCACCACCGCGCTGCACTGGCTGCCGCCCGAGCGGCTCGCCGTCGTCTACCGGGACCTCGCCGAGGTCATGCGGCCCGGCGGCGTCCTGGTCAACGGCGACCACTTCTACGACGAGCAGCCGGGAATCCGCGCGCTGACCGCCGCGGTCAAGGAGCGCAGGGCCACCCGCGCCGGGGTGGACGGCAACGAGGACTGGAAGAGCTGGTGGGCGGCCGCCGCCGAGGACCCCGCGCTCCGCGCGATCTTCAGCGACGCCGAGCTCCGCGGCACCTCGACCGGCTACGGCAACCGGCTCAGCCAGCAGGCGCACGCGAAGATGCTGCTGGACGCGGGTTTCCGCGAGGTGGGCATGGTCTGGCAGTACGGCGACGACTACGTGCTCGCCGCACTGCGCTGACCGGTACGCTCCGCTGTGGACGTTCGGCGACGAAAGGTGGCAGTGGGGTGACCGGGGGCAGCGTCGAGGACAACCAGGCCCCGCCCGGTACGCAGGCGATCGGCCGGGCGCTGAGCGTGCTCAAGCTGCTCGCCGACGCCGACGGCGAACTTCCCGTCGCCCGCATCGCCGCCTCGCTCGGCCTGTCGTCGGGGACCGCGAACCGCGTGGTGCGCGCGCTGCAGGCGGGCGGGCTGGTCGCGCACAACCCGCGCACGGACAGTTTCTACCTCGGCACCGGCACCATCCTGCTCGGGCAGTCCGCGCAACGCGGGTTCGGGCTCGACCGCGCACTGCCCGTGCTGGAACAGCTCGGCGCGGAAACCGAGGAATCGGTGAACCTGACCGTCCGCGACGGTGACGAGTCCGTGGTGATGCTGCGGGTGCAGTCCACCCTGCCGCTGCGCTTCGAACAGCACACCGGCGCGCGCTTTCCCTTGTACGCCACCGCTTCCGGCAAGGCGATCCTCGCGTACTCGCCGGACGCGGAACGCTATCTCGAAGCCCTGCCCGATGACCTCCCGCCGTTGACCGAGCGGACGCTGGCCACCCCGGGACAGCTCGCCGACCAGCTCGCCCAGGTACGGCGCCGGGGCTACAGCCTCGACGAGGAGGAGAACGTCGCGGGCGTGCGCTGCGTCGGCGCCCCGGTGCTCGACTCCGACCAGCGCGCGCAGGCAGCGCTCGTGCTGCAGGTGCCGACCGTCCGGATGCCGCCCGCGCGCGTCCGCGAACTCGGGGCGCTCGTCATCACCGCGGCGAAGGAGATCGCCCAGTTCGTGCCGATCGACCGGTTCCTGTCCCGCTGACGCCGAGCGCCCGCGCCACCAGGGTGGCCAGGTGGACCGGTTCGGCGTCGGTCAGCTGCCTGATCTGCGTGCGGCAGCTGAACCCGTCGGCGTGGATCGCGGTACCGGGCGCCGCCTCGCGCACGGCGGGCAGCAGCTCGTGTTCCGCGCATGCCACCGACACGTCGTAGTGACCGCGTTCGAAACCGAAGTTCCCGGCGAGCCCGCAACATCCGCCGTCGAGGACGTCGACCTCGGTGGACACCTTGCCCAGCACCGCGCGGTCGGCGTCGTAGCCGAGATCGGCGTGCTGGTGGCAGTGCACCTGGCTGAGCACCGGTTGTGGCTGCGCCAGACCGGCGAGTTCGTCAGCGCCGTCGACGAGTTCGGCGAAGGTGCGGGTGAGCGCGGCCAGTTTCGCCACCCTCGGATCGTCCGGCAGGAGTTCGGCCGCGTCCCGCCGCAACATCGCCGTGCAGCTGGGTTCCAGGCCGATCACTTCGATCCCGCGGTCGAGCCACGGTTCCAAGACGTCGAGAGTGTTTTCCAGCCGACGTCGCGCCGGTGCGAGCTGGCCCGTGCTGTACCACGTCAGTCCACAGCAGACTGGACGCTCCGGCAGGTGGACCTCGTAGCCCAGCGCTTCCAGCACCGCGACCGCGTCCTTGCCCGCTTCCGGGTCGAAGTGGTTCGTGAACGTGTCCGGCCACAGCACCACCGGACGGCCGCCGGACCGCGCGGTGGTGCGGCTCCCCCACCAGTTCCGCAACGTGCGCGGCGCCAGTGCGGGGATCGACCGCTCCGCCGCCACGCCACCGAACCGCTTCAGCAGCGGCGCGAGCCGGGATCGCATGACCGCGTTGATGAGACGGGGTGCGCGGGCGCCCCAGCGCAGCCACCTCGGTAGCGCGCCCATCCCGTAGTGCGACATCGGGCGCGGCCGGTTTTCGTAGTGCCTGCTGAGGAATTCGACCTTGTAGCTGGCCATGTCCACGCCGACCGGGCAGTCGGTCTTGCACGCCTTGCAGCCGAGGCACAGATCGAGCGCATCCTTGACCTCGGGTGCGCGCCACCCGTCTTCGACGACATCACCCGCGAGCATTTCGAACAGCAGCCTCGCCCTGCCGCGCGTCGAGTTCTTCTCCTCGCCGGTGGCCCGGTAGCTCGGGCACATCATCCCGCCCGAGGCGGTCACGCACTTGCCGACGCCGACGCACCGGCGCGACGCGGCCGCGAGGTCACCGTCGTCGGCGTGCAGGGCGAGTTTCGCGCGCGTCGGCAGTACCGCGGGCGCGACGAGCACCCGCAGATCGGCATCCATCGGCGCGGGATCGACGATCCGGTTCGGGTTCATCAACCCCGCCGGGTCGAAGGCCGCCTTGAACGCGCCGAACGCGCTCATGATCCGCGGCGGGAACATCTTCGGCAGCAGTTCCGCCCGCGCCTGGCCGTCACCGTGCTCGCCGGACAGCGAACCGCCGTGGGCGACGACCAGATCCGCCGCCTCGGTCAGGAACGCGCGGTACCGGCGGCGCGCATCCGGCGCGGTGAACGGGAAATCGATCCGCACGTGCAGACAGCCGTCGCCGAAGTGGCCGTACACCATGCCTTGCCTGCCGTGCGCGTCCATCAGCTTTTCGAACGCGCGCAGGTACTCGCCGAGCCGCTCGGGCGGCACCGCCGCGTCCTCCCAGCCCGACCACGCCTCGGATCCGTCGGCGAGCCGGGTCGCGAGCCCGGCGCCTTCCTCCCGGATCCGCCACAGCGCGCGCTGCCGCGCCGGTTCCGTGACGACCGCGGTGCTCGCGCCCGCCTTCGCCCCGGCGGCGGCGACGAGCCGCGCGTGTTCCGCCGCTTCCGCCGGCGAATCGCCGCCGGTTTCCAGGTACAGCCAAGCACCGCCGGAGGGCAGATCGGTGCCGGTCGCGGAACCGGGCCTGCGCGCGGCCAACGCCTCGACGAGCCTGCCGTCGATGCCTTCCATCGTCAGCACCGGCAGGCCGAGCAGCGCGGGCACGGCGTCCGCGGCCGTGACGTTGTCGGGGAAGCCGAGCACCGCGAGCGCGCGGACGGCGGGCGCGCGGGAAAGCTCCACGGTCGCGTCCAGGATCGTCGCGCAGGTACCCTCCGAACCGACCAGCGCCCGCGCCACGTCGAACCCGTTCTCGGGCAGCAGCGAGTCCAGGTTGTACCCGGAGACCCGCCTTGTCAGCGAAGGAAAAGACCGCCGGATCTCGTCGGCTCCGGAATCGACGAGCGCGCCGAGATCCCGGTACAGCGCGCCGATCCGGTCGTCACGGGCCTTCAGCCGCGCGAGTTCGTCAGCCGGGGTCTTCCCGACTTCGAGCACGGTCCCGTCGTGCAGCGCGATCCGCATCGACCGGACGTTGTCGACCGTCTTGCCCCACGCCACCGAATGCGACCCGCACGCGTTGTTGCCGATCATCCCGCCGAGCGTGCACCGGCTGTGCGTCGAGGGGTCGGGCCCGAAGGTGAGGCCGTGGCCGGATGCCCGCTCCCGCAACGCATCGAGCACGATTCCCGGTTGGACACGGGCGAGCGCGCGGTCGGCGTCGATCTCGAGCACTTCGTTGAGGTGCTTGGTGAAGTCCAGTACGACCGCGACGTTCGCGGCCTGCCCGCCGATGCTCGTGCCCGCCCCGCGTGGCAGCACCGGCACGTCGCGTTCCGCGCACACCGCGAGCGCGGCCAGCACGTCCTCCTCGGTACGCGGGGTGACGACCGCGAGCGGTACGTGACGGTAGTTGGACGCGTCGGTGGAAAACATCGCGCGAGCGGCCGTGCCGAAGTCGACGCGGCCACTGATCGCGGCGGTCAACGCGCGCTCGAGTTCGTCGGTTTCGCTTGCTGTGGCGGCCAAATCCCGGCTCCCGTCTGGTCTGAAAATCCGGCCGGGCGAAAACCCGGGCTTTACGGCAGCGGCTCCCTCACCTACCGTTCCTGCCACATAGTGGTAGCCACTCCCACATAGTGTCAACGATTGGAGCCGTCGATGGTGCCGGAGATCCATCCGAACGAGAGCGTCTTCACCTGGGCCGCCCCGCCGCTGAAGTTCGGCGCGGGCGCACTCGACGAGATCGGCGGTGAAGCGGCCGCGACCGGCGCGACCTCGGTCCTCGTCCTCACCGATCCCGGAGTGCGGGAAACCGGGATCCCCGACCGGGTCCGCGAGACCCTTCTCGCCGCCGGGCTGAAGGCGGAGATCTACGACGGCGTCGCGGTGGAACCCACCGACGAGAGCATCGCCGAAGCCGTCGAGTTCGCCCGCCAGCGGGAGTGGGACTGCTTCGTGGCGATCGGCGGCGGGTCCGCAATGGACACCGCGAAAGCGGTCAACCTGCTCACCACCCACCCCGGCGAGCTGCTGGACTTCGTGACACCGCCGATCGGCGGCGGGAAAGCGCCGTGGCTGCCGGTCAAGCCCCTCATCGCGGTCCCGACCACGGCGGGCACCGGCTCGGAGTCCACCACGATCTGCGTGATCGACTTCCTCGGCCTGCACCTCAAGGCCGGGGTGAGCCACCCGAGGCTGCGGCCGTCGCTGGCGGTCGTCGACCCGAGGACGCTGCTGACCCTGCCCCCGCAGGTGACCGCGGCCAGCGGCATGGACGTGCTGTCCCACGCGCTGGAGAGCTACACCGCGATCCGCTACGACGCCAAGGCCGCGCCGGAGAACCCGATGCGCAGGCCCGCGTTCTGCGGCTCGAACCCGATCAGCGACGTGTGGTGCGAAATGGCGCTCAAGCTCGTCGGCGAGAACCTGCGCGCCGCCGTCTGCAATGGACGCGATCTCCAGGCACGCACGCAGATGGCGCTGGCGTCGACCTACGCGGGAACGGGATTCGGCAACGCGGGCACGCATCTGCCGCACGCCAACGCCTACCCGGTCGCGGGCGCGGTCAAGCAGTACCGCGCCGAGGGCTACCCCGAGATGCCGATGGTGCCGCACGGCCAGGCGGTCTCGGCGACGGCGGCCGCGGTGTTCCGCTGGACCTACCCCGCCGATCCCGCACGCCACCTGCGTGCGGCGGAACTGCTCTCCGGCCGCACGTTCACCAAGACCGACGGTGCCGAGGCGCTCGCGAGCGTGCTCACCGAGCTGATGACCGACATCGGCATGCCGTCCGGGTTGCGCAGCTTCGGCTACACCGAAGAAGACGTGCCCGAGCTCGTCGACGGGACGCTCAAGCAGACACGCCAGCTCGCGGTGGTCCCCCGCCCGCTCGACCGGTCCGCGGCCGAGCAGATCTTCCTGCAGTCCCTGTGACCGACACCTTGGAGGAGCACGGGTATGACCGGCAACGAAAGCACCGACCGTCGTGAGCTCCGCACCGTCGTGGCGTCCAGCGTCATCGGGACCACGGTCGAGTGGTATGACTTCTTCCTCTACGGCACCGCCGCCGGGATCGTGTTCAACAAGTTCTACTTCCCCAGTGACGATCCCCTAGTAGGCACGCTCCTGTCGTTCGCGACCTTCGCGCTCGGCTTCATCGCGCGGCCGATCGGCGGGCTGATCTTCGGCCACATCGGCGACCGCGTCGGGCGCAAGCGGACGCTCATCGCGACCATGCTGATCATGGGGCTGGCGACCTGCGCGATCGGGCTCATCCCCACCTACGACACGATCGGCGTGGCCGCGCCGATCATCCTCGTGCTCCTGCGGCTCGCACAGGGCGTCGCCATCGGCGGCGAATGGGGCGGCGCCGTGCTGATGGCGGTGGAGTACGCGCCCAAGGGCAAACGCGGGTTCTACGGGAGCTTCCCGCAGATGGGACTCGCGCTCGGGCTCATGCTGGGCACCGGGGTCTTCGCCGGGCTGAACTCGCTGATGCCCAGCGACGCCTTCCTGACGTGGGGTTGGCGGATCGCGTTCGAACTGTCCGCGATCCTGGTGCTGGTCGGCATGGTCATCCGGCTGAAGGTCATCGAGACGCCCGCCTTCCGCAAGATGGAAGAGCACGAGGCGAAGGCGACGGTGCCCGCGCTCGAACTCGCCAAGGACCGGCGCTCACGGCGCCACGTCCTGCTCGGCATGGGCAGCAGGTTGCACGAGGGCATCGCGTTCAACACCTGGGCGGTCTTCTCGATCTCCTACGGCACCGGCACGATCGGGATGAGCCGCCAGCCGCTGCTGCTGGGCGTGATGGCGGCCGCGGCGGTGATGCTGGTGTTCATCCCGGTGTTCGGCCGCGCGTCCGACCGCTTCGGGCGGCGGCAGGTGTTCGCCATCGGCGCGATCCTCACCGGGGTCGCGGCGTACCCGGCGCTCGCGTCGCTCGGCACCGCCAAGCCGGTGCTCGTCGCGGTGTCACTGGTCGTGGTGCTCGGCGTCTGCTACCCGATCATGTACGGGCCGCAGGCGGCGTTCTACGCCGAGCTGTTCCCCACCCCGGTCCGCTGCACGGGGATTTCCTTCGTGTACCAGTTCTCCGGCATCTTCGCCTCCGGGATGACGCCGTTGATCCTGGCGTGGCTCGTCGGCGCGGCGGGCGGCGGCTACGGCCTCGTGCTGGCCTACGTGCTCGTCGCGACGGTGGTGAGCACGGCCTGCACGCTGGCCATCCGGAAACGGGATCTGATCACCGAGGAAGTCGAAGCGGGCGAAGTCCCCGGTGCGCTTCGGGTTTCCCCGGCCTGACGCCGTTCAGAGGGCGGGCGGCGTGCCTTCGGGTGCGTCGCCCGCCGCCTGCGTGGCGCTGATCAGGGCCATCACCTCGATGTCCCGCGCGGAGCAGCCCCGCGAAAGATCGTTGAGCGGCAAGCGAAGGCCCTGCAGCACGGGCCCGAGCGCGGTCGCGCCGCCGAACCGCTCGGCGATCTTGTACCCGATGTTGCCCGCGTCGAGGTTGGGGAAGACGACGATGTTCGCGTGCCCGGCGATCGCCGAACCCGGTGCCTTCGCGGCACCGACCGCACCCACCACGGCGGCGTCGAACTGAAGCTCGCCGTCGACCGCGAGGCCGGGCGCCCGCTCGCGCACCAGTTCGGTCGCGGCGCGCACCTTGTCGACGCTGGCGTGCGCCGCGCTCCCCTGCGTCGAGAACGACAGCATGGCGATACGGGGCTCGTCCGGGGTCAGCGCCCCGAACGATCCCGCCGTCGCGATCGCGATGTCCGCGAGCTGACCGGCGTCCGGATCCGGCAGCACCGCGCAGTCGGCGAACGCCAGCACCCGTCCGTCGGCGAGCAGCATCAGGAAGAAGCTGCTCACGCTGCCCGCGCCCGGTCGCACACCGACGATCCGCAGGCCGGTGCGCAGCACGTCGGCGGTCGGCCGGGTGGCACCCGCGACGCACGCGTCGAACACGCCCGCCCGCAGCCCGGCACCGGCGAGGGCGAGCGGATCCTGTTGCGCGGCAAGGAGATCAGCGGGCTTCCGCCCGGCCAGTGCCGAAGCCAGGGTCTCGCGCACATCGGCGGCCAGCGCGGTGGCGTCGACCACCAGGTCACCGGGCAGGGCGACCCCTTCGGCGGCCGCGGCCGCCCGGATTTCCGCGCCGTCCCCGACCAGGCACGGGCGCAGCACCCCCTGCTCGTGCAACCGGAGCGCCGCGGTGATCACCCTCGGGTCGGCGCCGTCCGGCAGCGCGACGCGCATCCCCAGCCCGTCGATCCGTCGCGACCACGCGGAGAGCAGCTCCGCGGCAGCGTCCACACCGGACTCGGCTGCGAGTTCCATGGTCACCTCCAAGGCGTACTTCCACAGTATAGAAGTTACTTCCACAAATTGAAGAGTCTGCGAGCGATCGCACAGTGCGCGGACCGGGCGGTAAGCTACTTCCAACATGTGACAGGGGAGGTCCGGATGAGTCCCAAGCCCGAGGAGGGTCGCGTGGCCGGCGCGCAGACGGTGGCCAGGGCGTTCGCCGTGCTCCGCCTGTTCCGCGACCACGGGGGCGATCTCGGCGTCGGCGCGGTCGCGAAGGAACTGGGGCTGAACCTCAGCACCGCGCACCGCATCGTCCGCGCGCTCGTCGCCGAGGACTTCCTCGCGCAGAACGCGGAGAACGAGCGCTACTACCTCGGCACCGGCGCGCTGCTCCTCGGCCAGGCCGCGCACCACAACTTCGGCCTCGACGTGGTGTACCCGGTCCTGCAGGAACTGGCCGCGAGCACCGGCGAATCGGTCAACCTCGGTGTGCTGGCCGGTGATGCCGCGGTCGTCGTCGAGCGCATCGAATCCACCCAGCCGCTGCGCTTCACCCAGCCGCCGGGCACCAGGGTCCCGCTGCACGCGTCGTCCATGGGCAAAGCGCTGCTCGCCTTCAACGGCGAGGTGGAGCGCCGGGTCCTGAAGGGTGTCACCCGGCTCGAACGCGTCGCCGCGAAGACCCACGCCACCGCCAAGAGCCTGCGCTCGGACCTGGTGGAAACCAGGGCGCGCGGCTGGAGCACCGACGACGAGGAATCGACCGTCGGCGTCCGCTGCGTCGGCGCGCCGATCTGCGACGACGCGGGCGTGGCCAGGGCCGCGATCGCGGTGCAGGCGCCCGCGGTCCGGATGCCCGACGACCGGTTCGGCAAGCTCGGACCCCAGGTTTCCGCCGCGGCCAAGGAGATCTCCGCGCTCCTGCCGCCAGGGCACAGCTTCTGAGCGCTGCCATGGCTGAGGGCGAAACGAACGGCAAGGTCACCGGCACCCAGACGATCGCGAGGGCGCTGGCCGTGCTCCGCGTGCTCCGGGACACCGACGGCGACGCCGGAATCACCGAGATCGCCCGCGCGCTCGGCCTGAACACGAGCACCGTCCACCGCATCGCGAAGGCGCTGGTTTCCGCCGGGTACGTGGCGCGCAACGACCAGACCGAGCGGTACCGGCTCGGCCGCGAAGCGTTCCTGCTCGGCCGCGCCGCCGAGCGCACGCTCGGGTTCGACGCGGCCGAACCGCTGCTCGAACGCCTCGCGGCGGACACCGGCGAATCGGTCAACCTGGTGGTCCGCGACGGCGACGAGGGCCTGGTCGTACTGCGGGTCGAATCGGCGCAGCCGCTGCGCTTCACCCAGCCCGTCGGCGCGCGGGTACCGCTCTACTGCACGAGCACCGGAAAGGTCCTGCTGGCGTACGCCACCGACCTCGACGCCGAGATCGCGCGGCTCGGCGACCTGGCGAAGCTCACCGACACCACGATCACCGCACCGGCGGACCTGCGCCGCGATCTGGACCTGACCCGGCGCCAGGGGTTCGCCGTCAACCGGGGTGAACGCGTGCCCGGCGTCTGCGGCGTCGCCGCGCCGGTGCTCGACACCGACGGTGCCGCGATGGCCGCGGTGGCCATCCAGGGACCGGAGTTCCGGATGCCCGCCGACCGGATCCCCGAACTCGCGTCGCTCGCCGTCGACGTGGCGCGCGAGGTCACCGCGGCCATCCCGCACGGCTACCTCATCTGAACCGGCAGCTTGTTCGCCGGATCGACGCGCAGCGAAACGAGTCCGCCGACGGCGAGCAGCCCGGCGGAAACGGCGAACGGCAGGACCCAGCTGCCGCCGCGGTCGACCAGGAAACCGAACACCGCGGGCGAGAGCACCCCTGCGAGGCCGAAGCCCGTGTTCATCAGCCCGCCCGCGGTACCGGCGTGGTCCGGCGCGACGTCCATCGGGATCGACCACAGCACGGGATTCGTCAGCTCCAGGAAGAAGAACGCGAGCGCGAGGCACACCGTCACGACCCCGAGGCTGTGCACGAAGAGCGTCGGCAGGATGAACCCGAACGAGCCGAGCAGACCCACCACGAGGACCGAGCGCCTGGCGATGCGCAGGCTGCCGGTCCGCCGGAGCAGGGCGTCGGACACCATGCCGCCCACCATGTCCCCGACCACGCCGGCGCACAGCACGAGCGCGCTGAACAACGCGAACTGCTGGAGCTGCAACCCGTAGCTGCCCGCGAAGAACGACGGGATCCAGGTGAGGTACACCCACAGCATCCAGCCGTAGGTGAAGTCCACAAAGGTCAGCGGGAGGATCCGTCGCAGCAGCGGGCCCCACGGCACGGGCGGCCGTTCGTCGGCGCGCTGGTCCGCGGACAGCTCGCCGAGTTCCGTCTCCGTCATCTTCGGGTGGTCCGCAGGGCGGTCCCGGTAGGTGCGCGCCCACAGCACCGTCCACCCGAGACTGATCACCCCGAGCACCCAGAACGCGGCGCGCCAGTCGAACAGCGCGATCAGCCCGGCGACCGCCAGCGGGGCGATCGCGTTGCCGAGCCTGGCGAACGCGTGCGTGATCCCTTGGCCGAACCCGCGTTGGTCGGCGGGCAGCCAGCGCGACATCGCCTGGGTGGCACCGGGGAACGCGGCACCCTCCCCGAACCCGAGCGCGAGCCTCGCCGCGAACAGGGTCACCATGCCGCTGGCGAATCCGGTGGCCACAGTGGACAGACCCCACACCACGCCGACCGCGCACAGCAGCTTGCGCGGCCCGTACCGGTCGGCGAGGAAACCGCCGAACACCTGGAAGAACGCGTACGGGATGGCGAACGCGGACAGCACAAGACCGAGCTGGGTGTTGGACAGCGACAGGTCGTGGCGAATATGAGGCGCCGCCGTGGAGATGTTCACCCGGTCCAGGTATGTGATGAAGTACATCCCGCACAGCAGGAGCAGGACCCGGCCGCGCACGCGGCCTCGGCAGGCGCGCAACGGTCCCGTGGCGGCCGTACGCGCGGGGGCAGTGGATCGGGACGGGATTCGAAGGGGCATTCGGTGCACCGCCTGTCCGGACGCGGCACGCGGTGACCGGCACCGGGCGCCAGGGGATTCCACTAATTGGAAGCGGATTCCAACGAAGGTAGGTCGGGCATCGCGGTGTGTCAACGGTCACGATCCGACGGGCTCCCCGGCCCGGCATTGACGCGGCCGACCCCGCCGCCGTAGCTTTATGGAATCCAATGCCACAATGTGAAATACGTCGACGGCGGGCGGCGACCTCGCGAAAGGCAGGCCATGGCGGCACTTCAGGAGAACACCCCGGCGGAGACCATCGCCGCGCTGCTGGCGAGGGCGAAGGCCGCGCAAGCCGTTTTCGAAACCTACGACCAGCAGCGGGTCGACGACGTGGTGTGCGGTGCCGCGTGGGCGATCTACCGCGAGGACAGGGCCACCGAGCTGGCCGAGCTGGCGGTGCGCGACACCGGCCTCGGCAAGGTCGAGGACAAGATCGCCAAGAACCGGCGCAAGACGCTCGGCACGCTGCGCGACCTCACGGGCGCGAAATCCGTCGGCGTGCTACGGGAAGACCCGGTGAAGGGCATCGTCGAGTACGCGAAACCGGTGGGTGTCGTGGCGGCGGTGTGCCCGTCGACCAACCCGGCGGCGACCCCGGCGAACAAGACCATGATGGCGCTCAAGGGCCGCAACGCCGTCGTGCTCTCCCCCTCCCCCAAGGGCGAGTCGACCTGCCGGTTGCTCGTCGCCCACATCCACGCCGAACTGGACCGCGTCGGCGCGCCCCGCGATCTCGTGCAGTACGTGGCGTCGCCGACGAAAGAACTGACCGCCGAGCTGATGCGGCAGGCCGATCTCGTCGTCGTGACCGGTTCCCAGCGCAACGTCCGGCAGGCCTACCGCAGCGGCACCCCCGCGATCGGCGTCGGCGCGGGTAACGCGCCCGTCATCGTGGACGCCGACGCCGACATCGCCGACGCGGCCGAAAAGATCCGGCGCAGCAAGACCTTCGACCACGCGACGAGCTGTTCGTCGGAGAACTCGGTGCACATCCACGCCGCAGTGTACGAACGGGCGCTCGACGCGTTGCGGGCGCAAGGCGGCTACCTGCTGTCCGAAGTGGAGAAAGACCGCCTCCGCGGCGCGATGTGGCCGGACGGCAAGCTCAGCTCGGCCGTGACCGCTCAGCCACCGGAAAAGCTCGCGGCGCTGGCGGGCCTCGACTCGCCGGAAGCGCGTGGCGCGGCGTTCTTCATGGTCGAAGAGGACGGTGTCGGCCCGGAGCATCCGTTCAGCGGCGAGAAGCTTTCGGTGGTACTGACCGTCTACCGGTTCACGGACTTCGACTCCGCGCTCGAGAAAATCCAGCGCTTACTGGATTTCCAGGGCGCAGGGCACTCCTGCGGGATCCACACGCGCTCGGAGGACAGGGCGAGACTGGTCGCCGAACGGCTGCGCGTCGCACGGGTGCTGGTGAACCAGGCGCACTGCTTCGGCACCGGGGGCGGTTTCGACAACGGCCTCGACTTCACCCTGACCATGGGCGCGGGTACCTGGGCCGGGAACAGCATCTCGGAAAACCTTTCCTACCGGCACTTCCTGAACATCACGCGGCTGGCGCGGGTGATTCCCGAGCGCATCCCCGGCGAAGACCAGCTGTGGGGCCGTTACCACGAGACCTACGGGCGGTAAAGCACATGAACCTGCTGGAACACCAAGGAAAGCAGTTGCTCGCGCAGGCTGGCCTGCGCGTACCGCGCGGCACCGTCGTGACGGACGCCGACGGGGCAGAACGCGCCGCGGCGGCACTCGGCTGCCGCGTGGCGCTGAAAAGCCAGGTACCGTCCGGAAAACGGGGCAAGGCCGGTGGCATCCGCTTCGCCGGATCACCCGCGGAAGCGCGTCGGATGGCGGACAGCCTGCTGGGCTCCACGCTCGGCGATTCCGTGGTCGGCAAGCTGCTCGTCGAGCAGTGCGCGGAGATCCGGGACGAGTTCTACGCGGCCGTCCTCAACGACCCGCGTGGGAAGTGCCCGCTGGTGCTGTTCTCGACCTCGGGCGGGATGGACATCGAAGACGACCCCGCCGCCATCCGCAGGCTCGCCGTGGACATCCGCACCGGGCTGACGGAGGCGGGCGCCCGCTCCCTGCTCGACGACCTCGACCTCCCGGGACCCGTTGCGGCGCAACTGGTTTCGGTACTGCTGGCGATGTACCGGCTCTACGCGAACATCGACGCGGAACTCGTCGAGATCAACCCGCTCGCGCTCACCGGCACGGGCGAGGTGGTCGCGCTGGACAGCAAGATCACGCTCGACCCCGGCGCGCTGGAGCGGCACGCCGAACTACTCGCGGAACACCTCACGGGCGAAGATGCCACCGGCTCGGAACTCGAACAACGCGGCCGCGCGCTCGGCCTGCAGTACCTCGAACTGGACGGGGACGTAGGCGTCCTCGCCAACGGCGCGGGACTCACCATGACGACCCTCGACGCGGTCCACCACTACGGCGGACGGGCCGCGAACTTCCTCGAAATCGGCGGCGACGCCTACACCAAGGCCGTACCGGCGCTGGGGCTCGTGCTCGGCAACCCACGGGTGCGGAGCCTGGTGGTCAACTTCTGCGGCGCGTTCGCCCGTACGGACGTGATGGCCGAAGGCGTGCTCACGGCCATCGAAGAGCTGAAGCCGACGATCCCGATCTTCTTCTGCATCCACGGAACCGGCGAAGAGAAAGCGATCCAGCTCGTCCGCGAACGGCTCGGCGTCGACCCGTTCGACACGATGGACGAGGCGGTGCGCGCCGCGATCGACGCGGCGGCGACGGCGGAAGAGGTGGTGCGCTGATGCTGGTCTCCAGTGCGGACAAGGTGATCGTCCAGGGCATCACCGGGCGGCAGGGATCGTTCTGGGCGGAGCGGATGGCCGAGTGCGGCACCACGATCGTCGCCGGGGCGAGTCCCGGCAAGGGCGGCCGCGAGGTCGGCGGGGTGCCGGTCTACGACTCGGTGGCCGAAGCCGCCGAACGCGGCCCGATCGACGTCAGCGTGCTCTTCGTGCCCCCGCTCGCCGCCCGCAAGGCCGCCACCGACGCCATCGACGCGGGCGTCGGCCGGATCGTGCTGCTCACCGAGCACGTGCCCTACCAGGACGTCATGCACGTCCTCGCGCGTGCTCGCGATCGCGGCACCACGGTGCTCGGCCCCAACACGGCGGGCCTCGTCGTGCCCGGCGCCGCGTCGGTCGGCATCATGCCGGGGTTCGCGGACACGATCTTCCGGCCCGGTTCGGTCGGCGTGGTCTCGCGCAGCGGCAGCCTCGGCACGCTCGTCTCGCTCGACCTCGTGCGCGGCGGGTACGGCCAATCGGCGTTCATCGGGATCGGCGGTGACCCCATCCTCGGCACCACGACCCTCGACGCGGTGCGCGAACTCGACGCCGACGAACGGACCGAAGCCGTCGTGCTGGTCGGGGAAATCGGCGGTGCGATGGAAGAGGACGCGGCGTCCTACGTGGCCACGATGGACAAGCCGGTGGTGGCGTTCATCGCGGGGCGAAGTGCTCCTCCCGGCCGCCGGATGGGGCACGCGGGCGCCATCGTCGACGCCGGAAAGGGCGACGGTCAGTCCAAAGTGGACGCGCTGGAGGCCGCGGGTGCGATCGTGGTCGACCTGCCGGGCCAAATCGGCGATGCGCTGCGGGCACAGGGCGTGCGGCCTCGGTGACCGTCCGGACCGGACCGGGCCAAGGGGTGCGAAACACCCCACCGAGGGGTTAAGTTCAGGTGGCGCCAGTGGAGCCGAGCCGCAAGGGCAGCAAGGAGAACCCGTTGCCCAGAACGCTGATCGAGATCGACCGGTCGTCGCGGGAGCCGCTCTACCGGCAGGTGCGGCGCGCCATCGAACACGGCATCGCGGTCGGCACCTTCGACGTGCACCAGCGCCTGCCCAGCTCCCGCGAACTGGCCGCTGAACTGGGGGTCTCCCGCAACACGATCAACCTCGCCTACCAGGAACTGGTGGCGGAGGGGTACGTGGAGAGCAAGGAGCGCAGCGGCCTGTTCGTCAACTCGGAGATGCGGCCGCACTGCGCGGTCCAGGAGCACGACACCCGCTCCCGCATCGACTGGTCCGCGCGGATGCGCCGCTACCCCGACGCCGACGTCCCGCACATCGAAAAGCGCGCCGACTGGCACACCTACCCGTACCCGTTCCTCGCCGGGCAGACCGACGTCAGCGCCTTCCCCGCCCGGTCGTGGACGCGGTGCCTCCGCGACGCGCTGTACCAGCCGCACGTGTTCCACAGCCTGCAGGACAGCCTCGGCTCGGACGACCCGATGCTGGTCGAGATGATCTGCCGGCACCTGCTCACCTCGCGCGGGATCGAAGCCGACCCGTCCGAAGTGCTGGTGACGGTCGGCTCGCAGCAGGGGCTCGACCTGCTCGGCAGGGTGCTGCTCGGGCCGGACCAGCAGGTGGCCATGGAAAACCCGGGCTACCTCGACGCCAGGCACATCTTCCTGCGCACCGGCGCCGGTGTGCTGGGCATCGACG
This sequence comes from Amycolatopsis sp. CA-230715, assembly GCF_018736145.1. Taxonomy (GTDB): domain Bacteria; phylum Actinomycetota; class Actinomycetes; order Mycobacteriales; family Pseudonocardiaceae; genus Amycolatopsis. Next base: position 9,549,054 of record NZ_CP059997.1, read on the forward strand.
TCGACCACGGCGGTCTCAAACCACCGGAGTCGCTCAGCGGCGTCGACCTGCTGTACCTGACACCCAGCCACCACCACCCGAGCAACGTCACCCTGAGCATCGGCAGGCGGCGGCAACTCCTCGCGCTGGCCGCCGCCGCGGGCACGGTGCTGGTGGAGGACGACTACGACAGCGAGTTCCGCTACCAGGGCAGCCCCACCCCGGCGCTCAAGGCGCTCGACGGTACCGGCGACGCCGTCTACCTCGGCACGTTCTCCAAGTTCCTCTCCCCCGGCCTGCGCCTCGGCTACCTGGTCGGCCCGCGCGAACTCGTGCGCGAACTGCGGGAGGTGCGCCGATACGTGCTCCGGCACCCGCCAGGACACCTCCAACGCGCGCTGGCCCTGCTCATCGCCAGCGGCGAATACCACCGGGCGTTGCGACGCTACCGCGGCAAGCTGATGCGGAAATGGGAGACCACTTGTGGTGCGGTGCAGGAACACCTGCACTGGCCGCACGGCCCGTACCCTCCGGGCGGGGTGAGCCTCTGGATGACCGGCCCGCCCGAACTGGACTGCCGCGAACTGGTGCGGCGCGCCGAGGCCGAAGGCATCCTCATCGAACCGGGCGATATCTTCTTCCAGGGCCCCGACGCCCCGCTCAACCACTTCCGGATCGGCTTCGCGGCGGTACCGCACCGTTCGATCGAACCCGGTGTGCGGCTACTCGGCGAAGTCTGCGACGAACTGCTCGCACCTTGATTGCGGCTTCGCCCCCGATCCGCTCCGGGAATGCCGTGTGAGGGCCGGGGTTCGGCCCTCAGTACCGTCCTGGTGGGCCTTCAGGGCGTTGCGTCACGCGAGCGGGCCGTCGCCGCAAGAGCATCCGCCGGGCGCGGGTCGGTGCGATCGCTGTACCGCGACGCGATGCGCAGTTCGCCCCGCACCACCGCGCCTGCGACCAGGGAAAGCTTGGTCCTGTGCCGTCGGGCGTAACCGCGAAGAACGGAAAAGGCGTCACCAGCGGTCACGCGCAGCCGCTCCGCCAGGACACCTTTGGCCTGTTCGATGATGATTCTGCTGTCGAGCGCGTGCTGGAGCTGGACGATGACCGCGGCACTCCGGTTGACCCATTCGTTGAGCACGACGATGGCCGCTTGATCGGCCAGCGCCTGGGCGAGTTCGGCCGCCTCGGCATCGAGCTTGCCCGGCTGCTCGGACAGCAAGCTCATCGCACCCACGGCTTCCTCGCGCACCCGAATCGGGAGTGCGTGCACGGCGCTGAACCCGACCGTCCGCACCGCGGTGGTGAAGGTCGGCCAGCGATCTTCCGTTGCCAGGTCGGACGACCACACGGCGGTTCCGTTGCGGTAGGCCTCCACTCCGGGACCGTCACCGGCCAGCGGCTCGGGCCGTTCGACGGCACGGGGCCATCCGGAGGAAGCGGCCGCTGGGCACAACGTCCCCCGGCGATCGGCCAGCAGGACCCCGCTGGCCGACACATCGAGCAGTTTGACGCTGAGCTGCGCGAGGGTGTCCAGGTAGTCCTTGGGGTCGAAGTCGGCGACCAGTCGCCCGGAGAGGAGAACGAATGCCTCGCGTGCAGGCCGGTCCAGTGAATCCATCCCATGCCTCCCGCGATTACCGGCACATGTCGGACGCGCACCAACACTACGGAGAACACCCCGGCAAAACGCCCCCCAGCTGGTCTGATCACACCCCCCCCCAGGTAGAGGGAAGCCGTCGCCAGCCCGATCACGTAGCGGTGGGCGGCAAAAGCCCGATCCGGGTGGCGATGACGACCGCCTCGAGCTGGCTGTGCGCGCCGAGCTTGCGCAAGACGTTCTTGACGTGGCCGCGGGCGGTGTGCGCGCTCACGACTAGTCGTCGCGCGATCGCGTTGGTGGTCAGCCCTTCCCCCATCAGACCGAGCACCTCGCGTTCCCGGCGGGTGAGCCCGGTCCGGTCCGACTCGGGGACGGGTGCGAGCGCCGCGAGCGAGGTCTCCTCGACCAGGATCTTTCCTTCGATCGGGGTCCGGATCGCGGCCAGGATGTCGGGCAACGCGCTGTCCTTGGCCAAGAACCCGGTGGCGCCGGCGGCGACGGCCTCGGTGAGCAGACTGGGCTCGGCATTCGCGGTGAGAATAAGCACCCTGATGTCGGGGTAGGTCGCTTTGATCCGACGAGTTCCCTCGATGCCGTTCACACCAGGCAATCGAACGTCCATCAACACGGTATCGGGGCTGTGGCGGGCTACCAGAGCGAGCGCGTCCTCGACGGTGGCGGCGGCACCGACGCAGTTCAGGTCCGGTTGCGTGTCGATCGCGATTTCCAGTGCGTCGGCGAGCGTTCGCTGGTCCTCCACCACCAGCACCCTGGCCACGTTTTTCACCTTTCCCGTTCCCCTGCCCCAAATACTCCCGCACGCGAGTCGGTCCCGCTACTGTGGGAACCAACAACACCTCGCGTCGAGACGACGGGCGGTGGTACACGAGATGAATCGTGTGAACGCGTTGCTGCACGCGGGAGTGACCGAACGGAGCGGGTTCTCGTGAGCACCTACTCGTTCCGGCTCTACGTGGCTGGGCACACGGAACGGTCTCACGCCGCGCAGATGAACCTGCGCGCATTGTGCGAGGCGCTGTTTCCCGGCCGTTACCACGTCGAGGTAATCGATGTCACCGAAGAGCCGGGCCTTGCCGAGGAAGAACGAATACTGGCCACGCCGACGGTCATCAGGGTGGCTCCGCCACCACGGCAACGGGTGATCGGCGATCTGGCCGATCGTCGTCGCACGGCGTTGGCCCTCGGCCTGCCAGAGGTGGCCGCGTCTAGTCCGCAAGGGGATGCGACATGACCGACGAAGGTGTGATCAAGCGGATTCCCACCGGTATCAACGGTTTCGATCACGTCGCACTGGGCGGGCTGCCCACCGGCCGGTCGACGCTGGTCGCCGGTACCACCGGTACCGGAAAGACCTTGTTCTCCATCGAGTTCCTCGCCAGGGGGATCCAGCGTTTCGACGAATCGGGTGTGTTCGTCAACTTCGAAGAGAAGCCGGAGGACGTCCGTCGCAACGCGGCTTCGCTCGGCTTCCCGATCGAACAGTGGGAACGCGACGGGAAGTGGACGTTCGTCGACGCGGCCGCCGATGCCAACGAGGAGGCGCCGATTGTCGGTGCCTACGACTTCGGTGGGCTGGCCGCACGGATCGAGCACGCGATCCGTGAGAGCGGGGCCAAACGCGTGTCGCTGGACTCGCTCGGTTCGATCTTCAGCCGATTCCCCGATCCTTCGCAGGTTCGCCTGGAACTCCACCGGATCGCCGCCACGCTGGCTCGGATCGAGGTCACCTCGATCCTCACCGCGGAGCGCACCAGTGAATACGACGGTGTGTCCCGGCACAACGTCGAGGAGTTCGTGCTGGACAACGTGATCATCCTGCGCAACATCCTGGCGAACGAGCGGCGACGGCGGACCCTGGAGGTGGTCAAGTTCCGCGGCACCGCGCACCGCACCGGCGAATGGCTGTTCACGATCGATCCGCACGACGGGATCGTCGTCATGCCGCTGGCGTTCCTCACCCCGCTGGCACCGGCTTCCCACGAGCGGGTGTCCTCCGGCAACGCGGGGCTGGACAACATGTGCGGCGGTGGCGTGTTCAAGGACGCCATCGTCCTGCTTACCGGCCCGAGTGGCTCGGGGAAAACGCTGACCACACTGGGGTTCACCGCCGCCGGGATCGCGGCAGGCGAGCGCTGCCTGATCTACGCCCTCGACGAGAGCCGGGCCCAGCTGGGGCGCAACGCATCCGGCTGGGGGCACGACCTCGACGCCATGGAGGCCTCGGGCCAGCTCCGCGTCATCTGCGACTACCCCGAGGTCGCGTCGCTGGAAGACCACTTCCTGAGGATCAGGCGGGCCATCGAGGACTTCCGCCCGTCCCGGTTGGTCATCGACACGCTTTCCGCGCTGGAGCGCGTCGTCTCACCCCGGGCGTTGCTGGACTTCGTGATCTCGCTGGGCGTCGTGGTGCGGCACCACCAGGTGACCACGCTGCTCACCTCGGCGCCATCCGGACGGTTCACCCCTCAGCTCACGCCCGCGATCGCGGCCGAAATCGCCAGCCTCACCGACGTCACCATCAATCTCCGCTACGTCGAGACCGCGGGTGAGATCCAGCGCGCCATCGCCGTCCTGCAGACCAGGGGCTCCACCCACGACCCCAGCATCCGGCAGGTGACCGTGGACGCTGATGGCCTCCACATCGGCACGCGCCTTTCCAGCATCGTCGGCATACTGTCCGACACCCCCACGATCTCCGGGAGCGGGCCGCCGCCGGATGGCCCTCAGCAAGATGAATGAGCCCATCGGAGCCGGGTACGAGGACGACGTCAGCAGGCAGGTCGTCGCGGCGTCGGCCGACGGGATCCTTGCCGTCGACGGGACAGGGATCATCCGGCTCTGCAACCGGGCGGCCGAGGAGCTGTTCGCCCGTTCAGCTGCCGACCTGGTCGGCTCCCCGTTCGGGTTCCCGATCGCCGTCGGCGCCTCCGAGATCGACCTGATCCTGCCGGACGGCAAGCGCAGAGTGGTCGAGATGCGGGTCACCGCCACGACACTGCGCGACGAGCGGCTGCACGTCGCCGCGCTGCGCGATGTGACCCGTCACCGGGACGCCGAACACGCGCTGGAAGCGGCGCTGGAGCGGCAGAACATCGTCCTCGCGGTAGCGGCCCACGAACTGCACAGCCCGCTCGCCGCGATCAGCGTGCTGGCACACGTGTTGCGCGACAACGAAACCACCCTGCCCCGGCAACGAAGAACCGAGATCACCAATCGCATCATCGAGCGCACGACCTCCCTGCAGGCGCTGGTGCGCAAGATCCTGATCGCCTCGAGGATCGACGCCTCCGGCACCCGCCCGGTCGCCGAACGGGTGCCCGTCCTCGAAGTCGTCCTCGAGCAGCTCGCCGACATCGACCAGAACTCGAGACGAGTGCACGTGTCCTGCCCCGACGGCCTCGTGGCGGCCGTCGACCGCGCCGAGTTCTCCGAAATGCTCGGGAACTACTTGGAAAACGCGTTCGCCTACGGGCATCCGCCCGTCGAAATCCACGCCAGGGCGCGAGCCGACTGGGTCGAGGTCCGGGTCGTCGACCACGGCACCGGAGTACCCGACTCCTTCGTGCCCAACCTGTTCCAGCGGTTCAGCCGAGGGCCGAACTGCGAGCAACGGATCGAGGGAACGGGGTTGGGTCTGTGGATCGTCCGCACCCTCGCGCGAGCCAACGGCGGCGACGCCTGGTACGAACCCGACAGCCGTCGAGAAGCCCGCTTTTGCCTACGCCTGCGGCAAAGCGGCCCCACCCACCCGGCGCCGGGTGAACCGTGATCGCCGTGGCGTCGGTGTCGATCCCGCAACGCTCCGAAGGTGGCCTTCGGGGCGCTACATGCCCCGAAAGCCACCTTCGGGGCATGCCGGATGCGAGCTGCGGTGGTTCCGCGAGGTCAGGCGGGGAGCACGCTCGGTTCCCAAAGGGCCACCTTCGGGGACTCCAGCGCCACTTTCCCGGCCCTCACAGGCGTGCGGGCGGGGCTGCCGATGCCCCGAAGGCGGCCATCAGGGCACTAGACGACACAAATCCACCCCTCGCACACGAGGCCACCGCGACACGCATGCCCCGAAAGTGACCTTCGGGGCGCTCGATGCCCCGAACGCCACCTTCGGGGCATGCCGAATCAGCCGCCGAGGCGTGTGACGAAGGCGCCCCACGCCACCGGGGCGACGTCGAGGTGCCCGCTGTCGCGGTCCTTCGTATCGCGCACACCGATGGTCGGCGCGAGCCGGACTTCTACACAATCCTGCAAGTCCTTGCTCCGGCTCGACTTGAACCACGTTCCGGTGTCGCGGAGCATCGTCATTCTTCTTTCTCCAGTTCACTGAGCCGGTTCGCGATGGCCTCCGCTGTGGCTTCGGGAGTCATCGCCTTCTCTCGAACATCGTCGGCGGCTTGCCGGTGCGTTGCGATCTCTCGGGGCGCTTGCATAATGAGCCCGCTGCCATGTGTTTCCAGGACCGCGATCGATGGCACTTCGTCGGAGTCGATGAGCAGAAATGATCCGGTGAGCAACGGCGTCCAACCAGCCGAGTTCGCGACGAGTCGAACGTCCACATTGGAGTGACTCATCGACTCGAGAAGGTAACGCATCTGGTCAGCCATGATCTCAGGGCTGCCGATGATTTGCTGGATCGCCGATTCGCCGAGGAGAACGTTCAACTGCGCGGGGTTCTTGCGGGTAATGAGATGGCGTCGACCGATTCGTTCGGTCACCCGCTGATCGATCTCGTCCTCGGGCACGCCACCGTCGACCATGATCGCGCGGATCACGTCGTAGGTCTGGAGAACACCCGGAATCAGCAGCGGCGAAACCTGCGTGACCGCGGTCGCGGTCCGCTCGGCGGACAGCAACGCAGCAAGTTGCTGACGCCGTTCGGGCACCGTCACCGCGAGCCATTGCGACCGGCCCGCACCGTTCGCGAGGACCATCAGGTTGTTCGCAGCTTCGCCTTCGATGCCCAGGGCTTCGATGATCTCGGCAACGTCTTCGGGTTTCGGAGTCCGTTCCCCAGTTTCCCACCGTGCGATCAGTCCGGACGCCGACGGCTTCTTGCCCAGTAGTTCCGCCAATTTCCGTTGCGTGATCGCGCGTTCGTCGCGTGCCGCTTTCAGCGCATCGCCAAGGGCGGTTGTTTGCGCTGTACGCGCGCTGACAGCCATGCAGCACATCGTAGTGCAGATCCGGCAGGGCGCAGACATCACCCGATCAGGTCCTTGCACCACCCGCTGACCACGCTGACACTAGCACTGTCAGCTCAGTCAGCGTGTCAGCAATCGCTGTCGCGCATTAATCCTAGCGAGAGGGCTCCGCATGGAGAACGCATGGCGGACCACGCTCATCACGCAGGTGCGTGAACTGCCGAGCTGGAGAACGACGCAGCTCGTCGTCGGGCTCATCGAAACGGATCGGGGCATCCGGACTGCGATGCGGATCGGCGAGGACGGTCAGGTCGTGCTCATCGCCGACCAGGCCGCGAACGAGCACATCAAGCACATCAAGGCGACCCTCGCGGAGCGGGATCGGCTCACCGGCGAAGACGGGGCCGCGCCGTGATCGCACTCTGCCTGCGTCTCGCTCACCGGCTCGCCACCTGCGTACTACGGAGACGCGAAGCGCCGACCGCCAAGCGCACACGGGTCGTGCTCGACGAAGCGTACGGCTACGAGCATGTCGAGCCCCTCACTCCCAACGAGCTGGCGGATCTGCTGTGAGCTGGGCGAACTGCGACGACGGCAAGCGGCATCGGATCCTCCGCGAGTTCCGGAACCGTGACGGCGTGACGCTGCGGACCGCGTGCGGCGCCGCGCTCGGCCCGAGCATCCGGACCGCCGAGCGCAGCTGCGAAAAATGCGCCGCCGCCCGGAAAAACCAAGAACCTCCTCCGGCGGGACCGGTCCACCTATCCAGCTCGACTCCAGCGGAGGCCCGCTGTGTCCTTCTACGTGACCTACGTACGCCACGCCGACGGCGCCGATCCGGCAGTGCACCGGCTGCGGCACTACCGGGGCGAGGAGCGGGAAGTCCAAGTGGACTGCGGAAAGCGGTTCGTACCGTACGACCTGTTCCGCCTCGACGAGAACGAATGGCGCCGCGAGACCGCGTGTTCCGGTTGTGACGACCACCTGCTGGTCCTGACCGACGGCGAGAACTGCATCTGGCGGGAAGCACCCGACGAGCACGGACAGCCCACCGGCGAGTTCTACATCCCCGCCCCGCCGGGCGAATCCGGCGAAATCCCGGACGAGTTGACCCCGATGGCCGAGATCGTCCGCATGTGGGGCATCCGCAACCTGGGCTGATCGCCTCCGCATCGGTCCGGAAACCCCGGGCTGTCCGTTTCCGTCATTAAAGTGCGGTGCATGGTGTCGGTCGAGGAATTGGCCGGGCGCGTAACGCGTGTACTGGCGCTGATCGCCTCGGCACGAGCGAAACTCGGGCAGGCGTGTGAACTGGTCAATGAAGCCACAAAAGCATGGGCGGCAGCGACGCACGGGACTGTCGATCCCGAAATCGCGCAGCTGCCTGCACAAGGAGACGCGGAAAACGCAGCGCTCGCGCAATCGGCCGAGACCTTGCACCAGGCCGAGCAGACGCTCCGCACCTACCTCAACACCCTTGGCGCCAGTCGAGCCGCCCCGGATCGTCCGGCACCGGTCGCGCAATCACCGCCGACGGAGTCCAAACCGGATACGCGGGTAGAGCAGGCTCGGCAGCGCGTCGGACGTGCGACGACGGCCGGTGGCGAGGCACGCGGCGAGTGGGTGCGCTCGGATGGCTGGTCGGTTCGGATCACCAGCGGCGCGGGCGACCAGCACCATGACGCGGTGGTGGAGTTCGCGCGGACAAGTAAGCTTCCGCCCGCCGTAATCCGGCTAGCCAGACATGTCGAGGTCAAGGTGGCGGTAGCCATGCGGGAACAGCGGTTGTGTGAGGCGACGGTGGTGATCGACCGGCAGGTGTGCGGAACGCGGCCCTTCGACCAGGCACAGCCGTACACCTGCGACAGGTACCTGTCGCAGTTCCTGCCTCCGGGATCGCGGTTGCGTGTGGTGCAGGCGGACGGCACGGTAGTCACCTATACCGGAAAGGAACAGGAATCCGAATGACGCTCGTGGCAGCTGTGCCCACGTTCCGCGACGGCCTGCAAGGCGGCGAGACCGTCTCCGTCACCACCGACGAGGACGTGACGCGCTTGGTCGAACTGCTGACACAGCCCTGGGCCGACACGGGCAGCATTCAGACCGATGAGGTCGTGCTCGACGTGCACATCCACGACCGATGGGGTTACCTGCTCTACTCCGGCGAAGCCGGGTACCTCATCACTGATGGCGATCCGGACTCGCCCGCCGCGCCATCGGAGACCGGATTCCCCGCCGGGAGCGGGCTCTCCGTCAGCCGGATCATCGATGCCCTCCGCGAGTTCGTCCGGACACAACGGCTACCGGAGGCCGTGCCATGGCGGGACGCGGGAGCGTGACGGAGCAACTCCCGTGACGATCAGGTTCGTGGCCGAAGCAGTCACCGCGTCCGAAGACCCGGATCTCGCGTGCCGGACCGCCGGTATCGCCGAAAACCGCGACGGCAGCGGGTTCTTCCTGCTCTTCCAAAGCGGTCTCACCGAGCCGGACGAGCAGGACATCGCGCTCGGGATGGATTCCCACTGCCTGATCACCCCGGACGGCGGCACCGCCTACGCGTGCGTCACCGAACTCGCCTTGGCGGACAGTTTCCTCCGCGTCGTCGTCGCCGAAGAGGCCCGGGAGCCGCTCGGGTTGGACGACACCGAGATCGAGGCACGCCTCGCGGTCAGCGAAAGCGACGTCGCAGCGCTCCGCGAGGGTTTGCGGCCCATCATGGACTTCGGCCGCCCGTCGGCACGCCCCACGCTCCTTCAGCTCTGAACCTCCAACTGGTACCACCCGCGCGTCGAATTCTGGACCTTTCCACCGGGCCTGTGGTGCCGCAGTGTCGTCACACCCGAACGAGGAGGTTCTGGTGGAGCGCTTTCCCCGACCGGCCGAGCAGGACCGAGCGGCGGATTTCGTCGCGCTCGGCGGCACCGTCCGCACGATGGACGCCGCGGGCACCGTCGCCGGTGGGCTGGCCGCGCGCGACGGGCGGATCGTCGCGGTGGGGTCCGATCGGGACGTCGCAGCGCTGATCGGCGCCGACACCACCGTGCTCGATCTCGACGGCCGCACGGCGCTGCCCGGGTTCGTCGAATCGCACAACCATCCCGCGTTCTTCGGTCTGACGCTCGCGGCGCCGGTCGACGCGGGGAGCCCGCCGAACGACACCATTTCCGACATCGTGGACCGCGTCGCGCAGGCGGTGGCCGATCGGGGTCCCGGCGAGTGGATCCGCGGCTACCGCTACGACGACACCCTCCTCGCGGACAACCGGCATCCCACCCTGGCCGATCTCGACCCGGTTTCCCGGCACAGCCCGGTGGTGCTCACGCACGTCTCCGGGCACTTTTGCGTGGCGAACTCGGTCGCGCTGCGGACGGTCGGGATCACCGCGGCCACCCCGGACCCGCCGGGCGGGCACATCGCGCGGGACGAGCACGGCGAACCGACCGGCCTGCTCGTCGAGACCGCGGCCTTCCTCGTCACCTCGCGCCTGCCGGGTCAGGGCGTGGACGAGCTGACCGAAGCGCTGCTGCTCGCCGACCAGGAGTACCTGGCGAACGGCGTCACCTCGGTGCACGACACCGGCGTCGGACTGATCGGCGGAGCGACCGAACTCGAGGCTTACCAAGCACTTCTGCGCGCCGGGAAGCTGCGGACCAGAACGCGCGGCTACCTCATCGACCGCCTCGTGCCGGGGCTGGCCGACGGCCGTCCCGAGCCACCGGACCTGGCCAAGGCGAGCGAGCGGTTCACGATGGCCGGGGTGAAGATCATCGCCGACGGGTCGATCCAGGGCCGCACCGGTTGCCTCGCCGAGGGCTACGCGTGCGCACCCGACGAACACGGGATGATGCTGCTCGACCCCGCCGAACTCGGCAGCCGCATCGCGTCGCTGGACGCCGCGGGCTGGCAGGTCGCGGTGCACGGCAACGGTGACGCCGCGATCGAGGCGATCATCGACGGCTACGCGAAGCTCGGTTCCCCGGCGGGGACCGGGCGCCGCCACCGGATCGAGCACTGCCAGACGGCGCGCGAAGACCAGCTCGACCGGATGGCCGCGCACGACGTGCTCGCGTCCTTCTTCATCAAGCACGTGTACTACTGGGGCGACCGGCACCGCGACGTGTTCCTCGGCAACGACCGGGCGCGCCGGATCAGCCCGCTGGCGTCGGCGCGGTCCCGCGGAATCCACTTCGGACTGCACTCGGACACCCCGGTGACCCCGGTGCCGCCACTGGAGGGCATCTGGTGCGCGGTGCGGCGGCGCACGCGCGACGGCGAGGTGCTCGGGCCGGAGCAGGCGGTCAGCGTCGACGCCGCGCTGCGCGGCTACACCATCGACGCGGCCTACCTCGCCGGTGAAGAGAACCTCAAGGGCAGCCTGGAGATCGGCAAGCTCGCCGATCTCGTCGTACTCTCCGAGGACCCCGCTTCCGGTGACCCCGACCGGATTCGCGACCTGTCGGTCGAGGTGACCGTGAGCGGCGGCGAAATCGCCTGGGACCGCGCGACCGTCAGGAGTGCCCGATGATCAGGAGCTGGCCGAGTGTCCTCATCGGACTCGGCATCCCGGCCGCCGCGCTGCTGATCGGCATCCCGCTCGTCTCCGGCAGCACCGCGTCGGTCTTCGGCATCCCGCTCGTGTTCTTCTGGGTGTTCTGCTGTTGCCCGCTGACCACCCTGTGCCTGTGGGTCAGCTGGCGCTTCTTCGACCGCGCCCACTACCCCGAGGAGAGCTGATGCTCATCGCGATGGTGGCCGTCGTGATGGCGGCGTCGATCGGGCTCGCGGTGTGGGCGGGCCGCGGCTCGCGCGGTGGCGGGATCTCCGAGTTCCTCGTCGGCGGGCGATCCTTCCCCGCCTGGCTCATCTACTTCCTCGCGGTCGGCGAGGTCTACAGCATCGGCACCATGATCGGCTTCCCGAGCGGGATCTACGCGCACGGCGCGAGCTACGGGATCTGGTTCATCGGCTACATCCTGCTCGCCTACTCGCTGGGCTACTTCCTCGCCCCGCTGGTCTGGCGCGCCGCGAAACGGCACCAGGCGATGACCGTGCCCGACGTGTTCGGCAGGCACTACCGCAGCCGCCCGCTCGAACTCATCACCTGCGTGACGATGCTGATCGCGCTCGTCCCGTGGGGCCAGTACCAGTTCATCGGGTTGCAGGTGGTGCTGAGCAACCTCGGGCTGAGCCTGAGCCCGGTGCAGTGCGTCGTGCTCGCCGGGATCATCGCGTTCGTCTACATCGCCGTGTCGGGGGTGCGCTCGCCCGCGTTCGTCTCGATCCTCAAGGACTTCTTCATGCTCCTCGGGGTCGTGCTGGTCGGCGTGGCCGCGGTGCTCGCGGCTGGTGGCACCGCGAAGGTCAGCGGCCCGGAGGTGCTCAGCGCCGCGCAGACCACGATGGGCGGCAACGATCTGCTGTTCGCGATGACCACGATCGCGTTCCAGAGCGTCGTGTTCTACCTCGGTTTCGGTGGCGCGTATGTGTTCCCGGCCCGGTCCGAGCGGGCGGTGAAGACGTCCACGGTCTGGATGCCGATGTACATGCTGATCTACCCGTTCCTGGTGCTCGCCGCCTACTACGGGGTCAGCGCGCATCCCGGACTGTCCAATCCGAACACCGTGTTCATGGTGACCGCCAAGGGTTTGCTGCCCGAATGGCTGCTCGGCCTGGTGGCCGCGGGCGCCGCGCTGTCCGGGGTGCTCGTGCTCGCCGCGACCGCGCTGTCGATCGGCGGGATGATCAGCCGCAACATCGCGCCGAACGTGTCACCCGGGGTGCAGCGCCGGTGGACGGTGGTGGCGGTGGCCGGGTTCCTGGTGCTCGGGGCCGTGCTCACGCTCGTCGCGTCGACGCTCATGCTCACCGTGCTGAACCTGACCTACAACCTGCTCGCGCAGGTGGTGCCCGGCTGGCTGGCGATCCTGTTCGCGAAACGGGTGCGCACCTCGGCCGTGGCCGCCGGGATGGTGGCGGGCGTGGTGACGGCGATCGTGCTGTACGCGACCGGCGCCACCTTCGGCGGAATCAACCCCGGCCTGGTCTCGCTCGGGCTGAACCTCCTCGTGGTGTTCGGCTGGAGCGCCCTCGCCCCCGGTACCGAACGCCTACCGGTGGCTCGCGGCACCGCGGACGAAGAGCAACCGGCTGCGGGACACGCGACCGCACCGGTCTGAGCCGGGCTTTCACCGGTCGCTCGTCTAAAGTGGACCCGGTGCGCCGGACCGAACGAAATCTCGACGAGTGATCCCCCTTGTCCTCGCCGCCGTGGCGGCGGCTCTGGCCCGCTCGCTCGCGGCGCTTCGGCTGCAGCGCTGGTACCTCGGCGCCCCGGCGATCATGGTGCTCACCGGGATCCTGGTCGGCCTCGGCGTCCGGGATTCGGTGGCGGCCGCGCTGAACACGGAGGTCGCCCAGCACGTCGCCGAGATCATCCTGGCGTTCCTGCTGTTCGTCGACGCCACCGAAATCCGGGGCGGGCGGTTGTGGGGAAACTCGCCGAAACTGGTCGCCAGGGTGCTCCTGTTCGCCCTTCCGGTGAGCCTCGCGGCGGCGATGCTGCTCGGCGCGGTGCTGTTCCCGGAGCTGTCCTGGGCGATGCTGCTGGTCATCGCGTGCATCGTGGTGCCGATCGACTTCGCGCCGAGCGAGCACGTCGTCCGTGACCGGCGGTTGTCGGCGCGGGTCCGAAGCGTGCTGAACATCGAAAGCGGCTACAACGACGGCATCGTATCGCCGGTGTTCTTGTTCGCGTTGCTGCTGGCCGGTGCCGACTCCACGGTCAGCACGCCGATGGACGCGCTCGGCACTGCCGTCCGCCAGGCGGCGCTGGCCATCGCCGTTGGGCTCGTGCTCGGCGGGTTCGTCGCGTGGTTGATGCACCGGTCGGAGCGGGCGGGCTGGATGACCGCGCAGTCGCGCCGGATCGCGGTCCTGCTGACCCCCTTGGTCGCCTACGCCGGTGCCGTCCAGATCGGCGGAAACGGCTTCGTGACGTCGTTCGTGTGCGGAATCGCCTTCCGCTACGTGCACCGCCTGCTGATCGCCCGTAGCATCCACCGCACGCCCACCGCGCAGCGCGGTCACGCACTGACCGCGCTCACCCGGGACTTCGGGCTGATCGAGGACGTCACCGCGCTGATGACCATGACCATGTGGTTCGTGGTCGGGCTCGTCGCCGTGGTCGTGGTCGCCGACGGAGTGAGCTGGCAGGCCATCGTGTTCTGCGTCGCGGCGCTCACGGTCGTCCGGATCGTCCCGGTCCTCGCGACGCTGACCGGTTCCTCGCTCCCCGGCCGGGACAGGCTGCTGGTCAGCCTGCTCGGCCCGCGCGGAACCACGACGATCGTGTTCGGCCTGATCGCCTTCAACGGCCTCCCTGACGGCATCCCCGCCTACACCGTTCTGGTGACCACTGTGCTCTGCGTGCTGGGCAGCGTGGTGCTGCACGGCGCGGGTTCGGACCCGACCATCCGCTTTCTCGCCGCAGACCGTCAGCGACAATGACGATCATGAGCGTGGTGTTCGTCGACGGCTGGCTGGGTCCCGATCCTGGCGACTGGCAGGAACTGTGGGCCCGCGAGCTGCCCGGTTCGTCCCGCGTGGCGCAGGACGAATGGGTGGAGGCCGAGCGCGGCGCCTGGGTGCGCAGGCTGGGCGAGGTACTGGGGAAATGTCCCGAACCAGCGGTGCTGGTCGCGCACAGCCTCGGCTGCGTCACGCTGGCGCACTGGGTCGCCGAGGGCGCCCCGTCACCGGTCCGCGCCGCACTGCTGGTCACCCCGGCGGACGTGGAAACCGTGCGGGAGCCCCAAATCCGCAAGTTCGCACCGATCCCCCGCACCCGGTTCCCGTTCCCCACCATCCTCGCCGCGAGCCGGAACGACCGGTGGATGACACCGGAGCGCGCGCGGTCGTTCGCGGAGTCGTGGGGCGCCCGGTTCACCGACGTCGGCGAGGTCGGACACCTGACCGTCGGCGACGGTTTCGGCCCGTGGCCGCAAGGACGCGCGCTGCTGGACTCACTGGCGGATCAGGGCGAGTAGTTCGCGGAAGAGCGCGTAACCCGTGCCTTCCGCGGTGTCGAGCACGCGGGAGCGGCGGTAGTACTGGCTCAGGTCGAGATCCACGCCGACACCGTGAACCTCGACCGCGCCGCCCTGTTCTTGGCCGAGCACGACCTCCTTGAGGTGGTTGCCGAGGTAGTCCCGGTCGTTCACCAGATCCGTGGCGCTGTCCATGGGACTTCCGTCCGACACCACGAAAAGCAGACGCCTCGCGTAGTCGCCGTCGACAGCGCGGCGGCACGCCCAGCTCACGGCTTCGCCGTCGATGCCTTCCCGGAACAGGTCCGGTTTGAGCAGTGCGGCGATGCCCCGCTTCGCCCGTCGCCACGGCGTGGCCGCGTCCTTGAACACCAGGTGCCGCCGCTCGTTCAACCGGCCGGGGTGGGCGGGCCGCCCGGCCCGCAGCCAGTCCCGCTTCGCGCGGCCGCCGTGCCAGGCGCCGGTGGTGAAACCCAGGACTTCGCAGTGCGCGCCCGCCATTTCCAGTGCGCGCGCGAAGATGTCCGTCAGCATCGCGATCGACTCGCCGTGCTCCCGCATCGAACCGGAGCAGTCGATCAGGAAGGTCACCAGCGCGTCGGCGACCGGTTCGGTCCGCTCGGTGCGGAACAGCCGCCGTTCCCCTGGCGACGTGATCAGCCGCGCGAGCGCGCGACCGTCCACATAGCCCTCCTCCTTGCCACCGTCCCAGCCGTCGCGAACGGGTTCGGCCAGCACCGCGCGGAGTTCTCGGGCGAGCCTGGCGAGGTTCACCCCCTGCCTGGCCACGCGCCGGTCGAGGCGCTCGCGGTAGTCGGCCAGCAGCGCCGGGCGCACCGCCGTCGTCGCGGCGACCTCCGTGTCGTAGACCGTGGTGAAGACCCGGTAGCCGCCCGCCGCTTCGGCGAGCACCGGGCTGTGCCCCGGCGCGGCGGCGCTGCGCGGTTCGTCGCCGTCGTCGTCGAAGTCCATCAGCAGCGCGAAATACGGCCGGTACTTCGGCTCCTCGTCGCGCGCGTCTTCGTCCTCGTCGCTGGAGGCCGCGGTCAGCATGGCGCCCACCGCGTGCGCGATCGCCAGCGCGTGCACCGCGTACGCGGCCTGATCGCCGCGGTGCCGTCGAAGCCCGGCGAGATCGTGCCCGAGCACCGGCGCGATCGCGGCGCGGGTCGCCTCGATCAGGTCGTCGGCTTCCTCGACGACCGGCTGGGCGGTCACCCTCGCCCGGCAGATCTGCGCGACCGTGCAGATCAGCAGCCCCCGCGCGGTGTCGGCGAGCCCGGACACGACGAATTCCCGCGTCCACTCCTCGAAGCGGTGCCGCAGGTTCGCCGCGACTCCCGGCATCTCCTCCGGTGCAGCCGCCTCGACGCGGAACTGTTCCAGCAGCTCGAAAACGAGGCGCTCCACCGTCCCGTTAGGACTGAGCCGGGCGTGGAGCGCGGCGTCGGATCCGGTCAGCCGCAACGCCATCCCGTCGGCAGCGCCGCGGAACGAGCCGAAGTCCGCGGTCTCGGGCGGGTAGAGCTGCGGCGCGCGCACGGGCACCGGCCGACGACCGCGGTACGGGCGCGCCCCGCGGAAGTGCAGCGCCGGTTCGTTCCCGAGCGCCCGGATCGCGGCGGCGCACAGCTCTTCGACGTGGTGGCGCCGCCGGGTTTCCGCCTGGCGCGCTGCCGCGGTCATGCCGTCGCCGCGAGCCGGTACGACTCGTCCAGCTCGCTGCCGAAGCAGCGCTGGAAGTACTCGGCGACGGTCTCGCGCTCCGCCTCGTCGCACTTGTTGACGAAGGTGAGCCGGAAGGCCAGCGCGGGATCGCGGAAGATCTCCACGTTCTCCGCCCAGCCGATCACCGTGCGCGGAGACATCAGCGTGGACAGGTCACCCGCCCGGAACCCCTTCCTGGTCAGGTCGGCGACGGCGACCATGGACGCCACCAGCGCGCGGCCCGCCTCGTCAGCGAGGCCGGGGACCCTGCTCAGCACGATGGCGATTTCCTCGGCGGCGGGCAGGTAGTTCAGCGACGCCACGATCGACCACCGATCGATCTGCGCGTGGTTGAGGCGCTGCGCGCCGTGGTAGAGCCCGTTGAGGTTGCCGAGGCCGACCGTGTTGGCGGTGGCGAAGAGCCGGAACCCCGGATGCGGTGTCAGCACCCGGTTCTGGTCCAGCAGCGTGAACTTGCCGTCGCGTTCGAGCAGCCGCTGGATGACGAACATGACGTCGGGGCGGCCCGCGTCGTACTCGTCCAGGATCAGCGCCACCGGCCGTTGCAGCGCCCACGGCAGAACGCCTTCCTGGAATTCCGTGACCTGCTTGCCTTCGCGCAGCACCACGGCGTCCTTGCCGACGAGGTCCAGCCTGCTGAGGTGCCCGTCGAGGTTGACCCGCACGCACGGCCAGTTGAGCCGCGCCGCCACCTGCTCGATGTGGGTGGACTTCCCGGTGCCGTGCAGGCCCTGCACGAGCACTCGCCGGTCGTGGCTGAACCCGGCCAGGATCGCCAGCGTCACGTCGGGGTTGAAGCGGTAGGCCTCGTCGATGTCCGGCACGTGCTCACCGCGCTCGCGGAACCCTTCGACGACGAGCGGTGAGTCGATGCCGAACACATCGCGCACGCGGAATGGGTGTCGCATCGAACGTCCCTTCAGGAAGACATGCTGTCGGTGGTCTCCGGCGCGCCCTCGGCGTCGACCTTGCTGATCATCTCCGCCGCGCGCTGCAGCGCGGGCAGCGTCTGGAGCGCCTTGTCCGCGGTGAGCCGCATGACCGGCGCCTGCACCGCCACGCACAGGTTCGACCGCCCGCCGGAGGCGTTCGGGACGAGCACCGCGACGCACACCAGGCCGGGCAGGTACTCCTCGTCGTCGAGGGCGAACCCGTCGCGGCGGATCCGGCCGAACTCGTCTTCGAGCGCGTCGAGTTCAGTCACCGTCTTCGGCGTGTACCGCTTGAGCGGCGCGTGCGCCAGCAGCTTGCGGCGCTGGGCGGGGCTCATCTGCGACAGGATCATCTTGCCGCTGGCCGAGCTGTGGATCGGCACGCGCGAACCGGGCCGCAGGTAGAAGCGCAGCGGCTCGGGCGTCTCCACGCGGTCCAGGTACACGACCTCGTTGCCGGACAACGTGGTCACGTTGCAGCTCTCCCCCAGCTCGTCGACGAGGTGCCGCAGCACCGCGTGCCGCGCGCCGTGGTGGGTGGCGTTGAGCAACAGGTTTTCGGCCAGCCGCCGCAGCCGCAGCCCGGTGCCGTAGTGGCGGCCGTCGGACTGGCGGATGAGCAGCCCGGCGCCTTCCAGCTGCTGCAGCATCCGGTGCAGCGTCGGTTTCGGCAGGCCGGTCTCCTCGACCAGGCCCTGCAGGCTCACCAGCTGGTCCTTGGCCGCGATCAGCTCGAGCAGCGAAAACAGCCGCATGGTCGGCGTGTCCCCGTTGACGCCCGCGGGATCCGGCTCGCGAATCAACTCCATGGTTCCGAAAAGTAGCACACAGCGTCTCGTTTTTCATATCTACGCGTTGACTCGGCTCCTCCCAGCGCTCTACAGTCGGCTCGATCTCGATATCCGGATCGTCACGTACCGCTTTTCGCGGTCCGTCCCAGCGAAGGAGTGGAAAATGAGCGAGCAGACGCCGGACACCGGCCGCGTCGTGGCGAGCGGCCCGCAGAAGATGACCCCGTCGGAAGCCTTCGTGGAGACGATGGTCGCCAACGGCGTCACCGACATCTTCGGCATCATGGGGTCGGCGTTCATGGACGCGATGGACATCTTCGCCCCGGCGGGCATCCGCCTGATCCCGGTCGTGCACGAGCAGGGCGCCGGGCACATGGCCGACGGCTACGCGCGCGTCAGCGGCCGCCACGGCGTCGTCATCGGGCAGAACGGCCCCGGTATCAGCAACTGCGTCACCGCGATCGCGGCGGCCTTCTGGGCGCACAGCCCGGTGGTGATCGTGACCCCGGAGACCGGCACCATGGGCCAGGGCCTCGGCGGTTTCCAGGAGGCCGACCAGCTCCCGATGTTCCGCGAGTTCACCAAGTACCAGGGCCACGTCAACAACCCGAAGCGGATGGCGGAGTTCACCGGCAGGGTGTTCGACCGCGCGATGTCGGAGATCGGCCCGACGCAGCTGAACATCCCGCGCGACTACTTCTACGGCGAGATCACCGCCGAAATCCCCCAGCCGCAGCGGCTCGACCGCGGCGCCGGTGGCGACCGCAGCCTGGACGAGGCAGCCGCGCTGCTGGCGAAGGCGGAGTTCCCGGTGATCATCTCGGGTGGCGGCGTGGTGATGGCCGACGGCGTCGAGGAGTGCAAGGCGCTCGCCGAACGGCTCGGCGCGCCGGTCGTCAACAGCTACCTGCACAACGACTCCTTCCCGGCGAGCCACCCGCAGTGGTGCGGCCCGCTCGGGTACCAGGGCTCGAAGGCCGCCATGAAGCTCATCGCGAAGGCCGACGTCGTGGTCGCGCTCGGCTCGCGCCTCGGCCCGTTCGGCACGCTCCCCCAGCACGGCATGGACTACTGGCCGAAGGACGCGAAGATCATCCAGATCGACGCGGACCACAAGATGCTGGGACTGGTCAAGAAGATCACCGTCGGGATCTGCGGTGACGCCAAGGCGAGCGCCGCCGCGCTCGTCGAGCGGCTCGCCGGGAAGACCCTCGCCTGCGACGCCACCACCGAGGCCCGCGCGGCCGACATCAAGTCCGAAAAGGACGCTTGGGAAGCCGAGCTGGACGCCTGGACGCACGAGACCGACCCGTTCAGCCTCGACATGATCGAAGAGCAGGCGAACGAGGAAGGCAACTGGCTGCACCCGAGGGAAGTGTTGCGGGAGCTGGAAAAGGCGATGCCGGAGCACGTCATGGTGTCCACCGACATCGGCAACATCAACTCGGTCGCGAACAGCTACCTGCGTTTCGAGGAGCCGCGTTCGTTCTTCGCGCCGATGAGCTTCGGCAACTGCGGTTACGCGCTGCCGACCATCATCGGCGCCAAGACCGCGGCGCCGGAGCGCCCCGCGGTGGCCTACGCGGGCGACGGCGCGTGGGGCATGAGCATGGGCGAGATCATGACCGCGGTCCGCCACGACATCCCGGTGACCGCGGTGGTGTTCCACAACCGCCAGTGGGGCGCGGAAAAGAAGAACCAGGTGGACTTCTACAACCGCCGCTTCGTCGCGGGCGAGCTGGAGAGCGAGAGCTTCGCCGGTATCGCGCAGGCGATGGGCGCCGAAGGCATCGTCGTGGAGAAGCTGGACGAAGTCGGCCCTGCGCTGAAGCGGGCCGTCGACGCCCAGATGAACGAGGGCAAGACCACCGTCATCGAGATCATGTGCACCCGCGAGCTCGGCGACCCGTTCCGCCGCGACGCGCTGTCGAAGCCGGTGCGGTTCCTGGAAAAGTACCGCGACTACGTCTGATCCGAAGAAGTCCCCGAAGGCCACCTTCAGGGCGTCTAGCCCGCTTTTTCCCACCCTCGCGAGTACGCGGGCCCGGCTGCCGATGCCCCGAAGGTGGCCTTCGGGGCGCTCAGGTCCCCAAAAGCCACCTTCGGGGCATCGCGAGGGCAGGGCCACCCGCCGTGGTGGGCTTCCGCGTGCCCGGAAGGTGACATTCGGGGAATCCAGCGCCCCGAACGTCACTTCGGGTCAGGAGGCGGGCCCGCAAGCACGCGCAGGAATCTTCCGGCACAGATGGAAGGAGCCCGGCCCGCGAGGGCCGGGCTCCTTCGTGCGTCCGCCTAACCGATCCCGAGCGCGTCCTCCACGGACACCGTGTCGATCCCGTGCGCCGCACCGACGGGCGCGTAGGTCACCGCGCCACCGACGGTATTCACGCCGAGCCGCAGCGCCGCATTGTCCGCGGCCGCCTTCGCGACGCCCTTGTCCGCGATTTCCAGCGCGTACGGCAGCGTCACGTTGGTCAGCGCGTGGGTCGAGGTGTTGGGCACCGAGCCGGGCATGTTGGCCACGCAGTAGAAGACCGAGCCGTGCACGCGGTAGGTCGGGTCCGCGTGCGTGGTCGCGCGCGTGTCTTCGAAGCAGCCGCCCTGGTCCACGGCGATGTCGACGAGCACGCTGCCCGGCTTCATCCGCGACACCAACTCGTTGGAGACGATCTTCGGCGCCTTCGCGCCCGGCACGAGCACCGCGCCGATCACGAGATCCGCTTGCCGCACTTCGCGTTCGATCGAGTAGGCGTTGGCCGCCATCGTCCTGATCCGGCCCTGGTACATCCGGTCCGCGGCGCGCAGCTTGTCCACGTTCTTGTCGAACAGCACGATGTCGCCCCAGGTCCCGGCCGCGACGGCGACCGCGTTCATCCCGGACACCCCGGCGCCGATCACCACCACGCGCGCGGGCGCGACCCCGGAGACGCCGCCGAGCAGCACGCCCCTGCCGCCCGCCATCCTGGTCAGGCACTGCGCGCCGACCTGCGGGGCCAACCGCCCGGCAACCTCGCTCATCGGGAACAGCAGCGGCAGCGACCCGTCGGGCAGCTGCACGGTTTCGTAGGCGACGGCCGTCGTTCCCGCGTCCACCAACGCCTTCGTGCACTGCTCGCTCGCGGCGAGGTGCAGGTAGGTGAACAGCACG
This sequence comes from Amycolatopsis sp. CA-230715, assembly GCF_018736145.1. GTDB lineage: Bacteria > Actinomycetota > Actinomycetes > Mycobacteriales > Pseudonocardiaceae > Amycolatopsis. Next base: position 9,570,439 of record NZ_CP059997.1, read on the forward strand.
AGATCGCGGCGGAGCCGGTGGTACTCCTCGGCGATCGGCTCCTTCACCTTCAGCACCATCTCGGCGGCCTCCCACACCGCGTCGGCGCCGTCGAGCACCTTGGCCCCGGCGCTCAGGTAGTCGTCGTCGGTGATCGACGAACCCTCGCCTGCGGCGCGCTCCACGAACACCTCGTGGCCGGCGGCCACCAGTTCGTGGACACCCGCTGGCGTGGCCGCCACGCGGTATTCGTGGTTCTTCACTTCCTTCGGTACACCGATCCTCATGTGGCACCTCCGTTTTCGTGCGGTCGACACCGAAGGGTCACCCAGCGCACTGGCCCGCCAGAAGGTCCAGAAACGCGCGCGTCACCGGGTCCAGCCTGGTCCCGTCGAACGGCGCCTTTCTGGCTCTGGGCCAGTGCCAGTGATGTTGCGATGGTCGACTCACCCTTACCCGCTCACGAAGGAGGTCGCCCCGTGGAAATCGAGGAATTGCGCGCGAAGGCGCGCAGGCACCTTGGTCCCCACTTCACCCGCAAAGAAGCCTGGGCGAGCCCGTTCCCGGTCTTCGTCCGCGGCGAGGGGAGCTACCTGTACGACACCGAAGGCCAACGCCACCTCGACGGCCTCGCCGGGTTGTTCTGCGTGAACATGGGCCACGGCCGCGCGGACATCGCCAAGGCGGCGAGCGAGCAGGTCGGCACCCTCGCCTACGCGACCAACTGGGGGTCGGGCCACCTGCCCGCGATCGAGGCCGCGTCCCTCATCGCGGAACTGGCGCCGGGCGACCTCGGCACCACGTTCTTCGTCAACTCCGGTTCGGAGGCCGTGGAAACCGCGGTGAAGTTCGCGCGCCAGTACCACCGCAGCCAGGGCGCGCCGGAGCGCACGAAGATCATCAGCCGCCACATGGCCTACCACGGAACGACGCTCGGCGCGCTTTCGGTCACCGCGCTGCCGAAGATCAAGGACCCGTTCGGCCCGCTGCTGCCCGGTGTCCGGCACGTCCCGAACACACTCGGCCTCATCGGCGACTGCGGTCCCGCGTCCGAATTGGACTGCGTCAAGGCGATCGAAGCGGTGATCCTCGAAGAGGGACCGGAAACCATCGCCGCGCTCTTCGCGGAACCGGTGCAGAACGGGCGCGGCGCGCTCGTCCCGCCGGACGGCTACTGGCCCGCGCTGCGCGCCCTGTGCGACAAGTACGGGATCCTGCTCGTGTCCGACGAGGTCATCTGCTCGTTCGGGCGGCTCGGCCACTGGTTCGGCCACGGGCTCACCGGCGTCGTCCCGGACCTGATCACCTTCGCCAAGGGCTCGACCTCCGGGTACGCCCCGCTCGGCGGGATGATCGCGCGAGAGAAACTGGTGACCGAGCTGTTCGACTCCCCCAACGGCGGCACGTTCACCCACGGCGCGACGTGGGGCGGACACCCGGTGGCCACCGCGGTCGCGGTCGCGAACCTCACCGCCATGCGGGACGAGAAGGTCCCCGAGCACGTGCTGTCCGAGGGCCCGAAGCTGTTCTCCGCGCTCGAATCCCTCAAGGACGCGCACCGGTGCGTCAAGGACGTGCGGGGCACCGGGTTCTTCTACGCGATCGAGCTGATGGCCGACCGGAACTCCGGCCGCGAGCTCACCGACGCCGAGTCGGTGCGCGTCCTGCGCGAGGTGCTGCCGGAGGCGTTCCGGCGCACCAAGGTGATCCTGCGCGGGGACGACCGCGGCGCCACCATGCTGATGATCTCGCCGCCGCTCGTCGCCGACTCCGACGTCCTTTCCGAACTGCTGCACGGAGTCGACGCGATGCTCACCGACGTCGAAAAGGCGATCCAGCCCTGATCCCCCGCAACGGGAAAGGCCGCGATGCCCACGGGCATCGCGGCCTTCGCGCGCGTCCTGGCTCAGGCGAGCAGCGCCAGCAGGCCGAACGCGGTGGTCCCGACCAGGAGCGTGGACAGCAGCCCCAGCAGGAGCGCGCGCCCGCCGGTGCGCACGAGCTTGCCGATCCGGACCGCGCAGCCGAGCCCGAACAGCGCGCCGGCGAGCAGCAGCGTGCACACGGTCTTGGCGACGTCGAGCACGGCGCCGGGCAGGATGCCGGTGCTGCGCAGCACGACCATGGCGAGGAAGCCCAGCACGAACAGCGGCACCAGCGGGGCGCGCTTGCCCTCGGTGACCGGGCGGCGACGGCGCTCGTTGATGCTCACCAGCGCGACCATCGGTGCCAGCAGCACGACCCTGCTGAGCTTGACCACGACCGCCACCGCGACCGCGGCCGCACCGGCGGGAGTGGCCGCCGCGACGACCTGCGCGACTTCGTGCACGCTCATCCCGGCCCAGCTGCCGAGCCGGAGACCGTTCAGCCCCAGCCATTCCCCGGCGAGCGGGACCACCGCGATCGCGAGGCCGCCGTAGAAGGTCACCAGCGCGACGGCGGTGGCCACATCGGAATCCTCGCGCTCGACCACGCCCTCCATCGCCGCGATCGCCGAAGCACCGCAGATGGAGAACCCGGTCGCGACGAGCATCGCGAGTCCACGTGGGACACCGATCAGCCGCCCGATCCCGATCGTGCCGAGGAAGGTGATCGCGACGGTGAGCACGACCGCCAGCAGGGTTCCCGCGCCGAGGCCGAGCACGGCGGGCAGCGCGAGCTGCAGCCCGAGCAGCACCACGCCCGCGCGCAGCAGGCGCTTCGTCAGCTTGGCGATGGCCTGCCGCGTCGGCTCGGACAGCACCGGCAGGGACCCCGCGATGACGCCGAGGATCACGGCGGCGGTCAACGCGCTGAAGATCGGGATCGCCATGCTCGTCAGGTAGGCGACCACCACGCCGGAAACGGTGACAGCGAGACAAGGAAGCAGCGATCGGACGCGCCGCGCGGTGAGAGTGGTCATGATCCAAGACTCTGCGGCCGACACCCCGCCCTCGGTAGCCGGCAACCCGCTGCCAGCTCATACCCTAAGGCTATGACCATGCCCGATTTGGAGTCACTCCGCCTGCTCGTGCTCGTCGACGAACTCGGCAGCATCGGCCAGGCCGCGGCCGCGCTCGGCATCGCGCAGCCGTCGGCGAGCAAGCGCCTGTCCACGGTGGAACGACGGCTCGGGCTGGTGCTCGTCGACCGCACCCGCCGCGGCTCCGCGCTGACCCCGGACGGCCGCGCGGTCGCCGGCTGGGCGCACCGCGTGCTCGACGAAGTCGACGCGCTGCTCACCGGCGCCGAGGCGCTGCGCACGCAGCACCGGGCGGAACTGCGGATCGCGGCGAGCATGACGCTGGCCGAGCACCTGGTGCCCGGCTGGGTCGGCGAGCTCAAGCGCGGCAGGCCCGATCTCTACCTCGGGCTCCAGGTGCGCAACTCCGACGAGGTCGGCGAGCTCACCAGGGAGGGCAAGGTGGACCTCGGTTTCGTCGAATACCCCTACCCGCCGACCGGGCTGTCCACCAGGAAGGTCGCCACCGACCACCTCGTGGTCGTCGTGTCCACCACCCACCGCTGGGCGAGGCGGCGCCGCCCGCTGACCGCCGCCGATCTCGCGACGACGCCGCTCGTGGTGCGCGAGCGCGGCTCCGGCACCAGGGAGACCTTGGAGGCCGCGCTCCGGGCCGCCGGGATGACCGCGGCGAGCCCACTGCTGGAGCTGGGCTCGGCCTCCGCGGTCCGCAACGCGGTCGCCGCGGGCGCCGGGCCCGCCGCGATCAGCGCGCTCGACGTGGCGCGCAACCTGACCGACCATCGGCTGGTCACGGTGCCCGTGGAGGGCATCGACCTGCGCCGGACGCTTCGCGCGGTGTGGCCCGCGGGCCGGAAGCTGGTCGGCGCGCCCGCCGCGCTACTCGCACTGGCCATCGGCCGCCACTGAACGCCCACCGACTGGGAACTGGACCCTCCTATACCGGCGGAACTGGCACTCGCGCCCGGCCCAGGATATTTCTACGGTGACCGGAACCACACCGCGGCTCGCAGGAGAAACCGAGCGCGGCCGGGCCGGTCACACCGTGCGCCGAGCGGCCGCAAGAAGGAGGAGACGTGGGTTCTGCGTCCGAAGAAAGCGCGCCCACCGGGTTGAAACCCGGCCTCAAGCAACGCCACATGAACCTGATCGCCCTCGGCGGGGTGATCGGCGCCGGGCTGTTCGTCGGCAGCGGCGTCGTCATCCAGTCGGCAGGGCCCGCCGCCGTAATCTCGTTCCTGATCGCCGGGCTGATCACCGTGCTGATCATGCGCATGCTGGCCGAAATGACCGTCGCCAAGCCCGCGCTGGGATCGTTCTACGTCTACGCGAGGGAGGCGCTCGGCAACCGCGCCGGATTCGCGGTCGGCTGGATGTACTGGTACTTCTTCGTCATCGTGGTGGCCGTCGAGGCGGTCGCCGGTGGCCGAATCCTGCAGTTGTGGCTGCCCGGCGTTCCACTGTGGATACTCAGCCTCGGCCTGCTGGTCCTGCTCACCGGGACGAACATGGTCTCCGCCCGCTCCTACGGCGAGTTCGAGTACTGGTTCTCCTCGATCAAGGTCGTCGCCATCGTGGTCTTCCTCGTGCTCGGCGGCCTGTACCTGTTCGGGTTCTGGCCCGGCGCGCACGGCGGAGTCGGGAACCTGGTGTCGCACGGCGGTTTCGCGCCGCTCGGCATCGGCGCCGTGCTCGCCGCGGTGGTGCCGTGCGTCGGCTTCTACACCGGCGCCGAGATCGTCACGATCGCGGCCGCCGAGTCCGAGGAACCGAAGAAGGCGATCGCGAAGGCGATGCGGTCGATCATCCTGCGCGTGGTGTTCTTCTACGTCGGCTCGGTCTTCGTCGTGGTCTCGGTGAAGGCGTGGAACTCCCCCGAAACCGGGGTCAGCCCGTACGCCGCGGTGCTGGACGTCCTCGGTATCCCCGCGGTGGCCACGATCATGAACGGCATCGTGCTGACCGCCGTGCTGTCGTGCCTGAACTCGGCGCTCTACACCTCGTCGCGCATGCTCTTCGCGCTGACGCGGCACGGCGACGCGCCGCGGGCGTTCACCCGCCTGTCCCGCAGCGGGGTGCCGCGCCGCGCGATCCTCGCGGGCACGCTGGTCGGGTACGCCTCGGTCATCGCCGCGTACACCTCACCGGACGTGATCTTCCAGTTCCTGGTGAACTCCTACGGCGCCGTCGCGCTGTTCGTCTACCTCAGCATCGCGCTGGCCCAGGTCCGGCTCCGCAAACGCCTCGAACGCGAGGACCCGGCGGCGCTCGGCCTGAAGATGTGGCTGTTCCCCTGGCTCAGCTACGCCACGATCGCGCTCATGGTCGCGGTGATCCTCGCGATGGCGTTCCTGCCCGGCAGCCGTTCGCAGTTCTGGCTCAGCGCGGTGACGCTCGCGCTGATCCTGATCGCCTACCAGTTCCGTAAGCGCCGCGGCGCCGAGGTGCCTGCCGAACCCACCGAGACCGTCCCCGAACCCACCGAGACCCGCGCCGCGGAGCATCCCTGATCAGGCGTCCTTCTCCTTGGCGCGCAAGGCTTCCTGCCGTGCCTCGGCGAAGATCGCGCGCTCCCGGCGCAGCCATTCGGGGCCGTCGGCCTTGACCGCGTCGATCTCCTCGGTGGTGAGCGGATCGGTGATCCCGCCGCGCGCGAGACCACCGATCGAAACGCCCAGCTTCGCCGCGACGACCTGCCTCGGGTGCGGGCCGTCGCGGCGAAGCTCGCGCAGCCATTCGGGCGGATCGGCCTGCAGCGCGTTCAGGTCGTCGCGCGAAACGACGCCCGCCTGGAACGACGCGGGAGTGGCTTCGAGGTACACACCCAGCTTCTTCGCCGCAGTCGCGGGCTTCATCGTCTGGGGCGTCTTGTGCGACTTCATGGCGACGAGGGTATCGGGCGTCTGCGGGGCCGCCGATCACGCCCGGTAACCTGGCCGCGTGACCGGCTCGGACGTCCCCCCATCGTTCCGGCTCGCGTACGTCCCCGGCGCGACACCGGCCAAGTGGGTGCGGATCTGGCGGGAGCGCTACCCGGACGTCCCGCTCGCGCTCGTCGAAGTGTCCGCGGCCGAGGCGGCCGGACTGGTCCGCGAGCGCGGCGCCGACGCCGTCCTGCTACGGCTGCCGACCGACCGGGAAGGGCTGCACGCGATCCCGCTCTACACCGAGACCACGGTGGTCGTGGTGCCGAAGGACCATCTCGTGGCCGCGGCGGACGAAGTGACCCCGGAGGATCTCGCGGACGACGTCGTGCTGCACCCGCTCGACGACGCCCTCGACTGGGAGCGGCCGCCGAGACGGCCCGCGCTCGAACGCCCCGCCACGACCGCGGACGCCATCGAACTGGTTGCCGCGGGTGTCGGTCTCCTCGTCGTCCCGCAGTCGCTGGCCAGGCTGCACCACCGCAGGGACCTGACCTACCGCCCGCTGCGAGACGCCCCGGAGTCGCGTGTCGCGCTGTCCTGGCTGGAGGACGAGACCACCGACCTGATGGAGCAGTTCATCGGGATCGTCCGCGGGCGGACCGTCAACAGCACCCGGGGGCGCCCGCCGTCACCGCCGAAGGAAAAACGCCCCGACGCGCGTGAACGCAAGACAGGCAAGCCGGGCGGCAAGGGTACCCACCGGGGTTCCGGTACGCCCCGGGGCGGCAAGCGGGGCAAACCCCGGCGCCGTTCCTAGCTTTTTGCCAGCTGAGAATTCCGACTGGGCGATCATGCGGACTCCGTCCAATTCGTTCCCCGGCTGATCTTTCTCCGGCCAGGTCACACCCCATAATCGACGACCGCGCGCATTCTGGCGAGTTAGCCCGGAACCGATGTCCACCCCCGGCGCTGTCCGGTTCACGACTAATGCAGGTTGACCACTATCGCGCGCTCCCTATTCTGGGTACACGCGCGTTCACTCCCAGCACCGGTGTTTCCCCGTTGGCTCACCTAGCATGGAGTAGCCCATGTCTCCCGCTCGCCACGGAAATTCCCGTCGTTCTCGAATGGTCCCGGTCGCCGCGGCGACCGTGGCCGTCGCCGCGCTCGCCGTCGCCCCCGGCACGGCCTCCGCCGGCACGGCACTGCCCGCCAGGCAGGCGACCGCGCTCTCGGCCACCCTGGCGTCCTCGCTCGGCGATCGGACCGCCGGGTCGTACTACGACCGCGCCACCTCCCGGCTCGTCGTCACGGTCACCGACGCGGCAGGGGCCGATCAGGTCCGCGCCGCGGGCGCGATCGCGAAGCACGTGCCCTATCGCGCGTCCGAACTCGCCGCGGTCACCGCCCAACTCGACCGCACGGCACGGATTCCCGGCAGCGCGTGGCGCGTCGACCCCCGCTCCGGCCAGGTGCTCGTCACCGCGGATTCGACCGTCACCGGCGGGAAGCTGGCCACGCTCACCAAGGCCGTCGGCGACGCGGGCGGCAAGGCGAGACTCGCCCGCACCAGCGGGCGGTTGCGGCCCCTGATCAGCGGTGGCGACGCGATCTGGGGCCAGGGGCTCCGGTGCTCGCTCGGGTTCAACGTGCACGATTCGAACGGCAGCCCGGCACTGCTCACCGCGGGGCACTGCGGCGTCGCCACGAACGACTGGTGGGAGGATTCCTCGAACTCCCAGCACATCGCGACCACGCAGGGCGCCGAATTCCCCGGCCACGACTACTCGTGGGCATCGTACGACCCCGGTGTGGACAGCCCGAGCGCGATCAACACCGGCCAGCAGATCACCCGCGCCGGTGAAGCCACCGTCGGGGAACAGGTCACCCGCAGCGGTTCCACCACCAACGTGCACGAAGGCACCGTCACCGGTCTCAACGCGACGGTGAACTACGAAGAGGGGTCCGTCTACGGTCTCATCGACACCAACGTCTGCGCGGAACCGGGTGACAGCGGCGGTTCGCTCTACGACGGCGAAACCGCGCTCGGCCTGACCTCCGGCGGCAGCGGCGACTGCTCGTCCGGCGGCGAAACCTTCTTCCAGCCCGTTCCCGCGGCACTTTCCGCCTACGGCCTCACCCTTCCCTAGTTCGACTGGTCCCTGAAGGCCACTATGACGGCACTCAATGCCGTCATAGTGGCCTTCACCGCGTTAAAACGACGTGGACGCATTTCCGTTTCTCACGACGCGAGAAAGATCGTACGGGCACCTCCTGGCGATCTTTTCCGGAAAATCCATTGTGGACTTTGTCGCGGCGGCCGCGTCGATACCGGACGACAGTAGGCTGCACCACCTCGCGGGACAATGCGCCAGAAGACTGAGCGGCGGTCACGGAATGTGGATGGCCTAATCACGCTCATCGTCTGGACCTCGGGATGCCTTTCGGCTAATCATGGAGCCCGAACGCTCGTTGCTCACTACTCCGATCCGACGGCCGGGCTCACCGAACGGCTTGTCGAAAGGCCACCAAGTGCCCAAGCAATCAGAAAAAGACCGGACCAGATCGGAACCAGGATTCGTCCGGCGAGCACGGAGAAAGTCCCGGTTCTCCTTGCGCACCAGGGTTCTGACGATCGCGCTGACCCCGAGCGTGGTGCTGCTCGCGGCCGGGGTCGGCATCAACACCTACCTGCTGACCGGCGCGGTCGAGCGGCGCGACACCGCCGCCCTGCTGTCCGACGGTTACGCGATGGCGGTGCCGTTCATGCCCGCGATGAGCGAGGAACGGCGGGCGAGCATCGCGATGGCGGCCGACCCCTCCCCCGCGCACAAGGCGGCGCTGGAGCAGGCGAGGCGCGGGTTCACCGAGCTGATGACGCGGTTCGGGGCGATCTCGACGCAGGTGGCCGACGCGATGCCGGCCGGGGCGAAGGCGTCGATCCAGCGGTTCGTGGCGACGATGCCGAGGATTCCCGCGCTGCGCCAACGGATCGACTCCGGGCAGGCGACGAGGCTCGAGGTCTACGACGGCTTCAGCCAGGTCGCGGACGCGATGATCGTGGCGGCCGACGCGATCGGGCGCGATTCCGCGGACAAGGACATCGCCCAACGGCGGTCGGTGGCCTCCGATCTGATGCGGGCGTCGGACTGGCTGGACCGGAGCAACGCGCTCGCCGCGGCCGCGGTCGAAAACGGCGGCCTGTCCCCCGACGAGCTCGACCGGTTCACCTCGCTCACCCGCGCCTACCGCGCCGACCTCGGCGCGATCGGCCCGCGCCTGCCAAGCCAGCAGCAACGCGAGCTGGACGGGATCACGGCATCCGCGGACTGGGCACTGCTGGCTTCGGTCGAGAACGCGCTCATCCGGCAGGGCTTCGGCGCCCGCTCGCCGCGCGCGGCGGAGGTGACTCTCCCCGCGACGACCGAGCAGTGGCAGGACGCGGTGCGCCGCACCGCGAGCGCAGTCAGCGGGATGGGGCTCGGCAAGATCGGCACCGCCGCCGCGGCGGACGAGAGGCGGACGGCCGACGACGCCGTCACCCGCTCAGTGCTCATCGCCGCGGGCAGCATCCTGCTCGCCCTCCTTGTCCTGCTGTTCGCCGTACGCATGGGCAACGACCTGGTCCGCCGCCTCCGCCTGCTCCGCGCGGAAACCGTCGAGGCCGACGAACGGCTGCCGGAGGTGGTCGCGCGGATCCGCCACGGCGAACGGGTCGACGTGGCCGCCGAGGTGCCGGGCCTCGACTACGGCGCCGACGAGCTCGGCGAGGTCGCCGCCGCGTTCACCAAGGCGCAGCGCGCCGCTGTCGCCGCCGCCGTGCAGGAAGCTCAGCTCCGGGAAGGCGCCAACGCGGTGTTCCTCAACATCGCCCGCCGCAGCCAGGTCGTCGTGCACCGCCAGCTCGGCGTGCTCGACAAGGCCGAGCGCAACGCCGACGACCCCGACCAGGTGGACCTGCTGTACCAGCTCGACCACCTGAGCACTCGCGAGCGGCGCAACGCCGAAAACCTCATCATCCTCGGCGGCGGGAAGCTGACCCGCCAGTGGCACGACGCCGTGCCGCTCATCGACGTCGTCCGCAGCGCGGTCGCGGAAACCGAGCAGTACCAACGGGTCACCTTCGGCAGGCTCCCCGAGCTGCCGGTCGCGGGCCGGGCGGTGGCCGACCTCGTGCACCTGCTGGCCGAACTGGTGGACAACGCCATCGAGTTCTCGCCGCCGGAGTCCCGGATCGAGATGCGCGGCAACCCGGTCGGCAAGGGCGCGGTCATCGAGATCGACGACCAGGGGCTCGGCATGCTCGCCGAGGACCGCGAGCGCGTCAACGCGATGCTCGGCGCGCCACCCGACTACGGGGTCATGGCGCTCACCCAGGATTCCCGGATCGGGTTCTTCGTCGTGGCACGGCTGGCACGCCAGCACGACATCAGGGTGACGCTGATGGACTCGTCCTACGGCGGGGTGCGCGCGGTCGTGCTCATCCCGAACAGCCTGATCGTCGTCCCCGCCCCCGAACCGGAGCCGGACGACGAGCGGCACACGGACTGGTTCGGCACGGCCGAGGACGACAAAGCCGCGGCGGGTAACGGCGTCGCCGCGACCGAGACCGCCACCCCGGTCGCGACCGCGCCCGAGCCGACACGACCCACCCGCCACCGGGCCGACACCGCTCACCCTGCGTCGCGGTGGCCGGAGCCCACCGACGATCACCGGCCTCCCCTGCCGAGGCGACGGCGGCAGGCCAACCTTTCCCCGCAACTGGCCGAAGTTCCCGAGCAGGGCCGCGATCCCGGGGACGGCGGGGCCAGCGCGGTCGAGGCGCGGGACCTGATGGCGGCCTTCCAGCGCGGCACCCGGCGTGGCCGCGCCGACGACACCGAACCCTGGGACGGCTGAGCGCCGGTGCGAACCCGAAACGAGGACCGAACTGTGGAACAGACAAGACTGACCGCGGACCTGGACTGGCTGCTCGACGATCTGGTGGCCAAGGTCGCCGCGATCGACCGGACGGTGCTGCTGTCCGCGGACGGCCTGCTCATGGGCCGCTCCCGCAATCTGTCCGAAGAGGACGGTGAGCACCTTTCCGCGATGGCGTCGGCATTTCAGAGCCTTTCCCGTGGCACCGCGCGCCATTTCGACGGGGGCGCCGTCCGGCAGACCCTGGTCGAGATGGACAACTCGTTCCTGCTCGTGATGGCGGCGGGACAGGGCGCCTGCCTCGCCGCGCTCGCCGGGCGGGAAGCCGATCTCGGCATGGTCGCCTACGAGATGACCAGGCTGGTCAAGAAGGTCGGCGTCAGCCTGGCCGCACCGGCACGGCCGGTCGCGGCCGACGACGGGCCGCGCCCGTCGCCACGATGACCGAAGCACCCGGGGCCGACGACGCGGGCCCCCTGGTCCGGCCGTACTTCCTCGCGGGAGGCCGGAGCAGGCCCGCCCGCGCCGATCTGCAGCTGATCACGCTGGTGGTGGCCGTGCCAGGCCGCGCGAGCGAGATCATGAGCCCCGAGCACGCCGAGATCCTGCGGCTGTGCGCCCGATCGTGCTCGGTCGCGGAGGTCTCCGCGCTGACCGGGCTGCCGCTCATGGTGGTGAAGGTGCTGCTGAGCGATCTGATCGAACGGGGCCACCTCGTGCACCGATCCCCACCGACGTCCTCGGAAATCCCGAGCCCAGAACTACTCCAGGCGGTCCTTGATGGCATTCGACGGCTCTGACCACGCACCCGCGCCGGCACTGGCGTCCGCGGTGAAGATCCTGATCGCGGGCGGGTTCGGCGTCGGCAAGACCACCATGGTCGGTTCGGTCAGCGAAATCCGGCCGCTGCGGACCGAGGAGGTGCTCAGCGGTCTGGGCACCGGGGTCGACGATCTCGCCGGTGTGGAGGGGAAGACCACCACCACGGTGGCCATCGACTTCGGCCGGATCACCATCAACCCCCAACTGGTCCTGTACCTGTTCGGCACACCGGGTCAGCAGCGGTTCTGGTTCATGTGGGACGAACTCGCCCGCGGCGCGCTCGGCGCGGTCGTGCTCGCCGATACCCGCAGGCTCGAAACCTGTTTCGCGGCGGTGGACTTCTTCGAGCGCAGGAACCTTCCGTTCGTGGTGGGGGTGAACTGCTTTGAAAACGCTCCGGTCTACCGCGTCGACGAAGTCCGGGACGCGCTCGACCTCGCCGACGAAATGCCCATCGCGCTGTGCGACGCGCGCGAACGCGAGCCGAGCAAGGAAGTTCTGGTGACCCTGCTGGAACACCTCTTGAAACTCGAAGCGAACACCCGCCGCGCGCCGCACGCGTGAACCCCGTTGGTCCATCCGTGCCGGGCGGACGGGCCGTGATCGTCTTCGGCGGCACGCTACTTGCCGCAGCAACTCCGAGCCGGATCACCCCCGGATGGACCAATCACGGGAACGACCGGGCCACCGGATCGCGGCGACGATCACCCCAGGTTCACCATTCTCCGCACAATCGGGTGAGAACTCGGGTTTAGCTGTAACAGTGTCACCCAGCCGGAGCACACCGCCCGTGACCCCCGGTCCCCCGTCGCCGTGACCACTTCGTGATCAAATTGCAGCCTCCCGGCCAATGGTGGTGTACTCGAACGGCAGCGTTGAACGAGATGCAACGGTGAACGGACACGAACGATATCGCCGGGGGAACTGGGCGGGCCGTTCGCGACAAAAGAGCAGCATTCTCGAAGAACGGTAATCGGTTTCCGGGAGGCCGCCGAGAAGGCCTCTCTTCTCCGTCGACAAAAACTGCCAGGATGTTTCCTGATGGACACTGAACCGAACAGCGATCCCCGAACGGAAAGGAATCGAGACGAACCCGGTCACCCGGTGCGGGGGCACCGGATCAGCCAGCGACGCCTGCTGAACCGGGACGACGTGGTCGAGGTCCCGATCGACAGCCTCGAACCGTCCGACTCGCCCCGCCTCGGCGGCGAGGACGACGAGCACGCGAGAACGCTCGTCAAGGCGGGCGACACCTTGCCGCCGATCGTCGTGCACCGCGGGACCATGCGCGTGATCGACGGGATGCACCGCCTGCGGGCGTGCCGCTTGCGGGGCAGGGACACCATCGAGGTGTGCTTCTTCGACGGCAGCGAGCACGACGCGTTCGTGCTCGCGGTGGAATCCAATGTGACCAACGGACTCCCGCTCTCCGTCGAGGACCGCAAGGCCGCCGCCGAGCGGATCGTCGCCTCGCACCCGCACTACTCGGACCGCGCCATCGGTTCGGTGGCCGGGGTTTCGCCCCAGACCGTGGCCGCGATCCGGGGCCGTGCAACCGAAGAAGGCGAACGGTTGCACAGCAGGCTCGGCCGCGACGGCCGGGTCCGGCCGGTGCACCCCGAGGAAGGCAGGCGCGCGGTCGGTGAACTGCTCGAACGCAGTCCGCACGCCTCGTTGCGCACGATCGCGCGCGAGGCGGGCGTGTCGCCGGGAACCGTGCGGAAGGTGAAGCAACGGCTGGCCCGCGGGCAGGAGCCGGTCCGGCGGCCACCCGCCCCGGTTCCGCGCGCCGCCGACGACCGCGAGGAACACGACGGCGTACGGCTGCGCGAGCTCGTCCGCGACCCGTCGCTGCGGCAATCCGAAGACGGGCGCCTGCTCCTGCGGCTGCTCGGCGTGCTCTCGCTCGACGCCGGGCGCTGGACGAGACTGGCCGCGGGCGTCCCGTGGCACCACCGGGAGACCGTGACCGCCGCCGCCCAGCGTTGCGAGGCGGTCTGGCGCGAATTCGCCGCGATACTGCGCGAACAGCCGAGCTGACCGACCGGACTGTCCTTTTCGGACAGACGCGTGCACCTGCCCGGTTGACGCACTCGCGGCCGCCTTGTTCTCCTGAAATCCTCACCGGCACTTTTCCTTCGTACGAACGAAAACAGGGAGGTCAGCGTGCGCACAGCCGAGTCCGGCTCGACGGTGGACACGAACTACGAACTGAGCCATCTGCGGGTGCTGGAGGCCGAAGCGATCCACGTCCTCAGGGAGGTCGCCGCCGAATTCGAACGCCCAGCACTGCTCTTCTCCGGTGGCAAGGACTCGGCCGTGCTCGCCCATCTCGCCGCGAAGGCCTTCCGGCCTGCGAAGCTGCCGTTCCCCTTGGTACACGTGGACACCGGGCACAACTTCGAGGAGGTGCTGGCGTTCCGCGACGACTGCGCGGCACGGCTGGGCGCGAAGGTCGTGGTGGGGTCGGTGCAGGACGACATCGACGCGGGCAGGGTCACCGAGAACGGGCCGTCGCGGAACCCGCTGCAGACCACGACGCTCCTGCGCACCATCGAGGAGAACGGGTTCGACGCCGCGTTCGGCGGGGCAAGGCGCGACGAGGAGAAGGCGCGAGCGAAGGAGCGGATGTACAGCTTCCGCGACGAGTTCGGCCAGTGGGACCCGCGCGCCCAGCGCCCCGAACTGTGGTCGCTGTACAACGGCCGCCACCGCAGGGGCGAGCACATCCGGGTGTTCCCGCTGTCCAACTGGACCGAGTTCGACGTCTGGTCCTACATCGGCGAGGAGGCGATTCCCCTGCCGTCCCTGTACTACGCGCACGAACGGACGGTGTTCCGCCGCGACGGCATGCTGCTCTCCGCCCACCGGCACCTGCGGCCGTCGGCCGCCGAAAGGACGTTCGAGGCCACGGTCCGCTTCCGCACCGTCGGGGATGTCACGTGCACCGGGTGCGTCGAATCGACCGCGGCGACCGTCGAGGAGGTCATCGCCGAGACCGCGCTCTCGCGCCTCAGCGAGCGCGGCGCGACCAGAGCGGACGACCGGATCTCTTCGGCCGGAATGGAAGATCGCAAGCGGGAAGGATACTTCTGATGAGCACGTTGCTCCGGATCGCCACCGCGGGCTCGGTCGACGACGGGAAGTCGACGCTGATCGGCCGCCTGCTCCACGACTCGAAGGGCGTGCTGGAAGACCAGTGGGCCTCGGTGGAACAGACCTCCCGCGAACGCGGGCACGACCACGCCGACCTGGCCCTGCTCACCGACGGCCTGCGCTCGGAACGCGAGCAGGGCATCACCATCGACGTCGCCTACCGCTACTTCGCCACCGCCAAGCGGAAGTTCATCATCGCCGACACCCCCGGCCACACCCAGTACACCAGGAACATGGTCACCGGCGCCTCCACCGCGAAACTCGCCATCGTGCTCGTCGACGCGCGCAAGGGCCTGCAGGAGCAGTCGCGGCGGCACGCGTTCCTCTCGTCGCTGCTGGGCATCCGGCACGTCGTGCTCGCGGTCAACAAGATGGACCTCGTCGGCTGGGACCGGCGCCGGTTCGAAGAGATCCGCGACGAGTTCCACGCCTTCGCCGGGCGGCTCGACATCTCCGACGTCACCGCGATCCCGGTTTCCGCGCTGCACGGCGGCAACGTGGTCACCCGATCGTCCACATCGGACTGGTACCGCGGCCCGACGCTGCTCGACCACCTGGAGGAGGTCTACGTCGGCAGCGACGAAAACCTCGTCGACGTGCGGTTCCCCGTCCAGTACGTGATCAGGGACCCCGGTTCGGAACGCCGGTACGCGGGCACCGTCGCCGGTGGCGTGCTGCGCCCCGGCGAGGAGGTGATCACGCTGCCCGCCGGCACGGCGACCAGGATCGGCGCGATCGAAGGTCCCACCGGCCCGCTCGACGAGGCGTTCCCGCCCATGGCGGTGTCGCTGACCCTCGACGACGACATCGACGTCTCGCGCGGCGATGTGCTCGCCCGCAAGGGGAACCAGCCGCGGCTGACCCAGGACGTCGACGCGATGGTGTGCTGGATGAGCGAGCGGACCGAGCTCGCCGACGGCGCGGAGCTGGTGGTCAAGCACACCACCAGCACGACGCGCGCCAGGGTCTCCTCGCTGGAGTACCGGCTCGACGTCAACACGCTGCACAGCGACCGTTCGGCGACTTCGCTGGCGTTGAACGACATCGGCAGGCTGAAGCTGCGCCTGCACAAACCCCTCGCCGTGGACGACTACCGCCGCAACGCGACCACGGGCTCGTTCATCCTGATCGACCCGGCGACGAACGGCACCGTTGGCGCGGGCATGGTGCTGCCCGATTCGGCGCGCGACGACGAGCGGGCGCCCACCGCGAGCCCGAACGTCGTGCGGCACGCCTCGCTGGTCGGCCCCGAGGACCGCCAGGCGCTGGGGGCGACGATGTGGTTCACCGGCCTGTCCGGCTCCGGCAAGTCCAGCATCGCGATGGCCGCCGAACGCGACCTGCTCGCGCACGGGCGGCCCGCCTTCGTGCTCGACGGCGACAACCTGCGGCACGGGCTCAACGCCGACCTCGGGTTCAGCCTCCGCGACCGCGCGGAGAACCTGCGCAGGCTGGCGCACGTCGCCGCGCTGATCGCCGCGTCCGGCCAGATCGTGCTGGTGCCCGCGATCAGCCCGCTGGCCGAACACCGCGAGCTGGCGCGCCAGGTCCACTTCGACGCCGGGGTCGCCTTCTTCGAGGTGCACGTGGACACGCCGCTGGAGATCTGCGAACGGCGGGATCCGAAGGGCCTGTACGCGAAGGCGCGCGCGGGCGAGATCTCCGACTTCACCGGGATCGGCAGTCCGTACGAGGCGCCGGACGACCCCGATCTCCGGCTCGACCACACCCTCGGCTCCGCCGATCAGGCCGCCCGGCTCATTTCCTTGCTGCACGGGTGAAAACCCGCGAAGAGGGCCTCCTTCCCACGGGAAGGAGGCCCTCTTCCGGTCGGCGGTCAGCCGGTGACACGCCCAGGCCCGCGCATCGCGCGGAAGGCGGTCCAGGCCAGCGTCAGGATCGCGAGCGCGGCGGCCACCAGCAGCAGCACCGGGACCGGCAGCACGTGCTCGACGATCGCGAGCAGGTACGGCACGCCGAAGCCGAGGTAGGCGATCGCCTGGAAGATCGCGGTCAGCCTGCCCAGGTTCTCCGTGCTCGCCATCTGCTGGACCTCCATCAGGCCGCACACCAGGCAGCAGCCGTACCCAGCGCCCAGCACCACCGCGGAAACGGCGATGAGCCACCACTGCCCGATCCCTGCGGCGATCGCCCCGAGCACGAGGCCGCCCATCACGATGCCGAGCGCGGTCGCGATCAGGTACGGCTTGTCCGGGTGGCTGACGCGCCTCGCCAGCGGCTGGACCAGGATTCCGGCGACCATGGTCAGCGTGGTGATCACCGCGCTGAACACCAGCGCGGTGTCACCGAGCTGGTCCTTCACCAGACCGGGCAGGTAGGCGAGCGCGATCGAGGACGCGCCGAACACCCACGGCGCCAGCGGCGCGACGACCGTCCAAAAGCGACGGCGGCTCGCCTCGGGCAGGCGCAGCGGCGACCACAGCGCGGCCGACCGGTTCCCCTGGTGGATCTCCGGGGTGCGCAGCACGAACGGCACCGCCAGCAGGGTCAGCGCCACGTGCGGCACGTACGAGCTGAAGGTCGGGGCCGGTGCCCACTGGGCGAGCAGGCCCGCCGCCAGCGGTCCCGCGGCGAACCCCGCGGTCATCGCGATCGTCGCGCGCCGGGCGCCGGTGTGCTGGTCGTGCCCGGACCCCGCGGCCGTGAGCTCCTTGATCCACGCGGTGCCCGAGCTGAAGGCGGCGCCGCTGGCCACCCCGGCGACCAGCCGCCCGACGAACAGCAGCGCCAGCACCGAACCGCCGAAGATCAGCACCACGCTGGCGATCGCCGAGATGACCAGCGCGGGCACCAGCACCCGCCGTCGGCCGTAGCGGTCGGAAACCGGGCCGCCGAGCAGCAGGCCGGGGATCAGGCCCGCGGCGTAGAGGCCGTAGGTGGCTTCCACGGTCGCGTTCGAGACGCCCAGCTCGGTGCGGTACATCAGCAGCAGCGGGGCGAACTGGTTCGCACCCCAGCCGACGGCCGCGACGCCGAGCGCGATCGCCAGCCAGGCACGGCTGCCGATGTGGACGGGCGTGCGTTCGCCGGTGGTGGTGGGCCTTTCCTCCGTCTTCCTGTCCTCGGTTTTCACTGTCTGATCGGTCATGTCTCGATACTGACCGTAGCCATCGGCCGTAACAAGCGGCGTGAACGCCACCATGCGTACAATTCAGGCCATGGCTACCGTCGCGCTCGCCGTGACCGACGGGATGCCCCTGTTCGAGCTGGGCATCCCATGCACGATCTTCGGCCAGGGGAACCCGCACGCGGTGAACGCGGGTTACGAGCTGACGATCTGCGCGTCCGAAGGGGCGCGCGTCGGCGGCTGGCTGCGCGCGGAAGCGTCGCACGGCCTCGACGCGCTGGTGGACGCCGACACGGTCGTCGTCCCCGCCTGCGACGCAGCGATGGACGCCCCGCCCGCCGACCTGGTGGACGCGGTGCGCGCGGCACACGACCGGGGCGCGCGGGTGGCGTCCATCTGCACCGGCGCCTTCGTGCTCGCCGCCGCGGGGCTGCTCGACGGGCGCCGCGCGACCACGCACTGGATGTACGCGGACCGGCTCGCCCGCCACTATCCCCGCGTCGACGTGGATCCCGGCGTGCTCTACATCGACGACGGCGACGTCCTCACCGCGGCGGGCCAGGCGGCCGGGATCGATCTGTGCCTGCACATGGTCCGCGCCGACCACGGCGCCGCGGTGGCGAACGGGCTGGCGAGGCGCCTCGTGGTGTCCCCGCACCGGTCCGGCGGCCAAGCCCAGTTCATCGCCGCGCCGCTGGCCGAGGCCGAGGAGCGCGGGGCCGACGACCGGCACGATCTGAGCGGCCTGCTCGACGCCACCCTGACGCGGCTCGGTGAACCGCTGACCGTCGCGGACCTGGCCCGTGAGGCGAACATGAGCCTGCGCAACTTCGGTCGGCGGTTCACCGCGGTCACCGGCACGAGCCCGCTGCGCTGGCTACTGACCCAGCGCATCAGGCGCGCCCAAGAGCTGCTCGAAACCGGCGACGACAGCGTGGAGCAGATCGCCGTGCAGGTCGGAATGGGCACCGCCACCACGCTTCGTCGCCATTTCAACCGGATGGTCGGGATTTCGCCGACTGCCTACCGTCGCGCGTTCACCGAGGACCGCGCACACCCAGCGCGCGCGGAAGCCTGAATCCCCACTCCCCTGCACTGTTCATCTTTCCTGTTGCCACTCAAGCCTTTCCGTCGCGATGATGGGAATCCGGCCGGACGACGCACCACAGTTCAGTCCATAGTGGATCGAAAGATGGAATGGCCGAAATGGTTTCCGAGAACAACGAAACGCGTGCCGCGGACCGAATGGTGATCTTCGACTGCGACGGCGTGCTGGTGGACAGCGAGACGCTTTCGGCGCGGGTCGTGGTGGAAATGGCGGAGCGGCTGGGAGTGTCCTTCGACGCCTCCGCCGCGCTCGCCTTCATCCAGGGTCGCAAGGTCGCCGACTGGGTCGCCGAACTCGGCACGACGGCGGGGCGGGAGATCCCGGACGACTTCGTCCCCGAGTTCCGCGCCCGGTGCGCGGCCGCCTTCGATCGCGACCTGACCGGGATCGAAGGCGTCGAAGCCGTGCTCGCGGGGCTCGACGAGCACTACTGCTGCGCGTCGAGCGCGCCGCCGGACAAGATCCGGCACACCCTCGGGCGCACCGGGCTCCTGCGCTTCTTCCCCGCCGACCGCGTGCACAGCGCCTACCAGGTGGGGATCTGGAAACCCGATCCCGGCCTGTTCCTGCACGCCGCCGAAACACACGGTGTGCCACCCGAACGGTGCGCGGTGGTCGAAGACAGCGCGCCAGGCGTGCTGGCGGGGCTGCGCGCGGGCATGACCGTCTTCGGCTACGCCCCGGACGGCACGCCCGCGGCCGACGCCGGTGACCGGGTCACCTGGTTCGGCGCCATGCGGGAACTACCCGAGCTGCTGCGGCGGTGGGCGGCGGACCTGCCCTCGCCCGCGGCGGCGGTCTCCATCCGGAACGGAGGAACGCCCTGATGTCCTTGCTGCGGAAGAACACCACCGATCTCACTGTGCTGGAAAAGCTCCAGCGGGTCACCGACGCCGCCGAAATCTGGTGGGACTCGCCGCCCGCGGACTTCCCCGCCTGGCGCGACGGCGTACTCGACCGCGCGCCCGATCCCACCACGCGCAGGCGCTGGACGGCGCAGTTCGACCGGTTCATGGTGCTCGACGATCCGGCCAACTCGCTGGTCCGCGGTGTGACGACGAACCCGTCGCTCATCGCGAAGAGCGTGCTGAACTCGCCGGAAACCTGGTCGCGCGAAGTGCGCAGGCAGGCGACCCAGCAGCAGGAGTTCGACCCCGAGCCGGTGTTCGGCCTGGTCTACCGCGAGGTGGTGGCCCGGTCCGCGAACGCCATGATGCCGATGTGGCAGCACTCCGGCGGCCGGTACGGCTGGGTTTCCGCCCAGCTCGACCCGAGGAGCATGTTCGACGCGCAGGCGATGCTGGCGCAGGCGGTCGAACTGGCCGGGCTGGACCCGAACGTGATGGTGAAGGTGCCGGGTACCCCCGCGGGGTACGAGGTGATCACGGAACTCGTGTCCCGCGGCATCTCGATCAACAACACGCTCACCTACACCGTGCCGCAGTTCATGGAATGCGTGCGCGCCGTCGAAACGGGACTCGCCGCCGCGAAGGCCGCCGGTGTCGACACCGAGCGCTGGCGCGCCGTGATCACCCACATGATCGGGCGGTACGGCGCCAACGGGGATCTGCTCGCCGAGGCCGAGGAGCACGGCGTCGACCTGACCCCGCTCGACGTCCGCTGGGCGGAGGTCGCCGTGCTCAAGCGGATCGACCGGATCCTGCGCGCGCGGCGCCATCCGGTGAAGATGCTGTTGTCCAGCCTTGAGGTCGAGCATCCGTCGGTGGACGCCGGCCTGCTCAGCATGCACCTCGAACAGACCGCGGGCGCGGAGCTCGCCTACACCTGCAAACCGGATTTCATCGAAGCGACCATGCGCAGGGACGGCGAACTGACCGAGTTCGACCGCGACGCCATCGAGCGCCCGGTGCCCCCGGCGGTGCTCGGCAAGCTCGAACGGCTGCCCTACTTCCGCAACGCGGTCGAACCCGACGGCATGCGGCCGGACCAGTTCGCCGGGCACGGCGCGTTCGTCAGCACGCACGCCGAGGTCAACCGGAACACGCGCCGCCTGCTCGACTTCATCGAGCGGCACATCGACGGACTGCCCGCGAGCGCCCGCCGCGCCGGGAGCCTGCTGCCGGCCCGGCACTGACCACACGCGACACTCGAAAGGAGAAGGACGTGACCGAGAACGAAAAGCCGCTGATCATGGTGGTGGGGTGCGGTGATCTCGCGGCGCGCGTGCTCACGCTGCTGCTGAACACCCCCGACACGAACCGGGTGGTGCTCGCCGGGCGAGATCTCGAAAAGACCACCAGGACGGCCAACCTGGCCATGCTCACCGCGGCGAACCTCGGGGTGCTCGGCGACGTGCGGGTCGAGCGCGTCGATCTCGACGACGTAGCCGCGACCGCGGAGACGATCGCGGCCGTGCGGCCGGACATCGTCTTCATGGCGGCCTCCCTGCAGTCGTGGCGGATCATCACCAAGCTGCCGAAGCCCGTTTTCGAGGAACTCGACGAAGCCCAGCTCGGCCCGTGGCTGCCCATGCACCTGACGCCGAACTACCTGCTGGCACAAGCGATCCGCGAATCCGGCACGGCACCGAAGGTGGTCAACGCCGCCTACCCCGACGCGGTCGGCCCGGTACTGGCCAAGGCAGGGATGGCGCCGACGACCGGGATCGGCAACGTCGGCAACATCATCCCGGCGCTGACCTACGGCCACGCCATCGAGGCGGGCGCCGACCCGGCCGCGGTCGAGGTGAAACTGGTGGCACAGCACTACTTCAGCCACTACGTCCCCCGGTTCGGCGACGAGGGGAACGGCGCGTACCACCTGGCGGCGACCGTGCACGGCGAGCCGCTGGAAGGCGTCTCGCACCGCGCGGTGTTCGCGCACCTGAGCGGGCGGCTCCGCCGTCTCGGCGGCGACGCCGGGCAGCTCCTCACCGCTTCGTCGGCGATGCGCGTGCTGCACGCGATGGCGACCGACAGCGGCGTGCTGGCGCACGTGCCGGCACCGGACGGGCTTCCCGGTGGTTACCCGGCGCGGATCGGCCGCGACGGCGCGACCCCGGACCTGCCCGGTGACCTGCCGCTCGACGACGCGATCGCGATCAACGAGGACTGCCAGCGCGCGGACGGCATCGAGCACATCGACCAGGACGGCACGGTGACCTTCACCGACCGCGAAATGGCCGTGATGCACCGGCTCCTCGGCTACGAGTGCCGGACCATGCGGCTCGTGGACACCGGCGTCTGGGCCGACGAACTCGCCGGACGGTACCGGAAGTTCGCCGAGCAGGCCGCCGCCTGACCGCACACCGACCACAGGGAGTTTCGCGATGCACACCCAGACACTCGGCTGCGAGATCGAAGTCCCGTACGAGGACTCGTACAACGAAAACCTCACCCCCGGTGAGGACTTCGCGCGCGCCGTCGCCGCGAGGACGGACGAGGACGAGATCGTCGTCCCGTTCCACGCCTACCTGCCCGCGTCCTTCCCGCTGCTGAAGACGCGGCCGCGGTACATGGTCCGGCACCTGCTCAAGGTGGGCAGGGTCCGCGAAGGGCACGGCGAATACCTGGAGGAGTTCACCGGCGTCGACCGCGGGCCCAGCGGGACCGCGTACCAGGCGACCCCGGAGTCCACGTTCGGCTCCGGGCTCAAGGAAGCCGGTTTCACCGATGTCGAGATGGCGCTGAACGTGCCGGTCGAATTCGTCCGGCAACCGGGTCTGCTGGCCAGTTTCATCGACTACCGCATGTTCGTTCGCATGTGGACCCAGGAGAACGAGATCCTGTTGTACGGCAGCAAGGACGGCAAGATCGAGGGCCTGCTCAACATGAAGGGCCTGCGCCACCAGACGGGGCGGCGGGACGTGTTCCGGGAACTCGCGCTCGCCGCGTCCGAAGTGGAGGAAACCGGTGGCTCGTGCGACGGCGCGGTGATGCACCCCGAGTTGTACTGGCTCGCCGCGGAAAACGGGTTCCTGAACAGGTTCAAGGAAGCCGGGGTCACCGTGTCGCGAACGAGGATGGTCCCGCGCGGCAAGGCGCTGCTCGGCGACTTCCGCGCCGGGGCGACATTGCTCAACCCCAACATCTCCTCGATCACGCTGAGCAGGGACCCCGGATCGGCCGCGCGCCGGGTCATCACCGCGCGGACCCGGCTGGGGCTCGCGGTGCACGTACCGCAGCACTTCGTCCTCCTCGAGCAGGACGAGGGCTGAGCCGTGCGGCCCGTCGTCCTGTACATCACCGGCATGATGCGCTGCGGCAGCACGTTCGTCGGCAACGTCCTCAACGAACTGCCCGGTGCGGTGCACATCGGCGAGCGGTACTTCCTGTGGAAGAACGCCGTGCTCCGCGACGGCACGAACACCCTCTGCGGCTGCGGGCTCGACCTGCTCGACTGCGAGGTCTGGGCGAAGCACCTCGGCGGCGCGAGCGGCCCGGACCGCAAGGGCGCGGAACGGCTGTGGGACCTGCAACAGCGCTTCCTTCGCACGCGGCACACCGCGCCACGGCTCGCGGAATCGCTCGGCCGCCGCCGACGTCCGTCCGAAGTAGACGAACTGGGCGACGCGATCGCCGGGATCCACCACGCGGTCGCCGAGGCGAGCGGGGCCGGCGTCGTCGTGGACAGCTCCAAGTACGCTGCGGACGCCGCCGTGCTGGCCGCGCGGGACGATCTCGACGTACGGGTGCTGCACATCGTGCGCGATCCCAGGGCCACCGTGACCTCGTACCTGGCGCCGAAGAACTACCTCGAGCGGATGAGCGCGCCGCGGACGCTGGCCTACTGGGCGGGGTTCAACGTCGCCTCGGAAGTGGTCGGGGCCGCCGTCGGCGCGGCGAAGTACCTCCGGATCCGGTACGAGGACTTCACCCGGCGGCCGCGCGAGGTGACCGACGAGATCGCCCGCTTCGCCGGGTACTCCGACGCGAACGCCATCTCCTTCGATTCCGCGTCGGTCGTGCTCGGGGGCAACCACACGGTCACCGGCAACCCCGATCGGCTCCGCCACGGCCGGATCGAAATCCAGCGGCACGAACGCTGGCGCGACACCATGCCGCTGCCGGGGAAGCTGGCCGCCTTCGCCGGTGTCGCACCGTTGATGCTCCGGTACGGCTACCGGTAGCGCGGCTCAGCGCAGCCCGGTCCTGCTCGCCGCGGCGCCGATCGCGGCGAGCAGGTTCCCGGCGCACTCCGGACGGCAGACGAGCAGATCCGGGAGGCTGGGCGAAACGTTGCCGTAGACCAGTTCCGAGCCGTCCGCCCTCGACGTGTGCGCACCCGCCGCGGCGGCCACGGCGACCGGGGCCGCACTGTCCCATTCGTACTGACCGCCCGCGTGCACGTAGGCGTCGGCGGCACCGGTGAGCACCGCGATCACCTTGACCCCGGCCGATCCCATCGGCACGGTCTCGATTTCGATCTCTTCCGCCAGCGCGTCGATCAGGGCGGGCCGGTGGCTGCGGCTGACCGCGACGCGAAGCGGGCCGTGCGGCTCGCGGGCCGGGAGCCGCACGGGTTCGTCAGTGGCGTAGGTGCGGCCGCGCGCGGGTAGTGCCACCGCGCCCGCGATCGGCTTTCCCCGCGCGGCCAGCGCGACGTGCACGGCCCAGTCCGTGCGATCGCGGTCGCAGTACTCCTTCGTGCCGTCGAGGGGGTCGATGATCCAGAGCCTGCCGTTCAGCTCGGCGGGATCCGGCAGCTCGGCGCCTTCCTCGGAACGGACGGCGTCACGCGGCCGGTGCCGCCGCAACGACTCGGCCAGCAGTGCGTGGGAGCGCCGGTCCCCCTCGTCGCCGAGCTTGCGGCCGACCGGCCCGGTCGCTCCCCGGCGCAGATCGAGCAGCAGTTCCCCGGCCGTGGTGGCGAGCGACCTCGCCAGTTCGTGGTCGTCCATCGTGAATCCCTTGCCGTAGCGGGGTTTTCGGCATTATCCCGCGAAGACGGCCGCCGAGTCCCGTGCGCACTCGCACACCTCAAGCATCCCGTGCCGTCAGGGATTCGATTTCGGTCACCGGCCCGGCGTCATCGGTGAGCAGCGGGCCCATCCCCAGCTCGGCTCCCGCCCGCTGCCACCGCCGCGCCTGCTCCTCGGTGCGGAGATCACCGACGAGCACCGCGATCCCGGCACGCCGGACGAACGCGATCAGCTGGCTCACCCCGGTGACGGCGGCCGACTCCTCGTCGACGGCGTGCCGCACGAGGCGGGAGTCGAGGCGTACGGCGTGAACCGGCAGTTCCTCCAGCAGCACCAGCTCACCCGGTGTCGCGCCGAAATCGTCCAGCAGCACGCCGATTCCCAGCCCGGCGAGCACGCGCGCGTTGTCCGCGGCCTCGCGCGCGGTACCGAGCAGCGCCTCCGTCGGCAGGCCGAGCCACACCCGTTCGGCCGGCGTCCCGGCGCGCTCCAGTGTTCGCCGGACCTTCCCGGCCAGGCGCGGATCGACGAGCTGGTTCGCTGTGAGAGGAACCAGCAGCGTCAGGTCCGCGGCACCGCACTCCGCCTTCTCCAGCAAGCCGTGTTCGACCAGCCACGCGCCGAGCTGGCCGAGCAACGCGGTCCGCTCGGCCAGGCGGAAGTACCGCTCCCTCGGCAGCACGCCCAGCTCCGGGTGTTCCCACCGCAGCCGCGCCTCGACCCCGGTGAGCACACCATCGGCCAGTCGCACCAGTGGCTCGTAACCGACGCCCAGTTCCCCGTTCTCCCACGCACCGGGCATGGCGGCCACCAGGGCGAAGTCCTCCCTGGCGCGCGAGTCCCACACCGGGTCGTACCGTTCCCACCGGCCGGGACCGGTGCTCTTGGCTCGCCGCATCGCGAGATCCGCCGAGCGCAGCAGCTCGGCGGGTTCGGCGGTGCGGGAAAGGTCTTCCACCACGCCGAAACCGGCCGTCACCGCCAGTCCGACGCCCTCGACGTAGACCGGTTCGGACAGCGTCTCGTTGATCCGCCCGATCATCGTCGCCGCGTCCGGCGAGGTTGCCGAACTCTCGATCAGGATGCCGAACTTGTCGCTCTCGAACCGCGCGACCATCGCGTTCTCCCCGGCCACGACGGACCTGAGCCGTTCCGCGACGGTCCGCAGCAGGCTGTCTCCCGCCTTCCTGCCGAGCCCGTCGGTGACCAGGGAGAACCCGTCGAGGTCCGCGTGGTACAACGTCGCGGGGTGCGGCTGGTGCAGCACGTGCTCGAGATGCGTGCTGAAGAACTGGCGGTTCGGCAGCCCGGTGAGCATGTCGTGCAGCAACTGGTGGCGCAGCTGGTTCTGCAGCAGCGCCAGGTCCGCGTCGTCGGCCACGATCGTCACGTACTGGCCGGTCTCGTGCGCACCGCGCAGGAGCGAGGCGGTCAGCGTGATCTGGGACAGGTCCCCGTCCTTGGTGGCGAAGCGCGGGCGCGACCGCAGCCGATCGATCCGGCCGTCGCGGAGATCGCGGTACCCGTCGCGAAGGGACTGCCGATCCGGCTCGTGCGCGAACTCCACCAGGTTGCCGCGCTCGACCTCGCCCGCCGTCCGGTCCAGGATCCGGTGCAGGGCGGGATTCGTGCGGACGAACTCCCCGTCGGGCCCGGTGACCGCGATCCCGCTCGGCGAACTGACGAAGATCTCGTCCAGCTGGGCCTCACTGGCCGCAAGTTCCTGCTGTGACGCGCGCACCGCGGCGACCAGTGCCTGGTTGAGCGTGTCCTGCTGGTCGACGACCGACGCGCGGACCGCTTCCACGTAACCGGACGCCAGCGCGCCGAGCACCTTGGCGACGCGCTCCGCGAACCGGTCGGCGGCGCGGCCCTCCGCCGGCGCCAGCAGTGCCGAGGCGAGGACGTCCACCGTGCACTGCAAGCTCGTCTTGCCGACGCAGTGCAGCCGGACCAGCTCGGCGCCGACCTGCGAGGCGCTCTCCGTGGCGGACCGGCCCCCGCTCACCGCTTCCAGCAGCCGGTCGAGCAGGCCGAGGAACTCGCGTTCGATCTCGTCTTCCGGCAACGGGACGTAGACCGCGCGCTGGATGAGATAGGCCCATTTCCGCGCGACCTTCGCGCGTTCGCGCTGCGACGCGAGGGGCTGCGCACCGGCAGGCCGCGCCGGTTCCTCGGACGGCAACGGCCTGGTCATGACGCCGGGCGGCGGATCTTCTCGGCGACGCCGCCGTAGATCTGCGCGTTGGCTTCGGGATTTTCCGAGATGTCGCCTGGCCCGCCCGGCCGCCACAGCGCGCATCCGGTCAGCCCCGGCTCGACCAGTTCGAAGTCGCCGAACATGGCTTCGATCTCCTCGTACGTCCGGGTCGTCGCCCGGTCCCTTCCCCTGGACTCGTTGAACATCTCGACCGCGCCGTCGATCCGGTCGGCCTGCTGGTCGCTGCTCAGGTGCGAAATCGCCAGGTAACTCCCGACCGGGAGCCGGTCGCGGTGTTCGGCGAGCAGTGCCGGAAGCCCCTTCTCGTCCGGGATCCAGTGCAGCAGCGCCACCATTAGCACGCCGACCGGCTCGCTCAAATCGATCAAGCGGCGCACTTCCGGGCTGCCGAAAACCGCATCGGGATCGCAGAAGTCCGCCTCGACGATCGCCGCGCGGCCGGTCGACTTCAGCAGCAACCTGCTGTGCGACACCGCGATGGGGTCGCGGTCCACGTAGACCACCCGGCAGCCCGGGTCGATTCCCGAGGCGATTTCGTGCACATTGCCAACCGTGGGAATGCCCGACCCGAGATCGATGAACTGCCGGATGCCCTGGTTCATCATGAACCGGACGACCCTGCCGAGAAATGCCCGATTCAGGCGTGCGACGTCACGGACGCCCGGCATGATCCGCTCGGCGTACACCGCGGCATCGCGGTCGGCCTGGAAGTTGTGTGCACCTCCTAACAAAAAATCGTAGGTTCGCGCGCCGCTCGGGGTCGTCGTGTCGATACCCGCCGGAACCCAGTCCTGTTGCCGTGACATCGCTCGAGCACCTCGTTCGCCTGGGAGCACGCCAACTTACTCACCCGGCGTGCGCACCGAACAGGGCCATCCGCGTGATGGCGTTTCCCCCATCGGGTACTGTCGCGCGACGCCGGGCAGAGCCTATGGTGGCTCATCCGTTTCACTCAGCCGAGGAGAGGGAATGCCTGTCCCAACCGCCCCCGGCCGGTTGATCTTTTTCGGGCACACGTTGTCGATGTTGCGTCATCGCGTGCGGTTCACGTCATCCTTGCGCGAGCACGGCGAAATCATCGAGATCCACCTCGGCCCGCTTCGCACGTTTTTCCTGACCAGCCCGGCGTTGGTCACCCGAATACTGGTGACCGAGGGGGCGAATTTCTCGAAAGGCGCGATCTTCGACAGGTTCCGGCCGTTCATGGGCAACGGGCTGGTCATGTCGCAGGGGGATTTCCACCGGCGTCAGCGCCGGTTGGTGCAACCGGCGTTCCACCGCGACCGCCTCGCCTCCTACGCGGCGACGATGGTGCGCGTCGCGCGGGAGCAGACCGCTGCCTGGCAGGACGGCGAAGTGCGGCAGGTGGACGACGACATGCAACGCCTGGCGATCACCGTCGTCGGCGAAACCCTGTTCTCCACCGAACTGGGCAAGCAGGCCATCGCCGAGGCGCGGCGGTCGATCCCGATCGTGCTCAAGGAGGGAATGATCAGGGCACTGTCCCCGAAGTTCTTCGAGCACGTGCCGTTGATCCCCGCCAACCGCCGGTTCGACAGCGCCGTCGAACGGCTCCGGCGCATCGTGCTCGAAGTGATCGCGTCGTGGCGCGCGGACGGTGAGGACCACGGCGACCTCCTGTCCATGCTGATGCTCGCCGTCGACGAGGACACCGGCGATCGCATGACCGATCAGCAGGTCTACGACGAGGTGATCACCCTGCTGACCGCGGGCAGCGAAACCAGCGCCGTGACGCTGACGTGGTTCTTCCACGAAGTCGCGCGGAACCCGGAAATCGAGCGGCGGATCCTGGACGAACTGGACCGGGTGCTGGCGGGCCGCCCGGTCACCGTGGACGACCTGCCCGCGCTGGAATACACCCGGCGGGTCGTCACCGAAACCCTGCGGATGTATCCGATCTGGATCCTGATGCGCCGGGCACTGACCCAGGTCGAGATCGGCGGATTCCCGTTCCCCGCCGGAACGGAATTCATGCTCAGCCCGTACTCACTGCATTTCGACCCGAGGTACTATGCCGACCCGGAGCAATTCGATCCGGATCGCTGGCTGCCCGAGCGAGCCGCCTCGCTGCCGAAGGGCGCGTTCGTCCCGTTCGGCACCGGCGCTCGCCAGTGCGTCGGGAAGTCCTTCGCGGAAACCGAAATCACCATCGTCGCGGCCACCGTCCTGACCCGGTGGCGCCTCGTTCCGGTGCCGGGAAAACCGGTGCGGACCAAGGTGACCTCGGCGGCCTACCCGGACCGCATGCCGATGACCGCGCTGCCGCGAACCTAGTTTTTCTTTCGCATTCATCACGACTGGAGGCACTTGCCCGTGAATTGGTTCCGCGGTGGACGCCGCGCTTCGACCCGACGATTCGTCGCCGCCGCTTCGACCGTCGCACTGCTCGCTTTCCTGCCGGCACCCGGCGTCGCACAGGCGGCCGGATCTTCCTGCCGGGAAATATCGTTCCCGGTGACGCTCGTGCTCACGCCCCAGACGATCCGCGGCACGCTGTGCGTCCCCGACGGTGGCGCGAACACGGTGCACGTCCTCGTCCCCGGAGGCACGTACAACAGGTCCTACTGGGACATCGGGTACGAGCCGGAGATCCGGTCCTACCGGCGGGCGATGAACGAGGCCGGGTACGCCACGCTCGCCATCGACCGGCTCGGCACCGGCACCAGTTCCGTACCGCTGAGCGTCCTGCTGACCACGATCACCGAGGCAGGAACGGTGCACGAGGTCATCGGGCAGCTGAAGTCCGGCGAACGGGGACCGCGGTTCGCCAAGGTGGTCCTCGGCGGGCATTCGTACGGCTCCGCGATCGCGATCGTCGAGGCCGCGACCTTCCACGACGTCGACGGCGTCCTGATCACCGGGCTGGCGCACCGGGTGAACGTCGGTGGCGCGATCCCGGTCTTCGCCTCGATGTACCCGGCGGCGCTCGACCCGAAGTTCGCCGGTGACGGCCACGATCCCGCCTACATCACCAGCCTGCCCGGCACCCGGTACTCGCTCTTCCACCGGCCAGGTCCGGAGGTGCCGGGCGCGATCGCCTTCGACGAGTCCACAAAGGACACTTCGGTGGAGACCCAGGCACTGGACCTGTTCGCACTCGGCGTGATCACACCGTACTCGCTCCTGATCGACAAACCCGTCATGATCGCGCTGGGCCAGGACACCGTCTTCTGCGGACTGCTCGCCACCGACTGCTCGTCCGCGGACGGCATCAAGCAGACCGAGCAGCTGTACTACTCACCGGCCGCGAACCTGCACACCTACGCGCTGCAGGGCTACGGGCACGCGATCAACTACGCGCCCAACGCACGCGACTACTTCCGGGCGGTCGCCGACTGGGCGGACCAGGAAGTGGGGCGCTGACCGCCGGGACTGGTCCCGTCAGTGCGCGCGCGGGACCCTCGGCCGCTGCCCCGGCTCCTGCGTCGGCGGTTTCTGGTCCTTCCCGGGGAAGGTCGGCGCGGGCAGGTTCGACGCCTCGTAGCGCGAGAGGGTCAGCGGGCCGCTCGTGTCCGGCATGGTCGGCGGCTGCGCTTTCTGGTCGTCGAACCGGAAGGCCGAGGTCAGGTCGCCGAACGTCCGGCGGCGCCAGTCCGAGATGTTCGGCTCGGCCACGCCGGTGACCTTCTCCAGCAACCGCAGCGTCGAGGTGTGGTCGAACGGCTCGCTGCACACCCAGCCGCCCGCGGTCCACGGCGAGACGACGATCGCGGGCACCCGGTACCCGGCGCCGACGGGCAGCCCGTTGCCCTTCGTCCCGCCCGGCGAGGTCTTGGTGACGAACTCGTGCGGGGTGCCCGCGGGCGGTGTCGGCGGGACGACGTGGTCGAACAGCCCGTCGTTCTCGTCGTAGTTGAGGATGAACGCGGTTTTCGCCCACACGTCGGGGTTCGCCGCGATCGCGTCGATCTTGCTGGCGACGAACGCGGCGCCCTCGGCGGGTGTGTAGTCCGGGTGTTCGGACGCGGTGGAGGTGCAGATGATCCACGAGACGGCGGGCAGCTTGTCGTTGCGCGCGTCGTATTCGAACTGCCCCTCGGGCCGGTGCGTCAACCCGTTGACGTACAACGGGGAATCCTTCGGCGCGGCGCGGAAGTTCGCGAACTGCTCCAGCATGTTGCAGCCGTAGGTGTCGCTCTGCTCGTAGACCTTCCAGCTCACCCCCGCCTTCGTGAGCCGCTCGGCGTAGGTGGTCCAGGTGTAGCCGCCCGCGGGCGCGTGGTTGTCGAGGATGGGGCCGCCGTGCTCACCGTCGGGATCGATGGTGCCGGTCATCCACATCATCCGGTTCGGCCAGGTCGGCCCGAACACCGAGCAGTGGTAGGCGTCGCAGACGGTGAACGCTTCGGCGAGCGCGAACTGGAACGGGAGATCGGCGCGCGTGTGGTATCCCATCACGTACGGCCCGTTCTTCCCGTCCGCCTTGCGGTGGGCGGGCAGCCAGTTGTCCATCCTGCCGCCGTTCCAGGCGTCGTGCTGGACCTGCCACGCGTGCGAGGTGGACGGGATCTTCTGCGCGTTGGTGGCGTGCGTGTCCAGGTGGAACGGCAGCGCGTAGCCTGCGGGATTCTGCGGATCCGGCTGGTAGAACACCGGTTTGCCGTTGGGCAGCTTCGCCGCGTGCGGGTCGTTGAACCCGCGGACGCCGGACAGCGTGCCGAAGTAGTGGTCGAACGACCTGTTCTCCTGCATCAGCAGCACCACGTGCTCGATGTCGCGCAGGGAACCACGTGCCGGCGCTTCCCGCGCCAGCGCGCGCTGGACGTTCGGAGGCATCAGGGTGGCCGCGGCCGCGGTGGCGGCGGCTCCGGCGGCGGAGCCGAGCAGGCGGCGGCGTGTCAGTTCGGTCATGGCCACACCTTCGTCACCGCGCGCGCCGAAAGATGGTGCCACGTAAGGACTCCGGGTGAACACGGGGTGAAAGCTGCCGCCGAACCGGGCGTACCGCGCGAATCCCGATCGCGCGACACGGGCACCCGCGATAGGGGCCTTCGGTTGGCCGTTGGGGGTACGAGCGTTATCTTCAACCCGGTGCGGAGTAGACGATCGGGGCGAAGGGCGCGCCATGGGACATCCGGCTGACCGGGATGGCACGACGGAATCCCAGTTCGTGGTGCCCGATGTGGGCTGGCCCGCGGTCGAAAGCACGCCGGAACCCCCCTCGATGCTCGGCGGCCGGTACGAGGTGGGCAGGCTGATCGGCCGCGGCGGCACCGCGCGCGTCCACCGCGCGTTCGACACTCAGCTCAACCGCGAGGTCGCGGTGAAGGTCTTCCACCACGACGCGCTGGCGGTCGAGCAGCGGCGGCGGCTGCGGGAGATAACCATCCTCAGCAGCCTCGACCACCCGTGCCTCGTGCCGCTCTACGACACCGGAGAACAGGACGGGCAGACGTTCCTGGTGATGCGGCTCGTCGATGGGGAGAACCTCGCCGACCGCCTGCAGACGGGGCCGATGTCCCCCGGCGAGGTCACCGAGCTGGCGAAGGCGCTCGGCGACGCACTCGCGCACGTGCACGAACGCGGCATCACCCACCGCGACCTCAAGCCGGCCAACATCCTGCTCGGCCAGGACGGCCCGATGATCGGCGACTTCGGCATCGCGCGGGCGCTGGACATGACCAGGGTGACCGCCACCGGCGCGGTCGCGGGTACCGCCGCCTACCTCGCCCCCGAGCAGGTGCTCGGCCAGCCGGTCGGCGCACCGGCGGACGTCTACTCGCTCGGCCTGGTCCTCATCGAATGCCTCACCGCCGAACGCGAGTACGACGGGAGCCTCGCCGAGTCCGCCGTGGCGAGGCTGAACCGGCCGCCGCGCGTTCCCGTCGACGTGCCGCCGGACCTCGTCGCGCTCCTGCGGTGGATGACCGCCAGCAAGCCGTCGGCGCGGCCGACCGCGGCCGAGGTGACCCGCTCCCTCACCGATCCGGGTTCGGTCAAGCCCCGTGCCGCGGTGTCCTCCGGCCACCGGTGGCGGCGTCCCCGCGTGCTCGCGACCGGCGCCGTCGTGACGGCCGCCGCCGCCGCGTTCACGCTCATCCTTCCCGGGGCGCTCGGCCCCACGCCGTCGAAGAACCAGCAACCGGCACCACCGACGGCCGCTCCCTCCACCGCACCGCCGCCCCCGCCGGTCATGGTCACCGCGGCCGCCGACACGCACGGCGGCCCGCCGCCACGAATCACCGTCACGGCGACGCCGGTGACCGAAGTGGCGCCGCCGGTGACCGTGACCGGCGAGGCGAAACCTCCGCCGAAGGCCCCGCCGACGGTCCCGTCGAAGGCTTCGGGACCGCAGGGCGGGAACAACGGCAAACCAGGCAAACCCGGCCACGGCCCCGGGAGGAAGAAGGGCGAGTAGCCCGGCGTCAGTCCACTGTGGACAAGGAACTGCCCGCGCGTGGCGTGACGGGCAGGCCCGACTCCTTCCACGCCGCGAACCCGCCTCTGACGTCTCCGACCGCGGTCAGTCCGAGCAGGTCCCCGACCTGGCGCGCGGCGAGGCTCGAGGTGTAGCCCTCGTTGCAGAACAGGATGATCTCCCGGTCGAAGTCGCCCTCGGCCAGTTCCTTCAGCCGCCAGCGGCTGGTGACGTCGAGACGCCATTCGAGCACGTGCCGGGAAACCGCGACGGCGCCGGCGATCTCACCACCGCGCAGCCGGTACTCCAGCGGCCGGAGATCGACGAGGAGCGCGCCCCGGCGGACGGCGTCGGCCGCTTCCTCCGGGAGGTACCTGCGTAGCCCCGAAGTCGCTTCGGCGAGCTTGCGGGAGATCACGTCTTCGTGCGCGGTCATCGCCGCGCCGCCCGCGCCGTCGCGGCGAGCGCTTCGAGATCGCCGGTGGCCGGTTCCGGGGAGTCGCAGGGGATTTCCCGCAGGTGGTGCAGGCCGGAATCCAGCCAGCAGTAGAAGTTCATCGCACTCAACGGCCGGGAGTAGGCGTGGATCGTCACCGCGGGCGTGGTGTCGGTGTTGACGAGGTTGTGCAGGTATTCGGTACCGAAGGCGACCGCGTCACCGGCCCGGTGCGCGCGGGTGCGCAGGCGCGACGCGCCCGCGTCGGCGGCGTAGTCCTCGACCAGCGCGCCACTCGCCACCGCGAACGCGCCGACACTGCCGCCGTGGTCGTGCAGCAGGGTGTCCTGGCCGAACTCCCAGCAGATCAGCCACACCTCGACCAGTTCGTCGCGGTGGAGCCTGGTGAAATAGCGCTCGGCGAGGTCGAACCGGACCTGCGGCGCCCACACGTCCTGGCGTGCCACGACGCCGGAAACCATGCGCCGCAACGCGCCCGGCCGGATCCGGGTGCCGTCGAGATCGGCGGCACGCGGGCACAGCTCCGCCGGGAAGACCGGGGTACTGGTTGTCATCACGAGACAGCTCCTCTGCTCGGACCCGCGGCGTGCCGGGACGCGGGTGCCACCCTCGCCCCCGCCCACCGGCGGGTCATCTCGTCCGAGTGGCCCCGCCCCGCGTCCCGCGACGCGCTGCCGAACCACCCGAAGACCGTTCTGGAATTTTCAGTTCGCGCTTCACCCGCACGGTGAAGCGCTCTTGATCATAACCGTCGCCCGGCGCCCGGTCAGCCGCCGAACGCGCGCCTAGTGCTCGCCGTCGAGTTCGAGGGAGTCGCCGAGCTCCGCGAAGATGAACACGCGCACGGCGTGCCCGGTGACCGGGTGCACCTGCGCCAGGTAGGCGTGCACCTTCGCCGCCACGATTTCCTCGACGGCGCCGATGAAATCCTCGCGCGTGGCCTCGTGCAGCGCCTCGTGGTGGCGGATCACCGCCTCGCGGTAGCCGCGCTCGCCGAGCACGCTGTCGCCCGCGGTGAGGCTGTCGATGGACAGCACCACGAGGCTCACCGGCTCGTCCTGGCTCACCGAAACCTTGACGTTGCTCGGGCCACGGCCGTAGAAGGACCGTTCGAGCTGGGTGATCTTCTCCGCGACGGCGTTGCGCTGCGCGCGCGTGATCTGCACGCCGGTCCCCTCTCCTCCACCGGAGTCTGGCTGACCACCCTACGGCCAGCCGTGCGGAACGGCCGCCCGGAACCGCCGGGAGCTGTGTTCCATTGCACAGTGTTCGAGGCAGGTGACGCGGAGTGCTCCCGATAGGGTCGCTCGTCGTGACCACGCTCGACGAGAACGACCTCGACCCGACCGACGCGCTTTCGTCGGTGCCCGCCGCGGGCGCGCGCAGGGCCGCGCCATCGGCCGGGCGGCTCAAGTTCTGCTACGGGCCGATGGACTGCGGGAAGTCGACGCTCGCGCTCCAGATCAACCACAACCACGCCAGGCAGGGCAGGCGCGGGCTGCTGCTGGTCCGCCACGACCGCTCCGGCGCGCCGCAGATCACCAGCCGGATCGGGATCACCAGCACGGCCAACGAGGTCGGCGCCGACACGGACCTGCGGGCACTGGTCAAGGAGCAGTGGGCGGCCGGACGGCACGTCGACTACCTGATCGTCGACGAGGCCCAGTTCCTCTCCCCCGTCCAGGTCGAGCAGCTGGCCGAACTCGCCGACGACGTCCAGGTCGACGTCTACTGCTTCGGGATCGCGACGGACTTCCGCAGCGAGCTGTTCCCCGGCGCGCGACGGTTGTTCGAACTCGCCGACGAACTGCAGCCGGTCCAGGTCGAAGTGCTGTGCTGGTGCGGCGCGGCCGGGCGGTTCAACGCCCGCGTCCGTGACGGCGAAGTGTTACGAGCGGGCGACACGGTAGTGGTAGCCGACACCGAACCGGGTATGGTTGAAAGTTCAGCTATGCCACCGAGGGAGGCCGAACCGACTACGATGCGTTACCAAGTATTGTGCCGCCGCCACTACCGATTGGGACACCTCGGTCCCGCGACGGCCCAACACGGTCAGTTACGGCTGACATGATTGGTAGGACGACTCGCCCGAACGGGTGATCTCCCCAAGAAGACCTCTGTAAACGCGTCACGTCAGGGGCGGAACCGCCTCCTAACAGAGGAAGCTGTTGTCGACGGGTGACGCAGCTCATCGTGAGCAACGACATGCTGGCCGGGGAATCCTGCCGACCCGCCGGTCGTTGCATACAGTGAGCATCACCCAGGCTCTCCCTGGAGCCGACTGAAAGGACCCCATCATGGCCGACCGTGTTCTCCGTGGAAGCCGGCTGGGAGCGGTCAGCTACGAGACCGACCGCAATCACGATCTCGCACCGCGCCGTACGGTCCGGTACGCCTGTCCCAAGAACCACGAGTTCGAGGTGCCGTTCTCCGACGACGCCGAGATCCCGCCGGTGTGGGAGTGCCGCCTGCACGGCAGCGAGTCCGAGATCATCGATGGCGAGCAGCAGGAGCAGAAGAAGGTCAAGCCCCCGAGGACGCACTGGGACATGCTGCTGGAGCGGCGTTCGATCCCGGAGCTCGAGGACTTGCTGAACGAACGTCTCGCCGAGCTCAAGGGCCGTCGGACCTCCCGCTCGGCGTAGTTGAGTAGCCCGTTCCCACCACAACACCGAAGAGCCCCCGTGACCTCCCGCCACGGGGGTTCTTCGCTGTCCGGGGTCAGCCGCGGCGCGCCAGCCGGCGAGCCTGCGCCCAGCGCCGCCGCGCACCCCACGTGCCGACGCGCAGGAACGCCTCCCTGATGATCGAGCCGCTCATCTTCGACTCGCCGATCTCGCGCTCGGTGAAAGTGATCGGCACCTCCACGATCTCGAACCCCGCGTCGGCGGTGCGCAGCGTCAGATCGATCTGGAAGCAGTAACCGTGCGAGGCGATCTCGTCGAGCGCGAGCTTTTCGAGCACCTCGCGCCGGTAGGCGCGGAAGCCGGCGGTGATGTCCTTCACGCCGACGCCGAGTGCGAAGCGGGAGTACAGATTGGCGCCCCGCGACAGGATTTCGCGTTGCTTCGGCCAGTTCACGACGCTGCCGCCCGTCACGTACCGGGAGCCGATCACCAGGTCCGCGTCACCGAGGGCGTCGAGCAGGCGCGGCAGGTCCTCCGGCGCGTGCGAGCCGTCCGCGTCCATTTCGACGATCGTCGCGTACTCCCTGGCCAGGCCCCACCGGAAGCCCGCGACGTAGGCGGCGCCGAGGCCCGCCTTCTCGGTCCGGTGCAGCACGTGCACGCGGTCGTCGTCCGCGGCGAGCTTGTCCGCGATCTCCCCCGTCCCGTCCGGGCTGCCGTCGTCGACGACCAGCGCGTGCGCCTCCGGCAGCGCGGCGCGCAGTCTGCGCAGGATCGGCGGCAGGTTGTCGCGCTCGTTGTAGGTGGGGATCACCACCAGCACCGGTTCGATCCCCTGTGCCCTTCGCGGCGCCTGCGCCATCCGCTGTCCCTCCCTGCGAGGCGGCTACCCGGCCGCCCCTGTTCGCGTCTGCTCCGCGCGCCGGCTCTTCCGCCGTCGCGCGATCCCCGCCAGCACCCCTGCCACGGCCGCGGCGGCGAGCACGTACTCCGGCCACGCACCGAGCCGGTCCGCCACTGTAGTCGTGGTGCGCAGCGGCACGCTCTCCACCAGCGACGCGGGCGTGAACATGCCCGTCGACCGGGTGACCGTGCCGTCGGGCTGGATGATCTCGCTGACCCCCGTGGTCGCCGCGACCACCACCGCCCTGCTGTGCTCGACGGCACGCAGCCGCGACATCGCCAGGTGCTGGTAGGTCATGTCGCTGTGCCCGTACCAGGCGTTGTTGGTCGGCGAGGTCAGCAGTTCGGCGCCCGCGTCCACGGCTTCGCGCCCCGGGTAGTCGTAGGCGACCTCGTAGCAGATCATCGCGCCGACCTTCGTACCGGCGACCGCCAGCGCGGCCGGGTCGCCGTTGCCGGGGACCCGCTCGTCGATGGAGCGCGTGAACGGGCTGACCAGTTCGGTGAGGGCGCGCGCGGGCACGTACTCGCCGAACGGCACCAGCTGTTGCTTCGTGTAGCGCTGGCCCTGGCCGGTTTTCGGGTCCCAGACCAGCAGCGCGTTCTCGAAGTGGCGGCCTGGCAGTTCGTAGGACGCGCCGATCAGCGCGGGCACCCCGAAATCGGCGACGAGCCGGTCGAGGCGCGGGTCGGGCCCGTCGACGGCGGTGGCGGTCTCCGGCCAGACGACCAGATCGGGCTTGGGTACCTTGCCCGCCTTGATGTCCGCGATCAGGCGCTCGCTCTCCGCGAGATGCGAGCTGCGGAGATCGGCGCCGTTGACGAACAGCCCGAGCCCGGTGTCCGGTGCGCTGCCCTGTACCGCCGCGACGGTCCTGGTGCCGTCCTGCGCCCCGGTACCGATCGTCGGCCACACCGCGAGACCCGCGACGACCGGGAGCAGCGCCGCGAGCGCGGGCACCACGACGGGCCGCCACGCCCGCGCGCGCAGCCGCAGGATCACCCAGGCCAGCCCGAATCCGGACAACGCGACGGCGAACCCGACGAGCGGGGCGCCGCCGATCGAGGCGAGCGACAGGTAGGCGCCCTCCGGCTGGCTGAACGCGATGCGGCCCCACGGGAAACCGCCGAACGGGAACCACGCTCGTGGCGTCTCGGCCGCGACGGCGACGAGTGCGAGCCAGAGCGGGGCGAAGGGAAGCAGTTGGACGAACGAGCCGAGCCCGCCGACGAGCCCGAAGTAGAGGGCCAGCACCGCGGACAGCGCGAGCCAGGGCAGCGGCCCGAAATCGGGGCCGACGAAGTCCTGGATCCAGGTCAGCAACGGCAGGAAGAGCCCGATCCCGAATGCCGTGCCGTAGCCGAAACCGCCCCAGAACCGGCGGCCGTGCAGTACCAGCCCGAACCCGGCGAAGGCGAGCGGCGCGACCCACCACAGTGGACGCGGCGCGAAGCTGAGGAACAGGACGAACCCGGACGCGGCGGCACCGAAGAGGCGAACCAGCCACGGGAACCAGGCACGACGTCCGTCCGAACGCGACTCTTCCGGCAG
This sequence comes from Amycolatopsis sp. CA-230715, assembly GCF_018736145.1. Lineage (GTDB taxonomy): Bacteria > Actinomycetota > Actinomycetes > Mycobacteriales > Pseudonocardiaceae > Amycolatopsis. The sequence continues at coordinate 9,609,361 of NZ_CP059997.1, forward strand.
CGCGGGTTCCGGGTCGGCGAGTGTTGCGGGCACCAGCAAACTCTAGGTGGTCCGGGTTGAAGCCGGGTTATGGCGCCTACGCTTCGAAGATCGTCCGTCCGCCGCGCACGGTGCGCAGGCACGCAGGCAGTGGCGTGTCCGGGTCGAGCCTCGGCAGCGGCGGCACGCCGGACCGCGGATCGGTCGACCAGCGCTGCACGCGCGAATCCGAGCCCGCGACGACGAGGTCGTCGGCGGCCCAGACCGCGTAGTGCGCGGGCGCGCCGGGAACGAGGCTGCCGGTGATGCCGTCGGTGATCCCGGCCGCGCGGTGCCCGCCCCTGGTGTGCGCGGTGAACGCGGCGCGCGGCGAGAGGCCCGATCCCGGGGTCCGGTGCAGGACGGCGGCGCGGACGGCGGCCCACGGGTCGAGCGCGGTGACGGGGGTGTCGGAGCCGAACGCGAGCAGGACGCCTTCGGACGCGAGCGCGGCGAACGGGTTCAACCCGGCGGCGCGCTCCACGCCGAGCCTGGTGGCGTACATCCGGTCTTCGCCGCCCCACAGGTCGTCGAAGAGGGGCTGCATCGACGCGGCGACGCCCCAGCCCGCGAGCGCCCGTATCTGTTCGCGCGTAACCATTTCGACGTGTTCGAGGCGGTGGTGCGCGCCCGCCAGCGCGCGCCTGCCGACAGTTTCTTCGGCGATCGCGAAGCCCTCGACGACGGTGCCGATCGCGGCGTCGCCGATGACGTGGAACCCGGCTTGCAAGCCCGCCTCGGTGCACGCGATGACGTGCTCGGCGACGGTGCGCGCGTCGATGTAGGCGGCGCCGTCGGTGTCGGCGTCGTCGTGGTACGGGCTGGTCAGTGCCGCGGTGCGGGACCCGAGCGCGCCGTCGGCGAACAGGTCGCCCGCCAGTCCCGCGACGCCGAGCCGCTTGGCCGTGTCGAGTGCGCCGAGCTCACCCCAGTACGCGGTGACTTCCGGGGTTCCCGGCCCGGCCAACGCGATCAGGTCGGCGAGGTCCTCCTCGCCCGAGATGTCCGGGCCACCGCATTCGTGCACGCTCACGACACCGCGGGCGGCCGCCGTGGCGAGAAAAGCTTCCTGCGCCCGGCGCCGCTGCTGACCGGTGATCGCCCCGCGCGCGGCGGCCCGGACCAGGTGGTGGGCCTCGCGGGTGACCGTGCCTTCGGCCGACCAGCCTTCCGCGGCGCGGACCTCGGGTGCCAGCTCGACGAGCGCGGTCGAGACGAGGGCGGAATGGACGTCGATCCGGCTCAGGTAGACGGGCACGCCCGCGGCGGCGTCGTCGATTTCGGCGCGGCTGGGCAGGCGAGGGCTCGACCAGGTGCTCTCGTCCCAGCCGTGGGCGAGCAGCACCTCCCCCGGCCGCGCGGCCGCGCGGACCGCGGCGAGCAGGTCGCCCGCGTCGCGCACCTTGGTCAGGTCGAGGCCGGTGACGTGCAGGCCGGTCGCGGTGGCGTGCACGTGGGCGTCGACGAAACCGGGCGTGACGAACGCGCCGTCGAGGTCGACCACCTCGGCGCCGGGGTGCAGCGCGCGGGCGGGGCCGTCCTGGCCGACCCAGACGACCGCACCGTCGGTGACGGCCATCGCGGTGGCGTCGGGGGAACTCGGGGTGTGGATCCGCCCGCCGGTCAGCAGCGTCGTCTTCGCTTCGGTCACGGTGGCCAAGTCTGCCTGGTCGCCGAGGCGGTTCGTCCGCCGGGCACGAACCACGCCGTGGCGATAAGATTTACGGATCACTGACTATATGACAGGATATTTTAACGCCATCCCGACGACGAGGAGTACAAGTGACTGCGACCCAGGAACCTGTCTCGCCAGCCGCCGACACCTTCGACCAGCCGTACGACTACCGGAGGACGGAGCTGGTCGAGCCCGACTGGCGCCGCTTCCCCGGCTGGTCCGAGGTCACCGAAGCGGAGTGGCGTGACGCGCAGTGGCAGCGCGTGCACTGCGTCCGCAACATCAAGCAGCTCAAGGCGCTGATGGGTGACCTGCTCGAAGAGCGGTTCTACGACGACCTCGCCGAGGACCAGCGCGCGATGGCGACGATGTCGATGCTCATCCCGCCGCAGATGCTGAACACGATGGCCCCCGACGCGGGTTCGGACACTGCGAAGGTGACCGAGGCCTTCTACGCCGACCCGATCCGCCGCTACATGCTGCCGGTGCGCAGCGACCGCGACACGGAGTGGCCGAGCCACCCGCATTCGGAGCGCGATTCGCTGCACGAGGCGGAGATGTGGGTCGCCGAAGGGCTCACCCACCGGTATCCGACGAAGGTGCTCGCGGAGCTGCTTTCGACTTGCCCGCAGTACTGCGGCCACTGCACCCGGATGGACCTCGTCGGGAACTCGACGGAGCAGATCGACAAGCACAAGCTCACGCTGAAGCCGGTCGACCGCCAGGACGCGATGATCGACTACCTCAAGCGGACCCCTGGCGTGCGGGACGTCGTGGTGTCCGGCGGCGACGTCGCGAACGTGCCGTGGCACCAGCTCGAATCGTTCCTCATGCGGCTGATGGACATCGACACCGTCCGCGACGTCCGGCTCGCGACGAAGGCGCTCGCGGGCCTGCCGCAGCACTGGTTGCAGCCGAAGGTCGTCGAGGGGCTCGAACGCGTCGCGGTCACCGCGCAGCGGCGCGGCGTCAACCTCGCGATCCACACCCACGTCAACCACGCGCAGTCGGTGACCCCGCTGGTCGCCGAGGCCGCGCAAACCGCGCTGAACGTCGGCGTGCGGGACGTCCGCAACCAGGGCGTGCTGATGCGGGGCGTCAACGCCACCCCGGCGCAGCTGCTCGACCTGTGCTTCGCGCTGCAAGGCGAGGCGAACATCCTGCCGTACTACTTCTACATGTGCGACATGATCCCGAACGCCGAGCACTGGCGCGTCGCGGTGCACGAGGCCCAGGACCTGCAGCACGCGATCATGGGGTACCTGCCCGGCTACGCCACCCCGCGCATCGTGTGCGACGTGCCCTACGTCGGCAAGCGCTGGGTGCACCAGCTCGCCGAGTACGACCGCGAAAAGGGCATCTCGTACTGGACGAAGAACTACCGCACCGGGATCGAGCTGGACGACCCGGAGGCCTTGCAGCGCCGTTACCCTTACTACGACCCGATTTCCACCCTCCCCGAAGCGGGCCGCCGCTGGTGGGCCGAGCAGGGTTCCTGACCCCGCTCGGTGGGCCCCACCGAGCGGGGCCCACCGGAATTCCGGCTGCCCGCAGCGCGTGCTCGACAGCGTGATGCCCGCTGGGAACGCTATGGTGTTCCTGTGACCGCAGCCGCCGAACAGCCACCTCAAGCTCCGGAGCCCGGCGAGTTCGACTCGCCCAAGGCCATCCGGCTGGCGCTGCTGCCCGAAGAGCGCGGCGATTTCGATCAGGCTTACCAGCGGGCCCTGCGGGACGCCGGTGAGACCCTCAGCCTCGAAGGCTTGCACACGACACTCGCGCACTGGACGCTGATCGCCCGGCAGACACAAGCGGATCCCGGTGCGCATCGTCGGATGCTTCAGCAGGCGGCCAGGACGTTGCGCACTGGCGAGCCGCCTACCGGAGCCGTCGACTGGACGGATCTGAAGCGGGAACTAGGCCTGTCGTAACCCGATGCCCGCCGGGTAAAAGATTTCGCGGGCGCGGGCGGCCTGGTCGAACAGGGCGGCGGGCTCCGGGAAGTTGGCGTCGTGCTCGATGACGACGGTCGCGGGGCGGCAGCGCGCCGCGACGACCGCGGCCAGGTCCCACACGGGTTCTCCGACAAGTTCGGAATGCGAGTCGTGCAATCTGCCGCCCGCCTCGAAGCCACCGGCGAGGTGGATGTGGGCGACGCGGTCGAGCGGCAGGTCGCCGAGGCAGCGGTCGACGTCAAGGCCGTGGTTCGCCGCGTTGATGTGCAGGTTGGTCACGTCGAGCAGCAGCAGCGCGTCCGCTCGTTCGACGACCTCGCCGAGGAACTGCGCCGGGGTGAACTCCGTGGAGGGCAGCTCCAGCGAATAGGTGATGTTCTCCAATGCGAGCGGCACACCGAGCGCGTCCTGCGCGTACCGCACGTTGTCCACCGTCCGCGCGAGGCTCGCGGCGGTCAGGATCGGCGGGCAGAGGTGGCCGGTGTCGAGTCCGGGCAGGCTCGTGACCGCGAGGTGCTCGCTGTAGTACTCGGCACCGGTCACCGCGACCACGTCGGCCAGTCCCGCCAGGTACCCCGGATCGGGGCGGCCGGGTGAGGCGACCGACAGCGCGAGCCCGTGCGGCACCGCGGGAATGTCCGCGACGAGCGCGCGGAGTTCGTCCAGTTCACCGGGGCGCAGCCAGTGGTCGGCGATCACTTCGACCACGTCCACGCGGCCGGGTTCGGCGCGCAGGGCGTCGATCAGTGGGCGCCGGTACCCGATGCCCGCGCCGCGCACCCCCAGTTCGGTCGCGCTCGTCATTCCCACTCCTCGTCCCGTTCCCCTGCCAAGCGCCACAGCGCGCAGGCCCGGCACGCGAGGCACCCGTCGGCCTCCGGCGCGGGCTCGCCGCCGAACAGCACCGAAACATCCACAATGGACAGTTCGGCCGGGCTCGTCATGCCGCGACCGCCCGCAGCACGGCGGCTCCGACGAGCTGTGCCACGGTTTCGCCGACGGCGTCGCCGCCGCCCGCCGCGAACGCGCCGATGGTCCGCGGTTCCCTTGCCGCGTCGATCAGCTCGGCCGTGGCCTCGCCCACCTTCAGCACGACCGGAAGCCCGCCCCGCGGCGAGGGCGCGGTGACCGTCCGGCACGGTTCGCCGGGATCGTCCAGCGAGCGCGTGCCAGCCACCAGGCCCACCACGTCGCACGAATGCCGCTGCGCCACCGTCGAAGCCGGTGTCCAGACCACAGTGGACGGTTCCAGCCGGGGTCGCGGCGGCGGCACCGCCGTCGCCACGCGCCATCCCGCGGCGCCGCGGGCGGCCCCCACGGCGCGTTCGAAGCGGCACACGTCACCGGCGTACCACGGCACGTCGGCGAATTCCCGCGCGGTGGCCGCGACGAACTCCACGAACTCCGCATCGCCCGCGCGCTCGACGTCGTTGGGGCGCGGCGGGCGCAGTTCCACGAACCGGTCCACGACCGGGGTCGCCGAACGGGACAGGAGTTCGACGGTACGGGGAAACCGGCGGCGGAGCATTTCCCTGCGCTTCGCGGCCAGTTGCCTGCCGAACTCGGCGAGCGATCCGCCGTCGAGCCCGCACAGCATCGCCCGTTCGTCCTCGTCGAGCACGAACTCGTCGAGCAGCGGTCCCGGCTGGTGCACGAGCCGCCAGCGGACCGAGCGGTTCAGGTACGCCTGCACCAGAACGTAGTGCGCGTCCTGGATGGTCACGGTGCCTCCCGGCCCCGCGCCGGGGCCAGGAGGCCCCGGCGCGCGATCGTCGTCAGCCGCCGCACCAGCAGGTGAGGTCGGTGTCCTCGTCGGTGACGCTCAGCCCGAGCTCGACCTGCTGCACGAGAAAATCGGGCTCCGCCGCCACCGGATTCTTTTCCTCGAGTAGAACCGCGCCCATTTCCGATTCCTTTCGACAAAGGCAGAAGAAAGCGAGAAATCACTACTTCAAACCGAGCGTAACAGCGGGCACGGAAACCCAATATCCGCAAAATTGCGGATATTGCCTGCGCTCACGCACCGGATTCGCCGTCGAGCGGTTCTCGCAGCACCTCGAACCAGCGCCGCGCCAGTGCGGGCACCGCGTCCTCGTCGAACAGCGCACGCGGCCAGAACCAGCGCGCCGCCAGCCGCGGCCCCGCTTCGCGGTCCTCGACCGCGACGGTCAGCACCAGGCTCCGGTTCACGCGGGCACCCGCGTCCGCGGAGCCGCCCATCGCCGAGCCCTCCTCGCCCGTCGGTTCCCAAAAGGACTCGCGCTCCCCCACGGCGAACCGGCCGAGGTAGTTGACCGCGATGCGCGGGTCGCCGAACGCGGCGAGCTCCGGCCCGGTACGCGGGTTCAGGTAGCGCAGCAAGCCGTACCCGATCCCGTTGTCCGGCAACGATCCGAGCCGCTCATGGACCCCGGTCGCGTCATCGCCGCCGTCGAGCACGAACGGGAACTGCGCGGTGAACCACCCGACCGTGGCGGACGGGTCCACGCCGTCGGCCAGCGCCTCGCGGCCGTGCGCCTGCAGATCGACGACCACGCGGGCGTCCCGATCACCGCACCAGTCGCCGAACGCGATCCCGAACGCGGCGTACAACACGGCACGCAGGTCGAGGCCGGTTTCGGCGGGCACGCGCAGGAGCCGCTCCGTCTCGCGTTCGGAGAGGTCGAGCGCGAAGGACGACGCCGACGCCATCGTGTCGCGGCCAGGAACGACTGGTGGCACGTTCGCCGTGCCACAGCTGAGTTCGCGCCACAACGCGAGTTCGGCCTCGCGCTCCGGGCGCCGCGCTTCCCACCGGAGGTGGCGGGCCCATCGCCGGTACGAGGTGCCGGTCGCACGGCCCGCCGGGCGTTCACCGGCGACGACCGCTTCGTAGGCGCGGGCGAGGTCCGGCAGCAGGACGCGCCACGACACACCGTCGATTACGAGGTGGTGCACCTGGATGAGCAGCCGCCCCGCGTGCGCCGGGCCCGCGTCGAACCACACCGCGCTGAGCAGTACACCGCGACGCGGATCGAAATCGCGCTGCCGTTCCGCCGACGCCGCGCGCAACGCCGCGCTCCAGTCGAACCCCGGGCCAGCGTCGACGGGCACGCGCGCGAACCGGTCCGCGGCGCGGACCGAACCGGGCGGTCCCACCAGGAGCGTCCAGCGCGACGGTTCCGGCCGCAGCCACGAGCGGAGCGCGTCGTGTCGGTCCACAACGGACTGCAACGCGGCCACCAGGTCGCCGGCCCGCGCACCGGGTGGCACCCGCACGGCCATGGACAGGTGGTAGGCGTCGATCGGGCCGCCGTCGGCGCGCAGCCGCGCGATGATCGGCGTCAAGGGCACTTCGCCGACGCCGTCGTCGTCCCGCTCGGCCGGCGCGGTTCCGCCGGGTTCCACGGTCGCCGCCAGCGCCGCGACGGTTCTGGCCGCCAGCACGTCGCGCGGGCGCACCACGATCCCGGCCGCCCGCGCGGCTTCAGCGAGCCGGATCGACACGATGCTGTCGCCGCCGAGCGCGAAGAAGTCGTCGTGCACACCGAGTTCCGGGACGCACAGCACGTCGGCCATGAGCCGCAGCAACGTCGCTTCGGCCTCGGTGCGCGGCGACGCCCCGCCCGCGAGTGAGCCGAGGTCCGGTGCGGGCAGCGCGGCCCTGTCCACTTTCCCGTTCGGTGTCAGCGGGATCGCGCCGAGCGGCACGAACGCCGACGGCACCAGGTGTTCCGGCAGGTGCGCCGCCGCCCACTCGCGCGCGTCGCCCGGTTCGCCGGTCAGGTAGGCCACGAGCGTCCGGTGTCCCGGCCGGTCCTCGCGGACGGCCGCCACCGCGCCGGTGACCCCCGGCATGGCGACGAGGGTCGACTCCACCTCGCCGAGTTCGATCCGGAACCCGCGCAGCTTCACCTGGTGGTCTGCCCTGCCCTCGTAGCACAGGCCCCGTTCGGGGGTCCACACCGCGAGATCGCCGGTCCGGTACAGGGTCTGCCCGGTGCCTGCCGGATCGGCCACGAACCGGGCCGAGGTGAGTCCAGGGCGGCCGAGGTAACCGCGTGCGAGCCCCGGTCCCGCGACGTACAACTCGCCGGTGACCCCGGGCGGCACCGGGCGCAGGAACCCGTCCAGCAGGCGCAGTCCGAGATCGTCGAGCGGTTCCCCGATGCGGCTGTGCGCGGTTTCGCCTTCGGCGTCGCCCGCGGTGAGGGCGAGATGCGTGACGTGCACGGTCGTCTCGGTGATGCCGTACATGTTGATCAGCCTCGGCGAGTCGTCCGGATGCCGGGCGTACCAGTCCCGCAGCAGGCCGAAGTCCAGCCGCTCGCCGCCGAACACCACGTACCGCAGCGCGAGCCGTGCACCCGAGGCCGGGTCACCGCGCTCTGCTTCGACGAGCCGCGCGAACGCCGACGGGGTCTGGCTCAGCACGGTCACGCCCTGATCGGCGAGCAGGCGCAGGAACTCGGCGGGGTCCCTGGTGGTGTCGCGCAGGACCACCACCAGGCTGCCGCCGTGCAGCAGCGGTCCCCACAGCTCCCACACCGAGAAGTCGAACGCGAGGGAGTGGAACAGCGTCCACACGTCCTCGGGTCCGAAGTGGAACCGCGATGCCGTGCTGTCGAACAGCCGCAGCACGTTCCGGTGGGTCACCACCACGCCCTTCGGCTTGCCGGTCGACCCCGAGGTGTGGATGACGTACGCGCAGTCGCCGCCGCGCGCGGGGTCCAGCCGGTCCGCGTCGGTGAGGTCGCCCGCGTCGAATCCCGGCGCGTCCACCCGCACCGCGGCGACCTCCGTCCGACCGTCCAGTTCGGACATTCGGCCGCTGCCGTCGGTGACGAGGCACACCGGGCGCGCGTCGGTGAGGGTGTACCGGATGCGCTCGGCCGGGTACGCCGGGTCCACCGGGAGGTAGCCCGCGCCGGTCTTGAGCACGGCGAGCACCGCGGTCACCAGGTCCGCGGTCCGTTCGAGCGCGACCGCGACGAGCCGCTCCGGCCCGGCGCCCCGCACCACGAGGGCCCTCGCGAGCTGGTTCGCCCTGGCGTTCACCTCGGTGTAGGTGAGCTTCCGCCCGGCGTCCACCAAGGCCACCCGGTCGGGGCTGCGCCGCGCCTGCGCCTCGAACCTGGTCACGAGGGTTTCCTCGGCCGCGAGCGCCGTCGGCGAGGCCGCTTCGAACGGGAGCGTCGCCGTCGCGCCGAGCGGCAACGACGCCACCGATGTCGTACCGGGCAGCTCGGTCAGCAGGCGGTACACCGCCTTGGCCGCCGCGCGCACCACGTCCGCGGGAACCAAGCCGGGCCGGTGGTGGAAGCCGATCCGCAGGGCCTCGCCCGGTACCGCGACGACGGTCAGCGGGTAGTGGTTGACGTCGTGCGGGCGCAGCGCGGTGACGGTGAAATCCGTGGTGGCGTACCGCTCGGACGGGTCCAGCGGGTAGTTTTCGAACACCAGCAAAGTGTCGAACAGCTCCCGCAGCCCGGTTTCGCGATGGAGGTCGCCGAGACCTATGTGCTGGTGGTCCAGTACCGCGATCTGTCCATCTTGGACCCGTCTGACGAGATCGGCGAACCGCTCCCCCCGCCGGATGCGCACCCTGGTCGGCACGGTGTTGATGAACGGGCCCACCATCTCCGCGATTCCCGGCAGCTCGGCGGGGCGTCCGGACACGGTGGTGCCGAAGACCACGTCGTCCCTGCCGGTGAGCCAGCCGAGCACCACCGCCCACGCCGCGTGCACGACCGAGCTCATGGTGGCACCGTGTGCGTGGCCGAACGCTTCCAGCGCGCCGGTCTGCTCCGCGGTGAGCGCCACCGGCACCTCACGGACCTCCGCGCCGTCGCCAGGCCGCGCCAGCAGCGTCGGACTGTCCACACCGGACAGCTCCGCGCGCCAGACCGCGAGCGCGCCGTCGCGGTCGCGGGCGGCCAGCCACCGGAGGTAGCGGTCGAACCCGATCGGCGGCGCCAGCCCCGCACCCGTTTCGTCGTCGTAGAGCGACAGCAGCTCGCGTACCAGGAGCGGCATCGACCAACCGTCCACCACCAGGTGGTGCAGGGTCAGCGCCACCAGCCACCTGCCCTCGCCCACCCGCTCCGCGGCGCAGCGCACCAGCGGGGGCACCGCCACATCGAAACCCACCTCGTCTTCGGGCACCGCCACATCGTCGACGACGACCGCGAGCGGCTCCCCTTCGGCGCCCACCACGAACGCGGACCGCAGCACCACGTGCCTGCGCAGCAACGCCTCGACCGCCGCTCGCAGCTTCCGCGCGTCGACCGTGCCCGCCACCTCGATCGTCAGTCGCACCAGGTAGTCGGGCGAAGGGCCGGGCGCCGAATGCACGAGCAGGCCGCGCTGCAACGGCGTCAGCGCCCACACGTCCCGCACCGACGGGTACGCCCGTTCGAGCACGTCGATGTCCGAAATGGACACCCGGGCGAGCGGGAAGTCCACCGGGCTGTGCCCGCCGTGACCACGCCGCACGTGCTTCACGAGCCCGCGCAGTGCGGTGAACCAGTGGTCGGCCAGCGCGCGCGTGTCGGCCTCGGTCAGCAGCGCGCTCGCCCACGACCATTGCGCGACGAGCCGCAGCCCGTCCGGCCGGTCCTCGGCCATCGCGTTCACCGCGATCGCCTGCGGCAACGGCATCGACGGATCCGCGCCACCGCCAAGGGGCCCCGCGCCGGGCGCGGGCGCGAAGTCGCCGCCACCAGGCATCGGGAACCGCCCGAGGTAGTTGAACCCGAGCTGCGGCGGGGTCACCACGATCTCGGGGTGCGGGCCGTACCGCAGGAGGCCGTAGCCGATCCCGTGCTCCGGTATCGCCGCGAGGGTCTCCTTCACCCGCCGGATCACCTGCCCCAGTGCGGGCCCGCCCTCGGCGACGTCGTCCCAGGCGACCTCGCCCGGAACGAGCCGGACCGGGAACTGCGTGGTGAACCAGCCGACGGTTTCGCTGTGGTCGATGTCGGGGCCGAGCTGTTCGCGTCCGTGCCCTTCCAGTTCCACCACCACGCCGTCGTGCTCGGCGAGGCCGCGCTCATGGCGCCATTGCCGCACCGCGAGCGCGAGCCCGGTGAGCAGGATGTCGTTCACGCGCGCGTGGTAGGCGGCGGGAACGGTGGTCAGCACCGGCTCGGTCAGCTCGGCCGGCAGGGTTACCGCGAGCGCACCCGCGGTGCCCATGGTGTCCGTGCCGGGGTCAAGCGGGCGCGCGGTGATCCGCGGCTCACCTGGATCGTCCATTCCGGACCACAACGGCACCTCGCCCGATCGCGACTCCGCGTGCGACGCCAGCAAACCCGCCCACCGCCGGAACGACGTGCCGCGCGGCCGGTTCGCGACTTTCGCCGGATCCTGGCATGCCTCGGCGAGTTCGGGCACCAGCACGCGCCAGCTCACGCCGTCGACCGCCAGGTGGTGGATCCTCAGCAGCAGCCTGCCCTGCTCCCGCTCGCCCGCGTCGAACCACGTCGCGTGCACGAGCCTGCCCTCGGCGGGATCGAACGCGGCCGCGCGGCGCGGCACGTCCTCCGCGCGATCGGCAAGGGAAACCTCCGCGACGACCGCTCCCGGCGGCAGGATCTCGGCGGTGTCACCGGTCAGGCGCGTCCGCAGCGCGCCGTGCCGGTCGAGCAGTACCTGCAGTGCGGCGGTCAGCCGGTCGAGGCTGAGCCCCGCCGGGGTGCGCAGGTCGACGGATTGGTGGAACGAGCCGACAGCGGACGGGCCGAGGCCGGTCAGCCAGCGCATGATCGGGGTGAGCGGGACCGGCCCGTGGTCGATGTCTTCGCGCGCACCCGATTCGGTGTCCGAGCGGGCCGCGACCTTCGCGAGTTCGCGCACGGTGCGGTGTGTGAAGACCTGGCGCGGCGTGAGCACGAGACCTTCCGCGCGGGCCAGTGACGCCAGCCTGATGGCGAGCACGCTGTCACCGCCAAGCACGAAGAAGTCATCTTCGGCTCCCACGCCCGCACGACCGAGCGCGGTCCCGAATGCTTGTGCCAGAACGGTTTCCCTGCCCGGTTCCGGGGCGACACCCACGGCTCCGGTCTCCGCGGCCTCCGGTGCGGGCAGCGCCTTGCGGTCGACCTTGCCGCTGGAGGTCAGCGGGAGTTCGGGCAGGACCACGACCACCGAGGGGATCAGGTAACCCGGCAGCACGCCGGTGAGCGCCGCCCGCACCGCGTCACCGTCCATTTCGGACTCCGTGGCGAGGTGGGCGACGAGCCTTGGCGCACCGGACGCGTCCGGTGACGCCGTCACGCACGCGGCGGACACCTCCGGCAACGCCGTCAGCGCGGCCTCGACCTCGCCGGGTTCGATCCGGTAGCCGCGGATCTTCACCTGGTGGTCCGCCCTGCCGACGTGGTGGAGCATCCCGCGCTCGTCCCGCCGGACCAGGTCTCCGGTCCGGTACAGGCGCGAGCCGGGCACGCCGAAGGGATTCGCCACGAACCGCTCCGAGGTCAGCTCCGGGCGGTTCAGATAACCGCGGGCGAGCTGGACCCCGCTGAGGTACAGCTCCCCCACGACGCCGACGGGAACGGGGCGCAGGAACGTGTCGAGCACCGCGCACCCGGTGTTCCACACCGGTTCCCCGATCGGCGGCGCGCTCTCGGGTTCGTCCGCTCCCGCGGTCCACGCGGTCACGTCGACGGCCGCTTCCGTTGGACCGTAAAGGTTCCACAGCCTTGCGGGCAGGATGGCACGTGCCGCCGCCGCGACGTCGGCAGGCAGCGCCTCACCGCTCGCGATCACCTCACGCAGCGTTCGGACGCCCGCCGCGGCGGGATCTTCGAGGAACGCCCGCAGCATCGACGGCACGAAATGCGCCACCGTGACCGATTCCGCGTCGATGAGCCCGGCGAGATAACCGGGATCGGTGTGCCCGTGCGGTTCCGCGATCACCAGCGCGGCCCCGCTCGCGAGGGTGCCGAAGATCTCCCAGACGGAGACGTCGAAGGTGGTCGGCGTCTTGTGCAGCACCCGGTCGCCGTCACGGATGTGGCCGCGGTTTCGCATCCACAGCAGCCGGTTGAGCAGCGCGCGGTGCGAGACCACCACGCCCTTCGGGTGACCGGTCGAGCCGGAGGTGTAGAGCACGTAGGCCGCGCTGGCGCCGTCGATCCGCGTCCCGGAATCCGCCTCGTCGCCGCCGGTGCTTTCGCTGCCGTCGACCACGAACGCCGGGTCCGCCTCGGCGAGGATCCGCCGCGTCCGTTCCTCGGGTGCGCCGGGGTCGAGCGGAACGTACGCAGCGCCCGCCTTCATCGCCGCCAGCGCCGCGACCACGAATCCGGTGGAGCGCGGCAGGTTCACCGCGACCACGTCCTCGTCGCCGACTCCCGCTTCGCGCATCGCTCCGGCGAGCCGGTTCGCCAGCGCGTTCAGGTCCGAATAGGACAGTACGGCGCCGCCGTCGACGATCGCGGTCCGCTCCCCTTCTTCCGCGGCCAGCCGTTCGATGAGCGCGACGACGTTCGTGTCCGGCAACGGCACCGCCGAGGGTTCCGGCACGGACGGCCCGAAGGTGATCGCCGCGAGGGACCGGTCGCTCGCGTCCGGCAGCTCGCCGAGCAGGTGCCGCATCGCATCGGCGGCCTGGCGCGCCAAGGAACGCGGGACGGCGCCGGGGCGGTACGCGAACCGCATCTCCACCACGTCGGCCGCCGCGACGAGCACGCACAGCGGGTAGTGGTTGACGTCGTCGAGCTCGAGTCCGGTTACCGCGAAGTCGCGAGTCTTCGCCCACGCGGCGGCGTCGACGGGGTAGTTCTCGTGGACGAACAGGGTGTCGAACAACTCGGGTTTCCCCGCCGCGCGCTGGATGTCGGCGAGGCCGAGGTACTGGTGGTCGAGCAGCGCGGTGTACTCGGCTTGCACACGCCGGAGCAGCCCGGCGACCGGCTCCCCCGCGTCGAGCCGCACTCGCGTCGGCACCGTGTTGATGAAGGGCCCGATCATCCGGTCCGCGCCGGGGAGCTCCGTTGGCCGATTCGCGACGGTGGTGCCGAAGACGACGTCGTCCCTGCCGGTCAGCCAGCCCAGCACCAGTGCCCACGCGGCACGCAGGACGGTACCCGTGGTCACCCCGTGCGCGCGGGCGAACGACGTCAGCCGCGCGGTTTCCCGTTCGGCGATGATCACCGTCTCGTTGACCACGACGCCGTCCTCCGCGCCGCGGGCACCCACCAGCGTCGGCTCGTCCACATCGGACAGCGCGGACGCCCACGCGGCGAGTCCTTCCGCGCGGTCGCGGGCCGCGAGCCAGGAAAGGTAGGTGTCGAACCCGACCGGTTCCGGCAGCGGCTCGTCGTCGTAGAGCGCCATCAGCTCGCCCAGCAGCAGCGGGAGCGACCAGCCGTCCAGCAGCAGGTGGTGCAGCACCAGTTCGATGCGCCACCGCCGGTCCGCGCCGGTCACCGCGCAGCGCGCCAGCGGCGGCACCGCGAGGTCGAACCCGGCACGGCCGCCGCGCTCGGTCGTCACCGGGACCGTCACGTCCGCGGCGATGATCGCGAACGGGTCGCCGCCACCGAGTACGAATCCCGAGCGCAGCACCGCGTGCCGCCGGAAAACCGCGGTCAACGCCACGGCGAGGCGGTCGGTGTCGAGCGCGCCCTCGATCTCGAGGGTCGCGGTCACCAGGTAGTCGTCCGCACCCGAGATCGCGTGTACGAGCATGCCGCGCTGCAACGGCGTCAACGGCCACTCCGAACCGGTTTCCGCTCGCGCCACCGGGGAAGGCGGCGCATCGGGAAGGGCCGCAGTCGCGACCGCCGCCATCGCGGCCACCGTGGGTTCTTCGAACACCTGCCTGCTGGTGAGCCTCAGCCCGGCCGCGCGCGCCAGCGAAACCAGCCGCAGCACGAGAATGCTGTCGCCGCCCAGCTCGAAGAACGAATCGTCGACGCCGAAATCACCGGTGCCGAGCACGTCCGCGACCACCTCGTGCAGCGTCCGTTCCGCGGCGGTGCCCGGGGCGCGGCGCTCGGCGCCCCTGACCACCTCAGGGCGCGGCAACCGGGTCCGGTCGACCTTTCCGTTGGTGGTGAGCGGAAAGCTCGGCAGCACCACGACGCGCGACGGAACCAGCGCGGCGGGCAGGGTCGCCGCCACCGCCGCGAGCACCGCGGCCTCGTCCGGGCCGTCATCGCCGACGACCACGTAGCCGAGCAACCGGTCGGTGCCCGCGCGGTCGACCACCACGACGGCCTGCGCCACGCCCGGCACCGCGCCCAGCGCGGCCTCGATCTCGCCGAGTTCGATCCGCAGCCCGCGGATCTTCACCTGCGCGTCGGCCCTGCCGAGGAATTCCAGCCCGCCGTCGGGGAGGCGGCGGGCCAGGTCGCCGGTGCGGTAGAGCCGGGAGCCCGGCTCGCCGAACGGGTTCGCGACGAACCGGCCCGCGGTGACGGCCCGCCGGTTCAGGTACCCCCTCGCCACCCCGCGGCCACCGAGGTACAGCTCACCGCGTGCGCCAGGCGGCGACGGCCGCAGGGCGGCGTCGAGCACGTAGGCGGTGGTGTTCGGGATCGGCGTCCCGATCGACGGGGCGCCGTCTCCGGTCACCGGTCCTTCCGTGGTGGCGAAGATGCTCACTTCCGTCGGACCGTAGCCGTTGTGCACCAGGGCCCGGCGCGCCCACTTCGCGGCCAGTTCCGCGGGGAACGCCTCGCCGCCCACCAACAGCGTCAGCCCAGCCGGAACGTCGGCGGGATCGACCGTGGCGAGCAATCCCGGTGTGAGCGTCAGATGGGTGATGCGGTGTTCGGTCAGAGCACCGGCGAGGTCCGCCCCCACCGGCTGCGGGCCACCCGCGCCGAGCACGAGGGCCGCACCGGTGCACAACGCGCTGATCATCTCGGAGACGGACACGTCGAAGGTCGGCGCGATGAGCTGGAACACGCGGGATGCCTCGGTGACGCCCAGTGTCGTCCGCTCCGCGAGCACCACGCTGGCGAGTCCGCTGTGCGGCACGACAACGCCTTTCGGCCGGCCCGTCGAACCGGACGTGTAGATCACGTAGGCGGCGGTCGTGCCCGGCAGGTGGCCCGCGCGCTTCGGCGCCGCCGGGGAAACCGTGCCGAGTTCCGCCACCACAGCCGCCTCGTCCAGCACCAGCGGGCTCTCGCCACCGTCCCGGCAGACCTCGGCCGTGTCCGCACGGGCGACGACCAGGCAGGGCGCGGCGTCGTCGAACAGGGACCTCACCCGCGCCCGGGGATGAGCGGGATCGATCGGGAGGTAGGCGGCTCCCGCCTTCCACACCGCGAGCACCGCCACGACGAAGTCCAGCGACCGCGGCAGCACCAGCGCGACCAGCCGCTCCGGGCCCGCGCCCCGCGCGATGAGCAGGCGCGCCAAGCGGTTCGCCTCGGTGTCGAGTTCCGCGTAGGTCAGCTCGCGATCGTCGGTCACCACCGCGGTCCGCTCCGGGCCGCGGCGAACCTGCTCCTCGATCAGTTCCGCCACCGTGGCGTCCGGCACCGCGGCGGCGGTGTCGTTGACCGTCCGTACCGCGAACCGGCGCTCCGCGGGTGTCAGCAGCTCCACCCGGCCCACCGGGCGATCCGCGCCTTCGAAGGCCACCGAACGAACCAGTTCGAGGAGGCGCGCGTGGTGGCCGGACACCTCTGGGTCAGCGAACCGGTCCTGGTTGCCGTCCAGCTCGACCCGCAGCCCGGTGCCGTCGCCCCGGTCGTACACGGCGAGCGCGAGATCGTCGATCCATCCGGTGGACAGGTTCGCCGCGCGCGCGGAGGCCGGTCCGAACCACAGGTGATAGTCGAAGGCCATGATGTTGACCAGCATCGAGAACAACGGTCCGTCGGACGGTGCGAGCCTGCGGATCTCCTCGCCGCGGAACCGCTGGTGCCGAAGGACTTCCGCGATCTCGGCGTCGGCATCGCGGGCGAGGTCCGCGATGCGCCGTCCCGGCCGGACGGACAGGCAGACCGGCAGGGTGTTCGCCAGCATCGCGGGCGTGTGCCGCGGGACCACGCCGCGGCGGGCGGCCGCGACGAGTCCGAGCACGACCGCGCGCCTGCCCGTCATGCGGTACAGGTACGCGGCGGTGAGCGCCAGGAGCATCGCGGGCCGGCGCACGCCCGCCGCCGCGCAGGCCTCGTCGAAACGCCGGAGTTCCCCGGCGTCGAGGCTGCCGGACCGCCGCCGGAACGCGTCGCCCGGTTGCACGTCGGCGCCCAGCGACACCGGTTCCGGCAGCTCCCGCACGCGCGCCGCCCAGAACTCGCGGTCACGCGCGAAATCCGGGGACTCGCGGTATTCGCGTTCGTTGTCGAGCACGTCGCGGACCGACCCGAACCCGCACGGCGGCGGTTCCGCCCCCGACGCCATCGCCGTGTAGACCTCGGCGACCCTGCGGGCGATCAGGGATGTGCTGTACCCGTCGAGCAGGATGTGGTGGTACCGGCTGTACCAGATCCACCGCGCGGCGCCGGTGCGGAAGATCGCGTAGCCGTGGAGCGGCCCGGGTGCCAGCGGTTTCGTCATGTCCTCGTGCATCCACCGCACGGCCGCCTCCTCCGGCCGCGGGTACGCGCGCAGGTCCTCGATCCGTACCACGACCTGGTCGTCGCACGGCACCGGGCCTTCCTCGGTCAGTGCCAGGTGCAACGCGTCCGTTTCGCCCGCGACGTGCCGCAACGCCACGGCCAGCAGATCGGGGTCGAGGGCGCCCTCGATGATCAGGTACTCGCCCACCTGCCATCTGGCGCTCCCCGGACGCACCGACTGGGCGAGCCACATCTCCCGTTGCCCCGCCAGCGCGGTGCGGTCGAAGTCGGCTGCTTCCCCCATGACTACCCCCGTTTTCGTTGGCCCCCAAGGGAATTCTGCCAGAGCACCGCGACGGGCGAACCCACCAAATTGCTAATGATCTCGTCGCGGAACCCGCACGTGGGCGAAGCGGAGCAGGCGCTATCCTTCGCGGCACGACCGGAACAACCGGCAGTGCACGAGCCGGGCAAACGATCGCTGGGGACGAGAATGGCCGAAAAGCGCCGCACACCGCCGGATGTCGACCTGGACAAGCCCAACGCGGCACGGGTCTACGACTACTTCATCGGCGGGAAGCTGAACTACGCGATGGACCGCGCTTTCGCGGAAAAGGTGCGGGAGCAACTGCCGCGGGCCGCCGAAATATGCCTGCTGAACCGGCTGTGGCTGCGGCGGGTGGTCCGGTTCGGCGTCGCGCGGGGAGTGCGGCAGTTCCTCGACATCGGCTCCGGAATGCCCACGGTCGGACACGTGCACGAAATCGCGCAGACCGCGGATCCCTCGGCGCGCGTGGTGTACGTCGACAACGAACCCGTCGCGATCGCGCACAGCGAGATCGTGCTGGAGGGCAACGAAAACGCGATCATGGTCGACGCCGACGGCGAACAGCCCTTCGAGGTGCTCGACCACCCCGGTACCCGCGCGATGCTCGACTTCTCCCAGCCGATCATGGTGATCCTCGCCGCGTTCATCCATTTCATACCACCGGAGCGGAATCCGGCACGACTCATTTCCACCTATCGCGACGCGCTGGCGCCGGGCAGCTTCCTCGCGTTGTCGACCGACACCGGCGACGAGCAGGACGACGAAATGTTCCGCGCCGTCGAAATGTACCGGGACACCACCAACCCGCTTCACCTCCGCGGCCGCGACGAGATCCGCGAACTGATGTCGGGCTTCGAGATCGTCGAGCCCGGAATCGTGTTCACCCCGCAATGGCGCCCCGACGACCCCGCCGACGTCGGCGATCGCCCCGAACGCGCGGGCATCCTCGCCGTCGTCGGGCGCCGCCCCTGACCCTCCGCACCGGATCGTACCGAGCGACCCGGCCCGTCAATCAAATAAATGATTGACACAGTGCTTCAGGTGGTTGACAGTATGGTCGCCACCGACGAGCGAGCACCGAGGGGAACGACGACGCGATGACCGGAGTGAACGAGCACACGACTCCCGTGCTGATCGTGGGAGGCGGTGTTTCCGGCCTGTCCGCGGCTTTGTTCCTGGCGAGGCAGGGCGTGCGGGCCACGCTCGTCGAGCGGCACCCGACCGAGTCGATCGTGCCCAAGGCCCGTGCGTTCAACCCGCGGACGATGGAGATCTACCGCGGCTACGGCATGGAGGCGGAGATCCGGGAACGGCAGTCCTACCTCGCCGACCTCCCGGAGATGATCGGCGCCGACTCCCTCGCGGGCGAGGAGCGGTTCCGCTTCGACCTGTCCGCTCACGTCCAGTCGCCGTCCGGGGTCAGCCCGACCGACTGGGCCGCGATCGACCAGGACGAGCTGGAACGGCTGCTGCGCGCGCACGCCGTGGCGGCGGGCGCCGACATCCGGTTCGGCACCGAGCTGGTTTCCTTCGATGCCACCGCCGACGGCGTTTCGGCCGTGGCGCGCGACCTCGACAGCGGGTCGGAGTACCGGATCGACGCCGCCTACCTCGTCGCCGCGGACGGCCACCGCGCCGGGATCCGCAAGAAGCTCGGCATCGGCGCCGACGAGGCGCTGCCTCCCGGGCGGGGCGCGTACATCATCTTCGAAGCCGATCTCACCGAGGCGCTCCGGGGCCGGCGCTTCATCCTCGCCTACCTCGACCAGCCCGCACCCGGCACCGCGCTGGTCCCGGTCGGGGAGAACCGGTGGACGATCGGGTTCGCCTACGCCCCCGGCATCGGCGAGCGCGAGGAGGATTTCACCGAGCAGCACTGCGTCGACCTGACCAGGCGCGCGATCGGACTGTCCGATGTAGACATCACGCTGCTGCCGCCGTTCCCCGGACGGCCGGAAAAGGTCGCGCACAGCACGGCGGGCAGCGGCGCGGTACTCGCCGACCGCTTCCGCGAAGGCAGGGTGTTCCTCGTGGGCGACGCGGCGCATGTCGTGCCGCCGTCGGGTTCCTACGGCGCGAGCACCGGTATCGCCGACGCGCACAACCTCGCGTGGAAGCTCACCGCCGTCCTCCGCAGCCACGCCGGACCCGCACTGCTCGACACCTACGAGGCCGAGCGCCGCCCCGTCGCGCGAACCACGCTCGACCACACGCTGAAGGTGCTCCAGGCCCGCGGCACCGGCAGTGCCGAGGACAACGCGGCCGTCGACGACATCACCATGATGTTCGGCTACCGCTACGATTCCGCCGCCGTCCAAGGCTCCCCTGCCGCGGGGAGCGTGCGGGATCCCCGCACCGCCACCGGCGAACCGGGTCTGCGCGCGCCGCACGTGTGGCTGGAGCGCGCCGGGAACCGGTTCTCCACCACCGAGCTGTGCACGGAATTCTGGGCCCTGCTCGTCGGACCGGACGGCGATTGGACGGCCGCCGAGGCGGTGGCCACCGAACTCGGCATCGATCTGCGGACCTACCGCGTCGGCGCCGAGTTGCGGGATCCCGAAGACCGGTTCCTGGCGTCCTACGGCCTCACCCGCACGGGCGCGAGCCTCGTGCGCCCCGACGGCTTCGTCGCCTGGCGCGCGCCAGCGGAGCCGGATGACGCCGACGCCGAGCTCCGGCAGGCACTCACCACCCTGCTCGCGCGGTAACCCGCTTTCGGGGGCGGCGGCCCGCCCAAGCCGCGAAGAGGCATTGTCCCGGCTGATCGTATCGCTTATCGTATACGAAATTCTTCCCCTCCATGTTGTGAGGTGAGTCGTGACCGCCGCCGTCCATCCCGCCACCACCGTCGTCGCCAAGGACTTCACGGACTTCCGCACCGCGGTGTCCCAGTCCTTCGTGCCGCTGCAGGTGACGACCGAGCACGACGAGCACTTCCGAGGGCGGATCCGGTCGTGCGCCGCGGACGACGTCGCGGTCACCGAGGTCACCGCGTCCGCGCACGTGGTCGAGCGGACCCCCGAGCTGATCGCGCGCGCCGATCGCCGCTACTTCAAGCTCAGCCTCATCCTGGCCGGCACCGGGCTGCTCGTCCAAGACGGCAGGCAGGCACTGCTGCGGCCGGGCGACGTCGCGCTGTACGACACCCACCGGCCGTATTCGCTGGTGTTCGAAGAGGACTTCCGCACGCTCGTGGTGATGTTCCCGCAGCGGCTCATCGACCTGCCAGCCGATCTGATCGGCCAGCTGACCGCGATCCGGATGTCCGGCAAGGAGGGCGTCGGCAACGTCGTCGTGCCCTTCCTCGCCCAGCTCGGCAGCAACCTCGACCAGCTCGCGGGCCCGGCGGGCGTCCGCCTCGCGCACAGCGCGGTCGACCTGCTGGCCACCATGTTCGCCACCGAGCTCGACCTGGCCCACACCACCGCGGATCCCCACCACGAGCTGATGCGGCGGATCCGCGCGCACATCGACGCGAACCTCTCCTCCCCCGATCTCGGGCCGGCGCAGATCGCCGCGGAGCACTACATCTCCACCCGGCACCTGCACGGGCTGTTCCAGGAGCAGGGCACCACGGTGTCCGGCTGGATCCGCGAACGGCGGCTCGAACACTGCCGCCGCGACCTGCTCGACCCCGTGCACACCGGGCGCCCGGTGGCCGCCGTCGCGGCGCGGTGGGGTTTCGTCGACGCGGCGCATTTCAGCCGGGTGTTCAAAGCCGCGTTCGGCCGGTCGCCGAGCGAGGTGCGCCGCGGGGTTTGACCCTCAGCGACGGATCCTTGCCGCCCAGCGCGTGACGGCTGGCCGGTGACGCCGGCCGCCACGACGATGTGGCCATGTCCGAAGAACCCGAAGAGCAGTGGCGGACCTACGACGAGTTCGCCGCCGGAATAGCCACCTACCGCCTGCCGAACGCGGACCTCTCCGGCCGCGAACTGACCGTCACCCTCGACGGCGGCCCGGACGTGCACCTCCGTTTCGACGACGCCGAGCACGTGATCCTCAACGGCACCAAGGAGCCCTACGACGCGGTCGCCATCCGCGACGACGTCTTCTTCGTGAACTTCCCGCTCGCCAGCGTCGAAGGGGAAGCGCTCACGGTCGTCTTCTCCACGACCACGCACCGCGCGCTCGGCGTCCGATCGGTGATCGGCGCCGAGGACGTCGAAGGGGTCCCCCGCGTCTCGCAGACGTTCTGGGCGGGGACCACCGACGCGGGCACGCCGTCCGGTCCGGTGCCGGGGCCGTCCCGCGACCTGATCGGCAAGCGCAACGTCTACCGCTACAGCCCGAACCACCTTTACGAGCACGTCTACATCTCCTCCCAGCGCTACGCGTGGCAGTGCATCGAAGGCGTCCAGCGCGGCCACGGCGACATGGACCTTTCGACGGTGTGGAAGTTCGCCGACGGGCTCTACCTGTTCTGCTTCCGCGAGTTCCGCATCGCCGTCGCCAGCGTTTGGCTGCACGACCTCGGCTACGCGCTGCGCACGACCGGGGTGTTCCTCGGCATCACCGGTGACGGCCGCTCCGAGCATTCGCGCGCCGGCGGCCACATCTACCCGCTCGGTTCGGTCGACTACCCCGACGCCCAGCCCGTCTGAAGGAGCCACTCGTGTCCATTGTGGACGTCATCACCGCGCACTACGAAGCCAGCGACCGGGGCGACCTCGCCGGTATGCTCGCCCCGCTCGGCCCCCGCACGACCTGGACGGAGGCGGCGGGATTCCCTTACGCGGGAACCTATGTCGGCCCGGACGCCGTGCGCGAGAACGTCTTCGAAGCGATCGGGCGGGACTGGGACGGCTACGCCTTCACGCTGTCCGAGCTGCTGCACTCCGGTGACACCGTGATCGGCCTCGGCACGTACCAGGGCACCCACCGCCGATCAGGGCGGTCTTTCACCGCGCGCGTGGCGCACGTGTGGAAGTTCGACGGGGACGACCTCGCCAGCTTCGAGCAGATCGTGGACTCCGCTCCGGTGGTCGCCGCCACCGCCTGACGGCGTGCCGCACGGGACAACACCCGTGCCCGCAAAGACAAGCCGGGCCGCCGTGGCCGCTCGTAGGGTCCTTCCACCTCGACTGCCACAGGACGGGAAACCCACCATGAGAACGATGTCGCGAGGACTCGCGCTGGCCGCCGCTGTCCTGCTCGCCGCCGGTGGCTGCGCCGGGTCCGGCGGGGGCACCGGCGGCCCCATCGTGGTCGGCTCGGTCAACGCGTTGAGCGGCTCCGCCACCTTCCCGGAGGCGTCGCAGGCCGCGAAGGCGGTCTTCGACGCCGCCAACGCGAGCGGCGGCGTCAACGGCCGCCAGATCGAGTACAAGGCGATCGACGACAAGGGCGATCCCGCGGCGGCCGCCGCGGCGGCACGCGAAGTCGTCAGCGGGGACGACGCGGTCGCCCTCGTCGGGTCGTCGAGCCTGATCGAGTGCGAGATCAACGCGAAGTACTACGAGCAGCAGAAGATCCTTTCGGTGCAAGGGATCGGCGTCGACCCGGCGTGCTTCAACAGCCCGAACATCGCGCCGGTCAACGTCGGCCCGTTCCACGACATGACGCTGACCCTGCTCTACGGCTCGGAAGTGCTGAAGCTCAACGACATCTGCGCGCTGCTGGAAATCGCGGGCAACACGCTGCCGTCCTACCAGGCGGCGATCGACGAGTGGTCCAAGATCACCGGCAAGAAGCTGAAGTACGTCGACGCGACGGTGCCCTACGGCGGATCGGACTACACCTCCTACATCGTCAAGGCGCGCGCCGCGGGCTGCAAGGCGATCACCGTGAACCCCGTCGAACCGGATTCGATCGGACAGCTCAAGGCGGCGCAGGCGCAGGGCTGGAACGACGTCACCTGGCTGCTGCTGACGAGCGTCTACAGCGAGAACTTCGCCAAGGCGATCTCGAACGCGGGCGCCGGGGTGTACGTCCCCGCGGAGTTCTACCCGTTCACCGACGCCGCCAGCCCGCAGACGAAGGACTGGCGCGAGCTGATGACGAAGAACAAGATCCCGCTGACCTCGTTCAGCCAGGGCGGGTATCTCGCGGCGAAGTACTTCCTCGACGTGCTCAAGGGCATGAAGGGCGACATCACCCGGGAAACGGTGACGAAGGCGCTGCGCGAGATGAAGCCCATCACCGACCCGATGGTCGGCACGCCGTACGCGTTCGGCAACGGCAGGACCCACCACGACAACACCGCGGGGTGGCCGATCAAGCTCGCCTCGGGCACCAACCGGTGGGCGCTCGCCGCCGACGACTGGCTGCGGATCCCGAAGAAGTAAGGAGAAACCCCGATGCTGCAGGGAGCGCTGGCTGGCCTCGCCGCCGGCGGGCTGTACGCGGTGCTGGCGGTGTGCCTCACGCTGATGTCGAGGCTGGTGCGGGTGGTCAACTTCGCCCAGGCCGCGATCGGGATGGCCGGCACCTACGTCGCGGTGTTCCTGGCCGTCCACATCGGACTGCCGGTGTGGCTGGCGACGGTCGTGGGCATCCTGCTCGGCGGCGTGCTGTCCGCGCTGCTCGGCTGGGTGGTGTCGACCTGGCTCGCGGAGGCCGACACCGGCACCCGCTCCGCGGTGACCGTCGCGGTGCTCCTGCTGCTGATCTCGTTGTCGTTCATCCTGTTCGGCAACAAGCCGCAGCCGTTCCACCCGGTGCTCGCCGGGCCCGCCTTCGAACTCGGCGGGGTGGTGATCAGCCAGGTCACCGTGGTCACCGTCGCGCTCGCCGTGCTCGTCGCGCTCGCCTGCCGCACCGTGCTCACCAGGACCCCGGTCGGCATCCAGCTGCGCGCGCTGTCCGAACGGCCGACGACCGCCGAACTGCTCGGCATCCCGGCGAAACGGCTCAGCGTCGCGGTGTGGGCGGGCACCGGGGTGGTCAGCACGCTCGCCGTGTCCATCGTGGCGCCGTCGCAGTCGAACGACGCGACCTCGCTCGCGATGCTGGTGGTCCCCGCCGCCGCGGCCGCGTTGCTCGGCGGGTTCCGGAGGCTGGACCTCGCTGTGGTCGGCGGGCTCGTGCTCGGGATGGCGCAGGGCGCGGTCGCGCAGTCCGACAGCCTTTCGGTGATCCGGTACTTCCTGCCGTTCGGCGTGATCGTCGCGCTCCTGCTGTGGACGCAACGCAAGGAGGTGTGGGATGCGGCTCGCTGATCATGGTGCCGTAGGCCGGAAAGGTGTGCCGTTCCTCGTCGCCGCCGTCGCGGTAGGCGTCGGCTACGCGCTGAGCGTCGGGCTCGAAGGGTACTTCGTCTACCTCGGCATCAGCGCGATCGTCGCCGGGATCTCCCTGCTCGGGCTCGGCGTGGTCACCGGCAGCGCGGGCA
Organism: Amycolatopsis sp. CA-230715; assembly: GCF_018736145.1. Taxonomy (GTDB): domain Bacteria; phylum Actinomycetota; class Actinomycetes; order Mycobacteriales; family Pseudonocardiaceae; genus Amycolatopsis. The sequence continues at coordinate 9,634,181 of NZ_CP059997.1, forward strand.
TGATTTCGTTGTGCCAGCTCACTTTCGGCGCCGTCGGCGCCTGGGTGGTCTCGGCGCTGAACGTGGCGGGCGCGCCGGGCGGGTTCGTGGTGTGGCTGCTGCTCGGCGGGCTCGCCGCCGGGCTCGCCGGGATCCTCGTCGGGCTGCCCGCGCTGCGGTTGCGCGGGATCAACCTCGCGGTGGTCACCCTCGGCCTCGCCGCGGCCGCCGACGTGACGCTCGTGCAGCTCCAGTTCCCCGGTGCCACCGAAGGGATCTCCGTCGAACGACCCGAAGCGTTCTCCGACGACCGCGGGTACTTCCTGCTCGGTGTGCTCGTGCTCGTCGTGTGCGCGCTCGTCGTGCACTTCCTGCGCCGGGGCCGCTGGGGCAGCGGCTGGCAGGCGGTCGCGTTCTCCGAACGCGGCACCGCGGCCGCCGGGGCGAGCGTGCGGACCTCGAAGCTGACCGCGTTCGCGGTGAGCGCGGCGCTGGGCGGGATCAGCGGCGGGCTGCTCACCGGGCAGGTCGGGCTGGCGTTCCCGGCGAGCTTCGCGTCCATCCAGTCGCTGGCGCTGTACGTGCTGGCGATCATGTCGGGCGCGCACCTGATCGACATGGCGGTGTTCGGCGCGGTGCTCTGGGTCGCGGTACCGGAGCTGCTGAAGCGCTGGGGTGTCCCGCAAGACTGGGGTTTCGTGGTGTTCGGCCTGCTCGGAGTGCACGCGCTGACACAGGGCGGGAACCTCGGGACCGCGCTGCGGGACCTGTGGCACCGGCGCGCGCGTGCCCGTGACCGCGCCGGGGTGACGCTCGGCGCGGTTACCGAGCACACCTCGATGCCGCCGCCCGGCGACCCCGTGCTCGTGGTGCGCGGGCTGACCATGAACTTCGGCCACGTCGCCGCTTTGTCCGAAGTGGACATATCGGTGCCCGAAAGGGGCGTGCTGGGCGTGATCGGGCCGAACGGGGCAGGGAAGTCCACTTTGGTCGACGTGATCAGCGGATTCCTCCCGCGCGCCGATGGCATGGTCGAACTGGACGGGCGGCCGCTCACCGGATCCCCGACCAGAAGGGCGCGTGCCGGGCTGCGGCGCACGTTCCAGCAGGACCGCGTCCCACCGGGGCTGACCGTCGGCGCCTACGTGCGGTTCGTGGCGAGGCGGCGGGTTTCGGAGTCCGAGATCTCCGACGCGCTCGACTTCTTCGGCTGCCCGTCTTCGCGGACGCCACTGTCCAGAGTGGACGTCGGTGCGCGCAGGCTGGTCGAGGTCGCGGGGCACCTGCTGGCCAAGCCCCGCGTACTGCTGCTCGACGAACCCGCGGCCGGACTGCCGCACGAGGAGCACGTCGCGCTCGGCGCGCGCCTGCGGCAGGTGCCCGCGCGGTTCGGCGTCTCGGTCCTGCTGATCGAGCACGATCTGGACCTGGTGCGCTCGGTGTGCGACACCATCACCGTGCTCGACTTCGGCAAGGTGCTCGCCAGTGGCCCGCAGGACGAGGTGCTGGCCGATCCGGCCGTGCTCAAGGCGTACATGGGTGAAACGGAGCTGTTGTGAACGCGTTGCGGGTAACGGGACTCACGGTCGCGCGGGGCGCTGGCCCGGTGATCAGCGACGTCGACCTCGCGCTGGAGCCCGGCCGGATCACCGCGCTGGTCGGCCCGAACGGCGCGGGGAAGACCAGTCTGCTGGAAGCCGTCTCGGGCGTGGTCCCCGCCGCGGCCGGGACCGTCCACATCGGAGCGACCGACGTCACGAAGCACTCCCGCGTCGCGCGGTCGAAGCTCGGGCTCGCGCACATCGAACAGGGCCGCGCGGTGTTCTCCGGGCTCACCGTGCTGGAGAACCTCAGGCTCACCGCGCGCACCCGCGATCGCGTCGACGAGGTGCTGGAGCTGTTCCCCGAGCTCGGCAAGCGCCGCGATTCGCCCACCGCGCTGCTCAGCGGGGGCGAGCAGCAGATGGTGGTGCTGGCCCGCGCGTTCGCGGCCCGTCCGTTGTTCCTGCTGATCGACGAGATGTCGCTCGGCCTCGCGCCGGTCGTGTTCACCAGGCTGCTGCCGGTGGTCACGCGGTTCGCCGAGGAGGGCGCCGCGATCCTGCTCGTCGAGCAGTTCACCCAGCTCGCGCTCGGCATAGCGCAGGACGCGCTGGTCGTGTCCTCCGGGCGCGTCACCTTCTCCGGCGAGGCGCGCGCACTGCTCGACTCGCCGGAGAAGTTGCATTCGGCCTATCTAGGCTGATCACATCCCCGCGCGCTCGAAGGCGAGCGTGGGCAGGTCGACCGCGTGCGCCCCGCCGTCGGCGACCAGCACCGCGCCGGTGATGTACGAGGACTCCGGCGAAGCGAGGAAGCGGATCACCGACGCGATCTCCTCCGGTTCGGCGGCGCGGCGCAGCGGCACCTCGGCGGTCACCCTGCGGTAGGCCTCGTCGTGCCCGCCGTCGAACCCGGCCGCGGCCGCGAACTGGTCCATCTCGCCGTCGGCCATCGGGGTGCGGACCCAGCCGGGGCACACCGCGTTCGCGCGGACGCCGCGCGGGCCGAAATCGCGCGCGATCGACCTGGTCAGCCCGATCAGCGCGTGCTTGGCCACCGTGTAGCCCGCGACGTTCGGCCCGGCGAACAGACCGGCGAGCGAGGACACGACCACGATCCGGCCGCCCGTCTCGACCAGTGACGGCAGCGCGGCGCGGCAGAACACGAACGCGCTCGACAGGTTCGACCGCAGCGCGAGCTCCCATTCCTCGTCGCCGGTGTCGGTCACCGACGACAGCCCGTGCCCGCCCGCGTTGGCGACGACCACGTCCAGCCGCCCGAACCGGCCGACGATCTCGGCGACCGCCCGCTCCGCGTCGTCGCGCTCGCTCGCGTCGCACGCGATCACGTGCGCGCCGGTCTCGGCGGCCACCTTCTCGAGCGGCTCGCGCCGCCGCCCGAGCACCACCACCTCGGCGCCCTCCCCCGCGTAGTCCCGCGCCACCGCGGCGCCGATTCCCGTCCCGCCGCCGGTGATGGCGACGACGCTGCTCTCCGTGCTCACACTGGGTCCTTTCCTTGTCCTGTCAGCAAAAGCTCATGCGGGAAAGCCCGATCTGGCCGATACGCCGAAATCGGCGAGCAGGGCTTGGCCGTTCACCGTGCGCGACCGTTCCGAGGCGAGGTAGAGCACGTGCTGGGCGACGTCGTCGGCCGTCTGCACGGGAAACCCCGGATCCGCCAGCACGTCACCGAGATCGGCGCGGGCCATCGGCGTGTCGGTCACCGACGGGCACACGCAGTTCACCCGCACTCCGTCCAGTTCGACCGCGAGCGCCCTGGTCAACGCGACCACGGCCCCCTTGGAAGCGCAATAGGGCACCATGCCCGGCGCGCAGGTGAACGCGGAGTCGCTGGCGAGCAGCACCACCGCGCCCGTTCCCCGCGGCAGCCACGGCCGCGCGAGCTTGGCGAGCAGGAACTGCCCGGTGACGTTGACCGCGAGCACCGCAGAGAACTCCTCGGCGGTGGTCTCGGCGAGCGGAGTGCCGACCGGGCCCGAAACACCCGCGCACCCGATGACGGCGTCGAGCCCGCCGAACCGCAACGCCACCTCGGCGACGGCGTCGCCGAGCGCCCGTTCGTCCGTCACATCGGCCCGCACGGCGATCGTCTCGCCGCCGAGCGGGCGAACGGTGCCACGATCCACCATGCCCACCCGCGCACCCTCCGCGAGGAACGCCCGCGCGCACGCCAGGCCGATCCCCGAAGCGGCTCCGGTCACCAGCACGGCCTTGCCCTCGAGATCGAGTCGCATGGCGCCATCCTGCGGGCAGGCGCGCACCGGGTGGTTGGCCGCCAGCGCAGCGTTCTTGACCGAAGCCGCACGGGTGCCGCGCCCGTGCTTTCGCCGCCGCCGCGGCACGGCCGAAACTGCACGGACCGAACCGGAAGGGATCGCATGCCCAGCACACCACCGCACCCGCTGGACCCGCTCACCGCCGCCGAGCTGGAAGTGGGGCGCGCCGTACTGGTCGCGGAGGGACTGGTCACCGACACGACCCGGTTCCCGCAGGTGCTCCCGGAGGAACCCGCGAAGGAACCGTCACCGGACGCGGTCGACCGGCGGATCCGCTTCACGATGCTGGACACCGGCACCGGGCTCTCCGGTGACGCCGTCGTGTCGGTCACGAAACGCGAACTGGTGTCGTGGCAGAACTGCGGCGACGGGCAGCCCGCCTATCTGTTCGAGGAGTACGACCTCGCCCAGGACATCACGAAAGCGTCCGAGGCCTGGCTCGCCGCGATGACCCGGCGCGGTCTCGCCGATCGCGTCGAGCACGCGTTCTGCGCGCCGCTCGCGCCGGGCTACTTCGGCAGGGAGGACGAACGCGGGCGGGTCATCCGCACGCTGACCTTCCTGCGCGAACACCAGCAGGACAGCCCGTGGGCGCATCCGGTGGAAGGCCTCGTCACGCACATCGACCTGACCACGCGGGAAGTACTGCGCGTGGAGGACGAAGGCGACGTCCCGGTGCCGTCAGAGCACGGGCGCTACGGCGACGTCACGCCGAGGACGACGCTCAAGCCCATCGAGATCACCCAGCCCGAGGGGCCGAGCTTCACCGTCGACGGGTCCGAAGTGCGCTGGGAAGGCTGGCGCCTGCGCGTCGGTTTCAACGCGCGCGAAGGCCTGACCCTGCACGAGGTGAGCTTCGGTGACCGGCCCGTGCTCTATCGCGCGTCGGTACCGGAAATGGTGGTGCCCTACGGCGACACCACGCCGAGCCGGTTCTGGATCAGCTACTTCGACGCAGGCGAGTACCTGCTCGGCAAGAACGCCAACGATCTCCGGCTCGGCTGCGACTGCCTCGGCGTGATCCACTACCTGCCCGCCTTCGTCGCCGACGACCACGGCCATCCCGTCGAGATCCCGCAGGCGATCTGCCTGCACGAAGAGGACGACGGGATCCTTTGGAAGCACACCGATCTCGACCAGCGCGCGGAGGTCCGGCGCTCCCGCAGACTCGTGCTCTCCTCGATCTCCACCGTCGGCAACTACGACTACGGCTTCTTCTGGTACCTCTACCTCGACGGCACCGTGGAGTTCGAGGCGAAGGCGACCGGGATCGTCTTCGCGGGCGCGGGCACCCCCGGCGACCGCGACCCGCACGCGACCGAGATCGCGCCGGGCCTGTTCGCCCCGGTGCACCAGCACCTGTTCTGCGCCAGGCTCGACATGGCCGTCGACGGGGACCGCAACTCCCTGTACGAGATCGACGTCGCCGGGGTGCCGATCGGTCCGGAGAACCCGTACGGCAACGCGTTCACCTGGCACAGCACCCCGTTGCGCACCGAGCACGAGGCGATGCGGACGGCCGATCCCGCCCGCGCCAGGGTGTGGGAGATCCGCAGTGCCGACAAGACCAACCGGCTCGGCGTCCCGACCGCGTACCAGCTCGTGCCCCGGCCGTCCGCGACACTGCTCGCGCAGCCGGATTCGTCCGTCCACAAGCGAGCGACCTTCGCCACCAAGCACCTCTGGGCGACGCCGTACCGGCACGACGAACGCTATCCGGCTGGCGAGCGCCCCGGCGCGCATCCAGGCGGGGACGGGCTTCCCGCGTGGACGGCCGAAGACCGGGACCTCACCGACACCGATCTCGTGCTGTGGCACGTCTTCGGCCTCACCCACGTACCGCGACCGGAGGACTGGCCGGTGATGCCGGTCGACCGCGCGGGGTTCTCCCTGCGGCCGTACGGGTTCTGCGACCGCAACCCCGCACTCGACCTCCCGTCCGGCGAAACCGACCACTGCGACCACTGAGGAATCCTCGATGTCGACACTTTCCGACACCTCCACCTGGCTGCCGCTCGACGGGCTGGCACCGGGGTTCGACGCGAACAAGGCGCCCGTGGTGGGCGATCTGCACGACCGCTCCCTCGTGCTCCGCTGCGACGACGGCAGCACGCTTTCCGCGCGGTTCAGCGGAACCCGGATCGACTGGAGCCACCACGGTTCCGGTACCGACGAGTCGGAGACCTTCCTCGTCGACGACGGCCTCTACTACGTCCAGTTCCACCCTGGCGAAACCCCGGAGCAGGCGTACACCGTCTTCCTCGACCTCCGCGAGGGCAGGGCGCTGGTCGTGCTGAGCCGGATCGGCGACACCGCGCCGCGCGTGACCCAGACCTTCCTGACCGCCACCATCGACGGCATCGACGCCCGCGGTGACGTGCCGGCGCCGAGCACCTCGCTCATCGGCAGGCGCGCGCTGTGGGTGTACAGCGCCGCGCACGCCTACGAACACGTCTACCTGAGCCCGCACTGGTACACCTGGCAGTGCCTGGCCGGGCCGGAGAAGGGGCTCGCCGACACCGACGAGAACACCACCTACCGGCTGCGCCCCGGCATCTTCGTGTTCACCTGGCGGGAGAAGGTGATCCCGTGCGGTTCGGTCACCGTCGCCGACCACCGCGACACCCGCCGCCTCCGCTCGCACGGCGTCCTTTTCGGACTCGACGGCACCGGCGAGGTGCCGACGCACTTCACCTTCGGCGCACACGGGAAACTGCTGAGCACGACCGTGCACCCCGCGGAGTACGACCCCGCCGATGAGTGACGCCGCCGATCTCCTCCTCACCAACGCCACCGTGTTCACTGTGGACGACGCGGCGCCGTGGTCGTGCTCGCTCGCGGTGCGGGACGGCAAGGTGCTCGCGCTCGACGACACCGCGCGCGGCCCGGAAACCGAGGTCCACGACCTCGGCGGCGCGTTCGTCATGCCGGGGTTCGTCGACGTGCACAACCACCACGCGCTCGCCGGGCGCGCCGAACTGTTCGAACTCACCTTCGGCGCGGACAAAGGGTTCCAGGCGATACTGGACGCCGTCAGCGACCGCGCGCGCGGCCTCGACCAGGACGAGTGGGTGATCGGCGGCGCGTGGGCGTCCACTTTGGTCGGCACGCTGGCACACGAGTCGGCGCGGCACGCGCTCGACGAAGCGGCGGGCGGGCGCCCGGTTTCGCTCGCCGACGACAGCAGGCACAACCGCTGGGTGAGCACGAGGGCACTGGAACTGGCCGGGATCACCGCCTCCACCGCCGATCCCGCGGGTGGTGTGATCGGTCGGGACGCCGTCACCGGCGCCCCGACCGGCGTCCTGCTGGAGGCGGCGGGCGCGCTCGTCGAACGGGCCGTGCGGAAGACGCGCACGCTCACCGGCGAGCAGCACCGGCGGGCTTCCCGTCGTGCGATCGAGACCCTGCATTCCTACGGTGTCACGGCCTTCCAGGACGCCGGTGTCTCGCTCGACATCCTCGACGCGCTCAAGACCTTGGACGACGCGGGCGAACTCGACGCGTGGGTGGTGTCCTCGTTGCTGGTCAACGACCCGATCTTCGGGTTCGACCCGATCGGGCGGCCGCTGCTGGAGCTCGGCGAGCGCTACCGGAGCGAGCACCACCGGCCGGACTTCGTGAAGATCTTCCTCGACGGCGTGCCGCCGACCAGGACCGCGGCGTTCCTCGAACCGTACCTGCCCGACGACGTGCACGGCGCCTGCTTCCACGGCGCCACCACGATGCCTGGCGCGGAACTGGAAGGCTGGCTACGCACCGCGGCCGAGGCCGGGTTGTCCGCGAAGGTCCACTGCACCGGGGACGCTTCGGTGCGCGCGACGCTCGACGCCGTCGAGAAAATCCGGGCCGAGGGGTTCGCCGACGCCCGTTTCCAGGTCGCGCACGGCCAGTTCGTGCACCCGGACGACCTCCCCCGGTTCGCCGCGCTCGGCGTCGCCGCGGACATCTCACCGTTCCTGTGGGTGCCGGGGGTGATCCCGTCGGCGATCGCGGAGGTGCTGCCACCCGGCCGCGCCGCGCGGATGCAGCCGAACCGGGCGCTGCTCGACAGCGGCGCGCTCGTCGCGGGTGGTTCGGATTGGCCGGTGAGCGAATCCCCGAACGCCTGGGAAGGCATCGAAGGACTGGTGACCCGCCGCGACCCGACCGGCGCGCACCCCGGCGCGCTGTGGCCGGAACAAGCCATCACGCTCGCCGAAGCGATCGAGGTGTTCACCCTCGGCAGCGCCCGCGCGACCGGTCTCGACGACGTCACCGGCTCGCTCAGCCCCGGCAAGTCGGCGGATTTCCTGGTGCTCGACCGCGACCCGTTCCGCGCCTCGCCCACCGATCTCGCGGCGACCACCGTCGCCGAGACCTGGTTCGCCGGGAAGCGGGTGTTCGGGGGCACCTGAGCACCGATCGGGTCGTTACTCCTACACTGGTAGAGAAAACCAGTGCGGGAGGTGGCCCGGTGCCGAAGATCATCGATCACGACGACCGTCGCAGTCATATCGTCGATGTCACCTGGGACCTGATCACCCAGGGCGGGCTCGAAGCCGCCACCATGCGCGAAATCGCCGCGGCGGCCGGGTTCGCGAACGGCGCGCTCAAGCTGTACTTCCCCAGCAAAGAAGACATCATCGAGGCGATCTACGAGCGCGCGCTGGGCATGATGCACGACTACGTGGAGCTCGACGGCCTGCGCGGGCTCACCGCGTTGCGCGAGCTGTGCGTGTCGTCGATGCCGATCGACGACGAGCGCATCGCCGCGGGCCGCGTGCTCCTGACGTTCTGGCAGCTGTCGCTGACGAACCCGAAGATGCACGACAAGTACCTGGAGCACGTCCGCTCGTGGCGCGGGCTGCTGCACCGGTTCCTCGCCGAGGGCCGCGAAGACGGCGACATCGTCACCGCGACCCCCGACGAGCAACTGGTCGACGAAATCGTCCTGCTGAACGCGGGCGCGAACGTGATGAGCCTGGTCAGCGGCGACTTTTCGACCGTGGACCTGCAGAAGCAGCACCTCGAGTCCTTTTTCGACCGGCTCACTCGCGGCTGAAGACCCCGCGGAGGAAAGCCGCGGCCTGCGCGTGCGAACGCGGCGACGCTGGCAGATCGGTGTAGAGGCCGTAGAACCCGTGGATCTGCCCGTCGTACCGGGTGAGTTCCACCGGCACGACCTCGCCGAGGCGGCGCGCGAACTCCTCGCCCTCGTCCCGCAGGACGTCGTACTCCGCGGTCAGCACCAGCGCGGGCGGCAGGCCGGTGAGGTCCTTGGCCCGCAACGGAAGCAGGTACGGATCGTCGAGCTGGGCGGGCTCGGTGACGTACTGCTCGAAGAAGAACCGCATCGCACCCGCGGTCATCCCGAAGCCCTCTGCACAGTCGCGATAGGACGCGAACCCGTCGTCGGGATGGCCGTACACCGGGCACACGAGCACCTGCGCGCTGATCGGGGGCCCGCCGTGGTCCCGCGACATCATCGAGACCACAGTGGACAGATTGCCGCCCGCGCTTTCCCCGCCGATCGCGATCCGCGCCCCGTCCACCTCGGGGCCGGCCCCGCCCGAGGCGAGCCACTCGACGACCGCGTAGCAGTCCGAAGGCGCCGCCGGGAACGGGTGCTCCGGTGCGAGCCGGTAGTCCACCGCGACGACCGCGAGCCCGGCCGCCACGCACACCGCGCGCGACGCGACCTCGTTCTCGTCGATCGACCCGATCGTCCAGCCGCCACCGTGAATCCACACGAACGCGGGCACCGGGCCGGTGGCCTCCGGGAGGTAGATCCGTACGCGAACGGCACCGTCGCCGCCTGGTACCAGGTGGTCGCGCACGGAGGCGACCGGCTCCACCGCGGTGGGACGCGGCCACGACGCGGCGAAGGAAGCACGCAGCTCGGCCGCGGTCGGCGGCGTGGACGGCAACGGCGTCCGCGCGTGGCGCGCGAGGAGTTCGCGGACCGCGGGATCGAGTGTCACGGTCACACCGCTTCCGCGACGAGGACGCGCGGGCTGCCGGGCAGCGCGAGCCGGTCCACCACACGCCATCCGGCGCCGTCGAGCCAGCCGCGGACCTCCGCCTCGGGGTAGACGACCGTCCCGTCGATCACCAGGTACTCCCCCGCGTGCAAGGCATCCAGCGGGCGCTGGACCGCGTCGTCGTCGAGGAAGAAGTCGAGCAGCAGCAACCGCGCGCCCGGCGCGGCGGCCGCGCGGGCGTTGCGCAGGATCGCGGCGTTCTCGTCCGCACCGAACCGGTGGACGACGTGGTTCACCATCACCAGGCCGAATTCGCCAGCGGGACGCGCCAAGGGGGTCGGTTCCCCCAGCACGGTGCAGCGCTCCGCCAGGCCCTCCTCGCGCACCGCCGCGGTCACCGGGCCGACCGACTCGGGCGCGAAGACGAACGTCGTGCACAGGTTTTCGTTGGCGCGCATGGCTTCCACCGCGAACGCGCTGGAGAGCCCGCCGAGGTCGAGCAGTGTTTCGTACGGCGTGAAGTCGAACGCCGCCGCCAGCATCTTCGCGTGCAGGGCGTTGTAGGTCATCACCCCGGACAGGAAGGTGTTCCAGCGTTCCCCGGTGAGCTCGAGTTCGGCCGGCTCACCGGTGTCGACGGTGTCGCCGAACCGGAGCCAGTGCCCGTAGCTGATCGATTCGAGGAAGGTGAGGAACGGCGCGAGATCCAGCTCTTTCCCGGCGAGGTACGCGGCGGCGTCGGGTTCCAGTCCGTAGCGCCCGCTTTCCCGGGACAGCAGCCCGAGCGAGGACATGGAGTCGCCGAGGATGCGCACCACCTTCTCCGGTTTCCCGGTCTTCTGCGCGAGTTCCGGCGCGCTCAGCGGCCCGTCGGCGAGCGCGCGGAAGAGCCCGATCCGGCTCGACGCGAAAAGCTGCTTCGCCGCCATGTACCCGACGGCGATGTCCACGATCCGCTCGGGACCGGTGGCCGCGGTGGACCCGGTCATGGTGCCTCCCTGTGGTTTGGTCGAGGGAGATTCTACATTCGTAGACAAAAGAGTCCAGTGCCGTTTTTGCCCGCGTGCCAATGAAAACCACCCACGGCCCAACTTCCTACAGTTGTAGAATATAACCATTGACACCGCTCACGCCCAGTGTCAACATGCGTAGAACTACCCCTGCCGGCGTCCTTCCCCGGCAGTCCGGCCCGCCACGCGGGCACCAGGAAGGGGACTTCATGGCGCTCCTCGAAATAGCGGATCTCACGATCGGTGTCGTCACCGGCGAGACCGAACGCGAACTCGTGCGGGAGCTTTCTTTCGATCTCGGCCACGGGCAGACGTTGTGCGTGGTCGGCGAGTCGGGTAGCGGCAAGACCGTGACCGCGATGTCGATCATCCGGCTGCTGGAATTCGTGGCACCGGTACGGACCCGCGGTGAAATCACTGTGGACGGTGTGGACGTCACCGAGCTCTCGGCCGACGAAATGCGCGCCTACCGGGGCCCCCGCATCGGGATGATCTTCCAAGAGGCGCTGGATTCGCTCAACCCGAGCAAGCGCGTCGGCGGCCAGCTGATCGAGGCCTACCGAAAACCCGGTTCACTGCCGAGGCAGGCCAGCCGCAAGGGCACGCCCCTGCACCGCGAAGCCGACGCCAAGGCGCGGCGACTCCTTGCCGAGGTAGGGCTCACCGACACCGACCGGATCATGGCGGCCTATCCGCACCAGCTCTCCGGCGGCATGCAGCAGCGCGTGATGATCGCGCTCGCGCTGATGGCCGATCCCGAGCTGCTCATCGCGGACGAGCCCACCACCGCGCTCGACGTCACCACCCAGGCCGAGATCCTCACGCTGTTCGACCGGGTGCGCCGCGAGCACGGCACGGCGTGCGTGTTCATCACCCACGACATGGGCGTCGCCGCGCAGGTCGCCGACCGGATCGCCGTGCTCTACCGGGGCAGGCTCGTCGAGATCGGGTCCAAAAAGGACATTCTTGGTGCACCACGGCACGCGTACACCAGGGCGCTGCTCGACTGCGTTCCGCAGCTCGGCGTGAGCAGGCGCGACGGGTTCCCGACCATCTCGGAAGCGCGCCTCGAATCCGCGATGAACGGCGAGCCGTCGGTCGCCACCGAGGTGAAGCCGTTGTCCGGCACCGAGGCGCCCGCGGACGGCGGCACCGAACTGATCATCGAGAACGTGTCCAAAGTGTACGGACGGCGCAGCCGGTTCTCGATGAGCCGCGCGCCCGAAGTGCGCGCGGTCGACGACGTCTCGCTCCGGATCGCACCGGGCGAGTTCTTCGGGCTCGTCGGCGAATCGGGGTCGGGCAAGACCACGCTCGGCCGCTTGGTGAGCGCACTCGAACCGCCGACGTCGGGCACGATCTCCTTTGGCGAGCACCGGTGCACCGAGGCCGGTCTCGCCGGAGCCGAGCGCGAGTTCCGCCGTCGCGCGCAGCTCATCTTCCAGGACCCGCAAAGCTCGCTCGACCCGAGGCACACCGCGGCCCGCATCGTCGCCGAACCCCTGCGGGAGCTCACCGGCCTCCGCGGCGCCGAACTCGACCGCCGGGTCGCCGAGTTGCTCGACGAGGTCGGCCTCCCCGAAGGCACCGCGGCCAAGCTCCCGTCCCAGCTCTCCGGCGGGCAGCGGCAACGGGTTTCGATCGCCCGCGCGATCGCGGCCGGTCCCGACCTGATCGTCGCCGACGAACCGACCTCCGCACTCGACGTCTCCGTGCAGGGGCAGGTGATGAACGTGCTGCTGCAGCTCCGCCGCTCCCGCGCGCTCAGCTTCCTGTTCATCACGCACAACCTGAGCCTCGTGCTCTCGGTCGCGGACCGGGTCGGCGTCATGCACGCGGGCAAGCTCATCGAGATCGGCACCCCCGACGCCATCCGCCTCGAACCGCGGCACGAGTACACCCGCCGCCTGCTCGCGGCGAATCCCGCACTGCCCTCACTCTCCCGCGAAGGATTGCAGAGCCCATGACCACATCTTCGAGTTCGACGAGAAGGCGTATCCCGGCACTCGCGGCCCTCGTCGGGGTGAGCGCGCTCGTGCTCGCCGCCTGCATGGGCGGTGGCGCCGCGGGCACCGCGCCCGACGGGCCGCCGGTGCGCGGCGGGAACCTGACCGTCGCGGTGCCGACCGATCCGCAGTCGCTCGACATGGTCGCCAATCCCGGCCAGGTGACCGCGCAGATCGGCAACATGATGTACGAGAAGCTGTTCGAAGTGGACAAGACGTTCACCGCGCGGCCCATGCTCGCCGACACCTACACGACGAGCCCCGACCGGCTCACCTACACCGTGAAGCTCCGGCAGGGCGTCACCTTCCAAGACGGCGCGCCGCTGACCGCGAACGACGTGGTGGCGAGCCTGGAACGGTGGCGGAAGAGCCACCGCACCGGGCAACTGGTCTCCCCCGACATCGACACCCTCACCGCACCGGACGCCGCCACCGTGGCGATCCACCTCAAACGGCCCCGCTACCCGCTGATCGACGAGCTGGCCAGTCCCGGCACCGAGATCTACGAGGCGAAGAACCTCACCGGGCTGCCCGCCACCGGGTTCGGGCAGGACAAGGCGATCGGCACCGGCCCGTACCGGCTGAAGGGCTGGGACATCGGCCAGCAGCTGGTGCTCGAACGCTACGACGGCTACAAGTCGCGGTCCGAAGAGGACTGGGGCGGTCAGGCCGGTGCGAAGCACGCCTACCTCGACACCGTCACCTACAAGGTCGTCTCCGACCAGGACGCGCTCATCAACGGGCTGCAGACCGGCCAGTGGGACCACGCGATGCCGACCAACGACCAGTACGAGACGCTCAAGGCGAACCCGGCGCTGGTGGTGCACAACCTGCCGGGCGGCAACCAGAACGTGATCATCCCGAACTTCGCCAAGGGCTCGCGCTTCGCCGATCCGAGGGCGCGCGAGGCGCTGAACCTCCTGCTCGACAAGCCCGCGATCAACGCGGCGACGGGTGGGAGCAAGGACCTCACCCTGGAGACCGGCGCGTTCGCCTCACCGGACAACAGGGCCTTCTACTCGACCGCGGGTGAAGACGTCTACCGGGCGCACGACCCGGAACGGGCGACGAAGCTGCTCGCCGAGGCGGGGATCACCGCGGGCGCGACCGTCCACATCGTCACGACCAACTCGTATCCGGAGTTCGGCAAGTGGGCGGTGCTGATCCAGGACGAGCTGTCGAAGATCGGCATCACCACCAAGATCGACACCTACGACTTCGCGACGATGCTCGGCACGCTCACCAAGGACCCGGCGGGCTGGGACCTCACCACGCTGTTCTTCGACTCCGCGCTGACCTCGCCCGCGCAAATGCCCGCGCTGACCCTCGGCCCGTTGAACGGATCGGCCTCCCCCGAGCTGGACGGGCTGATCGCCGAGTTCAACGCCTCCGTTTCCCCGGAGCAGGCCAAATCGGTCGCGGACAAGCTGCAGGCGTTCACCTGGAAGCAGCTCTCGGTGATCACGCTGAGCCAGTCCAGGCTGTACGCGGCCTACACGCCGAAGGTGAAGGGGTACGGCGACTTCTACCGGATCTTCTGGAACACCTGGCTGGCGTCGTGACCGCGCTGCTGGCGCGCAGGCTGCGCGATCTCGTCGTCATACTGGTCATCGTCGGCACGATGATGTTCTTCGTCATCCGGCTCATCCCCGGCGACCCGGCGCAGGCCATCCTCGGCCCGACCGCGCGACCGTCCGATGTGGACGCGCTGCGGGCGAGCATGGGCCTGACCGGGTCGATCTGGGAGCAGTACCTCACCTGGGCCGGTCACGTGGTGCGCGGTGACTTCGGTACGTCGATCACCTACCACGCGCCGGTGCTCGACGTGGTCGCCGAGCACATCCTGCCGACGCTGACGCTGGCCGTGCTGTCCACCGTGATCAGCTTCTTCCTGTCGGTCGCGATCACCTCGTGGCAGGCGGTGTCGCCGCGCAACCCGGTGGCCAGGACGCTCGACCGGCTGTCCTCGCTCGGTATGGCGATGCCGGACTTCTGGATCTCGCTGATGCTGGTGCTGGTGTTTTCGGTGACGCTGCGCTGGTTCCCGTCGAGCGGATACCACAACCTGCTCACCGATCCCGTCGCCGCAGTCCCCGCGCTCGTGCTGCCGCTGGCGGTGCTCGTGATCGGCCAGACCGCGCTGTTCGTGCTCACCCTGCGGGAAAGCCTGCTCGGCGAACTTCCGCTGGCCTACCTGCGCACCGCGCGCGTCAAGGGGCTCTCGGAGCGCCAGGTGATGCTGAAGCACGTCCTGCCGAACGCGATGATGCCGCTCGTCACGCAGCTCGGCAGCAATTTCGCCATGCTGGTCGGCGGTATCGTGATCATCGAATCGATCTTCGTGGTGCCCGGTCTCGGTCACCTGCTGATGGGCGCGGTGTCCACTCGGGACTTCCCGCTCATCCAGGGCGTGACCCTGTTCGTCGCGGTGCTGTTCGTGGTGGTCAACCTGCTCGTGGACCTCTCGTACGCGCTGCTCGACCCGAAGGTGCGTGTCTCATGACCACGATTGCCACCTCGGTGCGCGAACCGTCCGCGCAGCGCCGGGCTACGAAGGTGTTCCGGCGCAACCGGACGCTGGTCACCTCGACCGCGCTGCTCGGGCTCATCGTGCTGACCGTGCTGGTGCTGCCGGTGTTCCTGCCCAGTGTCAGCGCGACCGACCCGGTGCACCGGCTGCTGCCCCCGTCGGGCGCGCACCTGCTCGGCACCGACTCCTACGGCCGCGACGTGCTCGCCAGGCTCGTCTCCGGCGGGCGGGCGTCGCTGGGGCTGTCCGCGCTGATCACCCTGTGCGCCGCGGTGACCGGGATGGTGATCGGGCTCGTCAGCGGGTTCTACCGGGCCGCCGACGCGGTGCTGATGCGGCTGATGGACGCCTGGATGTCGTTCCCCGCCATCATTCTGGCGATGGCGCTCGCGATCTCGCTCGGCGCGAGCATCTGGACCGAACTGATCGCGCTCACCGTCATCTTCACCCCGTTCACCGCGCGGGTCATCCGCAGCAGGGTGCTCGGCATCGCGAGCCGCGCCTACATCGGCGCCGCCAGGGTGTCCGGGATGAGCAGGCCGAAGATCCTGCTCGTGCACGTGTTCCCCAACGTGCTGCCGCTCGCACTCGTCCAGGTCGTGATCCTGTCCGCGGCCGCGATGCTCGTGGACGGCGCGATGAGCTTCCTCGGGCTCGGTATCGCTCCCCCGACGCCGACCTGGGGCAACATGATCGCCGAAGGGCGCTCGTACCTCGTCACCGCGCCGTGGCTGGTGATCGCGCCGGGCGTGGCGATCATGCTCTGCGTCTTCCTGCTGAACCTGATCGGCTCGTCGCTGCGGATCGCCGTCGACGCGCACGCCAGGACGCTCAACGACCTGCGGCGCCTCCGCGCACAGTCCTGAAAGGATCCCGTTGTCCGCCACCACTTCACTGGCCGTGCGCCGGTACCGAGCCGACGGCGCGCCGTCCGGCCCTCCCGTCCTGCTCGTCCACGGCTTCGCCTCCGACGGCCACACCGACTGGATCACCACCGGCTGGCCGTCCGCGCTCACCGCCTCGGGCCGCGACGTGCTGATGCCCGACCTACCCGGCCACGGCTCGAGCCCCGCCCCCGCCGACGCGAGCGAAGTGACCCCCAGCGCGATCGTCGCCGCACTCGCCGATGTCGTCGACGGACTGTCCGAAATGGACGTGATCGGCTACTCCCTCGGCGCGAGACTCGCCTGGGACCTGCCCTCGGCGGCGCCGGTGCGGCGAATGGCACTGGGCGGGATCAGCCCGGCCGAACCTTTCACGGCCGTCGACGTGGACGCCGCGGTGGCCTTCGCCTCGGGCGGCAAGCTCCCCGGCGACCCGCTCACCGCGATGATCGCCCGCCTGATCACCGGCCCCGGCCGGGACGCGGTCGCCTTGGGCCGCTGCATCGAAGGCCTGCGGCGGGAACCGTTCGCACCCTCCGCTGGGCAGCTCACCGTGCCGACGCGGTTCGTCGCGGGCGAGGACGACCCCGTCAGCCACGGCATCGACCAGCTCGTCGCCATGGTGCCCGGCAGCGACCTCGTCGTAGTCCCCGGTGACCACACCGCCGCGCTGCGCGGTGCGGCCTTCCAGACAGCAGCGCGCAGCTTCCTCGACGCCACGAACGAGCACCCGGGGTGAAGCCGCCCGACCGGATCGCTCGCTACCGCAAGGCGTAACCGCCGTCGGGGTAGAGCACGGATCCGGTGGTGTAGGTGTTGGTCATCAGGTACCGCACGGTGTGCGCGATCTCGGCGACGGAGCCGGCACGGGAGATCAGCGCTTTTTCGCGGTACGACGCGAAGTTCTCGTCCTTGACCGACGCCGGGACCTTCGTCCAGAGGTCGCTGTCCACCAGGCCGGGTGCGACGACGTTGACCCGGATCGGGCGCAGTTCCAGCGCGAGCGCGCGACCGAGCCCTTCGATGGCGGCGTTGCACGCGGCGTAGGCGGCACCGTCGACGGGCGGGCGAGCACCGTAGGCACCACCCATGAGCACGACCGAGCCGGTGGAAGAGAACCGGGGAAGCGCGTGCTTGACGGCGTAGTACTGGCCCCAGAACTTCGAGCGGAACGGACTTTCGGCGAGTTCGTCGCTGATCTCGGTGAGCGGTCCTCGTCCGTATGAGGCGCCCGGGGTGAACAAGTGGTCGACCCGGTCGAGCCGGTCGAAGAAGGCGGCGATCGACGCCTTGTCCGTGGTGTCGACCACCGCCGCGTCGGCGCTCGTTCCGAGCTCGGTGACAGCCCGGTCGAGGCGGGTGGTGTCGCGGCCGCCGAGGACCACGGTCGCGCCCTCGGCGACGACTTCACGGGCGACCGCGAGGCCGATGCCGGAGGCTCCGCCGATGATCACCACGGTGGTGCCGGTCAAGGTGTGCACAGCTCGGTTTCCTTACTGTCGTCGGTTGCTGGTGCGGGCAGGGTGCGCCGCAGGAATTCGAGCAGGGTGGTGGCCGCGACCTGGCGGGCCGTCTCCCGGCCGAGCCGCTCCACGAGGTGGTGGCCGAGCCCGGCGAAGTCGCCGGGGCGGCACAGGCCGGGTGTGTTCAGCGCCGGGGTTCCCGGCGCCAGCAGGGCGGTGGTGATCGGGTCGGTGGTGGCCGCTATGTCGTGGAAGAAGTCCGTTCCGAACGCGACGTGCCCGGCACCGGCGACGGACACCGCGTGCGCGACGTGGTCGAGGTACGCGGCGATGCTGGGAGTATCCGACACGAAGGGGCCGAACGCGTTGATACCGACGACGCCGCCGTGTGCGGTGATGGCGCGAATGTGGTCGTCGGTGAGGTTCCGCGCGTGGACATGGCACGCGCGGCAGCCCGAATGCGAGGCGACGAACGGGCGGGTGGCGATCTCGTCGACGTGCCAGAAGCCGCGGTCCGAAAGGTGGCTCACGTCGACGATGACGCCGAGGCGCTGCATTTCGGCGACGGCGTCGACGCCGAGGCGGGTCAACCGGCCGCCCGTGTCGGTCTCGCCGACCCCGTCGGCCATCATGGTGCGCCGGTTCCAGGTCAGCGACGCCATCCGGATACCGGCGCGGAACAGCACTTCGAGCAGCGCGAGATCGTTGCCGATCGGTTCGGTGCCTTCGAGGGCCAGTAGCAGCGCGATCCGCCCTGCCGCTCGCGCCTCGGCGAGTTCGTGTCCAGTGTGGACGATGGCGACGTCGTCGGCGTGCCGGTCGGCGAACCGGTGCGCTTCCTCGACCATCAGCAGGCAGCGGCGCAGCGCCGCCTCCCCCGCGAACTGCTGCTGGGTGCAGATCGGCAGGACCTGGCAGACGACGCCGCCCGCCCTCAGCTGCGGGAGCCAGAACTCGCCGAACGGGTCGGGATGTCCGCGTTCGCGGTGGTAGAGCACATGCAGCAGCAGGTCGTTGTGGCAGTCGGCGACCGGCAGCAGCGGCGGAGTGCTCACCGCGACCGCCTCGTGCGCAGCGGGCCCGCCGCCTTGACCAGCACGCGGGACGCCTTGCCCGGAACGTAGGTCAGCGGTATCTCGGTCAGTGAGGTGACGCGAACGGCGTGCGGGTCGGCGCCCGCCGCCACGGCGGCGTCCGCCGCCGCCCGCCGCGCTTCGTCGAGGCTGCTTTGGCGATCGTCTCCGGCGAACCGGATGACGCGGTCCACGGCCCCGGACGCCTCGGCGATGGCCGCGCCGTAGGCGTTGGCGACCGCGTGGTGCTCGGGCCGGACAACCCGGCTGGCCCCGCGCACGGCATCGGCCACCAGGTGGCTACCGCCACCGACAGCGATCAGCGGAAGCGCGTGCCGGGAGGACTTCATCCGGGTGGTCATCCGGTCGATCTCCGCGTCAACCCAATCCAGCGCGAGTTTCACGATGCGGGGATCGATCCCTCCTGCCGGCTCCTGGCGGCCGAACCCGGTCAGCCTGCCCGCCACGGCACTGATGTCGGACAGGGTGAGGGTATCGCCGCCGCGGGTCAGCGCCGCCTCGGCGACCCGATACCCCACCGAGTCGGGGCCCACGGTGACATCGCCTTCGCCGGGGCGCACGACGCTTCCGCCACCGAGACCGATGGAGATCAAATCGGGCATGCGGAAGTTCGTCCGCACACCACCGACCTCGACCGCCGCCGTCGATTCGCGGGGGAATCCGTCGACGAGGACGCCCGCGTCGGCGGAAGTGCCACCGACGTCGATGACCACGGCTTCGGACAACCCCGCCAGCGCGCAGGCCCCGCGCATCGAGTTCGTGGGACCCGATCCGAGGGTCAGCACGGGCAGCCGGGCGGCCTGGTCGGCGGCCATGAGCGTGCCGTCGTTCTGGGTGAGGAACGCGTCGACATCGAGGTCGTGGTGGTTCAACGCGGCGCGGAATCCGTCCACGACGCGGTGGGCGACCTCCTGCAGCGCCGCGTTGAGGATCGTGGCGTTTTCCCGTTCCAAAAGTCCGAGGGAGCCGACCTCGTGGCTGAGCGAGATCCGCGCGGTGGCACCGAGTTCGGCGGCGAGGATGTCGGCGGCGCGCTCCTCGTGCTCCGTGCTCGCGGGCGCGAACACCCCGGAGACGGCGACCGCGCGCACTCCCCCGCGCGCGCACCGCGCCGCGAACTCCCGGATCGCGCCTTCGTCGAGCGGAGCGATTTCGCGGCCGTCGTACTCGAACCCGCCGCCCACGATCGCGACCGGCCCCAGCACCTGGGCGCGCAGGTCGGCCGGCCACGCCGCACCGGGACGTACGGCGAACGAAGTGGGCGCGGCGAGGCGCAGCACGCCGACCTCGCTGAGTCCGCGGCGCTGGATGACGGCGTTGGCCGGGTGGGTGGTGCCCAGCATCACCTGGTCGACCTTGGCCCGGTCCACGCCGTCGAGTATCGCGGTCAGCACGGCGCGGATGCCGTCGAGTGGTTCCGAGGTGGTGGGGGTCTTTTCCGCGGCCAGAACGGTGTCGTGGTCATCGACGAGGACGGCGTCGGTGTTGGTTCCTCCGACATCGATGCCGATGCGCAGGCGGCTCATCGAACGCTCCCTTGGAAATTCGCTTCGGTGGTGGTGAACGGGACGTAGTCCAGGTCGTAGCCGAACGCACGAGGGCCGACCAGGTCGGTGAACCCTTCGCGGTGCCACTGCTCGGCGGCCGGCAGCGCGATCACGTCGACGCGTTGGCCGTAGGCGAGGTTCTCGGTCGTGATCGGGCGGGTGTTCTCGTGGTCGAGCACGCAGATCAGGTCGGGCGGGGTGACGACCGGTTCGCCGTCGTCGAGCGCTATCAGCAGCTCGTTCTGGATCAACAGCCGCAGCACCCGATCCGGCTCCCCGGCGTGTTCGATCGCGCAGGTGCCGCGCGTGAACCCGTCGGTGGCCCTGCGGTCCACGTCCACGACGGTGCCGCTGAACACCGAACGCCCGCCCGCGAAGGCGAGCAGGTCGGCGAGACCGGTCTCGGCCGCCTCACCGAGGCGCCTGCCCAGTTCCAGGCAGTAGCTCAGCGAGCCGCGGATGGCCGCCGCGGCGCACTGGCCGGCGGTCATCGGGTACTGCGCGACGGCGTTGGCCATGCCGAGCTGGACCACGGCGGTGCGGCCGAGCGTCTCGGCGGTCTTGTTCGTGGTGGTTTCGAAGATGCCGAGGTTGCCCTTCTCGTCGGCGACCACGATCGGCGCGGCCGGAAGCCCCGCGAGGGTGAACACGGTCATCTCGATCTCCGGGAACGCCCGGCCCATCCCGTCCGCGTCCACCAGCGGCAACCCCATCTCGGCGGCCGCGGCCAGCGGGATCAGGGTGTTCATCCCGCCGACCTCGATCGGCATGATCGCCACCAGGTCCCGGCCGAGGTGGCGGCTCATCGCGCGCAGCGACGCGACGAACTCGCTGCCCGCGGGCACCCGTTCGACGATGACCGTGGGCGCCCCCACCACGGCGACCGCGGCGACCAGCCCGTCGGGCGGCAGTGCGTCCGGCTCGACCACGGTGACCGGGCCGAACTCGTCGATCGCCTGCTTGGCCATCAACGCACCGATATGCGGGTCACCGCCCCCGCCGGTGCCGAGCAGCGTGGCGCCGAGCGCGAGCGGCTCTATGTCTTCGGACGTGATCTGCCGCATCCGTCCTACCTCCTGGGTCCGGATCGCTCCCGCGGTCGAGGGGAGCTGGTACCGGCGCGACGTTAGGCGCATCGCCCCGGTCGCCAGATGTGCATGACGCACAGGCAACGGCGATTTCAGTGCTTCATGCATGGTTCGGGGCACGGCTGGTCGGCCTATCGTCGCCGCGCCCGTGTCCCACGTCACATCCTCACGGGATGTGCTCCACGCTTCGGAGGCATCGATGAGTTCCACACCGGCCACACCGACCCCACCCGCACAGCACGGCGACGAGATCGCGCTGAGCGAGGTGTACGAGCGGATGCGGCTGCGCCCGGCACATGTGCGGGCGGGCGCGGTGCTGTTCGTGGCGTTCGTCCTGGAAGCGTGGGAAATGCTGGCCCTGGTCTACATCGGCCCGGACGTCGAACAGTCGCTGCACATCGATTCGACCCGGATGGGGGTCGTGGTGTCCGCCCTGTTCTTCGGGATGATCCCCGGTACGTTGCTGGCCGGCAGCATCGCCGACCGCATCGGGCGCCGCCAAACCTGCGCCTGGAGCCTGGGGTTGTACGGGGTGTGCACCGCGTTGGGAGCGCTGGCACCGGGATTCGGCTGGTTGCTGGTGGCGCGCTTCGCCGCAGGGCTCGTGCTCTCCGGGCTGCACGCGATGGCGTTCCCGTACTTCGAAGAACTGCTCCCGGCCCGCGTGCGCGGCAAGGCCACGGTCTACCTGTCGTCGGGATGGGCGCTGGGCATCCTGCTCGCCGTGGGCACCACGGCGTTGGTCGGCTCGCACGGCTGGCGGCTTCTCGTGCTGGTCAACGCGCTCGCCGGGTTCTGGGCGCTGGCGATCTGGAAGCTGGTACCGGAATCGCCGTACTGGCTGGTCGCCCGCGGCCGGACGGAGCAGGCCTGCCGGGTGCTGCGCGCGCTGGGCACGACGCCGCCGCCGGCGGCGGCGCTGCGGGTGCCGCACACGCGGCCGGGATCGGTGCGCGCCCTGTTCGGTCCGGCCATCCGGCGGCGCACGATTGTCCTCCTCGTCGCGAACTTCACGCTGGCGTGGGGGTACTGGGGGTTGCAGACCGGCCTGCCCGCGGTGCTGGCCGGCCAAGGGCTCTCCCTGCCCAACACCCTGACCTTCCTCGCGCTCGGCGCCGTGGTAATGATCCCCGGCTACCTCAGCGCGTCGGTGCTGACCCACCGGTTCGGCCGCAAGATCGTGTTCATCGGTTACCTCGCGGCGGCGTGCGCCGGTGGGCTCGTGTTCGCCACCGCGGCCAACACCGCGATGCTCTACCTCGGCAACTTCACGATCTCGTTCTTCAGCCTCGGAGCGTTCGGGGTGTGGAACACGTGGCTCGGCGAGTGCTATCCGACCTCGGTGCGCGGGGTCGGCTACTCCTGGGGGATCTTCGCCCAGCGCGTGGCCAACGCCGCGGTGCCCTCGGCGATGGGGGCCATGGCCGCCACGGCCGCCGGGTCCTCGCTCGTGGTCGGGACCATCGACGTGTTCCTGCTCCTCACCGCGCTCCTGGCCTCTCGCCTGCCCGAAACCGAGGGCCGCGCGCTGGAATAAGCTGATCACACGATGAGCGTGCACCAGGAGCCGGTCCGGATCGGCGTGAGCGTCACCGCGGACGCCGTCCGTGCGGTCGCGCTCCGCGGAGACGTGCTTCTCGAGCACACCGAACTGGCGCGCGAGAACGACGACGACGCGCTGCGCGACGCGCTCGCCGCGCTTGGCCACTACCGCGCGACCGCGGTGTCACTGGCCAGCGGCACGCTGCGCGACGCGCTCGACGAACCGGACCAGCTCGCGCCGGTGGCCGTACTGCGCTTCACGCAACCCGGCGGCACGGTACTCCCGCCGTTCTCCGGGTGGCCTGAACCGATCCGCCGCGCGGTACGGGGCGCGCACCTGACCCTGCCGGGCGGACACGATCTGACCGGCCGCGAGCTCGCTCCGCTCGACCACGACGGGATCCTGCGCGGCGTCGAGCGGGCCGTGCGGGGCGGTGTGCGCGACATCGCCATCTGCGCGACCGGATCCTGCGCCATCCCCGACCACGAGGAGCAGACCGCGGAACTGGTGCGGCACAGCTTTCCCGAAGTCACCGTCACCCTCTCGCACGAAGTCGGCGGCATCGGCCTGCGCGACCGGGAGAACGCCGCCGCGCTCAACGCCGCACTGCGCCGCCGCGCCGCGCACCTGGTCACCGGCCTCGAACGCGTTCTGCGCGCGGCGGGGCTCGCCGCCCCGTTGATGTTCGTCGCGAACCACGCCGGCGCGATCGGTCCCGAGTACCTGCGCCGGTTCCCGGTGGCGGCGCTCACCGGCGACTGGAGCGCCACCGCCAGCGGCGCCGCGCATCTCGCCGGGGTGCGCAGGGCGCTGGTCTGCGAACTCACCGGCGACCAGGTGCGGGCCGGGATGGTCGTGGCCGGTACCCCGCCCCGGACCAGGACACCGCAGACCCTGCGCGGGATCCGTGTGGGCGACATCGTCCCCGAGATCACCACCGCCACCCTGCCCGGCGTCGCGGCACCGTCGGTGGCGGGCCAGCGCACCACGGTCGCCGTCGGCCGCACACCCGAACGGATCATGGAACTGACCGCGCCGCCCCCGCGCGGTTGGAACCTGTCCGCCGACGACATCACCGTTCCCTCCGAGCACGCTTTCGCCGCTGCCGTCGGCGCGGCGCGCAGCCGACCCGAGATCACGATCGAAAGGCTGGTACGGGCGGAAAGCGACGCCGCGCTCGACCGGGTCCGCGGCACGCTGTCCGAACAGGCACTGGCCCAGACCACCAGCGCCGGCGCCGACCCGGCAACGCCGCGCGTCGAACAGGTCCGCGCCACACCGGTTTCCTACCTGCCCGGCGGAATCCACCACCTCGTCGTCCGCGCCAGCGGAGACCTGCCGCGCGGAATCCGATCATGAGCACCGCGAGCCATGGCCCGATCGCCGCCATCGGCCCTTGTGACGTGCGCGACCTGATGGTCGGCGGGACGGTGTACGCCTCCGGCGGCGGCAGGCGCACCTCGGCGACCGTCGTCGAGTGGACCACCGACCTGCTCGCCACCCGCGGGCAGGTCCCCGTCGTCGCGGCCGCCGAACTACCCAGCGACACACTCTGCGCTGCCGTCGGCATCGCGGGCTCGGCCGTGCTGTTCGACGAACTGCTGCCGACCGGTGCCGAATTCACCACCGCCGTGCGCCTGCTCGAACACCACCTGCGCACCACCACGGGCGCGCTCGTACCGCTCAACACTGGCGGCAGCAACGCCGTGCTCCCGGTCGCCGCCGCGAGCGAACTGGGGCTGCCGCTCGTCGACGCGGACGGTATCGGCCGCAGCTTTTCCCTGCTGGAGGCGACCGTCTATCGCCTTGGCGGGGTGTCACCGACCCCGATGGCGCTGGCCGGTAGTGGCGGCGAGGCGGTCTTGGTCGACGCCCCGCCGACCCGCGTCGAGGCGATCACACGTCCGTTCGTGCTCGCCTGCGGGGGTTGGGCCGCCGTGGCCATGTACCCGATGCCTGCGGCGATCCTCGACCGCGTCGCCATACCAGGCAGCCTCACACGCACCCTGCACGCGGGACGGGTGGTACGGGAAGCGGCCGGCCTCGACGCGTCGGCGCTCGCCAGGAAGCTCGGCGGCCGCCACCTCGTCAGCGGCCGTGTTCTCGCCGTCACCCAGCACGACCCGCCCGGCCGGTCCGCGCTGCCCGCTCGTCCCATCAGCGTCACCATCCGGGAACACCAGGCGCCGCACCGGATCGTGCGCCTCGAAGCGCGCAACGAGATCGCCCTCGCCCTCACCGACGGCGCCGTCGCCGCCACCGCGCCCGACTGCTTCTGCCTGCTCGGGCTTCCTCACCACGAACTGCTCGACATAGAGAGGATCGAGAGCGGCATGGACGTCACCGTCCTCGTCCTCCCCGCCGCCGACCAATGGCGCACCGCCGAAGGAATGGCGATCACCGGCCCGCGGGCGTACGGGTTCCCCGCGCCACCCGGGTCCTGACCGCGCGCACCGACCAGGAGCCGTCCATGCCGGTAACCCCGCGTTCCAGTCCACCCACCGTCGCCGACCTGCACTCCGGCGGCCCGCTGTCCGGGGCCGATCTGGTCACCGAAACCGGGCTGGACAACGCCGTCAGCGAGATTCGCATCATCGACGACCTCACGGACCTCGCCCACGTCGCGCCGGGGTCGGCCGTCGTGCTCACCACGGCCGCGGCCCGTGGCGAGTGGACGGTCGAGACCGCGCTCCGGCAATCGTGGGAGCGCGCCGCGGCCTGCGTCATCAGCCCCGCGAGCGCCGTCACCACCGCGGCGCCGGCGCTCGTTTCCGAGCGCCTGAAGATCCCGCTGATCACCACCACCGCCGATCCCTACACCGTCGCGCTCAGCCTGGCCCGTGTGATCAACGATCCCGCCGCCGCTCGCGCCGATCTCATCGCCCAGTGCGTCGCCGCCCTCGACGACCAGCCGTTGCGAGCGCAGGCCGTGCTCGCCGCGCTGCACTCCGCCATCCCCGGCGCCCAGTTCGCACTGGTCTCCGCCAACGGTGTGCTCGCCGGCCGACCGGCCGTCCAGCAGGCTATCCAAGCTGCCGAGCCGGGCACCGGCGGCCGGCTCATCCGCCGCGCGCTGCCGCAGCACGCCGCCCCTGGCACCGAACTCGCCGCGCTGCTCGCACCGCGGTCCGCCGGACTCGCCGCCACCGTCCAGAGCGTCCTCGGCATCGCCACCCCCATCCTGGCCGCAGCGCTGCTAACCGAACGACTCGGCGCCGAACGCGACGCACGCCTCGCCGAGCGAATCCTCCATCAGCTCCTCGACGCGGCGGCGCACCCCACCCCGACCGACCTCGAACTGCTCAACCGGGCCGCCGCCTACCACTGGGTCCTGCACGGCCCGCTGCTCCCGGTCGCACTGCGCACCGTCGACCACCCGCCTCCCCCCGACCTTCCCGCCACGCTGCCGTCCGCATGGCACGCCGCCGGAGCCACCGCACTGCTGGCCCGCCGAGGCGACGGCTGGGTCACCTGGTGGCCAGTGCCGACCGGTGACGCTCCCCGCTCCACCGCCCACCACGACCGGGTACGCACCCTCCTGGACGCGGTCCGGCCGACCGCGGCGCTGGTCGCGGGCATCGGCCCCGTCGTCGACGGGCTCGCTCAGCTACGCTACGGCCTCGACCGCGCGGCGTCGGCGGCCGCGTTCGCCCGGCACAGCGGACCAGGCCACGTCGAAACCGTCACCACGATCGGTCCCAGCGTGCTCCTCGCCGCCCTGCCCGTGGACATCCTGACCCCGGCCGCGCACCGCGTCCTCACCCGTCTCGTCGACCACGATCCGGACCGCACCCTGCTGCGCACGCTCGCCAAGCTCTTGGACACCGCCGGATCCATCAGCGCCACCGCCGACCAGCTCGGCGTCCACCGCAACACCGTCACCAGCCGAGCACGCCGCCTGACAGCCCTCGGGCTCGACCCCGAACACCTCGACGACCGTCTCGCCATCCACCTCGCGTGCCATCTGCTCCTTCACCGCCACGCCACCGCCCAGTGAACGGTCAGGACCGCCTCAGGGACGTCCGCGATCACCAGCTTCCGTCGGGGTTGACCGCGCGGTCGAGCCACAGGCACTCGACGGCGGCCCTCACCTCCGCACCGTGCTCGGCCGCCAGCCGCGGCGCGCCCAGGTTGTCGGCAAGCTGCCGAACGCTACTCACTCCGAAAAGGACATTCGCGACCGGTTCGTACGCAAGACAAAACGCGATCGCGAGCTGCGCGCTGCTCACGCCGAACTCGGCGGCGACCCGGCCCAGTTCGTCCGCAGTGTCCACAATAGAGTCCCGAATTCCACCCACGTCGGCGCCGATCTTGCGTCCAGGAGTCCGGTTTCCCAGCAGCACGCCGCCTTCGAAGATGTCGGAGGCTTGCAGCGCCAGCCGTCCTGCCGCGAAGTGCTTTCCGTAGAAAGGGCCTTCGGCCATCGAGCGCCGGGCCACGCTGTACTTCAGCTGGGCGAAGCCTGGCGCCGGGAGCCCTTCGCGCGCGGCGAACTCGAGTGCGGTGTCCAGGTCCGCGGCGAGCCAGTTGTTCACGCCCCAGCCGTCGAACCGCCCGCACCGGATCTGCTCGGCGACGTCGGTGACGATCCGCGGCACATCGGGGCGCTCGCGGTAGTCGCCGACCACCACGAGATCCGCCCGGTCGACCCCGGCCCGCGCCAACGCCGTGTCGAGCTGCTGCGCGAAGCCCGTTCGCGGGTAGTCCCAGAGCCAGAGCTTCCCGCACAGCTGGTACTCGTCGCGGCCGATCCCCGCCGCGCGCATCGCTTCGGCGAAGATCAGGTCGGTGCGGGACCCTTCCGCGTGCGGGCCCATGTCGTAGTGCGCGACGTCGAACAACGTGATGCCCGCGTCCACCGCCGACCTGATCAGGCCCACGGCGTCGTCGAAGGCCATCCTGTCCCACGTGTTCCACGAGCCGAGGCCGAGCAGCGAGGTGGTGACCCCGAGCGGCGCGGCGTGCTTTCCGGTCATAATGTTTCCTTTCCTGGCACCAAAAGAGGGCTTTAGTCTACGATCGTAGAATGAAAACCGACAGAACGATCGTGGTAACCGGTGGCTCGAGCGGGATCGGCCGCGGCGTCGCGGAGACCTTCCTGGCGGCAGGCGACCGGGTGATCGTCGCCGACGTTTCCGGCGACGCGGGATTCGGCGCGGAGTACCGGGAACTCGACATCTCCGACGCGGATTCCGTCCGCGAAGCCGTGCGCGAGATCGGCACGATCGACGTGCTGGTGAACAACGCCGGCCTCGTCGGCGGCGGCGGTCCCCTCGTCGACCTGGACGTCGACGTGTTCGACCAGTGCGTGCGGGTGAACTTCCGCGGCACGTTCCTGATGACGCGGGCAGTCGGCGCGCACATGATCGCCTCGGAAACGCGTGGAGCGATCGTGAACATCTCGTCGATCGGTGCGCGCCAGCCGACGCCGGGCCTCGGCCACTACGAAGCCACCAAGGCCGCGGTCGAAGCCCTCACCCGGTCCGCCGCGATCGAACTGGCCCCGCACGGCATCCGCGTGAACGCGGTCGCGCCCGGTCCCGTGCACACACCGATGACCGCGGGCCTCACCGCCGACCCCGCGGCGAGGCGGGCTTGGGAATCGCGGATCCCGCTCGGCACCATCGCCTCCGTCACGGACGTCGCCCCCGCGGTCGTCTTCCTCGCATCCGAGAACGCCGCGCACATCACCGGCGCCAGCATTCCCGTCGACGGCGGTCAGCTCCTCACCTGAGAAGTCCGGAGTGGACACACCGGCCACCGGTGAACGTGGCTTCGACACCGATCCCGGGCAGGGCAGCGGGATCGGCGTCGAGCGGATTCGAAGCGAGCACGACGAAATCGGCGACCTTGCCGCGTTCCAGCGTTCCCTTCCAGCCCGCCGCCCCGTCCTGCACCGCGGCTTCGGCGGTGTAGCACCGGAGCAGGCGGGTCATCAGCTCCGGATCCGGCCCCCGGACCCCGAGCAGCTTCGCCGCCGCCGCGACGTGCACGCGCCAGTCCGGCGTGACCACCGGCGCGTCGCTGCTCAACGTGAGCACCACCCCGGAGTCCAGCATTTCGCGCAGTGGCCAGGCTTTCGCGGCGACGTCGGCACCCAGCACCCCCACGAGCGCGCCACCCATCGCCGCCGCGATGGCGGGCTGGGTGGTCAGGCCGACTCCGGCCGACGCCATCCTAGTCAGCTGCGCCGGGGTGACGAGATCTCCGTGCACGATGTGGTCGCCGCGGCGCAAACGCGCGAGTGCGGCTTCGATGCTGCGATCACCGGTGGCGTGCACGCCGACGGACAATCCCGCCGCGTGCGCCAGCGAGATCATTTCCGCCAGCTTCCGCGCGCGATCCTCGTCGTCCTCGCCGTCGACGAGCAGCGAACCGTGGGAGCCGTCGTGGTAACCGTGGTGCGTCCACGCGGTGCACATCGGCGCGATCCCGTCGGCAAAGATCTTGACCCCGCTCACGTCGAGCCACGCGCGGTCCGATTCCGGCACGGGCGTGGCCAAACCGCGTTCGAAGTCTTCCAGCGAACTCCGGCCGTCGAGCAGGCCGAACAACCGCAAAACCGTGACACGGGCCCGCAACCGGCCTTCGCGCGCGAGCGCCGCGTACTCTTCCAGCACCTCCGGCGAGAAGCATCCCGTCTCGCCAGGACCGAGCCCCGGCTCGGTGTAACTGGTGATCCCGAGCGACGCGCAGAGTTCGCCCGCGCGCAGGATCGCCTCCCTGCGTTCCGCCAGGTTCGTCATCGGGGCCTCCTCCCCCTCGGCGAACCCGTCGTCTTCGATGATCGTGTGCGGCCACCGCGCGCCGAGCCACGCCGCGTGCAGGTGCGCGTCGTTGATGCCGGGCAGGACGGTCCGCCCGGCCAGCTCCAGCACGTCGGTCTCCTGACCGACATACGCGGAGATGTCGTCGCCGATCGCGACGATCCGCCCGCCGTTGACCGCGAACGCGCTCGCCACGGTTCCCCGCCCGTCGAAGGTCAGCACGGTGCCGCCCCGAACCACCAGCGAAGCGGGCGGTTTTCCTTGTCCCACCATGCTTTCCTCCCAGATCTGGACTTTTTCTTCCACGACTGTAGACTAAAAAGCCCCGCACCGGCGAGAGTGGAAAGGCAGCCCATGCCGATTCCCGCGAACACCGAAGCAGCGGTCCTCACCGCGCACAACGCCGCGCTGGACCTGCGCGAGCTACCCCTGCCCCGCGAACTCGAACCGGGCGCCGCGCTCGTCGGCCTGACCTGCGCGACGTTGTGCGGCACCGATGTGCACCTGTGGTCGGGCCAGATGACCTTTCCCGGGATGCTGCCGATGGTGCTCGGCCACGAAATGGTCGGAGAGGTGCTCGCGACCGGTCCCGGGACCACGGACGTGTTCGGGCGCGAAATCACCGCAGGCGAGCGCATCGGCTGGTCGGAGTCGACCTGCGGGCGGTGCCATGGCTGCGCGATCCTGCGCGAGCCCGTAGCATGCGAACACCGCGGCTACGGCTTCCTGCAGCGCGCCGACCGGTTCCCGTACGCCACCGGCGGTTTGGCGCGGCACTGCTACGTGACACCCGGCGCGGCGAAGCTGCTGCTGCCCGCCGATGTCGGCGACACCTTGGCTTCGATGTCCGGGTGCGCTGGCAAGACCGTGCTGCGCGCGATCGACAGGGCAGGCGGCATCCGGCCCGGCTCGACCGTGGTCATCCAGGGCTCCGGCGCGCTCGGCGTGTTCGCCACCGCGGTCGCCCGGATCTCCGGTGCCGCCGCCGTCATCACCGTCGGCGGACCCGACAGCAGGTTGGCGGTCGCGAAGCGGTTCGGCGCCACCGCGACGGTTTCGCTCACCTCCGACGCGCAGGAGCGGATCGAGCAGGTGCGCGAGCTGACCGGCGGGCGCGGCGCCGATCATGTCTTCGATTTCGCGGGCGGCCCAACGATCGGCACGGAAGCGGTCGCCTTCGCCGCACAGCGGGGAACGCTCGCGGTCGTCGGGTCGACCGGCCCCCAGCCTTCGCTCGTGCCGC
This sequence comes from Amycolatopsis sp. CA-230715, assembly GCF_018736145.1. Taxonomy (GTDB): domain Bacteria; phylum Actinomycetota; class Actinomycetes; order Mycobacteriales; family Pseudonocardiaceae; genus Amycolatopsis. The sequence continues at coordinate 9,665,139 of NZ_CP059997.1, forward strand.
TGGGCACCGTGATGGGCAAGGAGCTCACCGTCGTCGGCTCGCTCAACGGCGACATCTCCGACTACCACCGCTCGGTGGAGTTCTTCCGCGCCTTCGCCGACCGGATGCCGTGGGGCGACCTGTTCAGCGAACCGGTCGGCCTTTCCGGCGCCTCCGCGCGCATCGAATCCATGTCCCGTTTCGACGAGCTGAAAGCCGTCGTCGACCCCCGTCTGCCCTGAGGAGCACCATGCCCGCACTCCCCCAGCGCCGCATCGGCGAGCACGGCCCGCTCACCGGTGTGCTGTCGCTCGGCTCGTGGCACACCTACGACCGGATGGACTTCGGCGAGGCCGTGCGCATGCTGCGCACCGCCGTGGACGCCGGGATCACGCTGTTCGACGTCGGCGTGTACGGCCTGCCCGGCGCCACCCCGGTGTTCACCGACGTGCTGTTCTCCGCGATGGTCCGCGCGGCGGGCCTCCGGCGCGAGGACTACCTGCTGTCGTCGAAGCTGTGGCTGGAGGGCTATCCCGAGCGGGAACTGCGGCCCCAGCTGGAAAACGCGTTGTTCCGCGCCGGTGTCGAGCACGCGGACCTGGTCATCCTCGGCGATCTGCGCCGCGACGACACCGACCTGCGCGCGCTGGTCCGCGACCTCGCCGCGTTGCGCGATGCCGGGCTGCTGCGGCAGTGGGGCGTGAACAACTGGTCGGCCACCACCGTCCGCGCCGTGCACGACTTCGCGAAGGCCGACGGCCTGCCGGGACCCGCCATCGCGCAGTTGAAGCACAGCGTCGCCCGGCGGTCCATTCCGGACGGTGCGCCGTTCGCGACCGTCTTCGGCGAACTCGGGGTGACGCTGCAGTCCTCGGACATCTTCGAAGGCGGGCTGTTGCTGGGCAAATCGGGACGGCAGATCGGGCGCGATCCCGGCGGTGTCCGCGCGGCCATCACCGCGTCGGCCCCCGAGGTCGAGCGCATCGCGACCGAGCTGGACGCGACACCGGCGCAGCTCTGCCTCGCCTTCACCCTCACCCATCCCGCGCACACCACGACGTTGTTCGGCGCGACCAGCACCGCCCAGCTCCAGGAGAACCTCGGCGCGGTGGACCTGCTCGACCGGGTCGGCGCCGACCGGCTGCGCGAACTCGTCCGTCCACTGTGGGCCGATCGGGACGTCGTCGACCCGGAGGGGCCGTGACCGGCCGGGACGGGTTCGACCCCGAACTGACCGAGGCGCTGCGGGCGCTGCCGAGCGGTCCGCCGCTGACCGCCGAGACGCTGCCCGCCGTCCGCGAAGCGGTACGCGCGGAGAACCCCACCTGTGCGGAAGCCGTCGGAGAGCGGGAAATCGACTGGGAGGACCGCACCGTACCGGGCACCGGTGTCACCGTGACGGTCCTGCGGCCGAAGCAGCCGCGGCCCGGCGCGCCCGGGTTCTACAACATCCACGGCGGCGGCATGGTGATGGACGACCGGTTCGCCGATCTGCCGCGGCTGGTCCCGCTGGTGGAGGAGTTCGGGTTCGTCGCGGTGACCGTCGAATACCGGCTCGCGCCGGAGCACCCGCATCCGGTACCGCTCGAAGACTGCTACGCGGGCCTGGTCTGGATGGCGGAGAACGCGGCCGAACTCGGCTTCGACCCCGCGAAGCTCATCGTCGGCGGCGGCAGCGCGGGCGGCGGGCTCAGTGCGGGTGTCGCTCTGCTCGCCCGCGATCGCGGCGGTCCCGCACTGGCCGGGCAGCTCCTGCTGTGCCCGATGATCGACGACCGCAACGACTCACCGTCCACTGTGGAGTACGCGACGCGCGGCGTGTGGAGCCGCGCCGCCAACGGCTTCGGCTGGCGCTCTCTGCTCGACGGCACGGCATCCGCTTACGCCGCGCCGTCGCGGGCGATCGACCTTTCCGGACTGCCGCCCGCGTTCATCGAGGTCGGTGCCGCGGAGATCTTCCGCGACGAGGACATCGCCTACGCCGACACGCTCTGGCAGGCGGGCGTGCCGGCCGAACTGCACGTGTGGGCGGGCGCCTACCACGGGTTCGACCGGATCGCACCGCACAGCGAGGTCACCGCGGCCGCGCTGGCGGCGAGGAGTTCGTGGCTTCGCCGCGTTCTCGACCATCCACAATGAACTGAGCGGCGCGTTCGCCGACGAGCACCGCGGGCGCGTTGGTGTTGCCGGTGGTGACCCTCGGCAGGACCGACGCGTCCGCCACGTGCAGCCCGGACAGGCCGTGCACCGCGAGCCCTGGATCGACGACGGCGAGCGCGTCCGTGCCCATCCGGCACGTGCCGACCTGGTGGTGGTAGGTGATGGCGGTCTGCCGGACGTAGTCGCGGATATCGCGCGCCGGACCGGGGTACAGCTCGCGCGCGCCCCATTCCGCGAGCGCGGGCGCCCTGCCGATTTCGCGGCACTGCTCGACGGAGGCGACCAGGCTTTCGAAGTCGGCCGGTTCGGCCAGCGCGGCGAGGTCGATCAACGGCTCGTCGTCTGGTTCGGGTCCGGACAGCCGCAGGCTTCCCCTGCTTTCCGGTGAAACCATGCCGGCCATGAGCGAGAACCCGGTGTCCGGGCCGGTCATCCACGACTCGTACATCGGCACGCTGAAGTGGATGGGCTGGGTGTCGGGCACGGCGAGACCGGGACGGCTGCGCCAGAACAGGTGGGTCTGCGTCACCGAACGGCCGGGTGACGGGGGCGCCACCTCGCGGTGGTCGGTGGCGAAGATGACCGGGGAGAGGAGGTGGTCGTGCAGGTTCTCACCGACTCCGGGCAGATCCGCGACGACGTCGATCCCCAGCGCCGCGAGATCGTCGGCCGGTCCGACCCCGCTTCGCAGCAGGATCGCGGGAGACGCCAGCGCTCCCGCGGCGAGCACCACGTGGTCGGCCGAGAGCCGCTCCACCCTGCCACCGATTTCGACGGCCACCCCGACCGCGCGGGTGCCGTCGAACAGGACCCGGTGCACGGTCGCTCCCGTGTGGACGGTCATCCGGTCCGTGACCGGATCGGCGTAGGCGAGCCAGGTGTTGAGCCTGCGCTTGTCGCGCAAGGTCACCTGCTGCACCGAGACCCCGTCGAGCCGATCACCGTGGTAGTCCGGGTTGTACGGGACACCGGTCTGGACCGCGGCCTCCACAATGGACTGCTGGATCGGGTGGAGCGGTTCGTTGCGCGCGATTTCGAGCAGTTCGGACTCGATGCGCTCGAACACCGGCCGCACGTCCTGCCACGCCCAGCCCGGCAGGCCCCAGTCGTCGTAGTCCCGCGGCGCGCCGCGGACCCAGATCATCGCGTTGAGCGAGTGCGATCCGCCGAGCACCTTGCCCCTCGGCAGGTGCAGCCTGCGGTTCGCCGCGTGCTCCTGCGGCACCGTGTAGTAGTCCCAGTCCTCGGGACCGTGCCACAGTTCCCCCGCGCGCGAAGGATCGTGGATGGCCGGATTCGTGTCCGCACCGCCCGCCTCGATCAGCGTCACCAGCGCACCCGCGTCGACGAGCCGCCTGGCGACGACCGAACCCGCCGAACCCGCACCCACCACGATCACGTCCATGGCCCCACCCTGGCAAGACGGCGGCACCGGCGCCGGAATCCCTTCGCTGGCCGTCAATCGGCGTGCCCTGCCGGACAAGACCGCCGCACGCGCGGCACCGGATACTCGATCACACACGGGCCTCCCGGTCCGGGGAACGCCCAAGACCGCCAAGGAGCACGGGAATGGCCACACGCCTGTTCATCGACGGCCAGTGGACCGCCGCGCGCGGTGGCGCCATCCCCACCTTCGATCCCGCCACCGGCAAGGTGATCGAGGAGGTGGGTACCGCGTCGGCCGTCGACGTGGACTCCGCCGTCTACGCCGCGAGGCGCGCACTCGACGCACCGGAATGGGCGGGCCTGCTCCCGGTACAGCGCGCCGCGCTCCTGTTCCGGCTCGCGGATCTCGTTGACAAGCACCACGAGGAGCTGGCCGCGCTGGAAACCCGCGACCAGGGCCAGCCGATCGGGGTCTCCCGCCAGGTCAGCGTCACCGGCGCGGCCGAGCACCTTCGCTACTTCGCGGGCTGGGTCACCAAGATCCAGGGCACCACGAACCCCGTCTCGTTTCCCGAGACCCTGCACTACACGCGCCGCGAACCGGTCGGGGTGAACGCGCTCGTGCTGCCGTGGAACTTCCCGCTGATGATCCTGGTCTGGAAGCTCGCGCCCGCGCTCGCGACCGGCAACACCGTGGTGGTCAAACCGAGCGAGGTCACCCCGCTGACCGCGATCCGGCTCGTGGAGCTGGCGGCCGAGGCCGGGATCCCGCCCGGGGTCGTCAACCTTGTCACCGGCGACGGCGAGGTCGGCGCGATGCTGAGCACGCACCCCGACGTCGATCACCTGTCCTACACCGGATCCACCGCGGTCGGGAAGCTCATCACGGCGGCCAGCGCGGAATCCAACCTCAAGCGGCTCACCCTCGAACTCGGGGGGAAGGCACCCAGCGTGATCGCCGCCGACGCCGACATCGACGCCGCGGTCGCCGGGAACCTGGCGGGCGCGACCCTCAACACCGGTCAGGTGTGCGCCGCCTACACGCGGTTCTACGTGGACCGCAAGCGCGAGCAAGAGTTCGTCGACAAGCTCGCCCGCGGGTTGGAGGACCTGCAGATCGGGCCCGGTATCGACGAGGGGACCCAGCTCGGCCCGCTGGTGTCGGCCAAGCACCGCGAACACGTCGACGTACTCGTTTCGATCGGCCGCGAGCAGGGCGCGGAACTCGTCACCGGCGGCACCGCCGTCGACCGCGAGGGCTACTTCTACTCCCCCACCCTCTTCGCCGGGGTCACCGACGAGATGACGATCATGCGCGAAGAGATCTTCGGCCCGGTGCTGGCCGTGACCTCCTACGACGACGGCGACGAGGTGCTGGCGCGCGCCAACGACACCGAGTACGGGCTCGCGGCGACGGTCTGGACGCGGGACATCGGTACGGCACAACGGTTCGCGAACGGGATCAGGGCGGGCGCGGTGTTCGTCAACATGCCGCCGGTGCCGGACATGGCGGCGCCGTGGGGCGGCTACAAGGCGTCCGGCTGGGGCCGCGAAATGGGCCCGTGGGCGATCGACGCCTACACCGAGACCAAGTCCGTCTGGCTGCACTACGGGGCCTAGGACCATGCGGGGTGGAACCGGCCGACCGCGTTCGTGGTGGCCGGGCTCACCGCGCCAGGCGACCGTTGATCGTATATGATTTGTGATATGTTCCGAGCTGACCAGGCAGGAAGTCACGTATGACCACCGATTCCGACGTGCCGCGACGGCCGGGCAAGATCGTCGCGCTGCATCTCAACTACCCCTCGCGGGCGGCGCAGCGCGGGCGCACACCCACGCACCCGTCGTACTTCCTCAAGCCGCCGACCTCGGTCGCGGCGAGCGGGGACGCGCTCGAACGCCCGAAGGGCACCGAGCTGCTCGGGTTCGAGGGCGAGATCGCGCTGATCATCGGGAAGCGCACCCGCCGCGTCAGCCCCGAAAACGGCTGGGCGCACGTCTCCGGGGTGACCGCCGCGAACGACTTCGGCGTCTACGATCTCCGCTACGCCGACCGGGGTTCCAACCTGCGCGCCAAGGGCGGCGACGGGTTCACTCCGCTCGGCCCGTCGGTGCTGCCCGCCCGCGAACTCGACCCCGAAGCGCTGCGCGTGCGCACCTGGGTCAACGGCGAGCTGGCCCAGGAGGACACCACCGCGGGCCTGCTGTTCGGGTTCGGGCGGCTGGTGGCCGATCTTTCCCAGCTCATGACGCTCGAACCGGGTGACGTGATCCTGACCGGGACCCCGGCGGGCGCGTCCGTCGTCCGGCCGGGCGACATCGTGGAGGTCGAGGTCGACGGCAATGGCCACACGACGGGCCGCCTGGTCACCCCGATCGTCGACGGGACCGTCCCGTTCGGACAGTACGGCGCCTTGCCGAGGGTCGACGGGCGGCAGCGCGCGGAGGCTTACGGCACGCCGGCCTTCGAACTGACCGAGGACCTCAAGCGGCGGCTGACCAGCGTCGGCACCGCCACCCTTTCCGCGCAGCTGCGCAAACGCGGCTACAACGACGTTTCCGTCGACGGGCTCGTTTCGACCACACCGGGCGCCAGGCTGGTCGGCCGGGCGCGCACCCTGCGCTACCTGCCCTACCGCGAAGACCTCTTCCGCGCGCACGGCGGCGGATACAACGCGCAGAAGCGCGCGTTCGACTCGCTGGATTCCGGGGACGTGCTGGTGATGGAGGCGCGCGGCGAGCACGGGACCGGGACGGTCGGCGACATCCTCGCCCTGCGCGCCAAGGTGCGCGGCGCGGCGGGGATCGTGACCGACGGCGGCGTCCGCGATGTCGACGCGGTCACCGCGCTGGGCATCCCGACCTACCACTCCGGAGCCCATCCCGCGGTGCTCGGCAGGCGGCACGTGCCGTGGGAGGTCGACGTTTCGATCGCCTGCGGCGGCGCCGCGGTGCAACCGGGCGACGTCGTGGTCGGGGACGCGGACGGCGTGCTGGTGATCCCGCCGCCGCTGGTCGAAGAGGTGGTCGACGCGGCGATCGAGCAGGAGCTGCAGGAGACCTTCATCGCCGAGCAGGTGGCCGCGGGTGAACGGGTCGAAGGCCTGTACCCGATGAACGAAGAGTGGAAGGCGAGGTACGCCGCATGGCTCACGAGGCGGTGAACTCGCACGCGCTGAGCAAGTCCCAGCTCGCCTACCAGTGGATCAAAGCCCGTATCGGCGACGGCACCTTCTCCCCCGGTTACCGCCTGGTGCTCGGGCAGATCGCGCAGGAGCTGGGCGTGAGCGCGGTGCCGGTGCGCGAAGCGATCCGGCTGCTCGAAGCCGAAGGGCTGGTGACCTTCGAGCGCAACGTCGGCGCGCAGGTCGCGATGGTGGACGAAATCGAGTACCAGCACACGATGCAGACCCTCGCGCTCGTCGAAGGGTACGCGACCGCGCTCGCCGTGCCGTTGCCCCCGAAGCGGATCGCCACGGCGAAGAAGCTCAACGCCGAACTGACCGCGTGCCTCGACGACTTCGAACCGAAGCGGTTCACCTCGCTCAACCGCGAGTTCCACTGGGCACTGTTCGACGCCTGCCCGAACCCGCAGGTGCTCGACCTGGTCAACCGCGGCTGGAACCGGCTGAGCGGGCTGCGCACGTCGACGTTCAGCTTCGTGCCCGGCCGCGCGCACGAGTCGGTGCGCGAGCACGAACGCATACTCGCGCTCCTCGAACAGGGTGCGCCCCCGAACGAAGTCGAACAGGCCGTGCGGGAGCACCGGCTGGCCACACTGGACGCTTTCCTCGCGTACCAGGCCGAACGTCACAGCTAGGGAGGGAACCCCATGCGATTCCGGTCGGACCCCCGGTCCGTCAAGGGCTCGATCGCGCCGTTGATGACACCGTTCACCGCCGACGGCGAGCTCGACCGCGCCGGTCTGGTGAACCTGGTGCGCTGGCAGCTTTCCGCGGGCTCGCACGGTATTTCGATCGGCGGCTCCACCGGTGAACCCGGCGCGCAGACCATCGCCGAACGAGCCGAAGCGATCCGGATCGTCGCCGCCGAGGTCGACGACCGCGTCCCGTTCCTGCCCGGTACCGGTTCGGCCAAACTGGACGAGACGCTCGAACTCACCGCGGCCGCGCGGGACGCGGGTGCCGACGCCGCACTGGTGATCACGCCGTACTACGCCCGCCCGACGCAGGAAGCGCTCTACTCCTGGTACCGCACGGTCGCCCTCGAGTTCCCCGACCTGCCGATCGTGGCCTACAACGTGCCGAGCCGGACCGCGGTGGACATCGCGCCGGAGACGGTGGCGCGGCTGTTCCGCGAGCTGGACAACTTCGTCGGCGTCAAAGAGACCACAAAGGACTTCGAGCACTTCTCGCGTGTGCTGCACCTGTGTGGCGAGGACCTGCTCGTGTGGTCCGGCATCGAGCTGCTGTGCCTGCCGCTGCTCGCGCTCGGCGGTGCCGGTTTCGTCAGCGCGACGGCGAACATCGCGCCGGCCGCCTGCGCGGAGATGTACGAGGCGTGGCAGTCGGGAAACCACGCCCGCGCAAGGGAAATCCACTACGGGCTGCACCCGCTGGTGGACCTGCTGTTCGTGGAAACCAACCCCGCGCCCGGGAAGTGGGTGCTCGAACAGCGCGGGCTGATCGGATCCGGTTTCGTGCGGCCGCCGCTGATCACCCCGACCGACACCGGCATCGCCAAGATCAAGGACCTGATGGCCGAGGGCGAACGATTCCTGACGGCCACCGAAGGCTTCACCGTGGAAGGAAAATAGGCGTGGCGAAGCACTACGTACCCGACGGCCTGCCGTCGAAGATCCAGCACTACATCGGCGGCGAACTGGTCGACAGCGTGTCCGGCAAGACCTTCGACGTGCTGGACCCGGTGTCGAACCAGCCCTACGTCACCGCCTCGGCCGGGCTGGCCGAGGACGTCGACCTCGCCGTGGCCGCCGCGCGCAAGGCTTTCGTCGACGGTCCGTGGCCCGGCATGCTCCCCCGCGCGCGTGCCGCGGTGCTCAACAAGATCGCGGACGCCGTCGAAGCACAGGACGCCCGCCTCGCCGAGCTGGAGACCTTCGACACCGGCTTGCCGATCACCCAGGCGCTCGGCCAGGCGCGCCGCGCGGCGGAGAACTTCCGGTTCTTCGCCGATCTCGTCGTGGCGCAGGCCGACGACACCTACCGGGTGCCGGGGCGGCAGATGAACTACGTGCACCGCAAGCCGATCGGGGTGGCCGGGCTCATCACGCCGTGGAACACCCCGTTCATGCTGGAGAGCTGGAAGCTCGCGCCGGCACTGGCTTCGGGCTGCACGGTCGTGCTCAAGCCCGCGGAGTTCACCCCGCTCTCGGCGAGCCTGTGGGCCGAGATCTTCACCGACGCCGGGCTGCCGGAGGGGGTGTTCAACCTCGTCAACGGGTTCGGCGAGGAAGCGGGTGACGCGCTCGTCCGCCATCCCGACGTCCCGCTGATCTCGTTCACCGGCGAGACCACCACCGGCCAGACGATCTTCCGCAACTGCGCGGCGGGGCTCAAGGGCATGTCGATGGAACTGGGCGGCAAGTCGCCCGCCATCGTGTTCGCCGACGCCGATCTCGACGCGGCACTGGATTCGACGCTGTTCGGGGTGTTCTCGCTCAACGGCGAACGCTGCACCGCGGGAAGCCGGATCCTCGTCGAACGCGGGATCTACGACGAGTTCTGCGCGCGCTACGCCGAGCGGGCGCGGAACATCGTGGTCGGTGACCCGCACGACCCGGCGACCGAGGTCGGCGCGCTCGTCCACCCCGAGCACTACGCCAAGGTGATGAGCTACGTCGAGCTCGGCAAGTCCGAGGGACGGCTGCTCGCCGGCGGCGGCCGTCCGTCCGGTTTGGACACCGGGAACTACGTGGCGCCCACGGTGTTCGCCGATGTCCCCCCGGACGCGCGGATCTTCCAGGAGGAGATCTTCGGCCCGGTCGTCGCGATCACCCCGTTCGACACCGAAGCCGAGGCGCTTTCCCTTGCCAACGACGTGAAGTACGGGCTCGCCGCCTACCTCTGGACCGCCGATCTCACCCGCGCGCACACCTTCGCGCAGTCCGTCGAGGCCGGGATGGTCTGGCTCAACTCGCACAACGTGCGCGATCTGCGGACCCCGTTCGGCGGCGTCAAGGCGTCCGGTCTCGGGCACGAGGGCGGCTACCGCTCGCTCGACTTCTACACCGACCAGCAGGCGATCCACGTGTCGCTCGGGCCCGTCCACACCGCCCGTTTCGGGGCCTCACCGAAGGAACAGTCATGACCGCAGCCCCACCGGACGTGCTCCGCTGCGCCTACGCGGAACTGGTCGTCACCGATCTCGCCGCGTCCCGCGCGTTCTATGTGGACGTGCTTGGCCTCGTCGTCACCCGCGAAGACGAAGACGCGATCTACCTGCGCGCGTTCGAGGAGTTCCTGCACCATTCCCTGGTCCTGCGCAAGGGCGAGGTACCCGCGCTGGCGGTGCTGGCCTACCGGGTTCGGTCCGAAGTGGACCTCGACCTCGCCGAGGCCTACTACCGCGAACTGGGGGTGCGCGTCGAACGGCGCCCGGCCGGTGCGACGCGGGGCATCGGGGAGGCCGTGCGGATCGAAGATCCGCTCGGCTTCCCCGTCGAGTTCTTCCACGAAGCCGAGCACGTGGAGCGGTTCACCCAGCGCTACGACGCGCACGGCGCCGGCGCACTGTCCCGGTTGGACCACTTCAACATCGCGACCCCGGACGTGCCCGTGGCGCGGAAGTACTACGAGGGACTGGGATTCCGGGTTTCGGAGGACATCCAGGACGACGAGGGCACGGTCTACGCCGCGTGGATGTTCCGCAAGCCGACCGTGCACGATGTCGCGCTGACCGGCGGCGACGGCCCGCGCCTGCACCACATCGCTTTCGCCACCCACGAACGGCACCAGATCCTGCACATCTGCGATCACCTCGGCGCGCTCCGGCGGTCCGGCATGATCGAACGCGGTCCCGGCCGCCACGGCGTTTCGAACGCCTTCTACCTCTACGTGCGCGACCCGGACGGCCACCGCATCGAGATCTACACGCACGACTACTACACCGGCGACCCGGACAACCCGGTGATCACCTGGGACGTCCACGACAACCAGCGCCGGGACTGGTGGGGAAACCCCGTGGTGCCGAGCTGGTACTCCGACGCCTCGCTCGTCCTCGATCTCGACGGTCAGCCGAAACCGGTCATCGCCCGTGCCGAAGCCCGCGAGGCCGACGTCACCGTCGGCGCGGACGGGTTCGCCTACACCGCGGACCAAGAAGGGTTCAAGCTCGGGCAACAGGTCTGAGCCCTGGCGGGCTAACGCGGTCGCTCCGGCGGCGCCTCGACCGGGGGCGCGAGCATCCACCACCGCGGCGCCCGCAGTGGCCAGCAGGCCCGCTCCACCTCGGGTTCCAGTGCGCGGGGTTCTTCGCGCACCGGCTCGGCTTCGTCCATACGGGATTCCTCGATCGGCGGCCGGGTTTCGCTCGCGGACGCGTGGATTCCCCATCGTGGCACGGAAAGCCGCCCGCACCCGGCGTCTTGACGCCGCTTTGACGGTGTCGCGTGCCTTGTTGACGTCCCACCGCCGTGGCAGGTGTCAACGTCCCGTCAAGTGCGGCGCCGCCCCCGTCAAAGATGCGTCCGCGCTCATCGGAATCCGCCGCCTCCGGGACGACGCTGACGGGAACTCGCGACACGGTGCCCCGTCGCGAGCCCTGCGAGACGGAGGAGTTCGCCGACGATGAGCGATCTCGGGTTCACGGTGGTGCTGATCGGCATGGTCCTGTCACTGGCCATGGTGCTGCGCGTGGCCGAGGCCAGATTACGCCAGCTGGACCGCGCCCGGTCCGGGCGGGCCGCCGCCAGGTCAACCAGGTCCACTGTGGACGGTTAACCCTACTTGCACTTAGTTCAAGTTCTCGCTATCTTCGACTTGAACTAAGTGCAAGTGATCCTGGGGGTTCACCGTGCCTGCTCTCGTCGTGTCCGCGTCCGTTCTGCAGTTCCTGCTGGCCATGACTTTCGCCGTCATCCCGGTCGCCGCGCTGCGCCACGGCGCGGCGGCGCAGCGGGCGGCCGAGGCGGAGGTGACCGGGCAGGGGTTCGCCGCGCGCGTGCTCGCCGAGCACCAGGTCAGGTTCGCCGAAACCGGCAAGGAAGCGCTGTTCCCGTTCGCCCTCGCCGCGCTGCTGACGGCGCTGGGCGCGATGAACCTCGCCGGTATCGGGGTGGGGCGGATCGCGTCCTTCGTCGTCGCGGCGATCCTGATGACCGCCGGCGGTTTCGTCACCGCCGGTCAGGTCTTCGCCGCCCGGTCCGTCGAATCGGCTTTCCGGAAGTCCCGCGACGCGGCCGCGCGAGCCGTCGACGGCCGCGCCGTGGTCGCCGCGGCGGCACGGGAGTTCCCGTACTGGCTCCGCCCGCTGCAGGTCGTCCGCTTCGCGCTGACCACGCTCGGCTCAGTGCTGGTGATCGCCCTGCTGGCGGCCGCGGGAAGCTATTTCGGGTAGCCGCGCTTCCAAACCGTCGAGAACGACGCGAAGACCGAACTCGAAGCTGTCTTCGTCCGGCTCGGTGGCGGGATCGGGCGACGGCAGGGCGCGCTCGCGCAACCTCGGGAACGCTCGTGCGATTTCGCCGATCCGCTCGACGGTCTCGTTCACCCGCGCCTCCGCGTCGGCGCCGTCCCGTCGCAGGCGTGCCCGCCACGCCGACTCGGCCGCTTCGCCCTGTGCGGCGCCGAGCACGAACATGAGCACCGTCGCGGCCGCCTGGTCGGCACCCGGCCCGCGGAAACCGGCGGTTTCGTACACGCCGAGGCAGTGGTCGTCGTAGCGGGCCTTCCCCGGACCGTAGACGAGGTGCGTGCCCATCGCCGACACCAGCCAGAAGTGCCTGCCGACCATTTCGCGCGCACCGGTCGCCAGCGCGGCCGCCGCCGCACGCCAGCCCACCTCGCCCGGATCGGGAAGGGCGATCTCACCCCACACGTGATCGCAGGCGAGCACCACCAGATCGTCCTTGTTCTTCACGTGCCAGTACACCGCGGTGGCCGCGGCACCGAGCCGCGCGCCGAGCCGCCGCATGTTCAAGCCGTCCACGCCCTCGGCGTCGAGCACCGCCACGGCGGCCTCGACGATCTGCTCCCTGGTCAGGGTGTCGCGCGGCATGCTCCCCAGCCTACCTACACTCCACAATGGACTTCGTGGGACCGGTTGTGCCAACCACGCGGCGGAGCGGCGCCCGGCACGGTAGGAAGGCGGGTATGACCGACGATTTCCGCGCGGCGGCGAACAAGATGCTCGAAGACTCGGCGGCCGATCCGTGGGCGTGGCTGACGCCGTCCGTGTACGAGTGCGCACGGCTGGTGTCCGACGCGCCGTGGCTCGGCGGGCACGCGGAGCGCTTGCGGTTCCTGTGCGCCGGGCAGGGCGCCGACGGCGCGTGGGGCCAGGACGGGTTCGCGTTCAACGGCACCCTCAGCGCGACGGAGGCGCTGCTCGCGGTGCTGGCGAGAAACGAACCCGCCGACGACGTGGTGTCGCGCGACCGGGTGCGGGAGATCGCCACGCGCGGGTTGGCGGTGATCCGCGACTGGCTCGCGCCGGGCGGGCGGTACGCCGGCGGCGCGCCGGTCACCATCGGGGTGGAACTGATCGTGCCGATGCTGGTCGACCGGCTCAACGGTCATCTCGACCGAGCCGGGCTCCCCCGGCTGGCGCCACCGGCTGGGTGCGCCATCGACCGGCTCGCGCAGCTGAGGCAGGACGCCGAGGACGGCAAACCGCTGCCGGACGACCTCTGGCACGCATGGGAGATCGCCACCCCGGCCGGACCCCCGTGGCCCGCACCGCACCCGTACGCGGGCTCGGTGAGCTGCTCCCCCGCCGGGACCGCGGGCTGGTTGCGGGAAGCGCCCGCACCGGACAGCCCGGCGGGCCGCTTCCTCGACGGCCTGCAGCGCGACCGCGGCGGCCTGGTCCCGGTCGCGGCACCGATCGACCTGTTCGAACAGGCGTGGATGCTGAACACCTTCGTCTGGCACGGGGTCGGGCACGACTGCCCGGAAATCGTGCTCGACCGCATGGAAGCCGAACTCGGCGAGTACGGCATCGCGGGCGGCAAGGACCTGACCGTGGACGGCGACGACACCGCGGCCGTGCTCAACGCGCTGCTCTGCCACGGTCGCGAGCCGAGCCTCGACGGCCTGATGAAGTACTGGACCGGCGACCACTTCGAGATCTACCCCGGTGAACCGGTCTCCTCGCCCGCGACCAACGGCCACACGATCGGACTGCTCGGCCGGTACGTGGCCGAGCGCCAGGAGGTGCGGGAACGGTTCGAGCCGGTGTTGCGGCGCAACGTGGACTGGCTGCTCGACCAGCAGGACGACAGCGGCAGCTGGACCGACTTCTGGCACTGCTCCCCTTACTACGCAACGGTTTGCGCGGTCGAAGCACTGTCCGTGTACGGCGGCGGGCGCTCGGCGGAAGCGGTCCGCCGTGCCGTCGAGTGGACACTCGAAACGCGCCAGGAGAGCGGCGGCTGGGGCGTCCGCTGGGTGACCGCGGAGGAAACCGCGTACGCCACCCTGATCCTGCGGGCCGGGTCGGGGCCTGGGATCGCCGAGGCGTTCGACGCCGCGGAACCGGTGCTGCGCAACGAAGTCGTCGACGAGACCATCACTCCGCTGTGGCTGGTCAAGGACTTCTTCTCACCGATACGGGTGGTGCGGGCGGCCGTGCTGGCCGCCCGCCACACGATCGCGCGAGCCCGCTGACTTCGCCTCAGCGGGCCCACCGGATCGGCAGGGACTTGAGGCCGTTCTGGAAGTTCGACCGCAGCCGGATCGGGTCGCCCGCAAGCGAAACCTCGCCGAGGAGGTCGAGCACGGCGCCGAACATCGCCCGCAGCTGCACCTTGGCCAAGTGCGCGCCGAGGCAGAAGTGCGGGCCGTGGCCAAAGGTCAGGTGGTCGTTCGGGGTACGGGCGATGTCGAAGGTGTCCGGGTCGGCGAAGACCTCGGGATCGCGGTTCGCCGCGGAGAACCAGACCACCACCTTCTCACCGGCTCTGATGTCCACATCGGACAGCCGGACGTCGGCGGTCGCCGTGCGGCGGAAGTGCATCACCGGCGTCCACCAGCGCAGCATCTCTTCGACCGCCGACGGCAGCAGCGACCGGTCAGCCAGCAGCCGCCGGTACTGCTCGGGGTGCGAGAGCAGCGCCAGCATTCCGCCCGGCAGCCCGTTGCGCAGGGTTTCGTTGCCCGCCACGGAAAACAGCCAGAACAGGTTCTCGAACTCGGCGAGGGAGACACGGCCGCCGTCGTCGCCGACGTGCCGCATCAGGTTGCTCATCACGTCGTGGCCCGGGTGCGAGCGCTTATACTCGCCGAGGGCGTTCGCGTACGCGTAGAGGTCCGGCATCCCGGCGCGCGTCCGCGGGTCCGGCATCGAGCCGTCCGCGCCGGGAGACGGGCGGACAGCGAGCGCGGTCCGCGCCAGGTCGGTCACCGCCGAAGCGGCAGAAGTGTCCACGGTGGCGCTGACCGCGTACTCGGCGTCCTGGTAGCCGATCACGCGGTTGCTCCAGTCGTACATCAGCCGCCGGTCCTGCTCCGGCACCCCGAACACCGCGGCGAGGGTGAGCAGCGGCAGATCGGCGGCGACCTTCGCGAAATCGCACTCGCCTCGTTCGGCGACGGCCGCGATCAGCTCCCACGCTCGCGTCTCGATCTGCTCGGTCAGCTTCGCGACGGCACGCGGCGTGAACGCCTTCGTGAGCAGCCCGCGCAGCCTGCCGTGCTCGGGCGGATCCATGTTGAGCATCATCCGGCGCACGTACGCCAGATCCCCGTCGGTGGCGGGGTCGCGGATCTGCGTCCCGCCGAGCTGCGAGGAGAACACCGCCGGATCGCGCAGCACCCGCCGCACGTCGGCGTGCCGCAGCACGGCCCAGAAGTCGTCGACGCGCGCCACCGGCGACGCGTGCCGCAGCCGCGCCAGCTCGTCGTACGGGACACCCCGCACGTAGGTGTCCGGATCGGTGATCCCCACGGACCGACCCTAGCGGCGCCGGGCCGTCTCGGGCAGGCTCCCCGCATGGACACGCTCACCATGCGCACCCGCGGCGAAGGCGAACCAGCCGTCCTCCTCCTGCACGGCCTCGGCGCGACCGGCGCCGTGTGGGACCGGTTCTCCGGGCTGCTCGACCGGCGCGTCCTGGCGCCCGACCTGCCCGGCCACGGCCAGTCCGCTCCCCTACCGCAGTACAGCTTCGCCACGCTCACCGCGGCCGTAGCGCGGGCGCTGTCCGGCGAGGGCCCAGTGGTCGTCGCCGGGCATTCGCTGGGCGGCGTGCTCGCGCTCGAACTCGCGTCCGGCAAGTACGACGTCGAGGTCGCCGGCGTACTTGCCCTCGGCGTGAAAGTGGAGTGGAGCCAGGACGATCTCGATCGCGCGGCGGCGCTCGCGGCCAAACCCGCACGCGTCTTCGTGACGAGGGAAGACGCCGAACAGGCCTACCTCAAGGTCTCCGGGCTGCTCGGGATCGCACCCGCCGACCCGGACGGGCTCCGCGAAACCGAAGAGGGCTGGCGCCTCGCGATGGACCAGGCCGCGTTCGGCGTCGGCGCACCGGACATGCCGGCGCTGCTCGCCGCGGCACGCTGCCCGGTCGTGCTGGCCGCGGGCGAAACCGACCACATGAGCCGTCCCGAGCAGCTACGCGCCCTCGATCCGGACGCGGTCACCCTCACCGGCCTCGGGCACAACGCCCACGTCGAAGACCCGGCGATCGTCCGCACCCTGCTGGCGCGCTTCGGAGTCTGAGCACTACGCCGCTCTAAGCATCGGGCACGCGAAGCATCGAAAAGGCACGAGCGGTGACGGCGGCGGCCTGCCGCTGGAGGGTCGAGGACGCGGCGCCACGAAGGACGTGGTCGCGGCACGTGCGGATCACTTCCCGGTGCAGGGCAACCAGTTGCGCGGCCAGCAGGCGCGGGGTCGGGTCGCCCGGGTGCGGTATCGCCATGGCGTGTTCGAGCGCGTCTTGGTAGCGCTGGTAGAGCTGGGGTTCGTAGGCGCGAAGCGTGGCACTGGCGGCGATCGTGCCGAAGAAGCGCCGCACTCTCTCGTGTCCGCGGGGGTCGAGCAGGTGATCAAGTTCGCCGTCGTGCCATCGACGGAACGCCGCGATGAGCTCCGGCCCCGGCGGCAGGTCCCGCACGGCTTCGGCCAAGCGGGCGACGAGGTCGTCGGCGAGGTCGAAGAACAGCGCCTCCTTGCTCCGGAAGTAGTTGAACACGGTGCCGACGGCGACATCCGCGGCGTCCGCGATCTCGGCGATGGTCACCGCTTCGAAACCCCGCTCCCCGAACAGGCGCGCGGCCTCTTCGGCGATGGCCTTGCGGGTCTGGTTCTTCTTGCGCTCACGACGGCCCGGCTCCACCCCGGCAGCCTATCGCCCATCTGAACCATTGCAAATTTGTAGTCGTTCATGTTTATCCTCGGTCATGACCGAGGTGGTTTCCCTGCGCGTGTTCCGCACCGCGTCCGTCCGCGAAAACGGGCTGCCGATCACCGTCTGCCTGCTCGAACTCCGCGACGGGAGCCACGTCCTCGTCGACACCGGCTGTCCCGCGTCGATGATCGACGACCCCGCGGCCCCGTTCCTGGTGACCGAGGAATCGCACGTGCTCGGCAGGCTCCGCCAGGAAGGCCTGAGCGCGGCCGACATCGCGACCGTCGTCGTGACGCATTTCGATCCCGACCACGCCGGGGCGAACGACGCCTTCCCCGGCGCGGAGTTCGTGGTGCAGCGCGAGCAGTACGACCACGCGTGCGGGTCCGGACTCCTGCGCTACGAATGGCTCCGGGCGCAGTGGGACGGGCTGCGCTACCGGCTCGTGGACGGCGACACCACCCTCGTGCCCGGTGTCGACCTCGTGGCGAGCGGTGGTCACGTACCCGGCCACCAGTCCGTGCTCGTCCGGCTGCCCGAGACCGGGCCGGTGCTCATCGCGGGCGACGCCTGGCTCGCCGGCTCTGACCCGGACACCAGGGAGATCTCGTCGTTCGACCACGACGAGCGGGCCACGCGAGCGAGCCAGCGGGCGCTGATGGACCTGGCGGACCGGGAGCGGGTGGCGATGGTCGTCTACAGCCACGATCCCGCACAGTGGACAGCATTGCGCCCGGCGCCGTTCGCCTACCGCTGAGCGGTTCCGGAATTCGCCGTCGGTGATGCTGGCGCCGAGCGGGTCGCACTGTCCATAGTTGGACGGGCGGACCGGCCAATCACCGCTGACCGGCCGGCCCGCGAATGGTGTCCGCCGCGACGGCGGACCCGGTCGACGAAGGGAAACCGATGTCGCTCAGTTTTCACGGTTGCGCATGGGGGCACCCCCTCTCCAACGCCGTGACCTGGTGCGACGGCGTGCGGGTCGCCGCGCACGCCGGCTCCGGTGAGCCGGTGCGGTGAGTATGGGCAGCGGTGATCGACAGCCGGCCAGACGGGGCGGTCTTCGTGACGCGATCGTCGCTCCGGCCCGGTGGGCGCTGTGGTCGCAGGGGACGCGCGCGATCGCCTACTGCCTGGTTTCCGAACTCGTGATGCTCGCGGCGACGGTTCCGCTGCTGCACGCCGCCCCGCCGCTGCGCACCGATCTTGCGGTCTTCGGCGCACTGGCGGCGCTCGGCATCGGCCAAGCCGAGACGGGCATGCAGGTCGAGCGGCTCCGCCGCCGGGTCGGCAACGTGCCGCACATCAACATGACCTCGGTCTGGACCTTCGCCGGGGTGCTGCTGCTCCCGCCGGTGCTGACCGCCGCGCTGACGATCGTGCTCTACACCCACCTCGGGGTGCGGTGCTGGTACCGCATGCACCGGGTACCGCCGTTCCGCGCGATCAGCAACGCGACCGTCATCGTGCTCACCTGCTACCTGACCTGGTGGCTGCTCACCTCGGCCGGGTTCACCGGAATGCGCGCGCTGCTGGACGGCGGCTGGGCCGGGATCGGCGTGCTCAGCGCCGCCGTCGTGGTGTACTTCGCCATCAACGCGCTGCTGGTGCTGCCCGCGCGCAAGCGGATCGGCCGCACCCCGCGCGAGCTGTTCGGGGACTGGGCGGACAACGGGCTCGAACTCGCCACCCTGTGCCTCGGCGCGCTCAACGCGCTCGCGATCACGATCCACCCCGCGCTCAGCCTGCTGGTGGTGCCGCCGCTCGTGCTCCTGCACCGCACGGTGCTGATCAAGCAACTCGAATCCGCCGCGTCCCGCGACGACAAGACCGGGTTGTTCAACGCCTCCGGCTGGACCGCCCTCGCCGAACGCGAGCTGGCGCGGGCGCAGAGCCGCGAAACGACGTTCGGTCTGCTGATGATCGACCTGGACTTCTTCAAGCGGGTCAACGACACCTACGGCCATTCCGCTGGCGACCGCGTGCTCCGCGCCGTCGGCGCGGCGATCACCGCGCACGTGCGGGACCACAACGACGCCGTCGGCCGCTACGGCGGCGAGGAGTTCCTCGTGCTGCTCCCCGGGATCGGCGATGCCGGGATCACCGGTATCGCCGAACGCATCCGCACCGCGATCAACGACCTCACCGTCGCCATCGGCGAAGACGGCGCGGCGGTCGAGATCACCGGACTCTCCGCGTCCATCGGCACGGCGACCTACCCGAACGCGGGCACCGGCCTCCAGCGCCTGCTCGACGCCGCCGACATGGCCTGCTACCGAGCCAAGAACGCCGGACGCAACCGAATCGCGTAGTTTTCTATCGGTCGGCAAAATTTGCGCTGCCAGGGCGCGGCTCCCGGCTTGACCCGCCGGTTTGTCGCGGGGTGCGCCCTGCCATCGCAAATTTAGAGGGCCCAGGGGGCCCTGCGACCGACTGCACGCTTCCGCCGCGCGGGGCGCGTCGGATCGCCGGGTGCGTGGCTGGGTTGGGAGTGGCCGGGCCTTCGGCCCGGACCTCGCGGCACTCGGATGTGTAGGCGGGCGAGTGGATTTCCAGGTGCGCCAGCGGCTTTAGCGGGCGGCGGAGGGGATCGGATCGGCTGGGGTGCTGTGTCGCGTGGCGACGGGGCGTACGGCGCCGAGCCGGTAGCCGACGCCGTGCACGGTCAGCACGACCGTCCTGCCGAGCTTGCGCCGCAGGTGGTAGACGTAAGTGTCCACAATGGACTTCGACTGGGTGCCGGGGAAGATCAGCTCGTGCAGGCTCGCGCGCGAGAACACGCGCTGCGGCTCCCGGCACAGCGCGGCCAGCAGCGCGCACTCCTGCTTCGTCAGCGGCACCTGCCCGCCGTCGGGAAGGGCGACCGCCCGGCTGCGGAGGTCGATCCGCGCCGCGTCCAGCCGGAGCGTGTCCTGCGCGCCCCCGTTCCGCCGCCGCAGCGCGCGAACCCTCGCCAGCAGCTCGGCGACGTCGAACGGGGCACCGAGGCAGTCGTCCGCGCCCGCGTGCAGGCCCTCGACCCGGTCACGGACGGTCGCGCACGAGGTCAGCATGATCGACGGCGCGGACGCGCCGGCCGACCGGAGCCTGCCGACCAGCTCCAACCCGGTGAGCACCGGCAACCCGCGATCGATGACCGCGACGTCGAACCGCCGCGACAGCGCCAGTTCCAGCCCCCGGTAGCCGTCGTGCGCCTGCGCGACCTCGTATCCGTTGCGGGAGAACAGGTTCGCCAGCACACCAGCGGCGCGGCGGTCACCGTTGACCACCAGCACCCCGGCCGGCGCCCCGCGTCCGCCCACCGTCGCCACCCCTTCTCCCCCGAGTGCCCTCACCTTCACCACCGAGACCGGCTCCATCGCTTCCCATCTCCCACCTCAGCGCGATCGGAGGCAGCTCGACGGGGCCCGTCCGACACCGGCCCCGCCCGCGCCTGCTGGCACTTCTGGTATCAGCTCAGTCACGCTATCGATGCAGTTGATTCTTCAACCAGCGTTGGAACCTGTCGATTTCCTATCGGGGTTCGTTGACGCCGCACCGAAGATCCACAGGACCTTCTTCGACGGCCGGACGGCCCATCCCCCGGCGGCGGATGGCGGTGTGCGGCGGGCAAGATGTGGGCATGGCCGCGAATCGTCCGAAGGTGATCGGACTACTGGGTGGGATGAGCTGGGAGAGCAGCGCCGAGTACTACCGGCTGCTCAACGAACTCGTGCGCGATCGGCTCGGCGGGCTGCACTCCGCACGCTGCGTCCTCGCCTCGCTGGACTTCGCCGAGGTGGAACGGCTGCAGGTCGCCGGGCGCTGGGACGAGGCGGGCGTACTACTGGCGGAAGCCGCCGCGGGACTGGAAAAAGCGGGCGCGGAGCTCCTGCTGATCTGCACCAACACGATGCACAAGGTGGCAGACACCGTGCAGGCGAACGTCGGGATTCCGTTGCTGCACCTCGCCGACGCCACCGCCGACGCGGTGACCGGGCATGGGCTGGCCTCGGTCGGGCTACTCGGCACGGCGTTCACCATGGAGCAGGACTTCTACCGCGATCGCCTCGCCGGGCACGGGTTGCGCGTGCTCGTCCCGCCCGAGGAGGACCGGCTGACCGTGCACCGGATCATCTACGACGAGCTGTGCCTCGGCGTGGTGCGAGAAGAATCGCGCCAGTCCTACCGGGACGTGATCGGCAGGCTCGTGCGAGCGGGCGCGGAGGGAATCATCCTCGGCTGCACCGAAATCGAGCTGCTGATCTCCGCCGAGGACAGCCCGGTGCCCGTGTTTCCCACCACCCGGTTGCACGCCGAAGCGGCGGTCACCCGCTCGCTCGCCCCCTGACCGTCACGGGCGGGAACCGGTGACGGTGCGGTCCAGCAACGAGACCGCTTCGTGGACGCGCCGCAACGCCGGGGCCGGGACTCCGGTGAGCTCGGCCAGTTCGACCACCGCCCCGATGATCGCGTCGATCTCCAGCGGTTTCCCCGCTTCGAGGTCCTGCAGCATCGAGGTCCTGTGGTGCCCGACGCGGCGCGCGCCGTCGATGCGCTTGGCCACCGACACCGCGGGGTCGCTGCCGGTCGCACGGGCGATCGCGAGCGCCTCGGTCATCATCGCGGCCACCAGCTCGCGGGTCTCGTCGTGCTCGCACATCTCCGCCATGGTGGCCCTCGTCAACGCGGACAACGGGTTGAACGCCACGTTGCCCATCAGCTTGACCCAGATGTCGTTGCGCAGAGCCGATTCCACCGGCGCCTTCAACCCGCCCGCGATCATCGCCGCGCTCAACGCCCGGCACCGCGCGGAAATCTCGCCGTCCGGCTCGCCGAGGGAAAACCGCGTGCCTTCGAGGTGCCGGATCACCCCGGGCTCCTCGACGACCGTGGAGCAGTAGACGACGCAGCCGACGGCCCGCCGCGTTTCGAGCACCGCGCTGACCGCGCCGCCGGGATCGACCGCTTCGACCCGGCGGCCTTCGAGCGCGTGCCCGGTCAGCCCGTGGAAGTACCACCACGGGATCCCGTTCTGCGCGGCGACCACCGCGGTCTCCGGCCCGAGCAGCGGGGCGAGCAGGGGCCCGCACGTCGCGTAGGAATTCGCCTTCAGGCCGAGGAAGACGTAGTCGGCTTCGCCCACCTCGGCGGGATCGCCGGTGACGTGCGGGTGCGCGGTGAAGTCGCCACGCGGGCTGAACACCCGCACGTCGTGCGCGCGCATCGCCCGCAGGTGCGCTCCCCTGGCGATCAGGTGGACCTCGGCACCGCCGCGGTGCAGCGCGGCTCCGACGTAGGCGCCGATCGCGCCCGCTCCGAGAACAGCGACCTTCATGACGCGCCCTCCCAGGTCATCCTTGATTGCATACAGTATACCGAGTGTCATTCAGAAGCCAGGCCTGGTCGATCCGAGGCTCCGACACCACCCGGACAGACCACCCGAGCGCGACAAATGGTGCACGGCGGGTCACGCACCCTGCCCGGAGTTGCGCCAGCTCGGGACAAACGGGCACTCCCGCGTGTGATTTTGGGATTTTGCATACCAAAACCTGTATCCTGGAACGAGATCCGCCGCCCCTTTCACCCTTTGTCGAGGTGTCCCGTGAGCCAGCCCGTTTCCCCCTTGCCCGAACGCGGCCCGTCCGGGCGCCGCACGGCCAAAGGTCTGCTCGGGTCGACCGCGGCCAAGCGCGTCGAAAGACCCGCCCCGCTGCGCCAGGTCGTGTACGAAGCGCTCGCCGAGCTGATCATCAACCGCACGCTCGAACCGGGACAGCACCTGGTCGAAGCCGATCTCGCGGAGTACCTCGGCGTGAGCAGGCAGCCGGTGCGAGAAGCGCTCCAGCGACTGCAAAGCGAGGGCTGGGTCGATCTGCGCCCCGCACAGGGCGCGTTCGTGCACATGCCGACCGACGAAGAGGCCGATCAACTGCTGAGCGTGCGCGGCGTGCTGGAAACGCATTCCGCCCGCCTCGCCGCGGCACGCGCGAGCGAAAGCGACGTCGAGCGCCTGTGGGAACTGCAAAACGTCGGCGTGACCGCGTTGGAGGCCCAGGACACCGAAGGGCTCGTCGAGGCCAACGCGGCGCTGCACGGGTTCATCACCGAACTGTCCGGGAACGCGGTGCTCGCCGAGCTGATCGGGCTCGTCGACCGGCGCGTCCGCTGGTACTACACGCCGATCGCCCGGCCGAGGGGGCAGGACGCCTGGCACGAGCACGAGGAGCTGATCAAGGCGATCGCGGCCAAGGACGTCCCCACGGCCGAGCAGATCATGGCGAAGCACACCGAGCGGACGAGGAAGGCCTACCATGAACGCCCGGATGCGCCCCAGCCGTGAGTGCACACGGCCAGGGCGCCTCCCCGGCGGCCGGGGTCAGCCGCCCGCGGTCGCGGGCGGCCGCGCCACCAGCCCGATTTCGGCGGGCTGGTGGCGCTCCCGGCCTGGCTGGCGCAGGAACAGCGTCAGCACCGCGGAGAGCAGTGCGATGGATCCGGCGAGAACGTAGGCACCGGTGTAGCCCCACGCGCTGATCACGCCGGCGGCGACCCCGCCGCCGCCGACCCCGCCGACGAGTTTCGCGCTGTAGACCAGTCCGTAGTTCGAGGCGTTGTTGTTCTCCCCGAAGTAATCCGGTACCAGTGCCGCGAACAACGGGTAGAAGGCGCCGCCGCCGAACCCGTTCACGAAGGCGAAAACCATGAACAGCACGAGGTTGTGCGTGTTCCCGGCGTAGAGCAGACCGAACTGGCCGATGGCGGCGATCACCAGCACCGCGGTGAGCGTCTGCCGCCGCCCGATCTTGTCCGAGACCCAGCCGACGACGGCCCGGCCGGTGCCGTTGACGATGGAGAGCACCCCCGCCGACGACGCCGCGACGAACGCGCCGAAATGGCTCTCGCCCGCGAAGTCGACCTGGAAGTTGATCCCGAACAGCGATACGCCGCCGATGATCACCAGCGACACCCACATGAGCGGGAGCATGCCGGTCCTGATCGCCTCCATCGGCGTGTACTGCTTCACCGCGGGCGGGTTCTTCGCCAGGCCCGCGGCACCGGACCTGTTGCGCGCCCAGGAAATCGGGTCGACCTCCTTCGGCCACCAGCTCTTCGGCGGGTCCTTGAACAGGAACCCGCAGACGCCGACGAGGACCAGCATGTACAGGCCGACGCTGTCGAGCATCACGGTGACGTTCCCCGGTCCGAGCAGCGCGCTGAACAGGTAGATGAACGGCACCGAGCCGTAGGCGAAGCCGCCGTTCACGAACCCGGTGCGCGCGCCGCGCTTTTCCGGGTACCACTTGCCGACCATGTTGATGCAGGTCGCGTACACCAGTCCGGCGCCGGTGCCACCGATGACCGAGTAGCCGATGATCGCCAGCACCATGTTCCCGGTGTGCGCGATGGTGAAGTACCCGATCCCCGAGCAGACCGCGCCGACCAGCATGGCCGTCCGCGCCGACACGACGTTCTTTTCCCGCAGTCTGCCGGCCGGGAACGCGATGCCCGCTTGGAAAACGGCCCAGCCGCTGGCCAGCCAGCCGATATCGGAAATGGTCCAGCCGTACTTCGCCGACAGTGTTTCGGTGACGGCGCCCCATCCGTATTCGAAGACGCTGACCGCCATCATGGCCACCCAGGGCAGCCACATCATCCAACCGCGCGAGCGCCCCATGAGGTCGTGCGGGGTCTCGCCGGTCCGGTATATCCGTCCGTTCTCGTCAACGATCTCCTGGTAGGTCGCTGCGGTTGCGGTCATAGGAGTTCTCTTTCGTCATCATTGACTGCAAGTCCTCGTTAGTGGTGTTCCGCGCGGCACGACCGCTCGTACCCGCGCCACCCCCTGCTTCCGCCCCTGTTCCTTTTCGGACCGTCAAGTGTCGGGCAACATACGCCTCCTCACCCGAAATCGGAAACGATCACCGGGCTCAGAGCAGCCCGGCCGCCCGCGCCCACCGGTATTTCGCACCGAGGACCGCAACCGGTTTCTCGGTCGTGTACGGATAAGCCACAACACCGTTTTCGTAGAGCAGCGCGCTGGCTTCTTCGACCTCCACGTCGCCGGAAAGGGAGGCGACGACGGGTTTACGGATGCCCTTGGCGCGGTATTCGGCGACCACTTCGGACACCAGTTCCGCGAACACCATCGGCGGGGTGACGATGGTGTGCCAGTACCCGAGCACCAACGCGTGCACGCGGTCGTCGGCGAGGCCGAGCGCGATGGTGTTCCGGTAGGTCGACGGCGGTTCGCCACCGGTGATGTCGACCGGGTTCCCCGCCGCGCCGAACGGCGGGATGAACTCGCGGAACGCCGCGTCCAGATCGGGCGGGATGGTCATCAGGTCGAGGCCGTTGTCCACGCAGGCGTCCGACAGCAGCACGCCGGAGCCGCCCGCGCCGGTGATGATCACGACGTTCTCCCCCGCGGGCGTCGGCAGGAGCGGGATGCCGCGCGCGTACTCCAGCATGTCGTTGAGCCCCGGCGCCCTGAGCACGCCGCTCTGCCGCAGGATGTCGTCGTAGACCCGGTCGTCACCGGCCAGCGCGCCGGTGTGCGAGCCCGCCGCCTTCGCGCCCTGCGCGGTCCTGCCCGCCTTCAGCACGACCACCGGTTTGCGGGCCGAAACCCGTTTCGCCGTCTCCGCGAAAGCCCTGCCGTCCTTGAGATCCTCCAGGTGCATCGCGACCAGTTCGGTGTGCTCGTCGTGTTCGAAGAAGGTGAGCAGGTCGTCCTCGTCGATATCCGCCTTGTTCCCGACACCGACGATCGCGGACACGCCCATCTTCGCCGACCGGCTGAACCCGAGTATCGCCATCCCGATTCCGCCGCTCTGCGAAGTCAGCGCGACACCGCCCTTGACGTCGTAGGGGGTGCAGAACGTCGCGGACAGGTTTTCCGGTGTGTAGTAGTAGCCGTAGATGTTCGGCCCGAGCACGCGCATTCCGTGGCGCCGCGCGATCGCGACGACCTCGTCCTGCAACGCGACGTTCCCCGTTTCCCCGAAACCGGACGGGATCAGGATCGCGCCGGCCACACCCTTTTCGCCCGCTTCGGTCAAGGCCGCCGGGACGAATTTCGCCGGAATGGCGAACACGGCGACGTCGACCTCGCCCGGTACGTCGCCGATGCTCGCGTACGCCTTGCGGTCGAGTATCTCGTCCGCTTTCGGGTTGATCGGGTGGATCTCCCCCGCGTAGCCGCCGTCGACCAGGTTCCGCATGACCGAGTTGCCGATCTTCCCCGCCTCGGCGGACGCCCCGATCACCGCTATCGAGGCCGGTTTCATGATCCGGTTCATCGCGGTCAGGATCTCGTCCTGGGTGAACCGGGACGGTTCCTCCGCCGCGTCGGCGTCCACCAGCATCCGGACGTCGACCGCGGTCGCGCCCGATGCCGTCGCCAGCACCGGGTTCAGGTCCACTTCGGACAGTTGGGGGAAGTCCGTGACGAGCGCGCCGAGCCGGTGGATGATCCCGGCGAGCGCGTCGCGGTCCACCGGTTCCGCACCGCGCACCCCGCGCAGCACGGCGGCCGCGCCGATGCCGTCGAGCATCGACAGCGCCTCTTCCTCGCTGGTCGGGGCGAGCCGGAAGGTGATGTCCTTCAACACCTCCACGAGCACCCCGCCGAGTCCGAACGCGACGATCTTGCCGAACGTCGGATCGGTGACCGAGCCGATGATCACCTCCTGGCCGCCGGTGAGCATCGCCTGGACCTGCACGCCGAGAATCTCCGCGCCGGGGTCGTAGGCCCTCGCGTTGGCGACGATGGTCCGGAACCCTTCCGAAACCCGGTCGAGCGAGTCGAGGCCGACGAGCACTCCCCCGGCTTCGGTCTTGTGCACGATGTCCGGTGACACGATCTTCAGCACCACCGGGAGGCCGATGTCGTCAGCGTGCTTCATCGCTTCGCCGAAGGTGGTGGCGAGGCGTTCGACCGGTGTCGCGATCCCGTAGGCCTCGCACACCAGCCTGCCCTCCGGGGCGGTCAGCGAGGACCTGCCCTCGGCCGCCGCGCTGTCCAGTATCCGCTGGACGAGTTCCTTGTCCGGCATGGCTTTCTCAGTCCCGTCTCTAGATGACGCCCGCGGCGCGGAGGTTTTCGAGTTGCTCGGGGGTGTAGCCGAGGTCGCCGAGGACCTCGTCGTTGTGCTCGCCGAGCAGCGGTGACCGCTCGACCTCCACCGGGGAGTCCGACAGCTTCAGCGGGCAGCCGACGGTCTTGAAGCTGCCCCGCTCCGGATGCGGCACCTCGACCACGGAACCGAGTTCGGCGAGCGTTTCGTCCTCGATCAGCTCCTTCGTCGACAGGATCGGCCCGCACGGGATGTCACGGGCGTTGAGCGCCTCCATCACTTCCCACTTGGTGTGCCTTTCCGTCCACTCCTCGACGAGCGCGAACGCCTTGTCCAGTTTGGACAGCCGGACCTCCGGGGTCGCCCATGCCGGATCGCTGGCGAGTTCCGGTTTTCCGATCAGTTCGGTGAGCGGTCCCCAGCCCACCGGCTGGATGATCACGTAGATGTAGTCGTTGGGCCCGCCCGGCGCGCATTTCACCGCCCAGCCGGGCTGGCCGCCACCGGAGGCGTTGCCGGAGCGCGGCACCTCGTCGCCGAAGTTGTCGTTCGGGTACTCCTGCAGCGGGCCGTGCGCCAGCCGCTGCTGGTCGCGCAGCTTCACCCGGCACAGGTTGAGCACCGCGTCCTGCATGGCGACCTGCACGCGCTGACCGCGCCCGGTGCTCGTGCGCTGGTACAGCGCGGCGAGTATCGCGGCCACCAGGTGGATCCCGGTGCCCGAGTCGCCGATCTGCGCGCCGGTCGCGGTCGGTGGCCCGTCCTCGAAACCGGTGGTGCTCATCGCGCCGCCCATCGCCTGCGCGATCACTTCGTAGGCCTTGAAACCGGAGTAGCGACCGAGGCCGAAGCCCTTGATCGAGGCGTAGACCAGCCGGGGGTTCAGCTCGGCGAGCCGCTCCCACGGATAGCCGAAGCGGTCCACGACGCCCGGTCCGAAGTTCTCCACCAGGACGTCCACTGTGGACACCAGTTTTTCGAAGACCTCCTTGCCCTCCGCGCTCTTCATGTTCAACGTGATGCTGCGCTTGTTGGAGTTCAGCATCGTGAAGTACAGGCTGTCCGCCCCCGGCACGTCCCGGAGCTGCCCACGCGTGATGTCACCGCGGCCGGGGGTCTCCAGCTTGATCACGTCCGCGCCGAGCCAGGCCAGTATCTGGGTCGACGACGGGCCGGACTGCACGTGCGTCATGTCGAGTACGCGAACGCCTTCGAGTGCCTTGCCCATGACTGCCTCCGCTCACTTGTACATGGTCTGGTTCATGGTTCCCGGCGCGTACGCGTCCGGGTCGACCCACACGTTGATCAGCGACGGCTTGCCGGACTCCCGTGCGCGCAGCAGCGCGGGTCCGATGTCCGCCGGATCGCGCACCTCTTCGCCGTAGCCGCCGAGCATCCGCGCGAACTCGTCGTAGGGAACGTCCCCGAGCGTGTTGCCGACGCGCTGGCGCCCTTGGCCGTACTTCTGCGCCTGCCCGTAGCGGATCTGGTTCATCGACGAGTTGTTCCCGACGATCCCGACGAACGGGAGGTCGAACCGAACCAGCGTCTCGAAGTCCCATCCGGTGAGGCTGAACGCGCCGTCGCCGAACAGCGCGACGACCTCCTTGTCCGGCCGGGCGTGCTTCGCGGCCAGCACGAACGGGATCCCGACGCCGAGTGTCCCGAGTGGACCGGGGTCCATCCAATGCCCCGGCGCCTTCGGCTGCACGACCTGACCGGAGAAGGTGACGATGTCCCCGCCGTCGCCGATGTAGATCGAGTCCTCGGTGAGGAATTCGTTGATCTCGTGCACCAGCCGGTATGGGTGGATGGGCGAGGCGTCGGAATGCTGCTGCGGCAGCCGCTTCTGCTTCGCCTTCTCCTCCACCGCCCGCAGTTCCTCGAGCCAGGGCTTCCGCGAGACGGCCCCGTTGTCCGTTCGTCCCGACGCGGCTTCGGCGACGGCGGCCAGCACCTGTCCGGCGTCGCCGACGATGCCGAGGTCGATGTCGCGGTTCTTGCCGACGGTGCGGTAGTCGAGGTCGACCTGCACCACGGTCGCGTCGGGCGAGAGCCGCTTGCCGTAGCCCATCCGGAAGTCGAACGGCGTGCCCACGATGACGATCACGTCGGCGTTGTCGAAGGCGTACCGCCGCGAAAGCTGGAAGTGGTGCTGGTCGCCGGGTGGCAGGGTGCCGCGCCCGGCGCCGTTCATGTAGGCCGGGATGTTCAGCGCGCGCACCAGGTCGACGGCCTGCTCGGTGGCGCGCGTGGTCCAGACCTGGCTACCCAGCAGGATCGCCGGTTTCTTCGCGTGCACCAGCAGATCGGCGAGCCGCTCGACGTCGGCGGGATCGCCCGCGTTGCGGGTGGAGGCGCGGTACCGCCCCGCTTCCGGGACACGGGCGGTGGACACCGGCACCTTCGCGTCGAGCACGTCGCGCGGAATCTCCAAAAAGGACGGTCCAGGCGCGCCGTGGTACGCCTCGCGGAACGCCATCGACACCAGGTCGGCGACCCGCGCGGTGTGCGGCACGGTGGCGGCGAACTTCGTGATCGGCGCCATCATGTCCACGTGCGGGAGGTCCTGCAGCGAGCCCATCTTGTGCTGCGTCAGCGCGCCCTGCCCGCCGATCAGCAGCATCGGGCTCTCCGCGCGCAGCGCGTTGGCCACGCCGGTCACGGCGTCGGTCGTACCCGGCCCCGCGGTGACCACCGCGCAGCCCGGCTTGCCGGTGATCCTGGCGTACCCGTCCGCCGCGTGCGCGGCGACCTGCTCGTGGCGGACGTCGATGACCTCGATGCCCTCGTCGACGCAGCCGTCGTAGATGTCGATGATGTGCCCGCCGCACAGGGTGAAGATCGTGTCGACGCCTTCGGCCTTCAGCGCCTTCGCCACCAGGTGCCCGCCGGAGACGACCGGCTCCGTTTCGGTCGCGGGCGGTGCCGTCTCGCCGTCCTCGGTGGTCCCGGTCGTGGTCAGCGCCATTGCTCAACTCCTTTGGTCCGCGCCGGACCTCTCTGATCCGAGCGCTCCACTCGCCGGCAGCGCGCCTGCCGTCCCCGTACACCGAGGTCAGCGGCCCTCAACGCGGCAGACTGTAGATTGCATACCGTATGGGGTAGGCATATAGTCACCCTTCGAGAAGCCCGTGTCCAGGGCCACAACCAGGCTTTTTTCCCGGCGGCGGGGATCGGCCAGGCATGTCCGGGACACGGGTGCTTCCTGCCATCCGGCGTGCGGGCGGACAGCCCGCATTTCGCTGTGGCAAAGGGAAAACCGCACGCCCCCGGGAGGACGACGGATGGACCTTCGACAGCTCTCCGCGGTGGTCGCGGTCGCCGAGGAAGGCGGGTTCACCGCCGCCGCGCACCGCCTGCGCACCGGTCAGTCCACGGTGTCCACCGTGGTCAGGGCACTGGAACGGGATCTCGGCACACCGCTGTTCCAGCGCACCACCCACCGCGTCGCGCTGACCCCGGCCGGAGAGGCGTTCATCCCCGCCGCGCGAGCGGCACTGGAAGCCGTCGAGCGGGCACGGGCCGCCGTCGAAGCCCCCGCCACGGACGGCACGGTCGTACTCGGTGTCCGCCAAGGGGTGCTGGTCGACCTGGCCCGTGTCCTCGCCACGCTCAGGCTGGCACGGCCCCGGTTGCGCGTCGAGGTGCGCCAGCTCGCGGGTGACGCGCTGGCCCGCGCCCTCGACCAGTCCACTGTGGACATCGCACTGACCGTGCCGGACACCGCGTTCGACGGCATGGTCACCCGGCCGCTGCACAAGGAGGAACTGGTCGTGGTCACCGCGTCCGGCGCGGGCGCCCCCGCGCGAAGCGATCTGACCGGACTGTCGCTTGTGGACTTCCCGGCGGGCTGGGCGATCCGCGCCGCGGTTGAGGAGGCGTTTCCCGGCCGGGCCGTCTCGATCGAGGTGGACGACCTCGCGACGGCGACGGCGCTGGTCCGCGACGGGGTGGCCGCCTGCGTGCTCCCCGCGTCGACCGCGGAGCGGTTCCCCGATCTCACCGCGCGCCGGTTCGACCCGCCGCTGTCGTGGCGGCTCGCCGCCGCGCACCGGCCGGACCTCCCACCGGCCGCGGCGGCGGTCGTCGCGCACCTTGCCTGAGCACCGTCATGCCGACGGCAGCAACGAGCGCGGCCTTCCCGGCTGCGCGAGCCGTCCGGTCAGCAGGGCACCGGCGATGCTGAGCACGCCGGCGGCCGCGAACGCGGTCAGATAGCCGTGCGTGGCGACCACGAGCGCCGCCAGCCCGATCCCGAACAGGGCCCCCACCGCCTTCGCGGTGTAGAGGAGCCCGAAGTTCTGCGGCACGGACTCCTCACCGAAGTACTCGCGGACCAAACCGGCCAGCAGCGCGTAGCAGCACCCGTTGCCGAGGCCCGCCAGCGCGACCCCAGCCAGCACACCGGCCGGGTGCCCGTGGTCGCCCGAGTAGTACAGGGTGAACTGCGCGATCCCGCCCGCGGCCAGTGCCAGGCGCAGGACCCGGCGCCTGCCCAGCCGGTCCGACAGCCAGCCCAGCAGCACGCGGCCGCCACCGGTCACCCCGGCCAGCACCGCCAGCGCGGCCGCGGCGAGCCCCGTGCCACCACGCGCGGCGACGAACGTCGCGACGTAGCCGAGGTCGAACAGCAGCACGGCGGCGGCCAGCGCGACGACGAGGTACAGCGAGCGCGTGACCGGGCAGCGGAGGAGTTCGGACGGCCGGTAGTGCCGGATCGCCGGGTTCCGGTTGTGCGCCTTGTCCAACGCCCAGGCACGCGGCTCCGGGGTCTCCGGCCACCAATGCCGGGGCGGGAACCGCAGCAGCGCCCCGCATCCCGCGATCACGAGCAGTGTCACCGCGGCGGTGCCGTCGAGCAGGAGCGCCCGCTCCCCCGGCACCGCGTTCACCAGCAGCACGAAAGGCACGCTCCCGCAAGCGAAAGCCCCGCTCACCACGCCGACACGCGCGGAGGTGCGGTCGGGGAACCAGGCGAGCACCGCGCCGACGCAGGTGGCGTAGACCAGTCCGGTACCGAGTCCGCCGAGGACCGAGTAGCCGACGAACACGGCGGCGAGGCCACTCGCGTGGCCGAGGGTGACCAGCCCCGCCGCACACAGCACCGCGCCGGTCGTCATCGCCGCCGCCGGGGGCAGGATCCCGCGCTCCCGCAGCCACGCGGCCGGGAACACCACCCCCGCCTGGCAGATCGCCCACACCGCCAGTGAGGGCACGATTTCACCGAAGGTCCAGCCGTGCACCCGGGTGAGCACCGGCGCGAGCACGCCGAAGCCGTACTGCTGCACACCCGCCGCGAACATCGCGGCCGCGGCGAGCCAGGCCATCCAGGCGCGGGGGCGGCCGAGCAGCTCGAGATCGGTCTCCCCGACCCGGTACCGCCGCCCGTAGACGTCCTGGAGCTCACGGATCTCGGACATCCCCGCCTCCTTCTTTGTAGACTGTATGCAGTATGGAATCGTCTCAGTGTGCTCCCGTCCTGCCGCGATGTCCACCACTCGCCCCCGCGGCACCGGAACCAGCGCGGCGGATTGCACCGGAGGGACCGATTGCGAGCGCACCGGTGAATCACCGATCGGCCACCGATCCGCGCGGCGTGAAACTATTGGCCCACTTCCCCGCGAACGGGCACCTGTTAGCCTTTCCTGGTGCGCGCGGCCGGGCCGATTCACCTCGGCTCACGGACCGTTTTCGCCGATCGCGGGCGCTCACCCGGACGGCGGGAAACACCACCCGCACGCCGAGCACAACTACATGCCGTGACCTGCGTCCGAAACCGCCGCTGGAACGGCGGCCGCGGCGCTGGTGCAGACGGGCGATTGGGCCGGTAAGGGGAGACGTGCTGTCAGGAAGCCCGCGAGGTGGCATCACCAGGGTGGCCTTCGGCGAGGCGCTGCGGCAGCGGCGGACCAGCC
Organism: Amycolatopsis sp. CA-230715; assembly: GCF_018736145.1. Lineage (GTDB taxonomy): Bacteria > Actinomycetota > Actinomycetes > Mycobacteriales > Pseudonocardiaceae > Amycolatopsis. The sequence continues at coordinate 9,698,132 of NZ_CP059997.1, forward strand.
GTGGCCTTTCGCTGACCGAACTGTCCCGCCTTGCCAACTACAGCAAGGGTTATCTCAGCAAGGTCGAAACCGGGGAAAAGCCGGTGACCTTCGCGATCGCCCAGGCCTGCGACGTCGCGCTCGAAGCCGACGGAAAACTGCTCGACCTGGTCAGGGGAACCATTCGGGAACAGTTTTCGCTCCGCCCGTCGCAATTACCCGCCGAAACCGCCGGATTCGTCGGCCGCCGCACCGAGAAGAACAGGCTCGACGAATTCAGGGCCGGTGGCGCGGCCGTCGTCACCATCAGCGGTGCGCCCGGTGTCGGGAAAACCGCGCTCGCCGTGCACTGGGCGCACAGCATGCGCGCCCGTTTTCCCGGCGGCACGCTTTTCGCCAACCTGCGCGGGTACGACCCGCAGAACAAACCGGTATCCGCCGAAGACGTGCTCGATTATTTTCTGCGCGCACTCAACATCCCCGCGGAAATAATCCCGAACTCGCTCGAAGGCAGGGCGTCGCTGTTCCGCACCCGCCTCGACCGGCGCGGCGTGCTCGTCGTGCTGGACAACGCCATCTCCGCCGATCAGGTGCGGCCGCTGCTGCCCAGCTCCCCGGACTGCCTCGTGGTGGTGACCTCGCGGGCTTCGCTGTCGGGGCTCGTCGCCAGGGAGGGCGCGCGGCGGCTGGTCCTCGACGCGCTGCCGAGACCGGAAGCGGTGGCGCTGCTGCGGCACGGCATCGGCGATGACCGGGCCCGTGCCGAGGCGACCGCGGTGGACGTGCTCGCGAACCAGTGCGCCTGCCACCCGCTCGCGCTGCGGATCGCCGCGGAGCGCGCGGGCAGCAGGCCGCACCTGCGGTTGTCCGATCTGGTCCGCGATCTCGACGACGAGCGGGACCGGCTGGACGTCCTGACCGTCACCGACGACGCGAGCACCGCGGTGCGGACCGTGTTCTCGTGGTCCTACCGCGCGCTGCCCGAGGACACCGCGCGGTTGTTCCGGCTGCTCGGCCTGCACGTGGGCCCCGAGTTCAGCACCGGCGCCGCGGCCGCGCTGCTCGGCGACTCGCCGAGGGCGGCGGGCCGGCTGCTCACCCAGCTCAGCAGCGTGCACCTGATCGCGGAATGCGGACCGGACCGGTTCCGCTTCCACGACCTCGTGCGGTTGTACGCGCGCGAGCAGGCGGCGGCGCGCGAAACCGCCGAATCACGGGAGGCCGCGGTGCGGCGGCTCGTGACGTGGTACCTCCGCTCGGCCGCCGCCGCGACCGGTTTCCTCGCCCCGCCATGGCATCCGCCGTTGACCGCCGCGCTGGACGACCCGCTCCACCCTGCCGCGTTCACCAGCTACCGCGACGCGCTGACCTGGTGCGAAACCGAGTGCGAGAACGTGGTCGCCGCGACGCGGCAGGCCTACGAGCACGGGCTGGACGATCTCGCCTGGAAGCTGCCGATCGTGCTGTGGGACTACTTCCACGTCGGCAAGCGCTGGACGCTGTGGATCGAGTCGCACGAGATCGCGCTCGCCGCGAGCGTGCGCACCGGCGACCGGCGCGCCGAGGCGTGGGCGCGGCTGAACCTCGGGCTCGCCCACACCGATCTGCGGCGGTTCGACAAGTCGTTCGAGTACCTGCAAGCCGCGTTCGCCATGCGCGAGGAACAGGGCGACGACTGGGGCAGGGCCTGGGTCGACTACGCGCTCGGCATCGCCTCGCACGCGGTCGCCCGCCACGACACCGCAGGCGAGCACTACCGCCGCGCACTGTCCTATTTCGACGGTTCGGGCGACCTGCTCGGCCAGGCGCTGTGCCTCGCCGGGCTCGCGGATCTCTCCAGGGAGCGCGGAGCGCTGACCACCGCGCTGGACGAGTTGAGCCGATCGGTGACGATGTTCCGCGAGCTTCGCGACCGCCACGGCGAGGGCTACGCGGGCACGAAGCTCGCCGCCGTGCTCCGCGAAGCGGGGCAGTCCGAGCGTGCGCTCGAGTACGTCCGCGAGTCGGTGACGATCAGCAGGCAGGCGGGCGACCACCAGGGCGAGGCGCTCGCGCTCGACAGCCTCGCCGCGGTGCTCGACGATCTCGGCGAGCACGACGAAGCACTCGATTCCCGCCGCCAGGCGGTCGAAATCCTCGAGGCGCTCGGCGATCCGCGCACCGAGGACGTGCTCGCCAGGTACGCCGCGATGACCGATCCCGAGCCGGACTGACGAAGGAGACATCAGATGGCCGACTTCGGCGTGGCCGACGGGGAAGTGCGCACCGACGGCGAAGCCCTCGACGCGGCGGCGCGCGACTTCGGTGGGCACGTCAGCCGGAAGCCCGCGGCGGTCGTCCGCCCCGGTTCGGTCGACGACGTCGTCGCGGTGGTGCGCTGGGCTGGCGAGCACGGGATGCCGGTGAGCGCGCGCGGCGCGGGGCATTCGATGAACGGCCAGGCACAGGTCGACGGCGGTGTCGTGCTCGACATGCGGTCGCTGAACCAGGTGCGCGAAATCGGCGAAGACCGCGTGACCGTCGACGCGGGCGCCTTGTGGAGCGAGGTCGCGGCGGCGACGATCGCGCGCGGCCTGACCCCGCCGGTGTTCACCGACTACCTCGAGACCACGGTCGGCGGAACGCTGTCGGTCGGCGGCGTCGGCGGGACCACCCACCGGCACGGCGCGCAGACCGACACCGTGCTCGACCTGACGGTGGTCACCGGCACCGGCGAGGTCGTCACCTGTTCGGCGGAGCGGAATCCCGGCCTGTTCGACGCGGTGCGCGCCGGGCTGGGGCAGGCGGGCATCGTGGTCGGTGCCACGATCAAAGCGCAGCCCGCGCGCGGGAAGGCGCGGTGCTTCCGGCTCCCCCACACCGATCTGCGGGCGTTCACCGCGGACCAGCGGCGGCTCGTCCTCGAAGGCCGGTTCGACTACATCGAAGGGTTCGCCGGGTTCACCGAGGACGGCACGCTCGCCTACCAGGTGGAGGCCGCCGCGTTCGCCGACTCACTGTCCGATGTGGACAACGAGGAGCTGGTGCGCGGGCTCGCGCACGACCGCGACGCCGTCGAAGTCACCGATACGAGCTACGCCGAGTTCCTCGACCGCCTCGCGCCGGGTGTGGCGCTTCGCAAGGAAACCGCCGAATGGGGCCTGCCGCATCCGTGGCTCAACGTGTTCGTGCCGGACTCCGCCGCCGACGGGTTCATCGAGACCGTGCTGGCCGAACTGACCCCCGCCGATCTGGAGAACTTCGGCCTCGTCCTGACCTATCCGCTGCGCCGCGAACTGCTCACCACACCGCTGCTGCGGGTACCGGACGAGCCGCTGGTGTTCCTGTTCGCGCTGCTGGTGACCGCGGATCCCGGTGACGACACCGCGATCGGCCGAATGGCCGAACGCAACCGGCGCCTGTACGAGTACGTTCTCCGGGTGGGTGGCACGCTCTACCCGATCGGCCCGCCATCGCTCGACCCGCACCAGTGGGCCGCGCACTACGGTGCCCTGTGGCCGCGGGTCGAGGCGGCGAAGGCCGAGCACGATCCGCGCGGCGTCCTCACCCCCCGCCCCGGGCTGTGGCGGACCCAGCCGATCACGCGCTGAGATCGGCCCCGAACTGGCTGTTTCCCAAGAGGCGACGGGCAACGCTCGACAGCGCGCGCGGTCACTGCGGATAGTGAGACGCATGCAGACTGTCGAGCAGACCTGCGGCGGACCGGTGCGGTCCGCCACCCCGGCTGCCCACGGTCCCCACTGCTGCGCCTGCGGGCAGGCGCTGGCCCAGCCGGTCACGATCGACCGGCTCACCGGGCTCTTCGACCGCTGGGGCTGGACCGACACCGCGGAGCCGCTGTTCGCCGAAGCACGCGCGCGCGGCGACGACCTCGCGCTGCTGATGCTCGATCTCGACCGGTTCAAGCAGATCAACGACGTGCTCGGGCACCTCGCCGGGGACGACGCCCTGCGCGCGGTCGGCACCGCGCTGGCCACGCACACGCGCCGCGAGGACGTCGTCGGGCGCTACGGCGGCGACGAGTTCCTGCTTCTGCTGCCCGGCGCGGGACTGCCGGTGGCACACCGGATCGCCACGCGCGCGATGGCGGCGCTGACCGCCGCGACCGTCCGCGTCGACACGATTTCCGGTACCACGACCACCCTCACCGGGCTCACCGCGTCGGCCGGTCTCGCCGTGTTCGACCCCGGGCACGACACAGCGTTGTCGCGGTTCATCCTCCGCGCGGACGCGGCGCTGCGCGATGCCAAGCAGCGCGGCCGCGGACGGCTGCGGGTGATCGGGAGCAGGCCGCCGCGCCCGCCCGCCGAGGAGGGCAAGCGACGGCTCCGGTTGCTGCCCGGCGTGGACACCGTCTCGGCGTTCCGGTTCACCGACGCCTGAGCGGTCAGGCGAACGTCCCGCGGGTCGGGTGGAATTCGACGACGGTCGCCTTCGCGGCGCCGTACCGCACGAACGGGTCGGCGGCGACCGCGGCATCCACCTCCGCCCTGGTGCCGTCCAGGATCATCAGCCCGCCGGTGCGGGGTTCCCGCCGTCCCGCCAGCCGGACGAGCCCGCGTGCGAACGCCCCGTCCGGATTCGAGTAGTGCTCGTCGAGGAGTTCGTCGATCCGGGCCGGATCGGTGTAGTCGAGCGTGACAAGGAACATCGGCCCTCCATCGGTGTGGTGAAGTCCAGCCAATCTCGCCGCGTCGCCGATGTCCAAGACCGGGTTCCGATGGCGGTATAGGCTGAACCTATGACCGGGATCGAGCTGCGGCAGCTGCGGTACTTCGCGGCGGTCGCCGAGTCCGGCACCGTGACCGAGGCGGCCCGCCGCCTGCGGATCGCGCAGCCGAGCCTGAGCCAGCAGATCGCCGAGCTCGAACGCAGGCTCGACGTGCCGCTGTTCCAGCGCAGCCCGCGCGGTATGGAGCTGACCACGGCCGGTGAAACCTTCCTCGCCGGTGTCCAGCGCGTGCTCGCCGATCTTCGCGCCGTCATCGAAACCGTGCGGGAGACCCCGCCGCGCCGCACGGTCGGAGTCTGCGCCGGGCTCACCCCGACGGTGCTGGCCGACGTCGAATCGGCGCTCGGGGCCGACACCGTGCTCGAATCCGTCGACACCGTGCGCCAGACCGCGCTGCTGAAGTCCGGCGAGCTGGATTTCGGGCTGCTCCGGCTCCCCGCGAACACCGACGGCCTGTTCGTCGCCGAGGTTTCGGACGAACCGCTCGGCGTGGTCGTCGCGGACGACGACGAGCTCGCGGCGAAGGAGACCGTCGGCTACGCGGCGCTCCGGCACCGGGAACTGCTGTGGTTCCGCGACTCGCGCGCGCCGGGGTACGCCGATGCCGTGCTCGGCCATCTCGCCGCGCATTCCTGGCGCCCCAACACCTATCGGCCGCGCAGCACGAGCCACACGGTGTTCGTGCACGCGTTGCGGACGCGGCCGAACCTGGTGGCGCTGCGACCCCGCGAAACCGTCCCGGCCGGCTTCCATTGGCTCCCGTTCCGCGAAGACCCGCCACGCGAGCGGATCGGGCTCGCCACCGCGCACCGCATGTCGGATCTGCTCGCCGGCGCGCGGGGCCGCGGCTGGCGGGTGACCTTCGACGCCCTTCCCTGATCGAGTCTGCCCCCGAGCACGCCGAAATCCGTAGAATCGGGACCGATGCGGAGATATCGGTGGTGGGTCGGTGGTGGCGTTCTCGTCTTCGTGGCCGGCCTGGTCGCGATCTTCGCGCTTTCCGGGCCGGACACCTCGCGCGGTCCGGTCGAGCGGCAGGGCCCGCCCGGCAGCGGCCCGCTCGCGATCGTCTCGCTCGGCGACAGCACGATGTCCGGTGAAGCCGCGGGCGACTACGTCGAAGGAACCGATGGCGCCAACGGGAACTGGTGCCATCGTTCGCGCAACGCCGAGGTCACCCAGACGCACGTGCCCGGAATCATCGACAAGATCAACCTCGCCTGCTCCGGCGCGCCGTCGGCCCAGGTCGCGCTCGGGGACGTCAACCAGTGGACCGAGGGCTCGCAGGCCGCGCGGCTCGGTGCGCTGACGAAGACGAAACGGGTCGCCGCCGTGGTGATCGCGGTCGGCGCGAACGACGACCCGCACTTCTCCCAGGCGGTCACCGGGTGCTTCCAAGCATGGTTCCTCGCCGGTTCCGAACCGTGCAACCAGAAGCTCCGCCGCGACTGGCGGGCCAGGATCGACGCCATGGTCCCGAAAGTGGTCAACGCGGTCGCCGACGTGAAGAAGGTCCTCGCGAACGTCGGCTACCAGCCCGACGACTACCAGCTCGTCCTGCAGTCCTACGCGGCACCGATCGGCCCCGGTATCCCGGCGGAGGTGCAGAACCTCAGCGGCTGTCCTTTTAGGACGGAGGACCTGGAGTGGGTGGCCGGCGAAGGCGTGCGGGTGCTGACCGACGGCCTGCGCGCGGCCGCCGCACAGGCGGGCGCGCGGTTCCTCGACCTCTCACGAGCGGGGCTCGGGCACGAAGCGTGCAGCGGCGGCGCGGACGCGAGCCAGGAATGGTTCAGCCGGTTGAAGTTGCAGATCAACGACCTGGCGGCGCTCGAACGCGCCTCCCACGCGCTGCAGGAGTCCTTCCACCCCAACGCGGCCGGCCACCAGCAGTTCGGGCGATGCCTCACGGAGTTCCTCGGCACCACGGACCCGGCGGCCGCGTGCCTCGCCGGTGCCGACGGCAACCTGCACGCGGCGGCGAGCACCATCCCCCAGGCGCGCTAGCGGTCATTTTGTAAGCGGCGAAGCCGCTTGAGTGGGCAATCAACTCGCACCGCCGCGGGTTCTCAGCCGTCTTCTCGCGAGGACAGCTTCAACGTGGTGAATTGGCATTCATGAGTTGGAGATCCCGGAGTGAGAAGGCGGCTGAGGTTCCGCTACCCGCACTGCTACGCAAACCGACCACTGCCAATCTTCACAGGTCGAGTGCGGCTCGTAAGGCGATGTCGACTTGCTCTTGGACTCCGTGGTCGATATCGGCGACGTGCTGGACGAACCAAAGCCGGTAGAGCCGCGTGACGTTCAGCGTGGACACCCACAGCCTGCTGTCGAGCGGGACGCCGAGGATGTCGCCGGGATCGGTTTCGAGCAGCTCGGTGCCGAGCAGCCACGGCCGCTCGGAGTCGTTCACGCCGTCCGAAGACAGCACGAGCACGGTGCGTTCCCTGGTGGCCTTGGTGGGAGGCTGGTAGGTCCAGATCTCACCCCTGCGCACGCAACTCCTGTTCGGCCAGTTCCCGTTCCGTCTCGTCGGCTTCCGCCTCGACCGCGGCGGCGTGCCGCACCGGTAGGCGGTACCCGGTGCGGACGGCCTCGCGCCGCGCTGCCTTCGACAGCCACGACGACAGTGACACCCCGTGCGCCTTGGCCGCCTGCTCGGCGAACTCGAGCGAGGCCGCGTCCAACGACAGGGTGACCTTACGTGTTGCCATACCGATTAGCGTACCTCTTCGCAAGCGCATTGCCACGATATGCGGACGCACCGCTCACAACGTGGGCGAACGGCCCTCGAACGGCGTGGACAGCACCACCGTCGTACGCGTCGACACCTTCGCGGACTCGCGGATCCGGCGCAGCAGGTCCTCCAGCGCCAGCGGCGAGGCGACCCGGACCAGCAGGATGTACGACTCGTCGCCCGCGACCGAGTAGCACGACTCGATCTCGGTGATGTGCTCCAGCCGCTGCGGGTAGTCGTCCGGCGCGCCGGGATCGTTCGGGGTCAGCGAGATCAGCGCGGTCAGCGGCAGGCCGATCTGCTCGCCGTCGAGGCGCGCCGAGTACCCCTTGATGACCCCGCGCTGTTCCAGCCGCCGCACCCGTTGGTGCACCGCCGAAACCGAGAGCCCGACCCGTTCGGCGAGATCGGTGAAGCTGCACCGCCCGTCGGCCGCGAGCTCGCGCGCGATGGCCTGGTCGAGCGGCTCCAGCCTGCCGTCGGCCCTTCCGTCGGTCACTGCGGCAGCACTGCTAGGTCGTGCGGGCGCGTGTTGAGCGGCTCCACACCGTCCTCGGTCACCACGACGATGTCCTCGATCCGCGCGCCCCAGCGGCCAGCCTGGTAGATCCCCGGCTCCACGCTGAACGCCATGCCCGCCTCGAGCGGCAGCGCGTTGCCGCCCACGATGTAGGGCTCCTCGTGCACGTCGAGGCCGATGCCGTGCCCGGTGCGGTGGATGAAGTACTCGCCGAACCCGGCGTCGGTGATGACCTGGCGCGCGGCGGCGTCGATGCTCTCGGCCGTCGCGCCGGGGCGGACGGCGTCCACCGCGGCCCGCTGCGCGCGCTGAAGCACCGCATAGGTTTCCGCGACGTCGGAGTCCCTCGGCTCCCCCACCGCGTAGGTCCGCGTGGAATCGGAGTTGTAGCCCTCCGGGATCGGCCCGCCGATGTCGATCACCACGACGTCACCGTGCTCGATCACGCGGTCGGACACGTCGTGGTGCGGGCTCGCGCCGTTCGGCCCGGACCCCACGATCACGAAGTCGGCGTGCGTGTGGCCCTCTTCCTCGATGGCCGCGGTGATGTCCGCGCCCACCTCTGCCTCGGTGCGGCCGGCCTTGAGCCACTCGCCCATGCGCGCGTGCACCCGGTCGATCGCGGCACCGGCCTTGCGCAGCGCGTCGATCTCGGCGGCGTCCTTGCGCATCCGCAGCTCGCGCACGACCGGACCGGCCAGCGTCTGCTCGGCGTCGCCGAGCGCCGCCCGCAGCGACAGCACGTGCAGTGCCGGGGCGAAATCGCTGATCGCGACCCTGCCGACCGTGCCGAGCCTGCCCGCGACCAGGCCGAACGGGTCGTCGCCGTCCACCCAGGTCAGCACCTCGACGCCGAGCGCGTCGGTCGGCACGTCCGCGTAACCGGGGGCCTCCAGCTTCGGCACCACCAGCGCCGGCGTGCCCTCGGCAGGCACCACGAGCGTGGTCAGCCGCTCGAACGACCCGCCAGCCTGGCCGAGGAAGTAGCGGAGGTCCGAGCCCGGCGCGATGAGCAGCGCGTCGGTGTCGGCGGCGACCGCGGCGGCGCGGGCGCGGTCGAGCCGCGCGCGGAGGACTTCGGCTTCGGGGGCGGGGGTGTGCAGGGATCGACGCGACATGCCCCGACTCTAACCGGCGCCCCGAGTCCGGTCAGCGGGGCACCGCGACGGCGAAACGCCCGCGGCTTCGGCACCACCGCGCCGCCGTCATGGCAGGCTGTACGGGTGACCGCACCCTTGGCCCTCCTCGACTCCGCCGGACTGTACTTCCGCTCGTTCTACGCGTTGCCGGACTCGATGACCGCGCCCGACGGCACCCCGGTGAACGCCGTCCGCGGGTTCGTGGACACCGTCGCGCGCATCCTCGTCGACCGCAGGCCGGGCAGGCTCGTGGCGTGCCTCGACGCGGACTGGCGGCCGCAGTTCCGGGTGGACCTGCTGCCCAGTTACAAGGCGCACCGCGTGGCGGATGCCGAGGAAAACGCGGAGGAGGTGCCGGACACGCTGACCCCGCAGGTGCCGATCATCCTGGACGTGCTGGCAGCCGCCGGGCTGACCACCGCGGAAGCCGCCGGGTACGAAGCCGACGACGTGATCGGCGCGCTGGCCCACCACGAAACGACCGCGCCGGTCGAGGTGGTCACCGGCGACCGCGACCTCTTCCAGCTCGTGCGCGACGAGCCGACCCCGACCTCGGTGATCTACGTCGGCAAGGGCTGGGCGAAGGCGGAAGTACTGACCCCCACCGAAATCGCCGAACGCTACGGCGTGCCGCGCGCGCAGGCGGGCGCCGCCTATGCCGACATGGCCGCGCTGCGCGGCGACCCGTCCGACGGCCTGCCCGGGGTCGCGGGCATCGGCGAGAAGACCGCGGCGAAGCTCATCACCCAGTTCGGCTCGCTCGACGCGCTGCTCACCGCGGCGAAGGAGAGCAGCAAGGACGTGCCGCTGAAGATGCGGTTGAAGCTGGCCGACGCGGCGGACTACCTCGCGGTGGCCCCGACGGTCGTGCGGGTCGCGGTGGACGCGCCGGTGAAGTCCTCCGGCGACGGCTCGATCCCGGCCGCGCCCGCGAATCCCGCCGAGCTGACGCGGCTGGCCGAGCAATGGAACCTCGGCCGTTCCACCGACCGGCTCGTCGAGGCGCTCGCCGCCGTCGGGTCCTGACCTCGCGGGTGGCGCGTGACCGAGTACAGCGGCAGCGGTGATCCCCAGCGGAGCCTCGAACTGCTGTGGGGCCTGCGGCAGCGCCCCACTCGCGGTCCGAAGGCCCGGCTGTCGGTGCCGGAGCTGACCAAGGTCGCCGTGGCGATCGCCGACGCCGAAGGCCTGGCGGCGGTGTCGATGCGCAGGGTCGCCGACGAGCTCGGCGTGAGCCCGATGTCGCTCTACACCTACGTTCCCGGCAAGGCCGAGCTGTTCGACCTCATGCTCGACGCGGTGCAGGGCGAAACCGCGCGCACCGCGGTGGACGGTGGCTGGCGCGACCGTCTCGAGCAGGTGGCCCGCGAGAACGCCGCACTGCTCCACCGGCATCCCTGGCTGCTGCAGATCGGCGCCAGCAGGCCGTCGCTCGGACCGGGCATGACCGCGAAGTACGACCACGAGCTCCGCGCCATCGACGGCATCGGCCTCACCGACGTCGAGATGGACTCGATCCTCACCCTCGTGCTCGGTTACGTCGACAGCGCCGTGCGCGCGGCCGTCGACGCGGCGCAGGCGGTGCGGGAGACCGGGCTGACCGACGAGCAGTGGTGGGAGAAGCACGGGCCGCTGCTGGCGAAGATCGCCGACCCCGAGCGCTTCCCCGTCGCCACCAGGGTCGGCACCGCGGCCGGCCAGGCGCACAACACCGCCTACGCTCCCGGCCACGCCTTCGAATTCGGGCTGGCGCGCGTCCTCGACGGGATCGAAGCCTTCGTCGAGTCGCGCGCCTAGGGCCTAGAAAAACGTTCCGCACCAAGGGCTTTCGAGGGTGCTGAAGAGTTCGTCGACCTGTGCGAGCGCGCCGCGGTCCTCGACCTGGATCCGGCCGGGCACGGCGAGCGAGGCGGCGCGTCGATCCCCGAGGTACAGCATCGCGAGGGTGTCGACGTCCATGCGCAGCTGCGGTTGCGCCGCGACGCGCTCCACGCCTTCGCTCCCGATCCGGTACACGCCTTCGTTTCCGGGCAGGAACGCGTCCCGCACTTCGATCAGTACCGGTTCGACCCGCCGGTAGGACCGGGCGCGCAACGCCGCCTCGACGTCGACCAGCCGAACCCACGTGTGGTCCGCGACGCGGTAGGTCTCGCACGCCCGCGGCTCGGCGAACAGGTCCCCGATGTGCTCGTCGAGCGGCCGCGCCGGCGCGCGAACGCGGTCCACCAGGTCGACGCCGAGCAGGAACCGCCACAGGCCCGCGACGGCGGCGGGCCCGTCTCCGTGCAGATCGCCCACGTCCAGCACCGCGCCCGCGAACAGGTCGTCCATCGAGCGTTCCTCGGTGACCTGGTAGACGACGAACCCGTCATCGCCGTCGACACCGCGGTGCACCGCCACGCGGTACTGACCGCTGACCTTGCCCAGCAAGCGTTGCACGTAGAGGTGCCACCAGCTTTCCGGCCGCTCGATCATCCCGGGCCGCCGCGCGAGCCGCCGGTACAGCGACGGCACCGCTTCCACCGCTTCTTCCGGCATCAGGAGCCTGACCTGGCCTTCGAACGGGACGTCCGGACGGATGCGAGCCCGTACCTTCCGCACGCGGACGTCCTTGGCGCGGGTCGCCGCCCCGTAGCCGAACCGGCCGTAGATGGCGGATTCGCTCGCGTGGAGCAGCGCGACGGTCTCGCCGTGCGCCACGCAGTCGTCCAGCTGGCGCCGCATCATCCCGGTCAGCACGCCGCGGCGGGTGTGGTCCGGCCGCACCACGACACCGTCGACCGCGGCGGCGGTGACGTCGGCGCCACCGGGAACGCGCAGGGTGGTGGCGACCGAACCGGCGAGGCCGATCACGGTGTCCCCGGCGAACGCGCCGACCTTCCGGCCACCGAGGAAGCCGTCGCGCTCCAACTCCCACCGCTCGTCGGCGGAGTCGCCGCTGTGGAACACCAGCTTGGCCAAGCCGAACGCGGCCCGCTCTTCTTCCTCGTTCCGGAGCGGCCGAACCGCGTAGTCACCCATGCCGCGATCATGCCAACCACCGGCAGCGGGCGCCCGCGGTTTTCGTCAGTCGGGCTGGCTTACTTCGTAGTGGCCGTCCGCGTCCTTGACGGTGATGCCGACCTTGCGCTCCTTGTCGGCGGTCCGGACCGTGCAGTCGAACTTGCTGCCCGGCTTGACTTCCTGTGACGCGGGGCAGCTCACGGTCTGCACGTCCGCGATGCGGTACGCCTGCGTGAGGACGTTCTTCACGGCGTCCTGCATGGCCGCCTGGTCGAAGACCCGCGGCAGCGGCGTCAGGCTGGTCGACGGCGCGGCGGAGCTCGCGGTCGACGACGGCGTGGCGGGTGGCGGGCTCGACTCGGGCTGCTTCTGGCCCGTGTCCTGGCAGCCCGTCACGAGCAGGCCGGCGAGCGCGGCACCGGCCATCGCCGCGATGCGAAAACGCAACGCAGGACACCCCCGACAGGTTGATCGGCAACGAAGTGAGACGAACCTACCTCACGTCGCCGCCGCATGCGTGCGAACGGGCGAGTCCGCCGCCGTCACTGCGGCTGGCCGACCTCGTACTTGCCGTCGGAGTCCTTCACCGTGATGGTGACCTTCTGCTCCTTGTCGCCCGCTTTGACCGTGCAGTCGAACGTCTTTCCCTCGGTGACCGGCTGCTCGGGCGGGCACGTCACGCTCTGCACGTTCTGCATCGAGTACGGCGGTTTCGTCAGCAGCGCCTGGATGTCCTGTTGCTGCTTGGCGGTGTCGAAGACCTTGCTGACGAAGAAGCCCGGCTTCCAGAACCCGGTGATCCCGAGCGCCGCGACGACGACCACGACGGCGGCGACGGTGATCCAGACGATCTTGCCGCCCTTCTTCCCGGACGGCTCGCCCGCCTGCTGACCTGGCTGGCCCTGCTGCTGACCGAAGTCGTAGGGCTGCTGCTGGCCGAACTGCTGCTGCGGATCCGCGACCGGGTACGCACCGCTCTGCGGCTCGGGCTGCTGCCCGTACTGCGGCTGCTGCACCGGGTACCCGCCGCTCTGCGGTTCCGGTTGCTGCCCGTACTGGGGGAACTGCTGCGGCGGGTACGCGCCGCTTTGCTGGGGCGGCGGGTACGCGCCCGTCTGCTGGGGAGGGTAAGCGCCGGTCTGGGAAGGTGGCGGGTAGGCGCCCGATGGCGGCTGCTGCACCGGATATCCGCCGCTCTGCGGCTCGGGTTGCTGCCCGTACTGGGGGAACTGCTGCGGCGGGTAAGCACCACTCTGCTGGCCGTAACCGTACTGCTGCGGCGGCGGGTAGGCGCCGCTCTGGTGCGGCTGCTGCACGGGGTAGCCACCGCTCTGCGGCTCGGGCTGCTGCCCGTACTGCGGCTGCTGGGGATTTTGCGGCGGCGGGTACATCCCGGTCGGCTGTTCGGGCTGGCCGTAGGGCGATTGCGCGCCCTGCGCGGGGAACCCGCCCGACGGCGTGCCGGGGCGCGATTCGCCGCCCTGGGGGTCCTGCTGCCCCCACTGCTGCGGGTCGTTGCCGCCGTACGGCGTGCTCATCGCTGCCCTCCGCCATTCGTCGCGTCGTCGAACTCCGACGGCGTCCACCGTCGCACTGAGCGTGATCCAACCACAGACACCCCTCCCCCACGTGTAAAGACGGCGCCGGTTCGTCCGGATGCCGGGCGAATCACGCCGCCCCCGCCGCCACGACGCCGCGGCGCAGCGCGCGCACCGCCTCCGCCGCCGTCGCGCCCACCGGGTCGCTCTTGCCGAGCACGTCCCTGATCTGGTCCAGCAGGTCGATCACCTGGCGCGACCACCGCACGAAATCACCGGCGGACAGCTCCTGCCCGTTCGCCTGCGCGGTGGTGAGCACCTTCTCGAGCGACTCGCCGCGCGCCCACCGGTACACCGGCCACGCGAACCCGGCATCCGGCTCCCGCGTGCGATCGAGCCGGTGGCGCCGCTCGTCGTCGGCCAGCTCGCTCCAGATCCGGACGGTCTCCCGCCACGCCTCGGGAACCGCGCCCGCGGGCAGCCTCGCCTCGCCCGCCGAGTCGCGCCGTGCCTCGAACACCAGCGTCGACACCACCGCGGCCAGCTCGGGCGCGGCCAGCCCCGCCCACACTTCCTGGCGGATGCACTCCGCGGCGAGCAGATCGGACTCGCTGTACAGCCGCGCGAGCCGTCGCCCGTGCTCGGTCACCTTCTCGGCGTCTCCCGACGCTTCACCGAGATAGCCCCGTTCGGCCAGCAGCGCGAGGATCCGGTCGAACCCGCGCGCCAGCGAGTGCGTCGTCGCCGCGACCTTCCGCCGGAGCTTTTCGGTTTCCTCGGCGAGCCGCTGGTACCGCTCGACCCAGCGCAGGTTCGCCTCGCGCTCGGCGAGCCCGTGGCACGGGTGCGCGCGCAACGCCCTGCGCAGCGCGGCCAGCTCACCGTCCTCATTGGACCCGGATCGCCGCTTTTCCCGTGACGGCAAGGAAATCCCGGCGTTGCGCAGCGACGAGGCGATATCGCGGCGCGTCTTCGGTGACCGCAGTTCGACGTGTTTGGGCAGCCGGATCTGGCCGAGCGGTTCCACCGGTGACGGGAAATCGGCCACCGACAGCGGACCGGACCAGCGGTCCTCGGTGACCACGATGGGCCTCGGCTCGCGGATGGGGTCGACGCCGGGATCGATGATCACGGCGAGCCCGGCGCGGCGCCCGGCGGGAACCGCGATCACGTCGCCCTTGCGGAGCTTCTCCAGCGAATCGGCGGTGTTCGCGCGCCGCGCCGCGGTGTTCTGCCGCGACAGCGCCTTCTCCCGCTCGCTGATCTTCTTGCGCAGCGCGACGTATTCGAGCATCTCGTCGAAGTCGCCGGTGATCGCGCCCGCGTACTCCCGCAGCGCCTCGGTGTTGCGCTCGATGCGGCGGGACGTGCCGACGACCGACCGGTCGGCCTGGAACTGCGCGAAGGACTGCTCCAGCAGGTCGCGCGCCTTTTCGCGGCCGAGCTGGGCGACGAGGTTGATCGCCATGTTGTACCCGGGCCGGAACGACGACCGCAACGGGTAGGTGCGGGTGGAGGCGAGCCCGGCGACCTGCTTCGGGTCGACACCGGGCTGCCACAGCACCACGGCATGCCCTTCGACGTCGATGCCGCGGCGCCCGGCCCGCCCGGTGAGCTGGGTGTACTCGCCGGGCGTCAGGTCGACGTGCGCCTCGCCGTTGTACTTGACGAGCCGTTCGAGCACGACGGTGCGGGCGGGCATGTTGATGCCCAGTGCGAGCGTCTCGGTGGCGAACACGACCTTCACCAGCCCGCGGACGAACAGCTCCTCGACGGTCTCCTTGAACGCCGGGAGCAAGCCCGCGTGGTGACCGGCGATGCCGCGTTCGAGCCCTTCGCGCCACTCCCAGTAGCCGAGCACGCCGAGATCGCCCTCGGGCAGGTCCGAGGTCCGCTCGGCGATGATCCGGCGCACCTCCGCGACCTCCTCCGGCCCGTTGAGCTGCAGGCCGGAACGGGTGCACTGGGCGACGGCGGCGTCGCAGCCCGCGCGGGAAAAAATGAACACGATCGCGGGCAGCAGGCCCGCCGCGTCGAGCCGCTCGGTGACGTCGACCCGCGACGGCGGCCGGAACCGCACGCCCCGCGGCGGCGGGCCCTTACGACGGCCGCGCGCCGCCCGCATCGCCGCGGGCAGGTACATGCGGCTCGCCTCTTCGGTGCGGCGCAGCAGGGTCGGGTTCATCTGGAGCTCGTCGGGGCCGCCGTGCTCCTCGCCCGCGAACAGGTCGAGCAGGCGGTTGCCGACGAGCATGTGCTGCCACAGCGGGACGGGCCGGTGCTCGTCCACGACCACGGTGGTGTCGCCGCGCACCGCGACCAGCCATTCGCCGAACTCCTCGGCGTTGCTGACCGTCGCGGACAGGCCCACCACCCTGACGTGCTCCGGCAGGTGCAGGATGACCTCTTCCCACACCGCGCCGCGGAACCGGTCGGCGAGGTAGTGCACCTCGTCCATCACGACGTAGGCGAGGTCGTTGAGCGCCGAGGACCCCGCGTACAGCATGTTCCGCAGCACCTCGGTGGTCATCACGACGATCTGCGCGTTGCCGTTGATCGCGGTGTCCCCGGTGAGCAGCCCGACCGCGTCGGCGCCGTGGCGCTCGACGAGATCGCCGAACTTCTGGTTCGACAGCGCCTTGATCGGCGTGGTGTAGAAGCATTTGCGGCCCTCGGCGAGCGCGAGGTGCACGGCGAACTCACCGACGACGGTTTTGCCCGCCCCGGTCGGCGCGCACACCAGCACGCCGTGCCCGTCTTCGAGCGCCTCGCAGCCGCGGACCTGGAACTCGTCGAAACCGAACGGCGCCTCGGCCGCGAAGGCGGTCAACTGGGGATGGTCCCCGCGGCGCCGCGAAGCCGTATAGGCCTCGGCCGGGGACGGAGAAGGGCTACTGGCCACGCCGTCAGGGTTTCACACCCGGCCGACATCCCGCATGCGGTGGGTGGTCAACACGGTCAGCGCCCCCGCGACGCAGCGCACCTCGAGCGGCATGACGCCCATGCGCTCGCCGTCGGCGTAGACGGGGAGCCGGTCGCCGCCGAAGCACACCGCCGCGGCGCGCAGCGTGCGGACCGCCGGATGATCGAGATGACGGCCGGTGCGCAGTCTCGGCAGCATCGCGACCAGGTCCGCTCGCCCCACGTCGCCGACCACGGTGACGTCGAAGAGCCCGTCGGTGGCGTCGGCCTGCGGGCAGATCGGGATTCCCCCGCCGTACCAAGCGGTGTTGCCGACGGCGACGAGCGTCGCGTCGAGGTCGAGCCGCGTGGTCTCGGTGGCCAGTGTGACCGGACGGGCCCGGAACCGGGCGAGTTCGGCGATGATCGCGACGTCGTAGCGGCGGGGGCCGGACGGCCAGCGCAGCCGGTTGGCCCGTTCGGACACCAGCGCGTCGAACCCCGCGCACAGCACCGTGGCGAACCAGGTGCCGTCCACCTGGCCGAGATCGATGCGCCGACGCGCGCCCGCGCGCAACGCGGCCACGACTTCGTCGACGGCGGCCAGCGGGTCCTCCGGCACACCGAGCGCGCGGGCGAAGTCGTTACCGGTGCCCGACGGGACGATCCCGAGCGCGACCGGGGTGCTCGCGCAGACCTGGACGCCCTGGTGCACGGCGCCGTCCCCGCCGAGCACCACGAGCACGTCCAAGCCCTCGCCGCCCGCCCGTGCCATCAGCGCGCGGGACTCTTCGACGGAGTTCGCGACGAGCAGGTCGAGCCGGTCGACGACGCGGCGGAGCCTGGCCGCGACGGTGCCTGCCACGCGGGCGGCCGCACCGTGGCCGGAATCCGGGTGCACGGCCAGCGCCGCGTGGATCCCCGCCACGGATCAGGTGATGTCGTCGGTGCCGCCCGACTTCGCACCCGGCTTCGCGGGCGGCTCCTCGACCGTGCTCGGGGTGTAGTCGAACGGGGCGGCCTCGTCGTCGGCCAGCTTGTCCCAGCCTTCGTCCTGGCGGACCTTGTCCAGCCGCTTTTCCGCCCTGCGGTCGTGGAACCGGGCGATCTGGATCGACAGTTCGAACAGCACGGTGAGCGCGGCGGCGAGCCCGATCATGGAGAACGGGTCCGAGCCGGGCGTGGCGAAGGCGGCGAACACGAACAGCGCGAAGATGAGACCGCGGCGCCACTTCTTCAGCTTTTCGTACTTGAGCACGCCGATCAGGTTGAGCATCACCACGAGCAGCGGCAGCTCGAAGCTCACCCCGAAGATGAGCAGCAAGGACAGCACGAACGAGATGTACTTGTCACCGGCCAGCGCCGTGGAGAACTCTCCGCCACCGAAGCCGACGAGCAGCTTCAACGCGTTCGGGATGAGCACGTAGGCCAGTACCGCCCCGGCCGCGAACAGGATCGAAGCGAACCCGACGAAGCTGAGCGCGTACTTGCGCTCCTTCGCGTACAGGCCGGGGGCGATGAACGCCCACACCTGGTAGAGCCAGCCGGGGGCGATGAGCACCAGTCCCGCCGCGATGCCGACCTTCAGCTGGATCATGAAGTTCTCGAACGGCTGGGTCTGCAACAGCGTGCAGCCGTGGCCGGGGAACTCGATCCTGGTCGCGCTGGGCCCGGTCGAAGGCAATGCGCAGTAAGGACCGGTGATGATGTCACCGAGCTTCGGGATCGGCCCGACCTTGGTGCCGAACCAGATGAACCCGAGGATCCCGCCCGCGATCACGAACAGCAGCGCGTAGCCGAGGCGGCGGCGGAACTCGTAGATGTGCTCGATGAGGGTCATCGTGCCGTCGGGATTGTGCCGACGGCTGCGCCGGCGCCGCTTGGTGCGGCGGTCGCCGGACCGTGGGGAGGCGGGGTCCGCCACTGGGAGATCCGTTCTCGTCAGCTGGCGTTCTTCTGCGCCTGCTCGGCCGTGGACTGCTTGCTCGCCTGCTGCTTCTTCAGCTCGTCGAGCTGGCGCTGCAGCTTGGCGACCTCGTCGTCCTCCGCCGGCTTCGCGGCGGGCAGCTGCTTGGCGTCGGCGTCCTCGGCGGGCTCGTCCGCCTTGGCGCCGTCACGCATGTCCTTGGTCTCGGCCTTGAAGATCTTCATCGACTTCCCGATGGACCTCGCGGCGTCCGGCAGCCGCTTGGCCCCGAACAGCAGGACCACGACTAGCACCAGGATGATCAAGTGCCACGGCTGCAACCCGTTCAGCATGAGTGGCCTCCTCTGTCTCGTCTTCGGGCAATGTTACTTGGTCGACCTGACTCCGCGTCGCTCGTCGATCGCGACGCGCAGCGCTGCCGAGCGGGCGCGGAGCAACCCGGTGCGGTCTTGGGCGTTCGTCGACACCATGCTCACGGTGCGCCGGAAGCCGCGCAAGGCCTTCACCACGTGAACGAAGATCAGGACGAGCAGGACCAGCCCGAGTACGACGAGCAGGGCGCTCGGCAGATAGGACACGACGGACACCCTACTGACCCCAGGTGACCGGCAGGTGACGTGCCCGCGCCAGCGCGTCGGCGGCCCGGTTGCGAACCGCCTTCCCCAGTTCGGCAGGCTGTTCCACCTCGACGTCACCACCGAGGCTGAGCATCAGCCGCACCATCCACGACTCGTCGCCGTAGCGCATCCTGACCCGCAGCCGCCCGCCGTCGAGTTCGTCGAGCTCTTCGCACGGGTAGTACTCGGCGACCCAGCGCGCGTCCGGCGCCAGCACCAGCACCGCCTCCGGCTGGCCTGGGCGCACCGAGAACACGCCGTCGGTCAGATCGGTCGGCGTGGCGTGCGCGGGCGGCACCGCGGGCTCGTCGAGGACTTCCAGCTCCTCGATCCGGTCGAGCCGGAAGAGCCGGACGCCCTCGGCGCGGCGGCACCACGCTTCGAGGTAGCCGACGGCCTGCACGATGAGCAGGCGCATCGGGTCGACCGTGCGCTCGGTGATCTGGTCCTTCGACGCCGTGTAGTACCGCATCCGCACCGCGCGCCTCGCCTGCAGCGCACCGCGGACGGTCTCCCGGGTGCGCGCGGTCTTCTCGCCTTCGCGCACCCCGTTCCCGACGACGACGCCCGCGGGTTGCGCCTGCCCCGCCGCGGCCTCGATCTTCGCGATCGCCCGGTGCACCGCGTCGATGTCGAGCACGCCGGGGGTCTCGGCGAGCGCGCGCAGCGCCACCAGCAACGCGGTCGCCTCGCCACCGGTCAGCCGCAGCGGGCGGCTCATGCCCGCGTCGTAGGTGACCGTGACCGTCTCGCCCTCGAAGGACAGGTCGATGAGATCGCCAGGCCCGTACCCCGGCAGCCCGCACATCCAGAGCAGTTCGAGATCGCGGCGCAGCTGCTTCGGCGGCACGTCGAAGTCCCGCGCCGCCTCGTCGATGCGGATACCGGGGCGCGCCAGCAAATACGGCACGAGCGCGAGCAATCTCGGCATGCGCGCCGGGGTCGACGTGGTCATCGCGTGCTCACCTGCCCCGCGATCGCTTCGAGCCGGTCGAGCACGGACTTGCGCAGCACGTCCGGCTCCAGCACGAGCACGTCCGGCCCCTGCGCGGCGAGCCAGTCGGCCGCGCTCTCCGGGAAGTACAGGTCGATCGCCACGACGTCACCGCCGTCGCCGCCGATGCTCTCGCGGCCGACGACCCGGCCACGCCGCCGCACCCCGGCGCCCTTGCCGTCGGCGACCCACACCTTCGCGGTGGACACCGGCGCCGGATCCGGATCCCCTGTGCCCGCGACGAACTTGAGCAGGTTCACGTCCTCCGGCCGCCGTACCGCGCCCGGCTCGCCGACGGCCGTCACCGACCCGGTGACCCTGGACAGCCGGAAGCAGCGCGGCGCGTCCCGGTCCCGGTCGTGGCCGACGACGTACCAGCGGGCCCGCCACGACACCACGCCCCACGGCTCCAGCTCGCGCATCCGCCGCTCCGGCGACCCGGACCGGCGGTACTCGAACCGCACGGCCTGGCCCTGCTGCACCGCGGCGAGCAGCGGCGCGAACGCGGGCTCGGTACGGACCCTCGGCTCGACCACGGTCGGCGCGTTGTCGTCGACCTCCACCCCGGCGGCGCGCAACTTCACGAGCGCGCCGTGGGCCTGCCCGGTCAGCTCCGGCGAATCCCACAGGCGCACCGCCAGGCCGACCGCGGTCGCCTCGTCGGGGGCGAGGTCGATCTCGCCCAGCTCGTAGTCGCGGCGCGCGATCCGGTAGCCCTCGACCGTGTCGAACGACCGGTTCCGTCCCGTCTCGAGCGGGATCCCCAGCTCGCGCAGCTCGGTCTTGTCCCGTTCGAACATCCGGAAGAAGGCTTCGTCGCTGGCCGCGCCCGCGTATCCGGGCACGATGCCCCTGATCCGTTCGGCGGACAGGTACTGCCGGGTGGACAGCAGGGCGAGCACCAGATTGACCAGGCGTTCGGCGCGGGCGGTGGACACCCGACCACATTAGCTCGCTTCGCCCTGCCCGATGGAGAGGTCCGGCCGTCGCGCGTCGTAACGATGTCCCGCGCGGCGTCCGCCACTCGGTGCGTCAGAGCGAACCGATCAGGCGTTCCACGCGTTCGTCGACCGAGCGGAACGGGTCCTTGCACAGCACGGTGCGCTGCGCCTGGTCGTTGAGCTTGAGGTGCACCCAGTCGACGGTGAAGTCCCGCCCCGCCGCCTGCGCCGCCGCGATGAAGTCGCCGCGCAGCTTCGCGCGCGTCGTCTGCGGCGGGGTGTCCTTCGCCAGCTCGATCTCGCCGTCGTCGGTCACCCTGCGCACCAGGCCCTTGCGCTGCAGCAGGTCGAAGATGCCGCGGCCGCGCCGGATGTCGTGGTAGGCGAGGTCGAGCTGCGCGATCCGCGGGCTCGACAGGTCGAGGTCGTGCTTGGCCCGGTACTGCTCCACCAGCCGGTGCTTGATCGCCCAGTCGATCTCGGTGTCGATCTTGGTGAAGTCCTGCTGCTCGACGGCGTCGAGCGCGCGGCCCCACAGCTCGACGACCTTCTCGGCGGTCGGGCCCGAATCGTTCGCCTTGACGTGCTGCACGGCCCGCGCGTAGTACTCGCGCTGGATGTCCAGCGCCGACGCTTCGCGCCCGCCCGCGAGCCGGACCTGCCTGCGGCCGGTGAGGTCGTGGCTGATCTCGCGGATCGCCCTGATCGGGTTGTCCAGCGTGAAATCCCGGAACTGGACGCCCTGCTCGATCATCTCGAGCACCAGGTTCGCCGACCCGACCTTCAGCAGCGTCGTCGGCTCGGCCATGTTCGAGTCGCCGACGATCACGTGCAACCGCCGGTAACGCTCCGCGTCCGCGTGCGGCTCGTCGCGCGTGTTGATGATCGGCCGCGAGCGCGTGGTGGCGCTCGACACACCCTCCCAGATGTGTTCCGCCCGCTGGGAAAGGCAATATACCGCGCCGCGCGGGGTCTGCAGCACCTTGCCCGCGCCGCAGATCAACTGGCGCGTGACCAGGAACGGCAGTAGCACGTCCGCGATCCTCGAGAACTCGCCCGCGCGCGTGACGCAGTAATTCTCGTGGCAGCCGTAGGAGTTGCCCGCCGAGTCCGTGTTGTTCTTGAACAGGAAGATGTCGCCGCCGATGCCCTCGTCGGCGAGCCTGCGCTCCGCGTCGACCAGCAGGTCTTCGAGGATCCGTTCGCCGGCCTTGTCATGGGTGACGAGCTGGGTGAGGTCGTCGCACTCGGCCGTCGCGTATTCCGGATGCGACCCCACGTCGAGGTAGAGCCGCGACCCGTTGGACAGGAACACGTTCGAGGACCGGCCCCACGAGACCACTCGCCGGAAGAGGTACCTGGCGACCTCGTCCGGTGAAAGCCTGCGCTGGCCGTGAAAGGTGCACGTGACCCCGAACTCGGTCTCGATGCCAAAGATCCGCCGCTGCATCCCCCAAGCCTAGGCGTAAACACCCTCGGAACGGTGCGCCGTTCGGGCGGCGACACGCTTTCGACTAGGTTGCGGCTTGTGCTCAGCCACTTGAAAAGACCGCTCCGGCAGGTCGGGGAAACCGATCGCGAACTCGTCCGCCGCAGTGCCGCACTCCCCCGAACCAGGGCGGACGACCTGCTCACGGCGGTGACCAGGGCCGCGAACAAGGGCAGGCTGTGGTGGGTGGTCGGCGCCGCTCTCGCCAGCAGGAAAGGCGCGACACGCCGAGGGGCGTTACGCGGCGTAGCCGCCATCGCGGGCGCCAGCGCGGCGGCCAACCTCGTCGGCAAGCCGCTCTTCCCCCGGCGCAGGCCCGCCGCCGAGGAGGTCCCCGAGCACCGCCGGCTCACCAAGCGGCCCACCTCGTCGTCGTTCCCGTCCGGGCACTCCGCCTCGGCCGCCGCGTTCACCACGGCCGTCGTGATGGAGGCGCCGAAGGCCGGGCTCGCGATCGCCCCGCTGGCCGCCGTCGTCGCGTACTCGCGCGTGCACGCCGGCGTGCACTGGCCGAGCGACGTCGGCGCCGGTGCCCTGATCGGCGTCGGCGCCGGGCTCCTCACCCGGCACTGGTGGCCGCTGCACCCGGACGTGCCCGCGCACACCGCGCACGAAGCCGAAGCGCCGCTCATGGTCGACGGCGAGGACATGCTCGCCCTCGTCAACCCGAACTCCGGGGTGAACGGGCAGGACCCGACCGAGGACGTCCGCTACGCCTGGCCCAAGGCGACCCTGCTCTACCCCGACGACAGCCTCGACATCCGCGAACAGCTCGAAGCCGAGATCGACCGGGCGGGCGGCACGATCCGCGCGCTCGGCGTCGCGGGCGGGGACGGCACCGTCGCCGCGGTCGCCTCCGTCGCCGCCGAGCAGGGGCTCCCGCTCGCGCTCATCCCGGCGGGCACCCTCAACCACTTCGCGCGCGACGTCGGCGTCCGCTCCATGCCCGACGCCGACGAAGCCACCGAAACAGGCTCCGCGGTGGGGATCGACCTCGGCGAGGTCGAGATCGACGGGACCAGCGGCCCCGACCGCCGGTGGTTCGTCAACACCGCCAGCATCGGCGGCTACCCGGAAATGGTGCGGGTGCGGGAAAAACTGCAGGATCGGCTGCCGAAGTGGCCCGCGGCCGCGATCGCGCTCGTCCGCACGCTCCGTCGCGCACGACCGCTCCAGGTCGAGCTCAACGGCAAGCGGACCGCGGTGTGGCTGATCTTCGTCGGCAACGGCACCTACGCGCCGAAGGGCCTCGCGCCCAGCCGCCGCCCCGCGCTCGACACCGGTCTGCTCGACGTCCGCTACCTGCGCGCCGACCTGCCCTACTCGCGGGCCCGGTTCGTGCTGGCGACCTTGACCAACTCGCTTGCCGCGAGCCACGTCTACCGCGAGGAAGACGTCCCCGAACTCGACGTCCGCCTGCTCGACGGCAACCGCAGGGTGGCCACCGACGGCGAGGTCGGCCCGCTCGGGAACCACTTCCGGTTCCGCTCCCGGCCCAGCGCGCTGACGATCTACCGCAAGCGGTAGATCATCCCTTGGGGGTTCCCTTGCCGTTTCTTGGGAATCACCTCATGGGAACCTCAACTCGCAGCCGCTACCGTCCGTGCCGACAGGCCGCCGACAGTCTCGGCCACCAAGCCGGATCCAAGGCGGAGAAACAGGACATGCGCGCTCGCCCCGTTCGTGCCACCGCCCTCGTCGGCGTCTTCGCACTGGCCACGGCGTGCGCGGCGTCGCCACCGGCAACGGCCCCGCCCGCGACACGGACACCGGGGCGGCTGGAAACCGTGACGATCCCCGCCACCGCTTCGGCCTTCCGCGCGCGGCAGGCACACGTCTACCTGCCGCCCGAGGCCGGGGATCCCGGCCGGCACCCGGTGCTGGTGCTGCTCGCGGGCGTCCCCGGCGCCACCGACGACTGGTTCACCCACGGCGGCGCGGCCGCGTTCATCGACGATTTCGCGGCCCAGCACGACGGGCAGGCCCCCGTCGTCGTCGCCCCCGACGACACCGGCGAAGACAACCAGGACCTGCTCTGCATGGACAGCCCCGTCGCCGCCGTCGACAGCTACCTGAGCCGGGACGTCCCCGCCTGGCTCGAAAACCAGCCGTGGGCGGACCAGGACACCAGCCGGTGGGCCGTCGGCGGGCTCTCCTACGGCGGCACCTGCGCCTACCAGCTCACCGTGCGCCACCCGGCGCTCTTCCCCACGTTCCTGGACTTCTCCGGCGAAAGCCGCCCGATGCTCGACACCGTCGAGAACGCCGTCAACACCCTCTTCGACGGCGATTCGCGCGCCTACGCGAAACAGGACCCGCTCGCGATCCTGTCGAAGTCCCACCGGCCCGGCACCGCGGGCATGCTGGTCGTCGGCGATGACGACGAGCCCTACACCGACGAACAGCGCGAGGTCGAGAAGGCCTGCCGCCGGGCAGGCGTCCAGATCACCTCCGCCGAGCTGCCCGGCGGCCACGACTGGGAAGTCTGGACCGCCGCGCTGCGCGAGGCCGCGCCGTTCCTCGGCCAGCGCATGAAACTCGACGGGACCCGCTCATGAGCGTTCTTCGCGGCGGAGGAGCCGCGCAAGCCGGTGACCCGACCATTCCCGGCGAGGTCTCCGACCACGCCAGGCAGCTCGGCGCGTTCGAGTCCCCGGTCATCTGGATCACGCTGCTCACCGCCGCCATCTGGCTCGTCGCGCTGACCGCGACGCTGTGGCACCGCAAGCGCGCCCGCACCGTCTCCGGCTCGATCGCGCTGTGCTGCCTGCTGCTCGCGGCCGTCACCGGGGTCAACAGCTACGTCGGCTACGTGCGCACCAACGACGACCTCAGCCGCCTGCTCCAACGCGGGGTCGGCGCCGTCCAGATGCTCGGCCGCCTGCTCGACGACGGCCAGGACGCACCGGACGACGCGAGCACCCGGCAGGTGCGCCCGACCGGACCGGTCACCGGCAATGGCACCCAGATCGACGTGGTCTCCCTCCCCGACCCGGCGCACGCCGTACCGGCTGGCAAGAACTTCGTCGTACTGCCACCGGGTTACCACGACCCCGCGAACGCGGGCAGGCGCTATCCCGTCGTCTACCTCATCCACGGCTACCCGTTCGGCGGACCGGAAGACTGGCTCACCTCCGGCGACGCGCCGGCCACCCTGCGGCTCCTGCTCCGCGGCCACACGGTGGAACCGATGATCCTGGTGAGCGTGGACATGACCGCGGGAAAACCCAGCCAGGACTGGGAATGCCTCAACGTCCCCGGCGGCCCGCAACTGGAAAGCTACCTCTCCCAGACCGTCGTGCCCGCGATCGACGGCCGCTACCGCACCATCGCCGACCGCGCCCACCGCGCGCTGGGCGGCATGTCCGGCGGCGGGTTCGGCGCGTTCAACATCGGCCTGCACCACGTCGACCAGTTCGGCTCGCTGCTGATCGCGCTCCCCTACGACGACCCCGGTGACGCCGACGCCCTCTTCCGCGGCGACGCCGCCGCACAACGAGCCAACACCCCGCGCGAATACCTCCCGACGATGCCGCTTCCGCAACGCCCCGCCGTCATCCTCACCGCGGGCACCGGCGCACCCACTGACGTCGCCACCGCGCGCCGGATCGCCGCCGCGCTCGGCGAACGCGGTATCGAGGCCGTGGTCCACACCGAACGCGGGTTCAACCACACCTGGCACACCGCCCGAGCCACGCTCCCCTACCTGCTCGCGTTCGCCGACCAGCACT
Organism: Amycolatopsis sp. CA-230715; assembly: GCF_018736145.1. GTDB lineage: Bacteria > Actinomycetota > Actinomycetes > Mycobacteriales > Pseudonocardiaceae > Amycolatopsis. The sequence goes on from NZ_CP059997.1 coordinate 9,724,380, forward strand.
TCCCGCGCTGAAACCGTTCCGCGGCAAGGCAGAAACCCGTCCGCGGCACACGAAAGGGCCCGCACCAACGATAGGTGCGGGCCCTTTCTTCGGGTTCTCACTCCTTTTCGGAGTCGCCGTCCTTTTTCTCGTCCTCGGACCCGGCGTCGTCCTTCGTGGCGTCACCGTCGCCCTTGTCCGGCGCGGGGAGCACCGCCTCCAGCGCGGCGCCTTCGATCCGCTTGAACGCGCGCCGGGGCCGGTTCCGGTCCAGCACCGCCACTTCGAGCTTCACCGGCTCGCTGTCCCCGTTGCCGTTCGCGGCCGATCCCGACCCGGTGGCCGCGGTCGGCGAGCGCAGCGCTTCGACCGCGATCTTCACCGCGTCCGCCAGCTCCAGCCCCGGCTCGTAGCTTTCCTTCAGCTTCGTGGTGATCGTGTCCGCGTGGCCGCCCATCACGACGAACCGCGGCTCGTCCCCGATCGACCCGTCGTAGGTCAGCCGGAAGAGCTGGTCCTCCTCGCTGGACGCCCCGATCTCCGCGACGCACACCTCCACCTCGAACGGCTTGAGCTGCTCGGTGAAGATGCTGCCCAGCGTCGCCGCGTAGGCGTTCGCGAGCGCACGCGCGCTGACGTCCCTGCGGTCGAACTGCAGGCCCTTCAGGTCCGCGTGCCGGATGCCCGCCACCCGCAGGTTCTCGAACTCGCTGTACCGCCCCACCGCGGCGAACCCGATCCGGTCGTAGATCTCGGACAGCTTGTGCAACGTGGTGGACGGGTTCTCGGCCACGAACAGCACACCGTTGGCGTACTTCAGCACCACCACACTGCGGCCGCGCGCGATGCCCTTGCGGGCGAGCTCGGAACGCTCGCGCAGTACCTGCTCCGGTGAGGCGTACAGCGGCATGGTCACGGGTTTGGCTCCGCTCGATCGATCTTCAACGAGTCACAGATTTCTCAGGGCGCGGGTCAGCGCGGGCGCGCCGACTCGGCACGGGCGCTCACCACGGCCTCGGCCACCGCCTCCGCCTGCTCGGCAGGCAGCGCGAGCGCGCCGTCCTCCGCGGTGACCGTGATGACGGTCGGGAAGATCCGGCGCGCCAGGTCCGGCCCGCCGGTCGCCGTGTCGTCGTCCGCCGCGTCGTACAGCGCCTCCACGGCCGTGCGAGTGGCTGCCTCGGCGGTCGCGTCCGCGTCGTACAGCTTCTTCAGCGACGACTTCGCGAACATCGAGCCGGACCCGATCGCGTGGTACCCGCCGAACTCCTCGTACCGGCCGCCAGCCACGTCGTAGGACACGATCCGCCCGCCGCGACGGGGATCGGCGGCCTCGGTGTCGTACCCGACGAACAGCGGCACCACCGCGAGCCCCGCCATGGCGGCGTCGAGGTTCGACTTCACCATCGCGGCGAGCTTGTTCGTCTTGCCGTCGAGCGAAAGCGGCACGCCTTCGAGCTTCTCGTAGTGCCCCAGCTCGACCGCGTAGAGCCGCACCATGTCCAGCGCGAGCCCCGCGGTGCCCGCGATGCCCACCGCGGAGTACTCGTCGGTGACGTGCACCTTGTCCATGTCGCGGTTGGCGATCAGGTTGCCGGTGGTGGCCCTGCGGTCACCCGCGATCAGCACCCCGCCGTCGAAGGTGACGGCGACGATCGTGGTGCCGTGCGGCACCTCGAGCCCGCTCACCGGGGTCCGCGCCGCCCGCTCCGGCGACGGCAGCAACTCCGGCGCCTGCACCTTCAGGAACTCGGTGAACGACGAGGTCGCGGTCGAAAAGTAGGACGCGGGCAGCGCGGCACCCGAGAGCCCCGAGGTGTTCTCCATACGTGCTCGTGATTCCTATCTGTGCGTGGGTGGTTCTTGGTGCGCCGGGCGCGATGCGGGCTTACTGCCCGCCCTTCTGCACGTAGGCGCGCACGAAGTCCTCGGCGTTCTCTTCCAGCACGTCGTCGATCTCGTCGAGGATCGTGTCGACGTCCTCGCCCATCTTCTCCCGGCGCTCCTGACCGGCGGGAGCACCGCCTTCGATCTCGTCGTCCGAGTCGCCGCCGCCGTGCTTTTCGGTCTTCTCCTGCGCCATCATCAGCCTCCCGGTCCGACGGTGTTGCCGGCGTCCATGCGGAGCAGCCGCCCCGTCTGCCTCTAAGCCTACCCAGCCGCACCGACATCCTTCGACCTTCACCGGGTGCGGTGATCGACTCGTGTCCCGCCGACCCTGAGTGGTCAGAACCCCGCCAGTGCCCGCGAATTGGCCCGAACGGCCTAATCCGAGCCGGTGAGCGCCTCGACGAGCTGCTCCGCGGTGGCAGCGTTGTCGAGCAGCTTCCCGACGTGCGCCTTCGTCCCCCGCAACGGCTCCAGTGTCGGGATCCGCACCAGCGACTCCCTGCCGACGTCGAAGATCACCGAATCCCACGATGCGGCCGCGATCGAGCTCGCGTACTTTTCCAGCGCCCTGCCGCGGAAGTAGGCGCGGGTGTCCGACGGCGGGGTGGTGATCGCCGCCTGCACCTCCTCCTCGGTGACCAGCCGCTTCATCGAGCCGCGGGTGACCAGCCGGTTGTACAGGCCCTTGCCCAGCCGCACATCGGAGTACTGCAGGTCGACCAGGTGCAGCCGCGGCGCGCCCCACGCCAGCTGGTCCCGCGCGCGGTACCCCTCCAGCAGCCGCAGTTTCGCGGGCCAGTCCAACCGGTCCGCGCACTCGGCGGGGTCGCGGTTCAACGCGTCGAGCGTTTCGCCCCAGATCCGCAGAACCTCCTTCGACGCCTCGTCCGCGCCCGTGCGCTCCAGATGCGCCGCGGCCATCTCGTGATAGGCGAACTGCAGCTCCAGGCCCGTGTACTTGCGCCCGTTCACCAGCGCGACCTTCGCCTTCAGCGTCGGGTCGTGGCTGATCTGGTGCACCGCGCGTACCGGCTCGTCCAGTTTGAGGTCGTCGAACCGGACGCCGTCCTCGATCATGTCGAGCACCAGCGCGGTCGTGCCGACCTTCAGGTAGGTCGAGTACTCCGCGAGGTTCGCGTCCCCGATGATCACGTGCAGCCTGCGGTACTTGTCCGCGTCCGCGTGCGGCTCGTCGCGGGTGTTGATGATCCCGCGCTTCAGCGTCGTCTCCAGGCCGACCTCGACCTCGATGTAGTCCGACCGCTGGGAAAGCTGGAAGCCCGCCTCTTCGCCCTGCGGCCCGATCCCCACCCGGCCGGAGCCGGTGACGACCTGCCGCGAGACGAAGAACGGCGTGAGCCCGCCGATCACCGCGGTGAACGGCGTCGACCGCGCCATCAGGTAGTTCTCGTGCGTGCCGTAGCTCGCGCCCTTGCCGTCGACGTTGTTCTTGTACAGCTGCAGCGCGGGCTGGCCTGGCACGGTGGCCGCCTTGAGCGCGGCCTCCTCCATCACCCGCTCGCCCGCCTTGTCCCAGATCACCGCGTCGCGCGCGTTCGTGACCTCCGGCGCCGAGTACTCGGGATGCGCGTGATCGACGTAGAGCCGGGCACCGTTGGTCAGAATGACGTTCGCCGCGCCGAGATCTTCGACATCGGGGTCGTGCCCGGGGCCGCCGGGGCCGGCCAGGTCGAATCCGCGCGCGTCCCGCAGCGGCGATTCCACCTCGTAGTCCCACCTGGCCCGCCGAGCCCGGGGGATGTCGGCAGCGGCCGCGTACGCCAGTACGACCTGCGTCGAGGTCAGCACCGGGTTCGCGGTCGCGTCGCCCGGCACCGCGATGCCGTATTCGACTTCGGTTCCCATGATCCGCCGCATGGGCTCCACCCTACGGGTAGCGGCCGTGCGACGATGCCCCCATGCCCGCAGGTGACGAACTCGTGGCCCGCTACGACGAAGGCGGCCGCGTGGTCGGCAGCACCACCCGCGCCGACGTGCGGGCACGCGGCCTGTGGCACGCCGCCGCCGTGGTACTGGTCCGCTCCGGGGACGGCGAGTCCGTGTACGTGCACCTGCGCGCCCCGGACAAGGACGTGTTCCCCGGCGCGTACGACTGCTGGGCCGGTGGCGTGGTCGCCGCGGGCGAGGATCCCGCCGAGTGCGCCGCACGGGAGCTCGCCGAGGAGCTCGGAATCCGCGGCGTGGCGCTGGAACCGCTCTTCACGCACGTCTTCGACGAACCGCCGATCCGCTGCCACAACTTCGCCTACGAGGTCCGCTGGGACGGCGAAATCACCCACCAGCCGGAGGAAATCGTCTCCGGCGGCTGGATGTCGCTGGCCGAATTGCGGGACTGGGCGGAAGATCCGTCCGGGCCGCTCGTGCCCGACGGCAGGCTCGGCGTCCTCGAATGGTTCCGCCGCTACGGCTGAACGCCGCCCAGCTTCCCCGCCGCCACCGGCGCCAGCCGCTTCGCGGCGTCGATCGCACGCGCCTCGCTGGAAGCCGCCACGCTGAGCACCGACAGCAGATCACCTTTCGCGACCAGCATCGTGCAGGTGCTTCCCGATGACCACGCGGACGCCGCGTCCGCCCCCGGCGGCGGCGCGATCGCCACCGGCTTACCCGCGCACCCCAGCGTCGGGGCGATCTCGGCCGCCTTGCCGCCGGGGTACGCGGCCACGCGCTGGCTCAGCAGCGCGCCGCTCTGGTACCGCCAGTACGCCGATGCCGCCTGCGGTGGCATGCCGGCGAGGCAGCCTCCGGCCGGGGGCGCGTCCGGCGCGCGGCGGACTCCCTCCTCCGCGAGGTCCGGGTCCGCCAGCAGCGCAGTGGCGGGATCGATCGACGGCGCGGCAACGGGTGGCTGAACCGAGTTCGGCGGTGGTTCCGGCGCGGCAGGCGTGTCGGATGCGGCGGACGTGGTCGTCGGCGGCGTCGTCTCGTCGTAGTACGTCTCGAGGTCGTTCGGCCGGTCCGCGCAGCCGGCGAGTCCGGCGATCGCGAGCGCGGTGATGGCTGTGACGCCCGAAATCCGCGTACGGCGCACGGTCAGTCCCCTCCGTAACCTCATGCCAACCGCGCCGACCCTAGTGCAGGGCGTCAGCGCCACTGCAGAGAGGACCGCCGCGCCCAGTAGGCCTCGGCGTTTTCCGCCGGTTCCGCCAGCGCCGCCAGGTCGGCCTCGGAAAGCACCGGCCTCGTTCCATCCAGGTTGGACGCCAGCTGCGCACGGCTCGCCGGGCCGACCAGCACCGTGTCCGCCCACGGCCGCGCCAGCGCGGCGGCCACCGCGATCGCGTCCGGCCCCACGCCGTGCGCGGCCGCGACCGCGCGCACCGGCTCCGGCGGATCGACGACGAGCCTGCCGTTCGCGAGGGTTTCCTTCAGCAGCACGGCGGAACCCGCCTCGTGCGCCTCGGCGAGCGCGTCCCCGACCGAGGGCTCCAGCACGTTCCAAGTGGACTGGACCGCGGTGAACACGCGCTGGCCCGCGACCTCGAGCGCACACGCCCTGCGCACGACGTCCGCCTGCGCGGGACCGGAGGTCGAAAACCCGACCCGCACCCCGCTCGCGGCCAACTCCGCGAGCGCGTCGAGCAGCGGTTCGTCGGTGAACAGCGGGCTGTCCGGGGTCAATGAATGCACCTGGTAGAGCGAAATCGCGGAACCGAGCAGCTCGGCGCTCTCCGTCCACTGTGGACGGAACCGGGCGAGCGAATGCTCTTTCGACTCGTGCACTTCGGCGTCGAGCCGCCAATCCCCGACGTAGGCGTAACCCCACTTGCTGGAGACCACCACGTCGCGGTGGCCGCGTTCACGTAGCCAGCTCGCCAAGAAGTCCTCGGCGAGACCGTAGGACCTGGCCACGTCCACCTTCCGGACACCGGCCCGGTAAGCGTCGTCGAGCACCTCGTGGGTGGCCGCGCGCAGAGCGGGCACACTCCGTTCGGCCGGCAACGCGTCGTCGCGCCCGAGGTTGATGTAAGCGGGCCTGCCGAGCGCCGCGAGACCGAGCCCTGTCCGATCGATGCGGGTGCGGGGTGACGTCATGCGCTCGACGGTAACCGAAGCGGAAACGACCTTTCAGCGCCGAGCTGTATAGGTCGTTATACAGATGTCGGCACCGGCTCGAACCGGGGCCGTCCTTTCCCTGCCGCCGCGAAACTTCAGCGTTCGCGGCGGCGCAGCAGTTCGAGGAACTGGTCCGAGTTCAGCACCTGCCGGTGCAGCTTCTCCAAGCGGGCGGCGGGTGCGCGCACATACCCCTTGCCGAACACCGGCGCGATCTGGCGCAGGCTCGCCCCTGCTTCCCGCGCGGCGAGCAAGGCCCAGTCCGAGGCGTTGGCGCAGGCCGTCGACGCCGCGCGGAGTTCGCCGAGCAGTTCGATCAGCTCGTCGGCATCCAGTTCGCCGCGGCGAACGGATTCCGCCACCCCTTCGAGCCAGTTCGTGATACCGGCGGAGGTCACCGGAGCCGAGTGCCGCTGTTCGTCCATGCCACGCAGTATAGCGCGTTATACGGCGACTTGCGCGCCGATCGACCGTCGCGTTCGGACGTCCACACTCGACACCCGCGAAAACGACGGTGCGGGGTCGCGTCCGAAGACGCGACCCCGCACCGTCGTTTTCGCTACAGGTACTGACCGGTGTTCGTCGCGGTGTCGATCGCCCGCCCGGAGTCCTGGTTCTTGCCGGTGACGAGCGTGCGGATGTAGACGATCCGCTCGCCCTTCTTGCCGGAGATCCTGGCCCAGTCGTCCGGGTTCGTGGTGTTCGGGAGGTCCTCGTTCTCCGCGAACTCGTCCACGATGGCGTCCAGCAGGTGCTGCACCCGCAGGCCGGGCTGCTTGGTCTCCAGCACCGACTTGATCGCCGCCTTCTTCGCCCTGTCCACGATGTTCTGGATCATGGCGCCCGAGTTGAAGTCCCGGAAGTACAGGACCTCCTTGTCCCCGTTGGCGTAGGTGACCTCGAGGAACCGGTTGTCGTCGCTCTCCTCGTACATCCGCTCGACGGTGTGCTGGATCATCGCGTCGATCGTGGCCTTGGTGTCCCCGCCGAACTCGGCGAGGTCGTCGGCGTGGATCGGCAGCCCGTCGGACAGGTACTTCGAGAAGATGTCCTTCGCGCCCTCGGCGTCGGGACGTTCGATCTTGATCTTCACGTCCAGCCTGCCCGGCCGCAGGATCGCGGGGTCGATCATGTCCTCGCGGTTGGACGCACCGATCACGATGACGTTCTCGAGCCCTTCGACACCGTCGATCTCCGACAGCAGCTGCGGGACGATCGTGGTCTCCACATCGGACGACACCCCGCTGCCGCGGGTGCGGAAGATCGAGTCCATCTCGTCGAAGAACACGATCACCGGGGTGCCCTCGGACGCCTTTTCGCGCGCCCGCTGGAAGATCAGCCTGATGTGCCGCTCGGTCTCGCCAACAAACTTGTTGAGCAGCTCAGGACCCTTGATGTTGAGGAAGTACGACTTGGCATCGGCCGCGTCGCCGTCGCCCCGCGCCAGCGCCACCTTCTTCGCCAGCGAGTTCGCCACCGCCTTGGCGATGAGCGTCTTCCCGCAGCCGGGCGGCCCGTAGAGCAGGACACCCTTCGGCGGGCGGAGCTGGTACTCCAGATAGAGGTCGGAGTGCAGGAAGGGCAGCTCCACCGCGTCGCGGATCTGCTCGATCTGCCTGGACAGGCCACCGATGTCCTCGTACCGGACGTCCGGGACCTCCTCCAGCACGAGGTCCTCGACCTCGGCCTTCGGCACCCGCTCGTAGGCGTAGCCCGCCTTCGAGTCGACCAGCAGCGAATCGCCCGGTTTGAGCGTCTGCTCGGCCAGCGGGTCGGACAGCAGCACCACCCGCTCCTCGTCGGCGTGCCCGACGACCAGCGCGCGGGAACTGCCGCCTTCGGTCTCCGGGGCGAGCACCTCCCGCAACGCGCACACTTCGCCGGTGCGTTCGAAATCCCCGCCCTCGACGACGGTGAGCGCCTCGTTGAGGCGCAGCGCCTGGCCGCGGCGCAACGACTCGATCTCCACCGCGGGCGACACGGAAACCCGCATCTTCCTGCCCGAGGTGAACACGTCCACCGTGTTGTCCTCGTACGCGGTCACGAACACGCCGTAGCCGCTTGGCGGCTGGGCGAGCCGATCCACCTCCTCACGCAGAGCGAGCAGCTGTCCCCGTGCTTCGCGCAGGGTCTCCACCAGCTTGCTGTTCCGCTCGGTCAGCTGGCTGATCCGCTCGGACGCCTCGGCGAGCCGCTGCTCGAGCACCCGGTTCTGGCGTGGCGAATCGGTCAGTTTCCTCCGCAGCAGGGCGACTTCCTCTTCCAGGAAGCGCACCTGCCGCGCCTGCTCGTCCGGCGTCGTTCCAGCTCCACTCGTATCTGAAGGGTCGGCGTCCTCGTGCCGACCTCCGGGAAGGTCGTGTTGCATGTCGGCACCTCCTCGGAGTGCTTTTCAAACAACGGTACCGGCGATCACCGACAAGGACAGCCCTTACCGCATCACAGGATCGGCGCGTCGTGTGTGGAACACCACCGGGACGGAGTCGCAAGCGGCCGATCTGGTACTCCCTCCCGGCACGAAATCGTGACGCTCCGTCGCAGCGGTCCCGGGTGTGTCGCCCGTACGCGGTTCACCGTCGACTTTTTGTCCGTCTTGACCTTTTGGTCCGGGTGTGCGGGGGTCGCGGTAACGATCAGCCGCGAGTCGGCGATAGCGTTTAGTTGCCTCACGTTACGATCCGGGCATTCGCCGAGGAAATCCTTCCGAGTCGCGAACCGGATGCCGCTCGGGCGCGTCACAGCCGCGCGAGCCCAGCACCTGGCTCGCGCGCTCGCCAGGCGCGAGAAACGTACGAGACGACTAGGGGGCAACGCCCGTGACCTACCCGCCGCAGCCGCCGGGGCCGCAAGGCCCGCCCGACCCCTACGGGCAGGGCGGCCCGTACGGCCAACCCAACCCGTACGGGCAGCAACCCGGCGGTGCCTACCCGCAGAGCGGCCCCCAGCCCCAGCAGAACCAGCCTGGCGGCACCCAGCAGTTCGGCCAGCCCGATCCCTACGGCCAGCAGCAGGGCGGCTTCGGCCAGCAAGGCGGTTACCCGCAGCAGGGCGGCTACCCGGACCAGCAGGGCGGTTACCCCGCCTTCCCCGGTGGTCCGGGTGGGGAGCCGCCGAAATCCAGCAAGACCGGCCTGATCGTGGCGCTGTCCGTGCTCGGCGTGGTACTGGTCGGCGGCATCGTGTGGCTGATCATCTACCTGACCGGCGACGACGACAAGAACACCCCGGCGGCGCCGTCGAGCCAGCCGCAGCCGTCGGCGAGCAGCGGCCCGTCCAGCGGCGGGCGGCCGTCGACCGGTTCGAGCCGGTCCAGCTCCCCGTCGACCGGGCCGAGCAGCTCGTCCTCCGGCGGCGGTGGCTCGGCCGAGGACGTCGCCGAACTCCAGACGCTGGGCACGAAGTTCGCCAGCGCCTACTCGAGCGGCAACATCGCCGACATCAAGACAATGTCCTGTGACCCGGCGCTGATCAAGGACAACACCCCACCCTCGCCGGGCACGAAGCTGGGCAGCACGCCGCCCGAGGTCAAGGGCGACACCGCCAAGATCTTCTTCAACACGCCGGAGGGCCAGGGCAAGGAACTGCCCCTGCCCGCCAAGAAGCAGAGCGGCAGCTGGTGCATGGCGATCCAGTCCAAGAACTGAGCGCCGGACACGAACGGGGCCCCGCGGGATACTTCCCGCGGGGCCCCGTTCGTCGTTCAGCCCTTGCTCGGGCGCCGCTGCGGCCTCGGCGGGGTCACCCCGTCCGCGAGCCTGCGGGTGGTCAGCAGGAACGCCGTGTGCGCGATCATCCGGTGCTCCGGGCGCACCGCCAGCCCGACCACGTGCCACGGCCGCACGAGCGACTCCCACGCCTGCGGCTCCGTCCAGCAGCGGGCCGCCCTGATCGCCTCGGTGATCGTCGACAGCTGGGTCACCGTCGCCACGTACACCACCAGCACCCCGCCCGGCACCAGGCTCTTCCCGACCGTTTCGAGCTGGTCCCACGGCGCGAGCATGTCGAGCACCACGCGGTCCACCTCACCGGTGTGCGTGGCGAGGTCCGCGACCGTGAGCGACCAGTTCTCCGGCCTGCCGTCGAAGAACCGGTCGACGTTCTTGGCCGCGTGCTCGGCGTGGTCCTCGCGGATCTCGTACGAGCTGACCGTGCCCTCCGGCCCGACCGCGCGCAGCAGCGAGCAGGTCAGCGCGCCCGAACCGGCACCGGCCTCCAGCACGCGCGCGCCGGGGAAGATGTCGCCGTGCATGACGATCTGCGCGGCGTCCTTCGGGTAGATCACCTGGGCGCCGCGCGGCATGGACAGCACGTAGTCCGCCAGCAGCGGGCGCAGCGCGAGGTAGGAGGTCCCGCCACCGGAGGTGACCACCGAGCCCTCCGGCCTGCCGATCAGGTCGTCGTGCGCGAGCGCGCCCCGATGCGTGTGGTACTGCTCGCCTTCCGCGAGCACCAGGGTGTAGTGCCGCCCCTTCGGATCGGTCAACTGCACCCGGTCACCGGCCTGGAACGGCCCGCTTGCCGACACTGAACCTCCATCATCCTGCGAGAACCGATCGATCCTCGCAGACGGGACGCCGGGCCGTGGAGGCGGCCGGGCCCGTGGGAAGCTCGGCGTTCGAACTCCCCGGGGAGCCGCGTCGCCGGGAAAGATGCTCCTCCGAGGCCGCGTATGTCTCCGAAGGATGCTCCCGCGGAGATCGAGTGGGTGGCTGGCCCCTGCCTGTGCCCCGAAGGTGACATTCAGGGAATTCAGCGCCCCGAAGGCCACTTCTTCGGGGAATCTAGCGCCACTTTCTCGGCCCTCGAGAGTGCGCGAGCCGAGGTTGCTCGTGTCCCGAAGGTGGCCTTCGGGGCGGTAGATGCCCCGCAAGCCACTTTCAGGGCACACGCGGGGCATGAAGAGCCCGCACATCCGCGGGAGAAAATGGCGCTAGATCCGCCGAAGGCGGAGGTTCAGCGGCTAAGGCACCGGCCTGCCCGACATCGCCGCGCGGAGGTCCTCGCGGCGCAGCACTCCCGCCGGCCTGCCCTCCTCGTCGACGACGAGGAACTGCCACGCCGGGGTCTCGCGGACGCGTTCGGCGATCTCCTCCGACGGTTCCGAAGCCAGGAACACCGTCTCCGCCCTGATCGGCTCGGCGGCCAGTTCGGCGGGCGACTGCGGTGATTCGCTCGCGAGCCGCTGCGCCGCGGTCTCGTCGAGCAGTCCCGCCGCCACGCCGTCGGCGCGCACGAGCACCACCCCGCGTCCCGCGGACGCGGCCAGCGCGTCGGACACCGGGCTCTCCGCCGGCAGCTGCAGCACCGGCCGGACCAGTTCGGTGATCGACAGCCCGGCAGGCCACGCGCGCCGGTTCTCCGCCGCCAGTTCGTCGCTCGCGCCCACGGCGACGAACCACGCCGTCACCACGCACACGCCGAGCCGCAGCCAGCGATCCTCGCTGCCGGAGGCGAGTCCCCACAACGCCCACACGACCAGCGCGAAGGCGACAAGACCGCCACCGGCCACCGCGGCCTTCGTCCCGGTGGGCCTGGTGCCGGTCGCCGCCCACACGCCCGCCCGCAGCAGGCGCCCGCCGTCGAGCGGCAGGCCGGGCAGCAGGTTGAACACGCCGACGGCGAGGTTCGCGACCGCGCACTCCGCGACGAGCAGCCAGGCCGCGCCGCCGGAGGGCACGGCGAGCATGAGCCCGCCGCAGAAGGCGGCCAGCAGCACCGACACCACCGGCCCCGCCGCGGCCACCATGCCCTCGTGGCCCGGTTTGCGCGGCGTGCGCGCGACCTCGGACAGCCCGCCGAGCAGGAACAGCCGGAGCCTGCGCACGGGAATGCCCAGCCGCAGCGCGACGAGGCAGTGCCCCAGTTCGTGGGCCAGCACGGACAGGCCGAGCAGCACCGCGAAGGCGGCGGAAAGCAGCCACGACGTCAGGGTGCTCGCGCCGGGGAGGAACCGGCCGACGAGCGGCGTGTAGAGCACCACGATGACCAGCGACCCGATCCACCACGACGGCGCCAGCAGGACCGGCACCCCGTCGACCCTGAACAGCAGGAGGCCGCCGTCCACGGCGATCGCCCGCCTGGACCGGCTCGTGCCCTGCTCGCTCGTCGCGGCCATGGTGAACAGCGTAGAACGCCCGCTGTGGGACCACCGTGATCCGGGCAGCGCGTTCCCCCGCGCGAACGGGTGGTCCTGGTGACGCACCACTCGGGCGTCCGTCCCGCGTGCCGGAGGAATCCTGTCGGTGCCCTGCCCTACGGTGGGCCCATGTCACAGACCGCGACCACCGATCCGCAGCCGGAAGCGAGCGGCACCCCGCGCCGCCGCCCAGCGCTGTCGCCGTCGCGCGCGAGCGACTTCAAGCAGTGCCCGTTGCTCTACCGCTTCCGCGCGGTCGACCGGCTGCCGGAGGTGCCGACGAAGGCACAGGTCCGCGGCACGCTGGTGCACTCCGTGCTGGAAAAGCTCTTCGCCTTGCCCACCGGTGAGCGGCTTCCCGAGCGCGCGAAGGAGTTGCTCGCTCCATCGTGGACGGAGCTGTCCGCCGACCGTCCCGAGTGGACTGCCCTGTTCGACGGCGACGAGCAGGGCGAGGTCGAGAACTGGCTCGAATCCGCCGCGAAGCTGGTGGACAACTACTTCGAGCTGGAGGATCCGCGCAGGCTCGAACCGGAGGCGTGCGAGCAGCACATCGAGCTGGAACTGGATTCGGGCGTGCTGCTGCGCGGCTACGTCGACCGGATCGACGTGGCGCCGACCGGCGAGATCCGGGTCGTCGACTACAAGACCGGCGCCGCGCCGAGGCAGATCGGCGAGGCCAAGGCGATGTTCCAGATGAAGTTCTACGCGGTCGTGCTGTGGCGGCTGCGCGGTGTGGTGCCGCGCCAGCTCAAGCTCATGTACCTGACCGACGGGCAGGCGCTGACCTACGCCCCCGACGAAGCGGAGCTGCGCCGGTTCGAGCGCACCCTCGAGGCGATCTGGCAGGCGATCCTCCGCGCGGGCAAGACCGGCGACTTCCGGCCGAACCAGAGCAAGCTGTGCGGGTGGTGCGACCACCAGGCGCGCTGTCCCGAGTTCGGCGGCACGCCGCCGGAGTACCCGGGCTGGCCGGAGCCCGATGCCGGCGAGGAAAGCCCGCTCGACCGCGCAGACTGACCCGTCACTCCGCTCCGAAAGGCCAGCACTGTGCCCGAACCCGCCTCGTTCTTCCGTCCGCTCGGCGACGGTCGTTACCTGCCGACCGCGCACACCTCGGGTCCGTGGTCGCCCGACGCTCAGCACTTCGGCCCGCCCTCCGCGCTGCTCGTCCGCGAACTGGAAGACGTTCCCGCCGAGCGGGAGAGCCTGCTCGCGAGGGTCACCGTGGAGATACTCGGGCCCGCTCCCCTGCGCGAACTCGCCGTGCGGGCCAGGATGGAACGGCCTGGCCGGTCGGTCGAGCTGCTGGCCGCCGAGCTGGTGGACGGCGAGCGCGTCGTGGCGAGGGCCTCCGCGTGGCGACTGGCCACTTCGGACTCCAGCGCGGTGGTCGCCAACCTCGCGCCGCCGATGCCCCCGCCGGGTGACGCGAAGGAGGCGCGGTGGCCGGAAAGCTGGCACGGCGGCTACCTGGAGGCGATGGAATGGCGCTCCGTCTCCGGTGATCTCGACCAGCCCGGCCCGGCCAGGGTGTGGGCACGCCAGCGCGTGTCGCTGGTGGACGGTGAACAGCCGAGCCCGCTGCAGCGGTTGTTCACGGTGGCCGATTCGGGCAACGGCGCGTCGAACTTCCTCGACCCGAGCCAGTGGTGGTTCATCAACTCCGAGCTGACCGTGCACGTGCTGCGGCCGCCGTCGGGCGAGTGGATCGGCCTCGACGCGGCCACCAAGGTCGGCCCGCACGGGGTGGGCACCGCGACGAGCGCGCTGCACGACCTCGACGGCCAGGTCGCCACCGGCGCGCAGGCGCTGCTCGTGCGGCCGCGCTGAAAACACCGGCCCCAAGGTCCCCCGCCCGGGGCCGCGGATCGGCTAGCTTGAACGACGCGCACAACGAAGGAACCCCCTGGAGTCCGGTGGCATGCAGATCACCTCGGTGGTCAACCAGAAAGGCGGGGTCGGTAAGACCTCGCTCAGCGTCGGCACGGCTGCCGCACTGGCGGAACGGGGGCTGCGCGTTCTGCTGATCGACCTCGATCCCCAGGGCCACGCGACCACCGAGATGCTCGGGCTGCCCGAAGTGCCCTCGACGATGCCCAGCCTCGCGAAGGCGCTCACCAAGATGTGGAAGGGCGCCGTCGAGGAGCTAGTGGTCACGCATCCGCGGGCGAACGTCGGCCGCGGCGGCACCCTGGACGTCGTCCCGACCTCACCGGGGATGTTCGACCTGGTGCGCAGGCTCGACCAGTTCCGGGTACCGGGCTGGCAGCTGGCCAGGGTCATCCAGTTCGCGAACTACGACCACGTGATCATCGACTGCCCGCCCGCGCTGGACGTGCTGACGAACAACGCGCTCGCCGCGACCACCGGGATACTCGTGCCGGTGCAGCCGGACCGCACCAGCATCCGCGCGCTGCGGCTGCTCTACGACCAGCTCGCCTACGTCGAGCAGAGCGTGCACCGGCCGCCGATCGCGCACTACGGGCTCGTGCCGGGGCTCTACCGGCGTCCGATGTCGCACTACGCGGCGGCGGCGCTGCACGAGCTGCACGGGTTCGGGATCCCGGTGCTGTCGCACGTGCCGATGGGCGTGGTGATGAACGAAGCCGCCGCGCACGGGGTGCCGGTGACCACGTTCGCCCCGGAAACCGTGCAGGCCGAGGCGTTCCGGCAGATCGCGCACAGCCTCGACGGCTACCGCGCGGGCGCGCAGGGCCCGACGATCCCGGCGGAGCAGGACTTCGTGTTCGAGGACTTCATCGCCGACGTCTCCGACGCGCGCAACACCAACGACAACGGCGCCCGCAAGAAGCTCTACGACCTGCTCCCCCGCAAACAGCGCCCGTCGCACTAGCCGCTGAAGAGCGCGGCGATCACGGAAAGCGTCACCATCGACAGCAGCGTCGACAGCAACACGCAGTCGCGGACGAACCTCGCGTCGATGGCGTAGCGGCTGCTGGCGATGAAGATGTTCTGCGCGGTCGGCAAGGCCGAGCACAGGACCGCGGCCAGCAGGAGCGGGCGCGGCAGGTCGAGCGCGAGCCCGATGACCAGTGCGACGGCGGGCTGCGCGAACACCTTCAGGCCCACCACCATCACCAGCTCGCCCCGCCGCCCGTGCCCGGCGTTCATCGCGCCGGGCGCTTCGACGGGGACGCGCCCGGTATGCAGGGACATGCCGAGCACCAGCAGCGCGGTCGCGATCCCGGCCCCGCCGAGGGTGTGGATCGGCTGCAGCACGAACTCCGGTGGCCGCCAGCCGCTCGTCCCGACGACGACACCGAGCAGGGACGCCGCGATCACCGGATTGCGCACCGGGAGCAGCAGGAGCGCGCGCCACTTCGGGCCGTCACCGCTGGGGACGTCCGACTCGAGCAGGGTGAGCATCGACGGCATCATGAACAGCGACTGGAACAGCAGCACCGTCACGATGAACGAGGAGCTGCCGAGGACCTGCAGCGCGACGGGGATGCCGAGGTTGGCGGCGTTGACGTAGCACGCCGCCATACCGGTCACCACGCGCTCGCCGAGACGCCTGCGGAACAGCAGCCACGACAGCAGCGCGCCGGTGATCCCGATGAGCGCGGTACCGCCGCCGAACGCGATGAGCCCGGGGTTCACGAGTGCGGACAGCGGCGTGTCGATCAGCGTGGAGAACAGCACCGCGGGCATGGCGACCTGGAACGCCAGCCTGGTCAGTACTTCGTCGGCCGCCGGCCCCAGCACCGAGAACCTGCTGAGCAGGTAACCGAGTGCGGTGAGCACCCAGATCGGCGCGAAGGCCGGGAGAACCGACACGGACTCCTACAGCCGGCAGGAGCGGATGTCGGAAGCCAGCACGGCTTTGGCGCCCGCTTCGGCGAGTTCGTCCATGATGCGGTTGACGTCCTTGCGGGGCACCATCGCGCGCACCGCGACCCAGTCGTCGTGCGCCAGCGGCGCGACGGTCGGGGACTCGAGGCCGGGAGTGATCGCGATGGCCGCGTCGAGCAGCGACCGGGGGCAGTCGTAGTCCAGCATCATGTACTGCTGGGCGAAGACGACCCCGCGCAGCCGGGCGGCGAGCTGAGCCTTCGGCTTGGTCAGGTCCCCGCCCGCCCGGTGCACGAGCACGGCTTCGGACACGCAGATCGGGTCGCCGAAGGCCACCAGGTTGTGCTGGCGCAGGGTGCGCCCCGAGCCGACCACGTCCGCGACCGCGTCGGCGACGCCGAGCTGGATCGAGATCTCCACGGCGCCGTCGAGGCGGATGACCTCGGCTTCGATGCCCTGGGCGGCCAGGTTCTCGCGCACCAGGCGCGGGTAGGACGTGGCGAGCCGCTTGCCGTGCAGGTCGGCGACCGCCCACTCGCGGCCCGCCGGCGCGGCGTAGCGGAACGTCGAGCCGCCGAAGCCGAGCGCGAGGGCCTCCTGCACCGGCGCCCCGGAGTCGAGCGCGAGGTCGCGGCCGGTGATCCCGAGATCGAGCTCGCCGGAGCCGACGTAGATCGGGATGTCCTTGGGGCGCAAGAAGAAGAACTCGACCTCGTTGGCGGGATCGAGCACGGTCAGGTCGCGCTGCTCGTGCCTGCGGCGGTAGCCCGCTTCGCCGAGCATCTCCGACGCGGCCACCGCGAGCGCGCCCTTGTTCGGCACCGCTACGCGCAGCATGCCATCACTCCATCCCGTCCGAAATCTCGAAACCTCGCCGCGATACCGATCACAGGTACCGGTAGACGTCCTCGGTGGTCACGCCGCGGCCGAGCATCAGCACCTGGACCCGGTAGAGCAGCTGCGAGATCTCCTCGGCGAGCCGGTCGTCGGATTCGTGCTCGGCGGCGATCCACACCTCGCCCGCCTCTTCCAGCACCTTCTTGCCCTGCGCATGGACGCCCGCGTCGAGTGCGGCGACGGTGCCGGAACCCGCGGGACGGGTCCGCGCGCGTTCGGCAAGCTCGGCGAACAGCTCATCGAAGGTCTTCACACCCGGTGATCCTTCCATCAGGGCCGGTGGCGCGCCGATCCGCCCCTGCCCGGATGACGTCCAGGTCACCCACCGTTGTGCTTAGCCCGGTCGGCGCAACCGGCGTTGACGGGAGCGCCGGATTCCACTTGTCTGGAATATCCAAAAGCCGGACTGGTGCACTCACGCGGCCGGCAAGCAAAAAGAAGGGTGCCAGCCAACCAGGAGTCACCGGAACGAAACATGGGAGAAACCTTGACACACCGTGGTCCGCTGCAGATCAGGCTGCCAGCCCCCGACGATCGCCTCGACCAGGACGCTGAGCACTGCTTCGTCCTCGTCGACGGGGAATGGCAGGAATTCCGCTTCCACGACTACGACCGCATTTTCTCCGTTCCAGGCCTTTACGAGCAGCTGTTTCACGACATTTTGGACTGCCGTTCCCCCGACGTCATCGCGAAATTGCTGAAGGAGGAGCTGCAGCAGGACGGCTACGCCGCCGACGACCTCAGGGTGCTCGATCTCGGCGCCGGTAACGGGCTCGTCGGCGAGCAGTTGCGCAACATCGGGGTGGGCAAGCTCGTCGGGCTGGACATCATCGCGGCCGCCCGGCTCGCCGCGCTCCGCGACCGCCCCGGCGTGTATGACGCCTATCACGTCGCGGACGTGATCTCCCCGCCGCCGGAGATCGCGCGCGATCTCGCGACCCACCGGTTCAACACGCTGTCCTGCGTGGCCGCGCTCGGCTACGCCGACATCCCGCCCGCTGCCTTCCGCGCCGCGTTCAACCTGGTCAGCGACAACGGCTGGATCGCGTTCAACATCAAGGACCGGTTCCTCTCCGACGAGGACACGTCCGGGTTCGCGGCGTTCATCCGCAGGCTGCGCGACGAGGGCGTGCTCGAACTGCTCGCGTCCGAGCGCTACCAGCACCGCCGCAACGTCAACGGTGAACCGCTGCACTACGTCGCCCTCGTGGGCACCAAGCGCGCGGACATCCCGGAGGCGTTCGTCTCCTGACACGGCGAGCGGAGGTCATCGGGGCGGCGCCGCCGATGACCTCCGCCAGCTCCGCGGCGTCGAAACCCGCGGTTCAGGACTGGGTGTAGGAGAACGGGCCGCCGCCGCGTTCGAAGTCGAGCAGGGACCGCTTGAGGTCGAGCCCGCCGCCGTAGCCGGTCAGGGAACCGGTCGAGCCGACCACGCGGTGGCACGGCACGATCACCCCGATCGGGTTCTTCCCGTTGGCGAGCCCGACCGCGCGCGACGCGGAAGGGCGGCCGAGGCGGTCCGCGAGCTGACCGTAGGAAACCGTTTCCCCGTAAGGGATATCGCACAGGGCGGTCCACACGCGACACTGGAACTCGGTGCCGTGGAAGCGCATCGGCAGGTCGAACGACCACCGGGTGCCCGCGAAGTAGTCGGCGAGCTGCGCGGCGACCTCGGCGAACGGCGGTTCGGCCGGGTCTACGCGCTCGCCGAACCGCTCCTGCGCGGGGCGGTGCCGCTGGCGCACCATGTACAGCCCGCTCAGCACCCCTTCGGTGGCGACCAGGGTCAGCTCACCGCACGCGCTCGGCACCACGGCGTGCGTACGCGCCGCTTCGAGGGTCTTCATCCGTTTCCTTCGGTTCAGCCCGCGACGGGCAGGCGGTTGATGGCGTGGTCCCCGGTGGCCCACAGGTACTGCACGGCGTAGGCCCGCCACGGACGCCAGCGCTCGGCGTGCGCGGCGAACGCGCGCGGCGCGGTGGGCAGGTCCAGTTCCTTCGCGGCGTACTTGACGCCGAGATCCGTGGCGAGAAAGGCGTCCGGGTCACCGAGCGCGCGCATCGCGACGGTTTCCACCGTCCACGGCCCGAATCCGGGAAGCTCCGCGAGCCTGGCCCGCGCCTCGTCCCAGTCGGCGCCCGCGCCGAGGTCGACCTTCCCGGCGGCCAGCGCGTCGACGAGCGTGAGCAGCGTCCGGCGGCGCGTCTTCGGCATGGCCAGCGTTTCGGGGTCCAGCTCGGCGAGTTCGGCGGCCTCCGGGAACAGGTGCGTGAGCCCGCCCGCGGAATCCTCCACCGGCCGCCCGAACGCGCGCACGAGCCGTCCCGCGTGCGTCCTGGCCGCCGCCGTCGACACCTGCTGGCCGAGCACCGCCCTGATCGCCATCTCCTCGCCGTCGACGGTGTGCGGTACCCGGCGGCCCGGCTCCTTGGCCACGAGCGGGGCCAGCACCGGGTCCGCGGACAGCGCCGCGTCGACCGCGACCGGGTCCGCGTCGAGGTCGAGCAGCCTGCGGCACCGGCTGATCGCCGTGGCGAGATCGCGCAGGTCCGCCAGCGACAGCCGGCACCGCACGTGATCGGGGGCCGGGCTGAGCGCCACCACGCCCGGCCCGTGCGGCAGCGCCATCGTCCGGCGGTAGGCGCCGTCGCGCCATTCCTCCACGCCCGGTACCGCGGTGGCCGCGAGGTGCCCGAACAGGTTGTCCGGGCACAGCGGCGCGCGGAACGGCAGCCGCAGGCACAGCTCGCCCGGTGCCGTGCCACCCTGCTTCCCCGCCCGGCGCCGCAGTTCGGTCGGTGCCAGCGCGAAGACTTCGCGGACCGTGTCGTTGAAGGTGCGGATGCTGGAAAACCCCGCGGCCAGCGCGAGTTCGGCCATCGGCAGCGCGGTGGTCTCGATGAGCAGGCGCGCCGTCTGCGCGCGCTGCGCCCGAGCGAGCGCCAGCGGTCCGGCGCCGAGCTCAGCCCGCAGCTGCCGCTCGATCTGCCGGACGCTGTAGCCGAGGCGGGCCGCGAGACCCGGCACGCCGTCGGTGTCGACCACCCCGTCGGCGATCAGGCGCATCGCCCTCGCCACGAGATCGGCGCGCTCGTTCCACTCCGGCGATCCCGGTGCCGCGTCGGGACGGCAGCGCTTGCACGCCCGGAACCCGGCCTGCTGCGCGGCCGCGGCACTCGGGTAGAACCGCATGTTCTCGACCTTCGGCGGCACCACCGGGCAGCTCGGCCGACAGTAGATCCGGGTGGTCAGCACCGCGGTGAAGAACCACCCGTCGAACCGCGCGTCCTTCGACTGGACGGCCCGCACGCATCGCTCGATGTCCTCATGCACCAGACCAGCATTGCCGCGCGCGGCGGCGGAGTCTAGCGAGAATGCGACATCGTGCGTCAGCCCAACAGCGCCCCGAACGCGGCGACGTCGACCCCGGCCAGCGACGAGCGGAACACCCGCCGCTCCCCCGGTTCGACCGGCACGTCGTTGGGCACCACGAGCACCGTGCAGCCCGCGGCGACCGCGGATTCAGTGCCCGGCGGGGAATCCTCCACCGCGACACACCGCGCGGGGTCCACGCCGAGCAGCCGCGCCGCGCGCAGATACGGCTCGGGAAGGGGCTTGTTGAGCCCGTCCACCTCGTCACCGCACACCGTCACGTCGAAGAACTCCCGCCCGATGGTGTTGAGCGCCAGCTCGGTCAGCGCGCGCTCGGTGGAGGTCACCAGTGCCGACGGCAGCCCAGCCGCCCGCACCGCGGCGAGCGCCTCGCGCGCACCGGGACGCCACGGCAGCGCGCCTTCGAACAGGTTCGCGGTCCGCTGCCGGATCCACTCCCCCATCTCCGCGATGGCCGCCGGTGTCGGCTCCTGGCCCGTGACCACTTCGAGCAGGTAGCTCGCGGTGGCGTCCATATTGGACCCCACGAGCGTCAGCCGCTGCTCCTCCGACAGCGTGCCGCCGAGGCTTTCCGCCGCCTCGTACAGCGCGACGTCCCAGAGCTTCTCCGAGTCGACGAGCGTGCCGTCCATGTCCCACAGCACCGCGGCTGGTCTGTCCACAACGGACCCCACAGGTTTTCTTCCTTTACGTGTTGAAGTACTTGGCTTCCGGGCGGTGGCAGACGATCGCGTCGGTCGACTGCTCGGGGTGGAGCTGGAACTCCTCCGACAGCTTGACCCCGATCCTCGCCGGTTCGAGCAGCTCGGCGATCTTCGCCCGGTCTTCGAGATCGGGGCAGGCACCGTAGCCGAGCGAGAAGCGCGCGCCGCGGTAGCCGAGTTTGAAGAACGCCTCGATGTCCTCGGGGTCCTCTTCGGACAGTGCGGCGCCACTCGCGAAGTGCAGCTCTTCGCGCACGCGGCGGTGCCAGTACTCGGCGAGCGCTTCGGTGAGCTGGACGCCGAGCCCGTGCACTTCGAGGTAGTCGCGGTAGGCGTCCCCGGCGAACAGCTCGTTGGCGTAGTCGGCGATCGGCTGGCCCATGGTGACCAGGGTCAGTGGCAGCACGTCGACCTCGCCCGCCTCGCGCGCGAGATCGCGCGGGCGGTAGAAGTCGGCGAGGCACAGCCGCCGGTCCCGGCGCTGGCGCGGGAAGGTGAACCGGGTCCGCTCCGCGGCGTCGGCGTGCGGTTCGGCGAGCACGACCACGTCCTCGCCTTCGGCCACGCACGGGAAGTACCCGTACACGACCGCGGCGTGCTGCAGCAGCCCGTCGGTGGCGAGGCGGTCCAGCCAGTACCGCAGCCGCGGCCTTCCCTCGGACTCCACCAGCTCCTCGTAGGTGGGACCGCTCCCGCCCCGCGCGCCCTTCAAACCCCACTGCCCCATGAACGTCGCGCGCTCGTCCAGCATCGCCGAGTAGTCCGCGAGCGGCACGCCCTTGACCACCCTGCTGCCCCAGAACGGCGGCGTCGGCAGCGGGACGCCGGTGTCCACATCGGACCGCGCGGGCGGCTCCGGCTCTTCCTCGGCCTGCTTCGCTTTGCGCGCTTCGGCGATGCGCAGGGACCGTTCACGGCGCGCCTTGCGCTCGGCGCGCTTGGCCTCCTCCTGCTCGTCGACGAGCGGCGACTCGCCCCGCTTGGCACCCATGATCGCGTCCATCAGGCGCAGCCCCTCGAACGCGTCGCGGGCGTACCGCACGTCGCCGAGGTACAGCTCGGTCAGGTCGTTCTCGACGTAGGAACGGGTGAGCGCGGCGCCGCCGAGCAGCACCGGCCAGCGCGTGGAGACCCCGCGGGAGTTCATCTCCTCCAGGTTCTCCTTCATGATCACCGTGGACTTCACCAGCAGGCCCGACATGCCGATCGCGTCGGCCCCGTTCTCCTCCGCGGCGTCCAGGATGGTCGTGATGGGCTGTTTGATCCCGAGGTTGACGACCTCGTAGCCGTTGTTGGACAGGATGATGTCGACCAGGTTCTTGCCGATGTCGTGCACGTCGCCCTTGACGGTGGCGAGCACGATCCGCCCCTTGCCGCCCGCGTCCTCCTTTTCCATGTGCGGTTCGAGATAGGCGACCGCGGCCTTCATCACCTCCGCGGACTGGAGCACGAACGGCAGCTGCATCTGGCCGGAGCCGAACAGCTCGCCGACGGTCTTCATGCCCGACAGCAGGGTGTCGTTGATGATCGCGAGCGCGGGCCGCTCCTGCAGCGCCTCGGTGAGATCGGCGTCGAGACCGTTGCGGTCGCCGTCGACGATCCGGCGTTCGAGCCGCTCGAACAACGGCAGCGCGGCGAGTTCCTCGGCGCGCGAGGCCTTGCTCGACGCGGCGCTGACGCCCTCGAACAGCGCCATCAGCTCCTGCAACGGGTCGTAGCCCTCGCGGCGGCGGTCGTAGACGAGGTCGAGCGCCACCGAGCGCTGCTCGTCCGGGATCCGCGCCATCGGCAGGATCTTCGACGCGTGCACGATCGCGGTGTCCAGCCCGGCCTGGACGCATTCGTGCAGGAACACCGAATTCAGCACCTGCCGCGCGGCCGGGTTGAGCCCGAAGGAGATGTTCGACAGCCCGAGCGTGGTCTGCACGTCCGGGTACCGCCGTTTGAGACCGCGGATCGCTTCGATCGTCTCGATCGCGTCCCGCCGCGACTCCTCCTGGCCGGTGGCGATCGTGAAGGTCAGGGTGTCGATGATGATGTCCGAGGTCTCGAGGCCCCAGTTGCCCGTGATGTCCTCGATGAGCCTGGCCGCGATCTCGATCTTCTTCTCGGCCGTGCGCGCCTGCCCGTCCTCGTCGATCGTGAGGGCGACGACCGCGGCGCCGTGCTCGGCCGCCATCGCCATCACCTTCGCGAACCGCGAATCCGGCCCGTCGCCGTCCTCGTAGTTCACCGAGTTGATCGCGCAGCGCCCGCCGAGCCGTTCGAGCCCGGCCCTGATCACGTCGACCTCGGTGGAGTCGAGCATGATCGGCAGCGTCGACGCGGTGGCGAGGCGGCCGGCCAGTTCGGCCATGTCCGCCGCGCCGTCCCTGCCGACGTAGTCGACGCACACGTCGAGCAGGTGCGCGCCGTCGCGGGTCTGGTCGCGCGCGATCTCCACGCAGTCGTCGAGGCGGCCGTCGAGCATGGCTTCCCGGAACGCCTTCGACCCGTTCGCGTTGGTCCGCTCGCCGATCATCAGCACGCTGGCGTCCTGGCGGAACGGAACCGCTTGGTACAGCGAGGAAATCCCGGCTTCCGGGTGCGGTCGCCGCGTCGGCGCCCGCAGTTCGCGGACCGCTTCGGAGAGCTGCCTGATGTGCTCGCCGGTCGTCCCGCAGCAGCCGCCGACCAGCCCGACGCCGAACTCGCGCACGAACCCGGTCAGCGCCTCGGCGAGCCCCTCCGGGCTCAGCGGGTAGACCGCGCCGTCCGGGCCCAGCTCGGGCAGCCCCGCGTTCGGCATGACCGAAAGCGGGACTCGCGCGTGCTTCGACAGCTGGCGCAGGTGCTCGCTCATCTCGGCGGGGCCGGTGGCGCAGTTCATCCCGATCAGGTCGATCCCGAGCGGTTCGAGCGCGGCCAGCGCGGCGTTGACCTCGGTGCCGAGCAGCATCGTGCCGGTGGTCTCCACGGTGATCGACGCGATGACCGGGACCCGCCGCCCCTCGGCCGCCATCGCCCGGTGCGCCGCCACGATGGACGCCTTGGTCTGCAGGATGTCCTGCGTGGTCTCCACGATCACCGCGTCCACGCCGCCCGCGAGCAGGCCGCGGACCTCTTCGACGTAGGCGTCCCGCAGCCGGGTGAACGGGGCGTGCCCGAGCGTCGGCAGCTTCGTGCCGGGGCCGACCGAGCCCAGCACGAACCGCGGGCGGTCCGGGGTGGCGAACTCGTCGGCCGTCTCGCGGGCGAGCCTGGCGCCGATCTCGGACAGCTCGAAGATCCGGTCCTCGATGTCGTACTCGGCCAGGTTGGCGAAGTTCGCCCCGAACGTGTTCGTCTCGACCGCGTCCGCCCCGGCCTCGAGGTAGCCGCGGTGCACCCCGCGCACCACGTCCGGCCGGGTCACGTTCAAGATCTCGTTGCACCCCTCCAGACCTGCGAAATCGTCGAGGGTGAGGTCGTGCGCCTGCAGCGCCGTGCCCATCGCTCCGTCGGCGACCACAACACGGGAGGCGAGTGCGTCGAGCAGGGGTGACGATCCGGGCTCCGGCATGTCCCCCAGGCTACGGACCGCGCACCGGCCGCCGGGTCGTAGGCTGGTCCAGTGAGTGACCCAGCCGACGAGACCCGACAGCCCGAACCCGCTCCCGAGGAACGGGACGCCACACCCCAGCCGGTCATGGTGGTGGCCTTCGAAGGCTGGAACGACGCAGGTGACGCGGCCAGCAGGGCGGTGGAGCACCTCCAGCTGAACTGGGACGCGACCCCGCTGGCCGAGCTCAGCCCCGACGAGTACTACGACTTCCAGGTCAGCCGCCCGAACGTCCGCATGGTGGACGGGGTGACGCGCCGGATCGAATGGCCGACGACCCGCCTGTCGGTGTGCCGCCCGGACGGTTTCGACCGCGACGTCGTGCTCGTCCAGGGCCCGGAGCCCAACATGCGCTGGCGCGCGTTCTGCGCCGAACTGCTCGAGTACATGGACCAGCTGGGCGTGACGACCGTCGTCACGCTCGGCGCGCTGCTCGCGGACACCCCGCACACCCGGTCCGTGCCGGTCACCGGGACCGCCTACGACGCGGCGGCCGCGGCGCGGTTCGGCCTGGAGCGCAACCGGTACCAGGGCCCGAGCGGGATCGTCGGGATCCTGCAGGACGCCTGCGTCCAGGCTGGCATCCCGGCGGTCTCGATCTGGGCCGCGGTGCCGCACTACGTGTCGCACCCGCCGTCCCCGAAGGCCACGCTCGCGCTGCTGCACAAGCTCGAAGACGTGCTCGACGTGGAGATCCCGCTCGGGGCGCTGCCGGAGCAGGCCGAGGAGTGGGAGCGCACGGTCACCGAGATGGCCGACGAGGACGACGAGATCGCCGAGTACGTCCGCTCGCTCGAAGAGCGCGAGGAGGAGCCCGAACTCACCGTCGACGAGGGCAGCGGCGACAAGATCGCCGCCGAGTTCGAGCGCTACCTGCGGCGGCGGCGCCCCGGGCAGGACGGCCCCGACACCCTGAGCTGAGCGCCGGGGTCAGAAGATCTTGCGCA
The DNA here is from genome assembly GCF_018736145.1 of Amycolatopsis sp. CA-230715. Taxonomy (GTDB): domain Bacteria; phylum Actinomycetota; class Actinomycetes; order Mycobacteriales; family Pseudonocardiaceae; genus Amycolatopsis. The sequence continues at coordinate 9,749,800 of NZ_CP059997.1, forward strand.
GGGCGACGGCGCCGCGGGTCCGCTTGCGCCATTCACGGGGGTAGCCGAGCGAGACCTCTTCGAAGCGGACGCCGTCGGCCTTGGTCGAGCGCGGGATGTGCAGGTGCCCGTAGACGGCGACCTCGGCGCGGTAGCGCAGGTGCCAGTCGGCGGTTTCCGTGGTGCCGCACCACATCGCGAACTCGGGCCAGTACAGCGGCTCGGTCGGGTGCCGGTGCAGCGGCCAGTGCGACATCAGCACGGTCCGGTGGTGCTCGGGGATCGCGGCGAGCCGCTGCTCGCTGGTCTTGAGCCGGTCGGCGCACCAGTCCTGGCGGCTCGGGTACGGGTCCGGGTGCAGGAAGTACTCGTCGGTGCACACCACGCCCGCGTCCTTCGCCTGCGCGAGCGCGTCGGCGAGCGACACGTCGGCGGCCTGCGGGGTGCGCCAGCTGTAGTCGTAGAGCAGGAACAGCGGTGCGATGGTGATCGGGATTTCGCCGTGCTCCCACACCAGGAACTCGTCCTCCGGGGTCCGCACGCCCAGTTCACGGCATCGCGTCACGAGATGGTCGTACCTGGCCTGGCCCTTGAGCTGCACCTCGTCCTTCGGGGTCGTCCACAGCTCGTGGTTGCCCGGCACCCAGACCACCTCGGCGAACCGGCTCTTGAGCTTCTCCAGCGTCGAGACGACCGCGCTCACCCTCTCGGCGACATCACCGGCCACCAGGAGCCAGTCCTCCGGCGATTCGGGCTGGATGGTGTCCACGATGGGCTCGTTGCCCTCGTGCGTGACGTGGAGGTCGCTGGTGGCGAAAAGGCTTGGCACCCTTACACCGTAACGAGTGACAGGCGGGCGTACCCGAGACTTCCCCGACACCACTCCCTTGCAAATCCAACTTCTGTTGCGTTAGAGTCGTCGCATCATGAGGAACTGACCCGAACCCAGCCCGCGCCCGAGGCGACCGGTCGAGCCCCGCTCCCGGTCAGCACGCCCGGCGGGCTTCTCCCACCACCCAAGGTTCGGTGCTGCCCCATGTCAGGTTTTCTTTCCCTCCAAGCGACCGATCTCGCGTTCGCTTACGGCGATCGCGTCGTTTTCGACGGCGTGGACTTCCTCGCCTCCGCCGGCCAGCGCGTCGGGCTCGTCGGCGAGAACGGGATCGGGAAGTCCACGCTCCTGCGCCTGCTCGCCGGTGTCGAAACACCGCAGGCAGGCACCGTCACGCGGGATCCCGACTCCGGGTTCCTCTTGCAGGAGCTGCCGTTTCCCGGTACGGCCACGCTCGCCGCCGTGCTCGACGACGCGCTCGCCGAGACCCGCGCCATGGCCGCCGAGCTGGACCGGCTCGCCGAGGCGATGGCGGTCGATCCGGGCGACCGCGCGGTGCTCGACCGGTACGGCGCGGTGCTCGACTGGGCGCAGGCGCACGACCTGTGGGACGCCGACCGCAGGGCGAAGCTCGTCTGCGACGGGCTCGGCCTGTCCGGTGTCGCGCCGGACCGCGCGCTCGGCACCCTCTCCGGCGGGCAGCGCTCGCGGCTCGGGCTGGCCGCGCTGCTGATCAGGAAGCCGAGGACGCTGCTGCTCGACGAGCCGACGAACCACCTCGACGACGCGGCGATGGACTTCCTCGAACAGCACCTCGCCGGGCTGGACGGGGTGGTCGTGCTGTCCTCGCACGACCGCGTGTTCCTCGACGCGGTGTGCACGGACATCGTGGACATCGATCCCGCGCTCGGCGGCCCGACCCGCTACGGCGGCGCGTACACCGCCTACCTGGGGCACAAGGCCGCCGAACGCGCGAGATGGGCGCAGCGCTACGCCGAGGAGCAGGACGAGCTGAAGGAACTGCGCGACGCGGTGGCCACCACGGCTCGCGCCGTGGCGCACAACCGGCCCCAGCGGGACAACGCGAAGATGTTGTACGACTTCAAGACCGGGAGGGTGCAGAAGCAGATCTCGCGCCGGGTCCGCAACGCCCAGCTGCGGCTCGACGAGCTGGAACGGGACCAGGTGCGGCGCCCGCCGTCTCCGTTGACGTTCTCCGGGCGGCTCACCGGGGCGCCGGACGAGGGCACGCTCGCGGTGTCGTTGCGGGAAGTGCGGGTTCCCGGCCGCCTCGCGATCGACCGGCTCGATCTCGAAAGCGGCGCGCGGCTGCTCGTGACGGGCGGGAACGGCGCCGGGAAGTCGACGCTGCTGTCCGTGCTCGCGGGACGGCTGGCACCGCACGGCGGGCGCGTCCACCGCGCGAGCGGGCTCCGGGTCGGTTTGCTGGAGCAGGACGTCGAATTCGCCGACCCGGCGAAGACGGCCCAACGGGTGTACTTCGACGCCGCGGGCGAGGACGCGCCGGGGCTGGGCAAGCTCGGGCTGCTCGCGTCGCGGGACATCGGGCGGCCCGTCGGATCGCTGTCGGTGGGCCAGCGCAGGCGGCTGGCACTGGCGGTCCTGCTCGCCACTCCGCCGGACGTGCTGCTACTGGACGAGCCGACGAACCACCTCTCGCTGACGCTGGCGGAGGAACTGTTCGACGCGCTCGACGACGCGCCGGGCGCCGTGGTCATCGCCTCGCACGACCGCTGGCTCCGTCGCGAATGGACACACGACAGGCTGGAACTGGCCGACGGCAAGGAAGTCGGCGCATAGTGCCAGCCGACAAGTGAATTCCGCAGGCGGTCGCCGCGCGACCGGCGCCTGCCCTGAAGTCACAGCGAGGTCGGGCGCGTGTCACGGTGGTGCCGCGAAGTCAGTGGCGGAACTTAGTCCCCGAAGGCCACCTTCGGGGACTTGAGCGCCCCGAATTCGGCCCTGGTAAAGGATTCTGTTGCCTCGGCGGGGTTCTCGCGATGCCCCGAAGGTGGCCTTCGGGGCGTTAGACGCCGCAATCGCACCCCTCGCACACTCGACCGGCACGAACCCTCATGCCCCGAAAGTGGCCTTCGGGACGGTAGATGCCCTGAACGTCACTTTCGGGGCACATGCGAACCCGCTTCGGCAGCAGGAGTAACGACGAGGACGGAGTTCGCGGCACCAGATCCCCCGAAGCCGCGCTCGGGGGCAGGCAAAGGCGGGGACCAGCCACCCCACTCGATCTCTATAGGAGCATCTTTCGGGGCATGGGCAGCCCGGCCCGCGCGCCCGCGAGGGCCGGGAAAGTGGCGCCAGAGTCCCCGAAGGTGGCCTTCGGGGATACCCGCCTCTTCGGGAAAGCTCGCGCGGAGTGCACTGTGGACGGTGGGCGCGCCCACCGTCCACAGTGGTCACAGTTCGATGCCGAGCAGGGCGTCCACCGCGTCGCGGACGAGCGCGGGCGCGGTTTCGTCACTGCCGCCGCGCACGGCTTCGGCCGCCCACGCGTCCACGGCGGCGAGCGCCTTCGGGGTGTCGAGGTCGTCGGCGAGGTGGTCGCGCAGCCGTGCGATGGCTTCCTCCGCCGACGGGCCCGCGTCCCGCGCCACGGCCGCGCGCCAGCGCGCGAGCCGTGCTTCGGCCTCGGCGAGCAGCGCCGCCGTCCACGGGCGGTCCTCGCGGTAGTGGCCGGCGAACAGGGCGAGCCGGATCGCGCCGGGATCGACGCCTTCCGCGCGCAGCTTCGAAACGAACACCAGGTTGCCGCGCGACTTCGACATCTTCTCGCCGTCGTAGCCGATCATCCCGGCGTGCACGTAGTGGCGTGCGAAGGGGTGCTCGTTGGTGAGCGCTTCGGCGTGCGCGGCGCTGTATTCGTGGTGCGGGAATGCGAGGTCCGAGCCGCCGCCCTGAACGTCGAAGGCCATTCCCAGCCGGTTGACCGCGATCGCGCTGCACTCGATGTGCCAGCCGGGCCTGCCCGCGCCGAGCTCGGACTCCCACGACGGCTCCCCCGGCCTGGCGCTGCGCCACAGCAGCGCGTCGAGCGGGTCGCGCTTGCCCGGCCGGTCGGGGTCACCGCCGCGCTCGGCGAAGAACTTGGCCATGGTTTCGGCGTCGTAGCCGGACTCGTAGCCGAACCGGCCGGTCGCGGACCGGTCGAAGTAGATGTCGGGGTGCTGCTCGTCGTCGACCCGGTAGGCCGCGCCGTCGGCGAGCAGCTTGCCGATCACTTCGACGATCTCCGGGATGCTCTCCACCGCGCCGACGAACTCGCGCGGCGGCACCACCCGGAGCGCCTCCATGTCCTCGCGGAACAGCGCGGTCTCCCGCATCGCCAGCACGACCCAGTCGTCCTGGTCGCGCTCGGCGCGCTCCAGGAGCGGCTCGTCGACGTCGGTCACGTTCTGCACGTAGTGCACCTCGTGCCCGGCGTCGAGCCAGAGCCGGTGCACCAGGTCGAAAGCCAGGTAGGTGGCCGCGTGACCGAGATGCGTGGCGTCGTAGGGCGTGATGCCGCAGACGTACATGCGCGCCGTCGCGCCGGGCGCGGTGGGCCGGAGCTGCCCGCTCGCGGTGTCGAACAGCCGCAGCGGGCGTGGCGTCCCCGGCACGCGCGCCACCGGGATCGAGGACCAAGTCTTCATACCACCCAGCCTAAGTGGTCATCTTCTCACGCCGTCCCGCCCGGTGGGATCGCGCGGCTCACGGCCCGTCCGGCACGGGGTACGACGCCGCCCACATCGCCGCGAGCCCCTCGCTCAGCTCGTCACCGGTCGGCGCGTCGCCGGGGTGCAGGAGCCACTGCACGGACAGCCCGTCGCACACCGCGATCACGAAGCTCGCCACCGCGAGGCAACGCCGGTCTTCGGGCCCCCACCCGTTGCCGAGCGACCGCGCCGCGAGCTCCGCGACCCGGGTGCGGCAGCGCCGGTACTGCTCGGCGAACTGCTCGCGGAGCGAGACGGTCCGCTCCGCCTGGGCCAGTGCCTCCACATAGGACAGCAGCAGCGCGCGCCTGCTGGACAGGTTTTCCAGCATCGTCGTCCAGGTGACCCGGCCGCGTTCGATCGGGAGCGCGGCGGGATCGGCCATCGCGACCTGGGCGAGCTGGTCGGTCCACTCCTCGAACACCTCGCCGATCGTGTGGTTGAGCAGGCCCTCCTTGGTGCCGAAGTGGTACGCGATGGACCCGAGATTGGTCCCGGACTCGGCAACGAGATCGCGCGCGGTGATCCGGGCGTACCCCTTTTCCTCCAGCAGTTTCCGGGCTGCCGCAAGGAGGTCTTCGCGATGGCTCACGCCGGGAAGCCTAGCGCCGCGCCTGGACAAACCCGTTTACACGGGCGTATAAACGCAGGCATCAGACCGCCCCGGCCAGGGAGGCCCGTCGATGACCGCCGACGCACCGCCAAGCCCGCGCCCCGCCCTGTCGCTCGAACCGTCGCCGTCCGCACCGGCCGCGCCCGGCCCGAACTGGCCGATCGCCGTGCAGACGGTGCTGTTCGGGACCTACCGGCACAAGCTCATGCCGGTGCTGCGCCGCCGCTACGGCGACGTCGTCCGGCTGCGGATCTACCCCGAGCGCCACGTGGTCCAGCTCGCCGATCTCGACCACATCAAGGCGGTGTTCGGCGGACCGGCGTCGATCTTCCACGCGGGCGAGGGGAACATGATCCTCAAGCCGGTGATGGGCCAGCACTCGGTGCTGCTGACCGACGAGGACGTGCACCTGCGGGCCAGGAAGCTGCTGATGCCCGCGTTCCACGGCTCGGCGCTGCGCGGCTACCGCGATCTCGTCACCGAGCTGGCCGAGGCCGAGACCGCGCGCTGGCCGGAGCGGCGCGCCTTCTCCTCGCACGCCAGGATGAACGCGCTGACACTCGAAATCATCCTTCGGGTCGTGTTCGGGGTGAGCGACGGCCCGCGTCTCGACGAGCTGCGCAGGCTGCTCCGCATCACCGTCGACATCGGACCGCTGGACATCTTCGGCTGGCACAACCCGAAACTGCAGCGCTTCGGGCCGTGGCGGCGCAACGCGGAGGCGCAGCGGCGCGCCGACGAACTCATCTACGCCGAGATCGCCGAGCGCCGTGCCGCCCCCGATCTCGGCGAACGCGGCGACGTGCTCTCCCGCCTGCTGACCGTGCCCGCCGAGGACGATCGGCTCTCGGACGCCGAGCTGCGCGACCAGCTCGTCACGCTGCTGCTCGCCGGGCACGAGACGACGGCGACCGCGCTCGCGTGGTCCTTCCACGAACTGGTGCGGAATCCGGTGCGGCTCGCCGCCGCCGAACGCGCCGCGGATTCCGGCGACGAAAAGCACCTGGAAGCCGTGGTGAAGGAGGCGATGCGGCTGCACCCGGTGATCTCCGAGGTCGCCCGCAGGCTCACCGAGGACATCGAAATCGGCGGCTACCGGATCCCCGCCGGGCACACCGTGATGCCGTCGATCGCGCTCGTCCAGGGCGACGGCGCGCACCACGACGCGCCGCACGAGTTCCGCCCGGAACGGTTCCTCGACGGCGGTCCCGCGACCGGGACCTGGTTCCCGTTCGGCGGCGGCGTGCGGCGCTGCCTCGGCGCCGGGTTCTCGCTCATGGAAGCGACGATCGTGTTGCGCGCGGTGCTTTCGGCGTTCCGGCTCGGCACCGACCGGCCACGCCCCGAAGGCGCGAAGGCCAGGAACATCACCATGGTGCCCGCCAAGGGCGCGCGAATAATCATCACCCGGCGGAGTTAACTGATATCGAAGAGTGATGTGACTTCGGTTACATAACGGCTTGGCTTCTTCGATCCTGGAAGAGTCCCATCCTCCAGCGAAGAAGGTGCGCCATGACGGAAGCGGCGGGTACGACCGGCCGGTACCTGATTCTGCTCGAACACAACGCGGCCGCGCTCGGAGCGCGGGCGATCACCAACGCCGCGGGCCTCCGCACGACCAGCACGGCCGAGCTCGCGGGCGCCTCGACGGCGCAGCTGCTCGGCACCGACGGTGGCCTGCTGTTCCACCAGCTCGGCGTCGCGCTGGTGAGCGCGGACGAAGACCAGTACGCGGCACTGACCACGGCGGCGGAAAGCGACGGGCCGATTTCCTCGGTGGAAGCCGAACGCACCGTGTTCGCGATCGAAGACAAGGCGGCACCCGCCGCCGAAGACGGCGAACTCACCTGGGGCCTGCAAGCCGTCAACGCCGCCAACAGCGCGGCGACCGGGGCGGGCGTCCGCGTCGCCGTGCTCGACACCGGGTTCGACGCCGAGCACCCCGACTTCGCCGGGCGCCAGGTGATCACCAGTTCGTTCGTGGACGGCGAGGACGCGAAGGACGGCCACGGGCACGGCACCCACTGCATCGGCACGTCCTGCGGGCCGCGCACCCCCGAGACGAAACCGGGCTACGGGATCGCCCACCAGGCCGAGATATACGCGGGCAAGGTGCTCAGCAACGAAGGCTCCGGCTCGGACGGCGGCATCCTCGCCGGGATCTCGTGGGCGATCAGCAACGGCTGCGCGGTCGTGTCGATGTCGCTCGGCGCGCCGACCCAGGCGGGCCAGCCGTATTCCAAGACGTTCGAACAGGTCGCCCAGCGCGCGATGGAACGCGGCACGCTCGTGGTCGCGGCCGCGGGCAACGAAAGCAAGCGCTCCGAAGGGCTCGTGGCGCCGGTGGGCCACCCGGCGAACTGCCCGTCGATCATGGCGATCGGCGCGATCGACTCCGCGGGCGCGATCGCGGACTTCTCGTGCGGCACCGTGGACGACATCGGCGCGGTCGACCTCGTCGGGCCCGGCGTGGACGTCTACTCGAGCTGGCCCATGCCGAAGCGGTACAACACGATCAGCGGCACCAGCATGGCCACCCCGCACGCGGCGGGCATCGCGGCGCTGACCGCGCAGCAGTACGGCTCACGCGGCTGGGAGCTGTGGGCACGGCTGACCCAGCACGCGCGCAGGCTCGCGCTCGCCGCGGTGGACAGCGGTGCGGGGCTGGTGCAGGCTCCGTAGCACGGCCGATATTCCTTGGGTGCGAGGAGGATCGCGATGCAGCGTGATTGGAAGGTCGTCGTTTCCGTGCGGGACGAGTCCCTCGCGTCCCTGTCCGAGGTCGTGGCCGGCCTGCGCTCGGCTGGCATGACCGTGAACCAGGTGCTCGACCCCATCGGCGCCGTCACCGGCACGATGGGGTCGAGCACGCTCACCAGCCTCCGCGCGGTGCCGGGCGTGGCCGACGTGGAACTGGAAGCGCTCTACCAGCTGCCGCCGGAGGGCGAACCGCAGTGATCGCACCGCGGTAACTCCTCAGCGGCGCCGGGTCCGCAGGTAGTCGTCGACCACGGCGGCGCCGAGGCCGTCGAGGTCCGGCGCCACCACCCGGCCGCCGGAGCGGCGGGCCAGCAGATCGACGAAGGCGTTGAGCCGCGACTCGTCACCGAGCCGGAACACCGTGAAGGCGGCGCCGAGCTTGGCCAGCCGGTCGAGCTCGGCCACCGTCCGGTGGATCGTCCTCGGCGCGGGCGGGTATTCGAAGTGCGCGCTGCCGTCCGGTTCCAGGTGCGCGGTCGGCTCGCCGTCGGTCACCATCAGCACCACCGGCTGCGCGTCCGGGTGCCGCCGCAGGTGCCGCCCCGCCAGCAGCAGCGCGTGGTGGGCGTTGGTGCCTTGCTCCCACGTGCCGTCGAGGCCGACCAGCTCCGCGAGATCCACCGGTACCGCGTGCCTGCCGAAGGTGATCAGCTGCAGCGCGTCGGTGCGGAACCGGGTGGTGACCAGCTGGTGCAGCGCGAGCGCGGTGCGCTTCATCGGCAGCCACCTGCCCTCCGCGACCATCGACCACGACGTGTCCACCAGCAGAGCCACCGCCGCCCGCGAGCGGTGCTCGATCTCGGTGACCTCCACATCGGACACATCGAGACGCACCGCGGTCCCGTCCGCCGACGCCGTGCGCAGCACCGCGTTGCGCACCGTCCTGGACACCTCCCACGGCTGCATGTCCCCGAACCGCCACGGCCTGCTCGACCCCGTCGGCTCACCGGCCGCGCCAGCGGACTCGGTCTCGCGCTCGCCGGCCTTGCCCCGCAACGCCTCCACCACGTCCTTGAGCGCGGTCTCACCGAGACGTCGCAAAGCCTTGGGAGACAAGCGAAGCGATCCATCCGGCGCGCGCTCGAACAGGCCTTGGGCCCGCAGCTCACGCTCCAATTCGGACAGTCGTCGCGCGTCGACCCCGGCTTCGTCGCCGAGCTGGCGCTCCAGCGCTTCGAGATCGATGTCCTCCAGGCGCGCACCGGGATAGGACTGGCCGAGCTGCTCCGCCAGCGCGTCGAGCTCCGCCAGATCGGCCATCGCCTGCGCACCCTCGCCGAGGCCGAGCGGTTCGTTCCCGCGGAACCTCCCCGAGGAGGACCAGTCCTCGCCCGGCCGCAGAGAGCGCAACTGCTGGTCCAAAGTGGACAGCTGCTGGGCGAGCCTCGAATCGCCGAAGGCCTGCTGCGACAACGCGGCCAGCTCGTCGCGTTGCTCCTGGGTCATCGAGTTGAGCATCCGCTGCGCCGCCGCCGAGCGCGCGGCGAGCACGTCGATCAGCTCGTCGACGGTTTTCGGGTTCTCCGGGAAGAATTCGCCGTGGCGGCGCATGAACTCGGCGAACCGCTCGCCGATGTCGTCGAACCCCTGCGCGTGCGCGTTGAGCAGGACGTTGAGATCGGCGAGCATCTGGTTGATCCGCTCGACGTCCTCGGGACCCGCGTTCTCGAGCGCGTCCTTCATGCCCTGGAACCGCGATTCCAGGAGTTCCTTGCCGAGCAGCTCCTGGATCCGCTCGTAGTTCTCGCGCCCCTGCCCGGAACGCCACTCGTACTCGGCCAGTTCCCTGACCGCGGACGCGGTTCCCGACGGCAACGCGTCCAACTCGGCCTCGCGGAAGCGCGCGTCGTCCGCCGGATCGGGGAACAGTTCGCGGCGTTCCGCTTCGAGCGCTTCGTCGAGCAGGCGGCGCACCTCGGCGAGCGTGCCGTCGAGGTTGTGCCTGCGCTGGATTTCCGAGCGGCGCTGCCAGATCCGCCGCGTCAGCTCGTCGAGCCCCGCCGTGTCGCGCGTGCCGCGGCGGAGCACCTCCTCCAGCGCGGACCGCGGTGACGCGCCGCCGAGCACGTCCTGGCCGATCTCGTCCATCGCGGCACGCAGGTCGACCGGAGGCGCGAGCGGGTCCGGCCCGTCGTGCCACGGCCCGTACGAGTAGCCCTCGGGAAGCGAGCTCACGGCCCGTACACCGTCGTCGCGTCGTCGGTGTCCTTCGCCAGCTGCCGCGCCAGGTAGAGCGATTCCAGCGCCAGTTCGACGGCGGCGGCGATCCGCCCGGCGGGCTCGTCCGAGGACACGCCCGCGCGCTGCGCGACCTCGTGCAGCACCGGGAGCTCCGGCAGCGATTCGAGCAGTTCCTTGCCGGGCACGCGTTCCCCGGTCGCGACGAGGTGCCCGTCGGCGACCGCCTCCACCAGCGGCCGCAGGTCCAGCCCGGCGAACCGATCGCGCGCGGTCTCGGCGATCGCCCTGCGCAGCAGGTGCACGAGGTGCTCGGTTTCGCGCCCTTCCTCGCCCGGCTCGAACTCGAGCTTGCCGCGCAGCACCGACGGCACCGCGTCGAGGTCGACCGGCCGCGCGACCGCGGGCTCCTCCCCCGTCAGCGCCGAGCGCCGCAACGCCGCCGCGGCCACGGTTTCCGCCGCGGCGACCGCGAACCGCGCCGACACCCCGGAGCGCTGGTCGATCACCGGAGCGCCGCGCAGGTTGCGGACGAACCGCGCCAGCACCTCCAGCAACGGCTCGCCGACTTCGGCGACGAGATCCGATTCCTGCCGGACGACGTCCACCTCGGCGGCTACGTCGAGCGGGTAGTGCGTGCGGATCTCCGCGCCGAAGCGGTCCTTGAGCGGGGTGATGATCCGGCCGCGGTTGGTGTAGTCCTCCGGGTTCGCGGTGGCCACCATCAGCACGTCCAGCGGCAGCCGCAGGGTGTAGCCGCGGACCTGGATGTCGCGCTCCTCCATCACGTTCAGCAGCGCGACCTGGATCCGCTCGGCGAGGTCCGGCAGCTCGTTGATCGCGACGATGCCGCGGTGCGCGCGCGGCACGAGTCCGAAGTGGATGGTCTCGGGATCACCGAGGCTGCGGCCCTCGGCGACCTTGACCGGGTCGACGTCGCCGATGAGATCGCCGACGGAGGTGTCCGGGGTGGCGAGCTTTTCGGTGTAGCGCTCGCTCCGGTGCGCCCAGCCGACGGGCAGCGCGTCACCGAGTTCGGCGACCCGGCGCAGCGAAGCGGGCGTGATCGGGGCGAGCGGGTGCTCGGCCAGTTCGCTGCCTTCGATCACCGGCGTCCACTCGTCGAGCAGGCCGGCGAGGGTGCGCAGCAGGCGCGTCTTGCCCTGGCCTCGTTCGCCGAGCAGCACGACGTCGTGCCCCGCGAGCAGTGCCCGTTCGAGCTGCGGGACGACCGTGCGGGAGAACCCGACGATGCCCGGCCAGGGATCCCGTCCCGCGCGCAGCGCGGCAAGGAGGTTTTCGTGGATTTCTTGCTTGACCCCGCGCGGGCGGTAGTCCGCCGCGCGGAGCTCCCCCAGTGTGCGGGGAAGGTGTGCGGGTACGGAGTTCACCGTTACGACGCTACTGCGCCGAAAACCATGCGTCGACGTGGACCAGCTCCAGGGCGGGCCGTGTCCCGCGACGGCGCCGGGACACGTACTCTGGATCTCCGTGTGCTGTTCGAGTGCGACCCTCGCGGTGTGGGCCTCCGCCTGGCTGCACGGCGCCGCCGCGTCCGACGACGCGCTGGACGCCCTGCAGGCCTGGGGCGAGGACCACGAAGTCGTGGCGGGCGACGACGCGGCCGCGGCCGCGTTCGACCTCCCGCTGACCGGGAACCTGCCCGCGGGACCGGCGGCCCTGCTCGCCGCGCTGCGGGCGAGGAGCGCGACCGGCGCGGTGCTGGTGCTCCCGGTGCCCGGCGACGTGCGCGGTCTCGGCGGGCCCGGCCCGTTCGGCGAGGCCGCGGTGCGCGCGGGCGAGGCGGTGGTGTTCACCGGCACCGGGTTCGGCGCGGTACCGCAGGCGATCGCCGAAGGGCTCGTGCGCTGGACCGTGCACGCCGGTGGCGACAGCGCGCCGCCGCCGTCGAGCGGGATCGGCGAGGCCGAACACGCGCTGACCGACGCCATCCGCGACAGCGCGGGCGCCCTGCAAGCCCTCGACGTCGCCAGCGAACGCACCGGTGTGCGGGCGGAGCTGTCCGCCCGGCTGCGCGCCCGTCCCGAGCTGTCCTGGCCTGCCGGAACCCCCGGCCGCTCGTTGCGGGTGCTGCAACGGGCCGAAGAGGTCGGCGCGATCCTCGCGCTGGCGCAGGGCGACGAACCGGGCGGCGCGCTCTCGGCGTCCGCGGCGATCCAGCGCGCGGACGCGCTGCGACCGCTCGCCGAAGCCGTCCGCACCGCGCGCTGCTCCGCCGTCAACGAAGCCGCGCGCGCCTTCGCCGACCAGGGAGACCTGACGCCGTAGCGGTGTCCGGCATGCTTGGAGTTAGCGCGTCGCGGGGCGTTTCGCGGGTTCGCAGCAGGCGGTCGCGCAGGGCGCGCCGTTGACGGTGCAGCCCGCCGCGGGGAAGTCCGAGAGCTTGCGCGCCGGTGCGCCGGAAACGTGCTCGCGCACCAGTTCCACGACCAGTTCCGCGAATCGCGGGTCGGTACCGGGCGTGGCGACCCGCGCGAAGCCCATGCCGAGTTCGGCGGCGCGCTCGGCCGCCTCGTTGTCGAGGTCCCAGATCACCTCGAGGTGATCGGAAACGAAGCCGACCGGGCACACCACGACCGAGCGCGCGCCGTCGGCGTGGATCGCGTCGATGTGGTCGACGATGTCCGGCTCGAGCCACGGCACCTGCGGCGGACCGGATCGGGACTGCCACACCACGTCGTAGGTTTCGACACCGGCTTCGGCGGCGACGAGCCGCGCGGCTTCGGCGATCTGCTTCGAGTACCGGTGCCCGCCTTCGGACGGCGGGCCCGCAGCACGGTCGGCGCTCACCGGAACCGAGTGCGCGCAGAACACCGTGCGCGCGTTCTCCAAGCCGTCGCGGGCGGCCCGCAGCCCGTCGGCGAAGGTGCCGACGAACAGCGGGTGGTCGAAGAACTGGCGCAGCTTCACCAGTTCCGGCGCGCCTTCGCCGACAGCGGCGCGGGCCCGTTCGATGTCCTCGTCGTACTGACGGCACGCCGAATAGCCGCCGTAGGCGCTCGTCGGGAACACCAGCGCGCGCCGGACGCCGTCGGCCTTCATCGCGGCGAGGGTCTGTTCCACCATCGGTTCCCAGTTGCGGTTGCCGAAGTAGACGGGCAGATCGAGACCCTGTGCGCGCAGTTCCTTCTCGACCGCCGCGATGGCATTGCGGTTGAGCTCGTTGATCGGCGAGACGCCGCCGAAGTGCTGGTAGTGCTGAGCGACCTCTTCGAGCCGCTCGCGCGGGACTCCCCTGCCCCGCGTGACGTTCTCGAGGAACGGCATCACATCGTCGGGCCCCTCGGGGCCGCCGAACGAAAGCCACAGCACGGCGTCGTAACTCACCCGCACCATCCTGCCCCTGTGGCACGGCGCACGCGGCACCGGCCCATGTATTGCACTGAACGATCCAAAACCGTGCTACGGTTGTACCATGGCAAGGCCGAAGGAGTTCGACGAGGAGCGCGCCGTCGAGAGCGCGATGAACGCGTTCTGGGACAACGGGTACGAGGCAACCTCCACACAGGACTTGTGCGAGGCGACCGGACTCGGCCGCAGCAGCGTCTACAACACGTTCAAGAGCAAGCACGCCCTCTTCGAGCGCGCGCTCACCCGGTACCGGGCGATCGGGCTGCACACGCGGGCCGAACTGCTCGACAGCGGCGAAACGGGCCTCGACCGCGTTCGCGCGATGCTCGACGGCACCGTTTCCGAGGAACGCGCCAACGGCGGCCGCGGCTGCCTCATGGTGAACGCCGCGGCCGAATTCGGCGACCGCGACGAAGCGGTCCGCTCGGCGATGCGGACGGACGCCGAAGGGCACCTCGCCCTGCTCGCCGAGCACATCCGCGCCGGACAGGCGGACGGCACGATCGACCGGCGCCGGGCGGCGGCCGATCTCGCGCAGTTCGTCTACGCCACGGTGAGCGGGCTGCGGATCATGTCCCGCCGCGGCGCGGGCGAACCGGAAATGCGCGTGGTCGCCGACATCGCCGTCGACGCGCTGCGCCCGCGCACCTGACCCCTTCGGCCACCGTCAAGGGAAATCGCCGCGCTCTAATTTTGGACTGACCTATCTAGATTGAGAGGAACCCGCCGTGCCACTGGCGATCGCCGTGCTCGGACTCTGCGTCTTCGCACTCGGCACCTCCGAGTTCATGATCACCGGCCTGCTCCCCGGCATGGCCGCCGATCTCGCGGTCGGCATCCCCGCCGCGGGACTGCTGATCTCCGCCTTCGCCGCGGGCATGGTGGTCGGCGCGCCGCTGCTCGCCGCGGCGACCCTGCGGCTCCCCCGCCGTGCCACGCTCATCGCCCTGCTCGGCGTCTTCGGGCTCGCGCACGTGGTGGGCGCGCTGACCCCCGGCTACGCGGTGCTGTTCGCGACGCGAGTGGTCAGCGCGGTCGCGTGCGCCGGGTTCTGGGCGGTCGCCGCCGCCACCGCGGTATCGCTCGTGCCGAAGGACCGCCGCGGCCGCGCGCTCGCGGTGCTCGTCGGCGGGCTGACCGTCGCCAACGTCGCCGGGGTGCCCGCGGGGACCTTCCTCGGGCAGCACGCGGGCTGGCGCGCCGCCTTCTGGGCCGTGGCGGCGCTTTCGTTCGCGGCGCTCGTGGCCGTGTTCGCGCTCGTGCCCGACACCCGGCCCGACGGCGAACGGCCGAGCCTGCGCACCGAACTCCGGCTCTACCGGCGCGGCCGCGTCTGGCTCGCGCTTGGCGTCATCGCGCTGTCGCAGGCGATGACCTTCGCCACCTTCAGCTATCTCGCGCCGCTGCTCGTCGAAACCAACGGCCTGCCGGAAAACGCGGTCCCGCTCGTGCTCGCGCTGTTCGGCATCGGCGCCATCGCCGGGATCACCGCGGGCGGCAAGCTCGCGGACGCGCGGCCGTTCGCCGTGCTGTACGGCGGAATCGGGCTGGCGCTGGCGGCCATGATCGTGCTCGCCTCCGCCGGTTCCGCCACCCCGGTCGCGGTCGCCGCGGTGTTCGTGTTCGGGTTCGCCGCGTTCGCCATCAACCCGGCGCTCAACGTGCGCGCGTTCGCCGAAGCCGGTGACGAAGCGCCCACGTTCGTCGGCGCCAGCACGACCTCGGCGTTCAACGTCGGCAACACCGCTGGCCCCTGGTTCGGCGGGCTCAGCATCAGCGCGGGCCTCGGCTATCCGAGCGTCGCCTGGGTCAGCGCCGGGCTCGGCGCGCTCACCGTCGCCGCACTCACCTTCGCGGTCGCGCTCCACCGCACCCGCTCCCCGCGGCCCGAACCGGTCTTCAGCTGACGACCGGGAAATCCCCCACCGGAAGGAAAAACCCATGACCGACACCCGTGCCGTGGCGACCGAGTTCCACCGCCTGCTGGCCGAACGGGACCTCCCCGGCGTCACCGCGCTCTTCGCCGACGACGTGGCGTGGGACATTCCCGGCGCCACCGAAATCGTGCCCTGGATCGGGAAGCGCCACACCGCGAGCGAGGCGGGCGCGTGCTTCGCGGAATTGGAGGAATACCTCGACCGGCAGTTGTTCGAAATCGAGCGCGTACTCGTCGACGGCCCGCACGCGGTGACGATCGGGCACCTGCGTTCGGTGGTCCGGGCCACCGGGAAAGTGATCGAAACCCCGTTCGCCATCGAGATGACGATCGAAAACGGGCGCATCACGCGGTACGTGATGTTCGAGGACAGCTGGCGGGTCGCGAAGGCCGTGCTGCCCTGAGCGGGTCCGGCCGGTGAAAACCGGGTTGCGGTGTAGTCACGTCACGAGCGCCCTCGTACGCTTGCTGGTTGGATCGGCCGACCCCGACAAAAACGACGAAGAAGGTTCCGATGACGTTTCCGCCACCGCCGCCGCAGGGCCAGTACCCTGCCGCACCGCCGCCGTATCCCGGTGGGAGCAGCAGCCTCGGCGAGAAACCGCCGAACGGCGGCGCCGCGATCACCGCGGGCGTCCTCGCCTGCATCGGCGCGGTCTTCGGCTTGATCCGCGCTCTCAACGACTTCTCTTCGCTCGGCGAGCGCGCACTCGATCTGATTTCCGATCTCAAATGGATCGTCTGGCTGGAGGCGATCACGTCGGTGGCCGAAGTCGTCACGCTGCTCCCCGGCGGGATCCTGCTGTTCCTGCGCAAGCCGATCGGGCGCTGGCTCGTCGCGGCGGGCAGCGCCGTGCGCATCGTGGTGGCCATCATCGTGTTCAGCAAGCTCATCTCGCTCGTCGGCAACGTCTCGGTGATCGCGGGCCCGACGAGCGCCGGGCGCAACGCGGGCATGTTGTTCGCCGTGCTGTCCCCGGCGATCGCCGCGCTGGTGCTCTCGCTGCTCCCGGTCACCGGGCGCTGGTGCGCGTGGGGCAAGAAGACCGCGCAGGGAACCCAGCTCGGATCCTTCGGGGTTCCGCCGGGCGGGGCTCCCGGGTACGCACAGCAGCAGTACCCGTACCAGCAACCGCAGCAGTACCAGCAGCCACCGAACCAGCAGCAGCCACCGCAGCAGTGGTGACCGAAAAAGGGGCTCCTTTCCCGGCCGGGAAAGGAGCCCCTTTTTCGGTGCGGAGATCAGATGCCGAGCGCGTGCACCCCGCCGTCGACCATGATCATCGACCCGGTGGTCGCGGGCAGCCAGTCGGACAGCGCGACGCACACGGCCTTCGCGGTCGGGATCGGGTCCGTGCTGTCCCAGCCGAGCGGCGCGCGGTCGTTCCAGCCCTCTTCCAGCTCCATGAAACCGGGAATGGACTTCGCGGCCATGGTCTTCATCGGGCCGGCGCTGACCAGGTTCACCCGGATGCCCTTCGGCCCGAGATCGCGCGCCAGGTACCGGTTCACCGATTCCAGCGCCGCCTTCGCCACGCCCATCCAGTTGTAGGCCGGCCACGCCACGCGCGCGTCGAAGTCCATGCCGACGATCGAACCGCCGCCTTCCAGCAGCGGCAGGGTCGCCTGCGCGAGCGCCTTGAACGAGAACGCGGACACGTCGACCGCGGTCGACACGTCGGCGCTGGGGGCGTCCATGAACGGCGCGCCGAGGCAGGTCTGCGGCGCGAAGCCGATCGAGTGCAGCACGCCGTCGAGCCCGTCGACGTGCTCGCGCACGCGGCCCGCGAGCGAGTCGAGCTGCTCCTGGTTCTGCACGTCCAGCTCCAGCACCGGCGCGGGCTCCGGCAGCCGTTTGGCGATGCGTTCGACCAGCGACAGCCTGCCGAACCCGGTCAGCACCACCTTCGCGCCCTGCTCCTGCGCCATCTTCGCGGCGTGGAACGCGAGCGACGCGTCCGTGATGATGCCGGTGATCAGCAGTCGCTTGCCTTCGAGCAATCCGGGCAACGGTCCTCCATGGTTCAGGTTCGGTTTCGGGAAAGTCTTGCCGGGGAACGGGATCAGTGGCCCATGCCGAGGCCGCCGTCGACGGGGATCACCGCGCCGTTGATGTAGGCGGCCTGGTCCGAGGCGAGGAAGCCGACGGTGCCCGCGATCTCGGCGGGCTCGGCGTACCGGCCCGCGGGGATCTGCGCCAGCACCTTGGCGCGCTGGTCCTCGCTCAGCGCCTCGGTCATGTCGGTGACGACGAACCCCGGCGCGATCACGTTGGCGGTGATGTTGCGGCCGCCGAGCTCGCGCGCCAGCGAGCGCGCGACGCCGACCAGGCCCGCCTTGCTGGCCGCGTAGTTCACCTGGCCCGCGCCGCCGGAGAGCCCGACCACCGACGAGATGAAGATGAACCGGCCCCAGCGCGCCTTCAGCATGCCGCGCGAGGCGCGCTTGGCGACCCGGTACGCGCCGGTGAGGTTCGCGTCGACCACGCGGGTGAACTGGTCCTCGCTCATCCGCATCAGGAGCGTGTCGTCGGTGATGCCCGCGTTCGACACCAGCACCTCGACCGGGCCCTGGTGCTCCTCGACCTGCTTGAACGCGGCGTCGATCTGCTCGCTGTCGGTGACGTCGGCCTGGACGCCGAACAACCCGTCTGGCGCGCCGGAGCCCCGGTGCGTCACGGCCACGTCGTGCCCCTGCTCGGCGAGGCCCCGCGCGATCTCGAGCCCGATTCCTCGGTTGCCGCCGGTGACCAGAACGGACCGTCCCACGATTCTCCCTCGCTGCGCTGTCGCTGTTGACGGAGGTGAGGTTATCTGGTCACCTCACGGCCCTCCGCACCTGCGCCGCCCCTACCGCGAGGTAACCGCGAGTTTCCTAAACGGACGTTAGGAAGTCGGCCGCCACCTTGCGCGGAACCGCCCCAGTGGCCACGGTGACCCGAGACACAGGAGGTCAAGGATGACAACCGGGACAGCGGACGCGAAGCGCGTCAGCGAGCGGCGGGTGATCGGCAATGTGCTGCGCGGCTCGCTCGGGAACCTGATCGAGTGGTACGACTGGTACGCCTACGCGGCGTTCACGACCTACTTCGCCAAGGCTTTCTTCCCCGGTGGTGACGCCACCGCCCAGTTCCTCAACACCGCCGCGGTGTTCGCCGTCGGGTTCCTGATGCGCCCGCTCGGCGGCTGGCTGCTCGGCCGGTTCGCGGACCGGTTCGGCAGGCGGACCGCGCTGGTCGCCTCGGTGTCGATGATGGCGTTCGGCTCGCTGCTGATCGCGGTCACGCCCGGCTACGCCACGATCGGCGTCGCCGCGCCGATCCTGCTCGTGCTGGCCCGCCTGCTGCAGGGCCTCAGCGTCGGCGGCGAGTACTCGACCTCGGCGACCTACCTGTCCGAAGTGGCCACGCCGGGCAAGCGCGGGTTCTACTCCAGCTTCCAGTACGTGACGCTCGTCGGCGGGCAGCTCCTCGCCCTCGGCCTGCAGCTGATCCTGCAGAACGTGCTCACCGAAGCGCAGATGAACTCGTGGGGCTGGCGAATCGCGTTCGTCGTCGGCGCGGTCGCCGCGGTCGCGGTGATGTGGCTGCGGCGCAGCATGGACGAGTCCGAAAGCTACGAACGGGCGAGCGAAGGCGGCGCCGCGACCGGGAAGAACGCGGGCGAACGCGGCACCGTGCGGGCACTGGTCAAGTACCCGAAGGAGGTCCTGCTCGTCGTCGGGCTGACGCTCGGCGGCACGGTCGCCTTCTACACCTACGCCACCTACTCTCAGAAGTTCCTCGAAGTCACCTCCGGCATCCCGCGCAAGACGGTCACCTGGATCCTGTTCTTCGCGCTGCTCGCGTTCGCGATCCTGCAGCCGATCGCGGGCAGGCTGTCGGACCGGATCGGCCGCCGCCCGATGCTGATCTTCTTCGGCGTCGCGGGCACGCTGCTGACGGTGCCGATCATGACCCTGATGGCGGGCACCAAGAACCCGTTCGTCGCGTTCCTGCTCATGCTCGGCGCGCTGGTGATCGTCACCGGGTACACCTCGATCAACGCGATCGTGAAGGCGGAGCTGTTCCCGACGAAGATCCGCGCGATCGGGGTCGGCCTGCCCTACGCGCTCACCGTCGCGATCTTCGGCGGCACCGCGGAGCTCATCGCGCAGGCGCTGAAGAAGGCGGGCCACGAAACGGTGTTCTTCTGGTACGTCGCGGGTTGCATCCTGGTTTCGCTGATCGTGTACGGCACAATGCGCGAAACGTCCAAGAGTTCCGAGCTCGAGAAGAAGGCCGAAGCGGAGTAAGAGCGTGCGCGTGCTGCTCGTCGAAGACGACGATGGTGTCGCGGGCGCGCTGTCCGAAGCGCTCGGTGTGCGCGGGCACGCGGTCACGAGGGTCACCCGTGGCGCCGACGCGCTCGGCAAGCACCACGAGGCCGATCTGCTCCTGCTCGATCTCGGCCTGCCCGACGCCGACGGGCTCGACGTGCTCCGCAAGATCCGCCAGGTCTCGGCGGTCCCGGTGCTGGTGCTCACCGCGCGCGACGACGAGCGGTCCACCGTGCGCGGCCTCCGGCTCGGCGCGGACGACTACCTCGCGAAACCGGTCCGCTTGGCCGAACTGCTCGCGCGGATGGACGCCGTCGCGCGGCGGGCCGGGGCCGGGGACGAACCGCAGCCGGACGTGGTGCACGTCGAAGACCTCGAGATCGACCTGGCCGCGCACCGGGTGTTCGCCGCGGGCGAGGAGATCACCTTGACCGCCAAGGAGTTCGCCATCCTCGCGGTGCTCGCGGTCCGGCCGGGGACCGCGGTGAGCAGGCAGCAGCTCATGGACGAGGTGTGGGGCGACGCGCACCTCGCGGTGTCGCGCTCGCTCGACGTCCACCTCACCTGGCTGCGCGCGAAGCTCGACCGGCCCGGCCTGCTCGGCACCGTGCGCGGGTTCGGTTACCGGCTGGGCCGCTGACATGCGCACACGGCTGCTGGTCGTGCTGGTCGCGGTCGTGCTCGCGGCGGTCGCCGGGTTCGCCTTCCCGTTGCTGGGCACCACCGCCGAGCAACGGACCCAGCGGCTCGTGATCGCGCGCAACGCCGACGTCGACCGGTTCGTGGTGCTGGCGCAGCAGGCCTCGGACTCCGCCGACGCGGCCGCGCTCTCCGCGGAGGCCCACCGCTACGCCGAGGTGTACTCCGAGGGCGTGCTCGTCATCGACGCGCGCCGCCGCGTGCTGGCCGAGGCTGGCGGGCTTTCCCTTACCCAGCCCGATGTTTCGGCACGGGCGGAAGCCGCGCTGCGCAACGAAACCGGGCCCGCGGTGGCATCGGTGCGGCCGTGGTCGTCCGATCCGGTGCTGTTCGCACGCCCGGTCGGCAGCGGCACGAGGGTCGCGGGCGTGGTGCTCCTGCGCGCCTCGGTCGCCAGCGCCGCGGCCGACGTCGCCACCTGGTGGTCGGCGATCGGCGCGGGCGCGCTGCTCGCCGCGATGGTGTTCGTGGTCCTCGCCGTGCTGCTCGCCCGCTGGATCCTGCGGCCGCTGCACGAACTGGAAGGCGGGGTGCGCGCGGTCAGCGAAGGCAAGCACGCCGAGCTGCCCGCGACCGCGGGGCCGCGCGAGCTGCGGTCGCTGACCACGGCGTTCAACCGCATGTCCGACGCCGTGGTCGCGGCGTCGGAACAGCAGCGCAGGCTGGTCGCCGACGCCTCCCATCAGCTCCGCAACCCGATGGCGGCGCTGCGCCTGCGGATGGACTCGCTCGCCCCGTCCGTCGCCGAGCGGGGCCAGGCCGGGTACCACGCCGCCGTCACCGAAGTGGACCGCCTGGAGTCCCTTTTGGACGGTCTGCTGACGCTCGCGATCGCGGACAGCACGGCGACCAGGCTCGCCGCCGGTGACCACGCCGAGGAACCGAGCGCGCTCGAAACCGTTGTCGCGGAACGGATCGACGCCTGGCTCCCCGCCGCCGAACGAGCGAAGACCCGGCTCGCCGCCGAACCGGGACCCGCCGCGCTGGTCCGCTGCCCCGAATCGGAGCTCGCGCAGATCCTGGACGTGCTCCTGGACAACGCCATCGCGTACGCGGGCGAGGGCGCCGAGATCCACGTGCGGTGGACGGCCGACGACGGCACCGCGACCCTGACCGTCGCCGACACCGGCCCCGGCCTGACCGACGAGGAGATTTCCCTTGCCACCCAACGGTTCTGGCGCGCGCGACGGGAAGGGGCGCCGCGCGGCACCGGGCTCGGCCTGACCATCGCGCACCGCCAGGTCGGTTCCCGGGGCGGCGCGCTGGAACTGCGCCGCGCCGATCCGCACGGGCTCGCCGCCGTCGTCACGCTCCCTCTGGCACCGGGGGGATGATCATGAGCGTCCAGCGGAGAACGGCACTGCTCGGCGGGCTCGCCGCCGTGCTGGCGGGCTGCGCGCCGACCCGGTACCGCGGGCCGGACCGCGCGCTCACCATCGCCGCGGGCGAAAGCGGCGGCTTCTA
This sequence comes from Amycolatopsis sp. CA-230715, assembly GCF_018736145.1. Classification (GTDB taxonomy): domain Bacteria; phylum Actinomycetota; class Actinomycetes; order Mycobacteriales; family Pseudonocardiaceae; genus Amycolatopsis. The sequence continues at coordinate 9,771,684 of NZ_CP059997.1, forward strand.
CCTCGCGTTCGCCGAAGTGCTCGCGAAACAGGTCAACGAAGCCGAACCGCGCCTGCGCTGCACCGCCGTGCCCACCGAAGCCAGCGTCGCGAACGTCACGCGCGTGCTCGACGGCACCGCCGATCTCGGCATGGCCCTCGGCGACATCGGGCAGGCCGCCGTGCTCGGGGAACCGCCCTACCCCGCCGCGGCACCACTGCGCGCGCTCGGCCGCGTCTACGAAAACTACCTGCAACTCGTGGTCCGCGCCGACGACGGGATCAGCACCCTCGCCGAACTCGCCGGCCGCCGCGTGTCACTGGGCGCGGCGGGCGCCGGGGCCGCGGTCGCCGGGCAACGGCTGCTCGCCGCAGCCGGGGTCGCGGTCGCGACCGAACGGCTGCTGTTCGCCGAAGCGACCGCCGCGCTGCGGGACCACCGGATCGACGCGCTGTTCTGGTCGGGCGGCGTGCCGACGCCCGCGCTCGCCGAACTCGCGAAAACGGTCCCGCTCGCGCTGCTCCCCCTCGACAGCGCGCTCCCCGCGCTCCGCGCGCGGTACGGCCCCGTCTACGAACCCGTGCGGGTGCCCGCCGGGGCGTACACCGGGGTGCGCGAGCTGACCACGATCGGGGTGCCGAACCTGATCGTCGCGGGACCCGGCCTGCCGGACGACATCGCCGCCGCGGTCGCCGAGGTCCTGGTCAACCGGGCCGCGGACCTGGTGCCCGCGCAGGCCGTCGGCACCCAGTTCCTCGACGTGCGGACGCTGATCGGCACCGGCGCGGTCCCCCTGCACCCCGGCGCCGCCCGCGCCTACCGCGAGTTGCACGGTTGACCCCGGCTAGGGTGAAGCGGAACGGGAAAGGGGAACGATGACCGGGAAGCCGATCGCCGAACTGCCGCTGCGCGTCCGCTACCACGAATGCGACGGCCAGGGCATCGTGTTCAACGCGCACTACCTCGCTTACGCGGACATGGCCTCGTTCGAGATGATCAAGACCGCGGTCGGGTCGTACGACAAGATGCGCGAAGACGGCTTCGACGTCGTGGTCGCCGAGGCGAACCTCCGCTACCTGGCCGCCAGCCGCTTCGACGACGAACTCGTCGTGACCGCCCGCGTGGAGCACGTCGGCACCACGTCGCTGCTCATCGAGTTCGAGATCACCCGCGACGGCGAAACGGTCGTCGTGGTGAAGACCCGGTACGTGTTCGTCGACACCGCGACGCTGAAACCGGCCCGTCCGCCCGCGGAGATCCGGGACGCCTTCGTCGCGTACGCGCCGCCGAGGGACTGATGTTCAGGATCCTGTTCCACAGCCCGGAAATCCCGCAGAACACCGGGAACGCGATCCGGCTCGCCGCGAACACCGGCAGCGAGCTGCACCTCGTCGAACCGCTCGGGTTTTCCCTCGACGCCAAGCACTTGCGGCGCGCCGGGCTCGATTACCACGACCTCGCGCCGGTCACCGTGCACGCCGATCTCGACGCCGCCTGGCTGGCGCTGCTGCCGTCGAACGTCTACGCGTTCAGCACGACCGCGACCCGCCACTACTCCGACGTCGCCTACCGGCCCGGTGACGTGCTGCTGTTCGGGCAGGAGTCCGTCGGCCTGCCGCGCGCGGTGCAGCACGCGGCGGAGGTCACCGACCGCCTGCTCCTGCCGATGGCACCGGGTTCGCGGTCGCTCAACCTGGCCAACGCCGCGTCGATCGCGGTCTACGAAGCCTGGCGCCAGCACGGTTTCCGGGTCTGACGGGCCCGGGTGGGGGCGGCGCGCCCCCACCCGGTCGCGGTCAGAAGTCGCGGCTGAGCGGCACGAACTGACCCCGGCCGCTGGTGATCGACTGGTCCTTACCGGTGCCCGGCTCCGCGTCTTCGCGGCCGTCCACTGCGTGCGCCTGGACGCCGGTGGACACCTGCGCGGGCGCCGCCGAGGCGGCCCCGGCCGTGGTCGCGATGATTCCGGCTGCCGCGATGGCGCACGCGGTGGCGCCCACGATCCTGGCGACCGCGGTCTTCCGGTTGTTCAGCACATTCGTCGTCGGCACAGCGATGACCCTCCCAGTTGTGAAGTGCTCGCCCAGCGCGGTTGCCGCGCCGAACCGGCCGCACCGGACGCGCGGCCGGAAAAGATCATTTCGGACGTATTCGGCACGCACAAGCAACCGTCGCACCGATCGGCGCCGGTGAAAGGATCGTGAAATCGGAGGTGCCCGCGGACCCGGAAATCCTTACGGCGCACCGCGGCGTCAGGGCAGGCGCTGGCCGAGGAAGAGCGAGCACCCGGCCGCGATCATCAGCGCCAGCGTGCCCAGCACGATCCACGGCTTGCTCGCGTCGGCGTCCTTGAGCTCGTACCCGATCTGCTCGCCGAGATCGGCGTAGACCTTCTTCAGCTCGTCCGCCGACGCCGCCTTGTAGAACTCGCCGCCCGACAGCCTCGCGACCTCCTGCAGCGTGTCGTCGGAGACCTCGACCGGCTGCTCCTTGCCTTCGATCTCCACCGAACCGTGCGAAGTGCCGAACGAGATGCTCGAAATCGGGACGTTCGCCTTCTTCGCCGCCTGCGCCGCGGTGTACGAACCGCGCGGCGCGTACTCGTCGTCGGGGACCGTCTGCTTCCCGTCGCTCATCAGCACGATGCGCGCGGGCGGCGGGCCCTCCGCACCGCCGACGACCGAGGAGAACCCTTCGATCGACTGCAACGCCGCGTAGATCCCCTCCCCGGTCGCGGTCGACTGCGCGAGCTTGAGGTTGTCGATGGACTTGACCACGCTCTGCCGTTCCGTGGTCGGCGCCACCAGCACCGTCGCCGTGCCCGCGAAGGAGATCAGGCCGAGGTTGACCCCGGGGGTGAGCCCCTGCGCGAACGACTTCGCCGCCTCCTGCGCCGCCTTCAACCGGTTCGGCGCCACGTCGGTCGCCTCCATCGACAGCGACACGTCGATCACGAGCATCACCGTCGCGCGGTTGCGCGGCACCTTCTGCTCCGCGGTCGGCCCCGCGAGCGCCACGGTGAGCAGCAGCAGCGACACCGTGATCAGCGCGGCGGGCACGTGCCGCACCCAGCCCTGCGACTTCGGGGCCACCTTCTCGAGCAGTTCGAGATTGGAGAACCGCAGTGTGCGGCGACGGCGCGCGCGCTGCGCGAGCACGTACCCGGCGACCACCGCGCCGACCGCCAGCAGCAGCAGAAACCACCACGGGGAAGCGAATCCGCTCAGGCTCATGGCTCCTCCGCTGGGACGAACACGTCGTCGCGGCTCACGACACGGCTCCCGACCACCGCTTCTTGCGCGCCACCACGAACCGCACGGTGTCGGCGATCCAGTCCGAATCCGTGCGCAGCACCAGATGGGCGGCGCCGACCCGCCGGATCCCGGCCGCCACCTCGTCGCGGTGCGCCTGCGCGGCGGCCGCGAACTCCTTGCGCAGCAACGGAGACGCGTACACCTCGCGCTGGCGCCCCGTTTCCGGGTCGGCCAGCACCACGGTGCCGACGTCGGGGAGTTCGACGTCGCGCGGGTCCACGACCTCGACCGCGATCAGATCGTGCCGCGCCGAAAGCGCGCGCAGCGGCCGCTGCCATTCCGGATCGCCGAGGAAGTCCGAAATGATCACCGCGAGCCCTCGCCGCCTCGGCGGCCTCCGCAACTGTTCGATCGCGGCACCGAGATCCCCGCGGGTGCCCTCGGCCGCCCTCGGTGTCTGGGCGATCTTGCGCACCAGCGCGCGGGCGTGCGCGAGCCCACCGCGAGCGGGCACCCGGGCGGTTTCCCCGCCGGTGGCGATCAACGCGCCGAGCCGGTTGCCGCCGCCACCGGTGAGATGCGCGATCGCGGCCGCGGCGCACACCACGAGATCGCGCTTCTCGCACAGCGCGGTGCCGAAGTCCAGGCTCGCGGAGAGGTCGGCGACGAGCCAGGTCTCCAGCTCGCGATCGGCCACCGTCTCCCTGATGTGCGGCACGGTGGTGCGCGCGGTGACCGCCCAGTCCATCCGCCGCACGTCGTCACCGGGCTGGTACGGCCTGGCCTCCCCCGGCTCCGAGCCGGGGCCCGGCACCAGGCCGAGGTGGTTGCCCTGCAGCAGGCCGTCGAGCCTGCGGCGGACCTCCAGTTCGAGCGTGCGGAGCCCGGCCTCGAGCCGTTCGCCCCGCAGCACCGGCGGCGCCCAGGCCGGGCGGCCCCCGGCGGCTTCTTCGGCGTTCGTCACTCGGCGGCCCTACCTGCCCGGCACACCCGCCGGGACCTGCTGGCCGGGGCCGCCCTGCGGCCGGGCCGAGACCTGCGGCAACGGCACGGTCTGCAGGACCCTGGTGATGATGTGGTCGAGCGGCACCCCGTCGGCGAGCGCGTCGTAGGACAGCACCAGCCGGTGGCGCAGCACGTCGGGCACGACGTCGACGACGTCCTGCGGCAGCACGTAGTCCCGGCCGCGGACGAGCGCGAGCGCGCGGGCGGCGGCGATGATGCCGAGGCTCGCGCGCGGCGAAGCGCCGTAGGAAACCCAGCCCGCCACGTCGGTGAGGCCGTGTTCGTTCGGGGTGCGGGTGGCCAGCACCACCCGCACGACGTAGTCGACGAGCGCGTGGTGCACGAACACCTGCGAGGCGACGCCCTGGAGCCGGACCAGCTCGCCGGGGCTGAGCACCTCGTGCGGCTCCGGCGGCTGCACGCCCATCCGGTAGACGATCTCGCGCTCCTCCTCCGCCGTCGGGTACTCGACGACGATCTTGAACAGGAACCGGTCGCGCTGGGCCTCCGGCAGCGGGTAGACGCCCTCGTTCTCGATCGGGTTCTGGGTGGCGAGCACGAGAAACGGGTCCGGCATCGGGAACGTCTTGCCGCCGATGGACACGTGCCGCTCCGCCATCACCTCGAGCATCGCGGACTGCACCTTCGCCGGCGCGCGGTTGATCTCGTCCGCCAGCACGAAGTTCGCCACCACCGGGCCGAGTTCGACGTCGAACTGCTCGCTGCCCTGGCGGTAGATGCGGGTGCCGAGGATGTCGGCGGGCACCAGGTCGGGGGTGAACTGCACGCGGGAGAACGAGCCGCCGACGACGCGGGCGAACGTCTCGACCGCGAGGGTCTTCGCCACGCCGGGCACGCCTTCCAGCAGCAGGTGCCCCTTGGCGAGCAGACCCACGAGCATCCGCTCGACGAGGCGGTCCTGCCCGACGATGATGCGCTTGACCTCGAACACGGTCCGTTCGAGCAGCTGGGCGTCACGGGCCGGGGTGCCGGTCTGCCCTCCGGTCGCCCCCTCCGCGTAACCGGACTCGCTCATGAAAAGACTCCTCGCTGGTGATCACGGTGCGGTGCGACCGTACTAGTCCCCCAGCACAACCGCGCGCACGGTGCAGCCAACCCGATCGGCGGTATGACGGCTGTGAAGGGTCCCGCTCAGCGGAACCGGTCGTAGTCCTCGGGGGTGTCGACGTCCGCGGACTCCCCCGCGCTGTCCGGGATTTCGGCGAAGTCGAGGCGGCTCATGACCGCGCGCAGCGATTTCGCCCGCGGCTCCTCGGCGAGCGCGGCCCGCAGCCGCCCGGTCCGCCACGCCCCGGCGAGCCATTGCCGGTACCCGCCGGCGTCGACGAGCAGGGCACCGTCCCGCCCACACACCGCCGCCCGCAGCTTGTCCACTGTGGACACCTCGACGCGGGCGAGATCCCCCGCGAGCACGACCACGACCTCGGCGCGGACCAGTGCGAGACCGGCGGCCAGCGCCGCCACCGGGCCACCCCGCGGCGGGTGCTCGCTCGTCCACACCACGTCGTCGAACCCCGGTCGTTCCGAGCCAACCACGATCACTTCGTCGGCACCGCCGAGCGCGCGCACTGCCTTGCGCAGCAAGGGTTCCCCGCCGACCTCGAGCATCGGCTTGTCCACTCCGGACAGTCGGCTCGCGGCACCGCCGGCGAGCACGAGGCCCGCGAAACTCACCCGATCAGGCGAGTGGCGTACGGCATGATGCCGCCGTAGCGGACCGAGGACACCTTGACCACCGAACCCGACTGCGGCGCCTCGATCATCTGGCCGCCGCCGAGGTACAGCGCGACGTGGTGGATCCCGCCACCGCCGCCGTAGAAGAGCATGTCGCCGCGGCGCATCTGCGACAGCGGCACCCTGGTGCCCGAGGTGTACTGGTAGCCGCTGTAGTGCGGCAGCGACTGCACGCCCGCGAACGCGTAGATCATCAGCCCGGAGCAGTCGAACCCGATCTTGCGGTAGTCGCCGTACCGGTCGGCGACGCCGCCGTCGCGGATGCCGCGCGTCGGCCCGCTCGCGTTGCCGCCGCCCCACGCGTAGGGCAGGCCGAGCTGGCCCATCGCCCGCGCGATGACCGCCTCGACGCTCGACCCCGCGGGACCCGACGGCCGGTTCACCCTTCGCGGCGGCGGGCTCGGGTCACCGCCACCGCCGTTGCCGTTGCCCGCGGAAAGCGCGGCCTGACGGGCGCGCTCCTCGTCTTCCTTGGCCTTCTGCGCGACCCAGTCCTGGTAGCGCTGGCGCTGCCCCTGCAGGCCGCTGACCTTCGCCTGCGCGGCGTAGAGCCGCTGCTCGACGGCGGCCTTGTCGGCTTCGAGCTTGGTGTTCTCCGCGGCCTGCGTGTCCTGGGCGCGCACCGCCGCGTCCTGGGCGGCGTCGGCGTTGCCCTTCGCCTTCGTGGCGTCGGCCTGCTTCTGCTCCGCCACTTCGAGTGCCTTGCGCGCGGAGGCGTCCTTGTTCGCCTTCTCCGTCTGCGCGCGCTGCATCGCCTGCAGCGCGTTGAACCTGCTGCCGCCGACGGCGTTGAGCAGCTGCGCCCTGGCGAGCATGTCCTTCGGGTTGGTGGAGTCCATATACGCGGAAATGGACCCGATCGTGCTGCCCTGCTGGTAGCTCGCCGCGATGAACTTGTCGAGGTTCGTACGCGCGGTTTCGATCTCCCCGGCCGCGGCGTCGGATTCCTTGCGCGCGGCGTCCGCGTCCGCGCGCGCCTGGCCCGCGGCGTCCTGCGCGGACTGCAGGTCCACCATCGCCTTGTTGGCCTGCTCCATCTTGAGCTCGACGGAGTCCTGAAGCTGCGCGAGGCGGCCTTCGGCCTGCGCGAGCTGGTTCGTCAGCTGACCGACCTCACCCGCGCGCGCGTTCGCCTCGGCGCGGCCCGCGCTGAGATCGGAATCGCTCGGGTTCGGCGGCGGTGGCGGGACCGCGGCCCCGGTCCCCGTCGCCGTCAGCACCGCGGCCAGCACGAACGCCCCGACGGCGGCCGCTCTGCGTGTGGTGACGCGACGCCGGTCACCCCGACCACCGGGCACGGCCTCCACCTCCCTTTCGCGGTGGCGCGGCCGTCATGGCACACGCCGACATCTGGGCAAACTGTGCCACTGTTGCCACATATTTACCAGGTGTCACACGCGACACTCACGCACCGTATGTACCAAATTCCCGCATCCGGGTTACCCCTGGTAGTCCACCCGTGGCGCGACACGCCCGCCCTCCGGGGGTTGAACCGAAAAAAGGACAAGCGTACTGTTTGAGGTGCCCGGGTCGCGAGCGCGTCCCGGGTCAGCCGGCCGGGCGCCGATGCGCAAGACTCGCTACCCGGCGGTAGGAGGACCACCCGAACGACCGCTTTGACCACACCGAACTGACCGGGACGCACCGCTGCTGGTGCCGTCCATGCCACTGGAGTTAGACGTGACTGCACCTGCCAGCAAGGACAGCTTCGGCGCGCGCGACACGCTGAAGGTGGGCGAGAACTCCTACGAGGTGTTCCGCCTGAACAAGGTCGAGGGCGCCGAGCGCCTTCCCTACAGCCTGAAGATCCTGCTCGAGGCCCTGCTCAGGACCGAGGACGGCGCGAACATCACCGCGGACCACATCCGCGCGCTCGGCGGATGGGACCCGAAGGCCGAGCCCTCGGTGGAAATCCAGTTCACCCCGGCGAGGGTGATCATGCAGGACTTCACCGGCGTCCCGTGCGTCGTCGACCTCGCGACCATGCGCGAGGCGGTCACCGACCTCGGCGGCGACCCGGACAAGGTCAACCCGCTCGCGCCCGCCGAGCTGGTCATCGACCACTCGGTCATCATCGACGTGTTCGGCCGCGCCGACGCCTTCGAGCGCAACGTCGAGATCGAGTACGAGCGCAACCGCGAGCGCTACCAGTTCCTGCGCTGGGGCCAGGGCGCCTTCGACGAGTTCAAGGTCGTCCCGCCGGGCACCGGCATCGTGCACCAGGTCAACATCGAGCACCTGGCGCGCACCGTGATGTCCCGCAACGGGCAGGCCTACCCCGACTCGTGCGTCGGCACCGACTCGCACACCACGATGGTCAACGGCCTCGGCGTGCTGGGCTGGGGCGTCGGCGGTATCGAGGCCGAGGCCGCCATGCTCGGGCAGCCGGTCTCGATGCTGATCCCCCGCGTCGTCGGCTTCAAGCTCACCGGCGAGATCCCGACCGGGGTCACCGCGACCGACGTCGTGCTCACCATCACCGAGATGCTGCGCCGCCACGGCGTGGTCTCGAAGTTCGTCGAGTTCTACGGCGACGGCGTCGCGCAGGTGCCGCTGGCCAACCGCGCCACGATCGGCAACATGAGCCCCGAGTTCGGCTCCACCGCGGCGATCTTCCCGATCGACGACGAGACCATCCGCTACCTCAAGCTCACCGGCCGCTCCCCCGAGCAGCTCGCGCTCGTCGAGACCTACGCCAAGGAGCAGGGTCTCTGGCACGACGCGGCGCACGAGCCCGCGTACTCGGAGTACATCGAACTCGATCTGTCCACTGTGGTCCCGTCCATCGCGGGTCCGAAGCGCCCGCAGGACCGCATCGAACTGACCGACGCGAAGTCGTCGTTCCGCAAGTCGGTGCACGACTACACCGGTGGCGAAGAAGTCCCGCACACCAAGGTCGACGAGGCCGTCGAGGAGACCTTCCCGGCCAGCGACCCGGCCTCGCTGTCGTTCAAGGACGAGGACGCCGTCGAGGTCCAGTCCGCCGCGAACGGCTCGTCGGGCCGCCCGACCAACCCGATCACGGTGAAGTCGGAGGACCGGGGCGAGTTCGTGCTCGACCACGGCGCCGTCGTGATCGCCTCGATCACCTCGTGCACCAACACCTCGAACCCGTCGGTCATGCTCGGCGCCGCGCTGCTCGCGCGCAACGCCGTCGACAAGGGCCTGTCGGTCAAGCCGTGGGTGAAGACCTCGATGGCGCCGGGTTCGCAGGTCGTCACCGACTACTACAACAAGGCCGGTCTCTGGCCCTACCTCGAGAAGCTCGGCTACCACCTGGTCGGCTACGGCTGCACCACGTGCATCGGCAACTCGGGCCCGCTCTCGGACGAGATTTCCGCGGCGATCCAGAAGAACGACCTCACCGCGGTGTCGGTGCTTTCGGGCAACCGGAACTTCGAAGGCCGCATCAACCCCGACGTGAAGATGAACTACCTCGCGTCGCCGCCGCTGGTGATCGCCTACGCGCTCGCGGGCACGATGGACTTCGACTTCGCGGAACAGCCGCTCGGCACCGACACCGACGGGAACGACGTGTTCCTGAAGGACATTTGGCCCACCGCCAAGGAAATCCAGGACACCATCGACTCCTCGATCACGCAGGAGATGTTCACCAAGGACTACGCCGACGTGTTCGACGGCGGCGAGCGGTGGAAGTCGCTGCCCACCCCCGAGGGCAAGACCTTCGACTGGGACGCGGAGTCCACCTACGTCCGCAAGCCCCCGTACTTCGACGGCATGGGTGCCGAGCCCGCGCCGGTCGAGGACATCGCGGGCGCGCGCGTGCTGGCGAAGCTGGGCGACTCGGTGACCACGGACCACATCTCGCCCGCGGGTGCGATCAAGGCCGACTCCCCGGCCGGGAAGTACTTGACCGACCACGGGATCGAGCGCAAGGACTTCAACTCCTACGGCTCGCGCCGCGGCAACCACGAGGTGATGATCCGCGGCACGTTCGCGAACATCCGCCTGCGCAACCAGCTCCTCGAGGACGTGCAGGGCGGCTACACCCGCGACTTCACGCAGGAGGGCGCGCCGCAGTCGTTCATCTACGACGCCGCGCAGAACTACGCCGCGCAGGGCACCCCGCTGGTGGTGCTCGGCGGCAAGGAGTACGGCTCCGGCTCGTCGCGCGACTGGGCCGCGAAGGGCACCCGCCTGCTGGGCGTCCGCGCGGTGATCACCGAGTCGTTCGAGCGGATCCACCGGTCGAACCTGATCGGCATGGGCGTCATCCCGCTGCAGTTCCCGGACGGCGAGTCCGCCTCGTCGCTCGGGCTCGACGGCACGGAGACGTTCGACATCTCGGGCATCACCAAGCTCAACGACGGTGAAACCCCGCGGACGGTGCACGTCACCGCGGCGAAGCAGGACGGCACGAAGGTGGAGTTCGACGCGGTCGTCCGCATCGACACCCCGGGTGAGGCCGACTACTACCGCAACGGCGGCATCCTGCAGTACGTGCTGCGGAAGATGACCCGCGCGTAGTTTTCCGCTCCCACCACCGAGAACGCCCCGGCCACTGGCCGGGGCGTTCTTCGTTCAGGCGTCCTGGTGCACGCGCCAGCGGACGCTGGTCACCGAAGGCTCCAGCGAGAGCCTGCTGACCGCGGACTCCATCTGCGCGTCGTCGCGCTGGTCGCCGACGAGTTCCGCGCGCACCTCGACGGCGTCGCGCTCGGCGACGTCGGTGCTCAGCACGGACAGCAGCCGGAAGTCGGTCCTGGTCAGCGACTGCACGAGCAGCGCGCGGACGTGGGCCTCGGCGGACCCCGAGGTCACGGCCTCGAAGGTGTAGGTGGCCGGCTCCTCGTCCCCGGTGTCGGGGCGGCGGTCGACCACCCTGCCCAGCGCGCGCAGCACCACGTTGACGCCGACGACGACCACGGTGCCCGCGGCGGCGACACCGTAGAGCCCCGACCCGGCGAGCGCCCCGACGGCGGCGGAGCACCACAGGGTCGCCGCGGTGTTGAGCCCGCGCACGTTGAGCCCGTCACGCAGGATCACGCCCGCGCCGAGGAACCCGATCCCGGACACGATCTGCGCGGCGACGCGGGTCGGGTCCGCGTCCCCGCTTCCGGAAAGCCCGCCGAAACCGTGGGCGGAGAGCAGGACGAACAGGGTGGCGCCGACGGCGACGAGCGCGTTCGTCCGCAGGCCAGCCATCCTGGCGCGGTACTGGCGCTCGAACCCGATGAGGGCGCCGAGCCCGACGCCGGTTCCCACGCGCAGCAGCATTTCGAAGGTGGTCATGGTGGTCTCCCTCTGGCGTGCGCACACAAAGCCAGACAGATGGGGACGACCGGGATCGCCCAGCGGTCGAAGTGCTGGGGTCAGCGCGCGGAACGGGCGAGGCCCGCGGCGCGTCCGGTCGTCTCGGGACTGTCTTCCGGCATGTGCCGCTCACCTCGCTTTCGTTCTCGGGCGGTGTCGATCAACCCCTGGACCATACCGGGGGTATCGCGGAGAAGGACACCCTCACCGTCGGTCCTGTGCGCGAACTCACCGTGACGGGTGGACGGGCCGGGGGTGCGGCGAATACCGTGCCGGACATGGGGGAACAGCACGGGATCCAACCGGTCACCACCGCCAACGAGCTGCGGGAGGTACTGAAGGAACCCGCGAAAGCCTTGTGGGACAAGGACATCGCGCGCATCGACGAGCACGCCCGCACGATCATCGAGCACTCCCCGTTCTTCGTGCTGGCGACCGCCGCCGCTGACGGCACCTGTGACGTGTCGCCACGCGGCGAGCCCGCGGGCGGGGTGCTGGTCCTCGACGAGCGGACACTGGCGATCCCGGACCGCCCCGGCAACCGGCGCGCGGACAGTCTGCGCAACATCCTCGAAAACCCCGGCGTCGGGCTGCTCTTCATGGTGCCAGGCATGAACGAAACACTGCGGGTGAACGGGACCGCGACGATCGCGCGCGACGCCCCGTTCTTCGACCGGATGGCGGTGCACGGCAAGCGCCCGCGGCTCGCCATCGTGGTCGAGGTGACCGAGCTGTTCCTGCACTGCGCCAAGGCTTTCCTGCGCGCCGGGCTGTGGCAGCCGGACACCTGGCCCGCGCGGGAGAGCCTGCCGAGCGCGGGCCGGATCGCGAAGGACCACATGGGCACCAAGATCCCGGCCGCGGTGCTGGACGCCGCGCTCGCCGCCGAAGCCAAGCTCAACCGGTACTGATCCTCGCCGGTTTCACGAAAGCGGCGTCGTATAGGTCATTATACAGTTGACTTCAACCAAGGTTTAAGTTTCACACTGTTCTCGACGGGCTTTCCGGCGAAGGGCAAGCGAATGATCTTGGTGACGGGCGCGACGGGGAACGTGGGGCAGAACGTGGTCGCCCAGCTGCGTTCCGCGGGCGAAGACGTGCGGGTGCTGACCCGCTCGCCTGGCTCGGTGAACTTCCCTGGCGGCGTCGAGGTGATCGGCGGCGCGCTGGACGACGCACGCGCGGTGAGCCGTGCGCTCGACGGTGTCGAAAAGGCTTATCTGTTCCCGGTTCCGGACGCGGCGGCGGGATTCGCTTCGGCGGCGAAGGCGGCCGGGCTGCGCCGGATCGTCGTGCTGTCGTCCTCGGCGACCACCTTGCCCGGTAATCCCATCGGCGCGTACCACCTGACGGTCGAACGCGCTGTCGAGAGCGGCTCGACGGGGAGTGGACCCACGTGCGCCCCGGCGCGTTCGCCTACAACACGATCCGGCTCTGGGGCGAGACAATCCGGCGCGAGTCCGTCGTCCGCTCCCCCTACGGCGATGCGCGGATCGCGCCGATGCACGAAGCCGATATCGCGGCCGTCGCGGTGACCGCACTGCTCGACGACGGTCACGCGGGGGCGAAGTACGTGCTCACCGGTCCCGAGTCGCTGAGCCAGCGAGAGCAGGTGGAAATCATCGGGAAGGCCACCGGGCGGACGATCCGGTTCGAAGAGCTGACCGAGGAACAGGCCGAACGCGACGGGGTGCCGACGATGCCGCTCGACTACCTCCGGTCCGCCGTCGGCGCCCCCGCCGAGATCCTGCCGACGATCGCCGAAGTCACCGGCCGCCCGGCGCGCACTTTCGCCGAGTGGGCCGAAGACCACGCCGGGGACTTCCGGTAGGCGGCGGCCGGGGTGCTCGCCCGACCGCCGCCTACCGGTTCGGTCAGCCCTTGTTCGCCGGGGTGGTGAACGGCTGCACGTCCGGGTCGAACACCTGGCCAGCGGCGGGCACCTTGAGGTCGATCAGATAGTCCGCGGTCGCGGCGTCGACCCCGGCCGAGTCACCGAGGATGCAGTGGCCGAACGCGTCGACCGACAGCAGCCGCGAGTAGCCGAGTTCGTCGGCCATCCGCTGCGCGAAGCGGTACTGCGTGGCGGGGTCGTAGTAGTTGCCGATGACGAGCACCGGGTTGTCGGTGCTGGCCCGCCACGGGCCCCGATACACGTCCGCCTTCTTCACCGGCCACGCCGGGCAGGCCGCCGGGTCGGTGAACGCCTGGTACCGCCCGAAGGTCGGCGACTCCCGCTCCCAGTTCGCCGCGAGCGCGGGCAGGTCGTCGAGCTTGTTGCGGAACTTCTTGTCCGAGCAGTTCACCGCGTAGTAGGAATCGTCGGACAGGTACGGGCTGTCGCCGCGGGCGTCGAACTTGCCCAGTTTCGTGGGCGCCAGCAGCGTGGAGAAGTTCGCGGCGGACAGCGCGTGCGCCGCGGCCGGTGCCTTGAGCACGTTGTACACGCTCTGCAGCTGCGAGGCGATGGAGCTGAACGCGGACGGCGAGTAGAGCACGCTCGACATGACGCTGGTGAACTGGCCGATGTCGAGCGTGCCGCCCGGCAGCTTGATCGGCGCCTGGCGCAGCGCGGCGCGGATCTCGTCGAACTTCTGCTTCGGCTGCCCCGCGCTGAACGCGCATGCCGGTCCCGCCTGCTTGCACTTCTCGAGGAAGCCCTTGAGCGAGATTTCGAAGCCCTGCGCACGTTCCCGGTCGTACTGCGTCCCGTCGGAGGTGCGCAGCGCCGGGTCGACGTTGCCGTCGATCACGAGCGCGCGGGCGTTCTTCGGGAACATCGCCGCGTAGGTCGCGCCGATCAGTGTCCCGTAGGAGAAGCCGACGAAGTTGAGCTTCGCGTCACCGGCCGCGGCCCGCAGGAGGTCGAGGTCGCGCACGACGTCCTTTGTGGACATATGGCTGAGCAGCGCGCCGCCGTTGGTCTTGCAGAACCGCCCGTAGTCGCGGAAGCTCGCGAGCGCGGCGGACATCTCCGCCCTGCTGATCGGCATCAGGATCTGGCCCGCCGTCACCTCCGCGGCGTCTTCGGCCGTGGTGAAGCAGCGCAGCGGGTTGCTCGCCCCCACCCCGCGCGGGTCGAAGCCGACCGTGTCGAACCGGTCGAGCACCGCCTGGTCGAAGTACCCCGTCGCGGACACCGGCATGCGCAGCCCTGAGCCGCCGGGGCCGCCGGGGTTGAGGAACAGCGAGCCGATGCGCTGGTCCGGTTTCGCGGCCGCCCGCTTCAGCAGCGCGATGTCGATGGTGCCGAGCGCGGCGTTGTCGTGGTCGATCGGCACGCGGTAGGTGGCGCACGAGTACGGGCCCGCGGGCACCGTGCCCGGCGCGCACGCGTGCCACGCGATCGGCGCGACCGCCCCCACGACGGCCGGTGCCGGTACCGGTGCCGCGGTGGTCGCGGCCGCGGCCGGTGTCACCGCCACCGCGACCCCCGCGGCGAGCGCACCCGCCAGTACGAGTCTTCGCACCGGCGACTTCGCAGTCTTCTTCGACACGTTCGTCCTCCCGTCACGGATCCACCCCGGCCACCCAGGGTGATCGGCCTCTCACCCTGCCATGCGGGGAACCGGACGGCACCGGCCAAACGGATGGCGCGGACGGATCGGGCTAACGCCTGGTGAGGACGAAGATGGGCAAGTCGCGGCCGGCCGCGACGCGTTCCATCTCGTAGCCGGGCCAGAACTCCAGGAGCCGCCGCCACATCTCGTCGTACTCGTCGCCCTTGAGTTCGGCGGCCACCACCGGGGTTTCCTTGCCCCGCACGGCGACGACGGCGTCGGGATGGGCGCGCAGGTTGTGGCTCCACGCCGGGTCCGCCGACCGGCCCCAGTTGGAGCCGGTCAGCACGAACCCGTCGCAGTAGGGGAAGTAGAGCAGGTTGGTGCTGCGTGGCAGGCCGCTCTTGCGGCCGGTGGTGGTGACCCGCAGGGACGGCAGGCCCGCGAGCGCCACCAGGCTGATCCTGCCCTTCGACAGCCGGTGGAGCCGCTGGTCCGCCCAGACGATGCCGGGCGCGAGGTCCATCAGCCAACGCCGGGTCCCGAGCGCGCGGGCCAGCAGGGTGAGCGGATTGCGCATCCGCCCATCCTTTCAGGCCGCGCGCGCCAGGGTGGTCACCGGACCGACCGGGACAGCGACACCCCGAAGAGCTTCCGCTCGTCGGTCCACCAGCGCTCCACCGCGAACCCCGCGTCGGCGAGTTCCGCGCCGATCCCGGCCGGGGTGAACTTCGCCGAGACCTCGGTGCGGATGTGCTCGCCCTCCTCGAACGCCACGTCGATCCCGGCGCCGGGGATGTGCACGACCATGTCCTCGCGCGCCCGCAGCCGCATCTCGATCCACGCTTCGCCCGCGTCCCAATAGGACTCGTGCGCGAAGCGATCGGGGTCGAAGTCCGCGCCGAGCCGGGCGTTGATCACCCGCAGCACGTTGCGGTTGAACTCGGCGGTCACCCCGGCCGCGTCGTCGTAGGCCCGTTCGAGGGTGACCGCGTCCTTGACGAGATCGGTGCCGAGCAGCAGCCACTCCCCTTCGTCGAGGACGTCCCGCACCGAGCGCAGGAACTTCGCCCGCTCACCGGGCAGGAAGTTGCCGATCGTGCCGCCGAGGAAGGCCACCAGGCGCGGCCGCTCGCCCGGCAGCAGATCGAGGTGCTCGGTGAAGTCGCCGACGACCCCGCGCACGGACAGGCCCGCGTACTCCGCGCCGATCGCCGCGACGGCTTCGGCCAGTGCCGACTCCGACACGTCGAGCGGGACGAATTCGTCGAGCGTGCCGTGCGCCCGCAGCCCGTCGAGCAGGAGGCGCGTCTTCTCGCTCGACCCTGAACCCAGTTCGACGAGCGTGCGCGCACCGGTCACGCGGGCGATCTCGGCGGCCTGGAGTTCGAGGACCTCCCGTTCGGACCGCGTCGGGTAGTACTCCGGCAGTGCCGTGATCTGCTCGAACAGCTCGCTGCCGCGAGCGTCGTAGAACCACTTGGGGGGCAGCCACTTCCGCGCGGCCGTGAGTCCTTCGCGGACGTCCGCGCGCAGTGCCGCGGTCACGTCGTCGGGAGCTGAGTGGACGTCGAGATCCGGTTCGCCCATGGCGGTCAACCGCTCCGATCTTCGGTAAGGGGGATGAGGTCGGCCGACTCGGCGGTCGCGACCACGAGGTGGTGTTCCGGGACCGGCGTCCAGCCGGGCCCGTCGTCGAGCGGCTCGGAGGCGAGCAGGACGCCGTCGGCGTCCTGCCGCAAGGACAACGCGTGCGTCCACGTCGTCCCGATCAGCACCGAGCCGTCGGTGAGCAGGAAGTTGAGCCGCGATCCGGGCGCCGCGGCCTCCAGTTCGAGCACGAGGTCCGCGACCGCGCGGGCGGGCTCCGCGCCGTCGCGCAGCCGCGCGCGGAGCATCGCCCACACCAACGCCGAATCCGTCGGCGCCTCCAGCCGGAGCAGTTCGGTGACGGGCAGCGCCTTCGCCATCGCCGCCATCGAATCCGGCCAGCCGCGGACCACGCCGTTGTGGCTGAACAACCAGCGCCCGTCGGTGAACGGCGCGCAGGCCGCCTCGGTGACCGGCATGCCCGGTGTGCCCGACCGCACCGCGGCCAGGAACGCCCCGCTGGCAACGGAACCGGCGAGCGCGGGCAGCGCCTCGTCCGTCCACAACGGACTCGGCCGCCGGTACCGGACGGGTTCGGCGCGCGCGTCGAACCACGCGAGCCCGAACCCGTCGGCGTTGACCGTGCCGCCGCGGCGCATGTCCGCCGGGGCGTAGGACTGGACCAGCAGGGAGTGCGGCGCCTCGAACACCGGACCGGCCGGTGAGCGCGGTGCGCCGAGGTAAGCCAGGTGGCGGCACACCGGGGTCAGCTCACCTCACCCGGTGCGGCGTCCCGCGCGCAGCGGAACCCGGCGAAGATCTGCCGCCGGATCGGGTAGTCCCAGTTGCGGAACGTGCCCCTGATCGCCGCCGCGTCGGTGGCGAACGACCCGCCGCGCAGCACCTTGTACGCCGGGCCGAAGAACACCTCGGAGTACTCGCGGTACGGGAAGGCGGTGAAATCGGGGTAGCCGTGGAAGTCCGAGCTCGTCCACTCCCACACGTCGCCGATCAGCTGGTGCGCCCCGACCGGGGATACCCCGTCCGGGTAGGCGCCCACTGGAGCCGGGCTCAGGTGGCGCTGCCCGAGGTTGGCCCTCGACGGCGTCGGTTCGTCATTGCCCCAAGGAAAACGGCGCGATTCCCCCGTCGCGGGGTCGAACCGCGCGGCCTTCTCCCACTCCGCCTCGGTGGGCAGCCGCCTGCCCGCCCACGCCGCGTACGCCTCGGCCTCGTAGTAGGACACGTGCACCACGGGCTGGTCCGACGGAACCCGCTCGTAAACCCCGAACCGGGTGCGCCACCACCCGCCGGACTCCCGCCGCCAGAACCGCGGCGCCGAGATCCCGTGCTCGCGCAGGTACGACCAGCCGTCCTCGCTCCACCACCGGCGTTCGCGATATCCGCCCGCATCGAGGAATTCGGCGAAGGCGCCGTTGGTCACCGGCGCGGTGTCGAGGTAGAAGGAGTCCACAGTGGTCTCGTGCGCCGGGCGCTCGTTGTCCAGCGCCCACGGTTCCGCCGAAGTGCCCATCACGAACGGGCCACCTGGCACGAACACCTCCGGCGGCAGCGCGCCAGCCCGGCGCGGCGGCACCGGCTCCGCTTTCAGCACCGGTTCGCCCTTGCGCAGCTGGTGCGTGGCCAGCATGGTCTCGTCGTGCTGTTGCTCGTGCTGGGTGATCATGCCGAAGGCGAACGCCGACTCGGTCAGCCTGCGGCCCTCCAGCGGCGCGGTTTCCAGCACGTCGAACGCCTTCGCGCGCACCTCGCGCACGTACGCCCGCGCCTGCGCCGGATCGAGCAGCGGCAAGCCGGGCCGGTCCGCGCGGGCGTGCTTGAACGCGTCGTACAACTCGTCGATGTCGGGCCGGATCGGCGTGCGCCCGCCGACGTCCCGCACCAGCCACAGCTCCTCCTGGCTGCCGATGTGCGCGAGATCCCACACCAGCGGCGACATCAGCTTCGAATGCTGGCGGACGAGGTCTTCGTCGCCGACCGCGTCGGTCAGCGCGGTCGAGCGGGCACGGGCGCGCGTGAGCGCTTCCGCCGCGTGCGCGCGCAGGTCCTGGACGGGCAGTTCCCGCAACGGGTTCGCCCCTTCGGCCGGGGTGACGGTCACGACCGGTCTCCCTTCTTCGCAGCGAGCTTTTGCACGTTCTCGGTGATTTCGGCGATCTCCGCCTCGGGCAGGCCCGTGCCGGGCAGCGCCGCGCAGCCGAGATCGGCCACGGCCCGTGCCACGGCGGCGATACCGGGATGGGCCATGCCGTCGCGCGCGGCACGGCGCCAGCGCCGCGCCACCGGCTCGCACACCGCTCGCACCTGGTCCACTGTGGACGGTTCGGCGAGCAGCGCGGTCAGCAGCGCGACCGGGTGCAGCCAGTCGGCAGGCCGCTGCGCGTCCAGGTAGCGCACCTCGAGGTAGCCGTGCGGGCGCACCGGCGTGAACATCGTCGTCAGGTGGTAGGCGAGATCGGCCTTCGTCGGCCTGCCCAGCTCCTCGCCACCACCGTCGACCCAGTCGGCGAAGGTCAGGCCCGGCGGCGCGTCCCACTCGGCGGAGGACCGCGGGAACACCATCAGCGGGGTGTCCATGATGCGCCGCGCCCAGTCCGTCGCCGGATCCGCCGACGGCGCCGCGGCGAAGGTGCGCGCGCGTTCCGTGCGCATCACCGCGTCCCACCGCGCGGACGCGAGCCCGGTGTCGCGACCGGCGTGGTGGCGCGAGTTCGCGAAGAGCGCGAGCAGCGGCGGGCCCAGCGCGTGCACCGCGGCCCAGCGCGCGGCGGCTTCGGCCGCCTCGCCGGTGTCGACGCAGACCTGCAGCCCGGCCGTGCTGGCCATCATGGTGATGCCGCCGGTGCCGAGCGGGCCGAACCGCCGTTCCATGGCCGCGTAGCGCTCGGTTTCGAGCACCCTGGCCGGCGGGCGGTGCGCGTCGATACCCGTTTCGCCGAGGACGAGCCCG
This sequence comes from Amycolatopsis sp. CA-230715, assembly GCF_018736145.1. Taxonomy (GTDB): domain Bacteria; phylum Actinomycetota; class Actinomycetes; order Mycobacteriales; family Pseudonocardiaceae; genus Amycolatopsis. Next base: position 9,791,012 of record NZ_CP059997.1, read on the forward strand.
GCGCGGGCGAGAAGTTCGCGGAGGTGGGCGAGATCGGCGGAGACGACTTCGGCGAGCCTGCGCAACGAGGGCTGCGGGAGTGCCGAGATCTCCACCTGGCATCCCGGCTCGAGACTGAGCGGGGAACCGGCGGGCAACGGCTCCGCGGGGCTGTCCGCGCGGAGCGTGCGGGGGGTGTGCGGGCCGAGCGCACGGGCGAGATCGGCGGTGTGGAGCGGTCTTCGCGGATCTCCGGCGTGGTGGACGGTGTACTCCAGTTCGACGCCGAGCAGCCGCGGTGGGCCGTGCTTGAAGCACACCGAGGCCACGTAGGCCTCACCCTCCGCGCGGTCGGAGATCACCTCCTCCGCCAGCTCGGATGAGGTGATCGCGTGGCCGGAATCGGTGATACGGGGGGAAAGCGCGTGAATCGCTGTCATCACTCCGCCCTGTCCATGACGTGGGAGCAGTTGACTTCGGACGCTACACGCGGGGTACGACATTTTCAGCTCACCGTCCCGCCGGGCAGGACCGCGCGCTCACGGTGCAGGATCGCCACCCGGACGGCCTCACCCGGTCAGGGCAACCGATCGGCCGTTACGGGAGGGTCTGCTCGGTGCCGAGCCCCAGTTCGGCCGCGGCCGTCCGCACCGCCTCGATCACCAGCTGGAGCGACGCGCGCCGCAGTGCCGTGGTGCGGTAGGCGATCGACACGGTGCGCATCACCGGTGTGCTCAGCGCGACGACGTCGACGCCGGGAGGGCGGTGCGTCAGCCCCAGATCCGACACCAGGGTGATTCCGAGCCCGGCGCCGACCATCGCCATCGCGGTCGGCTGCTCCCCCACCTCGTGGTCGATCTTCGGCTCGAAGCCGTGCCTGCGGCAGGCGTTGCGGATCGCGCGCCCGAAGTGGCTCTTCGGGCTGGCCAGTATCCACGGGTGGTCGGCGAGGTCGAGCAGCGCGACCGAGTCCCCCGGCAGGGATCCCGCCGGCACCGCCGCGTGCAGCCGCTCGACGGCGATCACGGCGCGTTCGAGCCCGGCGTCCCACGGCATCGGCGCGTCGGAATAGTCGATCACGAACGAAAAGTCGAGCGCGCCGTCCCGCACCGCGTCCGCGGTGTCCTCCGGCGCGAGTTCCTTGGTGCGCACCACGATCCCGGGGTGCGACTGCTGCAGCGAGTTGAGCGCGGTGGGCAGCAGGCCGGAGGCGACCGACGCCCACACGCCCGCGGTCAGCCGGACCGCCACGGTGTCCTGCGCCTCCTCGAGCGCCAGCGTCGCCCGTTCGACGGAGCCGAGGATCAGCTCGGCGTGCTCGGTCAGCAGCACGCCGAGCTCGGTCAGCTGGACGCGTCTGCCCAGCCGCTCGAACAACTTCGCCCCCACGTCCCGTTCCAGCTGCGCGAGTTGCTGCGACACGGCGGAGGCCGTGTAGTGCAACGCGGCCGCCGCCGCGGTGACCGTCCCGCGGCGTTCCAGTTCGCGGAGCATCCGCAAGCGGTGCAACGAAAGCTCCATGCACCAACCCTAAACGGAACCGTCCATGATCTTTAACTGGACGCGCGCGCGGCCGCGGCCCCACTCTGGTGGTACCGGGACGGGCGGAGTGCCCGCGCCGGGAACCGGGCCCGTTCGCCCCAACGCACCGACGCCATCGCCGGTCGGTTCCGCCTGCGCGGAAACCACCCGGCGTGCTCGGTCGTGCCCGCGAACGGAGACCGAGGCAATGCCGTCGAGAAGCGAAGCTTGGAGGTGGGTCGAGTGACCACGATGCAGAACCCTTCGGACCAGCCGACGATCGTGCGTGCGGGGGCGGACGAAGGTGTTGCCACCGAACCACTCCTCCGGCTCACCTGGACCGACCCGGTCACCGGCTGCCGCGGCTACCTCGTGGTGCACACGCTGGTCAACACCCTGGCCACCGGTGGCACGCGGATGCGCGCCGGCTGCACGATGACCGAGGTCGAGGACCTGGCGCGCGGCATGGCCAACAAGACGGCCACCTTCAACCTGCCGGTCGGCGGCGCGAAGGGCGGTATCGACTTCGACCCGAAGGACCCGCGCGCGTTCGAGGTGCTCGAGCGGTTCTGCACGGCGATGCGGCCGTGGCTGGACGCGCACTGGGTGACCGCCGAAGACCTCGGCGTCCCGCAGCACCTGATCGACGAGGTGTTCGCGAAGCTGGGCCTCGGCCAGTCCTACCACGCCGCGATCAGCCGAGCGGTCGATCCGGAGCGCACCCTGCGCCGCGTGCAGGCGGGGCTCAACGCGCCCGTCCCCGGCGGTCTGCTGCTCGGTGACGTCATCGGCGGCTACGGCGTCGCACAGGCCTGCCTCGGCGTTTCCGCGGCGTGGGAGCGGCCCGCCGCCGACACCACGGTCGCCATCCAGGGCATCGGCACCATGGGCGGCGGCGCCGCGTGGTACCTGCATGAGGCCGGGGTCCGCGTGGTCGCGGTCGCCGACGCCGCGGGCACCCTGCACGACCCCGAAGGCCTCGACATCCCGGCACTGCTGGACCTTCGCGACGCCTACGGCGAAATCGACCGCTCGCGCGTGCCGGAGCACGTGGCGCGCCTGCCGCGCGAGGCGATCGTTTCGACGGACGCGGACATCTTCGTGCCCGCCGCCATCTCCTACGCGATCACCGAGCAGAACGTGGGCGAGGTCGCGGCGAAGGTCGTGATCGAGGCGGCGAACGCGGCGACGACCCCGGCGGCCGAGGCCGCGTTGTCCGCGCGCGAAATCCCGGTGATCCCGGACTTCGTGGCGAACGCGGGTGCCGCCGCGTGGGCGTGGTGGCTGCTGCTCGGCGAGGTCGGCGCCGATCCCGCCGACTCGTTCCTGCGGCTGCGCACCGAGATGCAGGCGCGCATCGCGCTGCTGATGGGCAGCTGGGCGATGGACCGGATCCCGCCGAGGGCCACCGGCCTGCGGCTGGCCGCGGACAACCGCGCGGAACGCCTCGCGCAGCAGGGCGGGGTCGACGCGCCCGTCGTGATCCCCTGACCGGGAGGCGGCCCCGGCCGCCTCCCCACGGGAAAGTCACAGTACGTACGTACGGATTGCGTGGCCGTGGTGTCCGATGACAGGATCACAGGATGCCACGGGTCAGCCAGGATCACCTCGACGCACGACGGCGCCAGATCCTCGACGGCTCGCGGGTGTGTTTCGCGCGCTACGGGTACGAGGGTGCCACGGTCCGGCGCCTGGAGGAAGCCACCGGGCTGTCCCGCGGCGCGATCTTCCACCACTTCCGCGACAAGGAGTCGCTGTTCCTCGCGCTCGCCGAGGACGACGCGGTGCAGATGGCCGACGTGGTCGCCGCGCAGGGCCTCGTGCAGGTGATGCGCGATCTGCTCGCCGGCGGCAGCGAGCACCCCGCGGACTGGCTCGGCACGCGGCTCGAGGTGTCGCGGCGGCTGCGCACCGATCCCGAGTTCCGCGGCCGCTGGGCCGAACGGTCGAAGCAGCTGACCACCGCCACCCGGCAGCGCCTGCTGCGCCAGCGCGAGGCCGGGAAGCTACGCGACGACGTGGACGTCGACGTGCTGACCGCGTTTCTGGAACTCGTGCTGGAGGGCCTCGTCTCCCACCTGGCGATGGGCCTGCCCGCCGACGATCTCGAACCCGTGCTGAACCTGGTCGAGGAGACCGTGCGCCGCCACTAGGCGCGTCCCGGGCAGCGGCATGCCGTGAAGGTGGCCATCAGGGGCGTTCGACCGCGTGTCCGCGCGGGACTCGGACCGAGGCGAGCTGGGTGGCCTGCCCGACGAGGCGGCCCTTCGCGTCCCAGGCGTGCGCGGTCTCGTCCATCCGGTCGCCGCCGATCTCGGTCGCGGCCATCCTGACCCGGACCGGTCCCGGTGCGGGCAGCCGTCGCAGGTAGGCGCTGAACTGCACGGTCGGCGCCCAGCCCGGTACCCCGAGGTCGTAGGAGACCGGTGGCACCGGGTCGAGTGCCACCAGCAGGCTCAGCGGGTCCCAGTCGGCCCCGTTCGCGAGGCGTTGCCAGCCCGCGAGCACACCCGCGCCCGACGGCTTCCCCACCGCGAAACCGAGCCCTGCCGGATCGAGGCGCTGGTCGACGACCTCCATCAGGGGCACGCGGAAGTCCGCGCCGGGTACCTCGGGCGGGTTGCGGACGCAGTCCGCCTCATCCGGAATCTCGACCGGTTCCGCCCGTGACCACCACGCGTCGGTTTCGTCGAGCTTTCCTTGCACGATCAGCGCTTCGACGCACGGCGACCCGTCCTGCGCCAGCCTGGCGCGCAGCTGCGTGGCCCCCCGCCCGGCGCGCAGGAGTTCGACCTCGACGTCGGCCGCACCGGGCGCGGGCGCCTGGATGAACGAAGCGCTGACGGCGGTCGGATGCGGGTGCGCCTCCCCCGCCACCCGCGCCGCCGCGCGCCCGAGCACCGCCAGCAGGTACCCGCCGTGCAGCTTCGTGCCCACGGCCCAGCCGGGGTCCAGTTCGGCGCCGAACCGGTGGCCCGATGCCGTGCCCTGCCGCGGTTCGACCGCGGTCGCCGTCTCGAAATCCGTCATCGTGAATCGCGCTCCGTTCGTCTCCCCACCGAGGTTGACAGCGTCAACTTGACGATGTCAACCTCATGTGGTGAACACGAAACGCGTCCGGGCCCGTCCCGGTGACGGTGCCAAGCTGCGCGAGGAGATCCTCCGCACCGCCGAGCGGCTCCTCGTCGAGTCCGGTACCGAGGAGGCCCTGACGCTGCGCGCCGTGGCGAGGCTGGCATCGGTGACCACGCCATCGGTGTACCTGCACTTCTCCGGCAAGGAAGCGCTCGTCGAAGCGGTGTGCCTGCGCGTGTGGGACGAACTCGGCACCCGCATCCGCGACGCCTGCGAGGGGATGACCGATCCCTTCATGGCGCTCGGCCAGTGCGGGCGCGCGTACATCCACTTCGCGCTCGAACACCCCGTGCAGTACCGGGTGCTGCTGATGCGCCCGAACGACGCCGAGGACATCCCGCCCGCCGCGGCTGCCTGCTTCCGGCACATGGTCGACGCGGTCACCGCCTGCGTCGAAAACGGTGTCCTGCGAGGAGATCCCGAGACGCTCGCGCTCGGCATGTGGTCGGCGATGCACGGGTGCGTGTCGCTGGTCATCGCGCAGCCCGCGCTGCCGTGGCCCGAGGATTTCGAGTCCTTCGTCAACCACGTCGTCCGGATCGCGGGGTTCGGCAGCGCGCTGCAGGGCGCGCTCCCCGGCGCCGCCGTGCCGCGGAGCAGGGACCTCGCCGCGGGCATGGACGGGCTCGCGAAGGCCATGCGGCAGCGAGGCGCGCGATGACCCGGCGCACGGTGCTGGTGACGGGCGCTTCACGGGGTATCGGGGCCGAGACCGCCCGCCTCCTCGGCGCCGGAGGCGTGCACGTGTTCGTGAACTACCGAGAGAAGGCGAAGCGCGCGGACCAGGTCGTCGGCGAGATCGTCGACGCTGGCGGTTCGGCCGCCGCGGTGCGCGCCGACCTCACCGACCGCGATGCCGTCGACGCGATGATCGACGACATCCGCGCGAGCCACGGCCGCCTGGACGCGTTGGTGCTCAACGCTTCCGGCGGCATGGAGCGCGGCGCCGCACCCGGCTACGCCCTCGCGCTGAACCGGGACGCGCAGATCGGCGCGCTCGACTCCGCGCTGCCGCTGATGACCGCACGAAGCCGGGTTGTCTTCGTGACCAGCCACCAGGCGCACTTCCACGGCAAGGGGTCCGCCTACGAGCAGTACGAACCCGTGGCGCACAGCAAGCGCGCGGGCGAAGACGCACTGCGGGCGCGCATCCCGGCACTGTCCGCGCGGGGCATCGATCTCGTCGTGGTGTCCGGGGACATGATCGAAGGCACCATCACCGTCACACTCCTCGACCGGGCGCGCCCGGGAACCCTCGACGCACGGCGCGCGCAAGTGGGAACGCTTCCCACGGTCGGGGAATTCGCGGCGGAGGTGGCGAACGCGGTCACGGCCCCGTTCGAAACCGGGCACACCGTCTACGTCGGCGGCGCGGATTACCTGGTGCGCTGAGAATGTCGGTGGGGCGTGTTCCACTGAGGACATGGATCTGCTGAGCGCGCACGAAGAAGCCATGCGGGGGTTCGACGATCTCGTGGGCCGGATCGGGGATCGCTGGGCCGCGCCGACGCCGTGTACCGAGTGGACGGTCGCCGATCTGCTCAACCACCTCGTCGGCGAGCAGCTGTGGGTGCCGCACCTGCTCGCGGGCGAGACGCTCGAGGAGGTCGGCGGCCGGTACGACGGCGACGTGCTCGGTGCCGACCCGGTCGGGGCGTGGCGGCGGTCCTCGGCCGCCGCCCGTGCCGCGTGGGTCGAAGACGGTGCCACCGAACGGGATGTGCACGTGTCCTTCGGCGAGATCGGCGCCGCCGAGTACGGCTGGCAGATGACGCTCGACCTCGCCGTGCACGGCTGGGACCTGGCGAAGGCGATCGACGTCACGTCGCCCCTCGGCGAGACCATGGCTCGGCGGCTGCTGGAAGTGTTCGAACCGGAGCTGGAACAGTGGCAGGGCATGGGGATCTTCGCCGCGCCGGTGCCCGTCCCGGCGGGCGCGGACACGCCGTCGAAGCTGCTCGCGCTCCTGGGCCGCGACCCCGGCTGAGGAGGAGAAAGCGCACGAAACGGCCGCGGGGACGGTACGCTGGTCGCACCGCAGCAGTTCTTGTTCCGTTTTTCGAGGAGTGACACCTTTCGTGCGCGACGCGCAGTCACCTGGTGACAGTACTAAGCCGGGTGACGAACCCGGCTTGCCCCTGGTCCCCCCACGCTTGACGCCCCTCGGCGGTGTCGCGTAGTGGACATCGTTCTCGCCGTGCTCGGCGTGCTCTTCTTCATCCTCCTGACGATCGGCACCGGTCTCGCCGTCGCGGCGGAGTTCTCGCTCACCGCGCTCGAACGCAGCACCGTCGACGCGAACGTCCGCCAGGTCGGCGACAAGCGCTCGACGACCGTGCAGAAGGCGCACCGGACGCTGTCGTTCCAGCTCTCCGGCGCGCAGGTCGCGATCACCATCACCACGCTGGTCACCGGGTACGTCGCGGAGCCGCTCATCGGCAGGCTCGTGAACCCGCTGCTGACCGCCGTCGGCCTTCCCGGCGGCGCCGCGGGCGTGGTCTCCCTCGTGCTGACCCTGCTCATCGCGACGTCGGCGTCGATGATCCTCGGCGAGATGGTGCCGAAGAACCTCGCGATCGCCCGTCCACTCCAGACCGCGCGCGCGGTGGCCGGGTACCACTCGCGCTTCTCCGCGCTGTTCCGCTGGCTCATCACGCTGATGAACAACAGCGCGAACTTCCTGGTGCGCAAGTTCGGCGTGGAGCCGCAGGAGGAACTGCGCTCGGCGCGGTCACCGCAGGAACTGGGCTCGATCGTGCGCTCCAGCGCCGAAAGCGGCACGCTCGACACCTCGACCGCGGAGCTGCTCGACAAGTCCCTCCGCTTCGGGGAGCGCACCGCGGAGGAGCTGATGACGCCGCGCGTGCAGGTCGAGTCGCTCACCGTCGACGACACGGTCCACGCGCTCGTCGAACTCGCCCGGCGCACCGGGTTCTCCCGGTTCCCGGTCTACACCGAGGATCTCGACGACGTGCAGGGCGCCGTCCACGTCAAGCAGGCGTTCACGGTGCCCGCGGCCGAGCGCGGCACGGTCAAGATCGGTTCCGTGATGCGGCCGGTCCCCACCGTCCCCGAATCCCTGCCCGGTGACGCGCTGCTGAACCGCCTGCGCGCGTCCCGGTTCCAGGTCGCGATCGTGGTCGACGAGTACGGCGGCACCGCGGGACTGGTGACGCTGGAGGACGTCGTCGAAGAGATCATCGGCGACGTCCGCGACGAGCACGATTCCCACGAAGGGCCCGCGTCCCAACGCCTCGGCGCCGACAGCTGGGTGGTCTCGGGACAGCTCAGGGCGGACGAAGTGACCGAGCAGACCGGGTTCCGGATGCCCGACGGCGACTACGAGACCATCGCGGGCCTCATCCTCGAACGGCTGGGCAAGATCCCCGCCGCGGGCGATTCCGCCGACGTCGACGGCTGGCGGCTGACCGTCACGGAGATGGACCGGCTGCGGATCGCCGAGGTCGGGGTCCACCGCGTCACCGCGCCCGCACCCGAAAAGCAGGAGGCGGGACGATGAGCGACTGGTGGTATTTGGCACTGGTTTTCGTGCTGCTGCTGGCGAACGCGTTCTTCGTCGGCGCCGAGTTCACGCTCATCTCCTCGCGCCGCGACCGGCTGGAAGCGTTGCTGGAGCAGGGAAAGACGCGCGCGCGGATCGTGATCAACGCGAGCAGGAACGTGTCGCTGATGCTCGCGGGCGCGCAGCTGGGCATCACGATCTGCTCGCTGCTGCTGGGGCGGCTCGGCGAGCCCGCGGTGGCGCACCGGCTCGCCGCGTTCTTCGAGCTGTTCGGCATCCCCGAGGTGCTGCTGCACCCGATCTCGTTCGCGATCGCGCTGGCCTTCATCACCATCCTGCACGTGCTGATCGGCGAGATGGTGCCGAAGAACCTCGCGATCGCCGAGCCGGAGCGGCTCGCGCTGTGGCTGGTGCCGCTGCACGTCGGCTGGGTGAAGCTGGCGAACCCGTTCATCTGGGTGCTGAACTTCGTGTCGAACTCGGCGCTGCGCCTGGTGAAGGTCGAGCCCAAGGACGAGCTGGAAACCGCCTACACCTCCGACGAACTGGCGGAGCTGCTGAGCGAGTCGCGCCGCGAGGGCCTGCTGGAGCAGTCCGAGCACGAACGGCTGAGCCAGACCCTGTCCTCGGTCCAGAAGACCGTCGCGGACGTGCTGGTGCCCACCGGCGAGCTCACCACGCTGCCGGTGTCCCCCACCGTGGGCGACGTCGAGCACGCGGTGTCCGAGACCGGTTTCTCGCGTTTCCCGGTGCGAGACGGCGGCGGCGCGCTGATCGGCTACATCCACGTGAAGGACGTGCTCGACCAGCTCAACGGCGACCCCGGCCGGACGGTCGCACCGGAGAAGACGCGCAACCTCACCGAACTGCGCGCCGACGCGCGCCTCGACGTCGCGCTTTCCGCAATGCGCAAGGAAGGCAGCCACCTCGCGCGCGCGGTGGGCCCGGACGGGAACGCGGTCGGCGTGGTGACGCTGGAGGATCTCGTCGAGGAGTACGTGGGCACGGTCCGCGACGGAACCCATGTGACACGCTGAAGACCGTGGGCACCGTACTGACCGAACAGGAGTGGCGTGCGCGCGAGGAGGCGCACACCGCCCGGATGCGGCGCTGGACCGAACCGCACCAGCGCCGCCGTTCGCGTGGCGAAAAGCACCCGGTGCTCGACTTCCTGTTCACCTACTACTCGCACCGGCCCTCACACCTCGAACGGTGGCAGCCCGGCCCGGGGATCGTGTTGTCCGGGGCGGGCGCCACGCGCTTCCTCGAACGCCGCGGCTACCGCGCGGTGCCGGACGGAGTCGCCCTCGACGACGCGGAGTTCGGCGAGAACCGGGTCCGCACCGCGCGCTACATCCGGTCGCTCCTGGAAGCCACGGCGTCGCGCGCGCCGCGGCTGAGCTGCTTCGGCCTGCACGAGTGGGCGATGGTCTACCGCCAGCCGCCCGGCGAGGTGCGCCACACCCAGCTGCCGCTGCGGCTCGGCTCCTCGGGCACCGACGAGGTGGTAAACTCCCTGGAAGTCCGGTGCGGGCACTACGACGCGTTCCGGTTCTTCACCGAAGCGGCCCGCCCCCGCAACACGCTCACCCCGGCGAGGACGACCCAAATCGATCTTGAACAGCCCGGCTGCCTGCACGCCAACATGGATCTGTTCAAATGGGCCTACAAACTCGACCCGTTCGTCCCGTCGGAACTGCTCGGCGACTGTTTCGAACTGGCCGCGGACATCCGCGTGCTCGACATGCGGGCGAGCCCGTACGACCTGACCGGTTTCGGGTACTCGCCGGTCCCGATCGAGACGCCGGGCGGGCGTGCCGAGTACGCCCGTGCGCAGGCGGAATTCGCCCGCCGAGCGGCACCGCTGCGTACACGACTGGTCGCGCTCTGCACGCGACTGCTCGAAAACGGGAATCGAGCTGTTAACACCGGTGACAACTGATAGTCATCACATTTCCTCCACACCTCTAACCTGTTAGAGTGATAACGTTTTGATTGCATACTCTGAGCACGCAATTCGCGGTCGAAAGGACTCCAATGGGGCGACACAGCAGGGCCGAAGACCCCGCTCCCTACCGTCCTGAAGGTCCGCCCGTCCGGGCGGAAAGATCGGGCCAGCCCCAGCAGGGCCGTCCTCGCGCACGCCAGGTCCCCCCGGACCGTGCGCGAGCGGGCCAGGCGCAGCCGCGGGGTCAGTTCCGCGGGGAGCACCCTGGACGGCAGGGCGGCCGCCCGTCGCGGCCGAACCCGGCTCCCGCCGCCGAGCGTCCCGCCGCGGGCCAGGGCCGCCGCAGGCGCGCCACCAAGATCGACGTCACCGGCCCGATCGACCCCGCCGCCGTCGCCCGCGCGAAGAACAGCTCGGACACCGGGACCCACCGCATCGTCGGCAAGAAGCAGCGGCGCCGGGTCGCCAAGTGGCCCATCGCGTGCCTCGCGCTCGTCGCGCTCGCGGTACTCGGCTGGCTCGGCTGGGGCTGGGCCGACGGCATCGTGAACAACCGCGCGGAGGCACAGGCGTCCGCGTGCTCCGAAGGGGAAACCTCGATCGCGGTGGTGGTGGCGCCGGACGCCGAGCAGCCAGCCAAGGCCGCGGCCGGCCGCTGGAACCAGGCGAACACCGTGGTGCACGGCCACTGCGTCCGGGTCGACGTGCGCGCGGCCTCCTCGGAGCGCACGCTCAACGCGCTGGCCGGTCGCGGCAGCATCGACGAGATCGGCGGGCTCCCCGCGGCGTGGATGCCGGACAGCTCGTCGTGGGTGACGCAGCTGAAGGCCGCCAAGCCGGGCATGATCTCCTCGCCGCCGGAACCCATCGCCAGCGGGAAGCCCGCGGACTACCCGTACGTCGGGATCGGCGGCAAGATCGACGACGTGCAGCAGCGGGCGGCGCAGTCCTTCCGCGAGTTCCTCAAGCAGCCCGCCCAGCAGACCGACTTCGCCGACGCCGGGCTCACCAAGCGATGAGGGGCACCAGGGTCACGCGAGGTTGAACGTGTCGGGGTCGGGCCCGACCCGCTCGCCGCGGTCGAGCTCGGCGATCACCGTCATGTCGTCGTCGGCGAGCTCGAAGTCGAACACGTCGATGTTCTCCGCGATCCGTGACGGGGTCACCGACTTCGGGATCACCACGGTGCCGAGCTGCAGGTGCCACCGCAGGATGATCTGCGCGGCCGTCTTGCCGTACTTCGACGCCAGCGAGCCGATCGTGCCGTCGGAGAACAACGCGCCCTGGGCGAGCGGGCTCCACGCCTCGGTGACGATCCCGTTCTCGGCGTGGAACTCCCGCAGCGGGCCCTGCTGGAGCTGCGGGTGCAGCTCGATCTGGTTCACCGCGGGCACGATCTGGGTCTCCGACATGAGCCGCTGAAGGTGCGGGATCTGGAAGTTCGACACGCCGATCGCGCGCACCCTGCCGTCGTTGTACAGCTCTTCGATGGCGCGCCAGGTCTCAATGTACTTGTCGCGCTGCGGCAGCGGCCAGTGGATCAGGTACAGGTCGAGGTAGTCGAACCCGAGCTCCGCCATGCTGCGGTCGAAGCCGCGGAGCGTGGTGTCACGGCCCTGGTCGGAGTTCCACAGCTTGGTGGTGAGGAACAGGTCCTCGCGCGCGGTCTCCGAGGAGCGGATGCCCTCGCCGACCCCGGCCTCGTTCCGGTAGGCGGCCGCGGTGTCGATGCTGCGGTACCCGGCGTCGATCGCGGTCCTGACGATCTTCGCGGTCTGGTCTTCCGGCACCTGCCAGACGCCGAACCCGAGCTGCGGGATGACGACGTCGTTGTTGAGAGCGACGGTGGGCACGGGCGGAGGAATGGCCATGGGGTTCCGGTCCTCGTTTCGGTCTCGCGGTCGAACCTGCCGCGGTCATCGTCTCACTGCGGACCGCGCAGGCGCGCGGCGGTCCGCTCGTCCGCGGGGAAGAACGACTCGATGACGAGTTCGGCCATCGTCACGTCCAGCGGCGTGCCGAAAGTCGCCACAGCGCTGAAGAACGCGAGTTCGGTATCGCGGTGCCGAAGCCGCAGCGGCACGAAGATGTCGCCGGGCCCCGGAACCTCCACTTCGGGCACTTCCTGATCGCACGGGTAGCCGCGCAGTTCGCCGAGCAGCGCGGTCAGCTCCGGGTCCGCGGTCGCGGCGACCTGGCGCCGCAGCGTGCCGAGCAGGTGCGCGCGCCACTCCCCCAGGTTCACGATGCGCGGGGCCATCCCGTCCGGGTGCAGGGTCAGCCGCAGCACGTTCACCGGCGGCGCGAGCAGCGCCGGATCGACGCCTTCGAGCAGCAGTCCCGCGCTCGCGTTGGAATCGAGCAGGTTCCAGCCCCGGTCGACCACCACCGCCGGGTACGGGTCGTGCCCCGCCAGCAGCAGCCGGACGGCCTCCCGCACCGCGGACATCTCCGGCGCGTCCAGCCCGGCCTGCCGGTACGCGGGCGCGTACCCGGCGGCGAGCAGCAGCTGGTTCCGTTCGCGCAGCGGCACATCGAGGTGCTCGCCGAGCCGCAGGACCATCTCGCGGCTCGGCTTCGAGCGGCCCGTTTCCACGAAGCTGAGGTGCCGGCTGGAGATCTCGGCGGTCAGCGACAGGTCGAGCTGGCTGATGCGCCTGCGCTCGCGCCAGGCGCGCAGGAGCGTGCCGACGGATTGCGGGGGAACCTGCGTCACGGTGGTCACGGCGATCACCGTACGACGGCGGGTACGGCACGGCCATTACCTCCGGCGTAATCGACACGCCCCGGCACACCCGGCCAAGGTGGTGGCACGGCGGAACCCCGCCGATCCTTTGCCCCACAACGAAAAGAGGCCCCGTGTCCGACTACCAGCACCTCGCGGAGCGCTACATCGCGGTGTGGAACACCACCGACCCTCAGCAGCGGCGAGCACTCGTCGACGAGCTGTTCACCGCCGACGCGACCTACACCGATCCGCTCGGCGCGGTCAGCGGCAGGGACGGCGTGGACGGGTTCGTCGCGAGTGCGCAGGAGCAGTTCGCCGGTCTCGTGTTCAGCCTGTCCGGTACCGCCGACGGCCACCACGACCTGGCGCGGTTCACCTGGCACCTGACCCCGCCCGGCGGCGGCGAACCGCTCGCCATCGGGTTCGACGTGATCGAAGTGGACGGCGAGCGCATCCGGCGCGTGCACGGGTTCCTCGACAAGGTCCCGTCCTGAGCGACACTGTCCACAATGGAGAAAAGGGAACGGCCGGGAAACTGGCCCTCCCCACTCTGTCCATACCCGTGACGGGCGCCTGAGAGGTTCACCCGTGTGTTGAGCCGGGCTTGCACCTTCGGCGGGGCGGGCAGGTGGTGACCTGCCGGCCCGCTTTCCAGAGGCGTCTCGCCCGCGCGGTCCTGGGTGCCTGAGAGGTTCCGGGGAGGACTTGCTCCTTCGGCGCCGGACTCACCAGGTGTGTGGTCCGGACTCTCCCGCGCGGGTTCGTCGACTGCGGTGCCCACCTTACCCGGTGGGCCCGCGGCCGGTGCTCACCCGGTCCGGCGCGCGTTGCGGCGCTGGGTCAGCTCGTCCGGCTGGACGTCCTCGATCCTGGCGCCGTCGGCGCGTTCGGCGGGGAATTCGTGGATGGTGCCGCTGATCTCCTGCATCGCGCCGCTGACCGCGATGCCAAACACGCCCTGCCCGCCCTGCAGCAGATCGACGATCTCCTCCGGTGACGTGCACTCGTACACGGTGGCGCCGTCGGAGAACAAGGTGACCTTCGCGAGGTCCCGCACTCCCCTCGCCCGCAGGTGCTCGACCGCGACGCGGATGTTCTGCAGCGACACCCCGGTGTCCAGCAGCCGCTTGACGATCTTGAGGACCAGCATGTCCTTGAACGAGTAGAGCCGCTGCGAACCGGACCCGTGCGCCGTGCGGATGCTCGGCGCGACCAGCTTCGTCCGCGCCCAGTAGTCGAGCTGCCGGTAGGTGATGCCCGCAATCTGACACGCGGCGGGCCCGCGGTAGCCGACCAGCTCGTCCGGCAGCGACGCGTCCGGGAACAGTTCACCCTGCTCACCGTCTCCCGCGCCGACGGCCTGGACCGGCCTTTCCTCGACCACGCATGCCTCCCCTCGCCCGGCCTGCCGGCCGGTCGAACAGCACCTGACACCCGGGGCGGGGGCCAGGGAGGTGGAACCGCGGCAGGTGCGCCCCAGTACCGCGAATCACACCAAAGCGATTTACCTCCAATGACGGTATGCGCGCCCGACTGCCCGGTCAACGCGACGCGCGGCGACCTCAAGCTGAAGTTGAGACTTTCTTCGCGGTTGCACCCGTTACTCAAGCGTGTTAATTTTTACTCATGCAGATAACACCTCGGGCCGAAGACGGCGCGGGCATCACCGTGACCGAGGCGGCGAGGCGGGCTCAGATCGTCGGGGCCACCATCGCCACCATCGCCGAACTCGGCTACGCCAAGACTTCGTTCGCCAGGATCAAGGAGCGGGCGGGCCTGTCCAGCACGCGCATCATCGGCTACCACTTCACGAACAAGGCCGGGCTGATGATGGCGGTGCTGACCACCATCACCGGGGCCAAGGAGCGGTTCCTCCGCGAGCGCGCCGGGGCGCCTGCCGAGCGGGCCGCGATGCTCCGCGCGCACATCGAAACCGAGGTGGCGTTCCTCGGGGCGTACCCGGAGTACGTGCGGGTGCTCTCCGAACTCGCGGGCGGCGTGGACGATCCCGAAGGCTGGGCGATCGCGGGTCCGGTGCTCGAAGGCATGCGGACCGGCCAGATCACCAGGGTGCTCGCGCAGGGCAGGCGCGAAGGCGCGTTCGGCGAGTTCGACCCCGAGGTGGTGGGACGGTCGGTGGCGCACGCCATCGACGGCGCCGCGGCCGCCTACGCGGAGAACCCGGCGCTCGACCTCGAGCACTACGGCCGCGAACTGGCTGATCTGTTCGAGCGGGCCACGCGCCCGATATGAAGAAGAGGGCCACTCCCCGCAACGGGGAGTGGCCCTCGACCTGTCCGGGTCATCGGGTTGGTTCAGGTGTCGGCGCCGCGGAAATCCTCCGGGGACACCGAGTCGAGGAACTCGCGGAACTTCTCGACCTCGTCCTCCTGCTCGTCCGGGATGATCAGGCCGGCTTCCTCCAGCACCGCGTCCACCGCGTGGATCGGGACACCGACGCGCAGCGCCAGCGCGACCGAGTCGCTCGGCCGCGCGGACACCCTGATGTCGCCGTCGAACACCAGCTCCGCGTAGAACGTGCTCTCGCGCAGGTCGGTGATCACCACTTGCTTGAGCTCTCTGCCGAGCGCTCCGATGACTTCCTTGAGCAAGTCGTGGGTCAACGGTCGCGCGGGGCGCACACCCTGCTGCTCCAAGGCGATCGCAGTGGCCTCCACCGAGCCGATCCAGATGGGGAGGTACCGCTCACCTTCCGTTTCCCGCAGCAACAAGATCGGCTGATTCGCGGGCAGTTCGACCCGCACGCCGACGACGCGCATTTCGCTGCTCATCGGGGTTCGCCTCCCTCTCCTGCGCGCGGGCTGCAGCGCTGTTCCGGGGATCCCGCGTCGACGTGTCCAACACCGTTGACGCTACCCGTCATCAGGGCGCTGTGCTCGCTGTCCGAAAGATTGAAACACCGGCCCGCCGCCGGGCCTGGACTAACCGTACGGCATCGAAGGCCCTACGTTCAGCTGTCGAATTGTGAAGAAACCAACCTGTGCCGCGGAAAGTCCGCGAATCAGCCCCCGGTGACGCCGCGGATACCGGCCTTGACCAGCAACGTGTGCAGCGTGACCGACAGCGCGGCCAGCTCGCGGACCACCTCGTCCGCGCGCGCCTTCGCGTCCTCGTCGCGGTGGTGGTAGACCGGCGCGACGATCTGTTCGAGCAGCCCGACCTCGCGGTCGGCCGAGGCGCGGAACGCGCGCAGGTGCCGCGGTTCGATGCCGAATTCGGTCATCGCCTTGACGGTGCGCGCGACCAGCACGGCGTCCGGGTCGTAGAACCCGGCCGCGCCCGGCCTGACCAGGCCGTACTGGCGCAACTCGGTGAGCGTGGCGAGATCGACCCCGGCCTGCTCCAGCAGTTCCTCCTGGGTCAGCCGGATCTGGATGCCGGAGGTGAAGTCCGCCGCCGAGGGCATCGCCGCGCGCTCGCCCGCGATCGTCGCCGCCGAGTCGAGCGCGACCAGCTTGCGCGGCAGCCGCGACGGGGAACCGGGGTGGCCGTCACCCCGGTCCGCGGCGTCGAGCTGCTCTTTGATGACCTTCAGGGGCAGGTAGTGGTCGCGCTGGGCGGACAGCACGAACCGGAGCCGCTCCACGTCCGCCGCCGCGAACTGCCGGTACCCCGAAGGCGTCCGGCCAGGCTGGACCAGGCCTTCCGACTCGAGGAACCGGATCTTGGAGATCGTGACATCGGGGAAGTCGCCGCGCAGCTGCGCCAGCACGGCCCCGATGCTCAGCCCGTCGCGCTGTGGCCGCCCGGCCGCCGTCACTGCGCCCCCTGGCCCCCGTGCCCCGGGCCGGTCAGGAAGACCAGGCGGAACTTCCCGATCTGGACCTCGTCGCCACCGGCGAGCACGGCCTGGTCGACCGGCTCGCGGTTGACGTAGGTGCCGTTCAGGCTGCCGACGTCGATCACCACGAACTCGCCGCCCTCGCGCCGGAATTCGGCGTGCCGGCGCGAAACCGTGACGTCGTCGAGAAAGATGTCGCTGTCCGGGTGCCTGCCCGCGCTCGTGGTGTCGCGGTCGAGCAAAAACCGGGAGCCCGCGTTGGGGCCGCGCTTGACCACCAGCAGCGCCGAGCCTGGCGGGAGCGCGTCAACGCCCGCGACCGGCGGCTCCGGCGCGGGGGCGGCTTCCTGCCCCTCGATGTCGGCCAGGAAGTCGGCCCGGAAGACAGAGGTCCGCTCCGGAGACTGCTCCGGGGGAACGCCGGGCCCGTCGTTCGTGCTCACCTGAGCTCTCCTCACCGTGAAAGTGTTCTTCAATCCCGTTCGTCTACCCGGGATTGTGTTGCTGTCAACGTACCGTGCCAGGTCCGCCGCGGGCTTGCGGGCTCCCCCTTACCGGCGGCGGAAGTGGATCTACCGGCGGCGACGGGTCCCCGCGCGGTCATTCGCCGGAGATCAGCGCTTGGTAGGCCTCCGCCTCGAGGAGGCTGTCGACGCTCGCCGAGTCGCTGAGCCGGATCTCGATGAGCCACCCTTCGCCGTACGGATCGCTGTTGATCAGCTCGGGAGACTGGGACACCGCGTCGTTGACCGCGACGATCTCGCCGTCGAGCGGGACGAACAGCTCCGAGACGCTCTTCGTCGACTCCACCTCGCCGAAGCCGTCGCCGGAGGACACCGCGGTTCCCGTTTCGGGGAGGTCGACGAACACCACGTCACCGAGCTGGTCCTGGGCGTACTCGGTGATACCGACGCGCACGACACCGTCGGGGCGGGTGGCCACCCACTCGTGCTCCTCGGTGTACCGCAGCTCTTCTGGTGCAGACAACGCCTTCCCCTTTCCGCGAACGGTGACGGCGAGAGTCTCGCATTCAGGACGAGGGCACCGCACCTCGGTCCACGCGGTCGCCGGCGAGGGCGCGCGCGGTCTGGATGACGTACAGCGCGCCGGACCACACGTAGAGCACGGCGCCCCAGGTGGTGAAGGCGTACCCGATCGGGCGGGCGATCTCGGCGAGCGTCGACCCGCCCTGCGTGACGAGCAGGAACGGGAAGGCGTACATCAGCACGAAGGTCGCGCCCTTGCCGATGTAGGTGACCTCGGGCGGGGCGAAACCGTTGCGCCGCAGCACGAGCACGGCGACGCCGACGACGGCCTCCCGCAGCAGCAGCGGCGCTACGACCCACCACGGGATGATGTCGCGGAACAGGAACGCGACGAGGGTGGCGATGATGTAGAGCCGGTCGGCGGCGGGGTCGAGGAGCTGGCCGAGCCTGCTCATCTGGTTGAGCCAGCGCGCGAGCTTGCCGTCGAGCCAGTCGGTGAGCGCGCTGAAGATCAGCAGCGCCAGCGCCCAGCCGTCCTCCTTGGGCCCGAGCAGGAGCCACAGGAAGACGGGGACGCCGGCGAGCCGGAGCAGGGACAGGATGTTCGGCACGGTCAGTGCCTGCCGGGCCAGTGACGGCTCGGGCGCCGAAGACACTGGGGGTTCGGTGGACTCGGGCGGCGTGCTCACCGGCTCAGCGTAGCCAGCCGGGATGCGCGGCCCTCAGCTGGCGCGGTGGTAGCTCCAGCCGCGGCGCTGCAGGTCGGTGCGGCTGAGCACCTGCGGACGGCCGCGGCCGTCGGTGCCCATCCAGCGGGGCCTGCCGGATCCGCCTTCGAGGACGTACGGGCGGCCCTGGCACCAGACGACGGTGCACGGGGTGGTCGGGGGGATGTTCGCCGGGGCCGGGGAAGAGCCGGTTTCCGCTTCGGTGCTCATGATCTCAGTGCTGCTGCTTCCGTGTTGCGAGTGGGGACCTCACCCTGTCTCTTCGGCACGAACCGGTCCGGCGTTAACGGATCGGCCGGAACTTTTCCCCGAGTTCACCCGTGCAGTGGAAAATTCATGTGAAGCAGATGTCCACTGTGGACTGTCGCATCGGTACGACCTCGGGCGTCGGCGCGCCGGGGACGGCCCGGCCCGGTAGTGTTCCGCCGAAACTCGCGCGCGGGCCCCGCGCGCCGTACCCCGGTGGTCCCCGGTGTGGGCCAAGATGTCCGGGGAAGCACACCGGGCACGACGGAAGGAACGCGTTGGCCACTTCGAAGGTCACAGGCCCCGCAGGCCTGCTCGCCGCCGTCACGCTGTCCGTCGTCGCGCTTTCCGCGTGCGGCACCGACTCCGGCGCGCCCGCGCCGTCCCCGGTGCTGAGTGCGGAATCGGTCCAGCCGAGCACTTCGTCAGCGCCGCCGAGCAGCCCGCCGAGCTCGGCCAAGCCGACGGTGCCCACGAGCGCCGCGCAGCCGCCGAAGACCTCCGACGCGATCCCCGCCGAGGGTGCCTGCGGCACCGTCACCGCCGCCAGCGGGCTGACCCTGCAGGTACTCGACAGCCACACCAGCGGCGTCGCCTGCCCCGACGCGAAGCGCGTGGTCGAGGAGTTCCACAAGAAGATCGCGGGCAAGCAGGCAGGCGGTTCGAACGAGCCCGTCAGCGACACCGTCGACGGGTGGCTGTGCGTCTCCGGCCCGCCCGCCGCGCAAGGCGGCACCACGTGCACCAAGCAGGAGCAGACCGTGCTCGCACGGGTCCTGCCCGTCGAGTAAGTCCACTCCCTTCCCTCCGGTACCAGGAAAGGCCCATGTCCACGCACGCCTCACCCCGCAGACTCCTCGGCATCGCCGCACTCGCCTGCGCGCTGCCGCTCGCCGCCTGCAGCGGCCAGGACACCCCGAGCGCACCGGCTCCGGACAACGCCGCGCAGACCGGCGGGACCCCGCCCGGCCCCGCCTCGGACCCCGCCGCCCACCCCGCGGCGCCCGGCACCGAATGCGGTCCCGTGCCCAGCGTCAACGGGGCCAAGGCGAAGGTCGTCGTCACCGCGGGCGCCGTCGACTGCGCGCAGGCCACCACCCTGCTCACCCAGTACTTCCAGAAGCTCACCCCGGCCGACCTGGCCAACCCGGATGGCGCGGGCCCGGTCGCGCTCGGCGAATGGACCTGCGGCAGCGGCCCCGCCAGCGCACCGGCCACCACCTGCTCCACCGAGGACAACCGCCAGGTGGACGGTGTCTGACCCCCCGAGAGCCCTTCGGCAGCAGGAACGCGCTACGACTTCAGGGTGGGGAAGTCTTCTTCGCGGAATTCGCCTGGTGGGCGTTCCCCTTCGGCTTCGCGGCCGCGGAGTTCGACGCGGCGGATCTTGCCGGAGATCGTCTTCGGCAGCTCCGCGAACTCCAGCCGCCGGATCCGCTTGTAGGGCGCGAGGTGTTCCCGGCAGAACGCCAGGATGCTCACCGCGGTGTCGGCATCCGGCTCGTGCCCGGCCGCGAGCACGACGTAGGCCTTCGGCACGGCCAGCCTGATCGGGTCCGGCGCGGGCACCACGGCCGCCTCGGCCACCGCGTCGTGCTCCAGCAGGACGCTTTCCAGCTCGAACGGCGAAATGCGGTAGTCCGAGGCCTTGAACACGTCGTCCGTGCGGCCGACGTAGGTGATGTAGCCGTCTTCGTCGACCGAGCCGACGTCGCCGGTGTGGTAGACCCCGCCCGCGAACGCGGTCGCGGTGCGCTCGTCGTCATCGGCGTACCCGGTCATCAGGCCGACCGGGCGGTCCTGGAGGTCGAGGCAGATCTCGCCCTCGCTCCCCCGTTCCCCGCTCACCGGGTCGACGAGCACCACCGAGAACCCGGGCAACGGCCTGCCCATCGAGCCCGGTTTCACCTCCTGGCCCGGCGTGTTCGCGATCTGCACGCTGCTCTCGGTCTGCCCGAACCCGTCGCGGATCGTCACGCCCCACGACCGGCGGACCTGGTCGATCACCTCGGGGTTGAGCGGCTCCCCCGCGCCGACGACCTTGACCGGCGGGGTCTTCAGCGCGCCGAGATCGGCCTGGATCAGCATGCGCCACACCGTCGGCGGCGCGCAGAAGCTGGTGATCCCGCAGCGGTCCATCTGCGCCATCAGCGCGGGCGCGTCGAACCGCGTGTAGTTGTACAGGAACACCGTCGCTTCGGCGTTCCACGGCGCGAACACGTTGCTCCAGGCGTGTTTCGCCCAGCCGGGCGAGGAGATGTTCAGGTGGACGTCGCCCGGCTCCAGCCCGATCCAGTACATTGTGGACAGATGACCGACCGGGTAGGACACGTGCGTGTGCTGTACCAGTTTCGGCTTCGCGGTGGTACCCGAGGTGAAGTACAGCAGCAACGGGTCCGCTGCCTTCGTCACCGCGTCGGCTTCGAAGTCCTCCCGCTCGCGGTAAGCGTCTGTGAAGGACCGCCAGCCCTCGACCGGCTCCCCCACCACGATGCGTGTGTAGTCGCCGGGGACGTCGGTGAACTTCTCCGCGTCCACCGAGCGGATCACCACGTGCTTGGCCGCGCCGCGGTCCACCCTGTCCCGCAGGTCCGCCGGGCCGAGCAGGGTCGAGGCCGGGATGATCACCGCACCGAGCTTGATCGCGGCGAGGATGGTTTCCCACAGCTCGCCCTGGTTGCCGAGCATCAGGATCAGCCGGTCGCCCCTACCGACGCCGAGCGAGCGCAGCCAGTTCGCGACCTGGTTCGAGCGGGCCGCCATCTCCGGGTAGGTCCAGCGGGACTCGGAGCCGTCCTCCTCGACGATCCACAGCGCGTACCGCTCCGCGTTGGCGGGATCGCGGGCCACGACGTCGAACCAGTCGAGCGCCCAGTTGAACTCCGCGGGCTTCGGCCACGCGAAGTCCCGGTACGCGCCCGCGTAGTCCTCGCGGTTCGCCAGCAGGTAGTCGCGCGCCTCCCGGAAGGCCCGGCCGGGTCCAGCAGCCTCGTTGCTCACTGACTGTCTCCTCACTCGCCCTTGAACTCGGGCGGCCGCCGCTCCATGAACGCCTGCACCGCCTCCGCCAGATCCTTGCTCGGCAGGAACGCGGCGTTCCACGACGACACGTAGCGCAGCCCGTCCGCGATCTGCCGTTCGGTGTTCACCGAAAGCACGTCCTTCGTACCCTGCACCACCAGCGGCGGATTCGCAGCGATCTCCTGCGCCATGGCGCGCGCCGCGGCGAGGGTGGCCTCGGCGTCGTCGAAGACGTCGTTGACCAGTCCGATGCGCTCGGCGCGCGCGGCGTCGATGTCCTTGCCGGTCAGCGCCAGTTCCCGCAGGTGGCCTTCGCCGATGACGGACGCGAGCCGCTGGAGGCTGCCGAGGTCGGCGACGATGGCCACCTTCACCTCGCGCACGCTGAACTTGGCGTCCGCGCTGGCCAGCCGGATGTCGGCGGCCGCGATCACGTCGACGCCGCCGCCGATGCACCAGCCGGAGACGGCCGCGATCACGGGCTTGCGGACGGCCGCGACCGAGCCGACGCTCGCCTGCAGCGTCCTGATCTCCTCGAGGAACTTCGTCCTCGGCCCGGCGAGCGCGTCCCCGGCGAGGTATTCGGCCCAGCCGGGCAGCATCGCGGGCAGGTCGAGGCCGTAGGAGAAGTGCGCGCCGCTCCCGGTCAGGACGATGGCCCTGACCTCGGGGTCCGCGTCGAGCGCGCCGAACACGATCGGCAGCTCGCGCCAGAAGTCGGGGCCCATCGCGTTGCCCTTGGACGGGCCGAGCAGCGTCACCTCGGCGACGTGCCCGGTCAGCTCCACCTTGAGCGAGACGAGATCGGGCAGGTTTTCGGCGGTAGAGGTCATGGGGTCATCTTGACTCATGTCGTTGGCAGCCTGCCAGTGCGCTCCCATGTCCTGGAGCGGATGCGTTCGTTAGCCTGATGGGGGCATCTTTCGAGCGTCCGCTGAGGGGAGTTCACGAGCATGGCCGAGCAGGCGACCGCGGTGGAACGGCAACCGGACCCCATCCCCCTCGCGCCGGCCAAGCCGTCGCGCCCGATCGAGCTGGCCGGCTCCTTCACCCACGACGGCCACCGCCTCGCCTACACCGAATACGGCTCCGGCGAACGGATCGTGGTGCTGACGCACGGCATCATGTTCACCCGCCGGATGCACGCGCCGCTCGCCCGCAGGCTGGCGCGCGCCGGTTTCCGCGTGGTCACGCTCGACCTGCTCGGCCACGGCGATTCGGACCGCCCGACGGACTCGTGGCTGTATTCGATGCCCGCCTTCGCCGAGCAGACCCTCGCGCTGATGGACCACCTCGGCATCGAGCGCGCGGTGGTCGGGGGCACCTCGCTCGGCGCGAACGTCTCGCTGGAGGTCGCGGTGCTCGCGCCGGAGCGGGTGCGCGGCCTCCTCGTCGAGATGCCGGTGCTGGACAACGCGATCGTGGCCGGGCTCCTCACCTTCACGCCCCTGCTGTTCGCGGCCAGGTTCGTGCCGATCGCCGTGCAGGGCGTCGGGATGCTGGCGCGGCGGGTGCCGCACGGCAGCCAGTGGGTCGACGTGGTCACCGACACGCTCGACCAGCGCCCCGCTTCGATGGCGGCGCTGCTGCACGGTGTCCTTTTCGGACGGATCGCCCCGCCTCGGTCGACCCGCAAGCGGATCACCGGGCGCGCGCTGGTGATCGGGCACCAGCGCGACCCGATCCACCCCTTCGGCGACGCCGACACGCTGGCCGCCGACCTGCCCGACGCCGAGTTCGTCCAGGCGAGGAGCCCGGTGGAACTGCGCTTCGACCCGAAACGGCTCACCGAGGAGATCGCGGAGTTCCTCGAGCGCTGCTACCGGGACTGACCCTCAGGCCAGCGCGGCGACCGGTCCGATCACGATCACCGCGGGCGGGCGCACCCCGGCTTCGGCCGCCGCCGACGCCACCGAGTCCAAAGTGGACCGCAGCGCGCGCTGGGTCCGCATGGTGCCGTCCTCGACGATCGCCACCGGGGTTTCCGGCGGCCTGCCGTGCGCCAGCAGGGTTTCCGCGAACTGCGCGAGCCGTTCGACGCCCATCATGAGCACGATGGTGCCGCGCATCCTGCCCAGCGCCTGCCAGTCCACAAGGGACTGTTCGTGGCCTGGCGGCAGGTGGCCCGAGACCACGACCACCTCGTGCGCGACGCCGCGGTGGGTCACCGGCACGTCCGCCGCCGCGGGCACCGCGAAGGCGCTGGTGATCCCGGGAACCGTCACCACCGGGACGCCCGCTTCGACGCAGGCGAGCACCTCTTCGAACCCGCGGCCGAACAGGTACGGGTCGCCGCCCTTGAGGCGCACCACGAACCGGCCCGCCTTGGCGTGCTCGATGATCGTGGCGTTGATCACGTCCTGCGAGGCCGCCCTGCCGTACGGGATCTTCGCCGCGTCGACGACTTCCACCTCGGGCGGCAGGTCGTCGAGCAGCTCGCGCGGGGCCAGCCGGTCGGCGACCACCACGTCGGCGCGGGCGAGCAGGCGGCGGCCGCGCACCGTGATCAGCTCCGGGTCGCCGGGACCGCCGCCGACCAGGGCCACGCCCGGAAGTCCTTCGCCGCGGCGGGTTTCCCCGTCCTCGACCGCGCCGGTGTGCAACGCCTCGACGATGCGGTCCCGCACCGCGGCCGACCGCAGCGGATGCCCGCCGGAAAGCACGCCGACCAGCAGCCCGTCGTGGCGCCCGACCGCGGCGGTCACGGCGCTCCCGTCGAGACCGGAATCGGCGCGGACGCAGAAGATCCGCACGCGCTCGGCTTCGGCGCACACCGCGGCGTTCACCTCGGGGTTCGCCGTGCAGGCCAGCGCGTACCACGCGTCCGCGAGATCACCCTCGGCGTACTCGCGCTGGGTCCAGGTCAGCTCACCGGCGTCGGCCATCGCCTGCACGGACGGCGTGCACGACGGGGAGATCACTTCGACCACGGCGCCCGCGCCGAGCAGGCGCGGGACCCGGCGCTGCGCCACCGTGCCGCCACCGACCACGACGACGCGGCGGCCTGCGAGATCGAGTCCGACGAGGTAGTGCTGGTCTTCTTCGGGCATGCGCATCAGCATGCCAAGCCGGGCGGCTCAGCGCTCGAGCAGGGCCAGCAGCTCGGTGTTGCCGAACATGCGCGCGGTGTCCACCGCGGACGGGGTGCCCACCGTCGGATCGGCGCCCGCGTCGAGCAGCACCTTCGCGATCTCGGGCTCCGCCTTGAACACCGCGCCCGCCAGCGGGCTCTGGTCGCGGTCGTTGAGCCGGTTCGGGTCGGCACCGCGGTCGAGCAGGCCCGCCACGGTTTCCCGGTGCCCGTAGTAGGCGGCGAGCATCACCAGCGAGTCGCCCTTGTGGTTGGTCAGGTTCGCCGAGATCCCGGCGTCCACGTAGGCCAGCAGCGTCTCGGTCTCCCCCGCCCTGGCGAAACCGAAGACCCGGTTCCAGAGATCCTGCAGTTCGGGTGACGGTGCGGCGTCGTCAGCCTCGGTCATGGGGTTAGCTTACGGGCGAAGGGCCCCGAGCCGGTGAGGAGTCGCGAGTGCCGTCGGATCGTGTGATCGGTCTTCTCCTGCTCGTGCTGGGCGCCGCCGTCACGGGCCTTTCCTGCTGGGGCTGGCGACGGCTGCTCGCCCGCCGCGCGGCCAGGGTGCCGGTCACCGTGGACGCTTCTGGCGCGCTGGTCCCGTCGATCCGCTTCGACGACGGCGGCAGGCCGACCGCGCTGAATCCCGGTGACGAGCTGGAAGTGGTCCTCCGGCGGGCCGGTACGGCGCGGCTGTACCGGCCGGGGGCCACGGGCAGCGCGCTCGGTTTCGCGGTGACCGGGGCCGTGCTGCTGCTCACCGGTGCCGCCGTGCTGGCACTCGGGTTCTCCGAGCCGGTCGTCCGGCAGCAGAAGCAGGCGGTCGGGCTCGCGGTGGCGGTGACCGGGCTGTGCTGCTTCGGCGCGCTCGGCGCCGCGCTCGTGGCGTGCCTGGTCCGCGAGCTGCCCGGCTCGGCGGTGGTGGACGGCGTCGTGACCGACGTCCGCACCGTGCCCGGCCGGAAGACGACGCACCAGCCGCTGGTGCGCTACCGCGCCGGAGACGAGGACCGGCGGGTGTGGGCCACGCCGCGGTGGCGGCGGCCTTCGGCAGGCGACCGGGTGCGGGTGCGCGTGGCGGCGACCTCGCCGCGCGAGGTCGTCCGGACCACCCCGCTCGCACTGGCCGGGCTGGTGATCATCCTCGCGTTCGGCGCCCTCGGCGTGACCGCGCTCGTCACCCTCTGGTCACGACTGGGTTGAGGCGGGACGCCCTACGTTTCGAAGGTCACCGCGATGGCGTCCGCGGATCCCGCCGAGGCAGCGCGAGCCTTTGCGAGGGCCGAGTTCGCGGCGCTCAGGTCCCATTAGGCCACAGTGATGGCGGGTGGCGGGTCGCGCGAGATGAGCGACGAGCGGCGGCGGGCGCTCCGTCCCCGAAGGCCACCTTCGGGGACTCTAGCGCCCCTTTCTCGGCCCTCGCGGGTATGCGGGCAGAGCAGTGCATGCCCCGAAGGTGGCCTTCGGGGCGCTGGACGACACAAATCCACCCCTCGCACGCCCGCCAGCCACAACGCGCATGCCCCGAAGGTGGCCTTCGGGGCGCTCAGGTCCCCGAAAGCCACCTTCGCGGCATCACCAGTTCCCCGCCGAGACAGCAGAAGCCCATACCAGAGCGAAGTTCGCGGCCCTGGAATCGCTGAACGGCACCCCTTGACATCTATAGGAGCATCCTTCGGGGCACGGGCACGGATCGCCCAAACATCCAGCGGAACATCCATCCCTCGGGGCCGCGGCAGGCACGGCCACCTCTTTCTGGCCGCGATGCGGTTGAATGGGGTATTCGTTCCGCTGACTGGGGAGTCGCGCGTGTCGCCGGATCATCTCGCCGGGCTTGTCCTGCTCGTACTCGGTGCCACCGTCACCGGCACCGACCTGCTGGCACCGGTGTCCGGCCCGTGGTTGCGGTTCGACGCGGGCGAAAAGCTCGCGCTGAACGCGGGGGACGTCTTCGATGTGGTCCCGACGCCGGACGGCACCGCGCGCCGGTACGAGCCGAGCGCGGTCGGTGACGCGATCCGGTGCGCTGCCACGGGAATCGTGCTCGCGGCCACCGGTGCCGTCGTGCTGGTGCGCGGCCTCTCCGAAGGCGCCGTCGACCCGCGACACCACACACGCGGGCCGGCGATCGGCGTGGTCGTCACGGCGTTGTGCTGCCTCGTTCCGATCGCCGTCGGCGCCGTCATCCGGTTCGTCCGCGACCTCGTCGGTTCCACCGCGACGCGCGGGATCGCGGTGGAGGTCGTGGCAATTCCGTTCGGACAGAGCCCCCGGTACCGGCCGCTCGTCCGATACCGGCACGGCGAGCACGAGCGGCTGGTGTGGGCCACCAGGCGGATGGCCCGCATCGAGCTCGGCGACCCGGTCTCCGTCCAGGTCACCGCGCGCCCGCCGTACACCGCCGTCCCCGACACGGCCGGTGCGGTGGTGCTCCGGCTCGTCCTCGTCGCGGGCGGCCTGACCGGGTTGATTTCGCTCGGCTGGGTGTGGACCCACCTCGGTTGAGGGCGGGACGCCCCGCGGACGTCCCGCCCTGGGTTACCGGCCCGCGTTGGGGTAGGGCAACAGCGCCATCTCGCGTGCGTTCTTGATCGCGGTGGCGACCTGTTTTTGCTGCTGCGGCGTCAATCCGGTGACGCGGCGCGCCCTGATCTTGCCGCGGTCGGAGATGAACTTGCGCAGCAGGTCGGCGTCCTTCCAGTCGACCTCGGTGATCTTGTTGGCGTGCAGGAGGTTCGTCTTGCGCTTGCCGGGCCGGTCGCGCTGGGGTTTGGGCACGGCGCTCACCAGCTCGACTTCGTGAGGCCGGGCAGTTCCCCGTTGTGCGCCATCTGCCGCAGCCGCACCCGGGACACGCCGAACTTGCGCAGGTAACCGCGCGGCCTGCCGTCCGCGGTGTCGCGGTTGCGGAGCCGGGTCGGGCTCGCGTCGCGCGGCATCGCCTGCAACGCCGACACCGCGGCCGCCCGTTCGTCCACAGTGGACTCCGGTGAGGCGATGACGGCCTTGAGCTCCGCCCTGCGTTCGGCGTGCCTGGCGACGACGACGCGCCGCTGCCGGTCCTTCGCGATCTTCGACTTCTTCGCCATCAGCGGTCCTCCTTGAACTCGACGTGCCTGCGCACCACCGGGTCGTACTTGCGCAGCACCATGCGGTCGGGGTCGTTGCGCCGGTTCTTCCTGGTGACGTAGGTGAACCCGGTCCCCGCGGTGGACCGCAGCTTGACGATCGGCCTGATCTCGTTGCGCGCCATCAGATCTTCACGCCCTTCGCGCGCAGCTCGGCCGCGATCGCCTCGATGCCGCGCTTGTCGATGGTCTTGATCCCCTTCGCCGACACGCGCAGCCGGATCCACCGGTTCTCGCTCGGCAGCCAGAACCGGCGCTGCTGCAGGTTCGGCTCCCATCGGCGGGACGTGCGTTTGTGCGAATGCGACACCTGCTTGCCGTAGCCGGGCTTGCGCCCGGTGACCTGGCACACGGCGGACACCGCCACCTCCTTGTTGTTGCGGTCCGACACACTTGGTGTTGATAGTCGTTTTCATTTACTCTACACAGCCGACCCACCCGCGACCCGCGGGCCCGCCCGGCCCGCCTCTGGAGCGTTTCCGTGACCGACGACCCCCGCGTGCCCCTCACCGTCCTGTCCGGACTGGCACCCGGCCCCAGCACCGCGCTCGCCGACGCACTCCACCTCGGTGACGCGCGCACCGCCGTGGTGCACCACGACCTCCGCCGGATCGGCGACGGCGTGGTCCGCAGGCGGCTGCGGCTCGGCCCGCGAGACCAGCTGACCGCGCTCGAACTGGCGCACGGCTGCGTGTCCTGCACCCTGCGCGAGGACCTGTTGCCGCTGCTGCGCAAGCTCGCGCGGATGCCCGAGGTCGACCGGATCGTGCTCCACCTCGACGAGGCCATGGAACCGGAGCCGGTGAGCTGGGCGATCGAGAACGTGCTCGTCGGCGATCGGCCGGTGAGCGAGGACGTGGCGATCGAAGCGGTGGTGACCGTGCTCGACACCGCGCGGTGGCTCGCCGACGCCACCGGCGACGAGACCCTCGACGAGCGCGGCCTGATCGCGAGCCCCGAGGACGAGCGGACGGTCGCGCAGGTCCTGCTCTCCCAGGCCGAGTTCGCCGACGTGCTGGTGCTCGCCGGGGTGCCGGCGGACGGGTGGAGCGCGGCGAAGACGGACGCGGTGCTGACGCGCCTCGCCCCGGCCGCCGCCAGGATCGAACTGTCCATATTGGACCCCCGGGGCGCCGGAGTGGCGGCGGCGCTGCGGGCCGCGGTCCCCTCCGGCGCGCGCCGCGGGCGGGTCACCGACATGCACGGCCCGCTGCTCACCGGTGAGCCGCCGCTGCACCCCGACTGCGGGGTCGCGCTCTTCACCTTCACCGCGACGCGGCCCTTCCACCCCGGCCGCCTGCACGACGCGATCGACGTGCTGCTCGACGGCGTGGTCCGCACCAGGGGCAGGCTCTGGGTGGCCAGCCAGCCCGATATCGCGTTCTACCTCGAATCGGCGGGCGGCGGGCTCGGCATCGGGCACGCCGGGCCGTGGCTCGCCTCGCCGGACGGCCCCGCGTGGGACCAGGTCTCCCCCGAGCGCCGCACGCTCGCGTCGCTGCGCTGGGACCCGGTGCACGGCGACCGGGCGCAGGAGATCGTCGTGCTCACCGACCGCGCGACCCCGGAGGAGATCGAGGCCGCGCTCGGCGGCGCGCTGCTGACCGACGAGGAACTCGCCGACGGCCCGTCGGCGTGGCGCGCTTATCCCGATCCCTTCGGCGAGTGGCACGAAGAACCGTGTGACGACACCGAAGTTCCCGACAACACCGCCGCCGCACAGGCGCAGAACCGGAAGGACGACCGCAAGTGAAGCCCGGCATCCACCCCGACTACCACCCCGTGGTGTTCAAGGACACCGCGACCGGGGACGCGTTCCTGACCCGCTCCACCATCACCTCCGAGCGCACCATCGAATGGTCCGACGGGGCGACCTACCCGCTCGTGCTCGTCGACATCAGCTCGTGGTCGCACCCGTTCTGGACCGGCACGCGCCGGATCATGGACAGCGAGGGCCAGGTCGAGAAGTTCCACCGCCGCTACGGCAAGCGGGGAGGTGCGCGCTGATGGCCGTCCCCAAGCGCAAGAAGTCCCGCGCCAACACGCGTTCGCGCCGCGCTCAGTGGAAGGCGGCCGCGCCGGACCTGGTACCGATCAAAGTGGACGGTGAAGAGAAACTGGTGCCGCGCAAGCTGATCAAGCACTTCCAGCGGCTCGAGCGGTGAGCGCGCTTCCCGTCACGGTGCTTTCGGGGTTCCTCGGCTCCGGCAAGACGACGCTGCTGAACCACCTGCTGGCGAACCGGGCTGGCCTGCGGGTCGCGGTGATCGTCAACGACATGAGCGAGGTGAACATCGACGCCGCGCTCGTGCGCGACGGGACCAGCCTGTCGCGCACCGAGGAACGCCTCGTCGAGCTGACCAACGGGTGCATCTGCTGCACCCTGCGGGACGATCTGCTCGACGAGGTGGGCAGGCTGTGCCGCGACGGCCGGTTCGACTACCTGCTGATCGAGTCGAGCGGGATCTCCGAGCCGATGCCGGTGGCGGCGACGTTCACGTTCCTGGACGGGCTCGCCCGGCTCGACACCATGGTGACCGTGGTCGACGCGGTGAACTTCGCGCGCGAACTGGACCGCGGCGACAGCCTCGTCGAACGCGGGCTGGACCAGTACGCCGGTGACGAGCGCACGATCAGCGACCTGCTCGTGGACCAGGTCGAGTTCGCCGATGTGCTGCTGCTCAACAAGACCGACCTCGTCGCCGCGCCCGAGCTGGCCAGGATCGAGGCGGTGCTGCGGCGGCTGAACGCGGGCGCGGAGGTGATCCGCACGAGCCACGGCAGGGTCGCTCCGGAGCGGGTCCTCGACACCGGGCGCTACGACCTCGAACGCGCGCAGCAGGCGCCGGGCTGGGTCGCGGAACTGAACGGGGACCGCGTCCCGGAGACCGAGGAGTACGGCATCTCGAGTGTCGTCTTCCGCGCGGCGGCGCCGTTCCACCCCGGTCGGCTGTGGACCTTCGTCACCGAGCGGCTCGATTCCGGCGACTTCGGGGATGTGGTGCGCGCCAAGGGTTTCTTCACCCTCGCCACGCGACCGGACGTGGTGGGCCTGTGGTCGCAGGCCGGTTCGGTGGTGCGGTTCGAACCGCAGGGCGGCGGGCCGGGCTCGCAGGAACTGGTGTTCATCGGCACCGGGCTCCGGCACGCGGCACTCACCGAAGCGCTGTCGCGGTGCCTGCTCGGGGACGGCGAAACCGCGCTCGACGACCCGTTCCCGGAATGGGACGTGCTGCACGTCCACTGAGGACGGTCACCCGGCTCGGGTCAGCCCGAGCCGGGCGCCGCGCGGCGCCCGGACACGGCTTCTCGCGGCTCGTTCTTCGGACACGCCAGCCGACGAGATCGCCCGTGCCGCCCCCTGCGCAGGCTCGCTGGGTGGTTCCGGGTCCGATGCCGGCTCCGGGGCAAGAACTCCAACCGGGGCGAAGACCAGGAGGCGACACCGGGTTCGGGTTGTCAACACTGCGCGGCGCGCGCCGCCGGTTTTTTCGAAGCGGCTTCGGTGCTGGAAGACCGGATCTGTGCGGTGCACAGCTCACCCGACGCCGTCATCAAGGCCGCGCATACAGCGAAGACCGCGAGCCACCCCAGATGTTCCTGTCCGGCAACGGCGGCAAGCACGGCGAGGAGCGCCGCGCAGGACTTCGCGGCCACTCCCGCCGCCTTCTTCCACCAGGTCGCCACGAAGACATCGTTGCACGAGCTTGGTTCGCGCTCATCAGCATCCAGCGGAACCCGGGCCCGACACCGCATGCGGCCGCGGCGCCGCGTCCAGGTACTCGGGTTCGCGCCCGGAATTGTCGGTGGCGCGCGGTAGCGTTGAATCAAGGGCTCCCCTTGCCGGGCGAAAGACATTCACGTTCGACAAGAGGGCAGGCGGAGCGGCTCAGTGCTCGTCGTAGTGCCCGTCGTGCTCGGCGTGGCGGTGGCCGTCGTGCAGGTAGTCGACGTGATCGCCGTGCGGCACCGCGACGTGCCCGCAGCCGTGCCCGTGCGCGTGCTGGTGTTCGTCGTGCGGCTGGTGGCCTTCGGGTTCGCACTCGTCGAAGTGGCCGTCGTGCTCGCGGTGCAGGTGTCCGTCGTGGACGTAGTCGACGTGGCCCTGGTGCGGGACCGCGACGTGCCCGCACCCCGGACCGTGTTCGTGGGTGTGGCCTTCGTGCTGGGTGTGTGCGCTGGTCATGGGCGGACGCTAACACCGGGCGCGGTGCGCGGCCCGGCGAAGCGTCACCCGTTCGTGCCGTGCCGCATTTCGTCGGCGACGGTGCACAGGCCGAACCGCGCACCGTCCGAAGTGGACGGCCTCGTCGGCACTCACGTACGGTCGAGCACCGACTTGCGCAGCAAGGGAATCCCGAGCGCCACGAGTACCGCGGGCAGTACCGAGAAGCCGACCAGGATCGCGGTGATCGCGCTGCCGGGTTGGGCCGCGTTCGCGTCGGTGCTCGACACGTAGTCGCCCGCCGCGAGGATCTGGCCGAAGATGCCGCCGCCGAGCGCGAGGCCGAGCGTGTCGCCCGCGGTCCAGATCCCGGCCGCGATGCCCGCCCTGCGCTCACCGGTGCGCTTTTCCTCGTCCTCGATGAGGTCCGGCAGGATCGCGAGCGGGAACACCTGGACCCCGCCGTAGCCCACGCCGACGAGCGCCGCGACGAGCAGGGTCACCCACAGCGGCAGCACTTTCGCGCCGAGCAGGCACAACAGCGCGACAGACAGCACGATCGACGCCGCGCGGAAGCCGGCGACCTTGCCCCAGCGCGCGCCGATCCTCGGCCACACCGGCATCATCAGCAGCGCGGGCCCGACCACGGCGGCGAACAGCAGCGACTTGGCCGACTCGTCGCCGATGATGTACTTCGCCGCGTAGCTGACCCCGGCCAGCACGATGCTGATCCCGAGCGACTGGACGAAGTACAGGCCGAGCAGCCACCGGAACGACCGCCAGCTCCGCATGGTGGCCCACAGCTCGGAGAACCGGGTGGTCTGCGGCCGTTCCGCGCCCACCGGGGCGCCGCGCGTGCCGAGGAAGACCGCGATCGTGCCGCCGATCATGAGCACCGCCACGACGATGCCCATCACGCGGTAGCCCGCGACGCCGCCGATCCCGGTGGTGATCAGCGGCGCGACCCCGCCGGAGAACAGGATCGCGACCGCGAGCACGCCGATCCGCCAGCTGGTCAGCCTGGTGCGTTCGTCGTAGTTGCCGGTGATCTCGGCGGGGAGCGCGTTGAACGGCACCTGGAAGAAGGCGAACGCGGTGGCGCACAGGAAGAACGCCACCACCACGTAGATCCCGTCCGCGGTGCTGTTCGCGAAACCGGGGTAGGCGAAGATCGCCGCGAACAGGACCGCGACGCCGATCCCGCCGCCGAGGATGAACCGCCGCCTGCTCCCCGTCTTCGCCAGATCGGAGTCCGACATCCGGCCCGCGAACGGGTTGAACAGCACGTCCCACACCTTGGGCACGAACACGATGGCGCCGGCCACCCCGCTCGCGACGCCGAGGGTGTCGGTGAGGTACGGCAGCAGCAGGAGCCCCGGGACGGTCCCGAACGGGCCGGTGACCAGCGAGCCGAGCGAGTAGCCCAACCGTGTCCTCGTCGGAAGCGCGGTCAAAAGTCCTCCTCGGCGTGGGCGGGCAGCCCCTTAGTAGTGGATTTCCGCCACCACCGGGTAGTGATCCGAGGGAATCGTGCCATCGCTGTAATGCACCAGCCGTACCGGGCCGACCGCGACGGCGGGGCGCCCGCTCCCCCGCACCGTGCCGAGGTAGTCGAGCGAGTCCCGGTAGGTGGCCGGGACGGACTTCGCGGCGAGCGGGTTGGTCTTCGCGTCGAACGAGAACTGGCCCGGCCCGGCGGTGCGCACCGTGCCGTCGAGCGCGGCCTCGCCCTGTTCCGCCTGGGTGCGGCCGAGCCCGTCGCGGCGGTCGCGCCCCGCCCAGTACTCGATGTTCAGGTCACCGCCGACGAGCACCGGCTCCGTGCGCGGCACGTACTTCGCGACGAGCGCGCGCAGTTCGGCGAGCTGGGCCATCCGGATTTCGTGCGCCTTCGGCAGGGTGCCCGGTGCTTCGTCGGCCTGCAGGTGCGTCCCGGCCACCCACAGCGGGCGCCCGCCGACGACGAGCCTGGCGAGCGCGGCGCCCTTGTTCGACAGGTAGTCCGCGGTGCCGGGGTACGAGTGCTCGTACACGAGCTGGTGCTGCTCGGTGATCGGGTGCTTGCTCAGCACGGTCACCCCACCGTTGACGACCACCGGCGAGTTCGAGCAGTTCCCGTCCACCGTCGTCCAGCCCGGCGAGGTGTCGCAGCGCTGGCCGACGAGCGGGGTCTGGTGCGGCCACCGGTCGGCCAGCCGGGCGCGCAGGGCTTCGGCCTGCGCGCTGAACGCCTCTTCGAGCACCAGCACGTCCGGGTCGGCCGTCCTGATCACGTCCTCGGCCGCGTGCGCGCGCTTGTCCTTGTCCGCGGTGCCCGGCGCCGCGATCCACGGCAGCTGGTAGGCGTTGAACGCCATCACGGTGGTGGCGCCCGCCCCCTCGGCGAGCGCCACCGGGACCGCCGGGGCCGCCGAGGCCGCCAGCACCGCCGCCACGACAACGCCGATCCGCCACCTCATGAGACGACGAAAGCGCGCGACGTGCCGGAAAAGGCGGTGATACGGCCGTTCCACCCGCTCTTCCAGTCTCCGAAGTGGACGATCCGGTACTTGCCGATCGGGGTGTCCGGCGGTACCTGCCAGCTCAAGGTCGCGATGGACGCCGAAACCCCGTCGCGGGCCCACTGGTACCGGGTGGCCCAGTCGCCGTCGTCGGCGTACCGGGACCACTTCCCGTCGAGAAGCCGCTGCACCTCGAGGAAGGTGCCGCCGCGGCGCGGGTTGTTCTTCGGGTGCCCGGTGGAGAACGCGACGGTGACCCGTTCGCCGCGGCGGTAGGTGCTCTTCGCGTCGGTGAGCACGTCCCCGAAGGACTTGAACAGTTGCGGCGAGTCGAACACCACGCCGGGCTGGAAGTTGACGAGCTTGCCGCGCAGATCCCTCGGCACCGGCCCGTGCGGCACCGCCGCGCCCGTGCGCATCGCCGCCGCCAGCTTCGCGAACTCCTGCTGGTAGGCGGGAAGCGTGTACCGCCCGAACAACGTCGACGCGCCCTCGTACTGCTGCGAGTCGTACTCCTCCGGCGTGGTGACGTACTGGCTGTAGGCGTTCGAATATCCTTGCATCAGCACGTTTTCCACCGGCACGCCCAGTTCCGCGGCCACCGTGCGCCGGATCCGCAGGCCGGCGACGATGGTGAACTCGGCTGGCCCCGCGACGAGGTGGAACTGTCCGATCCGGACGATCTGCAGCGGCAGCACCTCGGGCGCCCACGGGTACGGTTTCATCGCGCCGAAGGGCACCGCGATCGGCTTGGGCGCCTGCGCGCCGGCGAGCGCGGCCGGGATCGGCGCGTCGATCCCGCCGAGCCAGTCGATGAACGGGTTCTTCACGCCCTCCGGCAACGGGAGTCCCGGTCCGTCCTCCGTGCTGCCAGCCAGCATCGACACCCCGATCGCCGCGGTGGCCGTGCGGTGCGGCTCACCGTCCGGGGTGTACTTCGCCTCGACGTCCACAGTGGACATGTCCACATAGCACATCCGGTGGTCGAGCGGGCCGCGCACGGTTTCGGCCGCGCCGTCGAAAGCGGTCTTCGCCGCGCGGAACTGGCGCTCGCCGATGATCCTGGTGTTCTCCACCTCGTCGGTCGTCGGCCCGGTGCCCGGCTTGAGGTCCAGGTTCGGGGACATGTCACCGGAGTTCGTCTGGGCGAAGCAGGCGACGAACCCCGGCGGGCCGTCGAGGTAGCGGACCCCGGCGTGGTCGTGCTCCCAGGTGTAGGCGGCGTAGCCCTTGTTGTCCGAGCTGATCAGCTTGTTGCCGTTGGTCATCGAGGTGCCGTGCGTGGCGAACCAGGTGATCGCGCCGACGTCCGCGCCGGCATGGGAGAACCGCAGCACGGTCACCGCGGGATCGATCGACAGCGGGAAGTGGTCCTTGTCCGCCTGGGGGTTCAGCTCGAACGCGGTGCGCGAGCGGTTGACGCTGGCGTCGGTCAGCTCGGCTCGTCCGATGTGGATGGTGCCGGGCGCGAGCCGTTCGTGCGCCTGGGAAATCGCCGCCACGATCCCGTCCACGACGCCGTCGTAGACCTGCTCCTGGAAGCCGAGGATGGACAGGTCGTATGCGGCGTAGTGCGAGTCGCCGCCGCACGCCGAATGCGTGTGGGTGGCGTTGAGCAGCACGTTCCGCTCGGTGTAGAGGTCGCCGTACTTCGCCGCGAGCGCCCGCAGCACGCCCTGGTGCACCGACTGGAACAACGCGCCCAGTTCCGCGGTGACGAAGGCGATCCGGGTGCTCCCGTCGGCGATCACGAACGCCCGCGCCCGCGTCCGCAGGTGGATGCCCGCGGTCTGCTGCTGCGGCATCGAGTAGCCCATCATGCCGTTCTCCGCCGCGGGCCCGGTGACGTCGGCGATGCCGCAGCCCACCAGGTAGCCGGACTCGGCCGCCGCGTTCGCAGTCCCAGCGCCGAGCGCGCTCAGCGCGAGCGGGGCGGCCGCGGCCCCGGCCAGTACGTTCCTCCGGCTCACCGGCATGCCAACCTCCGCAACATGAACTGATTTCACGTTCACTGTGCCGCGAAGGCTACGTGACCCGCTTCACGCTGCCAACCCCTCGAACGGGGGGTCGGCAGCGAAAGCGCTCAGGACAGGATTTCGGCGACCGCCGTCAGGGTGCGCGTGTCCCCGCGCAGCAGCAGGGAGGTGATCACGGTTTCCTCCCACGCGGCCAGCTCGTCCTTGATCTTCGCGGCGGGCCCGATCAGCGCGGTGTCCTCGACGAGGCTGGTCGGGATGGCCGCGACCGCGTCCTTCTTGTGCCCGGCCAGGTACAGCTCCTGCACGCGGTGCGCGGTCTCCTCGTAGCCGAGCCGGACGAACAGGTCGAAGTGGAAGTTGGCCTGCTTGGCGCCCATCCCGCCGATGTAGAGCGCGAGCGAAGGCCGGATGAAGTCCGCGGCCTCCTCCACGTCGTCGCGCAGGATCACCGGGATCGAGGCGGGCACCTCGAAGTCCTCCAGCATGTGCCGCGCGCCGGGCCGCGCGAAGCCCTCCGCCAGCGCCTTGCGGTAGAACGCGTCGCTCTTCGGCGAGAAGAACATCGGCAGCCAGCCGTCGCAGATCTCGGCAGCCAGCGCGACGTTCTTCGGCCCCTCGGCGGCGAGGTGGATCGGCAGGTCCGCGCGCAGCGGGTGGACGGTCGGCTTGAGCGGTTTGCCGAGCCCGGCGCCGCCGCGGTGCGGGAGCTGGAAGAACTCGCCGTCCAGCGTCACCGGCGCCTCGCGCGCGAACACCTGGCGCAGGATGTCGACGTACTCGCGGGTGCGGGCGAGCGGGCGCGGGTACGGCTGGCCGTACCAGCCCTCGACCACCTGCGGGCCCGACGCGCCGATGCCCAGCACGAAGCGGCCACCGGAGAGGTAGTCGAGCGTGAGCGCGCTCATCGCGGTCGCGGTGGGCGTGCGCGCGGCCATCTGCACGATGTCGGTGCCGAGGCGGATCCTGCTCGTCGAGGCACCCCACCAGGCGAGCGGCGTGAACGCGTCGGAACCGTAGGCCTCCGCCGTCCACACCGAGTCGAAGCCGAGCCGCTCGACCTCCTTGACCGTGTCCAGCGCGCCGGGCGGCGGGCCCGCGGACCAGTAGCCGAGGTGGTAGCCGAGTTTCATGCTGCTCCTCTACTCGTGCGGCGAATAGTGCGTCGGGCTGTCCCGTTCCGCCAACGGCGGCAGGTTCCGCTGTGGAGTGTGCACCAGCGGCGCGTCCGGCGGGAGTGCGCCGCGCACGCGCCGCCAGCCCGCCCGCGCCCGCGGGTGGTAGCGGCGGTCGTGCGGGACGAACCGGAACACCGCGTTGACCGCCTTGCCGAACAGGCGGTGCCGCATCTCGTCGAACGCGGTCCAGCGGTAGCCGAGCAGCTCGCGCACCGGCTCGTCGTAGAGGCCAACGGTGAGCCACACGAAGTTGCGCGCCACCAGTATGCGCACCCGGCGCCACACGAAATCCGGGAGCCACGGCAGGAACGGCGGTTTCGCGATTTCCCCGATTTCGAGCACGTCCCGCGTGGCTTTGTTGTCCTCCAACACGTTCTCGCACATGTGCGTCCAGTACGTCAGGAAGTCCTCCCAGGTCTCCGGCACCGGGCGCATGCTCATGCGGTACATCCGGTACCACTGGACGTGTTCGTCGAACAGCTTGCGCTTCTCGGCCTCGCCGATGCCGCCCATGAAGTTGTCCGCGATCAGGATCGTGCTCACGAAGAACGTGGCGTGCGCCCAGTAGAACGTGTCCGGGTCGAGCGCGTGATATCGCCTGCCCTTGGCATCGACGCCTTTGATCGTGTCGTGGTACCCGCGCACTTCGAGCGCGGTCTGCGCGGCGCGCGGGCCGTCGTAGAGGACGCCGCCGATCGGGTAGAGCGACCGGAACAGGCGCTGCCACCGCTCGTTGAAGAACTTCGAATGCTGCTCGACACCCGCGCCGAGCCCGGGATGCATGTTCTGCATCGACCCTGCCCACAGCGCGATCAGCAGCCCGCGCCAGTCGCCGAAGTACTTCCAGGTCAGCGAGTCGGGCCCGAGCGGCTCCGGTTCGGCGCGGCGCTCGGTGTCCCTCGTGCTCAGCTCGGTCATCAGCGACCTTCCCTCAACTGACTACGACTGTTGTCAGGTTAGGATTGACAACGACCGTAGTCAACAGAGGGATCCCGCACATGCCGACCGGAGGCCGCACCTGGGGCGGCACCACGCTCGACGACCGCAAGGCGACCCGCCGCGAGCAGCTCATCGAGGCCGCGCTCGACCTGCTCGGCACCGAGGGCAGCACTGCGGTCAGCGTCCGCGCGGTGTGCCGCCGCGCGAAACTGACCGAGCGGTACTTCTACGAGAGCTTCGCCGACCGCGAGGAACTGGTGCTCGCGGTGTACGAATCCGTCGGCGAGAAAGCACGCAAGGCGCTCGTGAACGCCGTGACGACGGCGGCGCCCTCCGACGAGCGGGCGAAGGCGAAGGCCGCGGTGCACGCGTTCGTCGAGCTGATCGTCGACGATCCTCGCCGGGGAAGGGTGCTCCTGCTGGCACCGCTGACCGATCCCGCGCTGAGCGCGCGCGGCGTCGCGATGCTGCCCGCGTTCACCGAACTGGTGCGCGCGCAACTGTCCGAAAAGGTCGGTGCGCAGGACCGCGAACTCACCGCGATCGCACTCGTCGGCGCGTTGACCAACCTGTTCGTCGCCTATCTCAACGGGACGGTCTCGGTCTCGCGCGAGCGGCTCGTCGCGCATTGCGTCCGCTTGGTACTCGGCGCCAACGCGATGCACTCCGGCTAGGACGCGGCCGTCGGCGCCCACACTCCGGCGGCGGTTCCATTGTGGACGTGCTCACGGTAGGCGGCGACCTTGCCGCGAATGATGCCGAGGCTCGCTTGCAGGTCCGCGATCCTGGCTTCGACGGCGCGCTCGTGCTCTTCCAGCAGCGCCAGCCGTTCCGGTTCGTTCCCCGGTCCACTTCGGACCAGTCCGGCGAACTCCTTGATGGTCGCGATCGGCATCCCGGAATCGCGGAACCGGGTGCACAGCACGAGCCAGTCGACGTCGGCGGGATCGTAGACGCGCTGTCCGCCCGCGGTGCGCGGGATCTCACGGAGAAACAGGTTCTCGCGTTCGAAGAAGCGCAGCGCGTGCACGCTGAGCCCGGTCGTCTCGGCGACCTCCCCGATGGACAGCCCGTTCTTCGCCATATCGCCGACCATACCTTGACCTAGACAACGCTCTAGCTCTTAGCGTCGCACTCATGACAGCGAACACGACAGGGGAACAGCGCCGGATCGGCAGCGGCTTCGGCGCGCACAGCACGGCGGCCGAGGTGCTCGACGGGATCGACCTCACCGGCAAGACCACGTTGGTCACCGGCGGATATTCGGGGCTGGGGCTGGAAACCGCGCGCGCACTGACCGCGGCGGGCGCTCGGGTGCTCGTGCCCGCGCGCCGGGTCGCCGTCGCGCAGGAGTCCGTCGGGGACCTCGCGGACGTGCGCGAACTCGACCTCGCCGATCTCGCCAGTGTGCGGGCCTTCGCCGACCGGGTCCTCGACGACGGGACGGCGCTCGACATCGTCATCGCGGGCGCCGGGATCATGGCCTGTCCCGAAACGCGGGTCGGACCGGGCTGGGAAGCGCAGTTCGCCGTGAACCACCTCGGCCACTTCGCCCTCGTCAACCGGCTTCGCCCGGCGCTGACGGCGAACGCGCGCGTGGTGTCGGTCGCCTCGTCGGGGCACTTCCTGTCCGGTATCCGGTGGACCGACCCGCAGTTCCGGACCGGGTACGACCGATGGCTGGCGTACGCGCAGTCCAAGACGGCGAACGCGTTGTTCGCGGTCCGGCTCGACGCGCTCGGGGTGCGGTCGTTCGCCGTACACCCGGGAAGCATCCTGACTCCGCTGCAACGGCACGTGCCGCGCGAGGAGCAGATCGCGCAGGGCTGGTTCGGGCCGGACGGCGGACCGGCGCCGGGGTTCAAGACCCCGGAACAGGGCGCCGCGACGGCGGTGTGGGCGGCGACCTCTCCCCTGCTCGACGGCATCGGGGGTCGGTACTGCCAGGATTGCGACCTCGCCGAACCCGCCACCACCGACGACATGCTCGTCGGCGGGGTCAAGCCGTGGGCGGTCGACCCCGCCGACGCGGCGCGGCTGTGGGACCTTTCGGCCGAACTCACCGGCGTCGGCTGACCCGCAGGCTTCTCCGTCTTCGAGGACTTGCCGGACAGGGACGCCCGGTCGACAGTCCCGTGTGGACGCTGACCGTCACTCGCCCGCGTAGCTGCTGAAGGTCCAGACCTGGCCTTCCGGATCAGCGCAGGAGTATTCCCGGACCCCCGCCGGGGAGTCGTGCACCGGGTTCAGGATCCGTGCCCCGGCGGCCGCAGCCCGAGCCTCGTGTTCCTCGAGCGCGCCGTCGGGCACCCACACGCACAACGACTGGCTGGTGCCGCCCAGCACGAGCGGGGTGTGCATGCCGTAGCGATCGGCTTCCTGCTCCCTGCTGAGGAAGATCAGGTCGGCGCCGGCCCGGACTTGGGCATGCTCCACTCCACCGTCCGCGGCGTCGACCACGAAATGCGACTCGAACCCGAAAGCCTCTGTGAGGAACGCGATCGCGGCCTTCGGATCGGCATACCGGACGTTGGGGTACACGGTTTGCCGCGGTGGCGTGTCGACCATGCGGGTCAGGCTACAACGCGTGAGCGCGGTTCAGGACGACTTCGCGCGTCCGAAGTGGCCGATCAACTCACTGGCCGGTCGAGGGGAAGGCGGGTACTCGCCGCCGGTGCCCGCTTCCCCCGCTCGGCGAACCTCACCGCCTCCTCGCGACGAACTTAGTTCGTGCCCAGGTATCGTGGCCCGCATGCCTGCTGATCCCCGACAGCGCCGCACCGCCCGCCACGCACAGCCTCCCGCGCCGTCCGCCCCCGCCGCGCCGCGGAAGGCGCCCATCACACCCGAGCGGATCACCGACGCCGCACTGGAAGTCGTCGCCACCGAAGGGTACGACGCGCTGACGATCCGCCGGGTCTCCGCCGTGCTCGGCACCGGACCGTCCTCGCTGTACGCGCACATCGTCAACAAGGACGACCTCGACGATCTGCTCATCGGCAGGCTCTTCACCGGAATCGACCTGCCCGAACCGGATCCCGCCTCGTGGCGGGAACAGGTCCTCGGCGTCTACGCCCAGATCCGCGACCAGTACCTGGAATACCCCGGCGTGGCCCGCGCCGCGCTGGCCACGGTCCCGACCAATCTCGAAACGCTGCGGGTCGGCGAAGGGATACTGGCGATCCTGCTCGCCGGAGGCATCGCGCCGCGGACCGCCGCATGGGCGCGCGACGCGATGACGCTCTACGTCAGCGCCTACACCCTGGAACGGTCGCTCGTCGAACGACGGCGGCAGCACGACGAGCACGACTGGGTCCTCAGCCGCGAAGAACTCGTCACCAGGCTCGGCGCCCTGCCCGCCGACCGCTTCCCGCACACCAGGGAGCACGCGGCGGAGCTGACCTCCGGCACCGGGCACGACCGGTTCGACTTCGCGCTCGCCCTGATGCTCGACAACCTCGCCTGACCCACCGGCGATGGTGCACACTCGGGTCATGTGTCCCGCACAGCGGAACGACGACGGGCAGCTCACCGCCAGGGTCGCCGCGCTGCTGACCGCGTTCTCCCCCGGTGACGACTCGCTCGGCATCTCCGAACTCGCCCGCCGCAGCGGGATCCCGAAATCGAGCGTGCACCGGCTCGTCGGCCACCTCACCGCCGAGGGCCTGCTCGAACGCGACGGCACCGCGATCAGGCTCGGGCTCCGGCTGTTCGAGATCGGGCAGCTCGCGGTGCGCCAGCGCGGGCTGGTCGACGCCGCGCGCCCGTACCTGGCGGATCTGCGCGAGGCCACCCGCAACACGGTGCACCTCGCCGTGCTCGAAGGCACCGAGGTCGTCTACCTCGACGTGCTCGGCGGCCCCGACGCCCCGGCGCTGCCCTCGCGCATCGGCGGGCGCTTTCCCGCGCACGCCACCGGTGTCGGCAAGGCGCTGCTCGCACACGCGCCCGAGTCCACTGTGGACACCGTGCTCGCCGCGGGGCTGCCCCGCGTCGGCCCGCGCACGATCACCGCCCCCGGCCTGTTCCGCAAACAGCTCACGAAGATCAGATCGGACGGGATCGCCTACGAGCGCGAAGAATCCCGCGCCGGCGTGATCTGCGCGGCGAGCCCATTGCTGAACCACGCGGGCACCGCGGTCGCCGCGATCTCGATCACCGGGTGGAGCACCCGGATGCGCGCCGACCGGGTGGCCCCCGCCGTCCGCACCGCTGCGCTCGCGCTGTCGAGGACCCTGTTCGCCCGGCCGGAACCGCTAGACTGAGGCATCCGGGTTCGAGGGGGCTTGTCATGCCGTTGTCCGCCAAGGTCCGCGACCGCTGCCGCGCGTACCTCAAACCGGGCGAGGAGATCCGCTACCTCTTCCCCGGCACCTCGGTGCGGATCGGCGGGATCCCCGGCATGGTCCCGTTCCTCGTCGCGGTCACCGACGGCGGGATCGCGGTGCTCGGCTGCCGCGGCCGGTTCCGGCGGCACCGCCCGAATTCGGTGTTCGACCGGCTCCCCCGCGACACCCGGCTCGGCCCCGTGGACACCGAGGGCTCGCTCGGCCCCACGGTGGAAATCGGCGACGTCCTGCTGGAGATCGACGAGGAGTACGTCCCGGTGATCCGGGCCGCCGACCTGGAACTGGCTGGCGAGAACCTCCCGCGCGATCCGCTCCCCGATCTCTGAATCGACCTCAGCGCTGCCTGGTCGGCCTGACCACGAGTTCGTTCACGTCCACATCGGCCGGTTGCGCGAGCGCGTAGGAAACGGCGCCCGCGATGGCGTCGGCCGGGATCGCCGCCGCGCGGTAGGCGCGCATCGCCTCCTTCGCGCCGGCCTCGGTGATCGTGTCGGCGAGTTCCGATTCGACGACACCGGGGGAAACCGTGGTGACGCGGATGCCGGGATCGGCT
The DNA here is from genome assembly GCF_018736145.1 of Amycolatopsis sp. CA-230715. GTDB lineage: Bacteria > Actinomycetota > Actinomycetes > Mycobacteriales > Pseudonocardiaceae > Amycolatopsis. The sequence goes on from NZ_CP059997.1 coordinate 9,834,488, forward strand.
TCCCGGCGCAGCCCCTCGGTGATCGCCCACGCCGCGTACTTCGTGCCGCAGTACACCGCGGCGGTCGGCACCACCTCGTGCGCGCCGGTCGAGGCGACGGTGACGAAGTGCCCGGTTCCCTGCCGCCGGAACCAGGGCAGCGCGGCTGCGATCCCGTGCAGCAGCCCGCGGATGTTGACGTCGATCATCCGGTCCCACTCCGCCACCAGCAGTGAGTCCAAACGCGACAGCGGCATCACGCCCGCGTTGTTGACGATCGCGTCGACCCTGCCGTGCTCGGCCGCGGCGGCGTCGACGAACGCCCCGACGTCGTCGCGGTCGGTGACGTCGAGACGACGCGCGTAGGCGACCCCGCCGTCCCGCCGGATCGTTTCCGCGAGTGCGGTGAGCCGGTCTTCCCGGCGCGCACCCAGCACGACGACGTGTCCTTCGCGGGCGAGCCGCACCGCGGTCGCCTGCCCGATGCCGCTGCTCGCACCGGTGATCAGCACGATTTTCGGTGTGGTCACTTGGTTTCCTCCACCGGGTAGTCCGCGCTCAGCGTGACGTCGCGCCAAGCGTCGAAAGCGGTTTTCAACGCGCCAAGGCGCGCGGAGGCGATGTCGTAGGCGGCCTTGCCGAGCAACAGGCGCAGCGGCGGTGCGTCCGATCCGACCGCGGCGACGATCGCCTCCGCCGCGCGTGCCGGGTCGCCCGGCTGGTGCCCGTAGGTGGCGGTGGTCGCCGTGCGCCGCGCGCCCGCGGTCTCGGCGTAGTCGTCGATCCGGACCGGGGACTGCCGCATCGACGGGCCGGACCAGTTGGTGCGGAACGCGGCCGGTTCCACGATCGTCACGCCGATCCCCAGCGGGGCGACCTCGGCGGCGAGCGACTCGGAAAGCCCTTCCACCGCGAACTTCGTGGCGTGGTAGTAGCCGGTGGCGCCGAACGCGGCGAGTCCGCCGAGCGAAGAGACGTTCACGATGTGCCCGGCGCGTCGCGCGCGCATCCCCGGCAGCACCGCGCGCGTGACGTCGACCAGCCCGAAGACGTTGGTGTCGAACAACTTCCGGACCTCTTCGTCCTCCCCTTCCTCGACAGCGGCGAGGTAGCCGTAGCCCGCGTTGTTGATCAGCACGTCGATGCGGCCGTAGGCGTCCTCGGCGCGTTTGACCGCGGCGCGGACCTGTTCGGCGTCGATGACGTCGAGCGCCACCGCGAGTGCCCGATCGCCGTGCGCGCCGACGAGATCGGCGACCTGACCCGGGTCCCGTGCGGTGACCACGGCACGCCAGCCGCGGCCGAGCACGGCCTCGGCCACGGCCCTGCCGAGGCCGGTGGAGCAGCCGGTGATGAACCACACCGGGGTTCCTTCGGTGTTCATGAACGTGTTTTTCCTTTCCTGGTACCGAAAAAGGGCGCGTTTAAGCACCGTGCCGAAAGGACACGGTTCCTTGGGGCGCCGGTTATTCGCGGTGGTTCGGGTGCCGTTCCTCGGGCCGGACGGCCTCGGGAGCGGTGAAGCTGCCCAGCAGGGCGAGTGCCTCTTCCGACGGGCTGCCGGGTTCGGCCTGGTACACGACGAGTTGCTGGCCCGGCGCGCTGTTCACGGTCAACGACTCGTAGTGCAGTGTCAGCTCGCCGACCAGCGGGTGCCGGAACCGCTTGGTTTCGTGTGTTTTCTGCCGGATGTCGTGGCGCGCCCACAGTTCGCGGAACTTCTCGCTCTTCACCGACAGCTCGCCGACGGTTTCGATGAGCTGGGGATCGTCGTGGCCGACGCCGACGGCGGCCCGCAGCCCGGCGACGGTGTTGACGGCGACCCGGTCCCAGTCGGGGTAGAAGTCGCGCGCGCCGTCGTCGAGGAAGACCAGCCGCACGAGGTCACGGCTGTGGGTGTGCCCGTCGAACAGCGCGCCGCCGAGCGCGTTGTGCGCGAGCACGGTGAGGCAGCGGCCGAGCACCACGGCGGGCGTGGCGGGCCAGCCGTCCATCATGCGCAGCAGGTTCGGGCTGACCCGCTCCTCCCGCACGCGCCCGCGGACGGGAGCGGGGCGGGTGAGCTGGTGCAGGTGTGCCACCGCGTCCGCTTCCAGGCGCAGCGTGCGGGCCAGCGCGTCGAGGACCTGCGCCGACGGGTTCCGCTCACGGCCCTGTTCGAGCCGCACGTAGTAGTCGGCGCTCACCCCCGCGAGCATGGCGACCTCCTCCCGGCGCAGGCCGGGCACGCGGCGCCACCCGTCGACCGTGATACCGGCGTCTTCGGGCCGCACCTGCTCACGACGGGCGCGGAGGAACTGCCCGAGGAGGTTCTCGCTGTTCATGGTTCCGACAGTAACTTCGGGCGGGCCCCGACGGCACCGATGAAGGTGGCCGCGGTACTCCCATGATCCCGACACCGCCGACGACGGACTGATCAGACAGTCAACTTCAATCGCAACTTCGCAGGTCAAAGGCTACAACTCCGACCACGCACAGCTTCCGCGTATTGCGATAATCGCAAACCGCGTTTACCGTCCTCAGCCATGACCGCACCGGGCACGCAGCACGACGCACTGCGCGAGCGCGTTCGCGGCCTGATCCGCGCCATGCCGGTCGCGCAGCGGGAGTTCGCCGCGGGTATCGATCTCGACGAGACGAAGTTGTCCAAGGCGCTCAACGGAACCCGGCGGTTCTCGCCCCACGAACTGGTGCGGATCGCCGAATACAGCGGGGTCACCGTCAACTGGCTGCTGCACGGCAGCGACGAGGCGGCCACCGTCACCGCCGTCCCACCGCCCGCGGCGCGCTCGGCGGGGCACCCCGAGGAACCCGAACCGCGGCGCCGGATACTCGAAACGGCGTGGCAGCTCATCGCCGACCGCGGCTACCACAAGGTCCGGATCGCCGACATCGCTCGCGAATGCGGCACCAGCCCGGCCGCCATCCACTACCACTTCCCCACCAAGGCCGACGTGCTCACCGAAGCCTTGCGGCGCAACGTGAAACTCGCGTTCGACCGCCAGGTGGCCGAGCTGCACGCGATCGGCTCCGCGCACGAACGCCTGCTCAAGCTCGTCGAGCTGCAACTGCCCGACGGGCCGGTGCTGCGCGCGGAATGGTCGGTGTGGCTGCAGGTGTGGAACGAAAGCGCGCTCGACCCGAAGATGCGCGAGCTGTACTGGGACGCCTACAACCGCTGGTACCGCACCATCGCGATGACCATCGGGTCGGGGCAGGAGCAGGGCACGTTCGCGCCGGGCGACCCCGACCAGCTCACCGCGCAGCTGACCGCCCTGATCGACGGGCTCGGCATCCAGGTGCTGACCGGGAAACCGGGCAGCTCGGTCGCCACGATGCGCCGCCACCTCCGCGATTTCATCGACCGCGTCATCGTCGACGCCACTTAGTCCACAAAGGAGGATCGTGAAGCAGAACGTGATCGTCACCTGCGCACTCACCGGTGCCGGGGACACGACGCGCAAGAGCGGGTTCGTGCCGATCAGCCCCGGGCAGATCGCCGCCTCCGCCGTCGAGGCGGCGAACGCGGGCGCCGCGGTGGTGCACATCCACGTGCGCGACCTCGACACCGGCCAGGGCTCGCGCGATGTCGCGCTGTACCGGGAAACCGTGCGCCGCGTGCGGGACAGCGGCGTGGACGTCGTGCTCAACCTGACCGCTGGCATGGGCGGCGATCTCGTGCTCGACGACGAGGACCCGCTGAAACCGGTCGACGGCACCGATCTCGTCAACGCGGCGGACCGGCTCCCGCACGTGGAGGAACTGCTGCCGGACATCTGCACGCTCGACTGCGGCTCGCTGAACTTCGGCGAGGGCCACCAGCTCTACGTGTCCACTCCGGACATGCTGCGCGCCGGGGCGAAGCGGATCCAGGAGCTGGGCGTGAAACCCGAGCTGGAGATCTTCGACACCGGCCAGCTCTGGTTCGCCACCAAGCTGATCGAGGAGGGTCTCATCGACGCTCCCCCGCTTTTCCAGCTGTGCATGGGAATCCCGTACGGCGCACCGGCCGATCCGGCGCTGCTGCAAACGATGGTGAAGATGCTGCCCGAGGGCGCGCAGTGGGCGTCGTTCGCGATCGGGCGCGACCAGATGCCGTGGGTCGCGCAGTCCGCGCTGCTCGGCGGGCACGTCAGGGTCGGCCTCGAAGACAACCTGTACCTGAGCAAGGGCGTGAAGGCGACCAACGGCCAGCTCGTCGAACGGGCCGTCACCATCCTGGAAAACCTCGGGGCCACCATCGCCACCCCGGACGAGGCCCGCGCCCAGCTGAACCTGAAGGGAGCCGATCGTGCCACCGCGCGCTGAGGTATCCACAGTGGACACTGTCGCCTGTGTCGGCGCGGGCGTGATCGGCGGCGGCTGGGTGGCGCATTTCCTGGCCAGGGGTTTCCGGGTGCTGGCCTACGACCCGGCTCCCGACGCCGCGGAACGGCTCGCGCGCATCGTCGACGCGGCGTGGCCCGCGCTGACCGCGCTGGGCCTCGCCGAAGGAGCCGGCCGCGACAACCTCACCGTCACCGAGACGCTCGCCGAAGCGGTCGGCGCCGCGGGCTTCGTGCAGGAAAGCGCCCCGGAAAAGCTTGAGCTGAAACGAAAACTGCTCGCCGAGATCGACGCCGCGACCCCGCCCGGGGTGGTCGTCGCCTCGTCCACTTCGGGTTACGCGATGAGCGAGATGCAGGTTTCCGCGGCGACCCCGGAACGGCTCGTGGTCGGCCACCCGTTCAACCCGCCGTACCTGATCCCGCTGGTCGAAGTCGTCGGCGGGCGGCTCACCGAACCGTGGGCGGTCGAGGCGGCCGCGGCGTTCTACCGGCGCGTCGGCAAGTCCGTGATCACCATGACCGACGAGCTGCCCGGCTTCATCGCGAACCGGCTCCAGGAGGCGCTGTGGCGCGAAGCGCTGCACATGGTCGCCAACGGGGAAGCCACCGTCGAACAGATCGACACCGCGATCACCGACGGGCCCGGCCTGCGGTGGCCGGTGCACGGGCCGTGCCTGACCTTCCACCTCGCGGGCGGCGAGGGCGGGATGGCGCATATGCTCGACCACTTCGGACCGTCGCTGAAATCGCCGTGGACCCGGCTGGACGCACCCGAGCTGACCGCCGAACTGCGCGACCGGATGGTCGAGGGGTGCGACGACGAAGCGGGCGGGCGGTCGATCGCCGAGCTGGTCGCCGAACGGGACCGGGCGATCATCGCCGTGCAGCGCGCCGTCGAAGGGGCGCGCGATGCCTGAGGTCCTCGAATACCGCGACACCGTCCGTCCGGAGTGGATCGACTACAACGGACACCTGAGCGAGCCGTTCTACGTGATGGTGTTCGGGTTCGCCACCGACCACCTGATGGCGGCGACCGGGATGGGCGAGACCTACCGCGCGGAAACCGGCTGCTCGCTCTACACCGTCGAAGCGCACGTCCGGTACCTGAAGGAGGTCGGGCCGGACGCGGACCTGCTCGTCACCACCACCGTGCTTTCGGTGGGGGCGAAGAAGGTCCGGCTCTGCCACGAGCTCGTGGTCGGCGGCGAAGTGGTGGCGACGGAGGAACTGCTCGCGGTGCACGTCGCCGAGGCCCGCGCGGCGCCCTTCCCGGACGCGGTCGCCGACCGGCTGCGCGACCACCTGGCGCCCGCCCCCGGCTACGCGGGGCGTGCCATCTCCTGATCCCCCACCCTCACCGGAAGTCTCCCACCATGAACCAGGAAGCGCGATGGAGTAACGGAAACCTCAGCAGGCGGCGGTTCCTCGGCACCGCCGCGGGCGGCGCGGCGCTGCTCGGACTGGCACCCGCGCTGGCGGCGTGCGGCAGCGGGCCGGACGCGGTCGCGGCACCGAGCGGCCCGCCGAGCCGGGGCGGGACCCTGCGCGCCGGGATCACCGGTGGCGGCTCGTCGGACACCCTCGACCCGCACATCCCCGCCACCAACCCCGATATCGCGCGCACGGTGAACCTCTACGAGCCGCTGCTCTACCGAGGGCACGACTACCGGCCGGAAATGCTGGTGGCGCAGTCGCTCACCGCCTCCCCCGACGCCAAGACGTGGACGGCGACCCTGCGCGACGGCGTGCGCTTCCACGACGGCAGGCCGGTCACGCCCGCCGACGTGGTAGCCACCTTCCGCCGGATCACCGACCCGAACGACCCGAAGAGCGGCGCGTCGGGCCTGAGCACGCTCGCCGAGGTGGTGCCCTCAGGTTACCGGCGGGTCGAGTTCCGGCTGAAGGAACCCGCGACCGCGTTCGACGACTACCTCGGCCAGTACAACCTCGGCATCGTGCCCGCCGACTTCGACCCGGCGAAGCCGATCGGCACCGGGCCGTTCCGCGCGGGGACGTTCACCGCGGGCCTGCAGAGTTCCTTCCACCGCAACGACCTGTACTGGCGCCGGGGCGAACCGTACCTCGACGAGCTGGTCCTCATCGACTTCACCGAGGACGACGCGAGGATCAACGCGCTGCTTTCGTCCCAAGTGGACGCCATCGACCAGGTCCCGGTGGCGCTGATCGAGGTGCTGCGCAGCGATCAGCGCATCCGGATCCTGCGCTCGGAGACCGGGACCTGGCTGCCGTTCACGATGCGGGTGGACCGCCCGCCGTTCGACGACGCCCGCGTCCGGCAGGCGATGCGGCTGATCGTGGACCGCGAGCAGATGATCAACCAGGTGCTCAGCGGCGAGGGCAGGGTCGGCAACGACCTCTACGCGCCGTTCGATCCCGCCTACGCCAAGGATCTGCCGCAGCGGAAGCAGGACATCGCCGAGGCGAAACGGCTCCTCGCCGCGGCCGGGCACGCCAACCTCGAGGTCGAGCTGGTGACCGCGCCGATCCAGGCGGGCGCGGTCGAAGCGGCGCAGGTGTTCCAGCAGCAGGCGAAGGCGGCCGGGGTGACCGTGCGGCTCAACCGCGTCGACACCACCACGTTCTTCGGCGAGAACTACCTTTCCTGGGACTTCGCGCAGTCCTTCTGGTACACCCGCAACTACCTGCCGCAGGTGTCCAACGGCGCGCTTCCCGACTCGCCGTACAACGAAACCCATTGGCACGACCCGGAATTCCTCGATCTGATTAAGACGGCGCGTGGCACGAGCGACCCCGCGGAGCGGACGAGGCTGCTCGGCTTGGCGCAACGGATCGAGTACGAGCGCGGCGGGAACATCATCTGGGGCTTCCTCAACCAGATCGACGCGCACCAGGTCTACGTCGCCGGGCTGGCGCCCGACCGCACCGGGCTTCCGCTGGGCGGGTACCGGTTCTCGCAGGTGTGGCTCGGCACCGGAAGGGCGGCCTGAGATGACCCGTCTCGTCCTGAAGCGGCTGCTGGTCAGCCTCGTCGTGCTGTGGCTCGTCACCGTGCTGGTGTTCGTGGCGACGCTGCTGCTGCCGGGCGACCCGGCCCGCGCGATACTCGGCCAGCAGGCGACCCCGGAACGGATCTCCGCGCTGCAGCACCAGCTTCACCTCGATGTGCCGGTGTGGCAGCGGTACTTCGAGTGGCTCGGCGGCGCGCTCACCGGCGACCTCGGCACCTCCACCGCGACGCAGGGTTCGGTCAACGCGCTGCTCGGCGACCGGATCATCGCCTCGCTCGTGCTGCTCGCCGCCGCGGCGGTGCTCTCCGCCCCGCTCGGGCTGGCGCTCGGCACGTGGAGCGCGATGCGCCGCGGCCGCGCCACCGACCACGCGGTGTCCGGTGTCACGCTGGTGATCGCGGCGCTGCCCGAGTTCGTCATCGGGGTCGGCCTGATCGTGCTGCTGTCGACCACCGTGTTCAAGGTCTTCCCGTCGGTCACGCTCGCGGCGCCCGGCGAGGCGGTGTGGTCGAGACCGAGCCAGCTCGTCCTCCCGGTGCTCACGCTCGCACTGGTCGTCACGCCCTACATCACGCGCATGATGCGCGCCACGATGAGCGAGGTGCTCGACAGCGGTTACGTCGAAATGGCGCGACTGAAGGGAATCCCCGAGCGGACCGTCCTTTTGCGACACGCGCTGCCGCACGCGGTCGGCCCCGTGGCCCAGGTGGTCGCGCTGCAGCTCGCCTGGCTCGCGGGCGGCGTGGTCGTGGTGGAGTTCCTGTTCCGCTACCCCGGGATCGGGCAGGCGCTCATCGACGCGGTCAACAAGCGCGACGTCGCGGTCGTGCAGGCGGTCACGCTCATCATCGCCGCGGTGTACATCGTGGTGAACCTGCTCGCCGACGTCGTCGGCATCCTGGCGGATCCCCGGCTGCGGACGGAGGCCCGCGCATGAGCATCGTTGATGCGGAAGCCACCACCGGCATCGACGAGGCCCCGCCGGGCAAGCCGATGGGCTTGCTCCGGCGCGCCTGGTCCTTCCCGCGCGCGAAGATCGGCGTCGCGCTCACCGCGGTGGTCGTGCTCGTCGCGGTGCTCGGCCCGTGGCTCGGCCCGCTGCTCACCGGGTACTCCACCACCGAGTTCGCCGGGCGGCCGTTCAAGCACGAGGGCGTGCTCGGCACCGACGGCCTCGGCAGGGACGTGCTCACGAGATTCCTCAGTGGAGGGTCGACGCTGCTGCTCTACGCCGTGCTCGCGACCGCGGTCGGCGTGATCGCCGGTACCGTGCTCGGCATGCTCGCCGGGTACAGCGGCGGCAAGCTCGACAGCGTCCTCATGCGAGCCAACGACGTGCTGCTTTCCTTTCCCCAGCTGGTGTTCGCGCTGCTCGCGATCGCGATGCTCGGCCCGCAGGGCTGGCTGCTCGTGGTCGTCATCGGCGTCACGCACGCGCCCCGTGTGGCGCGCGTGGCACGGCAGGCGACGGTGGCGGTGCGCGGTCACGACTACGTGAAGGCCGCGCGGATGTACGCGGTGCCGCGCGGGCAGATCCTGCTGCGCGAGGTGCTGCCGAACATCACCGGCCCGCTGATGGTGGAGCTGGGTCTGCGCCTGACCTACTCGATCGGCTACATCGCGTCACTGTCGTTCCTCGGGCTCGGCGTCCAGCCGCCCGCGGCCGACTGGGGGCTGATGATCAACGAGAACCGGATCGCGCTGGTCATCCAGCCGTGGGGCGTGCTGCTGCCGGTGGCCGCGATCGCGGTGCTGACCGTCGGCACGAACCTGATCACCGACGCGCTCGCGTCGGCCGCGACGGGAAGGGGCACCGATGACTGACGCCGCGCTGACGGTTTCCGGGCTCGAGATCGCCGCGCTCACCGGAACCCCGATCCTGCGCGGAGTCTCCTACGAGATCGCGCCGGGCGAGGTGCTCGCACTCGTCGGCGAATCGGGGTCCGGTAAGACGACCGCGGGCCTCGCGGCGCTGGGCCACTTCCGGCGCGGCCTCGCACCCACCGGGGGCACGGTCACCATCCGGCCGCGCGACGGTGACCCCGTCGACGTGCTCGCACTGTCCGAACGGGACCGCCGCGCTCTGCGCGGGCGCACGGTGTCCTACATCCCGCAGGACCCGGCGCTGTCGCTGAACCCCGGCCTGCGGATCGGCGTCCAGATCGCGGAGGTGCTCGAAACCCACCACACCGGACAGTCCGAACAGGACAGAGCGGCGCGGGTGGCCGAGGTGCTGGCCGAGGTCGGGCTGCCCGGCAACGCCGCGTACCGGAAGCGGTACCCGCACCAGCTCTCCGGTGGCCAGCAGCAGCGGGTCGGCATCGCGATGGCGTTCGCCTGCCGTCCGGCGGTGGTGGTACTGGACGAACCGACCACCGGGCTCGACGTGACGACCCAGGCGCTGGTGCTGGACACCATCGGCTCGCTGGCCGCCGAGCACGGGGTGGCGTCGCTCTACATCACCCACGATCTCGCGGTCGTCGGCCAGATCGCCGACCGGGTCGCGGTGATGTACCGCGGTGAGATCGTCGAATCCGGGCAGGCGCGGGAAGTCCTGCACCAGCCCCGGCACGCCTACACCCGACGGCTCGTCGACGCCGTGCCCGATATCGACGGCGACGGCACCCAGCGCGAGGAGAACCCCGGCGCGCCGCTGCTCGCCGCGAAGGACATTTCGGTCGCCTACGGCGGGCACGAAGTGCTGCGGGGGGTCGATTTTTCCCTCGCACCCGGGGAAAGCCTGCTACTGCTCGGCGAGTCGGGATCGGGGAAGACCACGCTTTCGCAGTGCGTGTCCGGTTTGAACACCCGCTACGCCGGTTCGGTCGAACTGGACGGGGTCGCGCTGGCACCGTCCACCGCGGACCGGACCGCGGGGCAACGGCGCGACATCCAGTACGTGTTCCAGAGCCCGTTCTCGTCGCTGAACCCGCGCCGCACCATCGCGCGCTCGGTCGAGGTCCCGCTCGCGCGGCTGACCGGGCTGCCGAAGGCGAGCAGGCGCGAGCGGGTCGCCGAGGTGCTCGACCGGGTGCGCCTGCGGCCGTCGCTCGCGCACCGGCTCCCCGACCAGCTCAGTGGCGGCGAACGCCAGCGCGCCGCGATCGCCCGCGCGCTCGTCACCACGCCGAGGGTGCTGGTGTGCGACGAGGTGACGAGCGCGCTCGACGTGTCCGTCCAGGCCACGATCCTCGACCTGCTGGCGGAACTGCGCGAAGAGCTCGGCATGGCGATGGTGTTCGTGACGCACAACATCGCCCTCGCGCGCCACGTCGCCGACCGCGTCGCGGTCCTCGACGGCGGGACGATCGTGGAGACCGGGACGGTCGCCGACGTGCTCGCCGCACCGTCCCACCCCTACACGCGCGAACTCCTCGAGAACACCCCTAGGCTGTAGCACGTGAAGATCCACGGGACCGTCGAACCAGGATTCGAACCCGTCCGCGAGGTGTTCGCGCAGCAGCTCGCGGACTCGCTCGGCGGCGGCGCGTTCGCGGTGCTGCGGCGCGGTGTGCCGGTCGTGGACCTGTGGGCGGGACTGGCCGATCCGCGCACCGACGTGCCGTGGCGCCGCGACACGCTGGCGCCGTTGTTCTCCGGTACCAAGGGAATCGCCGCGACCGTGGTGGCCGCGCTCGTCGGCCGCGGCATGCTCGACCACGAGGAGCGGGTCGCCACCTACTGGCCCGAATTCGCCGCCGCGGGCAAGGGCGACGTGCGGGTGCACCACATCATGGCGCACACCGTCGGCCTCCCCTACGTCGATCCGGAACCCGATGGCGCGTTCGCGGTGTTCGACAACGACGCGAACGCGGCCGCGCTCGCGAGGCAGACACCGTTGTGGGAACCGGGAACCAAGGTCGGCTACCACGCGCTGACCTACGGCTACCTGGTCGCCGAGCTGGTCCGGCGCGCCACCGGGCGGCGCCTTGGCACGCTCGTCCGCGAGCTGGTCACCGAGCCCTACCAGCTCGACCTGCACCTGGGCACCCCCGCCGAACTGGACGAGCGCGTCGCCTGGGTGGTCCGCTCGCCGGACTACCGGATCAGCACGTTCCTGCACGACGAGAAGCGCCGCGGGACGATCGACCGGATGTACCGGCTGCTGCTGTCCGAAGAGGACTTCCCCAACGCACCCGAGTTCCGCAGGGCCGAGCACGCCGGTGCCACCGGGATCGGCACCGCGCGCGCGATGGCCCGCCTCTACGACCTGCTCGGCGCGGGCAGGATGATCCCGGTGGCCGGGCTGGAAAAGGCGATGCGCACCTTCTCCGACGGCTTCGACGCGCTCAACGACCGCCCTGTCCACTTCGGACTCGGCTTCGAGCTGCCCGACGTCGTCGGCACCTACGGCCCGGTGTCCGTCGCGTTCGGGCACTCCGGCGCAGGCGGCGGGCGGCACGGGAGCTGGCCGCTGCACCACGTCGGCTTTTCGTTCGTGACCAACGAAATGCGCTCGGAGGACCAGGACGGTCGTGCCCGGCTGCTGCTGGAAGTCCTGCACGAACAACTGCTGGCGCGCTGAGCGCGCCGCCCTCGCCGCCCCAGAACTGTCGGTCCGCCGAGGTAATGTTGAATCAAGGGCTCCCCTAGGCGGGCGAACGGTACCGTTCGCCCGTTTTCCTGTGATCCAACCGGTCTCGCGGGGCGCCTGTCCTCGTGTTTTTCGGTGACAGGCACCCTTGGACGTTCCCGAAGAGCGGCGCTGTATAGATCGTTATACAGGCTACTGTGCCGAGACCGCGCCTTCCGGACGGGCGGGACGCAGGGCGGGAACGCCGTCGAGCAGCCCCCTGCTCGCGAGCACGGGCCGCACCCCCTCGCCGAACCAGTACGCCTCTTCGAGATGCGGATACCCGGACAGCACGAACTCTTCGACGCCGTGCGCGTGGTACTCCTCGATCAGGTCCGCGACCTCCTCGTGGCTGCCGACCAGCGCGGTCCCGGCGCCGCCGCGCACCAGCCCGACCCCGGCCCACAGGTTCGGGTGGATCTCGAGCCCGCGCACCCCGGCGTCCAGCGCGCCGCCGTGCAGCGCCACCATCCGGCGCTGCCCCACCGACCCGCTCGCCGCGAGCTGCTGCTGTGCCTTCGCCACCTGGTCCGGGCTGAGCGCGTCGAGCATCTTCTGCGCCTCCGCCCACGCTTCCGCCGAGGTGTCGCGGGAGATCGTGTGCAACCGGACACCGAAGCGGACCGTGCGGCCCTGCTCCTCGGCCAGTTCGCGCACCTTCCCGATCTTTTCCGCGACCTGCGACGGCGGTTCGCCCCAGGTGAGGTAGACGTCGGCGTGCCGCGCGGCGACGGGAAGCGCGGCGGGCGAGGAGCCGCCGAAATAGACCTCCGGCACCGGATCCGGCGCGGCCAGCGTCGTCGCCCCTTCGACCTCGAGGTGCTCGCCCGCGAAGTCGAACGGCTCGCCGGACCACACGCCCCGCAGGATCGACAGGAACTCCCCGGTCCGCGCGTAGCGCGCGTCGTGGTCGTGCCAGTCGCCGAACCGCCGCTGCTCCACCGCGTCGCCGCCGGTGACGATGTTGAGCAGCAGCCTGCCCCGCGAGATCCGCTGGTAGGTGCCCGCCATCTGGGCTGCCAGCGTCGGCGAGATGACACCCGGGCGGAACGCGACCAGGAACTTCAGCCGGTTCGTCTCCCTGATCAGCGCGGCGGTGGTCAGCCAGGCGTCCTCGCACCAGGTGCCGGTGGGCGTCAACGCACCTTCGAATCCCAGTTGCTCGGCCGCGCGGGCGATCTGGGCGAGGTAGTCGATGTCCGGGGGCCGCTGCGCCGCCGGGCCGAGCGACCGGTTGGCGTGGAAGCGTTCCACGATCGTCCGGCCGTCGCCGGTGGTGGGCAGGAACCAGTGCAGCCGCACGCTCATCTCATCACTCCACAGTAGACAGTCAGGGGTTGCCGACGGCGGCGAGCGCCTCGGCGTACCGCTTGTCGACGAGCGCGGCGAAGTCGACCTTGCCCGGCAGGATCTTGTCGTCGCTGAACGCGTCGGCGAGTTCCTGTTCCGAGCGCGTGACCGCGTCGTCGAGCGGCACCGGCAGCTCCACGCCGCGCTCGGCGGCGGCCGCGGCGACCTCCGGCTTCAGCCCGGTCTCGGCGGCCCACGCCTTCGCCCATTCGGCGCGATGGGTGTTCGCCCACAACCTGGCCTTGGCCACGCGCGTCACGTAGTCGCGCAGCGCGGTGTTCCGGCCGGGATCGGCGAGCGCCTCCTTCCCCGCCACGTCGAAGACGTACCCGTTGGCCACGCCACGGCCATCGACGAGCGCCCGCGCGTGCGTTTCGAGCTGCGCCTGCGCGGTGTAGGGGTCCCAGACCGCCCATGCGTCGATCTGGTGCTGGTTGAACGCGGCGTACGCCTCGGACGGCTGCAGGAACGACAGCTTGACGTCCTTTGTGGACAGTCCGGCCCTGCGCAGCGAGTACAGCACCTGGCCGTGCGCGGAACTGCCCTTCGCCACGCCGATCGTCTTGCCCCGCAGATCGGCGCCGGTCTTCAGCGGCGAGTCCGAGGGCACGAGGATCGCGTCGTCCTCGACCGGTCCCTTGGCGACGCCGACCGCGGCGATCTTGGCGTGCGCGCCCGCGGCGAAGATAGGCGGCGTGTTGCCCACCCTGCCGACGTCGATCGCGTTCGCCGACGCCGCTTCGAGCAACGGCGGCCCCGAGGTGAAGGTGGACCATTCGATCTTGTACGGCACGTCGGCGAGCAGGCCCGCGGCGGTGAGCAGGGATTTCGCGCCGCCCTTCTGGTCACCGACCTTCAGGGTCACCTTCGCCAGCTCGGCCTTGCTCACCTCGGCTGGCACCGGCGCGGCACCGGGCTGGCTCGCGCCGCACGCGGCGACGCCCGCCGCGGCGAGGACGGCCGCGAACACCGCACTCCAGTTACGCGAACGCATCTTCGGACACTCCCAAATCGGTCAGCACACGGGCACGGACATCGAAGTGCTCGGCCAGCCGCCGTGGCCGGGGGTGGCCGAGCAGGTGCTCGGCGACGATCCGGCCGTCGTCGAGCACGAGGACGCGGTCGGCGAGCAGCAGCGCCTCGTCGACGTCGTGGGTGACCAGCAGCACCGACGGGGAATGGCGGCGCCACAGGTCTTCGACGAGGCGGTGCATCGTCAGCCGGGTGAGGGCGTCGAGTGCCCCGAACGGCTCGTCGAGCAACAGCAGATCGGGCTCGCGCACCAACGCCCTGGCAAGGGAAAGCCGCTGCGCTTCACCACCGGACAGGGTGCGCGGCCAGTCGTCGGCGTGCTCGGCGAGCCGGACTTCGTCGAGCGCGCGCACCGCCCGCTCCCGGTTCGCGTCCGGCGTGTGCAGCCCCAGCACGACGTTCCGCCAGACGCGCCGCCACGGCAGCAGCCTCGGCTGCTGGAAGGCGACCGACACGGTGCCGTCCACCTCGGCCGCACCTTCGATGTCGCGGTCCAGCCGGGCGAGCACCCGCAGCAGCGTCGACTTGCCGGACCCGCTCCGGCCGAGCAGTGCGACGAACTCGCCCCGCGCGATGGTGAGATCGAGTCCGTTGAGGACGGTCCGGTCGCCGAACCGCTTGGTCAGGCCGGTGACCTTCACGCTCGCCATCGCAACGCCCTCCGTTCGATGAGCCTCACCAGCGCGTCGGTCACCAGCCCGAGGATCGCGTACACCGCGAGGCCGACCACGATCACGTCGGTGCGCAGGAACTCGCGCGCGTTGTTGATCAGGTAGCCGAGCCCGGCGTCGGCGTTGACCGTCTCCCCCACGATCAGCGCGAGCCACGCGAGCCCGAGCGACTGCCGGAGGCCGACCAGCGCCGAGGGCAGGGCACCGGGCAGGACCACGTGCCAGAGCCGTTCGAGCCGGGTGAAGCCGAGCACGGTGGTGGCCTCGACGAGCTGACCGTCGACACCGCGGATCCCGGCGTGGGTGTTGAGGTACAGCGGGAACGCGACACCGAGCGCGACGAGCGCGATCTTCGGTTCTTCGCCGATCCCGAACCACAGGATGAACAGCGGGATGAGCCCGAGGAACGGCAGGGTGCGCAGCATCTGCACCGGCGGGTCGACGAGCGCTTCTCCCCAGCGGGAAAGCCCCGCGACGATGCCCAGCAGCAATCCGGCCACCGCGCCGATGGCGAACCCGGCGCCGACTCTCGTGATGGACACCGCGAAGGCCGAGCCGAGTTCGCCGTCGGAGACGAGTTCCGCGCCCGCCTGCGCGACCGTCCACGGGGAGCTCAGCTTGTCCGGCGGCAGCACGCCGGTGCCGCCGGCCACCTGCCACACCGCGATGAGCGCGATCGGGCTGATCCAGCGGCGCAGGTCGGGGCGCCAGCGCCGGCGCACTCGCGGCGCGGGCGGGTCAGCGGCGGTTTCCGGGCGCGCGAGAACGCCCGTGGTGGAAATCGACACGATTTCTCCCGGGATTCGCCGAAAAAGGGAACGAACGGAAAAGTCAGCGGAGCGGCAGACAGACCGCGCTCGCCTGCTGCCGGAGGTCGACGTGCAGGCGGGACACGAGGGGAATCCCGTTGCTCATACCGGAAGTCTTCATCGCCGCGGCGCGCGGAGTCAACCAGCGGAACACGGCTCCCGGGATGTGAA
Organism: Amycolatopsis sp. CA-230715; assembly: GCF_018736145.1. Taxonomy (GTDB): domain Bacteria; phylum Actinomycetota; class Actinomycetes; order Mycobacteriales; family Pseudonocardiaceae; genus Amycolatopsis. The sequence continues at coordinate 9,850,391 of NZ_CP059997.1, forward strand.
ACGCCGTCGCCGTAACGATCCCGCGTCACCGGTGAGGTCTCCGGCCCCATGGCCCGACACGTGGTACGCAAGTACCGTTGAGGCACTAGTTGCCACCGGACCCACCGCTCTTCGTTGTTCTGCCCGCTACCCGGCCGCTTCCGGATCTCCGCAGGCCCTTCTTTCGTTAGGAGCCAGCTATGGCGGTGTTGCGGGACCTTCTCGTGGCATACCCCTGGCTGTGCGCGCTTGATCCCGACGTGCTACGCCGGCTGGATGTGGCAGAACTGGCCGACCCGCATCCCGCGGCGCTGGCGCTCGGCCCGACGGTGGTCGCCTACCTGCGTGACGCCCGCCATCGGCCGGGCCGGATCATGCTGTGCCAGGCGGTGTCGGCGGCCGCGATCGGGCCGGAGCGGATGGCCGCGCTGGCCGCCGCGGAGCGCGCGAACCCCGGCATCGTCCTGGTCGAGTACGCCCCTCCAGCTGAGCGGGATCGGGGCCGTGGAACGGATCCAGAGGACGCTGGCGGCGCCTCGTGAAAGCGGTGGTGCCCAGGTCTCCGCGCCGCACAACGCCGAACTCGAAGACCAACGCCATCCACCAGGCAGGCCAGTGGCGCGATCACAGTCGTTCCGGCGCACACGGCCCCACGCTTGTGATGGCCTGACTAGCTGGGGCCCACGGGTGTCCACTCCGGATCCCGGCCGATGAAGCCCAGCAGCCTCGTCCGCGCGTCCGCGTCGTCCGTCACCGGGAACCGGGAACCGTATTGCCCGGAGGACCGCATGAGCTGATCCATCGGCTCCATCCCGGCCAGCAACTGGGCGCAGAACTCCGGATCGAGGTGGTCGTCCTGGCCGGTGGCCCGGGCGAGATCCCAGGTGTGCATGAACACGTCGGCGGTGTAGAACTGGTCGATCGCGCGGTCCAGGGGCAGCTCGCCGATGTGCGGGTCGGCGAATCGCCGCTCGACGGTGGCTGGGTCGTCGAGCAACGCCTGCACAGCGGCACGGTGCGTCTGCCACGCGCCGACCGGGTCTTCGTCGACCGACGGCCCGCACGGCAACTCCACGCCGGATCCGGCTTGCAGGAACGGCGGGAACCACTCCACCAGATGGCGCACCACGTCGCGGGCGGTCCACGCCGCGACCGGTGACGGCACGTCCCACGACCGGGTACCGCGGACGCGTTCGGTGAACTCCCGGCTGATCTCTCGATGCCGCTCGGCAGGACGGTCAGACAGTGCCATTGGCGATCGACTCCTCCAGCTTGGTGTAACGCTCATTGACCCCGACCTTCAGCCCCGGGCTCAACATTACCGAGAAGCACCGACAGTCCCACCCGCGCGCGAAGATCCCGCTGGCGGTCAGGCGAGGCCGCGCACCGTGACCGAGGGCGGGCGCCGTCCCGCGATCGACGCCACCATCTCCAGCACGTGCCGTGTCCGCCGCACCTCGTGCACGCGGAACACGGCCGCGCCGTCGTGCGCCGCGAGCGCGGTCGCCGCCAGCGTGCCGTCCACCCGCTCGGCCAGTTCCACGCCGAGCGTCTCCCCGACGAAGTCCTTGTTGGACAGTGCCATCAGCACCGGCCAGCCGGTCGCCGCGAGCCGGTCGGCGTGGCGCAGCAGTGCGAGGCTGTGCCAGGTGTTCTTCCCGAAGTCGTGGGTCGGGTCGATCAGCACGCCGGCGCGGGGCACCCCGAGCGCGACGACCTCCTCCGCGCGTCGCGTGGTCTCCTCGATGACGTCCGCCACCACGTCTTCGTAGCGGACGCGGAACGGGCGCGTCCTCGGCACCGCTCCCCCGGTGTGCGAACAGACGTACCCCGCGCCGTACTCGGCCGCGACGGCCGCCAGCTCCGGGTCCGCGCCCGCCCAGGTGTCGTTCAGCAGATCCGCCCCGGCCTCGCACGCGGGCCCGCCGACCTCGTGGCGCCAGGTGTCGACGCTGATCACCAGCTCGGGGTGGCGGCGCCGGATCTCGGCGACGAAGGGCACCACGCGCCGGATCTCCTCGGCGACGTCCACATCGCCGCCGGGGCCCGCCTTGACGCCGCCGATGTCGACGATGTCCGCGCCGTCGTCGACCGCCCTGTCGACCGCCGCGAGCGCGGCCGGGTCGGCGAAGGTGGCACCGCGGTCGTAGAACGAGTCGGGGGTGCGGTTGATGATCGCCATGATGAGGGCGCGGTCGCGGACCAGCCGCCTGCCGCGGAATTCGAAAGCGTCCGTACTCGTCGTCACGGCAAGAGCATGCCTCACGCGGGTACCCGCCTCCGCAGACCGGTCATCATGACGGATTCGCGCTCGCCGGTTCCGGCCCAGGCTTCCCCCATGTCCACGAACGAAGAAGACACCGAGACGACCGAGCCCACGCCGAAAGCCAAGCGCAGCAGGCGATCCTTCTTCGGGATCGCTGGGGCCGGTGCCGCGGTCGGCGCCGCCAGCGCCGCCGGCGTCGGGATCCTGCCGCCCTACCTGGCTTCCGCCGCGACCGAACCACCCGCGCCCGGCATCCCCACCGGACGGTTCCGGGGCAAGGTCGTCCTGGTCACGGGCGCGACCTCCGGGATCGGCCGTGCCACCGCGAAGCTGTTCGCCGCCGAAGGCGCGAAGGTCGCGTTCTGCGGCCGTCGCGTCGAACTGGGACGGCAGGTGGAAGCCGAGATCAGGCAGGCGGGCGGCGAGGCGACCTACCTGCGCGCGGACGTGCGCGTGCCCGAGCAGGTCCAGGGTTTCGTCGACGAGGCGGTGCGCCGGTACGGGCGGCTGGACGTGGCGTTCAACAACGCGGGCATCACGAAATCCGCGCCGATCCACGAGATGAGCCTCGCCGATCTCGAAGACGTCCTGAACACGAATTCGCGCGGGGTGTTCCTGTCCATCAAGTACGAGGTCCCGCACCTGCTCGCCACCGGCGGCGGCGTGATCATCTGCACCGGCTCCGGCTCGACCATGCCGGGCGGGGTCGCCTACACCTCCAGCAAACGCGCCATCGACGGCATCGCCGAGGTCGCCTCGCTCGACTACGGTGCGAAGGGGATCAGGGTGAACACCATCCTGCCCGGCACGACGGACACGAACTTCGTGCGGCCCGCCGGGTTGCCGGACTTCGTGTGGTCCTCGTTCAAGAAGGCGTGGGGCCCGCTCAACGTGAGCGCGCTGGAGCGGATGGCCACCCCGGAGGAGATCGCGCGGTCCGTGGTCTCGCTCGCGACCGACGAGTTCTCGTTCATGGCGGGGTCCGCGGTGCTCGTCGGCGGCGGACCGCCGCGAGGCGGGAAGATGCACATGCCGCCGGGATTCCCCGACCGCGGCTAGCCGGGCGCGCTGGTGCCCCGAAAGTGGCTTTCGGGGCATCTACCGCCCCGATGGTCACCTTCGGGGGCGTCGGCATCCGGCATGGATCTCCCTTACCCCGCAAGCAAAGGAAGGCCCCGGCTCGATGAGCCGGGGCCTTCCTTTGCTTAGCGCGTCAAGCGAGTCTCAGCGACTCACGCACCGCCGGAGAGCTTCTCCCGCAGCGCGGCGAGCTGCTCGTCGCTGGCGAGCGTGCCGCCGCCACCCTTCGGCGCGTTGTCGGCCGGGGCGGAGGTGTAGCTCTGCTCGCCACCGTCGACACCGGTCGCGGCGTCGGCGGCCGCGGCCGCGTCGGCCTCGGCGGCCTTCTGGACCTGCTTCATGTGGGCCTCGTAACGGGTGTGCGCCTCGGCGTACTGGCGCTCCCACTCCTCACGCTGCTTGTCGAAGCCTTCCTGCCACTCCTGGGTGTCCGGGTCGAAACCTTCGGGGTAGATGTAGTTGCCCTCGGTGTCGTACTCGGCGGCCATGCCGTACTGGGTGGGGTCGAACTCGGTCTCCGGCGTGACGCCCTCGTTCGCCTGCTTCAGCGACAGCGAGATGCGGCGACGCTCGAGGTCGATGTCGATGACCTTGACCATGACGTCCCCGTTGACCTGGACGACCTGCTCCGGGATCTCGACGTGGCGCTCGGCCAGCTCGGAGATGTGCACCAGGCCCTCGATGCCCTCCTCGACGCGGACGAACGCGCCGAACGGGACGAGCTTGGTGACCTTGCCCGGCACGATCTGGCCGATCGCGTGGGTGCGGGCGAACTGGCGCCACGGGTCTTCCTGGGTCGCCTTCAGCGACAGGGACACGCGCTCGCGGTCCATGTCCACGTCGAGGACCTCGACCGTGACCTCCTGGCCGACCTCGACGACCTCGGACGGGTGGTCGATGTGCTTCCAGGACAGCTCCGAGACGTGCACCAGGCCGTCGACGCCACCGAGGTCCACGAAGGCACCGAAGTTGACGATCGAGGACACGACGCCCTTGCGGACCTGGCCCTTGGCGAGCGCGTTGAGGAACTCGCTGCGCACCTCGGACTGGGTCTGCTCCAGGTAGGCACGGCGGGACAGGACCACGTTGTTGCGGTTCTTGTCCAGCTCGATGATCTTCGCCTCGAGCTCACGGCCGACGTAGGGCTGCAGGTCGCGCACGCGGCGCATCTCGACCAGCGACGCGGGCAGGAAGCCGCGCAGGCCGATGTCCAGGATGAGGCCGCCCTTGACGACCTCGATGACGGTGCCCTTGACGGGCTCGTCCTTCTCCTTGAGCTCCTCGATCGTGCCCCAGGCGCGCTCGTACTGCGCGCGCTTCTTGGACAGGATCAGACGGCCTTCCTTGTCCTCCTTCTGGAGAACGAGGGCTTCGACCTCATCGCCGACGGTGACAACCTCAGCCGGGTCGACATCGTGCTTGATGGACAGCTCACGCGAGGGGATGACGCCCTCGGTCTTGTACCCGATGTCGAGCAGCACTTCGTCGCGATCGACCTTGACGATGGTGCCTTCGACGATGTCGCCATCGTTGAAGTACTTGATCGTCTTGTCGATGGCGGCGAGGAAGTCTTCCTCCGACCCGATGTCGTTCACGGCGACTTGCTGCGGGGTGGTCGCAGTCGGGGCGGTGGCGGTGTCGATGGTCATTAGGCGGGTTGCTCCGGTATGGATTGGGAATAGTAGGTGTGCGGTTCGCGTGCGCACCGGGCCCATACGACGACCGAAGAGTGAAAGCAAACGTCCTCGAGAACGAGCGCGAACACCACCGCCGACGGTGCGCAACCCGTGTCCCAGCCATGCTGTCTGCCCGAGGGGGTAGCGCGAACCCACTGCGCTAGAGATATCCTACGCGGCTGCCCTCTCCCGGCACAAACAGGGTCCGCCCGGCAAATCCGGCAAGCACCGTAGGCCAGGATATCCGGCGTGCACCCCGAAGACCGCCACGAACGAGCGCAGGACGAACTCGGCACCGCCGAGGTCGGTTACCGCCCCGTCGACGAGGGCGAAGCGACGGCGGCGAACCTCGCGTGGTGGGACGCCGACGCCGACGACTACCAGGCAGAACACGGCGCGTTCCTCGGCGACGCGGACTTCGTCTGGTGCCCGGAGGGCCTGCGCGAGGCCGACGCCGGGTTCCTCGGCGACGTGGCGGGAAAACGGGTGCTGGAGGTCGGCTGCGGGCAGGCCGCCTGCGCGCGCTGGCTCGCCGGGGCGGGCGCGCGCGCCGTGGGGCTCGATCTTTCCGGCGGCATGCTCCGCCACGCCCGCGAAGGGAACGAGCGGACCGGCACCGAGGTCCCGCTGGTGCAGGCGAGCGCCGAGCACCTCCCCTTCGCCGACGGCGCCTTCGACGCGGCCTGCTCGGCGTTCGGCGCGGTCCCGTTCGCCACCTCGATCGCCACCGTGTTCGCCGAAGTGCGCCGCGTGCTGGCGCCGGGCGCGCCGTGGGTGTTCGCGGTGACGCACCCGATGCGCTGGATCTTCCCCGACGACCCCGGCCCGCTCGGCTTGACCGCGACGCAGCCGTACTTCGACCGCACGCCCTACGTCGAGGTCGACGAGGACGGCACGGCGACCTACGTCGAATACCACCGCACGCTCGGCGACTACGTCCGCGCGCTCGACGGGGCCGGGTTCCGGCTCACCGATCTCGTCGAACCCGAATGGCCCGACGGCCACACCCGCGTCTGGGGGCAGTGGAGTCCCTTGCGCGGCAAGCTCTTCCCCGGCACCGCGATCTTCCGATGTCAGCACAGTGAGCGCACGAGGTGACCGTCTCCCCCGCGCTGCTCGCCGCGCAGCGGGACCACTTCGCGCGGCTCGACCCGCTGCTCCCCGCCGCGGCCGGCGCCTCGCGCGGCGACGAGCTGCGCGCGGCGACGGCCGCCGGTGACGAGGTCGCCGGGATCCTGCACCGCTACGACCACCAGCCCGGTTCGCCCGATCTCGTGTGGTCGGCCGCGACCGCGTGGCACCTGTTCCCGTTCGTCGGCGGCACCGGGCTCGCCGGGATGGACGCCCTGCTCACCGCGTGGGCGTCCCGCATGGCGACCGAGGATTCCGGCGAGGATTCCGCGTGCGTCGTGGCCTGGCCGAGCCGGGACGCCGAAGCCGCGCGCGCGTTCCTCGACCACGGGATGACCCCGTTGACGGTGCTCGCGATCCGGGAGTCCGACGCGGGCGAGGACGTGCCGAGGACCGGGATCCGGCGGGCGCGCGGCGAAGACTTCGAGCAGGTGCTGGCGATCACCGCGGCCGCGACCGTCTACACCGGACTCACCGGCAGCCGCTACCGCGAGGACACGAGCGCGCTCGTCGCGCCGGGGCTGCGCGCGACACTGGACAGCGGGTCCGCCTACGTGGCCGAGCGGGACGGAGCGATCGCGGGTGTCGCGGACTGCCAGTGGGTGCACTCGCTCGCCGGCTCCCCCGCGGGCGAGCTGCTGCCCCCTGGCAAATGGGCCTACGTCAACGCCGTTTCGACGGTGGCGCGGCTGCGCGGGCGCGGGATCGGGCGTGCGATCATGGCGACCGCGCACGACGACTTCCTCGCCGCGGGCGCGCGCGGCTCGTACCTCTACTACAACCCGCCGAACCCCCTAGCACCGGTCTTCTGGCACCGGCAGGGCTATCGTCCACTGTGGACCTACTGGGAAACGAGGCCGGCCGCGGCGCTGCGGTGAGCCGCTCCGTCGGTCACTCTGGAGGGTGACATCACACCGGTTCGGCTTGCCGGGCTCTCCTTCGAGGGCTACTTTTTGAACTGACCAGTCAGTCTAAAAGGAGCCATTGTGCAGGTACGAGCCGACAAGGTGTCCGTGGAAGGGCCGCACGGAACCCTCCTTCCACCGACCTCGCTGACCGTCGCGGAAGGCGAGTTCGCCGTCCTGCACGGCGATCCCGGCGTCGGCATCACCGCATTCGGGCTCGCGCTCGCCGGCCGGGTCAAACCCGCCACGGGCACCGTCACCGTCGATCACGCGACCGCCGCCGACAGCGCGGCGAAACTGCGGGACGCCGTCGCCGTGGTCGACGCGCCGGACGTCAGCGAGCCCGACGACGCGCTCGCCCTTCGCGTCGTCGTCGGGGAAGAGCTCGCGCTCGCGCACCGGCCCGCCGGTAAGGACGCCGTGCTGCGCTGGCTCACCGAGCACGACCTCGCCGGGCAGGCGAACGTGCGGTTCGAAAACCTCGCGCCCGAGGTCCGCACCCGGCTGCTGACGAACCTCGCGGCCGAGCGCCGCGGGGTGCGCATGCTCGTGCTCGACCGGCCCGACCGGCACACGAGCGATGTCGAGGGCTGGTGGATGCTCGCGCAGGAGCACGCCGAACGCGGGCTCGCCGTCGTCGTGCTGACCGCGACCGTCCCGGTCGGCGCGCTGCCCTCGACCCCGGCACTGACCGGCGCGGACCAGCAACCACCGCCACAGCGATGCGCGCCGGCGGACGCGCCGGGCGCCACCGCGATCATCGAAGACGACGACACCACGAGGGCCGAAGCGTGAGCAGCATCCGGATCGCACTCAACGAACTGCGCAGGCTCAGCGCGGGCACGCTGCCGAAGCTCGCGCTCGCCGCGCTCGTCCTCGTCCCGCTGCTGTACGCGTCGCTGTACCTGTACTCGAACTACGACCCGTACTCGCGGCTGGACAAGCTGCCCGCCGCCGTGGTCACCAGCGACTCCGGTTCGACCGAGGGCAACACGAACCGCAACGTCGGCCGCGAAGTCACCGACGAACTCGTCAAGTCCGGCACCTTCCAGTGGCACGAGGTCTCGGCCGACGAAGCCCGCGAAGGCGTGCGGAACAACAAGTACTCCTTCGCCATCGGCATCCCGGAGAACTTCTCCCAGGCGCTGCTCTCCAGCGGGAAGCTCCAGCCGCAGCAGGCGACCATCACGCTCACCACCAACGACGCCAACAACTACCTGTCCGGCACGATCGCGGACAAGGTCGCCGAGCAGGTGCGCACCACGATCGCGGAGAAGGTGGGCAGCGAGGCCGCGGACCGGTTCCTGGTCGGGTTCTCCACCATCTACGGCAAGATCTCCGAAGCGGGCGCCGGTGCGACGAAGCTCGCCGACGGCGCCGAGAAGCTGCGCGGCGGGCAGCAGCAGCTCGCCGACGGCGCGCAGCAGCTCGCGACCGGCGGCGTCCAGCTCTCGACCGGGCTCACCACGTTGCGGCAGAGCACCACCGAACTGCCCTCGAAGTCGAAACAGCTCGCCGACGGCGCCGCGCAGGTGGCCGCGGGCAACGCGAAGGTGGCCGAGGTCGGCCAGCTCCTCGCGACCGGGTCCATCGACCTGCAGAACGACCTGAACGCCGCCAACGACCGGATCGCGCAGAAACTCCGGGAGAAGGGGCTTTCCGAGCCGCAGGTGCAGGACGTGCTGAGCGTGCTGAAGCAGGCGCGCGCGCCCGTCGACTCGGCCAACACGAAGATCCAGGGCGCGAACCAGCAGCTCGCCACGCTCGCGGACGGCTCGCGCAAGGTGTCCGACGGCGCCAGCCAGCTCGCCGGTTCGGCGCCCGCGCTGGCCGGCGGGATCGCGAAGGCTTCCGACGGCGCGAACCAGCTCAACGACGGTGCCGCGAAGCTGAACGAGGGTGAGAAGACCGCGCTGACCGGGACCACCGATCTCGCGAACGGGGCGAACCAGCTCCGCGACGGATTGAACGAGGGGCTCAAGCAGATCCCGAACCCGGACGACCCGACGCGCGCCGCCACCGCGAACACCATCGCGAACCCGGTGTCGGTGAACTCCGTCGGCGTCGCGTCGGCGGGGACCTACGGCGCGGGCCTCGCCCCGTTCTTCATCTCGCTCGCCACCTGGATCGGCGCGTTCGTGCTGTTCCTGTTGCTGCGCCCGCTGTCGACGCGCGCGCTCACCGCGGGCGCGTCACCGTTGCGGGTCGCGCTCGGCGGCTGGCTTTCCTCGGCGCTGCTGGGCATCGCGCAGGTGATCGTGCTCTTCGGCGCGGTGGTGTGGCTCGTCGGCATCCACGTGGCGCATCCGCTCGGCGCGATCGGGTTCGCGATACTCGTGTCGTTGTCGTTCACCGCGATCATCCACGCCCTCAACGCGTTGTTCGGCGCTGTCGGGAAGTTCCTCGGCTTGGTGCTGCTGGTGCTGCAGCTGGTGAGCGCGGGTGGCACGTTCCCGTGGCAGACCATTCCGGACGCGCTGTATCCGCTGCACATGGTGCTGCCGATGGGGTATGCGATCGACGGGTTCCGACACCTGCTCTACACCGGCGCGGATCTCCAGATCCTGGGCGACATCGGGGTGCTGGCGGCTTATCTGGTCGGCGGGCTCGTGGTGTCGACGCTGGCCGCGCACAAACGTCGCGTTTGGACGGTGTCGAAGCTGAAGCCGGAGCTGAGCCTGTGAGCGGCGACGACCGAAGGGAGGAGTCGCTCCCAAAGACACAGTGCGCCCGTGCCTCATGGGTGTTGTCCCGCACCGAGGCACGAGGGAAGGGACAACACCCATGAGCGCGAGAGGCGATGCTACGAAGCAGAAGTTGTTCGACGCCACGTTGAAACTGGCCACGAGCCGCGGTCTCGTCGGGATCACCGTGGACGAGATCGCGGCGACCGCGGGCGTGGCGAAGGGCACCGTCTACTACAACTTCGCCAGCAAGGACGCGCTCGTCGACGCGCTGCTGCGCTACGGCGTCGGCCAGCTCGCGGACCGGCTGCGCGCCGCGGGCGAGGGCAAGGAATCGATGGCGGCACTGGAGTCGCAAGTGGACAGTGCGCTCGAGTTCATCGCGGAGTACCCGGGGTTTTCGCAGATACTGGTGAGCGAGATGTGGCGCACGCCGGGCCAGTGGCACGAAACGCTGACACTGCTGCGCGAAGAGATCATCTCGATCGTGAAGGACACGTTGCAGCGCATCGCGGACGAGCGAGGGCTGCCCGAGACGATCAAGATCCCGACCGCGGCGGCGGGCCTGTTCGGCACGATGCTCGTGGTGGCGCTCGACTGGCGGGTGTTCCAGCCGCACCGGAGCAAGGCCGACGTCCGGGATTCGGTGCTGCTGCTCGTGCGGGGCATGGCCGAATCCGGCTGATCCGGACGTTTCGGCACCGCGCGCACGGGGAACCTCCCTTCGTGACACCCGCCACACCGGTGGCGGGTCTGGACGCCTCGCGAAGGGGTGGCGGACATGGCACACGTGGAAGGCGCTCGCGTCCGGGTGGCCGGATTCCAGCCCGCACAGCTGCTCGCGGCCCTGCTCGGGCTCGCGCTGCTGGCGGCGGGGATCGTCGGCTCGGTGAAGACCGGGTTCGGGAACTTCGCCGGACACCACGACACGACCCTGCTCGGCTTCATGATCAACCCGTTCCACAACGTGGTGCACATCGTGACCGGCGCACTCGGCCTGCTGATGGTTTTCGGGTCTGGGCTTGCCCGTACCTACGGCTGGCTGATGTTCGCGGTGTACGGCGTCGCGTGCGTGTGGGGCCTGATGATCACCGGCGTGGTGTCGGTGAACCCGGTGTCCGGCCTCGGCAACCCGCTCGACCTGAGCCGCTCGGACACCTGGCTGCACCTCGGCCTGGCGGTGGTCGGCCTGGTGATCGCCGTGCTACCCGCGCGCAAGGCGATCCGGCTGCCGGAAAGCAAACCGGTCGAACCAGCCGGGGAGGCGACCGACGCTCCGGCCACGGGCGCGAAGCGGCGCCACGTCTGGCACGGCCGCACTTCCTGAGCAGCGGCCGTTCGGATGCCCGAGGGTGACCTTCGGGCATCCAGCGCCGCGGATTCCGCCGTCGCTCCCGGAAGGCAGGCGGGCTCGATGCCCCGAGAGACGCTCCTATAGAGGTCGAGTAGGGCCGCGAGTGCCGCCGAAGGCTCCTCTCGGGGCGCTGGGCGTCACGATCTCGCCCCTCGAACCACGCTCTCGCCACCCGCACGACCCCACAGCAAGCCTTCGGGTGCCCCGAAAGTGACCTTCGGGGAATCCAGCGCCCCGAACGTCACAGTGATGATGATGTGTGTGGGCAGGCGTGTCGCGGCGGCCGGGCGTGCGAGGGGTGGATGTGCGGCGTTGAGCGCCCCGAAGGCCACCTTCGGGGCATGCGCAGCCCTGCCCGCACGTGAGCGAGGGCCGAGACAGTGGCGCCAGGGTCCCCGAAGGTGGCCTTCGGGGACCAACGGAGAACCTCCGCCGCCGATCACCGCGCCACGCACCCGACATCACTGCGACCTTCGGGGCATGTAGGTCCCCAAAGGCCACCCTCGGGGAACTGAGCGCCTCGAACTCGCCCCTCGTATGATCGCCAGATTCCCAGCACCTGCCCCGAAAGTGACGTTAGGGGCATCTGGGTCCCCGAACGTCACTTTCGGGGCATGGGTTCGCGCGAATTCACCTCAAAGGCTTGGCCGGTGCACGAATGCATCGCCGGTTCTCGATACACGTAAGCGCGTAGCCACGATTTATGCGCGCGTACGTATTTCTCGCGGGTCTCGTGCTGGCTAGCCTGCCTACAACGCCAGGCGGCAGATTTCCCTTCCAGTACAACGAAAGGAGAAGCCCATGCGCGCCCACGACTTCTGATCCACGCCGGGACTGGGGCGTCGTTCACCCGAAATCGGCGCCCCAGCCCCGTGACAGCAGGTCGAAGGTCGCGTCCAGCGCTCGTTTCGGATCCTTCTGCTCCCCGGCGAACCGGCGCGACTCCAGCGCGAAATGCGCGAGGCTCGTCGCCGCGATGTCGCCGGAAGGTTTTCCCGCCGCTTCGGCGATCGCGTCGGCGAGCGCGGCTTCGTGCCGCATCCACATCCGGTGCGCGTACTCCCGGAGCACCGGCGTGCTGCTGATCAACTCCAGGAAAGCGCGCAGTTCCTTGCCTTCCCGGCCCGCGACGCTGCGTCCTCCCTGCATGAACTCGCGCAAGGCTTCGAGCACGGACGTTCCCGCTGGCCGCTCCCGCACCGCGGCGACGAGCGCGGCTTCGTGCGCGCTGTCCTCGTCGAAGACCATCGCTTCCTTGCCGGTGAAGTGCTTGAACAGCGTGGTCACGGCGACGTCCGCGGAGTCGGCGATCTCCTTGACGCTCACCTGGTCGTACCCGCGCTCCAGGAACAGCTTCAGCGCCGCGTCGGAGATGGCTTTCCGGGTCTGGGCCTTCTTGCGCTCACGGCGCCCGAGTTCTGGTTGCGCGTCCACCGGCCGACCATACCCGATCGCGAACCCAGTGCGAAAACGTAGCGATTACATTTGTGTAGCGCGAACGGGGCGGGTCAGCCGCCGATCGCGTTCAGCTCGGCGAGCGCGTCGTCCGGCAGGACCAGGTCCGCGGCGGCCACGTTTTCCTTCAGGTGCGCCACCGAGGACGTGCCGGGGATGACGGCCATCGTCGGCGAGCGCCGGAGCAGCCACGCCAGCGCGACCTGCTGTGGCGACGCGCCGATCCGCTTCGCCACCGCGTCGAGCGTGTCGTGCTGCAACGGGGTGAAACCGCCAAGCGGGAAGAACGGCGCGAACGCGATTCCCTCGCGCGCACACCGGTCGACCAGCTCGTCGTCGGTGCGGTCGGCCACGTTGTACTGGTTCTGCACGGTGACGACCGGCGCGATCGCCTGGGCCTCGGTCAGCTGCGCCGCGGACACGTCGCTGACGCCGAGGTGGCGGATCAACCCCTGCTCGCGCAGTTCCGCGAGCACGCCGAACTGCTCGGCGATGGAATCGTCGCGTGTGGACTCCGTCGACCGCCGCAGGTTGACGACGTCGAGCGCGTCCACCCCGAGGTGGTCCAGGTTCGCGTGCACCTGCGCCCGCAGTTCCTCCGGCGAGACCGCGGGAATCCACGAAGCGTCGTCGCCGCGGCGCGCGCCGACCTTGGTCACGATGCGCAGCCCTTCGGGATACGGGTGCAACGCCTCGCGGATGACCTCGTTCACCGTGAACGGGCCGTAGAAATCGCTCGTGTCGATGTGCGTGACGCCGAGCTCGACGACCGTCCGCAGCACGGCGAGCGCCTCGTCGCGGTCCTTCGGCGGCCCGAAGACGCCCGGCCCTGCCAGTTGCATCGCGCCGAAGCCCATCCGGCTGACCGAAAGATCGGCGGCGAGCTTCAGCTCACCGCCGGGAATGGAGGTGGTCAAGGTGGTTCCTTTCGTCAGCGGGTGACCGGCGGGGCGCACGGTGCCGGAGAGGCGGTTCGCCGCGTCGCCGCACAGGAAAGCCGTCAGCGGCACCAGATCCTCCGGCTGGCCGATCCGGCCGCCAGGATAGTTCGCGGCGACGCGGTCGAGGTGCTCTTTCCCGACGATCTCGCGCCTTCCTGTCCATGTGTCCTTCCGAGGACTTTACATCTCCAACGTTGGAGTTGGTAATTGCGACTCTAGCCCGCCACTCGGACAACCGCAACGTTGTGGTTGGAGCGCGGTTAGGCTGGGCGCATGGCATGGGACACCGAGGGCACGCGGCGACGGCTCAAGGAAGCGGCGACCGCCGAGTTCGCCTCGCGCGGGCCGGACGGGACCACGATGGCCCGCATCGCCGAACGGGCCGGGATCAACAAGGAGCGGCTGTACAAGTACTTCGGCGACAAGCGGGCGCTGTTCGAAACGGTGCTCACCGACGAGCTGGCCAAGCTGGCGTCGGCGGTGCCCCCGCCAGCCGGCTCCTTCGCGGACATCGGCGAATTCGCCGGGCAGACCTTCGACTACCACGCGAACCACCCCGAACTGGCCCGCCTGTTGCAATGGGAAGGGCTGGCGAGCGGCGCGCCGGTCGACGAAGCGAGCCGGACCGCCCACTACCAGGACAAGGTGCGCGCCATCGCGGCCGCCCAGCGCGACGGCGTGCTCGACGACGACCTCGATCCCGCGCAGCTGGTGTTCACCCTGATCGGGCTGGCCGCGTGGTGGTTCTCGGTGCCCCAGATCGCGAAGATGCTCACCGGTTCCGACGTCGAAGACGACTACGCGCGCCGCCGCGCGTGCGTGGTGCGCGCCGCGCAGCGGCTCGCACTACCACCCGGCAAGCTCTGACGCCCCGCGATCCGGCGCGCCCGTTCAACGCCCCGAAAGTGACCTTCAGGGCGTCCAAGTCCCCGAAAGTCACTTTCGGGGTGAGAGAAAGCGAGCGCCTTCTCCCCGTTATTCCGCGGGACCCGACGCCCATTCCTTGTCCGGATCGAACTCGGTGCGTTCGGTCAGGCTGAACCAGTTCCCCGAATCGTCGCGGAACAGGGCCTCGATGCCGTAGGGCCGCTCGGCGGGTGCCTGGAGGAAAGTCACCCCGCGGGCGGAAAGGACCTCGTAGGTCTTCCGGCAGTCCGCGGTCTCCCACGCGCCCGCGCCCAGCGCGCCCTTCGCCACCAGTTCGCGCAGCGCCCGCTCCGTTTCCGGGTCGTGCTGCGGTGGGCCCGGTTCCATCAGGATGATCTCCACGCCGGGCTGCTCGGGAGGGCTCACGGTGAGCCAGCGGAATCCGCCCTCCCCCATGGTCATGTCGTTGCGCAGCGCGAAACCCAGTTTGTCCACATAGAACTCCTTCGCGGAGTCCTGGCTGAGCACGAAAACGCACGAATGCGAGAGCTTGGTGATCACCGGTTCCGGTCCCTTCTTCGATCGGTACACCGGTCACGCTAATCGCCTCGGCGCTCCCCCGGCTTATCCGAATGTGCGGGATCGGGCACCGGTCGGGTGTTCATCATCAGGTAGCAGCCGGGGATCGCCGGGACACCGGTGCGCCGGAACGCCTTCCGGTACTCCGTGGGCGAACGGCCGGTCAGCTCGGTGAACCGCCTGCTGAAGGTACCGAGGCTGGTGAACCCGACCAGCAGGCAGATCTCGGTGACCGTCAGGTTCACCGCGCGCAGCAGGTCCTGCGCGCGCTCGATCCGCCGCCGCGTCAGGTACGCCTTCGGGCTTTCCCCGTAAGCCGCCGAGAACTCGTGCATGAAGTGGTAGCGCGAGCACCCGGCGACCGCGGCGAGCTGGTCGACGTCGAGCGGTTCCGCGTAGTGCGCGTCCATCCGGTCCTTCGCGCGGCGAAGGTACGCGACCGGCGGGACGCCCACGATCAGTGCGCCGCCTCGTTCCAGGACCGGCCGACGCCGACCGACACCTCGAGCGGGACCGCCAGGCGGTAAGCCGAGCCCATGCCCTCGCGCACCAGCGCTTCGACGGCGTCGCGCTCGCCCTCGCAGACCTCCAGCACCAGTTCGTCGTGCACCTGCAGCAGCAGCCTGCTCTTCAGGTCCGACTCGCTCAGCGCCTTGTGCACATTCAGCATCGCGACCTTGATGATGTCCGCCGCGCTGCCCTGGATCGGGGCGTTGAGCGCCATCCGCTCGGCCATCTCGCGGCGCTGGCGGTTGTCGCTGTTGAGATCGGGCAGGTAGCGGCGACGGCCGAAGATCGTCTCGGTGTAACCCACCTTCGAGGCCTCGACGACCACGGACTGCAGGTAGTCCCGCACGCCGCCGAACCGCGCGAAGTAGGCCTCCATCTGCTCCTTGGCCTCTTCGGTGGAAATCCGCAGCTGCTGTGCGAGACCGTAGGCCGACAGCCCGTAGGCCAGGCCGTACGACATCGCCTTCACGCGGTAGCGCAGCTCCGGGGTGACTTCCTGGGCGGGCAGCGCGAACGCCTTCGACGCCACGAAGGTGTGCAGGTCCTCGCCGGTGTTGAAGGCCTCGATCAGCCCCTCGTCCCCGGACAGGTGCGCCATGATGCGCATCTCGATCTGGCTGTAGTCCGCGGTCATCAGCTCGGCGTACCCGTCGCCGACCACGAACGCGTCCCTGATCCGCCTGCCCTCCTCGGTGCGGACCGGGATGTTCTGCAGGTTCGGGTCCACAGAGGACAGTCGTCCGGTGGCCGCGATGGTCTGGTGCAGCGTGGTGTGGATCCGGCCGTCGTCCGCGATCGCCTTGATCAGTCCCTCCACAGTGGACCTCAGGCGGCTCGCGTCCCGGTGCGCGAGCAGGTGCTGCAGGAACGGGTGCTCGGTCTTCTCGAACAGGCCCTGCAGCGCGTCGGCGTCGGTGGTGTACCCGGTCTTGGTGCGCTTGGTCTTCGGCATGTCCAGCTCGTCGAACAGCACGACCTGCAGCTGCTTCGGCGAACCGAGGTTGATCTGCTTTCCGATCACGGCGTACGCGTCGTCGGCCGCCTTGCGGACCCCGCTCGCGTAGTGCGACTCCAGCTCGGTGAGCTGGTCGACGTCGACCGCGATCCCGGCCGCCTCGACGTCGGTGATCACCTCGAGCAGCGGCAGCTCGATCTCGTTGAGCAGCTTCACGCCGCCGATGCCGTCCAGCTCACCGGCCAACGCCTCGGCCAGCTCCGCGACCGCGCGCGCCCGCACCAGCTCGGCCTGCACCACCTTCTGGTCCACCCCGCCGTCGGCCTCCGCGCCGTCACTGTCCAGAAGGGACAGCTGGCCGTCGTCGGCGTCGGCCTCCGAGCGCAGCTCCCGCTGCAGGTACCGGAGCACGAGGTCGTCCAGTTCGAACGAGCGCTGACCTGGCCGGACCAGGTACGCGGCGAGCGCGGTGTCCATGGTCAGCCCGCCGAACCGCCAGCCCCTGGCCAGCACCGCGTGCAGCGCGACCTTCAGCGAGTGCCCGACCTTCGGGATGCCCGAGTCGGCGAACCAGGCGGCCAGCGCCTTCTCGTCGGACTCGTCCATCGAGGCGACCTCGACGTAGGCGCCTTCACCGTCCGCCGTCGCGAACGAAACCGCTTCGACATCGGCGGTGACGGAGGCTCCGGTGGTGCGGAACGACAGGCCGACCGGCTTGCCCGTGGGCGAGTGCTTCGCCAGCCACGCTTCCAGCTGCCCCGTCGCCAGTGCCTCACCCGAGATGTCGAAGCCCTCGTCCGCCTCCGGCTCCGCGCTGGACAGCGTCGCGAACAGCCTGTCCCGCAGGACGCGGAACTCCAGTTCGTCGAAGAGGCGGTGCACCGCGTCGCGATCCCACGGCTTCAGCTCGAGGTCGCCGGGGATCGCCTCCAGCGGCACGTCCCGCACGAGCTCGGTGAGCTGGCGGTTGAGCATCACCGCGTCGAGGTGGGCGCGCAGCGCGTCGCCGACCTTGCCCTTGACCTCGTCGACCCGGTCGATCAGGTCGCCGAGGGAGCCGAACTGCTTGATCCACTTCGCCGCCGTCTTCTCCCCCACGCCGGGGATACCGGGCAGGTTGTCCGACGGGTCGCCGCGCAGGGCCGCGAAATCGGGGTACTGCGCCGGCGTGAGGTTGTACTTGTCCTCCACCGCCGCCGGGTCGAACCGGACGAGCTCCGACACGCCCTTCTTCGGGTACAGCACGGTGACCTGCTCGTTCACCAGCTGCAGCGCGTCGCGGTCGCCGGTGCAGATGAGCACCGAGTAGTCCTCGGCGATCGCCTGCGTGGTGAGCGTGGCGATGATGTCGTCCGCCTCGTAGTTCTCCTTGGTCAGCGCCGGGATGCCGAGCACGCTCAGCACCTCCTGCACGAGCGCGACCTGGCCCTTGAAATCGTCCGGCGTCGCCGAGCGGGTGGCCTTGTACTCGGCGAACGTCTCGGAGCGGAACGTCTTGCGGGACAGGTCGAACGCGACCGCGAGATGCGTGGGCTGCTCGTCGCGCAGCAGGTTGATGAGCATCGAGGTGAACCCGAACACCGCGTTCGTGACCTGGCCCGTGGACGTGCGGAACCGGTCCGCGGGTACGGCGAAGAAGGCGCGGTAGGCCATCGAGTGACCGTCGATGAGCAACAGGCGTGGTCGCTCCGCGGTCCCTGTCGCGCTGGCTGTGGTGTTCGCTACTGAAGTGTTCTCGGCGGGGCTCACGGGGGCGAGTCTAGGGTGATGCACCGACACTCTTTCGTGCGTGTCACCTCAGCGGAGAGGAGCAGGACTTGACCGAGGAGCTGACCGAGGAGGTCCGCGCCCAGTTCGCGGGCATCGACCCGGCGGTCGCCGACCAGCAGCTGAACGCGAAACTCGGCATGGAGCTGGTGGAAGTGACCCCCGAACGGGTCGTCGGCACGATCCCGGTCGAGGGCAACCTCCAGCCGTACGGCCTGCTGCACGGCGGCGCGAACGCCGTGCTCGCCGAGGCGCTGGGCTCGATGGTCGCCGCGCTCAACGCGGGCGAGGGCCGGGTCGCGATGGGGCTCGAACTCTCGTGCACCCACCACCGCGCCGTCCGCGAAGGCATCGTGACCGGGGTGGCCACCCCGCTGCACGTGGGCCGCGGCACCGTGACCGTGGACATCGCCCTGCACGACGAGCAGGACCGGCGGACTTGCACCGCCCGCCTCACCTGCGTGGTGCGGGACCGCCCGCCGGGCGCCTGACGCTCGTTCGCGCGTCTCCTGGGCCCTTCCCGCGAAGTCGCGCCGAAATGCCCTGAAGGCCACCTTGACGGCATTGAGTGCCGTGTTCAGTATCAGCTGTTTTGACACAGTTTGTGTATCGCAGCATGTGACACACCCGGGTCGGGTGATGTTGCATGATCTGCCGCCTGACCGGCGTTGTGGTGAGGGCCATGACGCGGAATGGGACGATCATGCGATTCGTGGACGCGATGCTGACGGCTGAAGTGCCGGTTGAGAACGTGTCGGCGTGGTGCCGGGAGCATGGTGTCGATAGGCGGACGTTCTATCGGCACCGTGCCCGGATCCAGGCCGAGGGGCAGTGGCGGCGGCGGTCGACCCGGCCCAAGACCGTGCGGCATGCTACGGCGGAGCCGGTCGTGGCTGTCGTGCTGCGGCTGCGGAAGGAGCTGAAACCGGACAACGGGGCGGACCCGATCCGCGATCGGCTTCTGGAGTTGGCCGCCGAGCGGGACTGGGCCGGACGGGGCTGGCCTGTCCCGTCGCGGGCCACGATCAACCGGATCCTGTCCCGGCACGGGCTGGCCGAGTCCAACCCCCGTAAGCGGCCCCGGTCCTCCTACCGTCGGTTCAGCTATGCCCGGCCGCGGGACTGCTACCAGATCGACGCCACCGAGGTCATCCTCGCCGGCGGGGCCACGGTGGTGGTGTTCGAGGTCCTCGACGACTGCACGCGCATGCTGGTGGCCAATCACGCCGCCGAGGCCGAAACCTCCCGTGCCGCGATCACCGCGATCACCGCGGCCATCACCGACCATGGTGCGCCCGCGATCGTGTTGTCCGACAACGGATCCGCGTTCACCTCACGCGGCCGCCACCCCAACGCCGGGCCATCGGCGTTCGCCCGCACCGTCACCGGCCACGGCTGCAGGCTGATCCATTCCAGCCCCTACCACCCGCAGACCTGCGGCAAGGTCGAACGCCACCACCAGACCTTCAAACGCTGGCTGGATCACCAACCCATCCAACCCGCGACCCTGACCGAACTCCGCACCCTGCTCGAGGTCTACCGCGAGCACTACAACCACCGCCGCCACAGCGCCCTTGGCCGGCAAACCCCCACCCATGCCTGGACCACCAGCGACAGCCACGGCGGACCCCAGCACCTGCCCGTCCAGGACGACGCCACCGTGCACCGCCTCAAAGTCAGCACCACCGGCACGGTCAACCTCGGCAAACACGCCCGGCTACGGATCGGCACCGCCCACGCCGGACACACCATCACCATCATCCGTGACAGCGACCGGGCCACCGCCTACACCAGCGACGGCGACCCGATCGGCCACATCCACCTCGACCACACCAAGACCTACCAAGGCCAACTCACCCCAGCCGCCTAACCTCTGTCACAACAACCGAGACAAACCTGCGGCAGAACTACCGAGACACGACACGGCATTGAGTGCCGTCAAGGTGGCCTTCAGGGGAACGAAAAGCGGGGTCAGCCGACGCCCAGGTAGGCCTCCTTGATGCTGTCGTCGGCGAGCAGTTCCTTGCCGGAGCCGGAGCGGGTGATCGATCCGGTTTCCAGCACGTACGCCCGGTGCGCCCGCGAAAGCGCCTGCTGGGCGTTCTGCTCGACGAGCAGCACCGTGGTCCCCTGCTGGTTGATCTCGGTGATGATGCGGAAGATCTGCTGGATGAACTGCGGGGCCAGCCCCATCGACGGTTCGTCCAGCAGCAGCAGCTTCGGCTTCGCCATCAGCGCGCGCCCGATCGCGAGCATCTGCTGCTCGCCACCGGAGAGCGTGCCGCCGGTCTGCGACTTGCGCTCACGCAGCCGGGGGAAGAGCTCGAACACGCGCTCCATCTCCTCCCCCAGCGTCTTGCGGTCCTTCCTCGCGTAGGCGCCCATGTCGAGGTTTTCCAGGATCGTCATACCGGGGAAGATCCCGCGCCCCTCCGGGGCCTGTGAGATCCCGCGGACCACGCGCAAATCGGCGCGCAGCTTCGAGATGTCCTCCCCGTTGAACGTGATCGTGCCCGCCGAAAGCGGCCTGATCCCGGAGATCGCCCGCATGGTGGTCGACTTCCCGGCGCCGTTCGCCCCGATGAGGGTGACGATCTCGCCCTCTTCGACCTTGATGGACAGGTCCGAAACGGCCTTGATCCGTCCATAGTGGACGGATACGCCGGACAGCTCAAGCAACGTCATCGTCGGGCACTCCCAGGTAAGCGGCGATCACAGCGGGGTTCTCCCTGATCTCGGCCGGCAGTCCTTCCGCGATCTTCTTGCCGAACTCCAGCACCACGATGCGGTCGGTCACGCCCATGACGAGTTTCATGTCGTGCTCGATCAGCAGGACGGTGTAGCCGTCGTCGCGGATCTTCCGGATCAACCCCATGAGCTCTTCCTTCTCCTGGGGGTTGAACCCGGCGGCGGGTTCGTCGAGGCACAGCAGTTTCGGCTCGGTGGCCAGCGCCCGCGCGATTTCGAGGCGCCGCTGATAACCGTACGGCAGGTTCCTCGCCTTGTCCGCCGCGCGATCGGCGATGCCGACGAACTCCAGCAGCGCCATCGACCGGTCCACCGCGTCCCGCTCCTCGCGGCGGTGCCGCGTCGAGCGCACCAGCGCGCCGAGCACACCGGTCTTGTGCCTGGCGTCGGTGCCGACCACCACGTTCTCCAGCGCGGTCATCTCGCCGAAGAGCCGGATGTTCTGGAACGTCCTGGCGATCCCGAGCTGGGTGATGCCGTGCTTCGACACCTTGCCCAGCGCGTCGCCCTCCAGCCGCACCTGCCCCGACGACGGCCGGTAGACCCCGGTCATCGCGTTGAAGCAGGTCGTCTTCCCGGCACCGTTGGGCCCGATCAGCCCGAGGATCTCGCCTCGCCGGATCGTGAACGAGATGCCGTCGAGCGCCACGAGCCCGCCGAAGCGCACGGTGACGTCGTCGACCTCGAGCAGTGTCTGGCCGATCTCTGCCTGGATTTCGCGATCCGGCGCGACCGCTTCGGCGACCTCGGCCTGGTGCTCGGCGAACTCCGCCTCGGTCATCTGCGCCACTTCGGCGACGAGCCCGCCTTCGGCCGGCACGTCCGGGTTGTCCGTCCCCGCCATCAGTGACTCCTCTCCGGCTCGTCGGTGACCATCGCGCCGTCACTGCTGATCTGCTCACCCTTGCCCAGCAGCCGTTGGTAGGCCTGTCTGCCGTAGGTGAGCAGCCGCTGGCGCGCGCCGAGCAGGCCGCCCGGCCGGAAGATCATCAGGATGATCAGCGCGAGGCCGAAGATCAGGTATTTGTATTCGGCGATCACCAGGAACCGCAGCGGCACGTAGGCCACCACGATCGCACCGACCAGCACCCCGACCTTGTTGCCGGAACCGCCGAGGATCACCGCGGCCAGGAACAGCATGGAGGTGACCACGTCGAACTTCTGGTTGTTCACGAACCCGAGCTGACCGGCGTACAGCGCACCCGAAAGCCCGCCGATCGCCGCGCCGCCCGCGAACGCCCAGATCTTGAACTTGAACGTCGGCACGCCCATGATCTCGGCCGCGTCCTCGTCGTCGCGGATCGCGACCCACGCCCTGCCGACCCTCGACCGTTCCAGGTTCCCGACCAGGAACAGGATGAGAATGATCAGCGTGACGCACAGCCAGTACCACGGAATCCCGTTGGTGTTGTTGAACAACGGGGTGCCGTCGGCGTTCGTGCCAGGCGGGTGGCCGACCTGCTGGAAACCGCGGTTGCCGCGCAGCGGGTCGATGTTGTCCGCGAGGAGCCGGACGATCTCGCCGAAGCCCAGCGTCACGATCGCCAGGTAGTCGCCTCTCAGCCTCAGCGTCGGCGTGCCGAGGATGACCCCGAAGATCATCGTGACCACCATCGCGATCGGCAGCACGACCAGGAACGGCAGCTTCGACAGGCTCGAATCGGGGCTCGTGAACAACGCCGCGACGTAGGCGCCGATCGCGAAGAACCCGATGTAGCCGAGGTCGAGCAGACCCGCCTGGCCGACGACGACGTTGAGCCCGATGGCGACCAGCGCGTAGCGCGCGACCTCGAACATCGCGATCGGGAAGTCGTAACCCGGTTCGGTGCTCAGGATCGGCGGGTTCAGCACCGGCAGCAGGTAGACCAGCGCGGCCAGCGGGATGAGCACACCCCACTGCTGCACGCGGCTGAGATTGTTCCACCATTCCCCGAGGGAACGGCGCTTGCCAACGGCCGTTTTCGTGCCCTCAGTCATACCCGTGCCTTTCCGAGCGATTCCCCGAGAATTCCGGTCGGGCGGAACATCAGGATCAGGACCAGCAGGACGAACGCGACCACGTCGCGCCAGTTACCGCCGAAGAACGCCTGTCCGTAGTTCTCCACGAGCCCGAGCAGGATTCCGCCGAGAAGGGCCCCTCGCAGGTTGCCGATCCCACCGAGCACCGCCGCGGTGAACGCCTTGATCCCGAGGATGAAACCGCCCTGGTAGGACGCGCCCTGCGGATTCTTGATCATGTAGAAGAACGCCGCGGCGCCGGCCAGCAGCCCGCCGATCAGGAAGGTCAGGATGATGATGCGTTCCTTGTTGACACCCATCAGCGTCGCGGTGTCCGGGTCCTGCGCGACCGCGCGGATACCGCGGCCGAACTTGGTCCGGTTCACGAAGATGTCGGCGAAGACCATCAGCACGACCGAGGCGATGATGATGATCAGCGTGACGTTCGTGATGTCCGCGCCGAAAATCGTGAACTGCGCTTCCGGCTTCAACAGGCGGATGCTGCGCTCGGCGTTACCGCCCCTGGTCAGGAACAGGATCTGCTGGAGCACGAACGAAGCGCCGATCGCGGTGATCAGGAACGCCAGCCTCGGCGCCCCGCGTTTCCGAAGTGGACGGTAGGCGACTCTCTCCAGCACCACCGCCGTGCCACCGGAAACCAGCATCGACACGACCAGTGCCAGCAGCAGGAAACCGACCAGTTCGAAAACCGGGAGCTCGGGAGTGGAGCCGGGCCGGAAACCGAGCCCGTAGAAGGTGAACCAGGTGGCGTACGCGCCGTAGATGAAGACTTCGGAATGGGCGAAGTTGATGAGCTTCAGTACGCCGTAAACCAGCGTGTAGCCCAGCGCGACCAAGGCGTAGATGCTGCCCTGCGACAGGCCGTCGACGGTGTTCTGCCAGAACTGGTCGAGAAAGGCCCCTGGATCGAACTTGATGTCGGCGAGGACATGGGTCGTCAACTCGTGGTGTATGAGCACACTCGTTCTCCGTATGGGTCCGGGGTGCGCGGACGGCGGGATCGAGCCACCGCCCGCGCACCCCGGTTACAAGAGCTGAAAAGGGAACGGACTACTTGATTTCGGTGTTGCGGACGATCTTCCCGCCCTCAACCTTGTAGGTCCACACGGTGGTCTTGGCGAGCTCGCCCTTGTCATCCCACTTGAAATGCTTGGTCAGACCCTGGCCGTCGTAGTTCTTGACGAAGTCGAGCAGCCCGGCGCGGTCCTTCTTGCCCGCGTCGATGCCCTTGAGCAGAATCGTCGCGAGGTCGTAGCCCTCGGGCGAATAGGTGCCGGGGTCCTTGCCGGTGGCCGCCTTGTACGCGGTGGTGAAGTCGGTGAACTGGTCCGCCGGAACGCACGGGCAGGTGAAGTACGCCTTGGCGGCGGCGTCACCGGCACCCTTGACGAACTCGTCGTCCTTCACACCGTCCGGGCCGACGAACTTGGCGTCGACGCCCGCGTCGGAGAGCTGCTGCGCGAAGGGAGCGGCTTCCTGGTAGTAGCCGGAGTAGAAGACGGCCTGCGGCGCCTTGCTCTTGATGTCGTTGACGACCGCGGCGAAGTCGATCTGCTTCGTCTTCACCGTCTGCTGGCAGGTGGCCTTCTCGCCGAGCGCCTTGGTGATCGCGTCGGCGAGACCGGTGCCGTACTCGGAGTCGTCGCGCACGACGCAGACCTTGTCCGCCTTCAGTTCCTGCGTGATGAACTGCGCGGCGGCGGGGCCCTGGCTGTTGTCGTTTCCGAGGCCCCGGAAGAAGGTCTTCCAGCCGTTCTGGCTCAGCGAGGGGTTGGTCGCCGACGGCGTGAGGGACACCAAGCCCGCGCTGTTGAAGATGTTGCCCGCGGCCTTCGACTCACCGGAGAACGGGAGGCCGACCACGCCGATGATGGACTTGGTGTTCGCGAGCTGGGTGACGATGCCCGGCGCCTTGTCCGGGGTGCCCTCGGTCTCGAACTTCTCGAGCTTGACCTGGCAGCCGGGGTTCGCCTGGTTGTGTTCCTTCACCGCGAGGTCGACGCCGTTGAGGATGTTCACGCCGAGCGCCGCGTTGTTTCCGTTGATGGTGCCCGCGTAAGCGATCGAGGTGGGATCGCACTTGGCTTTGCCGTCGCCCGCCGGTTTGGCGGCGTCGGCTGCCTGGGCCGGGGCTGCCGCCTGCGACTGCGGCGGGTTGTCCCCACCGGAACCGCCTTCGGTCCGCGCTGAACACGCGCCGAGGGCGACCGCGCCCACCGCCGCCAGCACGATGACCCGTGAGAGTCGTGCCTTCTGCACTCGTTCCTCCAAATGCCAACTAGCCGCTGGTGGGCGGCAGTCCCCGCGACAGGGACCTGATCTGGTCGCTGAACGTAGCCGCCCGACGGGGCGTTGCACAGCGTCAGTCAAGGTCTTGTATCCACATCGTGACGGGGGCCACGAGGGTTTACCTATGATTCACGCCCATTAGTGTGAATGCAATGGAGGAATGGGCAACAACGAGTGATCAAACAGTCCGACCCGTAGCAGCGTAACTACGGAAAGTCAGCGAGTGCCGATGTTCTCGACGACCGCCTCGGCGACGGCCTTCATCGTGGTGCGGCGGTCCATCGCGGTGCGCTGGATCCAGCGGAACGCGTCCGGCTCGCTCAGCCCCTGCTCGCTCATCAGCAGGCCCTTCGCCCTGTCGATGACCTTGCGGGTCTCGAGCCGGTCGGTGAGCCCGGCGACCTCGGACTCCAGCGCCTGCAGCTCGGCGAACCTGCTCACCGCGAGCTCGATCGCCGGCACCAGGTCCCGCTTCGCGAAGGGCTTCACCAGGTAGGCCATGGTGCCCGCGTCACGCGCGCGCTCCACGAGGTCGCGCTGGCTGAACGCGGTCAGGATGACGACCGGCGCGATCCGGTCACCGGTGATCTTCGAGGCCGCCTCGATACCGTCGAGCTTGGGCATCTTGACGTCGAGGATGACGAGGTCCGGCTTCAGCTCCGCGGCGAGCGAGATGGCTTCCTCGCCATCGCCCGCTTCGCCGACCACCGAGTAGCCCTCTTCGCGCAGCATCTCGACGAGGTCGAGGCGGATCAGTGCTTCGTCTTCGGCAACGAGCACCCGACGCTGCGGCGTGGCGACGGTCTCGCCGGCCTCGGCAGCCTGTTCGGTCACCGGGGTCCTCCTGCGTGGCTCGGTGTGTGGTCAACGGGTCTGGACGCGGCGGGCCGCGAACCAAAAGCCTACCGGGAACGATCCAGTCCGACAGATGGCGTTCACCACGTCGGGCGCATCTCACTCCCGGCACGGAACCACGACCGATGAGCCGGACACGCTTTGCTGGTCGGCGTGCCGACCAGGCGGCCCCGATGCCTTCGGTGGTACCGCGAGGTCAAGCCTGGTGCCCCCGGTGCGACTCGAACGCACACTGGACGGATTTTGAGGGGATTCACCGAACTGCGCCTGACCTGCACCAAGATCCAGAGTGTACGCGGTGAGACCGCAAATAGACCGCACCGAGGTAGCCGCGCGGTCCTGGTCACGCCTCGTCGGCATCAGTGATCTCGGCGCGGTCCATGGTTCGGCTCGCGACTCCGGACGGACGCGAGCCCAGAAGGTATCGACGACGCGGTTGGCTCCTTTCGGCCGTGTTCAGGGTCGGAGCCGGTCTTGCTGCGGGTCGTAGCACACCAGGCTGTGCTGTGCCGCCAGCTCCGCGACGTGGTTAGCGACCTCTTCGAGTCGATCGTCGCTGTGTCTGATGTTGACGGTCAGGATCGGGCCGTTGGTGTCGCCCGTACCTCCGGTAGCCCACGGGGATTCGGCATCGTGGTCGAGATCGCCCCACCGCCGTACGAGTGCCTCGGTGAACCGTGTGATCGCGGCGGTCCCCGAGACGGGGTCGCCTTCAAGGTAGCGCTCGGCGAGGTCGGCGAACACTTCGCAGGCTTCATCGTCGCTGTCCGGCCGCGGGCCTTCCCAGACAACCAGGTCATAGCTCATGGACGAACCATGTCATCATCGACCGACATTTCGTGGTGCGAACTTAGGTCGTGACGTGAGGTTCGCCCGATCATTCGGACTCAATGTTCATGATCGGTTTTCTCTCTGTAGGCGACCTGCTGTTGTCTGAGGCTGGGTAGGTCTTAGATCGACGCAATAGCCCGCACCCACCCTGTCCGACGGCGGCTTGGGTAAGCCGGATACCGTCACCGCGTGCAATCGACGCGTGCGCGTGATGGAAGAGCCGACCGACTGTCGCGGTGGCCAACATCCTCGGCTGTATCCCGTCACACTCTCACGGAGGCATGTTCGCGCTCACACCCAATGCGCAGCGCTCGACAATGGCCTATTCCAGGTCTCGTTCCAGGCGGCGCTGACTCCCGCCATGCATGACTTCAGGCCAGGAAGTTGGTCGTGTTTTTGTCGGGTCTCTGCACGGCCTCCATTCGGTCCGAGCGGAAACTCAAGTCGGCCCCTTCTGATGTCACGGGCCGATCCAGGTCTTCCTAGCGGCCTCGATGAGTCCTGCGATGGACCGCGACGACGCCTCGTCTAGAAGTGGTTGCTGGGCCCGTGCTCCATAGCCCAGCCGCCCTTCACATAGGTCCACGCGCCAGCCGACCCCAACTCCTCGACCTCATCGGTCGTCTCGTCGTCGCCGCCGATCTCCGCCACTGCACGCCCTGGACGAAACCGGGGCTCTGATTCGCCGACGTCCAGGCACTGACCCGGAGTCACAGGCCGAACGCCGCCTCGCCCACCGAGCCGAACATCGGGTGCTCGACGACATCACTATGGAAGCTGAGGCTCATCAGGTCACTGTAAAAAAGCTGGCCGAGGCGATAACCATCACGACCCGTGCGCTCCGCGGTACCCGGCCTACCAGCAGGAAGCGGCTCTCGGCACTGTTCCGAGCCGCCGTGGCATGGTGATCCACCGGGTGCGGCGTACCTTCACCAGTTCAGGCCGTCCATCTCGTCGCGCTCGTCCCTGACTGGGAACATTCGAGGAACCTCGGCCTCTGTCGGCTCTGGGTACATGACCTCGGACACGGCGGCGTCATAGGCATCGTCAAGTCCGACTCCGCTCGTGCCGAGCATGCCTTCCCAATCGAATCCCATGTCCAGGAACCCTATCCGTACTCTGCCAGGATTCGGGCGACGCGGGCATTGAGCTCATCGGCTCGGGCGAAGATCGCGGCCTCTTCCTCGGGGGTGATCCGCTGCGGTTCTCCGGCAGCCTCGCGATCGACCCCGCGGCTCGGCGCGACAGGCGCCACGACCAGGGTCTCCATCGCCGGTATCAGGGCCGAGAGCGACGACGGGTGCATCGAGCCGTACAGGTCGATGTAGCCCCACTGATCGATCGCCGGGAGGAGGTTCGGGTGGTTGGGCCAGTTGAACCAGCCGGGGCTCGGATCGTTTCGTTCGTGCCGGTGGGACGCGTCGGTGGCTTGGTCGCGTCGGTGGCCCAGTTCGCGGACAGCTCGTTGCGACCAGTCGTTGTTCGTGCCGATGACCTCGAGCCACGACCATACGGCGCACGCTGGGCATGATGCCTCATCGTCTGTCCGCCCGATCCGCGGACGCAGGTCTCGCAGTCTGGACGGGGTAAGCCGACGCGCCTGGCCCCGGGTCAACCCCAGGCCTCCGTGGCCCGCCGGCGCAAGCAGGACCGCGGCGAACAGCAGTCTGCGCAGTCGCAGGCGCGTGATCCATTGGATCGCGGGGTCGGCGATACGCACCGAACCACCGCGGACAAGACGCCACAGCGCGGTGTCGTCGTCTCGAAGAGCAGACGGCCATGCCGAGGCCGCGGTGCCGACGGGCATCGGACGCAGCGCATCGAGCACAGTGAGGGACGGCCCTGCCTGCCGTGCGAACAGGTCTAGCGTCGTCTCGTCCCGGCGGTCGACCGGAGTTTCGGTGACCGCGCACCAGTCAAGCCAGAGATCGGGCAGAACGGTGTCTGTCATTCGTCCAGACTGTCACCTGCGCCACACGATGTGCGCGCTCATCGAGTCACAGGTAGCGACTGCGTTCTTCGTGGGTTACGACCTAGTTGGTTTTGGTGTTAGGTAGGTGCGGACCGAGGTAGCCCACGCACAGCACGCCGCTGTGGCCAGTGTCGTCGAGGAAGTGCAGACGCGGTGCGGGAGGTTTGAACTTCTCGAGCGCGATGTGCGCGCCGAAGAACCCGTAGCCGCTCGGGTCGACTTCCTCAGGTACCCGGAATACCCGCGCGCTGCGAAGTCGATCATTGGCGATCACTGCCTCGGATTCGCTCAGCTTGAGTGCGTGCAGGCCAATCAGTGCTCCCGGCTGGCCGCTCCGGATGAACTCCCGCAGAGTCGCAGGTCCTGTCTTCGTTGAGCCGCCGGTATGACGAGCCACGGCGTAGGCGTTGAGCGTGCTGAGCGCGGCCCACGCTTTCCGGCGCCACGCCCCAGCCTTCTCGTCTTCATCGAGTGTCGCCGCGGGAGCGTCCGCTGCGGTGAACACCAGATGCGGAAAAGTGGTCCGGGCGGCGTCGAGGAGGTCAGGGAACGTCGCGAACTCCCGTACTGGCTCGTGTCCGACTATGCCCGTCGAAACACGTGGTGAGACGTCGGCGAGCATGTCGGTGATCTTGCGTAATGCGTCGTCCAGTTCGTCTTCGGTGTCCTCCAGCGCCGCAGCGTACCGGGCCATCATCTCGTGCAACTGGGTATTCTCGGTGGCGAGATCAGCGCCATGGGAGAGTTCGACAACCCGAGCTCGCAGCTCACGCAACTTCTCCGCGTCGGCGGCACAGCGACGCTGCAGCTCGGCATGAGCACGCTGCTCGATGTCCAGACTGCGGCGGGTCGCCGCGAGTTCTCGGCGCAGTCGCTCTGCCTCGCTGGCCTCCAGCTGTGCGTGCGTCGTCTCCGTGACGAAGGGATCCTCGCGTCGCC
This sequence comes from Amycolatopsis sp. CA-230715, assembly GCF_018736145.1. Lineage (GTDB taxonomy): Bacteria > Actinomycetota > Actinomycetes > Mycobacteriales > Pseudonocardiaceae > Amycolatopsis. Next base: position 9,880,193 of record NZ_CP059997.1, read on the forward strand.
ACCACTCAGTCACAATCGGGTCGTCCCGCCACATCGCGGGCAATTCGGCGGCGCGACGCCACAGCAGAAGAGGCGCCAGCATGGTCTCACGTGGGACATCCTGGAGTTTAATAGCAGTCGTGCGGCTGGCAACGATAGTGTCGGGCTGTCCATCGCACGGCGCGGTGAACAAGCGGTAGCCGGTCGGAAGCTGGTGTGCGAGGGGGATGCGGGCGTTGATGACCTGCCGGAGCCCCTCATCGATCGAGACAACCTGCAGGAGCCCTGACCACCCGCGCACATCACAGACAACGGCAGCCTGGTTGAGGACCAACAAGCTGGCAGACCGCTCCGGCGCCGTGATGCCCTGCGTTAGCAGTGCCGCGATCTGCTCGCGCTGCGCGCGTCCGTCGAGGTGGTTCAGCCGACGGGCGTCGATATTGAGGCCACCGCGGTCGAAGACGTCGGCGAACGCTGTGAGCCCGACACGCTCGGCTGGTGGCTCGAACTGTGGACGCCATGGCCTGGTCGCGGCCGCGGCCAGCAGCCACCGAACCCGCTCCTCCCCCGGGCTGTGCCTCATCACCAGCAGGGCCGCGACCTCAACGCGAAGTTTCGGTTCGGCCCAGACGACCTCGACTTCGAGTCGATGTTCGGGCTCAGTCTCGATGAGCCGTTTCGCCGCCACCTCGTACGGACCACGCGAGCCTTCAACCTGCTGACCAGAGGTGAAAATCTCATGCAGAAGACGCAATGGACGTTCGTCAGTCACGGCGATGTATCCGTCGTGCCAAAGCCGATGCAACGCTGGAGGCCGTGTTGCACTCCGTGTGCTGGCACTAGCCACACTGTGGTCGCTCGTGGTAACGGAGGGTTCGCGAGTCACGGTTCAGGAGTATCCCGCACGCGCGACTCCCATGATGAGGCGCCCGCGATGCTGTGGACGGCGGTCGATGTGCGCAGACGTTGTGCTGGTGGGAGTACAAACGAACGCACCAAGGGTCGGCTCGCGTCTGTGAAGGTGTCCGCCCGCACAGACCGACTTGCTCGTTCACACTCGGATCGATCGCCCCTGACCAGACCGGCCCTGAACACATCCACACCCGGCTACTGGCTGGCGGCTGAGTCGAACTCGGTAATGACGAAGTGACCGGTATCTTCCCGCATACTGATCACACCTCGCTTGCCTTGAGCTCGACACAACGAAATGTATTCGACCAGGGCGACAGTCGCCGCGTCACCAGCCGCGGCTACATTTCCCACCACATGGGTCACTTGGTTGATATCAGTGATGCTCGACGTGGAATCCGTTTCGAGCAACGACAACGTGACTCGCAGGTCGCTTCCGCGCACGTGAGTGTGCACGACCTGGTCGACGCGAACAAAGCCAGACTGAGTTTTCAGCCATAGGTCCACTAGATCAGCCATGGAAACACCCTAGCCCGCGCTGGCGTTCGAGTCCCGCTGATCTGCGGGGTTCTGCTCTCGGTGGCGTCTGGCACTCAGCGCACAGATACCGACGACACACCGGACGGTGCCGTACGCCCACGATGCAGACCACTGCTGCGAAGCTGGACGCCGACAAAAGATCGGTTGAGGAGTTCGGACGTGCAGGACTTGGGCGACATGGCATTGACGCTGTACACGGGCCTCGATGTCGGCAACGACAACGAGCAGTACGCAGCAATGATCGCCGTGGACAGGCGCGGCACGCAGAGGATCACACCGTTTGGCACCAAGGTCGACCTGCTGCTCGAGGTCGCCCTCAAATACGGCTTGACCAGGCTGACTAGCTACCGGACCTTGGACCCATCCAGCATCTCGCTGGTGCCGGGCTGGGCACTGACCGTGGAACCGGCGGGATTCGTGACGATCGACTACGGTCCCGGGCAGCGGCTGATCAACACTCGATTGGAGTGTCCTGATCGCTGGTTGGCGGCCGCGACTGCCCGCAGGGCGGTGAACCTCCTGGTCGTGGGCGGAGCCGGAGCCGCCCCCATAATCCAGACGGGAACCGACGCGCTCGCCGGACTCGATGCTGCCGCCCAGCGCGGGCTTCTGGCTGGCGGCGCGATATCGTTCGCCGGCCGGCCGGGCACCGCGGAAGAGACTTCGGAGGATCAGATGAACTGGCCGGTGCGCGGCCTGACCATCTCCGGGCAAGGCGGCGTGTTCGCGTTGAACATCAGCAGTCCGAACAAGGGGCTCATCAGCTCCTTCCCGCTGCACCCACACGAGGTCACGCCGTTGGCGAAAGCGTTTTGCCGCGCGGCGGCCGACAGCGACGAGCCGCTCAATGTCTCGGAGATCGTCCACGCGGTGACTGGCCGCCGCATGCCCCACCCGGCCGCGGATGATTGACGGACACGCCCGTCCCGGCAACGTAGGCGGCCTGATCGCGCTGCACGTGCCCCAGGTTGTTCCTGACAGGATCGTGATCGTGTCAGGAACAACCTCCAAGACGAGCGACTCAATCGAAGGCGCTTTACGGCGCGCACTCGGGATGCCGGTCCTGCCTGTCAATCTCCCAGCTGATTTCCACAACAGCCACTACGTTGCCACGATGTCCACTGGCCGCAAGGCGTTCGTGAAGGTCTTCGACGACGTGTGCTACTGGCGTCGGACGATCGCCGCTGTCGCACCAGCGCAGGTGCTGCGAACACCCCGCTTGCTCGATCACGGGGAACTCGGCCATGACCGCTGGTGGATCAGCTACGAGTGGGTCGAGATGGAGCCGTTCACCCCGACAGCGGAGAACCTGCGGCAGATCGGAAGGATGCTCGGTCGGCTGCACGCCGGCACCCATGGCGCAACAGAGGGATTCGCTCGGCACGATCTGGACGCCGAGATCACCGAACGCGCTGCCGCGCTAGCCAAGCTCGACGCGGACGCCGCCGATCGGGTCCGGGCGCTGTCTGCGCGGTGGACACCCACCGCGTCGCCCGACGACATCGGGTTGATCCACGGCGATTTCCACTGGCGCAACGTGGGCATGGCCGACGGCGCCCCGGTCCTGTTCGATCTGGAGAACATGCAGGCGGCACAGCCGATCGTGGATTTCGGGAAGCTGGTGGACCTTGACGGCCTAGCCGATGACACCCAGCGGGAAGCGTTCTTCCAGGGCTACGAACGGCACGCCGCTCCGGTATGGCCGTGGCCGGAGGCGATGCGCGTGGTGCGGTTGTGGACCACGGTCGGGGTCCTGGTGTACTCCCTGACCCTCGGCTTCAACAACTTCGCCGCGCACGGGCGCCGACGCCTCGCCGAACTCGAAGCCCTCGACGCCTGACCCATGGGTGCCCCAGGTCGCGTGGCGGTGCCTCGGATGCGATGAGCACGGAACCCGAAGAGGCCGCGCAGAGATCAAACTTGCGAGGAATCAAAACTCGGGGCTTAATACCGTCGATTATGAAACAATGACGAGGTAACCATGTTCGCGAGTGATCCAACTCCAAGTGACAGCAACTGTCGACCTGCCAGGTAAATCGATCTTCCACGACGATAGGCAAACCCGATGAATCGCACACACCTTCACGAGCGCACCAACGTGACCAGCTCCGAACACGAGCCACTCCAGCTCCAGTTCACCACTGGTGCGACTTCAAGTAAACTGGCAGGGGCGGACCGATGACGACCCACTGAACCTCCGCGCTCTTCGTTGTGTCGCGCGGAAAAGCCAAGCTCGACCACCCTGCACCAGCGCGAATGCTCTACAGCAGCCTACATTTCCAGTACACGCTGCGGCAAATCGAGACCGCCGCTTCCGCAGAGAAGGCGCGTGTTCGCATTTTGTCCGCCTTGCACGGCCTCATCGAGGCGGACGCCATGCTGGCCCCGTACGACATGTCGATGGCCAGCGCTGACAGCGTCAACCCTGCCAACCTGGCCACGCAACTGTACGACTTGACAGGAGTCGGACAACACCTCGAGATTCGCGCCTTTCTCCCAAGCGCCTATCTCGAACGGCTACACGCTGCGGCACACCGTGTTCGACAAGAGAAACTGATCGCCACCACCGTGTACAACTTCTATGCCAACACACGCGGCATCGGCCACCAGCGCCACGTACTCGCAGGTCTCAACGCGAGTCGTTGAGCATGCAGTTTTCTGGCGATCACCGCCGAGGTCCCAGTGCGCTCGATATGAGCTCACCCCTGAGAGTGACCACGCAGGCTTGAACAAGCACCGTCAACACGCCAGCGCCGAGTCCATCCGAGTTGAATTATTTAGGAAACATTTCTGAAAAGGGCAGAGCTCTCCGTAAACTATAGCTTCGGGCATGAGAAGAAACTCATCTCGTCGCCAATGTCCTGTCCGTCGCCCACGTCACACATTCCGATACAACGACGATGACACTGTCATCCTCAACGACCTCAAGGAGGAGCTAGCAGACGACCCGACAGTCAGCGCACTCGCTGAACGAGCAGTGCGGCGCCGGGCCCGCAAGCAGACTTCCCCCTCCCCCGGAGAATACGCCTAAAGACCACGCCGGCTCCATCGGTTTCGCCGGTGGAGCCGGTGAACAGTCGATTGCCCCTTGGGATGGACACGCGGCGGCATGCCGGAGTTCCACGTGGGACGCCCCTGGATGCGGCCGAACCGTCTTCCATCTGCGTAAACCCGCCCGTGGCGGCGCGCTCGGAACTGAGTGCTCGGCCGCGTGATCTACCAGGCGAACTCGGCATGGCCGTCGTCCACATCGTCCAACGCCGCACACTGGAGGTCGGCCCGATACACGTTGATCAAGCCCGTCAGGTCAAGGTCTTCGACGACGAGAAGGCGTTCTCGCCGGGGTGTGTTGGTCTTGACTCCGCCGAGGATGCTGGTACATGTCCCGCGCAGCACGGTGTAGATGTCGCGGCTAGCCGAGACGGCGGGCGCCGAGCCGATGAGTTCCACAACGGCCAGCGCGGAGACCACGGCATCGTGCGCTTCGCGGATCGCGGGCGTGAAGGGGTCGGCACGATCGCGTTGGGGAGCGAGGTCGTCCCGAGTGTATGGATCGTCGAACAGCTTGGTCAGGGCCGCTGCCCAGCGTTTGATCGCAAGTGTGTACTCGTGGTAGGCCGTGGCGCGTTGTTGCTGCGAGGTGTGGTCCGGCCCTCCCGGCTGAGCGAGTTCGGAGGTCGACGTCGATCGCTGTTCGGCTTGCCGAAGTCGCTGTTCTTCCAGCAGCAGCCAGCGCGCGTCTGCGAGCGAGAAGGTGGCGATGTCCAGGAGTCTGCGGCGTTTCCGGAATCGGAACGTGTGTCGGTGCGCGGTTTCCATGGAGACCATGGCGTTGACGTACGACCGGTGCGCCTCGACTCGGGCCTCGTCTGCGGTCTTGGGGAGTTCGTTCAGCACCCTGGCGAAGTCGCTTTTGAACCGATCCACAGCGGCGCGGTCCGCACCGAATTTCTGCTCGACCTTCGCCCAGTCGTCCGAGCCGGGGAGGACACCGTTGGTGGTCATGCCGACATCACGGCCTGCTGGTCGAGCGGGAACTCGATATCCGTTGCGGTCTGGCCGTTGATCGTCAACCCCTCGCCGACAATGGACCAGGATGTGTCCACCCCGGCCCGTTCGAGCCGCATGGTCTCGTCCTGGATGTAGTCGAACCGCCGCTGCGCCTGCACGAGTTCCGGCCAGTCGCGTTCCCAGTCGACGGGACCGGGCTCGGTCCAGTCGCGATAGACGCGAGTGGGCCCTTGGTCTGGTGCGGAGGTGACGGTGGTCCATCGGGGCGCCCAGTCGGCGAGGGGACGGAGGTGGTGCTCGGTGTGGTCGGCAGGGGCGGCGGTCCATCGGAGAACGCGGTGCACGATCTCGGGGTAGATGAGCGGATGCTGAGCTCGGTGACCGGCTTCGCAGTCCAGCCAGGACAGTTCCCCGGCGGCGTCGGCGGGTTGTTCGACGGTGAGGGTCCAGCGCTTGTCGGAGCCGCATTCGCGGCACGCGATCGTGGTTCCGTACCACGTCAGACGTCCGGTTATTACGCTCCGCGATCCACCCATGACGCCGACTTTAGCCCATGTGGACTGTGCGGTCACCGGTTTGGACGGTTGACACGGCGGACAAACCCAAAGGCGAGGCGCTCTACCTCCACGGCGGCCGCGGTGAGGGTCGGTCGTGGCGCTAGGGAGCAGCTGGCTGCTCGTGCGGCGACCCCGCGGATCGCGATACGCGCGGGCGTGACGTAACGGGCAGTGCTGGTCGGGCGACCTTGTTCGAGGGCGAAATGTGACCGGGAGCAGGGTATGTACATCATTCGGACGCTACGGACACGGTGGCGCCTGTCGCGCATGTTGCGGGCGTGGCGCCGCGATGCCCGATCCGTTCCGTGGCCAGCTCGGACTGCGTGCGGACGCTGGCGAACCTTGGCGCCAGGTCGTGGTCGAGAACACTGACCGCGAACTCGACGGCGAAGCCGTCCCTGTGAGTCCGTCTTCGCCCGACGGGACCCACGCGGCCTCAAACGGACCCTCGATGCGCCAGGCCATCGCGTCGCCGTCACCCGGTGCCATCGACAGGCGATGGGTGTCCTCTGCGCTGATCAGGTACTCACGGGTGACCGACGAGCCGAGCCAGCACGACACGAGTCAGGCCACGCTCAGAGCCGTCGCGTATAGGTCGTTATACAGGATCCGTGACGTGCTTGATGATCTTTGGGTCAGGCAGGACCGCCGTCGCGTACCTCACCCCGTGTTCAGTGATCACGGGGACATCAATGATGCCGTCGCGACGATGTTTGTGGGCGAGGTGGCACTTCGGGCGTCCGCTGACGATGTACATGTTGTCGGCCGGAGAGCCGGCAGCCACCGAGGCGGGAAACGACCATGGTCAACATATGCATCAGCGCGCGGGCACGCCGAGCACGCCCGGACGAGCCCGCGACACGGCTCACTAGGACAGGTGAGGACGCATCCGAGTGAGCCTGAACAGCAGCAGATGCTGTGGCAACAGCGGCGGCGCACCAGACGGCGAGGACGACCTGGCCGACGCCTTGTCGACGTTAACGCCACTGCAGCGACAAGCGGTGCCGCTTATGGACTTCGACGGCGACAGCCGTCAAACCGCAGCCGACATCATGGGCATCAGCAGGCCCGGCCTGCGAGCCAATCTGCTTGCGACCCACGGGAAGTTCTCATTCGCCCAGTAGACGATCACTATCCCCGGTAACCGCACGACGATGTCCAGGAAGGTTCCCCGATGATTGATCCACAGGCCGGACGGTCGTTCGACATGACCGCGATAGAGCGCGCTCTCGCCGCGACGACCCCCTTCGAGCGTGAGCGCGATCTCGCCCTGGCCGACGGTGTCGCTGTCGGGATCACGGCGATGCGGCTGGCAACGGACTACCTCGCTCACGGGAACCTTGACGCCGCTCACCGCTGGTACACCGTCGCCGCGACACACTGTGCCGACGGTGCCCAAGACTGCCTCACCAACGTCGCCGCCCTACGCGACGCCATGCCGGTAGATCTACCGTCGGACAGCCCGTGCGCCCTCGCCCGCATGGAGTTCAGCGGCCTCGCCGCGGGTGGCCGACGTCGCGGGCAGACCTTCGCTGACGTTCTCGATGACCTCGAGCGCCGAACACGTACCCGTCACGTCCACGACGGCACCGTCTGAAACACACCAGCGGACCAGTCCGGTCTCCGCTTCCGAAGCCGTGCGGGCCTCTGGCCACCGCAGAACGGACGGCGGTCCTTGAATCAACTCCACGCGTCAGCTCGGCCGACGGTACCGCCCCATCGTCGTACCATCCACAATGACCATATCGACGCGCAGTCTGGAGGGTAGATGGGCGAACTTGGATCCATACGGCGATATCCGTACTGGGCTGAACGGCGAATTCAGCAGCTCGCGTCCGACAATGGAATCAGCCTCCGCCGTCGTACGAGCTGGAAGGCGAAGTCGGCCGCCGTGCCGTTCCTGCCTTCGTTCGAATGGGCTCAGGAGGCATGTGCATTGGATCGTTCGCGGGTCGCGGACCGGATCGAGACCGCGATCGGGGCACGTGCGGTCACCGATTTCGTCACCCCGCCGCCCGTCGAGTTCGCGAAGGGCGTCGGCAGGGTCGAGTTCGCCCAGCTCGGTGGGGTGCGCCAACCGCGCGACCAGGTCGTGCTGCACACCACCGTTCATGGTCGCGCCGGTACCCGCGTGGAGGTTTGCCTCTTCGGCAGTCTGGCCAACGCCGCCGACTACGTCGGCGGTGCGGACACCCCACCCGAAGGGTGGACGTCCTCGGCTGCCCGATCGGTTGAGGAACTCATCCGCAGCCGAGGCACGGTCAACAACTCACAATGGGACAAAGAGGCGCTCGCGGTCGAGGCGTTGGTGATCGCGACCGAACAAGGAGTCACCGGCACTTGGGCCGAACACGAACACAGGCCCTGGACCCGCGGGTTCACGCTTGGCCGCGCAGAGGAGTCCGAGTGGCTCGCCGTGATCTACGCCGACGTCGTCCTGGACAAGCACCGGTGGAAATTCGGCGAAGGCGGGATCCCCGCCGACGTCGACCGCATCCTCGTCGGTGCGCCACTGTGGGTCCGATCGCCCAGCCCGCAAGCCATGACCCGCTACCACGCCCGGCGTTGAGGCAGCCGACCGCGCGGCGACGGTCGCTGAGGGGTTCTCGTAGTGGCCACGTTCTACTTCACGTCTGTGTCGTCGCCGATCGGGCCCACTTGTCCGAACGCGGCCCACTCCAATGAGGTCGCCTTGTAGCGTGCCCAGTCGACGAGCTCGCGGATACCCTTGTCGCCGTCGCGCGCTGCCGCGATCTATGAGGCCGATCCCGAACGTGCTCGGGTCCTACGCAGCCTGGCCTGCCTTACTGGCAACTAGCCAGTATTCGCGACCTGCACTATTCCTCCGGTTGCGCTGCAGATCATCCCGGTTCAGTGTCGACGTTGACTCGGGCGGCGCGTTCGACCAGCTGCTGGGCGCGGGAACGGGAGAGGTTCAGCGTGGCGCCGAGCTTGGCATAGGACCGGTCCTCGCCCATGCTTCGGTAGATCTCGTCCGCGGCCAGTGCTTTCAGGTCGGCCACCCGGCTCGCGACAGCCAGGAGCAGGGCGTGTCTGCTGTTCAGGTGGGTAAGCCACCAGGCCGGATCTTCGCCCTCGCGGTCGCCAACCAACTCGGCCAGGACAGCCTGAACTTCGTGTTCCTCAACGCCGTAGCCGTCATCGGGACTGAGGTGGGCGGTGTGGGTGTTCATCAGTGCAGGTCCATTCCCAGGTAGTCCACGACTTCAGCGGGCAGCAGTTCGGCCAGGCGCTGCGACAGGTCCGTTATGTCGCCGAAGTCGGCGGCATTGTCCTCGACCAGGGTGGCCCAGTCGACGTCGAACTCCGCGCACAGCTCGGCGGCCTCCACGTAGGGGATCACGATCTCGATGCACTCGGTGTTCCACAAGCCGGACACCGCGCCGATGCGATGGGACCCGGTGAACGCGTTCTCGCCGTCGACCAGCAACGGCGGCCCCTGCCATCCACGTTCGGCCATGTCGCGCATCAGCGCCGCGAGTTTGCCGCGGTCGACGACGTCGTGAGGTGCGTTGAAGATGCCGGTGGCATGCTCGGCGAGAGCATTCACCCGCTCAGCCACGAACACAGTCTGCATAGAGACCACTATGCAACATGGAACGTCGACTGCATAGCCCCTGCTATGCAGTCGACCTCGGAGTCGTGATCAGGACGGGCCCGCCGTCGCCGAAAGACTTTCCATCACGACGTCCCGTCAGCATTTAGGCATCCACCGCGATTTACTCGGAACCGGCCGATGTTCGGATCCTGGCGGGCGGAGGCGAGCCCGGATCGGGTGAGCGCGGGAGGCCTGGGATGTCGGTGACCTCTGGCATGCTCGCCCCATGACCAGCATCGATATGGATCACGACACCGACGTCGACGACGAGGTGCGGGAGCTGGACCGGGCTACCGCGGGTCTGCTGATCGCGCACATCCACACCGAACGCGACGGCGGGACCTTCGGCGGCATGGACGGCGACAGCCCCGCGAACTGGATCATCGGCCGGATCGGCCACCTGCTCGAACACCCCGAGGACATCGGCTGAACAGCTGCGAGGGACGCGGTGGAGACCAACGGCCGTCCGCTGGCAGGCGACGTCATCACCAAGCTGGGGACGCGGACGTGACCCGGGAGGTAGGGGTCCAGCGAGTGTCACCTGCCAGCGGGTTTTGCTGGATGTGCGGGCGTGCTGCGGTCAGCGGGGAGCGATTGCCCGGTCGCCGTCATCGGGTCCGGCTGCTGTGCCAGCTGCACGATGTGGCGGTGTTCGGCTCACCGGTTCAGGTCACGAAGCGGTCGAATGACTCGCCGCGATAGCTTGCGCTCAACCCCGCATTGCCGCGCAGGGTGAGCGCGAGCTGCGAGGCCGCCGGTGAACGGTCTACGACGAAGTCAGTTTCCACAGACCACAACAGTCGCATTCGTATACGCGGCGTTCTCGACGATGTAGGAGATCCAGTTCTGCGGCTTTTTGCCAAATTTCGAGTAGCGCCTTCGTCGCTAGCGCTTCGGAGGGGTACCCGAGCTTGTGGTCGAGGGGGCAGAAGCGTGCTCTTGGTAGCGGCAGCTTCACGATGCCGTCCTGGTCTTGCACGGTTGCCATTCGGCTAGCGAACGCTCGAAGACGTTGCAGTATTGACCGCAGGTCGTTGACCCCCTGTGCGACCTTCCGCAGCATGAGCGGCTTCGGCTTGCCCTTGATCTGGCGAACTTCAGCATGGCGTGGCCATAGCGTGAGCCAGTACTCGCGGACCTTGCTTCTGGGGATGCGGCGACTGCCGAGCTGGTCATGCAACTCGGCCAGCACGAGGGCGAGCCGAACACCCTGAATGTATTTGACGTGCTGCATCAACACGATGCTATCCGCACCGGACAGCCGCTCCGCTCGCGCCGCCCTCGTTCCGACTCTCTCCGCTAGATCGCGGCGTCTCGGGCGGGTCCACGCCGTCGCTGGTGACAACGGTTAGCCGAATGAGGTGGGGGCGTGGGACGGGGTGGTCGTCCGCCCCGACGTCGTAGTCGTAGTCGGTGCCGAACAGGGTCGCGTCGGGATGGCAGCTCAACCAGTGGCTGGCCAGGGCGAATACTCCAGCAGCGCCGGTGGCCTCCAGCGTGACCATGTACACCTGTTCGGCCGCGATGCGGGTGTCCATGGTGCCGAGCGTGCACCGCGTGGTGCCGCTGTCGCCGGGATGTCCTGGTTTTGACAATGAACTGACCGATGCTGCGGTCGACCGCGGGCGTGCGGGCACAGTGGAGGGCATGGCTGAACTACCGCTCACGAGTTGACTTCGGCTGGAAACCCGCATGCTCCAGCGCGAGGTCGCCCAGCTTCACGAGCAGATGACCCGGCTGCTCGACCGTGTCACTTTGCTGTTGCCGATCGCCGATGATCAGTCCGGCCGGACGCGCGCGCCCGAGGTGGGGCGTCGCCCGATCGGGGACCGGCGATCGGCGCTCATTCGTGACAGCGCTCGACGGAAACCGTTGGCATCAGGACGTTTCGAGGAGGATCACGCCGATGACCAATGATGGTCAGGATCTGCAGCGGACCGCCGACGGCGGCTGGCAGGCCTATGACGCGCTCGCGGGGGCCGAGGACAGCGGCGACCTCGAGGCGATGCTGGCGGAGCGGGGTTGGTCGTCGTTTCTGGACGTGGGGTCGGCCGAGTACACCTGATACGGCATTCGAGTCCTCCCCTGGCGTGGCGCGGGCGGCAACGAGGCAGACACCGCCGTGCACCGGATTACCCTTGCCCGGACCGTATTCCGCACGGGCGGTCCAGGCAAGATCAGACGTATGCGGGTCTGCCCGTCGATGGCAACGTCCAGCTCAGCCGGGACCACGTACCGATCGACATACACAACGCACACACCGACGGCGGACGAAAGCCCTTGTCACGGTGCCGTCTGCGCCCGAACGACGTCGTCCCAGGTCTCATGCAGCGGAGGCCAGTTGTCACCTGCCTTCAGTGCGCTCTCGGGCAGGCGACCGGTGGCGACAGCGAAGCGGATCTCGACGTGGTCGGCGCCGAACCGCGCCAACCAGCCGGCGCAAGCGAGGTCCTCATTGGTGCCCGGTTCCCCCTTATGACAGCCGAACATCGGATCCCCGAGTCCCGGATGCTCGCCGGTCACTGAGTCGCGCACGGTGTTTGCCAGGGCCTTCCATCGCTCAGCGGGAAATTTAGCCGCGGGGTTGTCGCAGTTGTCGGCACGGATCGGACATGGACCGCAGGGGAACGAACGGTGTGGCATGGGAGTTCGGGCAGACTCCGCAATTGCACTACAACGGTCAGCATCAGCCTCGGTGGTCAATTCTCGCTCCAAGCGTCTCATGGTCACGATGGCAGAGGGCCCCTGGCCGCCAGTCGTCAACACTATTCTGTTTTCTGGGATATTGTCTCGCGCCGTCACGATGCCGCGATTCCAAGCCGGGTCAGCGTGGTTCGTGTCGCGCCGGGCGGCCACCTTCACGCAGGCAGGTCAGACGTCGTCGCATGACAGCGCCGGCTGAGAGCGTCGCGGTGTGGTGAGTGGTTTCCCGCTGGTAGCCCCCCGAAGAGCTGGATACGGTCGACCTGACATGTCCAACCATCGTGATTCAGTCTCCGCCAAAGCAGTGAAATCGCGGTCACCGCTGGGCTGCGGGTTGCTCGCCCTCGCAGGTGCCGGTTTCGTCTGCGGTCTTGTCGCGCTCCTAGACGTCGCGATCCGCCCTGTGCTCTGCCACGACGGCGATCCCATCTGCGACACCACGATCCTGAACATCGCGGTGTACTCGCCGTAGGTAACGACTCTGGTCGCGCTGCTGGTGGGTGGTATCGGCGGCCGGAGGGCCGTCCGCCGCAGCCGGTCCGCGCTCTGGATCGTCGCCGCACTTGCTGAAGCGGGTGGCGGAGATGCGGGTGCGCCCGGACTTCGAGACGCTACGGACTCGCTACACCGACATACACCAGCGACTCGCCACAGCCGTGGCCGGAATCAACCCCGGCCTGCACTGGCCGAGCGCCCAACTACGTGCCGAAAATCCCCTATGCGACTACGACGGAACACCTGCACGCGGGTTCCACGGATCCAGCGGTATGGCGGCCATCGGCGAGGGCAGCTACGTCAAGATCACCCCCGAGAAATGGGCCGCCCTGGACCGCGCGGTGCGAACCGTCGCTGCGCCATACGGGTTCGTCGGCGGACCGGACGCAGGGGGCGCCGGATTCCGGCCGCGCCGTGGTGGAGCTGCCCACCGCGGACGGGGCACGTCTCGAGAGGTCGCGCTATCGGACTTCTCCCGGACCATCGACATCCTGTTCGAGATACGCTGCGCTGTCCCCGCGTCCCAGCACTAGGATACGACCCCACTGCTCTGTCGAGATGCCAGCGATCATCGTGGCTCAAGATTCGTGAACCAGGAATTCCGTCGGCCCGGGGCCCTACCGTGGCCACGTGACGTCTGCGGTTAACGAGACAAGGGCACTGGCGGCGTCCCTGCACCGGTACCTGGCGCCATTACGGTTGAGCGGTCTCAGCGCGCCACAGGCGACGAGACTGGTGACAGACCAGACAGTGTGCTGGGCTGGTGAGCAGGGGGGGGGACTGTCGCGCACGAGGTGCGAGGCCGGATCACCCGGCCGTCGAAGAACGGCCCGCTGCGTGCCCGGCTGGATCTGGTCTGCACTCGACAGGCGGAGCTTCCCCGCCGTGGCGATCGAGATCGACCGGTTCGGCAAGGTCTGGTCGCTGCAGAAGCTGCTGGCCGAGGTCGACGCCGGATGCGTGGCGCTATGGGTACGATGGCGGGGACACACACGAATCGAGATACCCGAAACGGACGGGCTGGTCGACATCCACGACACCGCGACCTACCGACCGCCCCCTCCGCCGTCCGACCATCGACCGGTCGCCAGTTCACCGGGCAGCGCCACACATCACCAGGACCTACCTGTGCCTCCATCACCGGACGAGATCGACCGCGCGCGCACCCCTGCAGGGGGCTTCACTCGTGATCAACTTGCCGCCTGGGGTGTGGCATGCCCTCCGCCAAAAGGCTGGAAGAACCAGCTGATCGACCGCTGGCACCAAGCCCAGCAAGATTAGGCCCGGGCCATCTGACCTGCAGAACCTGAAGTTGCACGTTTCTGAGGGTCAGCGGCGGCGTTTGCGGCCCGCCGCGGCGCGGCGTTCGGCACGGGCGGCGAGGATGTCCCACACCGGGAACACCACCGCGGCGATCACCGCGAGCATGCCGACGTAGCGGCCGAAGCCGCCGTTGATCGAGACGCCGGCGACCCGGAACAGCTCGCGTTCGTCGTCGCCGAACTGCAGCTCGATGAGCGACCAGCCCAGCACCGCGAGCAGCAGCGACACCGCGGCGCCCACCAGCCACAGCTGGGGCAGCCCCGCCGCCCGCGCCCGCGAGGACTGTCCGAACGCGACCATCACCGCGCCGATGAGCAGCAGCAGGATCGGCGGGCACCACGAGAAGAAGTCCGAATGCCACGCGGTGCGGACGACGTCGGAATGCGCCTGCGCGGCCAACGCGTCGTCGAGTTCCCTGGTGTCCGCGGTCAGCACAGTCCACGGCAGGAACGTCGAGGCGAGCGCGAGCAGCCCGGCACCGAGACCGGACCACGCGCGCCACCCGACGCGATCGAACGACCACCCCAATTCAGGAACCGACCCGCTCGATGATCAGCTCGCGCACGCGCTTGGCGTCGGCCTGGCCCTTGGTGGCCTTCATGACCGCGCCGACGATCGCACCGGCCGCCTGCACCTTGCCGCCGCGGATCTTGTCCGCGATGTCCGGCTGCGACGCCAGCGCCTCGTCCACGGCGGCGAGCAGCGCGGAGTCGTCGGAAACGACCTTCAGCCCGCGCTTCTCGACGATCTCGGCCGGCTCGCCCTCGCCGTCCAGCACACCGCGGACGACCTCGCGCGCGAGCTTGTTGGTCAGCTCGCCGGAGGTGACCAGCTCGATCACCTTCGCCACCTGCGCGGGCGTGATCGCGAGCCCGGCGAGATCGACCTCGCGGGTGTTCGCCTCCTGCGCGAGGAAGTTCACCCACCAGCCGCGCGCGTCAGAGGGTTTCGCCCCGGCGTCTACAGTGGACGCGACAAGCTCGACGGCACCGGAGTTGAACAGGTCGCGCAGTTCCTCGTCGCTCAGCTCCCACTCGCGCTGGATGCGCTTGCGGCGCTCGGTCGGGTCCTCCGGCAGCGTCTTGCGCAGCTCTTCGACCCACTCCCGCGACGGCACGACCGGCACCAGGTCGGGCTCGGGGAAGTACCGGTAGTCCTCCGCGGTTTCCTTGGCACGCCCGGCAGACGTGGTGCCGTCGGACTCCTGGAAGTGCCGCGTCTCCAGCGTGACGGTGCCACCCGAGGCGAGCAGCGCGCCCTGCCGCGACATCTCGTACCGCACCGCGCGCTCGACGCTGCGCAGCGAGTTGACGTTCTTCGTCTCGGTGCGCGTACCGAACTCGGTGGCGCCCTTCGGCATCAGCGACACGTTCGCGTCGCAGCGCAACGAGCCCTGGTCCATCCGGACGTCCGACACGTCGAGCGCGGACATCAGCGCCCGCAACGCCGTCACGTACGCGCGGGCGACCTCCGCCGCGCGCGCGCCGGTGCCGACGATCGGCTTCGTGACGATCTCGATCAGCGGCACGCCCGCGCGGTTGTAGTCGAGCAGCGAGTAGTCCGCGCCATGAATACGGCCCGTCGCGCCGCCCATGTGCAGCGACTTGCCGGTGTCCTCCTCCATGTGCGCGCGCTCGATCTCGACCCGCACGACCTCGCCGTCGTCCAGCGTCACGTCGAGGTGGCCGTCGAACGCGATCGGCTCGTCGTACTGCGAGGTCTGGAAGTTCTTCGGCTGGTCGGGGTAGAAGTAGTTCTTCCGCGCGAACCGGCACCACTGCGCGATCTCGCAGTTCAGCGCCAGCCCGATGCGGATCGCCGACTCGATCCCCTTGCCGTTGACCACCGGCAGCGAACCGGGCAGCCCGAGGCAGGTCGGGCACACCTGGGTGTTCGGCTCGCCGCCGAACGTCGTCGGGCAGCCGCAGAACATCTTGGTGTCGGTGTTCAGCTCGACGTGCACCTCGAGCCCGAGCACCGGGTCGTAGCGCTCGACGACCTCGTCGTAGTCCATCAGCTCAGCCACGGCGGTCACTTCTTTCCTCCCAGCTCGGGCACCTGGTGCACCAGCGAACCTCCGGCGGCCGCGTCGCGCGCCACCTCGTACGCCGCGCCGACCCGGTAGAGCCGGTCGTCGGCCAACGAAGGAGCCATGATCTGCAGCCCGACCGGCAGACCGTCCTCATCGGACAGTCCACTCGGGACACTCATGGCGGCGTTGCCAGCCAGGTTCGACGGGATGGTGCACAGGTCGGCGAGGTACATCGCCATCGGGTCGTCCACCCGCTCGCCGATCTTGAACGCCGTGGTGGGCGTGGTCGGCGACACCAGCACATCGACCTTCTCGAAGGCCGAGTCGAAGTCGCGCGAGATCAGCGTGCGCACCTTTTGCGCGGAGCCGTAGTAGGCGTCGTAGTAGCCGGACGACAGCGCGTAGGTGCCCAGCATGATCCGCCGCTTCACCTCGGCGCCGAAGCCCTTTTCCCTGGTCAGCGACATGACCTCTTCAGCGCTGTGCGTGCCGTCGTCACCGGCGCGCAGGCCGTAGCGCATCGCGTCGAACCGGGCGAGGTTCGACGAGCACTCGCTCGGTGCGATCAGGTAGTAGGCGGGCAGCGCGTAGGTGAAGTGCGGGCACGACACCTCGACGACCTCGGCGCCGAGCTCGCGCAGCTGCTCGACCGCGGCCTCGAACGACCGGAGCACACCTGCCTGGTAGCCGTCCCCACCAAATTCCTTGACGACGCCGACTCGGACGCCGGACAAGTCGCCGGTCAGACCCTGGCGAGCGGCGGCGACCACCGGCGGCACCGGCGCGTCGATCGAGGTGGAGTCGAACGGGTCGTGGCCGCCGATCACCTCGTGCAGCAGCGCGGCGTCGAGCACCGTGCGGGCGCACGGACCGGCCTGGTCGAGCGAGGACGAGAACGCGACGAGGCCGTACCGGGAGACACCGCCGTAGGTCGGCTTCACGCCGACGGTGCCGGTGACCGCGCCGGGCTGCCGGATCGAACCGCCGGTGTCGGTGCCGATCGCGAGCGGCGCTTCGAACGCGGCGATCGAGGCCGACGAACCGCCGCCGGACCCGCCGGGGATGCGCGCGTGGTCCCACGGGTTGTGCGTCGGGCCGAACGCGGAGTTCTCGGTGGACGAGCCCATCGCGAACTCGTCCATGTTCGTCTTGCCGAGGATGACGACCCCGGCCTCGCGCAGCTTGCGCGTCACCGTGGCGTCGTAGGGCGGGAGCCAGCCTTCGAGCGTCTTCGACCCGACCGTGGTCGGGATGCCCTTCGTGGTCAGCACGTCCTTCAGCGCGAGCGGCACGCCCGCGAGCGGGGAGGCGAGTTCGCGGCCCTCGGCCACGTCGCCGTCGACCGCGCGGGCGGCTTCGAGCGCGCCCTCGGTGTCGACGTGCAGGAACGCGTGGACGTGGTCGTCGACCGCGGCGATGCGGTCCAGGTGCGCCTGCGTCACCTCGACCGAGGTCACCTCGCGCGTGCGGATCTTCTCCGCCAGCTCGGCGGCGGTCAGCTTCGTCAGCTCGGTCACGTCACTCCTCCCCCAGGATCCGCGGCACCCGGAACCGGCCCTCTTCGGCCGCGGGCGCGCCGGAGAGCGCCTGCTCCTGGCTCAGCCCCGGCCGCACGACGTCCTCGCGGAACACGTTGGTCAGCGGCACGGCGTGCGAGGTCGGCGGGATGTCGTCCGCGGCGACCTCGCTGACCTTGGCCACCGAGTCCAGGATCTGGTCGAGCTGGCCTGCGAAGACGTCCAGCTCGTCATCGGTGACGGCCAGCCTGGCCAGCTTGGCGAGGTGTGCGACCTCGTCACGGGAAATATTGGTCACGCGGGTGGCTCCCCGGGGGTGTCTGCGACTGCTTCTCGAAGCGCCAAGTCTATGGCGGCGGCCGACGTCATCTCGACTGGGTTACGGCTCGCGAAGATCCCGCCAGACCAGCCACGATCCTCACTTCCGGCGCGGTGTGCCGGGACTTCGCCTCCTGGCCGTCAACCTGGCGGGCCTGGTGACGGGAGGTCGTGCTCAGGTTCGGGGCTACTGGAGATGCGCGGCGACAGCCCAGTCCTCGGTGCCCTGGCGCGCTTTGGCGACGATCACCAGCTTGTTGTGCTGTTTCGCCGCGGTGACCCACTCCGGAGCGGTGTTGATCTGGCCCTGATAGAACAGAACGGTCCCTGATCCAGCGTGGGACGGCCACGGACGACTCCTGTCAGAGTGACGAACCGCGGGTCGGTGGCGAGACGACTCGGACGGCCGAACTGCACAGTCCAGTCGAGGTCGACCCCGACCTCATCAAGCCGACGCAAGTCGGCCACCTTCCGGAAGCGCTGTTTCGGCAAACCTTCCGCCCACGTGTCCGTCGAAGCATCGCCGTGGTCGTCCAGAACATGCACTTCATGCGTCGGGATGCAGATCAGCACCGGGATGTGCTCACCCGCGGTGAACCCAGTTTCAGTCCGCATATCCGACCCGACCCGGTCCCGCCACGACGCGGCTGCCAGATCGGCTCATCGTGACTCCTGCTTAGTACCCGGATGGTCGTGCAGATGTCGGGTCCCGACGTGAGCACGGACGACTGCGGCGTCGGCATGTGCGCTTCGAACTGCGACGTTCATGCGTGACGAGAGCCAGCCGCTCCACTTTTCACGACTCGTCAGGACGCGACGCGGGTGCGCAGGGTCCAAGGACGGGTTGACTGCCGTGACCGTCGTTGTACGAATGCTCCCACGGCATGCGCCCTTCATCGTCGTCGGCGTACACCAACTGCACGCCGCGGACCTTCTGGGGGTAGAGGCCCAAGGCCATCTTCAGATGCACCGACGGGTCGGCCAGCTCGACAAGTTCGACCGATGGCCAGCCGTTCTCGAACGTGATGCGCGCGCCCGGCATCGGCGGGGCGTCGCTGTGGCCGAGACGGGCCGCGACATTGTTGAGCAGCCTGACGGCAGCCTCGTTGGGCAGCCCCGTCACCACCAGCTCCGGCAACCCCATCAGAGTCAAGCCGACCGTATAGGCCCAGTTCGCACGTACCGTGTCCCCCTCGACCGACTGGACGATCCAGCCGTGCTTCTCGATTTCCTCGGCGACGTAGTCGAGATAGTCGTCGACGCTCTTGTCTGGGTTGTCGCATTGCCAGCACATGAGTGCTCCCCTTCGTTGTTGATGACAATCATGGTCTCCGGATGCACACACAAAAGGTGTGATTCGATGGCTTCGGCAACGTCGGGCGGACGCGGTACACTCTCTACCGATTGGTCAGCGGTCTTCGCCGACTACCCGACCGGTTCCAGTCAGGATTTCAACACTGCGCGCGCATCCATCGTTGACGCGTAACAGGACCTGTATTGTTTCGCAAGGTTTATGTAGGACGAAACCCTCGCACCCACCGCAGGCGCTTCGGCAGCAGGCTGGCACTGTCGACGTGAGCGCCAGCCGGGTGTCGACGCTGCCGAGCGCCTGCGGCAGACAGCAGGGTGAACGACCAGTACACAACTGCTGGCTACGGGCACACGCGGAATGCGCGTCCACATCGATTCGAAGTATCACACACCATGGTCACTACACGTCGCAATTACAGCTTCGGACGTGCCAGGCTTTGGGCACGTGACAGATCATCCTGGCCGTGCGAAGTCCCCGCACTGTTGATCAGCCGGTATGTTTCGGCTTCCTCGGCCAAGGAAGGCAGCTTCGCCTCAGCCAAGGGAATGACGAATCGCTGTGCGAGCACCCTCCGCCCCGTGGCGTTCAAGTCGATGGCAGTGACCGTGTCACCAGGCTTGAAATCGGCACCAAGAAACGCTGGATCAATCCATTCAGCCGGGATTGCCAAGTCACCGGCCTGCCATTGACATAAGGTGGTCAATCGCTGTTTGCCATCGATACAGGCGTACCAGATGTCACCGGGATCCCCCTCGTTCGTCTGCCATCCGGCGTTGTCACCGCGCCGGTTGACCACGATTGCGGGAACCGGAACTCCAAGCAGCAATGACTTTATCAAGTCGACGCGCTGTTGGTTGGTCCACACATCCCCGCGCTGGTATGGCGGAGAGAGCAAGAGTTCGCCTTCGGAAACCATATTTGCCAGCTCACGCAACTGCCGACCATGCGAGGAGATACTGCGATGGATCAGAACCACCAGGTTGCCTTTCGGTATCAGATCGAGTGCTTAGAATACCCTGCTTGTTGTAGATGTGCTGCTTGCCGACGCTGATCTACGGCGACTCCTCGCTCAAGGACCTTTATCCCGAGCCTGTCGTGGCCTTCATAAAGGCGAGTTTGGTGACGGCTGTCAACACCTGGGTGATCCAGTTGATGTCGGCGTGGCAGGGAACGCTCCGTACAACTCCATTCGATGAATGATGCCGAGCCGATAACGCAACTCACCAGGTCGCCGCACAGGGAGCGCACGATCGCGGGTCATGACACTCCATCCTGAGCCGAGGGGCTGGCGGCCTGGAGCGCATCCCAGCGCCGCGCCAGCTCGGTGGCGGCCGGTTCGACCAACCAGTTGTGATTCAGGTTCCAGTAGTTGGCTCTCCCGTCGGGAAGCTCGGTCAGACGGAATTGGTCGACGAACTCCCTGCCCGGGTCAGTCGGCACGAACTCCGGTGCGCCGTCGTCGACCGACGCGTCGGCATCGCGGACCAGCCCGAGGCGTTTGACGACGGAAAGATGGTCATTGAATCCTCGCAGGGAACCGAAGTGCGCGAAGGCGTTTCCGTCGGGCCGCACGACCCCGACGAGGACGGCGAGCACGTGTGTCCACGAGACTGTCTCGCTGGGCCGGAGGGTCACAGGATTCCGTCCTCGATGTGGTCGGCGACCGTGCGCAGCACGTCTGCGGGCTCGGTGCGCTCGAGCTGGTGTTGGGTCATGTTCATAGGCTTCTCCGCGTTGGTTTGAGGTCAGCCTTGCTGGTGTGTCGAGGACTCCCCCGGATCAACTCCGTTGATCCCACCACGCGACCGCGGCGTGTACGGGGCCATATCACCATCCAGATTGACGAAGGTGACCGCGAAGTCACGGATGTACCGAAGTCACGGAGCCAACTGCCGTCAGCCGTGGGTCGGCTTGTAAGCCAGATGACCATCTTACGGCGGTCAGGATCGCCTGATTGGGACAGTGCACGTTCTAGTTCAGGCTGACGCGCCCCGGTGTAGCGCTGGAGCGGTATCAGACGACTACCGCAGAACTGACCATTTGGAGAACCATGAGCCGTGCCAAGGACAACGCGATCGCCTTTGTCGTGTTCAGCAGGCTGAACCGCGTAGCGAGCTTCGGCTACCGGGTGTGGGCCGCACGCACGTCGTTCTACCTCAAGCATCGTGACATCGCCCTTCCCCGTCAAGGTCAGCATCCACGGCCCGGCTCCTGACCCCCGGCATCACCCCGGCTTCAAGTTCGCCATTGATGGCGCAGGCACTCTTCAGCACGAGGCCAGTACCTGGCGATTCGAAGCCGGTGGTCGTCCAGGGTGGTTCCCCGGCGTCGAGGTCAAACCGGTGTCAAACATCTGGTGCGCGTCAGGTTCCCGTGGTCAACATTCGAACCCGGATCACCGAGCTGCCCGCAGCCGACGACATCCAACCAGGTCGGCCAGCACCTCCTGCTCTCCGCACCTGATCCGCTGCTGGCGGCCGACGTCGACCTGTACCTGTCTGAGAATGGACAGCCGTACTGGCCCAACGAGGAACAGGCCCGCATCGACAACGCGACCATGGGCCCGCTGGTGAACGACGCCAACCAGATCCTCACCGCGATCGCGACCCACCGCAGCCTCTGGCGCGACGCCGCCACCGCGGAACTCGCCGAGCTGTCCCGCGCACACTCGGGTCCACGCGGGCGCATCGTCGCTGTGAACAGGGACGACTCGGGGTTCCTGTGGATGCGTGAAGTAGTCGCGCCGAACTCGATGCTGCGGCTGTACGGTGCGGACGAAGTGCGCGAGGCCACCCAGATCACACCCCGGCCGACCCCTGCGGACCACTGCCGTGACACGGAGCCCGACGAAATCTGAGCGGGATTCGGTCGGCGTCGTTCTTGAGGAACGTCCACGCAGACCCGCTCACGGTTGTGACATGTGGCCAACATCGGCACATCCTGGTGTCAGAAGAGGGCGTGCCAGAGGCTCTCGGCGAGGTTCTCCGCCGCGTGCCACGTGTTGGTGATGAGTTTCTTCCCGGCGTCCAGCAGAGCCTGCGCGCCCTTGTTGATCTTGTCCCGAATATCGTGCGGCACCAAGTGGTTCCACACCGCATCAGCCAGGACTCCGGCCGCGGTGCCGAGCACCAGGCCCGCTCCCCCGGTCAGGACCGCGGTGGCGGCGATGCCAACGCCGCGGACGGTCAGCAGCCGTGTTGTTGCCTGTGCGGCGGCGTCGCCGGCGGCCGCCGCAACCGTGTTGCTGACGATGGCCTGGCCTTGCGGCTTTCCGTGAGCGATGTCGACCGCGATCTGCCCGGCGGTGACGCCCTTGTCGAGGGCGTCGAGTACGGCCCGTCCCAGGGCTCCTGTACCGATTCGTTCCCGGGTGAGGTCGGCCTGCTTGCTGGCCTCCCCTCGGATCTGGTCGTGGAAGGCGGCGTCGGAGCTGCCCGCGGGTACGGCGAGGGATCGCTGCTGCGCGGTGAAGGCCTGGTCCCGGAGCCGGTTGGCTTCACCGGTGAGAGCGCTCACGTGCCGGTCGACGTAGACTTTCGCGCTCTTGCCGACGAAGTCCGCCGCGGACAGGTACGGCTTGCTCCTGATCTCATCCCAGACCGCGACGGCCGCACGCACCGCGGCGGCGAGGATCTCGACGGCACGCCGCGCTTCGGTACGTGCGGCGGTGTAAGCGTCGACCTGCCGCTGATGTCTGGCCATCGACGCGGCCTCGAGGACGGGATCGACGAAACACTGCGGTGGCACCGTCGGCTCGGCGATGACGCCGTCGGTGACCGTCAGCCCGCCAGCGGTGGCGATACCGCGGGCGCGGGCCATCCCGTCCTGTGCACCGCACAGCGCGGCGGCGAGTTCGCCGAATTCGGCCGCGGCCGCGCCGGCGCCGTCGGCGAGGGCGTCGCAGTTACGACGGATCGTGTCCATCCTGGTGGTAAACGCCGCGGCGGCGGGCCCGGACCAGGTCGCGCAGGCCAGCTCGCGCGCCCGGCTGAGCGTGGCGGTGGTGTCGTGCACGGTCGCGGCGAGGTGATTCCGAAGCCAGCTACCGGTGGCGGCGACGCTATCCGGGTTCCCGTCGATCCTGGTGTTGATCGGCATGATCCGTGCCTCCTGTTCCTCAGTTCGTCCAGAGCTTCATCAGCTGGTCGCTGGCGGCGGTGTCGGTGTCGCGGTAGGCCGTGGCGGCGGCGGTGACGGCGTCGCCGAGCGCACCGAGCCCGCAGGCGAGCTGGGCAGCCGCGTCGACCAGGTGCGCTACGACCTCGCCCGCGGCCGTGGTGGACGCGCCGGCGTCCGGCACGTCGGGCACGCTGCCGCGCAGATCGTCGGCCGCCTCGCCGGCGCCGCGGAGGCGGCCGGCGGCGTCGTCAAGCATGTCGGGGGTGATCCGGATGATGTCGGTCATTGGCAGGTCCCGGCGGTGGTGCGGTACTGGTGCGGCACGGCCACATCCAGCAGCAGCACGTCGAACGGGAACACCCGGTCCAGTTCGCCGAGCTTCGCGGTGTAGACCAGCACCCATGGCGTCTGGTGCCCGCAGTGCGCGGTGAACCGGTCCAGCGCGGTGTAGGCCAGCAACGCCGTGCGGCCGTCGCGCATCACCCGTGTCTGCACCGCGACGTCCCCGCCGCTGGCCGGCCGGTCACAGGGCACGTACAGCACCGGCGGCGGATCCACCGGCGCTTCGGGCTCGTAGTCAGGTAGCGGCGCCGGCGCGGGGCGAACCTCGTCGCGCTCGAACCGGGTTAGCGGACCGGAGCCGGTGTCCGGGCCGAGGTAGGTCGCGGCGTGCACCCACGCCGAACTGGAAGCCATGAGTTGCTCCTTCGCGGTGATCGCGGCCAGGTCGTGTGACCTGGCCGCTGATCACGATGAAGTCCTCGACCAGCCGAGACGGCGGTTCCCGGCGAACCTCGGAGAAGCCGACCCGAACGCCCTGGTTGCGGTACCTTTCCGGAATCGGGTGTCCGGACGATTCCGGAGAGTGCAGGACCAGCAGAGGGGGGCTGGATGGGCTCGCAGGACCCACGGGAGTGGTTCGTCGGCCGTCTGCAGCGACTACGGGCAGCGGCGGGTCACCCCACTCAGGCGACACTGCTGAGGTATGGCAGAGACACTGGCCTGACCAAGTCCGGCCTGTCAGACTTGCTGAACGGAAACTTCGTAAATCCCCCGCCATGGGATCGTATCGAGGCCTATGCGACCGCGTGTGTCCAGGCAGCGAACGTCGGCAACATCGAGATAGCGTTAAAAACGACGTTGCTTAGGCTTCGACAGGATCATGACACCCTCACTGAGCAACTTGCTTCGCCCCCTGCACCCGCCGCGCAACGCCCGACGCCTCCGCAACAACTGCCCGCCGCGCCGACCAGATTCGTTGGCCGCGAACCGGAACTCATCCAAATGAACGATCGACTTGACGCGGCTTCAGATGGGCGCAGCACCACCTTGATCTTCTCGCTCGTAGGCGTAGGCGGCATTGGCAAAACCTGGCTCGCTTTGCAGTGGGCACATCAGGTAATTGACCGCTTTCCCGATGGGCAGCTATTTGTGGATCTTCATGGCTTCAGTTCTACTGGGGAGTCAACCCAGCCTGGCGATGTGCTCGGAAGATTTCTCGACGCACTCGGAATTGATCGAAGCCTTCAGCCTACCAATTTGGAACACCGCATCGACGTTTACCGATCCAAGATGGCAAACAAACGGATTCTTGTTGTACTTGATAATGCGGCAACCGCTGATCAAGTCACACCGCTGCTTCCCACTGGAAAAGGTTCCACAGTCGTAGTGACCAGTCGCAACCATCTTCGCGGACTTGTCGCTCGCCACGGAGCCCGTTCGATACAATTAAACTCACTTTCCACTAATGACGCCCACACCTTACTAGCCATTTCCCTCAGTCGGCAGCAGCTTGCCGCCGAAAAAGGAGCAGCGGAGGAACTTATTCGGTTCTGCGGAGGCTTCCCCTTGCCATTGGGGCTGATCGCTTCCCATGTCGCCACCGAACCCAATCTAACATTGAACGAGGTCGTCAGTGAACTTCACACCTTTGGCCTAGCTGCACTTGATTCAGATGATCCCGCCGCCAGTCTACCCCAAGTTCTCTCCTGGTCTTTACGTCACCTTACCAAAGAAACACAGAAAGTATTCGCACTGACAGGAATCGCACCCGGCCCAGACATCGATCTTCACGCAGTCGCTTCCCTGATCGGGAAATCTGAACTAGAAACGTATCTAGCACTCCGAACGCTCGTCAATGCTTCGTTGATCTACCACATTTCCGGTAGTAGATACAGTATGCATAACCTCGTTCGGGATTTTGCCGTAAACACCGCCGACGACTTCCCTGCCGAGATGCGACAAGCCGCAACGAGGCGACTCGTAGACTTTTACACGCACACCGCATACCAGGCCGTTTGCCTTCTAAATCCCCATCGCACACCTATTCAACTCGAACCATCAGCACCTGACGTGCAGCCATACGCATTATCAAACGAATTGGACGCGCTAAAGTGGCTTGACATCGAGCATCTCAATGTACTCGCCGCTCAAGATCTCGCACAAACCCATCGTTGGTATTACATTGTGTGCGATCTGGCGTGGATTCTGACCACGTTTCATGATCGACGGGGACATCGACATGACCGAGTAACTGTTTGGGAGGCCGCACTAGAAGCTGCGGCACACGTGCCCGAAATTGGAATCCGAATACGCGTACATCGCCTCCTTGGAGCGGCGTATGCCGACACGGGACGCCACGACGAATCAATCGACCACCTGGCACAAGCTCTTACATTGACAAATGGCTATCGAGACGGCTCAGAGCAGGCCTTAATACAAGAGAAGTTGGCTCGAGCCTGGGAACTGAAAGGAAACGATCAGCGAGCATTTGAACACGCGAGTAAGGCGCTAGAAATCACCAGCAATCTTCAACCGCCCATACGAGACGGTGGCATGATCGGATCAGTCGGATGGTACGCTGCACGACTAGGCAATTATGATGTGGCTCGCGCACATTGCCAGGAAGCGCTTTCTATTTTTCATGAATGCGGCGACCTAAGCGGTCGCGCCACCACATTAGATAGTCTCGGTTATATTGATTACCGCACTGAAAATTTTCTCAACTCCATTCAATCTTACGCCGAATCGTTGATGATTCGACGCGAACTCGGTGAAAATTACCGTTGCGCTGACACGCTCGAAGCTCTCGGAGGTCCATACGTCGCACTCGACCATACCGAACAGGCTAGCGCCGGATGGAAGGAAGCACTTAAACTATATCAAAATCAGGGGCGCATCAACGATGCCGTTCGCGTGCAGCAACGACTCATCGAACTAAACGGTCCGAACGATCCAAGACCGGATAGCTTCTAATTGTCACTTCAACTACTCACTTATCCACTGTACCCTATTTCACGAACAGGTTCCCCAACTGGGTTCTCGTCCGGAGCACGACCGACTCGCATCCAGGCGCCGGATCCTGGCGCACAGCCCCCTTCATCAGGTTGTCAAGTTCGGTCTCCCACCGCCGGCCACGCCTGTCCAACGTGAGCGGCACGGGCTTACGAGAGCCCCACCGCTCACCGACCGCGTTCGGGCACCGGTTGCGCCTGGCGCCGAGGCCAGCGTCAAGGCCCGGCCAGCCCGCTCACACGGCCTGACGGTGATCGCAGTGATGTCGAACAGCCGGGTCGCGGTGTCACGCCCATCCCGCAGCGGACCGCGCTCAATCTCGGCGGAGCCAGCGAAACACGACCTGGCTTGCCGAGCGTCGATCATTCAGTCGCCAGCCGCCAGGTCGTTCACGCAATCGGCGCAGGTCCCGTCGTCGGAGTCAGAGGTGGTACGACCACACCGTCCGCAGGAGCCGAGGTCGCCGTCGGCGACGAAGCCGCAGTGGAAGCAGGCATTGGTGTGAAAACTGTTGGGGTCTGTGCTGGTGGCGACCAAGATGAGCGCTTCAAGCTCGCATTCCGGGCAGTCGGAGATCGACCATCCACTCCGTCCTTTCGCCGCGAGGTAGCGTGATTCGCCCAGGACCGATGTGACGTAGTCTTCAGCGGCCTCGATGCCGTCGACGTGACTCCAGTCGTGACCGCAGAACCGGCAGCAGGAGGTTTCTTCGAAGGGTGCGAAGGTCCAGGCCAACTGCATGCATTCGGGACAATGGATGACGATGCTCTGCCATGCCTCGAGTTCAGGGGCGATTCGATCCAGGCGTGCCCGGTTGACCGCCGTGATGGTCGTGAGCGCGGCGCCGATGATGTTCTCTGCTAGCTCGAGGTGCTCGACCTCGTCCTCCGGAGCGTCCGGAACGAGGTGTTGCCGGATGAACTCGGACAGCACGTCAAGGGCTACAGCGGCGCGAGCGGTCACGACCTCGTAGTTGCTGGTGGAGCCGAAGTGCTGGAGCTTGTTACGTTCCTTGTTGAGGGCGTCCAAGGCGTTGCGTTGAGCGGTCGACACTTGGACGTCGGCGACTTTGGCGAGTCGTTTGATCGCTGCGTTGAGCGTGACGCTGCGGAATGCGCCCTGTCTGAACTTGTTCTCGTCGACGCTGTAGGGGTCCTCGAAGATGTGCTCGATGCCTTCGCGCTGCAGGCGGACCTTGACGAGGATCTCGATCGCGGCCTGCAGGTGTAGCACCGCGTACTTCACGCTGCGCGGATTCGTGGATTCGGACAGATGGGAGATTGCGCTGTCCAGGAAGTCGACGCCGTTGACGATCGGGTCGAATTCCAGGCTGTTCCCAGACGGACCACTTTCTGGGCCACCTGGTGAATCGCTCATCGCTCGCTCCTTGTCGTCGCAGGTGGCGAGCAGCCTCGCTCGTCTTCTGCGTCAGCCTCGATGTGGCCGCTCTAAATGTATCCGGGACATCTGCGAACGACACGCCAGTAAGGTGCGTCGCGAGATTGTCATGTTGGCCAGCCGACAGGAAGTTTTCCTCGGTGCCGTGCTTGGTTGCGCACACATCTGCCGCGCCCAGCGAAGCGCCCCGTGGTCGGGGCACTCGCTGCGGCCGCGTTCGGGCTCCCGGTACTCATCGCCCGATAGAGCGGCCTCGTTCCACGGACGGCGACACATCGGTGGCTCGACCTCGTCGCCGCGACGAGCTTCGGCGCGGCGCTCGGTTGGCTTGTCAGCAGCATCACCTCGATGGCAGTGGCGGAGCGCCTCGCTCCCCCCCCCCGTTACCGGTCCTCACTGGTTGCGCGGTCTTCTTCGGAGCACTCCTCGTCTGAACACCCACGTGGTGGGTCAGTCGGCGCCGTTTCTAACGAACCCGTCCACAGCTCAGCAGCCTCGGCCGGACGGAAAATCGGCGGTGGCGTGGTTTTGTGTGCGCGCATACTGGTCCCGTGAGTTCATTGCCAGGCGAGGTCGACGCGGGCCAGCGTCTCCAGCAGACCGTGCTGCGGGACTTCGGCCCGACATCCGGTGAAGACGAGGTTCAGCCGACCACGCCGTGCTACCAGCTGACGGTTAGCCCGGAGGATGCGCCGGTGCCGGTGTTGCTTAAGTACGCACTCACCTTGATTGGCCTGCCTGCGGGCGGACCCGGTGAGAAGGTCGCATGGTGGGTGGCCTTCACCTATCAGGGCGAGCGTTGCGAAGTGGCGCACCAGAAGTTCGGTCTGCGGATCTATCTCTGGACCGACAAGCCGGCGGCGGATGCAGGGACATTGCTGGAGCAGATCTCCCAGAAGCTCCGGTCCTCTGTACGGACGGTCGAGAAGCTGATCCTGGATGCGGCGCCGGACCTGCTCAGCCGCGGTAACGCCACCGTTATCAACCAGCACCACGGGCTCCGGAGCGCCTACGACTACTTCCGTGAGCGCGCCGTCGATCCGGCACACATCGAGGACGTGCACGAAGTACACGAATCCGATGTTGGTACTGGCTACTCGTTCACCAGTGGCGTGATCCGCATGCGGATGAACGCCTTCCATGACATGGTGGCTGCGATCACAGCGTACGTGAGTCTGCTAGAGCATGATCTGGTGCTGGCACTGCCTTTCTGCGGCTTCGATCCAGACCAGGACAACCTGGCGGAGATGATCGGCGCGAAGTGGGGCGGGAAGTTCAGCCGCGTGCTCGGCGACGCCGACGGCGCGGAGCGCATCCGCCAGCGGTTGTTCGAAGTGGTGGAACGCTGGCGCAACCCGTACTCGCACGGCGGGTTCGAAAAAGGGCAAACCGCCACGATCTACCTACATACCCCGGGGGTGGATGCCGCCGTACCGATCGGTCTGACGAACCTACGGGACAGCCCGCTGTTTTCCCTCCTGCCGGCGACCGAGACCGACATCGCGGAGGTCTTCGCACTGTTCGACGAGATCGATGCCTGGTTGGAGTCGACGCTGCCCGAGGCGATGCAGTGGATCAGTTCCGGGCTCCCTGTTCGCTTCGACGCGGCGTTCGGGGCGCAGCTCGACGCAGCCCGGCAAGAGGGCTCTTTCGATTCTCTTCTAGCCGTCGCTGACTACCAGCAGGAGAGGGCCAATAACATGGACTTCTGACCATGATTCGCTGAGGAGGTACTGCGTTCCTGCCGATGGGATGGTCGATCGGTCCGATCCCTTTCCAGACCGGCTCGTCTGCGCACCACCGAATCATGGTCGGCACCGTACCGAGCCCCCACCAGCGGAGTGTCCTGATGGGCCCGGTGAGAAATACGCATTCCGCGCGCGCTGATCATTGCCGTCCCGGCCTCCCCCGCTCGCGCAGATCCTCACCTCCGAAGCCAACACCCCGTCCGTGAGCATTCGGCGCCGAGATTCGGTTGCCCTGGAGGCGAGCTGTAGAAACGTAACAGCCTCTCGGGCTCGCACGAAGGCAGTCTTACCGCTGTATATCGCTCGCGCGTCCGGCACCGTCAGGACGGGTAAACGCTTCCCTGAGTGACGCTGTGTTGTCGGCGGCGGCTCCGCAGCTCGCCTGTTCATCGGTACCCGAGCACGTCGAAGCAGGTCAGTGTGTCGGGTAGTGATCACGGTGAGAAGGGACGCGCTGGTGGGGACGTCGTTTCTGTGGCTCGAAGTGACCGGCAAATGTCCGCTCAGCTGCCGACATTGCTACGCCGATTCGGGACCGTCGGGTACGCATGGCTCGATGACCCGGTCGGACTGGCATCGAGTACTGGGTGAGGCCGTTGAGCTGCGCGTGGAGATGGTGCAGTTCATCGGTGGTGAGCCGACGTTGTATCCCGACCTGGTGCCGTTGATCGAGTACGCGCTGGCGCGCGGGTTAGCCGTCGAGGTGTTCAGCAACCTCGTACACGTCACCAATGAGATGTGGGATGTCTTCTCACGACCGCGGGTCTCGTTGGCAACCTCCTATTACTCCGACGACCCGGCCCAGCACGCGGCGGTCACCGGACGGCCGAGTTACACGCGGACGAAAGCGAACATCGCCGAGGCCGTCCGCCGCGGAATCCCGCTGCGGGCTGGGGTGATCGACCTGGGCGACGGTCAGCGCGCCGACGCCGCACAAGCGGAGCTGGTCGAGCTCGGCGTGCCCTCGGTTGGCTACGACCGAGTACGACAGGTCGGGCGCGGTGTCCGCGACCGCCAGGCCAGCACCGAGCAGCTGTGCGGACAGTGCGGGGACGATGTTGCGGCGATCTCCCCCGACGGCGCGGTCTGGCCATGCGTGTTTTCCCGCTGGCTGCCGGTCGGCAACGTCCTCGACGACACCCTCGCCGCGATCCTGGCGAGCGACGAGGCTGAGCGGGTTCGCGCCGAGTTGGCGGAGGCGTTCGCGGAACGGGCTGTCACCGGCAACAAGAGAAAAGGTGGCGGTGGCAACCCCGGCCCATGTCAACCCGACTGCAATCCGAATCCGTGTCAGCCGAGCTGCGCCCCGCGCTGCTCGCCGTCGTGTAGTCCGTGCGCGCCTAGCCGCCGCTGCTGGCCCTCCTACAAATGACCTACCGCTACCGTGACCGGCATGTCCACCCAGCCCAACGAGCTCAGCGACGATGCGCACCGCGCCTGGCTGCGCCACTGCCTCACCCGAGCCGCGTCCACGATCGACGCCAGCCTCACCGGGGGCGTTACCTGGGGATGGCACGATCGGTCGATCAGCTCCCGCGTCGACACCGCCCGCGGACCCCGATGGCTGCGGGTGGTGACTGAGGCTGAGCAGTGGGCCGACAGCGACTTCTGGACGGGCAACGTCGATGCCCGCCTGCTCACAGGAGTGGTCAAACCCGAAGTCCTGCGACATTGGGACTGGAACATCGAGACACACCGCCTGCGCGCCGAGCTGATGACCCTGACCGAGGGCCGGCCGTGCTCGGCGACCCCGGAGCTGCGTCAGGAACTCGACCTGCCCACCGCATGGTGGACGGGGTTACGAGATTCGCTGGACGCGCTCGCCACGGCGCCCGCGGTCCGGACGCACCTGACCCAGCACGAGGTCACCCACCGAATACGGGTGTTCTTCGGCAACCGGGTCGACCCGACGGTGCGCGCGTGGACGGTCGCCCACGCCGACCTGCACTGGGCGAACTTGTTCGAGCCAGACTGCGTGCTGGTGGATTGGGAGGGCT
Source organism: Amycolatopsis sp. CA-230715 (assembly GCF_018736145.1). Taxonomy (GTDB): domain Bacteria; phylum Actinomycetota; class Actinomycetes; order Mycobacteriales; family Pseudonocardiaceae; genus Amycolatopsis. Next base: position 9,912,064 of record NZ_CP059997.1, read on the forward strand.
GGGGTCGCGCCCCGGCCGGGTACGATGCCGCGACCCTCTACCTGCACTCGCTGTTGCAGCCCGCGATGGCCGAGCGGGTCCAGACCACGTTCGCCGACCATCTGAACAGCCGAGACGGACTGCTATCCCAGCTGTACGCCACCGGACGAATGTTGTTGCGGATCAACTCCGGTGACTACGACGACCTCGCGATCCCGCTGCACCACAACGCCGACCGTGTCATCGCCGCACTCCAAAACTGACCCACTCCGCCGCGCCAGCGGTGCTGAGCCTGGGCATCATTCGTCGCCGATCAGGTGCTGCAAGAACCGTTCTGGGCTGGCGAGGAAGCTGCGAGTGAGGGTGACAGGCTCGGCCTCGTCGTAGCCAACCTGTTCGATTACGCCGTCGTCGTCGATCTGCAGGATCCGCGCGCCGGGCACCGCGAGCAGGATCGGCGAGTGGGTGGCCACCACGAACTGGCTGCCTTGCCTGATCAGCTCGGCGATGCGCGCCACCAGCGCCATGCAGCCGCGCGGAGACAGCGCGGCCTCCGGCTCGTCCAGCAAGTACAGCCCCCCAGGGCCGAACCGGTGCGTCACCAGATCCAGGAAGGACTGGCCGTGGGAGCGTTCGTGCGGGGAGACCCCGCCGTAAGCGGGCAGCAGTGGCGGCGACCCCGGATCCCGGTCGAGGCGCTCGATCTCGGTGGCCACGTTGTAGTAGGACTCGGCGCGCAGGAAGTACCCACCGCGTGGCTTGCGGATACCCCAGCGCAGCACCAGCTGATCGCTGAGGCTCGACTCGGTGACGCGGGTGGCGAACCGGAAGGACAACGACCCGCCTTCGGCGTTGAACCCGGCCGCCACCGCGAGCGCTTCAACCAGAGTGGACTTGCCGCTGCCGTTGTCGCCAACCAAGAACGTCACCCCTGGATCGAGATCCAGCCCACCAATGTGGTCGAGGTAGCGCACGACGGGCAGGTTGAACGGGTAACGGTCAGCATCAGAATTCGGCGCCAGCCGGATTTGCCGCACGAATCCGCCGCTAGTCTTCATCGGGCCGGCGAGTTCTTCCGCGTCGCCGTGCTGTCGCCCTTCACCACTGCGCCCTCCGAGCATTGTGATCTAGCATCCGGGATGGTACTGGCTGCGTGAATCCCGTCGACGAACTGTCAATGACACGGACACTTCGACAGCCAGATCGACTCAGCAGCCGCGGTAGTGGTCCAGGCCCTGCGGCTACTGGACCAGATTGTTCCCGGCGGGTCGGCGAGTGAGCATAATTGGACGCAGCGCTGGCGGATGGGGTCGACGGGCAGGCGAAGTTCTCATCAAGCCCGTGCAGTTTGCGGCGCCTGCGGACTACGCTGGGTCGAACTCGTACTCCTCGACCGTGACCTGGGTCTCGCAAGACCAGTCGCAGCCACGCCCCGCCTCCACGCGCCCCCGGCTGGCCGATCCTGGCACGGGGCCAACTTCAGTGAGACACAGGGTCAGGTTCGTGAGACGTCAGGTTCGTGAGACGCCGGTCCACCTATCTGCAGCCGGGGCCATCTTCATTGAGACGGGACAGCGGAGGATCGGCCTCTCCGCGGACGGACCCGGCGAGAAGGTCGCCTGCGCCTGACGCCATCGGCGATCTTGGAGTTGTTCGTTGTCAGTCGACGGTATCGGAATGTGAAGCCGGTTCGCATTCGTCAAAGCGGTCCCTGACTGAGCCAACGACGACCGGTTGCTCGTCTCGGTCAGGCTCCCGGCGGCGGCTGGACGGGATTGTCGTCGGCATGGTCGGCGTTGATCTGGCGATGTTGTGGGTTCGGCGGGACAGCAGGTGCCGCGAACTCAGGTTCGGTGAGCTGGCGGGCGGTGACGCCGAGGTCGAGTGCGTGCAGGATGTCGTGCGGGGCGGTGAGGAGGTACGGCTGGTGGTCGAGGGTGAGCTGCTGGGCCGCGGTGAGCTGATGGACCGCGACCACGTTGTCGGTCTTCACGATCAGCAGGGCACCGATGCGGAGTACCGCGTCCGGGGTTGGTTGCAGTGCGGTCAGGACGGGGCCGAGGTTCTGCAGCATGGTCGACGTGATGGACGCGTCCTGGCTCAGGACCAGCTTCGCGTCCAGTGCGTGCGCGGCGGATACCGCCGCCTCCCGGCTGGCTGGCGAGGTGGATGCCTTGGCCCACAGACGCCGAAACCATGACCCGAGCACCGGATCGTCCCGCCCCACGACATCCGCACCGGCGACGCCGAGCAGCTCCTCGACGGCCTCTTAGACCTGCTGATGGATTCCCTCGTTGGCGAGGTAGATCGTCACCGGCAGCTCGGTTTGCTCGGCAGGCGGGTTGATATCAGGCAGAGCGCCGAAACGGCGGCCGAGAAAGTCGATATCGGGCGCAGGGTCGTGAATGGAACCCCGTACGTCGGGATTGAGGAGGTTGCTGACCGACCCCTCGTGGGCGTCGTTCTGGAACAGGCGTTCGTCGGCTGGAAAGAGCGGGGGCGGCTGTTCCGACTCGGGGATGTCGGCCGCCCGAATCCAGCCGATGACGGACATCTCCTTTCCCACACCGGTGACCGGCTGGAAGGTGGCAGGGGCGACGAACCAGCTGTGCCGCACCACCTCGTCAAAGAACCGCTCGGAGGTGACCAGGGCCAGCTCGCCCGGCGAGTTGTCAAGTCTTTCTCGCAGAGGCGGGGTGTCCAAGAGCCGGAACACCAGGTCGATCGACTCCCCGGCGGCGCCGTTCTCGGCGAAGGCGACCTCGCCGATATTCAGCGCCAGCCGTAGCCGGAACTGCTCCCCGGTGCGATGGCTGGCGTTGTGGCGACATAATGCGGCGGCGAGGAGGTCCGGCAGGACCTCCACGAACGTAGCCGGAGACGTCTCGGGAGGAGCGATGAGAAGTGCCCCGTCGCCGCGACCCTCGTGGTAGCTGTGCTCCCAGGACATTCCTGCGGCTGCCCAGCCCCGCCGCAAGACCTCGTAAAAGCCTTGCCGCAAGGCGATGTGGTCGCGACGCTTCGGGGCTGGAGCGCCGAAGCCGATGCGGTCCACCATGAGGATGGTGCGGGCCCGTGTCTCGGGTTGTGGGGACCCCCATCTCGGCCTCCCTGCCGAGACAGACTGGCAGTGGCCAGCCCGTCTGCGCTTCGTGTCCTCATTCCCCGCCCGTGACAACCATGCTGCGCGCGGTGGCCGCCACGGTGCTGATTCCGCCAAGCCACCTACGGCAGGGCGCCGTGGCTCCCCGCGTCCCAACTTCGGGATCAGCAGCACCAGGCCCGAAGGGCACCTACGGACCAACTCCGCCAGCAACCCCAGCACCGACCGCGGAGCCCATAACGCGATCGCGTGGTGGCCCTGGGCGCGTGCACTCAACCAGGAGCGTGCCCACCTTGGTCAGGTCCGGTACGGGCAGAACTCGTGCGTGCACGTCGGTGTAGCCGTGACAGGTCAGCAGGTCGGCCCCTTGGTCGGGTTCATAGCTCCAGCGGGTCATCGCGACCTGGGGGCCGGTGTAGCCGGCGACCCACATTCCGAGAACGCCGGTGGTGGTGTCGGGAATGTGAGCAGCGTGGGAAAACACCAACCGGCCGCCGGGGGTGAGCCGGTCCAGCACGGCCGGGAGCAGGATGGTGGGGTCGGTGAACCACACGGCGCCCCAGATCGAGTAGATCGCGTCCCATCGCTGGTCGGCGGTGGTGAGGAAGTCGAGCACGTCCCCCTGGTTGACGTGTGCGTTGGGCAGGTGCCCCAGCGAGTGTGTGAACGGCCTCGACCTGGACCAGGGAAAGGTCCGCCCCGGTGGCGTCGACGCCGTTGGTGACACAGACCGGATTCAGTTTCACCGAGCCGGGTGCCAGGTCTCTGAGCCGAGGCGTCATCTAGCGCGAGTCGATATTGTCCGTTCTCGTTCAACCTGGGCCAAATTCTCAACCGACCTGGGCCAGGTAGGTCCCAGCTGGATTTTCTGTCGTTAGCCGGTCGCGGGCTTCTTGTCCTGCGGGGGATTGCGCTTGAGCCACTTGGCGGCATCGGCGTCGCCCAGACGTGCGGCTAACTCGTACCACTCCCGGGCGCCGACCCGATCTCCGGTCTCTTCGCACACCTCGCCAGCGATGAAGGCCGCATCGGAGTCTCCCTGCTTCGCCGCGGTCCCCAGAACCTTCAGTGCCTTGTTCGAACGTTTAGTTCGTGCGAGCAGGAGCCCGAGGTTGCAGGCTGCTTCGGCGTCACCGGTCTCGGCCACCCACCGATACCAGTATTCGGCTTGGTCGTCCAGGGCAAGCCGCTCCAACGCGAGCGCAAGGTTGAACGCGTCGATCAGGTCACCATCCTCCGCGCCGGGCCGGAGGCGGTGCACCTGCCACCGGCTGATCAGCCGAAGCTTCCGCCAACTCCATCGCAACGACCCGCTCATGCCCCGATTGTCCACGTCGGCCTTTCGCTTCCTGCGGGCTGGTGGTGGCCATACGCGGCGCAAATCGATTGAGAATCTGGCCCAGGTTGAACAAGAAGGGACAGGTGTCACCTTCGTTGAGCCAGGACAACCCCTGTCCTGTCTCAGCAATTCTGGCACCGGCGCACCTCTCTGAACTGGGCGGAGTCAGGTTCATTGAGATCGGCGCTCCTGCTTCGTCTCAGTGAATGTGGTCCCTACGGAAGCGTAGAAGCTGATCGCCTCAGCCCGAGGTGCGTCGCCGATGTACGTGGCAGCGCTGGCGCGGTGAAGAGACTGCGTCACTGACTGGATAAGGATCGCGCCGAGGATCATGCCGATTCCGCCTGCCCAGATCGTGAGCAGGAACAAGGTGCGTACCGAGCACAGGACCTTCATCCGTCCGCTCCTCCCGATAGAGGTGCCCTGCTCCTGGCTTCGGCCTGTTCAGCAGCGTCGCCAGCGCTGAGCGACCACTTTTGGTCACACTGACAATTCTGTGTTGTCCCTCGAACGGTAACGCTGGGACCCCTTCTGGTCAATAGGACAAGAAGGTAGGGTGTGGGTCATGAGGATCCAGGAGCTGCCCCAGTGCGCGGTCACAGTCGACCTGGCGATTCTCACGGTCCGCGAGCAGATGCTGCAGGCCTTGGTCATCGAGCGCGCCACTCCACCTCACCAGGGTGTGTCCGCCCTTCCGGGCGGTTTCCTGCTGCCTGGAGAGACGCTGGACGATGGCGCTCACCGCAAGCTGACCCAGGAGACCGGCCTGGACGTCACGCACCTGCACGTCCGCCAGTTGCATGCCTACAGCGCCCCCGACCGCGATCCCCGCGGCCGGATCGTGTCCGTCCTCTACGTCGCGCTGCTGCCCGACCTTCCCCTACCCGCCGCCGGCGGCGGAGCCGCGACCGCGACTTGGCGGCCCGCCGAGGAGTTGTTGGCCCAGCCGGACGAGCTGGCGTTCGATCACAACGAGATGCTCACCGACGCTGTCGAACACGCTCGTGACAGCCTCTCCGACACGACCGTGGCCACCACGTTCTGCCCGCCGGAGTTCACCATCGCCGAACTCCGCTCGGTCTACGAGATCATCTGGGGCACCAACCTGGATCCGTCGAACTTCCACCGCAAGGTCACCCGCGCCGAGGACTTCCTCATCCCGACCGGCGGCAAGGCCGCCACCGACGGCGGGCGCCCGGCCGCGTTGTTCCGCGCCGGATCAGCCACCCGCTTGCACCCTGCACTGCTACGCGAACGTCATCCGAAAATCCCGTAAATCGTCACACCAGCACTGCGCACTCGCTCAACCACTCGCACGAGCACGCGGAGGTTCCATGACCACCAGCGACGACACCGTGCTGGGCACCGCGGTGATCTGCACCGCCCTGGACGTCGAGTACCGCGCAGTCCGCGAGCACCTGGACGGCCCCTTCGACGAGCGCGAGAAGAACGGCACCCTCTACCAGGTCGGCACGTTCCGCACCGACCACGGACGCTGGGTGGTCGCCCTCGCGCAAACCGGCGCCGGGAACACCCGGGCCGGGATCGAACTGGAACGTGCGATCTCGGTGTTCCACCCGCAGATAGTGCTGTTCGTCGGCGTGGCTGGCGGCCGCAAAGACGTCGAAACCGGAGACGTTGTGGTCGCCGATGAGATCTACGACTACGAGTCCGGAAAGGATACTGCTAGCGAGTTCCTGCCCCGCCTCAAGACCAAGGCGCCGGCCCACCGGTTGATCGAGCGCGCGAAAGCCCTGGCCCGCGATGATGCCTGGCAGCACCGCATCCTGCCCGCCGCCCCAAAACCGGCGCCGAAGGCGGTGATCAAGCCGATCGCCGCGGGCAGCGCCGTGATCGCCGACCAGAACGCGGCCACCGCCCGGTATCTGGCCACCTACTGCGGGGACGCGGCCGCGGTGGAGATGGAGGGCTACGGGTTCCTGCACGGCGCCTACGTCAACGACACCGTCCAAGCCCTGGTCGTGCGCGGCATCTCCGACCTGCTCTCGGGCAAAACCGAGACAGCCGACGCCCACTGGCAGCCCACCGCATCCAGCCACGCCGCCGCGTTCGCCTTCGAACTACTCGCCCGCCACACCCCACCGCCGAACCCGGCGGCCGGCGCGATCCCGCAACAACTGCTCGCGCCGCCGGCGCGGTTCGTCGGCCGTGCCGACCAGCTGGCAGAGCTCGACCGCGCCCTCACCACGCCCGAGGGCTCCTCGCCCGGAGCCGGTCCGGGTGGCGGCCCGACGGCGGTGATCTCCGCGATCGGCGGCACCGGCGGCATCGGCAAAACCTGGCTCGCTTTGACCTGGGCACACCGGCATCTGGAGCGGTTTCCCGACGGGCAGCTGTTCGTCGACCTGCACGGCTTCAGTCCCACCAGCGAACCGGTGCAACCGGCGACGGTGGTGCGCGGGTTCCTCGACGCCCTGGGCGTCGAGGCGAACCGCATCCCCACCGACCTCGACGCCCAGGCCGCGCTATACCGCAGCCTGGTGGCCGGGCGGCGGATGCTCATCGTGCTGGACAACGCCGCCACCAGCGACCAGGTCGCCCCGCTGCTGCCCGGTTCGCCGTCCTGCACGGTGCTGGTCACCGGCCGGCACCGGCTGGCCTCGTTGATCGACCGGTACGGCGCCCGCCACCTGCCCCTGGACGTCCTGTCCCCCGAGGAGGCCCGCCGCCTGCTGGCCGCCCGCCTCGGCGCCGACCGCGTCACCGCCGAACCCGAGGCGGTGGACGAGCTGATCGGGCTGTGCGGGGGCCACCCGCTGGCGTTGTCGATCACCGCGCGCACCGCCGGCACCCGCCCCGGCGTCGCGTTGGCCGAGGTCGCCACCGAACTGCGCGACCTTGGCCTGGAGGCGCTCGACCACGACACCGACCCGGCCGCCAGCCTGCCCACCGTGCTGTCCTGGTCCCTACGCTACCTCACCGACACCCAGCGCACCGTGTTCGCGCTGCTGGGCATCGCCCCCGGTCCCGACACCACCCCGCCCGCCACCGCCGCCCTCACCGGCCTGCCCGGCCGCCTCGCCCGCAGGACGCTCAGCGGGCTGGAAAACGCCTCCCTGCTGGAACGACGGGCGGGCAGCCGCTACACCATGCACGACCTGATCCGCCGCTACGCCACGGACACCGCACACACCACCCTGCCCGAGGAGGTGCGGGAAGCGGCCCTGACCCGGGTGGGGGACTTCCACCTGCACACCGCCCACGCCGCCGACCGACTGCTCGACCCCCACCGCGCGCTCGTGCGGCCCGAGCCGCCCGCGCCCGGCGTGCACCCGCACCCGCTGCCCAACACTGCCGCGGCGCTGGCCTGGCTGGACGCCGAGCACGCGACCCTGCTGGCCACCCAGCGCACCGCCGCCGCCCTCGGCCACCACCACACCGTCTGGCACCTGGCCTGGAACCTGACCGTCTTCCACCGACGGCGAGGACACCGGCACGACGAGGTCACCACGTGGCAGGCCGCGCTGGAGGCCGCTGACCACCTGCCCGACCCCGCCACCCGCAGCCGCACCCACAGGCTCCTCGGCCGTGCCTGCTCCCGGCTGGGCCTGCATGAACAGGCCACCACCCACCTGGAGCGGGCCCTGGACCTGGCTGTGCGCCACCACGACCCCACCGACCAGGCCCACACCCACCGGGTGCTCGCGTTCGCCTGGGAACGACGGGGGGACGACCGGCAGGCCCTGGAGCACGCCCAGCGCGCCGTCGACCTCTACCGCGCCGTCGACCAGCCGGTGTGGGGAGCCGACGCGCTCAACGCGGTCGGCTGGCACGCGGCGCGCCTGGGCTGGTTCGACACCGCCCGCGAGCACTGCCAGGCCGCCCTCACCCTGCACCGCCACCACCACAACCCCAACGGCGAGGCGACCACCCTGGACAGCCTGGGCTACATCGCCCACCACACCGGCGACCACCACCAGGCCCTCGACCACTACCACCACGCCCTCACCCTGAACCGCGGCCGCGGCCACGCCTACGAGGTCACGGGCACCCTCGACCGCATGGGCCATCCCTACGTCGCACTCGGCCAGCACGAGCAGGCCCGCACGGTATGGCGGGAGGCGCTGCAGCTGTACCGGGAACAGGGCCGCGACGCTGACGCCGAACGCGTCCAACGGCAACTCGACGACCTGGGCTATCCCGGTCAGAATGTTCCCTGAGTCCTTGGGGAAGATGGTAGAGGCCTCGGTTTGCTGCCGCCGACCGCGCGGGCCGCCGAAACCTCTCGGTGAAACCCCGTCCCACGAGCAAGCCCACAGCGACGGCTACAGCAGCTTGGCCAGGACCTCGTCCCAGTATCGGTCTGGGTCGCGGTGGCGGCGGTCTCGCTGGAGTCCTCTGGCCCAGTCACGGATGACGGGCCAGATGGTGGCGCCGGTGTTGTCGTAGGGATCGGGCATTTCTCGTTCGTGGATACGGCGGAGGATCTCGGCGACGGCCGTGGTTTCGGTGCGCGGGTCGGTGGCTGTGTTCTGCCAGAACGGGGAGGCCAGGACGCTGGCGATGGTGATGATGTCGGGGTAACAGACGGCGTGGGTGATGGGGTCGTTTGACGACACGCGCTCGGTGCCGGGGCGCAGGATGTCGATGCGTTCCCACTGGCGGCGGCCGAGGCGATCCTCGCCCCGTTGCCAGGCATGCACGGCGGTGAGCACGGCTGTGGTCGCCGCGGCCTGGCCGTGGTGGCGGATGAGCCGGTGGTGACGGCGTTGCGCGGCGCGGATGACCGGCAGCGCGCTGATGTCCACCGGTCCCTCTTCCTGGATCCAGCCGGAGGACTCCGGGCCGAGGGAGCCGAGCCACAGGTTGTGGCGCAGGCACACATGTTGGTGCGGCTCGGGATGGATTCGCACCGTTCCGCCGCGATGGCGGCGGCAGCATCGCGGGCAAGCCCGCAGCACATGGTTCAGGGGAAACCGCTGGTTCGGGCGGGCGAGTTCGGGCAGAGCCTTAGCCAGTGATTCGACACTGTGTCCGGTGACGCGGGCGATCTTCGCGGCCGAGTAGGTGCGTTTGACGCCGGCAACGGACTTCCGGCGGGTGACCGCGACGGCGTCGGCGACATCGTCGGGCTCGAGGTGGTTGACGATGGCCAGCCGCCGGAGAAACGAGTCGGTGGTCTCGCGGCGCACCGGCGGAACGGTGATTGGCAGCTGCCGCACCGGAGTGCGCAGTATCGCGGTCATGCTCCCGTGCGCTGGGCTGCGCGGTTCCGTTTCGGTGTGGTGGTGGTTGTGGTTTCGGCGGTGGTGTCGAGCAGGATCGCCTCGAGGTGCGCCTTGGTGATCTTCTCGGTGCCGTCGAGGATCGCGTCGATCGCGGCGCCGCGGATCAGGTGCGAGAGGCTGCCGATCATGCCGTGGGTCCGCTGGTAGAGATAGGCGCTGTGGCGGGCCAGCGTGCCGGGGGTGTGCTGGTGCAACCGAAGCGCCTGCTCCAGGGTCGCGACCAGCGCTCGCCAGGTCTCGCGCTGTGCTGTGGTGCCGTAGGCGAAGGAGCGGCTGGCGATGGTGGCGAAGCGGGAGGCGATCTGTTTGCCGCGGGTGCCGGTAAACAGGTTCGCGCCTTCGACGTCGATCCCAGCGTAGACGAACGTGGCGGGGATGCGTTCGGAGAAGTACTTGAGCTGATCGGACACCTCGGCACCGGCGCGGGTAGCGAGGTTGAGGTTGTGGATCTCGTCGACGAGCACCAGATCGCAATGCACGTCGCAGAGCACGGCGCAGACGGCGTTGGTGATGTCGGCGAGGTTGTGCCGGGCGGTGAACGGCAGGCCGAGAAAGCGGGCGAACTCGACCGCGACCATCCGCGGGGTCGCCGCGGGTGGGACGGTGATGTAGGTGACCGGGATCCGGTGCCCCGTACCGGGATTGCGGAACGCGACACCGAGTTCGTGCGCGCGGCCGAGCTGGGTGATCGCGGTGGTCTTCCCGGTGCCCGCGTCGCCGGTGACGATCAGCCCACGGCGCGCGGAAATCTGCCGGCGGTTGAGCACCAGCAGCCGCCGCACCGTGGTGATGATGTCGCGGATCGTCGGCGTGTTCACCACGATCAGATCGCTGTGATAGTCCAGCCGCGCCTCGTCGTAGGCCGCTCGTTCCGTCGAGGAGAACTCGCGCCAGCCCGGGTGTAGGTCGGGTGGCTGGGTCGCGTGGTTTGCCCAGCGGGCCCAGCCTTCCTTCGTGGTCAGCGGTTCGTCCGGCGGCGGATCGAACCGTGTGCCCACCTCGGGAGTCACGGCCATCGCCGGGCCTCCTCGTGCGCGTCGAACACCCCGAACGCGACCACCGCGTCCCTATCGCCGTCAATGGCGTCACCGTCGTCGTGCTCGTCGTCGAAGCCGTCGTCCGCAGCGGCCGCGGGCAGTGCGATCGGACGCCGGGCTTCGATCGCGGCACGGGTGCGCGCGGCAACCCGGCGTCCGTCCTCGGCCACCGGGCCCGCACCGGCGCGGGTGAGCAGGTCGTCGAGGGTGCGGGCGATCGCGGTCTCGTCCACCGGCTCCCCGCTGCTCGTGGTGAGCTCGCGGGCGCGACGCCAGGTGAAGTCGGCGAACGGCGCCGACACCATCGGCAGGTGCGTCCAGACCGCGCGGATGAATCCGCCGTCCTCGGCGCGGTGGTCGCGGACCCAGATCTGGGACAAATCGTAGGGATCGAACCGCACTTCCCATTTCCCTGACTGGGCGTTGACTCCGGAATGCTGGCGCCGCAACGGGTTGAGCGCTTTCGCGTCGTAGGTGCGGCGATCGATCCGGACGCCGTAGTCGTTGATCGTGCGCCAGGTCGCGGGCAGCAACTCGATGTAATCGGTGCCGGTGAGCATCACCGGCACGTAGCCCGCGGCCGCCACCAGCGTCGCGTACATCTCGTTCGGCGACAGCGTTCTTCCGGTGTCCGGGCCGACGAGACCATCGTGGAGACGCGTCTGCCATCCGGCGATGACCCACTCCTCCAACAACTCCTGCAACTGAGTCAGCGACCACCGCGCCTCGCCCGCGACGTCGCCGCCGCGGTGGCTGGCGTCCCGCCCGGTGTAGCCGACGACGTGCTGGCAGAACAGCGTGTTCACCGACTGCAGCGTCCGCTCGACAATCCCTTTATCAGTCGGGGTTCCCGGCCGAGCGGGCTGCAGCGAGATCCCCAGCAGTTCGCAGGATCGGCGAAAAGTCTCGGACTCGTAGATCGAGCCCCGGTCGGTGACGATCGTGTCCGGCAGGATCACCGGCTTCGCCGCGGCGTTCTCCATGCGCGCGTCGATGTCGGCCAGAGACCGGTGCGGCAGCAGGGAACGCGACATCCGCATGGACTCGGCCCAGCCCGGCCGCATCGGCTCCGGGACCAGCATCCGCGCCAGCAGCAACGACGCGTCCACGGCCTTCGTGCCCTTCGGGGTGAGGATCACGGCGCAGATCGTGCGCGTCGCGACATCGACCGCCCCGGTCAACTCCACCCGCCGCGCGTGCCCGTCGTCGAAGACCGCCAGCACATCCAGCGGCGTCGAGTCGATCTGCACCTGCTGCCCTGGCCGCGCCGCCCACGTCGCGGTGAACGGCCCCTCCGGCCGATTCGCCGCCGACCGGCGCGTCGTCGCCGCACCGAGTGTGTGCTTGCCCGCCCCGACACTGGTGACCAGCCGGTAGAACGTCGCCCGCGACGGCATCGCCACCACGCCATCGCCGTACCGCTCCGCCAGAATCGCCTCCACCCGGCGCCGCAACCGATCGGCGGTCCCAGTCGAGCGATCGGTCTCCCCCTCCCCTGCCTCCCGCAACGCCGCGACGACGCGCTCATCAACGCGTCCAGTGGACGAACCGCGCCGCTGCACTCGCCCGTCGACGAGACCCCGCAACCCCGCTTCCCGGTACCGCATTCGCATGCGCATGACCGTTCGCGCGCTGGTCGGCGTCCCTGCCGCCGTCAGCTCCGATGCCTTGGCCACTTCCCGCTCCCGCACGGTCCGTTGCTGGGGGTCGAACTCTGGGCGCGGCGCGGCGCCCAGCGGCGCTCCCGGTGGCAGTCCGGTCTCGACCTCGACCACGTGGCGCTCCCACTCCCGCGCACGTGCCGCGACCTCGGCAGGCACGTCATCGAGTCGTTGCCCGCCGAGCGCGAGCTCCGTGGACTCGTCAGCGCCAAGGATCGCGAATCCTGGTGATCCAACCAGATGGCTCAGCAACATGACGCTCGGTACGCCGTCGACGGGCGCCAGCCGTACCCGAGTCCCGGCAAGTGCGACCACTTGGTGCTCGATGTCGTCGAGCAGCACCCTGTCGCCAACATGCAGCAGCTGCATCACGCGGGCACCGCTACCGACACCAAGGATGTCTCGTCGAGCCGCGCATGCAGGTCAGTCCGCAGCAATCCCAACCACAGCAGATGAAACAACGTCGGCAGCACCGCGGTTCGATCCCCGACACGGTCGACGCCCGCAATCAACGGCATCGGAGTCATGAACGTGCCGAGCATCGCGACGGCCATGGCTTCCCGATAGCAGCGCGGGTGCCGGTAGGCGGCCAGCCGGCGCACGTTCGACAGCCACAGCGGATCGTGCCCGGTGACCAACTGATACCGCCAACCAACCTCGTGACAGGCGCGTTCGGTCGCAGCGAACGCCGCAGCGTCACGCGGACGCACTCGCTTGGCGGGGCGGCAATCGACCACGATCCCGGTGCCGTCCACGGTGCGGGCGAAAAAGTCTGGGGCGTGCGAGCGCGCACGGTCGGTGTCGGGCCAGGACAACCAGAATGGCTGCGCCGCGAAGCCCACGATCTCGCCATCGAAGTCGAGTGCCATCGCGGTGTCGCGCTCGAGCCACGATTCGAATACCACGTGCGCTCCCATGGTTGCGGCGTAGTAGAACCCCGGATAGTTGGCTTGGCCCTTGTACGACGGGAACGAGCGCACCGGCGTCGACCGCTCGAAGGGCACAGCCGCCGCATCATCGAGAGGCACCCGCACCTCCGCGCCCCGTTCGCCGACGAAGCCGACGTCGAACCCCGCGCTCATGCCGCGCGTCACACGCAGCCCAGTCATCGCCACCGTGCTCGCTCCACCCCTCTGCTCAAGGAGAACGCGATCCTGGCATCCCAGTGCCAACCTCAGTGAGACGGGTGCCAGATAGCTGAGACGCGGTGCCACCTACACACCTCCGGTGCCAGCTTCACTGAGACAGGACAACCCCTCAGCGGGTCACGCGACGGTCCCGGGCTCCCATGCCCGGATAAGGGCCATTACCAGAGACCCGTCTCGGCTCGACCTCCTGCGCGGCGGTGGCGGGGCGATGCGCGACACTGGGGCGATGGGGGTGACACACCAACCCGGCATCGGGACGCGCCTGGCGGCGGCCAGCCCGCCGCCGGAGATCGTCGACCTGGACCTGGACGCCGAACTCGCCGAACTCGAGGAACTGTCCCGCGACCTGGAGACGCACACGCTCGCCGCGAACACCCGGCACGCCTACGCCAAGGCATGGCGCTCGTTCACCGGCTTCTGTGCCACGCACGCGCTCGAGGCGCTGCCCGCGCACCCGACGGTCATCCGCTGGTATGTCGCCTGGATGGCCCGCCAGGCCGACGACGAGGGAACACCACGTTTCGCGGTCACCACCATCCGCCAGCACCTCGCCGGAATCGCGGACCGGCACCTGGGCGAGGGTTACCTCGATCCGACCGGCCATCGCGCGGTCGGCGACCTCGTCCGCGGGCTGGGGAAGCTGCGGGCGACACGGCCCACCCGGAAGAAACCGCTCGTGCTCGACGACATCGTGCGCGTCATCGCGGCCATGGAGCACGACCGCTATCCCGCGGGGATCTCGGCGGCCCGCGACACGGTGGCGCTCTGGCTCGGGTTCGCCGGGGCACTGCGCCGCAGCGAGGCCGCCGGGCTGCGGCTGTCCAGCCTCGACCTGCACCCCCGCGACGGCATCCACGTGCGGGTGGGCAAGTCGAAAGCCGACCAGGCCAACGTCCTACCCGACGTGGTGGTGCTCCCGTTCGGAGCCAGTCCTCGGACGTGCGCGCCGTGCGCGGTGCACCGTTGGGTCGCGCTGGTGCGCGGATCCGGGATCGAGGACGCCCGGGCGCGCCGACGCGCGAGCATGCGCTGCCTGTACGAGTACCAGCTCGACGACCACGTCTGTGGCGTCGGCGGAGACGCGGGGCTGATCAGCGGCGCCGACCTGACCTCGCCCACACCCTTGCTGCGGGCGACCTACCGCAACCGGCGGGACGCGCGGATCCACGAGTCGGGCATCAGCGGCGACGCGCTGTGCTCGATGCTGCACACCCGGATGACCGAGGCCGGGATGAACCCCGCGGGGTATGGGTTTCACAGCCTGCGGGCCGGACACGTCACCCACGCGCGGCGCAATGGCGCGACCACCGAGGAAGTCATGCGGGCCTGCCGGATCCGGAAAGCCGACACGGTCACCATCTACGACCGCGAGTTCAACCCCGCCGCCCGCAACAGCGTCATGCGTCTGGGCCTGTAACCCCATCGCCCTGACCACGACCCCGGTCTCCGCTGGCGGCTGTTCATCAGTCGCCGGGTCCGCGGTGTCGTAGCGGTACGTGACCACCGAAGAGGCACCCAGCACCCGGTCATTTTCTGTTTTGCCAATTGACACAAGTCGCTGCGGGACCGTAGGGTCGCGCCATGGATGCGGCTCGGGGGCGCGGGCGACCACGCAAGGACCCAGCGACGCTGGCGCAGTGGACCCCGCCCAAGGGGTGGTCCCGGCTGGTCGCCTGGCTGTCCCCAGAGGAGAAGAAGACGCTCAAACGCGTCGCTGTCGAATCCGACGTCGCGGTGGCGGACTTGGTCCGCGCGCTGGCGCGAGGATTGGCCACCGAAGCCATCACCCATGAGGACCTGCTCGGGTACGTCGTGAAAGGGACCCTGGTCATGGAGAAGATCCCCACGCTCTTCGAGCGGGACGAACGCTTTCGGGTCGTCGACCGGCCTCGCGCTGAATGCGCGTGGGTCTTCGACGGAGCCGGTGTGGGGACGGAAAAGCTCGATGGCACCAACGTCCGCCT
The DNA here is from genome assembly GCF_018736145.1 of Amycolatopsis sp. CA-230715. Classification (GTDB taxonomy): domain Bacteria; phylum Actinomycetota; class Actinomycetes; order Mycobacteriales; family Pseudonocardiaceae; genus Amycolatopsis. The sequence continues at coordinate 9,927,544 of NZ_CP059997.1, forward strand.
CACTGTCCGCTCGGGGCTACTCGTCCGGGTCGAGAAACGACGCAATCCGAGCAAGGCACAGAAGCAGCAGGGCATCGTCGACGGCTGGTACATCGACACCGCCGAGAATTCGAACGACGACCGGTGGATTCTCGCAGCCGCCGCCAACACCGACGTGTCAACGTGGCCAGACGGAGAGTACCCGTGTGAGGCACTTGGTCCCCGCATCCAGGGCAACCCCTTGGCGTTGAGCGATCACCTGTGTGTCCCCTTCAATTCCCACGCACCTACCGTTCCGGACGTCCCGCGCAGCTACCACGAACTGCGAGACTTCCTGACCACACTGGACAGCAAATTCTCGCCAGGACACCTCGCAGAGGGCATCGTCTTCCACCACCCAGACGGGCGCAGGGCCAAGATCAAGCGCAAGGACTTCCCACGGACCGCGGTGGTCGCGTAACGGACCGATGGCGCGTGCAGGCACGTAGCGGGTCGTCGCGGGTTCACCCGGTCCGGGTGGCACTCGTCCGCGCGGCGAGGATGGTGGCAGTGACGAGACAGGAGTCCACCCTGCGGCACCGATAGCTGGTCGATCAGCGCAGGCACGCTGTGCGCCAACCACTGGCCGCTATGGCGTGGATTCCTCGTCAGACACCCGGGCGTCGAGGTCATCTCGCAACCGCAGGTCGAGCACGGACTGGGGGTCGGCACAGGCAGCGACCGCCTGGATCTCCCGGGACAGTCGTCGGATGTTCAGCCGCGTCTGATCCAAACGCTGCTGCTCCCGCGCGAGCTCGGCGAAGGCGCGCCGCAGCCACGCCTCGTTCTCACCGACGGGATCGTCCGAGAGCAGGACGGCGACGGGCACGTCCAGCACTTTGGCGGCGGCGACCACCTCGTCGACCCGAGCCGCGCGCCTGGCCTGCTCGATGCGTGTGATCGTCGACGGGTCGACGTTCATGCCGAGCACCGCGCTGACACGCCGGGCAAGCTCGGCCTGGCTGATGTTACGACGTTCCCGCTCCTGGCGCAGACGGCGGGCGAACACGTCGGTGGGTAGCGGGTCCAGCGGGTCCAGCGGGTCCAGCGAGTTCATCGTGATCTGACAGCTCCCGGTCGGCAGCGCGGAACGACAGCCTAGGGCCCACCTCGCCGTACGTCCCGCAGCGGTGTTATGGCTGCAAAGTACACAGGTCGCTGAACTGGTGGCGACTCGCGGACCACGAGTGACTGGTATCCGAGTGCCGCGACAGGCATGCCGTGGATGTTCGTGCGGCACCCTCACCACCGATGTCACCGCAGCGGCATGTCCCACGGCGCCCTGGGCCGCGCGAGGTGCCGGCCAGGCCCTCCCGCCGGTGCGGCGGTTGTGCCCTCGTGTGCGACGCAGCCGCAAGGCTTGGCCCCGCGGAACGGGCGCTCGCTCATGGTGCTTGAGTCCGCCCCGACACGGGCCTGGTGGAGGCGCCATCGCATCGCGCCTTTCCCGGTAGAAGTCCGCCCCCACCGCCTCGTAACGAGCGCGCGAGTCGACCGCGCACCCGAGCCCCACCGGCCCCGTCGAAGTGACATCACCGCACCACTGGCCTCACCCACGGAAGGCTATCGACTCGTATTCTCTTGGCTTATCGACTCCCTTTGCGACTCATCAGTCGTATACTGTCGTTGAATCACTGCCACGTACACGTGTTCGAGTCACCACGCGGCCATGCCGCTTACCCCCTGCCGCCGTGGACTTGCCAGCCACGCACCAGCACAACGACGGGCGCGAAAGGACAACCATGACAACGATCTACGAGGCGGCACTGCACGCCCATGTTGGGGTGACGCTGCCGACCGCTGGCTGGGATGTGACGAGCTTCCTGCAGAACGGCAAATCCCAGGTCGAGACGTGGGGCGGTCTTTTTCTGATGCTCATCGGCGTCGCGGGCCTGATCTGGGGCGGCGTGAGCGGCGTCCGGAAACTGATGGCCAACCAGCAAACGAGCGCTCAACAGGCAGGGTGGGCGAAGATCGCTGGGCTCGTTCTGGTTGGCGGAGCGCTCGCCACCGGCGGCTTCCAGCTGGTCTCGACGGTGGGCTCCGGTGGTCAGCAGACCATCGAGGACCTGGGCGGCGGCACCGTGATCGCTGCACCAGTCGACGGTCGTTAGCCGACACGGTGTGCGCGGGGCACGGGATCGAGGATCACCAGGAGCCACGGATATGGGTATCAAAGACACCGCGGCGGCCTTCGGACGGCGGTTCAAGCTCGACTCACACCACGCGATCGAACGGTTCGGCGTCCTCGTCGGAATCTTCGCACTCACAGGCGTGATCGTGATCGGCGGTGCGGTGGCCTCCGCTATCCACTCGGACACCGACGCCCTGTCGCGCACCGCGTTGTACACCACGTCGTTCACCACGTCGAAGACCCACCTCAAGGGCACTGTGGACGGGGTCTACACCAATTCGGCCCGGGACAGGGCGTTGGTGGTGATGCATTTCCCGGCGAGCGCGCGGATGTCGTTCAACGCGGCGGACTACCAGGCGTTCCTTCTGGGATCAGACGCCAATCTCGCCAGCGAGCCGGTGAGCACGCGCGGGATCACCGGTTCGGTCCACGTCTTCGGCTCGACCGGGTACGTCGGGGTCCTGCTCCAGGCCAGCGAACCGTTCGGCATCCAGGTGCTCAACCTGACCATCCGCGCCAACGCCGAACTGGCCTACACCGAACCGAAACAGAGCCAGCGGGACGAGGGGAAACTGGCGGACGACGCGAGTTTCCGGGAACACGACCAGTGGCGGATCTTCGTCAACCCCGGGGCGAGCGGGGCCAGGCAGATCCCCGCCCTGGACTCGGCGAGGTTCGATCCGGCACGGGCGTATTACGATGTCGCGCTCAGCAACGACGAGCAGGCGATCCGGGGGAAACTCGACCAGAAGCTACTGTCGATGCGCGCGAATCTGACGCAGATCCAGTCCTACACCACCGAGCTGGCCACGACGAAGGTCGACGGACTCTTCCTCAAGCCACCCCCGGTACCGGCTGGTGTCGCCGGGGACACCGTCACCGGCGTGTCATCGGCCGAGGCCAAGAACGGTGTCTCGACGCTCACGCTCGACAGCCGCACTGTCGTTCCCGGCGGCGTCACGCTCAACTGGCGCGCGGGCAACGTGTACGCCGGGTACCTGAGCACCCTGGTGCCGCCCGGACAGAGCCATGCCGAGTTCCTGGCGAAGAAGCACAGCGAGACCACCGGCGGCACCCTGGGCCAGCAGATCTCGAGCCTGCCGTGGATCCTGTCCGACGGCTCGAATCTCAAGACCGACTACCGAACGTCGGATGTGACCATGCGGCCCCTGGTCACCATCATGAACAGCTTGTCGCAGGCCTACCAGGACTACGCCAAAGGCAAGTCGGAATACCAGACCGAGCTGTTGCTCGATCTCCTGCGGCTGGACGCGAAGCTCCGCGATGTGCAAGCCAACAGCTCCCTGCGCGAGGGCACCGGTGTCCTGCGCACGCTCTACTGACACCGCGCTCCCCCGCTCGCGGCGACCAGACGACGTGGACCCGAAAGGACGATCATGGCCACCCACAGGCCGCCAACGGCGGGCGAGTCCGCCTCTCCGACGACGCCGGAGGCGGGGGCCCCGACGGCGCTCTCACGCAAATCCCTGGTACCCCGGGTCGAGCAGGTGGCGCCGACGACGCAGTCCGCGGCGGCCACCGGTCCTGCCGGACGCGGGACCAAAAGCCTGAATACGACGGACAACGCGAGACGCGCGTTCGTCCTGGCACGCACCGCGGCCGAGGGAAACGGAGTCGCGGCCGACAACTCCCGGGACGCTGCCGGGAGCGACGCAACGCGGCGAATCGCCCGCGCCACAGCGATGGGAGCCGTGCGCGGCGCCGCGTCACGGGACGCCCCCCGGGGCGTAGTGGCGAGCGCCGCCGCCGGAGCGGTCCGGGGTAGCGCGGCGGAACTCATCGCGGGCGGCTCGCTCGCCGCCCCGACGACGAAGCGCCTCAGCGCCGGAGGCACCAGCTACGACCGCGACGCGGAGGACGCCGGCACCGGGCCGGGCGCGACAACGCTCAAAGCGGCCGCCGCCGCGGGAACCGCCGCCGCTCCCCCGGCCATGACGATGGTGCTGTTCGCGGCGTTCCTCGCCTGGCTGAAATCCATGTTCTTCGCGGCCCTGGCGCTCATGGCCAACGTCGGCAGCATGCTGTGGTCGTTTCTGGCGAGCGTGGTCAAGGCGGTCCTCCACACGATCACCGCACCGTTCATCGCGATCGGGACCTTCGTCGCCAACACCGTCGGCGCGGTATTCGGCGTCGCCGTGTCCGCGGTGGTCGCGCCCGCGGCGGCGGCGATCTCGGGCGTGGCAGTCGGGGCCATGGTGGTCGCGCTGGTGGCCGCCGCCGTAGCCGGTGTTCTCGACACGACCGCGTTGACCGAGGGCAGACTCGATTCCGGCGCCCACCACTGCGCGGCCGATGCCCAGGACCGCAACGATGGCGGTGGGCTAGGTGTCGTGGTCCCGGCGAACACCGAGGCGAACGCCAAGACCGTCTATTCGGTACTCAAGGGCTGGGGAATGCCGGACGAGAACATCGCCGGGATCCTGGGCAACTGGAGCCAGGAATCGGGAATCGACCCGACCTCGGTGGAAAGCATCTTCACCGAGCCCTACACACTCGGGCCCCGCAAGAAGGCCGCGTGGGCGGGCAACTTCACCCACGTACCGGGACAGGCCCACGGTGGAATCGGCCTGGGGCAATGGTCGAACGGCCGCACGATGCTGTTGCTGGACTACGCCAGGGCCAAGAACGTCGACTGGTTCACGATCCAAACTCAGCTCGCGTTCATGGTGCAGGGCGACAATCCGGGCGACGTGGCCGTGTTCACCAGCATGATCACGGCGAAGCAGCCCTCACCGTCCGCCGCGGCCTACCACTTTCACGGCGCCTGGGAACGATCCGCCGACGACGCGAGCCGAACGGCGTTACGCGCGAGGGCGGCGGAGATGTGGTTCGCCAGGATGAGCGGCTGGAAAGCCGACGGCGCGGTCGCCGGGAGTGTCGCGACCATCGTCGGACAAGCCGTGACCAGCGCGAGCACCGCCATCGCCACGAACTCCGGCGACTGCGGCGACACGAACTCCCACCGCGACACCGGCAGTGGCGGACTCACCCCGAAGAGCGGCGGGATGACCCAGGACGAAGCACAGAAGATGGTCGACCTGTTCAACACCGAAGGGGACAAGTTCCTCGACGCCCGCTACGGCGACACCGGAGGTCCTGGGTCGTGCGGCAGCAACCATGCCGAGAACTGCGTCAGCTTCTCGACCTACTTCGCCAACAAGTACACGACCTACCAGTCCTATCCCCGAGGCAACGGGATCACGACCGCGGGCACGATCGCCCACGACATGGGCAAGCAGTTGTCGCCGACCCCGACTCCGTATTCGATCGGGTCGGGCCCGAGCTCCAGCCCAGCCGGTCACACCCTCGTGGTACTCGGCGTACAGGGCGATCGGCTGATCCTGGGCGAGGCGGGCTACTGCGAGTTCATGGGCCGAGTCCGTGTAGGGAGTGCCCAGTCGATGGCGGCCACAGGCTGGCGATTCGTGGACCTCTCGGACTCACTGCTCCCCGCCGACAAAATCACGAAGTCCTGATCCGCGATGTCCCGAGCCCGACGCGGCCTTGGCTATCCCGCGGATGCGTCGTGCCGGAACATCCCGGCCAGGAGCTATTCGGCCTGGACGCCGGATCCGCAAGCCGGGCCGGGCCGGCTCTGAGCCGTATCCACCGACTACGCGAAAAGGGGCGTCCATGGCGGGCGACACGGGCGACAAGACCCGAGCACGGCAACCGCGTCGGGATCGACGTGCGCGCGCGAAGCACAGCGGCGCGGAACTCGAAGCACGATTCGCGCGCTGGCGCGACCACCGACACGCCCGCCGTGCGACCCGCACGCCCGAAGTCCGGTCACGCACGCGCCGCCGCGCGGCGGCCGTGGTCACGGGCGCGGCGATCGTCGCCCTAGTCGCGACCTCGGCGGCGACCCGAGACAACGTCGAGGCGCAACGCTCGGCCAACGACGCGGCCATCGCGGCGCGACAGGCGCGTCTGGCCGCCGCCGAGGCGGCGCCGGAGACGGCCGGTCTCCAGGCCCGGCTGCGGAAGCTCTCCCGGGCGGCCGCGACCGACGCGGCCAAGGTCCGGGACGCGCAACAGGCCTACGCGCCGCTGTACTACGACGCCAGCCGTCAACCGACAGCGGAGAACGGCACGCCGAACACGGCGATGCTCCTCACCGCCGAGCATCGCAAGGCCCTCGCCCCGCTGTTCGACCCGAAGTCCTCCGTCGTCGACGATCGCGACGCCTATTCCTGGCACAACGTCCTTCCCTTCGATGAGGACACTCGAATCGACCCCCGCTTCGCCTGGTACGTCCGCTACGACGGCGAGGACGCCTCGCCCCCCGGCGGCTACGCGTGGTCGGTCGAGACGGTGACACCCGACCTGCGCGGCACGACAGCGGACACCGCGACAGCTGTCTGGCTGTGCAGGGACACCGGCACGGGCGAGGTCCTGGCCTGGGCGAGCGCGGGCTACACCTACGACGGCACACGAGGTCTTTTCAGCAAGCTCGGCGTCGTCGTGACCGCGGCCGGCGCGGCCCACGAGCACCCTGTGCCCCCGGGAACGGGCGGACCACGATGAGAAAACCAGTCCGGGTCGCGGACACGACGCGCGATGACGCGGCACCCGGGTTCGCGCGACGTAACGCCTGGGTCCTGGCGGGGGTGGTGCTGCTGGCCGCGATCGCCTTCGCCGCCACAATCATCTGGGCGGGGCAGCGCACAGCACTCGAGGAACAGCGGCACCAGATCGAGGTCGCGGACGGACGAATCACGCTGGCGGAGCGACGCACATCCGAACGCGTCGATACCGACGTCCTGACCTCGCTGGGCCTGAACCGCGCCCGGATCGACCGCGACACCGCGCTCATCGGATCACTGGTCCGGACCGCGTTCACCTGGGACTCGGGCACGACGTACGACCAGGCACGCACCACGCTCCAGCACCGTTTCGGCCTGCGAGACGACGGCGAATTCCTCACCCGGTTCATGCCCGCCTCCCGATACAACGAGGACGCCACAGGCACCCGGTACTACTACCTCGACAGCGAGGGCGTGAACTCGACGGTCGTGGCTTCACCGGACGTCGACGTCGTCAACGCCGCCGCGGGCGAGTACTCCTACCTCGTCCGCGCGGACATCCAGATCACCTCCGACGCCCCGCGGCAGCACGCCAGCCGTCCCCTCGTGGCAGCCGACCGCACCGTGCTGCTGCACGTCACGATCGACGCCCAGAAACGCGTTTCGCGGCTCACCGGCATCCCGGCGAGCGGACCGACCCGCCATTCCCGATGACACGACTCCCTTTCGACTCGACTTATTGATAGGCTATCGACTGGTATTCGAGTTGAATGGTGTGGAGAGGGACGATGGCAGCCGCTGAGGACGAGGAGCCGGGCGCCCACCCCGCGGGCTCCAAGCGCAGGAAGCGTTTCGTGACCCCCGCCCCGAACGCCGCGGCGGCCGGTGATCAGACCGAGGCCGCACCACACCCGGAACTCGATCCCCCACCCGCGCTGATGAGCCGCCGAACGATGGTCGGTGGCGCCGCGATGGCCACCACCGCCGTGGTGTGTTTCGCGCTCACGATCGGGTTCTCCGGAAACGGGAACGGTGCGAACGACGCGGCCGCACACCAGGTGTCGTCGTTGCGTGAGCAGATTCGCCTCGCCGCGGCGAAGACCGACGCCCTGCCGAAAGCCACCGACGCGGCACGGGGACTGGTCACGGCCCAGACGTCGGCCGATCATGTCGCGTCGCTGCAAAACGACTATCGATACCTGACGCCCCGGGCCACCGCGGACGGGGCACTCGACACCGACGCCACGGCATCGATCCGCCGCAATCTCGCCCCCTACTTCGCGCCGTCCGCCGGGCAGGACGCGCTCGGCCCCTGGTATCTGCTCGCCAGCGACAGAAACGTTCCCGCGGGGGCGGGCATCCCGATGAGCTTCGACTCGGGGTTCACCTGGATCGCCGAGCGCCCCTACACCGTGACCGAGGACGGCACGGTTCGCATCACCTGGCTGGCCGTCGAGACACGGCCCGCGGCCGGTCGTACCGCTCAGGTGTACGCGTGGGCCCAGGCTGATTTCGACCTGACACGCACCACGTTCACGACCGCGCAAACCGGGACGACGGCGCTGGGCGAGTCACTGCGGATGGCGGTGATCCGATCGTGAGCGGGCGCGCGCACGACTGGCTACGGGATCATGCCAGCGCGGTCGTGGTGTGCGGCACCGGCGCGCTGCTGGCGGTGTCCCTGTGGTCTCTGGGGACTGCCCTGACCGACTCGGGGCCCGCGAACGCGGACGCCGAGTTACCCAGCATGATCACGACGCTCAATCGTGACCTGGGCACCGCGCGGGACCGGCTCCGCGCCAAGACCGACACGCTCTCGCATGAGGTGTCCCAGGTCGACCTCCAGCGGATCGAGCGGGACCGGGCCGCGAGCAGGGCCGTGCTGCTCAGCCTCGTCGATTCCTCGGTCTCCAGCCGAGGTGTGCGGCGAACCCAGGCCGCACTCGACGCTCGGTACCCGTTCTTGACCACCTCGGTCTTGACCCAGTTCGTCCCGGACTGGATGGCGGCGACGGGCGCGGCCCACGGCGTCGGCACGGCCTACCGGCTGGCCTCGTTCGACGTCACGGTCAACGCCGTGCGGGGAGCGGACTACAGCTACATCGGACTGGCGCGTCTCGACCCCGTCGCGCCCCGCCCCGGGAACCCGTTCACGAGCGAGTACCTGCTGGTGGGTGCCGGCACCCACCAGGACGGCACCGTGTCCGCGTTCGAGGTCTGCCGGGCGTCGGCGGCGACGCGAGACTCGCTCCTCGCCGCCGAGCGGCAGAAGGCCACTCCGCCGGACGGCACGACAGCGCCGCTCGGCGGCGGTCGACCGCCCACACCACCGGCTCCGCGCTAACCGAAACCCGACGATGCGAGGAAGGTGAGACAGCCATGACGACCCAGGCCGTGGATACGGCGAGCGAGGCGACCGGGATCGAGGACGCCGGGCGGCCCGCGGGTGCGACGCGGCGCGGGGCCCAGACCGGGCAGCGCCGGTCGCGGTGGTGGTTCCCGCGCCGGACGGGGCAACGGACGCCCGCTCACCCCCGCGGTGGGCGGATGTCGATCACGGTGCTGGCCGGCGCTATTCGGCTGCTCGTGCTCGTCGCGGACTATCTGCTGGCGTTCGTCACCGCGACGGTGGTGATTCCCGAGCTCGCCGTGTGGCTGCACCGAACCTCCGGCGCGGGCAGCGGGAAACTCACGATCGACGGCACGGTCGCGATGTGGGCGGTGCCCCTGGTGTTCCTGGTCGCGATCCTGACTGTGGGCGAGATCGCCGTGATGCGGGCGCTGTGGCAGTGGGCATCAAGGGCGATCCGCACGATCCGCGACCGCCGCAGCGCCGCGGAACCGACTCTGGCCCGAACCGGACGTCGACGGGCCACGCGCAAACAGAAGAAGCGCACGTGATGCGCACCGCTGGGTTGGCGATGACCGACGTCTGGGCACACCGGATTCAGCTCGAGCCCGGCGCCGACACCCATCGCCACGACCGCCTCGCCGCCGAAATCGGCGTCTACGTGGAATCCGCTGAGCTACTGCACCGCGGCCACGCCGAGAACTACCGGCCATATCTGCACGTGACCGGAGAACTGCGCTGGCTCGCCCCAGCGCAGACGCTGCCATACGGGATCTCCCGGGTGACGTTCTCCCCCGGCCAGGGCGACACCGTCGACGCCTTCTACCAGTTCGACGACCAGCAACTGGCCCAGCTGGTCGCCAAGGGCTACTTCCGCGGCGACTTCGCCGTGCCCGAGGAGACAATCACCGGTATCGAATGGGAACTCCCCGCGACGATGGACGCGCTCATCCTGGGCCCGGCCGGCGCGCCGGGAGCCGACGTCCCGATCGTCTTCACCCGCGTTCACGACATCGCCGCACTCGAGATCGACCTGGCAACCTCGGGCTACGACCTCGTCGACTACTTCCCGGATCGATCCCGCGGCAGCGTTCCCCAGGCGGGAATCACCCCTGATGAGCCGGGCCCGCGTGGCCACCCGGACGAGATCGATCCGCTGTTCCCCGACCAGGACCTGACCACCGAGACCAGGGACCCGAATGCGGACACCGACGCCGACTCGGTGCGTGCACGGGTACGTCAGGTCGAGGCCGACCTCGCCGCCGAGCGGGAGCGGATCAGGGCCGAACGTCAACGCACCGACGGCACACCGGAAAACCTCTACTACCACCACGTGGCACAACCGCTGACCAGAACCGGCCCACTCGCGCCCCTTCCGGAGCCGGAGCCCGCGCCCGACAGCGACCTGGACTTCGGCGCACCTCGCGGCGTGCCCGACACCTCCGCGTCCACCGCCACTGAGCGCCCACGCGCGGGTGCCGACCACACCGCGGTTCTCGACGTCGGCGACAGCAGCGAACGCGAACTGGAGTCCTGACCCCGGACACGGCGGCGTCGTCGACGGCCCCTCGCAACACACGACGGCAGCCGGGACCGCGTCGTTCACGAATCGAAAGGGCCGTCACGCCATGGGACTGAAGCAATCGGTGGTGATCGTCAACGAATTCAGCGTGCCGGAGCCCGACGGCACGGGATCCCGCGGGGCGACGCCCGGTGACTACGTGACCCGGTACCTGGCCCGCGCCCAGGCCACCGAGACGCTAGCCCCGATTCAGCGCTCGCCCACCGACGCGTTCCTCCTGCGCTACCTGGCCCGCGAGAGCGCCGTCGAGCGACCCGGCCTCTCCCGCAAGGCGGTCAAGGCAGCGATGCGGCACGCCCAGGGCGCCGGTGGCGTCGCGTTCGGCCACGGCTCGGTGTCGATGTCCGATGAGCAGCTCCGCGCCGCGGCCCAAAACATTCAGCGGGGTTTCGACAACGGCAAGACCGTGCTCAAGACCGTCATCTCCTTCGATGAGGCGTACTTGAAGCGACACGGCATCGTCGATCAGGCCTTCCACTGCCGCGACCGCGGTGACTACCGCGGCCACATCGACCAGATGAAGCTGCGAATGGCGATCATGCACGGCCTGGACCGGATGAGCGCCGGCAGCAGCGGTTTCGACGACCTGCGCTACGTCGGCGTGCTCCAGGTCGACACCGAACACGTGCACTGCCACCTGGCCATGATCGACGCCGGCACGGGGACCCTCACCAAGAACGGCACCCAGCGCGGCAAGCTGTTGGATCGCCACAAGACCCGGCTTCGCCGCGGCATCGACACCTGGCTCGATCAGAAACAGGCCGTGGCGCACCTGTCCAGCGCGGTCGGCTACGAACGCCGCAACGTCACGACCTTCATGAAACGGTGGGGCCACGAGCGCATCCGCGCCGAGGCGCTGCCCCAGTTCTTGCTGGCCTGCCTGCCCGACGACCGCACCCTCTGGCGCGCCGGCTCCCGCGACGCGCGCATGCGCAAGGCGAATCAGCTGGTCACCGACCTGGTTGTCGAACAGCTCGAACGCCCCGGATCCCCCATGCCCGCGGCGATGGCCACGATCGTCGGCTACGCCGACCAGCGACGCGACAGCGAGGATCTGTCCACCGAGGACTGGCAGCGGCTGATCGACCGCGGCCGGGACCAGATCATCGAGCGAGCGGTCAACGGCGTGTACCAGGCACTGCGAGCGCTTCCCGAGGCCGAGCTGCGGGTGCGCACACCGATGCTGGAGATCATGAGCATGGACTACGCCCGGATGGCGGCGCTGGCGTCGGAGCGGCAGACACAACCTCGGGACGAGCGCGGCGCCGAGACCGATCTGGTCTCGTTCGGATTCCGGTTGCGCGGCTACGCCTCGCGTCTTCGTCACCACACGGACCGAGCCGCCGCCTACCGCGACCTGGCGCACCAGTGGGAGCGGGCGGAGAAGGCCTCCGTGGCGACCGAGGACTCCCGGCCGCTCTACGACTTCTACCGTTTCGAAGCCGACTTTCACCGGCGGCTGACGAGCAAGTACCAGCAGCTTCTGCCGTTTCTCACCGACGTGGGCCAGTGGTATGACCAGCAGCGTGATGTCGCGGACTACGGGCAACGTCTGCTCTCGCTCATCGCTTTGCGCCACGACACCGCGCTGCAGCGCATGACACTCGCCGAGCGAGCCGAGCAGGTCGGCCGGGAGATCTACGACCAGCCCGGCGGCCGGTATCTCACGACGGGGCAGGCGGGCCGCGCCGTCCTGGACAGCCGAATCGCGACGATGAAACGGATCTACCGCGAGCGTCTGGACACACTGCGCGCCGACCTGTCGTCCTCAGGCTTGACGCTGCGCATCGGCCCAGCAGGCGCGTCGGCCGCGGAACACGACGAACCCAGCTCGGAACTCACCGTCGTCCCGCTTCCGCAGTACGGCTTCGACGAGGTCAAAGGTCTCGACTTGCACCACCTCGGCTACGACTTCCCACACGACGTCGAGATCGGACCGACCGCGCATCGGAGCTTCGTCACGGCAGCGACCGAGCGCCGCCGACTGCTCCTGGCCGCGATGACCTACCTCGACGAATCCGGCCAGCCCGAGGCGATCCCCGACCTTCCGGTGGACGACGTCGCCGCCATGACGCGCGTCTCTCGTGAACTGTCGAGCTCAGTCGGCCACAGCGCCCCGGGGTCGCTGGTGCTGCGCTCGAAGATCGCCCGCACGCACGCCGGACCTGATCCGGTGGCCCGCCCGCGGAGGTCGACGACGTCGTCGCTGGACGCGGGCCTCGCCGTTCGCGTTCAGACACGCATCGATGCCGCCGTGACCAGCGGAGACGCGATCCACCATCAGAGAACCGACGCTCCCGACCTATCGACAGGCATGCATAACGAGTCGTAAGACCACTCGATTACTTGTCGAATGCTTTATCGAGTACTACTCTCTAAGTAGTTCAGCAGGTTCGCCAGGTCTTGTGCGGACGGTGTGACTGATCATGACCAGCACACCAGGAGCAGCCGGAACGACGGAAAGGCACGATCATGGCAGTTCTCAAGGGAACAGGCGCGATGCAGGGAGTTAACCTTCTCGCCAAGGTATTGGACAAGAGCACCACTCGCGACGGCAAGACGCATTACGTGGATGTCCAGGTCGATGCGCGTGACCCGCGGGTACGAGGTCAGACGAATCTGCATCTGAAGTCGGAGCCCGTGCAGGGCGCGGACGGCAAGCGCCGGTTCAACAACGATCTCCCCTACTCTGTCCGACAGTTGCAGGAGATGGCAGAGGCTGCCGGAGAGAACCATGAACCCGTTCTGAACAAGGACGGCCAAAAAATCGGCACCCTCTACGGCTTCAAGAGCGACGTCATGCCGGCGATGCGCGCGACCGGCCTGGTGGTGAAAACCAAGTCGGCTCAGCCGTCGGACTTCCGAGTCGATGACAAGACGTTGGACAACCAGTTCGACTCGATGCGCGCCGCACGCGAAGCACGGAACAAGGCCACAGCGGCGCAGGCCTCGGCTCCCGCAGCCGAGCAGACTGTCGAAGCCGTACAGCCAGTCGCGATGGATGAGCCTGCGGTGGGGTGAGATTCGACCGTGCACATGCGACGAAGAGGTCTCCGGAGTCATCACTCCCGAGGCCTCTTCGCATGTGGAGGGGAATCCGTTGCCGCGGAACTCGCCGGACAGCGCCCCACTCCTCCACGCACCCTCCTGGGCGTCCCGGGCGGCTTACCCGGATGACGTGCCCGCCTCTTCGTACACAGGACCCATCCCCGTCGCACCTCGGATCCTTGCCCACGGCTCTTGTCGACTGATCTATCACGTACAGCATTGCCGTCCTGTGGAGGTACCGCCACGGCATGTTCGACAACGCACGGCTCAACGAGCACTACCCCCTTCTGGCCGCGCTGTCGGATCCTCTCGCGTCAGCCGAGCGGGACATCATCGGCCGCGATCACGAAACGCTGCAACTGCTGGCTTCGATGAGCCGTCCCGAACTGTGCAACGCCCTGCTCCTGGCCGAGGCCGGTACCGGTAAGACGGCCTTGGTGCAGGCCACCATGCTGCGCGACCAGGATCGCCTCTACTTGGAGGTCGATCTGGCGCGGATGATCTCGAAGGCCGGCGATGGCGGTCTCATGGCCGCGATGCTCAAAGACGTCTTCGACGAGGCGGAGCGGTTCGCCACAGACGAACGGCGTGCACTGGTGCTCTTCATCGACGAGATCCACCAGCTTGTCCAGCTTTCCGCCGCGGCCGTCGAGGCGATCAAACCCGTGCTGGCGGCTTCGGGCTCGCGCGGCATCCGCATCATCGCCGCGACGACCTACGACGAGTTCCACCAGCACCTCGCGGGTAACCAGGCTCTCGTCGAACGCCTCCACCGCATCAACCTCACTCCCCCGGACCAGGACACGACAATCTCGATCCTGCGGGGGATGGCCGAACGGTACGGGATCGCCGACCAGTTCGACGACGACCACCTCTATCGTCAGGTCTACGAGTACACGCAACGCTACATGCCGGCCAGCGCCCAGCCGCGCAAGTCGATCCTGGTGCTCGACTCCATGATCGGCTGGCACCGTCTCACCCGCCGTCCCCTGGACCGGCAGCTGCTCGGCGACGTGCTCATGGAATCGCTCAACGTCAACGTGGCCTTCAACGTCGACGGCGCGAAGATCAAGCAGCAGCTGGACGCGCGAGTGATCAGCCAGGACTTGGCGACGAGTGCGGTAGCGCGACGCCTGCAGCTCTCCGTGGCCGATCTCAATGACAAGGGGCGGCCGGAGGCGAGCTTCCTGTTCACCGGGTCCACCGGCGTCGGCAAGACGGAACTCGCCAAACAGCTCGCGCGGTTACTCTTCGGCGACGACCAGCGGCATCTCATCAGGTTCGACATGAGCGAATACGCCAGGGACGAGTCACTCGCGAGCTTCCGCTCGGAGCTGACGAAGAAGGTCTGGGACCTCTCGCACGCCGTGTTGCTCTTCGACGAGGTCGAGAAGGCGTCGGCGATGGTCACGCGGGTGCTGTTGCAGGTCCTCGACGACGGCCGCCTCTCCGATGACCACCACCGCGAGGTCAGCTTCCTCAACACCTACGTCGTGCTCACGACCAACGCCGGCTCCGAGATCTACCGTTCCGTGGCGCACTACGCCGGAGACGACACGGGTTCGGGTACACACCTCGGGGCCTACCAGAAGCTCATCCGGCGGTCGATCTCCGAGACCACGGGCGACAATCGCTTCCCACCCGAGCTTCTGGGGCGCATCGACGCGATCGTGCCCTTCCAGCCGTTGTCACTGGCCACCCAGCAGAAGATCGTGCACGCCAAGCTGCGCACGTTGGTGCACGACGTGTTCCTCAAACACAACGTGCACGTCGTGGTGGACAAGAAGGTCCTCCGGTATCTCGTCGAGGACAAGGGCGATACGGACTCCGACGCCGGTGGCGCACGAGTCGCGGTGGCGAAGATGACCGACGAAGTCACCACCGCGGTGGCGACCTTCATCAACGAGCACCCTTCCCGGCGGCGAATCCGGATCGAGGTGGTCGGCGACCTGGTCAGCGACGACAAGACCCTGCTCAGCTCGGACGCCCGCATCGAAGTGCGCGCACTGGCCTGAGGACCGTCCAGACCACCAGCGGCTTATCGACAGACAAGCGACCGTAACACCACTTATCGCCTGGTCTTTCGATTGCTCTTATCGACTGGTGACCGATAGACTGCTCATAGATCAGGGAAATTGGGTTCCACCACTGAGGAGATCGACGCGGATGGGCATCACGGGCACGGCCGCGGCGAACCACAAGAAGGATCGCCGGAAAAAGCCGGACGAGCTCCTGTCCTCCGTGATCAGGGAAACAGCGATCCCCGCCGCGATCGAGCTGCTGCGCTCGAACACCGCGTTCGTGTTCCCCAGCGGCACAGCATGGGTCATCCTCGTGCTCGCCGGCCACGATATCGGCGGCTTGAGCAAGCGGCACAGCCGCGACGAGGCCAAAGGCTCGATCATCGAACTCATCGACTCCGATCAGATCACGACCGTGGCGACGGCGGAAATGCTGGCGGAGGACCTCTTCGGCATCATCCCGACCGAGGAGACGCTGGCCAGGATGGACGAGTACTCGCTGCTCAAAAAAGCCGTCTATCACTGGGCCGTCGTGTGGCAGCGGCCCAACGGCGACTTGGTCGTCGAACCGGGTTCCAGGGCGACCTTCACACAGGCACAGAAGGTGCTCTCCGGCTCCCTGAGCCTCGCGGAGGCTGTCGGGGCGGAGGCGTGGGCCGAGCACAGCGGTATCGCCGAGAACGAGGCCACCACGGCGATTCCAGCGGTGCGGGACGACGACGCGAGCGACGAGATCTTCGATCCTCTGCCCGTGACCGACGTCGACGAGGAGTCGGTGTTCGACACCGAGCCCATCGACCACGGAACTGACGATGATCCCGCGCCGGTGACAGCCGATGTCGACGAGGCTCCTATCGCTGAGACCGATGGACTCGGGGAAACCGACGGGGAGGACACGGGCGCAGACGGCACTGAGGAGCCGGGCCAGGCTCACACCCCCCACGCCGAGGTGCTCCTGAGCGATCAGCACCAGGCGCGCGAGATCATCGCCCGCCGGTTCCTGTCCGAGGAACTTGATCTGGACATCGGACTCGACGAGTTCACCGCGACCTTCGCCATCGGAGCGCCGCGCGTGCACATCGAGGTGCCCTCGAGCGCGACGGACTGGCTGGGCGACCAAGTCGCCCAGCTCAACCGGCAGGCCAACGCCGAACTCGCCCAACTGCGCTCCGCGCACGAGAACGAACTGCGCGCGCTCTTCGTCACTCTCATGTCGACACACGCCGAGCAAGTCATCCGTGACGTCGCCACCGACCGGGAAGGCTCTCGCTACAAGGCGCTCAAGGACAGCGTCGAGCAGACCCACCGTGACCGGCAGGCTGAAAAGGAGCAGCGGATCCGCGAGGCCAAAGCCCGGATCACCCAGGACTTCGACGAGCAGGCAACCGCGGTGGCTCAACAGGCCGCACGCCAAGCGGAGCTTCAGTACAGGGAACGCCACCGCGCGAAAATGCAGCGGTCGCAGGCCGATGCGGTCGCCGAGGTCGAGCGGCTTCTGGAGACCGCCTATACGCACGACCTACGGGAGATTCTCCGCGTCCGTCGCTCCGACGCGGCGCTGAAGATGCAGGTCGGAACGACACGGATCTTCGAACTGCTGGCCGAACGACAATCGGACTACCTGTCGACCGAAGAAGAACGCCTGGGTCAGTGGCAGGACCGCATCCAGCAGGTCATCGACGACAACCGCAAGGCCGACATCGCACGGGCCGACGCCATGGCCGAGCAGCACCGGACCGCCGACACCATCGAGAAGCTGCGCCAAGAACAGGACACCCGCCTGGAGACACAGCGCCGCGACTACGCCGACCGGCTTCGCACGATGGAGGGTGAACTCGAGCGCCACCGCAGAGACGCCGTGACGAACATGCAGACGCGCGACGCGGAGTGGCGGCACATTCTCGGCGTCGAGCAAGAGCGAAGCAAGTCGTTTCTGGCGCGCAACGTCGACCTGATGCACCTGGCGGAATCCGCCGAGGACTCGGCGAATCGGCGCTGGATGGCCCATTCGGAGACTCAGACACGGAGGAACCGGACTCTCATCAGCTTGATGGTGGTGCTCACGCTGCTCGTCGGCGTGGCGGGATTCATCAGTGGAGCCTTGCTCAGCAACTGAACCAGCGTGCGTGCGGCGGCGCACCCGACAGGCGACACCATGCACCGCTTCTGTTGCGGAGCGGAACACAACAAAACAGCAGTACAACGCGGGGACGACAATGACGCGGAACAAACGGAAGGCGGCCCGGCCCACCGCGAGCAACTGGGACAAGATCTCAGCCCGTTCCTCCGGCGAGACGCTGACGAATCGAGACGTCTACGACGAGCAGCAACTCGATCGGGGCACTCTCCGGGCCCGGCGGTCACAGACCCCGGCGTTACTCGGCGGGGTGGCCGCCGGCGTGGCGATGGCGATCACGATGTGGGTGCTCTACTCGATCATCGCCACCGCGGTGTCCTCCTTCACCACGACCATGACCGACACCCGCGGTCCGTCCCGGTCGTATTACGTCGAGGAGACGACCACGGGCAAGAACGGCACGGTCGTGACCTGTTACCGGCCGCTGACCGCGAAAGGACTCCCCGACGCCACGGCGCCATGCCATGCCCGAGTCGAGCAGGTACCGGTTCCCCCCTGGTGGACCACCACCCCTGCTACCGGAGCCCCGAGGACCGCGGCGCCTGATCGCGACGACCGCCCCATACCCACTACGACAAGCGTGGGCGACCAGCTGACCTCCGTATCCGGGTTCAAGCTCGTCGCCACGTTCAGCGGGGGCCTGCTGGTCATGATCATCACCGGCACCTGGATCTCGCGCCGGATCGCCGCGGCGAACCTGATGACCACGACAGCCGACATCAACCAGTACCAGAACGACCAGCACATCGCGCTCCCCCAGGAGATTCAGCGGACCTACGACTGGTTCCCGGACGCCGGTGCCCACTCGAGCGTGCAGGCGAACTCGATGATCAGCCACATGATGCTCGTGACAAAGGGCCTGGGGACCGTTCAGGTCTACCGGCGTGCCACGGCCGATGTCGTGGATGACGACGGGGAACTCGTCTACTACGCCGGTGAGGTCATGGACGACACCGAGGGGAAGCCGATCGTCCTGACGCTGCCGATGATCGACGAGAAATTCGGCGACGATCTCTTCGAGGCCTCGGGCCTGCCGCGGGACAAAACACTGCGCCGCAAGTACGACGCCACGCTGATTCCCTACAACCCCGATGGCACCAATCGTGACAAGCTCGGCCCCTTTCGGACGGTCGCCGACCTCATCAAGGCCGACTGGGAATTCCCGGACTACGAGGTCCAGCGCCCTGCCGGCGCCTACATCGTCGACACCGCGCCCGTGAACACCATGGTTCTGGCCATCACCCGGGCAGGCAAGGGCCAGACCTACATCGAGCCCATGATCGACATGTGGAGCCGGCAGAAAAAGACGAAGACGAGCAAGCCCGCCAACATGGTGATCAACGACCCCAAGGGCGAGCTGCTGGTGAAGAACTACGTCGCCCTGGTCACCCGTGGTTTCGAGGTCGTGCAGTTCAACCTCATCAACGCGATGAAGACCGACATCTACAACCCGTTGGTGATGGCGGCCGAAGCCGCGCGCGAAGGCGACAGCACGAAGTGTGCGTTGTACGTCGAGAACATCGCCGATGTCTTCTTCCCCTTGGATGGCAGTGAGGATCCGGTGTGGCCCAATGCGGCGAACAACGCGTTCAAGCGCGCCGCCTACGGCCTGATCGACTTCTATCTGGAGGAGGAGCGTGAGCTGCGCGAGGTCGCTGCCGTCACGGGGATGCACCCCGAGACGCTGGAAGCCAAACTCGACGACATGTGGGGTCGAGTCACGCTCTACAACTGCTACCAGCTGTTCGTCCAGCTGACCTCGAGGAAGCTCAAAAACCCGGCGGTCGAGCTGGAGAAGCGGATCAAAGCCGGGGAGTTCGACGACGATCCGGACCTGCTGGACGTCGAGCAGGCGAAGGTCGCGCAGAAGGACTTCCTGTGGGAGGGCAAGGCCGAGCAAGACATGCTCACGCTGTTCTTCAACGCCACCGAGGCGCTGCCGACCAACACGATGCGCACGCTCATCGCCAACGCGAACAACGCGCTGCGCGCGATGGCCGGCGCGGAGAAGATGCTGGCGTCGGTCTACGGCATCGCGATCACCGCCATGTCGTTTTTCACTGACCCGACGATCGCGGCGCTGACCTCGGGAAAGCCTTCGCAGAACACCGACCTCGGGGGCGTGAGTTTCCCCCGCCGGTTCGGCGTCCGCTTCGCCGCGAACTATCTCAAGCGTGAACATCTCAAAGGCCTGCGGGCGGTGTGGTCGGCGTACGGGGACGCGATGTTCACCGAGGATCTCGGCGAGGAGTTCGCGCACGCGGACACGGTTACGACCGAGGGGTGGGCGCGGTATTACTTCCAGGGGATCTTCCCGGCGGACGAGGCGTGGATCAAGCTCGAGCTGTCGAACCCGCAGTCCAGAATGCTGGTGCGCACATTCTACTTTCACTTCAAGAAGAACTATCAGGTCTCACTCAACGGGCGGCATTTCGTCACCGAGACGGTCACCGGGGAGAAGGTCGTCAAGAACGGGGTGCTCCGCGAGATGCGGCCTGTGCGCGACGGCGGGGCGATAGACGGGGAGATCCTGTCGTTTCAGTTCGAGGACACCACGTATCCGCACACGCGCCTCGATTTCTCCGGCGGTGGGACGCCGGAGAAGGTCGCGGGCGAGACGCGGGCGATCACACGGACGATGGTGCGGTACTCGGAGTCGCCGAAAGCGGTGTTCCTGGTGACGCCTCCGCACCTGGCCAAGTACGCCAAGCTGATCCTGATCCTGATCAAGCAGCTGGTCGACCTGAACTTCGACAAGGCGTACATGACCAAGAGCAACCAGAAGCCCTTGTACAAGACGCGGTTCATGCTCGACGAGCTCGGCAACTTGCAGTCCGAGGGGCACGGCATCTCCGGTTTCGCCACGATGCTGTCGATCGGGCTGGGCCAGGACCAGGAGTTCACACTGATTCTGCAGACCCTGCAGCAACTACTCGATCTCTACGGCGAATCCGTGGACAAGATCGTACAGGGCAATCCGCAGCCGCTGAACGCGCTTATCAGCACACCGACCGGGTGGATGCGGATGGGCGACGCGGACGTCGGAGCGAAGGTTCTCACCCCGTTCGGCACGACCTCAGAGATCACGGCCGTGTACCCGAAGGGTGTGCAGCCGGTGTATCGCGTGACGCTGCGTGACCGGTCCTGCGCGGAGGCGTCGGCGGGTCACATGTGGGCGATCGAGCGCTGGAAGTCCACCTTCCGCCTTGTCGATGGGAAGGCCGTGGGAACCGGCCCCGGCGGGAAGACCGCCGCACGGGTCTCCGAACAGATGACGACCTCGCAGATCAAGGAGCTGATCGACAAGGGTCAGCAGGTCGATCTGCCGCGGATCGCACCCGTCGAGTACGCGGAGGCCGATCTGCCGATCGACCCTTACGTGCTCGGGGCGATCCTGGGGGATGGATACGTGCGGCCCCATGGTGTCGTGACATTCACCTGCAACGACCCTGAGACGGTCGAGGAGATCCGTCGTCGTGGGTATGTCGTCGTGGACGACACCGTCCGCGGTGAGCGCAAGGACGGCACCGGCTACCGCATCAACGGCGTGAACGCCTCGATGCGTGATCTCGACATCGCGGGGAAGCGCTCCTGGGAGAAGTCAATCCCGCAGGCGTACCTGTTGGGCTCGGTACAGCAGCGCGTCGATTTGCTGCGTGGGCTCATGGACACTGACGGGACGATCAGTGTCCAGGGCGAGATGGAGTTCATCTCAGCGAGTCCCGAGCTCGCTGAGGGCGTTCAGACGCTGATCCGCTCGCTCGGCGGCCGTGCGGCGATCAACGTCAGAGACAAGGTGATCTACACGTCCCCGAACCAGATCAAGCCCAAGGCCGGACGGTCGGCGCACCGCGTGCAGAACATCGGCTTGCCCGAGATCAATCCGTTCCTGCTGGCCCGCAAAGCCGTGCGCTGGAAGGACCGCGCTCGTGGATTCAACCGGGTCGTCAGCGTCGAGTACGTGCGTGATGACGAGGTGCAGTGCATCAACATCGCCGACAAGCGGCATCTCTACATCACGGACGACTTCATCCCGACACACAACACCTCGAACATCGTGTTCCTCAAGTCCACTGATGACTCGATGATCGAGACACTGGAGAAGATGTCGGGCAAGACCCACCGGTCCTATCGCGACTCCAAGCAGATCAGCCAGGACTTCGACAAGGTCGTGGGCGGCAAGACCGAAGGCCGCGTCTCCTACACGATGACCACCAAGGAGGAGCCGCTCATCAGCTACAACGACATGGCATTCCTCCCGCCGCGCAACTCGATCGTCTTCCGCGCCGGGGACCCGCCGGTGTGGAACCGCAACGAGACCATCCTGCCGATGTCGTGGCGGCTGTTCACGAACACGATCGTCCATCCCGGACACACCTACTCGCTGCAGACGATCCCCACGCTGTCCTCGGCGATCGACTTCGACGTGCGGATGAACCAACCGGATTTCACCCGGATGCTCGACAAACGAATGCGGCAGGCCGTCCGCGCCTTCGACGCCAAGACGCTCTATCAGGAGACGTACGGGTACCGGGACGTCGACATCGAGCGTCTCGACCCGGACGTCTACTCCGACGAGGTCATGCAGATCGTCACGACGATGACCGCGACCGACGAGGGACGGGACCCCGCCGCACCGGTCGTGGTCGATCCGGCCGAGTACGAGGCCACGATGATGTTCGACGAGAACGAGTTCGTCGAGAACGTCCTGGTAGCCACCGAGGTCGCCGAGCGTGATGCCGCCAACAAGGCCAGGCAGGACCGGATCTACGCCGAGGGAACCATCAGCAAGGAGATGCTGGTCAACCTGAACGGCTCGGCGAAGCTCAAGAGCCTGGACGTCCAGATCGCCGAGGCGTACAAAGCGGCACAGGTCGAACTCGAACAGGATGACGAACACTTCTCGCTCGGCGGGGATGGTGAACTGCGCAGCGCGTACGGGTCGACGACCTACATCAGCCACGTGCGATCCGACTGGTATATCGAGACGGCGCGGCGGCTCAACGGATACGTTCACGAGAAAGACTCGCGGGTCTTCGCCGAGGGTGACGTCACCGCGGACGACCTCCAGTCCCTGGCGACCGTGAAGGTCCACGCGGGCTTCTACCAGTACCTCGCGTCCTTGCCGAGCTGGGAAATACTGGCGGACGGCGCGTTCGACCGGGCTATGGCGGTCGAGATGGCGAGGGTGTAGCCGTCGAAGCGAAAGGGATAGCCGACGAGCCCCGTCACTCTTGTCGACAGAGGACCGGCTAGATCGACTCATTTTCTTTCGACTCGTTATCGCATCCTATCGAAAAGCGGGTTAGGCTCGGGGCACGCCTCTGCAACCCGAGCATCCCTAGGAAGCTGACAAGCATGAAGACGGCACACGGTCTGCGCGCGTACTTCTACGAGTACCTCTACTACACGGCGGTGACACGCGCGCGGGATCAGACCGGGCAGGTCGTTCCGATCTCGCAGGCCAAGTCGATCCGCGCCCGAGTCGACGAGATCCTGTCCGGACAGGGCAGCGCGCTGACCGATCCTCGCCTGGGCGTGACAGCCTGCCTCACCGCCATCGACCAGGCCTTGGGCGAACGGGTATCCGGCTACGAGCCACAGTTCGGCGACCACACGCCCCGCGACGCGCGCTATCAACGGTTGCAACGGGAATTCACCCGGATCACCGGAGTCGGCGCCGACGCCGAGCCCGCCTCGGCCCGGCTGCCGGTCAGCCCCTATGCCCCGGACTGGTCGCGCCGCGCGACAGTGAAACGCGCCGGGACGGATCTGGTCTATATCCCCGACGAGACCATCACGCGCGTGGCGGGCGGCGCGGTCGAGACCCTGGCCGACCCGCGGCACGGGAACATGGTGCTCTGGCGGGTCGATGACGAGGGCACCCCGTACGAGGCCGGGCGGGCGATGACGAACGACGACGCCGCCGGGCTCACCGCCCTCATGGACAAGATGAGCCGCCAGGAATACGACCACGTCCGCGACTGGGTCATCGACGGCGGGCGGGATCCGCAGACAGGCCGGGTGGACCGCAACCGCTTCATGTCGGACCGTGCGGTGTCCCGGTGCGCGGCACTGCTGGAGGACCTGAAGGCGCAAGGGCTGGCCTATTCCGTGGTGCGCGACCGCGAACCCGGGCAGATCAAGGCGAAGCTCGCGGGAACCGGCATGGAGATCCGGCTCATCGACACCCGTCACGAGGAGTACGCCGGGGCACGGATCTACGACAACGGCACGGTGCTGCGGTACTCCACCAATCTCCGGGTGCCCGGAGGCATGGCGGTGCCCTCCCCCACCCCGGCCGAGGCCGTCCGGCTGCTGCGTTTCGCACAGGGCCAGCGCGTCGAGCGCGAGGACCGTCCCGGCGTCGCGGCGGGCGAGATCGGCACGACACACCGCGAGCCTGGCCGTGGCCGCACGATCATCGAGGTGCCCGACAGCTACCACATCGACCGGGAATCGATGTTCGTCGTCGGCGACCACGTGGCCCCCGGAGACATACGCGCCCGGTCCGGGGCGAAGTTGCTGCTGCGGCGTGACGCGAAGACCCGCTCCCTGCCGACGTTCTTCGTCGACGCCGAACCCGCCGAGACGTTCGCCCGGGAGGCCGTGGACAGCGCGCGGGAGAACCTGCGCTCGGCGCTCGCCGTCGAAGATCTCATCGCCCACGCCGACGCCGAGCTGGCCCGCACCGGTGGCGCGCTGGACGAGCTGGAACCACCGGAGTATTCCTCCGACGCGGAAGTCTCGGCGATCCAGCGCTCGTATTGGGATGTGCTCACCGGCGCACGCGCGGATCTGCTGCGCCCGGGTGCGACCGAGGAGATGTACCAGCAGCGCCTCAACGAGATCGGCGAGTTGCAGGCCGACGAGATCGGCGACCTCGGCAATCTCGTGTATGGCGGCACCGCGGCCGACAAGGTCCGCGCGCACGCCGAGGACGTGCCATTCGAGCTTGTCGGCACCTGGGAGGCCGAGCCGCACGACGTCGACGGCGACTGGATCGACCAGCGTTTCGATCCCGTGCGGGTGGCGAAATACATGACCAGTCCCACCGGTCAGTGGTCGAACCTCGACAACCTGGCCTCGGCGCTGCGCCGATGTGGCGTGTCCCCCGACGAGCTGATGGGGTCGGACTTCCAGGCCACCCGGTTCAAAGACCGGATCGTGAACTTCGACGAGGACAGCGCGGAACCGATCACCGGGCACATGTCGCCGTTCCTGCGCCGCATCGGCGACACGGTGCGCGAGGGCCTCGCACGCAACGCGACGACACCGGGAGAGATCCTCGTCGACGCCCACGGCATCATCCGCTGGCGCGGCGACAAGCTGCGGCGCGATGGCACGACGACGCCGGTCACCGGCGAGATCGGCCAGGTCTTCGACGTCGGCGAGCACGGCGACGTCGTGACCCGGTTCGCCAGCGGCGAGAACGTGCTCATCATCCCGGGCTACGAGGCCCGGATCGCCGCGCCCACGCCGGGTGAGGCCCCGACGTCGGTCGAAGAGCGCACGATCCTGCGCGGCTACGAGCAGCTCATGCACGAGCGGATCCAGTATCAACTCGCCGCCGACCTGGTCACCGGGCGCAGCCGGACCGGCGAACCGACCTCGCTCAACTCCGTGTACTCCCAGCTCTACGGCACGACCCACCCGGTCGACTTCATCGACCGGGCCACCTCCTACGAACACGACGCGGCCACCGGGGAGATCCGCGCGGAACTCGATGATTGGACGGCCGCGATCCTGCGGACCGAGGCAAGACGCGTGCGGTACTCCAACGCGATCAAACAGGGTTCCACGATCTACGCCGAATACCGCGCCGGACGCGACCGCGTCGACCCGGCCGACGACAACCACTTCGATTCGTGGCGGCTCACCGGCGGGCGGAACATCGCCGTGCTCACCGGCACGGACGCCAACGGGGTGCGGGCACCCGCCGGATACTTCGACCCAGTGATGACCGCGGGTGCGACCAACCAGGGCGTCGTCCGGTTCCTGACCGCCGACGCGGTGGTGAACGCCGACGGCACGATCGTCCCCGGCGATCCGGACACCCTGACCGGCGCGCGGGCGCCCCTGATGAACCGGCCGGAGCTGGCGACCCTGCGGTACGACCCGTTCGACCGCCAGCAGATGACGGCATCCACGATCATGCAGGCGTCGACGGTGACCCCGCCCACCGGCACGGCGCTGATGACCTTCGGCGGCTGGACGGCGGACGACCCGATCGTGGTCAGCTCCGAATTCGCCGCCGAGCATCAGATCCGCGGGGCCGGCGGACATCTGCGCGACCTGGTCGTGGGTGACAAGATCAGCGACCTGCATGGCAACAAGGGCGTGATCTCGCTGGTGATCGACCGCGACATGCCCCCCGAGGAGGCCGAGGCCCACGGGATCGGCGAGGAGGTCGCCTGGTTCCGCGTCAACCGTGCGACGCACGTGGTGATGAGCCCGTTCAGCCTGATTTCCCGGCGCAACGCCGGGTCGGCCCGCGAGCTCATGTCCAGCGACGTGCACGACCTGATCCGCCCGGACACGCGCGCACCGGGGTCCCCGGCGGCCGCCGCGGTGCTGCCGGGTGCCGGGGGCCGGATGCGTTTCGTGGTCACGCACATGGCGGTGGACGAGAAAACGAAGATCTACGACGACGAGCAGGTTCGCGCGGGCAAAGGCCGCAAGGCCTCCTCGCAGCTCGCCTGGGCGTTGCAGGCCCAGGACTGTCCGGCGATCATGCGCGAGTTCTACAGCCACAACAGCGCGGCAGAGTCGAACCTGCGTGAATACCTGCTCGTGACAGGCCTGGACATGGACGCCGATGGCACGCTCCGGATCGTTGGTCAGGCCGAGGGCGTCGACGAGCGGCCCGAACGGCGGCTCATCGCCATGCCCGAACTGCAGCGCACGCAACCACGCAAACCGGGACAGCGTCCCGGGCTCAACACCACGGCGATGCGGAGGTCGTTCGGTGTTCTGATCGGCGACCGGGGTGGCGACATGGAACTCCCGTTCGCCCTCACCTACCCCACCGGGGAACAGACCGAGACGGTCACCGCGACTTCGTGGAGGCTGCCCGTGCTCTCCTCGCACCTGCGCAGTGGCCAGGAGTTCGGTGACGGGACGTCGGTGACACACGACTACACGCGCAGCTACCAGGATGTCTTCGTCGAGGCGTGCCGCTATCGGTACCTGGCCGAGCAGCTGGACGGGCCGGGCTTGTCCTCGGAGAAGCGCGCCGAGGTGCGCCGGAGCATGAGCGAGTCGGTTGCGCGCGCTCAGCGGAACTTCGAGGCGATCACGACCGACGTCCAGAACCGGGTGCTGGCCGGCAAGAACAACATTTTCAAGACCGGGCTGATGTCGTCGCGGCTGTCGGACTCGGCGACCATGGTGTGGACCGCGGACCCGCGGCTCGACATCGATCAGATCGCTTTGAGCTCGGTCAAGGCCGCTCAGCTCGGGCTCGTCGCGGGTGATCACGCGCTGGTGTGGCGCGACCCGGTGCTCCGGGACGCCGGGGTGCGCTACATGCGGGTCGCGATCGACGACCGGCTCACCGGTGCCGCGATCAATCCGGTCATGGACCAGTGCTTCGACGGGGACTTCGACGGCGACGCCGTCGCCGTGGTGAAACTGCACAGCGAGGCCGCCCGGGCCGAGGCCATGCGCAAGCTCTCCGTGCCGGCGAATCTTCTGGACACAGGCGTCCGAAGCGAACGCGGAACGCATCCGTTCGCGATGCAGGTCTCGCTCGACACCCGGGTGGCCCTGTCGAAGAGCCGGGAATTGCGCCAGGAGCTGGACAGTCTCAGTGGCGAGACGAACCTCATCGCCTGGGGTGCCGACTCCGAACCGGCGGACACGACCCGGGCACGCCAGGACGACGTCACCGAGCAACTGAGCGACTTCTACCGCCGGGCGCAGCGCCGTGAGTTCGGGTCGGCGCTGAGCTTCTCGGACCCCGAATCCCATCTGCGGAGCGTGCGCGAGGTCTGCGTGGCGACCGGCGCCAAGGGCAGCGAGACGAAGCTGGCCGACTACGCCCGCAACCTCGGCGACGAGCAGGGCACCCCGGGCATCACCCAGGCGGATCAGGAGGCCTCGATGTTCGCCACGGCGATCAAAGCCCACGGCACGGGCCTGGGCGGCTCATTCGCCCAGCGCGGGGTCCGTGCTCTGCGCAACGAGGACCTCCGGGCGCTGCTCGAGGTGACCTATCCGGTCACCCAATCGATCCTGCAGGCCAAGCACGACGCGGCCGAGGCCCGGCACAAGTACGAGATGCTCCAGGGCCCGGGACGCGACTTGTGGCGCGGCCGCCGGCTCGAGCACACCGGCCCGAACCAGTGGCAGTCGGTGCTCGTCGACGGCGAGCCGGTCCAGGCCAGCGTCGAGGACTGGGAAACCCAGGTCGTGGACTTCTACGCGTCCAGCGAAGGGTTCGGTGTCACGGTGAACCCGGACTACGTGGCTCGCGTGGCGCGGGCACTGCGGGATCCGCGGACAGGCCTCGTCCGTAACCTCGAGGAGGACCCCGCGCTGGCAGGCACCATCATGGACCGGATGGCCTACGGCGGCGACTTCGCCACGCTTGTCACCGCAGCGAAGGAACGGGCGAACGTCTACGACGGCGCGAAGAACGAGCAGTTCGCCCCGGCCGGAACCCGCAAGGCCCGGGCCGCCACCGCTCGTGCGCTCGATGCTCTCGACCGGCACGGCCAGCGCACGCTGACGCCGGAGCTGCTGGTCGACGCCTCGGTCATCACGCGCGACGTGATCGCCGAGACCGGGCACGCGGCTCGGACTCGGGGTGCGCGGCGCCGCTCGGCCTACGCGGTCGGCGTGGGAGCCCCGCGCCCGAGCGCACCCGTGACCGTCGAGACGGAAACGCGTCAGGTCGGCGATGACTACGGGGTGGGGTTCTGACATGGCATCTGACACGGACACGGGCACCGGGGAGCAGCGACGTCGGCGGGCGACCAAAGCGCTACCCGTCCGTGCCGCCGCGACATCCCACCGGCGCTCGGGCGAGGACCAGACACGGACCGACGCGCGAGACGGCGGTCAGTCCCCCGGAACGTCCGGACCTGAGCGCGATGTCATCGACGCGGACGTCGTCGACGAGACGGACCCTCCGGCGTCCACGGGTACCCGGCGGGAGCGCCTGCGGGACCGGGCGCGCGAGTTCTTCGGTGCGAGCACCGCGGAGCGGACATCCGAGCGGGACCGTCGCCGCCGGACCGACGACGACCAAGCAGAACGAGCCGGGGAGGACGGCGACGACCAGAGCGAACGGGAGCGGCTGCTTACGCTGCGATCGGAGATCACACAGGCGGGCGACACGTTCATGGCGTCGCTGCGGGACTCCAACCTGCTGGTCCCGGGCTACAACGATGAGCAGCGCGCGCAGGAATTCAACGCCATGCACCACGTCTACATGCAGATGATGATGCAGGGCTGCCTCAAACCACTCACGCACGGAGTCAATCCCCACTCGATCATCCAGGCCGCCGGCATGATGGCCGCCATGCGGTTGCTCTCCTCCGACTTCCGGCGGGAGATGGGCGCGTCCCTGCAGCCGCTCAAAGACAAGATCCGGGACCGTATCGACGCCCGCACCGACGCGGCCCGGTCGTGGGCGCAGTCCCGCGCAGACAAGCACAACGACCTCATCGACAGCGGTACCGCGGCGGCGCTGGCACGGCGGCCCGAGCGCGCCCACGATGAGACGTACCTGGCGAGCCGCGAAGCGAAGAAGACCGGCCGCGACGCGTTCCTGTCGGCGAAGTGGCGACGTCGCCTGGCCGACATGGAACACCGCGAGCGTGGCCATCGCGAGATGTTCACCCCCGCCTCGGCGGCGATGACCGAGGTCGCGCTCCTCGAGGACGCGTTCTGGAAGATGCGTGACCCGAACTACGACAGCGACGAGATCTATACCAGCTACCGGGCGATGCGTAAGCGGCTGCGCGACCAGATGGCCGACGATGGCCTGGACCGCCACGAAGTCGTCACCCGGGCGCGGGTGATCATCGGTACCCGGATGGAAGCCGAACCCGAGATGCGGTTGATGTTCAATGGGATGGCCCACGGCCGCATCGTCAAGGCCCCGCCACGCGCTGAACGCGTGGCGGGCACCGACCGGGTGCGCGAGCGCTGGCGTGGAGAGTTCGACGACCAGCTCGGCCGCCGGATTCCCGACGACGGCATGTTCACGCTGCGGCGGCCCATGAGTGCCGAGGCACACCAGGTGCAACTGGCGGAGACGATGGCGACCTCGATGCTCGACGGGCTGCGCCGCGACGATCAGGGTGCCTACGCGGGCAGCATCATGGGCTACCTCGTCGGTTTCGCCGCCCGCAAGGAGAACCTCGACACCCACGGACTGCCCGACATCCTCCGACAGCGGCTCGACCAATCGATGTCCATGCTGGCGAGCATGGACATCGACGGCCTGCACCCGGACCGGCAGCAGGAGGTCTACTCCAACGCCTTCACCGACGCGATGGAGGACGTCGCGGGCAAACATCCCGGAGTCGAGGAATCGCTGCGGCTCAGCTTCGGCGACGACTGGCAGACGACGCTGCAGGCCGCGGTCGACGACCCGGTCGGATTCGTTCAGCAGCAACGCAGGAGGCCGAGGGTCTACGACGCCGGTACCGAGGGACCAGCCCAGCAGCGCGCCGAGTTCGACTGGGGCTGGTCGGGCAGACACACGGATTCCGGTGACTACCAGTCGGTATAGGCGCTTCGCATCAGCGACAGAACGGCGGAAGAACATGAACACCGAGCACCAGCCCGACGAGCAACAGACGCGGTACGGATCCCGCTTCGCGCGGATGTTCGGCTTCGTCACGGACGACGACCGAGCCGGCTGGGAGCAGCGGCGGGCCCAGAACCTGCCCAAGGTAGGTGCGGCCAAGCTGGCAGCGAAGTCGCTGGCGGGGTCGATGCTCGAGCTCGGAGACGTGATCGCGCGCGCGAAGCTGGACGCGGCCCACCGCGTGGCGGCGCAACGAGTGTTCGACGAAGACCACGACAAGGTCGTGGGCAGGCGCCGCGATCCGAGGACCCGGTCCATCATCGAGACAGTCGACTACGAACGAAAAGATCATCGACCCGAGATCGAGCCGGACCTCGAGCCATAACCGACTCGCTGCTATTACGCTTGTCATCAGCTTTTCCACATCCGAACCAGTCGGATAGACTGGGTGACACAGACCATTCACAGTCCGCGGGACAATGACGACGAGGTGTGGCATGGGAACGACCGATGATTCGCGTATCAGCAAGCGCGAATTCATCTCACGAGTCGCGACGCGGAGCGAGCTGCCGATCAAGGTCGTCCGGGAGGTGTACGAGGCACTCTTCGGCGAGCTCACCGGCGCGGTCGGCGGCGGGCACACGGTGGTACTCACCGGTTTCGGCCGCTTCTATCGGCAAGCCCACAAAGGGCACAAAGTGCGCTTCGGCAAGAACGATGTGGATGACTACTCGGTACTGAAGTTCTCCGCCTCACGCAGCGTCAACCGCCAGCTCGATGTCGCCACGAACACGGACCCACCACCGCCGGAGATGTACGCGATGATCGACCGGTGCGACTCGCTCGACAGCTCCGGCCGGAGGACGCTGGAATCAGTGTCCTAGCCGGCGACGCGTACCAGGTGAAAAAAGTGAACCCGGTGATGCGACGGCATCACCGGGTTCACTTTTTCGGTTGCGGTCGCAAGCGGCTCAGTCGTTCGCGAGGACAAGAATAATCACCACGATGAGTATCGGCACGATAAGAACACCAGCACCTGCGAGAAGGTGATCCCAGCCGAACGGTGAGTACAGCCAGCTGATGACGCCGTCCCAGATCCGGCACACCGCGGCGCCCACGGAGGCCAGGAAGCCGGTGGCCCAACCGACGGCCACGGCGATGAGGACCGTACTGAGCAGGCAGAGAACGACGACCGTCCGATCGTGTCTGAACATGGACCCCTCTCTTCCGATGACCCGCCGGATGCGAATTATTCGAACTGGGGCTCGGGCGCGTCCGCGGCCGGTTCGGGCACGTCATGTGACCGCCGCGGCGCCCGCGCCCGATCCGCCACCGGCTCACGCAGAGCGGACAACTCAGCGAGCGTGAAGCCCACGGGCCTTCCGAGACGCTGACCGGCGATCTGGTAGACCCGCCCGTTCTGCCGCTCCCCCACGGCGATGACTTCCCGACGGCCCCGGCCGCCGGGAGACTCCGGAGGCACGTCCCGCCAGACGACGCGGTGCGTGGCGTTCGCGTGTGGATCGCCACTGATATAGGTCGTGTGGCAGTCGGAGAGGTCCGGATAGCTGGGCAGGCATTCGAGAGGCTTCGTTCCAGCACCACCAGGATGCCCGTCCCGCAGTTCCACCAGCACGTTGAGCGCAACCTGCAGGACGTTCCTGGCGACCTTGTCCCGCGGGTTCCGCCGAACACGGTCGTTCAGGGTCGCGAGGTCATGCTGGACCGCGGGCAGAATCTCGAAGTCGCGGTCCTGCGGGCTAGTCATCGTCCAGCTGCTTCCGGAGCATGCTCCCAGCCGGCTCGTCAAGGTTCGCGGCGAGCTCGTCCAACGTTAGGTTCGGCGATCCCTCACCGGATGCACGGGCCGCGGCGGCGGCGCGTACACGATCTGAGATCTCTGCCTGGAACGCGTCTTCTTCGCGTTCGCGGACAGACACGGCATGGTCGTACATCTTCAGACGAACGAAAACCTCGAAGGGGATAACAGCGGCCTCGGGCCTGCTGCCGTCGCCGAAAATCAGCGGCTCGTCCTCTCCCCGCCGGTATCGTTCCAGCAACACGCTCAGATGTTCGCTGGTGATCCGGTCGGTCGGGACAGGATTGACAGTAAACTTCGGCAGACTGGTGCCCGGAACATTCGCGTCGTGGGTCATATCATCACTCTATTCACGCTTGAATCACTTGTCATTGACTCGATTGCAAGGACGTCAATCATTGGGTGGTGGAGGCGGCCTTTTCAACGCTCGCGCAGTTCCACGAGCGGCACCGGGAACTCGCCGAGGTCGGCGATCCGGTACACGGACGTCGCCCACACGCGGCAGGTGACGTTCTGCGCCTCCCACTCGTTGGCGCGCAAGAAGCCGGCGCTGGCGAGGACGGTGTCGGCCGCCGCAGGGTCAGCGAGGTTGCCGTCGTCGTCCACCGCCGTGACGCTGGCGGGGGCGAGCGGCAGGTCGCCCCCGTCGGGGCCAGCGTTGTGCACGGTGATACAGCCCGACGCCGGTTCCCACCGCGCCTGGCAGGACGGTGGTTCGGTCACCTCACCGGTCGGCATCGCAGCGATCGCGTCGTCCCAAGGCAGCCCGAGTTCGGTTTGCCGCCGCGCGGACGGCAGTCTGTCCAGATTCACGATGTCCGCGACGGTGAACACGGCGTTGCCGTCGTGGTCGCAACTCGCCTCGAACAGGCCCAGTCCGGGGACGTAGCGGCGCAGCGAGCCCAGCCACTCGTCGTCCGGGTCGTCAGTGACGGTGAAGGCGATGTCTGGGGCGACGTCGCGCAAGTCGTGCACCAGTTCGTCCACTGTGGACGTGTCGACGCTGTACGGGTCGCCGAGCTGCAAGGTTTTGCGGTTCGCGTCGTCGATGTCGACCAGCCACCGCTGTTCCAGCGTCGCGGTGACGACGCCGACGCGGTGCGGCGGGCAGGAATGGATGGTCAGGCTGACACAGTCGCTCATGATCGCGGTCCCTTCCGGATTGAGGCGTGGCTGTCGAGCGGGGCGCCGGGCAAGACGCTGGAGGCCCTCGCCTGCAGTGCCGGGCGCGAGAGCAGGCGGCCGGTGACGAACTCGGCGAAGAACTGCGGGCATTCCCGGGCCGCGTACTGCATCCAGGCGCCGCAGTCGTGGACCGGCGCGTGAGCAGCCTGCGGACGTCGGTGCGGTGCGGGTTTGGCGGAGCTGACCGCGCTGTGGCACGGCCTGGACCGCGCCGACGCGGTCTGCTGATGTTGCTGGTCCACCTCGCGATGGCCGAGAGCTACGCCGCCGGCGGGAGGGCTGCTGCCCAGGCACGGATCTCCTCGAGGTGCGCAGGTTGCAGCCCGGCGCTTGGGTCGACGTGGCACAGCAGGGTCGGGCTCTTGCGGCGCTCGTGGTCGAACGCCGCGCGGGCCCGCGCGAACAGCGGGTCGGTTGGACGCCACCGACGTGGTCTGATGACGTTCGGAGGTCCGCGACGCGCCGCCGGCCAGGGCGGCTGGTGCCCGGCTACCGCGTGCCCGGCAAGTCGTAGACCGTGGTGCTGACCCCGGCGGCGGCGAGGGTCTGCTCGATCATCGGGGCGATGCGCTCCCAGGTGCCACCGGCGAGACCGCAGCCGATGCGCGGCATGTGCACGCTCGCGGACAGGCGGGCCGCGTGTCCGGCAAGGGAGTTCAGGCATTCGGCGAGCGCGTCGTAGCGCAGCGGGATCGGGTTGGCGGCGGTGCGGTAGCCGTGCTGGGCAACCATGTTCGCCACCCACACGCCGGACTCCACCTGCACCAGGCGGACGGCGCCGAGCCGGAAGTCGGCCATGCGGCTCCAACTGCGGTAGTCCTGTTCAGGCTGGCGCCAGCGGCGAGACACCGCGACGACGAAGCCCTTGCCCCAGCCACCGCGGTCGTAGGAGATGTGCGCGATGACCTTGTTGCCCGCGGCGGCGGGCATGGTGGCGTCGCCCACCACGTACCGCACTGTCATCGAGGACTGCTCCTTTCACGATCGTCCTGGCGGCCAGCCGGAACGTTTCTCGGCGGCCGAAAGAGGCGATGGCCTGCCGGGGACTCCGGCAGGCCATCGTGAGATCAGAAGCGAGGAGAGGGAGGGCACTAGGAACCGTTCCAAGGTGGATGTAGAAGGAAGTCCCCTCATTGCCTCGCATGATCAGGATATCGGCCTGGTCAGGCCGGGATCAACTGGTTTAGCCGGTCCGACGTGATCACCTCCGTGCCGTCCGGCAGGGTCTCCGGCGCGTGCATGCCGAGGAACGTCACCGGGCCGTCCAGCTCGGTGCCGGGCTCCCAGGCGGTGACCTCGGTACCAGCGGCGCGCATCAACTCGACCAGATGGCCAACTGTGAGGTAGTCGCGCTGCAGCAGACCGCGGGCGAGCACGGCGGTGCTGACCCGGTTCTCCTCGACCCGGTTGAAGTTCGGGTGCCCGGACAGGTACAGGTGCAGCCACGTCGCGGTCCACGTGCCGTCCTCGCCGCGGGCGAACACGGCCGGCAGGGCCACGCGGCCGGTGCCGCGCATGTCCGAGCGGGTCCGCACGGTGCGGGCCTCGAACGGCGCCCCGGCCTGGTCGTGGTCGCGGGTCATCCAGCCGAACATCGACTCGGCGACCTCGTCGAAGCCCTCGCCGGAGTACACGTTGACCTGCGGAACCACGTAGGTGGCGTCCACCGAGCCCAGCGGGAGGTCGATGAACTCGGTCGCGCCGTCCGGTGCCAGTGCTTGTCTCAGGTCGCCGGAGTACACCGCGCCGCCGTCCCGGTAGTTCGTCCACGACACCTGCCCGGCGTAGCGAAACTCGGCGTCCAGCAGCAGCGCGGACAGGTCGAAGTCGGTGCGCTGGCGGGCCTGGCACCAGTGGGTGAAGAACCGCAGCACCTCGCCCTCGATCCGGCTGCGCGAGCCGCGGGGCAGCACGGCGAACCCGTCCTCGGTGGCCTTGCCCGACAGCGGCAGTGCCACCGACAGCACGGCCGGGTCGGCCACCAGGCGCTCGCGTCGCGGCAGCCGGGCGATCAGCTCGGCGTCGATCATCACGCAGGCCTGCGTGATGACCTCGCCCGGCAGCGGCGGGCGGGTGTCGTCGGTGACCCACGCCCGGCGGGTGCGGGTGGTGAACACCCGGGCGGCGTCCGGCGCGGCGCGGTTGGCCAGGTGCTCGCGCACCGAGCACAGCACGCGGCCGGACACCTTCCCGAGGACCTGCGTCATCGCCTCGAAGACCGCGTCGCGCGCGGGTGCGTCGGCGTGGCGCAGCAGCCGGTCCAGCGATCGCATCAGCATGCCCGGCGCGTCGGTGAGGATGTTGGCGGCGGCGGCGTGGTCGCCGCGGGCGAACGCCAGCTCCGCCCATCCGGCCAGCGACGTGACCGCCCGGCCGCGGGCGACCTCGAACACCTCGGCGGCGTGCGGGAACTGGTCGAACTCGTGCGGGTGCAGGCCTTCGCCGAGGCGCTTGAACCGGTTCGCGAACCGGGCGACGTCGCCGAGCTTGCCCTCGCCACTGGTCACGACGCGGTCCAGCGCCGCCATCAGCGCGCGGCGCTCGCGGCGGGTGAAGCTGCGGAACTTCGTCGGTTCGGCCAGGGAGACGTCGCCGCCGCTGGCCTGGCACGCCACGCGCAGCACGTCGAGCACGGTGTCCACCGCGAGCAGCGGGCGGCCCGCGGCGAGGCCTGCGGCGTTGAGCACGGCGCGGTTCTCCCGCACCGGCACGCCGTCCAGCTCGACCTCGCCGCAGGTGTCGGCGAGGTCGGCGAGCAGCTGGAGGTCGGCCTCGCCGAGCGGGGTGGTCGATTCGGCCAGCGCCCGGTACAGCGCGGTCGTCTCCTCGGCGAGGGTGCCGCCGAGCCGCACGAGGGTGACGCGGTCCTTGACCGAGGGGATCAGCTCGTCGTGCGCGGCGAGCAGCTCGGTGTAGGTGTGCTGGGAGCGGCCGTAGCGGGGCAGGTCCAGCAGCCCCACCAGGCGCTGGTCGAGTGCGGCCAGCAGCTCGGCGTCGGTCGGCGCCGCGGCGGATCCGCGGGCGTGCGGTGCGACGAGGGCGTCGCGCAGGCAGCTCACCCAGAACTCGACGGTGTCGGGCACCCCGTGCGGGAAGTCGCGGAAGTAGGCGTTGTGGGCGACGTGGTCGCCGACCAGTTCGCGCACCGCCGCGACGACGTCGACGGCCAGGTCCATCGCCGCGCCCGGCTGCAGCCCGGAGACGTGCTCCAGCAGGTCGCCGGTGGCCTTGAACCCGGCGCCGGCCAGGACCGCGTCCATCTGCCGGGCCACGGCAGCGCCGTCGCCGGCGGCCGCGGGGCTGCGCGGGACGCGCAGCGTCCTGGTGATGATCGTCCTCGCGTGCATCCTCACGTCCTTCGCTCGTCAGGTGATCAGGCCCGCGCGGTGGCGGAGCCCGGATGTCGGTGCCGCCCGGCTCGGGCGGATGCGCGTGCCCGCGCGGGCCGTCGCCGCTGGGTGCGCAACCCGTTCCGCGAAGCGGGGTTGCGGGCCCGGGCGCGCGGTCAGCGACGCTGCGCGCGGCCGCCGTCGACCGGCGGCGCCTCGGGATCTCCCACAGCGGAGCAGGACATCGACGGAGACCCACCCGGGAGTCGAACCCGGTGATCACCACGGCTTTGCAGGCCGCGCCACGACCGTCGTGAAGTGGGTCGGACAGCTCCGGCAGGGGCGCCGGGCCGGGGTCGCGCGCCGTGGTGTCG
Source organism: Amycolatopsis sp. CA-230715 (assembly GCF_018736145.1). GTDB lineage: Bacteria > Actinomycetota > Actinomycetes > Mycobacteriales > Pseudonocardiaceae > Amycolatopsis. The sequence continues at coordinate 9,964,851 of NZ_CP059997.1, forward strand.
ATCCACGTGGGCGGGGCTTATGAGGCCCCGCTGGTTGCCGAACCGCGCGCGCTGCCGCCGGGTATCTCCGGCGGGTAAGTGGGGTTGCCGACCGGACCCGCACCGGCTTCAACCGGGGCCACAACCCGGGGCCTCGTCTCCTTCGGCATCGGCCACAGTCGTCCCGCCAGGAGTCGAACCCGGGACCGGCCCGGTGTGAACGGGCTGCTCTTCCGCTGAGCTACAGGACGTCGCCCCCGCGCGGAACGGCGCGGGGGTCTTGGTGCTGGTGGAAGACGTGGGTGTCGAACCCACCACGACGATCTTGCAAGGATCGTCTGCGCTCCGGCGCGTCCCCCGATCGCGCGTCGTCCCTGGCTCCACACGGGGACGCTGGGTGCGACGCAGCTCCCCCGCCAGGACTCGAACCTGGTACCTCCCGATTAACAGTCGGGTGCGCAGCCTGTTGCGCCTCGAGGGAATGAACGTGGTGCCCCCAGCAGGGGTCGAACCTGCACTCTCCGCCGTCGGAAGGCGGCGCCGTATCCGTTGGGCCACAGGGGCAAAAGTGGGCCGCCAGGGATTCGAACCCCGAACCCGCCGGGTAAAAGCCGGCTGCTCTGCGCGGTTGAGCTAACGGCCCGCGGCGCGGCGCTCGTGCCGTGCCGGGTGGAGTAGGTCGCCGGGGACTCGAACCCCGAACCTGCCGAGTAAGAGTCGGCGGCTCTTCCTGTTGAGCTAACGACCCAGGTCACCGCCGGTACACGGGCGGTGCGGCGGAGGATGCAGGATTTGAACCTGCGCGGCGCTCGTCACGCCGACCACCGTTTTCGAGACGGCTGCCTTTCCGGGCTCGGCCAATCCTCCTTGCGCGGCAACGGTTTCCGGTGCCGCGTGTGGTCGAGGCGCCAGGAGTCGAACCTGGTTCTTCGCGTCATCAGCGCGCTGCACAGACCGCCGTGCTCCACCTCGGGTGTTGATGCGCGGAGGGCGCGCGATTCGAACGCGCGCCGGGACCTCGGCCCCGGACCACGGGGTAGCAACCCGGTGCCTTGCCTGGCTCGGCCAGCCCTCCAAAGTGCGTGCGTGCCCCCGGCAGGAGTCGAACCTGCATGCCCGCCACCGCGGGCGCGCGGGTTTGAGCCGCGTGCGTCTGCCGATTTCGCCACAGGGGCCGTGTGCTGCCCGTCGAGGATTCGAACCTCGGATCTCCGCGATCAGAGCGCGGTGTCGTGCCAGCTGGACCAACGGGCATCGGGGTGCGGCCGGCTCCCGGTCCAGGGCTCGAACCTGGGCTCACGGATCCAAAGTCCGGCGTGCTGCCAGCTACACCAACCGGGAATGTGCGTGCCCCCACCAGGATTTGAACCTGGACTGGCCGCGGCCTGAACGCGGTGCCTCTTCCAGTTGGGCTACAGGGGCCTTGCCGCCGCCCGGCGAGCCGGACGGTGTGGTGGAGCCGCACCTGGGAATCGAACCCAGTGCCTCCCGTTTACGAGACGGGTGCTCGGCCAGGTGAGCTTGTGCGGCAAGTCGGATCGCGTGCGGCCCCGGGGAGTCGAACCCCGACTGGACTGGACCTCGGCCAGCTGCCTCTGCCGGTTGGGCTAGAGCCGCGCGACGGCGCGCCCGGCGCTCGCGCCGTGGTAGCCGTCGAGATCGTGCGTGGTGGCTCCCCAGGGACTCGAACCCTGAACCTCCGGGGCTTCACTCCGGTGCTCTGCCTGCTGAGCTAAAGAGCCGCGCGGGAACGTGTCGTCGGAGCTGGAGCACCACGCCCGAAGGCGAAGCCCTCCACCCCGAGGGGGCCACCCTCGGGACCCGGTGGCGAGCCGGGACCCCTCGCGTAGCGCGTACGGGACTCGAACCCGTGTCTCCCGGGCGAGAACCGGGGATCCGTGCCAACTGGACCAACGCGCCCTTCGGGCCCGCAGGAGCGGGACCTGGGGAAGGCCGGACGTCGAGCCGGGCGTGCCGCTCGAGAACCGGCCGTGGTCGGATACCTGGGAGTCGAACCCAGTGCCTCCTGATCCCAAATCAGGTGGGGTCGCCAGTGCCCCTCGCATCCGGTGCGATCGGCACGGCCGCACGGCCGTGCCGATCGTGAGCGCTCACGACGGGACTCGAACCCGCGATCGCCGCATCGACAGTGCGGTGCCCTCGCCGCTGGGCCACGTGAGCATCGGGACGCCGGCGCGTCGCGCGCCGGCCAGCACCCCTACCAGGATTCGAACCTGGCACCTCAGCGTTCGTAGCGCGACGCTCTGTCCAGCTGAGCTACAGGGGCATGTCGTTGGTGCGTAGCCGATCCGGGTATCGATCCCGGTCCCCCGCCTTGAAAGGGCGGTGACCTAGCCAGCAGTCGCATCGGCCTCGTCCCGGGCCGGAAGGCGCCGAGTTGTTGCGAGCGGCCGGAGGGCATCGAACCCTCTGCTTCGGTTTGGAAGACCGACGCGTCCGCCGAGTTCACCACGACCGCATGATCGCGTCGCACCAGCCTCTTGGCCGTCGACGCTGGTGCCCCCAGCAGGACTCGAACCTGCGCCCGTCGGCTTAGGAGGCCGCTGCTCTGTCCGCTGAGCTACGGGGGCTTGGGTGGTGAAGGAGGGAGTCGAACCCCCTGAACCACGAGGACGCCCGGTCTACAGCCGGGTGGGGCTCCGCCAGCCCCATCTTCACCGGTGGGTCCGGCCGCGCGGTGGCGGCCGGACCCGGTGCTCGTCCTGGCCGCCGGTGCGGCGACGGGGACGAGCCTGGGAAATGTCTTGCTCCGCTGTGTAGATGTCAAAGAACCGCACCGGCCCATCGTGAAATGGGCGGCGTGAAGCACCGGCGGAGGGAGTCGAACCCCCGGCACACGGTTTTGGAGACCGCCGCGCTACCGCTAGCTCGCCGACAGAAGCTAATTGATTTCAGGGTGCATTAAATAGAGAACGCCGCCCGGATCGGTGTCCCGATGGGCGGCTCCCTCGACATGACGAGACTTACGTCATGGTGGGGAGCCTGCGTCGCCCAGAAGGCTCTTTTCCTGCCAGGAAAAGGGCTTCTGGTGGTCGACGTTCGACGAGCACGCGAGAACGCTCGCGGCGGCCAGATACTGGCGTCGCGTCATTCGCTTCCGCATGTCCGTCATGGCTGCTCCTACGCTTGCTGGTGTGCGTTCATCATCGGTCATCTGGACGTCGAACGTCAACGATATTTTCGCGCCGTGCTTCACACAGTCGTATCTGCTGCGCTTGAATCGTGTCTCTCGGGCCATGATGACTCCCCTCGACCTGTGACGCCAGAGCGCGCAGCCGCGCCGTGGGGACCCGCTCACTACGTAGTCGGCGGGCTATCCGTCATTGGCGATCTCGCGCAGTTGTGTGGCCAGCGCGGAGCGCACCGACACCTCTCCGTCGCGATGCGCGATCGACTCGTCGCTGATGCCGGTCGCCGGTTGGGTCGGCAGGTTCGCGGCGACCTGGCCCTGTTCGTCGGCCAGTGCCAGTACGGCATCGCGGATCCGCTCATACTTGGCCTCCGCCCGCAGGCGCGCCTGGTGCGGAGTGAGTTTGCCCGGCCGCTGCACGATCACCACATAGCGTTCACCCGCGGTTCCGATGCCGAACTCCGCCGAGGGAGGCAGTTCGACGGGGGTCTCGCTGTAGTTTTGAGCGTCACCGAGCATGGCTCGTGCCGCCAGTACGTGGTTGATGACGACCTCGCGGGGCGGAATCACGTCTATTTCCAACGCGCCTTCGTTGATGCTCATTTTGGTGAGCTGGGTTTGGCGCTCGACCGCTGCCGTCAGCGACTTGTTCTCGGCGACCAAATCGGCCAGGTACTCCGCGGCTTCTCCGATGCTCAGGCGCGGCTCGATACCCGCAGCCTGGTAGATCACCGCCAGGTCAGCCGAGCCGGTCCGGTCGTTCATCATTGTCGCTCCTTCGTAGGCTGACGCTCATCCCCGAGGGCCGCGCTCCGAGACAGGGTGGAATTGGCGAGGAAGCGTCATGGGCCTTCGCCGGCGTCGGTCACATCGACGAAGGCCATCTCGGCGACGGCGCCGACGTCGCGGCGCCGGTACGGGGCCTGAGCCGCACGACTCGACGCGAGGCCACGATTCCGCCCCATGGAGGCAGCTTCTCTTCAGCCCTGTGGTCTACTTCTGGGTCGTTTCGGCGGATCCACCCGAAGATCGGGTCAGCAGCGTGATGCCAGCGTGTGCCGCACGGATCCGGGCCTTGATCGCTGCGGCCTTCTCCGTGTGTCTGCGACGGAGTTTCAACGCCCTCAACTCCCTCGCAAGGCTCTTCTTGGCGAGTTCCACGACTGCGTCGACCTGTGCTCTTGCCTGGGCCTCTCGGTAGAGCCGCACGGTCAGTTCGATGCAATAGCAGGACACCACGAAATGGCTCGTGTAGGCGCTCAAGACCCAGTCCCAGCTCGCGTCCTCACCGAAGATCTCCGCCTGTTCGGGATGCTGAAGCCATTCGCGCGCATAGCACTCGGAGTCGGAGGAGATCTCAGCTCTGTGCAGTTTGTCAGCTCGCTGTTCGGCGAGGTGATCGGCTTCGGTCGTGTCGTTCGCGCGCACCTCGGCGATGGCACCCTCGGAAAGCTCCTCGTGCTCGTCGAGGGTCGCGCGAACGTGCCGCAGGAATACATCTTTATCGTACCGCTTGATGTCTTGTGCACGATCTCCACAGATTTTCTCAGCCCAGTAGCGGACGTCGATCCCTGGCGCACCGTCGGAGTAGTAGTGCTGCTGCCACTGAGGCAGTTCGAAGAAGGTAAGCATGTCGGGGTTTCGCGCGAAAATGTACCCGTCAGCGATGTCGCCGGACGTGGCCAGGTGCCCTGGCCACGTGACAACATCCCAGGACCACATGCGGGTGTTGGGCTTCTGGACACGCAGATGCCGGTACAGGCCGTCGTCCTGCAGAATGACTAGGCCGTGGTCAGCGGTGCTGCGTAGAAACCCGGCATAGGCCTCGGCATACGGGTTGGGCGACTTCGTCATATCGGGTGCGCTGCGCTTTCTCGTTTTTGCAGGGATTAGGTTGACCCGACGACGTCAATGAAGCGAGAGACGCGATGTATCGGCGAATCGCCATTGGTCAACGTTATTGAGTTCGCGTCGCCCCGCCTGGGCTTCTGAGAGAAGACGAATCAACCTCGTCGGGTCCCAGGCTCGTGCACGGAAGCGACTCTGTCGTAAGCCGCTGGTCCCATCCGTCGTTGATGTGGGCGGGCGTGGCCCAGCGATCACGCTCCTCCAGAGTGAGGACGTCGCCATGGACGACCACCGCGGGAATATCCAGGAGGGCCAGCTGAACGTAGGTCATGTGCACAGCCATAAGGTCAATATCATTCGCGAGGACGTGCATAGCATTCCGGTAATCAAATCCGTGTTCGCGGATGAGTTCGGCCTTGGCGATCACCATCCCGCCGGACCCGCATGTGGGTTCGACGACGGCGACGAATTCCTGATCGCGCAGGCGATCAGGCAGGTCTCCTGCCATTATCCTCACGGTCAGTATGCTCACGTCATAAGGCGTGAAAAACTGGCCGAGCCGCTCATTGCCGAGATCGAGTGTCATGTACAGGTGCCCGAGCACGTCCGAGAACTTGGCCCGCAACGCCATCTTCAGGTGCGCCAGCGCCTCTGCGAACCGGCGCATCTCCTGCGACCTGTAATTCGCTGCTATGGCCAGATATCGGGCCTCGCGCGCATCGAACCCGTTCTGGTCCACGGCGTTCCGGAGCGTCAAGGCGGACAACTCACAGAAGTCTTGGAACACTTGCAGGATGCGCCGTTCTCCGGAGGCGGTGTTCTCCTGGAGAAGACGTGTCATGGTTGATATGTGCGCGTGTATCGTCACTTCCTGTCCTCGGTATCGTCGTCAACGTCGGGGTACAGCCCAGGAACACACCGTGTACCGGGTCGAATTCGTATCGCGTGACGCAGTCCCGGACATATCGCAGGCGAGACCTCGCGCAGCACGCCTGTGCGGGCCACCTTCGGTTCGCTGCGAACCGGATACCGCACACGGCAGGGTTCTGTCATCGGGACCAGTGACCCCGCACCTCGTCGGCGTAGGACGCATTGGAGTCGGATCACCCCAGCAGTGTCCATACCGAGCGCGTCGCACAGGTGCAGGAGCCCGGCAAGCAGGTCACCCAGCACCACAAGCGGTTCTCCGAGCGCTGCCCAGTGCGACTGGCGAACGCCAGCAGGGCCTCGCTCGCCGCTCCCGCGCGGGCGGTGTTGTCGTGCCGATTGGCGTCGACGGTGTGGTCGTAGCGCATCGTGCCGTCGCCGCGGAACCATGCGGTGAGCCCGTCGAGGTCGCGGACTGTCTCGACTGGGTCCGGCGGCCGATAGGCGGGCTGGGGTAGGTGGTCTACCACGATGGCATCCCTGGAGGGTGTCGGGTCGTCCATGTACGAACGACGTGGGTCTGGTCGTGTGCGCACGACGGACCGAAAGACCGGCGATGCGCTGGAGTCCGGAGTCGTCCGGCGGTTTCTACGCCGGAGCTGTCTTCCTGGGCCCGTTTTAGACCGTCATGAACGCGGTTTCAGCGCCCGCGTCGTAGAACGCCGCGATCTGGACGGCAGCGTGCGGCGAGGCGCCGTCGACGGCATACGCCCGGTTCCGCAGCCAGTCCTCACGGTCGTACCCGACGCCGGGATCAACCACTGTGACCTCGGCGTCCGGATGGTGCGCGCCGTCGATGAACACCTCCACGGCGGTGCCGACATCCCCGGTACCGTCCGGGTCGCGGTACACCGCCACCTCCACACGCGACATATCTGTCCTCCTGGCGGTTGTTTTCGAGTCGGTGTCAAGAAAAATCCGAGATGCTCCTCGGTGTGGAATGGCGACAGCCGCGCCCTTCGTGAGTGCGCCAGACGAGTCCGCTGGGCCACCGGGCACGTCCTGCGATGACTCGGTTGCCGCGAATCGCACCGATCGCGGTCACTGATCCGTCGCGGTGTGATCCGCGGCTTCAGTTCCGGCCGGGTCGTCGTCGTTGAGGACGTAGTCCACGGTCGCGCACACCACGCAGTCGGCGGGCTGCGACCCGAGCTCGTGTGGGCTACGAGGAGCTGGGCATGGCGGAGCATCGCGAGCGTTGTCGCGTTCAGCCTCCGCCCGCGCCCTGACATCGGAGGCGCGGATCGCCGAATCCACTGCGACGCGGCGGCGGAACCGCTCAAGGGCGGTCTCATCGCGCAGACGAGTCATCTCAGGGCCAACGACCTCGAGCGCGGCGAGTACGGAGTAGTACTGCAATCGAGTTACCGCCCGAAGCGGATCCGACGCTCGGACCGCGCGGCCGATTGCGTCGAGCCCCGCGGTGTCGACGACCGCTCCCCACACGGGGTGGCGTGAGTCAGCGAGCGACTCAGCATTGAGATCACCGGCGCCCGGTGCTGCGCCGTCCTCGCTCCCAGTGCTGTCCTGGCTCTCGTCAATCTCCGCTTCCGGGTCCGCGAACAACAGGCCCTGGATCTCCGTCACGACCCGCACCCTGTTCACGAGGTCGCCCGCGGCGCGGGCCCTCGGGTCCCGCAGATAGTCGGCGACAGCCTGGGCAATGCCGGGTGGCAGCACCCCTGCCGCCTGTTGAGCCGCACAGTCGAGATCGGCGTGCTGAGGCGCTGGAGCGGGAGAGCGCCCGTCCTGGCCGGCTTCGTGATCGACGTACATCGAGAGGAACCCATCCGACCGCGGATCAAAGTCAAATCGTGTCGACCAGCGCCGCAGGTACGCGGCGGGACCGCCATTGTCGTTACCGGGATGCTCGCGCACCGCCCCAACGACATCGGCGATCCAGGTCAACGAGTCCGCCCCGGACGTCTCTGACTGAGTTCCCAGCCCGAGCGCGATCGCGTCGACTACGTCGGTGTCGGTCAGGCCCGTGGTGAGGCCGTTCTTCCGAGCGAGTGGCTTCTCGTGGTCCGCGATGAAGCCCATCGCCTGGAGCACGCTCGGGGGCAATGCGTGAGCGTTGCGGATCGCCGCCGCGGCGTCCGTGGCGCCGTCGCCGGTGCTGAGCCCGCCCGACAAGTAGAGCCGGTACCCGGCGACAGTGACGCAGGTCGCCGCTGGGGAAGCGAGTGCGTCCTTGAGGTTGTCGATGACGACGTGTCCGGCCCGCCTCGCGTACGTCAGAATCGGCTGGCCGTTCTCATCGACCACCGCCGTATCGGGGCTGAGAGCCGGCAGCAGCGCCAGGATCTCCGTCTCCCAGTTGGGGAAGTCGAACAGCGATACGTCGCCGATCTCCTCGAGAACTCGGTGCCCCTTGTCGAAGTCCGGACCATCAGTGCTGCTGGCCGACGCGGCGATCAGGTCAATGGACATACTGCTACTCATGCAGACTATCTCCTTGGTCTGGGAAAGAGGCCCGGAGTCAGGTTCCCGTCAGCGCGGTGAACTAGGAATTAGACGGAAATACTTCAACCTTGGAGACGGTCAATACCTCACCATCGACGGTCTCGAGTACATGCAACTGAGGCTGTTGGGAATCGCCATCTCCGTTCAGCAGTTGCCACACGTCGTCGACTCTGTGCATCTCCACGCACTCACCGATAAACCACTCCCCCGTCTCGACCATTTGGCCCCGGACACGACGCGGGGGGTCGAAAACGGTGTGCGGCGATGGAAGGTCACGCCGTGGCGGCCCGAGGGGTTCGGTGTTCTCCGGTACGTCATCGGGGTTCTCCAGCTGGTTCGAGATCCACTCCAGCGCCTGGACAAATGTGTCGAACTTCATGGTTCGGCAATATCTGTCGAGGGTCAGAATCTTCTGCACCTGCCATCGACCGTCTGTCTCGGACACGACGTAGCCGCACACAATCCAGAGTCCTCGTCCTCGCCGCTCGTGCGGCAACTCGTCAAGCAGCGACTTTTCCCTGTCATTCATCAGTGCCCTCGTCAGTCCTCTTTAATTACCTGGACTCCCTGCTTCTGGACGGGAGTCCGGCAAGCATTGCGTCGCGCAGCTGCCTCGATGACCGACGCATCCGCCCCGGGCGACGTCTGGCGATGGCGTCACCGGCCTGCGTCGCCTCCGTCGTGGCACGAGCAGATGGAGTCGTGGGGGCTGGCGATGGAGGTATGCCCTCTGGAGTAACAGGGATCGATCAGTACTTCGCCCGGCGGCGATCGAGCCGCCACCGGTAGAAACGCCCGGGGACCATGTTCGATTTCCGGGCGTTGTGGCGGTGACACAGCAGCTGACCGTTCCACAGTTCCGTTGGGCCGCCGCGGCTCCAGGGGATGATGTGGTCGGCCTCGGTGCCCGGTTTCGGACACCGGCGCCACAGCATCGGTTTGTGTTCACACTGGCCTCTGGCCTGCGCTGAGAGTGTCCGCTTCTCCGACCAGGGGAAGAAGCGCCGCGGATCTCGGTGGCTGCGTCGGCGGTGCCGTGCCACCGCGAGCACAAGCAAGCCGATCAGCGCGATACCCAGGTCGGCGATCAGGCGGATGGTGGCGGGATCCACGTGACACCTCCCGGATGCCCAGCGATCAGTGGCGCTCAGTCGTCGCGTACTCGTTCGACGTCGGCATAGATGGCCGGCCGCACGTCGTAATCGAACTGGGCCTCGCCGCCGTGATAGGTGAATCGGTACACACCTGGCGTCACATCGACGGCCGTGATTCCGTATGGCAGTGTCGTGGGGTCAGCGCCTGCGGCCATCCAGGACGCGAGCCCATCGCCTCGGGTCGAGTACTCGACTGCCGTGGCGTTTCCCCGGAGCCGCGCGGAAAGCTTTGTGCGCCAGTCTTGAAAATCTGCGATCGAGTACGCCCAGAGGTTGGTACTGACTTTAGCCACAACTACGCCCGCGAGATACTCTTCCTCACCGGGCTGTGACTCGGTATCAATCGACGCGATGACGTAGCGGTCCTTCCCAGTCCGGACAAGTGACGGACCGAAGAACGCTGGCCCGTACGCGCACCCTTGGGCGGCCATGTCCCGGATCGCGTGGGCCTGCCCTGCGACCGAGTTGTATCCCGGGTGCTCGCCGCGTGGTGTGGAATCGCGCCCGTAGACGGGGCGAAGGTCGTCGCTCACCACCAGGATGCCGCTCGGTACGGCAAGATCGACTATAGTTTTGAGACCATCAGGTAATGAGCACTCCGATGTCGCGTGCAGGGAAACGGGTTTCCCGTCACCGTCTTCGACGACAGTGAACTGTGGATACTCATCGCACAGAGCGCAGGAGAAGACCGTGACGAGGTCAGGGCTGAACCAGGTCATCTTGCCGTTGACCCGCCCGCCGAACTGCACACCATCGAGCGAGGTCCTTCGAGTGTGCCGGTGTCCTCTCTGGTCGACGGGAAGCTCTGAGAGTTCGCGTGACACGGCGCTGTGGGACATGCGGTTTCCTTAAAGTTCAGTAGAGCGGGTATCACGACGGAACCCCGGCGTCACTCAAGGCGGCAGTTCTATGCGAAACGTGAACTGTCGACGACACCTAATCCGCATGCCGCATTAGGTCGGTGTGTGGATGTTCGGCGACCGCAGGCCGCGTACCTCAACGGGAATTGTGGCGGCGACCAGCCCACCGGAACGAACTGCGCTCTGGATGACAGGCCACCCTCCGGTACTCCAATTCATGAGGTACTGGCATCCGTGGACCAGCACAGCGTGACGACATGCGGCAACCGTGGTGCGCCAGTGCGTGCTGGGAACAAACGTGGCGGTGACCTCGATACCGCGGCGGCTGATGAGGTCGACCCGGCCTGTGTCCCCACCGGTATGGGTAAAGCGCATTCGGTAGCGATCGTGCGCGCTCGGTCCGGGATACGTACTGTCGAGCGTATCGACCAGGGACCACCCACGAGCGAGCAGACGTGCGATCCGGCCGTCGCGCGATTCGAGACTGCCAGGAACGTCGTCGACGAGCGGCGTCCGGTACGACACGAACACCATAGGATACGCTCGGCGACGCGTATCGTCCTTGAACTCATGGACGACGGCGGCGACGTCAACTTCAGTGTTCATGGGCTCGTGTGTTCTGCGCGGCATCGTTCCCCTAGGTTCTCTGTAATCAGAAAGGTGTACGGCGACACGGTCGACGTGTGGATATCACAACCACGTTCCTGGGTAACGCTTCCCTCGCGCTGGAGAGGATCGAGGCAGTCACAGTCGGCCCCGTCCACCGATCTCGGAGTTGATCACGCGTTCTACAGCCTGAGCCGGTGTGATCCCCTCTTCGTACCACTCTTCGATAGGCAACTCAGGGTAGTCGTGAACCGAGAACCCCATGTCGCTATGGAGCGTCTGATTGACTGCGCGTTTCCACTCGTCGTATGACGACGGCGGTTGTGCCTTCTTCCACTGGAGACGTTCGCGTGTATTTTTTCGTGACCACCATGCGGGCACAGGTACTCGCTTTCGTCAGAGGGTCTGTGGCAGGAGCGTGCGGGCGCGTCACGGGTGATTCACTGAGTCAGCCGGAGAGAACCGGTCGATCTGTAAACGCCGTCCTCCGCATCGAGCACAGACTCAGTAAGACTGACCGTCGCCGGCATGAGGAACGCGGCCACCAGCGCGGCCAATTGCTGTTCGTTCGCGACAACATCGTCCAGAAGACAGCCGGGCGCGGCGAGGAACTGATCGACACGCTCGACCAGGCTGACCCGTCGGGCTTCCCTGCTCGTGAAGTGCTCAGCATCGACCTGATCGGGCTCGTACGCAGTGATGACTGAGAACAGAGCATCCGGTGCACTGCTCTTCTTTACCGTCGTACTCGCATAGATATGGACGCCCCACGCGCGGCACACAGTCGCGATCTCCTTGAGATGGACATCGTGGGACGTGTTTCGACGGTTCTCGTATAACTTCCGAATCTGGGCTGCCCGGGTGGACGTGATGACCTCCCTACTGAGGAGGTCACTGTCAGCGAGAACCGAGGCGCAGACGCGCAGCCTAGGTTCCGGGTGTTCGAACTGTTCGTGGAACACGACCTGATCGTTATGGATGATGATCAAGTGGTAGCTCGTTATCGAGCCCGGCGCGACGGTTTCGAGTTTGGCCCGAGGGCCGATGACCGTCATGATGTGTTCCTCCCGATCGGTGCCTTGCCGCGGATGGTGATGGTCGATCACGACGTCGTCGAACGCTCGGGGCCACCGGAATATCTGAGGACGTCGCCAAGCTCGGTGACAAGACGTGCACCATGCTGAATGAGCCGATGACTCCCCGAGGAAGTACTGGAGGTGATGGGACCCGGAACAGCGAACACCGTGCGCCCCGCTTGGTGAACGAGATCTGCGATGCGCAGAGTCTCGCTGCGGAGACTCGCCTCAACGACGACCGCGCCGTAGCTGGCCAGTTGAGCCAGCACACGACTACTTGCCAGTTTGCGCGTCCGTGAAGGCACCGTTCCCGCTGGGTACTCACTCACAACCAGTCCGTTATCGCGAACATGGCTGAGAAGCCGGGTATGGCCCGCCGGATAGCTGACATCCAGGCCATTGAACTGCACGACAAGCGCTGGATGGTCTGCGGACAATGCGCCACGCAGAGCAGCCCCGGCGACACCGTAGGAAGCGCTGTTGACGATAACCATGCCCGCGGTCGCGAGACCATAGCCGAACTCGGAGGCGATGTGCTCTCCGTACGATGAGGCGGCACGTGATCCGATCAGGGCAACCGAACGGTTCGCCAGATCGCGCAGCGACCCGGTGCCGTGGACCCACAACGCGAGCGGATAGACGGTGTTCTCGACGAACGTATGTGGTTCACGCGGGGAATCCTGTTGAGCGAAAGGCCATTCCTCGTCGTCTTCGGGGATGACGAGACGGGGACCGTCGAGAGCGCCAGCAAGGTCGCGCTGCGCAGCCTCTAACAGCGAGGCGGACGGCAACGAGGTGCGTTCGGCACGCACGGCGTCAGGCACGCAGTCACGGAGGAACCTGTCGGCAGCCTCGATAGGCCCAACCTGGTCAACGAGAGCGACTGTGGCGGACGCGGGGGCGTGGACGGCGCGAACGAGAACCGCCCGCGCGAGACGGACACCAAGGTGTGACGACATTGGGTCTCCTACGGGCAAAACACGCCGACTGGCATGCGAGTGAGCGAAGCGACGGCGGATGTTCGCCGGGAAGTGACTTGCAAGGACGGAGCGATCAGGGTGGTTCGAGAGCGACGGAGTTCGTGAATCGAACTCGTGCGTGCTCTCCACGCGATGCCCGGGGGGGGCACGGGTGCGGGTTTGGTCGGACTGGCTGGGCGCCCCTGATGCGCCAGGAAGCTACTGCGCCGCGGCGCTGCCGGTTGCTAGCGTCCAGGTCAGCGGCGCCGTGCCGATATCACTCGGTTGAACGCAACCGATCATCCCAGCAGCAGTGGCCAACCCACCCGTGGCGATGCCGGTGCGCGGTCACCAGCAAGATCTGGCCTTCGCAGAACTTGCACATCCCCAACTCCACGTCGATGCCGTAGTCGTGCAGCACAGCAGCGATCTGTGCGTCGGAGGGATACTCGCCGAACGACTCGTGCTCGGTGAGCACGGCGTCGTCTCCCAGGCGAACCAGTTCGTACGATCGATCGACAAGGCTGTTCCAGACGAGTTCGCGAACGACATATTGCTGTTCCGAAACGGTGAACGGCTCATGGTCAATCTCGTGGACCACGACGCTGCCCGGGCGCGAGCTGTTTCCCATGAGAATCGCCTTTCGAGTCGTTGCACAGCAGGGACATCGAGGCGCCCGCGATGCTGGTTCGTGCGTCGCCACAGCAGACTTGGGCTACCGCATCAAGAGCACGGGCGTGGTCGAGCGAACTGTCTCCGCGCTGGCTGGGACGAAGCGGAACCTCATCGTCACGATCACGTCCGCGCGTGTACGTCGGCGACTGATTGTTGAGGATTGTCGGATGGGAAGAGTGCAGCGAAGTGCCCGCCGGAACTGTCCTGGCATCGTCGCCTCTGGCGTCCACGTGCACCTCGTCTTCCCATCTGGCCTTGTCCCACAGCGATTGGCGACCGTCGAGGCAATCCTGCAGCTTCGTGTTCGAAGTCAGCAGGTCGGCGGCAAAGATGGCGAGAACAGCTACGTTCGTGACCACGTCCTACGTGATCTTCGCGGCATGCTGGACGCGGGCTCGAGCGTTCACGGTCCTGTTCGTCGCGACCGACACCACGCTCGGATGCTTGGCCAGTCAGTGGCGGGACTCGCTGGCGCGGCCGATGCCGGCGAGGTCACGCCCCACGAAACAGGTCTCGCGGTGCGGCGGAAGCTTTTCGACGGCACTACCGTTCCAGCACTTGCGGCACATCCGGCACGCCCCGATTCCCGTCTCGGCCCGAACCATGCCGATCAGCTCGATGTCGTGCAGGCTGATCACGTGCGGCAACGCCGTGATGACCTGACTTATCCGTGCACGCGGCTCCGGTTCTTCTGGTAGCACACCGGAACAGCCTGGCTACCCCTCGATGCCACATGCACGGCCGCGTGACGAGTCCGGGACGCGGGTTGTAGCGTTCCGTAGTCGGCCTTCACGGGCAGAATCAGAAACTCGCGTGCCATCTCTCCGCCGCCTCCAATGCCTGAAGCATCGCTGCGTTGCTTTCGTGCACGTGCTTGAAGTGCGAACCGGACTCAGGCTTCTGGCCTGGCTTGTACACGACCTCGGCCAGGCGCGGTGCGCAGTACAGCCCGTCCGCGTCGCCCTGTGCCTCGCACGTGACGCACACCCACGACTCGTCGCCACTAAGCGTCACCAGATGCACTTCGTGTCCGGCGTCCGCATCACGCGTCACCACGAACTGGCCTCGGTGGCGAATTTCGTCGATCGCGAGAATCTCGCGCAGTCTCGTGATCGCGCCCTGCTCGAATCGTTGCGCCAATCGCATGTCAGATCACCTTAGGTTTCGTGAATTCAGAGGATGTTGAGATGGCGCCAGGTGACGGGCCGGATGCGTAACCATCCAGTGTCCGCGTACGAAGCGGCGAGGTTGCCGTGGTCAGTGATGACTCGATAACCGGCGAGCCACACCGCGAACCACGGTTCGGCCGCGGCACCCTGACGGGCCGCTGCGTCCGGCGCGGACAGCATGTTCGTGTCCAATCGCGGAGGCGCCGAGCGGTAATGCTCTAAACGTCCGGCGACCATCGGGCACGCCTTGCTGGTGTATTCCGCACACCACGGATGAAGGGCAGGCTCGCTCGAGCACCTGCGGGGAAGATCGGACAGTCGCATCAACAGCACGGCACGGTGCTCAAGTGGTCTCCCGCATACTCCGCACCACCGGTTGAGTAATGCGCGACCCATCCGATCGCGGTCGACCGAGCCGAAGAGGTCTCGACCGTCGGCCGTGCGGGGCGTGATCCAGGGCACGATCAGTTCGCCCTGTGTCGGGAGGTGGCGTAGCGACAACGGGATCGGGGGCACAACGGGGTCAGTCATCGTCGTTGCTCCTGTGTGGACGTGTCTCAAGTCGCGCGGATGGGCATGCCTGTGCCAGGCCGCGACGGTGAAGGTCGGCAGAGAGCGGTGGCATGTGCGCCCGGTGATGCTGGCCGGAAGACCGCAACGGTGGCGCGGTTGCCTTGACTCGCCTTACGGGACTGCGATGTTCAAAACGGGCGCAACTACTCGTGCCCTGTCCACCCGCGGGCGCCATCCTCGGGCCCCGACACGCGATCGTCACCGGGGTGTTGAGCCGCGAGCCAACCGCCGGTGCGGCGGCGTGCCAGAACAGGCTGTTCGTCACGGACGACGAACAGGGCACCGAATCCCCCGTCGTTCTCGTCGATCAGGTAGACGTCGTATGCCAGCGCGTGTTTCGTGCACAGGACCAGGTGGTGGCCGTGTCGCCAGTCGCCGCGTAACCGGGCGATCCGTGGACAACACGGCGTGATCACGTCGAGGCATCCACCGGGCGCATCTTCGGTGTATCGGCGGACCCGCACACCGGGGACAAGCCGGCTGCGACCGACATGCTCGGTGGCGCCATAGATGACGGGTACGTTGGTATCGCTGCGAAACTCGGGCATACCGAAGCTCCTCAAGCCTGTGCTGGTGCGCTGGAAGGCCGGGGATGGGCATCGAGTTGCCGTGGGATGGCGCATTCGTGACCCGACCGCGAACGTCCCAAGCGAATAGGGTTGCCAGCCAGTTGCATAGTGACGTTCGGGACTCGCGTACGCGGCGGGGCGATGCCGCCTTCGCAGTTCTACGTGGTGACCCGCGGATCAGACTGGGTATGACAGCGCTGCTTTCCAGTCCGGAAGCATCACACCGTTTGTCCCTTCTCAACAGCCTCCACAGCGCTCCGCAGGTCGTTGGTCAACGTCGCCAGCAACTTCAACGTCGCCAGCAACTCGGCTTCCTGATCCAAAGTAGACAGTACTGCGCGTCCCGCGATGAGCTGCTCATCGGAGTCATCTGGATCCGCGAAAATAGCCAGGTTCTCCTCCATGTCGCGCAGGTAATCCAGGAGGTCGTCGTGCAACTCATCGACAACGCGGTCCTATTGCCTAGCGGAGGCGGGTTCGTTCATGTTGTTCCTGTCGTTGGGGTGCAGTCGGCACACGCGGATGATCACGAACCGTGCCTGACCAGTGGTGTGGGTTCCGGGGCCCAGCTTGTCTGGCTGGGGTATAGCAGCTATCGAGAAGGACGTGAGCCAGTCCCCCGGGCGCGGATGCCTCGCCAGCCCGGCGAGGCATCCGCGCCTGCGAGATCAGGAGCGCGGCTCAGGCGACCGATGCGGCGTGATCACGGTCGCTGCCCGGTCCTGACTCGGGGTCGTCATCGGCCACGAGATCCGGGTCGATGCCCTGCGCCCGCTGAGCGTTCCTCGTGT
Organism: Amycolatopsis sp. CA-230715; assembly: GCF_018736145.1. Classification (GTDB taxonomy): domain Bacteria; phylum Actinomycetota; class Actinomycetes; order Mycobacteriales; family Pseudonocardiaceae; genus Amycolatopsis. The sequence continues at coordinate 9,981,654 of NZ_CP059997.1, forward strand.
CCCGCTCGGCCAGGGCGGTGACCAGCTGCTGGTAACTGCTCTCGATCGGCGCGTTCTTCGCGGTCCCATAGGACAAGATATACTCACTGTTCATCGCCCGAGTGAAAGCAACATAGAACATCCGCTTCGTTTCCTGGCTCATCCTCGTGTCCTCTTTGTACAGGACAACTACATTGTCGAACTCGAGACCTTTGGCGCCGTGGATCGTCGACACCACGAGGTCGGCCTTGGACTCAAGATTCTTCCGCTTGCGCTCCTGGTTGTTCCGCTTGTTCACGTTCAGCTTCTGCTGGTTCCGTGTGATCTCGAAGGACAGGAGGTTGTCGCGGAGCCGTTCGAAGAACTCCGTGGGATGCAGGGTCCCTTGCTTACACAGAATCAGCCACCCGTTGATGACGGAACTGTTCTCCGTCCACCACTGGGAGACGGTGCCGCGGATCGCCTTCGCGACTTCAACGCTGCCCGCGTTTTTCGTCAGCGCGTCCAGGTTGTCGAGGATCCCCTGGGAGACGACGAACGCCGCGTTGCCGGGCTGCACCTGCAGGACATCGTTCCAGAAGCACTTGATGTACTTCGAGAAGATGTCCGTGACATAGACCCGCTCGCTGACCAGGGACGCGACACGGCGATTCGGGTACACCTCCTCCAGCGTCTTCTCGATCACACCCACCTCGCGGCGCGAGTAAGCCAGGAACGCGACCTGCTCACCCCGATCGAGGCACGTGTCCACATAGTCGGGGATGACCGTGTTCCTGATGATCGAGTGGAGATCCTGGGTCACGAACCCTCTCAGTCTCGGGACGCCGTAGTACGCGAGCGTCACCTTGTCCTGGAAGGAATCCGCTGTCGGTGCGATCAGCGAGTTCGCCCGGAGCTGGATGTTCGCGATCTGGTTGGTCTCCAGTCCACCGAGCCCGACGTTGGCGAAGTCGAGGATCTCCTGGTTGCTCCGATAGTTCGTCGTGAGCTTGAAGGTCGCGAACACGCCGGACCGTTCCAACGTGTTGAGTGCCCGCGGGTTCGCCGAACGGAACTCATACAGCGTCTGTGACGCGTCACCCACGATGAAAAGCGCCTGGGCGTGCTTGATGACGTACTTCAACACGTAGATGAACTCGAAGACACTGTTGTCCTGCACCTCGTCGATGATGAGGTACTTGGACTGCAGGTGTGCTGGCTCGTACATGTCGTCGATCCTCTGGTAGCAGATGATGATCTGCAGCTCCAGCGATGTTTGCTCGATGCGGTCGAGGAGAGCGATGACCTCGTCGAAATGGTATTCGACGAAGGTGTTCAATGCGGTAAACGCACCGGTCCTGTTCTGGTCCACCTCCACCAGATGGACGCGGAACTGGGCGGCGAACGAGTTGTTCGGGTAGAAGATGTCGATCGAGTTGATGATCGTGTCGATCGCCGAGACCTGGTGTGTCGGGTGATTCAGCGAATAGATGTCGATCAACATCTTCGCGATCGTCATCGAGCCGACACGCGGGTTCTTCTCCGTGATGTTGTCAGCCGCGGCGTTGGTAAATGACAGCACCGTGATGTCCTCCGCGGGTACGCCACAGGCCTCGAGGTAGTTGATGCGTTCGAGGATCACGGTCGACTTGCCGGTGCCCGCGCCCGCCTGGGTCATCACCAGCGGTTCGTGGGTGGTGAGCGCGTCGAGCTGCTGCTTGGAGAGGTGAGCGGGCAGCGCCGGAGGTGCCGCCGGACGCGCGGGGACGATCAGCTGGGCCTTCATCTGATCGAGCTGGTCGAGGGTGTGGTTCATCAGCAGGCTCAGGTTCTGCTTCGACAGGGTCGCGGCGTGCTGCCCAGAGAAGGACTGGTTGAGCTGCTGGTGGATCCGCCGATACGCCTCCAGCGGAACGGTGTAGTTCTCCAGGTACCGCAGCTGGATGGCGAGCATGTTCAGCTGATGATCCGTCGGGGCCGGGGGCATGTCCGCGATGTACCGGCAGATCTCGTCGGCCATGGCTTCGGAATCCCAGATCTGGGCCAAGCGCGTGATGCGCTCGTAGATCGAATAGTCGTTCATCCACTCCTCGAGCGTGTCGAGGTTGGAGCCGACGAGTCCGGTCGAGTGGAGCAGATCCTGAATGAAGGCACGTGCGTTCTCCATTGGGCTCGTGTCCCACTGCGGGACCACGGTGGCGTCGAGGTGTCCGTAACCGACAATGGTCGGAACCACGATCGCGCGTTCGGGTTCGACGCGGTCCTTCCGGCAGAAGTGCAGCTCCATGCGGTACTGGATGACCAGGTCGCGCTTGGTCCGGTCCCCGGACTTGTCCTCGTACAACGTCAGGCCCTGCGGTGTCATGTCGAACATGACGTCCCAATCGTGGTGCCCGCTGGTCGAGGTGTCGACGAGGAAGCGGTCGTCCACGTGCGGGATCGCCAGGGTTGACGACGCGCCCGACAGGAGCGCACGCCGCGTGATCGGCGCGAGCGGCACGGACGTGGTCGTGATGTCGTGCTGTGTCGAGCTCTGTTTCGCCTCGATGTCCTGAGCGACGGCGTAGGCGGTGTTGGTGACTGTGTTGACTGGACGGAGGTTCTCGTGGAGCAGACCGGTCTTCTTCCCGGACCCGGTCAGCTTGGTGGAGAAGAACTTCGGGTCGACGGCTTTGGCGACGACGGCCGCCGACAGGTCGAGATCATCGAGCAGGATAGGCATGATGGTGTCTTTCGTCGAGCGAGCCGTTGGGCGAGTCGAGTGAGTGGGCCCGTTTTTGGTGTCGGTGCCGGGGACGGCGACAGGTCGCGGGAGCGCCGCTAATCCACGGAAACGCCGGGCGCGGGGGGCGCGCACGGGAGGGCTCGTCGAATGACGAGCCCTCCCGTGCCTCTCTCAACCCACCCGTCAGGGGCCGTCAGGCCCCTGAGTCCGGTGTCCGCACGACACCGGACACCGCGCGCGGCCCGGCGCGCGGCCGTTCATCGGCGGCTCACCTCATGGGTGAGTGCCACACGAAATCCCCGACGTCGACGTTCAGCGGGTTGGCTGTGACGAGTGATCCGTCCGGATCCGCTTCCAGCAGGCCGAGCATGAGCCCAAGTTCGCGGCATTCGTCCGCGTCACGGGAGTGGGTGGCGAGGTTCGCACGGGCGTCATCGGCGATACGGGTGTTCCAGTCGTGCGGTTGCACTGTGGTGACGGTCATAGACGTTCCTCTCGATGGGTCCCGGCGCCGCGGGCGCGAGGCCGCCTCCGCCTCCGGCGTTCCGGAGGCAGAGGTGGCCTCGGTGACCGGGTGGGCTGGGCTTCAGTCGGTCGCGGATGTCTCCACTACCTCGGCGGCCGCGGTCACCGAGGCGGTTGTGCTGGTGGGTGTGTTCGCGGAGAGCAGACGGTCCTCGATCCACGCGCGCACGGCCTTGCCCGCGGGTCGAGCACCTTGGGAGTCCACGAAGGTGGCCGCCGCGATGGCGTGTAGTTCGTCATCGGGTATGGCCGCGGGGAGTGTCTGCGCCAGCCGGGGCTTGCTGTCCAGGATTCGCTGGCGCTGCCGGGCATAGTCGGCGGCCATGATCCGCTGATAGGTCTGTTGGTCGATGGGATTGAAGCCCACGATGAGGGAGAACCGGCCCAGCAACTCCGCGTCGAAGAAGCCGGTCAAGTCGTTGATCAGGCTCTTGTGCGAGTTCCTCGCCACAGTGACAAACCCGATCTGGTTGCCGCTGAGTGCGTCCCGGGCGGCGTTGGTCGTGCAGATGACCAGGGCTTTGGAGAAGTCCAGCGGCTTGCCGTGGGCGTTGCGGATGTAGCCCTCGTCGAACGCGGACAGGAACAACCGCTGCACAGCTGTGTCCGCCTTCTCGAATTCGTCGAGCAGGATCACCCGATGGGGATTGGACTCGAGCGTGTCGAACGGGAGTTCCTGGTGGGAGTCCGACCCGACGTACCCCGGGGGCGAGCCGATGATCTTCGACGTCGACCACGCCGTGTGGTACTCGGTCATGTTGAGGATGATCGGTTCCGTACCCGTCATCTGTTCGGCGATGATCTTCGCCGTCTCGGTCTTGCCCACACCCGAAGCCCCGGCGAGCAGCCAGGTTGTGGGCGTGGTCGATGGGAAGAGGCCGAGCTCCTCCCGCGCCAATCGGTCTGTCAGCTGGCCGAGCACATCGTCCTGGCCCTGCACCCTGCTGGTGAGCGTGGCATGCAGCGTGGCGACATCGAAGTCGGGTCGCCGCGCGTTGCCCGTCATCAGGCGTTTGGCCACGTCGAGCACACGTGTCGGCGTCAACGGCACCTGCGGCATGGACCGCAGGGCTTGCACGAGCGCCGTGTCACCGTCCATCTCGGCCCGCACGATGGACTTCCTGTGGTCCAGGAGCCGATCGGCCATCGCCCGATCGAGCAGTGTGATCGCGTTGTCGGGGCGGTGCTGGCCCGCCCGGGAGTTCCCTTCGGCGATCCGGACGGTGTCGGCCACGACATCGTCGGAGACGCCGATCTGGTGGCGGTAGTGCGCCACCAACCCGGGACGAGCCGCGGTCGTCACCGCGATCGTCTGCTCCACGTTCAGCTCGTCGACGACGAGCTGGGTGAAGCGCCGGGCGAAAGCCGGGTCCTCGTCGAATGCTCGGGACTCAGTCGACGTGGTGGCGCCGATGACCGACATGTCGCCGCGGGCGAGCGCCGGCTTGAGGATCTGGGAGATCTTGCGGCCGGTCGGATCGCTATGGCTGCTGGAGCCGCCGGTGATCTGATGGATCTCGTCAACGAACAAAATCACCTTGTTCTTGGGGTCTGAGGCGAACTCGACGATCCCGTTGACTTTCTCCTCCAGCGAGCCGACGACGCCAGACCCGGCGATGATGTTGGTGATCGGCAGCTCGTAGACGGTGTGGTCCTTGAGCTGCTCGGGGATGAGCGTGTCGCCGAGCGCGATCCGGCGGGCGATGTCCTCGACGATCTTGGTCTTGCCGACCCCGGCGGCCCCTTTCAGCAACACGTTCGGCTTGTTCTTGCTGATCAGGACAGAGAGGACCTGCTCGATGAGGGTGTCGCGGAACATCGTCGGGTCGGCGTTCTTGAATCGCTCGTTGTAGTCCTCGAGCAGTCCTGTCACCTCGTCGTCTCCGGATCCGGCGCCTGGAGAGCCGAACCCGGCCGTCGGGATACCGGGTGGCAGGCCGCCGCTGTTCGCGTCGTCGTCGGATCCCGAGGTGAATTTCGTGAGGCCCATCGCGGGTCCCTCCGTTCGATGCGGGCGCCCGGCGGGCGCTCCGGGCAAGCACCATCCAGGCACGGATACGGGTGGGTCAGAGAGAACAGCGTCGTGGCCAAGACAACATCGGCGCGATCCGTGGATGTCATCCCGGCCAGCGTCAGACGACCATGCCCAGCAGCTTCTGCCGGATACTCGGATCGATGTGTTTCATGGCGTCGGCGTAGAGACCGGCGTAATGGACCATGGTCGACCACGCCATCGCCGAGCAGGGCGCGTAGTACAGATTCGGCGGATGGTCCACACGGGCAGACGGCGGAGTCCAGGCAAAGTCAGTGATCATCAACGAGAGACGGCGTTTCCGCGTGGCGGTGGCGTTGATGTAGTCCCAGACTTGTTGGAAATCCGTGCCGCCAGCGACCTTGGGTACCCGTGTGAATTCTTTCCAGATCTGTCGAGTCGACTTGTTCTCCACCTTGAGCAACGTTTCCTGGGACAGGATATCACTGAACGAGTTGAAGTACAGGTTGACGTTGAGCTTCTTCGCGATCCTGATGAGCATCAGGACCGCCTCCTGGTAATTCTCCTGGGAGATCGAGCCGGAGGTGTCGACGTAGACGTGCAGGTCTGGCATGTACCGTGCCGAGGTTATCCGACCGGGCTTGTTGAAGTCGTCTGGGTCGCGACGGTTGGCTTTGAGGTAGGTCGTCTTCGTGGTACGCAGAACGTTCTGCGATTTGTTGACTTTTCCCATCCGACGCAACACGCGACTGATGTCTTTGAACAGATCACGCTTACTCGGAGGCTGTTTCCGGAACTTCACTTGGGCGGAACGTGCTCCAGGTAAGCCTGGCTGTTGGCGCACGTTCACAGCGGCGGCAGCCCTGGCTGCGGCCCGCGGAAGACTCGTGAGCTTGGACAGTGACGAATTGGAGATCACCTTCACCGGCGACGCCAGCGATTGGTTGATGAGACTCCACTCCCGCTGCACTGTCGCGGGGGCTGCGCGGGCGTGGGCTTCGACATTGACAAGGACCACGGACCGAGGGCAGAACAGCTCGCCGACAGTGAACGGCATGATGCCGGTGTCCGGGGCTGTGCCATTGGTCTGCGCCTGTGCGCGTTGCCTTTCGACATAGGTCATGAGCATGTGGATGATCAACCGCGCGGAGGAGAACTCCTCATTCCCATCGCTGTCATCCTTGCGCAACAACAGCGACTCCGTCGCACCCGTGAGCGAGAGTGTTGTGAAGTCGGTCAGCCACTGACTCGTTGTCCCCGGTAGTGCGTTCGCGCTTGTCATTGTCTGGGTCTGCTGGTTGAGCCATACCTTGAAGCCATCGAACGCTGCGGACGACTGGAACCAGAAGGCGAGCGTGTTCGGGTGGAAGGCGTAGGCAACCGAGGCGAAGAATGCGCTGTCATCGGCGACACCAGCGAGCAGGCTTTTCGCCGCCGGGATGATGTCGCCCTGTGGGGTGTAGATGACACGAGGCGAGGGTGCGGGCATCTTGTTGCTCTGACCGGCCTGGACGGCGAAGAGTTCTCCCACTGGCAGGGAGGTGGCTGAGTCATAGTTGATCATTGTCTGCCCGAGCAGTTCCTTGGTCGTCCGCTCGGCCCCGGTGTTCATCGTGTCCCCGAGACAGCTCATGATCAGATGCGGCACATCACCGGTGATGTCAACGCCCGAGGAATCGACCACAGCCGCCGGCGCGTGGGGACTCAGTGGCTCCAGCAGAGGATCCACGAGGGCGTGCTGGAGTGCTGGGATCGGGTCGTAGTCGCCGGCGCACGGAATTGTGTGCACCGCATCGAGCACGGCGGGCTTCTGATTCGTGACGGTGATCGTCATGTCGCGACTCCTTCTGCGCTCTGATCAGACTGGTGCAACTATCGGTGACGGCGGCGGACGACAAGGGCTCCCGCCCAGACCGTCCCCCGCGGCACGTGCAGCATCGGTTCAACCGACGAACACAGACAGGGCGGGCTTGATCTTGTCAACGATCGGAGCGTCAACGTCCAGGAAAACCTGCAGGTTGTCATTTTCGATCTGATCGGACGTCATCATTCCGATGAGCGTCTTGATGTGCTCGCTTTCGATCTGTTTGAGACCGTAGGCCAGCTGTTCGATAAGACGAGAGTTGGCCTCCTTGTCCCTCTCTTGGAGGGCGAACAGCAGTGAACCGCACAGCTCGTTCTGGCTCATCGCCGAGATCTCTGCTTCGAGTTCGTCGACGGTGGTCGCGGTTTTCAGCCGTGCGTAACATCCCGGTTTCGGAACATTGACCCGGTTGTGCGCCCGGCCGCTGGGGTTCGAGGCGAGGTCATCAGCGATAGTGTTTACCAGCTGGTCAGTGAACACAGTGTTGCCGACATAGGCCTCGATCACCTCGTTGAGCTGGGAGCTCTCGCGGCCCTCGATCTGGACCGTGGTTTGGAGATACCGCGCCAACTCCTGGCGGTCGGTCACGTTCAACCAGTTGGACAGATTGTGGATCGTGCGTGGGGTGGTGAGTTGGTTCATCTCCTCGCCACCGTCGAACAGTTCGGCCATGGTGACATTGCTGTCGTCACTGTCGTCGTCCTTACCGTCGGCGACGATCGCGTTTGGCGTCGGCTTCTGGAAGATCAGCCCCGGGTACTGCGTGAGCACCTTCTTGATCCAGGGATTCAAGTCATCGCCCAGGACGGACATGAGAGTGGCAGCGTCCGGTTCGACATGGAAAATCGCGAAGCGAGACAGGGACGCCTCATCGAGGGTGGTGACATTGCCCTTGTCGTTACCCGCGACGACGATGCGAACGTTGCTCGGCAGCGTGACGTGTCCCATGCGCCTCAGGGTCACGAGAGTGAGCACACCGGAGGTCACATCGGACGTTGTGCGGTTGATCTCGTCGAGGAACAGAATCGGTCGCTCGCGTGGGTTCGCCTCCGCGTAGTCGATGCATTCTTGAATCACCTGGTGGGGGTAGAACACCTGCTTGTAGCTCTGGGTGCCGTCGGCCTTGGTGTAGGGCACCAGGCGCGCTCCGGTGAGGTCGGCTTTGTCCGCCAACTGGTTGCACGGGAGGGTGAACGCCTTGGTCCCCATCGAGTAAGCGAGGGACTCGATCCAGGAGGACTTCCCGACGCCGGGCTCGCCCATGAGCGCGGGCGTCGCACCGACGTCGAGAGCTTGCTCGACCAACGTGGACAGAGTGTCGTTCAGCTTCATGAGCGTGTCTTTCTGGTCGTGGGAGAGTTGAGCGGAGACGGCACCAGCGGTCACTCAGCGGAGACACCGCGCGGCACGAGCTACTGATGGACCGCTGGGTCGTGGCGACACCGGGCTTCCATGTCATCCACCGGGATCGCAGAACGGTGTGCGCCGGAATAGCGGCGCCACCGACCTGGTCACGGCGCGACCTCGTCGCACACCGCCACCCGATCGCGCTCCGCGCGATCCAGTCCTGTCGGGACAGGCAGTGAGCGCGGCCGCTCTGGTGGCATGACCGTTACCGGGCCGGCGACACTCCCTCATGCGGTGCCCGTAGGGCCGCGGCTTCCCGGTCGGCGACGAGCGCGGCCGCTCGGTCCAGGAGGAACGCCCGACCGTTGCGCGACTGGTGGTGTTTGGCACGAGCGGGGATGACCTCGAGCGCGGCCCGGTAGAGCAGCCAGGTCCGGTCGCTCGTCGAGTAGTGCACGCCCAGAGCGCTGTATGTCCGCAGTGGCACCTGCATCTCGTGATACAGCGTCCCGAGGACGGAGAATTCCCAGCGAGACAGATCGTCGTCGAAGTCGCTCGGTCCGCGCAGGCGCCCACGCGCGTTGAGCAGGGTGTGCTCGACAACCTCCGCCGCGTGCGGGATTTCGGGCATCGACCGTCCGGTGCCGACAGCGGTCGACGGCATGCTCGGGTTCACCCGGGCGTGCTCAGCCAGATCCCGGTACAGCTCGTTGACGGAGGCGAACCGTGGTGCCGCCGCGGTAGCGGCGGCGGCTCTACCGATGATGCGTTCCGGTATCGGTGTCCGGGTGAAGGTCACCCAGTGGTCGAAGAGGATCTCGTACCAGCCGTGCTCTTCCCGCAACACGCGCTTCCCCGCCGCGGTCGGGAAATCATGCAGATTCGCCGGCACCGGAGCGATGAGGTGATATCCCCGAGCGGACATCGACAACTCCGAGTAGAGAATGTCCGGCAGCCGTAGCAGGTCCGCCGCGATGTCCGGTGGACAGGTAGGTTCGATGTCGATAACTACGAGACCGTCGGTCTGTGTTTGAAGGTAGAAGGCGTGGTTCCGCGCGTGCGGCAGCGCCACTGTGAGTTCAGCCAGATCCATGAGGCAGGTGTCGTTGAGGGCGAAAGCCCCGCGCAGCTTTCCGTCGTGCCTGCACGCGGTCGTGCATCCCGCGAGCAGGTGGCGGACGTCGATGGGTACTTTGGCTTCCGTGTCGTCGTCGCTGACACGACCGGAGACCGTCCAGCGCGACGCGCTCGCCACAGCGCGAATAGCGGTGTTGCCGTAGAACTGTGGGAACCACTTACGAGGGTGGGCTGAGATCGTCACGGTCGCACGCTTTCGTTCACTCGATCACCGGGAACGCAACGACACCAGGCCCCCCGTACCGCACAGACGTCAGTACGGGGGGCCTGTCGCTCGCCGGTGTGGGTCAGCCTTGGTAGGTGATGCCGGGCTGCTGGTCACCCGGACCGGCGTGGCCCGTACCGGGCCGGTCGTTCGCGGCGCCGACCGCCACGGCAGCGCCCACGGCCGAACCGGCGTCCTTCAACGCCGTGTTCTCGGCCTCGACGCGTGCGAGCTTCTCCTCGAGGGTTTCCTCGACCTGTGGCGACCTCGATGCCGGAGCCGCGGCCGCGGACGGCTGCGGGGCCGGAAGCGGCAGGCCATCGTTAGCCTCGGTGCCCGCGATGTCCTCCGCGGGGCCGACCGCGGACCCGTCCGAGGGTGCCTGGACCGCGCGGGGTGGACTCGCGAACACGATGCCGTGTGCGGCAAGTTCGTCGTCGGTGACGCCACTCGGGTTGAAGTACCGCGGGGTCTCGTGAACGATGACCTGATCGAGCGCGAGACCTCGCTTGGCGTAGTTCTGCGGCTTGTAGACCCGCAGCACGAGGGTGACGTCGAGTCCCTGGGCAAGCTCCTGACGGGAGTTGTCCTGTTCGTATGTGCCATCACCGGCCTTGGCTGGGATCGCGATGGGAGGCAGCTTCGACCCCTTGGAGTCGATTGAATAGCTCAACCCGGCGTCCTGCTTCTTCCTCGAGCGGTAGCAGCGTTCGGCGACGAACCGCTCCTCGAGCGTGGGGTTCGCTGGGTCGGTGTACTGAACCTCTGCCCCGGTGATGGTCGCCGTGACATGCGGTTTTCCGATCGGGTTCATGTTGTTCTGGATCCTGCGCTGATCGGCGGCCTTCAATTCATCGCCCTCGATCACGCTGGTGAGACGCGCGTAGCTGAGTGTCCCGCGAATGAACACATAGGTGCCTTCGGACAGCTGCTCAGCGGAGATATGGTTGGGCATGGTGACACTGTTCCTTTTGTTCGGGTGTTTCACTGGCTGTCGAACTCTGCGCCATGCGCTGTTGACACTTTCCTGTCCCGTCGCGGTCTATCGCGAGCGACAATAACCGGGTGCCCGGGCGTCGTGCGAACACACCATTAACAGGAAAATGCACCGGGGATTGTCAGATCCCAGGCCGAGAGGTCATGAGTGGGCGCCCCAACATCGCCCCGTTCGGCGGTGGTGGTCTACAAATCGCGGTCGTGCCACGACGAGTGTGGCAGCGTGGCGAACTACATGACCGGTTAACGTGCACGGGGCAACGACGAATCCCGCCGTGGGCACTCTCAGCACCAGCGTGAGCTGATCTCCTGGGCGACCGCGTCGCCGCGACGCCTCACCCGGGACCGGCGTAAGCCGGTCCACGATCCTCAGTGCCACACGTGAACCATCAGAACCGGTCCGGGTTCGGTCCTGTCACCGCGGGGCAGCCGGCGATATCAGAGGATAATGACTAGGTACGCCGTTGAATTCCGCAGCGGAACCAAGGGTGGATCAACCATCACCAAACGGTCAGCCCAGTTCCGGTTCTGGTTCCCCGGGTTCGTCTCCGCCGGAGTCCGACTCGAGCAGGAAGCCGCGCACCTGGTCGTCCTGCATCATGTCGCCCAGGTGGGCCAGGAACACCGCGCGCTGTGTGGCCTTGCGATCGACGACCGGATCGTATTCTCGCAGTGCCCGCATGTTGATCACCCAGCCGTCCTCGCGCGCGATGGCCTGGTCGAGCTCGGACCCTTCGGGCACCGCCATGCCGGTGTAATCGTGATCGAACTCCGGGGCCACGTCCAGACGCTGGTTCAGCCGGTCGACGTAGAGGACATCACCGCCCACGGGCATCCCAGCAGGATCGAACGCGCGGAGTTCGACCCGGTCGGCCCTTCTTGTGTTCTGCACGTGTACCGACGCGACGGTCTCGTCCGCCAGAAATGACGTCTCCCCGAGCCGCTCGTGGACACGCACGCGTGCCTCGTAACACCACATGATGGTCCGGGCGTCGTCGAACCCGCGGGCGCGGCCTGAGCCTGAGCGGTCGTGCGTGGGTCGATCGTCGGCTCGCCTCATCACAGGTCCTCGACCATCGTTCTGACTGTGTCGACATCCCTCACGAGGTTTCCCCATGATCCAACTCCCTGCGTGCCATACCCGCTGGCGGGCATTCGTTCTCTGCGGCGCCGCCCGACACCATGGAGGGCATCACCGGCCGCACGGCCTCGGTCTCGCGGGACCGCAGGGCGACGCCAGCGCGCACCCGCGTACCCGGAGGGGATGGACACGGCCACTCTCCTGGCTCCTGGCAGCGCGCTCAATGTCACTCATCGCGCGGCGTCCGAGGCCACGTCGTTGTGGTCTACCCGCGTCCATCGCGTGAGCCGCACGGCGGTGCCGCCCGTCCGGCCTGCTCGTGATCGAGCTTATGGCCGCCGGTGCACAATGCAAACAGATCACGGGTGTTACATCGCAACTGTGCACGACCGCGTCGCGAGCAAGGCGGGCGTACGACAGTGAACTCCGGGTGCGAAGCCGCAGGCCCTGTGCCTGCGGCGGAGGCCCGAACGTCGGGCGCGCAGCGCCCCGACCACGGCACGGATCTTCTCAGTCGCCGATAGTCGTATCTCCGCTTGGAGTCACGCGAGCAGGATTGGTCACGTCAGGTGCCGACTCGCGTGATACCGCGAGGTGTGGTTCTCCCCTATCCCGACGCCGTCGACGCGCGAGGAACGGCGGCACCTGAGCCCCGGGAGACCGCAGCTGATCCCTTCGGATGACCTCCGCTGGTTATTCGTGGTCCATGGGGCGAGCGCGGATCGCGGCGGCGTGCGCCGCGCAGTACTCACCATCGTCCGCCCGGGCGAGGCAATAGCCACCATCCTCTCGAGAGACATGGGGGATGACTTGGTAGGCACACGGGACGAAGGCCACAGCGTCGTTCTCGATGATCGTGGCGATGCGGCGACGGGTCGTGAGATCCACCTCGGTGCTGTACGCGTGAGGATGGTCGGCGTGCCGGGCGGCCAGTGTCGCACGAATTCCGTCGAGTTTCGCCGTCGCGGCGTCGGCCCGTTTCTTCTCGGCAAGCCAGGCCTCCCGATAGGTGTCGACGGCGGATCCCGCCGACGTGGAACACTCATGGCTAACGTCCCCTCTGGACCGGCGCCTCGTGTTCCGAAAGAGCTGGGGCCACAACGGTTCGATGGTCACCACCAGGAGCGTCGGCTCGTCGGGTTGAGGCGCACGCTGCTTCCACCGTCTACGCAGCCGCGCGGCCTCATTCTTCGCGGTGTTCCGTTGCGCGAACGGTCCAGAGGTGCGAGCGAATGTCGTTGTCCTGCCGGACTTCCGGTGGGCATGCTGCAGGACGCACACGACGACGAACCCGTTTGTCTCGGCCTCGTACAGAGCGTCCCACGATGGGTACGTCGTGTCGGTGTCAGGGCTGTAGACGTCCATCTCGGACCTTTCGTCGCATCACGACTGATTGTGTTGTGTTCATGTGGATCTGCTCGCCGACGGGCCTGGCGGGGTGTATCCGACAGCTCGCGGACTGGCGCTCGGACACGGTCCCACCATCAAGGGGCACGAGATCAGGCCATCCGGCGCGGGTGCTCGTCTCTCTGCCGCTGCCTCCCGAGCACTCGGTACACCGTCTGGTCGGACACTCCGATCTTCGCGGCGATGGCGGGTGCGGTGAAGTGCTGTTTCGCCAGGGCGACGATGGTGTCGTCTCGGTCGCGTCTGCGCAGTTGAACATGCGTCAGCGGCGGGGCAGCTACGTCGCGTCTGATCCGGCGTCGCTCCCGCGGGGAGAGACCGCCCCAGACTCCGAAACGCTCGTCGTTACGCAACGCGTCGAGGAGGCACTGCGCCTGGACGTCACATCGTGCGCAGATGCGTTTCGCCTCGACAACACGGCCTCCCCTGTCCGGGAAGAACGCGTCGGGATCCGCCTCGCGGCACAGGGCGTCTTCCCGCCACGTCTCGTCATCATCGACGGTGACGTCGAGTTCCCCGTCCATCTTGGACATGGCGGTACCTCCCTCGGCGCTGGGGTGCCGTTGTGCTCCCGCGGTGCCTCCAACACCGCCAGCAGCGAACGGCCGTGGGTTCCGGCGTTAGTGTGGTTGTGCGCGTCTCCGGTGGTGCCGGCCCGCGCTTGGTCGCCACACGTGCGCGACCACGGCCGTTCAGAGCCGCTCGGAGAGCCAGAGGTCGTTGAGGTCGTCGTGGATCTCCTCCTCCAAGGCGGTGAGCAGTATGTCCTCACCGGACACAGCGTCGAGGAGTTTGTCCTGGACCTGTTGCTTGCCAGCGAGAACCCCGGGAATGCGTTCATCCTGGGTCCCCTTGGTGATGAGCCGATGGATGGTGACCGGCCGGGTCTGCCCAGGACGGTGCAGCCTGGCGTTGGTCTGCAGGTAGTGTTCGAGCGAGAACGGAAGCGTGTACCAGATCATCGTCGAGCCGCCGTCCTGAAGGTTCAGTCCGTGGCCGGCGCTGGCCGGATGCAACAGCATCACAGGGATCTGTTTGGCGTTCCACCGGTGGACCATGTCTCGCGATTTGTTGAAGTGCTGTGCGTCCACGCCCGCTTTCCTGAAGCGCGCGAGCAGTTGTTCGAGGTCCGAGCGGAAGTGGTAGGCGATGAGCATGGGCTCTCCGCCGTTGTTGCGCACCAGGTATTCGGCCATCGCGAGCTTCTTGTCGTGGATGACCTCGTACTGTCCCTTGGTCGCCGGGTCGTCCGGGTCCCCGGTATAGAGCGTGCCGGAGGCGAACTGCATGAGTTTGAGGGTGAGCACCGCCTGGTTGTCGGCGACGATCGACTCGACGCTTTGGGTGAGTTCGCCGTCGTCGCCGAGGTAGGTCTTGACGAGGTCGAGGACGAGGTCGCGCCGGAAGTCCTTGTATGCCCGCAGCAGGTCCGGTGTCAGGGTGACGTTGACATTGTCAATGCTCAGTCCGGGCAAGGTCAGGGTGGTGTTTTTGGCGCTCATCACCACGTGCGAGACCGCCTGGTGGATCTCCTCCTCGGCGTTCGCGGTCGGGATCCATTTCGCCGGTGTCGTCGTACCGGGCACCATCTTGGGCGTGAACCAGCGTTCTCGGAACTCGGTGATGTTCTTGCCCAGCGCCTCGCCCTGGTCCAGCAGGTAGATCTGGCTCCACAGGTCGTGCAAACCGTTCGGGCTCGGTGTGCCGGACAGTTCGATAAGCCGGGTGATCGCGGGCCGCACCCGCTGGAGCGCCTTGAAGCGCGCGCTGGTGTGGGACTTGAAGCCTTGGGACTCGTCGATGATCACCGTCTGGAAAGGCCAGATGATCGTGTCACGGCTCGTGCCGTCGGGACCGACGACCGACTGGATCGGCATCTGATCGATCAAACCGGTCTGGCACTGTCGGCAGGGCAGCCCGTTGTCACCGGCTCCGCGGCAGGTCGCGCACCTCTTCGCCGCGGGGCGAGTGATCAACTCCTGGTTGACGAAGTACATCGTCGGAGGATCAGTGAAGACGTCCCGGAACCGCTCCAGTCGCTTCTTCGTGGAGAGCCTCGTGTCGTTGTCGTTGACGATCAATGATTTGGTCCTGATCGGGAACGACCATTTCTGGATCTCGTCGATCCACGTGGACCTCGCGATCGCGATGGGAGCGATGACAAGAATATGACCTATCGGCCGCACGGTTTGCAGGACGGTGAGCGTCGCGAGTGTCTTGCCGCCCCCGAGGTTGATCCACGCACCAGCGTAGGGCCGGTCGACGACGAAATCATGAATTTGCTGCTGATGCGGCTCCAGCAGGACTGGTCTTCCCCGGGGTGGCGATGGCGAGGTGGGGGTGACAGTCATGATGTGTGCCTCCTCTCTGACTTGACCGACGACACACCGTTGAGGTCACGTTCTTACTCAGGCCCACGTGATCCCCGCTGACTACGACAGACCGAGCCGAGCGGCCCTGTGGTGGATGCCGGGGCCTCAGTCGCCGCGCTCGTCATACGCCTCGCACTCGGCGATCCTGGAGCTCAGCTCCGTCCAGTTCACCAACTCGACGATCGCGATCGGTTCCCCGTACGGACGAAAGCGCTCCTGAAAGAATTTCCAAGAACCGGCATCGAAGAATGTACTCTTGTGCGCCCGTGGACCCCACACGACATCGTGACCATCGTACGTGCGAACAAGCAACCCAAACCGCACCTTACGCGGCATAATATATCTCCTCCAGAAGTCTCTTATTCTCGATACCCACCAATGCTGATCTGTTGCGACACGACCTTCCGGCGAACCACCATGACCCTCGTTTCACTCAGATCGGGCGCGGCCGGAGCCACGTCGCCGGAGACAGGAAACAAGCTCGTCGACCGCGACCGTGCTGTCGACGACGTGCACCTCGCCGCCGAAGCGGCGGATCTTGGTGTGCATGAGGCGCTGGCGACGGGCGAGCCCACCTCGGGGACGTTTGACCTCGACGAAGACGGTGCCAACCGTAGGGGTGACAATGATCCGATCCGGCACTCCCCCACGAGCAGGCGAGACGAATTTCAGGCAGAGAAACCCGCTCTCGCGGCATCGCAGGAGCAGGTAGCGTTCGACGTTCTTTTCTCGCTGGCTGCCGGTGCGTGCCATCCTGAACTCAGATCTCGCGCTCGATCACGTCCGCGGATCCGCGCATCGCGGGACTTCGACACTCACGTCGTGTTCCTGTCCGATTCATTGCCCCGCGCGTGCGCATCGATCCAGTTATCGACGTAGTCGTGCAGCAACTCGTGCCCGCCGCGACCATTTCCAACCCGGTCGTAGGGAAAACTCGTCATCACCGCATGGCCCAGCAACGTCTCGATGTCAGAAGCACCTACGACGGCGTCCACGCCTGGACCACAGTCCACGGTGACGCTGCCGGTGAGGGTGGACGGCCGGGTTTTGGGGTGCAGCCAGTCTTGGCCACAGTCGGTGCCCGTGATGACGTAGTAGTCCGCACCGGCGCTGATCTCGATGCGCGACGATCCTGCTGTGATGCGGAGCATCGGGGAACCCTTGCCCTGCTGTCCTATCGTGTCCAGGAGGGCCGAGAAGAAGTCCTGCTGGATGTGGGCATCTGGTCGTTGCTCGACCTTGGCTCTGATTCGCGCGAGGTTGTTCTCGGCAATCGAACTCGCGGCAGGGACATCATTGAGTTCCGCCCTGCGGTCGTCGGACATCGAAAGATCCTTCCTGTGTCTGATTGGTGGTCTCGGATTGCCCGCGGTGCTCAGGCTGTCGAGTTCATCCAGTTCTTGGTGAACGTCTCGCCCAGCATCCGGGTGTAGACGTCGAGGTCGAGCGCCGCGATCAGGTGCCTGACGCGCTCGGCCGGCAACGTATGCAGGTCGTCGTTCACGACGACCGTCGACCACGCTGGGTCGATGCCGTTGATCCGGCGGATCACGACATCCTGATCGTCGGGCAGCACGGTGAGCCCGTCGGAGGTGCTGGCCTCGGCACGGGAGGTCGCCCAGCCGTGATGCCGCAAGATCCTGAGCGCGACCGGGTCCCGCCGGACACCGGCGATTCCACTGTCGCGACGTTTGCTCTGGCTGGCGGCGGTGACCTTCCACGCGCCGGCGTTGTGGAGACTGACGGCCCCGGGAGTGCCGTCGTGGACGATGAAAACCCGGTTGACCATCTGCAGTGGTCGCGGGTCGGTCAGGTCCACGTCGCTAGCGTCGTCCTCGCCAAGGTCGGTGGTCAGCGGATCCGCGGCGAACGGGTAGGTGATCGACCCCCGGGACGCCGCGAGGACGTTCTGGAAGAACAGCAGAGTTGCGACCGGGTCGTCAGGGCGGATCGCCTCCTGGATCATCTTGCGGCCCAGCGCGGGATCAAACGGCTCCGCGAGCGCTGCCTCTCCCCTGCTCGCCACGGTCTGCAGGTACCGTGCCAGGGCGAAGTCGAGCACCGCCGGGTGTGCGAGCGACTTGGTCGGGGTCGGGCCCGCGTAGCAGGCCAGCGTGCCGCCGGAGGCGGTGAGGATGGCGCTGTCCGCGACCGTCCGGCCCGCGGCGGGCGCGGACAGTTCGAGTCGATTGTTAGAGTCCTTGCTGATCAGGAACATCAGCTCCGGCTCGATGTCCACGCCGATGACCGCCTGCTGCTCGGCCAGCACGCGGTTGTTGGTCGCCTCGTCGAAGCCGCTCTCGCCGCCGACGATCGAGTAGAGGCCGTCGGTGTTCGTCGACGGAATGCGCGCACCGGCCAGTGTCTGTGCCTGCCCGATCCGCCAGGTGAACAGCTGGCCGAGGATGCGCATCGAGATGATGCGGTTGTTCATCCGGATCGGTGTCCTGTGGGCGGCGTCGCCGGCGCCCGAGGCCGAGTTGAGGATCAGCTTGGTGCCGTTGCGCAGGGTGGCCAGCCGCGTCTTCTCCTCAGCGGAGATTCCCGGCCGCGCCATCTCGCGGCTGTATCGCTCCTTGTCCGCGAAGATTCTCGCGTACCGGTCCTCGCCCAGCTCGGGGTTGTAGAACGCCCGCATGTTGCGCAGCAGCTTCGGGTAATAACTGGTGAAGTCCTCATGGACCACCAGTCCCGCACTGGTACGCGCGAACCGCGGATGCAGTCTGGTGGACTCGTCCTCCCTCCTGACGAACAGAGCCGGTGCCTTCTTGGCGGGCTCGACTCGGTAGGCGGCCTTGGCCGCCGTCGTGTTGGCCAGAACCACCTTTCCGTCCACGACGGTGCCATCGGGCAGGGTCACATGCAGAGCCTCGGTGTCGCTCCGCTGTGTCGCGAGCAGCATGGCGGGGTCGGGCGTCTGCGCGTGGCAGCGAGCGAGCTGCTCGGCCTGGACGGGGTCCCCGTGCTTGGGCTTGCGGTACTTCACCTTCGCGGGGTCCGACCCGAGCAGGACGAGGCGCTTGTCGACGACGGTGCCGTCGGGCAGCGTGAGCCGGTTGTGCTGCTCTTTGGCCTCAGCGACGAAGTCCCTGGCGTCGGGGTAGTGCATCCGGGCTCGCCGGAGCAATGTGTCGTGCTCAAGGTGCTCGATCTGGTCGGCGGTGTATACCGCCAGGTCCGCCTCGGCCCCGTGGATACCTCCGGTCGAGAACGTCGCGAAGCACGACGAGGGTGTGGCGTCGGCCCGGAAGTACGGCACGTTGTTCGGGGCTTTGGGGATGTCGCGCACGGATCGGGCGGGCAGGGAGAACGTGCTCCGGTACTCCGCCGAGTCGTTGAAGTTCTGGCCTTCGATCGCACGGTAGTACTCGACGACCCGCATGAACTGCCGGTGGGCGTCGGCTTGTGCCGGCGTGACGGCCGGGACCGTGGCGGGGTCGGGTGCGACGTTCTCCTCGAAGAAGCGCACGCATTCGTCGAGCACGTTCGTCACCGGGACACCGTGCTCGCGTGCGACCTCGGGGTGGGGGTAGCGGAACGAGACCGTCTCGATGTCGTCCAACGCCTCGTACGGCGCGAGAATCCGTCCCACGAACTTGGCCGAGGATGAGTCGATGGTCAGGCGATCTCGCCGTACCGCTCCGGTCCGGTGGAACACGGTCTCGGGATACTGCGCGAGCAGTCCCGCCTTGAGGTCGAAGCTGTTCGCGTACGCCGGGTGCCGGAACAGCTGGGCCAGGCCGACGCAGTCCGAGACGTTGTAGGCCAGTAGCTCGTAGAGCTGTTCGACGCCGGTGATCGAGGTGTCATGACTGAGCTTCTCGGATTCTTTGATTTGATGGCCGAGCATCCCGAGCAGGCGCTTGAGACTGACCTTGACCTGCAGTTCGTTGAGCCGCGCCACGTCGAGGTGCCGGCCGGACTGCAGCATGGCGCGCCGGATCCTCGCAGCCGGGCCGTCCCAGCCGAGGTAGCCGGGCATGTACTCGAGATGCCCGGTGAACAACCGGTCGTTGTGGTCGCGGAGCGTCCGCGCTGTGGTCGGCTGAAAGAGCTCAGCGCCGGCGGGGTTCGGGAAGGCCTCGTTGAGGTACAGGGCCAGCATCGTCGTGTCGTAGTTCAGCGAGTTGTAGCCGGCGAGGAACGGGTGCGTCGTCGGGTCGTAGCCGGGATCGGTATCGCAGACCGGGCGCAGGCTCTCTGGATAGTCCGAGTTCTCGCCGCGATCGTTGACCTGGTCGGCGTTGGAGAGCCCGACGAGCGCGGCCAGCCGGAGATTGCTGTTCTCGTGCCGCAGATCCAGAAACCGCACCTGCGTTCGCGGGAAGGCGGCGAGGCCGGGGTTGCTGGCGAAGATGGCGCGGCCGAGCACCTGCGGGTCGACATCGTCGGCGATGGTGGTGCTCTCCGGCGCGTCGTCGACGAGATAGAACACCTCGAGGTCCGCTGAGCCATCAGGGTAAGGCGTGTAGGCGCACAGGCTGAAGGCGTTCGCGAGAGATTCGATGTCGTAGAAGGTGAACAGTCCGTCGGCGGCGGTGACAGAGGTGCGCTGCGGGGTCATCGTGCTGAGTCTCTTTCGTCGAGTCCGTGCTCACGGCCGCGAGGTGTCTGGTTCTGGGGCGCGCCACGGCCAGGTGGGGCCGGGTATGGCGCGCCACTGCGGCGCGTCCATCCGCCGGGCGGCTTCCGCGGTCAGCCATGCCCTTTCTCCGCGATCGGTGGCGACCCGTGATCGGGTAAGGAGATTGGTGACCCGCTGTTCTCGGGCGAGGTCGGCCAGCGCGGTACGTACTTGCCCCTGCTGCCGCGCGAGTTCGAGGACGGCCTGGGTGAGGGCGGCGAGTGCCTGGGAGGTCTTGGACACGTGGCTCAGTCCTGTTCGTCGTCTGGGGTGTCGGCGTCGCTCGGGGCGACCGTGTACCTGAGAAGTCCGCGGTAGTTGGCTTGCAGAAGGGGCTGGGACCGCTTGTCCGATTCCGTGCCGCTGTAGTGCGGGTTCATCCATTTCCTCAGCTCGTACTCGGCGATCAGGGTTTCGGGTTTACTCAGCATCTGGCCGGGCCGGATCTTGCGGTTCTTGTCGGGGCAGTGCCACAGAGGGTCGGCCTGGACGATCGCCACGAGATCGGTGATGAACTGCTTATGGCTCACCGGCGAGCCCGATGGCGAGACATCGGCGAACCAGGATTTATACAGGTCGTAGAGGAATGTGAACGGCGCCAGGTCCCAGACCAGCCGTTCCCGGAACTCTTCCCAGAACGCGCGCACGGGGTCGTTGGCTTCCTTGTACTCGGCCATGACCTCTTTGGTCGCCACAGGTTCAGAGAGCTGGTAGTAGTGGCCCGGGTCGGCCGCCCCCGCCCGGTTGAGCACGTACCACAAGGCGTATTCGAGGACGTCCTGTCGCTGGAGATAGTCGTCCTTGATGTACTTGCGTTCCCTGCCGGTGTAGCTCTTGGTGAAGGGGACGAACAGCTGCCTGCGGTAGAACGACTCGGACTTGTCCTTCACGCGGGGAAACCCGTTGAGGCATTGGACCATGAACCCGAAGAACTGGTAGGCGATCGGCATCCGGTACTTGCGGTTGATCTGGATGACGTCGTTGGTGACGATCGCCTTCAGGTTCGCGGCCCGGTCGATGAACGTGCCTACGTCGTTCTCGTCAACAATGATGGCAGTGGCGCGCACCAGTGGCTCGAGCGCGAAGTCTTTGCCGAAGTCCGAGAGCGGGATGGAAGTGTGCGCCCGGGGACCGCACAGATTGCGCATCAGCGAGCACAGGGTGCCTTTGCCGTTGTTGCCCTCCTCGGAATAGAACCAGGCGGTCTTGCCCCAGGGGACGTGTGGCCGGATGATCGCGCCGATGATCTCCCAGAGAAGCTCGGGGATGCCGTCGTCGTCGGACAGTTCGCGGACCCAGGACTCGATGTTCCACACCGTGCCGTCGACCGGGTGGGTGATGACCGGGTTGTCGGGTGCGTCGACGTAGTCGATGTGGCATTTGGCGAGGAAGACCAGTGCCGGGTGGAAGGGAACCAGCGATTTCGGTTCCAAGTGGAAGGTCGTGCCGCCCACGGTGATCTCCCGCGCCTCGCGGCCGTAGTGGAACACGCCATTGTTCACCGCGATGAGATCCCGGTGGCGGCATTGGTGGGTCCGGGGCGAGTCCTCGCGCAGGACCGCGAGGACCTCGGCGAACTCCTTGAGCGTCAGCTGCGTGTTGTACCTGCGCGCGGCGGTGCGAATGTCATCCTCACTGGTCGTATAGGTTCCGCGGGAGCGTCCAGTGGCCTGGTACATCGCCAGCAGGTCGTACTCGCGATCGGTGTCCTTCGTGCTGGGCGCGATGCGGATGACGTGGTGCAGACGCAGGAGGATCTGCGAGACCTGCCAGTAGGTCAGGCACCGCAGCAGAGGCAGCTTCTCCGCGGCGGTACGTGCCTTGTTCTGGATTGTGCAGACGCTGTTGACGATCGCCAGCAACTCCTTCTCGAGGACTCTCGGTGGCGGCGCGTCGGCCGGGTCGATGACGTCGAGGTAGGCCGCCGTGCAGTGGGTGATGATCTCGTTCTGCGGAGCGGCGCCGCCGCTGCCGGAGAAATGCGCCATGACCCGAGTGGCGGCGTCGGCCGCGGGGTTGATCGGCGTGGCGCCAACGTCGTCGTCGCCGGGTGCTGGTGCGGGAGACACAGAGGTGGTCATGCAGCGGTCTTCTCCATCGCTTCACGACCCGACCGGCAGTGCGCGGGACGCCGTTCGGTCTCGTAATCGAATAGGAACGCGTTCCCGACTCTATGTCATTCGACTCGTCTTTCGCAACGAGTCGATAGCCCTATCGATAAGAGGGTTTCGGGGCCACCGCAGCCCTGCGACGTCGGGCGCGGCCGCCTGCGAACACGTGATCACGCGAGGCCCTCCCGGTACACGAGTGCCACGAGCTCGGCTCGCCCGCACACCCGCGGGCGGCGTGAGCCGCCCCGCCCTGGTCAGGGATCGGGGAGTTCGGCTGACCGGTGCCCCTGAATCCCGAGGTCGCGAGCACACGAATCCGCCGCGGGCCAGTACCCCCTGGGGGTACGGCTATGGTGTACCACGAGACGTGGTACACGGGTTCGCCATGGTCAGAGCGAGATTCTCCGAGCGATGCGGGGCACCTGTACCACGTGGGGATACGTACGTGGTACACCTGTTCGCGCTGGTCGGCGCGGGTTTCGATACCCCCCGGACCACGTGTACCACCTTTTCATAACTAAATACACACGCGAGGACGAGAGACGGGGATGGCGGAGCCGAGCTCGTTCACTCGCTCGCGCGCGCATGTAAACAGTCGCGAAAAGGTGGTACTCGTGGTACATCGCCGCGAAATGCTGGATTATCAGCACAATCGGTGTACCACGTCAGGGTAGCGACGTGGTACAGGAGCTTATGCCGACATAGTGGAATACAGGCGTTGTCCCAGGCCAGAGCACGTATTCATGCTGTACCACGACACGTGGTACAGCAGAACAGGTCAGCCTCCCCTCCCCCTTCCTGGACGACCGGGGCGCCGCGATCGGGAAGCCCGCCGTGCGATAGTGGTGACAACCAGGTCTATTACGGGGCTGTTCTGGGGCACGACTCGGGCGTGCCGTTGCTCTGCGGGCTCTGATGAGCCCTTCGGAAGCCCTGTTGAGCGACGAAGTCCGCGCCGTACAGAGGCAGTCGGCGCCACCACGCGCAAGGGGTCCTTATTGCGCGCGCGTGGCCTTTGCCGTTTCTTGCATACCCTCCGCACTGACTGATATGCTGACGTCCGGCAAATAAACAGCGGTCATCTCACCAGACAAACGCGTCGCAAAAAAACGAGGCCGACGAGTTTTCCTGCGGGAAGGGATACTCGTCGGCCTCGTTCTTATGGTGGTACGACGGTCACATGCCGGCAACCACGCTCAGGTTTCGCGCGAATCGCGCCTCGGCAGCCGCGCGGCCGCGGTGGCGAGCCCACATCGGTGCTTCGACAGCGTAAAGGATCTCGTAGGTCACCACCGTGTTGCCGTTGCAGGGTGTGGTCCCCTGGATCTCTTTCCGCACGATCTCGCGGTATCCGGCCACGTCCTCCGCGCGTTCGAGGAAGCGTTCCAGTTGGACGTTCGCACGTTGGTGTGCCTGGGCGGCGGTGAGGCCGCTGGCCGTCATGACATGGACGTGGACACGACCTCGATCGAAAGTGGGGCACCCACCCGTGTCGAGATCGAAACTGATCTTCGCGTGGCCGATCGCGAGCCGATCCGGCTGGATGAGCCGGCCCCGCGCGTCGTAGGTACAGCTGCTGACGATTGCCATGATGGGTTCCTCTCCTTTCTTCACGAGTACCAGTGAACCACTCCTTTCAGCCACCCCCGGTGACCGGATCAGCCCGGTCACCCCAGGGCAATGATGTCCCGACCTAGGTCCGACATCGACCACTGTGCGGCGAGCACAGTGGTCGATGAGCGCGGGAGAGTTGTACTGCTCAGCTCTCCTGTGTCTCTGTCGTGCGCTCCGCCTTGCCCCGCCGGGGTTCCACGATGCTGGCCTCGAGTGTCGGCGTACTGCTGATTTTCCACATGAGCGGCAGCGCGCCGCCGGCGAGAACAGCTGTCAGCAGCAACGCCGAGACGGGGTTGCTCAACCCTGCCAACACCGGAGCGGGCACCACGATGGCCGCAAGGTTGAAACCCAGGTGCACGACCACGCAGGGCCAGAGGTGGCGTGTGCGCTCGTAGACTAGGGTCAGCACCACCGCGATAGGCAACGCGGACGCGAACTGCACGATGTTGCCATGCAGGATGCCGAACACCCCGGCGGTGAACAGGACCGCGGCCCCAACACCCACCCGCGTGCGCGCCAACGGATACAGAAGCCCCCGGAAGAGGATCTCCTCCGCCACCGGCGCGGCCACCAGCGTGAGCACCAGTGCCGCGGTCGCACCAGCATGCTCCCGTGCTCGCACGGACGTGTCGAAGCCAGTCGACCCCACCGCACCATAGAGCCACAACGCCACCGACTGACCAGCGAGAAACGCGAGAACGGCGCACCCCGCGGCGGTCCAGGCCCAGACCGGGGTGTCTCCCGCCGGCCGCGATCTCGGTGCGTAGGTGATCCACTCTGGTCGGGCACGCCGCACAACACCGACGAGCACGACCACGAGCAGATCGGCCACGATCGTCCCGAGGATCGGCTCTCCGACAATCGACACCACCGCGACACCGAGACCGAGATACGCCGCGGCGACAACCAGTGCGACAGCGAGGCACCACCCGGCATCACGCAGGCGGCCGTCGATTCCTGGAGCGGCCATGGCCACCTTCCCGAGATGTCAGAGAGGGGACGGGATCTGCTCGGCGATGACGGCTTGGACGCGGGTATCCCCGCGGAACGTGTTCAGCTGCAGCCTCGCCGTGAAGCGCAACGTGCCCACCTCCGTCCGGCTCGCCCTCGTCACGACATCGCGAAGCGCGGCGTGCTTGTCCTCGGCCGCGTTCCACCACAGGCACGACAGACCCGCTCGGGTCACCAGCCGCAAATGCTGCTTCTCCGAACCGATCCGGTCGATGCGCAACCCGAGCGGCTCCACCGCGATCTGCACGACCGGCTCGGTGAAACCGTGGCCGAACGGTGTGAGCAACTCGGTCCGGCGGACGAATTCGACCAGCGGACGCAGATCATCGAGCCCGGCGTCACAGTCACTGTCCGGCCCCAGCACGAGGTCGCCCTGGATGTCATCCTCGTCGGAATCGAGCAGCGCCACGCGTGTCGCCTCGGCCAGGACCTCGGCGAGCGAGTCGACCAGGGTGGCACGTTCGACCTTCACACCGCACGCCTGCCGGTGCCCGACGGCCCGCAGCCCCTCGTGCGGGTCGAGGCAGCCGATGATGTCGAACCAACCCGGTGCCCGGCCCGAGCCACTGACGATGTCATCGTCGTCCGCGGGCCGGTTGACGACGACCACCGGGTGGCCGGTCCGCTGCATCATCTGGCTGGCCAATAGCCCGTACATCCCCGCCGGGGCGTCGGAGAAGTAGACCCACGGGGCCAGTGGCTGGTCGTTCCCGGTCAGAGCCGCGAGGTGCTCGGTCGTCATCCGCTTGCGATAGTCGTTGCCCCGGATGACCTCGTGTGCGCTCGCGAGCATCGCGTCGGTGTCGTCCGCGGTGAACGTGGCGAAACAGGGCTGCAGCGGAGTCTCGATCCGGCGGGGACTGTTCATCGCGGGCGCCAGATAGAAGCCGTAGAAGCCCTCGTTGATGTCGTCGCGTCCGCGGATCTTGCCGGTCTCGGTGAATGCCTTCAGCAGGAGTGCGAAACCCTGGAACGCGCGGAGGAAGACCGGGTGGTGTGGGTCCATGCGCAGCACCTTCATCAACGTCGCCTCCTCGATGTCGATGAGATGCGGCGCGGGATCTCCGTGCGGACCGTTGGGCGCGGGAGGCGCGACCCACAGCAGGCGGGCGATCGACAACGAATCACGGATTAGCTGCCGGTTCTCGAAGAGCACCGGCATGACGTCGGACACGGTGCCGAGGCCGGCGAACAGCCTTAGGAGACGGATCTCCCAGAGCTTGCCTGGCTGGTGGACCCGCGTGTACGCCTCGATCACCTGGTACAGCACGTGTGCGCCGCAGATTCCCGGGTGAGCGTAGGTCTCGTCCATCCGGCACGGATCGACGGTGATGTCGGCGGTGGAGCCGGGCGGCAGTTCCGTGTGGTGGTCGGTCACCAGGGTCATCCACCCCAGGGCCCGTGCCGCCGCGATGCCGTGGTGGGAGTTCACTCCCCCGTCGCAGGTGAGCAGGGCACGGGTGTCCGGCCACCGGGCGTTGATCTCGGCGATGTCCTCGGGCGTCAGATCGTGACCGCGCCGGTAGTCGGGCACATGCAGCTCGACGTCGAACCCCAGTTCGGACAGTCCGGCGTACCCGAGCACTCCCGAGGAGATGCCGTCCACGTCGAAGTCAGGGGCGATCGTGATCTTCTTTCCCGCGGCGCGAGCGTCCTCGAGCGCGTCGACCATCTCGGCCAGGCTCAGCAGCTCGTCGTGCTCCGTGGACTCAATCTCCCGGAGGTACTCCTCAGTCCAGCCACGGCGCTGGCACATCAGGGCGAACAGATCGACGTCCTTGTCCACGAGTGGACGGTCATCGACGGTCTGCAGGGTGGTCATGACGGGGGCCTCTCGATCAGGAGCGACAGTCGTGGTTCGGCACGCAGCGCGGGGGTAGCGTTCGACACTGCGATTTCAGCAGTGCGGCCGACGCTTCATGCTCTCACAGCAGCACCGGAGCGGCTATCGACTGCTTTTCCCCACGATCTATCGATACACCACTCCAAACGGCCTCTTGATCAGCATTCGAGTGGGCTATCCTCCGACTCATGGCCAAGGAAGTCATCTATAAGTACACGTCAGACATCAGCGGCAAGCCCGATGCTGGCACGGTGACCTTCGGGTTCGAGGACACCTGGTACGAGATCGAGCTCACGGCTGACGAGAAGCAGCAGTTCAAGCGGCGACTCAAGACGTACCTGGAGCACGCGCGAGAAGCTTCCGAGGGACGTGTGGCGCCGGATGCTGAGCCAAGTGCCGGCGACAGCAAAGTTTCCGAGCCCGGCACGTCGTCCACGACCAAGACCCCGGTCGGCGCCGCCAAACGAAAGGTGTCAGCGTCCAGCGGAACGACCACGGTCGTGGTCAGCGCCACCGATGGAAAGGTTCCGGAGCCTACCGAGACGACCGACGTCGTGCCCGACACAACGCCCGACGAGCGTGCGGAGATCCGCGACTGGGCCGACGAGGAGGGCTATGACGTCGCGCCGTGGGGCCGGATTCCCCTGGACGTCGTCGATGCCTACGACAAAGCACACGGCATCGACAGAACGTACCTCCTCAAGAAACGAAAGGCGCCGACGAAGCAGGTCGTGCCCGACATGACCGTCGAGGAGCGTGAGAAGATCCGCGAGTGGGCCGTCAAGCGTGGCTACGAGGTCAAGCGGAAGGGGCGTCTTTCCAAGACAGTCGTGGCCGCCTATGACAAGGCACATAACATCAACCGAAACGCGTAGTTGACTGGCTTCCGCTTACTTGTCGCTACGCTGCTTCCACCTGCCCACGAACATGTTCGTACCCAGGCCGCTCAGGATCGACGGTCCGGCAGTGCGCTTGCTGCAGGACTCTCCGCGCTTCCTAGGCTTGCGACAGTGGCGGCTGGATGACGTCAACGACGTCGAGTCCTGCCTCGATGGCCCGCTCGCGGCAGTCGATCGTGCCGTGGGAGAAGTGGCCGGGGACCTTCGGCATGAGCTGCTGATCGTCGCGTCGCCGGCAGCCCGGCTTGCTACACAGATCGAGGAACGCCGTGCACGCCACTCGAGCGTGGGCGTCGCGGAGCCGGGTAGCGATCTCGACCATCACCTGATTTCGGCGGAATCCCGCCGCCTTGCCGTGTGTTGGCCAGTCCGCGGGGAAGGGCATCGTCGTGAAGCCCGCCGCGCGCCACAGCCGCTCGCCCATGGCGTCCGCGCCGTCCGGACAGGCGCCGAAGAGCAGCATGGGGCTGGTGACCTGTCCCGGTGTCCACTCTCGCCACAGGTCGTTGAACGCCCGGCGCATGGCGGGTTCGTCCTCCCAGGTACGCGACCCGGTGATGAGGACGACGTGCGAGTACACCGCGACACCCTGTGCCCATGCCTCGGCGTATCGCTTCAGCACATCGCCGTGACAGGGCCTGGGAGCACAGAAACACCCGAGCCTCTTCCCGTACAGCTCGGGGAGACGGGCCATCAGTTTCGGGCTCCTCAGCAGGTATCGCTCATACTGCTCGATGACTCGAGCCCGGTCCGCGTCGGTGTGATGCTGGGGCAGGCGGTACGGGTTGCCCCAGACCGAGCCTCGGCCGATGTACAGGTCGAAGGCATCGGTGCGCTTGTTCACCACATGGATTGCAGTCGTCATCGGGACCCTTTCGAATGCTGCCGAATCGCATCTCGACGAAGGAGCCGGTAGGCATCCGGCCTTCCCCCGCTTGCGATCCACCCGGGCGCGTCTAGCGCCGTACCCTGAACCGACCCAGGAGGACCTCCCCGCCGGTCGCCTACCGCTGATCCCGACGCGAAAGTTCCTCAGGGACCGGTCAGCTGTTCACGTCCATCGTCGATCACGCCGTTGCGCGACACCGCGACAAGCGGATCGTGGTGGCCGGGGTCGCCGTCGACGGTCGGGGCCTTCTCGCACTCCTCGTGAGCTCCATGCAGCGTCCGCACAAGCCACCTGTCAGCCCAGTGGGAACGGCTGAGTGGCGTGCCGCAGTGGCGGCACACCGCACGCCATTTGAAAGGATGCACTTGCTCCACTATCATCCTGCCCGCCGCAGTCAGCTCAAGAACACGGTAGCCGTGCGGATCGCCGCGGAGCGGATCGGCACTGTCCCTCACCAAACCGAGAGACTTCACCGCATCCACTGGCTCGTCAACGTTCTCGCCGCGCAGCACGTAGCCTCCGGCCCCGCCCCGCACACGAGTGTTCGCGACCGCACCCAGCACCCGATCGAGCGCCATGGCTTCCACGTCGATGGGCAGATCCCCGAGCGCGTCTTCCCAGTCGTATGCCGCGGTGCTCGAGCCGCTCTCGTCGCTGTCCCTGTTCGTGAGCACACCGTCGTTTGGTACAACCCGATGTGACTGCGACGTGACCTCGTTGTCGCCGACGTCGGCGCCTGCGTCACTCGGCGTCCTAGAAACGCCGAACCGGGCGTGGATCGACCGCTCGTCGTCCCCGTCAGTTCCGATCGTATCGTCGCGCAGATTCACCACCAGCACGGTGTGACGACCTTGCGCGCCGCCGAACTCGTCGGTGAACAGCTCCTCGACCGGGGACCCGAAAGCAACATCGTCTCCGATTTGCCCGTCAGCGAACACCACATCGCCGAACCGGGTGAAGAAGAACCCGTTCGGCTCCTCGGCTGTCCTGAACACCGCGCCGACAGGCGGCACGTCGCGGTACGGATAATCCTCCGCCAGCACTTGCCGGATCTCCAACAGGATCCGCCCGTGCCGCACCGCTGACTCCGCTGCGCGCAGAGCCTCCGCCAGGCGTTCGCGGTGCTTATCACTCAGCGCACTCACTGACTTGACGGCTGACTTATCGTCGGCCAGATCAATCGCTCCTGGCTGTTTCTCTTCTGCCTTGTGCGGGCTATCCGGATGTACCGACATGCGATGTCTCCTTTGCGGAAAATGGGCACTGGGGTGCGGCTCAGACGCTCACGCAATGTCAGGGGCGTGAGTGGACGGACACCGATCTGTTGGCGTTGCGGTTGATCAGTCATCACGCAGGTCAACGCGGATCGTGGGATTTCCGCGGCGGCGTCCGCACGGACCGGCACTGACCCGATCACTCCTGTCCAGGTCAGTGCCGCATGGTCGCATCGACGACGACGCCACGACAGCGGATGCCCCGTCTCCGGTGAGATCAGCCGTCCATGTCGGGGTAGACCACGCCGTCCGGTTCGAACAGCGCTTCCGCCTGTCGGCGTTCCTCGGCCGACAGGTCACCGCGTACGTAACTTCTGACCTCATCCCACTGTTCGTCGGCAGACGTCACGGATTCGACGAGTCCCTCTTCGTCGAAGTCAATCTCGAGGTGGTGCGCGCCGTCGCGACGGAGAATCGCGTCCAGCGCGGCTGTCTGCTTTGGGCCATGGGGCTCGGTGTTCATGGTGATGTGCTCCTCGTTGAATTCCCTGGCAGGCCGAGGCTGATAGAACTCAGCACTCATCAGCAGCAGTGCCGCGCCACTGGTCGACAGCGCTGCACGCCAGCTCGACCCGTGGCGGTCCGAATCCTGGCACCGTCGACAGCTCGGATCCGTCCGGCTTTATCCGGTGCGCGTCTACCAGCTCGCCGAGCTGCTCGACGGTTGTGACACCGTGCCGCCGGAGCGGCACGATCTGGTGGTGAGTCAGCCCTCCTTCGCCGCTCAGTTCTCGAAGGGGAGTTCCGTTCACGTTGTTCATGGCTTCCTGTTCTTGGTCTCTTGTAGAGGGTCGTGCTGTGGTTCGGATCCGGCCCTCGCCGGCCCGAGGTCGTATCGCGGCCGATCTCGTGGAAGCACAGCACTACTGCAGGGCCGCGGCCAGACGTCGTCGGCATCCCCTGCCGACCTTTCTTCGCTCCCGTGCCAGCTCCGCTGGCAGCGCTCCATCCTCAAGCGAAGCGCCGGGGGCATGCCGAGGGAGCGTCAGCGACCGACAGTCCAGTGAGCGCAGCGAGCGGAGGCTGGAACCCGTCGGCTATGCCGACGAACAGCATCTCGCAGCGTAGCGGAGAGGCCGAGCGGAGCGAGGGAATCCAGGGCCGCTGTTGCCAGGTTCCCTTATGCCCTTTGGGCCATCTCAACGTCGTCGCTTCGTTCCGCGGCTGGAGCGTCGGCGAAAGCCTGGAACATCAGGGAAAACGCCACTGACACCCCGGACCCGTACACCCCGCACTTCTCCGCGTAGCGGGTGTACGGGTCGAGGCGTTTTCCCTGGATATCACGCCTTCTGGGTGTACGGCCTTCTCGTCGTCCGTGGCACCGGCGAACGGGTGCGGTTCTGGCATCCCCGCGAGGGACGAGTGGGCACCCGTACGGGCTGCGTCAGATGCCCGCGGCGACGGGCACGGGTCAATCGTCGGCGCTTCGAGCGCAGGCTGCCGCGGGCATGTCTCGTGGTCGCCTGCACGCGGATCGGTCGTCTCCAGGGTTGTGCCTGGCGGGCCTGTATCGGCTCTGGTCGGTTCGTCTTGTCGCGCATCCCCATCGGCCAGCGCTGTCTCGCGAACGCGTCAGTGACCGACCTGGTTGACTCACGTCCAGTCGATGTGGGGTCGCACCGATATCGCTCCCCCAGCGTCGCCGACCCGCCGTGGGGGTCCTCCAGGCGGACGTTCCCACCGAGCCCGCCTGGTCCCCACTCCCCTCCCATCGGGGCCAGGCGACCTCGGTGGGAACGGGAGGACTCGCCCGATCGCTCCATGCGGGCGGCCACCGGGCCGTTCCGCTCCTTGTCCTTCGCTCTCTGTGCGCGCCCACGGCGGGTCGGCGACGTCCCCTGCCACTGCTGCGGCACCGGTGCCGAGACAGGCGCGTGTCTCCAGTCCGCTGGAGCATGGACCATGCCTGGTCTTCTCAAGGTTCTCGGCAACCCTCGGCGAAGCTATGGCCTGATCATGGTCTCGTCTAAGCGCAGTCGCGGCCTGATAGTGGGCTGCTGTCATACCGGATCGAGACCATGGACTGACTCGGGGCTTGTTCGCGGACAGAAAAGGGCATCGTTCGGGGCCTGCGTAAGACCAGAGAGCGCCCATTTTCAGTGTCCACAGGGGACTCCCCGGTGCCGGCGGTGGCAGTGATGGGACCGGTGTTGGTCCCGCCCGATACGGCTAGGATGTGGACCTTCTTCGCCCGTGGCCTCATCGTGGGCCCCCTCGGCCATTGCATAGACCCGAGTTGGACCATACGATATGAGTCGATAAGTCAGTCGATAACCGAGTCGATAAGAGGCCGCCGGGAGCACTGGCCAGGCGAGAGGGGTGTGTTCGTGATGACCGAGGGCTTCGCTGCCCCTGAAACCGATCGAGGAGGTGTGTGCGATGCCTGAACCGCGGCGCCTGCGTTGGAGTGTCCCTGTTGAGGATGTCTCGACCAACCAGTGGCTGGACGTTCAGCACAGCATCTCGCGCTCACTGCAGCTGCTCGTCCGCGAGTCCATCGAGCGCGACGGGATCATCGATGTCGTCAACCGGCCCGTCCAACAACGTCCCCGGCGTGGCGGTCCTCCGCCCGGCGCCGCTGACCGCGACGGCGCACTGTCGTCTGTGGAGCCCACTGACTATTCGACTGGCGCCACCGGGGGCGATCAGTTCCTCGAGGCTCAGCCTTCGGGCACCGCCCACGACGCGGCGATCACGCGCGGCGCCCGCGCCGGGGTACCGGCATCCGCCGACCAGGACAGGGACCCCGGGACGTCCACCGGACAGCCATCAGCGACCCGGCCGGCCGGTCCTGATGTCAGGACAAGCATCGCCGCGATGCTGGACATGAGGTGACGTCCTGTTTCCAGGCATCAACGACCACCCACGCGACAACGAGATCGAGGGATCAACACCAGCCATGAGCACCAGGACCATGCATCTCACCGGCGGCATCGACGTCGGCAACGGTTACGTGAAAGGCGTCATCCGCAACGCCGAGATCGAGCTATTCGACAAGATCGACTTGCCCAGCGCGGTGGCTTCGACCTCGCGCACCAGCCCGAAAGTCCCCATCCCCGACGCCGACGCCGCCGCTGTCCTCAGCGTGACCGACACCGACGGCGACTTCTACAACAACCTCCACTGCACGCTCACCACTCCCCTGGTCGCCGCAAGCGACCGCCGTATCTTCGGCCGTGCGGCGCTCCACGTCCGTGCCTCGAAATTCACCGAATTCGAGGTTCTCGGCCAGCACTCGAAAGTCGACCAGGAACTGACCAAAGTGCTCATCCTGGGCATCTTCGCCGCGAAGGCCCTGCGCGACCACGTCACCACGCACGGCACGCTGCCCACCGAAGAACTGCGCGTCAGGGTACGCGCGGGACTGGCGCTGCCGATCCGGGAATTCGTGGCGCGGCGGCACGCCTACGCCGCGGAGTTCACCGGTACCCCTGGGTCGGCGGACCCGGTGGTGCATCTGGTGACCATCAAGAACTTCTCGACGCCGGTGTCGGTGCGCCTGGAGTTCGTCGATGTCCGGGTCATCGCCGAGGGCGCCTCCGCGCAGTTCGCGATCAGCGACAAGGGCGAGCCACTGGCGGAGCTCCTGCTGGCTGATCTGCGGCAGCGTGAGCCGGGCGCCCTCGAGAACATCACCGCCGCGGACCTGGTGGCCGCACGGAACACCATCGGCGTCGACGTCGGCGAGGGCACGGTGAACTTCCCGGTCTTCACCGACACCCAGTTCAATTCCGAGGCCGCGGCGACCCTCGACGAGGGATACGGCACGGTGCTGCTGAACGCCATGGAGCGCATGAACGACGCCGACAAGAACCTGAGGTTCGCCAGCCGTAAGCAGCTCGCCGACTTCCTCCAGCACGAACCGTCACCGATGCAGCAGAACCGTCACAAGAACGCCGGCGGCTACGTTTTCGACGAGGCACGATACCTGGTCGCCTCGATCGTCTCGGCTTTCGGCGACGTTCTCTCGCAGGCGGGCGCGACGACCGAGGCGGTGTACGTCTACGGCGGCGGCTCCGGCCCGATCAAGGAGCTTTTGTACCCGGCCCTGCTCACCGCCGCGGGAGACATCCCGGTGCTCTACCTGGACGCGAGCTACTCGCGGCATCTCAACAGGGAGGGGCTCTACCTGGCCGCGCGGACCGCCGAGGTCGCCGCCGGTGACGCGGTGGAGACCGAACCGGGCGAACAGCCGTCGAAGACCGGCAAGACCCAGCGGGTGGCGGTGTGAACGCCTGATGATCACTGTTCTGCTCTACATCGTCGGCGCCACGGTGTTCCTCGCCGCGCTTCACGCGTCGATCGCACTCCACGAGCTCGGGCATCTGTATTTCGCGAAGAAGTTCGGGTGCCGGGTCAGCCAGTACATGGTCGGCTTCGGCCCCACCGTCTGTTCGTGGAAGCGGGGTGAGACCGAGTACGCAATCAGGCTGATCCCCCTGGGCGGCTACGTCAGGATCATCGGCATGCTGCCACCGCTGACGGACCGCGAGAAGTGCGTCGCGCGGGGCGAAACCCTGTCAGAGCGGGAAGACGCACCGGGCATCACACCCGGTGGCCTGGACGACGACCTCGGGGAATCCGGTTCCGACAGCGAGTCGCGCGTCCACACACTCCGCAGGCCGAGATTGGGCTTGTTCGCGCACATGATCTCGTTGACCCGCTCCGCCGAGTTCGACCTCATCAAACCTGGTGACTCCGATCGCTTGTTCTACAAGCTTCCGGCGAGGAAGAAGATCTTGGTGATGCTCGCCGGTCCGGCCGTCAATATCGTCGTGGCGTTCCTGTGCTGTCTCTGGGTGTACGGCATCTACGGGGTGCACTCGGCCGAGCCGACGGGGACCACGGTGATCAGCCGGGTGTTCGAGTGCGCCACTCCCGGTCTTGTACGCGGGGCTGCCTGCGAGCCGGGCGCGACCCCGTCTCCCGCCAAAGCCATGGGGCTGCGACCGGGCGACGAGATCGTGAGCGTCAACGGTCAGGTCGTGTCCTCGTGGGCGCAGCTGTCCGACCGGCTTCAGGACAACCACGATGGCGATCTGCGGCTCCAGGTCCGCCGCGGCGGTCGGCTGGTCCCTCTTCGGCAGGTCGACGCCGCCGTGCTCGATCGCGACCACACCATTTCCGGCCGGGACCAGCTCGCCGGTTGCCTGGGCGCCGAACCCGAACAGCGTGAGATGGTGACCCGGCTAGGCCCGATCTCCACTGTGCTGCGCATGGGCGAGTTCACCGCGGACACCGTCGCGGGCGTGGCCCATCTCCCGAGCCGCGTGTGGAACGTCGCTCAGGCGATCGTCGGCCACGCCGAGCGCGGTCAGGACAGTCCACTGTCGATCGTCGGTGCGTCCCGGCTCGCGGCCGAGATCCTCTCCTCCGACGTGCCCGACCTCGATGCCGGCACCAAAGTGGCGTTTCTGGTCATGGTGGTCGGCGTGGTCAACCTCGCTGTCGGTGTACTCAACCTGATCCCACTCATGCCACTGGACGGCGGCCACATCACCGCCGCCGCCTGGGAGGGCATCCGCAGACGGCTGGCCAGGCTCCGGCGGCGACCCGATCCGGGGTACGTCAATGTCACCGCGCAACTCCCTGCGGCGTACTGCGTAGTACTTGTCTTGGTGGTGATGAGTGTCGTGCTCATCATCGGCGACCTCGTGGTGCCTGTCCGCTCAGGACTGTGAGGGTTACGGCAGTGGTAGGGCGAGGAGAGATCCATCAGCGTGACAGGCGACGACGAGGCTGAGAGGCGAGAACCAGAACCGCGCGGGCTACGACGCGCATGGGTCGGCACGTAGCGTTCCCGGTCTCTCGGCAATCGCGTTCCGCTCGGCAGGGTCGGCTCCTGTGATGTCACGGTCGGGCCGCCGACATCGGAGGGGTGGCGAGCGGCGGGCTCCGAAAAAAGAGACCTCCCCGGCGTCAGCGTCGCGCTGGTGCCCGGGAGGTATCGATGATCGCGGTCGTCACGCATCAGACCTCGATGCCCGCCGGTCGGCTCGCGCTCACGTCTCCGGGCGGCCGCCTCGTGCATCTGTGGCCGGTCTCTTCGACGTGAACAGGTTTCGCGCACGCCACGACAGCATACGGCGAAGTCGTGACCTCGGCGAGGGCCGTTGTTCCCAGGGGAATTCTCCGGCGCCGGTGATGTCCCGGGCGGCGGTGATGTAGGCGAATACCGTCTGTGGCAGGGCTTCGGCCGCGGCTGACAGCTGCCGGAGTTCGGTGTGACTGGGCAGCCTCGCGAGGATGCCCTCGGTGCGTGCCGCCAGGTTGTTGTGTCGCAGTTTCGCTTCCCAGGCACGGGTCAGCTCGAGACAGCCGCGTACGTGCCGCAGGGCGTCCTTCAGGGCATCGTCGATCGCATGAACGACCTCGCGTGCCGACGTGGCTAGCTCACCCACTGCGGGATCAGGATCGGACGCGAGTTCGTTGGTCAGATCCCGCGCCGCGCGAGTTCGGTCCAGGTAGCACAAGGTCTTCCAGACCACGCGATGCGCCTCACGCGGGATGGCGGGGTCTATCCAGGTGCGAGCCGGGCTGCGGTGCAGTTCATCCACACCGGCGATCAGTGTTCGCGCCGCCTCGCCGGCTGTGCCGAGGTCGGTAAAATCGCGGCCCCGGAAAAAGAACTGGCCCCGCACTCGATCCAGTCTGCATGGCCTCCCCCGTGCGTGGTCATGCTCGGTGATCATGGTGGCCGCGTCGTACCAGCCGACCACGACGCTCGCGCATACGGCGACGATTCCGGCGCTCAGCAGGAACACTGTGGTAAGAACGCTCTCGGACAGCGCCGCGACAGTCACCTGAGCCACCCCGATCAGTCCGGCGAGGACAGTGATCGGATGTAGTGCCGCACGGACGCGCTCGCCGCGCCACCGCGACCGCGAAACAGCGGGGTTCAGCAGCAACGCGTCCGGTCCGTCGGGGAAGGTCGCCGGCCGCACCGGCGTCGATGTGCCGGCCAGGTCGTGGTGTGTCATCGCGGTGTCCACTCAACCATGCACGGGAATCGTCGTTGCGCTTCAGGGGTTTCGGAGTGCCCGTGCGGATCCGCGCCCGACCAGGGGGTCGCCTCCAGGACCGAAGTCTCCGCTCCCGGTCCTGGAGGCGACCCCTCGTGAACGAGTGGTCAGGGACGCGCTGCGCCACGCTGGTTCGCACGGATCGCCATCAGCAGCTCGCCGAGCATGTTCGTCCCAGGGACCGGCAGGTGCCGCGGACACAAGCACACCCCCCAGAACTGATCATGCCACTGGTTTGTCTCCAGGAGTGCGAGATCGTCGGTGGCATCAAGCCGGGACGCGAGTGCGGGCACGGCGAACTTCGCCCTCAGCACGCGCTGCATGGCCCACACCCGTACACCGGCGTTCCATTCCGGGCGGAGGGTCACCCGGCGGCCCAGGCGCTTGCTCTTGCCCGGTGTCGGCGCGTCGAGCACGCTCTGCCGCTCGACCGGATCGAGCGTCTTCAAGGCGTTGAAGGCGTGTTCACCGGACGGGACTTCCACACCCAGCTCCGGCACGAAGAACGGCACGGTGTCGAAGTTGGACAGGAACGCGAGGTCGCCCTGGAACATGGGCTGTTGCTCGGACACGAGTCACTTTCCCCTTACGTGGTGGTCACGGATCTACTTCTCATCACCGAGTCCGGATCAGCTGCGCTGATCTTCCGCTCGTGCTGGCGGCACGACTGTTGGCGTGTCGGAATTGCGGCATTGGACGATGCCCAGCATCGCTGGAACAGTCGTGTGGCGCATCCACACCCGAGCACCTCGAGATCGATGTCACCCGAGCCGGTGATGCACCCGCACCGTGCCGTCATCGGTGATCTGGTAACCGTGTGACCGACAGGCGGGGCACGTGTCGAGCCACCGTGTGCCGTCGTGGCCCAGCTGCTCGGCGGCGAGGGTATTCATGCTGCAGAGAACACCTCCATGGCGGTCACGCTGCACGTAGGTCTTCTCCACCCGAACCGGGTACATGTCGCTGCCTTCGCATTCGAGAAAGCGTGTCATCGCCAGTCCTCTCGTTCGTCGGTGACGGTCGACTCGAGGTGTCAGGTTGCCTGGATCCTCATTGCTGATGTCCCATACCTATCCGAATGTGTTGTCGGCCAACGTCGTCCGCGATCGCCGCGGTCCACCGCGGCGATCGCGCTGTCAGAGATCTTCATCGTCGGTGACGTCGTCGTCACTGTCGTCGTCATACCCTGTCGCCGCGTCGATGCTGTCGCCGAGTGTTCGGAGATGTCGTTCGCCCACCTTCATCAGATACGCGCCCTTGTTCCACAGCATCTTTGCCCGCTCGATCGACAGGACGCCGGTGTCGAGTTCTGGGACCAGCTGGACAAGTTGCTCGAGAGCCTGCTTGTAGTCGTCGCTGTCACCGGGGCGCACAATCACGTAGCCGTGTGCGTGTTCTTTGAGGAAGTTGTCGAAATAGACGTCAGGAAATATCTTGAAATTTACGCTGCCGATCGGGCGCTCGTGTTTGACACACCATGCCTGGTGGGGACCAGGAGAGATCTCAGAGACAATGATGTGCTCAGGCAAAACCCACCCGAAAAGTGATTTGCAGCCCTTGTCGTCAACGGGCGGTGTGACCTGCGGCGTCGCGTCTGACTCGTCGCCGCGGCGCATGCCCGACGGATGCTGGCCGGAACGGCTGGCGACTGGCTGGCCAGGAGTGTTCGGCGTGTGGGCCGACCGTGTTGTGGTGATGGGCTTCGCCGGGTCGAGATACACGTGACGGCCGTTGTCGTCGCGGATCATCGGCCCCGCGCCGCCGAGGCCGACGTGATCGTCGTACAACACGGTGAACTCACCTTCCGCGGCGGTATCGTCGGGCAGCTCGGCGAATTTCCCTGTGCCACGGAGCCTGACTCCGGTCGTGATGCCGTGCGCGCGCTCGGAGACAGTGTCCGCCTTGACGGTTTCGCGTTGTGTCGCATCCGAGAGGGAGTCGATCGCGTCCAGAGTCGCGCTGTACGCCTCGTCGGCGTCCTGGCGGGTGTTGTTGAGTCCGCTCCAGTAGCACGCGAGGTTCTCTTTGTGGCGCAGGTCCGCGACGGCGACCTTGGCGGCGATGCGAAGTTCATCGATACTCTCGTCCGGGTTGTCGGACTGGTGTTGGTGCTCTGTCATCAGTACCTCTTCATGTCATGTCGCAGACAGCCTTCTCGGCTTCGGCGCGGACGTCGCGCGTCGGGTTCTCTCCCGTTTAGGCTGGCGAACAGTTCGTCGACACTGGCCTGGTCGAGCTTCGGAGTGGCGCTCTTCTCGATCGTCCACACCGCGACCGGTCGGCCTCGCACCTGTCGGGCCATCTCTCGTGCCTGGGCGAGCGCGGCTTCGCGAACGGCGTCCAGCGGTGCTTCAGGAAGGAGCCGGCACGGCCCTTCCTCGCAGATGACTGAGGCGAGCCACTGTCCGGCGCGAGACGGGTGGCGATGCAGCACGCAGGCGATGCGGACGGTGTCGTCTGGATGTGTCATCGGAGCTCCTTCACGGAGGCATTGCCACACACGACGTCTCAATATCGACGGAAAGCCCGATCGACCAGGCACCATGGAGTCTGGTCGATCGGGGCACGATGCCACACGCTGTCAGTGCCGATGTGGGCACTCGCGGTCGAGTGGGCCACAGTGGATGCGGTCCTGGACGTGATCATCCACTGTGGACCGCGCGTACTAACCGCCGTAGTCAGAGTCAGACTGGTCCACGAGCTGGAGCTCGGTGTCCAGGTGCTTCAGGGTCTTGCGGACGGCCCCAGACAGGGTGTCCTCGCACGTCGTGACGGACACCACGTCACGATGCTTCTGTGGACTGCCGTCTTTGATCGTCTTGTTGTACCTATCGGTTTCCGGTTCTGTCGCTTCAGTGATCTCTTTGATCGAAACCTGGATCACGTAGTGTTTGGCCATCACGCCCATCCCTGCCTGTCGGGCCACCGGGTGTGTGACCCGGCCAGCGAGTGTGCTTATCACCGCTCGCTCCGGATCAGCTGCGCTGATCCTGCCCACCGGTATCCGCGACGTGGCACCGAACAGTGCATCGTGCGGTGCGACAACCGTCACCAGCACCGGGTCCCCGCGGCGGGCGTTCCTCTTCCCCTGGTCACCCGCCGACGCGATCACGCGAATGCGTGCGAGCACGGGAGCGTGTTGCTATCGAGCATCGTTCCAGGCGTCCAGTACGGCGCGCAGTTCCGCGCGCAGGGCGCTGTCTGTGTCGGTGGGCTGGGTACGCGTCACCGCATCCGCGAGCGTGTCGATGGCGGTGAGAGCAGCGTTGTAGGCGTACGCGGCGCCCTCGCGGGCGTCGTCGACGATCGCGGCGCCGCACTGCTCGTCCCATTCGGCGCTACACGCGGCGTTCTCCTGGAGCAGTGCTTGACGAACAGCATCGTGAGCGGCGACACGACGCGCGTCGATGGTGGTGTCCTGGTCATCGGGCTTGTCGTCGATGTCTGTCATCGCAAGGCCTTTCGTCGCTCGCCACGCGCACGGTGACTGGTCAGTAAGGCGGGATACCGAGCGACCACTCGACCTGCTCCTGTTCCCGCGTGTCCCAGCAACCTCGGTCTTCGAAGGATCGTTCCACCGAGCGGTCGACCGCTCGTTCCGCTTCGGCCTGCGCTCGCGCCTCTTCGCCAGCGTCGAAGCACGCACGGATGTGGTTCACGCTGGCGTGCCGCACCATCCGGTCATTCACCACATCGGAACAGTGGCCGCAGACCACACCGGACAGCGTCGCTTCTGGCTGGCCGAACCAGTAGTGGCGCAGGAGGTCGTCGACGGGCGCGGCCGCGAACACGGCCATCGGGATAGCGGGAGAGCCCACGATGCCATTGATGTGATCGTTGGTGTACAGGTGCAGACTGGTCACGGACATCGTTTCTCTCCAAGTGGTCGTTCGCGCCAGACGGGCATCAGAAGTGCTTGTCATCACGGAAAACACTACGGGTGGCGGCGTGTTTCACGGGTCAGGCTCAGGGACATTCTCGATCACGGCGCCCCCGCCGGCGGCAGTCCGGCGGGGGCGCGTGGGCGGGAGCACTAGTCTCCGTAGGTCTCGGTGGTCTCCTCATTCTCGCCGTACAGGGCGCCGGTCGTGTCCGCGTCCACACGGGCCTTCATGGTCGCGAAGTCCACGTAGGACAAAATCGGCTCCATGTCGTCGCTCCACACGAACCAGGAGCCGTCCGCTGCTGCGTCTGCCATCTGCTCACCTCCTATCCCATGCCTGCACTCGTGGCGTGATGCGGTACTGGGACAACAGCCACTCGGCCTCTCGACGTGGTGTGTATTCTCGTGGCCGACGCATCCGCTGGCGCACTGTCGAGATTGCGGCAGCCAACTCGTCCGCCGTGATCTCTGGCTCGGCTGGGAACAACGGAACCCACTCGTCGTCGAACTTGTCGAGCGGCGACACATCATCTGAGTCCGGGTGGAGTTCCACCCAGGACCCGTGTTCCTCACTCCACGCGATGGGGCGTCCGTGCGCGTTGAGGTAAACGGTAGCGGTTGCCATGGCTCAGTCCTCCCCGGTTAGAGCAGCGGTGATGAGGCGGACAGTGCGGCACGGCCACTCCGGCCTTGTGCCATGGGCACAGCATTCACGGCAGCGTTGCCGTATGTCCCCGAAGTGCGGGTTCACATTCTGTGCCTCGTGGAGTTCGAGCACATCCCGCAACGCGGTGAACGCGTTCGGGGCGACGTCGTTTCGATCCCGTGTTTCGCTGAACTCGACGAAGTCGACCACGTTGGCGGCTTCGTGGCAGTCGGCAACCAAGCGATGGCGGATGTGGGTGCGCCAGTCGGCGGGGCGCGCGACCGCCTGAGAGAGCGAATCGTGAAGGCGGTGTAGCTCGGTGTCCTGGTCGCGCATCCGATCCGCGGCGGCAGCCAAGCCCTCGTCCTTCGCGACGATCTTCTCGCGGAGACGGGCCAGCTCGGCGGCGACCACGGGCAGCGCGGCACGAACCGAATCACCGACAAGCTGGGAGACCGCCCAACCGGGGTCGTCCGCGGCGAGCGCGGCAGCCACCGTTTCGATCGGCACCACGTCCTGGACGGCGTCCCACACAGGATGGCGGGCGTCGGCAAGGGCCTCGGGGCCGAGGTTGCCGACTTCCGGCGCCGGACCGTCGTCGGTGTCGCTGCCACCGGCAGCCGGGACGAGCGAGACAGCGAGTTGCTGCGCGAACCGGTACGCGGCGGCACATGCCCGGCAGAATCCCCGGCGGTGGCCGCCGCCGACGTTGTCTCGATGCTGAAGATCGACGTAAGCCGCACACGTGATGCTGAACAGGTCCTCATCCGATCCGGTATTTCGCAGTGCGTTGTACTCAGTGATGTCACCGGCAGCAGGGGCTGGCGACTCGTCATGGTTGTCGTTGACCTCGTCACCGCCTTCGGGGTATTCGACGCGCCACGTTGGGTGCACGATCCGGGTGAACGACTCGCCGTACTGCCGGACTCGGAGACGCGGACCGTCCGAGCCGACGATCGTGGCAGGGCGGCCGGCTACCACGATGCGCACGCCGAGGTCCGCCGGGACACCGTACGTTTCGCGGATGTCGGCGAGGCTCATCGGGACTCCTGAAACGCGGCGGCGATGACGGCGCAGGCGTGGACGTTCGCCGACGCCAGGAGTGAACGCTGAACCTGGCCTGAGTCGGTGTGATCTCGCGTGTCCAGGTGCGTTGCCTCGTAGTTCAGCCGTTCTGCCGTCAGAAGATGCTCAGCTGCGGAGAGTTGGAAGTTCGATGTGATCATCGGGTGCTCTCTCGGGTCAGGATGTGATGGTCATGTGCCGTCGCCGCGGTCGACGGTGCAGGGTGCCGTCGTGGTGAAGCAGCAATGGCCGCTGTGAAGGGAAACCGGGAAGCTCCAGCATGGGCATTCGTCCTGGTTCGGGTGCCAGAGGAGGGCGAGGGCGGCGAGACGCGCGTTCTCGACTGGATCGAGCGCGAACCGCCGCGTTTCGGTGTGGTTCGTGTCCTGGTCCCTCACGACGACATGCTCTTGATCGAGACTTCGGTGCCGCGGACAAGCTCATCGGTGCCGATGACGATGCGGTATCCGCCCGCGGGGTAACTCGGGTCATCCGAGAGAATCACAGCGCACGTCCACGAACCGGCATTGCGCTTGCGCGGCAACGATTCCTCGTCGAAATCGTTCGGGATCGGGTCATGGTGATACGTGATGGGAACCACCATGAGGTTCACCCCGGGGAGTGGACAGGGGCTTACAAGGGGTTCAGGCAGCCGTTCGGAGTGACTGCTCGAAGTTGTTGGGACTGAGCATCCCGATGGCGGAGTTCCGTCGGATACTGTTGTAGAAGGTGATCCATTTGTCAATCGCGGCAACGAGTTCTGTCTTCGTGACGTAGGCGTGCCGGTAGTAGTGCTCGTGTTTGAACGTCGACCAGAACGACTCCGCTGGGCTGTTGTCCCAGCAGATTCCGGTCACGCCCATCGACCGGCGCAGCCCGTGCCGGAAGCACGCCTTCGCTGTCAGGTGCGCGGTGTACTCGCCGCCACGGTCGGAATGCAGGATCGTGCCACGGCATCTGCCGCCACGGGTGCCCACGGCGGCATCGATCGCGTCGGTGACCATCTCGGCGCCGATGTGGTCGGATATGCTGTAGCCCAACACTTTCCGGGAGTGCCCGTCCCGGATCGCACACAGGAACATGTCACCCTGACCACACGTCAGGTACGTGATGTCGGTCAGCCAGACCGCGTCGAGCCGGTCCCGGTCGAAGTGCCGGTCGACCAGATCCGGTGGGAACGACGCGGCCGGATCGGCCACTGTCGTCTTCACCTTGAACGTGCGCGGGCTGATACCTTCCAACCCGATCGAGGCCATGATCTTGGCAACCGTCTTCGCGGTAACCACCTCACCCTGATCGCGCAGTTCGGCGGTGATCCGCGGCGAACCATAGGTCCCGCGGGAATCCTGGTGCACCTGGGTGATCTTCACCTCGAGGTCGGCCCGGCGTTGCTGCCGCGGTGTCAGCACCGTCGCTGCGACGCGTTTGGCGTGCGCGTAGTAACCCGACGTCGACACACCCAGCAGCCGTGCCATCCGCCGGATCGAGAACCGCGCGTTCGACGGCGACCTGGTGTCGGTGAACTCGTCAGGGCCGGCGTACTTGGCCATCAGAGCGAACCGGGCCGGTTCTTCTGCATCGCGGCAAAGTACGCCGAGGCTTTTACCAGGAAGGCGTTGTCCTTCTCTAGCTCGGCCACCTGTCCGCGCAAGCGCAACAGTTCGGCCCGTTCGGCGGCCTCCAGAGGTTTGTCTCCGTGGACCTCGGCCGCGGTGACCCGTCGACGTTCGTCTTTGACCCAGACACTCAACATGCCCGCGTCGATACCCAGCTCGCGGGAAACCTCAGCGATTGTCCGGCCGGAATCGATCACGCGGTGAGCAGCCTCGACCTTGTACTCCGCCGTGTACGACCGGCGCTTGCGAGGAGGCATGAGGACATCCTTTCAGCAGGACGACTGATCCTGCTAACTCGGTGTCCACTCCCCGGGGTGAACCTCACCACGACGGTGTACGGCTTATCAGTGCGTGGCGGGTTCCAGGGCAGCCGCACGAGCCGGTCGCGTGGTGATCCCGCGATGGTGATTGGCAGCGTAGACAGGAAGTGGTTGATCGAGCCTGTCGGGGCCTGGGCGAGACGGGCTCGCTCTTGCTCTTCGGTTTCTATCGATTCGGTTCGGGTGACGAAGCCCATGACGATCACCTGCTTTCGTCGCTGAGGGCCGACCGAGCGAGTCCCGGCCGGCGACGATGTTCTTTCGAGTTCGCTCCGGCCCAGCTGTGCCGATCTTCAGGCGGCGCGGGAAGCAACACGGCAGCAGGCCGTCCGCACTTTGTGACGAGCGGCCTGTCTACGTCGTCACTGCCCGTGGGGATCGCCGAGTGGGGTGCTGCCATGCTGGCC
Source organism: Amycolatopsis sp. CA-230715 (assembly GCF_018736145.1). Taxonomy (GTDB): domain Bacteria; phylum Actinomycetota; class Actinomycetes; order Mycobacteriales; family Pseudonocardiaceae; genus Amycolatopsis. The sequence goes on from NZ_CP059997.1 coordinate 10,026,491, forward strand.
GGATGCGGTGAACCGCGGCGTGGAGATCAGCGTCCAGCCCGCCGAGTCGCACACCCAGAACCGTCCGTCGATGGCGATCGCGTCGCCCTTCGACAGCGACCGGTTGCCTTGACTTCGGTACTCGATCGCATGCACGTCTGGCTCGCCGTGGCTCGGGTCATCCCCGACGTTGAACAGGTAGAACATCCGCTCGGCGATCTGGATGTCGCTGATGTCCGGGTCGACCGCGGGCTCATCGTAGGTGTAGACCTCGACGAAGGTGTCAGTGACGACGTAGCCGTCAGCCATGACGGCGTGGCTGGTGTTGTGGAACACGCGAACTCGGACCGTCCGTGCCGACGGGGTGACCGGTGTCAGCAGGTCGACGCGGTCCTGCTCGAGTTCGGCTCTGTCGAGCGAGACTGTCGTTCCGCGAGCGATCTCGGCTGCGCTGATGCTGAGGTGGTGTCCGCCGACGGCGTAACTCGGATGATCCGAGAAGACCACGGCGCACGCCCACGAGCCGGGGTTGAGCCTCTGTGGCAACGATTCCTCGTGAACATCCTCCAAAGCCGGGTGCCTATGCTACTCGATGGGGACCACCACGATGCTGTATGTCTGCTCAGAACGCGCCGAATCCCACGGTAGCCGTATCAGCAGGCCCGTCGGCCATTCGGCGATCGTGATCGGCAGGGTGGACAGGAAGCGGCTCTTCGACCCAGTCGGGGCGTGCGCGAGGCGAGCCCGCTCTTGCTCCTCGGTTTCGATAATCCCCATACGCGCAAGGAAATCCATGGTGCCAGTACTCCTTCGTGATCGCGTCCGGCCAGGTGCACGACGTACCCAGAGCAAGAATTCTTGTCACATCGAGATCCGGATCAGCTGCGCTGATCTTCTGGTCACGACGACCATGTGCTGTCCCACGCGGCGTCGCGTGCGCCCACGCACGAATTCTGCAGTGGACAGTGGACCAGCGTTGTCGTGGCACACGTCGTCGGAACGTGTTCTCGTTCAAGCACCCGGTGAACGGACGTCACTGTCTTCGTTTTTCAGCTAGCTGCCGTGAGTCTGAATACTGGCCCCACGGCGGGAAACATGCAGCTCGGAGGTCAGCCGGGCGTTCTCCTCACGGAGGGAGTTCAGTTGCTGTCCCAGCTTTATGACCACATTCGACGCCAGGTTCTCTTTCTCGGCCACGAGCCACCTGCCTAACGCGATGACGTGGCCGAGCCGATCATGTGTGTGGGACAGCTCGATCATCAGCGCTTCAATGGTTGCGCGTGCGTGATCACGCTCGCGATCAATCCGGTTCAGTATCGGAGCGATTGCCGCTGTCACCACCCGCGCGACTTCGGTCGCCGCCATGTCATCGCCGCGGGGATACGTGTTCCGCTCGCCCAGGTGGGCCTTGTCGTTCTTGTCAACGAGCCCGTCGGTGACATCGTTGTCCGTGGTAACCCCGGGTGTATCTCGGCAAGGACAGGCCGCCGGTCCGTCCGGGTCGCCTTGACAGTCCTGACAGCGCTGCGCACAGCCGAGTGCATGGCGGCCGTCGGCGAACGGCCCGGTGCAACAGCGGGAGCCGGCGGCCGACGCGTGCTCGTCACCGTGCGTGCGATAACAGCCAACGTCGCCACAGCCGAGGTCCGGGTGTGCGACGACGTGACCGACCGAGCAGCATGTCTCGCAGTGCCCGGGGTCGCCGACGGACTGCCGTGCGGCGTCACTGCCGCACAACTCGTGCGGGTGCTGCCGGTAGGAGGAGGCACCGACGCGATCCGCCGACGCCGGTGCGCTGGTCTTCTCGAGGTAATCAGACATCTACATCTCCCGTGGGCGTGGTCGTGCTCATTCATGTTGGATTGCTCGCTGCGGCACGGTGATCCAGGCACCTGAGTACTTACTCGCCCTCGGCGGCGGCCTGTTCCTCATCGGGCGCCCTGGAAACGATCCCTTTGTCGTGGTGCTGGTGGATTTCGACACGAACCATTTGCGGGGCGAGGTCACGCCGCGGTGGCATCCAAGGCGCGAGGATGTGTGGCTTCGTGACGCAGTGAACGTTGTCGCACAGCACCGGCTCAGTAAGTGTGCTGTTGTGATCACGTACGTCGACCAGTGTCGGATCGGTACCGAGCGGATAGAGGTGGACTGTCTCCGTGATGCCCCAGAGCAGTAGCTCGTTTCCTTCAAACCGCGGGAAAGTGGGTAACCGTATGGTGATCGAGGCCGCGCACCTCGGACCGTGAACCTCGTTGCCAGTACCGGGCACATAGACGTTCAGGACCATTCTGTTCTCGTCGAATTGCGTGACGATCCGGGCACCGGAGAGAACCGCGAGGAAAGTCTTGGTCGGGGAAACGATGTCAGGGAACAAGACCCGTGACACGACAATGTCCCAGAAATCGTCGCCATGGGCGATCGTGTACACATCTGGTTCGACCCGGATCATCCAGAACGAGCCATCGTCCTGTGGCAGTGCGTAGTCGGCCGCGGTGAGCTCCGCGATGGCGTTGAGTAATCGGCGCCGGGGCTTGAAGTTAGGGTTGAGCTGGCTCGCGCTGAGCCGCACCTGTTTTCGGTCGAACCAGTTCCGGTTGAGCCACAGTTGATTCCAGTAACCCGCCGTGCCAAGGTGATAGAGACGTTGGGCGTCTGGCGACAGGCCGGTCAGGGCCACAGTGGGATAGATCATCAGCTGTACTCCTCGGTGTGGGTCTTCGGTGACGAGCCCGAATGAGTCTTCGTCTGTCCAGTCCTGCGTCCGGCCCAAAGCCGATCATGTCCTGCGATCTCTGGTTCATGGTTCAGGGCTTGTCGGTCAGCCAGCCGCGCTGATGACCCATCTGACCGAGCCGGGTGTAGAAGCGCGGGAAGTCCGTGGGCTTGATCCGCACCGCGACGGTGATGTCGATGGCGCCGTCGCCGGCGAAGAGGTTCTCGATGCTCACCGAGTCGACGTCGTCCAACAACCTCAGTACGGTGTCGTCGCTGCCCCAATTCTCGAACGTGTTGGCCAGGAGATCCGCGTCGGATCTTGCTCGCCTGCTCGCTCCGCACAGGTCGCCGGCGGCGGTCTTGTGCATGGTGTACGCACCGTCGGAACGAAGGCGGACCTCGGTCAGGCAGAGGGGGCACAAGCGCTGGGTCGTCACGTCTCGTTCGCCTTGTTAGTACGTGACCCGGCGAGGCATTTCTCGCACAAGCCACCACATTTGAAGATCTCGGTCGAACCGACCCATTCCCCACAATCCGCGCAGACACACTCGACGCAATCACCAGGTTGCGTGTTGTCCTCGTAGTGCGAGCACAGATAAGCATGGGCGATGTTCTTCCACGCCGGACAAGAGACCGGACGATCGTCATAATGTTCCACCATCACCACCCAATCCCGTGAGTCAAATGCGTGAGAAGAGCGTCAACCGCCGCGGTCGTCCACAACCGCCGTTCGGCCCCGGACATCGTGACCGGCGGCCGCGGTCCGATGTAGTCCATGGCATCGTTGACGATCAGGCGGAGGGTCGCTCCAGTGGGAGCGATATCCAGGATCGCGGCGACGTCGCATGCCTCGTCGAGCCGCGCTGACAGGACCCTGCGAGCCGAGCCGTTCGCGTCTGCGTGGTCGGCGTGGAGATGGACCAACCGTGTAGCCAATCGTCGCTGTCGCGGATCACCGGTCATGGCCGATCGGCCTCCGAGTCGATATTGGTGGCGGAGCGGTCCACCGCACCAGGATCGCGGTCGGTGATCAGCTTCCTGGCTTGGGCCCAGTAGGGCCCCGGACGGGATCGCAGGAGGAGTTCGGCCAGGTGCGTGCGCTCGTCAACGGAGCGCTCCGTCGCGACTCGGTCGATCTCGTCCATAATCTGGTGTTGCTGCGCCGTGAGCGTGATGCTCCCAGGGGCACCCCAGTGCCGTGTCACAGCGTCGACGTCGTCACGCATCAGTGTCGCGGCCAGTTCCTCGGCCTCGTGCCAGATCGCCTCGTCCGCCTTCTTCTTGGCGTCCAACTTCTCGCGAGAGGCTCGCACGGCAGTGTCCACGAACAGCGCGTACACGGGTGTGATGGGCAGGCCGCATACGCCGCATTCACCGGCGCTGTTCGCGTCGTGCCACGGCGAGTCACTGCCGGGGCATCGGGTGTTCAGCGCCATGGCCAGCGCCTCGTCCGGGTCGCGGGGACGGTGCTGTTCGCGGAAGCCGACGGTGGTGCGCACGTCCTCGGTGAGCGCTGCCCCGCATGTTCGGCACAGGATTCCCGCCTGTTCCAGTCCGGCCCGGATGTCCAGAACAGGGCCACTTTCCTGGGTGTCCTCCATCCACGCGGCGAAGTCTCGGATCGCGGTGCTGCGGGCGAAGCGCTCCCACTGGTGCTCGGTGAGCGCGATATCCCCAAGCTCGTCTGTGATGAAGCGGTTGCTCGCGGACCAGACGTAGTGCGGCAGGGCGTAGCGGTCAGCGAGTTCTGCGATGACTCGCGCGGCGTCCTCGTGGGTAGCGCCGCTCCGCGGTAGCGTCGCCAGGTTCGTTACCGGTGCCGGCAGGTCCGGGTGGTCGAGGTCGATCGCGGTGAGCAGCTCCACGCGGCGGGCGACGCGGTCGTCTTCGTCGAGAACTGCGCGGATCTGCGTGGCGAGGTCGTTCCCGCCTCCCGGGTGTTCGGCGGCGAGGTTGTCGAGGTGGGAACGGATGGCGCGTGCCGGGGCCCGTCCGATGCGCTGGCCCACGATCGCCCGTAGCGCGACGGCGTGCGCCTCGTCGAGCTCGAGAGCGACCGTCATCAGCGCCCGGGCCCACAGCGTGGCCAGGCTGGCCGTCAGGGTCACCGGACTGTAGTCGGCGGTGAGTGTCGCGGTAAGCGGCGCTGTGTAGCGCAGCGTGAGCCCGTCGCCCAGGTCCCACGTCGTGGTGGTGGCCGTGCGGATATCCGGGTCGACGACGTCGAAGACGATGTTGTCCGGGAGCGGACCGCCGTGGTCGAGCCGGTGAGCGTAGTCGAGCAGCTCGGTGGCCGCCGTATGCGCCGTCGTCGCGGTGTAGGCCACGTGCGGACGGTCGATGTGGACGATCGCGTGCTCACCGTCGCAGCGGCGCGGGGCGCCGGGCGAGGGAAAAAAGGTCGCGTCGTGCTGGTCGATCTCATAGGCAACGCGATCGAGGATCACGGACACACGTCCCCTCGGTTCGGCGGAACTGGAACTCGGTAAGTTCGATGTCATTACAGGAAGGCCCCCTTGTTCGGGTGGTCGCGCGCGTGAGGGCGTTGACGGCCGCTACTCGGTGAGACCCAGTGCGGTCACATCGAGCTGTCGCGAGTCGCTGGCAGGTCTCGTTCCAGCCCTGGATGCCCTTCGGGAAAGGGAAACCCCGGCAGGGTGCGTCCCTGCCGGGGTTCGGTGTCGCGTGTCTCGCGAGCATGCCGTCAGCTGAGCTGACGCGGGATCAATGTGGTCCGTGAGTTCAGTCCCGGTACTGGCTCTTCCAGGCCTGGCGTTCGGCACGCTTCACGCGCCGCCGGGTACGAACGCGCTGCCGCCCAGGACGCTGGCGGCAACAACGGCACTTGATGCCGCCGGGTCCGTCCGCGCAGCGCCGGCCGAGCATGGACGCGGAACTGTGAGCGGCGAAGGTCATGATTCACCTCGTGTGCGGGAGTCGGCTGGAATCCGTCAGGCTTCGTTCGGGACTGTCGCCGCGCAGAAAATCCGCCAATGTCCGGGCGTAGTCCCGCATGGCGAGCTCGACACTCGCCTGTTCGGTGAGGTTGTGGTGGCCGGGAATGTTCTCGGCACGGTCCATCGCCTGGATCGCCGCGGCGAGACGGAGCCGCGCCTGCCTTTCGGCTTTCCCTAGTTCCGGGACGAGGTCACGCATCCTGGCCAGGGTGTATGCCGCGCTGACCTCCTCCGCGGACAGCTGAGCTGTGTTCTCCGAAGACGTATCCGTCATGCTGTTCACCATCCAAGCCGGAACTCGGCGACAGTGCCGACGTGACGGCACAAGCCGGACCTGTTCCTACACACGATCGGATCCTCGTCTCGAAAACCAGCCTGCTCATCGATCGGGTGATCCGGGAAGACATCATCAGTGGGCTGGCGCCCCATGACGTCAGCTCCGTCATCGCAGAAGGTGACGTTGCTGGTGATCTGGACCCCAAACCGCTCGTTCTCGAGGCAGCGAGGACAACGGATCCCCGCGAGGTACCCGACGTTGGTCGTGTTGGTCATGAATGGACCTCCCTGCCGATCAGTCAGCCTCGTCGTGTGCGTGGACGTGAGCCATCTCGTCGTGGCGGCTGCGCACGGCGGCCACCACGACGCGCAGCACCACCCGGCCGATCACCCAGCACAGGGTGCTGAGGCCGATCCCGACGAGGAGCGCGGTGTACAGGCCCGTCATGACACTGAACACGGCCGTCGGGATCAGGAACAGCACATTGAGGATGATCAAGCTCGTGACGAGGACCCGGGTGACCACCTTCGCGACGCGACGGGTATAGCCGGATTTCGCTGTAGTGGTAGGCACGGTTCGCTCCCTGGTAATGATGCGATGCGGGTGTGCCTGGCCACCTCCGGATCAGCTGTGCTGATCCACCCGGACCAGACCGCCACGATCCCCAGCGAGGTGAGCACAATGACCGCGCACCGGACGCTGCTGCATCATTGGGAGACGACCGACGGAGTCAGCGCGGCGATCTCCCGCATCACATCCGGCGTGTCCCGCCCGAGCTTGATGTCCACCTCGATGCGCACCTGTGCGGCTGCGACGTATTCCGCGGTCACGTGGATGAGCAGGTTCATCATGTCGCCAACCCGCTCGTGGTACGCACGTCCGTGGTACTTACGGCACCCACTGTTCGCCGCCGCAAGACCAACCTCATGAGACGACATGCTGACTGCGACAATTCTCGAGAGATCGTCCCATTTCGAATGAGCCCTTCTTTGCCCGTTCAGTAAGTAGCGTCGGTGGGCCGGGAAACCGCGAACTCCGAAGCGTGACTGGAGGCCCACTCGTGCCAGTTGTCGCGACCGGCCTTCATCGCCGCCTGCGCGGCGCGCTGCCAGGCGGCATAGCGGTACAGTTCGTCCGGACCGAACAGGTCGCGGGTACGGGGGCTGCTGTCGAGGTAGGCGGCCGCCTCGTGGACGCTGGTGTCGTTGTGCCAGTCCGTGGATTGGTGAACGAGGCTGTGCCGGGTGTCCGCCTCTGCCTCAGCCCAGCTAGCGGCATCGAATCCCGTCATCCTCACCCGGCCGCCAGGGGTGACGATGCGACGACACCAGCGCAACGAGTCAATGTCTCCGCCCAGATCGAGTTCCACGATGGCGGTGTGGTCTCGAAACATCAGCAGTCGTGGGGATTCGTAGTGTGTGAGGAACACGCGCACACATTCGGCGAGAGCACCAGCCGCGGCTTTCTCGGTCACCCCATCGGCCCGAAAGATGCCAGCCTCCATTGTCCATGCCTTGCGCCATCCGGGGGGACGTGATGCGGTGGCGTCGAGGCGTATCTCAACACCGCGCTTGCGGATCGTGTAGTCGTTGTAGGACATCAATACTCCTTCTCGGGGACCGGTTCTTAAGAGCCGACTTTGCGGTGAACCTTCGAGTCCGCTCGTCGCGGACTCCCGTGGCCACCAAGAAAAGTCATCGTCGCCGCGTGACTGCGACCTGCCGAATCACCACCAGGTCGTTCTGTTTTTCTCGCGGTACCGTTTCTCAGACACGGATCCGTGATGTGGAATGGCGACCTGCACAGCCAGAAGCGCGGTCACGAGTGGCCGCTGCCACGTGAATTCGCGACGTGCGCCAACCGGGTCAGGCTTTCGGCTAGTGTCGCGGTCCGAAACACACACTGCCGTGGCAGGAACACGTGGTCGGGATCTTCGAAGTGACGACTGTGGACGGTGCAGAACTCGTTGACGAAGTAGCTGGTGTGGTCCTTGTCATCTCCGACGTCGAAGGCGATCTCCTGTATCGGGTCGCTGTCATCAAAGGCGATAATCGTTTCTTGCCCGACACCGTTCTCATTCCAGTACTCGATACGTACGGAGTCGTCGCCGCTCGGAGCTCCCGGCGACCCGGTCAACTCCACCATGGTGATATCCCTGCGCTCGTCGAGCCCCTGCTGCCCGGACCGGTGGTACCGCTGCGCGAGCTGGTCTTCGGTCAGCGCGTCACGCCCGATCCTGAAGCTGACGCCCTCGATCGGACGCTGGTGGCTCGCGAGTGCGACGGAAGCCGACTGACGCGGCCGTATGGTCACCCCTGGGAAGACGCCACCGGTCCATACCCGCAACCCGGCGTAGAGTGTTGGCCTTCCAGCCCGCTCGCCGAGATACCGATGCATTTTCGTCATCCGTCGCTCAGCGATGATTCCGACCATCTTCTCACCGAGCGCGTCAACGGTGTCTGGAGCGACAAAGCCCCACGTTCGACGTTTCTCACAGCGTCGCGCGATTGACAGGTACATAGAACGCTCCTAGTGCGTGAAGGTGAATTAGGTTAGCGGATCGACGGCATGACGATGCGCGGACAGTGCCGCGCCGAGATCGCCGTAGTCGTCGCAGAATGAGGCACCAGTGCCGTCGGAATCCCACGTCACGTCACAGACGCGGCATTCCCAGCCGTCTCCATCGTGGTCGACCGCGACGAGGCAACGAGGGCAGACCGGCGGAGGAAAATCCAGGTCACCGGGCGGCTCGGTGTACCCACGGGCTTCGCGACGCCGTTTCGAACAGTGACACAGATAGAATCCCAGCGTGGCAAGGACTTCACACTGGTCGTCGTGCTCGCCGCGCGCGACGCTCTCGGCGTGCCGGCGCGCGATGTGTTCGTCGAGTGTCTCCATGGCACTTCTTTCCAGTGGATGCTCTCAGGCGGGACATCACTGTCCGGTCCCGCGACCGACCAGCGATGTCGTGTCACAGCGCCTCCGGATCAAGCAGTTCGGCGAGCTTTCCTGGCTCGATGTCAACTAACGGGTGCCAGACGTCGCTGTCGTCCTGCCAGGCAAGCACCACGCTGGTTCCCAGGGCGCCGTCGACACCGACGATCTGGATTAGACGCTCCCAATGAGCATCGTCGACATCGCGGCGTCGCCACACCTTGTGGAGAACCCGTTCGACTCCGACCGCGTCGATCTCGATGATCACCCCGTGGACGCCGTCCTTGTTCAGCTCGCTCCAGCCCTGAGTTGTGGACATCACGGCTACGCCTTTCCGCCGAAGAGAAGAATCCGTCGCCACGCCGCCCGGATCAGCTCTGCTGATCGTCGAACAGGCAGCCGTACGCAGCCCCGTACTCGATGGCGTCGGCCGGTACGAACTGGAACGGGTACTTGGGGCTGCGGATCGATGTCCACGCCCACCACGTCGAGACCAGCCCGGCGGTAGCCCACAACCGCACCGCCGGTGAAGCAAAAGAGATCCAGGATGGTCGGTCGGGTCACGGTCTCTCCATCTCCTGGCTCTCCCGGCCCGCGGCGGCGACCTCGGAGGCGGTGGGCAGGTCTTCGAGCCACTCAGTGATACTGACAATGTCTTGCTCGTCGGCAAGCAGGCGGTGACGAACCTGGGTTCGCCAGTCGTCGGGGACCACGACCGCCCGGGAAAGTTGGGCGCGGGCCTCGTCGCGCTCGCGTTCGGCGCGGGCTGTCTCTACGAACGCACGTCCATTTTTCGATTTGGCGATCGCGCCGCTCTTGATCGCAGCATTGATGAGCCTGTCGAGTCGCTCGTTCTCGGCACGGAGGCGGGCCATCTCGGGGGCGACCACGGCGAGCACGGCGCGGGCGTCCTTGCGGCAGTCGTCCTTGTAGCTGTCGAAGACCGCGTCCCAGTTGGCCTCGTCCTCGTCGAAGTGCTGGCGGGCGTTCTCCAGCCAGATCGCTTTCGCCATGCGCTCGATGAGGTCGTCGTCGGTGTCGTGTCACCGGCCGCCACCGGGTTTGAGGGCATAGCGCGGGTGCGGAAGGTGCCATCGGACATCCGCGTGATGACGGTGCCGCTGTCCACGGTCACCACACCTTCCGGGGTCGGTACGTCGATCGTGCCGCTACCGTCGAGCATGTAGGAGCCGCCGCACCATTCCGCGATCTCTTGAGCTTCGTCGTCGGTGGTGTCCTCGGTGAGGTGGCACGACTCGACGGCACGCGGGCTGTCACCGGCCGCCGGGGCGACCTCTCGGCAACGGCACGCCGCCGGGCCGTCCGGATCGCCTTTGCAGTCCTGGCAGCGCTGCGAGCAGTTGAGCGCGTGGCGGCCGTCGGCCAACGGGCCGATGCAGCAACGGGCACCGGCCACCGGGGTGGGCGCGGGGTCCTCGTGCTGGATCGTGTCGGGCAGGACGCCGTACCAGACGCTGCCGCCGTGCGGGCCGGGCTCGCCGTCCCACACCAGCGGTTCGCCGTCGTCGTAGCGCAGCACGCCGGTAATCCGCGATCCGTCCTGGCGACGGATCGCGGACACGCGGTCGCCGGGTTTCGGGGTGGTCATCGGTCACCGCCCACGCCGAAGTCCGACACCTGGTAGTGCTCGCGCGCAAGGTACGCCAACTGCCGTCCGAGAAGCTCGGCCTCAACCAACGGCAGGTGAACGGCGATCGTGCTGTCCTTTCCGGACCCGTCGTTCAGGCGGCCGGACACGTGCAGCCAGACGTGAGGAGCCATCGCGTCGGAGGACTCGTAGACCCTTGCGGTTTCGGCGCCGTAGTCGCCCTTAACGGGGCGCATGCGCCTGAATCCACGGTCGGTGATTTCGATCCCGAGGTCTTCTGTGCTCATCGGTCACCGCCCGGTCCGGCGAGGATGCGGAGATCCGACGCAAGAAGGCGCATCCTGTCGTCGCCGAGCCCGAACACGTGGATCACGTCTTGGCCCGCGTGATGCCACTCGCGCTCGTCGAGGTAGGCGCGGACCCGTTCGGCGGCCTGCTCGTACTCAGTAAGCCCCAACGGAAGTACTGTTTCCGTGGGCACCGCGACGCGCTGGTCATCCGGAAGCTGGATGCCTGTGACACTTCCTCGGGACCGGATCAGGGTTCCTTCGACTCGTTCGCCTCGGTATTCGGCGCTGATTCGGTCTCCGGGTTTCGGCTGGGTCATCGGGACTCCTCTTCGATGCTGCGCTTCGCGGCCTTCCGGTCGCGCTTGTTGGCCTGTTTCTTCAGCGCCTTCCGCTCTCCCGGGCGCCAGTGCAGAAGATGTCGCCAGTGGCGGGAGAAGGCGTCTTGTTCGTCACCGCCGATGCGGGGGCGCTTCACGAGGTCTCCTCGATCTGGCCACGCATCACAACCACGGCACGGTTCCACTCGTCGTCGTCAAGGTTGCGGAAGTCGGGGACGGAGGCGAGCAGTTCGGCTTCTTCGGCGGGGGTCATGTCAGGACTCCTCGATCTGGTCGGCGAGGCGGGTCAAAGCGCCGGGCTTCAGGCACAGGCGTTCGAGGTCGTTCACTTCGGCGAGTTCCCGGAGGACGGCGACCGTGGCGGCGCGGCCGATGTCGCCCCACTCGCCATCCGTATCCGTGGGTGAGGGGCGGTTGGGGTAGGCGGATTTGTGGGCGGCGGTTGTGGCGGCCTGGACGAGGCGGGTGGGAAGGTCGGTCATCGGGACTCCTCCGGAAAATTCCCATTCGGGGCTGTCTCCGCAGTATTCAGTACACGCGGATGAAAGCCACGCCATTCAGCGAATTTGGCGACCTCGAACGCCTCGTTGCGAGCCATCTTGCGCAACCCGGAAACGTCGTACGATTGGGTTGACAGGGTCACAACGTAACCCCGCTCTTCCTCGTGCATTTCGGGTTCTCCTCTGGCGTCAGTGCCGAACTCGATCACGCCTTGGTTGATGAGTCGCTATTGGATCTCGTCCCGCGCGGCCAGGAGTAGGCGGAGCGGGAGAACGGTGGGGTCGGGGAGTTTGATGTTCGCGGTGATTTCCCTCTGGACCGCACACGGCGCCCTCCACAGAGGAGGGCAGCGCTGAACCTGCAGCCGCTCAGCGCGTCCCGGTGATCCATGCCCCGAGGTCACGAACCTCGACCGCGGCCCACGGTCGCGCACTGCGAGTGCGCCCCGGCGTGCTGACGCACCGCGGTATCGGCCGCAAGGCGGTACACACGCATCCGCTCGGGTTCGGGTTTGCCTGCGGGGTACCAGGGCGTGGCGTAGCCGTCGGTGATCTGCCGCAAGCCGGCGTCCTGGTAGCCCGGGGCGGCGATGTACGCCAGCGACCGGCCGTAGCGATCGGTGTGCTCCGTGTGGGCGTCGTACTCGAGCACGACAGGCAGGCCCCGCGGCAGGATCCCACCCAGGTGGTAGGTGGCTGTCCGCGCGCCGCACTCCGGAGCGAGGTCTTTGCCGCGGTTCATCTCGGGCGCGTCGAGGCCCAGTAACCGGACGACGTGCTCCTGGGGATTGCCGTCGCTGGGGTCAAGAGCGCCGTCGACGGGTGTGACCGCGACGGTGTCGCCGTCGATGACGCGCACGACCGCCGTTTCGATGACGGTGGGCCGGCCTTCCTTCGCATTGTGTGTGGACCGCGCGCCGGCTTGGCTCGACGCGGTCGAGCTGGGCGCGGGAGTCCCGGGTGGCCCGGGCGCCACCGGCTGGCTCCTGTGACACCCTGCCAGCACGCTAACGCCGAGAATGACAGCCGCCACGATCGCGGACCAAGCCGTCCCATCGCGACGTCGTCGCCCGCGGCTCACTGGTTGTCCTGGTGTCGGACGGAGCGGCGGCCCGGATCAGTGAAGGTGGGGACGGCGCCCAACGTACCGATGATCTCGGCCACCATGGCCGGCACATCCACCATCACGAACACGGCATAGTCGCCAAGCTCCGTGTTGGCGGCGGCCGCGATCCGGTTGCGCAGTACCGCTTCGCAATCGCCGACATACCACTGCTCAAAGGTGATGTCGGCATCGGCGAGCATCTGCCACGCTGTCGGGCAGTACAGACGCATCACCTCGGGCCACGCGTGGTCAGGCGGGTCGTGCTCGCCACAGTGCAGGGCCGCCACTACCGCGACGGTCGACGCCCGACCGGTGAGCAGGTAGTCCCAGTCCGGAGCGAATACCTCCACGGGACGGTCCCGTGTGAACCGTCCCGTGAGGGCAGGCAGGATCTCCCCCGCCTCCGGTTCGGCTTGCCGGTAGAGATCGCGGGGTACGGGTGTGAACGTCGTCATGATTGTCGTGTTCTTTCTGGACTGTCCCAACGGGTTCGAGGAGGGGCCGGTTCGCCATCGCCACCAACGCGGTCGTGTCCTGTGCTGCTCGCGAGCCGCGCGGCCGGCGAGATGTCGGCGCCGAGGTTCACCGTGGCGTTCGCCGATCTTGCTCCGTCATCCGGCGTCGTCCGGGTGGGACGACGCGGCAGTGTCGTCGACCGATGCGCCGAGAGCACGTGCGAGGGCGGGTGCGCGGGCGATCGCTTCCTCGACTGGCAGGGTGAGTTGAATACGCATGAAGTCTTTGAGCACCACGTAGTCGATCCGAACACGTTTCGGTCGTAATCGGTCGTGGTCGGATTGCGCCGGGAACCCGTGTTCCAACTGTTCGGCGAGGTGGTCGCGGGCGGCACGTGAGCGTGCGAGGGCGTCGTCGCGCTCCCGTTTGGCGGTCTCGGCGTCCGCGAGAGCCTGGTGGTAGCGCGGGATGAGGGTGTCGTCGATGTATGTGGCGACCTCGACTGCCGGCGTCCCGACCGCGAAACCCTGATCGTGTTTCCACACGAACATCCCCCAGAGCGGCCGCGGTATCTCCCCGGGGATCAGGTGATAACCCCACGCACGTCGATCCCACGCACGGAAACCGATTCGAATTCCGGTGTCCAGGCACAGGAGATCCGCTACGTCACCAGAAGCGCGACCACGGCCCAGGGTCCACCTGCCCGCGAGGGCGGCGGCGACGTGGATCGGGTCGAGCGCGATCCGGTCGTATTTCGTGATGCGCCGCACTCGCTCGCTAGGGGTGGTGTCCTGTGGTTCATCAGGCCTCGTAGTGGAGGTCATGACAAGGTTTCCCTTTCACTGTTCTTGAAGACACACCGGGGCTTCCTCACTCCCCTGTACCTGTGGCGTGGTCGACGGGACGAGATACGCTCCGAGTTGTGATGAGACCACGCGCTCAATACCGGACATGTCGAGTTCGTCGCTGCCGTCGGATAATTCAGTGTCCGCGGCGGCCGCTGGATCACCGCTGCGCGGTGTGGGTGGGCTCGATCCACACCTCGATAGCGTCACGAGCGGTGAACGTCTCGGCGTAGCCGCCGCCAGTCTGCACGGCTTCTTCCGCCGCGATGTACGCCTCGTTGACGGCGCGAGCTCGGACATCAGCCCACTGCACACTGGTTTCCTGAACCAAGACGTGGCAAGACCGTCGTGGCACCGCGGTGGCCTGTCGGACACAGCGGTAGTTGTCGGTGTCGGACTGGTTGATCTCGGTGATGGGGACCTGGATCAGCCCCTCGCCCTTGCAGTCCGGACAGTCGATACGGGCGTAACACCGGCTGGAGAAATCATAGAGCCGCGTCCAGTTCATACGCACGAGACAGCGCTGGTGCGAATGCGCGGGAATACGCCGGGTAGGTGCCTCCTCGTCGCGGCGGAGTCCAGTGTAGACCGACACGGTGCCGAATCCGGTCAGCGCACAGGTATGCCACGTCGCGCCGTCGTCTAGCGAGAACACGTCTCCATCGGTGAGTTTATCGACTGTGCTGGACAACAACGGCAGGTCACTGCTGGACGCGGCGTCATCGCTGGTGTGTTCCTCGTCCAGAGCCGCCTCATCGAGTGCGACGAGGACGTCCTCCGCACCGCGCTCCCCGATTCGATCCACCAGTACACCTGCGAGCAGGTCTCGCTCGACAGTGTCCATAACAGAAGCACCCTTCAGTTCTCGAGAGATGGCGATGCGGCAGCACTGCCGAATCGTGGGCGACCCGTGTCGCTCAGCGGTGCTCGTGGTAACCGCACTCGGAACACGTGTAGGTAAGGTTTCTCCGGGAGTACACGCCATAGGCGTCGGACTCCATCGTTGCGCCGTCGTTGGGGCAGGTGATGCACGACATGACTGTCTCCCGAGGCCGCGAGGATTGATGTCAACGCCGCATCCGGATCAGCTGCGCTGATCTCTCGACCAGTCCGAACCCAATCGCGCCGCGGAAGCCGGCCGCGTGGTCCAGTGCGCTGGGTTCGGTGGAGGGGTCACCGCCCGTCTCCCTCGTCGTCGGTGCAGCCGCCGCAGCGCGCCGCCCCGCCCAGGCGGCCGCAGTACTGGTTCGGGTTCCCGCAGGGCACGGACGTCGCCACCGGCCGGGGGTCGCCCGGCGCTTCCTCGAGCCCGTCGGCCGGCAAGACAGCACGCAGCCGTTCCCCTGCGGCGCGGGCCTCGTCGCGTGCCGCAGCAGCCTGGAACGCTGTCGCGGTCGCACGACCGGTGGCGTCCCTCCACCGTTGCACTTGCTCGCGGAGACCGGCCAGCTCGGCGTTCGCCCGCTCCAGTGCGGCATCGGCCGTGTGGTCGGCCGGGGCACCGGACACCATGGCGTCCCAGTCGCGACCCTGTGGCTGCCACGAGTCCACGACGTCCGCGATGCCGTTGAGAAGCGATTCCTTCAACTCCGCAGACACGCGACCAGGGATCTCGACGGTCACCGCCCAGCCGAGTTCAGGGTCATCGGCGCCGCTGTCGTCGGCTTGGCAGTGGCGCGCGAGGATCACGTAGCGGCGTCCCATCTCGAAGAGCATGTCGCCGATGCGCATGTCGACTTCGCGTTGCCCGTCATCGAGGTTTTCCCACGGTGTCAGCCAGGACGGCTTCGCGTTCGCCTGCTCGCGGGCCCACTCCTCCCAGACCTGCCGGACCCAGCGGCCGAGCAGTTCGCGCGGTGGCCGGGTGTCGCTGTTACCGGCTGCCCGTGCGGCGGCCAGGAGGGTGTTGATCTCGGCTGCCATCAACGTCAGGCAACGCAGGTCGTTGGTGCCCCGCATCCTGGGATCGCGCAACTGGTCTTCAATGACTTCCGCGATGACCGGCGGCAGCACGTCAGCGGTGTGGTCAGCGGCGTGGTCAAGGTCCGCGAAGCGGTTCTCTGGGGTTGGGGTGGTCATCGAGGCTCTTCCTTCATTCCACTGTTGGTATTCGGTCGGCGACAGCCACGACACACCCCGCCAGGCCGCTGCTGGAGTGGGGCGCGCCGGGGTGTGTCGTGCACGCCGGTGCCACGGAGATCTCCAGGAGCGCGCCCCGGTGATCAGCCGGGACGCTCAGGAATCGAACCTGTTCCGTGGTCGGTCCCCGCAGCTGGCCGCGGGCGCGCACCGGCGATCAACCGGCGCGCTTCGGAGTCGAACCGCTCTGCGGGGAAGTCTGTCGCCACGCCGGCGGGATCGGGCGCGACATCTCGCTGCCGGGAGCTCTCACCGCCGCGAGGGCGGCAGCACACGGAGATCACGCGGGGTATGCGAGCCCACGGGTCCGTTGGCCCACTGCACCGCGACGACCCCGCGGGTACTGATGTAGCGGATGGTGCCGGGGATTCGCGCTGTGTGGTCATCGACGCGGCGGACTCGATCGCCTTCGTCCAGTGTCGGTTCCCCGGTCGCGGCCTCGGCGAAGTCGGTGATGATCTCGTTGGCGTAAAGAAGACGCTGGCACTCCTGGCGAAACCACTCGTCGAAGTCCGCGTCGTCTATGATGGAGGTGTCGACCATCCTGCCGAGATAGGCGCTGAACTGCCACGGGGTGAGGTCCTGGAGCCGACCACACAGCATTGGATCCGCTCGGTTCCCGCGAACGCAGCGCCGCCAACCGCGAAACGCGTGGAATCCAGCGCTCATTCGCCCGACGCGATCGCTGTCCTCGCCATAGTAGAGGCCAGGGGGACACGCTGCCCGCCACACCTCATCCCAGAGCACGTCGTGGGTCAATTTTTCATAGGGGACGACGGCATCACCGCGGCCGTCGTTGCCCTGGTACCAGCGGGTCCGCGGCGATAGCCGAAACGTGTGACGTAGGTCGGCAACAAACCGTTCGCCACGCGTGAATCGAGACATCTCCATGCGAACTCCCGTGATGAGGTAGTCGGAATAGGTACGACGCCGTGGTGACAGGACAACGTCACGCGTCGGATCCCTCGAATCGTCCTCGTGTTTCCGTCGTGCCGACGCTCAGCCCGCGCTGAGCGTCCGTATGCTGACGCCCCCACGGGGGCGGCCGAGGCATCCGGTACACGGGCGTTCGAACCCGCCATCGAGCGACAGCGGGCTCTGGCTCGCGCGGTGCATTTGTTTGAGAGTGTGACCGCAGGTCAACATGATCTCCTCGCAGACCATGCGGTGGCTCTCGATCTCGACACCAGTGACGGTGCGTTCGGGACGGCCGTCACACCGATTGCAGTACATCGGCCCGGTCTCCCAGTACGCCTGCGGCACGAACAGCAGGTCGTACGCGCACGGATGCGTGTTCCCGGTCAACTGTCGTGAGGAGACATAGAAGACGTGGACGTGCCCGCAGTCCAGGCGAATCCGCTGACGGTAGTAGTCACGAGCCTCACGGAGGACCAGGTCGGCGACCATGGAAGTTCCGCCGACGTGACCGACAAGACGAGTGTGGAGTCGCGCCGCATCGCCAGCGTGGAAGCGTCGCAGGTACTCATCACGGTTCTCGTTGTAGAGGCGTTCCAACCGGACGAACTGTCGCGCGAGTGCGGCGACACGTTTTTCAGCGGTGTTCACGGACTTCTCCCATCGCGTCGTACCGAAATGGACAGTCCACTCAGGTCAGGCGGTGGACATCCGGTAGCTGGTGTCCCGCAGGTTCGAAGATGAACCACGGTTGAAGAAAGATCCCCGTCCGAGAGGTGAAACAGCCTCTCGAACGGGGATCGTATGCCACGTACTATTCAGTTGTCGATATTCAGTTATGTCTCACAGCCTGGGCTGAGGTATCGGAAACGCTTCCCTCCCCGCGGCCATCACCGCGCGTGGCGGGGCTGTCTCAGGACACATCAGCCGGCTGCGGCTTGGGGGTGCCGAACGGCAGCTGCTCGTCGGCGACTGGGCTTTCCTCCACGGTGGCGGCCGGAGCTTCGGCCTCCGAGGCCTTGGTCTGCGCCTCCGCGGCCTTCGCGCGGTTGCTCAGGCGGGTCTGGGTCACCGACCGCGACTCGAGGAAGGCGATGTCTTCCGACTTCACCTTCAGGTCGTAGACAGTCCCACCATTTTTCATGTAGCGATCCATACGCAGTGCGTACGCTACCTGCACCAGATCACCCCGGTGGATGTTCCCGTACGGGCCGACCCCCTCGATCCGCGCGGAAACGAAAGCCTCGACGGGAACGGCATCGGCCTCACGCTCGCCGGCTCCGTTCTTGTAGTTCCGGTCGACCATGATCGTGAACAAGACCTTCTTGGAACCGTCATCGTTGTTGAAGACCTTCGGGTCCTTCGCGAGCCGGCCGGTGATGTGCCCGTGGTTGAGCGGGTTCGACATGGGTTTTCTCCTGTGAATTCGACACGCGCGAGGATTGTCGCTATTCCGCGCGAATGGGCAAGTAGCTGAATCTGATTATCTTCCGGTTCGTGACCTGGTCATCGCTGGCGACCAGATGAGACCCGTCATCTCGAACCCGCATCAGCTGTGCTGATCGAGTTCCCTTCAGCAAGTCTTCCGGATCAACTTCGTTGATCCCTGATCCCCTGGCTTCACGAGTCCAGTATCAGCGTCGCTGATCGAGACGGTCCCGCGGCACGGCACTGTTCCCGTTTCGCCCCATGATCACGGCGCATCGCACAAACACAACGTGGTGGAACGGGTGGGACGGGCGATTGTCTTCCAGGCCCCGATGCGTTTGAGTACACGGAACCCGGGTGGGATCGGTGCCCCTCGAGTGATACTTCGGACGATCCAGTCGCGATCCCGGGTTTCCCGGCAATCTGGGCAGATCTCCGCACGGGACTCGATCATGGCATGCTCCGTATAGACAGTCTGGGCGGTTCACGCGCGCCTCTCGGCGCGCGAACCAAAACGGTGCTCGACGAACGTCGCTCTGAGCGGAATCAGAACGTGACCTCCACTTCGTAGGCGATCACGTCGAACATCCCGACGGCGTACGCGCGGCGGGGGTTCACCAGGCCACGACGCGCCAGGCGCTCGGTGAGGCCCGCGTGCTCGGAGAAGTCCTTGATGAACACGTGTCCCGGGCGAGGTGTGAGGCCGTAGTCGTCGAGATTCACCGACAAGCGCTCGAATCCCTCGTCAGTCAGGAGCACGAGGGACCTGTGCTTGTCGTCGTGGCGGAGTACGCCCGTGCGCTCGATCCTGCCGAGGTCGACGGTCACCCCGCGCTTGATGGTGGGTGCGGCGGACGGGTTCATGGGTCTCGCTCTCTCGTTTCTCGTCGGATGGCGGCGTGCGCTTCCCTGGTTCACCGTGGTCGCGTTGGACCGCGGGTGTCGCACACGAGCAGATCGGAGTACAAGGCGCGCTGGCGCGACTCGGGTACGCCCAGAGCCCAGTCGGGGCTTGTTGCTGGGCTGCATCGAGGATGGTTGTGAACCTGCCAGGGACCAGGTCCGGTACCGGTCGTAACCGGACCGGTCTGTGGCCCGGCAAGGACCCCGAAATGACCTCCTTTTCCAGGAGGAACGGAAGTAAGGTCGCGGTCTCATTCCTCGAAGACGGTGACTGGAACGGCGCCAGGCACGTCCTCGGTGACCGTCTCGTAGGTCACCGGATCGTTCCACAGGATGGCATCGTCGGTGACGATCGCCCACACCCGAAGGCCAGCCGCCGCCATGCCGGGAGTGATCTCCCGGTCGAAATGGGTCGGTAGCCCTTCGGCGCGCGCCCGGTGCACGAGCCTGTTCACCTCGTCGGCCAGCTGGGCATCGGACAGGTGCGCGAACGGCACGATGAACCGCCGGCGCCGTCCGTCGGCGATGAATCCCTGTGCGGTGTCATCTGTCATGGTCAGGTCCTCCTACCGTGTCGGCGGGTCCGCTGGTGCGTCAGCCGCGGCATGGTCGCCCTCCGCGGATAACTAGCCCGGAACGCCGCTGACGGATGTGGACGAGACGCGGTGCACCGCTCACGCGACCCGGCTTACGGTGTGACCGCATTCGAGGAGGGCGACCCCAGGCGAGTGGCTGACGATGGCTCGGGGCATACCGGGGTCGTCGTCTTCGTCGCGTGAGCACATCTCGCACCAGTCTTGCTCGGCGAGATCGATTGCGGCCTCGTGATCCGGGAGATCGCTCGCGACCGCAGTACGGACCACGGTAGGCGTCGCGCTCGCCTCGTAGCTGTGGGGATGGTCGGTGATGGTCATGCTGGCAAGTCCTCCCGCGGTTGGGTCAGGGCGCGGCACTGGTGGGTGTTCCGCCCATGGTCGCCTCGGATGCGTCGACATCTCGTGGCCTGGCGGCACCGAGAACACCCGGATACAGCACTACTCTGAGCGTCGCGTCCGGGACCGACGTGATGTCTCGAAAGCCCTTCCGGATCAACTTCGTTGATCCCCCAACCCAGCCCAGGCGGAACCGCCGCGTACCTCGACCAGCCGAGCCGCGCTCGGCCCTCTCCGCTCCCGCTTCACAACCGGTGCCGACTCACTACCTGGCTCTTATCGACTCGATTACTCGATAAGATGGAGTCCACAAGGAATAGGACGGATCGCACACGCCACCACGCCGCGCTGGCTGCCCGACTGGCGCGGTCTCGATGAGACAGGGGATCCCGCGGACATGACGACATCGATGCGACCGACGACCGCGCTGGTCATCAGCGCACTCGCCGCGACGAGTGCGCTGGTCAGTTCGTGCTCCAGCAACTCCGACACGCGACCGGCGCCGGCGCCCAGCCCGACGATCAGCGCTCCCCCAGTCAGTGAGCACGAGCTGGGATTGGCGTTGACCAGGCTCGTCTTTCATAGCAGTCAGCCCCCGAGTCCGAATGCCGGTGCGTGTCTGGCTTCGTCCGTGACGAAGGCGGGCCTGTCGGTCAACGCTCAGAGATACATCGTCACGACCCGAGGCGACGACCAGGGCGCGGTGGCCGCGGGCGTGCGCACGATCAACGCGGCCGACGCCGACCTTCTGCTTTCCCCACCGTTGCGAGACGCCGTCGATCGTTGCGTCGACGCGGCAGCTCCGCTGGCGCGCGACCAGGCCTACGCTCCTGCCGAGCCCGCCGGGAAACCCGCACCGAGGCTGCCCGATCTGACACCGAAGTACCCAATCGCGGCGGACACCGGGATCACGTCGGCTTCCCAGCTCACCCCGGGTGTGGTGTCGATATTCTCCTCCTATGCCCGGGACGAACGGCAGAGGCGTACGTACGTGGCCGCGGGTGAGTGTCTGGCCGGTGTCATCCTCGGCGCGGGCTTCAGTCAGCAGGCTTTGCGCTTCCTGGCGGGCGGGGCACCGATCGGCGCCGGATCCGTCGCCGACTACCTCCCCACGGATGAGGACAAGAAGGTCTGGCGATCGCAAGGATTCGTCACCGCACTCACCGACTGCACGGCCACGGTGAAACCGGGCGCCTGAGCAGCCACGGTGCGCCGCCGACCGTGCCGGCGGTCGTCGACGTCCGTCCATCGTGGAACAGTCGTGCAGGAAGCCCCGGCGCGTTCATCGCACCGGGGCTTCCTGGTCACCGCATCGCTATCGACTGGACGCGGCAGGCACTACTCGGTACTGGGTGTACCGCGCCGACGTCGCTGACCGGCGGAGCGGGATGGCCTGTGGTGGGGTCAGCACCACGGCTTGCTTCCCAGCCAGAGCGCGCCTGCGAGGAAATTCGAGGAAATGTACTGCTCACCTCCGCCCCACAAATGCCCTCGGACCCACAGGGGATAGAACCCGCTTCCATTCGTGCCACCAGCCTTGCAATGGATATCGATCCCCTGTCCGGCGTTCACCACACCCACAGCCGGGAAGCCGACGCCCGGGCCGGTGCGGATCCGCACCCCGTTCGCCCAGACCCACACCGACGGCCCTGCTACCGTGCTCGTGGCGGTGGCTGCCGCGCCGGGGTGTGCGCTGGTCGCCCCGTGGCTGTGCTGCGCCGTGACCCGCGGTGCCGCGCTCTGCGGCGCGGACGGCGACGCGTGCGCCGCGGAAACACTGCCCGACGCGAAGGCGGCGACGGCGACGGGTGCCACCAGTGCCGACAATGCGGCCCTTTTGGCGTACTTCGATGCTGCGAGCACAACTATCTCCCTATTCCTCTATCTGTAACTTCATTTGTGTGGAAATGTCCACCGGGCTCGCCTGTGGGCACACTCCACCCCGGCGGCGATTACGGTGGAACGCGTGATCTCAGCGGTTTTCGATACATCCGCTGGAGCTGGCGGGGACCTTGATCTTGGGATTCATCCGCTGGAGCTGGCGGGGACCTTGATCTTGGGATTCATCCGCTGCCGCTCGAATTCCGCCCGGTCGACCACGATGAAGCCGAGGGTGGCCCGGGCGACGCTCTTATGTCCGTCGTGGACACGGACTTCCCACTCGCTGTAGGGGTGGTTGGCCACGACGCAGCGCGCGGTGATGACCAAGCGCGCGCCGATGAGCACCGGTGCGCGGTGGTCTTGACGTTGCCAGGCGCCGAGAGTGCACTCGTCCGGCGCGATGATGTCGCGCACCGCGTCCATACAGGGCCATTCACACAGCTCGATCAGCCGAGCGGACGCGAGGATGTCCGGGTTGCGCGCGAATTCCGCGCTCCGGTGCGCAAGGCGCTGGACGGAATCCTCGGCGGCGACCGTGTAGTGGACCGTGCGCGTGGCGCCCAGCAGCCGCGCGGCATCGCTCGCGCGTTCAGGCAACCGGTTCAGCGCGGGGGCGGACATCGTCGCCTCCTTTCGACACGGATGGCAGCGATCGGGTTGCGGCTCGTACCTCGTCGATCGAGGTGAAGTAGGTCTGCAGATACGGAGTGGTGATTCCCACGGTGGCGGCGATTTCATCGAGCGTGACGTTGGCGCCACGGTCGGCGAACAGATCGTGGGCGACCCGCACGATGGTGTCCCGCATGCGGAGTGCTCCTTTTCCAACCGGGGCCCGCTAGGGCGGCCAGGGGTGGATTCGCTGATGACGGGCGCCAGGTTCACCGTGTGCATCCGGACGGTTCCCGGGATCGCGACGGGCAGGTCGCGGCGACTGGCGCTGATGCCGCGACCCTACGCGCTATTCGACAGACTTTTCAAGAGGCATTGCATAGTGAGTCGATAAGGCTAGAGTGGTGTCGACAGATCAGTCGACTACGGCATCGGGGCGTGACGTGACAGCCGTACAGGAACCGCAGCAAGCGACGGGTGGTGAACGGCGTCAGCGTGTCGTCGTCAGGATGTCGCCAGTCGACAAGCAGCGAGCCGAGTACTGGGCCGACAAACGCGGCTTTTCCTCCGTTAACGAGTACGCCGCCGAGGCTGTCGCGGACCAGATCCGGCGGGAGAACCTTGACTACGACCTGCCGACGCTGGAGATCGCGCGCGTCAACGAACTCACCGATCGGATGGCGGCCTGCGAGACGAATCTCGCGAACCTCGTCCATGTGTGCACCCAGGGTTTCGATTCCCTTATCGGGCTCACCCGCGGTGACAACTACCTGCTCGATGACGAGGACGGTGAGCTCCGGTGACCCGGATTGTCAGCGACCTGCTGGAGACGGCACCGTCGACGGAGGAGCGCATGCGTGTCGACACGGCCTTCCTCGCCGCCTACAAGCGCGGTGACGGTGAGAAAACCACATCAGCGCAGAAGACAGGCATGGGTGAGTCCGGTGAGGTGTCTCGTTCTCCTGACGCCGACACTCCGGGGTCGATACTCAGTGCCCCGCCCTCCCGTGATGACGGGGTCGAGTCAGCCCGTGCGCCGACATCGGGTGACACCGGGTTCCCTGACATGGTCAGCCAGCACGACCGCGGGGGTTCGGATGGCGTGGCGGACACCGACCCATCCGGCGAGAAGGCGCACGGCGTCCCACCGGTGGACGCTGTCACCGACAGCGGGTCCCGCCCGCAGCGGGGCGCGACCGGCGATGATCCCGCGACGGCGGTACTTCCGCCACGCGCGGCGGACGACGACACGACCGCGGCCTCGCTGCGACTCACCGACCACCAGGACGCCGTGCAGAACGCGGCGATGTCGGCCAAAGGCGGCTCCGCTGGCTCGGCCGCCGGAACAGCTCTTCCCCACTCCGGTTTCCGGCTGGTCGGGGTGAAGAGCCAGCCCGCTGTCCGCGCGCTGCCGGGTGTTGTCGTGAACGCGCTGCGGGAACAGCTGCGTTCCGCCGCGGTCCGGGAACGCGAGGTGACCGACGCGGCCGCACGGGAGTTCAGTGACCGGTTGAGCCAGGCCAGCCTGGTCACCGCGTTTCTGGTGGCGCATCTAGATCTCCGGCTCGACGTGGACATGTCCACTGAGTGCGCGGTCACTCTCTTCCGATCACGGGACCCGCTGCTGGGCAGTGTCGCCACACGCGTGCACGGCCTCGAGAAGCTCGAGACAGACCACACCGCGCTCCTGGAAGCGTTGCGCGCTGACGTCGCGGATCTGCGACAGACCGCCGCCGTCGTCGAGCAGGCGGTGGCCTATTCGATCGCCGACCGCACGGAGAACTTCCTGCGTGGCTCACACAACATCCG
Source organism: Amycolatopsis sp. CA-230715 (assembly GCF_018736145.1). Lineage (GTDB taxonomy): Bacteria > Actinomycetota > Actinomycetes > Mycobacteriales > Pseudonocardiaceae > Amycolatopsis. Next base: position 10,051,112 of record NZ_CP059997.1, read on the forward strand.
CGACGCGCCAATCACGCACGCCAACGCGCTCTTCGTGCGCGATCGGGCTCGCGAGCAGACGACGAGGCAGGCACGTCTCGAGAAGGAACGGGAAGGACGACCGATTCGATGAACGCGACCACGGATCGGCCCACCAGAGGGGACCAGCTTCCTGGGGTCGACGACTGCGATGGCGCCTGGACACCCGGTACGGGATCTCGTGTCGTCGTACCGCCAAGGATCCCCGGGTCGCGACAGAGGTGCGAGGTGGCATCGTGACCCACCGTTCCGCCGATGACCTTGTGCGTGTGGAGTGGAATCCGCCCCTGCCCCGCGAACTTCCGGGTATCCGGGAAGACCTCGTCGAGTCGACCATGAATCCCTTGGTGCACCTGGGAACAGCGCGGATGCTGGCGGCCGGACGTGGCACGATCACCCTGCCCGAGATCGCCCCCGACACCGCCGCGACCATACTGCTGTCGGAGGAACGAACCCGCCTCGCTGGCGCGCGGCTGTACTCCCTCACCGATGAGATGACGCACGTCAGCATCGCCGCGGGGAAGAAGCTTCCCAGTTACGCCGTCCATCGCGACGATGTTCCCTCGACGTGCGGTCTGATGATGTTCGGGGAACCAATTGGCAACTACCGCATTGATTCACCCGATGGGAGCCCCCGGATCGTGTCCATCGTCGCGGCGTCATGGGGACCCACTCAGCTCGTGCAAGAACCGGCTGAGCATCTGTGGGTCACGTTCTGGTCGCTCGTCCACCACGACGTCGGCATCCGCGCTTTCCAGAACAGCGGGCTGAGTCTCCGCGACGCGCGTAAGCTCCAGTACAGCCAGGGCGATTACTGTTGGGACAACGAGGTTCTTCTGACGTATGACCAAGCCGAGGTCCGCGTCGCCACGGCTGACGGCGAGTCCACAGTCGTCGATCCCAGCCAGAGGAATCTCACCGCGAACACCACCATCGAGTGGATCCAGACTGTCCGTGCCGCGTGGCTGCTCATGAAGCAGAAGACCCAGCGCCCCGTCGCCGACGTTGCTGACGAGCCCCTGTCGAAAACAGTGCGCAGACAGTTGCGACGCAAAGGATACAACGACGACCCAATCCGTGTTGTCACGCTGCATCACCACCGCCAGACGCGCACGACGCGGGAACGCCCGAGCGGCTACACCGTCACGGTGCGCTCTAAGGTCGAGGGACATGTGCGCTGGCAGCCATACCGCAGCAGGGGCGTGATCGAACCGATTTGGATCGACGATCACGTGCGCGGGCCGAAAGACGCCCCGTGGTCACCACACCAAACGACCGTGACCGTGGTCGACCGCCCGCCCGGTGGCAGGCCACCGGGCGGCGGGAAATAACCGACGTTTCATTCCGAGGAGATTCATCGTGGCCGCGTACATCGCCAGAGACAACATCGATTTCGGCCCGTTTACCACGAATAGGCGGCACGCACGGGCAGCCATCGTTCTCGCCACGGTTTCTGTGGCTCTGCTCACCGGGTGCTCGACACCGGGGCCGTCGCCGCCTGGTGCGTTGTTGACTCCACCGCCTCCCGGACAATCCGGTCCGCGGATCGACGTCGCCGGTCAGGCTGTATGGCGCACTGAACGTCTGGGTTGTGCTGTGATGACAACGACGGCCGGGCAGCGACTGCGGCTGCTCGGGGACGCGACGATCATCCGGGAGCGCGCGGTCGCCACCGGCGCCGCGGCGGCGGGATTCGCTCGCCTCACCGGATGTCTCGTTACCCCGCCGGAGATTGTCACGGTATGCGACGGGATACCGTTCGCCGTGGAGAGAATTCACGGAACGTCATCGTGACTAAATCTGGGTGACGTTCCGTGGAATCGGATTCGACGAATATGGCGCGGAACACCGTTGACATGACGTATCTTCACTGTGCACACTGGAGATATTGGGACGCTCGATCGACCTTGTTATCGGCATGAACGGCTCGATCCGCTGATCGTGTGTCCACTTCGGAGCGCCTCATTCCACGTGACCACCGGTCCTGAAGCGGTGTTCACGGCATGATGCTGGTGCGGCGGCGTGAGGTCACCCCCACCTCGGCACCCGCACCCCTCAGGGTGCCTGGGCCGCCGCACCAGCTCACTACTCGTCGGTGATCATTTTCCGGTCGTGGTGGTCACCGGCGCACCAGTGGGGGTGGCGCGGCAAGCCGGGCGGACCCGCGTCACCCCCACGCCCCCAACGAGAACGGAAAGTGCGATGAGCAGACACAGCGTCGAGGACATCCTGCCCGGCGACCCGGAACGTGACTACGTCAGGATCCTCAAGCTCAGCAAGCTACACGACCTCCGTGTTCCCGCAGAGGAGATGGTCGAGGACGAGGACGTCTTCGAAAGCACCCACTGGACAAACGAAATCCAGCTGGGCCAGGCCGCCAGAGCACTCGATCAGCTCGAACCCCGGTTTCGCGCCGCGGACACCGGCCGCTGCATGACGCTGGTACGCCGAGCGCGTCGGAACCTCACACGGGCCACAAGCACACTCGACCTCTTCGACGACATCTCACCGGCCAATTACCACCGTCTTCGGGAGAAATTGGGACGGGGAACAGGAAGCCACAGCCCAGGGCACCGTGCACTCGTCACCGCCGCGCATCGGCTCTGGTCCGCCTACGCCACTGGTTATCTCATCCCCGACGGCATCACGATCGAGCAGATCTACGACACCGCCTACACCCACGACATGCGGTACGTGCTCGCCGAGGAGCTCTGCAGCCTCAACCAGTCGTACAGGCTCTGGCTGCAGCGGCACATCCTCGTGCTCAAAAGGACGGTGGGCGAAGGCGCGGTGTCGCTGAAGGGCCGCACGACCGATCGATTGGACACACGCGCCTTCGACCGGGATTGGTTCCCTGCCATCACCGCGGTCCGCGGCGCGATGACGAACGCCTGGACGGAGACACACCGTCCAGATCTCCATCGCGGGGACACTCATGCACGGCCGTGACACCGCGCCGGGGACGTCGCCCCTGCCGCTGCTCGCGCTCGCCGTGCTCGCGACCGCGACGTCCGCGCCGCTGGCCGCGAGTGCCGCGGCCGCGCCGCTCGCGCTCGCCTTCTGGCGCAGCGGCCTGTCCGTGCTCGTCCTGCTCCCGTTCGCGATGCGCCGCAGCCGGGCCGCGCAGTGGACGCTCGACCCCGCGGCCGCTCGCGCGGCAGCGCTCGCCGGGCTCGCGTTGAGCGTCCACTACGTCGCCTGGATGACGGCCGCGCAACTGTCCACGGTCACGGCCGCGACCGCGCTGGTGTGCACGCAGCCGATCTGGCAAGCGGTGATCGCGGCCCGTGCCGGACACCGCATGCCTCAGCTCGCGTGGGCAGGGATCGGCATTGCCGTGGCCGGAGCCGTCGTGGCTGCCGGCTCCGATTTCCAGACCTCGGTACGAGCGTTGACCGGCGACCTCCTCGCCGTGCTCGCCGCGATCGCCGCGGCTGCGTATACCGCCTGCGGCGAGCGAGCCCGCCGGCGCCTGCCGACGAGCACATTCGGCGCGATCAGCAACAGCGCGTGCTGTGTGGTCGTGCTCGCCGGTTGTCTGCTGTTCGGCACTCCCCTGACCGGCTACACCGACGCGACCTGGCTGATCATCGTGGCTCTGGTCGTCGGCGCGCAGCTGGCGGGCCAGACAGTGTTCGCGCACTTGCTGCGCACGCTCGCCGCCACGGCGGTCAGTCTCGCGATCCTCACCGCGATGCCGATCGCCGCGGCGCTGGCCTGGCTTACCATGGAACAGGCACCCACTGTCCAAACAGGACTCGGTGCGGTGGTCTTGGTCATCGGCGTCGCCCTGTTCCTGTTGTCGTCCCTCATATCAGAATCCACCCTGCTTCGTCGCGCGCGACCAACCATTCCCCGGCGATCGTCCGACAGGAACACAATCGTGGTGCACGACGTGCCCCCTGTGAACGACTCGCCTTAGCAAAAGACTCGCGGCCCGCCAGCAGGCGGGCCGCGAGGCGGCCTCGCGTGTCTCCGCCGTCCAGGGACGGCAGCGGAGATGCACGGCGGCCGCCGTATTGACGGCGGACACCACCGCAGGCGCCCGGGTGGAACGGAGCGACGCACGTGGTGTCCGCCGTCGCAGGAGCAGCCCGGCCTTGGCGGCGTGTAGCGGCAAACCCGCGGCAGCGACACGCGAACAGGAAGGAGAAACACCAGTACGCGTCGAGTGACGCGACTCAGCAGCGCGCAATGGAATCAGCTCACCACCAACGACGACGGGGTTCTCACGGGCAGGGTGGACCGTCGCTCACTGGCCGCGCTGGAGCGGCGTGGGCTGATCCGCGGCGAACTTCACGGCCGAGGACGTCGGCAGCGCGTGCGATGGGTCCTCACCGACTCAGGCGAGAAGTTGATCGCCAACCCGCCCAAGATCGTTGATCCCCATCCACGGCCCGATTGGAGGGCGTTCACCCATGTGCGAGTTGACCCGCGGCGATACGAGGTCGAGGATCACCACCTGCTCAGGTCCGCGACCCGGTGGCGGGTCATGTGTCCTGACCGAGGCGACGACCCGGTCGCCTTCGCCGAGTGCCTTGCTGAGGCGGTCGACGTCCTGGCGCACCACTGGAGGCGCGAAGAATGCGCGTCCGCGCGAGCGGCGGCCGACGCATTTCGCGCCGAGATGGCTGAAAGTCGGCGTGCGCGGGAGCGAATATGGCCGTATCCGGTTTAGACACCAGCGTCCCCTCTGATACCGCGCGAGCTGGTCACCACGCCTGCGAGAACGGATGCGGCGGTCGCAGGGACGACCTACGGATTCACGGGCAACGGGATGGTGATGTCGAGCACCGTCTCCGCGACGTCCAGGAATCCAGACAGGTCGATTGTGATTGGACCATCCGCGCCCACGAAGGCTAATGCGTAGACGCGGTGGTTTCCATCGTTCACCGCGATGCCACCGTGCATGTTGACATCGATCTGGACGACGTCGATGTCGCGATCCCACCCGTGCCGGATCAGCCACGCGATCCGTTCCGCGTGTGCGTCTGAGGTTGCTACAGCCTTAACGTTGTGGGCAGGGTTGTCCCGACGCAATCGCCCCTCCCGGAACGCGGCGTTAACCTGCTCAGGAGAAATGCTCCCGACTCCCCACGGATCGGCTCGCAACGGATCGACAAGCTCGACCAACGTTCGCACGTCGATCGTCACCAGCAGTCCTTCGGGGTTGAATACCGCCGATGGCGCCGCGGCGTCGACGATGTCGCAGCCCCCCGCCTGGCCACGGAACGCCTCTCGTCGCGTGCGCTGAACGTCGTTCACCACGACGATGGTAGTCGCGATGGTCTCAGGCACGCCGACGGTGCCTCATGCCGGACACCGCAGCCCGAACACAGGCGACCACGGCCGCCCCGCGATGGGAGACGCCGGTGTAGCGGGGTCGTCACACCCTGCCTCGGTTGTACGTGAATTGACACGACACGAAACGCCGAATCAGTTACGATGTGTCCGACAACATGGAGGGCAGGTGTCTCATGGAATGGCGAAATTTGGCTCAGTGCCGCATCGAAGGCACTGACCCGGAATTGTTCTTCTCCGCGACCGAAATCGGTCCTGGCCTCCGTCAGACGATGACGGCGAAGGCGGTATGTGGCCGGTGCCCAGTGCGTGCGGAGTGTCTGCGTGACGCACTCGACGCCCACGTGGAATACGGAGTTTTCGGTGGGCTGTCTGCATCGGAGCGACGGGATCTCGCTCGTAGCAGGCATTGGGCCCCGGTGATGTGGCACCGTCCAGTCGCCGGGGTCTTCATTTGTGCCGCCTACGTATGGACGGACTCGCGTCCCGCGCGAACGCTCCAATGGCACCAAGGCGTGGATGCACGGGATGGGCAACGATGTCGACACCCTTGTCACCTGATGGTGTGTTCCTTCAGGAATACCGCGAAGTTCGCCGCCGCGTCGCCGACCAGGTCACCGCGGTACAGGGTCCCCTCCGTGTCACCGTCACGGTCGGCTTGGGTCATCGAGTCCAGGCAGTCGGTCACCCGGTTCTGAATCCTGACGACCGTGTCGGCATCGGGGTCAGGGATGTCTGCCACGTCGGCGATCTCGTGTACCGCGGTGGCGGCGACCTGTGCCCACTGAACGACCTCGGCGCTTCGGCCGGTCTTGACCGCCAGCCGAAGGCGCTCCAGGGCTTGCTCCGTCGCGAACTCGGCCGTGAGCAGCGCCATTGTCCTGCTCATCGACTTGTCGGGAGCGCCTGGTCGGTCTTCTGTCGACATGAGCGCAGACTACCGGCTGACACTGACAACACCGAGGTGTAGCCCGGGTGCGCTGGTGGCCTGCATGCGGTCCTGTACCCACCACTGTCGTCATCAGACGGTGTGGTCAGTGCGGACGGGCCGTTGGTCGGCAGTCCGGGCACCAACGCTCGCCGGGCCAGTCCAGTTTCGCCGGCACCTGATACTTCGGGCCTGGCATGACGATGCCGTCGACGTCGCTACAGGCGATCCGCTGGAAGAGCGCGTCGGGGTCGTGGCCGACCGGCTTGTGCCACACCACGTCGTGTGTCCCGTCGTGGGGACCGTGTACTCGTTCCGCCACAGCGAGCATGTCAGTCGTCCTTTCCGGCCGCTACCGCGTCCGTCCCTTGTTCGTAGTGTAGAGCTTCAATGGGTTGCTCGTCATACGGCTTGGCTAGCGCGACGTCGCTGCACCCTGAGCTGTCGTGCGAAGTCACGTCTCCGGCCACATCGTCGCCGGCGGCCGTGACGCGACGCGCCTGTGCGACGACGGCCGCAGCACGCTCCGAGGTCCTCGCGCACCGCCAGGCACGATGCACCAGCACACGCGGACCGTCCGGCCCGCACGGTGAGGCGGGAGCTGCTCCGGCGGTGGCGCTACTTGTGTCGTTCGGGGTCGTACTCCTCGATGCGCGTGTGTTCCAGGCGGCCTCGGAGGGTTAGTCCGAAGTCGTCGCGGCCCGCCGTCCCCGTCGGGTAGAACCATGTTCCTGTGGGAGCGTCGCTGAACCCCATGACCTGCAACGTGGCCTCTCCTTCTGGCGACACGGTGATCCGCCCGTCGTGGAGTTCGGATCCCGACACGTCCGAGGTGACATTGTCCCTTGCGGAGAGCTCATTTTCCCGGCTCGGACGAATTCGGGTTGATGCGTGTGTTCCGCCGGTATCCGCGGCTTGCATGGGACGTGTGGGAGCGAGCGATTCAGCGTGGACAGTCGTGAACCGGCGGGTTCGCGTTGCTGAATTCGCGGCCTTACCGGCTACACCGGGCTGTCGGCCGCATCGCCACACGAGCACGAGTCTGACCGAATCCGCGATCATCGCCGTCGGCGGAACCGCGTGCCATGGCACGATCAAACAATGAACCAGACATCGGCCGCGGACGGTTTGTGGGCCTGGCTGCAGGCCAATGGGCCGGGACTGAGTCTTGTCCTGGCAACGTTGAGTCTGCTGGCGACCTTGACCATTCCCTGGATGCTTCACCGAGTGAATCGCCGTGCGGCCCGTGATAGCAAGATTCTGCAGGACAACATGTACGAGCTCACTCGAGCCGCCCGGCGAGACGGCGTGCTGCGAGGGCTTCCCTTGGCACGCAGCAGACGCTACCTCGACACGCTGCGCGCCGATGGGCATGCGTGTGCGCGTTCCCACGAGCACGCCGAAATCGAATCGGCGTACTTCCGCAACACGCTCGCGCCGCTTCCGCGGTCCCAGCGCGATCTCGACAGTCGACTCTCGGACGACGACCGCCGCGAAATCCTCGATGACCTCCTGTCTGACCTGTCCACACGCCTGATCGACCTCGATCGCGGCGAGTGCCACGATCTCGCCAACCTGGCCAGACTCGCTCACGAACTCCACGCGCGTCACCACCTGATCGCGACCGCGATCGCTGACGTTGCCGGACGCACCGACACGGTCCTCGCGGACGGCTCCATTCGCGACATGCTCGCCGAGGCTGGCGCGCCCGCGGCGCTGTCCCTCTGCTCAGCCCTGATCTCCGAAGTGCGGCGCAGGACGACGCTCGGTCCCAACTCCATCTCGGTGGTGACCGCGGTCGCGCTCGCGATCAAGGACTACGCCGCCAGTGTGAATGCCCACGCATGGGATTCGGTGTCGCAGAGCATGATCATGCTGCTGCAGCGAAAGCGGCTTTCCTCCCTGGCAAGCGTGGATCAGAACGCGGTGGTCGCGTTCGACTTCTGTGTGGCCCACGTCGTTGACGCCTGCGGCATACTCGCGCCGCGCCACGACCCGCACCTGCTGATGCGGTTGGTCGAGGCGCTGATCGAGGAGCTTGCCCGGATGGACGCCCCCGTGATGCGTCATGCGGGGACTGCGGAGGACGTCTACGCCGCCGGCATCATCACTCTCGTCGAGAAGTGCGGACCAGATTCACCTCTCGCCGATTCTCTGCGCGCCCACGCCCAGCGGCACCGCTCGACCCCAGCGTGACCACGAGCCCCGAACCGTGGCGATCGTGCCGGTCGGCGCGGTCAGCGTCGTTCCTGTGTGGGTTCCTCGCCCGTCCCATGGCCGCGCTGCGCCTGACCGGCTCGATGCACCGGAGGCCGCTGCTCTGACTCTGCCTCGCCGCCCTCCGAGTTCCCGGACGCGGGGAGCGTCGTTCGGCTGGCGTCGTCCGAACGTTCGTCTGCCGGGCGAGGCGACCGGTTCACCTCGTGGAACAACTAGGTTCGAGTGGGTCGGGCCCCACGGCGCCGCTTCGATCCTGGCTGGTTATGACCTGGTCAGGTGGTAACGGTCGCCGTGAGGCTCTTCCTGTGTATTCCCGGTTGGGAGGGGTGCCTCCCAAGCCTTCTGGCCCTCGATTTGTGGCCTTCCCTTGACAACGGCAGTTGGACACGGTAGCCGGATGGTCGCCGACAACGTCGTCGCCCGCACGATCTCCCACGCGCTGACACGAGGCGCGGAGCCCATGGCCACCTTCGCCACGCCCGAAGCGCCAGGCCACCACGCTTGCATGCTCTACGCGGCCATAGCGTGCCCGTATCTGTCACGATCGACTGCCAGGCGCACCATCGCCGGACACGGATCGACCGCTCAGGAATCGGTCACGGCGGGTACGCGCCGCGGCATGTTTTCCGGCCTGGTCTGTTTCGCGGAAGCCGTGGTGGAGAATCCAGCCGACACCTACGGGTACACCATTGTCTACAAACGCCCCCTCGGTATTCGCACTTACCACAATGGAATCGAACTTCGTGCTGATCTCCGTGACGTTATCGCGAGAGAACCCGGCCCTGGGCCTGGGCAGCGGCTGTTCGCCCGCGACGTGCGGGCTATCGAGCGCGAGCTTCGCCAGGCACTGGCCGAGCACGAGAACGAAACCCGAAGCCCGTACCATCGCTGACAGTGGTCGCAGGGGAGCTGCAGCTCGAGCGTCGGCTGACGCGACACGCCGTACACCCGGCCCTCTGGGTGCCGTCCGGTCGGCCGACAAACCGGATCAATCGCTGTCCGCGTGTATGGAATACTAACGTCGACGTGTCATCAACACACGAAGCCAGGCACCCGAAGGAGCAAGAATGAGCGGCGCGGTGGTGGTGCTTGATGTCGATGGCGTGCTGGCCACCGACCCGGCGTTGGCCGGGGGTGCACAGGCTCTAGTGGAGCTGGGGTACGTATCCCATGAGTTCGACGGCCTTGGCCCGGATGGTCGTCCAGCGACAGGCACCGTATGGCTGAACCTCGATCATGGCTCGTGGTTGCGCGAGCTCACGGATCGCGGCGCCGAACTGGCGTGGGCTACCAGCTGGGGTATCCGTGCCGTCGACTGGATCGCACCGCGGCTGGGCCTGCCAGAAATGCACGTCATCGATGTGCCAAACCACGGTCCCGCATTCGGCTGGTCTCCGAAGATGAGCCCCATCAAGAAGTGGGCGGCCGGTCGGCCGGTGGCGTGGCTCGATGATCAGTTCGGCGGTAAAGAGTACGGCTGGGCGGACGACCGGCGCGATGAGGACGGCATCCCGACCCTGATCGTGCCCGTCGGTTCAGCGCGTGGTTTGCTACGTCAACACGTTGACGAGGTGCTGGGCTGGCTCGACACCGACGTCGCCGCCCATCTGGACAAGGAAGGTCGTTGATGGTCGTCTCCCCGCACCGAGAGTGCGTCGATCAGGCATTGCTGAGGGCTGGCCTCACCGGCGTCGACCGTGCTCGAGCGGTCAACCGCATTCTGGAACGCATCGCCAACGGAATCTGCCCGCGGTGTGACGCCGCGCTCAGCGCTGTCCCTGCTCGATCGAGGGCGACCAGCGACCGGTGCGTCCATGTGTGCGGCGAATGTGGCAGTCATGAAGGTGCCCGCGCGTTCGCCAAACCCGCCGAACCTGAACCGATCGAAGACTGGCCGCTCGACGCCTCGGAAGTCCGCGCGCAATTTCAGGCTGCACGCCGCCGCTTGTGACCTCGCGCTGACTGACCCGGATTGTTCACAATGACGCACCGCGGATCAACTCTAATCCTTCTGGATCGCGTCGTCGGGCTGGCGACGTGCTCAGAACTCCTACGACTGGCAACGCACGGCAGTTCCGGCTGATGAGTTCTCGCCCCATCGCGCAGCGAACACGTCGAATCCGGGACCCAAGCCGCCAAGCAGGATCCGTAATGTCAAGCCACAACTGGCTGATCTGCAAGATGGACGACGGCGTTCTTCGTCGAGAGCCAACCCGGAAAGTGGCTTGCATGGTTCAAGAGCTGGGAGGGCATCAGCGGTGACGTTCGCCTAACCGCTTAAAGCCTCGTCACGGTTCGATCGGATCAGTCTCCGGACTCAGTTTCGAGTTTTTCCACGATCGTTTCCAGTTCATCGCTGGTGAGGTTCGCCGCGACCACGGAACGAAGAGCCGCAGCAGCCGCGACGCGTGCGTCCCCCTCCAGAGACCCTCCTGTCCATCCGGTCACCATGTCGTCAATATAAGGCTGATCGGCGCTGGGGACGAGTGCGTCCATCACAGACTCGACGATGCTCAGATGGTTCACCATGCGGCTTCTCCAAAGTTCTTCGTGCCAATCACTGGCGATCGCGGCGCGCGATCGCCCGCTCCGCGCTATCTCGAACCGAGTACGGCAAGCATAAGCAAAACCTGTCAACGGATGCCAGCCGGACCACTGCAATATCTCTCGAAACATGCGACCAACCGCTGGCACAGACGTTGGAGCGATCGGGCACTCGACGCAGCGCGTTAACTCTACCTAGAGGTTCATTTCCTAGTGTGCGGTAATCGCACGCCGGAGCGATGAGAGTCCATGGACGAATATTGGCCACCGGCACATCCGTGAAAGTACGTATTTATCAGCCCCGCACGGCAGGGCCTACTACGTCATGGGTGACAAGAGGGCCAAGGCCGAGTTCGCCGGGGCATCGTGCGGACTATGCACCGATCCAGAGTGGAGCGATGTGCGTCGCAACGACAAGGCCGACACCGGCCCCGCGGTGGCGTGCGGAGCGGCCCGCTCAGCGAGAGCAGCCGCACTGTGACCTCGTCGCGCTGGCCAGGGCCCGCGCGGTGGATTCGCAGCTATCCGACGGCACGAGCGGTGGCGCCGAGGTGCGGATCTTACTGGAGTGACCGCGGTTGTTCGCCCATCACGGCTACCCGGTCGATATCAAGGCGATCAGCCTGTACGAGCACGTCCCCACCAACGAGGACGTACTGGCCCGAATAGTCCACATCGGACACAACGCACTACTGGCCGCATTCGAACGGACGATAACCCGCTGCGACCCCGACCCGATCAACCAGGTGGGGGAACTGGTCCGCACCCACGTGCTCGTCCACGTCACCTACCCGCTGCTAGCGATCGTCGCGACGAACTGCACCACCTCTCCCCCCGTACGCACCAGCGAAGCACTCGCACTCCGGGAACACACCGAACAGATCGCACTGGACGGAGACAGCCACGGAGTTGAACAATGACTCTTCGACGACACGGAACTCGTCGCGACCACGGCGGCGATCGCGAGCATGGGGTGATGCTCGTCTTCGCCACCATCGACACCGGCATCACGCAGGTGCCCTGGACTACGCCGGCGGCGAGCTGGCCCGCCACGGAACCACAACCGACCCGCTCGTCCACACCGTCATCGGCGACTGCACCATCCTGCTGGAAACCTCACACACCTTCACCTACCGCCACGCAGACGAAGTCCACGGCGGGCGCCTGTTCAGCTACGATAGCCAGCCCGGTATCGCCCGCTGCGCCCTGGTCAAACACGTCGCGACAACCAACGCCGTCCGCGCCCTGCACCACCTGGCCGACGTGCTCGGCGGAGCCTCCTACAGCCGGGCACCACCGTTCGAACGGATATGGCGCGACGTCCAAGCAGGCACATTCATGCCAATGGGCAACCTCGCCGCTCGCGCACTCATCGACGCCAGCACACTCGGCATCACCGCCGCCCCCGTGACCGGCCTCGACGAAACCGGCCACGAGTGCTGACTCCACCTGAGCGCAGGACGCACTCCGAGCTCGCCGCGGGTGAGATCCTGCAGTTCTGCCGACGACCCGAGGTCGACGAACCATCCTAATCGGACGGTCGAACCCGAGCAGAATGCCCAGCGGGCAACCGAGGTCCCCCATCGGGAAAGAACTTCTCCCGCAACGTACCCGCACGATATTCCTGCTGCATGAGCCCCCGCGACCGCAGCACCGGTGTCACATGATCGACGAAGTCTTCGAACGATGTCGGTGATACGACATATCCCAGATTGATCCCGTCGACGTCGGCGTCCTGGCAGGCTTCGACCCGATCGGCGATCTGCGACGGTGTCCCGACCGAACGCTGATTCCCGTACCGCCGCACCAGCTCACCGAACGTCCAATCGTCACGCGGTGAAAACGCCAGCAGTTTCCGGACGACATCAGTGACCGGCCTGCCGCGAAGTTCACCGACCGGCCTCCCCGGGTCGTACTTCGAGAGGTCCTCGCCGAGGAAAACGCTCATCCTGGCCAGATTTCCCTCGACGGTCTGCCGTTCGAGGAGTTCGGCGTCGAGCCTGCGCGCTTCCTCTTCGGTGCTGCCGATGATGAACACCTGAGGCACGAACACCCGCACCTGCCTCGGATCACGCCCGGCCGCCACCGCGGCGGCGCGCACGTCGGCCACGATGGGCGCTGCGGCTTCCGGCTCGGTCGCATTGATGAACAAAGCCTCGGCGTGCCGTCCCGCGAACGCGCGACCGGTCGCGGAGACCCCGGCTTGGAACAGCAGCGGTGTCCGCTGCGGTGACGGCTCGCTGAGATGAGGGCCGAACACCGTGTAGTACGGGCCGCGGTAGCCGACTTCGCGCACCTTCGCCGGGTCCGCGAACTGGCGGCGTTCCCGATCACGGACGACCGCGTCGTCATCCCAGCTGTGTTCCCACAACGCGTAGGCGGCACGCACGAAGTCCTCGGCGCGCGCGTACCGCTCGTCGTGCTCCGGCAGCCCACCGAACCCGAGGTTGCGCCCGGCGCCAGGCAGGAACGTGGTGACGATGTTCCACGCCACGCGCCCCTTCGTCAGGTGGTCCAGGGTCGACATCTTGCGCGCGAACGGGTACGGGTGCTCCTGCAGGATGTTCTGGGTGAAGGTGAACCCGAGGTGTTCGGTCGCGTGCGCGAGCGCCGGGATCAGCAGCGACGGGTCGCAGGTCGGGAACTGCATTCCTTCGTACACCGCCGCGTCCCTCGAACCCCCGTACTCCTCGTACGGCGCGAGCACGTCGGCGAAGAAGAGCGTGTCGAACCCGCCGCGTTCCAGCAGTTTCGCGAGATCGATCCACATGCCGAGGTCGGTGTATTCGAGCTGCCTGCTGTCCGGTTCCGCCCACAGCCCCTGCGCGTGGTGGGACACCGCGGCCATGTGGAACGCGTTGAACAGCATGCGAGGCCGGTCAGGCACCCAGTACCTCCCGCCCGATCCGGTCCTTGCACACCTCGACCGAATACGCCATCAACCCACCCGCCTGCGCGTCACGGAAAATCCGCTGAATCGGAGACGTGCGCAGGTAGCCCGGGCCGAACGCGTGCTCGCTGATGAATTGTGTTGTCATGCCTCATTGTGATCACATCATGGCCAAGGGTGGCCAGATCGCCGGTGGCGGGGTTGAACGCGATATCCGCTCCGGAATCGAGGATGCCGAACCGCTGCCGACCAAGAGGTGCCGTCTGAGCTTCCACAGCTCGGCCGCCAGACCGTCGCGGCTGTCAGCCAACAGTTCCCGGTGCGGTCGATCGCGACACCGATCGACCGCAGGAAGAGAGAGGTCACGAGCGGCCCACCGGTGATCAGGGAGTCCAGGTATTTCCTCCGGCAGGGTCGCGCGGCCGGTCCGGGCTGCTCGGACCCGCGCCGGCCCGGCGTGTCGAGCCGTTCGGGGACCCTGCCCGCGAGCGCCCGCACCAGCGGGTCATGTCGTCACCGGTGGTGCCGTCGCCGCGGGTGACCGCCCGCGCCAGCCGTCCGTCTTCGTAGACCAGTGCCAGCGACAGCCCGTCCAGCTTCGGCATCACCACCACCGGCTGGCCGGGGAACCGGTCGAAGAACGCCACGACCTGCTCGGACTTGGTCGCCTTCTCCAGCGACAGCATGGGGCGCGAGTGCCGCACCGGCGCGTGCAGCACCGTCGACGCGCCCACCCGCTCCAACGGGTTCGGCTCCGGCGCCAGGTCAGGGTTCGCCTCGATCAGCCCGCGCAACTCGTCCTCGAGTTCGTCGTACTCGGCGTCGGCGACCTTCGGCGAGCCGCGGTAGTAGGCGTCGCGCAGCGCCACGACCTGATCGGCGAGTTCCTGAATGCGTTTCCCAGCGTCCACGGCACAGCACGCTACCCGTGCCCACCGACAGCACCGGGCCAACACCGACACGGCGATCGGTCGACGCACAGTGGACTGGGCACGGCATGCCTGCTCCACAATCACGGGCACCCCCGATTGGTCGTTGACCTCGACCCGATCCTGACGGATGTTGGAGGTGACCAAGAGAGGACCGACGATGACCGCAGAGCCGTCCGCCCCGTTCACCGTCCCGCTGGGGTTCGTCAACGACCCGATTGCCTCCCATTCTGGCCAATTCGGGCTGGCTCGCCCGGAAGACGGCCCGGCAGGCACTACGCGGCCGTCCCCGACCGGGGTTCGGCCGTGGAACCTCCGTGCTGCCGAGCCGGTGGCAGCGAGAGCGGCTGGCCGTGCCCGCCTGTCGGGGTGGCGCTACGACCATGACCTGCAGGTGGCCGTGACCGCGACTGGGCAGCCGGTGAGTGAGATCGTCGCCGCCGATCCGTCGGCGGACTCGGTGTCGCACCTGGATGGCGACGAGGGCAATTCCGAGGATTGGCGCTACGACTACTACCCGGACCACCCCGGCCCGACGAAGTGACCGTTCTCGTTCTCGCGCGAGACCTGGACCCGACTGCGGATCGCCTGGTCGGCGTGCTCGGCGTGCGCGGGGTCGACGTGTTCCGTGTCAACACCGCGTGGTTTCCGACGAAGATGCAGGTGAACGCTCGGATTCGATGCACTAACTGGTGCGGGACCGTCACCACCCCGCGCGGCCGGCTCGACCTCGGCGACGTGGACGCGGTCTGGTACCGGTCTCCCGAGACGTACCGAATGCCCGAGACATTGTCGTCCGCGGAAGCGCAGCATGCGCACGTCGAAGCGAAGTACGGGCTGGGTGGTGTCTTGTCGTCACTGCCGGTCCCGTGGTGCAACCATCCGGCCAGGATCGCCGACGCCGCCTATAAACCGGTCCAGCTCGCGCGCGCAGCTCGCTGCGGGCTGGTCGTGCCGGACACGCTGATCACCAACCAGGCGGAGGCCGTGCGGGAGTTCGCCGCCGATGGGCCGATGGTGAGCAAGTTGGTCGGTGGCATGGCGCTGGATGAGGATGGCGTCCGCAAGAATGTCTACACCCGCCCCGTCGGCACCAACGAGCTCAGCGATCTCCGGGGCGTCGAGCACACCGCCCACCTGTTCCAGCGTTGGGTTCCGAAAGACAAGGAGGCGCGGGTCATCGTGATCGGCGACATCATCACGGCGGCCGCGATCACCGCGGGCAGCCCCGAAGCATACATCGACTACCGCACGGACTATGCCTCGCTGTCCTACGAACTCGTCACGCCACCCAGCGCCGTTGCCGACGGTATCCGGAAGCTGATGAAGGAATTCGACTTGGTTTACGGAGCGTTCGATTTCGTGATCACGCCCTCGGGAAGTTGGTGCATGCTGGAATTGAATCCCGCTGGGCAGTACCACTTTGTCGAGCAGGCCACGAACGCGCCGCTCACCGAGCAACTCGCCGATCTGCTTGCCGGAGCCACAACATGACGAGCACCGCAGTGGTCAACGACGGGTGGCAGGCGCGCGCCTCGGCCCTAGCCGCAGAGCTGGCCGCGTCCGGTGATCTGCACGATCCCGCGTGGGCAGCGGCCATAGCGGCGGTGCCCCGGCACCTTTTGGTGCCCACGGCGTACCAGCAACAATCCGACGGTAGCTGGACGGAAGTCGACACCGCCGAGATCGCCTATACAGCCACGACGCTGGTCACAGACCTCGAGCACAACCGGGCCGTGTCCTCAAGTACCAAACCGGATCTCATGGTGCGGATGCTGGAAGCCCTCGATATCAGCGATGGCCATCGGGTGCTGGAGATCGGCACCGGGACCGGGTACAACGCGGCCCTGCTCGCTCACCGCCTGGGCTCGCCGAACGTGTTCTCGATCGACATGGACCCGCACCTGATCGAACTGTCCCGGCAGCGGTTAGCCACTGCCGGCTTCCAACCATCCGTGGCCGCCCGCGACGGCATCCACGGATGGAGTGAACACGCTCTCTACGACCGGATCATCGCGACGTGTTCGGTGCCGCGCATACCCGCGAGCTGGGTCCGGCAACTCGTCCTCGGCGGGAAGCTCATCGCCGACGTCAAGTTCAACACCGGAGCCGGGAACCTGGCCGTGCTGCAGCGGTTCGACGACCGACTGGAGGGCCACTTCACCGATCGCTGGGCGGCGTTCATGGAGATGCGGCACCACGACGATGCCGCCGAACCAGCCCGTGCCGCTCGCGCGGAAACCGACCGGACGAGGATGACCAGCGCACCCGCCGAGCCGTGGAGGACCTGCCGCGAGATGTGGATGATGGCCTGCCTGGACCTGCCTCGCGGGCTGCGCACCGGCTACATCCTCGACCCCGATACCCGGCTGCCTCGGAGCGCGAGCCTGTCCGCGCCAGACGGCTCCTGGTGCGAGATCGATCTGAGCGCAGATGATTCGGGCGACCGGCAGTTGCGTGAAGGCGGCCCGACCCCGCTGTGGGATCACGTCGAACGTGCCCGGAACTCCTGGAGCCGCTGGGACGAACCCTCCTGGAGCCGTTTCGGATTGACAGCCGACGCCGACACCAGCGTCGTGTGGTTGGACGAACCCGGCAACGTCGTCAGTTGATCATCATCACCAACACCATGTCGCCTCATTTCCACACATCCTTCAGGAGCCATTCAACAAATGTGACGGAAACGTGAAGAACAATGCAACTTAAGGCACGAAAATGTGGTCGGCGACTACGGCATCATGGACGCGCGTATCGAGGATCGACGCCGCTGGCTGGACGGCAAAATCGCCCGTGACTCGGCCGAGTTCGGGGTGACGATCGAGGGCGCCACCGTGATCCCGTACGACACGCGGTCGATCGGGGCGCCCGTCGTCGACGGGGACGGGACACGGCTGTGGCTGCGAGTGGTCGTCGAAGACCCGGACTACCAGCCAGCGTGCCGTTGGGACGGCGACGTCGAGGCCAACGCGATCGAGGGCGTTCCCAAGCCGGTGGTCCTGCGGTGGGCCGATCGCACGTTGATGGCGTCGAGCTTCCCGGCGATCGCGTGCGGACCGAGTTGATGACCCGCGTTCCCGGCGCAGCCCTGTCCGCCGACAGCGTGCTCCGCGAGGACCCTCATCTGCCCGACCGCTGGTGGGAGGACCTCGCCCGCGCACTCGAGCACCTCTCCGCACACCCGCCGCCTGTGGCCGGCACCGTCAACACCGAGCGTTACCTGATCAACAACGTCCGCGGCTTCTTCGACGTGGATCTTGACGGGCGGCTTCCGGACCTGGTGTGGACGACCGCGCACGCGGACTTGCACTGGGGCAACCTCACCGGCCCCGAGCTTGCGATCCTGGACTGGGGAGACCTGGCGGCGGCTCCCGCCGAGTACGACCTCGCGACGCTGTACTGCAACAGCCTCCTGGTACCGGCGGTCGCGGTGCGAGTGCTGCGCATGGGCGCGGACGTCCTCACCGAGCCCGGCGGTCGCGTCTCCCTGCTACTCGCAGCCTGCCGGTACCTGACGCTCGCGCAGGAGGACGGGCCGTACCGCGGCCTGGGCGAGGCTTTGACCGCTCTCGGCCGTACCCAGCTGGCGCACCTGAGCATGTAGCGGGCACGCCGACGCCGTCGGATCCCCCACGGTCGCTGGCGAAACTCAGACTGAACTCCGGTACAGGGCACATGCCCGCGTAGTGATTGGACCTGGGCCGGTCCCGAGCAGTCCCCTCGGCGGAACACCGCCAGTTAGTTGGGTCCGCAGCGAAACGGCCGCGTTGTCGCCCGGTCGTGGGCCGCGTGTCCTGCCGACATCACCCTCCACCAGCCAACATCGATGGACGAGAGCTCCGCGCGTCAACCGTGTCCTCAGGCGGGTCGAGGTCGCCCCACCGTGCCATGTCCTGGTTCAATGGATGACGTGTGGTTGTCTCGTCGTCATCGCGCTGTTCCCGCGTGGGTGGACCAGCGCTACGCCGAGTTGGTCCAGATATTGGAGCCCTTCACTCGCAGGCTGCCCCGGCCTCGGCTGCACCGAGGCCGATGGATCGTCCGGGTCAGCAGGCACAACCCCCGATTGTGCGTGGATCTGGACACGCTCGACGACCACCTCTCCGAGATCGCGCGTTTCCGGGAGCATGTCGAGCGAGTCACGGAAAACCTGGAAAGGGCCTTCGGCGAAGCGACCCCGGAGGAAATCGCCGCGGTGCGCGCTCGGCGGCAACGTGACCGGGCAGCCGCGGCGCTGCGGCGTGCCACACCACAATGACCCCCAGATAACGCCTGGTCACCGCGCCCGTTAGGTGCCGCGGGCTCTCCCAATGCGCCCCGAGCGCCAAATCGCGGCCACATCCCCGGACTGCCTCGGGTGACCGCCCGCGCCAGCCGTCCGTCCTCCTAGACCAGCGCCAGCGACAGCCCGTCCAGCTTCGGCGCTTCCCCAGCCTGTCTTGGTGCCGGATAAGTGGTTCAGAACGGGATTGCCGTGGCGCGCGGGTCTCAATCACCGTCGTCCAGTGAGAAATCGTGCGGGAACGTCCTGTGCCCGGTGGTTAGTTTTTCGGGGGTGTGCAGATGGGGGTGTAGGGCAGGGGGATCCGCGCGGATTCCCAGGTGTCCGGTTCGACCGGGTTGACGTTTCGGCAGATTCGTTCGAGGTTGGCTGTCTCGTCGAGGTTCCAGATCAGGTCGCCGGGCCGTGGGGAGTTTGACGCGGTGCCGGCGGCGCCGGTGATCAGATGAGTATTGTCCGGGGTGAACGCGAGGCGGGTGATCGGCCGGTTCGTGGTGGTCAGCCGAGCCCACACGGTGGTCGTGGCCAGGTCCCAGATCACCACTTTCCCGCTCCTGGTGCCCAGTGCGACACGGCGGTTGTCCGTGCTGAACGCGGCGGAGGTGATCTTCTCGTCAGGCATCGGCAGGGTTGTCGGGTCGTGTTCGGTGTCGATGAGGCGTGCTTCACCGTTGCCGGCGATGACGCGGCGAGCGTGATCGGCGCTGACCGCGACCGTGCCGTCACCAGGGTCGTAGTCCGGCGGGGTGCGCCCGAGGCGCACAAGCGAAGCACGCAGCGCAGTGGGTGTAGCGGTGGCGTCCCCCGCTGCGACGGGAGTGGCGGGTGCGGAGGGGATCGTGGTGATGATGGTGCGGGTAGCTCGGTCCCACACGGTGATCGAACGGTCTGTGTTCAACGCCGCGATTTCGCGGTCCCCGCTGGTGAACTCCATCTCGGTCGCTTCCTTCCCTGATGCCTGCAACGCCCCGATGTCGTGACGGCTCCCGGTGTCGAGGAGGCGGACGTCTCTGCCGGTATCGGAGAGCGCGGCGATGGCCCCGTCCGCGCTGTACCCGGCGGCTCGGGGGGCGACGGTGACCGCGCGTCCGGTGAGGGTGTTGTTCGCCCTGTCGGAGAACTGGACGGCGACGTTGGAGATCACGGTGGCGATCAGGTCGCCGGCGGGGGTGATCGCGCTCCCGGACATACGCATCGGTCCGCCGCCGGCGGAGAGCCGGTGGTCGGGTTCGGACCGGCGCATGATCGTGCTGATCATGCCCCCGGTGGTGTAGACGAGGTCGTCGCCGTTGTCGGCGACGCTCACGCTGGCGATTTCTCCCCCAGGGTCGGCGCAAACAAGGCGATCCGCGCCGGTAGCCCGATCCCAGGTGTGGATGGTCCCGTCCCGATGGCCGCTGAGCGGCGAGCCGTCGGGCAGGAGCGCGATGCCCCGAACGGGACCCGGAGGGGTGCTCCGCCGATAGGTCACGCGCCCGGTGCCCGTGTCCATGACCGACAGCTGGCCGTCGCCACCGAGGGCGAGTTCCCGGCCGTCCCGGCTCACCGCGATGCTGAAGGATCCGGCGGTGTCGGTCGTGTCGACGACTCGGGAGGTCAGCGTGGCGGTGTTCCACCGGCGCAGGACCGCAGGGGTGGTATCGGATGCGCCGCGGGCGCGGTCCAGCGACCAGAGTTCGGTTCCCTCGCGCCGCAACGCCACACCCACGATGTCGCGGTCCGGCAGCGTCACCGGCCGCTCGCAGCGACGTGCGACGACGCTCCACAGACACAGGGAGCTTCGGACCGCTACCGCGAGGATCTGGCCGTCACCGCTGAACGCGGCCGCTGACGGGGTGTGCCGTGTGATCCCTCGAACGGCCTCATCCGGTAGGTAGCCGAAGCCGCGAGACTGATCGCTTTGCACCGCCAGCAACGCGCTGCGGGACTCCTCTATCGGTGCCTGCCGGAAGGCCTCCGCGGCCAGTAACTCACGCGTGTCGAAGGTGCCGTACTGCTCGTTCTGGGCACGGTCGGCGAGGATTCGAGCCAGTGTGATGTTGCGCTGCCAGATGGCATCGGCGCGCTGGTCGATCGCCACGATGCTCGTGGTTACCGCGACCACCACCAGAATGACGCCCAGCGCCACCAGGGCACGTCGTCGGCGCCGGCGGCGACGCGCCAGCGCACGGCTCGCGGTCACGAATTCCCGCTCAAGCGGGGACGGCGCGGTGGTCTCGTGTGCGGTGCAGTCGGTCGCGGACTCGATGCGGGGGCCGGTGAGCAGCAGGCCCGGGTCGCGGTCCGCTTCGGCCCAGCGGTGGGCGGCGTCGGTGACGCGGCGGTGGGCGCGCAGCCGATCGCGGTCCTGTTCGATCCAGGTCTGCAATCGTGGCCAGCTGCGGATCAGGGCTTCGTGCGCGATTTCGACGGTGTCCTGGTCCAGCGTCACCAGGCGCGCGTCGGTCAGGGCGGCGAGCACCGTTAGGGCGGTGCTGTCCTGGCGATCGATCTCGGTGGCGCGGATGCGGCGGCGGGTGTCCTCGGTCTCCTCCCCCGGTTCGATCAAACGGAGGAGCAGATCGCGGGCGTGACGCTGCTCGGCTGGGGTGAACGCGGTGTAGACAGTGTCCGCGGTGCGCACCAGCGCGCCTGCCACGCCGCCGGCCGCGTCGTAGGCGCGGTAGGTCAGCGTCGTGCCCCGCGGACGGCGACAGGTCTCGGCAAGGGCGTGCGACATCAGCGGAAGGGCGCCGTCGCGTCCGACCGTGTCCGCGACGATCTGGGTGACCAGGGCGGTCTCCACCACCAACCCCGCCTTCTTCGCGGGTTCGGTCACCGCTCGCCGGAGTTCGTCCGCGCTCATCGGCCCCAGCAGCACCTGGCGATCCCGCACCGCGCGAACCAGGTCGGGGTGCTGGGCGCAGTGACCGTAGAAGTCAGCCCGAACGCCCAGCACGACCCGCGCTGGGCCGCCCGGCCCGTCGACGAGGCCCATCAGCCCGGCGATGAACGCGTGGCGCTCGGTCGCGTCCTGGCACAGCGTGAACAGTTCCTCGAACTGGTCGATGACCAGCACCACGTCCGCGGCGTCAGGCTGGTTCGCCGATACCTGCCGGACGAGGGCGGACAGGTTCGCCGGATCAGCGCCCAACTCGGTGGCCAGCGCGCTCGCGGGCAGGTTCAGGATGTCGGCCAGGTGCGCCGCGCATTCCTCCCACGGCCGCGGCCCCGGCGTGAACAGCAGGACCCGATGCGCTTGCCCCGCCAGCCGGGGAATCAGGCCCGCCCGCAGTACCGAGGACTTCCCGCTCCCGGAGGGACCGAACACGGCGACGAACCGCCCGGCGCGGAGCAGCGCGGCGAGGTCGTCGACAACCTGTTCCCGGCCGAAGAACCGGTCGGCGTCGGTTTCCCGGTACGGTGCGAGCCCCGGGTAGGGGCACTCACGCACTGGGCCGGCGTCATGGCCATCGCCCGGGGTGCGGTCGGCGGCGACCGCGGTCGCGGTGACAGCAGCGTGGGCGGCGCGCCACCGCCGTTCCCACTCGGCCACATCGCCGTCGCACGCCCGCACGAACCCGCGCGTGACCTCCAGGCTCGGCAGCTTCCGCCCTTTCGCGGCCTCCGACAACGCGCTGTAGGAGAAATGCGCCGAGGCCGCCATCTCGCGGAACGTCGGCAGCCCCGCCCGGGTACGAAGGTCACGCAGCCCGCGTGCGAACTCGAGCAGCACCGGATCGGTGCCGTCCAGCGGCCCCTCCCGTCGTGCCATGACAATCCCTCCCCCGACGATTCGTCGCCTATGTTTTGTTTAGCAGTACCTATTCGCGCATCCAAGACTTGCCGGGGAGTGTTTCCCCACGGGCAACCGGGAAACAGATGTTCAGCGTTTCTTTGTCCGACGACTACCACCGACCGTGAACACGGCGAGCGCGGTAGAAACGGAATCCGTCGATACGGGATCACTTCCGAAACGTGGCACTGGATCCCGACCCTGTCGGCGCGTCATCGGCGGCGAGACAACGAACCTCGCCGCCCCACGAAGAGGAAGGAACATCACCAATGCAGTCGACATCGAAAGTTCGCCCCGGTCTCGCGGGTCGTGTGTCTCTGGCCGCGGTGGCCGGGCTGTGCCTGGCCGGAGCAGCGCTGGCGACCACCGCGGAGGCAGCGCCCGCGCACCCGGGAACATCCGCGGCCGTGCATCACAGCACGCGTGCGCTGCCCAAGTGCTTCGTCAACCAAGACGGCGTGAACTACCGCACTGGCCCCGGCACCCGGTACCCCTCGCTGGGCCATGTCAACCACGGGCAGGGAATCTGGATCACCGGCGGCACCTGGGGCAACAACCCGGTTGATGGACTCTGGTGGGACGCGGGGAACTTGTGGGGCGGCGCCAACAACGTGTGGATCCGCCGCGACTTCCTCAACTGCTGACCGAGGGCCAGGTCAGCGCTGTCGCCGGTCATCGTGGAAGTCCCTGACGAACTGACATCGGGGGATCCGCGGTGCACGGCAGGCGTGTGGTGCGTGCGTCGTCAACGCGCCTGCTGATCGGGCCTGGGTCCGGGACCTCGTCGAGGGGGGGGAGGTCCCGCCCCAGGCTGCGGCTTCCGTCCAGGCCAGCCGTGTGGGCAGGTGTGATGTGCCGGGGCGTGGGCACGGGCACTCCGGACCGGGTTGATCGCGACGGCTGTTCTCCTGCGCCGCCCGAACCGCAACCACGATGGGGAGGGTGCGTGCGCGGTGGCCGCTGTGCCTGGCGGGCTTCGGTTCTCAACTGACCGCGCCGCAGCACGACCGGCCCGGTCAGTTGAGTGTCACGAACCCCGGGCGCGCGGCAAGCAGGCACGCGCTGGCGTGCTGGCAGAGGCAGGGCACGCACGCCCAGCGCCGGGTCATCTCCCATGCATCGCGGGTGACGCAGACGGTCACGGCCCCTGGGGCCCGGGCAGCGTTTCCTTGTTTCCGCATGCCCACCCCGTGCGGCAGGGTTGCGGGGGAACCATTCCGGGGCAGGACGAGTTGCGTCCAAGAACCGCGACGCCGCCCGCCCACCGCGAGGTGGGCCGCACATGTGTCGCGGCCCGAGAACATCTCCTACGCCGCGACGATTGGCGGCGTCCAATCTCGACGAGTTCCACGGCGAAAGGGTGCTGAGCACCGCCATCCACACCCGTCGCGACGCGCTCGACCCCGCCGAGCCCCGGCAGGGGTGAGCCAGCGGGACACCCGGGTGTGTGCGGGATCGGCCGCGGGCCTGTCGCGGAGCGCGCGGCTCCACGACAGGCCCGATGGTCAGGTCGTGTCCTGTTCCCGTGTCACGCGGAGCGGTCTGGCCGCGCCCCGGGGTCCGGAGGGCAGGTGAGGTGGTCACGGGGGATCCACACCTGCCGTGCACCACCCCACACATCCACCGATGCCCACCAGCGCCCATCCGTCCCCCACATTCCTCCAATGATTTGCACCCCCTGGCCGCGCGGGAGTCGCGCGAGCGCCGGAAAGGCCGGACCGGGACCCGTGTGAACCGTGGCGCCGTCGGTGTTCACGATGCACGTGACCGACCTCAGGCCTGCGGCGTGATTCACCGCCACGGCCGATGCGGGCCCGGTCGCGGCATCAGCGGCGGCGAACAGGCCGCCACCAGCCGCAGACAGGGCCGCGGCGAGAATGAGGGTGGTCCGGGCGACCACCGCCCGCACGGATGTTGTTGTGCTGCTCATCGAGAATTCCCTTCGCTCAGTCCAGTGTGAAGTGCGATGTTCCGTCCGCGGCGGTCACATCGGTTCACGTGTGTCCACCGTCGGCGATGACTGGTTTACCGGATCTGCACTGTTCACGGTCACGGA
This sequence comes from Amycolatopsis sp. CA-230715, assembly GCF_018736145.1. Lineage (GTDB taxonomy): Bacteria > Actinomycetota > Actinomycetes > Mycobacteriales > Pseudonocardiaceae > Amycolatopsis. Next base: position 10,076,052 of record NZ_CP059997.1, read on the forward strand.
CACGGTTGTAAACAATCAATGGTGAACAACAAGGGGGACGATTGCGTCTGCATCCTGGGGAGTTCGCGGACGCGCCCACAGCAGCGCGTGGTGAGATTTCTTCAGAATGGCGGCGCGGGACGTGTGGCCGCGCCCCTGCATTCGACGCGGCGCCGGAGCCCGCGCGGAAGAATCGGCCTGTCCGACTCTGTCAGGTCAGTGACGCCGCACGAGGGGAAGGCAGCGCAGATGTGGCGAGCGGTTGGCCCCGCACGGCCGACACGATTTAGGCACGGCGTGATCTCCATCCAGAAAGACCCGAACACGCGATGTCATCAGCGAGCGGCTATCGCCGGTGATGTTTTCCCGGCGCGAAGACGTTATTGGCCGGTGGTCACGGCGTGGACGTGGTCGAGGCCGTCGACGGCACGGGTTTCTTCGGTGACGTCGCCGAACCTACGAGCCAGTCGGGCTGCTCGGTGGTAGTGGCCTAGGGCTGCTTGTGGTTCGCCGAGGGCGTGGCATGCGGCGGCGAGGCGGTTGGTGGCCACGGCGAGCTGGGGTGGATTGTTCAGCCGGGTCAGGATGGCAACGGCACGCTCGGCGTGGTCCCGGGCCTGGTCGGGGTGACCAACGGTGAGCAGGACTTCGGCGTAGTCGCCGCGGCAGATGGCCTCGCCGAAGTCATTGTCCAGCGTGGTCGCGTCGCGTACGGCTTTGTCGGCGGTAGCCTGGGCTTCGCTGTGGCGGCCGAGTTTGGCGAGCAGGACGGCGTGATGTGCCGCGCTGAGAACCGCACCGTGGTGATCGCCTGCCCGTTCATGAGCTAGTCGCGCGCGTTGCACCGATGCGAGTGCGTCGTCGAAGAGCCCGAGTACTGATTGCGCATGGCTGAGATTGCCGTACGTTCGGCCGGCGAAGGTCGGGTCGTCAGTATTTTCTGTTAACGCGAGCGCTTGCTGGCAACACCTGATCGTCTCGCGATAGTCTCCCCGGATTCCACGCAGGACACCGAGCCTGGCCAACGCGTTGGCTTCGCCTTCCGGATCGTGTGCGTCGCGGGCGGTGCGGTATTGCTGTTCGGTACATGCCGTGGCTTGGTCGAAGTCTCCGGCGGCCCAGTGGGCGACGGCGAGATGGCGCAGGCTGCGTTGCAACGCATGGGGGTTCTCGAGGTGGTGCGCGGCGGTGGTTCCGGCTTGGGCGATGGTGAGGAAGTCGGCTCGGTGGCCACGGTCGAGCACGTAGGTGGCCATGTGGTCGGCGATCTGCCAGCAGTGGTCGTAACGCCCGCGGGCGAGGGCGTGTTCGGTGATCGTGACGAGGTTGGGCAACTCGACGGTGTGCCAGTGCTCATCGCCGCCCGCGCGGTAGTAGTCCAGAAGCCGGTCGAGCGCGCCGGTGGCGTTGTCGATCGCGGTGAGGCTGCGGGCGTGGTCGGCCAGCAGATCGTGGAACGCGTATCCGTCACCGCTGGGCTGGCCCAGCAGGTTCGCGTCGAGCAAGTCTTCCAGCACACGCTCGGTGTCCGGTTCCGGCATGGCGGCCAGGGCGACCGCTGCGCGCGGGGTGATCAGGCTGCCGGGGTGCAATCCGAGCAGCCGGAACAGGCGCTGCTGGGTGCTGGTCAGCTCCCCGTAGGACAGCTGGAACACCGCGGCGACATCCCGCCCGCCGGTGCGGAGTTCGGCGAGCCGGTTCTGCTCGGAGGACAGCCGGTCGGTGAACTCGGCGGTGGACCATTGTGGACGGTGCCGGAGGCGAGCCGCGGCGATCCGAATCGCCAGCGGCAGATAACCACACAGTCTGCCCACTCCCTCGTCGGCGCGGCCGGAGACCGCGGTGAACAGAACCGCCGCCTGGTCGGCGGGCAGGACATCCAGCGACACCGGCACGGCACCGTCGATACCGGGAAGGCGGCGACGGCTGGTCACCAGAACCGCGACCGTCGCGCTGCCGGGCAATAGCGGCAGCACCTGGTCGTCGCTGGCGGCGTTGTCCAGCAACACCAGCAACGTCTGATCTGCCGTTCGTGCTCGCCACAGCGCAGCCCGAGCGTCGAGACCGTCGGGATGCTGCTGTGCCGGGAGACCCAGTTGGAGTAACAGAGATCCGAGCGCGGACTCGGGCGACAACGGTGTCCGCCCAGGGGTGTAGCTGTGCAGGTTGACGAACAGCTGCCCGTCGGGAAATGCCGCTGCTACCCGGTTCGCGGCTCGGACTGCCATGGCTGTCTTCCCGACGCCCGCCATGCCGTCAATCACGACCGGCACCCCTCGACGTGCCGCCGTGAGCGCCTGCTCGATCTCGAGGTCGCGGCCGGTGAAATCGGGCACCTCGTACGGCAGATAGCACCGGCCGGCCCGGTTTCCCGCCGGGCCACGCAGGATCTCTCCGTGGACGGCCCGCAGCTGCGCGCCGGGCTCCACACCCAGCTCGTCGATCAACCGGCGCCGCACCCGGTCGTAGACGCCCAACGCCTCCGCCTGCCGTCCACGCTGGTGCAGCGACCGCATCAGCAAGCCGGCGAGGTGCTCCCGCAACGGATACTCCGCGGCCAGCGCGGACAGCTCCGCGACGACATCCTCGCCCGCGGCCACCTCATCGGCCAGGCACAGCTCCCAGATCGACAGCCGCCGTTCCTCCAGGCATGCGGCGGTACCGGCGAGCGCGGCACTGCCGAGTCCGGCCAGCGCCGGGCCACGCCAGCAGGCCAGCGCCTGGCGGTACTCGCCGCGCCCGGCATGGTCTTCGAAAGTGCGCAGGTCCAATACCGGCGGGCGCAGGACGAACCCAGTCCCGTCCGCGACGATGACGTCCGTGTCTGCTCCCGCGTCGATCAGGGTCCGGCGCAGCGCGGTGGTGAGGTTGCGTACCTGCCGCACGGCCGTGGCCGGAGGGTCGGCGTCCCACACGACATCGACCAACCGGGACACCGGTACTACCCGGCCAGCATCGAGCAGCAACGCGGCCAAGATCCGCTCCTGACGCGGCCCCGCCATCGTGATCGGCCGGTCCGCCGTGCGTGCCTGCACCGGACCCAGCACCCGAAACTCCATGGCCCGTCCCCTGTCAGCACACCGCGGCAGCCAGTGCACCCATGATGCACCGCCGGTGCACAGCGGGTCGAGCCTGACAGTCGACACGGAATTCGTCGGCGTCACCCGGAAAAATGAAGGAGCCTTCCCCGTGTACCGCATGTCAACGGCCGCGAAATCGAGGGCCAGCCGCACCACGCTCATTCTCACCGCCGGCCTGTTCATTGCCGGGGCCGGTCTCGCCACAGCCACCGAAACAGCTCCCGCAGCACCGACCGCACCCCCGGCAGCGACGAATCCGGCTCACCGTGGCGCCCGCACCGCGACGATCGCCTGTCTCGTCGACGCCGACCAGAATTGGACCTACGACTACTGCCTAAACCAGCCCGGTCCACCGGAATGACCGTTCCGGGTCTCGCGCACCCCCGGATGGCACCCGCCGTACGAGCGCTGCGCATGTGCGCTGGTCGACAGCGATCACAGCGGCGGAATCCTTCGGGAACTGCGGTTCGGCTGTGCACACGATGTCGGCCTCGAGCAGGTGGCGGGCCGGTGACCGGGATGTGGCCGTGCGCGCGGCGTCCGCGTCGGTACACGCGCGGTCGAACAGCCGGTATGCCGCACCCGCTTCGACCGCCGCCAGCCTGGCCGTAGCATCTGCCCGCGTGACTGACGAGAACGACGCACACGCGCTCACGCGGTGGACCATCCACGGCGAGCGACTCGTTGACGACACACGTCGTGATCGGGTGAGCATCGCCTCGGTCGAACTACCCGACGGTGTGAGGTTCGAGCAGTGGGTGTTCCGCATCCGTAAAGCCGCGATGATGGCGGTTCTCGACGACCACGACCGGGTGCTCATGTTGTGGCGGCACCGGTTCATCATCGATCGTTGGGTGTGGGAGTTGCCGGGCGGCTATGTCAACCCGGACGAGGATCCCGCGGTGACCGCGGCGCGTGAAGTGGAGGAAGAGACCGGGTGGCGCCCGCTTGAGGTCGAGTCGCTCGGTTCCCTGCAGCCGATCGTCGGCAGCGCCGACGCCGAGAATCTGTTGTACGTGGCCCGGCGGTCGGCCTACATCGGTGAACCCGCGGACATCAACGAGGCGGAGCGGGTCGCGTGGATCCCGCTGGACTCGGTCCGGGACCGCATTACCCAGGGCGAGATTGTCGGCGCGGCATCGCAGGTCGCGCTCCTGCACATCCTCGCGTTCTACCGCTGAGCCGTTACCCCGGGGTGGGCACACCGACGGCTCTCATCTCCGCGTAGACCGCGCGAACCCGGCGGTCGGAGCGGACCGGGGCGAGGCGCCGGGCAACGTCAGCCAGATAGGCACTGCCGCGGACCGACCGGACGCGCTGGCACATCCGCACGGCTGTGGTCGCCTCGGCGCACGCTTCGTCGACGTGGCCCTGTCCGGCCAGGATGGACGCGAGGAGGGCGGTGTTGAACAGGCGCCCCCGGTCGTACCCGTCGCTCATGCCCAGCGACCGCCGGGCGAACTGCTCGGCTTCGGGCAGGTGGCCGAGGTCGCGGAGGGTATGCGCGAACTTCGCGGACAGGTAGGCGCTGTCGAAATAGCTCAGCCACTGGGGCCCGCCGCCGGGTGTGAATCGTTCGAAAGCGCGTTCGGCCTCACGCAGTGCTGCGAAGCACGCCGGTGTGTTGCTTTTGAGGGCGTGGCCGTGCGCCTCGAGGACCGCGGCCTCCGCGTGCAGCGCGGCCAGGCCCGACCGTGTCGCTGTTCGCCTGGCGGCGAGTGCCATGTCGAGGGCGGTGTCGCGGGCGGTGACGCGCGATGTGTCGGACGGTGTGTGGTCGGCCAGGGCCGCGGTGAACGCCGCATGATGCGACATGGCGGCGAGCATCTCGGCCTCGAGCGCATCGTCGCCGGCGTCCTGCGAGAGCGTCAACGCGTCTGCTAGGTACCGCTGTCCGCGTGCGGTGTCGCCGACGTCGTACGCGCTCCAGCCGGCGACCTGGTGCAGTTCGGCGGCGGCGGCGAACAGTTCCTCGCGCGCGGCGGCAGTTCCGCTGGGGTCGTTGAGCATGGGTGTCACGCTCGAGGTCAGATAGCTGGTGATCGAGGTCGTTCCGCGGCTGTGCCCGCCACCAAACCGGTTGTCGAGCTGCCGGAATGTCTCGGTCATGTGGCGGACGATCTCGGCGTCGGTGCTTCTCGGTTTGACGACCGTCGTGGCCGTCGCTGGGGTTGCGAGCAGGGACGCGCCGATCGCGGTGACGCCGGCGCGTGCGGTCTTGAAGAACTGTCGCCGTTGCACGTCGTCGAGGCTAGCCTCGGCTGCCGAGTACGCCGATTCGTTCGATGTATGGAAAACGGGGAACCACAGCAGGTCGGTCGGCACGTGCAGTGCCGTTGCCCATCGCTGGAGTTTGTACAGGTCTCCCGGCGCGCGAGCGCCGGGTGCTTCCAGGCGGCTCACCTGGGCCTGGGTGAGGCCGATCCAGAGGCCGAGCCTGGCCTGGGAGACGTGGGGTTTGTGTTCGTGGCGGTAGGCCGCGAAGAGCTGACCGAAATGGCGGGCCGTGAGTGCGGCGCGGATGCTATCGGCGTGCCAGAAGGTCGCGGGCTGCGGCTGCGCCGCGTCGGAGATCAGTCGACGGGTACAGCCGCGGCAGTGCTCGCTCTTGCGGTCGCGGGCCAAGCGGGCGCCACAAGCGTCACACGTTCGCGCCGCTCCCGGCATCCCGATCACCCCTCGCTCACCGTTCGCGCCGCAGTGTAGGCGGTTCAGCACCCCCTGTCATGACCGTCATACGGCTCATGTATGGAATCCGGCGTCGCGTCGCACGTGCTGCTCGAAACCCATACGTCGTTGTCGTTGTCCGCCCGCCAGCATCGATAGACGCTCTGGGCATGCATCAGGTAGCGCACAGCGATCACCGCACCTCACGCGGAGCGCCGATCAGGTCGAGGCGGTCCGCGTCGTGAGCGCCGGGACGTGTGCGGTGTACCTGGTGATGGTCCTTGCCGCGGGCGCTGCCGTGGTGTTCGCGGTGCTCCCCTACCTGCGGCGCGTTCGGCGTGATCACCCTCGCTTCCTCGACGCCGATCAGCCTGGAACGCACCGTGGCGGCGGGACAGCGGCGGGCATGGCCGGGGGTCTCCATGAGTTCGTGGCGGGAGCGGGGGTTGAGCCTCCGGGCCCCTCGCGCCCGCCACGGTCCACCGGTGCTGCCGCGTGTCACAGGGTGGCCGCGACCGGGCACATGTTCGCCCGTGCGGGAGCGTCTGTGTCCGGCCGTGATCGTGTTCTCGTGTGGCGTGCGCTCACCGGACACATTCGCCCACTGCGCGTCGCGTATTGGTGGGCGACGGCGTTTAGAACGTTCTTCACCCTGGCGTGCTTGTTTTTTATCGCGTCACTCATCGCGATCCTCGGTGACTACTCGCGGGCCATTTTGATCGCGACCCTGTCGGCGAGTGCCGTCCTGATGGGACTTCCTGCGATCACCCTGCATCGTGTTGCGTGGCAGGCACTCAACGTCTCCGTCGGCGCGTACGTGGTCGCTCGTGACGGTGAGTCCGATGCCGCCCAGTGACCACGCTCTCAAGAAAAGGATCGAACGCTCCATTCGCGATGGTGACGCACCGGTGCCATCGGTGACCTATTTTGCGGAGGGATCATGACTATCAGGTTCGCGGATTTCGTCGGGTTTATCCGGCGTTCATCCGCATGCTCTTCCACCGCGGGGCGTCATGCCCTCAGCGGCGACCGCGCTGGCTGCCGACGATCACCGTGCCGTGGTGTCGTCGCGACGCTGACCGTCCCGTCCCCGCTCGTGGCGCCGATCGACGGCCACTACCGCGGGCCGCTCGCCGACGACGACGTCCCGTGCGGCGTGGCGGAGGCGGCAACGTCCATGGTAGGTCGCGGTGGCCTCCCCTGGCCTGGAGCGAGCTTGTGATCTCGCAGCTCCTCGAGCCCGCCTTCGGCGGGAAATCCTGATGGGCTCCCGCAGCAGACGCGCTCGCTCGGCCGAAGCGCTATCCATCGCAGGGGCATGGCGTATCGAGTCGACGGTCCACCGCGATCCGCGCGGCGGTATCCGCGAGTGGTATCGGGAAAGCGATCTGCACGAGTCTTTCGCTGGGTGTTTGCGGCCGCGGCAGGCGACCTGTTCGATCAACCATCGCGGTGCGTTGCGCGGCATCAGCGTGTCGGCTGGTCAGGTCAAGCAGGTGACCTGTGTCGCGGGCGAAATTCTCGATGTCGTCGTCGATGTCCGAATAGGGTCGCCGACCTTCGGGCAATGGGTCATGGAGCATTTGGACGCCACTTGCGGGGTGAGTGTCCACATTGGAGCCGGGCTCGGGCACGCGTTTCTCGCTCTCACCGAGGGTGCTGTGTTGACGTATCTGCTCTCCTCCGAACACGACCCTCACCGCGAAGTACGAGTGAACCCGCGCGACCCAGAGATCGCGATCGCGTGGCCGGAGGACGTCGAGCCGATCCTGTCTCCTCGCGACGCCGCAGCGCCGACCTTGCGCCGCTGCGCACAGGCCGGACTGCTGCCCACCCACACCACCGTCCCCGTGCTCGAACCCCGCCAGCGCCCTCCTGACATCGACTAACTGCTCTCCCGCGAGCTGGACAGATTGGACCGATCATGATGCACACTGTGCTCGTCACCGGCGGAGCCGGGTTCATCGGCTCGCACCTGGTGGACCTGCTCATCGCCGCGGACGACGTCGCCGAGGTGACCGTGCTCGACGCCCTCACCTACGCTGGCGACCGGCGCAACCTCGCCGGCGCGCAGGGAAGCCCGAAATTCCGTTTTGTCCACGGCGACGTGTGCAACAGCGCCGTGGTCAACGAGCTGATGCCGGGGCATTCCGCCGTCATCCACGCTGCCGCGGAGTCCCATGTGGACCGCTCGCTGCGAGATGTCGGCAATTCCGTGTCGACCAACGTCGTCGGCACGCAGACTGTTCTCGACGCCGCGATGCGGTGCGGGGTCCGGAAGTTCGTGCAGGTTTCCACCGACGAGGTCTACGGGTCCCTGACCACCGGGTGCGCACGCGAAACCGATCCGCTGAACCCGACTGTGCCGTATGCGGCCAGCAAGGCCGCGGCCGAACTCATCGCTCGTTCCTACCACGTCAGCTTCGATGTCCCGGTCTGCATTACCCGCAGTTCTAACAACTTCGGGCCGCGCCAGCATCCGGAGAAGCTGATTCCCCTGTTCCTGCGCACGTTGCTGTCCGGCAAGCAAGTCCCCGTGTACGGGCACGGGCAGCACATGCGGAGCTGGCTGCATGTCCAGGACAACTGCCGCGCCATCGAGTTGGTGCTGCGCCGCGGAATTCCCGGCGAAATCTACAACATCGGCGGTGGCACCGACCTGAACACTCTCGAGCTGACCGGGCATCTCATGCGCATGCTGGGCGCCAGCGCGGGCGCTGTGTCCTACGTGCCCGACCGTGCCGCCAACGACATGCGCTACGCGATGGACTGGTCGAAGATCGCCGACCTCGGGTTCCGGCCCCAGCGGGACTTCGCCGACGGCCTGGCCGAAACCGTGGCCTGGTACCGCCAGTACACCGACCGCTGGCCGCTGGCTCCTCTTCCTGTCCCTGCTGCGGTCGGCAGCGATGCCGAGGCGGTCGGCGCATGACCACCGTGGTGACCGCGCCCACAGGCGTGCACGCCAACGCGCGCCCCTACCTCTACGGCACCGAACTTGACGCGATCGCCCGCGCTCTGGAACACGGGCAGTACGGCCACGGGCCCGAAACGGAGACGTTCGAACGCAACCTCGCCGCCTACCTCGGTGTGCCCGACATCGTCGCCGTCGGCACCGGCACCGCGGCACTGCACCTGGCCCTGCACGTCGCCGGAGTCGGGCCTGGCGACGAGGTGATCGTGCCCAGCCTGACCTTCTGCGCCAGCGTGCACGCCATCCGCGCCACCGGCGCAGTCCCGCGGTTCGTCGACGTCGACCCCGCCACCCTCTGCGTCACCCCCGCCCAGATCCAGCACGCGCTCACTCCGGCGACCCGTGCCGTGATGCCCGTGCTCTACGGCGGCCGCGCGGTCGACCTCGGCGACACCCGCAGGCTACTCGATCAGCGTGGGATCGTGGTCGTCGAAGACGCCGCCCACGCCTTCGGCTCCCGCACCGCAACCGTCCGGGTCGGCGCCACCGGGGTGTTGACGTGCTTTTCCTTCGACGCCATCAAATCCCTCACCTGCGGTGACGGTGGCGCCGTCGTCCCGCGCACCACCGCCGACGCCACAGCGCTGCGCCAAGCCCGGCTGCTCGGCATGACCACCGCGCCCCAGCACCACGGCGCCGCCGCGAACTACACCGTGGCAGGGCTCGGATTGCGCTACCACCTATCCACGCTGAACGCTGCGATCGGGCAGGCTCAACTCGACCGGTTCCCCGAGATGGAACAGCGGCGGCGCGATCTCTGGCGGACCTACCGGCGCGCGCTGCACAGCCTCACGGACGTGGTAATGATCGACCTCGATGTCGAGCGCACGGTGCCGTTCAACTGCGTTGTCCGCGTCCCCGCTCGCCACCGCGACACCGTCCACGCCGCACTACGGGCGCAAGGCATCGCGGTCGGGGTGCACTACCCGCCCAACCACCAGCAACCCGCGTTCCAGCGCTGGACACGACCGCTGCCCGCCACCGACACGCTTGGAGCCGAGATCCTCAGCCTCCCCTTCCACCCCGACTTGACCGCCGACGACATCCACATCGTCGCCGACGCGCTCCAGCACGCCCTCGCCACCAGCGCAGCGAGCGCACCGGCCGGGCTGCAGGACAGCCACCCGTGACCGCGGCAGGCCGCCGTGCGGCATTGCTGGGGAAGGGAGCCCTCGCCGCACACGCCGGTGACATCATCACCGCGCTCCCCGGAACCGTGCTCGACACGGTCATCCCCACCGCCCCGGAGCCGGACTGGGACATCCGGCTCTCCGAGCACGCCGCCGGTCACTGGCCCCACGCACGCATCATCTACTCCGGCGACTGGCAGGACCTGGAACCAGGACGCTGCGATCTCATCGTCAGCGTGCTCTACGACAAACTCCTCGGCCCCGCCCTCGTCGACGCCACCGAGCAGATCATCAACTGCCACCCCGGCCCCCTACCCAGCTACCGCGGCGTCCGGCCGGTCAACTGGGCACTGCGCAACCGCGAAACCAGCCACGGCATCACCGTTCACCAGATCGACCACGGCATCGACTCCGGCCCTGTCCTCGCCGAAGTGCGGTTCACCATCTGGCCCGAGATCGACGAAGTGCGCGATGTGTGGCAACGCACGATGGCCTACGGCCGCCAACTGCTTTCCGACACGCTGCCCCGCTTGGAGCACATCCAGCCGCGCCCCCAGGATCACGGCCGCGCGGTCACGCATTTCACGACGAACAACGACCAGCTCGGCGACCGCGCGGACTGGACGAGACGCGTCTCCGCGGCGCTCGACCACACGTCGGGCACCCGCAGCTGACCTGCCACGGAATCGGCGGACCGAGCTTAGGAATCGGCCACCGCCGTGATCAGGTCGACCAGCCGCTGTGCCGCGTCCGGCCGCCCCAGCCCGCGGGCCCGCTTCGCCATCTCGGCCCGGTACTCGGGATCCTCCAACAGTGGCAGCACCGCGTCACGCAGGTCCGCCGCGGTAGCCTCGCCGACTAGCGCCACTGCCGCGCCCGCGGTCTCGAGGTGCCGGGCGTTGTGGACCTGCTCATTGCCCGCGGCCGTCGCGAGCGGCACCAGCACTGAGGCCTTGCCCAGCGCAGTCAATTCCGCGACGGTGCCCGCGCCGCTGCGGGCGATCACCACATCAGCCAGCGCGAGCACGTCCGGCAACTCCGCACCGACATACCCGGCCACCCGGTAGCGCGCCGCCAACCGCGGCGGCAGTTCCGCCGCCACCCGCTCGTACTCGGCCACATTCGCCGCGCCGCACTGGTGAAACACATTCGCCCGCTCCAGCAAGGACGGCAGACTGTCCCGAACCAGCTCGTTGACTTGAGTCGCGCCCTGCGCACCACCCGTCACGTACACCGTCGGCAACCCGTGGTCCAGGCCGGGACCGAACGCGACCGCGCCGCGGTCGGCGTCACCAGACAGCACCTGGCCTCGCACCGGGTTACCCGTCACCGTCGCCTTTCTGCGCACCGAATCCGGCACCAGGTCCAGTGTCGACTCCGACGACACCGCGAACGCCGTCGCGAACCGAGCCAGCTGCCGGTTCGCCAACCCCAACCGCACCGTCTGCTCGTGCACCACCAACGGCCGCCGCACCCAGCGCGCCGCCACCCCCACCGGTACAGCCACGTAACCCCCCGTCGCCAACACCACGTCGGGACGAAAACGCCGAATGTGACGGCGAGCTTGGACTACACCAACCGGCACGCGCAGCATGTCCCGAAGATTCTTCACACTCAGCATTTTGAACGGATTTCTATGCCGACGAATCTTCCCCGTCGCCATCGCGACAAAGGGGATTCCTTCGCTGGCCGCTTCCCGGGACTCCAGGCTGTCCCTCGTCCCGATCCACAGAACCTCAAGGTCGCATCCAGACTCGATCAACCGCGAGCGCAGAGCTTGGACAGCCGTTACCGCTGGGTAGGTGTGCCCGCCCGTGCCCCCGCCACCGACAACAACCCGGAAGGTTTGATTACGAGCCACCAAGGTCCAATCTCGATTCCACAATAGTCCGACCCCATACGGGACAACCACAGGTCCAGCCACCCGAATTGTTCCACACTCACGGGACCGGATTGCCCCCGGTCTCCTACCCGTGGTCCGACCGTCTGGACGGGGCAGGTCTGTCCGCGCGGCGACCTAGCTGCGGTACGCCTCCGCGGGATGCCCTGCCCTAGCGCTCCGCCGGACGAATGCGTCCCGCGAGGAGCTGGAAATGCTCTTGGATAAGTCCCGACGTGCCTTTGGTCAGCACGAGGACCCGTACCGTTGACAGGGCGGGTACGCCTCGGCCGCACTACAGCATGCTGGCATTGGTGAGCTTGCTGGCGCCGACCTCGACCCCGGTGATGAGCAGATCCGTGTTCGCCGAGACCGGCGAAGCGACACGCAACAACAGCGCGTCACTGTTGTTCAATTGTGAACACTCGGCGATCATGCTGTTTCTCACCTAGTTTGTCGATCGCCAGCGTTAATTCGCGATAGCTTACTACCACCGCTGCAAGTTGACCCAATAACCCCAACACCATCGCGGACATCAGCCCCGCGTTCGTCGAACTAGCAAAAGCGGACGCATTCCAGAGAAGCAACCCACTCCACACCACAGAAGCGGTCACAAAGGCAAGGCTCGCGAGACTGATTGCAAGACTTCTTCGCCAGCGTGCCACACGGCGCGCGCCTTCGAGGATGTTGTCGTCAAGACCTTGCGAATCCTGGTTGTCGCGGTCAATCGCTTTCTCCTGGACGTCCTTGCCGATCTTCGCGAGCAGCCGACAGGAAAGAACTTTTGTGGACCGGTCAGTTCCAGAAGTGTTGACGAGATGAGCGAGCTGAAGTGCGACGCGAGCGATTTCGGCGCCGCTTTGATCGTCCTCTTGCGAGAAGTCGGTGGACATGTTCCAAGCATAGCCGACGGACACGTGCAGCGGTCCCTTCCGCCCCCGGGGCAGCGTCCGTCTTGAAAGTGCGACTGACGAGGGCAGCGGTCGCCGGACCCTCGTCGCAGATAGCATCAAGCCGGATAGTTAGCGGCACAGTCGGACAAGCCGCGCATCGCTGTGACGGACAGCCTGGTCGACAATAAGATCCCGTACCCGCTCGCCGGGATCCGTGCCTACCTCGATGGCGTCCCCTTCGGCCTGCTCGGGTGGACCGACCAGCCGCGTCCTTTCTTTCGCTGACATCGATCACAGACCGTCCACTCGATGTTTCGGAGGTCTGCGCGCGATTTCAGGCCGCACCGACTGACCCGGATCGTTCAGGATGACGTTGTTCCGTTGTGACCGGCAACGATCACGACGACCTCGGATCCGTAGGATGAGCCGCACGCCTCGGTCTGCTGCTCGGCGCCGTTATCGGCGCCACATTCCGGCGGTCTGGCACTGTACGTCGTTGCCGACTTTCGCCAGTACCGAACCCACAGAGCGTCGCGATGCAGGTGGCCGTGTCGGCGTGTCTCGGCGACCGCACGGCCGATGCCTCGTTCTGCCGTCGACGGGCATCGACCGTGCTCACCCCTCGCCGTCGATGGCGAGCGCGGCGGAGTCGACAGTCATCTCCCGCTCGATCTCACTGGCTAGAAGTTCGTCCGCGATCGCGCTCAACTGGGGATTATTGTCGATCAATGTGTAGCCCTGGGGTGGGTGGAACCCGGCTATCCGGTCTGCCAGCTCCGCTAGAGTGAAGCCGGGTCGGTACTCGCGAACGCGCCTGATCGGGAGCGCTACTCCTCCGGCTGGGGGTCGGGCCAGGTAGTCGTACACGGATTGGCCGTTGCCTTGCCGTGCTACCTCCGCGATTCGTGCGAGCTTCTCCGGGCTTCCGGCGATCCCCGCGTCCAGGTCGATGACCGGTGCGAGGCGGGACTCTGGGGCGGTGAGGTAGAAGAAGCAGGTCGTTGGGCCGGTGAGGTAGCGGCGCCGGAATTCGTGAAACTTCTGTCTCGCCCACATCAGGTCGTAGTACTCAGGATTGAGCGACATCAACACCCGCGGTGGCGTGGTCGCCATGAGATCACCGAAGGGGCCGTCCTGATCGGGCATGCGCGCTCCTCATCCTGCCGCGACGGTGACCGGCCCTCGGCTCGCACCGACGGTCCGGCGTGGTCACCAACTGTAGCGACCCTCGGCCCGCGCCCGCCTGGGAATTCCGACGCGTATCGCGACGCTTTGTCACTCGCGCGTCGGACGGCATCGCAATTGCGAGATTTAGGATGCGCTTCAGCGCCGCCACCGAGCTCAGTCTCGACACCGGTGTCGGCTGCGCTGATACCGATTTGCGCCCCGGGAGCGCGATCCGCCAGTGCGGCGGAAGCGTGGGCGCCGCCGATGCTGCGGTACAAGACCTCGTTTGCCCAGGAAATCGGGCCTCACTCCGGGCCAGGTGATCGGCCCGCTGTTCCATGTCCGGGGATGCGTTCGGGAAGGCTGTCTGGCCTTGGTGCTCGAGCGACGCGAGAGCCGACGAGGCGCTCGGCCGTGGCAGACGGGTACCACGCAGCACTCGCCACCTCGGACTCCTGGACGTTGCCCAGGTCCGCCTGCGTCGTAAAGGCGAATCCGAAATCGAGGTGATAGTGCGCTGGCTCCCCTTTCGACGGTCGCGCCGGAACCATGACGTACTCGACATAAACGGGCGTACGCGACGCGGGGACCACCTTCCTGGGGTCAATACCGGTCTCCTCGGCCAACTCGCGCGTGGCGGCATCGATCAGCGTCGTGTCCGTCGGTTCGATATGGCCGCCGGGCTGCAGCAGGATTCCGTACGCGCGGTGTTCGATCAGCAAGATCTCCGGGCCGGGGCGAGTCACCAGCGCCCCGACGGTCGCATGCATCGGGAACGTGCGCCGTGAGGCGAAATTCGTGCCGAGGCGCAGCAGCCGCATCGGCTCCGCGAGCTGCGTGGTTTCCTCCGGGAAGCGGTCGAGGTAGGCGGTCAGCGTGTCCGCGATGTCAGAGTCGCCGATCGTCATCGGACCACCAGATGTGACGCGCGGGATTGCGGGGGTGCCAGCCACTCGTGGTGCATAGCGGTAACCCTACCTTCGCGGCGGGTCATACTCCCCCGTACACAGAACATCGTCGCCGCGCGGAAGACGAGGTGTCCCGGAGTGGCTCGGTCCGTCTCTTCGGACGCTGCCCGACCCGTTCCGAGTCCCGAGAGATCACGGGTGCGGGAAGCTGTAGAACGCGTGAGCGGGGATTCCTCCGGAGAGCGCGGCGTGGTTGTCGTCCGCGAGCATCGTTTCGGTGGTGAACGCCACCGAGGTGCCCCGTGTGGCTTGCTGCTCCCGCCGGTAGTTCGCGGTCAGCGCTACACCGAGGTAGGCGAGCACACGTCCGTCCGATATGGACGGATCGATCGCGCGACCGGGCTGTGTCGCACACCAGGCGTACTCGGTCGCGTTCGCGAAACAGCTTCCGGCGGGTCCCTGCGCGCGCCCACCCGGCCAGTCCACTGGCTCGTAGTCGGTGCCGAGGTCGAGGATCAGGTCTGCGAACGACGTGTAGGTCCAGGCAGCACGGTTCGGGTATACGGCACGGTAAAGCCGTGCCTGGTCCGCGATCAGGCCTCGGAGTCGATGGGCATCATCTGGTGTGGCCGCTGTACCGGGTGTGTCTGTCCTACCACTGTCCACTTCGGCCCCATCAGGGTGTAGAGATGCTCGTGGAGGTGTTGAGCGTGGGCACGGTCCAATGCTCCCGGGTAAGCGCGCCCCGCTCGGAGAGCGGTTCGCCATCGCCGAGGATGTCGGAGCGTTCGACCTCGGCTTGCCGTAACCTCGAGCCGGGGCCGAGTAGGTGCGGGCACGTCGATGTGGACATCTGCAAGCATTTCTCGTGCATTGCGCTGCTACTGAGCACGTCCCCGAACGTGTTGACCAACACCCAAGCCCGCGGGGGCAGACCAAACCCGCAAACCTGGCAGCACCACTGGTTTTGACACCGCACCACCCTGGCGCCGTGGGTCAAGCCCCACCATGGCCTGCCCGACGTGACCGGCGTGATGTAGGGCACCGGCAGCCCCTCCAGAGCCGGCCGAGGCCACCCGGCTTCCGACACCGGGGCGTCGAGACCGAGATCCTCGCGGTGCTGTTGCGCCCTCCACACAGGCAGGCTCATGCCTGCACTGGAGCACTGGTAATTCGCGCAGATCAGCTGTACACCATGTTGGAGGTCCTCCCAGAACAGGCCCTCGCCGCACTCCGGGCAGGGAAACCACGGCCGGGGATCCAGACACCACTCCGGCGCTTCCGTCGTCGATCGCATTCCATCTTTCGGCACCTGTCCTCCATGAGATCTGGGGCCTGCTGGGTAAACCCTACTAGCACGACGTGGGTCTCTTTCGGCATCGCCGATATCGTGCACCGTTGACCTGGCGCGCCAAGTTTGTTCCACTGTCATGACAGTAACTCCGAGGCAGCGATATTCCGGTTGAAGAGCGTGTCGGCGCAGTCGGCTGCCGTCCCGATTCACGCCCCTGCAGACGCAAACAAGGCGCGGCCGAGTGTCCGGGTGACCTCATATAAATGACTTTCCCGGACCGCTTGCAGGAATAGCATTTTGAGGAAGCAGTTCCAATGATGTGTCCATGAGATCGTGGTGGTGGCGTCGCCAACACGTTGCATACTCTAGGCTATCCTGCAGCTAATGGCACCATCACTTCGTTGTCGGTGGTGCCCTGTCAAGAGGAAGGCATCACTATGGCTCAAAAGGTCCACGTCGAGGTTCTTGATGACATCGACGGCACCGAGGCGTCTCAGACCATCCCGTTCGGTCTCGACGGCGTTTCCTACGAAATCGACTTGTCCGACGACAACGCCGCTGCGCTCCGCGCCGAGTTCGAGCCCTACGTCATGGCTGGCCGTCGCACCGGCGGCCGCAAAGTCCGGCTCGCGACAGGACAGTCGGCGTCGGTTACCGGTACATCCGCGGCGCCGTCGGCGACCGATCGGGAACGCAATCGCCAGATCCGTGCTTGGGCTCAGGATAATGGCTACGACGTCGCCGAGCGTGGCCGCCTGTCCTCCGAGATCATCGAGGCCTACGAGACTGCTCAGCAGGTACCCAAGTCGGAGCCGATCGCGAAGTCCTCGCGTAAGCGCGCACCCCGCAAGAAAAAGGTCGCTTGACTCCACCGGGTACCCTCGCGACCAACATCAGCGGGCCGATGTCTGTTGTGCCACGCCGCGGCACAACAGACATCGGTCATCGCATCGCCACTTCTGGCATCAAAGCCGTACCTACCATTAAGTCGAGCATATGTTTTTCGCCCGAAGTCACTGTCGGTCCTGACGCCATTGGTGGATCTCGATGCTTGTCATGGCCGCACCGCTGGGCAGGCGGATGACACCGCTCGCAGGAACTCGGACCGCCGCTAACCGGCGCAAAAACTCCGCGTCCTCGGCAACCACCGCGGACGCGTCACGATAGATCATCAGCTCGTCGGGAGGCAGGCGATACCTGGCTACCCGAGCTTCGATCTCGGCCGACCGCTCCTCGGCTTCTGCTTCGAGGTCGCTCTTCCACCGTGCGACCTCGTCCGGCAGCTTGTCACCCGGCAACACAACCACGCTCCTTTCCCGACCCGCTCACCGTCGCACGCCTACCGAGCTATGTCGACGCGCCGCCGGTGTACCGCCCATGTCGGATTCGGCTACGGCACGTGTTCGGCATCCTCGCGGTGATGGACGCAGTAGCGCGGCGGCGTCGCCGCGCCTAGCGGATGGATCGCTGCCCAGAAGTCGACGGCCGATGGGGTGATCGCCGTGATCGACCAGTCGCACGTTGGCGCGCTCGTGTAGGCCGCGGCGATCAGCAGGCGTCCGAGCCCGCGTCGACGGTAGCCGGGGTCGATGCGGACGTGCTCCACCACACCCAGTGCGTCGACGTCGCACACCGCGATGTCGATGTCCCCGATCGTGACACCATCGAGTTGGAGAGCGATGCTGCTCGGCGCGGCCGGATATCCGGATGGTGGCGGGTGCCGGACGAGCACCAGCCCGGCCGCCGGTGCCTCCGCCGTCGTATGCACGCGTCGCGGATCGATGGTGGCCCAGGTCGCCCGGTCGTCGCCCGCGGCACGGCAGGCTGAGCACGTCGTCGTCGGCAGCCGGTAGACCGCGTCGACGGGGCCGGTGCTGTCGTCTCCGCCCAGGCGATGCCCCGCTGGGCAGAACGATTCGCCGCCCAGGACGGGCCGCACGTATCCGAGATCGGATCCCGCGCCGTCATCTGTGTCCGAATGATCGGCACGCCCGTCGCGACCGCCGGTCGCGCGGTCTCTGTCAGGCATCGTGCACATCGCCGGGTAGTGGCGATCGGTGGGCGGGCATCTCGGCCAGGAGATCGCCCATGGCCTCGACACGCGCCAGAACCTCGTCGGATGTGAACCCAAGGTGCTGCCCGTCTCGGCACGCCGCGACTTCGTCCCAGGTGATCGGCGTTGAGACAGTTGGCTCGTCGCGGCCACGTAAGGAGTAGGCCGTGATCGTCGTCTTGGCCGGGTTGTTCTGCGACCAATCGACTAACACCCGCCCGCCCCGGCGTGCCTTCGCCATCACCGCGGTCACCTCGTCCGGGGTTTCCGCCGCGAGCTGTTGTGCCAGGCGCTTGGCGTAGGCCGAGGGGGCGTCGGGCTGATCCGTCTCGATCGGACACAGCAGCTGCATCCCCTTCGACCCGGATGTCTTCGGGAAAGCGGTGAGGCCATCCGCGGTGAGGATCTCGTGGAGCCGCTCGGCGACCGCGCAGCACTCGACGATGGTGACGCCAGGACCGGGGTCCAAGTCGAACACGAGTTGGTCCGGGGGCCGACGCTGACCGTCGTCACGGATCGTCCATTGTGGAGTGTGGAGTTCAAGCGCGGCGAGGTTCGCTGCCCACACCAGTGCGGGCAGGTCGTCGAGCAATGGATACTCGATCAGGTCCCGGTGTCCACGGGTTCCCCGGCTGGGTAGCTGTGCCGTGTTCAGCCAGGGCGGTGCACCGGAGGGGACGTTCTTGGCGAACCACTGCTCGCCGTCCACGCCGTCGGGGAACCGGAGGAACGTCACCGGCCGCCGGGCCAGCTGCGGCAGCAGGACGGGTGCGATCAAAGAGTAGTAGAGGATCACCTCGCGCTTCGTGAAGCCCGTACGCGGATACAAGACTTTGTCCAAATTAGACAAAGTAAGTTGCCTGTCTTCGACCTGCACGAGTTGCCCTGCGGCGGACACTGGCCCGGATGCCGGAGTGGCCGTGGTCGACGGCGCCGTCTTGGTCCGATGCAGAGGTCTCGGCGCGAAGACGTCGATGGGCTTCTTGTCCTCGCGCAGGCCTCGCCACGCGGTGTGCCGCAGCCGTCCCGCGCCCTCGGTGAACCGGCGGTAGGTCACCTCGCCGACCAGGACCGGGTCAAGCCAGCGTGCTCGCCGTGTGTCTTCTCGCGGTGGCGTCGTGGCGAAAGGGTGGGTCGGTCGCTCCAGCGTCTCCAACCGTCGTCGCAACGCCGCCCTCGCGGCCTGACTGAATCCCGTGCCCACGTCGCCGAGGTACTCGAGATCGCCGGTATCGGGGTCGTGCGCGCCGAGCAACAGTCCGCCGACCGTTCCGGCGAGGCTGCCCTGGCCCTCGCGGTAGCCGCACACGACCACCTCGGCGGTGTTGGTGATCGGGTGTTTCAGCCACGCGTCGCTGCGTCGTCCTGCCCGGTACACCGCGGTCGCCACCTTGGCGACCACGCCTTCCATGCCCTCGCCGGCCACCCGTGCGAGCAGGCTTTCCGGGGTTTGACGGTCCGCCGCGAGTTCTTCGAAGGTGAACGCCGGAACCACGGCGCTCTTGTACGGGTCGGGCATCGGTAGCCCGCTCAGCAACCGTCGCCGCAGCTCATAGGGCTGGTCCAGCAACATCCGGTCCCCGAGTTGCAGCAGGTCGAACGCGAGAAATCGTGCCGGAACGCGATCAGCGCGCGGGTGCTGCTGAAATGCGCCGCGCCGCTGCTGCAGTAACTCGAAATCGGGGCGACCGAGTTCGTCGTAGACGACGACCTCGCCATCGAGCACCAGGGCTTCTCCGCCCAGCACATCGCCGAAGACCCCGGTCAGTTCCGCAAACTCGGCGGTCATGTCCTGGTTGTTCCGGCTGGTGAGAAGTACGGAACCACCATCTGGCGCCACGCGGTAGCAGCATCGATACCCGTCGTACTTCGGCTCGTAGACCAGGCCGGGCCTGGCTGGCAGCTGGCCACCGTCGGACTTGGCCAGCATTGGGTCTACCCACGCCGGGACCGCGGTCGAACGCTCGGTGCGCACCATCGCGGCTCCTCCACCAGACATCCCGGTACCTGGCCGTCGCATGTCGTCCTGACACGCATGCCAGCTCGACCACAGCGTACCCCGGATGGCCTAACAGGTGCAGGTTTCCGCAGATCACAGGCGCAGCGAGGCACACCACGGCGCGTGGGTACTCGATCGGCAGGCCTTGCGCGAGCGCAAGGAACCGTGTGATGTCGTCAAACCGCCGGTGTCACCCATCAGCGTGCGTGTCTGATGCAAGGCGATCCAGGCTCCAGGGTTCGGCGATCGTGCCGTTCACGGTGATCCCGAAGCGCTGGATGTCCTCGAGTGTTTCGAAATCCTTGGTCGCAGTGAGCAGGCCTTCGATCTTGTCTTCCGCCTTGTCGTGACCGTGCAGGCGAGCGATGAGGTAGTGCGCGAGTGCCTCGGCATGCGCGTGTGTCCGAGACCGGTAATCGCCCATGCAGCAGTGACTCGTGGCGTCACCCAACTCGATCCCGCGGTGCAGAAGCACGATGGCCTCCTCTGGACGGCCTCGGGAAATCAGCGCTTGCGCGACCGGGGCCACCGCTCGGGTTTCCCCCGCATCGAGCTGGCGTTCCACCATCGTGATCGCCTCGTTGACCGAGCCGATCGGATCGTCGTTCTTCACCTTCGGCTGTGGCAGGGCGGACGCAAGGTAGACGTGGGCGTCGGTTCGCCGGGTCTGCGGTATCTCGCGCAGCAAGGTCACCACCTGCTCGTAGCGTTTGATCTGGAGCAGAAGCTCCGCCGCGCGCACACGCGCAGGCTCATGTCCGTCGCGCGCGGCCACCGTAAGCCAGGAAACGGCCTCCATCGTCTTGCGATGCGCATGAACGCCAACAGCCACCCCGGTCTTGGCTTGACGGTTCGCGGCCTCGTCGAGGTCCTGCCGACCCGCCCTCTCCAAGCCCTCGGCAACCCAGGCCAGCGCTTGCGCGTCACTTTGCCGCGTCTTACGCGCGTAGCGGGCGGCGACCTGCTTGACCACGTTGGCCTTCAGAAGATAGTCGGAGATGCCGATGAGGACGTCCGGGCTGCTGAGATCGACGGTGTTGACGTACCAGTCCAGGGCTTCGGCGATCTGTCCCGCGGCGCATAATTTCGCTGCGACCGACACCGGTGACGGGCTCTGGCCGGTGCGGCGCGCGCGGCGAAGACAGGCGATGGCTTCGGAGACCCAGCCCGCCCGCGCCGCCACGTCGACCGCGCGGCACCACGCCTCAGTGTCCCCGTGCTCGGCGCCCTGTTGGTACAGATCAAGCGCGGCGCTGGTCATCCGCCGCTGTGCCAGCGCGTCGGCCACCGTGCTCAGCGCGGTGGGATCGCCCGCGTCTGCCGCGGCGCGGGCATGCGTTGTCGCGGTATCGAACAGTCCGGCCTGCGCGTACAGCCTCGCGGCCATCGACGCCGCACCCGGCACTGCGAACTCGATGGCGCTGTCGACCCAGGAACACGCGTCCTCGGTACGCTCGTGCGCGGCGAGGATCTCCGCACCGACGAGATACGACCCATACTCGCCGTGATCCGCGCGATCGTGCAGGCGGGCGACCGCGACGTCAATCCCACCCTTGTCCTCGTCCTCATCCTCGACGATGAGCTCGGCCGCCATCCGCACGGTGTCCAGGCCGAACCTGCCGGTCAGCGTCATCAGCCACGTCACCGCGTCGTCGCGCCTGCCCGCTTCGGCAAGCAGTTCTCCCGCCACGGCCGCGGCCGACAGATCACCGGTCTCCGCGAGGTACTGATAGGTCACGATCGCCCGGTCACGCTCCCCCAGTTCGGACAACGCCAGCGCCCGCAACCACAGGGCGTCGGGCCGATAGGCGCTGGCCGCGGGCTGAACCCACCGCACCACCTCGGCAGCGCGCCCCGCCGCGAGCAAGATCCGTCCTGCCACCACTTGTGCGGTGAGATCCGGCCCGTCGGCTAGTTCACGGTAGAGCCGCAACGCGTCGTCGACATGCCCGGCGTCCCGCAGCATGTCCGCCAAAGCACGCTTCGCGGACACGTCACCGTCGCGAATCGCACGACGGTAGAACTCGACGCTCTGGCGCAGCAGCCCGCGACGGCGACATTCCTCCGCCAACGCCACGACGCTGTCCACTGCGGCACGATCCACAAGCGCGGACCACAGATGCTCAGCGGGCAACCGAACCTGCTGTACCTCGGTGATCCACTGCCGTTCCAGAAAATCATTGAGCCGAAGGCGATCCCGCCGCGCTGTCGCCCCGTCGGTGACGTCCCAGTCGAGCATCATCCTCATCTCCCCGAGCCCAGGGCTGGTCAGTTCGGCAAGCGCGTCCTCGAACCACGTCGCCGCAAGACAACTGCGCTCATGAGCCGTCAGGTACTGAGGCGCCGCGCGCTCAAGCAGCGCCCGCGGAAGCCACTGACCATGGCCGACACAGCGGGCCTCGATCGCACACTGCAGAATCGCCTTCTCCTGCTGGGTGGCATTCCGAAACCGTTGCCGCACCTCCGGCGCGGCCACCAGATACCGGATCACCTCACCCCCATCACACATCACAGCCGCCTCAGCCATCCGCGGGTCTGCCGACATCGCCGCGTCTGCGACCTCCGCCACCGTGAACGTGTCAGCCACTGCGATGTCGGTTTCCTGGAGCAGCAACCGCGGATGCGGATGTGGATCCGCACTACCCCGCGACGGCGCGGTCAACCGCTGCCACTGCCGCGGACGCAACGTGCCCAGCACCAACACCGGCGCCCGCTCATCGTCTTCAAGGAGGTCCCGCAGCGCCCCTGCCACCTCGTTGCCGACATCGCTTCCACCATCGAGCAGGTACCTGCTCAACCCCGGCAGCCACAGCACCGTTCGTGGCACGGCACCGGCGATCACACCCAGCAACGTCCGCGGGTCGCTTGGGCTCGTACCCGGCCACACCCGCCACCCGGCCAAGGCAGCGCCGTCGCCGTCGCGAATGTGAAGTGCTTCCCACATCGCACGTTTCTTGCCCGCCACCGAATTGCCGATCAACGTCGCCATCCCGCTGACACCTCGGGCCGCTTCGGTGACCTTCGCACGCAACACATGATCATGCGCACGCACAATGTAGTCGGTCAAACCCCGCGGCTGACCACCATCGCGGCCGCTCCCCCGGACAACCGTGACTTCGAGCAGGCTGTGCCGACACTCCTCCAACGGAACACCCGCCGCCACCATCACCGTCGACGATCGTCGAACCCCAGTCACTGCCACGCCGCAGCTCACCTCTCCTACCGGCCAGCACGGCCACAGCGATCGCCCGGTGCGTACCGCTCCCTGCGCCAGATCACCAAACACGCCTGATGACCTCGAACCCGACCGACACTGCCGCAACCCACCAGGCTCGGCTAGAACGCAACTCATCGATGCGACGAACGGTTGTCCTACGGAGACAAAGGAAACTCGCTACTTCGTTAACCCTCTACCACTTGAATCACCCGAAAGAGTTCGGGCTAGCGGGCGCGTTCAAACTCGCCAGAGCGCGTCACGAAAATGACCAGCTGTCATCCTGTACTCGGCTGTCGCATCTCGCCCGGACACGCCCGCCAACTCGACCACAGCGTAACCCGGGTGGCCCAGCTGATGCTGGTTCCCGCAGATCACAGGCTCGACGACGTACGCCACGGCGCGCGGCTACACGATCAGCAGGGCTTACCGCCCGGCTGGGCACGGGTAAACCTATCTCTGCACGAACTGCCACGGCTCGGCGCAGCCTCGTTTCGCGACGACCGGTTGGGCCGGACACCAGCCGCCCAAGTGGTGAAACCGGGAACGACGGGTCAGAGTTCGCGCCGGCCGCGGACCGGGATCGGATAAGGCCGATCGTCCATGCCGCGCAGACGGGTGACGCATTCGCCCCAGCAGCGCAGCCCGGCGGCGAGCCTGTAGCGGTGCTGTTCAAGATCGCCGTGGCCAAGGCGGACCTGCGAATTGCTGACAGCCCCACTCTTTGTCGAACTCGCCAGGTGGCACCGCGGTGACGCCATCGAACGCGTCGAATCCGGTCACCCGTGCCACGGCGCGCGAGATCGCGGGGTCGCTCAGGTCGTACTCGGTGAGAACCAAGTCCTCCCACACCGAGCCCTCACCCCGGTCGACCAGTGCGCGGGTGAACAGCCACAGCGGCCGGCCGGGCAACTCCCAGCGCTCGATCGTGACCTCCTGGGTGTCCGGCCGTATCCCCTCACGCAGGACCCGCTCGTCCCGGGCGACGGTGATCGCGGGGATTGTCCCGGCCTGTTCCAGGGCCGGCACGAGATCAGCGCGGCGAGCGGCACGGGCGATGCTGATCGCACCCGCGAGCGAACGGATCGCGTGCCGCTGCGGTGAATCAACCATCGTCGCTGCCCTTCCCCGCCGAGCTTGCCCACGACGAGTGTGAGGTTCACCCCGGGGAGTGGACACCGAGTTAGCAGGATCAGTCGTCCTGCTGAAAGGATGTCCTCATGCCTCCTCGCAAGCGCCGGTCGTACACGGCGGAGTACAAGGTCGAGGCTGCTCACCGCGTGATCGATTCCGGCCGGACAATCGCTGAGGTTTCCCGCGAGCTGGGTATCGACGCGGGCATGTTGAGTGTCTGGGTCAAAGACGAACGTCGACGGGTCACCGCGGCCGAGGTCCACGGAGACAAACCTCTGGAGGCCGCCGAACGGGCCGAACTGTTGCGCTTGCGCGGACAGGTGGCCGAGCTAGAGAAGGACAACGCCTTCCTGGTAAAAGCCTCGGCGTACTTTGCCGCGATGCAGAAGAACCGGCCCGGTTCGCTCTGATGGCCAAGTACGCCGGCCCTGACGAGTTCACCGACACCAGGTCGCCGTCGAACGCGCGGTTCTCGATCCGGCGGATGGCACGGCTGCTGGGTGTGTCGACGTCGGGTTACTACGCGCACGCCAAACGCGTCGCAGCGACGGTGCTGACACCGCGGCAGCAACGCCGGGCCGACCTCGAGGTGAAGATCACCCAGGTGCACCAGGATTCCCGCGGGACCTATGGTTCGCCGCGGATCACCGCCGAACTGCGCGATCAGGGTGAGGTGGTTACCGCGAAGACGGTTGCCAAGATCATGGCCTCGATCGGGTTGGAAGGTATCAGCCCGCGCACGTTCAAGGTGAAGACGACAGTGGCCGATCCGGCCGCGTCGTTCCCACCGGATCTGGTCGACCGGCACTTCGACCGGGACCGGCTCGACGCGGTCTGGCTGACCGACATCACGTACCTGACGTGTGGTCAGGGTGACATGTTCCTGTGTGCGATCCGGGACGGGCACTCCCGGAAAGTGTTGGGCTACAGCATATCCGACCACATCGGCGCCGAGATGGTCACCGACGCGATCGATGCCGCCGTGGGCACCCGTGGCGGCAGATGCCGTGGCACGATCCTGCATTCCGACCGTGGCGGCGAGTACACCGCGCACCTGACAGCGAAGGCGTGCTTCCGGCACGGGCTGCGCCGGTCGATGGGCGTGACCGGAATCTGCTGGGACAACAGCCCAGCGGAGTCGTTCTGGTCGACGTTCAAACACGAGCACTACTACCGGCACGCCTACGTCACGAAGACAGAACTCGTTGCCGCGATTGACAAATGGATCACCTTCTACAACAGTATCCGACGGAACTCCGCCATCGGGATGCTCAGTCCCAACAACTTCGAGCAGTCACTCCGAACGGCTGCCTGAACCCCTTGTAAGCCCCTGTCCACTCCCCGGGGTGAACCTCAGTGGTCCGGTTCTCGTTCTCTCGCCCCAAGTCTTGTGGTAGCTGCTTCCGACAGCGCGGGCAGACACCACGGAGGCACTCTATCGAGTTATCTTGTCGCGGTGCGGAATCGGGCCCGAGTTCTTGTTCGCAGCCGAGTTCCCGGCTCGCGCGGTCGGCTGCTGTCTTGATCGAACTGAGGCCGGGTGTCCGTGCGGTCGCGTGGTACCGGGCGACGACACCGGGCGATCGGTCAGAAGCGATCCAGCAGTTCGCCTTCACCCCTGCGCCACTCGGCGTCATTCCGCGGGTCGACATCTGCGCGTACCGAAGCGGCCTCGGTCACCGCAGTCATGATCCGCGCTCCTGCCTTCGCCGGTGACATGAGCCGCTTTCAGCGGTCGTCGACGGATCGTGGCTCGCGTATTTCAGCCGATACCGAGCGCAGATTCAGCCGTGGTCCAGTCGGTGAGCATGGCGTGCTGCGCCGCGGCCAGCGTTGCTTTTCCGTCGCAAACGGCCCGTTTCACCGCGTTCTCGACCCGATCTTTGGAGTAGGAGTTTTTGTCGCCGTCATGGGGTTCGGGCCACAAATTCTTCGGGTCGCGCGGGGCGCCGCCGAGTTCGAGCGGCAGGAAATGATCTTCCTCGTAGTCGCTCATGTTCGTGTCAGTGTAACCGTAATCCTTGATTCCTTGCGCCTTCAGCTTATTGGTGTAGGACACTGGAGGCCTGATCGTTTTGGTCCACCCAGATTTGCAGATCGTCGAACCAATGCTTCCCTGGGTAACATCAGGATTCGTCACTCCTGGCGTGCACACGGGATCCGGCAGTGGCAACCGTGCCTGCGAACAGGTCGCCGTGACCGATCCGTGCGCGTGGAACGCCGTATCGGCGTGCGCCGCAGGCGTCGTGAGACACAGCGAACCAGCCACTGTCCCAGCAAGCATGGCGATGCGAGCGAGTCGAGTCATCACAGGGCTCCCTTCCCCAGAATCCGGTGAAGCCAGGGTCCGCCATCCCCGGGCCGCGCACCACCGCTTCCCGTAGAAAGCCGTGAAGAATTTACCCGTCGCTCATCTACCAAGACGACGAAATACGCATTTGGGCCGCAAACGCCACCGAGCGAAATGTCCTGTCGTGCCAGGAAAGCAGTGACGCCGCCCGGGAAGCTACGAACACGAGCGGACGTGATCGGCTTGTCCTTGATCATGTAGGTGCATGCAGCGGGTACGGACGAGCGGGCGGTTCGAACGCCGCGGGCCTGGTACCGAAGCGCACCACAAGTCACTCCTTGAGGTTCACACGTCGAACGGTGGCCTCGATTACCCATCTCGCCTGGTCACCGTGGAAGCTATGGTTTCGTTGCCGCGAACCGGCTTTCGTCAAGCCTGACTGGCCCCACCGAACTTCGTCAGCCGCTTACCGTGGAACAGCCACCGGCTATCGCTATGACGGCGGTTCGGTCTCCTTTCCTCCCTGCTCAGCACCCTATTCTCAACGCAAGGCACCACGTCATTGGGTGGGAACCGGGCGGCCCCTTTCGTCGCGAAGGGGCCGCCCGTCCGGGTTCGGAGCGCGCCAACGCCCCACACCACGGTACGTCGGCGGCTCTGATCTTCGAGCCCGTCGACGCGTTGTCACCTGACGCCCGGTGCTCGCTCCACCGTTGGCCTCAGCGCCGAGCCAACGCCGACGGTGGAGTTCCCAAACCCGTGCGCGAGTGAGGCAACACGATGACGATAAGCGGTGATCATGGATCGTTTCCAGGGGACGACGGTGACGAGCAGGCGGTGCGCGGTGGGCGGCACATCGACACCGGGAAACCAGCCGCCCCGGCAAGCCCGGAGTTCAGCCGCGCCGAATCCCCAGCGCTGGAAAGTCGCCGAACGGTCGGCGAGCGGCACTGGGCGGTACAACTGGTGAGCAAGGTCGTGACCAGCCCTGCCGCGGTCGCTACGACGCTCGGCTTTGTCGCGGTCGTCATCCTGCTGGTCCTGCTCGGCGCCGGCCTGCTCGGCGTCCGGGTCGACGTCGGGCCGATCCACGTAGGTCCAGGCACAGGCCAAGCGAAATGACGAGCGATCAAGATGAACGCGACGGCGCAGCGACTGAGCGGCGCGGCGGTGGACGGGAAGGGCGGGCGACGTCATCGACATGGGCTCGGGTAAGCGTGACGGGAAGGCGTTGGCACGACTGATCAAACGCCACCGGACAGCGTGGAGACGCAACCAGAGGCGCCGTCAGGCGAGCTGGTGGTGGGCCACCGCGGTCATCGTGGTGCCGGTTGGCGTGATCGGCACAATCGCGATCACCGCTCTACTGGCCTTCGTGCATGTCGTCGATGCGAAGGACAGGATCGAACTCATCAAGACCGGCCTGACGGTGGCCGCGGGAACCGGCGGGGTAGTCGCGCTCGTGCTCGCTCGCCGCCGTCAGTGGGCCACCGAGCACGACAACACCGAGCGGCGACTGAGCGACCTGTACCTCAAAGCGGTCGAGCAGCTCGGCTCGGACAAGCCCGCGGTCCGCCACGGCGCGCTCTACGCGCTCGAACGCGTCGCTCAAGACAACCTCACTCAGCGACAAACCGTCGTGAACGTCTTGTGCGCCTACCTGCGCGCCCCCTTCCACCTACCTGACCCACCCGGCCCCCGACCCCGGCGAGGCCTGCGACGCCCCGCCGCCACCACGACACCGGCCCCCAAGGCAACGCAACCGCTTACGACCGAGAATGACGTGCTCCAGGAACGCGAAGTGCGCCTGACCGCGCAGCGCATCCTCACCGACCACCTCAAACCAGGACCCGACCCCCGTCGCCCCGCGGACACCTTCTGGCCGGACACCAACCTCGACCTGACCGGCGCCACCCTCATCGGTCTGGACCTGAGCCGTGCACGCGTCCGCGACGCCCGGTTCGACAACGCGACATCAGCGGCTGCGCCCGGTTCGACGAGGCGGAGTTCAGCGGAAACGTCGGGTTCGTCACGACGACGTTCGCGGGGGCCAGCTGGTTCTGCAAGACAAAATTCCGCGGCAACGCCGGGTTCGTGAGCACGAAGTTCAACTACAGCGCCGTGTTCAGCGAGGCGGAGTTCGACGAGGGCGCCTCGTTCGACATGGTTGAAGCCAGTTTGGCGGCCTGGTTCAACGAGACGAAGTTCCACGGAGACGCCTGGTTCGACGGCACGAACTTCAACGAGACTCGGTTCGACAACGCGAAGTTTGATGGAGACGCCCGGTTCGTGAACACGAAGTTCAGTGGGGAAACAGAATTCACAGCAACGGAGTTCAGCGGTAACACCGTCTTTGACGAGGCGACATTTGGAGGAGACGCCCGGTTTACCGACGTGAAGTTCAGCAGAGAGGCATTGTTCGACGGCGCGAAGTTCAGCGGGGACGTTCCTGACGAGGTACGCGCTCAATGATTTTGTTTCGCCGCCATTGATCCTGACACGGAATCGGTGTCCGTCGGCGTTTGGCCCGATCCCCATGTGGATTCGAGCGCGAGTCAAGGGGAAGGAGCTATTGATGCCCTCATTTGGGCGTCGCGGGCGCGTTCGTTCCTTGTTTGTCGGCGAACTCGTTGCAAACTCTCTGTGGCCCGTTGATCACTACCCAAGGTAGGGAGTTCTCGTGGCGCAGGAACGTACTTCGCCGAACATGTCTGTCCCCGGAGAAGGCCACCCCAACGGCGGCGGTGCTCTTCAACGACCGGGTCGACATTACCGTGCGGGCCTTGCCGCAGCTTCGCTCCCCGAACCAAACACGGTTCGCGCTCCACTCTCGACTGTCTCGTTGACCAAACCGGAACCTCGGCGCTCCAGCGTGCGGCAGCCGGGGAAGCCGTAATGCAGACGACTCCAGCACGACCTGTTCGCCATACTGTCCTGACACCACGGAAAGCTCCGGCTCGGCCACGCAAACGGCTTCGAGCATTGACTCTGGGTCACGCGCGCCAGTCGACAGCTGCTTCGTGGACGTCCTCCCCCATCCGGGTGATTACCGTCGTGGTGGGTCATGATCACGCTCCGCTTTGACCGACAGGACTTATCGAGGTTGCGGCGCTATCAAGCCGACTATGTGGTTACCGCTCGCCCCAGCGATAGCCAGGCGGTGCGGACACCGCCAACTTGCCTCCCGCAGATCACGATGCAACGTTCTCGAACATAGGTTCGATCGCCTTGCTTCCCCCTCGGCGGATCGTCGTCGCGGCGTGGAGGGCTGGTTGTCGTTCAGTAACAAACCGAATCTATCGTGGGACCGTCTGGAAAGGACGCTGTCCGGTCGTCCCGCCGCACCCGGTGATGGCAACGACGCCTCGGCGTGGACCCGGCATCGTGACGGGTACGCGGGCCCGCCGCCCGATCTGCGTGACCGCGACCGTCGCGTCGACGAGTACTTGATCGGCGAGGTCCGCACCCCGTACGCCGAACTGCACGTCCACTCGAACTTCAGCTTCCTAGACGGGGCCAGCCACCCCGAGGAACTCGTCGAGGAGGCCGTCCGCCAAGGGTTGGACGCTATCGCCCTGACCGATCACGATGGCATGTACGGCGTGGTGCGGTTCGCCGCCGCCGCGCGGGAGTACGGGATGCGCACCCTGTTTGGCGCCGAACTCTCCCTGGGGCTGACCGCCGCGCAATCCGGGAAGCCGGATCCGGACGGCGAGCATCTGCTGGTGCTCGCCCGCGGGCTGGAGGGGTACCGGCGGTTGTGCCGGGCCATCTCGCACGCCCAGCTCGCGGGCGGGGAGAAAGGCAAACCCGTCTACGACCTCGACGAGGTGGTCGACGAGCTGCGCGGGCACAGCGTGGTGCTGACCGGATGCCGCAAAGGCGCTGTGCGCCAGGCCCTCTACTCCGACGGGCCCGCCGCGGCGGCCGAGGAGCTGACCTGGCTGGTCGACCGGTTCGGCCGGACCAGCGTATACGTCGAACTCCATCACCACGGGCTCCCGCTCGACTCCGAGCACAACGACCTGCTCGCGAGGATCGCGCGTGAGCAGCGGGTCGGGATCGTGGCGACGAACAACGTCCACTACGCCCAGCCCGCGCAAAGCCGGGTCGCCGACGCGCTCGCGGCGGTGCGAGCCCGCCGCAGCCTGGACGAGATGGACGGCTGGCTCGACGGCGGCAGCGAGCGGTTCATCCGCTCCGGCGCCGAGATGGCCGAGCGGTTCGCGCGCTGGCCCGGCGCGGTCCAAACCGCCGCCGTCCTCGGTGTGGAGTGTGCGTTCGATCTCACGCTGGTCGCCCCGGACCTGCCGCCCTTCCCGGTCCCGGACGGGCACGACGAAACCTCGTACCTGCGCGAGCTGACCTGGGCCGGCGCCGCCGACCGCTACGGCCCCCGCGAACACGCGCCGGACGCCTACGCGCAGCTCGGCCACGAACTCGACACCATCGAGAAACTGGGGTTCCCCGGGTATTTCCTGATCGTGTGGGACATCGTGCGGTTCTGCCGCGAGAACGACATCCTCTGCCAGGGCCGCGGCTCCGCGGCGAACTCCGCGGTCTGCTACGCCCTCGGCATCACCAACGCCGACCCCGTGAAGTGGGGCCTGCTGTTCGAACGCTTCTTGAGTGCCGAGCGCGACGGGCCGCCGGACATCGACGTCGACATCGAGTCCGACCGCCGCGAGGAGGCCATTCAGTACGTCTACGACACTCACGGCCGTCTGCACTCCGCACAAGTCGCGAACGTGATCACCTACCGCGCGCGCTCCGCGGTGCGCGACGCCGCCGCCGCGCTCGGCTACTCACCCGGCCAGCGCGACGCCTGGAGCAAGCGGATCGAGACGTGGGGCGCCATCGCCTCAGTAGCCGACGACACCGGCACCCCGACGCCAGTGCTCGCGCTCGCCAACCGGATCGGCGACTTCCCCCGGCACCTCGGGATCCACTCCGGGGGCATGGTGCTCTCCGACCGGCCCGTGTCCGAGGTCGTGCCCGTCGAGTGGGCCCGGATGCCGGGCCGGTCGGTCCTGCAGTGGGACAAGGACGACTGCGCCACGATCGGGCTGGTCAAGTTCGACCTGCTCGGCCTCGGCATGCTCTCCGCGCTGCACTACGCGATCGACCTCATCGCCGAACACCAGCATCAGCACATCGACCTCGCCCGGCTCGACCTCGCCGACGAGGGCGTGTACGACATGCTCTGCGCCGCCGACGCGATCGGCGTGTTCCAAGTCGAGTCCCGCGCCCAGCTCGACACCCTGCCCCGGCTGCGGCCGCGCGAGTTCTACGACCTGGTGGTCGAGGTGGCGCTGATCCGGCCCGGCCCGATCCAAGGCGGTTCGGTCCACCCCTACATCCGCCGTCGACGCGGTGAAGAAACGTGGCAGCACGCGCATCCGCTGCTGAAGGACAGTCTGGATAGGACACTCGGCGTCCCCTTGTTCCAGGAACAAGTCATGCAGATGGCCCGCGATGTCGCCGGGTTCACCCCGGCCGAAGCCGACCAGCTGCGTCGCGCGATGGGTTCCAAACGCTCCAGCGCGAAGATGGAACGGCTGCGCGAGCGGTTCTATTCTGGGGCTGCCGCGAACGGGATCACCGGCGACCTCGCCGACCGGGTTTTCGAGCAGATCCACGCCTTCTCCGGCTACGGTTTCCCCGAGGCCCACTCGATGAGTTTCGCGCTGCTGGTCTACGCCTCCGCCTACCTCAAGCTCTACCACCCGGCCGCGTTCCTGGCCGGGCTGCTGCGTGCCCAGCCAATGGGGTTCTACTCGCCCCAATCACTCGTCGCCGACGCCCGCAACCACGGCGTGCTCGTGCACGGTCCCGATATCAACGCCAGCCTCGCCCACGCCACCCTCGAACCCCACCCCGACCCCGAGTCCGAACCCGCGGTCCGGCTCGGGCTCGCCGCCATCCGCCACCTCGGCGACGACACCGCCCAGACCATTGTGAACGATCGTGACGAGCATGGCCCCTACACCAGCATCGGCGACCTCGGCCACCGCACCCAACTCGACACCCCCGCGCTCGAAGCGCTCGCGACCGCCGGTGCGCTCGCCGGGCTCTCCCCCGACCGCCGCAGCGCGCTGTGGGCCGCCGGGCCCGCCGCCGCCACCCGGCCCGAGCACATTCCCGGCACCGCCACCGGACTCGACGCCCCCGCTCTCCCCGGCATGACCGCCCTCGAGGTCGCCGCCGCCGACCTCTGGGCCACCGGCATCACCCCCGGAACCCATCCCGTCTCCTTCGTCCGCGGCCACCTCACCCACCTCGGCGCCATCCCCGCCGCCGCACTGCTCGACACCCGCGACGGCACCCGGGTCCTGCTCGGCGGCGCCGTCACCCACCGCCAGCGCCCCGCCACCGCAGGCGGGGTCACCTTCCTCAACCTCGAAGACGAGACCGGCATGGCGAACGTGATCATCAGCGTCGGGCTCTACCAGCGCAGCAAACCCGTACTACGCAACCACAACGCCCTCCTCATCCGCGGCATCGCCCAAGTCGCCCACGGCACAGCGTCCCTCGTCGCCGACAACATCACCCCACTGAACCTGCGTGGCCTTCCCGCCACCTCGCGCGACTTCCGCTAGCAGCCCCAGCCGTCTGCACACCCAGCTCGCGTCGCGCGCTGGCGTGTACGTACGCACCTGGCCATCGAGGCATTTACCGAATCGGGGCAGTCGCGGACCCGGCTGTGGCGCGCGGCCGAGCCGCTCAGTGCGGCGGGGATCGCCGACCGGGTGCGGTGGCAGGCCGACGCCTGGATCTCGGCACGGGCCCCGGACGGGCGCCCCGCGTCCGGGATTGTGTTGCTGCGTCTGGATCCCGCGGAAACCGTCGCGGGTGCGTCGCTGCAGACCGCGATCCCGGCCGCCGGCGCCGACACCGACGCCGACGAGCGCGCCGCCCGCGCGCTCGTGCGGGTACAGGGACTCCTCGGACCGGACAGCGTGTACACGGCGGTGCTCGACGGCGGCCGCGGGCCTCGCGAGCGGGTCACCCTCGTGCGCTGGGGCGACCCCCGCCTCCCCCCCACCAGGACGTGCACGCGCCGTGGCCGGGCCGGGTGCCCGCGCCCTCGCCCGCCACCACGCCCGATCCGCCCTGGCCCGCCGACGTTCGCGGCCCGAGCGGGGAACTCGTGGCCCTCACCGACCGCCTGCGGCTGGCCGGGCCGTGGCACGCCCACACACGCTGGTGGACCGCCACTGGCTACCACGGACTGCGGATCCAAGCCGTGGTCGAGCTGGACACCGGCGGCGAGACCGCGCTGCTGCTGCACGCCCGCGCCGACGGTGTCCGTCTGATGTGGACTGTCGAGGGCGTGCACGACTGACCACCGGGCGGGCTACCGTGAGGTGGTGGCCGCCGAGCGCCGCTGCCGAGGGCCCCGGCCGAGCTTGCTCGTCACAGGAAGTGACTGCAGTGCTTGACGCACCGAACCGCCTTCGGTCCAGCGCAGTAGGCGCACGCGGCGCAGCTGAGCAAGCCGCCCGCCGCACACCCGATGCACGACACGACATAGTCTCCGTCGATATGCGCGCCCAGGCACAGGACCATGCACTGCACGAACTCGGCCCGGCCCATCGGCTCGACACCGCGGGGACCGGAACCGGGCTTGGCTGCCGACACGCGCACGGCGTCGCCGTCCCGGGTGGCCACGGCGACCGGTGTTCCCTCCGGGAGGAAAAACTTCAACGCGCCCGCGTCCCGGTCGGTCACGATGGTGACCGCGGCCGATGAGTCCACGGCGGTGTCGAGGTAGGTCACGGTCGTTCCCCCGGCATGGGACAGCGCGACGCACTCGTCGCTGGTTCCCGCCGCCAGCACCGTCACCGTCTGCTCGTCGGTCACGCCCCACACGGCGGCGGCCTCCCGCACCTCGGCGCGGGCGAGCGCCCGGTCCCGCTCCGCTGACGTGGCAGCACGCATTCCGGAGGATCCACCCGCAGCGGCGGTGGCCGTGCCGCGGGCGAAGATCGCCAGGCCCGCGCCCGCGGCCGCGCCGCCGAGCAGCCGCCGTCGGGTCAGGCTCTTGCCGGAACCTCGACGTCGCGCTTTCGCGCTGGCCTCGAGCACCAGCAGACGGACCAGGGTGCGCGCGCGGTGGACGCCGACAAGCCGGGCGAGACGGACCCGCAGGGCCATGCCGGTCCAGCAGCGGACCCGGTTGCCCTCGACGCGGACCAGAGCCGGCACCCCCGGCACGTCCCGCCCGGAACGTTCGAAAGCCTGCCGCACGGACGGGTCGGTTCGCGACACGACCGAGAGATTCTCGATCTTCAAATCACGAATGGCGGCCGCCACCTGGGTACAAGGCGCACACTCGGCATCAAAAACAAGAAAATAGGACATAATTCCCCCTCAGTTCAGGAACACGGGCGTAATCAGATCACGGCACCGTGACATCTCTTGGAGAACCAGGGGCTCGCTGCCCATACTGGTTGCCAAGCTCGTTTCGGAGGGAGCCGAAAAGTGCTGGTGAACGGGGAGCGACATTATCTGAATATCCACTTCACGGCTGAGGACCTGCTGCGCTCGCGCCTGCTGGGGCAGCCAGACCCGCTGTGGGAGGTAGTGCTGAGCCTGTCGACACTGCGATCCGCGAGCCCACCGGCCCGGGACCGGACGTGGTGGCAGAGGGCTCGAAGGGAGATCGTCCAGCATCGGGGCGTCTCCGATGCGGTGCACAGCCTGGGAATGCTCGTTCCGCCCCGTGGGGACTTCCCGGATTTCCTCACGCCTGCGGAGGCGCCGATGACCGGCGCCTCGACGATCAAGGAGGCGGCGGAACACATCCGGGCAGTGCCTCGTTCTCGCATGCGCCTCGACATCAGGCAGATGAGGGGCGGGGAGCGACGAGCGGCGTCGCTGCTTTCCACGGTCGATTCACCGGGCTACCAGAATGTGGTGGCCGATCAGGTGGAGACCTATTTTCGTTTCTTATTGTCCCCGATCTGGGACAACGTCGGCGACGAAATCCGCCGCGATCAGGGCACGCGCACCACGCAGACGGTCTCGGGCGGCATCGAAAACCTTCTCGCCGGTCTGCCCGCGCCACTGCAGTGGTCATGGCCGACCCTGCGACCCCCTACCCAGTCGACCGCGACCTGTTACTGAAGGGCCGCGGCCTCCTGCTGATCCCGTCCTTCTTCTGCCGCTCGGTCCCCGTCACGTTCATCGATCCACGGCTGCAACCGGTCCTGGCATACCCGGTGACGCACCACAGCGAGCACGAGCCCGCTCCAGAGGCGATGGTGGCCCGGCTCTCCGGCGCTTTGGGCCGCACCCGCGCGACCATCCTGGTCGCGCTGCGCACCCCCGCCTCCACTACAGAACTGGCCCACCGAGCCGCGCTGTCACCGGCGTCGATCAGCGAACAGACCACGATCCTGCGCCAGGCCGGGCTGACAACCCGGAGACGACACGGGCAAGCGGTCCGGCACTCGATCACCCAACTCGGCCGCGACCTGCTCGCCGCCACACCCGACTAACGGCCACGACGTCCACCATCGCAGCGACCTCCGATCCGGACGCCCGTCCCCCGTGTCGAACACATCCATGAGGCCGCCCATCGTCACCGCTGCCGCTGGGTGGTCAACGACCGTTCACCCGATCAGAGGAGTATCCACATCAGACACAGGCCGGGCCACGCCTGGCCGGAAATCACGAACTCGTCCGATAGCGATCATCGAGGACGAAGAGCCGACTCCTCGCCAGTGAGGGCCGCGCGGATCCGCAACGCGTCGCTCAGTTCCGGACCATCGACGAGCTGCGAGACCATCCTGTCCACGATCGCCAGCGCCTCGTTGATCCGGGCCTGGGGATCGGCCGTGGCGTGGTGGTTGGTCTCCTGTCGAGGTCCGACGACGTTCCCGTCCACGTCTGTCACGAGTTCCACCGCCCAGGTACCGTCCTCGTCCACATTGGCGTTGCCGAATGCCCGCGGCCTCATCGTCGTGGGCATGTCGGGACAGTCGTAGGCAGCGGCCTCGGCGGCTTCCGGATCGCCGGCAACGACTATGACGGTGGTGCTCACGGTTTGGGTGAGGTACACGGCGTAGGTGGGCATCGGGATCTCTTCCGTCGATGAAACTGCCGTCCGGGGTGTGTTTCTTCGTCGGGAACACCCGACTGGTGGTGCTCGAGGTCGGTCACGGGCCGAGCGAGGGTTCAGC
The DNA here is from genome assembly GCF_018736145.1 of Amycolatopsis sp. CA-230715. Lineage (GTDB taxonomy): Bacteria > Actinomycetota > Actinomycetes > Mycobacteriales > Pseudonocardiaceae > Amycolatopsis. The sequence continues at coordinate 10,112,900 of NZ_CP059997.1, forward strand.
CGACGTGGCCGAGGCCGAGGTCACGTCGGAACCTCATCCCTGTCGTGAGCCATCGTGCCTGGTGCATCGATCACGATCGCGTGACGAGGTTACCGGATCACCACCGGCGCGCCGTCGTCACAGCGCGCGGGACTCCATGACGCTGGGCATCCCCGGGCGGTCCTGAAGGAGACGTGACACTGTTGCCTGCCCCCGGCGTGGCGGCCATTCGAGATGCCCACTGGGCGACGCCGGTTCTGCCCGCGTCCGGGCGTGCGGGGATCGGCCTGTTTCCTCGTGCATATCGCTACTCTGGTCCGCTCCATGGTTCCCGAGACTCATCAACGCGATTCTCGGTCAGGGAACTCGGAACATGCGATGAACAGGGCATCACAGATCGCATATCGGTCACGCCGATTGTTTTCTGGACTCGGCCCGCCGCCGGATTCAGATCCGCCACCGGCATGACATCGCCGCACGCACAGCGGCCGACATGAATCGGGTGGATCCCGTGGCCATGGATGTGGACCGGCCGCGGTCGCGGTGCCGGTAGAGGTGAGCGACCGCCGTGGTCGAGCAGGCATGCTGGACACCCTTGGGCGATGACGTCACGCGGGCATGTCCAGGCACCCCGGGTGCTCAGCCATTAGCCCAGCCGGGTGAGATCGGGAGTGCATCGCCGACGCTGTGTCAACTCCTGGTCAGCGTGGCGAAGTCGCTGGTCGGGGCCATGGAGGAGCGGAGGACAGCGTGTGTTTGCTCGACTGGACACCCCGCGATCCACCGGGCCAGTATCGGCGCGAGAGCCCGGTAACCGGCTCCGCACGCCCCCCGTTGACGAATGCGAGATCCCCACGATCGGACGCCCGTCCCGCGACCCTCGATCGCGCATTCCCCGCACCTGACACATCCGTGCATCCTCGGGCGAACAGTCCGACGGTACTCCCCTTTTCAGTATCCGAGCACGCCACCATTTTCAGGAGGAACAATGCCGTGGAATTTCATGGAAGTGATCCCGTTCTTTGACGGTCGACGCCTTATGCCCGAATGTGGCCCGGGCGGGCTGACACGGAGTTGCGCTCGAAGCAAGATACAGGGCATTCTCGACGACGCCGCCGCCCATATCGGACCCCCGTTCGATGATCTCGCGCAACAATGGGGATCAAGCGACGCGCGGGATTTCGTGACCGACAGTCGGTCCGCGTGGCTGGTGTACGAGCACGAGGATGATGCCGTCCTCGCGGGTGCGCGCGAGCACGCCGTCCGGTTCGCCCAGGAGCTGAGGAAGAACGGTGTCGACCTCCACGTGGCTGACCCGGATGTGAGCACGAGGTAAGCCAAGCCCCGACGCACGCCCGGCTGCCACGCTCGATTGTTCACGCTCGCGACAATGACGATCGGGCGCCGCCGTCTGCCGCGGCGAAGCCGAGACCTCGCCCGCACCGGAACCCCCTGCCAGCGCTGGCGTCGAACCGGCCCGCACCCGGCCCATGACCGGCGCGCCCCGGGCGCGTAGGGCGGCGGTGAGCGGGGCTGGTACTCCGGGTGCGAGTTCGCTCCGGCGTTGCACGGAGGCGCCGGGGCGCCCTTCCCGCCAACCCCTGGGGCGGTACCCATGGCGGCGGGTGCCGCGCGGGAGAAGGTGTCAAATGCCGGATGCCGGTGCGGCCATCCTCGGCGGCACGTGCGGTCCACGTTCGTCCATGCCGCGGTGGACGGCGCCGTGTGCCACGGGTGTGGTGGAGCCACGACGACGACCACGGACGCGGGCGCCTTCCGAGGTCACCGAACGCAGTGGCTTCCGCGTTGCCGGCACGGTACCCCGTGACCGCGGGCACCGATGCCTTCACCGAGGACGGCTTCCTCACGGCGTCGACGCGTGCGGCCACGTTCGCCTGGGCGTCTCCCAGGCAGATTACTGGTGGAACTCGACGATCTCGACCCGCGAAGTGTCCACAATGTACTCACTTTCGTCGCGGCCCGTGTTCCGCGCCAGCAGGTGCTCTGGGGTGACCAGGGCGGTCCACACCGCGCCGGGTGGCCTGCCGCGGATCCCGGCGTGGGCGTATTGCACCGCGACGTCGAGGGAATCGGTCCAGGACCAGTCGCCGCAGCGCTCTTCGACCGATCCACGGTAGAGGCGCACGGCGGATTCGGGGCGGCGCGCTGGTACTCCGTCGACCGTGTAGCCGGCGAGGCGGAACAGCTCTCGCCACCGCGTGTGCGACAAAGCCTGGTCGGGGTACTCGGCCATCGACCACACGTTACCGACATACCGCGTCACCTCGTCGGACGTGATCAACTGGTGGTGGTGGAGCCGGTCGAGCAGGAGCGGGCCGTCACACCGCCCGACCCGGACAAGGGTGGTATCGACTTCGTCCGCGGTCAGCGGCGTTGAACGCCGCACCAGAAACGTCAGGAGTTCGACCACGTCAGTGATCAGTGGAATTCCACCGGAAGAGCCAGGAGCGACCTCGTAGGAATCATTGATCATCACGACGGGATGACGTTGGCGTCGATCAGCTTGTCGGCGAGTTCCTCAGTCTGTTCTCGGGCTCCGCCTTCGTCGACGATGTCTGAGCCGACCTGCTCGACAATGAATTCAGAAATTACGGTGATGGCGCGTTCGCGGGGTTATGGCACCCATGCAGCATAGCCTTATCCGTGAGTGCGCTTCGCCGCCCGGGGCTGCTTCTGGCCGATTTTCGCAAGCGCCATGGACTGGTGGCACGTTGTTTGCGGGAGATGGTTGCGGATCGTACGGTGCGGTGGTGAGCAGGCGTCCAGGTGGGCGCCGTCATAGAAGTCCCGCTACGGTTTGCGGCCGACCCCGGCGAGGATGACCGATTCGTTCGGAGCGGTGAAGGTGAGCTCGGGTTTTGTGGGCGAGCTGTCCTCGGGGTGCCATTCCGTGGTCCACGCGAGTCCCGGCGAAATCAGCTCGAAATCACCGAACAACCGGCCGATCTCGTGATGTTTTCGCCAGATGACCGGGCTGCTTTTTTGTCGTACATCTCTTTGAGCCGAACCAGTTTTTGGTTGTATTCAGCCAGAACACCTTCGTCGGTGATGTGGGAGACCGCCAGGTAGGAGCCGCGGGGAGCGAGTTCGCGGTAGCGGGCTACGGCGGCGGGCCCGACGTCACCGGTGTCGCCGCTGCGTTCCGAGGCGGGCTGTTGGACGTGCAGGACCGCGATGAGCAGGACCGCGACAGGTTTGTCCAGGTCGAGTACGCGAGTGTCGGCCACCTTCCTCCAGAGCCGGTCGGGGTCACGAAGGTCGGCGTGCAGTGCGGCGTGGCGGCGAGGATCGCCATGCTCGTCGAGGAGGTTTCTCGAGTGGCTGACCGCGACGAACAGCGCCAACTCGCGGGCCACGTCCAACCGCACCTTAGGGTCGGTGTCGCGCAGCCGCTGCGCGACCGCGTCCGCCATCCCGGTCGTGGTGTCACGGTCGCGCAGGGCGACATAGCGTGCCGCGCGCACCGCGCAGGCCCGCACCGTCGGCGCCGGTACCGTCCGTCATGCAGCGCCGTACGAGTTCCGCCGCGCACGGACTGGGCAGGCGAAATTCGGCGCACGCCCAGCCGACGTATCCGCCCCACCAGTCGAGATCCTCGCTCAGTCCGGGGATATCGCGCACGAGTTCCGCGCACTCATCGCTGACGGTCTCGGCCAGGATCTCGAGCGCGGTGGTGTCGCCGGGGTTCCAGGACCACGCGACCAGCGCGGCGACGCAGCGCGGCGCCGGGCATCGGACGGGTTCGGCGGCGACTCGGCGCATCCACGCGCGGTCCTCGCCGGCCGGGCCGCCCCCATGCTGGCCGCAGAGCCTGGCGAGCGCGCAGATCGCACCGACGCGCACCAGGGCGTCCGGATCGTCGATCGCGGCGCGCAGCACGCTGGTGACGCGGGGGCGATGGCGGTCGAGGCTGGCGGGCACGTGCAGCGCCGCACGCCGGATCGCGACATCGGCGTCCGTCGCGAGCACCACCAGCCGCGGCCACGCATCCTCAAGGGACTCGCGCGCGGCCCGCAACCACGCCAGTTCGTCCGGGTCGACCGGCGCGTCCTCGGCCAGGACACCCTCAGCCGCGGCAGCGGGTCCGGTCCGAGGATCCGGCGAACCTCGAGGCCGATGGAGCCGGCCAATGCGAGGAGTTCGGCCCGGAATCCGCAGCGCGGATCAGCGGCCACCGCGATCAGGAACGGCAGCAGCACCCCGCTGGCCGGGTACACGGTGTGCTGATGCCAGAGCGAATCGAACAGCTCATCGCACGCGCGATCAGCCTCGTCACCGGTTCCGTGCACCGCGGTCCGCAGCAGCGCGGGCAGACGTGTGCTGGTGCCGTTGCACGACAGGGTGTGCCAGTCCGGATCCTCGATCCCGTCGAGGGGGTCGGTGTCCGCGCTCGAGGCGGCGTGGGAGGGCGTCACCAGCGCAGTGTGCGCCTGCCCACCGACAACCTGGGGCGGGACGATGCGGACCACCTGTGCCGACAGGAACGGTCTCGAGCTGACGTGACCGGCGCTCCGCACACCACATCCGGATGTCGTACCGCCCTGGTGTCCGGGCCCACGGTGCCGATTCCGCGTGACCATCCCCGGGTCATGGGACACTGTGATGGTGCGCTTTCAAATCGAACTCGTCGGCGGCGACGCCCACCAGCATCGGCTGGTGATCAACGGCGACCCGATGGATCCGCCGGAGACTTTCGAGATGTGCCAGGAACCCAGCGCACGGGAACTGGACCCCAAAACTCCCTTGCCTCCGGGGCGCAGGCTGTTGTATCGACGCGGCGAGAACAACGCGCAGGGCAACAACGGACCTCTCTGGTTCTACCGCTTCGAGTCCGAACTGCCGGTGTAGCCAGCGATCTCGCTGTCTGTGGCGACGCCGTGGGCCGCTCCCGCCCTCGGTGAACAGACGGCCCACGTTATCGCGGAGCGAGTTTGACGGGGATCGGTTCGTGGCGCGGCATCCCGGCCGCGCCCGGCAGGGCTGTGAGCGGGCGAGGCGATCCAGCGAGGTGTCCAGGCTGGTCCACCATTCCCGGGTGAGGTGGTCGGAGGCGAGCGTGCCGGCGCTGCGGACCGGGGATTCGGTGATCAGCTCGGTCTCGTCGGCACGCCAGAGGAATCCGGTGCCGAGATCGGTCCACCGGACACCGCCGTACCAGCCGGGCTTGGCGATGCCCGGGTCCAGCCCGGCCGAGGCCGCCGTTCCCCCGCCCTGGAGCTCGCTCACGGTCCCGGGCACTGTGGGCTGGATCCGGATCCACGTGTCCCGGACGGTCCGGACACCGACCGTACGGCGTTTGCGTACCACCGACCGGCGGTCGAGGTCGACGCCCAGCAACTGCTCGACGTGGGCGAGCACGGCGTCGACGGGGTTTCGGCGGAGGTCGACGGCGCGAGCGTCGCCGATCGGCGACGCGGTCAGGGTTTGCGCGCGAGCGCGCCGACAAGGAGTTTCTGCACCGGGAGCAGTTCGTCTACTCGTGGCCCGTCCTGCCACCAGTCCGGCAGCAGCGACAGCTCGCGGGGCATGTTCGGTCCCGGCTGCACGATCTCGAGGCCGTCGAGCATCGCGGCGATCTGATCCCGGGTCCGGAAATACCCGGAGCCCATCGGGCCGCTCACCATGATGTCCTGCAGGCGTCGCGCGGAGGCCGACAACGGGCCATTGTCCTCGGGGTCGAAGAAGTGTGAGATCGCGACGTAGGAGCCCGAGGGCAGCCTGTCGATGTAGCGGCGCATGATCGCGACCGGGTCGGCCGAGTCGTCGACGTGTTGCAGGGTCGAGACCTGCAGCAGCGCGAGAGGACGCGTCATGTCCAGGCCCTCGCCCACGGCCGCCGCGATCACCCGGTCTGGCTGGGTGAGGTCTTCCTGCACCAGGGACGCGAGGTCCTTCTCCTCGAGCAGCGCTCGGCCGCGTGCGGCGACGACGGGATCGTTGTCCACGTAGTACACGCGGACGCCGGGGCGGACCCGACGGGCGGCCTCATGCGTGTTCTCCGCGGCGGGCAGACCGCATCCGCAATCGAGGAACTGGTCGATGCCGATTTCCCTGGCCAGGTACCGGGTCACCCGGATCAGCCACTCACGGTTGTCCCGCGCGATCGTTTTCATCTCGGACGATTCCGCCAGGAGCGCGTCTCTGACTCGATCCTCGATCTCGAAGTGGTCTTTGCCGTCCAGCATGGCGTCGTAGACGCCGGCGATGCTGGCAACGGTGGGGTCGATCCTCCCGGAGGACACCAGGTGCGGGGCGGGCGTGTCCATGCGCTGCGATCCTGTCGTCGTAACGAAAACCAGTCAGTGTGACCTGACGTACAGTACCGTCCGTCCCGCCGCGTACGCACATTGTGCCCGGCCGGATTCGAGGGCGCCGGGCCAGCGCCCGCGCTGAATCACGGACTGTCGCCATCGCTCGCGGCGGTTCGCCCGATACGGTGGTCACGCCGGTCCGTGCCCGGTGACGACGAGTCCGGAACCCGATCCCACATGGTTATGTGTTCCGGGTGGGACCGCGTACAGATGCGCGGAGATGCGCCGTCGGATCCGGGCCGGACAGGCCTTCTCGGCGCCCCGAGTGCGGTGCTCGGGAGGCTCTGCCCGGCGGCCCAGCAAGGGCTCGCCGGGCAGACGTCCCTCACCGGGGCGGCATCCTCAACGGGGAGGTTAGAGGGCGCGCCCGTCGCGCTCGCTGTCACTGTAGGGGGGGGTACGGCCCACCACCGGGCAGCGTCCATTCGGTCGACATCTACGGCGCGGGCGGGCCGTCGGTGTCCTCCGCGCCGGGGGCGATGGCCGGCTCGGCGAACCCGGGCCATCCGGTGGTGTCGGGGGCGAGTGCGTGCAGCTGGTGCAGGCCGCGGGATGTGTGTAGTAGCCGCAGCAGCTGCTCGACGTCGTCGGTGATGTCGAGGGCCCCAGCGTGCAGGTCGGCGGCAGTGAGCTGGGCCTGCTGGTGCAGTGCCAGCAGCCAGTCCGGCAGGTGTCCGGTCCGGGTGGCGCTCTCCCATCCGGCGACGACCGCGCAGGCCCTGGCAAGGCCGCGTTCGGCCGCCAGGGTGCCCAGCAGTGCCTGATAGGGCGGCGCGGGCTGGACCAGCCAGATCAGCCGGCGCCGGAACGCCGCGGCCGCCATGGCCAGCTGATCCCGCGGGATCTTTCTTCGTGGGCGGGTGACGTGCGGGTCCCGGATGCGATCGCGCGCCCAGCGGCCTACGGCGTCGCTGCCGGGAAACCGCTGGCGGTACCAGGTCGCGAGATGATCGTTGCGCGAGCGCCGGGTCAGGGTCATCGTGACGTCCTCCGCACTGTCCTGAGTGGATCGCCCTGCCGAGAAGCGTAAATGTGCTGAGCGGACAAGTTCGGACGCCACGCCGAATCCACCATAGACAGCGGCGACCATCGTTGGCCGCGGGAGCAGCGCTCCTATCGGATCCGGGACACCGCGGCGACCGGCGTTCAGTGCAGCGCCGGGCAATTGCAGCGCCATCAGGTACACCCGCGATCGAAGTGCTGGGCCGCGTCGCGAGCTGAACGGGTGACCGCGTGTCGTGTCGGCGGTACGCAACAAATTCGGTGGCACGGTGATTCTTCTCCGGCGCCGCTGTGTGGTATCAACCGCCGCTCCGAGCGCGTGACCATCGCGGCGCACGATTATCGACGCAGACGAAGTGCGACGTCGCCGGAAACTCTGGGGCAAGTCAGGAAGGTAGGCCGCGCTGTGCGGCACGGGCAACGTACCGGCCGCGGCGGACAGGACGGGGTAGGGCCGGGGCAGCCAATGTCGTGCGATCACGTCATGGCGATCCTGTGTGGCTCGCATCGGTATCGGTCGTTCGCTGACCATGAAGACCGGCAACGGCACGGGCCAGGCAATTTCTGTCTCGAAAAAGCCCGCTCAGGTCGCTGCGAGGCCCCTCGTGCGGTTGCGGGAATATTTCAGCCCTCCCGCCTCTCTCTGTCGACGACCACAGCGGCTAAAGTAGACACGTCGGCGTCACTCCCCTCGAGCGCCGCACCAACACTGGAGGGTAGAACAAGAATGGCACAGCAGGTTAGCGTCGAGATGGTTGATGATATCGACGGGAGCGAGGCGGCCGAGACGGTGCGCTTCGGGCTCGACGGTGTCGACTACGATATCGATCTCAGCCGGGACAACGCCGACGAATTGCGCGATGCCCTCGCGCAATATGTCGAACGTGGGCGTCGGGCCGGTGGCCGCAAGCGACGCGGCGGGATCACCACGGGGGCGGCCAGGTCCGCGCCTCCGACTCCGGCGCAGCGGCAGAGGAATCAAGATATTCGCGCGTGGGCAGAGGAAAACGGTTACGCGCTGTCCGAACGTGGTCGTATCCCCGCGAACGTCATCGCGGAGTACGACGCGGCGCAACAAACACCGGCGAAGCCCGCGCGGACGCGGAGCACCACCAAGCGTGGCCGAAAGGCTGCCGCCGCGTAGCTGACTGGACGTGCGCCCGGGTGGGGTCACTGTGTCCGCACCGGACCCCACCTCAGTCTGTCCGACACGGCCGACGAGCAAGCCCGCACGGTGACGGAGATCGTGTCCGTGTTCGACACACCCAGGATGGCCGTGGAGTCGGTCCACAGTTTCGGTACCCCGTCGTCCACACGGAACCCGGCCGCCGGTGGCAGCGACGGCGCGAACTGGCCTTGGTGTTGCATGCCACCGGTGGCCTGCTTGCCCATGCAGGAGGCGAATTAGACCGTGCGGCCTTCGCACGCATTGCTGGACGTGGCGCTCCGCGATCCGCCAACACCACACCTCCTTCGTCTCTCCCCCTCCCCGCCCCGCACGCCCACGCGCGGCGTCCGCTGATCAGGTGTGCATCGCTGTCCGTACGGCGCAGTGCACTCTCGCGTGTGTGTACGACTGATATTCAACACCGGGTCGCCGTCCGCCGGGTACAATGGATCACGAGATACAGGCGAATCCCCAGAGCGGATTCTCGTGGCAGTACACGATTCCGTGGCCCGTACCGTAGCGCATCGGTCGGACGACCGCGCCGTGAGCAGCGTCCGTACCGCGGGGACCGGTGTGTTCATCCGAGGCGATAGGCCTGTGCCAGCGGTGTCGCAAGTGGACGATCGTGGACCAGGGGAAAGAGGCACTGTGATCGAGGCGATGTGCCAGACATGGCTTGTGACGGTGCGACACACACCCGGGAAAACCGCGACCAACGTTATCGCGATCCTGCGTTATGAACCCAGCCAGCGACGCGAGGTGACCGTAACTCTCGACGACGATGATCAACCGACCTGGCATATCAATCCCTGCGTTCTCCGTGGCGAACCCGATCCGTCCTCGAGTGCGCACGCCTGGGTACGGCTTGTCGGGCCCGGGGTATGGCAAACGGTCCTTCGCCTACCTGACGTGGACTTCGAATTGGCATTCGCCGCGGTCGATGTACAACACGTTGTCGAACAGATCGCCCGGGTCGACCGCTATACAGCGTGGGACCGCGGCCTCGGTGAGCTGTCCGAGCTCACGTAGCGCTCGTCTCTTGATCACGATCCGCGCGGCAAGGTCCCTTTGGCCCGCCGCGAGGTGCGACGCTGTGCGCGCCAACTGCCCACGCGCACCGGCACCAGGGCGCTTCCGGCGACGAGTTGGGTTCCGCGTTCATAAACAGCTGTCATGGTGGGTCGTGCGCGAGGGTCGATATTCCAGAATGGGCTACTGCATCAAGGAGGCCAACTCCGCGCCCATACCTCCACTATCACGAGGCGAGCGGCGACTCTGGCGCTAAACGCATACGTCTACGAAGGTTCCGGATGGAACGACTCCAGCGAAACGCGACGGCGACGCCTACCAGATAGCGTGCTTCATCGAGTGGATCAGTCATATTTCCGGGGTGCACGCTGTGATCATCGGTTGTCCGATCGACGTATCGTGATCGTGGCGCGACCCGGTACGCGTCCAGCCCGACGGCAAGCCGTGCGGCCTCAAGCAAGACACTGTCGTTGCCGGATTCACCACGCGTTGAGGGCATGGACTCGACCAACGCCCGCACTGCCGGAGGGACATACGGTGCCAACCGCAACTGGGCGTCGCGGATTTCAATGACTCGGCGGTAGAGCCGAGTTGCGCAGTCATGGTTGTCCAGTTCTGCGACGACTTCTGGGAAGGCTTTCACCAGCGGTCGCCACAGCAGGTGCAACTGCACGAGGGCGACGATCAAGCGAGGGCGACAGTACGCGGGCCGCGGACCTGCCAAGGCGATCGGCTGACGGCCAGCAATCCTTATCTCAGGGTATACCGTCCCAATGGCGACGAGTATCGCGCAGACACTCCCCCAGACATTGGAGTCAGTCAGAATTGCCGGAACCGCGTTGGCCAACTCCGGAGGCGCGATCAGCTCGAGCAGACTGCACGCCAACCACAGACTCCCGGCGTGGAAGCCGAGCAAGGTCAGGCGGAATCCCGTGCGGGCAACCGGCGTGGCCAGCGAGGCTTGAAAGTATCGGCGTCCGAGACTGTGGTAAACGAGGGTCGCCCAGGCGAGGTAGCCGCCATAGATCGTGAGGTAGGGAGCGACTACGGGCTCATCGCCCGAGGCAATCGCCAAGGTGGATCGCGACGCCGAACTGGATCCCCAAAAAAGGAGAACCATCGTTGTCACGCAGATGACAAGAAATCCGACGTGCCACATCACCGCCCGGGCGGGATCACGCCGATCCTCCGGGGCAATGGTTGAGACCACCAGCAAGCAGCACGCGGCCGCCATCGTGAAGACGTTGCCCAGCAGGTGAGTCAGGTTGGGAACGAGGTCCACTTGCTCGGCTGCTCGAAGAGTAAGGGGTGCGCCGATGGCCAGTGACAGACTGAACAACAGCAGGCCCACGACGAAGAATTGCAGCGCCTCGTTGATCATCCGTCCGTCTCGGCGAGCAGCGACATACTTCACGATCGCGGCGACGATCCCCGCTAGCGATCCAAGATAGCTGAGAATATCGGACATTTCAGACTTGGGCCACCCTGTTCGTCATGTTCGCGCTCTCCATGGCAGAAAGTCTGTCGCGTGAGCTGCGGCGCTACCAGCGGTCGCCGTTGACAAAATCGATGAAACATCGGTGACGACGTCAACACGTGCATACAACACGAGGTCTTCGCGCCGAAGATCGCGGTACTTGTATCTGAGACGCTCCCGTGACCACTTGGAATGTGCGACGATTGTCTCAGCGAGCGAGGGGAAGGTCTGTGGGAGGACGAGCTGGGCGCGTGGAGCCGATGCCATCGAGTTCGAGACCGTTGACGGCGGCAGAACAGTTCGGGAACGCGTTGCGCACGCGTCGCAAAGCTCGCAAGCTCACGCTCCGCGAGCTTGCCCCGATGGTCAATTACTCCTACAGCATGCTGAACCGGGTCGAGAGCGGGAAGTTCCCGCCAACGATGGAGATGGCCTCGCTGCTGGACAAGACGCTCGGGAACGGTGACGGGGCGCTTCTGGAACTCGCCAAGGCTGCTCGTAGCGAACCCTATGCGGGGCTTCCACCGTCGCCGGCTCATTTCGTCGGCCGCGATCGAGTGCTCACCGCTCTTAACTCCGCGCTGATCGATGAGGCGACGGATGACCGGTCCAACGTGGTGTTCGTGTTCGGGCCGCCCGGGGTCGGGAAGACCGCACTGGTTCGGTGGTGGGCCAACGACTATCGGGACAGGTACGCCCTCGCCCTGTACGCCGACCTGCGCGGGTTCGGGCCACGCGACCCAGCGCCGCCCAGCGAGGTTCTCGAAGCTCTGCTGCGGGGCCTCGGTGTCAGCGACGACCGTCTGCCGAACAGCAACGACCTGCGGCTGGCACTGTTGCGGGGGCACCTGCAGCGACGAGCCAGCATCGGTCATCGGGTGCTCATCGTGCTCGACAACGCACTCGATTCGCAGCAGGTCAAGGACATCCTGCCGGGTTCTCCCAACGTGTCGATCTTGGTGACGAGCAGGCGTCGGCTGTCCGGACTAGTGATCTCCGCCGGCGCGCAGGGAATACCGCTGGCCCCTATGAACAACGATGATGCCGCGGAGCTCGTGCGCAACTATGTCGGCGCCGACCGCGCCGACGCGGAGCCGGACGCGGTGCGATGGTTGACGAGCCTGTGCGCGGCGTTGCCGCTCGCGCTCAGTATCGCGGCCGAGCGGGTGGCTGCGAACGACACGGTCAGCATCCAGGAACACGCCACTGGTCTGGCGAACTGCGCGCTCGAGCTGCAGGTCGAGGATGACGAGTCGACCGGAGTGCGGGCCGCGTTCAGTTACTCGTATGACTTGTTGAGCCCGACTCAGGCGCGGCTTTTCCGACTGTGTGGCCTGCATCCCGGCCCTCGCTTCAGTGTCGATTCCGCCGCCGCGCTCGCCGGATTGACAGTGTCGGAGACCTCGCGGGTCTTGGAGCAACTGGTTCAGTTCTCCCTTCTCGAGCAGGTCGGTCTCCATCTGTTCCGGCTGCACGATCTGCTGCGGGACTACGCGGCCGCGGAGGCCGCCAGATCCGAGTGGGCCAGCGAGAACGAGGTTGCCGCGCGTCGCGTCGTGTCCTGGTACCTGCATGGAGCCAACGCGGCCGCATGGATGATCACTCCTGAGCGAACGGAACACCATCTCCGGTTGGATTCTCCACCCGACGACGTCAGTCCCCCGCGGTTCACCAGCTTCGCCAACGCACGGCAGTGGTGTGTCGACGAACTGCCGACTATCGCAGGCGTCGCGGAGCTGGCACTGCAGCGTGGATGGCTGTTTGAGGCATGGCGCATCCCCGTGGAATTCTTCGACTTCTTTACCCAACATCGGCCGGTCAAGGCTTGGATAGACAGTCTTACCGTTGCGCTGAGAGCGGCGGAAGCATCTGGTGTCGCCTTGCGCATCGCGCAGGCGGCCGAGCAGCTTTCCGAGGGCCACCTTCGACATGGGGAGTCAGAGGACTTGGATCGTGCGTGGACCCTCAGCTCACGCGTTCTTGAGGTGAGCCAAGGATCGGAACCGAACCGCTTTATGACGTTCGCGTACGTGGAGTTGGGTGACGTACGGTTCAAGCGTGGTCACTTCGAGGAGGCCGCGCAATTGTACGAACAAGCGTTAGCGATCGCACAGAAGGTCGGTGCGCATGTCGGTGAGACGTATGCGCGTACCCACCTCGGCAATGCATATCTGAAACTCGGGGACGTTGACCTAGCGGAAGAGCACGGCCTGCAAGCGTTCACCATGTTTGACGCCGATGGCGATCAGCATGGAATAGGGTATGCGGCGGTGCCATTGGCGCGCACCTGTCGTGCGGCTGGAGACCTTGAGCGAGCGCTGCACTATTGTGAGGAAGGCTATCGCGCCTTCCAGCGTTGCGCGGATCGTCAGGGGCAGGCTGAGGCACTCGGCGAGAAAGCATTGGTGCTGCTCACCATGGGCGAATCACGCCAAGCTACCGCGTGCTTTCAAGACGCCCTGAACCAGCTGCGACAACTCGATCTTCGAGCGACCGAGAGTCTCCACCGTGATTGGCAAGAGTTAGTGGGACCGTCGACGGCTGTTTAGAGCGTTCGGGCCATATGAGCCGCCTACGCGACAGGGGGTTTACGTGCGGTGAAATAGATTTGCGGTTCCGGGCCAGCCTGATCCGTTTCGGGGACATACTGGACGAGCTTCTCCCGCACGATGTGCAGATCGGCTTTCTTCAGCCGGTTTCGCAATAATTCTCGCGGGAAGCTGTATGTTTGAACCCAATGCCCCATCCATTCCCCCGCCTGATGGTCGGTCTCCGTCGGCACCGTTGCCATCACGAGGTAGCCCCCAGGGGCGAGCCAGGACACCAGGCGAGTCAGCATGGTGTCCTGTTCTTGACAGGGAATCTGGAGCATCGAGAAGAACGTCAGTACCGCGTCCCACCTTCCGGGTTCGAAGTCGAGTAGCCGCATGTCCGCGCGTTCGAAGGATGCCGCGGGAACCCGGTCACGAGCCAGCCGGACCATCGTGTCGGACACGTCATAGCCGGTCAGCCGGTGGCCGGCGTCCGCGATCGTGGCAGCGACAGGCCACCCTGTTCCTGAGCCGAGGTCGAGGACGTTCGCCTCCGCAGGAAGAAGGGTGAGGAGGTGCTCGAGGGTGGCGCCTACCTCGGGCTGGTGTCCGAAGGCATCTTCGTAATCACGGCCGAGGTCGTTGTAGACCGTGGCCGCGGACTCGGGCATTCTCGGCTCAACCATGGGTGCGCCTCTCCTCGGTGGGGTGGGGGAACGGGTCGCGACGGACGATGTGTGCGGACAGGGTAACGCCGTGCCTGTGCTCATGTTCGGCGAATCGCCCCGGTGACAGGCCGGACGGTGTGCCACCGCGCGCGACCGCAGAGCACCGCTAGCGCCGCGACGTAGGGAAAACAGTGGTAGGCCTCCGACGGTAATCCGAGGTCGCGAGTTTGAGCCATGAGGGCCAAGCCGTCGAGGCAGGCGAACAAGACCGCACCAGCGACAACGCCCGCGGGTTTGCGACCACCGATGATCACGACCGCGAGCACGAGGAAACCTCGACCTCCACTCATCAAAGGTGTGAAGGTGCCGATGCTGCCGATCGCCAGTACCGCGCCAGCGGAACCGGTCAAGGCGCCGGCGATCATCGCCGCCGAGGCTCGGTAGCGCCCGACGTCGATCCCTTTCACTACCGCGGTGGACGCCTCGGCCGCGGCGCGCAGCCGGAGTCCGTAGCGGGTTCTTCGCAGTACCCACGCCGACAACCCGGCCACCGCGACCGACAGCCATACACCCGCGCTCACAGCACCAAGGGGCTGCCCCAGCACGGGAAGCTCGGCCAGTCCCGGCACGGGAAACGCCGGGAGCAGGGGCGCGGTGATGTTCCGCTGCCCCGACGGGGCCACGACCTGGCTGAAGAAGGTCGAGATACCGGTGCCGCCGATGGTGATCGCGATCCCGATCAGGACGGTATCGATCCCGATGGCGGCGCTGATCGCGAAGATCGCACCCCACATCAGACCAGCCACGGCGCCCGCCGTCAGTCCCAACCCCGGCCCGCCCGCGTACGAGCCCAGGACACCGGCCAGAGCGCCGCAGAGCAGGATCCCCTCGATGCCAAGGTTGAACCCGCCCCCCGAGCGTTCCAGAAACATCTCGCCCAGACCCGCCAGGATCAACGGGGCCGCGGACGCGAGCGTGCTGCCCAGCAGGAGGACGACGAAGTCACTCACGCATACCTCCGCGGTTGGGCGCGGAGCGCCGGGCGACCGTGACGGCCGCGGCCACGGCGAGTAAGAGCACGCCCTGTGTGACGGTGCCGATCGACGCGGGGATCGCGCTTGTCATCTGGATGCCGTTCGCGCCGGTGAACAGGCTCGCCATCAGCAACGCCGCGATCATGATGGGAATCGGCCTGAAGCGGCCGAGGACGGCGACGACGAGGCCCGTGAATCCGATCCCGCCCGCTACCCCGGGTGTCAGGCGCCCATCGACACCGGCCACCTGTAGCCACCCGGTCAGCCCGGCGGCGGCACCCGACAACGCGGTGGTGCCGATGATGACGCGAGTGGTACTGCCGCCAAGACGGGCCGCGAGCCACCGCTGTTCGGCGAAGACGTCCAGAACCAGGGCGGATCGGGTTCGGCGCCACCAGAGGCCCACCCCGGCGGCGACAACGACGATCAGGACGCCGGTGGTCAGCCGACCGGGTACCGGCAGGAAGGGAATCAGCGCGCTCGAGGGCAGGTCGGCACTCCGTGGCGCGGAGAAGCCGTCCGGGTCCCGTAAGGACGTTCGCAACAGGAACGACAAGAGATGCGTCGCGATGTAGTTCGCCATCAACGCGCTGAGTATTTCGCTGACGCGCCAGCGAACCTGCGGAACCGCGGGAATCATCGCCCACAACACGCCACCCGCGATACCCGCGCCCGCTCCCAAGGGCAGCGCGAGGATGCCGGGCAGACGCCCCACCGGAGAGAGCATCAGTGCCGTCGCGGCGATCGCTCCGACCACCAGCTGGCCTTCAGCGCCGACGACGACCACACCGGCCCGCAGTGCCGGCGAGGCCCCGAGCGCGATCAGTGCCAACGGAACCGCGTACGCGAGGGTCTGGAGCGCGGAGTACGGGGTTCCCGCCGCCCCGTGGAACCACCCCGCCACGGCATCGACCAGGTCACCGCCGGTCATCGCCACGATCAGGCTCACCACGCCGAATCCTGTCGCGACGCACAGGCCGCCAATGAGATGCCGCCTGGTTACGCCGTGGCGCCGGACGTACCGAATCAACATGGCGGCTGATCGTCGGCCCTGGATACGGCCAGGTTGTGGCGTGCGTGGTCGTAGGAAGACGCGGTGTAGTCGCCGGTGATCCGACCGTCGGCGAGCACCAGGACGCGATCCGCGACACTGCTGGCCTCGTCGTGATCCGCGGACACGATCAACACCGCCGTACCGTCCGACGCCGCCGCGAGGATCCGCTCCCGCACCACACTCGCCGCCGCGACGTCGAGCCCCTGGGTGGGGGCATGAAGCACGGCAAGGGCCGGTCTGAGGTCGAGTTCTCGTCCGATCACGAGTTTCTGCGCGTTGCCGCCGGACAAAGCTGACGCTGGTATGTCGGGATCCGGCGGTCGCACGTCCAGTCGCGTCAGCATCGACCGCGCGAACCGGGTCACCTCGGCGGTGTCGATGACCCCGCGTGTGGCGAATCTGGGGTCGCGTAGCTGGGTGAGGATCGCCGACCACTTCACCGGACGCGTGAGCAGGAGCGCCCGCCCGCGGTCTTCCGGGACGTAGGCAACACTCCCCTCGACGGTGCGTGTCCCGCGTGCTGGAGCGATGACACCCGCGGCAACCTCGGCCAAGGCGCGCTGCCCGCTGCCCGCGGTGCCGATCACGGCGACGATCTCGCCCCGACGGACCGTGAGGTCGATATCCTCGATCGGCGCCAGGTCATCGGTCGCGGCCGTGACCGCGGTCAGCGTCAACGCCGGCTGGCTGGTCGGGTCCGGTGCCGGCCGGGGAGAACGACGTCTGGCCCGAGGGGTGCCGCCGACCATCGCGCGTGCCAGCGTCAGATCGTCAGCGGTGGTGGCCATGCCGTGCCAGGACACCGCACCCTGGCTCAGGACAGTGGCCCGGTCGGCGATCGCCCGGGCCTCGCGAATCCGGTGGGTGACGATCAGGACGCCGAGGCCCGCCGACGCCAGCGTGCGCAGGTGGGAGTGCAGGCCTCGGATCTCACTGACGTCCAGCACCGACGTGGGCTCGTCCAGCAACAGCGTTCGTGCGCCCTGCGCCACCGCGAGAACGACCTCACCGAGCTGTTGCCGCGCGCGACCGAGCTGCCAGGTGGGCACAGCGATATCGACGTTCACGCCGACAGCGTCGAGGGCCGCCTCCAGGGAGCGCCGCGCCTCGCGTCGTCGCAGCAGACGTGCCGGCGCGGTCAGAGCGAAATTCTCGAGCAGCGTGAGCTCGCCAGAAAGGCTCCCGGTCTGCGGTATGAGACCGATGCCGTGCCGAAGCGCGCTCTCGCGTGACTCGAACCGGACGGGCACCCCGTCGTGTTCAACCATCCCGCTGTCCGGTTGGTCCAGTCCAGCCAGAATCCGGATGGCAGTCGATTTTCCCGCACCGTTTTCGCCCAGCACAGCGTGAATCTCGCGGGAGGTGACTGTCAGATCCACCTTGTTCAGAGCCTGGACCGTATCGAATCTACGGGACACGTTCCGCAGGGCCAACGTCTGTTCTGTCGTCACGACCCGATTCTGACCTTACCTTCGGCGAGTTGCCGCGCGAGATCACCGGCACGGCTCTGCAGGTCGTCGGGAACCGCGGGCGCCGCCTGGACTTTGTGGACGGTGTCCAGGATCAGCGACCGATTTTGGATGGTCGACACTGAGGTCTTTTTGCCGAAGCTGCCGTTCTTGAGTCGCTCCACGATCGTCGGCAGGATCGGCGTCATGTCGAGACGTGCTCGTCCGATGTTGACCGTCGTCGCCGCGTCGCTCGTCGTGGAGCTCATTCCGAGAGTGGCCGTGTCGCGGGAGGCGGCCGCGGCGGCGACGCCCGGGGAATACCCTTCGGCGTTGGTCGCGATCAGGCGCGCTCCCGAATCGAGCTGGGCGATCGTGGCCCGATGCGCCGCTTGCGCGTCCTCCCAGCTGCCGAGATAGATCGGTGTTCGCACCGTCGCGCCCGGATTGACCGCGTGGACGCCGAGTTCGAACCCGTGCCATTGACGTTCCTGCGGCGGTATCTGCTGTCCATCGACGATCCCGATAGGCGACAGGTGGGTGTGGCCGGCTACCCAGCCCAGCAGATAGCCGAATTGTTCGGAATCCCAGTTCCAGTTCTCGACGTTCGCCGCGGATTTCTGTTTGTCGGTGGCGTCGCCGGTGGTCAGGAAATGGCTATCTGGGAACTCGGCACTGATCCGATACAGCGAGTCGGCGAAGACGCTGGACCAGCCGATCACCAGATCGTAGCCGTCTGCCGCGTACTGCCGGACGATCGGTTCGGCGTCGTGGGCGGTTGACACCGATTCACGAATCTGCACCGTGTCGACCAGTCGACGCTCCCGCAGGGAACGAGCAGCGGTCGCCCCGGCCTCATTGAAGCCTCCGTCGTTGGCGACGCCACCCAGGATGATCGCCACCCGGATAGCTCCCTTGTTCCCCGACGGGCTCGCCCCCGAACCGCATCCGGCGACCATCATGCTGATGATCAGCGTCACGCCGACCATAGCCTTGACTGCCACTGCACGCACAGTTCCCGCTCCCCTCATCGACGTGGCACGGCATACTCTGCCAGCCAACGCCATGTTGCATCCAAAAGTTCAACAAGACGCCGGACTCTCCCGGTCATGCACACGTACCGATCGGAGCGCCCGTCGGCTATACGCCGCACGGGTGATCAACGCTGGCCAACGGCGATGCGTCGAACAACGTTCGCAACCCAGCCGGGAGCGGCTTTTCTTCACGCTGCCTCGGGACGGCGCCGCCGAGGGACATCGCGAGCGTGTGCACCATCGTGGCGAACTGCTCGGCTTCCCGTTCCGCGAGGTCACCGTAGGTGGCCCGCGTACGGTGTTTGCCGCGCAGAGACGGATGTAGGTCCGGGATCAGACCGAGTACCAGTTCCACGTCCAATTCGCCACTGCCCGGCTGGGCGGGTTCACCAGGGTCTCCCAGATGTCCCAACGCCAGGTGCCCGATCTCGTGGGCGATGCAGTGTCGTTGGTGCACAACGGTCGTATCGCGCGGATAGAGGATCGTGTCGTGGCCGCGATGCTGCACAACGAGACCTAACGGTGTCGATCCCGTCAGGTCGGCTGGCCTGGCCAGGATCGGGCGGCCGCCGCGCTGACGACTCACCGCGACGAGGAGCTCATCGATCCCGAAGCCATCCGGTAGTTCGAGTGAACAGAGAGCGGCGGCGCACTTCTTCCACATCTCCCGTTTCGCACGATCCACGACAGCAACCTCCCCATTGCCATTGGGAACAAGGGCCCTCTCCCTCCCCGAGTCACTCTGATGGCCTGTTGACGAAAGCCCCGGCATCTGCGGTCACTCGATCCGCTCCCGTGATGTCGCGCGACACTAGCCCGAACAGTCGAAGCCGCGCAATGAACTGCTGGCCGTTGTGACTCCACTCCCGTCCGCCTCGGGGAGCCGATGCGCTCGCAGATCACCACGAAATAGTCGTCTGGACCAGTTGCCGGGTCAGCTTGCGCTCCAGGCAGCGCTACCTGAATGATCACCCGAATGGTGCAATGGCGCGGTCGGATGAGACGACGGGAATGTGTCGTCATATCCCCAGACGTGTCACGTGGGTGACTCCAGCCTGCGTTCAGAGCGTCGCCAGACCAGGCGCACAGCGGGCAGCCTGCTCGACGATCCGTTCGACACCGTCAGAGCGACGGTGTCCCTGACACGATCTCGAGGCCCCGGAGCACGCGTGGAGCACGCTATTGCTTCTTCGCCGCCTCGATCTCGTGTCTGATCTCTTCAGTCAGCTTCGGCAGATCAGCTGGATCGACCGGCTCACTCAGCCTGAACCCCAACCCTCCAGTGACCTGATGCAACTCAGCGAGAGCATCGATAAACGCCTTCTGCTCTTGCATGACTCGCTCGCTGGCGATCAACTCCTGAGAGTGCGGGTCGTCAAAGAATCGCGCCGGACTTATCTCGAAATAGTCAGCCAGAGCCTGAATTTTGTCGATCGCCGGTCCGTTGCGCGCCTTGTCGTTGATCAGAAGACCGATGTAGGCACCCGTGCAACTCCGACCCGTCTGCCGTTCGACGTGCTGGGCGATCTCATCTTGCGTCGGCAACTTCTGCTGGGGCGACGCACACCCCCGCAAGTATCGCTGATGCTGCAGCCGTTGGCCGAACGTTCCCGCTGGGTCCCCTCGGTCCCACAGATCGGACGGTACTTTGCCGAACGCGTCGAGGATCGCGGCCAATAAGGGGCCCTCGGGTTTGCGCCTGGCCTCTCCGGTAAAGAATTTCGCGAGGTAGACAGGATCGTGGTTACGCCCGGTGACCGCCCTGACGTGCTCGGCGATCTCTTCGAACGATCGAACACGGCCTCGCGAGTCGCAGCACTGCTCGCGCAAATACCAGAGCTTACGGGAGATTTCCCAGTTGGGGGCGAGACGGTCACCATCGTCCATTCAGGTCAACTCCCATCGTCGCGCTCAGCGCAGTGACGCCCTACGCCCGCGCCCCCAGTGCGAGATCAGGCCCATCCGGACCACGATCCCCGCGCCACGGGCGGATCCTAACCGAACCGAAGGATCCACATAAGTCAGTGCCACCCGGACAAGGGAGCTCGCCAACCGGCGTGGGAGGCGGGGCGCCCGCGCCCCCGCGGTGTCGTCGCCGCGTGCACACTTGCGATGTAACACCCTCGATCTGTTTGCATTCCACACCTGGATCCATATGCTCGATTTGTCGAACGCAACGGGATCAGTGCCATCGCGGCGATGTTCCTGTCAACCAGCGTGGCACGGGGATTCCACGCTGTTCAGGCACGAGTCGTCGCGGGTCGAACACACCTGTCCTCCCACATCCATACCTGGCCTTCGCCCGCCGCCGACACCAGAGAGCACCGCCCGTCCGGGGCTGGGATGCCGCCGCATCACCACCCTATTCATATGTCGAGACAGTTCGAGGAGACGAACCCATGCGCCCACCGACATCCCGACCAGGTGAGAACGCCGCTCACCACATCGGCTCGCGATCCCTCGCGCGTGCCCTCATGCGTTCGGGCGCGGACGCTGGATGCCCACCGGCGGATCCGGCTCGGGGCACAGGGCGCACCAGCGGGCCCCATGGGGAGGACGACTGACATGTCGTGGTCCGAGCGAACCTATCCCCGCATCGAGGACCATCTCGGTCCCCGCGATCGCCGCTTCTTCGGAACCGGCTACAAGCGCGTCCGCCACCAGCTGGCCGATGCCATCGTTGATGCGGATGCGCGGCGAATCACGGCAGGCGCGAGTCTCGATTACCCCGAAGACTGGTCGTCCAAGAGTGCGAGTGTCTCACTACGACCGCATGTCAGTACGATCGATGCCGTCGTCCTGAGTGTGGCGCTCGCGGAAACGTATCTGTCCTATGCGTTCGGCTTCGACGCCGCGAGCCGGCGCTCGCTGTGGCTGCGGCGCATGGTGATCAAGGCGGGAACCACAGCGCAGGAAAACCTCCGCAACGTTGGTGTCCATGCAGACCTGGTGGGTACCGCGGAACGATCCGGGTTCGCGGTGTCCACTTTCGACGGGGCGGTCGGAAACCTGCGAACTCGTTGCGAGGTCGCGCATCCAGTCGTGCGCGACCACCTTCTCAGCGCCGCGGTCGCGCTCCCGGAGGACTTGCTCGGTGACGCAGAACGCCGCTATTTCGGGACAGGCTACCAGCGGCGTGTTCACGAGCTCTCGAATGTTCGGGTCGCTCCACGGGACAGCGTCGCCACGGCTGACGCCGACGTCCTCGATCCGGATCCGTGCGTTCAGGGGCTCGCGGGGCAGTATCAGCCCGCGTTCTCCATCATCGACGGCATCATCGTGCTCGCACAACTCTCGCAATCCTTTCTCTATCAGCTCGACGACATCGATCGCGCCAACAGCCACACGTTGTGGATGCGTCGGCTGGAAGCGACGTCGCACATTCCCCCTTCGCCCTTGACCGACCGAGTGCCGGCACGGACATCGATGACCCGCTCGGCGATCCTGAACTTCGACGGGAGCGCCTGGCGGACGTCGGAGTGGGACTCCCACCTTCACGGCATCAGATTCAGCTACCGCCTTGGACATCGCCTGCCCATTTCGTCACTGGTCGCGGCCGCATGAGCGCCCGACTCGCGTGCGAGCACGGCGACCTGCTGATCGTCGCGGAGGGCGCGGCGAGGCTCAGCTGGACACGCACAGGCCCCGCTCGCTGGAAGCCCATCGGGCTATGGCCGAGCCGACATGAACAAACCGAGATCGCGGACCGGGTCGACGCCGGGCTTCCGATGCTGGTCGTCCTCGCCGAGATGCCCACGATCGTGCCGATGCTGACCGAGGAACTCCTCGACGCCCCGGAGGACTTGCTCAGTCTCGCCGAGTTCACCGGCTACCTCGCTGAACTTCGAATCCCGTTTCTGGGCTGGCTTCCGCCGGAATTGCGGGAGCGTGGCCGACGATTCTTCGAGGCCACTCGTCGTCGTCCCCAGGCCAAACCGTCGGTAACGCGACCGCCTCTCCTCCTCGACGATCCAGACCACGACGCTCCCCATGTCCGATTCGCGCGATGGTTGCGCCCTGGTCATCCTCCCGTCGAGGATCTCGTTCCCGTGGCCACGAAGATCTTTCTGCGAGAGGACCAACCATGACCCAGCAACCGTCGTTGCGGTTGGCCGTCTCGGGAACCTACTCGACAGGAAAATCGACGACGACAGAAGCACTCTCGATCGCCACCGGGATCCCCCGCACGCACGCCAAGACATCCCGCGAGATCCTGATGGACATCGTGCCCGGCAAGCAGGTTCAAGAACTCTCCGCCATGGAACTGATCAAGCTCGGGCTACGCCGATTCGAAGAGCGCGTCGCGAACGAGTCCTTGCCGGGATCGTTCATTTCCGACGGATCAGTCATTCACGAGTGGGTGTACGGTGAGGCGCGGATGCGAGTGGGCATCAATCCGGGCGCCTCATGGTGGTTGCGCCGCGTCAAGGCGGTGTCAGGATGGCGAACGAAACGGTTCTACCAGCAGTACATGGATATGTATGGCGAGTTGACGAAGGACCGAGCACGACGGCTCTACGACGCCTACGTGCATCTCCCCGTCGAGTTCGACATGCACGCCGATGGACACCGCCCCGTCTCGGAACCATTCCGCGCTGTGTCCGATCGCTTGCTCCACAACGCCGTCCAAGAGATGGGCGTGCCCTACTACGTCGTGCACGGGTCGATCAAGGAACGCCTCACCGCCATCGTCGACCTATTCGACCTTAACCTGATTGTTCCCCTGGACGACGCCATCGACCAAGCCCAGCGACGAGTCCACAACGCCATCTCGATTCTGCACGCGGACGACCGGTTCCACGAAGCGCAAAGACGGAAGTCTTTCTTCCGGCGGCTCTCGTACGCGCTGCGCTACTAGCCCAGATTCTCTCTGGCCGTACCAATCCACCGACACTGTCAGAGTACTAACAACACACCGACCCGAGTAACTACATCTCATCCCACGAGCGCCACACACGAATTGGTGACGCGTTCGTCCGTGCGCGCTATTTCGACGCGGCGATACACAGAAAAGGCATTCAACGAGGAGGTGTCCCATGTCCCGGACAGGCGAATTCCGGATCGATACGCATCACCGCAGTCGTGAGGTTGGCTAGGTTCCCGACAGCAACCGCCGTCAGCGCGATCGCGTTGAGCGTCACACGCACGCCGGGCCTCGATGCCCGCGCGGCACCACTCCGGCACGGCCGCGACACCGTGCAGGCCAGCTACTCCACGCGGGCGGGTTCGACACCGGTCGCCACGCCCGCACACCGTTCGCATCCGCCATCACCACACTCCTGATCCTGAGGAACACCTATGTCCACCACATCCACTCCCGTCGCCGCCCTACCGCGTTCATCCTCGTCCCGCGTTCTGGTCCATCGCGTCGGCACTCCACCGGCCGGTACCGCCGCGGATCCGCGGTCCTCCATGCAGTGGCACCTCGATCATCGACACGGCGCGCAGTTGACGGCCGTCCCCTTCGACGTCGACGACCGGTGGATCGCTACCTGGCTCGACGGCCTGGCCGATGTCCCTGGCCTCGTCCAGATCCGGTCCGGTGACTACCGCGGCTACGACGACATGCCGTACTACGCGATCGCCGACGGCCGTCACCTCGTCCCCGAGGATCTCGCGCTCGGGCGCCCGCGGCTCACCGAGCAGGCCTTCGCCGCGTATCCGCATCTCACCGGATCGGACATTCCTCGCCGCCTTCAGGTCAGCATTCCGAACGCCCTGGATCTGAGCTATTTCGCGTCCGGGTCGGTCGACGCCGCCACGCACTGGATGCCAACGATGCAATCGATGGTCAGCGGCGAGGTGTCCACACTCAGCGAACAGTGGGGCGACCGGATCCTGCTGCAGCTGGAAAGTCCGGCGATCCTGCTCGCCTACCACAGCACTCCCCGCCAGGACTGGTCGCTACTGACCAGTGAGCTGGTTCGTCAGGTCAGCGGCGTTCTCGGTGCCGCACCGTACGCCGACTGGGTACTGCATCTGTGCTACGGCGATCTTGAGCACACACCGCTGTTCGAACCGACGGATCTCACGGCCGCGACAATGTTCCTGAACGCTCTGTCGGACCAGCTCGCCGACCGTGGGCAGCGCATGCCCACCGTGCATCTGCCCCTGACGCACGGCGACGCCGCCCCTCCGGTGGATCCGCTGTTCTACGCGCACCTTCGGCGTCTTCGCCGGGGAATCCCGATCATCGCCGGTCTCGTCGCTGAGGAGCACCCGCACCAGACCTCTGTCGCGTCCGAGTTGCTTGTCGGTGCGCTCGGAGTCCCGGTGGAGGCCATATCGGCCGCGTGCGGGCTCGGACGACGGTCGGAAACGGCGGGGAAGGCGAACACCCTCCTGGCGGCCACCGTCGCTCTCGGCTGGAACGAGCGAGCGGCCTCATAAAGCGACGGGGACGGTCCCGACATCTCGCCACCGTCCACCAGGGACACCCCCCCCAGAGATCACCTACCGAAGGAAACCCGTGGGACGACATCGAATGAGCCCTCCACCGCGGTCGACGCACATCGCGGCGAAGACCACCTACATCGGCCGGCACCGCCGGCCGTCGGCACCGCCGGCGATCTTGACGGTCGTGTCCGCGATCTCCGGTGCCGTGATCGCGGCGGCCACCGAAGGCCTCCACGCGGTCACCTCGGCAGGTGGCACCACCCCGACGTCATCGGTCCGTCACACCCGTCGGACGACGCCCCAGCAGCAGAGAACACAGTAGGAGGACACCTATGTCGATCATCTACCACACGATCGCACGTATCGCTGTCACCACCGCGCTGGCCGCGACGGCCGCCCTCGGCAGCGGCACTGCGACCGCGACCACGGTAGCGCCGTCGCCCGATCCAGCCAGGTCCTGCCGGGACATCACCTTCCCCACCAGAACCGGTCCGCTCGAGACCACGATCCACGGCGTCCTGTGCGCGCCGACCACCCATCCCATCAAGGGCACCCAAGTACTGCTCCACGGTGCGACGTACAACAGCCAGTATTGGGATCCACCCGTCGCGAACGGCAAGTATTCCTACGCCAAGCAGATGAACAACGCGGGGTACCGAACGCTCGCTCTGGACCGCCTGGGCGCCGGCACCAGCTCACGGCCGCCGAGCGTCCTTCTCTCCGTCGACAACCAAGCCGATGCCGTGCACCAAGTGATCACCCACCTCAAAGCAGGTCATCTGATCGACGCCCCCGCCCGTCGTATCGCGCTTGTCGGACACTCGATGGGTAGTGCCGTGGCAACGGTCGAGCAAACTACGTTCCACGACGTCGACGCCGTGGTCATGACCGGCGCGACAGCACACATCGACCCGGCGTTTCTGCTCACCACACTCACCAACTACATGATGCCAGCGACACTCGACCCCAAATTCGGCCCGTTCAGCGGTCAACTCGTCGACCCGCTCTACCTCACCACACGGCCAGGCGTTCGCAGCGCCGCGTTTCACGCGGCCACCGACGTCGACCCCGAAGTGGTTCAGGTCGACGAGGCGACCAAGGATCTGGTCGCGACAACCGAGATTCTGGGTGCCATCACGAAGGGATGGGCACCAGAAACGACACGTCGAATCACCGTGCCCACCATGGTGCAACTCGGCGGAGCTGACAACTTCTTCTGTCCGCCCGGCCGTGGCGACTGCTCCTCGGCCGAGACCCTGGCCAGGGCCGTGGAACATGATTTCGCACCCGCGGCGCAGCTGCACACCTCGATTCTTCCCGCCGCGGGCCACGATCTGCAGCTCGCTCGCAACGGCGCGACCGCCGCGGCCGAGGTCTCGTCATGGATGGATCGCGCGCTTCCCTAGCTCGACCGGCCGCCGCCACGATGGGCCCCGGACTCGCTGGGGTTCTGCCTACGGGATCGGCGTTGTCGTCGCGACATGGCGGCGCCGATCCCGCTGCCGCATGCGCGCCGGCGAACGCGTCCGTCGCGACGCCAATCTGGACTCCGCTCGCCTCCTCTGGGGCGAGAACCAGTACTGAGCCCGGGCAACGAGCGGCTGGCAGGGGATGTGGCGAGGTTCAGTTGCGTTGCCTGATCCGCCTGGGCTGGTAGGTCGCCACGACGGCGAGGTGGTCGGCGAGGCGTTTCGGGTCGAGGACGTCGTCGTCAACGACCCGGGGCTCGGCGACGGTCTCATAGTTGGAGAGAGCGGGGCCGAGGTCGGGGGTGGTCCAGACCTGGTCGAACCGGGCGAGCGGGTGTTCGCTGCCGGGCCAGTGCCCGACCGTCGGCGTGGGGTCCGCGCCGCAGACGACCGCGGCGTCGAGCATCCCGGCGAGCGCGAGGTGCTCGGTCGGGCGCCGGTCCGCCGACCAGGACTTGGTCCCGGTGGTGGGATCGAGAGAGACCGAGCAGTAGCTGTCCAGCCCGGGTCGCCATCGCGCCTGGTCCAGGTCCGGATCAAAGTATGGGCCGTACCAAGGGCTGCCTGGTTCGCGCGGGGGCGAGATTCGGGCGGCGGAGACGCTGTTGTGGTCTCCGGCGATGAGCGTGGGCGGGTGCCCGGCGGGGCGGGTCATCGCCGCCAGCAGCCGTTCGCCTTCGTCGGAGCGGCGTTCGCGTCCGGTCCAGGACAGGTGGGCCGAGCCGTGGACGACCGGCGTCTTCGAGCCGACATCGAGCGACAGCAGTGCCAGGCTGTGAAAGAAATTCGTACCGCTGATGGCGAACCAGCCGCCCTCGACCGGGCTGATCCCGCCGCTCCACAGCAGCGCGGTGTGGTACTCCTGGTTGCCGACCGCGATTGTCGGCACTCCGGATGCGGTCGCGCACTGCATACCCAGCGCTTCGCCCAGCAGCCGCAGCCGCCGCCCCGCAAGCTCCGTTTTCGTCCGCGGGTCCGCGTCGGCCGCGACGATCTCCTGCACCGCCAGCACATGCGGTTTCAACGACCGCAGCAGTGCCACCTGCGCCCGCCGCCGCGGCGTGTCGAGCTCTGCCTCGCCGCCATCGAGGAACAGGTTGTGCAGGTTCGCGGTGACAACGCGGACGAATCCGGGGCCGGTCACGGCCCCGGCTCCGCCGCGGGCAGCGCCAGCACGCCGGTCAGGACTGTCACCGGCGGACCGTCGCCGTGTCGTGTTCGAGTTCGGCGAGGCGGCGGAACCCATGCCGGGCGAAGTCGGGCATCGACCGGTGGAGGGCGTAGGCGAGGACTCCCGCGGAGCCCCGGAGGGCGACGCTGCGCTTCGCCTCGGCGGGCCACGGCCGGACCCGGGTCGGTCTCCTGGTCGTAGCCTTCGACGAACACGACCCGCAGACTCGGATCGTCGAGCTGGCCGAGGTCGAGCAGGTTGCCGAAGTCGAGCAGCGGATGCCCGGTCGCGGCGGTTTTCAGGTCGAGCAGCACGACCTCACCGCGTCTGTCGATCCCGAGGTTGGCGAAATGCAGACCACGATGCCCCGACCGCAGCGCGCCGTCCAACGACGTCGACGTGTCGTCGCTGCCGGGCCAGGGCCGGTACACGGTGGAAGGCAGCGGTCGGTCGGGACCACCCTCGGCAACGTCGCAGGAGGGAATGCTCACCCTCGCGAGGGTAGCCGGGACGAGCCCGCGTCGCCGCCGGTGCAGCCAAGCCGAGCAATTCCCTCCTAAAGACACCGACGGCGCGAGCTTGGTCGACGGCTCGTGGCTGTGCCTCGAAGGAGTGTCGATCCTGACCGCCTGGTCGGCTTATGGAAGATGACACTTCCGACGTGTCCGGTCTGTCGTTGTTGGCCTTCGTGTGGCGTAGGGGCCAATCTCTCGACATCTACCCACCCGAACGCGAAGCCCTCGGCATCGTCGCGATCGGCATCGGACTCATCGACCCGCGAACTCGACGGGTGACGAGATGCGGTCCGATGTGGTCGGCAAGTAACGGCAGGTCCGGGGTTCGCGACTTCTCGGAGACCACGCAGTAGTGAGGTGATCGGGACGAGCGACACGTCTGTCCGGAGTGGACGCGGACGGCGGTTGTTCTGGGCTGCCGCCCCCGGCGTAGGGCTGCCCCTCGCGCTGGTGATGAACCTGTTGATGATGATGCTCCGCGAGTTCACCTGGTTCGGGCTGGTCTTGGCGGTCGTGACGGTGCCGCTTGCTGTGGTGGCGTTCTCGCTCCCGCGGATGCAATTGCGAACCGAGCGGCGCATCAGCACCAACCGGATCGCCCAATACCAGGCACTGCGGCAGTTCCTCGGCACCACCACGCTGTCGCCAGTGGCTCGTCCCGCGCTTCCGACCCCGCGGTCGCCGCGGACATGGTGGCGCATCTGGCGCACCGTGTGGTCGCGCAACCGCTCCGGCCTGGATATCCCCAGCGATACCGACCTCGATACCTTGAGCACGCGACTCCGCACTGCAGCGACGACGGCATGGCGCTTTTCCGGCAGCTGGCGATCCTGATGGGCGCCATTCTGCTGACCGCCGAGACCGACCACGCCCCTGGACCTGGCAACGCTGCGGCTCCCCGCACCGGGGCTTCGCTCGTGGCGCTGGTACGGCAAGACCTGCGGTGGGAGGTCGTCGACGGCGGGGCGCGCACCCCGTCGCCCGGATCGTCGCCGGGTTCGGGAGGCACCCCGGTCGTGACCGGCACGATCGGGCAAACGCTGGGCCGCTTCTTCGGCGCCGTGACGCGAGGGTGCGCTCGGGCGGCGCAGTGACTAGCTGACCTCACCGCAGGGCGAAGTCCCCGCCCGTAGAAGATACTGTTGCCGCTCTCAGCTCAAGCACCTGCCACCGTGATGCTCGACGTCCGGGAGTGGGTAGCTGAGGACATGGTGAGGCGGCTTTAGCCTGTCTGCCGATTCTGCGACGCAGGAATGATGGTGGCGGCGAGCTGGATCCGGTAGCGCTCGCTGTCCAGGCCGTGTCTGAAGCAGCTGATGTGCAGGTCGGTGGGTAGCGATGCGGCGAGAGTGGTCGCGGTGCGGGTGTCGCGCGGGAGCAGCGTTCGGTGCAGGGCGCTGAGCAGCAAGGCGGGGACTCTGCTGGCGACCCCGGTCATGTGCGGGGAGGTGGCGAGGACCGCGTCGACGCGCAGACCGGGTTGGAGCCGCATCAGGCAGCGGTCGTGCCAGGCCACCGCAGCGCACAACGGCGTGATTCCGCGCGAGTGGCCGA
Organism: Amycolatopsis sp. CA-230715; assembly: GCF_018736145.1. Taxonomy (GTDB): domain Bacteria; phylum Actinomycetota; class Actinomycetes; order Mycobacteriales; family Pseudonocardiaceae; genus Amycolatopsis. The sequence continues at coordinate 10,142,761 of NZ_CP059997.1, forward strand.
CGGCCATGCTCAGCCAGGCATCGGCGTCGGCGATGGCGAGCTTCGGTGTGGCGAACCGAAGGTGAACGTCGGCATTGGCGAGGGCCCGGGCCCATCGGATGTGCCGCTGGGGGTGCGCGCCCGGTGGTGGTTGGTAGCCGGTGGCGGCCACGAAGGTGGCGTGTGCGGTCCAGTCCAACGCGTCGGTGTAGGAAGTTGGGACCCTGGTCACGATCGCCATGCCTGTGCCGCCGGGTTCGGGCGGCAATTCCCAGGTCACAATGTCGGCGGCATGCCCGTCGTCCATGATCGGGCGGGGTGCTGCGCTGGCAGGCAGGGCGCCGATCGGATCACGTGGGCTGCGGCTACGCGGGCGGGGGTCGAGCGCGGTCAGCAGTACCCGGACCCCTGCCGCCACAACGCTGTCTGAGAGTTGTGCGTCGCAGGTGACGGGCATGTCAGGGTCCGCGGCACGCAACAGGTGGTCGGCGACCTCGGCCGCAGTGGGACCACCGCGCCAGCTCAGCTCGATCGCGCCGTGATCGGTGACGCGGTACGCCGTGCGAGGCCCGTCCAGCGGGCCACACCGACGTTGCAGCGTCAGCGCGAGCCACCCCGCCACCCGTTGCTGATCATGCCGCGATCCAGATTCGGTCACGCCCGCACACTACCGCGCACGTCACGCCCGCGGTGGCGCTTCACGGGCCGGGCGCATCGTCAGGCGAGGCGTGTCAGGCGGATGCGGCCACGATCGCCACTGCCCGGCGGCATAGCAGTGCCTCGCCGTGACCGGAACCGGGTGCATGCAACAAGATCGAGGCTCGCAGCCGTGACGCGCCGCCGACGGCGGCGAGGACCTCGTGCACCACGCGCGTGAGCGCCTGGAGTTCGTCGAGGCTGTCGCGAAGGGTGCCGGTGTAGATCCAGGCCACCAGGGTGGCGGCGATCTCGGTGCTGTCGTTGGAAAGCACGGCCCCCAGGCAGCTCGCGAGCGGGCCGTCGCCCGGGATCGCGTCGTCCGCGGTGGCGCGGCGGGGCCGTGATCGCGGCTCACCGCCGCGCGTTGCGGGTCAGCGGGCTGTTCTCGGCCGCGTGTAGATCGATGACCAGTGTGGTGAGGGTCGCTGTGTCGCCGGTACCCGCGGCCGTGACGATCGCGGCTGCCGGCGGGCCGCCGTCACCCAGCGGCGGAACGATCTGGTGCGTCATTTGCCACGTCAGCAACCACATCTGCTCGGAGCCTAGGGCGAACACCACGTCGATTCGGGTGTCGATTCTGCCCATCTCGGTCAGAATGCTCTGCAGAGCAAGAGAGTCCTGGTAGCGACCCAGGATCCTGCCGCATCGCCGCGATCCGCCCGGTGTGGCACGCGATCACTCCGAAGGGGCCCCACTTCTGGTTATCGGCTCATCGTGCCACCCCCGCGCCTCTACACCGCTTGGAGGCTGTGCCGAGCACCGAGAAAGACAAGCAGGCCTCTCCGGATGGATCGCGCCTAGCACCGCACGTGCGCTCCCCCGCACGAAAACGGCTTCGGTGTAGGTCCGAGTCGGCCCGCCACGACTCGCGTCGTCGACCGCGCGCGTCCACACCGGCACCTCCTTACTTCACAAAGTTCACGCAGCGGCATGGCAAAAGGGCGCACGCCTTCGGGTGTGCGTCACCACGAGCTGTACAAGCTATCCCTACGGCTTGTGCGCGACGGCGCCGACGAGGAGTTGCTCGGCGGGCAGGGGCTCACGGGTACGCGGGCCCTCTGGCCACCAGTCCGACAGCGGCGTCAGCACTCCAGCGCCGTGAGGATGTGGCTGCACGATCCGCAGGCCGGTCAGCATCGAGGTGATCTCGTCCCGGGTGCGGAAGTAGCCCGCTCCCAGCGGGCTATGGACGAGTACGTCCTGCAGCCGCCGGGCTGTCGCTGTCAACACTCCACCGTCCTGATCGTCCTGCGGGTCGCAGAAGTGCGACAGCACGATGTACGAGCCACTGGGGAGCAGGTCGATGTAGCGGCCCAGGATCGCCGCCGGATTGGCACTGTCGGGAACGTAATGCAGCGTGGAGACGTGGAGCGCGGCGACGGGTCGGTGCAGGTCGAGCAGTGGCGCCGTCTGCTTGCCGGTCAGCACCGCGACCGGGTTCGTGAGCGACTCCTCGATCACGTGGTGGTCGTCGACCAGCAGGGCGCGTAGCCGTGCGGCCACGACGGGATCCTGCTCGACCGACAACACGCGTGACTCCCGGTTCACGCTCGTCACGATGTCGTGGAGGGACTGCCCCATCGGCAGACCCGGGCCGAGGTCCACGAACTGGCCCACTGTCCGTGCCAGCCACCGCGCCGCCCGCAGTTTCCAGGCCCGTTCCCCCCGCATCACCGTCGACAAACCCGGTTCCACGGTCAGGGCCCTGTCTCTGACCGCGCGGGCGGCCGCCCCGGCGTCTTTGCCGCCCACCATCGCGTCGGAGAATCGGGCGAGGCTCACCCGGTGCGGATCGTCTCGCCGGACCGGGACCAGCCTCGGCGCGGGGGTGTACATGCAATGCTGTCCTGTTCGGTGCTTTACGGACAATGGATGATTTGTGTGACCGTCGTCGGGGCCACAGCTGCTGGTTCGCATCTCGGTACGGACTGGACGCGGAGGGCGGCGGTGTCGTTCACCATGCGCCGCCGAGTCCGGCGAGGTGGGTGTTTGCGGTGCCGCACAACGCTTCACCTCGCAAACGCCGACTCCACGGGCAGTTCGGCGAGTGGGACGCTGGTGCCGGCGATCGCGGCCGACGGCGCGCCGCCCCGCATCTCACGTCTCACTCGCGCTGCCGACGGTGAATCTCAGTGTGAAGGAAAACCGTTTGTGGTCGTTCCGGCGCCAGACACGACCAGGCCGCACCATTTCAGGTTTGGATGGTTCGTGCACCTGGACGGAGCCTGGCACAAGCATTGCTGCGGCTCGCGGGTTGAGCACCGCACCGTCGATCTGGGTCGGCGGGCGACCGTTAGGGGCGGGGAAGTTCGTAGCTGTATAGACGCCGTCGAGTTCGCCGACGTGCTGGAAGCCGACACCACCGACGCGGCGACCCGGCGCGCGGCGCAACCATCTGCGGCGCCAGTCTCGACGCCCCATCATCCATCGTCCACAAAGGTAATCCAGCGCCCGTGTGTCGAAGGGGTGCTCGCCAGGGACAGGGATTCCATCGGGGAAATGCATCCGCGGCGCATAGTGGGCCAGTTCGTCGAAGTACGCAGCATAGCTGTCCGGAGCGAACATCGGGCCCGACGGATGACTGAACCAGTCCGCGAGCACTGCGGCCGGGCGCGCCGCACGCGTCCCGTACGGCCGGAACCGTTCGACGTCTTGCCGCCGCAGGTCACCGTTCGGGTGTCCGTGCGTGCCGAAAAGGTCCATCTTCAACTCCGGCGCGCCTCTCGGCGACACCACTGCTCGATTGCGGTTTCGACCCAAGAAGCCGGACTCGTGGCCACCGTGCCATTCGTGGACGTGGACTTTGCTGGCGTCGTAGAGAAGCGCGGGACCGATATCACCCCATTCTCCTGGCAAAGAGCCGATTTCAATGACATAGTTGCGGTGCGGGGCGGCAGCGTTCAGTGCGATCTGCGCTGCGCATCGACCACTGTTTCCGAAGAAGCGCCAGAAATTCGCCTCACCGATCATCCCCAGGTCAGGCCATCGATTGTTTGCTCCCACCAAATCCACCAAGCCATCCATGCAGTAGTCGATGGACTGATCGGATGACGCTCCACCATGGTCGAAGTTGACGTAGAGAATTTCCCACAGGACCGCGTCGTCGCTCATCGAAGTCATGCCGCCACTCCGGACCTAGATCGACACACTGCCTTGACGCCGAATGCATATTCCATGTCCGGCACGGGCAGCGCCGACTCGCCATTCGGGCCACGTTCACATTTTCGCACGATCATGTGAATGATGGTCATCCGCTCCTTCTGCGCATGTTCTCCAACCCTGTCGTGGCGACCGCGGTGGCGACCGTGCAGGGATCGTCGTGCCCGATCCTCGTGGTCGCAAGCCTGATGTCAGCGAATAGCAATACGGAGTCCGTTACTGCCAGGGCGATCGTGCAATCCCGTTCGCGTCGGCCACCCAGTGGCGACACAGTCGCCACTGCTGGAAAATCCCGGATCTGGAACTCGCGCCACAGCAACGCATTCCCCTTGAACTCGTGGTGGTAGCGCGCCAGCCCGTAGTTCGCGAGCGCGACAGCGATGTTCGCGTTGGTGTCGCGATTCGTGTAGGCGCAGCGAGGTGCCGTGGGGCCGGTGTTGTCCTGGGTTTGCAGGGCTGTGCCCGGCCCGAGGACGACAGTCGCTTCCCGCAGGTCGAAAGCTTCGCACGGTGCGATCGACAGGGCGGCAGGGGAAAGCGGCTTGCCGACGGTGGGCACCTCTGTGCCCGACGGTGTCTCACGCGGGGCGGTGGCGGGCTCGCTGCAACTCGTCGCGACCGTCGCTGCCATCACGACCGCGCACGCCATCCCGACTCGTCGGACCACATGGTTTCGCCGTACGGACCGCCTCGCCGTCATCGGCCTGCCTTTCCTGCGATCGTGGTCACCGCCGCATCGGCCACACGCGCACCGGGGACACACGGATCCACCGTCCCGATCTTGCTGTCCCCCAGGAACAGACCGACGTCCACCGTCGCGGTGTCGAGCAGCCCGACGCTGATGTTGCAATACCGATCGGGCTTGCCACCCGAACGCGTCACACTGGCAACCGCGGGAAAACCATGGATCGGCGGCAGTTCCTTCCACACCTCAGCCTTCGGATTCTTTTCTCCCGGCTTAGGACGGACGTTCGCATACAATCCGCTCAGGCCGTGCTGTGGCTCGGTGTCCAGCGTTACAGCTACGGTCGCGCCACTGTCCGCTGACCAGAAGCAGTTGGGGCCGATACCGGAAATGTCATCGCGCTTCTGGGTCACCTTCCTCCCAAGCGCATCTGTCACTTGCGGCAGGGTCAACGCTTCGCACGGATCGCCGGACAACGCCGACTCCGGAAGCGGAGACGGGACCTTCGGAGCCCCCGCGAACGGCGGCACAGTCGATGATGCGCTGGCCGCGTGCACCGACGACACAGGCGACGACGGGATCACGGCACGGTGGCACCCTGTTGCGAGCGTTGCGGCTAGCACTGTGCCGATTCCCGCAAATACGCGGTATGTCCGTACCCGCCGGGCCGCCATCATCGTCCCACCTTTCGTGCGATTGTCGTGACTGCGGCCTCGGCCACACGCGCACCGGGAACACATGGATCCGCCTTCCCGATCTTGCTGTCCCCTAGGAAAAGACCCACGTCCACGGTGGCTGTGTCGCGCAGGCCGACACTGACCTTGCAGTATTCGGTGGGTGAACCGCCTGATGGAGTCACACTGGCAACGGCGGGAAAGCCTTGGATGGCAGGCAGTACTTTCCACACCTCGGCCTTGGGCTGCACATTCGCATACAGCCCGCTCAGGCCGTGCTGCGGTTCTGTGTCCAGAGTTACCGCTATCGCCGCGCCGGTGCTGGCCGACCAGAAGCAGTTGGAGCCGATATGCGGGATGTCGTCGCGCTTCTGGGAAACCTTGTTCCCAATGGCATCTTTTATTTGCGGCGGAGTCAACGCCTCGCACGGATCGCCGGACAGTGCCGACTCGGGGAGCGGGTCCGTGACCTTCGGGGCGCCAGCGAACGGCGGCGCTTTCGACGACACGACGGCCGTTTGTACTGGCGACACAACCGGCGACCGGGTTGCGGCGCGGTCACAGCCAACTGCGACCGCTGCCACCATCAGCGCCGTACCAGCCCTCACATACACGCGATACACCCGTCCCCACCCGCACCCCATCATTGGCCTGCGTTTCGTACAAGCGTGATCACCACGGCATCAGCCGCACGCGCTGCAGGGACACACGGATCGGCCTTTCCGATCTTGCTTTCCCCCAGGAAAAGGCCCACGTCCACCGTCGCGGTGTCGAGCAGCCCGACGCTGATGCTGCAGTACCGGTCGGGCGCGCCCCCCGAGGGCGTCACGCTCGCGACAGCGGGAAAACCGTGAATGGCGGGCAGCACTTTCCACACCTCGGCCTTCGGCTTTACGTTCGCGTACAACCCGCTCAACCCGCGCCGCGATTGGGTATCCAGGGTCACGGCTACCGCCGCACCGCTGTCAACTGACAGATAGCAGCTGCGGCCAATACCCGGAATATCATGACGCTTCGCGTTCACCTTGTCCCCCAAGGCATCTTTGACTTGCGGCGGTGTCAACGCCTCGCACGGATCGCCGGGCAACGCCGGCTCCGGAAGCGGAGACGGGACCTTCGGAGCCCCCGCGAACGGCAGCACAGTCGACGACGCGGTGGCCGCGTGCACCGACGACACAGGGGAGGATGGGATTGCGGCGCGGTGGCATCCAGTTGCGAGCGCCGCCATCACAACCGCGCTGACGACTCTGCGTACGCGGTACGTCCATTCATTTCGACCGGTCATTTCCGCCCCGCGATTCGCGTAAGGGTGGTTATCGCGGCGTCGGCTGCGCTCGATGCGGTGGTGCAGGGATCGACCTTTCCGATCTTGCTGTCCCCCAGGAAAGAACCGGCATCCACTGTCGCGGTGTCGAGAACGCCGACGCTGACCTTGCAGTACCGGTCGAGTGCGCCCCCTGCTGGGGTCACACTGGCGACGGCGGGAAAACCTTGGATGCCAGGCAATACCCTCCACACTTCGGCCACAGGCTGCACGTTCGCGTACAAGCCGCTCAGCCCGTGCCGTGGTTCGGTGTCCAGCGTGACGGCGATTTTCGCGCCGGTACCGCGAGCGGACGTCCAGAAGCAGGTCGGCCCGATACCAGCAATGTCGTCGCGCTCCTGGGTCACCTGATCCCCGAGCGCGTCTTTCACCTGCTGTGGCGTCAAAGCCGTACACGGATCGCCGGACAACGCCGACTCGGGGAGCGGGTTCGTGACCTGCGGGGCGCCCGCGAACGGCAAGGCACGGGATGAGGACGATCGCGGCGGCTCAGTTTCCGGGTCGGGTGGTACCGGATGGGTCGTGCCGTCATGCGCGCCGCACGCGCTCGCCGTGATCGTCAACCACCCCGCGGCAACGTAGTGTGCCTTGCGACCGAAAATCCACTTGGCCCATGACGAAGGCTTTGGCCTACGCGCGGCACGGGGCCGCGCACGGTCCATGGGCGGTGTTTCGTTGATACGTGCGGACATGTCGTCACCTTCGGAAGAGCTGTCGAAATCGCGGTGTCTGTGGGTCCTCCGTGGATCCGTCTCTACGATGTCGACGGCGGATGGATCTGGTGCTGTGCTGCCGCACGCGTGACGGCGTCGATCAGGGGCGCGATGGTGAGCGCGGGCGGCAGGCGCCACCCGACGTGCCAGGGCGCGCGCACCCACACCACCGATCGGCCCCACGTGAGCCGCGTCGGTGGCACGGCGACCCACGCCTCGCGCCGTACCGTCGCGCTACCGGACATCGGGAGTTCCGCGAGTTCGCCGTCATCCGCGACCAGCAAGTACAGCCGTCCCGTGTCCGGCCGGTACGCGATCGGCCCTGATTCCGCGTATGTGACGTGGTGGTGCAGGAGTCCGTTGAACCGCTCGGGCACGCTGATCGCCGCCACGGTCGCGTCGGTGGCGGTGGCGACCACGACTGACGGCAACACGGGTTGCTGCTCTGACCACCACTTCCGGACCGTAGCCGTGTCGGTGGTGGCCGACTCGATCGCGAGTGTGGGACGCAGCTCCGCGGTGACCCGGCCGCGGGCACACACGTGCCGGTCCTGGCGCGCCGTGCTGGCGGGCAGCACCGGCCAACCGTGTTCGGCGAACAAGACCGCCGCAGCCCGAGGTTGGCGCGGAGCCTGGTCACCGCGGCGTCCTGCCACATTCGGTTTCGCGGGCGTGCGGGCCGTGGTCATCGCCCCGCCTCGTCCCAGTGCCGCAACAGCTCCCAGAGGTCGATGTCGCCATCGCCCGCGGCATGCACGGCGACGTAGGCCCGCGGCCGGTCGTCCCGCAACACCAGCCGGACCCCCTGATCGTGCTCGGGAGCGACGAACAGATGATCATGTACGCCACAGCGATGCACGACCTCCACACCGCAGGCACGCGACAGCGCGACGGCTTGACACGTGTCGCCGAGCTTGCGGGGGTAGGGCACCTGGGTCAGTGTGGTCGTGTTCAGGTGCGCGGCGATGCGGTCGACGATGTTGTCCCGCTGTCCCTTCACCTCCTCGGCCGTGCAGTCGGCGCCATCGGCACCGGTGGCGTCGCTGGCGTGGCCGCGCTGGTGTGGCTCCAGTCGGGTTGGTGTGGTGGTCACGAATCACTCCCGGGATGGTCGGCTGGTCGGTGTTCGTGTGGTGGCCTCGCGGGTTGCAGCGTCCTAGTGAGATCGCGATCCACATCAGGCCCGCGGCGGATCAATTCGACCCGTGTCGCGGTAGGCATCGATGGTGCTCCTAGTTCGAGGGGCCGGTCGGCGGCGCCGTCTGGGTCGCCGTCGGGTGGAGGACGTGGATGTGCTCATGGACGTCGTCGACGGCGTCCTTGCCGGGTGAATCAGTGGGTGAGGACCCGATCACGTATACGACGCGGTCGTGTCCGTCGGTTCCCGTGCCGACGTGGATCACGGTGAACCGGGCGTGTACCGCGGCCGCCTTCGCCATTGCGGGAAAGTCGTAGGTCAGTGACGTCGCGGGAAAGCCATCGATCGGTCTCGAGGTGGACGTCGTCGGCGTTAGCCGATGCGCGACGGCCGGTGATCTACCGAAGAGCTGGACGAACAACTGGCCGGCCGCTTGTGTGGGGTCGCCTGACGTCGGGGTGGCTTTTCGTATTCCCGCGGCTACCTGCGCGGCTGACGGTGCTGTGCAACTGTGGCTGCTGCACAGGCCCGTGGTGTTCTCCGGGCCGATCTGGTCAGTCCGGTTCCATCCCGGTGGCGTCGGGTAGCAGATTCCCGCGGCCAGGTCTATGACCGCCCGATCGCCGCAGGCCGAGGCGCTGCTCCGCTGCGGCGCCGGTACCGTCGCTTCGACGCCCTCGACGCCACCGGTGTTCCTGGCCCCGCCACCGCCGTACGCGAGGATCAACGCCCAGCCAACTGTTCCAGCTACCGCGATGGCGCCGGCCGCGGCGAGGATCCAGCCGACGTGCCTCTTGTCCGGCGACGGAGGCACGGGTTCTGGGAACGGGGCCTGCTTGGTCCACTGAGGATGGTCGTACCAGCCGGGTCCGGTCATGACGCCGTCCCGTCCAGCCCCAGCGACACACCGAGTTCCGGAGTTCTCGTAGCCTCGGCTACCGCAGTGGCTAGATCCGGGACGCAACACAGCCGTCGGTCCGCACGCAGCTCTCTCGGGACGGCCTTGGCTGAACGCTCGGTACCCGTGATCAGAACGACTCGTCCAACGCCCGCGGCCAGGGGCGCGTTCGCGTCGGCCCGCTCGCTCGATCCGATGTGCACGATGTCCCGTACCCGGATATCGAGGTGTGCTGCCAGTGCCCGCCAGAACTCGGGTCTTGTCTTCAGCGACCTGAGCAGTGACGTGGTGTAGATCCCGTCCTCCTCCAGGTGGTGGCCGAGCTGGTCCTGGATGTCCGCGACGCGACGTTGAACACCGACAATCGACATTGTCGTCGCGGCGACCACCCGACCAGCCCCCGCGAGCCTGCCCAAGATCCGCGGAGCACCGTCCGCCGCGACGAACCCGCCGGGCGGCGTGATGCGACTCGGCCAGTCGGGCGGAAGGCCCAGTGCGTGTGCGACGCGAGCCTGCAGTTTCGGCGTCAACTCGCCGGCCGTGCGTAAAAACTCTCGATCGACACGGCGCGCGTCCGCGGGCTTGCATTCGGCGAGCCGGGCCAACGCGGTAGCGACCTCCGGTGTCTGGTATTCGCCGCACGTAGGAGCGACGTCAATGCTGTAGATGGTCAAGTCGGTACCTCGGGTCGAAGGACGATGATGTCGGTCGGTGGTCAGGGCGCAGGAGTGTCGTCGCTCGATGGCAAGGGGAACGAGAATGTCGACCTGGGTGGTGCCGGTTCGTCCGCCATAGTGACCGGATATCGACGCGAACCGCCTGGACCGCGATATGGCCGTATTCCAGTCGCCACCCCGATCCGGATACCAGCCAGGCGACAGTGGACGATCGAATGTGCTCACTGCCCATGTGTCTCCTCCACATCCTCGGGAACGCGGCCGGGATTCGTGAGCAGGTCGTCATAGCGCCGTTGAACAGGCACTGATAAGACGGAACCAATTAGGTGCGAGGTCTGGCAGCCGGCGGAGAAGAATTTCGCGTCGTGCAGCACGTGCCACAGGCCACGCGCTTCCTCGCTGGACAAGGTCACGAGAACCGTCCTGATCGTGATCACGACCTGGCCGTTCTCGGGGACCGCGGCCACGGCCAGGTGCCGCCTATGACTCGACCACCGGTACGGCTCACCGGCCTCCAACCTGGCGATCGCGCGCTTGAGTGCACCGCGCGCAGCGCCACTGTCCAGATCGTGCAGCACCGTCCGCGCGGTCCCGTCCGCCACGGTGACGATGCCTGCCCCACGGTCGGCCACCACCGTGATGTCCGCGACGGACCACTCAGCGATATGTGCTGAGACGATCGCGCCACGGGGCAGGTCGTATACCAGAAGGCGCGGTGCCGGAGGGGTCATCGGTCGCATACATTTCTATTCGCAGGGATAGAGTCGCTATCAGTTGACAGACTTGTCGACACCGGTTTCCGGTGGAGGGAAATCGAGGTCGCAATAGGGGAAGACCTCAGCCCGCGAGAGGGCGGGTGGAGGACCAGGTGGTCCCGGAAGTACCCACGACGACTGCTCGCCCTGTGCACATTCGCGCACGGGCCCGGATTCGGTGAAAACAATGCGACCGTGTTCGTCCGCGAATTGAGCGGTCATACCGCCCGTGTTCACTGATCCGCCAAGGATACGGCCCATGTGATCGCGGAACACCATGGCAGTCAGCCTGGGCGTCAGATCTCCGCAGTTGTGGGAGATTTCTGTGTATCGGATGTCGATCGCCGAGGGCACCGCGGGAACCGGCGGCCACATCCGCGTGACCGTCCCGGTCACGGACGTGTACTGGGAACCGAAAGTGTCGCGGGACAACCAGACCGACGTCGTGGGTGTGATGGTCGCCGATCCAAACCGTGCTCCTGCGACCAGATAGCGGGTTTGTCCGATTCCGATCCGTTCCCCCGGTTCCAGGATCGGCACCTCAATCACACCGGACCCGCCAGTCGATGAAGACGGGAGCACATCACGACCGGCGCCGTCCAGCACGCCGACCCGCACACGAGTCCGGTAGGCGACGTAGTCGCTGCTGTTCTCCACGATCGCGCCCACGCTGACAGCACGACCGTCTTCGATCGCGCTGGCACCCTGCTCCACCACTCGGATACCGCCGTGCCCCGGCGCCGCGCCCGCGGGACGCCGCTCCCCAGCCGGGGCCACCGTCGGCAGATCACACACCGCGGGCCGCTCCGTCGTCCCCGCCCACCACTGACCGGCGAGGACCACCAGCGCCGCGAAAGTGGACGCCACCACAAGCACGACGAGCGAACGCGCGGGCAATCGTTTGATCATCGGCGCTCCCCCGACTCGCCGCGCCTCGGTGGCATCGCATGGCGCCAGAACGTGTCCGCGGCATCTTCCGCGGAGGCTGCGGCGCGTCCGCTGTACCCCCGCCCCATGGCCTCGGGTAACCAGGCCGCGATCCTGTCCATCGCCGTCGCCGCGATCGCGGCGGCGGTCTCCTCCACCGGTGTCTGCCCTGTCCGTGCGCTCTCCCACGCGTCGATCAGCACCGCGGCCCAGTCACCCCTCGAGCCACGGCCGGCCGGAGCTCGCCCGTCCACGACATCTCCTAGGGTCGCGACGACTTCGGGCGGCGGGGCCATCTCCCCGAACTCCTCGTCAGCCGGAATCCCCGACAGGGCATCGTGCGCCACAACCACCTCAGCCTTGGCTCCGGCCAGCGCCGCGCGAGCCACGCTCGTCAAGCGGACTCGATCCAGCACGGGACGTCCCGGAATCTCCCCCGTGAAACCGATCGGCTCGGCCTCTCCCACGTCCAGAGGCTGATGAGCCACGCGCACAGCCGCGAGCAGCCCCAGTGCGTGGCCGGTCGCCCAGCCACCATCCTCCACGCCGAACCAGCGAACCCGAGTGATCTCATCCAACGCCGTTCGCGACGCGACGAACGTCCGCGGGCATTCGTCTCGGAGAACCGTTCCAGTCCACGGCGCGCTCAGCGCGCGAGCCACGTGGATCGCGGGCAGCCGCTGCCACCACGGCATCACCACCGGCACCGACACGATTCCCGGCCACACCTGAGCACACAGTCGCGTGACCGCGTCAGACAACGCCGAGCTCGCCGGTTCCCCGTCCACGGCTTCCAGCGACACCGCATCGACCACAATCAACGCCTGGGCGTTACGTGCCGCCGCTTGTCGCGCTGCCGCGGTGACGCATTCCGACCAGCTCAGCATCCCGGCATTCCCCGTGATAGGGAACGTCCCCGGCAGAGCCCGGTACTCCCGAACTTCCGCGGGAACGACGGCAACGCCGTTCGACGCGGTGTCCCATAGCCCCAGCATGATGGCGCCGCGCCATACGCTGCGCACTGCCTTTTCCGCGAGCGCCATGGCGGACGCGATCTCCGCGCCGCTATCTCGCCCGATGACGGCGATAAAGGCAAGCGCTGCAGGGTCAGTGTTCGGTGGTGTTGAAGTGGCCGTCATTGAGTCACCATCAGATCACGCGTTAGTTCTTCCAAATTGAATGCAGGCGACTGCGAAGTACGATCCGCGCTCACCCACGCGAGTGCCAGACGGCCCAATATCGGATCACTGAGCATCGCGACCATCCCATCGCCCTCAAGCAGTCGTCTACGGTCGTGTCCGCAGGCACCTCCCCAGACGACAGGTGCAACTGGAGAGCCAGCCGCTAAGCACGCAGTCACGGATCGAACATGACTGTCCGCCTCGAACACTGGTTGTGGATCTTCCGCAACCGGCGGCGACTACGCCAGGTAACTAACTTGGCATCTACTTGGCGGGAACTTGGCGTTGGTATACTTGACCTGCGCAAACATGATGACCACGAGAGGCGAACATGTCAGTGAAGCGGCAGCGACTAGCGCGGGCCAGGCGCGCCGCTGGCTACACTCAAGAATCTCTCGCTACGCAACTAGGGGTAGACCCCACCACGGTGTCAAAATGGGAGAACGGCAGGTTTGAGCCGCAGCCTCACAAACGGCCTAAATTAGCCAAGCTGCTCCGGGTCAGCCCTAACCGACTCGAAGAATTGCTCACCAGCAGTTCGCCCACTCTCCCCGTCACCGAGAGATCTCAGTCGAGCAAAGAATCGACGATTGTCCCATCAAAAACAACCGCTTTCGCCCGACTGGATGATCGATATGTCGAAAGCATTCGATCACGCATTCAGGAACTCGTACGCATGGACATGCAGTTTGGCGGCGATTACAGTTCGAATATCGCTCTAAATCTATTTCGATCATCAGTACGCAAACTTGGCAAGGCGGAAATGAGCCCGACCATCGAGTCGGACTTGTATTCAGCAATCGGCGAATTGGGCGAGTTGACGGGATGGTTGTTATTCGACACTCAGAAGCATGACTTGGTCAGGAAGGTGAACAATGAAGCGCTTCATCTACTTCGAATGGCAGGCGACCGAAGTAACGAGATACTGACATTGCAAAATATGTCTATGCATGCCGGTTTTTTGAATCGAGCCACTGAAGCAAAACACCTAGCCGACATGGTCCTAGAAACCAACAGGCTGTCGCCTCGACTTCGCGCATTATTCCTTACCCGGAAAGCCCGAGCATTAGCACTAGGTGGGGATGATTCGTCCGCCATTAGAACTTTTGAAATGGCCACTTCGTTACATCTAGAAGGCGTTCGCGACAACGACCCCGGTTGGACCTGGTGGATTACAAACGAGGAACTCGCATGGCATCGCGCTATGATTTATAGCGACAGCGGAAATTGGCACACCGCCGTAGACTTGTTTGAAGAATCAGTCGCAGGGATGGCCCCCCATGCCGTGCGTGGCAGGTACATCCACCTGGCTTCCTTACTCGAAGCGCAAGTACAGGCACGCAACTGGGCGAACCTGCCAAGTACCATTGATAGCATCATTCCTTATGTTGACGAAGTGGGTTCAAAACGGGCAGCGTCAATGCTGCACAAAGCAACTTCTGCCATCACACACGTCTGCTTTGTTCCAAATTCAGTTCAAGAAAGCGTTGCCCAACTCAACCACACCCTCATCGAAGCTGGATATAGCCCCCATCTTGATTATGCGACAAATGACTAACCGGCAACTCGATCAATGCCCACTCTTGACCGGGCAAATATCCTTAGCTCGAAAATATGCACCAGCCGAACTTCAAAGCAAAGTGGACGATGTCGCATCAAGACTGTCCACGACCATTACAGCATACTACCGGCCATCTCTGTCCACTCTCACAATCGCGCGATGGCCAGAAAGCCGTCCAGGCTATATTAAGCCACCGTCTGACACTGAGTTTATTCGCATGCACCACGAACTGGCCGACATGCTCGATGAGGCAAGGGCAGAATCCGACGATATCCCATCCGGCCGACTTCGGGTACTTCTCGGACGCAAGATTAACGGTTACAGCGGGCACGCACTCGTGCGATCGACTGATTACGTGAGCCTGGCTCCCGGCTGCACAATCACCGACGCACACATGCTTACATGCCGCCTCACCACTACGTTCACCTGCGTTCCCTATACTGAGCCAGCAGTGACAGTCGAAACTGAACTATCCAACGAGATACTTATACATAAACTCGCAAATCAAACACGGCAACATCACTACATCATCGAATATTTTCCTATCGACGAGCATGACCCTCGTGCAATACTGCATGAAACACAGTGGGCAACATAGCATATGTTCATACATTCACCGCATGAACTCATGGCGTTTTAAGCCGCAAGCCAGGAAAGGCAGCCACAACACCGCCTCGGTACGAGGCTCTAATTCGTTCTCTTGCCGATGCGGTGGTTATCCCTTGGCCGAGGTGCGTTGCAACAATCCTTGCTACCGCGGCTGAAGCGCCGAGGCTTGCGACGTTCTCCGGCGTGCAATGAAACTCAGCTGGCTCGTCCGCTCCACATTCGATCACGAGAAGGTCTGTGCGATCGGCGAGAGTCGTGATGGCGGGGCAGGGGCCGGTGTCGCCGCTGTAGACGAGGCTTCGGCCGCGGTAGGTGGCGCGCAGCGCGTAGGTGGGCACGCTGTGATTCACCGATGCAGCCTGTAGCTCGAGTGCGCCCAGGTGGTAGGTGTGGTTGTCGGCGAGGTCGACCATGTGGAAGGCGTCACTGCCGCGCGCGCTTCCGGGGAGTTGGACGTCGAACCAGTCCTGCCACCCTGGTGGTCCGTACACGACCGGGCGAGGCAGATCAGCGTCGTTCGCGTAGGCGTTCCATGCCACGGTGAGATCGGAAACGTGGTCGGGATGCAGATGGGTGATCCAGATCCCGTCGACCGCCGACAGGTCCACGTGCTCCTGGAGCGCGGCGAGGGTGCCTGAGCCGGCGTCGACCCACAAAACGGTGGTCGCCGCCTGGACCAGGTACCCGGAGCACGGCTCGCCAGGTCGGGGGTAGGGCGTGGCGCAGCCCAAGATGGTCAGCGACAGCTCGTCCGGGTCGGTCACGGGCGGATGCGAAGGACGGACGGGGCGCCGGGCGCGTGCTGGGCCGCGAGGGGTTCGAGGTCATCCGCGAGGCGTTCCGCTTCCGGGTCCTCCTGGGCGCCTCGACGCAGCTGGGGAATGGCGTGTTCCAGGCGTATGCCGAGCCCGGCGATCCGTGCTTCGCTGGGTGTGGTCCGCAGTGGGCTCAGCGCGGTCACCGCGCTGGGGATCCGGTGGCGTGTCAGCTCGGCGATCCCGAGGTCGGCGTAGGTTACGGCCAGGTGTGCGTGACTGCGGGACGCGGGGTCGGTGAGGTAGATCCGCAGTGCATGCTCGAAGTGCTCCACGGCTGCGTCGACCTCGTCGGCCCACAGCATCGCGGTCCCGGCACACCTGACTTGGTTCGCTAGGGGGAAATCCTGCATCCCGGCGAGCAGGACGTCGCTGTCGGTCGCGGTGGCGCGCGCCGCGGCGGCCGCGGCGATGTCACTGGTGACCGCGGCGCGGTGGCCTCGTTTGGCCTGCGCACGGGCTCGCATGCTGTACAGCCCCGCTCCCAGAACGCCGGTATGGGTCACCGCGAGCCCGGCGTCGGCGGTGCGCACCGCGGCGTCGAGATCTCCTGCCCACAGGTGGACCGAGCTGGCCACGCGGTGGAGCCAGCCGAACAGCAGCGGGTCTCCGGCGCGGTCCGCGCAGCTGTGCGCCACGGACAGGTAGCCCGTCGCTTCCCGGTACTGGCGCAGGTCGCACGCGGCCGCGGCCATGATGCCGCTGCAATGCCCGGCGATCGCCCACAGCTGCAGCGCCTGTTCAGCGTGGTGGTCTCCGTCGAGTTTGATGCGTACTTCGCGTCGCAACAAATGTGCCTCGGCCAGGACCGTCGGCAGGGGCCGCACGAGGTAGTCGTGGGCGAGCGACTCGACACGTGCCCACCATCGCGTGAGCGTGTGCGAGCCGATGTCAGTGGCGTCCGCACGGTGAACCAGGGCCTCGGAGTCGTCCTCGGCGTCGGCCGCCATCTCGGCGTTCCACGTCGACGATGCCGGCGTACGTCGGCCGCGAACTTGGGTACCGCCACGAATGTTCGCGATATGAGCCGGTGTTGTCTTGAACGCACGAGCCACCTCCTCGGCGCGGTCGGCTGGCACGCCCTCACGATCCCAGGACCGAATCGTCCGGGCGTCCACGCCGAGCCGTTCGCCGCACGCCTCCTGGGACAGCCTTTCGTGCTCGCGCCACTCCTTGAACGTCTTCCTCGTTCGCGACGCCATCGTCGAACTCCTCCCCCTCGTACACGACGCCGAGCTGTCACCATCCGCACAGGCCCGACCACGAGTCGACACCACCTTACAAGTTCACCCGTTCGGACCGGAAGCACCACAACACCCAAGTTCCCATCGAAAACGCAGGTCACGACGGGCGGAACCGGAAGTACTTCCGGTTTGGCTTCCGGTTCACTTCCGGTTGCGCTTCCTGGTCTTCGCACGAGCGCACAGATCTACTGCCCACCGTTCCTGCGAACGATCAACGTTCTCATCGGTGGGGAGCCGACCATGACCAGATCCGCAGCACCATGCCCATCCAGAACCCGCGCACCACACACTCGCACGCTCGTCGCCCTAGTCGTCTTGCTGGCGTCAGCGTCGGTCACCGCGTGCTCGGGTGGCGAAGTCCCGACTCCGCTCGCGCTCCCGTCGACCACGGGCATCATCGATCGAGCGCCCGTAGCCAGCGAGGCCGATCTCGCAACCAGCACGACAGCCCAGGCGATCAAAACACGCGGTGGACTCAAAGTCGCCTCGACCGCGACCGCTCCGCTGATGTCCCAGCAGAACGTCAACACCGGTCGGTACGAAGGCTTTGACGCCACACTGAGCGAAATGTTCGCCAAGTACGTCATCGGTAGTCCGAACAGGACTGTGGTCAACGCCGAACCGGCCACCCGTGAACCTCTCCTCGCCACCGGTACGGTCGACATTGTCTTCATGGCGTACTCGATCACGCCCGAGCGCGCCGAGAAGGTCGGCTTCGCTGGCCCGTACCTCTACTCCGGACTCGCGCTCGCCACCCGAGCCGACAACGACTCGATCAGGAAACCGGCCGATCTCAACGGGAAGACGGTCATCACCGTCAGTGGCACCACAGCCAGCACCGTCCTGAAACAGTTCGCACCGAATGTCACGATCACCGAGTACGACGCAACCCCCGCGGCGATTCTCGCGCTCGAACAGGGCCGCGGCGACGCCTACTGTGGAGATCTGATCAACCTCGCGGGCAGTAAACACGTCAACCACGCCATCAAACTCGTCGCCTACCCACCGCTCACAAACGACCCCGAAGGCATTGGGATCAAACGCGGCGACGAGCAGTTCAAACAATTTGTCAACACCTGGCTTCGCAAAATCATGGCAAGCGGACTATGGAAAGAAGTGTGGGCCGCGACCTACGGCCAGGAAATTCACGGTGACCCTCCACAACCACCGCAGATCGGCGGTGTACCCGGCACCTGACTTAGCCATCATCCCGCATTCCGCACGTTCGAGATCTTTGCACAGCACGAGGACACCATGGCACCACCACTGACCTCCGCACGTCGCGCGAAATCGCGCACCGTACCGTTCCTTCCACAGTCAGGCCGGAGGTCGTCATGACCCGATACGAGGAGCCGAAGGACCGAAACCTGCGTTACATCAACAACCCCACCGCAGGCCGTATCTACTCCAAAGTCGTCGGGGGTCAGGGGTCTTACAGCATCGATCGCGGGTTCATCACCGGGTTGCACAAGGACTATCAGGACGTTCTGACGAACGCAGCGGGTGACAACATGGCATGTCGCAACCGAATGATCGCCCACACCCGCGAGCAGGGGTTCGAACAGTTCATCGACCTTGGTTGCGGGTTGCCCATGAAGGATGACCTACCAGGGATTCTCACCCCGGGGTGGTCGGACACTACGCGCCTGGTATGCGTGGACAACGACCCCATCGTCGTCGCGCACATGATCCACCGTGGATACGACCTCGAGTTGCCTCGGCAGCACTTTGCCGTCATCGACGAAGACGTGTACGACCCAGACGCCGTGCTCGACCGCGCGGCGACCGTGGTCGACTTCTCCCGCCCGGTAGTCGTTCTCGCGAATGCGGTGTTCCATTTTCTTCCCCCTGCCCGCCCCACGGTCCCCGATCCCGCGGACGTGGTCGCTCGCTACGCCTCCGCGCTGTGCCCCGGCAGCATGATCGGCATCACCCACGCCACCACCGACGGACTCGATCCCACGGGCAAGACGGCCGAGGCTGCCCGCGCGCTGGCAGCCGAGTACGCGAAAACGACGCATCCGGCCCAGTTGCGGACCCGTGCCGAGATTGCGCAGATGTTCACGACAGGCGAACTCGAGATCACCGAGCACGGTCTCGATTACGCCAGCGCCTGGGGCAATCCTGACGTCGGCGAACTCGGCCGCGCCCCCGCGACATCGTGCTTCCTGGCCGGGCTCGGAGTGGTGCGAGAATGAACCACAGCGAGCGCCGCCCGACATCTACCCAGTGCATCGCGGCCGCGGCCGACCCGGTCGTGGTGGCCTGCGGAGCCCCTTGCCGGAAATCACCACGACCGACGTCGCGCCCAGGCGCCGCACAGGCGCGTCCCGGCCCTCGGTCTCAGACCGATGTCACCGCGCTGGGGCGCCCGAGTTCATTAGCCGATCTCGTGCTCGCGGCAACGCACAGCGAGCGCGGGCCGTACACATCCCGGTTGCATGCCCGACAAGCTCGGCTCGGTGCCACCACGGGAGCGATCCTCGACCTACTTCTGCGCAAAGACCTGCACCTACAAGACGGAGTGCTGCACGGCACTCGCTCACCGCGCCGGGTTGACGACCCGGTCACCCACCTTCTACTCACCCGGGCTCTCCGGCCCTGTCCGGCCGCGGCGTTCCTGACGAGGACGCACGTCCAAGTCGCCACCGCGGTCTGGGGACGCCTGACCACCGATGGCTACGCCCAGTGGCGACGGAGCCGCTCTCGCGCGCCCAGACCAGAGTTCACCGATTCCCTGGTAACGGAATGGGTTCGCTGGTACATCACCGAAACGACCACCACCACTGTCGTTCCGACCGAACCTCACACCACGACCGCCATCATCCCGGCGGATCCCCTCGCCACGGGCGTCACCCCCGGCGCCATTGCCGTGACAATCCCCGCCGTACAAGCGGTTGTCCTGTGGCGGCTGCTCATGACGCTACGGCTCGACGTCCGCCTCGTGGGCCTTGAGCCTGATCTCGTCTCCAGTCTCCGTTGCGCCGCCGTCCCACCGGACTGTGCCGCTGTGCTCGCGACACTCGATGCCATTCTCCGCTCTCGAACGCACCCTCATGCATCGACCCCCGCGGGCTCTCAGCCTGCGTTCTGAAGCGCCCCGCGAACGCCTGATCCACTATCAGCAGAGCCCACCAAGAACATCATGGCCAACGGCATTGCTTACTCCATCCTCGGCTCCGGACCGCTCGCCACCGAGGCCATCGCGCAGTATCGCGCCGAAGATGCCGCTGTCGATATCCGTTGTTACGGGCCAAATGTTCCGGAACTACTGGCCACCACAGACTGGACCCGCATCGTGCATGAAGATCGTGACCTTCGAGACGACCCCCGGGCTCGTCGCGTCGTCGAGTTGCTGCCCCTCAGGCAGTCCGTGTTGTTGCGAGGATGCACCCGAGCTAGTTTTGTCATTAGCGAAGACGTTGTGAAACGCCTAACCCATTGCCCTCGTGACTACGACATTGTTCGCGAGCAACTCCATCATCTTCATCTGCTGGCGTCCCACAGTAGCAATATCAGCCTGCGCATTTACGGATTCGGCGCTCGAAGACCTCCGCCGTCGGCCCCGTTCACCATCACCACCAACGCCCAGGGTCGTCAGATGGCGTTCGACGGCGACTTCCTGAGCTTCGGCCTCCGAATCAGTCGCGATGCGGTCGCACTCGCAACCTACGACCGGATCTTCGATGACCTCACCGAACACAGTCTTACTGAGTATGACAGCCGCGCACTGCTCGCCCGCGCGCTTCGGCACTACCCCGGTGCGTGACGACCGTAGCCGGCCACCCTCATCCCGTGCCGACTACGCCCATCGCGGAACCTATGCCGAGCCGCAAGCAACACCGACAACGGATACTCCATGGGAAAGGCCAATATCGGAATGTCTCACCTCGTCGACACCGTACTGACCCGCGTGCGTGCCGTGCATGACTTGTTTGTCCGGGTCGGCCGCTACGAGCTGCTCCTGCCCGCCGACGACGGAACCGTTGAACCCTTGATCGCCTTCTTCCGTGGTCGTGACTGGGAGATTCTCGATCGCGAGTCAGACACCGTCGCCAGTTTTTACTACCCCGCGAGCTTCGGTGACGCGTTCGGTAACCTCAATCGCGGGTACCTCACCGTGGATGTCGGATTGAACGAGCTCGAATGCGATCTCTACCGCCACGGTGGGCACTGGATCGCCCGGTTCACCACGTGCGGCGCCATCATCGGTTGCGCTCGTCACCGCAGCACCCCGCTCATCGTCGGCCTGCACACCGGTGCCTTCCCCGGTGTGCTCGACCGGCTAGAGCGCCAGGCGCGCGCACTCCATCCCGACAAGATCTCTCGTTGCCTGTTCTCCGGCTCGTGCGGCAGCAACGACAATCCCCGTGAGCCTTGCCGAACCGGCGTGCGAGGACACGACACACTCACCCTCCACGCGGTGTCCGACCGCGACGACGCTGTCACATAGCCAGAGGCCGATGTCGTTCGACTATCCGGGCCGCGGGCCACCGCAGCCCGACCCTCCATCTCCGCCAACCGCGGATGCCGTCCGGCCACACACGCTTTGTGCGGCACCCACTGCCCATAGCCAACGACGACACTTCCGACTGGCAAGCGAGGAACATGGCTGAGCAAACCCAGACACCGACCACTGATGATGTCACGCGGCATCAACGGTGCGGCGCCGATCTCGCGCATGCGAACGACGCGGTCAGCTTTTCCAGGCGAGGCGCCTCATGCTGATCACCGTCGACGTGGGCGACACCCTCGGATCTTTCGATCGCCCTGGCACACCGGAGGTACTGCGGGAAGTCGCCCTCGCCCCCGATCACGCGGCCGAAGTCGACCGCAACATTCTCCATGTCGTTCCAGAGCTCACCGCCGACATCGCCGAACTCGTGCGGGAACGACTGCTGATCAGCGCCTCCGACTGGCCGCAGAGAATCCGCCCAACCGGTGGCTTCACCGCCTTCCCCGGCACCCTGGCCGCCCTGCAGAAGTTGGCGGCCCTGGCCCCGGTGGTAACGCTGTCGAACGCCTCGTGCATCGCGGGTCCCCGACGGATGAGCGACCTCGTTGATCAATGCGGACAGTACCTCGCCGAGATCTGTACCAGCTACCAGCTGCGGGCCAAGAAACCCCAGCGGCGATGCTGGACCACCATCGCCGCCAAACACCAGGTACCAGTCGGCGCCATCGTGCACCTCGGAGACCGCGTCGACGACGACATCGTCGGAGCGCTCGTCGTCGGGTGCCGCGCGGCCCTGTTGGTCAACACCCGCGACGTCGACGTGCCCGACGAGGTTCAAAACCACCCGCGAGTCACTGTCGTGTCCGACCTCGCCAGCGCCGCCGAACGCCTGGCCGAACTGGCAGGAGAGCCGTGAGCCCGAAGACCGCGTCGTCGCCTCTTGCCTGGCAGTGTGACCGGCGAATCCGCGAGCAGCGCTTCTGGAGCGAGTGTCCCAGAGTGGACGTCACCGGTCCGCACGTGGCGCGGGTGGAAGTCGCCGTCGCCGACCCCACCGACATCGTCCGGACATGGCCGTGCGATCGCGAGGTTGCCACGCAACTGGCGACGATCGCGCCTTACACCGAAACCGCGCTCCGGACAAGGCACCAGTTCACGTCCACGGTGATCGAGCACGCGCTGGCCCAGGGTATTACCCAGTTCCTGGAGCTGGGCTCCGGAGACCCGCACATCAGCTCCGCGCACGCCGCCATCGGTGCCGTCGGCACCACGCCCGCGCCGAGGATCGTGCTTGTCGACCATGATCCGATCGTCTACGCACGCGCGTGGGGAGACGCACAGGAGCAGCCCGGGGCGTGGCGACGATCGACCTTTGTGCGTGGCAATGTATTCGCGGTCGGCAGAATGGTGAACAGCCTGGCAAAGAGAGGACTGCTCGATCTCGAGCTGCCGGTGTGCGTTCTCGCGGTGGACATCCTGCACTTCGCCGAGCCTGAAATCGATGTCCGTACCGTGCCGCGGCGCTTAGCCCATCGGTTGGTGCCCGGCACCCTGATCGCCGTCACCCACCTTACCGACGAGCCACTCACCCCTCCCACGCACACCAGGGCTGTGGAAGATCTGCGCACAGATACAGCGAGCTGGTGCCGGGCCCATGGGTGGTGTGTGGGCCCGCAGCCACGCCCCCGTAGTCACGCCGAGTTCGCCCGTCTGCTCGCCGACCTCGAGTTGCTCGCCCCGGGCACCACCACGCCCGGATCCTGGCCCGAGCCCGATGACACCCGTCAGCCCCGGGCGCCTTACACCCTCGCCGCGGTCGGACGTGTTCCCAAACGCCGCGCCGGCGCCAGCGAGAGGGGCGAACCATGATCCACCAGTCTGGCGAGGAGCCTGCCCCTGCTCGGCGGCATGTCCACGGCTCTGCTGCTGGCCAGCGCCGTGCTCGTTGTGCGAACCCGGTCCGCCGTCGGCGACGGCGCTGGAACGAGCGCCGCTCCACTATTTTGGATACAGGATGATAGAAGAGCTGAAAGCCGCCCTTGCCGATTTGGATGCCACAATTTGCGAAATCGGGAGAGATATTTCCGCGCCAATCAACGACGAGAGAATGCAGATAGTCTATGCCAAAGCCCAGGCTATCGGCGACACGGGTGCGGTTAACGACGTTGTCCAAGGAGTGGAGCAGGCAAGAGAACTGGTGGCACAGGCAATGCGAGTGCTTATCGGGGCAGTACATAAACTCGCGGACTACCAGAGAGAACTATAATGGCTAACGCAAACTAGTTGACAACATACCCGAACCGATTCAGGATCTACCCACAGGCAAGACATGTCTCCGCCGCCAATTCGCAACTAATACGGATAGCACAACATCACCACTCGGTACGCTGTTCACCCCCGGCAATTATTCTCTTTTCACCACGGAACATCCCGATACTTGTAAGCCTTGCACGCAGCCTCAAGACTGAGCAGAATGTCAGCCCTCCTGCCGTAAAGGGCCTCGGAATTTTAAGTTCACAATGGCCCGAAAGAGACATCATGCAGTATTTTGCAGCGCAAAGTGCCGATAATGAGATAACGACCAGAGCCACACTGCATCCGACACGCCGCGCAGGCACAGCGAGGCACACCGTCTCGACCCCGAGGGGGTTTCTGCACCCTACCCGCTATCGCCGGAGTGATTCAGCTGCCAGAGTCACGCCAGCACGTCACCGAGGAAGTAGCGCCATAATTCCCTCGGATCCTCGCCACGTGTCCCACCTCCCAAACTTCCCCATTGAAAGGTCAACATATGAACAATGACGAGCCAAAGAACCTCGATCTTTGCTACAAGAAACGAAGGAGACGAAACAGGTCCGATGCGATGATTTCGTTCTGGATTTTCATCATGGGAAGCAGCTCGGTTCCCATCACAGGCTTCCTCACCGATCAAAACTCATTCGCGATGACGATACTTCCGTTGTTGTGCGCCCCCGTTCCCGCCATGTTCGTGTGGCTTGGCCTCAGAAACCGCACAGAGAAATCAGTGGATGCCCAAGATTTCAAAAAGAGGCGATCGGATGAGTAATGACTGAGGAACGTCCGCATGCCAGTGGAGCAATCGTCCCATTTGCAGCGTGGGCACGCCCTCTTCACACACTGGCCGGGTTTGTGGCGGACATCCCGCGCTGGAATTGCACAGCAGTGACCGCCTGGGCCTCCACTCGTCGATACAACTTCCATCCTCGCTCCCATGAACGAAATCGTGATGGCCACCGACTCGACCATCCAGGACGAGAACGGGGCCGAGGAGATTCGCCGCAGCCAAACCTGGGGTGATATCGACGGCGACAGCTGACCGCACTGTGGCAGAGACTAGCTAGTGTCGTGATCATTATTTCGTATGCAGTGGATCGAGCCGATCATCGGTACGATCGAATTAATCGATTACCGACTACTGATGAGGTTCTGATGAGTGACTCCGAGAGCCTGGCTGACGTGTACGGCCAACGCAGCGCGCGAGCGCTGATCTCGGCGGTGGTGGAGCTGTCCAGAAGGGATCCCGACGAGATTCTATCGTTGCGTCAACATGGACTGTTGGCCAGGGCGGAGGGCGTGGCCGCGGCCGATCTGGATTCGGGAAGCGATCCGGCCGACTACGGTGGCCCGGACGCAGTCGAGGGACTGCTCGCCACAGCGGTCGATCTGTATCACCACTACGGTGACCGTGACGGGGTGCTGACGACGGAGCAAGCGAAGCTGATTGACCGCGCTGCTGTCGACCTGGGGTTGGCCGATGCCGAACCCGAAGCTTGACCCCGACGAGGAACGAGCAGTGCTGACCGGGTGGGCGCGCCACCGCCATACCACGCAGGCACTTGCGTTGCGGTCACGGATCGTGCTGCGCTGTGCTGAAGGCGGCTCGATCGGCGAAGTCGCTATCGATGTGGTTGTCTCCCGCAACAAGCACCATGGCGGTGGCACGAGTCATCATCCATGCCGCCCAGGACATCGGGACGTTCCGCCGCACCTGGCATCTGGCGTCGCAGGAATGGTAAGTACGGCGTGATCCCACCGAAGTTCCGGAGCTCGAGCACGAGCACACCTGGCCACGCGACGACGAGTTCCGGTCGGCCCTGGCCGAGCTACAGGTGCTGCCGCGGCCTACCTCGCGAAGGCCGCTGGTGTGGCCGAGATGCCCCAGTGGGTTCAACCGCGCCGCGGCATGAAAGTGACGATCCGATCACGCGACCGCACGCCCACGCGGCTCTTTCGCGACGCGGCCGCCGAGTCGGGCCGGTGCCCGGCTCGCCCGGTCTGGAGTCACTCATTGAGAGCGGAAGCCGCCGCCGCGGGGACCATCAATGGATGCCGATAGCCCCACGGACGGGATGGTGCCGAAGGCACGGACACGGCTGCCGCGCGGAGCAGCGACATCCGTACAGCCCTGGTCGTGGCCTCGGACGGGTCGATGGTCGTGGCGATATCACGACGCCGACTCGAGCGCGGCGGCGGAGCGCGCCGGACGCCCGGTCATCTCTCACTCGGTGTTCACGCGCCACCTGTGAAGCGTCGCTTGAGCGACACCGTGTCCTTTCCGGATTCCTGGTGGGCCACCCTGAACTCCTCCCTGGACGCTCTTGCCCGCCAGCACACAATGCGTGTCGCCACGCCCGATACCGAAGCGATGTCACAAGCGCTGGCCAGTAGGGAGATCGAGCGGGCTTTCCCCGGCCGCGTCGATACGACGATCGACGATCAATGGGTACCCGCGCACGCGGACTTGAACTGGTCGAACCTGACCAGTTTGGAATGCTGGATTCTGGACTGGGAGGACCACGGGTTGGCGCCCCGCGGTCTCGACGCCGCGAACCTGTGGGCCAGTTCGCTGAGCGTCCCGGCGCTCGCTGACCGCGTTCGCCGGGAACGGGAATCTGACTTGGACACACGGCCGGGCACGCTCATGGCCCTGTTCTGTGTCGCCAAGCTCCTGAATGATTCCTCCGTTCCCGGGCCACTGCGCGACATCGCGACCCGGGAGGTTGACCGACTGCTCGCCGCGCTCCGCTGATCGAAACTGAGGTCAGCGGGGTGCCTGTGCGATCAGGCTGCGGTACCGGTCGACCGCTCCGGCCCGGACAGCCAGCTCGGTCGCGGCGACGAGTTCACGTAGGTATTCGGGATCGCTCGTGCCGACGGCCACCCGGGGCAACCGGCGGCAGTTCGAAGGCCAGCCGCAGGGCAACCTGCGCGGTAGCGCCTTTCTCCCCGTCGGCAAGGAACGCCCGCAGATTCACGCCGGACCAGGCCGCGTCGGCGGTGCTCCCACCAAAAGGGCTCATGCCCCAACACTTCTCGGCCGGTACGTCCAGGACACGGCACAGGGTTTCGCCTGCGGCCAAGATGGGGTCCGCGACGGACAGACCGGCCCGAATCAGAAGCGTCCTGGGCACCGTCCGAGTGCACCGCGTCCATCCGCCCGCGCACCACCGACAACTGTTCCACCGCAACGAACAGATCGTCCTTGTCTTCCACTGATCGACGGCGTTGGGGTGAAAGCGTGGACACGGTGAAAGCGATCGCCGCGGCGCTTCGCGAGACGATGAAAGCCGTTGGCCCTAGGCACCCGTCGTTGCCCACGTTGACCGAAGTTGGACAAGTCGTCCGATCCTGGCTCAACGCGTACGACGTCCCCGACGCGAATACAGCACACCAGCACAAGGCGCTCACCGCATGGGAAACCGACAGCGTTCAGCTACGAGCGATCTACCAAGATCTGCGGCCGACCTTCTTCGGCACCACCAGCGCCAGCCCTGACCCCGTGCTCACCATCGCCTTGGAGATCACGCGCGCCAACGGTCGCCCGATACTGGGCGTCGACAGCGGCAAATCTCCCGCAGATGTGGCACAGCAACTCCGCGACGCCGCCGATCTGGTCGAACGGACACGCGCCTGACTCCTGGCGTATAAGCTGTCCGGCGGCCCCTCGGTGTTCCCCTCCCCGGGTCCCGAGGGGCTTCTTGTCGCCCCGGCAGCCGCGGGCAGGGCAAGCCCGCGATCCAAGGTGGGCATCGCCCAGCAGGGTGATCCTCGACCGAGCAGCCCGGCGGCACAACTCTGCCTTCCGTGACGAAAAACAGCCGACTGGTACCTCTATCCAAGATCGAGACCCCACCCCCTCCACCTTGCGTGCGTCGAACATACGTTCTAGCGTCCTGCTGTGCCTGGCAAGGGAGCAAGAGGAGCACGTGCCTGCCAGGCAGCAGCACGGAGGACGAGCAACATGTGGACGATCCGGCATGTTCATTTGAGACAGCAGGTGACATTCCCGAACCCGCGTAGCGCCGCGGCCTACGTGCGTCTCCACGGGGGCCTCGGTCGCTGGCGGATCGACCGGGCGCGCCCGAGCTGGCCGCCGCGCGGTGGACTCCGCTAGGCCGCGGATCTGGGTTCCAGCTCGACCACCACGACGGGTGTGGGTGCGGCTCGCGAAGTTGTTCCCGGTCGGCAGAGACGACCTCGACCGCGTCGCCGACGGCGTTCGCGTCGGCCAAGGCCAAGTCGCCGGGCGCCTGATCGGGCACCTGATCACCTGGCGCGGCGGCCAGCTCGCATGGATCGAGTTCAACCTCACCACCGTCGACGGCGAGCGGACCGTGACGACCTGGCAGTGGCTACCGCGCATGTGGTTCGAGGACCCCGACGCCCAGCGACGCATACCAGCTCGCCCACTCGACACCGTACCCCGCGGCGTAGCCCCGCGGATCTGGAAACCGATCCCGCCCTATGCCAGCGGAGGCAGCCCTGACGCCTTCTGCAGCGCCAACCCCACGCCGTTCCCGCTGCCGGAATGAGGGGAGTTCGCTACTGCTACATGTCCAGCGACTCCGACTACCCCAACGACGCGGAGCTGCCCGCGGCGATCGTTCGGAAAGCGGCGCACCAGTTCACGGACGGCGGAGGGAGCTGACCGACCGGCATCGATTGGACCGCGCGACCTTGGTGATGCCGATCTAGTTCGTCAGTACCGTGCTCGCTCGACGAGGCTGCCGGTAAGAACGTCGGT
Organism: Amycolatopsis sp. CA-230715; assembly: GCF_018736145.1. GTDB lineage: Bacteria > Actinomycetota > Actinomycetes > Mycobacteriales > Pseudonocardiaceae > Amycolatopsis. The sequence continues at coordinate 10,171,300 of NZ_CP059997.1, forward strand.
CGTGGCCGATGCGGCTAGCGTGGGCCGCAGCGCGGCCCCTACAACCCAGCGAGGCGCTGAGAACTCGATGAAGCTCACCAGCCGCGGTCTCCGTGCAGGCCGGCGGTGAGCTCCGGGCCGTCGGCGTCGCCTTCAGGGGAGAGCTGCACCAGCACGGGGCCGTCGAGCGCGGCCACCTCGTCGAGAACGACGTCCAGCTCCCCGGCGGTGGTGACCACCGTTGTTCCTTCGGCGCTCTCGTCGTACCAGGCGTGCAGCATCAGCGGGGCCTCCCGGGAGTTGCTCCGCCTCCGCATCATGCGTGCCCTGGAGGCTGGCTTCGAGGTGGGCACGCGCCGCGTCGATGTCTTGCTGAACGCGGCTGAGTGCGGCGCGAGCAGTGCGAATCCGATCCAGCGCCGCAGCGAGCAGACCTGCGACTTTGGCAACATCCATTCACGCCTTGCCTGGCTCGTGAAGTGGGGCACCCCGGATTACCCGGGATGCCCCATGTCTGCCCGGTCCGCTAGACCGAGGCGTCGCCCTTCAGCCTTCCAACGAAGGCCCCGAAGGCGGCCAGGTTGAGATCGAGATGCCCGCCGTCCCGGTCCTTGGTGTCCCGCACTCCAACCTTCGATGCGAGGCGCACCTCGACACAGTCCGTACGCTCCTTGCTGTAGCTAGCCTTCCGCCAGTTTCCAGGCTGCTGCACCGTCATCCTCCGGTTTCCAACTCGTTGATAATATCCGCGATGAGCGCTTCCGAATCTGACGCACTCATCGCAACGCTTTCCGCGGTGTCCACTGCGATTCGATAGGCCGCCACGTCCTCTTCATTGTCGAAGAAAAGCGTGGTGTGGTGGACTTCCTGCTGCACGACTGGCTTTATAGAACTCCCCTCAACCGGGTCTATCAAGGTAAATTGCCCCGCCTGCACGGGGTTCCAGTCGGAGGCAATGGGTACGACGCGAAACGTGACTGTCTCAAGCTTCACCTGGTCGCTGAGATGCTGGAGCTGTTCGAGCATCACATGGTGACCGCCGACGCGACGACGCAGCACCACCTCATCGATGACCGCGACCAGGTGCACGGGATTGGTACGTCTTGTCAGCATGTCGCGGCGCCCGAGTCGTTCGAGAACTCGCGATCGAACCTCTTCGGCGGGGAGGCCGCCGCTCTCCATGATCGCCCGTGCGTACTCCTTCGTCTGGAGCACGCCGGGAACGACCTCGGCTCCAACATGAGTGATCGTGCGTGCAGCATCTTCGGCTTCGAGAAGAGCGGCCATTTGCTGGACTCGATCTGAACCGCCGCGCGACAGCCAAACCTCGTTCCCGTTATCACCGACTAGCAGGCTCTGGACATCGTCGACCTCGTCCATGGATGCGTTGAGCGTCATCAGGTACCGCGTCACGTCGTCCGGAGACGGCTGCCGCTCTCCAGTCTCCCAACGAGAGACAGTCGAACGATCCCGTCCGATCTTCGCCGCGAAGGGCGGGATTGAGTCGTAGCCAGCGGCGATGCGGGCTTCCCGCAACCGCTGGCCGACGCGTCGTCCACGAGGGGTGCCAGCCATGCACCAGAGCATAACCGGTCACCTCTAGTCCACAGGGGCGACAGCGAGTGACCACGACGTCACCCCTTCGGAGTATTGATGCCAACGGTGCCAGATGATGCCATGTACTGGCACCACAAGAGGCTACATGTCGTCGATTTTCTTGCTCACTGAGAAGTCAGTCAGGCGACTAGGGGCCTCACGGGACGATCCGCGCCGGAGGTAAGCAATGGCCAGAAGCGTCCCAAGCCATGCGATGCCACCGATCGGCAGCAACTGGCACCGTCTGTCAACGCGGGTCGGCAGCTGCGTGAGCCATGCCCGCTTCGATCTCCAACGAGGGTGATCTGTATGCGTAAGTCCGAGGCCGTCTGCGATGTCGACGGAAGGCCCTTGGTTCGTAGAACGCTCGTCAAGAGGGCGACGGGAGGCCGTCCAATCGGCCGAGTCGGGCGCACGCTGCGGCAGCTGAAGCGGGTCGAGGTCGTCTTCATCAGCTACACGCGCCCCGAAGACTCGCTCGTCCGGCACATGGTCGGCACCGAGCTGCGGGTGGTCGACCGTGATTGAGACAGGCACGGTGGTGTTTGCCGGGCTTCTCGGTGTCGTTGAAGCGGTACTGATCGTGAGGCGCATCCGGACGGACCAGCGCGACCGAGCTGAGGCGGGGAAGAACCCGCAGCGGGTGTCCGCGCAGGAGATCATCGACCGGGAGAGGCCCGTCGTATGGCCCACGGAGTCCCATCTGTACCGCGCGGAAGAAGACGGCCCCGAGCGTCGGGCACACGTGCGTGTGCCTCCATACCTGCACGCGCCGCGGCACGCGCTCGTCGTGAGACCTCCAGTTCCAGCACAACGGACTACCTCGGTCGAAGTGACCGACGTCTTCATGGCCCCGATTCACGACGGAGCAGGCAGTGCGACGCCCTCCTGTCGCAGGTGAGGAGTCCTAATTGGACAGGAACACGACGTTGGCAGCCTCGGACGGCAACGACGCGGAGCGGATCAAGCACGAGATCGAGCACGGTCGACACGATGTAAAAGGGTGGACGAGATATGGCGCTGCGATGGACGGATTCAACATCGCCCAGCTCACGGTCGCCGGAGTGGAGTTCACGGTCATACAGGGCGATCGAGGCGAGACTCTGGTGCTCACGGACGAGCAGTGGCGGGACTTCCGTACCGCTGTCATCGCGGGGCAGTTCGACGACGAGACCAGGCTCCATGAACACCTGGAGGAGCCCGAGGGGAGATGCGGAAATGACCTGGAATGAACAGATCACGAATTGGCGAAGTCCGGTGACGAGCCCCCTGGGCGGGGTCCAGGTCGGTTCGGTGTACGGCCTCGTCGGCATCCGGCTCGCCAGCGAGGTTGGTGTGGCTCCGAACGAGAGGACGACGGTGGTTATGACGAGCGCGACGTGGAAAACGTTCGTTCGCGCCATGAGCAAGGAGAAGCCGTGCCGGACGAAATGACGCCCAAGGACCTGGAGGACGCCGCGCGGGTAGCCGACATGGTGATGGCCCTCCAGGACGGAGAGGTAGTTGCCGTCGACCACGACGCGTTGCGCCGCGGCGGTGGCAATCCTGTCGCGTGGCGGGCGGGCGTCGCCGGAATGTGCGGCCCGCAGGGCATCACGGTCGAGTTCGAGGTCCATGACGATCCCATCGATGTGACGCTGGCGTTCAACGCCGACAAGCGGCCGTCGGCGGAGAGACGCGAACTCTGGGTCAGGGATACGGTCGCCGCTCGGTTCGCTTCCCCGTTTCCGCTCGATAGTCGATTTGACCCGGGCGACGAACAGGATGCGCGGGACTGCCCGTAGCTCACGATTTTCACGGCGGGGTGTCTGCGACGACGCCCCTGCCCCGACGGGAACCGTCCACCGCGGACACCTCGCCGTGATCCATCTTCCGACGTTCGTCGCCCCCTCTGCCTGGAGGGAACGTCGGAGGCGCCCCGTCTCCTCGTGCGGGGTACACCAGGCCCCCGCGCCGGGGGTGCAAGCCCGGCGCGGGGGTCGCCCCGAAAACTTCCGGCCCCTCAAACAGGGAGGGGACTTCCCGGAAGCACCCTGGACCTTCCCTCGGACAGGGTGGCTCTGCCCCCGCATCGTGCCTGCTTGAGCGGTGCGGGGGCCCACAGCTAGGGCAGGTGTCCAGTACCAGGGGTGCACACCTGGACCCGCCTGGACCTGCCCATCCCAGCGACCCCGCCTCGCCCCCAAATCCTCCGGGCTGCCGGGCGGGGTCGCCTCATCTTCTCGGAGTGACCATGCAGTTTGGGAACCACGCGGCGAACGTGGCAGTCCGGAAAGCACGCGATTACCTCCGTTCGGTGGATGCCGACGTATCCACGCTGAGGCCAACAGAGCATCAGGTGCAATACGAGCGCCGACTGTTGGGCGAGGTCGAGCGGCTCACCGAGATCAACAAGGGTCTCCGCGTGACGTGGAGCGAAATCCCGTCAGGGGATCGAGCCGCGGAATTGGTCGCGGAAGCAATAAAGGCCATCGACACATGGCTGGCGCGGTGGCAGGTCGCGTACGAGCACGGCAGGGATCTCGCGGATGTCATGCGGGAACACCGGGAATTGGTTGGCATCACGCGGAAAATCGAGGAGGAACTGTCCAGACTGCGAGGCCAGACGCCATTGGATCCGCATGTCTGATTTCGAAGTACACGTCCCGGCGATGGCGGGAGCAGTGTTGACGAGGCGCGGCAGGAGACGCGGGCGCGGACCGCGCCTCGTCACGCTGTGCGGAATTACACGAAGTTCAAGGTGACAGAATGAACTACGAGAACGCAGAGATCCGAAGCGACTTGCGGAGATTTCTGGAGATGCTCGCCAGCGACACGGAAGGTGTACCGCAAGATGCGGGAATGCAACGGATGGAGTGGAACGAAAGCAGGTTCTTCTCCCGAGCCCTGGAACTGACACGCAAGGGGTACATATCCTCAAGGTTTGAGCGCAGAGCGGAACATCCCAAAATCGGAACGATGTACTACTACATCACAGAGGACGGGTTGAAGTATCTGAACGCGCCTGCGCATCCGAACGTGAAGCTGCGCATAGGCAGATATTTAGGAGGAGTGCCTTCAGTCCACAGGTTGGATGTAGCGCTATACGCAGAGAATGGCACTCTTCAGCCGGAATGCGTCAAGTGGCACAACAGGGCGAACGAGAATCCCCTGAACGCCGATGGCAGCCCACGTTTTGAGTTCACAAACCGTGAGATTACATGCCGACTCTGCAAGGCGGCGCCATGACTGAGTTTCTACTCCGGCAAAGGCTCCGCGCACCCTGAGTGCGCGGCGATAAAAGAAACACCGCGACGAACGGAGAAGAACATGCCGGATGACAAAGAGCAGGAAGAGCGGAGCATGTCCTGGGCGGCAGGTAAGGCGCCGCGCAAGGAGAACGATTCGAAGGGTAGCGACAACGATAGTTCCGCACACAGGGAGTAAGTGGAAAGATCTTTGAGTGAAAAGGTAGAAAAATTGCGTAAAAGATTATGGGCAGCGGCTTCGGTGACGGCGGCGCTCGCCGCTGTGGTAGGGCCGGTCGACGCGGCGGCGGACTCGGCGGAGCCGGGCGACGGCGGTGCCCACACGGATCTGGTCGGCGGGCATCCCGCCGCCGGTGACACGTCGTGGGCGGTGTCGCTGAGGTTCGACGCCCCGGGGATCACCGCGGCGCACTCCTGTGGTGGCGTGCTGGTGTTTCCGGACTGGGTTGCGACGGCGGCCCATTGCGTGACCGCTCCACCTGTGGAGCAGGGAACGGACCGGTGCGGGAACCCGGTGGTGCCGTTCGCAGACAAGGAGCGGTTTTCGATCCGCGTGGGGTCGAAGAGCCGGGTCGGCGGGGGCGAGGAGCGCGAGGTCACCAAGATCGTGCCGCACCCGGACTGGCGCTGGGGCGGGGACCCGATGAGCGATGTGGCGATGCTGCGCCTGTCCCATCCTGTCGAGGCACAGCCAATCCCGCTCGCGGGCAAGGCGGCGAGGCGCGGGGATCGGGTGTCGCTGTACGGCTGGGGGCGGAACTCCCCGTCCGGCTGCGGTTCGCTCCCGACCTTGTTGCAGCAGTTGGACACGCGGGTCGTCGGCGATGCGTCCTGCCGAGGCGGCGGGATCACCAGGTACGAAATCTGCACCGCGAACCCGAACGGAACTGACGGCCCGGGCCCTGGGGACTCGGGTGGTCCGGCGGTGCAGGTGGTCGACGGGGTCCCGCGGTTGGTCGGGCTGTGCAGCCGGGAAGGCGGTGAGTCGCAGTACCCGGGCGTGGAGCCGTCGGTGTACACGAGCGCGCCAAGATACCGGACCTTCATGTACGACACCGCCAGGAACGGTTAAGACTCCGCGCACCCGTGCGCGGTGACGATAGATCACAACCGACAGGAGAACGAAATGTCTTTCTATGGCGTTACGACCTACGGCCCGCCTATGCCGATCGGTGGTGAAGAGGCGGAAAAGATAGCAGAAAAGGGCGCAGGGAAGGCGTCGGACAGTACCAGTAAGAGTTCCGGCCAGAGCGGCCAGGAAAGCAAGTCGCGATGACGTTCTCACGCGAGAACGCCTTCGTGCTGTAAGCGCAACGAGGAGGAGGGGTGGGTCCTGTTACACCCGGGGCCCGCCCCTTTTTCTGGTTGGGCGCGGACAGCAGCGCGATGATGGTGGGCGTTCCTGCTAGCGGGTGACAAGGCTTCCGCGCACAGGCGGTGTGCACTGGATAATGAGGAGATGAAGACAAGTTAGGAGGCGAGCACATGGTTAATCTAGCACAAGCGCGGACAGTAATAATGCAACCCGAAACCCGATGCAATATGGACTGCGATTATTGCTACCTACCTTTCCGCAAGTATCACAACCTAATGTCGACTGAGGTAGCGCGCTAGCAGTTGCTGAATCCGTAAGCCCTGGACAAGCCGCGCCACATGTCAGTACTTCGAGTTCTGCGGTGGCGCACATCCTGCAAACAGATTCTTTGAGCATGGAGGGCGGTTTGACGGAACACAGACAGATTACTGTCGTAACAGCAAGGTAGCCCTAGCAGAAGGGATATTTAGCCTTGATCAGCAAGGTATCACTTCGTCAGCGAGTTGAATCGTCCAGCAAAGGGATTGCCGCACTCTTGGAACGATGGCGGCCAACTCGACGTCAGGAAGCCATGTGGGACAGCCGGACAGGTTGGGACGACAAAGGGGGCGGGTTCGACAACCGACCCACTTGGGATAACTGGAGCAAGAGGCAGCTCAGTCGACGACGGACAGGCCAGCTTCGTTTGCAATGACCGCGGCGAACGAACCGGCCTGTTCGCTCGTAATGATTGCGCCGCGAAGGTTGAGTACGCCCGTCACTTCCGAAATGCGAGAACCAGTGTAATCACATCGGGTCGCGCAGGACGTTTCGAACACAGTCCCTTGAAAAACACACTCATTGAAGGCAACACCGGAAATATCACCAGAGATCACACACTCTCCACGAAGGTACACTCGCGAAAGATTACGGGCTTCTTTGGAGAGTTAAGAAAATCGAGAGAAGCATAGTCAAAGGTGCAGCCTTCGGCGTACGCATCTGCGGAGTCAGTGAGGGTCAGCAGCAACCCTGTTGCGCGACAACGCAGGAACTCACTGCGCCTAACCGAGGCGTTCGTCAAGCGTGCGTTCGTCAAGGTCACACCAACAAGCGACGCATTGGTTATCTCCAACGGAGCGAGTGTCGCCCCAGCCAGATCAACTGCACTCACCAAAGATTCCACTATTACACCCTCCCCGACTGCCCCGGTTTGACCGCCGCCCTCGATATGTTCTCCCCGCACGTTGAACTCACCTTTGAAGGCCGCGCTTCCAACGGAAAGGTCGTCAACGTCGTAGGACGGCTCAAGAACTTTCCGACCCGCGTACTCGCGAAATTCCATAACCGCAACGGTACCGGACACACGCTGGCAACAGGCGGTGATGGCGCTCTTGTTCGGGGAGAGCACCGACAGGTAGACGCAACGCAGAGCGGTGATGTGGAAGGCGTAGTCCAGGGTCAGTCGGGTGGCCTCGGTGCCCAGGCGCTTGCCGCGGTGGTCGGGGCCGAGCTGGATGACGAACTCCCCGGTTCGGACGTGGTGGTCGATCAGGACAGCGGTGGTGCCGACCGGGGTTGAGGGCTCGGTGGTGATGTCGTAGACGGTGAACCGGAGCTGGTGGTCGGTGCCGCGGGCTTGGTGCTGGAAGCCTTCGCGCCGGTTGTTGAGCGAGTCGGGGGTTTGGCGGCCGTAGCCGACCAGGACGCCGGGGTCCTGCTCCCACTGCCAGTACTGGTCGACGAGGTCTTCGGTGAACGGGCCGAGTCCGGCTTTCGCGCCGCGGATCCACACGATCGGTTCGGTCTGCTAGTTAATCGCTCTCGCCTCCATCGTCACGGGCCGGGATGGTGCGCAGCACCGCGAACCGCGCCGTGGACGGCGGTTCGGCTACCGGCTGTCGGTCGTCAGTCTCCACCCACGCGTGCAGCCGCACGGGGTCGGCCGCCGCGCCGTGGCACCACGTCAGCCGTTGGCGCGACATGGCAAGCAACATCAGCACGGCCGCCGACTCCTCCAGACACGCCACCCGCCTCGGTGCGAGCAGCCCGGCCAGCCGCACGGCATGGACCGCCCGGCGGGCGTGTTCGGCGGTTGCCGGGCGCCTCGCACGGCGAGCGGCCTGGTTCAGGATCCACGTCAGCCGGGCGAGGCGTCCGTGCCGTGGCCCGGCAGCGAGCGTGACCAGCACGACGGCCAGCGCCAGACCGGCTAGCACTGTCATGGTGTCCGGAACGATCGCGGCCTTCGGCCGCCCGGCGGCGAGTTCGTGCGTACCCCAACCCGAGCTGCTGCACCACCGTCGACATCCGTCTGGACACCCAAACACACCAGTTATTCGACTTCTTATCGACTGGTCTATTTGATAGCCTTTATCGAGTAGACTAGGACTTACTTTCGAATACCTATCGATAAGGAGTCACTATGGTTGTCGGGATCCTGACGGAGAAGCCGAGTGCGGCGCGGCACCTCGCCACAGCCCTCGGGGGCATGAGTGGAACCTACAACGGCGAGCGGTTCGTGATCACCCAGGCCCGGGGACACCTGTACGAGTTCGCTGACCCGCACATGATGGTCAGGAACCCGGGCCTGGTGGAGAAGTACCGGAAGTGGGACCTGGACAACCTGCCGTGGGATCCGGGAGACCTCGACTGGACGCTCGACATCATCCCGGACGCCGCGCCGGTCGCGCAGGAGGTGAAGCGGACACTCAGTGGCTGCGACGAGATCGTCATCGGCACCGACGTCGATCCCACCGGTGAAGGCGGCATGATTGCCGTGAACGCCGCCCTGGAGTTAGGACTGAAGCCCACGCGCTGGTCTCGGATGTACTTCACCGACGAGGCCGCGACCTCCCTGCGCACGGCGTTCACGAACCGCAGGCCTGTTCCGTCGCTGACGGACTTCGACGAGTACAAGAAGGCGCGCTACCGCTCACAGTTCGATCTGCTCTCGATGCAGTTCACGCGGATCGCCACCGCCATGGCCCGCTCCTGCGGACAGGACACCGTGTTGCGCCAGGGGCGGTTGAAGTCGGCGATGGTCACGCTCGTCGGCGACCAGCTCAAGGCCTACAACGACTACGTCAAGAAGCCGTTCTTCCAGAACAGGTTCCGTGACGAGAACGACGTGCTGTACACGAACCCCGACGAGCCGCGATTCGACCGGAAGGACCAGGTCCCGCGGCACTACGAACCCTCCGCCGTCGTGCTCGACAGTACAACGACGAAGCGCACCGCTCCCCCGAAACTGCTGGACCTCGCCGCGCTGTCCGCGTTGCTGGTCGGCAAGAACATCAAGGCGAAGCTCGTGCTCGCGACCTACCAGAAGATGTACGAGGACCAGATCGTCTCGTATCCGCGCACTGAGGACAAGACCATCACACCCGAGCAGTTCGACGAGCTCGCTCCCCTGGTCGACCAGATCGCGACCGTGGCCGGGGTCGACACCACGTTGCTGACGCACCGCGGTCCGCGCTCCACCCACGTCAAGCCCGAGGGCGCGCACGGCGCGAACCGTCCAGGCCCGAACGTGCCCGACTCGCTCGACGCCCTCGAGCAACAGTACGGCGCAGCCGGTCGCGTGATCTACGAGACGCTGGCGAAGAACTACCTGGCGATGATCGCTGAAGACTACGTCTACGAGCAGCAGAAAGGACACGTCGGGAAGTACCCGGCCTTCCTCGGGATCGCCAACGTGCCGCGGTACCTGGGCTGGAAACAGGTCTTCGACCCCGACCTGGGCGACGACGCCGCCGAGGGCGACGAGTACGAGTCAGCGACAGGCCTGGGCACCCGGGCCGAGCCGATCATCTTCGAAGGTGCGAATAAGCGGCCCGAGCACCCCAGCATGAGATGGCTGATGAAACAGCTGGAGAAGCGTGACGTGGGCACCGGTGCGACACGGACCTCGACCTACTCCGACGTGACTTCCACGACGGCGAAACATCCGCTGTTGGTGGAGAAGAGACGCAAGCTCCTGCTGGCCCCGGCCGGCGAGATGAGCTGGCACCTGCTTCCGGGCACACGGATCGGGGACCTGAGCCTCACCGAGAAGGTCTACGCCGACATGCGCGAGATCGCCGCCGGTACCGCCACGGCCGAGGAGTGCCTCGATGTCGTCGCTGACTGGGTCCTCGAGGACATCGCCACGATGCGGCAGAACGCGGCAACGATGCGCTCGGCGTTAGGTCTACCCGAGAACGCCACCACCGGGGGCGCGGCCCGGCGCGAGCGGGCGGAGGGTGTGTGGGCGAAGACCGGTAGACCCGTCGCGTTCTCGCGCGTCTGGGGTGGCCATCGGTTCACCGACGACGAGGTCACCACGCTGCTGGCGGGCGCGACCATCGAGTTCTCGGCCACCGCGGACAACGGCCGACGTTACGAGGTCTTCGGCGCGCTCGGCGAGGGGACGTTCAAGGGCCGGACGTACGTCGGGTTCCAGAAGGCCGGTTTCGGCCGTCGCGACGCCTCGGGCGCCGCGCTTCCGCCGACAGAGTGGTGCGCGCACGTCTTCACCGACGCCGAGATCCAGGCTCTCATGGCGGGCCAGGCCGTCGAGGCCAGTGACTTTCGTGGCAAGAACGACAAGACTTTTCAGTGCAAAGTGTATTTCGCGGAGGAGAAGAAGGGCCAGGGCAAGAAGATCGTGCCCGACTTCGACGCGTCGATGGACTCTCCCCCGAAAACCTGGTGCCAGGTCAGATTCACCGACGACCAGCTGGCCGCGCTGGCCGCGGGCAAGACGATTCAGGGCACGGGTTTCGTCTCCAAGCATGGCAAGACATTTGACGCCGCGTTGACCTGGAAAGAGAAAGACGGGCGGAAGAAACTCGTCCCCTCGTTCGACAGGCAGCCCGGGCCGGCAAAGCGCCGTTTCCCGCACTAGCCAGCCGGGTCACGACGGACGCACCATCAACAACAGGGTGGCAGGAAACTTATGGCGAAGACGTCCTACAAGGTGCCGACGAGCATCAACCGATCCTTTCTGGATCACGAGATCACGTTGAGCAAGGGCGGGTGGTCGGCGAAGCCCGCACCGGTCAAGAAGCTCCTCTTCTTCTGCGGTGGTGTGCTCGCCCTGCTGTGGGTGACGACGTCGACGTTCATCGCGGACGCCTCCCCGGTCGTGATCACGCTGTTCGTCCTGTGGGGGCTGGCGGTGATCATCTACTTCGGTGGGATCACGAAGACCAAGGAGTTGCGGGCCATGACAGTGCCCGCGTTGCTGGCCTACGTTCCGGCGAAGGCGCGGCACGTCTACACCCGCCGTAACTCGGATCCGTCGGACTTCTACTCGATCGTGGGCATCGACGGCATCGACGAGGACGGGCGGATCCACTTCTCCGACGGCGGGGAAGGGCAGATCTACCTGATCGTCGGCTCCGCGAGCTACCTGCTTTTCGACGAGGACCGCAACGGCATCCTCGACCGGGTCGACGCCTTCTGGCGCAAAGTCGACACGACCTGCGAGTGGGTGACGATCACCACGAAAGAGCCGCAGCGGATCTACCACCAAGTGGCGAACCTGGAGAAGCGCAACCAGGCGCTGCAGATCCGCGATCCCGACCTCGTCGAGCTCCAGAACGAGCAGTACGACATCCTGACGCGTCACGTGGGCGGCAAGTTCACCTCCATTCACCAGTACCTGCTGCTCAAGGGAAAGAGCGCGGACGCGTTACGCCGAGGCCACACGGTCCTGCAAGCCGAGGTCGAGGGATCCGCCTTGATGATCAAAGAAGCGACAGTCCTCGACCGCGACGAGGCCGAGTCGATGTTGCGGGTCTTCTACCACGGCGTCGACGACGAGGTGGCTCCGCGCACAGCGTCACTGAGCCGATGACGGCGTGACAGATTCAGTACGAGACACGTGGAAGGCACCATGGCGCTGATTGCGAGGGCCCGGCCGCGGCTAGGCGTCCCGGACACCGAGAACCCGGACGACGCCGCGGGGTCCGCGCGGACGCGGGACCGTTCCCCGGCCGACGCGGACGCGATCACGACCGCTGCCCCGGCGAAGAACTGGTGGCAACGCCACAGGGAGCTGAGAAAGCTGAGGGGCAGCGTCGACTCGTACCCGCATCTGATGGCTCTCAAGCCCAAGGAGCGCTACCTCTTCCGCTCCGACTACTTCGAGGTCGACGGCGCGGTCGCCTGTGTGCTCGCCTACTTCCACGACGACGCGGCGCACGACAACTTCGCGGCGTTCTGGGGCATCGACCGGATCCCGGACGGCCTCGACGAGCGTGTCACCGCGGTGATCCTGGAGCAGGTGCGCCGCAGAGACGACACGTGGATCGACTCGTTCACGAAACAAGCCGAGAAACTCGACAGACTCGACGCTACCGAGCAGGACGAGACCGGCACGACGTCCTCCAGGAGGAAAGCGGCGAAGATCAGTTCCGATCTCGAGACCACCATCGGCGAGATCCAGGACGGCGCGAGCTATCTCTCCGTGCACAACCGCCTTCTTCTCAAAGCTCCCGATCTCACGACCCTGGACGACACGGTCGAGCGCGTGACCCGGCTCTACATCGACCGATTCGGCACGCTCACGGTCGCCGCGTATGCCGGTGAACAGCGCCGCGAACTATCGAGTCTGCTCAACGACAACGACAAGAAGCGCGGTAAGGGTTTCCATTTCACCTCGACCGAGCTGGCCGGGTCGCACTCGCTGGTCACCAACGGCCTCAACGACAAGGGCGGCGAGTACGTCGGCTACATGGTCGGCGACGTCAACAACTCCGCCGTGCTCATGGACGTCAACGCCTACGACCATCATCTCGTCGTCGCGGACGCGACGCTCAGCGACTACCTCGACCGCCAGCGGATCGCGAACATGTGGTGCTCGAAGATCTCGCAGGCCTGCATGCTGGGTAACGGCAGCGTCGTCCATCTCGTCCTCGACGGCGCCAATCTGAACACGCTCGGCCCGACGTTCGACCGGCTGACGTCCCTGGTGGATCTCAACCAGGGTGACGTGAACATGTTCGAGATGTTCGGCGACGCCGCGGACGAACTGGCGGTCTTCTCCGCGCAGATGGAGAAGCTGAAGCTGATGTTCGAACAGCTCTACGAGACCACCGACGGGGCGATCGGCTCGATCATCCGCAGCGCGCTCGAGGACACCGCGACCGACTTCTATGTGGAGCAGGGCATGTGGCGGCACAACGCCCAGGAACACCGCCACCGCCTGCGCGTGGTGAACCTTCCGCACAAGCAGGTCCCGCGTCTGCAGATGTTCGTCGCCTACCTCGAGACCGCGCACAAGGCTCTCCTGAACTCCTCCAAGACCGACCAGGACCAACTGCGCGCCTACAACGTCCTCAAAGGCATCGCGAACGCGATGCTGAGTACGAACGGCGACCTGTTCAACAACCACACCGCCACCGCCGTCGACGGTGTACGAGATTCCCGCCGGGTCATCTACGACTTCTCCCGGTTGATGCGCCGCGGGACCGGCGTAGCGATGGCCCAGCTGGTCAACATCGTCGGCTTCGCCGTCGGCACGCTCGGCCTGGGCGACACGGTGATCATCCACGGCACGGAACTCATCGACGACCGCGTCAAGAAATATCTGCGTGCCCAGTTCGACCACCTGCACGACCGCGGCGGTCGCGTGGTCTACAGCTACAACGACGTCGACCGGATGCTCGCGGACTCCTCGTTCAACCGGTTCGACGCAGCCGACTACACACTGTTCGGACCGATGCTCGACCGCACCGTGGCCGAGTACCAGAACCAGCTCGCGCAGCGCATCCCGCCCGACCTCGCCCAGCTCATCACCACGAAAGGCGAGAACCTCACCTATCTGCGCCGGGGTGTGTCCAACGTGGTCTTCCGTCTCGATCTCGCGTTGGGGATCAATCCCCGACGCGAAGCGCAACGGCGGCACACCCGGCTCGAGGCCGCCAAAGCGGGGGAAGCGGCACGGATGACCGCGATCATGACCGACACGCCCGTGCCCGGCGCCAACCTCACCAGCGTCCGCACGACCGACGCCGACCACCGTGACACCGTCACGCAGCCACGCTCGACCGACGACGCCGGGGACCGGCTCAAGCACGCCGGCGGCGGCGCACGGACGCCGCCGCGGAGCGGGAAACGGGCGACACGGTGAGCGCGGAGGTCACGACCGCCGGAGACGATACGACCGACGGGATCGCGACGCACGGTCAGCGAGCCCGCCCCCTGCCCGGCCGCGGCATCCGTGCGCGAGTCCGGCGTGTGGCCGTCCTCGGTCTGCTCGCGGCGGTGCTCGTGCCGCTGCTGACGACGATCTTCACGTCCTCGGCGGTCGCGGACGAGGACAGCGACAGCAGCGACAAGAAGAAGGAACGCGAGAACTACTCGCTCTACCAGCTCGCGTCGAACGCGTCGACGTACTTCAGCGAGGCGAACTCCCCCAAAGGCGAGACCGACCCCGCGGACAGGATGACCGAGGACTGGCGGACCGTCACCAGCAGACCGCCCTCGGGCGGGGACATGCTCGGCTACGCCGACCCGGAGTTCAGCCTCGGCAACGTCGTCGGCTGGCTCTTCGCCGAGATCTCCGGGTCGTCACAGACCATCAGCTACGACACGCTCAAGGCGACCGACGGCGGCAAAGGTACCGACATCTACGCTGGAATGGTCGACTACGCGCACTTCGGCGCGACCAACGCCGACCTCGGACTGGACTCGATGTCCTCGGGTATCGGCGGCGAGATCGCCGGGATGATCAGTGGGTCGCTGATCTGGCTGCTCTACGCCCTGGCGCTCGCGGTGAGCATGTCGTTCTACCTGATCATCCAGATGCTCAAACTCGTCAACCCGTTCTCGTGGTTCTACCAGGCCGTCACCTCGATCAACGGCACGTTCGGCGACGGCATGGTGTGCGCGACCGACTCGGCAGGTGCTGAGACGTGTCACAAGGGCGGCGGCGCTCTCGCCGGACTGCAGAACTGGATCTCCGACTGGTATGGGGTGCTCAACAGCCTCGCGTGGCAAGCGCTGGTCCCGATCTTCCTGGCCTTGACAGTGGTCGGGTTGATCATGTTCAAGAAAATGGACCGAGGCTCGGCGATCAAGAAACTCGTCGTGCGGGTGCTCTACATCGGCCTCGGCCTGCCGCTGGTCGGCTCGCTCTACACCGGCGTGCTCGACAAGTTCGACGACTCACTCCTCGGCCAGCACGCGGGCCCCACACGCGTCGTGCTGAGTACCTACGTGGACTTCAACGCCTGGGCGATGAACGACCGCCTGGGAATCCCCGACGCGGCACAGATTTCCTGGGACAACGGGCAGGCCAGCACGAACTCGATCATGTCGGCGCGCACGAGCGCTCTGGCGATCAACAAGCAAGCGCACGGTGACACCTACGCCAGCATCAACGTCGGTGCCAAGGCCACAGACGCCCAGACAGCGTGGCGTAACGGCACGACGGGCGTGAACCGGTCAGCCTCCGATGACGCCAAAGCCGTCCTCGCCACCTTCGGAATCATCAACGGCTACATCACCAGCGACGCGGTCATGGCCTCGGACTACGAGTCGGGTATCAAAAGCGCGATCACGAAACTCGACGTCGACAAGGACGACAAGAAGGCCTGGTTCGTCGGCAAGGACGGCGGATACGGCGACGCCGACAAGTTCGGCGAGAACGCCGACGTCCACCCGACCGAGCACCCGGTGCTCTCGATCGGCGGTAAAGGCCTCACGTCCAGCAACCCCGGCGGAAACCAGACCACGTACACCACGCAGGGCACCAAGTCCGGCTGCGGTCTCACCGTCATGAAGGACAACGCCCCGGCCGAATGCAACCTGTCGCCCCAGTCGATGTACAACTACCTGAACACCGGGTTCGGCCCCAGCTCGATGGAACTGTACTCGTCGAACAACGCCACCAGCGGTTTCACCCGGGAGAATCACACCGCGGTGTCCCAGGTCGGCACCGGCCCGGCGAAGTTCATGTACTGGTCGAACGCCGCGACCGTACTCGGTTGCATCGCGCTGCTCGGGTTCTGGTATTCGATCGGCATGCTGGCCGGCGCGGTCAAGCGTACGTTCGGTCTGGTGGCGGCGATCCCGTTCGCCGCCCTCGGTGCGCTATCAGCGATCAGCAAGGTGATCGTGTACTCGGCCGCGCTGATACTCGAAGTGCTGGTGACGCTGTTCCTCTATCAGTTCGTCTCCGAGTTCCTGGTCACGACCCCGGATGTCATCGCCGGGCCGATCGCGAAGATGATGGCCCCGGACGGCCTGTTCGGCAGCGAGATCCTCGGCGGGATCGTGGTCGTGATCCTGACCCTGATCTCCTCGCTGCTGATCCTCGGCGTCACGATCGGCCTGCTGAAGGTACGCAAAGTCGTGCTCCAGGCGATGGACGAGACCGTTACCAAACTGGTGGACAAGTTCCTCGACACGAACAACGCACCGCAGCCGGGCAAGGGTGGCGTGCTCCCGGCACTGGCCGCGGGCGCGGGCGCCGGTGCCGGTATGGCGATGGGCAACAAACTGGCGTCCGGTCTCAGCGGCAAGCTGGGCGGCACGGCCGCGTCCCCGAGCGCCACCGCGGCCGGGGCCGACGTTCCGACCTCGACCAACGCGGGTGGCACCAACGGCGACCAGACAGCCCTGGCCTCCGGCCCGAGAACACTCGCCCTCGACAGCGGAAGTGGTCTCACCCTCGACAGCGGACGCGCCCCCGGTGGCGGACCGGGAGGCCCGGGCGGCGGCAGACCCGGCATCGGTCCCGGTCGTGGTGAGGTCACGGGACTCCCCGCGGGCGCGAATCCCGACGGCGGCCGCCTGCAGATCGGCAGCGGTGGGGCCGGCGACTCCCGCGCGGACAAGGAGACGACGCAGAATCTAGTCTCGGGCGGCGGGTTGTCCCAGCTCGGCTACGACGTCGGTTCCCCGGAGTCAACCACCCGCGGCCGCCCACCGATCGCTGGCGGGACTTCCGCTGGTCCCGGTGACGAGGACTCCTCCGCACCGAAGCCACACACACCAGCACGTTTCTCGGTGAGCCCTGCGGGCACCACCACGGACAACCCACCCCAGAGCACAACACAAAGCGGGAGCACTCCTGCGGCATCAGCAGCGTCGAACGTCTCCCCCGCGCTGGGCATGGTCAAACGCCCGCTGCCCTCGCCGGGTCGTCCCGCGGGACTCGCGGACAAACGCCCGCTCGGCGTCCCACGCGACATCTCGCGGGCACCATCGGCACCTCGTCCGGTCCAGACACGTCCCTGGACCGGGACATCCGCACTCCCATCCCAGCCCGCCGCCCCGGTTACCAACTCGGCACCACCGCACACGACGGACAAGCCCGATCCAGAGCCGAATCCGGTCACCGCTCCCCGGCCGATCCAGACGCGTCCCTGGACCACCACGCGTAAGCCGGAGGAGTAACCGGGGTGCCCGGACTCCCCCGTGACGCCGAGTTTCTGTGGTGACGCGATCGGAACGACTGCGCTCCATCACTCCGCGGCGCGGCAACGCCAGGGCCCCGTGGGGAAAGATCCACGGGGCCCTGTGTTGGACACCGACCGGTGACGTCTTCAGCCGCAGCGTTTCGCGAGGATCGCCTTCCCGTGATCGCTGCCGCGCGGGACGAGCACCTCGTCCTCAGCGGGATTGTCGAAGATATCTTTGACCGTGATCATGTCGGACTCGACCTTGATCGGCGCTGTCGCGGTCGTGGTGCCGGGATCGTCAGCACCGCCCGCGTTGTCCCACACCACCGTCGTCCGGTTCTCGCTGATGGTGCCGCCCGACTCGAGGTCGTACCGATCCTGGCCCGCCTTGCCGCCGGGGGCGAGTTTCCCGCTGTCGATGTCCGCGAACGTCTTGGTCAGCAACGCGCACATGTTCTTGGGGCCGGCGTACAGCGTGAAGAACGTGATCTTGTTGCCGTTCTCGATCGTGACGAGGCGGTTGTTCTTCCCGCTGGTGCCGATGTAGACCCCGTCGATGCTGTCGCCGCGCTTGTCGCTTGCGGGAGCGGCGTCACCGCCGCAGCTGGTGACCCCGAACGCGAACCCGGCCAGGGCCGCGGCGGTCGCGGCCAGTCTGGTCCGCGTCGCGCGAACGGTCCTGCTGATGTTCATGCTGGTGATCCTTCGTCTCTTTCTCTGCGGGAATTCCGTGTCCGCGGCGCGTCCGCCCAGAATGTCGCACATCCGGGTCGCATCGTGTTTTACGCGTAGGGCGTGGCGATGGGTCAAGTATGGCAGAGTGATCTGTCACTGTCGGTCTTCTCGCGTGCTCACCGAGCACACTCACGCAGCCGCTCGAGTTGCCGTTCCGCCAATCCCAACGCGATATCGGTCTGGTTCACGGCATATTCACCGTCGCGGATACGGTCGTGGATCTCGCGCACCTGCCGGGCGTCGCTCTCCTGCTCCGCCAAGTCGCCGAGTCCGCGAAGCTCGTCCCACGCACCGCGCAACTGTTCCTCGACATGCGTCGAACGCATGCGGAGACGGCTGACTTTCTCCTCGAACCACCGCATTCGCGACTCGCGGTCCAGACTGATCCTACCCTCGGCCCAGGCGCGCACCTCGGTGTGGTCGACATCGGCCGGTAGCCCCGTGGCGAACGGCCCCTCCGGCGTCGGCATGTCAATGGGGATGTGTGTCAGCAGTATCGCGGGCGTCGTGTCGAGTGCGTACGCGAGAGCCACCAGATCGTCGACGGTGATCAAGCGCTCGCGGTTCTCCATCCGGGCAATGGTCTCGGCCGCGAGAGGATGGCCGGACGTTGCGAGGACACAGGCCAGCTCATCCTGAGTGAGATGACGCAACTGGCGGTAGTGGGTGAGGGCGTCCGACACGGCAAGGGACGTAGGCGAGAGCGACGGCATGACGGGATCGTAAACGAGGACGGACTAGCCCTCGATCACGGTAGGACCACCGGGCAACTATCAAGTCTGGCGCGACCCAAACCAGGACGGACCCCAAGTAGACCTGGACGAAACCATGCTCGGTCTTGAAACTTTCCGGTCCGCGGAGGTCCTCGAGAGATCGCGCAGCGTCCAAAAGCAGACCAGGATGAGTCCACGCTCACCGCCGAGCTCGTCACTGATCTGGAAGCGACGCAAACTGGTCATTCCTCGGGCGGACGTGAGCTCTCGGGAAAATCCACAGACCCGTCAGGCGTCATCAAGGATTAGGAGCATCACGTCGCTTCGAAGGGTTCAAGACTCAAGAAGAGATGAACCAAGGCCTGATGCCACCTCGTAACGAGATGCCCGGCCACACGTACGTATCAACACCTCGACACATCACAGGTCTCATCATGACCGCCGGGAAGACCTGCAACAAGCCATCACTCCAGAAGGTGCTGGCCACTGGTCTCCTCTCAGACCGCAAAGAAGCCGCACATAGACCCCGACCAGGCCACGACCACGCTCCAGGCCCGTTCTAGGTCCGGTAGTGGTTCTTAGGGCGACGTAGTACCGACCAGGGCAAAAACCTGGAATAGGCCATGTCTGCTTGGGTCCTCGAAATTGTTCGAAGTGGATGGTCACGGGGGTGACGGGAACATGCTTTACCGGATTGCGTGGTCGACGATTGCCTCACGACGGCCGTGCAACACGGACGTCACATTTGGGCGCGGCGTTCCGATCGCGGCAGCAAGTCGTCCCAGCATCATTGTCGAAATACAACTGTCCACTGTGGTCACCCCGTGCCGGGGTCGCTAGCGTCGTCAGCTCCAAGAGTCGCGCCGTGCGCAGAAATCCAGGGTTGCGAACGCGCTCCCGTCACGTACCTTAGACATAAGGCAGCGTACGGATAGCGCTGCCGATCCAGGCAGATGCCAGACCGCTGGAGACCCTCTGGGGCTCGCGGGACGAGGGACGGACTCGGACGGGGCTCGCCGCGCGGAGCGCGGGCGGAACGAGACAACTCTTCAACGCGTGCGAGGTCTCTGATGTCTGCCCAGTCGACGCGCACGGACTCGGTCGGCCAGGTCTCGCTGGACAGCGCGGACCTGACGCGGAGCCGAAGCGCCTCGACAATGGAAACGGACGCGTGGCAGATACGGCGACGGTCCCAGACCGTCCACGCCTCTGTCCACAAGGGGTTCTACGCCAATCAGAGGGATCTGCCGCAGGCGCACTCGCCGCCCTCCGTGGGTCGCGTCTCTATGGACTTGAATGGGCGCACGTCCAGCCCTCCAGGGGGCGTCGAACCAGGCTCGCGACGGCAATCGGGAATCACGCTCATCGTCGGATCGTCGCGGGCGACTCGAGAGTTGCCTGTTGGACGTCCTCGTCATACCCCAATATTTTATCGCCCTGAAGGGTCTCTTATGTCCACGAATACTCGCGATTACATCACTGTTCCTGAGTTCCTGGCTAAGTACCGGGTCGCGCGGACCACCTGGGACGATTGGCGAGCCAAAGGAACCGCACCTCAATGTATCAGACTACCCAACGGGCGCCTTCGAATACATTCGAAGGATCTTGAGCAATGGGAAAACGACCTGAAGAGGGATACTTGATGGAAGACACCACCTTTGACGTCAAGATCTGGACTATTCGCGCAAAGGTTGGAAAGCCCCGCAAGAATGGAAAGCCGGGCAAGAAATCCTATACCGTTCGCTGGGTGGTGGATGGAAAAGTCTGGCCGCAGACTTTCGCCACCCGGATGCTCGCTGATAGTTTTCGGTCGCAACTCATTTCGGCACAAGCGAAAGGAGAAGCGTTCCGCCTGGCTGACGGCCTGCCGATCTCGGTCGGCAGGGAGTTGGCGGCCAAAAGCTGGTTCGACTTCGCTCAGAAGTACATCGATTACAAGTGGCCCCGGGCTGCGGCGAAGTCCCGGAGCGGAAACGCGGACACAATGGCCACAGCCACGTTCGCGATGCTGGCCACGACCCGAGGCAAACCGGACGACAAGACACTCCGACGGGCGATGACAGGATGGGCCTACAACACCCAGAGGAGAGAAAACGCGAGACCGGACGAGATCGAGCGCGCATTGAGATGGTTGCGCGCCAACACGCTGCCGGTATCGCGCCTTGATGACCCGGCGACGGCACGAAAGGCGCTCGACCAAATCGCCATGAAAATGGATGGCAAACCAGCCGCCGCAAAGACAGTATCCCGAAAACGGTCGGTCCTGTACAACGCGCTGGAGTATGCCATTGAGGAAAAGCTCTTGACCAAAAATCACCTGCCGCAGATCAGGTGGACCGCACCCAAGGACACGAAGGCTATCGACAAGCGGATCGTCGTCAACCCCACACAAGCCGAACGGCTGTTTACCGAAGTCGCCCGGCAATACGTCGAGGGAGAGCCGCGGCGATCGTCAGGCCCGATGCTGGAAGCGTACTTTGCGGCACAGTACTACGCGGCATTGCGGCCAGAGGAGGCTGCCGTGCTCGGCAAGGACGACCTGAACCTGCCCCCCATGTACTGGGACGAGAATGCTCGCGACTGGGTGTTCCCCGAGGGTGAGGACGGATGGGGCGAATTGCTCGTGTCTCGGGCCGCGCCGACCGCTGGAGCAGCGTGGACCGACTCGGGCGCGCGTCGTGACCACCGGCAACTCAAACAACGCGCGGTGGGAGAGGTGCGGCATGTCCCAAGCCCGCCGCCGCTCACGAAGCGACTCCACGCGCATCTCATGCGGTTCGGCACCACGGCAGACGGCCGCCTCTTCCGAAGCCTGACTGGTGGGGACCTGGACGAGTCCACGACCATCCGTATCTGGGACAAGGCCCGCAAGGCGGCGCTGAGCGAGCAGGAGTACAAATCGGTGCTGTGCCGACGGCGGTACGACCTCCGGCACGGCGGAGTCTCGTTCCAGTTGGCAGCGGGGGTACCAGCCCGCCAGGTCGCCGAATGGGCCGGTCACTCGGTCGCGGTCCTCCTCCAGATTTACGCCGCGATCATTGCCGGGATGGAAGCCAGCGCCAAGAACCAACTCACCAGGGCACTTGGTCAGTTCGACGGCCAGAGCGGGAGCGCGAGTAGGCCGCAAACCCGCGGGGACGACCAGGGCGAACCGGGTACGGCGCCCAGCGAGCAGCCCGACGATGATGGTCACTGAACGAGCGGATGGTTCCAGCTTTCCGCAGAGCTGATGACGAGCTCAGCACCGGAACAATGGCCAGAAGTTGCCGGCTGGTTGAGCCTCGCCATGCACAGCCCGCGACGCGGGCGAAGTCTGTTCGAGCGCCCCGCGAGGGACACTGAGGCCCCGTATCGCCATCACGGCGCTCCGCATCGACGAACCGGGCCGCAGCCGGTCGGGGGGCCTGCTCGGTCGGCCAGTGCGCCCCTTTCACTGCCGCGGCGAACGCCTCGTCGGCGGATGACTCGGTGCACCAGGTCGTGCGATGCACGATCTACTGAATGCCGACGCGCACGGCTGTGAGAAGACCCGGTAATCAACGACGCCGACCATCAAGAGATCCTAGGTCGAACGCGGCTCGGACACCAACGTCCTCCAGGGGGACAATGCGTACGTGCTCGACCGGGTGAGGAACCCAGAGATGAGCCGACGCGGTGACCACGGTGGATGCCAGGCCAGCCGCCGGCGGGCGTTCTCGTCCCAGCTCAGTCCGGTCGCCTGCCCGAGCCAGCGCAACAGAGCGGTTTTGATGAGCAGGCCGACCTCGGCCTAGTCCGTGCGGTTCTCGGTGTGCCGGGCCAGCTTGGTGCCCGTCGCGCTCCTCCTCTGATGCCGGGGCGCCCTGATTCTGCGATGGGCTGGGCTGGTTGGTCGCGACAACGGTGCGGCTCGAGTAGAGCACGCTGAAGCGGGCGTCGCCGATGAACGTGGCCAATGTGAAGCCAGCCGCGGAAACGACACCGAGAATGGTGATGTCGATCACAGTCGCGGCGGTGAGATCTAAGTCGATGGCGACCCAGAACGTGGTCTGCCGCGGACTCTCGGCGTTCTGCCTCAGCCACCGCAGCGCGCGTATAGCCCGGCCAGGCGGACGGCGGCCTTGTCGGAGCCGGGTTGGTCCGCGGCCTTGATGTACTGCTCGCTGATCCGACGCTCGGCCGCGGAGTCCAGCTCACCCCGCTCGCTGTGCGCCTGGTCGCGGTCCTTCTGTCTGAGCGCGATCTCGGCGGTGCGCTGACGCAGGGCATCCAGCAGC
Organism: Amycolatopsis sp. CA-230715; assembly: GCF_018736145.1. Taxonomy (GTDB): domain Bacteria; phylum Actinomycetota; class Actinomycetes; order Mycobacteriales; family Pseudonocardiaceae; genus Amycolatopsis. The sequence goes on from NZ_CP059997.1 coordinate 10,194,514, forward strand.
AAGACGACCGCCCCACCGGTGCCCGCAGTCTTGATCATGTGCAATTGGTTGGATGCCTCAGCACTGCCGCCGAAGGCCAGCGGCAACGGCGTCGCGGCGACGAACAGCAGGAGCACAACAGCGGCAAACTGGATCACACGCAGCGAAAGCAGGCGGTAGGCCACTACCTCACACGCTGCATCGCTGAGGGCGGTGTCGTCGTCCTGGCTCGACAGCCAGCGCTGTCACTCGCTGCATCAAGGTTGTCACCATCGGAGTTCGACTCCTGTGCCCCACATCACGATGGTCGTGTCCACGGTCAGCTCCCGGTAGTGTGGCCGCCCGCGCGGACGGGCTTGAGGAGCGGACCAGGGGTTTTCGTTCGTCGGACCACCCACTCAACAAGGCCCTCGAGCTGCTTGGCAACCAAAAACGAGACCGCGAATAGACCGCAGCCCCCCGGGGACAACCGGGGCGCGCCGGGTACGACCGGGTCGGTCACGAGCAAGCATCGATCGAGTTTCCCCTGTTGAGAGCGTGATCTTCTCACGTCAAGCCTGGTGCCCCCGGTGCGACTCGAACGCACACTGGACGGATTTTGAGTCCGCTGCCTCTGCCGATTGGGCTACGGGGGCGCTGCGCGGAAACTTTACTCAGACGCCGTCGGGCGCTCGTGGCGGGGGCCCACCCTGGGGTACCGCTCCACGGCCACGTCCGGCATCGTGCTTGTGATGGGCGGTCCTTATGGCATCGGCGGGGCGAAATGGCCGGGTGCGGGCAGGGTGATCGAGGAGTCCGGAGAATTGACGCAGGTACTGGGGAAGCTCATCGGCGCGGATGGCGCCACCACTCACTGGGACGGCACCGATCTGCGGGCACGGCTGGTGGAGGAGATCGCCGACGTGCGGGCGGCGCTGGACTTCTTCGCCGAGGTGAACGATCTTCCCCTGGACGAGATCGACGAGCGGGCCGCCCGCAAGCGGGCCACCTACGAACGCTGGCACGCCGGCTGAGCAGGCGGGCGGACCGCGTCCCGCTACCGGCCGACCTGCTGTCTACTGTGGACATCGGCGTCCGCTCATCCGTCGGCGGCCAGGTAGCGGTGCGGGTCCCCGCCCGCGCGGGCTCCGCTGTCCAGCCAGCGGACGAAACCCTTGCGGTTGCGCCGGTCGAGCTCGTCGAGGTATTCCTGCCGCCGCATCACGACGCTGTACCGCGTGCGTTCGTCACCGGCCCTCTGCAGCTCGAAGTAGCTCCGCCGCCACGCCAGGCACAGGTCGTCGTCGGACAGGGCGGCCACCCCCGGTCGCGTGTCCGGAGCCGGGGGTTCCGGGGCCGTTCGTGGTTCGGGTGACGCCGTCGTGGTCCGTCGGGGGACGAACCGCCGGTAGGCCCAGAATGCCACGGCGACGACCACGACAGCAGCAGCCGCGACCGTGCCGAGCACGGTCGCCAGTCCCACGATCGTCACGTAGCCCGCGAGCACGGCACCGCCGACCAACGCGCCCCACCGCACGTCGGACAGTCCCTTTCCGACGTGCGCTCGGATCGAGGGCAGGTCTTCGGCGACGAGCCATCCGCACACGCCGACCAACAACCCCAGCGAGCCCCAGAAAATCAACGCGTCGACGGAACAGGCGACGACTCCGACGACGCCGAACCCGAAGCAGGAGATGATCAACGCGGTCCGAGCGACACGTGGAAGCATGGGAGCGCCTCGGCTTTCCGGAACGAAAACTGCGACGACGGAACGGCGCCGGGGTCCTGGGCGCGGGCTCGGCTCAGCCGCACTGCCGCAGCCGAGCGGGGTACCGGCAATTGTATGCCCGCCGGGCCCGGACGAGCGCCGCTTTCACGGGGACTTCGGTCGTTGATCGAAAGGGCCTTCGGTCCTTGCGCGGGGACACGAAAGGAAATCCATGCGCAACGAACGAAGACACCGGCACCTGTTCGCGACCATGACCGGAATCGCTACTGACGGTTCGCCCGGCTTCGGGAAGTGCTCGCGAACGACGGTCCTGAGGTGGACATGCCGGAACGCGGAGGTCTACTGTCGGTAGTCAGCACGGCTCGGGGAGTTCCCCGGGGCCGCACCGGCCACCGCCCCGGCCCCTGGCGGTGGGTTTCCGCGAGATCGAGTGCACAGAGGCCAGTGTCATGGATGAGCGTCCCCTCCCCCTGCCCGTCCCGGGTTCCCCTCCCGTCTGCGGTTACTGCGGAACCGCCATCCCGCCCGGCGAGGTGATCGGCGCACTGCTGCCGGACTCGTCGGTGCTCGACGCCGAGAATCCCAGCGCCGATGGCCAGCGGCTCGTCGACGCCTGCTGCACCGCGCACCTCGACCTGCTGATCGCACGGGCCAGAGCGGACTGGATCGCCGAGGAGCGGTGGCTCGGGCAGTTGTGCCGCGCCAGAAAACCGACACGGTGGCGTCCCGGCCGAGGGCTCGCACCGCGAGGTGGAGGTTGGTCAGCGCGGCACCGCAGGACACGGTCCGGTCGCGCCCGCCCGGATCGTGCCGCGGCAGCGCGACGGTGGCCCGTTCGTAGAGATCCGCCGTGCCGGTACCGGTTTCCAAGGCCCAGGGCTGGGTGTTGTGCACCGACGGCGCGTGGCTCAGTGCACGCGCCAGTACCCCGGTCTCGATCGCCGACCAGCCGATCATGGCGTCTCCCGCTCGCGGTCGTCGTGCCGACCTGGTCCTCAGTGGACACACAACTCCGCCACCACGATCCCTCCGCTCGTCTTCACCGCACGCTCCCCTTCGCCGTGACGGACACGGCTTCGGCCGACACGCAGCCGGGCACCGCTTCGGCCAGCAGGGTCGCGACATGACGGTCCGTGGCGTCGTCGAACGCGTCGATGATCCGGACGACACCGTCGCACACCTCGACGGTCCACCGCTCGTTGCCGCCATAGATCGCCAGCCGGTGACGGACGTCCGCGGCGATCGCACTGTCCTCGCGCGCCATCACCCGCACCACGTCACCCCTGGTCACGATCCCGACCACAGTGGACCCGGCCACGATCGGCATCGCACGGATCCCGCCGTCGACCAGTGCCTGGCACACCTGCGCCACATCGGCACCGGCACCCATCGCGATCGCCGGGGTGCTCATCACCGCCCCGACCGTGCCCGCCGCCGCGTGCCACTCCGGGTCGCTGTGGCGGGCGTCCGGCGGCATCCTGTCCTTGATCAGGTCTGCTTCGGTCACGATGCCGATGAGCCGTTCGTCATCGTCCACCACCGGCAACGCGGTGAACCCGTGCGACGCCAGCACCTTCGCCGCGTCCTTGACCGCGGTCCCCGGCCCCACCGTCACCACCGGCGCGGTCATCAAGTCACGAGCGCGCATCGTCGCCTCCTTGTCCGGTTCACGACGCGTCGTCCGTGTACGCGTCTTCGAGTACATCGGCCGGTTCTGTCCGTGAGGGAGTTTTCGCCAGTGTGAGGCCGATTTCCCGGCCCCACGCGGAGATGGCGTGCCAGTCCCGGTAGTCACCGTCCTTGACCCGCAAGGCTTTGACGAGCGCGCGCTCGGCGAACCGCAGCACGCCGCGATCGATCTTCCCGCCGAACACCCGGTGTTCGACGGCACCGGTGTCCGCCAGCAGACGAGCCGTGAACTCCGTCGCCTCGGCCGGTCTCAGCGGCTCCCCCACCGGCCCGCTCGAAAACAGCCAGACCGGCATCGCGCGCAGCACGGCCGCGTGCCGGTCGACGAACCGCGCGGCCGTTCCGAGCCAGTGTCCGATGTGGACGGCTGTGGCACCGTGTTTGCTGGCCACCGCGACGAGCACGTTCACGGCGCTACCTCCGCCGGTCGCCCGGCGTCCCGCGGGCCGAGATCGATCGACACCACACCCGGCACCGTCCTGGCCAGCGCCCGCACGACCTGGCGCTCCGCGTCGTCGTGGAACTCGCCCCTGATCGTCACCGCGCCGCCGATCACCTCGACCGACCAGCGGTCGCGGTGCCCGGAGTAGTCCGTGAGCAGGGCCAGCAGCCGTGCCGCGATCGAATCGTCGCCGCGGACCAGCGGGCGGAGCACGTCGCGCCTGCTCACGATCCCGACCAGCACCCCGTCGTCGACCACCGGCACGCTCCGCAGCCGGTCACCCAGCATCCGGCGGGCGATCTCGCGGGCGTCGGTGTCGAGCGAGACCACCTCCACCGGTGTCGTCATCCGCTCGCGCACCCGCCTCGCCGGGTCGAACCCGTTCTCGGTCGTCTCGGCGCGCAGGGCGTCGGACTCGGTGAACACGCCCACCACCCTGCTGTCCGCGTCGACCACCGGAAGAGCCGCCACACCGTGCTCGGTGAGCAGTGCGACCGCCTCGCGCACCGGCGTGGACGGCCCCACCCGCACCACCGGACGAGTCATGATTTCGCGTGCCTGCATGACAAAACCCTTCCTGTTCGGATCACCGAGGGTTCGCGGGAACGATCATCACGGGGCAGTGCGCGTGGTGGAGCACCGCCTGGCTCGTCGAACCGAGCAGGAGTCCGCTGAAGCCGCCCCTGCCGCGGCTTCCCACGACGACCAGCCGCGCCCGCTTGCTCCAGTCGAGGAGGTTGTGCCGCGGCTTGTCCTGCACCACCACCCGGTCCACGCGGACGTCCGGGTACTTTTCGGCCCACCCGGCCAGCCGCTCGGCCAGCAGGCGACGCTCGGCCTTTTCCACCGGCTCCCATTCGAAGTACATCCTGGCCTCGCTGAACAACCCCGCGGAATCACCGTCGTGCCAGGTGTGCAACGCCACCAGCGGAGCGTGCGCGAACGAGGCCGCCTCGAACGCGTGCGCGAGCGCGGACTCACTGGTAGGGCTTCCGTCGACGCCGACGACCACCGACCCGTCGCGCACCGCTCCCCTGACCACGACGACCGGGCACCGGGCACGCGCCGCGAGGGAAACCGAGACCGACCCCTCCAGCAGCGCGGCGACCGCCGAGTTCGGCTCACCCAGCACGACCATCCTGGCCCGGCGAGAAAGGTCGAGGAGCGCTTTGACCGGACCAACCGACACCGCCTCGGTGGTGATGTCCACCGACGGCGCCTCATCACCGACGATGGCCGCCGATTCCCGGAGCAGCTCGTCCGCGGCGACCTTCTTCATCGCCAGCCATTCGGTCGGCGGCGGGAAACTGGCACCCGGAGCCACATCCTCATACCCGTAAGCGGTGAAGATCCGCACCGGCGCACCACGCCGCCCCGCCTCCGCCGCCGCCCACCGGAGCGCGGGTTCGTTCCGCTCTCCGAGCACCACGGCAACCACGACGGGGAAGTTCTGCGAAGGCTTGTTCATCGGCACACCCGTTCGTCGAATCGGCACCGGCCACCGGCACGGGGCGGCCACTGCTCCCGACGGTATGCAGGCACCGGCCGCACCGATGCGGACTTTGGTCACCAGGCCCGAAGACCAACGGCTTGGGTGCCCGAGAGCCCCAGCTCCGGACGGCCCTGGCGCGCGTGACGAAGGGCCCTTTCCGCGCCGGGGCGCCGCGCTCGAAGCTGGCAGCATGCTTCCCGCCGACACTCCCGATCACGGGCCGGGCCTGCCCGCCGCCGTGTGCGAAACACATATCGGCATCGTCTTCCTCGTCGGCGATCTCGCCTACAAAATGAAGAAACCGGTCAACCTCGGCTTCCTCGACTTCTCCACCCGCGAAGCCAGAGAAGCGGTGTGCCACCGGGAAGTCGGGCTCAACCGCAGACTCGCACCCGACGTCTACCTCGGCGTCGCCGACATCTCCGGCCCCGACGGCACACCCTGCGACCACCTCGTCGTGATGCGGCGCATGCCGCAAGACCGCCGCCTCACCGCCCTCGTCCGACGACGCGACCCACTCGACGGCACCGTGCGCGACATCGCCCGCGAACTCGCCGGGTTCCACGCCACCGCGGACCGCGGACCCCACATCGACGCCGACGGCACCAGAGACGCCCTCACCGCGCGGTGGCGCGCCAGTTTCGAACAGGTACGCCGCTTCCACGGCACCGTCGTCGACCCCGCCACCGCGGACGAAATCGAACAACGCACCGAAGCCTTCCTCCGCGGCCGCCACGACCTGTTCGCCCGCCGGATCGCGCTGGGCAGGATCATCGACGGGCACGGCGATCTGCTCGCCGACGACATCTTCTGCCTCCCCGACGGACCCCGGATCCTCGACTGCCTCGAATTCGACGACCACCTGCGCCACGTCGACGGCATCGACGACATCGCCTTCCTCGCGATGGACCTCGAACGGCTCGACGCACCCGAACTCGGCACACTCCTCTACCAGCACTACCTCCGCTTCACCGGCGACACCCCACCCGACGCCCTGTGGCACCACTACCTCGCCTACCGCGCATTCGTCCGGGTCAAGGTCGCCTGCCACCGCTACAACCAGGGCGACCACCTGGCGAAAGCGGTCGCCGCCGAATACACCGCCATCGCACTCCGGCACACCCGCCTCACGAGCGTGCGACTGATCCTGGTCGGCGGCCTTCCCGGCTCCGGGAAAACCACCCTCGCCTCCGCACTCGCCGAACGGCTCGGCGCCACACTGCTGCACAGCGACCTGGTACGCAAGGAAATCCTCGGCAAACCCGGCACCTGGCACGCACCCGCCCCCTACCAGGAAGGCATCTACTCCCCCGAACAAACCACGAGCACCTACCACGAACTGACCCAACGCGCGCGAGAACTGCTGGCACTCGGCGAAACCGTCGTGCTCGACGCATCCTGGTCGTCCGGACAACACCGCGCACTCGCCGCCGAGATCGCCACCGGCACCCACAGCGAACTCGTCGCACTCGAATGCGTCGCACCGGACTCCGTTCGCACCAACCGAATCGTGACAAGAACGAATTCACCGTCCGACGTCACACCACGCATCGCACGAGCCATGGCCGCCGCCGCGAACCCATGGCCGGAAGCCTTCCCCGTCGACACCACCAGATCGATCACCAACTCCGTGGCGCAGGCACTGCACGCGATCGCACCGCATTCCCGTTGACGCAAGGGACACCCGGCCGCGATCACCGCGGCTCCGGAACCGTCGGAACCCGCCGCGCCCCGGCATGCGCGCCGGGGCTCGCACCGCGTTCCCTCGCCGTGCTCCGGATCGCGATGGGCCTGGTCTTCCTCGCGCTCGTGCTGATCGTCCTCGCGATCACGGCCAGCGGTCACGTGTGGGGTACGGCAGGCAGTGGGCCACCTTCGTCGGCGACCGCCAATGGCTTCGCTGACCCGCTGTGCCCGGAATCCGATATGGACAGTCGTTTCATCGGGCACTACCGCGAAGGGCTCGGCGGGGTGAACTCCAGTCGTACCGAGGGATCGTCCCGGAGCACGATCAGGCGGTCGGGCCGGGGGTCGGTGTCCGCCTGCGACCACGTGGCAGGCAGGAGGAAGTACGTGTCGGCACTGCGGAGGTAGAGTCGCAGGCCCTCGCACCGGAAGCGGTAGGCCCGGTTCGGGCCGGTGAGTTCGGTGCACGTCACGGGATCGGACAGGGCCAGGTCCTGTGCACTGTAGACGATCACGCCCTGCCGCTCCGGCAACGTGGTGGACATGTACTCGGCGTCCTTGCCGCCCAGGATCGAAATGTACTTGTCGGTCGCGGAGAGCACACCGAGGAACAGCAGGACCGCGACCAGCGAGCCCGCGATCTTGAGCGGGCCGCGGGGTATCGGCGCCGCTCTCGCGCCCCTGCCCCGCCACAGGAGCAGCCCGGAGTACGCCAGCGACGCCACGGCGAAGGCGGTGATCGCGTACGGCGTCAGGTACGGGATGTAGTAGACGACGCCCGAAATCCACCGATCCAGCGGAGGCACGAACCACGACGCGAGCTGGACGAGCAGAACCGCACCACTGATCAGCGCGATGGCGAGGGACACGACGTGGTGCACCCGGCCCCAGCGGGTCCTGGTCAGCGCCAGGTGGCCCGCCGCGGCCACGATCGCCCCGAGCACCAGGGCGAACACGACCTGGTGCGCGCTTTGCCAACTGCGCAACAGGAAATCCTGGGTGTCGTACCGGAGCACGCTCTGGTCGATCCCGAAGTACCGGGCGTAGCTGTCGGTCCGCCGCCAGCCGAGATACAGGCCGAGCGCGGTGAGCAGGGTGGGTGGCGCGATCACCGCGCCCAGCGTTTCCAAGCTGTCGCGCAGGCGCCCGCCGTCCTTCTCCCGCGGTGCGCGGTTCGGCGTGAGCCGGGCGGGGTGCCGTCGCGGAGTCGTCACCGTCCTCCGGCCGGCCGGGTGCCGTCGGAGCAGACCGGCTGCCCGATCCGGCGCTCTTCCTGCTGCCCGGTCGGCTGCATCATCGCGCGCAGTGTCTGGCAGCTTCGCAGCCGCATGTCCTCGGCGGCCTGCCTCGCGCGGTCCCGTTCCCGCGCGGCCTCCGCGGCCGCCCGGCTGCGTTCCAGCGCTGCCCGGAGGTCGGCCGCGCGCTGCTGCGCTATCCGCTCGGCGGCCTGTTCCCGCGCGCGGAGTTCGGCGAGCGCCCGCGCGGCCTGCTGGGCCTCGGCCTGCGCCGCGGCGAGGCGACGGCGCGCTTCGGCCGCGGCCGCGGCGGCGTTCGCGCGGGACTGCCGCTCGACCTCGGCCTCGGCCTCTCGCTGCCGGAGGCTCGCGCGGTCGGCGGCCCGCTGCTGCTCCGCCACCCTGGCCGCGGCCTCGTCCGCCGTCCGGCGTTCCTGGTCGGCTTCCGCCTTTTTGACGACGACGGCCTGTTCGCTGGTGACGCGTTCCTGCTCGGCCGCCTTGGCCGCTTGTGCGGCCTCCAGCCACTTCTGCTCGGACACGACCGCCTTGTCGAACGCGGGCCGCGCCTGCTGCGGGATGTCCTCGCGTTTGAGGTCCGACCCCAGCGCGGGCACCTGCGGCTGCTCCGACGACGGCTGCGATCCGCCCGGCGCGTTCGGCGCGCCCGGTTTGTCCGGCAGGCCGCAGCCGCTCGCGACGGTGCACAGAAGCACCGCCGACACGAAGAACTTGACCGGTTTCGACATCCCGTTTCGCCTTTCGTCGCTTGATCGGCAAGCCTCCCCGCACGAAACCCGGAACGGCACGCTTCACCCTGATGATTTCTCGCCCAGTCGAAAAGAATGGTACCCGAGGTTCCGCACGCGAATTGCTTGCGCGAAATAACTAAATTCGCGGCCATATCGTGACAAACCGCGGCATGTCAACAATAGTGCACGTCAAAACTAGATCGTTTCCCTTGCGACGCGCAGAAAAGATCATTCCGCACTCGTGCGCGCTTTCAATCGCCCGCAAATACACCCTTTCGGGTGACGAGATGACAGTACCGCCGCGGCCGGGTCCGTCGATGGACTGTCCAAAGTAGACCGCGGTGGCGCGCCGCCGCGACGAGGACGAAAAGAAGCGACGGAAGTCCCCGCGATCGAGGCAAACTGGCCCCGTGTGCGGTCGCCGTGCTCGCGGGAGGATGGCGCGGTGACCGTGTTCAGTGCGCTGCTCCTGCTCCTGGCCCTCGCCGGACCTCCCGCCGAAGGGGCCGGTCGCCCGCTGGTCAAGATCCACGAGGTGCTCGGCGGGCGGGCGGGCTATCTCGACCTCCACAACACCGGCTCCGGCACGGCGGAACTCGGCGGATGGACCGTCCAATCCTGCGACGGGCACGCGGTTCCCACCGAACTCGCCACGTTACCGGCGGGCAGCGCGCTCGCCCCCGGCGCGCATTTCCTGGTCGTCGGCCTCGACTTCGGCGGAACCGCAGCCCAGCAGGTAGTGGTGCCTTCGATCACCGGCACCGGCGAGACCCTGCTGGACCGGCGGCGCGCCCGTGTCGACAGCGTCGCATGGGACCCCGCGTCACCATGCCGCGAGAAAGACGCCGCGGTGCCCTGCCCGGGGCTCGCCGAATCGAGGGACGCGTTCAGCAGGGACACCGACGACAACCGAGCCGACTTCGGGTGCGTGCCACCGGCGGACAGCCGCCAGTACCGCGGTTCCCTTCCCTGAGCCCGGCTCACCGACGCAGGCGGTCGGTCAGTCGGTGAGTTCGACGCGCACCGAGAGCAGGTCCGTGCCGACCGCACGGACCGCGGCGCTGTTAAGCCGCGGCAGCTTCCGCAGCCGGGCAGCGGCGTCGTCCTCGGGGACCAGGTGGGCGACACCGTGCTGCCAGCGCCCTCCGATGCGCACGCGCACCTCGGGTTCGGCGAGGATGTTGCGCACGTACTGGGACCTGTGGCCGTGTTCGGAGACGAACCAGAAGTCCCGCCCGGTGCGACGCCCGCCGATGGGTGTCCGCCTCGGCCGACCGGACTTCCGGCCCGTGGTCTCCAGGAGGCATTGGCCGCGCAGCCGGGTGGTCACCGGGTTGGCGACCCAGCGCTGCAGTGCCGTGACCGCACGGAACTTGAGATCGGATGGACGCGGCATGCGCCCGACCCTACCAAGATCGCCGTCGGCAGCGCGGCTCGCGCAGCTCACCCGGATCCGGATTCACGACCGGCGCCCGGCCGTTCCCGCGAAGCGTCTTTTCCGGGCGGTCCCGCGGCATTCGCCCGGTGACGTGAGGAATTCGGTCACGCCGCGGGCCACCTCGTGGATCGGCAAGCGGTTGTTCCTGGCGAGCCTGCGCAGCCGCGCGAACGCCTCGGGAAGGGAGATCCCGTGGCGGCCGGCGAGCACGCCCTTGGCCTGTTCGATCACGATCCGGGTCCGCAGCGCCGTGGTCAACTGCTCGGTGAGGGTGCGCAGGCGGTGCCGGTCACGCCAGTGCCAGAGCCCGACGCCCGCCGCGGCGGCGAGCAGCCGCGAGGACATCTCGATCTCGTCCACCGCCACACCGGAATGGCAGTACAGGGCGAGGGCGCCCAGCACGTCGTCGCCGCGTTTGAGCGGTATCGCGCACACCCCGCTGATACCGCGCTGGAGCGCGGCTCTGGCGAACTCCGGCCACCGCCGCTCCGCGTGGAGGTCTCGCACGGTCACGGTGGTCGCGGTGCGACCGGATTCCCACACCGGGCCGGTGCCGCCCGTCGCGATGGCCTGGGCCGGCAGGGTTCGCGCCCACTCCGGGGCCGCCGCGGTCACCGCCAGGTTCCCGTCGTCGTCCTTGAGGATCACCGCGGCACCGGCGATGGGCAGCAGCCTGGCGCAACACCGGGCCAGCCTGCGGGAGAACTCCTGGAGGTCGTCGATATCGGCGGTGTCCGCCAAGTCCACGAGAACACCGGCCGGTACCTCGTTTCCTGACGTCACGTTCCGCTCCCCTGATGCTTCGTCAGCGCGAAGGCGGTCACGTGCTCCAGGTTGCCCACGCAGGAGCCGCGGAACACTACAGCAATCCGGTGAAATCGCCGCTCTCTCGCGCGGAACAGTCGCCCGCGCCGATTCGGCGGCTCAGCCCGGTTCCGCTTTCACGGCGAACCGATCACCGTCTCGGCGTACCGGTGCGCCGGGGCACCGAGGCGTTCGTGCAGCGCGAAGAAGAGGTCGGCGGCCTGTGCTCCCCGCCAGTCGCCGGGGAGCAGGTCGGCGGGTAATCCCGGGTCCAGATAAGGAAGTCGCCGCCAGTGGGTGAGGACCTGCACGTAGTCCGCGAAGGCCGCTTCGTCGTCGTCGCGTCGTTTCCGGCGCCACCGCGCCGAAACCGGGCGGTACTCCGCGGCGAACTCGGCGTACATCCGTTCGAGCGCGTCGAGATCCCACCACCGGGCCACCCGCTCCGGTGCCGGGCGGAAGGCGACGTACTCGGCGCGGAACAGATCGACGTAGTCGGCCAGCCCGTCGGCGGCCAGCGCGTCGCGCGCCGCTGGTTCGATGTGGACCGGCGCGATCCAGACGCCGGAGGCGACCGTGCCGAAACCCAGCCAGGACAGCCGCGACCGCAGCCGATGCCGCTTCTCGCGCTCGGACTCGGGGACGCTGAACACCGCGACGAGCCAGCCGTCGCCCGCGTCTGCGCGGTGCCGGTCGAAGATGCGCCGGTCGCCCTCGACGAGGATCGCGCGGCCCCGCTCCGAAAGCGCGTACCCGGCGGCTCCGGAAACCTTGCGGGCGACCAGGACGCCGCGGCGCTTGAGCCGGGAGATCGACGAGCGGACCGCGGACTCGTCGACCCCGACGGTGGCCATGAGCCGGATCAGCACGCTCACGCTGAGCGCCCCGCCCACTTCGCGCGCGTACAGGCCGTAGAGCGTGACGATCAGGGCGCGCGGCTGGATCGGCTTCAGCAGGCCAGCGGTGTCACTTCGCCGGAGTTCGGGCACGCACGGGAGTCTAGCCGGATCGCATATGTCGTGGCATTGACTGCCGTCATCAACGATGCATACCCTCGATGGAGCCCCCGTGGGGGTCCTGCCGCCGGGAAGGACGCCATGCCGCCTTCAGCCTCCGCCCACGTCGACACCTTCTGCCGGGACAACCTGCCTGCCGAGCGGGACTGGCCCGAGCTGTCCTTCGACCTCGCCGGTCTGCGGTATCCCCCTCGGCTCAACTGCGCGGCCGCGCTGCTCGACGAGGTCGCGGACCTCCTCGGCGCCGACCGGGCCTGCCTGCTCGCGCCCGGCTCCGCGCCGTGGACCTACGGCGAGCTGCGCCGCACCTCGAACCGGATCGCCAGGGTGCTGGCCGAAGACCACGGGATCGTGCCGGGCAACCGCGTCCTGCTCCGCGGCCCGAACACCCCGTGGCTGGTCGCGTGCTGGTTCGGCGTGCTGAAGGCGGGCGCCGTCCCCGTCACCACGATGCCGATGCTCCGCGAAACCGAACTGGCCGTCATCGCCGAGATCGCGGCGGTCGACTTCGCGCTGTGCGACACCCGGTTCACCGGCGCGCTCAGGTCGTCGGGCGTTCCGGGGCTCCGCATCGTCGAGTACGGCGGCGAAAACGACCTGGTCGCGGCGATCGGCGGCAAGCCGGCGGAGTTCACCCCGGTCGACACCGCGGCCGACGACGTGGCACTGCTCGCCTTCACCTCCGGGACGACCGGCCGTCCCAAAGCGACCGCGCACTTCCACCGCGACGTGCTGGCGATCGCCGACACGTTCTCCGCGCACGTGCTCAAGCCCCGGCCCGCCGATGTCTTCACGGGCACCGCGCCGCTGGCGTTCACGTTCGGTCTCGGCGGTTCGGTCGTCTTCCCGTTGCGGGTGGGCGCTTCGACCGTGCTGATCGAGAAGGCGACGCCCGACCGGCTCGCCGAACTGATCTCCCAGTACGGGGTTTCGGTGTGCTTCACCGCACCGACGGCGTACCGGGCCATGCTCGCGTCGGGAAAGGCCGACCGGCTCTCGACGCTGCGCCGCGCGGTGTCCGCGGGCGAGCACCTGCCCGCGGACACGTGGCAGTCCGTTTTCGACGCGACCGGGATCAGGCTCATCAACGGCCTCGGGGCCACCGAGATGCTGCACATCTTCGTCGCCTCCGCCGACGACGACATCCGGCCCGGCGCCACCGGTCGCGCGGTACCGGGGTACGCCGCGGCGGTGCTCGACGAGCGCGGGAACCCGCGACCCGCGGGCACCCCGGGCAGGCTCGCGGTCAAGGGGCCCACCGGCTGCCGCTACCTGGCCGACCCGCGGCAGCGCGCCTACGTGCGGGACGGCTGGAACATCACCGGTGACACCTTCGTCCAGGACGCCGACGGCTACTTCTGGTACCAGGCCCGCACCGACGACATGATCGTGTCCTCGGGCTACAACATCGCCGCGCCCGAGGTCGAGCAGGCGCTGCTCGCGCATCCGGACGTGCTGGAGTGCGGCGTCACCGGTCTCCCCGACGAGGCGCGCGGCCAGCTCGTCACCGCGTTCGTGGTGCCGCGCGAGGGAATCAGCGATGACGACGAAACCGTCGTGCGGCTGCAGGAGTTCGTCAAAGCGCGCATCGCGCCGTACAAGTACCCCCGCCGCGTGGTCTTCGTCGACGCGCTGCCCAAGACCGCCACCGGCAAGCTGCAGCGCTACCGGCTCCGGGAAATGGCACCGTAGCTCAGTGGTGCGCCATCGCCGCCCGCAGCCACCACGCGGCGAAGCCGCTGATCTTGGCGTCCACCACCAGCGGCCGATCGAGCCCAGCGGCGACTCGCGTCGCCACCTCGTCCAGATCGGCCCTCGTGCGCACGGTGACCGCGTCGCAGCCGTAACCCCGCGCGATCGCGGCCAGGTCCGTGTCCGGGAACGTCACGGTGCCGGTCGGTTCCCCGGCGGGTTCGAAGAAGTAGACCTCGGCGCCGTAGGCGTGGTCGTTGTAGACGACGATCAGCATCGGCAGGTTCAGCCGCACCACGGTCTCGAGTTCGGCGATGCCCATCAGGAACCCGCCGTCGCCGCACGCCGCGACCGGGAAGCGGTCCGGCTGGGCCAGCGCCGCGCCGGTCGCGGTCGCCAGCCCGAGGCCGATCGACTGGAACGCCTGGGTGAAGCAGAACCCGTTCTCGTCTGGGACGTCGAGGTACATGGTCGGATACCCCATGAAGTTCCCCGAATCCACGCCGACGACGCGGTCGTCCGGCACGATCTCGTCCAGCGCGGCCGACAGCGTGCGGGGGTCGATCACGTCGGCGGTGCCCGTGTCCTCGTGCGCGTGGTCGCGCCAGCGGATCTCGTTCGCGATCCGCGTCCGCACTTCGGCGGTGCGGTAGCCGCGGCGACCGTCGAGCCGCCGGGTGACGGCCTCGGCGGTGCCCGCGACGTCGCCGACGATGCCCAGCGCCACCGGCCGGTGGCGCCCGAGCGCGGCGGGATCCAGATCGACCTGCACGAGCGTGGTTCCCGGCCCGAGCAGCCTTCCGTGCGCGGTCGTCCAGTCGTTGAGCGCGGAACCCCAGCCGACCACGAGATCGGCGCCGCGGACGAGTTCGACGGTCAGCGGCGAGGAAAACCCTCCGGACACACCGATCCCCCACGGTTCGCCGGTGAACAGTCCTTTCGCGACGGCGCCCTCGGCGAGCAGCGCTCCGCACAGATCCGCCAGTTCCACCAACGCTTTCCGTGCCGAGCGCGCGCCACGGCCGCACAGGAACACCGGACGTTCCGCCTGTCGCAACGCGGCGGCGAGCGCTTCGACGTCTTCGTCGGCCGCACGCGGGTGCGGCAGCGGCTCGATCGCGGTCAGCCCGTCGAGGAGGCGTTCGTCGAACGGCTCCGCCTGCACGTCGAGCGGAAGTCGCAAAAGGACGGTCCGCCGGTCCCGCCTCGCCACCGTGAACGCGCGCCGCACGTCCGCGAGCGCGCTCTCCGCGGAGCGGACCGCGACGCTGACCGCGCCCACGGCGCGCGCGAGGCCATCTTGGTCGAGGTGGAAGTTGGACAGCGGATCGGTGGCCTCGCCGGTGACCGCGATCAGCGGCGTCCGGCTCTTCGCGGCCTCGCCGAGCCCGGTGGTCGCGTTGGCGAGCCCGCATCCTTGGTGCACCGAAACCACGGCGACTTCGCCGCTGCACCGGGCGTACGCGTCCGCCATCGTGGTCGCGCCGCCCTCATGGCGGGCCGCGACGAACCCGGCGCCGCCGCGGACGAGTCCGTTGGTGACGTGGAAGTTCCCGCTCCCGACGACCCCGAACGCCTGCCGGACACCGAAGCGGACGAGCGCGGCGCCGACGGCCTTTGCCACGTTCACGAGTCGCCATCCCCGCCGGGCACCACCGCGAGCACCCGCGCCGGGCTGCCGGTCCCGCCGACGATCGGCAGCGGGCACACCACGACGAGCGCGCCCGACGGCGGCAGCGAACCGAGGTTCCGCAACGAGGTGATGCCGTACTTGTCGGCGCCGAGGAGGTGGTGGTGCGCGGGCATCGGCGGGTCGAGCGCGAACCCGTTGCCCGCGTCGATCCCGACGGTTTCCACGCCGTAGCCCGCGATCGGCGCCTCCTCGGCGAGCCAGCGCGCCGCGGCGGCCGAGATGCCGGGAGTGTGGCTGACCCCGTCCGTGGTGTTGAGGAACGCCTCCCTGTCGTGGCCGTAGCGCTCCCAGCCGGACCGGACCAGCAGCCACCCGCCGTCGCGCAGCGGCCCGTGCTCGGTTTCCCACGCGCGGATGTCGTCGATCTCCAGCAGGAAGTCCGGATCCTCGGCCACCCGCGCGGAGACGTCGAGGACGTGCGCTGGCCCGATCAGCCGGGCGACCGGGACCTCGGACACGTCGGCGCCGTCGCGGTTGGAGATCCAGTGCCGCGGCGCGTCGAGGTGGGTGCCGATGTGCTCACCGGTGTGGATGTTGTTGTGCCGCCACAGCGGACCGGCGTCGTCGAACTCGCTGACGCCTTCGAGGCTGAAGTCGATGAGGTTCGCGTACGGGGCGGGCAGCCGCAGCGTCGGCGTGTCCGCGCTGAGCTTCGTGGTGAGGTCGACGACCCGCAGCCCGCCGTCGGCGAGGCAGGTCAGGAACTTCTCGACCGCGGTCTCGGCGGAGGTGCTCATGGATGCGTCCTCTCGTATCGCGGGCTGGTGACGATCGTTGACACCCACGGTAGACCGGCCCTACGGTACCGTGTTCAATCGTACTGACGGGACAGTCAACTGGAGCGACGCGGACATGGCAAGAACGGACACCGGACCGGACGGGCTGGGCGAGCGCATTCGGCGTATCCGTACCGAGAAATCGCTGTCGATCCGCGAGCTGGCCGAGCTGGCCGACGTGTCGACGGGGTTGATCAGCCAGGTTGAACGCGGGATCACCGACCCCAGCCTGCAAACCGCTCGCGCGCTGGCGAAAGCGCTGCGAACACCGCTGTTCGACCTGTTCGCCGAACCGGACCGGTCCGAGGTGGCCGTGGTGCGCAAGGACCGCAGGCTCCGGCAGCAGTCGCCGCACGGCGAGATCTGCTACGAACGCGTGTCCCCCGGTTCCGGGCGGCTCGAACTGCTCGAAGGGACGTTGAAACCGGGTGGCGTGTCCTCGGACGAGCCGTGGACGCATCCTTCGCAGGAGTGCGTGGTCGTCACGCAGGGGACGCTCGTGGTCGAGGTCGACGGCGCCGAGCACCGGCTCGCCACCGGCGATTCGTGCTACTTCGACTCGCGGCTGCCGCACCGCTACCGCAACGACGGCCCCGGCCCCGCCACGTTCTTCGCGGCGATCACCCCGCCCAGCTACTGACCCCGAACGGAGCGTCGTGACCGACCACCCGAGCCCGGCCGCCTTCCGGGCGCGCTTCCCCGCCCTCGCCGACACGGTGCACCTCGCCAGTTGCAGCCAGGGCGCCCTTTCCGACGCGCTCACGGCCGAGCTTTTCGAGTTCCAGCACACGATCCGCGAACACGGGGCGCCGTGGGACAGCTGGATGGCGAAGGTCGCCGAAGCGAGAGCGTCGTTCGCCCGGCTGATCGGCGCGGACTCCGACGACATCGCCGTGGTGCCGTCGGCGTCCGAAGGGGCCTACCAGGTCGCGTCGACGCAGTCGTGGGACGAGCGGCCGGGCCTGGTCACGACCGACCTGGAATTCCCGTCGCTGGCTCACGTCTGGCTCGCCCAGCGGGGCCGCGGCGCCGACGTCCGGTACGTCCCGCACCACGACGGGCTCGTCGACGCCGAGGACTACGCCGCCCAGCTCACCGGCGACACGCGGCTCGTGTCGGTGCCTTTGATCAGCTACGCCAACGGGGTCCGGTTCGAAGTGTCCGACATCGTCGCGCTGGCACGGGAAAGTGGCGCGCGCACGTTCGTCGACGCCTACCAGGGCCTCGGCGTCGAACCGGTCGACGTGGCCGAGCTCGGCTGCGACTACCTCGTGAGCGGCAGCCTGAAGTACCTGCTCGGCATTTCCGGGATCGCGTTCCTGTACGTCCGGCCCGGCCTGCGCGACGACGTTTCCCCGCCGCTGACGGGCTGGTTCGGCCGGACGAACCCGTTCGAGTTCGACCCGCGCCACCTCGACTACCCCGAGCACGCGCGCCGGTTCGAGACCGGGACGCCGTCGATCCCGTCGGCCTACGGCGCGGTCGCCGGGCTGTCGCTGGTGCACCGGCTGGACGCGAACCGCGTGCGCGACCACCTCCGCGTGCTCACGGGCAAGCTGCAGCAGCGGTTGCTCGACGCGGGAGAACGCCTGCGGTCGCCGCTGACCGACGAGCGGCGCGGCCCGCTCGTCGCCCTCGTCGACACCGACCCCGACGCGCTGGCGGCGTTCCTCGCCGCGCGGCGGATCGTGTGCAGCGCCCGCGGCGACGTGCTGCGGATGTCCTTTCACTACTACAACGACGAATCCGATCTCGACGCCGTCGTACGGGCGATCGCCGAGTACCGCGCGAGCCAGTAGGGAGTCCGGCATGGCGCAAACGCACCGGCTGCGGCGAAGGCTGCGGAGCAGGCAGCTGACCATGATCGGCATCGGCGGGGCCATCGGCACCGGCCTGTTCCTCGGTTCGAGCCTGGCGATCTCGCACGCCGGACCGGCCGTCGTGCTCGCCTATGTCCTTTGTGGACTCGTGGCGCTGGTGATCTCGTGGGCGCTCGCCGAGATGGTCGTGGTGCACCCGGCCGCGGGCGCGTTCGGCAGTATCGCCCAGAAGTATCTCGGCGTCGGCAGCGGTTTCGTGGTGCGCTGGGCGTACTGGGCGATGCAGGTGATCGCGGTCGGCGGTGAGACGATCGCGGCGGGCGTGTACGTCCAGTACTGGTGGCCGCGGATTCCGCTCTGGCTCCCGGTCGCGGTGTTCTCGCTGCTGGTGATCGCGGTCAACGCCGCGGCGGTGCACGTCTTCGGCGAGTTCGAGTACTGGTTCTCGATGATCAAGGTCTGCGCGATCCTGGTGTTCGTCGTACTCGGGCTGGTGCTGGTGTTCTTCGGACTGCCGCACGCCCCCGCGACGGGCACGGCGAACCTGACCACCGGCGGCGGTTTCCTGCCCAACGGCGTGTCCGGCCTGCTGCTGGCGATGGTCTTCGTGCTGTTCAGCTACATCGGCACGGAGGTCGTCTCGGTCACCGCGGCCGAATCGGAGAACCCCGCCCGCGACGTCCCGCGCGCGGCGAGGGCGATGGTGCTGCGGCTGGGCCTGTTCTACGTCGCGGCGATGCTCGTGGTCGTCCTCGTCGTGCCGTGGACGGTGACCAGCGCGGGCGGCTCGATCACCGCGAGCCCGTTCGTGCGCGTGTTCACCTCGGCCGGGGTGCCCGCCGCGGCGACCGTGATGAACTTCGTCGTCCTCACGGCCGCGCTCTCGAGCGCGAACACGAACCTCTACCTCACCACGCGGATGCTGCACTCCCTCGCCGAGCACCGGTTCGCCCCGGCCTGGGCGGGCAGGCTGACCCGTGCCGGGGTACCGCGCAACGCGCTCGTGCTGTCCACCGCCGGGCTCGTCATCGCGACGGTGCTGTCGAAGAACTCCGAGTCCGGCGCCTACCTCGTGCTGTTCGGGATCTCGATCTTCGCCGCGATGGTGGTGTGGATGATCATCCTGGTCACGCACCTGGCGTTCCGGATCCGGCGGCGCCGCGCGGGCCTGCCCCCGTCGCCGGTCCGGCTGCGGGGCGCGCCGGTGGTCAACGTCGTCGTCATCGCGTTCCTCGCCACGGTGCTGGTCTCCACGTTCTGGATCGACGGGCTCGACCCCGCGTGGAAGTTCGGCATCCCGTTCTTCGTCCTGCTGGTGGCGGCCTACCAGGTGCTGCGCCTGACCGGGCGGAGCAGGCACGCGCACGAAGCGGATCTCGAAGACTCCACGCTCACCGCTCGCGAAGAATCCCCCTGAGCAAGGTCACGACGGCGCGAGCCCGCAACGGGCCGTCGCGCGCCCCGACGCCGGGGGTACCGAGTTGCCTCAGGATCGAATGATCTACCGCCGCGGCGCCCCCGGGTGGTTCCATCCGGGATGTCGGCCGCTCAGGACGACCCCGACCAGGCCAGTGCGAGTGGCGCCGGTACCGGCCGCCGTTCACGCCATGGCGTCGTCATTTCGTGGAGAGGTATGTTCTCGATGTCCCAGCGAGCTATGCGCACCGGTCTGTGGCTGGTGGGCGCCAAAGGATCGGTAGCGACCACGGCCGTGGTCGGGCTGCTGGCGTTGCGCGCCGGAATCGCCGAACCGACCGGCTGCGTCAGTGAACTGCCCGAGTTCGCCCAGGTTCCCTTGCCCGCGTGGGACGACATCGTGGTCGGTGGCCACGACATCGCGCACACCTCGCTGGAGAAGCGAGCGGAGCAGCTGGCCGACGCCGGGTTGTTCGGCCACGCGGTACGGTCGGCCGTCCGCGACGGCTTGGCCGCCATCGATGCCGAGATCCGCGACGGCTACCACCCCGCCGCCCACACCGGCTCGCAGGCCTCCGCGAGCGAACGGCTGTCCGGGGACATCCGGTCGTTCGCGTCCCGGCACGACCTGGACCGTGTGGTCGTGGTCAACCTCGCCTCCACCGAGGCACCGGTCCCCGCGCTGCCCGAGCACGCCGACCTCGCGCTGCTCGAAGCCGCGCTTCAGGACACGGCGCGCGCCGTGCTCCCGCCCAGCTCGCTGATGGCGTACGCGGCGCTGCGCGCGGGTAGCCCCTACGTCGAGTTCACCCCTTCACCGGGGATCACCCTGCCCGCACTGCGCGGCCTTGCCGCGGAACTGGGGCTGCCGTACGCGGGCAGCGACGGCAAGACCGGCGAAACGCTGCTGCGGACCGTGCTCGCCCCGATGTTCACCTCGCGCGCGCTGCGGGTCCGGTCGTGGTCGGGCACCAACCTGCTCGGCGGTGGTGACGGCGAAACCCTCGGCGACCCGGCGAAGGTGCACAGCAAGCTCGAATCGAAGGCCCGCGGCCTCGCCGCGCTGCTCGGCGGCGAGGTCACCGCGCCACTGCACATCGACAACGTGCCCGATCTCGGCGAAACGAAAACCGCGTGGGACAACGTGTCGTTCGAAGGCTTCCTCGGCGCGCGCATGTGCCTGCAGTTCACCTGGACCGGGTACGACTCGGCGCTGGCCGCACCGCTGGTGCTCGACCTCGCCCGGTTCACCGCCGCCGCGCACGCGGCAGGAAGGACCGGCGCGCTGGGCGAACTGGGCTTCTTCTTCAAGGACCCGCTCGGCGGCGACGAGCACCGGTTCGCCGAGCAGACCCGGATCCTGCGGGACTGGGCGGGCGCGTTGTGAGCCGGATCCGCACGCTCGCCGAGCTGGTCCGCGCCCCCGCCGCCCTCACTGTGCTCGGGGACACGGTGGCGGGCGCGGCCGCGGCGAAGAACCCGCTGCGGGGCCGGAACTGGGTACTGCCCTTGGCGTCGACCGCGTTCTACTGGGCGGGGATGGCGCTCAACGACTGGGCGGATCGCGAACTGGACGCCGTCGAACGGCCCGAGCGGCCCATTCCGTCCGGGCGCATTTCCGCCGAGGGGGCACTGGCCGTCGGCGGGACACTGATCGTGGCCGGTCTGGGTCTCGCCGCGCTCGGCGGTGGCAAGCGGGCGCTGAAGACGGCGGTGCCGCTGGCCGGCGCGGTCTGCGCCTACGACACGCTGCTGAAGCCGACCCCGGCCGGTCCGATCGGCATGGCCGCGTGCCGCGCGCTCGACACGATGCTCGGCGCGGGCGGCGATATCCGTGCGGGCCGCGCGGCGGCCGCCGCGCTCGCCGTGCACACGCTCGGCGTCACCGCCCTGTCCACCGGCGAGGTACGCGGTTCCGCACCCGCCACCGCGCGGGCGGCACTGGTCACCAGCCGCGCGGCCACCGCACTCGCGGTCGGCGGTTCCGCGCGCTCCGGCTGGCACCGGCTCGCCTCCCTCGCCGCGGGCGCCGGGTACGCCGGACTGGTCGGCCGCGCGCAGGCCGCGGCGATCACCGATCCGTCGGGACCGGTGGTGCGCGAGGCCACCAAGACCGGCATCCACGGGATGGTGCCGTTGCAGGCCGCCATCACCGCGCGCGGTTCCGTCCTCGAGGCCGCGCTGGTCGCCGCGGCGCTGCCCCTCGCGCGCAAGCTGTCGCGAAAGGTAAGTCCCACATGACCTTCTCACTCGGCTACGGCACCAACGGCTTCGCCGACCACCACCTGCACGACGCGCTCGCCGTGCTCGCCGATCTCGGGTACACCGGCGTCGCGCTCACGCTCGACCACGGCCGTCTCAACCCCTACGACGACGACCTGCCCGCGCGGATCGACCGCCTCGCCGCCCGGCTCTCCTCGCTCGGACTGACCACGGTGGTCATCGAGTCCGGCGCGCGCTACCTGCTCGATCCGTGGCACAAGCACCACCCGACACTGCTTTCCGACGATCCCGCGCCCCGCATCGACTTCCTGGAACGGGGAATGCGGATCGCGGCCGAGCTCGGCGCCGACTGCGTTTCGTTCTGGTCCGGTGCCAAGCCGGCCGGCCTCGACGACGAGACCGCCGCGGCCCGCCTTCGCGAAGGTGTCAAGAACCTGCTTTCCGCCGCGGAGGCGCGGGGAGTCCGGTTGGGCATGGAACCGGAGCCGGGGCATTTCGTCCAGCACCTGAGCCAGGTGCTGGAACTGCGGGAGCAGCTCGGCGAGCACGAGCTGTTCGGCGTCACGCTCGACGTCGGCCACTGCGTCGCGGTCGAACCGGCCGACGCCGCCGAATGCGTGCGCCGGGCCGGATCGCTGCTGTTCAACGTCCAGCTCGACGACATGCTCCCCGGAGTCCACGAACACCTCGAGTTCGGCGACGGGCAGCTCGACCTCCCCGCGACGCTCGCCGCGCTGGACCGGATCGGGTACACCGGGCTGGCCGCGGTCGAACTGCCGCGGCACAGCCACGCCGCTCCCGAGGTCGCGGCGCGCGCGTTCCGCGCGTTGTCCTCGGCGATGCCCGCGAAGGCCGAGCACCCCTGGGTCACCGGGGCGCTGGCCGTGATCCGGGACGAACCCGCCGCGATCGGAAGGCTGTTCCCCGCGGCGGGCCGGGGCGTCGGCCGCGCCTCGGTCGACGCCGCCGATCCGCGCGGCCTGATCGCGGGCACGGCCGACGACCGCGCTCGCGTCCGGATGCTCACCGAACTGGCCGCGGTGCTCGACGCCGAGGCGCTCGCCGCCAAGCTGGCCGAGCTCTACCGGTACGGTGACGACGCCGAACGCCGCGGCGTGCTGCGCGGGCTCGACGCGCTGTGCGACGCCGAGCCCGCCGTCGCCGACACCGGGCGCCTGCTGATCGCCGATGCGTTGCGCACCAACGACATCCGCTTGGTCGCCGCCGCCATGGGGGAATTCGCCGCACGCCACCTCGATGCCCATTCGTGGCGCCACGGCGTGGTGAAGTGCCTGTTCGCCGGGGTGCCGCTGGCCGCGGTCGCGGAGCTGGACCACCACATCGACGCCGAGCTGTGCCGCATGGTCTCGGACTACGCGGCGGAGCGGAGCGCGGCGGGTCGCGAAGTTCCCGCCGACGCACTCGCCGTTCTGGGAAGGGTGAAGCACTGATGCGGATATTCGACCCGCACATCCACATGACCTCGCGCACCACCGACGACTACGAGGCGATGCACGCGGCCGGCGTGCGCGCGCTCGTCGAGCCCGCGTTCTGGCTCGGGCAGCCGCGCACCGGTGTCGCTTCGTTCACCGACTACTTCGACTCGCTGATCGGCTGGGAGCGCTTCCGCGCGGCCCAGTTCGGCATCCGCCACCACTGCACGATCGCGCTGAACCCCAAGGAGGCCAACGATCCGCGCTGCCGCGAGGTGCTCGACGTGCTGCCCCGCTACCTGGCTAAGGACGGTGTGGTCGCGGTCGGCGAGGTCGGCTACGACTCGATGACCCGGGACGAGGACGAGGTGTTCGCCCGCCAGCTGGAGCTGGCCAAGGACCACGAGCTGCCGGTACTGGTGCACACCCCGCACCGGGACAAGCTCGAGGGCACCAAGCGGACGCTGGACCTGGTGCGCGAGTCCGGCATCCCGGTCGAGCGCGTGCTGGTCGACCACCTCAACGAGGTCACCGTGGACATCGTGGCCGATTCCGGGGCGTGGCTGGGCTTTTCCGTCTACCCCGACACCAAGATGGACGAGCACCGGATGGTGACGATCCTGCGGGAGCACGGCCTGGCGCGCAAGATCGTCAACTCCGCCGCCGACTGGGGTCGCTCGGATCCGTTGAAAACACTGAAGACCGGGCAGGCGATGCTCGCCAGCGGGTACGACGAGTCCGATGTGGACACCGTGCTCTGGCAGAACCCGGTGGACTTCTTCGCGCAGAGCGGCAGGCTGACGCTCGACCCGCTGCCCGGGTTCGAGGGCGCCGCGGGCGAGTTCGAGGGCAATTCCGTGCTCCGGGGCGGGCGCGAATGATCTCCTACTGCACCAACGTGCACCCGGCCGAAGACCTCGAAGGCATACTCGCCCAGCTCGACCGCTATTCGGTCCGCGTGCGCGAGTATTGCGACGAGGACCTGCTCGGTGTCGGGCTGTGGCTTGCCGCGCCGGTCGCGCGCGGGCTCGCCGAAAACCGCGACGTGCTGGCGAAGTTCCGTGCGGAACTCGACGCGCGCGGGCTCGGGGTGTGCACGCTCAACGCCTTCCCGTACGGCGGTTTCCACGACGAGGTGGTCAAACGCGCGGTCTACCATCCGAAGTGGACGGAGCGGGCGCGCCTGCGGTACACGCTCGACTGCGTGACCGTGCTGGGCGGGCTGCTCGCCGAGGACGCGGCGTACGGCAGCATTTCGACCTTGCCACTGGCCTGGCGCGAACCGTGGGCCCCGGCGGACGACGACGCGGCCACGCGGGCGCTCGCCACGCTGACCGAGGTGCTCGACCGCGGCGAACGCCCGATCCGGCTGGCCGTCGAACCCGAGCCCGGCTGTGTGCTGGACACCGTCGCCGACGCGCTGCGCTGGTTGTCCGGCAGGGTCGATCCGGCGCACATCGGGCTCTGCCTGGACACCTGCCACCTCGCGGTGTCCTTCGCCGACCCGGCGGCCACCCTGCGGCAGATCGCCGAAGCCGGGTTCGACGTGGTGAAGGTGCAGGCGTCGGCCGCACTGCACGTCGCCGAGCCCGCGGCCGAGTGCGCGCGGGCCGCGCTGGCCGCCTTCGCCGAACCGCGGTACCTGCACCAGGTGCGCGAACGCGCGGCGGACGGCACGGTGCTGGCCTCGGACGACCTGCCCGCGGCCGATCTCCCCGCGCGGGGGCCGTGGCGCGTCCACTTCCACGTTCCCCTGCACACCGCCCCGCCCGCGCCGCTGAGCGGCACCACCGATGTGCTGCGCGCGGTGTTCGCCGGGCTCCGCGGAGACCCGCACGTCGAGGTCGAGACCTACACCTGGACCGTGCTGCCGGGCGGGGTGGACGACCTCGCCCGCGGCATCGCCGCCGAGCTGCGCTGGGCGCGCGGGGAACTGGACTCCGGAAGGGCCGCTTCATGAAACCCCTCGTGGTGCTCGACGTCGTAGGGCTGACCCCCAAGGCGCTGCGGCACATGCCGCGGTTGGCCGCGCTGGCCGACCGCGGCTGGCTGGCCGAGCTGGGCACCGTGCTGCCCGCGGTCACGTGCAGCGCCCAGTCCACCTTCCTCACCGGGCTGCTGCCCGCCCGGCACGGCATCGTCGGCAACGGCTGGTACTTCCGCGATCTCGGCGAGATCTTCCTGTGGCGCCAGCACAACCGGCTCGTACGGGGCGAAAAGCTCTGGGAGACCGCGCGTTCCGCGTGCCACGGCTACACCTCGGCCAACGTGTGCTGGTGGTACGCGATGGGCATGACCACCGACGTCACCGTGACCCCCCGGCCGATCTACCACGCCGACGGCCGCAAGTCGCCCGACGCCTACGTGCGCCCGGCCGGGCTGCACGACCAGCTGACCGCGGAGCTGGGAACCTTCCCGCTGTTCCAGTACTGGGGCCCGACGGCGTCACTGGCCTCCAGCAGGTGGATCATCGGCGCCGCCCGCAAACTGCTCAGGGAACGCAGTCCCGATCTCCTCCTGACCTACGTGCCGCACCTGGACTACGACCACCAGCGCTTCGGCCCGGACGACCCGCGTTCGGCGGCCGCCGCACGCGAACTGGACGACGCGCTGGCCCCGCTGCTCGACGACGCGCTCGACCGGGGTGCCTCCGTGGTCGCGCTCAGCGAATACGGCATCACCGGCGTCAGCCGCCCGGTCGACATCAACCGCGCGCTACGCCGCGAGGGCGTGCTGGAGGTCTACACCCAGGCCGGTATGGAGTACCTCGACCCGTGGGCGTCGCGAGCCTTCGCCGTCGCCGATCACCAGGTCGCGCAGGTCTACGTGCGGGACCCCGCCGATCTGGCACGGGTGCGGGCGGTGCTCGGCGAGCTGGCCGGGGTGGACGAGGTCCTCGACCGCGAGGCGCAGGCCAGGTACGGCCTCGACCACGAGCGCGCCGGTGACCTGGTCGCGGTGGCCGAACCGGACGCGTGGTTCACCTACTACTACTGGACCGACGACGACCGCGCGCCGGACTTCGCGCGCGGCGTGGAGATCCACCGCAAACCGGGCTACGACCCGGCGGAGCTGTTCTTCGACCCCGCGGACCGGCTCGCGAAGGCCAAGGCGGGGGTGAACCTGGCGAAGAAGTTCGCCGGGCTGCGGTACGCGATGAACGTGGTCCCCACCGATCCGCGCTGGGTGCGCGGTTCGCACGGCAGGCTGCCGGACAATGCCGGGGACGGTCCGGTGCTGCTCTGCTCGGACCGCGCCGCCGAGCCGCCAGGCAGGCTGGCCGCCACCGAGGTGCACCCGCTGCTGCTGTCCCTGCAGGGGTTCCGCTGACGACCGAGACCGTCCACAGTGTCCGTCCGGTGTGGAGTGTCAGAGCTCCGGGCGGGGGAAGGGAAACGGGCGGCAGTGCTCGCACCCGAGCCCGTACGACAGGTCCTCCGTCGACGATCGTGTCGCGACATCCGCGAAATGGCTCGCGATCGCCTGCAGGATCTCGTTGGCCGATCGGAGCTCCGCCGCTTCCCGCTCCAGGCGGACGATCCGGAGATCGGTCACGTTCGAGGTGGTGTGGTCCGGCTCCGCCCGTTCCGGCGGGCGCCCGTCGCCGTGCTCCCGGTTCCAGGGCTGCGCCATGACATCCTCCTCGTTCACTGTGGCTCGGTCCCGCGCCCGGAGGTCACCCGGCCTTGCGCACCGACGCCTCTCCTCGGTCCGACTGCACCAGCACCGTCCGCTTGCTCGCCGCGTCGCTCGGTGGCGAGCCGCTGATGCCCTGCCCGTCGATCCGGTAGGTCTCCGGACCGGCGGGCAGGGTCACGGTGGCCGAGCCCCCGGTGGACTTCGCTTCGATCCGTTCCGGAGGGACGGCGAAGGACAGCGACACGGTTCCGTCCGCCACCGCCACCGCGGACACGCGCGGGGAGCGGCCGCCCGTGACCGTGATCCCGCCGCCCTCGGCGTCGATCGCGAGAACGCCGCTCGGCTGGTCGAGATCGAGCACGCCGTCCGCGCGCAAGGTGGCGGTGATGTTCCCGGCGAGGCCGACGCCCCGCACGTGCCCACCGGAGCTCTTCAGGTCGATCGCCACGCCCGGCGGCACGTGCACGGTGTGGCTGCCCGCGCAGTAGACCGACCCGCCGCCGCATTCCACCCACAGCTTCAGCACCGTGCCGTCGAGCCCCATCGAGGACCCGTTGCGCCCGGCGTCCTCGCTCAACGTCCGATCGACGCCGATCTTCCCCGGCGCCCCGTTGTCGATCGTCACCGTGCTCTCGCGCGCGTCGATCGTCAACGTGGGGCCGGAAAAGGCGAAGCTCTGCGAATCCGCGACGCTCTTTCCCTGACCGCACGCGCTCAGTGCCGCGGCGAGGCACACCACGCTCAGCGCACTCATCACAATTCTTTGGAACGACACCGAATTCTTTCTCCGGAGGGGACAGCGAACATCACCCAGCATGCTCGACCGGGCACGCGGTGACATCTGCCGTTCGGCAGAGATCGCACCGCCGGTTCAGCCGGAAAGCCGCCTGCCGCGATTCCCCGGCTGCTCGGGCACGGGCAGCGAGCCACGCACCCCCCACCCCGTGCGCACCGGCCCGGTGCACAACGTTCCCCCCAGCGTCTCGAACCGGTCGCGCAACCCGGCGAGGCCCGTACCGCCGCCCGTGCGCGCGAGCTTCGGCCCCCGCCCGCCGCCGTCGTCGACGACCGACAGCTCCAGCGCTGGCCCGTCGGCGAACGCCACGCTGACCGCCACCTTCGTCGCCGCGGGGGCGTGCCTGCGCACGTTCGTCAGCGCCTCCAGCACGAGCGTGTACGCCGTCGCGTCGGCCTCCCTGTCGAGCCTGCCGGGCGCGGCCTCGTCCATGGCGAACTCCACGCGGGCCGCCGCGTTGGCGGCGAACCGGTCGACCAGCTCGGGCAGATCGCCGACGCCGTACAGCCGGGCGGGACGCGCGTCCTGGGCGGAGGCGGGGTCCCGGAGCGCCTGGAGCGTGCGGTCCATCGACTCCAGCGCACGGAGACCCGCTTCTTCCACGCGTGCGAACAACGCGCGCGCTTCCCGTTCGTCGTACTGCGCGAACTGGGCGGCCTGCACCTCGACCACGATCCCGGTGACCTCGTGGGCGACGAAGTCGTGGAGATCGCGGGCGACCTCGAGCCGTTGCTCGCGGCGCGCGTCCGAGACGGCGTTGACCCTTCGCGCGTCGAGCGAGCGAAGGTAGGCGCCTACCCCGATCGCGTAGGCGAGCGGGAACACGACCAGCGCCAGCAGGATCACCGAGTCGTCCCACTCGACCGACGGGTTGCGCGCGGTGAACCGCAGCGGGAGCGCGAGCGCGGTGAGCCCGGCCAGCGTCGCGACGGCGACCACCCGGTTCGAGGGCACCACCCTGATCACCCTGCCGAGCAGGACCAGCAGCGCGGCCAGTTCGAACGGCAGCCACAGCACGGCCATCGTCGGCGTGTCGACGTAGCACGTGTCCACCAGCAAGGACACCGCCGAGCAGGCGGCAACCGCGGCCGGGAAGCCGACCCGCCCCGACGGCCAGCGCCAGATCGCGACGCACACGGCGACCAGCGCGGACACCGCGGCGGGCACGACACCGGCGGGCCCGACCGACGCGGGGCCGAGGAAGAACACCGCGGCCACGGTGCACCACAGCCCGCGCCTGCGCCAGAAGCGCGGGCGGGCCGCCGCACCCCGTCTATCCACTTAGGACGCCTGACTGCGCGCGTAGCCCATTTCGTAGGCCCACACGGCGATCCCGACGCGGTTGCGCACGCCCAGCTTGCGCTGGATCGCCGCGACGTGCGTCTTGACCGTGCCGGCCGAGATGAACAGCTCGGCGCCGATGTCGGCGTTCGTCCGGCCCTGCGCCACCTTGCCCGAGATCTCGATCTCGCGTTCGGTCAACGGCTCGGCGGGCGTCCGCGGACTCGGCTTCGCGTCGGTCACGTGCCGCAGCAGGCGCACCGTGATCGACGGGCTGATCAGGCTGTCGCCGTTCATCGCCGCGCGCACCGCCTCGACCAGCAGCGGCGGACCGGACCGCTTCAGCAGGAAGCCCGAGGCACCGTTCCGCAAGGCAGGGTAGACATATTCGTCGAGATCGAACGTGGTCACCACGACCACCCTGACCGGCGTGACCGCGTCGGGCCCGGCCAGCTTCCTGGTGACCTCGAGCCCGTCCAGCCTCGGCATGCGGATGTCCATCAACGCCACGTCGGGCCGGTACCGCTCGGCGAGCTCCAGCGCCGTCACCCCGTCCGCCGCCTCGCACACCACTTCCATGTCCGGCTGGCTTTCCAGCACCCGGCGCATTCCCCGCCGCACCATTTCCTGGTCGTCCGCGACCAGCAACCGAATAGTCACGAAACGTGAGTGTTCCACACCTCGCGCGGCCTCGGCACCGTCGTACCGGCGGTTTCGACCGGCGCCGCGGGTTCGTGGCTCTGCGCCAGCGCGCGTCCCAGCGGCGTCAGCTCGTGCAACGCCATCGTCCGCTGACGGGTGGTCGTGATGAGCCCGGAACGCCGCAGCACGGCGGCGTGCTTGCTCGCCCCCGCCACCGAGATGCCGAGCCGTTCGGCGAGCATCCCGGTGCTGCAGCCGGTTTTCAGCGCGTGCAAGGCGGCCGCCCTGGTGTGCCCGACCAGATCGCCGAGTGCCTGGTCGTCCGGTTCCCGCGACTCCCAGAGCTCCGCCTTCATCGCCGCGTCGATCGGGAACGCGAGCCCCCGCTGCCCCTGTTCGCCCACCCCGTCCACCACCAGGCACGAGCGGTCGTGCAGGAAGAAGGACGGGCTCAGCAGGAGACCCCGCCCGCCGAGGTGGACGTCGATGTCCGGACCGTGGTGCAGTTCGAGCACCGGCGGGTTCCAGTGCAGCCTCGGGTGCAGCGAGCCGAACAAGCTCTCGAGGCCGTTGGCGATCACGATCCGGCCCCTCGCGTCGCGAACCTGTTCCAGGTGCGTGTGGATCCTGCCCCAGTACGGCAGCACGACCGTCCGGCAGAACTCCGCGATCGCCGCGGCCCCGCGACCGGCGAACGGCGCGTCGCCGCGCTCCGGCCCGCCGGGACCGACCAGCCGGAGCAGCGAGGGCAGCGGCCCGTGCTCGCGGAGCACCCATTCGAACCGCGCCGCCGCGCCGAGTTCGGCGCGCACGCGCTTCGCCCACGGGCGCAGTGCCACGGTGTCGTCGCCGCCGAGCAGGTTCAGCGCGAACACGCTTTCGGTGAGGGGACCGAGGTCCGAAACCATCCGCAGTCTCGCGAGATCCTCGACCGTGAAGTGGATGCGCAACATCAGTAGCCCCCTCCTGAGCGCGAGGGGCCGCGCACTACCTCACCCCAGTGGTGCCGCAGGCCCCCGACACTTCCTCGTGTCCTCCTCGCGAGTTTCCCGGCGAACCGTGATCTTCCTCCACCGGATTGACTCTCGGGTGAAATTGGGGCGCCGCTCGAAAGGCGCACTCGTCCGGCGCTGGTTCAGACCGGCACCGACTGCCTCGACCCGAGCGCGCCCGCGACCGCGCCGTTCTGCATCAGCGCGACACCCAGCGAGGTCAACGTGTGCAGCGCGGTGTTGCGGTTCCTGGTCGTCGTCACCAGCCCGGCCTTGCGCAGCACGGTCGCGTGCTTGCTCGCGCCCGCGAGCGAAATTCCCAGCCGCTGCGACAACGCCCCCGTGGTGCAGCTCTCGGTCAGCGCGAACAGCGCGGCCGCGCGGGTCGCGCCCACCAGCGCACCGAGCACCTGCTCGTTCGGCTCGCTCTCGCCGCCGGGATCGGTGAGCGCCGCCAGGTCGACCTGCGCGGGAAAGGCGATCACCGGCATCCCGGACTCCTTTTCGGCGCGGAGCACGACCGGGCCGGTGCCGGACAGGAACGCGGACGGGCACAACAGCAAACCCTTGCCGTCGAGGCGGATCTCCCCGTCCGGCTCGTCGGGCAGTTCGAGCGCGGGCGCGTTCCACCGCACGCGGGGATGCAGAGCGCCGAGCACCGCTTCGACACCACCGCTGATCGCGAGCCGCCCGCGCGTTTCGCGATCGGTCTCCAGCTGTCCGTGCAATCGGCTCCAGTGGGGCAGCACGGCGACCCGGCAGAACGCGAGCACCGTGTTCAGCTGTTTCGACGGCGAGGCGTCACGTCGTCTTTCGAGCAGCCAGAGCAGATCGGGCACCGGACGGCCGTCCCTGATCAGCTGGTGCACCTCCGCCAGCCGGTCCCCCAGCCTGGCGCCGGTCCGCCGTCGCCATCCTTCGAGCGCCGGTCCGCCGCGTCTGCCGAAGGCGTCCAAGGCGAAAACGCTTTCCGCGACCGGCCCCAGACCCGGCGTCATCCTCAGGCGTACGAAGTCTTCGAGCGTGAACACCACGCGCAGCACTAGACCCCCCTTTGCAGTCAATTGGCGACCGGCCACCTTTCGAAATGGCGAACCGATCAGCCGACCGACGGGCGGTCCGGCCCTGCGTGACGGGAATCGAGTCCCCCGCGCTTGCACCTCCCCAGGCTCCAGCAACGTTCCGCCGTTGGAACCACCCTCACCCGAAAGTTAACACAACACAGAAGTTATTACTAGGTGTAATAGGCCATCTGGATCACATCCAAGCTCTTCATTCCATCGAGCGACGTGGCACCGACTCGACAACAGAACGTGATAGTTCCCTGTCCGCTGCGTTATCGGCGCGAGATCCGCGTTCGCCCGCCCGGGGTGTCGCCGTTGTCCGGAACGTCCCGCGCGGCCGAGGACCACCTGCCGCACGGGCCCGAGCACCGGAACCAGCCCGCACGGCCGCTGGAGCAGGGCATTCACCGGATCCCGCGCTCGCGGCGCCGGGTCACGCGACCGGTTGGGCTGATCGTGGTACCACGATCAGCCCAACCGGTCGCGTGAACTGCGAAAACGGGGCTTCGCCGCCGTGAATAGGCATTGCGGAAACCTATTCCCGCATTATTCCCGAACAGCTCGCGCGGCCGCGGTGTTCACCGCTACCGCGAAAACGAAGCAAACCATCGTATCGGAGAGTTCCGGTGCCTGCCTAATGGGTCCGGCCCGCCCGGCACGCCCCTGGCGGAAACTCTGGCCGAACGGCCGAGGCGGCGCGGGCGCGCGGACAATACAGTCGCCGTCGTACCAGGCCCCTCAATTCGTCCAGGAGTAGTTCGCATGTCGCGTGTCGCAACGGGATCGCTGATGGCGGTCGTCGGCCTGCTCGGCCTCGGCAGCTGTGCCGAACTCGGCGTCCCCGCCGAGTCCTTCGCCGACGACACCGCGATCACCACCAAGATCACCAGCATCCGCCTCGACTCCGGCGCGGGGAGCGTCCGCGTCCACCGCGGCACCGCCACGAGCGTGCACCGCGAAGTGCACTACAGCGGCAACCGGCCCGGCGGGACGAGCCGGGTCGACGGCGAGCAGCTGGTGCTCGAAGCGTGCCGCGTGCGCCACTGCGAGGCCGACTACGACGTGATCGTCCCGGACCGGGTCAAGGTGGTGGGGCAGACGGAATCCGGCGCGGTGACCGTCGACGCGGGGGTCGCCGGTGACGTCGACGTCACCGCGGCGTCGGGCGCTTTGACGATCACCGACGTGCCGGGCCCGGTGGCGGCGCGCAGCGATTCGGGCAAGATCACGCTGGCCTCGATCGGCGGCGCGGTCACCGTGCAGACCGGCTCCGCCGCGGTCTCGCTCGACAAGGTGGCCGGCGCGGTGTCCGCGAAGGTCGACTCCGGTGGGGTCACCGGAGCCGGGATCGGCGGGGACTGCGATGTCCAGGTCGGTTCCGGCACGGTCGCGCTCAGCCTGCTGAACCCGCGTTCCGTGCGCGCGGTGACCGACAGCGGCGACATCGACCTGACCGTGCCGAACGCGGCCTACCAGGTCACGGCTGCGAACGACGGCGGGCCCGTCACGACCGGCGTGCCGAACACCACGGGCGCGCCGCGGAAACTGGACGCGCGGGCGGGCGCCGGCGGGATCAAGATCACCACGACCTGAGCCGCCGCGTCAGCGAAGCGGCGCGGACGCCCCCGATCCGTCGGGGGTTTCGGCCAGTGCCACCTCGACGTCGTAGTGGTGCAACCAGGCCACGTCGTCCACCATCGAGGACAACGCCCCGCCGTCCCGCTTCGGCCCTTCCCCCGTGAGCTTGAGCGTGCCGCTGCCCCGCGACCCGGTCTGCACGAGTGTCGTGTGTGGACGGCGAACCGCTTCGTAGCGCCCCAGCGCGGACGCCGCGGCGGTGCCGGTGAAGCCGTCCGCGGCGGCGTCCCCGACGCACCGGGCGAGCGCGACCGCGTCCTCGATCGCCTGGCTCGCGCCCTGCCCGTGGTGCGGCAGCATCGGATGGGCGGCGTCTCCGAGCAGCGTGACCCTGCCGCCGCCCCACGACTCCAGCGGTTCACGGTCGTACAGCGCCCATCGGCGGACCTCGCGCACTTCCGTGATCGCCGAGACCGCGGGCGGCCACCCGTCGAGCGCCGCCGCGAGATCCGCCGGATCCCCCGCGGCGCTCCAGGATTCGCGATCCCAGCTCTCGTCGGGGACGATCACCACGAACGTGGTCAGGTCCCCGCCCCGCACGGGGTAGCAGAGCAGCCGCGCCCTGCCGCCGACCCACATCGACATG
Source organism: Amycolatopsis sp. CA-230715 (assembly GCF_018736145.1). Lineage (GTDB taxonomy): Bacteria > Actinomycetota > Actinomycetes > Mycobacteriales > Pseudonocardiaceae > Amycolatopsis. The sequence goes on from NZ_CP059997.1 coordinate 10,228,446, forward strand.
ACCTCGCCCGAAGCGCCGGAAAGCCTGCTGCTCTCGAGCACACCGCGGAACGCGCTCGTCCCCGAGAACACCGGGACGTCCGGACCCGCCACCGCGCGGCGGATCCGCGAGTGCACGCCGTCCGCCCCGACCAGGACGTCCGCCGTCGCCGTGGTGCCGTCGGCGAACCGCAGGGAGACCCCGTCGGCGTCCTCGGCGAAGTCCACGAGCTCGCGCCCGAGGTGCACGTTTTCCGACGGCACCTCGGCGGCCAGTATCCGGTGCAGGTCGACGCGGTGGACGGTGTGGTATGGCGCGCCGAACTTCTCGGTCCACTCGTCCCCCATCGGCTGGCGCACCAGCACGCGTCCGTCGCCCGCGTGCCGCACCTCCATCGCCTCCGGGGTCGAGGCCACCGCGCGGATCCGGTCACCGAGTCCCCAGCGGTACAGCAGCCTGCTGCCGTTCGGGCCCAGGTGCAGCCCGACTCCGACCTCCCGCAGCGCGGGCGCCTGTTCGTAGACCTCGACCGCGCATCCGGCGCGCACCAGCGCCGCGGCGGCGGCCAGCCCGCCGATACCCGCGCCGACGATCGCGACCCGTGCCCTCGTCACCACAGTCCGTCCCTCCCGGTCCGCTCATCATCAGAACGCCCCGGGCCGAGTGGCCCGGGGCGCTTCGAGCACGGTCAGCGATCCGCCGGGAAGGGGAACGAGTCGAACTGCTCGTCCAGCTGGTCCGGCGTGTACCGGAGCCAACGGCGCTTCATGTCGCGGACCAGCTTGCGGTCCAGCGGCGGGTTGTGGGTGTCGTTGACCGGCTTCGCCGCGGACTGGACGGCCCACGCGAGGCCGAGGAGCTTGTCGACGTAGGCCCATTTCGCGGGTTCGATGCCGTAGAAGATGTTGGGCCGCAACAGGGAGTGCCACTCGTGCCAGGCCTTGGTCGGCTCGCCGCCGGGGTCGTTCATCATGTGCACCTTGGATCCGACCGGCATCCGCGGGTCCCAGAGCGTGCCCTCCCCGCAGTACACGAACGCGTCGGCGAGCCCGGCCGGGTTGTCGTGGTAGTACCGGTCGTAAATCGCCAGCTGCTGCTCGGAAAGGTAGACGAACGCGTCCTTCGCCGGCCGGAACCGCTCGACGAACGCCTGCGGATAGCTGCCGTTCTTCCGGTATTCCTGGTAGTCCTCGAGAAACGTGCCGAGCGTTCCGGCGTTCGGGTCCTTCGTCAAGCTCTTGATCGCGGTGTAGGCGGCCTTCACCTGGTCGTTCCGTCCATAGTAGAAGGTCTGCTCGTAGTCCCACCACATCTCGTTCGCCCGCCGGTCGCCGGACATGCCCGGCACCGGCGGGAAATCGTCGCACGCGCCGCCGGCGTCAGCGGCGTTCGCTAACGGTGCCGCGGCCACCGCGACCCCGGTCGCGGCGGCCGCGGCGAGCGTGTTGGTCAGGAACCTGCGTCGATGCAATTCAGCTGACACGGAGTTTTCTCCTTAGGGAAATCGGGTGAACGCGCACGCAGTCGCCCGGCGCGAATCGTATTCGGACGCGTGCCATTCCCCTCCGGCACACGTTCACCTTCTTGGCTCCGCCGCGCCGCGTCCACGTGTTTGACCGGAGAGCGAAGTCCATGGTCCGGCTCAGTCCGGTTCGACCGGCCTGACCGTGGGGAAGCGGAGCAGGCTCGGGCTCAGCGACGCTCCGATCGCGACGCAGGCCAACGCACCGGCGCACAGCAGGACACCCGACGACCCGTCACCGGCGGCACCGACGACCAGCGCGCCCGCGAGCGGCCCCACCGCGCTGGCCGCACCGGCGCAGAACCCGACCACGCCGCTGACCCGCCCGCGCAGGCCGTCGGGAGTGACCACGAGCTGGTACGTGGTGACGGTCGTGATCATCACCGGCAGGAAGAACACGAGCGCGCCGAACACCAAGCCGAGCGGGACACCGCTCGGCACGAACGCCATCACCAGCGTCAACGCGGCCGCGACCCACGAAAACCCGATGATGATCACCACCGAAGGCAGGGCGGCGTGCAGCTTCGCCGCGGCCGCGGCACCCAGCACACCGCCCGCGCCGAAGCACGCCATCATGACGCCGATGCCGCCCGGCGCGATGTCGTCCTCCCCGGAGCGCACCAGAATGATGATCACCAGCCCGCTGAACACGATCTGCGAGCACATCAGCCACACCAGGGTGGTTCTGAGCACCCGCTGCCCGAGCAGCCAGCGGAACCCGTCCAGCAGATCCCGGTGCGCGCGCCGGGGCCCCGCCGCCGGGTCGCGCTCGGCCCGTCTTCGGGGCAGGCGCAGGAAGAGCAGCGCCGTGCACGAGATCGCGAGCATCGCCGCGTCCGCCAGGAACGGCACCGTGTGGTGCACGGTGAACAGGAATCCGGCGATCGCCGGGCCGAACAGGGTCGCGAGATACGGTCTCGCGGTGTTGCGCGCCACCGCGCGCGGCAACTGCTCGGCGGCGACCAGGTGCGGCAACGTCGCCTGCTCGGTCGGTTCGAACACCGCGCCGCACAACCCGTCCACGACCGCGACCGCCAGCACCACCGCGAACGAGTAGCCGCCGAACACCAGCGTGGCACCGAGGCACGTCATCGCGACGGCCCGGACGCACTGGCAGGTCACCAGTACCTTGCCTCGGTGCCACCGGTCCGCGATCACCCCGGCAGGCACGTTGCCCGCCATGTGCGCTACCGCGACCACTGTGGACACCAGGCCCATCTGCAGCGCGGACCCCGACTGCGCCATGATGAGCAGCGGGAACCCGATGAGCGCTATCTCGTACCCGAGTTCGGAGACCAGCAGGCCGGTCCAGAGGATGTTGTAGTTCCGGTTCCGGTAGAGCGGCCGGGGCGCGGTGCGTTCGGTCACGGCGCTCTCCCGGTTCTCCGCGCGAGCCTGCCGATCACCTGGATCCCGTCGATCGGACCGGTGCCATCAGCCCGCGTGAACCGGCCCGTGTAGGTCATCCGCCCGCCGTCGAGTTCGCGCATGGTGAACCGCAGGCCGGGGAAGAAGGTCAGTGCCGAGTGCCGCTCGCCGTCGAGCGCGAGGAAGAAGTGGTCGTTCTCGGCCACGATCGTGAACTCCTCTTCGTTGTTCACGTACGTCCCCGCGCAGCCCGGCTCGCCCGGCACCGGGTCGGGGTCGTCCGGCAGGGTGGAGAACAGGTAGTTGGCGACGCCGACGCCGCGCTCGCGCAACGCGGTCACCAGGTCCTCCCAGAGCGCGATGCCGGTGTTCGCGTTCGTCGCGAGTGCGATCACGGTGCCGTCCGCGGGATCGAACCGGAGGTGGCACGAGGTGCCTTCGGCGTTGCCGTCGTGACCGCACCAGGTCGTGCCTTCCTCGTTGTAGAGCGTCCAGCCGAGCCCGCAGCCGTCGGCGATGCCGAACGGCCCGACTTCGAAGCGCGCCACCGCGTCACGGCGCGTTTCGGCAGCGAGATCGTCGCCGAGCAGCTTGCCGTCGAGCTGTGCGCGCGCGAAGACCAGCAGGTCGGCCGCGCTGAGCGCGAGCGCGCCGGTCGGTTCCTCCACCAGCGGCAAGGTCTGCGCCGCGACCGGCCGCACCCGCCCGAGGCCGAGCTGCACGTTGTGCCCATCGACCGCGGGCCGCGCGGATGGCGCTCCGACCACAAAGGACGGTTCTATCCCCAGTGGACGGAGCAGGACGGAGCCGACCGCTTCGGACCAGGTCATCCCGGTGATCGTCTCGACGAGATGACCCGCGAGCAGGTATCCGATGTTCGAGTACGAAAACACCGTGCCCGGCTCGTGCACGAGCGCACGGGCACCGCAGTGCTCGGCGATCCAGCGTTTGCGGCTGATTCCGTCGTCGGTCAGCTCGGGGACGTTCGAGGCGAGTCCGCCGCTGTGGCTGAGCACCTGCCTGAGCGTCACCGGGTGGCGCAGCTCGGGAAGGTACTCGGTGAGCGGCGCGTCCAGCTCGACATCGCCGTCGTCCACCAGCATCATCGCGAGCGTCGCCGTGAACGGTTTCGTCAACGATCCCAACGGAACCGCGGACGACTCGGTCATCGGCACCCCGGATCCGGCGGTCTCCTCCCCCGCGACGACCTCGATGGTGCGACCCGCGAGCCGCACCGCGAGCTGCGCGCCCGGCACCCGGTGCTCGGCGGTCAACTCGGTCAGCAGCTCCGAAAGGGTGTCCGTCGTCAGCTCGGTTTCGGGCGGCAACGCTCATTCCTCCGTGGTGAGGTGGGTGGTGAGGGTGGTCAGGGTGGTGGTGAGGTGGTGGTGGAGTGGTGTGGTGGTGGGATGTTGTGGGTGGTGGAGGGTGAGGGTGAGGTGGTGGTCGTGGTGGGTGGCGATGATTTCGAGGGTGTGGGTGCGGTGTTCGGTGGGGTGTTGGGGTTGGCCGGTGATCTGGTGGAAGTCGTGGTAGAGCGGATGATCGGTGTTGGTGGTGGTGTGGCCGTGGTAGTTGAACAACACTGGTGCGCGGGGGGTGCGCAGGCGGCCGTGTTCACGTAGCGGTAGGTAGCTGGCCCCGTTGCGGGGAAGTGTGCGTAGAGCGCGCCGCACGGTTTTCACGGTGGCAGCCAGGTTTTGGCCGCGGGTCAGGTGCAGGGGGTAGATACTGGTGAACCAGCCCACGGTGCGCGAAAGGTCCGCCGTTTCGGGTAGCAGTTCTTCTTCCCGGCCGTGGCCTTCCACCTCGACCAGCACCGAGTCCTGCCCGGCCCAGGTGGTGATGGCGTCGGTGACCACGGCCAGCAGCACGTCGTGCACCCGGGCCCGGAACACTCCCGGCGCCACCCGCATCACCAACTCGGTGTCCTCTTCGGACAACACCACCGTCGTCGCGACCTCGTCGCCCACCATTCCGGGTTCGGGGATCGGCAACCCCGGTGCGGTATCGGGCAACGCATTCCAGTGGGAGAGGTCGTCATCGAGCCCGCCCGCCGCGGTGTGGTCATACAGGTGCCGGGACCAGGCTTGATACGACAAGGTTTTCCCACCCAGATCGACGGTTTTCCCGGCGTGGGTTTGCCGGTAGGCGGTGGTCAGGTCGTCGAGCAGGATCCGCCAGGACACCCCATCCACCACCAGGTGATGCACCGTCCACACCAGCCACGCACCCCGGCCAGGCCCCCGGTCCAGCCACACCATCCGCACCACCGGCCCCGAAGCCAAATCCAGACTCCCGTCCAGTTCGGCTGTAATGGCCCGGACTGTGTCCTCCCAGACTTCTTCGTCTACTGTGGACAGGTCACGGTGGTCGAACAGGGAATGGGGTTCGTCGGTGGCGTTGTGCTGGACCCAGCCGGTGTCGGTGTGGTGCAGGCGCATCCGTAACGCGTCGTGATGGTCCACCACACCGGCCAGCGCAGCCGACATCGCCTCCGGGTCGGTGCCGGGGGCGAGTTCGATCACGGTGGTCTGGGTGAACTGGTCCGGCACCCGCGGCCCCGCACCCAGATAATCCGACTGGACTGGTGACAACACCACCGGACCCGACACCCGACCCCGCTCCGTGCCGTCCGGGTTTGCCGGGGTGGTGTCGTGGCGGGCGACCACCGCCAGCTCGGCGATCGTCTGGTGCAGGAACAATTCCTTCGACGTGAACACCACACCCACACGCCGCGCCTCGAACACCACCTGCATACTCAAAATCGAATCCCCACCCAACCCAAAAAAGTTGTCCTCCACACCCACCCGCTCCACACCCAGCACACCAGCCCACACCCCCGCCAATCGCTCTTCGACCTCGGACCGCGGCTCCACGAACCTCGCCTCCGAGACCGTGATCTCCGGAACCGGTAACGACTTCCGATCCAAAGTCCCACTCGTAGTCATCGGGAGTTGATCGAGCACGGTCAGGGTGGACGGGACCGCATACCCAGGCAGTCGTTCGGCGAGGAAGGCTCGAACATCGTTGGTGTCTATTGTGGACTTTGGTGTGGGGATGAGGTATCCGGCGAGGCGGGTGGTGCCGCTCTGGTCCTGGTGTGTGGTCGCGGCGGCCTCGGTGATGTGGGGGTGTTGGGTGAGGATGGTTTCGATGTGGCCGAGTTCGATCCGGTAGCCGCGGATTTTGACCTGATCATCCGTCCGCCCCAGGTATTCGAGTACCCCGTCGGGTAGGCGCCGCACCAAATCCCCAGTCCGATACATCCGTCCCCCAGCCGCGGCCGCCACGAACCGGGACGCGGTCAGTGCGGGTTGACCGTGATACCCGCGCGCCAGCTGCACCGTGGCCAGATACAGCTCGCCCGCGACGCCGACCGGAACTGGCCGCAGCCACCGGTCCAGAATGTGGGCTTCGGTATTCGCCAGCGGCGTGCCCAACGGCACGAAAGCACCACCACCAACACCGACGCCTTGGCGAACGTCATGCAGGGTGGAGTCCACAGTGGTCTCCGTCGCCCCATAGGCGTTGACGATGCGGGTGTTCCCGGCGTGGTCGAGGAGGAGTTGGCAGTCGTCGGGGCGCCAGCCTTCGGATCCGACGGCGAGGATTGTGAGGCCGAGTTCTCGGTTGGTGGTGGTGAGTTCGCGGGCCAGGGCGGTGGCGATAGCGGGCACGGTCACCATGAACGACGCGTCGGTGTCCTCGATGAGGTCGAGCAAGGCGGGTGGGGTGGTGATGGTCTCCGGTGGGCAGATCACCATCGTGCCGCCATACAGGATCGACATCACCACATCAGCGAAAAACAGGTCCACCGACATACTCGACACCGACACACACACCGGCGCCAGCCCCGCGAGGTCGTAGTAGCGGTCCCAAGCGGCCATCATGTGCCGTAACTGGGCATGCTCGACCACCACCCCCTTCGGCCGCCCCGTCGACCCCGACGTATACGCCACATACACCACATCCCGCGACGACACCGACACCACCGGCGGTGTCCCCGACAACCCATCCCACAAGCCACCGTCACGGTCCAGGCACACCACCTCCACACCCGCCCCAGCGACCCGGTCCGCGACCTCCACAGTGGACAGAATCAATGCCACCCCGGCATCGGTGGCCATGAACTCCACCGACTCCACCGGATACTCCGGATCCAGCGACACAAACCCCGCACCCGACTTCACCACCCCCACCAACGCCACCACCGCCGCCACCCCCCGCGGCACACACACCCCCACCAGCACACCAGCACCCACACCCCGACCCACCAACCACCGCGCCAAACGATTCGACTCCACCTCCAACCCACCACACGACAACACCCCACCACCCGCAACCACCGCGGGACGATCAGCATCCGCGGCAGCCTGCGCGGTGAACAACGAACCGACCGGGCTGTGGGTGTGCCCGGCGAACCCGGCACCGGTGTCGTTCCACCGCACCAGATCCCGGCGGTCGGTGGCGGTGAGCATCGGCAGGTCGGCGACCCGGGTGCCTGGGGTGGCACCGGCGATTCCTTGGAGAAGGGTGGTCAGGTGGCCGGTCATGCGGTGGATAGTTTCTGCCGCATACAGGTCGGTGTTGTAGCTGATCGCGGCGGTGAGGTCGCCGTGCTGGTGGGCGAAGTCGAAGCTGAGGTCGTGGGTGACCTGGTCACCGGCCAGGTCCAGTTCGGACACCTCGATGCCGGGGATGGTCAGGTCGGGGGTGGGGGTGTTGTCGAGGCTGATCATGACATCGACCAGGGGGTTGCGGCTGGTGTCGCGTTCCGGGCGCAGCACGTCCACCAGCCGTTCGAACGGGACATCGTCGTGCGCGAACGCCTCCACCACCATCTCCCGCACAGTGTCGAGCCAGTCGGTGATAGTGGCGTGTTCGTCGACCTGGGTACGCAGCACCACGGTGTTGACGAAGAACCCGACCACTTCGTCCACTGCCAGGCCGCCACCGCGTCCGGAACTGGTCGTGCCCACCGCGATATCGGTCTGACCGCTGTAGCGGGCCAGCAGCACCTGCACCGCCGCGGTCAGCACCACGAACACCGTCACCCCGTGTTCCCGGGCGACCCGCACCACTCCCGCCACCAACCCCGGATCCCACTCGACCCGGGCCACCGCGCCCGCCGACCCCCGCAGCAACGGCCGCGGACAATCGGTCGGCAACTCCACCGGCACCAACCCCGCCAACCGGGCACACCACCACCGCACCCCCACCTCCACATCCCGACCCCGCTGCCACACCACGAAATCCACATACCCCACCCCAGGAACCACACCATCAACCCGACCACCGCCCTCGACCGCGTCCTGGTACAGGGTGGTGAAATCCCGGGCCAGCACTCCCATCGACCACCCATCGGTGACGATGTGGTGCATCCCCAACCACAGCACCCACTCCCCCGACCCCAACTCGAACACCACCGGCCGCAGTACCGGACCCGACCCCAGATCGAACGGCACCCCCAACTCCGCCCCGACCCGCTCCCGCATCACCATCTCGGGATCGTCCATCATGGACAGATCCACCACCGGCACCCGCACCGAGCCCGGCGGGTCGATCCGCTGCACACCCCGCCCCGCCACCGTCGCATACCGCGACCGCAACACCTCATGCCGCGCCACCAACCCCGACACCACCACCCCCACCACACCCACATCCACCGCACCCCGCAACCGCAACCCCAACCCCGTGTTGTACTCCACCCCACCCGGATCAAAATCCTGCAAAAACCACAACCGCTGCTGCCCGAACGACAACGGCACCCACCCCACCCGCGACACCCCACCAACCCCACCAACCCCACCAACCCGATCGACCCGATCGGCCCGATCGGTGTCCCGCTCCGCCAACACCGCCTCCACCACCACCGCCAACTCCCCCACCGTCGGCGCATCGAACACCACCCGCGGCGACACCACCACCCCCAACACCGACCGCACCCCCGACATCACCCGAATCCCCAAAATCGAATCCCCACCCAACCCAAAAAAGTTGTCCTCCACACCCACCCGCTCCACACCCAACACACCAGCCCACACCCCCGCCAACAACTCCTCCACCACAGACCGCGGCCCCACAAACCCCGCCTCGACCGCCCGGAAACCAGGCTCCGGCAACGCTTTCCGATCCAAAGTCCCACTCGCGGTCATCGGGAGTTCGTCGAGCACGGTCAGCGTGGAGGGGATCGCGTAGCCCGGCAGTCGCTCGGCAAGGAACGTCCGAACCTCGGTGGTGTCTATTGTGGACTTTTCTGTTGGGATGAGGTATCCGGCGAGGCGGGTGGTGCCGGTGTGGTCCTGGTGTGTGGTGGCGGCTGCTTCGACCACACAGGGGTGTTGGGTGAGGATGGTTTCGATGTGGCCGAGTTCGATCCGGTAACCGCGGATCTTGACCTGATCATCCGTCCGCCCCAAGTATTCGAGCGTGCCGTCGGGTAGGCGCCGCACCAAATCCCCAGTCCGATACATCCGTCCCCCAGCCGCGGCCGCCACGAACCGGGACGCGGTCAACCCCGGTTGGCCGTGATACCCGCGCGCCAACTGCACCGTCGCCAGATACAGCTCGCCCGCGACGCCGACCGGAACCGGCCGCAGAAACCGGTCCAGAACGTGGGCTTCGGTATTCGCCAGCGGCGTACCCAACGGCACGAAAGCACCACCACCAACACCGACGCCTTGGCGAACGTCATGCAGGGTGGAGTCCACAGTGGTCTCCGTCGCCCCATAGGCGTTGACGATCCGGGTGTTCCCGGCGTGGTCGAGGAGGAGTTGGCAGTCGTCGGGGCGCCAGCCTTCGGATCCGACGGCGAGGATTGTGAGGCCGAGGGTGCGGCCGGTGGTGGTGAGTTCGCGGGCCAGCGCGGTGGCGATAGCGGGCACGGTCACCATGAACGACGCGTCGGTGTCCTCGATGAGGTCGAGCAAGGCGGGTGGGGTGATGATGGTCTCCGGTGGGCAGATCACCATCGTGCCGCCATACAGGATCGACATCACCACATCAGCGAAAAACAGGTCCACCGACATACTCGACACCGACACACACACCGGCGCCAGCCCCGCGAGGTCGTAGTAGCGGTCCCAAGCGGCCATCATGTGCCGTAACTGGGCATGCTCGACCACCACCCCCTTCGGCCGCCCCGTCGACCCCGACGTATACGCCACATACACCACATCCCGCGACGACACCGACACCACCGGCGGTGTCCCCGACAACCCATCCCACAAGCCACCGTCACGGTCCAGGCACACCACCTCCACACCCGCCCCAGCGACCCGGTCCGCGACCTCCACAGTGGACAGAATCAATGCCACCCCGGCATCGGTGGCCATGAACTCCACCGACTCCACCGGATACTCCGGATCCAGCGACACAAACCCCGCACCCGACTTCACCACCCCCACCAACGCCACCACCGCCGCCACCCCCCGCGGCACACACACCCCCACCAGCACACCAGCACCCACACCCCGACCCACCAACCACCGCGCCAAACGATTCGACTCCACCTCCAACCCACCACACGACAACACCCCACCACCCGCGATCACCGCGGGACGATCAGCATCCGCGGCAGCCTGCGCGGTGAACAACCACCCCACCGGGCCGGATCCGGTCACGTCGGCGCGGGTGTCGTTCCACCGCGCCAGTGCCGCGTGTTCCGGTTCGGTGAGCATCGGCAGCGCACCGACCGAGGGCGTCCCGGCGACGATTCCGGTGATCAGCGTGCGCAGGTGACCGGCGATGCGGGAGACGGTGGACGCGTCGAACAGCTCGGGGTCGTAGCCGAGTTCGAACCGGAGCTCGGCTTCCAGTGCGGCGGCGAGCGTCAACGGGTAGTTCGTGTGCTCGTCACCGGTGAACTCGCGGACCGACAGGCCGTGCCGAGCCGCCGCGTCCTCGTCGTAGGGGAAGTTCTCGAAGACCACGATGCTGTCGAACAGGCCGGTGTCGCGCGGCACTTCGCTCCAGCCCTGGAGCTGCGCGAGCGAGACCGAGCCGTACTGGCGCGCTTCGGCCTGCGCCGCTTGCAGTCCGCGCAGCCATGACGGCACTTCGGCGTGGTCATCGACGATCGTCCTGACCGGCAGCGTGTTGATGAACAGGCCGATGATGTCGTCCGCACCGGGCAGGTCGACCGGCCTTCCCGAGACCGTCGACCCGAAGCACACGTCGTCCTCACCGGAGCAGCGCGCCAGCAGCAACGCCCACGCGCCTTGCACGATCGTGTTCACGGTGACCCGCTCGGCGCGGGCGAACTGCTCCAGCGCCCGGGTTTCCCCCGCGTCCAGTGCCCAGCGGAGCGCCTCGGACGAACGCGCCCCGTGGGTGCGCACCGGGCGCCGGTCGAACGGCAGCCCGGTCGGCGCCCGGATCCCGGAGACGACCTGTCGCCAGTACTTTTCCGCGGCTTCCTCGTCCTGCTCGGCGAGCCAGGCCACGTAGTCGCGGTAGGGCGGGCGCGGCTCCGCCTTCACCCCGCCCGGCGCCGCGTACTGCTCGAACACGTCCGACAGCACATGGGAAAAGCTCCAGCCGTCGAGCAGGAGATGGTGCGAGGACCAGAAAACCCGCACGCTCGTGTCGGTCAGCCTCGCGAAAGTCAGCCGCAGCAGGGGCGCGGCGCCGAGGTCGACCTCCGTTTCACCGCGCCGCTCCCAGCGCAGCGCGGTTTCCTCCCGCTGTTCGGTTTCGGTCAGCTTCCGCCAGTCGAGATGGGTCACGGGCAGCCGTGCCTCCCGGTACACCACCTGCACCGGCTCGGGCACGTCCTCCCAGACGACCGCGGTGCGCAGCACCGGGGTCCGGTCCGCGACGCGCTGCCACGCCTCCGCCAGCCGCTGGGGATCGTCCACCCCGTCCAGTACGACGCTGAAATGGCCGAGGTACACGTCGTCGCCGTCCGCGGCGAGCGAATGGAACAGCATGCCGTTCTGCATGGGCGTCAGCGGGTAGAGATCTTCCACCCGGCGCCCATCGCCCACGATCGCGTCGATCTCGTGCTGACCGAGCGGGGCGAGCGGGAAGTCCGAAGGCGTGCGCCCGCCGGCACCGGTCCGCGCGCAGTGCCGGACGATCTCGTGCAGGGCCTCGACGAACCGGGAGGCGAGGCCGTGCGCCGTCCGCTCGTGATGGATCGTGGCCGAGTAGGCCCATTCGAACTCGAGGACGCCGTCGCGGACCATCCCGCTGATCTCCAGCAGGTGGTCGCGCTCCTGCCCCGGTGCCCGCTCACGGCCCGGGTTCGGGCACCAGCCCCGGTACAGGCCGGACTCGTCGACCGCGTCGAACCGGCCGAGGTAGTTGAACGCCACCTGCGGCCGGGCGCCGGTACCGAGCCCGTTTTCGTTACCGGTGAGGTAGCGCAGCACCCCGTAACCGAGTCCGCCGCCGGGCACCGCCCGCAGGCTTTCCTTCACCGCCTTCAGCCACGCGCCCCAGTCGTCCCGGCCCGGCCCGGCCAGCGCGACCGGGAAATGGGTGGTGAACCAGCCGACCGTCTGCGAGAGGTCGACGTCGTCGAACAGGGCTTCGCGGCCGTGGCCTTCCAGCTCGACCGCGACCGCGTCCGATCCGGCCCACTCGCCCAGCACCCGCGCCAACGCGCTCAGCAGTACGTCGTTGACCCGGGTGCGGTAGACCGGCGGCACCTGGCGCAGGATCGCGTGCGTCGCGTCGCGGTCCAGCCGCACCGAAACCGTCCGCATCGACGCGACGGTGTTGGCGCCCGCCGCGTCGACGGGGAGAGCCCCGCACGATTCGACCGCGCGCTCCACCGCCTGCCAGTAGGCTGGCTCGTCGCCGTTTTCGAGGCGCACGGCGTGCTCGGTGAGCAGCTGGGCCCAGCGCCGGAACGAGGTCGTCTTCGCGCCGAGGTCGACCTCGGCGCCCCGGCGCAGCTGGTCGTAGGCGAGTTCCACGGCGGACAACAGCACGCGCCACGAAACGGCGTCGACCACCAAGTGGTGCGCGGTCAGGAACAGGCGTGGCGCCTGCCCCCCATCCGCGAACAGCAGCGCCCGTACCACCGGCCCGGTGTCCAACCGGAACTCCGCCTGCGCGGCGAGCACGGCCGCGGACACGGCGGCCTCCGCATCATCCACACCGGACAGATCGACGCGGTCGAATGCGGTGTCGCCCTCGCCTGCCGGTCCGACGCACTGACGCCACGCACCGTCGGACTCGGTGAACCGCGCGCGAAGCAGGTCGTGGTGGACGAGCGCCGTGTCCACCGCGCGGCGCAGCGCCCGTTCGTCCACATCGGAGGGCAGCTCGACGAAAACCGACTGGTTGACCAGCTCGCGGTCGGTGCGGAAGCGGTCGAAGAACCACCGCTGCACCGGGGTCAACGGCACCTCGCCGGTCGCGACGTCCGCCACCGGCGGTGTGGTGGTCACCTCCGCCGTCTCCGCCGCGAGCTCGGCGATCGTCTGGCTGCGGAACAACTGCTTCGAGGTGAGCGCGACCCCGGCGCCGCGGGCCCGCGCGACCACCTGAAGGCTCAGGATGGAGTCACCGCCGAGCGCGAAGAAGTTCGCGGTCACGCCGATCCGGTCGGCTCGGATGCCGAGCACCTCCGACCAGATCTCCACCAGCGTCGTCTCGAACGGTGTCCTCGGCGCGACGTACGGCTCCCCCGCCCCGTCGACGTAGTCGGGTGCGGGCAGCGCGCCCCGGTCCAGTTTCCCGCTGCCGCTGATCGGCAGCTCCGGCAGCGGGACGAAGACCGCGGGCACGAGATGCGCCGGCATCCGCGCGGACAGCGCGGCGCGGACCGAGGCGGGATCGAGATCCGTGGCGTGCTCCGCGACGACGTACGCCACGAGCTTGCGATCGCCAGGCCGGTCCTCGCGGGCGATGACGGCCGCCTGCGCGACGCCGGGGACGGCCGCGAGCGCCGCCTCGATCTCACCCGGCTCGACGCGATGACCGCGGATCTTCACCTGGTCGTCGGTGCGGCCAAGGTACTCCAGCACGCCACCGGGCAGGCGGCGGACGAGGTCACCGGTCCGGTACAGGGTCCGTCCCCACGCGAACGGGTCCGCGACGAACCGGCTCGCGGTGAGCCCCTGCCTGCCGTGGTAACCGCGGGCGACCTGGTCACCCCCGACGTACAGCTCGCCGGCGACGCCGTCCGGTACCGGGCGGAGGAAGGGATCCAGCACGGACGCGTGGCTGCCCGTCATCGCGCGGCCGATCGGGACGGCCCCTTCCGCGGACTCCTCACCCGGTGCGAGCCGGAACGCGACGCATCCGACGGTGGCCTCGGTCGGCCCGTACTCGTTCGTCACGGTGACACCGGGATGACGTGCCCGCCACTGCTGGAGCAGTTCCGCGGGCAGTGCTTCGCCGCCGATCACCAGGTCCCGCGACGGCGACCATTCGTCGGGGAGCGCGAGCAGGACCGGGAGGTGGCTCGGCGTGATCTTCGCGAACTCGGGTCGCCGCCACCCCGGCGGCGGCACGGGTTCCCGCGCGTCCAACCGTCCGATCAGGACAGTCCCGCCGATGGCCAGGGGGCCCAGCATCGAAGTGACCGTGAGGTCGACCGAAATCGACGAGTGCAGCAGCACCGAGCCCGCCAACCCCGGGTAGTCCCGCGCACAGCACGCGAGGTAGCCGGCGAGGTGCCGGTGCTCGACGAGGACGCCTTTGGGGTTTCCGGTGGAGCCGGAGGTGTAGATGGCGTAGGCGGTGTTGGCGGGGGTGACCGTGGTGGCAGGGGGTGTGGCGGGGCGGTGGTCGAGGTCGGGGCTGGTGGGGTCGAACAGCCAGCGCGCGGTGGGTAAGCGGTCGTGGTGCTCGGCAGTGGTGAGCACGATCGCGGCACCGGAGTCGCGGAGCATGTAGTCCAACCGCTCCGCCGGATAGCCGGGATCCAGCGGCAGATAGGCGGCACCCGCCTTGAGCACACCCAGGATCGCCACCACCAGATCCACCCCGCGATCCAGGCACACCCCCACCAGCACCTCCGGACCCGCACCCCACTCCACCAGCTGATGCGCCAACCGGTTCGCCCGCACCTCCAACTCCCCATACCCCACCACCCGATCACCACACACCACCGCCACCCCATCACCCGCACCCACCGCCACACCCGAAAACACCTCATGCACACACAAACCAGCCCACTCGTGCGCCGGTGGTGTTTTCCTCGCGACCGCGCGCCGGTACTCGTCGTTCAGCATCGGCACGCGGTGCAGCGGGCGATCCGGGTCCACCACGACGTTTTCGAGTAACCGGGAAAGGTGGTCCATCAGTCGTTCTATTGTGGACTGGTCGAAGAGCGCGGTGCTGTACTCGACGTTGCCGACGAGTTCCCCTTCCAGCTCCTCGAAATCCAGGCTCATGTCCAAACGGGACGCCGGGATCGGTGGGGGGATTTCTTGGGTGGTGAGGTTGTGGAGGTGGGGTGTGGTGGTGGGGGTGTTGTGGAGGTTGACCATGACCTGGGCCAGTGGTGGGCGGCTGGGGTCGCGGTCGGGGGCGATGGCTTCCACGATCTGCTGGAAGGGGGCGTCCTCGTTGGCGAAGGCGTCGAGCACGGTGGTGCGGACCCGGCCCAGCAGGGTGGTGAAGGTGTCGGTCTCGTCCACCTGGGTGCGCAGGACCAGGGTGTTGACGAACAACCCGACCAGGTTTTCCCATTCGGTGCGGTTGCGGCCCGAACTGACCGTCGCGACCGCGATATCGGATTGGCCGCTGTGCCGGGAGAACACCACCTGTGCCGCCGCGATGAGCACCATGAACACCGTCGCCCCACACGAACGCGCCAGCTCCCGCACCCGGCCGACCACCGGTGCCGGGAGCGTGAACACCCATGAGGCGCCCGCGGTCTCGCGCACCGCCGCCCGCGGCCGGTCGGTGGGCAGCACCAGCGGCGCCACCCCCGCCAACTGCTCCCGCCAATACCCCAGCTGCGCGTCCACCCCGCCCGAGGCCACCCGCTCGCGCTGCCACGCCGCGAAATCCACATAGTCCAGCCCCGGCCGCGCCAGCCCCGGCTCGGTCCCGGTCACCACCGCCGAATACCACGCCGCCAACTCCGCCATCACGATCGACATCGACCAGCCATCACAAATCACATGATGCAGACACACCACCAGCACATGCTCGGTCTCCGACTCCCGCACCAGCATCACCCGCACCAACCCGCCCCGCCGCAACTCGAACGGCCTCACCACCTCCCGCTCCACACACTCCTCCACCACCCGCTCCCGCTCGGGCTCGGGCACCGAGGACACATCCACCACCTCCACCCGCACCCGCCCCGGCGGATCCACCACCACCCCCGCACGCCCCCCGACCTCCACAAACCGCGACCGCAACGACTCATGCCTGCCCACCACCCCCGACACCGCCACCTCCAACGCCCCCACATCCACCACACCCCGCAACCGCACCACCCTCGGCGCGTTGTACTCCACCCCACCCCGCTCGAACTCCGCCAAAAACCACAACCGCTCCTGCCCAAACGACACCGGCAACACCCCACCCCGCGACACCCCCACCACACCACCACCATCCGCACCCAACCCACCCGACACACCCGCGAACCGCGCCAACACCAACTCCCGCACACCCGCAGGCAACGCCGCCAACCGATCCGCTTCGGTGGCCGGAGTGTCCATCGCGTCGTCTTCGTGTCGCTGGTTCACCGGATCACTTCTCCGTGGTGAGGTGGGTGGTGAGGGTGGTCAGGGTGGTGGTGAGGTGGTGGTGGAGTGGTGTGGTGGTGGGATGTTGTGGGTGGTGGAGGGTGAGGGTGAGGTGGTGGTCGTGGTGGGTGGCGATGATTTCGAGGGTGTGGGTGCGGTGTTCGGTGGGGTGTTGGGGTTGGCCGGTGATCTGGTGGAAGTCGTGGTAGAGCGGATGATCGGTGTTGGTGGTGGTGTGGCCGTGGTAGTTGAACAACACTGGTGCGCGGGGGGTGCGCAGGCGGCCGTGTTCACGTAGCGGTAGGTAGCTGGCCCCGTTGCGGGGAAGTGTGCGTAGAGCGCGCCGCACGGTTTTCACGGTGGCAGCCAGGTTTTGGCCGCGGGTCAGGTGCAGGGGGTAGATACTGGTGAACCAGCCCACGGTGCGCGAAAGGTCCGCCGTTTCGGGTAGCAGTTCTTCTTCCCGGCCGTGGCCTTCCACCTCGACCAGCACCGAGTCCTGCCCGGCCCAGGTGGTGATGGCGTCGGTGACCACGGCCAGCAGCACGTCGTGCACCCGGGCCCGGAACACTCCCGGCGCCACCCGCATCACCAACTCGGTGTCCTCTTCGGACAACACCACCGTCGTCGCGACCTCGTCGCCCACCATTCCGGGTTCGGGGATCGGCAACCCCGGTGCGGTATCGGGCAACGCATTCCAGTGGGAGAGGTCGTCATCGAGCCCGCCCGCCGCGGTGTGGTCATACAGGTGCCGGGACCAGGCTTGATACGACAAGGTTTTCCCACCCAGATCGACGGTTTTCCCGGCGTGGGTTTGCCGGTAGGCGGTGGTCAGGTCGTCGAGCAGGATCCGCCAGGACACCCCATCCACCACCAGGTGATGCACCGTCCACACCAGCCACGCACCCCGGCCAGGCCCCCGGTCCAGCCACACCATCCGCACCACCGGCCCCGAAGCCAAATCCAGACTCCCGTCCAGTTCGGCTGTAATGGCCCGGACTGTGTCCTCCCAGACTTCTTCGTCTACTGTGGACAGGTCACGGTGGTCGAACAGGGAATGGGGTTCGTCGGTGGCGTTGTGCTGGACCCAGCCGGTGTCGGTGTGGTGCAGGCGCATCCGTAACGCGTCGTGATGGTCCACCACACCGGCCAGCGCAGCCGACATCGCCTCCGGGTCGGTGCCGGGGGCGAGTTCGATCACGGTGGTCTGGGTGAACTGGTCCGGCACCCGCGGCCCCGCACCCAGATAATCCGACTGGACTGGTGACAACACCACCGGACCCGACACCCGACCCCGCTCCGTGCCGTCCGGGTTTGCCGGGGTGGTGTCGTGGCGGGCGACCACCGCCAGCTCGGCGATCGTCTGGTGCAGGAACAATTCCTTCGACGTGAACACCACACCCACACGCCGCGCCTCGAACACCACCTGCATACTCAAAATCGAATCCCCACCCAACCCAAAAAAGTTGTCCTCCACACCCACCCGCTCCACACCCAGCACACCAGCCCACACCCCCGCCAATCGCTCTTCGACCTCGGACCGCGGCTCCACGAACCTCGCCTCCGAGACCGTGATCTCCGGAACCGGTAACGACTTCCGATCCAAAGTCCCACTCGTAGTCATCGGGAGTTGATCGAGCACGGTCAGGGTGGACGGGACCGCATACCCAGGCAGTCGTTCGGCGAGGAAGGCTCGAACATCGTTGGTGTCTATTGTGGACTTTGGTGTGGGGATGAGGTATCCGGCGAGGCGGGTGGTGCCGCTCTGGTCCTGGTGTGTGGTCGCGGCGGCCTCGGTGATGTGGGGGTGTTGGGTGAGGATGGTTTCGATGTGGCCGAGTTCGATCCGGTAGCCGCGGATTTTGACCTGATCATCCGTCCGCCCCAGGTATTCGAGTACCCCGTCGGGTAGGCGCCGCACCAAATCCCCAGTCCGATACATCCGTCCCCCAGCCGCGGCCGCCACGAACCGCGACGCGGTCAGTGCGGGTTGACCGTGATACCCGCGCGCCAGCTGCACCGTCGCCAAATACAACTCCCCGGCGACGCCGACCGGAACCGGCCGCAGAAACCGGTCCAGAACGTGGGCTTCGGTATTCGCCAACGGCGTGCCCAACGGCACGAAAGCACCACCACCAACGCCTTGGCGAACGTCGTGCAGGGTGGAGTCCACAGTGGTCTCGGTCGCGCCATAAGCATTGACGATGCGGGTGTTCCCGGCGTGGTCGAGCAGGAGTTGGCAGTCGTCGGGGCGCCAGCCTTCGGATCCGACGGCGAGGATTGTGAGGCCGAGTTCTCGGTTGGTGGTGGTGAGTTCGCGGGCCAGGGCGGTGGCGATAGCGGGCACGGTCACCATGAACGACGCGTCGGTGTCCTCGATGAGGTCGAGCAAGGCGGGTGGGGTGGTGATGGTCTCCGGTGGGCAGATCACCATCGTGCCGCCATACAGGATCGACATCACCACATCAGCGAAAAACAGGTCCACCGACATACTCGACACCGACACACACACCGGCGCCAGCCCCGCGAGGTCGTAGTAGCGGTCCCAAGCGGCCATCATGTGCCGTAACTGGGCATGCTCGACCACCACCCCCTTCGGCCGCCCCGTCGACCCCGACGTATACGCCACATACACCACATCCCGCGACGACACCGACACCACCGGCGGTGTCCCCGACAACCCATCCCACAAGCCACCGTCACGGTCCAGGCACACCACCTCCACACCCGCCCCAGCGACCCGGTCCGCGACCTCCACAGTGGACAGAATCAATGCCACCCCGGCATCGGTGGCCATGAACTCCACCGACTCCACCGGATACTCCGGATCCAGCGACACAAACCCCGCACCCGACTTCACCACCCCCACCAACGCCACCACCGCCGCCACCCCCCGCGGCACACACACCCCCACCAGCACACCAGCACCCACACCCCGACCCACCAACCACCGCGCCAAACGATTCGACTCCACCTCCAACCCACCACACGACAACACCCCACCACCCGCAACCACCGCGGGACGATCAGCATCCGCGGCAGCCTGCGCGGTGAACAACGAACCGACCGGGCTGTGGGTGTGCCCGGCGAACCCGGCACCGGTGTCGTTCCACCGCACCAGATCCCGGCGGTCGGTGGCGGTGAGCATCGGCAGGTCGGCGACCCGGGTGCCTGGGGTGGCACCGGCGATTCCTTGGAGAAGGGTGGTCAGGTGGCCGGTCATGCGGTGGATAGTTTCTGCCGCATACAGGTCGGTGTTGTAGCTGATCGCGGCGGTGAGGTCGCCGTGCTGGTGGGCGAAGTCGAAGCTGAGGTCGTGGGTGACCTGGTCACCGGCCAGGTCCAGTTCGGACACCTCGATGCCGGGGATGGTCAGGTCGGGGGTGGGGGTGTTGTCGAGGCTGATCATGACATCGACCAGGGGGTTGCGGCTGGTGTCGCGTTCCGGGCGCAGCACGTCCACCAGCCGTTCGAACGGGACATCGTCGTGCGCGAACGCCTCCACCACCATCTCCCGCACAGTGTCGAGCCAGTCGGTGATAGTGGCGTGTTCGTCGACCTGGGTACGCAGCACCACGGTGTTGACGAAGAACCCGACCACTTCGTCCACTGCCAGGCCGCCACCGCGTCCGGAACTGGTCGTGCCCACCGCGATATCGGTCTGACCGCTGTAGCGGGCCAGCAGCACCTGCACCGCCGCGGTCAGCACCACGAACACCGTCACCCCGTGTTCCCGGGCGACCCGCACCACTCCCGCCACCAACCCCGGATCCCACTCGACCCGGGCCACCGCGCCCGCCGACCCCCGCAGCAACGGCCGCGGACAATCGGTCGGCAACTCCACCGGCACCAACCCCGCCAACCGGGCACACCACCACCGCACCCCCACCTCCACATCCCGACCCCGCTGCCACACCACGAAATCCACATACCCCACCCCAGGAACCACACCATCAACCCGACCACCGCCCTCGACCGCGTCCTGGTACAGGGTGGTGAAATCCCGGGCCAGCACTCCCATCGACCACCCATCGGTGACGATGTGGTGCATCCCCAACCACAGCACCCACTCCCCCGACCCCAACTCGAACACCACCGGCCGCAGTACCGGACCCGACCCCAGATCGAACGGCACCCCCAACTCCGCCCCGACCCGCTCCCGCATCACCATCTCGGGATCGTCCATCATGGACAGATCCACCACCGGCACCCGCACCGAGCCCGGCGGGTCGATCCGCTGCACACCCCGCCCCGCCACCGTCGCATACCGCGACCGCAACACCTCATGCCGCGCCACCAACCCCGACACCACCACCCCCACCACACCCACATCCACCGCACCCCGCAACCGCAACCCCAACCCCGTGTTGTACTCCACCCCACCCGGATCAAAATCCTGCAAAAACCACAACCGCTGCTGCCCGAACGACAACGGCACCCACCCCACCCGCGACACCCCACCAACCCCACCAACCCCACCAACCCGATCGACCCGATCGGCCCGATCGGTGTCCCGCTCCGCCAACACCGCCTCCACCACCACCGCCAACTCCCCCACCGTCGGCGCATCGAACACCACCCGCGGCGACACCACCACCCCCAACACCGACCGCACCCCCGACATCACCCGAATCCCCAAAATCGAATCCCCACCCAACCCAAAAAAGTTGTCCTCCACACCCACCCGCTCCACACCCAACACACCAGCCCACACCCCCGCCAACAACTCCTCCACCACAGACCGCGGCCCCACAAACCCCGCCTCGACCGCCCGGAAACCAGGCTCCGGCAACGCTTTTCGGTCCACCTTTCCGCTCGTGGTCATCGGGAGTTGATCGAGAACCGTCACCGTCGAGGGGATCGCCTGCGACGGCAACCGATCGGCGAGGAACGCCCTGATCGCCGCACTGTCCACATCGGACCCGGCTACGACGTAACCGGCGAGCCGCCGGTGCCCGTCCGCGTCGTCTCGCGCCACCGCGGCAGCCGCCACCACGGCGGGATGCGCCGCCATCGCGGCTTCGACCTCGCCCAGCTCGATCCGGAACCCGCGGACCTTCACCTGGTCGTCGGTGCGCCCGAGGTACTCGAGCACGCCATCCGGCTGCCAGCGCACGAGGTCCCCGGTGCGGTACAGGCGCGTGCCCTCCGCGCCGAAGGGCGCGGCGACGAACCGTTCCGCGGTCAGCTCCGGCCTTCCCCGGTACCCGCGCGCGAGTTGGACACCCCCGAGGTACAGCTCACCGGCCGCACCGACGGGAACCGGGCGGAGACCGGCGTCGAGCACGTAGGCGGTGGTGTTCGCCACCGGGGTTCCGATCGGCACGCGCGCCGAGCCCGGTGCGCACCGCCAGTACGTCACGTCGACCGACGCCTCCGTGGGCCCGTACAGGTTGTGCAGCTCGACATCGAGCGTGGCGAAGAACGTTTCCGCCAGGTCCGCCGGGAGCGCTTCTCCGCTGCACAGGACCCGGCGCAGGCCCGTGCACGACGCGGCGTCGGGCTCGGCGAGGAAGGCACGCAGCATCGACGGTACGAAGTGGATGGTCGTGACGCGCTCCTCCTGGATCACGCGCGCGAGGTAGCCGGGGTCGCGGTGCCCGCCGGGGCGCGCGAGCACGAGCGTCGCCCCGGTCAGCAGGGGCCAGAAGAACTCCCACACCGACACGTCGAAGCTCGGCGAGGTCTTCTGCAGCACGCGTTCCCCGTGCTGGAGCCCGTATTCGCGCTGCATCCATTCCAGCCGGTTCACGATGCCGCGGTGCGCCACCTGGACGCCCTTCGGCCTGCCTGTCGACCCCGAGGTGTAGATCAGGTACGCCAGGTTGTCCGGCGTGCTGCCCGCGGTGGGCGCGGTGTCCGTTCGCGGCAGGTCCGTGTCGGCCGTGACGATCGGGATCCCGGCGAACCCGAATCTGTCGCGGCACGCTTCCTCGGTCACCAGCACGGCGGCGCCGGAGTCCTCGATCATGTACGCGAGCCGCTCGTCGGGGTACTCGGGATCGAGTGGCACGTAGGCGCCACCGGCCTTCAGGATGCCGAGCAGGCCGACCACGAGACCGAATCCGCGCTCGGCGCCGATGGCGACCGGCACGTCCGGGCGGACCCCCAGCTCGGCCAGCAGGTGCGCGAGCCGGTTCGCGGAGGTGTCGAGTTCGCGGTAGGTCATCGATTCGCCGTCGAACACCAGCGCGGTCGCCTCGGGTGTGGTGGCCACCTGCGCCTCGAACAGCTCGTGCAGGCATCCTTGCCGTGGGAAGTCCGCGTCGGTGGCGTTCCACTCGGTCAGCAGCAGGGCCGTCTCCGCCGCGGGCAGCACGGGCAGGTCGCGCACGGTGCGCGCCGCCCGGTCCGCGATCGCGTCGAGCAGGGTGGTCCACTGGTCGACGAGGCGCGTGATCGTGCCGTCGTCGACCAGGTCCGGGTCGTAACCCAGCCGGAACTCCAGCCGGGGCCCGGTGTGCGCGACCAGCGCCAGCGCGAAGTTGGTGTGCTCGTCTCCGGTGTACTCCTCGATCCGCAGGCCGTGGCGGTGCGCGGCACCCTCGTCGTAGGGGAAGTTCTCGAACACCACGATGCTGTCGAACAACGCGGTGCCGCGCGGCACCTCGCTCCAGGCCTGCACCTGCGACAGGGACACGTGCTCGTACTGGCGTGATTCGAGCTGTCCTTCCTGGAGCCCGCGCAGCCAGGCCGCCACGCCGTCGTCCTCCACGATTTCGGCGCGCACGGGGAGCGTGTTGATGAACAACCCAAGGATGCGGTCCGAGCCGGGCAGGTCCGCCGGGCGTCCCGAGACCGTGGCACCGAAGCACACGTCCCGGTCACCGCAGTACCGCGACAACAGCAGTGCCCATGCGCCCTGGACGATGGTGTTGACGGTGATCCGCTCCTCGCGCGCGAACTCCGTCAACGCGGTCGTGACCTGCTCCGGTAGCGCGAAGTCCCGCCGGCGCGACGAGCGGGTCCCGTGCGCGCGTACCGGTGCCCGGTCGACGGGAAGGGGTGTCGGCGCGGTGAAACCGGACAGGACGGTCCGCCAGTACCGTTCCGCGGCGGGCCGGTCCTGCCCGGCGAGCCAGGCGACGAAGTCGCGGTACGGGCGCCGCGCCACCGGTTCGGCCACCGCGCCACCGGTCAGCGCGGCGTAGCGGTCGAACACCTCCGACCACAGGTCCGCGAAGCTCCAGCCGTCCAGCAGGAGGTGATGCGCCGACCAGTAGACCTGCACGGAGGTGTCGGACAGGCGCGCGAAGGACAGCCGCATCAACGGTGCCGTCGCCAGGTCGAACGCGTCCGCGAGGCGGGCGCGCCAGATCCGCGCCAGGCCGTCCTCGTGGTCCTCGCCGCGGAGGTCCACCTGGTCGACGGCCAGCGCGGCCGAGGCGCGCACCAGCTGGAACGGTTCACCGTCCGCGGTCCACACCACGGTCGCCCGCAGCGCGGGAGTGGTGTCCACAAGCGACTGCCACGCGGTCGCGAGCGCGGCGGGATCGGCGACGCCGGACAACCGCATCCCGAAGTGGCCGACGTACACGTCGGTCCCCTGCCCGGCGAGCGAGTGGAAGAGCATCCCGCTCTGCATCGGTGTCAGCGGGTAGATGTCCTCGACGGACTGGCCGTCGGTCAGCGCGTCAACGGCCTCCTGGCCGAGCCCGGCCAGCGGGAAATCGGACGGCGTCCAGCCGCCCGCCCCCGGTGCCGTGCAGTGGGCGATGATGTCCTCGAGCGCGGCCGTGAAGCTTTCCGCGAGGCGGCGGACCGTGGCTTCCTCGTGCCGCTCGCGCGAATACGCCCAGCCGAATTCGAGAACGCCGTCGCGGACCATGCCCGTGATCTCGAGGAGATGACCGCGGCGGTGGGCCGGATCGCGGTCGTCACCGGGGTTCGGGCACCAACCGCGGTAGAGGCCGTCGCCCGCGCTGCCGGTGTCGAAGTGCCCGAGGTAGTTGAACGCCACTTCCGGGCGCGCCTCGCCCATTCCGGTGTCCTCTGTGGACAGATACCGCAGCGCCCCGTACCCGATGCCGTTGCCGGGGATCGCCCTGAGCTGCTCCTTCACCGATTTCAGCGCGGTTTCCCAGTCCGTGTCCGTCCCGATCGTCACCGCGATCGGGAACAGGGTGGTGAACCAGCCGACCGTGCGCGACAGGTCGACGCCGTCGAACAGGTCTTCCCTGCCGTGGCCTTCGAGCTCGACGGCTACGGTTCCCGTGCCCGCCCATGCGCCGAGCACCTTGGCCAGTGCGCACAGCAGCACGTCGTTCACCCGCGTGCGGTACACCGGTGGCACGCGGTGCAGCAGCGCGTGCGTCCGGTCGCGGTCGAGCCCCGCGGTCACCGTCGCCATCGAGCCGACCGTGTTAGCGCCGTCGCGGTCGACCGGGAGCGGGTCCGCCGCCGCCACCACGGTGTCCACGCCGCGCCAGTAGCCCACCTCCGCGGCGAAACCGCCGGACCGCACGTGCGCGGCCAGCAGGTTCGCCCAGGTCCCCACCGAGGTGGTCTTCGGCCCGAGGTCGACGGGACCGCCGCGCACGGCTTGGTGGTAGGCGCTTTCCAGATCGGAGAGCAGCACGCGCCACGACACGCCGTCCACCGCGAGGTGGTGCGCGGCCAGGAACAACCGCGTGCCGTCACCGGTGACCAGGAGAGCGGCCAGCAACGGTGGTGCGCTGGGACGGCACCCGGACTGGATCCCGACGATCTCGCGGCGGACCACCTCCTCGTGCTCGGACGGATCCACAGTGGACAGATCGAGCCGGCGCACGAGCGGCGCGCCCGCGGCGGCGTCCACGCGCTGCCGCCATTCGCCGTCGATCAGGTCGAACCGGAGCCGCAGCGCGTCGTGGTGCCGGGCCACCGCGTGCACGGCGGCGGTGAGCGCCTCGACGTCGGCCTGCCCGCCGAGCCGGACGAAGACCGACTGGGTGAACCACTGCGAGCCGTCGGCGTGGTCGTCGAAGTACCACCGCTGCACGGGTGTCAGCGGAAACTCACCGGTGACCTCCTCCGGCGCGGTCGTCGTCGCCTCGGTCACCTCGGTCGCCAGCTCCGCCACCGTCTGCCGCGCGAAGATCTGCTTCGAGGTCACCCGCAGGCCCGCCTGCCGCGCGCGGGACACCACCTGGAGGCTCAGGATCGAATCGCCGCCGAGGTCGAAGAAGTTGTCGTCGGCGCCCACTCGTTCGACGCCGAGCACCTCGGCCCAGATCGCGGCGAGGGCGCGTTCGGTCGCGGTGCGCGGCGCGGTGTAGTCACCGTCCACACCGGACCGGTCAGCCGGTGCGGGGAAGGCCTTGCGGTCCACCTTGCCGCTCGGGGTGAGCGGGAAGGAGCCGAGCACGACGAACGCGGACGGCACGAGGTGCGGTGGCAGGTGTTCGGCCGCGAAGGCCCGCAGGACCGCCACCGGCGGCGGCTCGGCGGCGGGCGTGACGTAGGCGACGAGCTTCCGGTCGCCGGGCCGGTCCTCCCGCGCGAGCACGGCCACCTGCCCGACCGCGGGATGGGCGGCGAGCGCGCTTTCGACCTCACCGGGTTCGATCCGGAACCCGCGGATCTTCACCTGGTCGTCCGCGCGCCCGAGGTAGTCCAGTTCGCCGTCGGCGCGACGGCGCGCGAGATCGCCCGTCCGGTACAGCACACCGGATTCGCCGTACGGGTCCGCGACGAACCGGGTCGCGGTCAGCCCCGGCCTGCCGAGGTATCCGCGTGCGACACCCGCCCCGGTCACGTACATCTCGCCGGGGACGCCGTCGGGCACCGGGCGGAGCCACGGGTCGAGCACGCGCACCCGCAGATCGGGGATGGGCGCTCCGATCACGCTCGCCCGCTGCTCGCGGACGAGGCGTTCGGACAGCTCCACCGCGGTCACGTGCACGGTGGTTTCGGTGATGCCGTACATGTTCACCAGCCGCGTACCCGATTCGGCGTGCCGCGCGTACCAGCCGGTGAGCTTGCCGAAATCGAGCGCCTCGCCGCCGAAGACGACCCAGCGGAGCCCGAGCCGCGCCCCGAGCGCTGGATTGTCCTCTTCGGACCGCAGCAGTTCGTAGAACGCCGACGGCGTCTGGTTGAGCACCGTCACCCGTTGCTCGGCGAGTAGGGCGAGGAAGTCTTCCGAGGACCTGGCCACCGCCTTCGGCACGACGACGAGCCTGCCGCCGAAAAGCAGCGCGCCCCACAGTTCCCACACCGAGAAGTCGAACGCGCAGGAGTGGAAGAGCGTCCAGACGTCGTCGGAACCGAAGCCGAACCGCGCACGGGTCGCGTCGAAGAGCCTGGTCACGTTCCGATGGGGAACGAGGACGCCTTTGGGGTTTCCGGTGGAGCCGGAGGTGTAGATGGCGTAGGCGGTGTTGGCGGGGGTGACCGTGGTGGCAGGGGGTGTGGCGGGGCGGTGGTCGAGGTCGGGGCTGGTGGGGTCGAACAACCAGCGCGCGGTGGGTAACCGGTCGTGGTGCTCGGCAGTGGTGAGCACGATCGCGGCACCGGAGTCGCGGAGCATGTAGTCCAACCGCTCCGCCGGATAGCCGGGATCCAGCGGCAGATAAGCGGCACCCGCCTTGAGCACACCCAGGATCGCCACCACCAGATCCACCCCGCGATCCAGGCACACCCCCACCAGCACCTCCGGACCCGCACCCCACTCCACCAGCTGATGCGCCAACCGGTTCGCCCGCACCTCCAACTCCCCATACCCCACCACCCGATCACCACACACCACCGCCACCCCATCACCCGCACCCACCGCCACACCCGAAAACACCTCATGCACACACAAACCAGCCCACTCGTGCGCCGGTGGTGTTTTCCTCGCGACCGCGCGCCGGTACTCGTCGTTCAGCATCGGCACGCGGTGCAGCGGGCGATCCGGGTCCACCACGACGTTTTCGAGTAACCGGGAAAGGTGGTCCATCAGTCGTTCTATTGTGGACTGGTCGAAGAGCGCGGTGCTGTACTCGACGTTGCCGACGAGTTCCCCTTCCAGCTCCTCGAAATCCAGGCTCATGTCCAAACGGGACGCCGGGATCGGTGGGGGGATTTCTTGGGTGGTGAGGTTGTGGAGGTGGGGTGTGGTGGTGGGGGTGTTGTGGAGGTTGACCATGACCTGGGCCAGTGGTGGGCGGCTGGGGTCGCGGTCGGGGGCGATGGCTTCCACGATCTGCTGGAAGGGGGCGTCCTCGTTGGCGAAGGCGTCGAGCACGGTGGTGCGGACCCGGCCCAGCAGGGTGGTGAAGGTGTCGGTCTCGTCCACCTGGGTGCGCAGGACCAGGGTGTTGACGAACAACCCGACCAGGTTTTCCCATTCGGTGCGGTTGCGGCCCGAACTGACCGTCGCGACCGCGATATCGGATTGGCCGCTGTGCCGGGAGAACACCACCTGTGCCGCCGCGATGAGCACCATGAACACCGTCGCCCCACACGAACGCGCCAGCTCCCGCACCCGGCCGACCACCGGTGCCGGGAGCGTGAACACCCATGAGGCGCCCGCGGTCTCGCGCACCGCCGCCCGCGGCCGGTCGGTGGGCAGCACCAGCGGCGCCACCCCCGCCAACTGCTCCCGCCAATACCCCAGCTGCGCGTCCACCCCGCCCGAGGCCACCCGCTCGCGCTGCCACGCCGCGAAATCCACATAGTCCAGCCCCGGCCGCGCCAGCCCCGGCTCGGTCCCGGTCACCACCGCCGAATACCACGCCGCCAACTCCGCCATCACGATCGACATCGACCAGCCATCACAAATCACATGATGCAGACACACCACCAGCACATGCTCGGTCTCCGACTCCCGCACCAGCATCACCCGCACCAACCCGCCCCGCCGCAACTCGAACGGCCTCACCACCTCCCGCTCCACACACTCCTCCACCACCCGCTCCCGCTCGGGCTCGGGCACCGAGGACACATCCACCACCTCCACCCGCACCCGCCCCGGCGGATCCACCACCACCCCCGCACGCCCCCCGACCTCCACAAACCGCGACCGCAACGACTCATGCCTGCCCACCACCCCCGACACCGCCACCTCCAACGCCCCCACATCCACCACACCCCGCAACCGCACCACCCTCGGCGCGTTGTACTCCACCCCACCCCGCTCGAACTCCGCCAAAAACCACAACCGCTCCTGCCCAAACGACACCGGCAACACCCCACCCCGCGACACCCCCACCACACCACCACCATCCGCACCCAACCCACCCGACACACCCGCGAACCGCGCCAACACCAACTCCCGCACACCCGCAGGCAACGCCGCCAACCGATCCGCACGCGAAACAGGGTCGTTCATTCCGTCTCTCTCCGATTCAGGCGCTGCCGGACGCGGCGAGCCGTTCCAGCTTGGTCAGGATCTTGTCGCGCAGGCACGCCGACAGGCCACCGACGGTGGGGGTGTCGAACACTTCGCGCGGGGAGATGTCGATGTCGAAAGTGGACCGGATCCGCGAGGTGAGCCGGAGGCTGGTGATGGAATCGCCGCCGAGGTCGAAGAAGTCGTCGGTGGCCCCGATCCGCTCGACACCGAGGATCTCCGACAGCATCCGCGCCAGCGCCTCCTCGGTTTCGTTGCGCGGAGCCACGTATTCGGTGCTGGTGGTCGCCGCCCTGTCGGGTTCGGGTAGTGCGGTCTTGTCCACTTTTCCGTTGGGGTTGAGGGGGAGTGTGGTGAGGGTGACGTAGGCGGTGGGCATCATGTAGTCGGGGAGGAGTTCGGCGAGGTGGGTGCGCAGGGTGTCGATGCCGGGTGGGTTTCCGTTGGTGGCGACGGTGTAGGCGATCAGGCGTTTGTCGGTTCCGGTGTCCTGGCGGACCACGACGGCGGCTTCGGCGACACCGGGGTGGCGTACCAGTGCGTTTTCCACTTCGGCGGGTTCCACCCGGAATCCCCGCACCTTCACCTGGTCGTCGGCCCTGCCGACGAACTCCAGGGTCCCGTCCCGGCGCCACCGCACCACGTCCCCGGTCCGGTACAGCCGCCCGCCCGCCGGGCCGAACAGGTCCGCCACGAACCGCTCCGCGGTCAGCCCCGCACGACCCACATACCCACGCCCCACACCCACACCACCCACATACAACTCACCGGCCACCCCCACCGGCACCACCCGCAACCACCCGTCCAACACGTACAACCGCGTATTCGGCACCGGCGACCCCAACGGCACCGACCGATCCACCACACCCACCCGGCACAACGTCACCGCCAACGCCGCCTCACTCGGCCCATAGATATTC
This sequence comes from Amycolatopsis sp. CA-230715, assembly GCF_018736145.1. GTDB lineage: Bacteria > Actinomycetota > Actinomycetes > Mycobacteriales > Pseudonocardiaceae > Amycolatopsis. Next base: position 10,258,215 of record NZ_CP059997.1, read on the forward strand.
ACCAACCGACGCCCCACCGACCACACCGCCGCCAACTCCCGCGACAACACATCCCCACCGCTGGACACCGCGCGCAGCCCGGTCAGGCCCGAGGGATCCATCGTCTGCAGGAGCGCCGGTGGCAGCGACACGACCGTGACCCGGTCTTCCTCGATCTGCCTCGCCAGCAGGCGGACGTCGTAACGCGCTTCCGGACGAACGAGCACGAGGGTGGCGCCTGCGATGAGGGCGGTGAAGATCTCCCAGACACCGCCGTCGAAGCTGGGTGAGCAGAAGTGCAGGACCCGGCTGTCCGGGGTGATCTCCGATTCCGCGCAGGCGGCCAGGATCACGTTGTACAACGACCGGTGCTCGATCATCACCCCTTTCGGGCGGCCGGTCGATCCCGACGTGTACACCACATACGCCAGATCACCCGGCCCCACCGGCACCGGCACGGTCATCGGCGGCCCGTCCCGTAGATCGTCCACAGTGCACACATCGGATTCCGGTGCGGTGCCACGGAAACGGTCCACCAGGTCCGGCTCGGTGACCAGCACCACCGGGCGCGTCTGGGCCACCATGTACCCCACCCGATCCGGCGGATACTCCGGATCCACCGGCACATACGCCCCACCCGCCTTGAGCACCGCCACGATCGCCACCACCAGATCGATCCCCCGCCCCAACGCCAACCCCACCAAATCCCCGCGGCCCACACCCCGCGCCACCAGACCGCCCGCGACCCGATCCGACCGCTCCGCCAACTCCCCGTACGACAACGACACCCCGTCCCGCACCACCGCCACCGCGTCCGGACACCGCCGCCCGTGCTCCGCGATCACCTCGTGCACCACCCGCTCCACCGAATACCCCGACCCCGTATCCGTCCACTCCTCCAGCACCAGCCGCCGCTCCCACTCCGGCACCACCGGCAACTCCCCCACCCGCATCCCCGGATCCGCCACCACCGCCTCGAACAACACCCGAACCCGCTCCGCCAACCCCACCACCGTCGACTCATCGAACAACGCCGGGTCGTAGAAGAACTTGACGGTCAGCCGTTCCCCCGGCTCCACCACCACGATCAACGGCGAGTTCGTGTCACCGGAGGCATCGGACCGCACCACTTCGAGCCCGCAGCGGGTGGCCATTTCGGTGTCCACGGGGAAGTTCTCGAACGCCACGATGCTGTCGAACAGATTCACCCCGCGCGGCACCGAACTCCACCCCTGCACCTGCGACAGGGACACGTACTCGAACTGCCGAGCCTCCGCCTGCGCCTCCTGCAACCCCCGCAACCACTCCCCCACCCCCACCGACTCCACCACACCCACCCGCACCGGCAACGTATTGATCACAATCCCCACCACCGACTCCACCCCCACCACACCCACCGAACGACCCGACACCGTCGCCCCGAAACACACCTCACCCCCACCACCCAACCGCCACAACAACACCCCCCACACACCCTGCACCACCGCATTCACCGTCACCCCAACCCCACGAGCCACCACCGACAACCCCGCAGACAACCCCACCGGCAACTCCAGCACCACGGTGCCGTCGGTCCGCGGCCGGTAGCCGGGAGCGGGCGCCCTGTCGACGGGCACCGGGGTCGGCGCGGTGAGCCCGGCGAGCGCTTCGCGCCAGTAGGCCTCCGCCGCGCTTTCGTCCTGCTCGATCAACCAGGCGACGTAGTCGCGGAACGGGCGTGGTGCGGGCCGTTCCGGTACCTGCCCGCCGGTTTCCTCGGCGTAGCAGGCGAAAAGCTGCGAAAGCACTTCCGCGCCGCTCCACCCGTCCAGCACGCTGTGATGAATGGTCCATACCATTTGGACCCGAGTTCCGCTCAGCCGCACGAGCGTCACCCTGGCCAGCGGTGCGGTGGCGAAGTCCACGCCCGCCGCCCTGTCCCCGGCGAGCAGTTCCGCCAGCCTCCGCTCGCACTCCGCAGGCGCTTCGGCGCGCCAGTCCAGTTCGGTGACCGGCATCCGCGCGTCCCGGTGCACCACCTGCAGCGGCTGGTCGACGCCCTCCCACAGCACCGAAGTCCGGAGCACCGGCACCCGCTCGACCACGCGCTGCCAGGCCCTGCCCAGCGCGGCGTGCTCGGCGACGCCGTCGAGAAGCACGGTGAACTGGAAGAGGTAGACGCTCTTGTCGTCGGCGGTGAGCGTGTCGAACAGCATGCCGGTCTGCATCGGCGTCAGCGGGTAGACGTCCTCGACCCGGTCCGGCTCCTTGACGAACCCCTCGAGCGCGGACCGGTTCAGCTTCGCCAGCGGGAAGTCGTGCGCACTGCCGTCCGCGGGCGTGGTCTCGCGCTCGTCGGCGTCGGTCACCGTCCCGGCCACCGAGGCCAGTTCGGCGATCGTCTGGTGCAGGAAGATGTCCCTGGCGCGCAGCACGACACCGCGCTCGCGCGCTCGCGAGACGATCTTCAGGTTGAGGATCGAGTCGCCGCCGAGGCGGAAGAAGTTGTCGTCCGCCCCGACCCGGTCGCGGCCGAACGCCTCGGCCCAGATCTCGGCCAGCACCGCCGCCACCCCGCCGTCCGGCGCGACGTACTCGCCCGCGACGACGGGTTCGGGCAGCGCGGCCCGGTCGATCTTGCCGTTCGGGGAGACCGGCAGCCGGTCCATGCCGACGAACCACGTCGGCACCAGATAGGACGGCACGCGTTCGGACAGGTAGTCGCGCAGGACCTCCTCGGCGGCATCGCCCACCACGTACGCGACGAGCCCGCGCGTTCCCGCGGAGTCCTCGCGCACCGCGACGAACGCTCCCGACACCGCGGGATGACCGGCGAGGACCGATTCGATCTCACTGGGCTCGATGCGGAAGCCCCTGATCTTGACCTGGTCGTCGGCCCTGCCGACGAAATCGATCGCCCCGTCCTCCCCTCGGCGGACCAGATCACCGGTCCGGTACAGCCTGCCGCCGCGGCCGAAGGGATCGGCGACGAACCGTTCGGCGGTCAACGCCGGGCGGTTCGCGTAGCCGCGCGCCAGCCCGGCGCCACCGAGGTACAGCTCGCCCGGCACACCGGCCGGGACCGGCCGCAGCCGGTGGTCCAGCACGTAGGCGGTGGTGTTGTCCATCGGCGAGCCGATCGGGGTCACCCGGCGGCGCACCTCCTCCTGGACGAGGCGGTGGCAGGTCGCGAACGTGGTCGTCTCGGTCGGCCCGTAGACGTGCACGACGGTCGTTTCCCGGCAGGCGTCGAGCACTCGCGCCATCGCGGGAGCCGAAGCTGCCTCCCCGCCGGTCCACACCTGGCGGAGCCAGGCGAAGCACTCCGCGTCCTCGTCCGCCAGCAGGTTGAACAGCGCTGTGGTCAGGAAGAGCGAGGTCACCCCGCGCTCGCGGGCGGCGGTCCGGACGACCTCCGCGGTCAGCTCCCCGGTGGCCACCACGACCCGGCCCCCGTGCACGAGCGGGGTCCACACCTCGTAGGTCGCGGCGTCGAACGCGTGGGGCGAATGGAAGAGCACCCTCTCGTGCGCGCCACCGCGCCAGCACCGGTCCCAGACCAGGCTCACGATGTCGCGGTGGGTCACCGCCACGCCCTTCGGCCGCCCGGTCGAACCGGAGGTGTACATGACGTAGGCGAGCTGGTCCGGGTGGTTCACCACCTCGGGCGCGCGGTCCCCGGCGGCCGCGTCCTCCCGGTCCGCGACGATCAGCGGCACCCCCGAGGCGCGAGCCGCGTCCTGGTGCCGTTCGTCGGTGAGCATCACCGTGGCGCCGGCGTCGCGCATCGACCACGCGAGGCGATCCGGTGGTGTGCTCGCGTGCACCGGTACGTACGCACCGCCCGCCTTGAGCACCGCCAGCATCGCGACGATCGCGTGCGCCGAGCGCCCCATCAGGAGACCGACGCGGGATTCGGTGGTGACGCCGTGCGCCGCCAGCTTCGCCGCCAGCCGGTTCGCCCTCCCGTCCAGCTCGGCGTAGCTCACCTCCGCGCCGTCGACTTCGAGCGCGACCGCGTCCGGTGTCGCACGCACCTGGCGCGCGAACAACGCGGGCACGGTGGCTTCGTCGGGGAGCTTCCGCGCGGTTTCGTTCCAGGAGAACAGGATCCGGTGCCGGTCGTCATCGTCCAAAAGGGACAGATTGCCGACCTGGACGGCCGGGTTCTCCGCCACCGCCCGCACGACGAGCCCGAGATGTGCCGCCATGCGCGCCGCCGTCCCCGCCTCGAACAGCGCGGTGTCGTAGATCAGCACGAGTTCGGTTTCCCCGGCCTCCACGGTCAGTTCCGGGTTCGCGTCGTCCGGGAGCACGGCCGCGCCGCGCCGCTTCACCAGCACGGTGATCGCGCCGCGGCCGGCACCGCCCCGCTGGTAGGCGACGGCGGCGAAGAGCGCGTCGCGGGTGGCTTCGAGGTGGTCCAAAAAGGACCTATCGTTGTCCACTTCGGACGGCAATGCGTGCACGGCCTGGTCGGAGGCGACGCCGAGCACGAAGCGGTCCTTGCCGGAGTACCGGGCGAACAGCACCTGGCACGCCGCCACCACCAGGACGAACGGCGTGGTCCCGACGTCCTCGGCCAGCCGCGCCACGGTCGCCGCGACGGGCGCGGGCAGGCCGAGGTCCGCCCTCGCGGTCATCCGGACGGCGGCGGCCGAGCGCGGCCGGTCGGTGGGCAGCTCGACCGGGGACGGTCCGATAGCGGGCGAAGCACTCATCACGGCCTCCTAGTCAGATCCGGCCACATTGGTGCCGAGGGCTCGTTCCAGGTTCGTCAGGATCTGTTCCTGGATACTGTCCGCGAGCCGGGCGACGGTCGGGTTGTCGAACACTTCGCGCGGGGAGATGTCGATGTCGAAAGTGGACCGGATCCGCGAGGTGAGCCGGACGCTGGTGATGGAATCCCCGCCGAGGTCGAAGAAGTCGTCGTCCACGCCGACCCGCTCGGCGCCGAGCAGGTCCGCCCAGATCCGCACCAGCACCTCTTCGGTGGCGTCGCCAGGCGGCCGGTACGTGACCACCGCGCTGCTCTCCCTGTCGGGTTCGGGTAGTGCGGTCTTGTCCACTTTTCCGTTGGGGTTGAGGGGGAGTGTGGTGAGGGTGACGTAGGCGGTGGGCATCATGTAGTCGGGGAGGAGTTCGGCGAGGTGGGTGCGCAGGGTGTCGATGCCGGGTGGGTTTCCGTTGGTGGCGACGGTGTAGGCGATCAGGCGTTTGTCGGTTCCGGTGTCCTGGCGGACCACGACGGCGGCTTCGGCGACACCGGGGTGGCGTACCAGTGCGTTTTCCACTTCGGCGGGTTCCACCCGGAATCCCCGCACCTTCACCTGGTCGTCGGCCCTGCCGACGAACTCCAGGGTCCCGTCCCGGCGCCACCGCACCACGTCCCCGGTCCGGTACAGCCGCCCGCCCGCCGGGCCGAACAGGTCCGCCACGAACCGCTCCGCGGTCAGCCCCGCACGACCCACATACCCACGCCCCACACCCACACCACCCACATACAACTCACCGGCCACCCCCACCGGCACCACCCGCAACCACCCGTCCAACACGTACAACCGCGTATTCGGCACCGGCGACCCCAACGGCACCGACCGATCCACCACACCCACCCGGCACAACGTCACCGCCAACGCCGCCTCACTCGGCCCATAGATATTCACCAACCGACGCCCCACCGACCACACCGCCGCCAACTCCCGCGACAACACATCCCCACCGCTGGCGACGCTGCGCACGGAAGGCAGCGCGCCGGCGTCCAAAGCGGACAGAACCGCGGGCGGCAGGGACAGCGCGGTCACCTCGTTGTCCCGGATGAGCCGGTTCAACCGCGCGCGGTCGTACTGCGCGTCGCGGTCGGACACGACGAGGGTGGCGCCTGCGATGAGGGCGGTGAAGATCTCCCAGACACCGCCGTCGAAGCTGGGTGAGCAGAAGTGCAGGACCCGGCTGTCCGGGGTGATCTCCGATTCCGCGCACGCGGCCAGGATCACGTTGTACAACGACCGGTGCTCGATCATCACCCCTTTCGGGCGGCCGGTCGATCCCGACGTGTACACCACATACGCCAGATCACCCGGCCCCACCGGCACCGGCACGGTCATCGGCGGCCCGTCCCGTAGATCGTCCACAGTGCACACATCGGATTCCGGTGCGGTGCCACGGAAACGGTCCACCAGGTCCGGCTCGGTGACCAGCACCACCGGGCGCGTCTGGGCCACCATGTACCCCACCCGATCCGGCGGATACTCCGGATCCACCGGCACATACGCCCCACCCGCCTTGAGCACCGCCACGATCGCCACCACCAGATCGATCCCCCGCCCCAACGCCAACCCCACCAAATCCCCGCGGCCCACACCCCGCGCCACCAGACCGCCCGCGACCCGATCCGACCGCTCCGCCAACTCCCCGTACGACAACGACACCCCGTCCCGCACCACCGCCACCGCGTCCGGACACCGCCGCCCGTGCTCCGCGATCACCTCGTGCACCACCCGCTCCACCGAATACCCCGACCCCGTATCCGTCCACTCCTCCAGCACCAGCCGCCGCTCCCACTCCGGCACCACCGGCAACTCCCCCACCCGCATCCCCGGATCCGCCACCACCGCCTCGAACAACACCCGAACCCGCTCCGCCAACCCCACCACCGTCGACTCATCGAACAACGCCGGGTCATAGAGGAAGCGCAAGCGCATCCGCTCGCCGGGATGCACGATCACGTTCAACGGGTAGTTGGTGTCGCTCGTGGCCGTGAAGTCCTCGAGCGCCAATCCGTGCCTGGTGGCCATTTCGGTGTCCACGGGGAAGTTCTCGAACGCCACGATGCTGTCGAACAGATTCACCCCGCGCGGCACCGAACTCCACCCCTGCACCTGCGACAGGGACACGTACTCGAACTGCCGAGCCTCCGCCTGCGCCTCCTGCAACCCCCGCAACCACTCCCCCACCCCCACCGACTCCACCACACCCACCCGCACCGGCAACGTATTGATCACAATCCCCACCACCGACTCCACCCCCACCACACCCACCGAACGACCCGACACCGTCGCCCCGAAACACACCTCACCCCCACCACCCAACCGCCACAACAACACCCCCCACACACCCTGCACCACCGCATTCACCGTCACCCCAACCCCACGAGCCACCACCGACAACCCCGCAGACAACCCCACCGGCAACTCCAGCACCACTTCGGCGGACGCCGCGGTGCGGTGGTTGCCCACCGCCGGGCGGTCGAAGGGAAGCTCGGTCGGCGCGAGGAACCCGTCCAGGCGCGCACGCCAGAACCGCTCGGCCGCGGCGGGGTCCTGCTCCAGCAACCAGCCGACGTAGTCACGGAACGGGCGCGCCGGCGCGATGTCCGGAGCCCGATCGCCGACGATTCCGGCGTACTCGCCGAGCACCTCCGCCAGCACCCGCATCGCGCTCCACCCGTCCAGCAGCGCGTGGTGCACCGTCCACAAGAGATGGACGCGCGACTCGTCCAGCACCGCAACGGCGACCCGCATCAGTGGCGCGGCATCGAGGTCGAACGCGGTCCCGCGCTGCGCCGCCAGATGCGCCGCGACGGCGTCCTCCCGCTCGGTCTCGTCCAGCCCGCGCCAGTCCAGCTCGGTCACCGGCAGCGCGACCGGGGACCGGACGACCTGCAGCGGCTGCCGCAACCCCTCCCACACGAACGACGTCCGCAGCACCGGTGTCCGGTCGACCACCCGCTGCCAGGCGACCGCGAACTGCTCCGGCTTCGCCACGCCGCCGAGGCGCATCGACAGCTGCTGCAGGTACGGGGTCCGGTCACCGTCCACCAGGTTGTGGAACAGCATCCCGTTCTGCGTCGGGGTGAGCGGGTAGGCGTCGTCGACACCGGGTGCGCCCGCGATCCGGTCGAGTTCGGCGCGCCCGTCCCCGGACAGCCCGAACGACCGGGCCGCCGGTTCGGCCGCGACCGCTCCGGTCGCGGTGACCAGCGGCGCGAGCTCCGCGATGGTCGGCTTCAGGAAGAGGTCCTTCGACGAGATCCCGATTCCCGCCTCGCGCGCGAGCGAAACCACCTTCAGGCAGAGGATGGAGTCGCCGCCGAGTGCGAAGAAGTCGTCGGTCACCCCGACCGGGTCGACGCCGAGCACCTCGGCCCAGATCCTGGCCAGTGCCGCTTCCAGCGGTGTCGACGGCGCCTCCGGCACCCTTTCGTCCACTGTGGACTCCGGGGCGGGCAGCGCACGGCGGTCCACCTTTCCGTTGGGGGTCAACGGCATCCGGTCCAGCACGGTGACCGACGAGGGCACCATGTGCTCGGGAAGAACGGTACCGGCGAAGCCGCGGAGCGCGCCGGGGTCGGCGGCCGCACCCGCCTCGGGCACGACGTAGGCCGCCAAGCGCTTCAAGCCCGGCAGGTCCTCGCGCACCACGACCGCGGCCTGGGCGATCCCGGCCCGGCCCGCGAGCACGGTCTCGATCTCACCGAGCTCGATCCGGAACCCCCTGACCTTGACCTGGTCGTCCACCCTGCCGACGAACTCGAGGCTCCCGTCGTGGCGCCACCGGACGACGTCGCCCGTCCGGTAGAGGCGGCCGCCGCGCTCGCCGAACGGATCGGCCACGAACCGCCCGGCGGTCAGCGCGGAGCGGCGCAGGAATCCCCTGCCTAGCCCGTCGCCCGCGATGTAGGCCTCGCCCGGTTCACCGACCGGCACCGGCCGGAGGTCGTCCCCGAGCACGTACACCCGCGTGTTCGGCAGGCAGCGGCCGATCGGGATCGGTTCCCCCGGCGGCGCCATCGGGTCGAACGCGCTGCAACAGGTCACCGCCGAGCATTCCGTCGGCCCGTACACGTTCACGATCCGCAGTTCCGGGAAGCGCTCGGTGACGCGGGCACAGTGACCGGGCGAGAGCACCTCACCGCCGACGACCACTTGGCGGACGCCATCGAACACCTCCGTGCCCGCCTCGACGAGCGCGTGGAAGAACCCGGTGGTGAACACCAGCGTGGTGACCCGGTTGGCGGTCACGAACGCGCGGATGCGGTCCACCGTGGGCGCGCCCGCCGGGTAGACCGCGAGGCAGGACCCGGACAGCAGCGCGTTCCACGTTTCGAACGCCGAGGCGTCGAAGGACGGGGTGGCCACCTGGCCGACGACCTCGGAGCCGTCGAAGGTGGCCACGCCGCCGGGACGGACGAGGCGGACAAGCGCGCGGTGCGGCAGGAGCGCGCCCTTGGGCGTGCCGGTCGACCCGGAGGTGTACAGCACGGCGGCGGTGCCGCGCGGATCGACGCGCACCAGCGGCGCCGTCCCCGGGTGGGCCGCGATCGCCTCCCGCGCTTCGTCGAGCACCAGCAGCGCCGTGCCGTCCGGGAGCGCGTTCGCGAACCGCCGCTCGGTGAGCACCAGCGCCGCGCCGGTGTCCTCGGTCATGAACGACAACCGTTCGGCGGGGTAGTGCGGATCGAACGGGACGTAACCGCCGCCTGCCTTGAGCACCGCCAGTTCCGCGACGACCAGGTCCACGCCGCGTTCCAGGCACACGCCGACCAACGTCTCCGGCCCGACGCCCCGCGCGACCAGCTCGTGCGCCAGGCGGTTCGCGCGCGCGTCGAGATCGGCGTAACCGACGTCGACACCGTCGTACCGGACGGCGGGCGCCTCCGGTGCGAGGCGTGCCCGTTCTTCGAACAGCTCGTGCAGGCAGCGGTCCGACGGGTAGTCCGCACCGGTGTCGAACCACCGGGGTCGCGGCATCCGCCTCCCGAGCGGATCCGGACCACCCTCGTCCACGGTCGTACCCTCCCGGGATCGCAACCCGTCCACGTTCGTGCTTCTCCTCAGGCAGTAGGGCGGATTCGCTGGCGGCGCGTCATTCGAGTTCGAAGACCACCGAAACGGTGAGGGTGTCGATGAGGTGCTTGCGCACGCAGCGCCAGCCGCCCTCCTCGAACACGCCGTCCCATTCGTCGATGGTCGGCAGGTAGACACCCATCAGGTCGTGGCCGACCTCGAAGCCGAGGGTGAAGATCGGCAGCCGGTCGTCCGGGATGCCCGAGGTCCTGGTCGCGTCGCCGAGCAGGAACCGCCGGACTTTCGGGAACGCCTCGCGGATCCGCCGCAGCGACGCGACGCAGTTCTCCCTCGGCCACAGATCGTGGCCCATCATGAAGCAGGTCAGGAGTTCGACGTCGGCGAACTCGGGACGCGGGTCGAGCGCTCGCGCGTCGCCGTCGAGGAACGTGATCTGCCCGGCGAGGCCCTGGTTCGCCACTTCGCGGGTCGCCATGTCCAGTGCCGGGCCCGCGATGTCGACCCCGACCCCGCGCGTCCCCGGGTACTTCTTCGCGATCTGGATGAGCCGTTGCCCGCTCCCGGTGCCGAGATCGGCCACGGAGGAGAACGGGAAGTCGAGCCCGTCCATGGCCTGCCAGAAAGCCGGGTCGAAGAAGCGCTCGTTGATCTCGCGGCAGGCGAAGCTGATCGCCGCCGAATCGCGCCGGTAGTAGTCGCCGACCCGGTTCGCGTTGCGCAGCACGTACGGCATCCGCTGGAACAGTTCCCCGGACCCCTGGGTGAGCCAGTGGAACAGGGAGCGGTTCCGGTATGCCTCGGCGAAGTTCGCGCCGGTCAGTACGAGGTTGTTGCGGCGCTCGACGATCCGCACGCTCGCCAGCGCGGCGAACATGCCCTTCGTCGACGCCGGGTGCAGGTCGTGGCGGGCGGCGAAGTCGAGCGCGTCGAGCTTGCCGTGCTCCTCGAGTTCGTCGAGCGCGCCGACCTCCCACGCCGCTCCTACCGCGGCCGCCGCGACGGCCGAATTGAACACGTCGGCGGTCGCGCGCCGCGTGTCGGTTTCCTCTGTGCTCACGTTCATCGCCTTCTCCAGCCTCAGCCGACGGACTCGAGTTCGAAGATCGTCGTGCCCGCCAGCGCTTCGCTGACGTGGCGGTCGACGCACCGCCAACCGCCCTCCTCGAACACTTCGCCCCATTCCTCCGCGGTGGGGATGTAGGTGCCCATCAGCGCGTGCCCGACCTCGAACCCGAGCGAGAAGATCGGCATCTTGTCGTCCGGGATGTTCTGGCTGCGCACGGTGTCGCCCAGCACGAACCGCTTGACCTTCGGGAACGCGGCCCGCAGCCGCCGGAGCGAATCGACGCAGTTCTCCCTCGGCCACAGGTCGTGACCCATCAGGAAGCAGGTGAGGAGTTCGACGTCGGCGAACTCGGGCCGCGGTTCGAGGCTGCGGACGTCGGCGACCTGGAACGAGATCCGGTCCGCGAGGTCGACGCGCGCCACCTCCGCGGTGGACATCTCGATGGTGGCACCGGAAATGTCCAGCCCGATGCCCCGGGTGCCCGGGTAGCGGTTCGCGATCTGGATGAGCCTGCCGCCGCTGCCCGACCCGAGATCGGCGACCACGGAGAAGTCCTCCTTGAGCCCGTCCATGACGTGCCAGAACAGCGGGTCGAAGAAGGTGGCGTTCGCCGCGCGGCTCGCTCTGCTGACCGCCTTCGCGTCGCGGCGGTAGAACTCGTCGCCGACGCGGTTCTCCGCCTTCACCACCGACTGCATGTTGACGAACAGCTCCCACGAACCCTGGCACAGCCAGTAGAACAGCGGCTTCGTCTCGTACACTTCGTCGAACACCGGCCCGGGAAGGATCCGCCGTCCGGCCCGGTCCACCACCCCGACGGACGCGAGCGCGGCGAACACCGCCATGGTGGCGACCGGGTCGAGGCCCTCCTTCGCCGCGAACGCGTCGACGTCCAGTTCGCGCTCGGTGTGCAGATCCTCGAGCGCGCCCAGTTCCCACGCCGCGCCGATCGCCGGCGCCGCGACCGCGGAGTTGAAGATGTCCGCCGCCGACCGGACACCGGGTTCCTTCTCCACAAACGTGCTCATGCGTGCTGCCTTCCGATTCCGGTCCTGCGACCGATCCGTTGTGTGCGAACGAGTTCTCACGTGCTTGGCGTGCTGTCCACCCGGACCGGGACCTGCTCGCGGGTCAGGCGGGCGGCAGCTTCGTCGAGGGTGTGGGGTTGCCGGTTGAACGCGACGCGGACGAACCGATCGCCGTGTCCGGCGTCGCCGTAGAAGGCCGTTCCCGGCACCACGAGCACCTTCCGCCGTTCGAGGAGCTGCTCGGCGAAGCGGTGGGAACCGAGCTCGGTCACCGTGCGGATGCCGGCCAGCACGTAGCACCCGCCCTCGGGCGCCGTGCAGGTCAGTCCCGCCTCGGTGAGCATCGTGACCGCGCGGTCGCGGAGTCCCTTCAGCTCCGGGGCCGGGTCCCACGCCGCCCGGTCGAGCAGGCCGGTGCTGACCACCGCCTGCTGCAGCGGCGACACGGCGAACCCGGTCGCCGCGATGTGCATGCGCCGCAGGACGTCGGTCATCGCGGCGTTCGCCCGCAGGTAGCCGATCCGCCAGCCGCTCACCGCGTGGCTCTTCGACAGGCTGCCGATCACGATCGCCCTGTCCCGCAACGACGGCACGTCCGCGACCGAGAGGTGCGGGCGGTCGAAGGCGAACGCGGCGTACACCTCGTCACTGATCACGGTGGCGTTCCACCGCTCGCACAGCTCCGCGAGCAGCGAAAGCTCGTCCTCGTCGAACATGCGGCCGGTCGGGTTGTTCGGCGTGTTCACGATGACGGCCCTGGTGCGGGGGGTGAACGCCGCTTCGAGCTCCGCGGGGTCGAAGCGCCAGTCCGGAGCGTGCAGGCGCACGAACCGCGGAGTCGCCCCGGTCAGCGAGACCGCGCCGAGGAAGTTGTCGAAGCACGGCTCCAGCACCACCACCTCGTCACCGGGGTCCACAGTGGACAGCAACGCGACGGCCATCGCCTCGGTGGCACCGACGGTCACGGTGATTTCGGTGTCCGGGTCGGCTGCGGTGGTCAGCGAGGCCGCGATCTGGGACCGCAGCCCCGCGTACCCTGCCGGGTCGCCGTACTGGTTGAAACCAGCTCGCAGTGCCGCGCAGGCGGCCTCGACGAGTTCCGCCGGCGGGTGCGGCGCCTCGGGCGTTCCCGCGGCCAGATCGACGACGCCCGGCACCCTTCCCTTGCGCAGCAACGCGAGCACGCCGTCACCCGGCAGCATCCGCACGCGTTCCGCGGTGGCACCGCGCACGCCACTGGTCATCCCCATCGGCGATCCTCCGCACCAGAATTACCCTGTACTCCGGATGACGCGCCGCGCGTTTTCGCATCAGCGCGAAAATCGTTTCTGGAAGGTTCGAGGCCTGCCCCAGGCGCCTCTGGTCTTCTGTCCCAAGAATGGTCGATGACCGCGGGCCGTTCCACATCTTTGACTCGGCAGTCAAACAGCGCGGTCACCATTGCGCATCGACCGCGCTCAGCTCAGTTCGGTGCCGTGGCACAAGCTCTCCGCGTACGCGAAGGCGTAGCCGGCACCGGTTTCCACCGGCGCCAAGCTCGCGTAGTCCCCGTCGAGCGCGTCGAACAGGGCCAGCTCACCGTCGCCGGTCCACACCGGGCCGAACTCCACGTCGGCCACCTTGGAGGTCACCAGCCGCGACACCGTCCGCTCCCCCGGCAGCCAGGCCGGGAACACGCGCGTGTGCACAAGCGGCACGGTGTGCAGGAACGGCGGCTCGGCCTGCCCGGTGAGCCGTACCCCCAGCTCGGCGATCCGCTTGCCCCGCACCGAAACCGTGCCGTCGCGGCGACCTGGGCCGTCCGGACGCGAGCCCGCCCGCCCCACCCGCACCGGGCGGCTGAGGTGGATCTCGCCGAGCTGTTTCGGCATTCCCTGCACCCAGCCGCGCATCATCGGCACCGGCCGGTCCACCCAGGCGTACGGGCAGCGCGCGAGCGGCCGCCCCCGGTATTCGCAGCCCAGCAGGATGAGGAACTCGCCGAACTGGCACTGCTCGGGATCGGTCAGCTCCGCACCGGACTCCGAGCACCACTGCCATTCCGCGAACACGGCGGCCGCGGCACCGGGGTCCGGCCCGAGATCGAGCTCCGGCGGCAGGAACCGGCGTGCGGCCGCCGGGTCCACCCGGTAGTCGACCAGCACGATCTCCCCGGAGAAGTGCCACGGCGGTGCCGTCAGCATCGCCGAGGTACCGGACGGCGACAGGGGAAGGCTGAAGCCGACGGGTCCGGTGAGCTGGTCGGCCGTGGTTCCAGAGGACATGGGTCAAGCACCCTTCGACGAGGAAACGGGGCACCGCCACGCGGAAGCCAGCGCGGCCGCGGCGGCCGTGAGGCGTTCTGGCGGGGTGAAGCTGTAGGCGAGCCGGATGCTCGGTTCGCGCACCGTGCCGAACCGGGACCCCGCGGCCACCGAAACACCGGCCTCGGCGGCCGCCGAGCGGAGGTCGTCTTCGGTGCGGCCGCCGCGGAAGCGCAGCCAGAGGAAGAACCCGCCGCCCGGCCTGCGGATCGCGACCTCCGCACCGAGTCCCGCGCGCAGACCGGTGACCAGCGCGTCCCTGCGGACGCGGAGCGCGTCCCGCAGCAGCCGCAGGTGCCGGTCGTAATGGCCGTCGCGGACCAGTACGGCGACCGCGAGCGAGGCGAGGTGGTTCACCCCTCCCCCGCTGACGAAAAGCCCGCGGCCCGAGAGCCGATCGACCGTGCGCCGGTCGGCCTGCAGCCAGCCGAGGCGCAGGCCCGGCGCCAGCGTCTTCGAGAACGTGCCGAGCCGGATCACCCCGCGGCCCCCGGCGAGGCCGGCCATCGAACACGGCACCCCGCCCCCGTCGATGCTCAGCTCCGCGTACGCGTCGTCCTCGACGACGAGCACGCCGTACCGGTCGGCGACTTCGAGCAGTGCGCGGCGCCGCGCCTCGCCGACGACCGTGCCGGTCGGGTTGTGGAACGTCGGGTTCAGGCACACGAACCCGATCCGCTCGCCCTTCGCGCCCGCGATCGACTCCGCCAGCGCGACCGGGGACATCCCGAACTCGTCCCCGGCGACTTCGCGCACGCGCAGCCCTTCGTCGGCGAGTATCCGGCGGCCGAAGTCGTAGGAGGTGCGATCCACGAAAACCACGTCGCCGCGATCGGCGACCGCGTTGGCGAGCAGGTGCAGCGCCTGCGAAGTGCCCGCGGTGACGAGGATTTCACCCGCCTCCCACGGCACGCCGTCCACTTCGGACACCCGCGCGGCGACGCATTCGCGCAACACGGCGACGCCCGGATCGGCCCCATAGGACAGCGCGGCCGCGCCGAACTCGCCCAGTGCCGCGGTGTAGGCCTCGTTCAGCAGGGACACCGGCAGCAGGGCCGGTTCGAGGTACCCCGGGCCGAGATCGATCAGCCCGGCGGGGGAAACCGACTGCACGACACCCGCGTGCCACGCACGGGTGTGCGACGGCAAGCCGGCCGCGAGCGAGCACATCATCCGGCTCGCAGGACCGCCCGCAGCAGCCTCGCGCCGGAGGTGAGCGCGGAACTGGTGCGCGACAGGGCTATCCGCAGCGTGTGGTCCCCTTCGGACGGCCGTGCCCAGTGGAACTGCTGGCACGGCAGCACGTAGAGGCTGCTGCCCCTGACCGCGTTCCACACCTCCAGCCCCTTGCGCTCGCCGACGTGCAACCGTTCCACGCTGACCCTGCTGTGCTCGTCGACGAAACCGACGCCGGGCACGTCCGCCAGTTCGGCGCGCACGAGCGCGCGGTTGTCGGCGATGAAGCGGTGCAGCTCGGTCAGCCCGCCGTCCATGCCGTCCTCGGCGAACCGCTTCACCATCAGCAGCACCAGCGGGGACACGCCGAGCAGGATGTCCGAGTAGATCTTCGCCAGCGGCAGGCCGACCTCGGCCGACTGCACCAGCCACCCGATCTTGAGCTCGAGGCTCGGCCAGAGCTTCCCGGTGTCCTCGATGACCACCCAGCGGCACCCGCTCCCTTCGAGCACCGCGTAGTGGTCGTACTGCGCGGCGGGATCGAACCCGCGGAACGAGGTGTCCAGCGTGAGCACCACGTCGTGTTCCGCGCACTCCTCCGCGAGCCGCCGCAGCCGCTGTTCGCTCAGCACCCTGCCGGTCGGGTTGTTCGGCGTGGTGACGAAGACGCATCCCACCGACGCCAGCAGCGCCGGGTCGAGGTCGCCGTCGTGCAGCCGGTCCTCCTCGATCGGCACCAGCCGCAGCCCGACGCCGCGCAGGATGTCCGGGATGTTGTCGAAGGTCGGGTGCACGAGCGCGATCGCGTCGGATCTGGTCGCCAGCGCCCTGGCGAAGATCTCCATCGACAGTGAGGACGAATAGCAGGCGAGCACCCTGCCGTCGGCTCTCGGGTACCCGCGCTGTCCGAGCATGGTGAAGAACGCTTCGCCGGATTCGCGTTCGATCTCGTCGACCGGCCGTTCCACCGCCTCGGTCCACAACGCGGGCAACGCGTCGACCACTTTCCGCTGCCCCGGGGTGAGCTCCTGCCTCGCGTGCCCGTCGGCGAGGTTGAGCGGGCTGCTCAGCGCCAGGTATTCGAACTGGGTCAGGTTCTCCGCGGCGGTTTCGTCCTGCCTCGGCGCTGCCGTGGCCCCCGTCATTCTGTTCACAAGCACCTCACGTGGAGAGTAGTTGATTTTCCGTGCTTGGAGCCCGGCGCGCACAGAACCGAAATGAATTGACGATGAGAACGCCGGACTCACCGGACGCGCTATTCACGACCGGGATAGGAATTACCCTCGGAGAGTATCCACGCCGGGTCTGGACAGGCAAATTTTTCCGGCCGTTCGGGCACAGGTTTCGCCACAATTCAACGTTCGACCGCGTGCCACGAAGAATAGCCGCGGAATCCGTACAGCAGCGGCGGTTGCCCGTCGGGCACCCGATCGTCCACTTGGTACACACGACCCAGCACGACGACGTGGTCGCCCGCCGCCACGGTGCTCGCTACCCGGCAGTCCGCGATCGCGTGCGCGTCGGAGACCAGGTGCGGCCCGCCGAACGCCGGGTCGGCGAGCCACCGGACGCGGTCGAACCGATCCGGCAGACCGGAGGCGAACAGTTCCGCGGTGGCGCGCGACCCCCGGTGCAGCAGGTTGACCGCGAACGCCGACGCGTCCAGCACCGCGCGCAACGTCGGGCTGCCGGTCCGCAGGCACACCAGCATGGTGGCGGGCTCCACCGTGACGCTGCACACCGACGAACACGTCATCCCCCACGGCGTGCCGTCGGGCTCGCTGGCGGTGACGATCGCGACGCCGGTGGGAAAGGTCGACATCAGCGCCCTGAACCGCGAGGGCTCGACCGTGGCCTCGCCGACCGCGAACGCGTCGTCGCGCTGGGGACTCGTCATGGCCGTGCCACCTCCGGTACCGGTTCCGCGGCTGCCCGCCGGGTGATCCGCTCGATCAGCCGGTGGGCGGGGCTCGCGCTCGCGGTGGTCACCAGTGCCATCACCACCAGCGCGAAGTACAGGGACGGAGTGAGGATGTGCGCCTGGTAGCCGGCCTGGAGCACGGCGAGTTCGGTCAGGCCCCGCGCGTTGAGCAGAGCCCCCGCCCGCAACGCCGCACCGGGTGGCAGGCCGCCGAACCGGGCGCCGAGGTAGCCGCCGCCGAGCTTGCCCGCCCCGGCGAGCACCGTCGCGAGCCCGATGGCGGTCCACGGCACCGCACTGGTCACGTCGGCGAACACGGTGACACCGGTGACCACGAAGAACAGCGGCACGAGCGTGCGACCGGCCCTGGTCACGATCAGGACCGGCCCGCGCCACGCCCCGCTCCCGGCGGGCAGCGCGAAGCCGACCAACACCGCGCCGAAGATCTCCGTCAGCCCCCAGTGCCGCAGCACAGCGGACGCGGCGAGCCCGGTTCCCGCCAGCGCCAGCGCGGCGCCGCGGGGGAACCGCGCGCACCACGCACCGGCCCGCGCGGTGCTCAGGAAGCGGCGCAGCGCGGCCGCGGCGAGCACCCCGGCGGCCAGCACCGCCAGCAACCGGGCGGTACCGCCGAAACCACCGGTGCCCAGCCCGATCGCCACCGCGACCAGCAACCACGACGCGGCGTCGATGAACACCGCGACGACCACGACCAGCCTGCCGATCGGGGTGTCGGAAAGGCCGTCGTCGGCGAGGATCCGTGCCAGCACGGGAACCGCGGTGACCGACAACGCCACGGCGACGAGCAGCGCCACCGCGGGCGCGGGCGCGTCCCCTCGCACGGCGGGACCGCCGCGGAGGAGCACCCAGGTCGCGAGCAGCGCGCCCGCGGCGAGCGGGACGAGGATGCCGCCCGCCGTGGTCCAGCCGACGAGCCTGCCACGCAGTTGCGCCGGCTTCACGCGGATCTCGTGCGCGACGCCGACGACGAACAGCACCAGCCCGACGTGCCCGACGAGCCGGACCCAGTCGAGCACACCCGCGGGCAGCACCGCGTCCACGAGGTGCCGCCCGCCGATCGCCATCAGCACCGGCCCGACCACGATCCCGGTGGCGATCTCGAAGATCACCGCCGGTTGCCGGAGCAGCCTGGCGAGCAGCCTCGCCACCAGGACGAGCACCGCGAGGGCGCCGAGCGCGAGTGCCGAGTGACCGGCGCGGAGAGCGATCTCGGCGGCGGTCATCACACCGCTCTGGCCTGATCGCCTTCCGGCACGCCGTGCAGCCCGGCGAAGTACTCGTACTGCGACGGAAGCCGCCCGACGAGCTCTTTCGCCCGGTCGCGCACCAGCTGGAGCTCCTTGGCCGCGTTCACCTGCTCGAACCGGCTCAGCGCGGCGGGGGCCCTGACCGGCAACCCGCCGAGGCCGAGGATCATCGCCGTGTACGAATACGGCTCGAACCCGTGGTAGTACGGGAAGATCGTGTCGGCGTCGGGCAGTTTCGCCTGCCACCGCTCGATCCGCTCGGCGAGCGCGTCCGGCACCGGCCTGGTCTTGGTGTCGCGCCAGTACTGGTTGTCCTGCCTCGCCGCGGCGTAGTAGTGCAGCACCAGGAACTCGCGCACGCCGTCCATCACGCCCGCTACCTGCCGGTTGTAGGACGCGCGGAGCCGGTCGTCCCAGTCCTCGCCGGGGAAGTGCTTCACCAGCTGTTCGATCGCGTTCTGGATGAAGAAGATGCCGGTGGACTCCAACGGCTCGACGAACCCGCTGGCCAGCCCGACCGCGACGCAGTTCCCGGCCCACGACCGCTCGCTGCGGCCGATCCGCATCCGGATGTGGTTGGCTTCGAGGTCCTCGGCCTCCGGTCCGACGAAGGCCCGCAGCGTCCGCTCGGCCTCCTCCGGAGAGCAGTAGTCGCTCGCGTAGACGTACCCGGTGCCCACCCTCCCGTACAGCGGGATGGTCCAGATCCAGCCCGCGTCCTGCGCGGTCGCCGTCGTGCACGGCCGGATCCCCCGCGCGGCCATGTCGGCCGGCACCCGCAGCGCGACCGCGCTGTCGTTCGGCAGAGTGTCCTGATAGGACTGGAACGGCACCCCGAGCGCCTTGTTCAGGAGCAGGCCGCGGAACCCGGTGCAGTCGATGAACAGGTCACCGCCGAGGTCGCCGTGCTCGCGGGTGCGCACGTGGCTGATCCAGCCGCGCTCGTCGAGCCCGACGTCGACCACGTCGTCGAGTACGTGCCGCACCCCGCGGTCCGTTCCGTACCCGGTCAGGTACCTGGCCAGCAGGGCGGCATCGAAGTGGTACGCGTACGGGAACTGGGTGTCCTGTTCGGACAGAGTGCTGCGGAACGTGCCACCGGCGGCGTGCTCGGTGAAGTCCTGTTCGAACAGGGAACCGTCGTGGTAGCGCGGCGACCTGAAGTGGTCGCAGAGGCTCGCGATGAGAAAGCAGTCGGCGTCGAACCGCTCCCCCGGACGCTGGTGCAGCCACCAGTCGGTGAGCGGGAACCCGTCGACGACCCGCAGCCGCTCGAACGGATGGTAGAAATGATGCCCGGCGGCACGCCAGTTCTCGAACCGGATCGCCAGCTTGTAGGTCGCCTGGCATTCCGGCATCCACTCGCGCTCGTCGAGTCCGAGGTAGTCGAAGAAGTGGCGCACCGTGCTGAAAGTCGCTTCACCGACGCCGATCGTCGGCACGTTCTTCGACTCCACCACGGTGACCGCGACCCGGTCCCCGAACGCGGCACTCAGGTAGGACGCCGTCATCCAGCCCGCGGTGCCACCCCCCACCACGACAACACTGTTCACCATTTCGGAATCCTTCCGCTGGTACTGCGGTCAATAGATGACCCGGGACTCGGCCGAGATCCGGTTGGCGCGCGACCTGCGGAGGTCGCGGCTGACGTTCAGGCGCCGGAGCCACCGGTCGGTCCCGTCGAAGCGAGCCCGGAACGGCTTCCGGCCGTGCACCATCCGGTAGTTGTCGACGAAGACGATGTCGCCCGGTTTCAGGACGACCCCGGACATCACCCTGTCGATCGCGGCGCAGATCTCTTCGAAGGCCTCGCGCTCCTCCGCGTCCTCGATCTCGTCCATGAACGCGGGATCGATGCGGAGGTACGGCGCGTCCGGGGCCCCGAAGAGGATCGCCACCGGTTCCGGTGCGGACAGCGCCCGCTCGACCTGCGCGTAGCTGCGCGCACGCAGATCCGCCACCTTCGGGTCGTCGTCGGCGGCACGCCCCTGGTTGCCCGCGCGGTGCGAGTGGTCCGGCTGGATGAAGAACCGCTTTTCCAGCAACACCTTCCGCGCCGCTTCGCCGATCTCGACGTCGTCGATATCGGCCATCGTGGTTTCGACGCCCTCGTGGTTGCGCAAGCACAGGAGCCCGAGGTAGTCGGTGCGCAGCGGGTGGTAGGCGTCTTCGGTGTGCCAGGTGAGCAGTTCCTCGCTGCCGGAGCCGATCTGCTCCTTCTCGTGCCCCTTGATCGGGAAGACATCGTGCATCAGGTAGCCGTCCTGCTGGGTCGCCCACGCGATCGGCTCGCCAAGCAGGCAGGAGATCAGGAAGAACGCCACGTCGTAGCGCAGCGAGGGCGACGGCACCGGCTTGTTCGCCCAGTGCGCCGGGGTGTCGCCGATGACCGCGTCGTCCACCGGAAGCCCGGTGACCACCATCGCGCCGTGGCGCTCGGAGAGCCGGTATTCGTGCACCGCGGCGCGTACCCGGCGTGGCAGCTCCTGCGCGAAGAGCTGGCTCTCGCGCTGGAACTCCGGCGATTCCACCGTCCCGTACCGCTCCGCGACCACATCGACGATCGCATCGATGGCCGCAAGGTCCTCGGCGGCCAGCCTCAGTTCCAGCACAGCTCGTCCCTTTCTTACGACGATGAGCATCTTGGTACACAGTGGACACTCTCGGCGAAGCACGGAATCCACTGCGGTGTAACGAATCCGCTCAACGGCCCATGGCCTCGATCAGGCTGTTCGGCCGCATGTCCGTCCAGTTCTCGGTGACGTAGTCGACCGCGGACTTCCGGTCGGTCTCGGCCAGCACGACCCGCCATCCCGCCGGCACGTCGGCGAAGGACGGCCACAGCGAATGCTGGCCTTCGTCGTTCACCAGTACCAGGTAGGTGCCGTCTTCGTCCTCGAACGGGTTCGTGGCCATTCGCACTCCTTGTCGGCTCGGGGATGCACGAAGCTTCGTTGAGCCGCAACGGTTGTCGCCACAAACTTGACGCGAGGGCGAAACAGCGGGTGCGCTGGGCAGGAAGGCCTTCTCCCGAAACTCGAAGGACACCTCACCCACGACGTGAGAAAGCGTCCCTCGACGCCACCCACCCCCGCGTCCGAGGATTCGCCGTGCTGGCTCAGTACACTGAATTCGCATGACCGACACCGAGTTCGAGATCACCGCGGACCTGGTCCGCGACCTGGTGCGGGAGCAGCATCCCGACCTCGCGGGGCTGACCATCCGCGAGGTGGCGGGTGGCTGGGGCAACCAGATGTGGCGGCTGGGCGACGAGCTGGCGGTGCGCATGCAGCGCATGGACCCCACCCCGGAACTCCAGCTCAAGGAGCGGCGCTGGCTCCCCGTGCTGGCCCCGCGCCTGCCGCTCCCGGTGCCGACCCCGGTTCGGTTCGGCGAACCCTCCGCACGCTTCCCCAAGCACTGGACCGTGATGACATGGGTGCCCGGCGAGCCACTCGATCACGGCACGATCACCCGCGGCACCCATGCGGCCGACGCGCTGGCCGGCTTCCTCCGCGCACTCCACATCGACGCACCCGCCGACGCCCCGATCGCCCTGGACCGCGGCGCCCACCCCCGAGACTGCGCCGACGGCTTCGAGAACTTCCTCCACGCCGTCGCCCTCGACGACATCGCACCCGAAGTCCGGGCCGTCTGGGACGACGCCGTCGCCGCCCGCGCCTGGGAGGGCCCGCCGGTGTGGGTGCACGGCGACCTCCATCCCGCGAACGCCGTCGTCTCGGACGGAACGCTCTCAGGCATCATCGACTTCGGCGACCTGTTCGCAGGCGACCCGGCGTGGGACCTCGCCGCCGCATGGGTCCTGCTACCCCAGGGCATGGCCTCGCGGTTCTTCGACAGCTACGCGCACGCGGACGAAGCAGCGATCCGGCGCGCCCGCGGACTGGCCGCCCTGAAATGCCTCTTCCTCATTCTCATGGGACAGAACGGAGACCGGGGCCTTCCCGGCGGCAAACCGCACTGGGGACCCGCCGGCCGGGCGGCACTCGATCGCGTGCTGACGGACATATGACACACGCTCGCATCGAACTCCCGGCTCAGCGAGCGTCGAGCCCGACGAGGTCCGGGTTGTAGCGCGCCAGCAGGTAGAAGGCGCGTCCCGCCATGGTCAGGCTGTCGAGCGAGTCGAGGCCGCGGTCCATCGCCGCCAGTTCGAGGTCGTCGCGGGTGACTCCCCAAAGCCCGGCGAACAGGCCGAGGATCTTCTCGGGTGCCAGGTCGTTCAGGTCCCGGTGCTGGTGTTCGGCGAACACGCGATCGTTGACCTCCCAGGCGAGTTCGACGACGC
This sequence comes from Amycolatopsis sp. CA-230715, assembly GCF_018736145.1. Taxonomy (GTDB): domain Bacteria; phylum Actinomycetota; class Actinomycetes; order Mycobacteriales; family Pseudonocardiaceae; genus Amycolatopsis. Next base: position 10,281,053 of record NZ_CP059997.1, read on the forward strand.
GTCGCGCTTCGGTCCAGAAAGGACGGTCGCGCAGCCGCTGGATCGCGAGTTCGTCGCGGGTCAGTCCGGGGCGTACGCGGAAGCTGCGGACGAGAAAGGTGGCCAGCCGCTCGGGCGGTGTCAGGGTGTCGCGTTCGGTCCGGGTCACCCACTGCTCGAGGAACCCGAGCCGGGCAGGATCGGCGGGGAGCCGGTAGAGGCCGCGGTGCTCGCCGTGGCGCACCGCGGTTTCCGCCAGGCCGGTGTCCGGCGCGCCCGCCCCGCACTCCTCGGCACACGCCGTCGCCAGCACCTCGAAAACCATCTCGCGGTGCAGTCGTGGGTAGCCGGGGGCGAAGAGCTGGCAGGCGCGCAGGACCCCGAGGTCGCCCTGGTGCGAGGAGTCGCCGATGCCGAGACCCGAAGCGCCGACCTGCCACAGGTGCAGAAAGGACGTCCGGTTCACCGCGGGTTTTTCGCGCGGGGCGGAGGTTTCGCCGCTGCTTGCCCGGTGCAGCACGTCCAGCAGTAGCAGCGCGTCCTCGCGTTTGGGATCGCGACGATGCGTGACGCAGTACCGCCGGATCTCCCGAACGGCTTCCCCGTCGAGCCCCGCCTCCCGCCCCGCCGCGACAAGACCATCGTAGGAACGCCTGCCGAACGGCCACCCGGCCAGCGTCGCGATCACACGCGCCGCGGTATCGCTGCCACAGACCCCGTCCTCCACCGCCCGCGACAACGTGGCCCGCATGCACACCAGCGGCTCCGACAACGCCCGGTACTCCTCCTCCGCGGTGCTGTGCAACAACGTCACCTCGTCATCCGCCGCCAGCCGCCCAGCACGGTAATCCGCGTAGATCCCCCCAATCCCTTCCATCCCAAAACAATCCAACTCCGCCGCGCGAAGCGCGCCCATACTCGAAGCGCCGAGAACCCGGACCCCCGCGCCCAGCAACGCCAGGATCTCCTTGTGCCGCACCGCACCCACCTGGTGGAAATAGCCGTCCACGATACCGGCCACATCACCCGCGCCAAGCGACAACCGCAGCAGATCACCCGCGGCCACCGGCGGCAGCACCTCGATCCCCGAATCCCCCACCAGATCACCGGCATCCGGCAAACTCGGTCCGGCGAAGAGAAGACAACGAGGCATGATCCTCCGTCCTTGCTGTGCTCAGAAGTCGTGCAGCGAGGTTCCCGGGCACACCACATGCGCGACCGGGATCCCGATCTCCGGCTGTGTCAGGTCCACGTACACCGGGACGCGACCGGTCACCCCTTCGATCCGCTCGGCGACGATCCGCACTTCCTCGTCGAGTGCGGGCACCCGGGTCGACTCGATCGCGTCGAACGGAACCGTCGAATCGTCCTGCCCCGCGAACGGCGGGGAGTCCGATGACCGCCGGACCCCGAAGACGCGAGCTTCCCGGTACGGGGCGTGGCCGATGTCGTCGCGCGCCCCCGCGATGGCCGTCGCACGGGACTGCGCCGCCTCGGTGAGCGCGCGCGAGAGGGCGACCGACGCGTCCAGGTGCGCACCGGCGCCACCGAACGTCGTCGGGAACGCGTCACTCCAAATCCGCGCGTCGAAAGCCGGGATGCGAAAGGGGTTCTCCAGGAATCGCATCTGGACGTGCACCTTCGTCGCGCGGTACCGGTCGAGGAGTTCGGCGAGGCCGGTGTCGCCGACGGTGCCCGGATCCACCAGCGGCGGCGGTCCCCCGCGCGCCGCACGTGCCATCGAGTCGCGCTCGACGACCTCGTACATCCCGTGCAACAGCGCCTCGTCCAGGGTGTTCCCGCTGGCCAAGCCGTTGCTGCTGGCGCGGAACAGCGGCGGGGCCCAGTGCCCGTCGACCCGGTAGTCCAAGCGGAGGAGATCCGCGGGCACGGCGGACTCACCGCCGCCGATCAGGTGCGCCGTCCGCCACGGCAGCAGTGCGTCCGGGTTGAGGTGGTTCCGCTTGGCCAGCGCGAGTTCGCCGACCCGGTAGCCGACGACGCGCTCCATCTCCTCGACCGTGCTCATCCGAGCGGCGGCAGGCAGCGGATTTTCCGCGTGCCACAGCTCGACCGCCTCCATCGCCGCGGAAACCCGGGCGAGCGCGTTGCTGATGCCCTTGCCCTGCGAAACGGACAGGGTACGGGAATTGGGCCTGATCGCCTGGAAGACCGGAATCCCGATCTCGTCGAGCCAGGTGACCTCCGCGACCCGGGTGATGCCGAGCCGCGGCAGCTTCGGCTCGATCCACCGCCACGTCTCCTCCGGGGTGCGACTTCGATGTGTTCCCTCGAACAGGATCTTGACCGGGCTCGGTCCCGCCGCTTCCTCGGTGCGCGTCATCCGTTACCTCGTTTCGTCTCGTGCGAGGTGATCGGGCTGGTGGCGCCGTGGGCACGGCACCACCAGCCCGACCCGGGCTCAGCGGCCGGCGAGTTCGCTGTCCGAGGCCGTCGACTCAGTGGTCAGCACCAGGTAGACCGAAACCGGGCCCTGCCTGCTGTCCGTCAGGTCCGCGTCCAGCTCGGCCGCCGTGGGCAGCACGAGGTTCTTCATGCGCACGCACTTCCTTCCTGTTCTCTCATCTTCTGCGGATTTTCCCTGGGATTCCAGGGAAACCGAGGAGCGGGAAAGGGTCTCCCGACGAACCGTCAGGCGGACGGAGATCGGTCCAGCACCGCGCCGTAGATCGCGCCGCCCAGCCATTCCTTCCGCTCGACGACCCGCAATCCGATCGCCTGGCAACTGCGCTCGAGGGTGTCGGCGTCGACGAACACCCAGGGGAACCACGGTCCGGCCTGATCCGCCAGCCGGAACCGCATGCGCTTGTTCCCCGGATAGGACCCCGGCGGTATCGCGCTGCCGTGCAGTTTCCCTGCCGGGAACCTTCGCCAATCGGTACTGGTCAGGACGATCCGCCCGCTTTCGGTCAACCACGAGGACAGCCGGTGCAAAAAGGCCGGGAGTTCCTCGACGGTGCCCGCCATTCCGCCGTTTCCGCCGACGGCGAGCACCGTATCGGCGGGACGCGGCGGAACGTGGGAGAACACGTCTTCCCGTACGCACGGGATGCCCGCCGCGTTCGCCAGGGACACCGCGGCCTCGGCCACCTCGATCCCGTACCCGGTGACCCCGCGCCGCGCGAGGATCTCCAGGTGACGTCCGGTACCGCACCCCGCGTCGATGACGTACCCGTCCCGCACCCAGTCGAGCACGCCGATATCGGCCGGTTCGTTCGCCCCCGGCTCCCGCTTCCACCATTCCAGTGGCTGTGGCATGAGCGGCAGGGTGCTGTTTTCGATTTCGACGGAGAGCGCGCCCGGCCGCTGCGCGGACCGCAAAGCCTGGTCGAGGAGATTGAGCCCCACTATCGACACCCGAATCACCGAAAAACAATCATTCGTCACACTCCTCGGCGAGCCTGACCGGAAAGTCCGAACCCTCGAAAGCCCGGACCCCGAAACGGGACGTCCGCGGGAGCGGAACCCGGACTTCCACCTTCCAGCGCCGCCGTCGGAACGTCAACGCGATTGCCCGAAAGATTCCTTTTCCGCGACGCGATTGCCCGAAGGGCGCACTTCCGATGTCCGAACGGACTCCACCTGGTGGAGCAGCCCCCTTCGTTCGGCCGAATGCCCGCGGGGCACTCGGCCGCGCAGTCCACTGTAGACTGTCCCGATGAGCGAGCCTTCCTTCACCCTCGTGCAGCTGCGCTACTTCGAGGCGGCGGCCCGGCACCTCAGCATGACCGCCGCCTCGAAGGAGCTGATGGTTTCGCAGTCGGCCGTTTCGACCGCGATCGCGCAGCTGGAGAAGGAAATGGGCGTGCAGTTCCTGCTGCGCCACCACGCCCGCGGGCTCAGCCTGACCACGGCGGGTGAGCAGTTCCACAAGCGGGTGCTGGACTTCCTCGCCCACGGCGCCGAACTGGTCGAAGCCGCGCGGCAGTCGGGTACCGAGCTGGTCGGGACGCTGACCGTCGGCTGCTTCGCCACGCTCGCGCCCTTCCGGCTGCCGATCCTGCTGGCCGAGTTCGAGACCCGGCACCCCCGTGTCCACGTGTCGCTGCGCGAAGGCGAGCACCACGCGCTCACCACGGCACTGCGCGCGGGCGAGACCGAGCTCGCCCTGGTGTACGGCTACGACCTCGACGACGACATCGACCGCGAGGTCGTCGGCACCGCCGCCCCGTACGCGCTGGTGTCGGCGGACCACCGGCTCGCGCGGCGGAAGAGCCGCAAGGTGTCGCTGCGCGACCTGGCCGACGAGCCCATGGTGCTGCTCGACCTGCCGCACAGCCGCGAGTACCTGCAGTCGCTGCTGAGCGACGCGGGCGTCGAGCCCCGGGTCCGCCACCGCAGCACCGGTTACGAAACCGTCCGCGCCCTCGTCGCGTACGGCCACGGTTTCGCGCTCCTCAACCAGCGCCCGCCAGCCGAAACCACCTACTCGGGCGCGCGAGCCGTGCCGCTCGCCCTGACCGACGACGTGCCGTCGCTGGAGATCGTCGTCGCCTCGATGCGCGGCGCCCGGCTCACCCGCCGCGCGCAGGAGTTCCGGAAGCTGTGCCGCGCCCGGTACTCGGTCTGACGCACCCGCTCACCACGTCTTGCCAGCCTGTTCCCGGACCGTGTGGTTGATCCGGTTGACCATGTTGGTCATCGCGAGGTGCAGGATGATCGCGGACAGCTGCTTCTCCTCGAACCGCGCCGCCGCCGCTGCCCAGATCTCGTCGGTCACCCCCGGCGCGCCGTCCTGGATCCGCGTCGCCGCCTCGGCCAGCGCGAGCGCGGCCCGCTCCTGCTCGGTGAAGAAGGGTGTCTCGCGCCAGGTCGCCACGTTGTGCAGCCGCTCGTCGGTCTCCCCGTGCTTCTTCGCCGACGCGATCCCGGCGAACACGCACGCGCTGCAGCCGTTGATCTGGCTCGCCCGCAGGTGAACCAGTTCGAGTACGCGCGGGTCGACACCAGCGGCGTCGACCTCCTTGACGAGGTGCGTGATCGCGGTGCTCAGGTCGGGGCTCGCGTGCTCGACCCGGAGGTGAAGCTGACCGTCGACACCGCCGACGGGGTGCTCGTCGTCCTCGGCGCCACGAAGGTCGCCTCCGGCGCTCGGCTGGCCGCCACCGCGGCCGGGCGAGGGCGGGCGGTGCTCGTCGACGGACGTCCCGGGATCGTGGCCTGGCACGAGAACGGTGCCCCGCTCTCGGTCACCGCGTTCACCGTCGACGGTGGCCGGATCACCGGGATGGCGATCGTGACCGACCCGGCCAGGCTCGCGTCGATGGCGCTGCCGGATCCGGCGTGACCGTCAGGCTTGCCGCAGGTAGCCGCGCTGGGTCGCGATGTGGTCGGCCACGAACTTGGCGTCGTGCCACACGCCCCAGATGAAGCTCGATCCGCGTCGCGCCAGCCACGGCAGGCCGAGGAAGTAGACGCCGGGTTCGGCGGAGACGCCGCGCCGGTGCCGCGGTTTGCCGTGCTCGTCGACCGCGTCGACCCGCAGCCAGCCGTAGTCGACGGCGAACCCGGTCGCCCAGATGACCGAGCCGATCCCGGCGAGGTCGAGTTCGCCGAGCGGGTCGGTCACGCTGGCCGGGTCCGGGCCGAGCACGTGAGCCTCCGGTTCCTCCGGGAGATCGAGGCCGTTGCGCGCGACGTAGGCATCGGCTTCGTCGAGCAGCGCCAGGTAGTTCGCGTCGCCGCCCGCGATGTTGGCCGCGAGGTCCGGCGCGAAGCGGAGGGTGCCGTCGTCGTACGAACCGGTCATGCCGACGAGTTCGACGCCGAGGTCCGCGAGCGCGCGGAAGTCCACTGTGGACCCGCCGCGCGCGCCGCTGACCGCGATCGTGACGTGCTCGGCCCCCGACGGCGGCGTCTCGGCGTCCCACTTGCCGAGCACGCCGAGCCACCAGCAGAAGTCGCGCCCGCGGTACCGGCGCGGCGGGCGGTCGTGCGGGCCCACGGAGAGGTACACGCGGCGCCCCGACCGGCGGAGCTCCTCGGCGATCTGCACCCCCGACGACCCGGCGCCGACCACCAGCACGGCGCCGTCGGGCAACTGCGCCGGGTTCCGGTAGGCGCTGGAGTGGAGCTGCCGCGGCCCCGCGCCGGCGGGCACGATCGGCGGAATCACCGGCCGCTGGAACGGCCCGGTCGCGGCCACAACGAACCGGGCCTCGATGACCCCGTCCGAGGTCTCCGCGCGGAAACCGGGGCGTCCGGCGTTCCTGCGCACCGACGTCACCTCGACCCCGGTCCGGACCGGCGCGGCGATCTTCTCCGCGTACGCCTCGAAGTACGCCGCGATCTGGTCCTTCGAGGCGAACGCGCCGGGCTCCAGGCCGTCGAACTCCAGCCCGGGGAAGCGGTCGTGCCAGGCGGGCCCGTTCGCCACGAGCGAGTCCCACCGCTCCGAACGCCAGCGCTCGGCGATCCGGTTCCGCTCCACGACCAGGTGCGGCACGCCGCAGGCGCTCAGGTGCTCGCTCATCGCCAGGCCCGCCTGGCCCCCGCCGACGACGAGTGCCTCCACCTCTTCGCTTGCCATCCAGACCTCCACTGAAGAACCGCTGTCCCACCGGATCCTGACGACCCGCACTACCCGTGTCCAACAGATGTTTCCGGCACGAAAGATCTGATTTTCCGATGTAGCCTGCATCACTATTTCCGATGCATTGGTCCGGAAACATCTACTGGACAGAATTCCGGTGGCGCGGTCAGGCTGTGGCGACGGCACCGCCGAACCGTCCGACAACCCCGCAGGGAAGGCCGTGAAGTGACCGTCCACCGCCGCATCCGCCCGTTCAACACGCGCGACACCTACCCCGAGCAGAACCTCGACAACGACCTCTGCCAGGCCGTCGTCGCGAACGGCACGGTCTACGTCCGCGGTCAGATCGGCCAGGACCTCGACACCAGCGAATCGGTCGGGATCGGCGACGCCGCCGCGCAGGCCGAGCAGGCGATGGCCAACATCGGCATGCTGCTCGGCGAAGCGGGCAGCAGGATGGAGCACCTGGTCAAGCTCACCGTCTACCTGATCGACCCGCGCTACCGCGAGGACGTCTACCGCGTCGTCGGCCGCTGGACGAAGGGCGTGCACCCGATCTCGACCGGCGTGGTGGTCTCCGCGCTCGCCCGCCCGGAGTGGCTGTGCGAGATCGACGCCATCGCCGTCATCCCGCAGGAGGAAAAGTGACCTTCTCGATCGTGGCCCGCGAAGTGGTCGACGGCGTCGCGCGCTTCGGCATCGCCGCGAGCTCGTCGAGCCCCGCCGTCGTCGCCCGCGTCGCGCACCTGCGCCCCGGCGTCGGCGCGGCGGCGTCCCAGAACATCACGGACCCGCGCCTCGGCGGCCGCCTGCTCGACCGGCTCGCCGCACACGGTGACCCCGAACGAGCGCTGTCCGAGGTGACCGCCGCGACGGACGACATCGGGTATCGGCAGCTCACCGTGCTCGGGCCGGACGGCCCAGGTTTCGCCTACAGCGGGTCGCACACCTTGGGAACGCACGGCGCCGCCACCGCGGACGGCGTGGTGGCCGCGGGCAACATGCTGGCGGGCAAGCACATTCCGCGGTCCATTGTGGACGCGTTCGGTGCCGCGACCGGCGAGCTGGAGCAGCGGCTCGTCACCGCGCTGCGGGCCGGTCTCGACGCGGGCGGCGAAGAGGGCCCGGTGCGCTCGGCCGGTGTCGTCGTGGTGTCCGATGTGGACTGGCGGATCACGGACCTCAGGATCGACTGGGCCGACGACCCGATCGACCGGCTGGCCGAGCTGCTCGCGGTGTGGCTCCCCCAGCGCGACGACTACGTCACCCGCGGGCTCGATCCCGCGTCGGCACCGTCGTACGGTGTGCCGGGAGATCGGTGATGTCCGCACTGAAGAACGCCGCCAGGGCACGGATCGACCGGCACGCCGACGCGCTGATCCGCCTGTCGGAACGGCTGCACGCCGACCCGGAGACCGCGTGGGAGGAGCACCGCGCCGCGGCCTCGGTCCCGGAACTGCTCGACCACGCCGGATTCGCGGTCACCTCGCACTACCTCGGCCTGGACACGGCGTTCCACGCGCGCTTCGGCAGCGGGCCGACGCGGATCGCGGTGTGCGCCGAGTACGACGCGCTGCCCGGCCTCGGCCACGCGTGCGGGCACAACCTCATCGCGGCCAGTTCGGTCGGCGCGGCCCTCGGACTGTCCGAAGTGGCCGATGACGCCGGGATCACCGTCGAGGTCTACGGCACCCCGGCCGAAGAGGGCGGCGGCGGCAAGATCGAACTGCTCGACCGCGGCGCGTTCGACGGTGTGGACCTCGCGATGCTGGCGCACCCGGCGCCGGTGGACGTCGCCGAGGCGCGGCCGTTCGCGGTCAGCCACTCGAAGATCTCCTACACCGGCAAGTCCGCGCACGCGGCCGCCTACCCCGAGGCCGGGGTCAACGCGGCCGACGCGTTCACCGTCGCCCAGGTCGCCATCGGGCTGCTCCGCCAGCAGCTCCCGGCATCGGCGCGGGTGCACGGCGTCGTGACGCACGCCGGTGACGCGCCGAACGCGATCCCGGAGCACGCCACCGGCCGCTGGTACGTGCGCGCCGAAACGCTCGCCGAGCTGGCGGAGCTGGAACCGCGCGTGCTGCGCGCGTTCGAGGCCGGGGCGCTGGCCACCGGGTGCGAACTGGCCGTGGAGCCGGAAAGCAAGCCGTACGCCGAGTTCCGCGCGGACGAGCGCGCGCTGGCCGCCTACCGCGCCAACGCGCTCGCACTCGGCCGCGAGTTCACCGAGGGCGCCGCGGCGTCGCGGATGAACCGCGCCTCCACCGACATGGGCAACGTCTCGCAGGTGGTGCCCGCCATCCACCCCTACGTCGGCATCGGCTCCCTGCCCGCGATCAACCACCAGCGCGAGTTCGCGGCGCACTGCGTCGGCGGCACCGCACAGCGGGCGCTGCTCGACAGCGCGATCGCGCTCGCGTGGACCGGCGCCGACCGCGCGGTGACCCCGTGACCGAGGAGGCAGCATGACCGCGTCGCCCGACGAACTGACCGCCGTAGCCGACCCCGCCACGCTGCGCCGCAGCGTCGCGGCCGGTGCCGTCGGGGTGTTCGTGCACTGGTTCGACTGGGCCGCCTACGCCTATCTCGCGAGCACCATCGCGTCGGTCTTCTTCCCCGAAGGCGACGCCACCGCGGGGCTGCTCGCCGTGTTCGGGGTCTTCGCGGTCTCGTTCGGGATCCGGCCGATCGGCGCGCTGGTGTTCGGGCCGCTCGGCGACCGGATCGGCCGCAAGCGCACGCTGTCGCTCGTCATCTTCGTGATGTCCGGTGCCACGCTCGCCATCGGCCTGCTGCCAGGGTACGCCACGATCGGGATCGCGGCCCCGCTCCTGCTGGTCTTTTTGCGGCTGTTACAGGGGTTCGCGGCGGGCGGCGAGTTCGGCAGCGCGGCGAGCTTCCTGGCGGAGTACGCGCCGCGCCGCCGCCGCGGCTTCGGCGTCAGCTGGCTCGAAGTCGGTTCCCTGCTGGGATTCCTGTCCGGCTCGTTCGTGTTCCTGCTGCTCTCGGTCGGCCTGTCGGAGGCGCAGCTCGCGTCCTGGGGCTGGCGGATCCCGTTCCTGATCGCGGCTCCGCTGGGCGTCATCGGGTTCTTCATCCGGAGCAGGATCGAGGACACCCCGGAGTACCGCGCGCTCGAGGCGACCGACAACGTGCCCCGGAGCCCGGTGCGGGAACTGTTCCGCCACCACCGGAAGCAGCTGTTGCAGGCGGCCGGGCTGATGACCATGATGCACGTGCCGTTCTACGCGGTGCTCACCTATCTCGTCACCTACGAGACCGACTACCTCGGCCACTCCTCCGGCAGCGCCGCCCTGCTGTCGACGGTGATCTCGCTCGTCGGGCTGGTCCTCGTCCCGGCGTTCGGGCGCCTGTCCGACCGCGTCGGCAGGCGCCCGGTCCTGATCGGCGCGGGCATCGCGCTGTTCGTCCTCGCGACCCCGGCGTACCTGCTGATGCGCACCGGCCTCACCGGGACGTGGGTCGGCGGACTCGTGCTCGGCGTCGTGCTCGCCGCGATCCTCGGCACCTACGCGGTGTGGTCCGCGGAGATCTTCCCGACCCGCACCCGCCAAGGCGGCCTGTCGATCGCGTACAACCTCACCGCCGCGCTGTTCGCGGGCACCGTGCCGTACCTGATGACCGTGCTGATCTCGGCCACCGGGAGCACCCTGGTCCCCGGCCCGTACCTCATGGTCGCCGCCGTGATCGGGTTGATCGCGGCGTTCTCCCTGCCCGAAACCGCGGGCAACCCGTTGCTGCACAAGGAAGACCTGGCGGACACCGGCCGCTAGGCGAGAAAAAGCAGGGAGGTCAGCGCGAGGCTGCCGATGGCCATGAGCCAGGTGTAGGGCAGGGTCGACAGCATCACCTTCTCCGGCCGGACCCCGGCGTACTGCGCGCTCCACACCGTCTGCGTGCTCGTCGGATCGGACACGCACAGCACCTGGCCGTAGGACGACATCAGCCCGAGCACCGCGGGCGCCGGGTAGATCCCGCCGGAGACCAGCACCCCGGCGATCCCGGCGCCGAGCCCGTAGACGTTGAGCGGGCCGCGGTAGAGGCACAGCGGGACGAGCACAGCGAACACGAGCACGAAGAACCACGGCGAGGACGGGCTGATCGCGGACACCATCGGCGAGAGCGCCTTGACCGCGCCGGGCAGCTTCACCGCCGAAAGCAGCATCCCGATCGCGATGAACAGCACGATCGGCGGCGCGGCCACGTCGAACGCGCGGTACAGCGATTTCAGCGCGGTGGTGCCGAAACCGCCGGGCCGGGTGGTGGCGATCAGCGCGTAGCCCACGCCCGCGAGCAGGGACGGCACGATCGGCACGGCGAAGCCGAGCGCCAGCACGATCGGCAGCAGCGGTGTCACCAGCGCGTACCACGGCGCGTCGCCCCGCCGCACCCGCGCCTTCCCCGGCGCCCGCACGGACCAGGCGTGCCGGACGCCCTTGCGGCGCAGTTCCACGACGATATAAGCGATCCCGAGCACCAGCGCGATCGGGAAGACCTTCAGCTGGAACGAGCGCACCTCCTCCAGCGGCAGCTTCACCGCGTCGGACAGGAACTGCCAGCCGATCAGCTCCAGCGGCAGGCCAGCCGCGAGTCCCATCAGGACGGTCCCGCCCGCGACCACGGCCGGGATGCCGACCGCGATCATCGCCGGGATGCCGACGACCCCGGCCAGCATGGCTGCGGCCGCCGAGCCGGTGATGCTGCCGCACAGGATGGACACCGCGAACACGCCGAGCGCGACCGCGGTCGGCCGTTCCCCGCCGAACTCGACGATCTTGCGCACGATCGTCGCGGCGATCCCGGTGTCCTCCATCAGCGTGCCGAGCCAGGACCCGAGCAGCACCGCGATCATCGTCGAGGCGAGCATCGGCGCACCGGTCTGCAGGACGGCCTGCGCGACACTGTCCTTGCCGCCGAAGAGTGGCTGCCCCGCGCACAGCGCGATCCCGATCGCCATGAACCCGAGCGCGAACGCGGTGGGCAGCACCCTGGTCAGCATCAGGAGCACCCCGGCGGCCATCACGGCGAGAATGAGCACGCCCATGGTCAACCTCCGAACGTGTGGCGGGTCAGCGCCGCGGTGAGGGCGAGGGGGCCGTGGCCGATCCCGGTGCGCCGGTGGGCGAAGCGGTGGGCGGCGAGCTCGTCGGCCCCGGTGACGTGCCCGCGGATCCGCCACGGGCCGAGCCGGAACGCGGTGTGGCCGAGGCGCCTGGCGAGTTCGCGGCCCTCGCCGCGGTGCATCCGGTGGTGCGCGACCTCGTGTGCGACGGCCGCGGCGCGCAGCTCCCCCGCCGTGACACTCACGCCCGCGCGCATCAGGACCTTCACCGCACGGGAGATGCCGTCGGGGCGGACGAGGATCGTCCGCACGCGGGTGTCGTACTCGGCGAGGACAAGAACGTCGTCGCGCGCTCCGCCGAGCACCTCGGCGATTTCGGGCGCGGGCAAGGGATCCGGCGTCGCGGCGAGTTCGTCGCCGAAGGCCAGCGCGATCCGTGCCCACGCGCGCAACCGTTCCTCGGCACGGTTCTCGTGCGTCGGCGCGGCGCGCAGCAGATCGACGGCGAGGTCCTCGTCGGTGGTGGTCATCGGGCCTCCAGGATCGCCACGACGGGTTCGTCCGCGGGCCGGGTTCCGGTTTCGGTCCTGATCAGTGCGAGCAGCTGGCCGGTGTCGAGCACGCCGGACAGGTCGGCGATCTTCGGTCCCACCAGCAACCGGACGGCGGGTGCTCTGGAGCCGCCGTCGCCGAAGCTCGTGCGTTCGTCGACGGACGCGGTCAGCTCCGCCGCCGCGGTGCCCGCGGTGACGCTGCGGACCACCGCGTCCGGGCTGTGCACCCGGATCACCCCGTCCTCGTCGATCACCCGCAGCCGCAGCCTCGGCGGTTTCAGGCGGCGGAAACCGCGGCCCCGGACGCGCGCGCCGAGCACGCGGTGGTGCGCGGTCCGCGCCAGTTCGGTCACCTCGGCGAGGCCGACCCCGAGCGAGCGGGCCACCTCGGCGGTCAGCTCCGCGTCCGCGGCGCTCGCCGAGCGGTCCTTCGTCCGCAGTTCGGTGGCGCCGGTCGCGATCGCGCGGATCAGGTTGCGCTGGGGATCGACCGTGACGTCGACCTCGACCCCGGCCGGATCGGCGCCCTGCGCGACGACCGCGCGCTCGGCGTCGGCCCGTACCGCCAGCACGTCCGCGTGCGTGGGGGTGGGCACGATGCGCTCCACGGATTCGCGCACGAGGGCGAGCGCGGCCCCGAGCGGGCTGATCACTTCGCTGTGCGCGGCGATCCGCCAATCCATAGTGGACGATTCACCGAGGTACGGGGTGACGGCGGCCGCGCCACCGCCACCGCCGACGAGCGCGAGGGCGCCGTCGTCCAGCCGGTACGCGTCGATCAGCTGGTCCACCACGGCCCTCACCGGGCGCACGGCGTGGTCGAGCACCGTCCGCGCGGCGTCCACAACGGACAGGTTCAGCGCGCGGGCCAGCGGGACCAGCGCGGCCTTCGCCGACGCGGGGTCGCAGCGCGCGTAGCTGCCGGAAGGCACGACCCCGGCGGCGTTCGCCGCGCAGGTCACCGTGATCGCGTACCGGCCGCCCTCGCCGGTCCGCAGCGCGACGTAGTCCGCCGGGTCGTCCGGCCTCGGTGAGACGGTCACCAGTTCGGCACCGTCCAAAGCGGACGCGTCGGCGAAGCAGGCATAGGGCAGACCGGCGATGTGCGCGCTGCGCGGCCCCGCCCCGGCGATCGACGTCCCGTCGAACCGGATCATCGAGCCCCCGCCGACCCCTACCGTGCGGACGTCGAGCGAGGGCAGGTAGGTCTCCCGCCCGGCGAGCCGCGCGTGCCGCACCTGGACACGGCCGCGCCGGATCACGCTGATGTCGGTCGAGGTGCCCCCGGTCTCCAGGAAGATCCCCTCGCTGAGCTTCTCCCCCATCAGCGCGCCCGCGACCCCGGCCGCCGGTCCGGACAACGCGGTCAGCAGCGGCCTCGCCCGCATCTCCGGCAGCGCCATCACGCCGCCGTCCCCGCGCACGACCATCAACGGCGCGGTGATCCCGGCCGCGGCCACGCTGCGTTCGACGAGATCGGCCGTTTCGACCATGCGCGGCATGATCGCGGCGTTGAGCACCGCCGTCCGCGCGCGCTTCGCCAGCCCGTAGAGCCCGGTGATCTCGTGCGTCGCCGTGGCGGGCAGGCCCCGCGCCCTGGCCTCGGCGGCCACGGCGCGTTCCCCGAGCGGATCGTCCACACTGAACGGTTCCACCGCCGCGATCACCTCGGCGCCGTCCGCCCGCAGCCGGTCCACCGCCGCCTTCACCGCGACCGCGTCGCCCGGATCGGGCACCGCGGCGTACCGGATCGGCAGCGGCCTGCCCGGCGCGGGTTCCAGCTTCCCGAGCGACCGCAGCCTGCGCGTGGCGAAGGCGTCGAACCCCCGGCCGATCCCGGCGATCCCGACCACCGCGACGTCGCCTTCGAGCAGTGCGTTCGTGGCCTGCGTGGTGCCGTGCGCCAGGAACGAGACGTCCTCGGCGCCGATCCCCGCCTCCGCGCGCAGTTTTTCCAGCGCCAGCAGGATTCCCCCGGCCACCCCGTCCGGGTGGTCGTGACTGGTCGGCACCTTCGCCTTGGCGAGCAGGGCGAACGTCTCCGCGTCCACCGCGACCGCGTCGGTGAAGGTGCCGCCGACGTCGATCCCGATCCGCACTCGCTTTCGCGCCATCGCAACACCTTTCGGACCGCTCAGTAGCCCTGGACCTCGGGCCAGTGGCGTTCGACACCGGCACGGTCGAGTTCGCCCGCGAACTCGTCGAAGAGCTTCTCGTCGGTGTGCACCGCGTGCGGGGTGACGCCGCGCCGCAGCGCGAAACCCGCGAGGAGCCCGGCCACCTCGCCGATGTTCCACTCCACCGGATGCAGCCGGAAGCAGCCGTTCGTGAGGTGCGTCGTGCCGACGTTCTTGGCCGCCGGCAACAGGTTCCTCATCCGGACCGGCAGCAGCGCGCCGAGCGGGATCTCGAACGGCACGCTCGCCACGTCGATGTAGCCGTCCCCCGACGTGGACGGGTGGAGGTCGATCCGGTAGCTGCCGACGCCGACCGAATCGGACCGGGACACCCGGCCCCGCACGCCGAGGATCTCCGCCGACACGTCGTGCTCGGTGACCGTGGTGACCGCCCTGATCCGCCGGGACTCCCGGACGTAGGCGGATTTCGCCAGCCCGTCGCGGGTACCGGTGACGTCGGGGCGGAGCTTGAGCCCGGGGAACCCGGTGCCGCCGTCGGGCCGCGGTGCCTCGGTCTGCAGCCAGTACAGCACCGACAGCGAGAGCTGCTTCGCCTCGTAGTGCGCGCGTTCGACGTCGGCCGCGTCGGTCTTGCCGTCGATCTCCAGCGCGGGCCGCAGCCAGTAGTCGTTGAGCGGCCAGTTCACCAGCGTGATGTCGGAGTCGAACGCGCCGGGCTCGTGCAGGCCGCGGGCGAGGATCCGGCGGAACCCCCACAGCTCCTTGTCCCCGGCGTCCGCGCTCTGGTCGGCGCTGATCTCGAGCGGATCGGTGTCCGGGTTCGGCACGAAGGTGCGTTCGACGGGTTCGAGGGTGCGCGGGTCGGGCGCGAGGAAGCCGAGCAGCGGCCCCGGCCAGAACTCCGGGGTGTACGCCCGCCAGAACTCGTACATCGCGGGCTTGGAGATGACGTGGTTTTCCCCTTCGTGGTGGGAAAGCGCGAAGCAGTAGGTGATCCCCTGCAGGTTCTCCGGGTCCGCGACCTCCGGGGCGTGCGGTTCGCCGTGCTCGGCCCTGGCCTCGGCACCGACGGTGTATTCGGCGCCTGCCAAGGGAAGCAGGTCGCCGTTCTCGGTGGCGTCGAGGACGTACTCGGCGCGCACGAGGACGTTTTCCTCGTGCGCGCCGGAAAAGGTGACCGACTCGACCCGGTCCCCGGTCACCGAGGCGGCGACCGGCCGGTGCTCCAGCAGCACGGTGACGCGGCCCGCGCTGATCTGCGGGGCGAGCAGTTCCTGCAGCACCGCGAGCGCGACCTTGGGCTCGTGGCAGAGCTTGCTGACGCGCCCGGCGCCGGGGTTCAGCTCCGGCAGCCGCGCCGCGCCCGCCCGCAACGGGTAGGCGCGGCGGTAGTACTCGCGGATCCCCTCGCGCAGCGCGCGGTAGGTGCGCGTGCCGCCGAAGCGCTCGATCCACGGGTTCTCGTCAGGGGGAACCGCCTGCGCGGTCAGCTGGCCGCCGATCCAGTCGGTCTCCTCGGTGAGCACCACGCGGTGTCCCGCGCGGGCCGCCGCGAGCGCGGCCGCGGTGCCGCCGAGCCCGCCGCCCGCGACCAGGATCTCCGTGTCCAGTTTCCTCATGCCTCTTCCCGGATGCGTCGGATGGTGTCCCCCGCGACGGGCGCGCAGGGCAGGAGCCGGTGCGGCTCGGCTGGGGCGCGCCGGTCCGGTTCGACGAGCGCCGCGAGCAGGCGGACCGCACCGCGGCCCATTTCCCGCCGGGGTACTTCGAATCCGCTGACGACCGGGCCGGTGGTGCCTGCGGGCGGGCGGCCGAGCACGGCGAGCGAAAGGTCTTGCGGTACCGACAATCCCGCCCCGGCCACCGCGCGGGTCACGGCGTGGAAGACGGCGCCGGTATCGGTTTCCTCGACCACCACCGCGGTGACGCCGTCCGCCGTCCAGCGCCGGGGGCAGGGAAGCCTGCCCCCGGCGAACCGCTCCACGCCGATGTCCACCCGGTGCGCCGCCGCGCCTTCGAGCACCCCGCGCTCCCGGTCCCGCGATGAGGGCGCGTCGTCGTCCTCGCGCAGGTACCGGATCGAGGTGTGGCCCGCTTCGGCGAGCCTGCCGATCACCGCCGCGGACGCGGAGACGTAATCCGCGCCGACGTAGGGAATGGTCCCGCCGAGTTCCTCCCTCCGTCCTATGTAGACGACCGGGAAACCACTGGTGACCAGCTCGCGGATCGGCTCGTCCGGCACGTGCCTGCCGAGGAAGAGGCAGCCGTCGGCGAGCCGGGTGCGGCGGATCCTGGCGTGGTCGTGCGTCCGGGTGCCCGCGCTGGACCCGGTGAACAGGATGAGGTCCTGCCCCAGTTCGGCGGCTTCCTCCTCGACGCCGACCAGGATCGGGTAGTACGAATCGGCGACGTCGGTCGGGAAGGTCGCGGTGAAGGTGTAGAGCCCGAGCAGGTTGTTGCGCGACGAAGCCAGCCTGGTCGCCACCGGATCCGGGACGTAGCCCAGTTCTTCGGCCGCGGCCCGCACTCGCCGTCGGGTGCTCTCGGCGAGCCGCACGCCCGCGCGGTTGCCGCCGAGCACCACCGAAACCGTCGCCTGGGACACCCCCGCGATGCGGGCGATGTCCGCCTGACGCGGACCTCGTGCCATCAGCGCTCCTTGTCCTAATGCGGATTAGGCACAGCGTGAATCCGCGGAATGCCGAAGTCAACGATTCTGTCCGAACGCGCCAGAAAGAACTCCCCAGCGTGACTAATACGTATTAGCAGGTTGACCGTCGTCTTGAGCCGTGCTTACCGTCGTTCGAGCCACTCCAGCGACGAAGGAGCCTCCCGTGAGCCTTTCCCGACGTCAGATGCTGATCGGAACGGCGAGCATCGGAGCCGCCGCGGGACTCGGCGCCGCCTTCCCCGCGATGGCCTCGGCCGCGCCCGCCGGTTTCCCGGACTACCGGTTCGTGCGGACCACGTTCGACAAGGCCAAGCTGCGCTACAACCCGACCGGGGAACTGATCTTCCCGTGTATCCGCGGGGTTTCCGGCCGCGTCGCGAACCCGCTCGGCCGCTACTACCTCTACTACGCGCCGCACGACCCGCCCGGCGGGATCTGCCTCGCCTACGCGGATTCGCTGGAAGGCCCGTTCACCGAATATCCGCACAACCCGATCGTTTCCCGCGACTGGCCGGGAAAGTACTCCGTCAGCCACGTCTCCTCACCGCACGTGATGTGGCACGAGGAGGCCAAGGAGCTCTGGCTGTACTTCCACGGCGAGAACACCGTCACCCGCCTCGCCCGGTCCAAGGACGGGATCCACTTTGGCTACGACAAGGAAGTGCTCTCCACCCGCCTGCTCCCGGAGGGCACCACGGAAACCTCGTACGCGCGCGTGTTCCGGCACGACCTGCCGTCGAAGAAGGCGCGGTACGTCATGGTGTTCATGCTCAACAACAAATCCGACCACCGCGACATCGGCTGGGGCTGGTCCGCCGACGCGCGGAACTGGACCTTCGCCAAGGAACCGCTGATCCGGCACGGCGACGTCGGCGCGAACAACGTCGGCGGCCCGCATCTGCTGTGGCGCGACAACAGCACGTACGTCGTGTACAACACGAACATCGAAGCGGGCGGGAACATCCTGATCACCGAGGTCGGCAACGACTTCACGAAGCGCGAGCACCTCGGCGTGTTCCACCGCCCGCTCGCCGGCGCGCCCGACGGCGGCCGCTGCGCCGCGCCGAGCTTCGGCACCGAAAACGGCCGCGAGTACATGATCTACGAGGCGGGCGCCCGGCTCGAAGGGTCCATCGCCATCGCCCGCGCCTGAGCAGGGCCATCCGGCTTGCCCCGCCTGGGGATCCGCCGCGACGGTAGTACCGTGGACGCGTCCGTTCTCCTACCGTCGCGGCGTGTTTCGGCAGCGCGCTCAACGGTAATCCGGTGAGCTATGGGCGAGGAGGTGCGCGCAGTGTCGGAGTCCACGCGGGAAGTCGTCGCGATCGGCGCTTCCGCGGGTGGAGTCGACGCGCTGCGCCAGGTCGCGGCCGGGCTGCCCGCCGGCTTCCCCGCCGCGGTGCTCGTGGTCATGCACGTGCCGCCGGGCAGGCCGAGCGCGCTGGCCGACATCCTCGACCGGGCGGGCAGGCTGCCCGCGGTGGCGGCGACGTCGGGCGCGAAGCTGGAGCCCGGTGTCATCCACACCGCGCCGCCGGACCGCCACCTGCTGACCGAGGACGGCACGCTCGTCCTCACCAACGGCCCCACGGAGAACGGCCACCGGCCCGCGATCAACGCGACCTTCCGGTCGGTCGCGCTCACTTCGGGTGCGCGCGCGATCGGCGTGGTGCTCTCCGGTGTCCTCGACGACGGCGCGATCGGACTTCGCGCCATCATCGGCCAAGGCGGCCTCGCCGTCGTGCAGGACCCCGCGGACGCCCAGCACCGGGGCATGCCCGACAGCGCGCTCGCCCAGGTGAGCACGGAACACGTGTTACCGGCCGACGCGATCGGCCCAGCGCTCGACAAGCTGGTGCGCACGCCCGTCGCCGAGGGGCCCTACGTACGCCCGCCGTCCGGCATGCGCCTCGAGGACCGGATAGCCAGGCAGGACGTGCGGCTCGGCGCGCTCTCCCCCAGCGACGCGCCCGCTTCCGGGTTCGTGTGCCCCGACTGCCACGGTTCTCTGATGGAGGTCGCCCCCGTGGAGGGCCAGTACCGCTGCCGGATCGGGCACGCCTGGACGGCGAAGGCCCTCCTGGACGCGCAGGACGACCAGTTCCGGCAGGCGCTGTGGACGGCGCTGCGTTCCCTGGACGAAAAGGCGGCGCTGGCGGCCAAGCTCGAACAGCACACCGCGGGCAGCGAGGGTTCGCCGCTGTCGAAGCGGTACGCCGAGACCGCGCAGGACTGCCGGGTGGCCGCCGACACGCTGCGCCGGTTCCTGGCCGCCGCCGACGACGCGGAGGATCGATGACGAGATCCGAGCCGCACTGGCTGGACCTGCGCCCGTGGCCGCGGGTGGGATACACCCTCGTCGAGGTGACCGGCAGCCTCGGCATCACCACCTACCCGGTGCTGCGCGACGGGCTGCTGAAGATCGCCACGGAGGCGCCGGAGGCCGTGGTCGTCGACATCGACGGGGTGGAGGTGCTGGACTCCGCGCTGCTGAGCGTGTTCACCTTCGTGGCCACCAGGGTCGGCGACTGGCCCGGCGTCCCGTTCTCCCTGGTCGTCTCCCGGCCCGACCACCTCGCCCTGATGCATCGCCGGTCGATCGACCGGTTCGTCACGGTGTGCGAGACCGTCGACGCGGCCCGGCGGTCCCTCGACAAGCCGGTTCGCCACCGGTCAGGGCTGCGGCTGCCGCATGAAGAGGCGACCTCGGCCGCGGCGCGCCAGTTCACCGAGGGCAGGTGCGCGGAGTGGCACGTCCCCGAATTCCGGGACGACGCACTCGTGATCGTCACCGAACTGGTCGAAAACACCATCCGCCACACCACCTCGGACGCCCGCGTGCGGCTCGAACTGCGCCGGGGCCTGTTCACCGTGGCGGTCGCCGACGACGACCCGCGGCCAGCCGTGTTGCACGAGCGCACCAGCACCCTCGAGCACGGCCTCGGGCTGCACCTGGTCGCGGGTTCGGCCAAGGCGTGGGGCTCGAGCCCGGTGTGGGGCGGCGGCAAGATCGTCTGGGCCGTGCTGCCGAGCCGAACCTGGCCGACCAGGTCGTGGCGGGCAAGGTAGCGTGCGGGAGCGTGACCGAGTCCCACGACGAAACCACGAGTGAGTTCGAATCGGTGCTCGCGTACTTGAAGGAGTCACGCGGCTTCGACTTCACCGGCTACAAGCGCAGCAGCCTCATGCGCCGCGTCCGCAGGCGGATGGACCAGCTCGGCATCGAGAGCTACGCCGACTACATCGACCAGCTCCAGGTCAACTCCGAGGAGTTCGTCGCCCTCTTCAACACCATCCTGATCAACGTGACAGGGTTCTTCCGGGACCCCGAGGCGTGGGAGTTCCTCCGCACCGAGGTCGTGCCCGCGATACTGGCCGAGCGCAACCCGGAGGACCCGATCCGGGTGTGGAGCGCGGGCTGCGCGGGCGGTCAAGAGGCTTACAGCCTCGCGATGCTGTTCGCCGACGCGATCGGCACGGACGCGTTCCGGCAGCGTGTGAAGATCTACGCCACCGATGTCGACGAAGAAGCGCTGGGCCAGGCGCGCCACGCGGCTTACACCGCGAGCGAGGTCGAAGGACTGTCCGAGGCGCAGCTCGACCAGTACTTCGAGCTGCAGGGCAACCGGTACTGCTTCCGCAAGGACCTGCGCCGGTCGGTCATCTTCGGCCGCAACGACCTCGTGCAGGACGCGCCGATCTCCCGCATCGACCTGCTCGTGTGCCGCAACACGCTGATGTACCTCAACGCCGAAACCCAGACGAAGATCCTCGAACGGTTCCACTTCGCGCTGGCGCCCCGCGGCCTGCTCTTCCTCGGCAAGGCGGAGATGCTGCTCAGCCACGCCCGGATCTTCGAGCCGATCGACCTCAAGCGCCGGGTGTTCCGCAGGGCCACGAACGCACCGGTCAGCTACAACCACTTCGTCTCCCATTCCTTCCCGCAGCGGCGCGCCTACGACATCAACGGGATCGAAGAATTGCGTGAGCACGCTTTTTCCGCGAGCCCCGTGGCACAGCTCGTGGTGACCGAGGACGAGACGACGGCGTTGATCAACCAGCAGGCCGAGATCGCGTTCGGACTGTCCGAACGCGACGTGGGCAGGCCACTGCGCGATCTCGACGTGTCCTACCGGCCGGTCGCGCTGCGCGCCTACGTCGAACAGGCCCGCATGGAGCGGCGCTCGCTGCGGATCAAGGACGTCGAATGGCGCCGCGCCGGAGAGACCGTGTGGTACGAGGTGCACGTGAACCCGTTGCTGGGCAAGGACAAGAAGCTCCTCGGCGTGTCCGTGGTGTTCCACGACGTCAGCTGGGCGCGGCAGCTGCTGACCGAACTGGAGCACACCAACCGGCAGCTGGAATCGGCCTACGAGGAACTCCAGTCCACCAACGAAGAACTCGAAACCACCAACGAGGAACTCCAGTCCACGGTCGAGGAGCTGGAGACGACCAACGAGGAACTCCAGTCCACGAACGAGGAACTGGAGACCATGAACGAGGAGCTGCAGTCCACCAACGACGAACTGCAGACCATCAACGACGCCCTGCGCGAACGCAGCGTCGACCTCGACGAGGTGAACGACTTCCTCGAGTCCGTGATGACCTCGATCAAGGCGGGCATCATCGTCCTCGACACCGAGATGCGGGTGAAGGCGTGGAACCGCGGTGCCGAAGACCTGTGGGGGTTGCGGCGCGACGAAGCCGAGGGCACGCACCTGCTCAACCTCGACATCGGGCTGCCGATGACCGACCTGCGCCCCGCGGTGCTCGAAGCGCTCGCCGACGCGGGCTTCCACAGCACCACCACCGTGGAAGCGATCAACCGCCGCGGACGCAAGGCGGTCGTCCGCATCCAGTGCGGGGCGCTGCACGGCGCCGGCGGCGAAAGCCACGGCGCCCTGCTCCTGATGGAGGAAAGCGGCTGACGGCCCGGATCGTGCGCGAACCGGGTCTCCTACCGCACTCGCTTGCCGTTCGCGTCGTAGCACTCGCACCTGTGACTCAGGTGCTCATGCACATCGCAGACCGGAACGAGCGGGTTCCCGGGCTCTACCATGTGCCGAAACCCGTTGCCACGCAACCAATTCAGCGCAGCCGCCCGGTCGCTGGGCGAGGACGTTCGCGACTCATAGACGCGAAATAGCTTCCTCGCACGCTCCACCTCGCTCATGCCCCCGCACCACCCGGATCACTGACCAACGCCAACCCGGCACACCGCGCGCAGACCGTCGCATTCGGACCGATACCCGGACCGAAAACGAGGCCACACCTGACTTTCAGCGTCACCCCATCACGATCACGATGCATCCGCAGCAACAAATGCCGACGACCATCGTCGCAACGCACCCACACCATCGCCGTCACACCCACACCTCGCCTGGCGCGAGGAGCACGGTGTACCGGTTCCGCTGTATCCACCGGGCGCACTTCGGGCACGTGCCGATGAGCGCGGCCGGTGCCGGAATGCGCTTGGCGGAGATCTGCGAACGCGGATGGAAGTCGTGGTACGGCGACACGTGCGCCGGAGGCTGAAGGAGGTTGACCGCCTCGTCCTCCAACTCCCCCACCCGATACAGGTGCGGAAGGCAATCACCCGCGAACCACCGGGTCGCCACACGAAGGCTCGGCGGCGTGTTCGTACTGCTGTCTGTCACGTCGCGGACGGTAATAACCGCTGATCATGGGACGTGTCCTAGCGGGACACACTCCAGGCACTTCACCCAGTCGGGGCAACACCCAGCCGCCAAGCCAGACCTCGCAGCTCCCGGCCTTCATCCGAGTCACGCCGGACGCGGTGAAGCTGGTTCGACACTATTTCTCGGACAAACACATTCGTCCGAATCTTCTGAGGCGTCAACTGTTCCGCCTTGAGCAACGCAGATATGCCGCGCGCCCGCGAAGACTTCTCGGGAAGCAAAGCGCGCCCGAGGTCAGACCAAAATGCGGCCTGCCGATGTGCCACTCGAAGTGGCTGCGGCGGGCGTCCCCGCTGCGCCAGCTCAGCAACCTTGGGGCCGTACCCGAGTTCGACACCGATCGAAACCCGCCAGATGTCGACATTGGTCCGGGTGAAGTCCGTCCGCGTCCAGGGGCGATCATCAGTGTCTATGATCGCGGCAAGTTCCGCGGCCTCACCCAGGCGCCCCAGAGCTGTATCCTCATCTCCAACCACTGCGGATGCCATCGCTGCCGTGAGATTCGCCATGCCTCGAAGGTGCTTTGGTACCTGCATGTCATCAGCGATAGCCGATGCCAGTTCCCGTTGCCGGAACCTGTTGCGGCCGCCGATGATCTGCGCCCGCCGCCATGCCACATCAGCAATAGCTTCAGCGTCTTCGAGTTCTTCCGCTGCTTGTCGCATACGTTCGACAGCAAGAGAGGGGACTCCGGGAATGCCGAGATCGAGCGAGACATACGCAATCGATTTATAGGTTCCGATCAAGCCGAGCAAAGCAGGCCTGCGATAGGTCTGGTCCGCCGCCAGTGCGAGAAGCTCCGGGATCAGCTTCGGCAGCAAGGTCGCTTGTGCCAAGTAATCCGCGTTGGGGCGCAGAACCTTATTGAGCAGGTCGATCTCTGATGCAATTTCACGCCAGGGACGGACTGCAGCGTCTGGTTTTTCGTCTACCCGCCACCCGGTCAGTGCGTCTTCGACACGTCCCATTCCTTCGCGGAGCTCTTCGCCAAGAGGATCACGAGCAGGGTAAGGTTTTCCCACTAAATCCGCAGGTGACACCCGCAGTGTCAGCGCGAGAGAATCAAGCGCTCCCCGCTTGGTGACTGGTTTCTCGCCCCGTTCGATCTTCGCGAGATAGCCGTAACTCAGCCCCGACAACTCGGCGGCGGCGCGAATGGTCAACCCGCGCCGCTCCCGCGCTTCGCGGATGTTCCGGCCGATAGTGGCGTCCATCGCAGGTATCACCCTTCGCGGAATCGACCCCTTCGCGTGCCCCCCGGCCCGTCGACCGGGGGCGTTTGCTCCGCGAGGAGGTACACCACCAGGGTAGCCGTTACCTGACCGGGTGAAATCGGCCAGCTCGGGTGGAGAAATTATTAGCGATAACACATCGCTCATCAACCCCCGGTCGCGGTCACGGTGCGACCGGACGCGACCGGCTCCCTCGGCGGCACGTGAACCTCCTTGAACCGCAACGACTGCTGCCCGAACTGCCACGCGACGGTGAGCCGGGCCCGTACGAGCGGTGTACGGGCCCGGCACCCGCTTATCGCACCGCTTGCGCCACCAGCGTGGCGATTCTCTTCTCCACGGCGGGTGTCACGTCGGTGAGCGCGAAGCCCGCCGGCCACATCGGGCCGTCGTCGAGGGCCGCCTGGTCGCTGAAACCGAGCGTCGCGTAGCGCGCCTTGAACTTCTCCGCGCTCTGGAAGAAGCAGACGACCTTGCCGTCGAGCGCGTAGGACGGCATGCCGTACCACAGCTTCGGCTCCAGAACCGGCGCGTGCGCCGTGACGACCGCGTGGACGCGCTCGGCCAGCACCCGGTCCGCCGGGACCATCTCGGCGATCTTCGCGAGGACGTCCCGCTCCGCCTGCGCCGCCTTGTCGGCCTGGGAGGCACGCCGGGCGGCGGTCTTCAACTCCTTGGCGTGTTCCTTCATCGCGGCGCGCTCTTCGACCGTGAAGCTGCTCATGAGAATCCTCCTAGGGGTTTTCGGCACGGTGCGTGCCGTTAACCGTCATCATGACCATTGGGCCGGTGGACTGTCAATGGCACGATGCGTGCCGATAGACTCGGGGGCATGGCCACGGAACCACGGCGGCGAGGCGCCGCCCGCACCGACGAGCTCCTCCGGACGACCATCGAGCTCGCCACCGAGGGCGGTTACGCCGGGCTGAGCATCGAAGCCGTCGCGCGCCGGGCGGGCGTCGGGAAGCACACGATCTACCGGCGCTGGCCGTCGATGGCGGCGCTGCTGCTGGACGCGCTCAGTCGCGTGTGGACCACCGACCTCGACTACCACGACACCGGCGACGTCCGCGCCGACCTGCGCGAGCAGTTCCTGCGGTCGGCCCCCGCGCTCGCCGCACCGCCGATCGGGCCCGTCTACCGCGCGCTGATCGCGGAAGCCCAAGCCGACGACACCCTGCGCGCCACGCTGCACGACCGATTCCTCCGCACCGTCGAGGAACGCACGCTCGCGCGGATCGTCCGCGCCCAGCGAGCCGGGGAGCTCGTGGCCGGTGCCGACCTGACGTTCCCGGCCGAAGTCCTGTGCGGCACGTTGTACTACCGCTACCTGCTGTCGACACGCCTCGCCGACGAGAAGGCCGTCGACGCTTTGCTGGACATGTTCATGGCCGCCTACGGGCATTAGCCTGCCGCTCGACCACCTGAGCGTGGACGGCTCTCGCCGCACACCGTCACGGGCGGTGCGCTCAGACGACCTTGGCGTCGATCAGCTGCTGCCAGATCTCGCCCTGGTCGACGACTTCGACCTCGAGCTTCTCGGCCTTGGCGAGCTTGCTGGCGCCGACCTCGGCGCCGGTGATCAGCATGTCCGTGCTCGCCGAGACCGACGAAGCGATGCTCGCGCCCGCTTTCTCGCACAGGCGCTGGAAAGTCGGGCGGGGCACCTTCTCCCCGGAGCGCGGGTCGCTGATCGCGCCGGTGACCACGACCGTCTTCCCGGCCAGCGGCGCACCGGCCGCGACCACCGGGGGCAGGTCTTCCTCGCGCACGTCGAGGGAAACCCCGCGCTCCCGCAGCCGTTCCAGCTCGGGCCGCAGCCGGGTGAGGTGCTCGACCAGCGAGGCGGCGACCTTCGGCCCGATGTCCTCCACCGCCACGAGCGCGTCCACGCCCGCGTCGGCGACCTCTTCCAGCGACCCGAACCCCGCCCGGCACAACCGGGCCGCGGTGCCGTCGGAGGCCATCGGGATCGCGAGCCCGATCAGCGCCCGGCGCAGGCCGACCGCGCGGCTGGCGTCGATCGACTCGATCATGCGCGTCGCCGACACCTCGCCGACGCGGTCGAACTCCAGCAACCGCTCCTTGGTCAGCCGGTAGAAGTCCGACGGGTGCTCCAGCTCCCCTGCCTCGGCGAGCCGTTCGATCCACACCCCGCCGATGGCGTCGATGTCCGCCGCCGCCCTCGACGCCCAGTGGATCAGCCGCCGCACGGTCTGCGCGGGACAGGACACGTTGGTGCAGAACAACTCCCGGCTATTGCCCTGTTCGGTCAGCGGCTGCGCGCACGACGGGCAGTCCGCCGGTGGCACGATCTCGACCTCCGCGCCGGTGCGCTTCGACTCGTCGAGCACCCCGGCGACGAACGGGATCACGTCACCCGCGCGGCGCACCAGCACCGTGTCGCCGATCTTGATCCCGCGGGCGCGGATCACCTCCTGGTTGGCCAGCGTCGCGCGGGTGACCGTGGTCCCGCCGACGAACACCGGCTCCAGCCACGCCACCGGCGCGATCTTGCCGGTCTTCCCGACGTCCCAGACCACATCGGACAGCACGGTGGTCTTCTCCTCTGCGGCGAACTTGAACGCCAGCGCGCCGCGCGGCGAGCTCGACCGCGTGCCCGCGGCGGCGTAGGCGTCGCGATCGGCCAGCCGCAGCACGGCGCCGTCCAGGTCGTAGTCCAGCTCGTTGCGCCGCCGCTCGATCTCGGAGATCACCGCCTGTGCCGCTTCGGCGTCGGCGCAGTGCCGCATGTCGGCCGCGGCGAACCCGAGCGTGCGCAGCGCACCGTCCAAATCGGACTCCGCGCTGTCCGGATCGGTGTGCAGGTCGAAGGCGAGGAATTGCAGGCGCCGCTCGGCCACGGTGGCCGGGTCCTTCGCCCGCAGCGTGCCCGCCGCGGCGTTGCGCGGGTTGATCAGCGGCTTGTCCGGGTGCGCGGCGTTGTAGGCGGCGAAGGTGGAACGCAGCATGACCGTCTCGCCGCGCACCTCGACCCGGCCAGGCGCGTCGATGCGCTCGGGCACCCCGCTGGTCAGCACCCGCACCAGCGGGGTCACGTCGTCACCGGTGGTGCCGTCGCCGCGGGTGACCGCCCGCGCCAGCCGTCCGTCTTCGTAGACCAGTGCCAGCGACAACCCGTCCAGCTTCGGCATCACCACCACCGGCTGGCCGGGGAACCGGTCGAAGAACGCCACGACCTGCTCGGGCTTGGTCGCCTTCTCCAGCGACAGCATGGGGCGCGAGTGCCGCACCGGCGCGTGCAGCACCGTCGGCGCGCCCACCCGCTCCAACGGGTTCGGCTCCGGCGCCAGGTCAGGGTTCGCCTCGATCAGCCCGCGCAGCTCGTCCTCGAGTTCGTCGTACTCGGCGTCGGCGACTTTCGGCGAGCCGCGGTAGTAGGCGTCGCGCAGCGCCACGACCTGATCGGCGAGTTCCTGAATGCGTTTCCCAGCGTCCACGGCACAGCACGCTACCCGTGCCCACCGACAGGACCGGGCAAGTGCCGATCCGCCCGCGAGTTCCGCCGTGAGCGTAAGCGCTGCCACCGGGTGCCGGAGGAGTGCCAGGATGACGGCATGGCGGACATCCTCGACTTCCACCGGAACCGCACCCCGGACCGCGAGCCCGACCCCGAGCCCGAACCGCTGTGGCGCGAGGCCCTCGGCAGGAGCCTGCGCGGGATGCGGGAAGACCGCGGCGGTCGCCTCGTCGACATCGCGGAGCGGGCCGGGATCTCACCCCAGTACCTGTCCGAGATCGAACGCGGTCTCAAGGAGCCGTCGAGCGAGATGATCGCCGCGGTCACCGGCGCGCTCGGGATCGGCCTGCCCGACCTGCTCACCGGGATCGCGGGCGAGGTCAGGCGGTACCACCACCCGCGTCCCGTGCGCCGCCCGGCCGGCCCGCTGCTGATGGCGGCCTGACCGGTCAGGGCCGGTGGTCGATGATCGTGTCCGCGAGCCCGTAGGCGACCGCGCCCGCCGCGTCGAACACGCGGTCGCGGTCGGTGTCGTGCCGCAGGTCCGCGACCTCGCGGCCGGTGTGCGCCGAGAGGATCTCCTCCAGCTGGGTGCGCACCCGCACCACCTCGTCGGCCTGCAGGATCAGGTCCGGGATGGTGCCGCGGCCCTGCGCCGCGGGCTGGTGCAGCACCACCCTGGTGTGGGGCAGCACCGAGCGGTGCCCCGACTCCCCCGCGGCCAGCAGCACCGCGCTCGCCGCGACGGCCTGCCCGACGCACGTCGTCGCCACCGGCGCCTTGATGAACCGCATCGTGTCGTACAGCGCGAGCATCGCGGACGGGTCGCCGCCCTCGGAGTTGATGTACAGGTTGATGTGCTGGTCCGGATCGTCCGCCTCCAGGTGCAGCAACTGGGCGATCAGGGCGTTCGCCACCCCGGAGTCGATCGCGGTGCCGAGGTAGACGATCCGCGACGACAGCAGGTGCGAGTAGACGTCCATGACCCGCTCGCCGCGCACGTCCCGCGTGATGACGTTGGGAATCGTGTAGGTGCTCACGCGCGCGCTCCCGCCGCCGTGCCGAGTCCGAGCCGGTGCGTGCGCACGGGCACCACCTGGTCCAGCGAGTCGACGATGTGGTCGATGAAGCCGTATTCGCGCGCCTGCCCGGTGGTGAACCAGCGGTCGTGCAGCGAGTCGGCGAAGATCTTCTCGACGGGCTGGCCGGTGTCCTCGGCGATGAGGCCCAGCACGGTGTCCCTGGTGTGCCGCAGGTCGTCCGCCTGCACCTCCACCTCGACCGCCGAACCGCTGATCCCCGCCGAACCCTGGTGCATCAGGATGCGCGCGTGCGGCAGGGCGAAGCGCTTCCCGGGAGTGCCCGCGGAAAGCAGGAACTGCCCCGCGCTGCACGCCAGCCCCAACGTCACCGTGACCACGTCGCACGGCACGAGCCGCATCACGTCGCGGATGGCCAGCATCGCGGGCACCGACCCGCCGGGAGAATGGATCCACAGCGCGATGTCCTTGCGCTGGTCTTCGCTCGCGAGCGCGAGCAGCTGGGTGGCGAGCACGGTCCCGTTGTCGTCGTCGAGCGTGCCGTCGAGGACCAGCACGCGCTGGCTGTAGAACCGTTCCCGCAGCTGCCGGTCGAAGAGGGGCTGCTTGTCGTCGTTCGTCATGCCACGACCATGCCTCCCGCACGGGCGGGTTCGCCGCTTTCTCCGCTGTGAGCGGATCAGCTCTCAGCAGCGTCCGTCCACTGTGGAAGCGCGCGAACGGTGGCCAGGTACTCGGCGGCGAGCGCGCGCACGATCTCGGCCGCGGGAAGCACTTCGTCGACGAGGCCCGCGCTTTGGCCCGCTTCGATCTTGCCGTTGTCGATGTCGCCGTCGAACGCGGCCATCTTCAAGGTGGACTCGGCGAATCGGACCCGGCGGTCCTCGACGCTCGCGCCGTCGCGTTCGAGCTTCGCCATCTCGCGGGTGAACGTGTTGGGCAGCGCGCGGATGACACCCAGTTCCCTGCCCAGCGGCTGGGCGTCGGACACCGACGCGGACAGCACCGCGCGCTGGTACGCGGGATGGACGTTCGCCTCGGCGCTGGCCAGGAACCTCGTGCCGAACTGCGCCGCGCCGGCACCGAGCGCGAGCGCCGCGGCCAATCCCGCCCCGTCGGCGAAACCACCGGACGCGATGAGCGGCAGCCCCGGTACCGCGCGGGCGACGGCACGGACGATCACCAGCGTGGACACCAGATCCGGCGGCGGGTGCCCGCCCGCTTCGGCGCCGACCACGACCAGGCCGTCCACTCCGGCATCGGCCGCCTTGCGCGCGTGCTCGGCGCTCGCGACGACGTGCAGGCACACGGTGCCCGCGGCGCGGAACCGGTCGAGGTAGCGCCGCGGCCCGCCCTGCGAGGCGATCAGGACCGGGATCCGTTCCGCCACCAACAGGTCCATCGCCTCCTCGGCGCCCTTGCGGTAGAGCGGGAGGTTGACCGCGAACGGGTGGTCGGTGCCCGCGCGCAGCGCCCGCACCGCGTCGCGGAGGTCGCCCGGCCGCATCGGCCCGGCGGCGAGCACGCCGAGGCCGCCCGCGCGGGACACCGCCAGCGGCAGCTCCGGCGCGGACGAGGCCCAGGACATCCCGGCCTGCACGATCGGAAGGTCGATGCCGAGCAGCCGCGTGACGTCCGTGGCGATCATCGGGCGTCCAGGAGCCGCACGGCGTGCTCGGCGAGCTGCTTCTTCTGGATCTTCGCGCTCGCGGTCATCCCGATCCCTTCGAACCCATCGACGATCCGCAGGTGGTGCGGGACCTTGAAGCCCGCCATCTCGCCACGGCACCAGTCGAGCAACTCCCCCGGCGAAGGATCCGCGCTGCCGTTGAGGACCACGAAGGCGAACGGGACTTCCACGAGCCGTTCGTCCGGCACGCCGACCACCGCGGCCTGGCGGATCGCCGGATGGCGGTGCAGCACGGCTTCGACCTCGGTTGGCGCGACGTTCTCGCCGCCGACCCTGATGAGTTCCTTGGCCCTGCCGGTGAACAGCAGGCGCCCGTCGGCGCGCAGGACGCCGAGATCGCCGGTGGACAGCCAGCCGTCGTCGTCGAGCACGGCCGCGGTCTGCTCCGGCATCGCGTAGTAGCCGCGCATCACGTTCCACCCGCGAACCAGGATTTCGCCCTGCTGCCCCGGTTCCGCGTCGGCACCGGTGACCAGGTCGCGCACGCGCACGGACACCCCGGGCTCCGGCGGCATGCTGCCGTCCACCCGCAGGCGCTCGTCCTCCCACCACGCCGACTGCGCGACGTTGGGCGATGCCTCCGACAACCCGTAGCCGACCACGGTTTCCGCGGCGCCGAGTTCGTCGATCACGCGCCGCACCACCGTCGGCGACGCCGCGAGCCAGGCGCCGCGGAGGCTGAGGCGGTACTCGTCGCGGTCCGGGTGGTTGAGCAGCATCAGGGCGATGGTGTCGTTCCCGGCGAAGTGCGTGCACCGCTCGTCGGCGAGCAGGCGCAACGCGGTCTCGGGCACGAACCGCTCCGCGGTGACCAAAGTGGACAGTTGCTGGATACAGGCCAGTATGGACAGTGTCGTGCCCGCGACGTGGAAGAACGGGCGCCCGCTGTAGAACCGGTCGCCCGCGTGCAACCCGAGCCTGGTGCCGGAGAAGAACGCGTCGGCGCACATGTTCCGGTGCGTGAGCAGCACGCCCTTGGGGAACGAGGTGGTGCCCGAGGTGAACTGGACGAGCGCGACATCGTCGGGGTCGCTGCACGCCTCGACCGGCTCGCCCGCGCCCGAGGTGAACTCGTCCCAGCCGAGCGCGCCCGCGGGCACGTCCTCGCCGAGCACGACGACCCGCGCCAGCCGGGGCAGGTTCGGGTCGGGCAGCTCCTTTTCCACCGCGGGGCAGATTTCCCGCAGCATCGCGGTGAACTCCGAGCTGAGCACCTTCTCCGCCAGGAACAGCAGCTTGACGTCCGACTGGCGTAGCGCGTACTCCAGTTCCGGCGCCTTGAAGCGGGTGTTCACCGGCACGGTCACCGCGCCGAGCGAGGTGACGGCGAGGAACAGCGCGACCCAGCGGGGACCGTTGCCGAGGCAGAGTCCGATGTGGTCACCGCGTTCGACGCCCACGCGGTGCAGCGCGGAACGCAGGGCTGCCACCTGCTCGGCCAGTTCGGCGTAGGTGACGCGTTCGTGCGCGTGGACCACGGCCTCGACCTCGGGCACCACGGCCGCCGCGCGGCGCAGCGCTTCGTCCGTCGTGAGTGGACAGACGCCGGTCAGGTCCAGTGCTTCCAGGTCCATCGCGCTCACTCCCCGCTCCGATCCGCGAACTCGGCCACGCCCCGCCGCCAGCCGCCGTCGGCGAGGTTCCGCTCGATCGCGGCGAGTTCGATGCGGATGCCGGTGGTCAGCGCCGCCTCCTCGCCGAGATCGACCGACTGCTTGGTCAGGCTCAGCGCGAGCGGCGGCGCGGCCACGATCGCCTCGACCGTCTCCGCCACCAGTCTCTCCAGTTCCCCGGCCGCCGCAAGCCGGGTCACCAGGCCGAGCCGGGTGGCTTCGACGGCGTCCACGACCCGGCCGGTGAACAGGATTTCCTTCGCGCGCCGCTTGCCGATGACCCGCTGCAGCCGTTGCGTGGCGCCGACCGTGCCCCAATGTGGTTCGGGGAAGCGGAAGGTCGCCGCCTCGGAGGCGAGCACGAAGTCGCAGCTCATCGCGATCTCGCCGCCGGAGCCGACCACGGGTCCGTCCACCACGGCGAGCACCGGCTTCCCGCAGCGTTCGATCGTTTCGTAGGCGGCGAACGAGGCGAGCCTGCGACGGCGGACCCAGGTCTCGTCCTTTTCCTTGCGCTCCTTGAGATCCGCGCCCGCGCAGAAGACCGGGCCGTCCGCCTTGAGCACGACCGCGCGCACGCCGTCGTCGGCGTCGAGGTCGGCGAAGATCTCGCGCAACGCCGTGCACATCGGGAGGTTCAGCGCGTTGCGCGCCTCCGGGCGGTTCAGGGTCACCTCGGCGACCCCCGCCTCCTCGCGCACCAGCACCGGGTCCACTTCAGATCACCTCTTCCTCGCGCAGCGCCGTGATTTCCGTTGTGGACAGACCCAGGTACGAAGCCAGCACCGCGCCGGTGTCGGCGCCGAGCCGCGGCGGCACGGCGGGTTCCGGGTCTTCGTACCCGGCCATCCGCAACGGGGTGCGCAACGCCGGGAAGCGCCCCTCGGCGGGGTGGTCGAAGTGCCCGACCATGCCGCGCGCCACGGTGTTCGGGTCGTCGAGGGCCTCGCGGACGGAGTTGACCTCGCCGACCGGGACGTCGCGGTCGCGCAGCGCACGGGCGAGGTCGGCCCGCGGCCGCTGCGCGAAGGCCGCGCGGAGCGCTCCGAGGACTCGCTCCCGCTGGCCGAGACGTCCGGCGTTCGCGGACAGGTCGGGATCGGCCAGCAGATCGGTGAGGCCGAGCACCTCGCACAGCGGGCGCCAGTGCTGATCGCTTGCGCTGAGGTGGAGCCACCGGCCGTCGCGGCACTGGAACGCCGCCGAGGGCACCCGGCCCGGATGCTGCGTGCCCTGCCGCACGGGATCCTCGCCGTAGGCGAACACCCTGGCCGCGGCCAGCGCCAGCAGGCTCACCTGGACGTCCATCATCGCCACGTCCACATGGGACCCTCGCCCCGACGTGCCGCGCCCGACGAGCCCGGTGAGCACGGCGATCGCCGTCCACAGCCCGGAAGCGAGGTCGGAGATCGGGACGCCCGCCTTCGCGGGCGGGGTGTCCGGGTGCCCGGTCAGGTGCATGATCCCGGACAGGGCTTGGAAGATCGTGTCGTAGCCCTTGCGGTCGCGGTAGGGCCCGTCCTGCCCGAACCCGGTGTTCGACACGTACACCAGCCCCGGGTTCACAGTGGACAGTGCCTCGTAGCCGAGCCCCATCCCGTCCAGTGTGCCGGGCAGGAAGTTCTCCACCACCACGTCGGCCTTGGCGGCGAGATCGCGGGCGATCCCCCTACCCCGCTCGGATTTCAGGTCGAGCGTGATCGAGCGCTTCCCCCGGTTGAACGCGAAGAAGTACGCGCTCTCCCCCGCGGGCAGGCGGGGTTCCCAGCCGCGCGACTCGTCGCCGCGACCGGGACGCTCCACTTTGAGCACGGTGGCACCGAGTTCGGCGAGGCACTGGGTGGCCAGCGGCGCGGCCAGCACCCGGGAGAAGTCGAGAACGGTGATGCCCGACAACGGTTTCATCGGCGCTCCCGGAACCCGCGCATGATCACGTTGACGTCCCGGCCCGCCCGCATCGCCTCGGCGTAGGGCAGATCAGCGACCCGGTGGAAGAGCGTCTTCGTCGCGGCCATCGCCAGCGGGCTGGCTTCGGCCCACCGGTGGGCGATCCGCAGGCCCTCGCCGAGCAGGTCGCCCGGTTCGGCGACGCGGTTGGCCAGGCCGAGGTCGAGCATCTCCGCCGCGGTCAGCATCCGGCCGAGGCTGATCAGCTCGAAGGCCAGCTTGGGCCCGAGCTGGCGCTGCAGGCCGGTCATCACCACCGCGGGGACGATCGAGTGCTTCATCTCCGGGTAGCCGAACTTCACGTCGGCCGCCACCACGGTCATGTCGGCGCCGATCGCCAGTCCCGCTCCCCCGCCGACCGCCGCGCCCTGCACGACGGAGACCACCGGGGTGGACAGCTCGCGCAGCAGCGACTGGGTCCGGCTGGTCAGCTCGGCCCGCGCCAGCACCGCGGCGGGGTTGTCCGGGGTCAAATGCCCGAACTCCGACAGGTCCGCGCCGGCGCAGAACCCGCGCCCGCTCCCGGCCAGCACCAGCGCGCGGACCCCCTCGTCGCGGTCGGCTTCGAGCAGCGCGTCGTGCAATGCCGTGGTGAGCGCGGTGTTCAGCGCGTTGAGCTTCTCGGGGCGGTTGAGCCGCAGCACGCGCACCGCCCCCTCGTCCTCGCTGAGTAGGACCTCAGGCATCGAGTTTCTCCTTCCGGCCCTTGGCCACCATGCTGTACAGCTCGCGGCCCAGTGCCCGCTCGCAGAGTTCGGACGCCGCCGCGACACGGTCCGGGTCCAGTCCGGTGTCGACGCCCATCGCCTCGAAGAGGGCGACCAGGTCCTCGGTGCAGGCGTTCCCGGTGAGCCCTTGCCCGTAGGCGATCCGGGCGGGATGCCCGCCGACACCGCCGAACGCCGTGTCGAAGTGGCGGCAGCCCGCGTCCAGCGCGGCAACGCAGTTGGCGAGCGCGGTCCCGCGCGTGTTGTGCATATGGGCCACCACGGGGATCCCGACCCCGGCCCGCGCGATCCGCCGGTAGAGATCGGCGACGGTACGGGGAGTGGCCGCGCCGATCGTGTCGCCGAGGGTGATCAGCCCGGCGCCGAGTTCGGCGAAGCGGACGATGTCGGCGACGACCGAGCCGGGGTCGACGGCGCCGTCGAAGGGGCAGCCGAACGCGACCGACACGACGCCGACCAGGGTGAACCTCCCCCGCGCGAGCCGGGTCATCTCCGCGACGTTCTCCCATTGGGCGGCGCGGGTGGTGCGCAGGTTGCGCGCGGTGTGCCCTTCGGTCGCCGAAACCAGGAAGCTCAGTTCCTCGGCCCCGCGACCGGCGTCGAGGTCCGCGATCGCGCGCCGCACGGCCCGCGGGTTGGGGCAGGTCGCCTTGTACGCGACGCCCTCGGCCACGGGAAGGCCCGCGAGCACCTCGGACGCGTCGGCGAACGCCGGGACGTGGCGCGGGTGGCTGTAGCTCGTGGCTTCGATGCGGCGGAACCCCGCCGCGGTGAACGCGGCGACCAGGTCGAGCTTCGTTCCGGTGGGCACGAACCCGGTCTCGTGCTGCAACCCGTCGCGGGCGAAGCACTCGCAGATCGTCACGCGGTCTGCCATCGACCACCTCCTGGGGATCAGTCCTCCCAGGAGTACCGGAGTGGTGTTGATAATGTCAACAGTTAGAGCGACTCCTGGCTCTCCAACGCCTTCGCCAGCTTGCCGAGCTTGTCCAACGCGGAGTCCAGGGCCTCGCGTTCGGCGGCGCTCAGGCACACCAGGAACGCGTCGTTGCGCTCGTTCGCCGCCTCGATCAGCCCCTGGTAGACGGATTTCCCCTTGCGGCTCAGTGACAGCCGGGTGCTGCGCCCGGCACCGGACTCGCGGACCAGCAGGCCGCGTTCGTCCAGTTTGGCCACCACCCTGCTCATCTGCGCCTTGTCCAGCCCGGCCCGCGCGGCGAGCCGGTTCAGCGTGAGCGTCGAATCCTCGCCGAGCAGGGCGAGTGTCCGCCATTCGCCGAGGCTGACGTCGAAGTCGCGGCGGTAGCGGGTGGCCGCGCTGCGCGAGATCGCGTTGGCGACCCGGTGCATCCGGTACGACAGCAGCTCGGAGATGGGAAGCAGCGTGCTCATCCCGTGATTCTAGGCCACCGTTCGCGGCCACGGCCCCAGCACCGGTGTTGACATTCACAACAGACGGACTGAGACTCGGGTCCGGCACCGGACGTGCCACCCCACCGATCCCGGAGTGAGACAGTGACGTCGACTTCACCCGACGGCCCCGCCGTCCCCCGCGACCCGCTCTACCGCAAGGTCGCCCTGCGGATCATGCCGCTGCTGCTGGGCTGCTACGTGGTCAGCTTCATCGACCGGACCAACGTCGGGGTGGCCCAGGTCCGGCTGAAGGCCGACCTCGGGTTCAGCGAAGGCGTCTACGGCCTCGCCGTCGGGCTGTTCTTCGTCGGCTTCATCCTCTTCGAGGTGCCGAGCAACATGCTGCTCGCCCGCATCGGCGCCAGGAAGACGCTGGTGCGCATCATGCTGTCGTGGGGCGTGATCACGATGCTGACCGCGCTCGCGACCACGCCCGCGTTGTTCTACACGGCCCGGTTCCTGCTGGGCGTCGCCGAAGCGGGCTTCTTCCCCGGCGCGTTGTTCTACCTCGCGCAGTGGTTCCCCTCGGCGCGGCGGACCCGGATGACCGCCCTGTTCTTCCTCGGGGTGCCGCTGTCCGGGATCGTCGGCCCGCCGCTGTCGGGCTGGATCATGCACACCCTCGGCGGCGCGTTCGGCCTGAAGGACTGGCAATGGCTGTTCGTGCTCGAAGCGCTGCCGCCGATTCTCCTCGGCCTGCTCGTGCTGCGGTTCTTCCAGGACAAGCCCGCGGAAGCGCGCTGGCTCGGCGAGGACGAGCGGCGGGCGATCGCCGCGGACCTCGCCGCCGACCAGGACCGCAAGCAGGCCGGGGCTAAGCACGGCGGGATGCTGCGGGCGCTGAAGGACCCGCGGGTCTACGTGCTCGGCCTGGTCTCGTGCGGCTGCTACACCCTCGCCAACGCGGTCTCGTTCTGGACCCCGCTCGTGATCAACAGCTCCGGGGTCGGCAACGTGCTCGACATCGGCCTGCTCGCGGCGATCCCGCCGGTACTGGGCATGGGTGTCATGTTGCTCGTCGGCCGCCATTCCGACCGGACCATGGAACGGCGGTGGCACGCGGCCGGTGCGGAGTTCTTCGCCGCCGCCTGCCTGGTGGGCCTGTCGTTCGTGTCCGGCGACCCGTATCTCGTGCTCGTGCTGCTGGCACTGATGACCGCGGCGCACTACTCGGGGCTCACGGTCTTCTACTCGATCCCGTCGATCTACCTGTCCGGCCCCGCCGCGGCGAGCGGGATCGCGATGGTGACCACGATGGGCTCCCTCGCCGCGGCCACCAGCCCGGCACTGCTCGGCTGGATCAAGACCACCACCGGCTCGCTCGACCTCGGCTTGCAGATCAGCGCGGGCGTCGTGGTGCTGGGCGGGATCATCCTCCTCGTCGGCATCCCCGCCCGCGCCCTTCGGGAAGGCACCGGTGCCGCCGTCGGCGCCGCCCGGTCGCAGGTGCGCGGCTGACCGCGGGGTGCGAGGGCCGAGTTCGCGGCGTCTAGTTCCCCGAAGGCCACCTTCGGGGCATCGCGCTCTCGTAACCGGCCGAGCGAGGGGGCGATTCGTGACGCTCAAGTCCCCGAAGGTGGCCTTCGGGGCGCCAAGTGCCGTCATCGAATGTCTACTTCGGACTCGTGGACCACGCGGCCGCCGAGGACGGTCAGTACCGAGCGCAGCGTCAGCAGGTCCTCGTGGGACGCGGTGACCGGATCGGTGTCCAGCACGGCGAAATCCGCGAGCCGTCCGGGGACCAGGGTGCCCTTGCGCGACTCGGCGTTCTCCATCCAGGCGGGCCCGGTGGTCCACAGCCGCAGCGCCTCTTCCCGGCTCAGCCGATCCGCTGGTGCCGGTGGCCCGTAGGGGTTCGGGCCGGGCACGCCGGTGAAGGTGGCGACGCCGCGCCGCCAGTCGGGCGTGGTGACCGGCGCGTCCGAGCTGTCCGCGGCGGGCACCCCGTTGTCGAGCAGCGCCCGAGCCGGAAACGCTTGCGCCCATTGGGTTTCACCGACGGTACGCACCATCGACGGCCCGCTGAAGGTCCGCATGAGCGAGCTGGTGATCACCCCGATCCCGAGCCGCGCCAGCCGTTCGTGGACCGCGGGCGAGAGGAACGTCCCGTGGATGAGCACGTGCCGCGCGCCCGGCCACGGGTCGGCGGCCGCCGCGGCCTCGATCGCGTCCACCACCGCGTCCGCGGCGCGGTCACCGGTGACGTGCACCTGCACCCGAACCCGTTTCCGTTGTGCCGCGAGGACGAGCTGCCGCAGTTCGTCCACTCTGGACTCCACGCTCTCCCCCAGCGTGACGAGATCGCCGTGGCCGCCGTCCGGGTACGGCCGGTGCATCCACGCCGTGCAGTGCGTCGGCACGCCGTCGGCGAACAGCTTGATCCCCCCGGCGCGCAGCAGGTCGTCACCGCCGAACGTCGCGCCGTCCAGCGCGCGGCGGAGGTTCGCGGCCGAGGTGGTGGGATTGGGCCAGTCCCAGTGCAGGAGCGCGGTCACCCGCACCGTCATCCGGCCCGCGGCGTGCAGGTCCCGGTAGTCCCGCCACAGCTCGGGCGGCACGATCGGATCCGTCGCGCTGGTGACGCCGAGGCGGTTGAGGCGCCGCATCCCCCGCTCGATGGTGTCGAGCCGTTCTTCCTTGCCCGGCTTCGGGATCAGCCTCGCGACGAGGTCCTGCGCGCTTTCGACGAGCAGCCCGGTCGGTTCGCCGTGTTCGTCGCGCACGATCTCGCCCGCGGGCGGATCCGGTGTGGCGGCGGTGATCCCGGCCAGGCGCAGCGCAGCGCTGTTGGCCCACACCGAATGCGACGACGCGTGGTGGAGCACGGCGGGGCGGTCGCCGGTGACCTCGTCGAGCCAGGCGCGCGACGGCACCGCCTCGCCCGCCGCGAACTCCGCGACGGTCGTCTCCCGCCATCCGCGACCGACGATCCACTCGCCGTCCGGCGCCGAAGCCAGCGCGGTGCCGACGGCGGCGAGATCACCCGCCGCCGCGAGGTCCACGCAGTACTCGGGTCCGCTCAGCGCGTGCCAGGCCAGGTGCAGATGCGCGTCGTTGAGACCGGGCACCACCGTTTTCCCGCGCAGCTCCACGATTCTGGCATCAGCGCCCGCCGCAGCGGACACCGTGGAGTCATCGCCGACGGTGCGCACGAGACCGTCCCGAACCAGCAGCGCGGATACCGTCCGTTCGCCATCGAACGTACGGACAAGCCCGCCCCGCAACACCAAATCCCCTTTCATGACGCGAGACTCTCGGCGAGATCCGGCACGACCGCTTGGTGGTCGGGATGCCAGGCCACCACGACGTCCGCGCCGGGCCGGTGCTCGTGGACCGCGCCCGCGGGCAGCACCGCGCAGCCCCGCGTGTCGTCGCCGTAGCGGAGCCATACCCGGCTGTGGTCCCCGACGTAGACGACATCGGTGACCTCGGCGCGCACGCGTTGATAACCGGGAGGAACTTCGGTGCCCGAGCACAGCGTCACGCGTTCGGGCCGCACGATCGTCACCTCCCCCGGGGTGAGGCGGAGCGCGTTGGACTCGCCGATGAACCGCGCGACGAACAGCGTCCGCGGACGCTCGTAGAGGTCCTCCGGGGTGCCGACCTGTTCGACGCGCCCGTCGTTGAACACCGTGATCCGGTCGGACAGCGTGAGCGCCTCCTGCTGGTCGTGAGTCACGAACAGGAACGTCATGCCGAGCTGGCGGTGCATCCGCGCGATCTCGCGCTGGAGCTGGTCGCGGAGCTTCTTGTCCAGCGCGCCGAGCGGCTCGTCCATCAGCAGCGCCCTCGGCTCGTAGACCACGGCGCGCGCGAGCGCTACCCGCTGCTGCTGCCCGCCGGAGAGCTGGCGGGGGAAGCGGTCACCGAGCGCGGACAGGCCGACCATCTCCAGCGCGTCGGCGACCCGTCGCTCGATCTCCGCGCGCGGCCGCCGGCGCCTGGCGAGTCCGAACGCGACATTGCGCGCCACGGTCAGGTGCGGGAAAAGCGCGTACTGCTGGAACACCACGCCGAGATCGCGCCGATGGGGTTTGAGGCGCGAGATCTCGTGGCCGTCGACCGCGATCGACCCCGCGGTGAGCGGGGTGAACCCGGCGATCATGGACAGCATCGTGGTCTTCCCGGACCCGGACGGCCCGAGGAAGGTCATGAACTCGCCGTCGGCGATGTCCAGCGAAACGTCGTCCACGGCGGGACGGCCGATCCCGGGGTACTCCTTGGTCACGTGCGCGGTGGTGATGCCGCGGGGTCTATCGGTCATGATCGCTCCTTCGGCGAAGCATCTGGGGCACGAGCAGCAGGACCGTCGTGAACACCACGATGAGGCTGGACGCCGCGGCGATGGTCGGGTCGATCTCCAGCACGATCGACTCGTACATCTTCACCGGCAGCGTCTTGACGTCCGGGGTCTGCAGGAACAGGGCGATGACCACCTCGTCGAACGAAGTGGCGAAGGCGAACACGAAACCGGAAGCCACTCCCGGCGCGACGAGCGGCAGGATCACCATGCGCAGCGTCGTGAACCGGTTCGCCCCGAGGCTCGCCGCAGCCCGTTCCATCGTGGGGTCGTACCCGGCGAGGCTGGTCTGCACCGACGTCAGCACGAACGGCACACCGAGCACCGTGTGGGCCAGCACGAAGCCGAGCATGGTGCCGTTGAGCTGCCACCGCAGGAAGACCCCGTACACCGCGACCGCGACGATGATGCCGGGCAGGATCATCGGCGCCATCAGCACCTGCCGGACGGCGCCGCGGCCGCGGAAGCGGGCGCGGTCGAGCCCGAACGCCGCGGCGACCCCGAGCACGGTGGCCAGCGCGGCGGCCAGCAGTCCGATTTGGACGGAGTTGGCCAGCGACCCCAGCCACTGCTTGCTGCCGAAGAACTCGCCGTACCAGCGCAGCGACCAGCCCTCGGGCGGGAACTGGAACGTCGATCCCGCGCCGAAGCTCATCGGGATGACCACGAGCGTCGGCGCGATCAGCACGAACCCGACGAGCGCGACCCAGATCCGCAGCCCCGCACCGAGCGTGCGTTCCTTGCGGGCCACCCGCGTGACGGAGTCAGCCACGGTCCGCACCTCCCGCCGTGCTGGTGCCGAGCGGCGCGGCGAGCCTGCTGATCACCGCGAGCACGAGCAGCGTGAGCACGAGCAGGATCGCGCCCAGCGCGCCCGCGCCCGCGAAGTCGAGCAGGTCGTTGACCCTGGTGCCGATCACCTGCGCGGCCAGCGCCTGCTGCGGCGTGCCCAGCAGGGCCGGGGTGATGTAGAAGCCGAGCGACATGATGAACACCACCGAAACGCCCGCGAGGACGCCCGGCATCGACAGCGGCAGGTACACCTTGAAGAACGCGACGGGCCCGCGTGCGCCGAGGCTGCCCGCGGCGTGCAGCAGGCTCCGGTCGATGCCCCGCATGGTGTTCTGCAGCGGCAGCACCATGAACGGCAGCATCACCTGCACCATCGCCACGGTCACCCCAGCGACGGAACCCAGCAGGCTCACGCCGTGGATCCCGATGGCGTCGAAGAGCTTTTCGAGCACGCCGCCCCGTTGTTCCAGCACGTACCAGGCGAAGTTGCGGGCCATCACGCTGGTCCAGAACGGCATCAGCACGAGCAGCGTCAGCAGGCCGCGGGCGCGCCTGCCGACGCGGCTCATCGCGTAGGCGTAGGGATAGGCGATGACCAGGGTCGCGACCGTGATGATCAGGGCCGTCCGCAGGGTGCGGAGCACGACGCGGATCTGCACGTCGTCGCCGAGCACGGAAACGTAGTGGGAGAAGCCGAACTCCGGCTCGGCGAAGCTGCGCCAGAGGATCACGGCGAGCGGGTAGCAGAAGAACACCAGCAGGACCGCCGCCGCGGGGAAGAGCAGCCAGGGAGCGGCGAAGCGGCGGACCGCCCTCCCCGGCACCGCGGCGGTCATCCGGTCTTCCAGTCCGACCAGGTCCGCACGACCTCGACCCGGTTGGCCGCCCACCACTTCACGTCGCTGAGCACGCGCAGGTCCTCCTTGTCGTCACCCCAGATGTCCAGCTGCCGCCCGATCTCCGCGTAGCGGGGCTTCGCCGCTTCGTTGGCGGGGCCCACCCCCGCCTGCTCGGCGAAGGCGGCCGACTGCGCCGGTTCGGAGGCGAAGCGGATCAGGTCCTTCGCCTGCTCGGTGCGGCGGGATCCCTTGGGCACCACCAAAACGTCCCAGGTGACCGGGATCGGCACCCCGGAAACCACCTTCCAGTTGGTGGCACCGGCTTTCAGCAGCGAGTAGGCGCGGGCACTGACGATGAGCGCCAGGTCCGCCTGCGCGCCGGCCATGCGCTGCTGCTGGTCGCCGTAGGTGTCGCTGATCGTCAGCTCGGGCCGGATCCGGTCGTACATCGCCAGCGCGCGCCGCACGTCGAGCGGGTAGAGCCGGTCCTTCGGCACGCCGTCGGCGAGCAGCGCCGCCTCCAGCGTGCCGACGCTCGGGTCGTTGCCGTAGATGATCCGCCTGCCGGGGAACCGGCCGCGGTCGAAGAAGTCGGACAGCCGGGTCGGCGGGTGCTCGCGGTAGACGTCGGCGTTGTACATCAGCGTCAGCCCGAAGAACGCGTCCGGGACACCGCACGGCGTCAGCGTCCCAGCCGGGAACGCCGAGGCGAGCGGCCCCATGTCGACCGGCTCGACGAGCGTGCCGCACGCCTGCGCCGCCGACGAAGCCTCGGTGTCGACGACGTCCCAGGCGACCTTGCCCGCCTCGACCATCGCCTTGAGCTTGGCCATGCTGGACGGGCCGTCGATCGTGACCGTGGTGCCGGTCTTCGCCGTGTACGGGTTCAGCACGGCGGACCGCTGCCCGGCCTGGTAGGCGCCTTGGCCGTAGGAAACGAACACGAGGGAGTTCTCGCCGCCCTCGGAGACGGCGCACCCGGCGGCGAGGAGGATCGTCGCCGCGGACAACAACGCTGGTATCCGCACGGGTCCCTCCCCCTCAGTCCGCGGCGGCCGCGACGTGGCGGCACAGGACGTCGGCGAGGGTGTCGATCTGCTCCTTGGTGATCACCAGCGGCGGGGAGAGCACGACGCTGGCACCCGAAGCGCGCACGATGACCCCATCGGCGCGGCAGCCGGACTGCACGGAAGCGGTAGGCACGCCGTCGAACTCGATGCCAAGCATCAGGCCGACCCCGCGCACCTCCCGCACGTGCGGGAGCTTCGTCAGCGGGTCGAGCCGCTTCCGGAGGCGCGCGCCCAGGACGCGGGCGCGGTCGAGGAGGTTCTCGCGCTCGATGATGTCGATGTTCGCGAGCGCGACGGCGGATCCGACCGGGTGGCCGTTGTAGGTGAACCCGTGCAGGAACGTGGCGCCCTCGGCCAGTTCCAGCACCCGGCGGCCGATCAGCACCGCGCCCATCGGGATGTAGCCGCTGGTGATGCCCTTCGCGAGCACGATCATGTCCGGCTCGATGCCGAAGTGCTCGCTGCCGAACCAGTGCCCTGTCCGGCCGAACGCGGTCACGATCTCGTCGGCGATGAGCAGGATTCCGTGGCGCCGCAGCACTTCCTGGACCCGCGGCCAGTACCCCTCCGGCGGCGGCACCATACCGCCGACGCCGAGGACGGGTTCCCCGATGAACGCGGCGATCCGGTGCGGGCCGATCTCGTCGATACGCCGCTCCAGCTCGGCGACGAGAAGATCGGTCGCGTTCTCGCCGTGCTCGATGCCGTGCGGCTTGCCCAGCCATTCGACGTCCGGCAGCAGCGGCCCGAATCCCGCGCGCAGCCCGTCGATCCCGGTCGCGGCGAGCGAACCGCCGCCCATGCCGTGGTAGCCGCCGTGGCGGGCGAGGATCACCGTGCGCTCCGGCGAACCCGCGTGAT
The DNA here is from genome assembly GCF_018736145.1 of Amycolatopsis sp. CA-230715. GTDB lineage: Bacteria > Actinomycetota > Actinomycetes > Mycobacteriales > Pseudonocardiaceae > Amycolatopsis. Next base: position 10,324,736 of record NZ_CP059997.1, read on the forward strand.
GGAAGGCCAGCCGCGCGAGCTTGATCGCGGTCTCGTTGCCCTCGGAACCGCCGTTGGTGAGGAAGACGCGTTCCAGCCCTTCGGGTGCGAGCTTGAGCAGCCGATCGGCGAGCAGGATCGACGGGGCGTTGGCGTAGTCCCCGAACGACGAGAAGAACTCCAGCCTGCCGATCTGTTCGGCGGCGACGGCGGCGAGTTCGGCGCGCCCGTGCCCGACGGGGCACTGCCACAGCCCGCACGTGCCGTCGATGTACTCGCGGCCGTCGGTGTCCCAGAGCAGGGCGCCGTCGCCGCGGTCGAGGACGAGCGGCTCGGCGGGCGAGCCGAGCACGGTGTGCGGGTGCACCAGGCTGCGGCGGTCCAATTCGGACAGTTCCGCGGTGGAGGTCATCGAGATCCTTTCGAAGAGAGGCGGGTCAGGAGCACGCGGTTCAGAAACGCAGCGCGACGGCTTTGGTCTCGGTGTAGGCGTCGATGCCCTCGCTGCCGCCTTCGCGTTCCTGCCCGGAGTTCTTCTGCCCGCCGAACGGGAGTTCCGGGCGGACCGGGGCGGGGTCGTTCACGCCGAACACGCCGAAGTCGAGCCGGTCGAGCAGGCGCCAGATGCGGCGGAGATCGGAGCCGAACACGTACGCGGCGAGGCCGTACTCGGTCGCGTTGGCCAGCTCGACGACTTCCTCGTCGTCGGTGAACGTCGACACGGCCAAGGCGGGACCGAAAGTCTCTTCGTGCGCGATCAGCATCCCGGGGGTCACGTCCACGAGCACGGTCGGCTGGAAGAAGTGGCCGCGCAGCGCGGGATCGCCCGGCTCCCAGCGGTTTCCGCCGACCAGCACCCGCGCCCCCTGCTCGACGGCGTCGGCGACCTGGCGCTCGACCTTCGCGATCCCGGCCTCGTCGATCAACGGCCCCACCGCGACGCCCTCGGCGTCCCCGCGCCCGAGCCGCAGTGCGGACGTCTTCTTCTCGATCAGCGCCAGCAGGTCTTCGCGGATGCCTTCGTGCACGTACAGCCGGTTCACCGCGGTGCAGCTCTGCCCGGCGTTGAAGAACTTCGCCGTCACCACCCCGGACGCGGCCGCTTCGAGATCGGCGTCTTCGAGGACGATCGCCGGTGAGTGGCCGCCCATCTCCAGCGAGGTCCGGCGCAGCACGGAACCGGTGCGGCGCAACAGTCCCAGGCCGACCTCCGTCGACCCGGTGAAGCTCACCTTGCGCAGCCTGCGATCGGTGAGCAGGGCGTCCACCAGCTCCGCGGGCCGCGACGTGGTGAGCGATCCGAGCACGCCCGCGGGCAGGCCGGTCTCCTGCAGGATTCCGAGCAGTGCCGTGGCGATGAGGGGCGTCTGCTCGGCGGGTTTCGCGACCACCGTGCACCCGGCGGCGAGCGCGAGCCCCACCTTGCGGATCAGCATGCTAGCCGGAAAGTTCCACGGCGTGATCGCGAGCACCGGCCCGACCGGGCTGCGCAGTACCAGTCCGGGGCCCGCCGCGTTCGCCGGGGTCACCCTGCCGTCGGCGCGGCGCCCCTCCTCCGCGGCCCAGTCCAGCATCCGCGCGGCACCGGCCAGTTCCCCCGCCGCTTCCGCGAGCGGTTTACCGTTTTCCTTGCTGAGCAACCGGGCGAGATCGTCACGACGGGCGCGGATGGCGTTCGCGCCCGCGCGGAGGTAGGTGCCGCGGGTCTCGGGATCCGTTCCTGCCCACCCGCGGAAGGCGGCCGAAGCCGCGTCGAGTGCGGCACGAGCGTGCTCGGCGGTGGCGTCCGAGGCCTGGCCGATCACTTCGAGGCTCGCGGGGTCGACCACGTCGAACGACGAGGGCGCGGCGACCCAGCGGCCTTCGATCAGCAGGGTCGCGACGGTGGTGTCTGACATCGGAACGCCTTTCCCAGCAACGATTTCCGGCCGCGGTGGCCGAGGAGCACGGTGAGGTGGCGGCACTTCCGGCGCGAGCACCTCGATGCGCCGAGTCTGAACCCTGGTGTTGATTTCGTCAACACCGAGATTGTGGGCGAGTTTTCCTTGGCACAGCGCACAACGGGCGATGCCCGCGTGTCCATAGTGGATCGGACACGCGGGTAATCGCCCGGTACTGCCGCAGCTCAGGTGTCGCCGCCCACCGCTTCCGCTTTCAGCAGCTCCCGCAAGGCGTCGAGCGCGGCACCGGGATCGGCCTCGGGATCGGCGACCTGGTGCAGGAACATCCCGTCGAGCGCGTAGTAGACCAAGGACGTCAGCCCCGGACCCGGCTGAGCACCGATGCTGGCGAGATCCTTCGCCACCGCACCGAAGTAGCTTTCGTACAGCCGTTGCACGCCCGGCCGCAGCTCCTCCCGCCCCGCCGACTCGACGACCAGCCGATACTGGAAGATCTGGATGTCGGCACTCTCGGCGAAGCGCTTCCGCACATCCGGCCCCGCCGCGAAGATCCCGGCCCGCGCGCCGAGCAGCCCGTTCTCGGCACTCTCTTCGAGCACCCAGTCCAGCGACGCGCGCAGCAGGTCGTCGATCGACGAAAAGTGATGCTGCACCGCACCCGTCGTGACACCCGCCGCCCGCGCCACCGCGCGGTAGGTCAACGCGCGAATCCCTTCCCGCGCAACAACCTCAACGGTGGCACGCTGCAACGCACGCTTCATCTCCTCAGGCGCCCGCTGCGTCTTACGACTGGCCATGCAGCCTCCCCACGAGCGTCGGCGAACGCTCGTACATTACAAACGTAATGCTCGGGAGTCAACCAGTCGCGCCAGAAGGAGGTCCAGCAGCAGCTCCCCCACGCAACGAACGCGCGGGCGCGCGCCTGCGACTTCTGCGCGAAAAGGCTCTTGAGGCCGAAGCGCCAAGCGCGCGGGAATGGCGATGGGACCGCGTGGGCGGTCGATCAGTGGCGCCAGGTGATCCACCACCCCGGTTCGCGGCCGACTTCGAGATTCCGAACAACAGTGCTACCCGCCGAAACGTCAGGTTCGTCCGGTAGCACACAGCCACCGGAAACACTCGATCCGCCAACGACAAGCCCGTGCACACCGGCACCCACTCCGGCCGATCCGCACTGATCACCCGCTGAGAGCCACTACGAAACACGCCTTGGTGCGATCGTGACTGCGCGGCCGCGGCCGGGGACACTCCGACGCCTCTGGTTCGTACGATGGGCGCGGTCGTGCCGCCCTTCGCCGAGTAGCGACTGAAGAGCCAAGACGGTTGATTGTCCACTGTGGACACATAGAATATCGGGCCGCCGGTGGCGGCAGGTGCTGTCAGGCGGCGCGGGGTTGGGCGGTGTGGCGGTTGGTTCGGGGTCTTCGCCATGGGTCGACGAACTCGGGTGGGGTGAACGCTGGGAGGCTGTCGACCATGCGGAGTGTCCAGTCGCTACGATGCAGCAGCCTGTGGTGATGAGGGCATCACAGCACGAGATTACCTAAATCGGTGGTACCACCGTGTGCCCACGGGACGACGTGGTGCGCTTCGCAATGCCGCGGGGTCCGCGAGCATCCGGGGAAACAACACCCGCCGTCCCGCAATGCCAGCATGAAGCGAAGCGCCTCAGTCACCAACCGCCTGGCCCGGCCCATCTCCATGGGCTGGCCGTCGCCGTCGAGTATGGCTGGGATGACTCGGCAGTCGCACGCCAGGATCCGGGCTTCGCTCGCGGTGATGTCGGTGACCATGTCCAGACACGCCGTGCCCAGTTCCTTCTTCAGAGCATCCAGTGGGATGGTCACGATCAGGTCCGAACGGCCACCGCTGCGGTTCGGGGATTCGGGGTGGCTGGCGGCGAGGGCGATGATTTCCATGAACGCGTCCCCGTACCGCTCCGCGCGACTCCGCCGCACCAGCTCACCGCTCTGGTCACCCTCGCTGGCTTGGGCGAGTGGGTCCAGCAGGGCGAGGGTTTTCGCGGCCGAGACGGGATCGAGGTAGCCGTCGAACTTCGCCGAACCATCCTTACGGTGATGAACGTTCAGCTCCCGCCTCGGCTCGGGAATGTCGCGGGATTCGGGGCCGTCGGGATCGAGACGGTCGAGGATTTTTTTACCCGCCTTGCCGATCTCCCTGACACCCGCCCTCCGCGCCAACTCGACCAGAGCCTGTTCCGCGAACTCCCGATCCTCCACCGGGACAGTGGCGGGAATCTTCTCCAGCACCCGCACGATCCCATCCACATGCTCCGGCGAGATCTCCCCCTCCCGGGCGGCCTCGCCGACAAGCGGCGCTGGAGCGGGAATCTCCGCGCCGTCAATCCCCTGACTAGGATTGGTCGCCAGCGCCCGCTTCACCAGCTTCTTCACACCCGGACCGGAACTCCGCGCGATATCCGCCACCAACCCAGCCACGCTCGTATACCCCAAAGCACTGGCACCACCGTTGTCCAGGTGCGCGATCATGCGGTGAATACGGGCTTCCTGCTGCCACCACAACACCATTCCCTCCCGCAACAGCGCGGCAACCTCATGCGCGCTGAACCGCCACAGCTCATCCTGCTGCGGCACAAGGGAAGAAGAAGTCTCGGGCACCCCACAATTCTACCGCCGATCGCACGAATGTTCGACATCTGACGATGATCCATCCAGGTGAACCGGTCGGGTTACTGTCAGTTTTGTTGACAGCAAAGGGTTTTCCGACAATGGCGTCGCGAAGTGCGGCGAGGAAACGCGTGCGTGGTCGCCTCTCTCGAACCAGAGGCACCCGCACTCCAACCGGACCGCGGCCCCCAACGCCCTACCGGGACAACGAAACCCGCCCCGCACCACACCGCCCAAAGCCTTCCGCAAACCGCCACCCGACACGGCGAAGCAAACCACGATTCTGCCGCGGACCGCACGAACGTCCGAGACCCGACCAAGATCCACCCAAGTGAACTGATCAGATCACGGTCAGTTTCGTTGGCAGCAAAGGGTTTCCGACAACAACGTGCACCGAAGGTGCGCCAGCGCCGGATATTCCCGGCCTGACACAAGTTGCCGCCCACAGTGAATTTACCCCCACCGCGGGCCGGACAACGAAGCCGCGCCGCCCCTTCCCGTCCAAAGCCTCTTTGAACCGCAGCCCGACACAGCGAAGCACGAACCGGACCGAGCCGAAGCACCTGCCCCTAGCCAGAATCGGTCCTAATCGCACAGGACGCCGAGCGGCCCGAGATCGAGGTTCAGGTCCGCGGCCGACAGGTCGTAGCGCTCCCGCAGTTCGGTCAGCCGGTCTTCCAGCAGCATCAGGGTGAGCCCCATGCGTTCCTCCTGCGCCTCGCTCAGGTCTCCTTCCTCAACCCGGCGCAGGGCTTGCCGTTCCATCAGCTGCCGCAGCAGTTCGATGATCGTCAGCACCAGTTTCATCAGGTCGCGTTCGACGGTGTCGCGGTCGGTGTCGACGCGCCCGGTGAGCGCGGTGCCGATCCGATCCGGTTCCACGGTTCGCCTCCCTTCACCATTGCAGCGGGGACGGGTGGTCCGCCTTCACCGAGGTGACCAGCGCGCGCAGCGAAACGTGCACGAGGTCCACCCCGGCGATCGACAGCGTCACGTCACCGGTGAGCACCACCCCGCCCGCGAGGAGCCGGTCCAGCAGATCGACCAGGGACGCCTCCCGCACCGGCGGCAGCTCCTCGACGCTCATCCCGGCACTTCCGGATCCGGGAGCCCGAACGAATAGGGCGCCCACGGACCGATCACCTCGACACGGCACCCGGTGGCGGCGCGCAGTTCCGCGACCCTGGCCAGGAAGCGGTCCCGGTTTCCGTCCGGTACGAGGTAGGCCGCGTTGAGCACGTTCACGCCCGGCTCCCCGGACAGCTCCGCGCTCTGCGGCCGGTGCGCGCACCGGTCCTCGGCCAGCTCGTCGAGCGCACGATCGACCTCGTCCGCGGCCTGACGTGCGGAGCACCACAGCTCGTCCCGCGAGCGCCGCTCGGTCAACCGCTTGCGCAGATAGGACCGGCCGTCGCTCGCGGGCGGGGCGGCGGGTGCCGGTTCCGGCAGCTCGGCGTACACCTTCACGCCCCATTCGACACGCCCCTCGACGCGGTCCAACGCGGCCGAGATCCGGGCACGGCCTTCGTCCAGCACGGTTCGCACGCGCTGCGGGTCGCGGTAGAGGGTCGCCAGCCGGAACGGCAGCGTGGCGCCGTGCCGGGCGACCTCGCCGACGACGTCGTTGTGCCGCCGGGCGACCTCGGCCAGCCAGTCGAGGTCTTCGAGGTCGGCGTTGATTTCGCCGAACTGGCCCGGTGGGACCGGGCCCGCCACCGCGGTCAGGCCGCCGGAGGTGATCGCCTCCACGGGCGCGTCCCGCAGCCCGCGCACGCCGTCGAGGGCAGCGGCGGGGAGGTTCCGGGTGACCGCGTAGCAGTACCACGCGGCCTGCGGCTCGCTCATGCCTGCTCCTGCCGTGCTTCGAGTTCCGCGACCTTCTCCTTGAGCCGCCGGTTTTCGTCGGCGAGCTCCCCGTTCGCGGGCTTGGACGTCAACGACGGATCGTGCTCCCACCAGTCGATGCCCATCTCCTTCGCGCGGTCCACCGAGGCCACCAGCAGGCGCAGCTTGATGGTCAGCAGCTCGATGTCGAGCAGGTTGACCTGGATGTCCCCGGCGATCACGATTCCCTTGTCCAGCACGCGTTCCAGGATGTCGGCGAGGTTCGCCTCGGAGGGCGCGCCGTACGCGGCGGCGCGCCCTCCGATCGGCCTGGCTGGTTCGGTCATGTGCTCCGTCCCTTCACGACGAGCGCCCCCGCCTCAGCGCGCGCCCGCGGGTTGCCTGGCGCCGCGGCGCGGCCGTTCGTCCTCCTCCGGTTCGGCGTCCTCGTCGTCCTCGTACTCGTCTTCGGGCTCGGCGTCCTCGTCGTATTCGCCCACCTCGTCGTCTTCGGACTCGGCGTCGAGCGCCTCGTCGTGCGTGCGGACGACCTCGCCGTCGCGGATCTCGCCGCGCCAGCCTTCGCCGGAAGCCTCACCCGCCATCGACACGAACCGGCGGAAGTGCTTGAGGTCGAGCCGCGCCCGGCGGCCCTGCGCGCGCCAGATGTTGCCCGTCTTCTCGAACAGGCCCGACGGGTAGTACTCGAGGACGAGGAGGATCTTGGTGAGGTTCTCCCCCAGCGGGTGGAACGTGACCACGCCCTTGACCGTCCCTTTCGGACCGTCGGTGGTCCATACGATCCGCTGGTCGGGTATCTGCTCGGTGGTGGTGGCCCGCATGGTCCGGTTCGACCAGAAGACCTTGAACTTCCAGTTCGAGGTCGTGTCGTCCGCGCGTTCCACGCTCGTCACGCCCTTGCTGAAGCTGCTGAACTTCTGGTACTCGGTCCACTGGTCGTAGGCCTCGCGAACCGGGACGCCGACGTCGATGTCCTCGATGATGCTGACGACTTTCTTCCCGCCGGATCCGCCCTTTCCCTTGCCGCCCTTGAACAATCCGGCGACCTTCTCCTTGAGCACCTTCCCGCCGGTTTCGGCGGCGGCGCGCAACGGCGACTTGCCGTCCGCGAGCTTGCCTCCCGCGGTGAAGAGCGAACCGAGTGTGTCACCGTTCTCGGCGGCGTCGGACAGGCGCTTGGTGGCCGCGCCGAGCTTGTCCCCCGCCGCCGACACCAGATGCTGCGCCTTGGCCTGCAGGTAGTCCTCACCCGCGGCGAAGAGCTGTTCGGTGGCGGGGTTCTTGGCGGCGTGGTCCCGCAGCTTCGAGATCGGGCCGCCCTCGTCGTTACCTGCCATGGCTAGCTCTCCTTCGCCGTCGAGCCGCTTCTCTTGGCGGCGTTCCGCGTCCGCGGCTTCGCGGCTGCCTTGCGCGTACTCCCGCTCTTCGCTCGGGCGGCGCGTTTCGGCGCCTCCACCGCCTTGCTCACGCCTTCCCGCGCCTCGTCGACGTTGCCCCGCAGGCCATCGGCGCGTTCGTGCAGCGAATCGGTGAGCCTCTCCGCCTGGTTGGTCAGCAGCGTGGTGGCGACGGTCTTGCCCGTCGTGAGCACCTCTTCGCGGACCTGATCGCGAAGCCCGCTCAGCTGCGGCGACGAAACCAGCTCCTGCGTCACGCCGGTGAGCAGCTTTTTCGGGTCAAGGGCGAGCTTCTTGCCGATCAGCCAGGCGCCGAGGGAGATCGCCAGCTTGGCCTTCTTCCGTCTTCCCAGCAGATAGCCGCCCGCCACCGCGGCCGCCACCTTCATTCCCGGTGTCATAGGGAGATTTCCTTTCCTCTCATGGGGTTTCGAGTTCGTCGAGCAGGTCGTCCTCGCGCTCGTCGAACTCCGCTTCGCTGATTTCCCCCGCCAGCAGGCTCTTCTCGAGTTCCGCGAGCCTTCGCCCGAGCAGCGCCGCCTGTTCCCTGATCGCGGTGTCGGTCACCTGGCCGATGGTCCAGGCCACCCCGCGCACCGGGGCGAGCGGCAGCAGCGCGAGCTCGCCGAGCAGTCCCATCAGGCCGGTTGCGCGGCGCCGGTGAAGCTGTACGGCGGCAGCGGCCCGCGGATCCTGATGTCGGCCACCTCGCCCATCGACCGGCTCACCGCATTCACCGCGGCCTCGAAGTTCTCGACCTCGGCCCGGTCGACGAGGAACGACCGGTTCAGGAAGCACCCGGACACCGCGGGCCCGTCGCTCTGCCCGCGGGCGTGCGCTTCCACCGCGGCCACGATCGCCGCCGCGTCCCGTGCTTCGCGCTCGGCCAGCGCCGCGGCCACGGTCTCGCCGAAGCGCACCCGGTCGTCCGGCGTGCCACCGCGCTCGCGGAGATCCTCGTTGAGCCGCCGCAACCCGCCGTCTTCGACCAGTATTTCCCGCAGTACCGCGTCCTCGTGGTGCGCGACCTTGAGGTTCATCTCCACCTTCCCGTCCACGTCGGACAGTGAAGCCAGGTATTCCCCTTGCCGCGCGGTCACTTCACGGATCACCGCCTCGTCGTCCTCGGCGACAACGCCGAACCGCATCGGCAGCACCGCGCCCTGCAGGCACAGCGCTTCGAGCACGGTTTCGTGCGCGAGCAGGTCCCGCCGCTTCGCCCTGAGCGCCGCGTCCACGTCCCCGACGACGGCTTTGAGCTCGCCCGCGTCGATGACGCGCACCGGGCCGGGCTCCTCGCCGACTCCGGTCATCCCGTCCACGCGTGCCGGATGCGTCGCGGCGACGATGCCGTACAGGTAGGTGCTCATTCCGGCCTCGCAGTCCGCTTGGCGCGGCTCCACGGCCGCGCTTCCTGCTTTTCCTTCTCGTCGCCGCCGCTGGACTTCTGGAACTGCTCGGCGAAGGTCTCGGCGGCGCCGGTGAGCGCGCCCTTCGCCTTGCCCTTGCTGCCCTTCTCGGTCACGTCGCCGACCAGCTCCGGCAGCGTGGCCGCGCTCGAGGACTGGTTGAGGTCGAGCCGGTTGCACGCTTCGGCGAACCGCAGGTAGGTGTCCACGCTCGCGACCACGATGCGCGCGTCGATCGTGAGCAGTTCGATGCCCACCAGCGACACCCGGACGAAAACGTCGATCACCAGCCCCTTGTCCAGGATGAGGTCGAGGATGTCGTACAGGTTCCCCGAGCCGGATCCCCCTCTGCCCTGCGGGGATCCGGATTGCGTTGTCGTCACTGACATGCGGGGCTCCTTTCGCTTGTCCGTGCGCGTCACCGGTCGAGCTGACCGCGCCCGTAGCGGCGCAACCGCTCGTACCCGGCGAACGCGCCGTCCGGTTCGAGGCGCACCGCGTAGGTGGCCAGCACGCTCGTGGTGTCCGGGATGCGAGCCAGTTCGACGACCTCGGCGTGCATTTCCCAGCCGTGCTCGGTCTTGGCGAACGCGGACACAGACTCGATCTCCAGCCCGGCGATCTCTTCGAACTCTTGGCGCGCACCGCGGATCAGCTCGGCGGTGGTCGGTTTCCTGCGGGCGTCTCCGCTCATGGCGGGGGTTAGCACCGCGGCACGCCGCCCAAACCTGGCCCGGAATCGAGCACCGCACCCGCCGCGGAGCCGGATCGTCGAATTCTCGATCATTTCACGACAGCTCGGCCAGTACCGGAACCGTTCGCGCACTGCCTCACGGGCTTCCTTCTGCCACAACACTTTCGTCCCCCATTGACGGACCGGAAGGCACCGGAATCGGGACGCGCTACCGAAAAGTAGGAGCGAGTATTTCCCTCGACAATCCTGATCAGGATTCGCGAAATCGCGCAGCCGAAAAGACGCCACCCGGACCAGGCCCGGTACCCCCGTTCGCCGCAGCAGAGGGCAGACACTCGGACCGTAATGCTTTAACCCAACTTGTACTCCTTACCGGCATCGACTACGGTAACCGGCGAAACCTCACTTGACACCTTACGAAGGAGAGACGGCAACCGTGACCGCCGAACTGACACGCCCGTGGGGCCTGCGAGACCGGGTCCGCACCAGCGCCGGTGAGATCGCCACGGAGGTGCTGGGCGCCGGACCGCCGGTGGTGCTCGTGCACGGCACCCCGTCCTGGTCGTACCTGTGGCGCGAGATCGCCGCGCCGCTGGCCGAAAAGCACACCGTGCACCTGTGGGACCTGCCGGGTTACGGAGATTCCCGCCTCGCCGACGGCAAGAGCGCCTCGATCGCGCTGCACGCGCGGACGCTGGCCGAACTCGTCGACCACTGGGAGCTGGACGCGCCGGCGCTGGTCGGCCACGACATCGGCGGCGGCGCGGTCCTGCGCGCCCATCTGATCGAGCGGGTCCCGGCGCGCTCGATCGCCGTGCTCGACGCCGCCGTCCTGTCCCCGTGGGTGACCCCGCTGGTGCAGCACGTGCAACGGCACCCCGAGGTCTACCGGACCATGCCCTCGCACGCCATCGGCGGGATCATCGCGGCGCACCTGAACACCGCCACCCATCTCGGGTTGAGCGAATCCGCGCGCGCCGCCTACCTCGACCGGTTCGCCGGGCCGCCGGGACAGCGGCGCTGGCTCGATCAGATCGCCCACTTCACCGAAGAAGACACCGTCGAAGTCGTCGAAGCGCTCGGCGAGATCACCGTGCCCACCCACGTGATCTGGGGCGAACACGACCAGTGGCTGCCGTCGGGCACGGCGACCAGGCTGGCCGATCTCATCCCCGGCGCCCGGCGCACGATCATCCCCGGAGCCGGGCACTTCCTGACCGAGGACGCGCCCGCCGAAGTCGCGGCGGTGCTCGGGAACTGGCTCGGTTCCTTTTAGGACGGCACCCGCTCCACCGCCGCGGGCGCGAGCGAGGCACCATGACCCCGACGCGCCCTCCGGCGGGAGGTGCCTGCCGGAGGTGAGGACACTGCGAATCGGCCTGCTCTACCCGACCCGTGACTGCGGCGAGGACGATTTCCTCGCGTTCGCGCGGCTGCTCGACCCGGAGATCACGGTTCGCTTCGCCTACACCGAGTGGGGCGAGTCGGTGAACCGCCTCCCCGAGCTGGACGCGCGGGGCAAACTGGACGCGCTCCGGGAAGTCGGCGAGCCCGGCAGGCTCACCGCGGCCGCCGGCCAGCTCGCCGGGTTCGAGCCGCAGGTCGTGAGCTGGGCCTGCACGAGTTGCAGTTTCCTGTGGGGCCTCGACGGCGCACGGCACCAGGCCACGGTGCTCTCCGAGCTGCTGGGCATCCCCGCCAGCAGTACCTCGCTGGCATTCGCCGCCGCGGCGCGGGCGCTCGGTGTCACCCGGATCGGCCTCGGCTCGGTCTACGGCACCGAAGTCACCGCGGCGTTCGTCGATTTCCTCGCCGCGGCGGGCGTTTCCACGGTGCACCACGTGGCGATGGACGCGTCGTCGGACCGCGAGCTGGCCACCTGGGACCGCGCCAGGCTGCTGGACCTCGTGGCCGACGGGGACGCCGCCGACGCGGAAGCGGTCCTCGTCCCGGAAACCGCGCTGCACACCGCCGACCTGATCGACGAATTCGAAACACTGGCCGGAAAACCGGTGCTGACGGCCACCCAGGTCACCCTCTGGCACGCGCTGCGGCTGCTCGGGCGCACCCCGCGCGGCGCGGGCACGGGCACGCTGTTCTCCGCGGGCTGAGGGGAAACCAGCCGAGGGAGTTTTCACCGCGGCGCTCGGCGCTCGCTCGTGCGGTGGCAGGGCGGCGAATCCCGGTGTCCACATCCTCACGATGTGAGTGGATCCGCCACGACAACGGTCGCCGCGTTCGGTATCCGCGAGTATTCCACGCGACCCCATCGGATTCCCCCTCTCCTTGCGAAGCTCGCGGGCATGGACACGACAAGCGAACCACCGCGGGTGAGGGTCGTCGAGGGCGTTCTCCGTGGCTGCCGGCAGGCGGGTGCGGCCGCCTTTTTCGGGGTGCCGTTCGCGGCCCCGCCGGTCGGCCCGGCGCGGTTCCGCCCTCCCGAGCCGCCGCTGCCGTGGCCGGGAGTCCGTGACGCGGCGCGACCTGGGCCTGCTGCGTCGCAAGGGCCGTCCCGGTTGGCGCACGTGCTCGGAGACCGCACGCTGGAGCAGTCCGAGGACTGCCTCACCCTCAACGTGTGGACGCCGGAGCCGGACGGCCCGCCGAGGCCGGTGCTGGTCTTCCTGCACGGCGGCGGGTTCACCACCGGGTCGGGCGGGCTGGAGTGGTATCGGGGTGCCGAGCTGGCCCGTCGCGGTGACATCGTGGTGGTCACCACCAACTACCGCTTGGGCGCACTGGGTTTCTCGTACCTGGACGAAGGCAATCTCGGTGTGCGCGATCAGATCCAGGCACTGCGCTGGGTGCGGGACAACATCGCCGCTTTCCACGGCGATCCGGGCGCGGTGACCGTCGCCGGCCAGTCCGGTGGCGCGCTCTCCATCCTCGCCATGCTGTCCGGCACCACCGGGCGTGGCCTGTTCCACCGCGCGATCTTGCAGAGCACGCCCGCCGGGATGCGGCCGCAGACCACGGAGGTGGCCGAGACCCGGACCGCCGAACTGCTGAGCGTCCTGGGTCTGCGCCGCGACGAGGCAGGCAAGCTTCGAGCTGTGCCCGTTGAGGACCTGCTCGACGCGCAGCGGGAAGTCACCCGCCGGAACGCGCCGCTGCTGGGGCCGGAACCCCCGTTCCAGCTGGTCGCGGATACCTCGACGGTCGCAGCCGACCCCGTCGAGGAGGTCGGTGGCCGCGGCGCGGACGGCATCCCGGTCATCATCGGTACGACCAGGGACGAGGCGGGCGCCTTCCACCCCGGCGGTGACCGCGGCGCCGCGGTCACCGAATCACTGTTTCGCGCGCCCATGATCCGGTTCGCCGAGCTGTTGGCCGAGCACGGTAACCCGGCGTGGGTGTACCAGTTCGACTGGAGCCCGGCCGGCAGCCCGTTCGGCGCCTGCCACTGCATCGAGCTGCCCTTCGTGCTGGGCAATCCACGCGCCTGGGCGGACGCGCCGATGCTCGCCGGCGCCGGCCCGAGCACCCTCGTCGCCGTCACCGACCTCGTGCAGCCGACGTGGATCGCCCTCGCCCGCCATGGAAATCCTTGCCACGAGGCGATTCCCGACTGGCCCGCCTACCGGCCGGGGGAAGCCGCCGTGCTGCACCTGTCCACCACTCCAACTGTCCAGAAAGGACAACGATGAGCATCGAAACCGTGTACACCAACGGAAAGGTCGTCACCGTCGACCGCGAATTCTCTCTCGCCGCGGCATTTGCGGTACGCGACGGCGTCTTCACCGCGGTCGGCGGAAACGACGAAGTCTCCGAGCTCGCCGGCGCGGGTGCCAGAGTCGTCGACCTCGGCGGGCAGATGGTGCTACCCGGGTTCGTCGATGCCCACGCGCATTCGGTGTATCGCGGGATCGGCGACGCGGCCGAACCGTCACTGGCGGATGCCGTGTCGGTCGCGGACATCGTCGCGCGGATCGGCGAGGCCGCGGCGCACGCGAATCCGGGTGCGTGGATCGTGACTTCGCCGATCGGTGAACCGCCGGACTTCTTCGGCCTGCCGGAAGGGCTGGCCGAGGGGCGCTGGCCGACGCGCGACGATCTCGACGCGGTGGCCGCGGACAACCCGGTGTGCGTTCCCACGTCCGCCTACTGGCCGCACCCGTCGGTGTTCAACAGCGCGGCGCTCACCCGGCTCGGCGTCACCCGAGACACACCGGAGGAGCCTGGCGTGCGCATCGTCCGGGACGCCGCCGGCGAGCCCACCGGTGTGATCCACGGGCTGACCTTCTACAACCCGAGCCGGTTGTTCGGCAGGCTGATGTCGCTGCTGCCGGGCACACCGGGGCGGACCACGCGCGACGCGATCGCCCGCGCGCTCACCGAGAACATCGCCGTCGGGGTGACCAGCGTCTACGAGGGGCACGGGAACACCTTCACCGCCGACCTGCGCGCGCTTCGGGACGCCGGACGGCTGGCGTGCCGGGTCGTGGCCACCTACGAGGTGCCGGTGGGCAGGCCCGACGTCGACATGGGGACGTGGCTGTCGTCCCTGACGGACGCGGCCGGTGAAGGCTCCGGCGACGATCTGCTCAAGGTCGTCGGCGTGACCGTTTCCTTGGATGGCCCGACGCACTTCGGGCGGTCGGCGATGAGCCGGCCTTACCTCGGCACCGACGGCGAGCTGGGCAACGGCTCGTCACGACTGTCCACAGTGGATCTTGCGGACCTCGGCCGCCTCGCCGTGCGACACAACCTGCGGCTGAACGTCGTGGCCAGCGGCGACGCGGGGTGCGGCATCGCCGTCGACGCGCTCGAAGCGGTGCACCGGGAGACCCCGCTCACCGGACGGCGATGGGTGGCGCAACACTTCCACCACGCCACCAGGGAGCAGATCGGGCGGCTCGCGGCGATGGGGTTCGCCGCGCAGGTCTGCGCCGGGGTCGACTACGCCCGGGGTGAGGAGGTCTACGTCAAGCGGCTTCCCGGCGACCTCTGGGAGCATGTCAGCCCGTTGCGCTGGTGGATCGACGCCGGCGTGCCGATCGCGCTGGCCAGCGACGGCGCGCATTACGACCCGATGTTCCAGCTGTGGGCCGCCCTTCGGCGGATCGACGCTCGGAGCGGTCGCAGCCTGCTGACCCCGGCGAAGACCGTTACCCGTGAGGAGGCCATCCGGGCCTACACCGCGGGCGGTGCCGCGGTGCTGGGCTCGCCGGGGAAGATCGGCTCGATCGAGACCGGCAAGCTGGCCGACTTCGTCGTGCTGGATCGGGACATCCTCGACTGCCCGGTCGACGAGATCCGCCGGACGCGCGTGATCTCGACCGTGCTCGGCGGAGCGGTCGTGCATGAGATCTGAACAGGATGTCCGTGATCGGGTGGTACCCGCGGCGCCGGTTAGCCCGGCGGGGACGGGGGTAACCGGGCGGTACCCACACCGGGAGGTGAACCGTGATCGAAGAGGTGCACAGGACGGACCCGGCGGACAAGCCGGTGTCCGAACTGGTGACCGACCTGTCCGAGCAGACGAAACGGCTGGTGCGCGACGAACTGCGGCTCGCGACCGCCGAACTGCGCCGCAAGGGCAAGCGGATGGGCCTGGGTGCCGGGATGTTCGGCGCGGCGAGTGTGCTGGCGCTGTTCGGTGGCGGCACGCTCGTCGCCGCCGCGGTGCTCGCGCTGGCGCTGGTGGTGGACGGCTGGCTCGCCGCCGTTCTCGTCGGCGCCGCGTTGCTGCTGGTGGCGGCCGCCGCCGCGCTGATCGGCCGCGGCCGCGTCCGGCGCGCCACGCCGCCGGTGCCGGAGGAGGCGATCGACGGCGTGAAGGCCGATGTCGAGACCGTGAAGGACAAGGTGCACAGGTGACCGAGCCACACAACGAAAAGGACGTGCGCGTCGACCGGGACGCGACCAGGCAGGAACTCGGCGAGACCGTGGAAGCGTTGGCGCACAAGCTCGACGTGCCCTCGCGGGTGCACGAGACCGTCGACGACAAGCTGGACAAGGCGACCGACAAGCTCGTGGACGCGGTGCCGGACCCCGCGGCCGGGAAGGTGCGCCACGGCGCCGACGCGGTACGGGCGAACCCGGCACCGGTGTTCGCCGCGCTGCTGGCGCTGCTCGTCGCGATCCGCCTCGTGGCGCGCCGGAAGGCGCGGCACCGGAACGCCTGATTGGCAGATCCGCGGCGGGGTACCCGGGTGTCATGGAGATCCCCGCCGCGGACCTGATCGAAGAGCACGGCCTGACCCTCGGCTTCGTGTTCGACCCCCGCTACCAGCGGCTGCTGGCCGCGTTCGGCGTCCGTCCGTCCACTTCGGTCGTGCACGCCACCACCGACGGCTTCCACGCGCGGTTCGGCCCGTGGTGCGTCACCACACCGCTCCGCAACATCCGCGATGCCGCCGTGGCAGGCCCGTTCTCACCGCTGAAAGCGCTCGGGCCGCGCCTGTCGCTCGTCGATCGCGGGCTCACGTTCGGCTCCAGCACGCTGCTCGGCGTGTGCGTGACCTTCCACGAACCGGTGCGCGGCATCGACCCGCTCGGGCTCGTCAAGCACCCCAGCCTGACCGTGACCGCCGCCGAACCGCAGGTGCTGTGCCGCGCGCTGCGGTCCGTCGCCAGGTCACGATGACGACTGGTCCTCGGTTTCGGCCGAGGACCGCTTTTCCTTACCGAGGAAGGTGATTTCCCCTTCCCGCGCCATCCGGTCCGCCATCTCCGGGTGGTGCAGCGCGAACGCGGGCCGCTCCGAGCGGACCCTCGGCAGTTCGGTGAAGTTGTGCCGCGGTGGCGGGCAGGTCGTCGCCCACTCCAGCGAGTTCCCGTAGCCCCACGGGTCGTCGACCGTCACGCGGTCGCCGTACCGGTAACTGCGCACCACGTTGTAGGCGAAGGGCAGGAACGACGCGCCGAGTACGAACGATCCGATCGTCGAAACGGTGTTGAGCACGGTGAACCCGTCGCTGGACAGGTAATCCGCGTACCGGCGGGGCATGCCCTCGGCGCCGAGCCAATGCTGCACCAGGAACGTCAGGTGGAAACCGAGGAACGTGGTCCAGAAGTGCCACTTGCCCCACGCCTCGTCGAGCATCCTGCCGGTCATCTTCGGGAACCAGAAGTAGATCCCGGCGAAGGTGGCGAACACGATCGTGCCGAACAGCACGTAGTGGAAGTGCGCCACCACGAAGTACGTGTCGTGCACGTGGAAGTCGAGCGCGGGCGCGGCGAGCAGGACCCCGGTGAGGCCGCCGAGCAGGAAGGTGACGAGGAACCCGACCGCCCACAGCATCGGCGTTTCGAAGGTCAGCGTGCCGCGCCACATGGTGCCGATCCAGTTGAAGAACTTGATCCCGGTCGGCACCGCGATCAGGAAAGTGGCCAAGGAGAAGAACGGCAGCAGCACCGCGCCGGTCGCGAACATGTGGTGCGCCCACACCACGAACGACAACGCGGTGATGCCCGCCGTGGCCCACACCATCAGGCGGTAGCCGAACAGCGGTTTGCGGCTGAACACCGGGATGATCTCGGTGACGATGCCGAAGTACGGCAGCGCCACGATGTAGACCTCGGGGTGGCCGAAGAACCAGAACAGGTGCTGCCACAGGATCGCGCCGCCGTTGGCGGGGTCGAACACGTGCGCGCCGAGGTGCCGGTCCGCGGCGAGCCCGAACAGCGCGGCGGTCAGGATCGGGAACGCGGCCAGCACCAGCACGCTGGTGAACAGGATGTTCCAGGTGAAGATCGGCATCCGCCACATCGTGACGCCGGGCCCGCGCAGGCAGAGGATCGTGGTGATCATGTTGACCGCGCCGAGGATCGTGCCGAGCCCGGAGATGATCAGGCCCATCACCCACAGGTCGGCGCCGATACCCGGCGAGTGCACCGCGTCCGAAAGCGGGGTGTAGGCGGTCCAGCCGAAGTCCGGCGCGCCGGCCGGGGTGACGAACGAGCTGAGCACGAGCAGGCCGCCGAACAGGTAGAGCCAGTACGAGAACGCGTTCAGCCGGGGGAACGCGACGTCCGGCGAACCGATCTGCAGCGGCAGCACGAAGTTGGCGAACCCGAACAGGTTCGGGGTGGCGTAGAGCAGCA
Source organism: Amycolatopsis sp. CA-230715 (assembly GCF_018736145.1). Classification (GTDB taxonomy): domain Bacteria; phylum Actinomycetota; class Actinomycetes; order Mycobacteriales; family Pseudonocardiaceae; genus Amycolatopsis. The sequence continues at coordinate 10,342,658 of NZ_CP059997.1, forward strand.
GCATGATCGTGCCGTGCATGGTGAACAGCTGGTTGTACTGCTCCTGCGACAGGAACTGGAGCCCCGGCCTGGCCAGCTCGCCGCGCATGAGCAGCGCCATCGCGCCCCCGACCACGAAGAAGCCCAGCGAAGTGGTCAGGTACAGCAGGCCGATCTGCTTGTGGTCGGTGGTGCGCACCAGCTTCAGCAGCAGCGATCCCTTCCGGAACCGCATCGGCTCGGCGTGCCGGTTCGCCAGTATCGGCTCGGGGTGTCGTGTCTCGGTCATCGGCGTCCTTCCGCGGTGGACGAGCGCGAGTACCCGTTCCCCCGCGGGTTCACACCCGCGCCGCTCAGTCGGCGCTGGCCACCGAGAACTGGCCGTCGGCGCAGAAGAGCAGGCACACCACCGCGTTCGCCCTGTCCGCTGGATCGGGGGCGCCCGCGGCGAGACCGAGTTGCACCGCGGCGTCGTCACCGCGCCCGGCGAGGGTCGCGAGCATCGCGCGCACACCCGCTCGCACGGCGGGTGTCAGCTCGTCCACCTCGACCCGATCGCCGTTCCCGTCGTGGATCTCGGCGAAGTACGCCTCGTCCGGCCCCGCGGCCCCGACCGTCCGTTCGAGCACCGCCGCGGCATCGTCGACCAGTTCGGCGAACACCGCGGCGAATACCGCCCTGGCGCGCTCGCCCTCGTCCGCGACCAGCGCGCAGATGAGGTCGCCGAGCGTGTCGAGCAGGTCGTGACGGAGCAGGTATCGGAGTCCGCCGCTGATCCGCGGCGCGTCGTCGTCATGCACGGAGCCGGAGTACCCGTCGCCACCGGTGTCATGCCCGGTGCCGCCGGTCAGCTGACCTCGCCGACCCAGTCCTGCCTGGCGACCTCCACGGACTCGCGGATGACGAGTTCGTGGTCGAGGCCGATGAGCGAGAGCGAGCGGCGCACCGGCTGCTGCAGCGCGCAGAGGCGAAGCAGCACGCCGTCGCACCGCGCCTGGTCCCGCGCGCGCAGCAGGCTGGCCATGCCCGCGCTGGCCAGGAACTGGACACCGCTCATGTCCAGCAAGACGAGCTTCGGCTTGGGCGGGCTGAAAGCCTCGTTGAGGGAAGCATCGAGCTGGGGTGTGGTCGACAGGTCGATCTCACCCGTCAGAGCGATCTCCGCCACGCCGTCACCAGCGGGCTTGGACACGATCCGCAACAGCTCGAGAGGGGGGCGTGGTGCCATCGGAACTACCCTTTCGGCTCGACGTGTCCGCGAAGCGAACGGCGCCGGTGCCAGGGTGCATCGCCATCCGCTTTCGCGGTCGGCTGCTGACTGAACCGGCCTTCAGGCTAACGAGATCCCGAAAAGGTCACAACCCCTCGCCCGTGTGACCGCCGACGCGCGAGGATGGCGCCCGGTCACCGCGGCGGCCGGGTCCGGAACGGGCATACCCGGCTTCGCCGCGGCTTATCCCTCCCGGTTTCCGGGTAGCCGCTCGCCATGGCAGCCACCAGTACCGACACCCGCTTCGTCGTCATCGGCAGTGGCCCCGCCGCGTTGTCGGCGGCGCGCGCGTACCGGGAAGCAGGCGGGGAGGACGAAGTCCGCATGCTCACCGCCGACGGGGAACTCCCCTACGCGCGGCCTCCCCTCTCGAAGGAATTCCTGCGCGGCGAAGCGGATGACGGGGAACTCCCGCTCGAAGATCGTTCCTTCTACCGGCGGCAGCGGATCGACGTCACGCTGGACGATCCCGTCACGGCGTGGGACACCGGCGCCCGGACCGTCACGACCGCGTCCGGGGAAACCGTGTCCTACAGCCGATGTCTGCTCGCGACCGGTGCCGAACCGAAACGGCCGCCCTTGCCTGGCGCGGAACACGCGGACGTACGCACCCTTCGTTCCGCCGGAAGCGCGCGGGAGCTACGCGCGGCCGCCCGTGGTCGCCGCAGCGCGCTCGTCGTCGGGGCCGGGTTCATCGGCTGCGAAGCGGCGGTGTCCCTGAGCAGGCTCGGGCCGCAGGTCACCGTGGTGTGCCCGGAACCGGTGCCGCAGCACGACCGGCTCGGCGCCGCGGCGGGCGCGGAAATCCTTCGCTGGCTCAAATCCGAAGGGGTCAGCGTGCTGACGGGGACGAAGTTGCTCGGCATCGAGGCGGGGCACCGGGTGCGCACCGATCTCGTGCCGGTGCTGGACGCCGACCTGATCCTGCTGGCCACCGGGATCTCCCCGCGGGCCGCGCTCGCGGAGAAGGCGGGACTCGCCGTCGAGCAAGGCCGCGTCGTCACCGACGAGCGGCTGCGCACCGGCGTCGACGGGGTGTACGCGGCCGGGGACGTCGCTCTCGCGCGCAATGCGGCCGCGAGGCGGCGCCTTCCCGTCGAGCACTGGGGCGAAGCCGAAACCATGGGCGAAATCGCGGGCGCCAATGCCGCGGGCGAGGACCGGACGTGGCGGAACGCACCCGGTTTCTGGTCCGTGATCGGGGATCGCGTGCTCAAGTACGCGGCGTGGGGTGACGGTTTCGACGAAGCGAGGATGACCCGGCACGACGACGACTCGTCGTTCACGGTCTGGTACGGGCAGAACGGAGTGACCGTCGGCGTCCTCACCCACGAAGCCGACGAGGACTACGAAAAGGGCGCGGGAATGGTGGAAACCGGCGCGCCCGTGCCGTGATTACACCGCCCGATCCCGGGTACTCCCGTTGCGAAGGCCGCATTCACGGCCGGACCCCATCGTTCACGCCCAGAGAGGTGCACATGACTGACCGCAGGGACACGTCCGCCGAAGGCTTCAAGGGCGCCGTCGAGGACATCAAGGGCAAGGTCAAGGAGACCGCGGGCACGTTCGCCGGAAACGACTCCATGGAGCGGGAAGGCAAGGCGCAGCAGGAAAAGGCCACCGCGCAGCAGAAGATCGCCGAAAAGGAAGCCGACGCGGAACGCGCCAGGGCCAAGGCGGACGAGCGCGAGGCTCGCGAACGCCGGGAACAGTAGCGTGCCGCGGCGGTGCCGGTGGACAGTCCACCGGCACCGTCCTTTTCCGACTGTCCACTTCCGACGATGAGGAGCGCGTGCCGTGACCAGTCTGCTCGAAACCCCGGCCGTGGCGGCCGAACTCCGGCGGCTGGCCGCCGACGGCGCGCTCGACCTCCCGCTGCCCGGCGGCGGGCGCACGGCCGAGCGCTGGTCCGCGCTGGCCGGGCTCGGCGGCCGCGATCTCGCGCTGGCCCGGCTCGCCGAAGGGCACACCGACGCGCTCGCCGTGCTCGCCGAGGCCGGACGGCGGCCCGTGCCCGGCGCGCTCTACGGCGTCTGGGCGGCGAAGTCGAGTGGCACCGGCGCGCGGCTCGAAAACGGCCTGCTGTCGGGCACGGTCCGGTTCTGCTCCGGTGCCCATCTGCTCGACCGCGCACTGGTCGCGGCGGGCGACCGGCTCGTCGAAGTGGACCTCGCGCGCGACGGCATCACCCGCGACGACGAGAGCTGGCAGGCGATCGGCATGGCCGCCTCCGACAGCGCCGACGTGACCTTCCACGGGCTCGCCGTCGCTCCGGGCGAGATCGTCGGTGCTCCCGCGTGGTACGTGGCCCGGCCCGGTTTCGCGCACGGCGGCTGCGGCGTGGCGGCCGTGTGGCTCGGCGGCTGCGACGGCGTCGTCGGCTACGTGACCGCCTTCTTGCGCGCCCGCGACCACGTCGACGACCACCAGGTGGCCCACCTCGGCGCGATGCACGCCGGGACGCGGGCCGCGGAGGCGTTGCTGCGGCAGGCGGCAGGCGCGATCGACGAGGGCACCGACCCCGACCCGCCGCGGACGGCCGCCACCTGCCGCGCCGCCGTCGAGCGGGTCGCGACCGACGTGCTCGACCGCGCACCGAAGGTCACCGGGCCCACCCCGCTGTGCCGCGACCGGGACTTCGCCCAGCGCCTCGCCGATCTCCTGGTCTACGTCCGCCAGCACCACGCCGAACGCGACCTCGCCGCGCTGGGGCGCACCGTCCTCAATGGAGCGAAGCGGTGACCACAACGGACAGAACGTGGGCGGAAACCTTGGCCGCGCAGCGCCTTCGACCCTTGAACGTGAGCGGAATCGCGCGCGTGACGCTGGTCGCCGCGCATCCCGACGACGAGACCCTCGGCGCGGGCGGCCTCGCCCAGCGGCTGCACGCGGGCGGCACCGAGGTCGCGCTCGTCGTGGCGACGGACGGCGAGGCGGCGTTCCCGGCCTCCGGCGACCGGGAACGCCGGATGCTCGCCGCGACCCGTCGCGAAGAGCTGCGGAAATCGCTTGCCGGGCAAGGACTCGCGACCGTCGAGCCGGTGTGGCTCGGGTTGCCGGACTCGGGCCTGCACCGCTGCCCCGGCGCGCTCGCCGACGCACTGGGCGACCTGCTCGCGAGCAGCGAGCTGTGCCTGGCCCCGTGGCCTGGCGACCCGCACCCCGACCACCGCGCGACCGGGCTCGCCGTACTGCGCGCCGCGCCGGAAACCGCGCAGTGCTGGTCGTACCCGATCTGGATGTGGCACCGGTACGATCCCGGCGACCCCGGAATCCCTTGGCAACGCTGCTTTTCCCACGCACTGTCCGATCGGGAGCGTGCCGCGAAGGCCACCGCGATCGACGCGTTCGCCTCGCAGACCGGTCCCGGTCCCGGTGGCGAGGACCCGATCCTGCCGCCCGGGGTGCTCGACCACTTCCGGGGCTGGCACGAAATCTTCTTCCGCGAGCCGCCCCGCCGGTCGGCGTCCCACGCCCGCTTCACCGAGCTGTACCGCGGTTCGCCCGACCCGTGGCAGGTGCGGTCGCGCTGGTACGAACGGCGCAAGCGCGCGCTGGCGCTCGCCGCGCTGCCTCGGGAGCGCTACGGCACCGCGCTCGAACCGGCCTGCGGCAACGGCACCTTCACCAGGGAACTGGCCGCGCGCTGCGACCGCCTGCGCGCGTCCGATCCCGTGCACAGCGCCGCCGAGGCCGCGCGGAGGGCCACCACGGACCTGCCCCACGTCGAGATCGGGACCGCCGCGTTGCCGGGCGCGCTCGTCGCGGAGGAGGCGGATCTGGTGGTGCACAGCGAAATCCTGTACTACCTCGACGACGACGATCTCGCGGAGACCCTCGACCGCACCGCCGGAGCGCTGCGCCGCGACGGGCACGTGCTGGCCGTGCACTGGAAGCCGTGGGCGCCCGAAGCTCCCCGTGACGGTGCCGACGCGCACCACCGCCTGCTCGCGCACCCCGCCTTCGAGCCACTGGTCGCGCACGACGACGAGGAGTTCCTCCTGCACGTGCTGAGGCGCCGGTGATCGGCGCCGTCGGCGTCGTCGTCCCCGCGCGGGACGAGGTCGGAACGGTCGGCGCTTGCCTCGACGCCATCGCGCACGCCCTGCGGCGCCTGCCCGCGCGGCTGAACCGCGCGGTGTGCCTCGTCGCCGATCGGTGCACCGACGACACCGCGGCCACCGCCGCGGCCGCGTTCGGCGGCTGGGCCCCCGGCCTGGTCTGCCGCACCGACCGCGACCGGACCATCGGCGAGGTCCGCGCGCTGGGCGTCCGGCGGTGCCTGTCCCCGCTGGCCGGGCACCGGCCAGCCGAGATCCTGGTGCTCAACACGGACGCGGACAGCACCGTCGATCCCGCGTGGGCGTGCGAGCACCTGGCCAGGGCCGAAGAAGGGCACCACGCGATCGCCGGGTCGGCGGAACTCCTGACCCCGTCGGCGTTGCGGCCGCTCGCGCGCTGCCGGTACCAGTCCCTGCTCGAAGACGCACTCGGGCCCGATGGCCACGGGAACGTCTACGGCGCGAACCTCGGCGTGCGAGCCGACGCCTACGCGGCGGTCGGCGGGTTCGCCGCACTGCCCACCGGCGAAGACCACGACCTGTGGAACCGGCTGGGGCGAGCGGGGTTCCGGCGCTGCTACGACGATCGCGCCCGCGTGGCGACCAGCTCACGGCTGTCCGGGCGAGCGCCCGCGGGGCTCGCGACGCTGCTCCACGGACTGTCCAAGGCCTGAGCACCCGAGTTAAGGGGACGCGAAGCCGGGTATTCCCGGGCAGCGAAGGAAGGAGCCGACATGGTCAGCTGGCAGGCGAAGGCGTTCATCGCGTCGCTGCGGATGAGCGGGCAGAAGCGGTTCTACGACGACGCGAACACCCTCCACCGCACGGTGCACCGGCACCAGCGGGCGTCGAAGGCGAAGCCGCCGCGCGAGATCCGCCGCCGGTGTTCGATCGAGGTCCGGGACGTCGACGGGTTCCCCTGCTACACGCTCCGGCCGAAGAACGGGCCAGCCGACGGGCCGCACGTCCTGCACCTGCACGGCGGCGGGTTCGTCAAACAGATCGAAAAGCACCACTGGCGGTTCGGCGCGGAGCTGGTCCGCCGCCTCGGCTGCACCGTGACCCTCCCGATCTACCCGCTCGTCCCGCGGTACAGCCACACGACGATCCTGCCGGTGGTCGAAGCCGCCTACGCGCGCGTCGTCGATGCCACACCGCCGGAACGGCAGGTGGTGTCCGGCGACTCGGCCGGCGCGTCGCTCGCTCTCGCGCTCGTGCAGAAGCTCCGCGACGAGGGCAAGCCCCAGCCGGAACGCCTGGTGCTGATCTCGCCGTGGCTCGACGTCCTGCTCGACGACCCGCTTTCGGTGCTGCTCGACGATTACGACCCGATGCTCGGCATCACCGGCCTTCGCGAAGCGGGCCGCATGTACGCCGAGGGCGCCGACCCGCATGATCCGCACATCAGCCCGCTCTACGCCGACCTGACCGGGCTCGGACCGTTCAGCCTGTTCATCGGCGCGCGCGACGTGCTGCTCCCCGACGCGCGGCGGTTCGCCCAGCGGGCCACCGACGCCGGGATCGACATCGACTACCGCGAGCGGCGCGGGATGTTCCACAACTGGGTCATGCACGACATCCCGGAAGGCCGCACGGAGCTGAACCACCTCGAACGGATCCTGCGCCGCCCGCCCGCCGCCCGTTAGCGCTCGTCGAACTCGAACCGAAGCGCCGCAACGCAGTTCTCGTACTTCTCGATCATTTCGCGTTCGCTGCCGGCACGGATGAACAGGTTCGCGAGTTCGTAGCTGTAGCTGTCCTGCTCGGGGAGAGCGTACAGGCGCTGGCCTTCGGCGGGCACGATGCCGCTGCACCGCTCCGCCCCGATCCACCCGGTGCGGACCACCGACGTCCCGGACATCGCGGCTCCCGGCGCCTAGTGTGTCGTGATGCTGTTTGATTTACGTTGTGCTCTACTTGTCGGATGGAGTTGACGGTGGGTGAGCGTGCTGAGTTGCGGGCGTTGTTGAACTGTGCGGATGTGCCGGCGACGGTGGCGACGCGGGCGCGGATCGTGTTGTGGCGGGCGGAGAATCGGCGGAAGCAGGAGGTTGCGGTGTTGGCCGGGGTGTCGCGGCCGACGGTGGATCTGTGGCTGGGCCGGTACGGTGCTGAAGGGATCGGCGGGTTGCTGGATCGTCCCCGGGGCGCTCCGCGGGAGCAGGTGCCCGCGGCGATCCGGGCTCGGATCCTGGCGGCGAGCAGGGTGAGTCCGCCGGTGGAGACGGGGTTGTCGCACTGGTCGAGCCGGGAGATGGCCGCGTTCATCGTCCGGACCGAGGGCGTCTACGTGTCGCATCACTATGTCGCGAAGCTGTGGCGCGAGCACGGGCTCCGGCCACAGAAGCAGGGCACGTTCAAGGTGAGCAAGGATCCGGAGTTCGCCGAGAAGGTCGCTGACATCGTCGGCTTGTATCTCGACCCGCCCGGCGGGGCGGTCGTGCTCAGTGTCGACGAGAAAACCCAGATCCAAGCACTGGACCGCACCCAGCCGCTGCTGCCAATCGACTTCGACGCCAGCGAGAAACGCACGCATGACTACGTCCGCCACGGCACCACGAATCTGTTCGCTGCACTGAACGTGGGTACCGGCGAAGTCCTGGGCGAGTGTGCGCCGGTCCGCGACGGCGCGAGCTTCCTGGCGTTTCTGAAGAAGGTCGTGAAACCGCACGCGAGCGAAGAGATCCACGTCGTGCTGGACAACCTCTCGACCCACACCACGCCGGAGGTCCAGGCCTGGCTCGAGGCCAACCCGAACGTGCGGTTTCACTTCACCCCCAAGGGTTCCTCCTGGATCAACCAAATCGAGACTTGGTTCGGGATCATGACCCGCCAGTCCATCCGCCGCGGCACCTTCACAAGCGTGAAAGTCCTGATCAAGCAGATCCGCGACTACATCACGCACTGGAACACCACTGCCAAGCCCTTCACCTGGACCGCCACCGCCGACGAGATCCTCGCCAAAGTCCGCCTGGTCCAGACCAACCTCAAGAAACTCGTCGACAACAACGCAAAGTAAAGACATCAGGGTCACGAAACACTAGGCAGGCTCGGACGGAATCACTTCCGGCGCGGCGAGCGCCTGCCACACCAGCGTGGCCGCCGTCCTGGCGTCCGCACCGGCGCTGACGTGGCGGCGGGTGTCGCCTTCCTGCTCGACCGGCGCCCGCCCGGCGTACTCGACGAGCGCCAGCGCCAGCTCGCGGAGCTTGACGTTGAACTCCTGGCTGGCGCGCCGCAGGATCGCCCACGCTTCGTCCGCGTCCACGCGCCGTAGCGCCATGATCGCGCCCTTGGCCTGCTCGATCATGGCGCGGGAGGCCAGCGCGTCCAGGGTCTGCTCGGCCTCGTCCGCGCTGCGGGTGGCGATGCTCGCGATCGTGATCGCGCTGGCGACCAGCCGTTCGTGCCGGACCAGCACCGCGACCGTGCTGTGATCGGCCGGGCCGTCGAAGTAGGCGGACAGGACCACCACGCCGTCACCGTCCCACACGCCGGGTACGGCCGCCGCGCCCCGCACCTTCGAGACCACGTCGCGGTGTTCTCCCGAGACCTGGTCGCGCACGGCGTCCACGGTCAGGTGCGGCCAGCGCTCGTCGTGCCACAGATCGGCGGTGACGATCGGCTGTTCGTCCGCCGCCACGAGCAGCGACGGACCCCACAGGTGCCCGGTCGTGATCGGCGGGAGCACGCGGCCGACGCCGGTCGCCGCCAGCACCCTCAGCTGCCCGCCGCCGTGCCGTGGCGTCGGGTGCGCGACGCTGATCGCGGTTCCCACCTCGCCGGGGACGTCGCGGCGCACACCGGCCAGCACACCGTCGAGCAGCACGCCCAACGGTGTCTCCACGCCCCCCGCGGGGTCCATGCCGTCCCTCCCCTTCCGGCCGCCCCGCGTAAGCGCGTCACCTCGGCTCACGGGTCCGGCGGCGCCGTGGGACAAGCCTTGCACACCACGACCGTCCGGAACACGCCGAACCCAGGGTTTGCCCGCGCCCGGAAAGCGGAACCCCGAAGGCGGAGGTGAAACGACATGACCACCACCAGTACGGAACCACGCACGGCAAGCGCGCGCCCGGCACGCGAAGCCGGGAACGACCCCGTCGTCCAGCGCGCGGGCGCGGGGAGCGGGCTGGCGCTGCTCGCCGGGCTGTACCTGATCCTTTCGCCGTGGGTCACCAGGTCGATCGACCAGTTCGGGCTCGTCGCCAGCAACGTCATCACCGGGATCGCGATGGCCCTGCTGGCGGTCGGGTTCGCTCGCTCGCCCAGCCGCCTCCGTACGCTCGCCTGGGTCACGCCGGTCATCGGCGCCTGGGTCATCGCGTCGCCGTGGCTGGTGTACCGCGGTTCCGGGCTCATGCAGCTGGAGTTCGGCCGGATACCGGAGTTGAGCACCGCCACCCGGCTCAGCGACGTCATCGCCGGGGCCGTCATCGTGCTCGCCGGGTTCTCGCTGATCTCGGCGGCGCGCAAGGCGGACGGGCAGCGCCATCTTTGGTCCGGATAGGACAGTCCCGAGTGGACGGAAACCGGCGAAAGGGGAAGGCATGACCACCCCACCCGACCCGGCCCCGGAAAACACCCCGGGGCTGGAACGGGGTGGCGGAGTCGCGCCGGGCGACACTCCGCCCGACTCCGCGCAGACCTCGGGACTTTCCCACTCCGAGCCAAGGCCGCCCAAGGTCACCCCGATCGCCACCATCGTGATCGCGGTGACGCTGGCGGTGCTCGTCGGCGCGCTGTTCGTCGCGCTCGGGGTGCTGGTGCTGCTGCGATGACGGACCGCGGTTTCCTTGCGGCGGCGGAAAGTTTGACTGATTCCAGAGAGCGTCTTATGGTCCGGGCGTGACGTCCGACTTCGCAGCTCTGCTGCGGGCGGCCTCGTTGCGCGTGACCCAGCCCCGGCTCGCCGTGCTCGCCGCGTTGCGCGACCACCCGCACGTCGACGCGCATGCGGTGCTCTCGCTGGTGCGCGCCGATCACCCGGCCGTGTCCCATCAAGCGGTCTACGATGTGCTGCGGGCGCTCACCGACGTGGGACTGGTGCGGTGCATCCAGCCCGCGGGCGCGACAGCGCGCTACGAGTCACGGGTGGCCGACAACCACCACCACGTCGTGTGCCGCTCGTGCGGCGCGATCGAGGACGTCGACCGCGCCGTCGGCAACGCCCCTTGCCTCACCGCCTCCGACGACCACGGGTACGTGATCGACCAGGCGGAGGTCGTCTTTTGGGGCACCTGCCCCGAATGCGCGGCCGAACGGACCCGAAATGATTCGCCTGCCCGGAAAGGTTTGACATGAGCTCCCCTCAGGACAACGGTCCTACCAACGCGCAAGGCGTGGACCGCGGCTGCCCCGTCGCCGGTGACTCGGTGACCGCGCACGGCAGCGAGAGCGAGAACCCGGCGATCGATTCGCCCACCCCGAAGACGGGCGGCCGCCCGCGCACGAACCGCGACTGGTGGCCCAACCAGCTCGACCTCTCGGTGCTGCGCGCCCACTCGTCGAAGGTCAGCCCGCTGGGGGCGGATTTCAGCTACGCCAAGGAGTTCGCGAAGCTCGACGTCGACGCCCTCAAGCAGGACGTGGTCGAAGTGCTCACCACGTCGCAGGACTGGTGGCCAGCCGACTTCGGCCACTACGGCGGCCTGATGATCCGGATGAGCTGGCACGCGGCGGGCACCTACCGCATCCACGACGGCCGCGGCGGCGCCGGTGACGGCGCGCAGCGGTTCGCGCCGCTCAACAGCTGGCCCGACAACGTCAACCTCGACAAGGCGCGACGGCTGCTGTGGCCGGTCAAGGAGAAGTACGGCCAGCGGATCTCGTGGGCCGACCTGATCGTGCTCGCGGGCAACGTCGCGCTGGAATCGATGGGGTTCCAGACCTTCGGCTTCGGCTTCGGCCGCGAGGACACCTGGGAGCCGGAGCAGATCTTCTGGGGTCCGGAGGACGACTGGCTCGGCGACGAGCGCTACGTCACCGACACGGAGATGGTGCCCGACCTCGGCGCGACCGAAATGGGCCTCATCTACGTCAATCCCGAAGGGCCCCGCGGCAGCGCGGACTTCCGCGCGGCGGCCCATTTCATCCGCGAAACCTTCGCCAGGATGGCGATGAACGACGAGGAGACCGTCGCCCTGATCGCGGGCGGCCACACCTTCGGCAAGACGCACGGCGCCGGTGTCGCCGACGACCACGTGGGCCCGGAGCCCGAAGCCGCCCCGCTGGAGGCGCAAGGACTCGGCTGGCTGAACACCCTCGGCACCGGCGGCGGGCGGGACGCGATCACCAGTGGTCTCGAGGTGACGTGGACCGACCGGCCGACCGAGTGGAGCAACCGGTTCTTCGAGATCCTCTTCGGCTACGAGTGGGAGCTCACCACGAGCCCCGGCGGCGCCAAGCAGTACGTCGCCAAGGACGCCCCGGAGATCATCCCCGACCCGTACGACCCGGCCAAGAAGTACAAGCCGACCATGCTCACCACCGACCTGGCGCTGCGCTTCGACCCGACGTACGAGCCGATCTCCCGGCGGTTCATGGACAACCCGGACGAGTTCGCGCTGGCCTTCGCCAAGGCCTGGTACAAGCTGCTGCATCGCGACATGGGCCCGGTCAGCCGGTTCCTCGGCCCGTGGGTCGCCGAGCCGCAGCTGTGGCAGGACCCGGTCCCCGCCGTGGACCACGAGCTCGTCGGCGACGCCGACATCGCCATGCTCAAGGCCAAGGTGCTCGATTCGGGTCTCACGACCGCGCAGCTGGTCATGACGGCGTGGGCGTCGGCGGCGAGCTTCCGGTCCACCGACAAGCGCGGCGGCGCCAACGGCGCCCGGATCCGCCTCGAACCGCAGCGCGGCTGGGAGGTCAACCAGCCGGAGCAGCTCGGCCAGGTCCTGGACACCCTCGAAGGAGTCCAGCGGGAGTTCAACGACGCGGGCGGGGCGAAGATCTCGCTCGCCGACCTGATCGTGCTGGCCGGTTCGGCCGCCGTGGAAAAGGCGGCGCGCGATGCCGGTCTCGACGTGACCGTCCCGTTCCGCCCCGGACGTACCGACGCCGCCCAGGAGCAAACCGACGTCGAGTCGTTCGCGGTCCTCGAGCCGCGCGCCGACGGGTTCCGCAACTACCTGCGCCCCGGTGAGAAGCTCCAGCCCGAGGTGCTGCTCGTCGACCGCGCGTACCAGCTGAACCTGACCGCGCCCGAGATGACCGTCCTCGTCGGCGGCCTGCGCGCGCTCGGCGCGAACATCGGCGGCACCGGCCACGGCGTCCTCACCGACCGGCCGGGCGTGCTCACCAACGACTTCTTCACGAACCTGCTCTCCCCCGGCACGCGGTGGCGGGCGGCGGAGTCCGAGGAGCACGTCTACGAGATCCTCGACGCGGCCACCGGCGAGCTGAAGTGGACGGCCACCGCGGTCGACCTGATCTTCGGCTCGAACTCGCAACTGCGGGCACTCGCCGAGGTCTACGCCGGTCAGGGCGCCCGCGAGAAGTTCGCGGCCGATTTCGCCGCGGCCTGGACCAAGGTCATGGAACTCGACCGGTTCGACCTCGCCTGATCCCGGACCCGCCGAGGGGCCCGGCCGGGCCCCTCGGCGTGGACGCTATCGCGTCCCGGCGCCCTCCGGCAGGCCGCGCGTGGTGACGACCTCGGCGCGCCCGTCGGCGAGCCGGTAGTACAGGCCCGCCACCGCCGTCCGGCCGGCCTCGATCTGGTCTGCCAGCACCTTGGAGCGGTTCACCAGCAGGTCGACGGTGTGCCGGATGTGCTCGGCGACGATGTCCTCGTTCGAGGTGAGCCCGGCGGCACGGGCGGAAAGCACGCTCGGGGTCACCCGTTCGATGACGTCGCGCACGAAACCCGCGGTCCCGATCCCGTCGGTCAACGCGTCGCGGGTGGCCGCCACCGCACCGCACGAGTCGTGGCCCAGCACCACGACCAGGGGGCAGTCGAGCACGGTCACGCCGTACTCGATGCTGCCGAGGACCTCCGGGCCCGCGACATGGCCCGCGGTGCGCACGACGAACAGGTCACCCAGCCCGCGGTCGAAGATGATCTCGGCGGCCAGCCGGGAATCGGAGCAGCCGAACAGCACCGCGAAGGGCCGCTGCCCCGGCGCCGTTTCGGCGCGCCGCACGGCGTCCTGGTTCGGGTGCTCCGGCGTCGAGGCGACGAAGCGCTCGTTGCCGGCCAGCAGTGTCTCGAAGGCCTCGGCCGGGGTCGGAGGGGGCGCGTCACTCATGCGCGACACGCTACTGGTGATCACCTGGCCGAGGGGATAACCGCGTGGAGGTTGTCACACACCGGAGCGGACCCGGCGGGGTGGCCGATGCGCCGATCAGCACGCTGCGTCACTCGCCGCGCACCGGATTCCGGAGTTGCCACCCGGCCGGGTCAGCGTTGTTTATTCCCGCCCCAGCACAATGGTGAAATCGCGGTCCTGATCGAGTGCGTACCGTTCGTCCCTGGCCGGTCCCGTCGATTCCGGGCTCGTTGTCACCTGAGTGGGAATCAGCTGTTCGTCAGTCTCGTGCGCGGTATCCGGGTACATCACCCGCCACCTCCGTCCTCCAGTGCGCCACCGGCGCGTCCATTGTCTTCGTTGCACACGATTGTCCTCCCGGACCGCCCTGAACACCATTGTGAATCCATCATGATTCGTAGGGAAACTGTCAGTCCTTCGTGATTGGGCTTCGCGCGATCGGGTACCCGCGTCGGAGAGTCACCGACCGCGCGAGGAGGAAACATGGCCGAGAACGTTGGGGACTTCCTGCTCCGGCGGTTGCGCGAGTGGGGCGTGGAGCAGGTTTTCGCCTATCCTGGTGACGGGATCAACGGCATCACGGCCTCGTTCGGCCGCGCCGGCAACGAACCCCGGTTCGTCCAAGCGCGGCACGAGGAGATGGCCGCGTTCGAGGCCGTCGGGTATGCGAAGTTCGCCGGCACCTTCGGGGTGTGCATGGCGACCTCCGGACCCGGCGCGATCCACCTGCTCAACGGGCTCTACGACGCCAAGCTCGACCACGTGCCGGTCGTCGCGATCGTCGGGCAGACCGCGCGCAGCGCCATGGGCGGCAGCTACCAGCAGGAGATCGACCTGCAGGCCCTGTACAAGGACGTCGCGAGCGAATACCTCGTCGAGGTCAACGTTCCCGAGCAGCTGCCGAACGCGCTCGACCGGGCCATCCGCACCGCGCTCGCCGAACGCGCCCCGACCGCGCTGATCATCCCCGCCGACGTGCAGGAGCTCGACTACTCGCCGCCGCAGCACGCGTTCAAGCACGTGCCATCCAGCCCGCCGGGACTGGTCGGGGGCGCGCCGGTGCCGCCGGAGACCGAGATCGCCAAGGCCGCCGACATCGTCAACGCGGGCGAGAAGGTCGCCATCCTGGCCGGACAGGGCGCGCGCGGCGCCGCGGGCCAGTTGCGCGAACTGGCCGAGCTGACCGGAGCCGGAATCGCGAAAGCGTTGCTGGGCAAGGACGTCCTGCCCGACGACCTGCCCTACGTCACCGGCGCGGCCGGTCTGCTCGGCACCCGTCCCAGCTATGAGTTGATGCGCGACTGCGACACCCTGCTCATCGTCGGCTCGAACTTCCCGTATTCCCAGTTCCTGCCGGAGTTCGGGCAGGCCCGCGCGGTCCAGATCGACCTCGACGGCAAGTTCATCGGGATGCGCTACCCCACCGAGATCAATCTCGTCGGTGACGCCGCGGCGACCCTGACCGCGCTCAACCGGCTGGTGGAGCGCAAGAGCGACCGCGGCTGGCGCGACACCGTCGAGAAGAACGTGGCGTCGTGGTGGGACACCATGGAAAAGCAGGCCATGGTGGACGCCGAGCCGACCAACCCGATGCGCACCGTGTGGGAGCTGTCCCAGCGCATCCCCGGCAACGCGATGGTCACCGCCGACTCCGGTTCCGCGGCCAACTGGTACGCGCGCGACCTGAAGTTCCGCGAGGGCATGCGCGGGTCGCTGTCGGGCACGCTGGCCACGATGGGTCCCGGCGTGCCGTACGCGATCGGCGCCAAGTTCGCCCACCCGGACCGGCCCGCGATCGCCCTCGTCGGCGACGGCGCGATGCAGATGAACGGGATGGCCGAGCTGCTGACCATCCGCCGCTACTATCCTTTGTGGACGGATCCGCGCTGCGTCGTCTGCGTGCTGCACAACAACGACCTCAACCAGGTCACCTGGGAGCTGCGCGCGATGACGAACGCGCCCAAGTTCGAAGAATCCCAGAACCTGCCCGAAATGCCCTACGGCGAGTTCGCCCGCCTGATCGGGCTGGACGCCGTCGAGGTCACCGAACCCGACGCCATCGCCCCCGCCTGGGAGCGCGCGCTCACCGCGGATCGCCCGGTCGTGCTCGACGTCCACTGCGACCCGAACGTCCCGCCGATCCCGCCGCACGCCACCTTCGACCAGATCAAGTCGACCACCGAGTCGATGCTGCGCGGCGACCCCGACACGTGGCAGATGGTGGCTCGCGGCGTCAAGACGAAACTGCAGGAGTTCCTGCCCGCCAAGAACTGAGCGCACACATCGACCCGCGAGGAGGAGTTCGCCGTGCTCTCCGAGGTGTTGGGCGCGGTGGCCGCCTTGACGTGGCCGCACCTCGGCAAGAGGACCGACTGACTCCTCAGGACGCCGGGTACTGGTGTGCGCGGAGCAACCCCGCCAGGTGCGCCGCGTCGCGGGCGAGCGTGGCGTGCGTCGATGCCACCGCTTCGGGGATTTCGCCGAGGTCGTTGTAGTCGCCCGGCGTCATCGCCTCTCCGTTCCAGTAGGTACCGCCCTGCGCGGGCAAGGTGAACCCGATGTCGTTGAGCGCCTGGAACAGGTCGGCGATGATCTTGTGCGCGCCGTCCTCGTTCCCGACCACGGCGGCGACCGCGACCTTGCCGAACATCGCGGGCCTGCCCTCTTCGTCGCTTTCGGACAGTTCCGCGTCGAGGCGTTCGAGTACCCGCTGCGCGACGCTCGACAGGTGCCCGACCCACGTCGGCGTCGCGATCAGCACGATGTCGGCGGCCTCGACACGTTCCCGCAGCCGTGGCCATTCGTCACCGCCGCCCATGTCCTTTTCGACGCCAGGCCGCACGTCGTGGTCGACGACGCGGATCACGTCACCGCCCACGCCGTGCCGGGCGAGTTCGCGCAGAACCTGCTTCGCCATCAGCTCGCTGCTCGACGGGGCCGGGGACGGCTTCAAGCTGCACACCAGGGCGAGCGCGGTCAACGGCGGGCCGGCGGTATCGGTCGTCATGGCACCGGCTACCCGGAACGCGGGTGCGCCAACCGAACCGCGCTCAGCGAGCGTCGCGCTGGCGCCACGAGCCGGCCAGGCCGAGCACGGCGCCCGCCACCGCGGTCACGGCGTGCAGCACGGTGTCGGGCCAGCGCAGCCCGAACAGCCCGCTCAGCTCGCGGGGGCTGCCCAGCACGCCGGCCAGCACGCCGTAGATCGTCAGCCCGGTGAGCAGCACCATCAGCGCCAGGCCGAGGAACTGGGCCCCCGCCGCGCGCCGCGCCGCCAGCAGGGCGAGCAGCCCGATCGCGGTCCGCACCACGTCGATCACCGGCCCGGTGCTGAACCACAGCACGGTCGTCGCGACGAAGAACCCGGCCACCCCGAGCGCGAGATAGCCGATTCCGATCACCAGCGCACCCGCACGGGTGGCCGCGGCCGTCCGTTCCCTCGTCCGCGTTCCCACGTCGATCACGTCCCGTTCAGCGGTTGTCGGTCTCCCACGGGGTACCCGCGCACGGAGAACGAAACCAACCGGGCCGGATCAGGCGACGGGTTCGGCGGTGCGCGCGGGGCGGCAGGCGAACTGACCGGTTTCCAGCGCCCGGCAGGCGCAGTGCGGACCCGTGATCAGCAGGAAGGCCTGCCCGGTCGCCGAGGCCCTCCCCGCGCAGCGGCGCAGCGCCGCGAGCCCGGCGGCGTCGGGAAGGGCGGCCTCGGACAGGTCGACCACCACGGTGCTGACCACCGAGGCGAGCCTCGGCTCGAGGACGTCGAGGAAGTGGCGGACCGTGGTGCGGTCGAGGTCTCCGGTCACCTCGACGATCGTCGCCGTGTGCGTGGGCCGGACGACCCGGACGCCGAAGGGGGCGGGCGGCGGCACGACGGCATGGGGAGCGCGCGGGGCGGGAACTTCGGTCACGAAAAACCTCCGGGGCGTGCGGATGAGGGGACGCACGGGACAACAGGAGGAAAAGACCTTGCCCTGCCCGTGAACGCCAGGGGCTGGGGGCTCAACCGCGATATCACCTTCGTACCAGAGCGGCGGGGAACTGTCCATGCCGACGAAAGGGTGTTCCGTGAATTTCCACCCCGCTCGCTCTGTCCTAAGTGGAGTGATCAACTCGGGCGCGCGCCAACGGTTTCCCGTTCCGCCGCGCGGGTACCCGGTGTGTCGACCCCAACCACCGAGGAGAACGCGGTATGAGCACCATCACCGAAATCGTCGATGTCGGCGTCGACGTCACCACCGCCTACAACCAGTGGACGCAGTTCGAAACCTTTCCCCAGTTCATGGAAAACGTCGAACGCGTCGACCAGGTCGACCCGACGCGCACGCACTGGACGATCTCCGTCGGCGGGACGACCCGCGAATTCGACGCCACCATCACCGAGCAGCACCCCGACGAGCGGATCGCGTGGCGTTCCGACGACGGGCCGCGGCACGCCGGGGTGGTGACCTTCCACCGCCTCGACGACCGCACCACCAGGGTGACCGCCCAGCTCGAGATCGACCCCGAAGGCTTCGTGGAAAACGTGGCCGACAAGCTCGGCGTCCTCGACCGCAGGACCAAGGGCGACATGGCGCGCTTCAAGGAGTTCATCGAATCCCGCGACGGCACCGAAACCGGCGCGTGGCGCGGTTCGGTCGACCGGCCAGCCCAGCGCTAAAGCGGCGGGCGCGGGGCTTCAGCGGCCCCGCGCCAGCTCGCGCACCGGTTCGGCGAGTTCGTTCTCGAAGAAGGTGAAGAACCCCTCGGGATCGGGTCCGGCGTTGATCAGCGCGAGCCGGTCGAACCCGGCCTCGGCGAACCGCTCGGCCACGTCCAGGTGCGCACGCGGATCGGGCCCGCACCCGAACGCTTCGCGCAGATCGGACGGCGTGGTGAACGCCGTCGCGGCCTCGAAGTTCACCGGGTTCGGCAGTTCGGCCTGCACCTTCCAGCCCATCGGCCCGAACCGGAACAGCCGGTGTGCGGATTCGGCCGCGGAGTCCTCGTCCTCCGCCCACGCGAGCGGCACTTCCGCGTAGCCGGGGCCCGTGCCCCCCCGCCTCGCGGTAAGCCGTCAGCAACTCGGCTTTCGGCTCGGTGGAGAAGATCGCGTCGCCCAGCCTCGCCGCCAGCTCGGCCGCGGCCGGTCCCCCGGCGGCGACCGCGATCGGCGGCGGTTCGGGCGGCAGGTCGAACACCCTCGCGTCCTCGAGCGTCAGGTGCCTGCCGCGATAGCTGTGGTAGCCGCCGGACCACAGGAGCCTGACGATCTCCAGCGCCTCGGTGAGCATCTCGTGCCGCACCCAGACCGGCGGCCAGCCCTGGCCGACGACGTGCTCGTTGAGCCGCTCCCCCGCACCGACGCCGAGCGTGAACCGGCCGTCGGACACCAGCGCCGTGGTGGCGGCCGCCTGCGCCACGATCGCGGGGTGATACCGCAGGAACGGGCAGGTGACGCCGGTGGCGAGACCGATCCGCTCGGTCCGCGCCGCGATCGCGCCCAGCACCGTCCACACGAACGAGGAGTGCCGGTGGTTCTCCAGCCACGGATGGAAGTGGTCGCTGATCTCGACGAAGTCGAACCCGGCGCGCTCGGCGCGCACCGCCTGGCGCACCAGCTCCGACGGCGGGAGGTCCTCCGCGAACAGCTTGTACCCGACCTGCACCCCTGCCTCCCTGACGTCGACGCCCGTGATCGTCCGCCGAATACCCACCGCATCCCGGGGCCAATCCCCGCCCAGATCCCGGTTTGCGCCACGGGCAACCGGGTACTCCTTCACGTCCCCACCGGAAAGAGCGCCCGAGTCCGCTTTTCGCGGACCGGGCCGAAAAGGAGTAGCCGTGATCGCTCTCGGAGTAGTGCTCCTGCTGGTCGGCTTCCTCGCCAAGGTCGCCATTCTGTGGTCCATCGGCATCGCACTCGTCGTCATCGGGGCGGCGCTGGCGATCCTGGGCACCACCGGCCGCAGGATCGGCGGCAGGGCGCACTGGTACTGACCGATTCCCAGAACAGGACGGCGAAAAATGACCGAGAAGTTCGACGACAAGGCGGAAGAACTCAAAGGGAAGGCCAAGGAAGCCACCGGTAAGGCCACCGGAAACGAGCAGTGGCAGGCCGAAGGCAAGACCGAGCAGGTCAAGGGAGCCCTGAAGCAGGCAGGAGAAAAGGTCAAGGACGCCTTCTAGAACACCAAGGACTGACCCGCGTGCCCGGCCCGCGTCGCGGGCCGGGCACGGCGCGGAGCAGCGGGGAACTCAGCCCGCTCGCACCATCACGTCCTCGTCGGTGTGCAGGTCCTTCCAGAAGCGCCGCAGCAGAAGCACCGCTTCGCGTCCGCGCGCTGCTCGCCGAAGTCCAGCCGGGCCCCGGCAAGCGGTCCGCCGAGGCGCTCGTCGGCGTCGACCTGCCGGAATCGGTGCTGCGCAAGCGGATCCACCAGCTTTCCGGCGGCCAGCAACGACGGGTGGCACTCGCTCGTGCGCGATCCCGCCGTGCTGCTGCTGGACGAACCCACGGCGGGCTTGGACGCCGGGTTGCGCGACCGGCTCGGCGACCTCGTGCGGGGCAAGGCACGGGACGGCACGACCGTCGTGATCGCCTGCCACGACCACGACTGGATCGACCGGATCGCCGACGAGGTGGTGGATCTCGACGGCAGTCTCGGCGCCGCCGCGGCCACCCGGCCCCGCCTCTGTCCACTGTGGCCGGTGCGCCGGTCGTGGTGCGGGTGGCCGGACTGTCCACACGCGAGGGCCGGTTGGCCGATATCGGCTTCACCGTTTCCCGCGGTGAAGCGGTAGGCGTCGTCGGGCGGTCGGGCGCGGGCAAGACGACGCTCGCCCGCGCGGTCACCGGCCTCACCGCGGCGAGCACCGGCCGGATTTCCTTGCACGGCAAAGACCTTCCGTCGCGCGCCCGGCGCCGCGGCCGCGACCTGCTCG